>CAWHUA010000009.1:0-88913 GCA_963832375.1 Vicinamibacterales bacterium | reverse complement strand
CAGGTTGTTCTTGATGATGTAATCGTCGGCGCCGTTCTTCATCGCCTCGACGGCGATCTCTTCGCCAATCGTGCCCGACACGAAAATGAACGGCATTTCGAAGCCGCGATCGCGAACGATCGTGAGCGCCGCCGTGCCGCTGAATCCCGGCATCGTGTAGTCGGCAATCACGAGATCCCAGTCGTGGTGGTCGAGCGCCTCTGCCGAGCGCGATGGCGTTGTCGACGCGCGTGTAGTCGGGATCGTAGCCGCCCTGCCGCAGGTGCTCGAGGACGAGCAGCGCGTCGATCTCCGAATCCTCAACCAGGAGCAGGCGAAGTGGTTTCATGCAGTACGGGCTATCGGGCGATCCAGGCCGTGTTGAACTGGTCCGCACTCTGGAGCTTCGTCATGATCGCCTGTGCGTCCTTCAGCGTCTTGTATTTGCCCACACGTACACGGAACAAGGCTGTCGGCGCCCCTTTCACGGGATCCATGACGAATGCCGGATAACCCTTGGCAATCAACTGCTTAGCCAGCGTTTCGGACTCCCGGCGGTCGCGGTAGGCCGCCACTTGAACTGCAAAGCCCGGGCCGGATGGATCTGACGAGGGCGCCGCCGTGGCGACGGGGGTGGCCGCCTCGGCAGGAGGAGGT
Source organism: Vicinamibacterales bacterium (assembly GCA_963832375.1). Lineage (GTDB taxonomy): Bacteria > Acidobacteriota > Vicinamibacteria > Vicinamibacterales > JAMQPK01 > JAMQPK01. The sequence continues at coordinate 88,277 of CAWHUA010000009.1, read as the reverse complement.
GGTGGCGTCACCGGTGCCGGGCGCGGCGCGGGGGAATTGGCCGCGACTGGCTCCTTGACGGTGGGAGCGCGCTCGACCGCCGGCTTCTCACGAGACGCGATCGGCTCGCGCGGTGGCGCGGCCGTTTCGCGCGACGGTGCCGCCGCCGTCGGCTTTGGTGGTGCGCTCGCCGCAGGTTTCAGCTTCTCTTCTGGCGCCGCATCGTGCAGAAGACGATCGGCATAGCTCAGTTCTTCGGACGCCTTCGGCGCAGCCGTCTCCATCGGCGCGGCGGCGCCGCGCACGGGCGGCGGAGCGGGATTGTCCGACACCGGCGATACGGCGGGATCGGGCGCCACGTCGGCCGGCGCGATGCTGGCCGCTTCGGTGGTGCCTGCCCGGGCATTGCGCCCGACAATCACGCCAAACAGGAAGGTCAGCACCAGCACGACCGTCGTGGCCATGAAGAGAAAAACGAGCTGCTTCCCGTTCAGTTGTATTTCGTGAAAGCCTTCGTCGCTCACGGTCTCTTTTCTACTCCGGTGACCTGACGCAGCAAGTGCATCATTTCGATCGGCAGGGGGAAGACGATCGTCGAGTTCTTCTCGGCAGCGATTTCCGTCAGCGTCTGAAGATATCGCAGCGTAATCGCGACAGGCTCGGCCGCGATCACGACGGCAGCCTGGGACAGCTTTTCCGAGGCTTCCAGCTCGCCCGCCGCATGGATGATTTTAGCACGCTTCTCCCGTTCGGCTTCGGCCTGACGGGCCATCGCCCGCTGCATATCTGGCGGCAAATCGACGTGCTTCACCTCGACCGATGTCACCTTGATGCCCCACGGATCTGTGCGCTGATCCAGAATTTGCTGCAACTGGTGGTTCAGCCGCTCTCGTTCCGACAGCAACTCGTCCAGCTCGACCTGCCCCAGCACGCTTCTCAGGGTCGTCTGGGCCAATTGCGATGTCGCATAGTGGTAGCTCTCCACCTCGACAATGGCTTTCCGCGGATCGATGACGCGAAAGTAGACAACCGCGTTCACTTTGACAGAAACGTTATCGCGCGTGATGACGTCCTGCGGCGGCACGTCCATGACAATCGTCCGCAGGCTCACCCGCACCAGCCGGTCGATCGGCGCGAACACGAGGATGATGCCCGGCCCCTTCGGCTGGGACAGCAGCTTGCCGAGCCGGAAGATCACCCCGCGCTCGTATTCCGCAAGGATCTTGATCGACATCATCACGTAGGCGATCACGATGAGGACGAGAATGAGGGGAGCTGAAAGGTCGAACATGATGTCCGTCACTCCTTCCGCACAGTCAGCAGCAGGCCGTTCACGCTCGTGATCACGACGCGATCGCCGCGGGCGATCGGCTCGTTCGCCGTCGCGTTCCAGACTTCACCATGGACGCGCAGTCTGCCCGGCGTGACCGGCCGCCATCGGCGTCAACGCTTCTCCAGACTCGCCGACCAGCCCTTCCACGCCGGTAACTCGGCGCGGTCTTCTGCGACGCCACCGCCAGGCGCACGAGAAAGGCGGCGATGGCCGTAAAGCCGACGACAACCGATACCACGAGGCCGACGTTCAGTTGCAGTTCGGGCACCGGCGTATCGACGAGCATCAGCGAGCCGAAGATCAGGCTCGACGACGCCGCCGTCGTCAGCAGCCCGTAGCTCGTCACCTTCAGCTCGAGCATCAGCAGCAGCAGGCCGAAAAGCATGAGCATCAGGCCGGCGTAGTTGATCGGCAGCACCTGCAGCGCGAAGAACGCCAGCAGCAGCGAAAGGCCGCCGACGACGCCCGGCAGCACCGCGCCAGGGCTCCACAGCTCGATCGTCAGCCCGAGTGTACCAAGACTGAGAAGGATGTAGGCGATGTTCGGATGCGCGATCGCGCTGAGGATCCGCTGTCGCAGGGTCATCTCGACCGGCACGATGCGGGCCGACGAGGTCCGCAGGATCGTCGTCGCTGCCGTCGAATCGCGTGACGGTTCGACCATCGAGCTTCTCGATGAGGTCGTCGCGGCTCGAGGCAATCACGAGATCGACGAGCGGTGGCGTGGCCTTCACCGCCTCCTCTTCCGTGAACGCCTTGCTCGCCAGGACAGCCTGCTCGGCGAGCGGCACGTTCCTGCCGCGCTTGGCCGCAATCGTCCGCGCGTAGGCCGCCATGTCTTCGGCGGCCTTCTTCGACGTGGTCTCGTCCATCGCGGCGCCGCCGCCCGACACCGGGTGGGCCGCGCCGATGTGCGTGCCCGGCGCCATCGCCGTCACGTCGGCGGCGAGCGCGATGATGAAACCGGCCGATGCCGCGCGGCTGCCCGACGGGCCGACGTAGACCACGACCGGCGTCCTGGCCGACGATCATCCTGGTGACGATGTCGCGGGTCGCGTCGACCAGGCCACCGGGCGTTCTCAGGGTGAAGAGCACGAGCGCGGCGTTCTCGGCATCGGCACGTTCGATCGTCTCGATCATGAACTCGCGCCGAAACCGGATGGATGATGCTGTCGACCTCGGCGGTGTAGACCGTCTGCGCGTCGGCGGCCACCGGCCATAGCGCAAAGAACAGCACCCTGAGAAGCTTCATGGCCTGAGCTTGGTGAGCATCCCCTTGGCCTCGGTCGACGCGGGATCGAGGACGAGCGCACGCTCCAGCGCCTGACGCGCCGACGCTTCGTCCTTCATGTGCAGATAGGCGTCGGCGAGCGCGATTCGCCCCTCGGCCGATTCCTGGCTCCACAGCGCAATCTTGAACGCGTCGATTGCCGCCGGCGTCTGACCAGTCCGCAGGTAGATCCGGCCGAGCAGCAGGTGCGCCCGCGCCTCGTACGGCGCGAGGTAGATGGCGCGGCTCAATTCGGTCGCGGCTTCGTTGTTGTTCCCCTGCTCGAAGAACCGCTGCCTCTGTCGAGGTGAAAGGTGGCCAGCTCCTTCTGCTCGCGCTGGCCCGACACGGTAATGGCGTTGTCGATGCGTCGCAGCGGCGAAACGTCGAGCGACGGCTTGATGCGCTCCAGTCCGCGCGGAATGGGCTCGCTGCCGGTCGGCCGTTTCGCCCATTCGGCGTAAGTCGACGACAACTGTGTCGCGAGCTCGCGCTCGCGTGACGCCTCGGCCGCCGAACCAGTCGCCTGCAGCGCCGCGGCGAGCACGGCGTGTGCCTCCCCATCGGCGGGATTGCGGCGCACGGTCTCGCGCAGCCAGAAAATCGCCGATTGCGCGTCCTTCTCCGCCCAGTAGGCGTAACCCACATTGAAGTAGTAGTCCGGGTCGTCCTGGTCGAGCTTGAGCGCCTGATTGAAGTAAAACGACGCGCGCCCCGTTTGCGGTGTCACCGGACGCCGCATCTGAATCACGCCGATGTTGTTCATCAGCGGAGCCGAGGGCGACCGATCGGCCATCGTCCGAAGCGTGGCGAAGGCATCGTCCAGCCGCTTGAGTTGCATCAGAGACAGCGCGAGATTGAACCGGGCGCGTGCGTACACGGGCGAGCTTTCGGCGACCGCCGCCGCCGTGACGAGGGCCTGCTGGGCATTGCCCTCGTCGTCATGCACCTGCCACAGCGCGAGCCGCGCGCGGTCGTACGCGGATCGAGCTTGAGCGCCGCTTCGAGATAACCGATCTTGGCGGGTGTGGCCGTGGCGACGAGCCCCTTGACGTAGTTCTCGAACACCGGCAGCGCGGGCTTGTCTTTGGTCGACTGCTGGTTCCGACGCGCCCGACAGGCGGGTGCTGACGCGATCGAAGATGCCGAACAGATCGTCAACCTTGCCCGATTCGACGACCTCGAGCTCCATGCGTCCGCTGTCGAGCCTGATGGTCTGCGCGCGTACGGAAATCTGGCCGGCGTTCAGCCGGAACGAACCGATGACGACATGCGTGGCGCCGACGACCTGGCCCAGACGGATGACCGTGGCGTGACTCAGGCTGGCAATCGGTCGGACCTGCAGCTCTGCAGAACGCGTCGAGCCGCTCTCTCTCGTGTAGGCCCGGCGATTCGTGGCGTTGAGGCCGTCGGCGATGAGCACTGCCGACGCTTCGCCCAGCCAATACACGCGCGCTTCCCGCGACGCATTTTCGAAGGGGATGACGAGAAACCTGGCGGGAGGCTGTTGCGCAGGTTGAGCGAATCCCGCGCAGGGGATGAGACAGAGGACAGCCAGAAGGACGCCTCGCATCCCCCTATCTTTGATCGGGTGGCACGCTGACGGCGATGACACATCCGCATCGCCCACGCCCAGGCAAGTGTTCGACGCGCACCTCGCCGCTGACGCCGACCAGCGCAAACATGTGCGAGAGCGCGGCCGAGTAGAACACGCAGAGCGGCCAGTCGAACGGCTCGCGTCACGGTGCAGAAGATCGAGCTCCGCAGCGTGAAGGTGCCCTGGCCGTTCCTGCAGCTTGACGACCGCACGGCTGCCATCGTAGCTGCTACGAACGACCTTTCGGGCCAGGCGCAACGCCATGCGCGCGCGCATCATGACGGGCAACGCGCGAATCACGGTCCGTTCGATGGGCGACAGATTATCGAACGTCCACTGCGCCGCGTACTGACCGGCGCGCGAGGTGACCAGCGTGTACGGCTCGCCTTCCTGGCGCAGAAAACTGAGCACCGCCGCAAGCGGGGCGAGGCCGATCTTGCCGTTGCGCATCCCGATGGGATTCAGCCAGTTCTCGTAGAATTCGAGCCGCGACGGCATGAGGTCCGAGATCCCCTGATGGAGACTCGCCACCAGCATCCGCCCGACTCCCCCTCGATTCATTCTTCTGATATCCTTCCGCCTGCGATTCGCTTTCGATGTGGACGGGAGCCATCCTCGCGGGCGGCCACGCGCGGCGCCTTGGAGGGCTGAACAAAGCCGGGCTTATTCTGCAGCCCGGCGGCGCGTCCGTTCTGGACCGTCAACTGACGCGGCTGCGCCGCGTGGTCGATCGGACAATCATCATTGCCAACGACGCGGAGCGCTTCAGCGGTAGCGGCGTTCCCGTCATCCCCGACGTGGTGCCCGGCACGGTGCCCTGGGCGGGCTGTATACCGCCGTTCATGCCGGGACTGAATGGACGCTGGTCGTGGCCTGCGACATGCCGTTTGTCAGCGAACCGCTGCTCGCGCATCTCGTATCGGTCGGAGAGTCGTTCGACATTGCTATTCCCCGGACGGCACGGGGCTATGAGCCCTTGTGTGCAACCTACTCCCGCCGTTCCGCCGTCGAGCTGCGGCGACTGATTGAGGAGAAACGGTTCAGGCTCAGTGAGGTGGCCCGGATTCCGGGCTTGACGATCCGGGAGGTGGGCTCCGACGAGCTCGAAAGATTCGGGCCGGAAGACGTGCTGTTCTTCAACCTCAACACGCCGGATGACCATGCTCGCGCCGTCGATGTCGATCGAGAGTATCACTAACGTCCATGATTCTTCCAGTTCACCAACGTCTGCGGGAACGTCTGCAGGCCGCGCTCGGCCAGCTGTATCAGCTTCCGTCCGACGCAATGCCGCAGCTGGCCATTGAGTACCCACCGAAGCGCGAGCTCGGCGACCTGGCCACGCCGGTCGCCTTCGAGCTCGCCCGCCGGTTGCGCAAGGCGCCCCGCGCCATCGCGCAGGAACTCGCCGGCGCGCTCGGTTCCATCGACGGCATCAGCCGCGTCGACGCCGCGCCGAACGGATACCTGAACGTCTACCTCGACCGCGCGGCGTTCACTCGCACATACCTGCCCGCGGCCATGGCCCCTCGCCCATCGCTCGACCATGACCCATCGCCCACCGACCATAGCCCATCGACCAAAACGATCGTCGAGCACACGGCGATTAATCCCAACAAGGCCGCGCATATCGGCCATCTGCGGAACTCGGCGCTCGGCGACACGCTCGTGCGCGTCCAGCGCTTCCGGGGCGTTCCCGTCGAAGTGCAGAACTACATCGACGACACCGGAGTGCAGGTCGCCGACGTCGTCGTCGGCTTTCGCGAGCTCGAGCGCAAAGGCCTCGACGAGGTGCGCGCCATCGCCGATACGACGCGATTCGACTACTACTGCTGGGATCTCTACGCGCGCGTCGGCCAGTGGTACGAAGAAGACAAGGAGCGGCTGAAGATTCGCGCCGCCGCGCTGCACGACATCGAGCACGGCGGCAACGACACGTCTGCGATCGCCCACTTCATCGCCGAGCGCATCGTGCACTGTCACCTGAAGACGATGGCGCGGTTGGGCGTGGACTACGACTTATTGACCTGGGAAGGTCACATTCTGCGCCTTCACTTCTGGGCGCGCGCGTTCGAGATTCTCAAGGAAAAAGGCGCGGTCTACCTGCAGAACGAGGGCAAGCTCGCGGGCTGCTGGGTCATGAAAATTGAAGAGGATGCCCCAACTGACGCCGAGGCATCCTCCGGACCAGTGATTCAGTGATCAGGGATTGGGGATTAGTGAAGAGGAGGATCGCGAGAAAGTCATCGTCCGATCCAACGGGACCGTCACCTATGTCGGCAAGGACATCGCATATCAGTTCTGGAAACTGGGCCTGCTCGGACGCGACTTCCACTACCGGCCTTTCGGGACGCGACCCGACGGCCGCGTGCTGTGGTCCACCTCCGAAACCGCCGGCGAGGCCTGGCACCCGCCGTTCGGCCACGCCGCCGCGACCTACAACGTGATCGACGTGCGGCAATCGTATCTCCAGAAACTGCTGAAACAGGCGCTCCGGACGCTCGGCTATGCCGAGCAGGCCGAACGCGCCACCCATTTCTCGTATGAAATGGTCGCGTTGTCCAACCCGACCGCGCGCGCCCTGGGGTACCTGACGCCTGACGCCCCCGACGACAAGCGCGGGTGGGTCGACGTATCCGGCCGGAAGGGCCAGGGGGTGAAGGCCGACGACCTGATCGACGCGCTCACTTCGCGCGCCGAAACCGAGGTGGCGAAGCGCAATCCGGAGTTCGTCGCGGCCGAGCATCGGCGGATCGCCGAGATGATTGCCGTCGCGGCGGTGCGTTATTTCATGGTCAAGTATTCGCGAACCAAGATTATCGCCTTCGATATCGACGAGGCGCTTGCGTTCGAAGGTGAAAGCGGACCGTATCTACAGTATGCTGTCGTCCGCGCCCAGAACATCTTTACCAAGCTGCGCGAGCGCGACGGCCTCGACGAGGCCGCCGTGTTGAGCCGGCTCGGGACCGTCTCCGCCGACGAGCTGTCGGGCCGGGGAGGCAGCCACGATCTCTGGGCACTCATCCTCGAAGCCTCGCGCCTGGACGAAATCGTCGAGCAGGTAGTGCGAACCCTGGAATTCTCGGTACTGGCGAAATACGCGTTTGGTCTTGCGCAGATGTTCAACGGCTTCTATCACCGGTATTCGATCCTCAATGAGGAACAGGCCGACGCCCGGCTGTGGCGCGCCGCCGGCGTCGCCTATTTCCGCGCGCAGTTGACGAGCGCCCTCGACCTGATGGGGATTGCCGTGCCCCCGAGAATGTAATGGCTGTCATCGGGATCACCCCGTCGAACCGGCTGAACGACTATGTCGAGTCCGTGCGGCGCGCCGGTGGCGAACCGCGCGTGCTGTCGATGGAGGCGCCGCCGTCGCTCGAGGGGCTCGATGGCATCCTCTTCACGGGGGGCGGCGATGTCGATCCGGCGCACTATCACGAGCCCCGGCATCAGAACACCAACGAGCCCGACCCGATGCGCGACGCGTACGAGCTCGAGCTCGCCAAGCTCGCTCTGGCCAAGAACACGCCGCTGCTCGCCGTCTGCCGTGGACTTCAGGTCGTCAACGTCGCCGCCGGCGGCACGCTGGTCCAGGACATCTCCGCACAGTTGAACCAGAATCTCGGCCACCAGATCGACGCGCCGTCGTTCGCGATTGCGCACGAAGTGTGGGTGACGAAGGGATCGGCCCTGTCGCGCGTCATGCAGGAACAGCTCGCGGATGGCGAAGTGCTGCAGGTGAACAGCCGCCACCATCAGGCCGTGGATCGGGCCGCTGCGGGCTTCAACATTACAGCCACCGCACCCGATGGCGTGGTCGAAGCCATCGAGCGCCCCAGCGCGCGCTTCTGCATCGGCGTTCAGTGGCATCCCGAAAACTTCTGGCGCACCGGGGAGTTCCGATCGTTGTTCGAGGAGTTCGTCAAGGCCGCCGAGGGGTAGACGTGTGTGCCCGCATTGCCACATTTGCGATTGACGATTGCCGCATTGATTGGCAATCGCCAATCGTCGATCGATAAGGCAATCGTCAATCGCCAATTGCCAATGCGTGATGTCCCTCGTTCTCGGCTCTGAAATCACCCTCTCCATCGAAAAACCCGTCAGCGGCGGCCGCATGCTCGCACGCCACGACGGCCAGATCGTGCTCGTGGCGGGCGCGATTCCAGGAGAACGCGTGCGCGCGCGCGTGGATCGCGTGACCAAACAGGTGGCGTTTGCCGAAACCATCGAAGTCCTCTCGGCGAGCGCGGATCGGCGTGGCGCCGGCGTGGACTGGGCGTGCGGCGGCTCGCTTTATGCGCACATCTCCTACGAGCGGCAGCTCACACTCAAATCCGACGTCATCGGCGATGCGTTCACCCGCATCGCGAAGACGCCACTGACCGAACCTGTGCCGGTGATGGGGTCCCGTGAAGACGGGTATCGCATGCGCGCACGGTTGCACGGTGCGAACGGCACGCTCGGATTCTTCCGGGAAGGCACGCACGAGCTCTGCGATGCGGGCCCAACCCACCAATTGCTTCCGGAGACACTCTCTGCACTGACACGGCTCTCGGCTGCCGTGAGCCCGGCACAGATCCTCTCATGCGAGCTCGTCGAAAATTCAGCGGCGGATGAGCGGGCGGTACTGCTGGAGGTCGACTCGGACATCACCCTCGTGGATCCGATCGAGGGCATCACGGGACTCATGTTCGCCTCGCCGGGAAGCGCTCGCATGACGGTGTCCCATGGTTCTCCGTTCGTCGTCGATCGAATCCCCTTTTCCGGACGCGATCTCGCACTCACCCATCACGTCCAGTCGTTCTTTCAGGGCAACAGGTATCTCCTGCCGCAACTCGTCGAGCGCGTTGCGGGTCAGGTGCCTGCCGGTGCGGTCGTGGACTTGTATGCCGGCGTCGGTCTGTTTGCCGTGGCGCTCGCCTCGGGCGAACGCGCGGTCATTGCGGTTGAAGGGGACCGTTCGAGCGCCCGCGATCTCGAATCGAACGCGGCGGCATGTGGAGGCGCGGTTCGCACCGAGCACCGTTCCGTCGAACAATACCTGGAAAGGCGCAGCGCAGAGCGGCCGGATACGATCGTGCTCGACCCGCCGCGGACCGGGGTGTCGGCCGAGGCGATGTCGGGCATCCTTGGACTCAAAGCGCCTCGCGTGGTGTACGTCTCGTGCGACGCCCCCACGCTCGCGCGCGACGTAAAGAGGCTGGTAGAGGCGGGATACCACCTCGAGCACATCGAAGCCTTTGATCTGTTCCCGAACACCGCGCACATCGAAACGCTGGCTGTCTTGCATCGCGGGACCCGCACGTAGTGACCCGTACGTAGTGTCCGGCTTCAGCCGGACCGTGACCCGTACGTAGTGTCCGGCTTTAGCCGGACCGTGACCCGTACGTAGCGTCCGGCTTCAGCCGGACCGTGACAACCGTACGGCGTCCTTCTTGCCACTTCCTGCTGGATGCTGACGGCTAGACCACCCCACCTCCAACACTTCGACTACACCGGTTTCCATCGATATTCGCTGACGTTCTGCACGAATGGGCGCCGCTCCCTGTTTACCGACGCGCGAATCGTTGAGCTGGTGTTGTCGCAGATTTCGCGCGCGTCACAGGAGCGCGGATTTGCTGTTATTGCGCACTGCTTCATGCCCGATCATGTCCACCTCCTCGTGCATGGGCTGTATGAAGCGGCTGAGTGCAAGAGGTTCATTGCAGCCGCCAAGCAGTACTCCGGCTACTACTACTCTAAGGAGTTCAACGCCACGCTGTGGCAGCGCTATGGCTATGAGCGAACCCCACGCAGGGACGAGGACACGCAGTCCGTGGCGCGGTACATTCTCGAGAACCCCGTCCGCGCCGGATTGGCCAGGACCGTTGAGGAGTATCCGTTCGTGGGTTCGCTGGTCTGCGAGTTACGCGATTTGCTACGGTCTATCGATTAGGTCCGGCTGAAGCCGGACACTACGTACTTTGCGTCTCGGCGCCTTGGCGTTGAGACGACCGGGCGGCTACGCGCCGACGACCGCTTTGTCCGCAATCGACAGGCCGCGGTCGAGGATGGCGAACGCGTCGCGCAGCTCGGACTCGGTGATGCACAGCGGCGGGTTCGTAAAGAAGTAGTTCCACCGGACGAAGGTGAACAGCCCTTCGTCTCGAAAGAACTTGCCGAGCGCCACCATCTCGGGCGAGGTGCTGTTGAACGGCGCCATCGGCTCGAGCGTCGCTCGATTGCACACCAGGTCGACCACGCCGAAGAGCCCGATCGAACGCACCGCGCCGACAGATGGATGACGCGCGGCCAGATCGGCGAGCAGCGCCGACATGACCTTCCCGGTCTCACGAGCCCTGCTGATGAGGTCGTCCTCTTCGTACACGGCCAATGTCGCGAGCGCGGCCGCGCACGCCAACGTGTGACCGCTGTATGTGAGCCCGCTTGGAAACGGCTTCTCACGAAATGCGTCGGCAATCGTTCTCCTCATGCCGACCGCGCCCAGCGGCACGTACGCGCTCGTGATGCCTTTAGCCATCGTCAGGAGGTCGGGCACCACGTTCCAGTGGTTGACGGCGAACCACGTGCCGGTCCGCCCGAAGCCGGTCATCACCTCGTCGGCGATCAACAGGATTCCGTGCCTGTCGCACAACGCGCGCACACCCTGCAGGTACCCGTCGGGAGGGATGAGCACACCGTTGGTGCCTGCGACGGGCTCGACGATGATGGCCGCAATCGATTGTGGTCCCTCGAGCTGAATGACCTCGTCGAGGTACCGAAGCGCGACGTCGGCACTCTCCATACCGTGCGCCAGACCTCGATAGGGGTTCAGCACGTGCACGAATCCGGGCAGCGGCGCTTGAAACCAGCTCCGCGGTTCCCCCGTCGCGGCCATCGCACCGGCCGTCGCCCCGTGATACGAACGATAGAAGGAGACGATCTTCTGGCGGCCGGTGTACGCCCGCGCAATCCTGATCGCGTGCTCGTTGGCGTCGGCGCCGCCGTTCGTGAAGAAAAATACGTCGATGTCGCCAGGAGCGATGGCGGCCAGCTTCGCGCCCAGCCGTGCCCGCGCCTCGGTCGTCATCGACGGTGTCACGTAGGTCAGTTGAGCAGCCTGCTTCTGGATGGCCTCCAGGACACGCCGATCGCCGTGGCCGATATTCACGCACATCAGCTGGCTGTTGAAGTCGACGAAGCGCTTGCCTTCGGGCGTCCAGAAGTAGATCCCTTCCGCGCGCGCGACGGCAACCGGATTGACGGCGGCCTGCGGCGTCCATTCGAAGATGGTGTGCTTCTTCGAGAGCTGAACGATCTCGTCACTGGTCATGGTGCTGTCGCCAGGACCTGCGGGACTAGCGGCAAAATGTGGATCCACCGGCACCGTCGGCCTCCTGATATCGTCTGACGTCGAGAAACTGGTACGCGCGGCGGCATCGTCGGAGCCAGCGTTATCGAAGCCCGCGCTTTGCCACGCTCGCACGTCATCGTCCACTGGCCGCGAAGCGCGTTCTCGACAACGGTGAATCCCTCGTCGGCGGCACAACTGCCGAGCTGCGAACGAAGATCGTCGAACTCCGCCCGCCGTCGATGCTTCGACCGATCGAGAAACAGATTGTCGGCGGCAATGCGATCGGCTTCCTGATCGTCCCAGCGCACGATGAGCCGCGTCACGGCATCGCGGGCGCGAACGAGCGCCGGTGAAGGTTGAACCGCGCGGGGGCGCAGCGCTCCAGTCTTTTCCAGAAGGTCGAACGCCTCTCCAACGACGCCACCCCACGCGGTGTAGGTCACGTTGCCCAGCGTGACGATTCCCACGCCGTGCTCCGGCAGCCAGCGCATGTGCGACCCGAAGCCCGGCAGCCCGCCGCCGTGGGCCACGACGTGGCTGAGAGTGCATGTTTGAGACACGCGCAAACCAAAGCCGTAGCCGCCCATGTTGAGCTGGGTCGCTCCGGACATCGGCGCCCTGGTTACCGTGGCGGCCTGCGGTCGAGAGATCTGCTGCATCTCGCGCAGGGACGAGCGGCGAATCGCGCCCGTCTCGGGACCGTCGCGTGGAGGCCAGGCCGACATCAGCACCGCGACATATCTGGCGAGATCCGGAACAGACGTCAACAGGCCCCCCATCGCGCCAAAGGAACCGTCGGCCAGCAATCGTTCTTCCTTCCACTGTTCGTCTTCCCATCGGTAACCATGGGCCAGGCGATCGGGAGGAACCGCGGACGGGTGAAGCGTCGTCGAGACCATGCCGAGCGGCTTGAGGATGTTCGCGTTGACGTAGTCCCCGTACGGCCGCCCGGACACGCGCGACACGATGCGTCCGAGAATGGCGAATCCATAGTTGGAGTACTCGTAAACCATTCCGGGAGCATTTGAAAAAGGTATGCCACCCCGCATCATCGCGGACAGTTGCTCCTCTGGATCGGCCAGATGCCGGTCTCCCCACGGATTGTCTTCGGGAAAGCCTTCGGCGTGCGAGAGCAGGTGCCTGATGGTGATCCGCGGCGAGTCGTCCGTAGGATAAATCAGGCCTCGCAATTCCGGCACGTAGCGTTCGGCAGGGTCGTCGAGCGACAGCTTCCCTTCATCGCGAAGCTTCAGGATCGACATCGCCGTAAAGCTCTTCGTCATCGACGCGATTCGAAACACGGTATCGACGGTGACCGGCGCCTTTGCGTCAAGATCACGAAAACCGAACGTTCCGGTGTGAACGAGATCGCCGTCGATGACGACGCCCCACGCACCGCCCGGTACGTGCGCGCGGGCGCCGAAGTCGCGAAACACGCGGTCGATCGCCACGAACGCCCCGCTCAACCTGGCCCGCCGGCCGGGATCGGTAAATCGTGGAGGCTCTATTCGCAGGTCTCGATTACCGGCCTGGGTAAACGCGACGATCGAGCCACACACGGTGACGATCGCCACGCACGCAACGCAGACGATTGACAGTCGCGGCCGAATCATCGCGGCACCTCGTGTTTTCGGCCTAGTGGCCTGTCCTCGCTGAATCACTACCGCCTGCCGGGCGGGGCATCCCGGCTGGCGGCGTTGCTCGTCGCTTACATATTCCCGATTTGCGCGCTCCTCGCGCCTTGCCATCCGGGCGCCGCGCTCCGGCATCCGGTACTGATTCAGCGAGGACAGGCCACTAGTCGAAAAAGACGGTTGGCAGCTGCTCCCGATCCCGGATCAATCGATCGACGGCGGACTCGATCGCACACCGATACGTCTTTTCAGGCATACGGTCGCGAAACGGCGACAGCTCGTCGGCCGCTTCGGCGCTCATCGCCCGAAGATCGGCGGGATCGGCCTGCGCGCGCGCGGCGTCGAGCATCATCCGATCGAGCTCGACGAGCCTGGCCGTCACTCGCTCGCGCGTTTCGCCGCGAATCGGTCCCGGCATGTCGCGGAATGCCGCCGCTTCCTGCGTCACCGCTTCCAGCACGGCGTCGAAGGCCGGCGGGGGCGGCGTCATCGCCGCACGCCTGGCCGTCACCCGCTCGCACACACGGTCGAGGTGTTCCGGCAGACTCCTCCTGCGCCGCTTGATCTCTGCTTCCTCGTCGGCGGCGCGACTGCCTGGCATCCGCACACCCACGGCCCTCCGCCATGCGTCGAAGGCATCGAGGACATCGTTCTCGCAGAAATCGACCTGCACGGGACGCCGGCGTGTGCCTTTCGCGTAGTAGCGGACGAAGCAGGCGTCGATGCCCTGGCACACGATCTTGAAGGGGATGCCCTGGGACGCCCAGCCGCACACGCGCTCGAAGGAAGGTCCGACGATCCTGATCAGGTGCCCGTCGTTCTTGCGGCAGAGATAGCTCTCGATTTCGCGGCAGTACTCGTCGGTGGTCATCTCGGCCGGTTGCGTTCCCACACCATGCGCAGGCCGTGCAGCGTCAAATCGGGATCGACATGCTCGATGAGATCGACTTCCGGCGCCACGATGCTCGCAAGCCCGCCCGTCGCGATGCACGCCGTGTTCGGGCCGAGCTCCGCGCGCATCCGGCGAACGACACCATCGACCAGACCTGCATACCCGTAGTACAGGCCGGACTCGATGGCGCTGACGGTGGTCCGCCCGATGACTTCGCAGGGCTTTCGCACGTCGACGCGCGGCAGTCGCGCGGCGCGCTGGAAGAGCGCATCCGCGGAAATCTGCATACCCGGACAGATCACGCCGCCCAGATACTCGCCCTTCGCAGAAACGGCATCGAAGGTCGTCGCCGTGCCGAAGTCGACGATGATCAGGGGAACCTGCCGATCGCGGCCGTACCGCCGATAGCCGGCAACGCCGTTCAGAATGCGGTCGGCGCCCACCTCCGCCGGATGCTTGTAGAGAATCGGCATGCCGGTATCGACGCTGCTGTCGACATTCAATGCCGTCATCCCGAAATAGCGTTGCGCCATCTTGATGAACGTGCCGGTCAGCGGCGGGACCACCGACCCCATGACGATGCCTGAGATCTCGCTGGCATCGATCGAGCGGTGTTCGAACAGCTGCGAGACCCAGATACCCATCTCATCTGACGTGCGCTCGCGCAGCGTCGCCAGCCGCCAGCTCTCGATGAGCTGCTCGCCCTCGAACACGCCGAGCACGATGTTGGTATTGCCGACGTCAATGGCCAGCAGCATCAGATCCACCTGACTTCGCCCGCGGTGAGGCGTTCGAGACGCCCGTCCACGCGAACGAGCAATCGCCCGGCATCGTCGATGCCTTCGGCGCGGCCGCGAACGACACCGCCCGGCGCATCCCACTCCACCAGAGCCGAAGCGAGCGACGGCGCCAGCCGCCGCCAGGCGCTCAGGATAGCATCGAACCTTTCCGCCCGGAGGTCGGCGTACCGTTCACCGATGGCGGCGAGAATTTCGGACAGGATCAGCGCGCGATCGGGCGGCCGGCTCGTTTCCGCTTCTATCGAGGTGATCCGCGAGGCGAGTTCCGCGGGATAGGCCGCTTCGCGCAGGTTGACGCCCAGGCCCAGCACGACGAACTGAAGCTCGTCACCCTGCGCCGCGGCCTCGGTCAAAATGCCCGCCAGCTTGCGCCTGCCAATGAGGACGTCGTTGGGCCATTTGATTTCCGCGGGCAATCCGGTCGCGGCACGCACGGCTTCGGCCACGGCCACGCCGCTGGCGATCGTGACGAGCGCCGCTGCGCGGCCATCGCCGCCGCGGCCGCTCGACGGCCGGAGCACGATCGATACGTAGAGGCCGGCGCCGGGCGGCGAAAACCACACACGGCCGTGCCGGCCGCGCCCCGCGGTCTGCGTCTCGGCGACCACCGCCGTGCCTTCCTCCGCGCCATCCTGCGCGAGCTCCGCGGCCACGTCGTTGGTCGAGCCGGCGGTCTCGAGCCAGTACAGCCGCCCGCCAATCGCGCCACGACGCGCGCGAACACGGTCGAGCTCCAGCCGGACGTCGGCGGGTGCGCTCTCAGACAGGTTCGATTTCAAAGCTGATGTCGGCCGCCGGCGCCGAGTGCGTCAGCGCGCCGCTCGACACGAAGTCGGCGCCCGTGGAGGCGAGTTCGGGCAAGCGCGAGAGCGTGACTCCGCCGGAGATTTCCGTTTTCGCGCGCCCGCGGCTGCGGCGCACCGCTTCGCGAATGTCGTCAATCGCCATGTTGTCGAGCAGCAGGATATCGGCACCGGCGTCGAGCGCCTGGTCGACCTGCTGCAGCGTCTCGACCTCGACTTCGACGGGGAGCGTCCGGCCGATCGTGCGCACCTGCCGGACGGCATGTGCAATGCCTCCACCAAGGCGGATGTGATTGTCCTTGATCATGACGCCGTCGTTCAGCGACATGCGGTGATTGGTGGCGCCGCCAGCGCGCACGGCGTATTTCTCGAGGGCCCGCAGCGTCGGGGTCGTCTTGCGCGTGTCGAGGATCGTAATCGCGTTGCCGCTGGCCCCGACGAACTGCCGTGCGAGCGTGGCGATGCCCGAGAGGTGCTGCAGGAAATTGAGCGCCGTCCGCTCGCCCGAGAGCAGCGCGCGTGCGCTGCCGGTGACGTGGCCGATCGTGACGCCCGCCGCGCACTCGTCGCCGTCATGACAATGAAAGGCATGCTCGATTCCGGGATCGAGCTGCGCGAACGTTTCGAGCGCCACGTCGAGGCCCGCGAGCGTGCACGCCGATTTCACCTCGAACGTGCCGCGCGCGCGGTCGGCCTGGCCGACAGTCGCGTCGGTCGTGATGTCGCCGCCGCCGAGATCCTCGGCCAGCGCGCGGCGCACGAGATCGCGATACTCCGCCGCGTCAAGCTTGCGGAGCGGCGCCAAATTCCACCTCGACGGACAGCTCCCCCGCCGGCTTGCGTTCGATGGCGTCGATCCGCACGGCTGCCCTGAGATCGGCTTCGATGGCATCGAGATGGGTCAGCCGCGCCGCCGCGTCGGCGATGACGGCTCTCACAATCGGCACCTTCAGCGGCTGCTTCGCTTCGGATCGCCGCTTACGCACTTCGCCGAGCACTTCTCTCGCGTAGTCCCATTTCTGCCGATCGTCGTCCGTGACGTTGTCCATCAGGGACAACAGCTCTTCGCGCGCCGGCCACTTCGCGCGATGCACCGATCCGCTCTTCCACCACGACCATACTTCCTCGGTCGCGAACGGCAGATACGGCGCGAGCAGGCGGAGATAGACCGAGAGAGCCGCGACGAGCGCGCTGTTGGCCGATCCCGCGGCTTCCGGCCCCTGCTCGCCATACCGGCGTCCCTTCACGAATTCGAGATAGTCGTCGCAGAACCCCCAGAACTCGCGCTCGGCCAGATCGAGCGCGCGTCCGTATTCGTAGTCGCTCGAGCGCCTGCGTGGCCTCGTCGACGACGCCCGCCAGATTCCGCAGCATCGCGCGGTCCACCGCGGACGCGATCGGCCCAACCGGCTCGGCATTCATGAGAACGAAGCGGGACGCGTTGAGCACTTTCATGGCGAGCCGCCGGCCGACCTTCATCTGGCCCGCATCGAAAACCGTGTCGACGCCCGGTCCGCCCTTCGCCGCCCAGTAGCGCACGCCGTCGGACCCGTGTTCCTCGAGCAAGGCGAACGGCGTGACGACGTTGCCTTTCGACTTGGACATCTTCTTGCGATCGGGATCGGTGACGAATCCCGAGAGCGCCGCGTGCGCCCACGGCAGGCTGTCGTGCTCGAGATGCGCGCGCAGCACCGTGGAAAACAGCCAGGTGCGAATGATGTCGTGCGCCTGCGGCCGGAGATCCATCGGGAACACACGCGCGAGCAGATCGGCATCGTGACACCACCCGCTGACAATCTGTGGTGTCAGGGACGAGGTGGCCCAGGTGTCCATGATGTCGGGATCGCCGGCAAACCCGTTTGGCTGATTGCGCTGGTCGGCCCGGTACCCGTCGGGCGCATCGGTCGACGGGTCGACAGGCAGCCGCCCTTCGTCACACACGATCGGGCTCGCGTAGTTCACCACCCCGTCCTTGTCGATCGGATACCAGATCGGAAACGGCACGCCGAAGAACCGCTGGCGGCTGATACACCAGTCGCCGTTCAATCCGTTCACCCAGTTCTCGAAGCGCACGCGCATGTATTCGGGGTGCCACTGGAGCTGCCGCCCACGTTCGATCAGCGCCGAGCGGAAGTCGAGCGTCTTGATGAACCACTGCCGGCTGGTCACGATTTCGAGCGGCCGGTCGCCTTTCTCGAAGAACTTCACGTTGTGCATGATCGGACGCGGCTCGCCGATCATCGAGCCCTGCTCGCGCAGGAGCTCCACGACCTTGGCCCTGGCCTTGTTGATCGACTGGCCCGCTATCTGGTCGTACGCCTGCTGGGCGGCCGCTGGATCCTGCGATTCCCATCCGCCGCCACCCCACGTCACCGGCTTGAGCGTCCCGTTGGGCTGGATCACCGCGCGCACGGGCAGGGACAGCTCGCGCCACCACGTCACGTCGGTGATGTCGCCGAACGTGCAGATCATCGCGATGCCGCTCCCCTTTTCGGGATCCGCGAGCTCGTGGGCCTTCACCGGCACGCGCGCCCGAAACAGCGGCGTCAGCACGTCCTTGCCGAAGAGCGGCTTGTACCGCTCGTCGTCAGGATGCGCGACGAGCGCGACGCACGCGGGCAACAGCTCGGGACGGGTCGTCTCGATCTCGACGGCGCCGCCGTCGGGGCGATCGAACCGAAGGCGGTGATACGCGCCTTCGCGTTCGCGGTCTTCGAGCTCGGCCTGGGCGACCGCCGTCTTGAAGTCCACGTCCCACAGCGTGGGCGCCTCGAGCTGGTACGCCAGCCCTCGTTTCAACAGATGAAGAAATCCGACCTGCGACACACGCTGCGCCCGCTTGTCGATTGTGGCGTAGGTCATCGACCAGTCCACCGACAGGCCGAGGTAGCGCCACAGATGCTCGAACGCCTTTTCGTCTTCCTTCGTCAGGCGCTCGCACAGCTCGATGAAATTGGGGCGCGAGATCGAGATGGGCTGCTTCGGCGGCTGCGGCGGTGGCTGGAACGCCGCGTCGTAGGGCAGCGACGGATCGCATCGGACGCCGTAATAGTTCTGCACGCGCCGCTCGGTTGGCAGGCCGTTGTCGTCCCAGCCCATCGGGTAAAACACTTCCCGCCCACGCATACGCTGGAACCTCGCAACGAGGTCGGTGTGGGTGTAGGAGAACACGTGGCCGATGTGCAGCGATCCGCTGACGGTCGGCGGCGGTGTGTCTATCGAAAAGATGTCGTCGCGCGATTTCGTGCGATCGAATTTACAGGTGCCGTCCCGTTCCCACCGCTCCTGCCACTTGACCTCCAGGCCTTCGAGCGCAGGCTTTTCGGGAACGAGCGGTTTTCGGTTGTCCATTGCGCACAATGGTACTGCAACTACAGGGTTCGTCGGTTCGTGGAGTTCGTGGGGTTCGTGGAGTTCGTGGGGTTCGTGGGGTTCGTGGGGTTCGTTAAGTTCGTGGAGTTCGTTAGGTTCGTCGAGTTCGTAGGTTCGTGCGCATTCGTGGTTTGCGTGGTCGCCGCGCGCGTGATGCGCGCGCGAACCCCACGAACTGGACGAACCTAACGAACCCTACGAACCCACGAACTCTTGCGATCCTACGAACCTTCTTTTATCCGATCGATTTCTTCCTGGACCAGGCGCTCCGCCGTCTGCGACACGATCTCGGAGACGGTTTCGCGAACGACCTTGTCGGTCATCCGCGCCAGCACGCGCGAGATGATCTCCTCGATGATCTCATCGGTGATGACGGGCGCGGCGGCACGCGCCGCGGCTTCGGCTTTGGCCGCCGAAAGATTCGCAAACGGATTGGTCGTGGTCGTTCTGGGAGAGCTCGGAACGGAATCTACAGGTGCGTTGGGCCTGTCCGCCGGCTTGTCCGCCATAGCGGTCGGCGAAGCGGGCGCGACGGTGGAAGCGACAGGCGGTGTCGGCGCGCCAGCGGGCTTGTCCGCCGGCTTGTCCGCCATAGCGGTCGGCGAAGCGGGCGCGACGGTGGAAGCGATGAGCGACGAAGACGCGAAGGCGGAGGCGACGGGCTTGTCCGCCGTAGCGGTAGGCAAAGTGGGCGCGAAGGCGGAGGCGACAGGCTTGTCCGCGGTAGCCGGCGAAGTCGGCGCGAAGGCGGAGGCGACGGGCTTGTCCGCCGGCTCGTCCGCCATAGCGGTCGGCGAAGTCGGCGCGACTGCGGACCTGTCCGCCGGCTTGTCCGCCATAGCGGTCGGCGAAGCGGGCGCGACGGTGGAAGCGACAAGCGGTGCCGGCGCGCTAGCGGACTTGTCCGCCGTAGCGTGGCATGGGCGCGAAGGCGGAGGCGACAGGCGGCCGCGCAGCCGGCGAAGTCGGCCGAAGCGATGGGCGACGACGGCGCGGCAGCGGACTTGTCCGCCATAGCGGTCGGCGAAGCAGGCGCGACGGTGGAAGCGATGGGCGACGACGGCGCGGCAGCGGACTTGTCCGCCATAGCGGTCGGCGAAGCAGGCGCGACGGTGGAAGCGATCGGCGCTGAAGGCGCGCCAGCGGGCTTGTCCGCCGGCTTGTCCGCCATAGCGATCGACGAAGCGGGCGCGACGGTGGAAGCGATGAGCGATGAAGGCGCGTCAGCGGGCTTGTCCGCCGTAGCGATCGGCGAAGCGGGCGCGAAGGCGGAGGCCGGCGGCGGTACCGCGACAGGCTTCGGAGCCGAGGCCATGGGTACAGCAACCGGTCCACGCGGTGCGGGCGTCTCCCTCTTTTCGACGACCGGCGCAGACCCCGCGTCGCCCTGCGGCGCCGGCGTCATGAGCGGCCAATCCATTCCGTCCGACGCATCGTCGGAGGGCGCAGCGGGCTGAATGTTCGAGAACGCCGCGTCGAGCTGATCGAAGTAGTCGTCGAGCGACACGGGTTGCGCCGCGCTATCAGACGCGGGTTTCGTGACGTGCGCGACAGGACCTGGCGCCGGCTGCGGCGCAACTGCCGGCGGCCCGCTCTTCGCTGCGACTGGCGGCGCGACCGGGGCCGGCGCCTCCGTTGGCGCTACGGTCTGCGAGGGCTGAGCCGCGCTCGGCGGCTGCACCGGCTTCGGCGGCTCCGGCGCCGCGACCTCGCTCGCGGGTTCCTGGCGCTTCCTTCCGAGAAGCTCTTTGACTCGATTGATCACCATTTGAGGCTCGAAGGGTTTTGCGAGCACATCGCTCGACCCGGCCGCCTTGGCCCGGGCCTGATCGATCGGCTCGAATGCGCCCGTCAGCAGGACCACGGGAATGTGGGCGAGCGTGGGACGGCTCTTCACATACGCGGCGACCTCGTAGCCGTCGCGCTTCGGCATGTCGATGTCGGCCAGTACGATGTCGGGAGGATCGATATCGAGACGCTCGATGGCCAGCTGCCCGTCTCCGACCGCGGTGACCTCGACGTCCTCGTCGGCGAACGTGAGCTCGATGACACGCTGAATCGTGACACTGTCATCGGCCAGGAGAAGCTTATGCGTCATCCGCAATCATACCAGTCGTGGTGTTTATCGGCCTGAATCCCCAGCCCCGTTAGCACCGGTGGAGGGCCGATTGGCCTGAATGAAATCGATGATTTCCTGCATCGACGTACCTGGACGGAACACACCGGAAATTCCCATGGCCTTCAAGGTTGGCAGATCTGCATCGGGAATGATGCCGCCGAGGACAACCAGCACGTCGGTCAATCCATGCTCGCGCAGGAGCTCCATGAGCCGCGGACAGATCGAGTTGTGCGCACCCGAGAGAATCGACAGCCCGATGACGTCGGCGTCTTCCTGCATCGCCGCGGCCACAATCTGCTCCGGCGTCTGCCGCAGCCCCGTGTAGATCACCTCCATGCCCGCATCGCGCAGCGCGCGAGCGATGACCTTCGCTCCACGGTCGTGCCCGTCGAGCCCCGGCTTGGCGATGACGACCCTTATGCGTTTAGTGCTCACTGTTCACCGTTTACCGTTTGTCGCCTTGCGCCTGACGCCTTGCACCTGCCGACTTTCGCCTGCCGACTTTCGCCTGCCGACTTCCGACTTTCGCCTGCCGACTCAGATTATGGCTTGCTCCTGATACTCGCCCCAAACATCCCGCAGCGCATCGCACATTTCGCCAATCGTGGCGTAAGCCCGCGTCGCGTCGAGAATCGCGGGCATCGTGTTCTCGTCACCCGCTGCGGCTTTGCGCAGCCTGTCGAGTGCCCGCGTCACCGCGACCTGGTTCCTCGTGCGTCGAAGACGACCGACCTTGGCGAGCTGCCGCTGGGCCGTACCTTCGTCGATCTGCAGAATCGGCACCGTCTGCTCGCCGCCCGCAAATTCGTTGACGCCCACGATCACCTGGCGCCCGCCTTCGACGTCGCGTTGAAAACGATACGCGCTTTCGGCGATTTCGCGCTGCGGATATCCGCGCTCGATCGCCGCAATCATGCCGCCCATGTTGTCGATCGTGCGGAAGTACTGCTCCGTCTCCTCCTCGAGGCTCCGCGTCAACCGTTCGACAAAATACGATCCCCCAAGTGGATCGACGGCCTTCGTCACACCCGTTTCGTACGCGAGGATCTGCTGCGTGCGCAGCGCCAGCGTCGCCGCTTCGGCCGTGGGCAGCGCCAGCGCCTCGTCCAGCGAGTTGGTATGGAGCGAATTGGCACCGCCCAGCACGGCCGACAGCGCCTGCAGCGCCGTCCGCATCACGTTGATCATCGGCTGCTGCGCGGTCAGCGACACGCCGGCGGTCTGGGCGTGGAAGCGCAGCTTCAGCGATCGTTCGTCTTTCGCGCCGAACCGCTCGCGCATGACGCGCGCCCAGATGCGCCGCGCCGCGCGATACTTCGCGATCTCCTCGAAGAAGTCGCTGTGCGCGTTGAAGAAGAACGACATGCGCGGCACGAACGTGTCGACCTCGAGTCCGGCGTCCACACCGGCCTGCACGTACTCGATCCCGTCGCGCAGCGTGAAAGCCAGCTCCTGCGCGGCGGTCGCGCCGGCCTCGCGGATGTGATAGCCGCTCACCGAAATCGTGTTCCACCGGGGCACGTGCGCGGCACAGAACGCGAAGATGTCGGTGATGAGGCGCATCGACGGACGGGGCGGATAGATGTATTCCTTCTGCGCGATGAATTCCTTGAGGATGTCGTTCTGGATCGTCCCCGAGAGACGCGTCCAGTCGACGCGTAGCCGTTCGGCGAGCACCAGATACATGGCGAACAGCATCGGCGCCGGCGCGTTGATCGTCATCGACGTCGTGATGTCGCCGAGCGCGATGCCGTCGAACAGCGCTTCCATATCGGCGAGCGAGGTGACGTTGACGCCGCACTTGCCGACCTCGCCGAGCGACAGCGCGTGATCGGGATCGCGGCCCATCAGCGTCGGCAGATCGAAGGCGACGCTCAGGCCCGTCGCACCCGCCGCCAGCAGCCCGCGGTAGCGCCGGTTGGTATCTTCCGGCGCCCCGAACCCGGCGAACTGGCGCATCGTCCACAACTTGCCCTGATAGCCCGACGGGTGAATCCCGCGCGTATACGGAAACGACCCCGGCTCGCCGAGCTCGCGCTCGCCGTCGAATGCGGGAATGCTGTCGGCGGTGTAGAGCCGCTCGATCGGCCGGCCGGAAATGGTTTGAAAGGGAAGCTTGCGTTCGGAGGGCATTGCAGTGCCCGGGTGAGTTCTTCCCCACCCGGGCCCTGAATCTAACAGCGACTCACCGTAGATTTAGCCATGTAATTGAGCACCTCCCGGCCGCGGCCTAATCCGATCGCGCCCTTCCGTCCACCTTCGCGCCTGGGGCGCTTCGGTGGACTCCTCAGGCAATGGCTTGACGGCCTTTTTACGCGCTCTCATGCGGAATGGAGCGGTAGCTCGATTGTAACTGGATCGTGCCTCAACGCCAAGACGCCAAGGCGCAAAGAAGGTCTTTTCTTCGAAAAGTTCCTGGCGGCTTTGATCAAATGAAAGGGCCGTCGCCCAGTCGAGGCGTCGGAGTAGCATGAACGTGGGCAAACACGATCAGCTCCGGGCCTCGAGAGGAGGACAGCCCATGGAGACTAATCAGTATATCGGAGTGGATTTGCACAAGGCGTTTTTTCAAGCGTGCGCGATGACGCCCAAGGGCGAGCGACTGTGGGAAGGGCGATTCATGCGGACCGCGGAAGACATCGGGCGGTTCGTCGAACGCTGTGGGGCGACGACGGCCCTCGCCGTTGAGGCGACGACGCCGACCTGGCATTTTGTCGATCAGGTCACCGCGCATGTCGGGCGCGTGTGTGTGGTGGACACGCGGAAGACAAAGCTGAAAGCCGGCTATGCGGCGAAGACCGATCGGCTGGATGCGCGTCGCTTGGCGGATGCGCTGCGGCGCGAGAGCGTGGTCAGCATTTACATCCCGCCCCCGGCGATTCGCGAGCTGCGCGAATTGTGCCGCCATCGACTGCTGGTGACCCAGATGCGCACCCGGGTGCTGCAACGGACGCGCGCGCTGCTCTTGCGGCAGGGGCTCGGCGACCCGCCGGCGCAGCGATTACGCAGCCGGGCCGGGCAGACGTGGCTCGATCACCTCGTGCTACCCACCCAAGCGCACCGCGCGTTAACCACGATGCGCCACCTGGACCGCGATCTGAGCGCCCAGCTCGTGCCGGTCAATGCCGACATCGCGCGCGAGGCGCTGGCCGATCCGATCGTGGGGCGCCTCCAACGTGTCCACGGGATCGGCCCGGTGCTCGGCTTGACGCTCCGCGCCGAGATCGGCGACATCGCGCGGTTCCCGACCCCCGGCCATTTGGCGAGTTACGCGGGGGTGGTGCCCGAGGTCGACAGCAGCGCCTCGCATACGCGCTACGGTCGCATCACGAAAGACGGCTCGCCCTGGCTGCGCTGGGCGCTGGTCGAGCTCGGCGTGCAGACCTTGCGTCGGCGCGATCCCCTGGGTCGCTGGGGTCGTAAGCTCGCGGTGCGCAAAGGGGCGATGAAGGCGCACGTCGCGCTCGCGCGCGAAATGTGTCGGGAAATTATGGACGCGTGGCGTGCGACGTAATCCTCTCGGCGCGCGGTGTCGAAAATGACGCATGATCATCCCCGGGATGATCGCCCTTTGAATGACACCGTGCGCCGATCCGATCTGACGATGAGCTCATCGTGAGCTCGCATAGATGCATGACGAGGTACGTCAGCCGCTCGGAGCTGATCGTGGTTGCCGATCGTGGATGTGCGACGTTCAAACCCGTTCGCAGCGCGCGCCCGCCGGCGTTCGCTCCGCGCGCCCGGATCGGCTCATGCGCCGGGCGTGCTCGCGATCTGGCGTGCGCGCGCGCTCACTGGACGTGTGTCTTGACTCGAGGGGCCCTTTCATAGATGCGTCTTTGCGTTGGGACGACCACCAGACTCTGGATTCAGTGAGTCATCGCGTGCAGCAGTACGTCGACACCCAGCGCGTAGCCGTTCGGCGAGAACTGGTAGAAGAATCCCGGATCCTCGCCTTCGCGCTCCCATGAATCGGCCACGTCCGTGTTGTGCGTCATCAGCACCATGATGCGGCCCCGGGCGTCCCGGATGGCGCGCAGGTGCGGCTCGATGCTGTCGTAGCCGCGCTCCGACGTGTTCTGCCCCTGCGTGCCGCGCCAGAATTGAATGTTGGTGATCTGCGGAATCTTGGTCACCGGATAGAGCGTTCTCAGCAGCGGATCCGTCAACTGGACGTCGCTGATGGGAAATTCGGTCGACGGCAGCACACGCGCAATCTCGCCCGACCACTGATCCCAGGCTTCCGTCCCCCAGAAATCGTCGACCCACAGAAATCCGCCCTTCAGGAGGTAGTCGCGCAGGCGCAGGACCTCTTCGGGCTTGAACCCGACCGTGCCGGCGTCCGAGGCGACGACATACGGGCAGTTGAACAACTGGGGATCGGTGGCGCGCACGACCCAGGTATTGGGTTCGTTGCGCTCGTCGCGGCTGATCGGCGTCCTGGTGAGCTCCGAGAGCCGGGTCATCAGGTTGCGTTCGGAGAACGGATAGTCGGTCTGCCACCCGACGCCCATGTCCTCGATCTTGACGCGTGTGTACTCGAGGCGGCAGACGGTGAAGTCGCCGTCGGGCATCCGCTCGGGCGGATACCGTGCCGCAAACGATCCTTCGCGGTAGCGTCCGCGGCCCCATTGCGCGCTGGCGGCCGCCACACCGATCAGGATCAGGTACAGCGACGAGCAGCGACTTCCGGCCGATCGAGCGTCCGCGGCGGGATCGTTCGGGCGAGGGGTTCACTGCGTCACTCTGATGGCGATGAGCGTGGCGGTCTGCTCACCGCCGTCTTTGGCTGCGACCTCGATGAGATAATCGCCGGGCGCCAGAGCAGCGAGCGAGACATCGATCTGGTTCAACCCGCCGGGGCCGGCGGTCACAGGCAGCACCGACATCTGCCCACCCTCACGATTCAGCATGCGTGAGGTGACGACGAGCGTGCCCGCGGAGCTCTGCGCGCCCGCGCGCACGAGCAGCCGATCGGTGCGGCGGAACTCGCGCTCGATGACAGGAATCGCGGTGGCATCGGCGGCGAGCAGCTGCCATTCGGGAAGCGTGCGCCCGCGGAACAACTGCGGTGTGCTGATCGTCAGCCCGAGTCCCAGGCTCGGGACCACGATTTTCTGCGTCTCCCGATCGATCATCTCTCCGGCGGCGTCCTGCACCACAATCTCGAGCTCGATCGGACCTGGCGGCACCTCAAATTCCACACGGCCCGGCGGCAAGCCTTCCCTGTTGCTGCGATAGTAGAGATCCGAGTTCGCCCCTCCGGCCATCAGCGCAACGCGCGCCGGTACTTCTCGACGCATGCCGGGACTGGTCGGTGTCGGATTCCACACGAAGGTGATCTTCGTCTTCCCGTCCGCGCCTGGAGACATGCCGATCCAAGTCCGCGCCAGGTTGCGGCGCTGCTGCGTCGTGGCCGCCAGCGTGGCCAGCGCCTGCGTGACAGCGGGAGGCGGGCCGGGCCTCTTGGGCATCAACGCACGCTCGGCTTCCGTCGCCGAGAGCGCGAGATACCCGGGACGGGCGCGCACCTCCAGGCCGGGACGCTTCACCCGCACGTTGATCTTGTGGAACCTGCCATCGGGCTGATTCAAGGACGAGGTGTAGCCGAGCAGGTAGTAGGCGCTCGAGTCGCGGATGATCTGGCGCATCCCCTTGGCTAAATCGTTCTGGTTCACGATGGCGCGACCGTCGGTGTTCTCTGCCAGCACGCGGAGCGTGTCCATCGTGTTGTCGAGCAATTTGCTGTCGGTGGTCAGGCTGACGGCGGCCTGGCCGGCCGTGCTGAGGTCGGTTTCGAACGGCGTCAGGCCGCGGGGATCGACCGCGTAAATCGTCGTGTTGTACCGGTTCGCGAGCTCGTAGACGCGCCGGAGGTCGCCGAGCAGATCGGTCTGCAGGAAGAACTCCTGCGACTCCATGCGCGACTGCGCCGGCGAATTGGGCGCGATCGGATCGGGTCGTGGCCGCGGTTGGTTGCCGCACAGCCCGCCGTTGCAAGTGGCGACCTGATCCACCATCTGAGGCGGTAGCGTGTTGGTGTAGCCCTCGCTGATGAGGATGATCGCCTTACGCCGCTCAGTCAGCCCGCCAAGGCGAACGATCAGCGCCTTCAGCGCGGTCAGCGTGACGTCGTTGCGGATGCGCTCGGCCTCGATCGTCGACACGTAGTGGACGTAGTTTTCCTCGAACTGATTCCGCGGCGTGTAGTCGTACTTCCGGCCCGTGAATCCGCGGATCCCGGTCGCCAGCTCTTTCCGATCGCGGTTCAGCCGGAGGTCGTTAATCGACCAGAGCGGATACATGATGCCCGCGAGGTCCATCGGGAACAGCTGCGTCTCGACAAACTGCGCGATGATCTCTCGTGCGCGCATGCTGTTGCCGAGGCGGACGTGGTAGTCGTCCAGGAAAATCGCGAACAGCCGGACATCGTCGCGCGCCGCCTCTGTTTGCTCGTCGATAATGTTGCGGACCTGACGCGGCGTCTCGGGAACGGCGTCGTAATTCTCGGCGATGTTGATCAGCTTGAAGGTCTGGATCGACTGAGGCTTGCCGTCCTCGGTCACCTCGAAGTCTTCCTGCTTCAAGTCGTGAACAGGGTTCCCCTGCCGATCGGTGACGATGACGTCGACCCGAACGACGTTGATGTCGGAACGGAAGACCGGGGCCTGGGATGCGGGATCCGGTGGTGGCGTCGGCTGCTGTTGCGGCGGTGGCGGCGCAGGGGCGTTCTGTGCACTCAGCCCGAGCGCCATAGGGGCGGCAATAACGGCCGCCAACGCAACGCGAAGCAGCCCCTTGTGCATTACCTCGAATGATAACATCACGCCCCGTGGAGAAAGCCGCAGAAAATCCGCCGCCGCTGACCCGTCTGACCGAAGACGAGCGCCTGTTCCGGGACAGCGTTCTGGAGTTTGCCCGTCGCGAGATTCGTCCGCTGGTCCGGGAGATGGACGACCAGGCCAAAATGTCCCCCGGTCTCCTTACGCGGCTGTTCGAGCTGGGCCTGATGGGCATCGAGATTCCGGATGAGCACGGGGGCGCCGCGGGACGGTTCTTTCACTCCGTGCTGGCCGTCGAAGCGCTGTCCAGCGTCGACCCTTCGGTGGGTGTCCTCGTCGACGTGCAGAACACGCTGGTCATCAACGCCCTGCTGCGCTGGGGCGTCGGACCAGCAGCAGGCACGATATCTGCCCCGCCTCGCCGGAAACACGGTCGGCGCATACGCCCTGTCCGAGGCGGGCTCGGGGAGCGACGCGTTCGCGCTCGCGACGCGCGCCGCGGAGGCTGGCGGCGATTTCAGCCTGACCGGCCGCAAGCTCTGGATCACCAACGCCGCCGAAGCCGACCTGTTCATCGTGTTCGCCACGGTCAACCCGGAGGCGGGCTATCGCGGCATCACCGCGTTTCTCATCGAACGCGGCTTTGCGGGCTTCTCGGTCGGCAAGAAGGAAGACAAGCTCGGCATCCGCGCGAGCAGCACGTGCGAGTTGTTGCTCGAAGATTGCCGCGTGCCGCGCGCCAACGTGCTCGGCGAGGTCGGGCGCGGCTACAAGGTCGCCATCGAAACGCTCAACGAGGGCCGCATCGGCATCGGCGCGCAGATGATCGGGCTGGCACAGGGCGCGCTCGACCATACCCTCGCGTACACCAAAGAGCGCAAGCAGTTCGGCAAGGCGATTGCCGATTTCCAGGGCGTGCAGTTCCAGCTCGCCCGCGCCGCGACCGAGCTCGAAGCCGCCCGCCTGCTGGTCTACAACGCGGCGCGCCTGCGCGACAGCGGCGAACCGTTTCTCACGCCGGCCGCGATGTGCAAGCTGTTCGCGTCCGAGGCGGCCGAGCACGTCAGCTCGCTGGCCGTGCAGTTGTTCGGGGGCTACGGCTACGTCAAGGACTACCCGGTCGAGAAGCTGTATCGCGACGCGAAGATCGGGCAGATTTACGAAGGAACGTCCAACCTGCAGCTGCAGACGATCGCCAAGCAGATACTAGGATCGTAGGGGTTCGTGGAGTTCGTGGGGTTCGTAGAAGTTCGTGGGGTTCGTGGAGTTCGTCGGGTTCGTACCGTTCGTGCAACCTCTCGCATCCCTCGCCACTTCTGCCGGCACGTCTCGACCGGGCAATCGGGTGACCGTTGCTGCAGCGCGAAGCCGTGCGGAGGCCGCCGGCTCGGATTGCCGAGCGCGCGAGAAGCCTGAGGGCGCCGAGCGAGGCCGAAGTGCGAAGTCAGTGTCCTCGCGTCGCGCGGTCCGTGGCGGCATCGCAGCGCGATCCGGCGCCGTAGCTTCGGATTCGCGGTGCAGTGACGGTCACCCGATTGCCCTACGGACATTTCTCGGCGCGCGTAAAGCACGCGTCGTCCAGATAGATCCGATCGTCGGCGACCTGATACATCAGCACCGTCGACAGCCCGCCTTCTGATGGCCGCGATCGCTTCACCGTGCGCGACGAGCGCACCGTCGCTGGTCCGCCCGCCAGCGCTTCGTTGAGCACACGCCCCCGCAGTCTGCCCAGGTTCGGCATCTTTCGCTTCATCAGGTATGCCAGCGTCGGCGCGATGTCGGGGTTGCCGGCCGGCGTCTGGTCCACGAACCGGCGCTTGAAGTCCTGGCCCATGGCGGCCATGTTGATGAACGTGTTCGCCCGCACGAGCGATCCGTGATCGCCCTGCCCGTGCTGCCGCACGCCGCCGACGATGACGCCGGTCATGTGCGGGTTGGCGGCGTCGAGCGCAAAGCTCTTGAAACTGATCATGATCGCCGGCTTCGGCGTGGTCGCGCTGCCGACGAGCCCGACATCCCTCATCGACAGCGCGCCGGGCATCTGTCCGAACCGATCGTGGACGAAGATGCCACCGACGTAATCCTGATCCGCCAGGAACCGCACGATGCGCTGAACCAGGTCGCGGTCGTTGCCGGGCACGTACACCGACGTCTGGGCGATCACCACGCGTGCATCGGTCGGCCGGGAAATACGGCCGGTTCCGCCGATGAGCGCCGCGCCGGTCATCGGCCGTTGCCGCACGTCGCTCCCGGCCTGCCCGATCGTGGGGTCGACCCTCATGTAACGCTTCGTTCCGCTCTCTTCCGTTTGCAGCTCCGGATCGTACAGCGGCAGCGCGAGGTGATGCGCGAGATCGATGGCGAGAAATCCGGGGGGAAGATGGCCGCTGTTCACCTCCTGGCGGCCGGACGCATCCAGATAGCGCAGCGAGGCCGAGTAGCTGCGGGTGGCCCGGCCGGACGCATCGACGTCGCGCCGGCTGACCGTTGAAAACCCATGGTCGGCCGTCACGAACACGTTCGTGTTGTCGCGGACATCTGGATGCGCGTCGAGATAGTCGAGAATCTGCCCGAGGCTCCGGTCGGCGTTGTGAATCGCCGCCTTTGAGGTCGGACCGTTGATGCCAGGCGTCAGCGAGTTGAGGCTGTCGCCCTGCGCGTGCTGGGTGAGATCGGGATCGCCCGACCAGAACACCAGCATGAAGGGCTCGGGGCTCTTCGCAAACGCGGGCAGAATCGCTTTCGTCGTCGCGTCGGCGAACCATTGCTGATGCGCGACGTTCGCTGTTGTCGCGCCCGGCGTCTCGTTCGTGCCGGTGGGCTGATTGCGCGGCGGCGGCGCGGGCGCCAGACCCGCCGCGGCCAGCAGCGCCACGGTGCTGTCGCGCAACGGCACGGCGCGCGGCGTGCCCGTCGCCCCGTCGAGGATGATCGTGATCGGATGTCGCAACGCGCCCCGGACGGTATTGACTTCCGAGACATCCTGAGACGCGGCGGCGCCGATCTTGCCGATGACGGCCGTGCTATAGCCGTACGAGCGCGCGAGCGCGACAACCGACGCCTCGCGCAGATAGTTGCCGCCGAAATGATCGTTGATGTCCCCGAGCACCAGCGGATCTTCGACGTCCGGCACCATCGTGCCGCGCGCCTGCCCGAACGTGCCTTTGTCGAACACCGGATACGCGGTGAAGATCTGATTGGCGAACTGGCCGGTGTCGCCGGGATAGTGCCCCGTCGCAATCGCCGCCGAATTCGGCATCGTCTGCGATGGAAACACCGCATGGCTGTTGGCGAAGTACACCCCCTGGGTGCGGACTCTGTAGAGCGCGGGCGTGTCGATGGCGTTGACCGATCCGTGGCGGAGGCCGTCGGCGACGAAGATGATGGTGTTCGGCGGCTTCGGTGCGTCCTGCGCGAAGGCGAGAGCGAGCGCCAGGGGAACCAGGGCGAGCCCGCGCACCGGCTACTCCCGAACGAGCCTGTCGAAGATCGGCCGCAGGCGCGAGACCGTGGCGCCCAGATCTTCCGGAAGCACCCGCGTCTCCCCCACGGCCGTCATGAAGTTGGTGTCGCCGGACCACCGCGGCACGAAATGCACGTGAAGGTGGTTCTCGATACCGGCGCCCGCCGCCTTGCCGAGATTGATCCCGACGTTGATGCCGTGCGGGTGGTACGCCTCGTTGAGCGCCATTTCCGACAGACACACCAACCGCATCATCTCTGCCTGCTCGTCGGGCCTGAGCGCTTCGAGCGTAGAGAGATGCCGGTTGGGAACGACCATCAGGTGGCCGTTGTTATACGGGTAAAGATTGAGGATGACGTAGCAGTGTTGACCGCGGAAGAGCACCAAATCGGCCTGACGGCCCGACTGGGCGTCGCAGAAGACGCACTCGGTCGTCGGAGCGGATGCGGCAGTCACGTAACTGAGGCGCCATGGAGCCCAGAGGCGATCCATACATTCGCAGATTGGAAGAATGGGTGATTGGCTACCAATCTGCCAATCTCAGTGGTGCCCTACGCTTGTGGCGGTTCTTGATTAATAAGCTCTTTGAGTTCTTTGCCCGGCTTGAAGTACGGCACTTTCTTCGGCGGCACGTCCACCTTGTCGCCGGTCTTGGGATTGCGGCCCTTCCGGGGCTCGCGCCGGCGCAGACGGAAGCTGCCGAACCCCCGCAGCTCGATCTTCTCGCCGCGATGGAGGGCGGTGATGATGCTCCGGAAGACCGTATCGACGATGACCTCGGAGTGTTTCTTCGTAAGGTCAGAAACCCGTGAAACCTCTTCCACGAGCTCGGCTTTCGTCATGCTCCCGCCGAGAGCCGAAGAAGAAGAAGAAGAAGAAGGATCCTGATCGTCCATTTTTCCTCAACTGCGTGATTTGAAGTGGTCGCCCAGCGTTGCTTCGCCGGTGCCGGCTTTCTCCGCGTACTCTTCCCAGTCGGACCGGAACTCGTCGGATTTCAGCGCGCGAATGCTGAGGCCGATCTTCCGCTCGGACGGCACGAGCTTGATGATCTTCATCGGGTAGTTCTCGCCGACGGTCAGCTCGATTTTGTCGCCACCCTTCGTATCGTCCAGTTCCGACACGTGGATGAGCCCCTCGATGCCTTCGTCGAGCTCGACGAACGCCCCGAAGTTCGTCACGCGCACCACCTTGCCCTCGATGGTCTGTCCGACCTGACGGCGCGAGAAGAAGTCGTCCCAGATATCGGTCGCAAGCTGCTTCAACCCAAGCGACAGCCTTTGATTTTCGGCGTCGATGTTGAGCACCATCGCCTCGACCTTGTCGCCCTTCTTCAGCACTTCCGACGGGTGCTTGATTCGCTTGCTCCACGACATGTCCGAGATGTGGATCAGCCCGTCGATGTCGTCCTCGACCTCGACGAACGCACCGAACTCGGTGAGGTTGCGCACCTTGCCGACGATTTTCGACCCGACCGGATACTTCTCGGCCAGCTCGTGCCAGGGGTTGGTCTCGACCTGCTTGAGGCCGAGCGAAATGCGCCGCGCCGTCGCATCGACGCCGAGCACCATCGCGTCGACGCTGTCGCCGACGTTCAGGATCTTCGACGGATGCTTGACGCGCTTGCTCCACGACATCTCGGAGACGTGGATGAGCCCTTCGACGCCCGGCTCGAGCTCGATGAAGGCGCCGTAGTCGGTCAGGCTGACGACCTTGCCCGACATCCGCGCCCCGACCGGGTAGCGGTCCGACACGTTCGACCACGGATCGTTGACGAGCTGCTTGTGTCCCAGCGAGACGCGCTCGGTCGCCGGATCGTACTTGAGCACGATGACGTCGATCTCGTCGTTCACCTTGAAGAGCTCGGACGGATGACCGACCCGGCCCCACGACATGTCGGTGATGTGCAGCAGGCCGTCGATGCCGCCGAGATCGATGAACGCACCGTAGTCGGTGATGTTCTTGACGATGCCCTTCAGCACCTTGCCTTCGGCCAGCGTATGCAGCGTGTGCTTCTTCTTCTCGGCGTTCTCCTCCTCGAGGAGCACCTTGCGCGAGAGCACGATGTTGCCGCGCTTCTTGTTGACCTTGATGACCCGCATGCGCAGTTCCTGGCCGCGCAGCGCGTCGAGATTGCGGACCGGCCGCACGTCGATCTGCGACCCGGGCAGGAACGCGCGCACGCCGATGTCCACCGCGAGCCCGCCCTTGATGCGCTCGATGACGCGGCCGATGACGACCTTGCGCTCGGCATAGGCCTTCTCGACCTCGTCCCAGATCTTCATCTTCTCGGCTTTTTCGCGCGAGAGCACGACGTAGCCGTCGCGATCTTCGGTGCGCTCGAGCAGCACGTCGACGGTGTCGCCGGGCTGAACGGTCACCTCGCCGCGCTCGTCGAGAAACTCGTCGACGCCGATGATGCCTTCCGACTTGTAGCCGATGTCGACAATCACTTCCGACGGCGTGACTTTGAGCACGGTGCCCTTCATCACCTCGCCTTCCGCGATGTTCCGGAAGCTGTTATCGTAGATGTCGAGCATCCGGGAGAATTCCTGGGGGTCGACATCCTCATCTTTAAAGGGGGTGAGAACACCTCCCCGCGCCTGGGCTTTGCCGCCCGCGCGAGGGGCCGATCCGGCGCCCTCCGGGACTGCGACTTTCTGAGTGCGCTCGTCGTCCACGTTCACCATGCCTTACAAATCCTCCTCAAATCGATCGATTGCCGGTAAGGTATGGAGACCGGCGCTCCGATTTCGCGTCTGCGCGCCCGCGCGCGTGGCGCCCGGGCGGGCACCGACGCTCTGCAGCGACTGCTGAATCGCGATAAGCAATAGAGTGTAGGTAGTTTATGGGTAAACTGTCAAGGATGCCCCGGACCGGACGGCGGGTCGTTGAGGGGCTGAAAGGATGCGGGTAAATGGCGAAGCGTAGAGCGGCGGCACCCAGACGCAAGGCCGCCCGCAAACCCACCAGGAAAGCCGTTCGCAAAGGGTCGAAACCGGCGAAACGCACGGCGCGCAAGGCAGCCGCCCGACCTCGGCCGCGACGTGCGGCTAAACCCGCCGCGAAGAAGAAGGCCCCCAGGGTCGTCAAAGCCGCCGCGCCGAAGGCCCGCCCCAAGTCCAGCGCTCCCGTCCGGCCGAAGTCCGGCGCTCCCGTCCGGCCCAAGCCCGTCGCACTCTCGCGCGAACGCCGGCAATTGCGGGAAGAGGACATGGTGCCGATGCCCCCGTCCACGCTCGACTTCCACCAGAAAGCTTCATCGGCCGAGAGCGGGCAGAATCACTACCAGCAGCGCAAACGCGAGCACACCGAAGGTGGAACGACCCTGACGGCCGGCGATCTGGATGCCGACTGGAACGACGCCTACTCGAGCGGCGAAGAGACGCCCGGCGGCGACATGCCGACACCGGATCAGGATGTTGTCGAGGAAATCGGGCGGGCGCTGGGCGTCGAGTATGAAGATGCCGAAGAGCTGAAGGGCGCCGACAAGATAGCCGATCGGGACCGCCACCGCTGGGAATACGATCCCGCCAGCGCCGATGACTACCGCGACCGGAACCGCCGCGACGACGACTGACCGCCCGAGCCGAATCGACCCGGCGAGAGCCGGTTGTTACGCTCGAGCGCCGCTCACCTGCTGGATGATCTCGAGCACCCGCTCGACCGTTTCGTCGATCGACAGCATCGTCGTATCGACCTTGACCGCGTCGGGTGCGATCTTCAGCGGCGAGGTCGCTCGTGTCCGATCGGATCGATCGCGCGCTTCCAGCTCGCTGGCCACATCCGAGGCCGCGGCCGCGCGGCTCAGCCCGTGGGCGGGATCCGCCGCCCGCCGCCGGGCGCGTTCTTCGGCAGAGGCATCCAGGTAAATTTTCACGTCGGCGTTGGGAAACACCACCGAGCCGATATCGCGGCCCTCCATCACCACCCCGCCGCCATGCCCCTCTTTCCTCTGTCGAGCGACCAGCGCGGCCCGCACCTTCGGCAATCGTGCGGTGGCCGCCGAGGCGCGATCGATCTCCGGCGTGCGGATGGAAGTCGTGACGTCGTATCCGTCGATGACGACCAGGCCGTAAGCCACCGTGAGAGCCGCGTGCTCCGCCACGTCTGCCACGGCGTCCTCATCTTCGAGATTCAGTCGATCGTGCACGGCCTTCCACGCGACAGCGCGATACATGGCGCCCGTGTCGACATGCCGGTAATTGAGGCGTTTCGCGAGCTCGCGGGCGACGGTGCCCTTGCCGGCCCCGGACGGGCCGTCGATGGCGACAATCAGACGATGATCGGACACAAACCCGAGTATATCCGACGCCTTCATTTGACCGCGGTCCGTGTCGCGATGGCCTTCTGAATCGCGGCCGCGGTAATCGACGCGCGGTAGTCGGCGAGCCTGCGGCCGTTCTCGAGGACCGTCCGAATCGATCCCATCTCGACGCCGTTGATGCTGAACTTTCCGGCCTTGATTCGTTGTTCGGCACGAATGTGCTTCGGATCGACGAGCGCGACGAGCGCCTCGTAGTGATAGTCGTCGTGCAGGCCGGCGCGCGCGGCCGACTGCACGTCGGGCTTCTGGAAGATGCCGATTTTCTTCAGGTACTCGAAGCTCCACATGTCCTGCGTGTAGTACTCGGTGATGAAGTGGACGCGCGCGTCCGGCGCGGGCCATTTCGCGCTCAGCTCCGCGGCGACCGCCTGCATGCCCTTCTGATTGCCGCCGCTGTCGCCGAGGAGCACGATGTCCTTGAATCCGTGCGCCTTCAGGCTGGCGCAGATGTCGCGAAGCAGCGCGCGAAAGGTGTCTTCGGTGAGGCTGATCGTCCCCGCGAACTGCATGTGCCCGGTCGCCGGCGCATGGTTGCCTTCGGGTACGAACGCGACGATCGGCGCGATGAGCGCGTTGCCGAGCGTGCGCGCGATCGCGTCGGTCGTCGCGCGCAGCACGAAGTTGTGCTTGCCGGTCGCCGTGTACGGACCGTTCTGCTCGACGCCTCCAGTGCCAACGATGACGGTCGTTTTCCCCGCGCGGATCGCGTCGCGCACTTCCATGAAGGTCAGCTCGTCGATGAAGAGCGTGTCGGCGGCCGGAATCGGCCGTGGCTCGTTCGGATCCTGGTCGCCCTGGGCGAAGGCCGGCAATGCCGCGGCCAGCCACAGCGCCACCATCGCGATTCGAATGCTCGTCATGGAAGAGAAACGCATGTCAACCTCCGGGGCGAATGGGAACGATTGGCAGGAACGGCACTCTACACTAAGATGCCGCCCGGCGAAAGACTACGAAAGGCAGGTTCACATGCGTCGCTTGCTGCTCGTCCTGATCGCGCTTTTCGGCATCACCTCGTCAGCCGTCGCACAGGTCGCGGCGGTCGCACCGGTCGCGCCAGCCGATCCGAATCGATGGGAGCCGGAGATTCAGAAATTCGAAGCCGAAGACAAGGCAAGGGGGCTCGTGAAGGGCGGCGTGGTCTTCATCGGAGCATCGAGCATCGCGCGGTGGACGAACCTCGCCGAGTCGTTCCCGGATCAGAAGGTCGTCAACCGCGGCTTCGGCGGTTCCGAGATGGCGCACGCCGTCCAGTACGTGGGTCGTGCCGTGCTGCCACATGCCCCGCGTGTCGTGGTGCTCTACTCGGGCGAGAACGATCTGAACCGGGGCGTGACTCCCGAGACCGTGTTTGCCAGCTACAAGAAGTTTTATGACACCGTTCACGGCGCCCTGCCGAACACCCGGCTGGTCGTCGTCAGCCTGAAGCCATCGCTTCTCCGATGGAAGCTCCGCAACGAGATGCACGCCACCAACAAGATGATCCGCACGCACTGCGCGGCAGCGGCCAACTGTGTGTACGTTGACGTGTGGCCGCCGATGCTCGGACAGGACGGCACGCCGACGCCCGAACTGTTCGTCGAGGACGGGCTGCACATGACGCCGGCCGGCTACAAGATCTGGACGGCGGTCATTGCACCGCACCTGAAATAGACGGGAATCGCGGATGCAGGTTCGCTTGCAGAAGATCATTTCAGCGGCCGGCATCGCCTCGCGCCGCGCCGCCGAGCGCCTGATCGAAGAAGGCCGTGTGTCGGTCAACGGCGCCACCGTGACCGCACTCGGGACGAAGGCCGATCCCGACGTCGACGACATTCGCGTGGACGAGCGGCGCGTGAAACGCCCCGAGCGGCATCGCTACTTCCTGCTCAACAAACCGCGTGGCTATGTCACGACCCGCTCGGATCCGGAACAGCGGCCGACCGTGCTCGATCTGCTGAAGGGTGTGCGGGAGTACGTCTACCCCGTCGGGCGGCTCGACTTCGATTCGGAAGGGCTGCTGATTCTCACCAACGACGGCGACCTCGCCGCGACGCTGACGCATCCGCGGCACCAAGTCGAGCGGGTGTATGAGGCGCAGGTGCTCGGCGTGCCCGACGAGCACGACCTCGATCGCCTGCGCCGCGGCCTCGTCATCGACGGCCGGCGCACCAGTCCTGCGCAGATCGATCTGGTTACCGAGCGCCGGACCGCGGCGTTCAGGAAGGAGCGTGGTGACAGCACGTCAGTCCTCCGCGTGACGATTCACGAGGGGCGCACGCGTCAGGTCCGCAAGATGGGCGACGCCATCGGCCATCCGGTGCGCACGCTCAAGCGGGTCCGGATAGGACCGATCGCCGACAAGAATTTGAAGCTGGGCACGTACCGGGAGCTGACGGCCGAAGAGGTACGGCGGCTGAAGAACACCGTACGGCGGACGGACGAAGGGAGTAGGGGAGAGTCGAAGAGTCGGGAAGAGTCCGGGAGTCGGAGAGAGTCCAGGAGTCCGAAAGAGTCGAAGAGTCGGAGAGTCCGGAGTCGGCGGGAGTCAGGGAGTCGGGGAGAGTCCGGGAGTCGAAGGCGTCGATGAGTCTGAGGCCGATCAACCGCCAACAATCTTGCGAGGAGTGTGCATGATGGTCATCAAGCGTGTCGGACCACTGTCCTGTGCGAAGCTCAGCGGGACGCTCTACGCTCTCATTGGACTGCTCATCGGCGGCATCGTCTCGATGATCGCCATGGCCGGTGGAGCCGCCTCAGACAACACATTTGGCCAGGGATTCGGGGCGGCCCTTGGCGTGGGAGCGATTGTCCTATTCCCGCTCCTCTACGGATGCATGGGCTTTGTGGCCACGCTCATCGGCGCCTGGCTGTACAACATCGTCGCCGGCATGGTCGGTGGCATTGAAATCGACGTCCAGTAACCCCTCAGTGGATCTTTTCGCCGGGCTCGACTTCCGTCGACATCGACGGCACCTCTTCGATCGGCGACAGCCCCTCGAGGTCGAGCTGCGGCTGTGACGGTCCCGACTGTGAGAGGCCCGCGGGTACTTCGAAGCCGAGCGCCTCGGCCATTTCTTCAATCTTCGGCAGGTCTGACAGGTCGCGCAGGCCGAACCGGATGAGGAACTCGCGGGTCGTCGCGTACATGAACGGGCGCCCGACCACCGGCTTGCGCCCGACGATCTTCACGAGCTGGCGTTCGATGAGCGTGTTCACGACGCCCGCTGTGTTCACGCCGCGGATCTCGGTAATCTCGGGTGCCGTGACCGGCTGTTTGTAGGCGATGACGGCCAGCGTCTCCAGCGCCTGCACCGACAGCCGCTGGGTCGTCCGCTCGTGGAAGAGACGACGGACCCACTCGTGCAGCTCGGGACGCGTGACGATCTGGTACCCGCCGGCGACCTCGACCAGCTGAATGCCGCCCGGGCGATCGTAGTCGCGCTTCAACGCTTCGAGCGCCGCTTCCACATCCTCTTTCGGCTCGTTCTCGAGGAGCTTGAACAGCATCTTCGGTGTCAGCGGGTCTGGCGACGCGAAAATCAGCGCTTCGATAACGGGTTTCAGCTCGTCACTCATGTTGTGTTCTACTTTTTACTTTTTACTTTTTACTTTTTACTTTCCAGATCACCAATGGGCGTCGGTGCGTCCTCGGGGCGCGCGCGCTTGTAGACGCGAATCGGACCGAAGGCCGCAGTCTGGAACACGCGGATCAGCTTGAGGCGAATCATCTCGAGCAGCGCCAGAAACGTCACGATCACCCCGCGCGTGTCGTCCCCCGAGAACAGGTCCTCGAAGCCGCAGGCTTCTGTTTCCGACAAGAGCCCGAGCAGCTGCTCGATGCGCACCTCGACCGGTACTTCTTCGGGTGGCAGCAGCATCTTCGGGCGCTGCTTCGCCCGCTCGAGCACACCGCGAAACGCGGCGAGCAGGCTGAACAGATCGACTTCGATTTCCGGTTCGTAGGCGTAGTCGTCGCCCGCGATCTCGGCGATGCGGCCGTCGGGACGTATCCACTGCGCGCCGCGCAGCACGGCGCGCTCGTGCAGCAGCTCGGCCGCCGCCTTGAACTTCTGGTGTTCGAGCAACCGTCGCACCAGCGCCTCGCGCGGATCCTCTTCCGGCTCGCCGTCTTCGGCCGACTCGGGCCGCGGCAGCAGCATCTTCGACTTGATGTGGATCAGCGTCGCCGCCATGACCAGGAACTCGCCCACCGTGTCGAGATTGAGCTCCTGCATCATCTCGACGTATTCGAGGTACTGGCGCGTGATGAGCGCGATGGGGATGTCGTAGATGTTCACCTCGTGCTTCTTGATGAGGTGAATCAGCAGATCGAGCGGCCCCTCGAACGCGTCGAGCTTCACCGAATACGCTTCGGGGGACGATTCGAAATCGGACGCCGGTGTGGGACGCTCGGTCATCTGTATACGATCTTCATGGCGTCGCGGACGCGCGCCATTGTCTGGGACGCCACGGCCCGCGCGCGCCCGGAGCCCTCCACGAGAATCTCATGGATCCGCTCCGGCCGCGACAGAAGTTCGCGGCGGCGTTCCCGCAGCGGCTCCAGTACACCGTTCAGGGCCTTCGCCAGCTTGTCTTTCACCTCGACGTCGCCGACCTTTCCCGCGCGGTAGCGGGCTTTCAGGTCGTCGACCTCCGCCGTGTCGGGATTGAAGACATCGTGGTAGAGGAACACCGGATTGCCTTCCACCGTGCCGGGAATGTCGGCTCTGGTGCGTTTCGGATCGGTATACATCGAGCGCACTTTTTTCTTCACGGCGTCGGCGTCTTCGGAAAGCAGGATCGTGTTGCCGAGGCTCTTGCTCATCTTCTTGAAGCCGTCGAGCCCCGGCAGCCGCGCGACTTTCGTCAAGAGCGGCTTCGGCTCTACCAGGATGTCGCCATAGAAGCGGTTGAACCGGCGCACCACTTCGCGGGACAGCTCGAGATGCGGCACCTGATCTTCGCCGACGGGAATGAAATCGCCGTCATAGAGCGCAACGTCGGCGGTCTGAAGCAGGGGATAGCCCAGAAACCCGACCGACGACAGGTCTTTGTCGCTCAACGACTCCTGCTGCTCTTTGTAGGTCGGCACCCGTTCGAGCCACGAGACCGGCGTCGTCATGCCGAGCAGCAGGAACAGCTCCGCGTGCTCGGGCACCATGGACTGCACGAAAAACGTGCTGCGCTCGGGATCGAGGCCGGCGGCGATCCAGTCGACCGCGTTCTCGTAGGCGTACTGCGTCACCTGGCTCGTCTCGGCGTAGTCGGTGGTCAGCGCGTGCCAGTCGGCCACAAAGTAATAGCAGTCGTACTGCTCCTGGAGCGCCACCCAGTTGTGCAGCGCGCCGACCAGATGACCCAGATGCAGCTGCCCTGTCGGGCGCATGCCGGACACGACACGTTTTCGAGGGGTCAGTGCAGCCACGAGAGAATCACATAATACGGTGGGCCGATGAGATAGCCCAACACGCCGGTCACCAGCAGCCCCATCAGGATCAGAAATCCGTACTCGTAGAGAAAGCGGAAATGGATGGCAATCCGCGGCGGCAGCAGCGCCATCACTATCTGCCCGCCGTCGAGCGGCGGAATGGGCAGCATGTTGAAGACGGCCAGCAGCACGTTCAGCAGCAGCGTCTCTGTCGCAATCAGGTTCAGCGGCGTCGCGATGTCCAGACCGGCGCCGCCCGGCGAGTTCGGGATCACACGCAGGGCCAGCGCCGCCACGGTCGCGATCGCGAGATTGCTCGCAGGCCCGGCAGCCGTCACCAGAATGTGATCGCGCCGGGGGTGCCGGAGATTGCGGACGTTCACCGGCGTCGGTTTCGCCCAGCCGATAATCGGCGCGTTCGAGACCATGGCGATGATCGGCAGCAGCAGCGTGCCGATCGGATCCACGTGGACGACCGGATTCAACGACACGCGTCCGAGACGCTTCGCCGTGTCGTCGCCCAGTTGACTGGCCGACCACGCGTGCGCCGCCTCGTGAACCGTGAGCGAAAAAATCAGAACCAGGAGGGCAATGACGAGCGTGGGAATGTTGAGATCCGGCAACGGCTAGTCAGTATACCCGAATCGCACTCACTAACCCTTCCCGGCGAAGTATCCCAGCACGGCGTCCGCGGTTTTCGCGCCGACGACAGCCGTCAGCTCTTCGCGCGAGGCGCGGCGAACGCCCGCCAGGCTGCCGAACGACGTGAGCAGCGCCTTGCGGCGTCGCGGTCCAATGCCCGGCACGCTGTCGAGCTCCGATCGCAGGTCGCGCATCGTGCGCGCCTTTCGATGGAACGTCACGGCGAAACGATGCGCTTCGTCGCGAACCTGCTGAATCAGCCGCAGCGCCGGATCGTCTTTCGCAAACGCAACCGGCTCGTCGCGATCGCGGGTGACGATCAGCTCTTCCTTCTTCGCGATGCCCACGGCCACCAGGTTCGCGAGGCCAAGGTGCTGCAGCGCGTCGTAGGCCGCCGACAGCTGCCCCTTGCCGCCGTCAATGACGACGAGGTCGGGAAACGGCCCGCCCGCTTCGAGCAGCTTGCGGTACCGGCGCGTGACGACTTCGTTCATCGCGGCGAAGTCGTCCGAGCCCGCGTGGTTCGCCGGCGAGATGCGGTACTTGCGGTACTCGCCCTTGCGCATCCTGCCGTCCTCGCACACCACCATCGACGCGACCGTCTCGCTGCCCTGAATCGTCGAGATGTCGAAGCATTCGATGCGCCGCGGAATCGCCGGCAGCGCGAGCGTGGATCGCAGCGTCTCGAGCGCGTCGTACTGCGACAACCCGGTATCGATCAGCCGGGCCTGGTAGGCGATGCGCGCGTTGCGCACGGCCAGATCGACCAGGCCGCGCTTCTCGCCCCGTTTCGGCACGACGACCTGCACGCGGCGTCCCGCCTGTTCCGTCAGCCACACTTCGAGGAGGTCGGCGTCCTCGGGCTGGCTCGACAGGTGTACCTCGGCCGGTGCCGGACGATCCTCGTAGAACTGCTGCACCGAGGCTTGAAGGATTTCCGCCGCCGAGCCCGAAATCCCCTCGTTCGCGGCCAGCTCGACCCGCTCGAGCACGCGCCCGGCGCGCATGACGAAGACATGCACGACGGCGCCGGCCGGTCCCATGTGCAGGCCGAACGCGTCGCGATCGCCCATCCGCACGGTGGCAATCTTCTGCTGGCGATCTCGAAGGGTCTGGATGGTTCGTGCGGCGTCCCTCAGATGAGCCGCTTCTTCGAACCGTTCCGCCGCCGACGCCTCGTTCATCGACTCGTTGAGCCGCTCGACCAGCTCTTCGTTCTTCCCTTCGAAGAACAGCTGCGTGCGCTCGACGGCTTCGTGATACGCCGGCTGCGAGCAGATGGCCGAC
Source organism: Vicinamibacterales bacterium (assembly GCA_963832375.1). Lineage (GTDB taxonomy): Bacteria > Acidobacteriota > Vicinamibacteria > Vicinamibacterales > JAMQPK01 > JAMQPK01. The sequence continues at coordinate 45,240 of CAWHUA010000009.1, read as the reverse complement.
ACGCACGGCGCCAGGCAGCGCTTGATGTCGTACTCGAGGCACGGGCGGTCGCGGTTCCCGGTAATCACCTCGTTGCACGATCGAATCCCGAACAGGCGGTGCGTCAGCCCCATCGTCCGGCGCGCGAGCGACGCGGGCATGAACGGACCGGCATAGTACGTGCCATCGCGCTCGACGCTTCTGGCGACCAGCACGCGCGGGAACGGCTCGTTGGTGGTCAACTGCAGATACGGATAGTTCTTGTCGTCGCGCAGCCGCACGTTGTACCGCGGCGCCCGCTCCTTGACGAGGTGGTTCTCGAGCGCGAGCGCCTCGACCACCGAATCGGTGACGATGACCTCGATGCTGGCGGCCTCGTCGAGCAGCGCGTCGGTCTTGGGATGCGTGCCGCGGGCGCCGAGATAGCTCCGAACGCGGTCGCGCAGCGACCGCGCCTTCCCTATGTAGATGGTCTCGCCTGTCTCGTTTGAGAACAGATACACCCCTGGCTGCTCGGGCAGGTGTGCGATCTGACTCTTGAGGTTCTGGACGGGCATACAGTACTATCTCGAAACTCGTTGTGCTGTGGAACCCTTCATTATACTCGCGTGATCAGGACGCCCGCGCCTCGGCTCGCCCGGGGCACGCCGACCCATCGGCGCCCGAGCCCCCTCACAAGCTGACGTTCACCGGCGCCATCGGGATCATCTGCATGTTCCCGCTGCGCGTGGTCATCCGCGTCAGCGTGGCGCTCGGCATCTCGCCGAACACGCTGACGCTCATCGGCGTGCTCATCAACTGCACCGCCGCCCTGGGGCTCGCCATCAACCAGTTTGTGCTGTCCGGCCTGATCATGATCTGCGCGAACATCTTCGATTTCATCGACGGCAAGGTTGCGCACATTACAGGACGGCAATCGGAATTCGGCGCGTTCTGGGACTCGACGCTCGATCGCTTTTCCGACCTTGCGCTCTTCACCGGCCTCATCTGGCTGTACGCGAGGCTGGGCCGCAACGACTACGTGCTCATCACCACGCTGACGCTGATTTTCTCGATCATGACGAGCTACGCGCGGGCGCGCGCCGAGTGCCTCATCGAGAAATGCAAGGTGGGTTTCATGGAGCGGCCCGAACGCATCGTGCTGTTCATGATCGGCGCCTTCACCAACCGGATGGCGGCGGTGCTCTGGGTGATCCTCGTGCTGTCGATTCTGTCGGTGGCCAACCGCATCCACTACACGTATCTGATCCTCAACAACAGACCGATGCCATCGACCAGCGGGCTGAGGGGCCTGTTCAACCGCGCCTTCTTCTGGCGCGACGAACGGACGACGGTGCCGTACGACCTCTGGGTCGTGGCCATCCTCGCGTTCGTGTGGCTCACACCACCCGACTGGCTGAACGATCCCACTGCTGCCGGACAGCCCGGGCTACTGCAGTGGATTCTGTCGAAGATCTAGCGCGACCAGAATCTTGTCGGGGTTCACGCTGCCGGGAGGCCTCCGCTCCTGGGCCACGCGCTGCGCCAGATACTGCAGGATGGCGTTGACCGGCGTCGCCACGCCGTGAAGCCGGCCAAGCCGCACGATTTCGCCGTTCAGATAGTCGGTCTCGATCGTGCCCAGCCGCCGCTCGAGGCTCTGCCACGACGACCCTCCGCGCCGTTCGACGCCGTCGATCGTGCGGGTCGTCACTTCCTTTTCCAGGCGCGCCGCATCTTCCTCGTCATCGGGTACGTGCCCGATTCCCGCGGCGGCGAAACACTCGATCGCCTCGCGCCTCGCCCGTTGCGCCAGCCCGCTGCCGCGCGCCGCGGTGCCGCACAGCGCTTCGACGGCATTGCCGAGATTCGACAGCAGCTTGCGGTACTTCCACCGCATGATGTCGGGCTTCGACTCAGAGTAGAACGACGAGGCGCGCAGCGCGGTGGCGACCGTGTCGGTCAGGGCGTCCGATCCGTTCGGATACCGGCCCAGATGCAGGATGCCGCTCTTTGGTGTGCACCAGACCTTGATGAAGCCCGGCGTCAGGTAGTCCGCCGGGCACCACACGAAGACGCCGTACACGTTGGCAAATCGCTCGCTCGCCATCCGTTCGTTGGCCACGCCGTTCTGGACGCAGAAGATCGGAAGCTGGGGCGGTGCCACCGCCGCGAGCGCATCGAGCGCGGCCGGCGTGTCCTGGGTCTTGGTGGCCAAGAGTACGACGTCCTCGCTGGTCCACGCGATCGCGGCCGGCCGATCGACAACCGGAACGGTCAGCGTGAGGGTTTCGTCTGGAGATTGAAGCCGGAGGCCGTGATCGCGAATCGCCTCGTAGTGCGCGCCGCGCGCAATCAGCAGCGCGGAATGGCCGAACTGGGCGAGCCGGCCGCCGACGGTGCCGCCGACAGCTCCGGCGCCGAGAATAACGAAGCGCATGGGGAAAAATGAGTAAGTGAAAAGGAAAATAGAAGAAGGAATAGACCTTTTTCCTTCACTCTATTCCTTTTGCCTTCTTCCTTCTACTTTCCCTACGCCCTTCTCCGTTTCGGCTCCGCCCGTCCTGCCGCCGCCTTCTTCACTTTCAGATCGGCCTTCGCCGACGGTTTCTTGTTCGCGCTCACCGTGTCGAGGCTCTTTCTGAGGGCCTCCATCAGGTTCACGACCTTCGGTGGCATCTCGACGGCCGGCGCCACGACCTCTTCGCCCGCGATCTTGGCCTCGATGATCTTCTGCAGGCCTTCGCGGTACTCGTCGTGATACTCGCTCAGGTCGAGCTTCTTCTCGAAGGTGCCGATCACCTGTTTGGCCAGCTGCACCTCCTGCGGCTTGACCTTGGTGGGAATCGTCGTCGAGCTCCTCGATGCCGTCCGTGCTGCGCAGCTCGGCGGTGTGATGCAGCGTGTACATCACCAGTCCCTTGTCGCCGGGCCTGACGGCGACCAGATACTCGCGCCCGTAGAGCGCCAGCTTGCCCACGCCGAGCTTGCCCTTCATGCCCTCGCGGAACACGGCAAACGCATCGGCGGCCACCTGGCCGTCGGGGGCGAGATAGTACGTGCGATCGACGTACATCGGATCGAGCGCGCTCGCGTCGTCGAATTGCACGAGATCGATCACTCTCGTGGAGGCCGGGCGCACTTTTTCGATGTCGTCCTCCGACATCACCACGTAGCGGCCCTTCTCGAACTCGTAGCCTTTCACCAGCTCGGTGTTGGCGACCTCCTTGTTACAGGTCGGGCACCAGCGCTTCTGCTGGATGCGTGTCTGGCATTCGCCATGGAGCTGGTTGAACGACACCGCCGCGCTCGACTCGGTCGCCGGGAACACCTTGATGGGGATGTTCACCAGGCTGACCTTCAAGTACCCTTTCCACGTGGCTCGTGCTGCCATATACCTTCCTTCAGCTGGTCAAGATAACAGCCTACCGGCGGAAGTGTACCGCACCTCTCGCACTTAACGCACCTCTCGCACCCGACGCATCCGCCTTCGCGCCCATTCGCCCATCGCTACGGCGGACAAGCCCGACGCACCTAGATATCGTCGCGTTCATCCCGAGCGCCCAGCTCCAGGCCCGTGTGGAGGAGCTGGATGTCGTGGGCCGCGATTTTATCGCGCAGCAGCCGTCTGGCGGCGGCGTAGTGAATGCCAGGAACGACCAGCCGCCGGGCCAGATTTCTCAGCCGCGAGACGATGACGAGCGCAATCTCCTCGCCTTCCCGCCACGACACCGCGCCAATCTTCCAGTACGGGACGAAGCCGTTCTCCGACCAGATGCCGTCCGCGTAAAAGCCGCGGCCGATGCGCCGGCTCAGCGGCACGAGATAGCCGTAGTAGAGAAACATCATGCCGATGCCAAACAACTGCGGCGCCGGACGTTTCAGGACGAGGAGGTCGTACACCAGCAGGAAGCCGAGGATGACGCCGAGCGCGAGCTGCAGGCCGTAGTAGCGGGGCCTGGGACCGCGCCAGGTGAGCAGGGCCGAGGAACGCCGGCGCAGAAACCAGAGCGCGTCCACACCAGCGCGCACGTTGGCCACGAGAAATCCGAGGCCGAGGAGCAGCAGGATCTGCGGGTGTACTCTGCGCCGCGCATGAAGGAAGTACGGGACTACGTTTCGCGCTTGGTCTCGGCCTTCGTCGCGGGAGAACCGGCCAGCGTGGGGTCGAAGCACTTCCGGCAGCGGGCTTCGTAGGTGCCGCCGGCGCCCAGCAGCAGCCGTTCGTCGCTCGCCACCAGACGCTGCGTGTGGCTGGCCGGGTTGCCGCACACCATGCAGATGGCGTGCGTCTTCGTGACGTACTCCGCGATGGCCATCAGGATCGGCATCGGCTCGAACGGCCGCCCGAGGTAATCGGTATCGAGTCCCGCCACGACGACGCGCTTGCCCGAGCCGGCGAGACGCGTACAGGCGTCGGGCAAATCCTTGTCGAAGAACTGCGCTTCATCGATGCCCACGACCTCGGTGTCGTCGTTGACGAGCCGCAACAGCTCGGCCGAGCTGCCGACGTTGACGCCCTGAATACGCATCTCGCTGTGGGAGACGATCTCAGCTTCGGCGAACCGGTTGTCGAACGCGGGCTTGAAGATCTGCACCCTCTGCCGCGCGATCTGCGCGCGCCGGAGCCGGCGGATGAGCTCTTCGCTCTTGCCGCTGAACATGCTGCCGGTGATGACTTCGATCCAGCCGTGGGTTGGATTTCTGTGCGGTACATCCATGGCGTTACTAGGGACTGGGGATCAGGGATTGGGGACTAGGGCTCAGACACGAGATTGGTATTCCCCGGTCTCGGTGTTCACACGAATCCGATCGCCGACGTTGATGAAGGGAGGCACCTGCACGACCAGTCCGGTTTCGGTACGTGCGGGCTTCACCTGCGCGCTGGCGGTCGCACCCTTGATGCCGGGAACGGTGTCTTCGACGCGCAGGTCGACGGTCACGGGCAGGTCGATGCCCACCGGCTCCGATCCGTAGAACTCCACCTTGATGATCGAGTCCGGCAGGATGTAGTTGACCGCGTCGCCGAGCACCTCGCGATCGATGTGAAGCTGCTCGAACGATTCCGTGTTCATGAAGTGGAACGCGTCGCCGTCGCTGTAGAGGTACTGCATGTCGTGCTCGTCGAGGATGGCACGCTCGATGTCCTCTTCAGCGCGGAACTTGTGATCGACGAGCGAGCTCGACCGGATATTGCGCGCCCGGCACTGCACGAACCCCCGCTTGTTGCCCGGGGTCAGGTGGTGCAGTTCCAGGATGCGCAGCAGATCGTCGCCAATCTTGATGAGATTGCCCTTGCGCAGTCGAGTCGCCTGTATCGAGGCCATAGCAGACCATCGTACCCAACTTCGCGAAGGCCCGTCAAACATGCTACGATGCGAAACAGTCGATGAAACGAGCCTCGATCGGCATCGCGCTCCTCGTTTCGGGCTTTCTGGCTGGTCTCGTCCTCACCGGCCGTCTGCGATCGGCAGAAGAGTCCACGGCGCAAACCACCGCATCCCAGACAGCGTCGGCTACTTCGGTTCCGCCCGCCGTCGCGACAGCCACCGGCGGCCTGCCCGATCTCACCGTCATTGCCGCGCAGGCCGTGAGGGGCATCGTCAATATTTCGTCCGAGCAGGTGGTGCGCCGGCCGAACTCTCCCCTGTCCAACGATCCGTTCTTCGAATATTTCTTCGGCGCCAACCAGGATCTGTTCGGCTCGCGCAATCAGCTCGCGCGCAGCCTCGGATCGGGCGTGCTGATTTCCGACGACGGGTACATCGTGACCAACAGTCACGTGATTGGCAGCGAGAAGGCCGACGTAACCGTGGCGTTCTCCGACAAACACGAGGCGCCGGCGAGAATCATCGGCATCGACAAGGCGACGGACCTGGCGCTCATCAAGGTGGCCAAGCCCGGGCAACCGCCCTTGAAATGGGGCGACTCGTCACGTGCCAAGGTGGCCGAATGGGTGCTCGCGATCGGCAGCCCCTATCAGCTGAGCCATAGCGTCTCGCTCGGCATCATCAGCGCGCTGGGGCGCAAGAACCTGGGGTTCTCGGAGTACGAGGACTTCATCCAGACCGATGCCGCGATCAATCAGGGCAATTCGGGTGGCGCGCTCGTGAACGCGCGCGGAGAGTTGATCGGCATCAACACCGGCATCTTCAGCTCAGCCGAAAACGGAGGGTCGGTCGGCATCGGGTTCGCCATCCCCAGTAACATGGCGCGCCAGATCATCGGCGAAATCATCGAGCACGGCGTCGTCCGCCGCGGATCGCTGGGCCGGATGACCATGTACCCGCTCACCACCCAGATAGCGGCGCAGCTTGGCGTGAAAGAGACGGCAGGCGCATTCGTCGATCAGATCGACAGGCGCTCTCCGGCGTACCAGGCGGGACTCGATGCGGGCGACATCGTCATCACGTTCAACGGAGTGGCCGTCACCGATCCGAAGCATCTCATCCAGCTCGTCTCCAGCTCGCCGATCGGCTCAACCGCCACGGTCGTCGTCTTTCGCGAAGCCCGCCGCGTGACGCTGAAGCTCCCGATCCTCCAGCGCGCAAACTAGTCCCGTAATCTACCAATCTGCCAATCTGCCAATCTGCCAATTCTTTTGCCTGATACGCTCACATGCCCGTCGGCGTAACACCGCCAATGACGCTCGGTGCCCACTGAAATCCCGATGCGCGGGCTCCAGGAGATGTCGTCGATGCGATGGCCTCGATCTTCGATGAACAGCTTGTCACCGAGGAGGTCGATGCCGGTGTCCTTCAGCGTGATGCCCAGCGCATGGGTGACGTTGCCGGGTCCGCGGCAGAGTGCGTGATCGGCAATCCGCGTCACGCGCGTCTTGTGACGCGACGTGCGCGATCGCGTCCGCCGCCGGCGCATCAGCGGCATGCCGTCCAGCGGTTCGAGCGCTCGAATCAGAATCGCCGCGGGCGACGCTTCCGGCTCGGTCACCACGTTGACGAGCGGATGAACGCCGTAGTTGAGGTAGACGTAGGCATGGCCGGGTGGACCGTACATCGGCGCGTTGCGTCTGGTCGGCCCTGGCGCCGCGTGGCACGCGGGATCGGATTCGCCGACGTACGCTTCGACTTCGACGATGATGCCCGAGGTGACGCCGGAGGCGGTGCGATGCACGAGCACCTTGCCGAGCAGATCGGGCGCGACGACAAGGGTCGGCCTGGCGTAGAACGCGCGCGGCAGGGGCACTACAGTCTGAGGCGCTCGAGCGCGCGTTCGACCGCGAGCACCACGTCGGGATCGGTCGCTCTGGCCGCTTGTGCGAGGGCCGGCACCACCGTCGAATCGCCCGAGAATCCGAGGATGTCGGCCATCAGGCGCCGCACCTCTGGATCCGCGTCGCCAAGCGAGGTGGCAAGGGTCGGAGCCATCACCGGCGCGAGATCGAGGAGATAGCGAACGGCCGCCGGTTTCAGCGAGTCATTCCGGAGCGCGGCGACGACGTGATCGGGCGTGCTCCCGGGCGCACCGAGCTTGAGCGTGGCGTACTGCAGCGCAAGGAGCACGCCGGCGGAGCGCTCGTTCTGCCCCATCTGCTGCAACTTCGGCAGCGCGTCGCGGGCGTTGGCGCGCGCGAGACCTTCGATGGCCAGCGTGCGCACGCCGGTATTCGAGTCCGCGAGCAGCTCTTCCAACGTCGAGACGGACGCGACATGACCGATACCCGCGAGACCTTCAAGGGCGGCCTGCGCGTCCGGTCCCTTCTGGTGGTAGCTCAACTGGTCCATCAACGCCTGGACCGCGTTCGGATATTGCAGGCGGCCGAGTGCCCGCATCGCGGCCCGCCGTACGGGCGCTTCCCGGGAGTTGATGTTTTCAATCAGCGCGTTCCCGAGCGGATCGCAGCCGGCACGATCGGCCTTCGGGCGGACCGGACAGGCCATCGGTGCGAGCAATGCCGACAGCCCGATGGCCTCGGACCTGACCTGGGCGTTGCCATCGCTCAGCGCGATGACGAGTCCCGCCAGCACGGACGGAGGTACCCGACGCGCCTTCAGCGCGAGCTGGCCCTCGACGGCCACGTCGCCTGCCGCGGAATTCGTCCGCTGTTCGATGACAAAGCCAACCATCTTCTTGCGTGAAATCGGCCGCAGCGTGAAGAGCGACAGCTCGGCGTCGAGGGCCGCCATCTGGACGCGATCGTCGGGGTCGGCGAGCAAATCGCCAATCGGCGAGGCGGCTTCCTGGTAGTCGGCGTCCTTCAGGATCTGGATCGCCCGCACCCGCGTGGCGGCGTCCTTGTGCTTGAGGCCGGCGGCCACTTCTTCGAAGGAGTACTGCTGTGCCGACACGGTCCGGCTGGCCACCTTCGCCAAGGCTACGGCGGCCAAGAAGCCGGACACTGACGTACACGCAGCTTACGAACGCGACCGTTAAGCAACGTCTCATCTAAGGTCTCTATTCCTTCTTCCTTCTGCCTTTTTCCTTACACTCGGTCTTACTCCAGTGCGTAAGCATGTGACCGTCCGCTCGCGAGGACCGGCTGGAGGAAATGTCCCGTGTGGGATCCCGGCGCCTTGGCGATCTGTTCGGGCGTGCCGGTGGCGACGACGCGGCCGCCCTCGTGTCCACCTTCCGGGCCGAGATCGATGATGTAGTCCGCGGTCTTCAGCACGTCGAGGTTGTGCTCGATGACCACCAGCGTGTGCCCCGCCTCCAGAAGTTTCTTGAACGCGGTCAACAGCTTCGCGATGTCGTCGAAGTGGAGGCCGGTGGTCGGCTCGTCGAGCACGTAGAGGATGCGATCGCCCGTTCGCGACGACAAGTGCGAGGCAATCTTGATGCGCTGCGCTTCTCCGCCCGAGAGCGTCGTCGCCGGCTGGCCGAGCCGGAGATAGCCGAGCCCGATTTCGTCGAGCACCTGGAGACGCCGCAGCACCTTCGGCGAGGTGCTGAAGAACGCGAGCGCTTCGCGCACGGTGAGGTCGAGCACCTGGTTGATGTTCTTGGCCCGGTGCTTCACCTCGAGAATCTGTGGCTTGAAGCGCCGGCCGTCGCACTGATCGCACGGCACGAAGACGTCGGCGAGGAACTGCATCTCGACGCGCACCTCGCCTTCTCCCTGGCATGCTTCGCAGCGTCCGCCGGGCACGTTGAACGAGAAGTGGCTCGCCGTCAGCCCTCGCGCCTTCGCGTCCTTGGTGGCCGCGAAAATCTCGCGGATGGGATCGAACGCCTTGAGATAGGTCACCGGATTCGACCGCGGCGTGCGGCCGATCGGCGTCTGATCGACCAGCACGACGTCGCTGACGAATTCGGCCCCTTCGATCTTCCGGTGCGCACCGACGCGCTTTTCGGTGCCGCCTTTCGCCCGCTTGACGGCCGAATACAACACGTCGTGCACGAGCGTGGATTTGCCGGAGCCGCTGACACCGGTGATGCAGGTGAGGGTGTTCAGTGGAATCTCGACATCGATGCCCTTCAGATTGTGTTCGGTCGCACCAAGCACGCGCAGTTTCTGTCCGCTGCCACGGCGCCGGCCCGACGGCACCGGGATCGCCAGATCGCCGCGGAGATACTTCGACGTCAGCGAGCGCTGATCCTTCAGCAGGTTCTCGAGTGAGCCCGCGAACACCACGCGCCCGCCCTGCTCGCCCGCCCCGAGGCCCAGGTCGACAATCGTGTCGCCGACACGAATCATGTCCTCGTCGTGCTCGACGACCAGCACGGTATTGCCCTGGTCGCGAAGCTGCCGGAGGATGTTGATGAGGCGCAGATTATCGCGCGAGTGCAAACCAATGGACGGCTCGTCGAGCACGTACAGCGTATCGACGAGCGACGAGCCGAGCGAGGTCGCCAGATTGATGCGCTGCGATTCGCCGCCGGACAGCGTCGACGACAGCCGGTCGAGCGTCAGGTAATCGAGCCCCACGTCGCTCAGGAACTTGAGCCGCTTCTGGATTTCCTTGAGCACCTTGGCGCCGATGGCCGCTTCCTTTTCGGTCAACTGCAACGAGAGCAGGAACTGCTCGGCTTCACGAACGGTGTCGGCGGACACCCGATCGATCGTCCGGCCGCCGACGCGCACATCACGCGCTTCGCGGCGGAGACGGGCGCCGCCGCATTCCGGGCACGTCAGGTAGCCACGGTAGCGGCTCAGGAAGACGCGGACATGCACCTTGTACTTCTTCCGCTCGAGCCAGCGGAAGAAACCGCGGATGCCGTCATAATCCTTCCCGTCGCCCTCGACCACGATCTGCCGCTCGGCATCGGTGAGGTCCTTCCAGGGCACGTCGAGCCTGATGCTCGTGCTCTTCGCCGCCCGCTTCAACTCGGCCAGTTGCGCGCGGTAGTGCGTCTTGGTCCACGGCTCGATCGCGCCTTGCTGGATGGATTTGGCCGGATCGGGAACCACGAGGTCGAGATCGAGCTCGATGACGTTGCCGAACCCATGGCAGGTTGGGCAGGCGCCGAACGGGTTGTTGAACGAAAACAGCCTCGGCTGGGGCGTCTCGTAGGTGAGCTTGCAGTTCTGACACTCGAACCGCTCGCTGAATATGTGGACTTTAGGCGCACCCACCTTCGCGCTCTGCGCTTCGGCGGGCAAGCCTGCCGCATCTTCTATGACGAATGCGGTGCCACCGGCCTCGCGGTACGCGATTTCGATGGAATCGGTCAACCGCGTCCGCATATCCCCTTCCAGCTTGATGCGATCGATGATGACCTTCAAGGTCGTCTGATCGCGCAGCTCTGCGGGCGTCACGTCGTCCACGCCGACCGTACGGCCGTTCAAGTACAACCGGTGAAAGCCCTTCCGGCGCAGCTCGTTCAGCGTGAAGGTCAACGAAGCGGCACTCGGACCGGAACCGGAACCGCTAATCCCTAATCCCGAATCCCCAATCCCTTGAGACTCTGAATCTTCATCCTCGGATTCCGCGTCAGTACTTTCAGCAATGCTGCCGGGATCGACGACCGGCATGTCGAAGCCGATCAGCAGGCGTGCGCCCTCGGGCAGCGCCGCAAGGTGCTTCGCCACGATTTCCGCGGTATCGCGCACGACTTCCTGGCCGCACTGCCGGCAATACGTCCGGCCGACGCGGGCGAACAGCAGCCGCAGGTAGTCGTGAATTTCCGTGGTCGTGCCGACCGTCGAGCGCGGGTTCCTGATGCTGTTTTTCTGGCGGATGGCGATCGCCGGGCAGATGCCTTCGATGCGATCCACATCGGGCTTCTCCATCCGCTCGAGAAACTGGCGGGCGTAGGCCGACAACGAGCTGACGTACCGCCGCTGGCCTTCGGCGTAGATGGTGTCGAACGCGAGCGACGACTTGCCCGATCCGCTCACACCCGTCACCACGATCAGCTGGCCGAGCGGGAGGGCCAGGTCGATGTTCTTCAGGTTGTGCGTGCGCGCGCCCCGAACGACGATGGCGGTGGCTGCTGAGGCGGCCGGAGTGTCGGGCATACTGTCGAGAATTTTTAGGCGTCCGTAAACTTCAAATGTTAGCATAGGAAGGTTTTGCGCGATCATCTTGACGCTCTAGAGAGCGAATCGATCTTCATCATGCGCGAAGCGTTCGCCAAGTTCGACAACATGGCGATGCTTTGGAGCATCGGCAAGGACTCCACCGCGATGCTCTGGCTCGCACGCAAGGCCTTTTTCGGCCACGTGCCGTTTCCGCTCGTCCACATCGACACGACCTACAAGATTCCGTCGATGATCGAGTATCGCGACCGGCTCGTCCGCGAGTGGAACCTGCAGCTCGTCGTCGGCATGAACAAGCCGGTGCTCGAGTCGGGCATCACCTTTCCCAACGGCAAGGCCACGCGCGTCGAGTGCTGCGGCACGCTCAAGAAAGACGGCCTCCAGCAGGTCATCGAGCACTACGGCTACACCGGCATCATTGTCGGGGTGAGGCGCGACGAAGATCCCACGCGCGCCAAGGAGCGCTATTTCTCGCCGCGCAACGCCAACATGGAGTGGAACGCGTCGGACCAGCCGCCCGAGTTCTGGAACCAGTTCAAGACCGATTTCGCGCCCGGTACCCACATCCGCATTCACCCGCTCCTGCACTGGACCGAGCTGAACGTGTGGGAGTACATCGAGCGCGAGAAGATTCCGGTCATTCCGCTGTACTTCGACGACGGCACGGGACACCGCTATCGATCGCTCGGCTGCGCGCCATGCACGTTCCCGATCCAGTCGACCGCCACGTCGGTTTCGGAGATCGTGGCCGAGCTGAAGGCGACGAAGATCCCCGAGCGGGCGGGCCGCGCGCAGGATCAGGAGAGCGAAGACGCGTTCGAGAAGCTCCGGCGCGACGGCTACATGTGATGGCGTTCGCCAGAAACCAACTCAAACTGGTCGTCGTCGGGCACGTCGATCACGGCAAGTCCACGCTGATCGGCCGGCTGTTCTACGACACCGGCTCGCTGCCCGATGGCAAGTACGAGCAGCTGGTGGCGATCGCGCAGCGGCGCGGCGTGCCCTTCGAGTTCGCCAACCTGATGGACGCGCTGCAGGCCGAGCGCGACCAGAACATCACGATCGACACCACCCAGATCTGGTTTCGCACCGCGAAGCGCGAATACGTCATCATCGACGCGCCCGGCCACAAAGAGTTCGTCAAGAACATGGTGACGGGCGCGGCGCGGGCCGATGCGGCGCTCATCATCATCGACGCGTCGGAAGGCGTGCAGGAACAGACGCGGCGCCACGGATACCTTCTGCGGTTGATCGGCGTGCGCCAGGTCGTCGTCGTGGTCAACAAGATGGATCTCGTCGGCTACTCGCAGGACGTGTTCGACAAGGTTTCGACCGAGTACCGCCGGTTCCTGAAGAGCATCGGCGTCGAGGCCCAGTTCGTGCTGCCGGTGTCGGCCCGCCAGGGAGACAACATCGCCGCGCGCGGCGACAACCTGCCGTGGTTCACCGGACCGGCGGTGCTCGAAGCGCTCGACGCGATTCCCGATCCCAAGGCGATCGCCAACCAGCCGCTGCGTTTCCCCATCCAGGACGTCTATCGCTTCGACCACCGTCGCATTCTGGCGGGCCGGATCGAGGCCGGAACGCTGCGCACCGGAGATCAGCTTCTGTTTCTGCCGTCCGGCCGTACCAGCGTCGTACGATCGATCGAGAGCTGGAACTCGCCCCAGGTCGAGTCGTTGACGGCCGGAGATCCTGCCGGCGTCACGCTGTCCGATCAGTTGTTCGTCGAACGCGGGTCGGTGGCCGTCCACGCCGACGACGCCCCGAGCCTGGCCACGGAATTTACCGCGCGCATTTTCTGGCTCGGCCGCACACCGCTGGCCGCGGGCAAGCGCTACAAGCTGAAGCTCGTCACGCAGGAAGTCGAGTGCGAGATCAAGACGCTGGAAGAAGTCGTCGACGCGTCGACGGTGGAAACGATTGCGGGCGCCGATTCCGTGCGCACCAACGACGCGGCGAAGGTCGTTATTCACACGCGGCGGCCGGTCGCCCTCGACCTCTTCGAGCGGATTCCGACGCTGGGCCGGCTCGTGCTGGTGGATGGGTTCGACGTCGCCGGCGGTGGCATCGTGGTCGACGTGCCCGAGCGTTTTGCGGCCGCGAATGTCGTGGCCGACGCGGGCGTGCACGCCGACGTCTCGCAGGTCGCGCGCGGCGAGCGGCACCTGCGTCATGGCCATCGGGGGGCGGTCGTGTGGCTGACAGGCGTGCCGGGAAGCGGCAAGACGACGCTCGCCAAGTCGCTCGAGCGGCAGCTCTTCGAACGGCACATCCAGGTGTTCGTGCTCGACGGCGACAACATCCGGCCGGGGTTGAGCTCGGATCTCGGTGTGTCCGGCTCGGAACGCGAGGAGAACATGCGCCGCGTCGGCGAAGTCGCGAAGCTCTTCGCGAGCGCGGGGCTGGTGTCCATCATCAGCTTCACGTCGCCCACGCGCGCCGAGCGCGAGCGGGCCAGGCGCGCGATGGACACCGACGACGGCCCCAGCATTCCGTTCCTCGAGACGTATTTGAGCAGGGCGAACGACGCCAGCTCGCAGTACGAACCGCCCGAACATGCGGAGCTGACGCTGGCGGAGCACATGAGTCTCGACGAGCGCGTCAACCGCGTGCTCGAGGAGCTGATGCGGCAAATACGGTGAGATCGTCCATCGTCGATCGTCCATCGTCCATCGTCGAAGTACGTAGTGTCCGGCTTCAGCCGGACCGGGGAGGATCTATGAAACTACTTCTCGGCCTTTTCATCGGAATCGCGGTCCTCCAATCGGGTTCACTCTCCGCGCAGGGTGTGGGCGGTGCCGCGCCTGCGATGCCAGCCAATCTCCTCCAATGCGCAGATGTCTCGGCCGCGCTGACGTCCGTGGTGAACCAGGACACGCGGCTTCGCGACTGGGCCAACCTCGGGCGCTATCGCGAACGCCAACACCAACGCGAAGCCCGTTGCCGTGTTCATGGGCGACTCGATTACGGATTTCTGGCAGCAGGAGCGATTCGGTGGATTCTTCCCGGGCAAGAACTACGCGGACCGCGGCATCAGCGCGCAAACGACGCCGCAGATGCTTGTTACGCTTCCGCGCCGACGTCATCGCGCTGAAACCGCGGGTGGTGGTGATTCTCGCCGGCACGAACGACATCGCCGGCAACACCGGCCCGCTGACGAACGAAGAGATCCAGGACAACCTGGCGTCGATGAGCGAGCTGGCGAAAGCCAACGGCATCCGCGTGGTGCTGTCGAGCGTCCTTCCCGTCAGCGCGTACCACGTCGCAAACCCATCGGTCGTACCGCAGACGACGCGCCGGCCGTCGGCGCGCGTCAAGGCGCTGAACGACTGGATGAAGTCGTACGCGGCGGCGAACAACGCACGTGTATCTCGACTACTACTCCGCCATGATCGACAACACCGGGATGTTGAAGGCGGAGCTCAGCGAAGACGACCTGCACCCGAACGCCGCCGGGTACAAGGTGATGGCGCCGCTCGCCGAAGCAGCCATCGCGCAGGCGCTTCGCTGATACACGCATTGCCACATTCTCAATTGACGATTGCCAAATTGATTGGCGATCTGACATTCGACAATTGTCAATCAATCGACAATCGCCAATTGGAAATGTGGCAATGTTTTATTCCCTCTAGGCTTCCACGGTATAGATCTCTCTCCGGCCAGAATCGACGAACTCGTGATAGCCCTTCATCACGAGCTCGAACTCCTTGCCCTGCGCCGGATCGCTCATCATCTTCTCGAAGTCGCCCATGCTCTTGACTTCGAATTCCACCACGACGGTCCAGTATCGCTCGGCGCTCAGGTCGGTCATGATCCTGGCCTTCCCCAGCGCCATCCGCTCCATGACCTTGTTCATCGCCTTGAACTTCTCCACCACAGGCCGCACCTGTCCGGGCTTGCAGAAGAACACTTCTCGAATAAGCAGCATCGTCGCCTCCACCCTTCCTTATATCTGATTCCGCGAGACTATGTGTAAGCTCAGGTGATGCATCGCCTGAGCGAGAAGGCCGTCCTCTTCGCCCCACCGTCTTCGATCGAACCCGAAGCGCTCAAGCAGATCGAGAACACGGCCTCGATGCCGTTCGTCTTCAAGCACGTCGCGGTGATGCCCGACTGTCACTTCGGCAAGGGCGCCACGGTCGGCACGGTGCTCGCGACCAAAGGGCTCGATCATCCCGGCGGCCGTGGGCGTCGACATCGGCTGCGGGATGATTGCCGTCAAGACGCCGCTCAAGCGCACGACATCACAGACCCGGCGGCGATTCGAGCGGGCATCGAGCGCCGCATTCCCGATGAGCGCCGGCCACAACAATCGGACCCTCACCGAGAGCGCCGCCGCGCGCATCAAGGAGCTCGAGTCGCTGGCCCGCGCGCGACTACGCGGCGATCGATCCGAACTGGAAGCTGCAGCTCGGCACGCTCGGCGGCGGCAACCACTTCATCGAGCTGGCGACCGACGAGTCCGGCACCGTCTGGGCGACGCTGCACTCGGGCTCGCGCGGCATCGGCAACAAAATCGGCAACCTCTACATCCGCCGCGCGCAAACTCTCGCCGAAGAGAACGGCATCACGCTGCCCGACCGCGACCTCGCCTATCCTCAACGAGGGCACGAAGGACTTCGACGACTACGTCCGCGATCTGCTGTGGGCGCAGGAGTTCGCGCGTCTCAATCGCGACGAGATGATGGACCGCGTCATGATGGAGATCAGCCAGCAGCGTCTACGGCGATCGCGATCACGTCGCCGCGCTCGACGTACCAGCGCATCAACTGCCACCACAACTTCACGCAGGTCGAAGAGCACTTCGGCCAGAAGGTGTGGGTGACGCGCAAGGGCGCCATCGAGGCCCGCCGCGGCATGTGGGCGATGATTCCCGGCTCGATGGGCACCCGCAGCTACATCGTCACGGGGCTGGAGACATCCCGATGGCCTTCCACTCGGCGCCGCACGGCGCGGGACGACGGATGTCGCGCACGGCCGCGCGGAAGCAGTTCACGATGAGCGATCTCGAGACGGCCATGCGCGGCATCGAGTACCGCCACTCGTCGGTGCTGCTCGACGAGATCCCCTCGGCCTACAAGGACATCGACGAGGTGATGGAGCACGCGAAAGACCTCGTCGAGGTCCAATACGTGCTGAAGCAGTTCGTGAACGTGAAGGGAGACTGACCGGCCGGCCGACGCGACTATCGCATCAGGGCAGGCCGGTTGTGTCCGGGGGCGTGGTCCCTGCGCTCGATAAGCGACGTTGGCGAGCTTGGCGAACGATGCGAACCATCACGCACGTCATGTAGAGCAAGATGGCGGCAGGGCCGCTTCAGGTCGAAAAGGAAGGCGTCGGCAACGCGGGCGGAGGCTCGTCGAGTACCGGCTCAGCCCACCCTTCCAGCAGCAGAAGGCGCGCTGAACGGTCGGGAAGTTCTACGACATCACCAACCTGCAATTGCGAAACGTCGACGCCGTTCAGGCACAAAGCAGGTTTCCGAACCAGACGAATACGCATGGCGATACCTCGCCCGAAGCAACTCACACGCCAAAGATGAGGGGATAAGTGCTAGAGGAAATCTAGCAAAAAACGAGGCTTATGTGTAGCACCAATTACGGTTAGGTGATCTGCCTGTAGTGATTTTAGACACTCCTGAATGGCAATCCTGAAACCGAAAATACAGGTATGACGCGTATCCTCGTCGTGGAAGATGAGCGTTCCGTGCAGACCACGCTCTGCGCCACCCTGACGCTAACTGGGTTCACCACTCACCACGCGAGCGATATCGAGGAGGCGTTGAAGATACTGGGCACCGAGCGCATCGATGCCATCACGCTCGACGTTCAGCTGCCGGACCCACGTGGCCTCCAGCGCTCGGGGCTTTCACTGCTGGCGTTTCTTCGCGCGACGGCAGAGTACGCCAATGTGCCGGTTGTAATCTTCACCGGGACGCCTCTGTCCGGCGAGGAAGACGAGATTGCGACGCGGCACCGTGCGCAGGTTTTCTACAAGCCACAGCGGTATTCGGTTTTGATCCAACATCTCGGTCCTGCCCTCGGTATCGCGCCTGCGGTATAGCCAGACCACCGGGGCTTGCGCGCACATTCCGCGCGTGTGACAGATCGGGAGATGCCTTCCCGCCCAAGCTGCCGCGAATGTTCCGCGTCATCGGTCTGGGTGCATCTGTTGAAAGTGATTCGAAAGACGCGTGGCGTGTTGCTCTACCGCTGGCACTGTCGATCATGCAATCACGAATGGAACGGCTCACTTCTTTTCTACCACCGCGTTTCAGTTCTCACGTTCCAGCTACTTCGTCCGAGTGCGCCAGCGTCGTCAGCAAGATCGCGAGAACTGCATCCGGCGGATGGCCAATGCCTGTAACGATTTTGCACACTTTGTGGCAGACGCGTTGCTTGCCCAGTGATCACCAAGTTTTTCGGCCCATTGTTGCTAGCCTAAAAGACAACTTGTCGGAGGAGTGTATGGATCAGCGTCAGCATGATATGTGCGCTGAAGGTCCTCGAATCGAGTGCGGTTGGTGTGGGAGGGCGCTCCGCGAGAGTCCGAACGCCCAGGCGCACACATCCCATGGGCTCTGCGACCGATGTGCGCGTGTGCTGAGTGGCAAAAGTCTTCCGTCGGCGGACCCTGTCCTCCCGCAGATCGAGGAGCATACCAATCGGTTGATGTGCCGGCTATACGAAAGCCGGCAGTCATTGCTGGCCATTCAGCGGCACGTGAGTGACAACGCTGAACTGCTGGGAGTCGTCGGACGGGTTCTTTCGTCTGTTCGACAGCAGGAACGCATCGTCGCTGACATTCAGCAATGCATTCTGGCCGCTCAAAAGTGAGTTCCCGGCGTGGCTCTGAATCAACTATGCGCGTGAAACTTATTCGAAAGTTTGCCGATGTGCTTAACGGGATCGACCTCACCGAGATGCGGGTCGGAGATGTTGTGGATCTCAAGCCGTATCATGCCGCGATCCTGGTTCTGGAAGGATGGGCTGAGCCGGTCGCGGCGGTGAGCGCTCAGGAACCAGAAGAACGCCACAATCGTTGAAACACGTTCCGCCATCGCAGCTTTCGACGTTCGACAGGGGCTGGGTCATTGCGGGACCGCATCTCGACCTCGGCAAAGTCATGCAAAAACGAGGTATTCGGCTAATACCGGAGCCATGTCGTAGACACACCCGACTCGATAACATTCGACACTGACGCCATCGACGGAGCCACTCGGCTGGCGCGTGATGCGGACCCGCACGTGTCTAACACGTGCAAATCGCCCGCCGCTCTCCTATTCCCCACGACAGGAGCCTGCCCACGGAATTTCGGACAAAAGCCCGATAGCTACTTTCCCGTCTGTTCCGAGAATCCGCACAATACGCTGTCCCATCGAATCGGCGTAGTTATCGACAGCACGAGCCGCAACCGCTCGCCTGTCAGGGCTTTGGTCGCGCTTGATCCGATTCCGTGGACATCTTCCGAAAGGTGGATACGATGTCCCGCATGGCGATCAAGACAGCGCTGGCCGGCGAGCCCGCCGGCGGTTCTCTGACGAGTTCAAAGAAGGCGCCGTTCGGCTGGTCCTCGACGAAGGCAAGACCGTCGGCGCCGTCGCCCGCGAGCTGGATCTGACGGCCTCGGCGCTCGGCCTCTGGGTCCAGCACGCGCGCGCTGAGCGGACGAAGGGCAAGAGCGGGCTGATGAAGGAAGAGCGCGAGGAGTTGACGCGGCTCCGGAAAGAGAATCGCGAGCTGCGCATGGAGCGCGACCTGCTAAAAAAAGTCGCGGCCTTCTTCGCCAAGCACCAGCCGTAGCCTTCGCGTACGATCGACGCGGAGAGGGCCACGCATTCCCGTACGCACACTCTGTCGGATGTTCGACGTGTCGCCGAGTGGGTTCTATGCCTGGCGCACGCGACCGGAGTCGGCACGAGCGCAGGAAGACCGCCGCCTGAAGGTCCTCGTGCAGCGCGTCGTTCACCGGCGGCCGCGGCTACTACGGCAGCCCGCGGATCTACGACGACTTCGTCGAGTGGCAGGAGCCCGTCAGCCGCAAGCGGATCATTCGCCTGATGCAGGAAGAGGGCCTGAAAGCCCGCGTGCGCAAGCGGTACAAGGGCACGACGATGAGCGATCACGATCAGCCGATCGCCGACAATCTGCTGCAGCAGGAGTTCACGGCCGAGCGGCCGAATCAGCGCTGGGTCGGCGACACCAGCGAGTTGCGCGATCGGCGAGAACGGCAAGGCTGTACCTCGCCGTCGTCCTCGATCTGTTCTCGCGGTTCGTCGTCGGCTGGGCGGTCAGTGCCGTCAACGATCGCCATCTGACCATCAAAGCCCTCGACATGGCGGTGAAGCGACGCTGCCCGGAGGTCGGCTTGCTGCATCATTCCGATCAGGGCTCGCACGTACGCCAGCGAGGACTACCAGGCGCTCCTCGACGGCCCACGGCATCACCTGCAGCATGAGCCGTCGCGGCAATTGCTACGACAACGCCGTGATGGAGAGCGTTCTTCTCCACGGTCAAGAACGAGGTCGGGGAACGGTTCGACAGCCACGGCGAAGCCAAGGGCCAGTTGTTCGACTACATCGAAGTGTTCTATAACCAGCGGCGCCGGCACTCGTCAGCCGGTCGGATGAGCCCGGCCGCGTTCGAACGCAAGATGACTCAAGCAGCGTAACTAAACCGTCCACGGAATCGGATCAAGCGCAGGCATCACGTCGAAGGCTTGGAGCAGAATCTGTCCGTCGCCGGGTCGGCCGGTAAGAGCGGACTCACGCGGGTCTACCAATCACATACTCACTGTATTTGCCTACGATCCACATGTCTGCGATTCGTCTCCATAATCCGCCGATCCTCTGCCTGCCAAGTATGCTCGCAGTAACCGCAATAGTAGGTCAGTGACGTTTCACGCCCTTTCACTACCACTTCAAAGCGAACAAGTCCTATTCGACCGCATTGAAGACAAGGCGTTTTGTCCACGACTGTTCCCCAGCATAAGACGGGCCAAGGGTGGCCGACGTGCACAAATTATGCTTATTTGAGCAATGTGAGCAAGCCTAGTGAAAACCTTTCGGACAGCGAGCCGTCCCATCTTTGGGGCGGTCGTATGGAACGACTGCATAGGCTCGCCGAGCAGTTAGAAGTGGTGTTACGCATTGCGACTGCGCACCGGCAACATGCCGAACGCCTCCTAGCACAGTATCGAGAGGCGCAACGCCAATACCGACGTGGCTTACGCGTTCGATACAGGTGAGAACGTCTTGCTGCAGGCCTTAATCCAGTTGCGTGTCATCAGTCCGCACACGGTCCAAAGTCACGGCCTCTACGTAAATAATGACGGTTCTCCTCCGTCGTTGAACTTCACACCATACTCGCCCTTCACGGGGCCGATTTGAATGATGCTACCTTGACGGCCACGAAGGTTCCGCAGGCCTTTCGGATTCACGATAACGCCGTCACCAACTGCAAATTTACGTTTGCCCATACGCTGATTCGCTGTTCTCCCTGCTTCCCTTCCCTCTCACCGTCATAAGCAGATTGTCAAAATCCACGTTGGCAATGGTGAGCGTGAGCAGTTCATCAATCCGACAGCCGGTATCGAGGAGGGTTTGGACGAGGGCGAATAGTCTCAGTCGGTGAAACGATCCGCCGACCTTGAAACTGAGCATGGCTCGCACATGGACTTCCGTGAACGTTTCAAGAACCTTCGTCTCCGTTCCTGAGCAGCTTGAGTCGAGGGATGCGCTCGTGTTCCTCTTCCTCGAGCCAGCTCAGAAAGCTGTTCACACTGGGCCCTGTGGTATCCTGAGTGGCTGAAACGGCGGGCATGGAATCAACTGCTCAATCTGCCTGATTCCACGTTCGCTGATTCACGGAAGCCACTGCACAAGCACTTGCCTAGCCGGCGTAGCTCAGTTGGTAGAGCAGCTGATTCGTAATCAGCAGGTCCGCGGTTCAAGTCCGCGCGCCGGCTCCAATGTTTTCAAGGTCCATTCCAGGCGCATGGGTACAGCCGCACCTCCCACAGGGGGTGCAGTAATCCAGCCTCGATAACTCGATCCACTGTGTTCCGAGCTTGGTTGCCACTCGTCGCGACCGAATGTTCTCTGGGCACGCTCAGTGGCGAAACACGTTACTAACAGTTTGATGGACACACTGAAGACCCTTTGAGTGTTCGAGAACGATCACTCTTGGGACTGTCTTCACCTGACCTTGCGACCTATACTTGAAATTTCTATTGGAGGACGGATGGCTAAGCGTCAATTGGGTCTTGAGGAAGTCGCCGCAGAAGTAGGTAGGATTTTCGGAACCACGGAAAAACACGCTCGCCAGTGGCTAAATCAACGCCAGGAACTACTGAAGGCATTGGCCACGGTCAGAGATAGAGCTTCTGCTCTCATGACTGAGTTGGGGGACCAGACTCCGTTGCCTTGGGGGCGTCGCCGTAAAGCGCAGGAAGGAATTCCTGTCATTCAGCCGGGAATGCGCGAGAGCCGCAAGAAACGGGTAATCTCAGCTCAGACGAGAGCGAAGATGCGGGCGACGGCTAAAGCACGATGGGCTGCGATCAAGAAGAGGGCGGGCCGCAAGCGACCTCAAGGCAAATGAGCACCCACCCCCGGTACTTCTTGGCGGCGGAACACCGCCCGTCAATTTTTTTCACGGCCGAGACGCGAATCGCTGGGCGCCGTCCCCAGCGGCCGGCTGTCCCGGACGTTGTCCCCGGGAGCGTGCTCGCAGGAATGGCGGCGGCGATCATGGCGATCGTGATCTGGACGATAAGCGGGCTTGCCTTCATCAACTGGCACGTTGAACCACCACCTGGGAGCATGGTGGCTTTTCTTGTAACTCCCAGCGAAATATTGATTGGTGCGGGAATCGGTTCTGCGCTCGGCTTCTGGTGAGCGTGCGCAGACAGCGCCGCAGAGTTCCGGCCCAGCCTTCACGTCACGCCAAGAATAAAGCCCATCAGTGGCTTCAACCTTCAGGTTCGCAGGTTTCGTCACTTCTTGCGAAGCAGCGCAATCACTCCGTCCGCAAAGGTTCCGCGCCAGTTGATGTAATCGTGGCCGCCGATGAACCGCGAAGAGACCGAGGCAGCCCTCGGCCGGAAGTTCAATCAAACACGGTTCCACGACTTCATTCTGACGCTGGGCTTCCTCCCGCCAGACGTGATGCGCAAGGCCGTCATAGAGGAGTTCGTGACGAACAATAACTGAAGCAACTGCCTGCCCGAAAAGCAACCGCGCAAACGAGAATGAGGGCTCCGCCATGTCCTGATGTATCTTGAAGCCTCATGACCATTGGCAAGCGACTGCTGCTGCTGCTGGCAGTGCCGCTGATTGCGCTGCTCGGATTCGGCGTCTTTGCCCGGATCCAGCTGTCACGAATCGAAGAGCGCAGCCGGTTCGTCTCGGAGTCGCAGCTCGCCGGAGTTGCCGTGCTCGGCAACATTTCGCGAAGCTTTGCCGAAATCCGGGTGAACGTGCGCAGCTTCCTGCTGGCCACCGATCAAACTCAGCGAGCCGAGGCGCGCGCGGCGTTCGATGAAGACGATCGAGTCCTCACGCAATTGCTTCAGCAGTACGGCGATTCTCTGATCAGCGATGGGCGCGACCGCAGGCTGTTCGGCGATTTCAGGGATTTGAGCCGGCAGTACATCGTCGAAGCCCGGCACGTGATGACGCTGGCCGAGGAAGGGCGGAAGGACGATGCCCTCGCCTCGTTCAAGACCAACATTGCCGCAACCGGTGTCACGCTCAGCAAGATATCCAGCGAGTGGATCGAACACAACAGGGCCCTTGGAAACAACGCGGCTCGAGCCGCGCTCGAGGCGATTGAAGAATCCCGCTGGGAAATAGTCGCCGCCGACGCGGCGGCGCTCCTGCTGACCGGCCTGCTCGGTTTCCTCACGTTTCGCCGCATCGTCAACCCGATTCAGGCGCTCGAACGCTCGGTCAAGACCGTCGCGGCCGGCGATTACACGCAGTCCGTTCCGTTTACCAACGCCACTGACGAAACGGGCAGCCTCGCCAGATCCATCGAAGTGCTCAAGCAGGGTGCCGCGGCGATAGACGAGCAGCGATGGGTCAAATCCAGCGCCTCCACTGTCATCGGAGAGCTCCAGGGAGCGGACACGCTGCCCGAGTTCGGTCAGCGCTTTCTTTCGGGCCTCGTGCCTTTGCTCGGTGGAGGTGTCGGGGCGTTCTATGTGCTCGATGATGAAACGGGCCGGCTGCAGAGAACCGCCGCCTACGGTCTGGATGCAGGCGCCGAGGCTGCCGCCACCTTCGCCGTCGGTGAGGGGCTGGTTGGCCAATGTGCCCGGGACCGCAAACCAGTCAGGATGACAAATCTCCCGGCGGACTACTTCCGCATCGTGTCCGCAGTTGGAACAGGGACGCCGGTGCAGGTGGTGGCGTCGCCACTGCTGTTCAAGAGCGAATTGCTGGGTGTCGTGGAAGTGGCGACCTTTCATCAATTCACTTCGCGGGAAACGGCTCTCCTCGACGACCTGCTGCCGCTGGCGGCCATGAGCCTCGAGGTGCTGCAGCGCAACCTGCGCCTGCTTGCGCAGCAGACCGAGTTGACCGCGCAGCGCGAGCGCCTTCGTGAAACCGAGCAATTCTTCCGCAGCGTGCTCGAGCTCGCGCCGGACGGGTTGATGGTGGTCGACGCGAACGGCGTGATTCGACTGGCCAGCGCGCGGTGCGAACCGTTGTTCGGCTATACGCGCGACGAGCTCATCGGTCAGCCCGTGGAAATGCTCGTCCCGCGAGACGTGAGTCCGACTCATGCCGCACTGCGGGAGCAGTTTCATCGATCTCCCGCCGCCCGTGAAATGGGGGCCGGCCGGGAGCTTCGCGGGCGTCGCAAAGACGGCTCGGAGTTTCCGATCGAGATCGGCCTGAGTCCTCTGCCCGCCCGCGGCGCCGAAGGCGCGCAAGTCGCGGTGTCGATCCGCGACGTCACCGAGCGCAAGGAACAGGAGAAGGCGCTGAAGCTCGCCAAGGTCAAGGCGGAGGAGGCGACGGAAACCAAGTCGATGTTCCTCGCCAACATGAGCCACGAGATCCGCACGCCGATGAATGCGATTCTCAACATGACCGGCCTTGCGCTGGAAGCCGACCTCCCCGCCAAGCCACACCAGTTCATCAGCTGTCGCCCACTCGTCAGCCAGGAACCTGCTGGGCATCCTCAACGACATTCTGGACTTCTCGAAGATCGAAGCCGACAAGCTCGAGCTCGAGGACGCGCCGTTCAGCCTGCGGGAAGTCCTCGAGGAGGTCACCGAAACATTCCGCTCCGTCGTCGTTCAGAAGCACGTCGAGCTCATCACCCATGCTCGTGCCCACGGTCCCCGACCGGCTTCGCGGCGATGCGCTCCGCGTCCGCCAGGTGCTGACCAACCTCGTCAGCAACGCGTTCAAGTTCACTGACAAAGGGGAAGTCCTCCTCAAAGCCGAACCCGTCGAGCGAACCGGGGACGCGTCAGGGCCCGGCGAGGTCGCTCCTGCGCATCAGCGTACGAGACACAGGCATCGGCATTTCCGCCGACCAGCAGGCGAGACTCTTCCAATCGTTCAGCTCAGGCGGACAGCTCGACCACGCGGAAGTACGGAGGCACCGGACTTGGCCTCGTGATCAGCCGGCGTCTGGCCCGTCTCATGGGCGGCGACCTGACGGTCGAAAGCACGCCGGGCAAGGGCACCACCTTCTTCTTCACCGCGCGCCTCGGCGTCGAGGCGCAGGCCGAGACGCCGGCTCGCGGCGTTCCGGCCGGCATCGCCGAGCGGCCGGCGCTCATCGTCGAAGACACCGAGACGAGCCGCGAGCTCCTGGAGACGCTGCTGCGAGGCTGGTCGATTCCGACGA
Organism: Vicinamibacterales bacterium; assembly: GCA_963832375.1. Classification (GTDB taxonomy): domain Bacteria; phylum Acidobacteriota; class Vicinamibacteria; order Vicinamibacterales; family JAMQPK01; genus JAMQPK01. The sequence continues at coordinate 19,968 of CAWHUA010000009.1, read as the reverse complement.
CGTCGGTGGCCACGGCCGAAGAGGGACTCACTCTGCTGGAGCGCCGCAACCGGAAAGGAGGCGAGGATCCGTTCGGCCTCGTCGTGCTCGACTGGATGCTGCCCGGCATGAACGGGCTCGACGCGGCCGAGCGCATCCGCGCGCGCGGCGAGACGCGCAAGCTGCCGATCGTGCTGATCAGCGCGTATGCGGGCAAGGAAGAAGAAGCGCGCTGCGCCGCGCTCGGTGTCAACGTGTTCCTCCCCAAGCCCATCACGGCGTCGTCGCTGCTGGACGCGGTCGTCGAGGCGCAAGGCGCACGGGTGCATGCGACAGCGCCGCGCGCTCGACGCGCCGCTCGAGCGCGAGTTCGACGCTCGCGTGCTGCTGGCCGAAGACAACGAGGCCAACCAGATGGTCGCGCAGCGAGCTGCTGTCGCGGCTCGGGATCGAGCTCGAGATCGCCAATAACGGCCGCGAGGCGCTCGACATGGTCAAAGCGGCGCCAGATCGATATGCCGCCGTTCTGATGGACGTGCAGATGCCGGAGATGGACGGCCTCGCCGCGACACGTGCCATACGCGACATCCCGATGCCGCGGAGATTGCCGATTCTCGCGATGACCGCCAACGCGATGAAGTCGGACCTCGACGCCTGCCTTGCCGCCGGCATGGACGATCACGTCACGAAACCGATCGAACGAAAGTCGCTCTTGCAGACGCTGCGACGCTGGTTGCCGGCGCGACTGCCATCGTTCGAAGGACGTCACGCCGCCCGGCCGCGTCCGCCGACAGGAGGCGACATTCCAACGCTCGAGGGCATCGACGTCGCCGGGTCGCTCGAAAGGCTCGGTCTCGAGTTCGAGAGTCTACCTGCGGATGCTCATCAGGTTCGCCGACGGCAAGAGTGCCACGTTTGATCCGCTGCGTGCCGCGCTGGCATGCGGGCGACTCCGAAGCCGTCGCCAGACACGCCCACGCCATCGCCGGTGCAGCCGGTAATCTTGGCGCCAACGCGCTTCATGCCGCCGCCAAAGCACTCGAACGCGCGGGTCGCGACGGCGAGAAAACTCTCGCCGCGCTCGCCAGCGACCTGGAAGCGCGCGCAACAGTGGTGTTCCGCTCGATCGATACCCTGCGGAGAGCAGCCCCGCCTGCCGCAAGCGAGCCCGGGCAATTGTCCGTTCCAGCCGAAGCCTCGACCGCCCTGACGCGCCTGCAGACAGCGCTCGGCGACTTCGATCTTTCGGCGGCGACGAGCGCCCTCGCCGAGCTCGACGGCATCGCCATGCCGGAGCGCCGCCGCACCTCATGGCTCAACTTCGGCGTCACGTCGGCAACTACGAGTACGACGAAGCGAGAGTGATTGCGACGCGGTTGCTCGAGCAGATCGGCAGTCAGGTTCCGTGACCAGACCAAAGCCCGAGGTGGTCGCGCCGCTGACCGCAACGGCACTCATCGCACAACAGGTCGGCAGCGAACGCGATGCGCGATGGATTGCTCCTGTCCCTTTTCCCGGTTGAAAGCCTTCCCTACTTCATGGCCGGCGCAGCCGCCCTCGCGATCGTCGCGACGCAGTTTTCCGGGCGCCTCCTTTCGCGGCTTGGACCCGTTCGGGTTGCTCCGGCGCTGTTCGCGTCGAACGCGGCACTCTTTCTGGTTGAGTGGGGGCTTCTCGGCTGGCGGCCTTCGGCCGCGGCTGTGCTCCTCTTCTTTCACTCCACCGTACTCGGAGCCATCGCAATCTCTTCGTTCTGGTCGCTCCTCAACGAACGCTTCGACGCGCATTCGGCAAAGCGATTGATGGCACGCGTGGCGGGAGCGGCGACGTTCGGCGGATTGATCGGGGGCGTGGGCGCCGAGCGGGTGGTCGCCCTCTTGCCACAGGGCACTCTTCTTCCGGTCCTTGGGCTCGTCGGCGTGATCCCTGTCGCAGGGGCGTTGGCGGTGGGGAGTGGCGCGCCCGCAAGCCGCACCCGCGCCGGGGACGAGCCAGACCTCGGTGGAGGATGGACCCAGATTCGTCAGCCAGCCGCTGTTGCGGAACCTGGCCGTCGTCATCGCCCTCGCGGCGACGCTCACGGCGCTCGTCGATTATCTTCTCAAGGCGGAGGCCGTCGCTTACTTCGGACAGGGTCCGCACCTGGTGCGCTTTTTCGGAGTGTTCTACGCGGGCACCGCAGTGGCGGCCGTGCTGATCCAGGCCGTCTTTCGGCCGCCTCGTGCTCGGGCGTCTCGGCATCGGAGGCTCCGTCGCGAGCCACTCGGCCGTGGTGGCAGCAGCCAGCGTGCTCGGGTTCGCCTTGCCGATTCCCCTGGGGGGCATCTTCTCCCGCGGGCTCGACGTGGTCGTGCGCAGCTCGACCTTTCGAGCCGGTTACGAAATGCTCTACACGCCGCTCGCAGAGGCGACGAAACGTTCGGCCAAGTCTGTGATCGATGTCGCGGTTGATTCCTCTGGAAAAGGTGCGGGAGCGATCCTGCATCCTTCTCCTTGTCGCCATCGCTCCCTTGCATCCCTTTGTCGATCGTGAATGCCGCCGCCGTGGCTGTCGCCATCGGCGAGTTCCTCGTCGCGCGCCGGCTGCAGTCGGAATACATCAGCGCGCTGGAGGGAGGGCTCCGGCGTCAGGCGGCGGACCTCGAGCAGGCGCTCGAGTACTCGATGACCGACTTTACGGTCGTGGGAACGATGGCCGGCCTCGACCGGGCGGCCGTGCTTCATGCCCTCAAATCTCCCGGACCCGTCCGGGTGTCCGCACAGCCTGCGGACCCGGTCGTCGCCGCCATCATCGAGTTCCGCTCCGGCGACCTCGAGCGGATTCGGGCGGCCCTGCGCGACCCGCCGCGCGATCCGCTCATCATCGGTTCCCTCGTACCGCTGCTGGCGAGAGATGGCGTGCTGCGCTCGGTGGTGTCTGCGCTCGCCGGGTTCGGCGCGCGCGCGGCAGGTGAAATGATCTCGGCGCTGCACGATCCCGACACGCGTGACGTGGTGCGGCGCCGGTTGCCGCTTGCGCTCAAGTCGTGTCCTTCGGCGATCGCGCGCGACGGTCTTCTGGCCGCTCTCGATGCCGGCGATTTCGAGATCCGCCTGCGCTGCGGTCGAGCCCTGCTGGCGCTCACGGACGAACACCCTGAACTTCTGAAGCCCTTCCCGGGTGTTCTGGCACTCGTCGAGCGGGAATTGAAGAACGGCGGCGAGACGCACCGCGTCCGGGAGCACGTCTTCAACCTTCTCGCGCTCGCCCTGGAGCGGGAGCCGGTGCGGATTGCGGCCCGTGCGTTCACGACCGAGGACGCGTACGTGCGAGGCACCGCGCTCGAGTACCTCGAGACGGTGCTGCCGGCTCACCTGTTCTCCGCTCTGCGGCCGCTCGTCGCCGCGCCGGAATCGCCGCCCGTCCATCGACGGCCTGCCGGAGACGTGAAGGCAGACCTCATTCGCGCGGGCATGACGATGACCGTGAGTCTCGACGACATAAAACGTCAGCTCGAAGCGACGGTGCAGGAAGAAACGTGACTTTCGAGGACGCATGAACAAGACCCAGGCCCCTCTCGCTGAAGATGCCGACCGCATCCTGCTGGTCGACGACGACGCCACGAACCTCGACGTCCTGCGCCACACGCTCGACGGCCGCGGCTACCGGCTGTTCGTGTCGCGGAGCGGAGAGAACGCCATCGAGGTGGCGCGCCGCGTTCACCCCGTGCTCATCCTGCTCGACGTCGTCATGCCGGGGATCGACGGGTACGAGACGTGCCGGCGGCTGAAAGAGGACCCTGAAACACGCGAAGCGGCGGTGATCTTCCTGTCGTCGCTCGACGAAACCAAAGACAAGGTGCGCGGGCTCGAAGTCGGCGCGGTCGATTTCGTGTCGAAACCCTTTCAAGGCGACGAGGTGCTCGCGCGCGTCAACACGCACGTCACGCTGCAGCGGCTGCGACGGCAGCTCGAGTCGAGGAACGCGGAGCTCGCGCGCGAGCTGGGAGTGGCGCAAGAGCTCCTCACCGACGCGCGGCGACGCGTCGAAGGAGCGCTGCTTGGCGACAGCCCCGCGGTTCGGGCGCTGCGGGAATCGATCGAACGCTACGCCGCGGACGCCGAAGCTGGTGCTGCTGAGCGGCCTCCAGGGTCGTGGCCATGAGGCAGTGGCACGCGCCATCCACCATGCCTCCCCGCGCAGCCGGCACGCATTCATCCACGTCAACTGCGCGTTGCTCCCGTCGGGGCAGGATCCCGGCATCCTGAGCCCGCCACTGGCGACTCCGGAAACGGCATTCGCTCCTCGCCTGAGCATGCTGGAGCTGGCCACGCGAGGCACGTTGTACCTCGAAGAGATCCACCGGCTCTCCGCCGACCTTCAGGGGCGCCTCGCCGACGTCCTCGAGAAAGTCGAGGCGCTCTCGCGAGCGCGGCGAGCCCGCCGTGCCCGACGTGCGCTTCATTGCCTTCAGCTCGGCGCCGCTCGCCAGCACGAGCGGATTCCATCCGAAGCTGCTGGCGCTCCTCGAACGCAGACGGTTGCGGGTGCCGTCGCTCTCGGAGCGGCCCGAGGACGTTCCCGAGATGGCCCTCTTCTTCCTCCGCCAGCACGCGCAGCGGATCGGCGCCGTCGTCGAGACAATTTCCGACACGTCGATGAAGCGTCTGCGCAAGTACCGATGGCCCGGAGACGTGACCGAGTTACAGAATCTGATCGAGCGCGCCGTGACGTCCGCACGGGAGCCCGTGCTCGAAATTGATGCGGCTCTTCTCGACGATGGGCTGCCGCTCGGCCACTACCGGCTGATGGAGAAGATTGGCGAAGGAGGCATGGGCGAGGTGTGGCGCGCCCGGCACCAGCTGCTCGCGCGTCCATGCGCGATCAAGCTGATTCGACCCGAGCTCCTCGATCAGAGCCGCCGGGAGGCGGCGACCGAGCGTTTCAGACTCGAAGCGCGGAGCATTGCGCGCTTGAGCTCGCCGAACACGGTGCGGCTCTACGACTTCGGTGTCAGCGAGACGGGCAGCTTCTACTTCGTCATGGAGCTGCTCAGCCGGCATGGACCTCTCGTCGCTGGTGCAGCGTTTCGGGCCGCTGCCACCGGAGCGGGCTGTCGCACGTGCTGCGTCAGGCCTGCCGATCTCTCGGCGAAGCCCACGCGGCCGGGCTGCTCCACCGCGACATCAAGCCTCACAACCTCTATCTGTGCCGGCTCGGTCTCGATTTCGATGTCGTGAAGGTGCTCGACTTCGGGCTCGTCAAGTCCCTCAGCGAAGATGCCGCCCAGCTCACGGCGGAAGGCGTCTCTCACCGGGACGCCCGCGTACATGCCGCCCGAGCGTGTCATCGGCGCGGCCGCTGACGAGCGCTCCGACATCTACTCGCTTGGTTGCGTGGCCTATTGGATGCTGACGGGCCGGCCGGTGTTCACAGGGGAGCCGATGGCCGTCATGATCCACCACGCCCGGACTCCTGCGCCTCCGCTCCTCAAATGCCGCCGGCCATCCTATTCCGGAGCGTCTCGAGCAGATCGTCCTCGCCTGCCTCGAGAAGGCGCCGGAGCGGCGCCCGTCGTCCGCGGTCGAGCTGTGGCGACAGCTCGGCGAAGTGACGCTCGCGACGCCATGGACACCCGAGCGTGCCGAAAGCTGGTGGCGCGAGCATCTTCCAGACCTTCCCACGTCATCACCCGGCGGTGATTCCAGCACAGAACTGGCCGGCCGGCCGATTGAATGAGGCCAAGCGACCCTATACGAACCGCTTGATGAACTGGTAATCCTCTTCTCCGAGATGCCGGAGCCATCCGGGAGATCCCTCGATGGTTCGCGATGTTGTCGTTGTTGTCTCTGTTGGCGATTCCCGCTGCGCAAGGTCGCTTCAAGACGGCCTTGACGGCAACCTGGATTGCGGCCATGGCCGCCTCTGGAGCGCTGCTGATCGCCGCAGTTATCGCGGTCATTTCAGGTCAGCCACCGCATGTGGTGCGCGGATTAGCGATGCTGGGCGTCGTGTTCGGTGTGGCTTTCGGCGCGTCGTTTCCAGGCCTTCGGCATGCGTTTCGAGACGCCGAACTGCGCAAGACGATCGCGGCCGACCTGTAACGCCGCTCTTGCGAGGCGGAAGTGCGATCTCCCGCCTCGCACCCTGAGCGTCTTACTTGATCACCACGATCACCATGTCCGCCGGCTTCCCGCCGGTGTTCTTGGCCTCATGCGCGACGCCGCGGCCGATAAACGACACGTCGCCGCGCGCCCAGGTCGTCTTGGCCGGCTTCCCGTCGATCGAGAGCGACATCGGCGCCGAGCCGAGCGCGATGACCACCTGATCGAAATCGTGCTTGCTTCCGGCCGGTTCCGCAAAGGTCGCCGAGGCGGTCGAACGGTACGCCGCTCCGTACGGACCTTCGGCCAGCGCCTTGACCGTCATGCCGGGGCGCGACGTCGGGAGCGCCGCCGTGCCTGGCGTCTTCGCCTTGAACTCGACCAGCAACGCATCGACCGGGCCCGTGCCGACGTTCGTCGGGTTGTGCGTCCCGGCCGGCGTGTACATCGCCGACTCGCTGGCGAGGTCGCTGTCTTGCGATTTGCCGTCTGGCAGGGCGAACCGGACCTTGGACGTGGACAGCGGAATCACGATAGTGTCTGGATGCGCGTGCATGATGCTCTTGCCGCCGGGGGCGTAGTTGATCTTCAAGATGCGCACGCTCGCGTTTTCGAGCACGACCGTGTAGTGCGCGGGATCGGTCTTGACCGCGTCCTGCGCGAGCGCAACGCCGGACCACACAAGCACGAGCGATACGATCGATAATACGTTCCAGATTTTCATCGGACTCCTTCGGGGGGGTAGGTGGACGCGATAGTTGGATGGCCAACTGAAGGTGTGAGCCCGCTGATTATCTGTGCGAGTGACTTGTGCGTCAAGCATCCGCCGCAACGACGAGGATGCAAGAGGGGTCAATGAAGAAGAAATACGCGGTTATGACGCTGGGTCTCGCGAGCATCGCCGCCCTCAGCGCTCAGCCGGCACTGCCGCCTCCCTTCCCGCGCGTCAACGCCACGAAATTGCTCGACACCGATCGTATCAACGTGTGGGATATCGTCTGGCCCAAAGGGCAACCGACGCCGATGCATCGGCACGTGTACGACCAGACCGGCACGTACTACGCCACGGGAGGGCGGTTGATCACCACACCGGATGGTGTAGCGCGCGCGAACGTCACCGAAGTGGGCAGCCTGTCAACCACCCGCAAAGGCACGACGCACATCGAAGAAGGCAACACCGATCCGCCGCTGCGCGCGGTCTTCATCGAGTTGAAGCACGAGACCGCGTCTGGCCTGCCCGACGCCGACGTCGGCTCTCCACCATTTCCACGCGAGGGCGCAAAGCAAATCCTGAACGATGACCGCGTGACGGCGTGGGATTACACGTGGACGCCGGGCCCTCAGGGACTGCGGTACCGGCCGGGACACGAGACGGTGATCATCTGGCTTGGCGCGGGCACGTTGCGCGTCACGCAGGGTGGTGGTGCGACCTCAGTGAGCGAGGTGAAGGCCGGCACGATGCGCCACATGCCGCGCGGCGCGAACGAGACGATCGAAATGATCGACGGATCACCGCGCGTCATCCTCTTTCGGTTGAAGTAGGGCATGTCACTTGGCAGGGTGAGGCGCCAATGGGAATCCCACGGGCGCCGAAACGCGCGCGCGGCGATCCTCACGCCCTCCGCGGACCAGGCGGAATGGGACGAGGCCACATTTCTGGAAACCGGAAGGCGTCACGTCGCGCACCTCATGGACGAGGCGGAACGCCTCGCGCCGCACAGGGGACGCCGGCGCGCGCTGGACTTCGGCTGCGGAATCGGGCGCCTGACGATCGCTCTTGCGGACTACTACGGCGAGGTCGTGGGTGTCGATATCGCCACCTCGATGGTGGAACAGGCCCGGCAGCGCAATTCCGCGCCCGACCGAATCCGTTACGAGCACAACCCCAACCCCGACCTTTCGAGATTTCCATCCGGGAGCTTCGATTTCGTCTGCAGCTGGATCGTGCTCCAGCATATGCCGTCCTCGCTGATGACGACGTACATTGGCGAGCTCGTGAGGCTCGTCGCGCCTGATGGGCTGCTGGTGTTTCAGCTCCCGGTTCCCGCGGTCTCCGCGGAGGTCCGCGAGCGGTTCGTCGATGCACCTGTCCTGGGGGGTGGGCTCAAGAGAAGTCTCCCCGCATGGCTCGTGCGCCCCTACCGCAGGCTGAAGTACATCTGGTTCGGACGTACGAGCGCTTACATGGCGATGTACGGACTGGCGCGCGAGGAGGTCACCTCGCTGGTGGAGCGCTCTGGAGGGCGAGTTCTGGATGTTCGTTCCGACCAGAGCCACGGGACGCCCTGTCCCGGGTTCTCATACTGGATCACGCGCCCTTGAGGCGGCGTCCGCGGTCACGGTAGTTCGCGACCACGAGAAGGTGCCGCGAATTTGGTCAACCTCCCAACCGGACGATTGTTTCTCTCGCAGGAAATCATTTCCGATCCCCGTAAGTTCCCCCTGGTGATCCGCGCGTGCATTCGACCTAAAGTGTCTGAATAATGTTCATCTGAATCAAACTCGTACAGAATATGGTCGAAAATTGGCCGCTTCGTACTAAAATAGCACGGAAATAAACGTGCACCGATCTTTGGCAAGGCACGCTTTCTGCTAGTTGTGCGGAGAGCAACCAATGGCTACCTCTCAATCACGATACGGCAACCGTCTGCTGGCGGCACTTCCTGAGGACGAGTACGCGAGGCTCTATCCATACTTGTCCGCACAACCTCTGAACAAGGGCCACGTCATTCAACGGCGCGAGCAGCCCCTTCGGGTAGTGTTCTTCCCCGATGACGCGCTCATCTGGCTGGTCAATCCGACCGAAGACGGATCGAACGCGCAGGTCGCGATGGTCGCATCGGAAGGGCTCGTCGGCGTCGAAGCCGTCTTCGGCTCGAGACTGGCGATGAGCGATGCGGTCGTGCACATGACGGGCGTAGACGCCGGCGTCGCGTTGAGCGTCGACGTCTTCAGACGCGAGCTCGAACGGCGTGGTGCGCTGTTTACCCTCGCGCAGCAATATGCAGGTGCGCTCGTGCAGTCGCTCGCCCAGTGGGTGGCGTGCAGCGCGCTCCACTCTGCCGAACAGCGCTGCTGCCGCTGGCTGCTCGAAGTCGAAGCGCGCATCGGACGTCCCGAGCTGACCGTCACGCACGAGCTGCTGTCAGATCTGCTCGGACTGCGGCGATCGACGGTCACCTTGATCGTCGGCCGCCTCCAGGAGCTCGGCATCATCTCGACCCATCGCGGCATCATTCGCATTCTCGACCAACGCGGGCTCGAAGTGCACTCGTGCGGATGTCACAAGCTGGCGACGACCCTCTTCGACGACCATCCTTTATCCGACGAGCGGTCTGCGACGACGGAGCACCATTCCCTGGTGAGAGGGGCATAACCGCACTTCGCGCGAGGATGTAGGATCGGCGCTCATGACGCGCCACCACATCCTCGTCACCTGCCTTGTCGTGGGTCTGGGATTGGCCCCGACCGCTCAAGACGAAATTCCTTTACCGCCCATCGCAACGCCCATGGGTACGCTGCCCGGTGTGGAAGCACTGCCGGTGCGGGCGGCCATGCCCGACGTGATGGTGATGAACGACGGGACGCGCGTCACGTCTCAGCGCCAGTGGCAGGCGCGCCGCGACGAGATGCGGCGCGTTCTTTCGTATTACGCCGTACGACGCTGAGAAATTTCGACGGCAGCTGCGCGTTTCGAAACACGCGCTTCTATCCGGCGTATCCGGGCTACGACTGGGGCGTGCTCGCCGGCTGGGCGTGGGGCGCGTCGCGCGTGGCGGACTATCTCGAACAGGACAAGGCGATCGATGCAACCAGGCTCATCATCACGGGGGCGTCGCGCAACGGAAAGTCGGCGATGATCGCGGCGGCCTTCGACGATCGGCTGATGGGTGCGCCGGTGGTCACGGGCGGCGGCGGGATGGGCGCGTATCGTTTCGCGGGCCCGCGCCGCAGCGAAACGCTCGACATCATGGAGCTGAAATATCCGAACTGGTTCTCGCCGCACCTGCGCCAGTTCCGGGGACAGCGCGAGAAGCTGCCCTTCGATCAGCACTGGTTCCTCGCGCTGGCCGCGCCGCGGCCGTTCATCGCGCTCGAGGGCGACACCGACGCGATCTCGCTGCCCGAAGCCGTCCGGCAATCGATCCTCGGCGCGAAACCCGCGTACGAGCTCTTCGGCGCCGGCGATCGTCTGGGCGTGAACTACGCCCGCCACGGGCACGCGTTCACCGCCGACGACTGGACCGCGATGCTGGACTTCTTCGACAAACATGTGCGCGGCAGGAAGATCGATCGCACGTTCGATCGGTTCCCGACGGAGCAAGAACTCGACGCCGCTGCAGCCGCCGCGGCGGCGGCGAAATAGTCGAAAGGCGCTGGTCGAAAGTCTGGAGGCGAAGGTCTTGCTCGACTGTCGCCCGCCGAGTTACCTCGCTTGGACCGCCTTCAATGCTTTCACCGCAGGAGCCCCGAAACGGGGATGCGACGCAAGATCCGACAAGACCTGAGTCGCAGATCTTTCGCCGTAGTCTTCCAGGATAATAATCGCCAACAACGGGCTCACGGCCGGTGTGTCCGCTGCTTCGGCTTGAATGGCAGTCAGGTTCTTTTGCAGGAATGTCTCCGCTACCGTCAGTTGCAGTTTGTCGACGCGACTCGGGATCGCTCGAAACGCCCTCACGAACACGTCGTCGTTCGAAGGCGACCACGGCACTTTGCCGATCAGCATTTGCGCATACATCGCGTCCGGCTCCCTGGCAGCGAGGAGAGGCCTGAACGAGGACTCTCTGCCAAGGACCGCGCCGACGATATGGCCGAGCAGGTTGAAGTCTTGATGCTGCCGAAACTCGGCGATCGCGAGCATCCGGAATTCTGCAGCGCTCGGGAAATTCTTCGGGGGTCTCGACGGGAAACCAATGCCAGAACGAGTCTTCTGGAACATGACACCGTTTGGCCCGTCTATGCTGATATTGAAGGAGATGCGGGTCGAGGGAACGAGCCGCAGCGAATATCCGGGACCAGCTGTCTCTTCATAGAGAAGGCGCACCACTGGCACGTCGGGTGTATCGACGATCTCGACGCCGGCTTCGGAGAGCTTCGCGGTGAACTCCCGCAACGCATCGAACGGCGTCGGCTCGAGCCAGCTCTCGGCTTCGACCTCTAGACGCACCCGGGTCTGCGCAGCCGCTGGACACGCGGTCGCCATGACGACCAGGAAGACGATCCAAATACGGATCATGGACCGACGATTTTCAGACCTCCGACCTGACTTGCGCCTTCCGACTTCCGACTTGCGCCTTGCGACTCTTACCTTCCCGTGCCGGTGCCACCTGCGGGAACATTCACCGCGCCGGCCTGATACAGCGCGTTGAACAGCACCTTGAACGTGCCGTACGCCTGCGCGCGGTTCTGCGCGCGGAAGCCGATCATCGCGATGCGTCCTTTGCCGTAGCCGACGTCGAGGAGCGCCGGCATCCCGACCAGGTGCTTCTCGCCGTCGAGCCAGCCGCCGCGCAGCAGATCGCGATCGTGATAGCGCGCGACGACCGAGATGCGATCGTTCGCGTTCGAGTTGTTGATGTCGAACGCCATGCTCTCGAAAAACACCACCGTGGTTTCCTTCGGCATGCCGTAACCCAGCGGCTGCGTCGGATCCACGTGCACGCGCAGGCTCGAGCCGGGCGCGAAGAATTCCTTCTCGGATAGACCGGCAATCGGGTTTCTCACCGGCACGCCAAATCGCTCCGTGGCGAGCGACGTCGAATTGTCGATCAGCACCAGCGAACCGCCGCGCGCGGACGAACTCCTTCAACGCGTCGACGCCGGCATTGCCAAGCGCCTTCGTGTATTCAGCCGGAAGCGCACGCCGCGGCGAACGGAGCTCGCTGCCGCCTCCGGACCCGCCCGCGCCGACGATCGCGCGCACGGTGTCGTCGGCGATCAGCACCGCGTCGTACTTCGCGTTCAAGCCGCCCTTCTTGATCTCATCCGCATCGACGCGCGTGTACGGGAACTCCCACTGGTCGAAGAGGAAGCGCGTCCACCCTTCGTCCATGTTGCCGCCCGCGTAGCGGCGATAGAGCGCGACACGCAGCGGCTTCAGCTGCGACATCGTCCCGGTGGGCGCAGACGCCATCGCCGTGAACGGCAGCCCGAACTCCGTCGCGAGCGCCTGAACGGCCGCGGTGTCGATCGAACCGCCGGCCGGAATCCAGAACGTGCCGGGTGCCCAGGGCGCGGGCGGATTCGGCAGCCGGTAGACCGCGCCGCCATTCTTGAGCACGCGATTGACCGCGCGAAAGCTGTAGATTCCACGTCGGCGTCAACAACCAGCCCGCAGATCCGGTGCCCGTGATCTTCCCGGCCGGCTTCGGCGCCGCCGTCAGCTTCTCGAGCTTCGCCGTGATCTTTTCTGACAGCGGAAACGACTCGACGCCCATGTGATCGGCAAGCGTGAACGACGCCATGTCGTACGGCGGCAGCGGCGAGCCATCGCGGCGCCGCGTCCATTCGTTGTCCGGATACACCATCGGCTCGATCATCGTCTTGATGAACGCTCGCGACGGCTGATCCAGCCTGACGATCAGATCGCCGGGCTCGACGACGCGCGAACCGGACGTGAATCGTTCGGGCGCGCGATGCACCTCGACGCCGTTCATCATCAGCGTCGAGACGAACTTCACCGCCGTGCCCGGATCGTGCTGGTTCATCGGAATCACATGGCCGAACTCGGCCGCGCCTCGCTCGACCTGGCGCGACGCCGCGAGCGCGCGGTTCTTCAGGAAATTCTGACGATAGCGCCCCATCGTTTCGACCAGCGCGAGCGTCTCGATTTCCTGCTGGCGCGCGATGTCGGACATGCGCCACCAGCCGCCCGGCCAGGGATGCGGGAACGTCATCTGCGCTTTGTTCTCGGGACGGCCGCGCGAGCCCGGCTGAATCTGCTGCGGATGGATGTAGAGCGGCCAGATCAATCGGGCGCTGGCGCTCTCGGTATGAAAGCTCGTGATGTTCGACAGATTCGCCACGCCATGGAACGACGCCATGAACCACGCGTCGTAATGCACCTGCGATTCGACGCCGGTCACCCCTTCGGCTTCGAGCGCGGTGCCCATCGCGCCGCCAAGCAACTGCGACGTGCGCCACATCAGCGGATCGACGTGCGGATTGATCGGGTCGTACTTGGGCGGGATCGTGATGCGCGAGCCATAGCTTCCCATCTGGTGCGTGTCTTTGTAGACCTGCGGGAACCAGTCCTGATACACGACCTTCGCCCAGTGCTGCGACTCGACCTGCGACAGCATGTAGCCGTCGCGATTGTTGTCGTGACCGATATACGCGCCGTACAACTCCGGCGGACCCGCGCCTTCGTACGGCGTGCCCGCCGACTTCTTCAGCCAGTCGCCGACGATGTCGTGGCCGTCGGGGTTGAAGCTGGGGATGAGCAGGAAGATCGTGTTGTCGAGGATCGTGCGAATCTGATCGTCGTTGCGCGTCGCCATCCGGTATCGCCAAGCGCCTCGAGGAGGCGGCGGCGGCGAACGAGATCCTGATCGGGGAGCCGACGCACAGGCTCGTACGCGACGCGGTCGTCGTCGAGCCGAGCGGACCGCGTGCGCTCAAGCACGGCGAGACGATCCACGCCCTCGTCGTGGTAGACGTCCTCGCCGACGCCCCCGGCGTTGCGCGCCGCTTCGAGTCGCCCTTCGTCGGGCGCGAGCGCGAGCGTGCGGTGCTCGAGACCACATTTCGCGACGTGGTCAGCGATAGGACCTGCCACCTGCTGACCGTGCTCGGCGGCGCGGGAGTGGGAAAGTCGCGGCTTTTGCGGGAGTTCACCGGCGGGCTTGCCGGCGATGTGACCGTCCTGCGCGGCCGCTGCCTGCCCTACGGCGAGGGCATCACCTATTGGCCGCTGGCCGAGATTGTCCGGGAGATTACGCGCGCGGAGGGGAGGGATCCCGGCGAGCAGTCTGCATCGGCGATCGCGGCGAGGCTCGCCGGCGAGGAGAAGGCCGAGCTGATCGTCGAGCGCGTGGGCAATGCGCTCGGGCTCGGCGGTGCGGGAGGAGCGACGAGCGAGGAGACCTTCTGGGCCGTCCGCAGATTGTTCGAGGCGCTCGCGCGAGCGGGACCGCTCGTCATCGTGGTAGACGACCTCCACTGGGCCGAGTCGACGTTCCTCGACCTGATCGAGCACGTCGCCAAATTCTCGCGCGATTTCCCGATCCTGCTCGTGTGCATCGCCCGGCCGGAACTGCTCGACACGCGTCCGGGCTGGGGGGGCGACAAGCTCAAAGCGACGTCGATCCTCCTCGAGCCGCTCAGCGAGGCGGAATGCCGCGAGCTGATCTCGAACCTGCTCGACCGCGCGCCCCTCGCCCCTGCCGTCGAGTTCGAGGATCGCCGGCGCCGCCGAGGGCAACCCGCTCTTCGCGGAGGAGCTCGTGGCGATGCTCGTCGACGACGAGTTGCTCACGCGCGAGGACGACCACTGGGTCGCCTCGTCGGATCTATCCGAGCTGCCGGTTCCCTCGACGATCCACGCGCTCCTCGCCGCCCGTCTCGAGGGCCTCCCGGCCGACGAGCGCGCGATCTCTGACGACCGCGGCGGTCGAGGGCGCGGTCTTTCACCGAGGCGCCGTCGGCGAACTCCGCCCCACGCTCGACACGGCGCTCGAGGACGGCCTGCTGGCGCTCGTCAGCCGGGACCTGATCCGCCCGGACACCGCGGACTTCGCCGGCGAGAAGGCCTTCCGCTTCCGCCATGGCCTGATCCGCGACGCCGCCTATCGCTCGCTGCCGAAGAACGCGCGGGCCGACCTGCACGAGCGCTACGCCGCCTGGCTCGAGCTAACGGCCGGGGACAGGCTCCGCGAATTCGAGGAGATCGTCGGCTACCACCTCGAGCAGGCCTTCCAGTACCGCGTCGCGCTCGGACCGCTTGACTCGCGCGCCGCCTCGCTCGCCGCCCAGGCGTCCAAGCGGCTCGAGGCGGCGGGACGGCGGGCGCTCGTCCGCAGCGACCTGCCCGCGGCGATCAGCCTGCTCGAGCGGGTTTCCCAGCTTCTCCCCGCCGATGATCCACGACGGACGGTGCTTCTCGCCGAGCTCGGCGCCGCGCTTATCGAATGCGGCCGGCTGACCGAGGCCGGGCGCGTGCTCGACGATGGGGAGCGGCTGGCTGCGGCCGCGGGCGATGAGCGCGCGGCGTCGCACGTGCTCGTCCAGCGGCAGTTCCTCCGGCTCCTTCACGGCGAGGAGGGCGGGCTGGAGGAGGCCGCGCGGGCGGCGGCCCGGGTGATCCCGGTCTTCGAGCGCCTCGGGGACGACCTCGGCCTGTGCCACGCACGGCGGCTCGAGGCGTGGATTTTTTGGAACGAGGCCCGCGCCGAGGCGGCCGCCGCGGCGTGGGAGCGCGCGGCCGTACACGCGCGGCGGGCAGGGGATCGGCATGAGTACTACGAGATTCTCACGTGGATCGCGTCCTCGCTCTGGTTCGGGCCGACGCCGGCCGCCGAGGGCATCCGCCGTTGCGAGGCGATGCGCGCGGAGGTGCGCGAGAGCCCCGAGTCCGAGGCGGCGATCCTCCGCCAGCTCGCATGCCTCAACGCGATTGTCGGCCGCTTCGCGCTTGCCCGCGAGCTGATCGCGACGAGCAACGCCACCTACGCCGACCTCGGCCTCACGCTCTACGTGGCGTCCTCCGATCACGAGGCCGTCGTCGAGCTGCTCGCCGGGAACCCGGCTGCGGCCGAGAAGAGCGCGCGCGCGGCGTATCGCGCGCTCGAGGAGATGGGCGAGCGCGCGTTCCGCTCGACGATGGCAGCGATCCCTCGCCTGGGTGATCCTCGAACAGGGACGCGACGAGGAGGCCGAGGCCCTCGCTGAGCTCAGCGCCCGGCTGGCTGCGAGCGGCGACCTGCTGACGCAGATCCGCTGGCGTCGCGTGCGCGCACGCGTGCTCGCGCGGCGGGCAGAGATCCGGGCGGCGGAGGCGCTCGCGCGCGAGGCATTGGCGATCGCCGAAGCGACCGACTTCGTCAACGACCGGGCGGATGCACTGATCGATCTGTCGCACGTGCTCGAGGCCTCCCGCCGAGGCGACGAGGCGGTCGCCGCTGCGTCCGAAGCGCTGCATCTCTACGAGCTGAAGGGCAACGTCGTCGCCGCGGCCGCGACTAGGCTGCGCCTAGGCGAACTCGCAAGAGTGTGAAATAATGGGGTGCGCGGCAGGTTCTGCCGCGCATTTGGACGTGCGCCGACCGTTTGGAGCGGAGGGGGAGCGATGGCCGCCAACTTCGATGATGAGCTGACGATCGACGAGCATGGATGTCTCTCACCCGCTGGCCCCCTGGAACTCGACGAGGGCGAGACGGCGTTGAGGCTCGATGTTTGGGTCTTCCAGAGGGGCGGTGCCTGCGTGGCCGTCCAGCGTGAATTCCCGCCGGGCAGACCAGGTGGACGACGAGTCCGGACCCCGACGAAGATCACGAAGGAGCGAGGTTCCAGCCCGGCGCGGCGACCGCGATGGGTGTGCTTGTCTCGGAAAAGGATGGAAAGACAAACGTGGTTCAGTGGACGGAGGGTGTTCTGCTGGTCGGCGGGAAAGACGTTCCAGACCACCACCAGACGTAGGGCCCGAGCTGAAGGATAGTTGATGCTACGCCCCGGCGCGGGTCTCGCGCCGGTGTGCCTCCACCAGTTCTGGCATCGAGTTCGAACCGGAAGTCGGTGCTCGGCCGAGTGCCGGGATCCATCGTCGCGCCGAGACCATCCTGTGCATGACGCCGGTGGTTCCAGCACGTCGACAGATGCTGGCCTTTGCGGGAACATTTGGATGCTCACCGCACCCGCGGCGCGGGCCATCGCTCCCAGGATCCCGCGGCTGAAGCCGCCGAGGGTGCGGCTAAGCTCGAGGACGCCGGCGAGATAAGCCTTGCCGCCGGCGCTGAGCGCCCCGCCGATGTCGGCAGGCGGCGTTCGCCCAACAACGACTGCGACACGTTCATAGGTGCTGATGGCATTCGCTTGTCGGCACCGTGGCGGCTCGGGCGGGGTCCGCGGTCCACCCCTGTGACCTCCCGAGATCGCGGAGCGCACAAGAGACATGCGAATGACAGTGACTGCGTGGTAGTGCCGGCAGTCTAGGGCGAACCGGTCTCCGCTCTCGCCGTCGAGAAACAGGGAATTTACAGGGAAATCCTGATCTGGAACCGCTCGCTGGCTCGAATGCGCGGCTATTCATCTCCTGATTTCAGTGGGTTGCAGCAGGATTCCCTGCTCGTCGGAACAGG
Organism: Vicinamibacterales bacterium; assembly: GCA_963832375.1. GTDB lineage: Bacteria > Acidobacteriota > Vicinamibacteria > Vicinamibacterales > JAMQPK01 > JAMQPK01. The sequence goes on along the minus strand of CAWHUA010000009.1, from coordinate 2,608 downwards.
GAACTCTCCCCGGCCGAGCAGGGTAATCGCAGGGCTCGATCAGGGTATCGGGGTGACGGAACAGGCCACTCTGGCTCAGTCGATCTCGCGACCGCCCTCGGCCACCAACATCGTGGCGGCATAGCCGCCGTCCTGGTAGAGCGTCTGCGCGAAGAGCTCGAGCCCGACTGGTCGCTTGAGCCAGAGCTCGGCGTCAGCCGGGTCGAGCGAGGTCAGCGGATCGGCCGACCGCCGGTGCGGCAGCATGCCTGTCAATCGATCGCCGGTCCAGACGGTCGTGACCGGGAAGCGATCGCTCTTCTCCACGTATCGAACCCGGTCGTCCTTCGAGAAGACAACCGCCAGCCGCTCACCCTGTAGGGCGACGTAGCGCCGGATCGCGGCCTCGCGGCTGATCTGGAAGGCCTCCGACATTGCAAGCGCGTGTTCCAGCTCGGCGGGCTCGCTGAGGTAGGTTCGAAGCGCCGGACGCGGGGTCAGCACCTCGATGGCGAAGACATTCGCCTCCCGCTCCTGGCGCACCGCGGGATCGTCGCCGTGCGGATAGCTTAGGTCTTCGTCGGAGCAGAGGAAGCCGAACGTGCTGGTCGGCCGATGCCCTTCGTTCAGGAAGTGACCGAGTTCATGCGCGACCGTGTACCGGCGCCGCCGCGCCGAGCTCTTCGCGTTGACGACAATCTGCCCGTAGCTCTTCAGCCGGTCGGTCTGCAGACAGCCCTCGAGCCCGATGAGCGGCTGAACCTCGATCGAGACGATGTCGAGCGCACGGGCGATCGCCTCGATCGGCACGGTGCCGGTGAGCCCGGGCAGCTGCTCGAGCAGCGCACGCGCAAGCTTGAGCGGATCGGAACCGGCGCTCTCGATGTCGATGCGGGAGAGTCGCGGGCTCACTTCGGCGCGCGGCCGCGGTGCAGGAACCCCTGCAGCAACTGGTCGAGCAGCGCCCGGTCTTCGGGCTCGAGCGCCTTCGCCTGCCTGAACATCCGTGCGAGCTCGACGTCGGCGTCAGCCGCGGTCGCATCCTCGCCGACCAGGTAAGCGACCGAGACCCCGAAGTGGTCGGCGAGCCGGGTGACGAGCCCCATCGACGGATTGTCGGCCCGGCCCTTCTCCGAGCTCCCAGATGTGCGCCTTCGAGACGCCGACGGCGGTCGCGACGTCCTGCAGCGACTCACCGCGGGCGAGGCGCAGGCGGTTGATCATCTCGGCGAATGGCATCCTGGTCCCCATCACGCTCGTTTTATCCGTCTGACGTTTTCGTAGCATGGACCATATCCGGATCGACTTCCGCACCGGCGGCTACCAGATCTCCGGTCCGCTGAGCAAGGAGGAACAGGCCGAGCTCGACACCTGGGCGCGCTACCGCCAGGTGCTCGTCCTGGGTAACGACAGCCTGACGTCGCTGCTCGCCGAGGGTCCTGACGCCTGGTCGCCCGAAGAAATCGCGGACATGCAGGAGCAGATGCGCGGCAACGATCGCTGCATCGGCTTCATCGACAAGATGCTGCGGTCGGGCAGGCCGATGGCATTCCCGATCCTGCCGGAGGAGTTCGAGGTGTAGGTGCGACGGCCGGGGCCCCGCGCCGCAAGCTCGGAGACGTCAGGCGGCGGTCTTGCGCGACCGCTTCGGCTTGGCCGGGGGTGCCGGAGGAGCAGCCGGCCGCTTGCGCCCCAGCCCGATCTTCTTCGCCAGCTCCTGGCGCTTGGCGGCGTAGTTCGGCGCCACCATCGGATAGTCCGGCTTCAGCCCCCACTTCGCCCGGTATTCCTCGGGGGTCATGTCGTAGGCGGTCATCAGATGCCGCTTCAGCATCTTCAGCTTCTTGCCGTCCTCAAGACACACGATGTAGTCGTCGGTCACCGAGCGCTTGATCGGGACCGCCGGCGTCAGCTCCACCGGGGCCTCCGCGCTCGCCGCCGGCGAGGCGGTTCATGGTGTCGAACACGGACTGGATCAGCGCGCCGACGTCGGCGCCCGCAACGTGTGTTGTTTGCGACGTGCGCCGACACGATCTCGGCGGTCAGGGCGAGGAGTTCGCCCCGGTTGATGCTCTTGTCGTCAGGCAGGTTGGTTTCGTCCTGCATTTATGGCCTCAGTTCCAAGTCTTCTGTTCTAAAATTGGAATAGCGCCACGGGAGCTTGGTGACAAGTCCGGCGCCCCCAGTTCCCAAGTGTTTATGCCGAGACGAGCGGATAGATAATTAATCCAACAGGCAAGGAGACAAAGTAAATGCTCGCCTCCGGTCTACCGGCGCGTTGGCCTTTGGAGCGGATTCATTTGACTGCTGCACGGGGTAATGCTGGCCCCGTCCCGGTGGCCGGCAGCTTCGTCGGCTCGTCCGACGCGCTGATCAGCATGACCGTGGAAGTCAGCATCACGGGCTGACGTCCTTCGGGCGAAACCGCAATCGGGCGCGAACCGGGCGCCCGATCTGTTCGTCGATGCAGACCTTCCGTTACGTCAGGCTCTGCGCCCGATCACATCAATAGTCGTCCATGCCGCCCATGCCGCCGGGCATGCCGCCGCCAGCCGCAGCCTTCGGCTCCGGCTTGTCGGCGATCATCGCCTCGGTGGTGATGAGCAGGCCGGCGACCGAGGCGGCGTCC
>CAWHUA010000008.1:0-1606094 GCA_963832375.1 Vicinamibacterales bacterium | reverse complement strand
CTCGAGCATACGCGTGGAGCCACGCATTGATTTCTACAACCTGACCAATGAAGCGTCTGTGCAGAGGCGCGTCACCGTGCTCGGTCCGGCATATGCGCGGCCCAGCGACGTGCAGCGCGGACGGTTGATCAAGTTTGGCATGAGCGTGGAATTCTAGGTCGGCTCACCGGCGAGCCGAGCACGCGCGCCTGCGTCTGCCTCGAACTGCGGCGCAGGATGACGGGATCCTGCCGTTCGTGGTGTAGCGCCAAGCCCGCAGAATCCGCGGTGCGATCGTGAAGAGCCCGGCGCGTACCTTGTTGCGATAGGATCGCGCAGAGGTTTCGATGTCAACACTCCGCTTTTTGGTGACGGGTGGCAGCCAGGGAATTGGCGCCGCTCTGGTAGAAATCGCGTCGAAGGCCGGCCACAAGGTTGTGTTCACCGGTCGCAATGCTCCGGCGATCGAGGCGGTGGCCGGAAAGACCGGCGCCGTGGGTGTGCGAGCCGACGTCGCCGTTGCCGAAGACAACGCGCGCACGATCGACACCTGCATGCAACACATGGGCGGCATCGACGTGCTCGTCAACAACGCCGCGCATGATTACCGCGCCGAGATCGGCGCCCTCGATGTGGGGAGGATGAAGGCGCTCTTCGATGCGAACGTCTTCGGACTGGTCGACATCACCAACCGCGTCGTGCCTCAGATGAAAGAGCGCAAGTCCGGCGACATCATCACCATCGCGTCGACGTCGGGCATGAAGGGCGCGGCAGGGGGGACGCCGTATGCAGGGAGCAAGTGGGCAGTACGGGGCATCACCCAATGCTGGCAGGCGGAACTGCGGCCGCACGGCATTCGCGTGATTTCGATCTGCCCGTCCGAAGTGCAGACCAACTTCGGCGGCAAGGCCGGCCGCAACAACCCGAACAAGCTCTACGCGATCGACATCGCCGGGACGATCGTCGCCGCGCTGGACATGCCTCGTCGCGTCCTGTGGCCCGAGCTCGCGGTGTTTGCCAGCAATCCCTGGCAGGACAACTGAAGCATGACGGGCGGAGAGTGGCTACCGCGCGACGGTGGTCTGGGCACGCCGAAAGAACAGGCCCATTATCAGCATCGCCGCGACCATGGCCACGAGCAGCAGCGCGACAACCTGCAGCACCAGGCGCTCCAGTCGGTTGATGGCGTGGTCGACGAGGCGGACGGCAACCTTTTCCGTATCACGGATAACGGCCTCGTGCTCCTCGGTGATCGTCTTGCGAAGCTCATCAATCGCCGTCTGGCGTTCAATGGTCAGGTACTCGAGGACCGCAAGCCGTTCGGCCTGCGCGAACCCGATCGTGCGGGCGAGGTCCGCCGAGATGGCCGCGACGGCGGCCCGCCGTTCCGTCGCGATGATGTCTGCCGCTCGCTCTGCGGTACGAGCCGCCCCCTCGACGGCTGGCGCGAGCCGGTGAAGTTCTGCCGCCGCTTGCTCCGCGGAAGCTACGGCCCGTCCGGCCAGGGGGATCGCTTCTTTCGCCGAGAGGTCGTCGAGCAGGCTGAGCGTCTGCCTCTCGAGTTCCCAGCGGGCCTGTCGGACCATCTGCCCGCTGTAGACTTCGAGTCTCCGGTTCAAGTCGTCCAGCGAGGTGGCCACCTCGGTCGCCGCTTGCCCGAGGGTCAGAGAGTTCGGGATGGCGTTTTCGACATCAATGCTGAGGATGGGCTGCCTGGCGGCGATCGTTCCGGTAATGGGATGCTCGGCCGCCCACTTCCGGACGAACTCGCGCACCTTCGACACATCGCCTGACGTCGTGGCCGAAGCGGCCACTCCCGCTAGATGGTCCTCTGACGTTCGGCACGCCGCGGCTGCCAGTGCGCTCGCCGGCCCGAGCCTGGTCCTCCCGGGCCCTCTCTCGAAATAGTCGCTCATCTGGTAGAGGAGCACCCAGGCATCCACCAGGGCGACATGCGGATCGGGTTGGAAGAGCGAGTCTCGCATCGCGGGCACGGCGTCGATCTTCCACTCGAGTGCCGCCAGTCGAACCGTCTGGCTGGCCGTCGACGCGGCGATCTCGTCTGCCGCCGACTCCATCCTCCCCGTCATCGGGCCGACGAGCGACCGGACCCTGAGTCGCAGTTGCTCCCGATTCACCTTCACGTCCCGCGGGTCGTGGAGAACCCCTGTTTGAGCCGTACGTGGACTTGCGGACCGGCAGCCTGTTGCGAAGATCATCAGGCCGATGGCGACCACCAGTCGGCGTGATTTTCGAGAGCGGCATTCGCCCATGGTGTTTTCCTCGTGAGGTGCGCCGGGGGAAATGACAAGTCTAACCCTCCCACGAATCTGGATTCTCCTTGACGCCGAAAATGCCTGCCGCTACAGTGCAGTTCGCCAAGGCTATCGATAATCGATAAACATCGAGAGGAACGCCATGTCGAACTGGTCGAGACGGGATTTTCTCGGAGCGGCTCTGACCGCCGCCGCTGCGTCGAGCGTCGAGGCGGCGCCGGCGCGCGCGGCGCAGGCGCCGGCCCGAGGGCCGAGGCTGAAAGTGCAGTTCACGCCGGGCGGTCACACGTCGCCGTTGCAGATGTACGCGATGTTCACCGACCCGATGTTTCAGGACGTGGACACGACCGTGCTGCCGCACCCGCGTGCGTTCGACGGTATCGGCGGTCCCAATGCACCCGACGTGATCGTTACCAACGACTGGATCACCGGCGGCTGGCCCGAATCGGACCGCGCCAGGATGGTGAAGCACCTCGATGCCGGCAAAGGCGTCGTGGTGCTGCACCACGCCGTCGGGACGAACAACGACCAGTGGGCGTGGTGGAGCGAGGAAGCCATCGGATGTTTTCTCTACAACCCCAACGTGCCGGGCATGAAGACTCAGGGGCGGCTCAAGCAGTTCGTCAGGCAGACGGTGACGCCGGTCGGAAACCATCCGATCGTCCGAGGCATCGAGCCATTCGCGCTGCCGTGGGACGAGACGTTCCCGAACATGTGGATTTCGCCGAAATCAACCGTGCTCTTCGTCTCTGACGATCCGTCGTTCAACAACCCGGCACTGGGCTGGGTCGGCCCCCACCCGAAAGCGCGCGTGGTCAGCTTCCAGCCGGGCCACACGAGACACGTCTGTCAGGATCCCAATTACCGGCAGGTCGTGCACAACATGGTTCTGTGGGCGGGAGGAAGGTTGGCATCATGAAGCGCGCAACCGGTACCAACGCCTCACGCCGGCGCTTTCTGACAGCGACTGCCGCCGCCGGTGCGGCCGCACTTCTGTATCCGGCTCGCGGCGCCGCACAGAAGATCGCGAAGACGCAGGTGTGGGTGCAGCTGACGACGGGGGGAAAACCGTATCCGCCCACGCTTCAGGAGATGTTTCTCGACCCCATGTTTTTCGGCATGGAGGTCTGGCCCATCGATCAGCCGGCCAGCTTCGGCGCTCTGCTGCCAGCACCGCCGGCGCCGCCGCCTGCGCGTGGCGTGGCGCCGACGCAGGGCCGGGGTGCGCTCGGTGGCGGCACCGAGCGGGACGAACCGCCGGACTATCCCTGGGAACCGAGCGGCGGGCGTCCGCATCCCGGCTACGACGTCCTCGTGTTGAACGATCAGATGGACTGGCCCGAGCCGACGCGCAAGCTCGCGCAGCAGGCGGTTGAGGCTGGCAAGGGGTTCGTGTTGCTGCACCACTCGCTCGGCGACAACCAGGACTGGCCGTGGTGGTATCAGGAAGTGACCGGCGGGCTGCTGGTGCTGGGCGATCGCGAGGGCATGAAACGGTCCACAGTGGGAACGGCCGCAAGTCTGGACGTGCGTCCGGCAGGGAAGCACCCGATCCTCCGGCACACGAAGCCCTTCACGCTGACCGGCGAAGAGACGTTCAAGGGCATGTGGCAGTCGCCGAAGATCACGCCGCTGCTCCAGACCTCGAACGGCGGCAGCGATTCGACGATCGCGTGGGTCGGCGTCCATCCGACGGCGAGAGTGGTCTGCATTCAACCGGGAACCTCGCGCGAGACACACCGCAACCCCTCGTACCGGATGCTCGTGAGGAACTCGATCCTCTGGGCCGCCGGCCGTTTGTAGCGCCTTCCTGAATAGCGAGGAAACGGATCCCGGATCCGTTTCCTCGCGCCGTGCTACCATCCGCGCGCGCATCGAGACGTGCGGCCGCACGATGCGTGCTGTCTATCGACACATGAAACGACGTGCCGGGAGGATTGGGAATGCAAGGTGGGCCCATCGACGCTCTTCCCCTATGGGGTTTCTTTCTGGCCATCGTGGCTCTCGTCCTGATATCGATCGAGGGTGGCTACCGTCTGGGGAACTACAGGCGCAGCCGATCCAGTCGAGAAAAAGAAGCGCCGGTCGGCGCGATGGTCGGCTCCACCCTGGGGTTGCTGGCCTTCTTTCTTGCCTTCACCTTCGGTTTCGCCGCCAATCGCTTCGATATGAGGAGGCAGGTGCTCCTCGATGAGGCCAACGCAATTGGCACGACGTATTTGCGTGCCGGGATGCTTCCCGATCGGCGCGAAGAGGTTCGCGTACTGCTCCGCGACTACGTCGATACGCGTCTGAATGCCGTACAGTCCGGCAGGATTGCCGAAGGCATCCGGAAGTCGGAGCAGCTGCAGGAACAACTCTGGACGCAGGCGGTCGCCCTCGGAGAGACCCATCCCACGTCGATTGTCGTCGGTCTCTTCGTCCAGTCGCTGAATGAGGTGATCGACCTCCACGCGAAACGGGTGGCCGTCGGCGTGAGGAATCGCATTCCCGGCGTCATCTGGGTCGCGCTGTTCGCGATCGCCGTCCTGTCTCTCACCGCCATGGGCTATCACGCCGGTCTGGCGGCAACGAGCCGTTCACCCGCCGTCCTCGTCGTCGCCTTCACATTTTCCGCCGTCATCGGGGTCATTGCCGATCTCGACCGCCCGCAAGACGGCTTCCTGACGACGAGCCAGCAAGCGCTGATTGACGTGCAGCAGTCCATGAAGCCAAAACCGTGAGCGTGAACTAAAGCGGCGCGAATCCCGCGCATGAACGCCACGACCGACCTCTTAATCATCGGCGCCGGCCCCTTCGGTCTCTCGATGGCTGCGCGCGCCCAGTATCTGGGCATCGACCACATCATCGTGGGCGAGCCGATGAGCTTCTGGCGCACTCACATGCCGGGCGGCATGTACCTGCGCTCGGCCTGCGACTGGCATCTCGACGCGCAGGGCGAAGAGACGATCGAGGCGTTCCTGGGCACGCAGGATCTCACGCCGGCGGATGTCGAACCGCTCTCGCTGGCTCGGTACCTCGAGTACGTCCAATGGTTTCAGGCGCGGAGGGGGATCGATCCGTGGCCGGTCACCGTGGAGCGGCTCGATACGACAGAGAACGGCCACGCGCGCTTTCGCGCCTCGCTCACCAACGGTGACGTGATTGCCGCCAGGAGCGTCGTGCTGGCGGTGGGGTTCGCGCCCTTCAAGCACGTACCCGAGGATCTGGCGCGCGTGCTGCCTCTCAGTGGCGTGCACCACACGTGCGACCTGGTCGACTTCGCAGCCGTTCGCCATCAACGATGCCTCATCGTCGGGGGCAGGCAGAGCGCCTTCGAGTGGTCCGCGCTGATGAACGAGGCTGGTGCGGCAGCCATCCACGTTTCGCACCGCCACGATTCGCCGGCATTTGCCGAGTCTGACTGGTCGTGGGTGAACCCGCTGGTCGATCGTTTTGCGACAGATCCCGGATGGTACCGACGGCTCACGCAGTCCGCGAAGGACGAGCTGGGCCGGCGACTCTGGGCGGAAGGACGCCTCAAGCTCGAGCCATGGCTGGCGTCCCGAGTGCGGGCGCCCAACATTCACCTCTGGCCCAACACACAGGTGGCCGGCTTTCGCGTTCTGCCAGGAGGCGGCTTCGCCATCACGCTTGCGGGCCGCGACGGTGCGCGCGTGCTCGATGTCGATCGCATCGTGCTGGCCACCGGCTACAAGGTCGACGTCAATCGTGTGCCGCTCGTCGCGCGTGGCAACATCCTGCCGCAACTGCAAACAGATAATGACGCACCCGTGCTCGACGACTGTCTCCAGACCAGCATCGCCGGGCTCTTCATGACGAGCATGCTCGCCACACGGTCGTTTGGTCCCTTCTTTGCCTTCACCGTGTCAGCACGGGCTTCGGCGAAACTGATCGGACAGGCGCTTCGGTGATGCCCGTCATGGCAGATGGCAAATTGCAGATGGCAAACAGTAGTTGGCCTGAATTCGTTCGCCGCTGATAGTTTCAGCGTTATGCTAACGAGATGTTCGTCTCCAGTTCTGTCCGGTGTCGTGTGCTCTCCGCCGTCGTCGTGCTGATGGCGTGCGGTGCATCGACAACAGCTCAGTCCCAGGGTACGCCGCTGTCGTCGATCCTGCCTGAGCTTCTCGGCAATACGATCACGCTGCTGCCCTCGAATCTTCCGGATCAGCCGAACCACGTGGCGCATTTCCAGCCCGGCGAGGATCAGGCGCTGGTGCCCACGCAGGTGAATCAGGCGCTGCTCACGATGTTGTCCACCTATCCGCTGGGATCGCCGTCAGGCGGGTTCACGTACACGATCGATCCGGCGCTGGGCACGTTGACGCGCAGCAGTGACAGTTTCGGCCCCTCATTCGCCGAGCGCGCGCTGACCACCGGCCGTGGGAAGGTGAGCCTGGGCTTCGAGTATCAGCACGCCATGTACGACACGCTGGAGGGACTGAACCTGCGCAACGGCGAGGTGAAGTTCTACATTCCACATTCCGATTGCTGCAGCCGCGGCGCCGCAAAGGAGCAGACGCCTGATGGGTCGCAACTCACCCCGCCCTTTGAAGGCGATCTGATCGAAGCGACGCTCAAACTCAAGCTGGTGAGCGATACGTCTGTCGTCTTCGCCTCCTATGGCGTGTCCGATCGTTTCGACATCGGGGTGGCGGTGCCCTTCGTGCACGTGGGCGTCGACGCCAGCGTGTTCGCAAAGATTGAACGGCTCTCGACCGCTCAGGATCCGACCGTGCACGAGTTCGAAGGAGCCAATCCCGACGAGCACACGTTCACGAAGTCAGGCTCGGCCTCGGGAATCGGGGACATCGTCCTGCGGGGGAAGTACGCGTTCAACCCTGCGAGCAAAGCATCGCTGGGGGTCGCCGTCGAAACGCGCCTCCCGACGGGCAACGAGTCAGACCTGCTCGGTACCGGCGGTGTGCAGACCAAGGTCTTCGGGATCGCCTCGATGAATCACAGCCGGTTCGCCCCTCATCTCAACATTGGGTACACGTTTTCGAGCGAGGGCGCACTGCCGGGCGTTCGGCTGCCGGATGAGATCAACGTGACCGCCGGCTTCGACGCGGTCGTGTCGCCGGCAATGACGATGTCGTTCGACGTGCTCAACCGCACGCTGCGTGGAGCCGGACGGATGAGCCTGGAGGACAAGGTGTTTACGTACGCGCTGGCCGGCCCGGGCACCGGCGCGGCCGGCGGTGGAAGTGGTGGCGGCGGTGGTGGTGGCGGCGGAGGAGGCGGAACCACGACGCCGCAGCAGGAGACGCGGCAGGTCACGAAACAAGAGCTCGCGTTTCATGAGGGAGACTTGCACCTGTATCTCGGCGCCGCGGGCGTGAGGTTCAGTCCGTGGCGAACGCTCCTTGTCAGCCTCAACCTGTTGTTCCCGTTGACCGACGCGGGACTCCGCGATCGCGTCACGCCCGCGATCGGTATCGATTACGTGTTCTAACGTAGCTTTCAGCTTTCAGCTTTCAGCTTTCAGCTTTCAGCTTTCAGTTCTCAGTTGTCAGTCGTCGGCTGACGACTGAGGGCTGATAGCTGACAGCTGATAGCTCACGTCAGGGATTCACTTTGACGTCTGTGATGATCCAGCCGCCCGCATCGCGCCGCAGCCGGAATTCGGTTTCGACGGCGTTCGATTGCGGGCTTCCAACTCGGGGAACCATCTTATGGGCAACGACGGCGCGGACGGTCGCCGTGTCGTTCTTCACATCCACTCGTGTCTGAGTCACCGCAATGTCATACGTCTTCATCGATTCGAACGTGCGCCGGAGCTGGTCGACCTGACTGGCGGCGAGCGTCGGATATATCCGCTGAACGGCTGACGCATCGAGGGCCGCGAAGGCGTCGCGATAGCGGCCAAGCGCGGCAAGCACTTCCTTGTTTTCGTCGATGGGCGCGGCCACGGTCGTGCTGGGCAGCACCGGTTCGGGTTTCATGGTGGCGGTGGTATCGACCGCCGGGGCCGGCGGCGCGATCGGCGGCGGTGGTTCGATGCGCGCAGGTGGGAGTGGCAGACTAGTCGCTCCCGCGTCATCGGGAATCCGGGCCGATTGCGGCGGCTGTGTCGTGAGGGTGCCGGATGATGCCGCCTTGTTGCCCGCACGATTCGGGGCTTTCCGTTGCTCCAATCCCGCCGTCGAAGAGGCAGGCGGCTGCATAGAGGCCGGTGGCGGCACTGGTGATTCAGGAGGCGTGGACGTTTCGGTGCGCGACGGCGACGGTGTTTGTTGCGCCGGCTCCGACGACTGCGGCGCCGGTTCTCGAGTGGCAGAGGCGGCCCGATCCTGACCCTGCGGCGTCGAATCCTGCCTCCATATCCACAGAGCGCCCGAACCGATCACAAGCGCCGACACGATTCCAACGGCCGCGAGCGTCACACGCCGGGGGCGTGCGACGACCGGGGCCGTTGCCTGACGCGGCATACGCGAGTCGATGGTGGTGCGGGTTGTTGTCCACGGCTCATCAAGCGGATCGAGCTGTTCGCGAAACCGGCGCAGCGCGCGGGCCAGTTCGTCGAGGTCGTCGAACCGCTGGACGGGATCCAGCGCCATGGTCTTCGAGATCAGCGCGTCGAGAGTCGGATGCACCCACGGCAGCACGTCCGCGAGGCGCGGCACCGGCCCGGCGGTGATGCGCGTGATGATCTCGTGCGCCGTTCCGATGTACGCGGGTTCGTAGGTGATGAACTCGAAGAGCGAGCAGCCGAGCGAGAACACGTCGCTCCGGCGATCGAGGGGTTTGCCGGTCAGCTGCTCGGGTGACATGTAGCGCAGGGTTCCGGCCACGTGCTGCGTGACGAGCGCCTCGCTCTTCAGCACGCGCGCGACGCCGAAGTCGAGCACCTTGACCCCGACACGCCCGTCGACTATCAGGTTGTCCGGCTTCACGTCGAAATGCACGACGTTCTCGCGATGGGCGTGGGCCAGGCCCGCGCACGCCCCTTCCATCAGCAGCAGCTTTCTTCCCTGAGAGAACGGCGCGCGCCGCTCGATCAGCGACCTGAGGGTGTCGCCGACGACGTACTCCATCGCGATGTACGGATTGCCCTCGTGCTCGCCGGCATCGAAGATCGTGACGATATTCGGATGGCGAAGGCGTCCGGCGGCACGAGCCTCTTCGACCAGCCGGCGACGCGCATGCGGGTCTTTGATGCCGGCGCCGATCAGCTTGACCGCGAGCTCCCGGTCGAGCACGGGGTCGTGGGCCAGGTACACTTCGCCCATGCCGCCGCGGCCGAGGAGCCTCGTGACCTTGTACCGCCCAATCACGCTCGGCTCGGCGCCCCGCGTTGTGATCGCCGAGAGGGGCTCGCCGGCCTCGGCAGGAACGACCGTCTCGTTATTCGCGGAAAAGAGGGCCTCGACCGCGTCGCGCAACGGGGTTGGGACGCCTGTACGCTCGTAGTAAGCCTCTCGCTCCCGGGCGTTACGACCCGTGAGTTCACGCGCGAGCTCGCTGGCGTTGGGGTCCATGGACGACTCAACCTGCTCCAGGATCACAGTAGACACCGTCTGAACCGCTAAAGCCAAGTGTTTCTGACGCTCGTCAGTGCAGATGGCAGATGGGCAGATGGCAGGCGGGCGAGCCTAGCGCGCCGTTGGCGTGCCGGTCCTTGCCGGCGCAAGCGGTCCCAGCGAACGGGGCGGGCCGATGCGGCGGGCTTCAATCGTCTGATGCTTCGGCTGCCACGTCTTGCCGCCATCAGTCGAGCGGTCGGCGATCCACGAGAACCGATCGGGCTGAATGTTGTAGTAGCGAATCTTCCACGTCGACGGCTGATCGCCCATCACACCGAAGCGCTGTTCGAGGTGCATCTCGGCGCCGACGCGCTGGGCTGTGCCCATATCCTGCAACCCGTTGCTCGAGTCCATCCCGACCAGCTCCCATCGATCGAGCACCTTGTTGTAATTGCGCAGGGTTGACGTGACGTAGAACGTCTCGCCCTTGTCGCCCACGATTCGATACTCATCGAGGATCTGACCTCCGTCGAGACGCACGGCGCTCCAGAAACCACGGAAGTTTCCGTAGTCACGGCTCACCGCCGAAAACTCCCAATCGCCGAGCAGGTAGTCGAAGTCGCCTTTGTGCGCCTCGTACGAGGCTTGCATCTCCTGTGGTGTCCGCTTGGCAGGCGTCTGCGCGGACATTGAAGCCGCGCAGATCGAGACGAGCGTGATGACGAGAAAGCGGATGAGAGTCATGGCTCGGCCTCCACGCTCAGGTCCCGGAAGTGCGCAATAGTACCTTGATCGATCCAGAGGGCCACCCCGCCTTTCCCCTGTGCGCCGGACTTGAGGTCGTTGATCACGAGCGTCGGCTGTTCCTGGCCATGGACGTAAAGACGCGCGCGGGCGCCGCGCACTTCGATCCTGATCCTCGTCCATGCCCCTGTGACGAGATCCACATACGACTCATACCTGGACGGCGTCTCCTTCCGCAGCCGGAACCAGGGCCAATCGGGATGCGCAATGTACTGGACCGCATGATTCCTGCGCTCCTGATCGTCGGCGCGACCGTTGGTCGGACGCAGGTAGAACGCGTCAAAGGTTCGCATATCGCTCTGCACGCGGAAGGCAATCCCCACGAAGCCGCGGGCACCCTCAGGCGCATCCGGCGCCGGCGCTCCGGCAATCTCAGCCTGAATGATGCCGTTGGCGAAGTCGAGACCTGTGAGCGGCGCGAGTCGCTCGAACTGGAGTTGAGCCTCGGGCGTCATGGTCTTGAGGCGGCGCGCCGCATCTTCGGAGATAGTCACCCGAAGCCCCTTCTTGCCCTGGAGCGTGGCGGGCTCGGCCGCCACGTTGTGCAGGCGGACACCCTCGGTGCCCTCCAGCGGATAGCGCTTGACCTGTGCGGACACCCCGCCACCGAGCACAAGCGTCAGCGTGGCCGTGAGAATCATTATTATTCCGGAGCGGGTCATCACACCTCCTGTGACACAGCGCCTTGCTGCTCTGATATCATCGCCCAGATCATTACAGGCGAACGCCGCCGGGGAGTTCATCGTGATAGCCGCGAGACTCGTCGAGCTCATCGAAATCCACGCGTCCAGCCTCACCGCCGACATCGCGAAGGACCTGTTCACCAACCCGCGGACGCCCGGCTTCCGTGCGGTCCGTCCGCAGGATCTCGAACAGCGCATCGTCCAGCTCCTGAATCGTCTCGGTAACTGGATCGGAGACCCCCGATCGGAGAAGACGCGGACCGAGTTCACCGACTGGGGGCGACGGCGGTTCGATCAGGGCATTCCGCTGAGCGAGATGATTTACGCGGTCATCATCATCAAGCAGCACCTGCGGCGCTATATCAGCGACAACGGTCTGGTCGATGCGGCGTTTCCGCGCATGGAAGGCGACTACGTGCTGCCGCTCCACCTGCAGAGCCTGCACGATCTCCACGTGCTGGTCGGCCAGTTCTTCGACGAGGCGTTGTACTACCTGGCCATCGGCTACGAGGAACGCCTGCGCAGCCCACGTTAGGAATGGCCGTATCAGGTTTACCATAGGACCCATGCCTGAGCTCCACTCGACGGTCTCGAACATCGCTGACGGCGGGATGACCAGGGTGAAGCCGCGGTATCCCTCGATTTTCCAGATCAACACGAGGGTGTGTCTGACAGACCTCGCGCGCCGGCTGGGCAGGCCGGTCACGCTCGATGATATTCCCGATGCCGATCTCGATCGCCTGGCCCGTCAAGGGTTCGACTGGATTTGGCTGCTCAGCGTCTGGCAGACCGGGTCGGCCGCGCAGCGCGTGTCGCGCAGCAATCCGGAGTGGCGCGCGGAGTTCGAGGACACGCTTCCCGATCTCCAGGACGATGACATCGCCGGATCCGGCTTTGCGATTACCGGCTACACCGTGCACGAGTCGCTTGGTGGCGACGCCGCGCTCGCCCGCGTGCGCGACCGCCTGCGCGATCGCGGCCTCCGGTTGATGCTCGACTTCGTTCCCAATCACATGGCGCCCGATCATCCGTGGGTCGAGAGCCACCCGGAGTACTTCGTTCAAGGAAGCGACGCCGACCTGCAGCGAGAGCCGCAGAACTACGCGCGCATCGGCCAGCGCGTTCTGGCATACGGCCGGGATCCCTATTTTTCAGGCTGGCCCGATACCGTGCAGCTCGACTACAGCAACCCCGCGACACGTCAGGCGATGGCCGGCGAGCTCGCGAGAATCGCGGGGCAGTGCGATGGCGTGCGCTGCGACATGGCGATGCTGGTGCTGCCCGACGTGTTTGAACGCACATGGGGACGCAGGCCCGAGCCATTCTGGCCGCCCACCATCAAGCAGGTTCGTGACGCGGTTCCGGGATTCGACTTCATGGCCGAGGTCTACTGGGATCTCGAATGGACGATGCAACACGAGGGGTTCGACTACGCGTACGACAAGCGGCTGTACGACCGCCTGCGCGAGGGGCATGCGAGGCCGGTGCGCGAGCATTTCCACGCGGGCCTCGATTATCAGGACAAGCTCGCACGCTTTCTGGAAAACCACGACGAGCCGCGGGCGTCCAGCGCGTTCGAGCGTGACGTGCACGAGGCCGCTGCCGTCGTCACATTTCTCTCGCCTGGATTGCGATTCTTCCACCAGGGTCAGTTCGAGGGCCGAAAAAAGCGCATTTCGCCGCACCTCGTGCGCGCGCCGCAGGAGCCGCGGGACGAATCATTGGAGCAGTTCTACGGCCGCCTGTTGTCCGTGCTCCGTCGAGAGCCGGTTCGCGACGGACAATGGCAACTGACTGAGTGTGTGCCGGCGTGGGACGGGAACCCGACCGCGGATGGATTCCTGGCGTTTTCCTGGCGGGGCGCGACGGTCGCGGACCAGTTGCTCGTCGTCGTGAACTACGCCCGGAATCAGGGACAGTGCTATGTGAAGGTGCTGTTTCCCGAGCTGGCCGGCCGTGCGGTTCGATTCAGCGACCTGATGAGTCCTGCCAGCTACGATCGCGAGGGGAGCGACGTCGCGTCGAAAGGGCTCTATCTCGATCTACCGCCCTGGGGATACCACGTCTTCGAAGTGCGATCGTAGGACGCGTCGACGCGTCACGGCCGATACATCATCGCCTCGACGCTCCGCCGCACGTTCCTTGGTCGTTTCCTTCGCGCCAGATTCATCGCATACGCCTTCGTCGCGACGCTGGTCGCGATCGCGAGCGAGATCTTCCTGATGTCCCGCAACGGCGGATAGAGCGAGCCCTGGTCGAGATCGGTCTGCCGAACCAGGCCGGCAAGCGTCCGCGCCGCCGTCAGGAACAACTCGTCCGGCAGCGTGCGCGCGCGGCAGGCCACGGCGCCGAGGCCGATGCCGGGGAAGACGTACGCGTTGTTGCCCTGCGCCGGCCGGAACGTCGTGCCGCCGATAGGTCACCGGTCCGAACGGGCTGCCGCTCGCGAAGATCGCCCGCCCACCGCTCCAGGCGTACGCCTGTTCGGCGGTGCACTCGGCGCGTGAGGTCGGGTTCGACAGCGCGAAGATCGCCGGCCGCTCGTTGATGCTGCTCATCCGCTCGATCACCGTCTGCGTGAACGTCCCCGGAGCGCCGGTGGCCCCGATCAGCACGTGCGGCCGGATCGCGTCGATCGCGTCGATGAATCCCAGCGGCTTCATGTCGTGCGCGTACGGCAGGTTGTGCTCCAGCAGGTCCGTGCGCGATCTTCACGACCAGACCGTTCACGTCCACGAACCACAGATGCCGTCGCGCCTCGTCGACGGCTGAGCCCTTCGTCCACGAACGCGGCGGTCATGAGATCGGCGATGCCTGTGGCCGCCGAGCCGGCGCCGAGGAACATGATCTTGCAGATCCGTGAACCGCAGGCCGGTGATGCGGGTCGACGAGTACACGCCGGCCAGGGCGACGGCGGCCGTGCCCTGGATGTCGTCGTTGAAGCACAGCACGCGCTCCCGGTACTTGTTCAGCAGCGCGTACGCGTTGGGCGTCAGGAAATCCTCGAACTGGATCAGCGCATCGGGATAGCGCGACTGCACGGCGGTCACGAACTCGTCGACGAGATCGAAATAGCGCCTTCCCTTCGAGCCGCTTGCGCGGATACCCGAGGTACAGCAGGTCGTTCCGCAGTGCCTCGTTGTTCGTGCCGACGTCGAGCGTCACCGGCAGGCACGACTCCGGATCGATGCCGGCGCACGCGGTGTAGAGCGCCAGCTTCCCGATCGGGATGCCCATGCCGTTGGCGCCCGAGATCGCCGAGGCCGAGAATCCGCTGTCCGTCGGTGACGACGATGACGCGGATGTCCTTGCGGGGCCAGTTGGCCGAGGATGCGCCGGATCGTGCCGCGATCGTCCGGGGTGATGAAGAAGCCCTTCGGCTCTCGCGCGATGTGCGAGAACTCCCGGCAGGCCTCGCCGACCGTGGGCGTGTAGATGAGCGGCAGGATCCGATCGACGTGCGCGATCGACGGTCTGGTAGAACAGCCGCTCGTTCCGCTCCTGCAGCGACGACAGCAGCATGTAGCGATCGATGTCGCGAGGCAGCCGCTCGCAGGTTGGCCATCACCCGCTCGCACCATCTGCCGGTCGGTCGCGACGCGGTGCGGCAGCAGTCCTCGCAGACCGAGACGATCCCGGTCGCTGCCGGCCGAACGCGATCGATCGGTTGAGCGTCTTGTCGCGAAGCACGTCGAAGCCGCGTTTCATCGGTGTCCTCCACCCGTGCTACTGCGCATCGCGTGCACGATGGCGACCACGACCGGTCCCCAGATGGTGAGCAGGATGTTGCCGATCGCGTACGGCACCGTGTAGGCCAGCGAGCCGACGTTGCTGCCGCTGGCCTCGCGCAGCGCGTTCAGGCCGGGCGTGCAGGTCTGCGCGCCGGCGAGGCCGCCGAGCGTCATCAGCGGGCTCATCTTCAGCAGGTACCGCGCCGCGATGCGTGCCGACGGCGAGCGGCACCGTCGTGACGATCATGCCGGCGACGAAGATGCTGGCGAAGTAGCGCGCCGCCGCTGGTCGTGATAGGCCTCGACGGCGTGCGGGCCCGCGTGCAGTCCGACCACCGCGATGAAGACGATCAGCCCGATGTCCATCAGCAGCCGCTGCGCCGGTTCCGGAATCGACGCCGAACACCGGGTAGCGGCTGCGCGCCCATCCGGCGACGAGTCCGACGACGAGAATCGAGCCCGCCGTGCCGAGTCCGAGGACGATGCCTCCCGACGTTGAGCTTGACGCAGCCCGAGCAGAATGCCGGCGCAGATGCCGCCGGCCAGAAACGTCAGGTCGGTCTTCGACAGGTCGCGCTCGACGAACCCGATCATGCTGGCCCGCGCGCTCGACGTCGTCGGGCGCGCCGACGATCTGCAGGATGTCGCCGCGCTCGCACGACCGTCCACGGTTCGCGCGGCATCAGCTCGGTGCCGCGCTGGATCGATTGCGAGGTACACGCCCGCGGGCGCTCGGATCCTGCGCCAGCTCGCCGAGCGTTTTGCCGTTCGACCTCGCGGTTGGTGACGACGACCGCCGCCGTCTTGCACCGGCACCGACAGCAGAGCCGGGGTCGTCGAGCTCTGGTCCGATGTCGCGTTCGGCGTCTGGGAACGCGCTGCCCGTCGTGCCGACACGACGAGCCGATCGCCGCGTTTGCAGCGTCAGGGCGGGATCGAGTGTCAGCAGCGTCGCCGCCACGCTGCACGCGCTGCACGGAGAGCCGGGCCGCGGCGTAGCGCTGCTTCGAGCGCCGCGAGCGTCGAGCCGGCGACCTGCGGGTTCTCGACCCGGTAGGCGCGAAGGCCGTAAGTGCGCGCCGAGAGCTCGCGTCGCCGCTGGCCTTGCCGCCGGAGAGCTTCTGCTCCAGCTCCTTCGCCTCGCGCTTCAGGTCGGCGCGCATGATGCTTCGGGCCGAGCCACGTGAGGAACAGGATCAGGCCGAGGTCGCCGAAGCCGTAGGTAATCGCGTCGGCGAGCGGCGCGTTGGCCATGAGCGTCGCCTTCACGTCGTCGGGAATCGGCAGCTCGGCGATCGCGCTCAGCCCCGTGCCGAGCGCGGCGGACTGCGTCATGCCGCCCGACAGCAGGCCGACGGCGATACCTTCGTCGAAGCCGAATGCCGCGGTGACGCCGATCACCGTCGCCAGGCCGGTCATCGCGACGATCACGGCCAGCGCGATCTGCGGCAGCGCCTCCTTCTTCAGGCTGCCGAAGAACTGCGGGCCGACCGAGTAGCCGATCGAGAACAGGAACAGGTAGAAGAACGCCCAGCGCAGCAGATCCGGAAGTTCCGGTTTGGCCAGGATGCCGATCGCGATGCCGGCGATCAGCGTGCCGACGACGGCGCCGAAGCCGACGCCTTTGATGTGGAAACGGCCGATGAGGTGCCCGAGCACGATGCTGAGGAAGAGGCAGAGCTCTGGCAATCTGTGCAGGAATGTGGCTACTGAATCCATGGCGGCTCGGTCACGAAACGTTGAGGGGCGAGTCCGTGTCAGCGCGCTGCGGCGTCTCTTCGCCCGATACCCACGCCTTCAACAACGTGTAGGTGACGGTCAGCACGACCGGTCCGACGAAGAGACCGATGATGCCGAGCGCAATCAGGCCCCCGATGACACCCGCGAAGATCAGCAGGAGCGGAAGGTCGGCGCCCCGCCTGATGAGCACGGGACGAATGAAGTTGTCGATGGTGCCCGAGATCACGGTGAAGACGAGCAGCACCGTCCCCAAGCCGCCTTGCCCCGACCAGTACAGCCAGCCGATGGCGGGACCGAGTACCAGCCACGGTCCGAGTTGCGCCAGGCAGAGGAAGAGCGTCACGGCCGTCAGCAGCGCAACCGCCGGAATGCCGCTGACGACGAGGCCGATAGCCGCGATGGCTGCCTGAATGAGCGCGGTGACGACGACGCCCAGCACGACACCGCGGATCGCACGTCCGGCAAGAGCCGCCACGTCGTACCCCTGCCGGCCCGCCAGACGCTCGGCAAACCGCAGGATGCCCTCTCGCACGATTTCTCCGTTGGCCAGGATGATCGCCGTGATGATCGTGGTCAGCAGAAACTGAAGCAGCATCGAGCCGACGCTTCCGGCCCTCGCGACGAACCACTGAAGGTACTGCCTGCAGATACGGTGTGAGCGCAGCCGCCCGTTCATCCGGACCGAGCGCCGCGATCGTGCTCCATTCGGTGGAGATCTTCTCACCGACGAGCGGCACGCCTTGCAGCCAGGACGGCGGCCCCGGCAACGCCATCGACTGGAGCGACTGGATCTCGGCCGTCAGGCCCTGCGCGCTGCTGACGATGGTGGCCAGGGCGAGCAGGACAGGGACGAAGACGATGAGGAGGATCGTCGCCGTCGTCATCGCGACAGCCAGCCCGCGCCGGTTGCCCAGAGCCGCCTCGAGCTTCGTGATGAACGGCCACGTCGCCACGCTGATAATCGACGCCCACAGGATCGGCATCAGAAACGGGCTCAGCACCCAGAAAGTGGAGGTGATGAGCAACAGGAGCACGATGACCGACAGGGTCGTGTGCGTGATGTCGGCGGTGGGACGATCGGTGTCTCTCACGATGGTCGCTGAATGAGTGCGGCGGAGTTTACCACCATGAAGCACATATAATCCGCGGCACCCATGCTGCCCGGTTGCACAGAGCGTCGCCGATGATCGCGCTCGAATTCGACCGGGTGAGCCGCGACTTCCAGGCGCCGGGCGGCAAGCCATATCGGGCCCTGGAGGACGTCTCGCTGGCCATCCCCACCGGTGCGTTCGTGGCCATCGTGGGGCCAAGCGGCTGTGGCAAGACGACGTTGCTGAATCTGGCCGCCGGGCTGCTGCCGGCGACTTCGGGGTGCGTCCGCGTCAACGGGAAGGAGTTTGCCGGGCTGAACACGCATGCCACCTACATGTTTCAACAGGATGCGCTGCTCCCGTGGAAGAACGTCCGCGACAACGTCGCTCTGGGCCCGATGCTCGGCGGGACGCCCGCTCGGGCCGCCCGCGCTCACGCGGATGACTGGCTGGCACGCGTGGGCCTCGCCGGCTTCGAGTCGCACTATCCCGCGCAGTTGAGCGGCGGCATGCGGAAGCGCGTCGGGATAGCGCAGAACTGGATTCTGGGCCGCAGCCAGATGTTGATGGACGAGCCATTCAGCGCGCTCGATGTTCATACCCGTCAGCAGATGGAATCCGAGTTGCTCGCCATGTGGGATCGGGCCAGGCGCACGATCGTGTTCGTTACTCACGACCTTCACGAAGCGATTGCGCTCGCCGACGAGGTGGTGGTCCTTTCGGCCGGTCCCGCCAGCCACATCGTCGCGAGACACCCGGTGAATCTTCCACGTCCGCGCAGTCTGCTCGACCTGCAGTTGCTGCCCGAGTTTTCGGAGCTGTACCGGCACCTGTGGTCGATACTGCGGGAAGAAGTGCTCAGGAGTCAGCGAGTGGTGAGACATGCGTAAAGGCGCCATCACGCTCTGGCGCGCCGCCGTCGGCCTCGGTGTGGTCGGGCTGTGGGAAGCGGCCGTTGCGACGGGCGCGGTTGACGCGTTTTTCGTGAGCCGTCCGAGCGCGATCGCCGGGCGCATGTGGGTGTGGGCATCGACAGGCTTCGTGTGGAGCCATCTCGCGATCACGCTGCAGGAGTCGATCCTGGGACTGCTCATCGGGTCGATCCTCGGTACCGTCAGCGGGTTTGCGCTGGCGCGCGCGACGATGACGGCAAAGGTCCTCGAACCGTACATCATGATGTTGAACGCCGTCCCGCGCGTCCTGCTGGCGCCGCTGTTCCTGCTCTGGTTCGGGCTCGGCATCTGGTCGAAGGTCGCGCTGTCGGTCACCCTGGTGTTCTTCATCATGTTTTTCAATGCGTACCAAGGCGTACGGCAGGCCGACCCGGTGCTCATCGAGAACGCGCGCATGCTCGGCGCGACGGAGCGCCAGCTGGTGCGTCACGTGCTCGTCCCGAGCGCGCTGACATGGATCTTTTCGAGCCTGCAGGCCAGCCTCGGATTCGCGATGATCGGCGCCGTTGTCGGCGAGTATCTGGGCGCGACCCGCGGCCTCGGATACGTGATCAGCCAGGCCGAAGGCACATTCGACACGACCGGCGTGTTTTCCGGCATGGTGATTCTTTCGCTGGTCGTCGTCGTGATGAGCCGGGGCGTCGCCCGTGCCGAAGACTGGCTGCTGCGATGGAAGCGGCCGCTCATCGGCCTCGTCGTCGCTATCGTCGCCGCAGCCGGTAGCTCTGCGTGCCGCCAGGCGGGTCGCGACGCGGGCGCGCCTGTCCGGATCGCGATTGGCGGGCAGACGCAGATGGTCTATCTACCGACGACGCTGACGCAGGAGCTCGGTTTTTACAAGGAAGAGGGCGTCGAGGTCGAGCTTCAGGATTTCGATGGCGGCGCCAAAGCGCTGCAGGCGCTCATCGGCGGGAGCGCCGACGTCGTCTCGGGCTTCTACGATCACACGATTCAGATGGCCGCCGAGGGGCGCCCGTTCACCGCGTTTGTCGTCATGCTGCGCTATCCGGGGCTCGTACTGATGACCTCGCCGCAGGCCGCCGATCGAATTACGAGCGTCTCGGCGCTGAAGGGTGGCATCGCCGGTGTGACGACCCCCGGTTCATCGTCGCAACTTTTCCTGAACGTGCTGCTGGCCCGGCACAACGTTCCGATTGAGTCAGTCGCCGCGACCGCGATCGGAGGCGGCGCCGCGGCGGTGGCCGCGCTCGAACGTGGCCGGGTCGATGCGGGATGGGTGGGAGATCCCGCGCTCACGATTCTCAGGCGGCGCAATCCCGGAGTACGCGTGCTTGCAGACCTGCGCGACGAGCGTGGCACGCGTGACGCCTTCGGCACCGGCAGCTATCCGAGCGCAGTCCTCTATACGGAAACCTCGTGGCTGGAAGCTCATCGGGATACGGCTGCGCGATTGGCCAGGGCGATCGTCAAGACGCTGCGGTGGATGCAGGACCATTCGGAGGAGGAGATCGCCGCGAGAGTCCCGCCGGCGCTGCGAGGAGAGGACATCGCGCTGTACGTTGACGCGTTGAAAAATTCACGCCCGATGTTTTCAACCGATGGCGTCATGCCAGCCGACGGAGCGGCCGCCGTTCATGACGTGCTGGCGGCATCGAATCCAAAGGTCAAGGGTGCGACGATCGACCTCTCGCGAACCTACACGAATGAATTCACGTCTCGATGACGATCGAGTGAGTTCTTATGTCAGGGCGCGACTTAAGTCGCGCACTACCAATTCCTACTCGACGAGGCCGAACGCGAGGATGGCGTCTCCCGCTGCGATGGCAATGTATTCCTGACCGTCGAACTGGTATGCCATCGGCGACGCATGCCAGTTGGTATTGGCCTGGAAGGACCACAGCGTTTTGCCCGTGACGGCGTCGGCCGCGGCGAACGATCCGCTGTCGTCGCCGAAGAAGACGAGACCGGTCGCAGTGGCGAGCGTGCCACCCCAGGAGGAGCCGGTGCCGGTTTGCGGCAGCTCCCACTTCCGCTTGCCCGTCTGAAGATCGAGCGCGTACAGCAGCCGCTGCGGTTTTGGATTGATGTCGACGCGTTGAGTCCCACCCCCGTACGCCTTGCCCTGTTCCCATTCCACCGGACGCTTCGTGTAGATCGAGCACTTCTCGAATACCTGAACGTAGTACAAGCCGGTCGAGGGGTTGTACGAAGGGGAGAACCAGTTGGTCGCGCCATCCTGCGACGGGCAGACATGCGTGCCTTCCGCGGTGGGCTCCTGATTCGGCGTCTTGATCGGCTTTCCGTCTGCGCCGATTCCGCTGGCCCACGTCAGGTTCTTGATGAACTGGGTGGCCAGCAGAAGCTTTCCATCCGCGCGATCGAACACGTAGAAGAACCCGTTGCGATTCGCCTGCACAACCAGCTTGCGCGGACGGCCTTCCCAGGTGGTGTTGATGATCATCGGCGTCTCGGTCGCGTCCCAATCCCAGAGATCGTGCGGAGTGAACTGGTAATACCACTTCAGCTTGCCGCTCGCGAGATCGAGCGCCAGGAGCGAGTCGGAGTACAAATTGTCGCCGACGCGTTCGTCGCCGTTGTAGTCGGGTCCGGGATTGCCGGTCGGCCAGAAGAGCGTGCTGGTGTCCGGATCGTAGGTGCCCGTGAACCAGGCATTCGCGCCGCCACGCTCGAGGCTCGTGCCCTTCCAGGTGTCCCACCCTGGTTCGCCGCGTTTCGGCAACGTCAAAAAGCGCCACGCTTCCTTCCCGGTGGCCTGATCGAATGCGGCCACGAAGCCCTGTGCGCCGTTGTCTCCACCGCCCGTTCCGGAAATCACCAGGCTTCCCGCGGCCAGCGGCGCCGAAGTGGCGCCGTGGTTCAGACGCCAGTCGGCCATCTCGACGTCCCACACGAGCCGGCCGTTCGCGCGATCCAGCGCGATCAGGTGTGCGTTGTCGGTCACCATGAACACCTTGTCCGCGCTCAGCGCCACACCGCGATTGATGCCGCTCGCCGCGTCGCCGGCGAGGCCTGTCGATCGCGCTCGCTGGAATCGCCAGATCTCGCGGCCATTGCCGGCGTCGAGCGCATAGCACTCGTTGGCCTGCGTGACGTACATCACGCCGTCGGCCACCACGGGTGTGCCTTGCAGCCGGCCGCCGTTCGGGATCCTGAAGATCCATTTCGGCGCGACACGCTTGACGTTCGTCCTGTCGATCTGCTTCAGCGCGGTATAGCGATTGCCGCCGATGTCTCCGTTGTAGGTGTTCCAGTTGGTCTCGGACGTCACCTCGCGGAATCTGCCCGGGCCGGCGCTGCGCAGCAAGTGGATGCGGTTGTCGTCGGTGCGCACCTGCGCGTCTTCGGGTCCTTCATTGAGGACGGTGCCGTCGAGCGATCGACCGCTGGCCAGCACGAAGCTCTTGCGATAGGGCTGGAATCCACCGCGTGGCCGGAGCGTCCGGACGAAAGCGATCAACGGCGGCAGCTCCGTATCGCTGACCCCGATCGCCGGCATGCCACGCGCTGGCAGCCCCTCGCGAATCAGCGTCGTCAGTTGCGGGTCCTGCAGATTCGCGAGCGCGCGCACCATCGCGGGCGCATGCTCGCCGCCGTTGCCGTCGGCGCCATGGCAGGTGCCGCACCGGTCCTCGAAGATCCTCTTGCCAGGCGGTTCCTGGGCCCAGACCGTGCCGGACAGTGCCATACAGACCACGAGAATCGGGCCGGCGGTTCGGGGCATCGTGCTCTCCTCCCTGCGGTGACGGGATTGTACCGTAGCTGGGCGCTGGGCAATGGTCGATGGGCTGTGGGCGATGGCCCACGACGACGACGGACGACGGACGACGGACGACGGACGATGGACGATCGACGATGGACGATCTAGGATTGTCCCGTGACCGAGCCCACCGAAGACTTCGCCGCGATGTTCGAAGCGTCGATCAAGGCGAAGCGCGTCGAAAAGGGGCAAACGATCGAGGGCACCATCGTCGGGATCGGTCCCGATGTCGCGTTTGTCGATGTGGGCGGGAAGGGCGAAGCGACGATCGAGATCGGCGAGTTGAAGGACGCCGACGGCCGGGTCGAGGTTGCAGTGGGCGATCGCATTCAGGCCGTGGTGGTCTCAACCGTTGGAGGACTGACCCTTTCGCGCACGCTCGCGCGTGGGGCGGCGTCGGCGCGGCAACTCCAGGACGCGTTCCAGAGCGGTCTTCCCGTCGAAGGGAAGGTGGCCCGGGTCGTGAAAGGCGGGCTCGAGGTGCAGATCGGCCGGCACCGCGCCTTTTGCCCGATCTCGCAGATTGACACCGCCCGGACCGACGACGCGACCGTACACGAGGGGCGCGTCTACCGGTTTCGCATCATCGAGTACAAGGATGGCGGCAGAAACCTCGTCGTCTCGCGGCGTGCGCTCATCGAAGAAGAGCAGCGCGCGAACGCCGCCGAGATTCGACGCGCGATCGTCCCCGGGGCCGTGATGCCGGGGCGCGTGACCTCGGTGCGCGACTTCGGAGCTTTTATCGATCTAGGTGGAGGCGTGCAGGGCTTGCTGCACGTGTCCGAAATGGATTGGGCGCGTGTGTCGGATGCGTCGCAGATCGTCAAGCCGGGGCAGGAGGTCACCGTCAAAGTCCTGCGCGTCGACGCCGGCACACAGAAGATTGCTCTCGGCTTGAAACAACTGACCGAGGATCCGTGGACGAACGTGACGCAGACATACGCCGTGGGTCAGGTGCGGACCGGCCGGGTGACGCGCGTGGTCGACTTCGGTGCGTTCGTCGAGCTCGCGCCCGGAATCGAGGGCCTGGCGCACGCCTCGACGTTCGCCCCTACGGGAAGATCGGAAGGATGGTCTGCACAGGTACCGGCGGGCACCACGGCGGCGTTCGAGATCGTGACGATTGACGTCGAGAAGAAGCGTATTGGCGTGGCGATGATCCCGGAGGGATCGTCGCGCGCGAGCCGGGCGATGGATGCACGCAGTGCCGATCAGCCGGGCGAGTATCCCGACGGCGGAGAACAGGCCGTCCCCGAAAAGCTCGGCTCGCTGGCCGACAAGCTCCGGAGCGCGCTCGAGCCGCGGAACAAGTGAAGGATGCGTATGACTCGCCGAAGACTGTTCGTGTCATCGTTCCTCGCCGTGCTGTGGTTGATTCCCGCACCTGGCGCGGGGCAAGGTGGCGCTTCGACCGCGCGGCCAGTCCTCGACGGGATCTGGAACTCGGGGACGGCGACGCCGCTCGAACGTCCGGCGCAGTTGAAGGACAAAGCGTTCTACACGCCTGAAGAGGCGGCAGAGTGGGAACGGCAGGTAGCGCAGCGCAATCAGGAGCCGTCCACCGCCGCCGCTGCGAAAAGTACCGGCACGGGGACGTACAACATATTCTTCCGCGAGTTTGGTTCGCGCACGGTCAAGACGCTCCGCACCTCGATCGTCACGGATCCGCCCGACGGGCGCATTCCCGCGCTGACGCCGGAGGCGGCCGAAGTAAAGCGGCGCCTGCTCGACGCGATGCAGAACCCCGCGAGCGCGCAGGATACGGGTCTGCAGGATCGGTGTCTGGCGTTCGTCACCGCCGGCCCGCCGATGCTTCCGTACTCCTATAACAGCAACTATCAGATCCTGCAGACCAGAGACGCGGTCGTGATCTACGCCGAGATGAATCACGACACGAGGGTCATCTATCTGGATGGCCGCCCTCATCTTCCATCGACGATCAGGCTGTGGATGGGGCACTCGATCGGCCGCTGGGAAGGCAGCACGCTCGTCGTGGACACGACGAACTTCAACGACGCCGGCGGCTACTACGGGTCGGCGGGCGGCAACTTCGGGTGGGACCGGAATCTGCACCTGGTCGAGCGCTTCAGCCTGCTCGACCCCGATACGCTGCTCTACCAGTTTGAAGTGAACAACCCGACCGCGTATACCCGGCCCTGGAAAGGCGAGCTGACGCTCTCGCGATCGTCCGGCCCGATCTACGAATACGCCTGCCACGAGGGCAACTACTCGTTGTCGAACATGCTCAGCGGCCACCGCGCTTCAGAGCGGGGTCCGCAGGCGCCGTAGGTTCCTGTTCCTGGTTCCCTGTTCCGGGTTCGCGGGGGGCGAGGGATCCAGTACGCCATTCTTTTCTTAAGAAACGACGCGCGTGTGAATCGCGGCGCCACCGCGAACCGGGAACGTGGAACGGGGAACCTGGAACCGCTGCGCAGGGCCATTCTGAAAACACGCTGTAGATGCGCAGCTCTGTCCGTTTTTCCTCGCCCGAGCGTTTAGTGAAGTGTGAGGGGATCACAACCGTGGCTGGTCGTCTTTCTGGTTCTGGCGGTCGCTGGCGGCTGCGACGAGGCCCCAACGAACCCCGCTCGACCCTCGCCTGCAGCGCTGCCACCGCCGTTCGGGAGCCCTCCGTCTCCAGGGCCGCCCATTCTCAGGCTGGTCCTCAATTCGGGTGACGCGACTATCGACTTCGGCGGAATCGAGGCGGGGTCGAGCGCGCACCAGGACTTTCTCATCTGTAACGATGGTGGTGTGGGGCTGACGATCGAAGAAATTTCAAGCTCCGACGGGTTTGGGGCCTACTCGGACCTCTGGGAGTATGGCGAGGCGATCCGGCCTCGCGAATGTGCCCAGGGGTACGCCTTTTTTACGCCAGGGAGGATCGGTCGCCACGAAGGTTCCGTGACGGTAAAAGCTCACACGGCTGGCAACAGCACGATACGAGTCCTGGGCACGGGCACAGCCCCGCCGCATCCGCCGCTGACAATTTTTGGCGAAGGTCAGTACCTGGTCGGGGCGATCATCGCGCCCGGGCGTTATCACGCGAATCCAAACGGCCAGTGCGCATGGTGGCGAATGTCGAGATATCCCGTGCAGAGTTGGGACGACGATGTGATCGCGCAGGACACCACGTGGTACGACCCCGGGCACTGGATCGTCGACATCTTCGCTTCTGACGCGCTGTTCAACAGCGAGAACGGGTGCGGCTGGTGGGATCAGTGGCCCGGTCCCAAGCCGCCGGCTGGAACCATTCCGCATGGCGTGTGGGAAGTGAACAGCAACATTCAGCCGGGTCGGTATCAGACAGCTTCACGCCCCGGCTGTCGTTGGGAGCGTCTCCGTCATTTTCAGTGGACCCCCGGCGGTGTGATCGAAGGACAGCAGACGAGCACCGGGGGTACGATCGCCGTTGACATCCTGCCGGCGGACGCCGGCTTTCTCAGCAGCCCCGACTGTGGAGTGTGGACGCGGATTCGGTGAGCCCGCCCGACATCTCCTCAGCGGCTTCGCGGAATCTCTAGCGAGCGCCGGCAAAACAGCGGTACGCTTCGTGCCACGGCTGCAGTGTTGGGTCTTCAGAGGCTGAATTTCCGGGCGAATTCCGTCGGCGGGAGCGCCGCCCACGACGCGTCGTGGGAGGTCCCGCGGGGCGCATTGCGCCGGGAAGAAGTCTTTTCCGCGCTCATCGAGAATGCGCCGTTTGGCGTCTACGTCGTCGACTCGCACTTCCGTCTCCGCGCGATCAACAAGGGTGCGGAAGCGGTGTTCCGGGGAGTCGATCCGCTTCTGGGTCGAGACTTCGGCGAGATCCTTCGCGTCATCTGGCCCGAGACATCGGCGGCCGAAACCATTGCGGCCTTCACCCACACGCTGGCCACGGGCGAGCCCCATGCCGCTCTGGGCACCGCGGATTCGCGCGGACACATCGAGCGGGCGGCTTCCTACGACTGGCAGATTCAGCGGATGACGCTGCCGGACGGCACCTTCGGCGTGGTGTGCTACTTCTACGACCTCACTCGATTCCAGGAAGCGGAAGCGGCGATCACATCGGCGGCCGAACGCGATGCGTTTCTCGTGACGCTCAACGACCGGCTGCGGTTGCTGACCGACGCCCTCGAAATTCAAACCGAGGCGGTGCGCGTGCTCGGCGAGCACCTCCAGACCGACTGGGTCCACCTGGCGGAGTACGACGAGGACCTCGCCTTCGCCACCATTCGCTGCGAGTACGTCAGGGGCGACGTGCAGAGACTGGTGGGGCGCTATCCGGTCCAGGGCATCGGGCCGCTGTTGACGGTGTTGAAGGACGGCCACACGGTTGCCGAATCCGACATGGCCACGTCGGCGCTGGTGACGCCCGAAGGACGAGCCATGTATGCGGCCGTCGGCGTACGCGGCCATGCGGCCGCCCCGGTCGTCAAACGCCATCGGCTGCTCGCGGCGATCGGCGTGTGCGATCGTGCCCCGCGTGCCTGGACCGCGCAGGAGATCGCGCTCATCGAGGCCACCGCGGAGCGCACCTGGGCGGCGCTCGAACGTGCCCGCGCGGAGCGCGCGCTCCGCGACAGCGAAGCGCGGCTGCAACTGGCCTTCGGCATGTCGAACATGGGCACCTTCGTCTGGCACATCCAGGCGGATCGCGGAGAGCCCGATGCGCGGATGCTGGCGCTGTTCGGCCTGCGCGAGGATGAGAAGCTGTCGCTGACGGCTCTCAGCTCGGTGATGCATCCGGGCGACCGCACGCGATACGCCCGCGCCGTGGCACACGCGATCGATCCGGCCGGCCCCGGCGCGCTCCGTGAAGAAGTGCGCGTCCTGCATCCTGACGGGGACGAGCGGTGGCTGTTCATCGCCGGCCAGACGGTATTCGCGCCGGAGACAGGCCCGGCCGTGCGGATGTCGGGGATGGCCGCCGACATTACCGAGCGCAAGAACCGCGAGAACGCGCTGGTCTTTCTCACCGATCTGGGTCGTGAGTTTTCCCGTGCCGTGTCGACCGACGAAGTCATGCAGGTCGCCGGCGAGAAGGTCGCCGCGTTTCTCGACGTGAGCGCGTGCTGCGTGATGACGATCGACGAGGATCGAGACGAAGCACGCATGGACTACGCGTGGGCGCTCGGGGACGCGCCACGCATGCCCGAGGTCGTCCGCATTTCGGATTTCATCACGGACGAGCTTCGAGGCGCCGCCCATGCTGGCTCCACCGTTGTCGTTGGCAACACCCAGAGCGATCCCCGCACGAATGCCAGGGCATACGCGGCCCTCAGCATCGGCTCCTACCTCTTCCAGCCGATTCTCCGCGACGGCGCATGGAAACATCTCGTGGCCGTGTGCGATTCGCGCCCGCGCGACTGGCGTGCGCACGAGATCGCCCTGTGCCGCGAGCTGTCGAACCGGCTGTTTCCGCGGCTGGAGCGGGCACGCGCCGGACAGACCGTCGCCAACGACCTGCGAGATACCCAGTTGCTGCAGGCGCTCAGCGCGCAGCTCATCGGCGAGCAGGGCAGCGCGTCGCTGTACGAAACGTTGATCGACGCCGCCGTGTCGATCATGCAATCGGAATTCGTGAGCCTTCAGAAGCTGCATCCCGAGCGGGGCGCCGGCGGCGCGCTGCACGGGATCGCCTCGCGCGGCTTCAGCCCTGAAGCGCTGCGAGACTGGGAGTGGATCGATTGTGCCGACAAGACGGTCTGCGCGGCAGCCTTGCGCGCCGGCACTCGCGTCGTCGTGTCCGACATCGAGGCCTGCGAGTGGATGGCCGGCTCAGCCACCCAGGCAAAGTACCTTCGGGAGGGCATTCGCGCGGTTCAGTCGACGCCGCTCGTCTCGCGTGGCGGCAAGGCACTGGGCATGATTTCCACGCACTGGGCACAGCCGCACCGGCCTTCCGAACGCGAACTGCGGCTCCTCGATATCCTCGCGCGGATGGCGGCCGATCTGATGGAGCGCACGCAGGCCGAGGACGCGCTGCGGTGCAACGAGCAGACGTTGCGCGAGGCGGATCGCCGCAAGGACGAGTTCCTCGCGATGCTGGCGCACGAGCTGCGCAATCCTCTGGCCCCGCTGCGGACGGGTCTCGAGTTGATCCGGCTTGCCGGCGACACCGCCGAAGCGGTCGCGAGCGTCCGGACCATGATGGAAGAGCAGGTGGCGCAGATGGTGCGCCTCATCGAAGACCTGCTCGACGTCTCCCGGATCACGACAGGGAACATCCGGCTTCAGCGCCGGCCAACCCTGCTGTCCACGCTGGTCAACGCCGCCATCGAAGCCAACCGGACCGCGATTCGGCACGGCCGGATGGCGCTCGAGGTTCACGTTCCCGACGAGCCGGTTCTCCTCGACGTCGATCACACGCGATTCGTGCAGATCCTCTCGAACGTGCTGCACAACGCCGTCAAGTTCACCGACCCCGGCGGCCGCATCACGCTGACGGCGGACCTCGAAGCGCCTGGCGGGAGCGGGGCCGAACAGGTGGTGCTGACCGTCACCGATTCCGGCATCGGGATACCGGCGGACCTGTTGCCCCGCGTGTTCGATCTCTTCACGCAGGACGACAAGTCTCGACACCGCGCCGATGGGCTGGGAATCGGCCTGGCGCTGGCACGCCGGCTCATCGAACTGCACGGGGGATCGATCGAGGGGTACAGCGAAGGTCCGGGTCTTGGAAGCAGCTTCCGGATGCGTCTCGCGCGGTCGAGCGAGGGCGTGACGTCAGAAGCGCCACAGCCCCTGGTTTCGGCGCCCTCGCCGATTCAGCGCCGGGTCGTCGTGATCGACGACAACGTGTCGGCGGCGGTCGCGATGCAGAGACTCGTCAGGGCGCTGGGAGGGGAGTGTCGGGTCGCCTACGATGGCGTGTCCGGTCTCGAGCAGGTGTTGGACTTTGCGCCCGACCTGATCTTTCTCGACATCGGCATGCCCGGCATCGACGGCTACGAAACCTGCCGCCGCATCCGGCGCGGCGATCGGCCCGGGTGCGATGCTCGTGGCCATGACGGGCTGGGGACAGGAACGGGACAAGCAGGCGGCGCTGCGCGCGGGATTCGACATGCACCTCACGAAGCCCGCGGATCCGGCCGTGCTCGAGAACCTGCTGTCGGATCCCAAACACCTGCCGGCCGTCTGACGCCTTCCCCTATAATTCGCCGGTGACTCCGAACCGCTGGCGCATACGGAAGGCCGCCACGCCGGCGAAGAGGTGCTGGTGGCGGCGCAAGGGCCCGGCGCAGAACGCGTGCACGGGTTCTTCCCGAACACCCGCTTGTTCGACATCATGATGGACGGGGACCTCACACCGCTGAGCGGCGTGTCATCGCACCACAATCACCAGTTGCTTTGAGACCTGCTGGCCCTCGCGCCCATACGCCGTGAGCTGGTAGGTCGTCGTCCGTGTGGGGGTCACGGGAAGGCACGTCAGCGTGCTGGTCGGGCTCACCTGGCCGACACCGGGGTCCACGCGCGCCTCGACGGCATCGCTCGTCGCGTAGCAGAGGTTGGTGGCGCCGCGTGTCGCGATCGATCCCGGTCGCGGGGTGAATATCAGAATCCTCGGAGAGATCGCCGCCCCGCTCGTGGGCGCCGCCTCAGGCCCGGCGGGCGATGACGCCGGATTTGGCTCGTCAGCCTGGGCCACCGGAGCGGGAGCTTCCGGCGCTCTTTGCTGCGGGGGTGGCCTGGTGGCCAGACTGGCCATGACCTTTTCGAAACCACTTCGCACGAACGATTCAATCCGCACCACGTCAAGCGACTTCCACGAAACCCCTGCGATGTAGGCCCAGTAGCCGAGCCCACCGGCCACAATCGCGACAAGCAACATCGTGACGATCGGTGCGCCGGCCTGTTTTCGTGTCCGCGCAACGTAGATCGGCAGCGGCGGTACGTCGTCCAATGAGATGGACGCCAGATCCACTGCTTCGCCAAGCGGAGGCGCAGGCGCTGGCGGTGGCGGTGAGGCAGGCGCTGGCAGTGTCGAAGGCGCGGGCGCCGCACGCTCCTCGGGAGGATCTGGAGGCGCCGGCGGGCGCTCGTTGGGAGGCTCCACGGGGGGCGGGAGAACAAAGCTCAGATTCTGACGGCTGACAGCGGCACCGGCACTGTCGTCGAGCGACTCGCGCAGCCTCAGCGCCTGGCTCAACGACGCACGCGCGAGACCCACCTCGCCGAGACAGACCGCGCGAGTCCCGATTTCGTGAAGCGCCCAGGCTTCGTCGGAGCGATCGCCGATGCCCTTGGCGGCGGCAAGACAACGATCGAGCACCATCGCCCAGGCGCCCCACCGCGCGCGCAGAACCAGCACTTTCTCGAGCACCCGGCCCAGCTCGAGCACCTCTCCCGAGCGGCGGTGCTCGGCCGCGTACTGCTGTACGCGCATCAACACTTCGGCGTGATCCAGCAGAATGTCCGCGTTTCGCTGATGCCGCTCGGCCCACGACGTGAAGTAGGTAATCGCGCGGTTCAGCCACGGCTTCAGGTCTTCGGTCCGGCGCAGCCGATCGCCCACGCCGTCCGCGAGCTGATGCAGCGACTGGTTGCACACCACCAGACCTCGCCGGACGAGCAACATCAATGATGGTTCGATGTCGGTGACCTCGGCGATGCCCGAGATGTGTCCCGCCTCCAGCGGCACGCCGGGCAGCGCACCGAGTGCCAGCAGCGCGCGCCGCTGCTTGTCGTCAATTGCCGCCATCAACTCCGTGATGATGCCCTCGGACGTGATATCGCGAGTCCATCCCCCGATCGGGATCCCTCGCTCGCGGACAATGGCGGCGGCCTGCAGGATGCGAAGGGGATGGCCTTCGAGGGCCGCACAGAGATTGGCGGCTTCCGATCGTTCGGCGACATCGAGCGGACGTTCGATCTCCCGTTCCAGCAGCGCCACCGCGGCATCGGCCGGCAGGCCCTTCAGCGCGAGGCCGCGCACCTCGCCCCACAGGCACCGCTCGCGCGTTGCCACGGCGACGACCGATCGCGGCGCGATGTCGATCACGTGCTCCAGTTCGTTCTGCGGCAGGTGCACGTTGTCGAGAATGATGAACGCCTGTTTTTCCTGGAGGCCGCGACGGATCTCCGCGTCCGTGGGCAGGCAGGACTCTTCGCTTTCGTTGAAGGCCTCAAAAATGATCTGGACGATGTCGCTGGCCGGTTGATGCTGTGCCGCAACGTACAGGATGCCGTCGACGAACGCGGCGGCTCGCGGCTGATGGGCGAGGTGCCGTAGAAGGGCGGTTTTGCCGATGCCGGGCTCGCCGCTCACTTCGATGGGAAGACCCGCGTCGAGCGCCGAGAGCGCCGACGTCAGTTCCGCCTGGCGGTCGAGCAGCCCGCGAATCAGCCTCGGACGCTGGAGAATCGGCGTGGCGCGCGGACGAAGATGTGCCCGTTCGGCTCGTGGGGCCTCGCGAATCGAGGCGCCGTACGGTTCGCCGATCTGCAAGACATAGCGACCAGCTGCTATTTGACCGGTGGTCCCGCCATACATCGCAGGTTCCCGCAGGTGCGATCGTTCACATCATACGCTGGAACGGATAGATCACTTTCCACTCCTTCTTCATGTCGACGATGACCCAGCCGCGTTTGGGGCCTTCGTCCAGTCCGCGCACGAGCTGTCCGATGTGAGACTCGCGATCGTAGGCCCACTCGCGCCCGGCGTCGGTGTGGTGCACGATGACGCCGAGCCGTGGTCCCTTCGCCGACGTGGTCCATTCCAGCATTTCGAAATCGCCGTCGGAATTGCCGAACGCCATCGTCGGACGGCGGCCGATGACCTGGTGGATGCCGACGGGCTTGCCCGCCTTGTCGTCGATGAAATCGATCTCGGCCAGGCGGACGAGTACGGGGATGCCGTCCCTGACTTCGTACTTCACCTTCGCACGGCTGCCAACGACCTGCTCTGGCGGAATGCCGTATACGCGCTCCACCCAGGGGCGCATGAACTCGATGCCACCGCCCGACACGATGAAGGTCTTGTAACCGTTTGCTCGAAGGTACGCCATTACTTCGAGCATGGGCTGGAAGATCATCTCGTCGTAGCGGCGCTTGGAAGTTGGATGGGTGGCCGAACCGATCCAATCGGCCACGATGGACGCGAACTCCTCGGTCGTGTTGCCAGCGTGGGTGGCGGCCATGATCTGCGCCAGTCCGTGTTCAGTCGCCATCACCGCCTTCATGTCCCCCTCGAGGACGCCCTTGAAGGGTTGCTTGCTCTTCCATTCGGGGTGCGCCGGCGCCATGGCCTTGATGCGATCGAGCGCGAAGGCGACCTGGAAGTAGATCGGCTGCTCGGACCAGAGTGTGCCGTCGTTATCGAAGACCGCAATGCGCTCGGCCGGAGCGACGAAGTCGACTCCGTTCGCCGTCGTCGTTCGCCCCACGAAGTCGACGATCGCTTTTTTGGCCGGGCCGTCGTTCCATGACGGCAGCGGATCGGTGGGCGCTGCCGCAGGAGGGGCGGGTGCCGCGGGCGCCGGTGTTTCCTGAGGGGCCGCGTTGCACGACGCCAGCAGGCAACAAAGGGCGACGAGAGCGGTGGAGATGAAAGGGCGGCTCGAGCCAAGCGTTCGGTTTGTCGGCATGGAACAGATGCTCCTCGTTTTTGACACCCCGATGCAAGCGCGTTGCCGTTATCATCAAGAGCTTTCCGTGCATCGACCGTCACCAGGAGAGAGACGAATGAGCATGCTCGCACCGAAGCCGCCGCGGCAGCCTTTGGCGGGCCACCTCGAGGTCGTCGAGTCCGCCGCACCGCTGGGCGCGACGGTCCTCGAAACCGGCGTGAACTTCAGCGTGTATTCGAAGCACGCGTCGCTCGTCGAGCTCCTGCTCTTCGATCGCGTGGGGGATGCCCGCCCGGCGCGCACGATTCCCATCGATCCCACGAAGAATCGTGACTACCACTACTGGCACCTGTTCGTGCCGGGCGTGCGGGCAGGCCAGGTTTACGGGTACCGTGTCTCAGGTCCGTTGGACCCGTCACGGGGCCTGCGGTTCGATCCGGAGAAGGTGCTGCTCGATCCGTACGGGAGAGGCGTGGTGGTGCCGGACGACTACAACCGTCAAGCGGCATCGAGACCCGGGAACAACGCGGCTGTGGCGATGAAGAGCGTCGTGGTCGATCCGGCGGCCTACGACTGGGAAGGCGACCGGCCGCTCCACACGCCATCGTCGCGCACGCTCATCTACGAGATGCATGTCCGCGGCTTCACCAAACACCTCAGCTCGGGTGTTTCCGATAACGTGCGCGGGACCTACGCCGGGCTCATCGAGAAGATCCCGTACTTTCAGCAGTTGGGGATCACGGCCGTCGAGCTGCTGCCTGTCTTTCAGTTCGACCCACAGTCGGTTCCGCCCGGTCGAGGCAGGGTCAACTATTGGGGTTACAACCCCATGTCGTTCTTCGCTCCGCATCAGGCTTATTGCTCGAGAACGGATCCGCTCGGTCCTGTCGACGAGTTTCGCGACATGGTGAAAGCGCTTCACCGTGCCGGCATCGAGGTCATCCTCGACGTGGTCTTCAATCACACCGCGGAGGACGACGAGCGGGGCCCGACGCAGTGCTTCCGCGGTCTCGACAACCGGGCGTACTACATCCTGCAACCGGATCGCGCGCGGTACGCGAACTTCAGTGGTTGCGGCAACACGCTCAACGCCAACAACCCGATCGTGCGCCGGCTGATCGTGGACAGCCTGAAGTACTGGGTCGACGAGATGCACGTCGACGGGTTCCGCTTCGATCTCGCGTCGATTCTCTCGCGCGATGACGCCGGCGATCCGATGCCCCATCCGCCCGTGGTGTGGGACATCGAATCGGAGCCGGCACTGGCCGGAACGAAGCTCATCGCCGAAGCGTGGGATGCCGCGGGCCTGTATCAAGTAGGCAGTTTCATGGGCGACGCCTGGAAGGAATGGAACGGGCGTTTCCGCGACGACGTGCGGAGCTTCTTTCGGGGTGAGGACGGCGTGGTGACGAACTTCGCCGACCGCGTGCTCGGCAGC
The DNA here is from genome assembly GCA_963832375.1 of Vicinamibacterales bacterium. GTDB lineage: Bacteria > Acidobacteriota > Vicinamibacteria > Vicinamibacterales > JAMQPK01 > JAMQPK01. The sequence goes on along the minus strand of CAWHUA010000008.1, from coordinate 1,571,638 downwards.
CACAAGGTGTACGGCCACAAGAACCGCGAAGCCGAGGCCAGCGTGAACTTCGTCACCTGCCACGACGGGTTTTCGCTGAACGATCTCGTGTCGTATAACGTCAAGCACAACGAGGCCAACGGCGAGGAGAACCGGGACGGGGCGAACGACAACCGCAGCTGGAATTGCGGAGTCGAAGGGCCGACCGACGACCCGGAGATCGAGGCGCTGCGCAACCGCCAGGTGAAGAATTTCCTGACGGTCACGTTCCTGTCTCTCGGCGTGCCGATGATTCTGATGGGCGACGAGATGCGGCGCACGCAGCACGGCAACAACAACGCGTATTGCCGCGACGACGCCGACAACTGGCTGGACTGGACGCTGCTCGAGAAGCATGCCGACGTGCACCGGTTCGTGAGCCTGCTCGCGGCCAGGCGCTGGCAGCGAAGCGACTCGGCCGAGGATCAGCGCATCAGCCTGACGGACATGCTCGAGCACGCGAAGACCGCGTGGCATGGCGTGAAGCACCTTCAGCCCGACTGGTCGCCGGGCTCGCACTCGCTCGCGTTCGGCGCCGAGTTGCGGGCCGAAGGCATCGAGCTCTACCTCATCATGAATGCGTACTGGGAACCGCTGGAGTTCGAGCTGCCGCCGCTTTCCGGAGGTGACGGCTGGCGGCAGTGGATCGACACGTCCCTGAAGTCGCCTGACGACATCGTGCCGTGGCAGGAAGCTCGAGCAGTCTTGGATCCACGGTCGTATCGCGCGGCCCCACGTTCGGTTGTCACCTTGTGGCGACCGATCTAGGTGCGTTTCGGCCATCGCCGGTGGCCCATTGCCCATTGCCCATCGACCACTAACGAAGGTCCCTCGGCTGGCCCGTCGACGCCAGCACGCTGTTCCAGAGCAGTCCGTCGGGATCGATCTTCTTGCGCGCCGAGACCGCGAGCGAGATGGGGACGTGCGTGAACCGGTGGTTCCAGAAGCTGACGACCATGTTCGTCCGTCCGCTCATCCCGGCGTGCACGGCGTTCTGGCCGAGGAGCAGGCAGAAGGCCGAGTCGTGCGCGACGGCCGGCACGCTCCTGATGGCATAGCTCGGATCGATGTACTTGACCGTCACGTCGATCGCGCGCGCTTTGAAATGCCGGCCGATGGCGTCGCGCAGGAAGATGCCGATGTCGCCGTACTTCACGTTCCCGGACGGATCGCGTGCGTCGGTCTTCGCGACGAGATCCTGCCCGGCGCCTTCCGCCGCCACGACCAGGGCGTGGCCTCTTCGCTCGATTCGACGCTCCAACTCGGCGAGGAGCCTCTCGAGGGTGAACGGGACCTCGGGAATCAGACAGAAGTTGACGTGGCTGTCCGCCAGCACGGAGTACGCCGCGATGAATCCTGAATCGCGGCCCATCAGCTTGACCAGTCCAATCCCGTTACGCGCGGATTCGGCTTCGGCATTCGCCGCGGACGTCGCGCGCCGCGCTTCGCTGACCGCCGTTTCGAATCCGAAAGTCGTCTGCACGAACGACACATCGTTGTCGATGGTCTTCGGAATACCGATCACACCGAGCGTCATGCCTTGCCGTGCGGCTTCCTCTCCGATGGTTTTCGCGCCGCGAAGGGTTCCGTCCCCGCCGATGGCGAACAGAATACCGATGTTCAGCTCCTTGAGGGTCTGCACCATCTCCGCGGGGTCCTGCGGTCCGCGCGAAGAACCCAGAAAGGATCCGCCTGACTCGTGAATGCGGTTGACCGTCGCGGGCGCCAGCTCGAGGGGGGCGTGACCCAGCCGGCGCACGAGACCCTCGTAGCCGTATCGAAACCCGTAGATCTTCTTCACCCCGTAGTGGTGGTAGAGGCTCAGGACGATCGATCGGATGACATCGTTCAAGCCGGGGCACAGCCCGCCGCAGGTCACGATGCCGCAGGCCAGCGTCGCGGGGTCGAAGTACAACGTCTCCCGGGGGCCGGCCGTTTCCATGGCGGGTGGTGCGGCCCCTTTGTCGAGCCAGCCCTTCACCTCTTCGACCTTCACGTGGTAGAGCACGCTGTCGTCGTCGCAGACGAACCGGCCCCCCGTCATCGGGGATGCGAAGCGGCACGCTCCGAGGCGCGGGATCGAGAAATCGAGCTCGGTGCTGGGTTGATGTGTCAACGGTCTGCTCCCGGTTGGTCTTCGCGCGGAGGATCTCCGAAATACCGGAGACCCGCGTGCCCGTGCGACGCGGCCAGGCGCGCTGTTGCAAAGACCCTGCTGAGTCTAAACCGTGGTATCGCCCTTGCGTCAAAATCAACGCCCATGCCTGATTCCAGCACGCCGGAACGCCTCGATAACAGCCGCCTGAAACTTCACGGCAGCGACAACGCCCTGTACGAACGGCACCTGGCGTTCGATCACGTCACGCCGGTCGAACAGGCAACGCCCCGAGACAAGTTCGAGGCCATCGCACGCTCCGTGCGCGACTGTGCTTTCACAACGTGGCTCGCGACCGACGCGACCTACCAGGCAGGAACGTCAAACGGGTCTACTACGTGTCGCTCGAGTTCCTCATGGGCCGCGCCCTGGCCAACAACGTGACGAACCTGATGTTCGACCCGATGTGGAAGCGCGTTCTGCGAGAAGCACAAGCTCGATCCTCTCGAGATCATCGAACAGGAGCCCGACGCCGGTCTCGGCAACGGCGGGCTGGGCCGCCTCGCGGCGTGCTTCCTGGATTCGATGGCGACGCTGGGCATTCCCGGAATGGGTTCGGGGCTGCGCTACGAATACGGGATCTTCAAGCAATCAGTCGAGCAGGGCTGGCAGCGCGAAAGCGCCGATCACTGGCTGGCGCGTCCCGACCCGTGGGAAGTGGCGAGACCCAACGAAGCGGTGGAAGTGCAGTCTCGCCTGTTCGTTTGACATTCACTCGGGGGCGCTTCGCCTGGTGCGGAACAGACCGTCCACCCTGATAGGCACTCCCTACGACCGGCCGGTAGTCGGATACGGCGGAAAAACAGTGAACACGCTGCGCCTGTGGGCGGCAGCGACTCCCGAGAACTTCGACTTCCAGCAGTTCAGCAGCGGCGATTTCGTCGGGGCGCTGGCCGAGACGCTCACGGCCGAAACGCTGACGCGCGTCCTCTACCCGGACGACTCGACGACGGAAGGAAAGGGACTGCGCTTCCTCCAGCAGTACTTCCTGGTCGCCTGCACGCTGGCTGACGCGATCCGCCGCTTTCGGGCGGCCGGCAACGCATGGTCCGCGCTTCCAGAGAAGGTCGCGATTCAGCTGAACGACACGCACCCCACGCTCGCGGTGCCCGAGCTGATGCGCATTCTGCTGGACGAAGCGAGGCTGGAATGGGACGAGGCCTGGGACCTGACGACGCGCACGCTCGGCTATACGAATCACACGCTGCTGCCCGAAGCGCTCGAGAAGTGGCCCCTGCCGTGGTTCGAGATGCTCCTGCCGCGGCAACTGGACATCATCTACGAGATCAACCGCCGTTTCCTGGACGTCGTGCGCTCGCGGTTCCCGGACGACCCCGCATGTGCCGCACGAGTGAGCCTCATCGAAGAAGGCACGCCAAAAAGAATCCGCATGGCGCATCTCGCCATCGTCGGGTCGCACAGCACCAACGGCGTGGCCGCCATTCACTCGGAACTGCTCACGCGCACGGTGGTCCCCGACTTCGCCGCGCTGTTTCCCGAGCGGTTCAACAACAAGACCAACGGCGTCACGCAGCGGCGGTTCCTGCTCCTCGCCAACCCCGCGCTGGCGTCAGTCGATCACCGACGCCATCGGCGATGGCTGGATCGTCGATCTCGGCCAGACTGGAGGCCCTCAAGCCGCTCGCCGACGATGCGTCGTTTCGCGCCGCGGTGGGGCACGCCAAGCGCCAGGCCAAGGCCGGCTTCACCAGGTGGCTCGAGACCGCGACCGGCCAGAAGGTCGATCCCGATTCCATCTTCGACAGCCAGATCAAGCGCATTCACGAATACAAGCGCCAGCTCCTGAACGCCCTCCACATCGTCGTGCTCTGCCACCGTCTGCGGGAGAACCCGTCGCTGGTCATGCCGCGGCGCACGTTCTTCTTCGCCGGCAAGGCCGCGCCTGCCTATCACTTCGCCAAGCTGGTCATCAAGTTCATCAACAACCTGGCGGCGACGATCGACGGCGATCCCCTGTTGAACAGGGCGCTCAAGGTCGTGTTCATTCCCGACTACAACGTGTCGGTGGCCGAACGGCTGATTCCCGCCAGCGATGTCTCTGAGCAGATCTCGACGGCCGGCTACGAGGCCAGCGGGACGAGCAACATGAAGTTCATGATGAACGGGGCGCTGACGATCGGGACGCGCGACGGCGCGACCATCGAAATGGCCCAGGCGGCCGGCGAGGAGAATTTCTTTCTGTTCGGTCTCACCGCCGAGCAGGTGCTCGCGACGCGCGGCTTCTACGATCCGCGGTGGCACTACGACCACGATTCCGAGACGCACGCTGCCATCGATCTCATTGCGAACAACTTCTTCAGCCGAAGCGAGCCCGGCGTGTTCGAATCGATCCTCGACGTGCTCGTCCGCCACGGCGATCACTACCTGCACCTCGCGGACCTCCAGAGCTACAGCGAGGCGCACGCTCGCGTGGCGGCGGTGTATGCGGTGCAGGACGAATGGCAGCGGAAGGCGATCATCAACATCGCGTCATCGGGTCGATTCTCGAGCGACCGAACGATCGCGGACTACGCCGCCGATATCTGGGGCGTCAAGGCGTGTGTGCTGGAGTGATGAAACAAACAGGAGATCAGGAGATTAGGAGGGCCAGGAGAATACTTTGATCTTCTGCAGAAATTCTTTTGAAGCAGCAGGCCTTATTCAAGTTGTTTATGACAGTATTCGCAGTCGCCGCTGATCGTCGATTCGTCTTTGGCCTTGTGCGAATCGTCGTGGCAGCGGAAGCACCCGTTTGAGGTGATGTGCCCCGTGTTGGTGGGATACGTGCCCCAGGTCACTTTCATCGTGGGGAACACGTTGCGGCGATAGACCGCCTGGAAGGCCCTCACCGCCTGCGCCAGCTCGGCCTGATCCGCCGACTGCCCCTGTGATTTGTAGAACGTCTGAAGGCCCTGGTCGATGGCCCGGTCGGCCTCTTCCTGGCTGGCGTACGACCCTTTCACGAGACGCACACCTTCGCGCCGCGCGAAGGGCAGCTTCCGGCTCACCTGCTCGGCCGCGAAGGCCTCGTCGATGGCCCTCTCCGGCGTCTGCGAGATGGGGTGTCCGACCGTGTTGTGGCAGTCGATGCAATCCATCGTGCGGCGCTCGCCCGCGCTGATCACCTGCGCCGGCGTGTCGGGCGCGACAAATTCCTTCACGTTGCCTTGCGCGTCGGTCACTTTGACGTACGGGATGGTCTGACGTTCGGGATCCGTCGCCACGTACTCGACACGGTGACGTGGATCGGCATGCCAGTGAATGGCGCGTGGCGAAACAGACGAGCGATTGACGTGCATCTGCAGGACGGTCGTCGTTTCGGCGTTCGCCTCGTCGTCGGCGAACTCACGAATCACCCGCAGCCGATCGCCGGCGCCTCGCCCGGGTTCGTGGCAGCCGGTGCACGTCTTCGCCTGTAAACCGGGGCCCATCTGGGCGCCTGGCGGAATCGGCTTCGGCACGGTGTTGATGATCACGTGCACCAGTTGTCGCACGCCCGAGAGCTTGGCCTGGACGAACCCCGCGGCGCCTTCGCCGATGTGGCAGTCGGCGCAGGCGATTCGCGCGTGCGCCCCGGCGCTCCAGGAGGTGTGCTGCGGGTGCATCGGCGTGTGGCACACCTGCCCGCAGAAGGTTGGCGATTCCATCCAGTGCAGGCTGCCGTACCCGCCAGAAGGATGATGATGACGTTGACGGACGTCAGCGCCGTGATGATGACGGCCGTGCGGCGGACGCTGGCGCGCCGGAAGTCCAGAACAGGCCAGTCGACGGCCGCCTGAGGATCGCGTTCCAGCTTGCGCCGCTGGATTCGCGCTCCGATTGGGATGAGCAGCAGCCCCAGTACGAAGACGATTGGAATGGCCACGAAGACCACCAATCCGGCGTACGGGTTCTGGAGCATCCCCGCGAGCATGGCGATCACCAGCGCGATGAACACCACGGCCGAAGCCGTGGTCACCAGCGCGCCGGCGATCGCAATCGGATGCGAAAGCGTTTCCCGCTTCATCGGCGAGGCTCGTTACTTGAGGCTCTGCATGTAGGCGACGAGCGCGTCGATGTCGCCGGCCGGGAGCGAGCCGTACTTGTTCGGCATCACCGGCTTCTTCGTTGATTTCGCCTTGGCGGCTGCCTCAACGGGGTGCGTGATCCACTGACGGATATCGGCGGCCGGCAGCTTCGTGCCCACGCCGTCGAGCGGATTGGCCTTGCCGCCCTTGCCCGCGATGGCATGGCAGATCGAGCACTTCTGGGCGTTGTAGACCTCTTGTCCCTTTTTGACGACGGCGGCATCCTGCGCAGCGGCCGGCGCCGCCGCCATCAAGGACCCCAGTGTCAACGCCGCTGCAACAAGAACGGGTGTTGTTGTAAGCCTGCTCAGCATGGACCCTCCAGGAAGATGCGCCAAAACTACCACAAGTACCTCAGCCCGATCACAAACGAGTTCGCGGTGTAGGGGCGGTAGACGTACCCCAGCACCAGCGAGCTGGGCTGGACGACGCCGTTGACGACGGTTGGATCGAACGCGAAGTCGTACACCCGGAACGGTTCGTACAGATACGAAAAGGTCGCGGCCAGCTGATTGGTCAGCCTGTGCCGCACGTCGAGATGCAGTTGCTGGAGCCGGTTGTACACTCTGGGAAGCTGCTGTGGCGTCGGCAGCGGGCCGCCGGGCACGACGCCGTACAGGTACTCGCCCTCCGCATAGCTGAAGTCGTACGACACGCGCGCCTCGGTGTTCTCTCCGATCTTCGGCGGCGTCGCGTAGATCGAGAAGTAATCCACGCGCTCGGTCGAGTCGGCGGTCCAGTCGCGCATGGGATCGGTTTCCTGTCCCGGGCTCGCGGATCGCGATTGCTGCAGTCCGGCGTAGTGCTCGTAGTTGTAGCTGCCGCCTCCGCCGAACCCGTTCGGATTCCGGTAATCGGCCGAGACCGAGAACAGATTGACCGTCGACTGCTGGAGCCCGAAGTAGCTGTCGTCGTAATTGTCTTTCCCGAAGCCGCTCGAGACGCTGACCATCCACAGGTCATTGGGCACGAGATCCACCTGCCCGGTGAATCGATTCCGCGTCCGGTTGGCGAGATCGTAATGACGCAGGGCCGGCTGCTCGCCGATTTGAATCAGGATCTCCTCTTCCAGGCCGGAACCCCGCCGGGTTCCATATTCGTAATTCGCGCGGAAGGTGACCCACTGCAATCCGATGGCGTCGGCCGTGGCGCGAAACACATCTTCATTGGCGTTGTCGAAGATGCGGTGGTCGTAGCCGTTGCTGTTCAAGGTATAGCCGACCGTCAACGCGAGCGGCTGAATCCCGCTCCAGGTCGCATCGGCATCGAAGGTCAATCGATCGTGCGCGTACAGCTCTGGCCCTCCGGTGGAGGACGTGGTGACCGAGGTGTCGTAGTTGATGAACTGCGGGATGGTTGTCGCGCGGCTCTCGTTGTTGTAGTTGTAGGTGCGAAGCCGCGAGCTGAATCGCCAGTCGGTCCGGGGCCGCGACACCAGATTCAAATTCATTGAGGTGACGTGCGCCCGGGCTTCTGAATCGGTTCGGGGCAGCGCCAGCTGCGGCAACGTGGCGTTGATGGTGAACGGCTGCAACAGTGTGTCATTGGTCCAGGCGCCGTAGGACACGAAGCCCGTGAACTGCGTGTGTTGCGCCAGCTTCGTGTGGCCCGCCAGGCTTACGGTCTGCGCCTCGTTCGACGGCCACAGCGCCATGCGTCCGCGGCCGGGCGCGCTCGTCGAGTCGTCGAGCCGCAGCGGGCTGTCCCAGACAAGCGTGTCCGCCTGATTGTTGAACCACGAGCCGTTGTAGGACAGCCGCATCATGCCCCGGCGGCCTGTCCACTCGGTGCCGATCGTGAAGTCGTTCGTCCGCGACTCGTATGGCAGGGCGACCTCGACGTCGTTGCCGAATCCGAAACTGGCGCCCCATGGCAGCTCGCCGCCGTGTTTGGTCGTGGTGAACGCGGCCTTCACATCGAGATACGGCAGGGGCGTGACCGACACGCTCATGTTGCCGATATTGCGGTGCTCGCGCAGGTCGAATTGCGTCGCCAGCGGCGCCCACGCCGAGAGCGTGGCCTGGCCGTTCTGAATCTGCCGCTGCGTCGTGTCGTCGAGCGGCAGCGGGCTCTCCGTGCGTCTGTGTACGGCGTTTTCGTATCGACGCTGTAGAACTGCGGGATCTGATCCCACAGGCCGGAGAAGTCGAAGCGGCCCGGCTGCTCGTAGGTCGCGGCGAAGCGCTGATCGCGCCAGCCGACGTTGTCGGCCGCGGCGCGAAACAGCCAGAGCCCGTCGGGAGCTTCGCGCGCGTACCGCGCTCCGGTGAAGAGCGGGCCGCTCCGCAGATCCTGGTAGCGCTGGTACCGTGCCTGATCCCCCGATATGTGACTGAAACGGCCGCCGAGCAGGAGCTGCTTCGGCGCCTCGTCGAACAGGCTGCCGGGTACCTCGACGTCCGGGGCCGCCGCCGGCGCCGCCTGCGCAGCAGGCTTCGGCGATGCCTGCGCGGGCGTCAGCACCTGGGCCCGTGCCGCTGCCGGCGCGCCGATCACGAGCATGGAGACGATGGGGACAAGATGAAGAGGTTTCATATGTCGTCTCCGTCAGCGCATGTAGAACTGTCCGGACGGGTGGTTCGACCCGTGGACGTTCGAATGGCAATTCACACACGAGCGTCCGAACATCCGGTTGCTCTTGTTCACCGTAATCGCCGCGTTGTCGTAGATGCTCGACGGGTGCCTCGTGGCGACGTGGCATCGCTGGCAGAGCATCGGCATGCGCACGACGAGCATGCGGTCATTCGACGAGCCGTGCGGATCGTGGCATGTCGCGCAGCTCTCTTTCACCGGCGCGTGCTCCCACAGCATCGGCCCGCGCATCTCGGTGTGGCAGCTCATGCAGCTCTCGGCAATCGAGCTGCCGACCTTCAGCGCCTTGACGTTGCTGATCGAGCCGTGCGGGCTGTGGCACGACGAGCAGCGACATCTTGCCTTCACGCACCGGCATGTGCGCGACCGCGCGCTCCGTCTTGGTGACCTGTGTGCGATGGCACGTCGCGCACAAGTCCGTCTCGGTCGTCTTGACCAGCTGGTGCTGCGAGCGACTTCGGACTGTGGACGCTGTGGCAGGTCGTGCACGAGAGATCGCGCCGGTCGTGCGCGCTGCCTTCCCAGGCCGCGTGGTCGCCGCGGTTGTGGCACGTCAGGCATGACTGGTTGATCTCGGCCGGCTTCATCTGCGCGAACTTCCGGATGTTCCCTTTGGCGTCATCGTCCACATGCGCCTGGCCGGGCCCGTGACAGCTTTCGCAGCCTTGCGTGGCGGCGGGCGAGCGCGGGTTCTTCACCTGCGCGTGCTTGGATCCCTTGAGCGTGGCCTCCAGATCGGTGTGACACGTCGTGCACGTATCGCTTCCGACATAGGCCGTCGCCGGGGCTTGAGCCGGTGCCGGCGCCTGCCGAGCGGCCGGCGAGTCACCCGCGCGGGCCGGCGGAATCGCACCCGCCACACGCACCGTAATCGCGACCGCGAGAAGACACGTGGCCGCTAGCCACAGACGATGTTGCATGACCACCCTCTCGTTGAAGTTGTCATCTCAGCGCCATTCGGAAGTTCGCGCGCTCGTAGGCGGCCGGATCGGGAATCCGCTCGAGGCTCATGTTGCCGCGCATCTCGTCGAGCGAGTCCCACTCGTGCTCCTGCATCCACGCCTCGATCTCGCGGCGGACCGTGCGCAGGTGGCCGGGGCCGTGGCGAAGCAGCGCCGAGACCATCTGCGTCGCGTGCGCGCCGGCCATCGTGGCCTTGATGACGTCGAGCGCCGTGTGGACGCCGCCGGTGATCGCGATCGACGCCTTGACGCGTCCGGCCAGCGCGGCCGTGCCGCGAAGCCGCAGCGGCAGCTCGGACGAATCCGACAGCGGCAGCGAGCGGACGACTTCGAGCTCCTCGACGTCGATGTCGACCCGGTGGAAGCGCGTGAACAGCACGAGCCCGTCGGCGCCGGCCGTGTCGAGCTGCCTTGGCGAAGTGCGCGAAGGCGGTGTAGCAGCGGCGCGAGCTTGACGGCGACCGGAATGCGCAGGCTCGCGCTTCACCTCGCGCACGATCTCGACCGCCTGCCGTTCGACCTCGGCCGCGCTCATCGTCATGTCGCTGGCGGCGTGATAGATGTGCAGCTCGAGGCCGTCCGCGCCGGCCTGCTCGAGCAGCTGCGCGTACGCGATCCAGCCGCCGGGCGTGACGCCGTTGAGCGACGCCATGACCGGGATGCCGCACCGCCTCCTTGACCCGCCGGAGATGCTCGAGGTACTCGTCGGGCCCGAGCGCCATGAGTCGGCTCGGGCGCGAAGCTGCCCGCCTCGGCGAACGAGTCGCTGTGGCTCTCGATGTTGAGGAACGCGTCCATCTGCTCGCCGGTGATTTCCTCCTCGTAGAGCGAGCGCAGCACGAGCAGCGCGGCGCCGGCGTCTTCGAGCGCCTTGACCGTGTCGAGGTCGTCGCCGAGCGGCCCGGCGCCGACGATCAGCGGATGGGGCAGGCGCATGCCCGAGATACGTCGTGCTGAGGTCCATCACTTCTCCTTGCTCGTCGGCTCCACGGGCGTGTCGGTGCCGTCGGGCGTGCCGCCTCGAACGCCGGCACCGTGATGCCCGGCGAGCTGCTGAGTACACGGCGTAGCGCCGCTCGGCGGCCGCCTGCGACTCCGCGACGAACGCCTTGTAGCGGGCCGGGATCGGCGCGCTCGACCATCCGGAAGCGCGACTCGTTGCGCAGGTAGTCGGCGACCTTCGCCTTGGGCGGCCCGTAGTCGAGGTGCAGCGGCGGCTCGCCCTTGACGATCCGGCGCGGATCGAAGCGATACAGCGGCCAGACGCCCGAGTCGACCGCGAGCTTCTGCTGCGCCACGCCGTTGCGCCATGTCGTAGCCGTGCGCGATGCAGTGGCTGTAGGCGATGATGAGCGACGGCCCGTGGTACGACTCCGCTTCGACGAAACGCCTGCGCCGTCTGCGCCATCTTCGCGCCGAAGGCGACCCTCGCGACGTAGACGTGGCCGTACATGTTCGCCAGCAGGCCGAGGTCCTTCTTGCCGACCGGCTTGCCCGCGGCGGCGAACTTGGCGGACGCGCCGAGCGGCGTCGCCTTCGACGCCTGGCCGCCGGTGTTCGAGTACACCTCGGTGTCGATGACCAGGATGTTGACGTCGCGCCGGTTCGCCAGCACGTGATCGAGGCCGCCGTAGCCGATGTCGTACGCCCAGCCGTCGCCGCCGACGAGCCACACGCTCTTCTTCACGAGGTAGTCGGCGAGCGTTTCGAGCCGGCGCGCCTCGGCGCGTGCTCGAGCGCCGCCGAGCTTGTCGCCGCAGCGCGACGACGCGCTCGCGCTGCGCCGCGATGCCGGCCTCGTTCGACTGATCCGCGTCGAGCAGCGCCGTCGCCAGGCCGTCGCCGACCTGCGGCGCGAGGTGCTGCGACGAGCGCCGCGCGCCGCCGCGACGTGCGCGTCGAGCGCCAGCCGGAAGCCGAACCCGAACTCCGCGTTGTCCTCGAACAGCGAGTTCGACCACGCCGGTCCGCGGCCGTCGCGGTTGGTCGTGTACGGCGTCGTCGGCAGGTTGCCGCCGTAGATCGACGAGCAGCCGGTGGCGTTGGCGATGAGCAGCCGGTCGCCGAAGAGCTGCGTCAGCAGCTTCAGGTACGGCGTCTCGCCGCAGCCCGCGCACGCGCCCGAGTACTCGAACAGCGGCTCGAGGAACTGCGAGCTCTTGTGATCGAACTTCGCGTCAGCTCGGTGCGATCCAGCTCGGGCAGGTTGAGGAAGAAGTCGTAGTTGGCGCGCTCGGGCTCGCGCAGCGGCGCCTGCGGATGCATGTCGATCGCCTTGTGCTTCGGGTTGGTGCGGTCCTTCGCCGGGCAGACGTTGACGCACAGGTTGCAGCCCGTGCAGTCCTCCGGCGCGACCTGAATCGTGAACTGCTTGCCCTTGTGCTCGTTGCCCTTGTACGGCGTCGACTTGAACGTCGGCGGCGCGCCGCCGAGCGCGCTCGTCGTCGTAGACCTTCGCGCGGATGGCCGCGTGCGGGCAGACGAGCGCGCACTGGTTGCACTGGATGCAGATCTTGGAGTCCCACACCGGAATCTCGAGCGCGATGTTGCGCTTCTCCCACTTCGCCGTCGCCACCGGCCACGTGCCGTCGACCGGGAAACGCGCTCACCGGCAGCAGGTCGCCCTTGCCCGCCAGCATCACCGCGGTGACCTTCTGCACGAAGTCGGGCGCCTGCTCCGACACCAGCGGCGGACGCGAATGGCGCGGCGTTCACCGCCGCCGGCACCGGGATCTCGTGCAGGTGCGCGAGCGCCTGATCGACGACCTCGCAGTTGCGGCGCACGACCTCCGGACCGCGCTTGCCGTAGGTCTTCTCGATCGCCTTCTTGATGTGCTTGATGGCCTCGTCGCGCGGCAGCAGGCCGGAGATCGCGAAGAAGCACGTCTGCATGATCGTGTTGATGCGCGTGCCCATGCCGGCGCGCTTCGCCAGATCGTAGGCGTCGATCGCGAAGAACCGGATCTTCTTCTCGATGATCTGTTCCTGCATCTCCCTCGGCAGGTGGTCCCACACCTGGTCGGTCGGGAACGGCGCGTTCAGCAGGAACGCCGCGCCCGGCGCCGCGTGCTCGAGCACGTCGATCTTGTCCACGAACTCGAACTGGTGGCAGGCGACGAAGCCGGCGCGATCGACCAGGTAGGCCGATCGGATCGGCCGCTTGCTCGTGCGCAGGTGCGAAATGGTGATCGCGCCCGACTTCTTCGAGTCGTAGACGAAATAGCCCTGCGCGAAGAGATCGGTTTCCTGCCCGATGATCTTGATCGAGTTCTTGTTGGCGCCGACCGTGCCGTCGGCGCCCAGACCGTAGAACACCGACGCCGACACGTCCGCCGACTTCGGTCCGGAACGACGGGTCCCACGGCAGCGACGTGTGCGTCACGTCGTCGACGATGCCGATGGTGAAGTGGCGCTTGGGGTTCGCCTTGCCGATCTCGTCGAAGACCGACTTCACCATCGCCGGCGTGAATTCCTTCGACGACAGTCCGTAGCGCCCGGCGATGACCCGCGGCGGGACGGCGAACGGCGAGCGGCCCTTCGGCCTGCGCCTCGGCGAGCGCGGTGATCACGTCGAGATACAGCGGATCGCCGGGCGCGCCCGGCTCCTTCGTCCGATCGAGGACCGCGAGGTGCCGGACGCTCTTCGGCAGCGCGGCCAGGAACGCCGCGCTGACGAACGGACGATACAGCCGGACCTTCAGCACGCCGACCTTCTCGCCGCGCGCCGACCAGGTGGTCGACGGTCTCGTGCGCCGTCTCGGCGCCCGATCCCATGAGCACGATCACCCGCTCGGCCTCCGGATGGCCGACGTACTCGAACAGCCCGTAGCGCCGGCCCGTCAGCTCCGCCGAACTTCTGCATCGTGCGCTCGACGATCGTCCGGGCAGGCGTCGTAGAAGCCGTTCGCCGCTTCGCGCGCCTGGAAGAACACGTCGGGGTTCTGGGCCGTGCCGCGCAGCACCGGCCGGTCGGGCGTCAGCCCGCGCTGGCGATGCGCGTAGATCAGCGGCTCCGCAGATCAGCGCGCGCAGGTCGTCGTCGGTGAGCTCCTCGATCTTGGCGACCTCGTGAGACGTGCGAAAGCCGTCGAAGAAGTGCAGGAAGGGAATGCGCGACTCGAGCGTCGCGGCGTGCGCGACCGCCGCCATGTCGTGCGCTTCCTGCACCGAGTTCGAGCACAGCAGCGCGAAACCGGTCTGGCGGCAGGCCATGACGTCGGAGTGATCGCCGAAGATCGACAGCGCGTGCGTGGCGAGCGTCCGCGCCGCCACGTGCATGGTGAACGGCGTCAGCTCGCCGGCGATCTTGTACATGTTGGGGATCATCAGGAGCAGGCCCTGCGACGCGGTGAACGTCGTCGAGAGCGCGCCGGCCTGCAGCGCGCCGTGGACCGCGCCGGCCGCACCCGCTTCCGACTGCATCTGGGCCACCTCGGGGATGGCGCCCCAGAGGTTCGGCATCCTGCGGCTCGCCCACTCGTCGCAGAGCTCCGCCATCGTGCTGCTGGGCGTGATCGGGTAGATCGCGATGGTCTCGCTCGCCCGGTACGCGACCGACGCGGCGGCCTCGTTTCCGTCTATCGTGATCCGCCGCCTGGCTTGGCATGTTTGTCAGTTCGCTCCAGCCCTTTCGTAAGAGCACTCCGAGAGTACCGGAGATCATCCGGAATGACAGAGGACTATCACCCTTCGAGATTCAGGCAGACAGCCAGGCACGCGCCTGGCCAGGTTGGTCTTCGGGAAAGAATTCCACCGGCCCTTTGCGAAGATCGGCGGCCGCGAACATCAGCATCTCGTCGCGCCATCGCTCCTGGCCCGACGATCGCGATCTCGCGCGATCGCGTCGCCGTGCTTCACGTAAAACGCGAGATCGCTCCAGTCTTCGGTCGGCTCCCACCCCTCGAACTCTTTCAGCACGCACAGCAGCTTGATCGAGCCCACCCGCTGAAGCTCGCTCGCCAATGCGGACTCGCATTGGCGCCAGTCCGCTTTCAACAGCTGACCGCTGATGTCCAGCCGATAGGTGGTGTCGCCCTCGTGATGCAACGCGATTGGCATGCAGGTCCTGCTGGCGGCGCGTCAAAGCAGGGAACGTGCCGAACGCGCGGCCGTCGTTAATCTGCGTGAAGTGGTGGATTTTTCGGCGTTTCTGGCGGGGAACGTGCTTATCGCGACGCGCAGGACGCTGCCGATTTCGGCCATCTCCGAAATATCGGATGGCGCCGGTCTGCTCTCATGTTTGCGATAATGCAAGGGCGCGCGGTCGAATCGACGTTGAAAAGATGCCGAAGTCACGAAATACTGTGATGGCATCACCGAAACGCGGAACCACCCAAGGACACATCATGCTGAAGACGCAACCGAAAGTCAGTGCCTGGCTGGTGGCGACCGCCGTCGCCTTGGCCGTTCAGACCGCGCTCGCCGTCGACGTCAAAGTCGGCTTCGACAAAGCATTCAACTTCAAGGAGGTGCGCACCTGGGGCTGGAAGCCGGACGGCCCGGGCAAGGTCATCATGGCCCGCACGCCCGACGATGACCCGGAAGCCATGCAGAAGCGGGTCGACCCGGTCCTGATGAGCGAGGTCGAGGCCCAGATGACGCAGCGCGGGCTGAAAGCCGCAACGAGCGCCCCCGACGTCTTCGTCACATATTTTCTGCTGCTATCGACCGGCAGCAATGCGCAGACGATCGGGCAGTTTCTGCCGGGATCCTCCGTGTGGGGGCTCCCGCCGTTTCTGGCGTCCACCCAATCGCTCGAGATGATGAACCAGGGATCGCTCGTCATCGATCTCAGCGCGAACGACGCGGTGGTCTGGCGGGGGTATGCCCAGGCCAACATCAAGATCGGCATCGACATGAAGAAGCGCGAGGCGCTCCTGCGCGAAGGCGTGCGGGATCTGCTGAAGCGCTACCCCCCGAAATCCTGATCCGCGGGTGCCGGGATCGTGGGTGGGCCACGGCGGCTTCACTCGCCGCGCAGGATGGCCTCCGCCGCTTTGAGTTCCTTGCGCTTGGCGCGATCGACTTTGGGAAACTTCAGGTCCAGCCCCTCGAGCGCTTCGACCACAGCCGCCGCGACGACCAGGCGCGTAAACCATTTGTGGTCGGCCGGCACCACATACCAGGGCGCGTCTGATGAGCTCGTGTTCTGAATCATGTCCTCGTAACAGCGCATGTACTGGCCCCAGAGCGCGCGCTCCCTGGCATCGGCGGCCGAAAACTTCCAGTTCTTGTCAGGTTGTTCGATCCGCTCCAGAAACCGGCGCTTCTGTTCCTTGCGCGACACGTGCAGGAAGAACTTGCGAATTACGATACCGTTTCGCGTGGCGTAGCGCTCGAACGCGTTGATGTCCTCGAACCGTTCTTTCCAGATGCGTCTGGTCACCAGTTGTCTGGCGGATTCGCTGACGCTCCAGATACTCCGGATGCACGCGTACGACCAGGGTCTCCTCGTAGTACCGAGCGATTGAAGATCCCGATGCGCCCGCGCTCGGGCAGGCAACGACTGGTCCGCCACAGATAGTCGTGGTCGAGCTCCTCTGTCGACGGGGCCTTAAAGGAGTAGACCTGGCAGCTCTGCGGGTTGACGCCGGACATCACGTGCTTGATGGTGCCGTCCTTCCCGGCCGCGTCCATGGCCTGAAAGATCAGCAGCACCGCATAGCGATCCTGCGCGTACAACTTGTCTTCAAGCTCGCGCAGCCTGTCGACCCCACGCTGCAGCCACGTCCCGGCCTGCTCGCGGGACGTCAGGCTTCCGGTATCGCCGGGGTCGATGTCTTTCAAGCGAAAATGTCGTCCGTCGGTGACCCGGAACGCTCGGCTTAGCTTGTCGGCTTTTGACATAGGCGGCCAGGCCGGAGTGCACACGATATGCCAGACTCCCTTGCCGGATGACTGTCGGCTGGCTCACGATATCTCGTGACAAACTAGAGCAGGAAAAACGAAGAAGATATGACCATGAAGCGATTTCGCCGAATGGCGGCCGGTGCGTTCGTGATCGCCGTCGCCTCGCTGGCCGCGTTTGCACAAACGACCCAGTTGCGTCTGGTGTCGACCGCGTGGCCGCCGTTCACGAACGAGGCTGGGCAGTCTCGCTTCGCGCTCGATCTGGTCGAGGCGGCGCTCGGCCGCATCGGCGTCACGTCGCAGACGCTCATCGTGGATGCGGCGAAGTACACGCCGGCCCTGCTGAGCGGGTCGTTCGATGGAAGCGCGGCGGCATGGAGGGATCCCGCGCGCGAGCGCGCGCTGCTCTTCTCGCAGCCCTATCTCGAGAATCGGCTCATCCTCGTCGGGCGAACGGGTGCCGACGTATCCGCCGCGGCGCTCACCGGCCTCAAAGGCAAACGTGTCTCCATCGTCGAAGGCTACGCATACGGTGCTGCCCTCGACAATGCCGGTATCACGTTCGTGCCGTCGCGCAGCGAGGAGGACAGTCTCCGGCAACTGCTCAACGGAGAGGCCGACTACACGTTGATGGACGAGATCGTCGTCCAGTACATCGTGGACCACCATGCCGACCAGGCACGCATCAGGCTGCAGATCGGCACAGTCTCATTGCTGACGCGCCCGCTGCACCTGGCCGTGCGGCGCACGCATCCACAAGCGAAGTCGATCGTCGATCGCTTCAACGCTCAGATTCGAGCGATGGTGGCCGATCGCACCTACCACCGTCTTCTGCACGTTGACTGGATCCGAGCGGATGTCGACGGTGATGGACTCGAGGAATACGTGCCGCGCGCCGACAGTTCGGGGCCGGCCGAGCCCGAACGCGCGTACTCGATCTTTTCAGACCCACAGAAGAAGCCGCAGGCCAAACCAGGAGAGAAGCGGTACCTGTTTGGTGGCTCGGTCTACACGGCGTGGACCGCCATCCCTGAGAAGTACAAGAACTACGATCCGCTCCGTCCGGAGCCCGGTATCGCCACGGTCCCGATCTACCAGTTCACTTGGTAGCTTGTCGCTCGGGGTTCTAGGTTCTATGTTCTCAGTTCTGGGTTCGCGGAGGGCGTTGGATCCAGTACGCCATCTTTTCTGGAAATAACGCGCGCTCGATCGAGCGACCTCATGACGGTCCGGCTAAAGCCGGACACTACGTACTACGCGAATACGCCATTCCGATTCTAGAAGACGCGCGCGGACGTCGAGGCGCCACCGCGAACCCAGAACCTGGAACCCAGAACGTAGAACCGCGTGGTTCACCTCGACGTGTAGGTTCTGGTGACGTTGTTGCGGCTGTTCGTGATCGTGTACCGGCCGTCGGCGGCGATCGACGCCTTCAGGTAGTGCCCCGTGCACGCCGCTTCTTCTTCGAAGTTCGCGATGTAATCATCCCTGGTGTTGCGCTCGCGCTCGGTCACGAGCGAGAGATGAAGCTGCCAGAGGTCCTCGAGCCCGGGGGCGGCCTTGACGACGTCGAGGTAGCTGCCGATGCCGCCTTTTCGCGGCCCGTTGTTCATGACGGCGACGCGAGCCCCGAGCGAATGCACGAATGGCGGTGCCCCTGAGAGATCCATACCGTGATGGTTCACCTGCAGGAGGTCGATCCGGCCGAGCCGGTTCACCGGACAGACCATCTCGATTTCCTTGTTCCATGTCAGGTCGCCGAGATCGAGGAATCTGAACTTTCCGGTACTGCAACAGGAATCCGAGGCTCCGGCCGTTTTCGCTGTTGTCCGGCTTCTTCAGCTCCGGGTTCGCGCACAGCGGGGAACTGTTCGGGCCGCCGCCGTTAATCGGTGCGGCAATCAGCTCGCCGTTGGTCGCCGCAATCGTGATGTCGAGCCCCTGCAGCGGAATCTTGTCGCCGAGCTTTGGCTGCGCGCGCTTGCCCTTCGAGGCTTCCTGATAGATCGCCCACTCGTCGGCCGCCGGGCCCGGGCGGTTCTCGACCGTGTCTCCGTGATCGAGATAGTGGTCGATGGGGATGAGCTTCGACAGCGCGCCTACGCCGCCGACATGGTCGGCGTGAAAGTGGGTGATCAGGAGGTAGTCGAGCTTCTTCAACCCCGCCACCTTGGTTGCCACCTCGTGGATACGCCGGGCGTCGCGGTCGTCCCGGCGCCAGCCGGTGTCCACGAGCAGCGACTGGCCGGACGGCGACACGATGAGCGTCGCCCCGCCGCCCTCGACATCGATCCAGTAGATATCCAGCGCGCGCGCCATGCCGCCTCGCTGCGCGGCGAGCATCACCGTCGCGAGGGCCATGAGCGCCAGCGCCGACGCGATGCGCGATCGAATCTGGCGCGTCATCATTTGCTCAACTCCACGGTGTCGAGCTTTCCTTTTTCGATCGCGATGCCGATGATCATCAGCTCGAGATCCGCCGTCCCGTTGTTGACGATCGAATGCGGCTGGTCGGGAAGAATCGGCACACCGTCGCCCTTGCGGATCGCAGCGGTCTCGCCGCCGACGGTTACCTCACCGCTGCCGTTGAGGACGTAGTACACCTCGCCGACGCCCGGATGCTTGTGCAATCCCTCCGAGCCCGCCGGCGTGACGATGAGGTGGTCCATGTAGCTCCAGTTGCTGAGAAAGACCGACGGGGGCAGCGCGCGGCGATACTTCACGGTGCCCTTGCCGCCTCGGTAGCCCTGCAGCGTGCCTTTCGGGCCCATCAGCTTCTCGTCGAGCCGCATCGTCATGAAGACCGGGATGGGATCTTTCGGCGCACCGACGCGCGAGTCCTGCAGATCGAACGCGTCGTACTCGCCGCTCGTGGTGGCCACGTTGATGTTCATGAACTCCACGGGCCGATCGGTCGGATTGACGATCGCATGTGAGTGACCCATGCGTACCGGAGCTCCGACTGTGCCTTTCAACAGGGCAGCCCGGCCGTCGATCGTGAACTCGGCCTCACCGTCGAAGATGACGAACATCTCTTCGTTCCGATTGTGAAAGTGATGGCCGACGCCACCTTTGGGCGCGGTGATCTGGCAGCGGTGGACGAAATTCAACAGCGGAATCGCGTTGCGGGGGACGAGCGTCATGCACGCCATGTCCCCCTCGCTGCCGTGCGAGCGGCTCAGACGGTAGCGGCTCGGATCGGTGTGGCCGATCCGTTCGCTCAATGTGGACGGTGCCTGCGCGGACGTCACGAGCGTCATCGCGACAGTCGCACAGATTATGGCTGATGCCCGCATGCCGATGCTCATGGGAAGCCCTCGCTGGCTATCGTATGCACAAACTTACCTTCTGGCGGGGAAGTGGCGCGGATGATACCATGCCGTCCGTTCCTTTCCGGTGCAGTCGGTTCGATTGACGGAGGTGTGGCGATGGGAGCTCGACGGTTGTCGGCGCTCGGCGTGTGCTTTGGCGTTTGTGCGGCCCTCTCGGTGGCGAGTCCTGTCGAGGCCCAGCTTGGCGGGCTCATGAGAAAGGCCAAAGAGGCAGCCAAGGAGAAAACGGCAGAAAAAGATCCACGGGCTCCGGAGGCGACCGGCTCCACCCAAAACCCGTTTGCCGATCCCGCGATTGTCTTCATCACGCAGGATCAGCTCGGACGGTTCCAGAAAGGGTTGCAGCACGAAGTGACCCAGCGCAACGCGCTCAGGAAGCAACTGGCGTCGCTCCAGACGCGCGAACAGTATCAGGCGTGCGCGCAGAGTGCTGCCACGTCGCCGGAACTGATGAAGCTCATACAGGACGCTGCCGATTCGAGCGCGAATCTTCCCGTCGAACAGATGATGAAACGGCAGCAGCAGATGTACGCCGACATGGGCGCGCTGGTGGAGAAGAAGTGCGGCGTGGATCCGCAGAAAGTGGAGAGCTCGCGTGCCGAGCGGTTGCGCCAGATCGAGGCGGAGGCGTCCGATCTCGCCATGCCGCCGGGATACAAGGCGCCCCCGCCGGAGGCGCCGCAGGCCGTGATTGTGCGCCCATTCGCACGGGCCTACGGGATGCTGAAGGAGCGCGGCCCCGTGTTCTGCGGCAAGCTGGCCGAGAAGGCACCGCTGACGCCAACCACGATCACCGTCGGCACGGAGAAAATGAGCGTCGTCAAGATTCGCGGTGCGGGACAGGATTACGTCTTCCGCCAGGACGAGGCCGACGCCCTTACGCAGGGGTGCTCGGGTGTGATGGCGCTGATGAACGCCATCTTCGACGCGCAGCAGTGACGTTCATTGCCGTCAGCCTTGCCGTCGCGCTCAGCGCCGCCTGGCAGATGGTCGCTCCCGGGGTCTGGCAGGCCGAGGCGCCGATGGCCTCGGCCGGGCCGCTTGCACCGGTACGCGCGATCGCCATCCGGCTCGATCCTTCAAAAGTCCGGTTCACCCTCGATCACGCCTCGCGCGATTACGGGATGGTCGGCGCGTGGACCGTGGACCGCATGCCGGAAGCCGGTGTGGTCGCCTTCAACGCGGGCCAGTTCAGCGGGGGCGCGCCGTGGGGATGGCTGGTGCGTGACGGCGTCGAATCGCAGCCGCCCGGCTCTGGTTCGCTCGGGATGGCGTTTGTCGTCGATCGCGGCGGAAGGGTCTCGCTTGCGACGCCGGACGAACTTCCGGCGATCCGATCGACAGCCACCCAGGCGTTTCAGTCCTACCCCGCATTGCTCGTCGGCGACGGTCGGCTGCCGTGGGAGCTTCAGGCGGCGGGCCGAGGCGTCGATCTCTCGCATCGCGACTCGCGGCTGGCGTTGGGACTGATGCCCGACGGTTCGGTCGTCGTGGTGATTACGCGCTTCGATGCCGTCGGACGGCCTGGTGAAACCGTGCCGTGGGGCCCGACGGTTCCGGAGATGGCGGCGCTCATGAAATCGCTGGGATGCCGCCGGGCGATGATGCTCGATGGCGGGCTGTCGAGCCAGCTTGCCGTACGCGGGCGCACCGGGTTGTCGCAATGGAAGAACTGGCGAGCCGTACCGCTCGGATTGATCGCCCTGCCTGCCACGCCCTGAGAGCCCGGGTAACCTTCGTAGGATGCACGACATTCCGTATTGAAATGGCCCGCTCGGGGTGTGTCTCGTGCGTTTGCTGAGGGTTTTCGCGCCAGACGGGCCCTTGTGTGACGGCCGTATTCTTGCTCCACGAGTCCGCGATCTTCAGGCGATGCGGATCTCCCCCAGACACCCTCGGCTCGGACGGTGGCTGTTGGCTGCCCTGGCGGTCAACTTCCTGTTTCCCATCACGGCCAGGGCGTCGGACAGCGCGAAGCAGGTCCTCGTGCTCTACTCCCTCAGGCGAGACGTGCCGGCTGCCGACGTCGGCGAAACGCAGCTGCCACGGATCCTGAGAAACAACGTTCCAGGCGGCGTGGACTACTACTCGGAATTTCTCGACCGGTCGAGGTTCCACACCGATTACGCTCCGGCCCTCCGCGATTTCCTGCGGTTGAAATACGAGGGGCAGACTTTCGATCTCGTCATCGCGTTCGGCGATGCCACCGTCGCCTTCATCGAAAAGAATCGCGACATCCTGTTTCCGGAGACGCCGGTCGTCTTTTTCTCCAGCCGGCCGCTGCTACGCCCGTCGCACTCGACCGGTGTCGTGGCCGAACCAGACCTCGCCGACACCGTGCGGCTGGCCACCGAGCTGCAGCCCGGCACGCGGCACGTCTTTGTCGTCAGCGGTGCTGAATCGACGGAGCCGTCGTTCGAGACCATCGCGCGGGCAGAGTTCAAGCCGTTCGAACCGCGGTTGACCTTCACGTATCTGACGGGTCTGACCAAACAGGAGCTCGAGTCCAGGCTGACGACCCTGCCCGATCACTCCATCGTGTACTACCTGAGCGTCGAGCAAGACCGCAACGGGCAGAACTTCCATACGCTGGAGTTCCTCGACTGGATGACGGTGGTCTCGCGGGCGCCGGTGTACAGCTGGATCGATTCTGCGATGGACCACGGAATCGTCGGGGGCAGCCTGAGAGACCAGGTGGCCGAGATGCAGGCGGTCGGCGAGCTGGCCGTCCGGGTATTACGAGGGGAGCTGCCTCAGGGGATTTCTGTGGTTTCGCCGAATCTGCACGTCAGGCAGGTCGACTGGCGGGAGCTGCGGCGTTGGGGCATCAGCGACACGCGAGTCGCCGGAGATGTGCGCGTCAGGTTCAAGGAACCTTCGGCCTGGGATCGGTACGGCCTTCACATCGTGGGTGCGGTGCTGCTGCTGATGGTTCAGATGGCGCTCATCACCGGGCTGCTGGTTCAGGGAGCGAGACGGCAGGAGGCGGAACAGCGGCTGCTGGAGAAACAGGAAGAGCTGCGGACGAGCTTCGACCGAATCCGCGATCTGGGCGCGAGGCTGCTGAATGCGCAGGATGACGAGCGTTCGCGGATTGCTCGAGACCTGCACGACGACATCGGTCAGCAGGTGGCCGTGCTGGCCGTGGATCTCGAACTGCTGCGCACAGACACGCGGGAAGCGGCCGGAGGCCTGGCCAGCGGCGCGCTGAGCCGGGTGCATGGCATTGCCAGGAGCGTGCGCGATCTGTCGCTCCGCCTGCATCCCGCGAAGCTGCGGCTCATTGGCCTGGTGCCCGCGTTGAACGGCCTTCAGCGCGAGTTCTCGCAAACAGGGATTTCCGTCAACATCACGCACGAGAACCTGCCTCACGCGCTTTCGCACGAGCTCACCCTGTGTCTGTTCCGGATCGTTCAGGAAGCGCTGCAGAACGCCGTCAAGCACAGCAACGCGGGCGCGGTGTACGTGCACTTGGGCGGCAGCGCCACACGAATCGCGCTGACGATCGTCGACAACGGCACGGGATTCGACGTGGCTTCGGCGTGGGGCAAGGGACTCGGGCTCCTCAGCATACGCGAACGTCTGGACGCGCTTGGCGGCACGCTCGAGATCTCGTCGGGCTCCGACGTCGGCACGCGGATCGATGCCGATGTGCCGCTCGAAGCGATGGCCGGGGGCAAATCGGTAGCTGTATGACGATGGTCGAAGAAGTCACCAGGTGGGTGCCCACTCAGCCGGTGCGGGTTCTTCTTGTCGACGACAACGAGGCGGTGCTCACGCGCGCGGCGGCGGTGCTGACGCCCGGCTGCATCATCGTCGGATCCGCGAAGGATGGCCCGACGGCGCTCGAGGCGGCCGAGTCGCTCCAGCCAGATGTCATCGTGCTCGACATCTCGATGCCCGGCATGACCGGCCTCGAGGTCGCCTCACTGCTGCGAAAAGCGCATTCGACCGCTGCGGTGGTGTTCCTGACCGTCCATGACGAGGAAGAATTTGTCCATGCCGCGAGAGCGGCTGGCGGGATCGGCTACGTCATCAAGCCGCGCATTGTGTCGGACCTGATGAAAGCCGTGCAGGAAGCCAGGGCCGGGCGCCCGTTCGTCTCGCCTCTTTGAACTCGCGACTTTCCACTTTTTACTTTCTACTTTTTACTTTCTACTTTCTCCTACTTCCACGTGACTTCCATTCCGAAGAAGTGCAGGAACACCTCGCGGTTCGGCTTGTTCTTCGGGTTCTGCTGCGGGCTTCGGATGTAGAAGTCGATCTGCTGGGTCGCCGGATTTACTTCGCCGCCAGCCTGCTTCTTGTTGGCCATCGGGTAATTGACGCGCAGCGTTTTTCGATCGCGGATACCCTGTGTGACCATGAAGTGCATCTCGTAGTTTTCGTACAGCGGCTTGCCGTTCAGCGTGGCATGTCCGAATCCCCAGCCGGCGAGGTAGACGAACGTCTTCGGCCAGTTGTTGTCGCCGCATCCCGAGTCGGTCCCGTGCTCGTGCAGGAACCCGACGATGCCGCCGTTCTGGCAGGGGCTGAACTCGTTGAACCTGTCGATGGCCAGCATGAGATCGCCTTCGGGAATCTTGAGCCGCGCCTCGAACGTGCCATTGTTCGTGAGGTCGTTCACGTCGATCTCCGCCGTCCCTGAGACCGGCTTGACGGTCTTCGCGTCGTTGTCCATGTGATCCCAGCCCGCGGGATCGTTCAGGCCTCCGACCATGTAGATGCGCGCGGCCGAGAGCACGTAATGACCGTCGTACAGATCGTGCTGCTCGGGCGCAAACATCGTGATCGATGCGCCCGGCTGTTGCCTCGGGTTGCCCGGCTGCTGGGCCGCGACAACGGAACTGAGCATGAGCCAGACGATGATCATTCGACTACGCATAACCACCCCAATATGGATAAGGGCGGGTCCTGATCGTTCCAGAACCCGCCCCAGACTTGCGCCTTTCGACTTTCGACTAGCGCCCTGCGACTAGAACGGCGGCAGCTTGATCCCCAGTATCACGCGCATGTAGTTGACGTTGTGCGCGAGGTAGTCATCGATCGCCAGCTCCAGATTGCCGCCGATGGCGTCGAACCCGTCGTCGCCCTTGCGCGGGCCGTCCATGTCGAAAATCGCCCAGCCTTTGAAGTGGCGGTCGCGAAGCAGCTTGAAGACGGCAGGGAAGTCGACGCCGCCTCCGCCCATGTTGTGATAGACGCTCGCAACCTTGTGCGATTCCTGCGTCGGCGTCGTCGTGTTGCCGCGGTATTTCGCGTAGGTGTCCTTGAGATGTACCTCGGCGATGCGGTCGAAGTAGTCGCTCATGATCTTCACCGCGTCCATCCCACCGAGCGTGAGGTGTCCGGTGTCGGTCGTGAGCCACACGAGCTTCGGATCGGTCAGCTCCATGACGCGCCGGACGTCGCTCTCGCGTTCCATGGGGCCCCAGATGTGCGGATGGGGCGCCATGCGGATGCCCATCTTGATCGTCTGCCGCCCGATTTCATTGAGCGTGTCCGACAGCCGCTTGAGCTGATCGTCGGTCGGGCCACCGGGCGGACGCTGGCCCATGTTGCACTTCCACAGCGTGCACCCGAACGGCTGGAGAAAGTCGCGGGCGAACGCGACGTGCGTCTCAATCGTTTTCGGGATCTCGGCCGGATCGATGAAGTTGGTCGACTGGCCCTTCGCGCCATTCGAGACGTCGATCATCGTGATCCCCGCGTCGTCGAAGATTTTCTTCAGCGCCAGCGGGTTGCTCCGGTATTTCTCGATCTGCTGGGCGTACGGCTCGATACCCTGCAAACCGAGCGCTTTGATTCGCTTGATGGCCCATTCGAGATCGCGCGCCCCGCTCCAGAGCGAGCTGGTGCTCCCGAAGAGGATGTCGGGGTTCACGGGGTCGAGCGGCTGGTGCGTGACCGCGCCCCACGCGGTTGACGGTCCGACAAGGCCCGCCGCCATCGCCGCGCCGCCGACGGCCAGCGCACTGGACATGAAGTCGCGTCTGTTCACGCCTCGCTGGGTCACAGTCTGAGTCATCGATGCCTCCCTCAAAATACGAAACGAAGAGCGAACTGCATGTGGCGCGCATCGTCCGCGGTGGAAATGACCCCCGCCGTCACGTTGCTGATGTTGCCGTCCGGCTGTCCGAAGTTCGTCGCGTTCAGCAGGTTGAAGATGTCCCAGCGGAACTCGAGCCGCGATGTGCCGCCCGTGGCGAAGCGCTTGGCCAGAGAGATGTCCACCGTTTTCGAGCCCGGACCGATTAACGTATTACGGCCGACGGTGCCCTGGAATCCCGACGCCGGCACCACGTACGCCGTGCGATTGTACCACTGCGTCTGCGACGGATTGTCGACCTCCCCCCGGTCGTCTTCGCGGCCCGCCGCGTAGTTGACGCGCTGCGGCACGAACGACCCGCACTGGCAGACGTTGGTGCCAGAAAGCGTGAAGGGGAAACCGCTCCCGATGCGCACGACGCCCGACACCTGCCATTCGCCGAGCACGTACCCGACGGGACCCGCGTCGTTCATCCAACGCCGGCCGTCGCCAAACGGCAGCTCGTAGCCGAAACTGAAGGCGCTGCGGTGGCGCTGATGGTAACGCGAGAGGCCCTCGTCGGCATCGAAGTCGGCCCTGAACGCGGTGTCGTTCGCCTCGACCTCGCCCGAACCGTTGTCCCGGTTCTCCGACAGCTGATAGTTGGCGAGGAAGAACAACCCGGAGGAGTACCGCTTCTCGAGACGAAGCGAGAGCCCGCTGAAATCGGCAGTACCCGATCGCCGCCGAATACAACATGGCCGGCTGGAACTGCGGATATGGCAGACGCGAGTTGATCGGCGTCGTGCCGAAGTCGGCCTGATTGATGTTGTATCGCTTGGTCAGGCTCCGGCTGCGGCTGCCCGTGTACGCGACCTCGAACATGTAGTCGGCCCCCAGACTACGCTGGGCGTTCACGTTCCACTGATGCGTGTACGGCGAGCGATTCTCCGGGTCCAGGGAGAACGGCGCGGGGAACTGCGGGATGTTGTTCAGATCCGGAAAGAGGTTGTCCACCTGCAACGGAGCGGTGGCCGGGGGATTCAGCGAGAACTGGCCGTAGTATGGGGGAATCAGGCGCGTGAACTGCAGCTCGTTCAGGTTGAGATTGTCATAGTACACGCCGAATCCGGCACGCAGGACCGTCCGGGGCGTCAGGTTGTACGCCACGCCGAGCCGTGGTCCGAAGTTGTTCAGGTCTTTCTTGAGGATCCCGTCGGGGAAATAGCCTTCCTGCTGATGGACCAGCGGCACCAGTGCCGCGGGCATCGAGGTCGGCAGGGCGTTGTACCCGATCTTCCCCGTTGCGGCGTCGAATGCCGCTTCGATACCGTTCTGTTCCGCCCACGGCGCCAGATACTCCCAGCGCAAGCCGAGGTTGACGGTCAGCTTCTCGTTGATCTGCCAGTTGTCATCGATGAACGGCGCAACGGTGGGGGAATGATACGTCGCCCCCGACGCGCCAAACGCACCGGCGCAGGTGGAGCAATAGCCGAGAATGTAATCAGCGATGGCGTTGCCGCTGAAAATGCCGTTGAACGTGAAGTTGCCGCGCGTGGAATTGTCGGTCAGGTGCTCGAACTTGCGGAACTGCGCCTGCACGCCGAACCGGAGCGTGTGGCCGCCAAACGTCCGGCTGGTGGCATTTGACACGCTGTAGATGTATTCGGTGGCCCCCTGCGTATTGCCCCCTTCCCCCTGGTTGCTGAATCCCGAAATCGCCACGTTCGGACGGCCATACGCGAGAGGAAATGTCGCCGCGGAGAGGTTGTCCAGGCCGAGGTCGTTCGTCCAGTTGCGCCCTTCCGGGCTGATTGGGGCGTTCAGGTGATAGGCGTAGTTGTAGCCGAAGCGGAACTCGTTGACCCACGAGGACGAGAGGACCCAGGTGTGTCCGATCGCGAGGTTCCGGCCCCGCTGCGGCAGGTCGGTCGAGGTGAACGCCGCGGGCTGCAGCTGCGTGCCGTTGTAGTACATGAACCGCTGGAACAGGCTGTGATTGTTGTTGAGGGTCTGGTCCGAGCGGATGGTCGCGGTATTCGAGTCGTTCACGAAGTCCCTGATGATGGTGTAGTTGTTCGCGCCCGGCGAATTCGGTACGGGAATCGTCGGTGTGATGGTGCGGGCGAAGTGCGAGAACCGGTTCGACGGGATGACGTTGCCCGCGAACTGCTGACCCGTCAGCGGATCGCGAATCGGCGTCGCCAGCGACGAGAAGTCTCCTGCCAGCAACGCCGGGTTCGGCACGCTCCCCAGGAATGGCTGCCCCTGCTGCGTGCGCGTACCCTCGTAAGCGCCAAACACGAAAACCTTGTTCCTCATCACGGGGCCGCCGCCGGTGCCGCCAAATTGATTCTGCGTGTATTCCGGCTTGGTCGGCGCGAAGAAGTTCTTCGCGTCGAACCGATCGTTCCTGGCGACCTCGTACGCCGATCCGTGCAGCTGATTGCTGCCCGACTTGGTCACGATAGAGACGACCGCCTGGCCCTGGCCGTACTCGGTGGAGAACGAGTTCCGGAGCAGGCTCACCTCCTGGACGGCATCGATCGGCGGGTTCAGCGAGAGGTTGTTGAAGCGCAGCGAACGCACGTACACGCCGTCGATCGTGTAGT
Organism: Vicinamibacterales bacterium; assembly: GCA_963832375.1. GTDB lineage: Bacteria > Acidobacteriota > Vicinamibacteria > Vicinamibacterales > JAMQPK01 > JAMQPK01. The sequence goes on along the minus strand of CAWHUA010000008.1, from coordinate 1,543,023 downwards.
TGGTCGAGCTGTCGCGACCGCCTTCGACGGTGATGAACTGATTGCGCCGCCCGAACTGGGTATTGCGCCCGAAATTCCGCGGCGTCACGCCGGCGGAGAGCGACGCCAGTGACAAGACTCCGCGGCCCGACAGCGGAAGCTCTTCGATCTGCTTCTCGCCAATCACCTGCCCGACCGAGGCGCTCTGCGTCTGCAGCAGCGCCGATTCGCCCGTCACCGTAATCGCTTCGCTGACCGCCGCCACGCCGAGCGTAATCGTCGGGCGTGCGGTCTCGCCCTGTCGCAACACGAAGTTCGGGAGCTCGGCGGTCTGGAACCCCTGCAACTCGACTTTGATGGAATAGGTAGCCGGCGGCAGCGCGGGAATGGAGAAGCGACCCTCACCATCCGTCACGGTTGTGCGCAGCGCGTTCGTCCCCACGTTCGTGACCGTGACGGTCGCGCCTGGTATGGCGGCTTGCGATGAATCCGTCACCAGCCCCGCAAACCCGGACGAGGCCGACTGCTGAGCTGAGACTGCTGACGACAGCACCATCACTGCGGCAAGGACGTAAATCGCGAGCCCGCCCTTCATGTCGGCCTCCCTCATGAGCATGTCTAGAACCCGTAGGATGTCTGGCATTGTAAGCCTCGATCTTGTGACCGTCAAAGAGGTTGTGGCCCGGAGAGATCCAAAGAGATGAAGTCGGGTTTGGGTTACGATGGCCGTGACGCGTCTCCCATCTGTGCCCTGCTACCGCTTCGGCGAATTCACGCTCTCGCCACGCCGCCGGCTCCTCCTGCGCAACGGGCAGGAGCAGCCGCTCATACCCCGGTATTTCGACCTTCTTCTGTTCCTCATCGAGCGGCGGGCCGAAGCCGTACACCGGCGCGACATCTTCGACCGCATCTGGACCGACGTCATCGTGTCGGACAGCGCGTTGAGCCAGGCCATCCGGACAATCCGTCGCGTGCTTGGAGACGATTCTCGAGAGCCGCGCTTCGTTCGCACGGTGTCTCGCCATGGATACCGCTTCGTGTTCGCCGACGTCGTTGAAGAAGATGACGAAGCGGAGTGGCAGCCACCGCAACCCGCGCCTGCCGTCGACACGACGCCGTCCGTTGTGGCACCAGAGCCGTACGAAGCCCTTCTGCAACGGGTGACCGGAAGTACCGCCAACGCGAACGAGGAAGAGGAGCAGCGCGAAGCGGCTGAACGGCTGCATGCCCTGGGCACCGCCGAGGCGCTGCGGCGTCTTGGCACCCGTCCGCGGCATCCCTTTGCGCGCGCGCTGCTGAGAGACACTCGGTGGGATGTCGCCGAAGCCGGTGCGGTCCCGATTCTCGGCGAGCCCGCGCCATTTGCGACCGCGCGCGAGCTCGTCGGCCTCCGCCTGCGCCGCGCGGCCGCCCTCGCCGCTGTGCGATGGGCCAGCGCGTCGCTTGGCGGCGGTCTGGCGGGCGTGGTCGGCGGGACAGGAGGCGCATTGATTCTCATGGCGGCGCCTGGCAGCGCCGCATCGCTTGCCGTTGTTCCGGTGCTCGCCATGATCGGAGGAACCTGCGGCGCGCTCGGCGGCGCGGGCGTGGGCGCGGGGCTGTCGGTCGCCGAATCGATTGCGCGATCGTGGCGCGCGGTGGCGCTGGTCTGCGGTGCCGCGGCCGGAGGTGGGCTCGCGGGATCGGCCGCCCAGTGGATCAGCCGATGGAGCCTTGCCGCTCTCGTCGGCGTGAACCTGGACGTTGGCGGCGGCATCGAAGGTCTCGCGATTGGAGCCGCCGCGGGACTTGGCTACACCCTTGCCACCTTGCACTCGGAGGGTGGGATGGCGGCGCCGCGTGGCAGCTCTCGACTGGTGACCGCGGTGGTGACCGCGGCCGCCTGCGGAATCGCCGCGCTCGGCATTGCGCTGTCGGGACGACCTCTGGTGGGAGGCACGATTCACCTCATCGCGCAGGCATCCGCCGGATCGCAGGCGACCTTGACCCCGCTCGGCCGCTTGCTCGGCGAGACCGACTTCGGCCCGTTGACGGCCGCGCTCGTCGCGACAGGCGAGAGTGCGCTGTTCGGTTTCGGCCTCGCCCTCGGCCTTACGCACCGGCAGCGCTGACCACCTTCGCCAAGGCTATGGTGGTCCGCCGTAGCTTTACGCGAAGGCGGAAGCCCCGCGCCACTCAGTCACCAACATCTCACACAAGGCTCACAACTCGCTGAGGACTTCCAGCGCCGGACCACCGATGCTTCTCGTGGAGGACATCGATGGCACTGCTCAGTTCCGCTGCGGTTCGCCGAAGCGCGAAATTGCGAAGGCGGCCGGCCTGTCGTCACGCCAGACTGCAGGTCACAAGCAAGCACCCCACCGAATTCATCGACCTGACCGATCGCCTTGACCGGTTTGTCTCGAACGCAGGCGTCCGCGACGGCATCCTGAACGTGCAGACCCTGCATACGACGACGGCGGTCGTCGTCAACGAGCACGAGCCGCTGCTGCTAACCGATTTCCAGGCCCTTCTTGAAACCGCCGCACCGGGCGCGGGCCGATACCGGCACGACGACATGACCGAACGCACCGTGAACGTGACCGACGCCGAACGGCCCAACGGTCACGCCCATTGTCGAGCCCTGCTGCTGCCGGCGTCGGCGTGTCTCAACGTGACCGGCGGCCACCTGCTGCTCGGGCGATGGCAGCGGGTGCTCTTCGTCGAGCTCGACGGACCGAGGGACCGGGAGCTTTCGCTGCTCGTGATTTCGCAGGCGGCGCGATGAAGGTCAAGATGATCCTGCCGGCGCTGACCGAGGCGACGAGCCCGTTCTTCCGTCCTATCAAGTACTCGCTCTTCCCGCCGCTCGGCCTCGCGACGCTGGCGGCCTATCTCGATGATGACGCCGATGTGGAGGTTCAGGACGAGCACGTCGAGGTGCTCGATCTGAACGACACGCCCGACCTCGTCGTCATCCAGGTCTACATCACCTCGGCGTATCGTGCCTATCGCATCGCCGACCACTACCGCGCCCGCGGCGCGCACGTCGCCCTGGGCGGCCTGCACGTGACATCGCTTCCCGATGAAGCGGCCTCGCACGCCGATACGATCTTCCTCGGCCCGGGTGAGGACACATGGCCGCGGTTTCTGGCCGATTTCAAAGCAGGCTCTCCCCGGCGCGCGTACCAGTCGACGTTGCGGACGCTGGCGGATCTTCCGCCGATTCGCCGGGATTTGATCAAGCGGCAGCTGTATCTCGTTCCGAATTCGATCGTCGTGTCGCGCGGGTGCCCGCACGTCTGCGACTTCTGCTACAAGGATGCCTTCTTCGAGGGCGGGCGATCCTTCTATACGCAGACGGTCGACAAAGCGCTCGCGGAGATCGATCGCCTGCCCGGCCGTCATCTGTACTTTCTCGACGATCATCTCTTCGGCGACCGTCGCTTCGCCACCGCGCTCTTCGAAGGTATGCGCGGTATGGGCCGGCTCTGGCAGGCGGCGGGCACCGTGAATGCGGTGCTCGCGCCAGGCCTTCTCGAACGTGCCGTTGACGCAGGGCTGCGCAGCCTGTTTGTCGGCTTCGAGACGCTCAACCCGGAGAACCTCGTCGAGCAGCGGAAGTACCAGAACATGCGCCGTGACTACGCGGCGGCGATTCGGCGCCTGCACGATGCCGGCGTGATGATCAACGGGAGCTTTGTCTTCGGCATGGATGGCGACAACGGCTCGGTGTTCGGTCGCACGGTCGAGTGGGCGATCGAGCACGGCATCGAGACGGCGACGTTTCATATCCTGACGCCGTATCCGGGAACGGCGCTCTACAAGCGGATGTCGGAACAGGGGCGCGTGACGATTCACGACTGGGACGTCTACGACACGCGGCACACCGTGTTCCGCCCCGCGCATATGGCCGCCGCGGAGCTGGAGTACGGATATCGCTGGGCGTACCGCGAGTTCTATCGGTGGAAGTCCATCGTGCGAGGGGCGTCGGCACACGACGACCTGCTGGCCGGTGCGCGGCATCTGGCGTACGCGGCCGGGTGGAAGAAATTCGAGCCGTTGTGGGATTTCATCATCCGCGCGCGCCGGGCGGGTGCGATGCTACCGGTGCTCGAAACGATCCTCAGCGAGTTCGGAAGACGCCCATCGACGATGGACAATGGCCCATCGCCCATGGACCATCGCGATCGTCAGTCGACTCGTATCTGTCGCGCGTAGGTGTTGTTGCTCTCCGAACTCTCCGCGACAGATCCGGCGCCGTCGGCTTGCGCGATCACGTAGTAGAGTCCGGGCGCGGTGCCCGGAGGGATCGTGACCAGGGTCGTGGCCGTGCTGGTGCCATTCGGGACCAGCAGACCCACCGCTCGCGTTTCGGCCAGCAGCGTGTCGGTCGCATCGACGACCGTGTTAGTGGAGAAGTAGTACCGCACCTCGGACGGCCCGGCGTTGTTGCCGCCCTTGTTCGTCACCGTATCCTTGACGGCCGTTGTGGCCCCCGCGTGCACCGGCGAGGTGACCGACGAAATCGAGACCGTGAGATCGGGGCCGACCTTCACCGATTTGATGTCAGTGTTGTTGCTCTCCTGTGTTTCCGTCACGGCATTCGGCCCATCAGCTTTCGCAAACAGATAGTACGAGCCGGCCGGTGTGTCCTCGGGGATGGTCAGCGTTGTGATGACCGTGCTCGCTTCGCCGGCACCGAGGCTTGCCACCGTCCTGCTTCCCAGGAACGTGTCATCTGCCGAGAGGCCTGCATTAGGAGACAGATAGAAATAGGTGACCGACTGACCAATTGTCGTCCCGCCGGCATTCTTCGTCGTGTCGGTGGCGGTGAAGGGCATGCCGATACCCAGCACGGCCGGTGCGACAAGGCTCGAGACCTCGAGATCGCCGCCGATGTCGATCGACGCGCGCGTGTCGTTGTTCGATTCTTTGGCCTCGGCGACAACGTTGGCCGAATCGCTCATCGCGAAGATGTAGTAGGTCCCGAGCGTCACGTCCGGAGGAATCTGCAGCGCGATTTGTCCAGACTGCGTGCCGTTCGGCACGAGCGAGCCGACGCCGGTGGTGCCGAGGCTCGGGTCGCCCGCATCGAGCGAAATGTTGGTGGACCAGAAGAACTCTACCGTCGAGGCGGGTGCCCCAGTCGTGCCCCTGTTCTGCACCGTGAATGTCGCCGTGACCGTCGCGCCCGGCGCGGCGGCTGACGGCACGGTGAGCTTCGATACGACGAGATCGGGCCCGACCGAAAACCCGCGGGCGTAGGTGTTGTTCGACTCGCTGCTTTCGAGCAGCACGTTGTCGGCATCCGCTTTCGCGATGAGGTAGTACGCTCCTGCCTGCAGGTCCGACGGAATGCCGACGGTCACCGATGATGTCAGCATCATCCCTGGCGCGAGCGCGGGAACGGCCTGTGCGTCCTGAAGCACCTCGTCGGTGGGTTCGAAGACAGCGTTGGTCGAGAGGAAGAAACGCGTCGTCGATGGATCGGCCGATCCGATCCCGGCGTTCTTGGTCGTGACCGACACGGACATGGTCGATCCGGCGATGGCCGTTGAAGGCGCGGTGAAGGCCGAAACATCCATGTCGGCCGGCAGCTTGGGCGTGGCCGAGGCTTCGTTGGAATCGCCGCTCTCGCCGAGGATGTTCGCGGCCGACACGACGTAGTAGTACGTGGTGCCGTTGGTGAGGTTGGTGTTGATGTACTGAGTCGGCTTGATGCCGGACGCAATCGTCGTGTACGGCCCGCCCGGAGCGTCACTCCGCTTCACGCGATAGGTGGCCGCGTTGGCCGCGGCCGACCAGGTCAGTTTGATCTGTCCGTCGCCGGCGATGGCGGTCAGGTTCGTTGGCGCACCCGGAGGATCGGAGCACGACAGCAGCGCTTTGTGCACGTTGAGCCGCCCGCCCGAAATCGTCCTCGTGGCCAGCGCCGGAACCGGATCGACCGAGTCGACCAGCACCGTTTTCAAATCCGCCGTGTCCAGCGCGCAGTGCGAAAGCGTCAGCACCGCGGCACCCGAGACATGAGGAGCCGCCATCGAGGTGCCGCTCGAAAACCCGTACACGCCGCCGCGAATGGTGGACAGGATGTTCACGCCGGGCGCACCGAGGTGCACCGTCTTCGCCCCGTAGTTGGAAAAGGACGCGCGCGTATCGGTATTGGTCGTCGCCGCCACCGCGATGACGTTCGGCGCGACGTAGCTGGCCGGGTACTGCGGGACCAGATCGTTCGGGAGGCCGTTGTTGCCGGCCGCCGCGACAAACAGCATGTCGTCGTCGTTCGCCGCGTTGATGGCGTCCAGGAACGCCTGCGAGAAATCGCCGCCGCCCCAGCTGTTCGAGAGCACGCGGATATTCGCGCCTCCGGACGCCGCGAAGATCTGCTTGGTCTGGAGCGCGAAGTCCATGGCGTCGATGGCATCGGCAATATTGCCGGTGCCTGCAGAATCGAGGAACTTGAGACCCATCAACGAGGTCACCCAGTTCACGCCGGCCACCCCGGCGCCGTTGTTGCCGGCCGCACCGATGGTGCCGGCGACGTGCGTTCCGTGATTGTGGTCGTCCATCGGATCGCAGGTTCGGGCAATGGCATTGAACCCGTGGGTGCCGGCGTCGCAGGTGATCTGAACACCCCGAATCGTCACGGTAAAGGGCGCGGGGGCGGACCACATGTTCGGCGCAAGATCGTTGTGTGTGTAGTCGATGCCTGTATCAACGACGGCGACCACGTTCGACGCGGAACCCACGGTCAGATCCCACGCCGCGGCGGCGTGGATGTCGGCACCGGCCGTTCCTGCAGCGCCTCCGTTGACGGGCTGTCCAGTGTTCTTGAGCCCCCAGAGCAGCGGGAAGTACGTGTCGCCCGGGTCGGAAGACGCATGGACGATGTAGTTGGGCTCCACGAAGGCGAGGTCGCGACGGTTCCTGAGTGCGGCCAGCAGCGCGGCGGCGCTGCGCGATCGCGACGTGACGCGGATGACACCCGTACGGCCGACGGGCTGCAGGCCTTCGGCATCGGCGTCCACCGCGAGCTGACCAATCTGCAGCGGATGCGGAGGCTCCAGGAACTTCACGAGAATCTCGCGTGCGACCGCTTCGCGCGCGCCGATGTCTTCGATGTCGAATCGGCCGGCCTGCCGTCCCTGCGACGAGGGCGCTGCTGACAGCAGGAAGACCGCGAAGACCGAGACGACAAACGTGACGCCGGTCGAGATTCGTCGCATGGAGACCTCCCGGGGGAAACGGGCGAAAACGGGGTCGGGAGGGGTTTTCCCAGAAATCTGAGGAAAACCCCTCCCGACCCCGTTTTCTAAAGTTCAGGAGTGTAGGCGGACTCCTGTGGAGGGGGGCTCCTGCGCGAGTGCAATTTTCGTGCAATCTGTGAAATCGCGGCCGGGTGGTGCGATTTGCGCCCCTGATTTGTGGGGGCACGAACGTTTTCGTCAGCGGCGGAACGGAAATCGCGCGTCGGTGGGGCGGGTCTGTTGTGGCAGACCCGCCCCACATGCCATCGTTATTTCGGACGATCCTTGAAGCCGGCCGCGATCATCTGCACCTTGGATGCCGCCCCGCGCCCGACGACGTACAGCGTCTTCTTGTCGGTGCCCGCGAACGCCAGGTTCTGCGGTGGTCGAGGCGTGGGAATCGTGCCGAGGTACTGTCCCTGGGCGTTGAACACCTGCACACCATTGGAGGCCGCGACGTACACACGTCCCTCGCTGTCGATCGCCAGGCCATCGGCGCCGCTCTGCACGGCGCCGGCGGCATTGGGCTTCATGCCGTCGTACTTCGCGAAGTTGCGGCGGTTGGTCAGCGAGCCGTCGGCCTGCACGTCGAACGCGATCAGGTACTCGCCGGCCGAGTTGTTCAGATACAGCACCTTTTCATCGCGGCTCAGGATGACGCCGTTGGGGAAAGCCACATCGGTCAGCAACTGCGTGGCTTTGGCCGCCCCGGGTGGCAGGTAGTAGAACCCCGCCGGGAGCGGCGGCCCTTCGGGCGGGCGCGGCTGCGGGCTGGCCGAATCGGTGAAGTACATCCCGCCGTTTCTCGCGATCGTGAGATCGTTCGGCCGGCCGAACGGTTTGCCGTCGTAATTGTCGATGACGACTTTCTTCGCGGATTCCGGATAGATGATCGAAAACTTCGTGGAGCCCCACGGCACGACGGCCGCGAACAATCGGCCCTGTCGATCGAAGGCCACGCCGGTCGTGCCGCCGGTGTTCTCGAGGAAGACCGACCAGGTGCCATCGACGGCGATCTTGTGCAGGCGGTTGGCGTTGATTTCAGAAAAGATGACGCTTCCATCGGGCAAGGCGATCGGGCCTTCGGTGCCGTCCAGCCCGTCTTTCAGGAGCTGCACCGTCGTTCCGCCCTTGACGACGCCCGGGATGTCGGGTGCGACCGTATCGGCCGCCGGAGGTGGCGGCGTGCCGCCCCGCCCCTGAGCTCCCATATACACAGATGCCGCACACATCGCCGCTGACAGAGCGAGAGCCCCGAATCTCATGCCGGATGCCTCCTGTTCAATGGGTGTTCTGTTGAGAAGATCGCTGGAGAGTCTGCTGCATTGTCGTGGGATTGGTCAATGGCGACAGGTGCGCCTGAAGTACGTAGAAGCGGTTTCAAAAAACTGCCTGTGATGTGGCACAGGACTTTAGTCCTGGTCCGCCAGCCGCCAGATCGACAGGGCTGAAGCCCTGTGCCACCTTCGGCGGCTGGCGCACTGAGCAGTGTGGTGCGTTAGGTGCGCCTGCCGTACGTAGTGTCCGGCTTTAGCCGGCCCGCGACAGGCAGCTTCAGCGACGGCGCGAACGTTTTCTCCTGGCCGACGGCTCACGAGCGTCCCACTCTCCCGGCCGCGCGATCATGACCTCGGTCGACTTGACGATGGCCAGCGCGTCGTCGCCGCGCCGCAGCTTCAGCGCTCGAACCGCGTCGGAAGTGATGACGGCCGTGAGCGACTGATCGCCCACACGCAGGCGCACCTGGGCGAGCAGGCCATCGATGCGGACCTCGTCGATAAATCCATGCAGCCGATTGCGGGCGCTCAGGCCGCCAATCGACTCATCGGGTCTGGCGGGCCTGGTCCGCTTCGTGTCTTCCGGCTCCTGGCGGGCCAGCAACCGCTCGATTTCGGCCTCGGCCACCCGGTGATGGCCACCCTCGGTCCGCGTGGTCCTGACATGGCCGCTGTGCACCCATCGTTTGACGGTCGAGTAGGCCACCCCGAGACGTTCGGCCGCCGTTCTCACTGTGATGAGCGCCATGCCCCCTCCCTCGCGAAACCGATTCAAACCGTATCATTCTGATCGACCTGCTGACGTGGCGCAATACGTATCAATATATAAAATAAATCGCTTCATATTGACCTAATCAGCTTCCTGAAGTACAAGTTTATGCGGAGGATCGCTCACGTGAGGAAACGAGCAGGATCGTACGTGTGGTCGCTTGTCGCGGCGGTGTGCGCGGCGCAGGTGGTGGTGCGGGCCCAGCAGAATCAGCGATCAACGCAAACCGCTGCGGTCCAGGGCTCGAGCGGGACTGGCAGCCAGCAGATACCCGCACCGCCGGCGTCCGACAGAGACATCGTGTTCGATATGGGCGAGATCGTCGTCGTCGGAAGCCAGGACGGGGAGCAGCCCGGCGTGGGCGGTTCGACGCTGTCGCACGAGACGATGTGGACCTACGACCGCAACACGCTCGACCAGGCGGTCAACGTCGTGCCCGGGGTCGTCAGCAATTTCGACGCGAATGGGCGCCGCAACGAGAGCGACATCTTCGTCCGCGGATTCGGCCGCTGGCAGGTGCCGCTCATGCTCGACGGCGTGCGCATCTATCTGCCGGCGGACAATCGCATCGATTTCAGCCGGTTCCTCACGGCGGACATCGCCGAGGTCCAGGTGCAGAAAGGATATGCCTCGGTGCTCGACGGACCCGGCGCGATGGGCGGCGCCATCAATCTCGTGAGCCGCGTGCCCACCAAAGAGTTCGAAGTCGAGGCGAGCGCCGGCTTTGGCGGACGAGGCGCCGACGAAGCGTGGAACACGTATGCGATGGTCGGCACGCGCCAGCCGAAGTACTACCTGCAGGGCAGCGTCAACCATATCGACACCGACTTCTGGAGTCTCTCGGGCAACTACGCGCCCGCGGCCAACTCGTTGCAGCCGACCGGCCGGCGACTCAGCTCGGATACGTCTGATTCACGCTTCAACGTGAAAGCCGGGTTCACGCCGAACGCCACCGATGAGTACACGCTCAACTACATCAAGCAGCAGGGCGAAAAGGGCGCTCCGCTGAACGTCAACAACAATCCGCCGGTGCCGCCGAACAGCTACTGGCGATGGCCGTACTGGGACGTCCAGAACGTGGCGTTTCTTTCGAGAACCCGGATGGGCGCTGCGGCCTATTTGAAGACCAAGCTCTACTACAACACGTTCGAAAACGGGCTCGATGCCTTCGACGATGCAACCTACACGACCCAGTCGGCGAACGGCCGGTTCCACAGCCCCTACGACGATCATGCGTGGGGGGGAGGTGCCGAGCTCGGTCACACACGCAGGGCGAATATGGTCAAAAGCATGTTCTACTACCGCGCCGATTTTCACACCGAGCAGAATATCAACCGGCCGACCCACCCGACGCTGAGCTCGGCAGAACCGGTGCAGGAGCAGTCACAGAACACGTGGTCCATCGCGGTCGAGGATACGTTCCGCGTGAGCCCCACCGTCGAGATCGTGGGCGGTGTGAGCTTCGACGACTACCAGATCACCAAGGCCGAAGAGTTCAACGCCACCCGGGGACTGTTTGAATATCCGAAGGGCGGATCGGACTCGTTCAACTGGCAAAGCGCGGCGATCTGGCGCTACCGTCCGTCCAACCAGCTCCACGTCAGCGTGTCAGACCGGTCCAGATTCCCCGTGATTTTCGAGCTCTACAGCACACGCTTCGGAACGGCGACGCCGAATCCCGACCTCGGGCCCGAGCGCGCGACAAATTTCGAGGTGGGCTGGAAGGGCGCCAACGCCCGCAACGTTCGCCTCGAAGGAGCGGTGTTCTACAGCGACGTCAGAGATCTCATCCAGACCGTCGTGCTATCCGACAACACGACGCAAACGCAGAACGTCGGCGACGGCAACTTTTATGGCGCCGAGATCGGCGTTGACGCGCCCATGGGCACGCAGTTCAGAGTGGGTGGCAACTACACGGCAATCAAGCGCACGATTACCGACGCCTTGCTGCCCAATCTGCGTCCCACCGGCGTGCCGACGCACAAGGCATTCGTGTATGCGGCCTGGCAGCCGATCTCGCGGCTGACGATCACGCCCAGCCTCGACCTGGCGGGCGACCGGTGGAGCGACGTCAACCCCCCGCCGAATCCGGCCCTCCCGTACGTGCGGACAGGGGGCTACACCATGATCAACCTGGGCGCCGAGTACGAATTCGCCCCGAATGTGGGCGTCATGCTCGGCTTCAAGAACCTCTCGGACGACTACTACGAGCTGGCGTGGGGATACCCTCAGCAGGGACGAACCTTCTATCTCAAGACACGCGTGGGACTGTAAACTTGATGCCCGTCATGACACAGATGGACTTACCGCGCCGAGCGTTCGGCATCGCCGTCATCGCGCTCGTTGTAGCGGGCGGAACTGAAGTTCCGCCCTACAGCGGATGGGGCGGTGTGGTCAGCGCGCAGACTACGCCGGCTCCGCCTGCCAACCTCGCCATCGGCGGCGACGTGGGAAAGCCGCTGTCGCTGACGCCGGCCGACCTTCAGGCGATGCCCCGGACGAAGGTTCAGGTCAACAACGACGGCCGGACGATCACCTACGAGGGCGTCCTCGTGGCCGAGCTCTTGAAGCGCGCGGGAGCGCCAATCGGGTCGGAGCTGCGTGGTGCTGCCGTGGCGACCTATGTGCTCGCGAGTGCGGCTGACGGGTATCAGGTGGTGTTTTCGCTCGCCGAGCTCGACCCGGCGTTCACGTCGAACGACATCATCGTGGCCGATACGATCGATGGCAAGCCGTTGTTCGGCTATCAGGGCCCGCTGCAGATCGTCGCGCCGAAGGATTCACGTGCGGCCCGCTCGATTCGCATGCTCCAGCGCCTCGACGTGGTGCGCCTCAAGAAATAGCGATGAAGGTCAGCTCGTTTGCCGGCATCGCCGGCGTCTGGATCGCGGTGCTGGCCGGCGTGCAGGTGCCGGCACAGGAGGCGTACGACTGGAAGCTGCCGGCCGGGTTCCCCGCGCCCGACGTGCCGGCCGACAATCCGATGTCCGAAGCCAAGGTCGCGCTCGGACGCTACCTCTTCTACGACACGCGTCTTTCCGGGAACGGGAAACAATCGTGCGGCAGTTGCCACGATCAGGCCCGGGCGTTTACCGATGGCCGCGCGCAGAGCGTCGGATCGACAGGCGAGCGGCACCCCCGCGGCAGCATGAGCCTGGTGAACGTGGCGTACTCGCAGGTGTTGACGTGGGCCAATCCCACGGTGACACGGCTCGAAGACCAGGCGATCGTTCCGATGTACGGCGATCATCCGATCGAACTGGGCCTCGACCGCTCGGACAAATGGCTCGAGGTGTTGAACCGCGATCCGCAGTATCGCCCGATGCTGCACGCGGCTTTCGGACCCTCATCGGCAAAGCTGACGCGCGACCACGTCCTGAAAGCCATTGCCAGCTTCGAGCGGTCGATCGTCTCCGCGCGTTCGCCGTTCGACCGCTATCACTTCGATCGTGACGAGTCGGCGATCTCGGATTCGGCAAAGCGTGGCGAGATCCTCTACCACAGCAGGGCGCTCGTCTGCTTCACGTGCCATGGCGGCATCCATTTTTCGGGCGCGATGGCGAGCGGGCGCCGCTCGATGGCCGTCGAGCTTCACAATACCGGCTTGTACAACCTGCCCGGCCTCCTGTCGTATCCCTCCACGAATACAGGCGCGTACGCAGATCACGCGTGCCGCCTCGGACGTCGGCAAATTCAAGCCGCCGACGCTGCGGAATGTCGCGGTGACGGGACCGTACATGCACGACGGCAGCGTGGCAACCCTCGAGGACGCCATCGATCACTACGCGGCCGGAGGACGCACGATCGCGGACGGACCGTATCGCGGCGTTGGCGCCGACAACCCGAACAAAAGCCCCGATGTTCACGGCTTCACGCTGACGGCCGCGCAGCGTGCCGATGTGGTGGCCTTCCTGCAGTCGCTCACCGACGAGGCCGTACTGCGCGATACGCGATTTGCCAATCCGTGGGTGAGCGCGCGAAAGCCGTAGTGCCGACAACCGGCTCGATCGTTCGACTCGTCCTGGCGCTGCTGATCGTTTTTCAGGTCACGCCGGCGGCGCAGCGTCCGCCCACCATCGCCGCGGCGGCGAATCTCAACTTCGCCCTCACCGAGATCGCGAGTCAATTCGAGCGTGCGCAGGGCACGCGTGTCGAGATGGTGTTCGGCGCCTCGGGCACGTTGACGCGCCAGATTCAGGACGGTGCGCCGTTCGAGATGTTCCTGGCCGCCGACGAGGAGTTTCCGAATCAGCTTTCTGCCGCGGGACTGACACGCGACGCCGGTGTGGCGTACGCGGTTGGCCGTCTGGCGATCTTCGCGCCCAAAGGCTCGCCGCTTGTGGTCGACGAGCGGCTCGAGGGCCTGTCCAGACTCGCGAAAACTGGCGGGGTGACGCGATTCGCGATTGCCAATCCAGCAGTTGCTCCGTACGGCCGCGCCGCCGAAGCCGTGCTCAGAAAACGAGGCCTGTGGGATGCACTTCGAGAGAAGCTGGTCCTGGGTGACAGCATCACACAGGCCGCGCAGTTTGCGACGACGGGAAACGCGGTTGGCGGGCTCATTGCCTACTCGCTGGTGCTGAGTCCCGGGTTTCCTGATCGCGGCTCCTACGCGGTGATTCCGGCTGCCGATCACCCGTCTCTTCGCCAGCGCATGGTGCTGCTGAAGCGCGCCGGCGCTGTGGCCAGCGCGTTCTACGCGTTCGTCCAGGGAGACGCCGCGCGCGCTATCCTCAGGAAACACGGCTTCGCGGTGCCGGAATAGCCATCGATGGACTGGACGGCTCTGCGAGTCTCGCTCGCGCTCGGGGCAGGCACGATCGCGATTCTGCTGCCATTCGGGATCTGGCTCGGTCACCTGCTGGCTGTCCGCCACTTTCGCGGCAAGCTCCTCGTCGAAGCGCTCGTGACCGTTCCGCTCGTCCTGCCGCCGACGGTGCTCGGCTTCTACCTGCTCGTCACCTTCGGCGCGCGGTCGCCGCTCGGCCAGGCGTTCCAGGCCATCGTCGGACAATCCCTCCCGTTTTCGTTCGAGGGGCTGCTTGCTGGCGTCGGCCATCGCCAACATTCCCTTCGTCGTTCAGCCGATCCAGCGCGGCTTCGAAGCCATTCCGAACGACGTCCGCGATGCCGCCGCGTGCTGCGGTCTGACACCCTGGGAGCGCTTTCTCCGGATAGAAGTCCCGCTCGCGTGGCCGAGCATCCTGACCGCGGCGATTCTGACCTTCGCGCACACCCTCGGCGAGTTCGGCGTCGTGTTGATGGTCGGCGGCAATCTCCCGGGAGAAACGCGCACGCTCAGCGTGGCGATTTACGACCGCATGCAGGCCTTCGACGATCGCAGCGCCGGCATCATGGCCGCGACGCTGCTCGTGGTGGCCGTCGCGACGCTCATGGCGACGACGATGCTGTCGCGGCGCGTGGGGCAGCGGCGTGGCTGACCGGCGTGTCACGATCACTCTTCGTCAGGACAGCCCGATTCCGCTCGACGTGGACGTCGCGTGCGATCCGGGCGACGTGCTCGCGATTTTCGGACCGTCCGGGAGCGGGAAAACAACCATCCTTCGCACGATCGCGGGGCTATATCGTCCGGCGCAGGCGGTGGTCCGATCGGGCAGCGCCACATGGACCGACACCGGTGCAGGCGTCTTCGTGCCGCCCCATCAGCGGGCCGTTGGATTCGTCTTTCAGGAATACGCGCTGTTTCCTCATCTGAGCGCAGCCGGCAACGTGATGACGGCGCTTGGTCATCACCCACGTTCCGAACGACGCACCCGAGCCGAAGCGCTGCTGCAGCGCGTGCACTTGTCCGATCGGATGACGCGACGCCCGGCAGAGCTGTCGGGCGGTGAGCGGCAGCGGGTCGCGCTCGCGAGAGCGCTGGCGCGCGAGCCGGCCGTCCTGCTGCTCGACGAGCCCTTTGCCGCCGTCGATCGCGTGGTACGCCGCGCCCTTCAGGATGAAATCGACGCGTTGCGGCGCACCCTCGACATGCCGCTCATCCTCGTCACGCACGATTTCGAAGACGTCGTCCGGCTGGCCACGCACGTGATGATGCTGGAGCGAGGGAAGTGCCTCGCGGTTGGGGCGGTGACGGATCTGATGAGCCGGCCCGATCTGACGTGGCTGCGCGCGGCGGTCGGACTCGGCTCGGTGTTCAACGCCATCGTGGCACACACCTATCCCGATCGCGGGCTCGCGGAGCTCACGTTCGAAGGAGGGAAACTGCTCGTGGCGGACCGCACGGTCGCACCGGGCACAGCCGTGCGCGTGCGCATCCCGGCCCGCGAGATCATCCTCGCGACGAGCCGGCCGGACGGCCTCAGCCTTCACAACGTGCTCTCCGGAACGGTGTCCGCCGTTCACGCGAACAGCTCGGACAACCAGGTGGTCGTGCAGCTCGCGGTCGGCCGCGTGCTGCTGCTGGCCGAAGTGACGCGGGACGCCGTCCAGCGGCTGGGAGTGTCGGTCGGGACCGACCTCTACGCGCTGATCAAGTCGGTGTCGGTGGAACTTGTCGCGCCGGGGCGCTGAACCGCGGTGGCGCCTGTGACTCAGTAGCGCATCCTTTTCTAGAAAAAATGATGGCGTACTGGATCAGTCCAATTTGAGTCGATTTGAAATTCCTGGTTGAGACGATCTAGAGTCTACGATCTATGCGGCCGGGAAGGGGAGCGCTGTCAATCTGCTTTGTCGTCGCGGGCGCCTGCTGCGTCGGCGCATCGCTCGCACATGCTCAGACCGCTGCAGGCGAGATCAGCGGCATCGTGAGGGATCAGGGCGGAGACGCAGTCCCCGGCGCGACCATTACGGTCACCGAAGTCCGCACTAATCGTCAGCGGCTGGCCCTGTCCACCGGCGACGGCGTCTACACCGCCCCGAGCCTGGCCCCTGGCGAATACCGGATCGAAGTCGAGCTCGCCGGCTTCAAGCCCGTGCGCCGCGAGGGCATTCGCCTGTCAACCGGCGAGAAGGCGCGCATCGATTTCGATCTCAGCGTCGGAAGCGTCCAGGAACTGGTGACGGTCGTCGCCGACGCGCCGATTGTGCGGGCGGCGACCGCGAGTCTCGGGACCGT
Organism: Vicinamibacterales bacterium; assembly: GCA_963832375.1. Classification (GTDB taxonomy): domain Bacteria; phylum Acidobacteriota; class Vicinamibacteria; order Vicinamibacterales; family JAMQPK01; genus JAMQPK01. Next base: position 1,526,691 of record CAWHUA010000008.1, on the reverse strand, counting down.
CGTCGAGAACGAGCAGGTCGTGCAGCTGCCGCTGAACGGCCGCCTGTTCATCATGCTCGCGGCCATTGCCCCGGGCGTCGCGCTGCCGCCCAATTCCGTCCTGCCGCGCATCAACGGCGGGAGACCGCGGACGAACGAATATCTCTTCGACGGCATCTCCGTGCTCCAGCCCGAGCCTGGGCAGCTCGCGTACTATCCGATTATCGACGCCATCCAGGAGTTCAAGATCGAGAGCAACAGCCCGGCGGCCGAGTTCGGGCGGTTCAATGGCGGCGTGGTCAATCTCACGACGAAGTCGGGCACCAACGCCTTTCATGGCAACGTGTTCGAATTTTTCCGCAACGAGCATCTGAACGCCAGGAACTACTTCCAGTCCAGCAATCCGGTGAAACCGGACTATCGGCGGAATCAGTACGGCGGCATGACCGGCGGCCCCATCGTCAGGGACCGGACGTTCTTCTTTGTCGATTATCAGGGTCAGCGACAGAGCATCGGCCGCACGGTGACCTCGAACGTGCCGACGCTCGCCGAACGTTCAGGTGTCTTCCGCCAGAACATCTACGATCCGGCGACAACCGTGGGGAACACGCGTCAGCCGTTTCCGAACAACACGATTCCGAGAAGCGCCATGGATGCCGTCGCGCTGGCGCTTCTCGAGCGCTACCCGCTTCCGACCAACGCCGCCACCGCGAACAACTACAGCCGGACGGCCAACGAAATCGACAATCAGGATCAGGGGGATGTCCGCATCGATCACAAGTTTGCGACAGGCCGCGATCAGGTGTTCGGACGGTTGACGCACTTCCGTGGTCATGCCGAACCGGTGACGGCCTTTCCGGACGGGAGCGGGACGATCCTGGCCGGCAGCGTGGCCGTGGGTCCGCAGGATACGACGTCGTGGGCATTTGCCTCGAGCTATCAGCACACCTTCTCGACCAACGTGCTGAACGAATTGCGCATCGGAGACACACGGCGAGCCGTCCAGCGCGGCGCGGTGTCGTTGTCGTCGCCTGCTGGAGCCGCGCTCAACATTCCCGGCATCCCGTCGAATTCGCAATTTGCCAACACGATGCCGACCTTCGCGCCGAACGGCTACCAGCAGCTCGGATCTCCGAACAACACGGCCTCGGACTTCAGCACGAGCGTCACGCAGATCGCCGATTCGGTCACCTGGCTGAAAGGCCGCCACTCCATGAAGATGGGGCTCGACTGGCGTTGGGAGCGGCTCAACGTGGTCCAACCCCCCTCGCCGACAGGATCGTTTGCCTTCAGCACCGTCGGCAGCGACCTGCCCGGGGTCGCGGGCACCGGCAACCCGTTTGCGAGCTTCCTCCTCGGACAGGTGCAGACCTTTGCCATCGACCTCCAGCAGACGGACATCCAGGAACGCGCGCACTTTCAGGAGTACTTCATCCAGGACGACTGGAAGGTGTCCGATCGCATCACGATCAACGCGGGGCTGCGATATACACTCAATTTCCCATCCACCGAGATCAACGGTCAAACCGCGGTATTCAATATACAGACGCGGCAGCTCGAATATCCAGGCACGGAGCCGGTACGGCCGCTCAAGAAGGACAACTTTGGCCCGCGCATTGGCGCCGTCTACCGCCTGACGGACAAGACCATTATCAGCTCCGGATACGGGAAGGTCTGGATCGAGATGGCGGGAATCACGACGCCGTTCACGACGCCGAACTTTCCGTTTCTGCAGACCGTGTCGCAGCGCACGCTCGACAATATCGCGCCGGCGTTCGTGCTGGCGAAGGGACCGACCGTCACACCGGTCGGGCCGACGCCCAATGCCGGCCTCGGACAAGGCGTGTTCACCGTTGACGCGGACCTGGGGTCGGGCTACGCCCAACAATGGAACGTGTCGGTGCAGCGCGAGTTGACCGCGAACACGGCCATCGAAGTCTCGTACCTCGGATCGAAGATTACGAACATCGGGATCCCGGATAGCAACGCCAACCAGTTGACGGAGGAACAACTGAAGCTCGGGACCACGCTCCTCGAGAGGGTTCCCAACCCATATTTCGCCATCATTCCCCGCTCGTCCTCGATCGGCGATCCGACGATCACGCGGGCGCAGCTCATGAAACCCTATCCGGACTACACCGCGGTCAGCTTTTATCGAAACAATGTCGGCACGACGAACTACCAGGGTCTCGCGTTCAGCATTCGTCAGCGAATGTCGGGCGGCCTCACGTACTCGGCCGCCTATACCCGTTCGAAGCTGACCGACATCGCTTCGTCGGTGTTCGACGCGTCCATTCTGACTGGACCGCTGACCAACGCCGCCGTCGCCGACAGTCACAATCTCGAACGCGACCGCGACTACTCGACCGGAGACATCCCGCACTACTTCGCGGCCTCGGTTGTGTGGGATCTTCCGATGGGCAAGGGCCGCGCCAAACAACCGACTGGCGTGGTCGGCGCACTCGTGAACGATTGGACGATCGCGACGTTCATGACCATGCAGTCCGGCGTGCCGGTCGCGGTGACGCAGGCGAACTCGCTCGGCTACGCCGGCTTCACCACCCAGCGCCCGAACCTCGTCGGCGATCCGACACTGCCCGCTGACGAGCGGACACCCGCTCGCTGGTTCAACACCGCCGCGTTCGCGACAGCCAATCAGTTCACTATCGGGTCCGCCTCTCGCAATCCGGTGCGAGGTCCGTCGTATCACGATGTCGATCTCGCGGTGATGCGTCAGGTGGGCGTTGGAGGCGGGCGCGCGGTCGAGATGCGTTTGGAGGTGTTCAACCTGCTGAACACGCCGAATTTCGGCGCACCGGCGGCGCAGCTCGGACCGGCCAGCTTCGGAACGATCACGACGGCGCTCGATCCACGGGTCGTGCAGCTCGCGGCGAAGTTCTGGTTCTGACGCGGCTGGTGCCGAAACGACACCGTCGGCGGCTAAGGTCTTGACAGCCTTCAGGTTCCCCCCGATGATCGATAGTCCCCATGCAGCTCGCCCGACGAGGCCAACCCCCGCCGCCTGGCGTCCTGTTCGATTCGTCGCTCGACGGCGGCATCGACCAGATTCTGGCGCTCGCCATGCTGTTCGGCTTTGCCGCGACGCAGCAGATCCGGGTGCCGTCGGCCAGTACAAGCCGCTATAACCTCAAGAACGCGGCCTTTCTCGATGCGGTCGCCCGCTTCTTCGCGGCCGATCTCGCCGGCGATTTTGTCCCCAACAAGATTCCGTTGCCCATCGGCATGTACTCGGCCGGCAAGCAGACCGATACCGTGCCGCCGATGGTGTCTGCGCCGCTCGCGAAGGTCCGTGCCGACGGCGGCCCGCAGTATCCCCGCGGTATCGAGAAGCTGAACGACACCGCCGATCCGGTGGCGCTGATTCGAAACGCGCTCACCGGGTACACCGATCAGAACGCGGCGATCGTCCTGGCCGGCGCTCCAGCCAATCTCCTGTCGCTCTTGTCGAACCCGGACGGAAAAACCTGGGCCGAAAAAAAACCGCGCGTGCTGAGCATCGCGGGTGGTCAGTTCGACGGCACGGCGGTGGATCCGGTCATCAAGGCCGATACGGCCGGCTTCCGGAAGTTGCTGGCCGAATGGCCCACGCGCGTCGTGATGGCGGGCCTTGAACTGAATGACGCCCTGCCGTTTCCCGGAGCCAGCCTCGAGGCGATTCGGGCGTGGGCGCCGAATCATCCGGTTGTGGATGCGTATCACGCGTTCAAGCCGATGCCCTACGACGGGCCGACGCGAGCGCTTGCAGCCGGTACTGTACGCGGTGAAACCCGACGACAACGACTTCACGCTCTCGGAGCCCGGCACGATCACGGTGCTCGACAATGGCCGCACGCGGTTTACGCCCGCGCCGGACGGCAAGCATCATTACTTGATGGTGAAGCCGGATCAGAAAGAGCGCGTCCTGGAGACCTACGTCAAATTGATTACCACCCAACCCCCGCCGCCACCTGCCCGAGGGCGAAGGGGCGGGGCGCCGCCCCAGCAGCAGCAACAACAGCAACAGCCGCCACCACAGCCACCGCAGCCCGCGCCGGCGGCTCCCGCGGCACCAGCTCGCGGTGCGGCGTCACTGATTGTGTTGGGTGCACTGGCGACCGGGCTCATGCTGGGCGCTCCGGCACGCATCAGCGGACAGGGCGACGAGTTCGATGCCGTGGTGCGCCCGGTTCTGGCGGAGACGTGCGCGAAGTGCCACAACGAGAAGTCGGCCGCGGGCGGCATGAGCGTGGCCGACTTGATGTCCGCGGACTCCCTCGCGCAGCACCGGGACGAATGGGAAGGGATTTTGCGGCGCCTGCGCACGGGCGACATGCCGCCTCCCGGCATTCCGCGGCCGGATGTGGCGCGCATGGCGGCCATGACCGGTTACATCGAGCGCGCGTTCGATCGCGCCGACGCGTCGGTGAAACCCGATCCCGGCCGGATGACGGCCCATCGGCTGAATCGGAACGAGTACAGCAACACGATCCGCGATCTGCTGGGCGTGCAGTTCCGCGCCGACAAAGATTTTCCCGTGCGACGATTCGGGCGACGGCTTCGACAACATCGGCGACGTGCTTACGGTCTCGCCGCTCCTGATGGAGCGTTATCTCTCGGCCGCCGAGCGCATCGCCCGGTGGGCCATGTCGACCGAGATACCCGCGAAGCCGATCGAAATCGGCTACCTGGCGCGCGAGAGCCGCATCCGGCGCGTCGATCGCAGCACCATCGAAGCGGAGCATCGTGTCGAGTTCGGCGGCGACTACACCGTCCGGTTCGGTCTGCCCGGAGAACGTCCGCCCATCGAGGGGCTCGATGCCGCGCCCGTGAAGCTCGGGCTCTGGATGGACGGGAAGCTCATCGCCACCCAGATCGTCGAGACGAAGCCGTCGGGCCTGGTCTACTTCGATCCGTACTCGGAAGAGGAATTTCAGCTGTCGCTGCCCGAAGGCGATCACGTGTTCCGGGCGGGCTTCATCGACGACGAGTTCGTGCAGATCCTGCCGGAAGAGGACGCCTACAAACGGAGCGTCGAACAAGTTCCTCGACTCGATCATCTTCATCGGGCCGTTCGCGGCGAAGGCCGACAAGGAGAGCCGCAAGAAGATCCTCTCGTGCGATCCCCAGTCCGGCCGCGCCTGCGTCGAGCGGATCGTGTCGGATCTCGCGCGACGCGCGTACCGCCGCCCGGTGACCCGCCGCGACGTCGATTCGCTGCTGCGGTTCGTGGACCTCGCCCGGACCAGCGGCCAGTCCGTCGAGCAGGGTATTCAGCTCGCCATTCAGGCGATGCTGGTGTCGCCGAACTTCCTCTTCCGCATCGAGCGCGATCCCGATCCGCGCGATGCGTCGCTCGTCCACGAAGTGTCGCCGTTCGAGCTGGCCTCGCGCGTCAGCTACTTCCTGTGGAGCTCGATGCCGGACGAAGAGCTGCATGACGCTGGCCGAGTCGGGGAAGCTGAGCGATCCGAAGGTGCTCGACGCGCAGGTCGATCGCATGCTGGCCGATCCCGCGCGCGGCGGCCTTTGCCGACAACTTCGCCGGCCAGTGGCTCGAGACGCGCAACCTCGACGTCGTGAAACCCGATCCCGAGCTGTTCAAGGAGTGGAATCCCGAGCTGCGCGAGGCGATGAAGGCGGAAACGACGATGTTCTTCGAGCACGTGCTGCGCGAGAACCGCCCGGTCAGCGATTTTCTGAACGCCGACTACACGTTCCTCAACGAGCGGCTCGCGGGCGCACTACGGCATCGGCGGGCGTCAGCGGCTCCGAGTTCCGCACGCGTGATCGTTGACGACCGATCGCCGCGGCGGTGTGCTGAGCCAGGGTGGTGTGCTCACCGTGTCGAGCTATCCGACGCGCACCTCGCCTGTGATTCGCGGGAAGTACGTGCTGCAGAATCTCCTGGGCATTCCGCCTGCGCCGCCTCCGGCCGACGTGCCTGCGCTCGAAGAGTCGGCGGGCGAGCGAGCTGCGCTCGATGCGCGAGCAGCTCGAGCGGCATCGCAGCAATCCCGACCTGCGCGTCCTGCCACCGCAACATGGACCCGCTGGGCTTCGGCCTGGAGAACTACGATGCCATCGGCCGATGGCGCGACAGGGAAGGCAGAGTTCCCGGTCGACGCGAGCGGTACGCTGCCCGACGGGCAGCGCTTTGCGACGGCCGGGGAGATGCGCGCGCTGCTCGTCTCGCAGCTGCCGCAGTTCTCGCGCACGCTGACGAGAAGATGCTGACCTACGCGCTGCGGCGGGGCCTCAAGCCGTACGATCGCCGCACGGTTGACGGCATCCAGCGCGCGGTCGCGGCCGACGGATATCGCTTCAGGACCATGGTGCACGAAATCGTCAAAAGCCTGCCGTTCCAAGCCCGCAGGGGCGAAGATGTTACCGGAGGGTCTCGCTGATGTTCATCACTCGCCGTACGCTTGCCACGACGAACGTTCCTGCGCGGACTGGGAACCGCCGTGGCGCTGCCCTTCCTCGATGCGATGACGCCCGCGCTGGCCAGGGCGCAGGCCGGGAAAGCACCGGTGCGCATGGCGTTCGTCTACGTGCCGAACGGCATGGACATGCGGCACTGGAACCCTGAACTACGAGGGCCCGCTCGGTGTGCTTCCCGCAGACGCTGCAGCCGCTCGAGCCGCTCAAGAAGGACATCCTGGTGCTGGGCAACCTGACGCACAACACCGGCCGCGCGCTGCTCGACGGCGCCGGCGATCACGGCCGCTGCTGCGGCTCGTATCTGACGGGCGTGCAGGTGAAGAAGATCGGTCAGCGACATCAAGGCGAGCGTCTCGATGCGATCAGCTGGTGGCCAATCAGATCGGCCAGCAGACGCGGTTTCCGTCGCTCGAAGTCGGGCTCGAAGATGCGTCGTCAGGCCGGCGACTGCGACTCGGGCTATTCCTGCGCCTACACCAACAACCTGGCGTGGCGGAGCGAAACGCAGCCGCTGCCGCCGATCCTCGATCCGCGCGCGCTCTTCGAGCGGCTGTTCGGCGACGGCGCGGAGCTCGCACCCGAAGCGCGCGCGCAGCGCCGCATCAACCGGCGCAGCATCCTCGACTTCGTGACGGAGACACGCGCGCGCTGCAGGGCGGCCTCGGTCCGACCGATCGGCGCAAGCTCGACGAGTACCTGAGCTCGATTCGCCAGATCGAGGAGCAGTTGAAGCGCGCCGAGCAGGAGAACGCGCGCGTCGATCCGGGCATGGAGAAGCCGTACGGCGTGCCGAGCGACTTCGCCGAGCACTTCAGGCTGATGACCGACATGATCACGGTCGCCTTCCAGGCCGACCTGACGCGCGTCGTCACGTTCCTCGTGACGCGCGAGGGCACGTCGCGCGCCTATCGCGAGATCGGCATCCCCGACGGCCACCATCCGCTGACGCACCACCGGAACATCGTCGAGCAGATGGACAAGGTCGCGCAGATCAACCGCTACCAGATGGAGCAGTTCGCGAAGTGGGTCGGCGAAGCTCAAGGCGGCGCAGGAAGGCGACGGGTCGCTGCTCGACAACTCGATGATCGTCTACGGCGCCGGGCTCGCCGACGGCAACCAGCACACGCACCACGATCTGCCGACGCTCATCGCCGGCCGCGGCGGCGAGAACTTCATCAAGACCGGGCCGCCGCGTCGTCTACCGGAAAGAAACGCCGATGTGCAACCTGTTCCTGACGATGATGGACCGGATGGGCACGCGGATGGATCACTTCGGCGATTCGACCGGTCACCTGAACGGCCTCGACCTGACATAGGGCATCCAGGGACCTAGAGATCTGAGATGAGATCTGAGATCTAAGATCTAGGGATCTAGGGATCTAGGGATCTAGGGATCTAGGGATCTACAGATCTAGGGAACTGGAGATCTAGCCGTAGGGCGGGTCGTGCACTTCAAGACCCGCCACACGCCCATCACAACATCCAACCCCACTGGTAGGTCAACTTCGGTAGGGCTCAACTTCAGTTGAGCCCCGCGGCAGGTACTTCACTTGGGGCGGCGGAACCTCGCCTTGGGTGGGGCGATCGGCGCCTCGATGTCGCCCTGGATTTCTGCAGTGCCAGCGAGACAGCCGATGAGACCTCCATCACGATCGGCCTTGGCAGTGATAGGCACGACTTTCGCGACCTCCCGGTTGCGGTTGAGAATGACAATCGTCTGCCCGCCCTCCGCCCGGCGTATGAGCTCGCTTGCCCGGTCCCGGAACTCGCCAATCCTTACACGCTTCACAGAAGCTAGGTTAGCCAGGATACTTCGCCAAGTCCATTCCTGCGATCGGCTACGAAGTCATGACGCCGTGACGAAGCTCCAGCTCAAAGGCACGCACTGGTGTGACGCTGGATGTGGCAGTGCAGAGGGCGCGGCCGGACCTGATAGACTGTGCGCTTCCACGGCTCACTCATCAACGTCCAACCGAGGAGGGCACGCGTGGCACTGTCCCCCGGCGCCCGGCTCGGCCCGTACGAAGTCCTCAGCGCGCTTGGCGCGGGCGGGATGGGCGAGGTGTACAAAGCCCGCGACACGCGCCTCGATCGCACGGTCGCGATCAAGGTCCTGCCGCGTGAGGTCGCCGGCGATTCCGATCGGCGCGCGCGCTTCGAGCGCGAGGCGCGGGCCGTCGCCGCGCTCGACCATCCCCACATCTGCGGCATCTACGACGTCGGGCACGTCGACGGCACGCACTACCTCGTCATGCCGCATCTCGAGGGCCAGACGCTGGCCGCGCGGCTCGAGAAGGGGCCGCTTCCGCTCGATCAGGCGCTGAAGATCGCCACCGAGATCGCCGACGCGCTCGACAAGGCGCATCGTCAGGGCATCATCCATCGCGATCTCAAGCCCGCCAACATCATGCTGACGAAGACGGGCGCGAAGCTGCTCGACTTCGGGCTGGCGAAGCTGCGGACCAACGGCGGGCCGATCTCGATGTCGGGGATGACGCGGCATGGCGACGCGCCGCCCGAGACCGCGCACGGCACGATTCTCGGCACCGTGCAGTACATGGCGCCCGAGCAGGTCGAGGGCAAGGAGGCCGACGCGCGCAGCGACATCTGGGCGCTGGGCGCGGTGATCTACGAGATGGTCACCGGGACGCGGCCGTTCAAGGGCGACACGCCCGCGAGCGTCATCGGCGCCATTCTGAAAGACGATCCGCCACCCGTTTCCTCGCGACAACCGTTGACACCGGCGCTGCTGGATCGCGCCGTCGCCCGTTGCTTCCAGAAGGATCCGGATGCTCGCTGGCAATCGGCTGCCGATCTCCTGTTGGTACTCAAATGGGGCGGCGATGGTGCTCAGGCTTCTACCAGAGCCGACGCGCGTCGATCATCTGGCGGCCTTCGGGCTTGGCTACCGCTCGCAGCCGCCGGCGTGCTGCTTATTGGCCTTCTCACACTGCTGCCCGGATGGTGGGCACATCGTGGTGAAACGCCGCCCGAGTTGGTTCAGCTTTCGCTACTTCCGCCGCCGGGCACCACATTCTCGAGCCCTCCGGCATCTGTAGTCACGCCGCAGATTGCGATATCGCCGGATGGTCGACAAGTCGCCTTCGTAGCAGAGGCGCCGCGCGGACGGCCAGGCTTGTGGGTCCGCTCGCTTGAGGAGTCCGAAGCGCAACTGCTTCGTGGAACCGAGGACGCAATTTATCCTTTCTGGTCGCCTGACAGCCGCAATCTGGCGTTTTTTGCCCAAGGGAAACTGAAGACCATCGGGATCGAAGGAGGCCCCCCGCGGACGTTAAGCGATGCATCGCTCGATTCGCGCGGAGGCACCTGGGGTGATGGCACTATCTTGTTCGCTCCGGGGCCGAACACTGGCTTGTTCCGGATCAGCGCGACAGGAGTAGGTACGGCTTCGCAGGTGACGCAGTTCGATACTTCGCGCGCCGAGAATTCGCATCGGTTCCCTGCGTTCCTACCGGACGGCCGCCATTTCCTTTACACGACCCGAAGCACGCGGCAAGAGCACTGGGGCGTCTCGATTGCCTCCCTCGATTCTCCAACTGGAGCGCCTTTAATCGAACGTACCGAGTGGAGTGCGCAGTTCGCACCACCGGGCTACATTCTTTTCGTGCGAGCCGGAACATTGATGGCGCAACGTTTCGACGTCGATCGGATGTCGATCAGCGGGGAGGCGGTGGCGGTCGGCGGCGATGTCGGAGTCACCAGCACGGCGTATGCGGCCTTTTCGGCATCACACACGGGTGTGATTGGGCATGTGAGAAATATCGCACTTCCCGGCGAGCTTCGGTGGTTCGATCGATCAGGCAACGCGGCTGGGTCAGTAGGCACGCCGGGCGAGTATCTGGACTTTTCGCTTTCGCCAGACGAGCGCTTCGTTGCTCTCAGTCGGGTGGATCCGAAGCTCAAGTCGTCAGATGTCTGGTTATTCGATCTTGGCCGCAACGTTCCGACGAAGTTCACCACCGATCCCATGACCGAAGCGAGCGCGTTATGGTCGCCGGATGGCGGAAGCATTGTCTTCAGAAGCAACCGCCACGGCAACTCAGAGCTGTATCGGAAACGATCGAGCGGGACTGAGGCCGAACAGTCCGTTCTGGATCCCAGGGCTAATTTGATCGCCAGCGACTGGTCCCTGGACGGCAAGTCGATCGTGTACACAAGGACGGCAACCACTGGATTTGACATCTGGGTGTGGGGCATCGAGGCCAACGCCAAACCGCAGCCCGCGGTCTCCACAGCGCTGAATGCGATGCATGGCCGCCTGTCACCGAACGGACGATGGCTGGCGTATGCGTCGGACGAATCCGGGGAACTGCAGGTGAATGTCCAGCCGTTCCCTCCCACGGGCGAAAAACGGACGATTTCTCCGAACGGTGGATCCGAGCCGCGCTGGCGGCGAGATGGCAACGAGCTCTTCTACCTGGCATCCGACAACAAGCTGATGAGCGTCGTGATTCCTGCCGGTAACGCCTTCGACTACGGTGTGCCGAAAGCGCTCTTCGACACACGCGTGCCGCTGACCGGCAATCCGTACCGATCGAATTACGCGGTCACCGCGAATGGTCAGCGATTCCTCGTCAACACGCGGATCGAAGACGCTCCGTCGCCCATCAACATCATCCTCAACTGGACGGCGCTCCTGAGGAAGTGAGCGTCTCGCTCTCTACCTGAGTGCAAAGACCCAGACCGATCCGCCCTCAGGCACTTCAGGATACTCACCCGGATTCAACCGATTCAGACGCGCCTGCATCGCCCGCGCGTCGATGCCGAAGCCCGACTGAACCGCAATGTATTGCCGGCCATCAATCGAGAACGAGATCGGGACACCGATGATGCCCGAGGTGGTGGGGTGCTCCCACAACACCCGGCCGCTCTTCGCATCGAAGGCGCGGAACAGGCGATCGTTGGTCCCGCCCGAGAACACGAGCCCGCCGGCCGTCGTCAGGATCGGTCCCCAGTTCGCCGATTTGGCGAACGTATGTGTCCACGCGCGCTTGCCGGTGTCCACATTCCACGCCTGCACCTCGCCGATGTGCTTCGACCCCGGGTACTGATACATCGTGACGGTTGTGCCGGTGTAGCTGCGGCCGGGCACGTATTCCACCTCGCGGCCGATGTACGTGGCGCACAGGTTTTCATTGGCGGGGACATAAATCATTCGCGTCTTCGGATTGAACGCGATGGGGGGCCAGTTCTTGCCGCCCCAGAGGGACGGACAGAAATCGGCAAGCTTTCCGGTACCAGGCTTCTTCTCTGGATCGACATCGGGTCGGCCGCTCTTGGGGTCGAGCGATCTGAACACGTTCTGCCGGACGTACGGACCGCCATCGACGAAGTTGATCTTTCCGGCGGTGCGCTCGAGAAAATACAGGTAGCCGTTGCGTGCCACGTTGATGAGTCCCTTGATCGTGCGTCCATTGCGCTCGAAGTCGACGAGGATCGGAGGAGAAACCTCATCCCAGTCCCACGACTCGTTTGGGCTGTACTGCATGTGGCCTTTGATCTGACCGGTGGCGACATCGATGGCCACTGTTGACGCGACATACAAGTTGTCGCCGGGACGCTGGTCGCCCATCCACGGTCCGCCGTTGCTCGTCCCCCAGAACGAAAGATTCGTTGCCTGATCGTAGTTGGCCGTCACCCATATCGACGCGCCGCCCCTCTTCCACTGGTCGCCATTCGGCCAGGTTTCACTGCCCGGTTCCCCTGGCGCGGGCACCATGAACGTCCTCCACCGCTCCTTGCCGGTCTCGGCGTCGAAGGCCGCCACGAAACCACGGATGCCGAGGTCGCCACCGGACGTGCCGATCAGGACTTTGCCGTCTGCGACGAGCGGCGCCAGCGACATGTAGTACCCGCTCGCGTTATCGGCCACGCGAGTCGTCCAGGCCTCTTCGCCCGTTTTCGCATCGAGGGCCACGAGCACGGCCTCACCTGCCGCGAAGTACACCTTGTCGTTGTAGATCGCGACCCCGCGGCTGGTTGGATGATTCAGGACGACCGGGTTCGGAAGCGGACGGCGATAGCGCCAGAGCAACGTTCCGGTTCGAGCGTTGATCGCGAGCACCTGGTTGCCAGGGGTTGAGACGAACATCACACCGTTCACCACGAGCGGCGCGCTTTCATGACCGTTGGTGACGCCCGTGGAGAGCCCCCATACCGGAACCAGCCGTCCGACATTCCCGCTGTCGATCTGGCTCAGCGGACTGTATCCCCAGCCGTCATACGTGCGGCGGATCATGGGCCACTCGCCATCAACGGGATTCTTGAGGCGCTCCGTTGAGACCGGCTGGTACTGTTTCAGTATTTCCGGCATCGGCAGGGGCGCGAGTAGCTCGCCGCTCTGGCCGCCACCCGGCACCGGCGCGACGGGCTGCTGACCGGCTGAGGCCACAGGCTGCTGGGCATGTGGCGAGATCGTGGTGGTGAGCGCGAGAGCGGCAGCCACCGCGAATCCGCCCAGGAATAACTGCTTGAACATTCGCCCTCCTCGGTCAGAGCGCCAGAATCTCCCGAAGCTTGTCCTCCACGGCGTGAAGCTCTGATGGAGGCAACTCGCCCATCTTGCTGGCGATCATGTCGTGTTTGATGGTTCTGACGATGCCTGTGACGATCGACGGGTACAGAAGGCCGGATTCGCGCCACGCCTTGATCTTGTAGTCTCCCACCAGGAGCCGGCCGATGTTGCTGGTGATGGCCGCGAGGATCGTCTCCCGCCGACCCTGTTGATACTTGTCGGTGCTGACGATGAGACCAGGTCGCTGCTTGATGCCTTTTTCGTCGGCAAACACAAACTTGACGAGCACGACATCGCCGCGACTACAGCTTGTCATACGCCGCGTCCTTGGGATTGTGCCAGAGATCGGCCAGGACCGGATCGGCGCGTTCGCTGAGTGCAACCAGATCGGCGGCCGACAACTCGTCGGCCAGATCGTGTTTCAGACGTGCCTCGACGGCCTCCCACACATAGTCCCGAATCGATTGGTCGCGTTTCGCCGCCGCAATGTGTATGCGGCGCCGTGCTTCGCGTGGAACATCGATGCTCAGGCGCGCTCGACGCGGTTGGGAATCAGGCATGAACCTCCACCTCTGGCCCACATTGGCACAGATACGTAAACGTGTCAATGTGGCGTCGCGAGAAGCGAGAGCGGCTGGCGATGGGCTGACAGGGAACTGATAGACTGCGCCCCGTCACAGAACCCAACCGAGGAGGCACGACTGGCACTCTCTCCCGGCGCCCGGCTCGGTCCGTATGAAGTCCTCAGCGCGCTTGGCGCGGGCGGCATGGGCGAGGTCTACAAAGCCCGCGACACGCGCCTCGATCGCACGGTGGCGATCAAGGTCCTGCCAAGTGCGGTCGCCGATGACGCGCAATTTCGCGAGCGCTTCGACCGCGAGGCGCGAGTCATCTCGCAGCTCACGCATCCGCACATCTGCACGCTCTACGACGTCGGCGAGCACGCGGGCACGGCGTTTCTCGTCATGGAGTTCCTCGAAGGCGAGACGCTCGCGGATCGCATGGCGCGAGCCGAATCCAAGGGTCCCGGCCTGCCGCGCGCGGAGGCGCTGACGATCGCGATCCAGATTGCCGACGCGTTGACGGCCGCGCATCGTGCGGGGGTCGTACATCGCGATCTCAAACCGGCGAACGTCGTGCTGACCAAATCGGGCGCGAAGCTGCTCGATTTCGGCCTCGCGAAAACGGCAGTCCCCGCTGTCGACGGCCGGCGGCGTGTCGATACTGCCGACGGCTGCGCCGCAGACCCTGACGGCGCGCGGCATGATCCTCGGAACGTTCCAATACATGGCGCCCGAGCAGATCGAAGGCGTCGAAGCCGACGCGCGCACGGATATCTTCGCGTTTGGTTGCGTCCTTCACGAGATGCTCACGGGACAGAAAGCGTTCGAGGGCAAGACGCACGCGAGCCTTATTGCGGCCATCCTCGAGCGGGAGCCGACGCCGGTCACCACGCTGCAACCGCTTGCGCCGGTGCTCGTCGATGCGATTGTGCGAAAGTGTCTGGCAAAGAGAGCAGACGATCGGTGGCAGAGCGCGGCTGACCTGGCGAGCGCGCTGCGTTGGGCTGCCGACGCACCGTCGGGGGTTGCGGCGGGAACGCACGCCGTCGCGGGAATGCAGGCGGCGCGACCGCGACGCATCGTCAAGATCGCGGCGCTACTGGCTGCGGCGCTCGTTGTGTTCGCGACTGGTGCGATCGCCTGGCGCTACACGACGGTCCCGACAGCGCCGGCCGCCTCCGTTCGATTTGAAGTCACACCGCCGCCGGATGTGCTGTTGAGCCCGGCACCGGTGGCGTCGGCCGCGCAGCTTGCGCTTTCGCCAGACGGGCGGCATCTGGCATTTGTCGCCGCCTCCAATCAGAGTGTTTCTCAACTCTGGGTGCGCCCGCTGAATAGCGTGCAGGCTCGGCCGCTGGCCGGTACGGAAGGTGCGTCGTTTCCGTTCTGGTCGCCCGACAGCCGATTTCTTGGGTTTTTCGCCGGCGGGAAACTCAAGAAGGTCGACATCATGGGCGGCGCGGCAGAAGTGCTCTGCGATGCGTCGGGCGGCCGGGGCGGAGCGTGGAGCCCTGACGGTACCATCGTCTTCACCGGAGCGACGAGAACTCCCCTGTCGCAGATCACCGACAGGGCCGGCGGCGTCGTTCGACCCGCAGCGACGTTCCATCGCGAACAGGGCGCCACGGGCCACTACTGGCCGCAGTTCTTGCCAGATGGCCGCCGCTATCTCTTCTACCAGACCAGTTTCAAGCCCGAACATCAGGGCATCTATGTCGGCTCACTCGACTCCGCTGAAGTCACGCGTGTCGTCGCCAGCACAGGCGGTGGTCTCTACACGTCCGGCTACCTGCTGTTCGTGCGCAACGGGATCTTGTTTGCCCAGGCGTTCGACGATCGGGCGCTCCAGACGCGCGGCCAAGCCGTGCAAGTCGCCGATCGCATCGGCTACTTCAGCGCGACGTTTGGCTATATCGCCGTGACCGTATCACGGGCCGGTGCGCTTGCCTACGGACCGAGTGTGGCGACGACCACCAGTCTTCAATGGCGCAGTCGCGACGGCGCAGACGCAGGGTCGGCGATCCGTCCGGCGGTGTATCGTTCGCCGCGGCTGTCCTCCGACGAAAAGCGTGTCGTCGTCACGAAGTGGGATCCCGAAACCGGGCAGAACGACATCCAGGTGATCGAACTGTCGTTGCGGAATGAACAACGCCAGACATTCGATCTGATGACCGACTGGTTTCCTGCGTGGTCACCTGATGGCAACGCGATTTTCTTTGGGGCTTCTCGCACTGCTGTGACCAGGATTTTTCGAAAGCTCGGCAGCGGGCCGGACGAGTTTCTTGCCGGCGGTGAAGATGTCGACAGCACCGCGCAATACCCAAACGACACGTCAAGCGATGGCAAGTTTCTCAGCTACACTCAATCATCGCCGAGCGGCTACGACGTCGGCATCGCGCCGCTTTCCGGCGACGCGAAGAGGATTTCCTTCCTTCATTCGCCGGCCAACGAAGTACAGGCCCGCTTCGCGCCGAACGGCCGGTGGCTCGCCTATGCCTCCGATGAATCGGGTAATTTCGAGGTCTACGTTCGTCCGTTCCCGGTCGGGAGTGACCAGCGCCTAATATCAGTGGCCGGCGGCATGCAGCCGGAGTGGCGACGCGACGGGACGGAGCTCTTTTACATCTCAGCGGACAGGAAGCTGATGGTGGTGCCCGTCGCGACCGAAGGCTCCACGTTCTCCAACGGCGCGCCGCGCGCGTTGTTCGACGTTCAAATGCCTGAGCCGATCAATCCCTATCCGACGGATTACGCCGTCGCGATGAATGGCCAGCGCTTCCTCGTCAACACCGTCGTCGATCAGCCGACACGCCCTGCGCTAACCGTGATTCTCAATTGGACGGCTGACCTGAAGAAGTAGCTACGCGTTATCCATCTCCAACACCGTGCCGAGCAGGACGTCCGCTCCTCGAGCGCAGTCGTCCCAGCTCGTCAGCTCGTGCGGCGAGTGGCTGATACCCTTCACGCTCGGCACGAAAATCATGCCCATCGGCGAGAGCTGCGCCATCATCTGCGCGTCGTGCCCGGCGCCGCTCGGCATCCGCTGGCTCGCGAGGCCGAGCTGTCCGGCGCTCCGTTCGATCGCCCGCTGCACCTCCAAAGCCGCATTCGCTGGTGTGTTGTGATTGCTCGACGTGAACTCAATCGCGGTCTTCGTCTCTCGCGCGATGTCTGCCGCGCGCAGGCGGATCCGGTCTGCGAGCCGCGTCAGTTTGTCGGGCGAGAGATCGCGCAGTTCGATCGTGAGGCGCACGACGCCGGGAATCACGTTCTGCGCATTGGGAGTCACCTCGATCCGCCCGACAGTGCCCACCTGTCGCCCCGGTTCAGAGGCGACCACGTCGCGCACGGCGATCGTCAGATGCGAGGCGGCGAGGAGCGCATCCTGCCGCTCGGCCATCGGCGTCGTGCCTGCGTGATTGGCCACGCCGGTAACCGTCACCTGATGGCGATCGATCGCGACGATGCCCTCGACCACGCCAATGGGGATGGCCTGACGTTCGAGCGAGCCACCCTGCTCGATGTGCAGCTCGAGATAGCAATGGTGAGCGCCGCGCGGTCTGATGGCGTCTGCGATGCGGCCGGGATCGCCGCCGATTTTCCTGATGGCGTCGGCACGGGTCACACCCTCCCACACCTGGTCCATGTCGATGGACTTCACGTCACCGGCCACAATGCGGCTGCCACCCAATCCCAGGTTGAATGCCACGCCTTCTTCGGCCGCCCATACGACCATCTCCAGTGAGTGTCGCGTGCGAAGACGTGCGGCCGTCAGTGCCTCGATGACACCCAACGCGGCCAACGATCCAAGGTCGCCGTCGAAGTTGCCGCCACTTGGAACCGAATCGATGTGTGAGCCAAAGAGAATTGACGGCAGGGACGAGTCGGAACCCGCGCGCCGTCCGAAGATATTCCCTGCCTGGTCGACACGTGGTTCAAGACCGGCTGCACGCATCAAACCGATCAGGTACCGGCGACCGGCGACATCGGCGTCAGAGTACGCGACGCGGCTGACCCCATCGGCGAACGTCCCGCCGGGCGATCGGCCGAACATGCTGAGTGCTTCAATGCGCTGCCGCAGGATCGTGGCATCGACACGAGCCGGCATGTTCTGCGCAGATGCGTGTCGGCCGAGGAGGGCAGGACCCATCGCGGCCGCGCCGAAAGTCGTCAAGAACGCGCGCCTGGATGGACAGGACATGATCGGTGCCTCCGCCATCCTACTTCTTCGGGAAGGCTGGATCCGCCTTGATCTCGCGAACCTGGAGAATATGCCGCTGCTCGTGTGTGGAAATGAGCAGCGCCCATTGGTACGCATCGCAGCTCTGTCGTTCGACGATGTGGCCCCGGAGATCGTCTTTGGTAGACCTGATGTATTCCACCAACCGCGCATGAAGCTTGCGATGCGCGTCGAGTCCGCTCCGAAGATCGCGCAATCCTTTCGGCACTTCAGACGGGATGGCTTTCTCGCGATTGGTCCGGTCGATGCCGTACCAGAGAATGTCGCTGTCGGTCGACGGCGACTTGCGCCCGCCTGCCGTTTTCAGGGCGTTCTGCAAATCCTGCCAGTAAATCGGCCCGACGACGACGAGATGATCGAGCACTTCCAGGATCGTCCACGCGCCTGGCGCAGGACGAAACGCGAGCTGGTCTGGCGAGAGGCCCGACACCTCGTCGGTTAGCCAGCTTGCGGTCATGTCGAGATGAGCGATCAACCGCTGACGTTCCTGGTTGGTGAGGGGCGCGGCGACAGCCATGCCCGCGCTGAACTGCATCAACAAAACGAGGCATCCAATCGCTTTGCGCATATTGCTCGTATAAATAACTGATATATAAGGACTTGTAAAGCAAGATAAGCAAGGTCTTGACATCAC
Source organism: Vicinamibacterales bacterium (assembly GCA_963832375.1). GTDB lineage: Bacteria > Acidobacteriota > Vicinamibacteria > Vicinamibacterales > JAMQPK01 > JAMQPK01. The sequence continues at coordinate 1,508,299 of CAWHUA010000008.1, read as the reverse complement.
AAGGTAGGTGAGTAATCATTTACTCACATATGCCGCGCCACCCATACACCGATACAAGAGATCGAATCGAAACCGCCGCCATGCAGCTCTTCGTCGAGAAGGGCGTGGCGGAAACGACGGTGCGCGACATCGCGCAGGCCGTCGGGTTGTCAGAGGGGGCGCTCTACCGGCACTTCACGGGGAAAGACGAGCTCGTCTGGCAGTTGTTCGAGCACAACTACACCGAGTTCGCCGGCCGGCTCGGCACGCTGGCCGCGGCCGAGTCGGGCACGCGCGAGAAAGTCGCCGCGATGATTCGCGGGTTCTGCCAGGCACACGACGAGAACCCGATCCTGTTCCGGTTTCTCGTGTTCACCCAGCATGGGCAGCTGGGACGGCTGGCTGAGACGACGCCCACGTCGGTGTCCGTGATGCGCGCCGTCATCGAGCGCGGCATCGCGTCCGGAGAGATTCCGAAACAGGAACCCGACCTTGCGACCGCGTTCGTCTTCGGCGTCGTGCTCGAGCCCGTGCAGTTTGCCGCCTACGGGCGGTTGCCCTCGGACATGAATGCGATCTGTGAGCGTCTGATTGCCGCGGCATGGGCCGCCATTACGACGGTTTAAGGCGCGACGTCAGTCGCGGAAAACGGCAGGGCCCGACTTCAGTCGGACAGGGCAGACGGTAGGGCGCGACTTCAGTCGCGCCGTGACAGGAGGCAGGTATGACATCGCGATCGTTCGAGCTGTTGACGTCGCGGAGATTCGCGCCGCTGTTCGTGACGCAGTTTCTCGGGGCGTTCAACGACAACCTCCTGAAGAGCGCGCTTGGCATCATGGTGACCTATCGGCTGGCCGCCGAGACCGGCCAGGATGCTGCGTCCGTCACGATGATTGCGGGCGGCTTGTTCATCGCGCCCTTCTTTCTGTTTTCGGGCGCATCGGGCACGCTGGCCGATCGCGTCGACAAGGCCGCCATCGCACGCTGGGTCAAGGTGGCCGAGATCGCGATCATGATGATTGGCGCCTGGGGACTGTGGCAACACAGCATCCCGCTGCTGCTCGCGTCGCTGTTCTGTCTCGGCACGCACTCGACCGTCTTCGGGCCGATCAAGTACGCGTTGCTCCCGCAGCATCTTCGCGAGGACGAGCTCGTGGCCGGCAACGCGCTCATCGAGGCGGGTACATTCCTGGCGATTCTCCTGGGCACGATCGTGGGTGGCAGCTTCGTCCTCATCGAGAATGGTCCGGCGATCGTGGCGGCATGCGGTATCGGCGCCGCCGTCGCCGGCTGGCTCGCGTCGCGTCAGATCCCGGTGGCGTTGCCTGATTCCGAAAATCTGACCGCAAGACCGCACCTGTTCCACGACTCGATTGCCGTCATGCGCCATGCGACGAGCCGGCCGGCCTTGTTGCTGCCGATCCTCGCCATCTCGTAATTCTGGCTGTTCGGCTTCGTGGTTGTCTCGGGCCTGCCGGTGCTCGCAAAGGACGTGCTGGTTGCGAACGAGCAGGTCGTGACGCTCATGCTTGCGCTCTTCGCCATCGGCGTTGGCGCCGGATCGATGCTGGCCGAACGGCTCTTGAACGGTGAAGTCAGCGCCCGCCACGTGCCGCTGGCCGGATTGATGATGGGGCTGTTTGCCGTCGATCTTCATCAGGCAGGTAGCGGACGTGTGGCCGGCGCCGCATCTCGCGGACGTCACGGCGTTTCTCAACACGCCTGGAAGCTGGCGCGTGCTCGGCGATCTGATCGGGGTGGCGATAGCCGGAGGCCTGTTCTGCGTGCCGCTGTATGCGCTGTTGCAGCACGAAAGCGAACCCCGCTATCGTGCCCGTATCATTGCCGCCAACAACATCGTCAACGCGCTGGCGATGACAGTGGCCGCCCTCGCTGGCGCTGCGCTGTCGGCGCGCGGTATGACGATGAACACGATCTTTGCGCTGTGCGGGCTCGCCACGATTCCCGTCGCGATGGCCGCCGCATGGATCCTCCGCCGCGAACTGGTGAGAAGCGCGATGCGCCTGGCGCTTCGCCTCGTGTACCGGGTCCGGGTTGAAGGGGTCGAGCACGTCACGATCCGCTCTGCCGAAAGCCGTCATTGCGGCGAACCACGCGTCGTTCCTCGACGGGCTGCTGCTCGGCGCATTCCTGCCGGGCGATCCCATTTTCGCGGTCGACACCCAGATCGCGAAGAAGTGGTGGGCGAAGCCGTTCCTGTTGCTCGTGAACGCGCTGCCGGTCGATCCCACCAACCCGCTGTCGATCCGCTCGATGATTCGCGCGGTCGAGCGGGGCGCGTCGTGCGTGATTTTTCCCGAAGGGCGCATCACCACGACGGGCTCGCTGATGAAGGTGTACGAAGGCCCCGCGGTGATTGCCGAGCGGACGGGCGCCGCGCTGGTGCCGGTGCGCATCGATGGCGTGGAGTTCACGCCGTTCTCACGGCTGGCCGGGAAGGTGCGCCGCCGCCTGTTTCCGAGGATTCACATTCGTGTGCTTCCCCCGACCAGGCTGACGACCCCGGAAGGGCTTCCAGGCCGGGCACGGCGCGTGGCGCTGCGCCGCGCGCTTGGCGACGAAATGGTGAAGTCCACCTTCGCGGCCGCTCCCGTCGATACGACGCTGTTCGACGCGCTGCTCGAGGCGCGGCGTCAGCACGGCGGCGCGCATCTGGTCGCCGACGACATCGATCAACAACCGTTGAGCTACCGCGGGCTCATCACCGCGAGCTACGCGCTTGGGTCGGCCATTGCCAGACGGACGAAGGTCGTCCGAGCGGGTCGGTGTGCTGCTGCCGACGTCCCGCGGCGCGCTCGTCACGTTTTTTGCGCTCCAGGCCACCGGTCGCGTGCCCGCGATGTTGAATTTCTCCGCCGGATCGGCGTCCGTGAAAGCGGCGTGCCAGGGGGCGGAAGTGTCCCTGATTCTCACGTCCAGGCGCTTTGTCGAGAAGGCGAAGCTGGAGCCGCTCGTTTCCGCGCTGGCCGGGCAAGCCACCATCGTCTATCTCGAGGACGTGCGTGCCGGGATTGGCGTCGCCACCAGAATCGGCGCGCTGATTCGATCGCTCGTCAACGGTCCGCGGCATCGGCCCGAGCGCGCGCACGATCCAGCAGTGGTGCTGTTCACATCGGGATCGGAAGGCACGCCCAAAGGCGTGGTGCTGAGCCATCGCAATCTGCTGTCGAACCGGTATCAGCTGGCGTCGGTCGTCGACGTCAACCCGAAGGACGTCGTGCTCAACGCGCTTCCGGTGTTTCACAGCTTCGGCCTCACCGGCGGGCTGTTACTGCCACTTCTCGCGGGCGTCCGGACGTTCCTCTATCCGTCGCCGCTGCACTATCGGACGATTCCGGAATTTGCCTACGGGATGAACGCCACGATTCTCTTCGGCACCGATACATTTCTCGCGGGCTACGCACGCGTGGCCGACAACTACGACTTCTATTCGGTGCGCTACGTGTTTGCCGGCGCCGAGCGCGTGAAGGCCGAGACGCGGCGTGTCTGGTTCGAAAAGTTCGGTATTCGTATCCTCGAGGGCTACGGCGCAACTGAAACAGCGCCGGCAATTGCCGTCAACACACCGATGCACTTCAAGTCCGGCACGGTCGGACGCGTGCTTCCGGGAATCGACCATCGACTCGAGCGCGTGGAAGGCATTGCCGAAGGCGGGCGCCTGTTCGTGCACGGTCCGAACGTGATGCTCGGGTACCTGAGGGCCGAACGACCGGGCGTGCTCGAGCCTCCCGCGGGTGGCTGGTACGACACGGGCGACATCGTCGAGTTCGACGCCGAGGGGTTTGTCACCATTCGCGGCCGTGCGAAACGGTTCGCCAAGGTGGCCGGCGAGATGGTGCCGCTCGGAGCGGTCGAGGATTTCATCGCGAAGCTGTGGCCGGACGCCATTCATGCTGTCGTGGCGATGGCCGATCAGAAGCGTGGCGAGCAGCTCGTCCTCGTGACCGATTGCGAGGAGGCCGCACGTCCGGCGCTCGCCGCCGGCGCGCGCGAAGCGGGGCTGCCCGAGATTTTCGTCCCGCGCGCGATCGTCAAGGTCGAGGCGGTGCCGCTGCTGGGCACGGGCAAGATCGACTACGTCGGGGTGATGAAGATGGCGGAGATGAGGGCGGCCGTGGGTTCGTAGGTTCGTAGGTTCGTAGGTTCGTGGGTTCGTAGGTTCGTAAGGTTCGTGGGGTTCGGACCACCGGCTGCGGGCGCGACCGCGACAAACCGCTTGACGGCGCCCCGGCGTCTGTTGTATTTAACTTATAGGTTAATTAACTTAATGGTTCAATACAACAGCCCGGCCGATCCGCTCAGCGCGACCTTCGCGGCGCTCGCCGACCCGACCCGCCGCGCTATCCTGGCACGGCTCGCCTCGGGCGAATGCTCGGTCACCGAGCTGGCCGAGCCCTTCGACATGAGCCTGCCGGCCGTCTCCAAGCACCTCCGCGTCCTCGAACGCGCCGGCCTCATCGCCCGCGGCCGCGCCGCACAGTGGCGCCCGTGCCGCCTCGAAGCGGCCCGCTTGAAAGACGTCTCCGACTGGGCCGAGCGCTACCGGCGCCTCTGGGAAGCACGCCTCGATCGTCTCGACGAGTACCTGCACGAACTAAAAAAAAAGGAGAAACGCCATGGTCGTCAGCCGCGCCGCAAACACCGACACGTTTAAGGTCACCACGCCAGCGGACCGAGAGATCGTCATCACGCGCCTGTTCGACGCCCCCAGGGGTCTGGTCTTCGACGCCATGACCAGGCCGGAACACGTCCGGCGCTGGTGGGGCCTGCTCGACGAGCGGTATTCCGTGCCGGTGTGCGAGATCGATCTCCGACCGGGCGGGGCCTGGCGCTTCGTCGGGCGCGGCCCGATGGGCGACGTCGTCTTCTATGGCGAGTATCGCGAGATCGCGCCGCCCACCCGTCTGGTCTTCACCGAGATCTACGCGCCGTTTCCCGACGCCGAATCGGTCGTCACCGCCGTGTTCACCGAAGAGCGCGGCAAGACCCGGCTCACCGCGTCGTGCACCTATCCGTCGCGCGAGGTGCGCGACACCGTGATGAAGTCGGGTATGGAAAAGGGCGCCGCGTTGAGCTATGACAGGCTGGAAGACGTCGCCATGGAGCTTGCCCGCATCGGGGCCTGACGCGCCACGGGCAGGGCTAAAGCCCTGCGCCACCGAAGTCGCGATACCGCGCCCGGCGGAAGGACGGGGTCGGGAGGGGTTTCGTCAGGTGTTTGAGGCGAAACCCCTCCCGACCCCTTTTTTTCGGACGATCGGCAAAATGGATCGGACGCGCGGTCATTCACGCGGCGCGGGCCGCTCGCTACACTCCAGGATGGTCGATCGACACGGTCGTCCAAGGAGTGACGAAGATGAACGCGTTTGAAAGCACAGCGGTAAGGCCCGTGGCGCCCGCGCCGCCGGCGCCAGATCTGGACGCCATCAAGGAGCGCCAGCGCGCCACCTGGGCATCAGGGCGACTACGGGGTCATCGGCACGACGCTGCAGATTGTCGGCGAGTCCCTCTGCGAGGCGGTCGATCTGCGATCGGGCTCGAAGGTGCTCGACGTGGCGGCGGGCAACGGCAACTCGTCGCTGGCGGCCGCCCGCCGATGGGCGGAAGTCACATCAACTGACTACGCGCCCGACCTGCTCGCGCACGGCCAGCGTCGAGCCGAAGCCGATCGGCTGGCAATCCGGTTTCAGGAGGCCGACGCGGAAGCCATGCCGTTTCCCGACGGCGCATTCGATGTCGTCCTGTCGTCGTTCGGCGTCATGTTCACGCCCAGCCACGTGCGGGCGGCTGCCGAGCTGGTGCGCGTCTGCCGCCCGAACGGTCGCATCGGCCTGGCTAACTGGACGCCGCAGGGATTCGTCGGCCGGGTGTTCGGCGTCATCGGCCGCCACGTGCCGCCGCCCGCAGGCCTGACGCCCGCATCGCGATGGGGGACGGAGGAACACCTCGAGCAGCTCTTCCGCGCGTCGGCGGCCGACATCCGCACGACTCGTCGCGACTTCGTGTTCCGCTATCGATCGCCCGAGCACTGGATCGACGTGTTCAGGACCTGGTACGGACCTGTCCACAAGGCGTTTGCGAGCCTGCCGGCAGACGCGCAGTCGCGGCTCGAGCGCGACCTGCTCGATCTGATTCAGGCATTCAACATCAGTGGCGATGGCACGATGGTGGTCCCGGGCGAATACCTCGAGGTGGTCATCGTCAAGAAATAGCCTGAGTTAGAACAGGAGATGAAAAGACTGGGAGACTTGGGGTAAAAATACAAAACTCCTGATCTCCCAATCTCTTGTGAGAGTAAAGTCTCCGCATGGCTAACTTGTCGCGTCGCGATCTCGTCAGGCTGACCGCCGCGGCGACGGCGTCGACGACCGTGCGTCTGCAGGCGCAGTCTTCGCAAGCGTCGACACCACCGGGTTACATTGGTCCCCTCACCGGCGTGACCACAGGTGTAGACGATCGCCGGTTCGACCCTGTGGTCTACACGCACGACCGCTACGCCGTCGCGCCACGGCGTTTGCGTTTCCAGTCGCGAACGCGCACCGAGGCAGAGGAGTGGCAGAGGACGCTGGGATCGAAGCTGACCGCGCTCATTGGCGGCTTTCCATCCGAACGCCAGCCCCTTCGTCCCGTGACGCTCGAGACGCGCGCGTTCCCGGGTTACAGCCGCGAAAAGATCGTATTCGACAGCCGGCCTGGCGTCAGCGTGCTCGCGTATCTGCTCCTCCCAGTGAATGCGCCCCGCCCGGCACCCGTGATGATCTGCGTCCCCGGCCACGGCCGCGGCGTGGATGACATCGTCGGCATCGACGAACAGGGCGCCGACCGCAGCGACAAAGCCGGCTATCAGCACGATTTCGCGATTCAGGTTGTTGAAGCGGGCATGGCTGCGCTGGCCATCGAGCCGATGGGCTTCGGCTGCCGCCGCGATCCCATCAACGCACGCCAGGGGCTGGGGCGCAAAGCCTGCGATCCGGCGGCGGGCGGTGCGCTGCTCGTCGGCGAGACGATGGTCGGCTGGCGGGTGTGGGACGTGATGCGGACGATCGACTACCTTTCGACGCGTTCCGAGATCGACTCGAGCCACATCGGCTGCATGGGCATCTCAGGCGGCGGAACCGTGACGGTGTTTTCGGCGGCGCTCGACCCGCGCATCCGCGTGGCGCTTGTCAGCGGCTATCTGAACACGTTTCGCGACAGCATCGGCAGCCTCGCGCACTGCATCGACAACTACGTACCGGGCATTCTGAACTGGGCCGAGATGCACGACATCGCGGGCCTCATCGCGCCCAGGCCGTTGTTCGTCGAATCCGGCGAGAAGGACAACATCTTCCCGATTCGGGCGAGCATCGCAAGCTTCGAGGAAGTGAAGAAGATCTACAGCGTGTTCGGCGTGCCCGACCTGGTGGAACAGGAAGTGTTTCCCGAGGACCACCAGTTCTGGGGCAAGCGGGGGATTCCGTTCATCGCGAAGCAGATGGGCGTTTGAATGGTTCGTAAAGTTCGTGGGTTCGTGTAGTTCGTGTAGTTCGTGTAGTTCGTGTAGTTCGGGCTGCGCCCGACGAACCTCACGAACCCGACGAACCGACGAACCTGACGAACCTGACGAACCTACCGCATCTTATGGCGCCGTGACGATGACGTCGTCGATGAGGATCGTCGTGCGTTCCGAGCTGCTGTTCTTCTTGTTGTTGTACCCGCCGAGAATCACCGTGTGCGTGCCCGCCGACAGGGTGCCCAGCGATTTCTGGAACAGCTGCCAGCCGGTGGTCACCGAGCTTCCACCGTTTCCGTTCCCGGTGACCTGCGCGATGTAGTCGGCAGGGGAGTTGCCCACGAGCGCGCCGTCGACGCTGGCCATCACCTGGCTGAACTCGTCGCTTTCGTAGTCCGGCCCCTGATCGAGGTTGTAGCGAAACGACAGCACGACCGCCCTGGCCGAGCTGAGCGTGAACGTCCGGCGCCAGCCGCCCGACATCCCGTTGATCGTGTTGCTGTTTTCGCCGCCAACCCGCACCCGCAGCGCTCCGCCGCTGAATCCGCCCGACGACACGCGCGACCCGCTGGCGTAACTCGACTGCGTCGTGCCTCTGAACGTGTTGTCGAGGTACGAGAAGCTGTTCTCGTTGGAGTTGAAGTTCGCCGTGAAAACGGTCAGTGGCGGCGCGGGCGGTGCGGGCTGCACCGTGATCGAGACCGTCGCCGGTGCCGACGGCGTCCCGTCGCTCGCGCGATAGGTAAACGAGTCTGGACCCGAATAGCCCGCTGTCGGCGTATAGGTGAACGAGCCGTTGGCTGCGAGCAACAAGGTGCCGTGACCCACGCCGGTTGCCACAGATGCGGTCAGCGAACTGCCTTCGACGTCGCTGTCGTTGCCGAGCACGCCCGGCGTGGCGACCGTCAGCGTCGACCCTCCCTGCACCGTGTACGCATTCGCGTTCGCGACCGGTGGGTCGTTGACGGACTGGACGGCAATCGTCACCGTGGCCGTGTTGCTGTTGGCCTCACCATCATTCGCACGGAACGTGAAGGTGTCCGTACCGCTGTAGTTCGTGGCGGGCAGATAGGTCAGTGCCGGCGCCGTACCGGTGAACGTGCCGTGTGTCGGACTGGTCACGATCGAGTAGGTGAGCGGGTCCCCATCGGGATCCAATGCGCCGAGCGTGACGGCCAGACTTCGATCCTCCTGGACGCTGAGCGCCTGGCTGGCCGCGACCGGTGGCCTGTTGATGTTGGAGTCGAGCGCGGTCGTGAACGATCGGGTCTGGCTCGTCCGGCTCGTGCCGCTCGCGTTGGTGACCGTGACCTTCCACTCGTACCTGGTGTCGTGCTCGAGCGTGGTGGGCGCGAAGAACACGGTGCCGTCGTTGTCCGCCGTCAAGGTTTGAACGGTCTCGAACGCGCCACCCATCGGGAAATCCAGGGTGAACTCGCTGTTGGCGTCGGTTTCGAAACGATTGAACCATGGCGAGTACGTCTGCACGTAAACCTTGTTCTCCGCGGGCACGAACCGCAGGATTCGCAGCCAGCCCTCGCCTCCCTGTGCGCGCCCCTGATAGTCGGCGAGCATCTGAAACACCGGATGGCCGTTGGCCATATCAACCCGGCGGGACTCGTCGTGCACGTGTCCGCTCAGCATGAAGTGCAGATTCGGATTCGGCACCGCCAGGTTGTCCCACAAGTACTGCGTGTTCGTGCAGCCGTGTGTCGAGCGCTGCGCCGACTCGTTCAGATAGGCGTGCGTCGTCATGAATCCGATGTGGTCCGGATGGGCCTTGTAGACGGAATCGGCCCAGGCGACAGCGTCGGCTGGCGGGCAGTACACCAGATGAACGAAAAGGAGCTTCATGCCGCCGGCAGAGATCACCTGAAAGTTGTTGTCGTTCGTCGTAGTCGGGTAGTGGCCGCGGTACCACTCCTGGCTCTGATACCGCGTATACGGGAAGTTCTGATTGAACATCGTCGTCGGCAGATCGTGATTGCCGGGACCCATACCGTACGGCACCACGCCATCGAGCATGCTCATGCTGGTGTTGGCGCGTTGCCATTGAATAGTGGTGTTCTGGTTGACGATGTCGCCTTCGTGCGTCACGAAGACGATGTTCCGCGCGTCCTTGTTGTCGATGATCCACTGCGTCTGCGATGTGAAGATCGCCGGATACGACTCGGAGTAGAACTGCGTATCGGGCATCGCGATGATCGTGAACTCCGGCGCCGCCGCGCGCCGCATCGACAGGGTGACGTCGAGCGGCTCGGTGCCCGAATCGCTCACCGTCGCCGAGAACGTCGCCGAGACGTCGACATTGACCGACTCATTCGCGGGCGAGAGCAGCACCGGCTCGTCGGGAGCGTTTGCGTTGGCGACGAGCTCGAAGTCAACCGGCGCCCAGCTCTGCTGACCGATGGCGTCGGTCACCTGGACGTTCCAGAAGTACGTCCCCCCAAGGGCGACATCGCTTGAGAAGGTGACGTCGGCGCTGAGGCCCGAGGGGTACTCAGTGTCGACCGGTGTCTGACTCGCCTTGAACGTGACGGTCAGGACCGGAGAATTGGCCGACTCGCTGCTGTCGAGGTCGACGCCGTCCGCACCCGAGTCGATGAGCACCATGCCGAAGTTCGGCGCGCCGTTGCTCCACTCCTGCACCAGTCGCGTGAGGTCGAAGAGCCGCACGCCGGTGGTCGTGCAGTCGCCGATCGACTCGACACCTGCGTTCGAGGCTGCGCCATCGGCTCCAGGGGAACCCCACGCCAGGCCATTCGACCGCTGGTTCCACGTCGCCTGGTCTTCGACCCAGTCCTGAGTCAGGCGGAAGAGCCGCAAAGGGTTGCCGAAATCAGTGCAGTTCACCTGCAACACCGCGGACGAAACGACGGAACCTGCCGGCACGTGTCCTGGTGCGCTGCCGATGAGCGTCGGGAATTTCATCAGTCCATGCGCATGCGGTGTGAGGCCATCGATATTGATCGATATGGCGCTGCCGTTGGGCGTCGTCGGCGTATCCGCGGAGATTTGTGCGTCCTGTACCCTGAGCAGGTCCCGTAAATACCGCCGTCTGGGGCGGCCCACCTATATATAAGGTGGCGCTGAACAGCCCGGCCGGGGCCGATACCGAGGCGGCGAAGGTGACCGCCGATGTGTTCGTCACCCCGGGGTTGGCCGGCGAGATGAGCGTGACCGACGGCGCGGCCGGGCGATTCTCCGTCGCCCGGAGCTCGAAATTGAAGCTCACATCGGAACTCGTGGCCGACTGCTGATGAATCTCCACCGCCACCACGTTCACGCCCGGGACGAGCAAGGACGGATCAATCGGCGCCTCGATCCATGCGCTCTCGTCGGTGTTCGCGATGGCCGTCGGCGCGAGCGTCGTGTACGTGATGGTGCCGGTCGGCATGTTGGAGCGGATCACTTCGACTCCGTTGAGGTAGATCACCGCGCCGTCGTCGCGAACGTATCGCGCACTCAGCGCACTCAAGGCGGAAGGGTCGACCACCGGGAACGTCTGCCGGAAGTAGTAGGTGATGCGCTTGTTGCTCGAGCTGCTCCCGTAGGAAATCACGGTGGACTCATCACCGTCGCCGTAGCCCAGCTGCGCGTTGCCGGAAGCCCAGCTTGTGTCGATGTATCCCGGTTCTTTCCACGCCGTGCCGAGATTGGTGCCGACGTCGTTGTATTTCCATGACGAGCCAGGGGCGATCAGCGTTTGATCGGCCGTACGTGTGGTCGTCGACGAGGTCAGAAGCAGAGCAAGAGCCGCGAGAAAGAGTCTCCAGCGAAACATCAGGTTGGCCTCGTGTGTGCTGACGAAGGTACGGATCGTCGCCGGATTACGTTCACATGGTGCGTGGCCGGAAGTCAATTCACCTTTTGGGCGATCGATCCGATCGCGTGTCAGGAAGTCATCCGCCAGGCAGACTTTGTCATTTGAGGCCGATCCCATGGGGGTCCGGCCTGCGGTAGGATACCCAGCCATGAAGACACATCACCTCGCTTCACTCACAATGTCGTGCGTCATCGGGCTGTTCGTGGCGGGCGTCAGGCCGCTCGCGCAGAGCGGGCTGCCGAATCCCTATCGTCCGGTGAAGGGGCTGGCGGATGGCGGCGGGTTGATGGTGCCTGGCGGAGACTGGGCGAGGCTACCGGGCGGGCGGGAAATGGGGCCGCCGGCGTCGATGCACGTGGACATCGACGGCGAAAGCATCTGGGCGTTCATCAGGTGCGACGAGACCAACCCGGTGACCGTGGCCAACGGCGGCCGATTCGGCATGGATTGTCTCGACGCCAACGGACGCATCAAGAACATCGATACGATTTATAAGTTCGACGCGAAGGGGAACGTCGCGAAGAGCTTTGGCGCGGGCATGTTCATCTGGCCGCACGGGCTTCACGTCGACAAGGAAGGCAACGTCTGGGCCACTGACGCCGCCACGCAGGACATCGTCGCGATCGCGGCGAAGGCGGGCGGGAAGTTCGGGCATCAGGTCGTGAAGTTCAGTCCCGACGGCAAGGTCCTGATGCGGCTGGGCGAAGCGGGCGTGGCGGGCAGCGACGAGCGCCATTTCATCTCACCGAGCGCGGTCGCCGTGGCCGCCAACGGCGACATCTTCGTGGCCGACGGGCATGGCACGAACGAGAACAACCGCGTGGTGAAGTTTTCGAAGGATGGCAAGTTCATCAAGGCGTGGGGGAAGACGGGCTACGCCCCTGGCGAGTTCCGGACGCTGCACGGCATCGCGATCGACTCGCGCGGCCGCGTGTTCGTGGCCGACCGCGGCAACAACCGGATTCAGATTTTCGATCAGGAAGGGAAGCACCTCTCGACGTGGCTGCAGTTCGGCACGCCGAGCGGCATCGCGTTCGACGATAAGGATCAGATCTACGTGGCCGATTCGGAGTCGGACAACGTGACCAATCCCGGCTTCGAGCAGGGGATTCGGATTGGGGATGCGAAGACCGGATGGGTGACGGCCTTTATCCTGGACAACGGCGGCGATCCCAGGACGCTCACCGGCAGTGGACCGGAGTTCGTGACCGTGGACAAGCACGGCAACGTGTTCGGCGGCGAGCCGAGGCCGAGGATACTGAGGAAATACGTGAAGGTGAGATAGGGTTTCGTCCCAACCTGCGGTTGGCGATTGAAACACTCAAAGAGTGCTTATCCGGCGTCGGAGTAGATGGGCCGCAGATCCCAGCTCGACAACTCGTCGACGCGGCGATTGAAGAGGGTCCACGAAGACCCGGCGTCCGCTGGTTGAAGCCCGCGCACGAGCACGGCTCTGCCTTTCCCGGGCTCTTTGACGTCCGCAGACTCCACAGGCTCAAAACCCGCAGCTTTGAGGCGCGCAACCCGGCTGGATTCGAGGGATGCGGTCCACGCGGTATATCGCAGCATGCCGCCTGACCTCGTTAGCGGCTGGAGAAGCTCGCTTGCGACCTGGTCGTCCGTCGACTCCCAGTCAGCGATGCGCACCGAGACGGTTGAGCTTCGCCGTCGAGCCTCGAGCGCCAGGTAGCCGCGCAAGTTCCCCGCGTCATAGAACACGAACCGGTAGGCGGACCTGGGATTCTGGAACCGCCATGTGAAGTAGTTGTCATCACGCCGCTGGCGAAGTCGCCCATCCCATGGAATCTGTGCGACCAACGCGGCCATCTCACTCGGTCGGGCCACATCGGTCATCGAGATGTGCGAACTGCCCGGTCGGAACAGCTTGTCAAGCAGCGCGAACGGGTGCCCTTTGTGTTCGCTCAATTTCCGCGACAGCGAGCGCAGGTGCGGCGCGAGATACCTGCCAATCGGTCCCGGTCGCCAGCACCAGCGCGCTTCTTCGCAATCGCCGACCATTCGCCAGCCCATTCGCAGCGAGGTGAGCTGTGTATAGCGGTTCCCACTCAAGTTCAGAACATAGCGGTAGCCTCGCGTGCCTGCATCATGCAGCGCGTACTCCATCAATTGCCGCACAATCCCCTTCGTCTGATGATCGGGATGCACCACGAGGTCTCCGGCAATCGGGATCTCTGCAGACGAGCCGTCCCCTCCCTCCCAGAGCGCGCCCATCATGCCGCGCATTCCGACAACGTCCCCGTCCGCGAGCGCCAAATATACGAGGGGCTCGTCGATGATCGGATTCCGCTCATATTTCCATTCGAAATAGGCCGAGTTCAAGTCGGAATGGGGGCCCCACAACGGTTGCTGCAGACGGCACAGTTGTTCCTTGTATTCAGGACGATATTTGATGAATTCATGTCGTGCTGGCATCGAGAGTCTCCCTGTGGTTCGCTCGACGTGTGAGCCGATCTCGCTCTGCTTCAGTCAATCGCGGGGACGCGGCGGTACCCGGGATCGTGGCGGTAAATGACGCCCGATTGGAACGTCTCGGGCGTGTTGATCCGGTTCTCGACCTGCACCACAAGGCCGTGCCGCTTCAGGTGCTCAGCGAAGACATCGGGCAGAAAGCTGAATGGCGTCACCAAGAGACGGCTGTTTCCCTTCAACTGCGCGACCAGAGGCGCACACTCGTCGTAGTGCGCCTTGATCTCAGTCCAACTGCGTCGCTCGCTCAGGGGATAGTGAGCGGCTGTGTGGTTCGAGATGAGCCAACCCGCGTTGGAGAGCGATCGTATGCCTTCGGCGGTGTCGTAAATGCGAAAGGCATCCGCCCGAAACTGCGCCGTTGTGCATTGGTTGTAGACGTCGTCAATCAAAGGGACGAAGTCCGAGCGGAAGTTCCGCTTGATCCAACTACGCATCTTGAGGGGGATCTCCGGGCAGTCTCGGCCGATTTGGTCGCGCACGAGCCGGAGGCCGTCGATCGCCGCCAGGAACGAGAGCTTCGCGACGTAGAACATCTCCTGCCGCAGTACGAATCGAGAGTTGACCGCTATCGCAGCGGTGATCCCCAACTCTTTGCACGCGGGAAAGGCGTGTGTTCTGACACCGGCGAACCCATCGTCGAACCACAAGCAAAAGGTGGGCTTCTTGAATGCCGTGCCGTTCCGCAGCCGGCTCAAGGCCTCGTCGGTTGAGATCAGATCCCCGTGCCGGCTGTAGAATCCAAGCTGCTCGCGAAAAATGTCCGGCCGATGGTTGCCGAGCAGCCCCTGCGTGAGCAGCGAGTTTTCCCACGAGATGTTGTGATAGTTGAGGATATGAAGTCCTGGCCTCATGGTTCACCAGTCTCGCTGTGCCTCGATGGCGTCGGCCAGCCAGCCGCTGGCAAAATCGCGCCGGACCGCCTGGCGTTTCCTTGTTGTCCAGTCTGCAGCCAGATAGGTGTGTCCGGCAGGGCGTGGTTCGAAGACCGATACTGAGTCCGCTCTCAAGGCCTCACCGACCACCTCGAGAGCCAGCTCGGTTCCGAGAGCGACCGCCGCCATGAAACAGTCCTCTTCATCGTCATCCGGGTGGAGTGTCGCGGTCGAGCGCCTGAGAATGGCTCCTGAGTCCGAGCCCAGCTCGACGAGATGCACGGCGTTTGCGACACGTGTTACGTCGCGGCGGTAGAGCGCATGTTGGTGGCTGCTGCCTCCTTTGTACTCGGGCAACCATCCGGCATGCTGGTTGATGACGAGTCCGCGGACGACCTTGAACAGGCGCGGTTCCAGCAACGGTCCGTCCAGCAAGAACAGAAAATACGGACTCAGTGCACGAGCTTCTTCAACCAGCTGCTCGGAAATCACACCGTCCGTGGGAATCGGATGGACTTCAGCTGCGGCTTTCAGCCTCGTCACGTCACATTCGAACATCCTGAGCTCGGCGCGCGTGCTGCCGTCGGCACGCTGCCTCCAGTGCCTGAACGCTTTGTCCCGTAGGTTCCTTGCCAGAGCACGGAACCGGCGACGGCGCATTGGACCAGCGGACGTCAGCGCCGTGTCGGCGGCGCCGATATTCCCTGATCTCTCAACGACCCACCACTTCTTCAGCAATCCCGGAAATCGTTCTTGCAGCTTGTAGCCGAACTGAGCATGTCTCAGGCTCGATCCACTGACGATCACGGCCGAGTGTCGATCGCCGGGCGGCAATGTGAGATCCCGAAGCGAAATGTCGTGGGGAAACATCAGTGGGGTCGCGGGTGACTTATGCCGGACGGCGCAACTGTCACACGGCGCGATCCAGCGCCTGGAAGTCGGGCTGTGCGCCCGGCGTGCCGGCCGCATGTGCCGGCTCATCGATGAAGGGCAGCATCCATGCACGCCAGCCGCACGCGCCGCACGCATGGGGTCTCTTGTTCGTGATGCTCTTCCGAAGCCGTTCGGCGAACGACGAGGTACGCGTGCGGTGGAGATCGAACGACCCACAGGAACCGCAGGCGACTACCTGCCGTTGAGGAGCACGACGCTCGGCGTCGATCTCATACTCGTTGTTTTCTCGCGCGGCCACGACTGCCGGAGCAGTCGCGCAGTTTTCGAGGACGTGAGACAGCCCGCTGCTGACATCGCCAACCAGGACCGCGAATGAATGAAACGGTGGCGCCGCCGTCGAGCGTCTGAACACCACCTCTCCCAACACGTCGTTGGCGCCGTTCAATGCGACCGCGAACTTCGTTTCGGCACCGGCCGCACGCGACACCGAACAGAGCTGCTGGGCGTAGCGGACCATTCCCTGGCGATCTGCGCCCTCATCGCGGTGAGTACGTCTCCTCAGCTCGATATGGGAGAAGCCGAGCGCTTGTGCCGCCGCCTGCAGGAGAGACCACGCGTCAGCCACCGAGGTGGCTCTGCGCAAATCGTCGGCAAGTCTGCGGCTGATGATGTTGTCCTGAATGATACGCCGCTGTTGCCGGCAGCGATCGAGCAGCCCCATGATCTCGGCAAATTCCACGTATCCAAGCCGCTGAATGCCGATACCTGTGATCGCCACGCACGAGAGCCCGACGATCACCACACCAGCGGGCCCGCTGTAAACAACGACCAGCGCGGCCAGGCCGAACGCGGCAGCCCAGCCGTACAAGACCGTCGCGGCCCGGCGAGGCTCGAGGCCCTGACGCATCAGCTGATGGTGAATATGATGGATGTCCGGCTGGAGGATTGACCGTCCCGCGAGAAATCGGCGGATGACCGATGTGGCGGCTTCGGTCAGCGGGAGCGCGAGAATCAGGAGCGATGCAAGCGGGACCAGCGGGGTCGAACTGCTCGTCGAGGCCACGAGAGAAAGCGCGGCAAACTTGAAGCCCAGCAGGAGACTGCCCGAATCGCCGAGGAATACCGAGGCCGGATTGAAGTTGTACCGGAGGAACCCGAGTACGGCGCCGGCGAGCGGGATGGCCACGAACGCCAGCGCGAGATTGCCCGTCGCCAGCGAGACGAGTACAAGGCTGACCGCGGCGATGAATCCAACGCCCGCCGCGAGACCGTCAATTCCATCGACGATGTTGAAGGCATTGGTGACCAGCACGACCCACAGCAGAGTCACCGGCAGGCCGAGGAAGCTCAGCGTCGAACCCGCACCGGTGCCGGCGATGCCGGTGACGCCGAGGTCCAATCGATAGAAGATCAAGACGCCGGCAACGAGCTGGACCCCGATTTTGACCCACGGGCCCGTGGGCGACAGGTCATCCGCGACGCCGAGGGCCAGGATCACGAGCGACGGCAGGAAGAGGGCCGATATCAGTTGGGAAGCCTCGTGTGCGTGTGCCCAGTCGACGAGCCCGAGCGTGAGCCAGGCGCACGAGTAGAAGGAGACGAAGATGGCAATACCGCCGAGTTTCGGGACAGGCTGTGCGTGGCGCTTTCTCTTCCCGTCGGGCACATCGAGCACGCACGCCCATCGAGCTCCCGATCGCACGAGTGGTGTCAGACAAAGCGAGACCAGGCACGCCAGAGTCAACGCGAGAAAGTACGGAAGCATAAGGGCGCTCATCTCTTTGGGATATCCGCCAGGCGCGAACGAGCCTCGTCGAGGAAGACTCCTGCCTCACTGCTGCGGGGCGCTGTGACGTTACGGAGAATCTGGACGAAACGATTTGCCCACGCCGACCGATTGAATTCATGGGCGACGTAGTTCGCACCCGATGTTCCGAGTTGCGTTCGCAGCTCTGCGCTTGCGGCCAGCGTGACGACCGCGTTTGCCAGGGCGACAGCGTTCCCGGGCTGCACACACACGCCCCCCGAGGCCTGTTCCAGAATCTGTTTCGCTTCGCCGTCCACCGCGAGCACGACTGGCCTGCGTGCGGCCATGGCCTCGAACAGCTTCGACGGAAGCACGGCTTTGAAGGTATCGGAGGGCTTCAGCGTGACGAGGGCGATGTCGGTCGCCGCCATGATGCCGGGGATTTCGTCGCGCGGACGAAGCCCCGTGAAGATCACGTTTGTCAGGCCACTGGACGCCGCACGTTCTTTCAGTTCCGGAAGCTCGGCTCCATCTCCGACCACGTAGAAGCGAATCCACGGGTGAGAGGTGGCCAGCGACTGCGCCGCTTCGAGAACGGTCGCGAGACCGTGAGCCATGCCGACGGTTCCGATGTAGCTGACCGCAATCTCGTCGGCGGCGACGCCCAGCAGGTCGCGACCCGCCTGCCGCGATCCGCCGCTCCAGAACGACGGAGCGATGCCGTTGGGTACGTAATCGAGCTTCGAGGTCTCGATGCCCCGGCGCTCGAGATTGGCCATGAAGGCGCGTGTCAGGCACACAACCCTTGCGGCGCTTCGATACATTCGCAGCTCGATTCGCTCCAGCAGGCGCAGCACCAGGCTGGTTCGTATCGCTCCCACCGCTCCAATCGACTCGGGCCAGAGGTCGCGCAGCTCGAAGATCCAGGGCGTGCGCCGCACAGCGGCGGCGGCCCAGGCGGCGACGGCGCAGAAGAACTGAGGGGACGTGCCAACGATGACGTCGAATCGGCCCAGCGACAGTGCGCGCAACACGGATGTGGGGACAAACGAGAGATAGTTCAGCGTTCGGCGCAGCACACCGCGATTCGGCGCGAGATAGGTCCAGACTCGATGAACGTGAATGCCATCCACTTCCTCGCGTTGGTACCATTTCACGCGATGAGTGGGGTAGGCCCTGCCGATCGGATGACTCGGCACGCACGTCACAACATGCACGTCGTGGCCGGCCGCCACCCACGCGCGGCAGTGCTCGTAGGTGCGGTTGGCCGGCGCGTTCACCTCCGGCGGGAAGTAGTGCGAGAAGAAAAGAATGCGCATGTCCGGGAGCTCAGTAGTTGAACAGCTTGAAGGCAGCCTTCGTCATGAACGCACGCGCACGCTTCACCCGATCCTCCAGATAGCTCTGCCAGCGGTCCGACACCGTGCCGAACGTGTGTATGCCTGTGAGTTGCTGGAGGACACGAAGCTGGACGATGTGAAGCTCGTGGTAGTACCTGCTGGCCAGCATCTGCGGGCCGCCGGCCGGCAGCTCGTAGAGTGACCACCGGCCTGTGTCGTACCTCGCCAGATTGCTCTCGATCGTAATGACGCAGGCGTCAAAGAGTTGTTTTGCGGCCTGCGAGCCGCTCCAGCGTGCGTAGTCGTGAACGCCCCAGAGCGCCCAGATGAATCCATTCAGGATGTGGCTTGGAGGATCGACGAGATACTCCTCGATCCACGTGTGTCCGCGGTCGTCGGTCACGAGCACGCCACCCTGCGCCACGTCCAGCCTGAGCGCTTCGAATGCCCGATGCGCGGCTGCTGAAAAGCGCCTGTCGTTGGTCGCCTTCGCTGCCCGGACCAGAAGCGAGAGACCCGTGCCCTGCGCCAGACCGGAGTACCACGGGGCTCTCAGGAGCTGACGGTACGGCCAGTCGAAGTGGTGCATCCAGACGGGCACGCCGAAGGCGTTGGGAGTCAGCTGGCGCTCGAGCCAGTTGGCGGCGCGTAACCAGGCAGCCTGGTCGTCTCCTGCCGAGGTCTCGCACCACTGGTTGAAGCGCGCCAGACCGTACTGCGCGATGGCGATCGGGTTGTGCTGCAACCCGATCGTGCCCTGGTAGTTCAACAGGGGCACGCCTTCAGCGTCGAACGGGCCGCGATAGGCGGCCTTGCCCTGAAAGCGCATGAAGTACGGGTCGCCGGCGAAGCCGCCGGGATGGAGCTGCGGCTGCTCGTACCAGAAAGAGAGCGGGCCATTCGATCGATTGGCGTAGACACGCGCAATGCGAGCGAGATACGCCAGACGCCCGCTTGCGGGCGTGCGCGACGGGGCAACAGACATGAGTGAGAAAAAGGGGGTCAGCCGCGAACTGAAACAGGTGTGCCGAGCTCGAGCGACTTCAGAATGGCAAACGTTGCGCGTGTCACGTTCACGCTTTCTTCGAACGGAATCGGACTCTCACCTCTCCGCTGCACGGCCGTGACGAACGCCGTCATTTCGAGGCGATGCCCTTTGTCCTGGAGGCCGAGGAAGCCGCCCAGCCGCCGCCGCCGTCCATCGGTGGATATCCAGCCGGTCCGGAAATCGTCGATGACCGCCGCCTTCCCGCCGCCGAAGACTTCCAGGCGCTCCTTCGGCAGGGCCCTGTCGCCTTCCGCCATGTAGGCGATCGTGGCGATGGAGCCGTTATCCATTCTCAGCACGACCATGACGTCGTCATCGCACGAGCTCGACCTCGTGGCCGTGACCTCACGAACCGTCGACCGGGAAAGAAAGGCGCAGAGGTCGACGAAGTGGCAGACCTCGCCGAGAATCCGGCCGCCGCCTTCGTCGCCGGCCTGCCAGCTGCCTGCCGGAAGCCGGCCGGCATTGATGCGATACAGCACGTTAATCGGGCCGTTCACATGCGTGAAATGTGCGCGAACCTGTGCGGCCAGCGGCGCGAAGCGTCGATTGAATCCCACGAAGACGAAGGGGGCACCCTGAGCCGCGCGGGAGTCTGCATGCGCCGCCTCCACGAGTGAAAGATCCGCTTCGTTCAGCGCAAGTGGCTTTTCAACGAACACGGCTTTTCCCGCGCGCAGGGCGCGTGCGACATACGACGCGTGCAGATCGTGCCGGGTCGCAATCACGACGGCGTTGCTGGCCGAATCGTGCCACGCATCGTTTTCAGAGGTGCTGCAGAGCTCGAAGCCGAACTTGTCGCCGGCCGAACGGGCGGAGAGTCCGCTGGCCGTGATGACGGTGCGCAAGTGCACATCCGGACATTTCTTCACGGCGGGCAACAGGACGTCGCGGGCGAACGTGCCGGCGCCGACGAAGCTCAGGACCGCTTTGCCCTGGAGTCCCAGGGGCGCCTCGGGCTGACGCAGCCGGACCTGGGACGCCTGGGTCGGGCGGTGCGCCAGATCGGGATACTCCAGCACAATGCCCAGCGCGTCGCTTGTGTTCAGCAGGCGGTATGCGGCCTCGGCCTCATCGATCGAAAACCGGTATGAGATGAGCGATCGCACGTCGACGGTTCCACGGGCGACGAGATCCAGGAAGGCGCGCATGTTCTCGCGCTCGGTCCAACGCACGAATGCCGCGGGATAGTCCTGGCCGCGTTCCTCAAAATTGGGATCGTATCTGCCGGGTCCATAGCTTCTCGAGACGACGACAGAGAGCTCCTTCAGGTAACACGTCCGCCTGGGCAGGTCGAGGCCCGTCGCCCCGACCGCGACGATCCGGCCGCGGTCGCGGGCAAGCTCGGTCGCCAGAACAGCCGGTGCGCTGCCTTCGGATGCGGCGGTGATCAGCACGAGGTCCGCACCTGCGCCTCGACTCCACGCATCACAGCACGCCCGTGCTTCTGACGGCGTCGCGACTTCATCGACTCCCAGCCGGGCAGCCACTTCGCATCGCTGCATGTCGAGATCGATGCCAAGGACACGGCAGCCGTGCGCGCGAAGTATCTGGGCCGCGAGCAGCCCAATGACGCCAAGGCCGATGACAACGGCGCGATCGCCCAGCTGGGGCAGCGCGAGGCGTGTGCCATGCAGGGCGATGGCGCCGAGTGTGGCGAACGCCGCTTCGTCGAAGCCGATCAATTCGCCGTTGGCGCGGCGGGGAATCAAGACGGCCAGATTCTTCGGGACGTAGTTCACCTGCGCATGCGTCGCATAGCCGCCGCCGGCGCACGCGACATGATCGCCGACACGAAATTCGGACAGGCCGCCTGCGACAGCCCTTACCGTTCCTGAGCAGGCGTAGCCAGGCCCGCTCGGCCGATCGAGACGCCCGAACGCCACGCGGGTCGATTCCACAATCCCGTCACGACGGGTCTTTTCGATGACCTGCCGGACGAGATCCGGCCGGCTTCGTGCCTTGCCGACGAGCGACGAGCGTCCGAATTCGATGGACGTGCGCTCGGTGCCAGGGGAGATGACCGACGCGACCGTTTCGACCAGCACGCCGAGCCCGCGAAGTTGGGGCGGCGGCACGTCCAGGAGCGCGATCCGGCCATTCGCCGGCGAATACGTGAGTTGCTTCATTAGTCTAGTGGTCCGTCCTGCAAGGGCATCGCGCTCACGCGGCGCGACGCTGGGGTCGGTTCGGGGCGATCGTCACGTCGGCCTCCGCGAGCTTCACGACGATGTGGAGCTCATGGGCGACACGCAACAGGCAGAACAACAGGCCGGGCCGCCCGTCGAGAAATCCGCGACGCACGATGTACAGGTACAAGAACCTCGCGAGGGGCCGCAGCGGAGCGCGTGCCGCCAGTTGTTTCAGGGCCCGCCGGCGCGCCACCGGGTCTCTCGTGAACAACGTGGAAATGCTGAACGAGCTGCCGGCCAGTCGCGTAATCAGCTCGATCTCGTTGCTGGAATATTCGTTGTGTCGCGCGATCCAGTTGGCGATGCCCTTGCTGAACCCCAGGTGGTCGTACGGTGTGTGGATGTATCCCGCGCTGCCGCTCATCACTTCGCGCTGGCCGTGTCCCTCTTTCTGATACCGAACGCGACCTCGCTTCAGCAACCGGAGCTGCCATGTCGGATACATGGTGCAGTGCTTGATCCAGCGACCGAGGAACAGATTGCGGTAACACAGGAAGAAACCCACGTGACTGTCCGGGCTGGAGATCGCGGCGGCAATGGCATCGGCGCATTCGCGAGTGCATCGTTCGTCGGCATCAAGAAACAGCACCCATTCGTATTGTGGATGCCCATGGTCGAGCGCCCAGTTCCGCTGGCGCCCGAAGTCCTCAAACGGGTGATGGAGCACCCGGACATGCGGGAAGTCTTCGCGCAGCCTGTCGAGGGTGCCGTCGGTGCTGCCGGAGTCGACGACGATGATTTCGCCGAAGCCCGACAACAGCGACAGACACGGCGCGATGTTATCGGCCTCGTTGTGCGTGAGAACGATGACCGATGCCGGAATGATGTCTGTGGGCACGTTAGTTGAACGCGGTGTCATGTAATCCGTAGAGATCGACGCTCTTGCGCGCGATGCGGTCCCACGTGAAGTTCGCTTCGACAAGACGACGCGCGTGTTCCCCGCGTGCGAGCCGCTGCCGCCCGCTGGCGACAGCGGCCCTGAGACCGACGAGCACGTCGCCGAGAGTGGCGTCGACGACCCAGCCGGCGCCGTTCTGCGCGACTTCGGGTATGTTGCAGTTCGGCGTGATGATCACCGGGCGGCGGCAAGCCATCGCCTCGAGGACTGCGATAGGAAGGCCCTCCGAGTACGACGTCAGCGCGAAGATGTCGACTGACGACAGCAGTTCAAACTTTCTGCGGCCGGCAACCTCGCCCAGGAAGCGCATCCGATGTGCAATGCCGAGGCGCCGCGCCAGCTTCTCGAGTGATGCGCGATAGCCGCTGCCGGCGTCATGTCCTGCGACGAGCAGGTACACGTCAGGTTGCTCGGCGGCGAGCCTCGCAAACGCGGGGATGAGGATATCGAGCCCTTTCTTGGCAAACAGCCGGCTCAGAAACAGGACTTGCACGGAGTTCTCCGGGAGCGACAGCTCACTCCGGATATCAACGGAACGGGCGAATCGATCCACGATGGACAAGTCGACCCCGTTCGGCAGAATTCGCGCCGGCGCCTTGATCCCAAAGCGTCGGCACTGCTCGACTTCGGTCGTGGTCAACGCCTGCATCGCTGAGGCCCGGTGGTAGTAGGGCTGCTCGGCAAGCGTGGCGTAGACACTCTTGAAGAGCCGGTGCCGGGCGAGCGCCCAATCCTCGAGCGAACCCTGCGGCGCGACGACGTAGGGCACACCTGCCCGATGTGCTTCACGCATGGCCGCCCACGTTGGAAAGTTCCAGATCGCGTGGATGTGCACGACGTCCGCTTCGCGCACGGCGCCTCGAAGGGCTCTGGCGAAGGGTTGCGACCACCCGAAGTGCGTGGATGCAACAGTCATCGGGAAACCGTCCGACCGCACGAGGGCCGGGTTCGGAACGACCGGCTGTTGTCCCGGCTTCTCAACGTAAAGCACGCGTACAGAGTGCCCCTGTCGTGCCTGGGCTTCTGCGAGCGGTCCGACAATGTGCGTCGTACCCGATGAGTTCGCGAGCCCTCGAATAACGTGGAGAATGCGCATTATGACGACCGTTGTGGCGCAGGGCCGGCGACGCATCGCCGGACTGCCTGTCCGAAGCGGTCAGGGCCGAATTGCGAGACCAGTCGCTGAGAGATCGCACCCATCGCCGCGCGCTGGGCATCCGTCATTTGCGTCACTCGATCGAGCAGGTTCGCAAGGGCACTCACGTCATTGGGATTGATGAGAAAACCGTTTTCGCCATCGCGCACGAGCTCACACGCGGCGCCTACCCGCCGTCCGACGATGAGCGGCAGCCCTGCGGCGGCGGCTTCGTTCACAACCAGCCCCCAGGGCTCGCGATGGGCGGGGTGAACGAAGACTCCCGCCGACCCATACAAAGACGGCAGCTCGTGATACTGGAGAAAGCCGGGCCAGCACACGGTGTCGGCGACGCCAAGATCGTCGGCCAACGCCTTCCACGATCTCTCCATCGTGCCGCTGCCACTTACCACCAGGTGCCAGGGCGCGGCCGAGCCGGGCCGCTGCGCTTCGAGAGCCCGGTATCGGGCGTAGGCGCGCAGCAAGGCGTCGATGCCCTTCCGTTCGAGGAAGCGTGTGTTCGCGAGGAAGTACCGCCTATTGGACACATGAGACGCACTTGCCGCAGAGGGCCCGGGCGCACTGAAATGCTGATTGTCGACAACGTCGTAGCCGAGCTCGACTTTGTCCCGAGGGAAGCCGAGGGTCTCGAGATAGCCGGCGTGGACCCGGCCGCCCACGATCGCGGCATCGAATTGACGTACGCGCCACCGCTTGATGCAGAGCTTCAAGGGGTTGTTGGACGAGTCGAACGTCTCGGACATCAGGATGGCGCGCCGGCGGTTCGAGCGGCACCATCGAAGTGCGGCCACGGCTTCCGGCACGGCCCATCCGTTGATACACACTGCCGACGGTTGCAGGCGGTCCAGTGCGGCGGTGACTGCCTGCCGAATGATCTTCGGGGAAAGTTCAACGTAGTTCCGGCCGGGAAACAGAGTCACGCGACTGACGCGAGGATCGGCGGCAAGACTCCAGCGGTATTCATCCTGCTCGGCGACCTCAACACCGACGACGCGCCAGCCCGATCCGAGTACCTCAGCCGCGCCACGGAGGCGCGCGAGGTGGTACGCCCCGAAGCGCTGCCAGATGGCCACAACCACGGGATGCGAGGTGCCGGCAGGATGTTGTGCGCTCACCGGAACTGTCAGGTCAGCCAAACTTGAGGCGGCGTGTAGCACATTTGATGTAGCTGGAGCCGTATCGAGCGATTCGTCGAATGCCGTCAGGCCAGCACTCGAGCTCCGGTTGGCACGGAAGCAGCTCGCGTCGTTCAGCCAGCGCCTTGTACAGGGCATGCTGGCGATTCACCCAGCCCCCCCACTCCCATGGCTTAGGGCGACCGATGAAATGCACAATCCTTGTCGTCTCGTCGAAGTCACCCAGCGGAGCGGCGCCCGCATAGGCCAGACGATTCCAGCCACTCGAAAGACGGTTAAAGCGTCCCTGACAATGGAGGTTCAGCAACGTCTGGTCTCCGGATGGCAGATCCCATCCGACCTTCTCGGCCGTCTCAATGAGATGGGAACGTGTCCGCTCGGAGACCCATCTCTTGCAATCGATCACCAGCACTCCGGTGTTGAAATAGGGCACATCCGGATTAGCACCGACGCGGGCGAAGAAGTGCTTGCAGTTTGACCGTCCAAATGTCTTTTCCTGCATCGCGGCGATGCCTTCCGTCAGCTCGATATCGGTGAAATCCTCCACACTCCTGAGAACGACCAGGTCAGTGTCGAGATAGAGCAAGCGGTCAACGCCAACAATCTCTGGAAGAAAGAAGCGGGCATAAGACATGAGGCCATGTACGATTCGGCCTTTGAAGAAACGCTCCGGGTCAAACAGCGTCCAATTCATCCGACCGGCGCCGCTCCCATGAACGATCTCTGACAATCTGCTTCGAGTTCGCTCCGGGATGTGGTCATGGAGCACATGGATCTCGAAACGGGTTTCTGGAGCGTGTGCGGAAATCAGCGAGCGCACCAGGACCTCGAGGCCTCCCACTCCTGCCCGATCGACACACGCGCCGACCGTGAATGAGGATGTCGTACGAGATTCGATCATGGGACGTTTGCTCCAGACACGGTCGCTAACCCACAACACGAGCGAGCCTTGAATAAAGCAAGGCAAAGGCGTCGATTTGTTGCGCCACCTGGAAGCGTGCGAGAATCCGTCTTCGGCCGGCGCGGCCCATTTCGATACGCAACTGCGGAAGTGACGCGAGCGTCACGAGTTTTTCGGCGATTGACAGCGGGTCACGACGCGGCACCACGAAGCCTGTCACGCCAGCCTCGACGACTTCGGGAAGCCCCCCCGCGTCCGACGTGACGATCGGCAGCTCCATTGCTTGGGCTTCCATGACGCAGTTGGCCAGTCCCTCGCAAACCGAGGCCTGCACGAAGACATCAGCCTCTGTCATCTCACGACGAACGTGGTCTCGGCTGAGAGACCCAAGCATCGTGACGCAATCAGCAAGGCCCAACTGGTGACAACAAAACTCGATAGCCTCTCGATCGGGTCCATCGCCCACTATGCGAAACTCGATATCGCAGCCAGAATCGCGGGCAAGCTTGATCGCTTCGAGGGCGATCTCATAACCTTTCTGCCAGACCAGACGCCCGACGCTGAGAACACGCAGTCGACGGTCACCGGATTGAGCCTGACGTAACTGTTCAGGTGCGAAGTAGTCTGCGTCAACCGCAGGTGTGATGACTTCATGGAGCTGCGTAGGTGTGAAACCACGCCGTTCAGCCTGGTCACGAAGGTATCGGCCAACGAAGTGAACGGCGTCGGCCGACTTCCAGAGTTCGTCGTAGTAGTCTGGTCTCTCGAGTCCGACGACATTGATATCGGAACCCCGGCAGCTTGCCACAATCTTCGTGTCGAGCAGATCGCCGAGGTACGCGCGGATCATCGCAATCGATGTGAACTCGAAGTGGATGATGTCCGGTCGCAGCTCGATGAATACCGAATCGCGATGCAGCTTGAACAGGATCTCCGTCCCGAAACGCTTCCAGCCTCTCGACAGGTACCGCCATGTTCCTGACGGGTTCTTGACAAACGTTCGGAGAAGCACCCAGGGCAGGGTCAGGAATCCAACTACCCGGCTTGTCTTTCGGGGTAGTGGCCTGACTCGCTGACGCACGCCAGGGGAAGAGGTCAATTGCGGAAAGCGATGGTGCTCCGCTGAATTGATGCGGTCGCACACGATATGCATGTCGGCGCCTTGTTTCAGAAGCCCGACAAACTTCGTGACGATAAACGTCTCGGCAGTCTGAGGAAAGACCGACACGTTCAGCACGACTCTCAACGTGTCGCCTCGAAGTACATCGCGCCCAGTTCTGCCGCCTGGCGCTCGATGGTGAAGTCTCTCAACACTCTCGCCCGACCCGCCATGCCCATGCACTGTCTGAGGTGCACGTTCGTGGCGAGCTGTCGCAAGCGCTGGGCAATAGCCTCAGGTTGGCGAATCGGCACGAGGATCGCCTCGACGTGGTCCGTGACGCACATATCCCGGCCGGAGAGTGCGGTGGCCACAACCGGCAGGCCGCATGACATGGCCTGCAGCACGATGTGCGCATGCGGTGCCGTCACGCTCGGGTCGACAAACACGTCCGCGTGTCTGAGTCGTGCTGCCGCCTCGTCTGGACCACACGTGATGACGCTCACGGCGTCGGTCAAGGACATGTCACGGAGTGTGTAGAGGAGCCGCTGTCTGTCGCGGAGTGTGGAGCCGTCATCGATGATCTCGACCCGAATCTTCATGCCCTGGTCCACGAGGCGCCGAACCGCGGCGAGCAGATACTCAAGACCTCGCTGCCATCCAAGGCCGCCTTTGGCTATGACTCGAAGAACCTCGGGGTGTGCGCTTGTCGCACCCTGGGGAGGCCCATACAGGTCGGTGTCGATTCCAGGACGGATAGTCGAGCCCGTGACAATCGGACACTTGAGGACGGTACGCAACCGAGCGGACGGGACGAGGGCGGTGCCCTCAATGCGAGCTGCACTGGCCGTCACACCGACAAAGGGCAGGAGCTCGTACGCACGGCGCAGCCTGGCTTTCCATGTCCCTTCGTCGCTCGACAGATTGCGAGCCAGGCGCACGGCCGTTGCGGGCCGGCGCATCATGCGCAGCAGCATTCGCGCAAAGTGCGCAAAGCGATGGGCCCTTGGCAGGCTCCAGGAAGGGGCATAGATGGTGTCGAGACCGTTGATTCCGAGTCGGTCGCGTTCCGGGCAGTCAGTTGCCAAGACGACAGGTATTCCCATTTCCAGCAGGCGGTTCGCGAGCTTGCGGCTGGAGCTGAAGAAGTCTGTAGAGGCGGTGATCAAGAGCGTCATCGTGCGCGCTGTGTCGTCATTGGCCGGAGACGGCCGCCCGTCGTTGGAACGAGTGAAACACGAGGCGAAGTGCGCGACGGAAATTGCCGTTCGAGCCCTGCTGCACCATCGCAGGGAGGCGCCATACCCGGCGCCAACTCGTTGTCGTCCTTGCCACCCTGCGCGCCAGTTCAGCCCGGACTGCGCTCGCCTGTTCCTGGAATTGCGCCGGCAACTCGCCGGAATGAACGAAGCAATCCAAGGCACGGTATCTGGCCCAGTTCGCCCGTTCGACGTCGGGACGGGTGCTGTCCGGGCTGCGTCGCACTTGAGCGAAGATGCTGGGAACAAAGAGCACGTTGCAGCGGCTGTACAAGCGAAGTTCCAGATCCCAGTCCTCATACGCCCGGAGAGTCGGATTGAATGGTCCAGGGTTGAGCCTGTCAATCGCACGCCGGCGAAGTGTCAGACAGCACGTGCTGAACAGGCTGTCACTCAGCCAGGTCGGGCCGAAAGCACGAACCGACACAGGTTCGTCGCTGGGGAAGACGATGCCGCGCTGAGCAAATCGCGAGCGAATCGCGAGCTGGCCGTTGCGCCAGATTTCGCTGTCGGACGCGAGCGCGTCCACGTCGGGATATGACGAGAATATCTCCATCTCCCGTTCGAGCTTTCCCGGGTTCCATACGTCGTCGGAATCGCAAAAGGCGATAAAGTCGCCGGCGGCGTACTGGATGCCACAGTTGCGGGCTGCGGCCGGTCCACGATTTCGTTGATACACGTACTTGACGGGATGCCCGTACCGTCGTACCCGTGATGCCGTGTCGTCAGAGGAGCCGTCATCAATCACGACAATCTCGACCGGACGGTACGACTGCGAAAGGATGCTGTCTATTGCCTCACCTATCACCGAGGCCCGGTTGTACGTGGGCACGATCACGGAAACGAGTGGCGAAGGGGACATCTGCTCTTGACTACTTCTGATTGTCAGTTCTGTGTTTCGAACGTCGTTTCCACGCACGATCGACGAACACTCTCGATGGCCCGCACATGCCGGCAAGCCGATAGCCTTGGGTTTCGCAGAAGGCCGATATGTCTGACTGGGCGAGTGGAGCCTTGTCTTCGACGATGAGGACTCGCGGCCGGAACGCCGAGAAATCGTTGGAGCGCAGAACCCTCAGGTCGTGACCTTCACAGTCGATGGACATGACGTCGAGGGTGGTGCCTGGGCGCAATCGCTCGCGCAAGACGGCGTCGAGTCGTCGAACGGCAACGGGTGTCGTCTCTTCAACATCGCGGGAGGACGGAGTATCTATCCTGAGATGATTCTCTTGAGGGGCCATAACATTGGTGACATAACCGAGGGTGAGCTCGGCGTCGGAGATACCAATGCTCACGTACTCGTCACGTGGTCGAATGCCTCGCCACAGCGCTGCAAAGTCCTGGTTCGGGTCAATGCAGATGCCCCGCCATTGCTGCAGGTACAGGGCATAGGTATTTGACCATTTGACTGGATGAAAGCACCCCACATCGATATAGAGACCTGCAGGGTAGCGGTCGCCCAGAATGCCTCTGAGGATCGCATCCTCGCCAAACTGTGAATACGAGGCACACTTGACCGCCTGTAACGATCCGAGCGAGATTGGCAACGCCCGGCGACGCCATGCGGTTATTGCGCTGCGAAGAGTCATGGTATGTCTGTGAGATGCGGTGAGGATGCCAGTCGTGACGACCTGCACAGCACCTGCCGTAAGTCGACCCCATAGTCCTTCACGGAACGGACCCTCGCGAAACGGCCATGCCGGCCCTTTGGTCGCGCGGTGAGATCGCGCAGACGCCTCAAGCGATCGACCATCACCTCGGGATCACCGGGACAGATGTCCGCATCAGCTTCCGTAAGGCCCGCAGCGCTCGACGTGAGGACGTAAGTTCCCGTTGACAACGCTTCCCAGCAGACGTTGGCGCTGCCTTCCGACAACGTTGGCAGGAAGAACACATCCGCCCACTGATAGTGTCGCCAGACATCGTTGCGCCCCACCTGCCCACGCACATCGACGAAGGTCGCGAGGGCGCGTTCCGCAGACTGCGTGAGAGCACTCGGTCCCACTGCGCGGAACTCGAAACGTTCGCCGGCAAGATGCCGCGCCGATTCAAAGACGTACTGAATGCCCTTGCGGAGCTGCAGGGTGCCGACAAACAAGACGCGAAGCGCGCGCGCACTGCAAATCGGGTTCGGTTCCCGCCGGGCTGAGTGTTCCGGGATGGGGTAGGTCACGACACGGCATTTCTCAACAGGGCCGCTGGCATTGCGAATAGCTTCAACGACAAAGGGTGAGCCGCAAATGATCTGGTCAGCGAGCTTCCACTCTGCCTCTTCTCGCCGAATCATCTGCCCGGTCGAGTCCACGTCGGCCGGATGCTCCTCCCAGCGCGGCCATTTCTCCTGTTCCTGGAGCAAAAGCCGCGTATTGTGGCGCCAGGGCGCGGATGTCTGATCGAGGATGCAGCGAAGACCACTTCGATGAGCGCGTTCGAATATCTCAAGTGCGGCGCCGTTGAATGCGTACACGGTGTCGGCGGTGCCCCAGTCGGCGCTGGCGACGGCCCTTCCAAATTGCTCATTCTGGCGCGCCCAGAAACTCGCTTTCGATTCCCGCGTGCGAGCCCGATGGTGACCGATGGTTGTGGCGAGGACGAATGGCAGGCAGCCTTTAATCCGGTCGGCCGAGACGTCTTCTATGCGTCGCTCGAACACGGCCTGCAGTGACTGCGGTCGCAGGCTCGGTGGCAAGACCGATTGCAGGTATCGCCACGGTTCCACGGCACCGCACGCATCGGTGATCAGCGAATGAAGGCAGCCCGCGTGTGCGAGACCACGCGGAACAGCATAGCGGCGGCGGGAGCCGATCTGCGCAACCAGGACACGGGGACTGCGCGACCCGCAACCGCTCACAGCGACCTTATCCAAGAGCCTTACCCAGCCTTTCCCGATTGAGTCCGCCGTTGGCGGCCGAACGACGATATCGCTGCGCCAGCGCCGTGCGCGTGGACACCGAGTGTTGACCGACAAACACCTGCCACACAATGAGCGTTGGACACGCAAGGATGAGATATCGATGGTAAAAAGCAGAGAAGCTTTGAGTCGCCAGGTAAATAGAGAGCATCAATGCTTCGAGGTAGAGCAGGTTCCACACACCCTGCCGGGTCTGCCTGCGGAATCGGAGCTCAGCGAACCCCCGGCCGATGAGATACATCACTGCGATGGCACCCCATCCGAACTCTCCGAACAGGTCTGAGATGCACATTGCGGAAGAACCTTGCAGAGGAACCCAGCCGACGGCCGACCGCCACTCACTTTCGGTGAGGTGTCCAATCCCAGGGTGATTGGAAGTGATCCAAATCGCCCCGGTATCTTGGTACTTGGTCGGCCAGAGCTGCCGAGGCACCGGTCGGACGAACAAGTTGATGATGAGTTCGCGTCCCCAGGTGAAACGGTCAGCTTTCTGCGTCGTCAGCACGAAGCCCGCGCCGTACACGAAGTTGTTGCCTTCGTCCACTTTCTCCTGCATCAAGCTGTTCAGGAAGTCGTCCCATCTGATTGCCTGCTCCGAGGCACCCAGATGAAGATGCTGACGTTGGGATGCGACAAACACCATGGCTGTCAGAATTGCGGCAAGCGCAACGCCTGCCGTGGCCAGGCTGGGAGTGCGGCGTCGGGTCACGACCCACGCGATCAGGAGCGTGGCCAGCCCCAGGAAGAGGGGGCCACGGCGACCGCCGAACGTGCCCTGGATCAGGTTCGGCAAAAGGCCCGAGACGAGCAGCAGCAGCGTCCAACCCGTCCATCCGCGTCGATATTGAATGATTGACGACATCGCGGCGGCCGCCAATCCGAGGTTCATCGCTTCGTTGATGTATCCGAAACCGGTACTGCCGCCACCTTTCACCTGAGAGAATGCGGCGAAGAATCCGCCGGCGTTCACAATGCCCCAGACATACGCCGTCAGTCCGACAATCGCCAGTGCAGCGGCCACGAGACTGAGCCTGGCGCGGGAGCTCTCCCCCAGCGGCGCACTTGCCTGAACCCGCCGCCCGGGCCTGCTGAGAATTCCAATCACCAATGCGGCGATGGCCAGGAGGTGAAGCAGGAGGACAAGATTCAGATCTTCTGGATGCGGGAAGTATGGGCCCAGACCATCACGAACCAACCACGGTTCCAGGACCGTGCTGTACAAGAAGAGCGGCCCAAGAAACAGCATCGGGTGCAGAATATCCGCCGTCCTGCGGTAGGCCACGACCGTTCCAGTGGCTAGAACGAGCCCGGTCAGCGCCAGAAGTGTCAGGAACATGATCGACTGGATACTCTCGTGACAACCCACGCCTGCCGGCGCCGCGCTGCATTCCTGACAGCCGTCAGAAAGCGGAAGATTGAGCTGAGGACCCATTCGGGAAGACTCAGCGGCACGCCTGCGAGAGGGCTCCAGCGTGCAGCCGCACGTCGCGCGATACGCAGCGAGTCGTGGCGACCGGTCGTGACACCGTACTGAACACATCTGACGTACGCAATCAGCGCCCGTCGCGCGAGCGCCCTCCATTCCAGCGGGTCGTCAACATGGAACTCGGATAGGGAGTCGTGCACCGCCTGAACGACCTTGGCCGCTTGCGGTAAACCCAGCACCGGCCCCACGGACGTCAGCGCATTCGTGGTCCCGCGACGGTAGTACATGAGCGTCAAGGGAACGTAGTGCCGTCCTGTGGAGCAGAGTTTCAGCCGAACGGTGCTGCGATATGTCTCACCCTTCAAAATGTCCGCCTGAAACGGCCCGGCCTTGACCACCAGCGACCTGCGATAGAGGGCCATCCATAGATCCCAGCCCATCCGTGTAAAGAAGGGACGCCTTTCGGGATCGCGCGAGAATGGATTCGGACTTGGAACGGTGGCGAGCTCGTGCCGGATATCGTCAATGCTGCGGAATATCCGATGTCGAAAGACGACGGTATCGATGTCGTCAGAATGAAATTGTGCCACGCACTCGGTCAGCGCGCGTGGATGCATGACGTCATCACTGTCCAGAAACTGAATGAACTGACCCTTTGAGCGAACGAGGCCGGCATTCCGTGCGGCACTGACGCCCTGATGAGAAAGCGCGATAAATGTGGCGCGGAAATCGTTCGAGTCCTGCGATTCCAGCCATGGTCGAACCAGCGACGCCGTGTCGTCGGTCGAGCCGTCATCAACGACGATGAGCTCGATCGGTCTGTAGCACTGAGAACGGACGCTCTCCAGCGTGTCCAGGATGACCGCCCGCCGGTTGTAGGTCGGAACGATCACAGACACCAAGTGCCTGGTTTCGGCTGGATCAAGCCAACCCGATTCAGGCCGTTGAGGCGAGTGATGCGCGGAGACCATCATCTGGGGATCATTGAGACAGGATCGCCTCGTAGACACGCGTAACCTCTCGAGCCACGCGGGCAGCCGTAAACTCCGACGCCACGCGTGCCGCCGCAGCGCACGCAAGTTCATGACGCAGGCCAGGATCGGTCGCGAGTCTCTTCATCGCCGCTATCAGCGCAGACGGATTGTCCGGCTCGACGAGCAATCCATGGACACCGTCGACAATGACCTCCGGAATACCGCCCACATGGCTTGCGACAACCGGGACACCTGCCGCCATGGCTTCAAGGAGAGACAGTGGCAGACCCTCAGAAGACGATGGGAGCACAAACATGTCCAACCGTCGATAGAAGTCCCGCATGTCGTGCACGTGCCCCAGGAAGGTCACCGACGCGGCCACATTCAATCGTTCACTCAAGTGCGCCAGCGGCGACCGCAAGCTGCCATCGCCCGCCACCCTGAGTTCGCAGCGAACGCCTTGTGCGTGAAGCTGGGCGATCGCGTCGAGCAGGCCTTCGAGGCCTTTCCCCGGCACAAGCCGTGCTGCCGTTCCAATGACGAAGCTTCCACGGCTGCCGGTCTGGGGCGAGCGCGGTGTCGAACCGCTCTCGTCAGCAAAGTCGTCCACGTCAATGCCGTTCCTCACGGTGATCACCCGATCCGCCGGCAGGTCGTAGTACGCGCACATCTCCCGACGCACGGCGTCGGATACCGCGATGAACCACGTGCCCTTCCAACGAGTCACCATCTGAAATAGTCGGCGTCGTATGGCTCTTCGCCAGGAGGCGTGTCGAGTACTCGGCGGCATGATTCTGAGGTGACTGACGTGCCGCGTCGATTGACGAACCGTCGCGAGCGCCCCGATCAGATCAGCGTCGACACCATGCGTGTGCACGATGTCGATATTCTGCGAGTCGAGCAGCTTTCGTAGCCGTCGTGCGGTCGTGAAGAGGACCGAAGCACGGTTGTAGCGCCCGTTGTATGGAATCGTGAGCTGTCCGGCAGCCGCCGACGAGGGCGTTCCCTGGTGTCCCAGCGTGCAGAGGCAGGTATGGAGAGAGGGGAATCGTCGAGATTCATCCGCCAGGATTGCGGTGGAGCGGTGTCCACCGCCTGAAAAGAGTCCATTGATGACGTGCAACACTCGGATAGGCCGTTGCGTCTGGAGCATCGCAACCGCATGAAGATCACGCCCGCTTGTCACTGAAGAGCACTCACCAGCTTGGCTGCGCTGTTGGCCCACGTGTGATGGCTGGAGGCCGCCCAGTTCGGTCGACTGCACGACGCGGCCGGAGGCCGGTGGTTGACGAGCGCCGTCAGGATGCAACCGGGATCGTCGTCGACGAGGATGCCCTGCCCGGCCGCCACCTCCATGAGTGCCGCGTGCTTGCTGATGAAAAGGGGGCAGCCGCTGGCCAGGGCCTCAACGACGGGAATTCCGAATCCTTCGTAACGTGAAAGGACGAGCGTCGCCGCTGCACGTCGGTACATTGCCGCGAGCTCATGCTTTGCGACATATCCGAGCAGCGTAACCGGAAGGCCCGCACCATCGTCGAGCTGCCGCATGCGGGTCAGCAGGTCGGCGTCGTGCCGCCGGCCGGTAACGGCAAACTCCAGCGACATCCCCTGAGCGCGTGCCTCCATGGCGACCCGCAACAGCAGGTCTCCGCCTTTCTTCCAAGTAAGGCTCGCCGGGAAAAGGATGAAACCAGGTTTGAGACCATAACGTGCGAGAACGCGCTCATCATCAGGCCGTACCGTGCCGTCGAAGCCCTCAGACCCGCCGTTTCCCACCACGACAATTCGCTCGGGATGACGAACGTCGAAGAGGTCGAGCATTCGCGACCGCGTAAAATCCGATACAGTCGCAATTACGTTCGCGCGTTCAAGAATGCGCTTCAGCCTTCGGCGCCAGCTGATGCCCGCCGTTCTCTTGTCTGGGATGCCCGCCACTGTCGGTTCGAACGGGTAGAGATCGTGAACCGTCACGGCGAGCCGCCGGCGCGTCGTGACCGGCTGCTCAACCGGGGCGTACACCCAGTCCTCATCCTGTAGCCAGGGGTCGACGTTCACGAGCGAAGCCCAGGTGGTCGTCATGCGCAGCAGGCGGTCGGGAAGGGGCAGCGGCACGAGCCGCGAACGGGCATGCGACGCAATGAGACCGTCTGCGTCGTGCCTGGTTCCGCGGGGCGAAATGAGGCTGAAGAGGACGTCGTCGCGCTGCTGCAAGGCCGAGAACATCCCATGGATATGCTGGCCGACGCCGGTCGGCGTTGGATCCATCCTCAGCGGCGACGTATAGGCTGCGACCTTCACCATGAAGGGCAGCCGCGACCGGCTGTTGAGGGAGGCATGGCTCAGGCCGTGATCCGCAGATATGACTGCCACGAAAGGTGTTCCGCTGCATATTGACGACATCGCCTCGCCAACGCGGCCGCCTCACCCTGCGTCGTCTGAAGGACAGGAGCGAGGGCCCCGAGCAGCTCGGCGTCATCACGTTCCAGCGAGACGCAGGCACCAAGTGTTTCCGTCGCAACGATGTCGGAGCAGTCACCAACGCCGGGTGTGATGACCACCGGCACGCCAGATGCGAGGTACTCCGCAAATTTGACCGGGCACGCCACCGCATTGAGTGCGTCAGAGCGGCGGAGCAGCAGTCCGACATCCAATGCGGGCAGTATTCCGGGCACGTCACGCCGGTGTACACAAAGCACTCGGAACGCAGATTCGTGAATGCCCGCGCCGACCAGCGCCGAACGCATGCGATCAGGGTGATTGGTGATGGCAACGAAAAGCGCGTTGGAACGGACTGTCTGAATCAGCCGGAACACCCTGAGCATATGGTCCGCCAATTGATACCACTCGAGTGATCCCAGATAGCCGACGACAAATTCACTCGTGACGCCAATTCGCCGTCTTGCGTCGTCACGATCGGGTTCGACAAATTGTGTGAGATCGACGTTGCACGGCTGCAACCGCACTTTCGAGGCCGGAACCTTGTGTCGTGTTGTCAGCACGTGAAACATTTTGGTCGATACAGCGATGATCTCGTCGGCGTCACACGCGGCGGCCTCGCGAGAAAGCGCCAGGTCGTAAATGCGGCGCTGCTCCACAGACCACAGGTCCTGCGCTGCAAGATCGGACCCGCTCTCTGCTACATTTTCGGCCGGTGCGTCACCGCGACAGTCGAATACCGTCCGGAAGGCGGCGTTCAAATGGCGGCGTGCTTCCAGCACCATGATGGTCGCAAGGCTGCCTCGAGCGTGAACGATGTTGGGGGTCGCTCGTCCGAGGAATCGGGCCATTTGGAGTCGAGCCCACCACTGCGCCATCCGGGTGGTCGCGTAACGGGCGGGGGCGGTCGGCACGATGTGTAAGCGAACGCCAAACTCGCGCTCGGCCCTCCGCTTCAACTCCACGACCTTGCGGCGCAATTGCGGACGAATCAGCTGGCCCAGGGGTGTGAATGCCAGCCAAGTGACCGAGCCAGTGGCGCGACCCAGAGACGCGGGCAGCAGCAACTGCGACTCGACGACTGAGCTCAGTGTCTCGGAAACCGTGACGTAGATGACGTTCACCGTCTGGGCTGATGGAGTCGACTGGACAACGACCGAAAGGCGGTTCGAACAAGGGCCAGCGTGTGTTCGGTGATTTCTGGCCCTGCCATTCTCGAGAGACGACGCATGGAGGTGTTGTTGTACGCGGTACGCAATCCTTCGACATCAAGGCGTGCAGCGGCTTGCCAGTGACGTCTCGCCTCTGCGGTCATCCCACGGTGAAAGAGACGCCGTGCATCGAGAGCGATAGCGCGGGCGAAGGCATGCCGGCGCTCGCTCGTGAGATGTCCGCAAAGACGCAGGCGATCGGCTGTACGAGAGAGCAGGTCTGCTCGTTGAAGGAGCACTCTCGTGTAGTTGTCACTCACGCTTCCAGAGTGCCGGTAAACGACAAAGAGGGGTTCGCCGATTCGAGCGAATGTCACGCCCGCACTGGCCAGTCTGAGATGCAGGTCTCGCTCCTGGCAACAAGGAAGCGTCGGACAAAAGCCGTTCACCAGACGGAGATCACGCGTGCGATGCAGCGGAGAGCTGACGGCCATCGACCCGTTGAGCACCGAAATGACCGGATCTGGCGATTCCAGGCGTGGGCCTTCATGGGACCTGGTGTGGTCGCAGCCTTCACGGATCCAGTCAGAGCACGGGCAGACATCGGGATCCTGCATCGCCGCTGCGAGCTTACTGGCAATACATTGCGGCAGGAGCTCATCATCGGCATCGAGAAACTGAACATATTCTCCCCGCGCGAGTTCCAGCCCTCTGTTGCGGGCGGCTCCTCCTCCTTGATGCGGACCACTGTCCCATCGCAACGCGCCAGCGAACCGCTGAATCGCTCCGAGACTCCCGTCTGTCGAGCCGTCGTCGATGACGATGACCTCGGTCGCGGCATGGTGTTGTCGGAGCGCACTTTCAATGGCCCTGCCAACCCATGGCGCTGCGTTGTAGCACGGGATGATGATGCTGACCAGCGGCGACGTCATGACAAATGGAAGGCGATCGGTGGAGTCCGGCTACACTGTTGCGGCAGAATCGGGCTGCATGTGTACGGGAGCCGGGATCGAATGGTAGCGCCACTCGCATTCGGGCACGATGCGTCCGAATTTGGGCGGCATGACCTTGCCGGTACCGTAGCAGTCCGATTCAACGATCGTGATGCGCAGTTTGTCGAGCCTGGCAATCACGTTCTTGTGATGGTCGAATACCTTCAGAAGGACGCGATACGTGCCGGCCGACAGCCGGCAGTTCCTGATAACGCATTGTGCGGCGTTATCAGTAGTACGCATCAGGCGCGCTGCCTGGTATGAATTGGCAAGTGTCATGATGCGCTCATTGGCACTTGAGAGGAGAGAGACCACCAATTCGAGGTCTGACCGTGGCTCTGGTTCAGACGTGAGAGTCACCCACATCGAAATGTCATCGCCGGTTCGGAACAGGCCTGGCCGCAGGGCATTGCTCGATTCGAGCCGCAAGGAAAACCGGCCTGAGGTGTCTTGCGTCGGCTGCCCGTTGGTCGAGAGGTGGGGGTCCTGGGCGAGGTAGTTCGATATCACTTCGGTGACCGGACCGTGGCAGGCGACGCGTCCCTTGTTCAGGCAGAATGCCCTCGCGCACAACGCTTCAATCGCGGCCATGTTGTGCGACACGAACAGGATCGTTCTGCCCGACTGTGACACGTCTTCGATTTTCCCTAAGCACTTGCGCTGAAATTCGGCGTCCCCGACCGCGAGCACTTCGTCAATGACGAGAATTTCCGGCTCCAGGTGTGCCGCGACGGCGAAGCCGAGCCTCAACAGCATGCCGGACGAGTAGCGTTTTACCGGCGTGTCAAGGAACTGTTCAACCCCTGCGAACGCCACGATCTCGTCGAACTTGCGACGAATATCCGCCTGCGTCATGCCCAGGATAGCCCCGTTCATGAAGATGTTCTCACGCCCTGAGAGTTCCTGATGGAATCCCGTGCCCACTTCAAGGAGTGCGCCGATACGGCCCCGTACCCGAATTTCTCCTTCGGTAGGCTCCGTGATGCCGCTCAGGATCTTCAGGAGGGTGCTTTTGCCCGCTCCGTTATGGCCAATGATTCCAACGACCTCGCCTTGCGCCACTTCGAACGAGACATCCTTCAACGCCCAGAAGTCAGTCGGGCGTGAGCTCGTCCCGCGAGCGCGCGTGACGAGTCGTCTGGCGCCGGCCGTGAGAGCATCGCGCAGGGTGTTGGAAGAAACCGTCTCACCCAGTTGGTATCGCTTGCCGAGGCCACGAATGGCAATTGCGGGTGTCTGAGACATTCAGATGAGGTCAGCGAACGTGCGTTCGGTTCGTCGGAAGTACAAGAGGCCAGTCACCAACAGGCCGGACGTCACCATGCCACTGAGGGCAAGGCTGGACCAGTCAGGTGTGAAGGCCGGTCCGAGGATGGCCCAGCGGAACCCGTCGATGACGCCGGCGAGTGGATTCAGGTGATACCAGAAGCGCCATTGTTCGGGCACGACAGCCGTCATGAAGCCGACCGGGCTGACGTAGAGCCCGACCTGAATCAGGAACGGAACCACGTACTTGATGTCCCGGTATTTGACGTGCAACGCACACAGCCACAGACTGGCACCGAGTGCAGTGAGCAGGGCTGCGAGAGCAAACAACGGGAGCAGCAGCAGGCTCCAGGTCAATGCAATGTCGTAGTACACCATCAAGCCGAGAAGCAGTCCCAACGAAATGCTCAAGTCGAGGCCGCCGCTCAGGCAATCACTCAGCGGAATGAAGATGCGTGGGAAGTACACTTTCCGGACGATATTCCCCGCTGCCACGATGGAGTTGCTTCCAGCCGACAAACCGTTGGCAAAAAATTGCCAGGGTATGACGGCTGCGCATGTCAGCACGACGTACGGGACTCCCGCGCTGGGGAGTTGCGCGAGCCTGCCAAAGATCACGGTGAAGACGACCATCGTGAGGACAGGCTGAACGACAGCCCATGCGACACCGATAGTGGTTTGCTTGTAGCGTACCAGAATGTTTCGCCAGACGAAGAACACCAACAGCTCCCGGTACTGCCATAACTCGCCGGTGTCGAGACCGGTCAGACCGTGTCTCGGGCGGATCACGCGGGTCCAGCTCTCCGACATCCTTGCAGGCGCGGCTGGTGGGCCGGATGGTAGGCAGAGCGGGGCGTGGGCGCCGGGTGTGAGAGGCCGAGTCATGTTCAGGCGCTTCGCTTCGTCGAGACGTTGGCCTCGTAGAAGGGGAGGTAGGACCTGGGAGTTGAAGTAGAAGTCGTGCCCGACTTCGATGGCGTTGAGCACCGCTCCCACGAATGTGCCGCCGGCGGTCTCGAGCCGATCGAGAGCGGCCTGCGCCACGCGCCGCCGCGTACGCTGCGCGTTGACGACGAACAGGACCCCACCGGCCAGGCGGGCGATGACCGCCGAGTCGGTGACGGCCATGACCGGCGGCGAGTCGATAATGACCCAGTCAAAGGACTCGGAGAGCTTCTCGAGAAA
Organism: Vicinamibacterales bacterium; assembly: GCA_963832375.1. Lineage (GTDB taxonomy): Bacteria > Acidobacteriota > Vicinamibacteria > Vicinamibacterales > JAMQPK01 > JAMQPK01. Next base: position 1,467,608 of record CAWHUA010000008.1, on the reverse strand, counting down.
TTCCTGGAAGCGCCGCGACCCCAACAACTCGGATGGATTCGACAGGCTCGATCCGCTCGGGAGCAGCCAGACGTTCTGCCACTTCGTCGTCACGATCGTCTCGCTCGGCTTGCGGATGCCAACCAATACCTCTGACAGGCCTGGACGCTGCTCGGACTGGAGCAATTGATGCAACGTCGGACGTCGCATGTCCGCATCGATGACCACGACGCGGCTTCCGCCCTTCCCGAGCGCGACCGCCAGGTTGACGGCAACGGCGCTCTTGCCGTCGCCCGGTGACGCGCTCGTGACCAGGAGCGAACGCGTGCCCTTGGTGCGCGCCGTCTCGAGCACGTTGGTTCGCAGCGACCGGCAGGCTTCCGCATAGGCAGCAGGGACACCACGGCTGAGTACGAGTGAATGTCCCTTCAGCGAGCGGCTCGACACGTAGGGGAGCATGCCGAGGAACGGGAGACCCAACATCTTCCTGACATCGGATGGCGTTTGGATCCGGCTGTCGAAGGCCTCCAGAACGAACGCCATCGCCAGAGCTGCAAGGGCACTCAGCAAGAAGCCAACAATGATGTTCGAGCGCGTGCTGGGCCTGATCGGGCGCTGCGGGACCTCGGCAGCATCCACAATCTCGATGTTGCTGCCTTTCAGCTCGCTCGAGACCGCGGTTTGATTGGCGCGCTGGAGCAGGCTTTGATAGATCTCGCGGTTGCTTTCGACCTCCCTGAGCAGCACACCATACTCGATGCCCTGGCGATTCAGCGCAAGCGCACTGGCTTTCTGCGAGTTCAGCGCGGCGGTCAGCTGCTTTTCACGTGCGAGCGCCGCCAGGTACTCCTGGCGAACGGATTCGACCGTGTTGGCAATCTCGGTGGTCAGCTCCCGTTCAGTCCCCGCGATCGCCGTGTCGAGTCGGACCATGTCTGGGTGCTTCGCGCCGAGGTTGCCGGCGAGCAGCGCCCGATCGCGCTGGAGATCCGCCAGTCGTGCCCTGATCTGCTGGACGACCGTGTTGGCTCGAATGGGCGGAAATGAATCGAGCGTTTCGAGGTTGGTGTGACCCGCGGACAGCTGACGATAGCGCGCCTCGGCAGCGATGAGCTCTGTCTTGGCCTGGGTCACGGCCGAGTTCAAGGAATTGAGCCGTTGCACGACAATGTTCTGGCCGGCATCGAGCGACAGGCTGTTCTCCCGCTCGCGGTATTGCTGAACGGCCAGCTCGCTGGCTTCCACTTTGCGGCGCTGTTCAGCCAGTTGTTCGGCGAGCCATGCCGACGCCTGTTTCGACGCCTGAAAGCGCGCTTCGATGTGCCGGTTGATGTAGACGTTCGTGAGGGTATTCACGACCTTGGCCGCGAGCTGCGGATCCGAAGACTCGTATGTCACCTCGATCATCCGCGTGTTCCGCACCGGCTCGACATTCAGCTGCGACAGCATTCCATCGATCGCACGTGACTCGGCGGCGCTTTCGCCAGGATCCGGCGCCTCGCTAGGTGCAGACGAGGGACCGGAGCCCGCCTGGGGGCCAGCCGTTCTCATCCCGATCCATTCCCTCCAGCGGCCGAGCAGGGCCGGGACGCCGGACGGTTGCGTGGCAGGCGTCACGGTTGGTGCCTTCCACAGGCCCAATTCACTGATGACGCGCCGTGCGAGCGAGCGGCTGCGCAGCAATCTGTATTGCGTCTCGAGATAGCTGCGCTCGTCGCCCTGCTCGTTCTCGACCCCTTGAAACGTCACGATATTCGGTTTTTCCGCGACGAGAAGCTGAGCGTGTGCTTCATAGATCGGGGTGAGCAAAAACGTGTACGCGGTGCTGGCGGAGGCGAGCAGGTACGAAGGTGGACAGGACGACCCACCGCCGCTTGTAGAGCACCGACATCACGTCGGGGAAGTGCCACTCGTCCGGCCCGGAGACCGACGCGGGGACCTCTGGCTCCTGAGTTGACTGCACTGTGCTGGACATTAGAAATACCTTTCGGGAACGACGATCGTGTCACCAGGCTTGACACGGTCGTCCAACTCCGCCTTGATTTCCTGCTCGCGCCCGCCCGTCTGACGAACAATCTTGATGCGGCCCGCCGCACCCCGTTGGGAGACACCACCGGCCAGCGAGAGGACCTGCCGAACGGTGGCTTCTTTGCCCACCGTGTATTCGCCTGGCCGTCCGACATGGCCGAACACGTAAATCGGCGCGACGCGCAGAACGGCGATCGTGTCACCATCCCGCAACACCGGATTGTTCGACAGTTCGCCCTGTTGAAACGCCGTCAGATCGACCCGAATCTCCGTGATGCCGTCGCTGACTTGAGTTACGGGATTGCTGCTCGTCTCGCCGTTGGTGCGACGGCGGATGAGCGCGACGCTCCCGGCGTTGTTCGTGGTCGAGCCGGCCAGCGCGAGCGCCTCGATCAGCGTCATCGGGCCGGAGATGGGATAGGTTCCGGGAGTCTTGACTTCGCCGACGATGAACACGTGTTGGCTGCGGTATTCCTCCATGACGACGCTGACCCGTGGATCGTTGAAATAGCCGTCCCGCAACCGTTTCGTGAGCTCGTCTTGAAGTTGCCGTACCGTCAGTCCCCCGACTGTGACACGTCCCAGAATCGGGAACGTGAACATGCCGTCGCCTTCGACGGTGAACCGATCGGAGACGCCGCCTTGCCCCCAGACGGTGATCTTGAAGACGTCCTGCGCGCCGAGCACGTAGTCGATTTGCGGCGCTTGCGCGGAGAGTGGCAGCGTGTGACTGCCACTGAGGATCAGGACCATCGAGATGAACGCGCCGGACACGCTTCTAGAAAACATGACTGACTCCCGCTTTGATGCTCATTCCGTCAAACCGCCGCGACCGCACGGGCGAGCTTCGTTCGGTATACGTGCCTGAGACGTCGATCGCCATTGAGTCTCCGAGCCGATAGTTGACACCCGAGCCGTATGACGTCTGGACGTCCACTCCGCCTTGACCGGGGGGTGGCGGTGCCGCGCTGATCCCATCTTCGTAGTTCGCGACACGTCGGCCCGCCAGGGCAGTCAACCGGAGCGAACGGCGCATCGCGTAACTGAGCGAGCCACCAAAGCTGTAGTCACTCGTAGTAGGCGATCGCCGACTTGATCGAAGGCGCGATATCACGGTCCGCAACCAGGCCGATCTGCAGACGATCGAGGAGAGTCAGGCTGGTGCCGACCGCGACGAAATACCCGCGCGATTCCGGCAGGCTGAAATCGTGGGGCTTGAGGATTCTGATCCCGCCACTGACACGTCCGTTGAGGCGGCCCTCAGACTCGTAGCTCGCCGAGAGACGGACGCTGTCTGCGTCTCGCTGCGAGGACACGTCGAATGTCTCGCGAGACAGTTCGGCGGCAATCGCCAGGTGCGTCAATGGCGTCACGTGCTGCTTCAGCGACGCGCTCGCGTGCTCAGACGTCCTGTTGAGCGCGTCTGCCACCGGGACACCCTGGTCCATGGCGCCCTGCTGGTACGCCACCATTGCGCGTTTGGCGCTGAAGTCGAGCCCCGTTTTGCTGCCGAGGCGTAGAACCGTGCCGGCACCAACTGTTGACTGCTGCATTCGAGGGCGCGTATCGATTTCCAGATTGGTGCGCTGTCGCGAATTGCTGTACGAGCCGCTCAGGTACGGAACAACGCGGTTGAACAGCAGGTCCATCCTGATCGCGCTGCCAACATTGGCGCCTCGTTCGCTGCCGACCCTGGTGTAATGGACCCAGTCTGCCGAACCGCTACCGTTCAGGCCGATGCGCCGCAACTGTCCTCGCAGCTCGGTCCTTCCACCGATGGTGGACACGATGTCCGAAATGGGGCGAGCGGCAGTATGGAAGATGTTGTCGTCGTACTCTGTCTGCCAGATCACCGTCGGAGTGAGACCGAGCGGCCCGACTTGACGATTCTCACTTGCACCAGGGTCAATGCTCTGTGCCGCCCCGGGCGTTGTCGCAGCGGCCAGCACGATCCCGGCGAGCAGCACGTGCCGGATGCGGAATGACGCCCGTGTCGCGTGTGCTGGTGTCATATCTGAAGTCCTCACTTGACGTGGCCTTTGATGGGCACTGCCGGATCGTCGTCGAACGCCCGCCCCGCGCTTGTCGCGAGGCGAAGCACATCACGGGGAGAAGCGGGCACGGGGGTGATACCGGAAGCTGGGAGATTCACGAACCCTTCCTGGATCGCAAAGATCATCAAGTGCACGCGATTCGAGACGCCAAGCTTCTTGAAGATCGATCCCAGACAGTTCCGGACGGTCGCCTCGCTCACGAAAATCGTCATCGCGATCTCGTTGTTGCGGAATCCCTGGCCGACGAGCGTGATGATTTGACGCTCTCGCGGCAGCAGATTGTCCGGCCGCGCGATCCGGCGCTCGGCGACCGTCGCCGACGCCGACGCGCGCAGGCTGCCGAGCACGCCCGCGATCCGCGCGCGGTTCAGCCAGACCTCGCCGGCGTGCACCCGCTCGATCGCCTTGATGAGAATCTCCGGCGCCTGCTGCTTCGAGACGATCCCCAGCGCGCCGCGCTGCACCGCGCTCGCGCAGGCCGCGGACTCGGGCGTGCTGGTGAGCACGATGATGCGCGTGCGCAACAGGCCCACCTCGCGGACGTTGGGAATGAACTCCACACTGCTGGTGCCGTCCAGATCGATGATCGCGATCTGCGGCTCGGCCGTGGCCAGCAGAGCGACCAGATCGCCGGTGCACTCCTTTTCGGCGACGACGAGGAGGCCCGGCTGGCTGTCGATGAGCAGACGGAGGCCCGCCCGCGTCACGCGCTCGTTGCCCACGAGCACGATCCGGATCGGCTGGTCGAAGGAATCAGGAGAGATAGGTGTTTCCGATATCATCTGGGACTTCTTGCAGTTGCCCGGACACAGCTTCGCCCCTTGACTTACAGGGGCCGCGCGGCCAATCGGGGGCGGTCAGGCATCTCCCCCCGCTGCGCGGTTGCCAATCAGAAGAGGCGCGCGGCCCCCACGAGGCACACCATTCCCGTCTCGCTTCGCCCGCATGCGTGCGGGCGAACCGTCAACATCCGTCGCTCGAGGCGCTATCTCAGGAGGTCTTTTTCTGGTATCCCAGCACGCGCCCGGCGGGCATGGTCGCGGGAGAGCTCACGCGCGACGGCAACGTCGCCAGCCCGTGCTGAAATGCGTAGATGACCAGCTGAAATCGATTCGCCACCTCGAGCTTTCTGAACGTGGAAGTCAAATGATTGCGGACCGTCACTTCGGTAATGCACAGACGATCCGCGATCTGGGAATTTCTCAGGCCTTCGCCGACGAGCATCACGACCTGGCGTTCGCGCTTGGTCAGCAGCGCCACGCGCGCGGCATCCGGGTCGGCGGGCTCGACAGCCGGTGCCGTGGACAGCTCGGCAATCAGCCTCGCGGTCGCCGTCCGATCGAGCCAGACCTCACCGGCATACACCTTGATGATGGCCTTGATCAGCACTTCCGGCGGCTGCTGCTTGAGCACCAGTCCAACGGCGCCGTTCTCGAGGGCCTCTGAAATCGGCGTCGCGTTCGGCGAGCCGGTCAAGAGCACGATGCGCGTCTTGGTCATGCCGGCACGCAGCAAATCCGCGATGCCATTGCCCTTGTAATTGTCTGGATCCAGGATCGTCACGTCAGGATGGACAGAGGCAATTGCGTCGATCGCAGCGTCCAGTGCGATCGACCTCGCCGACGACCGTCATCCCATCCTGGCCGTCAATCAGCGCGCGCAACGCCGCGCTTATCACGCGCTCGTTGCAGACGAGCAGCACGCTGATGGTGCGAACCTGCGGATCATGTAACGCAAGAGGTTGTGTCATCTGACGGCCTCCGATACTTCAAGACCCACGCCAAAGCGGTACGTACCGGAAACACGCCGAAAACCGCTGAATTCCTGCGAAAACTCACTGGTCCGTCTGTGCACAACCGCCAAGACGTCTGTACCCGGGCAGACAGAAGTCTGCCTGGGGGCGGACTTGTCGACCTCGACGGGGCTAACCAGGCGGTCCGTCTTCATCGTTCCCTCTGCCACCGCTGCACGTTGGGACCGGGAGAACACTCCCAGTGCTCGAGCGGTACGCGGACGTTCTTCTCGAGCCACTGTCGTTTGCGGCTCGCCGGCGTGCGGAACTGGCAGTGGGCGTCGAGGTGCTGAATCCAGCTGCAGTAGGCGAGCGGCACCACGAGCTCGGTTGGAATCGACAGCTCGTGAAAATGGCGCGCCACGCATTGATCCAGGAAGGGAAGCGATTCGGCCGCGATCCAGTCCGCGAACCCCTCGCCCACGCTCGTCGAGCGCGCCAGCCCGTGGGTTCGCACGACGAGATAGATCAGATCCAGCGCCGGCAGTGCGCAGGGGTCGGCCGAGTCCCAGTCGATCACGCCTGTCAGCTGGTTCGCCGTGTCGAACAGCGCATTCCCCAGCCAGAAATTGCCGTGCGAGTACACCGCGCGAAGCGGGCGCGCGGACAGGCGCGTGCGAAGATCGGCAATCAGCGTGGTGTAGGCGCGTTCGACCCCGGCGCGCGCGGCCAGGCCGGATACGCGTGTGACGGCACGACTGAGGTGTTCCTGCCATCCGTGCGACTGCCGATTCGCCGAGGCCTTCTGCAGCTTCGAAAGAAATCGTTCCGCCGACAAGATCATCTCGTCCGCGGTGCCACCGGTTTTCAGAATGGACGCGCCATCCTGCCCGGGCACGGCGGTCTCGATCGAGTAGAAGGACCCCGAGGCTTTCCCGGACAGCACGATGGCCGGGCATCGGCCGGCGAGAAACGGCGTCATCCACTCCGCTTGTGCGAGCCTTGTCAACGCGTCCGCGCTCCGGCGCAGCCGCGGCTCGGTGGTGGCGTACAACGGAAGCTTGGCCACGTACGATCGATCGGCGTGTATACGCACGATGAGGCTGCCCGTACGCGTCAGGTGAATGCCGTCGAGATGGCAGCTTCGCTGGAGATGGCGCGAGAGGTCCTCGACGACGCGTGCGGCCAGCCTGGTGTGAAGCGAGACGTTCGCGCTTCGCCCGGGGAACAGGCTGCGTCCGGCAATCCGCGCGAGGACGTTCGTGATGGCTGCCATGGATCAGACAGCCCTCGCCGGTGTGCAAGGCGTGCTCCACGCATTTGGCCCCATTTCGACGAGGCCGATACCCGGAAGGCCGTCAGCACGCAGACTTTTGTCGCGGCTGTCGTGGATAACCGTCGCGCGAACGTGACGTTCGTCTCGCGACAACGCCCGCAACCATGGGAGTTTCGCCACTGTTCGGGGCTGGACGCGTTTTTGCTGATTCATCGGGCCACACCTCGAGGTCCGTCCGGGGTGTGCCCGATTCAGACGATGACCACCGCAACCGGCAAATTGTCCGCTCCGATTGGCGCGACCTACGGCGTCTCCGACCGTAAACACTCGCGTCGATGGCGCGAGCTCGCGTCGATGGCGGCACGGGTTCAACAGTTCCTGCTCCAGCGCCGGTACGAGAGCGAGCTGGCACCGTTCGCGTCCCTGAGAGCGTCCTGCTACGACCGGCTGTGGGCGGCGGCGGCGGCCAACGTCGGCGCCACGATCGAGGACCTGGGCTACGGCGTCACTCGCATCGCCCGCGACGGCCGCGAAACGTTCGTCAGTGGCTCGCGCGTCATGCTCGATGGCCCCGTGACGCTGAAGATGGCGGGCAACAAGCCGCTGGTCAGCCGGCTGCTCCAGGAGCACGGGCACCCGGTCGGCCGATTCCTCGAGTTCAAGATCGACCAGATGGAGCGCGCTGAAGCGTTTCTCGAGAATCTGGGCGGTCTCGCGGTCGTCAAGCCTGGCATGTCGGGCGCGTCCGGACATGGCGTCACGCTCGGCGTGGGCACGAAGCGCGATCTGCGGCGCGCCGCCGCGGTGGCGTCGACCTTCAGCAAGACGATCCTCATCGAACAGCAGGCCGCCGGACCGTCCTACCGGCTGCTCTATATCGATGGCGAGTTCGTCGACGCCATCGAGCGCCGGCCGCCGTGCCTGGTCGGAGACGGCCGTCAGACCCTGGCGCAGCTCATCAAAAAAGAGAACCTGCGCCGCATCCAGGGCGTGGCGCCGCTCGCCGTGCAGCCCATCGTCGTGGACGTCGAGCTCCGGCGATGCCTCGACGAGCAGGGACTGTCGCTGTCGTCGGTGCTCGCCGTGAACAGCAAAGTCGTGATTAAGGCGCCGGTCAACGAGAACACCGCCGCCGAGAATTCGAACGTCCGCGATCGCGTGCACCCGGACACGATTCGCCGCGGCGCCAAAATCGCGCGCCTGCTCAGAATCAGGCTGGCGGGTCACGACGTCATCACGACCGATATCTCGCGGCCGCTCGCCGAGACCGGCGGCGTGTTCAACGAAGTGAACACGACGCCGGGCCTTCAGCATCACTATCTGATCGATCGGCCGGAACAGGCGTTCCCCGTGCTGGAACGGCTGCTCGATGTCCTGCTCGGCCCCGGAGAATGGCCGCAATGAAATCAGTTGATGTCCGACTGCGGGTCGACGAGCTCGTCCAGCTCGGCCGCGATCTCGCGATAGCGGCCGGTGTGCCGGCCGCAGACGCTCACGCGCTGGCCGAGACGCTGGCGTGGTGCGACGTGCGCGGCCATCAGACGCAGGGTCTGTATCTGTTGCCCATTCTGCTGAAGCGGCTGCGGCTGGGACTGCTGCGCTCACCGGCCGGCATGCAATGGGAACGCACGGGGCCGTCGACGGGCACGCTCGACGCGAAACATGGCTTCGGTCAGATTGCCGGACGCATGGCGATGGATCGGGCGATTCAGCTCGCGCGTGAGACAGGAGTGGGCATCGCCGCGGTGAAAGACTCCAATCACTTTGGTGCGGCGGGCTACTATGCCGCGCGGGCCGCCGATGAAGGTTTGATTGGTCTCTCATACTCGAACTCGATGCCGAAGGTCGCTCCGCACGGTGGACGTCACCGGCTGCTCGGAACGAACCCGTTCGCCTTCTCCAGTCCCCGCCGGAACGCGCCGCCGCTCGTGATCGATCTCGCGACCGGCGCCTCGGCGGGCTCGATGGTCAGCCACGCACGACGCCTGGGCCGTTCGCTTCCCGAAGGCATCGCGCTCGACAGCCACGGCAATCCGACAACCGACCCCGGCGAAGTCGACGGCGGCGGCTGCCTGCTGCCCGCCGCGGGCGCGAAAGGGTATTGCCTCGGCCTGCTCGTCGAAATCCTCAGCGGCGTGCTGACGGGCGCGGCCGTCGCCCCCGAGGTCGGATCCGTCTTCCGCGACCTGAACCGCCACACGCGCTGCGGCCATCTCTTCGTGGCCATCGACATCGCGCGATTCCTTCCGTTCGAAGAATTCGCAGACCGCCTGGAAGGGCTGCTCCTCGCCCTGACGGCGGTTGCACCGCGCGATGGTTTCGAGTCCGTGAATCTTCCCGGAGACGCCCGGCTGAAGTGCGCCGACGAGCAGACCCGATCGGGTATTGCGATTCCGGATTACCTGATCAAGACGCTCACCGAGACCGCCGCCGAGCTTGGCGTCTCGACACCATGGACCAACCGAGCAGCGTAGTCCCCGGTTCGTAAAGTTCGTAGGGTTCGTAGAGTTCGTAAAGTTCGTCGGTTCGTCGGTTCGCGAACTCTACGAACCCGACGAACTCCACGAACCTGACGAACTCAACGAACCCACGAACCTCACCATCCCACGAACCTACGGCCTCGCGAACTGCAGCCGACCTCTCAGCGCCATCAGTGCGGGCACAATCGTCGGCATGGGATCGGTCGGGTGAAAGTAGGGCAGCGCCTGCCAGTGCCATACGCTCTTGATCCATTCGCCGAACGTGAGCTCGCCCATCCGGTTGAGCTGACGGAAGGCCATGAAATCGCGCCACGGGTACCACAGCCTGACGCCCTGCTTGTAGTCGAAGTTCTCCGGCAGCGGGAGGCCCACCAGATCGTTGTAGATGAGGGACGCCGTATCGAGACCGCATCGCACGAACAGTTCCTGCGGCGCGGTAAACCGCGCGTTGCACTCGACGAGCTTGAGGCGTCCGTCTCGAGCGTCGCGCTTGAACTCCACGTTGGCGAGCCCGCGGTACCTGATGCCCGAGAGAAAGCGCAGGCCCGCGTCGGCGACTTCCGGATCCCAGTCGGTCATGTGGTACGACGTCAGGCCTTCGTTCTTGGGAAACCGGCGAATCACTTTCTTGGTGAAATGAAAAACCGGTCTGCCGTGCTTATCGATGTAGGTGTAGTAGCTCGACAACCGATGATCGGGGCCGGGGATCCATTCGCAGATCATCGCCTGCAGGCCCGCCGCCCAGACGCGTTCCATCGCGGCGCGCACTTCGGTGTGCGTGCTCGCGGTCAGATATTTCCGCCCGCCGAACTTGGCCTGGAACAGATGCGAGATGAGCGGCTTGACGATGAGCGGGAACGTGAGCGCGCCTTCGATCGCGTTCAGCTGCGCGGCGTTTTCCACCTGCCAGAACCGCGGCGCGTGCACGTTGACCGATTCCGCCAGCGCGAGCGTCTTCTGCTTGTCGAGCATCGACAGCTGCAGTTCGGGGACCGAGCCGTCGAGCACGTAGTGCCTGGACAGCTCCGCCCGGTTGCGTGCGACGAATCCAACCGCCTCGTCGTTGCAGACGAGGATGACGCTGCCGCGCAGCTCGGTGCCTCGCGGGCCGAGCAGCAGGTCGCGCCAGAAATCCGAGCCCTTGATGTTGCGGCCGAACGGAAACGCCTTCGTGCAGTACCGCGAGTACTGGACGTGCCGCCCCTCGGAGGCCGACAGAAAAATCCTGATGCCCCGTCTGCCGAGGCTTCTCGCGACCGAGAGCGCATTGACGGAGCCGCCGAGGATGACGACGGGTGGTGTCGAGGTGTCAGGCAAGTTGTGTGGTTTGTCCCAGCAATCGTTTCGCAAACGATGTACCGCGCAGCGAGTCTCTCGTAAGCCATTGAAAGGAATATGGTTAGCTGGCAATATCGGTTAGTCGCCCGTGGGGCAGACAAGATGGGATGTCGCTGAAAAGCAGACTTTTGTTCGCCGCACAGCGTACTAACCGGGGCCGGTTACAGATTTCGCGTTAGTTAAGGTTAGAGCCGGTGCCACGGGCCTTCGGGATCGTCCCCTGGGTCTGACGGCGTCCTGCCGGTGTCGCGCCGGTTCGACTCCTTGCCCGGGACCTTTCGCCTGAACAGCGCGTCCCAGCGGGCCTCGATCGCCCTGCGCTCGACTGGCGCGGGCGAGGTGGTCGGCTCCGTTTCAACGGCTGCGTCGGGCTCAACCGCTTCGAGTACGGCCGGCGCTTCGAGTACCCGCTGGAACGTCGACCTCGGGCTCCGGCAGCGCGAGCGGCAGATCAGGCGCCGCGAGATCGGGCGCCATCACATCGTCTGTCAGGCCCGGAAGCACTGTTCCGATACCGGCGCCCCCGCGAGGCAGATAGGGCAGGACCGTAAGGAGGCAACTCGGCGTGCCCGATTCACGACATCGACTGACTCGAACCGCGGGGCTCAACTTGAAGAGCTGCAGAAAGGTCGTGACGGCGTTCGAATAAAAGTGGCAGGACGGGCGCCCGGCACGTCCAATCGGAGTACAGAACGGCGAACCCTCGATGCCGATGAAGATCGTGCCGCCGCGGCGCGTGACGTCGATGCGAGCATCCGCGTACAACGCGGGCAGGATCCGAACGATGAGGCCGACGGCCTTTCTCGCGCGAATGCGGCGTGGCAGGATTCGAGTGCCCGCCCGCCTCAGCGCGCTGAGCTTTTCGAAGGACCGGATCGCGGCGTATTGCCCGGCGCGCTCGATGACGTGCTGGCTGTCGTCCTCATGCTGCAGCGCGCTCAGCATCGTCCCGAACGGCGCGATGCCCAGGGCTTCGTCGGGGTGGTCTGGCGGCTGGAGCCATTGCTCGTAGAATTCCAGCCGCGCCGGCAGCACTTCGCCGATCGCCTGGTGCAGACTCGCCAGCAACACGCGTCCGACCGTCCCGTCGCTCTGCATCCTGTGGTCGTCCGCACTGGAACGGCGGCGCGACCGATCGTCGATTGTTACCGATCCTCGCCTACGCACCTCTCGAGCACGAGGCGTGGATCGATGCCGGCCACTCCGCACCATTCGCGCAGCATCGGCGAACCGTTGAGAAACGCACGGGCGCCCGCACGCACACGGGTTTCGGCCACGGGATTCGTGGCGTCGATGACGGCCTGACGGATTACGGCGATGGCAAGTTCCTGATGTGCATCCGTCGCGTGGGTCGGGGTGAGCAAGCAGACTGGCGGTTTCTTCATGAGTTTGGCCTCTGTGAGAAAGACTCTTGTCGCCGCTTTCGCGGTCGAGGCCGCACGAGCAAAAACGACGCCGGGCGCAGAATTCCCGCTAATGCGTTGATGACATGGATGTTTGACCGAAACGGCCGTAGTCGCCTCCCGGGGAGACTAGACCGGCGGGACGCAAGAAGCAGACTTTAGTTTGCCGTTTCGATGACCGAATCGGGATTGCGTTCGCGCCGAATTTTCTCCACCGACTAGGAGAAAGAAGTCAACGTGAGAAGTGACAGCCTATGCTTGTTCTTCGCCAGGCACGGTTCCAACGGTCGACGATGCGTTGCGCCGGCGTCGTGCGTTTTTTGCACCATTGCCCCACGAATCGCGAAGTCAGGCCGGAAAACAAACGAGAGAGATACCCCCCACCACACGGTCACGGCACTTGCCGGAGAAATGGCCGAATGCTTGCACTAAACCGTCACCGTGGAATCACCCTGTCGCATTGTCCTGGTTGCGGGAGCTCGTCCGAACTTCATCAAGATTGCTCCGATCGCGCGCGCACTCGGCAGCGAGCCGCGCGTGTTCTCAACAACGCTGGTGCACACGGGCCAGCACTACGACGCCGGCATGTCCGACGTGTTCTTCGACGAGCTCGGCATCCCGCGTCCCGATTTCAATCTTCACGTCGGGTCTGGTAGTCACGCGCGCCAGACGGCAGCGGTGATGACCGGCTTCGAAGACGTGCTGCTCAAGACGAAGCCCGACATGGTGCTGGTCGTCGGCGACGTCAACTCGACGGTCGCCTGCGCGCTGATCGCGGCAAAGCTTCAGATTCCGGTCGCGCATGTCGAGGCCGGGCTTCGCAGCTTCGACCGGTCGATGCCCGAAGAAATCAACCGCGTCCTCACCGATCAGATTTCAGACTGGTTGTTCACGACCGAGCCGGCGGCCCAGGCGAACCTGGTTCGCGAAGGCGTCGATCCCGCACGCATCCACTTCGTGGGCAACGTGATGATCGACAGCCTGCTGTTCTGCAGGGAGCACGCCCGGCGTCTGGGCATCCCGGCGACGCTCGGATTGACGAGCATCCCTTATGCGGTGCTGACACTGCACCGGCCGCACAACGTCGACGACCCCGATACGTTCGAGCAGATCATGCTCGGCATCGATCACATCTCGCACGATGTCGCGATCGTGTTCCCGATGCATCCCCGTACGCGGCAGACGCTGTCGGCGTCGCACGCCGCCGCGGCGATGCTCGAGGCGGGGCGCCTGCGCCTCGTCGAGCCGCAGGGCTATCTGGAATTCCTCGGACTCGTCGAGCGCAGCGAAGTCGTGCTGACCGATTCGGGTGGCGTGCAGGAAGAAACGACCGTGCTCGGCGTGCCCTGCCTCACACTGCGGCCCAATACCGAACGACCGGCCACCGTCAGTGAAGGCACCAACAAGATCGTCGGCACGTCGACCGAACGAATCGTCGAAGCGTGGGAGAGCATCAAGGCGTCAGCGCCACCAGCGGGGCGCCGGCCGCAGCTGTGGGACGGCCGTGCGGCAGAGCGCATCGCCGAGGTTCTGCGGCGCGGTGTCGAGAGCGGCGCGATCGCGCGCCGTGCCGATCGGGGCGTGGAAACGATGACGCCCCGGCATCGGCTGGCGATGGAGCGAACGGGGTAAACGGGGCGCACACGCGTCCTGGTCCAAGTTCAAGTTCTCGTGTTCGGGTCCGGCGGGAGTTTTTGACTCGCGTGGAGAGGTTACATGTCTGTACTGGACATGCAAGGTGTGGGAGAACCGCAAAATGGGCGCGATGCTCAGGAGGATACCCTTCTCACTTCCCACAGGTTTGCATCGAGACTCGCCGAACTGAGCGGCAGCGGCAAGGTCGAGCAGCTCATCGTCGATACGTTGGCACAGGTCGCGAGGGCCGATCAGGCCTCGCTCGCGCTGTTCGAAGAGCGTGAAGGGTACATGGCCATCAGCGCGACGCGCGGGTATCTGGCAGAGCTCGTCAGCGACGTGCGGGTCAAGGCGGGCGAGGGTCTCATGGGCGACGTGTTGACGTCGCACCTGCCGAAGATCATTGCGGACGTCAGCCAGGAACCGTCAGCCGCCCGCCGCCGGATCCGCTACCGTACGCCATCGTGCCTGCTCATCCCGCTGATTGCGGCCGGACGGCTGCTGGCGGTGCTGAACCTGGCGGATCGCTCCGACGGCCAGGCATTCGGCCACTCCGATCTCGCGCGGCTGCGGGCGTTCATCGCGCCGGCGACGCTGGCGCTCCTGGCGGGCCGGTTGACCAAGGACAAGGCCGATCTCGCCAAGCTCGTGGCGACCGATCCGCTGACGGGGCTGTTCAACCGCCGGCATTTCGCCGCCCGGCTCGAAGAAGAAATCGCCCGCGCATCGCGCGACGGATCGAGCATCACCGTGCTGGCCGTCGACGTCGACCTGTTCAAGTCGGTGAACGACCGGTTCGGCCACGCGGCCGGTGATGCCGTGCTTCAGGCCGTCTCGCTCGTCATCCGCCGCGCGATTCGTTTCTTCGACCTGTGCGCGCGTATGGGCGGCGACGAGTTCGTGATCGTGATGCACGGGGCCGAGACCAACGCGCTGCAGACGGCAGAACGCCTTCGCAGGCGGGTCGCGAACTGGCAGCCGGATCCAGCGCTGGGATTGCCGGCGGACATGACAATCACGGTCAGCATCGGCCTGGCGACGTTGAGCAAGGACGAGCCGGACGCGCAGGAGCTGCTGGCGCGCGCCGATCGGGCGCTGTATGCGGCCAAGATGGCCGGACGAAACCGGCTGAACGTGGAACCGAGATAAATGCGTGGCCTCACGGGGGTGAGATCCTGACATGTGCGGAATCATCGGATATCTAGGACCAAAACCTGTCGTTCCGGTTCTCCTCGACGGACTGCGATGCCTGGAGTATCGCGGTTACGACTCCGCGGGCATCGCGCTCGCGCAGGACGAGTCGATCGAAGTGCGCCGCAGCGCGGGGAAGCTCTCGCATCTCGTCGACTCCATCAACAAGGATCCGCTCGACGGCAAGTACGGCATCGGCCACACGCGCTGGGCGACGCACGGCAGGGCCACCGCGGGCAACGCGCATCCGCACCGCGACTGTTCGGGCCGCACGGTGCTGGTGCACAACGGCATCATCGAGAACTATCTCGAGTTGAAGCGCGAGCTGACGGGCGAGGGGCATCACTTCGCGACCGAAACCGACAGCGAGGTCATGGCCCACCTGGTCGAGCGCGAGTCGAATGGCGACGGTCTCGAGCACGCCGTCCGCCGTGCGCTGCAAACCGTTCAGGGCATCTACGGCATGGTGCTCATGTCGGCCAACGATCCCGGAAAGATCGTGGCCGTGCGCGAGGGGCCGCCGATCGTCGTGGGCGTGGGCGATGGCGAGTTCCTCGTCGCGTCCGATGTCGCCCCGATTCTGCCCTACACGCGCGACGTGATCTTTCTCGAGGACGGCGAGATCGCGGTGATCCGCCATAACGAACTGGTCTTCCTCGATCGGAAAGGCCGCATCCTCTCGAAGTCGCCGGCGCGGGTCGATTGGGACCCGGCGATGGTGCAGAAGGGCGCTTACCGCCACTACATGCTCAAGGAGATTTTCGAGCAGCCGCTCGCCGTGCGCCAGACCTTGAGCGGCAACAGCGAAGAGGGCCGCATCGCGCTGAAAGCGCCAGGGGTCAAGCAACGGCTCGAAGAGGCCAGGCGGGTTCAGATCGTGGCGTGCGGCACGTCGTGGCATGCCGGACTGGTCGGCAAGTTTCTCATCGAGCGGCACGCGCATCTTCCGGTCGACGTCGACTACGCATCCGAATTCCGGTACCGCCAGCCGGTGAGCGATGAGAGTACCCTGACGGTCGCCATCACGCAATCGGGGGAAACAGCCGATACACTGGCCGCCCTTCGCGAGGCGAAGGAACGCGGGGCGACGACGCTGGCTATCTGCAACGTGGTGGGCAGCATGGCCACCCGTGAAGCGGACGGCACGCTGCACACGCACGCCGGTCCCGAGATCGGCGTCGCGTCGACCAAGGCGTTCACGTCGCAGCTCGTGGCGGTCAACCTGCTGGCGCTGCACCTCGCGGAACTGCGAGGCACGCTGTCGCGGGCGTCCATCATGGAAAAGCTCAACGCCCTCAAGGGTGTGCCCGCGCTCATCCAGGAGGTGCTCGCCAGGGACGAGGAGATTCAGCGTATCGCGAAGCGCCACTATAAGCGGAACGGGTTCCTCTTTCTCGGCAGAGGCGTGAACTATCCGATTGCGCTCGAAGGCGCGCTGAAGTTGAAAGAGATCTCCTACATCCATGCCGAGGGGTACCCCGCGGGTGAGATGAAACATGGCCCGATCGCGCTCATCGACGAGACTGTCCCCGTCGTCGCGATCGCCACGGAGGATCTGTTTGCGAAGGTCGCGAGCAACATTCAGGAAGTGAAAGCCCGCGGGGCGTCGGTTGTGGTCATTACCGACGTCAATCCGGAACAGCTTGCCGGCATGCTCGATCCCGCCCAGGACAGCGTGGTGCAGATTCCGGCCGCCGATCCGTTTCTGACGCCGCTGTTGTCGGTGATCCCGCTGCAGCTGCTGGCCTATCACATTGCGGCGCTCCGAGGCTGCGACGTGGATCAGCCGCGCAACCTGGCCAAAAGCGTGACCGTTGAGTAGAAGCGAGCATGGCCGAGCGACCAACGGTCGCGAGGTACAGGCCGTGGGGTGGGGCCCCGCGGCAACATCAAAGAAGGAAGGTTTGATCCCGTGAGCACAGTCGCCATTTCGTCGCCCAGCATCCTCGATCGCATCCGGACCCGGCAGGCCAGGGTCGGCGTCATCGGCCTCGGCTATGTCGGCCTGCCGCTCGCCGTCGAGTTCGCCCGAGCCGGCTTCAGCGTCACCGGCTTCGACATCGATGAGTCCAAGAACGCGCGCATCAACGAGGGGTCGAGTCATATCCCCGACGTGCCGGACCACGAGCTGGCGGAAGTCGTGTCGAACGGGAAGATGCGCGCAACGGCCGACGTGGCGCTCCTCGGCGAGATGGACGTCATCGACATCTGCGTGCCCACGCCGCTTCGCAAAACGAAGGACCCCGACATGTCCTACGTCGTCAAGGCGGTTGAGGCCGTCGCGGCGACGGCGCGTCCGGGTCAGCTCGTCATCCTCGAATCGACCACCTATCCGGGAACGACCGACGAGCTCGTGCAGCCGGCGCTCGAGGCCTGCGGATTGAAGCCCGAACGGGACTTCTTTCTGGCGTTCTCGCCCGAGCGCGTCGATCCAGGCAACGGGCGCTTCGTCACGAAGAACATTCCGAAGGTCGTCGGGGGCATCGGTCCCAAGAGCGTCGAGGCGGCCTCGATGCTGTATAGCTCGGTCGTCTCGAGCGTCGTGCCTGTCAGCTCGACCAGGGTCGCCGAGATGGTCAAGCTGCTCGAGAACACGTTCCGCGCGGTCAACATCGGCCTCGTGAACGAAATTGCCCTGATGTGCCGCCGGATGGACATCAACGTCTGGGAGGTGATCGAGGCGGCCAAGACCAAACCGTTCGGCTTCATGCCCTTCTATCCGGGACCGGGCCTGGGCGGTCACTGCATTCCGATCGATCCCTTCTATCTCTCTTGGAAGGCGCGCCAGACCGGATTCGAATGCCGGTTCATCGAGCTCGCCGGCCAGATCAACTCGTCGATGCCCCACTACGTGGTGGAGCGGGTGGGCGATGCGCTGAATTCGGTGAAGAAGCCCATCAACGGTTCGCGGGTGCACCTGTTTGGTATCGCGTACAAGAAGAACGTGAGCGATGTTCGCGAGTCACCGGCGCTCGACATTCTCGAAGTGCTGACCAAGCGAGGGGCCATCGTCAGCTACACAGACCCCTATGTGCCCACGGTCGAGCTTCACAGCGGGACCCTTTCGAGCCTCCCGTTCGACGTTGCCATGGCCTCGCATTGCGATTGCGCGATCGTTTCGACCGATCACAGCACCTTCGACTACGAAGAGATCGGGAAGATGGGCCTCGTCGTCGATACAAGAGACGCCATCAAGGTCAAAGGACCGAACGTCTTCTCAATCTAAGACAGACAACCGACCCGGCAATCTTCTTGTGAAGGCGGCAGCCGATGGCGTTGACGGCTGCCGTTTTCGCGTACAGACGGCCGCGTAACCCATTTGGCTAACCCGTTTGGAGTCCCGATCTGGGTTAGACCGTTTGGGGAATTGTCAAAAATCTGACCCTCCCTCACAGTCTCTACGCGCGTTAGCAAATAGCAGAACGGTTGACGCGGCAGAGGTGACTTCACCCTCGCTCCTGATTCCAACAAAACGAGATCGCTGGATGAAAGGCCGAATGAGTCAGCCGATTCCAAAGGAGCGTATCTCAACCGAGCCTGGCCGCAACGAGCGGCCCCGGACGTTGGCGTTCCTCGTCCCGGAACTGGCCACCCTTCTCCGCCTGTTTCCGGCCGACCCCGTCCTGATGAGCCTGGTCCCCACGACCGACGTCACGCGCATGACGGCGCTCCTGAGTGAACACCTGCCGGAATGCCGCGACGACGGTTGGCGGATGCGCGACCTGGAGGTCGAGCCCGTGCACTACAAGCCCGGCCGGCGATGCACCCTCCGGTATTGCGTCACACTCGACCATTTCGAGCGGGGCGAGTCGCAGCGAGTGTACCTGTTCGGCAAAGCCTACCGCGATGACCGATGGCGCCAGTCGTTCGAGACGCTCGACAGCACGTGGAAGGCATCGGTGGCCAGCGGCGGCGCGTGGCGTGCGGCGCGGCCCATCGCGGCCGTTGGTCCCTGGCGCTTCGTCGTGGAGACCGCCGTGCCGGGCGAGCGGTTCCGCCAGGTGCTCGCCGACCTGACGCCCGATAACGCGCGCCGCGATCAACTGCGGCAGGTTGGCCGGCACCTCGAGGCGGTAGCGCTGGCCGTGCATGCCATGCAGCAGGCGCCGATCCGAAGCGGTCCACGCCTCGACATCACGGTGCTACTCACAGCGCAGCGGCGGAACCTCGACTACCTCCACAGCGTGCACGAAACCACGGCGCGCGAGCTCGAACGGTTGCGTGCCGAGATCGAACGGGTGGCGGCCGCGACGCCGGCCTCCGATCTCGTGCTCTCGCACGGCGACTTCGCACACGGCAACGTCATGCTCAACGGCAACGAGGTCGGGATCATCGATTTCGATCGCCTGGGCCAGGCCGAGCCGGCCTACGACGTTGCGTGCTTCCTGACACACCTGACGTCGTTCGCTCTGAGACATCCTCGCCGGGCGGCCTATATGCAGCCGCTCTGCGATCAGTTCCGGGCGGCGTACCTCGACCTCGCGCACGACGTCTCGCCGCGCCGCCTGGCTCTGTACGAAGCGCTCGATCTCTCGGCCTGCGTCCTTCGGAACTTCCGCAGGCAGAGCCACAAGGCGCGTTGGCTCGAGCGGGCGACCGGGCAGATCGACTCGGCATGGGAACGCCTCGATCGCGCCACGCGGGCGAGGAGGAAAGCGTAATGGGCTGGCACGAGACCGCCGTGATCTATTCGGCGAGGAATGCCGGCCGGCTGGGTTACCTGGTCCAGGCCTTCCCGCGCGTGTCCGAGACGATCATCCTGAACGAGGTTCTCGAGCTGGAACGGCAGGGATTCGACCTGCGCATCTACTCGATGATGGATTCGCCCGACAAGCTGCAGCACAAGATGTTTCAACAAGTGCGTTCGACGATCACGTACCTGCCGAACCCACTCCTGAGAAATCTCCATCGGGTGCTCGGCGAGCACGCCAGTCAGATGTGGCACGCGCCTCGCGCCTACTTTTCGGCCCTGAGCCGGGCGTTGGCTACACGTGATGCCGAGATGATCGAGCGGTTCATGCAGGCTGGGTGTCTTGCGCTCAGGCTCCGGGAAGACCGCGTCACGCACCTGCACGCCGGGTTCGTCCATTCGCCCGGGTCGGTTGCGTGGCTGGCATCGGCCATGACGGGACTGCCGTTCAGCCTGGCGAGCCATGCGGAGGATCTCTATCACTCGCCTCCGGCGCTCCTGCGGAAGAAGCTCACCGCCGCGCGGGTCGTGTTCACGTGCACGCGCTACAACATCGCGCACCTCAGGCTGCTGGCCGGAGAGCCGATTCGCGTGCGTCACGCGTATCACGGCACCGATCTCAGCCGGTTCCAGTTCGGACCGTACGCGCAGAGCAAACCGCCGGTGGTACTGGCGGTCGCGCGCCTGGTGGAGAAGAAGGGACTCGACACGCTGGTGCGCGCGTGCGCGCGCCTGCGCGACCGCGGCCGCGACTTCCGCTGCCACATCGTCGGTGACGGCCCGCTCAGGAAGCCGCTGTCCGACATGATCCGGAAGTACAAGCTGAGCCGCGTCATCAGCCTCGAAGGCTCGCTGGATCAGACCGAAGTACTCACCTGGTATCGCCGCGCGACGGTCTTCGCGCTTCCGTGCGTCGTGACGATCGATGGCGATCGAGACGGCATTCCGAACGGGCTCATCGAAGCCGCCGCCTGCGGCGTGCCGATTGTCACCACCCCCGTCAGCGGTATCCCGGAGCTCATCGAAGAGGGGGTGTCGGGACTCCTGGTGCCCCCGCACGAGCCGGATGAACTGGCCAACGCCCTCGACGAGCTGCTCCGGTCGGTCGTCCTCAGGGAGAAATTGCGCGTGAACGCGCGCGCACGGGTTGTCAAGGCGTTCGACGTCCGGCGCAACGCGGTGGCCATCGGACAGGAACTCTGCGCGGTCATGGCGTCCAGGCGCGCGGCTCCTGTGACCGGTCAGATCGGCGCGCGAGAGCGCGTGCCGCAAACGAGCCGGCTCGTGTAGTAGTCCAAGTGATTAACCGGCCGGAGAATTGCCCGGCTATTCCACCGCTTGTTACATTCACGCCGCGCTCGAAAATACCGAGCCGTGCCTTTGACCACGGGAGGTGTTCATGTCGCCTCGAGGAACGCTCACCGCCGGGCTCATGCTCCCGGCTCTTGTCTTCGCGGTGAACGCGGCCGCACAGACCCCGGTTGGAAACGCTGCGCCGGTGAGCGCTGGCCAGGCGCAGGCGGTTGCCGCCGAAGCGCCGGTGACCAAACCGTCACTGCGCACGGTCGTGCAACAGACGCTGGACGTGCAGATCGACGGGGTGTTGAACGAAGCCACCTGGGCGGACGCAGAGTCGATTGACAACCTGATCACCATCGAGCCGGTGGAAGGCGGCGTGCCTGCCGGAAAAACCATCGTCAAGGTGCTCACCAGCAAGACCGAGATCGTCATCGGTGTGCACTGCCTGGATCCCGATCCGTCCGGCATCGTCGCGTTCTCCAAGGCACGCGACACCGAGCTCGACGACGAAGACCACGTCGTCATCATTCTGGACACCTTCCTCGACGGTCGTAGCGGCTACGTGTTTGCGGTCAACCCGAGCGGCACGCGATTCGATGGTCTCGTCAGTGCCCAGGGCACCGATGTGAACAGCAACTGGGATGCCGTCTGGGAAGCGCGTGCGACCATCGACGGCACGGGCTGGAGCGCGGAAATCAGAATTCCCGTCAAGAGCATCGGCTTCAAACCTGGCCTGACCAGCTGGGGGCTCAATATCGAGCGTCGCGTCGAACGATTGCAGGAGACCAGCCGCTGGTCCGGCGCCAAGCTGGACTACGAGATCTTCCAGACCAGCCAGGCTGGCACGCTGACCAACCTGCCGAACTTCGACCTCGGCATGGGCCTGAGCATTCGTCCCGCGGTCAATGTCGGCGGCGAAAACAACGCCGAATCGGATCGCACGTTCACGCGTGATCTCAGCCTCGATGTCGGGCAGAAGCTGGGCGCGAACCTGCTGGGCTCGCTTACAGTCAACACCGACTTCGCCGAGACCGAGGTCGATGGCCGGCAAACCAATCTCACCCGTTTCGAAATCCAGTTTCCCGAAAAGCGCACGTTCTTCCTCGAAGGCGCCGACATCTTCGAGTTCGGCCTCGGGCTCGATGACGTGATGGTTCCGTTCTTCAGCCGCCGGGTCGGCCTGAGTGAGGACGGCGTTGAGATACCGATCAACGTTGGTGGCAAGGTGAACGGCCGAGTCGGCCAGACCAACGTGGGCGGGCTCGTTGTCAACACGCGGCACGTCGACGACCTCGACGCCGGCGAAGCCACGATGGGCGCGGCGCGCGTCAAACAGAACATCTTCGCCGAGTCGTCCGTGGGGCTCATCGCGACCTACGGCGATCAGATGGGCCTCAAGAACAGCTGGATGACCGGCGCCGATTTCACCTTTCAAACGTCGCGTTTCGGCGGCGACAAGAACCTGGCCGCGAGCGCCTGGGCCCTGTGGAACGATCGCGAAGACCTCGAGGGCGACAAGCGTGCCTTCGGCGCCGGCGTGGACTATCCCAACGACCGGTGGAAATTCAACCTCGCCACGGCCCGCCTCGGCGACGGCTTCAATCCCTCGCTGGCGTTCATCCCCCGGACCGGCGTATACGTCTCGAACGGCGCATTCGCCTTCGAGCCACGCCCGACCGGCACGTTCGTGCGGCAGATGTTCCACCGCGTGTCCACGGTGGTCTACAACGACCTCGAGGACTACAGCTGGGAGAGCTATGAGGTCGACGTCGAGCCGTTCGAGTGGCTGCTCGAGAGCGGCGATCGATTCGGAGTGGGCTTCGTGAAGGAAGGCGACCGACCGGAGGAGAACTTCGGCATTTTCGAAGGGGAGGACGAGGAGGTCGTCATTCCGGCTGGCAGCTACGAGTGGAACCGCTACCGCGTGAAGGGGGCCTCAGCCGAAAAGCGCCGTCTGACCGCTGAAGTCCAGTGGGAAACCGGCAAGTACTACGGGGGCGACCTCGACTCGATCGAGCTGGGCGTTGCGGTGAAGCAGTCGCTCTTCCGGCTCGAGCTTGCCGCTGAGCGCAATGTCGGCCGATTCGAGGACGGAGACTTCACACAAGACCTCTTCAGCACCCGCCTCGAGCTGAAGTTCTCGCCAGATCTGCAGTTGAGCAGCTTCGTGCAGTATGACAACGAGAGCAACTCGTTCGGCTCGAACTCGCGGATGCGCTGGACCTTCAGCCCGGGCGGCGACCTCTTCCTCGTCTACAACCACAACCTGCAGCGGTCGTTCGACGACAACAACGTCCGCCGCTGGGACTACGACTCGAATGCGTTGATGGTGAAAATGCAATACGCATGGAGGCCGTAGACATCCTGGAGACCAGAGGCATGTTGACTGCAAAAAGAGTGGTCCTGGTTGCTGCGGGCGTTTTGCTCGTGGCCTGGCCGTTGACGGCAGCGGCGCAGGAGGCGCCGGCAAAGTTCGAAGTGGCGACCCTTCACGTCGAGCAGAATGCCACTGACAAGGACGCCGAGATCGTGATGGAAGTCATGGGTGAAGACGGGCTGGCGAAGCTGACCGTCACGGGTCCCGATGGTCGCACCATCCTGACGTTTGCGGCGCCCGATATGAAGACGCTCGGCATGCGTCAGTTTCGCTTCGAGTCGCCTGAGCCTCAAGACATGGCTGCTCTGAAGGCCGTCTACCCCGCGGGCACGTACGTGTTCGAGGGGACGACCGGCAGCGGTACACGGCTGCGTAGCACCGCCATGTTGGCCTATGGGCTGCCGACTCCTGTCGCCTTGACTGCAGCTATTGCGAACGCCACCAACGTTCCTGTGACGAATCTGCGAATCACGTGGACGCCGGTCAAGGGAGTGGCGGCGTACGTCGTGTCTCTCGAGCAGGCCGAACTGAACGAGACAATCACGGTGCGGCTGCCCGGATCGGCCGCGGCATTCTCTGTGCCCGATGGGTTCCTGCGTCGCGGCAAGTCGTACCAGCTGGGTATCGGGACCGTGGCGACCCAAGGCAACATGTCGTTTGTTGAAACGACGTTCACGACGGCAGAGAAGCCGTAGAGAGGATCAGCAGGCCATGTCGAAGTACCGCTTTTGCCTGCTTACGTTCATCGGCGCGCTGGCGTGCGGCGGATGCAGCATGAGTCTGCCGGCGCCAGCGGGTGATGAGGCCTCAGAACCCGGCAAGCAGTATCGCGCCGTTTGCCTCGAGGAAATGGCCCATGGAAGCGTGCACGTGCTGAGCCGATGGCTCGACAGCCGCGCGAAGGCGTTCGAGCTGGGCAATCTCCACGGCGACTTCAAGGACAAGGGTCACCGCTGGAAGCTCGAGGAGCGGGCGAAACCGCAAACGGATATGCCGTAAAGGAGGCGGGCGTCGCTACGGGCGGAGTTGTCGCGGCACGTGCCTCCACGGATCAACCCCCCTATAGTCATTCGCAGACGACGACGGTGATCGCGGCCTTGCCTGTCGACGGGCTCAGCGCCGACCGTCGTTAGACGGGCCCATCGACAACGAGACGTTTTTCGCCTGCCCGCTTACAGCCACGACTTCAATCCGATCAGACCCGGAGTATGCGATGGTGGAGACTCCCATCCTAACCGGCTGGAGCGAGTAGCGGCCCTTTCATCTGATTAGTGAAGCACGGAGACACACGGAGAACAACCACAGGCAAACAGAAGATCAGAAGGCCAAGGAGGTAGAAGCGCGATGACGGGATGACACGCGTAACGCCTCCGTGGGGTGTGACACCGCCTCCGTGGGTCCTGGCGACTGTCGCGGGCCGCGTGTGCGGCCCACGCGAAGAGTCGAACACCACCGAAGACAAGATCGCGCGCGAACGGATGGCTGATACGCCGTCCGCGCGCCGCTTCAGAGACACCCCACCCGTTCAACTGTCCACCGATTCGAGTCACCACGCGGTTTTGATGCGCGGGCCCTCTACCGTGACGATCCGATCAATTTGTGGTTGTGCCTTCGCGGTGGGAGAGATAGCGCCCCCAATGGGGGGCGCTGGTGTCGGACTGGCAGGACGCGACTGAAAGAGGGAGACGGGAGGAGGGGAGCAGCTGCCTGCGTTAGCTGGCAGGTTGGAATTCGGTGGCGAACAGTTCTGACGCGCCTGCGATCACGACTGCGGTGCCAGGTGCCGGGCCATCCGGCAGCACGACGCGATCCGCTTCGATGTAAGCGATCGCGATCGAATGCCGGACGAAGACGAACGGTTCAGGGCTCGTGTGCACCCACGCAGAGTTGTTGGCGTCGTAAGCACCGAGGCGTACGGTACAACCTTCGTGTGAGGTGAATGGCAGAACGCCGCCCCGGAATGGGGACATCGAGACCGGTGGACGCAGACGCGGACTGGACGCTAGACGACGAACTGCATCCCGAGGGTATAGACGCGGCCGTTCGCGGCTTCGCGCACCCAGCGAACCTGCAGGAGCGTGGGAATGCCAACGGGCACGTGCGGCGCGAAGATCTCGCAGCGTATCGCCGTGGAGGGTTCGGCTTTCTCGTTGGTCACGAGGCACAGCCCCCCGCCGCCAATGTCCGAAACCTCGCCGCGGAAGCTCGAGTCGACCACCGAATCGTGTGGAGTCTCGTTGGCGATCGGCGCCAGCAATTTACCTTTGAGTCCCCACGCGACCGGATACCGCCGGTACAAACGCCTCTCTTGACGCATCACGCCTCCCGTCCAGCAACATTTGCCACGTTAAACATCCCGTGTATGACCAGCTGGGGGAGAGTAGGGCGACACGGAGCCGATTCCGAGATTCAGAAAGTGTTTACACCGGTTGGCAAGCCCGCCACGAGGATCGAGGCGCGCCACAGGAGCCGGGCCACGAGCGAAGCGCGGCTGGATGCGCCAACCTTGGCCATCGCAAGCTTGAGAAACGCTTTGACCGTGTTTGGGCTGATGCTCATTTCGGCAGCGATCTCTTTGCTCGTCAGGCCCTTTAGCAGCAGACCCACCGTTTGGCACTCGCGGTTGGTAAGTTGGTACTCGTCCGCCCATCGCGTCGGATCGGCAGCGTCCATGGCGTTCACGTCACGCTCGAGTAAGAGCACCACGCGAGGTTGCACTCGGTTGTCGAGGGCGCCATTGACGTCGAGGTGGAATGCCCTACACACGTAGCGCCGGCGGCCCGACGTGAAAGCCATCACGATCGGGACGATCGGCGCGGCGGCTTGCTTGCTGATGTTCGTCAGCTGCGGCAACGCCAGGAGTGGGTCGAGCGCAGGCTCGCGTGTCTTTTTCGGATACCCGAGGATGGTGACGGCCTCTGCGTTGTAGTGCACCGGGCGGAAATGCGAGTTGAGCAGCAGAATGCCCACACGCGACGCGGACTTCGTCGTAGCCACGGTTTTCATAGGCACTCTCTTTCTCTCGCTGTGGTTTTCGTACAATGCCAGCTAACCCTTCTTATGCAGCGATTTGAGACATCCGTCAATGCAATACTGTGCAAATATTGTAACTCTTCTGGCGAATCCCCGAACCGAAGGCTTGGATCTTTTCATCGTCCTAGCGGCGCCCCCCAGGCTGGTAACCGAGCGCCCCTGTCTCGACCTGCCGGCGCCGGTATCGGCTCAGCAGGCTCATTCCAAGAAGCAGGAGTATTG
The DNA here is from genome assembly GCA_963832375.1 of Vicinamibacterales bacterium. GTDB lineage: Bacteria > Acidobacteriota > Vicinamibacteria > Vicinamibacterales > JAMQPK01 > JAMQPK01. The sequence continues at coordinate 1,440,871 of CAWHUA010000008.1, read as the reverse complement.
GCCCTCCAATTGCGTAAGGCAGCACCCCTCCCGGGTTCAGCTTGGTGAACGGCGTCACCGTCAAGTGGATGGCCGGGCTGGCAACCGGCTGGCTGGTCGACATCGCTCCGGCCGGTTCGGGGATGACGGCCATATAAATGAGGTAGTCGCCATCCAGGATGGCATTCACCCTCCAGGTGAGCGTGACAGATTTCCCTGGCGCCAGAGAGTCGATGTACTGGGTCCGCTGGGGCGACCAGTCCTCCGGATCGACCACTTCGCCCGCCGCATCGAGGTTGATGACATTGATGGCGACCGAGAGCGGCGCGGTCTTCTCCGCCCCCGTGTTCGCGATTGCCGTGTGGAACACCACGGCGTCGCCGGTCTTGACCGTCTTGTAGGCCAGATCGACATCAACTTTCAGGCTCGACGTGACGATGGCTGGCTGCGACTGTGCCATCAGGGGCGCAGCCATGGGCACGGCGAGGAACCAGACGACGGTCGCCAGCCCCAATTTGCGTCCCACACCCGTCCAGAACGGGCTGGACGTGCCCCCGTCGAGCCGAAGACGGGGTGCGGCGTAGAGAAACAGGAGCCCATGTACGATGACGCCGAACACAATCGAAGAAATCAAGAAAGGCGAACATTCAGCGAATGTCCGGTTGCTCATGAGGAGCCTCTGGAGGAAGAGATTGGTTGCGGCTATCGGGTTCACGAGCTGCACCATCGAGCTGGCGAAGCCGGCCTGCATGGGCAGCTGGCTGAGAAGCTGGAACAGCACGTAGAACCCCAAGGCGGTAAACAGGCTGGTCTTATTTGAGTTCGCCCAGAAGCTCGCCAGCATCCCTATCGCCGTGAAGGCCGGAGCCAACAACGCTCCGACGAGCGTCCCCCACAGCACCGCGGCGGGGAACACTTCGTTACCCTGCGACAGCACGGACATGTAAGGAATCGAGATGAGCATGGCGACCGGCCACGGGGTGATGGCCGCCAGATACTTGCCCACCACGATTTGGCGGCGGCTCGTTGGCGTGAGCAGAAGCCCCTCAATCGTCGCGCGCTCTCGCTCGCCGCTGATGCTGTCGGCGCCGATGATGAGGGCGATGAACAGGCCCACGGCAATAGCGGCCTTCGACGTCTCGAAGACCATTTCCTCTGGCGGCATCAGGCTCAGCTCGCTGCTGCTGGCCATGACCCAGCTCATGATGCCGAGCAGCACGCAGAAAATGAGAAGGAGAACCGGCGCCTTTCCTCCCATCCAGAGCTCGGTGAGCTCCCTGGTGAATAGAAGCCACCAGGTAGGTGCTCCATTCCGCCGTCTGTTATTCGGTGTGCTCATGGCGTTTGCCCTCCACTACCCGTGCGCGCGCCGGGGTTCGCCGTCTTCGGTCAGGGTCAGGAACACATCCTGTAGACGCCCGCCGCCGGCGCCGAAGCTGAGAATCTGGATGTCGGCGCGGCTCAGGACTTCGAGAATCCTGTTCGTGATGCGGGGATCTTCGCCATCACCATCGACCAGCGCGACAAGCGAGATCGACAGCCAGCCATCTTCATCGTTGTGGGTGACCCTGAGCACGTTGGGCAGCGCCTCGATCAGCCGCTCCGCGTGGGCGATCGACGCGGTGGCGACCTGCACGCGAACGCTGGTGCGCTGGCCCACGTCCTGACGCCCTCGTCCAATCACTTCTGCGGTGGTTCCCCTGGCCACGACGTTGCCTGCGCTCAGAATCACCACGTCATCGCACACCGTTTCGACCTCGGCGAGCATGTGGCTGCACAGGATCACGCCGGCGTTTCGCTCGCGCGCGACCCACTTGACGAGATCCAGCAGCTCTTGCTGACCGCGCGGATCGAGCCCGAGCGTGGGCTCGTCGAGAATCACGACGGCGGGAGAATTGATCAGAGCCCGGGCGATACCAAGCCGTTGACGCATGCCTCGACTGTAGGTGCCCACGAGCGAGTGCGCGCGATCGGCGAGGCCCACGTCCCTGATCAGTGCTGCCGCAGTGGCTTTCGCGTCGGCGTAGGTCATGCCGTAGAGGCGGCCGAAGAAGATCAGGCACTCGATACCCGTCGTCTGCTTATGGAATCCCAGACTCTCGGGGAGCACACCGATTCGCGCGCGGATCTTGTCGGGTATCCGACGCGATGCCGTCGATGACGAAGTGGCCGGCGTCGGGCTCGAGGATCGTGGTCAGAATGCGGATGGCTGTTGTCTTGCCGGCGCCGTTCGGGCCGAGCAGCCCGAGAATGTGGCCCGCTTTGAGCGAGAACGTCAGGCCCGCGAGCGCCGCGCGGGGCCCGTACAACTTTCGAAGATTGTCTGCCCGCAGAATCACGAGCTCGCCGTCTCGCTCGCCCGTTCGCGTTCCGCGTCGCACGTTGTCAGCCTGTGCCATGGTGCCTGCCTCTCAAGAATGCCGGGCTGGATACACTCGCGTCCTCTCACTTACAGGGTGTCGATCCCGGCAATACTCACACGTCGGCCAGAGCGCGAGGATTGTCGTCGACCGTTCTACTCCGGTCAATTCCCTCAAGGTGCTAGTCAAAAGTGGTAGCTGTTTGGGTGATTGACCGGCTGCCGGCAGTGCGACAAGCTCGCACCGTGCGCAACGGCACTCCAGGGAGGTGCAGGCGATGATGCCCAGGTTCGCTTCGTTCACATCAGCAGGACGTCTTCAACGGGTCGTACTGGCGGCGTCGGTGTTCCTGTGCGCGCCAGTCACGGCGGCGGCTCAGACATCGGCTCCGGACGTGGTCGTGCACGTCGCCGAGCTCACGGGTGGGCTCTATGAGCTGGAGTCGTGGAAGGATCCGACGTCGCCAGGCGGCAAAATGCTTGGCGTGACCAATCGCGGCGACGAGCTGGATCCGCCACCCGAGAACGATCCGAATGCCACATTCACCATGAGGGTTCAGGGAGGCGTGCCCTACCGTCTGTGGGTGCGGATGAAGGTCGGTGCCCCGATGGGCCGGTCGACGGCGAACCTGTTGTTCGCGCAGTTCAGCGGAGCCGTGGACGCCGCGGGTAAGGACGTGCTCAAACCTCAGTCGGCCGACTACATTCGGTTGCAGGGTCCTGCCCGTCAAGGATGGTCCTGGGTGGGATCGGATCGGATGGTGCAGTTCAAATCGAGCGGCGACGTGACCGTGCGCGTGCAGTTTGGCGCCGAGGGGACGGGATTCGATCAAATCGTCCTGAGTCCGTCGCGCTTTCTGAAGACTCCGCCCGCCGAGGCGATTGTGGCAAAGGTGCGATGAGCCCGGGGGACTGAAGACTGTCATGACCTTCACACCATGGCGAGACCGGGCGAGGACGCTTGCGCTCTTCATACTGCTGGTGGGGTCGCCGGCGTATGGGGTTGCTCAGGGCAACGCGCAACAGACGTCCTCGCCACCCTACCTCGACGATCGAGGCCGCGGCATTGCCACATCGATGTTCGGCACCTACATCCAGCCTGGCGAACTGATCCTCTATCCGCTATTCGAGGCCTACGTCGACAGCGATTTCGAGTACAAGCCCGAGGAACTCGGCTATCCCGGAGACATTGACTATCGCGGGAAGTACAGAGCGAAAGAATTCATAATGTTCATGGCCTACGGGTTTACCGATCGCCTGGCGGCCGAGTTCGAGGTCGCGGCGATCACTGCCAGGCTGGACAAGTCGCCAGAAGATCTGAGCAGTATGCCACCGCAGCTCAAGAACTCGGGCATCGGTGACATCGAAGGGCAACTGCGCTATCGATGGCGCGCCGAAGACGCCCGGCGTCCGGAGATCTTCAGCTACCTCGAAGCTGTCGTCCCACATCACGGTGATGAGCCGCTGCGTGGCACTGAAGGCTGGGAAGTGAAGTTGGGTACCGGCTTCATCCGGGGCTTTCGCTGGGGCACCTTGACGGCCCGGGCCGCGGTCGAATACGCGGCGGCATCCAGCAGCCCCTTCGATCTTGGTGAGTACGCCGTGGAGTACCTGAAACGGCTCTCCCCGAGCTGGCGGGTCTACATGGGCATCGAAGGGACGCAGGACGAGATTTCCATGATCACCGAAGGGCAGTGGCACGTTTCGCGTAGTGCCTTCATCCGCTTGAACAGCGGCTTTGGCCTTACCTCGAAGGCGACCGACTGGGCGCCGGAGGTGGGCATCGTCTTCACCCTGCCGACACGACGATAAGGGCGCACTACTTCCCGTAGCACTCTGGCGTTCAGAAGGCTGTTGTCGCGTGCTCCATTCCTAGCTTCCGCGCCGAGCGCTGCGTGTCCAACCGACCGAGGCGCTGCGGCAGGTGTGACGTGTTTCCGGGGCCTCCGAGCTCACGCGTCGTCCGTGGAAACCGGAATAGCTCGCGAGAGGTCGCCAGATGCCGAGGAATCAGGGGACGAAACCGATAGACAGCACTGCGTCATACGCGACCTATCCTGCTCGTCGCTCCGCGTTGCGGCGCAGGAACTCGAGAATCAGCCGGCTCACGACTTCGGGCTGCTCCTGCTGCACCCAGTGTCCGGCACCGTCGACGAGATGCGTGCCCTGGTACCTCGTCGTGACTGACTTCTCCAGCCGATCGATCGCACCCGGGTTCTGATAGGTGCCCCAGTCGCTCTTGCCGCTGATGAAGGTGGACGGCACATCGATGGTGCGTCCCGCGAAGATCTGCAGGTCCGCGTTGCCGGGGCTGCCCCGGTAGCCATTCAAGCCGCCCTGGAATCCCGTGCGGCCGTACTCTTCGGTGTAGACGCGAAGCTGCGAGTCGGGCAACCACTTGCACGCGGCAATCTCCGCGGCGGATGGCATCTCGGACGGCGACCTGCTCGGACATGCCCTTGTCGAGATCCATCACGTAGTAGCGCGGCAGCTTCGCCCACTCGGCCGCCGTTCGCGCGGCAAGCGGATGCGGGTTGTTCTGCTTTCCAGTCCGCGCTCTTCATGTGGTAGTAAGCCCGCAGGAACGCATGTAGCCCCTGCTTGGGGTGCCAGATGTTTTCGTTGGCCTCTCGCGTCTGGTAGTAGCGCTGGTAGTGCTTGCGCGGAGGGGTCAGCTTCGCGAGGTCCGTCGTAGATCGCGTTCGGATCGGGCGGCGGTGCCGAAGACGTCGGCGTGTTCGCGGTGTTGAACGGCAGCACCGGCGGACCGCCGAACGGCGCGCTCGACATCACGACCGAGCGGAAGACGTCGGGCCGCGTCAGCGCGCACCATCCCGCCAGCGGCGACCCCGCGTCGTGCCCGACGACGCCGCACCGAGCGATAGCCGAGCGCCGAGACGAGCGACAGCATGTCGCGCACCTTGTTCAGGCTGCCGAACGGTCGCAGGTCGTCGTCGTATTTCACCGAGTCGGCGCCCGACGTGCGCCCGTAGCCGCGGACGTCCGGTGCGAACACGTGGAATCCTGCTGCGGCGACCGGTCCCATCACATTGCGCCAGCTGTAGGCCAGTTCCGGGAAAGCCGTGAATCATCAGCACGGCCGGGCGGCCCGGTGTCTCGTAGCCGGCTTCGAGAACGTGCATCCGCAGGCCGTTCACGTCGTCCACGAAGCGCGAACGCACTCCTGCCGGAAGCACCGACGGGCTCAGCGGACCGATGCGAGCGGCGGCGGGCTGCGTCTGCGCGCGCACACTGGACGCCGATCGCGTGACGACGATGGGTGCAAGCGCAGCGGCGGCGACCCCCTCGAGGAGCCGCCTGCGTGTCAGCGCATCAGCCGAACGGGGGGTGGAGTCGTTGCGGGTGTTCTGCATGCGCGGAACAATAGCAGAGCGGAGCGACTGGGAGCACGCTGCGAACGTGAACGGCGTGTAGCTCGGGGTTGAAAGCCGAAGGCGGGGTGAGTGCGGGGAATGCCCCTGAAGACGACCAGGAGACCAAGGACTGAAGGGAGCCATGAAGGCCTCCCTCCACGTCCTTGTCTCCTGCTTCGGACCGCCCGGGCTATCTGTCCGTGGCGACCAGAATCGCGTCGAGGATGAACACCCCCACGGCGACGGCGATGGCGTTGCTGACGACACCAACAGGGTCGAAGTCGCCCGATTCGAGATAGTCCCAGGCGAGCAACGCGATGAAACCAATCACAACCGTCTTCAGCGCGGCGAGTAGCGCATCGTTCAAGCTGCTCGGAACCGTGATGCCGAGCACTCTCTTCGAATAGTACATTGCAGTCTCCTCTCTCCGTTTCGGATTTACCGGGCGACGCTCACTGCCGGCTTGGCAAATCTCAGATACAGGCTTGGCACGATGAACAGGTTCAGCAGCGGTGGCCGTGATCAGGCCGCCCAGGATGACGATCGCCATCGGGTGCTCGATCTCGTGGCCGGGAATCGAGCCGGCAACGATCAGCGGCAAGAGCGCCAGGCCGGTCGTGGAGCGCCGTCATCAGAATCGGCGCCAGCCGCTCGCGCGCGCCGCGTATCACGAGCGCCGGGCCGAACGTCTCGCCCTCGTCCTGCTCCAGATGCTGGAAGTGGTCGATCAGCATGATGCCGTTGCGCGCGGCGATGCCGAACATCGTGAGGAAGCCGACGAGCGAACCGAGCGAGACAATGCCGTCGCCCAGATAGGCGGCCAGCACGCCGCCCACCAGCGCGGAGGGCAGCAACAGAAAGGACAGCAGTCGCCAGCCGCACGCTCTTGAACGAGGCGTGGAGCAGCAGGAACACGCCGAATGCGGCAATGAGCGCGAAGATCGCCATCTTCCGCTGCACGTTCAGACGCTCGGTGTATTCGCCCATCAGGACCGGGTAGTACTCCTGCGGGAACTCGATCTTCGCCAGGGCGGCCTCCACGTCGCGGTAGACGTCGCCGAGCGCCCGCCCGCGCACGTTGGCGTCCACGTCGATGCGACGCACGCCGTGCTCGCGGTTGATCACGTTCGGCGTGGGCGCGACGACCACGTCGGCGACATCCTGGCAGCCGGACGATCCCGCCGCCGGGCGTGTCGATGGGCAGATCCCGAAGCGCGCTCAGGCTGTTGCGCGTTTCCGGCGTGCTCCAGACGTTGACGTCGTACGTGCGGTTGGCGATGTGGATGTCGCCGACTTCCTCGCCGGCAACCATCGTGGTCGCCGCCCGGCGAACGTCGCCGGGCTTGAGGCCATAGTGCTGGGCCGCTGGCCAGGTCCACCTTGACGTTAATCTGCGGGATCTCCTGCTGAATCGACCTGTGCAGATCGATGAGGCCCTGGAATCTTCGACAAGGCTTCCTTCACCTCGTCGCCTTGTGCTCGAGAACCTTCAGATCGCGGCCGTAGATGCGGACGGTGATGGCCTCGGACGTTCCGGTCAGCACCTCGCGGATGCGCTCCTTCAGATAGGTCTGCACGTCGCGATAGAGGCCGGGATAGCCGTCGACGGTCTCCTGAATCTTGGTCAGCGTTTCGTCGTAATCGACGGCCGGATCGACGCTGATCCAGTTCTCGCCGAAGTACATGCCGACGACTTCGTCCATGATCAGCGCCTGGCCGATGTGGGCGCCGAAGTTGCGGACGCCGGGAATCGCGCGCAGCTCCTTGCTGGCCTGGATCGTGATGCGGTTCATTTCCGGCCACGAGGTGCTCGGCTTGGTCAGCCAGTGCATCAGGAAGTCGCGCTCCTTGAACGTCGGGCAGCAGCGACTGTCCCGAGTAGCGGCCAGACGACGAGGCCGGCCACGACGATGGCGCCGACGGTGCGTATAGGCCGCGCGTGGCCGGCAGACGATCGTGCCGAGCACGGCATCATAGCCGCGCTGCAGCCAGCGCACGATCGGCGACTCGCGGTTTTCGAGCGGCACGTTGCGCAGGAGCAGGTAAGCTCATGGCCGGCGTCACGGTCAGCGCAACGATCATGGACGCCAGCAGTCGCCAATGCATAGGCGATGGCCAGCGGCTTGAAGAACGCGCCGGAGAGGCCCTCCATGAAGAACACCGGCAGCAGCGCACCGCACTTCGATCAGCGTGGCGTAGACGATCGCGTGCGCACCTCGAGCGAGGCCTCGACGAATGATCTTCGCCATGCGAGCGTTTGCCGCGCCCTCGAGTCGCTGCCTGACGCAGTCGCCGCACGACGTTTTCGATGTCGACGATGGCATCGTCGACGATGTCGCCCAGCGCGATGACCAACCCGGCCAGGATCATCGTGTTGATCGTCGTCCCCATGTAGTAGAGCACCATGACCGGCGGCCATCAGCGACAGCGGGATGCGCCGTGCAGCTGATCAGCGCCGATGCGCCACTCGTACAGGAACGCGAACAGCACCAGAACGACCAGCACGGCCGCCGATGATGCAGCGAGGTCGTGAGATTGTCGATGGACATCTCGATGAACGTGGCCGGCCGGAAGATCGTGCGAGTCGATGTCGACGTCGGGCAGACCGGGCCGCATCGCGTCGAGCGCCTTTTCCACGCTCGCGCGTGACCTGCAGCGTGTTGCCCCACGGGAATTTCTCGACGATCAGCAGCAGGCCGGGCCCGTCGTTGATGATCCCGTCGCCGATCATCGGCTGATGATCGACGACGACCTCGGCGACGTCCTTCAGGTGACAGCGGCTTGCCGTCGCTGGACGTGCCAGCGACACGTTCGGCCAGTTGATCCGGGCTTCACGTCGGTCGATTTGGTGACGAGCGGCAAGACGTGGCGGATCGGCAGCCGCTGGTTGGGCGTGTCGATCCAGCCGCCGGTGCCGACGTGATGCCCGTCGGAGAACTGGAACAAGCCCGTCTCCAGCGCGTCGGCCGTGGCCTCCTTGACCTCTTCGAGCGTGATCCCGTGCTTCCGCCATCCGCTCGGGGATCGACCTGCACCTGCAGCATCTGCGATCCGCTCGCCCCAGATGGCCACGTTGGCCACGCCGGGGACGCGCAGCAGGCGCTGCCGGATCGTCCAATAGGTGATCATCGACAGGTCGATCACCGAGTGCTTCTTCGACGAGATGCCGATCTTCATCATGCGGCTCGTCGCCGAGAGCGGCGGCAGCATGACCGGCGGGGCCGCCCAGGTCGGCAGGGTCGGCGTGATCGTGCCGACACGCGCTCCTGCACGAGCTGTCGGGCCTCCAGCAGGTCGGTGCCGGGCTCGAAGATCATCTTGATCGACGACAGGTCGGGCACCGACTTGGAGCGCATGACGTCCAGTCCGGGCACGCCGTTGAGCACCTGCTCCAGCGGAACGGTGACCAGCGCTTCCACTTCCTCGGCGGACAGTCCGAGGCAGATGGTCTGAATCTCGACCATCGGCGGTGCGAACTCCGGAAACACGTCCACCGGCATGTTGCGGACGCGGCCGATGCCGAAGTACATCAGCCCGACCGCGAGCGCGACGACCAGGTACCGGAACCTCAGGCTGTTGCCGACAATCCAGCGAAACATCGACGGTTCTCCCTTCGCGTCTAGTGTCCGACCCCGGAGTCTGCCCCGTACACTTCAGCGGCGGCCATCGAGACGACCACCGTGCCGGTCGGCGGACCGTCATTCAGAACGACCAGGTCATTCTCGACGTAGTCGACGTCGACCTTGTGCCTGACGAACGTGCGCGGCTCGGGGCTCGTGTAGATCCAGGTCTGCCCCTTCGGGTCGTAGATCAACGCCGAGTGCGGAATGACCTTTCTGCGGCGATGTCGAGTCGCGACTCTCTGTTCGCGCACGAACGTCGGTCTTGAGGTCGATCCGCTCGATCGCCTTCTCGGTCAGACGTCACGCGGTTGATGCCCGTCCCGTCGATCGGCTTGACCTCGGCGGGATGTTCGACTTCATGCGGTCTCGGGCGCATGCTTGCACGCCGACAGCGGCAGGGCCGCCAGCATTCCCACAATCAGCAACGGGCTACCGAACTTCATGACAGTGCACCCTCCTTCAGGCCGTGCAACGGCGTCCGACACGTCGTCGATGAGCTCCAGATCCGGTTCCACTTCGGCCGCCCCGCACACGACGCACATGGCCGGAACGGCGACCAGGCTGACGAGCGTGGACGTCACGAGCCCGCCGAGCACGACCATCGGCCATCGGCTGAAGCAATCTCGAGGCCGGCAATGTTGCCGAGGACGGCAATCGGCAGGAACACCAGCGCCGTGCCGATCGCGCTCATCAGGATCGGCGCGGCGCGCTCCTCGGTGGCGCGGGCGACCAGGGCAGCGTCAAATGCCTGGCCGGTATCTTCGAGATGCCGGTTGCGGCTGACGACGCAGAATCGTGTTTCGCACGGCGATGCCCAGCACGGCGATGAACCCGACGATCGAGCCGAGCGAGACGACGCCTCCGGTCGTGGCCAGCACCGCGAACGCCCCGCCAGCGAGGGCGGCGGGCAGGGTGAGGAAGACGATAAACGCCAGCGACCAGTTCCGGAAGAACGCCTGCAGGAGCAGGAGAATCCCGATAGCGGCGGCGACGGCGAACGACGCCACGCGCTGCTGCGCGGCCTGCCGCTCCGCGTACTTCGCCCAGGAGCTCGGCGCGGTACTCGAGCGGGAAGCTCACCTGCCGCGATGCCCTCCTCCATATCGGAGGCCACGGCGGCGAGATCGCGTCCGCTGCACGTTGGCCGTCACGTCCACGTACCGCGCCACCGCATCGCGATGGATCTCGTTGACGGCCGGCACGATGCGCACGTCGGCGACGTCCTTCAGGCGCACGTGACCGCCCGAGGGCGTGTCGATCAGCAGCTCTTCGAGGCTCGTCACACTGTGGCGTGTCTCCGGCGTGCCGAACACCACGACGTCGAACACCTTCTGTGCTTCGAACAGGCTGCCGACCTCGATACCCGACACCAGCGAGGTCGCCGCCCGACGCACCTCGCCCGGCGCGAGGCCGTAGCGCTTGGCTCGCTCGATGTCCACCTCGATCTCGACCGTCGGCGCTTCTTTCGGGATACTGGACGCTGCGACCCACGACGCCGTTGATGCGCGCACAGGACCTCGCGCGATTTCCTCGGCCTTCTGGCGGATGACCTTGATGTCCTCGCCATACACGCGCACGACCAGCGATTCGTCCGGTGCCCGACAGCTCGTCCCTCAGCTTGGCCTGCAGGTAGGTCAGCACTTCGGGAGAGAGCGCCGCCATAGTCGGCGACGCACTTCCTCGACCGCGGCCACCGTCGCGTCGTAGTCGGCGGTCGGATCGATGCTCACCGACAGCTCGCCGGCGTTCATGTTGGTTCGCTTGTCCGACGTGATGGCGCGCCCCACGTGGGCGCTCACGTTACGGACGCCGGGAACCGCGCGCAGCTCGCGGCTGGCCAGGGTCGTGATGCGGCTCATCGCCGGCATGCGAAGCGCTGGAGCTGCCGTCCAGGCGAACCACCAGATCCGTTTCCTTGAAGTCGGGAAGCAGCGACTCCTGACGGAGGAAGCGATGCGGCGCGATCGCCGACGACGACGAGGGCACCGACGCCGGCGACGGCCGGCAACCGGGTGCCGAGCGGCCCGGCCAAAGAGCGTGCGGTAGAAGCCGCGCAGCGATCGCCGCCGTACGGGACTCGCGTGCCGCGGAGCGAGCCGTTGCGCAGCAACAGCAGGCTGAGCGCCGGGGTGACCGTCAGCGCCACGAACATCGAGGCGAGCACCGCCAGCAGGTACGAGGCGACGAGCGGCTGAGAAGATCGAGTCCGGCGACGCCTTCGAGCGCCACGAGCGGCAGCGACCGCCAGCGCCATGATCACCGTCGCGTAGAGCAGCGGGCTGCGCATCTCGAGCGACGCCTCGAGAATGATGGTCGCCGTCGACTTGTCGCTGCCCTCCGTCGCGAGCCTGGCGCAGACGCCGCCCGATGTTCTCGACGTCGACGATCGCGTCGTCGATGACGATGCCGAGGGCGATCATGAAGCCCGGCGATCGTGACCAGATCGAGCGTCACGCCTCGCAGGTAGAGCACGGTCGCGGCCGCCATCACCGACAGCAGCACGGCCGACGACGTGCTGATCAGCGCGCTGCGCCAGTTCAGCAGGAAAGCGCAGAACGCCCGCGACGAGCAGAACCGACCCGATGAGCAGCGCGAACGAGAGGTTGTCGTCCGCGAGCTCGAGGTAGGTCGCCGGCCGGAACAACGTGGAGTCCATCTCCAGGCCCGTCAGGCCCGGACGGAGCAGCGGCCAGCGCGGCTTCGACTTCTTCCGTGACGTCCGTCGTATTGGCCCAGGGGAATTTCTCGACGACGAGCGTCAGCGCGGGGCCGTCCTTGACGATGGAGTCGCCAATGAGCGGCTGGTGGTCTTCCACGACGTTGGCGACGTCAGACAGCCGCTTCGACGGCGCGCCGTCGACCGTCACCTGGGCCAGGTCGGCGGCCTTTTGAATCGGCAGGACGTGCCGGACGCCGAGCCGTTGATTGGCCGTCTCGATCCAGCCGCCGGTGCCGGGCGTCGAGGCTTCGAGGTAGCTGAGTGGCGACGCCCACAACGCGTTGCCGGCGGTCTTGATGACCTGCACCAGCGTCACCTTCTGCGTCCCGCAGGTGTTCCGGATCGACCTGCACCTGCAACTGCCACTTGCGCTCGCCCCAGATCGAGACGTTGGCCACGCCCTGCAGCCCCATCAAACGGGGCACGATCGTCCAGCGGGCCAGCACCGACATGTCGATGAGCGACAACGTGTCCGACCTCAGCCCGATCGTCATGAAGCGGCTGGCCGACGAGACCGGATTGATCATCACCGGCGACTTCGTCACGTTCGGCAGCACGAACACCTGCGTGAGGCGTTCCGCCACCACCTGTCGGGCGCGCATGATGTCGGTGCCCTTCTCGAAGATCATCACGATCGACGACAGGCCCGGAATCGACGTGGATCGGATTTCCTCGACCCACGGCGTTCCGTTGAGCATGTCCGCCTCGAGGGGAGTGGTGATCATCGCTTCCACTTCCTCGGCGGACAAGCCCGAGCGCCTCGCTCTGAATCTCCACGTACGGCCGCGAGAACTCCGGCAGGATGTCGACGGGCTGCGGCTCGAGCTGCGTGAAGCCGAACACCAGCAGCAGTGCCGCGAGCGCGGCCACGACGAGTCGAAACCTTAGGCTCGATCCGATAATCCGACGTAACATCGCTGACCTCCCTCGTGCTGACGCTACTGACCTATTTGGCGTTCGCGGCCGCAGGCTCCGCCGGCGGCGTTGTGCGCGTACACGTTCTTGCTGTCTCTGGTAGGCGCTCTTTTCCATCTTCAGCGCCGCCGCGCGAACCTCGCCGAGCGCCTTGGCATCGAGCGTCTCGACTTTGACCAGTTCCAGCGTTTCCTTGGTCTTTTCTCCGGCGCCGCGCCAGCCGACGCGAACGTTGCCGACGCCGCGCGCGTAGTACTTGAGCTGCTCGGCGTCGGGCTCCGACGCGCTGGTCTCGGCGATCACCAGCACGTCCTCGTAGCTGCCGGCGGGCACCTTCGTCTTCTGGCCGACCTGATCGACCTGTCCGCGGTCGGTCCAGTCGACCGTCGGGCCCCACCCCTGGGAGTAGCTGGGCGTCTTCGGCTGCGGCTTGGCCTTCATCATGATTCCGGCTCGCGCATCCTCGAACCCGTGGATCCAGGTCGGCGCCGCGAGGAACTTCCCGTCCTCGTACTCCTCCGGGTACTCGCCCATGCGCCAGACGTTGCCGTCTTTGTCCTGGGCGAAGAACGCCAGCTCCGCCTCGACGAGCTCGCCGTCGCTGTAGTCGAGGTCCCAGGTCACCACCGAGCGAACGCCGCCGATCACCTTGGTCAGATCGGTCACGTTGATCACGACGCGATGCGGAACAGCCGTGCCGTCGTCCTCGATCGTGCGTGCCTTCGTAGGTGAACCGCGTACCCGGCTTCAGCGGCATCCACTCGTTGTCGATCTGCGTCGAGCGATCGAAGCTGGCCGGATCGAAGTCCTCGAATTTCTTTTCGCCAGCCTTCGGCTCGACTGCTGCCGCCGCCGCGGCGGGGGTCCTGTTCTGAGACGCTGCCAACGCGTCGCTTCTGTTCTGCGAGATGACGATGGCGCCCGTCAGCACGAGGCCGCAGATGACGGCCAGCCCGCGTGGTGAGGCGATTGTCTGTATCCAGCTGCCAGCGTTGCCGCGCTCTGAACTCATGTGTCCTCTCCTTGAGCACGCGTCGCCTATGAATGCGACGATCGTGACGGCGAAGAGAATAGAGGCGCGACGCTCTGCGGAGCAATTCTCCAAACGGGCTAGTCGGAGGACGCAATCCACGGGGCTACTTTGAAATGAGCAGTGTGCCGACGGGATGCCTTCAGAGGGAAAGCGCTTCGCGGGCTAATCACTTTGATGTCACTCGCCCGGCTACCGCGTTTGGAGAATTGACGATCTCCTAGAGCCTTGGCAGAGTTCTGCGTCGAACATGAAGAGAACGTGAAGTTGAAACTCTTCGGTCTTACGCGGCCACATCAGCAGTCGTTCTGCCACGAGCAGGGAGGAAGCGTCATGAAGTCGTGCAGCATACTTTGGAGACCCGGCGATTCGAGCTCGGCGCGTCTCGCCGGGGTTCTACACATCACATGGATGACGATCATCCTGCTCAGCCCGGCCTGGGTGCTGGCCCAGACGCCGGCGCCGGCACAGGCCCAGGCGCCCGCGCAGGTGCAGGCGCCGGCACCACAGGCCGCGCAGACGCAGCAATCCTCGGTGCGGGCGGCGACGAGCACGTCTATCTCCGTCAAGGTGAAGAGCGCGTTAGGTGTCGACGTTGAGGCGGCCGCCGTGACGTTGATACCTCTCCCCACTGGTGCCGCCCTCAGCCAGGACACCGACGACGACGGCGAGACGGAGTTCTCCGGCCTTCGGGCGGGCCAATATCGAGTGCTCATCACGAAACCAGGGTTCATCGAAATTGCGCAGGACGTGCGGGTCACTGCGAACGCGCGGCAGGACTTCGAGGTGTCGCTGCAGACGAGCTTTGCTGACGCGATCACGGTCATCGGTGCCGCCGTCAACATCGAAAACGAGCTCAACGGCCGCGCGACCCTTCCCGAAATTGTGGGCACGACGCTCTACGCCGGCAAGAAGAGCGACGTCCTCGTGCTGGACCAGATGGATGCCAATACCACCTCTGGCAACCAGCGCCAGGTGTTCGCCAAGATTCCGGGAACCCAGATCTGGGAGCACGACAGCTCCGGACTGCAGATCGGCATCTCGAGCCGCGGCCTCGACCCGAACCGTTCGTGGGAGACGAACCAGCGGATGAACGGGTACGACATCATGGCCGAGGTGTTCGCCTATCCGGACACGTACTTCTCGCCGCCTCTCGACGCCGTCGAGCGCATCGAGATGGTACGCGGGTCTGCGTCCCTTCAATACGGCGCGCAGTTCGGCGGTCTGGTCAACTACCAGATCAGACGGGCGCCGTCCGATCGCCAATTCACGTTCTCCACGACAGCAGACGTTCGGCTCGAGCAGTTTCTTCAGTTCACACAATCAGGTGGGTGGCAAGGTCGGAAAGTTGACCTACAACGGCTACTACCATCGTCGCCAGGGGGACGGATGGAGGCGGGCGAACAACGAATTCGACAATAACAGCGGCTTCGCGCAAATCGAGTATCAAGGCCACTGAGAAGTTGAATATCGGGTTCGAGATGACCGCCCTGGACACGCTGATTCACATGGGCGGCGGTCTGACCGACGAGCAATTCGCGGAGGATGCGCGCCAGTCGAACTTTCCGGGAAACTACTTCGGGGTGAAGTGGCTGGTGCCCTCCGCCAAGCTCGAATACGAGATCAATCCGAGCACCCGTCTGAGCTTCACCTCGGCGTTCATCGAAGGTCATCGCCAGGTGATGTGGAGCTCGGCGCAGCTGGCGACGGCCACCGTGCCGTTCATTCCCTGGAATCCCGACGCGCCGCGCCAGTATTACGACGACCAGTTCCACAACTCCTCCAACGAGCTCCGAGTGGCCAGAATCCACAACTTTCTCGGGAACGGCAGCGCGATGGTCGCTGGCTTCCGCTATTACCACTCCAAGATGAGCCGCTTGCACGGATGGGCCCCGCCCGGAACCGAGCTCGACGTTCGAGTGGTACTATCCTGACGTCGACAGGAACCTCCACAACAAGACGGTCAACGCGGCGCTCTTCGTCGAGAATGCGTTCCGCTTCAACGAGAGGCTGACTGTGACACCCGGCTTCCGGTTCGAGCACGTCAACACGTCGGCTGAGGGGCGTCCTATCGTCGGCAAAAGCGAGCAAGTCCGGACACTTCCGATGGTCGGTGTCGGTGCGACGTTCCGCGCGACCGGTGCCTCGACCATTTACGCCAACATGACACAGGCGTACCGCCCGACGCTTCTCAACGACCATTGGCGACCTGACTCGAGGGTGGTCGTCGATCCCGATCTCGACGACATGACGGGCTGGGTCGCCGAGTACGGGTACCGGGGAACGCTCGGGAGGTCGGTGTCGTTCGATGTCGGCGGTTTCTACATCAAGTACATGCGATCGGCTCGGAACGGTGACGACACAGGCGCCCACGGGTCCGACGTTCTTCTACACGAACATCTCCAACAGCCGCAACGTCGGCGCGGAGTTGTTTGTCGAGGCGGACCTGCTCGCTCTGGCCACTGGTGGCACGGGCAGGCAGCAACTCTTCGCCTTCGCCTCGATGGCGCCGATCAGCGCGCGCTACATGCAGGGCCCCGTCACCGGCAACCGCGTCGAGTTCAGCTCGAGCTTCATCGGCCGCTGGGGCGGCACGTACAAGACGGGCGGGTTCTCGGGTACGCTCCAGGTACAGCCATACCGGCGATCAGTTCACCGACGCAAACAACACGTTGCGCCTGCCCGACTCGTCTCAGGGATACATTCCCGTGCAGCAAGTGATGGATTTCACGGCGAACTATTCACTCCAGCAGAACTACACTCTGACGCTGGGCATCAACAACGTCCTGGATAACAGATATTTCACTCGCAGGGCGTCGGCTTATCCCGGCCCCGGGCTGATTGGCGGCGATGGAAGGAACTTCAACGTAGGCCTGACGATGAAATATTAGCGGCTTCGAGACTTTAGTCTGCCCTGTCGCGGCGTCGGGTTGAATGGCGCCGCGACAGGCCGGGCGTTCTCATCGATTTCCAGTGGACCGAGCTTTGCACCGTGCCCCGTCAGCCAGTTCAGGAGGCACAGGCCCGACGTCGGTACGGCAGTGTATGACTGCCCGATTCCTACCGCTCTAATGCGGGGCGCCGACCCAGGGCCTCCACTGGCTGCCAGTCCTTCGTTACTTGATCTCGTACACGCCCCTACATCGAGTGCCCGTCGCTGAGGGCGAGAGACCCCAACGCGATCCACGACCACTTCTGCGATCGGAACGCCCGCGTCCACCAACGCGGATTGCGCTCCTGGACGATAGTCGTCGGACGACGCGTTGACGAACGCGCCCTCGCTCACCGCGAGGTTCGATGGGTCGCTGGCTTCACGAGGCCGGTCGCGACCGGCGAAGACGACGTTGCGGACGTCAGGCTTGGTATGCCCCGCTGCCGAGGCATCTTCGAATGCGAGAGCGATGCGACGCCCAAACGTCGTGTTCCACACGCGCAGCCGCTGGATGTCGTCCTCGTACCGGATGCCGGTGCCGACGTCGTACAACACCGCGTTCTGAATCCGCACCCAGGCGCCGCTGGTGTTCGCATCCGATCCGCGCAGGCGGAACGCAATTTCCGAATTCCAGACCGTCACGCGATCGAC
The DNA here is from genome assembly GCA_963832375.1 of Vicinamibacterales bacterium. Taxonomy (GTDB): domain Bacteria; phylum Acidobacteriota; class Vicinamibacteria; order Vicinamibacterales; family JAMQPK01; genus JAMQPK01. Next base: position 1,423,289 of record CAWHUA010000008.1, on the reverse strand, counting down.
GACGGCGTCGATGTTCTCCTTGAGGTTGAATGCGGCCTGAACTCGTATCGATCCGCCACGGAAGCCCCAGGCCTCGGTATCGCGAATCGTGATGCTCGCACGCGGCGAGGTGGGCGCGACCTTGGTGTCGAGGGCGTTTTCACCCGTGACGGCGCCTGCCGGAAATCCATTTTCGGCGCTCGCAAGCGGCGCCAGCCAGAACCGGCACCGCTCGATGAGCACCTCGCTCCACCCGTCGGCCACCGATGTGCCCGTGCGATTCAACTGGATCGCATCGCCCGAGAAGGTATGGATCTCGGTGCCGCGCACGGTCAGGCGTTGCACGGCACCTGCGACAAGGCCGTGGGCGTCTGTGCGGCCGCCCGACGCGTTCAAACAATGATGGATGAGGGCGTCCTCGACGAGCACATCACGTGCGGCGCCGATGTCGACGCAGTCGCGTCCCGAGCGGCGAATCTCGATCCGGCGCAGCACGACCGACTGGGTACCGGCGCCAATCCTGGCTGCCGTTCGCGGTCCGTACGCGGCGTCAATGACCAGATTCTCGACTGTGATAAAGGAATGGACGATCTGCAGGACCGTGCCGCTTGTCGTGATGACGACCGGGCCGCGACCGCTCTCGCCCTGAAGCGTGACCGGCGCCTTCGACAGGCCACTGCGGACGGTCCGGATCGCCTCGCGATAGGTGCCGGCGCGAAGCAAGATGGTATCGCCCGGTTGGGCGGAGCCGAGCGCCGTCTGCACGACGCCAAACGGTGCCTGCTCCGTCCCGTTTCCAGCTCCGCCCGGTGCGACGTACCAGACGCGTGCGAGCACCTCGGCCGGAGACAGCAGTATCGTCGCAGCCACCGCCACGCGCGCCATGCGGCGAAGCGGATGTCGCGTCAACGGGTCACCCGGCTTTTCGGATCGTGCGCTCGCCCGCGGATGTCAGGACTTTGGCCGGTTCCGAGAGCTCGACAATCGTGTGGCCGCCGACAACGGACAGCGTGGCCGCACGGACGCGGCGATCCAGCTCGATGATCGGCTCGCCGTCGATCTCGATTCGCGAACCCGACACGAGGACGCAGCCGGTGATCTGTCCCGCCTCGTTCAACTGCACGCAGGTGGTGCGCCCGTCGGTGAACCACTGGTTGTGGAATCGCGCGGTCCTGCCGCTCGAGAAGGCCCAGATGTCGCTGCCGCCCGGACGCGAGACTTCGAACGCGCGGTCGAGCGGCGATCCTTCGTCGGACTCGATCGGACGATTGGCCACGCGCACCCGCGGCGCGTCTCCGCGAAACGGCACGAGAACCGTATGGAACGCGCAGGGCAGCAGGCACGTGCTGCGGTACTTCGCCGCCGCCGCCTGGACCTTTCGCTCGTAGCCGACGGCCAGCCATCCGCCGGCTGACGAGGGGCCGCCGCGTGCGAGCTCCAGCTTCACCCCATGCCGTTCGACGGGGACGACCGCAAGGTTGGCGCGGCCGTTCATGAGCCTGGTGTACACCGCATTCGCGGCGATATCGCGCAGCACCTCTGCCGTTGCGAAATGAAAGCAGCGCTCGAGCGTATGTTTGCCTTCTCCGGTCAGCTCGTCGCGGACAACCCAGTAATGCGGCTTGACGAAGGCGACCGTCCGGAGGTGGGTGACGGGCGACGCCAGCCGCTGGTAGCCCGAATGCGATCCTTCGGCGTAGTCGAGCGCGCCGAGCGAGATCCATTCGTGCGTTTCCGTGCGAGGTGCGTTGGACCACTTGAGACGTCCGCGGAATTCCGCCTGCGAACGCCCGTCGACGACGACGGTATTGTGCCCCTCGGTTTCGCGGAAGTAGCGGTGCCATTCTTCGGCGCCGTTGTAGGTCCAGAACCCCGGGTCCACCAGCATCGGTTCACCGAACGCTGATACTTCGATGGAGAGCGCGTCGGCATGTCCGTGCGCCGCCGACGGCGTGTCCTGCGCCGACACACCCGCCGCCAGCTCGCCGCAATCGAAGCCGAGATAGTGGGCCTGCGGGTCCCAGCCGGTCCGCATGATGTAGTAGCCGCTCGCCTCGAGCGCGCGCGACGTGCCGTGCGGGGTCTCGTCCCTGACGGCTTGATGGGCGATCCAGCCACCGTTGCCGACGAGCCATCCGGCATCGGCGGGAAGCGCGCCGCCAATCTTCTTGAAGTCCCCTCTGCCGAAGAGGGCCGCACCGAGCCCGAGGAACATCCTGAAATCCCAGAGATCGGGCTGCACGAAGGAGAACGCCTTGCCTTCGTCGGCATCGCCAATCATCGGCGTCGACCCGTCGGGCCGCGTCATGTGCATCGAGAACTCGAGCGCCTTTTCCAGCGTCGACCACAGCCGCCCGCCCGATTCGCCCGACGTGCGCCGGCGCACGAGCAGCGCGTGCAGATGAAATCCGAGCGTGAAGTGGTGATAGCCGGTGGCCTGCTCGACCGTGCCCCCATCCTCGTGATACTGCTTCGGCATTTCCGATTCGAGGATCGCCCATCCGCGCTGGCGCCAGCGCGCGGCACGCCGCAGCGACGGCAGCACGCTGCCGATCACGAACAGTGCCGTCGCCTCGCCGATGAGGTGGTTGTACGGACTGAAGTAGAACGACAGGTGCCGTTCGATGTAGCGCGCGTGCTGCGACAGCGAGCCGAGAATCTTCCGGCGCAGCGCGGGGGTGAGCGACGGCGACCCCTCGAAGAGCGCGCACGCCCAGCACCAGGCGAGGCTTCGCACCGCGACTTCCAGCGCGCTCGTCCAGTTGATGCCGACGTTGCAGGGGTTGGCATCCACCCAGCTGTCGATCAGCGCGAGGCCTGCCGACGCGTACTTCTCATCGTTGGTCAGCCGGTAGGCCTTGCCGAGGACCGGCAGAAACTGATGGCGGTTCAGCTCCCAGACGTACTTCACGTCACCATTGCCGGCGTTGCCGTCGAAGATGCGCACGCGCGTGTGAAATTCGGCCGGCCATTTCCTGCCCGACACCGGATCGGCTTGCCACTCGACCGACGGCCCGAACCGCGCGACCATGCCGAACAGCTCGAACTCGTGCCGGCACAGCGCCTCGGCCGCTTTGACGATCCCGGCGACGTACTCCTGGTGGTCCGCTCGAAAGCGCGAGACGACGGCCTGCTGGTCGTCTCGATCGATCCAGGGATCGATGAACGTCTCGTCGTTCGTGTTCTCCGGCAAATCCGCGTCGACGTTCTTATCGATGCCAAACAGGTGCCCGGCCTCCTCGCCGAACTGGGTGAAGGCGTAGCGCGCGCGCGCGCGGACCTCGTGCGGGCTCATTCGGCGAAGCTTGCGAAGCAGGTCGCGTTTCATCAGTGTGTCGTCAGCGGAAGCGCCGCGCGAGCGTGCCGAGCATCGGCACCCGCTCGGTGACGGGAACAAGGTCTCCCACCAGTTCGGTGGCGAGCTTGGTGATGGCCTCGTCGCGCATCAACGCGACGGCGGTGAGATATGCCATCGATCCAATCGACAGAGAGATGGCAAGCACGGCAAACGCGTTCAAGCCGATCGACAGCGTCCATGCCTGGCTGGCGCGCTCGGCCACTGCCATCAGCACGGCGGCAGCAAAAGGAATGCTCTGTGGCTTCAGGACATCGGCCATCGGCCGAAGCAGGCCGAGCCGGTGGACCTGCCAGATGCCCGACATCAGCCCGATCATCGCCACGATCGCGACAACGGCGGCCACGCCGGGCAATCCCCATCGGACGCCGATGAACGAGCCACCCAGGGTGAGCAGTGCCATGACCAGGCGCCGCTTGACCTCGGTCTTCGACGATCCTGTGACGAACGTCGCCATGATCATCACCTGGAGGATCAGGCGGGGGATCCCGGCGAGGCAGAGAACCTGAAATGGCAGGACGGCCGGCGCCCACTGGCTGCCGAACAGCACGTGAATCACCTGCGGCGCCAGTACGATGAGGCTGAGGAACACGGGGTAGCTGATGAGCGATACCGTCATGACGGTGCGGCGAACGGCGGCACGAAAACGTCCCTGTTCGTTGCGGATGCGGGCGAAGACGGGAAAGAGCACGCGTTGCGTGCGCTTGCCGAGATCCCGCATCGGACGGTTCATCAGGCTCTGGCCTTTTTCGAAATAGCCCAGCGCCGCCGTGCCCAGTACCTTGCCGATCACGAAATTCGAGGCGCGATCGGCCGCGTCGGTGAGGAACTCGGAGAGCGAGACGCCAGCCCCGAAACCGAACATCTCCTTGAACGCCGTGCGCGTCACTTTCAGGCTCGGCCGCCACCCGGACGCCTTGACCAGATAAATGTTGCTGATGAGGGCGCCTGACAATGCGCCGTACACCAGGCTCCAGACGCCAAAGCCGAAAAAGGCGAGCACCACCGAGACGCTGACGTCGACGAACGCGTCCAGCACGTTGGAGATCGACAACATGCGGAACCCTCGCCCTCGCCGCAGCGTGGCCGAGGGACAGCCGCCGATGACTCTGATGAGGAAGTTGGTGGACGAAACGGCCAGCACGCTGCCGACGAGCGGATTGCCGAAATAGGCGCCGACGTACGGCGAGATCGACAGCAGCGCCAGAAACACCACGCTGTTGATCACGAGCTGCGTGACGAACAACGTGGCGTAGTGGTCGGGCCTGACGTCGTCGCGCTGGATGATGGCCATCCCGAAGCTCAGGTTCGAGATGCTTCCAGACACGCCCGTGAAGATCACCGCCAGCCCGAGGATGCCGAAGTCGGTCGGCGAGAGCAGGCGTGCCAGGGCGATGCTCGCCACGAACTTGCAGAACTGGACACCCCCACGCTCGAGGATGCCCCAGATCATTCCCGACTTGACGTCCTTGTTGAAGTTCTGGCTCATCGTTTTTGGTTTCTGCGACCCGAACAGCAAACAGCAAACAGCAACAGAAAACTGAAAACTGAGAACTGAAAACTGAGAACTAAAAACTAATTAGGCGCCAGCATGAAGCGCTCGACCTCGAGCGCGAAGACGAGGTCCTCGACGCGTTCCTGCACCTGCACGCGCTTGATCGCGTAAAGATTGCATCCCGCCGTCGCGAACCCGTTGCGTGACGTGGTTGCGGCGGCGAAACCCGCGCGCGCGACCACCTGTTCCAGTTCAGGCGTGAAATACGATTCGGCCCCGCCGTTCGGATACGAGAACATCGTGACCTCGCGGCCGATCTTTTCTTCCAGGAGCCGTTTCGACCCGGTGATCTCAGCGGTGGCATCGACGATGCCCGCGCTCGGCAGATTCGGGTGCGTCATCGTATGGGCGCCGATCGTCATGCCGAGGTCCTTCATCGTGTTGACCTCGTCCCACGTCAGCATGATTCTCGGCATCTTCACCTGACCGGCGAGTGCCCGCAGCTGCTCACGCAGCTTCTCCCGCACCGGGATCGGATGCGCTTTGAACAGACGCGTGATCTGCAGGAGCGATGCGGCTCGTTCGGACGCCGTTGAGCTGGGAAGGTGCAACCGCTCGCCTGGCAGGTCCAGCGTGAACGCGCCGCCCGGGATCGCCTTGACGAGATACCGGATCTCCGACACCCAGAAAGGCTCGACTCCGTCGATACAGGCGGCCGTCATGTAGAAAGTCCCCGACGCGCCGTACTTGTTCAGCGTGCGCGCGGCCGCCAGATTATCGGCGTAGCCGTCGTCGAATGTGAGCGCGACGGCGTTCGACGGCACCGGCCGGTTCTCGCGCAGGCGAGCCACGATTTCCGGGAGCGGAAGAACCTCGTAGCTCGACGCGAGATAGGCGACGTGCCGCTCGAAGCCCGAGGGCGTGACGCACAAATGCGGGTCGGCGTAGCCGTACCCTTCTGGACCACAGACCGCGTGATAACGCAGAATCGCGATGTTGCGGCTCGGGCGCACCTTTCGAAGCGTCCAGAAGACACCACCGCGGTACGCCATGGTCTTACCCGCGGGCGATGCCGATCGCCGCAACCGGCCAATGATCGACTGGAGAAATCCCTTGGGCCCGGCCGCGCGTTTGCCGGGCTCGGCGGTCTCCCGCGGGGTCGACCACGTGCCCTCGACGCGTCCGAAGGTGCCCTTCAAGACGCCGACGAGCGAGGCGGCCTGGATAATCGAGAAATATCCGGCGACCGCGGCGACGCGGCGAGTGGGCCTGAAGGCGATGGCGCCGCTTGCGGCGACACCGGCCGCGGCGAGCGACCAGCTGTTGCCGGCCTCGAAGATCATGCCCACCAGGCCGGCCGCGGCCGCGGCCGCGAACCCGCCGGTGAGCCACCGCAGCATCTTGTGTGACACGAGCGAAAACGCAAACCATCCCGTGCGGAACGGGTTGAGCACGCCGGGAGCCTGGAACACCGCCCGCCAGCTGCGGCTCACGATCCGCACACGCCGGCGATACTCGCGCGCGGGCGTTCCCGCGGTGTCTTCGTAGCAGATCGCTTCGGGCTCGTAGACACCCCGCCATCCCGCGTTGACAATCTGCAGCGGGTTTAGAAAATCGTTGATGGCCGCCGGCGGCAGCGTCTGCCACAGGAATGCCGCGGATCGCGTAGATCGCGCCGTCGCCGCCGACCATGGAGCCCAGCGACGTTTCGAGCTTCTTGAGTGAGATTTCGTAGTCCCAGTACGTGCGTTCTCCGGAGTCCGCCGCCGTCTTGCCTCCTTCGACGTACCTGGCCTCTCCCGTGACGTACCCCACCTGCGGGTCGGCGAAGTTGCGGACGAGCATCTTCAACGCGTTTCGCTCGTACACCGCGTTGGCGTCCGAGAACACGACGATGTCGCCGCGAAGGGTCGGCACTGTTCGATTCAGTCCGGCGGTCTTGCCGGCGCGCTCCGGCTTGCCGCGCGACGCGCACGCCATGCGCGGCGGCGAACTCCGCCGCGATGGCATCGGTGCGATCGGTCGAGGCGTCAGAAATCACCACGACTTCGAGCAGGTCGCGCGGGTAGTCGAGCGCGATGGTGTTCTCGAGCTTGCGGCGTATGACATCGGCTTCGTTGTAGGCGGAGATGACGAAGCTGACCGATGGCAGGCTTGTCTCCACGCCGGACGGGCCGTGCCCCTCGCACCCGCACGATGAGGGCGAGCAGCAGGGGATAGCCCACGTAGATATAGACGAGAATCGCCAGTGACAGCGCTGCTAATGTCGCCATATCGTCGTCACGGAATATTGCGCACGACGAGCGGACCGACGGCACGCGTCACCGGTACGGGGAGGTGACGCCAGAGCTCGATCGCCCACTGCACGCGCGGATTTCGCGGACTCAGATCGGGCAGCTGCGTCATCGCCCGATGCCAGCCAGTATTCCCAGGTCAAGCTCATGCGGCTGGGCTCCCCATTGCCGCTTGAAGTCGTAGGTGCCCGCTCCCGGAGTGGAGCGGCCGAAATCGAAGTTGCGCACGCCGCGCCCGGCGGCGAACTTCAGCATTTCCCAGTAGAGGAGCGTGTTCGGCGCACATCGGGTTGAAGCGGCGCAGCGCCGAGGCCGACGGGACCTCCATCGTGTCGCCGTGCCAGAACACGTACGACGCGGCAATCGGCTGGTCACCAGCCAGACGCAGAAGACCCGTGCGTTGTCAGGAAACGTCGCCAGGATCTGCTGAAACCACCGGCGCGGGTAGACCGGCGTGCCGAGGTCGCGCATGTTGTGCGCGAAGACGTCGTAGAACGGTTCGACGAGCTCGACGCCGCCTTGCGTGACACGCAACTCGCTCTTTTCGGCCTTACGGACCTGATTGCGAATCTTGCGGTCGAGCGCCGACCACTGCTGCTCTTCGTTTTCCGCGAGCGGCAGGATCATGGCGACCTTGTGCTGCTTGGACGGAAACGACGGAAACACGCTGCCGGGTGTGCCGGAGCTCGAGGTACTCGCCGCCCATCGCGCGCGTCTCGTCAATCGCCGCGTCGACCAGCGCGCGCTCGGCCTCGGGCGTGTCCGCGACGACGCCGCCGTAGTTCACAAAGGGCAGCGAGACGCTGAACCGGCGCAGAAAGCGGCTCTTGAAGACGACGAGCGGCAGGATACCGACAATCTGGCCGTCGCTTTCCGCCGCCAGATAGCGCGTATCGTGGCCGAACGCCTTGTTGAAGACCGTCGCCCAGGACGCCAGGTGGTAGCAGCTTGCCGCGGGGTGACTGTTGACGAACTCGTCCCATCGCCGCGCCGACAGGGCGAGATTCACGTTTATCGAACGCCATCCAATGCTCCGTTGAACGGAAAACTATTCGCCCTACGCGGCCGCGGGCCGCACGATCTGACTGACCGCGGAAATTGCGTCGAACTTGAAGTCGGCGAGCAGCCGCTCGAGCCGCGCTTCGGTCCGCCCGAGATTGCCGTAGTGACGCACGTGCGTCAGCTTCGGCAGCGCGATACGCGGCTGGTCGTTGATCGATCTCCCACGGGTGCAGATAGAACACGACCGGCTGCCCTTCACGGCGATTCACCCGGTCGATGCCCCATTTCGTCCAGGCGTATGGGAGGAGCCTGAAATAACCGCCGCCGGCGACGGGCAGATTGACTCCCCCGAGGCGGACCGTCGATCCGGGAAGCTCCCACAGCGATCCGTGTTGCCGCCAGATGCGATAGGCGTGACGCGGCGACGCCGCGATGCCGTATCGATCGTGATGGATCGGGAAGATGCTGGCGTCGTACTGGTAGCCTTCCTCGATCAGAATATCGAGCGCCCAGAGCGACCGTGCCGTAATCGAATAGCTCGGCGCGCGATAGCCGCACACCCGCACGCCGGCGGCATCCTCGATGGCGCGCTTCGCGCGCGCAGATCGGCGCGAAACGCCTCGGGGCTGTCGTCGTAGATCAGCCCGTGCCCGTAGCCGTGCGAGGCGATCTCGTGCCCGCAGGCCGCGATCGCGCCGGACCAGGGCCGGGTAGCGCTCGGCCACCCATCCCAGGACGAAAAACGTGGCGCGAACGCCGGGCGCGATCGAGGATCGTCAGCAGCCGATCGGTCTTCGGCACAGACGCGGCTCTCGAGATCGTCCCACCGACTGCTCGGGATCGCGTTCTCGAACACGCTGGCGTGGAAGTAGCTCCTCCACGTCGATCGTCAGCATGTTGACGACCATCGACACCTGTCCGCCGGTCGGCGTGTCGATCGTCACTTGGCGCCCCGGCGCAGTATGACCGTCTTGACCGTCTAGAAAAATGACGAACAGATCGAGCGCGATGGTCAGGTTCTTGATGTAGAAAAGGTCGTACTGCAGCTTCTCCATCGCGTCGTCGACGGTCGAGCCGTAGGAGTAGCGCACCTGCGCCCATCCGGTGAGGCCGGGCTTGACGACGTGGCGCTGGCCGTAGAAGGGGATGGCGCGCGTGAGCTCGCCCACGAACTCGGGCCGCTCCGGCCGCGGACCGACAAAGCTCATGTTGCCGCGCAGCACGTTCCACAACTGGGGCAGCTCGTCGAGCCGCGTCTTGCGGATGAACTTGCCGCCGGGAATGATCCGGTCGTCGTTGTCCCTGGCCCACACCGCGCCCGTCTTGGCCTCGGCATCGGTCCGCATCGAGCGGAACTTGTAGAGCGTGAAGACCTGTCCATGCTCGCCGACGCGCTGCTGCCGGTAGAGCGCAGGTCCGCGCGATACGAGCTTGATGAGCGGTGGCCACCGCCAGCATGAGCGGGCGCGGCCAGCACCATGCCCACGCCGGCCGCGGCGACATCGACGACGCGCTTCATCGCCACGAGCGACGGCGGCTTGCGGAAGCCGGTCGAGAAAATCAGCCAGCTCGGCCGCAGGTTCTCGACCGCGATCTTGCCGGTGTACTCCTCGTACACCGACGCCAGGTGATCGAAGGTGACCCCCTTGAGCTTCATGTCGAGCAGCGTGTCCATCGGGAGCTGCCCCCGTGCGTCCGAGAGGTTGACCACGACGCGGTCAACCGACCGATTCGCCACGATGGCCGGAATGTCCTCGAGGTTGCCGACGACGCGCGCGTTCGTCCGCCGGTCGTGATCGATCCGGATCGATATCGACGAAACCGATGACCTCGACGCCGAGGTTCTGGCGTTGCTCCAGCTCTCGCGCGAGGGCCAACGCGGCCGGGCTCGTGCCAACCAGGAGCAGGCGTTCACGAGGACCGACCTGCTTGGCGAACCACTCGAACGAGACGCGCCAGGTCACGACCGACAGGATCACGAGCGTGGCCGCAATCATGAACACGCCGCGCCCGATGATGAGGGCGGGGAGCCAGAAGTACAGCGCGGCCAGTACGAGCGACGTGGCGCCGAGCGATCGCAGCGTACGGACGTACAACTCCCGGCGATCGCCGCCAACGCGGGAGTTGTAGAGGTCGCCGTAGTACAAACAGAGCTGACAGACGCCGGCGATGAGCAGCCCCTTGAGCGCGACACTGGAGGCGCCCTGGACGAACGGGCGCGCACCCAGCCTCAGGTACGTGCCCACCAGCACGGCGCTCATGATGAGCACGCTCTCGAACCCGATCAGGGCCATGACGCGCCACGTCACGCGCTGCATCAACAGCTTGGACATAGGGCTCCATGCCTGGCGATACGGTGAAGCTGGTTCACGGCGGATCTCCTGTCAGATCGATCGGGTCGTTGGATGGCGCCCGTTCGTCCCAGGGACTCCCGAGTGAACCACGGCATCTCCGCTCCATCTAGTTCGTTGGACTGTACGCGTATGCGCTCGAGGAATCGCTCGACACGACGACGTCCTCGGCCCGGTTCAGGATGACGCCCATCACGCGCTCCTTGCCGAGCGCTTCGGCCGTCCGCTGCACGAGGCGCGCCGGTGTCCGGCCTGCCTCCACGACGAGCAGCACGACGTCGGCCATCTGGGCCAGGATGTTCGCATCGGGCACGCTGCCGACGGGCGGCGTGTCGATGATGACCCAGTCGAACTGCGCGGCCGCTTCGTTGAGCACGCGCTTCATCCGGTCGGACGCGAGCCGGCTCATCGGGTCGTTGTCGGGCTGACCCGCCGTCAACACGGACAGGCGCTGCGAGACCTGGATGAGCGACAGCTTCTGGTCGGTCTCGGTCGTCGCCACGACGCCCGAGCCGAGGATGTTCGGCACTTCGAGCACGGCGTGCGTCGTCGGCCGGCGCAAATCGCCGTCGATGAGCAGCACGTTGCGGCCGTACGACTCGCTGAAGGTCAGCGCGAGATTGACCGCCGTCAGCGTCTTGCCTTCGCCGGGCATCGTGCTGGCCACCAGCACGGTCTTGATACGGGTCTCCGACTGGCGGCGATGGAGGGTGGCCGCCAGCCTGCGGTACTGTTCGAGCGAGACCGGCGAGATGCTCGGCGTGACGACCAGCTTCTCGGCGATCAGGCTCGTGCCGCCGGCGCTCACGCGCGCCGAGCTGGCCGCTTCGGGCTCGATCGCCGCGGCCGTCTTCTGGCTCTCGACTGCGATCGGCTGGGCCGCGGCCTCGTTGACGGCCGCCTCGGCCGCCACGATCGGCTCGGCCACCGTCAGCTTCGGATGGATCGTTGCCGGCTTTTCACGAGCGACGGTTTCCTTCACGGCCGGTTCGGCCGACCCTTTCTCCGCTTGCGCGCGCTTCAATGCTTCTGCTAGACGGCTCATCTCTTTACCCCAAGTCTGAACGAGTCAACGTTCTGTTAGGTGTTTACCGATGCCCTCGAAAGGCTTGAAATAAATCTCGAGTAGCCGGGGCTTTCGCCGGCGCCGCAGCCTGTTCCGCTGACGGCTTCGCTGTCAGCATCCGCAGGCGGCCCAGGTCGCTCTCCGCCGGCGGTTCCGATCGAATCGGCACCATCGTGAACTCCACACGGGGCTCGGGCACCAGGTCGAAGTCGTTGCAGACTTCGAGCACGGTGTCGCGTCCGATCGGGCGTTCGCCGAGCGCGAACCCCGCCACGAGCGCGTTGTCGCAGATGACGCTGATGGTTCGCGGAATTCCACGGGACGCTTCGTAGATGATGTCGATCGCCTCTTCGGTGAAGAGCGTGAGGTCGTTGGCGCTCGCCATCCAGATGCGCGCCGCGATGTACGCGCCCGTCTCCGTCTTGTCGAGCGGATTGAGCACGCAGCGCAGCGCGATACGCTGCTTGAGCTGCCGCAGCGATACCTGGTTGAGCCGGCCGGCCAGCTCCGGCTGCCCCGTCAGCACGATCTGCAGGAGCTTGTCGGTACCCGTCTCGACGTTGGCCAGCAGCCGGATCTCTTCGAGGAGATTGTCCGGCAGGTTCTGCGCCTCATCGACGATGAGCGCCGTCAAGCCGCCCGCCTGATGGCGATCGGTGACGCTCCGGTTCAGCTCGATGAGGAACGCGGCCTTCGACGAAGCCGCCTCACGGCTGAGCCCCAACGCCGGTGCCAGGTAAGCGATGAACTCTCCTGGCGTCAGCGTCGGGTTGTTCAGGTACGCCACGCAGTCGCGCCCGAGCGGCCGGTTGCCCCGCTGGGACTGGAGCGCCGCATTCACGAGCGTCGTTTTTCCGGTGCCCGCTTCACCAATCACCACGGTGAAGCCCTTGCGCTCGGAAAGCCCGTACTGCAGCGTCGCCAGCGCCTCGCGGTGCTTCGGCGTCATGAACAGATACGCCGGGTTTGGCGTCAGATCGAACGGCCGTTCGCGTAGTCCGTAGAATTTTTCGTACATCTGCGGTTCCTCTTTTGGCTCACCACATGTAAGCGAACGCCGATGCCATCAACGTGATGATCAACGCGGATGCCACGGCCTTCAGGTTGCGCTTGCCCGTCAACTCGCCGGTCGTCTGCATGACCGGGATCATGGCGAGCACCGGCATGCCGAGCGCGGCGTGCACGTCGACGTCCGAGCGCAGGCTCGAATCCAGGTACTCGAACAGCGTCGCCAGACCCACGCCCAGGCCGAGGCCGAAGAGCGCGCCGAGCAACACCCACTGCTGACGGTCGGGACGGAAGGGCGACGTCGGCACCTGGGCCGGCTCGATGACCTTGAAACGGTCGCTCTGTTCCGCTTCGAGCTTCTGGGCGATGCCCGCGCTCTCACGGCTCGCGAGCAACTTCTGGTAGACCTGCTGGAACGTCGCCTGGTCCCGGGTCAGCGCCGAGAACTCGGCCTCGTGACGCGGAATCGCGTCGAGACGCTCCTGATGCTGCGCCATCACCTGGTTGAGACGCGGGATGTTGCGCTCCTTGTCCACGATCTGCCGATCGAGACCGGTGAGCTGCGCCTGCAGCTGCTGGAGACGCTGGCGGCGGTCGACCTCGGCCGGCGACAGCACATCACCGTCCGCGCTCTGCGGCACGCCTTCGGCCCGCGCACGCTCTTCGAGCTCGGTGATCTTGCGCCGGGCACGAATCACGTCGGGATGCTCGGTCGTCAGCTGCAGCTCGAGCGCCTTGAGGTCGTTCCGGGCGGCATCGAGCTGGGTGCCGATCGACGCGGTGGACAGATCGGAGGCGCGGCGCGCCTGGCCGGCCGTTCCCGGAGGCGACGGAATCTTCGCCGCCGCGATCATGCTTTCGAGCGCCACCCGCTGCGCGCGGTCGGTGCTCAGGGCCGCCTCGAGGTTCTGCAACTGGGTCTCCGCCCGGCGGAGGGCCTCCTGGTTGGACGACATCGTCGTCGGCAGCTCGTTGGCGAAGCGCTCGCGGTATTCCTCGATCTTCGCTTCCTGCAGCTCGAGCTTCGTGCGCGCGTCGTTCAGCTGCGCCTCGATGAAGGAGGCGGTCGCTTTCGCGGCGTTCTCGCGATCGGCGGCGTTCTCCTTGACGAAGGCCTCAGCCAGGCGGTTGGTCACCATCGCCGCGGTCTGCGGGTTCGTCGAGACAAAGGCAATCTTGAAGAACGTGCCGTCGATGCGGCGCGGATTGCCCTTGACGATGTCGATGCTCACGTCACGGCGCATGCGATCGGCGACATCGCCGGTCGGATGCGATTTGCGCCAGTCCTGGTAGAGACCGGTGCTCTCGGCGAGCTCGAGCAGCCGCGAGTGGCTGACGACCTGCTGCCGGATGGTGTAGAGGCGCTCTTCGACCGGAATCACATCCGTGCCGTTCATCAATCCGCCGGAACCGCTGGGCGGGGTGACGAGCAGCGTCGTTTCCGACCGGTACTCATTCGGTTGCGTGAACGAGTAGAGCCCCGCACCGATCGCCGACAGGACGATGGGGACGAGAATCGTCAACCGGCGTCGCCACGCGGCACGAAGCAGGTCTTCGGGTTTGTAAGCCTTGCCTGGGATCATCTTGCACCTCACCTAGTTAAGAAGTGGGATCCAGGTCGTCAAACCGACACGGAACACCTGCCGGTTTCCTCGAACTGCCATCCCTGTTGGAAGCGTCACCGCATGTGAAAACACGTAGCGGTAGGACACGTACTCGGCCTGAGCGGCCAACCCTCGCGAGATTGCCATCCGTACCCGCGCCGTCGCGGCCGCGGTGTCGTATGCGCGCTGTTCTGGCCCGTAACGCAGCGGGCCCGTCGAATAGCCGGCCGTGGCTCGAATTTCGACGCGAGGGCCCATGTAGCCCCTCAAGTTCGCAGTGACGCTGTCAGCGAGAAATACGTCACTGATCCCTTCGATGTATTGCATGCCCCGGTGATAGAACGCGCCGACGTGCCAGGTCCGGCTCATCTGATGATCCAGTTCGGCCCGGCCGATCATGCGGAGAAACGTGCTGTCGGCCTCGGTGAGCCCCCTGTCGGCCGTGCGTGACAGGGCCGTCGATCCCATCATGAACGTGAACGTGGTCCGGGGCGAGAACGGCAACGTGTCGTTGTAGTTCACGCCGAAGTTGATGTCCTGCCGCTGGAGCGGCAGCCGCACGCCCTCGAAGTCGCGCACGTGATACGCGTAGCCGGCGACGAGCGCCGTCTTGGCCGTGATGTTGTGCGACAGCATCACGTCGGCGTCGTGCGTCTTCCAGTCGAACTGCCCGGCCGGCACGAAATCGAGGAACTCGTACTGGTAGGACGCGCTCAGCGTCGTCCGGCGTGACATCTGGTAGCCGCCACGCAGGCCCGTGTTGTACCGATACGACTCGCGGCCCGTCACGGCCAGCGCCGAGTCGGCGCGCTCACATCGGCCAGCGTCGCCGATTCCTCGGACGGGATCGGGATGACGCGGAAGTGCGCGTACGGGCTGTAGCGCACCTGCTGGTCGATGCCGAAGTGCCCGCGCTGCATCGTCCGGTTCACGGCGACGGCGCCGGTCCCGCTCCAACGCATGCCGTTGGCCAACTGCGGGTAGTACTGGAGCCTCGAGACGCCGTTGGCGGCAAACGATGTGCGCTCGCCCCGTCTGTTGAACCAGAGCCCGCTGAGCAGATCCGTGTAGCGGACGTCGGGCGTCCGATCCTCCTGCGTCAGGTCACGTCCCAGCCGCGGCAGGTTCGTGTCGTGGACGCCGAACATCGACGCGGTCAGGTCGAGGCTCTCCGGCGGAGCGGCGCCGGCCGGCGCTCCGAACAGTCCCCGGAAGGGCTGCGTCTGAGCGAAGGCCGGTGTGCCGCAGGCCACCAGCAGCGAGATGACGATTCCAGCGATGAACTTAGCCATTGATGCTCCCTGCTCCCTGCTGCGTTAGGGCACGATGACCGTGTCGCCCGGCCGCAGTTCGATGTTCTGGTCCAGGTTCTTGCGCGCGAGCACGTCCTTGTAGTTGAAACGGTGCGTCGCGAAGGTGCCGTTCGGCTCGGTGCGCATCACCGTCACGTTCTCGCCGTCGGCCCATTCCGACAGACCACCCGCCATGGCGATGAGCTGCAGCACCGAGGTCGAGCCGGTGAGCGGATACTTGCCCGCGTGCGTCACGCGGCCCGTGATGAACACCGACCGGCTGTTGATCTGCCGGATGATCACGGTGACGTTCGGGTCCTGCACAAAGCGCTTGGCCACGGTGCGGATGCTCTCGCTCAGCTGCTGCGGCGTCTGGCCGGCCGCGTGGACGTCGTTGAGCAGCGGCACGGAAATCTTGCCGTCCGGGCGCACGACGACGTCGCCCGACAGCTCTTGCTGCTGCCAGAACTTGATGCCGAGCACGTCGCCGGTACCGATGACGTAGCCCGTGGGAGGCTGGACTTCAGTGGCACCCGCCGCCTTCTCTTCCGCGAAGGCGACCGGCTGCTGTCTCGCCGTCTGCCCGGTCTGGGCAAGAGCGGGCGCCGCCGTCCAGGTGAACACGCCGAGGCACATCAGGAACGCTGTCATTCGTCTCATGGTTTTCCCTCGAATTCTCAAGACACCAACGTGATACCGGAACTCACCGGAACTCGTGAAAAGGCAACTGACACTCGTGCTTACGGAGAAAGTTCAGGAACCGCTTGTAATCGGTCGGCTCCATGTTGAAGAGGCGCGCGACGATCTTGTAGTTCCCGCGCGTCTCCCGAAGACCCCGCCGGACCAGGTCGCGAATCTGCTCGCGGGTAATGTCCCGCCGCATGTAGAGCGGGTAGACCGCCGTCCAGAACGACTGTCCTTCTTCGACCACCATGTTGTAGAGGCTGTCGCCGACCGATCGCCGCCGCTCCTGCTTGACCGAGAGGCCGACCGCGCGCGGCGCCTTGACTTCGTCGGACAGGCTCTCGACGTCGATCACTTCGGTCCGCGCCGTCACGACGAGCCGCTCGATCGCGTTCTCCAGCTCGCGCACGTTGCCCGGCCAGCTGTAGTCGCACAGCGCGCGCATCGCCTCCGGGGAGATCTCGCGCGCGGGCTGTCCGCGATCGCGCGTGAACCGCTTGAGGAAGTGCTCGATGAGAATCGGCACGTCCTCCTTGCGCTCGCGAAGCGGCGGCACGAGGAGCGTGATCACGTTCAAGCGGTAGTACAGGTCCTCCCGGAACAGCCCTTCCGTGATCAGCTTGCGCAGGTCGCGGTTAGTCGCGCCGATGACCCGCACGTTGACGACCCGCTCGGACCGTTCCGCGCCGACCTTCTGCAACTCGCCGGTTTCGAGGAATCGCAGCATCAGCGACTGCATGCGCAGCGTCATCTCGCCGATTTCGTCCAGGAACACGGTTCCCGTGTCGGCGATTTCCAGCTTGCCGGGCTTGTCGCGATAGGCGCCCGTGAAGCTGCCCTTGACGTGGCCGAAGAACTCCGACTCGAGCAGCGTCTCGGGCAGCCCCGCGCAGTTCACCACCACGAAGGGCCGCGCGGCCCGCGGCCCCTGCGACTGAATCGCGCGAGCCACGAGTTCCTTGCCGACGCCGCTCTCTCCGGTGATGAGCACCTTGGCGTCCGAATTGGCAACCTGCGCGATCTCCTCTTTCAGCGTGCTCATCGCGCGGCTGGTGCCGACTAAACCTGCTCGAGAATTTGTTCCCATTCTTCCTGTCTCACTCACGCGTTCGTTGGGCATCCATAAGTCCGTTGGTTACGGTGTCGCCGGTTGCCTGAGAAAGCGCTCGAGACAGCGGCGGTTGTCCGAATCGAGCGATACAAACGTCACCCCGAGGCTGTAACCCCCTGGCATTTCTCCCGGTCCCCGGGCCACGACGCGTCGAATCTCGACCTGGGCCACGAACGTGTGATCGTTCAGCTTGGCCCTCAGCTCGCCGCGCTCGCCGATCGGGGGACTGTGCGACGACCGGAGCAGCGCGCCGGTCATGCTGATCTCCACCAGCCGGACGGCATGCGGCCGTGCGAGCCAGAGTTCAGATCCTTCTTTTGTCGGAACACGCGCCGTCTGACGACGCTCTTCCTGCATGTCGCTCATAGGCGCTTACGATTCCGTTGAGTGCTCGTACCCGTCATCCGACAGGCGACCAAGTTCGTCGCGCATCGCCGGTTGAAGATCGAGAAATTCAAAACCAATTCGATACCATTCGGAGCCGTCAGCCGCATCCGCGCGTGTGACGTGCCGGACGCGGGCGGTGATCTCGCCACTGACATCGCCCGACACCAGCCGCAGCGTCTGCACCGACTCGACCGCCAGCGGCACCGCCGACTCCACCAGCGCGCCTCGCCAGCTGATGTCCCGGACGGGCAGCACCTCGATCGTCCGGAACGCCGCCGCCAACTCTCCGACCAGCTCGAACCGCAGACGTCCGCGTCGATCGCTCAGCCGCCGATACCAGCTCAAAGGCCGTCCTTGCGACATCGCGATTACTCGTCCTGCCCGCCGCCGGTGCGGCGCCTGGCGTCTTCCTCGGCCCTGGTCAGGACGTCGGTGACCGATTCATCTGCGTCCTTGACGGTCGTCGCTCCCACGCTGACGGTCGGCAAGTCGTGTTCGCGTGCGAGCGCCGCCAGGCTTTGCAGCAGCCGCGCGGCCGCGTTGCTGGTGCCGTCGGGGCCGGTACCGGTCAGCACCGCGCAGATTTGGCCCGTCTTCAGCCGTCCGAGCACATCCGACGCGCGCAACTGCCGGGCGACGGGGCTTGGCACATTCGATCGGACGCGGGCATCGCGCCGCTGCGCCCCCGGCGCCAGATCGATCACAATCACTCCGGTTTCCGCGGGGCCTTTCTTCGCCTTCACGAGCTCGTCGCCGATACGCGATTCGAAACTCTGCGCCGGCTCCGCTTCGAAGGCCTGCGCCGCGGCGCCGTCGAGCACGCCGGCGAACCAGGTTCTCAACACACCGACGGCCGATTCGAGCAGCGAGGCGTGGCTGATGCTGAAGTCCGCGCCCTCGGGGGCGGTCAAGTCGATAATCGCGACCGCCTTGTTGCCGACCGAAAACGCCATCGTCAATCGGCGCGGCGTCATCAGCGACTGGCCGGGCTCGAGGCTGGGCGTGGGACCCGCGGTCCATTTGCCGCCGACGTCGGCCATCGGCCGGGTCTCGGCGCCTTCAGGCGCCTCGGTGGCCGGGCTGGTAGCCGTCACGAGCCGGCCCTGGGCGGCTCCGAGGAAACTGGCGACTTGCGCCAGGCCCGCGTTCGCCAGCTCCGCCACGGGATCTTCGCGATCCACGACGTCGCGGATCAGACGCTTCCGCAGTTCCTGATCGCGCCTCGCCGCCATACGATCGAGACACAGCCCCAACATCTCGCAGAGCAGCAGCAGGTTGGATGACACCATCGAATCCGTTTCGATCGGAATCGCCAGCACCCACCGGGGCTGCGCCTGCCCGCTGGCGGAAATCGGCAGCAGCGCCAGTTCGCCGGCCAGGTCGTTCCATCCCAGCTGTTCCTGTTCGCCGACCGTCGAGATCCGCGTCACCGGACCTGACACCACGGAGAACGCGCTGAAGTCGCGCGGACCCACCGACAGATCGGCGCCGGGGAGCCGCACGTCGAGGACGAAACGGCCCTGCAGATCGCGGCGGTAGGCGCGCGCGTCCACGTCGTGCCAGATCGCCGCGGCCTGAACGACCGTCATCACCAGTTCGCGTTCGTCTTCCGCTTCCTCTGCAACCTGCAGCAGCGAGCGGGACGTCACGAACAGACGACGGAGGCGACGTTGTTCCTCGCGGCTTTCACCAGGCGAGCCAGACGGCTGAGCCAAGGCAATTCCTCCAACCCTTGTGAACTGAGGTAGATCCTCGGCCGATTCCGCCTCGAGGCTGGCCTCGACGGTGTTCGGCCCGAAACTCGTGTCTTCCAGCGCGCTCGTCACCCTCACCGGCATGTCCTTCCTGCAAGTGTCCACGCGTGAGTGGATGTCCGTTAGCGTTCTCAAGGCCAGACGTTCCAGTTCGGGTGCTCGTCACGCGGCCCGAACCGCCGCTGGACCCGCGTCCTCGGAACGATCGGTTTGCGCGGCGCGGTTGTCGTGAATGTTCGCCAGTGAGGCCGACAGCGCGACGAGCCAGTACAAGATCTCCGCATACATGCGGTTGATGAACACCGCCGCGCCAAGGAACGAGATCAACGCAATCTCGAGCGCCAGGCTCTCGAGCTTCATCTGGTCGCTCGTCGTTTCCTGCCGGATGCGATGCAGCGTCAGCAATCCGGAGACGATGAACCCGAGAAAGGCGATCAGCCCGGCGATACCCCAGTCGGCGGCGGCCCAGATATAGGTGTTGTGCACCGCGCGCAGTTCGCCGTCGTGCGCCTCGACGACCTCCGGCGAGTAGACAGGGCTCAGCATGTCGTAGCCACCGCCGCCCACGCCGAGCGGACGATCGCCGATCAATCTGAGACCGCCTTTCCACGACAGCACGCGCTCGTTCGCGGCGCCGTCCTCCAGCATCGCCTGTCCCGCGACGCCCTCTTCCATGAACTGCATCAGCGTCAGCTGCCGATCGATGAATCGCTGATCGACCAGCGACAGGACCACGGGCAGCGCCGCGAGGGCGACGAGCACCAGCCGCAGCCGCAGACGCCAGGTCATCAGGAACAGCCCGGCGATCAGCCCCGCGGCGATGCCGACCGTGGCGCCACGGCTGTTACACAAAATGATCATGTTGATGATGAACGGCGCCGCGACGATGGCCGCGATCCGCTGCCAGATGGTGCCCTGCCAGAAGAAGAGCGCCAGAAACGGCAGCGCCGGAATCACGTGCGCGGCCGCTTCGTTGTCGTTGTACGAGTCGGGGCCGCCGATGGCGACCAGCCGTCCACTGTTGAAGTGCGGGTTGGAGTACGCATCCCAGCCCCACGACAGGGCGCCGAGCACGATCGCCATCGTGACCCAGCGGTATTTGTTGTAGTCGTTGACCACGCCGACCATCAGGCAGAAGAGCAGTCCGAGCTTGGCGATATCCAGAACGTACCCACGGCTGCG
Source organism: Vicinamibacterales bacterium (assembly GCA_963832375.1). Classification (GTDB taxonomy): domain Bacteria; phylum Acidobacteriota; class Vicinamibacteria; order Vicinamibacterales; family JAMQPK01; genus JAMQPK01. The sequence continues at coordinate 1,402,725 of CAWHUA010000008.1, read as the reverse complement.
TTCGGGATCGATCGACAGGAACGCCGTCACGGTGAACGCAATCACCAGAAAAATCAGCAGCCACTGCGTGGACTTGTGGCGGAAAATCTCGCGCCGGAAGATCGTCTTGCCGTGAAACAGGTAACTGGTGAAGAGCAGCGAGGCCACGAGCAGCGACCAGCGCAGATCGGGCAGCTCGTCTCCCCACCACCGCATCGGCGGATGGTTGTAGTACTCCCACAAGTAAGCGAGCAGTCCGAAAATCGGATCCCGGAAGCTGAGCACCGTACCGGTGACGAGCCCGATTACCCACGCTAGTGCGGTCTTCGACATCGCTTGGTCGTACTCCTCACGTCAGGTGAGCGTCTGCTCAGGCTGACGCCATTGCGCCGACTGGCACTTTCACGTGCCACGGTCGGAGCTGGCCGTTTCTTCCTGCTACCCGGAGTTTTTTGTCTTCCTGAACGGCTTACGGGGGGTCATTGTGCAAATGGTTCGCCACTTGCGCGGGAATCACCGTGCGGGGCTTTTTCGGTCGGTAACGCGTTCAGATGGCAGCGCTTACGAGGCTCGGCAGGTCTGGGGAGCTCGGCGGAGCTCCGCGGGGCCGGTCAGCAGTTCTCCCCGTTTCAGGTGATGAAAGGTCATCAGATCGATGACTTTGTGCCGTCGGGCTCGTAGAAGGCGACTTCACCCGTCGTACGCGAGAACAAAAGGCAGAGAACCGACGCTACTGGACGCTGAACCCCACTCGATCCACGACCTGCCGCCAGGCGCTGGTCAGCGCAGGGCTCAGCCGCTCGACCGCAGCGCCGCAGTGAAGGTACCCGGACGGCGCGCGCTCGACCCAGACCAGCGCCGTGTCGATGGACACGCCGAAGTCCGGCAGGTTGATGCGGAGCCCGGAACCGAGCTGTGGCGCCGCGGCGCCGCCATCCTCGACCTCGAGCCGCAGGCCGCCGTAGCTGAGATCGACGATGCGCGCCGGTGAGGCGCCGCATTCGGCCGCCACGGTCTCAGAGACGTGCTTGCGCGGCCACCGCCGGTGCCGCCCGATCTCCTGCAGCAGCGTCGACAGCTTCGCGAGGAGCGCTTCGTCGGTCGTGGGCTCGTTCAGATACGTCGCGCCATGCTGGGCGGCCTCTCGTGCGAGCACCGCATCGGGCGGACCGACGACGATCGCGACAAGAGCCGGCCGTCGGTCCCGGCCGACGATGGCGAGGTGCAGGCCGTTGTACTCGCCGAGCTGCATGTCGCTGATCAACACGTCGGGCGTGGTGACCGTCAGCCGGGGCCGCGCGGCTTCGAACGTCGAGGCATGCTCGGTTTCGAAGCCGGCGTTGCGCAGCAGCCGCTCCATGCGCGCGCGCGAATCCGCGTGTGGCGTAACTACAAGGACCCTGCCTGTCATTCACTCTCCCGGTTACGTTCTCGCATCTCTCCGGTCATCGGCGACGTCGAAGACGTGAGCACACATCCATGGCAACTCGCGTGCCTGACGGAGAGACGGCCATCCCGCCTCACGTCTTGCACATTTCCACGAAAAATGGGCCGGTTTGCGAAAAGTCCCAGATTTCGGTCAGTTACGGATTTCGCTCCCTGCTATGACTTTTCGGAAACTAGGCGCTCGAACTGTACCCTTCTGCGCTTTGTCGCTCCAAGGTGATGGAGCATTGTCCGATACCGCGGCGCTCGCGCGCCACTGGGCAGATCGGTATCGGTTTGGGGGGCTGTGTGTGCGGCCGATCCGAAGGGGAGACGATCGGGCGAGCGGGCCTTCTCAGGCCTGTCGCTGGAGGTCTGCTCCCTCGGACTTGCCGATGTCGGCGGCGGCCGCCGTCCGGAACCTGCGGAACGGCTGATGCAGCTCGTGCTTGCGCAGGAACGTCAGGAACCGTCGATAGTCGCTGTCCTTCATGTTGAACAGCGGCAGCAGGATTTTGTAGTTGCCTCGCGCCTGGCGCAGTCCCTTGCTGACGAGCTCCCGAACGTGGTCGCGGGTCAGATCCCTCAAGAGAAACGCCGGATGCACGGCCGACCAGAATGACTCGCCGTCTTTGACCATTCGCTGGAACAATTGATCCGCCACCGACACGGAGTGGACGGGCCTGGCGGCCTCCTCCTCGGGAGACGCCGCTTCGGCCGACCAGGGCAGAAACTCCCCGCCGGTGACGACCTGACCGCCGTGCCGGACGATGATCCGTTCGACGACGTTCTTCAGCTCGCGCACGTTGCCCGGCCAGGCATACGCGACGAACTGCTGCATGACCTCGCTGGACAAGCGCGGCGCCTCGACCTCCTGCTGCTCGCTCAGTGAGTTCAGGAAGTGCAGCGTGAGCGGAAGGATGTCGTCGCGCCGCTGCCGCAGCGGCGGAATCTTCAGGTGCACGACGTTCAGGCGATAGTAGAGATCCGATCGGAATGCGCCCGACTCGACCTGTCCCGGCAGACCCCTGTTGGTGGCCGAGATGATGCGCACGTCGAGCGCGCGGTGCGGCGTCAGGCTGCCCACCGGCTGAATTTCACCGGTCTCGAGGAACCGCAGCAGCAGCGCCTGCATGCGCATCGACATTTCCCCGACTTCGTCGAGGAAGACGGTGCCGCGATTGGCCGTCTCGAGCAGCCCCGGCTTGTCGCGAAACGCGCCGGTGAAGCTGCCCTTGGTATGGCCGAAGAGCTCCGACTCCAGCAGCGACTCCGCCACGCCGGCGCAATTGACCGAGACCAGCGTGGCCTGCGCTCGCTTGCTGCTGCGGTGAATCGCCCTGGCAAGGATTTCCTTGCCCACGCCGCTCTCACCGGTGATGAGAATCTTGGCGTCGGATCGTTTCAGAAGCTCGACTTCCTCTCGCAAGGAAGCAATGGCGCGGCTGTTTCCGATAAGTGCGTTCAATTTGTTTCGAAGTCCTTTCCCGAACGTGGGAGACACATACTGCGTCCTCGATCCACCCAAAGTCAAATCGAAAATTCACAAGAGTGTCATTTCTACACTATTGAGAATCTACGTTTTGTCCGACCGCTGTGTCATTCGGTACACCTACAATTCGTGCTAGCCGAAACTTCTGGGACGTTTCGTGCTCGCTTTGTCGGGAATGTCATTTGCACTTGGAAATCGCTCGAGAGACCACAGACGTTCGACCGATGACTGTCCACGAGGGACAACGACCATGGTGATTCGTTTCACGTCTACGCTGACCGACGAAGACGAAGCGCGCATCGCGCCCGCCCTGCTCCGGGCAGTGGGCGACCTGCTCGCACCGTTCCAGATTTCCTATTCAATTCGCATCGAAACGACGTCCGGGGACATCGTCGAAGACGGCCGCGCGGCGACCAGAACGGACGGCTGGCCTTCACCGGGATCGCCGTCGAAACGCGACATCCGAGATTTCTTCGAACCGCCCCGCTGACGCCGCGAGATCGTGCCATTTCGAGGGGGGAGAAGGCCCTGTGACACGGCCGAGACACCCCCCTCGCACGGAGACCAGCAGAAAAAAGCCTGCCGCCCGATTACTTTCCTGAATGCGGACAGGTCCGGCCGAAGGCCGGCGATTTCGATGCCATCGAGAAACGTCTTTCATTCCAGAGACTTGCGAAGGCATCGCGGCAGAACCTGATTGCGGGACCGATTCGGGCGACTGGCGTCATCCTTGCCTTTGTCCCCTGACATGCGAACCCGGATCTGGCTCACCATCATCGCGGTCATGGCGCTCGTCGTCGTCCCCGCGGCCAACGCGATTCCCGTTGCGTTGGCCGTCGTGCCGATGGCGTTTGTCGAGCCCGGGTCGCTGCTTCTCCTCGGCATCAGCCTCCTGACATTGGCCGGCGTCGTTCAGCGCGCGCTGTTCTCCTGAGCCACCCGGCTCGAGCCACACATTGCGGGCCCAGGGTTGACTTCGAATCGTGCGTCGCGCGCCGGCTCTGCCGCTCTGGCCGCACTGGTCGGTGGGGCGCTCGCGGTCCTTCTCTTCCGATACAGCGGCGATTCGCTCGTCGTGTCGGATCAGGTCGATCGCCCGCAGGCCATCGTCGTGCTCGCCAGCCATGAGTGGGAACGATTGCCGGTGGCCGCGCAGCTTGCCCGGCAGTACCCGGACGCGCAGGTGTGGTTGACGCAGCCCGAGCACGTGACTAAGCACAACTGTCACGAATGCGCCGGGCGCGTCAGCTGGCTGCACAACGCCGGCGTCAGCCGCGAGCGGGTGATGGTGCTCCCGCGGAAGGTCACCAACACCTACGACGAGGCGAAGGCGGCCAGGGCATTGGCCGAGCGAACCGGGATCGATCGGCTGGTGGTGGTGACATCGGCCTATCACGGGCGCCGCGCGCTTACCACGTTTCGTCACCTCTTCCAGTCGACAGGCGTCCGGACGCGCATCGGGCTCATGACGGCGAGGTCGCGCGCGACCCCGGCGCGCTGGTGGCGGCGCGCGTACGACCGTGACTACGTGGCGTACGAGTGGGCGGGCATTGTCTATTACGCCATTCGCTTCGGCATTCCCCCCACCCTGTAAGCCGGCGCCGCGAAGCCGCTGTTCCTGAAAAGGTCCGCGATACGCAGACAAAAGGCTGCCCGATGGATGCCGTGGTACCGGAGAACAACGAAATACCCAATAAACTCGCGCCTTTTCCGTCGAGTCGGTGGCATACACGTTGCGGAAGCACGAAGGTGGTGGTACCCGACTGCTCGTTTTCGAATTTTGAGACATCGGCAATCGAAATCCTGGGGCATTTGCGCACGGGCGGGATCCCTTACACGCTGCTGCGAGCCCGGCCAGCCGGCCGGTTCGACGGCAGCGATCTCGATCTGCTTGTGGACGAGGCGTTGATCCATCAGTGCCGCAACCTGCTTCACCAGCGCGGATTCGTGCCGGGCCCGAGTCCCAGCGCTTTCAAGATGGTGATGCTGCGCTATCAGCACGGACGGCTGCTGTGTCTCGACATTCACTGGAAGGCCGCCCAATACGGCATCGTCTACATGAATGCGAGCCGCATGCTGTCGCGACGGGTCGAGTCGGACCGCCTGTTTCACCTGTCTCCGGAGGACGAGCTGATGCATCTCGTCTTCCACAACTTCCTGCGGAAAGGCAAGCTGCGCTCGTCGTCGCTCGAGCAAATCCGGACGCTTTTACAATCGCCGCTCGATCGCCGGTATCTCGAGGAGCACCTCGACGGGTTCGGTATGCGCAAGGCGTTCGACGCGGTGGCCGCCTGGGTGGCCGCCTGCGACGCCAACATGGAACGGGGCGCGCGCGTGCGAAGGAACCTGTTCCGCGCAGCGCTTCGTGCTCAGCCCGGAAATCTAGGACGGTATCTGGTTCGCCGCGTCGGCATACGCCGGGGCGCGAGCAGCCGTGGAGGTCTCGTCGCGCTCGTCGGTCCGGACGGTTCGGGCAAGAGCACGCTCGTGCGCACGCTGAGGCAGCGTGCCAGCGCGATTCCGAACCTGAAGCTCGAAACCACCTATCTGGGCCCGTGGGGCCAGATGAAATTGTCGCTCGTGCCCGCCCTGCGCCGGTTGGGCATGACGCCGGCCGTGCAGCCAATCGGCCTGCACGTGGCGACCCATCGCGATCGGAGGTCACTGCGGGCGTCGATTGGATCGGTGAAGGGCTACGTCTTCTACGCCGCGATCTACGTCGAGCTGATCTACCGGTACCTGACCTCGGTGTTCCTCCGGGTTCGCAAGGGCCACTGGGTGATCGCGGACCGCTACATCACCGACCTACGCTATCTCTACAAGGAACGGCCGATCCGCAACTACGGCCTCGTGCGCCGGCTGCTGTGCGCGATTTTTCCGAAGCCGGACTTGATGATCATTCTGGACAACAAGCCTGAAGTCATCGTGTCGAGAAAGAACCAGCTGTCGGCGGGGCAGATCGAAACGCTCCGTCACTTCATGCTGCAGGCCGCGCAGCCGTACCGGCACGAGGTGGTGACGACCGACCATACGCCCGAGGAGCTCGCCGACCATGTGCTGAACCGCATGTTGTCGCTGCGGGCGGCAAAGTAGGTCTCGTGCGCACGAATCTCCAGCATCGCGAGCGAGAGCCGGAGCGCAAGACGACGGCCCGCTCGACGTCCGTTCGTCGGCGCTCCGAGAAGCTGTCGTTCCGCCGGCCGAAACGGGTGCTCATTGTCAGCTCGCACTTTCCTCCGGAGCGGGCGGCGGGCGTCCACCGCATTCTGCGCACGATCAGTCAGCTGCGCGGCTCGAGCTGGCCGGTGTCGGTGCTGACGGTCGACCCGGACTACTACAAGGCCGGTACGCCGATCGACGTCGCGCTCGAGGATCGGCTGCCCGACGACGTCGAGATCTACAGATCGAGAGTGCTGAGGGGCCTGACCGCTGTCGCGCGCTGGCGGCGCCAGTTGCAGCAGCACTTCAGCGCGCACGTGCGCGGGCTATTTACCAATGCCGGCGATCGGCCAATTCTTCATGACGTGTCGGCTCGCGCCGAGAAGCCGGCGCCGTCCACCAAGCGTCCCTTCGTGGACAGCGAGATCGGCTGGTTCCTGCCCGCTATCGCGCAGGGCGCCACCGTGATCGAGAGACACAAGCCCGACATCATTTTCTCGTCGGCGCCGCCCTTTACATGTCATCTGGTCGCGATGTGGCTGGCGCGCCGCCACGGCGTGAAGTGGGTGGCTGATTTCCGCGACCCGTGGGCCCGTTCGCCCTGGAAACGGGCAGACATGACCGATTCGTGGAAGCTGCGGCTGCGCGAGTGGCTCGAGCGTCTGGTGATCGGGCGAGCCGACGCGGTGATTCTGAATACGTCGGCGTTGCGCGACGAGTTTGCCGATTGCTACGGACCCGCGCTGGCGCAGAAATTTCACACGGTCACCAACGGGTTTGATGCCGAGCACCTGACGCCGTTCCTCCGCGCGGTTCCGCGCCGGTCGTCGCGTCTCGTGCTGACCCATGCCGGATCGCTCTACCGGCAGCGCGATCCGCGGCCCCTCGTGAAGGCGCTCGCGTCGGCGATTGCCAACGGGCGCATAGCGGCCAATCGCATCGAGCTTCATTTCATCGGCACCGTCGCGCCGCAATTCCGGTTGGCCGAGACGGTTCGCGAGCTCAACCTCGAGTCGTCAGTGCGGATCACGCCCCCGGTGCCACACGAGCGCTGCCTGCAGTACCTGCTCGAATCGGACGTGCTCATCGTGATCCAGCCAGGCACGGCCCTGCAGGTGCCCGTCAAGTTGTACCAGTACCTGCCGTTCGAGAAGCCGATCCTCGCGCTCGCGCCGGCGGGCGCCGTGACGACCATCGCCGAGGGCAGCGGTCTCGGTGTGGTGGTCGACCCTGGCGACACGGCCGCTCTCGAGGAAGCCCTCTGCCAGTTGTATGGTCACCGCGATCGCCTGGGGGAGCGCTATCGTCCCGATCCCGAGTACATCGCGCGGTTCGACGGCAAGGCCGTATCGCGGCAACTGCAAGGCATCCTGGAGGCGCTGCCATGAGCAAGCTGCGGCTGCTTCGCATGATGTTTCTGGATCCACGCACCTGGCGATGGATGATTCGCTGGGTCGAGTTCCACTACCACAACCACATTTCGGCCATCCCGCGACTGAAAAGCGTGGGGAAGGGCACCTGGATCGAGCCGACCGTCAAGTTCACCAATCCTCAGAACATCGCCATCGGCGGGCACTGTCACATCAACCATCTCGGCTGTCTGCAGGCCAGTGCCGATTCGAGTATCACGATCGGCAACGACCTCCGCATGGGTCCCGGCACGATGATCTACAGCTCGAACCACGGGATCCGCCTTGGGACCCTCATCCGGAGTCAGCCGGCGACCGAGAAGGACGTAACGATTGGCAACGATGTGTGGCTGGGTTCGAACGTCGTCGTGACCGCGGGCGTCACGATTGGTGATGGCGCCATCATCGCGGCAGGCGCCGTTGTCATCAAGGATATTCCGCCGTACACGATTGCGGCCGGGATTCCAGCGAAGCCCATCAAGAGCAGGGAGTAGCTAAAGGGTTCCGGTTCCCGTTCCGGTTCCGCGTTCGAGGAGGGCGGCGGATTCAGTACGCCATCTTTTGAGAAATGACGCGCATCTGAATCACGGCGCCACCGCGAACCGGGAACGGGAACAGGAACCGGAACGTGCGTGGATCTCGTAAGGCCTAGGCGTCGATGTTGAGCGGCGACAGGTGGCTGTGGACGATTTTCCACTCGCCGTTCTGGCGCAAGTGCACCCAGGAGCTGCGTCCGGTGACGCGGATTGGCGCACCGTTCGCGTTCTTGATCGTGCCGAGCAGGTAAGCGGTCGCGATCGCCGTCTCCTTGTGGATGTAGACGCGCAGGTCGCGGCATCGCAGGTCGAACGTCGAGGTCGGGCCCGGATTTCGTCCCTCGAATCTATTCGAGTGCAGCGGGCCGCCTTCGATGCCGAAGCTCGTGAACTCGGAGAGATAGCAGCTCGCACGCGCGGCGATATCGCCGCTGTTGAGGAGCGCGACGTATTGATAGACCGATTCCTTGACCTGCGTGGCGTCGTCTTTTGGCGGGATTCGAACCGGTGCCCGCTCGGGCTCAGGCGCAGATCTCGGCGCCGCCGGGGGTTTTACTTCGGCCGCGGGCTTGACCTCGACTTCGGGCTTGACCGCCGCCGCGGGGCTAGCCTCGGCCGCCGGCTTTGCCTCGCGAACCGGCTTCATCGCGCGCACGGGAGTGGGCGGCGGGATCGGTTTCGGCTCGGGCTCGGTGTTCAATACGAGATCTGCCGCCGGGTCGAGCGCGGCGACGGGTAAGAGTTCCGGCGCTTCGGCCATCGCCGGCTGCACGGCAGACGAGGATGTCGATCGTGTGAAGGCGAAGCGCGGCTTGCGCGCAGGGCGTTCCACCGGCACGTGGGGCCAGGGACACCGCGTGCACGCGTACGGCCATCGGCGGGTGAAGAGGCTGAACGCCCGCTGCGCCGCAGTCCCGCGCACGCGCCTGAGCGACGGAGTGCCGCAGCCGGGGCAGATTCGGCTGTGCCCAGGATAGGCCGGTGGGCGCGTAATGCGCATCATCCTCTTGGCGAGGATGCCCACCGTCACCCCGGACAGGATGCCGACCCCGATTTCGCCGACGGCCGTCCAGAAATTAAGGTTTTGCCAAAGAATCACTTTGAATTCCTTGTGAGAATCAGGTTGGGGATTTAGCAAAGTCCAAGCCACAGGCCGTTCGCGCGAGTTCATGAGAGTTCGGGCCCGGACGCGTCGCGATCGCACGTGAATAAAGTCCGCTTATCCGGTGCGCGGAAGAACATTGTCGGGGCCGACCCAAAGAAAAGTCTGCCCTCAGGGTGCCTTGTGTGAACAGTTGCCGGTTGTGCGAAGGCACACACTTTGCTGACCCGTGCCGTCGATGACTCCTGAGGGTACGGGTCCGGACGAGGTGGTTCACGCCGAGGAACCGTCTCATGCCGACGAGGCGACTCGAGCGGAGCAATCCGACGCCGATCTGCTGCACGGGCTCAGCGCCCTGGCGGACTTGTTCAGCAATGCGTCCCACACGCTCAACCAGTGCCTGCTGACGATCGAGGACAAGCTGAGCTCGATGGTGATCGCCCAGGCGGAATGGGTGCCCATACAGACGGCGCGTTCCGCGGTCGAGCGGCCGCCGGCTGATGGGCCTGTGGACGAGCGGCAGCAATCGCAGGAGCGGATGTTCGGCGGCGTGCCGGTCACCATCATTCGGATGTCCGCGCCGGAGAACGAATCGCCTGCGGCGGGGCGATGCGAGTGGCAGTACGAGCTTGGATACTCGGTTGTAGGCGATCAGTGGGCGCTGCTGATCCGCACCGCGACCTTCGATCCCTCGCAGCAGAGTGACGGTGGACTTACCTATTTCGGTCTGATGCTGCTGCGCGACGCACCGCTCGAGATCAGGCTGAAGGCCATTCGCGAGATCCCGCTCCTGATTCGTCTGCTCGCCGAGGGCGCTCCACAACCGGCCGACGTGCCGGCGTGCGAGAGCATCGAGGCGGATCCCGCATCAGCCGACCAGGCGAGTGCGGTGGAACTCACGGCCAACGTGGACGCTGCCGAAGATGTCACCCGGCAGCTGTCATTATTCGCCTGACAAGCTGACTCTAGTCACTCCTGGAGCAGTGTTTCCCGATGCTCTGCGCGTCGTGTCTGCCAAACCTGTGACGAATGTCTGCCCTGTCTTGCGCGCCGATCGCCGGCAGACGAAGCCCCAAGGCGCGCTGACTCTGCAACTTACAACAACCGAACGCTGCGAGACGGGATTCCCGCCGAGTTTCTGCAACCACTGGAACGCTGGTTGCACAAAGCCGGGCTGCTGCGGGCGTCCGCCCGCCGAGAGGACGGAGACACATGGATCAGTTTCTTCTGGCGTACATCGATCCGGGTTCAGGCGCGCTGATTGTTCAGGCCTTGGTGGCGGCAGCCGTGGGCGGCCTCGTGTTCGCGCGCAACCTCGTCACCAACATCACGTCGAAGCTGTTCGGTCGCCGGCAGGACGACTCGAAGGTCTAGATGCCGGCCGTAGCTGAGCGCAACGTCACGGGGCGAATCGCCGGATCATTCCGCGATCCGTCGGGATACGTGTTCCTCCATCGAGGGCGCGTGTTCCGGACGATCGACGCGGAATGCCGGGACACGCTCGAGCACCTCAGCAAAAGCGGCGTGTTGCCACGGCTCATGAAGACGGGAGCCGTGGTGGACACGCACGTGGTTGAGGAGCGCGGGCTGGTTACCGAGCTCGAGCGCACGCATGGTCCTCATGCCGCGTTCCTCGAGCACGATCGGATTGCCCATATCACGTACCCGTATGAGTGGTCGATCTCGATGGTGGCCGATGCGGGCATCCACACGCTCGATTTGCAGATCGCGCTCCTCGAGGCCGGCTGCTCGCTGAAGGATGCGACGGCCTACAACATACAGTTTGTCGGCGGCCTGCCGCGCTTCATCGATCTACCGTCGTTCGAGCGCGGTTCGCGTCTCGACGTCTGGTACGCGCTGGGCCAGTTCCAGCGGATGTTCGTGTATCCGCTGCTGCTCGGCCGCTACCAGGGCTGGGATCCGCGCTCGTACTTCGTCGCCAATCTCGATGGCCGCAGCGCCAGCCAGGTGGCGGGCTCGTTCAAAGGACTCCAGGCGTACCGGCCGGGCGTGCTGCTCGACGTCACGCTTCCGGCGCTCTTCGAAAAACGCTCCACCAACGGTAACGGGCACGGAGCGGCCAGGACGTCGAACGGCAAGGTGTCCAGCGCGGCGGCGCAGATTCCGAATCTCAAGCGGCTGAGAAGCAAACTGCGATCGCTCGCCAACGGTTACACACCGACCGAGTCGTGGGTGTCGTACACGCGCGACTGCTCGTACGACGACACGGCCGAATCGGCCAAAAAACAGCAGGTGGCGTCGTTCATCGAGCGTATTGCGCCGGCGACCGTGCTGGACCTCGGCGCGAACACCGGCGACTACTCGTACGTCGCGGCCCGCTGCGGCGCCGACGTCGTCGCCGTGGACCAGAGCCACGACACGATCGAAGTGCTCTACCGCCGCCTTCGAAAAGAGCCGGCGAAGATTACGCCCGCGGTCGTCGACCTGCGCAACCCGAGTCCGGGCATCGGATACCGCAACCAGGAGCGTCCGCCGTTCTTCGAGCGCATCTCGAGCGATTGCGTGATGGCGCTGGCGCTGATTCACCATCTGGTCGTGTCGGGCAACATGACGATGGAGGCCGTGCGCGAGCTCTTTGCGGGCATCGTGCGGCGCCACCTGATTCTCGAATTCGTGCCGCCCGACGACGAGATGTTCCAGAAGCTGACGATGTTCCGGCGCGACGAGTTCGGGCATCTGTCGCTCGAGAAGTGCATCGAGACGTTCTCCACGTGCTTCCACCTCGAGGCGCGCGCCGCGGTGCCGCATTCGGGTCGCACGTTGCTGCTCTTCCGGAAGAAGGAGTTCTGATGGCTACGGCCCGGGCCCGCCGCTACCCCTATCTCATCGCGCTCGTGTTTCCGCTCAATCTCATGCTGTCGAACGTGCGCGAGCTGCCCGGGTTGACGGCGGTGGCCATGGTGTTCGGCTTCGTGCTGCTCATGACGGCGGCGCTCGACGGCGTGGGGCGGTTCCTCGTGCGCGATCCGGAGCGGCGCGCGTTGATGGTGAGCATCGTGCTGATGTTCATCCTGGGCTACGGGCACATCGACTCCGGCATCTTCCACGAAAACGTCTTCAGCAGCGTGCTGATTCCATCGCTGGTCTTCGGTGTCGTGCTGCCGCTGCTCGTCGTGGCATGGCGCATGAAGCATCCGGAGCGCGTGGTGAGCGTGGGTCATACGCTGGCGCTGGCGCTCGTCTGCGTGCAGGTGGTGACGGCGTTGCCGAGCCTCGTCGTGCAGTCGGTGCAGGCCGCCGGCGCGCTGAATTCTCCCAAGGAGGCGGTGGAAATCAAGGGGAGCGCGGGCGATGCCACGATGAAGAAGCCCGACGTGTACCTGATGGTCTTCGACGCCTACGCGCGCGGCGACATGCTGAAGCAGTACAACCAGCTGGACAACACGGAATTTCTCGACGCCCTGAAGTCCCGCGGCTTTCTGATCGCCGACCAGTCCCGCTCGAACTACATGTACACGCGCCTGTCGCTGTCGTCGTTCCTCAACATGCGCTACCTGGACGGCGACATCAAGGACTTTGGCCCGAACCCGCCGCGCGGCTCGATCAACCCGATGCTGCGCGAGTTCGATGTGGCGAGGCGGTTCAAACAGCTCGGCTACAGCTACCGGCACATCGGCGGCTACTGGCACGTGACGCGGTCGAGCCCGCTTGCCGACGAGAACGTGTCGTATCTGCCGTCGTTTGTCGAAGAGTTCGCGTTCGTGTTCCTCGAAGGCACGGCTCTGCATCCAATCCTGAAGGCGGTCCCCATCTACGGCGACTGGTTCCAGCCTGGCGTCGTGCATATGCAGCAGTTCAAGGGCATCGCCAAGCCGGCAGGAGAGAAGGGGCCGGTCTTCACCTTCGCGCACGTGCTCGCGCCGCACTCGCCGTATGTCTTCGATCGAAACGGTATCAAGGGGGGCGACACCTCGCTGACGAAGAAATGGGACCGTCCGCTCGAGTACGCCGAGCAGGTGCGATACCTGAACACGCAGATTCTGAAGATCGTCGACGAGATCGTCCGTGTGAGCGGGCCGGATGCCATCATCCTGGTGCACGGCGACCACGGCGCGCGCTCGCAGGGGCAGCTTGGCGGCACGCCCGAGCAGAACCGCGAGCAGATGGCGACCTTTGCGGCCTATCGCGTTCCCGAGGCCACCAAGGCGGCGCTCTATCCGGGCATGACGCTCGTCAACAACTGGCGGCTCGTCTTTTCGACGGCCTTCGGCGCCACGGATCTTCCGCTGCTGCCCGATCGCACGTTCTATTCCGACCCGGACTACATCTACGATCTCGAGGAGATCGATCTTGCGGGGAACTTCCTGCACGCGCGCCTGCCGCACGTTCGCGCGGCCGGATCGAGCGGGGGTGACGCAGAATAGCGTTCGGGGAGACGGGGAGTCGGAGAAGTCCCAAGAGTCAGGGAGTCGGCGGAGTCCGGACAGTCCGAGAGTCTGAAGAGTCCCGAGAGTCTGAGAGTCCGGAGATCTGAGGGTCGCGGGAATCCGAGAGTTCAATCGCGTAACACGAGGCCAGGAGGCGAGCAGGTCGTCTTCTGGCCTTTTCGTTTGACCCCACGAACCCGACGAACCCTTCTACCGCACGAGCATCCCGACGATCGCCGATATGACGATAATCCAGACCGGCTTGACGTCTGTCAGGATCAGCGACGCGATCCCGACGCCGATGATGCCCGCATGGACAAAGGTCGGGCTGGCTTGCGGCGCCAGCCTGAGACCGGTCGCGGTCATCAATGCGCACGACGCGATGATGACGCCGCTGCAGGCGCCCTCCAAAAGAGCGGATCGATCACGCAGGACCAGCCGAGCGATGGGAATCGACAACAGCGCCGGCGTGGCCAGCGAGAGAGCGCCGGCCAGCGCGCCCTGCCACCCGCTGACGAAGTAGCCCACGATCACGATGTACATCCCGATCGGACCTGGTGACGCCTGGCTGATCGCAATCGCGTCGTTCAACTGGGCATCGGTCAGGAGCCTGTGGTCGATGACGAGCGCATCCCGCACGATCGGCACCGTTGCAAAACCGCTGAACGAGAGCAGCACCGCGCGGACGAACAGCCAGTAGAGGGCGAGGGAGGTCATTCGGAAGAGTCGATGGAGTCGGAAGAGTCCTTGGAGTCACCAGAGTCCCCGGAGTCCGAAGGGCGCTTGGGGTGCGATGCGTCGCGCGGTTGAAGCAGGACGGCGCCGGCGCCTGCGGCAATCAGCAACAGGGCAAATGGACTTCCCTGGAACAGCCAGTCCAGTAGGAAGAGTCCCAGAGCCAGCGCAATCGCCGCCGCGGGACGATCCTTCACCTGAGGACGCAGCAAGCGCACCGGTGATCCGCAGATGATGGCGATTCCCGCGGCTCTCGCGCCTGCCATTGCCGCGGCCAGCAGACGAGACTCGCTGCCGCTGTAGATGATGGCGACGGCCAGCACGATCGCCGCAGGAATCATGGCGCCGGCAAGCACGGCTCTGATCGCGAGCGGCCAACCCCCGGCACTGTGACCCAGCAAGGCATAGAAGGCGAGCAGGTTCGTTCCCGGCGTGATGCGCGACACCGCATAGGCCGCATCGATCTCTCGAGGTTCGACGCCGTGTTCTTCGACGAAATCCTTTCGCAGCGACGCGACCGCGGCAGCGCCGCCGATATGCAGACTCGACGCACGGACGAACGCGAGCAACGGGGACGATGGCATCGGTGCTTCCAGCATTATCATCGACACACGCAACGGGCTCATGCAAGGAGGCTCGTCATGCCCGTCCGCCGCTTACCTGTTCGGCCCGACCCGGAACAGCTGCATCGCCAGGCTAAGGAGCTCCTGCGCGCCATCCGCGCCGGCGATGCGCCTGCAATCGCCGAGTTGCGCGAGCACCATCCCAAATCGATAGGCGCCTCGGCCGCGAAGCTGGCCGACGCGCAGCTCGTGCTCGCACGGAGCTACCACGCGTCGAGCTGGACAAGGCTCGTCCACGCGGTGCAGCTCGCGGACGCGATCTGCCGCGATGACGCGGCCCGCGTCCGTGCGCTCATCACGCGCAATCCGGCGCTCATCCATGAGGATGTCCTGATTCGCACCGACAGCAATTGGGGCCCGCCGATGACCTTCGCCGCGAACCTTGGCCGCGACGACATCATCCGTCTCCTGCACCGCCACGGCGCGACAGACGTCGAGTCGGCGGCCGGACGGGCCGCGCTTCAGGGCAAGGCCGAGACGGTGCGCATGATCTGCGACCTGGCGGGCCGACCGTCGCTCGACAAGTGGACGCTCGCCGGTCCCGCGTACACGCTGAGCGTCGAGGGCACCGCGGTCCTGCTCGCGCTTGGTGCCCGCGTCGTCGGGCCCGACGGTGTGGACCACAACACCATGGAGCATCTCCTCGGGACCGACAGCCGGAACCCACCCGCCAAGCACCGCATCCTGGAGATGTACGTCGAGCACGGTTTCGCGCCTCCTGACACTACTTCGATCGGAGGCGGACTTGCGCGTCGACGAGCTCAGGCGCCCCTGTGCGCCCGTCGAGGAGCGGGCGGAGCAGGGCCGACCCCCACCCGGCTGGATGCCCGACAAGTGACGAGAACAAGCGTCATCCCAAGCGGCTATCCTTCAACTCGCTCTGTTTCGGAAGCAGCCTGGAGCCAAACCACCGTTCGAACTCGTGCTGATTGTGCGCCCTGCAGCGAAGTTCGAGATTCTCCACAGTCGTGGCGCCGCCTTCCGCAAACGGCACCATATGGTGATACTCGAGGAAGCCGGTCTCCGAGCATCGCCCTTTCGTACCAACGAACGCGCACCGGCCACCATCGCGCTGCCAAATGGCTCTCCTCACAGCCGCGGGCACGTGCCGCGCTCCTCGTGAGACTGCGCGACCTGCCCGGGGGCGCTCGCTCGAACCAACCTTTGTCCGCTCGAGTTCCGTCACCAGCAGGGCGAGGGCACGATCGATGATGATGGCCGGATCGCCATCGGGCACGACATGTCGCAGAAGGTCCTGCGCCCGCCGCAGCTTCTCATATGTTTCACGCCCGGCCGTGAACTGAATCTTGTACCGCTCGGGCGCAATCGGCTTTAGGACGGCCGCGGTCCCCTGGCTCCCTGCAGTGATTCCTGGGGGGCTGGCAATTTCCCTCGCGAAGTCGATTGCGCGCCGCTCAACGTGCTCCGTGACTTCCGGGACTTGCCGTGCGTGAACCACAACAGGCACGGGCGTTGTCATGGCCGCCGGCTTTGGCAGCTTGCGCACAACGGCGGGCACATCCGGTTGCGGGTGCAGCCTCGCCACGAGCAGCTCCACCTCGCGCTTGTTCTTGTGGCGCGCGCTCGCGAGCGCCTCGCGGTGATTGTCTGGCGTGAGATGCGGCGCCAGCAGTCTGACGGCCGTCAGCGTGAGCGCCCCCTCGCCGACGTATTCCAGAATGATCGGGAACCGTCGCGCTGCCCGGGCGGCCTCGATGCGGTTGTATGCAGCATGCTCGGACAAGTGCAGCGCCTGCGTGCAGTACGTAAAGAGCGACGAGAACCCCTCGCCCAGATAGAGCCGGCGGGTGTCGAGCTCGATCAGAAGCGCGAGGAGGTGTGCGGTCGCGCGTCGCTCTTCCGCGGCTGCACGTGCAACCTCTGCGAGCAGCTCGCGATCAGACAGATGGCCGGGACACGTTGTTGGTGAGGATGGTGTGGACATATCCCCTTCTACTATCGTCGATTCGGGCCGGCAGGGCGGGCCTACAACGCACGATCGGCCGCGCGATCGCTGGTCGTGCGGCCTGGTCCTGTCAACACCGCGTGTCGAGCATCGTCGTCGGCCTGAGGGCAATTTCGTATGAGCGGTCGTCTGCGTCTGAAAACCGTCGAAAAATCCTGTCAAGCGTTTTCGCACAGAAACTCGTTCCAGAACGAGTTCCTGCCGCCTAGTTTTCGGCGGCTGCTCGGTCCGCGATGCACACCCTCTCGGAGTTGGCACTCCGTTCGCGCAATGATCAAGCGATTCGATGGATCTCCCGCATAATCCCCACGGCCCATCCCATAACAGTGAGTGTGGCTCCCGGCAATCGTCTGGGTAGCTACGAAATCCTCCCGCCCATCGGCTCGAGCGGCATGTCGAAGTGTATCGCGCGCGCGATACGAAGCTGACGACGCCGAGAAGCTGGCCCGCTTCCACCGCCGACGATTCTCGCCGGGTTGCGTGAGTTGCGGCTGGCGCCGAGCGCGCGTGCGACAGCGGAGGAACTGCCGCGGCAGCACCACCCCGTCAGTGATCGCACGGTGGCGGCGCTGCTGAAACAGGCCGGCTACAGTCTGCAAGCCAATCGGAAGACGCGCGAAGGTGCGGCACATCCCGATCGGGACGCGCAGTTCGCGGGTCTTAATGACTGCGTCCGTCGGGGGCTCCGACAGAGGCAGTCGGCGATCTCCGTGGACACGAAAAAGAAGGCATTGGTGGCGGATTTCAAGAATGGCGGCCGCACGTGGCGCCCTCGCGCCGAGCCGACCTACGTGCGGGTCCACATGTTCTCGACACAACGCTGGTGAAAGCGATCCCCTCCGGCGTCTATGACGTGCTGAACACTCAAGGGTGGGTGAGCGTCGGCATGACGCATGACACGGCGGAATGTGCCGCAAACAGCATTCGCCAGTGGTTGGCACGGATGGGCCTCACCGGTTTCCGCGCGCGCCCCTGTTGATCACGGCCGACCTCGACTTGACGTTTGGGTCTCCTCCTGGCACGAGCAAGGAACAAGATCGAACATCGCAGCTGACTTAAGGGCGGGCAAAACAATAGTATTTATGAATCATCGACGCGGTGAGATCGTGTGGTTCCAATCTCCATGAAAGTCGTGCGGGGCGATGCGGAGTCGGGCGAACTCCGCGTCGCTGACCCGAATCGCCGTGTCGTAGCGCTGGGTGTCGAGCGCGCCCTTCACCAACAGGCCCGTGCGCGTGCGGGTGTTGGCGATCAGGTTTACGAGGACTTGGGCGAGCCAGGGCCGATCGGTGAAGATGTGATCGGAGTCCAGATGAGCGCTTCAATCAGAGTCGCTGTCGGCGTCGATGCCGGCGAGATCGCCGAACTCGGCAATCAGCTCGGCTACGACCTGGGCACGCCCGAAACCGCGGACAGAATTCGACGGATTCTCCTGCGCAACGATCAGCGCGTCGTCGTTGCCGAGGTCAACGGCGCTCTCGTCGGATGGGTCCACGCGATTTTCGCGGAGTATTTCGAAGCGGAAGCATTTGTGCTGATCGGCGGCCTGGTGGTCGACAGGAACCACGTCGGCAGGGGATTGCCGGCATGCTCATGGCGTCTGCCGAAGCGGAGCGGCGCGCACAGGTTCTACGAGCCGATCGGCTACCAGCACATCAAGACGCAGTATGTGTTCGTCAAGGCGCTCGACGTGGCGCATCGGAAAGACATAGGGAGATTCGTTCCAAAAGTCGAAGACTGAATCGATTACGTAATCTACCAATCTACCAATCTGCGAATCTCCCAATTCCTAGTCCCCCAACCTCCTGAGCTCCTGTTTCTGTTTGATCTCGGCGACCCGGCGCTTGTCGAGGAACGCCAGTTCCCGGCGGAAGCGTTCGACCTGAGCGCGTTGATCCTTGAGATAGTCGGCCGCCTCGTGCGGGGCGCCCGCACTGGCCGAGGGGACGGCGGCGCGCGCCTGAAAAATGGCCACCGGTGTATCTGACGCGCGGCCAGCGGGCTCGGGCAGATTGGCGGTGACCTTTTCGCCCCACGCGACCAGGCTCTCATAGGCCGCGAGCATCGCCAGCACCTCGCGCGCCTCGATCTCGGTAAGGCCTCGCCAGCGCCCGTCGTCGGCGCTGTCGCCAGGCCGCCAGTCGCTGACGGGGAAAGGCGTCGAGGTGAGAGTCTGGGCGTGCGTCGCGAGATCCTCGAGCAGCTCGCGAACGCCGGTACAAAGCGCAAGGTCGCGGCTGTTGCTGCCGGTTGCGAGCCACTCGACGTCTTCCATCTGACGCGACACCTGAAAGAGCTGCTGCAGCAGGACCAGCAGGCGATACATGTAGCTCGCGCGTTCCTTGAGAGTCGGCTCCACGGGGGTCATGGGCGCTCCCGGCCATCCACTGACGGCCTTACGGTCCGATCGGTCGAGTTTGCTGGGGGGCAATTCGAACGAGTGTCCGGATTATAGCCAGCTACGAGTCTGAAAGGTAAGAAAAGGTACTGATAGGGCGGTACAAGAAGAGACCACAGTAACCGTCCGCGCATAGCGGACGGTTACTGTGGCATGGTCGAGCAGTCGATTATTGCTCGACGGTCAGGAGCACGTCATCAATCACGATCTGCGCCGTTTCGGTCGCGCCGGTCTTGCGGGTCAGGAAGCCGCCGAGCGCCACGACATGGTTGCCGGCAGGCAGAGTGCCCAGATTGAGCGTGACCTGCTGCCAACCTGTCGTCATATCCAGACCGGTGCCGCCCACCTGCGCCACGTAAGTGTTGGGCGACACGCCTTTGAGGACGCCGTTGATGCTCACGAGCATGCGGCCGAGCTCGCCGCTGTCGAGACCAATCCCGGTGAGGTTGTACCGGAACGTGATGGTCGCAGGTGCCGCGCTCGCCAGAGCGAAGCTCCGATTCCAGCCGCCGGACATGTTGGACGTATTCGTTCCGTTGATGCCGCCCAACGACACTTGGGCGCCGCCACCACTGAATCCGCCGGCGACGAGCGCGCCGCTGGCGTAGATCGGCTGGACGGTGCCGAACTGGTCGTCCTGGTAAGCGAAACCATCAGAGCCGCCCTCGAAGTGCGCTTCGAAGACCACTGATGTCACGCCCGAGAGCACCGTCAGCGTTGCCGCCGAGCTGGTCGCCGACCCCGCCGCGTTGGTCACGACCACGTCGTACGTCCCGGCGTCGGCTGCCGCGGTCGGGTTGATCATGTAGCTCGCCCCGGTCGCGCCTACGATGTCGCCGCCGTTCTTCCGCCACTGATAGCTGAGCGGTGCCGTTCCCGATGCCACGACCGAGAACGTTGCCGCGGACGGCATCGTCACCGTCACGCTGGCCGGCTGCGTCGTGAAGCTCGGCGGCGTGGGTGGCGCGTTCACGGTGAGAACCGCGCCTGCGCTAGTTACGCTGCCCACCGAGTTGGTCACGGTGACCGTGATGATCGAGCCGTTTTCGGCCACCGCGGTCGGCGTGCGCACGTAGGTCGCGCTCGTCGCCCCGACGATCGCTCCGCCGTTGCGCCGCCACTGATAGCTGAGGGGCGCATCACCCGTCGCGACGACCGTGAAGGTAGCCGCACCGGGTGCCGTCACCGTCGTGCTCGCCGGCGGCGTGATGATGCTCGGCGGCACAGGTGCGGCGTTCACCGTAAGGATCGCCACCGCACTGGTCACCGTGCCGACGCCATTGGTCACGACGACGTCGAACATGGCGCCGCTGTCACCCGTGGTCGTCGACGCCATCAGGTAGCTGGAGCTGGTCGCGCCACCGATGGCGACGCCGTTGCGGCGCCACTGATAGCTCAGCGGCGCGTCACCCGACGCCACCACTGAGAACCCAGCCCCTGCGGGCGCAGTCACCGTCACGTTCGCCGGCTGCGTCGTAATGCCCGGCGGCACCGGTGCCGGGAGCACGGTCAGCGTGCCGGCTGCGCTTGTGAGCGTACCGGCGCCGTTGGAGACGATGACATCGAACTGCACGCCGTTGTCGGCCACGGCCGTTGGGTTCAGCGTGTAGCTGGAGCTGGTCGCGCCACCGATAGCGACGCCGTTGCGACGCCACTGATAGCTGAGCGGTGCACTGCCCGTTGCGACAACCGAGAAGGTGGCCGCGTCAGGTGCGGTGACCGTCGTGCTCGCCGGGTGAGTAGTGATACTCGGCGCCATGACTGCTGGATTCACCGTAAGCGTGGCCGCCACGCTCGTGATGCTGCCCGCAACGTTCGTGACGACGACGTCGAACTGCGCACCGTTGTCCGCCATTGACGTCGGATCCAGCACGTAGCTGGTGCTGTTGGCACCGGCGATGGCCACTCCGTTCCGCCGCCACTGGAAGGTGAACGGTGCCTCGCCCGCGACGACGACCGCATAGGCGGCTGCTGCAGGTTCCGTCACCGTGACGCTCGCCGGCGCAGTGATGATGCTCGGTGGAACCGGCACATCACCCGGTCCTCCGGGAACGGTGCCGGCAATCAGCTTGACATCATCGAGGAAGACTTCGCCCAATTCGCTCGTGCCGCTCTTCTTGTTGAGGAACGCGCCCATCGACAGGAGATGCGTGCCGGCCGGCATCGTGCCGAGATCGAATGTGACCTGTTGCCAGCCCGTTGTTCCGTTCCCGCCGTTGCCAACAAGTCTGGCGACGTAGTCGTTCGGCGCTACACCCTTCAACACGCCGTTGATACTTGCCAGCATTTCCGTGTACTCGTCGCTGTCGATCATGGAGGTGTTGATCTTGTAACGGAACGACAACGTCAGGGGTGTGGGACCCGACAGCGAGAAGTTCTTTTGCCAGCCGCCCGACATGTTGGGTCGGTTGCGCGAGTTGAAGTTGCCAACCATCACCCTGATGCCGCCGCCGCTGAAGCCTCCGGCCGGCACGTAGCTGCCGTCGGCGTACTGCCCTTCGTCGGCATTCCTGAAGATGTTGTCGACGTAAGTGAACCCCTCCGCGTCGGTGTCGAAATGAGCGTCGATGAGGAACGGAAGCTCATCGGTATCGCTCGCGCTGTTGTTGGCGCTGTTCGGGTCACTGGTGTGGCCCGCACGAATCGTGGCCGTGTTGGTCATCAACGAGCCCGAGGCGTCCTCCCGAACCGTCGCGTGAACCGTGTACGTCACGGTTCCGCCGACCGGCAGGTTGACGAAATCGTTGATGCTGCCCACGCCACTCGCGCCGCCGCAGCTCGCCCCGCCGAGGGCGCTGCACGTCCAGGTGACGTTGGTCAACTGGTGCGGAATGGCGTCGAACACATGCGCGCCGGTGACCGCATTCGGGCCGAAGTTGCTGGCCGTAATGACGTACGTTACCGGCTGGCCAAGGTTCACCTTGGTCACGAAGTCGTCCTTCGTAATGGCGAGGTCGGCCACGGGCGGACCCGACCCGGCCATCGCCGCGATTTCGGCGGACGTCAGCGCTCTCCTGTAAACCTTCGCGTCGTCCATCGTGCCGGTGAACCGGCGAGTCCCGTCGGCGTGGCCGCCGACACCGAAATCGACCGCCCCTGCGCCGATCGATATGGGTCCGGCCATCGAGGTTTCCTCGACGCCGTTGATAAACATGCGCATCGTCGAGCCGTCAAAGGTGGCCGCGACGTGCATCCAGGCGTATCCGCCGAACGGATACGGCGAGAGCGAATTGAGCCGGAACGCGTCGGCGAACGTCGCCTGATTCAGATGCAGGAACACCGTTCCCGGGTTTGGCGACGCCGAAGACGAGAGACCGAACGCGTAGCCGTCGACGCCGGCTTCGGCTCGACCGATCAACTCCTGTTCAGTCTGCGCGAACGGCTGAATCCACGCGGCGATTGTCAGGCCGGTCGTGAGGTCGAGGTTGGCCTGATCGGAGACCACCGCGTGCGTATTGCCGTCGAGCGCGAGCGCAAGGTTTTTGATGCCCGGCGTGAATGACGGCGTGCCGACGATGTCGGCCTCGTTGCCGTACCCGGACACATCGTGAAGACGGGTACCGCTGCCATCGTCCATCTTGAAGTGAGCGACGATGCCAGGATCAGGCTGCATCACGACGCCTGTGGTCCCGGCAATATTCGAGGTGAGGATCAGGAGGCGACCCTCCCATGCGGCCTTCATGCTGGTGAGGTCGTTGAACCCACCTGCTGACAGCACTTCTTCGATCGGTCCGAAATTGATCGCCGAGAGAGGTGATTCTCTGAAGTAAACCGTTCCATTCGACATCGAGGTGTAGAACACGCGAATGGTCTGCAGTTCTTCGTTCAACTCTGCAATCGGCCGCGTGCCGACCGTGTCGACATAGTGCAGTGGCTCCCACGTGCCGCCCGGGCCGACGAGATTGGGCCGTCGAACGAACAGCCCGATGGTGGGCAGACTGACAGACGCGTAGCCGGTCTTGACGGCGACAAACACCGTTCCGTCTGCACCGGCGGCGATGTGCACGTGATCTTCGGCCAGTCCGAGGCCGTCGCCGTCCACAGCCGCGGCGGCGCCGGGAGCTTCATCGCTCGACCAGATCGCCGGGTCGTCGCCATCGATGTGGTACTTGAAGCCGAACCGCTTCGTGTTCTGATCCGAGTAGAACATTCCGATGGTGTTGTTCGGCAGCGCCACGATCGCCCCGATGTCGTCCGAGTTGACGCCGCTCGCGACCACAACGGGACCGGCGAACGCGGAATACGGGAAGTCGCTGTAGTAGGCGAGAATCCCCGCGGCAGACTCTGTCGCGAGCCACATCCGGCCCGTCGAGTCGATGTCGATGGTGCCCGTCTCGCCCAGCGATATCGGTGTGGGCGTCGGGCGCGTGCTCCACGGTGCGTACGTTCTCGAAGCGGCGACGTACTGAAGCGAGAGCAGGCTGGCTCCCGAGTTGTGCATCACGATGTGCACGACATCGCCCACCTGCTTGACGTCCGCTTTCGTGCCGGTGTTGGTCGAAAGCTGTTGGACGTAGGCCCATGTGTTATCCGGTTCCAGTCGCATCAGCCACGTACCGGTATGGACGCCGCTCCCGCCTGCGAGCACGGTCCAGAATGTGTGGCCGTGGAACCAGACCTTCGATTGAGGCTTGGCCTCCGTGTTCTTGAAGTCTGTGATTGTTGGTAGCACGGTCCAGATTTCCTGTGCGCTCACCGTCTGGCCTGCGCCAAGCCATGCGGCGAAGAGCAGGAACAGTCGGACGAGGAGCGGCAGACGTGCCGCAAGCGAAACAGGCCGGTCGTGCGTGTGGATGCAGATGGACGAGGCTTGTAAAGACATGCCGGGGCGTTGTGCAACCCTCGTGCCTGCCTTTTTCGCGGAAAGTTACGTACTTTGCGACAAAAATTCCACGATCGGGATGTCTTTTGTCGGAGTTCCTTCCTGCGGGATAAGTTCCGCGCCTTGTTGCTCGATCGTTACAACTCCTGCATAGCCATGAGTGTTGCCGTGGGGTCCATGTTACGCAGCATGTCCGAGGTTTCCGGCCGGCGCGTGAACACGAACACCTGGTGGTTGCGGCTCAGCTCGACAATCTGCCGCGCCATCGCCTGGCTTCGCTTCGGATCGAAATGATCGAGCACATCATCTATAACGATCGGCAATCGCGAACCGCGCTGCGCCGATTCTTCGGCGAAACCGATCCGGAGACTGAAGTAGAGCTGCTCGGCTGTGCCGCGGCTCAGCTGGTTGACGGGCATCCATCCGTTTCTCGTATCGAGCACGACAAGCTCGCGCTGATCCTCGGATGCCGCAAGCCGCTCGTACCGCGAGAACGTGATGGCCGCCAGCGCTTCTGATGCGCGGCGAAGCGCCGGTCCCTGAGACTCGCGCTCGAGATGACGACGGGCGTCCTCGAGCAGCGAGCCGGCGACGGCCAGCGTGCGCGACGCCCGGGCGGTCGCCAGCGCTTCGGCGGCCAGGCCCGACCGTTCCGCTTCGAGCCCCGGAAGCTCGGATGATTCGGTCATCGCCGAGGAAATCTCGGCGTCGAGCTGGCGGAGCTGCCGCATGGCCTCGTCACGCGAGGATTCGAGGTTCGACAGCTCGGCGTTCGATCGGGTGGCCCGCTGGCGCCATTCTTCGACTCGCCCTTCGGCGAGCTCCCGCTTGATGAGATCGGGCGCGGGCTCGCGTCCGAGGCGCTCGCTGAAGCGAGCCTCACAGGATCGGATCGTCTGCGTCAGCGCGGTGCGCCGGCGATAGGCGCCCAGTCGTGCGCGGAAGGTCGTCTCGTCGGCCACGCCGGCCTGCGAGAAGAGGTGCGTGAGGGCGTCTTCGCACTGCCGCAACCGGCGGCGTGCGGCCTGCAGCGCGGGAGACGCGGGCGACTGCTCGGTCGCTGTGGGCGCCTGCGCAACCATGACGCCACCCGATCGGGCAGACTCTGCCTCGCGCGATCGTTCGGACTCCGGCGCAATGCCGACGAGTGCCGCGCGCGCACGCGTGTTCCATTCCGTGGCGTTGTGTTCCCACTCCGCGATCTGGCTGCGCAACAGCCGGCATGTCTCGAGCAGCTCCGATTCGCTGCGGACAGCTTCGCCTCCGCTGCGCGTCGTGGTGGCCACCTCGGCCAGACCGGCATGGACCTTCCACTGATTCCACTGCTGCAACGTCTGACGTTCGTGACCCTGGGCGGCCACCAACGCCTGGGCATGCTGGCGCCGCAATTCTTCGTTCCTGGCGAGCGTCGAGAGGTTGTCCGTGAGCGAGGTGTGCGCGCTGTCCCACTCGGCGCGCTGGCGCCGCTGCGCCTCGAGCTCGGCCTCGCGCTCCTTGAGCTGGAGGTCGGTCGGCATGGGCGGCAGGCCCAGGCGCACGCTGTCGACGCTGATATCGAAACGCCGTCGCGACGCGCGCTCCTGGTGATGGAGCAGGTTCTGACAGGCGCGTTCGAGCTCCTCTCGAGCGTTGCCGAGCTGGTCGCGCCGGTTCGCGTCGTGTTCCAACGCTTGCGTGCGGCGCGAGCCCTGAACGGCGGACCCGATCGCACAGAGGATCGCGCCGCCGGCCAGAATCGCGAAGCCGGGGATGTCGTGCTCGACGAAGCGCCACACGCTGCCCGCGCTGCCCAGAATGGCCGCCAGCCACCCCATATAGGACAGGAAGTTCGACGGGATCGCCGCGATGTCCGTTTCGAGGATCCGGATAGTTCCGCTCCGCTCTGCGATCTGATCCTGCCAGCGCTTGGTGAAGCTCTGATCGCTGGCCAGCCCCGCCAGCGTCGTGCGCACGTGCTGAACGAGCCTGGCTTCTTCGTCGAGCGTGATGATGTTGGGCGGTTCGGGCCGGTTCATTGTCGCCGACACCTCGGCCCGAGCGGTCTCGAGCTCGCGAACGGTCCGCGACGTGGCCTCGAATCGGCGTTCGCTCTCGCGAACGGCGTCCATGGCTTCCTTGAGACGCCGCTGCCATCCGGTCGAGTCTTCCTGACCCGCGTCCAGCGAATCCTGCAGTCGCACTTGCTGCCGCACGACAGCGCTGAAGCGGCCGTCGCTGGCACCTGAAGGCTCGCGGCCTTTGTCGTCGGGCACGACCGAGCCCTCGCCCCGCAGAGACGGTTCCTGCCCGGCGAGCTGTGCCACGGTCCGTACGGCGGCCTGCCGTGCCGCGACCGCCTGTTCGAGCCGTCGCTCGGGATCGGTTGGAAACTGGTCGATCGGATCCAGAGCGTCGAGCTCGCGCCGGGCCTGGATCAGCTCCTGCCACATGGGGGCCAGATCTGTCAGCGCGTCGTACTTCGCGCTGTCGGTCTTGAGATCGGCAATGGCGCGGCTGCGGTGATCGAACGTGAGCTGCGCCTGCGCCTGCGTCTGCACCAGCTGTCCGAGCCGGGCCGCCGCACGGGTCGATCGGTCGATGCGGTTCTGCAGCTCGACCGGCGCCGTTGATGGCTTCTGACGCCCGGCGGTGCCTCGCTGGGCGATCTCGGATTTCCTGATCTGAATCGCGTCGACAGCGCGCTGAATCGCTCGAAGGTTGCGCGCGGCCCCCGGCGGAAAGATTCGATCGCGAATCGCGGGAGACGCGAGCGATGGAAACGTCTGCAGGTCGCTGATGTCGAACGTGAGGAGCGAACCAATCGAGCGGTCGTCGGGTCCGCCGAACAAATAGTCCAGCCCGGCGGGACCGGCGTCTCCGCCGTCATGACGCGTGATGGTCGAAGGCCGATCCGATTTCTGCGCAATCGTGTACGTGCTCCCGGATCTCGCGCACTCGAGTCGTCCTGCCCAGCCGTCCCGCGCGAGCCCCGGGCGCCCGTCCGCCTCCGCGCGCGTCGATCCGAACAACATCTGCCGGATGAACGCGACGAGCGTGCTCTTGCCCGCGCCGTTCGGTCCGTAGAACACCGTCAGACCATCCGGCAGATCGCGAACCTCGTAGTTGCGCAATGCCCCGAAACGTTCGACAGACCACCCTTGTATTTTCACGGCTCGTTCGGCTCAAGAAGGCTGAGGGCCACACGCTCGGCTTTCGTCAGCAGAGCATTCATCTCGACCGAGTCGAGCGGCGAATGTCCTGCCGGAGAGAAACCGGGCGCAACATTGTGATCGGCAAGCAGGCGATCGAGGCCGGCAGGCGCCCGCCTGAAGACTTCGACCAGTTGATGCACGTACATGGAGGCGTCGCTCTGGGGTTGGGATTCGCGCGTGTCCGTGAGATCGACCACGCTGTCCCACCAGATGAAGCCCTCGCCGGCGCTCTGTTCCTGCCGGACCTCGTCCAGCACACGGTCCCAGACGCCGTCGGCGAGCTGTGGTCCCATCCAGCCCTGACGCCGTCCAAAGACATCGCACGATGCGATGACGGTGCGACCCGCGCCCTCCTCGCGGAAGCGCGGCGCCGAGGCAGAAAGCGCGCGCCGGAAATCTGTCTGGCCCGCCAGTGTGGATGCATCCACCTGCGTTCGCAGCAGCCGGATCGCATCGAGCTCGTGGTGGACGGCGCTCGAGACGACGCCATCGGAAACGGTGGCGACGACAGCCCCTTTGGGTCCCGTGTCATCGCCTTTGAGTGTGCGGCCCTGCAACGTGCCCGGATACACGATCCATGGACGGCCCGCCGAAACCTGGCGGTACCGATGGTCGTGCCCCAGGGCCCAGTAATCCATCCCGGCCGCCTGTAGATCGTGTGATGAGTAGTGATCTCCCGGAGCCGCGTCGCCGGTCTTCACGCTCCCATTGAACAGCGCGATGTGAATCCCGGCTTCCGGCCCTCGCTTGAACCGGCCGATGCGGTTCATCGAGTGGTCGGGGGAATGGCTCATCCCGTGGATCGTCGCCATGTGCCCGCCGGCGGTCCTGACCGCGATGGATTCCGGTGCGTGTGCGCCGAAGCAATGGACGCCCTCGGGCCAGCGTTGAATGGCCGGCCACCGGTCCGCCGGATCGTCGCTTCCCCGCACGATGAACGTGCGGATGCCCGCGGCGGCAAGCCGTTGCAGGCCTTCGAGAAAACGGAGTTGCGCCGGAATCGCCCGTTCGCCGCCTTCGCAGATGCCGCCCGCCACGAGTAGGAAGGCCGCCTCCTGATCGATGGTCATCTGGACCAGCGCGTCCCAGGCTTTCAGCGGCGCCTGCCCGAGCGCATGCGTGAATGCGGGTGGCGCATGCCGAAGTCCATGGAACGGCGTATCCAGGTGCAGATCAGCTGCGTGAACGAATCGAAACGTCGACGATGACATATTTGAAAGCCGTGTCGGCGACCCGATGAAACTGCAAAATCGAAACCACCCCGCGAAGTGTGAGGAAAGGCCTATTCCACGAGGCAGACTGCGAGACGTTAGTCTCCGTCCCGGATCCCGGATTGAGCAGAGACCGCACCCACGCGAACTTTTGTCGCCCTAACAGGTACCTTTTGGCCTGTTTGCGCCGCTTCCCGCTTGCGCTCCGTGGCAATCCCCTTGCTTAGTTACGTTTCCGGAGGAATCTGGTTTTCCCGTCATCACTACGAGCGCTGGCGCACTCCGCATGCAAGGAGTGCGGTGTCGGACTGCTGCGTCTGCTGGGCGTGTTCAGGATGTTCCGATGGTTGAATCGGAACCGTCTGATCATCCTCACCTATCACAGCGTGCTTCCGTCGACGAGCGACATCGACGGTGGCGAGGCGAGGAACGTCGTCGACCAGGAAATGTTCGCCTGGCAGATGCGCTATCTGGCGAAACACTTCTGTTGTCTGAGATTGGAAGAAGCCGTCGAACTGCTGCGCAGCCGTCGACCGCTTCCGCAGTATTCGATGGTCGTGACGTTTGACGACGGGTTCCAGAACAACCTGCGTTACGCGTTTCCGGTCCTGCGCCGGTTCGGCGTGCCGGCCACGATCTTCGTGACGACTGGTCACATCGGTCACGGAATGAAACTGCTCTGGACCGAGCATGTGGGCCGGATGCTCCGGGCTGCGAAGGTATCCGAGGAGACCTCGAGGCGCGAGATGAAGCGGCTGAAGTCGCTGCCGTCCCATCAGCGTGACGAGGCTATCCGGGTGCTGGAGAACCGGTGTGATTCGGACCAACCGCGCCAGGAGCCGGATGCGGACCGCTACACGTTTCTCACGTGGAGCGAGACGCGCGAGCTGGCCCGCGGCGGGATCACGATCGGGTCGCACACCGTGGCGCACCCGATCATGTCGTCGCTGGACGACGACCGGCGTCGGGTTGAAGTCGTGGAGTCCAGGCAGGAGATCGAGCGGCAGCTGGGCATGCCGTGCACGTTGTTCAGCTATCCGAACGGGACGGCCGACGATTTCGACGAGCGCGACAAAGCGAGCCTGCGCGAGGCCGGATACGTGGCGGCCGTTTCGCAGATCGCCGGCGTCAACGACGAGCGGACGGACGGTTTCGCGTTGAGACGGGTGAACATCGGACGTGGACATACGCCGCAGCTGTTCGTCGCCCAGGTTTCGGGGTTCTGGCCGTGGATGCGATCCCTGTCGGCATGGTTGACCGGGCGCGTCGCCGTGTCCGACCGCGTACTCACCGGAGCATCCGGCGAGCCCGTCGGTTATCAGTAACAGCGCATAGCGGGAGAGCGTGAGCGACCGGATGAGGATTGGTGTCATTGTGCCGCGGCTGCTGGGTGGAGGCGCCGCGCAGTGTGTCGTGGATCTGGCGATCGGCATGGCGGATGTGGGACTCCATCCCACGGTCGTCTGTCTCGAGCGGACCGGCTATCTGGCCGACCCGCTGACCGAGCGCGGGATCACAGTGATCGGACCGCTCAAGAACACGGGCAACGATCCGACGGCGCCGTTCCGGCTCGCCGCGATCCTCAGGGAACACCGCGTGGACGTCGCCCACTGCCACAACTGGGGCGGCCTCGTCGACACGGTGCTGGCCGCAAAGCTGGCGCGCATGACGCCGGTGCTGCACACGCAGCATGGGCTCGATTACGGGTTCAGCGATTCGCCCGATCACCTGCGCAGCCGGCTCCGGACGGTAGTAAAGGCCGTCGCCTGCCAGGGGGTGACCCGGGTGGCCACCGTCTCGCGGGAAGTGGCGCAGATGGTGACGCAGAAGTGGCACGTGTCGCCGTCCCGCGTGTCCGTGGTTCACAACGGCGTGCGCGTGCCCGCACCGGACGAAGGTGTGGAGATTCGCACCCGCTGGCGGAGCGAGCTGGGCATCGAGCCCTCGGACGTGCTCATCGGCACGGTCGCCGTCTTCCGGCCGGTCAAGGACCTGCTGACGATGCTCGAGGCGATGGCGCTCATTGCGAAGGAGACGCCGCGGGCCCGGCTGGTCTTGATGGGCGCTGGTCCGCAGAAGGAAGAGCTGGAAGCGGCCGTCGAGCGGCTCGGGCTGAAGTCGATCGTGCATTTTCCCGGGTTTCGCAGAGACGCGACCCGGCTGCTGCCGGCGCTCGACGTGTTCGTGCTGTCGAGCGTATCGGAGGGCATTTCGCTCGCGCTGCTCGAGGCGATGGCGGCCAACGTGCCCTCCGTCGCGACCCGCGTCGGCGGCAACGTCGAGATTCTGAACGATCCGGGCTGCGGGATGCTCGTGCCGCCACGGTCGCCTCGCGACCTGGCCGACGCGATCCTCGCGCTCGTCAACGACCGGTCACGCCGGTACGAGATCGGGGCGCGAGGACGCCGGCGTGTCGAAGAGGCCTTTTCGCTGCGGCGGATGATCGGCGCGTACGAATCGCTGTACGCAAGTCTCGTGAACTAAAAACGGTTCCGGGATCCTTTTTCGATGGGCGGAGGACGTGAATGGCCGGATTGGTGTCGCAACGGCTCGCGCAGGATCATCTCGCGACGGATCCCGCGCAGGCCGACGACAACCTCGAACAGAAGATCCGCGCCCGCATTGAAAAGTGCTGGCCGAAGTACTACCCGTCGCTCGCCACGCGACCGGCGCCGGAGATTGTGTGCCATCGCACGGTCGAGCGCGGGTTTTCCGTCATGTTCGAGTACGAGCTCAAGTTCGGCCGTCCGCGCTCGGAATTCGTGATGGTGAAGGTGAGACGCGATTCGAAGTTTGGCGCGTACCGGCCGGAAGACGTCACCCAGGCGCCGCAGTTGCTGCGCCTCGAATTCGACGAGCTGTCGCGGGCCGAGCGCTACTTCGAGCGGCGCGACAACGGGTTGCGCGTCGTTCGCGCGCTCGACCACTGCGAAGAGCTCAACGCCGTCGTCATCGAGAAAGCCTCGGGCATCGACCTCGGCGTGCTCGCGCGGACCAACGAAGAGGAGGCCCTTGCGGCGTTCCGCCGTTGCGGACAGTGGCTGCGCGCGTTTCACGAAAAAATCCACACCGCACGTCCCCGCGTGTGGACCGAGGGGGAATTCGAGGCACGGTTGAACACGCGGCGCGAGAAGCTGCTCGCGCTCGGCGTCGCCGATCGGCACCTCGATCCGCTGCTTCGCGAGGCCGTCAGGCTCGCGCGCTCGTGCCGGCAGCGTGAAGTGCCGTACTCGCTGCTCCATGGCGACTACAAGCTCCGCCACATCTGGGCCGGCCCGGATTCGATACAGGTCTTCGATTTCGGCAACGTGCACACGGGCCCGTGTTATGTCGATGTGGCCGCGTTTCTCGTCGAGCTGAGCGTCCTGAAGCTCGGGCATCCCTGGTTCGACACCCAGCGCGGGCGCCGCTACGCCGAGACGTTCCTGCGCGCCTATTTTCCGGGCCAGCCGCCACAGCTGCTCGGGCTGTTCATGGTCGAAGCGCTGATGAAAAAGTGGATGCGCCGGCGCCGCACCTGGAGCCGCACGACGATCGCGTCGACCTTGCAGACGTGCGTACGCCGCATCGGCGCGAAACCGATGGTCGAGCGCTGGTATCTCGACCGGTGGTTCTGCGCGCGCATCCGGGAGTCCCTTGAAATGGTGGTACACACCAGCCGCCAGGCGGCTTCGAATCATGTCTGAGCATCCGACCGCCGTCATCGACCAGGCCCTTGCCCGACTGCAGGGCGATCCGCTGTTCGCGTTCCCCGGACGGAACGTCGTGACGCGCGTGCTCTCGGTCGTCACGCGTCCGTTTTCGTATGTGGCGCGCATCGAGAGCGAATCCGCGTCGACGACGCGGCGCGTCATCGTGAAAATTCCCCGCCTGACGGCCGGCAAGACCGATCGGCGGATACCGCGGCTCAAGCTGGAAATGGCGGCTGCCGAGGCGCTCGCCTTCACGCTGAAGGATCAATCCGAGCTCAGCGTGCCGGAGGTCGTGGCGTTCTACCCCGAGATCCCGGCGCTCGTCTGGGGCGAGGTGGGCGGCGAGACGCTCGAAGGGCTTGCCACGCGCACGGCGCGCGGTGTCCCCCGGGCCGCGGCGCTCGCGAACCTCGAACAGGCGTTTCACGCGGCCGGGCGCTGGCTGCGCGTGCTGCAGGACGGCACGGAGGTGGAGGGCCGCACGTTCTCGCTGAGCGACATGGCCGACTACGTCGACGTGCGGTTGAGACGGATTTCCGATCTCGGGCCGTACGGGCTGAACGCGCACTGGCGCGCGAGGGTGAAAGAGGTCTTCACCGAAGCCCGCTTGCCCGAGTCCAGGCTTCAGGTGACGACCATTCATGGTGATTTCAGCCTGAGCAACATCATGTTCGATGGCACCCGTCTGTTTGCCATCGATTTCTCGCGCTTCGGGATCGGCTCGACGTACTACGACGTGAGCCGTCTCTACCATCAGCTCGGGTTGCTCCTGCTCAAGCCGTGGTTTCTGCCGTCGACCGTCGCGCGCCTGCGCCGGGCGCTGCTGAACGGCTACGACCCGTCGCTCCGTGACGACGACCCGATGTTCCGGCTCTTTCTGATCCAGCACCTGCTGTGCCACTGGCTCGGGTTGCTGAAGACCTCGCCCCAGGCGTCGTGGCACGTCCGGGGATTCAACTGGTGGGTCGGCTACCGCCACCGGCGAGAGCTCAACTATCTCGTCGACGAATTGCACAAGGACCTGAGACTGCGGGGACAAGAGACGACATGAGCGCTGCGAGACCGATGCGTCCGGCCAGGATTCTCGAAATTACGTCCTACCCGCCCCCGAGGGCGGGATGGGGTGTCCGTGTGGAGTTTCTGAAACAGCACCTGGAAGCCAACGGCCATGAATGCGTGGTGCTGAACATCGGCAAGAGCCGGAACATTCCAAGCTCGGAGTACGAAACCGTGCTCGGCGCCGGCGACTACGTGCGCAAGGTGTGGAGGTTCTGCCGCGCGGGATTTACCACCCACGTCCACATCAACGGATCGACGCCGAAGGGCCTCGTCCTGACGATTGCCGCCCAGGTCCTGAATCTTCTGTTCGGCCGGCGCTCGGTGCTGACGTTTCATGCGGGCGTGAAGCAGGTGTACTTCCCGCGATCGCAGGCGCCGATGCTGTGCCCGGTCTTCTGGCTCATGTTCACGATGGCGCGCACCATCATCTGCAACAACGAAGCGGTCAAGGCGAAGATCCAGGAGTACCGGGTACCGGCCCGGAAGATCCATCCCATTCCCGCATTCAGCCGTCAGTATCTCGATGCGCAGGCCGAGTCGCTCGACGACCGCATCGAGGCGTTCTACGAGCGCTATGACTCCGTGGTGTTCACGTACGTGCGCGTCCGCGAGGGCTTCTATCTGGAGACGCTGGTCGACGGCTTCGCCCGTGTGGCCGCGCGCCGGTCCGACGTGGGTCTCGTCATCTGCGGCGTCGCGGGCGACATCAATCCGGTGCTCTGGAAGGAGGTCCAGCGGCTGATCGCGCTGCACGACCTCGCCGACCGCATCTGCATCGTCGACGACCTACCGCACGAGCGCTTCCTGACGGCCTTGCGCCGCTCGTCGCTCTACCTGCGCACGCCGACGAGCGACGGCGTGGCCTCGTCGGTGCTCGAAGCGCTGGCGATGCGCATTCCGGTCGTGGCGGCCGAGAACGGGACGCGGCCCGCGGGCACGATCAACTACGCGCCCACCGATGGCCAGTCGATGGCGGATGCCGTCCTCGACGTGCTGTCGGATCGCGAAGCGGCCATCGACGCAATTCCACCGGTCGCTATCCGCGATACGTTGCACGAGGAGGCCACGCTGCTGGCGGCATCATGAAGATTCTCTATCACCATCGCACACTGGCCGACGGGGCCGAGGGCATCCACATCCTCGAGATGATCGAGGCCTTCCGCGCGGAAGGTCACGAGGTCATCGTGCAGGCGATGGCCCACGGGGAAAGCCGGGGGAGCGGGCACGAGGGATTCTTCAAACGGATCAAGGCTTCGCTTCCGAAAGGTGTGTTCGAGCTGGCGGCGGCCGCGTCGAGCATTGTCGATTACGTGACGTTCGGCCGGGCGCTGCGCAAGCACCGGCCCGACTTCGTCTACAAACGGCACGCGCTGAACGACGTCGGCGTGGTGCTTGCGTCGCGGCATCACGGTGTGCCGCTGCTCCTGGAAGTGAATCGCTTGTACGCCTCGGACCAGCACACGCGGTTCGAGCAATTGCGGTTCAGGCGCTTCTCCCGGTTCCTCGAGCGCGTGGCGGTGACCCAGGCATCGGTGGTGGCCGCGGTCTCCACGCCGCTGGCCGGACACGTGCGCGAGCTCTCGAAGAATCGTGCGAACGTCATGGTGCTGCCCAACGGCGCGAATCCAGATCTCTTCAGGCCGCGGGCCGAGCTGCGCGCCAATATGCGTGAAGAACTGGCGTGGCGCGACTCGGTCATCGTCGGATGGGCCGGCATACTCCGCGAGTGGCATGGCGTGGAGCTGCTGATTCGCGCCGTCGCGCGGGTGCCGGGTCTCAAGTTGCTCATCATCGGCGACGGTCCCGACCGCAACCGCCTCGACGCCGTGATTCAGAGCCTCAATTTCGGGGACCGTGTGATGTTCACCGGCCGCGTGTCGCACGCCGATGTGATGCGCTATGTCGGCGCCGTCGACGTGGCCGTGTCGTCGGCCGACCGGACCGGCATCGCCTCGCCCATGAAGCTGCTGGAGTACATGGCGATGGAGCGAGCGACGGTCGCACCACGCTCGCGGAACATCGAAGACCTGATTGACGACGGGGTTGACGGGCTGCTCTTCGAACCCGACAACGAGGAAGCCCTGGTGGCCGTCCTGCGGCGCCTTTCAGAGGATGAGGCGTTGCGGGGGCGGCTCGGGCGACAGGCGCGCCTCAAGATTGTGCGGGTGCGGAACTGGCAGCGGAATGCGGAGATCGTCATTCGCGCCATCGCCGACCAGTCCAAGCCGCGCGTATCGCCAGCGGAGCAGTGGGGGAGAACGTCATGAAGGCTTTCGTCGCGTGCGCCATCGCGCTCTGCCTGCAGATTCCCGTTGTCAGCCAGGCACCTGCGCCGGTCCAGACGCGCCCGACGCCGACATCGACGGCACCAAAGATACCGACGATTCGTCCCGATCATCCGCGGCTCTTCATGACGTCGCAGGAGTTGCCGGCGCTGCGCGATCGCATCGCGAAGCACTACCGCGGGGAATTTCAGTCGTTCATCGACCTCCTGAACGACACGCGGGCCCTGCCGAAGCGGACCGCGAAAATCGAGGTGAACTGGGCCGGTTTCAACTTCGCGTTCGTGGCGGCGCTCGATCCCGAGGAAATGGCACGCCGCGGGTTCCACTTCAAGGCCCCGCTGACGACGTCGCGCGCGTATTGCGATCGAGCCATCGAGTCGGCCAGACAGCTTCTGCCGGCGATCGCCATGGCGCAGGGGCAGACAGGCGGTGCGCTGAGCACCGGCTATCCGGTTCCGAAGTATCTCTCCGCGATCACGACCTACGACTGGTGTTATCCCCATCTGTCGGACGCCGATCGTCACGCCATCGTGGACGCCTACGTCGCGGCGTACAAGAAGAAATACGAAAACCGGAATCTGCTGACGCTGCGGATCGACGGCAGAGACATGCTTGGCAACGATCCGGCCTCGAACGACGTGGAAGACGTGCTCGGCATCGTCGGATTCCACGGCGACCCGTATCCGGACGCGGGGCTGCAGGCAGACATGCTGCAGGCGTTCACGTCGATCTGGCTGGACCGCTATTTCGCCGAGCTGAACTACTTTTACGGGCCCGGCACGGGATGGCACGAAGGATCCGGCGGGTACTTCAGCAGAGCGTTCGTGACGCTCAGCATTCCTGTCTCGATGTTTTCGCCCGCGCTCGGCGTCGATTACATCGCCACGATGCCGTTCTTTTCCCAGTACCCGGTATTCGTGGAAGCCAACACGCGGCCGCATTCGCGGCTCGCGCAGCCTGTCTACGATCGGTGGGGAACGATTTCGGAAGGCGTCGCCGGCCCCAATTGCAAGAACCTGATGCTGAATGCCGGCATGCTGCGGCGCGCCGGCCATCCGAATGCCGCGCTCGCCAAGTGGGCGCGCGAGAACACGGCGCGCGACTGCAACCTGGTGATGACCGAGTACGGCGGTGGCTGGTCCAACGCGGTGCTCTACTGGTTCCTCTTCGGCGATCGGGAGGTGCAGGCGAAGTCTCCGACGGCGATGGAGATTCCTCATGCCGTCGAGTTCGGTCTTGGCCAGCACGTCATGCGGTCGGGCTACGGCGCGTCGGACTCGCAGGTGATCTTCTACGGCCAGGAATTGACCATGTACGGCCACGACACGCCGGAGTACGGCACGTTCAGCGTGCACAAGTTCGGCAACCTCATTCTTCAGGCCGGCAACACCAAGAGCGGTGAAGGCGTGCTGACGCGCGGTCCCAACAAGGGCTCGGTGTTCGAGAACATCGTGAGCCTGCACAAGGGCGCGTCGGATCCCGGACTCAGCTTCACCAGTGGACAGAAGGTCGATCCCTTCTTCGGCGCGCGCGGGATCAAGCGTATTGGCACGGCCGGTACCGTGACGGCGGCGGTGTTGAACGGCAGGGGATTCGACTATGTCGGTTACGACAACCTGCCGATGTGGAGCCCGTCGGCCTCGGCGTCGCAGCGCGAGTTCATCTACCTGCATGGGCCGGCCGACAAGGAATTCGTGGTCGTGTTCGATCGTTTCACGGCCACCAGTCCGGACACCGACGAGAAGATCTGGAAGATCTGGGTGCCAACGCAGCCGGAGTTCGTCAATGGCACAGGCGGCACGCCGCGTCCGGGACAGTGGCTCTCGAACGACAGCGACACGATTCGGCTGACCAACAAGTTCGACGGTTTGCAGGGCAAGGAGTTCAAATCCGCCGCGACGCACGGCCGCTTCTACATGAAAACGCTGCTGCCGCAGGCCCCGGTCGTGAGTTTTCTCGGTGGGCCGGGCATGGAGTTTCAGAGCGGAGACGCCGACGGTACCACTCCGTGGAGCGCACCTGTGCTGACCCAGGCCGAACGGGAATACCTGGGCTGGGGCCGCGTCGAAGTGCGCCCCTCCGCGCGCCAGGCTTACGACGTGTTCCTCAATGTGATTCAGATCGGAGACGCGAACACGCTGTCGGCGATGGCGCCGATCGCGAACGTGGATGCGGCTGCGGGCAATGCGACGGGCGCGCATATCGGCGATGCGGCGAATCAATGGGTGGTCATGGCGGCCCACACGGCGGCGCGCACCTACGACATTCGCGACGTGACGTACCGCTTCAAAGCCGCGGCGCCGCGCTCGCGCCATCTCCTCGTCAACATGGCCCGCAACACGACGCTGCACGTCAAGGTGTCGGCTGCCGGCGCGGACACCAGGGTCGAGATCGCGTCGAGCGCGTCGAGCGGAAGTACGCCACTCACATCGAGCGATCAGGGCGTGCTGTCCTTCGAGGTCAACGGCCAGCTCGTGAAGTAGAGACGTCGGCGACTAAAGGTCCTGGTGGCGCAGACCTTTGTCGCGCCCGAATGTGATTTGCCACGCCGGTCGTCGCAGTTGCCAGCGATTCCGTTTCGGAACCCAAGTCTTTGCAGGTAGTTACAGGCTGGCCCAGGAGCGGGGCGGCACCGGTGTCGACCGGCAGGCAGGTTGCAGCCGTTGCCGCTTTGGAGAGGACGAACATACATGGCCCAGAAGCCGCGCTCTGCTGAGATGCACCCAGGACCCGGGTTTCGCGTTAACACCGACGTTCCCCGGCTGCCTGCGGCCTTCATTCAGCAGTTCTCTGAATTTGCCACGCCGGACATTTCGGATCTGCTCAATCGTCTCTACGCCGTCGACTCGGGCATCCGGTGCCTGACCGGCGAGCATCACACGCTGTGCGGGCCGGCGCTGACCGTCAAGGTCTTCCCGGGCGACAACCTGATGGTCCACAAGTCGCTCGACGTCGCGCAGCCCGGCGATGTCGTCGTCGTTGACGGGCACGCGTCGGAGATGAACGCCCTCATCGGCGACATCATTTCGACCAAAGCCAAGCACCGCGGTATTCAGGGTTTCGTGCTCGACGGGCTGGTGCGCGATGTGCCGGCGATCCGCGCGCTCGACTTTCCGATCTTCGCGCGCGGCACGACCCCGGTTGGTCCGCTGCACCGCGGCCCTGGAGAGATCGGCTACCCGGTGTGCTGCGGCGGCGTCGTCGTGAACCCGGGCAACATCATCGTCGCCGATGCCGCTGGCGTCGTGATCATTCCGCAGGACATCGCGCACGAACTGCTGCACCGGCTGAACGCGTACCGCGACGCGAATGCGGACTACCTGGCCGACCTCCGGCGCGAAGGGAAGTTCAGCAACGCATGGGTCGACACGCTTCTCGAAGCTGGCGGATGCCCGGTCGAGGGCAACCCGCCGATTCCCGTCAAAGCGGATGCGGGACCGCGATGACACCAACTCTGATACCTGATGGCACTCCCGGGTGCCGCAACGCGCAGGGATGACAATGCCGAAGCCCGACATGCTGCTTGGACCCGTGACCGATCGGTCTGCCTGGAAAGGGGCAGACATGACGAAAGACGACTCGTGGATCTACCGCCTGAACGCGAGCGAAGCGGCGGAGATCGAATCGGCGTTCGCCAGGGCATCGAGTACCGGGAAACGTCATGACGACATCACGCCCAGGGACTTCCCGCTCGAAGCGTTCGGGCGGCTGGTCAAGGCGATGCGCGATCAGATCGAGGACGGCCGCGGCCTGACGCTGCTGAAAGGCCTGCCGATTGGCGGGAAGACGGTCGAGCAGATCGAGCTGCTGTACGCCGGGATCTCTTCGCACATCGGGACGTCGGTGGTCCAGGACACGGAAGGCACGCTCATCGGCCGTGTTGAAGACCACGGCAACAATTACCAGGACATCAAGGTCCGGGGCACCAACACGAACGCGCAGCTGACGCCTCACTGCGACTCGGCGGATATTCTCTCGCTGCTGTGCGTCCGTCAGGCCAAGATCGGCGGTAAGAACACGCTGGCGAGCTCGATGGCGATCTACAACGAGATCCTCCGGCAGCACGAAGAGTTCCTCGAGCCGCTCTACAACGGGTTTCAGTACAACATCCGCGGGAACGGACCCCCCGAGCGGTACCGCGACATGACGGCCCATCGGGTGCCGGTCTACTCGTATTACCGCGGGAAGCTGAGCTGCCGCTTCAACCAGAAGGCGATACTCACCTCTGAGCAATTGCCCGGAGTGGCGCCGCTGACGCAGATCGAGAAAGACGCCGTCAACGAGCTGGCGAGGCTCTCGATGCTCCCGGAGTTGAGCTTTCAAGTGCTGCTCGAACCGGGCGACATGCTGTTGATGAGCAACTACTCGGTGTTCCACAACCGCGATGCCTTCGAAGACTGGGCCGAGCCCGAGCGCAAGCGCCTGTTGCTGCGCAAGTGGATCAACATTCCCACCGCGCGCGAGCTGACCTGGGAGTTCGCCGATCACTACAACACGGGCCCCCGACAGGGTCCGTACGTAGAACACCAGATCGAGCGCATCGCCAAGGTGGCTTGACATCAAACGCGTTCTGAGGCAACTGGTCGCCGTTCTGTGCTGCGCCGGCGCGGGCGCGTGCAGCGGCGACCAGGCGCTGCCTGTATCTCCACTCTCACCGACCTCGTCGGTCGCCGGGACGTCTCCAACATCACCTGACCCGCCGCCTGTGCCGATACCGGTGCCAGAGCCCGACTCCGGGCCAGGGCCGGTCGTGGGTGCGCTGGTTGGGGCCGGCGATATCTCGACCTGCGAGAACAACAACGACGAGGCGACTGCCCGGTTGCTCGATCGCGTCGATGGGACCATCTTCACGGTTGGCGACAACGTGTACGAAAGCGGGACCGCTCGCCAATTCCGGGACTGCTACGACCCGACCTGGGGAAGACATCTCGCCCGGACGCGCCCGTCGCCTGGCAATCACGCAGTACCGCACCGCGGGCGCGTCGGGTTACTACGGATACTTTGGATCGAATGCCGGCGCCGCTGGTGTGGGTTACTACAGCTTCGACGTGGGCGGCTGGCACGTCCTGTCGCTGAACAGCAACGTTCCGGCCTCGGTGGGAACGCCCCAGTACGAGTGGGTCCGCACGGATCTCGACGCGAACAAGACGGCGTGTGCGGTGGCCTACTGGCACCAGCCCGTCTTCAGTTCCGGGGAGCACGGCAACGCCTCGACGATGCGATCGGTCTTGCGCCTTCTGTACGAACGCGGCGTCGAGGTGGTCCTCAACGGTCACGATCACGACTACGAGCGATTCGGTCTTCAGAATCCGGACGGTCGGCCCGATCCGGACCGCGGCTTTCGTCAGTTCATCGTGGGGACCGGCGGCAAGGGCATCGATCCGTTTGTGAGCATCCAGCCGAACAGCCAGGTGCGCGGAGATGCGGGCGCGTTTGGCGTGCTCAAGCTCACGCTGCGCCGGGCCGGCTACGATTGGGAGTTCATTCCGGTCGCCGGCGGAACGTTCCGCGACGCCGGCTCTGGGATGTGCAGGTAGGGAGAGAGTCTCCAGGCGAAAGTCGAAAGTCACGAGGCGCAGGGCGCGCACTCAATGACGCGTCCATTGCTGCCGCGGTGTTACTTGGCCCCGCGCAACCAGCCGCAGTACGTCAGTGTCCGGCTTCAGCCGGACCGCGGTGGGCAGTCACCGCGACATACGCCACAATGAGCCGTGCCCTCATCGGCGGTTCACGAGTACCAGGCCCGTCTCGACGCTCGACGCGCTGTCCGCGATGCGAGGGCAGCGTCCGACGCGCGACTCGCTCACGCGCGACTGGCGACGTTCTTCTCAGCAGTGGGGCTCGCACTGCTGTCGTGGCACGGTGAAATCAATCCGTGGTGGCTGCTCGCGCCAGGTGCGGTCTTCATCTGGTTGCTTCGCCGTCACGAACGGGTCCTCCGCGAGCGGGAGTTGGCGATCGGGGCCATCGCGTTTTACGAGCGCGGTCAGGCGAGGCTGGAGGACCGCTGGGTCGGGACCGGCGAGCCGGGTGAGCGGTTCCGCGACGATCGTCACGTCTATGCCGGCGATCTGGATCTGTTCGGCCGGGGCTCACTGTTCGAGTTGCTGTCGCTCGCGCGAACCCGGACGGGAGAGGCCATGCTGTCGGGCTGGCTTACGGCGGCAGCGGATCCGCCAGAGATCCATGCGCGCCAGGCGGCTGTAGAGGAGCTCGCTCGCGCACTGGATCTCCGGGAGCAACTCGCGGTGTCGGGTGATCTTGTGCGGGCGAGCGTTCACACCGATCGGCTTCTCGACTGGGCTGAATCGCCGATGCCGCCGCACTAGACGCTCCGGGCCGTGCTCTGGTTCTACACCGTGGCCACGCTGCTGGCCGCCCTCTATCTGGCTTTCACGTCCGTATGGTGGCCGGTCGCCGTCA
The DNA here is from genome assembly GCA_963832375.1 of Vicinamibacterales bacterium. Classification (GTDB taxonomy): domain Bacteria; phylum Acidobacteriota; class Vicinamibacteria; order Vicinamibacterales; family JAMQPK01; genus JAMQPK01. The sequence continues at coordinate 1,360,830 of CAWHUA010000008.1, read as the reverse complement.
TCCTGGTTTTGAACGCGGGATCGCTTCGCCGGTTCCGCGACGAGATGAATGCGATCCTCTCGACGGAAGCGTCGGGCCCCGCCGCCGACTTTATCGCCGACCCTCTGACCCACCGATCACTGGACCTCAACGTGCTCGTCAACCTGCTGGCGCACATCGAGCGTGCCGCGTTCGAGAGCACCCGCCTCGTCATGCTGCACACGCGCCTCACCGGCTCAGGTCCGCCAGCCTCACGCATCATCCGAGGGCTACACAGGTTGTCCGAGATTCACGAGTCTCACAGAACACCGCGGTTGTGCCCATGGGTTTGTTTCTGTTCGGTGCGTCTTCCGGCCAGGATTGGGTGCTCGCTCTTGCGCTCGATCGTCGCCGCGTTGCTGCTCCTTGTCCGGCCCCACGTCGCGCTCGAGGTCGAACGCTGGCGCCGCCAGCACGGCCATGAGGTTCGCGTCTGGGTCGAAAGCATCGCGCAGTTCGAAGCGCTCAGCTCGCTCGCCGGCTATCGATACGAGCACGAAGACGATGCCTTCCCGGAGATTGTGCCGTCCGACAACGGAGCGCAAGCCGGCGCACTGGTCGAAGGCATGCAGCTTGGGCATCCGCTGTTGCCTCGTGCCGCGATGGTGCCGAACGATGTCCGCCTCGCCGGCGGAACGCAACTGCTCGTCGTCAGCGGCTCGAACATGTCCGGAAAGAGCACGCTGCTGCGGACCGTCGGCATCAACACCGTCATGGCGCTGGCCGGCGCCCCGGTGCGCGCCGTGTCGCTGCGCCTCACGCCCCTGGCCGTTGGCGCGACCCTCCGGATCCAGGACTCGTTGTTGGAGGGGCGTTCGCGGTTCTACTCGGAGATCACCCGGATCCGGATGCTGGTGGATATTGCGGCTGGTCCCGTACCACTGCTTTTCCTTCTCGACGAGCTCCTCCACGGCACCAATTCGCACGACCGGAGGCTGGGCGCGGCGGGTGTGCTTCGGGACCTGCTCGATCGGGGAGCGATTGGACTGATTACGACCCATGACCTGGCGCTCACCGCGATAGCCGATGAGCTGACGCCTCGCGCCGTCAACGTGCATTTTCAGGATCGGTTCGAAGAAAATGCCCTTACGTTTGACTATCGAATGAAGGATGGGCCAGTCACGCGGAGCAACGCTCTGGCGCTGATGCGCGCTGTGGGTCTGGACGTCGCCTCCCCACGTCAACCTGATTGAGAGGATCACGCGCTTGCGCGTGACCGTGCGGGGTCGCCGAACACCGCGACGGCGAACTGAAAGTTCCTGCAGCCCGTATGCTCGTTGTCATGAATGCCGTTCCAACCTGGCGGCAGCGGGGGAATCGCCACGGGCACGGCGTTGCGCGCACGGAAGACGTAGCCGTTGTGGGTGTGCGCTTCGGTGACGTGGCCTTCCTTGTATTGGAGAGGGAAGTGGAGGTTCTTGTGCCGCCGCTCACGGCGCGCCCCGGCTGCGACACCGCAGATGTAGAGATACGGGTATCGAGCCATCAAGTCGAACGCAATCACGTGTCCACTGCGCGCGGTGTGCGAGCAGAACGCGCGTGCAAGCCGGCCTTTGAAACAGGCTTGGCAATGCCTGTCGGGCCTGTAGCCGTTCACGTAGTACGCCCAGAGAAATCGAAATCCTTCTATGCGTCCCTGTCTCAGTCGAGGGTGCGAGACGTCGAGAAAGATCGTGTCCGCCATCTTTCATGACTTGCGCCGTCCGACCGTCGACTTGCGCCTTCCGACTGTCGACGTGGCGCCTTCCGACTATTGTCCCTCGACCTTCGCGCCACGCGCGCGCAGCACCTGGCGAAGGATCGATCGGTGGCACAGCTGCTCATCCTGGCAGTAGCAGCCGACGGAGAAATCAGTCTGGTGCGATAGGGCGGCGAGCATATCCAGGAGATGCGACTGTTCGGGTTGCTTCAGCTCGGATCGGTATCGTCGTTCGAACGCTTTCCATCCAGACTTGTCGTGAAGCACTCTCGTCTTGCGCAACAACACCGCGCTTGGAGCAAGCGCCGGCAGCCAGATGTCGTACCAGTTTTCGCGCGCGTACGCCGACTTGCGCACACCTCTCGGCGGACGGCGCACGGTACCGATGCGCAGTCCCTCGCGACGATGTCGCGGACTGCCCAGCCGCACGATGCGAATAGACATGTTCCCGTTCTGCCGCGTTTCACAGAAAGTGTGATCGCGATGGTGTGCGAGTGAGCCTCAGCCCTAATCCTAATCCCTAATCCCTAATCCCTAATCCCTAATCCCTAATCCCTAATCCCTAATCCCTAATCCCTAATCCCTAATCCCTGAGCTCTAAGCCCTCAGCCCTTTTACTGCGCTGCCGTTACCACTACATCGTCGAGGAGAATCACGGCCGTCTCGTCGGTCGCGGACTTCCTCGTCATGAAACCACCAAGGGCCAGCGTGTGGTTGCCGGCCGCGAGCGTGCCGAGGTTGATCTGCACCTGCTGCCATTCGGTCGTGCTCGTGCCGCCGCCTCCCGTTCCCGCGAGCTGCACGATGTAGTCGGCCGGCGAGATGCCCTTCAGGATGCCGTCGATCGATGCCAGCACCTGTCCGAACCGGTCAGTGCGCGACTTGACCATCGACAGTTTGTAGCGCAGCGTAAGCGTGACCGGTCCGCTGGCGGCGAGGTTGAAGCCGTGCTGCCAGCCGCCCGACATGTTCGCGATGTTCTGGCCGTTGACGCCGCCGACGAGCACCTGAATGCCGCCACCCGAGAAACCGCCGCTCGCGAGGTGTGTCCCGTTGGCGTAGGTCGGCTGCACTGTCGAGCGGAAGAGATCGTCCGAATACGCGAACCCATCGGAGCCGGTGTTGAAGTTCGCGTCGATGAGCGTGACCGTGCCGCCAGGCTGCACGGTCAGCGTTGCGGCCGCGCTGGTGACGGTGCCCGCCACGTTGGAGACCACGACGTCGAACGTCGAGCCGCTGTCGGTGACGCCAGTCGGGTTGAGCACGTAGCTTGCGCTCGTGGCCCCGCTGATGGCGGCACCATTGCGCCGCCACTGATAGGTGAGCGACGTGCCTGTCGCGACCACGCTGAATGTCGCGGAGGCCGGCGCGGTGACCGTCAGGTTGGCCGGCTGCGTCGTGATGGCAGGCGCCACGTTCACCGTCAAGGTCGCGGACGCGCTCGTCACGCTGCCCGCTGCGTTGGAGACCACAACGTCGAACGTCGCGCCGCCGTCCGATCCCGCCGTCGGGTTCAGGATGTAGCTCGCCCCGTTGGCGCCCGCGATCGCGACGCCATCACGTCGCCACTGATAGGTGAACGGCGCGGTGCCCGAAGCGACCACGGTGAACGTGGCCGAGGCTGGTGCGGTCACCGTCACGTTCGCCGGCGGCGTCGTGATGCCGGGCGCGATGTTGACCGTCAGCGTAGCGGACGCACTGGTGATAGTGCCGCCCGTGTTGGAGACGACGACGCTGAACTGAACGCCGCTGTCCCCGAGCGCTGTCGGGTCGAGCGTGTACGACGAGCCCGATGCCCCCGCGATGTCTGCGCCGTTGCGGCGCCACTGATAGCTCAGCGGTGCCTCGCCCGTCGCCACGACCGAAAAGGTCGCCGCGCCAGGAGCGGTCACAGCGAGGTTCGACGGCTGCGCGGTGATGCTCGGAGGCGCCGGATTCACGGTCAGCACGGCGGCCGCGCTGGTCAGCGTGCCGGCTCCGTTCGAGACGACGACGCGGAAGGCCGCGCCGCTGTCGGACGTGGCCGTGGGATTCAGCGTGTAGCTGCTGCTGGTGGCGCCACTGATATCCGCACCGTCGCGCTGCCACTGATAGCTGAGTGGCGCGTCACCGGTCGCGACGACCGAGAAGGTCGCGGCGTTCAGCGCCGTCACCGTCTGGTTCGCCGGCTGCGTCGTGATGCCCGGCGGCACCGGCGCTGGATTGACAGTCAGGGTGGCCACCGCGCTAGTGACACTGCCCACCGCATTCGACACGATGACGTCGAACTGCGCGCCGTTATCGGCCACTGTGGTCGGATCCAGCACGTAGCTGGCGCTGGTCGCGCCGCTGATGGCGCTGCCGTTGCGCCGCCACTGATAGCCGAGCGGCGCATCACCAGTCGCGACGATAGAGAATGTGGCTCCCGCCGGTGCGGTCACGGTCTGGCTCGCCGGCTGCGTCGTAATGCTGGGCGGCACGGGCGTCGGATTCACGGTGAGCATTGCGGCCGCGCTCGTAATCGTGCCGATGCTGTTCGCGACCACCACCCTGAATTGCGCGCCGCTGTCCGCGACGGCGGTCGGGTCGAGGGTGTAGTTGGTGCTGGTCGCGCCACTGATGTCGACGCCGTTGCGCTGCCACTGATAGCTGAGCGGCGCGTCACCGGTCGCGACGACCGAGAAGGTCGCGCTGCCAGGGGCCGTCACCGTCAGATTCGCCGGCTGCGTGGTGATGCTCGGCGCCACGGGTGCCGGATTCACGGTCAGCACGGCGACCGCGCTGGTCAGCGTGCCGCCGCCATTCGAGACGACCACGCGGAAGGCCGCGCCGCTGTCCGCGACGGCGGTCGGGTCGAGGGTGTAGTTGGTGCTGGTCGCGCCACTGATGTCGACGCCGTCGCGCTGCCACTGATAGCTGAGCGGGGCATCACCGGTCGCGATGACCGAGAAGGTCGCGCCGCCGGGGGCCGTGACGGTCAGGCTGGATGGCTGCGTGGTGATGCTCGGCGGCACCGGCGCCGGGTTCACGGTCAGCGTGGCGACGTTGCTGGTGACCGTGCCGGCCCCGTTCGAGACGACGACGTCGAACTGCGCGCCGCTGTCACCGACCGCGGTCGGATTCAGCGCGTAGCTCGAGCTCGGTCGCTCCGCTGATGGCGGTGACCGTTCCGCCGCCACTGATAGCTGAGCGGCGCATCGCCGGTGGCCACGACGGAGAAATTGGCCGCAGCAGGTTCCGTGACGGTGAGGCTCGCCGGCTGCGTGGTGATGCTCGGCGGCACCGGAACCGGATTCACCGTCAGCGTGGCAGCGTTGCTGGTGACCGTGCCGGCCCCGTTCGAGACGACGACGTCGAACGAGCCGCTGTCAGCGACCGCCGTGGGATTCACGGCGTAGGTCGCGCTCGTGGCCCCGCTGATGGCGACGCCGTAACGCCGCCACTGGTAGCTGAGCGGCGCATCGCCGGTGGCGACGACCGAGAAATTCGCGGCGTTCGGGGCTGTCACCGTGAGGCTCGCCGGGTGCGTGGTCATGCTGGGCGGCACCGGCGCCGGATTCACGGTCAGCGTGGCAACGGTGCTGGTGACCGTGCCGGCGGCGTTCGAGACGATCACGTCGAACAGGGCGCCATTGTCGGCCACTGCCGTGGGATTCAGCGCGTAGCTGGCGCTCGTGGCGCCACTGATCGCGCTGCCGTCACGCCGCCACTGATAGTTGAGCGGGGCATCGCCGGTGGCCACGACGGAAAAATTGGCCGCAGCAGCTTCCGTGACAGTGAGACTCACCGGCTGCGTGGTGATGCTCGGCGGTACCGGCGTCGTATTCACCGTCAAGGTTGCGGTGTTGCTGGTGACCGTACCGGCGCCGTTCGAGACGACGACGTCGAAGGAGCCGCTGTCAGCGACAGCGGTGGGGTTCACCGCGTAGCTGGCGCTCGTGGCCCCACTAATGGCAACGCCGTACCGCCGCCACTGGTAGCTGAGGGGGTCATCGCCGGTGGCGACGACCGAGAAGCTCGCGGCGTTCGGTGCCGTCACGGTGAGGCTCGCGGGCTGCGTCGTGATGCTCGGCGGCACAGGAGCCGGATTCACGGTCAGCGTGGCCGCGGCGCTCGTGGCCGTGCCGCCCGGGTTGGACACGACGACATCGAACTGCGCACCGCTGTCAGACAGCGCGGTGGGGTTCAACGTATAGCTGGACGCGGTGGCGCCGCTGATCGGCACGCCGCTTCGCCGCCACTGATAGCTCAAGGGCGCCGCACCGCTCGCGACGACCGAGAAGCCGGCGGCGTTTGGTGCTGTCACGGTCAGGCTCGACGGTTGGGTCGTGATGCTCGGCGGCGCGGGCGTCGAGTCGATGACGGCCACGTCGTCGATGAGGACCTCGACGTTCTCGTCGGGATACGTCTTCTGGTTGTTGTATCCGCCGAACGCCACGGTGTGCGTGCCGGCCGCGAGCGTCCCCAGGCTAATCTGCACGAGCTGCCATCCCGTGGTCGTGGGGCCCCCGCCGATGACCTGAGCGATGTAGTCGTTCGGGGAGATGCCATGGAGCGCGCCATCGACGCTCACCAGCATCTGGCTGAACTCGTCTTCTTCGTACTCGGCCGTTTCAGTCAGTCGATACCGGAACGAAAGGGTTACGGCCGTGGGAACGCCGAGCGTGAAACTGCGGTGCCAGCCGCCCGACATGTTCGCGACGTTCTGGCTGTTGATGCCGCCAATCGATACGCGAAGCGCGCCACCGGTGAAGCCGCCTGAGGCGATGTAGTTGCCGGCCGCGTAGTTCGGCTGGTTCGTGCCGCGGAACAGATCGTCCTGGTAGGCAAACCCATCCGCGTCGGTGGTGAAGTGGACGTCGAAGAGCGAGGTTTCGCCTCCACCGCCGCCGCTCTGCACCGTAAGAATCGCGGCCGTGCTGGTGACGGAGCCGGCGACATTCGACACGACCACGTCGAACTGCGCCCCGTTGTCGGCTGCCGCCGAGGTCGGATTCAACGTGTAGCTCGCGCTGGTGGCGCCGCTGATGGCGACACCGTTCCGACGCCACTGATAGCCGAGCGGGGCATCGCCCGTCGCCACGACCGAGAAGCCGGCCGCGGCCGGTTCCGTGACCGTCACGTTGGCGGGCTGCGTTGTGATGCTCGGCGGCGTGGGCGCCACGTACGTCAGAAGCAGATCGTCGATGAGGATCTCGGCGATCTCGTCGCTCGTGGTCTTCTTGTTGTTGTACCCGCCGAGCGCCAGCGTATGGCTGCCGGCCGACAACGTGCCGAGATTGATCTGCACGAGTTGCCATCCGGTGGTCAGCGTCCCCTGGCCGACCACTTGAGCGACGTAGTCGTTCGGGGCGATGCCGTGGAGCACTCCGTCGAGGCTCATCAGCATCTGGCTGAGCTCGTCGTCTTCATAGCCCGCCGATTCGGTGAGCCGGTACCGGAACGACAGCGTAATGGGCGCCGGCGCAGCCAGGACGAAGTTGCGCTGCCACCCGCCCGACATGTTGACGATGGTTGTGTTGTTGACCCCGCCGACGTTTACGCGCAGCGCGCCGCCGGTGAAGCCGCCCGAGGTGATGTGCGCGCCGACGGCGTAGCTCGGCTGATTGGTTCCTCGGAAGAGATCGTCCGCGTAGGTGAATCCGTCTGCGGTGGCGTCGAAGTGCACGTCGAAGATCGGGCCACCACCGCCGCCGCCCCCCTGCACGGTCAGGGCCGCTACTGTGCTCGTCGCGCTGCCGGCGGCATTCGACACAACCACATCGAACTGCGCTCCGTTGTCCGAAGCGGCCGCCGTGGGATTCAGCGTGTAGCTCGCGCTGGTCGCGCCGCTGATGTTCGAGCCGTTGCGCCGCCACTGATAGCTCATCGGCGCGTCACCGGTGGCCGCGACGGAGAAGCCCGCGCCGGCCGGTTCGGTCACGGTGACGTTTGACGGCTGTGTGGTGATGCTCGGTGGCACCGGCGCCGGGTTGACCGTCAGCGTGGCGATCGCGCTCGTCACGGTGCCGACGGCGTTCGAGACGGCCACAGTGAACTGCGCGCCGCTGTCGCCGACCGCTGTCGGATTCAGCGAGTACGTCGAGCTGATGGCCCCGCCGATGTTCACGCCGTTGCGCTTCCACTGATAGCTGAGGGGCGCATCACCCGTCGCGGCGACCGAGAAGTTCGCCGCGTTTGGCGCCGTCACGGTGATGCTGGCCGGCTGCGTCGTGATGCTGGGCGGCACCGCTGCCGCGTTGACCGTGAGCGTTGCTACCGAGCTGGTGACGTTGCCCACCGCGTTCGAGACCACCACGCTGAATTGCGCGCCGCTGTCGCCGACAGCCGTCGGGTTCAGCGCGTAGCCGGAGCTGGTCGCGCCGCCGATGTTGACGCCGTTGCGCTTCCACTGATAGCTCATCGGTGCGTCACCAGTCGCGACGACCGAGAAGTTTGCCGCGCCAGGGGCCGTCACGGTGAGGTTCGCCGGTTGCGTCGTGATGCTCGGCGGCACAGGCGGCGGGTTCACGGTGAGCGTGGCGTTCGCGCTCGTTGCCGAGCCCGCCCCGTTGACCACCAGGACGCTGAACTGCGCGCCGGTGTCGGCGGCAGCAGACGTCGGGTTCAGCAAGTAGCTCGAGCTGGTGGCGCCGCTGATGTTGACCCCGTTGCGCCGCCACTGATACGCAAGCGGTGCGTCGCCGGTGGCCGTAACGGAGAAGCTCGCCGAGCCAGGCTCCGTCACCGTCAGGTTGGACGGCTGCGACGTGATACTCGGCGGAATCGGGACTACGTCGGACAGGAATACGTCGTCGAAGAACATCTCGACGAACTCGTCGGGATACGACTTCTTGTTGTTGAAGCCACCGAGCGTAATCGTATGGGTGCCGGCCGCCACTGTCCCGAGGTTGAACTGCACGAGCTGCCAACCCGTCGAGACAGGGCCGCCACCGACGACTTGCGCGAGGTAGTCGTTCGGCGCAATGCCGAGCAGCGTGTTGTCCAGGCTGACGAGCGCCTGGCTGTACTCATCGGTCTGGTACGTGTTCTGCTCGGTCAGGCGATAGCGGAACGAGAGCGTCAGCACGGCCGGAGCGGCCAGGGTGAAGCTGCGCCGCCAGCCGCCGGACATGTCGAGGATGTTCTGGCTGTTGACGCCGCCAATCAGCACCCGCAGCCCGCCCCCGGTATACGCCCCGGACGCGATGTAGTTGCCGCTGGCGTAGTTCGGCTTGCTGGTCCCTCTGAACGTGTCGTCGAGGTAGGCGAAGCCATCGGCCCCGGTGTCGAAGTGGACGTCGAAGATCGGCCCGATCGGCCCGCCACCGCCGGAGCTGTTGACGGTGAGGTTTGCCACCGAGCTCGTCACGCTGCCTGCGGCATTCGACACGACCACCGTGAACTGCGCGCCAGTGTCGGTGGCCGCCGTCGGATTGAGCGAGTAGCTGGCGCTGGTGGCCCCGCTGATGTTCGTCCCGTTCCGCTTCCACTGATAGCTGAGCGGGGCACTACCCGTTGCGACGACCGAGAAGTTCGCGGCGGCGGGTGCAGTGACCGTGACGTTCGCCGGCTGCGTCGTGATCGACGGAGGTGCCGCTCCGGATGTGACGGTCAGGACCGCCGTGGCGCTGGTCGCGCTTCCCGCCACGTTCGACACGACGACGCTGAACTGGGCGCCGTTGTCGGACAGAGCCGTGGGGTTCAGCACGTACGTCGCGCTGGTTGCGCCGCTGATATTGACGCCGTTGCGCCGCCACTGATAGCTGAGGGGCGCCGTGCCCGCCGCGACAATCGAGAAGCTTGCGGCTGCAGGAGCCGTCACGGTGACGTTGGACGGATTGGTCGTGATGCTGGGCGTCACGTTAACGGTCAGCGTGGCGTTCGCGCTGGTCACCGAGCCCGCGACGTTGGTCACGACGACGCTGAACACGGCGCCGTTGTCGGTGCCGGCGGTCGGGTTCAGGACGTAGGACGCGTTGGTGGCGCCGCTGATGTTCGCGCCGTTACGGCGCCATTGATAGCTCAGCGGGGCCGTGCCGGCCGCGACGACGGTGAAGGTGGCCTGGTTCGGCGCAGTGACGGTGGCCGACACGGGCTGCGTCGTGATGCTCGGCATCACGTTGACGGTCAGCGTCGCGCTCGTGCTCGTCACGTTGCCGGCGATGTTCGACACGACGACTGAATACAGCGCACCGTTGTCGGTGGCAGCCGAGGTCGGATTCAGCACGTACGACGAGCTGATCGCGCCGGAAATGGCGACACCGTTCCGGCGCCACTGGTACGACAGCGGTGTCGTACCTGAGGCGGTCACCGAGAACGTCGCCGAGTTCGGCTGCGTCACCGTGACGTTTGCCGGCTGGACGCTGATCGACGGGGCGACGGCCTGCTCGATGGTGTCAACGTCGGTCGCGCTGTTGTTGCCGGGCACCGGATCGTTGATGCCCGGTGCGATTACCGTCACCGTGTTGCTCAACGTGCCGGTTGCGCTGCCGGACACTGTGCCTTGGAGCGTGTAGTAGGCACTGTCGCCGGCCTCGAGGCTTATCTGATCGTTGATGCTGCCCGAGCCCGACGCGGTACAGTTCGAACCGGTTGAGGCGGTGCACGTCCATGTCACACCTGTCAGCTTGCTGGAAACAGTGTCCGAAACGGTGGCGGCCGCGACGTTGCTCGGGCCGAGGTTGGTGACCTGAATGTTGTAGATCACCGTGGACAGCCCGCTGTAGACCGTCGTCACCGAGTCGCTCTTGGTGACCATCAGGTCGGCTTTCACCGGACCGTTGTTCGCGAGCGTGGCCACTTCAGCGGGTGTGAGCGCGTAGTTGTACACGCGCACGTCGTCCATGTCGCCACGGAAGCGGCGCGATCCGTTGGCCTGCCCGGCAATGCCGACACTCAGGAGGTTCGCCGCAATGGCCGCGGGCCCTGGCGTCCAGTTCTCTTCGACGCCATTGACGTAGAGCCGCATGGTGCTGCCGTTATAGGTGGCGGCGATGTGCATCCATGTGTTTCCGCTCGTCGGGTACGACGTCGTCGACTCCAGTCGATAGATATCGCCAAACGACGCCTGATTGAAATGGACGGCTGCCTTGCCGTTCGACAACAGCGACAGCGCGTAGCCGTCGACGCTGCCGAACGTGGCTCTGCTGATGACGTCCTGGGTTGCGAGAAGATTCGGTTTGACCCAGGCGGTCAGGGTGAGGGCCGTCGTGAGGTTGAGATTCACCTGATCGGACACCACGCCATGCGTGGATCCGTTCAACGTCAGCGCGTAGCCGTTCAGCACCGGCGTCCATGCCGGGCTGCCCGAGAGAGTCGCGTTGTTGCCCCAGCCGGACGTGTCGCGCAATTGCGAGCCGCTGCCCTCGTTCATCTTCCAGGAACCGACGAGGCCTTGTACCGATGTGATGAGCAGCCCGTGCGTGCCACCGTTGGAGGCGAGCATGACGAGACGGCCGGCCCACGTGTCTTTCGTGCTGGTGGGGTCGTTCAGTGTGCCGGACAACGCGAGCTGGCCGGGCGCGAAACTGATCGGCCACTTCGGAGACTCGTAAAGGTAGATACCGCCGGACTGACTGACGAAGACTTGCAGCTTCTGCGTGTCCTCATTCAGCACCACGGTCGGTCGTGTTCCGCTGTTGCCGACCGCGTAGATATCGTCCCACGTGCCGGTCCCGCCCGACTGTGGATGCCGGACGAGCAGATAAATCAGCGGTACAGACGAAGACGCGTGGCCGGCCTTCACCACCGCGTACAACGTGCCATCGGAGGCGACGGCCAGGTTGAGGTGGTCGTCGGCCATGTCCTGGTTCTGGTGAAGCGCCCATGCCGGCGCCTCATCGGCGAGCCAGGACGTGGGATCGGTACCGTCGACGTGAGCTCGGAATCCGTACCGCTCGGCGGCAAAATTGGACCAGAACACGCCGATTGTGTTGTTCGGCAGCTTTGCGATCGCGCTGATTTGACCGCTGCCTGTGTCGGTGGCCAGATAGAGGGGCCCTGTAAATGTCGAGTAGGGGGAGTCGCTGTAGTACACCTCGACCGCGCTCGGGCTGTCGGTCGCGAGCCACATGCGGTTGGTCGAATCGATTTCGATCGTGCCCGTCTCGCCGACGACTACGGACGTGGGGGTCGGACGCACCGACCACAGCTGATATGTGTTGGACGCCGGGACGTACTCGAGCGAGACCAGTTGAGACGACGTGGGCCCCGCGACGAGCACGTGCGTGAGGTTGCCGATGGCTCTGGTGTCGGCCTTGCCTTTCAGCGACGTCACCTGAAGTACAGGAGTCCATGTGTTATTGGCTTCGAGCCGGAAGAGCCAGGTGCCCGTCGGCGCCACCGCGTTGGTCGGCAGCACGGCCCACCACGTGTGCCCGTGGAACCACACCTTCGACTGCGGTTTTTCGCCCGTGGTATCCGAGGTCGTGATCGTCGGAAGCGTCGTCCAGGTTTCCTGCGCGTGAACGGCGCGCGCGGTTCCCAGCAGCAACGTCAAGGGCAGCAGACAGATTTGAGCGACGAGGATTAGTCGGGTCATCAGCGATTCGCGCCGGGCACGCGCCAGTAAAGGCCCACACTGAGCCTGGAGAACGAGCATGAAGCGCAAACAGCAACTCGCATGCCCCATTTACCGGGCCGTTTAGCGCGAAATCTGGGGTGTTTTGCCGAAAAAACCTTTGGATCGCGAACTTTTGTCGGCACTACCTATGGGCGGCAGACATTTGGCGCCCGGGAGCTACTCCCGTCGCAGAGTGGGTATTTCGACCATCGCCCTGTCGAGCGCTCTCAGGATGGCGTCCATCGGATCGACCGGCGCCGGTGCGTCGGAAGGCGATTCGACAGCGATGAGGCTGCGTCGCTGGGCACGAACGAAGTCGATCGGAGCCCGCGCGCTCCGTGGGGCCGGCTCGACCCGATCGAGTTCGCGCTCTTCGACGTGCGTGGGCTGGTCCTGCGCGATCGAGAAGGGGTGTTCGTACTGCACGAACGCCGCGGGCTCGTCAGGGATGACCGGCTCGTGGACGACCGGCTCTAGCACGCGCGGCGCAAAAGGCACGTGCCCGACGGGATCGGCCTTGGCGACCGGCTCGGCGTCCAGCACTGGCGAGGTCGCTCGCGCGGTGTTGGCCTCGAGCAGCAACGGCGGAGCCGCGGGCGGCGGTGTCGCGAAATCGTGGGGATTCTGCTCGGCCGCTTTGACGATCGCCATCAGCTCGGAGACGGTGGAAGCCAGCAGAACCTGGAAATTCTGATCGTGTTCGATCTTGTCGGGAGGGCGTTCGGCATCCTTCGTCAGCGCCGTGACGCGCGCCATTGTTTCCTCAGCCTGAGCATAAGCACCCATGAGGATCGCGCGTGCTTCGCTGTTGGCGCGCTGAAGCGCCTGACTGTCGGTCAGCGCGGCCCCGCTGTGTGAGTGTTCGTCCTGGTAGGCTTGAAGGACGCCCTCGAGATTAGCAAGCTGGCGCTGGAGCGATGCGTTCTGCAGCTGAAGCACACGATAGTCGGCCGCGACGTTTTCGAGAGTCGCACGCACTTCCTCACGGTCGAAGCCACGCATGGTGGTTCGAAAGCTGGTTTGCAACAGATCGGCAGCGCTTCGCCGGTCCCACGGCCCCTGTGGGCTGTTCGCACGCCCGGGCTGCGGTGGTGGCACGACTGACATCGAAGGGTCCTCCTGGCCGACGCCCGCCCCGATTCTGCTCGCGATCGGCGGACGTACACCCTTAACCAGCAAGAACGATCCATGCCAAATGCCTTGCGGTTTTATTAGGGAAAATCGTAGTCGCGCACGCGGAGTGGCGGCTCCGGGCAGACGAAAGTCTGCAAGTCCGCGAAAAGTCATCTCACGGGCAGACTTTCCGCGACCCACTCTGCCGGCTCGAGCCCTGCGTGACCTATAAATCTGTCGAGTGAATGACGGGCCGCCGGGCGATCCTGCGCGGTCCACCGCCAGAGGCATCGACGATGATCTGGATGAGCGGTAACACGACTGGGAGCCGGAGGACGCAGGCGATGAACGCCCACCCGACGTGCACGTGCTCGAGCGCTCGCGCGATCGCTTCGATGCCCGAGGCCGCGTAAGCGCCGTCGCTCGATTCGTAGGTAATCCTCGTGAGCGCGCGAGACGGATGCGTTTCGGCGGGGACGATCGCGAGGCCCTGCACGCCGCGGTGTTGAAACCATCGACCCACTTCACTGCACATGCCGCAGCTTTCCGCGACGTAGAGGAGATCGTCTCGACTGTCGGGGCGCCACGGCCGCAATCGCGGCCACCAGGCCCGTACTCCGCGTCGATACGCGGTCCACGCACGTCCGAAGCGCGTGTTCAGATCGTCGTCTTCGTCCCACGCCGCGAGCCCTGCTGAATAGATGTGCGCCATGATGCCGGCGCTTGCGAGCCAGAAATTCCGCAACGCCAGACCCAGCAGGCAGAGCAGCAGGACCGCCGACAACTGCATGGGATTTCGAACGTACGCGTAGAGGCCGGTGGTCACGATCCGCCTGGGCGGATCGTAAGGGACCGGGGTCCCGCCGCCGCGAATGACGAATTCCTGGACCGCCGACAACCCGATGATGGCGGGGATCGCGAGGCATTGCATGATGACGCTGATTTGCCAGGTGGGGCGTTCGAACAGGCGCGTCCAGCCGGCACCCGTGGCGTCGATGACGATCGCTGGCAGCACGAACAACGTGAGCCCCGAGAACGCGATCACTTGAAGCACAGCACGTTCCGGCAGGCGTTCGTCTCGCATCGTCATTCGGGCGACGAGCAGGCCCGGGACGAGCCCGGCCATGAGCGCGATGACCTCACCAACAAGCCACATGGGTCCGAGGCGCAGCACTGGTGCCGCGGCGGGCATCAGGATGAGATCGAACGCCAGCGCGATGATCGCGATTGCGCCGATGGCGAGCCCTTCGAACGCGAGCAATGGAACGACGCTCCACAGCCATATCCATGCGAGCAGAAAATCGACCGGCACTCCAAGCAACAAGCCGCCCTGCGCGTCGAATTGCCACCAGCCGAAGCGCTGCGCCGCCACGTTGACGGCGAGCAGGACCGGCAGATTCCACGCAAAGGCCAGCAGTGCGCCGACGAAGAGGGGTCGGGAGGGGTTTTTCGAAAAACGAAAAACCCCTCCCGACCCCTTTTGCTGCCACAGCCACGCGGCGATTGTGAGTAACGCCGTCACATAGATCGACGCGGCACGGACGACGAGGTATGGGTCGACGGCAATCATGGCGTTGCCACGGCGTCAATCAGGTAGCCGGCGGCGATGCGCGCGACGTATCGCTCCCACGGCCCGAAGTACCACGCAGGGTCGAGGCCGCGGTCGTACTGCAAGGTCCATCTGACCCTGGTTGTGTTTGCCCCAACGGCTTCCCACGTCACCGTAGCGGACCGCCACGTCAGGAAGTGCGTCATATGGCTGTTATCGGAAACAGCGGACCAGCGGACGAGACCAGGGCGTGATTCTTCAAGGCGCAAAACGAGATCGCCGGCCCGCGGCTCCATGCCGTCGAGCCGCATCTCGCCACCGCGCATTCGGATGATCCACTGGCTTGCACCGGCGTCCAGATGGACGGACACCGGCCGAGGAAACCCTGCCAGAAGCTCCACTGGCATGAGGCGTTCGAAGCGTGGCGGCTCCAGGACTGCGCGCTGAATGTCCCTGGCCGGCGCAGCAACGATTCTCTCGGCCGTCACGGACTCACCGCGGTCAAATGAAAGGGAGCTCGACACACCCTCCAGGCTCGAGACAAGGACCGCCAGGAGCACAAGGCTCGAGTACATCGTCCGGGTTGGATCGTCGATACGCCGGCGTCGGGCGGCGCTCATTCCTGCGGCGACGGCCACTGCCACTCCGTAGAAAATGGGAGCCGACATCACGACGCACAGCATGCCTTCACCGAGGAAGAGGAGCGAGATCAGTAACCCCACCGTGGCCGCTTTACACGCGACACCGGTTGCCGAGCGCGGCGAGACGAACAGCACGACGACGATCGCCAGGAGTCCTGGAATGCCGACAAACAACGCGGCCGTTTGCTGCAGCTGCTGGTGGAAAATCAACTTGTAGGCGAGCGCCGCAACCACGACAGCCGCGGTGAGCGCGGCGCCCTTGACGCGGGCGGGAGAGAATACGCTTTCGAGTTCCTTCGCCCTGGATGTAGCCATCTTCATCCACACTCGAACTGGTCAGCGCCCACGCCACGAGAAACGCCGGCGGCCAGATAAGCCAGAAGAGCAGGACAATCGCACCGCGAGCCCCGGGCACCAGCAGCCCGGCAAAGGAGGCCGCCACGGCTGCCGTTCGAATGGCGTCGGTGCCGGGAACGCTCACGAGGACGTTGAAGGCCCCGATGGCGAAGACGAAGAGCGGAAGCCATACCATGGACTGAGCCGGCTCACGTGGACCGATGACAAACGCCGCCGCGAGCAAGACGACGATGACAAGCTTGATCGTCACGGTCCTCATCCTGGTGGTCACGGTAAGCCTCCTGTCTCGCCGAGCAATCCCGCGTCGCGCAGGATGCTCATCACCCGTCGCCGCATCGGCCGCAGAAGCGCAGATGTGGCAATGCGTTTGACGTCCACGACAAAATCCACCGACGCGTCAATCAGCTTCCTCGTTCGCTGCTGGGCGGGGGAGTTGTCGTGCAGAAAGAACAACACGATGCCCATGTGGAGTGTCCACAACAGCGTGGGTGCGGCCGCGAGCACATCGTCGGGCAGACGTTCCCCGGCGAGGGTCTCTTCGAAGACGGCAATGCTGAGCCGCCGCTGCTCGCTGGTGGCGGGACCAAACCAGGACAGCGGGTGGGTTGGATCGCCGCCATAACGAAACAGCGCACGCAGCAATCGCCGATCGTGCTCCATGATGTCGATCTTGGTGTGGAGCGCGGCGCGCAGCCGTCCTCGTAAATCGTGTGTCCGGGCAAACGCCTCGCGTGAACGGCTGAGGTGTTCCTGTTGCACGTAGTCGTAGTAGGCCGCGACGATGGCCTCCTTGCTGGGGAAGTAGTGGTACGCCGCGCCCAGTGAGAGTCCGGCGCCGCTCGCGATATCGCGGACGGTGGTTTCCTCGAAGCCACGCTGGCGGAAGAGCTGAAGCGCCGTGGCGAGAATCTGGCGGCGTGTTTCTTCGCTGCCGGCGCGCTTGGGAATGGCGCGAACCGCGCCGTCTTTGAACATGTTCAAAGAGTAGGAGTATCCACTGGGGCGGGTCAAGCCTTTATTTGAACGTGTTCAAAATAAGGACGCGGCGCGTAGAATCGGCCTGATCCGACAAAGGGAGGGACCGGGATGGGTGTCAGGCGAGGGCTCGTAGTAGCAGCCGCGCTGGCCGTAGCGTGGCAGACGGGGAGCGCCGGCGTGTCGGCCAGGCAGGCAGGTGGCGCATCGGCTGCGCTCGAACAGGCCTTCAAGACGCCCCCCGACGAGAGCCGCATCATGATGCGCTGGTGGTGGTTCGGGCCCTCGGTCACCCGCGAGCAGATCGAAAACGAGATGCGCCGCATGAAGGAAGGGGGCATCGGCGGTTTCGAGATCGCGACGGTCTATCCCATGGCCGTGGACGATCCGGCGCGGGACATCCGCAACTACCGGTATCTGTCGCCCGAGTATCTCGAGCTGATTGGGTTTACGGCAGGCAAAGCGCGCGAGCTCGGGATGCGCATGGACGTGACGCTGGGCAGCGGCTGGTCGTTCGGCGGACCGCACATCACACCCTCACTCGCCTCGGCGCGTCTTCGATCGGATCGGCGCGAAATCACTCCCGACGTGACGCAACTGGCGCGGCCCGCTCCCTACGAGCACGAGCAACTGGTCGCCGCCTTCGTCGGCCGCGGCGCAGTACGCGAGGTCGATGCCAGCACGTTTCAGCCGCTCGATGTGTCGGGAACCGGTCCGATACGGATCCCGGCGGGTCCGGGCCCGCGCACGATCCTGTTGTTTTTCGCCGGCCGGACCGGCCAGGTCGTGAAACGCCCGGCGCTTGGCGCCGAAGGGTATGTGCTCGATCACTATTCACGTTCTGCGATCGAGACCCACCTGCGCGAGGTGGGCGACAAGCTGGTCGCGGCGGCAGGGCCCGGCGGGATCCACGCGATCTTCTGCGACAGCCTCGAAGTGTACGACGCGGACTGGACGCCCGACATGCTCGCGGAGTTTCAGAAGCGGCGCGGATACGATTTGCGTCCGCTGCTCCCGATGCTCGAGTACGACACCGGCGAGCGATCGCGGGCGGTCCGGCGCGACGTTGGGCAGACGCTCACGGAATTGTATGAAGAACGATTCCTCGTGCCGATTCGCGACTGGTCGCGCAAGAACAACGTGCAATTCCGCATCCAGGGCTACGGCACGCCTCCGGCGGCCTTGTCGAGCTTCCGCTTCGCCGATCTCTTCGACGGCGAAGGGTTCGAATGGCGCATGCTGTCGCGGGCGCGATGGGCGGCGTCAGCGGCTCATCTCTTCGGGCGGCCGGTGGCTGCCTCCGAGACCTGGACGTGGATCCACTCGCCGGCGTTTCGCGCCACACCGCTCGACATCAAGGGCGAAGCCGATCAGCACTTTCTTTCCGGGATCAATCAACTGATCGGACACGGATGGCCGGCATCGCCGGCGCAGGCAGGCACCCCGGGCTGGCCGTTCTACGCGGCCGGTGTGTTCACCGACAAGAATCCCTGGTGGCCGGTCATGCCCGATCTGTCGGCCTACCTCCAGCGCGTGAGTTTCCTTCTTCGCCAGGGCACACCGGTCGCCGACATCGCGGTTTATGCGCCGACCGGCGATGCACGCGCGGCCATGCGGCCGGGGACTGGCGCTTACCTGAATCTGTGGGCGGCTGTGAACGGCGCACTACCGCCCTCGCTCGTGCCTGCGATGCTCGATGGCGGATACAGCTTTGACGTGTTCGATGACGGGACGTTGAACGAAGCCCGGAGCCGTGGCTACAAGGCGATCGTCCTGCCGGGCGTCCGCTGGATTCCCGACGCCACGAAGCAGTGGCTGGCCGGTTATGTCCAGGGCGGCGGGAAGATTATTGCCGTCGACCGGTTGCCCGAAGGCGACTGGCCTTCGTTGCGGCCAGTGCGGGCGAACGATCTCCAGGGGGCGCTCCGCGAGGCGGTGCAACCAGATCTGACCCTCACGCCGGCCGTGGGAGAAATTGGATTTGTCCACCGCGATCTCGGCGATACGCAGGTGTATTTCCTGGCCAACACCAGCAATCGCTCGCATCAGGTTACCGCTCGCTTTCGATCGGCGACCGCCTACGCCGAACTCTGGGATCCGATGAACAGCACCACCGAACGCGTCGAGGCACGTTCGGGCGAGGTCGCGCTCGAGTTCGAGGCCTACGCCTCGCGCATCGTCGTGTTCCGCTCGTCTGAGGGAAGCGCGCCGCTTAAAAGGGCACGTACATCGATCGCGACAACCGAACTGCGATCGCCGTGGACTTTCTTCATCAGAAATCCGGTGCGCCCGCCCGGTGCCGGCGAGTACGTGGCAACGATAACGGGCGATGCGCCATTGCCCCACTCCTGGGCCGACCACCCTGGCTCCCGCTACTACTCAGGTACAACAACGTACCGCCATTATTGGGAAGCTGGCCCGCAGTTTCTGGCCGAGGGTGCCCGCATCTTCCTCGACTTCGGTCCGGCGGCTGCGGTGGATCGTGAGGCGCTCGCGGACGGCACGATGCGCGGGAACTCGTTTGCGGCGGTGGTGGCCGCGCCCATCAGGGACGCCGCCACGGTGTTCGTGAACGATCGTCGCGTCGGAACGCTGTGGGCGCCCCCGTATCGCATCGAGATTACGCCGCACCTGCGGAGTGGTTCGAACGACATCCGCCTCGAGGTCTACAACACGGCGATCAACATGCTCGCCGAAGGCGGCAGGGTTCCCGACGTGCGTGGAGTATCTGAAACGTTCGGGCAGCGATTCAGGCTACAGGACATGGACGCGTTCACGCCGCTGCCCTCGGGTGTGTTGAGCGTTCCGAGGGTGGTGGCGGAAAGATAGCGGTCATTTACCCCTCGTGGCGCTCCAGTTCTGAGTCTTGCCGGCGGCGGTCGCCGTGCCTTCCATCCGATCGCCGCTCACCGTGCCGGTGTATTGCGTGTCGCCGACTTTGAAGGAGATCTGCTCGCCGTTCAGGCGGCCCGTGACGGCGTTCGTGCCGAGCGTGCCCGTCACCATCTGGAAATTCTGCGTCAGCGTCAGGTCGCCGCTGCCCATGCGCCACGTACCGGCGACGCGGGCGGGCACGATGTTCAACATCGACGTGCACCAGCTGGTGCAACTGCCTTCGATGGTTTCGGACTGGTCCGACTCCCAGCCCGTCACGTTGAACGTGTTGTTGACGATCCGGGTGCCGGGCTTGAGCGTCAGGAACTTCGGCGCGAGCTTGTCGAGGTTGCTCGGCAGCAGAAAGAGCGCGAGCACCGTGGCTTTCGAGATATCGGCCTCGAACATGTCCCCCTCGACGAACGTCGCACGATCGGACACGCCCGCTTCCTTCGCGCGGCGGCGCGAGAGGGCCACCATGTCGGGGTTGAACTCGAAGCCGAACGCCCGCGCGCCGCGCTTGGCCGCGGCAATCACGTTGCGCCCGTCTCCCGAGCCGAGATCGATGACGATGTCCTGCGGCGTCACCTTCGCCATGTCGAGCATTTTCTCGACCAGTTCCTGGGGGGTCGGTACCCAGACCACGTCCTTGCCGGGCTGCCCGGACACAGGCTCAAACGGCTTGTCCTGCGCCCACGCGCGGGACGTGGCGAGGACGACAAACAGCAACGGCAATGCGATCAGACGGAAGCACATGTTCTTCATGGGAAGCGAAATCATACCGATACTCTCCTCCACCATCAAATCATTTCGAGCAGCCTTTTCCGTTTGGGCGGCGGAAACGCGATGTCAAGTTCGGCGGCATCTTCCAGCGTGAGCGACACATCGAGCGCGGCGCGATTCTCGCGCACGTGCTCGGCACGGCCTGCCTTCGGAATCGCCATCACACCCGGCTGACGTAACACCCACGCCAGCGCGATCTGCGAAGGTGTTCGGTCCAGCCGGCCGGCAATGGTTCGAAGCGTACGGTGCGTAGACAGGCGCGATTGCTCGAGCGGCGAGTACGCCATGATCGGGATGCCGCGCGCGCTCGACCACGGCAGCAGGTCGAATTCGATGCCGCGGCGCGTCAGGTTGTACAACACCTGGTTGACGGCGGGTGTTCCGACCTGGGGCCCGAGCGCCGCAAGCTCGTTCATGTCATCGGTGTCGAGATTGCTCACGCCCCAGTGGCGGATCTTTCCGTCGCGCTTCAACGTGGCGAACGCGTCGAGCGTGTCTTCCAGCGGCACGCTGCCGCGCCAGTGCAACAAATACAGGTCCAGGCGATCGGTGTTCAGCCTTCGAAGGCTGGCCTCGCAGGCCGAGATGGTGCCGCGCCTGGTCGCATGCTGCGGCAGCACTTTGCTGACCAGAAAGATCCGTTCGCGTCGATCGCCCAGCGCCTCGGCCACGAGCGATTCGGCCGCCCCGTTGCCGTACATCTCCGCGGTGTCGACGACCGTCATGCCGAGGTCGACGGCCAGTTGCAGCGCGGCCACCTCGCCGGCGCGTTTCTGGCGATCGTCCCCCATGTTCCACGTGCCGATGCCGAGCGCCGGGATGCGTTCTCCGCCCGGCAACGCAATTGTTCGAATCCGGGTTTCTGCCGTGTCCACTGACCCTCCTGGTCGAGCCGAAGACCGAGAACTCCTTTATAATCCGCCCTATGAAACTTTGCCGTCCGACCCTCGTCTTTTTTGCACTCGTCCTGGCTCTGTCGTCGGCCTGCGAGCGCCGATCGGGTACGACCGAACAGAGCACGACCGGAGACATTCTGGTGGGCATGTACGGGTCGCTGACGGGCGATGGCGCCTCGTTCGGACAGTCGTCGGTCGAGGGCGCCCAGCTCGCCGTCGAGGAAATCAACAACGCGGGCGGCGTCCTGGGACGCAAGATCCGGATGCTCGTCGAGGACGATCAGAGCCGTCCGGAGGAGGCGTCGAGCGCGGTCACCAAGCTCATCACGCAGGACAAGGTCGTGGCGGTCCTCGGGGAGGTGGCGAGTCGCCGCACGCTGGCCGCCGCGCCCGTGGCGCAGAAATATCAGATTCCGCTGATTACCCCCGCGTCGACCAACGAGCGCGTCACGCAGGTGGGCGACTACATCTTCCGCGTGTGTTTCATCGATCCCTTCCAGGGCGAAGTGCTGGCCAAATTCGCCTACAACGACCTCAAGGCCCGCAAGGTCGCGGTGTTGAAAGACATTCAGCAGGACTATTCCGTCGGGCTCACCGACTCGATTCAGAAGACCTTCACGGGCCTGGGCGGACAGGTGCTCGACCCGGTGAGCTACAGCTCGGGTGACGCCGATTTCCGCGCCATTCTGACGCAGGTGCGAGCCCAGAAGCCCGACGCGATCTTCGCCACCGGCTACTACCCCGAGGCGGCCATCATCGTGCGGCAGGCCCGCGAGCTCGGCATGACGATGCCGATTCTGGGCGGTGACGGCTGGGTGGGCGATGCCTTGAAGAACGGCCGCGAGGCGCTCAAGAACACCTTCATCTCGAACCACTATTCCGGTGAGAACCCCGATCCGATCGTGCAGAACTTCAGGAAGGCCTATCGCGAGAAGTTCAAGCGCGAGCCCGATTCGATCGCCGCGCTCGGCTACGACGCCGCCAAGGTGCTGGCCGACGCCATCACGCGCGCCAAGGGCACGGAGGGGCCGAAGCTGCGCGACGCGATCGCGGCAGCCGATGTGCCCGGCGTCACCGGACGGCTGAAGATGAACGCCGACCGCAACGTCGACAAGCCGGCCGTCATCGAAGAGCTCCAGTTCGTCAACGGGGATGTGAAGTATGGTTACAGGACCACCATCAACCCGAATTAGTGGATACCTTCCTCCAACAGTTCATTAACGGCCTCTCGCTCGGCGCCATCTACGCACTCATCGCGCTCGGGTACACGATGGTGTACGGCGTGCTGCGGCTCATCAATTTCGCGCACGGCGACGTCTACATGCTTGGCGCGTTTGCGGGGTATTACCTCGCCAACGCGATGAACATGGACGCCAACCCGTCGATTCTCGGCGCCATTGTGGTCACGCTGGGTGCGATGGCCATCTGCGCGGGCATCGGCATGCTCATCGAGCGGCTCGCGTACCGTCCGGTGCGGCATCATTCCCGGCTGACCTCGCTCATCACGGCCATCGGCGTGTCGCTGCTGCTCGAGTACGGCGGGCAGGTGGTGTTCGGGGCGACGCCGCGGTTCTTCCCGCAGATGATCCGCTCCGAGACCTACTCGCTCGGCGGCGTGCAGATCACCAATCAGAGCCTGATCATCATCGTCGTCGCCGTCGTGCTCATGTTCGGCCTCGAGTTCATCGTCCACCGCACGAAGATCGGCAAGGCCATGCGCGCGGTCGTCGTTCAACCTGCCGGTGGCGCGGCTCATGGGCATCAACACCGACTTCGTGATCGCGTTCACGTTCGCGCTCGGGTCGGCGCTCGCGGCGGTCGGCGGCGTGCTCGTCGCGCTCTCCATTCCGCGCATCGATCCGCTGATGGGGCTGATGACCGGGTCTGAAGGCGTTCGTCGCGGCCGTGCTCGGCGGCATCGGCAACATTCCGGGCGCCATGCTCGGCGGCATGCTGATCGGCCTGATGGAGACCTGGATCTCCGCGACGGCGTACTCCACCTATCGCGACGCCGTGGCGTTTGCGGTGCTCATCCTGATTCTGCTGTTCCGGCCGGCCGGTCTTCTCGGGACGTCGGTCACCGAAAAGGTCTAGCGGCGCATGAGCCTGGCCAGAAAGATCGCCCTCATCGCCGGCACCCTCGGCCGGGCTCGCTCGCGCTGAACTACATGTTCGAGTACGGCGTTCGGCGACTTTCAGATCAATCCGTACTACGCGCGCATCATCAATCTCATCGGCATCAACATCACGCTGGCCGTCAGCCTCAACCTGATCAACGGACTGGCCGGGCAGTTCTCCATCGGGCATGCCGGATTCATGGCGGTCGGCGGCTACACGGCGACCTACCTGACCGTCTATCACGGCCGGGCAGATTGCCGCGCTGGTCGGGCAGCACGCCCGGCGATCCGCTCGGCGCGTCGATCGTGATGATTCCCAGCCTGCTGGCCGGCGCCGCCGCGGCCGCCGTGGCCGGCCTGCTGGTGGGCATTCCGTCGCTGCGCCTGAAGGGCGACTACCTCGCCATCGTCACGCTCGGGTTCAGCGAGATCATCCGCGTCATCATCCTCAACATTCCGGCCGTCGGCGGCGCGACCGGCTTCACCGACGCCATTCCCGATCACGAACTTCTTCTGGATCTTCGCGATGGCGGTGCTGACGATCGTCATCACGCGCAACATCGCGCATGTCGACCTTCGGGCGGGCGCTGTTTGCGATTCGCAGCGACGAAATCGCCGCCGAGGCCATGGGCATCAACACCACGCGCTACAAGGTGATGGCGTTCGTCATCAGCGCGGCGCTGGCCGGCGTCGCGGGCGGCCTGTCGGGCCAGCTGTTCGCCAACCCGCTGAACCCGCAGAATCTGAACTTCGTGAAATCGATCGAAGTCATCGTGATGATCGTGCTCGGCGGCATCGGCTCGATCACCGGCGCCGTGCTCGGCGCGACGACGCTGACGATCCTCCCCGAGGCGCTGCGCACCTTCGATCAGCAGTTTCCCGGTCTTCGCATGGTGATCTACGCGCTGCTGCTGATCCTGCTGATGATCTTCCGGCCGCAGGGGCTGCTCGGCCGCCGCGAGTTCTCGTGGGCCTGGCTGCGTCCGGCGAAGCGGAGGGCGGTGCTTGAGTAGCACGACGCCGATGCTCGTCGCACGCGACGTCACGATGCGGTTTGGCGGCCTGACGGCCGTCAAGTCGCTGAACATGACGATGCCGCGCGTCGCCCTGTACGGCCTCATCGGCCCGAACGGCGCCGGCAAGACGACCGTCTTCAACGTGCTGACGGGCGTCTACTGCCCGACCGAAGGCGAAATCGACTTCGACGGCACGCGCATCGAGAGGAAGAAGCCGTACGAGATCACGCGAGCTCGGCGCCGCGCGCACGTTCCAGAACATCCGGCTGTTCGCCGACATGACGGTGCGTGCAGAACGTGATGACGGCGCATCACCTGCGGAACTCGACAGATGCTGCGCCGATGCGGTGCTCGGCACGCGCCGGCATCACAAGGAGGAGACGGGAGACGCGCGAGCGCGCGATGGAGCTGCTGAAGATCTTCAATCTCGAGCAGTTTGCCGACGAGCCGGCGACGAGCCTGCCGTACGGCAGCCAGCGGCGGCTCGAGATCGCGCGCGCGCTGGCGACCGAGCCGAAGCTGCTGCTGCTCGACGAGCCGGCGGCCGGCATGAATCCCCAGGAATCGCTCGAGCTCATGCGCCTGATTCGATGGCTGCGCGACGAGATGAAGCTCACGATCCTGCTGGTCGAGCACAACATGAAGGTCGTGATGGGCATCTGCGAGACGATTCAGGTCATCGACTACGGCGAGGAGATCGCCATCGGCACTCCGGCCGAGATTCAGAAGAATCCGAAGGTCATCGAGGCGTATCTTGGCGGCGGCTGACGGCGCTCTGCTCGCGCTCGAGAACGTGAACGTCTTCTACGGCGCGATTCACGCGCTGCGCGACGTGTCGCTGACGGTCGACGCCGGCGAGGTCGTCACGCTGATTGGCGCCAACGGCGCCGGCAAGTCGACGACGCTGCGCGCCATCACCGGGCTGCTGGCGCCCCGGAGCGGCCGGATTACCTTCGACGGCACGGACATCACCGGGATGCCGCGCACAAGCTGGTCGCGCGCGGCATCTCGATGGCGCCCGAGGGCCGCGGCGTGTTCGCGAACCTCACCGTGCTCGAGAACCTCGAGATGGGCGCCTACCTGACGAAGGACAAGGCGGTCATCAAGCGCGATCTCGAGCGCGGCTTCACGCTGTTTCCGCGCCTCAAGGAGCGCATCAAGCAGCGTGCGGGCACGCTGTCGGGAGGCGAGCAGCAGATGCTGGCGATCGCCCGCGCGCTGATGTCGCACCCCAAGCTGCTGCTGCTCGACGAGCCGTCGCTCGGGCTGGCGCCGATCGTCTGCCAGACCATCTTCAGCACCATCGACGAGATCAAGGCCGAGGGCACGACGGTGCTGCTCGTCGAGCAGAACGCCAACGCCGCGCTGAAGCATTCCGATCGCGGCTACGTGCTCGAGACGGGAGCCGTGATCCTCGAGGGCACCGCGGCGGAGATTGCGGGCGATCCGCGCGTGCGCGAGGCCTACCTGGGGGAGTGACACAGAAACAGGCCTTGCCACATTTGCGATTGGCGATTGGCAATTGATTGGCAATTGGCAATCAATTTGGAAATTGTCAATTGAGAATCTGGCAATACCGTAGGCCGGGTCTTGCTCGTCAGACCCGGCGTCTGTGTTTCATGACCTCGAACACCATCGGCAGGATTGACACGAACACGATGCCGATGGTGACCAGCGTGAAGTTGTCCTTGATGATCGGCACGTTGCCGAACAGGAACCCGGCCCCCATGCAGATCGTGACCCAGCCGATGCCGCCGGTGACGTTGTAGAAGAGGAACGAGCCCGCAGTCATCTCGGCCGCGCCCGCCACGAACGGCAGGAAGGTGCGGACGATGGGCACGAATCGGGCGAGCACGACCGCCTTTCCGCCATGCTGCTCGAAGAACTCGTGCGCGCGCTTCACGTGCTCGGGATTGATCAGCCGGTGCGAAAAGGCCGGTCCGTCGCCGCGGCCCAGGAGCCGGGGGCCGATGCGGCGGCCGATCGAGTAGTTCACGGCGTCACCCAGAATCGCGGCGCCGATGAGCAGCACGTAGCACAGCCATGGATTCAGCACGCCCGTGGCGCTCAGCGCGCCGACCGCGAAGAGCAGCGAATCACCGGGCAGAAACGGCGTGACGACCAGGCCGGTCTCGGCGAAGACGATCGCGAACAGGATGCCGTAGACCCAGGTGCCGTACTGCTGAACGAACTCGAGCAGATGTCGATCGAAATGAAGGACAAAATCGATGAGCTGCGACATGCGGCGGCGGCTTACTTGGCGGCGGGATCGATATCTCTGATGATGAACAATTTCTCTCCGGGGCTCATGAGGCCGAGCTCGCGGCGCGCGATCTCCTCGATCGCCGCCGGGTCTTCGCGCAGCCGGCGTGCCTCTTCGCGCAGCGCGGCGTTCTCGGATCGCAGCCGCGCGAGGTCGGCGGTCAGCTCATCATACTGTTTGCGCGCCCGGATGGTCGCCATCAGCCCCTGATCGCCGACGAGCGCATCGACCACCAGCACGCAGACGACGAAGAAGAACAGGCCGGCGAGAATGCGCTGTCCGCGCCGTTGCGCGCGCTGGACAGCCTGGGTCGATGGAAGCCGCGGGGTTGCCATTTCTGATGTAGTAAGTCCCTACGTTAGTACAGCATTTTCGGTGAAAGTACAAGCAGAAATTGGGGGGGCGCGATGGAAAACGACTGCGTGGTCGTGTGGACGACCATCTCGCGGATGACCGACGGCCACAAGCTGGCGTCGATGCTCGTCAGCGAACGCCTGGCCGCCTGCGTCAACGTGCTCGCCCTGATGGAGTCGGTCTACCGGTGGAAGGGCGACGTCGAGGCCGAACAGGAACGGCAGCTCATCATGAAGACCACGAAGACGCGCGTGCCCGCGCTTAAGGCGCGTCTGTTCGAGCTGCACGACTACGAAGTGCCCGAGTTCATCGTCCTGCCGATTCTCGAGGGCAGCGACGCCTACCTGAGCTGGATTCGAGAGTCCACCGCCGGGTGATATCATTCGCGCTATTCCTGCTCTCTGGATCGCCGCGATTCTGCTCAAAGTGCTGGTCTGGCTGGCCGCACCCGGGCAGATGGCGCTCGATCGCACGGTCAACTTCGCGCTGCTCGTTCTCGCCGCCATCTCGGTCTATCGCGTCACGCGGCTCGCCCGCTCGGGCCTGTTGTGGCGGGTCAGCCGAAAGCTGATCCTCTCATACGTGCTCGTCGGCGCGGTGCCAATCCTGCTGCTCGTGACCTTTGCGCTGCTGGCATTTCTTCTCGTGTTCTTCGACGTCAGCTCCTATCTGATCCACGAACGCGTGGATCGCCTGGTCGAGCAGGCGGCCGTCTTCGGGCGCACGACGCTGTTCGAAATCGAACGATCGGATCCGGAGGCGCATGCCGGCATCATTCAGCGCCGCCAGCTGGCGCTTTCCACACGGTATCCGGGCGTGTCGCTCGAGGTCGTGCCGGTGGAGACGCTCCCGGCCTGGATCGGCGGCCACAATTTCTCCGGGCTGATCCAGAACGCCACCGTGGCCAGAGCGGTCGCGCTGCCGAACGGTCGACGGTCGCGTCACGCGGTCGTCGTTGATCTGCCGCTGGACGAGGCGCTGGACAAGGGTGCGTTGGCCGTCTCGGGCATCACGCTCGGCCAATCGCGGCCGCGATCGCTCTTCAATACCGCGACGTTTCTGACGTACGTGGATTGGGAAACGGGGAGATCCGAACGCACCACGATCGGGATGAGCGTCGAGGTGGCCACGCTCTACAACTGGCTCGGCAGGTCTCGTGACGGCGCGCCCGTGGGTATTCAGCAGGGGCTGCTCATCGTGCTGGTCGGCATCGGCGTGCTGCTGCTCGTCATCGAGGTCGTGGCGCTCGGCAACGGTCTCGCGCTGGCCCGGACCATCACCTCGTCGGTCGACGAGCTCTTCGACGGGACCGAGCGCGTCAAGAGCGGCGACTTCGAGCATCGCATCGCCGTCCGATCCGACGATCAGCTCGGTACGCTCGCCGCGTCGTTCAACGACATGACCGGCCGCATCCACCATCTGCTCGCCGAGCAGGACGAGAAACGGCGGCTCGAACAGGAGCTGCGCATCGCGCGCGACATCCAGATGTCGCTGCTGCCGCACGGGACCCTCGAAGTGCCGGGCATGAGCGTGGTGGGGCTGTGCGCCCCGGCGAAGGAGGTCGGCGGCGACTACTATGACTTCCTGCCGCTTCCCGACGGGCGCGTCGGGCTGCTCATCGCCGATGTCGCAGGCAAGGGCACGTCGGCGGCGCTGTACATGGCGGAATTGAAGGGTTTGATGCTGTCGCTGACCCGCATCTACACCTCCCCGCGCGCGCTGCTCATCGAAGCGAACCGCATCATTTCGCGCCACCTCGACAGCCGCAGCTTCATCACGATGACCTATGCGGTGGTGGATCCGGTGGCGCGCACGTTGACCTGCGCTCGCGCCGGCCATACGCCATTCATCAGGATTGCCTCGAACGGCGGCCTTGCGCGGCGCGCCGAAATCATCGCGCCCGACGGCATGGTGCTGGGCCTGAATCTCGACGGCGGAGTCCGTTTCGAGCGCTTCCTGGAAGAGCTGACCCTGCCGCTCGCGGCCGGCGACCTCTTCTTCTTTTTCACCGACGGGATCAGCGAAGCGATGGATCGCGACGGAGACTGCTTCGGAGAGCAGCGCCTGACCGCCTGCCTCGAAGCGAACGTCGACCGTCCTCCCGAGGCGATTCGAGATTGCGTGCTGGAGAACGTGATGGCCTTCGCACAGGGGCAGCCGCAGCACGACGACATCACGATGATGATTCTGAAGGTCGACTGATGCATGAGTTGACGATCGTGTTCAGGAGCGCGTCCGACATCGAGGCGCGCGTCGTGCGGGGCCTGCTCGAGAGCCACGGCATCGAGTCGCTGGTGTCGTCGGACGCGCCGCAATCGATATTTCCCGTCGGTGGCGCCGGGATCGGCGAAATCAGGATTTCCGTGAGGCCCGAGGAGGCCGACGAGGCCCGCCGGGTGATCGACAGCCATCGTATCGACCAGTCGGGCGGCCGCGTGATTCCGCTGCGCGGCGAGTTCTCCGCGCTCGAGCGCCGCATCGGCTATACCTTCCGCGATCAGGGCCTGCTCGAGCACGCGCTGACGCATACCTCGCGCGCCAACGAGGACTTCAGCGGCGGCGTCTTCGACAACGAGTCGCTGGAGTTTCTTGGCGATGCCGTGCTCGGCTTCGCGATTGCCGACCTGCTGTTCCGGGGCTTTCCCAGCCAGGACGAGGGGTGGAAATCGAAAATGAAAGCGACGCTCGTCTCGACCGCGTCGCTCGCCCGCCTCGCGGAAAGTCTCGATCTGGGGGAACACCTGCTCCTCGGGCGGGGAGAGGAGAAGACAGGCGGCCGCCGCAAGCAGGCGCTGCTCGCCGACGGCTACGAGGCGCTGCTGGCGGCGATTTATCTGGACGGCGGCATCGAACAGGCCACGACGTTCATCGCGCGTCAGTTCGAGGCGCTCGTGAACGAGGCACAGACGCCCACGGCTGCCTTCCATGATTTCAAGTCAGCGCTGCAGGAGCGGGTGCAGTCGACGGGCGGCCCGCTGCCCGAGTACATCGTCATCGGCGAAGTGGGTCCCGATCATCACAAGACGTTTCAGGTGCAGGTGCGGATCGGCGGGAGACCGATGGCCGAAGCGACCGGCCGCAGCAAGAAGGAAGGAGAGCAGGAAGCCGCGCGGCTGGCCTTGGAGCGGATAAATTCCGAAATCTAAGCCGTGACTGCTTCCAGATTCTAGTTTCTAGATTCTATTAGTCGATCTCGATGATGCCCCAGGGCTTCCGGTCTTCGTCGCCGTCGTTCTCGCCGCCGCCGGCGACGACCATCGCGGGCTCCTGTTGCGGCAGCCGGCTGAGCGCGTAGGATTGCACTTCGCGCGCGACCTCCTCATCCGACGGGCACGACGGCCGGCAGTAGAGCCTGACCCACACCCGAAGCAGGGGATCGCTGAAGCTGTAGCGCTTGCGCTGCGACACGATGAGATCGACATCCTCGAGCCACGACAGGTAGTCCTTGGTCGAGCCCGGCGTCCGCTTGAGACGGTGTGCGACTTCGGTGAGGGTCAGCGGCTCTTCCAGCGCGAGGATTTCCAGAATCGCTTTCAGCGCGCCGTAGCCGCGCGCACGATGCAGACGCAACTCGTAGCTCGACGCGCACGAGGCCGCGAGCCGGCCGTCGGGCGACAAGAGCGATGTGAGCGCGCTGACCGGGTCGCCCACGCCCTGCGCGTCGACCATGTGGTTCAACGCATCGCCGATCGCCCGCGCGTATCCGACGCGCCCGTCCGACAACGTGTGAACCGCGCGCGCCAGCGAGTCGGCGGCGACCTCGTCACGCAGGAGCGATCGACCGCCGTCGAGCGACAGCATCAGGTCGCGGACCTCCGCCAGGGCGAGGGGCGGCACGTGGATGACCTCGAACCGGGCCGTCGCATCCCTCAGAAGTCTATGTGCCCGTGAGACATAGCGCGTCGTCAGCACGAAACGGTTCGGGCTCGTGGCCAGCGTCTTGAGCAGTTCCCGCAACGCCGTCCGCAGGCCCGGGAAACTCTCGAAGGTGCGCAGCTCGAGCACTTCGTCGAAGAGGAACGTCGCGGGTTCGTTGCCGCCCGCGGAACGCGCCTGATCGAAAAATACGATCGCGGCGTCGAACGCTTCGCGCGCGGACGCCGGCTGGACGTGCGCCGGCACCTTGAACGGCGACGCGTTGACGATCGCGTTGTAGAAGCGCTCGGGTGTCGTCGCCGATCGTTCGAGATCGATGTGCTGGCACTGCGTCCGCCCGATGCGATCGCGCAGCCGGTAGAGCAGTTGCGTCCGTCCCGTGCGGAAGTCGCCGAGCACGACCGGGATGCGCGATGGTGACGCGTCTAACCCGGCGAGGATGCGCCGTTCGAGTGAAGGTCTGGACGCCGTGAGTGATTCGTGTGTGGGCACAGATGCGTGAAGGCGTTCGCGAAAAAGAAAGACAGAAGGTAAGACCGCGCGCCTGCGTTGTCAATTTGAAAATGAAAAAAATTTTGTTTGACAAGTCGCGCGTAACGTCAGTTGAACTTCTCGGGATGTTCGTTTCTGGAATTCTCAGGGAAAACACACAACAATGTAGAATGTGTCGGCCATGAACATCGCAGTACTCGGTGCGCAGTGGGGTGACGAGGGCAAGGGCAAGATCGTGGATCTGTTGACCCCGCGCTTCGACGTCGTTGCGCGCTATCAGGGCGGGCACAACGCCGGCCACACGGTATACGCCGACACGAAGAAGATCATCCTCCGGCTTCTGCCGTCGGGCATTCTCCATTCGCACGTCACCTGCGCCATCGGTAACGGCGTGGTCGTCGATCCGCAGGCGCTCTTCGCGGAGATCGACGAGCTGGCGACGCTCGGCTATGACGTCAACGGCCGTCTGCTCGTCAGCGAGCGCGCCCATCTGATCCTTCCGTATCACCGCGAGCTCGACTTGCTGTCCGAAGCACGGCGCGGCGAGCGCAAGATCGGCACGACGTCGCGCGGCATCGGTCCGGCGTACGAAGACAAGATCGGCCGGCGCGGGATCCGCGTGCGCGACCTGTTCGATCGCGCGGGCCTCGAGCAGGAGATCCGCGAGAACGTGCTGGCCCGCAACCGCCTGATCAAGGAATCACAGCTCGACTGGCGGCCCTTGTTCGATCAGATGCTCGCCTACGGCGAGCGGATGAAGCCCTGGGTCACCGATATTTCGCTGTTTCTGGCCAACACGAGCGCCGCGGGACGTGCCATTCTTTTCGAAGGCGCCCAGGGCACCCTGCTCGACATCGACCATGGCACCTATCCCTTTGTGACGTCCTCGAATTCGACGATCGGAGGCGTCTGCACGGGGCTCGGCGTGAGCCCGAAGATGATTCACGGCGTGCTGGGGGTCGTCAAGGCGTACGCCACGCGCGTGGGCGAAGGGCCGATGCCCACCGAGTTGACCGGGGCGGCCGGCGATCGGCTGCGCGACAGCGGCAAAGAGTTCGGATCGGTCACCGGCCGCCCGCGCCGTTGCGGCTGGTACGACGCCGTGGTCGCCCGCTACGCCGCGCGCATCAACGGCCTCGACAGCGTTGCCCTGACCAAGCTCGATGTCCTCGACGGCCTCGACGAGATTCACGTGTGCACCGGCTACAAGCACGACGGTGAGGTCCTGACCGAGTGGCCGGCCGATCTCAACGTGCTCGCGACATGCGAGCCGGTGTACGAGAGGCTTCCAGGCTGGGGCCGTCCCAGCTCCGGTATGACGCGCTTCGACGATCTGCCGCGCGAAGCGCAGCGATATGTCGCGTTTCTCGAAGAAGTGAGCGGCGTGCCGGTGTCGATCGTGTCGACCGGATCGGGTCGCAACGACACGATCATCAGGGAGCAGTCTGCGGCCGCCGAGTGGTTCGGCGTCGGCGCGCGGTAGCAGCGGTCTTACGTCTTGTGCTGGCGGCAGAAGGTGTCCAGCACCTTCAGTTCTGCGCCTTTGAATTCCAATCCCGCCCGGTATTGCGAAATCCCCTTCGGAATCTCGTACGAGGCCCACGCGACGGCGCCGTGAAACCGCACCGCGCCGCGCTCGTCGACGAGCACGATGCGAACGAGCTGGTCGGGCTTCAGCGGTGTGGGAGAAAGAATCTGCGCGCCGATCGTGGAGAGATCGACGATGCGTGCGAGCGAGCCGTCCACCTGTACTTCGGTGCCGTCGAGCATGCGAAACCGCGGTGCCCGCCGCGTGATGGAGAACTGATCGTTCGCCGCCGGTGGTGGCGGGACGATCGGTTCAACGACGGGCTCGATTTCAACCGCCACGACAGGCGCCGCCACCGGCGTGACGGCTGACGGCGGTTGTGCGGACGGCGTCCGGCGCGGCGACACGCGCGCATATGTGCCGTCGTGGGCCACGATTCGAATTTCAGCCCCGGAAAGAGCAGGATCGGCCTTGATGCGGTTGATGAGCGCGGCGCCTCGCGATGTCGCGGCGAAGAGCCGCTCGACCGCCACGATGCGCGGCCGCCGGACGGCGATCGTTTCAAGCGCCTTGAGCGGTTCGTCGTCGCCGAACGTGAGGACATCCCCAGCGGCGACTACGCGATCACGGAGAGCGTCGTGCAGTGGGCGTGCACCAACGATGACCGTGAAGGTCTCCGACATAGGCACACAAGTTTACAGTAGAATTTGCGGGCCCAATGAAGCTCATAAAGTGCATTGTTCGACCAAACAAGGTCGAAGAAGTACGTGAAGCCCTCGAAAAGGCGTCTGTGTCGGGCATGACGATTACAGAAGTGAGGGGTCACGGGCACCAGAAGGGCCACAGAGCTGTGTATCGCGGCCGCGAATACGATATTAGTCTGCTGCCGAAGTCGATGATTGAACTGGCCGTGTCGGACGATCGCGTAGACGACGTCATCGCCGTCGTCATGAAGCACGCGCGCACGGGCGACATTGGTGATGGCCGTATTTGGGTGCTGACGATCGAGGAGGGCTACAACATCCGGACGGCGGATAGAGATATGTGAATCAGTTGCCCCACTTCAGCTTTTCCCTCAACACCTGAAAATATCCCCTGGCCGACGCGCGGATGAGACGCAGCGGTTTATCCGCGCGGCCGACGCTGACGACGGAGTTGCTCTTCAGCGGCAGCAGTGCCTGCCCGTCGAACGTGGCGAACACTTCGCTCTGTTCGTCGCGGATGAGCGGCTGGATGCGAATCTGGCTGGACCCCGGCACGACGACAGGGCGGTTGGTCAACGTGTGCGGCGCGATGGGTGTGATCGTCAGCCCGTCGACCTGGGGATGCACGATGGGCCCGCCCGCAGACAGGTTGTAGGCCGTCGTGCCCGTCGGGCTCGCGATGATCAGCCCGTCGGCTTTGACTCGCATCATGAACTCGCCATCGACCGACACCGACAACTCGATGATGCGCGAGAGCGCCCCCTGCGTGACGACGACGTCGTTCAGCACAATCCGGTCGGCGACGCGGCCGCCGTCCGCATCGACCGCGACCTGCATCATCATGCGCTCTTCGATCTGTGCCGTGCCGTTCACGGCCGTCTCGAGTGACGCGTAAATCTCGGGCAGTGTCACTTCGGTGAGAAATCCCAGGCTGCCGAAGTTGACGCCGAGGATGGGAATATCGGATTTCGCCTTGGCGATGCGGCCGGCCGTTCCGAGCAGCGTACCGTCGCCTCCGAGGACGACGATGACGTCGACATGCCGGGGCAGATCGTCGCGATCGACGGTCTTGAACTGCCCGTTGGCGCCGGCCGATTCGGCGAGCGCGGCGGTGTCGGGATCGAACACCGGGGTGATGTGCCGCGCTTCGAGCCACGCGGCGATTTGCACGAGATGGCTGGCGGCACGCTCGAGACGCGCCTTTGCCACGATGCCGACCGCGGTCATGCTGTGTCGCGGGGCCCCGACACCCGCAGATGCAGGAAGAACTCGCGGTTGCCCGTGTCACCCGTGATTGGAGATTCGGTCATCGCGGCGCGGACCAATCCTACCTCAGCGGCCGCGCGCGCGGCGTCCTCGACCACCCGCGTCTGCACGATCGGGTCGCGCACCACGCCTTTCTTGCCGACCTCCGCGCGCCCTGCCTCGAACTGCGGTTTCACCAGCGCAACGACGTCGGCAGCGGCCCCGAGCAACGGGGGAATGCGCGGAAAAATGTGCCGCAGGGAGATGAACGACACGTCGATGGTGACGATGTCGACGAGCGAAGGCAGGTCGCCCGGCTCGAGCGTTCGCGCGTTGGCGCGCTCGACGACCACGACGCGCGGATCGTTGCGGAGTCCCCAGTCGAGCTGTCCGTGGCCGACGTCGTAGGCAACCACGCGTACGGCCCCGCGCTTCAGCAGCACGTCGGTGAAGCCGCCCGTGGATGCCCCGATATCGAGCGCTTCGCGTCCCTCGACGGCGATGCCGAACTCGTCGAGCGCGTGCGCGAGCTTGATGCCGCCACGGCCCACATACGGATGGTCCGGCGCCTTCAGCGCGACAGCGGCATCGTCGGCGACCTGCTGGCCCGCTTTGCTGGCAGCCTCGCCATTGACCAGCACGACCCCCGAGAGAATCAGTGCGGTCGCGCGTTCGCGCGACTGCGCCAGGCCACGGCTGACGAGCAGACTATCGAGACGAATTTTCAATGGCTTCGCTTCACCACCCAGGACGCGATATCGGCCAAGCGGCTTTGCTGGAGACCAGCCGGACGCAGTGCCGCGATGGCGTGCTCGTGCCGCTCGGCAGCCAGCCGCCGCGACGCCTCGAGGCCGTAGACCGACGGATAGGTGGGTTTGCCTGCGCGCGCGTCCTTGCCGGCCGTCTTGCCGAGCACCTGCGCATCGCCCTCGACGTCGAGAATGTCATCGACGATCTGAAACGCCAGCCCGAGCTGCCGGCCGTATTCTTCGACAGCCCGGACGGCCGCGTCCGTTCCACCCCCCATG
This sequence comes from Vicinamibacterales bacterium, assembly GCA_963832375.1. Classification (GTDB taxonomy): domain Bacteria; phylum Acidobacteriota; class Vicinamibacteria; order Vicinamibacterales; family JAMQPK01; genus JAMQPK01. The sequence goes on along the minus strand of CAWHUA010000008.1, from coordinate 1,324,780 downwards.
ACGGCGCCGGCCACGGCTGCCGCACGAATGAGGGCGCCGGTCTTGCGGGCGTGCATATCCTGCAATGACTGTTCGTCGAAGCTCGTCGCAGACCCGACGGCCTGAAGGTCGATCGCCTGGCCGCCGACCATGCCGCACGCACCGGCCGCCGACGCGATAACCTGGATGGCGCGAATCTTTCGCGTTGCCAGCTCCGGCTCGCGCGGTTCGAGCGCGAGCAGTGCGAAGGCTTCGGTCAGCAGTCCGTCGCCTGCCAGAATCGCGAGCCCCTCGCCGTGCACGATATGGTTGGTCGGCCGGCCCCGCCTGAGCGAGTCGTCGTCCATCGCCGGAAGGTCGTCGTGAATCAGGGAATAGGTGTGGATGAGCTCGACCGCGCATGCGGCCGGCAGTGCCGCGGCCACGGCCTGCTCGGTATGGCCCGATGAACCGCCGACCGCTTCCGCAGCGGCCAGCGCCAGGATGGGACGCAGCCGCTTGCCGCCGGCATCGAGGCTGTACCGCATCGCCGCTTCGAGACCTGGAGGGCAGTTCGGTGCGGCCGGGAGAAAGCGCGTCAACGCCGCCTCTATCTGCGCGCGGCGTATATCGAGGTACGCCGATAGCGACGCCACCGGCATGCTACTTGTCGTCTTTCGAAAACGCGGCGCCGGCAGGTCGCAGATCGCCGCGCTCGTTGAGAATCTCGATACGCTTTTCGGCTTCTTCCAGCCGTGTATGGCAGAAGCGCGACAGCTGCACGCCACGCTCGTAGAGCTCGAGCGACTTCTCGAGCGCGAGGTCGCCTTCCTCGAGCTTCTTCACGATGGTTTCGAGCTCGGCGATGGCGGCCTCGAAATCCTTAATTGTCGAGTCCATCAGTCTTCACCACCTTGCATTCCAGTTCTCCCTGGGACAACGTGACGCGAACGGCATCGCCGCGTTTGACCTCGGTGGCCGCGCGAATAACGTGCGTACGAGAGGCGTCCCACACCACGGCGTATCCGCGGCCGAGCACGGCGAGCGGGCTCAGGCTGTCGAGACGCGCGGCGCACGTCTGCAGGCGCGCTTCCGCGCGATGATGCCGCCGGCGGGCCGCGGCGCGCAAGTCGCCGTCCACGCCGACCAGCCGTGCGCGAACCCCTCCGAGGCGGCGGCGCAGATCGAACTGCTCGAGCTGCAGTCGCAAGGCTTGATACACCCGCAGCCGGCGGCTGACCGCCGCCCTCGCGGCATGCCGCAAGGCATGCGTGGTTTCCGCGCAGTGCCGTCCCCGCAGCGCCAGGCGAGCGGACCAGCCCGCGAATCCGGGCCGGCGGTTGAGCTGGTGAATCCTCGATTCCAGGCGGGCGATCGATCCGCGCACCGCGGCGCTCAGCCGATCGCTCAAGCGTTCGATATGACCGCAGAAATCTTCCTTGCGCGCGACGACGATTTCGGCCGCGGCCGATGGCGTGGGCGCCCGCACGTCGGCCGCGAAGTCGGCGATGGTGACGTCCACTTCGTGCCCGACCGCCGAGATGATCGGCACCGGCGATGCCGCCATGGCTCTGGCCACCGGTTCTTCGTTGAACGCCCACAAATCCTCGATCGAGCCGCCGCCGCGTCCGACGATGACGACGTCGATGCCGGGCACCTTCACGATGTCCCTGATGCCCTGCGCCACGTCCGCCGCGGCGCCTTCGCCCTGAACGCGCGCCGGGCGAATGATCACGTGTGCGTTCGGATAGCGGCGGTCGAGCACTTTCAGGATGTCGCGTATCGCCGCGCCGTCGAGCGACGTGACGATGCCGATCTTGCGTGGCAACGCCGGCAGCGCTCGCTTGCGCGCGGCATCGAACAGGCCCTCCGCGTGCAGGCGCCTTTTCAACTGGTCGAAGGCCAGTTGTAACGCGCCCAGGCCGTGCGGCTCCATCCGCTCGCAGACCAGCTGGTATTCACCCTTGGGCTCGTACACGCTCACGCGGCCGCGCACCACCACGTGCAGACCGTCTTCGGGCTTGAACTTGAGCGTGCGGACGTCGGACCGGAACATGACCGCCTTGATTTGCGAGGCGGGGTCTTTCAGCGTGAAGTACAGATGCCCGGTATTCCACAGGCGGCAGTTGGAGATCTCTGCTTCGACCCAGACCTCGGAGTACGCGTTCTCCAGAATGTTGCGGATGTCCGTCGTGAGGTCGCTCACCGTGATGACCGTCCGTCGCGGACGCTCGCGCGCGGCAGGCGCGGCGTCCTTTGGCTCGGACTCCGGTTCGTCGAACGGCAGATCAAACAGCGAGCTCGATGTTCCAGTTCTCTGGCCGACAGGCTCAGGCGCTGAATCGCTGTGGCCTTGCCGGTGGCTTCGTCGGCCGTAATCAGGATGCCGTTGAGGCGCGGGTTGCCGCTTGCCGTTTCCATGCGCACCGGCATGCCGCGGAGGAATTTGTCGAGGACGGCCGCTTTTTCCACACCGATGATGCCGTCGTGCGGCCCCGTCATGCCCACATCGGTCAGGTACGCGGTGCCGCCCGGCAGAATCTGTTCGTCGGCGGTCTGGACGTGCGTGTGCGTGCCGACGACGGCGGTGACTTTACCGTCGAGGTGCCAGCCCATCGCGATCTTCTCTGACGTGGCTTCCGCATGGAAGTCCACGAAGATGATGCGCGTGCGTCCGCGGAGCGCGTCGATTTCTTCGAGGACGCGCGCGAACGGATTGTCGAGCTCCTGCATGAACACGCGGCCCATGACGTTGATGACGCCGACCGGGCGGCCCTGCGCGGTGCGCGCGAGATAGCTGCCGTTGCCAGGCACGCCGGCAGGGAAGTTGGCCGGGCGCAGGAGCCGGGCCTCGGCGCCGATGTAGTCGACGGCTTCCCGCTGGGACCAGATGTGGTTGCCGGAGGTCATGACATCGACCCCCCAGTTCAGCAACTGGTCGCCGATCTCGCGGGTGATACCTCGGCCCGCGGCGGCGTTTTCCGCGTTGGCGATCACCAGGTCGACCTCGTAGTGCTCTATCAATGATGGGAGGCCTTTCCGGACGAGCTCCCGCCCTGGCTTCCCGACGATGTCTCCGAGGAACAAAAGCCGGATTTCGCTCACGGCCCAAATATACGGGGTCGGGAGGGGTTTTCATAGAGGAACCCTCGAAAACCCCTCCAGACCCCTTCTTGGCCACCCCAACTTGCTGATTCTGAATCGGTTATAATATGAGTGTAATAGACTAATAAAACATGCTTGACATATACTAATATCATCCGTAGACTACCACCATGGCAAAAACACCAGGCAAGAAAGTCATTGGCATTGACCTCGGGACGACCAACTCCGTCGTCTCGGTGATGGAAGCTGGCCAGCCCGCTGTGCTCGTCAACCAGGAAGGCTCGCGGATTACTCCGTCGATCGTCGCGTTCACCAAAGAAGGTGAGCGGCTGGTTGGCCAGGTCGCGAAGCGCCAGGCCGTCACCAATCCGGAGAACACCGTTTTTTCGATCAAGCGCTTCATGGGGCGCAAGCTCGCGGAAACATCGCAGGAGCACCAGCGCGTGCCCTATCGCATCGTGGCGTCCGCGAACGGCGACGCGTGGGTCGAGGCGCGAGGCAAGAAATACTCCCCGCCGGAAATCTCCGCCGTCGTGCTGCAGAAGCTGAAGCAGGCCGCCGAGGACTACCTGGGCGAGCCGGTGACCGACGCCGTCATCACGGTGCCCGCGTACTTCAACGACGCGCAGCGCCAGGCGACGAAAGACGCCGGCAAGATCGCCGGCCTCAACGTGCTTCGCATCATCAACGAGCCGACGGCCGCCGCGCTCGCGTACGGCCTCGACAAGAAGAAGGACGAGACGATCGCGGTGTACGACTTCGGCGGCGGCACGTTCGACATTTCGGTCCTCGAAGTGGGCGAGGGCGTGGTCGAAGTGAAATCGACCAACGGCGACACGCATCTCGGCGGCGACGACCTCGACCAGCGCGTCATCGACTGGATCGCGGCTGAATTCAAGAAGACCGACGGCATCGATCTCACCAAAGATCGCGTGGCCGTTCAGCGGCTGAAGGAAGCCGCGGAGAAAGCGAAGATCGAGCTCTCGTCGGCGCTCGAAACCGAAATCAATCTGCCGTTCGTCACGGCCGACCAGAGCGGTCCCGAAGCACCTCGCGATGAAGCTGACGCGCGCGAAGCTCGAGCAGCTCGTCGACGATCTGCTGCAGCGCACGATGGAGCCCGTGAAGAAGGCCATCGCCGATGCCGGCCTCGATCCGAGGACGATCGACGAAGTCGTGCTCGTCGGAGGGTCGACGCGCATGCCCAAAGTGCAGCAGCTCGTGAAGGAGTACTTCGGCAAGGAGCCGCACAAGGGCGTGAACCCGGACGAGGTCGTGGCGGTCGGCGCCGCGATCCAGGGCGGCGTGCTGGCGGGTGACGTGAAAGACATGGTGCTGCTCGATGTGACGCCGTTGTCGCTCGGCATCGAGACGCTGGGCGGCGTCATGACGACGCTGATCGCGCGCAACACGACGATTCCGATGCGGAAGAGCGAGACGTTCTCGACCGCGGTGGACAGCCAGCCGAACGTCGAAGTGCACGTGCTGCAGGGCGAGCGGCCGCTGGCGCGCGACAACCGCACGCTCGGACGCTTCCAGCTCGTCGGGTTGCCTCCCGCGCCGCGCGGGGTGCCGCAAATCGAGGTCACGTTCGACATCGACGCCAACGGCATCGTGAACGTGTCGGCCAAGGACAACGCGACGGGCAAGGAGCAGAAGATCACGATCTCGGGGTCGTCCGGCCTCAACAAGGACGAGGTCGAGCGGATGGTGAGAGACGCCGAGAGCCACGCGGCAGAGGACAAGTCGCGTCGCGAGCTCATCGACGCTCGCAACCAGGCGGATGCGCTGACCTACTCGGTCGAGCGCACGTTGAACGAACAGCGCGGCAAGCTGTCGGCGGAAGACGCCCGGCGTGTGGAAAACGCCATCAGCGACGTCCGCGAGGCGTTGAAGGGCGAGGATCTGGGCGCCATCAAGCGGATGACCGACGCACTGCAGCAGGCATCGCACGCGATGGCCGAGCAGATGTACAAGCAGAGCCCGCCGAACGCCGGCGCGCCGCATCAAGGCGGGTCGGACGTCAAACACGGTGAAGTCGTGGATGCCGAGGTAGTGGATGCGTAGCTGTTAACTGCCAGGCAGATGGCAGTACGTGCCGCCTGTCATGGCAGATGGCAGATGGCAAATGGCGGATGGCAAATGGCACAAGCCGTCTGTCGTTGCCCTAAGCAGATCGTCGTCGCAAACAAACGCCGAGCCCGAAAGGGCGAGGTGGCAGGGCGCGGGGGTGGGGCCCCGCGCCATTAATTAAGGAGGACACATGGCAATCGTTCGTTGGGATCCGTTTCGTGAGTTCGGGGGACACTGGCTGCCACCCGTGGACATCTACAGCACGGGCGAGCACGAGCTGGTGATCAAGGCAGAAGTGCCGGGCATGAACAAGGAGGATCTCGACATCACCGTCGAGAACTTCACGCTGACCATTCGCGGCGAGAAGAAGACCGAGCAGACCGTCAAGGACGACCAGTTCCACCGCGTCGAGCGGAGCTACGGGACGTTCACCCGGTCGTTCGCGCTGCCGCACACGGTCGACCCCAACCGGGTCGAGGCCGAGTACAAAAACGGCGTGCTCAGCATCAAGCTACCGCTTCGCGAGGAAGCGAAGCCCAGGCAAATCAAAGTGAATGTGGCAGCGTAACGCTGCCACATTCACAGGGATTGGCGATTGGGGATTCGGGATTAGGTCCCGAATCCCTGCTAGTCCCCAATCCCTCATCCCCGATCCTTGGGTTGCGTTTCCAGCGTAAGTTCCTGTATCCTATACCGTTATGGAACTTGAAACGCCACAGTCCGGAGCGGCCGTCGACACGCCGGAACCCATGGAGCCGGCCCCCCTGGTCTCTAACCGCTTTCTTTTCGTAGATATAGCCGCTCTTCGCGCCAAGCAGCTTCGACGCGGTGCGCGGCCCCGGCTCGCGCACACCGTCCACGAGACCCATCCGCAGCCCCACAAGGCCGAACGGGTTGCGATGGAAGAGGTTCGGCGCCGTCTGGTGCAATTCGATTTGCCGCCGGCCAAGCGGCCGGTCCACAACATCGAGTCCGGCGTCTGATGTCGCAGGAGGTCATCGATCTCGTCGTCGGAGCACTGATCGCGCTCGGGTCGAGTACGGTGTTCGTCCTGGTGTTGTTCCTCGGCTTCTGCATCATCCTCGGATTTCCCAAGCTGCGGCCCACCACCAGCCGCGGGTCGATGGTCGTGAAGAGTCTGGAAGAAAAGGTGGGTCAGGCGGCGTTTGTCCGCTACATGCCTCCCGATGCGCCGCGGGGACCGATCGACGTGCTGAAAACGCCGGAACTGATCGAGCGCGCAAAAAAAGCATAAAAAGCGGTTCGTAAAGTTCGTAAAGTTCGTCAGGTTCGTAGGTTCGTAAGGTTCGTTCGCGCGCCGATTTGGCGCGCGTCGTTCGAACCCCACGAACCTCACGAACCTCACGAACCTCACGAACCTACGAACCCACGAACTCCACGAACCTCTACGTTCTTTCTTCCGTCCAGTTCGTTTCCCGCTCGTAAGCATCCCCAATCCTCAGCACCATCGCTTCGTCGAACGGCCGGCCCGTCAACTGCAGTCCGATCGGCAGCCGAGTGGGTGTGCGTCCACAGGGGATGCTCAGTCCCGGCAATCCCGCGAGGTTGGCGCTCACGGTAAAGACGTCGGTCAGGTAGAGCGAGAGCGGGTCCTCGATCTTCTCGCCGATTCTGAATGCAGCCGTCGGGCTGGTCGGCATCGCGACCGCGTCGACCCTCTGAAAGGCCTGCTCGTAATCGCGGCGCACGAGCGTACGCACCTGCTGCGCCTTCAGATAATACGCGTCGTAGTAGCCCGCGCTCAGCACGTAGGTGCCGAGCATGATGCGGCGCTTCACTTCCGGCCCGAACCCCTGGCTGCGGGTTCTTTCGTACATCTCTTTCAAATTCCCCGCGCTCTCCGTGCGGAATCCATAGCGGACGCCGTCATAGCGCGCGAGGTTCGAGCTGGCTTCGGCAGTGGCGATGACGTAATAGGTGGCGATGGCATAGCTCGCGTGCGGAAGGTCGATGTCGACGAGCTCCGCTCCGCGTCCGCGCAGGACATCGAGTGCCGTATAGAACGCGCTCCGCACTGGGGCTTCCACGCCTTCCTGCAGCATCTTCCCGGGGACGCCGAGGCGCACACCTCGGATGTCGCCCGTCAATCGCACCAACATAGTCGGCGACGGGCTCCTGAGAAGCTGTGGAGTCGCAGGGATCTGGACCCGCAAGGACGGCCAGCGTCGTCGCGGCGTCGTAGGTCGTCCGCGCCATCGGACCGATCTGATCGAGCGACGAAGCAAACGCAATCAAGCCGTATCGCGAGACGCGGCCGTAGGTCGGCTTCAGGCCGACGACGCCGCACAGAGAGGCCGGCTGGCGGATCGAGCCGCCGGTGTCCGAACCCAGTGCGATGGGCGACATGCCCGCGGCGACCGCGACCGCCGATCCGCCGCTCGAGCCGCCCGAAATGTGATCCGGATTCCACGGATTGCGCGATGGTCCGAACGCGGAGTTCTCGGTGGACGAGCCCATGGCGAACTCGTCGCAGTTGGTCTTGCCCATCAGGATGGCGCCCGCCGCCTCGAGGCGCGTCACGACCGTCGCATCGTAGGGGGGAACGAATCGCTCGAAGCATGCGCGACGAGGCTGTCGTCGTAACGCCGCGGGTCAGGATGTTGTCTTTGAGCGCGACCGGCACGCCGGCCAGCAGTCCTGTGTGCCCGTCGCGATCGATCGCTCGCGCGCGTTCGAGCGCGCGGTCGCGAGCCACCGTCAGAAACGCGTTCAGCTTCGGATTGGCCGCATCGATGGTGGCCAGCGCGTGCTCGCAGACCTGGACGGCCGACACATTCCGGCGGTGCACCGCATCCCGGATTTCCCGGGCGGTTCGAAAGGGAATCGTGCTCACAACACCCGGGGGACGCGGAAGAGACCGGTTTGCGGCGACGGATCGGGGGCGTTGGCCAGGGCTTCTGCGTTCGTGAGGCCGGGTCGTGATTCGTCGGGCCGGTCGGCCGGCATGCGCGACAGCACCTGCGAGGTCGGCGGCACGCCAGTCGTGTCGATCTGCTGGATCTGCTCGGCGTATTCGAGGACGTGCGACAACTGGTGGACGAAGAGATCTTTTTCGGTGTCGGTCAGTTCCAGACGGGCGAGCGTCGCGATGCGATCGACATCGGCGCGGGTCAGCCGCTCGGGCATGCCAAATGCTACCATGCGGTAGATTCCAGATTTGATCAAGCACCTGCGTCGCGCCGCCGTTGCGGGAACATGGTACCCGGCCGATCCCGACGCGCTCGCGCGCGAAATCGATGGCTACCTGGCGGCTGCCGATGAACCGCCGGTTGGCGACCCGCTGGCCATCATCGCGCCACACGCCGGGCTCATGTACTCCGGTCCCATCGCCGCGCACGCCTACAACATGCTTCGGGGAAGAGATTTCGAGGTGGCGATCCTCGTTGGCCCTTCTCACTATGTCGGCTTCGAGGGCGTGGCCGTGTACGAGCGCGGCGCATTCGAGACGCCGTTCGGCAAGGTCCCCATTGCCGAAGAGCTGGCGTCGGCGATCGCCGCGGGCTCGCCGCTCATCAAGTCGCATCCGACCGCGCACGTGCGCGAACACTCGCTCGAGATGCAGTTGCCATTTCTCAAGCGCGTGCTGCCTGAGATTACGATCGTACCGCTCGTCATGGGACATCAGCTTCGTCCGACCGCCGAGGCGCTGGGCGACGCCATCGCGACGGCCGTGAAGGGCCGCCACGCCGTGCTGATCGCCAGCACCGACCTGTCTCACTATCAAAGCGCCACCGTTGCGGCCAAGCTCGACAAGATGGTGATCCATCAGGTGCAGCGATTCGACTCGAACGGGCTGATGTCGTTGCTCGAAGGGTTTCCGCAGCACGCGTGCGGGGGAGGGCCGACCGTGTCGGTCATGAAGGCCGCGAGACAGCTCGGCGCACGGGATGCGCGCGTCCTCAGGTACGGCGATTCGGGTGATGTCTCCGGCGACAAAGACGCGGTCGTGGGATACCTGGCCGCGGCGTTCGGCACGTTCGTCGCGCAGGCTGTGTGATGACTCCGCTGACAGAGGATTCCAGGAAGAGCCTGCTGCGCAGGGCGCGTGCCGCGATCGCGCGGGCCATCGGCGCCCCCGCATCCACCTCCGCGGCTGGCGCCGCTACGGCGGACCAGCCCAACGCACCTGATTTACGGGCTGGCGCCTTTGTGACACTCCACCTCAACGGAAAGCTTCGCGGGTGTATCGGCTATCCCGAAGCCGATCTACCGTTGCTCGATGTCGTCGATCGGTGTGCCGTCTCGGCGGCGATTTCCGATCCGAGATTTCCCGCGCTGGCCGTTGACGAATGGAACGAGGTGGATATCGAGATCTCGGTGCTCGGACCGATCGAGCGGGTGAGCGAGATCGCCGAAGTGGTGGTCGGACGCCACGGGTTGATCGTCGAGCTCGGCCAGCGTCGTGGATTGCTGCTGCCGCAGGTCGCCGGCGAGCGGAACTGGAGCGCCGACGAGTTTGCGTCGCAGACGTCGGCCAAGGCCGGGCTGCCCCGAGACGCCTGGCGGACGGGCGCAAGCCTCTACAGGTTCGAAGCAGAGGTGTTCGGGGAAAGGGATGCGGTGGAGTCGTAGGAGTCGCAGGAGTCGGAGAGTCAGGAGAGTCGGGGAGAGTCGTCAGAATCTTGGAGTCGTCAGCGTCGGAGTCTTCAGAGTGGCGGAGTCTGCGTAGGGCGTAACTTTGGTTGCGCCGGGACTTTTCGACTCTTCGGACTCTCCGGGACTCCTAGACTCTCCGAGGACTCTCCGGACTCCAAGACTCTGGTGTTTTTCCCGCTACGGTCCATCTCTCAGACCCCGCAGCACGTTCAGATTCATCTCATCCAGGGGGTCGATCCCCATCTTTCCCCGCTCGCGCGACGCGCTCTTCTCAGTTTCCAGAAGCATCGGCAGGTGCGCGAAGCGCGCGTCGTTCACCAGGCGTCGAAACGGCTCCAGGCCGATGCAGCCCTTGCCGATGTGCTCGTGGCGATCGACACGGCTCATGCACGGTTTCTTCGAATCGTTCAGGTGAAACACCTTCAGCCGCTCGAAACCGATGAGCCGGTCGAAGGCGTCGAAGGTCTCTTCGTACCCCTTCGTCGAGCACAGGTCGTAGCCCGACGCGAGGAGATGGCACGTATCCAGGCACACGCCGAGCCGTGTGCCGTCTTTGACGCCGTCGAGCATCGCGGCGATCTCCTCGAACGACGCGCCCATGGCGCTGCCCTGGCCGGCCGTGTGCTCGATGAGGATCATCGTCCTGCCGCGTGGCCGTTCCTTCAGCACCTGGCCGAGTGCCGCCGAGACGAGCGAGACGGCCTCAGCGGACGAGGCGGTCAGCCGTGCCCCGGGATGCAGGACGATACCCATCAGGCCCAGCGCCTCGGCGCGATCGACCTCTTCGCCCAACGCGGCGATCGATTGCGCACGCAGCGCCGGAGCGGCCGTCGCGATATTGATAAGGTAGCTGGCATGCGCGACGATCGGGGACACCCCGCTCTCGCCCGCGGATCGCCTGAATGCGGCGATCTCTTCGCGCGGTAACGCACGGGCGCGCCACTGGCTGGCGTTCTTGCTGAAGATTTGCAGCGCCTCGCAGCCGTGAATCGTCGCGCGGGCGATGGCGTTCGGGAGCCCACCGGCGATCGACATGTGCGCGCCAAGACGAGGCATTCAGCGATAATAAGGTATGCGTGTGTCCGGCATCGGGCTGCTGACGGTCCTGCTGATGTGTCCGTCGAGCGCCAGCGCGTGGGGATTCGACGCGCACAGGTTTATCGTGGCGCGCGCCATCGACATCCTGCCGGCGCCCCTGCGCCCCTTCTTCGAGGCGAACCGCGCGTTCATCGTCGAGCGTGCGATCGATCCCGATCTCTGGCGCAACGCGGGCTTCGGCGAGGAGCCGCCGAATCACTTCCTCGATTTCGACGCCTACGGCAAGTACCCGTTCACCGACCTCCCGCGCGGCTATGACGAAGCGCTCAAGAAGTACGGCATCGACGAGCTTCGGGAGAACGGCTTGCTGCCGTGGCGGACGCACGAGATCGCAGGGCGTCTGATTCGCGGCTTCGAGGCCGTGCACAAGAACGGGCCGTACGCCTACAGCGACATCCGGTTTTTTTCCGCCATCATCGGCCATTACGTGGCCGATGCGCACGTGCCGCTGCACGCCGTGCTCAACTACAACGGCCAGTTGAGCGGCCAGACGGGCCTGCACAACCGGTGGGAAGATGACCTGTTCGTCCGGTATCAGAAGCAGTTGACGATCAAGCCCGGTGCGCTCAAACCGATCGCGCACGAGCGCGACTTCATGTTCGAGACGCTGCTCGAAAGCTCCCAGCTGGCAGCCGGTGTGCTGGCGGCCGATAAGCAAGCCATCGGCGATCGCGACGTGTACGACGATCGGTATTTTGAAACTTTCTTCACCAGCACTCGTCCTGTTCTGGAGAAGCGATTGAACGACGCCATCACGGCCGTCGCCTCAGTCATTACAAGCGCATGGGAACAGGCGGGCAAGCCCCAACTTTCGGCCACCCCTCAACCGCGGCCTCCGCAGCGGCGCCGGAACGGCCAGGGTGCGGCACCGGCGAATCCTTGATGGATGTGTATTTCATTCCGGTCGCGGCCGACCGGTACGAGCTCTATTGCGAGCACGAAGCCGGCGCCGACGATGCGATTCCGCCCGGAGAGGCGCCGAAGGGGCGCTTCGCCGCGCTGTACGCCAATTTCAGGGATGCGCTGGCGCGGGTGGAGGAAGAGCGCCTGAGCGGCGAGCGGCGTGACGAAGGTCCGCGATCCTGGTCAGAGCGCCTGAAGGATCGTGCCATGTGCTGGATCGCCGAGAAGATTGCCGAGCAGCGGCTGTTGTGGCGCCTGCGAAACGAATCCGAGCTGATGCTGCACTATCCCGACGACATGTCGGCGGCCGACGTCACGTCGCTGGCCCGCGCCGAGCTGCAGCGCGAGGCCGATCGCCACATGAAGTGGATCGTCATCGACGGGCTCTTGTTCGCGGCATCCGGCGTGCTGTTTTTCGTGCCCGGCCCGAACGTGATTGCCTACTACTTCGGGTTCCGGCTCGTCGGTCACTACTTGTCCCGGCGCGGAGCCAGGCACGCCCTCACCGAGATCCGCTGGGCCACCTGTCCCAGCCCGCAGATCTCGCGGCTGCGCCGCGTCCTCGTGCTGGCGCCGCACGAGCGCGACCGGGAGGTGCACGAGGTGGCGTCTGCGCTGCGCCTGCCGCATCTCGCGAAATTCTTCGAGCGAACCTCGATGAAGGCCGCGTGATATTCTGCTTTCGCACATGCGGCTGAGCGAGCTCGCGGAGCGGTTGGGGTGCCGGCTCGAAGGCGATGGCGGGCTGGAGATCCATCGCGTGGCCGGGCTCGAGCAGGCGGGCGAGGGCGACCTGACGTTTTTCGCCAACCGCAAGTACGCGGCCGCGCTGCGGCGGACGCGGGCGTCGGCCGTCATCATCGGCGAAGATGCGCCGCCCGCGCCGTGTGCGATGCTGCGCACCAGGCATCCCTACCTTGTCTTTGCGAACGCGCTCTCGGTGTTCGCTGAACCCCTGCACCCGGCGGCCGGCGTCGACGAGCTCAGCTCCGTCGCGCCCGACGCGTCGATCGGACGCGACGTATCGATCGGCCCGTTTTCGTCGGTCGGCCGCGGCGCTCGCATCGGCGATCGCACCGTGATCTATCCGAACGTGTGCATTGGCGCCGGTGCGGTCGTCGGCCAGGACTGCATCATCCATTCTCACGTCGCCGTGCGCGAGCGTGTCCTGATCGGCAACCGCGTGATCCTGCAGAACGGTGCGGTGATCGGCAGCGACGGCTACGGGTTTGTGAAAAGGCCCGACGGCACGCACCAGAAGATCCCGCAGGGGGCTGGCGTCGTCATCGAAGACGACGTGGAGATCGGCGCGAACGCGGCGATCGATCGTCCGGCGGTCGGCGAGACGCGCATCCAGTCGGGTGCCAAGATCGACAACCTCGTGCAGATTGGCCATGGTGTGCAGGTCGGCCGCAACACGCTGCTGGCGGCCCAGGTGGGCATCGCCGGCAGCACGTCAATCGGGGACAACGTGACCCTCGCGGGACAGGTGGGCGTGGCGGGGCACGTCACTATCGGCAACGGTGTGTCGGCCGTGGGGCAGACCGGAATTACGAATTCGGTGCCGGACGGCACGTTCGTGTCGGGCTATCCGGCCATCGATAACAAGGAATGGCTGAAATCGTCGGTCATCTTCAAGAAGCTGCCCGAGCTGCGGAAGAAGATTGCGGATCTGGAACAGAGAATCCTCGAGCTCGAGGCGGCGCTCGAGGAATCCAAGTTAAGATCAGGATCGAGCTGAGCCGGCTACGTACTGTTGCCCATGATGCTGTCACACATGCCCAGAAACCTGCTGATTGCCGTGGCGTTTGGCGTTGTCTTGACGCTCGCTCCGGTCAACGCCGCCGTGCGCCCGCCGCATCTCCAGTACGAGATGGTGAAGCTGCCCAACGGCCTCACGGTCGTGCTGTCGCCCGACCATTCGACGCCGATCGTGCACGTCGAGCTCTGGTATCACGTCGGCTCGAAGGACGAAAAGCCGGGACGCACGGGGTTCGCCCATCTGTTCGAGCACATGATGTTCAAGGGCTCGAAGAACGTGGATCCTGAAGAGCACGCCTCGATGCTCGCGAGCATCGGCGGCCAGAGCAACGCCTACACCAACGATGACGCGACGGTGTTCTGGCAGACCGTGCCGTCGCAGTACCTGCCGCTCGTGCTGTGGATGGAAGCGGATCGCATGGCCACGCTTCGCATCGATAAGGCGACGTTCGAGAACGAGCGCGAGGTGGTCAAGGAAGAACGCCGCCTGCGCGTCGATAATCCGCCGTTCGGCCGGTTGTCGGAGATCCTGTACGACCAGTTCTACACCATCAGCCCGTACAAGCACACGACGATCGGCAGCATGAAGGATCTCGACGCCGCGTCGGTCGAGGACGTGCGCGACTTCCACAGCCAGTTCTACGTGCCGCACAACGCGACCATGGCCATCGTCGGCGATTTCGATGTGGCGCAGGCCAAAGAGCTGGTGACCCGGTATTTCGGCCGCGTGCCGAAGTCCGATCGCGTGATTCCGCGCGACTATCCGCGTGAGGCGCCGACCAAGGCCGAGCGCCGGATCACGGTCAACGAGAGCTGGCCGCTGCCGGCCGTCATCGTGGCGTATCCGATCACCTGGGACGGAAACCCCGATTCGTATCCACTGCACCTGACGTCGAAGATCCTCTCGGATGGCGACAGCTCGCGCATCTATCAGTCCCTGGTCTACGAAAAACAAATCGCGCTCTCGGCTTTCGGCGGCGGCAACATCATCGAAGAGCCGAACCTGTTTTTCGCGGTGGCGCTCGTGGCGCCGGGCCATTCGCACGACGAGGTCGAGAAGGCGCTGGTCGCCGAGTTCGACAAGCTGCGCACGCAGCCGATATCCGAGCGCGAGCTGCAGCGCGCCAAGAACCAGTTCTTCCGCGACTACATCGTCGATCGCGAATCGGTGCGCGGCAAGGCGAGCCAGCTGGCCCATGCCGTCGTCATCCACGACGACGTCACGACGGCTGACGGCGAGGTGGAGATTTTCACGAACATGAAGGTCACGGATCTTCAGCGCGTGGCCAAGACCTACTTCACGCCGGAGAGCCGCCTCGTGCTGAAGATTCTGCCGAAAGGGGCCAAATGATGCGCCGCGCGCTTCTGGCCTCGACACTCGTGCTCTCGGCGGCGGCCGTCGCCGGCGTGGCCGCACAGGCGGTCAACTGGCCCACCGAGAATCCGCCCCGGCCGCTCGCGGCCAGGCCCGTCAGCTTCCCGCCGTACGAGCTGCGCGCGCTGCCCAACGGGATGCAGGTCATCATCGTCATGCATCACGAGCAGCCCGAAATCACGATGCGCCTCATCGTGCGCGCCGGCTCGGCCTACGATCCGCCGGGAAAGAACGGCACGGCGGCGCTGATGGGTACGCTGCTGAACCAGGGGACGGCCACGCGAAGTGCCTTCGAAATCGCCGACGCGATTGATTCGATTGGTGGCGCGCTGGGAACCGGCGCCGACAGCGATGTGACCTCGGCGACCGTGCTCGTCATGAAGGACAGCTTCGACGTGGGCATGGATATGCTCGCCGACGTCATTCGGCGGCCGGCGTTCGCGCCCGAGGAAATCGAGCGCCAGCGCCGGCAGACGATCGAGAATCTGGCCGTCAGCCTCGAATCGCCCGACTTCATCGCGCGTGCGGTGCTGAATCGGCTGATCTACGGCTTCCATCCGTACGGGTTGCCCGATACCGGGTTGCCAGAGACCATCAGCAAGATTACGCGCGACGATCTGCGCGAGTTCCACCGCAGGTATTTCGCGCCGAACAACAGCATTCTCGCGATCGTGGGCGATATCACCGCCGACGAAGCGATGAGCGGCGCGTCGCGCGTGTTCGGCGACTGGCAGCGCCAGGCCGTGCAGGCGCCGACGCTGACCGATCCTCCTCGCCCGACGCGGCGCGTCATCGTCGTCGACAAGCCCGGTTCGGTTCAAACGTCGGTGCGGGTGGGCCAGCTTGGCATTCCCCGGAAGACGTCCGACTACATGAGCATGGATCAGGCGATTCGCATCCTCGGGGGCGAGGGCAGCAACCGTCTGTTCCGCGTGCTGCGTTCGGAACGCGGCCTCACCTACTCGGCGTCGGCCGATCTGACGCCGATGCTGCTGGCGGGCGACATTACCGCGGAAACCGACACGCGAACCGAGGCCAGCGGCGAAGCCGTGCGCGTGATCGTCGACGAGTTCACCCGGCTTCAGCGCGAGCGCATCGGCGATGGCGAGCTGGCCGGCGCCCAGGCGTACATGACGGGCAGCTTTCCGCTGACGATCGAAACGCCCGGGGCGATCGCGCGCCAGGTCGTCAACGCGGTGTTCTACGATTTGTCGCTCGACGAGCTGCGCACCTACCGGCAGCGCGCGAACGCGGTGACCCCGGACGACGTGCTGCGGGTCGCCCGCGCCTACATCCAGCCCGATCGGCTGTCGATCGTCATGGTCGGCGACGCCGCGAAGTTCAAGGAACAGCTGCCCAAGACCGGATTCGACAACTACGAGCTGATCTCTCTCAGCGATCTCGATCTGACCGCCGCCAATCTCAAGAAGCGTTGAACAAAATCATGATTTCCTGCGGGGAGCCGTCCGGCGACTTGTACGCCGGCGCCCTCGCGGTTGAAATTCGCCGGCGGCAGCCCGACGCCGCCATTTTCGGCCTCGGCGGCCAGCGCCTGATGGCCGGCGGCGGAGAGCTGCTCGCGGACTATCGCGGGCTGAGCGTGACCGGCCTCGTCGAGGCGCTGCGCGTCCTGCCCAGATCGCTTGCCGTGCTGAACCGGCTCGTCGATGCGGCTCGAAGCGAAAAACCGAACGCGCTGGTTGTTATCGACTTCCCCGACTTCAATTTCCGGCTCGCGTCGGCTGTCAAGAAGCTCGGTATCCCGATCGTCTATTACATCAGCCCGCAGCTCTGGGCCTGGCGCAAAAGCCGGATGCGGTTGATGAAGCGTCTCGTCGATCGCGTGCTGGTGATCTTTCCGTTCGAGGAGCAGATCTATCGCAACGCCGGCGTGCCGGTGCAGTTTGTCGGACATCCGCTGGTCGATCTCGCGCGCGCGCAGGAGCCCAGGGATCGGTTTCTGCACGAGCTCGGGCTCGACCCGGCGCGGCCGATCGTCGCGCTGTTGCCGGGCAGCCGGCCGAACGAAGTCGAACGGCTGCTGCCGGTGATGCGCGATGCGGTGACTCGCATCACGAGCCGGCTGCCGGACTCGCAGTTCGTCATCGCGCGTGCGCCTGCGCTCGACGATCGGCTGTTCTCGGACACGAAATGGCACGGCACCCCGCCGATCGAGGTGCTCGCGCGAACCGACGATGTGCTGGCGGTGTCGGACGTGGCGGTGACCGCATCGGGTACAGCAACGGTCCAGGCCGCGCTTCATGGACGTCCGATGGTGGTGATCTACCGGCTTTCACCGCTGACCTACAAGCTGGGCCGCCGATTCCTGCTGGTCGACAACGTGGCGATGGTGAACCTGATCGCCGGCCGGCGTATCGTGCCCGAGCTGATCCAGGACGAGTGCACGGCGGAAAGCATCGCCGCCGAGACGATCGGCTTGCTCACCAATCCACAGCGCGCCGACGAAACCCGCCGCGCGCTTGCCGACGTGCGCGCGAAGCTAGGAAGCCCGGGAGCGAGCGGGCGGGCGGCGGAGGCGGTGTTGGAGGTGGCGGGGGGAGAGGCTGACGAGTCCAGAAGTCCAGGAGTCCGAGAGTCCAAAAGAGTCTAAGAGTTTAGGAGTCTTCACAAGGAGGGGAAATGGCTCGCTCTGCGTTTCTGTCGCTCGCAGTCGTTTCTCTGGTCGTCTCGCCATCCGCAGTGCACGCGCAGCAAAGTGGTCCTCAACGACCGAACGTCGTTCTCATCATGACGGATGATGCGGGATACGGCGATTTCGGCAGCTACGGTGCGCGCGATGTGAAGACACCCAACATCGACAGCATCGCCCGCGATGGCGTCAGACTCACGGACTTCTACGCCAACGGGGCCACCTGCACTCCGACTCGTGCGGCGCTCATGTCCGGACGCTATCAGCAGCGGTTCGGATTGGAGGCACCGCTTGGTGTGCAGGCCCAGAAGGATTGGGAGCGCGGGTTGTCGCCCACGGGCCGGTCGCTCCCTCAACTCTTGAAGAACAGAGGGTACACGACGGCACTGGTCGGGAAATGGCATCTTGGATGGAAAACAGAATTGAGTCCGATCGCTCATGGATTCGAGTCCTTTTTTGGCTTCAAGAGCGGGTTCGTTGACTACTACCAGCACACCGCCGGGGGTGACGCGCCGTTGAAGGCCGACCTGTTCGAGAACAACGAGCCCGTCAAGGTGCAGGGCTACATGACGGATCTCATCACTGAACGATCCGTTCGCTTCATCGAGCAAAATACCAGCCGCCCGTTCTTCATCGATATCGCGTACAACGCTCCGCACTGGCCGTATCAGCGACCCGATCAGCCCTCGACGGCCCGCGACAATGCCAGACATCTCCAACCCTTTGACGACCAGACGAGCACGCGTGCGGACTACGTGGCGATGCTCGAACGTGTGGACGAGGGCGTGGGCCGAGTCCTCGGCGCGCTGGACCGGTTTGGCTTGCGACAGAACACGATCGTGATCTTCACGAATGACAACGGCGGCGAATGGCTGTCGGACAGTGGTCCCCTGTTTCATCACAAAGGTTCAGTGTGGGAGGGAGGCATTCGAGTGCCGGCAGTCATCCGCTGGCCCGGTCACATCCCAGCCGGCGGCGTGTCCGCGCAGGTCGGACTGACCATGGATCTCACCGCGTCCATCCTGGCGGCGACCGGGGCACACGTGCCGCCGGAGACAAGATTGGATGGGATCAATCTCTTTCCGGTGCTGGAAGGAAAAGCGGGGGAGGTCGAGCGGACCGTGTTCTGGCGCACCGGTGGCGGGCTCCAGCGAACTGTGCGCGCGGGCGAGTGGAAACTGCTCCTCGACGGCGCAAGACCCATGCTGTTCAACCTGCGAACAGACATCGGCGAACGCAAGAATCTGATCGGACAGCGGCCTGAAATTGCCACCCGCCTTCGGTCTCTGCTCGATGCGTGGGAGGCTGATGTCGCAGAAGCAAAGAAAGCGGTGCTTCAGTAAGATCTCGGACTCTCCGGACTCTTGCGACTCCCCGGACTCTGTCGACTCCTTGACTCTTTTTCAGACTCTCCGCCCAAGCTGCCCGTTTTGATAGGATCATCAGAATGAGCAGCTCTGATTCATTCAGCACGCGCACCTCATCCACGCTCGCCGGCGAATCGGTCGAGATCTTCAGCCTCGGCAAGCTCGAGCAGCGCTTTCCCAGCGTCGCCACGCTTCCGTACTCCCTGAAAATTCTTCTCGAGAATCTGCTGCGCCACGAGGACGGACGCTTCGTCCATCCGGACGACATCGACGTGCTCGCGTCGTGGAAGCCCGGCGCGCAGCTCCAGAAAGAAATTTCGTTCGCGCCTGCGCGCGTGCTGCTGCAGGACTTCACCGGCGTGCCGTGTGTGGTCGACCTGGCCGCGATGCGCGACGGGATGATTCGCCTTGGCGGAAATCCCGATCGCGTCAACCCGCTGCAGCCCGTCGAGCTCGTCATCGACCACTCGGTTCAGGTGGACTACTTCGGCCGCGCGGACGCCTTCCAGTTGAACGCCGAGCTCGAGTTCGCGCGCAACCGCGAACGATATTCGTTTCTGCGCTGGGGCCAGGAAGCCTTTCGCAACTTCCGCGTCGTGCCGCCCGACACCGGCATCGTCCACCAGGTGAACATCGAGTACCTCGCCCGTGTCGTGTTTCGCGAAGTCGTCAACGGCCGTGTCATCGCGTATCCCGACACGATTGTGGGCACCGACTCGCACACGACCATGGTCAATGGGCTGGGGGTGCTGGGCTGGGGTGTCGGTGGCATCGAGGCCGAAGCGGCCATGCTGGGCCAGCCGATGTCGATGCTGATTCCGCCGGTGGTGGGCTTCAAGCTCACCGGCGCAATGCCCGAAGGCGCGACGGCAACCGACCTGGTCCTGATGGTGACAGAGCGCCTGCGCAAGCATGGAGTCGTGGGCAAGTTCGTCGAGTTCTACGGATCGGGCCTGGGGAACCTGACGATTGCCGATCGCGCGACGCTCGGCAATATGTGTCCCGAGTACGGCGCGACGGCCGCGATGTTCCCGATCGACGAGATGACGCTCGACTATCTCACGCTCACCGGTCGCGCACCCGCGCAGGTGAAGCTCGTCGAGGCCTACGCCAGGGCGCAAGGGCTGTTCCGCGAGGCCGGCACCGAAGCGCAGTACGACGAAACCCTGGAGCTCGATCTCAGCCTGGTCGAGCCCAGCCTGGCGGGACCAAAGCGCCCGCAGGATCGTGTGGCGCTGACGAAAGCCAAGACCGGGTTCCAGACGTCGCTGCCGACGATGATGGCCGACAAGAAGGCGAAGCCCGCAACGGCGACCGCCGTGGCCGTGCTCGATCGGCCGTCGGACGCGGGCCAGGCGCAAACGGACGGCACGACATACGTCGGCGCGACCGCGGAGCTCGATCACGGCGCGGTGGTGGTGGCTGCGATCACCAGTTGCACGAACACCTCGAACCCCAGCGTCATGATCGGCGCGGGCCTCGTGGCAAAGAAAGCGGTCGAGCGCGGCCTTTCGCGCAAACCGTGGGTCAAGACCAGCCTCGCCCCAGGATCGAAGGTCGTGACGGACTATCTCGACAAGGCCGGGCTGACGCCGTATCTCGACAAGCTCGGCTTCAACCTTGTCGGCTACGGGTGCACGACGTGCATCGGCAACAGCGGCCCGCTGCCCGAAGAGGTGTCGGCCGCCATCACCGAGAAGAATCTTGTTGTCTGTTCGGTGCTCAGCGGGAACAGAAATTTCGAAGGGCGCATCCAGTCGCAGGTGCGTGCGAACTATCTCGCGTCGCCGCCGCTCGTCGTCGCCTACGCGCTGGCGGGCCGCATGACCATCGATCTCACGACCGAGCCGATCGGGAAGGATCGCACCGGCGCCGACGTGTACCTGCGCGATATCTGGCCATCCGAACGGGAGATTCAGGCGTCGATGCTCGCCGGCGTGAAATCAGAGATGTTCCAGCGCCAGTACGCCAACGTGTTCGATGGCGACGAGCGGTGGCGAGGGCTTCCGGTGCCGACCGGCGACCTCTTCGCGTGGGACGAGCAGTCCACCTACGTTCGCAAGCCGCCGTTTGTCGAACACATTACAAAGGACCCGGCGCCGCTTGCCGATATCAAGGACGCGCGTGTCCTAGCGCTTTTGGGAGACAGCATCACCACCGATCACATTTCGCCGGCCGGATCGATTCCTGCCGACACGCCGGCGGGTCGGTACCTCATCGCGCAGGGCGTCAAGCCCGGCGATTTCAATTCGTACGGCGCGCGCCGCGGCAATCACGAGGTCATGATGCGCGGGACGTTTGCCAACACGCGGCTGCGCAATCAGCTCGCGCCGGGCACCGAAGGCGGGTGGACGACCTATCAACCATCGGGCGAGCAGATGACGATCTACGACGCGTCGATGACATACCAGGCCTCGGCGGTGCCGCTGGTCGTGATTGCGGGGAAGGAGTACGGATCGGGCTCGTCGCGCGACTGGGCTGCCAAGGGGACGCTGCTCCTGGGTGTGCGTGCGGTCATGGCCGAAAGCTTCGAGCGCATCCACCGCAGCAACCTCGTGAACATGGGTGTGCTGCCGCTGCAGTTCAAGCCGGGCGAAACCGCCTCGACATTGGGTCTGACGGGCCGGGAGCAGTACGACATCGCGATAGCCGGGCTGACGCCGCGGGCCACGATCGCCGTCCGCGTGCGCCCGTCCGATGGGAAAGACCGCGAAATTCAGGCCGTCGTCCGCATCGACACGCCCGAAGAGCTGACGGCCTTCCGGCACGGCGGCATCCTGCCTTACGTTTTGCGTCAGTTGTTGAATAAGCACTGACGTCCGTCATGGCAGATGGCACGTGGCTGATGGCATACGGCCTCTTTGCCATTTGCCATTTGCCATTCTGCCATCGCCAGCCATGACTTGTGATAAAACTTCACCCATCGCCGACGACCCATCGCCAACGCAAGCCAGGAGGGGCCGATGACCCGGTTCAGCTCTGTACTCATATTAGGATTGGTAACGCTTGCCTTCAGCGGCTACCTGGCCGCCCAGGAGCCCGAACAGCGTTCGCAGCAATATCCCGGCAAGAACCCTCACTTGAACAACAAAGAGTCGATCCGCGGGGGCATGTCGCTCTACCGCAGGCTGTGCGGGGAATGCCACGGTCTCGACGCCTCTGGCTATCGTGGTCCCAACCTGATCGTGTACATGGGCGGAGCCAGCGACGAAGCCCTGTTCCAGACGATCCGCAAGGGCGTGCCCGGCAGCGAGATGCCTGCGAGCAACAGGCCTGACGTCGAACTGCTGCAGATCATGGCGTACCTGCGCAACATGAACGCCGTCGCGCCGGCCGATACGATGCCGGCTGGAAACGTGGCGAACGGCACTCAGTTGTTCACAAAGCAGTGCGCGACCTGCCACCGCGTGGCCGGAAAAGGGGGCCGCATCGGTCCCGACCTCAGCCGCATCGGGTCGGCCCGGACGCGCGACGCGCTCGTCCGGGAGATTCGCACGCCGCACGAGTGGATCCCGCCGGCCTTTGAGACCGTGACGGTCGTCACCAAGGACGGCCAGAAGATTCGCGGCATCAAGAAGAATGAAGATGCGTTCTCGATTCAGGTGATGGATATGCGCGAGCGCATCCAGGGATATCTGAAAGCGAACGTCGAAGTGCAGTACGACAAGAACTCGCTGATGCCGGCGTTCGACGCGAAGCGTCTCGCTGATAGCGACCTGAGCGATCTGGTCGGCTATCTCACCACGCTGCGCGGTCACGACGTCGTCGTTCGTTAAGGAGGGCCGATGCGCGCTTTATTGATGGTGTTCATTTGTTCCGTCACGCTCGTGGCCCAGCAGCCCGATCCGGCGGCGGTAACCAATCAGGATCTCCTCGCCGGCCTGACGACGGACGGTTCCAAGTGGCTCATGTATCACGGGAACTACGCCGGCCACCGGTTCAGTCCGTTGACGCAGATTACGCCTCAAAACGTCAGTCAGCTGAAGGCGCAATGGACGTTCCAGACACGCCTCACACCGAACTTCCAGACCACCCCGCTCATGGTCGACAACGTGCTCTACGTGACCGGTTTCAACGGGACAGCATGGGCGATTGACGCGCGATCGGGCCGTCAAATCTGGGCGTATCGCCGCAACATGCCGGACGACTTCCGGGGGTGTTGCGGGCCGAACAACCGCGGGTTCGCCATCCACGGCGACAAGCTCTTCCTTGGCACGGGCGATGCCTTCCTGGTGGCGCTCGACAGGAAGACCGGCGACGTCCTCTGGGAGACGCAGCTCGCGGAGTACAAGCACGGATACTCGGCCACCGTGGCCCCGATTGTCGTCAAGGACAAGGTCATCATCGGTATTGCCGGGGCGGAGTTCGGTATTCGCGGCTTCATCGACGCCTACGATGTGAACACAGGGAAGAGGGCGTGGCGGTTCCACACGGTGGCCGGACCAGGTGAGCCGGGTGGGCAGACATGGCCGAAGGGATCGGATGCCTACCTGCGTGGTGGCGGCTCGATCTGGGTGTCGGGCACCTACGATCCGGAACAGAACCTGGTGTTCTTCGGAACAGGAAACCCGGGACCGGACTACTACAGTCCCGCGCGCGAGGGCGACAACCTGTACACGTGTTCGGCGGTGGCACTGGACGCTGATACCGGTCAGCTGAAGTGGCACTTCCAGTTCACGCCGCACGACGTGCACGACTGGGACTCGACACAGGTGCCCGTGCTCGCCGATCTGACGATCAACGGCACGCCGCGCAAGACGATGCTGTTTGCCAACCGCAACGGTTTCTTCTATGTGCTCGATCGCACGAACGGCCGCATGATTTCGGCGAAGCCGTTCGTCACGCAGAACTGGGCGAAGGAGATCAGTCCCGAAGGGCGGCCGATTCTCCTGCCCGGCGTCAATCCCAGCGAGGAAGGCAGCATCAAGGTGTGCCCGGATCTCGGCGGAGGCACGAACTTCTTCTCGCCGTCCTACGATCCGACGCAGCGCGTGTTTTTCGTGAACGCGCGCGAGACCTGCGCCGTCTACTATTCCTGGCACGAGCCGTTCAGGCAGGGTGAGCAGTACCGAATCGGGCGGCACCACGCGGCCGCGCGATCAGCGGAACTACGGTGCGCTCCGCGCGATCGATCCCGTGACCGGCGACCGCAAGTGGGAGTTCCGCTACCCGGTGACCTCGTCGTCAGGCATTCTGACGACCGCGGCCGGACTGGTGTTCTCGGGTGACGGCGATGGCAACGTCATCGCGCTCGACTCGAAGAGCGGCAAGTACCTGTGGCACTACCAGCTCGGCGTCGGCCTCAGGTCGACGGGCGGTACGACCTACATGGTCGACGGCAAACAGTATCTGCTCTTCCCGTCCGGTAGCGCGCTGACCGCGTTCGCGTTGCCTTAGTGGTTGCCATGTCTCAACGCAAAGGCGCCAAGACGCAAGGCATTTAGGTTGGAGTACGTAGGGCGGGTCCTGCTTGTTGGACCCGCCTTGAATGTTTGGAGGCCTATGCGCGTTCGCCCCTTGTTCCTCGCCGGCCTTTGCTCCGTCTCGATCACGCTCGCGGCTCAGAGCGGTCCGCCCACCATCACCAACCAGGACATCCTTGCCGGGCTCAAGGACGGCACCAAGTGGCTGACCTATTCAGGCGACTACTTCGGCCATCGGCATAGTCCGCTGACGCAGATCACCCCCGAGAACGTCAGCCAGCTCAAATCGCAATGGACATTCCAGACGGGAGGAGCCGGGCTCGGCAACTTTCAGTCGACGCCGATCGTGATCGATGGGGTCCTGTATGTCACGGGATGGGGAGGCGACGCGTGGGCGCTCGACGCGCGCACGGGACGTCAGATCTGGCGCCATCGCCGAACGCTCCCCGACGACATCAGGGCTTGCTGCGGCCCGAACAATCGCGGCTTCGGGGCGCTGGGCGATCGGCTGTTTCTCGGCACGGCCGATGCGCACCTGCTGGCGCTCGACATGAGGACCGGCGCAACGCTCTGGGACGCCGAGCTCATCAACTACAAGTCGGGTTATTCGGTCACTGTCGCGCCGCTCATCGTGAAGGACAAGGTCATCGTCGGCGTGGCGGGCGCCGAGTACGGCATCCGCGGCTTCATCGATGCCTACGACGCGCAGACGGGAAAGCGTGCCTGGCGTTTCTACACCGTGCCGGGCCCCGACGACCCGGGAGGGAATACGTGGCCGCGAGGCAGCGACGCGTACCTTCGCGGCGGCGGATCGATCTGGGTGACCGGCACCTACGATCCTGAGCAGAATCTCGTGTTCTACGGTACGGGCAACCCGGGTCCCGATTATTTCAGCTCCGTGCGCGAAGGCGACAACCTGTACACCGCGGCGGTGGTGGCGCTCGACGCCGACACCGGCCGGATCAAGTGGCATTTCCAGTTCACGCCGCACGACGTGCACGACTGGGACTCGACGCAGGTGCCCATCCTGGCCGATCTCACAATCAACGGGCAGCCGCGCAAGACGGTGCTGTTTGCCAACCGCAACGGCTTCTTCTACGTGCTCGATCGCACCAACGGGCGCATGATTCTGGCCAAGGCGTTCGTTCATCAGACGTGGGCGAAGGAAATCAGCCCCGAAGGCCGGCCGATTCTGGTGCCGGGCACGACGCCGACCGAGGAAGGGTCGAGGACGTGTCCCGACGCGGGCGGAGGCACGAATTTCTATTCACCGTCGTACGATCCGGCGAATAGACTCTTCATCCTGACGGCGCGCGAAACATGTGCGACGTACTATTCGTACAACGAGCCGTTCAAGGACGGTGAGCGTTACGCCGGCGGCGGTGGAGTACGGACGCGCGATCAGGTGCACTACGGCGCGCTGCGCGCGATCGACCCGGTCACGGGCGATCGCAAGTGGGAGTTCCGCTACCCGAACGTCTCCTCTTCAGGCGTGCTGACGACGGCCTCGGGTGTTGCGTTTGCCGGCGATGGCGACGGGAACGTGATGGCGTTCGACTCGAAGACCGGCAGAAACCTGTGGCACTACCAGCTCGGCGTGATGGTCCGGTCGACCGGCGGGACGACCTACATGGTGGACGGCAAGCAGTACTTCCTCGTACCGGCCGGCAGCACGCTGACGGCGTTCGCGCTGCCGTAAGAGAAACACGCCTTGACGCAGAGACGCTGAGGCGCAGAGAATTTTTTTCAGGAGCGTTCTGAACAAGGGTGCCTGAAGATTCTTTGCGGCTCTGCGACTCTGCGTCGAAAGACAGCCTCACCAGCGTTGCGGTAAAGAGTCGCGCGCGCGAGCTCGGATTCGAGCTGTGCGGCGTGGCGCCCGCCGACGCGTTTCCCGAGCTGAGTTTCCTCAAAGAGTGGATCGCGAAGGGCTACGCCGGCACGATGGGGTACCTCCCCCGATCGGCCGAGCGGCGCGCCGACGTGCGCCGCGTCATGCCATCGGCGCGATCGGTGATCGTCGTTGGCGCGCTCTACAACACCGGCGAGCCGTACTCGATCGAGCGTCACGATCCCGCGCGCGGCGAAGTGGCGCGCTATGCCTGGAGCCGCGACTATCACCACGTGCTGAGCGAGGGCCTCGATGCGCTGCTTGCCTGGATGAGAGCGCAGCATCCGGAACCCTTCGATGCACGCGCCTATGTCGACACCGGACCGGTGCAGGAGCGTGTGTACGCGCAGTACGCGGGCGTCGGCTGGATTGGCAAGAACACGTGCGTGATCAATCCCGATCTCGGGTCGTGGCTGCTGCTGGGCACGATCGTCTGCAGCCTGCCGCTCGAGGCCGACTCGCCCTCGCTCGATCAGTGCGGCACGTGCACGCTCTGTCTCGAGGCCTGTCCCACCGGTGCATTTGCGGCGCCCCATGTGCTGGACGCGACCAGGTGCATCTCGTATCTCACCATCGAGTACCGTGGCTCGATTCCCGAAGAGCATCGCGAGGGCATCGGCAATCACATCTTCGGCTGCGATATCTGCCAGGAAGTCTGCCCGTGGAACGCGGCGCCGGTGTCCACGGCCAATCCGTCGTGGTCCTCACGCGGCGATCTGAACGTGCAAAGCCTGATCGATCTCTGGCGCCGCAGCGACGAGGAGCTGGCCGCGTTCGTTGGCGACACGGCGTTGACGCGCGCCGGTGTGCGCGGTGTTCGTCGGAATCTCGCCGTGGCCCTCGGGAACTCGGCCGACAGCCGCGCACTCGACGCGCTTGGCGAAGATCGGTCCGATGCGACGACCGGTGATGCTGTGGTCGTCGAGCACGCGCACTGGGCGAGGCAGAAGCTGCGAGCGGCGACCTGACGGCCGTCAGCTAGGGATGCGCCGCGAGTCGTGACTTGATGCGGACGATCTCCTCGCGGCTGAATCTCAAGTCGCGCTCCATGGCACGCAGCGCCTGGTATTGGTCCCATTCGCCCTTCATCAGACCGGCCAGCGAATGGGATCCGTACGACAGCAGGAGGTGGCCCATCTCGTGCGCGATCACGTGTCCCATGATGACCGGCGCGGGGAGAGTGAGGACTCGGCCGGTGTCCCGAATCCGGTCGTAGAAGACATACGCGATTTTGCCGTAGCCTTCCCTGGTTCCGGCGGCGAAGCCCAACGCGCGGATATCCCGGCTCATTTCATTGACGGGCCTGGGCAGGATCTTGATGATGACGTAGCGGGTCTTGGTCACTCCCTGCGTGGCCCACAAGAGATCGATCCCTGCATCCGCGAAGATCCGGGTCGTTTCCCGACGGGCCTGTTCGAGGATCTCAGCGGAGATGCCGGCCGCGTCGTGCACCAGGACCTTCACCGTGAGCCGTTCCTGGGGGTCTGCGGCGGCGTTCGCGGAGTTCGCGAAGCCAGCCAGGAGCGTGAGTCCCACTATCCAGCTCGTCCGGCCCATGTCGTCTCCTCCGGGGACCGGGCAATCCCGGTCGTGAATCCGGAGGCGGGAAATGGGGGTGAAAAGGGCCACGGGGGACGAAGGGCTGAGGGCTAAGGGCTAAGGGAGTGGGGATTAGGGATTAGGGATTAGGAGAGGAAAGGACCATGCCTGATGGGGAACGACGGATAGAATGGCGCCGGCTCGGTTTCCGGTGCCTATTCCTGCAAACCCCGAGGTAACGGCGCTCCTCCTGGCCTGGGGACACGGCGATGACGCTGCGTTCGATCGACTCGTTCCCATGGTCCATGCCGAGCTGCGCCGCATTGCCCGCCGGCATATGGGACACGAGCGCGTGGGGCACACCCTTCAGCCGACCGCGCTCGTCAATGAGGCCTACCTCAAACTGGTCGATGCCCGGCAAGTCAAATGGCAGGACCGTGCGCACTTTTTTGCTATGTCTTCGCGCCTGATGCGACGAGTCCTGGTCGACTGGGCGCGCGCCCGCGGCTATCAAAAGCGAGGCGCCGGCGCACACAACGTCACGCTCGACGAAGGTCGTGTGGGCGTTGTCGAACAGCCGGCCGACATCATCGCGCTGGACGACGCGCTGAAGGCGCTGGCCGTGATTGATCCGAGAAAGAGTCAGGTCGTCGAGCTGCGTTTCTTCGGCGGGTTGAGCATCGAGGGAACGGCGGAAGCGCTTGGCGCGTCTGAGCGAACGGTGAAACGCGACTGGACGATGGCGAAACTGTGGTTGCTTCGGGAGCTCCGAAAAAAGTGATTAGGGGATTAGGGGATTAGGGATTGGGGATTAGTGATTGGCGGCGCGTTGAAGAGATTGTGCACGCGGCGCTCGAGCGCGCGCCGGGCGAGCGGGTGGCATTTGTACGCGAGGCGTGCGGCAACGACGACACGCTGCGCAGCGAGGTGGATTCGCTGCTCGCCAACCAGAGTCGCGCTGACGCACTCGGAACGGGATTCGGGATTCGGGATTGGGGATGAGCACGAAAGAGCTGATCGGTACGCAGATCGGGGTGTACAAGGTTCTGTCGCTGCTCGGCGCTGGCGGCATGGGCGAGGTGTATCGCGCGCGCGATACGAAGCTGGGGCGCGATGTGGCGGTCAAGTTCCTGCCGCGCGCGTTCACGACCGATCCCGACCGGCTGGCACGCTTCGAGCGCGAGGCGCGCATGCTCGCGTCGCTCAATCATCCACACATCGGCGGGATCTACGGCTTCGAGGAGTCGGACGGCGCCCCGGCCTTGGTGCTGGAACTGGTCGAGGGGCTGACGTTAGCCGATCGTGTGGCCCAGGGTCCGATCGCCCTCAACGAATCACTGGGGATCGCCAGGCAAATTGCGGATGCGCTCGATGCCGCGCATGAGAGAGGAATCGTCCACAGAGATCTGAAGCCCGCCAACATCAAGATCACCCTCGACGGCGTCGTGAAGGTGCTCGACTTTGGCCTGGCCAAGGTGTTTGCCGGCGACGCGTCTGGACCGGATCTGTCGCAGTCGCCGACGGTGACCGTTGGTGGCACCCGCGAAGGCGCGATCCTCGGGACGGCCGCCTACATGAGCCCCGAACAGGCGCGCGGCCAGCCGGTCGACAAGCGTACCGACATCTGGGCCTTTGGTTGCGTGCTGTACGAAATGCTGACGGGAAGGTCGCCCTTCTTGCGCGCGACCGTCACCGACACGTTAGCTACGGTCGTGGATCGCGAGCCCGACTGGACCGCACTTCCAGCGGCGACTCCTCCCGCGGTCCTGCGTTTGATGCGCCATTGCGTCGAGAAGGAACCGAAGCTCCGCCTCCGCGACATCGGCGATGCGCGCGCAGTGCTGAAGGACGTTGATGGGCCTTCGCTGCAAACGACCACTGCCTCGCTCTCAAAACCGATCAAGGGCGCCCGCCAATCGACGCTGCTCTGGAGCGCCCTTGCGGCGACCGCGGGCGTGGGTGCCACACTCATCGCTGTTCTGGCCCTGCGCACGGCGCCCGACGCGGTCCCCGTGTTCGACCGCGTTATTCGACTGGTGTCGACCCCGGCGCACGAATTCGCGCCCGCCATCTCTCCCGATGGCAAATGGGTCGCATATCTGTCGGACGCGCGAGGGCAGACGGACGTGTGGGTCAAGTTCGTGACGGGCGGTGATCCAGCCAACCTCACCGCGTCGACAGGTATCGTCGTGCAGTCGCAGGATTTCATCAGCGGTCTCGACATCTCGCCTGACGGAACGCAGATCGCTTTCGACGCCAGACGGCCAGATCAGGTGGGCACGTATTCGTGGGTCATTGCAGCCCCGCTTGGTGGAGTTCCGCGGCCCCTTTTGGAAGAACGCGATTCCGGCCTCCACTGGTCTCCCGACGGCAAGCAGGTTTCATTCACGCGCGCGAGAGGTTCCGCGGGCGACGCCCTTGGCATCGCCGATGCCGATGGGCAGAACGTACGCGAGCTTGTTCCGATACAGAACGGCCGGCACATCCACTGGACACGGTGGTCGCCAGATGGACAGTACATCTACTTCAACTACGGGATTCAGAATTTCAACACCGAGCCGACGGAGGTGTATCGAGTGGCGCTGTCCGACGGCGCGATTGAACCGGTCGTGAGGAGCACGCGCCGAGCGGCATTTCCTTTTCCAAGTCCGGACGGTCGTGGGCTGTACTATGCGGCGAATCCAGACAGCGTCGATCTCAGCCTCTGGTGGCGCGACTTTCGGACGGGACTGGATCATCGGTTGACGACCGGTGTCGGGGAGTATGGTGCGCCTTCTGTGACACCAGACGGCCGCCGGCTTGTCGCCACGGCGGTGGACGCACGACAGAAGCTGATGCGTGCTCAGGTGGTATTCGACCGTCCCATCGAGCTCGAGCCACTGACCGATGGCTTCACCGGCGACTTCGATCCGTCCTGGTCCCCCGACGGGAATCGCTTGTTATTCAGCTCGTCTCGTGACGGCAGCCGTCACATCTGGGCGGCGGCGGGAAATCTCACCCAATCGACACCATTGACGTCGGGAGTCGCACTGGACGATAGGCCAGTGTTCTCTCCAGACGGACGGCAAGTGGCGTTCGTGTCGGATCGCGGTGGACGCCGCAGTATCTGGATGGTGAGCGCCGATGGTGGTGCCCCGCGCCTCGTTCTTGTTGCAGACGTACTCGACACTCTCAGTTGGTCTCCCGACGGACGCGAGATTGTGTACGCGACGCCGGGAGCTAAGGTACCGGGTCTCTCAATCGTATCGGTGGCCGACGGGCGTACTCGCCGCGTGCCTACGCCGCTTGCGGCGCACGCGCCGGCCTGGTCGCCGCGCGACGATGTGATCGCGTACGTGGAACCGTCACCGGCGGTGCTGCGTTTTGTAAGCAGCAGTGGCAAGCCGCTCTACACCGGACTGCCGGATGTCGCAGACCTGTTCGGCAACGGTTTCATGTCCTGGTCACGAGATGGGCGGCGGTTGGCCGTCGCGGGACTGCCCGGCCCACGTGCGGGTTACATCTGGATTTTCGAGCCTGGCGGTACCCAGCCACCGCGGAAGTTGCTGGACCTCCGGCCCGGCGTGTATCTACGGGGCATGGCCTGGAGCAGCGACGGTTCGTCCCTCATTATGGGCTACGTCCAATGGTCGAGCGATATCGTGCTCGCCGAACGCCCGGGCGTGACTAGGGAATGAGCGACGATCGCTGGCGGCGCATCGAAGACATCTGTCACGACGCGCTCGAGCGCACGCCGGATGATCGTGCGGCGTTCCTGCGCGAGGCGTGCGCCGGCAACGACGTGCTGCGCGCCGAAGTGGAATCGCTCCTCGCCAACCAGAGTCGCGCTGACGCACTCGGAACGGGATTCGGGATTCGGGATTGGGGATGAGCACGGAAGAGCTGATCGGCAAACAGATCGGCGTCTATCGAATCGACTCGCTGCTCGGCGTGGGCGGGATGGGCGAGGTGTATCGCGCGCGCGATACGAAGCTGGGGCGCGATGTGGCCGTCAAGTTCCTGCCGCGCGCGTTCACGACTGATCCCGACCGGCTCGCACGCTTCGAGCGCGAAGCACGCATGCTCGCGTCGCTCAATCATCCACACATCGGCGGGATCTACGGCTTCGAAAAGTACGACGGCGCGCCTGCCTTGGTCTTGGAACTGGTCGAGGGGCTGACGTTAGCCGATCGTGTGGCTCTGCGGGGTCCGATCTCCGTCAGCGAATCGCTCGGGATCGCAAAACAGATTGCGGATGCGCTCGACGCCGCCCATGAGAGAGGGATCGTCCACCGGGATCTGAAGCCCGCCAATATCAAGATCACGCCCGACGGTGTCGTGAAGGTGCTGGATTTTGGCCTGGCAAAAGTGTTTGCCGGGGAGTCTGGACCGGATCTGACGCAGTCGCCGACGGTGACCGTTGGTGGCACGCGCGAAGGTGCGATCCTCGGCACGGCCGCCTACATGAGCCCCGAGCAGGCGCGCGGCCAGGCGGTCGACAAGCGTTCCGATATTTGGGCATTCGGCTGCGTCTTCTATGAGATGCTCACCGGCCGCTTGGCATTTCCGGGCCAGACGGTTTCCGATGTCATTGCAGCCATCCTCGAGCGCGAGCCCGACTGGTCTGTGCTGCCCGAGTCGACTCCACCCGCCATCAGGAAACTTCTCGCGCGCTGCTTGGAGAAGAATAAGAGGACGCGCCTTCGCGATATCGGCGATGTGCGGATCGAGCTCGAAGACGCACTGAACCCCACCAACGTGACGACGGCTGGTCCCG
This sequence comes from Vicinamibacterales bacterium, assembly GCA_963832375.1. GTDB lineage: Bacteria > Acidobacteriota > Vicinamibacteria > Vicinamibacterales > JAMQPK01 > JAMQPK01. The sequence continues at coordinate 1,292,264 of CAWHUA010000008.1, read as the reverse complement.
TCGCCCGCCCACGCAGAGGATTGCCGCTCGGGTGGGCGCTGACGGTGATGGTCATAGCGGCGGCGGGAGCCTTTGCGATTGGCAGCACGACGTTTTCTGGACCTGCGTCGATCGGGGTGCCAACGTTCTCGCGAGTAGTTCGTCTGACCGCATCGGCCGCACGTGAAATGGCTCCTGCGATCTCTCCTGACGGCAAATGGGTCGCCTATCTTTCCGACGCGCGCGGGACAACCGACGTGTTGGTGCAGTTCATCGGCAGTGGACAAACGATCAACCTGACGGAAAACAAAAACATCGTACTCAGCAGCCGCTCCGTCGTCGGAGGTCTCGAGATTTCGCCGGATGGTTCGAGAATCCTCTTCGTGGGTGGACCGCCGGGTTCCAACAGCAACGCCACGTACAGCGTGCCGGCCCCGCTTGGCGGCGTGCCGAGCCTCTTCCTCGAAGGTGGCAATCAGGGTGTCAGGTGGTCGCCTGACGGTTTGCGGATTGCCTACGTCCTCGCGGGGGGCTCAGCGGGGGACGCCATCTGGATCGCGGATGCGGACGGGAGCAATGCGCGCCCCCTCGTACAAGCCGAAGGAAACCTGCACAAGCACTGGCCGTCGTGGTCGGCCGACGGTCAGTATGTCTATTTCAGTCGTTCCATGGGGGCGTGGAATGCCGCACCGACAGAGGTCTTTCGCGTCGCTGTGACCGGTGGAGCTCCGGAGCTGGTTGTTGCGAGCGCGAGCCGCGCTGTATTCGCTGCCGCGACTCCCGACGGACGCAGCCTGATTTACGCGGCCGATCCCGTGGGGTCGGAGCTCAATCTCTGGTGGCGACCGCTCGCGGGCGGCGTGTCTGTGCGCCTGACAACGGGCGCCGGCGAGTACGCACAACCGCGAATTTCATTGAACGGACAGACGATGGTATGCACGCTGCTCGAGACGCGTGACTCGCTCGTGAGAGTGGACCTCGGCTCCGGCCCAGGTTCCACAGCCGCAAGCACCCAGCTGACGGACGGATACACTGGCGATCTTGACCCGGATCTCTCGCGAAGCGGCGACCGGCTGGTCTTCAGCTCCACGCGATCGGGTCAACGCAACCTCTGGATCGCTCGTACCGACTTAACCGACCCGAGGCCGTTGACATCCGGGCCCTCGCTCGACGAGTATCCGCAGTTTTCGCCGGACGGACAGCACGTGGCATTCATCTCGGATCGCGGCGGTGAACGCGGCCTCTGGATCGTCTCCACGGATGGCGGGGTTCCCAGCCGATTGCTCGCAGCGGCAGTGCCCCCGTACTTCTCTTGGTCGCCGGACGGGCGCGAGATTGTGGTACTCGACACCTGACGGAGAACTGCCTGGTCTCTCGATCATCAACGTTGGCGACAGGCGCACTCGGCGGTTGCCGACGAGCGCTAGCGCTACGTCGCCAGCATGGTCACCGACGGCCGACGTGATTACCTACTTGGAGGTGAAGCCGAATATTCAAGGCCGGCCGGCAGAGGCAAACGTGCGATTCATCACAAGCTCTGGACAACCGGTCGTGCTCGACATCGGCCAGACCCTGCCCATCGCGAACGGCTTCCTGGCTTGGTCACGCGACGGACGCAAGCTTGCGGCAGCGCGCGTGCCAGGTACGGCGGCGGCATCGGTGTGGATCTCCGATCTGGACGCCAGCCGTCTGATCCGTCAAGTGTTCAAGGTTCCGGACGACGCGATCGTCCGGGGGATCGTGTGGTCCGGCGACGGAGGTTCGGTCATCATCGGTCAGCAACGCGCATCGAGCGATATCGTCCTTTTCGAACGGACTCCAGAGGGCCGATGATACCAGCCACTGGAATCGCCAGTGAGTAACGAGCGCTGGCGGCGCATCGAGGAGATCTGTCACGACGCCCTCGAGCGTACGCCGGACCGCCGTGCGGCGTTCGTGCGCGACGCGTGCGCCGGCGACGAAGTGCTGCGCGGCGAGGTGGAATCCCTGCTCGCCAACCAGAGTCGCGCTGACGCTCTCGGAACGGGATTAGGGATTCGGGATTCGGGATTGGGGATGAGCACGACAGAGCTGATCGGCAAACAGATCGGCGTCTATCGCATCGACTCGCTGCTCGGCGCGGGCGGGATGGGCGAGGTGTATCGCGCGCGCGATACGAAGCTGGGGCGCGATGTCGCAATCAAAGTCCTGCCGGGCGACTTTGCTTCTGATCCTGAGCGCCTCTCGCGGTTCCAACGCGAAGCGCGCGTGCTTGCCTCGCTGAACCACCCGCACATCGGCGCGATCCACGGATTCGAGGAATCCTCGGGCATTGCGGCGCTGGTGTTGGAGCTCGTGGAAGGTCCGACGCTCGCTGAGCGAATCGAGAAGGGGCCTGTCTCGATGGACGATGCGCTGAAGATCGCGCGGCAAATCGCGGAGGCACTGGACGCCGCCCACGAAAAAGGCATCATCCATCGCGATCTCAAGCCAGCGAACATCAAACTCACGGCAGACGGCCAGGTGAAAGTGCTGGACTTCGGTCTTGCGAAGTTCGCTGCATTCATCGAATCAATCGAGCGCGCAGGCCACCGAGACGCTGGCCACCCGCGAAGGCGCCATTTTCGGTACGCCCTCGTACATGAGCCCCGAACAGGCGCGCGGCGACGTCGTCGACAAGCGTGCTGACATCTGGAGCTTCGGGTGCGTCATCTACGAAATGCTGACAGGCACACCGGTATTTGGCGGCCGCACGACGTCAGATCGCATCGCGGCCACGCTCGAGCGGGATCCAGATTGGAAGGCGCTGCCCGGTGCCACGCCCGGGAGCGTTCGTCGCCTGCTTCAGCGATGTCTGGAAAAGAATCCGAGACGGCGGATCCGCGACATCGGCGACGCTTTCCTCGAGCTCGAGGAAAGCGCGATCGGTGTACCGGAAGCCTTACCAACCGAGCGAGCGGACCCCCGGAGCGACCGTTTCGTATGGCCGTTCGCGGTCGCGGTTTTAGCGGTGGTCGTACTCGGAATAGCCGTTGCCCGTCCCTTCTGGACCCAGTCGACACGTGCGCCCTCGTTTTCGCGCGTGATACAGATCGGCGACGGTCAGGCTTCCGAATCCGGCCCGGCGATTTCGCCGGACGGGAAGTGGATCGCGTACCTGTCGGACGTCCGTGGACCGACTGACGTGTGGGTGAGGTTCCTCGGCGGAAGCGATCCGATCAATCTGACAGCATCGACGACACTGGAGATCCAGAACCGGGTCGACCTTGGCGGTCTTGCAATCTCGCCGGACGGTTCGTCGATTGCCTTTGATGCCGGAGCAACCAAAGGGACACCCGCACCCGACTTTGATGCGTGGGTTGTCCCGGCGCCGCTTGGAGGGGCGCCTCGCAAGATCGTCAAACTGGGTCGGGCTGTGCGCTGGTCACCGGACGGCACACGCATTGTCTTCATCAGACCGGGATCATCGGCTGGGGATGCGCTGTTTATCGCGAGATCCGACGGAGGAAGTCCGAAAGAGGTGGTGCCGGTGCGAGGCGGAATGCACATTCATTGGCCCGTGTGGTCCCACGATAGCCGCTACATCTTCTTCAATTACTCCATTTCGACCGCGAATCGGGAACCGGCGGAGATCTATCGCGTTGCCGCCGATGGAGGACCGATCGAGCCTGTGGTGACGAGCTTGCGGCGCGCGGTATTTCCCTTGCCGACGCCCGACGGTGCAGGGCTCATCTACGCCGCGAATCCCACCGGCGTCGATCTCGCACTCTGGTGGCGTCCGCTCGATCGTCCCCAGCCGATGCGGCTGACAACAGGTGTGGGGGAGTACGCTGAACCGTCAATGACAGCTGACGGACGAACTATGATCAGCACGCTGGTTCGGTATCGCCAGACACTCACCGCATTTCCCATTTCCAGTACGCCCTCGTCCCCTCGCCAGATTACCGACGGATCAACAGGTGATTTCGATCCCACGTTGTCGCCCGGAGGCGATCGGCTGGTTTTCAGTTCGTCTCGATCCGGTTTTCGCAATCTCTGGACCGCTCGTCCCGACGGCACGATGGCTCGCGCTCTCACATCGGGCAATGCATTCGACGAGCGCCCAGCATTTTCGCCCGATGGTCAACGGTTGGCATTTGTATCGGACCGAGGTGGTCAACCGGGCATCTGGGTGATGAGCGCCGACGGAGGTATTCCCGAGCAGGTTATCAAGGTCAGGGTTATCGATCGCCTGGTGTGGTCGCCGGACGGACATCAGGTTGTCTATGCGACGGCTGTCGAAGATTTGCCGATCCTGCAGTCGGTGGATGTTGCCGACGGAACCGTCCAGCGAATTCAAACTCCCCGCGGTGCCGTCGGTCCCTTCTCTCTTGCGAATGACACCATTGGATACCTCGAGCCGATCCCCGGTGGCGCAGGTACGCCAAATGTCAAGCGAGTGGCCTTCGGCCGCACCAACGGCGAACCGGTTCCCGCAGACGTGCTCAGGGGCCTGAACCTGGCCAATGGCTTCGCTGTTATCTCGCCCGACGGACGTCGCTTAGCCGCCGTCGTGGATCCGGGCGGAGCGACCGGGTCGATCTGGGTCGCCGAGCTGAACAGCGGAACGTCATTTGAAAAGGTGACTGACCTACCCTCGGACGTTCGGACTCGAGGCGCTACCTGGACGTCCAGCAGCGACGCCTTGATTGTCGGGACGATTCAAAGGACCAGTCACCTTGTGTTGTTCGACCAGGCGAAATAGCAATGCGTCGACTGTGCTCATACCACAACCGCGGCTGAAATCACGTTCGTAATCACGTACTCGTCTACCACACCGCGCCGCCTCACGTTCGAATTGATCGCGCGGCGCGCGAGCACTTTGTGGCAGCGCAGGCCCGCCGCGCCCACCTGCGAGTTCCTCTCATAGAGCGCCGCGATCTCGGGCGCGGTCGAGTTGCTCATCACAACGTGGCAGCCTCGATTCGCAAGCTCCACGAGCACCGTTCGTAGCTTCTCCTGGTCGTCTTGGCTGAAACCCTCCGCGGTGTAGCTGGTGAACCGCGCCGTCCTGCTCAGCGGCGCATACGGCGGATCGAAGTACAGAAAATCGCCGGCCCGTGCCCGTTCCAGGACGGTGGTGAATCGCTCCTGTTCGAGCGCGACACGACTGCGCGCGAGCGCCCCCGAAACCAGGCGCAGATTCGCTTCGTCGAGGATGCGCGGATTTGAATAGCGTCCGGCGGGGACGTTGAACTCGCCGGACGAATTGAGCCGGAACAGTCCGTTGTACCCCGTCCGGTTCAGGTAGATGAACATCGCGGCGAGCGCGGGGCCGTACGAGAGTTCTCCGCCGTGGTTCGATGCCCGCAACGCGGCGCGTTGCTTGTTGAATCGATTGTTCCGGATGTCGTAGTAGTGGTCGGCGCCTTTCCGCTCGTGATCGCGCGAAAGGCGCTTCAGCTCTCGAACGATGTCATCGGGGAAGTCTCGTACCGCGCGATAGCAGGCGATCAAGTCGGGATTGTGATCGGTGAGCGTCGCGCCGCCGCCGATGAGACCGCGCGCGTGAAGATCGAAAAACACGGCAGCGCTGCCGAGGAAGGGTTCCCAGTACCGGTTGAACTGTGTGGGATAGAAGCGCCGAAGCACCGGCAGAAGCTGGCGCTTGCCACCGGCCCACTTCAACAGCGGGCGCGCGTCTCTCTTTTGCCCTAAGCCCTCAGCCCTCAGCCCTGACAGCGAAGCCTCCGATTTGCCATCTGCCATGTGCCATCAGCCATGTCGGGCGAAGTATGTGTCAGTGGCGCCGCCCCTCCGCAAGCCTCAAGCCCACCGCCATGCCGAGATGAAACGCGGCTTCCTGATTGAGCCACAGCTGTCGCGACAGATTGTCGACCAGTTCCTCGACCAGTTCGTGTCCGCCTTCCCCAATCAGTTCCTTCAGCTGCTGGACGATCTCTTCCTGGCGCTGTATATCCGCGGGCGCAAACAGCTCATCGTCGTGTAGCGCGTCGAGCAGTTCGTCGTACTCGGCCGCGCATTGCTCTTCGACGTCGCCGAAGCTGGGATAGCGCACCCGGTTGTCTGGCATGTTGATGCGCTCCGCTCCCGCGCGCGCGATGTCCATCAGGTCGTCCGACGTGGCGCCCATGACAATGCCTCCGCAGGGAGACTACTACAACTGGTGATCGATGGATCTAAGATCTAGAGACCTAAGGATCTACGGATCTAGGATCTAATAACTTGATGCGCGATCTACTCGTCGCTTTGACACTCGTCGCCGCGTGCGTGTCCGCCTTCGCGCTGCGCGCTTCGGCGGACAAGTCGGCCTGGCAAACAGCGCCGGTCGATTTTACCCGCACGATGCGGGTGGACTATTTCCACGCGGGCGGTGTGGACGGGGAAGCGGTGAAGCTCGACGCGGTGCTCGGCGAGGGCCCGTGGCCAGGCAGTCGTACGCAGTTGGTCGACCAGACGAATCTCGGAAAGTACGTCTTCGAGGTGAACGATCGCGAATCCGGGCGCTTGCTGTACTCGCGCGGATTTGCCTCGATTTACGGCGAGTGGGAGACCGTGCCCGAGTCGCGCAAGACGAGCCGCACGTTTCACGAATCACTGAGGTTCCCCTGGCCGGTCAGACCCGTGCGCATCACGTTGAGAAAGCGGGATACCCGAAACGTGTTCCAGCCGCTGTGGACGACCGAGGTCGATCCCGGGGCAGCCGTTCCGGCGTCGATCCCACCCACGGTCGGGGCGTCGCTGCTGTTCGAGAATGGCCCGTCGAACCGCAAAGTCGATCTTCTTCTCATCAGCGAAGGGTATGCGCTGGAGCAAGCCTCGAGGTTCCGCGCAGACGCGGCGCGGCTGGTCGAGGCGCTCTTTGCTATCGAGCCGTTCAAGTCGCGTCGGGGCGATTTCAACGTCAGGGCGCTGGCGGTTCGTGGCGCGCCGCTGTCGGTCCAGTTCAACATCTTCGGTCTCGACCGATATGCGCTGACCTACGACAATCGCGCGCTTCGAAACTTCGCCGCCACCGCGCCGTACGACATCGTCGAGGTGCTGGTGAACGAGACGAAATATGGCGGCGGCGGAATTTTCAACCAGCAATCAACGGTCGCCGCGGGGAACGAATCGGCCAGCTACGTCTTCATTCATGAGCTCGCGCACAACCTCGCAGGGCTCGGCGATGAATATGTGGGCACCGTCACGTACGAAACCGGAGCCGCGGTCAAAGTCGAGCCGTGGGAGCCGAACGTGACGGCTCTTCACGACCCTTTGGCGCTGAAATGGCGCGACCTCGTGGCGAAGGACACGCCCATCCCGACACCGATGAGCCATGCCGGCAAGGTCGGCGCCTTCGAAGGCGCCGGCTACGAAGCACGAGGGCTGTACCGGCCGGAAGCGGAATGCATCATGGGCTCGCGGAAGGTCACCAGCTTCTGCCGAGTCTGCCAGCGCGCGATTAACCGCATCATCGATCTCCACACCAGGTGAACCTGCCGCCTCGACGCGGAGGCGCAAAGACGCAGAGCATTGTCTTTTTCAAAGGACCTCTGCGGCTCGGCGTCTCTGCGTCTGGACACGCAATTCAGTGGCGCAGTTCTTGCGACACGCCCGGCAACCCCTGACCAGGTGTCGGTGGGCACGTCATTCGGTTTGGAGTGATGACCAGAAACCGGGCATGACCGATATCGCCGCCGCCGATCTCCTTCGTCTTCTTGTCCTGGCGCTGCCGGTCGCGGCCGTTTCGTGGACCGTCACGCACGAAGAGCTGTTTCGGGAGATCCAGAGCTACTGTGTTGACCGGAGCAAATCCGGCCAGAGCCTTCCGGTTCGCAAGTTCTTCTACCTCCTGACCTGTGAGTACTGCTTCAGCCACTACGTCTCGGCGGCGATGCTGCTGATGACGGACTTTCATCTTCTTTATAACGACTGGCGAGGCTCGATCATCGCCTGGCTGGCGCTTGTCTGGGTGGCCAATCACCTCATCAGCATTTACGGGCGGCTTCGCCTCGGCATCCGGAGCGAGCGGCTGGAGATTGGTCTGAAGGAGGCCGTCAGCGAGCGCGCGGGAGTGAAGAAAGTGGACGAGCGCCCCCACCACAATCGGAAAGCCGGGTAGCCGCGCCGCGCTCAGCCCTCCGCCCTTCCCTCAGCGCTCAGCCCTGAGCCCTGAGCCCTTTGTTTTATGCCCCATCCCTTGTGATAGAGTCGGCGTTCCACAGCGCACCAACTGCGTCTACTGAGGGGAGATATGTGGCAACACAACTATGAGCCCATCGGGGGAAGTCTCGGTCTGTCGGCGCTCGCCGCAGCGATCCCCATCTTCGTGCTGTTCATCATGCTCGGCCTGCTGCGCAAGCCCGCATGGCAGGCGGCGCTGGCCGCACTTGGATCGGCGCTGGTCGTGGCGTTGCTCGCCTACGGCATGCCGGTTCAAATGGCGATCGTGTCGACGCTGTACGGCGCGGCCTTCGGTATCTTCCCGATCGCATGGATCGTCTTCAGCTCGATCATGCTGTATCGCCTCGCCGTCGATACGGGCAAGTTCGAGATCATCAAGGACTCGGTTGGCGGCCTGACCAACGATCGCCGGCTGCAGGCGATGTTCATCGCATTCTCGTTCGGCGCGTTCATCGAAGGCGCCGCGGGATTCGGCGCGCCTGTGGCGGTCTCCGGCGCGATGCTCGCCGGCCTGGGATTCTCGCCGTTCTACGCCGCGGGTATCTGCCTGCTGGCCAACACGGCGCCGGTCGCATTCGGCTCGATCGGCATTCCGATCACGACGCTCGCCAACGTGACGCGGCATCCCGTCGATGCCGCTGAGCGCGATGATCGGCCGTCTCTGCGCGATGATCTCGGTCATCATCCCGGCGTATCTCGTCGTCGTGATGGCGGGCCCGAAGCGCGCGTTCGAAGTGTGGCCCGCGATCCTGATTTGCGGCGTCTCCTTCGCCGCCACGCAGTTCTACGTCTCGAACTACATCGGGCACGGAGCTGACCGACATCCTCAGCTCGCTGACCTGCATCGCCGCGATGGTGCTGGTGCTGAAGTTCTGGAAGCCGCCGACGCATCATGCGGCTGGAGGGCGACAAGGAAGCGACGATCGCCCCGAAGAAGCACTCGGGCAAGGAAGTCTTCATGGCCTGGTTGCCGTATCTGCTGCTCGTGATCTTCGTGCTGGTCTGGGGAGAGGTCGACATCAAGATGCAGATCGACCGGTTCACGAACGGGCTGCTGTCCGCGCTCCTTCCGGTGAATCCCAACGTGCTCAACGGGCTCAATGTGCCGGGCCTGCACAACATGATCGTCCGTATTCCGCCGGTCACGGCGGCGCCGGCACCGTACGGCGCAATTACACGCTCAACTGGGTCGAGCGCAGCCGGCACGGCCTGCTTCCTGGCGAGCGTGGCGACCGCTATTCTGCTGCGGGGTCGCCGGCGAAATTCGCGGCGCACGTCGTCGGCCACGTTCAAGCAGCTGAAGATGTCGATGGTGACGATCGCGTACGATGCTCGGTCTCGCGTACCTGATGAACTACTCCGGCATGACGTCGACGCTCGGTCTCGCGCTGGCGGCGACCGGCGGCCGTTCCCGTTCTTCAGCGCCGTGCTGGGTTGGCTGGGCGTGTTCCTGACCGGCAGCGACACGTCGGCGAACGCGCTGTTCGGCAACCTGCAGGTGGTGACGGCCAACGCGCTCGGACTCAATCCCGTGCTGACCGCGTCGGTGAATTCCGCGGCCGGCGTCATGGGCAAGATGATCTCGCTGCAGAGCATTGCCGTCGCGGTCGCCGCGACCGGCATGACCACGGCCGACGAGAGCAGGCTGTTCCGGTTCACCATCAAGCACAGCATGCTGCTGATGATCATGATGGGCATCATCTCGATGATGTATGCCTACGTGTTCCCGCAGTGGGTGCCGGTGGTGCCGCCGAAGTGAGTCGCAGGCGCAAAGTCGAAAGTCGAAAGTGCAAAAGTAGAGAGAGTAGGGCGGGTCTTGAACTTGGACCCGCCCTACTTTCGACCCGCCGACCCTCACGTACTTCACGCCCTCGTCTGACCTACCCACGACCCGTCTATCTGCTGCAGCAGCATCGGCAGAGCCGTCACGAACGACGCCGCGATGGCGGCCAGCGTGGCGGCGAGACAGATCAGCGCGATGACGATGTGGTCGATGCGCTCCGGCTTGAGCGGATCGAGATACCGGGCCGCCAGGTAGCCGCCGAGAAACCCGCCCGCGTGCGCGAAGTTGTCGACGCCGCGCATGACGAATCCGAAAAATCCGAGAATCAGCGCGTAGCGAATCGCCTCCGATCGCGTCAGCGAGCTTCCGGTGCGCCGGCCGTAGTACACGAGCGCGCCGAGAAAGCCGAACACCGACGCCGACGCGCCGACGGTAAAGCCCGCGCCGCTCAGAAACGGCAGGTGCGGCAGAAACGCGTACGCGAACGAGCTCAGGAGAAATCCGGCAACGCCGGCGACGGTGTAGATGATGACCATTCGGCCCGGCGCCGAACATGTCTGGCGACCGCCGGGCCGAGGTCGCGCACCCACATCATGTTGAAGATGATGTGCAGCAGGCTGCCGTGCAGCCAGCCCGCGCTGAGCACGGTCCACCACCGGCCGTAGCCGAAGACCGGGATGCCCGCCGCTCGCGCCGAGCAGAAACAGCATGCCCGAATCGGGCGCGAGAAAACCGAAGAGGCCGCCGCCCATCCGCATCGCGTTGCCCGAGAGCAGCAGCGAGATGACGTACAGCGCGCCGCTGCCCCAGACGACGAGCGGGACGAAGCCGAGATCGTTGCCGAGGCTCCGCAGCAGCGGCGCGAATCCCCACATCCCGGGATTGCGGCGGCCGCAATTGAAGCACTTGTCGTCGCGCACGCCGACGAGCGACCCGCACGAGGTGCAGACGACGGAGCCGGTGGTTTGACGCTTGAACATGTAGCTCTCAGCTGTCAGTTCTCAGCTATCAGCTCTTAGGTGGTGAGCGCGGTAAGATCGTGCAAGTTCCTGATAGCTGAAAGCTGAGAGCTGACAGCTACTATACTGTTGGGATGCCTTCGTCGAGAAATTCGTCAACGGTCGCCAAACGCCGCCACCGTCGCCAACCCGAACCGCCGAAACGTCGCCATCATCGCCCACGTCGATCATGGCAAAACCACCCTGGTCGACGCGATGCTGCATCAGAGCGGCGCCTTCCGCGCGAACGAGCGCGTGGCCGAGCGGGCGATGGACAGCAACGAGCTCGAGCGCGAGCGCGGCATCACGATCCTCGCCAAGAACACGGCCGTTCACTACCACGACCTCCTGATCAACATCGTCGACACGCCGGGCCACGCCGATTTCGGCGGCGAGGTCGAACGCACGCTGTCGATGGTCGACGGGGTCGTGCTGCTGGTCGATGCGTCGGAAGGACCGCTGCCGCAGACGCGCTTCGTGCTCGGCAAGGCGTTCGCGCGCGGCCTGCCGCCCATCGTCGTCATCAACAAGATCGATCGTCCCGATGCGCGGGCGGCCGAGGTGCTGAACGAAATCTTCGATCTCTTCATCGATCTCGACGCGTCGGAGGCGCAGCTCGACTTTCCGGTGATCTACACCAACGGCAAGCGGGCACGGCGACGCTCGATCTCGCGACGCCGGGCGAAGACCTCCGGCCGCTGTTCGATGCCATCGTCGAGCACGTCCCGCCGCCGATGGGATCGCTCGACGCGCCGCTGCAGATTCTGGTCGCGAATCTCGACTCGAGCGACTACCTCGGCCGCATCGCGATCGGGCGCATCTTCAACGGCAAGGTCAAGATCGGCGACGAAGTCGCGATCTGCTCGCCCTCGGCGCCGGAAGCGCGCAAAGCGAAGATCACGAAGCTGTTCTCGTTCGACGGGCTGAAGCGCATCGAGATCGACAACGCGGCGGCCGGCGACATCGTCTGTCTGGCGGGCATGCCCGACATCACCATCGGCGAGACGGTGACCGAGGTCGAACGCAGGTCGCCGGTGCCGGTGGTCGCGTCGACGAGCCCACGGTGTCGATGATCTTCGGCGTCAACACGTCGCCGATGGCCGGACGCGAAGGGCAGTACGTCACGTCGCGGCAGGTGCGCGATCGCCTCGAGCGCGAGCTCATCGGCAACGTGTCGATTCGGCTGGAGAACACCGACAGCTCCCGAAACCATCAAGGTGATCGGCCGCGGCGAGCTGCAGCTGTCGATTCTGATCGAGATGATGCGGCGCGAGGGGTTCGAGCTGCAGGTCTCGAGACCCGAGATCGTCACCAAAGAGAGCAACGGGCAGCGGATGGAGCCGGTCGAAGACCTGGTGATCGACGTGCCCGAGGACTTTCAGGGTGTGGTCATCGCGCAGGTGGGCGGCCGCAAGGGCACGATGACCAAGATGGTGAACCACGGCAGCGGCCGCGTGCGGATGGAGTTCCGCATTCCGGCGCGCGGGCTCATCGGGTTCCGCTCGCAGTTCCTGACCGACACCCGCGGCACCGGCATCATGAACCACCTCTTTGCCGGCTGGGAGCCCTGGCATGGCGCGATCGCGTCGCGCGCGACGGGTGCCCTCGTGTCCGACCGGACCGGGGTCGGCGACGGCCTACGCGATCTGCCAACCTGCAGGAGCGGGGCGAGATCTTCATCGCGCCGGGCTCGCCGTGTACGAGGGCATGATCATCGGCGAGAACGCCCGGCCGAGCGACATGGACGTCAACGTCTCCCAGGAAAAGAAGCAGACGAACATGCGGGCCTCCACCGCCGACGAGGCGATCCGCCTGATTCCGCCGCGGATACTGGGGCTCGAACAGGCGATCGAGTTCATCAACGACGACGAGCTGGTCGAAATCACGCCGAAGAGCATCCGGCTTCGGAAGCGGATCCTGGCGGCGAACCAGCGGCCGAAGCGCTCCGACGACGCTGAGTCCGGGTAGCGACCTAACTCCGACCATTTTTATCGCCTTTCGCCAGAAGATGTCGGGTCGGGAGGTTTTTTGAGCAGTCGGCGTAAAAAAACCGCCCCGCCCCTTTTGATAGGATATGGTCGCTTAAGCCGCCAAGTCTATGTTTTCGGTGCGCTGCGACCCCTTGCGGGTTTCATGACGAGGTGATCGCTCCATGACTGCTCCAATTCCGATTCATCAAGAACAGCCCACAGGCGTAACCCGCCGCGCGTTCATCAAAGGTGTGATTGCCGCAGGCGCTGCGGTCTCCGCGAGCAGCTACCTGTTCCGCGGACCCGAACGGCTCTTCGGTCAGGGCTCGCTGCCCGGCGCCGTCGAGCGCCTGATGACGTTGAACGTCAACGGTCAGATGCGCCGCGTCGACGTGATGAAGCAGGAAACGCTGGCGATGACGCTGCGCTACAAGCTTGGTCTCACCGGGACCAAGCTGGGCTGCGATCGTTCCGAGTGCGGCGCCTGCACCGTCCTGATCGACGACGTGCCGCACTACTCGTGCTCGATCCTCACGCACACGGTGCGCGACAAGAGGGTCGTCAGCATCGAAGGCCTCGAGTCGGCCGACGGCACGCTGCATCCGGTGCAGCAGGCGGTCGTCGACGAGCAGGGCTTCCAGTGCGCGTTCTGCATGCCGGGCTTCGTGATGTCGGCGGTCGGGTTCCTCAAGACGAACCCGAACCCGACGCGCGAGCAACTGGCGCACGGGATTTCCGGCAACCTCTGCCGCTGCGCGGACTACAACAAGATTCTGAACGCCATGATGCGCGGCGCTGAAAACATGCGGAGGACGTAAGCCGTGGCTGAAGCACCGGCCAAGAAATACAAACTGATCGGGCAGAACTATCAGCTGAACGATCTCGTCGCGAAGGTCACCGGGCGCGCGAAGTACGCCGAAGACTTCCGCGCCGACGGCATGCTGTTCGCGAAGCTGCTGCTGAGCCCGATGCCGCATGCGCGCATTCGCCGCATCGACACCAGCGCGGCGCTGGCGCATGCCCGGTGTCGTCGCGATCATCACGGGCGAGGATGTACCGAAGCCGGAGCAGCCGCAGCAGCTCGGCGAAGGCTCCCGCGCAGCGCGCGAACACCGCTCCCGAAGTGGCGCTCGCGACCGAGCCGATGTACCAGGGCGAGCCGATCGCCGCCGTTGCCGCGATCGACGAGCTGACGGCGACCGAAGCGATCGAGCGGATCAAGGTCGAGTACGAGCCGCTGCCGTTTGTCGTCGATCCGATCGTCGACGCTGCGGCCCGGCGGACCGAACGCGCGCGCCGAAGGCAACGTGTGGCGTCCGCCGCAAGTCGCCGAGTTCAAGCTTCCCGAGTCAGCAGATTGCCGAGCTCGACGCGGGCCGCATCCCGATGCTCGACGGACGACGCCGTGCCGGCCTGGTCAAATCGGCAGCGTGGACGAGGCGCTTCAAGAAGGCCGACCTGATTGTCGACGAGACGATCGTGCATCAGTCGACCGGGCATCAGGCGATGGAGCCGCGCTCGGCGATGGCCTACTGGCAGAACGGCAAGCTCTATCTGCACGGGTCGACGCAGTCGGTGGCGCGGACGAGATCGACCGTCGCGCAGTGGGTCGGATTCAAGCCCGAAGAAGAGGATCAGGTCGTCATCATCAGCGAGTACACGGGCGGCGGATTCGGCGGAAAGATTCCGGGCGCGCACTCGATGGCGATTCCCGCACTGCTCTCGAAGAAAGCGGGCGGCCGGCCGGTCCTGATGCGCATTTCGCGCGAAGAAGAAAACTACATCGGCCGCGCGCGGCCGGGCATCCATCTGCGCGCCCGCATCGGGTTCCGCAAGGACGGCCGGATCACCGCGATGGATCTGTGCGCCATCTCGGATTGCGGGCCGTACGCGAATCAGGGCGACGCCGGCACGCTCGCGTCGACCGCGACGGCGCTCTACAACCCGGAAACGATTCGATTCCGCGGCATCAGCGTGCTGACGAACACGCCGCCGCGTGTCGCGCAGCGCGCGCCCGGGCGGCGAGCAGGCGTCGGCCATGCTCGAGCCGCTCATCAGCAAGGCGGCACGCCAGCTCGGTGTCGATCAGGTCGAGATTCGAAAGATCAACGCGCCGCGCACGGGTTCCGAGTTCGGCGCACCGCCGCCGCCGGCTGCGGTCGCGGCCGCGAAGGCGGCAGGACGTCCCGCACCGCGCCGGACGTTCTTTACGAGCTGCCATCTGCGCGAAGCGCTCGATATGGGCGCGAAGCTCTTCAACTGGGAAGAGCGCAAGAAGCGCAACGGGCAGCGCATCGGCTCGAAGGTCACGGGCGTGGGCGTCGGGCTTGGCACCTACACCGCCGGGTCGATCGCCATGGACGGGCTGCTGCTCATCCGGCCCGACGGCAAGGTGTACGTGCAGACCGGCGTCGGCAACCTCGGCACCGGCTCCGTGCACGAACGGCTCGCATCGTGGCCGAGGAGCTCGACACGCCGTGGGAGCACTTCGAGATCGTGTGGGGCAACACCGGCAAGCACCTCGCGTGGAGCTCGCCGCAGGCGGGCAGCCAGACGATCCACGCGCACACGCGTGCCAACCTGGCTGCGGCGCAGGATCTCAAGAAGAAGCTGCAGGAGATTGCGGCGCTCGAGCTCGGTGGCCGTCCGGAGAGTTACACCGTCTCCAACGGCAGGTCGGACGGCTGACCTTCGCACAGGCGGCCGAAGCGGCCATCAAGCGCGGCGGCAAGTTCGACGGTCACGAGATGCCGAGCGACATCAACGGGATGACGAAGGCGTCGGTGACGGCGCTCGCGGGTCAGGGGCTCATCGGCGTCGCGCGCGACAACTTCGGCGCGCAAGGGCAACACGCAGTCGTGGGTCGCCTCGTTCGCCGAGGTCGAAGTCGACGTCGAGACCGGCGAGTACCAGCTGGTCGATTACTGCGCGGCGACCGATTGCGGCACCGTCATCAATCCTCGCGGGCTTGCCGCGCAGCTTCACGGCGGCGGCGTGCAGGGACTCGGGCACATTCGCAGCCAGAAGTGGGTGTACGACCAGCGCTACGGCGTGTCGCTGGCCAATCGATTCCACTACAACAAGCCGCCGACGATTCTCGACATTCCGCTCACCGAAATGACGTGGGTCGCCGTCGAGATTCCGGACCCGCAGACGCCGATTGGCGCCAAGGGCATCGGCGAGCCCGCGATCTGCGCGGGCGCGGCGGCGGCGATTTGCGCGCTCAACGCGGCGATCGGCGACGACTACCTGCGCCGGACGCCGGCAACACCGAGCATGATTGTGGCTTCGCTCGATGCGAGAAAACGTATCGACGAAGGCCTCGTGACCCACGTGTAGAGGAGGCTGAGAGATGGCAACGATTCATGATGTAATGCCCGCCTTCGAGCTGTTTCAGCCTACGAGCATCGACGATGCCGTGTCGCTGCTCCAGCGGCATCGCCGCAGTGTCTGGGTGCTGGCCGGCGGTCTCGATACGTTCGACTGGCTGAAGGATCGCAACAAGCGGCCGTAGGTCGTCATCGACCTCAGCGGCGTCGAGGCGCTGCGCGGCATCAAGACGCTGCCCGACGGCGGCATGGAGATCGGCGCGACCACGACGCTGACCGAGATCGCGAACAACGCCGTCATCAAGGAAAAGTTCAAGCTGCTGGCCGATGCGGCCGGCCTGGTCGCCTCGCCGCAGATTCGCAATCAGGGGACGCTCGGCGGCAACGTGTCGCAGGACACGCGCTGCTGGTACTACCGCAGCGGCTGGACCTGCTATCGCGCAGGCGGCAACATCTGCTACGCCGACACGCCGACGTCGATCAACCGCGAGCACGCGTTGTTCGACGCCAACCGCTGCGTCGCGGTGAATCCGTCCGACACGGCCCCGGCGCTCGTCGCGCTCGACGCGCAGATGGTGATTCGCAACACGGACGGCGAGCGCGTCGTGTCGGCCGAAGAATTCTTCATCGGTCCGGCGATCGACATCACCCGCATGACCGTGATGGAGCCCGGCGACCTGCTCACCGCGATCCGCATCCCGGCGACCTGGGCCGGCGCGAAGTTCTACTTCGAGAAGGTGCGCGATCGTCAGGTGTGGGACTTCCCGCTGGTCAACGTCGCGTCGGCGCTCAAGGTGTCGGGCGGCAACATTCAGCAGGCGCGCATCGTCGTGAACGCCGTGGCCGCGCACCCGATGCGGCTGCATGCCGTCGAAGCGGCGATCGAGGGCAAGGCCCAGAACGAAGAGACGGCGTCGATGGCCGGGGAACTGGCGATCCAGGGCAACCAGCCGCTGGCGCACAACGGCTACAAAATCCCCTTGATGCGTAACCTGGTGAGGCGAGCCCTCCGGGCGGAGGCGACATCATGAACTGGTTGGTCCAAACGGGGTTGAATCCCTGGAGCGAAGAAATCCTCACGCACGCGCAGTGGAATCTCGTGTACGCGGCGCTCGCGTTCGGCGTGCTGTTCATGGTCGCCCACACACTGTATGTGGCGTTCTGGCCGAAACCGGCCGGTGGCCACACTGCCCCGGTCGATCCGGCGGCGGCGGCTCGTGTGCCGGCCAAGGTGCCGCGTCACTCGTTCGCGGCGCGTGCCTTCCACTGGATCATGGCGGCGTCGATGTTGACGCTGCTCGTCACGTCGTTTGCCCCCATCCTGGGATTCCAGTTCGACTGGGTGCAGATTCACTATCTGGCGGGCATCGCGCTGACGATCTCGATCATCTATCACATCATCCATGCGAGCTTCTGGCTCGACTTCTGGTCGATCTGGCTGAACAAGGAAGATGTGAACGAGGCGATTACGCGCTTCAAGCGCTCGATCGGCGGCAGCGAACCGGCGCCACGGAAGGCCGGGAAGTATCCGTGGGACAACAAGATGTATCACACGGCCATCGTCCTGTCGGCGCTGGCGGTCGTGCCGACCGGCCTCTTCATGATGGTGCGCGTGCGCAATCCGTTCTTCGCACGTAATCCGTACATGTTCTCCGACAGCACGTGGGGCGTCGATGTACGTGCTTCATGGGCTCGTCCGGCATCGGCCTCGTCGGGTTGACGATCGCGCACATCTACTTCGCGATTCGGCCCGAGAAGCTCTGGATTACCAAGGGCATGGTCTTCGGTGACATCACCCGGGAGGATTTCCTCAAGCATCACGACCCGCAGCGCTGGGTCGTCGAGGGCGCCACACCGCCGAAGGCGTAGTAGAACGTCTCAACGCAGAGACGCGAAGACGCAAGGGATTTTTTTAAAGGATTCTTTGGCGACTTGGCGTCTTTGCGTTGGATCACGAATAACCCATGAAAACAGAACTGAAGGATCGATGCGCGCGCATCGAAGAGGCGTACGAGTTCATGCTCGCGTATGCGGCCCAGGGGCTGCGGGTCGAGCCGGGAAGCGGCATCGGGCTCGCAGATCCGCGGCATGCTGATTACGTGCGAGAAGTCGCTGGACGGGCTGGCCGAGGTGTTCACCCAGATCGTTCGCACCGACAACCTGCAGCCGCACGACCGCCTATGAGAACTTCATCACGGTGCTCGCGCGCGATGCCCAGGACGCGCAGAGCCTCGGTATCCAGCTCGTCCTGGCGCAGCCGTCAATCAGCTCGCAGATGGTGGACAACCTCAACGCGTCGATCCACCTGCGCGCGCTGCTGACCGACTTGTTCCTGATTGACGAGATCGTGCGCCCCGAAGCGGCCAGCCGTACCGTCCGCGAACGCGCCCACTGAGTAAGACAAACAAGAGATCAGGAGATCAGGAGAAATTTCTTCAGAAGAAGAACCTCCTGATCTTCTGATCTTCTGTTTATCGTTACTGAATCACTCCCAGATCCGTCCGGCCGCTCCTTCACCTCCACCGATCGCGCAACCGGCTCGCCGCCGGAAAACACCGTCAACGTATATGCACCTGGTCGCACGTCAGCGATGGCGAAGCTGCCGTTCTCGCTCGTCGTGGCGGTGTACGGCGTGGCCGTGACCAGGATGTCGGCCCGCATGGTCGGGTGAATGTCGCATCCGAGCGTGTAGGTGCCGGGCCGTTCGAACGTGTATTCGTATTTCCCGTACGGTGGTGTCGCGACGTTGAAAATCGGCCGCTGCTGCGGACGATTCCGTCACGCGGATGTTGTGCAGCACGTCGTCGCTGTTGCGGAAGTCCACGCGCTGCCCGGCCTGTGCCACGAGAAACGCGGGGAGAAAGACCTGGCTCACCTGATCCATGACCGCCGGCGAGGACTTGATCGGCATCTCACCGTCTCCTCGCGGCTCCAGGGTAATGAACGTCGCCCCCGGCGCGAGGCTCGGTGCAAGCTTGCCGCTGACTTCGACTCCACCGCCAGGCGTTGCCGCCGCAGCGGGCGTCGTCCCGGCGCTGCCGTCGGCCGGGGCAGCCGAACTGTTCTGGTTTTGACCGCTGCAGCCGAGGGCTGCGAGGAAGAGAGCCGCGCTCGCGGCCACACGCCACGTCATCCGTCTTGAAGTCTATAATACCCGCGTCTGGATGGGAGTATTCCGTCACGCGGCCACGGCGACTCTGGTGTTGTGCGCGATGCAGGCGGGCATGCAGGCCGATCAGCGCGGTACCAGCCTTCGCTCGCCCGGGTTGGTGCGAGCTTCGGCTCGGCAAGCCAAGCCAACCACCGCGAAGCCACCGGCAAAGCCGGCGGGTCCGCAATTCTTCACGACACCGCTTTCGCTCGACGAGATGCGAAACAAGCAGGCGGTCGTCGAGACCGATCTGGGCACCATCGTCATCGATCTGCTCGCCGAGGCCGCGCCGAATCATGTCGGCTATTTCATCAAGAACGCGCAGGAAGGCACGTACGCCGGAACGGCGTTCCACCGGGTCGTGAGGCAGGGCATCGTCCAGGGCGGCGATCCGCTGACGAAGGATCCCTCGAAAGCTGATGCCTACGGCACGGGCGGATTCGGCGTGCTGCGCGCCGAGCGCAACGCCGAGAAGAACACGCGCGGCGCCGTGTCGGCCGTCGTGGGCGCCGGCAATCCGGACAGCGGCGGCTCGCAGTTCTTCATCTGCGTCGCCGACCAGCCTGGCCTCGACGGCCAGTACGACGTGTTCGGGCGGGTCAGCGAGGGCATCCTCATCGCGCAGAAGATTTCGGAAGTGGCGGCCGATGAAAAGGGCAGGCCGAAAGAGCGGGTCGCGATCAAGTCGGTGACGATTCGCGACAAGCCGGCGGCCGCACCCGAGAGTTTTTCGACGGAGAGCGTCGCCGAGTTGAGCGCGTATCGCGCCGTGCTCGAGACGAGCCTGGGCAACATTACGCTTGAATTCACGCCCGACAAAGCGCCGGAACACGTGCGGAACTTTCTGCGTCTCGCACAGGCCGGCGTCTACAACGGGATGGGTGTCCATCGCGTGGCGAAGGGGTTCGTCATCCAGACGGGCTATCTGCCGTCGAGGAGCGAGCCGCTGTCGGAGTCTCAACAGCGGCTGGTGAGAAATCTCCAGCCTGAATTCAACGACACGCGGCACGTCAAGGGTACGGTCTCGATGGCTCGCGGCGAGAACCCCGCAAGCGCCGACATGTCGTTCTTCATCGTGCTCGCGCCGAGCCCTGTACTCGACGGCAAGTACTCGGCATTCGGCCGCGTCGTCGATGGCCTGCAGGTCGTCGAGGCGATCGAACAGGTGCCCGTCAACGGGGAAGCCCCGGTGACGCGCATCGACGTGCGCCGGGTGACCGTCGAAAAAAAATAGCACCGGAGGCTGTATGCGATTGCGATGTGCACTGACGCTGTTGGCGGTTCTCTCGGCGGCTCCGGCCGTGGCGCAGCCGAATCCCAATACGGTGTTCCTCGAGAATCTCACCTGGGTCGAGGTCCGCGACGCCATCAAGGCCGGGAAGACGACGGCGATTATCCCGACCGGTGGAACCGAGCAGAACGGTCCGCACATGGTGCTGGGCAAGCACAACATCCTGGTGAAGTACAAGGCGGGAGAGATCGCGAAGGCGCTTGGCAATGCGATCGTGGCGCCGGTGCTGGCCTATGTGCCAGAGGGCGAGATCCCGGGACCGAAGCCGGCCGCGGGCCATATGCGGTTCCCCGGTACCATCACGATTCCGGAGCAGGTCTACGAGGCGATTCTGGAATCCGCCGCTCGAAGCCTGCGGACCGCGGGTTTCATCGACATTGCGTTTATCGGCGACAGCGGCGGCAATCAGGCAGGGCAGAAGGTAGTGTCGGAGAAGCTCAACAAGGAGTGGGCCGGCACGAACGTCCGCGTGCATCACATCACCGACTTCTATCCAGGTCGCGGCGATGCCATTGCCATGGCCAATGGCCTGACGAAGGAAGAAGTGGGCGGGCACGCGGGGAGTCAGGACACGACCAGCTTTCTCTATCTCGATCCGTCGCAGCTTCGTGTCGACAAGTTCTTCGTCGGGAAGACGAACGACGGGCAGGGTCATACCGGCAATCCTGGTAAAGCGACCGCGTACATCGGCAAACTGATCCTCGAGGCGCAGATCGAGGACGCCACGAAGCAGATCCAGAGGCTGAGAGTCGAGAGCCGTAAGTAGAAACGCACGTACGAAACAGAAGATCAGAAGATTAGAAGAAACTTTAGTCTTCTGATCTTTTGATCTTCTGTGCCGTGTTTCGGGCTAATCCATCCTCTTGGCTTTTCCCGTCCTGCACTGGCAGAACTGACCGACCGTCGGTTTCGCCAGCTCCGCGAAATCTCCGTAGTGCATCCTGATGGCGTCGGTGTGCGTGCCCGCGTTGAAGACCATTTCGGGCTCGCCGACCAGGCAACGCTCCACGAACACGCGATGTCCGAACACCGCGCCGAACGGCGGCATCGCTCCGACTTCGTACTGTGGATACAGGATCGCCAGCTCGTCTTCGCGCGCCAGGCGAAGCGTCCTGGCGCCCGCCAGCATCCGCAGTTGTTCGAGATTGACGACGTAGTGGGCCGGCAGGACTGCCTGAACGGGCTGTTCGTCGAGCATGCAGATGACGACTTTGGCCCAACAGCGCCCGCGGATGTGTGAGGCGGCCGCATCTTCCTGCGCCGTGTACGACAGCTTGTGCTGGAACCAGGTGTAGGGAATACGCTCCCGTTTGAGCAGCTCGACGATCGACAGCGCGACTGACATCGCAAACCCTCCCTGGAAGCGCGCGGCAGCGCGACCGTCATTACCGAGGGGTGTCGGATACGCCCGTGTTTCCGCCATAAATAACATGACGGCGGCCCGGCGTCCAGAAATCTTTCGCCGGGGAGGTGACCGGGGGTAGAATGCGGCTTAGTTGACCTAATAACCGAGCCACTACAACTGCAAGCCGAGTGACACCTCTACGCGCGGGAGGTGCCCACGGTCTGGAGGGATGCGTCCATGTCGAGCAGACCCCGGTATCCTGGGATTCGTGTCACCGCCAACGGCAACCAGCTCGTTTCCTACCACACTGAAACCCGGATTGCCGACGCCGGCATCTTCTACCCGATCACGCCCTCGACCGAAGGCGGCGAGCTCTACCAGCAGGCCTTCGCCGAAGGCAAGCTGAACGTCTTCGGCGGCAACACGATCGCCGTCGAGGCCGAAGGCGAGCACGCCGCGCAGGGCGGCGCGATCGCGCACTCGGTGTGCGGCAAGCGCGTCGTCAACTACACATCGGGCCAGGGCGTCGTCTACGGCGTCGAGCAGTATTACCACGCGCCGGGCAAGTGCTCGACGATGGTGCTGGAAGTGGCCGCGCGCGCGCTCACCAAGCACGCGCTCAACGTGCACTGCGGGCACGACGACGTCTACGGCGCGCTCGACACCGGCTGGATCATCCTGTTCGGCAAGGACGCGCAGCAGGCCGCCGACCAGGCGCTCGATCCTGCGGCGCGTCACCGAGCTCAGCCTCACGCCCGGCATGAACGTCATGGACGGCTTCCTGACGTCGCATCTCGAGCGGACCTTCTACAAGCACGAATCGGAGCTGATCCGCGAGTACCTCGGCGCGCCCGACGACATCATCGACTGTCCGACCGAGAGCCAGCGCGTCCTGTTCGGCCCGAAGCGCCGCCGCGTGCCGAAGATGATCGATCTCGACCAACCCCGTGCTTCTCGGTCCGGTGCAGAACCAGGAGCACTACATGCAGGGCGTCGTGGCGCGGCGCAACAACTTCGTCGAGCCGATCCTCGACTTCCTCGAGGCCGCGTGCGAGGATTTCGGCGAGCTGACGGGCCGCTACTACGGCCTGGTCAGCCAGTACAAGACCGAGGACGCCGACACGGTGTTCGTGTCGCTCGGCTCGGCCGCCGAAAACATCGAAGCGGCGGTCGACTACCTGCGCGAGACGCGCGGCGCGAAGGTCGGGCTCGATTCACCCGAACGTCTTCCGGCCGTTCCCGGAAGCGGCCATCGTCAAGGCGCTGGCCGGCAAGAAGAACGTCATCATCCTCGAGCGCACCGACGAGCCGCTGGCCGGCGACAACCCGATGGGTCGCGACATCCGCACCGCGCTGAACAAGGCGCTGCAGCGGCGAAGCGGGCATTCCGAAGATCACCACCGACCAGATGCCGCGGCTGATTCGCCGGCGTCTATGGCCTGGGCTCGCGCGACTTCCGGCCCGAGCACACGATCGGCGCGTACGAGTTCGCGATCGGGCAGCGCGCGCGCAAGGACGGCAAGAGCGTCGACGACGGCGTGCGCGTTCATCGTCGCTCGGCATCGATCATCCCTACGAGGTGAAGTCCGACGATGCGCCGTCGCTGCTGCCCGAAGGCAACATCGCCGTGCGTTTCCACTCGGTCGGCGGCTGGGGCGCGATCACGACCGGCAAGAACCTTGGCGCGATCATCGGCGACCTGAACGATCTGCTCTACGAGCGCGACAAGGTCGTCGACGAGTTCGGCAATCCGAAGGAGATCATCCACGTCAGCGCGAATCCGAAGTACGGATCCGAAAAGAAGGGCGCGCCGACCGCGTACTTCATGGTCGCGGCGCCGGAGCGCATCCGGGTGAACTGCGACCTGCGTCACGTCAACGTCGTGCTGTGCTGCGATCCGAAGGCGTTTACGCACTGCAATCCGCTCGACGGCATGCAGGAGGGCGGCTGTCTCGTCTGGGAATCCGAGGAGGAAGGCGAGCAGGCGTGGGAGCGGCTGCCCCTGTGGGCCCGCCAGCAGATCATCGAGAAGAAGATCCGCGTCTTCACGCTGCCCGGGTTCGATATCGCGCGAAAGGCCACCGATCGCGGCGACCTCCAGCTGCGCATGCAGGGCAACGCGTTTCTCGGCGCGTTTTTCTCCGTGTCGCCGCTGCTCGAAGAGTTCCGCATCACGCAGGAGCAGTTCCACGAGGTCGTGCACAAGCAGTACGTGAAGAAGTTCGGGCGGCTCGGCGAAGGGGTCGTGAAGTCCAACATGGAAGTCATGACGCAGGGCTTCAGCCGCGTGCGCGAGATTCCCGTCGGCGAGCTCGACGCCGCCGATCGCTCGACGATGCGCGGAAAGGCGCTGCTGCCGGTCGTGCGATGAAGAGCACAACGGCAACGGCTGCGGTTCTGGCTGCCGATCGCATCCGGTGCCCGAGGGTCAGGAGGAGCGCACGCCGCTCACGCGAATCGCCGAGTTCGACAACGTGTTCCGCGGGAAGTTCGGCTACAACCAGCCGGCGACGCCGTACTGCGTCGCTGGGCGTCATGGCCGCGGGCAGCGGCGACACGGCGTCGAAGTACGTCGCGCGCCGCGAAACGCCGCTCTACATCCCGGAAAACTGCACGCAGTGCATGGAGTGCATCGCCGTGTGTCCGGACACGGCGCTGCCGAACTGCTCGCAGGATCTCGAAACGGTGCTGCGGACGGCGGTCACCAACTACGTCACCGATGCCGGCGAGCGTCAGAAGATGCTACCGGTCGCTGCCGGAAATCGAGAAGCGCACGCGCGAGATGATGCGCGACGCGGTGGCCAAGAACGCCAAGACGCCGCTCCAGGACATCATTCGCGAGGTGACCAATGTCGTCGACGGGTTCTCGCCGGAGGCGAAGAGCGAGTTCTTCGCCGTCCTCGACAAGGTGCCGCTGGCGTATCCAGAAGACCAACGCGATCTTCGCGACGCCGGAAAAGAAGACTCCCGGCGCGGGCGGCGTCTTCTCCATCTTCGTCTCCGACCTGTGCAAAGGCTGCGCGGCGTGCGTCACCGCGTGCGGCGAGCACCAGGCGCTGCGGATGGTGCAGGAGACCGAAGAGGTCAACGCGGAGCACGAAACCGGCACGGCGTTCCTGGACCTGCTGCCCGACACGTCGCAGAAGTACCTGGGCCTCTACAACGACACGCGGCCGCAGGATTCGAAGACCGCCACGCTGCGCAACATGCTGATGGTGCGCCGCAACTACGACGCGCTCGTGTCGGGCGACGGCGCGTGCGCGGGCTGCGGCGAGAAGAGCATCCTCAAGGCGATCACCGTCGGTCACCGAAGCCTACATGCGGCCGCTCTTCCACGCGAAGGCCGATCGCTTCCGCGCCAAGGCCGACGAGCTCGACCGCGAGGGCGTGGCGAGGCTGGCGGCGCTCAAGGAGCGGAGCCCCGAGGAGTACGACCTGTTCCGCCAGGCCGTCGCGCACCTGCTCATGGGCCTGGGCGGCGAAGACGACAAGGACACGCAGGCGCGCATCGCCGGCGCACGGTCCGATCTCCGACAAGGATATCGTCGGCGCGATGACGGCCGTCATGCGGCAGGAGGCGTTCAATCACAAGAACCTGCAGGCCATCGACGGCCGGCTGGCCAACGGCATGTCGGTGATGGCGATGGCGGCGCACACCGGCTGCAACACCGTGTACGGCTCGACGCCGTCGAACAACCCGCACCCGTATCCGTGGATGAACTCGCTCTTCCAGGACGGCGTCACCGTCGGCTGGCTGCTGGGCGAGAGCTTCATCGTCGATCACGGCCGCCGGTCGGTCATTCCCGAACGGCTGGCCGATGCGCTTGATGCATCGGGACGAGAACGTGATCAACGCGCGCGAGTTCTACGAGTACGTGCACTTCAGCGACGCGGTGATGACCGATCAGGAGATCCTCGAGCTGCCGAAGGCATGGGTGGTCGGCGGCGACGGCGGCATGGGCGACATCGGCTATCAGAACACGTCGAAGGTCATCCTCCAGAATCGGCCGAACGTCAAGGCGCTCATGCTGGACACGCAGGTGTACTCGAACACCGGCGGCCAGAATTCGGACTCGACGCCGATGCTGGGCGGCAACGACATGAACGTGTTCGGGACCGCGACCCAGGGCAAGAACATCGAGAAGAAGACCGTGGCCGAGACCTTCCTGGCCGGCCACGGCTCGCCGTTCATCGCCCAGGTGTCGATCGCCAACGCGCCGAAGCTGTACAAGGCGATTCTCGACGGCCTCGAATACCGCGGGCACGGCGTTCTTCCAGTGCTTCACGACCTGCCAGCCGGAACACGGCGTGGCCGACGACATGGCGCTGACGCAGGCGCAGCGCGTCCGCGACTCGCGCGGCGCGCCGGAGTTCGTGTTCAATCCGAGGATGGGCGAGACCTACCAGGAAGCGCTCGACGTGAAGGGCAACCCGTCGATGGAGACGGACTGGTACGAGACGAAGTTCAAGGCGACGAACGAGCCGTACCGCTACACCGTGGCGCACTGGTGCGCCACCGAAGCGCGATTCCGCAACCACCTGAAGAAGATCAAGAAAGAGGATGCGGACAAGCTGATTCCGCTCGAGAACATGCTCGTGCGGATCACCCAGCAGGACGTCGTCTACCGCCGGTATCTCGTGCACGACCACCGATCGTTCGTGCCGGACTTCGGCGTCTACATCAAGGTGCAGGGGCCGAAAGGCGACGTCGAGTACCGCTCGCTTTCCCGTCAGCTCGTGCTCTTCTGCGTCGAGCGCCGCAAGGCGTGGCGGATGCTCCAGAGCAAGGCGGGGATCGAGAACCGCGAGTACAAGGCACAGCGCTCGATTCTGGCCGACGTGGATGCCGGCCGGCTCTCCAAGGAAGACCTGTTCGCGCGCGCCGAGGAACTGATGCGAGAGCGGTTGAAGGCGCCGGCCCCGGCTCAGACGCCGGGCGCTCACAGACCGGCGATCCAGACGCCGGCCACACCCATCGTTCCGCCCGTGCGCCCCGGCGCCCCGCCTCCGGGCCTTCAGGCTCGATAGACGTCAGGGCAGATGGTAGATGGATGATGGCAGATCGTGCCATCTGCCATCTGCCATTTGCCTTGACGCTCTCGACTCTTCCGACTCCCGGACTCTTCCGACTCTTCGGACTCCACGACTCTCCCGACTCCTAAGACTCCCGAGTCCGACATCCCTGCTAGAATAGAGGGCTGACTTCGATGAATTCTTTGCGCCTTCGCGTCTCTGCGTTGAGATAGTAAAAAGAATGCCCCAATTCATTTACACGATGAAAGGCCTGGGAAAGGTCTACCCGCCCGATTCCCAGGTGCTGAAGGATATCTGGCTGTCGTTCCTGCCCGGCGCGAAGATCGGCGTCCTCGGCCTCAACGGATCGGGCAAGAGCACGCTGCTGAAAGATCATGGCCGGCATCGATCATGATTTCGTCGGCGAGGCGTTTCCGGCCGACGGCATCACGATCGGCTACCTGTCGCAGGAGCCGCAGCTCGATCCGTCCAAGACGGTGCAGGACATCGTCGAGGAAGGGGTCTCGGAAATCCGCGCGCCTGCTGCAGCGGTTCGACGAGATCAACGAGAAATTCGCACAGGATCTGTCGCCGGAGGAGATGGACAAGGTGCTCGCCGAGCAGGCGCGCGTGCAGGACAAGATCGACGCCGCCGGCGCGTGGGAGCTCGACTCGAAGCTCGAGCTCGCGATGGATGCGCTGCGCCTTCCGCCTCCCGATGTCGACGTCAAGACGCTCTCGGGCGGCGAGCGGCGTCGTGTCGCGCTCTGCCGGCTGCTGCTTCAGTCGCCCGATCTGCTGCTCCTCGACGAGCCGACGAACCATCTCGACGCCGAATCGGTCGCCTGGCTCGAGCGGTTCCTCAAGGACTACCAGGGCACCGTCGTCGCCGTGACGCACGATCGGTACTTCCTCGACAACGTCGCCGGCTGGATTCTCGAGCTCGATCGCGGGCTCGGGCATTCCCTGGGAAGGCAACTACTCGTCGTGGCTCGAGCAGAAGCAGAAGCGGCTGCAGCTCGAGGAAAAGACCGAATCGAAGCGCCAGCGCACGCTGGCCCGCGAGCTCGAGTGGGTGCGGATGGCGCCCAGGGCCCGTCAGGCCAAGGGCAAGGCGCGCCTCAAGGCCTACGAGGAGTCTGCTCGGCCAGGATACGGCGAAGCAGATCGAGAACGTCGAAATCTACATTCAGCCCGGCCCGCGGCTCGGCGACGTCGTCGTCGAAGCGCGAGACCTTCGCAAGGCCTACGGCGACAAGCTCCTCATCGACGACCTGACGTTCACGCTTCCCCGTGGCGGCATTGTCGGCGTGATTGGTCCCAACGGCGCCGGCAAAACCACGCTGTTCCGGATGATGACGGGCCAGGAGAAGCCGGACGACGGCACGCTCCGGCTCGGCGAAACCGTCAAGCTCGGCTACGTCGATCAGAGCCGCGACTCGCTGAGCGCGGGCAAGACCGTTCACGACGAGATCAGCGGCGGTGAAGAGGAAATCGCGCTTGGCAAGCGCACGGTCGCGTCGCGCGCGTACGTGTCGTGGTTCAACTTCAAGGGGCGCGACCAGCAGCGGCTGGTGGGCGAGTTGTCGGGCGGCGAGCGCAACCGCGTGCATCTGGCCAAGCTGCTGCGCGACGGCAGCAACGTGCTGCTGCTCGACGAGCCGACCAACGACCTCGACGTCGACACGCTGCGCGCGCTCGAAGAGGCGCTTCTGCAGTTTCGCGGGCTGCGTCGTCGTGATCAGCCACGATCGCTGGTTCCTCGACCGCATTGCCACGCACATGCTGGCCTTCGAAGGCGATAGCGAGGTCGTCTGGTTCGAGGGTAACTACCAGGACTACGAGGCGGATCGCCATCGGCGGCTCGGGACCGCCGCCGACCAGCCGCATCGGATCAAGTACCGGAAGCTGACCCGATGACGCGAACCCAGAACGCAGAACCGGCACCCAGAACCAAGAACCCAGAACCTGGAACCTGTACGTCTAAGCTAGATACCCGTGCCTGAAGCCAGCAAGCGCAAAGTCAACCTCTCCAACGCCTGGGCCGAGGCCCGGGAGCTCGTCTGGGCGCATCGCGGACGCCTGGCGCTCGGGCTCGCGCTGATGCTCGTCAACAGGCTCGCCGGCCTGGTCCTTCCCGCCACCTCCAAGTTCCTCATCGACGACGTGATCGGCCGGGGCCGCGCCGACCTGCTGATCCCGCTCGCATCCGCGGCGGGCGCCGCCACGCTCGTCGATGCGGCAACGGCGTTTGCGCTCTCGCAGGTGCTCGGCGTCGCCGCCCAGAAGGCCATTGCGAACATGCGCATGAGCATGCAGCGGCACATCACGCGGCTTCCCACGAGCTATTTCGATTCGACGCAGACCGGCGTGCTGATCTCGCGCGTGATGAACGACGCGGATGGCATCCGGAACCTGGTGGGCTCGGGTCTCGTGCAGCTGGTCGGAGGGCTGGTGACGGCGGTCATCGCGCTGGCCGTCCTTTTCTATTTGAACTGGCAGCTCACGCTCATCAGCATCGTGGTGCTCGTGCTGTTCGCCGCCGGGATGATTGTCGCGTTCGGCAGGCTTCGTCCGCTCTTCCGCGAGCGCGGCAAGATCACCGCGCGGATTTCGGGCCGGCTCGGCGAATCGTTCGGCGGCATTCGGATCGTCAAGGCCTACATCGCCGAGGAGCGCGAGGACCGGGTATTTGCGACCGGCGTGCTCGACCTGTTTGACCAACGTTCGCCAGACGCTCACTGGTATTTCCGCCGTCACGTCGTTCGGCGGCATCGTCATCGGCGCGATTGGTGTCGTCATGATGGTCGTCGGTGGCCGGGCCATTCTTGCCGGCACCATGACGCTCGGCGATTTCATCATGTACATCTTCTTCGTCGGCATGCTGGCGGCGCCGCTCATCCAGATGTCGTCGATCGGCACGCAGCTGTCGGAGGCGCTGGCCGGGCTCGATCGCATCCGCGAGATCAAGGCAATGGCGACCGAAGACGACGAGGATGCGTCGCGCGAGCCTCTTGGCGTCCTCAACGGCGACGTCGTGTTCCAAGATGTGTCGTTCGAATACGAGCCGGGCGTGCCCGTGCTGAAGCGCGTGTCGTTTGTCGCCGCCGCCGGGACGACGACGGCGCTCGTGGGATCGAGCGGATCGGGCAAGAGCACGCTCATCAGCCTCGTCATGGCCTTCAACCGCCCCCGTTCGGGCCGGGTGCTCGTCGATGGCCGCGATCTGGCCGGCGTCCGGCTGCGCGACTATCGGTCGCAGCTCGGCGTCGTGCTGCAGGACAACTTCATGTTCGACGGCACGATAGCCGAGAACATCAGGTTCGCCAGACCCAACGCGACGCTGGAAGAGGTGAAAGGCGGTCAGCCGCATCGCGCACTGCGACGAGTTCGTGGAGAAGTTCCCGGGCAAGTACGAGACGATCGTGGGGGAGCGCGGCGTGAAGCTCTCGGGCGGTCAGCGCCAGCGCGTGGCGATCGCGCGTGCGATTCTGGCCGACCCGCGCATCCTGATTCTCGACGAAGCGACGTCGAGCCTCGACAGCGAGAGCGAGGCGCTCATCCAGGACGGCCTCCACGCGCTGCGGCAGCGGCAGGACGACCTTCGTCATCGCGCACAGGCTGTCGACCATTCGGAGTGCCGATCAGATTCTGGTGCTCGAGGGGGGCGAGATCGTCGAGCGTGGCACGCACGATGAGCTTCTGGCGGCCAACGGCCGATATAGGCAGTTACACGACAAGCAATATAAGATCGAGAGAGATCGGTTCGTGAACCCGGGCGAGGATTTCACGCCGGAGCTGCCGAAAGCGGTGCCGGAGCCTGCCGCGGCAGGTCGGCGGTCGGCCCTGTGAGACTGGTATGAACACAAAGACCTTACTGGGTGCGGTCATCATCCTGGCCCTCGGTATCGGCGGTTTTCTGGCCGTTCAGTACACGCGCCAGGTGAGCGATCAGCTCACGGCGTCTACCGACCCGGATAGCACCGGCGGGAAGCCCCGAGTTCGGTTCGTGAAGGATCCCAAGGTGATTCCTGAGCTCACGATGAAGACGCTCGACGGGAAGACGATTACGACCAGGGACCTTGCAGGGAAGGTGACCATCTTCAATTTCTGGGCGACGTGGTGTGCTCCGTGCCGTGCGGAGATTCCGGATCTCGTGAAGCTTCAAGAGCAGTACAAGGATCACCTCGTGATCATCGGCGTTCTGTCGGAGGACGCTCCGGGCGACCACGTGTTGAAGTTTGCCGCCGACTACAAGATGAACTACCCGATCGTGCCGGAGACCAAGGAGCTGACCGACGCGTTTCCCGGGATCTTCGCGCTGCCGACGACCTTCATGGTGGGCCCCGATCTCAGGATGATGAAGAAGACCGTGGGACAGATCCGCGCCGCGATGATCGAGCTCGAGGTGCGCGCGCTCGCGAAGCTGCCTGTCGACGCCGACGTCGAGTACGAAGCTGCCGAAGGCCAGAAAGTCCTTGCCAGCAACGCCAAGGCGACCGATATTCCCGGGCTCGATCTGGCGGGTCTCACGGCCGATCAGAAGACCGTTGCGCTGAAGCGGCTGAATGAAGAGCCCTGCGACTGCGGTTGCGGCCTCACGATCGCTTCGTGCCGCATCAACGATTCCACGTGCGCGGTCAGCCCGAAGCTTGCGGAGAAGATCGTCGCCGACGTGAGGGTGGGAAAATAGGCGCATGGATCCCGCCCGCGAGCTTCCGCGCTGGGCGAAAATCCTACTCTTCATAAGCAGGCCGGCGATGATCGCGCCGATCACGCTCTTCGTGGCTGCGTGGTTCGGCAGCTATTCAATCCCTGAAGTGGTTCTCGCCAAAGACATTCCATTCTTCCTACAGGGCAGCACCGATTACGGAGGGTCGAACATCTTCGCCGCGACAGTGGCGCTGTATGTGACGTTTGGCATCCTCGGCGCGATTTATCTGGTGCTGGTCAATCGCGGCCTCACTCGAACGGGGTTCGGCACCGACGTCGGTTCGAACGTGTGGCGGCTTCGATATCACATCATGGTCTTCCTCGCAGGTGGGCTGATGAACTGGACGTACGACGAGTTCATCACGCCGAACGACTTCCGAAACATTTTCCTGTTCGCAGCTGCCATCTGCACATGTTCGATTCTGTATCTGACGGTTCTTATCCGTCGGCGCACGCCACTCGCGCCATCTGTTCTCGCGGCATCGCGTGATGCTCGCCTGGCATCAAACTCTGGACCGCGTCCTCGGTGACATTTTGGCCACCGGGACCATGCGCTGACGTTACTGCCTGTGCTGGCTGTTGTAGAGCTCAACTAAAGTTGAGCCCTACCGCTTGAGTCGACCTACCGCTGTACGGTTCTGCCATCTGCCATCTGCCATCTGCCATCTGCCATTTGTCCTACCTCTCCACCAACGGCAGATAGATCGTAAACGTCGCGCCTTCCCCGATTTCACTCTGAACCTCGATTCCCCCGCCAAGGCCCTTCACGATGCCGTACACGATCGAGAGACCCAGGCCGGTGCCCTTGTCGGGGGACTTGGTCGTGAAGAAGGGTTCGAACAGATGCCCTTGGATGTCGGCCGGGATGCCCTGGCCCGTGTCGCGCACGCTGATGCCGGCATATCGCCCCGGACTGACGCCGAGCGTCGGCGCGAGCGGGTCGCCGAGGGTGAAAACGCCCATGTCGATGGACGCGGTACCGCCGTCCGGCATGGCGTCGCGCGCGTTGATGATGAGGTTCAGCACCACCTGATTCAACGACGCCTCGTCGGCACGAACGTTAATCGGCAACGGGCTGGCGGTCACGCGGATCGCGACCTTGTCGAGCACGAGCCGCTTCAGCATCGGCTCCATGGCGCTGACGACGGTTGCCACGTCCACGACCGTCGCGGCGGCCCGTTGTGGCCGGCTGAACGTGAGGAGCTGCTTGGTGAGCGCGGCGCCCCTGTCGGCGGCGCGCTTGATCGCGTCGGCCTCGGTCCACCCCGGAGCGTCCGGCTCGAGCATCATCGAGAGGAGATCGGCCGATCCGAGAATCGCCGTCAGCACGTTGTTGAAGTCGTGGGCCACGCCTCCGGCGAGACGCCCGATGGCCTCCATCTTCTGCGCCTGCCTCAACTGATCTTCGAGCGCCAGACGCTGCGTGATGTCGCGCGCGATCGCCTGAACGCCAACCGGGCGTCCCGCCTCTTCGACAATCTGGACGTTCTGGCCGAGCCAGACCTCGGTGCCGTCCTTCGCGATGGCGGGAAACTCGAAATACGTGGATCGCAGGTACTCGCGCCGCTGGCGCTCGTAGAACTCGGCCGCGCGCTGCTTGTGGTCTTCGCGAATGAGCGTCAGATAGTGCCGTCCGATCAGCTCCTTTTCGCTGTGCTTCATCAGCGCCACCGCCGTCGGGTTGACGTAGGTGAATCGCCCGTCGAGATCGCAGTTGTAGATGATGTCGGTCGTCTGCTCGGTCAGCTGGCGGTAACGGATTTCACCCTCGCGCAGGGCCTCCAGCGCCCGCTTGCTTTCGGTGACGTCCCGGCAGTTGATGATGACGCCGCGAATCCCCGAATCGTCGAGCCGATTCACGCCGACGTTTTCGACGTGCCGCCATGTTCCATCCTTGTGCTGGACCCGGTATGCGTTCCTGACCGGAATGCCCGGTCTCGTGAGGCTCTTCGCGAAGTTCGAGCGCAACAGGAGCATGTCGTCGTCGTGCACCGAGCGGAACATGCTCGATCCCACGATGTCTGCGAGAGGGACACCCAGCATGCGCCCGGTGGCGGGATTGGCGTAGAGCACCGTTCCCGCTTCGTCTACGAGCACGATGGCATCGGAGCTGTGCTCGATGAGAGCGGTGGCCAGTTGAGAGGCCTTTTTCGGACGACGGGGGCTCATTTCCCCGTGACGCGGACCATTTCGCTCACCGTCGTCGTGCCGGTGAGCACCTTCTCGACGGCCGCTTCGCGCAACGTCCGCATGCCGGCCTGGCGGCCGGCGTCGAAGAGCCGGGCGCTGTCGGCCTGCTCGGAGATGAGCCGTCGAATCTCGTCGGTGACGGGCAGAATTTCAAAAATGCCATCGCGTCCACTATAGCCGGTTTGGCGGCAATGCAGGCAGCCGCGTCCCTTTCTGAGCGAGCGCTGCTCGAGCGTGTCGAGGGGCATGCCCATCATGCGCGATTCTTCAGGTGTCGGGGTGTATGCCTCGGCGCAGTGCGTGCAGATGACCCGCACCAGGCGCTGCGCGAGAATGCCCAGCACCGTCGAGCTGATCAGGAAGCCAGGCACTTTCAGATCGAGGAGACGCGTAATGGACGAAGGCGCGTCGTTGGTGTGGAGCGTGGACAGGACGAGGTGGCCGGTGAGGGCCGCCTGGACGGCGTACTCCGCCGTCTCCGAGTCCCGGATCTCGCCCACCATGATGATGTCGGGATCCTGACGCAGGACGGTCCGCAGGGCCGTGGCGAACGTGACGTCGATTTGCGGCTTCACGGCGACCTGATTGAACTCGTCGTGGATCATTTCGATCGGGTCTTCGATCGTCACGATATTCACTTCGGGCTTGGCCAGAAACTTCAGGGCCGAGTAGAGTGTCGTCGTCTTGCCGCTGCCGGTGGGCCCCGTCACCAGGATGATGCCGTTGGTCCTCGACAGGAAGTCGAAAAACAGCGGCAGCTCGAGGTCGGAAAACCCGAGCTGGGTCACCTGTTTCAGCAGGACGTCCGGGTCGAAGATGCGGAGCACGGCCTTTTCGCCGAACGCCGTCGGCATCGTCGAGACGCGGATCTCGATCTCGCGTCCCCCCTACTCGCGCTTGATGCGGCCGTCCTGCGGGCGTCGTTTTTCGGCGAGATTGCACCCCGACAGCAGCTTGATGCGCGAGACGATGGCCTGATACACCACGCGCGGAATGAGGTGCACCTCGTGGAGGACGCCGTCGATGCGGAGCCGAACCAGCGTGGCATTGCGCTTGGGCTCGAAGTGGATATCGGAGGCACGCTGCTCGAACGCGTAGCTCAGGATATGATCCACTGCCGTGATGACCGGCGCGGCCGCCGGGTCGAGCTCTTCGGTCTCGCTCGAGAGAAATTCCTGGTTCCCGAGGTCCACCGCGAGCCAGCTCGAGGTGATCTGCTTTTCGGCGCTCTTCAGGCTCGTTTTGAGCCCGTAGAATGCCCGGCTCAGCGCTTCGACGTCGCTGCGCGTGGCGACGACGCGCTCGACGTCGAGCCCGGTGACGGCCCGGATATCGTCGGCCGGAAAGGGCGCCAGCGGGTCGTGCAGGGCAACCGTGAGTGTGGTTTCGCTTTTCGAGATCGCAATGAGACCGTGCCGGCGCGCGAACGGACCGGATAACGCGGTTGTCACGACGTCGAGGTCAAGATCGAGCGGGTTGATCTTCACGAAGCGGAGGCCCGCATAGCGGGCGAGCGCCTCGGCAATCTGCACTTCGCTGGCGATTCCCAGATCGACGACGGTTTGTTCGACCGATCTCGCCTTGACCTTGGCGGTGCGGCGAACGGCCTCGACCTGCTCGGGCGCGAGCACCTTGCAGAAGACGAGCACCTGCATGACGTCGGTGCTGTCCGAAGGGCGGCTTTCGAAGACCAGACGGCCGTGCTTCCGTGGAGAGTTCAAGCGATCTTCTTATCGGAGCTTCCGTGATCTACCGTTACAAGCCCGTGATTCTCGAGCAGCTCGCCACGCACGGCGTGATCCCGAAGCCCACGACGCCGCCGACGACGGCCCGGTCGGTCGTGAACGACATCTACCGGTACGAGCTGAGGCTGTTACGGAATCGTTATCTGGTGGGGGAGTTCTCGAAGCAGGGGTATTACGACAAGGTGGTGGAGATCAGGAACAAATACCCGGTCATGGGAGTACTGACGAGGCACTGGACTGAGTGAATTGAGAGACTAATGACACTACCTGCCGCAACCGTCTCGCGCCGACTCGGCGCGATCGTCGTCCTGCTCGTCGTCGCCAGCACGGCCGTGCATATGATCTCGGCCATAACCGGTCACGACACAATGTACGGTTTCGCCGCGCTGTTCGAGCTCGACAACGAGAACAACATCCCGACCTGGTACTCCTCGTTGCTGCTGTTGCTCTCGGCCGTTCTCCTGGCGCTGACAGCCCACGCTCTGCCGTCCGCCTGGCCGTGGACACGATACTGGTGGGGACTGAGCCTGATCTTTCTGCTTCTTTCGGTTGATGAAGCCGCCAGCCTGCACGAGAAGTTCAACCGACCCGTAAGAGAGTTGCTCGACCTTGGATCGTCCGTCCATTTCGCCTGGGTGGTTCCGGCGAGTCTCATGCTGCTGGTACTGGTGATCGGATATGCGCGCTGGCTGTTCAGTCTTCCGCCGCGCACGCGAACCCTGGCGTTGATTTCTGCGAGTCTGTACATCGGCGGTGCCGTCGGCTTCGAGCTCGTTGGCGGACTGCTGACGGACCGGCTAGCGGGAGGTTTCGGGTACCTTCTGGTGTCTACGGTGGAGGAAACTCTGGAAATGTGCGGCGCCGTGGTCTGGATCTATACGCTCCTCGACCTGGCCGTCGAGCGAGGCGTTGACCTGCACGTGCGGTTCGCACCGTGACGCCCGGGGCCTCTCTCCTCCATCACGCGCCTAGTACATCCCCAACGTCAGCTTGGCCGCGTCCGACATCTTTTCGCGCGTCCACGGTGGATCCCAGACGACAGACACCTTCACATCGTTCACGCCGGGCACTTCGCGCACGCGGCGCTCGACATCGACCGGAATGGTCTGTGCGGCCGGGCACGCCGGCGCGGTCAGTGTCATGCTCACGTGCACGTTGCATGCGCTGTCGACGTCGAGGTTGTACACCAGTCCCAGCTCGTAGATGTTCACCGGGATTTCCGGATCGAATACCTTCGAGACGGCTTCGACGAGCTGCGGCTGGAACTTGAGCGTGTTGAGCGGTTCGGCGATGAAGGGCGCGTCCTGCGGCGGCTGGTTGCCTGCATCGTCGGAAAGGGGCGCGTCGGCCTTTGGCGCCGGTGCGTCGGCGAGCGGGATGATGCGATCGCTCATGACGGGCTACTCCGTGGACACAACCGTCTGCTCCGATTGCATGGCGGCCTTCATCGTATGCCATGCCAGGCTCGCGCACTTCACGCGCATCGGATATTCGCGGACTCCCGACAGCACGGCCAGCTTGCCGAGCGCGTCGGTCTTGACTTCCGAGGTGGCGGGCGCGGTGACCATCGCATGAAACTGCTCGAAGAACGCGTTTGCCTCGGCGAGCGTCTTGCCCTTGAGGGCATCGGTCATCATCGACGCCGAGGCTTTTGAAATCGCGCAGCCCGTCCCCTGGAAGCCGAGATCCTGGATCGTGTCGCCGTCGATGTACAGGAATACGGTGATTTTGTCTCCACAGAGCGGGTTGTACCCTTCAGCCTTGCGGTTCACCGGGTCGGGCACGCGGAAATTCCGCGGCCGCTTGTTGTGATCGAGGATGACCTCTTGATACAGCTCTCGTAAGTCCATTAAGCAAAAATCTCACGCACCCGGGCGAGAGCGCCGACGAGCGCGTCGATTTCCTCTTTGGTATTGTACAGCGCCAGGGATGCCCGGGCGGTGGCCGGCACCGCCATGCGCTCCATCAACGGCTGAGTGCAATGATGGCCGGTGCGAATGGCCACGCCTTCCTGGTCGAGAATCGTGCCGATGTCGTGCGGGTGCACATCGTCCATCACGAACGACAGGATGCTCGCCTTTTTAGACGCCGTGCCCACCATCCGGATCCCGGGAACTGCGGTGAGCGCCTTTGTGCCGTAGGCCAGCAGCTCGGCTTCGTAGGCCTGCATGGCCGCGATGTCGATGCCCTTGAGATAGTCGATTGCCGCGCCAAGGCCTACCGACCCCGCAATGTTCGGCGTCCCGGCCTCGAACTTGTTGGGCACGACGTTGTACGTCGTTTTCTTGAACGTGACCGAGCTGATCATGTCGCCGCCACCCTGGTACGGGGGCATCTTCTCCAGGAGCGGCAGGCGTCCCCACAGCACGCCGATGCCCGTGGGGCCGAACAGTTTGTGTCCGGACAGTGCGTAGAAGTCACAGCCGAGCGACTGGACGTCGACCGGCATGTGCGCGACCGCCTGCGCACCGTCCACGAGCACCGGGATGCCACGCGCGTGAGCCTTCTCGACGATCGTCGCAACCGGGTTGACGGTGCCCAGTGAATTAGAGACGTGCACGACAGCGACCAGCCTGGTGCGTGCGGTCAAAAGGCTGTCGAGCAGATCCATGCGCAGCTCACCTTCGTCGGTGATGGGAATCACCTTGAGCTCCGCGCCCTTCTCTTCGCAGATCAGCTGCCAGGGCACGATGTTCGAGTGGTGCTCCATCTCGGTGATGAGCACCTCGTCGCCCTTGCCGATATTCGCCCGGCCGAACGTCTGGGCGACCAGATTGATCGCTTCGGTCGTGCCGCGCACGAAGATGATTTCGCGCTGATCGGGCGCGTTCAGGAATTTCTGAACCTTTTCCCGAGCTTCTTCGTACGCACGCGTGGCGCGCTCGCTGAGCAGGTGCACGCCGCGATGGATGTTGGCGTTGTCTTCGGCGTAGCTCCGCACCATGGCATCGATCACCGCCTGAGGCTTCTGGGTCGTGGCGGCGTTGTCGAGGTAGACGAGCGGCTTGCCGTGAATGCGCTGGCCCAGAATGGGAAAGTCGCGGCGAACCTTCGACACGTCGAACGGGGTCGCGACCCCCCTCGACGAGTTCAGGGAGTCCTGCGTGGGGTGAAGGGCCTTACTCGACATGGGGAAGCCGCGCCGTCAGTTTTTCTTCGAGATAGGAACGCACCGGCGCGATCTTCACGCGGTTCAGGATGTCGCCGGCGAAGGCCCGAACGAGCATGGCGCGCGATTCGGCCACGCCGAGACCTCTCGAGCGCAGGTAGAACATGGCGGCGTCGTCGAGCTGGCCGATGGCCGCGCCGTGCGTGCACTTCACGTCGTTCGCAAAAATCTCGAGCTCGGGTTTCGTGTCGATAACCGCGTCGTCCGACAGGATGAGCGCCTTGTTGGTCTGTTTGGCGTCGGTCTTCTGCGCGTCGGGCCGCACGATGATCTTGCCGTTGAAGACCGCGCGCGACTGGTCGGCGAGGATGCCTTTGTACACCTCGTGGCTGCTGCAGTGCGGCATCGCGTGATCGATCGTCGTGTGGTTGTCGACGAGCTGCCGGCCGCGGGTGACATACAGGCCGTTCAGCGTGCACTCGATCCCCTCGCCGTCGAGCCTCGCCACGACGTCGTTACGCACGAGCCCGCCCCCGAACGTCAGCGAGTGCGAGGAGAAATTGCCGCTCCTCGCGCTGTGCAGGAACATGCCGGCGATGTGGAAGGAGTCCTCGGCTTCTTCCTGCAGCTTGTAATGATCGATGACCGCGTTCGGAGACAGCCAGATTTCGCCTACCGCGTTGGTAAAGGCGGCGCGCGCGCCGACGTAGCGCTCGAGCACGGTGGCCTGGGACCCTTCGCCAGCGACGATGAGCAGTCGCGGATGGGACACGCTCGAGGCGGTGTGCCCGGTCGATGCGAACGTCACTTCGATCGGACGCTCCAGCACGACACCGCGATCGATGAAGATGCCGATACCGTCGCACAGGAACGCGGTGTTGAGCGACGTAAACGCGTTGGTCTGCGTCTGCGAGAGCCTGCCCAGGTAGGGCTCGACCAGCCCGGGATTGGCGGCCAGCGTCGCTTCAAGGCCGGCCACGCGAACGCCCTGCGGGAGGCTGCCGAGCTGCGAGAGGCCCGCCGCGAAACGGCCATTCACCGAGACCGCATGTCCGATGGGATCGCCGAGCGGCGCAATCGACTGGCCGTCGAGTGTCGCCACACCGTCGGTGGCGAGCGAGAAGGTGCGCTCGGCGATCGCTGCGACGCTCGTGAAACGCCACTGTTCGAGCTTTGTGGTCGGGAACCCGAGCCGTTCGAACTCCGCGATCGCGCTCTCGCGTACCTGGGTCAGCCAGGCGGGCTGTGCCGGTCCCTGCGAGACCGAACGGCGGTACTCCGCGCCGTAGTGTGCGAGCTGCGGGCTCGCGGCTTTTTCCTGTTCGACGAGTTGTGCCATGTCGGTTACATCAACTGGGGTTCGGCTTCGATCCAGCCGTAGCCCTTTTCTTCGAGGTGCAGCGCCAGATCCTTGCCGCCCGAGCGCACGATGCGCCCGTCCTGCAGCACGTGCACGAAATCGGGCACGATGTAGTTCAGCAGGCGCTGATAGTGGGTGACGACGACGATCGCCCGATCGGGCGATCGCATCGCGTTGACGCCCTCGGCCACGGTCTTGAGGGCGTCGATGTCGAGTCCCGAGTCGGTCTCGTCGAGAATCGCCAGCTTCGGCTCCAGCACGGCCATCTGGAAGATCTCGTTCCGCTTCTTCTCGCCGCCCGAAAAGCCCTCGTTCACCGGCCGGCTTAGCAGGGCGGGATCGATGTGGAGGATGTTGGCTTTCTCCTTCACCAGCGCCATGAACTCCATGGCGTCGAGCTCGGGAATGCCGAAATGTTTCCTCTTGGCATTGATGGCCGCCTTGAGGAAGTAGGCGTTGTTCACGCCGGGAATCTCGACGGGATACTGGAACGCCATGAACAAGCCTTGGCGGGCGCGATCTTCGGGCGCCATTTCCAGCAGATCCTTGCCCTCGTAGGTGACACTGCCGCCCGCCACTTCGTAATCGGGGTGGCCCGCCAGCACACGGGCCAGCGTGCTCTTGCCCGACCCGTTGGGCCCCATGATGGCGTGCACTTCGCCCTGGTTGACGGTGAAATTGATGCCGCGGAGGATGTCTTTGCCTCCGGCGCGAACCTGAAGATTCTTGATCTCAAGCATGTGTATGGTTGACCTATCGTTATCCGACCGAGCCTTCGAGGCTGATACCCAGCAGCTTTTGCGCCTCGACGGCGAACTCCATCGGCAGCTCGCGAAAGACGTCCTTGCAGAAGCCGTTGACGATCATGTTGACCGCGTCTTCGGCTGAGAGGCCGCGCTGCCGGAGATAGAAAATCTGGTCCTCGCCGATCTTCGACGTGGACGCTTCGTGCTCGACCTTTGCGCTGGTGTTGCCGATCTCGAGGTACGGGAACGTGTGCGCGCCGCATTTGTCGCCGATGAGCAGCGAGTCGCACTGCGAGTAGTTGCGCGCCCCCGCGGCCTTCTTCGCGATCCTCACCTGGCCGCGGTAGGTGTTCTGGCCCCTGCCGGCCGAGATGCCCTTCGAGACGATCGTGCTGCGCGTGTTCTTCCCGAGGTGGACCATCTTCGTGCCCGTGTCCGCCTGCTGCCGGTTGTTGGTCGTCGCAACCGAGTAGAACTCGCCGACCGAGTTATCGCCCTGCAGGATGCAGCTCGGATACTTCCAGGTGATGGCCGACCCGGTCTCGACCTGCGTCCACGTGATCTTCGAGTTGACGCCCTGGCAGTTGCCGCGCTTGGTCACGAAGTTGTAGATGCCGCCCTTCCCCTCTTTGTCGCCCGGGTACCAGTTCTGGATCGTCGAGTACTTGATCGTGGCGTTGTCGAGCGCTACCAGCTCGACGACGGCGGCGTGCAGCTGGTTCTCGTCGCGCATCGGCGCCGTGCAACCTTCGAGATAGCTCACATACGCGCCTTCGTCGGCCACGATCAAGGTGCGCTCGAACTGGCCCGATCCCTTGGCGTTGATGCGGAAGTAGGTCGAGAGCTCCATCGGGCAGCGCACGCCCTTGGGGATGTACGCAAACGACCCGTCCGAAAACACCGCCGAGTTCAGCGCCGCGTAGAAGTTGTCGGTGTGCGGCACGACCGAACCCAGATACTTCTTCACGAGCTCGGGGTGCTCCTGCACCGCCTCTGAAAAGGAGCAGAAGATGATGCCGACGTCGGCCAGCTGCTTCTTGAACGTGGTGGCCACCGACACGCTGTCGAACACCGCATCCACGGCGACCCCCGAGAGCATCTTCTGCTCGTCGATGGGGATGCCGAGCTTCTCGAACGTCTTGCGAATCTCCGGGTCTACTTCATCGAGGCTCTTCAGGCTCGGCTTCTGCTTCGGCGCGGAGTAGTAGATGATGTTCTGGTAGTCGATCGGGTTGATCTTCAGGTTGTGCCACGCCGGCTCTTTCATCTTCAGCCAGACGCGATACGCCTTCAGCCGCCATTCGAGCAGCCACTCCGGTTCGTGCTTCTTGGCCGAGATCATCCGGACGATGTCCTCGCTCAGGCCCGCCGGGATTTCTTCCGCTTCGACGTTGGTGACGAACCCGTACTTGTATTCGCGTGTTGCGAGTTCTTCAATGGTTTCGGTGCTGGTTGACATAGTGAGTGTTGGGGTCTGACCCCGTCGCGCATTACCGGGGTCAGACCCCGATGCGCGTCATCACGCGTTAAATGAGAGCCCGCACCCGCACGTGCTCTTCGCGTTCGGGTTGTTGAACAGGAACCCGCGGCTCATCAGGCTCGTGTCGTAGTCGAGCTCGGTCCCCTCGAGCAGCGAGTAGCTCTTCGGATCGACGAAAATGCGCGCGTTGTCTGGTCCGACGAAGACCTGGTCGTTGGTCCGCGCTTCGTGTTCCCAGGCGAAGGTGTATTCGTACCCGGAACAACCGCCGGCCTTGAGCCCGATCCGCAGGCCCCCACCCTCTAAGCCATTCCTGGCCAACATCTTGTGGATTTGGTTCGCAGCGTTCTGACTGATGGCAATCATGGGTTCCTGGTGGAGCCTGAACTCCGACCTATTTAGTCCTAGATTACCACCCCGCGTCTATGAAGGTCAATTGAGCCAAAAGGAGTACCCGGCAAGTGTGGAAAAATCCGCACCTCGTTGACGAAGTGCGAATCGCGCCCGTATACTTCTTTTCGATGTTCGCGCGCACTACCACCAAACCGACTGGTCGTCCCTCGACGACGCTCGGGACAACCCTGAGCCTGTCGAAGGGTCGAAAGCGGGTTCCGTCGAAAGGAACCAGCCGGGTCGGTGGTGTGTGTGCGCTCGACGCGTAACCAGTAACGCGAACGAGATTCAGCAACCCGCCGACGCTTAACAGCCGGCGGGTTTTTTTTTGTCCGGTGGCGCAGGGCTTTAGCCCTGCGTGATGGTAGCGCAGGGCTTCAGCCCTGCCAGGAAGGAGCTTGTCGTGGTGTCCCGGAGAGTAGACGTCGGCATCCTCGGTGCGACCGGCATGGTCGGACAGCAGTTCATCATGCAGCTCGCCAATCACCCCTGGTTTCGCATCGCCTGGCTCGGCGCGAGCGAACGGTCCGAGGGCAAGAAGTATCGCGACCTGCCGTGGCGCCTGTCGGCGCCGCGCCCGCAGGAGGTCGACGAGATGGTCGTCGAAGCCGCCGGCGGGGGACCCGCCGGCCGCGCGCCACGGCTCATGTTCTCGGGGCTCGACTCGAAAGTGGCGGGCGATATCGAGCGCGACTTCGCCTCGGCCGGGCATTTCGTCGTGAGCAACGCGCGAAACTTCAGGATGGAGCAGTTCGTGCCGCTGCTCGTCCCCGAGGTGAACCCCGACCATCTCGCGCTCATCCCCTTCCAGCAGCAATCCAAGGGCTGGAAAGGCGCCATCGTCACGAATCCCAACTGCGCCACGATTCCGCTCGTCATGGCGCTCGCCGCGGCCCGCGAGTTCGGGCCGGCGCGGGTGACCGTCTCGACGATGCAGGCCGTGTCGGGCGCCGGGTATCCCGGTGTTCCGTCGCTCGACATCCTCGGCAATCTGATCCCCTTCATCGACGGAGAGGAAGAGAAGATCCAGACAGAGTCGCTGAAGATCATGGGCACGCTCCAGAACGATCGCGTAGTGCCGCATCCGATGGTCGTGAGCGCGCACACCACGCGCGTCCCGGTCATCAACGGGCACACCGAGACCATCAGCGTCGCGTTCGAGCGCAAGCCGTCGCTCGAAGAGTTGAAGTCGGCGTTTCGCGCGTTCACCGGCAGGCCCCAGAAGCACGGCTGTCCGTCGGCG
Organism: Vicinamibacterales bacterium; assembly: GCA_963832375.1. Lineage (GTDB taxonomy): Bacteria > Acidobacteriota > Vicinamibacteria > Vicinamibacterales > JAMQPK01 > JAMQPK01. The sequence goes on along the minus strand of CAWHUA010000008.1, from coordinate 1,248,281 downwards.
CCTAGACAACCGCTGCAGGTGATGGACGAATTGAACCGCCCGCAGCCGCGGCTCGACGTCGAGCGCGAAGGGGGGATGGCGGTGTTCCTCGGGCGCGTGCGGCCGTGCCCGGTTTTCGACTACAAGTTCGTCGCGCTGGGGCACAATACGGTGCGCGGCGCGGCCGGCGCGGCCGTCCTGAATGCCGAGTTGATGCTGGCGGAGAAGCTGATCGACTGAACCTGACGAACTTTACGAACCTTACGAACCGACGAACCTGACGAACCCTTCATGCGCCTTCTACTGGTCGGCTACGGTCGGATGGGCAAGATCGTCGAGCGGCTCGCGCCGGAGTACGGCTTCGACGTCGTCGGGTATCTCGACGATACGAACAACATCGGTGGCGCGGGCATCGCGTCGGCACCGGCCGCCGATGTCGCCGTCGAGTTCTCGATTCCAGCCGCCGTGGCCGAAAACCTGCCCCGCCTGGCGGCTCGCGGGATGAACATCGTGATCGGCACGACCGGCTGGAACGCGCACGAGGAGAACATGAAGAAGGTCGCGGCCGATGCCGGTATCGGCGTGGTCGCCGCGCCGAATTTCTCGCTTGGCGTCGCGCTGTTTCAGAGCCTGGCGGAACAGGCGGCCAGAATGTTCGCGCCGTATCCACAGTACGGCGCCTGGATCCACGAAATCCACCACTCGGCCAAGAAAGACGCGCCGTCGGGGACCGCGATCGCGTTGCAGCAGGGCATGCAGAAGGCTGGATACGATCACCACATTGACATGGCGGCGAGCCGCGCGGGCTCGGTGCCTGGGACGCATACGATCGGCTTCGACGGACCGTTCGAAACGGTTACGATGACGCACACCAACCGCGATCGCGCGGCGTTCGCGCAAGGCGCCCTGCAGGCGGCCAGGTGGGTACACGGGAAGCGCGGTTGGTTTACGATTCGAGATGTATTGGGGATTTCATCATGAGAACACCATTCACGGGCGTTGGCACGGCACTCGTCACCCCCTTCACCACGACGGCCATCCTCGACGAGGACGGCGTTCGCCGGCTGGCACGGCGTCAGATCGACGAAGGCACTCATTTTCTCGTTCCATGCGGCACGACGGGAGAAAGCCCGACGCTGTCCGGGGACGAGCGAACCCGCATCGTCGAGATTTGCGTCGAGGAGGCAGCCGGCAAGGTGCCGGTGCTGGCGGGCGCGGGGGGCTATGACACTCGCGAGGTCATTCACGCGGCGCGCGAGATGGAGCGTGCCGGCGCGAATGGCCTGCTGTCGGTCACACCTTACTACAACAAGCCCACACCCGACGGTCTCTTCCAGCACTACAAAGCCATCGCCGAAAGCACCTCGCTGCCGATTGTCGTGTACAACGTTCCCGGCCGAACCGGCTGCAACGTCGATCCCGCGACGCTCGTGAAGCTCGCATCGATCCCCAACATCATCGGCGTGAAGGAAGCCTCGGGGAACATTCAGCAGATGTGCGAAGTGTGCCGGGCCGTACCTCCCGACTTCATCGTGCTGTCCGGCGATGACGCCGTCACCCTTCCGTTGATGGCGGTCGGCGGCCGCGGCGTGATCTCCGTCGTCTCGAACGAAGTCCCGCGCGAGATGTCCCGAATGGTCGAGGCCGCCGAGCGTGGCGACTTCGAGGCCGCGCGAAAAATTCATACCGCGCTGCTGCCGCTGATGCTCGTCAACTTCGTCGAATCCAATCCCGTCCCCGTCAAGACAGCGATGGCCGCCATGGGGCTGCTCGAGGAGGCTTACCGGCTGCCGATGGTGCCGCCGCGTCCGGAATCGCGCGCAAGAATCCTGACCGTGCTCAAGGAGATGGGCCTGCTGCACGTGTCGGCCAGGGTGAGCGCGTGAGCGAGACGGCGACGCGTCAGCTGGCGAACGACATCGAACGGCTGTATCAGCAGGGCGCTTCCGCGGACAAGAGCGAGAGCCGATCTGTGTTCGCGCAGCTTCGCGAAGAGCTGTCGGCCGGGCGCGTTCGTTCGGCCGAGCCCGATGCGTCGGCGCCCACCGGGTGGCGCGTCAACACCTGGGTCAAGCAGGGGATCCTCGTCGGTTTCCGCTGCGGCGACCTCGTGGATGTGTCGGTGGATGGCGGGCGCTGGTTCTTCGGCGACAAGGACACGCTGCCGCTCAAGAAGATGACGACCGGAATGGGCGTGCGCGTCGTTCCTGGTGGCTCGTCGATTCGAGACGGCGCGTACGTCGCGAAAGGCGTGATTTGCGTGCCGCCGATGTACATCAACATCGGTGCATACGTCGACGAATCGAGCCTCGTGGATTCACACGCCCTCGTGGGATCGTGCGCGCAGGTCGGCAAACGCGTACACATCAGCGCCGGTGCTCAGATCGGTGGCGTGATCGAACCGGTGGGGGCTATTCCGGTCATCATCGAAGACGACGTGCTCGTCGGCGGCAACACGGGCATCTACGAAGGCGCCGTCATCAAGCGCCGCGCCGTCATCGGCGCCGGTACCGTTCTGACCGGTTCCACTCCTATATACGATTTGCCCCGGGGACGCGTCATCAAGCCCGAAGGCGATGCGCCGCTGGTCGTGCCCGAAGGTGCCGTCGTGGTGCCGGGTTCGAGAGCCGTCACTCAGGGCATGGGACCGCAGTGGGGTCTCAGCCTGGCCACACCCGTCATCGTGAAATATCGCGACGAGAAAACCGACGCGCGAACAAATCTCGAGCAATGGGTCCGTTGACCGACCTGACAGATGTCGTATCGGTGACTCGCGGGCTGGTGGACATCGATTCCACCACTGGCCGCGAGGGCGAGTGCATGGCGTGGATGGCGGCGCTGCTGAGCGGCGCGGGCTACGGCGTCGTCGAGCAGATCGTGGACGGTCCGCGCCGGAACATCTATGCGGGCTTCGGCAAAGCCGACGTGGTGCTGTCGACTCACCTCGACTGCGTGCCCCCGTTCTTTCCAAGCCATCTCGACGACGGCGCCCTTTTCGGCCGCGGCTCGTGCGACGCCAAAGGGATTGCCGCCTGCCAGATTGCGGCCGCCGAAGTGCTGCGGCGTGAGGGGATCACGAACGTCGGGCTGTTGTTTGTCGTCGGCGAAGAGCGGGGCAGCGACGGCGCCAAAACCGCCCAGGCGGTCGCGCCGGGTTCGAAGTTTCTCGTCAACGGCGAGCCCACCGACAACCGGCTCGGCATCGGCACGCGCGGGGCGCTTCGCTACAACCTGCGCGCGAAGGGCCGCGCCGCGCATTCGTCGTTTCCGGAACTGGGCGAGTCGGCGATCGACAAGCTCATCGACGCGCTGATCGAGCTGCGCACGATCGAGATGCCCGAGCATCCGGTACTCGGCCGCACCCACTACACGATCGGCCTCATCAAAGGTGGTGTGGCGCCGAACGTCGTGCCGTTCGAGGCGGAAGCCGAAGTGATGTTTCGAACCGTCGCCGACGTCGACGGGCTGCGTGCGTCGCTGACGAAGCTGACTTCGCTGGTGACGCTCGAGGAGATTCTCGAGGTGCCGCCGGTGATGATGCCGACGGTGCCTGGCTTCGACACCGCCACCTTTCCGTACACCACCGACATTCCCTTTCTCACCAACTGGGGCACACCGCTTCTCTACGGTCCTGGATCCATTCACGTGGCGCACACCGACAACGAGCACGTGAAGATCGCCGACCTGACGCGGGCGGTCGAGGATTACGCGACGATCACCAGGCACCTGCTGTCGCATGGCCAAACAGGAGATTAGGAGATTAGGAGTAGGAAGCCGGTTTCATGACTGGCTCTTCGGTGGCACAGGACTTTAGTCCTGTCCGCTTTCCGGGCCCTTGAAACTTGCGTTGAGCGTAGCATGCACCTCGCGGTTGCAACCTGGACGCGAGCCATGACGTATGGCCTTCAGATGATATTCGGGAGGTTCGCATGATGCCGAATCTGGTTGGGCTGACCGTGGCGCTACTGCTTGTGTCCGGCTGCGGGTTCGGGATGGTCGCGACCGGCGAAACCCGGCGCGAAACGGTGACGATCGCGCTCGACAAGGCGGTGCGCGTGCGTACGGAAATTCGGATGGAGGCCGGAGAGCTGCGGGTGAAGAGCGGGAGCCCGAAGCTCGTCGACGCGACGTTTTCGTATAACGTCGACGAATGGAAGCCGGTCGTGGACTATCGCGTGACGGGATCGGATGCCGAGCTGAACATCCAGCAGCCGCGAGGCTCGCGGGCCGGTTTCGGCAACACCGTCTACGAGTGGGAGCTCGATCTGAACGCCGATGTGCCGCTCGATCTCGTGGCGAATCTCGGCGCCGGCGAAGTGAATCTCGAGCTGGGCCGGATGAATCTCGGCCGCGTCGAGGTCAATATCGGAGCGGGTGAGGTCGACATGGACCTGCGAGGGGAGCCCAGGCGCGACTATACAGTGCACATCCGCGGCGGCGTGGGAGAGACGACGGTGCGCCTGCCGAGAGGCGCGCGCATCGAGGCGACGGCTGCCAAAGGTCTCGGCGAGATCAACGTCGAAGGTCTCGAACGCCGCGGCGACGTCTGGACAAACCCCGACCCTGCCGACACCGCCGTCACGGTCCGTGTCGACGTGAAAGGCGGAATCGGCGAGATCAATCTGATTCGCTGATTCGCCCCGCCGGGTTCGATTTTTTTGACGTCTGGCTGGCATGGCGCAGGACCTCGGCCAGCCACGTGCGCGCAAGGTACTGCTGCGACTCGTACGCGACCCACACTGACGAGGCCCACTGCCGGACGGCCGTCCGATAGGTGTCGTTCGACAGGTTGACAATCGTCGAAATGGTTTGCCGGCCGCGCGTGTCGAGGACAGCCGGCTTTTCGATGGTTGCCGGCCCATCGAGCCAGCGGGCGATCTGCCAGTAGAGCTTCTGATCGCCCGGATGCTCGACCCCGCAACACAGCCCGGTCAAGTGGGCGGCGTAGGATTTGGCCGACTCGCAGTACTCATCGGGATGCTGCAGGGCGTAGGCATCGACCACCAGGTTGTGCATGGCCCCCCGCACCGGGTTACCCCAGGCCGATGCGCTCAGCTCGTCGAAGTGCGCCTGGCAGCCGTCGCGGCCGCCGAGTGGCGCACCGCACGACGGGCAGAGAACCCCGATACGTCTCGTCATCGCGCCACAGCATACCGTGGCTCCGCCCGCCCGCCCGTTGATATATGCCGCGATTAGATGGTGTTCGCTTCAACCCATCTTTAATTGAGATATGATCGCCGGCATGGATCTCCGCCAGCTCGAGATCGTCCAGGCGGTGGCCGAGACCGGGTCGTTCACCGGGGCCGGCCGAAAACTGCACGTGTCGCAATCGGCGATCAGCCGTCAGATTCTGCTCCTCGAAGACGAGCTGAACGAGAGCATCTTTCTGAGGGTCGGGCGCCGCATCCGCATCACGCCCGCGGGCGAGTCGCTGGTGCAGTTGAGCAACCGGGTGTTCGGTGACATCAAGGAAACCATCACGGTGATCGGTGAAAGCCAGCAGGTGCTCAGCGGCACGCTGCGGCTGGCCGGCGGCATGACCGTGTGCATGTACGTGTTTCCACCACTGCTGCAGGAATACAGGCGCCAGCATTCCCACGTCGAGGTGAAGCTCATCACCGGCACCTCGCAGCGGCTGCTCCAGGAAATTCGCAGCGGTGCGGCCGACCTGGGGTTCATTACCCTGCCCGTAAACGAGTCGGAGCTGGTCACGCAGCCGGCGATGGAAGAGGAGATGCTGCTGGTGGCGCATCCCTCGCATCCGCTTGCGAAGAAGAAGCGTATTGTGCCGCAGGACCTCGCGCAGCAGCCGTTCGTGCTCTTCGAGGCGACCTCCAACTCGAGGCGGATCGTCGATACCTTCTTCATCAAGGAGCGCATCGAGCCGCGTATCGTCATGGAGACCGAGAACGTCGAGATTCTGAAGGCGCTCGTGCGGTCCGAGATGGGCATCACCATCATTCCGTATCAAGCTGTCGCCCGCGAAGTCCGCAGCCGGCAGCTGTTCTGCGCCAGAATCTCGGGGGTGCACCTGGTGAGGCACACCGGCTGGGTGTACCTGCGCTCGAACAAGGTTCCGCGTATGCTGGAAGAGATGTTCAAGGCATCTCAACGTGTGCTGCCCAAGCTGAACCTGAGTCCTGGTGGCAAGAGTCTTAGTACTGACGCTGAATCTAAAAACTAGAATCTAAAAACTGACTGAAAACTGAGAACTGAAGACTGAGAACTGAAAACTGAGATTATGAGTTCCACCATTACACCCAACGATGTGGCGACGCTGGCGTTGCGGGCGGAGCCGCTTTCGGCAGAGGACGTGTTGCGCCTCGCCCTGGACCGGTTCGGCCGGGGCGTCGCGGTATCGTCGAGCTTTGGCGCCGAAGACATGGTGCTCATCGACATGGTCATGAAGATCGACGCGAAGGCGCGCATCTTCACGCTCGATACAGGACGCCTGCCGCAGGAAACCTACAACGTCATCGACGCGACCCGGGAGAAGTACGGCGCCTCGATCGAAGTATTGTTTCCGCAGCCGGATGCCGTCCAGAACATGGTGGCCGCGCACGGGATGAACCTGTTCTATCACTCGGTCGAGAATCGCAAGCTGTGCTGCGGCGTCCGCAAGATGGAACCGCTGCGCCGCGCGCTCTCTGGCCTCGATGCGTGGATTACCGGCCTGCGCCGCGAGCAGTCGGTGACGCGCACCGACGTCCACAAGGTCGAGTGGGACGAAGGGAATCGGCTGGTGAAAGTGAATCCGCTGGTGGAATGGACGCACGACCAGGTGTGGGCGTACATCCGCGAGCACAACGTGCCCTACAACGCCCTGCACGACCGCGGATATCCGAGCATCGGATGTGCCCCCTGCACCAGGGCCGTCCAGCCTGGCGAGCACGAACGGGCGGGGCGGTGGTGGTGGGAGCATCCGGAAACAAAGGAGTGCGGACTTCATGTGGTCGAAAGGCGACAGTCGTAAGTCGATAGTCGCCAGTCATAGTCGAATGTCCCTGTTCCCGATTTTCGTCAAGCTGGAAGGACGGCCGGTCCTTCTGGTGGGCGCCGGCCCCGTCGGCGAGGCCAAGATCGGGGGACTCCTGTCCGCGGGCGCGTCGGTGACGGTTGTGGCGCCGGCGGCCACGCCGGGTATCCAGGAGCTTGCCGAAGCGGGGACGATCGCCTGGCAGCGACGCGAGTTCGTTCCGCAGGATCTGGACGGCGTCTCGCTCGTCGTCGCGGCCGTTCCCAAAGACATCGCGCGCGCGGTCTACGAGGCCGCGCAGACCCGCTCGGTGCTCGTCAATTCCGTCGACGATCCCGACAACTGCGATTTCTACTACCCGGCGGTCGTCAATCGCGGCGATTTGCAGATCGCGATCTCGACCGGCGGGCACAGTCCTGCCCTGGCCCAGCGCCTTCGTATCGAGCTCGAGCAGCAGTTCGGCCCCGAGTACGAATCCTGGATTCGCCGGTTGGGCGACGCGCGGCAGGGGCTGTTCGCCCGTGAGATGGATCCCGACGAGCGCAAGAAGACGTTGCACGAGATGGCCGCCGCTGCGGAGGGTCCAACGAACACGCCGGGTCGCGGCCAGCATGGCGCTGGGATGGTGTATCTGGTCGGCGGGGGACCGGGAGATCCGGAACTGCTCACCGTGAAGGCGCTCCGCATTCTGGGACAGGCCGATGTCGTGCTCCACGACGACCTCCTCACCGACGAAATCCTCGAGTTGATTCCGCCGGCCGCGCGCATCGAGTGCGTGGGCAAGCGGCACGGCGAGCGCCAGATGACGCAGCAGGAAATCAACCGCCGCCTGTGCCAGTACGGAGCAGCCGGCCAGACCGTGGTCCGGTTGAAAGGCGGCGACGGCGCCATCTTCGGCCGTGCCAGCGAAGAAATGGATGCCCTGCGAGCCGCCGGCGTGCCCTTCACGATCGTGCCGGGCGTGACCGCGGCGAGCGGCGCGGCTGCGGCCGCGCGCGTGTCGCTGACCGATCGGCGTCTGGGGTCGGCGCTGGTATTCCTGACCGCGCAGCGATGCAAAGGCAATCCTCCCCCGGACTGGAAAGCGGTCGCCGCACTCGGAGGGGCCACGGCGATCTACATGCCCGGTGGTCACGAAGGGGAGTTGGCGCTTCAGCTCATCGATGCCGGGCTGTCCGCGTCGACGCCGTGTTTCGTGGTGGCGAGCGCCTCGCGGCCCGACGAACAGGTGGTCGAAACGACGCTGGGCGAGCTACCTGGCATTCAGCACCTGCCGCGGCCGGCGGTCCTCCTCATAGGCGTGTTGTCCGTAAAACATTAATATTTATTATGAATCTGTAATCAAAATTCATTTGACATTATGACGGCCGGGACGCCAGAATACCTCTCGATCATGTCGCTTGGGCCCGTCCTCAGCTTCGGTGTCACCGTCGTCGTTACGGTGACCGGCACCTTCCGGATGCCGGTCGACTAGCTGCGGATGTATTAGCCTGAGTTTGGAACGCGCACGAATCAAGGGCCATCATCCGCAGCCAGCGGGTGATGGCTTTTTTTTTAGCTGGTAGCGAAAAGCTGATGCGAATTGCGTATCAAGGTGAACCGGGAGCGTATAGCGAGGCCGCGGCACTGCGGTTCAGTCCGAGTGCGACCACTCTGCCTTGCACCAGCTTCGACGACGTGTTCGCCGCCGTGAGCACCGGCAAGACGACCCACGGTATTCTGCCGATCGAAAACTCGATCGGCGGAAGCATCCACCGCAACTACGACCTGCTGCTCGAGCACGAGCTGCCGGTCGTGGCCGAGGTGCTGCTGCAGGTGTCGCACAACCTGCTCGCGTTTCCTGGCACGAAGCTGCAGGACATCAGGAAGGTGTACTCGCACCCCCAGGGCCTGGCCCAGTGCGAAGGGTTTCTGTCGAGCCTGAAGGGGGTCGAAATCGTGGCGACCTACGACACGGCCGGCAGCGCGAAGATGATTCGCGACCAGGAGCTGAAAGACGCCGCTGCGATCGCGTCGGCGCGGGCGGCCGAGGTTTTCAATCTCGAATCGCTCGCAGCGGGGATCCAGGATTACAAAGAGAACATCACGCGCTTCATCCTCATCAGCAAGGCGGCGTCCGATCCCGAGAAGGCGGACAAGACGATGATCGTGTTCACGCTGCCGAACTCGCCGGGCGCGCTGTTCAAGGCGCTCAGCGTGTTCGCGCTGCGCGACATCGACCTCACCAAGCTCGAATCGCGTCCCGTGCGCGGCCGGGCCTTCGAATATCTGTTTTACGCCGACATCGCGGTGCCGCGTCAGGATCTGCAGTGCACGCGCGCGCTCGTTCACCTCGCCGAGTTCGCGAAATCGATGCGCACGCTCGGCTCCTACACCTCGTGGAAAGAGAAGAACTGATGTCAGACAACCCGTTGAAGCCTCGCAGCGGTGCAATTACGGATGGCCCGAGCCGCGCGCCCGCCCGCGCGATGCTGAAGGCCGTCGGTTTTACCGACGCCGATCTCCGCAAGCCGATTATCGGTGTGGCGAACACGTGGATCGAGATCGGCCCCTGCAACTACCACCTGCGCACGCTGGCCGAGCACGTGAAAGAAGGCGTGCGCCAGGCGGGCGGCACGCCGATGGAGTTCAACACGGTGTCGATCTCCGACGGCATCACGATGGGCAGCCAGGGTATGAAGGCCTCGCTCATCAGCCGCGATCTCATCGCCGATTCGATCGAGCTCGTCGCCCGCGGTAACCTGTTCGACGGCATCATTGCGCTCTCGGGCTGCGACAAGACGATTCCCGGCACGATCATGGCGCTGGCGCGACTCGACATTCCCGGCGTGATGCTCTACGGCGGATCGATCGCGCCGGGCGATTTCCACGGCAGGAAGATCACGATCCAGGACGTGTTCGAGGCGGTGGGCGCCCACGCGTCCGGGCGCATGTCGGACGCCGACCTGTTGATGGTCGAGAACCAGGCGTGTCCCGGCGCCGGTGCCTGCGGCGGCCAGTTCACGGCCAACACGATGTCGACGGTGGGCGAGTTCCTCGGGATTTCCCCGATGGGGTTCAACGACGTGCCCGCGCTCGATCCCGATAAATCGCGTGTCGGCCGCGAGGCCGGCGCGCTCGTGATGGATCTGTTGAAGCGTCAGATGCGGCCGCGTCAGGTCATCACGCGCGACTCGATCGAAAACGCGATCGCGTCGGTGGCCGCGACAGGTGGATCGACCAACGCCGTCCTGCATCTTCTCGCGATCGCGCGCGAGGCTGGCGTGGCGCTCGACATCGACGATTTCGACCGTATCAGCCGGAAGGTGCCGCTGCTCGCGGACCTCAAGCCGAGCGGCCGCTTTGTCGCCACCGACATGTTCAAGGCCGGCGGCGCGCGGCTGATTGCCAAGCGGCTGAAGGACGCGGGACTGCTGAAAGGCAGCGCGCTCACGGTAACCGGCAAGAGCATCGGCGAGGAGGCTGACGCCGCATCGGAGCCGAAGGGTCAGGAAGTCGTCCGGCCGCTCTCGAATCCGATGAGCCCGAACGGCGGCCTTGCCATTCTGCGCGGCAACCTTGCGCCGGAAGGGGCCGTCGTCAAGATCGCCGGCAAGAAGGTGCTGACCTTCACCGGTACGGCGCGAGTGTTCGACAACGAAGAGGCCGCGTTCGACGCCGTCGATAAGAACCGGATCAAGCCGGGCGACGTGCTCGTCATCCGGTACGAAGGGCCGAAGGGTGGTCCGGGCATGCGCGAGATGCTGGCGGTGACCGGTGCGCTGCAGGGGCAGGGGCTCGGCGAGCAGGTCGCGCTCTTGACCGATGGCCGGTTCTCCGGCGCGACGCACGGATTGATGGCCGGACACGTGGCGCCCGAAGCGGCGTCCGGCGGTCCGATTGCCGCGGTGCGCGACGGCGACACGATCGTGTTCGACATCCCGAACCGTCAGTTGCGTGTCGAGTTGACGGACGCGGAAATCTCGAAGCGGATGTCGGGCTGGACGGCGCCGAAGCCGCAATTCGAAACAGGCGTGATGGCGAAATACGCGAAGCTGGTCTCGTCGGCGTCGCTCGGAGCAGTGACGAGTTGACGAGGAAAGAGATCACTTCAAGATCCGGAGCGTAAGCGACGGCAGCCGCGTGGGGGTGGGGCCCCACGCGAGACTAATAAATGAGGACTTCATGAAACGCACAGGGGCACAGATCGTTTGGGAATGTCTCGTCCGCCAGGGAGTGACCGACGTGTTCGGCTATCCCGGCGGCGCCATTCTTCCGACCTACGACGCCATGCTCGACTATAAAATCCGCCACGTCCTGGTTCGCCACGAACAGGGCGCGACGCACATGGCCGACGGCTACGCGCGTGCCAGCGGCAGGGTCGGCGTCGCCATCGCGACGTCCGGCCCCGGCGCGACGAACATGGTGACGGGCATTGCGACCGCGATGATGGACAGCTCACCCATCGTCTGCATCACCGGTCAGGTGGGCAGCAAGCTGGTCGGCTCTGATGCCTTCCAGGAATCCGATGTCACGGGCGTCACGCTGCCGATTACCAAGCACAACTATCTGGTGACGCGCGCCGACGATATCGCGCCGACGTTCCGCGAGGCCTTCGAGATCGCTGCCTCGGGCCGTCCGGGCCCGGTGCACATCGACATCACCAAGGACGCGCAGCAGTCGTCGTGCGAGTTCGACTGGGACAGCGCCGTGCCGAAGAAGCCGGAGTTCCGCCCCGACTGGAGCGCGCGGCCCGAAGAGTTCCAGCGCGCGCTCGAGCTCATCAACGCCGCCGAACGGCCCTTGATTCTCGCCGGCCACGGCATCATGTTGTCGGGCGCCATGGACGTCGTGCGGGCGTTCGCCGAGAAGGCCAATATCCCGGTGTCGCAGACGCTGCTCGGCATCGGCGGGTTCCCGGCGTCGCATCCCCTGAGCCTCGGCATGATGGGCATGCACGGCGAAGCCTGGGTGAACTCGGCCATTCAACAGGCCGACCTGCTGCTCGCCTTCGGCATGCGCTTCGACGATCGCGTCACCGGCAACCTGAAGACCTACGCACAGAATGCGAAGAAGATTCATATCGACATCGACGCGGCGGAGATCAACAAGAACGTTCGTGTCGAGGTCGGCATCGTCGGCGATCTCAAGGAATCGCTCGAAGTGCTGATGCCCGGCCTCAAGACCGGCGATCGCGCCAAGTGGATCGCGCATATCGGCGAGCTCAAGGGAGACTCGGCGGTCCGCGACATCCAGAATCTGCCCGACAGCGGGCATCTGTACGCCGCCCACGTCATCAACGATCTGTGGCGTGCCACCCACGGCGACGCCATCATCGTGACCGATGTCGGCCAGCACCAGATGTGGGAGGCGCAGTACTACCATCACGACAAGCCGCGCTCGCTCATCACCTCGGGCGGCCTCGGCACGATGGGCTTTGCGCTGCCCGCGGCGATCGGCGCCAAGCTCGCCTGCCCGGACAAGGAAGTGTGGGTCGTGGTCGGTGACGGCGGCTTCCAGATGACGATGTGCGAGCTCGCGACGATCGTGCAGGAGCAGATCGACATCAACGTGGCGATCATCAACAACGGCTACCTGGGTATGGTGCGCCAGTGGCAGGAGTTCTTCTACGAGCGCCGCTACGCGGCGACGCCGCTCCTGAACCCGAACTTTCAGAAGCTGGCGGAAGCGTTCGGATTGCCGGCCCAGACGGTCACCAAACGCGCCGACGTCGTTCCGGCGGTCGAGGCCGCCCGCAAGAATCGCCAGACGATGGTCATCGACTTCCAGGTGGAGCAGGAAGACACCGTGTATCCGATGGTGCCGGCGGGCGCTGATCTCGACGCGATGATCCGCCGCCCGAGCCCGTCGCCGATTATCGAAACCGGGGCCGATGTGCTGTAAGAAATTCCGACGCAGAGACGCAAAGACGCGGAGAAATTCTTTTCAAAAGAAAACTCTGCGACTCTGCGGCTCTGCGTCAAAGGACAAGCAATGATTACGACGTTTGCCATTCACGTAGAGAACAAACCCGGCGTGCTGACGCGCGTGTCGTCGCTGTTCCGGCGGCGCGCGTTCAACATCGAGTCGCTCACCGTCGGCCACACCGATCGGCCGGGCGTGTCGCGCATGACGATCGTCGTCGATACCGACGAGATCGGCGCGCGGCGGCTCGAGGCGCATCTCTACAAGCTCGTCAACGTGCTGCGCGTCGAGAACATTACGGCCGCCCCGGCGGTGTTCCGCGACCTCGCCATGATCAAGGTGGCGGCGACCGCCGAGTCGCGCACGCACATCATGCAGCTGGTCGATGTGTTCCGCGCCCGCGTCGTGGACGTCGCGCCGGACTCGCTCATCATCGAAATCACGGGCACCGAGGATAAGATCGACGGCTTGCTCGAGGTGCTGCGGCCGTACGGCGTGCTCGAAATGGTCCGCACCGGCCGGGTGGCGATGTCGCGCGGGCTTCGCACCGCGACCGGCACCGGCGAAGCCCTTCGGATCGCGGAAGACGATCACAACGTGTTTCACTCCGTTTAGTAGCTTTGACGCAGAGCCGCAGAGCCGCAGAGAAATGTCTTTTCGAAGAATATCCTCTGCGTCTTTGCGCCTCTGCGTCGAGGTAACGTAAAGGACATTCAATGGCAGCGAAGATGTACTACGACAACGATGCAGATCTCGGGCTGATTCGCGCGAAGAAGGTCGCCATTATCGGCTACGGCTCGCAGGGGCACGCGCACGCGTTGAACCTGAAGGACAGCGGCGTGCAGGTGAAGGTGGGCCTCGCCGCAGGCAGCAAGTCGAAGCCCAAGGCCGAAGGGCACGGCCTGTCGGTCGTGACCCCGGCCGACGCCGCGAAGTGGGCGGACGTCGTCATGATTCTCGTGCCCGACACCACGGCGCCGGCGGTGTATGCGGACATCGAACCGCACATGACCAAAGGCAAGATGCTGATGTTCGCCCACGGGTTCAACATCCGCTTCGGCACCGTGAAGCCCTCGAAGGACATCGACGTGACGATGATCGCGCCGAAAGCGCCGGGCCATCGTGTGCGCGAGCTGTTCGTCGAAGGTGGCGGCACACCCGCCTTGATTGCCGTTGAGCAGGATGCGACCGGCCAGGCGAGAGCGCTGGCGCTGTCGTATGCGAAGGGCATCGGCGTCACGCGCGCGGGTGTCATCGAGACGACCTTCACCGAGGAGACCGAAACCGACCTGTTCGGCGAGCAGGCGATCCTGTGCGGCGGCACGAGCGCGCTCGTGAAGGCCGGGTTCGAGACGCTCGTCAGAGCCGGGTATCAGCCCGAGGTCGCGTATTTCGAGTGTCTCCACGAGCTGAAGCTCATCGTCGATCTGATGTATCGCGGCGGGATCAATTACATGCGCTATTCGGTGAGCGACACGGCCGAACATGGCGACTATGTGGCCGGGCCTCGCATCGTGACCGACGATACCCGCAAGGCCATGCAGAAGCTGCTCGACGAGATCAAGGACGGGACGTTCGCGAAGGCGTGGATCAAGGAGAACCAGACCGGACGCCCGCAATTCAACAAGACACGTTCGACCGAGCAGGATCATCAGATCGAGGTGGTGGGCGCGCAGCTGCGCGGCATGATGCCGTTTCTCGATCCGGTCACGATCAAGCCCGGGCAGCAAGGTTAGGTAGTCGACAGTCGAAAGTCGAAAGTCGCAAGTCGACAGTCGCAAGTCGGCAGTCCCAGGTCGACGGCTGGCAGCCGGAAGTTGAGGCAAGACGTGCAGAAAGTCGAAGACGCTTCACGCAGCGTGTCGAGAGGTGCCACGGAGAGGGCACCTCTCCGCGTAGCTATCGTCGGGTTCGGGACCGTTGGCCGATCCGTAGCGAAAGTCCTGTCGAGCGGTATTCATCCCTCCCTGCAACTCACGACCATCTGCAACCGCGGCGTCGAGCGGAAGAAGGTCGACTGGGTATCTGACGATGTCCAGTGGACGGAGAGCTTCGACGCGGTCATCGCGTCCGACGCCGACATCGTCGTGGAGCTGATGGGCGGCCTCGAGGCCGCGGGCGATCTGATTCGGCGATCGCTCGAAGCGGGGAAGTCGGTCGTGACCGCGAACAAGCAGCTCATCTCGACCCGCGGCGTCGAGCTGCTGGCACTCGCGCAGCGTCAAGCGCGCGAGTTGCTGTTCGAGGCGTCCGTCGCGGGTGGTATTCCGATCGTTCGCGCGGTACGGGAGGGGCTGGCGGGCGACAGGCTGCTGCGCGTCGCCGGCATTCTGAACGGCACCTGCAACTACATCCTCACGCGAATGGACAGTGCCGGACTCTCGTTTGCCGACGCTCTGCAGGAAGCACAGGCGCTGGGCTTTGCGGAGGCCGATCCGACCGCGGATGTCGACGGATACGACGCCCGCGCGAAGATCGCCATCCTGATCGCGGTGGGTCTGGGGTGCCAGGTCGATCCCGACCACATTCCCTGCCGATCGATCGCGTCGATCGATCGCGTCGATTTCACCTACGCGAGAAAGCTCGACTGCACGATCCGCCAGGTGTCCTGGGCCGAGCGGGCGCCAGGGGCAGACCGGCAGCTGTTCGCATCGGTCCGTCCGGCGCTCGTGCCCATGTCGTCGTCGCTGGCGCGGGCGCAGGGCAGTCAGAATCTGGTGACGGTACACGGCGAGTTCGGCGGCGAGACGACGTATTCCGGGTTTGGCGCGGGAGGCGATCCCACGGCTGTGGCTGTCGTCTCGGACCTGATGTCGATTGCGCGCGCGGGCCTCGGCGCCGAAGTGCACCTGCCCCAGCAGCTGGAAGGTCGGGTGGAAGTCGGCACCGATTTTACGGCACCGCACTATGTCCGTTTTACCGTGGCCGACCGTCCGGGTATCATTGCTTCTTTGGCCGCGTTGCTGTCGGCCCACGGGATCAACATCGACGCGGTGCTGCAGCTGCCAGGCCACGACAAAACCGAGTTGCCGTTCGTGATGACGCTGGAAGCGTGCCCGATGTCGGTGCTGGACGCGACGCTGGCCGAAATCAACGCGCTGCCGTTCCACGTGCGGCGGCCACTGGCCATCCCGATTCTGGGGACGTGACCGGGGCGAACGAAGAGAGGGATATGAACTACGTAACCGCGCTGCAGTGTCATCTCTGCAAGGCGACGTTTCCGCCGCAGGCACTGTGGGTCTGCGACAAGTGCCTGGGACCGCTCGAAGTCATCTACGATTACGACAAAGTCCGGAAGGACATGACCCGCGCGAAGGTGGAATCGCGCGCGAAGAATCTCTGGCGCTACCGCGAGCTGCTGCCGATCGAGGGAGAGCCGCGCACCGGCGAATATTCGGGCTACACACCGCTCGTCAAAGCCGACCGCCTGGCGAAATTGCTCGGCGTCCGCGAGCTCTACCTGAAAGACGACTCCGTCAATCATCCGACCTTCTCGTACAAGGATCGTGTCGTGTCGGTCGCCGCCACGCGCGCCGTCGAGCTTGGATTCGAGGTCTTCGGTTGCGCGTCCACGGGCAACCTCGCGAACAGCGTGGCAGCCCACTCCGCGAGACTGGGATTGAAGTGCTTCGTGTTCATCCCGCACGATCTGGAGGCCAGCAAGATTCTGGGCTCGAGCGTGTATCAGCCGCAGGTAGTCGCGATCAGGGGCAACTACGACGACGTGAACCGCCTCTGCACGCAGATCGCGGAAAAATACGGCTGGGGATTCGCCAACATCAATCTGCGGAGCTATTACGCCGAGGGCGCCAAGACCTACGGTTTCGAGATCGCCGAGCAGCTGGGCTGGAAATTCCCACGGCACGTGGTGTCGCCGGTGGCGGGCGGCACGCTGCTGCCGCGTATCGCGCGAGCGTTCCGGGAGCTGAAGGAAGTGGGGCTGGTCGACGACGAACTGCCGGCGATTCACGCGGCGCAGGCGGCCGGCTGTGCGCCGGTGATCAAGGCACTCGAGGACGATCTCGAGTTTCCCGATCCCGTGAAGCCGAATACCATCGCGCGGTCGATTGCGATCGGCAACCCCGCCGACGGGTTCCAGGTGCTCAGCGCGGTGCGCGCGAGCGGCGGATCCGGTGCGATGGCCACCGATCCCGAGATTCTCGACGCGGTCCAGCTGATCGCGAAAACCGAGGGCATCTTCACCGAGCCGGCTGGAGGCACGACCCTGGCGTGCGCGATCAAGCTGATCGAGAACGGCTCGATTCCACGCGACGAGTCGATCGTGGTGTGCATCACCGGAAACGGCTACAAGACGGCCGAGGTCATGGCGTCGCGCGTCGATACGCCGGTACAACTCGGGCGCGCGTTGAGCGAATTCGACGCGTTCATGGAAGGCAAGGTACTTACGCTGTAAGTAAAAAATGGAAAGTAAAAAGTAAAAAGTAAAGTTGAACCATCCACTGTTTACTTTCTACTTTTCACTTTTTACTTTCTACTTTTCACTTTCTACTCTCTACTTTCTACTTTTCCACTTCTCAGGATCACCAATGTCGTTAGGTCAGGTCGTCGTGCAGAAGTACGGTGGAAGCTCTGTGGCTACCGCCGAGAAGATCCTCGCGATCGCCGATCGCGTGAAGACCTATCACGAGACGGTGCCGCATCTCGTAGTGGCCGTGTCGGCCATGGGTAAGACCACCGATCAGCTGGTCGCTCTTGCGCGCCAGGTGTCGAGGAACCCGCACGGACGGGATTACGACTTGCTGCTGGCGTCGGGCGAGCAGGTGGCGGTGGCCACGCTCGCGCTCGCCCTGCACGACAAGGGCGTGCCGGCCATTGGACTGACCGGCGCGCAGTGCAATATCCGCACGGACGGGTCGTTCAACCGCGCGCGGATTCAGTCGATCGCGACCGAACGGATCGTGGAGGAACTGCGCAAGGGCAAGGTCGTCATCGTCGCCGGGTTTCAGGGTGTGACCGAGAACGACGAGATTACGACGCTCGGGCGTGGCGGGGGCGACATCACCGGCGCGGCGGTGGCCGCGGCGCTGAAGGCCTCGGTGTGTGAAATCTGCACCGACGTCGACGGCGTGCTGTCGGCCGATCCGAACCTGGTGCCCAACGCGCGGTTCTGGCCTGAATTGTCCTACGAGGAAGCGATCGAGATGGCCTCGAGCGGTGCGAAGGTGCTGCACCCGCGCGCGGCCGAGATCTGCATGTCCTACAAGATTCCCATCCACATCCGCTCGAGCTTTCACATGCGCGAGGGGACGTGGATTCGCGAAGGAGCCAGAAAGATGGAGGAAGCAGAAGTCGTTGGCGTGACGAGTGACAGGAAGATTGCGAAGATCACGCTGCTGAACGTGCCGGACGAGCCGGGTATCGCGGCCCAGATCTTCAAGGACGTGGCCGACAAGGACATCAACATCCGCCTCATCATTCAGAGCGCCGCGGCCGATCACCGCGCGGGCATCACGTTCATCATCGAGGACGAGTTCGCCGAGCTGGCGCGCAAGCTGCTGAGCGAGTGGAAAGAGAAGGGGCTCGCCCGGGAGGGGATGGTCGAGAAGGACTGGGCGACGATCGCCATCATCGGGCACCGGCTGGCGGCCACCCCGGGGCTGTCGGCGCGCATGTTCGCCGCGCTCGCCAACGCGGGCATCAACGTCGATTGCATCAGTTCGTCGGAGATGACGCTGTCGTGCGTCGTCAAGCGGGATCAGATCGATCGCGGCGTCAAGGTCGTGCACGACGAGTTCTTCGCGAACGAGGCAGAGCCGAAGAAGGCCGCGGCAGCGGCGACATAGTCGCAAGGCGCAAGTCGAAAGTCGCAAGGCGCAGGGCGCAGGGCGAAAGAAAGTCTGAACGCGGAAAGCCGGAAGATGAGAGTCGAGGCGCGGCATGCTGAAGCCGATCTGGGCGACGGTGACCACGGCGGGAGCGGGAGCCATCGCGTGGATCGCGGTCTCGATGGTGGGGGGGCGACGCGAGGCGTGGGATAGTCCCCTCTACTTTACCTACGCCATGCCCGCTCTCGCGATCATCATCGCCGCGGTGGCGTTCTTCGTGCCGGTTCGCTTCTGGCGATGGGCGATGTTCCCCTTCTGGGCGCAGGCGTTCGTCGCCTTCCTCCAGGATCCCACGGCGAACCTGCTGCCGCTCGGTCTCATCATGTTCTCGATCCTCGGGGCGGTGTATCTCGTTCCAGCGGCCATCGCCGCGCAGGTCGGACGCCGCTTTTCGCCATGACCGCGCAGGAAGCCGCGGCGCTCGTCGACTACCACTACTGGGCCAGGGACCGCCTGCTCGATGCGGTCTCCGTCCTCACGCCCGAGCAATACCTCAAGGACCTCGGCAACAGCTTCAAATCTGTGCGCGACACGCTGGTGCACACCTTCGGCGCGGAGTGGCTGTGGTATCTCCGATGGGTGGGGAGCTCACCGCCGGGCCTGCCTGATGTCGTCACGTTTCCCGATGTGTCGAGCATCCGTGGGGCGTGGATTGCCCAGGAAGCGAAGATACGGCTGTTCGTCGAGTCGGTCGCGGCCGCGAACCAGATCGAGCGGGTAATCCAATACACCCTGATGAACGGTCAGGCCACCGAGTCGGTGTTCGCCCACATGCTGCAGCACCTGGTGAACCATGCCAGCTATCATCGGGGCCAGGTGACGACGATGCTGCGGCAACTGGGCGCGCCGGCGCCGAAGTCGCAGGACATGATCGCCTTCTACCGGGAACGGTAACCACGAAGGCTGACCACGAAGGCACGAAGAACGAAACCACGAAGACACGAAGACCAACCACGACGACACGACGACAAAACCTACGCGAAAGCGAAGACACGATACAGATACTCTGCAAGCGAGGTGAAGCAATGAGAGGCGGCCGTTTGCGACGTCTGGCATTGGCTCTCGGCATAGGAGTGCTGGTTGCTGGCTCGATACGAACGAGCGGGCAAGGTAGCGAATGGCCCTGGCCTGCGGGGCGCGCGGCGCCGGTCTTTGGCGCTGACGGGATGGTTTCGTCAACGGACCGCGTCGCCAGCGAGATTGGCGTGGAGATTCTACGACGCGGTGGCAATGCCGTTGATGCCGCGGTTGCAACGCATTTCGCTCTCGCCGCCGTGAACCCCGAAGCCGGGAATATTGGTGGCGGTGGGTTCCTGGTGTTGCGTTCGAGCGGTGGCGCTGTGGCCGCCCTTGATTTTCGTGAGACGGCACCGCTTGCGGCGACGGCCACGATGTTCCTTGACGACCGTGGCGACCTTACGGACAAATCACGGGTCGGGCACCTGGCTTCGGGCGTGCCAGGTTCGGTGGCCGGCATGTGGCAGGTGCATCAGCGATTCGGCTCGCTACCGTGGGCCTCGCTCCTCCAGCCGGCCATCAACCTTGCCGAAGGCCTCGTCGTTCACGGGCGGCTTGCAGAGTCGCTCCGAACCCGCGAGCGAGACCTCGGGCGATTTCCGTCAACGGCTGCCGTCTTCCTTGTCAACGGCCGGGCGCCCGCTGTCGGCGATCGGTTGGCCCAGCGCGATCTAGCCGCGACGCTCGGCAGAATCAGCAGTAGCGGCAGGGATGGATTCTATCTGGGGCGCACCGCGGAGCTGATGGAGGCAGAGATGCGGCGCGGGGGAGGCCTCATCACGCGAGAGGATCTTCGCCAGTACGAAGCGGTCTGGCGGGATCCGGTCACGTTTGACTATCGGGGGCACACCATTGTCTCGATGCCCCCACCGTCGTCAGGTGGGGCCACACTCGCGGAGATTTTGAACATCCTTGAAGGTTTTGATCTGAAGTCTCTCGGGCACATGTCCCCGGATCACGCGCACCTATGGACCGAAGCGGTGAAACTGGCTTTCGTCGATCGAAACGCCTATTTGGGCGATCCCGACTTTGTTGCGCAACCTGTTGCCAGGATGGTCGCTGATGTCTACGCCGGTGAACGACGGGCGCTCATCCGGAAAGGTCGTGCGACGCCATCTCCTGAAAGGCATCCGGGCCTCGGCGAAATGCAGAGGGGAACCGGTAGTGTCGCCGCTCGAGAGGGGCAACATACAACCCACTATTCAGTTGTCGACAAGGGCGGCACGGCCGTGGCGGTAACGACGACCATCAATAGTCTGTACGGAAGCCTCGTCACCGTCGGAGGGGCAGGATTCCTGCTCAACAACGAAATGGACGACTTTGCGGCCAAGCCTGGTGCTCCAAACCAGTTCGGCCTGATTCAAGGTGCGGTCAATGCGATCGCGCCCAGGAAGCGCATGTTGTCCGCGATGACACCGACGATCATGCTGGGTCAGGATCGTCGAGTCGAGCTCGTGACTGGTTCGCCCGGAGGACCGACCATCATCACCACGGTAGCCCAGTTGATTTCCAACCTGGTGGATTTCGAGATGGACCTCGCCCGCGCGACGGCAGCTCCTCGATTGCATCATCAGCATTTGCCTGACGTGCTGTACTTCGAGCGCGATGGGCTGAACCTGACGTGGTCCCGGCATTGAAGTCGATCGGTCACGCGATTCAGGAGCGGCCTGGGTATCAGGGCGATACTCAGTCGATCATGATCCTGCCGAATGGAAGCTTTATCGGGATGGCGGATCCGCGTCGCGGCGGCGCGGCTGTGGGTGTCCGTCGGCCCGCTGACGTCGTTCAGTAGCCAAGTCGGTCTTTGATCAAATGAAAGGGCCGTCGCCCAGTCGAGGCGTCGGAGTAGCATGAACGTGGGCAAACACGATCAGCTCCGGGCCTCGAGAGGAGGACAGCCCATGGAGACTAATCAGTATATCGGAGTGGATTTGCACAAGGCGTTTTTTCAAGCGTGCGCGATGACGCCCAAGGGCGAGCGACTGTGGGAAGGGCGATTCATGCGGACCGCGGAAGACATCGGGCGGTTCGTCGAACGCTGTGGGGCGACGACGGCCCTCGCCGTTGAGGCGACGACGCCGACCTGGCATTTTGTCGATCAGGTCACCGCGCATGTCGGGCGCGTGTGTGTGGTGGACACGCGGAAGACAAAGCTGAAAGCCGGCTATGCGGCGAAGACCGATCGGCTGGATGCGCGTCGCTTGGCGGATGCGCTGCGGCGCGAGAGCGTGGTCAGCATTTACATCCCGCCCCCGGCGATTCGCGAGCTGCGCGAATTGTGCCGCCATCGACTGCTGGTGACCCAGATGCGCACCCGGGTGCTGCAACGGACGCGCGCGCTGCTCTTGCGGCAGGGGCTCGGCGACCCGCCGGCGCAGCGATTACGCAGCCGGGCCGGGCAGACGTGGCTCGATCACCTCGTGCTACCCACCCAAGCGCACCGCGCGTTAACCACGATGCGCCACCTGGACCGCGATCTGAGCGCCCAGCTCGTGCCGGTCAATGCCGACATCGCGCGCGAGGCGCTGGCCGATCCGATCGTGGGGCGCCTCCAACGTGTCCACGGGATCGGCCCGGTGCTCGGCTTGACGCTCCGCGCCGAGATCGGCGACATCGCGCGGTTCCCGACCCCCGGCCATTTGGCGAGTTACGCGGGGGTGGTGCCCGAGGTCGACAGCAGCGCCTCGCATACGCGCTACGGTCGCATCACGAAAGACGGCTCACCCTGGCTGCGCTGGGCGCTGGTCGAGCTCGGCGTGCAGACCTTGCGTCGGCGCGATCCCCTGGGTCGCTGGGGTCGTAAGCTCGCGGTGCGCAAAGGCGCGATGAAGGCGCACGTCGCGCTCGCACGCGAAATGTGTCGGGAAATTATGGACGCGTGGCGTGCGACGTAATCCTCTCGGCGCGCGGTGTCGAAAATGACGCATGATCATCCCCGGGATGATCGCCCTTTGAATGACACCGTGCGCCGATCCGATCTGACGATGAGCTCATCGTGAGCTCGCATAGATGCATGACGAGGTACGTCAGCCGCTCGGAGCTGATCGTGGTTGCCGATCGTGGATGTGCGACGTTCAAACCCGTTCGCAGCGCGCGCCCGCCGGCGTTCGCTCCGCGCGCCCGGATCGGCTCATGCGCCGGGCGTGCTCGCGATCTGGCGTGCGCGCGCGCTCACTGGACGTGTGTCTTGACTCGAGGGGCCCTTTCATAGATGCGTCTTTGCGTCTCTGCGTCGAGACAGCGTGCCGTTATGAAGACGACCCCACAGTTGTACGTTGAAGGGACGAAGTTGCTCGAGCGGCCCGAAAGCCGGCGCACGGTGTTTGCGGATGGCACGTCGGAATCGGGCTTTCGCGAAGGCACCGACGTCGAGCTGAGCCACTGGATCCCGAACCGCACGCCGGCACGGTTCAAGGCAGACACCTCGACCGGGATCTGCATGCTCTTCGTCGCGGCGACACACGCGGACTACGATCTCGTCGTCAACAATCACGCCGACGTCGACGGCATCCTCTCGGTCTTCACGCTGCTCCATCCAGCTACGGCGCTGGCGCATCGTTCGACCGTCGTTGCGGCGGCCGGCATGGGCGATTTCTGGGGATGGGGCGACATCGAGTCGCAGGTGCTCTTTCAGAGCCTTACGAAGCAGGTTGATGCGCTGACGGACGCAGGCGCAGACCCGCAGTTCATCTACGAGAGATGCCTGAAGCTTGTGGACGGCGTCATCGGGCGCGGCTTTTCCGATCCGGACATCGAGAAGAGCCTCGCGCCATTGACGCGGTCGGTCGATTTGATCGTGCAGGGCACCGTGACGCGACGCGAGTATCACGATCGTTTCGTTCATTACGGACTGCCCACCGACCTCTGCAAGGACAACGTCGAAGCCGCACTGCGGGTGCCGAAGTTCAACGCCGCGATCTCCGACGAGGTGCTGTTGTGGCCGCAGGCGCGGGCGCGATGGGATCGGGAGAAAGTGCAGCTGACGTCGGTCGAATCCGCCGACGGCTGGTACTACGACCTGTGGTATCCGTCGTACCTGTGGGCGGAGACGCCCGATTCGTGGCGACCAGCCGGGCTGGATGTCAGGGGCGGCTCGGAGGGCGCCAGGTTTTCATATGCTCCTCTTGCCGCGGCGGTGCGGGACTTTCAAGATCGCGAGCTCAACGGTGTCACGTGGCGGATTGAAACGGAGCTCTCCCTCTTTTCATCGACGCTCAAGCGGGGCTTTCCGGTCGTCTTGAGCGCGATGAAGGGCGACGAGCCCGCACCCAGCTCGTGGCAGCCAGATGCCGTCGCAGAGCGGCTCGCCGGGACGTTCTCGCGCGAGCTGATGGGCCGCGGCACTCCAGAGATGACAAAGTAACGCGAGCGTCGTGTTCGTCGCGTCGTCGCGTTTACGTCAACGTCACTTCGACCGCTCCGAGCTCCCCGAAATCCGCACGGAAGCGATCGCCCGGCTTGATCGCCACCGGGATGACGCAGGTGCCGGTCGTCACGAACTGCCCGGCGGCGATGCCGTCGCCGAACGTGTTGAGCTCGTTGACCAGCCACGTCAGCGCGACACGCGGATCGCCGAGGACGTTGGCGCCGCTGCCGGTTCCGGTGGGGTCGCCGTTGCGATAGGCCGTGACGGCGTGCGTCACGAGATCGCGTGCGCGCCAGTCGGCCGTGGTGGCCGGGCCGAGCACGAACCAGCACGCGCAGGCCGTGTCGGCAATCAGTTGCGGGGCGCCGACATGGGCAAAGTCGTTGTACCGTGAGTCGGGCACCTCGATCGACGGGTGCAGCGAATCGACCGCGGCGAGCACGTCCGCCTGCGTGTAGGCGCCTGCGCGCCTTGGCAGCGCCCGCGCGAACTTGAACGCGAACTCCGCCTCGGCCACCAGCATGATGTTGCCGTCCAGCGGCACGGTCGCGCCGTTGGCGAGGACGCGGTTCGCCAGCAGAGGTCCGGCAAGCGGACCGTCCACGCCGATGTGCTTCTGGCCCGCCGCGCTGGTGGCGGCAATCTTCCAGCCGACGACAGGCTGCCCCGATGTCGTGACGAGCTCTTGCTGGGCCCGGTATCCGGCCGCCCGATCGATCGGGCGGCACGCCATCGGCAGCTCATCGATTCGGGTGCGCCGCTGCCAGCTGTGCCAGAGAATCGACGCCGCGTTTTCCGTTCCCTGTGCAATCGTGTTGTCGCTCATTTCGACGGTCCTTTGAGCAGCTCGCCCAGCCGCTTGATCTCTTCTCCGTACAACGCCCAGTTTCCTTCGCGCTGCGCTTTCATCGCGTTCTCGTAGAGCCCACGGGCTTGTTCGAGCAACGCGGGATCGATGCGATTGACCGCAGGTGTCTCGGTCTTGTCCGCTGGCCCTGCAGGTGCGCCGGATGACGTCGTCACGATCGGACGGCGGCCACCGGTTCCGGTCGAGAAGATGCGATCGAGCGCGATGTCGAGCGTTTCGGCCATCACGATCTGATCTTTGTAGGCCACGATCACACGGTTGAGCTCGGGAATCCGTCCGCCCGATGCGCGCAGGTACAACGGGCGCACGTAGAGCAGCGCTTCCTCGATCGGGATGACCAGCAGCGTGCCCTGAATCACCTGCGAGCCCTGCTGGTTCCACAATGTGATCTGCGGCGAGATGATCTGGTCCTGGTTGATGCGCGCGATGATCTGCCGCGGCCCGTAGACGACCGTCTGGCGGGGAAACTCGAAGACTTCGAGCTGCCCGTACCGATCCGGATCGGATCGCGCCACCATCCATGCGGCAAGGTTGTCCTTGCGCGAGGGTGTGAACGGCAGCATCTGAATGAACTCGGCACGCGCTTCGCCCGGCAGCCGCATCACCGTGTAGTACGGCTGCATCAGTTGAGGATTGCCATCGATGTCGATGGCCGGAATCTCCCACTGATCTTCCTTGTTGTAGAAGACGCCCGGGTTCGTCATGTGGTAGGTGGCGAACATCGCGGCCTGCAGCGCGAAGATCGTTTCGGGATACCGAATGTGCTGGCGGAGCGCGGCCGGCATGGCGTCGAGCGGCTTCAGCAGCCCCGGGTAGGCGTGCGCCAGCGTCTGCGCCAGCGGATCGCGCTCGTCGGCGACGAAGAATTCGGTCGTCCCGTTGTAGGCGTCGGTGATGACTTTGACGGAGTTGCGGATGTAGTTGAGGCCCATGGGCGAAGCCGCGGCGTACGGATAGCGGCTCGTCGTCGTGTAGGCATCGCGGATCCAGTACAAGCCCCCGTTCGCGGCCACCAGATAGGGGTCCTCGTCGTAGCGAAGGAACGGTGCGATTGTCGTGACGCGATCCGTGATGTTGCGGTGATATAGCACGCGGCTGTCGGCCGTTATGTCGTTGCTGAAGAGAATCTGCAGCGACTGGAAGCCCAGGCTGAAGAGCAGCCGCCGGGCCAGGCCGCCCACGCGGACGCCGTCGGCGCCCTTGTAGACGGTGGTGACGTTGGCTTCGCCCCGCGAGTAGTGAAATTCGCTCGCCCGTGTGTTGACGACCACGTAGTTGTTGGTCAGCTCGCCGAAGTAGATGCTCGGCTCTTTCACGTCGATGTCGCCGGGCATCGACGACTGGGTCGGGATGTCCTTGACGAACAGAATCGGCAGCCCCTCCGACGTCACCTCGTTGACCGGCCCCAGCGTGATGCCGTAGCCGTGCGTAAACGTCAGGTGCTCGTTGATCCACGTGCGGTTGGGCAGCGACTCCGAGTTCAACTCGCGCGCCGAGAGCATCACCTGACGCAGTTCGCCGTTAATCACGTAGCGGTCGTTGTCGACCGAGACGAAGTCGTAGTAGGTGCGCAATTCCTGAATCTGGCCGAACGTGTCGAGCAGCGGCTGGTGGTCCCAGAGGCGCACGTTCTTGATCGTGTCGATGTTGCGGACGATGTCTTCCCGCGTCAGCTCGGCGTCGCCCGCGGCATTGCGCGTGCGGATGTCGGCCAGATTGAACGCCTGCCGCGTCGCGGTGATGTTGTGGGCGATATACGGCATCTCGGCGGCCTGTTCGTTGGGCGTGACGATGAACCGCTGAATCGCCGCCGCGTACATCGAGCCGCCGACAGAGGTCACCAGGTACAGGGCGATGGCGAGCGGGATCGGCCAGATGACCGTCGAGAACGCGTGAAAGGCCGAGAGCGCCGCAGACAGGAGGGCCACGACCATCAGCACGCGCAGCGCCGGTATCCGCGCCACGACGTCGGTGTAGGACGCGCCTGGCACGATGCCGGGTGTCTGGACGTCCGTCAGCAGATGGGGCACGTCCAGGTACGCATTCACGGCGAACAACAGGAAGATCGCGGCCAGGAGCAGCGAGAGGTGCAGCCGCGCTTTGCCCGCCACCGAGACGCCGCCGCGCTTGGTGAAGTTGAGCGCGCCGGCGAGCACGTAGGCAGCCGCAGAGCCGAGTATCGCCACGATCAGGACGGCGATGGCGATTTGTTGCGCGAGGTCGAACAGCGGCAGCTTGAAAATGTAAAAGCCGATGTCGTAGCCGAGAATCGGGTCGGCGATGCCAAAGGGCACCGCGTGGCGGTACTGCAGCCAGCGCATCCATTCGCTGCTGCCCGCCAGGCTGATCATCAGCGACACGACGAGCGAGCCGACGCCGACGATCCGGCGGATCGCCTCTCGACGCACCATGGCCGGTTGAACCGTGCCGGCGGCGCCGCTACCGATGATGATGTAGGGGCTGGCGATCGAGGAGACGGCGATCCACAGGTTCCCGTACAGCACGGTAAAGGCAAACCCGAGGATGAACGTCCCCAGCGAGGCCTGGGCGCGCAGGCTGGTCAGGTACACGCCCCGGTAGCCCACGGCCCCGAACCAGAGCCACTCGACCAGGAAATCGATGAGGTTGGGCAGGACGATGAACGCCAGGATCGCGCCGAGAACGAAGACACTGCGAAGATTCATGCGTGTGTAAAGCATAGCGCAGGGGTCGAGCGAAGGGTGGGGTGGTGTGTAACACGTGTTACACTGGCGGGGTGGCGTACCGCTGGATGGTCTTCGTCCACCAGCTTCCCGCGCACCCGTCCAACGGGCGCGTGAAGATCTGGCGCCGACTGCAGCAGGTCGGGGCCGTCGCGCTGAAGAACGCCGTCCACGTGCTGCCCGAGTCGGCCCAGGCGCGCGAAGACTTCGAGTGGCTTCGGGGCGAAGTCATCGGGCTGGGTGGCCAGGCGGCCATTTTCGACGTGCCGTCGATGGGCGACGTGGACGAGCGCCAGATCGTCGGCCAGTTCCAGTCGGCCAGCGCGGCAGAGTTCGGCCGGTTGAGGAAGGAGCTCAAGATGATGCGACCACGCCTCCGTCATGATGCCAGGACGTCGGGCGAACAGGGTCTCCAGGCGCTGCGCGCGTTTCAGGAGCGATTCGAGCATGCCGTGCGGCGCGACCTGTTCGCGGCCGACGGTTCGCGCGAGGTC
Source organism: Vicinamibacterales bacterium (assembly GCA_963832375.1). Classification (GTDB taxonomy): domain Bacteria; phylum Acidobacteriota; class Vicinamibacteria; order Vicinamibacterales; family JAMQPK01; genus JAMQPK01. Next base: position 1,220,129 of record CAWHUA010000008.1, on the reverse strand, counting down.
GAGTCGGCGTTGAAAGAACTACTCTCGGAGCACCGACCGTCGGCGAGAAGCCGGACACAGCCCGCCTCGGATCGCCTCGATCCCGACGACTACAAGGGGCGCGTCTGGGTGACGCGTCCGCGGCCCGGCGTCGATCGGTTTTCGTCGGCGTGGCTCATCCGCCGTTTCATCGATCGCGACGCGACGTTCGTCTTCTCGACCTCACCAGATCGATATCCCGACGCCGTCGCCTTCGACATGTATCACGCGGACGGTTTCAGACACGAAGGCGATCTGTGTACGTTCGAGGTGATGCAGGAGCGCTTCGGATTCCGCGAGACCGCCGTGAAGCGGATTGGCGAGATCGTCCACGACATCGACTTGAAGGAAGAGCGCTACAAGTCGCCGCATGCCCCAACGGTCGCGCATCTGGTCGAGGGGCTGCGCGCGTCGACCCCGGACGACGCCCGGCTGCTCGATCTGGGCATCGGCATGTTCGAGGCGCTCTATCTGTCGTTCAGTACTGCGAAATCGGCGCGCACGAAAAAGCCGCGATGCTGATATAGTTCGCGCTCGAGAGGTGGCTATGCGGAATCTGTTTCGCGCGGTCTGGGTCATCTGCATGCTCGGCGTCCTGGCCTTCCTGCTGAATCAGAAGAGCGCCGCCCAGCAGGCCCAGCAGACATTGAAGCCGCCGATGCCGCCCAACCTCTTCCAGATTCACAAGCTCACCGACCGGCTCTCGATCATCGCGCCCTACGGTCCCGACATGAGCCAGGTGGGCGGCAACATCGGCGTGTTCGCCACCGACGAGGGCGTGCTGGTGATCGACGACAATTACTACACGCAGGAACGGAACGGGCAGACCGTCAAGCTGGCCGAGGCGGCCCTTGCCGAAATCAGGAAGATCACCAAGCAGCCCATTCGATTCGTCATCAACACGCATCATCACGGCGACCACGCCGGCGGCAATCCCGTGTTCGCGCAGGTCTCCACCATCTACGCGCAGAAGAACGTGCGAGGGCGCATCCTCGCGGGCTATCAGTCGTCCAAAGAGAAGCTCGACTTCGACCCGATGAAGGCGGCGCCGACGGTCACCTACGACGGCGAGCTCATCTTCCACCTGGGTGGCGAGGAGATTCACCTCTATCACCCGGCGCGCGCGCACACCGACGGCGATTCGATCGTGCACTTCAAGAACGCCAACATCGCGCACTGGGGCGATGCGTTCATCAACAACTGGGTGCCGGTGCTCGACGTCGCCGGTGGGGCCAGCAGTCTCGAGTGGCTGCAGTTCATCGATCGCGGCATTCAACTCGTCGGCGAGAACGCGATGATGGTACCCGGGCACGGCGCGATCGGCAAGGTGGCCGACGTGAGGCGCTTCCGCACGTACTTCACGAACATGCAGGCCAACGTCCGCAAGGCGATTGCGGCGGGCAAGACGCGCGAGCAGGCGATGGATGAAATCACCGTGCCGGCGTACGCCAATTTCCCCGGTGGCGCCGCCCGCATTCGCCAGAACGTCGCGGCGATTTACGACGAGCTGCGGGCGGGGAAGTAGGGAGACTAGGGGTCGGGAGGGGTTTTCGACTGAAGCCCGCGAAAACCCCTCCCGACCCCTAGTCTCCCTACTCCGTGGCCAGAATCGACTTCAGCAGAGATTCCACCGCGGGCGGGCCGTCGACCTGAAAGGCCGCGCTGTTCGGGCGGCGGCCGACGGCCACCGTCAGTCCGTTGCTGCCGATCTGCTCGAACGCGTCCTCGTCGGTGGCATCGTCCCCGATGTAAACCGGCCACACCACCTCGCGCGTTTCAACCTCGACGTGACGCATGATGGCGCTGACAGCATCCCCCTTGGCCCAGTCCACGTTTGGCAGAAGCTCGAGGATGTTGTCGCCTGGCTGCAGCCGCAGCGTGCCCTCGCTCAGAAACGGTGCGGCCAGGGCGTTGAAGCGGGTCGTCGCATGCAGGCGATCGGCTTTCGACGCACCGCGCGTGTGCAGGACGACCGAATAGGTCTTGTCTTCGACGAATACGCCCGCGAGCGGCCTGACCGCCCTGCGGAGATCCTTCGCGAGCAGGTTCACCGCCGGGGCCGCGATCGACGCTGCGTTGTGCGCGAATCGCAGACCCGGCCCCTCGATCTCGAGACCGTGAAGACCCGCGAAGAAAAAAGACGGATCCGCCGGCACGCGAAGGCGCAGGTCGCTGATCCGGCGGCCGCTGACGATGCCCGCGGACAGATCGGCGCGCTGGCTCAGCGTGCGCAGCAGAACCTGACGCGCCGGCGTCAGCAGGACCGCATCGGGGTCGATCTGGAACTCCGCCAGGGTGCCGTCGAAATCCATCAAAATGATTGGGCGCGCATCGTGGGGCCTCGATTGCCAGGCCGCGATGGCGCGCTCAACTCCACGCACGGAACCTCATCTCTCTGGCTTCGATCAGCTCGCTGATGGTCACCGCCGTGTTGATCAGCCCCACGTGCGTGTAGGCCTGCGGAAAATTGCCGAGCAGCATGCCGGTTCTCGGCTCGATGTCTTCCGAAAACAACCCGACTCCATTGGCATGGGTCAGCAGCCGTTCGAACAATGCACTCGCGTCTTCGAGGCGGCCGACCATGGCGAGTGCTTCCGCCCACCAGAACGAGCAGATGGAAAACGCGCTGGTCGTGTCGCCGAAGTCATCCTTGTGGCGATACCGGAGCATGAGGCCGTCTTCGACGAGCAGCCGCTCGTAGGCTTCGAGCGTCGAGACAAACCGCTGATCGCGAGGATCGATGATGCCGAGCGTTGGCAGAAGCAGGTTTGAGGCGTCGGGCAGCCGCCCGTCCAGCACCTGGGTAAAGTACCCGACTTCGGGGTTGTACGCACGATCGAGGATTTCCTGGCGGTAGTTGTCGGCCCACGCCTCCCACTCCGTGGCGAGGGTGTGCCGGCCCAGGCGCCGGACGAGCCGGGCGCCCCGGCTGGCCGCCACCCAGCACAGCACGTGCGAGAACGTGTAGCGGTTCGGGAACGTGCGGTACTCCCACAATCCCGTGTCGTCCGTTTGGACGGCCGTCATCGCCTCGCCGACGAACCGCTCGACCAGCCGCAGAATCGGCTCGGTCTCGTCGATGACGACCCGCGGATCCGAGACGATCGTGTCGAGGCAGAGAATCATCTCGCCCATCAGATCGTGCTGACGCTGCGTGTACGCCGCGTTGCCGATGCGAACCGGCTTGCAGCCGCAGAACCCCTCCAGATGATCGAGGTGCTGCTCCACGAGCTCGCGCTCGCCACCGATGCCGTACAGCGGCTGCAACGGTCCGGCCTCGGCGACGTCCCGGAGGAACGACACGAACGCTTCGCCTTCCGCCAGATGCCCGACCCGCCGGAGCGCTTCGACGACAAACGCCGCGTCGCGAAGCCAGCAGTACCGATAATCCCACGTCCGTTCGGAGCCGAGCGATTCGGGAATGCTCGTGGTCGCGGCGGCGATGATGGCGCCCGTGCCCGAGTAGGCGTGCAGCTTGAGGCACAGCGCCGATCGCAGCACCGGCAGGCTCGCGAACGACGGCAGCGCGCACGACTTCGCCCACGCGCGCCATCCCGCGATCGTCAGGTCGCAGATGCGCTGTGCGGACGCGACCGAGTCGGTGTCCGACGGTTTGCCGTAGCTGACCGCGAAATAGAACGGCTCGTCGATGCGAATCGGCTGGCCGCTCTCGAGATAGGGGAGCGGCGCGTTCGTGCGCAGGTAGATGGCCGACGCCCCGTCGCCGATCTGCAGGCCTTCGGCAATGGCGACGATCTTCGGGTTCTGGTCGGCGGCGTAATTGGGCTTCGGATCGAACAGCACGCGCGTGCGCGCGGCGCCCTCGCGCGGCACCACCAGGCGCTGGATTTCGATCGGGGCCTCGACGTCGAGACCGGCCGGAATCCTCGGGGCGTAATCGTAGACATCGAATCGTCCGTCGGCACACGTCACCGACGTGCGCAACACGTTCGTGTTGACGATGTATTCCATGTGCGTCTTGATGTCGGGGCAATCGGGAAGCAGGGCGAACGTCCCGCCCTTTTCGATGTCGAGGATCCTGCCGAACACCGAGGCGCTGTCGAACCGCGGCATGCACAGCCAGTCGATGTGCGTGCTCGGGGCGACCAGCGCCAGCACGCGGCCGTTGCCGATGACGCCATGATCCAGCCTGATGGCGCACGACCCGGTCACGAAATCCTTCGCAAATCAGTCACGCCCCGTGTCGTCGAGTCTCCATGGCTCCTGACACCTTCGTGGTGCTCCGCCAGGCGGCACGTCTCGGTCAGCAGCAAACCCGCCCATCTGAAGATGTTGTGTTCGGCCACCTGCCTCCGCAAGCGCTGCATGCGTCTCCGTTGTTCCTCGGCCGACATTGTAAGCGCGGTGTTCAGGGCATCCGCAAATGCGTCGGTGGCATACGGATTCACCAGCAGGGCCTCGGGCATCTCGCGCGCGGCGCCCGTGAATGGCGAGAGTATCAGAACACCCTGCAGATCGTCTCGCGCGGCGACGAACTCCTTCGCCACCAGGTTCATGCCGTCGTGCAGCGACGACACGACGCAGACGTTGGCAGCCCGGTAGCCGGCGAAGACGTCTTCGATGCCATGATGCGCGCGCGCGAGGCAGATGGGCTTCCAGTCGTCGGTGCCATGCTTCGCGTTGATGTGCGCCGCCAGCTCCTCGATCGCGTCGTTGAGTTCGCGATACTCGTTGATCTCCGTGCGGCTGGGCGCGCCCATCTGCAGGAACACGAACCGCCCGCGCCAGACCGGATACCGTTCGAGGAACCGGTCGACCGCGCGGAAGCGTTCGGGAATGCCCTTGGTATAGTCCAGGCGGTCGACGCCGACGGCCAGCGCCCAGTCATCGCGCAGGCCGAGGCTCTGGCGAAACGCCTGCACGTCGCTGCGCCGCAGCCCGTTCTGAGAAATGCCCTCCATGTCGATGCTGATGGGAAAGGGGCGCACGTTGGTGACGTGCGACCCGCGCGTCGCGGAGAACTGCTCGTAGTCGACGCGCGACTCGATGAGGCGATCGACCGTCTCGAGAAAGTTGTTGCAGTGGAGCTGCACGTGGAAGCCCAGAAGGTCGCTGCCGAGCAGGCCGTCGAGAATCTCTTCCTGCCAGGGGCAGATGCGGAACGCTTCGCGGTTCGGCCACGGGATGTGCCAGAAATGGCTGATGATCGCATCCGGACGCCGCGCCTTCACGATACGCGGCAGCAGGGCAAAGTGATAGTCCTGCACCAGCACGATGGCCGGGGCGCCGTCGATTTCCTCGAGCACCGCTTCGGCGAACCTGGCGTTGACCCGCGCGTACTGCTCCCAGTCGGCCGCGTCGAACACCGGGCGGGTGTAGGCGATGTGACAGAGCGGCCACAGCGCGCGGTTCGAGAAACCATAGTAGTAGCCGCGCTCCTCCTCTTTGTTCAGCCAGATGCGCCGCAGCGTGTACGACGGCTTTTGGGGAGGGACGGCGAGGCGCCCGCGATCGTCGGCCGTTTCGCGATCGCCGCTGCCGCTCCCGTGCGCCACCCACACGCCACCCGTCGCGCGCATGATCGGATCGAGCGCCGTGACGAGACCGCTCGCCGGCCGAATCCACGTGAGCTCGTCGCCGACGCGATTGTGGATGTACGGCTCGCGATTCGCGACCACAACCACACGGACGCCGCTGAGGCGCTCTTTGAGCAGCGAGACCAGACGATCGCGAGACCACTCCCTCTCCTGGCCCGACTCAGAGGGTAACCATTTGGCAATCGCGTGTCTGAATGATCGGGCCAGCCAGTCCCGTGTAGACACAGGCTGCTCGCCTCTGCAAAAGCTGATCCGGTACAGGGCGTCAACCCCGGCTATGCGCCGGCCCAGCTGCGACAGATTTCGACAATCACCTCGACCGCCTTGTCCATATCCTGGACAGACGTCCATTCCAGCCGGGAATGGATGTTGTGCTCGCCGGCGAACAGATTGGGAGTCGGAAGGCCCATGAACGACAGGCGCGCACCGTCGGTGCCGCCGCGAATCTGACGGAATCGCGGCGTCAGCCCGGCCCGTTTCATCGCCATCTTCGCGTGCTCGACGACTTCTGGATACCGATCGAGCACTTCTTTCATGTTGCGATACGATTCGTGCCGCGCGACGTCGACCGAGGCGGCGGGAAAGGGGCGCACGACTTCCTCGGCCAGGTCCTTCAGCATCGCCGCTTTTTCGTCGAGTCCCTTCGTCGTGAAATCGCGGAGCAGCAGTTTCACGACCGATCGCTCGACACCTCCCTCGATCGTGTGCGGATGCACGTACCCTTCATACCCGTCTGTAGTTTCGGGCGAAAGCCCGTGGCGCGGCAGACGGTGCACGAACTCCGATGCCAGCTTGATCGAGCTCACCATGCGGCCCTTCGCGTATCCGGGATGCGCGTTGAATCCCTTGAAGGTGATCGCCATCGCGTCGGCTGAAAAATTTTCAATCTCGAGATCGCCCCGTAGAGGACCGTCGAGCGTATAGGCGAACCGTGCGCCGAAACGATCGACGTCGAAATACTGCGTGCCGCGGCCGATTTCCTCGTCAGGCGTGAAGCCGATCTTCACCGGCCCATGCGGAATCTCGGGATGCGTCGTCATATATTCGGCCGCCGCCATGATTTCGGCGACACCCGACTTGTCGTCCGACCCGAGGAGGGTGAGGCCGGAGGCGGTGATGATGTCGTGGCCGTGCTGATCCTTCAATTCCGGATTGTCAACCTCCCGCAGCACCATTGCCGGATCGTCAGGCAGAACGAGGTCGCGCCCGTCGTAGTTCCGGTGGACGATCGGCCGCACGTTGGCGCCGCTCACTTCGGGCGACGTGTCGACGTGCGCGACAAAGCCGATGGCGGGCACCGCGTCCCTCCCGGCGGTCGCGGGAATGGTCGCCATCACGTAGCCGTATCGATCGATGGACGCGTCGGCGATGCCCATCTCCTTCAACTCGTCGACCAGGCAGTTGAGCAGAATCAGCTGGTTCGAGGTGCTGGGATAAGTCTCGGCGCGCTCATCCGACTGCGTGTCGAACGTGACATATCTGAGAAACCGGGCCCCGGCGCTCGACGAAAAATGCTGGGTCATGCTTCTGAGCGTACTGCATTACAATGCGATTTTCCGCAAGGAGATCGCCCATGCGCGCCATTCTCTCGGTGCTCGTCGTGCTCTACGGCGTCGGAGCCGGCGGCACATGCTGGTTATACGCGCAAGCACCCCAGGCGCCGGTCTTTCGATCCGGCGTCGAGGTCATGGAAGTCGACGTCACGGTGGTCGATGGCAAGGGCAATCCCGTGCGCGATCTCCGCGTGCCGGACTTCACCGTCACCATCGACGGTCAGCCGCGCCGGGTCGTGAGCGCGGAGTTCATCTCCGACATCGCGGCGCCGGGGGCACCCACACCGCCACCCGAGCGCGATCCGTATGTCTCCAACAATACCGATCGCCGGCCGGGCCGGCTCATCATGCTGGTCGTCGATCGCAACAACATCGATACGCACACGCTGCGCGGCGCCGTCTCGGCGCTGAAGGAGTTCGTCAACAGCATTCCGCGTGACGACCGCGTGTCGCTCGTGACGATCCCGCCGCCGGGACCGTACGTGGATTTCACGACCAACAGGCAGCAGATCCTCGAGGCCATCGGGCGCGTGTCCGGCTCGGAAGACCGGATGATCTCGCGCTTCAACATCAGCGACTACGAGGCGATCACCTTCGAGAACCGGTCGAACCCGATCATCACGCAGCGGCTGCTCTTCCGTACGTGCGGCGACACCGATCCGAACACGATGTCGCCCTGCGATCGCGACGTCGAGCAGGAAGCCTTGACGCTGTCGAACCACCTCCGTCAGTTGACGATGCAGTCGGTGGCGGGGTTTTCGTCGCTCCTGCGGGGCCTTCGCGATGTCGAGGGCACCAAGTCGATGATCGTCCTCTCGCAGGGGCTCATGATCGAAGGATCGCAGGCGGAGGCGACCGCACTCGCGGCCCTTGCGGCCGAAGCGCGGGTGAACGTCAACGTGATGATGTTCGCGACCACGATCGGTTCCGCGTCGGAATCGCGCATCTCCGAGACCGTATCGCAGGATCGCGACCTCCGCGAGGCCGGGCTCGAAACGTTCGCGGCGCGCTCCCGGGGATCGCTGTTCCGCGTGGTCACGAACCCGCAGTACATCTTCGAACGGCTGCGGACCGAGATTTCGTCTCATTACATGCTGGGCGTCGAGCCGACCGAGCGGGACCGCGATGGGAAGGTGCACCAGATACGCGTGACGGTGGGACGCCAGAATGTCCAGATACGGGCGAGGCGTCAGGTGCAATACGCCGTGCGCACGCCCGACAACTGGTCGCGCGACGTCGTCATGGGGCGCGTGCTGCGATCGCCGTCGGCGAACACCGAGCTGCCGATGCGGTTCTCCACCTACACGTTCCGCGACGCCGAACCGGGCAAGGTGAAGCTGATCCTGGCGGCCGAAATCGATCCGGAGTCGATGGCCAAGGAGCTCGATCTCGCCATTGGATTTGCCGTCTTCGACAATCTTGGCAAGCCGGTTCTCAGCGGGCAGGAGCGGAAAATCTATTCCGCCAATACCACGCTGCCGATTCGCTACGAGCTGGCCGTCGCCGTGGACCCGGGCGTGTACCGGGTCAGGCTCGCGGGCGTCGATCTGACCGGCAAGTCGGGCAGCGTGGAACGAGAGGTCACCGCGTTCGGGATGACGAACCACGAGTTTGCGATCGGCGACCTGATCCTCAACTCGGTGCGGCAGGGAACTGACAGCGACCTGCGCGCACCGGTGGTGTTGAAGGTGGCCGACGGGCTGCTCGCCACCTACACCGAGATCTACACCAACCAGCCGGGCACGCTCGACGACACGAAGGTCGTGTTCGAGGTCGCCGATACGGCCGAAGGCCCGACGCTTCAGACGAGCGAGGCCGAATTCCGCGAGCGGCCGGACAAAACGATGAGACAGGCGCTGTCGGTGGTGCGCGTCGGTGCGCTGCCGCCGGGCCGGTATATCGCACGGGCAATCATTCTCGAAGGGCGGGAAGAACGTCGGCAAGCTGTCGCGGCCTTTCGATGTCGTGCCGGGTGCAAAGGTGGGTGCGGCGAGTGCGACGAGTGCGGGTGGGACGGGTGCACCCGGTGCGGGTGAACCGGTTCCCGCGGCGGTGATGACCGGGATCGTGGTCGGCGCGCGGCCGGCCATCTTCAGGAGAGATGACGTCCTGACGCCCGACATGCTGCGCGCCACCCTGGAGGTCATCGACAAGAACCACCCCGCGGCCAAGGCGGCCACCGCGCGTGCGCGCACGGGAAAACTGGATGGCACCGCGATGATGGCGCTCGATGCCGGAGATCAGGCCGCCGGCTCGCTCCTGCGCGGGCTCGAGCTGTTCATGAAGGGGCAGCTGGATCAGGCCGCGAACCAGTTCGGCGTCGCCATGCGCAACGCGCCTGACGCACCGCTCGCGTCGTTCTATCTCGGGGCCTGTTATGCCGCGGCCGGCCGCGACAAGGAGGCCGTGTCGGCGTGGGAACGCGCCCGGGCGGCAAAGCTGTCGCTTCCAGCCCTGCAGGCCGTGCTCGCCGACGGTTGGCTGAGGTTGGGACGCCCCGCCGATGCCGTCGAGCCGCTTCGCGACGTGCTCAGTCGCGAGCCGCAGAATGACGACGTGCGGCGCAATCTCGCGATCGCGCAGTCCTACCTCGGGCTGCACGAGCAGGCATATCCGACGATCGTTCCGTACCTGGAACGAAATCCGTCAGACCCGGACGCGCTGCTCGTCGCCATGTATGCGCTGTATCAGGTGCACGTCGAAGGGAAGACCATGAAGTCGGCCGACGAGGACAAAACGCAGGCGGCCAAGTACTCGAGAGCGTATGCAGCCGCCAAAGGTCCGCACGCCGCGCTGGTCGAGAAGTGGGCGGAGTTCCTGCAGAAGTAGTTACGCGAGCGTTTTTTCGAGCCGGCGGACGATTTCATCTTTCGGGTGCATCCCAACCAGCCGATCGACGACCTGGCCGCCTTTCAACACCAACAGGGTCGGGATACTGCGGACGCCGAAGCGGTTCGCGGTCTGCGGATTCTCGTCGATGTTCAGCTTCGCCACTTTCACGCGTCCCGCCATCTCGACCGACAGCTGATCGATCGTCGGCGCCAGCATGTGGCACGGTCCGCACCAGTCGGCCCACAGGTCAAGCAGCACGGGCGCTGTGCTGCGATCGACCTCCGACGCGAACGTCTCGTCGGTGACGTGCACGGGACCCACCGGTTCCGAGAGCGCCGTTTTGCACTTGCCGCACACCGCCTTGCGTCCCGTCCGAGGAGCAGGAAGCCGGTTGGTGGTCCCGCACGATGGGCATCTGACAAGGCGCTCGGTCATCGCGTTCACCGTGGAAACCTCACATCGACGCAACCCGCGAGCGGCGGCCGCCGGGTCTCGCCCCGATAGTACACGCGCTCGAGAAACAGTCCAGAGGCCGGCGCCGTCAGTTTGGCCGGGACTCCGACTCGACGCTGAGAAACGACGCCGCCTGTTCGATCGTGGTGCCGCCCAGGCCGACATCCACCATGACGCCCACCATGCGGCGGACCATCTTCCACAAGAAGTGGGAGCCTTCGACGCGCACGACCACGAGGTCGCCGTCTTCCGCCATCTCAATCCGCTCGATGGCCACCACCGTCGACTTCTCGTCGGCGCTGTCGTCGGTGAACGACCGGAAATCCTTCAGGCCGGCAAACCGCCCGGCGGTCTGCCGCATCTTGTTCAAATCGAGATCGTCGCGCACCCACCAGACGAAGTGTCTTGGCGAACGCCGTGCGCCGGCGCGAGATCTGATAGAGATAGCTGCGCGCGATGGCGTCGTGGCGGGCATGGAATCTCCGCTGGACCATCTCGGTCTTCAGCACGTGAATATCGCTGGGCAGCGCGTCGTTGATGCGGCGCCTCAGCGTGTCCGGCGGCAGGGCGGTGATGATGTCGAGGTGCGCCACCTGTTCCAGCGCGTGCACGCCGGCATCGGTTCGACCCGACCCGTACAGCTCGAACTGCGCTGGCCGGACACGTCCTGAATCACCCTCGTCAGCTCGCCTTGCACGGTGCGCGCATTCTTCTGGATCTGCCAGCCGCTGTACCGCGTGCCGGCATATTCGATGAACATCTTGAACCGAGCCATGACGGCTCAGTGTACTTTGGCGCCTGGTTCCGTGTCGTTCAGCAGGGCAGGAGGTCCCTGCAGCCAGATGCGCTCCAGCGCGTCGAACAGTTCGTCGATCTGCACCGGCTTTCCGACGTGATCGTTGAAGCCCGCCTTCAACGCGCGCTGCTTGTCCTCGCGACGGGCGTAGGCGGAGATCGCCAGGGTGCGAACCTCGAGGTCGGGCAGGCCGCGCAGGGCCCTCATCATCGAGTACCCATCCTGTCCCGGCATGGCCACATCGGCGAGGATGATGTCGGGCCGGTCTTCGGCGACGAGGCGCAGCGTGTTGCGTGCCGAGTCTGCCTCGCTGATGCGGGCGCCGGTGGTCGCCAGCATGGCGCGGAGGAGCTCGCGCGCGTCGCCGTCATCGTCCACGATCAAGACGTGCACGCCTTCGAGATCGAGTGTTCGCGCGAGCGGCGCACGGGTGCCCGGAAGGGTCACGGCCCCCCGTGGTTCGGGTTGCTGCATGGGCAGGTATATCGTGAAGGTCGAGCCGAGCCCGGCTCCTGCGCTTTCGGCTTTCATGCGGCCGCCGTGCAACTCGATCAAAGTGCGTACGATCGAGAGCCCGAGGCCGAGCCCGCCATGTTCGCGCGTGGCGCTGCCGTCGGCCTGGCGGAAACGGTCGAAGACGTGCGGAAGGAACGCCGGGGTGATTCCGGCGCCGTTGTCCGCGACGCTGATCCGTACGTCGGGTTCCTCGGCGGCGATTGTCAGCTCAATGCGGCCGCCGCTCGGCGTGAACTTCACGGCATTGGCGAGGAGATTCCAGAACACCTGCTGCAGGCGATCGGGGTCGGCCCAGACGTACAACGGCACCGATCCGGCCGGCGAGGTGATGCTGACCCCCTTGGCTTCGGCCGCCGGCGTCATCGACTCGACCGCCTGCGTGGCCAGAGGGCCGAGCGGCATGAGCTTCGGCGACAGTTGCAGCGTGCCGCGCACGATGCGGGACACGTCGAGCAGGTCGTTGACGATCTGCATTTGCGCCGTGGCGTTGCGGTGAATCGTGTCCAGCGCGCGCGTAACCTGTCGCGGCCGCACGTGCCCGTCGCGCAGCATCGTCGTCCAGCCGAGGATGGCGTTCAGCGGCGTTCGCAGCTCGTGTGAGAGCGTCGCCAGGAACTCGTCCTTGAGACGATTGGCCATCTCGGCGTCTTCGCGCGCATCGGCCAGCGCTCGAAGCAGATCGCGAAGCTCGTACTGCCGCTGTCGGCCGCGCATCGCGCTGCGGATGAGGCTGAGCGCCGCACCGAGTCGGATCGGCCGCTCGAGCAGCACGACGTTGCGCAACCCTTCGAGCAGGCGGAGCGTCCGCAGATACACTTCCGATCGCTCGGTATCGGCGAAGACGAGGATCGGAACATCCGACCACGCAGGCTGCGTGCGAAGGCACTCCATGAGCTCGCCGATTTCAGGGTCCTCGAGCGCTTCCTCGGTGAGCATGATGACGGCCGCACCGCGGCGGAACTCCAGGCACAGCGCGTGCGACGTCGTGCAGACGCAGCCACGCAGCTCGGTCCGCTGCAGCACGTCGAGTGCCAGCAGCGCATCCTTGCCTACGGGAGCGAAGATGAGGATTCGCTCGTCGAGCGATGGGTCGATGCCCTCGACGCTCATGCCCTCTTCCGCCCGCGGACCTTCTCCTCGATCGTCCTGCCTCGATATTCCGGAACTCCCGTGAGTACGCCCCTGAAGTCCACGAGCGGGTCGCCCACCGTCAGCTCGCCATGCTTGACGCCAATCTCGCGAATCGTGGTTTCGTGAACGCCCGTGCGTTTCTTGAGTACCGAGACAGCCTTTCGCACCCGGCCCCCGGCTTCGAAGAAACGCATCATGAACATCGTGTCCGCGATATAACTGACGTCAATCGGCGATGACATGTTCTGGCCCAGCATGCCTTGCTGTGCCACGGTGAGGATTGTGGCGACGCCGCAGCTGGCCAGATACGACGTCAGCTCATGGAGCCGCACGACGGCGGCCGACGCTTCGGGGATGGCCGTCAGATAACCGGTGAGGCTGTCGATCAGCACGACCCGCACCTTGTCGTCTTCGACGGCCTTGCGCACGGAGTGGCTGAATTCGCCCGGAGACAGCGATCCCGGCTCGACTTTGGCAATCTTCAGGATATTGTTCTTGACGAACTTCGACGTGTTCATACCCAGAGCATCGCCGCGGTTGACGAACGTCACGCGCTGCTCGTCGAAGAGAAACGCCGCCGTGTGAATGCCCTTTCCGGCCGCCGAACACAGGTATTGCGCGCCGAGCGTGGACTTGCCGACGCCGGAGGGGCCGAGGATCAGCGTGCACGTGCCCATCGGCACGCCATCGTCGAGGAGCGCATCGATCTGCGGGAGTCCGCTCTTGAGCGTCTCTTTCGGCAGCGCGCGGGCCACCCGGCGGTTCTCGAGCCGCGGAAACACACGAATACCGCCGGTCTCAATTTTGAAATCATGGAATCCGCCGACGTACGACACACCGCGCAGCTTGGAGATCTCGAGGCGCCGGCGAACGAGGCCGAAATCGAGAATCGTCTGCTCGAGGCGGATGACGCCGTGCGAAAGGCTCTGGATGTGCGGATCGGTGTCGCCCCCGCCGTTCTCGTTGAGCAGCAGCACCGTGCAGCCCCGGCCGGAGAAGAACTGCTTGAGCGCCAGAATCTGCCGGCGATACCGCAGCGAGTCTCGCGCGAGGAGACGCATGTCCGACACCGAGTCGATGACGGCTCGAGCCGGTTTGACGGCCTCGACCGTTTCAAACATGCTGCGCGACAGGTCGCCGAGCTCGATTTCGGATGGATGAAAGAGGGTGTACTGCTCTTCGGGCCGCAGGTTCTCGGCGGGTTGTACCTCGAGTATGTGAATGCCCGACAGATCCCAGCCGTGAGAACAGGCGTTGGCGCGAAGCTCGTCGGCTGTTTCCGAGAGCGTGATGTACATGCACGACTCGCCGCGTTTGAGTCCAGTCAGGAGAAACTGCAGGCCGAACGTCGTCTTTCCCGAACCGGGGTGACCCTCCACGAGATGAATCCGGTTTGCGGGAAGTCCGCCTCGAAGCAGGTAATCGAAGCCACCGATACCCGTCGTCGTTGTCGCCGCGGATGGATGCGCAGGGTTGTCAGCCGTCATCTGCCCTCCGTGCAGACGTTCACTTGTATGGCTCTCGGACATCGAGCCTCAGGTGTCCCGATTCGCTGCAAGTGAAATGCCGGAATTTGTGCTGGCTGAGACGACCGAAGTGTATATCCCGGAGACAGCGCGACTCGCGTGGGAGGGTCAGCTGCCCGCTGTTTTGACAGCATGTAGTCGACGCATCCAGTTCGCGAGATCGGCGGCCGCGACCGCGGCGTCGCAGGCGCTGATGACCCGCAACCGTTCCGATTCCTGTACCCCGAATCCCCATTCAATCCGTTCGAACGCGCCAGTGCGCAGGACAGCCCCGCCTCGGTGATGCTCGAGCCCGTGCTCGAGCGCCGCAGACAATTGCGGGCCCGTCGCGACCTCGTAGTCGAGTGCCACCGACACGCGACGCTTGATCAGCTCGACCCCGAGCGGGGCGGCTACCGACAGCCGATCTTCCGGCACGTACACGAGGAACAGGTCGCGTGATTCGACGACCGGGTGTCGCGCAGCCACGCGCGCCAGGATTGCGGAAGCGCTCGCCCGTGCAGCGGCGCGATCGAATGTCTGCGGCAGTTGCTCGACGATGCGCGCGTACTCGACGAGCAGCCACTCGGCCGACTCGGGCGCGGCACGCATGTCGTCGGCGAGCGCGACGAGATCGTGCGCAAGCGCCACGAGCGCAGACGCCACCGACTCGGGCGATGCTCCCGGCGGAATGGCGCGGCAGCCCTGGGTCAGGAGCAGCGCCGTCGCATGCCTGAAGCCCTGTGGTGGGATGAACATCGGCGGCTCTACGGATTGGCCAGGACCTCGAACACAGCGGCCGTGTCGCGCGTGGCGCCACCGCGTGCCTGAAGCGCGGCAATCACGCGCGCGGCGGCGGCGCTCCCGGGCAGGTCGAGGCCAAGCGCCCGCGCCATGTCGAGCACGATCTGAATATCCTTGTGGTGAAGGCGGGACTCGACCTTGGCTTCGAAGTTACGGGCGATCATCTTGGGCGCCTGCACGTCGAGCATCCGGCTCGCGCCGAAACCGGTCATGAGCACGTCTTTCACCTTGCCCGGATCCACGCCGGCGCGCTCGGCCAGCAGCATTGCCTCGGCGGCGCCGAGCGTGTTGACGATGGTGCAGATCTGGTTGCAGGCCTTCGCCACCTGGCCCGCGCCGCTCGGTCCGATGTGCGCGATCGTCGTGCCGTAACACGCAAGGATCGGCCGAACGCGATCGAGGGCGGCCTCGTTGCCACCGACCATGATGGACAGCGTGCCGGCCTCGGCGACGGCCGCACCCCCCGACACAGGCGCGTCGAGCATCTCGATGCCGCGCGACTGCAGAGTCGACGCGACTTTGCGCGCACCGGCAGGTTCGATCGTGCTGTGATCGACGACGATCGCGCCGGCCCGCGCGCCTTCGATGATGCCACCGGGCCCGAGCACCACGCTTTCGACGGCGCGCGTGTCGAGCACCATCGTGATGATGACGTCGCACACCGCCGCCGCTTCGGCCGGCGACGCTGACGCGCGCGCGCCCGCGGCCGCAAGCGGCGCCATCGCTTCGGCGCGCCTGGCAAAGACCGTCACCTCATGCCCGCCCTTCAGCAGGTTATGCGCCATCGGCGTACCCATGACGCCCAGACCAATCACTCCAACTCGCATTTCGCCCCTCTCAGCTCTCAGTTCGAATCCCTAATCCCCAATCCCTGATCAGGGCCGCGATTTCCGCGGCCGCCCTCAATCCCGTCTCCACCGCGCCGTTCATGTATCCCTGCCACCTGACGCTGGTGTGCTCGCCGGCGAAAAACATACGTCCGAAGGGGCGCGCGAGCCAGTGGCGAATCGATGGCGGAAACTGAGGATCGAAGAATGCGTATCCGCCCCGCGCCCACGGTTCGAGCTCCCAGCTGAGCGTCGACCACGCCGTCATGCGTGCCTTCTCGAGATCGATCCACGAAAGCTCGCGCACCAACCGCGACGGACCTTCCCGCGCCAGCATTTCCTGCGTCGCGGCGCTCGCGCCGCCTCCGGCGAGCAGAGTGAGTATCCCGGAAGCCGGACGCTTTCGGCGACTGTCACCCGCGGCTTGTTCCTCATTCCCGTCCCAGACGGCCCCGATGCCGAACGGTGTGCCGAACGCTCGCGGCTTGCCGCGCATCCTCCACGGCGCCCGATCGAACTGAAGGGCGGTCTTTGTCGCGGCGCCGTACTTCACCATGGCGACTGCCTGCTGCTGTGGCTCGGGCATCGCCGGTTCGAAGATGACGTCCCGCAGCGTCGTTGCCGGCATTGCACACACGAGGTAGTCGAATCGTCCCTCGTGGATTCGCCCGTGCGATTCGATCGAAGCCGTGACGCCGTCGCGTGTTTGCATCACCCGCCGAAGGACGGCCTGCAGTTCCACTCTGGATCCAAGGGCCTTCGCGATCAGGGCCGGAAGCCGATCGTTGCCTCCCACAATGCGAAACATCTTGTCGGCGCCGGGAACATCTCCCTCTGCGAACTGGTCGGTGAGCGCCAGAAGTGACAGGTCCGCGGGGTCCGCGAGGAAGAACCCGCGCATGCCGATCGCCATATCACGAAGCGGTTTCGGTGCCCGGATGCGATCGAGCCACTGTGCCACGCTCTCGCGCGCCAGGCTGTCGGCGATGCCGCTTTCCCATCGGCGCTCTCCGAGGCTGAAGGCACGAATCTCGGGCCGCAGCCGCCTGGCCAGGTCGAGCCATCCATGCTGGCCGACGATGCGGCGGCGTCGGCCGAACTGCCTGACGCCCGTAAAACTGTTACGAAGGATTCGTGCCGGGCGAAGACCGACGTCCTTGATGAGCCGGCAGATTTCGGTCTGGCTCTCGTCGATGAGGTCCGCGCCCATTTCGGCGTGCTGGCCGTGAAGGAACGGCTGGCGAGCGGTCAGGACGCGTCCGCCCACGCGATTACCGGCCTCGAGGACGGTCACGCGGGCACCTTGTCGCGTGAGATCGCGGGCGGCCGTGAGCCCGGCCAGGCCGGCGCCGGCCACGAGTACGGTGATGCCGCGCATGGTGCCGATGGTCTAGTCGCCGGTGTACAGCCCGATCGTGGAACGATCGCTCATCGTCTCGCCCTCGAGCTTCCACGTCTTCTTGTAGTGGATGCGCGCGATGAGGCGCGACCCGGGTTCGATCTGAACGGGGGGTTTCATGGTGACCGGCGCGGCTGCCTGGCGCGGCACCCACGTGCCGAGCACGCGCGAGCTGCCGTCTGGAGATCGCAACGATATCGCGGCGCTGCGAACGATCGTCGGCGTGCCGGGCAGAAGGTCGAGCATGGTCACGCTCAGCGGCGTGGTAGTGGGGACCGGCAGCGCGAACTCCTGCGTCGCTTCGAACGTGCCGGCCGGCATGCGATACGGCTCGGCCATCGCGACAGCGAGGGAAGGCGGACCCGCCGCCCAGTCATTCTTGAAAGGCGGCGGCACGGGCGTCGTTCCTTTGTCGCCTTCAGGCGTGCCTCCGGTCGCCCAGTTCAGCACGATATCGAGCTCGCGCGCGGAAATCTGACGATGGGCGGCTTTGATGAAGTCGTGGGGGTCTACCTTGGCGCCGCGTACCTCAGCTGAGGCGTCCGCGTAGGCGGTCGTCAACTCGGTGCGCAGCGATTCGGCCCAGGGAAACGCATCCTCGTACTTCAGGAGCGACATCGGTCCGACGCCGCCGTCGATGTGGCATCGGCCGCATCGGTTCAGAAACACCGGGTACACCTCGGCGTTGTAAGTAAATTTCGAGGTGATCCCCTCGTGCGCGCTTCCTCGCGGCGCGAACCAGAACACGATGACGACGATCGCGCATGCGGCCGTCGCCCTCGTCATCACCGGCGTCCGGAAAGAAGGGAATCGAGCTGCAGAATCGCGGCGCTGAAGTTCCGGTACGCGTCCTGGACTTTCTCGCCGTCGCCCAGATCGCCGAAGTTGTCGAGTTGATATGCCGCGAGCACGATCTGCTTGACGCTTGCCTCGACCGCCTCGGCGTCGGCGCCTTGCTGTTGCGACTGAATCTCCAACGCCAGATCCTTGGCCTGGAGAGCCGGGACGTAGATCGCGCCAAGCGTGCCCTGTTTCGTGAGCGATTCCACTTCCAAACGGCGCGCCTTCAACTCTTCCAACAGCTTGCTGGGCTTGTCCGCCGTAGCGGCGCCAGCCGCGGAGGTGGATGCGTTGGGCTTGTCCACCGTAGCGGTGCTAGCCGCGAAGGTGGATGCAGTCGATTTCGAAGTGTTTGGCGCGACCGACGCCGGCAGATCGCGCGAGTACTCCGGGAAGGAAAAATCGAACCGGCTTTCCTTGTCGCCCGAGCGGAACGCGATCTTGGCCGTCATCTTCGCCGGCAACGCAATCGACTCGATACGGGCTTCGAAGAAAGACCCGTTCCGCGCCAGTACCAACGGGGCAGAGGCGAGCTCGCGGGTCGTCCCCGTCTTCGAGTCGAAGACCTCCTTGGTGACGACGCGGCCCCGAACCCGTTTGGCGTCGTTCGCACCGAGCGGCCTGGAAAAATCATCGTAGACATACACCCGGAATCGTCCGGCTGCCGGATACGTGCCTTCGATGTGATGCCAGTTGTCCGGCGCCATGAAGAAGGTGCCGCCGTGCTTCGAATTGTGATCGCCGTGCGCGCGCGCGTTGTATCGCGGAATCATCGGCGCCCCGTCGGCGCAGTTCCCGGGCTCGAGCTGGGAAATCTCGCGGTTGCCCGCGCACGTAAAGGTGAGCGCCGCCGTTTTCTGCACGAGATCGCGCGAGCAGATGCGGCATTTGCCCGGCGTGCCCTGTTCGATGACGGCATGAACCGGGCAGGTGTACATCGTCACCAGACGCACGGCTTCCAGATCCATACCGCAGATGCCGCACGTGCCCTTCTTGTCCTCGAGCACGTCAGGATGCATCGGGCAGGTCCACGAGATCGCGGGCAGTTGCGCCGCCACGGCCGTGGCGAAAACCACGGCAGCCACGATCGTCGAAAAAGCCTTTACTTTCATGCGATCAACGCAAGTGTAGCAAAGGCGACGGCGGGACGCATGTGGCGCGTGCCTCGGGCGGCGGAGTCGTGATGAGCGCCCCGCCGTCGGGTTGTGCGGGGTCGAACAGGTAAATCGCGCCAGGTACACCAGGCGCACGATATTCGGCGATGGGCGCAAGCGTCAGCCGGCCGAGGGTGTTGGCGGCGCCAAATCGCTTTTCCCACTCCAGCACTTCGTATTCCTCCAGCAGGAAATACGGTCGCCGGCCGGCGGCGGTCAGCCACTGGACGGCGCGATCGAGCCACGCGGGGTCGATAAGCTCGTAGCGGACGATCGTGCGTCCCGCGTAGTAGCGGGTGGGGCCGCTGTGCTGCCCCGCGAAGATGACCGCGGACGGCTCGGTCGCCTGTTCGACGATTTTCGCGATGCTTACGTAACGGTGATCGCCTTCACCCGACGGGAAGGCGCCGTTCGTCGCCGCGAAGCGGATGGTGTAGGCGCCGACCGTCAGCGCAAGGCCGAATGCGGCCACGCGAAGCGCCACGGAATGCGTTCGTCCCAGCCGCACAATCACCACCGCCATCCCGAGGCAGATTGCAGGCCACGACGGCAGCATGAATCGCAGGAACCACCAGGCGTCGTACGGAATGTACGCAAGATAGAGCGCCCACACCACCATGAGCGTTGCGCCGAGAAGCAGCGCCGCCTGCCGCTGCCGGCGGCCGGGCCAGACGAAGGTAAAGGGCAGCAGCGCGGCGACGCCAAGGACGGCGAGCGGGGTCTGGCTTTCGACGAGCCACGTACCGTACCTCGCGAGGTTCGTCCCGACATTCGTCATGGAAAACAACGACGAGAGCGATCCGTACCCAGAGGCCAGCGGCGAACCGTAGAGCGCGCTGTTCGTCCACGCGACAATCAGGCAGCCAGGAACGATACCAGCCGCGACGAGCGCCGCGTCCTTTCTGTGCTCTGGATTGTCGGTCGTCCACCATCGCCAGGCCGCGAGCAACGCCGCCAGCGGCGCGAGGTTCGGTCGAATCAGAATCGCGCCCGACGCCGCGAGCCCGGCAGCAAGCGCCGAGCGCCTGCTCTGGCCGATCGTGAAGAAGATAGCCAGTGCCCACAACGCGGCGGCCGGCACGTCGCTCATCGGCGACACCAGCATCGCCAGCACCGCGGGACTCGTGGCCGTAAACCAGGCGGCCGCAAGCCCGAGCACGTCGGATTCCATCCGCCGGCCGATCAAAAACATGATCCACACGAGCAGGGCGCCGGACAGCGGCGTCACCAGGAACATCGCGCAGTGGCCCGCGATCGCTTTCGCGCCGGCCATCATCAGCGGCAGACCTAGAGCGGTGACCGGCACGATCGCGGCGCCGGTTGGCGCAGGACGGAATCCGTGCGGCGCAAAGCTCCAGACCGCGTCCGGCCACGGCGCCGTTGCGGCGAGCGGCACCGGCACCGTGAGATCGCGTTCGAGCCAGAGGTCGGCCTGCGAGACGTACGCGTACTGGTCGGCGCCGCTCGCGGTCCACGAATTCCTGGCGATGCCCACGATGGCAGGGCACAACGCGATCACAAGCGCCACTGGGGTGACGAGCCGGCGCAGGTTGAGCGGGCCGCGCGTGGCCAGATAGATGCCGGCGGCCACTACCGTAAACGCCAGCGGCCGAAAGGGATCGTGGGCCCGGATTGTGAGCCCCCACAGCGCGATCGTGAAGCCGCCGACGAGCCATGTGAGCAGCGTCCAAAGCGCTCCAAAAGCGATAAATACGGCTACAATGACGTGAACCATACGTTGACAGTCCGGCGGGCGAATTGTACGTGCGTCCGTGCGCGCGAGCCAGTTTGGAGGCGGGTCCATGGGAATGTTTAAAAACCGATGGCGGTTCAGCCAGGGCCGGCGCAAAGCGCTGGCAAGCTTTGCCGCGATCTTCGGGGCATCTCCGCTCCTCGGCGCGCAGGTCGATCCGCATGGCCTTGCGGGTCACGCGCGGATTCTGCGGCTCGACGAGCTGGTCGATGCCTTCGACTTCGAAGCGTTGTGCTATCGCAACATGACGCTCGAGCCGTACGACTACATGGCCCATGGCGACGGCAGCGAGTTCAACCTTCGACGTAACCGCCAGGCGTTCGATTGGGTCGACATCGTTCAGGGCAAAGCGGTCGATCCGAAGGTCGTCGATCTCTCCTCGACGATTCTCGGCGTTCCGATGAAGTTCCCCATTTTCACCGCGCCGAGCTCCGGCCAGGGTGCGCTGCACCCGGACGGTGAGGTGGGCATGTATCGCGGCGCCACTGCCGCAAACGCGCTCACAGCGTTTGCCAGCGGCACGACCGTTCCACATCAGAAGATTGCGCCGGCCGCGACAGGGCCGCGCTGGAATCAGTTCTATCCCATCCCCGACCTGGGTGCATCGGCCAAACAGCTGCAGCTCTTCCAGGATCTGGGTACCAACGCCATCATCATTACGGTCGATCAGCAGGCGTCGGTGTACCAGCGCGACCTGCACGATCGCCATCTTGGCGGCACCGTGCAAACGGCCGGTGGTCGCGGAGGACGCGGCGGCCGCGGTGGCGGCGGAGGCGGCGGCAACGCCGCGGCAGAAGCGGCTGCGGACGCACTGCGATCGGGAGCGGCCATTCCGACGGCCGGTACGGGCGAGCCGGGCATTGGCAAATTCCCGCAGTTCTCCAACTATCGCGTGTCGAATCGCCGTCTCTGGTACAGCTGGGACTACATCGACGAGGTGCGCAAGTTCATCAAGGTGCCGGTCATCATCAAGGGCATCGTGACGGCCGAAGACGCCGAGCTCTGCGTCAAGGAAGGCGTGGACGGCATCATCGTTTCGAACCATGGCGGCCGGTCGATGGACTACGGCCCCTCGACGCTCGAAGTGCTGCCGGAGATTGTCGCGGTCGTCAACAAGAAGATTCCCGTGATGATCGACAGCGGCTTCCGGCGTGGGGGCGACGTGTTCAAGGCACTGGCGCTTGGCGCCGACGCCGTCGCGCTCGGCCGGGCGGCGCGCTGGGGGCTCGGCGCGTACGGCGCGCAGGGCGTGCAGCGGCTGCTCGAAGTGATTCAGGCCGAACTGGTGCACGCGGCTGCGTACGCCGGCCGCGCCACGTTGAAATCGATCGATAAGACGGCGGTCAAGGTGAATTTCGTTTAGGAGTTACCAACACCATGAGCGAAAACAAACTCAGCAGACGCCAGGCTCTCGGAAGCGTTGGCGCCATTGTCGCGGGAACGGTTGCCGGCTCGACGATTGGCGGCGAGGCACCCGCCGCGCAGCAGCGCGAACGGATGCCGTGGGAGCCGCCCGTGGTGGTGCGCGCAGGCGCCGCGAGAGGAGCTGGTCAATCTCCTCGAGTACGAGGAAGAGGCGAAGAAGAAGCTGCCGCCGGCGACCTTCGCGCTGATTGCGGGCGGCGACCGCGCGCTGTTCGACCGCATCACGCTGCGGCCCCGGATGAACATCCCGACGACCGACATGGATCTCACCGTGAAGCTGTTCGGCGAAGATCACTTCACGCCGCTCATCGTCGCCCCGATCGCCGACCAGAAACGCTTCCATCCCGAGGGCGAAATTGCCACCGCGAAAGGCGCCGCCGCGGCGAAGGCGCTGACGATCATCAGCAGCCGATCGAGCGTGCCGCTGGCCGAGATTGCCGCCGTGGCGAAGCCGTCGTTCTGGTATCAGGTGTACGCCTCTGATTCGGGCGCCAAGGCGCAGGTGCAGGACGCGATCAAGGCGGGCGCGAAGGCGATCGTCATCACGGTCGGCGCCTCGCACTCGGCAAACGGCTCAAGGCCGGCGACGCCCAGCTCGATCAACTGGTCTGCGGTGGACGGGATCAAGCAGGGCGTCAGCGTGCCGGTGATCGTCAAGGGCATTGCGACGCCGGCAGAGGCGACCGCGGCGTTGCAGCACAACGTGCAGGGCATCGTTGCGTCGAATTTCGGAGGACTGCTGGCGAGCAAGGACGCGATGATTCTCGCGCTCCCGAACATCATCGACGCGGTGGCCGGCAAGGTACCGGTGCTGACCGATGGATCGTTCCGGCGGGGCACGGACACGATCAAGGCCCTGGCGTTTGGCGCCCAGGGTGTCCTGATTGGCCGGCCGGTCATGTGGGGGCTTGCGGCGTACGGCGAAGCCGGGGTGCAGAGCGTCCTCGAGATGGCACAAACGGAGCTGGCGCGCTACATGGGCATGTGCGGCAAGGTGAACCTGAAGGCCCTCGATCGCACGGCGGTAAAGGTACACGGTCCGATGCCCACCAAGGCCACCACGAACAACTGATATGAGAAATATCGAAAAACGCTGGCAGACGTCTCTTTCACGTCGCAAGGCGCTGGCGGGCATGGCGGGCCTCGTCGCAGGCTCGCCGCTCCTTCACGCCCAGCTCGATCCGCGTCCCTTTCCCCAGCACAGACGGACGCCGGGGCTGAACGAGATGCTCACGTCGTTCGACTTCGAGCCGGTCATGTTCGCGAACATCCCGCAGTCGGTGTACGACTACACCGCGCACGGCGATGGCGGTGAGTGGAACCTGCGCCGCAATCGTCAGGCGTTCGACTGGGTCGATCTCATCCCCGGCACCGCGGTCGATCCGGCGACGGTCGACTTATCGTCGAAGTTGATCAATCTCGATCTGAAGTATCCGGTCGTCATCGCGCCCACGGCGACGCAGGTGGCGCTGCATCCCGATGGGGAAGCGGGGATGTATCGCGCCGGCACGCTGGCGTCGAACACGCCGATGTGTCTCAGCAACAACTCGAGCCAGTCGGTCGAGGAGGTCGCGAAAGGCGCGAACGGCCAGCTCTGGTGGCAGTTCTACCCCCGCCAGGACATGGGCGCGAGCCAGGAACTGCTCGAGCGCGCGCAGGCCGCCGGCTACAAGGCCATCGTCATCACGGTCGATCAGCAGGCGTCCTTCTACGAGCGGACGCAGCACGATCGCAATCTCGGCGGACGTACCGGCGGTGCGGCACGGGCCGGTGGAGCGGGCGGGCGCGGACGTGCCGGTGGCGCGGGGCGCGGCAACGATCCGGAAGCGGCCGGGAGCGGGCGTGGCGCGGCGGGTGCCGCGGCATCGGTCCGCGGTGCGGCCGCCTATCGGCTGGGCGCCGGCCGGCTCTGGTACACCTGGAAGTACCTGGACGATGTCCGCAAGTTCATCAAGGTCCCGATCATCATCAAAGGCATCGTGACGCACGAGGATGCGCGGCTTTGCGTCGAGCGCGGCTTCGACGGCATCGTCGTATCGAACCATGGCGGCCGCTCCATGGACTACGGGCCGTCGACGCTCGAGGTGCTTCCGGAAATCGTCGCCGCCGTGAACGGCAAGATTCCGGTCATGATTGACAGCGGGTTCCGCCGCGGCAGCGACGTGCTGAAAGCGATTGCGCTTGGCGCCGACGCCGTCTGGCTCGGCCGCGCGGCCCGATGGGCGCTCGGCGCGTTCGGTCCGCTCGGTGTGCAGAAGATGCTGAACGACATCATTTACAAGGAGCTGGTGGATGCGGCGGCCGCGACCGGCCGCAAGACGATGGCGTCAATCGATGCCAGCATCGTGAAGCAGAACTGGCCGTAGACACGAAAAAGGATCCCGGAACCGTTTCCGGGTTGATGGAGGGCCGGGGCTGAACCCGGCCTTTTTTGTTGGGCGGCGAGCCAGCGCGAAACGTGACAGGAGGAGCCATGCTTTCGAGACGAGAGCTTCTTGCGGGAGGGGGCGCCATGCACATGGCGGCGGGAAACGCGGCGGCCGCGCAGCGCGACGTCGACAACGGTGCTGAGCTGACCGGCATCCGCAACGTGCTGGACAGCATTCGTCGGCAGCACGCGGTGGCGACCGACGATGTCAACGATCTCAGGCTTCGCCAGCGGAACTTTTTCCGCCTCAATCAGCACTTTCCCGAGTGCATCGACATCGGCATCCAGGTCTGGGAACGGATGCAGGACTGGCACATCGCGCACTTTCGGCCGCTCACCATTCAGCGCTCGGGCGATGGTCACTGGCAGATGGACTTCATCATGTCGGTGCTCGTGCTGAAGCACGAGTTGCCGGAAAACTACATCAGCAACGGTTATGACCGCTGAGCCGCCCCGGCCAGAACTCGTCCGCGCGATCGGCACGCGCGAGCTGACGGCGAGCATCGTCAACGTCACCATCGCGTCTTCTATTTTCCTGATGCCGGCGACGGTGGCGGCGGGGCTCGGCGCCGCGGCGCCGGTGGCGTATCTGGTGTGCGCGACGCTGATGGCGTTCATCGCGCTGTGTTTTGCGGCGGCGGGCAGTCGTGTTTCGCTCACGGGCGGGCTGTATGCCTATATCGAAGTGGCGTTCGGCGGGTATGCCGGTTATCTCGGCGGGTTTCTCTACTGGGCCACCGCCTGCCTGTCGGTGGCATCAGTGGCGACGGCGTTTGCCGGTTCGGTCGGCGTGTTCTGGCCGGCGGTGATGCACGCCGTGCCGCGCGCGATTCTCCTCGTCCTGCTGTTCGCGGCTCTCGCCGTCGTCAATATCCGGGGCATCAAGCCGGGCATCCGGCTCGTGGAGACGATCACGGCGGCCAAGCTCATCCCACTGCTCGTGCTGGTGCTCGTGGGCGTCTGGTCGCTGAATCCGGAATTCCTTCGCGCGCCGATGCCGACGGTGTCCGAGGTCGGCCAGGTGTCGATCGTGCTGTTGTTTGCGTTCGTGGGCGTCGAGGTGGCGCTGACACCGTCGGGCGAAATTCGCGACCCATCACGTACGGTGCCGCGCGCCGTTCTGAGCGCGCTCATGATCGCCACGGTCGTCTATCTCGCGGTTCAGATCGTGGCGCAAGGCGTGCTCGGCCCCGAGCTGCCCGAACTATACGGCCGCGCCGCTCGCCGAGACGGGCGCGCGGTTGCTCGGCGATGGCGGACGGATGTTCATGCTCGCCGGCGGGACCGTTTCGATTTTCGGGTACATCGCGGGCGACATGCTGGGCACGCCGCGCGCGCTGCTGGCCCTCGCGACCAATGGCGTGCTGCCGCGGGCGCTCACCGCCGTGCATCCGCGGTACCGTACGCCCGCCGTGGCGATCGTGATCTACGCCATCATCGTGGCGGCGCTCGCGATTTCGAGCACGTTCGAAACGCTCGTCATCATGGCGAACGTGTCGGCGCTCCTGCTGTACCTGCTGTGTGTCGCCGCGTCGTACGAGCTGCAGCGGCGCGATGTGAGAATGGCGGGCGAACCTTTCACGCTGCCGGGAGGCCCGACCGTTCAGTTGCTGGCGGCCTCCGGTATCGTCTGGCTGTTGTCGCAAGCCACGGCTCGCGAGTGGGGCATTCTGGCGGCCGTGGTTGCGGCCGCGAGCGTGTACTACGCCGTCAAGGCCCCGTCCCTTCGGAAGTCTTCCTCTTTCTCGGCTTCGGCGCCACCCGACCGATGACGCTCGTCGAACCCTGCTTGATTTGACGCTCCGCTTCGAGCCAGTCTTCGAGAGCGGAGCCGTGACCGCCGCCCCGGCTCAAGTAAATTTCGTACGCGCGCCTGGCCACCGCGTCCGGATCGCCGTTGTAGTGCCCCGTCGATCCGTTGCCCTTCTTTGTTGAACGTATCGGCTTGGGGGAGCCCGGACTTCCGTTGGCGGGTTTAGTCGTTCTTGCCATCAGAGCCTCCGTCAAAACGAATATAACTCCAGCAGGCCATCCCTGATCAAGATCGCATTTCGCTGCTGGTGCCGCCGGCAGCGGGGATGTAGGCCTTTAGAACATAGTCAGTTAGCATGCGATCGGCGCTGAACCGCCAGCCAAGCGTACGGATCGCGCGCTTCATGCGCGCGATCCACCGCCGCGGCAGACCGTCGCGGTCGCGATCGTGGTACAGGGGAATGACCTCGTCGCGGAGCACCCGGACGAGCGCGTCGGCGTCGCGCGCGTCGTGGCGATCGATCGAGGTATGCGTTTCCCCGCGGCCGATGGCAAAGCCGTTGTGGCCGTCGTAGGCTTCGGCCCACCATCCGTCCAGGATCGACAGGTTGAGGCCGCCGTTCAACACGACCTTTTGCCCGCTGGTCCCCGATGCCTCGAGCGGACGCCGGGGCGTGTTGAGCCACACGTCGACGCCCTGTACCAGGTGCCGGCCGACGTTGATGTCGTAGTCCTCGACAAACAGCAGCTTGCCCGCGAATCGCTGATCGCGCAGCAGCGTAAACACTTCCTGCAGCACTTCTTTGCCCGGCAAATCGCGCGGGTGGGCCTTGCCCGCAAACACGAACTGAATCGGCACCTTGGCGTCGTTTACCAGGGAGATCAGACTCTCCAGGTCGCGCAGCACCAGGTTCGCGCGCTTGTAGGTGGCAAACCGCCGCGCGAAGCCGATGGTGAGCGCATCGAGGCTGAGCGCGTGCCGTACCTGCTCGATGAATTCGGAGCTCTCACCGCGCTCCTGGGCGCAACGTGCGGCGCGCAGCCGCGCCACCTCGATCAGCTGCGTTTTCAACGTCTGGCGCGTCTCCCACAACTCGCCGTCCTCGATGCCGTCGATGGTGTCCCAGGTCGAGGCTTCCGCACACCTGTCGCTCCAGCCCGGGCCGAGATGGCGGTCGTAGAGCCGATGCATCTGCGGGGCGAGCCACGTGCGCACGTGAATGCCGTTGGTGATGTGTCCGATCGGGACTTGCTCTTCGGATCGGCCCGGATAGAGCGGCGTCCACATCGCGCGCGACACCTGGCCGTGCAGCGACGACACGGCGTTGGCCCGCCGCGACAGTTTGAGCGCCAGGATGGTCATGCAGAAATTTTCGAACGGGTCGCCGGGATCGACGCGCCCCAGCGCGAGCAGTTCTTCGCGGCCGAGGCCCAGCGCTTCGCGCAATGGCCCGAGGTGCTCTTCGACGAGCGCAGGCGAGAACCGGTCGTGACCCGCCGGCACCGGCGTATGCGTGGTGAAGACGACTTGCGCAGAGATTCGCCGGAGCGCTTCGGCTGCGTCGACCCCTTCTGTCACCATCCGCTGGCGGCCCAGTTCGAGCGCGGCGAAGGCGCTGTGTCCCTCGTTGAGGTGCAGCACGCCCGGAACGATGCCGAGCGCGGTCAACGCATGCACGCCGCCCACGCCGAGCAGCAACTCCTGGCGAATGCGAACGCGGTCGTCGCCGCCGTACAGGCGCGAGGTCAGCGCGCGATCCTCCGGCCGGTTGCCTTCCACATCGGAATCGAGGAGGACGAGCGTGTTCCGGCCGACGGCGAGCTTCCACACACGCGCGACGATGGTGCCCGTCCGGGTCTCGAGCCTCACGGTGATCTGATCGCCTCGCGCGTCTTTCGCGCGCTCCAGTGGGAGAAGCGAGCTGTCGACGTCGCGATAGTCCTCCTGCTGATAGCCGCTCAAATCGAAGCGCTGCGTGAAGTAACCCTGGCTGTAGTAGAGGCCCACGCCGACGAGCGGGATGCCGAGGTCTGAAGCCGCCTTGATGTGATCGCCCGCGAGAATGCCGAGGCCGCCGGAATAGATCGGCACCGACTCGTGCAGGCCGAACTCGGCCGAGAAGTACGCGACCGGCCGTGCCCAGAGCACTCCCGCGTGGTTTGCGCCCCACGTCCGCGTCGACGTCAGGTGCTCCTGCATGCGCCGGTAGGCGAAGTTGATGCGGCTGTGCAACTGGAGCGCCGAGGTGCGCTCTTCGAGCCGCGCGACGGGAATGTGCTGGAGCAGCGCGATGGGGTTGTGATCGAGCTCACGCCACAGCACCGGATCGAGCGCCCGGAACAGACTGACCGCATCGTCGTCCCAGCTCCACCACATGTTGCGGGCCAGCGCCTCGAGCCGGTGATGCGCGGGCACCACGAACTGTCCGATGGTGCGGGCCTGTGAAACGATCGACGCGAGCTGGGTGCCGGCGGTCGACAGCATCCGGACGGCGTCCGGGCTGAAGACGCGCGCTTCCTGGGTCTGGACGACCAGCACACCCTGAAGCAGCCCCCGATCGATGAGGGGCACGCCCAGGAAGGAGTGGTACGGGT
Source organism: Vicinamibacterales bacterium (assembly GCA_963832375.1). Taxonomy (GTDB): domain Bacteria; phylum Acidobacteriota; class Vicinamibacteria; order Vicinamibacterales; family JAMQPK01; genus JAMQPK01. The sequence goes on along the minus strand of CAWHUA010000008.1, from coordinate 1,190,790 downwards.
CTTCTCCCGCCTCGCTGAAATACTTGAACCGCGGATGCTTCGTCGCATCTTCCACGACCTGGGGCCGCAACTGTTCGCCGACGAGCCCGGCCAGCCCTTCCGACAGTCGCATGCGGACGCGTCCGACGCTGTCGGGGCGCAGCCCGACGGTGGCAGCCAGCACCAGGGTGGCGCGGTCCGGTTCCAGCAGGTACACCGAGCAGACGTCCGTCTCGAACGTGCGCTGGATGAGCTGGACGATGTTGTCGAGCGTTTCGGCTGGATGACCGCTGTGGGAAACGAGATGGCTGATTTCCTCGAGCGTCCAGAGCAGCGTTTCGTGTTGTGTGGTCACGCGTGGGCGCGAAGCAAGAAACGTGCTTTGCGAAAAGCCCCGCATTTTTCGATCGCGGGTCGGCAATCGACACAACATTGTGGGTTTTCAGTGGTTGGTCCGACATTAATGTTCATGAGTTCTCGCGGGTGGTTTCTTGCCGTACCATGCGCTTGATGGGTCTGAACGGCGGCCTCGGAATCCATGCCGGCCTCTTCTCGGAGTACGTCCTCGACGACTGCTACGACGAGATGTTCGATCGCTCGGGCGTGGCTCGTGAGCCGTACGAGGCGCTCTATCGCCGGCTGCTCGAGCTTTCGTCGGCCGACCTGCGAAAGCGGCAGCAGGACGCCGACAGCGCCTTCCTGCATCAGGGGGTCACCTTCACGGTCTACGGGGACGACCAGGGGACCGAGCGCATCTTTCCCTACGATCTGCTGCCGCGCATCATCACCGCCCGCGAGTGGGAAACGATCGAGCGTGGGCTGATTCAACGGCTGACCGCACTCAACCTGTTCCTGAAGGACATCTACCAGGACGGCCGCATCCTGAAGGAAGGTGTCGTGCCCCGGCACCTCGTCTTCAGCGCGCAGCACTACCGCCACGAGATGGTCGGAATCCGGCCGCGGCGTGACGTCTATGTCTCGGTGGCCGGCAGCGACCTTGTCCGCCTGCCGGGAGGCGAATTCGCGGTCCTCGAAGACAATCTGCGCGTGCCGAGCGGCGTGTCCTACATGCTCACGAACCGCCACATCATCAAACGCGTGTTCCCTGAGCTGTTTACCGAGTACGCCGTGCGGCCCATCGATCACTACGGCCAGGCGCTGCTGGCGACGCTTCGCTCGCTTGCGCCGAATGACCGGCCGAATCCGACGATCGTCCTGCTCACGCCGGGGGTCTACAACGCGGCGTATTTCGAGCACACGTTCCTCGCGCGGCAGATGGGCATCGAGCTGGTCGAGGGACGCGACCTGATCGTGCACGACAACATCGTCTACATGCGGACGACGGCGGGGTTGCGGCGCGTGGATGTGATCTACCGGCGCGTGGACGACGACTTCCTCGATCCGCTGGTGTTCAGGCCCGATTCGCGGCTCGGCGTCCCGGGGGTGTTCAACGCGTACCGGGCTGGAAACGTATCGATCATCAACGCCATTGGTACTGGCGTGGCCGACGACAAGGCGGTGTACGCCTACGTCCCTGCCATCATCCGGTTCTACCTCAGTGAAGAGCCGATTCTGCCGAACGTGCAGACCTACATGCTGGACGACGCGGGCGATCGCGCGTACGTGCTCGAGCACCTCGACGAACTGGTCGTGAAAGCGGTCGGAGAGTCCGGCGGCTACGGCATGCTGATCGGGCCGCACAGCACCGCCGCCGAGCGCGAGGAATTCCGGCGGCGAATCCTGGCCGATCCGCGCAACTACATCGCGCAGCCGACGCTGGCGCTCTCGCGGGCGCCGAACTTCATCAACGATCAGATAGGCGCGCGTCACGTCGATCTGCGTCCCTATGTGCTCTGTGGCGAAACCTGCACGGTGGTGCCAGGCGGGCTGACGCGCGTCGCACTGCGGCGCGGATCGCTCGTCGTCAACTCGTCGCAGGGTGGAGGCAGCAAGGACACCTGGGTGTTGGCAGAGGGGGCGGGTTAAAGCGGTTCTAGGTTCTGAGGTTCTAGAACCGCTGAGTAAACGTAATGCTGTCGCGAGTCGCTGACTGCGCCTACTGGATGAGCCGGTACCTGGAGCGAGCCGAGCACACGGCCCGGCTGGGCGACGTGTGCCTCGGCCTGACGCTGGATCGCTCGTCGGACACGGTGCGCCGGATGATGGGCGCGCTCGGGCTGCCGCCGAGCGGATATGGTGTCGCCATCGTGCCAGTCGAGGACGCGACACCGGATGTCAGGCTGCAGCAGACGATCGAAGCGTGTGTGGCCGCGGCCCGCGAGAACGCTCGCCAGGTGCGCGAACAGATCAGTACTGAGATGTGGGAGCAGTTGAACCGGCTGTACCTCCACGTCCGGCGCAACCGATCGCCGCGCGGATCGGTGTATTACGCGCACGTCAAGGAATCGGCGCATCTTTTCCAGGGCGTGACCGACTCGACCATGATCCATACCGAGGGATGGCACTACATCCAGATCGGCCGGTCGATTGAGCGGGCGGCGGCCACCGCGACGATGCTCGAAGTGCATTTCGACGATTACGCGACGGCGGTCCGCGACGGTGGCATCGGTGCCTATGTGTCGTGGACCGCGCTGCTCCGGTCGTGCTCGGCGTTCGAGGCCTATTGCCAGCGTTATACGGCCGACGTCCGTCCCGACCGGGTGGCAGAGTTCCTGCTGCTCAGCGCCGACTTTCCCCGATCCGTGCGTTTCGCGGTCGATACCGTCGAAGCCTCGCTGCGCTCGGTGGCGCGTGCCCTGGGGCGCAATGCGCCCGGACGCGTCGATCGGCTGGCCGGCCGCCTGCGTGCTTCCCTCGACTACAGTCAGATCGACGAAATCATGGCCGACAGTCTTCAAAGCTACGTGCAGGGCATTCACCGGCAGTGCGAGCAGGTGCACACGGCGTTGTACCAGACCTACATCAGCTACCCGGCGGAAGCGGCGATTGGCATATGAGCGTTGACATCCAGTATTTGATCCGGCACACGAACCACTTTACCTACAGCGTCCCCATCTCGGAGAGCCTGATGGAGGTCCGCATGCAGCCGCGCAGCGACGGGCGGCAGCGATGCCTGCGCTTCGAGCTGACCACGCAGCCGCGTTCGCGCGTCTTCGCGTATCAGGATGCGCTCGGGAACGTCGTGCATCACTTCGACATCCCGAGCCGGCAGTCGCGATTGTGGATTGCGGCCGATGCCGTGGTGGACGTAGCCCTCGGGCCGGCCGTACCCGAGACCCTGCCCGGATCGGAATGGGACGAGATCGACGCGATGACTGCCAGCGGACAGTGCTGGCACAGTCTGCAGCCCAGCAGGTTTGCCAGGGATTCGGCTCTGCTCAGCGAGTTTGCGAACGAGCTCCGGTGGCAGCGCGATGCCGATCCGCTGACGCTGATGAGGCGGCTCAACTACGCGCTCTTTCACGCGTTCACCTACACGCCGAGCCACACGCGGGTCGATTCGCCGATTGACGATGCCCTGCAAGCGCGCGCGGGCGTGTGCCAGGATCTCGCGCACATCATGATCGCGCTGGCGCGCCGCATCGGCATTCCGTGCCGCTATGTCAGCGGGTACCTGTCGCCCAGCACAGACAGCAAAGACAGATCCGCGCAGGGCGCCACGCACGCGTGGGCCGAGGCCTATCTGCCGACGCTCGGCTGGGTGGGATTCGATCCCACCAACGACGTGCTCGCGGCCGAGCGGCACGTGCGCGTGGCCGTCGGGCGCGACTATGCGGATGTGCCCCCCACGCGCGGCGTGTTTCGCGGCGAAGCGAAGAGCGAGCTGGCCGTGCTCGTCACCGTGACGTTGTCGGATTCACCGATTCGTCCGGAGCGCGTGTTGCCGATCACGACCTGGGTCGCGCCCGAAGTCGGCGAGCCCGCCGAGCCCTTCGATTACGCGCAGCAACAGCAGCAGCAACAACAGTAGGGACTGCTGTAGGGCCCGGCTGGCGCCAAGAATTTTGTTTAGATCAAGTGCTCCTCGGCTTCGCGTCTTTGCGTTGAGATAGCCGTTCAGGAGATCGAATCGGAGCGGTGGGAAACGCTGCGCGCGCTTCCCGTGGGCTCACGTCGCGCCATTTGCCGGATGCGAGCCGGCCGAGCTCGAGGCCGCCGAAGGCGACGCGTGTGAGACGCGTCACGTCGTGTCCCCAATGCCGCATCATCCGGCGAATTTCTCGGTTCCTGCCCTCCGTCAGCTCCAGCATCACGTGCGTCTCGCGCTTTGACCGCTTCAAAAGACTGATGGTTGCCGCCCTGAGGGTTTCGCCGCGATCGACAACCCCCGCCTCGAGCATCCGGATCGCCTCGTCCGACAGTTCGCCGCGCACGGTCACGACGTAGCGGCGCACGATCCCTGTTCCGGGATCGGTCAGCCAGTCGGCCAGCCTGGTGTCGTTGGTGAAGAGCAGCAAGCCGTTCGAGGCGTAGTCGAGTCGTCCGATCGGCACGACGCGCGTGTCCAGATCCTCGAGCAGGTCGTACACGGTCGTCCGACCTTGAGGATCGGATCTCGTCGTGACGACCTGACGAGGCTTGTTGAGCGCGATCATGCGCCACGGCGCACGGTCGTGTGCGAGCCCGTCGATCTGAATCCGCGCGCGGTCGGGGTTGACGAAGCGGCCAGGATCGGTCTCGACGCGTCCGTCGATGTGCACCCGACCCTGCTTGATGAGCTCCTCCGCCTGTGCGCGCGACGCCATGCCGAGCTTCGACAGGGCACGCGCCAGCGACACGCGATTGACGCGCGTGGGCGGCACTACGGTTTCAGAATCTCGAGCTCCGTGGGCGCCGGCGGGGCGGCGAGCGGAGACGTGATTCGCACGATCGATCCCAGATGGTTGACGATGTAGAGCTCGCCGTCGGCATCGACGCCGAAGGAGCTGATGTTGCCGATGACGGCGCGTCCGCCGAGCTCTGCCGTGTGCTCGCGGCGATCCGAGGCCGTGGCCTCGCCCGAGGCGCCGATGCTCAGTGCGACCGACCACACGCGTCCTGAAATGTAGTCGGCGAAGAAATAACGCCCGCGATTGGCCGCGCCCAGCCGCGTTCCGCGATAGACGAAGCCGCCCGTGATCGAGGCCCCTTCCGTGCGGCCGTATTCGAGGATCGGATCCGTCAACGGTTGATACGCGGGCGCCCGGCTGGTGACGTTGTCGTGCGCCCCCTCGCGATTGCGCCAGCCGTAGTTGCGGCCACCGGCGCCGCGCGGCTCGTAGTCGACCTCCTCGACCCTGCCCTGTCCCACATCGCCGATCACGAGCGCCCCGGTGCCTCCACGCGCCACATCGTCGAAGGTGTAGCGCCACGGGTTTCGCAGCCCGAACGCCCATATCTCATCCCGCGCAGGGTTCGATCCAAGGAACGGATTGTCGGGCGGGATCCGGTAGCCGGCGTTGTCGTTGTCCGGCACGTTCACGTCGATGCGTAACATCTTCCCGAGCAGCTCGTTCGGGTTTTGCGCGCGGTGATCCGGATCGTTCCCCGATCCGCCGTCGCCGAGGCCGATGTAGAGGTACCCGTCGGGGCCGAACGCCAGATGCCCGCCGTTGTGATTCGAAAATGGTTGCTCGATAAAGCGCCGCGTGATGTCGAGGAGCAGGTCGAACCGCGACCCGGCGTTGGCGACGACCGGGTTGGCCGAGCGCGTGAACCTGGCCACGACCGTATCGCCGCTCGTGTTCGTGAAGTTGACGAAAAACCGGCCGTTCGACGCATAGTCGGGGGCAAACACCAGGCCCAGCAATCCGCGCTCGCCGCCGGCGGACACGCTGCCGGCAAGGTTGAGGAAGTCGGTCGCGAGCACCGTCCCGTTCTGCACGACGCGGATCCGGCCGGCCTGCTGCACGACGAACTGAACGGTTCGATCGGTCGGGTCTTGTACGAACGCAAGAGGTGTCTGAAGCCCCGAAGCATAGACCTGGCCTTGCAGTTGCGCGTGCGCAGGCGTTGCCACCAGCAGCAGGAAGGCCATCGCCCACGCGACTCTCATGCTCGTATCGTAACCGAGCATCGAATGGCTGTGCGCTATGATGCGGACGTGGGCGGTCGTACTGCGCTGGCGCTCGTTGCATGCTTTTGCATTGCCGGGTGTGACCAGAAGGATCCCGAGGTGCCCGACCCGGGGCCGGGAGAAATCCAGGTGTCTTCAGGCGATCGCCTCGGATGGACGCAGCCGGCGCCCGACTCGTCCGACATCGCGTCGCTGCAGTTCGCGTTGTACGTCGACGGTACGCGCTCGACGCTGGCCGGTGCGGCCTGCACGAGCGCGGGCGCATCTTTTAACTGCAGCGCCGTGCTGCCCGCGCTGACCGCCGGCTCGCACACGCTCGAGCTGGCCGCGTTCGTCGGCGATGGCGGAGCGACGGCCGAGAGCGCGCGATCCGCGGCGCTGCGGGTCGTGGCCGTCACCGTCGCACGCACGGGATCGGTCTTCTCATCGGCACCGATCCCGGTCGTCACCGTCGATCAGGCGCGATTGAAACTTTCGCCGTTTGTCGAGGGACTGAGCCTTCCATCGGATGTCGCGCTTGCCCCTGATGGATCGATCTTCGTGGCCGAGCGCGGCGGACGCGTCCGCCTGATAAGGAACGGGCTGCTCTATCCAGAGCCGGTGCTCGACCTGTCTCCTGAAGTGATGGCGCCGCAAGGCGGTCTCGTCGCGATCGCACTCGATCCCGAATTCGAGAAGAGCGGCTTCATGTACGTGTTGTATGCGGCCGCGGCGCCCCGGCAGGGGCAGGAGTTCATGCTCGCCCGTTTTCGCGGCGTGAAAGACGCATATGGCGAGCGGGCGGTGCTGCTCGATCGAATGCCCGCGTCTGAGTACGGCGCGAGCGGCGCGCTTCGCATCGGTCCGGACGGCAAGCTCTATCTGGCACTCGACAGCTCGTCGGACACCGGCATCGCGTCGAGCTTCGCGTCCTATAACGGTAAGGTGCTGCGCCTCAACCTGGATGCGACCACGCCCGACGATCGGGCGGCGCAGACGCCGATCTTCTCTTTCGATCATCCGCAGCCCCAGGCCATGGACTGGCAGCCTGAGAGCGGGAACCTGTGGGTGGTGGATCGGTTGGGCGCCGATGCGGGCAGGCTGAGCGCCGTTGGCGACAACTTCAGACAGAGTCGCGCGCTCTTTCGCACGTCATACGCGCTGCCAGCGGGCATGGGCGCAGCATCGGCGGTGTTTTATCGTGGCGATTTGATGCCGGCGTTCCAGGGCAACCTCTTCGTGGCGGCGGAGACAGGGCAGGAGATCATGCGCCTGCGCTTCGATCCGGAGAACGCCTCCAGGATTGTCTCGGTCGAACACCTGCTCAAGGATCAGATTGGACCAATACGCGTCGTCTCGGAAGGGAAGGACGGAGCGCTGTACATCGCGACCGAAAGCTCACTGTACAGACTTGCGCCGTAGTTGGGTGCGCTGGGTGCGATAGGTGCGACGGGTGCGATGATTCCTGTGTAGTACGTCAGTGTCCGGCTTTAGCCGGACTTCGAACGGTCCAGCGCACCTAACCAGGTTGGCCGATTTTCAGCTCGGCGAGCGCCTCGCGAATCTGCCTTTGTCCCTCAGGCGCGAGCGCACCGAGCGGCGGGCGAACCGTGCCGCCCACATAGCCAATCTGATCCAGGGCGTACTTCAAGGCGGGAACGCCGTGCATCGCGCCCAGCAGCCGTCCCATCCGCACGATCCGGCGCTGCAGGTCCAGCGCTTCGGCGTGACGCTGTTTCTGGACGAGATCGAAGATGTCCACACAGATGTCGGGCAGCACCGCAGAGACGGCCAGCACCGCGCCGTTCGCGCCCGCGCAGAGCGCGTGATACAGCGTGGCGGCGGCTCCGCTCAGCACGATGAAGCCGTCCGGTGTGCGCGCGATCGTTTCCGACAACTGCACCAGGTCGGCGTTCGACTCCTTCATGCCGATGATGTTCTTGTGCGCCGAGAGACGTTCCACGGCGTCGGGCAGCAGGTTGACGCCAGTGAACATGGTGACGTTGTACATGAGCACCGGCCGCGGCGATGCGTCGGCCACCGCAGTGAAATGCCGCACGAACGCGTCGTTCGTCATCACGTTCTTGAAATAGGAAGGCGTGCGCACCAGCACGACGTCGGCGCCGAAGTCTGCCGCGCGTCTGGCCGCCTGAATCGTCGCGGCGGTCGATTCACGTCCGACGCCAGCGATCAGCGTGCGGTCGCGCGGCACGTGGGCGCGCGCTGTCTCGATGGCGGCGTCCGCTTCGGCGTCCTCGAGCAGCGGTGCTTCGCCGTTCGAGCCGAGCACGACGAGCCCGGCCAGACGCGTTTTCATCCACTTCGAGACGTTACTGGCGAGCGCTCGATGATCGATCGCCTCGTCGACGAATGGCGTGGGGATCGGCGGAAAGACACCTTTGAGATTCACGAGGGCAATCTACCACGATTACCAGCCAAGCCCGATCGCCACGTTACCGCCAATGCGCAAGTGCTCTCCGGCCCGCGAGATTTCAAATTCCGGTCGCACGAACAACCGGGTTCCCGCGGGGATGCGAAAGCCGGCAAATCCGCTCACCGAACTTGAATGCACCGTTCGGCTGAAGACGCCGCCGAAGCCGAAAGGCTCGGTGCGCGTCGACGCGATCCGCGAGATTCCCAGCCCGGCGCCGGTATAGAACTGCGTGCGGCCGGTTCCGAAATACTTCAGGATGCGTCCGCGCGCAGACGTAAGGGTCGAGTCGAACCGCACGCCGCTCGCGAAATTGCGCTCGGCCTTCTGTCCTTCCACAAGGCCCTCCACGCCCCAGCCACCGGGCGCCCTGAATCCGATGCCAACGCCAAGTGGGACGCCAAACCCGATGTTGCCCTCATCGTCCCAGACCTGGGTGCCACCGGTTATGCCAAGTACTTCGATGGTTTGAGCCGACGCCAAGACGGGCGTCAGGATGATGACCGCCAGAAGAAGAGGAAGAAGAAGAGGAACGCGCATGACCTGATCCTTTCGCGCCTGGCCCGTCATGCCGTCACTGGCGAAGGCGGGCCGGGACGCTCACATCAGGCTATGCGCGAATGGATGGGAAAAAGGCTCCCGGAGCCTTTTCCCTAGACGTTGGGAAATTTGCGAAGGATTTCGGACCCCTGGACGGTGCCAAAGCAATAAGTGCCGTTGTAGGCCACTTTCATCGAGTCGTCCGATTGACGTGTGCCGGTACCGGTGATGTTGAACTGGCAGGGGATGCCCGCGGCGGTCAACGTCCCGTTTGTGGTCAGGTTGATGGTGTTGTCGTCGACCATCGTGCCCGTCAGGTTCGCCGCGACCGTCACGCCGCTTGAGCAGCTCGCCGAGACGTTGCCCGCGACCGTCGTGGCGGTCTGCGTCGTGATGGTCCACTTCACATCAGAGCACGTCCCTAAGGGCAGGCCCGCGATCGTGGATGAGCCCCAGACACCGCTGAAGGCCGCGGCCGTGGCTTGACCGTTCGTCCCCGAATTGCCGGAGCCGCCGCCACTCGGGGTATTGCCGGACGACCCGTTGCCGCCGCCCGGCGCCGTGGGCACGTAGGTCGTCTTCACGCACGCCATGACGGTCAGCGATGCGAAGAGGATTGCGATCCGCGAGATTCTTCTCATAATTTCCTTACACTCTTGTATCGGCACACACAGTTCTTGCGCGTGGCCGGAGGACCGTTCACCTGAAAAAACAGGAATGCAGGAGAGCCCTGGGGAGAATTGCAGGATAAGGGCCAGTACCCGTGTCTTGGCAAGTGTGATCCTCGGCCGCCGGCCGCGTCCCAACGTCAAAACGGGTAGAATTCGACCGATGAGGCGCATACCGACGAGCAGCAGAATTCTGCTGCTCTTGCTGTTGATCGGGGTAATTTCGGCCACGGGCGGCTGCCGCCGGCGGGCGGCTGAGGTCAGTGAATACAACGATCCGCATCCCCTTCCGGAGGAGCCCAAAATTCTTCCGTCGAAAACGCCCGGACGCTACGGCGGGCGCTTCGTCCTCGGGCAGGTGTCCAACCCGAAGCAGTTCAACGCGATGATGGTGAACGAAACATCGTCGCGCGACATCACGGACCTCATCTTCTCGTCGCTGACCAATTTCGACAACGAAACCCAGCAATCCGAACCGGCGCTCGCCAAGTCGTGGGAAGTTGCACCGGATGGCGTGACCTGGACGTTCCATTTGCGAAAAGGGGCAAAGTTTTCCGACGGTCACCCGATGACCGCGCAGGACGTGTTGTTCAGTTTTCAATTGGCGCTCGACCCCACCCTTCACCCATCCGTGCAGGACCTGCTGAAGATGGGGGACAAGTTCTACGAGTTTTCTGCGCCCGACGACTACACGTTCGTCGTGAAGACGCCGAAGCCCAGCGCCCTGCTCGTCTCAACGGTCAGCGCCGTCCGGATTATGCCGAAGCACGTGCTCGAAGGGCCGTTCAAGGCCGGTACCTTTGCGTCGGCCTACAACGTCAGCACGCCGCCCGATCAGGTGGTGTCGAGCGGGCCGTGGCGGCTCGCTCAATACGTTCCGGGCGAGAAGACGGTGCTTCAGCGCAATCCTTACTGGTACACGGTCGACCAGCAGAACCGGCGTCTGCCGTATTTGAACGAGATGGTGTACGTCGTGGTGACCGATCGCGACGCAGCCGATCTGAAATTCCGATCTGGCGAGCTCGACGGACTCGACAACGTGAAGCCCGAGAACTATCGCTGGTATACGGACAATCAGGAGAAGGGACATTTCACGCTCTACGACCTCGGTGCCGACCTGAACACGAATTTCATCTGGTTCAACCTGAACACGGTCAAGAAGCCGGCACCGGGCAGGAAGATCGGCGATCCGCAGGTCGACAAGACCAAGTACCAATGGTTCAACAGCGTCGTATTCCGCCGCGCCGTCTCGATGGCGATCGATCGGCAGGCGATGATCCCGAGCGTCTTCTTCGGCGAGGGTCACAAGAACTGGGCGATCGCGACGCCGGCCAACAAGATCTTTCATTCGCCCGACCTCGGTCGCGACGACTACAACATCGAAGAATCGAAAAAGCTGCTGGCGAGCCTGGGCTTCAAGGACGGCAACGGCGACGGCGTGCTCGAGGACACGCGTGGCAATCCGATCACCTTCACGCTGAAGACCAACAGCGACAACACGCTCCGCATCGCATTGGCGAATTTCGTGAAGGACGACCTCGCGAAGGTCGGCATCAACGTTGTGCTGTCGCCAGCCGACTTCAATACGATCGTCTCGAACATCCGGAACGATTTCCAGTACGACGCGCTGATGCTGGGTTTGCAAAGCAGCGTCCCTCCGGATCCGGCCATGATGCAGAACCTCTATCGATCGTCAGGGCTCACGCACTTCTGGAATCTGACTCAGTCGAAGCCGGCGACGCCTGAAGAGGCTCGTATCGACCAGTTGATGGACGAGATCGCGACCGTTCAGGATCTGGCCGCGCGCAAGAAGGCGTACAAGGAAGTGGAGACCATCGTCAACCAGCAGGCGTGGTTCATCTGGCTGCCGATTCAGAATCAGAAAGTGCCGGTCAGTAATCGTTTCGGCAACATTCAGCCGACGATCCTTCCTCATCGCATCATCTGGAACTCGGAAAGCATTTACGCTAAATGAAAAACCTGCTGATCGTCGTCCTTGCCCTCGTGACCGTCAGCACGGGCTGCCGCCGGCGCGCCGCCGAAACCGCTGAATACAGCGATCCCCATCCGCTGCCGGAAGACCCGATGGTGGTCGAGGCGCCGACGATCGGCAAGCACGGCGGCCGGTTCGTGTTCGCGGAGACAGGCAATCCGCGCACGTTCAACGGCATGATGGCGAACGAAACGTCTTCGACCGACATCACGACACGAAACCTTTTCACGATGCTCGTCGACTACGACAACGGAAGCCAGCAGTTCGTGCCGCTGCTGGCCAAGTCGTGGGAAACGTCGCCGGACGGCCTCACGTGGACCTTCCACCTTCGCAGTGGAGCCAGATTCTCCGACGGTCGTCCGATGACGTCCGAAGATGTGGTGTTCAGCGCGCAGGTAGCGCTCGATCCCGTGTTGCATCCAGCCATCCAGGATCTGTTGCAACTGGATGGCAAGCCATTCGAGTTCTCTGCGCCAGATCCGGTCACGGTCGTCGTGAAGACTCCGAAGCCACTCGGCACGCTGCTGATCTCGATGGCCTCGCTGGAGATCTATCCGAAACACGCCGTCGAAGCCGCGTATAAGAGTGGCAATTTTGCATCGGCCTACAACGTCAGCACGCCGCCCGATCAGCTCGTGACGAGCGGTCCATGGCGCGTTCAACAGTACGTCGCCGGCGAGAAGACGGTGCTCACGCGCAATCCGTACTGGTTCGGCGTCGACAAGGCAGGAAAGCGGCTCCCATACCTGAACGAGCTCATCTTTCTCGTCGTGCCCGATCAGGATGCGGCGGATTTGAAATTCCGCGCCGGCGAGCTCGACGCGCTCGACAACATCAAGCCCGAGAACTATCGGTATTACGAAGACAACCAGCAGAAAGGCAACTACACGCTGCACAGCCTCGGCCCCGAGAACAATAGCCGCTTCTTCTGGTTCAACCTGAACAAGGTGCAGCCGCCGCTGAAAGGCGAAGCGCTGCCTCCTGGAAAGCGGATCGGCGACAGCGTCGTCGATGCGGCGAAGTCTGCATGGTTCGGCAACCCGGTGTTCCGGCGCGCGGTGTCGATGGCGATCGACCGCGAGGCGATGATCCGCAGCGTCTTCTACGGCGAAGGCTCGAAGAGCTGGTCGATTGCCGGTCCGAGCAACAAGGACTGGTACACGCCCGATCTCGTTCACGACGACTACAACGTCGCCGAGTCAAAACGTCTGCTCGCGCGCCTTGGCTTCAAGGATGGGAACGGCGATGGCATCTTGGAAGACACCAAGGGAAATCCGATTAGCTTTCAGCTGAAAACCAACTCCGACAACGTCATGCGCGTGGCGACGGCCAACTTCATCAAGGACGATCTCGCGAAGGTCGGCATCAGGGTCACACTGACACCGGTTGACTTCAATTCGCTCATCACCAATATTCGCAACGATCTTGACTACGAGGCGGCTCTGATGGGCACCCAGAGCGGTGTACCCCCCGATCCCGCCAATGCGCAGAACCTGTTGCGGTCGTCGGGCCTCTCCCACTATTGGTTCATCCGCCAGCAGAAGCCGGCCACGCCCCAGGAGGCGGAGGTCGACAGGCTGGTCGATTCGCTCATCACCACGCTCGACCTCGCCGGGCGCAAGGCGATCTGGAAGCAGATTCAAAACATCTGGAACGAGCAAGCCTGGACTGTCTGGCTGCCGACGCTGAACGTGAAGATTCCCATGAGCAACCGGTTCGGCAACGCGCAGCCGAGCATCATGGCGCACCGGCTGATCTGGAATATCGACAGGGTCTACGTCAAATGATGGTCTCGCGCATCTGCGTCGGCGGCCTCATCTGCGCCATGGTGACGCTGCCGGCGTGCCGCCGGGCGGCGACCGGGGAGGTTGCCTTCAATGATGACATTCCCAGGCCGGAAGAACCCCTGATTCGTCAGTCGCCTGTGGCCGGACGCCACGGCGGACGTTTTGTCCTCGGCACGACGGTGAACCCCAAGACCTTCAATGCGCTGATGGCCAACGAGCAATCGTCGTTGGATATCGTGAAACGGCTGAATACGGCGCTGGTGAAGTACGACCACGCGACGCAGCAGTTTGTTCCAGAGCTTGCCACCTCGTGGGACGTCGCTGCCGATGGCGTGACCTGGACATTCCACCTCAGAAAGGGCGCCGCATTCTCAGACGGACATCCGATTACGTCGGAGGACGTCCTCTTTAGTTTCCAGATTGCCTACGACAGGGTTCTGCATCCCGCCGTTCAGGACATGTTGCAGGGTGGCGGCGAGGATTTCAGGGTCTCGGCGCCAGACGCCTACACCGTTGTCATCAACACGATCAAACCGAATTCGATGCTGCTCGACGTGCTGTGTCACGACGGTCTCTTCATCGTGCCGAAGCACGTGCTCGAACCGGCGTACAAGAGCGGCAATTTTGCCTCGGCGTACAACGTCGGGACACCGGTCAATCAGATCGTCACCGGCGGGCCGTTTCGACTGCTCGAGTACGTGCCGGGCGAGAAGACCGTGCTGGGCAGAAACCCCTACTACTACGGTTTCGATCGGAACAACCAGCGGTTGCCATACCTCAACGAGGTGGTGATTCTCATCGTGCCCGATCAGGATGCCGCCGACCTGAAGTTCCGATCGGGCGAGCTCGACGGCCTCGACAACATCAAACCCGAGAACTACAAGTGGTACGAGGAGAATCAGGCGAAGGGCAACTTCACGCTCCACGATCTCGGCCCCGAGCTCAGCACGCGGTTCGTCTGGTTCAACCAGAACAAGGTCCAGCCCCCGTTGAAGGGCGAAACACTGCCGGCGGGCCGGAAAGTGGGCGAGACGTTCGCTGATCCCGTGAAGTACGCCTGGTTCAACAACGTCCTGTTCCGGCGGGCGGTCTCGATGGCCATCGATCGCGACGCGATCATCCGCAGCATCTATTTCGGTGAGGGAGAGAAAAACTGGTCCGACGCGACGCGCAGCAACAGGGAGTGGCACATCCCCGACATCGTTCGCCACGACTACGATCCCGGGGCGTCGGCAAAGCTGCTCGCGAGCCTCGGCTTCAAGGACGGCAACGGTGACGGCGTGCTCGAAGACCAGCGCGGCCACCCGATTTCCTTTACGTTGAAGACCAACGCCGACAACATCATGCGGGTGGCGGCCGCCAACTTCGTCAAGGACGATCTGGCCAAAGTCGGCATACGGGTCGTGCTGACGCCCGTCGACTTCAACACCCTCGTGACGAACTTCAGATCGGATTTTCAGTACGAAGCGATACTGCTCGGGCTGCAGAGCGGCGTCCCGCCCTCGCCGGCCAACGGCCAGAACATGTTCCGGTCGGCGGGCGAAACACACCTCTGGTTTGCCAGGCAGCAGAAGCCGGCCACACCCGAGGAGGCGCGGATTGACCAGCTGATGGATGAGATCCTCGTCAGGCAGGATCGGGCGGAACAGAAGCGGGCGTGGCGAGAGCTGCAAACGATCATGAGCGAGCAGAGCTGGTTCATTCACCTCCCGATCATCAAGATCAAAGTGCCGATCAGCAACCGGTTCGGCAACATGCAGCCCAGCATCATGTCGCACCGGATCCTCTGGAACGCCGAGCAGCTGTTCGTGAAGCGCCGCGACAGCTGACACCACCATGCGCACCTATGTCCTGCGGCGGCTGCTGCAGACGATCCCCCTGCTTCTCGGTATCTCCCTCATCACGTTCCTGCTGTTGCAGCTGGCGCCGGGAGACTTCCTGAATCAGATGGCCGAGAACCCGGGCATCTCGGCCGAGACGATCGAGGCCATGCGCGTGCGTTTCGGCCTCGACAGGCCGTGGTACATCCAGTACGCGATCTATCTGAGGAACGTCCTGTTCCATTTCGACTTCGGCCAGTCGTTCGCGCGCCATCAGCCGGTGTTCGAGGTCATCAGCGAGGGGTTCACGAACACGTTGATCCTGGCGGGCGCCGCGGCGTTCATCACCTGGGCGCTGGCCATTCCGCTCGGCGTGCTGGCGGCCGTCAAGCAGCATTCGTGGATCGACCGTGCGCTGTCGTTCCTCGCGTTCATCTGGCTGTCGGTGCCCGAAATTCTGGCGGCCCTGCTGCTGCTGATGATGGCGGCGCGCACCGGATGGTTTCCGGTCGGCGGCATGCGCTCGCTCGACTACGACGAGCTCGACGGCATCAGCCAGTTCTTCGACATCCTGCACCACCTCGCGCTGCCGGCGCTCGTCGTCGGCCTGATCCCGCTGGCGAGCCGCATGCGGCAAATGCGGGGCAGCCTGCTCGATGTCCTTCGGCTCGACTACGTAACGACCGCTCGCGCCAAAGGCTTGAGCGAGCGGACCGTCATCGTCAAGCACGCCCTGCGTAACGCGCTGAACCCGATGATTACGCTCTTCGGCTACACGCTCGGGGCGCTGGTCTCGGGATCGTTCATCGTGGAAATCATCTTTTCGTGGCCGGGCCTGGGACGGATCACGCTCGACGCCATCCTCACGCAGGACCAGTACCTGGTGATGGGCGCCGTCGTGATGGCGTCCCTCGTGCTGATCATCGGCAACCTCATCGCCGACCTCCTCCTCGCGGTCGCCGATCCGCGCATCAGCTATGACTGAGGCCGCCCCGCAGTCGCCGGCTGTCATCTTCTGGACGCAGATGCGCAAGAGCCCGCTGGCCATCGCCGGCGGGATCGTCCTGACGATCTTCTACACGCTGGCGCTCTTCGCGCCGTTCGTCGCGCCGTACACCCAGGAGGAAATGGATCGCGGGAAGTACTTCCACCCGCCGCAGCCGCTTCACTGGGTGCGCGCCGACGGCAGCTTCAGCCTTCGGCCCTACGTGCGGGACATGCGCGTGGTCGATATGGGAAGCTTCGAGTACGAAGAGGACCGATCCAAAGAGCTGCCGGTACGGTTGTTCGTGCGAGGGGCGCCCTACGAGCTGGTCGGATTGATTCCGACGAACATCCACCTGTTCGGCGTCGATCCGCCGGGCCGCGTGTTCTTGTTCGGCAGCGATTCGTTCGGGCGCGACGTCCTGTCGCGCTTGTTGTACGGCGCGCGCATCTCGCTGACGGTGGGCCTGGTCGGCATCGCCATTTCGTTTACGCTCGGGCTGCTCCTGGGAGGCATTGCCGGCTATTTCGGCGGCTTCGCCGACACGGTGATCATGCGCACCACCGAGCTCCTGTTGAGCATCCCGTCGCTCTACCTGATCATCGCGCTTCGCGCCGTCTTCCCGATGGACCTGCCCAGTCACCAGGTGTATCTCGGCATCGTGTCGATTCTGGCGTTTATCGGGTGGGCGGGACTCGCGCGCGTCATTCGCGGGCTCGTGCTCTCGATGCGGAAGAGCGACTACGTGACCGCTGCCGAGGCGCTCGGCTTCGGGCGATTGCGGGTGATTGCGCGGCACGTCCTGCCGAACACGATGTCGTATGTCATCGTCGCCGCGACGCTGTCGATCCCCGGCTACATCCTCGGCGAGGTCATCCTGTCGTTTCTCGGGGTGGGCGTGCAGGAGCCGAGCGCGTCGTGGGGGAACATGCTGAACCAGGCGCGAAGCATCCGCGCCCTCACGTCGTTTCCCTGGCTGCTGTTCGTCCCCGGTGCAGCGATCTTCGTGACGGTGATGGCCTTCAACTTCCTCGGCGACGGGCTGCGCGATGCGCTCGACCCGCGCCGGGTGAGCGGCGGACGCGCGTGACGCCGCTGCTTCGACTCGAAAATCTGAAAACGTACTTCTACACCGATACGGCAGTCGTGCGCGCGGTCGACGGCGTGACCTACGACGTGAACGCCGGCGAGACGCTGGCGGTGGTGGGCGAGTCGGGCAGCGGCAAGAGCGTGAGCGCCCTGTCGATTCTGAAGCTCGTTCCGCAGCCGCCCGGCCGCATCGTCGAAGGGCGAATCCTGTTCAAGGGACGCGATCTCGTCCCGCTGACCAACGACCAGATGCGGGCGATTCGCGGCAAGGAAATCTCGATGATCTTCCAGGAGCCGATGACCGCGCTGAATCCGGTCTACACGTGCGGCGAGCAGATCATCGAAGCCCTCGTCCTCCACGAGAAGCTGACGCGCGCCCAGGCGCGCACGCGTGCCATCGGGATGCTCGAACGCGTCGGCATTCCGGCGGCTCCCCAGCGCGTCGACGAATATCCCCACCAGTTGTCCGGAGGCATGCGGCAGCGGGTGATGATTGCGATGGCGCTGGCGTGCCGGCCTGCCGTGCTGATTGCCGACGAGCCGACGACCGCGCTCGATGTGACGATTCAGGCGCAGATTCTCGAGCTGCTCGACGAGCTGCAGCGCGAAATGGGGATGGCGGTCATCCTCATCACGCACGATCTGGGTGTGGTGGCGGAAACCGCGGATCGGGTGGCCGTGATGTATGGCGGGCAGGTGGTGGAGTATGCCGACGTGCGCGCCGCGTTCCGCAGGCCTTTCCATCCATACACCGCCGGCCTCCAGGCCTCGCTTCCGCAGCTTGGCGAAATCGTCGATCGCCTGCGCGTGATTCCCGGGTACTGTTCCCAACCCCGCGGCGTTTCCTGCTGGATGCCGCTTTCATCCGCGCTGTCCGGTGATGATCGACAAGTGCCTGGAGGACCCGCCGTTGGAGGAAATCGAACCCGGGCGCTTCGCCCGCTGCTGGCGCTCTCGGGAGATCGCGGCAGGTGCGCTCGATCCGGTACCTCCGCCGGGCACCGAATTGCAAAAGAGCCGCCCATGACGACCATTCTCGAGGTCACCGATCTCAAGAAATATTTCCCGATCAAGAAGGGGCTGCTCTCGCGCACCGTCGGCCACGTCCGCGCGGTCGACGGCATCTCGTTCTCGGTCGACCACGGCGAAGTGCTTGGGCTGGTGGGCGAGAGCGGGTGCGGAAAAACGACGACGGGGCGTTGCATCCTGCGATTGATCGAGCCGACCTCAGGGAGCGTCAAGTTCGAGGGCCGCGAGCTGATCGGGTTGCCGTTCCGCGAGATGCGCCAGCTTCGGCGTCAGATGCAGATCATCTTTCAGGATCCCTATTCGAGCCTGAACCCGCGGTTGAGCGTGCGCACGATGCTCACCGAGGTGCTGTCGGTGCACGGCATCGCGAAGGGGCGCGCCGCCCGGGAACGCGCCTCGGAGCTGCTGACCATGGTCGGCTTGTCGCCGAGCCAGGCGGCGCGCTACCCACACGAATTCTCCGGGGGCCAGCGGCAGCGCATCGGCATCGCACGCGCGCTCGCGCTGACGCCCCGGCTGATCGTCGCCGACGAGCCGGTGTCGGCGCTCGACGTGTCCATTCAGGCCCAGATCGTCAACCTGCTGCGCGATCTGCAGAAGGAGATGTCGCTCACCTACGTATTCATTGCGCACGACCTCTCGGTCGTCGAGCACATCAGCAATCGCGTCGCGGTGATGTACCTCGGCAGGATCGTCGAGCTGGCCTCGAGCCTCGACCTGTATCGCGATCCCAGGCATCCCTACACGGTGTCGCTGTTGTCCGCCATCCCGTCGCACGATCCCGACCGCAGGAAGACGCGGATCGTGCTGAAGGGAGACGTGCCGAATCCCGCGCAGCCGCCATCGGGTTGCCGCTTTCATCCCCGCTGCTTCATGGCCCAGCCGATTTGCTCGACAGAGGATCCGCCGCTGCGCGAAGTGCTCCCGGGACACTGGTCCGCCTGTCACTTCGCGGAGACGGTGTCGGCGGCTTCGCCGCTGGGCGATGGGCAATAGTTCCATAGGCAATGGGCTATAGTCATGGTCACTTCGACTATCGACAGACCATGGACCATGGCCCCTTGACCATGGCCCATCGACCACGCGGGTAGCGCGCGAGAGGAGCGCCGAAATGATCAGTCGCCGAGGATTCTTTGGGTTAGCGGCGGGAGTGTCAGCGGCGCTTCCTCGTGCGGCTGGCGCATCGATGTGCAATCCGCCTTCGACTGCCAACATCCCGGTGAGGAAGGCCGGCAAGGTCGAGATTGCGTTCAAGTCGCCGGGGCCGCAGCCGAACGGCCTGCAGGCCACGAAAGACGGTCTGTGGATCATCGATCAGAGCGCGGGCAGCAAGGTCTATCTGGTCGACTACGCCGACGGCCGCGTGCTGCGATCGTTCGAGACCGACACGGTCCGCCCGAGCGGGATTACGTTCGACGGCGAGGCGCTGTGGATTGGCTCGACCTTCAGTTACGAAAACGTGCGATGCAGCGCCACGACAGGAGCGGTCATCGAGCGGCGTCCGACGCCTGGCTCAATCATGTACACGATGGCGGGCGATCCGCCCCAGCGCCGCAGTCCGCTCGCAGGTGGTCCGCTTGCGCAGGTGCGTCCGGCGCTGGCCGAGGCGGGCGAGACTCCGCTGGCGCGGCTGACGCAGGTACCGAGCAATCGACTGCAGGGTGCGCACGGCCAGGAATGGAAAGACGGCCGCCTGTGGACGACCTCAACCTCGGCGCGATCGATTTACGAGATCGAGCCGAAGTCGTGGGCGGTGCAGAAGATCTTCCGCGCGCCCGGCAACCGGCCGCACGGTCTCGCCTTCGAAGGCGACTACCTCTGGCACGGCGATTCGAATCTTGCCGCGTTCTTCAAATACGACACGAAGAGCGGCGCCATCGTCGAAAAGATTCAGCTCGGCGATGCCGATCCGGTTGCCCACGGGTTGACGATCTGGAACGGCACCCTGTGGTACTGCGACGATGTCGGGGTCGTCTGCAGGATGAAGATCTAGTCTGACCAAAAATAATTCATCTGTATTTCATCGATACAACTGGCCAGCACATTTGGTGATTTTCCTCGTGTTTTTCATGGAATACAAAGGAGTGATTCCTGCTAGCATGAATATGTGGGGCCGAGTCCCGGGGACACATGAAAGTGAAGATCACGCGACGCCCCTACGGCGTCGTGAACGGAATGTCATTGAACTACTACCGGACGGGGGAGGTCTACGACCTGCCGCCGACGCTTGCGGAGTATCTCGTCATGGAAGAGTACGCGATTCTCGAAATGCGGGATCGCGACAAGCCGCAGACGCCTGTTCCGATCGAACGCCGGCGCCGCGCATAGCGCGCTAGGCGGGCGAGCTCGTCATCTCCTCGTAGGTTCCCTTGAAGTCGACAATCCTGCCGTTCTCGAACTGCCACACGCGCGTCCCGACCTCTTCAAGCAAGTCCTGATCGTGCGTCACCAGGATGATCGTGCCCTCGAACTTCTGCAGCGCGATGTTCAGCGCGTTGATCGATTCCAGATCGAGGTGGTTCGTCGGTTCGTCGAGGATGAGCACGTTCGGCTTCTGCAGCATGATGCGGCAGAAGAGGAGGCGCGCGGTCTCGCCGCCCGAGAGCGCGTCGGTCGGCTTCAGGCCCTCTTCACCGCTGAAGAGCATCTGGCCGAGCAACCCGTGAATGTCCTGTCGCGCCGCGTCGGGATCGAACTGATGGAGCCAGTCGACAGCCGTCATGCCCTTCTGGATCTCTCCAGTCTGGTCCTGTGGAAGGTAGCCGATGGCCACTTCGTGGCCCCACGTCATCTTCCCGGCGTCTACATCCTTCGGGGCGGGCGGCCTGCCGGGCGCATCGCTGAGCAGCGCCTTCAGCAGCGTCGTTTTGCCGGCGCCGTTGCGGCCGATCAGGACGATCTTCTCGCCGCGGTTGACGACCGCGTCGAATCCGGGAATCACCTTGAGATTCCCGAACGACTTTTTCAGCCCCTTGAATTCGAGCGCGACTTTCCCTGACGGCCGCTTCATCGTGAACTTGATGTACGGACGCTGGATGTTCGACCGCGCCAGGTCGGTGGTCTGCAGCCGCTCGACTTCCTTGCGCCGGGCCGTCGCCTGGCTGGCGCGGGTGCCGGCGCCGAACCGCTGGATGAAGTCGGTCAGCTGCGCGATCTTCTTCTCGCGCTGAGCGTTGTCGGCTTCGACGCGGGAGCGAATCTGCGTCTTGGCGAGCACCATGTCGTCGTAGCCGCCGGTGTAGGTGATGATCGTCTGATAGTCGATGTCGGCGATGTGCGTGCAGACGGCATTGAGAAAGTGCCGATCGTGCGAGATGACGATTAACGTGCCGTCATAGCGGTTCAGAAATTCCTCGAGCCAGTGGATCGAGTCGAGGTCGAGATGGTTCGTCGGCTCGTCGAGAAGCAACGCCTCCGGATGGCCGAAGAGGGCCTGCGCCAGGAGCACGCGCACTTTCTGCCCACCCTGCAGCTCCGACATCTTCCGCGTGTGCAACTCGTCCGGGATATCGAGGCCCTGAAGAAGGATGGCGGCGTCACTTTCGGCAGCGTAGCCGTCCTCCTCGCCGACGATGCCCTCGAGCTCGCCGAGGCGCATGCCGGCCTCATGCGTCATCTCGGGCTCGGCGTACAGCGCATCGCGTTCGATCAGGGCCTCCCAGAGGCGACGGTTGCCCATCACGACGGTGTCGATCACCCTGTGCTGGTCGAACGCGTACTGATCCTGGCGGAGAACGCCGAGCTTTCTGGGCCGCACCACGGTGCCTTGCTGCGCGTCGAGCTCTCCGGTGAGCAGTTTCATGAACGTTGACTTGCCGGAGCCGTTCGGGCCCGTCAAGCCATATCGCCGCCCTCCCGAGAAGGTGGTGGCGACCTCCTCGAAGAGCGTCCTCGATGCGTACCGCATGGTGATGCCGCTTACTGAAATCATGATCTGCTTATTATAACAGACGAAAATGCCCCGACGAAAACGCTCAACAAGAAACGAAAATGCTCGAAAAAGAGATCAGGAGGCCAGGAGATCAGATGACGGATAGGGGATTCGAAAGGCAAAAAACTCGCTGACCCGGAATGCTGGACACTGCGAAAACTGCCAAATCGGTTGCGCCTGGCCGGAAATGTGGCCTGATTGCATGCGGCCCGTTTACTGCTTTGGTACGTGTTCATGCGATTGATAGATGCGGAGATCGATCAACTCACCGAAAAGATCATTGGATGCGGAATCGAGGTACACCGCGAACTGGGGCCGGGACTCTTGGAGTCCGTTTACAGAGAGTGTTTAGGCATCGAGTTGGGAAATGCACGACTCCACTTCGAGGCAGAACAACGCGTCTGGCTGAAGTACAAGGACACGCCTATCAGCAGTCGTCTTCAGATCGATCTTCTTGTCGAAGGCGTAGTGATCGTGAATTGAAGTCAGTGGAGCGCATTCATCCGGTCCACCTGGCCCAGGGCGTCACGTACCTGAAGCTCACTGATTGTCCGGCCGGACTGATCATGAATTTCAATGTGACTACGTTGAGGACTGGAATCAGAAGGCTTTCGCATCCCGACCGCTACCGAGGCCATCGAATGACCGCGAAGCCAGGCTGAGAGGCGGAACTGGCTCCAGGAGCTGAAGACCCGTTTCGGCCGTTAAGAATCTCTTGCTCTCCTGATCTCTTGATCTCTTGTTTTGCATTCCGTTAGGCTCACCGGCCGAAGATCTTCCCGATCCCTTTTCCGATCCTCGAAAAAATCCCCCCGATCACCTCGACCGCGTTCGGACCACGGTGAATATCGCACTTGCCTTCCGGGAGGCTGTCGCCGTGCTTGAAGTACTCCGTATAGCTCGGGCAGGAGTCGTGCGGAAGGAGATGGCTGACGCGGCACAGGCGGACCTCTTCCACCGTCGTCGGCACGCGAAATTCCCCCGGCTTGCGCAGACGTGCCGTCCGCGACATGAAGTCGGCCCAGACAGGCAGCGCGTAGCGCGCCCCGTAGCCATCCGGTCCAATGGTCTTCGGTTGGTCGAATCCCACCCAGACGCCCACGACCATCGTGGAGGAGAACCCCACGAACCACGCGTCCTTGAAATCGTCGGTCGTGCCCGTCTTGCCGCCGACGGGGAATCGCACGCCGAGCGATCGCGCCGCGGCCCCGGTACCGATGTCGACGACGTCGACGAGCATCGACACCATCTGATACGCCACCGCTTCAGAGAGAACCGGCTTGCGCTCGACTTGACGATTGAGCACCGCATAGCCCTCGTTGTCGAGCACCTGGGCGATGGGCCTCGGCATGACGGCGAATCCACCATTCGGAAAGACCGAATACGCCGTCGTGAGCGCGAGCGGCGTCGCCTCGCCGACCCCCAGCGCCAGAGACGGCACGTCGGGCATGCGGGACAGGCCGAGCGAATCGGCCAGCGTGAGCACCGGTCTCGAGCCGACCTGCGTTTGCAGCCTCACGGCCGCCTGGTTGTTCGACTCGTACAGCGCTTCGCGCAGGCTCAAGCTGTCGCGTGGCTCGGCGCTGGCGTTCTTCACTTCCCATTCGTCGTAGCCGGGCACGCGCAGATTGTTGAGATCCGAGATCGATGAGATCGGCGACATCCCGCCGGCCAGCGCGGCCGCGAACACGAAAGGCTTGAAGGCCGACCCTGGCTGACGCCTGGCGTTGGTGGCGCGATTGAACGGAGTGCGGCCGAAGTCGCGTCCACCGACCAGCGCCAGTACGTCGCCTGTCTCGGGGTCGATGGCGATGAGCGCGGCCTGCAGTCCCGCCTGCCGGAATTTCGCCAGGCCCTCCCATACGGCGCGCTCCGCTTCCTTCTGCATGGCCGGCACGAACGTCGTCCGGACCTTCCAATCCGGTGGATTGTCATCGTCAAATGCGGTGCGAAACTCCTGGCGGAGATAGTCCTGAGCGTAGCCTGCCGTTCCGCGGGTCAATCCCGGGTAGGGAAGAATGCGCGGCGGCGTCCGGCGCGCCTGCTCTTCGGCCTCAGGGGTGATGAACCTTTCCTGCCGCATGCGCGCCAGCACGAGATGGCTGCGACGGAGCGCGCGGTCGTAATGCGACCAGGGCCACAACGCCGATGGCCTCTGGATGAGTCCGGCGATGAACGCCGATTCCGAGAGCTTGAGCTCGGCGGCCGGCTTGCCGAACACGTTCTGGGACATTGCCTCGACACCATAGACGGCGCCGCCGAGGTAGATGCGATTGAGGTAGAGCTCCAGAATCTGCGTCTTCGACAACCGCCGCTCGATCATCAGCGCGAGGATGGCTTCCTTGCCCTTCCGCATGAAGTCGCGCGACCCCGACAGAAACAGCGTGCGCGCCAGCTGTTGCGTCAGCGTGCTGCCGCCTTCTTCGAGGCGCCGTGCTCTGATGTCGCGGACGATGGCGCGTCCGATCCCGATGGGGTCGAGGCCTGGGTGCGTTTGAAACCGGTGATCCTCAATCGCCACGACGGCATCGCGCAGGTAGCCGGACATGCGACTCATCGGCACGTCGCGCCGGTGCTCCTCGAGCGGGAACCACGCGGTTCCATCGGCGCCGTAGAACATCGTCTGGCCGATACCGCGAGACAACCGGTTGACGGCCAGCCCGTAGCGAAGGATCACGACGAGCGTGAAGAGCACGAGGATGCTCGTCACGAGGACGAGCGAGAGCACCGCGTAGCCCTTCAGCGTCCGCGGCAGTCGCAGGGACAGTGCCACAATCTTCATTGTGCACCGATCTCAGGTTGTTCGAAGGGGCAGGGCTGAAGCCCTGCGCCACCGGGATCGCGGGCAGGGCTAAAGCCCTGCGCTACCGAGATCGCGCCGACCGTCACGGTGGCACAGGGCTTCAGCCCTGTCTCGGGGTAGCGGATTCAGGATTTCAGAGCTGGGGTCGCGACGTTGTCGGGCAGATCATCCACACCGATTATCCCGGCTTGCGTCAGGATCACCGCGCGTTCGACGACGTGCTGCAGCTCGCGGACGTTACCCGGCCAGGGGAAACTGGCGAGCGCACGGAGCGCATCGGCGTCATAGGCGGCGATGTCCTTGCCGTGCTGGGCGGCGTATTTTCGAAGGAAGTACTCCGCGAGGAGCGGAATGTCGGCAGGCCGCTCCCGCAGGGCCGGCACGGGCAGCGTCAGCGTGTTGATGCGGAAGTACAAGTCTTCGCGCAGGCGCCCGTCCTTCAACGCGGCTTCGACGTTGACATTGGTCGCCGAGATCAACCGGAAATTCGTCTTCAGCACCTTCGTGCTGCCCACCGGCCGGAATTCGCGATCCTGGAGCACGCGCAACAGCTTCACCTGCAGGTTCGGCGACAGGTCGCCGATCTCATCGAGCAGCAGCGTGCCGTTGTTGGCAAGCTCCATCAGCCCCTGCTTGTCGTTCACGGCGCCGGTAAACGCGCCGCGCTTGTGCCCGAACAACTCCGATTCGATCAGCTCGGTTGGAATAGCCGCGCAGTTGACCTTGATGAACGGACCCTTCGCGCGCTTGCTCGATTCGTGAATGGCGGTGGCGACGATCTCCTTGCCGCAGCCGTTCTCTCCGGTAATCAGCACGTTGGCATCCGTCGGCGCGACCGACTTGATCAGCTGGTACAGCTGCCGCATGGGCTTGCTGCGGCCGATGATGCCGGCATACGTCGTGCTCTCGTCGAGCTCCGCGCGCAGCCGCCGGTTTTCGGCGGTCAACGCGAGCTTTTCGGCGGCCTTGTGCAGCTGGGCCATCAGCACGTTGGCGTTGATCGGTTTCTCGATGAAGCTCAACGCGCCGTTCTCCATGGCTTCGACCGCGACCGAAATGCTGCCGTACCCGCTGACGACGATCACCTGCGATTCCGGGCTCAGCGTCCGGAATTCTCGAAGCAGGTCGAGCCCTTCGACATCGGGAAGCATCAGGTCCATGAGGATGATGTCGGGGTTCGACGCCGCGACTTCGGCCCTGGCCTGTTGCGCCGTCGATGCGGTCTTCACCACGCATCCCTCCGGCTCGAGCAGCAGGCGCAGGAACTCGGCGCTGTCGGCCTGATCTTCGACGATGAGGACGCGGATGGAGATCGACATGAAAGCCAAGCATATCATCGCGCCGCCCCAATTCCGGCGGCGCGGCCGGTCGCCCACGCCCACAGAAAGTTGTAGCCGCCGATCGGGCCGAACGCGTCGAGCATCTCGCCGCAGAGAAACAACCCCTTGTGCCGGCGGCTCTCCATGGTCCTGGGATCGATCTCGCCGAGGCCGACCCCGCCGCCCGTCACCTCGGCTTTCTTGTACCCTTCATGCCCGGTCCACGCGAGCGGTGTGCGCACGAGCAGTTCGACCAGCCGCAGCCGTTCGGCTCGAGTCAGTTGCGAAAGCTGGCGACCGGCCTCGATCCCGGCGGCGAGGACGAGCGCCTCGGCGAGGCGGTGGGGAAGCGCGGCGCCGACCGCTGCGAGGACGGTGCGCGAGGCCTTCGGCCGCAACGCCTCCTCCCAATCGAGGTCGCCCAGGGCCGACCATCTCACAGCGATCGCGGCCGGTTCCTCTGCGTCCGAGAGCGAGCGGACGGCCACATGAGACACATCGAGCACGGCAGGGCCGCTGAAGCCTTCGTGTGTGAACAGGAATCCGCCGGTCGCTTCCGCGCTGCGACCGTTCGATCGCGCGGTGATGGTGACGCGCAACGAGACGCCCGACAGGCCCTCGAACAGGCTCTCCCGGATCCCTTTCGACAAGAGCGGCGTCAAGGCGGCGTACGTGGGCTGAATCGCATGCCCAAGATGCCGCGCCATCTCGAGCCCGCGGCCATCGCTGCCCGTTTGCGGAACTGACAGCCCGCCGGTAGCCAGGATGACGGCGTCCGCTTCGAGCGGGTCGCCGGCGTGGCGCTCGACGATCCAACCGGCCCCGCGCGGGACGAGCCCGGTGACGAGCGTGTCGGTGAGGATCTGCACGCCTTTGCGTCGCGCGCACGCGAACAGCTTGTCGCGCACCTCGCGCGCGCGTTGCGAATGCGGAAACAGCTTGGCCGACTCGCGCTCTTCGACGAGCGGCAGTTGCAGTTCCCCTTCGAAGAACGCGATCTGCTCGCCTAACGGCCACGAGCGCACCATGTGCCGGAGCGTGTGCGGTAGCGAATCGGTGACGAACCGCGATTCGTCGACCTCGACGGGCAGGATGTTGCAGCGGCCGCCTCCGCTGATCAGGATCTTGCGGCCTCCGTCTTTCGTGCGCTCGAGGAGCCGTGTGTCGGCGCCGCTGGATGCCGCGAAGATGGCGGCCATCGTGCCGGCCGCGCCGGCGCCCACTACGATGACGCGCGGCAACGTTCGACCTCGTCAGACTGACGGAACGTCAGGTTGAACCGGCCGTTGAGATCGAGCTCGGCGGGCGCGGTGAACGGCGTGATACCCGAGACGCCGTGGTAGCGCAGCCGCGCGGGGCCGCCGAAGACGAACGCGTCGCCCGATTCGAGCGGAATCGCGTCGACCGGCTCGCGCCGCTTGAGTCCGCCGAAGAGAAACCGCGCCGTGTCGCCGATCGACACGGACACGACGGGAATGCCCGCCGCGATCGACTGCGGCCCTTCGTCCTTGTCCTGATGCAGGCCCATCCGGCCGCCGGCATCGTAGTAGTTGATGAGACAGAGGTCCGGATCGATGTGCATGCCGGCGGCGCCGGCAATTTCCTGCGCGAGCGCTCGCAGATCGGCCGGCAGCGGCGGTGCCGGCAGCCCGTCGAAATCAGCCCGCGTCGGCTCGTAGCGATAGGTCTTCGCGTTCCAGTGGCGGCCCAGACACAGCATCCTCACGCGCATGCGTCCGCCGCCTCGCACGATCGGCACGTAGGCGGGCACGGCGCCATCCAGAAGGACGCGGCAGCGATCGAGCACCACGCGTTGACGCTCGAGTGAAACGTAGTGGGGAAGGTGATAAGCGCCAGGGGCGATGGGGGCAATCAGCATTGGCAGATTGGTAGATTGGCAGATTGGCAGATTACGTCAATCTACCAATCCAATCCTTCAATCCTTAATCTACCAATCTACCAATCTGCGAATCTGCGAATTCTGCCCGGCGCCTAACCGACAGTAAATGGCGCCGTCGCTGACACAGTGCCCCATTCGATCCGCAGCATGGCGCCGTTGCCGGTGGTGTCGTCGATCGAGATCGTCACGTTTTCGACCGGTGCCTTCGCCTTGCCGGCTTTCATCGGCGTGCGGCCGATTTCCAGGTCCTTCTGATACGGTATGCCCCATTGTCCGGGTTTCGACAGGCGTCCGAGGATCAGGGTCCAGTCACCGGCCGTGGGAACGGTGTTGATGGTGTAGCTGCCCGGGGCCAGGCTGACCGATCCGAACTTCAGCGGTTTGTCCGTCGTGATGATCGTTGCGACGTCCGCACCCGTGCGCCATTCGGTGCCGTAGGTGGCGACCTCTTTGCCGATGGTACGTCCCTTCAGGAAGGGTCGTCCGTATTCGATCGAGATCGCCGCGCCGTCAATCGTCCAATCCGTACGGACGTGCGGGCTGCCCCCGCTGCCCGTCTTGAGATCGGTGGTTTTCTGCGCGTGAACAAAAACGGAAGCTGCCAGGAAGCAGCCGACTGCGGTGGTCATGAATATTCGTCGCACGACGTCCCTCCAATAGAGTTGATTCGACAGGTGTGAATCTACAAAATATACCCGGATTCGGTGCCGGTAACGCGGTCCTTCGGAGGCCTCCCATGAACACCCTAGTCCGTCAGATGTCCTCGAGGACGTCCTCTCTGCTCATCGTGGCTGCATTGGCGGTCGTGACCATCATGCACGTGCACGCTCAACAGCCACCGGCCTCACCGGCGCCAGCGGCAAAGCCAGCGGACCCGAAAGTGGAGGCACGATTGACCGCGTTCAAGACCGAAGGCGCGGCCGGCGTCGACGATCTCCAGGACTTTACCCAGAAGATGGTGGACTCTGTGTTCAGCTTCGGCGAGCTCGGATTTCAGGAGGTCGAGACGTCGAAGTATCTGACGAACATCCTGCGCCAACAGGGATTCGCGATCGAAGAGGGCATCTCGGGCATTCCGACGGCGTGGATGGCCACGTGGGGATCGGGCAAGCCCGTCATCTCGCTCGGGTCGGATATCGACGGCATTCCCACGGGTTCGCAGAAGCCAGGTGTCGCGTACCACGATCCGTTTTTCGAGGGTGGGCCGGGGCACGGCGAGGGCCACAACTCGGGCATGCCGCTGAACATCACCGCGGCGATCGTGCTGAAGAAGATCATGCAGCGCGAAAAGATGCCGGGGACGATCAAGCTGTGGCCCGGTGTGGCCGAAGAACTGCTCGGCACCAAGGCCTACTACGTGCGCGACGGGTACTTCAAGGACACCGACATCGTCATCTTCACGCATGTCGGCAGCGACTGGGGTGTCAACTGGGGCGACGGCACCGGCAACGGCCTCGTGTCGGTCGAGTACACGTTCAAGGGCGAAAGCGCGCATTCGGCCGGCGCGCCCTGGCGCGGCCGCAGCGCGCTCGATGCGGCGATGCTGATGGACGTCGGGTGGAACTACCGTCGTGAGCACCTGCGCATCCAGCAGCGCTCGCATTCGGTCATCACGTTCGCTGGCAACCAGCCGAACGTCGTGCCGCCGTCGGCGTCGATTTGGTACTACTTCCGCGAGACCGACTATCCGAACATCAAGCGCATGTGGGAAATCGGCGACAACATGGCCAAGGCCGCCACGCTGATGACCGATACGACCATGACGTCGCGTGTGCTCGGATCGGCGTGGCCCGGGCACATGAACAAGGTGGTTGCCGAAACGGCGTACGCGAACATCGTCAAGGTCGGGCAGCCGAAGTGGACCGAGGCCGATCAGACGCTGGCCAGGGCCGTTCAGAAGGAGCTCGGCGTCGAGGAGAAGGGGCTACCGACGGAAATCGAAAAACTGAACGGGCGCGTGGTCATTCCCGACAACGAAAAGCGCGGCGGCGGATCCGATGACATCGGTGACGTCTCATGGAACGTGCCGACGCTGACCCTGAGGTACCCCGCGAACATCGAAGCCGGGCCCGGCCACAACTGGGCCAACGCGATTGCCATGGCGACGCCGATCGCGCACAAGGGCGTCACGGCCGCCGCCAAAGTCCAGGTGATGACCGTGCTGGATCTGTTGATGAAGCCCGAGCTGGTCGAACAGGCCTGGGACTACTTCCGCGACGTGCAGACCAAGGACAAGAAGTACACTCCGCTGATTCGTCCCGAAGACAAACCGGCCATCTGGCTCAACCAGGAGACGATGGCGAAATATCGCGACGGGATGAAGAAGTACGATTACGATCCGACGAAATACAGGACGTATCTCGAGCAGCTCGGCATCAAATACCCTACCGTCAAATAGGTGTAAAAGCAGATGCCCGTTCTACATGACGACCGGTACAGGACGGAGATCCTGCGCCGCGTCGAGGCGCTCACGCCCGAGTCGCGAGGGCAGTGGGGGAAGATGTCGGTGAGCCAGATGTTGTGGCATGTGAACGAAGCGATGGAGGGTGCGCTCGGGCGCGTCGCGGAGGCGCCAGAGAAGGTACCGCTTCCACGGCCGCTGTTGAAGTTCATCGTGCTGAACCTGCCGTGGCCGAAGGGCGCGCCGACGCGGCGCCGATGGGTTCCGCAGAAGGACCGCTACGATTTCGCCGCCGAGCGCGATCGCTGCCTCAGTCTCGTCGATGCGATCACCTCGAAGGCGCTTGGCGATCGTTGGCCAGACAGCCCCACTCTGGGACGTATGAGCGGCAACGACGTCAGCCGCCTGCAGGCAAAACATCTCAACCATCATCTGACGCAGTTTGGTGTCTAGCGAAAGACCGATTCGCCTTGGAGGAGCCATGAAACGTTCGCTGTGTGGAATCTCGATCCTCGCGTTCGCAACCGCCGTCGTCGTCGCGGCGCAGGCACCCGCGCCGCCGGCCGGGCAGCCGGCTCGCGGTCCCGCGACGCCACCGATGGTGCTGTCGACGCCGGCGTTCTCGGACGGCGGTGTCATCCCGAACCGTCACACGCAGGTCCAGCAGGCCGAGCGCGGCATCTCGCCGCAGCTCGTGTGGACCAACACACCGCCGGGCACGCAAAGCTTTGTCCTGCACATGCACGATCCGGAAGTCGCGCGCAACAAGACGACCGACGATCAGGTGCACTGGCTCGTGTGGAACATTCCCGGCACCGAGAAGGGCTTGCCCGAGGGGATGCCCGAAGGCGCGCAGTTGCCCAATGGCATTCGCCAGATCAGCGCGAGCGGTCCGGTGTACCGCGGCCCCGGTGCGCCCGCCGCCGGTCCGATGCACCACTACACCTTCGAGGTGTATGCCCTGGACGCGAAAATCGACATGGCGCCGGGCGCCGACGCCTGGGAAACCCGGCGGGGTTTGTTCAAAGCCATGGAGGGCCACGTGCTGGGCAAGGCCGTCATGGTTGGGATGTTCAAGCGTCCTCAGTAAGAAAGGGGTCGGGTGCAATTTTCCAAGTCCAGCTCCGGAAAATTGCACCCGACCCCTCGATCGGCGTCCTGCCTCGAAGTGCCGCGGTGATGCACTCCGTCCCCGGCGCGACAATTTGCGACAACCCTTCCGCGGCCAGTGCCGTATAGTCGTTGTAATTCAACAGCTTAACTGGGGACGGGTGACGGCGGAGCAGGGCTGGAGCGACCATCACTAACTGTATTGCTCGGACATTCCAGGAGGTCCTATGAGTGCGATCCCGGGGCTTCGCGCGGTCGTTCTGTCCCTTGTGGTACTGGCGTGCAGTAGCACGCTGGCCCTTGCGCAAGGCGTGGGTGGCATTGCCGGAACGGTCACCGATGCGTCTGGCGCGGTCTTGCCCGGCGCAACCGTCACGCTGACCAGTCTCCAGGGCACGGTCGGCGGAAACCAGGAAACCCTGACCGACGATCGAGGCGCGTTCCAGTTTCAGCGACTCGTGCCGGGCAGCTACAGCGTCAAGGCGGTCCTCCAGGGATTCCGTCCGTTTACGCAGGCCGGCATCGTCGTCAATTCCGACCAGACGTCCCGCGCGGACGCCCGGCTCGAGATCGGCACCATGGAAGAGGGCATCGTCGTCAGCGGCGAAGCACCGTTGCTCGACACGACGTCTGCGCTGAAGCAGACCGTCATCCCGCAAGAGGTGCTGGAAGCGCTGCCCAACCGCATGGACGTGTGGGCGATCACGCGCGTCATTCCGAGCATCACCGTGAGCAAGGTTGACGTCGGCGGATCGGAATCGTTCCTGCAGTCCGGCGTCACGGTGCGTGGCACCGACAACGAGGGCGGCTACTACATCGACGGCATGGACGTCTCGAGCCTCGACGGCGAAGGCGATGGCGCCACGATGTATCTCGATCCGTATGCGTTCGCGGAGAGCAACTTCCTGGCGGGCAACAACCCCGCGGAATCTCCGCGCGGCGGGCTCGTCTTCAACATGGTCACCAAGACGGGCACGAATCAATTTCACGGCGGCGGGATGTTCAGCGGCGCCAGCAAAGGTATGGGCTTCGACAACTTCAGCGACCAGTTGGAGGCCGATCTGCTGGCGACAGTGCCGCCCTCGGTGCTGGCGGCCAACCCGGAGCTCAAGCCGGGTGCTGATATCAACTACATCTGGGATACGGGCTTCTGGCTCGCGGGCCCGATCAAGCAGGACAAGCTGTGGTTCTCCACGACCTATCACTATCAGGAGCTGCTGCAGTATTTCCTTGGCAGCTACAACCCTGACGGCACGCAGACGCCCGACGATCATTATCTCTACACGACCAACAACAAGGTGGCGTGGCAGATCAACCAGACCAGCCAGTTGTCGTACTACTTCACGCTGCAGCGCAAGGTGAACGGCCATCGCCTCGGCGGATCGTTCGCCGATTCGAAGGCATCGAACAACAACAACAAGTACCCCACGGTGCATCAGGTGAAGTGGACGAACTCGCGGTCGTCACGGCTGCTCTTGGATGCCGCAACCAGCCATTTCTTCGTCGACGATCGATTCTCGCGACAGCCCGACGTGCAGATGGGCGACATCGCGCGCTTCGATGTGCTGACCAACTACGCCTTGCTCGCGCTCCCTACCTACAGCAACAACCCGATGTACCGCGGCGTCGTGATTGGCAGCGTCAGCTATTTCACGACCACGCACGACATCAAGGCCGGCTATTCGATCAACTACGCGAAGCGGACCGGCAACGTGTATTCGACGTCGGGCATGCGGGCTGTCTATCGCAATGGGGTTCCCGATCTCGTCAACACGTACAACACGCCGGTCAGCTCGGTCACGCAGGATCGCGAGCAGGGCCTCTACATTCAGGACAGGTGGCGGCCCACGCGCAAGCTGACGTTGAATCTCGGCCTGCGATACGAGACCAACTACGGCTGGATGCCGGAAACCTGTCAGCCGCAGACCGATTTCATCGCCGCCCGCTGTTTCGCCCCCGTCAACGGCGCACCGGACTGGAAGGCGGTCAATCCGCGGTTCTCGGTGGTCTACGACCTCATGGGCGACGGATCGACGGCATTGAAGTTCGCCGCGAACCGCTATGTGGTGCCGGTCGGCGTTCAGGTCGTCGGCCGTGTGAATCCCGTCAGCTC
Source organism: Vicinamibacterales bacterium (assembly GCA_963832375.1). Taxonomy (GTDB): domain Bacteria; phylum Acidobacteriota; class Vicinamibacteria; order Vicinamibacterales; family JAMQPK01; genus JAMQPK01. The sequence goes on along the minus strand of CAWHUA010000008.1, from coordinate 1,156,897 downwards.
CGTCAGCGATAACCGGCAGTGGCTGCCTCAGAGCCGCTGCGCCGAAGCGGCCACGCTGGGCTGCGATCGCAACGGCGACCTGACCCCGCAGCTGAACGAGCTGGGGCCGTCATCAGGCTACGCGCTGGGGACCAGCAACCGGTACGAGCCGGGATACGACTGGCCCAATGCCAACGAGTACACCATCGAGCTTCAGCGCCAGCTCCCGGGTAACGTCGTGGTGTCCGGCGGCTACACACGCCGCGAGAAGCGCAATCAGCTCGGCGTGCGGAACGTCGCCGTTCCCACCAGCACGTACATTCCTCTGAGCGTCGTCGAAGCGAACAGCCAGCAGAGGGTGACGGTCTACAACCAGGATCCAGCGCTGCGCGGCCGGATTGACAATCTGTGGAACAACGACTCCGAAATGGACAGCACGTACAACGGGGGCGACATTACGGTCAACAAGCGGTTGAGCAATCGATGGATGATGACCGGCGGCCTCAGCGTCGGCAAGAACGTCGGGTACGTGGGCGTGGCCGATCTCAACAACCCCAACTCGAAGGAGTTCAGCCGCAGCATTCAGGGCGATGACGTGCCGGTGTCGTTCCGCATGTCAGGGTTGTACGAGCTCCCGTACGCCATTTCGCTCAGCGGGTCCTATCAATACCAGAGCGGATTCCCCGAGCTCACGACCGTGTCGGTGGGGAACAACACCGTCGCGCTCACGCAGGGCACGCAGGCGGTCATCGTCAACGACCGCGGCGACGTGCGGTATCCGTCGTTGAACCAGGTCGACTTCAGCCTGCGCAAGGCCATCCGCGTGGGCGGAAGCAGGGTGCTCCAGCCGCGGCTGGACATCTACAACGCGACCAACAACGCGACCATCAGGACGTGGGTCACGCAGATGGGGAACACCTATCACCGGCCGAGCGCGATTCAGCGCGGGACGCTCATCAAGCTCGGTTTCAACTACGACTTCTAGCGCAGAGGGTTCGTCGGTTCGTCAGGTTCGTGGAGTTCGTCGGTTCGTGAGGTTCGGTGGAGGTTCATTTTTGAATCGTACTTTCGTCGCGGCGGCCGCGCTGGTGGCCGTCGCGCTTAGTTCCGTCGTCACGGTCTCGAGCGCGCAGGCGCCTGCGGCGGGGCAGGCGCCTGTCAGCTTCACCAGAGACATCTTGCCCGTGATGGAAGCGAGTTGTCTCTCCTGTCACGGCGCGGACAATCAGCTCGCCAAACTCGATCTGCGGTCGCGCGAGGCGGCGATTCGCGGCGGCGACCACGGCACGGCGCTCGTGCCGGGCGACGCCGATCAGAGCAAGCTCTTTCGCATGATCGCCGGCCGCGAAGAGCCGGCCATGCCGATGGGCGGCGATCCGCTCACGCCCGATCAAATCGCGGCGTTCAGGAACTGGATCAATCAGGGCGCGCAGTGGGACGCCGCGGTCACGTTCGCGAAGGACATCCAGCCCATCATGGAGCGCTCGTGCTGGACCTGCCACGGCGCGTCGATGCAGCTGTCGAAGCTCGATCTGCGCACGCGCGACGGCGCGCTGCGCGGCGGCGCGCATGGTCCCGCGCTCGTGCCCGGCAATGCCGATCAGAGCCGCATGTATCGCGCGGTCGCGCATCTCGACGCGATCAAGATGCCGATGCAGGGGGACAAGCTGAAGGCGGAAGAGATCAGCGCGTTCAAGACCTGGATCGATCAGGGCGCGCAGTGGGACGCGGCGCCGGCCGCCGCGACGACGGCGTCTGCCGCGAGCGCGCTGGCGGCGCTCGAGCGCATGGAGTTGACGCCCGAGCAGCGCAACTACTGGGCGTTCAAGCTGCCGGCGCAGGCCCCGCCGCCCGTGGTGGCCAACAAGGATCTGACGCATCCGATCGATCGGTTCCTCGAGAAGGAGCGCGTCGCGCGCAACCTGACGGCCGCGCCGCGTGCCGACAAGCTGACGCTGGTGCGCCGCGCGTACCTCGATCTCCTCGGGTTGCCGCCGTCGCCCGCCGAAGTCGCGGAGTTCGTCAAGGACAGCTCGCCGCAGGCGTGGGAAAAGCTCATCGACAAGCTGCTCGCCTCGCCGCACTACGGCGAGCGCTACGGGCGCCACTGGCTCGACGTCGCGCGCTACGCCGACTCGGCCGGCTTCGAGTACGACGTGCACCGCGCCAACGCCTGGCGGTATCGCGACTACGTCATCAAATCATTCAACGACGACAAGCCGTACAACCTCTTCGTCACCGAGCAGCTGGCGGGCGACGAGCTCGACTACCGCACGCCGGCGACGATGATCGCGACCGGATTCCTGCGCGCCGGACCGCGCGTGCTCTTCCGGGAGAAGGACAACCCGGAGCGGCGGTTCGACTACCTCGACGAGATTCTCGGCACCATCGGCAAGGGGATGCTCGGCGTCACGCTCAACTGCGCGCGCTGCCACAACCACAAGTTCGATCCGATCTCGCAGAAGGATTACTACTCGATGCAGGCGGCGATCTTCGGCTACGTGGAAACCGAAGTGCCGCTCGCGCCGCGCGCCGAGGCCGAAGCCTACCTGTTGAAGAACGAGGAGATCGACGCCCGACTCGAGAAGCTGCGCAAGGATGTCGCCGACATCGACAAGCCGCACCGCGAGAAGCTCGAGCTCGAGCAGATTCGCGCGAAGTTCCCCGAGCACATCTACAAGGCCGCGGCCAGGGCCGAGAGCGAGCGCACGCCGGGTGAGAAGCTGCTCGCGACGCAGGTCTACGAAGCGGTCAACGTGTCGCCCGCCGAAATCGACAAGCTGCTGTCGCCCGACGAAGCCGCGCGGAAGAAGGCGTTGAACGGCCAGATGGCGGCGATCGAGAAGGAGCGGCCGAAGCCGCTGCCGATGATCGAGATCGCCACCGATGGCGATCATCGCTTCTCGCCGCTTGGCGAAGGCGACAACGTCGTCAGTTGCCCGAAGTGCAGGATTCCGCCGCCGTTCCCCGGCAGCTACGTCCATCGCGACGGCAAGTACGAAGTGCCGCCGTCCTACTTCCTGATTCGCGGCGACGTCGAGAGCCACGGCTCGCAGATGAAGCCGGGATTCATTCAGGTGGCGGTGCACGGCGATTTCCCGACCGAGATTCCACGGCCCGACGGCAACACGAGCGGCCGCCGGCTCGCGCTGGCGCGCTGGATCGCCTCGCCGCAGAATCCGCTGACGGCCCGCGTCATCGTGAATCGCCTCTGGCAGAAGCACTTCGGCCGGGGCATCGTCGCGACGCTCGAAAATTTCGGCAAGATGGGCGAGCCGCCAACCCATCAGGAGTTGCTCGACTGGCTGGCGGTCGAGTTCATGAACCGCGGGTGGAGCATCAAGCAGGCGAACAAGCTGATGATGATGTCGGAGGCCTATCAGATGGCCTCGGTCTACGACAGCCCGGAAAACGTGAAAAATGACCTGGAAAACAGCTATCTCTGGCGGTACCGGCCCCAGCGGCTCGAGGCCGAAATCGTGCGGGACAACATGCTGGCGGTGGGTGGCAACATCAATCTGGCCGTCGGCGGAGAGCCCATTTTCCCGTTCATTCCCGCGGACATTCTTGTAGGCCAATTCCGCGGCAAATGGGAAAATAGTCCAGAGGGTCCCGCGGCCTGGCGGAGAGGGGTGTATGTGTATCGGCGGCGGTCGCTGCCGTATCCGATGTTCGACACGTTCGACCATCCGGATATGAACGTGACGGCCGGCGCGCGCAACGTCTCCACGGTGCCGACGCAGGCATTGACGCTGCTGAACAATCCGTTCGTACTCGGACAGGCGAAATGGCTGGCCGACCGGGTCAGGCAGGACGCGTCGGATCCGTACTCGCAGGTCGATCTCGCGTACCGTCTGGCGCTGGCGCGGCCGGCGACCGAGACGGAGACGTCGATCGGCCTCGACTTGATCAAGACGCATTCGCTGGAATCGTTTACGCACGTCGTCCTCAATCTGGACGAGTTCATGTACTTGAGGTAATCGATGTCGCACCGGAGCAGTAAGAACTTCTGGGATCGCCGCGAGTTCCTGTTCAAGTCGGGCGGCGGCATCAGCGGCCTCGCGCTGGCCTATCTGCTTGGTCGCGACAATCTGCTCGCGGCGCCGGGCGTCGACGCGTGCGCGGCGAAGGCGGTCGGGGGCAATCCGTACGCACCGAAGACGCCGCATCACACGCCGCGCGCCACGGCCGTCATCTCGCTCTTCATGGGTGGCGGCTGGAGCCAGATGGACACCTTCGATCCGAAGCCGGCGCTCACGAAGTACGCCGGCGAGCCGATCGATGGGAAGGTCCACGGTGACGTCATCGTCCGCCAGGGATTCCCCGGCCCGTTGATGCCAAGCCCGTTCTCGTTCAAGAAGTACGGGCGGAGCGGCATCGAAGTCTCCGAAATCTTTCCGCATCTGGCTCAGCACGTCGACGAGATCGCGTTCCTGCGATCGGTCTTCGGTCGCTCCAACGACCACGTGCAGGGCACCTACGAGATGCAGACGGGGCAGATCAATCTCGGATTCCCGACCGTCGGATCGTGGGTGACCTACGGTCTGGGATCGGTCTCGTCGAGCCTGCCGGCCTACGTCGTCATGACCGACGCGCGCGGCGGACCGCTCGGTGGTCCGAACGACTGGAGCGCCGGGTTCATGCCGGCCGCGTACCAGGGCACGCTGTTCCGCTCGACGGGCGATCCGATTGTCGATCTCAAGCCGCCGGCGGGCATGACGCCCGACGACCAGCGCGCGCGCCTCGACGCGCTGGCGAAGTTGAACGAGATCGACATGCAGAAGTTCCCGGGCAACTCGGAGCTCGCCGCACGCATCTCGTCCTACGAGCTGGCGTATCGCATGCAGGGCTGCGCACCCGACGCGGTCGATCTCAAGAGCGAGTCAGAGGCGACCAAGAAGCTGTACGGCCTCGACAACAAGGTCACCGAACCGTACGGACGGCAGTGCCTGATGGCGCGCCGGCTGGTGGAGCACGGCGTCCGCTTCGTGCAGATCTTCGCCGGCGGCGTCGGCAACCAGAACACCGACACGTGGGACGCGCACGGCGACATTCTCAGCAACCACACGCAGCACGCGGCGGAGGTCGATCTGCCGACGGTCGGGTTGCTCACCGATCTGAAGGCGCGCGGGCTGCTCGACTCGACGCTCGTGATCATGCACTCCGAGTTCGGCCGCATGCCGATCTCGCAGCGCGGCGTCGGTCGCGACCACAACCCGGGCACCCAGACGGTGCTGATGTTCGGCGCGGGGATCCAGGGCGGCCAGGTGATCGGGTCGAGCGACGACTTCGGGTACAAGGCGCAGGAGCAGCCGATCTCGTATCACGACCTGCACGCGAGCGTCCTGCACCTGCTCGGTCTCGACCACAAGAAGCTGACGTATCGTTTCAACGGGCGCGACATGCGACTGACCGACGTCTACGGAACGTTGATACCGCAGATAACGGCGTAAACACGAAGGAGAGAGGTAAATGCGACGCGTCTCCTCCATCACTCTCGGCATCTTCGCCATCGCTTTCCTTACGGCGCTGCCCAATGCGCAGGCGCCCGGTCCAACGGCGGCCGCACCCCCGGCGGTGACGTTCGCCCGCGACATCCAGCCCATTCTCGAAAAGAACTGTGCGGCCTGCCACAGCGGCGACCTCAAGCTGGCTGAGCTCGATCTCAGCAATCGCGAGGCGGCGATGCGGGGCGGCGAGCACGGCGCGGTCATCGTGGCCGGCGACTCCGAGAAGAGCAAGCTGTATCGCATGGTGGCCGGCCTGGACCAGCCGGTCATGCCGATGGAGGGCGATCCGCTGAAGCCGGCCGAAGTGGCGGCCATCAAGGCGTGGATCGACCAGGGCGCCGCGTGGGACGCACCAGCGGTCAGCTTCGCCAGGGACATTCAGCCGATCATGGAGCGGTCGTGCTGGAACTGCCACGGCGAATCGATGCAACTGTCCAAGCTGGACCTGCGCACCCGTGAAGGCGCGCTGCGCGGCGGCGCGCATGGGCCGGCGGTGACACCCGGCAACTCCGAGCAGAGCCGCTTGTATCGCGCGGTCGCGCACCTCGACGCGATCAAGATGCCGATGCAGGGCGACAAGCTGAAGCCCGAAGAGGTCGCGGCCTTCAAGGCCTGGATCGACGCGGGCGCGCCGTGGGACGCGTCGGCGACGCCGACCGCGAAACCGGCGACGAGCGCGATCGCCGCGCTCGAGAACATGGAGCTGACGCCGGAGCAGCGCAACTACTGGGCGTTCAAGCTGCCGGTGCAGAAGACGCCGCCGGTCGTGGCGAAAACCGAGTTCTCACACCCGATCGATCGGTTCCTCGAGGCGACACGCGCTGAGAAGAAGCTCGTGGCGGCCCCGCGCGCCGACAAGCGCACGCTCATCCGCCGCGCCTACATCGACTTGATCGGTCTGCCGCCGTCGCCGGCGGACGTCGACGCGTTCGTCGCAGATCGGTCCGACGATGCGTGGGACAAGCTGATCACGAAGCTGCTCGCGTCGCCGCAGTACGGCGAACGTTGGGGCCGTCACTGGCTCGACGTCGCCCGCTATGCCGACTCGAACGGATTCGAGCAGGATTACGACCGACCCAACGCGTGGCGGTACCGCGACTACGTCATCAACGCGCTCAACCAGGACAAGCCCTACAACCAGTTCCTGAAGGAGCAGATCGCGGGCGACGAGCTCGACCACGTCACCCACGAAACGCTGATCGCCACCGGCTTCCTCCGCGCGGGGCCGCGCGTGCTGTTCCGCGAAAAAGACAATCCGGAACGCCGCTGGGACTACGTCGACGATTTGATCGCGACGCTCGGCCGCGGCGTGATGGGGATGACCGTCAACTGCGCGCGTTGCCACAACCACAAGTTCGACCCGATCGCGCAGAAGGACTATTACTCGATGGCGGCGGCGATCAACGGGTGGGTCGAGACCGACTGGCCGCTGGTGGCGTCGCGCACCGAAGCCGAAGCGTACCTGAAGAAGAACAAGGACGTCGACGAGAAGATCGAAGCGGTCCGCGACAAGATCTCCGCGATCGAGAAGCCGTACCGCGACGAGCTCCGCGCGGCCTACATCAAGAAGGAATATCCGGAGAACGTGCAGCGCGCCGTGTTCAAGCCCGAAGCGGAGCGTACGCCTGGCGAGCAGTTGCTCGCAACGCAGGTGCTGACCGGTGGCGGCGGAGGGACCCCGGAACAAATCGAGAAGATGATGAAGCCCGAGGAGCGGGCTCAGAAGAAAGAGCTCACCTCGCAGATTGCGGTCATCGAGAAGCAGCGGCCGAAGGTGCCGCCGATGGCGGAGATCATTACGGACGGCGACTGGCGCTTCGCGCCGATGGGACGCGGGGACGAGACGATCGGCTGTCCGAAATGCCGGCTCCCGCCACCCGACAGGCCAGACGGCACGTACCTCCAGGAGGGCCCCGGCAAGTATGAGCCGCCGCCCACGCATTTCCTGATTCGGGGTGATCCGGAAAGCCGGGGCTCGTTGATGAAGCCGGGCTTCCTGAGCGTGGCGCTGCACGGCGAGCATCCGACCGAGATTCCGCGGCCCGATGGCCGCACGTCGGGACGGCGCCTCGCGCTCGCGGAGTGGCTCGGATCGAACGACAACCCGCTGACCGCGCGCGTCATTGTCAACCGTGTGTGGCACCACCACTTCGGTCGCGGCATCGTGGCCACGCTCGACAACTTCGGCAAGATGGGCGAGCAGCCGACGCATCCGGAGCTGCTCGACTATCTCGCCGTCGAGTTCACCAAGCGCGGCTGGAGCATGAAGCAGCTCCATCGCTTCATGATGACGTCCGAGGCCTATCAGATGGCGTCCGTGTTCGATCACGGCGGCAACGTGAAGGCCGATCCGGAAAACCGGCTGATGTGGCGGTATCGTCCGCAGCGGCTCGACGCCGAGACGATTCGCGATGCGATGCTCCAGGTCGCCGGCAACATCAACCTGACGATGGGCGGGCTGGCGTTCTTCCCGAACGTGCCGAAGGAGATTCTGGTTACCGAACAGACCAAGGGGCGGTGGGACAACCAGCCCGATGGGCCGGCTACCTGGCGCCGCAGCGTCTACATCTACCAGCGGCGCTCGCTGCCGTATCCGATGTTCGAAACGTTCGATCATCCGGACATGAACCTCACGGCCGGGGCCCGCAACGTGTCGACGGTGCCGACGCAGGCGTTGACGCTGCTCAACAATCCGTTCGTGCTCCGCGAGGCCGAACTGCTCGCCGAACGGATCGTGAGCGAGACGAGCGACCCGGTGAAACAGATCGATCTCGGGTATCAGTACGCGCTCGGCAGACCCGCGACCGATCTGGAGAAGAAGCTGGCGCTCGAAAAGGTGAAGGCCGGTACCCTGGTTGATTTCACTCACGTTCTGTTGAACCTCAGCGAATTCCTTTACATGAGGTGACGCCGTGCACAACATGAAATATTTCTGGTCGCGTCGTGAATTCTTGTGGCGAGCCGGCGGTGGCGTCAGCGGCGTGGCGCTCGCGCACATGCTCAACTCGCAGGGGCTGCTCGCGGCGGAAATCGCCGACGCCTGCGCGGCGAAGCCGCTGGGGGACAATCCGTACGCACTGAAGCCGCCGCATTTCAAGCCTCGTGCGAAGGCGGTGATCTCGCTCTTCATGAGCGGTGGTCCGAGCGCGGTCGACCTCTTCGACTACAAGGAAGGCCTCGTCAAGTACGCGGGCCAGCCGATCGACGACAAGATCCATGGCGACGTCGTCGTCCGGCAGGGTTATCCCGGGCCGCTGATGCCGAGCCCGTTCGAGTTCAAGCGTTACGGACAGAGTGGAAAACTGGTGTCCGAGGTGTTCCCGAACCTCGGCCAGCACGTGGACGACATCGCGTTCATCCACTCCGTGTTCGGCCGCTCGAACGATCACGTGCAGGCGCACTACGAGATGCAGTCGGGGCAGATCCGGGTGGGATTCCCGAGCGCCGGTTCGTGGATTTCGTATGGTCTTGGCACCGAAAGCACCAGCCTGCCGGCGTTCGTCGTGATTGCCGACCCCAGGGGAGGACCGATCGGCGGTCCGACCAACTGGAGCGCAGGCTACATGCCGGCTGCGTATCAGGGAACGCTCTTCCGCGCGAGCGGCGATCCGATCGTCGACCTGAAGCCGGTCGCGGGAATGACGCCGGAAACGCAGCGCAATCGTCTGGATCTGCTGTCGAAGCTCAACGAGCTCGACATGGAGAAGTTCCCGGGCGCCACGGATCTGTCGGCCCGGATCTCGTCGTACGAGCTCGCGTACCGCATGCAGGGGTGCGCGCCGAAGGCGATCGACATCGGCAGCGAGTCGGAAGCCACCAAGAAGCTGTACGGCCTCGACGAAGCGATCACCGAGCCGTTCGGCCGCCAGTGTCTGCTCGCGCGCCGGCTCGTCGAACACGGCGTCCGTTTCGTGCAGTTGTTCCAGGGCGGCATGGGCAACCAGAACACCGACACGTGGGACGCGCATTCGAACATCCGCTCGAATCACGGCCAGCACGCGAAGGAATCGGATGTGCCGATCGCCGGGCTGCTCACCGACCTCAAGGCGCGCGGGCCTGCTCGACGACACGCTGGTGATCTGGCACGGCGAGTTCGGCCGCATGCCGATTTCGCAGCGCGGCGTCGGCCGCGATCACAACCCGGGCGTCATGACGGTCTGGATGGCGGGCGCGGGCGTCAAGGGCGGGCAGTCAATCGGCTCGAGCGACGAGTTCGGGTACAAGACCGGCGAGCAGCCGATTTCGTATCACGACCTGCACGCGACGATGCTGCACCTGCTCGGTCTCGACCACACGAAGCTCACGTACCTCTACAACGGTCGCAACATGCGTCTGACCGATGTCTACGGCACGTTGATTCCGCAGATCGTCAACGCGTAGTCGCAATACCACTCACGAAAAAGGGCTGCCGCGATCGCGCGGCAGCCCTTTTTGTTTGGCCGATTTGTTTTCGGTGGCACAGGGCTTCAGCCCTGTCATGCCATCTACCAATTCAGATTGCTATTTCGGATTGCTGTGTCTGCGTCCCGCGCGGTGGATCCGGATTGTCCGGATCATCCGGCTGTTGTGTCTGTGTCCCGCGCGGAGGATCCGGATTGTCGGGGTCCACATTGTTCACATCCTGGACGGCCAACGCGTAGCGGCGGCGCCGGCCTCCGCCTTCCTGCATGTCCTCTGGATATGGACCACCGGCCGGGACCGGCTTGCCAGCGGCGTCCAGTTCGGCGTGCGTTGATTTGACCGGCCCGACACCCGTGATTTGCAGGATCACCTCGCCGCTGCCCGCGACATCGTAGTAGGCCAGCTTGGCAGGCAGAAACATCAGCCCGCCTTCGCGAACGGCCACCAGTCGATCCTGTCTGAACACTTCGCCCTTGCCGACCCACCAGGTGCCCTTGAGCACCGTGACAATTTGATCCTGGTCGTTGTAATGCGGGCGGGTTTTCGCGTTCGGCCGGAGAAGCACCCGGCTGACAAACATCCCCGGTTGAGCGGGGTCCCCATAGACCCTCGTCGTCCCCGCGGGGGTTTGCTCAATCTGTACAAGGAGACGCGAGGAGTCGACGAGAGGACCGGCCTGCGGCTTCGGCTGCGGGGCCTGCGCAGACACGGCGATGGTGACGCTGCCCAGCCAGATCGCAACGAACACATGGCGCTTCATGGTTTCACCTCGCTTGCGGAATGCTCGATTATGACATGTCACGCCGCCGATTTATCAGGGAATCCGTCCCTGACGAAGGGCCAGAACAGGGACGAGTTTCTGCGTGGTTTTCCGCGTGTCTCCCTGCGAATCCACGAGCGAAAAGCTTCCCTGAACGAGATCGAACACGGCGATATCGGCCGGGCTTCCGGGTTTGAGCGACCCCACCTCCTGCGGCTGGCTGATGGCTCGAGCGGGCGTGACCGTCGCCAACTCGACGACCTTCTCGAGCGGCATGCCGAGTAGCAGCATCTTGGTCATGGTCGTGGGAAGGTCGAACACGGGGCCAAGCACGCTGTACGCATGGATGTCGCTGCTGATGGATGTCGGCGGAAAGTTCTCCTTCAGCGCCGCTTCAGTGGCGGCAAACGAGAAGCTGCCGCTCCCGTGGCCCACGTCGAAGAGGATGCCACGATCGGCCGCGCGCCGGATGTAGCCGGACACTCGACCGTCGGGACCGATGACGCCGCCGGTGCCGCCTCGGCGAAACGCATGGGTCACGATGTCGCCGCGTGTCGCCAGTTCGAGAATCTGTTCCATCGGCGAGTGCGGACTTCCCACATGGATCATGATGGGCTTGCCGATCTGGTCGGCAACGGAGCGCGCCGCACGAACGGCGGCCAAATCGTTCGGACCGGAATAGTTCTCACTGCATCGGACTTTGATCCCGACGATGACGTCCGCGTGGTCTTTCGCGACTCGAAGTGCCGAGGGTGCATCGATCATTCGCGTGTCCACCAGTTCGCCCGGCTGGCCGATCAGGCCCACACGCGAGATGTTGAGGAACGCGAGAACGCGGGTTCGAGACGGCTCGATGACGAGCCGGCGAAAACCTTCGAAGCTGTCGGAGCCGGACGTGCCGGCATCGACGGCAGTCGTGACGCCGCGGGCGATGCAGTACTGATCGAGGTTCACTCCCCAGTGCGAAATGCCGGCGAACCCGTGTGTATGCAGGTCGACCAGCCCTGGCGTGACGAGTTGGCCGGTAACGGGAACCGTGCGGTCGGCATCGCGAGCATCGATGTCCCGGGCGATTGCGGCAATCTTTCCGCCCGCGACCGCTACGTCGGCGATCGCATTGAATGCCTGAGACGGATCGATGACCCGTGCCCCCTTCAGGAGCAGCTCGTACTTTCTCGCAGGGGTCTGAGCTGACGCCGCAGGCCATTTTCCGGCCACCAACGGCAGCGATCCCGTACCAATGAGGCGCAAAAGCTCACGTCTCTTGATGATCATGGGGCCATCCTGTAAGGGTCAGATCGCGCGAGTTTACGCTGGATCGCGCTCGGCGGGTCGCCTATATTGGCGTACCGAAATTAACCCGCCGCTACAGATAGGAGAAGAACGATGACTAGTTCACGGCGTCCGTTCATCGTCATCCTGCTCGCCCTGATTGGCAGTTTCTGTATGACAGAGCCCGCTACTGCCCAGGTTGCCGTCGGTACGCTGCTCGGCAACGTCACCGACGAAAGCGGCGCCGCGATTCCCGGCGCGACGATCACGGCGACCGATACACGAACCAATATCAGCCGCACGACGACGTCGAATCAATCCGGCGCGTACACGTTCAACAACACACCGCCCGGTGTGTACCGCGTCGAAGGCGAGCTCGTCGGGTTCAAGAAATTCCTGCGCGAGAACGTCGAGGTGAGCGTCAACACGACGATCCGCGTCGAAATCTCGCTGGCGGTCGGCACGCTCGAAGAATCGGTCATCGTCACCGGCGAAGCGCCGATGCTGCAGACCGACCGCACCGACACGGGGCGCATCATCGAAAGCACGCAGATCACGCAGATGCCGCTGGGGTTCAACCGGAACTTCCAGGCGCTACTCATCACCGTGCCGGGCGCCTCGCGTCCGTTCCGTCCACACTCGGAGTTCTACAACTCGCAGGAAAGCCTGTCGAGCAACGTCAATGGTCAGTCGCGACAGGTCAACAACGTGCAGCTCGAAGGTGCGGACAACAGCGACAACGGCGGGAGTCTTGCTTTCTACATCCCCTCCGCGGAGGCGATTGAAACCGTCTCAGTGGCCACCAGCAACTACGACGCGGAGTTCGGACGAGCCGGCGGCGCGGTGACCAACGTCACCATCAAGTCCGGCACGAACGCGTTCAGCGGGTCGGGCTTCGTCTTCGGCAATACCGAGGCGACCGTGTCCCGCAACCCGTTTTCGAGCCTGCCACCGGCGGACGGCAAGTACATGCAGAGCGGCTTTACATTTGGCGGGCCGATCAAGCGCAACAAACTGTTCTTCTTCGGCGATTTCGTCAGGACCAGCGACGACAGCGGCCGGCTCACGCAGGGGCACGTGCCGGAGCCCGCATTCCGCAACGGCGACTTCAGCGCGGCGCCGACACGCATTTACGATCCAGCGACCGGCAACGCGGACGGCACCGGCCGTCTCCAGTTTCCGAACAACCAGATCCCGGCCAACCGCATCAGCTCCATCGCGCGCAGTCTTATCAACAATATTCCGATGCCAAACATCCCGGGCGCGGCGGTCGGCGCGATCAACTACGAAAAGCCGTACGTGAGGGAACGGCGGACGAACCAGGGCGACGTCAAGATCACGTATCAGGTGGCGCAGAACGATCTGGTATCTGTGCGGTGGAGCCAGCAGAACGCTCGCACGAAGGACCCGGCGATCTTCGGCATCTACGGCGGCCTCAAACCATTTGCTGGAACGGGCACCAATCCGACGCAGAGTGTTGGCGGCACGTACAACAAAGTCTGGTCGGCGACACTGGTGCAGGAGGTTCGGTTCGGCCGTACGCATCATCACAATGAGGCGATCGGCGAGGACTATGGATTGACGACCTCAGCGGATCTCGGCATCAGAGGCATCAATCTGAACGACTTTACCAGCGGCATCACGACGCTCGACGTCGGCGGCTACAGCGATTACCTGATCGGCTTCGAGACGTCGCTGCCGTGGGATCGCGAAGAGAGCACGTGGACCGTGTCGACGACCGCCACGAAGATCTGGGGCAATCACACGATGAAAGTCGGCGGCGACCTGCGCTCGAACCGGCATCTGCTCGACCAGGTGAATCATCCTCGCGCGCGCTTCCAGTACCGCGGCAACCAGACGGCGCTCAGCACCGACACAGCCGCCGTCAACGGCTATGCGAATTCGCTCGCGGCATTGATGCTGGACGTGCCGAACGGGATTGAAAGAGGACTGCTCGACCTGGACAACACCATTGACATTCATCGCGGTGGCACGCACAAGGCCATGTACACCTATGTGCAGGACAAGTGGCAGGTGCGTCCCGACGTGACACTCGATCTCGGACTGCGCCATGAGCTGTATTTTCCGCTCGTGGGATACACGCCCGTGGGCGGGCAGGCGACCTACGACCCTGAGACGAACATCATTCGCGTCGCGGGATATGGCGACATTCCCGAGAACCTTGGCGTGAAGATGAACTGGAAGAACTTCGGCCCTCGTACCGGCATATCGTGGCGCCCCAACGACGCGACGGTGTTGCGTGCAGGCTACGGCGTGAGCGCGCTCGGGTTGCCGAGCTCATGGGGCCAGGCCTACCCGATCCGCCAGGTTCAGCAGATCACACCGGCCAACAGCTTTGCACCGACGACCGTCAATCTGGCGACCGGCATGCCACTCCCGGCGCTGGTGCCGATTCCGGCGTCAGGGATCCTCGATGCCACGCCGCTGCGGGCAGAAGCCCTGGATGTGATCGATCCGAACAGGACGGAAGGTACGCTGCACTCGTTCAACGTGGCGTATCAGCGCATTCTTCCCGGGGGGTTCACCGCGGAGATCGCGTACGTCGGCAATCGCGGTCACGACATTATGTCGGCCTACAACATGAATGCGGGTCTCGTCATTGGCGCCGACAATGCCGGCCGGCCGCTCTTCACCAAATACAACAGAACCGCCGACACGTCGAGCCCGCAGCCGACCAGATCGGAATACAACTCGATGCAGGTGAAGCTCGACCGCCGCATGCGGGGCGGCCTGCTCCTGACCAACTCGTACACGTTCGGACGCGCGTACAGCTTCGCCAACGGAGACGGCGCCGGCACGATCTCCACACCGGCGGATCCGGAGCGCGGCTATCAGCGGACGACGTTCGACTCGACGCACAGCTTCGTCAGCAGCTACGTCTACATGCTTCCTTGGGGACCGGACGGCAAGTGGATGCGCGAGGGCGCGATCGGAAAAGTGCTCGGTGACTGGCAGGTGACGGGCGTCGTGTCGGCCATCTCTGGCACGCCGATCGACTTTACGGCGAATGCCGCCGGCCTGCGCGCGCCCGGCAACTCGAATACGCCCAATGCCACGGGAACGCCGGACGTGCTCGGGGGTATCGGATCGGGCGCCCTCTGGTTCGACACGTCGGTGTTTTCGGCGCCGGTCGGTACCGCATGGGGCAACGTCGAGCGTCGCGGTCTCCTGACCGGGCCCGCGTACTACAACCTCGACGCCTCAATCGTGAAGGTTATCCGGGTCGGAACGAGGCGGGCTGAGATTCGAGCGGACTTCTTCAACGCGCTCAACATCTCGCATTACGCGAATCCCAACGGCACGCTCGGCAACGCAAACTTCGGCCGCATCACCGCCATCCTGGCGCAGACCGAGCGCACGATTCGGTTCGGCGGGCGTTTCCTGTTCTGACCTGCGACGGGCGGGTCACTTTACAGTGGCCCGCCCGATCCAGAAATGTGAATCCCGCCGATCTGCGATCCATTCCTGCACACGCCCTCGCCACTTCAAAACGTTGGATCGCCTTGGCGCTATCCCATTGAAATTGCACTGGATTAGGGCGCCGGTCTCCCCTATATTTCTCAGTACAGAACCATAAATGCCGTTGGCCGCTGCGACGATCGGCGCAGAGCGTGGTGCAGGATCCGCTCAGGGCGCGAGCGTTGCCATCTCGATCCCACAAGGAGAAGAGCGATGACAGGTACACGCTTCCCGCTGCGCGTAATCTCGACACTCGCGGTGCTTGGGATTCTCTTCGCGCCAGCCCACACGACCGCGCAGGTGGCGGTCGGCACGTTGCTCGGGAACGTCACCGACGAAAGCGGTGCCGCAATTCCAGGGGCGACGATTACCGCGACCGAAACGCGCACGAACATCAGCCGCACGACCACGTCGAATCAGGCGGGTGCCTACACCTTCACGAACACGCCGCCCGGCACGTATCGCGTGGAAGGCGAGCTCATCGGGTTCAAGAAGTTCACGCGCGAGAACGTCGAGGTGAGCGTCAACACCACGATTCGCGTCGAAATCTCGCTGGCGGTCGGCACGCTCGAAGAATCGGTCATCGTCACCGGCGAGGCGCCGATGCTGCAGACCGACCGCACCGACACGGGGCGCATCATCGAGAGCACGCAGATCACACAGATGCCGCTGGGGTTCAACCGGAATTTCCAGGCGCTGCTCATCACCGTGCCGGGCGCGTCGCGTCCGTTCCGGCCGCATTCGGAGTTCTACAACTCGCAGGACAGCCTCTCGAGCAACATCAACGGCCAGGGACGGCAGTCGAACAACGTGCAGCTGGAAGGCGCGGACAACAGCGACAACGGCGGCAACCTCGCATTCATGATTCCTTCCGCCGAAGCGATTGAGACCGTGGCCGTGACGACCAGCAACTACGACGCCGAGTTCGGACGCGCCGGCGGCGCGGTGACCAACGTCACGTTGAAGACCGGCACGAACCAGCTCCGCGGCTCGCTGTTCAGTTTCGGCAACACCGAAGCCACGGTGGCGCGCAACCCGTTCTCGCAGCTCGCCCCGGCAGAGGCGAAGTACATGCAGGTCGGCTTCACGCTCGGCGGACCGATCAAGACCAACAAGCTGTTCTTCTTCGGCGACTACGTCCGGACCAACGACGACAGCGGACGTCTGACCCGCGGTCACGTGCCGGAAGCCGCCTTCAGGAACGGCGATTTCAGCTCGGCGCCGACCAGGATTTACGACCCGGCCACGGGCGCCGCCGACGGCAGCGGGCGCACGCAGTTTGCGAACAACCAGATTCCCTTGAACCGCATGAGCTCGATCGCGCGCGAGCTGATCAGCAAGATCCCGATGCCGAACATTCCCGGCGCGCCCGTCGGAGCGATCAACTACGAACAGGCGTACGTCCGCGAGAAGCGCACGAATCAGGGCGACATCAAGGTCACCTGGCAGGCCGGGGCCAACGACCTGGTGAACGTGCGCTACAGCAAGCAGAACGCCAGGACGAAAGACCCGGCCACGTTCGGCATCTACGGCGGTCTCAAACCGTTTGCGGGTACCGGAACCAATCCAACCGAGAGCGTGGGCGTGACCTACAACCGCGTCTGGTCCTCGACCCTGGTGCAGGAGGTGCGTTTCGGCCGCACGCACCACCACAACGAGGCGATTGCCGAGGACTACGGCACGACGACCTCGCAGGATCTCGGCATCAAGGGGATCAACCTCAACGCCTTCACGAGCGGCATCACCACGATCAACGTCGGCGGCTACAACGATTACCTCATCGGCTTCGAGACGTCGCTGCCGTGGGATCGCGAAGAGAGCACGACGACGATCTCGACGACGGCGACCAAGATCTGGAACAACCACACCGTGAAGATCGGTGGCGACCTGCGCATGAACCGTCACCTGCTGGATCAGGTGGCGCACCCGCGCGCGTCGTGGCAGTTCCGCGGCGGGCAGACGGCGCTCTCGACCGACAGCGCGGCCGTGAACGGGTTCGCCAACTCGCTCGCGTCGTTTATGCTCGACGTGCCGTCGTTTGTCGAGCGAGGCATCGTCAACGAAACGCTGCACCGGGGCGGCACGCACAAGAGCGTCTACAGCTACATCCACGACAAGTGGCAGATGCACCCGGACATCACGGTCGACCTCGGCCTGCGTCACGAGGTTTATACGCCTCTCGTGGGATACACCGCGAAGGGTGGCCAGATGAGCTACAACCCCAGCAACAACACGGTGCGCGTGGCGGGACATGGCGACGTGCCCGAGAACCTGGGCGTGAAGACCTATTGGAAGAACTTCAACCCGCGCACGGGCATTTCCTGGCGCGTGGCGGAAGACAACGTGCTGCGTGCGGGCTACGGCGTCAGCGCGCTGCCCTGGCCGAGCTCCTACGGCCAGGACTATCCAATCAGGCAAACTCAGCAGCTGACCGCCGCGAACGGCTTCGCGGCCGCCGGCGCGCTGGCGATTGGCATGCCGGCCCCGGTGGTTGTCGCGATTCCCAGCAACGGTATCCTGGACGCGACGGCCCTGCGCGCAGAAGCGTTGGCCGAGGTGCCGGTCGATCGGTACGAGGGGCAGCTGCACTCGTGGAACGTCGCCTATCAGCGAGCCCTTCGCGGCGGGTTCACGGCCGAAGTGGCCTACGTCGGCAATCGCGGCGCGCACATCCTGCAGAGCATCGATCTCAACGCCGGGTACACACTCGGCGCCGACGAGGCCGGGCGGCCGCTTCGTGCGCAATACGGCCGCACCGCGGCGAGCACGACACCGATTCCGGTGAAGTCACAATACAACTCGCTGCAGATCAAGGTCGACCGCCGCATGCGAGGTGGCCTGCTCTTGACCAATTCGTACACGTTTGGGCGCGGATACAGCTACATCAATGGCGACGGTACTGGCGGGACGATCCCGACGCCGGCCGATATCGAGCGAAGCTGGCAGCGGACGAGCAACGATTCCACGCACAGCTACGCCGGCAGCTTCCTGTACCTGCTGCCGTGGGGTCCGGACGGCAGGTGGGTCCGTGAGGGTGCGATGGGCAAGATCCTCGGCGATTGGCAGGTCACCGGCGTGTTCTCGGCGATCTCGGGCACACCAGTCGACTTCACCGCCAGTGCGACGACACTGCGTGCGCCCGGCAACAGCCAGACGCCAGACGCCAGCGGCAAACCCAACGTGCTCGGCGGCATCGGCCAGAGCGATCCCTGGTTCGACACGACGGTCTTCTCGGCCCCCGCGCAGAATACGTGGGGCAACGTCGAACGGCGCGGTCTCCTGACCGGTCCGGCGTACTACAACCTCGACGCGTCGATCGTGAAGATCATCCGCGTGGGCACAAAGCGCGCCGAAATTCGTGCGGACTTCTTCAACGCGCTCAACATCGCGCACTACGCGAATCCGAACGGCACCCTCGGCAACGCGAACTTCGGACGCATCACCGACATTCTGGCCCTGACCGAGCGCACGATTCGGTTCGGCGGCAGGTTCCTTTTCTAACGCACCAACGAAAAGTAGGGCAACACTGCGGGCGAGCCGGTTTCGGCTCGCCCGTTTCGCTGTCAGGGCGCCTTTTCTTCGTGCTCCATCCTTCGCTTTCGCGTACGATCCCCTCCGAGGAGGGCTCGTGAAGGCTCGTCACCTTCGATGGGTTCGTTCGATCGCCTGCGTTGCGCTCATCACACTGTCGATTGGGGCCGTCCTGGCAGGGACCCTCGAAAACGGTTCCGGGATCCGTTTTCCCGCGGCTCAGCGCGGGCAGGCCCCGCCACGAGCGGTTCCCGCGAACGTCGTCGATTTTCAGCGCGAGATCCGTCCGATCCTGTCGGACAACTGCTTCGTCTGCCACGGCCCCGACCAGTCCACGCGCAAGGCGAACCTGCGGCTCGACATCCATGAGGAGACGTTAGCGGCGCGCCAGACTGGTGCGCCGATCGTGCCGGGCAAGCCGGATGAGAGCCTGGTGTACCGAAAGATCATCGAGGAGAACCCCGCCCGGCGGATGCCGCCCGTCTCGACGCACAAGACCCTCACCGATGAGCAGAAAGAAACCATCCGGCGCTGGATCGAGCAGGGCGCCAGATGGAACCAGCACTGGGCGTTCGTCGCGCCGGTGCGGCCGGCCCTGCCGCCGGTGAACGACCTGAAGTGGGTTCGCACGCCCGTCGATCGCTTCCTGCTGGCGAAAATCGAGCAGGCGGGGCTGACGCCCAATCCCGAGGCCGAGCGCCGCGCGCTGGTTCGCCGTCTCTCCCTCGACTTGACGGGGCTGCCTCCCGAGCCCGGCCTGGTCGCCGCGTTCGTGGAGGATTCGTCGCCGGACGCGTACGCCAGGGTCGTGGCCCGGCTCCTCGCGTCGCCACACTACGGCGAGCACCGCGCGCGCTACTGGCTCGACGCGGCGCGCTACGGCGACACGAACGGTCTTCACTACGACAACTATCGTGGCGGCATCTGGCCGTACCGAGACTGGGTGGTGGGCGCCTTCAACGCCAACATGCCGTTCGATCGATTTGCCGTCGAGCAGCTCGCCGGCGACCTGCTGCCGAATCCGACGCTCGATCAGCTCGTCGCGACGGGATTCGTGCGCAGCAACACCACGACCAACGAGAACGGCATCATCGAGGAAGAGGTCCGCTTTCAGTACATCAAGGATCGGGCCGACACCACGGGCACGGTGTTCCTGGGATTGACGGTGGGCTGCGCCACGTGTCACGACCACAAGTTCGATCCGATTACGCAGAAGGACCACTACGCGCTCGAGGCGTTTTTCAACAACACGACCGAGCGCGTGATGGACAACAACCGGCCGGACCCGCCGCCGATCGTGACCGTGCCCCACGAACGTGATCGTGCGCGATGGCTCGAGCTGGACGCGCTCCGGAAATCCCTGCGGTCGAGGATGAACGCCGCGCTCGCGGCGCCGAATGCGCGATTCGACGCGTGGGTGTCATCAGCAGAGCGGCGGAAGGTCGGCGATCCGCTCGGCGATGCGGAAGTGCTTGCCGTGTCGGCAGCCGCGAATGCCGTACGTGTTCGGCGAGCCGGCGCCGAGAGCTCGCTGCCGCTCGAGTCGGGCCTGACGGTGGACGAGGCCTCTCCCTGGACAGGGATGCCGTCGTTGAAGTTCGACGGCCGTGCTCCGCTGAAATTGCCCGGCATCGACGTGTCGGGTGACGCGCCGTTTTCGATGACCGCCTGGGTGTTCCTTCCGAAGATTACCCTGCATCCAGGGCAAACCGGCGGCTCACAGGCGCAGGTGATTGCCAGCCAGTTGACCGCGGGCGATTCTGCGAGCACGCCGCCGGTGCCGGCGACGGGTTGGGCGTTCGAGATCGACGAAGGCGTCGCGCGGCTGCGATTGATCGACGTCGAAGGCAAAGCGATACGCGCGCTGGCGCCGTACAACAAGCCCGTGAAAGCCGGTGCCTGGAATCACCTGACATTCGTCTACGACGGCAGCAAAACCGAGAACGGCTATGCGTTCTACCTGAACGGCACCCGGATGGCCATCGAGCGTGGCGCTTACGGCAATCAGGATTCGACGATTGCGCCCGAGCTGAAGGGCAGCGTCAGAAACGCGGAGCCGGTGTCGCTTGGGGCGTCTGCGACCGGCGAACGGGGTCTCGACGGATCCCTCGCCGAATTCCGCGTCTTCAATCGCGTCATTACAGAAGAAGAGGCGCGGATGGCCGCCTCGTGGCCGGCCGCGGCCGTGGCCGCGCCGAAGGCCGTCACCGCATGGTCGGCCGCCGAAAAAGAGGCGTTGAAGCGCTATTACCTCGCGTATCGCGATACCGCCTACCGGAAACTGTCGGCAGACTTCACGCGCGTCAGCGCCGAGCATCGCGAGATCGAGCTGCGGTCGAACACCGCGATGGTGGTCGAAGAGCGGACCGATTCGAAGCCGGCGGCGCCGCTCCTGTTTCGCGGCATGTACGATCAGCCGCGGGAGTTGATCGCGGCCGCCACCCCCTCGTTCCTGCCGCCGATGCCCGCGGGGTTGCCCGCGAACCGGCTCGGGCTGGCGCGCTGGATGGTCGATCGCACCAACCCCCTGTTCGCGCGCGTCATCGTCAACCGATTCTGGCAGGAGTTCTTCGGCGCCGGATTCGTCGAGACGGCCGACGACTTCGGCGTCGCAGGCGCAGCCGCCGTCGCATCCCGAACTGCTCGACTGGCTGGCCGTCGAGTTTCGCGAGTCGGGCTGGGACGTGAAGAAGCTCGTCACGCTCATCGTGACATCGGCCGCCTACCGGCAATCGGCGGCGATATCGCCGGAGAAGCTCGCAAAGGATCCGGAGAACCGCCTGCTGGCGCGCGGGCCGCGATTCCGCCTCGACGGCGAGATCGTGCGCGACTAGGCGCTGGCGGCCAGCGGCCTGCTCGTGCCGAAGCTGGGCGGTCCGCCGGTGCAAGCCGTACCAGCCGGCCGGCGTGTGGGAAGGCACGTCGATGGTGTCGAGCAATACGAGGAACTACTCGCAGGACAACGGCGAGTCGCTGTACCGTCGGAGCCTCTACACGTTCTGGAAGCGCCAGGCGCCGCCGGCCTCGATGGACATCTTCGACGGTCCCACGCGCGAGATCTGCATGGTTCGCCGGGAACGGACGAACACGCCGCTGCAGGCGCTGGTGACGATGAACGATCCGCAGTTTGTCGAAGCGGCGCGCGTGCTGGCGCAGCGGGCGTTGCTGCGGTCGCCGGGGGACGCCGGCGCCGCGATCGACTTCATGGCTGCTTCGAGTGCTGTCGCGCACGTTGACCGCGGCCGAGCGCGACATCGTGCGCGGTGCGTACGCGGACTTCGTCGCGCACTACCGGGCGACTGCGGACGACGGCGGCCAAGCTGATCGCGGTTGGCTCTTTTCCGGTGGACCGGACGCTTCCGGCCCCGGAGCTTGCCGCGTTGACCATGGTGGCCAATCAGATCTTCAATCTCGACGAGGCGCTGAACAAGTGGGTAGCGCAGCCCTCAGAGCTGCCGAGGAGATCGCGATGCATCCGCTGGAACAAGCCGTCATCCACGAAACACGGCGGCAGTTCTTCTCGCGCACCGCACGCGGCCTGGGCGTCGCCGCGCTGGCGACGATGTTCGGCCTCGACGAGCCCTGGCGGCATCGGGCCCCGCGGCGGACAGGTCATCGGCGGCCTGTCGAATCTTCCGCACTTCGCGCCCAAGGCGAAGCGGGCCATCTATCTGCACATGGTGGGCGGGCCGCCGCAGCTGGACCTGTTCGACTACAAGCCGGGGATGAACGACTGGTACGACAAAGATCTGCCGGACTCGATCCGCCAGGGGCAGCGGCTGACGACCATGACCGTCGGGCCAGGCGCGATTTCCCATCGCGCCGTCGGTCTACAAGTTCTCGCAGCACGGGCAGAGCGGCGCGTGGGTGTCCGAGCTCCTGCCGAACACCGCGAAGATGGTCGACGACATCGCGCATCGTGAAGTCGATGCACACGGAGCAGATCAATCACGAGCCGGCGATTACCTTCATGCAGACCGGTTCGATGGTCGGCGGGCAGGCCGTGCATCGGATCGTGGCTGGCGTACGGTCTTGGCAACCTGACGGAAGATCTGCCGACCTTTGTCGTCATGAATGCCGTTCGCAGCAATCTGCGCACGCCGATCGCAGGCGATGTCCGCCCGGATGTGGAGCGCGGGGTTCCTGTCGGCGAAGTATCTCGGGCGTGTCGCTGCGTGCCGGCGCCGAGCCGGTGCTCTTCATCAACAATCCGGACGGCGTGTCTCCGGCCGTCCGCCGGCGGATGCTCGACGCGTTGAGCGAGATGAACGAGCTGCAACACCAGGAGATCGGCGACCCGGAAACGATGACGCGCATCGCGCAGTACGAGATGGCGTACCGGATGCAATCGTCCGTGCCGGAGTTGACGGATTTGTCCGGCGAGCCCGAGAGCACGTATCAGCTGTACGGCGAGGACGCGCGCCGCGCCGGCAGCTTCGCCCAGTGCTGCCTGACGGCGCGACGGCTGCTCGAGCGGGGCACGCGGTTCGTCCAGATCTGGCTGAACGGCTGGGACGTCCACTCCAACGCGACGGGATTTCTGCCGAGCCAGTGCCTGGACGTCGACCAGGCGTGTTACGGCTTCCTGCAGGATCTGAAGCAGCGTGGGATGCTCGACGACACGCTGCGTCGTCTGGGGCGGCGAGTTCGGACGGACGATCTATTCGCAAGGACGGCTGACGCCAACCAACTATGGCCGCGATCACCATCCGCGGTGTTTCACCATGTGGCTGGCGGGGGCCGGCGTCAAACCGGGCGTCGTATACGGCGAGACCGATGACTTTTCCTACAACATCGTCAAAGATCCCGTCCACGTGCGGGATTTCCAGGCGACCATCCTCAATCGGTTCGGCATCGATCACGAACGCTTCTCGGTGCGCAACCAGGGACTGGACGTCAGGCTGACCGGTGTGGAGAAGGCGCAGGTCGTGCAAGGTATCCTGACGTAAGCCGAACAGAAGATCAGAAGATCAGAAGTATTCTTTTTGAAAAGAATGTTTTGATCTTTTGATCTTCTGGCCTTCTGTCAAAAAGCCGTGGCAGCGCGATTGCCCGAGGGAAAGCGATGAATCGAAAAGAGTTTCTGCAGTCTGTGGCCGCGGGTGCGGCTGGAACGCTTGCGGGGGGCACCTCTGCGGGCGCCGCCCAGTCAATGTCACCGGCGGCTGCAAAGCTGACTGGTGACGACCTGAAGGGTTCGACGCGCGCGGTCGTCGAGTTCGTGACCAGCGCGAGACTCGACAGCTTTCCGCCCGACGTCATCCTGCAGGCCAAGCGCTGCCTCATCGACGGCTTTGCGATGATTCTCGCCGGGTCGAAGGTGGAGGGCAGCGAGATCGTCAGGCACTACGTCAAAGCGGTTTCAAAAGCGGACGGCGTCGCATCGATACTCGGGCCCGAGCGAATGCGGGCGTCGGCGCCCTTCGCGGCGCTGGCGAACGGGGCTTCGGGTCACGCCATGGACTTCGACGACACGCAACTATCGACGACGCCCGATCGCACCTATGGGCTTCTGACGCATCCGACTATTCCGGCGCTGTCCTCGGCACTCGCGGTGGCGGAAGAGCGTCAGGCCAGCGGTGCGGCGTTCCTGGAGGCATTCCTCACCGGCTTCGAGGTCGAGTGCAAGATCGCGGAAGCGATTGATCCCGACCACTACCGCCGGGGGTTCCACAGCACCGCGACGGCGGGCACGTTTGCCGGTGCGGGCGGGAGCGCCCGGTTACTCGGGCTGGATGCCGCCCACACGGCGCACGCGATCGGCATCGCCGCCAGCCTGGCTGCCGGGCTGCGCGTGAATTTCGGATCGATGACCAAGCCGCTCCATGCCGGACGCGCGGCCGAGAACGGCATTACGGCGGTAATGCTGGCGTCTCAGGGATTCACGGCAGGCGACGACGGCCTCGACGGGCGCTGGGGATACTTTCAGGTGCTGGGTGGCGGCGCCGAGCCCCGCCGGCTGATTGGCGCACTCGGCCGTCCGCATTCGATCGTGAACCCCGGCGTGTCGGTGAAGCCGTACCCGTGCGGAAGCCTCAGCCATCCCAGCATGGACGCGATGCTGAAGCTCGTGACCGATCACAACGTTCAGCCGGCCCAGATCAAGGCGGTCCGGCTGAGGGCCGGCTCGAATATCCTCGAGCCGCTGCGATACAAGACGGCGAAGACCGAGCTCGAAGCGAAGTTCTGCGTGCCGTTTCTGCTGGGTGTGATCGCCCTGCAGCGCAAGGCCGGCATTCAGCGAATTTACGGACGAATTCGTCTCGAGCGCGCCGATCCAGCAGATGATGACGAAGGTCTCGACCGAGTTCGATCCGAAGATCGAAGCGATGGGCTTCGACAAGATCCGCAGCATCGTCGAGGTCGACCTGGTGGACGGCCGCACGCTGACGCAGCCGTCCGACGAGCGCTACAGGGGATCGCCGGCGTGGCCGTTCACGATGGCGGAGCTTCGGGAGCGCTTCGTGGATTGCGCATCTCCGCTCTTGACGAAGGATCGCATCCAGCGCGCGCTCGAGCAGATCGAGTCGGTGGAGAAGCTGAAGGACATCCGCGAGCTGACGCGTACGCTGACGAGCTGACTTCGGTCGCGCCTCATTAACGATGCAGAACATCATCCGTACGTTCGGCGTGTTGGCAGCGCTCATACTCGTGATCGTTGCCGCCCGCGTCACCGGCGCGCAGCAGTCGAGAGCTCCGTTCCACCTCGAGACCGCGACCATCGCCAGCATTCACGCCGCGTTTGCCGCGGGCACGCTTACTTGCGCGCAACTGACCAGGTTGTATCTGGACAGGATCGACGCGTACGACCAGCGGGGTCCGGCGCTTCGCACCATCATCACGGTGAATCCGCGGGCCACCGCAGCGGCAGCAGACCTGGATCGGCAATACAAGGCGAATCCGTCGGCCGCGGGTCCTCTGCACTGCATTCCGATCGTCATCAAGGACAACTTCAATACGTTCGACATGCCGACGACGGGCGGCAACATCGGCATGAAGCGGTCGCAGCCGGCGGCCGACGCGTTCACCGTCGCGAAGATCCGGAAGTCGGGAGCTTTGATCCTCGGCAAGACCAACCTTTCAGAATTCGCGCGCGGCGGCATCTCGCTCAGCAGCCTTGGCGGACAAACGCGGAATCCCTACGACTTGGCGCGTACGCCTGGCGGGTCGAGCGGCGGCACCGGCGCGGCCCTGGCCGCGAACTTCGCCGTCCTGGGCACGGGCAGCGATACCGGCCAGTCGATTCGCTCGCCCGCATCCGCGAACAGCCTGGTCGGCGTCCGGCCGACGCGCGGGCTCGTCAGCAGAAGCGGCGTCATACCGAACAGCGAGACGCAGGACGAGGTCGGGCCCATCACGCGAACCGTGACAGACGCGGCCTTGTTGCTCGACGTGATGGCCGGCTACGACGCCGACGATCCGGTTACCGCGTTCGGCCGAGGACGCGTTCCGAAGAGCTACACGCATCTGCTGCGCGCGAACGCGCTCGCGGGGGCGCGGATTGGCGTCATGACCAACCTGTTCGGCAAGGCAGATCGGCATCGCGACGTGAATCGCGTGATCGATGGTGTCATCGCAAAGATGCAGGCGCTTGGCGCCACGCTCGTCCGTTTCGAGCTTCCGGAGTACGACGCGCTGGCGCCTGTGGTCGGGACGTCGGCGTTCGAAGCGCGGAGCGTCATGGAGCGTTATTTCTCGAGGCTGGGGCCGGAGGCCCCGGTCAGGAGCATCTCGCAACTGCTCGCGGCGAAGACGTCTGTCGTGCAGCCTGTGCTGGAGGCGGAGTTCGGCATCGTCGATGGCATGAAGAGCCAGGAGTACAAGGAGAGGACGCTGAATCGGGAGAAGCTGCGGCTCGCCGTCGCGAAAAAAATGGCCGATCTCGGCCTCGACGCGATTCTCTATCCGCTGCAGCAGATTCTGGTCGTCCCGGTGGGCTCCGACGATCAGGCCGAACGCAACGGCACCCTCTCGAACGGTACCGGCTTTCCGGCGGTCACCTTCCCGGCCGGATTCTCCACGCCCAGCGCATCAGCGCCGCTCGGTGTGCCGGTTGGCGGAGAGTTGCTCGGGCTCGACTACAGCGAAGACAAGCTGCTGTCGTACGCGTTTGCCTTCGAGCAAGCCTCGGGTCCCCGCAAGCCACCGCAGAGCACGCCGCCGCTGCCGAACGAACGGTAATCATCGTCCATCGTCCATCGTCGGTCGTCGATCGTTCATCGTCGGGAGGACGTGCACTTCGCTAGTTTCTGGTCGCGGTCCATTGCATCTGTCGGCCTTCGATGGTCGCAGTTCCTTCGATGCGGTTGCCGATCACGCGGCCCGAATATTCGCGATTGCCGGATTTCAACGTGATGGTGTCGCCACGAAGGCGCCCGGTCACTTCCGCGGCGCCGATCGTGCCCTTCACGAACTGGAAATCCTGCCGCAGGATCATCTGTGCGTCGTTCATTCGCCAGGTGCCGGCCACACGTGCCGGAACGACGACGAGGAGGGCGGTGCAGTACGCCGTGCAGGGTGGCCCGATCCTCTCGGTGACATCCGGTTCCCAGTCGGTCACGGAAAACGTATTGAGCACGATGCGTGTGCCTGGTTTCATCGCCAGAAACGTGTCGCGCATCTGGTCGAGTACTTCCGGTGTGAGAAAGAGGGCGAGGACCGTCGCCTGCGAGATATCGGCCTTGTACATGTCGCCCTGGACGAACGTGGCTTTATCGGCCACGCCTGCGTCCCTGGCGTGCTGTCGCGAGAGTTCGACGAGGTCGGGGTTGTATTCCACTCCAATGGCCCGCGCGCCGCGTTTGGCGGCGGCAATGATGTTGCGGCCGTCCCCTGATCCCAGATCCATCACCACATCGTTCGGTGTGACGCCGGCCAGGTCGAGCATCCTCTCGACCACGTCCGCAGGGGTCGGGACCCAGACGACGTCCTTACCCGGCAGGCCTGGCTTCGGCTCGAACGGCGCCTGCGCGAAGGAGCCGGGCGACAGAGTCAGGGCGAGGCAGAGGCAGGAAACAGCCGTGGCTTCTCGAACGAATCCGGACATCAACAAGTCGGCGATGGTACCATGAAGGCCATGCTTAAGAGATTCGGCGTCGTCTTGTTTGCATTGCTTCTCATCGTGTTCTGCGAGCTGAGCGCGCAGCAAACTGCGCTCACGGAAGGGCAACTGAAGGCGGCCGAGGTCGAGGTGCCACAGCTCGTCCAGCTGCTCGAGCTGAAGCCCGGGATGACGGTTGCCGACGTGGGTGCGGGCTTCGGCGCCTGGACGATGAGGTTCTCGAAGTGGATTGGTCCGAGCGGCCGCGTCTTTGCCAGCGACATCGGCGCCCCGCAGCTTGCGGCGCTGCGCGAGAGCGTCAAGCGCGAGCAGTTCGCAAACGTGACCGTCGTGGAAGGCGCCGTGTCGAGCACGAATCTTCCGGCACAGTGCTGCGACGCGATCCTCGTGCGCGACGCGTATCACCACTTCACGCAGCCCGACGAGATGATTCGCAGCCTCACGGCGGCGTTGAAGCCGGGCGGGAGACTGGCGATTATCGACTTTCCTCCGCGCGAGAAATCAGAAGTGCCGGCGGGTGTGCGCACGAATCGGGGCGGACACGGGGTACCGCCGGAAGTCGTCCAGGCCGAGGTCGGCGCCGCTCTCAAACACGTGCGGACGATTTCGACGTGGGCGCCCGACAGCCAGCCGGCGTCGCTCTTCCTGGTGCTCTTCCGCAAACCGTAGGTGAAAAGGGGGTCGGGAGGGGTTTTCCGCGCATCGCCGGGAAACCCCTCCCGACCCACTTTTCGCGCGGTACACGTACGTCAGTGTCCGGCTTTAGCGGACCGTGCGGGTTACGCGAGAACCCGATCGAGCGGCAGCTCGAAGTCCGGCAGCAACGGTGTCGTGACGGTGCCGGAGCGGGGAACTGAAACCGGCTCGGCGAAGGCCCCATCGCTCCGGCGATACACATCCACACGATCCTCGTCGGGATTGACCACCCAGTATTCCTCCACGCCGACCCGTTCGTAGAGATCGCGCTTCAGCCTCTTGTCACGAGTCCGCGTGCTGGGTGAAAGAATTTCAATCACGAGGTCCGGCGGACCTTGCAGATTCTTCGACGTCAGGAATCTCGATCGTTCATTGGACAGATAAAGCAGATCCGGAACGACGATGTCAAAATCAGAAAGAAGGGCGTCGAATGGCGCCGAAAACTGCTCGCCGATGGGATGACTCTCCAGATAGGCCTGGATTAGATAGAGCAGGTTCCTGGAGACACGCTGATGCCGCGTCGCGGGAGACGGCGTCACGTAGTGCTCCCCATCGATGATCTCGTGACGCAGACCATCGTCCGGGAACCGCAGGTAGTCGGCGTAGGTGAGCTTGGTGGTCGAATGCCGCCGCTCCACTCGCACCTCCTGAGGCACGGATTGTACCATCGTCATTCGGGCGTTCGCTTATACTCAGGCAGTCCAAAAAACATGTCGCTGGCGCCTGGCATTCGTCTCGGCGCGTATGAAGTCACCGCCTTGATCGGGGCCGGCGGGATGGGCGAAGTGTATCGAGCGCGTGATACGCGACCGAATCGCGACGTCGCGCTCAAGATCCTGCCCGACTCTTTCCTTTCAGATGCCGATCGTATCGCCCGCTTTCAGCGCGAGGTCAAGGCGTTGTTCAAATTCCATCGCCGGAGTCCGCGTTCATCGTACGACGTGTCCTCGGATGGTCAAAAGTTCATCGTCGCCGAGTCCGGCGAGGAGCAATCTCAAGAACCAATTGTTGTCATCTCGAACTGGGCGTCGGGCTTGCTAAACTAACACTGACCCCGATCCCTGGAGGGAACCCATGCGTCTCGCGGCAACGGCTTTCGCGGTAGTGCTGCTTTCCGTCGCGCGCCTGCCTGGCCAGGCTCCGGCCGCGAGAAGTGCGCAGGACGCCGGAGCCCCCGGGACCGTCGAGTTCAACCGCGACATCAGGCCGATTCTTTCCGATAAGTGCTACACCTGCCACGGCCCGGACCAGGCACGCCGTCGGACGAAGCTGCGATTCGACGTCGAGGCGGACGCCAAGCAGGATCTCGGAGGACGTCTGGCCATCGTGCCCGGCGATGTCGCGAAGAGCGAGATGGTCCGGCGAATCACCGCCGCCGAACCCGCCAAGCGCATGCCGCCCGTCGCCTCCGGCCGCACGCTAACGCCCGGCGAAATCGACCTGATTCAACGATGGATCGAGCAGGGCGCCAAGTGGGAAAAACACTGGTCCTTCAATCCGCCAAGGCGGGCATCTCTTCCCGACATCACCAACCGCGCATGGGCCCGGAACGATATCGACTTCTTCGTGGCGAAGCGGCTCGACCAGGAGGGCATCGCTCCGTCGCCCGAGGCGGATCGCGCCACCCTGATTCGCCGCGTGAGCCTCGACCTGACCGGATTGCCGCCCACGCCGGCCGAGGTCGATGCGTTTCGTGAACGACAAATCGCGTGACGCGTACGAGAAGGTCGTCGATCGCCTGCTGGCATCGCCGCGATATGGAGAGCGGATGGCCGCGCAGTGGCTCGACGCGGCGCGCTATGCGGACACGAACGGCTATCAGACAGACGCCGAGCGCTACATGTGGCGGTGGCGCGACTGGGTCATCGACGCGTTCAACCGCAATCTGCCGTTCGACCAGTTCACGCTCGCAGCAGATTGCCGGCGACATGCTGCCCGCGCCCGACGCTCGATCAGAGGATCGCGACTGGCTTCAATCGCAACCATCGCGGCAACGGCGAAGGCGGCATCATCCCAGAAGAATACGCCGTCGAATACGTCGTCGATCGTGTGGAGACCACGTCCACGGTATTGCATGGGGCTCACTCTCGGTTGTGCCCGGTGCCACGACCACAAGTACGACCCGTTCACGCAGAAAGAGTTCTACCAGCTCTTTGCGTACTTCAACAACATTCCGGAGCGCGGCAAGGCCAACAAGTATGGCAATTCGGCGCCGATGATTCAGGCGCCTACCGTGGCGCAACAGGCACAGCTGGCCGGAATCGACCGCGAGCTGGCCGCGGCGGAAAAGCGTTTCGAGAGCCTTCGAACGGAATCGGCAGGCGCTCAGCGAAGCTGGGAAGCGGGGCTCGACAAGTCGGTGCCTCTCCACTGGTCGATTCCCCAGGATCTCGTCGGGTACTTTCCGCTCGACGGGAATCTGATGAATCCAGTGGCGGCCCAGCCGTCTGCGCCGGCGGTGCCAGCCTACGGCGCCGCGGACGCACCTGCCGCAAGGACAAACCGGTCATCGTCCAGTTTCAGGACGGGCCGCCGCAATTTGCTCCAGGCCGTATCGGCGAGGCCGCCAGCTTCGACGGCAAGCGGGTCATCGTTGGCGGCGACATCGGGAACTTCGGCTTTCAGAGCCAGTTCACGCTCGCGGCGTGGATCTACCCAACGGCCGCCACGGGCGCCATCGTCACGCGCACGAAGGACGCCGAGGAGGATACCGGCTACGGACTGTATCTGAACGACGGCAAGCTCCAGGCAAACCTGATTCTGCGCTGGCTCGATGATGGGGCGCGCGTGGAGACGGTGAAGCCGGTCGAGCTCAATCGGTGGCAGCACGTGATGGTGACCTACGACGGATCGCGAATGGCAGAGGGCATCACGATTTACGTCGATGGTAAATCGCAGGAGCTCGCGGTTCACCTGGACGACGTGAATCAGAATTTCCAGTCGCGAGACCCGTTGCGGATCGGCGGTGGGGGAGGCCCCGCCAACCGGTTCCGGGGCCAGATAGACGATGTGCGCGTGTACAACGTGGCGCTGTCGTCCCGGCATGCGGCTGTCGTGGCCACCGGCGAATCGATTGCCGAGATTGCCGGTATTCCCGCTGCGACGAGAACGGAGCCGCAGGCCGAGAAGATCTCGCTGCACTTCCTCGAGAACCAGTCTCCGCCGCGCGTCCGCCAGGCCTGGCAGGACCTGACCGCCGCTCGCCGCAAGAAAACGCAGTTCCTGGAGAGCCTGCCGACTGTGATGGTGATGCAGGAGCGCGAGGTGCCGCGCGACACGTTCCTGTTGGTGCGCGGGGCCTACGACAAGCCTGGCGACAAGGTGACGCCAGGCGTGCCCGCCGTTCTTCCCGTGTTGCCCAGGAGTGCTCCGAACAACCGGCTCGGGTTTGCCCGGTGGCTGGTCGATCCTTCGAATCCGGTTACCGCGCGCGTGGCGGTGAATCGTTTCTGGCAGATGTACTTCGGCGTCGGGCTGGTCAGGACGGTCGAAGACTTCGGATCGCAGGGAGAATGGCCGACGCATCCGGAACTGCTCGACTGGCTGGCCACCGAGTTCGTCCGCACCGGCTGGGACATCAAGGCGATGCAGAAGCTGATCGTGACGAGCGCCACATATCGCCAGTCCTCGAAGGCGACGCCAGAGCTCTTACAGAAAGATCCCGAGAACCGTCTGCTGGCGCGTGCGCCGCGATTGCGGTTGCCCGCGGGCATGATTCGCGACCAGGCGCTTGCCGTGTCGGGGCTGCTGACCGAGCAAATCGGTGGTCCGTCTGTGAAGCCGTATCAGCCGGCCGGATTGTGGAAGGAACTGTCGGGTCAGGACTACGTCCAGGACAAGGGTGAAAAGCTCTACCGCCGCAGTCTGTATACGTTCTGGAAGCGATCGAGCCCGCCGCCTTCGTTGATGAACTTCGACGCGGCCGGACGCGAGGCCTGCGTCGTTCGAGAAACCCGCACCAACACGCCGTTGCAGGCGCTGGATTTGATGAACGACGTGACCTATCTGGAAGCGTCGCGCAAGCTGGCCGAACGCGTGATGAAGGAACGTCGATCCAGCGCCGATGAGCGGATCGCGCTCGCGTTCCGCCTGGTGGTGGCGCGCGGTCCAACACCCCGCGAAGCCGCCCTGTTCCGCGAGGCGCTTGCGAGTTATCTGGACGACTACAAGGCGAATCCCGAGGCTGCGGCCAAATACCTCAGCCAGGGCGAGTCGCCGCGTGACGAAGAGCTCGACGCGAGCGAGCTGGCGGCGTTTTCGACGCTGGCCAGCATGATGCTGAACATGGACGAGACCATTACGAGGGAATGACGAATGGATCCGCATCTCGATGATCAGTTGCGATTGACGCGACGCCAGTTTTTCGGGCTGGCCAACGCGGGCATCGGCACGGCGGCGCTCGCGACGCTGATGGGTGAAGATCTGCGCGCGGCCGGCGCGTTTCAGGGCCTGCCGCATTTCGCGCCCACCGCCAAGCGCGTGATCTACCTGTTTCAGTCAGGTGGTCCCGCCCAGATGGATCTCTTCGACTACAAGCCGCGGCTGCACGATCTGCGCGGCTCGGAGCTGCCCGCGTCGATCCGGATGGGGCAGCGACTAACCGGCATGACCTCGACCCAGGCGACCTTTCCCGTCGCGCCGCCGAACTTCAAGTTCGCGCAGCACGGGCAATCGGGCGCGTGGGTCAGCGACCTGCTGCCGCACACCGCAAAGGTCGTCGACGACCTGTGCTTCGTCAAGTCGATGTACACCGAGGCGATCAACCACGATCCGGGCATCACGTTCTTCCAGACGGGCGCCCAGCTGGCCGGACGGCCGAGCATCGGCGCGTGGATTTCCTACGGCCTGGGCAGCGAGAACAGCGACTTGCCGTCCTTCGTGGTCATGGTGTCGCAGGGCACCGGACGGCCCGGCGACCAGCCGCTGTACGACCGGCTGTGGGGAAGTGGTTTCCTCCCGAGCAATTACCAGGGCGTGAAGTTCCGATCGACGGGCGATCCGGTGTTGTATCTGTCGAACCCGGCTGGGTTCAGCAGCGACTCACGCCGCCGCTACCTCGACTACCTGGGCAAACTGAACCAGATGAAGCAGGAAGAGTCGGGCGATCCGGAAGTTGCGACGCGGATCGCGCAGTACGAGATGGCGTACCGGATGCAGACGTCGGTGCCCGACCTCACGGATCTCTCAAAAGAGCCCGACCGGATTTTCGAGATGTACGGACCAGAGTCGCGGACTCCCGGCACGTTTGCCGCCAACTGCCTGCTCGCCAGGCGTCTCGCGGAACGTGGGGTCCGCTTCATTCAGCTCTTCCATCGCGGGTGGGATCATCACAACACGCTGCCGAAGCTGATTACCGGGCAGTGCCAGGACACCGACCAGCCCGGCGCGGCCCTCATCCAGGATCTCAAGGAGCGCGGCCTGCTGCAGGACACGCTGGTCGTATGGGGCGGAGAGTTCGGCCGTACCGTGTACTGTCAGGGCAAGCTGACGGCCGACGACTACGGGCGCGACCATCATCCGCGTTGCTTTACGGTGTGGCTCGCCGGCGGCGGCGTGAAACCCGGCATCACCTACGGCGAGACCGACGACTACTGTTACAACATCACGAAAGATCCGGTCCACGTCCACGATCTGCACGCGACGATTCTGCACTGCCTGGGCATCGACCACACGCAGCTCACGTTCAAGTACCAGGGGCGGCACTTCCGGCTGACCGACGTGCACGGCGCCGTGAAAAAAGAGATCCTGGCGTGACACGCGTGTGGTTGCCGGTGATTTGCGTCCTGCTGATCGGGGGACCTGCGTTGTTGTCGCAGTCGCCCGATCAGGGAAAGAGCGCGACGCGTCCGCTCGTCACGCGAGAGACCTACGTCAAATGGCAAACCGAGCTCTCGAACTGGGGGCGCTGGGGGCCGAGCGATGAAATGGGTACCTTGAATTTGATCACAGCCGCGAAACGGCGTCAGGCTGCCGGACTGGTCAAGGAAGGGCTCTCGGTGTCGCTCTCGTCGGATGCGAGCTATCAGAAAGACGTCGACGTGCCCTGTCCCGTCGAATGGTCCATGATCGACGCCTCAGAGACCAGTGCAACCGACAGGGTTGGGTATCCGTGTATTCACGGGGCGGGCACGACGCATCTCGATTCCTTCGCCCACATTTTCTTCGACGGACGTATGTGGAACGGCTACCGCGCGGCCGAATGGATTTCGAAGGACGGCGGCGCCCGCAAGGCTTCAGTCCTGACCATGAAGGACGGCATCGTCA
The DNA here is from genome assembly GCA_963832375.1 of Vicinamibacterales bacterium. GTDB lineage: Bacteria > Acidobacteriota > Vicinamibacteria > Vicinamibacterales > JAMQPK01 > JAMQPK01. The sequence goes on along the minus strand of CAWHUA010000008.1, from coordinate 1,121,943 downwards.
CCAGGGCGGTGTTGTACGACATCCCGAGACTGAAGGGCGTGCCCTATCTCGAGCCTGGCACGCGCGTCTATCCTGAAGATCTCGAAGCCTGGGAGAAACAGACCGGCGTCAGAGCCGGTCCAGGTGACGCGCTGCTGTTTCGCTGGGGCCGCTGGGCCCGCCGCGCCAGGCTGGGGACGTGGCCGGTCAACGACGCCATGGCTGGGCTCGACAATTCGGTGATTCCATGGCTGAAGCGGCGTGACATTGCGATTCTGGGCTGGGAAACGCCCGGCTACGCGCCCAGGCCCGCGGGTGATCTACCGGGTTATCCGGTTCATGATTTTGCGCTGACGATCCTCGGCATCCACATCCTCGATCGCGCCGACTTCGATGCGGCCAGCGAGCTGGCCGCTTCTCGGAAGCGATGGGAGTTCATGCTCACGATCGCGCCTTTGCGAATCCCCAACGGGACCGGGTCGCCGGTCAACCCTCTCGCCGTTTTTTGAGTGCCGTCGCGGCGCCCTCGCGCTGAATCAGGGCGGCCAGATAGCCCAGTGGATCGGCCTGCTGCCTTGTCACGTCCTTTAATTGATTGAAGTCGCCGGCCATCTGGCAGAGCTCGGGCAGTGATGGACATGAGAGATCTCCGGGCGGTATATCGGACAGGTATCGCCGGGACACGTCGATTGCGTCCTTGTATCGTTCGAGCCTGATGAGCAATGCGACCAACGTTTCGGCTGGACCCGTTCCAAAAGCAGCCGGATTGAAACGTGCGGCCTTTTCCTCGAAGTGCCTCACCGCCGCGTCGACCGATTCGCCGGCCAGCGCCCTCAGATAGATGCCTCGATCTTCGTAGACGTTGTCGAACGGGGGATCGTCCGTGTACTGGAACATCGTGCCGAGGTGCGTGCCGTAGTCGGCGATCGCGATCGCCAGTCTCAGCGTGTCCTTGTCGTCCAGATCGCCGCTCAATTTGAGCAGCGAGACCAGATGCGAGCTGTCGGTATGCTGCGCGTTGTTCTCGAAGAGCCACTCGCGTCCAGCAATCAGCGACGCAATCGATGTGCCCTCTGGCGGAGCTCCTTCGACGGCCGTAATCGCGCGGGAGATGTTCGTCGCGAGCTCATCGTGCAGCGTGCGCACGAGCAGTTGCAGCGAAACCTCCCTGCCGCTGGTATCCGGATACGCGCTGAACATCGTGATGGCGCGGCACAGACCGTAGTGCTTCAGGATCAGCTCGAAGCCCTTCCTCGGGTGCACCCCCTCCTGAAACGCGAGTTGGATGGTCGCGCCGAGCCGCTCCTGCGATTCAGGTGTGTTCGCGTCGCCTTCGTCGAACGCTTCGAGCGCCGCCACGAGTGGCTCCACATTGCCGACCGCACGAAAGTAGGGCGACGCCCGGACGAGATTGCCGTCGGCCAGAAACAGCCCGCCGACTTCGCGTGCCGCCTGGACGTACGCGTCCTGATAGGCCTGCTGCACGTCCTTCGGCAGTTCATCGAGTGTCGGCTGCGAGACGAGAGGAAGATTCAGTTCCAGCCGCTTCTTCATCAGCCGCGCATCGAACACTCGACGGTACTGCTTGTCGCGCCGGAATCGATCGACCACCTCGTCGAATGCCGCGTCAACGCCGCCGCTCTGCAGCACATGCTCGAGCTGGATGAAGCTGTCGTCCTGAATCGCGTCGGGCGCGTGCATCTTCATAGCGTACAAGAGAAAGCGCGGACGGTGAAGCACGGCCCGGCCGCTTTCGCGCAGACTCTGCGACTACTGCTGTTGCTGCTGCGGTTGTTGTGGCTGGGGAGGTGGCTGGCCGCGCCGGCCGCCGCGCCCGCGCCGTCCACCGGTTTCACCGACGGCATCTTCCGGATAGGGTCCACCGAGGGGAACGGGTACTCCCCTCGCGTCGATTTCGGCGTGCGTCGCTTTCACAGGCCCCGTACCGGTGATCTGCAGCACGACGTCGGTGTCGCCGGCCACGTCGTAGGTGCGAAGGGCGGCCGGCTGATACATGAGCCCGCTCTCGCGGATGGGCAGCAGCTTCGCCGTGCTGAACACGTCGCCCTGTCCAACCCACCAGGTTCCCTTCAACACGGTGACCCAGCGTTCGCGATCGTAGAAGCGCGGCCGCGTTTTCGTGTTGGGCGCGAGCTGCATGCGGATGACGTAAGGACCGGGCTTCGACGGGTCGCCGAACACGTTCGTCGTGCCGCTCAGCGCGACTTGATCGAGCGGCAGGATGAGCCGTTTCTCGTCCACGAGCGGGCCGGCCGGCGCCTTGGGCGGCGCCTGGGCGAACGCCGCGATCGAGGCGGCGCCCAGCCACACGGCGACGAGCGCGTGACGGGTCATTGATCTCCCTTGTGTGGCACCACTATCACACAGGTTTTGCGGGGGAGGGACCGCTGGTACAACTTGCGACATGTTGCCTCGTGGTGGCGATAGAATGATTTCCATGCCACGCATCCCCTTCGACCAGCTCCCGACCGACGCGCGCCTCTGGATTTTCGCCGCCGAACGCCCGCTCGCTGCAGCCGAAAGCCGCCGCGTGCTCGAGGAAACCGATGCCTTCATCGCTCAATGGATGGCTCACGGCGTGCCGCTCTCGGCCGGACGCGAGCTGAGGCGCGACCAGTTCGTCCTGGTGGGGGTGGACGAGCGGGCGGCCGGCGTTTCCGGTTGTTCCATCGATGCGCTGGTGCGCCGGATGCAGCAACTGGAGACGGTGCTGGGTCTCGAGCTCATCAACAATGGCCCCGTAATCTACCGCGAAGGCGATGCCGTCATCCGGGTGTCGCGCGAGCGATTCGCCGAGCTGGCCGCCGCCGGAACCGTCGGCCCGAACACGCGCGTCTTCGACAACACGCTGACGCGTGTCGGCGACCTGCAGGCCGGCAAATGGGAAGTGAAAGCGGCGGACTCGTGGCACGCAAGGGCGTTCTTCTAATGCCAGCAATGGCAGATTGGAAGATTGGCAGATTGGCAGATTAAGGGATTGGCGGATTGCAGAATTGGCTGATTACGGATTGCGAGATTGATGCAAAGCGGCTCTGTGTTTTCCTATCGCTCAATCCGTAATCTACCAAACTGCCAATCTGCCAATCTACCAATGCTTCGGCTTCTGCTGGCGCTTTTCCTCTCCACACCCCTGCTTGCAGCCGACTGGCCGCAGTTCCTCGGGCCTTCGCGCAATGGTGTCTATGCTGGCGCGCTCAGTGAGAAGTGGCCGTCGGCCGGGCCGCGCGTCGTCTGGCGGAAACAAATCGGGCAGGGGCTCAGCGGACCCGCCGTTGCCGGGAATCACGTCATCCTGTTTCATCGTGTCGGCGACCAGGAAGTCGTGGAGTCGTTCGATGCGCTCACCGGCGCGCCTCAGTGGCGTCACGCTTATCCCACCGCCTACAGAGATGACTTTGGATTCGACGAGGGGCCGCGTGCCGTGCCTGTCGTGGCCGATGGCCACGTCTACACCTACGGGGCGGAAGGGAAGCTGCATGCCGTCGCGCTTGCCACCGGAAAGCCCGTGTGGAACGTCGATGCCATGCGACAGTTCGACGTGCCCAAAGGATTTTTCGGCGCCGCCGGCTCTCCGCTCGTCGAGGAAGGGCGCGTCATCGCGAACGTCGGGGGGCGGAAAGGCGGCATCGTCGCGTTCGACGCGAAGAGCGGGAAAGTGTTGTGGACGGCCACGACCGACTCGGCGAGCTATTCATCGGGCGTCGGCGCCACGATCCTCGGCCGCCACTACGCCGTGTTTCTGACCCGCGACAACCTCGTGGGGCTCGACCCGGCAACCGGACAGGTGCGTTTCCAGCGCGCCTGGCGCGCCAGACAGGCGGCGTCGGTGAACGCGGCCACGCCGGTGGTGGTGGGCAATGCGATTTTCGTGTCCGCCGAGTACGGGCCTGGTGCAGGCGTGCTGCAATTCGACGGTACCAAGCTGGTGGATGTCTGGACGTCGAACGATGCCTTGTCGAATCACTACGCGACGAGCATTCACCACGACGGTCTGCTGTACGGGTTTCATGGCCGGCAGGAGTTCGGGCCGGTGTTTCGAGCCATCGACATGAAGAGCGGGAAAGTCGCGTGGACGACCGAGCGCTTTGGTGCGGGAAGCGTCACGCTGGCCGGCAATCGCCTGCTCATCATGCGTGAGACAGGAGAATTGGTGCTGGCGGCGCTGTCGCCCAAGGCGTTTCAACCGATCGCACGCGCGCAGATCCTTCCTGCAACGGTTCGCGCGTATCCGGCTCTCGCGAACGGCCTCGTCTACGTGCGCAACGACGATACGCTTGTAGCCTTGGATCTACGATGAGGTTCTCGGTTCTGGGTTCTCGGTTCTGGGTTCTGGTTCTTGGTTCCTGGTTCTGGGTTCTCGTTCTGACGTGCGTGCTCAGTGCACAGAGTCCTCAAGCGCTGCTGAATCGCGCCGTCGATCAGTTCGAGCAGGGCCAGTTCGCTGAGTCAGCCAGAACGTTCGACGAGCTCGCCAAACTCATTCCAGACGAAGCACCTCAGTTGTGGCAGCGTGGGATCGCGCTCTACTACGCCGGTCGTTTCGCAGACTGCCGGCGGCAGTTCGAATCGCACCGCACGGTCAATCCCGATGACGTGGAAAATGCGGTCTGGCACTTTCTGTGTGTGGCCAGGAGCGAAACACCCGACAAAGCGAAAGCTGCTTTGCTGCCCGTGGGGCCGGACTCGCGCGTCCCGATGCGCGAGGTGTACCAGATGTTTCGCGGTGTGCTGACGCCCGATGACGTGTTGAAGGCCGCGGGCAGCGCGTCTTCAGGACTCTTTTACGCTCACCTCTACATCGGGCTGTACGCCGAGGCGACAGGGCGGAAGGATCTCGCGCTGAAGCACATCAAAGAAGCGGCCTCGGATCGATATGCCGCCGGCGGCTACATGCACATGGTCGCCAATGTGCACCTCAAGGTGTTGAACGCGGTCGGCAAATAGGGGATCAACAAGAGATCAAGAGATCAGGAGGTTGTTGATCAACGCTCTCCTGAACTCCTGATCTCGTGTTCGTCTTCGTCCCGCTAATTTGTAGTGGTCTTGGCCGTCTTATCCCACGTCCGCAGGATCTGACCCGCGATCTTTTCCTTGGGAGCGCCTGGCACCGGCTCGAACTTCTGCACCCGTCCGGCCATGCAGTCGGCCAGGTACAGGTTGCCTTTCTGATCCGTCGACATCCCATGCGAGCAGTTCAGCCGGCCCGCCGGTCCGCCAGGAGCGCCCCAGCTGTACAGGTAGTTGCCGTTCAGATCGAACTTGAGAATCCGGGCGGTGGGCGAGTCGCCGACCCAGATGAACCCGTCCTGATCGATGAAGTGGTTCACCATCAGCGTGCCCTGGGTGCTCGGCCAGTGCGGCGAACGGAGCGGCCACATGTCGAGGAACTTGCCGTTCTCGTCGAAGACCTGCATCCGCTGGTGCCCGCGGTCGACGACGAAGAGACGCCGGTCTTTGCTGATGGCGATGCTGTGGACGGTGTTGAACTCGTTCGGCCCCGGGTTCTGCGGATCTTTGGGCGCCTGTCCCCAGTCCATCAGGAACTTCCCGCTCGGATCGAACTTGGCCACGCGCTTCCCGCCGTACCCGTCGCTGATGAAGTAGGTCCCGTCGGGCAGCCACGCGATGTCGGTTGGGCGATCGAACGTATTCGGGCCGCGTCCGCGCACGCCGAGCTCGCCGTGGGTGAACACCAGCTTGCCGTCATACGTGAACTTGTAGATCACGTGAAGCTGGTCGTCGATGATCCACACGTGCTTCTCGGGGTCGTACGGGCTGATCTTGATCTGGTGTGGTCCGCGGCCGCATGGCAGCTTCGCGAACATCGGGTCGAGATGCGGCCACTCGTCCACCAGGTTGCCCTCTCCGTCGACGATGATGATCGAATGTTCGTAACGCCGCTCCCATCCCCGCTTCTCGGTCGGCTCGCAGGTGGCGCTGATCCCGTCGCCATTGCCCGTCGCGACGCCTCGTGTCGGATTCAACGCCGCATACGGCGTCCATGGCTTGGCGTCTTTGGGCAGCGGTAACTCGCCGCGCATGGCGATCCAGATGCGATCCGGTGATTCGGCGTACACGCCGCCGAACGAGCCCCACGTCCAGCCCTCGTGCGAGTGCCGGGTGTCGGGCAGCGGCTTGGGCCAGTTCTCGACGACGCGATACGCGCCGGTTGGCCAGTCCTGGTGACTCCACCGTTCGGTCTTCGCAGCGGCAGCGGCGCCAGGTTCGGAGGCCGGGGGTTGCGCGGCGCCGCAGCCCGGAAGTCCCGCCATCAACAACACCGCCGCCGCGAGCGTCGCGATCACGCCGAGTGTTCTGCGCATAAAGATGCTCCCTTGTGGGGTGTCAGTTAACTGTTAACCGCTGCGCGGGTCAAGCGTTGTTTTGATAGCGCTTCATGCGCGCAGATCGTAGCAGAGCAGGCGGGGGCCGGCCCCGTTGACGATGTCGCGCGTGTTCTGCACGACATAGAGCAGTCCGCGGCTCAGCACGGGAAGCGCCCATGACTCGCGCGCGCCGAACAGCCACGCGCGCGACACCTCCTTGTAGCCTTTCGGCGACAGGTCCATCCAGACGAGGTGGCCGAGCTCGCCGAGGCAGAGAAACTGTCCGTCGACGGCCAGGAGCGATCCGCGATAGGTGCTCACGAGCTGCTCGCGTCGCTGGCCTCCTACGGTCAACGTCTCGTTCCATTCCGGTGTGGCTCTCCACACCGCTTTGCCGCTGGCGACATCGACACAGGCGAGCGACGCATCGGGTTCGTTGCGGCCGTCGAAGCCGTAGAGGTAGCCGTTGCGATAGACGGGCGTGTTCCAGTGGAGTCCGAACTCCTGAGTGGTCCACACCTGCCGATGCGTGAAGTCCGGCCTGATCTCCAGCAGCACGCCCCCGGTGCGGTAGCTGGCGGAAATGAACACCTTGTTGTCGAAAACGACCGGGCACGACGCGTTCACCGACTCGTACGACCGGCTGCGCCACGGGAAGGTGAAGTCGACGGCGCCGTTGGCCGGATCGATGGACAGCAGGCCTCCCGACGGAGGATTCTGATTCGCCTCCCGCGAACACGAAGACGCGGCGCCGTCCGTGGACGATCGCCGGTACCGGAGAGGCATAGCTGGGGCCCCATTCCTTGCCGGCCCGCCACACTTCGCGTCCCGATACCTTGTCGAGCCCGACGACGCAGGGACCGCCCGGCGCGCCGACGTTGATGACGAGCAGTTTGTCTTCCACGAGCGGCGTCGTCGCGGTACCGAAAAAATCCTGCGGCACCTTGTACTCCGCGTTGATGTGTCGTCGCCAGACGAGCGTGCCCGCGCCGATATCGAAGCAGTGCAGTTGTCCCTGCGCGCCCAGCGTGTACACCCGGCTGCCGTCGATGACCGGGCTCGATCGCGGGCCGTTGTTGTAGCCGTATCGATCGTCGAAGCTGGTGGGGTAGCGAAACTGCCACCGTGACGCGCCCGTTTCGGCATGCAGGCATTCCACGATCTCTTCGTCGCCCACGCGATGCACGAACACGAGCCGGTCGCCGAGAATCGCCGGAGAGGTGTAGCTCGTGCCCTTGGGGAACTCCCACACGAGCGGTGGCGGCAGCGTGCGCGTCAAGCGTGTCTCGCTCGACGTGCCGTTGTGCGATGGTCCGAGAAACGACGTCCAGTCGCTGACGCACGGCATCCTTGGCGAGCGGCTTGGCCTTGCCCCGCACACGCGCCTGCGCCGAGAGCCGAGCCCCGGCGGCACCCGCGAGAAGCGCTTTGACGAGCGCGCGGCGGGAGAATTCCATCATGCCGCAATCCTACACGACCATTGCCCATTGCCCGCTCATCGCCCACGGCCCATTGACCGTCGCCCATCGACTATCATGAGGCCCATGCATCCCTGGCACGACTGCTACGTCGATGATTTTTCCGTCGAGAAATCCTTCCCGGTCATCGTCGAGGTGCCGAAGGGATCGAAGAACAAGTACGAGCTCGACAAGGAGACCGGCCTGCTGAAGCTCGATCGGGTCCTCTTCAGCGCCGTGCATTACCCGGCCAACTACGGCTTCATTCCGCGCACCTTCTGCGATGACGGCGATCCGCTCGATGTGCTGGTGCTCGGGCAGGAGCCCGTCCACCCGCTGACGATTGTCGAGGCGCGTGCGATTGGCGTCATGCGGATGCGCGACGAGAAGGGGCTCGACGACAAGATCGTGGCGGTGGGCATCGGCGACCCGGCATTCACGGACTACACCGACCACGCGCAGCTGCCCAATCACGTGCTCCGCGAGATCCGCCGGTTCTTCGAAGACTACAAGGTGCTCGAGCACAAGCAGGTGGTGGTCGAGGATCTGCTCGGGCCCCCCGACGCGCTGCGCCTCATCCGCGAAGCTCTGGTGTTGTACCAGCAGTTGCGGCGCGGGGAACTGAAGCACGCGTGAGCTTCGGACAGTTCGCCGCATCGCTCTTCTTCGGCCTCATCTCCGTCCTGTTGCCTCTCGCGCTCTTCCTTGGCATGGTGGCGGCGTGCGTCTCCGTTGCGCGCTGGTGGATAGCCAGGAAGAGCTGACCGCGGAATCCGAATCTAAAAACTGGAATCTGAAAACTCGATTCAGCGAAGCACCACGGCCAACAGCGCCACCAACGCGACGAGCAAGGCCGCGCCGGCCATGGCCATGGCATAGACGGCCGTCTGCGGCGAGATGGCTCTCATCTGTTCCATGACAGCGAGAGGGCTCTGTGCGGTCGCGCCGGTGAACAGCGACTGCTGCATCACGCGCTTGCCGGCGATCACGTCGCGGATGCCTTCGTCGAGGTGACGTTGATGGATCAGCTTCGTGCGTGTCGTGCCGCCGGGATCGCCGGCGGCTGCCAGCGCGGCCTTCAGCACCGCGTTGCGGATATCGCCGCCGCTGACCTCGTATTTCTCCGCCAGCTCGCGAAAATTCACATCATCGGCGAGCGGCGTCAGCGTCGGGTGCATCTGCACGCGCCAGATCTGCTCGCGCTCGTCGACGCCGGGCATCTCGAACAGCACGTGCGTGCGAATGCGCCGCTCGAACGCCGGATCGAAGTTCGCCGCCAGGTTCGTGGCGAAGATGACGACGCCGTTGAACGACTCGAGCTCCTGCAGCAGCACGTTGACCACCGTGTTCGATCTCGCGCTGGAAGCCCGTGATCGACCGACGTCGAGCGGCGCGAGGCGATGGCGTCGGCCTCGTCGAAGAACAGCACGGCCTGCTCCTGCCGCGCGAGCCGGAAGACCGCCGCGACGTTCTTCGGCGTCTCTCCCATCCACATCGACTCGAGCTCGGCGTAGCGGACGACCAGCAGCCGGCGGCCCAGCGTGTGCGCGATCGCTTCGGCGCAGATGGTCTTGCCGGTTCCCGACGGTCCGGCGAAGTTGAAGGCGAGCGCGAGACCTGTCGGGTGCCGCTGGCCGAGCCCCCAGCGATTGAAGATGAGATCGTGGCTCGTGACCTGCGCCAGCGCCTGGTCGAGCGCCCGCCGCGTCGCGGCGGGCAGGATGACGTCCTGAAACGTGCGGCGCGGGACGATCGACTCGACCGCGCGGTTCGTGCCCGGTCGAGGCCTTCGAAGAGACGGTTCAGGGGAAACGGTGCCAAGATAGCGATTATGACACCCGAATCGCTGGTGAGTATCGGCGTCGGGCTGGCGCTGGCGGCCGCGGCCGGGTTTCGCGTGTTCGTGCCGCTGCTGGCGCTCAGCCTCGCGGCGCAGAGCGGACTGGGTGGCAGCTGTCGCCGTCGTTCGCCTGGCTCGCGACGACGCCGGCGATCGGTGGCGCTGGCGACGGCGATGATCCTCGAAATCGCCGCCTACTACGTCCCGTTCTTCGACAACATGCTCGACACGCTGGCCGCACCGGTCGCGGTGCTGGCGGGCATCGTCGCGAGCGCGTCGCTGTCTGACCGATCTGCCGCCCTGGCTGCAGTACTCGATCGCCATTATCGGCGCCGGCGGCACCGCCGGCCTCGTCCACGCGTCGACGTCGCTGCTGCGGCTGAAGAGCTCGGCGGTGACGGCGGGCTTCGGGAATCCCGTCCTCGCCACCCTGGAGCTGGTCGGATCGATGCTGATCGCGGTGCTCGCGCTGCTCGCGCCGGTCATCGCGCTGATCGTTGTGGTGATGCTGATCGTGGTGATGGTCGCCGAGGCGGTTCAACGCGGGCGTCTTGCGAACGCCCGCGGTGCTGCTCGATCCAGTACTCGCTGACGGCGCCGGCGTCGTACTTGCGGCGGCGCCGCATCATCGGCCGAACGCTCTGGTAGACGAAGAACACGCCCGCCAAGGCCGATCGCACCGAGGGCAATCCAAAGCATAGAGCGATCTTCGCGGATCGCGCGCGATGCGCAACTTGACAAGTCAGAACGTTCAATCGCTCGGCTCAGATCTTCGTCGTCTCGGCCGGCCCGGCCGCGCAGCTGCTTCACGGCGCCGCGCTTCTTCTTCGACGTGAGACGCTTTTCGCGCGCGCCCGCCTTCGGTCTGGTCGGCCGTCGCGTCTTGGGCTTGCGCGTGGCCTGCTCGACGCAGCGCCGTCGAGCCGCGCGCGCGCCGCTTCGCGATTCTGCGCCTGGGTGCGATGCTCGCGGCTGTCGATCAGCAGAACGTCGTCAGAGGTGATGCGGCTGCCGGCCAGATGCCGCAGCCGCTCCTTCACGTCGTCGGGCAGCGCCGATCGCGCCGACGTTGAAGCGAAGCTCGACCGCGGTCGAGACTTTGTTGACGTTCTGACCGCCTGGGCCCGACGCGCGAACGAAGCGTTCCTCGATGTCCTTTTCGTCCAGCACGATAGTCCATGCTAACATCGCGCCTTCGCCAGAATCGACCCGCGTGTTCAGCCGGGCGTACGTAGTGTCCGGCTTCAGCCGGACCGTGGAGGCCTCTATGAAGAACATCCTTGCATCCATCCTCACCGGCGTGCTCCTGGCAAGCGTGGTCTCGGCCTGTTCCGCGCCGCTCCGGCGGCCTCAACGGGGCCTGCGTCGACGGTGACCGATCGATTCGCCGATGGCGGCGCCGAAGTGGGCGCAGATGGAACGGCAGCTCCTTGCGGAGAACGTGCCCGCTGCCCGCGAGTTCTTCCAGAAGTACTTCGACGATCGCGGCTACCTGCTGTGCTTCGTCCGCTGGGGCGCGAACGACGGTCCCGGACGATGCGTTCGAGAACTTCAATCATTGGCCCGAGCTGCACGCGCTGGGTGCGAGCGACGAGATCGTGCAGATGTACATGAAGGGCCACGAGGGGATGATCAAGCAGTACACCGAGGCGAAGACCGGCAAAGGCGTGCCCGCCGGCATCGACGGAATGTACTTCAAGGAGTTCAGCGCCCTGTCGGACTGGCAGCATCACGGCGAAGGGCTTCAGCTCTTCAACCGGATGGCCCTGTCGGTGCCGGCCGATCCGAAATATCTCGAGCGCGTGCGGCGCTTCGCCGGCTTCTACATGGGCGAGGACCCCGACGCGCCGAACTACGATCCGAAGCACAACATCATCCGCAGCATGATGAACGGCAGCAAGGGACCGCTGCTGCGGAAGGCGACGTCGATGGAATGGGTCGGCGAGCCGTTCGACATGAGCGGCTTCGACGCGCTGCACGGCGAGCGCAACTTCGACGAGTTCCTGGCGCACTACCAGGAGTACCACGATGTCGTCGGCGATCATGCCCTGAACCTCGTCGCGACGACGCTGCCGGCGAACGCGTACTTCGCGACCGGCGACCAGAAGTACAAGAAGTGGGTGACCGACCTACGTCGATGGATGGATCGAGCGGATGAAGCAGAACAACGGCATCATCCCGACCTTCGTCGACCTCGACGGCAAGATCGGCGGGCCGAGCGGAAAGTGGTGGGGCAGCGCGTACGGCTGGGGGTTCAGCCCCGTAAATCCCGTGACCAACCGTCGCGAGAATCGCAATCGGATGGAGCGCCCGATCATCGGCTTCAACAACGCGCTGCTGCTGACCGGCGATCAGAAGTACGTCGACGCCTGGCGCGACATGACCAATGCGGTGAACGCGAACGCGCGCACGGTCGACGGGAAGACGCAGTATCCAACGATGTACGGTCTCGACCTGGCGGCCAACCCGAACAGCACCAAGGCCGGCTGGTACGGCTGGCGCGATCGGCCGTGGAACGTCGGGGCCTTCGAGGTGTGGTATTTCTCGCAGAAGCCCGACGGACCTCGACACGCGTGAACGAAGAATCCGTGGATCGAATACCTGCAGGGCCGCAACCCGAGCTATCCCGGAGACCGCGATGGCCGACGATCTCGCGACCATCAAGCGCCGGGTCGAAGGCATACGCAAGGATCAGTCGAAGCCCGACAAGCGCCTCGCCGACAACATGCTCGACCTGAATCCCGGTGACGACAACCGCGCTGATCCAGCTGACGCAGGGAGGTCTGGAACCGGATCGGAGAGGAAATCTCGTCAATTCGCGGCTGCGTTACTTCGACCCCGCCCGCAAGCGCGCGGGGCTGCCCGAAGACGTCGGCGGCGCTCGATTTCGGAGATGAGCGATACCGGCACGGTCGTGACGCTGGTGAACCTGAACACGACGGCGCCGCGCACGCTTGTCGTGCAGGGCGGCGCGTATGCGCGAGCACGTCATCGAATCGGTCGACTGGAACGGCAAGACGATTCCCGTCGGCAAGCCCAACTTCACCGTGACCCTGAACCCCGGCGCCGGCGGCAAGCTCACGTTGAAGATGAAGCGCTATGCCGGCGACGCGACGGTGAAGTTCCCATTCTGATGAGCCCGCAATTCCGATTCGTTGCGCTAGTCTGCATCGCGGTGTTCGCCTTCACGGCGATCGCCGCGGTGTCCGCACTCGCGCTGCTGGACGCACACACCCCGGTGCAGGCGCTCTTCGGGATGGTGCGCCTGGACGAAGCTCGCGCGCCTTCCGACGTGCCGCCGGCGCCAGTCGCGCCCGCGGTGGACGTCCACGCCCCACGCCCGCCGCCGCACATCCGGTCTCTCTAACCCGTACATCTCACTAAACAGTACGTAGTGTCCGGCTTCCCGCCTTCGCCAAGGCTACGGCGGGTCTCGCCAAAGCTCGCCTGTGCCCACGCGAGCGGCGGCGGACAGCCGGACCGTGCGTCACCGTGCCTGATGACGGAAGGGGATCGCTATGTCGTGGCGACATCGGCTCCGCACGATCTTCGTGTGCGCGATGCTGGAATACGCGGCGTTTTTCGGGACTGCCATGCGGCCCGAGCAGATACAGGAACTGATGCAGACGATGAACAGGCCGACGCTCGCTCACGTCATTCCAGACGAGCGCGAGGACGCCGAACCTAACGAACCTGACGAACCTTGACGAACTCCACGAACCTAACGAACTCGACGAACCCAACGAACCCGACGAACCTATGTGATCCACGTCGGTTCCGGCTGAACCGTGGGCTCCGGCGTCCGGCCTGGATCTCGGCCGCCCGGATCCTTCCAGCCGGCTGATGGCGCGAACGGACATGTCGTGATCGCAGACGATCTGGCAGGACAGCCTCACTCCGGAGAGCCCGCGCTCTTCGAGGCGTTGCTTTTCGGCGGCCGTCCTGCGCGACGGTTCCCCGTCGATGAACTCCACCCGGCAGGTCGTGCAGCGGGCGTTGCCGCCGCATGCATGCAGAATATCAACCTTCGCGTCCTGCTCGATGGCGAGCACGAGGCGCTTGTTCTCGGCGACATCGAACGTTCCATACCCTTCAACGGTCAGTTTCGGCATGCGCCATTGTGACACAGCGGTCAGTGAAGCTGTACAATCAGGGGTTTGGTTTAGCTCTCTATGACCTCAACTTCCGACCCCGGCGCGCCTCAGACAGACCAGTCGGTTCAGAGCGAGCTCGAGCGCGAGGTCGCGCGGCGACGGACCTTTGCGATCATCTCGCATCCGGACGCCGGCAAGACGACGCTGACCGAGAAGCTGCTGCTCTATGCGGGCGCGATCGAGCTCGCCGGCGCCGTGCGCGGGCGCAAGGATCGCCGCGCCGCGACGTCGGACTGGATGGAGCTCGAGCAGCAGCGCGGCATTTCGATCACGTCGGCGGCGCTCGAGTTCGAGCTCCAGGGCCGGCGCATGTCGCTGCTCGACACACCGGGCCACAAGGACTTCAGCGAAGACACCTACCGCGCGCTGATCGCCGCCGACAGCGTCGTCATGGTGATCGACGCGGCCAACGGCGTCGAGTAGCAGACGCGCAAGCTGTTCGAGGTCTGCCATCGGCACCGGCTGCCGATTCTGACGTTCGTCAACAAGTTCGATCGCCCGGCGACGCGATCCGCTGGAGCTGCTGGACGATCTCGAGACGCACGCTCGGCATCGCGGCCGCGCCGGTGAACTGGCCGATCGGCAACGCCGACGAGTTTCGCGGCGTCTACGACATCCAGCGGCAGATGCTGCATCTGTACGAGCGCGAAGCGCAGGGGCAGTATCGCGCGCCGGTCGACATGTCGGCCCTCGACGACCCGGAAGCGCGTGCGGTGATCGGCGAGAAGCGTCTACGCGCACTTCCGCGAATCGCTCGACGTGATCCGAGCGGCCGGCACGCACTTCGACGTCGAGGAGTACCTCGCGGGCCGGCAGACGCCGGTGTTCTTCGGCAGCGCGCTGACCAACTTCGGCCTCGAGCCGTTCCTGCAGGCGCTGGTCGAGCTCGCGCCGCCGCCGCAGCCGCGCTCGAGCGATTCGGGGGTCGTCAATCCGACCGACGATCGCTTCACCGGCTTCGTCTTCAAGATTCAGGCGAACATGGATCCGCGCCATCGCGATCGCGTCGCCTTCGTGCGCGTCTGTTCGGGCCGGTTCGCGAAGGACATGGTGCTGTCGAACAGCCGCGTGGGCAAGCCGCTCCGGGCGTCGCGCGCGTACCGGTTCTTCGGCCGCGATCGCGAGACGATCGAGGTCGCGTACGCCGGCGACATCATCGGTCTCGTCAACCCCGGCCAGTTCGCCATCGGCGACACGGTCCACACCGGCGCAGCCGCTGCGAGTTCCTGGGCGTGCCGCGCTTTCCGGCCGAGCACTTCGGCCGCGTGCGCCTGCAGGACACGCGCTACAAGCAGTTCGACGAGGGCCTGAGGCAGCTCGAAGAGGAAGGGCTGATGCAGGTGTTCTACACCGCCGCCGGCCGCCGCGAGCCGATCGTCGGCGTCGTCGGCGCGCTGCAGTTCGACGTGATCACGCAGCCGCCTGCGCAGCGAGTACGGCGTCGAGGTCGTCATCGAGCCGGCGACCTTCGCGGCCGCGCGATGGCTGGCCGATCCGGCAGGCGAAGTTCACACTGGGTGGTCAGGGCGCCATCGCGACCGATCGCCTGGAGCGAAAGGTCATTCTCTTCAGCTCGCCGTGGGAGCTGCAGTACTTCACACGTCAGCATCCTGAGCGTCGCGCTCCTCGCCGAGTCGCCGCAGCCTGTGGCATGACCGCCCGGTTTGTAACCACAGAGCACGCATTTCAGGGAATGTTTTCGAACCTCTTTGCCTTTTCCTCGAGATGCGCCTCAGCCTCTGTGGTAAATCTGGTCCGGTGTGATCCCGCAGGTAAAGAATGATCGCCTTCTCCAGCATCAACAAGCAGTACGGCAAGCAGATCCTGTTCGTCGACGCCTCGTTCCAGCTCAACCCGGGCGAAAAGGTCGGTCTCGTCGGGCCCGAACGGATCCGGCAAGACGACGCTGTTCCGCATGATTGTCGGCGAGGAGCAGCCGGACGAGGGCGAGGTGTCGGTTCCGCGGAAGCTGACAGTCGGCTACTTCCGGCAGGACGTCGAGGAGATGTCCGGCCGTTCGGTGCTCGACGAAGCGATCGCGGGCAGCGGCAGCGCCTCGGCGCGCTGCACCACGAGCTCGAGGAGCTCCAGCACGCGATGGCCGATCCGGCGCAGCGCCGGCGAGATGGACGCCGTCCTCGAGCGCTTCGGCGAGGTGCAGGAAGAATACGAGCACCTCGGCGGCTACGCGCTCGAGAGCCGCACGCGCGAGATCCTGCACGGCCTCGGGTTCGACGACGAGCGGATCGACGGCGACGTCGGGCGCGCTGTCGGGCGGCTGGAAGATGCGCGTCGCGATGGCGCGCGTGCTGCTCGGCGAGCCCGACGTCCTGCTGATGGACGAGCCGACGAACCACCTCGATATCGAATCGATCATCTGGCTCGAGGCGTTCCTGAAGTCGCGCACCGGCGCGCTGCTGATGACCTCGCACGACCGCGAGTTCATGAACCGCGTCGTCACGAAGATTGCCGAGATCGACGGCGGCGAGATCACGACCTACTCCGGCAACTACGACTTCTACGAGCGCGAGCGCGCGATCCGCGAAGCGAATCGCGAGGCGGCCTACGCGCGGCAGCAGGCGATGCTCGCCAAGGAGCAGCGGTTCATCGACCGCTTCGCGGCGCATGCCGCCAAGGCCGCGCAGGTGCAGAGCCGCGTCAAGGCGCTCGAGAAGATCGAGAAGATCGAGCTGCCGAAGAAGCGCCGGATCGTGAAGTTCGATTTCCGGCAGCCGCCGCGATCGGGCGAGCAGGTCGCGACGCTCGAGCACGTGACGAAGCGCGTACGGCACGGCGTACGGTGCATCAGGATCTCAACCTGAAGATCCGTCGCGGCGAGCGCTGGTGCGTGATGGGGAAGAACGGCGCCGGGCAAGTCGACGCTGCTGAAGATGGTGGCCGGCGCGATTCAGCCCGACGAAGGCATCGGTGACGCTGGGCGCCAGCCTCAAGATGGGCTACTTCTCGCAGCAGGCGCTCGACCTGCTCGACCCCGACCTCACGATCGAGGAGCAGCTTCAGCACGACTTTCCGCACGAGTCGATCGGCGTGCTGCGGAGCCTCGCCGGTGCGTTTCAGTTTTCAGGCGACGACATCGACAAGAAGATCCGGATGCTGTCGGGCGGCGAGAAGACGCGCCTCGTGATGGCGCGGATGCTGCTGAACCCGCCGAACTTCCTCGTGCTCGACGAGCCGACCAACCATCTCGATCTGGCGACCAAGGAGATGCTGCTCGAGTCGCTCAGCGGCTTCGACGGCACGATGCTGTTCGTCTCTCACGATCGCGCGTTCCTGCGCGCGCTGAGCAACCGCGTGCTCGAGCTGGGCGGCGAGAGCGGCACCGAGACGCCGCCGCACGTCTATCCCGGGTCGTACGTCGAGTACGTCGAGCGGACCGGGCACGAGGCGCCGGGGGTGCATCGCTAAAAACCCCGGGACTAGGGACTTGGGATTAGGGATTAGGGATTAGGACAGCCCGGTGTCACGCTGCGCTCGGCTTGACTTTTCGCTTCGAGATCCTCGATACTCCCATCGATAGACGATGGGAGCGACCAGTCAGCCGCCCGATCTGCTTCCGGGAACACTCGACCTTCTGATCCTGCGCACGCTGCAGCGCGGGTCCACGCACGGCTACGGCATCGCCCAGCATCTTCGCTCGGCTTCGAACGACGTTCTCCAGGTGGGGGAAAGCTCCCTCTATCCCGCGCTCCAGCGTTTGCTCATGAATGGATGGGTAACAGCGGAGTGGGGCATCTCCGAAAACAACCGCCGCGCGCGCTACTACGAAATCACCGCAGCCGGGCGTAAGCGTCTTGCTGCCGAGCGTCAGGAGTTCGATCAGCTCGTCCTGGCCATTCACAAAGTGCTGAACGCTACCTAGGACACGCCGTGCGAAAGATTCTTCGCCGCATGTGGTTCATGGTCACCGAGCGCCGCCGGCAAGCTGAGCTTGCCGAGGAAATGGCCTTTCATCGCGAGATGAAAGAGCGCGAGCTCTTAGGCGCAGGCCGCGCCGCCGACGAGGCCGCGGTCGAGGCGCGACGAGCGTTGGGCAGCCTCGCGCTGGCGAAGGATGACGCTCGCGACGTGTGGCTTCCGCCCTGGCTGCAGAGCATCTCTCAAGACATACGATTCGCCGCGCGCGTGCTCGCCAAGGATCTTCGATTCTCCGCGACCGTCGTGCTGGCGCTCGCGCTTGGCCTGGCGGTGAACGCGACCATCTTCACGATGGCGAATACGGCCCTTCTGCGACCATTGCCGTTTGACGAAGCCGATCGGCTCGTGTCGGTCGGTACCCGCGACTCCCGGGGGCGGAATGGCGGTCTCTCATTCCGCGATTTCAGCGATTGGCGTTCCACCACGCCGTCGATTCCCGATATGGCCGCGTACACCGGCGCGTCGGTCAATCTGAGCGACGAGCAGCAGGCGCCCGAACGCGTAAGGGGCGGCGCGTTCGTTTCGTGGAATACGTTCCGCCTCTTGCGGGTTCAGCCAGCGGTGGGCCGCGACTTCGTCGCTGAAGACGATCATCCTGGTGCGACGCCGGTGGTGATGCTCGGACACGGTTTGTGGCAGCGGCGCTACGGAGGAGACAGGTCGGCGGTGGGTTCGACCATCCGGGTGAACAACGTGCCCTCGCTTGTGGTTGGCATCATGCCGGAGCAATTCGGATTTCCGTTTTCCGGCGACGTCTGGCAACCGCTCGCTTTGGCTCCGCTTCTACGGAACGCACCGCCGGACAGGCCGAACCTCGAGGTATTTGGCCGCCTGGCCAAAGGAAAATCGATCGAGCACGCTCGCGCCGAGATCGAAGCGAAAGCCGCGCACGCCGCTGCCGGCCGCGCGAGCACGGATCGCGGCATGACATCGCGTGTCGAAGAGATGGAGAACTGGCGGCTGGTCAGCATGAGGCCCATTTTCATGATGATGATGGCCTTTGTTTTCTTTGTCTTGCTGATCGCATGCGCGAATGTGGCGAATTTGTTGCTGGCACGGGCGGCCAGCCGGAGCCGAGAAATGGCGATCCGGGCCTCACTTGGAGCGACGCGATGGCGCATCGTCCGGCAACTGCTCGTCGAATGCGGCATGCTGGCGTCGGTGGCTGGAGCTTTCGGTCTCGCGCTTTCCGTGTACGGCGTCAACTATCTGGGCCGCGCGTTTGCGGGACGTGAGATCGGGGCGCCGGCGGCGGCGGCGGCGATGCCCTACTGGGTTGACCTCTCGATCGACGAGCTCGTGTTTCTGTTCGTCGGCGGTCTCTGTGTGTTGACGACGCTCATTTCGGGATTGGCGCCCGCTCTTCATGTGGTGAAAAGCAACCCGAACGATTTGTTGAAAGAAGGAGGGCGGGGTGGCGGAGCCGCGCTGCGCACGAGACGGTGGACCGGCGGGTTCATGATTGCGCAGATCGCGCTGACGATCATCCTGCTCACCAGTGCCGGATTGATGTTGCGGACGTTCGTCACGTTGTATCGAACAGACCGCGTCATCGAGACGGCGGGTCTGGTGACGGCGCGCATTTCGCTCTCCGGACCGAGGTACGCGGTCGCCGACGCCAAGCGCCGTTTTATCGCGCAGTTGATCCAGCGGCTTTCCGCGTCTCCTGTCGTGTCCGCGGCAGCGTTGACGTCGGCTATTCCGTTCGGTGGAGTGTTCTCGACTCGCCGCCTGGCCGTGGAAGGAAGGAGCGTCTCGCAAATCGACGATTTGCCGGAGGTCGGGTTCGTTCAGGCACACGTCGGCTATTTCGACGCTGTCGGTGTGCCGATGATTCGCGGGCGCGCCTTCGCTGCGGCTGACGCCGATGACGGAATCCGCGGCGTGGTGATCGATCAGCGTCTGGCACGGGTGCTGTTTCCCGGCCGCGATCCGCTCGGACAACGGATCCGGATCGTCGAAGGCCAGGGCGGGCAGGCCCCGCCCGACTGGCGGACGATCGTGGGGATTGCGCCGGCGATTCCGTACAACCTCGGCCGGCCCGATGATGCCTTGTCGTTCGTGTTCGCGCCGTTTCTGGGAGACGCGATTCCCGCGACACTGTCCATCATCGTGCGCAGCCGATCCGATCTCGCTGGAACGATCTCGCTGTTGCGCGAGGAAGTGCGTGCGCTCGACCCCGACCTGCCGGTTTATTACGCGCAAACCATCGAGGACGTATTCGCCGACGCCAGGTACTCAACTGAAGTCCTCGGAGGCTGGTTCGGCGCGCTGGCGGTGATCGCGATCGTGCTGGCGGCGGTCGGTCTCTTCGCCGTCACCGGTCATGCCGTCACACAGCGCACTCAGGAGATCGGCGTGCGGATTGCGCTGGGTGCGCGCAGTCGGGAAGTGGTCTGGCTTTTCCTGCGAAGGACGCTCGTTCAGCTGGGATTCGGGATCGTCATCGGGCTCGCGGGTGCGCTGGCCATGGGGAATGTGCTTCAAAACCTGATCGCGCGCACCGGCGCACGCGATCCGGTCACACTCGTCGGTGTCACGGTGCTGCTCGCCGTGGTCGCGCTCGGGGCCACGCTTCTTCCCGCGCGTCGCGCGACGCGAATCGATCCGATCGTCGCGCTGCGATACGAATGACGAGGCCTAGTCCTTAGTCCCCAACCCCTGGTAATCAAACGTAAGGGCATTTTCCTTCACGCCAATCGTGACCGTTCCGCCGTTCTCCAGCTTCCCGAACAAAATTTCATCGGTCAGCGGATCCCGTACCTCGCGCTGGATGACGCGCGCCAGCGGCCGCGCCCCCATCTTGGGGTCGTAGCCCTTCTTCGCGAGCCACGTGCGGGCCGAGGGGTCGAGCGCGATGGCGACCTTTCGATCCTTCAACTGACTCTCGAGCTGCAGCACGAACTTCTCGACGATCGTCTCCATCGCCTCCGAGGAGAGCGCCTTGAAGGTGACGATCGCGTCGAGCCGGTTGCGGAATTCCGGGCTGAAGACGCGGTCGATGGCCGACTTGGCCTTGCCATCGGGTGCACCGTCGCCAAATCCGATCGAGCCGGCACTCATCTCGCGCGACCCGGCGTTCGATGTGAGGATGAGCACGGTATTGCGGAAGTCCGCTTTCCGCCCGCTGTTATCGGTGAGCGTGGCGTGATCCATCACCTGCAGCAGGATGTTGTAGATGTCCTCGTGAGCCTTCTCGATTTCGTCGAGCAGGACGACGCTGTAGGGATGCGTCCGCACGGCATCGACGAGCTGGCCGCCTTGTTCGAAGCCGACGTAGCCAGGGGGCGCGCCGATGAGCCGCGCGACCGCGTGCTTCTCCATGTACTCGCTCATGTCGAACCGAATGAACTCGTTGCCGAGCTGCAGCGCCAGCTGCTTCGCCAGCTCGGTCTTGCCCACGCCGGTCGGGCCGGTAAACAGAAAGCATCCGGACGGGCGCTCGGGGAGCGCCAGCCCGGCGCGCGAGCGCTTGATGGCCTGCGCGACCAGGTGCACGGCTTCGTGCTGTCCGAATACCACGCGCGCGAGCGACTCCTCGAGCGTGCGCAGGCGCTCGCGATCCGAAGACGACGCCTGACGCGCGGGGATGCGGGCCATGCGCGCGACGATGGTCTCGATTTCGGCGGCGTCGACGGCGACCGCTGCATCCCCGGCCGACACCGGGCCCGCCTTCAGGCGCGTGACCGCGCCCGCTTCGTCGATGACGTCGATCGCGCTGTCGGGCAGCCGGTAGTCTCGAAGATGCCGCGACGCCAGTTTGGCCGCGGCTTCCAGACTCGCATCCGTGTAGGACACGTGATGATGCTCTTCGTAGCGGCTGCGCAAGCCCGAGAGGATGCGCACGGTCTCTTCGATGGACGGCTCGTCGATGGTGATCTTCTGCAGGCGGCGCGCCAGCGCGCGGTCCCGTTCGATGTGCTTGAACTCCTCGAACGTCGTCGAGCCGATGACGCGCAGGTCTCCGGCCGTCAAGAGCGGCTTCAACATCGTCGCGAGATCCATGGTGCCGCCGGTGACGGCACCCGCGCCGACCGTGGAATGGATTTCGTCGATGAAGAGAATGGCTTTGCGGCGCGAGCTCAGCGCGCGGACGACCGCTTTGAAGCGCTCTTCGAAGTCGCCGCGGAACCGCGAGCCCGCAAGCAGGGCGCCGGTGTCGAGCGCGTAGATCTCGGCGTCCTTCAGCGTGTCCTGCACCTCGTCTGTGATGAGACGAATGGCGAGGCCCTCGGCCATCGCGGTCTTGCCGACGCCGGCGTCGCCCACGAACACCGGGTTGTTCTTTCGACGTCTGCTGAGCACCTCGATCGTCCGCTGAAGTTCCGCGCTGCGTCCGATGAGCGGATCCAGGAGTCCGAGGCGGGCACGCGCGGTCAGGTTGACGCAGTACGCAGACAGCGGATCCTTGGCGGTCGCTGGTCCGTGTTCGCTCCCGGCGGCGAACCCGTCGCGTCCGTCTCCCACGTCGGGGTTGTTGGTGCTTCGATCGTCGGCGGGGATAGGCGTTTTCGAGATGCCGTGCGCCAGATACTCGAGCACGTCGAGGCGCGTGATGCCCTGTTCGGCCAGCAGCATGGCGGCGCGGGTTTGCGGCTGCTGCAGGATGGCGGCAATCAGGTCGCCGACTTGCGCCTCCTGCCGCTGCGCGCTCTGCACGTGGAGGACCGCGGCCTGCAGCGCCCGGCGGAAGGCCGTCGTCTGCTCGGGCTCGCGCTCCTGGCCGCGCGCGAGCGCCTCGACCGACGAATCCAGGCTGTCGCCGATCTTTCTCCGCAGCACGTTCAAATCGGCGCCGCAGGCGCCGAGAATGCGCTCGCCATCCGGATCGTGTGCCAGCGCGAAGAGCAGGTGCTCGAGCGTGAGATAGGCGTGGCGGCGTGAGACCGCCTCTCGAAACGCGATGTGCAGGACCACTTCGACCGCGGTGGAAAACATCAGGCTTCCTCTATCGTCGCACGCAAAGGATAGCCGGCCTCACGGGAAAGTGAGGTGACTTTCTCGACTTTTGTCTCGGCCACTTCCCAGGTATAGACCCCCGCCAGGCCCCGCCCGTTGCGGTGTACGTGCATCATGATGCCGTAGGCCTCGGCCGGGGATTTCTGGAACAGCGTCTCCAGAATCTGGAGGACGAATTCCATGGTCGTGTAGTCGTCGTTCAGCAGGATCACGTTGAAGAGCTTCGGATCCTGGTTCTGGATCTCGGTCCGCTCCTTGACGTCACCCTCGGTCTGGTCGTGGCGGCCCGACATGTCGAAAATGCTACCATGTCGAAAAACAGCGCCACTGACAACTGAAGACTGACAACTGAAGACTGACAACTGAAATCTGACAACTGAAGACGGTCCGCCTGAAGGCGGACACTACGTACAGTCGGCAAATGCTCTAGTCGAGCGTCACCTTCGAAAGCTCGCCATCAGCGCTGCGCCACACGCTCACGTTGTTCGCATGGGCCCATTGCCTCGCGATTTGCATCGCGGTCGGGAAGTCGCTCAAGGCCAGCCGGTGCGGGTGCGGTACGACACTCAGCAGATGCCGTCCGTTTTCGGACGTAATCAGCACGTCTCCGTGGGCCGGCCTCTCGAACATCAGCACAATCCCGACTGTTTCAAGATTGGTGCCGGATGGGCCCCTTGGGCGGCCGATTCGGGGTTCTGGCTACAGATTGGTCAACTCGGCGGGGAGGATGGCCTGGCAGTTCGGACACGCGACCACGCGTCCCCGGCGGGGCAGCGTGGACGTGAAGTTCACCTGGTCGCGCAGTAGCCGTACCGCCCTCAGGGCCGAGACGGTCTCGCCGCAATGTGGGCACTTTACAGGCGTTTCCAGCCTGTACATCGCCTCGTATTTCTCAGGCTGCTCCATCTCCGATCCTATCGGCTCATACAAACACTTCCTTTACTTGAAGTTAGCTTCCCTGTCAGAATCGGCCGCAGCACACCGACGGTCTCCCGCGTCGCTCGGCGGCTGCCGCTCGTGACCCTCGAAGCTCGTTTCGATCCCGGCTGAGGCTGACATGACTGAATCGAAGTTTGGCGCCTCGCTCGAGAAAGTCGCCGCTTCGCTTGAATCGACGAGCGATCTGGTCGATCGTGTCAAGCAGGGCGATCGTGACGCGCTGAATCTGCTGTTGTCCCGCCAGTTGCCCGTCCTGCGCCGCTGGGCGAGGGGACGCCTTCCCCGGGGCATGCGCGATCTCAGAGACACCGAGGACTTGGTTCAGGACACGGCCATCAGTCTGTTGAGGCAGATGGAGACGTTTGTCTCCCGGCATCCAGGTGCGCTTCAGGCATACCTGCGCCAGGCTGTGGTCAATCGCATCCGCGACGAAATTCGCCGCAGCGTGCGGTCGCCAGGGATCGGGGAACTCACCGAGCAGGAGACAGACGGGGGCGCGTCGCCGCTCGAGGAGGCCATCGGCGCGGAGGCCCTCCAGTGTTACGAAGCGGCGCTTGCACGCATGCGCGTCGAGGATCGCGAGGTCATCATCGCCCGCGTCGAGATGGGCAACTCCTACGAGGAGATCGCGCAGCTTCTCGGCAAACCCTCAGCCGACGCCGCGCGGATGGCCGTGCACCGTGCGCTTCTTCGCCTGGCTGAGGAAATGAAACGTGGAGGGTGAGGCCGATCGGCTGATGAAGCTCGTGGAGTCGATCGCGGACGGATCCGCGATGGACTGGGACGCCGCTGACGCCCACGCAGGCTCCTCCGAGCGGGAGCTCATTCAACATCTACGGGTACTTGCGAAGCTCGCCAGCCTGCATCGCAGCGGTTCCGCGAGCGACGAAGGCGCTGTTCACCCGGAACCGCACCTCGACGCACCCGCCGGGGCCCCTGACCCTCCGCCGCTCGGCACATGGTCTCACCTGGAGTTACGCGAACGTCTTGGCAGCGGCAACTACGGCGAGGTGTTCCGGGCGCTGGAGCGCCCGCTCGATCGCGAAGTCGCGTTGAAGCTGTTGAAAAAGCCTGCGACCAACCTCGACGATAACCAGATTGTCCACGAAGCTCGACTGCTGGCGCGCATCAATCATCCAAACGTCGTGCAGGTGTTCGGCGTCGCGGTGTACGAACAGCGTGTCGGCTTGTGGATGCCCCTCATCCGAGGAACGACGCTCGCCCAGCAACTTGCTCAGCATGGACCGTTCAGCGCGCAGGAGGCCACTGTTATCGGGATCGATCTCTGCAGCGCGCTGGCGGCGATTCACGAGCAAGGACTCATACACCGGGATATCAAGGCACAGAACGTGATGCGTCAGGACGGGGGCGGCATCGTTCTAATGGATCTGGGCACGGGCCGTTACATCAATCGCGCCGATCGGGTGTCGGGTGACCTGATCGGCACGCCCATGTATCTCGCGCCGGAGATTTTCCAGGGTGAGGCGGCGAGCGTACTGAGCGACATCTACAGCCTCGGTGTGCTGCTTTACCATCTCGTCACCAACTCGTATCCCATCCAGGCCGCGACGGTCGAGGAACTGCAGTTTCAACTCGAGGCGGGGGCATGGGTGCGGCTGAGGGACGCGCGGCCGGATCTTCCAGCAGAGTTCATTCGCGTCGTCGAGCGCGCGATCAGCAGCGATCCGAAGCGCCGGCACGCCAGCGCGGGAGCGCTCGAGCACGACCTCGAGCAGGCCCGGAGCGCGAAGTCGCCGGGTTCGATCCGGCGTCCATCCTCGGCTGTGGCGCCGGACGGCGAAATCCAGTCGATCGCCGTGCTGCCGTTTCAAAACCTGGATCCCGACAAGCAGCTCGACTATTTTTGCGACGGGATCACTGAAGAAATCATCAACGCGCTGACCAGGATCAAGACCCTGCGCGTGGCCGCGCGGGATTCGGTGTTTCAACTGAAGGGCGCTGCCAAGGATGTGCGGCAAATCGGAAACATCCTGAACGTCCAGGCGGTGCTCGGCGGCAGCGTCCGGGCCTCTCGCGATCGTGTGCGCATCATCACGCAGCTCAGCAGCGCCGAGACCGGTCATCAGCTCTGGTCCGAGCGGTTCGATCGCACGATGGACGATGTGTTTGCCGTTCAGGACGAGATCGCCCGCTCTGTCGTGCGCACACTGCAAGTTCAGCTCACAGACCATTTACAGACGCCGTCGCCGGCACCGCCTCGGAATTCGGAAGCCTATCGACTGTGCCTGCAGGGACGATATCACTGGAACAAGCGCACAGAGGAATCCCTTGGGCGAAGTGTTGTGTGTTTTGAGAAGGCACTCGAGATGGACCCCGGCTATACACAGGCGCTTGCGGGGCTCGCGGATGCATACCTGATGATGGCCATTTATGGGGTCCGGCGTCCGCACGAAGTGATGCCGAAGGCGCGATCGGCCGCACGACAGGTGGCGGCTGCCGAGATGACCCCCCTGACGTTCGCGACGCTCGGCTGCATCAGCGCGCTCTACGATTGGGATTGGTTCGAGTCAGAACAGCTGTTTCGAAATGCGATTGCTGTGTACCCGGATCAGTCGACAGCCCACCAGTGGTATGCGATGAACCTGCTTTTGCCTCAGGGACGCTTCGCTGAAGCGAAAGTAGAGCTCGAGATCGCCCGCGATCTGGATCCCCTTTCCATGTCGGTCGCGTCCAGTGCAGGCTTTCAGGCCTATTTCGCGCGTGACTACGGTGCAGCTGTCGACACGCTGTCACGCGCCGTCGATCTGAATGACCGTTTCGCGTTCGCACATTTCGTGCTCGGACTGTCGTATACGGAAATGTCGCAATTCGATCGAGCGGTCCCTGCATTCGAGACGGCGCTCGCCTTGTCGCCGCGGAGTCCGGAAATCCTCGCCGGGCTCGGATATTCGGCCGCGCGCGCCGGCAATGCCGGACAGGCGCGAACTGTGCGCGCCGAGTTACTCGGGTTGGCGAAGGAGCGGTACATTTCAGGCGCCCTCGTCGCCCAGATTCATGCCGCCGCTGGCGAAGATGCGGAGGCGTTTGAATGGCTCGACAGAGCGATAGAAGAGCATGCGGCCGACATCGCGTGGCTTGGCGTCCGGCCCGTGTTCGACAACATCCGGTCAGACGATCGCTTCGCGGCGCTGTGCGCGAAGGTGGGGGTGCCGGTCAATGGTGCCGTCATCGATTAAATCCGTGTTGCGATAGAACCCGTCACATGCTAGTGTCCCCCGCCATGTAGTAAAACGAAACGACAATAAGGAGGCAGTTTCGATGTCTAAAAGAAAAGGATCGGCGCGAGCTCGAAAGGGAGCAGCATCGGCAGCCCCTGGCGTAAACCTCGATCGGCTGGTGAGAGGAAGGGCCGTCGATCCGAGGGCCGCGAACGGCTTGTCGGCGGCGGCGAGGGCCAAGGTTGAGAGATTGACGACGAACGAAGTCAGGTCACTCATTGCTGCTCATAGAAAAGTGAGCCCGAGAAAGCGCTGGCAGCCCGACCCGGATGGCTCGATCTTCTGATCGAATCAGGGAGGGACGATCGCTTCTATGGCCATGCAAAGACCTCAGCTCGCAGCGGAGCACCGTCGAGACCTCGTGGTGACACGAACCTCTATCGGCTGCTGCGAGCGCGCGTCATCGACCCATCGTATGCCGTGAGCTTGTCGGCGGCGGCGACGGCCAGGGTTGAGAGATTGACGAAGAACGAAGTCAAGTTACTCATTTCTGTCCATAGAAAACTGGGCCCGAGAAAGCGCTTGCAGCCCGACCCGGATGGCTCCTGCTTCTGATCGAATCAGAGGGTGAGGATCGTTTCAATGGCCAAGAAGTCCTCCGTAAAGAGATCAGCCCGGGCTGCAAAGACCCCAGCTCGCAGGGGAGCATCGTCGAGGCCCCCCGGCGAAACAAACCTCGATCGGCTGATGCGAGCGAACGTCATCGATCCCTTCCACGCACGCGCCTTGCAGTCAGGCGCCGCGAAAATCGAGACATTGACCGAGGAAGAGGTCGAGGCGCTCATTTCCGCTCACAAAAAGGTCACTCCGGGGAAGCGTTGGCAGCCCGATCCGGACGGGTCGATTTTCTGAGCTCATGGCCGAGAGCGCACTCATTTCAGCTCGCCGCAAGCTGAGTCCTTTTAATGGCTGGCAGCGACCGGGACGGTGCTTCTGATTTCATGACGCAACCTGAAGGGCAGGCGGCAAGCGGCAAGTGGGTTTTTGATTCCGCTCCGAAGCTTTCCGCGCTGTCCCACAGGTGTGTCCCACCTGTGGAAACGCTTGCGCGTCTGCGTGAGTGTGCCAGGCGCGTTCCGATCTCCCGCGTCTCAGATTTAACTCCTCTGGACCGGCTTCGTTTACCTGTGTTCAGTGCGACGACGCCGCTCGCGCGTGACCTCACGACGCACGTTGGGAAGGGTCTCGATGCCGAGAGCGCGCAGGTCAGCGCGATGATGGAAGCCGTCGAACGTGTGTCGGCCGAGCAGGTCAACCGCCCGACAACTCGAGCCTCTTATCGGTCGCTCTCCAAGGAGGTCGAGAACGCGGTCGATCCACGTGTGTTCGATCTCCCCGAGGATTCCAGTTATACCGACGATCTGCCAATCTCCTGGGTCGAGTCGTGGGACCTCGCCAACCAGCACGCCGTGTGGGTGCCGCTGGACGTTGCGATCACACCTCCTCAGGAAGGCGTGTTGCGCGACGTCGACACGAACGGATTGGCTGCAGGGAACAATCTGCTCGAAGCGGTTGTGCACGGCCTCTGCGAGGTGATCGAGCGCGACGCACTCAGTCTCCTGCTCTTCAGATCGATGTTCGCCGACACGGACGACCCGATGTGCGATGTGCGACGACTTGCCCTCGAGTCGTTGCCCGTCGAAGGACAGGCCTGGGCGGAACGCATTTCCGTCAGCGGGCTGAGGTTGGAGAGCGAGGTTCTTGATTCCGACATCGGCGTAGCCGTGTTCCGGAGCGTCATCATCGATCATGAGTATCCTTCTCCAGCCGGCGAGTCGACGAGAAAGTTTGTCGGCCTCGGTGCCAGTCCGAGTGCCGCGGTGGCAGCCATTCGGTCAATCACGGAAGCGGTTCAATCGCGCATCGCGATCGTTCAGGGCGCACGAGATTCGTTCAACACGCTCTCGACGCCTTGGCGGCCTTCAAGCGCCGGTTCGTACCGGGGAGACCTCGAAGCGCGTACTCGAGTGCCATTCGATACGGTGCCGACGTTCGTCAGCCAGGATCTGCTCGATGACTTCCGCTATTTGATCGGCCGGTTGACCGATGCTGGCTTCGATCGAATACTTGCGGTTGATTTGAGCCGCCCGGACCTCGGGTTTTCCGTGGTTCGGATCCGGGTGCCGGGATTGGCGGCCTTCGCTGTGAATCGCACGCGCGCGGGGTGGCGCTGTCTCCGATACCTGCTTTAGAAGTCAAGTGACGTTGCCATCTGTTGTCTACGTCGGCCCGACCCTGGATAGCTCTGTGGTGAGGCGATGGGCGCCACGGGCGCAGCTCATGCCGCCTATTGCACGGGGTGATCTCTCTCGCGATCGTTCACTCGGATTCAGGGTCTTCCTCATTCTGGACGGCGTGTTCCTCCAGCAGCTCGCGATCTCCCCGCGCGAAATCATCGACGTCTTGCGAGATGGCGCCATTGTGTTCGGTGCGTCGAGCATGGGCGCGATTCGGGCAGCCGAGTGCTGGCCGGCGGGGATGCGCGGTGTCGGGTCGATTTACCGGCTCTACCGACGAGGGGCGCTCGCGTCCGACGATGAGGTGGCCGTGACATTCTCTCCGCGGCCACCGTATCCGGCGGCCACGATCTCGCTCGTCAACGTCCGCTATGCAGCCGTCCGCGCGTGTCGCACCGGTATTCTCTCCAGAAATGAGACCGATCGGGTTATCAAGGCCGCGTGCGAACAGCACTTCACCGATCGTGAATGGCCATCCATCCTGAAGTCTGCCGGCATCAGCGACAGCGACGATCGACGGCTGAAGATACTGCAGCGCTACGATCTCAAAGCCCTCGATGGCGTCCGGGCCGTGAAGACGCTGCAGCGTTGGCATGGGCGTGCCAATGAGTCGCGACGTTCTGCCCGCGTTCTCTTGTCTGGCCCTTACGAGGTTCGACTACGGGAACCGGTGGATTGTGGTGTGGGTAAGCGAGCAGCCTCGCTCGAGGAACGCATCATCTGGCGATGGTTTGTGGCCACCGGCCGCTACCGTCGCTACGTGTCGGGACTCGATCCGGGAGTGTCGCAACATCGGCGGCTCTTAAACATGCAGTCGCAGACAAATCACGGGGCTCAGGTAGACCTGGCGCTCGAAGCCGCGGCGTGTGTCGAGCCAACGAGGGAGGTGAATGCGCGTCTTAAGATCTACAAGAAAGCTGTTGCGGCAGCCCTCGCACGCGGCCGTTCGTCGTCGCGACTTCTGGCCGCCCTGTTGGCCCAGAAGCGGGTGTTCGGTCCAGCCCTGTGGGCGGAGATGTGCGCGCTGGGGGACGCGGAAGCCGTTCTCTTTCGGTTCACCGCCCTGCAACGAGCCATCGAGCAGGCGCGTGTCTGTTGGTTCGTACCGGAAGCACGCGATTACTACGTTGCGCGCATGGAGATCGCGAACAATCATGGCTTTCGCACGTGGCTCGAGCTGCAGGACGCACTCGGAGCAGATCCAGACGTTCTGGGCATCGTCGAGCAGGCGGGCGAGGAGCTGGCGCTGGCGAAGCGAGTCCGATACGAGCTCTTCGAAGGAAAAGCACGGCACGCCGCACAGTTGCCGACGCATCGGGGCAGGGAGTAGGGGGCCATGGAGTCACTTGAATCTTCGACGGCTCAGCCGGATCCGACCGAATCGAGCGACGAAACTGTCACGTTGATGATGACGGATATCGAAGGGTCCACCCAGTTGCTCGAGTCGCTGGGTGGTGGCTATCCGCCGCTTCTTTTCCGGTCTCGTGAGTTGCTGAAGGCAGCCATTACACGACATCGGGGAGATGTGCGCGAGACTGAAGGGGACGCCGTGTTCGCCGTCTTTGCGGACGCGTGCGACGCGGTCGGCGCGGCCGTTGATGCGCAGCGCTCGTTCCACGCAGAGGCGTGGCCGTCGAACGTGGCCGTTCGCGTGCGAATCGGCCTCCACACCGGTCAGCCGCGACGGGTCGGTGACAGTTACTTCGGGCTCGACGTGCACAGAACGGCGCGCATTACCGCAGCTGCAAGCGGCGCCCAGATTGTATTGTCCGGCGCCACGCGCGCGCACCTTCGCAATGAGGATTTGCCGCCCGGCCTTTCGATCCGCGACCTCGGGTCACATCGCCTGAAGGACTTGCGCTACCCAGAGATTCTGTTCGACCTCGAGATCCCGGGTCTTGCGAGCCTTTTTGGATCGCTGCGGTCTCTCGATGCGCAGCCGAATAATCTTCCTTCCTCCCCGAACCGGTTCATCGGTCGTCAGCAGCAAATAGAAGATGTGCGCAGCCTCGTGCTGCGTTCGGATAGCCGCCTCCTGACGCTGACAGGCGCAGGCGGCACGGGAAAGACGCGCCTTGCGATCGAAGCCGCACAGGGCCTGCTTGGCAGCTTTCCCCACGGCGTATTCCTGGTGCCTCTGGCGTCGGTGTCGGACCCGGATCTCCTCGCACTGATCATTCTTCAGACGCTCGGCTTGCCGGATTTCGGGAACAAGACTCCATTGGAGAGTCTGATTCATCATCTGGCAAAGCGCACGATGCTGCTTGTGCTGGACAACTTCGAGCATCTCGTGGGCGCCCGCACACAGGTTGTCGAGCTGCTGAATGCGTGTCCTGGCCTGAAGGTTCTGGCTACGAGTCGCGAACCGCTGAACGTGCGATCGGAAAAAGAGTACAGGGTGGGATCGCTTGCGGTGCCGGGTACGTCCGCGGCAGCAGATGTCGACTCGCTCCAGGCCATCGACTCGGTTCGGTTGTTCGTCGAACGCGTTCAGGCCTACGACCAGCACTTCGCCGTCTCGGCGCAAAATGCGGCGGCGCTCTCCGCGATATGCCGTCGTTTGGACGGGTTGCCCCTGGCGCTCGAGCTCGCGGCTTCCTGGATCCGTCTTTACACACCACAGGCGCTGCTCGTGCGTCTGCAAAACAGCATCGATTTGCTCAAAGGCGGAGCGAAAGATCTGGCAGGGCACCAGCAGACGCTCAAAGATACGATCGCGTGGAGCTACAAGCTGTTGAACCACGAGGAACAGACTGTGTTCCGCCGTCTGTCGGTGTTCACCGGTGGTTGTACGCTCGATTCAGCCGTGTCACTCGCCTCGGAGCACCAGGCCGACACCGACATCATGGATGCGGTGATGTCGCTGGTCCGAAAGAACCTCGTCACTCAGAGTTCCGCTGAGGGTCAACCGCGTCTCGGGATGCTGGAAACGATCCGGCAGTTTGCCACCGCGGAGCTCGAGCTCACTCCGGAGGACGGCACGATGCATCGGAGGCACGCCGACCATTACCTGGCGCTGGCCGAACGGATGGCGCCCGGTCTGACTGGCCGGCAGCAGCGACTGTTCGTCACTCCTTTGATGATGGAGCAGGATAACCTCCGGGCGGCAATGACCTGGGCAATCCAACAGCGCCAACTCGGCATGACGAGCAGGTTTTTGACGGCGCTCTTGTGGCTGTGGATCCCCCGCGGCCAGTTCACCGAAGGGCGAACGTGGGCCGGGAGAGCCCTCGACGCGTTTGCTGGGCTCGGAGAAGTGCGCGAGGTGGCCCTTATTCGCGAAGCAGCAGGCTGGCTTGAAGTATTGGCGGGAGCGTATGAGCCCGCGCGTCAGCATTTTGAACTTTGGTACAAGGTCTTCGCGAGTCTCCCAAACATCCAGGACCATGCGCGAGCCAGCGTGACGCTTGGCGTTACGTGTCTCGTTCTCGGGGAAGAGCGCGGACTCTCTCTAAGCGACGAGGCCCTGAAGCTTGCAGTGATGCAGGAGGACAAGACCGTGTTGGCCCTTGCGCGTCTCTGCGGTGGCATCATGCACTGGGTGTCGGGCAAGGCCGGAGAAGCCGCCGCCTGCTACAGTGAGGCGCTGAAGATGTTCGATGAGGCGGATAATGTCTTTTGGCCGGGTCAGGCACTTCAGAACCTCGCGCGGTTGCGAGTGGAGGCGGACGACTACGCTGACGCTATGGAAAAAGCGTCGAAGGCGCTCGATATCGGCCGTGAATACAGTTATCCGATGATTCGAAACTTGTCGCTGGCAGTCATCGGCGGCATTGCACTGAAAAATGGCGACGCGTTGCTTGGTGCACGCTTGTTTGGAGCGGTCACATCCTCGCTGAGCGAACTTGGTGTCACCTTTGAGCCGCCGGAGCAGGAGGCGCTGGACAAGGACATTGCGGCGGTGAAAGCGCTCCTCGACCCCGAATCCTGCGCGGGTGCATTCGACGAGGGACGTCGCTGGCGCGAACCCGACATTCTTGGCGCGGTGCGATCGTTCCACGCACGTTGCGTCTCCGGCGGTTCCGATCAGCCTGCGGTCACGTAGCGTGGGTTGATGCCATCAGCACGCGTCTTCGCACCTTAGGTGCCCTGGCCAGCTCGGTATCGGCATCGAAGACCTGAATCTGGCGGGCGACGAGCGTCTCTTCTCCTGCTTGATTCGCAAATCCACGAATCTCCAGCTTCACCCTTCCGTGAACGTCCAGCGGAAACTGGGTTGAATGCCGCGCGCGATTCTCTGCAGGCGTGTCCCCGACGACGTCGCGGGCTGTGGGCCGGCCGTTCACGTAAAAGTCCAGGCGATCGATCCCTTTACTGACCACGTGGACGGTGAGCGTGCCGGTCTGGGAGTCGGTGTTGAGCTCGGTTTCCAGATCCACCAGGTTCGCTGATGCCAACTCACGAACGGCACGCAACAGCAGTCCCCAAGGCCTGGGTTTCGTGGGGTCGATGTCGACCTTCCGCAGTCTGTACAGTTGCGACTTAGGAACGTGAACGCCGGCTTCTTCGATCGGCAGGCCGGCCGTGACGTCTCCCTGTCGCGTACATTGCCGTACGGCGACCTGCAGGTTGATCCCTGCAGGCAACGGCGGTAAGCCAATAATGGGGCGGATCTCTTCCATGTAAAACCAGGCATTCGCCCCTCCGGCGCCCGTCGTTTCGTCCACGCCAATGATGGGTCCGATATCGTTGTCCGAAAACCCGGCGGCGAAGATGTCCCCGGCGCTGTACGTCGTGGCGCTCGTGATCAACACGACCGGTCCAAAATCGTACTGACCAGCGGAGTTCGCGAGGATCGGATTTGTAATAGGTCTGCCCGCCGAGAACGCTCCACCGGTGGCGAGCGCGTTGTCGATAGAGGCTCCGTACTCTTCGTAGACCGACCCCTCACGATTGGCCAGCTCTTTGGTCACTGGGGAGGCGAGGAACCGGAACGAAATAGGCGTGATTTCATGCGCCGTCAGGTACTGCAGTGATTCTTCCGCGTTGGTCGCCGATCCTCCAGGGTTGTCGCGGATGTCGATGATGAGGCCGCCGCTCGGCATCAGGCTCAACAGCCGTGTGAACTCGTACTGGAACTCGCCACGCTCGGGATCCTGAATCGCGAATGCCCGTATACGGATATAGCCAAACTTTTTTTTCTCAATTGCCGCGGCGTCATTCGGTTCGAGCTCCACGGGTTGGTCGTTGCCCGGACCCGCCCCCTCACGGAGCAGAGTCCTGCCGTCGTATTCCTGTGCCTCGAAGAACAGCGGCAGTAGCGTCGGGACTTCGTCCTCATGTTCCTTCTGCAGCAACGACGCGTGGGCTTCTGTGAACTCCCGTAACTCTCGTCGACCAACGAACTCGCGGAAAAGGTCTACGAGCTCCTCGGCAGCCTTCGTCAGTTGTTGCTGGGTGGGCCGGTCCTTGGGTTTTTCCGCGGCGAACACTTTCTTGCGCCAGGCGTGTACCACCTGACTGGCCAGGTGCACTGCTCGGTCACGTTGATTCCTCGGACGCGAGATTCCGAAGACGATTGCCTCGGCCTGATCGGCCACGAGGATCCTGGGGCCCCCTTGCTGAACGAACACGGACCAGAGGAATTTGCACTCGAGCGACCGCCCGTCCGGAAGCCGGTAGCCGACGAACACCCACGGCGAATCGGGTTCGTATGATGCACCCAGCCATCGGACGGTCATGAATTGAAGGGCCAGCGCTAAATCGTGAGGCTCGTTGCTGCCTTCTTCGAACTCCGTATTGAGGTGCACCGCCTCCTCGATCGGCGTGCCGTTCCAGCTCACAATTTCGACGCCGGAGCCGAATGATTCGCACGCGAGGTCGTCTGCGATGATATGGGTGACCAGGTATCGGCGGCGGTTATCGCTGTCGAAGTAGACATTCATCAGGAACGGAAGGAAGGCGATTGCGCTGACGTACAGGCTCGGGAAGTCGATACGCCGTGTGAACATCCCCGAGTGATTTGAAGATGCCCAGCATGGCGTCGTGAAACGCGCGTGGCGCGAGCGGTGCCAGCCTGGCGATGCGATCCCTGAACACGCGAAGTTGATTCAGGGGGTCCACCCCACGGCGTGCCCGCTTCAGGTCGATGTGCACATACAAGTCCTGAAGCGTGGCGCGGGCCTGCTCGACAATCTCGATCATTACCTCCGGTTCCAGCGGGGGCTCGTTCGTGTTTCTGTGCGCTTGCCATTCATCGAGGGTGAACATCTGGCCACATGGGGGAAAGTCCTGGCCCAACGATGTAACGAGTTGGCTCCGGAATGCGTCATAAACGGCCATCGGTCGACCTCTTTCCAGCGGTGACACGCGGTTCGAGCGCGTCGATGCAGACGGCAAGCGTGGAAGCTGTGTGCGACGCGCTTTCGAGGATGAGACATGCCTGAGATTCGGTGAGTGGCAGCGAATCGATGAAGAGATCCAGCTCGCGGCGATGATTCGGATCGAGCTCACCGTGCATGCGGTAGGTCCGGAAAACTGATGCTGGGAGGCGGGATTGCCGCTGAAGGCTGTCGATGTGTGCCTCAGATGGCGGGTTGCCTTCCAGTACTCGCATGTACCCGAGCAGGCCTACAGGGTCGTGATGTTGAACCCAGTAGGTACTGGGCACCCACAAGAGAGGCTGCCGCTCGCGACGGCACCCGCTGAGTGACGTCGGCACGACGAATACCGGCGGTTTCAAGATCCTGAACGAGCCACTCGTCATGATGCCGTTCTTCGGCGATGTGCTTGGTGAGGTAGCGCGCAAACTGTCGAGACACGCGGTCTGTCCTGCCGAGCTTGGTCGCGCGCGCATACGCCACGTTCATCAGTGGCACACTTGCGCGGACGATCTGATGCATGAGCACCAGAAAATCGAGAACGACGGCTCCAACTTCCGGGCGGGTCCAGAGGCGCCTGTAGGCGGTGTACAGTTGCTCGCGCGCGGGCTCCAGTCCGGCATGCAGTAATTCGCTATTCAATCGCGCGGCTTTCGCGCGCGTTACCCGACGACTGCGTCGTTTCATCAAGTCGCCTTCACTGTTGGTGGGATTGGGCCTGAAGTTATACACCTTTTGGCGGCCCTCTGATAGCCAGCGTACGTAACGATGACCGGGTCACTGTCCCCAAACCGGTAAAGGGCTCGAATCGGGGCCGGTCCTGTGTGTGAGAGCGCTACCAAAACGTTTGAAATAGGCCCGTTTCTCAGGCAAAATTGTCCGAGATGTACACTTGTGGGCGCGCCTCGATGTTGGTGGTGGGGGTGTCGGTTGGCGCGGCCGTCGCGCTGACAGCGGCTCGTCCATTTGCCCGACAGGCGCCCCGTGGCGCGCAGTCACAGCCGGCGTCCGCGCCACAAGCGGTTCTCAGCAAGTACTGCATCACCTGTCATAACCAGAAAGCGCGCGTCGGCGGTCTTGCGCTCGACAACCTCGATGCGTCGAACCCCGGCCCCCATGCGGATGTCTGGGAGCGCGTCGTCGAAAAGCTGCGGGCCGGCTCGATGCCGCCGCCAGGCCGGCCACGGCCGGACGCGGCGACCTACCTGGCTGTGGCGACCGAGCTCGAGGTCGCGCTGGATCGTGCCTGGGCCGCGCATCCCGATCCCGGTCGCATCGGCGCGGTGCATCGCCTGAACAGAACGGAGTACGCCAACGCGATCCGCGATCTGTTCGGCCTCGACTCGGAAAGTCTCGACGTGGTCTCGCAACTGCCCGGCGATGAAACCGCCGACGGCAGCTTCGACAACTTCGCCGACTCGCTGTCGATTTCCACCGCGCACCTCGAGCGCTACATGTCGGTGGCGCGGCAAGTGACGCGTCTCGCGACCGCGCTGCCGCCTCCGCATCCCGCCGTCGAGACGTTCGAAATCCCGCTGCACGTCACGCAGGACGATCGGCAGCAGGAAGAGCTGCCGCTCGGGTCGCGCGGCGGCATCGCCGTGCGCTATCACTTCCCGGTCGACGGCGAATATCGCATCGTCGTCACGTTGCAGCGCAACTATCAGGACTACCTGAAAGGGATGGGCTGGGAACAGCAGCTCGACGTGCGGCTCGACGGGAAGCTTCTGAAGAGATTTGCCGTCGGCGGGAAGGGTGAGGGACGCCCCGCCGCGGCGAGCTACGCGGGTGATGGCGAACCGGGATTTGCCGGCGCGCCCGAGTGGGAAAGGTACATGCAGCTCGACGGCGACGCGAATCTCGAAGTCCGCGTGCCCGTGACGGCAGGATCGCGCACCGTCGGAGTGTCGTTCGTCCGCGAGTTGTGGGAACCGGAAGGGTTGCCGCAGCCGCTGCAGCGCGGCCGCGTCATCACGAACGACGAAGTCTACATGGACTACGCCAACGTGGCGGCCGTGCAGATTGGCGGACCGTACGCGGTCGATGCGCCAGCCGGGAAGAAGAACACAGATCGCGTCTTCACGTGCCGGCCGTCACGCGTGTCCGAAGAATCCGCGTGCGCGACTCGAATCCTCTCTCGCCTTGCGCGCCTGGCCTACCGACGTCCGGTCAACAAGGCCGACGTGCAGGTGCTGATGAGCTTCTTCGCCGAGGGACGCCGCGCCGGCGGCAGTTTCGAGAGCGGCGTGCAGTTCGCGCTCGAGCGGATGCTCGTCGATCCGGATTTCCTGCTGCGCGTGTATCGCGATCCGGCGGCGAGGCCGCGGCGCGTCGGCGTGCAACCGGCGGCCAGCGTCGAGTCCTATCGGCTATCGGACCTCGAGCTCGCGTCGCGCTTGTCGTTCTTCATCTGGTCGAGCATTCCTGACGATCAGCTGCTCACGCTGGCCGAGCAGCGCAGACTTTCCGATCCGGCAGTCCTCGATCAGCAGGTGAAGCGCATGCTGGCCGACCCGCGCGCGATCGAAGCGCTGGTCGACGACTTTGCCGCGCAGTGGCTGAACCTGCGCCGGGTGGCCGAGGTCGTCGTCGATCCGGAGCGGTATCCGAATTACGACCTGACCTTGATGGACTCGTTCAAGCAGGAGACCGAGCTGTTCGTGGCGAGCACGATCCGCGAAGATCGGAGCGTGCTGGAGCTGCTGAACGCCGACTACACGTTCCTGAACGAAAAGCTCGCAAGACACTACGGCATTCCCGGCGTCTACGGCAGCCGTTTCCGCCGCGTGGCGCTCGGCGACAAGAACCAGCGCGGCGGACTGCTGGCCCAGGGCGCGCTCCTGTCGACGACGTCGTATCCCGACAGGACGTCGCCGGTGCTCCGCGGAAAATTTCTGCTGAACAATATCTTCGGCCTGCAGATTTCGCCACCGCCGCCGGAGGTCGACACGAACCTCGCGCCGACCAAGCCGGGCGCGCTGCCGCCAACGATTCGCGAGCGCCTGGCGGAGCACCGCACCAACCCGACCTGCGCGAGCTGTCATGGCGTCATCGATCCGCTGGGCTTCGCGCTCGAGAACTTCGACGTGATCGGCGCGTGGCGGACGATCGATGAGGCGGGAAAACCCGTCGATGCCGTCGGTACGACGATGAGCGGGACGAATGTCGCGGGCCTGAGCGGGCTGCGTGCCCTGCTGCTGGAACGGCCCGAGCAGTTCCCGCGCACGGTCACCGAGAAGCTGCTCGCCTACGCGCTCGGCCGGATGGTGCAACACTACGACCGGCCGGCCATCCGATCGATCGTGCGCGACGCGGCAGCCGAGAACTACAGCTGGTCGTCGTTGATTCGGGGAATCGTCAAGAGTCCGGCCTTCCAGATGCGGCGGACTGTTCCGGACGTTCGAAATGCTGGCGGGCTCTAGCGCACGTGACGGTAGCGCAGGGCTTTAGCCCTGCCAAGGAGATCGCATGTTTCTGACCTCGAAGGCTCTTCCACGCCGAACGGTTCTCCGCGGACTGGGCGCCACGCTGGCGCTGCCGTTTCTCGATGCCATGACGCCGGCGCTCGCCGCCGCGGTCCAGCGAAGGGCCGGCAAGCCCGCGCACCGCTTCCTGGCGTTCTACACGCCGAACGGCATGGCGATGGAGCACTGGTCGCCCAAGACCGAAGGCAACGCCTTCGAGATGACGCCGATTCTCGAGCCGCTCGAGCCGTTCCGGAATCAGATGCTCGTGCTCTCGGGCATTCACGCCAACTGGGTGGCGATTCATGCCGGCGCCTCGGGCGCGTTCCTCACGGGGACGGCGCGCGGCGGCAAGACCGAGATCGAGATCTTTGCCGACACGTCGATGGATCAGCTGCTCGCGCGCCACTACGCCAGCGAGACGCAGATCGGGTCGCTCGAGATGGCGATCGATCGGCCGGCCAACGCCGGGGCGTGCACGGGCAACCTGAGCTGCGTGTACACACACACGCTGTCGTGGCGCAGCCCGACGCAACCGCTGCCGATGGAGTGGAACCCGCGGGCGGTGTTCGAGAAGCTCTTCGGCGACGCGGGCACGACCGATCGCGCGGCGCGCGAGGCACGGATGCGGCAGCACAAGAGCATCCTGGATTCGGTCAACGAGAAGCTGGCGTCGCTGCGCACCGAGCTCGGACCGCAGGACCAGGTCAGGGTGGAGCAGTACACCGAAGCCGTGCGTGACGTCGAGCGCCGCATCCAGCGTGCCGAGCAGCAGACCGATCTGGAGCTTCCCGAGATGGACCAGCCGCAGGGCGCGCCGCCGCTGTTCGAAGATCATCTGGCGCTGATGCTCGACCTGCAGCTGCTCGCGTTCCAGACCGATCTCACGCGCGTCATCTCGTTCATGATTGGCAAGGAGCAGAGCGCGCGGCCGTATCCGCAGATCGGCGTGCCGGAAGCGCACCATCCGCTGTCGCACCATCAGGACAATCCGGAGATCATCGCGCACATGTCGAAGATCAACCGGTACCACGCCGAGTTGTTCTCGAAGTACCTCGGTCGCCTGCGTGCCACGCCGGACGGCGACGGTAATCTGCTCGACCACATGACGATTCTCTACGGCTGCGGCATCTCGAACAGCACGCGGCACTCGGGCGAGAACCTGCCGCTCCTCGTCCTCGGCGGCGGCGCAGGGAAGCTCAAGGGCGGACGGCATGTGAAGTTCACCGATAAGCCTTCCATGGCAAACCTGCTGGTGACGCTCATGGACAAGATGGATGTGCCGGTGGAGCGCATCGGCGGAAGTACGGGCAAGGTTCAGCTCGATACCCTTTCGTTATGAGGCCACGCACTCTCGCATCCGCGGTACTGGCGCTGTTCCTGGCGCTGCCTGCCTACGGCCAGGAAGGGTCGGCGCCTGCGGGCGATGGATCGACGCCGTTGCACTGGGCGGCGTATCGCGACGACCTCGCGAAAGCCGATCAGTTGATTCGCGGCGGCGCCAACGTGAACGCGGCGAACGATCTGGGTGTGACACCCCTCTGGGCCGCGAGCACCAACGGCAGCCCTGCGCTCGTGAAGCGTCTGCTCGATGCGGGCGCCAATCCCAACACCGCGCTCTTTTCGGGTGAGACGCCGCTGATGGTCGCCGCGCGATCGGGCAAAGCGGCGGCCGTCGAGTTGCTGCTCGCCAGGGGCGCGAACCCCAATGCGCGCGGCACGCGCGGGCAGACCGCGTTGATGTGGGCGGTGGCGCAGGGCCACGTGGATGTCGTCAAGCTGCTCGTCGCCGGTAAGGCAGACATACACGCCAAAAGCGAAAGCTGGAGCCAGATGATGGCCGTGCCGCCGCACGGCCTTCCCGAGTACAACCGGATGATCCCGCATGGGGCCGATACCGCGCTCATGTTCGCGGCCCGGAACGGCGAGCTCGCGTCGGCGAAGGTGCTGGTCGATGCCGGTGCGAACGTCAACGACGAGGATGCGTGGGGCGTCAGCGCCACGACGCTGGCGGCGTTCTCGGGATTCGGAGAGCTGGCGCGCTACCTCCTCGAAAAGGGCGCCGATCCGAACGCCGACAAGGCGGGCTTTACGGCGCTCCACTGCGCCATCATGCGGCGCGACGAGGAGACCGCCGGACTCCTTCTGGCGAAGGGCGCCAATCCGAACGTGACGGTGAAGGTCTGGACACCGACGCGCCGCGCGTCCGACGACTACCACTTTATGCCGGCTCTCGTCGACGCGACACCGTTCTGGCTGGCCGCGCGCTTTACCGAGCCTGGTGTGATGCGCCTGCTTGCCAAACACGGTGCCGACACCAGGGTCGTCCACGAGTCGAATTACGTGCAGGGCGAGGGCTACCAGAGGCGGCGCGACCGCACGACGGCGGTGATGGCCGCGCTGGGCATGGGTGGCGGAACCGCGTGGATACCCGTCGATCGCGGCCAGCGCGATGCGCTCCTCCTCGACACGGTGAAGCTGGCCGTCGAACTGGGCGCCGATGTCAACGTCGCGAGCACGGACGGCCGCACGGCGCTCGACTCGGCACGTGCGCAGAAGCAGACGGCCATCGTCGAGTTTCTCGAGAGCCGGGGCGCCGTCGGGAAACCGGTCACGCAGGGCAGTCCTGCTGGGACCAAGCCACCTGCTCAGTAGTCATCAGTACGTAGTGTCCGGCTTTAGCCGGACTTTCACGAGGTCCGCCTAAGGGTGGAACGACGTACAATCGGAAACGCTTTGGCCCTGGCTTACGAATCCAACGCCCCCCTGAGGTGCCGGGCGGCGCGGTATACCGCCATCCTCGCCGCGTCGACCGTATTGAATCCAAAGTGTTCGGCAATCTCCGTCAGGCTCCATTGCGCCTCGACGCGAGCGATCACCAGCTCGCGCTCGCGGGGCTTCAGCGTGTTCAGGGCCGACCGATAGCGCTCGTAGCTCTCGTGTTCGACCGCGTGGTCCAGCGGCGACGGCTCGTCCGAGGGCCATTCGGGCGACAGCTCGACCGCGGTGGGGCGGCGTCCCACGCGCCGCATCTCGTCGCGAATCCGGTTGATTACCGACTGCCGCAGGTACGCCTGCATGGCGCCGACGTGGCGCGCTTCGAACCTGTCGAGCCGTGCGATGGCGCGGATCGCGGCATCCTGCACGAGGTCGGCCGTGTCGAGCGCTCCCCGCGCGACGGCGGGCAGGTGTCCGTGCGCCGAGTGGGTGAGCGGCGGCAGGCAGCGCTGCAGGATGGCGTCGATCGCCGAGTGATCGCCGCGCCTGGCCCGCAGAATGAGCTCGACGGTCGGCTCGTCGCTAAGGAACGTCGTGGTGTTGCCCAGGCCATCAGGTGTCATGATCGTCAGCGTCCGATAGGCTATCGTGTGTCCAGGACGGCAGATGCCAACGTAACAGCTGCCGCCGGAAAGTGATCCATCTAGATCAACGATGGTGAAGGCCGAACCGAACAGACCAATCGATGCGGTGCTTGCCGATCGCCTGTACCGAAAGGCCAAAGCGAAGCGCTGGCGGCTGCCCAAAGCGTCGTTCGTCACGACGCTCGAAGC
The DNA here is from genome assembly GCA_963832375.1 of Vicinamibacterales bacterium. GTDB lineage: Bacteria > Acidobacteriota > Vicinamibacteria > Vicinamibacterales > JAMQPK01 > JAMQPK01. The sequence goes on along the minus strand of CAWHUA010000008.1, from coordinate 1,079,521 downwards.
CAGCTGCGCGAAGGCGTTTTCTGTAGAAGAGCCCGATCCGTCGGAGGTGTCGCGGTACCTCGAATCGCTCCACCTCGAGGATCTGGCGCTGGCCTGCGCCTGCGAGCTTGGCGACGGGACCGCCTGGGATCACTTTGTGCTCGAGATGCGTCCCGGCCTCTACCGGGCCGCCGACGCGCTGGACCCGTCCGGCGGGGCGCGCGAGCAGGCCGACTCGCTCTATGCCGATCTGTACGGCGTCGATGAGAAGGGCGGCTCGAAGAAGTCGCTGCTCCGGTACTTCCACGGCCGAAGCAGCCTCGCCACATGGCTGCGCGCCGTGCTCGGGCAGCGGTTCGTCGATCGGATCCGCATGACGCGCCGGATCGAGCCGCTCCCCGAGGAGCTGCCGGCGCTCACGCCGTTCGAAACCGTCGATTCCGAATGCCCGAAGTTCGTCGAGTTCCTCCGCACGGCGCTCGAGCACGCGCTCACCCAGCTCGAGCCGCGCGATCGGCTGCGGCTCGGGCTGTACTACGCGCAGCAGTTGACGCTGGCCGAAGCGGGACGGGTGCTGAAAGAACACGAAGCCACGGTGTCGCGGCAACTGGCGCGCACCCGCAAGGTGGTGAAGGACGAGGTGGAGCGGCGGCTGCACGCCGCCGGGTTGAGCGACGATCAGGTGGCGCGGTGTTTCGAGTGCGCCGGCACGGACGCCGGGACCCTGAATCTCGAAGAGTTGTTCGGGTCGCGCAAGGAAATGGCGCAGGATCGTTCTATATGAAGAAAGAACCCATGGAGGAGGCTGACCTCGATCGTGAGCCGTGGCTCGGTCCGATGCTCCGGCAGTCGCCGTTGGTGACATCCGAGGGCTGCTTCGACGCGGAGATCCTTGCCGCGTGGGCCGATGGCGCGCTGGACGCCCGGAAGTCGTCCCTGGTCGAGCTGCACGCGTCGAAGTGCTCGCGCTGCATGGCCATGCTCGCGTCGATGGAGCGCACGACGCCGGAAGTGGAAGCACCGCCGGCGCGCGCGTGGGCCATCGGGTCGCTCCTGCGATGGGGCGTTCCGCTGACGGCCGCGGCGACGGCGATTGCGATCTGGGTGCTGGTGCCGAATCGGTCGCTTACGCGGCTCGAGCCGACGGGCGCCCGGCAGGATACGTCTCCAAGTGCAGCCGTGTCTGCGCCGGCGGCGCCGGCGCCCGAACCGGCGCCGAATCGTAACCAGGAGCAGTTCGCTCCGAAACTCGAGTCCCCGGCGGCGCCGCAGGAGTTGGACGCCGCGATCCCCCCGCCGGCCACGACAGCCCCGACGACCGCGGGCAAACAGGTCGCGGAGCGATCGGCGGACAGTGCGCTCGGACGCGAAAACCTCGAGCTGCGCGACGAGGACAAGCGGCGTGAGCAAGCGGCGCTCGACGCGCTGAGTTCGCGCGCGAGAACCCTTCAGGATCAGAATCAGGCGCCTGTGCCGCCTCCGGCAGGCCCGGCCGCGGCCCCTGCCGCCTCAGGCGCCGCTGTGGCTAATGAAACGGTGGCGGGGGCGCAAGGCCAGCGGCAGGCGCTGGCGCAGGGCATCCCCTCGAGCGAGTCGACCGCGCCGGCCAACGCGCTGATTCGCTGGCGTGTCATGGCATGGATGGCGGTGGAGCGCTCGATCGATGGCGGCAATACGTGGATCAAGACGGCGGTGCCGCCCGGCGTTGCCCCGAACTACACGCCGGCGCTGACGCTCGTCGCGATCCGGGCCGTCGACAGCCTTCGCGCCGTGGTGCAAACCTCCGATGGGAGAGTGCTTTACACGACCAACGGCGGTGTGTCGTGGGAGCGTGTGCAAGAAAATTCAGTGGCTCCGTTCTAAGGACAGGCGGGTAGAGCCCGCTGTTCAAAGGAGCCAGGAATGCTTGCACGAGCCGCTGTCATCGCTTTGTTGGTCGTCGCGGTTTTTGGATGGTCCGGCGCACCCAATCCCACAGTTGAACCAGTTCAGGCCGCTCGTGCGGGCGCTCAGGGCTCGACGACCCTGGACGATCAAGTCGACCTCAGCGTCACCGTTTACAACTCCGATATCGCGCTCGTGCGCGACGTGCGGAACCTCGACCTGCCGCGAGGCACGTTCAACCTCAACTTCATGGACATCGCGGCCACGGTCAACCCCGCCACGGTGCATCTTCCGCTCGCTCAGCGAGCCCGCGCGCGTGAACGTGCTCGAGCAGAACTACGAGTACGACCTGCTCGAGCCCGACAAGCTGCTGCGCAAGTACGTCGGCCGCGACGTGACGCTCGTGCGCACTCGGCAGGTCGGCGGCACGACCGAAGAGGAAGAAGTGACCGCGCACCTGCTGAGCTACAACAACCAGCCGGTCTGGCGGATCGGCAACGAGATCGTGACCGGCATGCACGCCGATCACATTCGCTTCCCCGAGCTGCCCGACACGCTCTACAGCCGCCCGACATTGATCTGGACGCTCGACAACACAGGTGGTGCACGCCATCGCGTCGAGGCGAAATATCTGGCGGGCAAGCTCTCGTGGAATGCCGACTACGTGCTGACGGTGGCACGAGACGACAAGGCGGCGACATCGACGGCTGGGTGACGCTGACCAACGGCAGCGGCACGGCCTTTCGCAACGCCAAGCTGCAGCTCGTGGCCGGCGATCTGAACCGCGTGCGCCAGAACATCGACAAGATGCGGATGGCGAACGAGTCGATGGACCGCCGGGAGATGGCGGCCGCGCCGATGGCGCAGGAAGCCTTCTCCGAGTATCACCTCTACACGCTCGGCCGAAAGACGACGATCAACAACAACGAAACCAAGCAGGTCAGCATGCTGTCGGGCACCGGCTTCCCGGTGCAGAAGCGCTACGTCGTCAACGGGAATCAGTTCTACTACCACAACTTCGCGCGGCCCGGGCGCGCCGATCAAGGACAACGTCGAGGTGTTCTACCAGTTCAAGAACGAAGAGAAGAGCGGTCTGGGCATGCCGATGCCGGCGGGCACCGTGCGCGTGTATCAGTCCGATTCGAATGGCGGCGTGCAGTTCGTGGGCGAGGATCGCATCATGCACACGCCGAAGGACGAAACGCTGAACCTGAAGATCGGCAACGCGTTCGACGTGGTCTGCGAGCGCAATCAGGTGGACTTCCAGAAGATCTCGACCAACGTCTACGAGGTGGAGTACGCGATCACGCTGCGCAACCGTAAGACCACGCCGATTACCGTCGAAGTGAACGAGCCGGTCGGCGCCGCCACGTGGCGCATGCTGAGCTCGTCACACAAGTGGATCAAGACCGCGGCGTTCGCGGCGCAGTTCACGGTGCCGGTCGAGGCCGGTGCGGAAGCGGTCCTGAAATTCCGTATTCGGGTGAATGGCTAAGAATACCAACAAGAGATCAGGAGATCAGGAGGTTACGAGTTGCTTTCTTCAAAGAAAGAATGCATCTCTCCTGATCTCTTGATCTCCTGTTTTCTTTGTCAGTGGCTGGCGCTGGTAACGTGCTCGCGGAGGAGGTCGCGGCCGAAGTCGCCGTTGAAATCCCTCCAGACCGAATGCACGTGGTTGCCGTCGTTCTGCGTGTTGTCGAACTCGATCAGGAACGTCGGCCCCTGCACGCGATAGTAGTGCTTCTTCCCGCGTTCGACTTCGCCCGCCCACGCGAACGAGATCTTGTCGAGTCCCGCCTTCTTGAGCGCTGCCATGCGGTCGGCGGCGATATCGGGCGCCATCACCGCGACGTACGCGTCGACCACCCGCATCAGCATCTCACGCTGTTTGGGCTGAAGATCGGTGGCCGCGATGCCCGTCGGGGTAAGTGGGGAAATGTTGCTCTCGTTGCGCGTCACGATATCGTTCGGCGCCGTGGCGTTGATCACGGCTTTGGTGCGCTGCGAGGCGTCGAGCGCCATGATGAGCTCGCGCGCGGGATCCTCTTCGAAGCCCAGAATTCGCAGCCCCTTCTTCGGGCCGTCCTTTACTTCAGCCGGATTCGAGCCGAAGAAGTGCGGCGCGGCCGACACCATGTTGCCCCCCGCGACGGTGAAGTTCAGCGAGACGTGGTGCCCTTCGACCTTCCAGCCCCACGTGCCTTTCGCCGACGGCGCGCCGAAGACCCACACGTAGTACTTCAGCGGGTTACGCTCGAGCTTGCCGGGGTTCGCGCCCGGCGGGTTCTCGATGAGGTTCAGGACGCTCTCGAGCTCCATGATGGACGACGCCGTCATGTAGCCCTTCTGGCTGAGACCGGTCTTCAGCAGGTTGTGCGCCGCCAGGCGCTGGGGCTCGGTCATCTTTTCGATCATCAACCCCACGCGCGGATGCATTTCTGTCGGGACGAACCCGAAGCGCTCGCGTTCTTTGACGTTGTCGAACGCGAAGTTCACGGTCTGCTTCTGTTCGGCGGTCAGCGTCGAGACAAACTTGTTGGCGGCATCGGCCATCGTCGCAGGCGAACGGTCGGCCGCATACGTGGCCGCGAAGTAAGCGAGCACGCAGCCGAGCCACAAAACGACTCGTCCGCCGGAGCGCGAAGCGCGAAGGTGGAAGCGGGCGGAACGGATTACACGCATGGGAGAATCCTTTCGAATTGTGCCGGGAAGAGTATCATAGCCCCAACCCATGACCCCGCGGACCCCCTTTGTTTTCGCGGTACTGATGGCCTCGGGCCTCGCGTCCTCGTGGCCCGCGGCCCAGGAAGCGCGCGTGCCGTTCGTCTACGTATCGGGCTATCGCCCCGAGATCACGATCTTCCGGCTCGACACGGCCGGCGGCAAGCTGATCCCCGCGGGACGGTCGACCGATGTGGGGCAGGAGCCGTCGTTTCTCGCTTTCGACCCTGGAGCGAAATTTCTGTTTGCCGTCAACGAGACCGACCCGGGCCGTGTCCGATCGTTCGCCATCAATCAGTCGACGGGCGTGCTGACGCCTGTCAACGACGTGCCCTCGATGGGCAGCATCACCGCGCACCTGTCGACCGACAGGACCGGCCGGTGGCTGCTGGTGGCCAATTACGGCGATACCAAGCAGGGTACGATCGCGTCGATCCCGATCGCGCCCGACGGACGCCTGGGCCCCGCTGTCGACACCCGCGAGTTTGGTCTCGGCTCGATGGCGCACTACATCAGCAGTGACCCGGGGAACCGATTTGTGTTCGTGCCGCTGAAAGGCGGACCGTCGGTCGCCCAGCTCGTGTTCGATGCGACATCCGGCCGATTGAAGCCCAACGTGCCGCCGCAGGTGGCCGCCGCCGCCGGCGCGGGCCCGCGCCATCTCGACTTTCATCCGAACGGCCGCTTTGCCTACGTCATGAACGAGCTGGATCTGACGATGACGGCGTTTGCCTACGATGCCAAGGCGGGGCTGCTGCGCGAGATGCAGGTGCTGCCGACGCTGCCGGCCGCCGCCGACAAGGTTGGCGCCTCAGGCGCCGACGTGCACGTCCACCGCACTGGCCGTTTCGTCTACGGCTCCAATCGCGGCCACAACAGCATCGTGATCTTCCGGCTCGGCGACGACGGCCGGATGACGCTGGTTGGCCACGAGTCGCGGACCATCAATCGACCCCGGAATTTCACGATCGATCCCACGGGCACGCTGATGCTCGTCGCCAACCAGGATAGTGCGAGCGTCTCGATGTTCCGGATCGATCAAACCAAAGGCACGATGGAGCTCGTGGGACCGCCGACGCCAGTGGGAGCCAATCCATCATTTGTCGGCGTTGTCATGTTGCCGGGGAAATAGGAGTCATCATGCGACGAACGATCCTGTCCGTGCTGGTGGTGCTGGCCCTGGCCGCCGCCGGGGCGAAGGCGCAGACGCCCGCGAAGGAAATCATCGTCATTGCGCCGGGCGTCATGCTGTTCGGCGGGCTGCGCGATCTTGCCGCCTCGTACGAGAAAGAGACCGGCATCAAGGTCACCGTCCGATCGAGCGGCATGGGACGGATCGTCAACGACGTCAAGACGCTCGAGCCGGCTTCGGACGTGATCTTCCTGCCGCACGAGCTGATGAGCACGTTGTCGCTCGACGGCGGCGTGGTGAAATCGACGTTTACGCCGCTCGGCCGCTCGGAGATGGGGCTCGCGGTGCCGGCCGGGGCGCCGCACCCGGATATCTCGACGGTCGAGAAGCTCGCGGCCGCGCTTCGGAGCGCGAAGGCGGTGATGCGCTCGAATCCCGCCGGCGGCAGCATGGTGGCGAGCGTGATCGAGAACAAAGTGATCAAGCGGCTGGAGTTTGCCGGCGTCAACAGTCCGGTCAGCACCAAGGGCGAAGGTGGCCAGGCGCTCGCGCGCGGCGAGGGGGACATGGCGATTCAGGCCATCTGCGAGATTCTGCCGTACAAGGAGATCTCGCTCGTGGGCCCGCTGCCACGCGAGCTCGCGGCGTGGATTGATATGTCGACCGCCGTGTCGTCGCGATCGAGCCGGGTGGACGAAGGGATGAAGTTCATCCGCTACCTGGTGCGGCCGGAGTCGACCGCGGTCTGGAAGTTACGAGGAACACTGAGATTTGAATAGGGTTGAGTGCCTTTCGACGCAGAGGCGCAAAGCCGCAGAGAATGTTTTTGAAACGCAAACTCTGCGTCTCCGCGGCTCTGCGTCGAGAGACAGAAACACGGCTTCGGAAACGTGAGCCTGTGGGAGGGTGAGATGCGCGTTCTGGTTGCGTTGTTGCTCGTGCTTCCGGCGGTAATCGCTGCCCAGGAACAACAGCGCGTGCTCTTTTACCCGAAACCCCTGAATCGGGAATACAAGGCGCCGATGAAGCCGGTGACGCGCCTCGCCGACCTGAAGGCGAAGAATCAGGGCAAGACGACGTGGCGCGAGCCGGTCATCAACGACGGCAACTCGGTGTCGTTCATGGTGCAGGAGCCGCCCGGCACGAAGCACGAACGCCACCTGTTTCCCGATTCGGCGTCCTGGTTCATCGTGCTCGACGGCGAAATCAAGTTCGAGATCGAGAAGCCGGACCGGTCGTTCGAGGTCATCAACGCGACGAAGGGATCGTATGTGTTCGTCCCCGAGCGTTTGCTGCACTCGCTCGAGGTCGTCGGCAGCGCGCCGGCGATTCGCTACGAGGTCACGTCAGGTCCGGCGTCGACACCGGTCTACGAGAAGCGCCCGGCGCAGCCCGTGAAGGGCGTCGAGTACATCCCGGTCACATTGGGCACCGGCCTCAATCCGCTCGATGTGTACAACGAGGGCAACGGCGGCAAGCCCTGGCCGCATCACGTGAACGTCTACGAGCTCGAAAAGCGGAACGCGACGAAAAAGAATTTCACGCAGGAAGCGATGCGCGCCAACCGCGCGCGCGGTAACTTCATCTGCGGCTACCGTCCCGCCACGTTCCCGACCGCGTCGGGCGATCGCGGGCACCTTCATACCGATACGGCCGAGTCATGGATTGTGATGCTCGGCGAGCTGCGATGGGTGTTCGAAGGGGACGAGAAGACGGCCATCGTGGCCAGACAGGGCGACGTGCTGTATGCCGTCCCGGGGACGTTCCATTCGCCCCAGTTCTGGGGCACGGAAGGATTGAACTGCCGGCTCACGCAGAGCACGATGCCGTCGCTCAATCACCTGTACGACGCGAAAAAACAGCCCTAGCTAGCTCCCATCGATTCGCCCGAACACCGCCGCGACGACACGGTCGCACCGCAACTGGTGGAACGTAAACGTGTGCGGCGCGCTCAGGCCGGCACGCTCCAGAAGATCGCGCCGCAGCGTCGCCTTTGCGCGCGACAGCCGTGTTTTCACCACGTCGTCGCTCACGCCGAGTATGTCGGCCGTTTCTGACGTGTTCAGGCCCTGGATTTCTCTGAGCACGAAGACCTCGCGGCATCCGTCGGGAAGCTCGTCGACCGCGGCTTCGACGAGCGCCGCGAGCTCGCGCGCGAACGCGAGCCGTTCCGGGTCTGGCGCCGCGCTTCCCGACGAGATGGTCTCCAGCACGTGCTCCTCGCGTTCGAGCCGTTCGTACCGGCCCTCTTTCCTCGCGCGGGTAATCGCTTCGTTGATCGCAATCCGCGTCAGCCATGTGGCGAAGGTCGAACGCCCGTCGAACTGCCGCAGGTGTGCGTACGCATTCACATAGGCCTGCTGCATCACGTCTTCGGCCTCGCGCCCGTCGCGCAGGATGGCGCGTGCCGCGCGGTAGAGCCGCTCGTTGTGGCGCCGCATCAATACCTCGAAGAGCGCCGTCTGACCCTGAAGCACGCGCAGAACGACGTCTTCGTCGGTAAGGCCGCTCCAACGCTCGAGCACCGTCCCGCTCACCATGTGCATGAAGATACTCCTGAAGTCATTAGAGTCGCGACCGCGGAAAAGGTGACAGGCAAGGCTGAAGCCCTGCGCTACCGGTAACGTCGTGCCGTCGCGTCGTCGTGGTTCGTGCCGTCGCGTCGTCGTGGTTCGTGCCTTCGTGTCTTCGCGGTTCCGTGTCTTCGTGGTCGTATCGTCGTGCCGTCGTATCGTCGAGTCGTCGTGGTCACACGGCGTCGGACAGCGACGTGAAGTTGAAGTCGCGGATGCGCAGCGCGGGCATGTGGCGGCCGGCCGCGACGGCCTCGGACCGGCCGATGTCTTCAAGGCGGTTCAGCATCAACAGCGGGCTCTCGTTCCAGCGCAGGTTCTTCACCGGGCGCGTGACCTTGCCTTTCTCAATCAGAAACGCGCCATCGCGCGTGAGCCCGGTAAAGAGCACCGTTCGCGGCTCGAGCGACCTGATGTAGAAGAAGTGCGTCACCAGCACGCCGTGCTCGCATCCCGCGATCAGCTCCTCTGTGGATTTCGTTCCGCCCGTCAGCTTCAGGCCGGCGCCGGCAAACACCGACGCGCCGCTGTAGATGTCTTCGCCGGTCGGCTGGACGTTCTGCTTCTGCGCCCAGAAGCGCGAGTACGCCAGATTCCGCAGGACGCCTTTCTCGATCCACACCGTGCGGCGAATGGGGAGTCCTTCGATGTCGAACGGGACGCCGAGCAGATCCGGGTCCGCTGGATCGGTGTACAGCGTCACCCGCTCGTCGCAGACTTTCTCGCCGATGCGTGTGCCCCCTTCGGCTTTTGAGAAGGCACTCCGGCCCTCATCGGCGTTGCGCGCGTTGAGCGCATTTGACAGCAGCGGGACGAGATCGTTGACCGCCTGCGGTTCCAGGACGGCCGTATAGGGTCTGGCATCGATGACCTGCGGGTTGCGGCTGGCCGTCGCTTTCTGCGCGGCCATGCGGCCGATCGCGGTGGGATCGATGGCGCCCCAGTCGCGCGACCCGATGCTGGCCCAGCCGCTGCCGGTGCCGTCCGGCGTCCGCGCCGTCATCGAGAGATCCGCATCCGTGGTCCGGTGATAGGCAAACAGGCCTCTCGACGTGGCGACGGCCACTTCGACGGCGTGGACGTCGAGAAACCCCGCGGAAAAAATCTGCCCGCCGCCAGTCCCTTGAACGGCGCGCTGGACGGCGCCCGCTCGTACGACCGGATTCAGGTTCGCGGTGTCTTCGATGTAGGCGTTGACCGCCACATGCTTCTGCGGCCCGAGCTCGGGCATCAGCTCGGGATCGTCTGGCGAGAGGCGCGCGAGCTGAGCCGCGAGATCGACGGTTCGTTTCAGCGCCGCCTCGTCCAGCACGTTGGTGGAGGCGGCCGCACGCTTTCGGCCGACGGTCGCTGTTACCGTCACGGTGACGTTGGTCACGCCGCCAGAGGTCGTGATGCTGGCGTCGGCAAACCGCGTATTGCCGCCCCATTCGCTGGTGATGTTCACGCGGGTCTCGTCTGCCGCTTTGCTCAGTGCCAGCACGCGGTCGGCGAGCGCTCTGGCTTCGTCGCGCGTCATGACTTGCGCCCCGTGTTGAGAATGGTGACGTTGCGGAACCGGCACGGCGGACATCCGTGGCTGACCGAGCTCACCTGCGACGGTTCGCCCTTGCCGTCGTTGAACGAACCGCCCAGCCAGTACGACGATTTGCCCCCGATCATGTCCATCGCGTTCCAGAACACCGGCGTGTTGCTCTGGTACGCGACATCGCGCAACATGCCGGCAATCTTGCCGTTGCGCACTTCGTAGTACACCTGTCCTGAAAACTGGAAGTTGTAGCGTTGGTTGTCGATCGACCACGACCCGCGGTTCTTGATGACGATGCCGCGGTCGGTGGCCGCGACGATGTCGTCGAGCGTGATGTCGCGCTCGCCGGGAAGCAGCGAGATGTTCGGCATCCGCTGGAACTGCACGTCGTTCCACGACTGGGCGAACGAACACCCGTGCGAGCGCCGGACGCCCGTCAGGTGCTCGATCCACTTCGCCTGCTCGCGCGTGGTCTGATAGTCCTTGAAGATGCCCTTCTCGACGATCAGCCACTGGTCGGCGGGCACACCCTCGTCGTCCCATGCCACGCGTGAGAGCGAGCCTTCCTGCGTCCGGTCCGCCTGGACGTTCATGAACTCCGGCCCGTAGCGCAGCTTGCCAATCGTTTTGTCCGGCGGCGCAACGAAGCTGGTGCCAGCATAGTTGGCCTCCTGGCCGATCGCCCGGTCCAGCTCTGTCGGGTGGCCGATCGATTCGTGAATCGTCAGCCAGAGGTTGGTCGGGTCGAGTACCAGATCGTATTGACCGGCCTCGACGCTCTTCGCCGTGAGCTTCTCGGCCGCGATCGACGCCCAGCGCTCGGCGTTGCCCGGAATGTCGAGCGACTCGACGTATTCCCAGCCCTGTCCCCGTGGCGCCGTTTCGTGCTCGTAGGTCTGGAAATCTCCCGGTGCGGTGGCGGTGGCGCTGAAAGACGGACCGACGCGGATGAACGTCTGCGTGACGTTGGTGCCTTCCGAGGTGACGAGCGTCTTCACCTCGCGCAGCAACTGGAACCCGGACGTGACAAAGCGGACGCCTTTCACCCGGAGGGCGGCTTCGTTGGCTTTGATGAGCAGGGCGATCTTCTCCTCGAGCGGCACCTCGAGCGGATCGCGCTTGACGGGTGTCATCCACGTGCCAGTGACGGGCGCCGTGGGTGCAAGCTCGACAGGGTGGCGCTGCACCGCCCGTGCGGCGCGCGCAATGGCGACGGCGTCCTGAGCGGCCTTCTGCACGCCGGCGCGGGTCATCGTGCTGGTGGCGGCAAACCCCCAGCACCCGTTGACGAGCGCGCGCACGCCCAGACCGTACGATTCCTCGTCTGAGACGCCGCTCACCTGGCGCTCGCGAGTCTGAATGGTCTGCCGCCGGTAGCGCCCGACTCGCGCGTCGGCGTATGTGGCGCCTGCGCCGCGAACGACGTTCAGCGCTTCGTTGGCGAGCTCGACGGCGAGGGGATCGGCCGCGGGCGCGGCAACCGCCTGCGCCGCCGCGCGCCCGCCCATCCGGGTGGAGACGAGCGCGGCCGCTGCGGCCGCTGTGGTGCCGATGAAATCGCGTCTGGTCGGATTCGACATCAGGGCCTCATGGTTGAGACGAAGATGCTAACCTAGGGCTGTGAGGTGCACATGAGAAATCTCGCCGCGTTGCTGATGCTCGTCATGATAGCGGGAGTGCCGATAGTGGCACATCATGGATGGGCCGGATATTCGGACCAGGAGTTCGAAATCACCGGGACGGTGGAGACGCCGGTGAAGCTGGCCGGGCCTCACGGCACGATGCAAATCAAGGCAGCGGACGGGCAGGTGTGGGACATCACCCTGGCTCCGCCGCCACGCGTTGAGGGCTCGGGGCTGCACGCCACGACCATTCCCCTCGGCGCCAAGGTGACGATCCACGGTCATCGCCATCGCGATGCGAAGCGGTTCGAAGTGAAGACCGAGCGCGTCATGTACAACGGCAAGACGTACAACGTCTATCCGGATCGAAAGTAGGCGCGAGCTGCGGGACGCGTTTCATTGGGCCGAGCACTCTGCGCTTGGCGAGTTCATGCGGACGTCCAGCCTCTGGACGTACCCGGCCGTCAACCTGCTTCACGTCTTTGCCATCGGCGCGCTCTTCGGCGCGACGGTCATCCTCGACCTTCGGCTCCTGGGTGTGTGGCGCACCGTGCCGCTGACGTCGGTCACGAGAATCACCGTCCCTGTCGCGGTGGTCGGCGTGTGTCTTGCCGTGCTGACGGGCGTGGCACTCTTTGTCACGCAGGCGACAGAGTACGTCGACAATCCATTTCTGTTCATCAAGTTTGCCGCGATTGCCGTGGGCATCGCCAACGCGGCGGCCGTTCGAACATCGCCGGCGTGGCAGGCGATGGGGCAGCGCGATCTCTCGCGCGAGGAGAATTGGCGACTGGCGCTCGTTGGCGGCATCTCGCTCCTCGCGTGGATGGCCGCGATCTCGGCGGGAAGGCTGATTGCGTACTGGTAGGTCGGGGTCGGGAGGGGTTTTCTGCCCTTGCACGAAAACCCCTCCCGACCCCGACCTACCCACCACGAACTACACGAAATCGATCCTGAAGATATACCCGTGCGTCGGCGAGACGTCGTCCTCCCAGCCGGGGTGGATGCCGGCGTCGCTGCTGTAGAGCACGCCGTTGTACCACGCGAGGCCGTGCGGGTCGCTGTCGGTCTTGGCGAACTGCGCCGTCGAGAGCGTGCGGCCGGTGGCCGCGTCGTACTGAATCAATCCGGCGGATCCGTCCTGCAGGCCGGTGACAAGCCAGATTGAGTTGTCGCGGCGATCGTACGCCATGCCGTGCGCGCGGGGCACGTTGTAGCTGATGAACATCTCGGGCTGCCAGGTCTTGACGTCCACCCGCAGAATGCCGCGCATGCGAAGCGCCGCGATGTAAAGCTTCCCGTCGACGTATTCAATACCGTGGCATCCGCCGCCGTCTTCCTTCGGACCGAGCGGAATCTGGCGGTGCGAGACCACCGTGCCGTTCATGTCGATTTCGAAGATGCCATTCGGCGCGCGGTTCGCGGCCATCCACACGCGCCCGCCGCCGTACGCAATGCCGCTGCTGTTCTTCGACGGGGTCTTGATCGTCTTCAGCAGCTTGCCTTCCCAGTCGGTCAGCACCGCGTTGTCTGACTTCTGTTCGGCAATCCACAGGCCTTCGGGCGAGACCGCAATCCCGTTCGGGTACATCTCGGGGCTCTTGAAGAGCGCGACCGTCTTGATTTTCTTGACGGGAATTGACGTCTGGGGTTTTCGGGTGCCTTCGCCGAGGAACGCCGATCCCTGGCGCGCGGGCGCCGACTGTGCGCTCGCCAGACCTGTGCCCATCAAACCGACGCCGACTGTTTCGAGGAACGCTCTTCGCTTCATCGCCTGGGCTCCTCTCCTGGGAAGACCGGAATGTTCGGGGACGCCCAATGGTAGCCGAACCCGCTAGTATTTCGAAAAAATCAGGATGTGCTGCCTGGGCAGGCGGTCGTCGAGCCTCGAGAACAGAAATCCCTCGGCCTCGAGCTCGAGGCGCGCTTCGGCCACCGACATCTTGTGCTCGAACCGGATGGGCACCTGCGGATCCTCTTTGCGATATTCGAGCAGCACCAGGCGCCCGCCGGGCTTCAGCGCAGCGCGCAGGCCACGCAGCATCTTCTGCGGCTCGGAGAACTCGTGATAGACGTCGACCATGATCGCGAGATCCAGGGATGAGGAGGGAAGCTTCGGATCGTCGATCGCGCCCTGCACGAGCGTCACGTTCGTCACACGTTCGCGGGCCAGCCGGGCGGTGAGCATCTTCAGCATCTCGGACTGGAGATCGTTGGCAAACACGCGGCCTGCAGGTCCGACGCGCGACGCCAGCCTGATAGTGAAGTAGCCCGATCCCGCGCCCACGTCGGCGACGGTCAGCCCGGTGAGGCTTCCCAGCGCGTCGAGCGCTTTGTCGGGCTCCTCCTCGGACTCGCGCTCCGAACGTTCCAGCCAGTTCGCTCCCTGCCAGCCCATGACGTTGGCAAACCGGCGGCCGGATACGGGATGGACGCCTGGCGCCGCGGCCGTCTGAGCCAGCGCTGTTGCTGCCGAGAAGAGCACGACCGCGGCCGCAAACCTCAGTGGCGACATGCGTGACGAGTTTATACTTCCGCCACGGACGGGGCCATGACGATCGACTACAGCGTGTATCGCCGGTCGGACTGCGACGAGATGGCTGCGTTGCTCGGCGAGGTCTTCAGCGAACGCGATCCGCCGGCGGTGGCCACCGGTCTCACGTCGGCCGACTTCGAGCACTTCGTGCGGCTCTTGTGCCCGAAAGCGGCCGAAGAAGGGCTCGCGATCGTCGCTCGCGCAAGGGAGACCGGAGAGATGGTCGGGGCTCTCCTGGCCGAAGACTCCGCGTCGATCATGCCCGACGGAATGGAAACGTTGAGCCCGAGGTTCGATCCGATCTTCGACATCCTCGGACGACTGGACGCCGCGTACCGCAAGGGTGAGCCTCCGCGGAAAGGGGAGTGCCTGCACCTGTTTCTGCTCGGTGTCGCGCGGATGCACGCCGGTCGCGGGATCGGTCACGGCCTGGTGGCGGCCTGTCTGGAGCATGCCGCCCCGCGGGGCTTTCACATCGCCGTGACGGAAGCGACCAACACCACCTCGCAGCACATCTTCCGCAAGCAGGGATTCGTCGAGCGCGTACGGGGCTCGTACATCGATCACCGGTTCGGCGACCGCGCCTACTTTGCCTCGATCGCCGCGGAACACGTCGGGCCGATCTTGTTTGATAAAGCACTGGTCAGTCGACAGTCGCAGGTCGACAGTCGCTAGTCGAAAGTCAGTGCGTAGAAGGCGCGGTTTCAAAACCTCTGATGAGCGGGTGGCGCCGGGCGGGGCCGCCCCGGCCACGCCCGCCCCTCCACTGCGCTCGGGACGCCCTGAGTTTATCGAAGGGCGCAGGTCCGTCTCTCGTACACGTGTTGTTCGGACCGAGGACGCGGGGTCCCCAACGCGGCAGCCGCGTTGGGGTGCCGTGGGGACGGGGCAGCCCGGCGACAGGACCCGCTCATCCGTTTTGAAACCGCATCCTGATGGGGAACGGCTGGCCGCGGCCGTCCGCGCAGTTTCGATCGATGAGGGGTCAGCTTACCGAGGTCGACGAACCTTGCGGCCTTTGCGCTTCGCGGTGACTGATACGTGACGATGCGCCATCTCGAGAATCTCGCGCAGTTCGTCGCGCGCGATGACGCTCAGGCGCACCAGCATCACCGGATATCCCTCGTAGTGTTTGCGCAGGTAATACGTCTTCGGGTCTTTGACGACCAGGAGATCGCGGTTCACGAATCCCACCTGCACGACCAGCGAATCGGGGTCGGCCGCCTTGTTGGTCGCCATGCACGCCACCATCTTTCCCCGCAGCTTCAACGCGGGTGAGCCGTACATCGTGCCTTCCTCGACGCCGGGTAGAGCCGCCGCGAGCTCTCGAACGACATCGAACGCGCCCTTCTTTGCTCGCATGACATCTCTTAATCTACCAATCTTCCAATCTCCCAATCTACCAATGGTGAGATGCACTACCATCTCTGCGGCTATGAGAAAGGCCGCGCTCTCGGCGGTCGTCGCGTGCTGTCTTGCCGCGTCGGCGCTCGCCCACCCTGTCCCGTTCAGCTTCATCGATGCGCGAATCGAATCGGACGCGATCGACGTCACCGTCGTGGCGCATATGTTCGACCTCGCCAACGATCTCAAGATTCAGCCGATTGAAAAGCTGCTCGAACGCGACACGCTCGAGGCTCGCGCAGGCGCGCTCTTCGAGCTGCTGGATGCCCGCCTGCAGGTCCGGACCGACGGCCGCACGCTGACCCGTTCGGCATGGTCCGCGCCGGAGGCGCTGCCCGAGCGTCAATCCGTCCGCTTTCACACGCGCTACGCCCTCGATGGTCCATTCGGCCGGGCGGACGTCGAAACGCTCATGTTTCCCTACGATCCTCAGCACAAGACCTTCCTGAACGTCTATGACAGCGGCCAAATCGTGGCCCAGGCCATTCTGGACAGAAGCAAGACGACGTTTCAGTACTTCATGGATACGAGGCAGGGCGTGTGGGCGGTGGTGCGGAGCTTCGTGCAGGCGGGGGTGCGTCACTTTGTTCTTGGGTCGGACCATCTGATGTTTCTGGCGGGTCTGCTCCTCCTCGGCGGCACGCTCAGGCACCTTCTCATCGTCGTGGGGGCCTTTACCGTCGCGCACAGCACCACGCTGGCGCTGGCCGCGCTCAGGCTGGTGATCCCGCCCGAGAACGCCATCGGACCGGCTATCGCGCTCAGCGTGGTGTATGTCGGGGCGGACAATCTGCTCGTGGGGGCGGGCGGCCGCGACACGCGGGCCTGGGTGGCGTTCGGCTTCGGCCTGATTCACGGGTTCGGGTTCGCCAGCGTACTGCGGGCGCTGGATTTGCCGAATCGGGCGCTTGGATGGGCCCTGTTCTCCTTTAATATAGGGGTCGAAATCGGGCAGCTCGCGATGGCGGTAGCCCTTGCGTGGTTGTTCGCGCGGATTCGATTGCAGGGCGAGACCGCCGGACGGCGGCTCGCGATAGCCGGGTCGGTGATCGTCATGCTGGCCGGCGTCTTGTGGTTCGTTCAACGGGTCTTCTTTCCTGGAGGCACGGCATGAAGCGCATCGTTCTTCTCACGTCCCTGGTCGCTGTCGGCGCGATGACCTACGTCGCTGCACAGCAGGGTGGGCAGAAGCCCATGGTGGTCGAAGTCGAGAAATTGAAAGAGAACCTGTTCGTGCTGAAGGGCGGTGGCGGCAACACGACCGTGTTCGTGCAGTCCAACGGCATCAGCGTCGTCGACACGAAGAACCCGGGATGGGGCGCGCCGATTCTGGCGAAGATCAAGGAGCTGAGCCCCAAGACCATCACGACCATCATCAACACGCATACGCACGGCGACCACGTGAGCGGCAACGTCGAGTTCCCGACGACGGTCGACATCGTGGTGCAGGAGAACACCGCGACCAACATGAAGCAGATGCGCGCCGTCACCGGGATCAGCAAGCCCGGCGCGCCGCCGCCGACCAATATCTTCGAGCAGAATGGCGGAAAGGGTCTTCCGAAGCGCACCTTCAAGGATCGGATGACGATCGGCACAGGGCCGGACCAGATCGATCTCTACTACTTCGGCCGCGGCCACACCAACGGCGACGCGTGGGTGCTCTTCCCGGCGCTGCGCGTGGTTTCCGCGGGCGACATCGTCTCGGGCAAGAACCTGCCGCTGCTCGACGCCAACAACGGCGGCAGCGGTCTCGAGATCGGCGACACCATTGCCAAGGCGCAGAGCACGTTCAGCAAGGTGGCCGATACGGTCGTCACCGGTCACAGCGTCAACATGAACATGACCGAGCTGATGGAATACGCCACGTTCAACCGCGAATTCGCCGATGCCATGCGGGCGGCCAAGAAGGGCGGTCAGGGCGTGGAAGAGGTCGTGAAGACCTGGAAGCAGCCGGCCAAGTTCCAGGGTTATGCCGATGTCCAGGAAGCGCGCCTGCGTTCGAACGCGCAGGTCATCTTCGACGAGATCAAATAGGGGCCGAAACAGAGGATCAGAAGGCCAGGAGATCGAGAGATCTAAAGATCGAGAGATCTAAGGATCAAAAGGCCTCCTGGTCTTCTGATCTTCTGTGAGGAACCCGGGCGACCGGAACCCGGAACGTGTCCCTTTTGCACCATCAAGTCATGAATTGCTGGGTAATTTTGTGACAGCCCTTGACTTATCCGGTGGTCCTCCCTACTCTTGATTACTGCCCGCGCGCTGTCCATGAGCGTTCGGGTATCCCTGCCACTCCTAACAATCTTATCGTGATGGGCCTCGGCCCCTCACGGCGGAGCTGAGAGCGCTATGCGCTTGAGCCGACGTCGACGTGTGTTACTCGTCTATATGCTGGCATTTTGCCTGGCCGCCTCCAGCTTCTCGCTGGGCGCCTGGTATTCGCAGCGCCGTCTCGAGACGTCGAATCGCCGAGGCCATCGACGCGCAGAACGCCACTGCTGACCGAGTCACGCACACCTGTCGCAGCGAGATGGGACTGATGCCGATCAGCATGCTGCGCGACCGGCGCAACAGCTTCGTCGAGGTGAACGCCTACGACGAGTTCGGCGCGATGCGGTACAGCACCGCCGGTTACCTCGGCAACGGATACTTCATCACCGTGAAACACGGCGTGATGCCGCTGACCGAACAACCAGCAGCAGACGACATCGGTGCGGCTGCTCTACAAGGGTGAGTCGCTTGCGGCGACGGTCGTCGACAGCGGCACCGCCGACTGCGGAAGTCCATCCAGGCGACTGGGCCATCATCAAGGTGCGACGACGATCGACCTGCCGCCGTTGACCCTCGACATGAGCTACACGTACGCGTTCGCCGATCCGATCTTCCGTCTCGGCAACGACTACTCGAAGGGCATCATCCTGAGCACCGGCTACATCGGTCAGCGGACGGCGGATGGCCTCGTCACGTCGTTAACCGACGGGCATCCGGGCGTGTCGGGTGGGGGAGTGCTGAATCAGGAAGGGAATCTCGTCGGTATTCCGATCGGCCGGATGGAGGCCGACTACCGGTTCTCGTTCATCCTCCCGCTGCGCGCCGAGATGTTCAGGAAGGTGCCATGCTCTCTCAGCCGGCGCGGTAACGGTGGCGGCAGTCGCAGACTGGCGGCTCGTAATCCACCAATCCACCAATCTGCCGAATCTGCGAATACGTGCGAAGCCCCTCACTCTCTGCTCTTCCAGGTACGTGTACCCGTGCAGCCCTTCTTCGAAGAACGGCAGCAGCCGGCCTGACTCTTCGTAGTCGAGCCGGCCGTCGCGCACGGCGGCTTCGACGTCGGCGCGCAGCTTCGCTGATGAGCGCCTCGCCGTCGAACTGCACGTACTTCAGCACTTCGCGCACCGTGTCCCCCTTGATGACCGCATCGAGGACGACGTCGTTGTCGGCATCGAGGCTCACGTGGACGGCGTGCGTGTCGCCGTAGAGGTTGTGCAGGTCTCCCAGAATTTCCTGATAGGCGCCGACCAGGAACACGCCGAGGTAGTACGGCGACGCCGTTGAACGCGTGCAGCGGCAGCGTGCGGCGCACGTCGCGGCGATCGATGAACTGATCGATCTTGCCGTCCGAGTCGCAGGTGATGTCGCCGAGCACGGCGTGCCGCGTCGGCTGCTCGTTGAGCCGGTGAATCGGCATCACCGGGAACAGCTGCTTGATCGCCCAGCTGTCGGGCACCGACTGGAACAGCGAGAAGTTGCAGAAGTAGGTGTCCGACAGCGACTCGTCGAGGTGCTGCAGGTCTTCCGGCACCTCTTCCATCGTCTTGACCAGCTTCTGCAGCTTCATGCAGATCGCCCAGTAGAGACTCTCGGCCTGCGACCGCTGCTCGAGCGGCAGATAGCCGGTCGAGAACAGGTTGATCGCCATGTCGAGCGCCTGCTGGGCGTCGTGGTAGCTCTCGAGCGCGTTGCGGGTCGTCAGGCTGCTGTAGGTCTCGATCAGGTCGACGAGCGGCCGCTCCATTTCCGGGGTCGCTGCGCGTCGGCACTTCGTCGTGCCGAATCCCGATCGCGCCCGAGCACGTTGAACACCAGCAGGCTGTGATGCGCGACGATCGCCCGTCCGCTCTCCGAGATGATGGTCGGGTGCGGCACCTTGGCCTCGTCGCACACCGTCTGCAGGTGATAGACGACGTCGTTGGCGTATTCCTGCAGCGTGTAGTTGACGCTCGACTCGAAGTTGGTCTGCGAGCCGTCGTAGTCGACGCCCAGCCCGCCGCCGACGTCCATGTATTTCAGGCCGGCGCCGGCCTGCGCGAGCTCGACGTAAACGCGGGCCGCTTCGTTGAGCGCGCCTTTGACGATGCGGATGTTCGGAATCTGGCTGCCGAGGTGGAAGTGGAGCAGCTGGAAGCAGTCTTCCATGCCGCGGGTCTTCAGCTCTTTGAGGCCCTGCAGAATCTCGGCGACCGTCAGGCCGAACTTCGAGCGGTAGCCGCCCGACGACTGCCAGCGACCGCCGCCGCGGGCGGCGAGCTTGACGCGCATGCCGATGTTCGGGCCGCACGCCGATCCGCTCGGCATGCTCGAGAATGAGGTCGAGCTCGGTGTATTTCTCGACGACCGGGATGATCTTCCGGCCGATCTTCTGCGCCAGCATGGCCAGCTCGATGAACTCGGCGTCCTTGAAGCCGTTGCAGATGATCGGCGTGTCGTTGTCGGCGATCGAGACCACCGCGATGCAGCTCGGGCTTCGAGCCGGCCTCGAGGCCGAACTTGAACGGCTTGCCGAAATTGAAGACCTCCTCGACGACCTGGCGCTGCTGGTTCACCTTGATCGGATAGACGCAGATGTAATTGCCGCGTGTATTCGTGCTGCGTGATGGCCGCCTGAAAGGCCTCGTGGATGTCCTGCAGCCGGTGCTGGAGGATGTCGCGGAATCGCACGAGCGTCGGCAGGCTGATGCCGCGCAGCTGCAGATGGTCGACCAGCTGCTTCAGATCGATCGAGCGGTGCGGCTCTTTCGTCGGGTGGATTTTGACGTGACCGTTTTCGCCGATTGAAAAGTAGCCCTGACCCCAGCGGGCAATCTCGTAGAGCTCGGCGGCGTCGACCGTGGTCCAGGCGTCCCCGACGTCGTGTGCAGATCGCGTCGAGTGATCGGTTGATTCATCGTCGCTCACATGATACGCGAGTTTGCTGTTGTAAGATGCGCGCATCGATGAATTCCGGCGCATCGCTCGGTCGCCTGCCGCTCTTCACCGAGGTCTCATCCGATGCGCTCGCGCGTCTCGAGCACCGGATGCGTCGCCGCGAGTTCGCGCCCCGCTCGGTCATCGTCCGAGAGGGCAGCCGCCGACGACTCGGCTTTCATCGTCCTATCGGGCCGGTGGCCGTCCGCCGCAAGGATCCGGACTCCGGCATCGAGTTCCTGCTCGCCGAGCTCGGCGAGGGACAGATGTTCGGCGAGATGGCGCTGCTCACGGGGAAGCCGCGCACCGCCATCGGTCGTCGCGCTCGAGGCGACGACCTGCGCGCATCCTCGAGCAGGCGGACTTCGATCAGCTGCTCGCCGAGCATCCCGGCGGCCGCGCGGGCGCATGATGGCGGCGCTGGCCGAGCGTCTCGACGCGGCGAACCGTCACATCGGCGTCGACTTCGTCAACCTGTCGCGCGTGAAGATCGATCCGCGCGTCCTCACGCTGCTGCCGCCGGCCATCGTCAACGAGCACAAGGTCGTCCCGATCGCGTTTGCCAACAACCGGCTGACGCTGGCGATGACCAATCCGAACAACATCGTCGCGTTCGACGATGTGCGCCGGGTCCTCAAGGGCGTGCTGATCGAGCCGGCGGTCGTGACCGAGGACGACTTCAAGCGCTTCATGACACGACCTACCCGCAGCTGATGGCGCAGGACAACGACGGGGCTCCCGCCGCACGAAGCCGGCGCCCGCCCGCGCGCCGGGCGCGCCTGCGGCCGGCGCAAAGCCGGCCGCGCCTGGCGGTGTGGATCTGCTCCAGTCGGATCTGATCCGCGAGCTGCAGCTGGCGGCCGACACCGACGAGCCGAAGGCCGAAACCAAGCAGGATCTGATGAGCGCGTCGGAAGACGCGCCCATCATCCGGCTGGCCAACTCGATCCTCGGCCTCGCCATCAAGCAGGGGAGCGAGCGACATCCACATCGAGCCGATGGAAGGGGACGTCACCGTGCGCTTCCGGATCGACGGCGTGCTGCAGGTCGTGCAGAAGCTGCCGAAGCGCGTGCAGCTGGGCCTGATCTCGCGGTTCAAGATTCTCAGCCAGCTCGACATCGCCGAGAAGCGGCTGCCGCAGGACGGCCGCATCAGCGTGACGCATGGACGGCAAGCCGATCGACTTCCGCGTGTCGACCGTGCCGGGCAAGTGGGGCGAGAAGGTCGTGCATGCGCATCCTCGACAGGTCGAACACCACGCTCGGCCTCGACAAGCTGATCATCGCATGCCGCCGTCGCTGGCGCTCGTGCGCGAGATGATCCAGCAGCCCTACGGCATCATCTACGTGACCGGGCCGACCGGATCGGGCAAGACGACGACGCTGTATTCCGCGCTGGCGGAAATCAACGATCCCGGCGTGAACATCTCGACCGCCGAAGATCCGATCGAGTACGACCTGCCCGGCGTCACGCAGATTCAGGTGAACACCGCCATCGGCCTGACGTTCGCCAGCGTGCTGCGCGCGTTTCTGCGCCAGGATCCGGACGTGCTGCTCGTGGGCGAGACGCGCGACAAGGAGACCGCGCACACCGCCGTCGAAGCCGCGCTGACGGGCCATCTCGTCTTTACGACGCTCCACACCAACAGCGCCGCGGTCGCGTTCACGCGGCTCCAGGAAATGGACGTCGAGCCGTTCCTCGTGTCGTCGTCGACGATCGGCGTCATCGCGCAGCGGCTGGCGCGGCGGCTGTGCCAGGAGTGCAAGGAGCCCTATCCGGCCGATGCGAACATCGCGCGGTTCTTCGGGCTGCCGGAAGGCACGACGATCTACGAGGGGCGGGGCTGCACGCAGCTGCGGCGGCAAGGGCGTGAAGAGGCCGCGTCGGGCATCTACGAGGTGATGAAGATGACGCCCCGTCTTCGCGCGCTCGTCGGCGACGGCGCCCGCTCCGAAGAGATTCACGCGGCGGCCGTCGAGGAGGGGATGATCGATCTCAAGCGCTACGCCGCCTGGCTGCTCGCCGAGGGACTGACGACCGTCGAGGAAGTCACGAGCGTCGTGAGCGTCGATATCTGATGCGTGTCGCCATCGTCGGAGGCCCCGGAATCGGCAAGAGCACGCTGATTCGCCAGCTTGGCGACCTCTATCACAACGGCACCTACGGAGAGGGCGAGGAGGGCGTGTGGGACCGCCGCATGCTCGAAGACATCGCCGCCGGCCGGAACGCGGTGGGCGTCACCGAGTATTTCGCCCGCATCTACGACGCGAACTACCGCGACGCGGCCGAGCACGACCGGCCCGACCGGGTGATCTTCTTCGAGGGGGCGCGCATCACGCTCGAAGCGCACATGGCCGAGTACCCAGCCCAGGACCATCCGGCCCTTCAGCGAGGTGCTGTCGATCGGCGACTGGTGGAATCCCGAGAAGGTCATCGTGCTGACGTCGAGCGTGGACACGATCGAAAAGCACATCAGGCTGCGCAACCGCCCGCACGAGGCTGCCGAAAACATGGTGCGGCGTTTCCGCCTGATCGACGCCGAGTTCCGCCGGCTGGCGCCCGGCTATCCCAACACGGTCGTCGTCAACCGGGACGGGATGGAATTTCACACTCGTCAGGGCCTGACCGACATCATCAAGGCCGCGGGGCTGCCGATGTTCGGGGAAATACCATACCGATCATGATGGTTCGTGGAGTTCGGTGGCACAGAGCTTTAGCTCTGTCTCTTGGCCTCTTCGCCGCGTCAGCTTGTGCGGCCCGCACCGCGCCCGTGGTGTCTGCGCCCGTTGCCGAGCAGCTGTTCGCAACCGCCGCCGACGATCTGGCGCGCCTGGGGCAATCGTCGAACGAGGCGCGGTTCGATGCGCTCTCCGGGATGCTCAAAGCCCGCGGCATCTCCTTCGAGGTCGAGCCGTTCACGATCGAGCCGCGCAAGACCGAGTCGCGCACCGAGGGCCGCAACGTCGTCATCACTATTCGAGGACGGGAACCCGAGATCGTCATCGGCGCGCATTACGACGCCGTGCGGTTACAGGATGGCACCCTCAGCAAAGGGGCCGTCGACAACGCTGCGTCCGTTCTGATTCTGGTCCGGCTGGCGGAAACGTGGCAGAAGACGCGCCCGGCGAGCCAGGTGCGCATCGTCTTCTTCGACATGGAAGAGCTGGGGCTGCTCGGGTCGGCCAGATACGCGCAGGACCACCGCGATCGGAAGACACGCGCGATGGTGAACCTCGACGTCAACGCCTTCGGCGACACACTCATCTTCGGGCCGCGCTCGACCGCCAACGACGCCCTCTTCCAGGCGATGCGGGCAACCTGCGTCGAAGTGGTTCGCGCCTGCGTCGAATTTCCGACGATGCCGCCGAGCGACGACTTGAGCTTTCAGAAGGCAGGGATTCCCACGTTGTCTATCGCGGCGATTCCCGAACTGCAGGCACACCAGCTCCTGCTTCTTATCAACGGGGGCAAGGAATCGGGGTTGGCGCAGGGTTTTATGCCCGAGGTTCTGCGAACCATTCACACCGCTGCCGATACGCCGTCGCTCGCCGAGCCGCGCGCCATGGCGCAGGCGTATCGAGCGCTGCTGACCTTGATTGGGCGCCTCAATGAATAGCATCCTGGAGCCTCGACGTCTGGGGTCGGACCCTTTGGTCTGATTCCTGCATCCCCGAACGCTTATGCTGACACGCGTTCTCTCAGCCACACAGGATGCGCTCCTCCGGGAGGAACGGAGAGTGCTCGTGCGCCTCCGCGCGTCGCTCGCGCGTACTGACGCCAGCGCAGATCAGCAGCAGGCCCTCGAACGGTCCATCGCACAACTGGACGAGCTGTTCCTGCTCGTCGTTGTCGGCGAATTCAACGCCGGAAAGAGCGCATTCATCAACGCGCTTGTTGGCCAGCCGCTCATGCTGGAAGGCGTGACGCCGACCACAGCCGTGATCACCCTGCTCGAGCATGGCGAAACGGCCGAACAAACCGTGCGCGAGGCAAACCTGCTCGTGATCAAGGCGCCGGTCGATCTGCTTCGTGAGATTCGCATCGTCGACACGCCGGGCACCAACGCCATCATTCGCGAGCACGAGACGATGACCGCCGAGTTCATTCCGCGATCCGATCTGGTGTTCTTCGTCACCTCGGCGGATCGTCCGTTTACCGAGACCGAGCGTGCCTTCATGGATCACATTCGCGGCTGGGGCAAAAAAATTGTCGTTGTCGTGAACAAAAGCGACATTCTCGAAGGACCGGCGCAGGTGTCCGAGATACGGGCGTTTGTGGCCGGCAATGCGCGTTCGCTGCTGGGCTTCGAGCCCGACATCTTTTTCGTCAGCTCGAAGCTGGCGCTTCGAGCGAAACGAGGAGAGCCATCGGTATGGGCGGCGAGCGGATTCGAGGCGCTCGAGAACTATGTGTCGACGTCTCTGAATGCGTCGGGCCGCGCGCAGCTCAAGCTGCTGAACCCGCTCGGCGTGGCCGCGTCGGTCGCTGCGCGACAGCTCGCGTCGGTGCGCGACCGCCGCGCGCTTCTGAAGGACGACTTCGCGACGCTGGAACAGGTCGAAAACCAGCTGGCCATTTACCAGCGCGACATGGAGCGCGACTTCGGGCTGCGCATCGCCGACGTCGAGAACGTGCTGCTCGAGATGGAGCGCCGCGGGCATATGTTTTTCGACGACACGATGCGCATCGGCCGGGTGATGGACCTGTTGAATCGCAGCCGGGTTCAGGAGGCCTTCAGCCGCCAGGTCGTGGCCGATGCGCCGCAGCAGATCGATCGAAAGGTCGGCGAGCTGATTGACTGGATGATTGATGCCGATCTGCGGCACTGGCAGGGGGTGACGGCGCACCTGGCGAAACGCCGCCAGCAATATGCGGGCGCGATTATCGACAACCCCGACACCGAGCGCTTCCATTTCGACCGACGCCGGATGATCGATTCCGTCGGACGCGAGGCACAACGCGTCGTGGATGGATACGATCGTCAGAAGGAGGCGAGCGATCTGGCCGATGGTGCGCGCAATGCCGTGGCCACCGCGGCGGCTGTCGGGGCAGGGGCCGTCGGCCTCGGCGCGATTGTCACTGTCGCCGCCTCGACCGCGGCCGCCGACGTCACCGGGCTGGTCATGGCCTCTCTGATTGCGACCATCGGGTTCTTCGTCATTCCCGCCAAACGGAAGAAGGGCAAGGAAGAGATGCGCCGGAAGATTGCGGAGGTGCGGCAACGTCTCGGCGATGCCCTGCGGACGCAGTTCCAAAAGGAGATCGCGCGGGCGTCCGATCGCATCCGCACGAGCATCGCGCCGTACAGTCGCTTCGTGCGGGCTGAAGGAGAAAAGCTCGAAACGACAGAGGCCGAGCTCGTCAATCTGAGCGCCGAGCTGTCGGCGTTAAGAGGCCGAATCGAAGCCGCGTGACGACGGACACACGAAGACACGACCACACGACACGAAGATACGAAGGAAAGTAGGCCGGGTCTGTTCTCTGACCCGGCCGACAGCATGGCTCGGACAGACGAAGAGAAGGATATCCGTCAACGAATTGTCGTCGTGACGAACGCCTCTCCGCCGGACCCAAAGCCGGTCACTTTGGCTTCTTCAAAACCGCAAGAAACTCCGCAGGCGTTTCCACCTTCATCCCGTAGCGAAGCGCACTCACGAAATGGCGGCGATTGTCGGTGACGACGACGGTCGCGCCCGCGGCGCGGGCAACCTCAGCAATGTGGGAATCGTAGATTCGGCCGCCTGCGACGCCGTCGCGGCCCGCGGCCTGCAGCATGGCCCCGCGATCGTTCGACGGCAGATCGTGAACGGCCAATCTCGAGAACACCTCTTCCTGGAGCAGCCGCGCGGCATCGGCTGGCGTCAGGCGAAACTCGGCCGGCAGTCTGGTCGCGACGGAAAAAAATTCCAGGCAGCAGTGCCACGCCGTGCCGACCTCGTTGACACGCTTTTCGGCGACGGCGTGCATCACCGACTGCGCGGGCGCGCTTTGCGGGCCGAAATCGACGAGCCCGGCCAGAAGCACGCTCGTGTCGAGGAACACCATCACGGCCAGCGGTTGCGCTCTTCTTCGATGAGCGACGCGATGTCGACGCGGGGACGCTCGGTTGCGGCAGCGGTCGGTCGCGCGACAAGACGGCGGCCGACTTTGACGAGGCGAGGACCTGGCGCGACACGCCTGAGGTGAATGCCGAGCTCGTCTTCCGTGATGTCGAGCTCCGATCCAGGCGTCAGGCCGGCCCGCTCGCGCAGGGCCGCCGGAATCACGACCCGGCCTGCCTTGTCGATGGTAGATTTCACACCATCAAAATACCATTCTCAATAGCAACGGGCAATGGGTTTCCGGGCGCTAGTCTCGGCCTTGGGAACAAAGCCTCTGCGTCTTTGCGTCTTGGCGTTGAGATAGCTACCGGGCCCTGTCGGGAATGAAATCCCTTCCGCGTCCCACCTCGGCCACGTTTTTCAACGTCCCGACGACGGGCGTGAAGTCGAGGGCCGTGTCGAGGGAGCCGCCGAAGAAACCTTTGCGTTTGATGGCGGCGCCGAGCGTGAAGAGCGCGATCGCGGCGCCCACCCAGGGAATGGCGCGTGTGAGCTTGCGTGTGGCTCTGCGTGTGGCGAACTGTCCGATCTGGCGGCTCATACCCATACATGGAGCCTTAGCAAGACCTGTTCCCGGCGAACATCATGGCCGCGTGACGCGAACGCTGACCGGAACGACAACAGGCGGCGTCACCTTCCGGTCGATCCCGTATCGAACCGTGACATGGCTCGACGGACAGCAGAGCGCGTCCGAGTCGAGGTAGCGCGCAAATCCCGCCTGGATGGTGTCGTCGGCGGCGAGACGAAGCGCGCCGCCAATGCTGCCGTCGGTGCGCGATTCCATCGTCTGCGGCGACAGCGTTCCGGCAAGCCGCCCGTTGACGAACACGAACACGTTGAAGTTCATCGGCCGGCACATGCCGTCGGCGCCGACAAGGCCGCCGATGATTTCGACGTCGCGATCGACGATCTGCTTGTCGAACATCCGGAAGGGAACCCATCCTGCGGCGACGAGCGCACGCTCGCCGGCGGTCGTCTGGAGGAGCGGCAGATAGCCGCATCGTGTCGACAGCGCCGCGATGGGCTCGTCTTGCGCAGGTTCCGCCGCGGGAATCGGCGCGCCTGGTTTGTTCCAGTTGGCGAGCGGCGTGTCGAGCCACGTCGCCGGCGCCTGAGCAAACAGAGAGGTCCCAGACAGGAACACAATAACCAGTGCCTTCATGGCCCGAGGGTAACAGATGTTATTCACGGCGTTCCAGCTTCGGTAGCCAGAATCCCAATACGCCAATCGCCGGCAGGAACGAGCACACGTGATAGACGACCGTAATGTTGGTGCGGTCGGCGAGCTCGCCCAGCACGGCGGCGCCGAGCCCGGCGATGCCGAAGGCAAAGCCGAAATACAGTCCGGCGACGGCGCCCACCCGGCCCGGCACCAGTTCCTGCGCAAAGACGATGATGGCGGAGAAGGCCGATGCGAGGATGAGGCCGATGACGATCGTCAGGAGGCGCGTCCAGAAAAGATTGGCGTAGGGCAGCGCCAGCGAAAACGGCAGCACGCCCAGAATCGACCCGAGAATCACCCGCCGCCGTCCGAAACGATCGCCGATGGGCCCGCCGAAAATCGTGCCTGCGGCCACCGCGCCCAGGAAGAAAAAGAGATGGACCTGCGCGCTTCGCACGGTCAGATTGAAGCGGTGGATGAGGTAGAAGGTGTAATAGCTGCCGAAGCTCGCGAGGTACACATACTTCGAGAAGAGCAGGCCGAGCAGCAACGCCAGCGCGACACGCGTCTGGTTGCGTGACAGTCCTGTCTGGCGCGTCACCACGGCGCCCGCGGTCCCCGTGAACGCGGTGGTTTGTCTGTACCAGTTTCCGACGTTCCACAGAAACAGCATGCCCACGATCGCCATCAGCGAGAACCAGGCGATGCTGCTTCGTCCGTGGGGCAGCACGACGAACGCCGCGCAGAGCGGGCCGACAGCCGATCCGACGTTACCGCCCACTTGAAAGAATGCCTGCGCAAATCCGTGGCGCCCTCCCGAGGCCAGACGCGCGACGCGGGACGATTCAGGATGAAACACGGCCGACCCGAGCCCGATGCAGGCGGACGCGGCGATGACGGCACCGTAAGTCGGGCCAAAGGCGAGCAGCACCATGCCCGCCAGCGTGAACGCCATGCCCGCCGCCAGCGAGTAGGGCAGGGGCCGCCGATCCGTATACACGCCGATTACCGGCTGCAGCACCGACGCGATGATCTGATTGACGAGCGTGATGATGCCGATCTGGCCGAAGCTGAGACCAAAGGTCTGCTTCAAGAGCGGGTAGATCGAGGGCAGCAGCGACTGCATCAGATCGTTCAGCAGATGGCAGAAGCTGAGGCTGGCGAGGATACGCGCGGAAAACTTCACTCGATGATTCTAGTTGTAGTGAAAGGAGACCAAAAACGCCTCGAAAACGACGGCACGCTCGTTGCTATCTCTAGAATCAGCTGCGCTCGTCCCCACCTCAAGGCGGACGGCAAATTCCAACCCCAACGACGGGAGGCGTGTTTTGCCTCCCCGCTCGCCCATTTTCAGGCAAAACACGACGCAGAGGCGCAAAAGACGCCGAGGAACATTTCTGCCTGTTTGGGAAATTCTTTCCGAGTGTGCGGTGGGAGCGCGAAGGCGGATGCGAGAGGTGCGATGAGTGCGAAGGTGCCGACGTTCCGCACCTGACGCACCCAACGCACCTGACGCACTTAGGTGCGGGGGCTAATGGATCATCTTTAGAGACGGACCAAGCAGCAACTCTCTTTCCGCATCGCTCGCCGGCCAGCGCGTCTCGCAGTCGACACACTGCCACGTCACTTCAAAGGCGATGTCGATGAGCACGATGGCTTCGTTGCAACGGCACCTGGGGCAGATCAACCGGTACTTGTCGAGTACTTCGCCGAGGGAGAGGCGTTTTTCCATGCCCTTTTTGTCGGCGCTTACAGATCTGTACGGTAGTGCCTCACGACTGCTGCACAGGGCTGCACGCCGTTGCACATGGACGCCCGCCGCAGCCACGAACGCTCGATGGCGATATAGTTCCGTCATTGATCCCGCAGCAGCCCCAGCCATCCCCGAATACGCAGTGGGGCGATCGCCTGCCGCGATGGTTGCTGATTCTGCCCCTGCTGGGCATCGCGCTCGTGGTGATGGCCTATGTGTATGGCATTCCCCTGGTCGCGGGCGAGATAGCCGAGAGGATGCCGCGATCGGTACGGGAAGCGCTGACCCGCGAAACGATGCGGTCGCTCGACCAGGAGGTCTTTACGCCGAGTGCGCTGCCGCGTGAGCGGCAGCGGTCGATCGAGTCGGCGCTCCGTCAGCTCAAGATGCCGGCCGAATCGACCGGGTCGTACCGCCTCGAGTTCCGGAAGAGCGAGGCTCTGGGTGCCAACGCCATGGCGTTGCCGTCGGGGACCATCGTCGTGACCGACGGACTGGTGGCGCTGGCCCGGGACGACCGCGAGATTCTCGGCGTGCTGGCGCACGAGGCGGGTCACGTCGAGGGCAACCACGGGTTACGCGGGATTGTTCAGAGCTCGCTCATGGGCCTGGTGGTGGCCTGGATCGCCGGCGATGCCAGCGCGGTGGCACCCGCGGCCGCGGCGGCGCTGCTCGAGGCGAACTACTCGCGCGATCTCGAGCGCGAAGCCGATGCGTTTGCGATTGAAGTGCTGAAGCTGAACGGTATTCCGCTCAGCCACCTGGCCGGCATGCTGCGGCGGCTTGAAATGGCGAGCGGCGCGTCCGGCACGCCGAGCGCGCTGCGCTACCTGTCAACCCATCCCGCGACCGAAGAACGCCTCGCACAACTAACAGAGTAGGGCTCGGCTTCAGCCGAGCCTCAGCCCTCAAAGCTCCACGTAATCCGCTTCGATCGTGTCCTCTGGCCGGGCGCCCAGCCGCTCGAGCAGCCTGGTAATGACGGCCGCCTTGTCCTCGGCGTCGCGCCGCGACCAGGTGCGCGATTTCACTTCGACGAAATAGCCGCCGGCCGCCGGATTCATCAGACGATCGAGGTGCACGTAGAACTGCACGCCGCTGTACGCGACGAGCCAGCGCCGCCGATCCTTGTCCACGTCTCTCTCGCGTGACGGCTTGAAGTATTCGCGGTAGAAGCGCGGCGAGTGCATCGCAGGCGCGAAGAAACGCGATCGAAACAGCAACACCGAACCGAAGGCGTGCTCGCGTGCCGGCCCCGTCAGCGTCAGCCGCGCGCGGGCGTTGACGACCTGGTTGTCGGCATCGAGGAATTCGTCCTCCCGGTAGCGAAGGCGGCCCTGCTCGGGATCGCGGAAGAAGAAATATTTGTCGTGCTGGTGGTAGTGCACCTGGCGGATGATCGCGATGTCGTCGCTTTCGAGTGCGCGGAGCACCGAGGCTTCGGAGGCCATGCGTGCCTTGACCTGGATTTCGAAGCTCTCCTGTTCGGCGGCGCCGCCGATCGCGATGAGCTTCTGCAGCACGCTCTGCTCCCGCGTGATGAGAAATGCGTCGATCCGCCGGGCCACCTCGGCTGCGCCCGACAACAACTCCGCTTCATCGAGCGTCAGCAGGCGCCGGTCGCGCATCAGCCAGCGGCCGTCGCACATCACGTCGACGACGTCGGTCGACTTCGCGGCGTACACGATCTGGGAGTAGATGGCATTGGCGTCGCGCGTGAAGCGCGGCGTCGTGTGGGACCCGTCGAGATCGACGACGATGAGGTCCGCGCGCTTGCCGGGCTCGAGCGATCCGGTGATGTCGCCGAGGTGCATCGCCCGCGCGCCCAGGCGCGTGGCCATGGCGAGCGCCGTACGCGCGGGGATCGCGGTGGGATCGCCGCTCGTCCCCTTGGCCAGGAGGGCCGCCAGCCTCGTCTCCTCGAACATGTCGAGGTCGTTGTTCGACGCGGCCCCATCGGTGCCAATCCCGACATCGAGTCCCAGCTCGAGCATCTTCGTAACCGGTGCGACGCCCGACCCGAGCTTCAGATTGCTGGCAGGGTTGTGCGCGACACCGGCATGTGCGTCGCGCAACGTCCGGATTTCGCCCTCGTCCACGTGAACGCAGTGCGCCGCGAGAACTCGCGCATCGAACAGCCGCTGCTTTTTCGCCCATGGCACGACGGGCATGCCGTATTCCTTGCGCGCGCGCTCGACCTCGAGCGCCGTCTCGGCCAGGTGCGTGTGCAGCGGGACGTCGAACTCGGTGGCCAGCTCGGCGCACGCGCGAAAGATTTCGGCGGTGCACGTGTACGGCGCATGCGGGGCGACGGAGGGCACGATCAGGGGATGTCCCTTCCATGTCTGGATGAAGGCGCGGGCCATCTCGAGCGCGTCCTCGTAGCTGGCGGCATCGGGCGTTGGAAATTTCAGGACGGTCTGCGCGCAGAGCGCGCGGACGCCGGCGGCGGCCGCCGCCTCGGCGACGGCGGCTTCGAAGTAGTACATGTCGGCGAAGCAGGTCGTCCCCGAGCGAATCATCTCGGCGCACGCCAGCCGGGTGCCGAGCGCGACGAAATCCGGGCGGACGAACTCGCGTTCCACCGGCATCATGTAGCCCATCAGCCAGACGTCGAGGCGAAGATCGTCGGCGAGACCGCGAACGAGCGTCATCGGTGCGTGCGTGTGGGCGTTGACGAGGCCGGGCATCACGACGCGTCCGCCGCAGTCGACGCGCGTCACTGCCTCGAAGTCGCCGGCGATGTCGCCGACGGCAACGATCCCGCTCCCCGCGATGGCGATCGAGCCCGGGCTGTGAATCGTGAACTGCTCGTCCATCGTGACGATGAGGGCGTTGGTGAGGAGCAGATCGCAGGGCTGGATGTTGTCCATCAGTTGGTGCCTGGAGCGGGAAGTGAGAGATCGGAACCTTCCGTGATCAGGGTCGCCGAGATTACCACCGGCTCGCTCGTCCGGTTCGAGCCGAAGTGCACCATCTGTCCCTCTTCGATGACCGTATCGCCGGGACGCAACGTCGTTTGAGCCGGACCGGCAAGAGCCTCTGTCCTCGCGGGAACGCCGTTCGCGCCGACGGTCCGCTGGATGGTGACTGTTCCCGACACGATTTCGTAGCTCAGCGTGCCCGACAGGATCGACGCCATTTGTACGCCCGGATGAATGTGAGGCGCAAGCTGTGCGGCTGGAGCGATAGTGTAGCGGACGAGGGTCAGGCGCCGGCCTGGCGCTCCCGGCGGGCTATCCATCTGCGAGAGGATCTCCCGGACGACCGGTTCGACGCCTGGTGTCGTTGTAAACGGACCCTGCGTTGGTTCGGTAGGCCCACGCACGCTATCGCACGCGGGCGCGATGAGGAGCAGAAGGAGGACAGCGGTTAGCGGCAGTTGACGCCTGGCCGTGTCAGGGCGCTTGAATTCGGTTCGGATCATGGGCCTTTGTGGGATGGGTGTTCAGGTGCGAGGACGAGCCTTCGGCGCGGACCTCGGCCCCGGGTGGTTCGCTGAAGGGCTCCACGGGGATGCGCTCGTAACGCACCTCGAGGATCTCCAGTTGCTCCGTCGCCGCCCGGCGCGTGAAGGACCACGGAGTCGCCTGGTCCGGACTTCATCAACGCGCGCGCCAGTGGCGACATCCAGCTGATGTAGTTGCGATCCAGATCGACCTCGTCGAGGCCGACGATGCTCACCACCCGCTCCGTTCCAGCGGCGTTGGCGTAGCGCACGGTCGCGCCGAAGAAGACGTGCGTCGCCGCCCGCCCGCTTCTCGGGGCTTCCGGGTCCACCACTTCCGCGGCATCGATTCGTTTGGTGAGAAAGCGAATCCGCCGATCGATCTCGCGCAGCCGCCGTTTGCCGTACTGATAGTCGGCGTTTTCGCTGCGATCGCCGTTGCTCGCCGCCCAGGCCACCACCTGCGTCACCGCCGGCCGTTCCCTGGTGAGCAGAAACCGTGCTCGTCTTTGAGTCGCTGCAAGCCGCTCGGCGTGATGTAGTTCTTGACTCCCGCGAGCTCGGCGTGTGCGGCCTCTTCGGCGGCTCGTGGTCGTGCTCGTCGCTCTTCGCCGTCGGATTCCTTCGTGAACGCCTTGCTCATTTTCCTTTTCGAAAGAGGCTTTCGTAGACGAGCGGCTGATTCCGCTCCCACGGCCGATAGTCGTTGCTGAAGTCGATGCGCTCGCCGACCGGCGGATGGCTGGCCCGCCACATCGTATACAGCCAACCCGGCCGGGGAACGACCAGGTTCTCCTGTTGCAGCTTGACGAACGCCGTCGCCGCCGCGTGGTTGTCGCGCGTAATCTCCAGCCCGAATCTGTCCGCTTCGTGCTCGTGATACCGGGTAAACCCCATTATCGCGGGCGAAATCAGAAACAGGTACGCGTTGAAGAGCAGAAGAATCAGCGGGAGGGCGGCCACATCGGACAGGTCACCGAAGCCAAAGCGCGATCGATTGCGCCCGATCACCCAGCCGGCCGTGCGATAGATCGCGTAGAGCGTCGCCATGATCAGCAGCGAAAAAAACACGACCGTGCGCCAGACGTGACCGAGCACGTAGTGACCCATCTCGTGACCCATCACCACGAGCAGCTCGCGTTCGTCGAGCGCCGCGATGATCGTGTCCCACAGCACGATCCGCTTCGTGTCGCCGAACCCGGTGACGTAGGCGTTCAACGCTTTCGTATCCTCGCTCTTGGCGACCTCGAACACGCGGCTGCCCTGAATACCGGCCCGATCGGCGAGCTCGAGAATGTTCGCTTCGAGCGCTTTGTTCTTCATCGGGCCGAATTTGTTGAAGAGCGGATCGATCCAGATCGGTGAAATCAGCGAGACGAACAGCAGGAATGGAACCATCAGCATCCCGACATACAGCCACCAGCGGTGCGGACTGCGTCGCAACAGCGCAAACGGCAGCCACAGAAAGGCGACGCCGAAGCAGAGGCCGACGAAGAGTCCCTTCACCGCATCGCCAAACCACTTGCCGAACGTCTGGTTCGACAGGCCGTACGCATGCTCTCGAGCGTACCCGCCATAGTAGGAGAGCGGCAGATCGAGCACGAAGCCGATGACGCTGAAGATGATGAAGTAGATGCCGATGACGAAGAACCGCCGCCGGCCGAATCGCTCGGCGACGTCCCGGATGCGGCCCGAAAGACCCGTCCAGAGAAACGCGAGCGGCACGACCATGGACCAGAGAATGCTGACCATCCACAGGATGTTGCCGCTGCGATGGTAAGACAACGCCTTCTCGCTGGGCTCCGGAACGGCGACGCGCGCGTGTGCCGGCGGAGCGGACGTCGATTGTGCCTGGACAGCCGCATGGAACAGCCCGCTTCCCCCCAGGCAGATCATCACGGCGAGAATGAGGCGCGCCACGAATGACTACACTACGCCAAACCCGGGTACCGGCGCTAAAAGATCGATACATCACCGCGAGACCACATGGCGGTGCGTTAGACTGAGGTCGGAGGGCCCATGATCCTACTCAGTGCGACGATGGCCGGGATGCTGGTGGCGGCCGCGGCGGCCGAGCAAGCCGCGGTGGTGGTTGAAGCTGCGGATTCGCCTGTGAAAATCGGCAAGGCGACCGTGGTGACCGTTGCCGGCGATCCCCCCGTCGTGCTTTATTCGGCGACCAATCAGACAAGCAACGACCTCGAGCAGTTCACGGTCGAGGTGTTCATCTTCGACGCGAAGGGGATTCTCAAAACCCAGCAAATCGCGCCAGGACGAAGGACGCTCGAAGCCAAGACCACGAAGTATTCGACGGTCGTCCTCGACGGCGGCCCGGTCGATCCCGCCGGATCCATCGTCATCGGCATCAACCAGGCGCAGCGGGTGAATTCAGACGACTGGTGGCGTACCGATTTGAGGAAGGCGGCGGAAGCCGCCGTTCCACCGAAGAAGCCCTAGAGACCCTGGGACGAGCGGCTGATTCAAAACCGTCACTGACGACAGTTTTCTGCGTCGCAGATTCGCTTTTGAAAGTCAGAAACCGTCGCCGGGAAGAATTCCTCAATGTTTTCGCTGGCATGTGGAATGCACACCATTTCACGACCCGCACATGGCCGTTTCCCCCCGCGTTATCGTCGCGCTGCCCGATGTTGTTGAGTGCGCGACCATCGGCGAGTGGCTCTCGGCCAATCACTTCGAGCCCGTTCGACAGGAGAACGCTCGCACCGCCGCGCGGGAAATGCACGCGCGTGATTTCGATCTCCTGGTCACCGATGCCACGTTCGCCGTGCGCGATGGACTTCTCAACGTGAGCCGTCAACGCAATCCATCGACGGCCGCTGTCGTCATCGGCAACGGCGCTGAGGTCGATCCACGCGTCAGCCGCCACGCTATGTACCTGGATCGACCGCTCGATCGCGCCACACTTCTCTGTACGGTGATGATGGCGATTATGGAAGGGCGGCCGATGCGCCGGTCGCCGCGAAAGATCGCAAACTGTTTCGAAGCCGTCGTCAACGACGCGCCGTCGCGCATCATCGACGCCAGCCATCATGGCCTGCTGCTCGAGATGCCGGGCCGTGGCCGATCTGACGTGCCGGTGCATTTCAACGTCCGCGTGCCGTTGATTGGGGTGGCCGTGACGGTACAGCGAGTCTGGGCGCGGTCGGCGACGGGGCTGTCAACGCCCGCGATGTGGTGCGGCCTGGCGTTATCGACCAATCGCCCTGCAAGCGAGCAAGGCTGGCGTGGATTCGTGGATATGCTGCCCGTGGTCGGCCGGGCCTCCGGGAGATAAGTTCTCAGTCATCAGTTCTCGGTCGTCAGTTTTCAGTCAGACTGATAACTGACAACTGGCAACTAAAAACTACTTCTGCGACAAAAAATCGGCCGCGAGATGGGCTAACGTCCGAACGCCGAGCGGCAGCACGCCCTCGTCCACGTCGAATAGCGGCGAGTGGTTGGCCGGCGCGGTGGCCGGATCCACACCCTTCCTGGTCGACCCAAGAAAGACGAACAGCCCCGGCGCGCGCTGCGCGAAGATTGAAAAATCCTCGGCGGCCGTCACCAGCGCCTGTTCCGACACCATGTCCGCTCCGGCCACCCGGCGCAGGGTAGGGAGCATGGTGTCGGTGAGCTTCGCATCGTTGATCGTCACAGGCGCAAACGGCGTGAACGTGACAGTGGCTTCGGCCCCGGCGCTGGCCGCGATCGACTGAGCCGTCAGCGTGATCCGGCGGTGCACGTCGCGCTGCACGGCGGAACCGAACGTCCGGATGGTTCCCTCGAGCTGCATTTCGTCGGGGATCATGTTGAACCGAACGCCGCCGTGCATACTGCCGATGGTGATGATCGAGGGCGTCTTTGTGACGTCGATCTGACGACTCGCGATCGTTTGAAGCCCGAGCACAATCTGGGAGGCCACGACAATCGGATCCACGCCGCCCCACGGTATGGCGCCGTGCGTCTGCTTTCCTCGCACAACGATCCGCAGCATGTCCGCGCTCGCCATCGTCGCGCCGGAGCGGTATCGGACGTTCCCAACGGTGCCGCGCCCAGCCCCACGTGGAGACCGAACACGGCATCCGGCTTCGGATTGTCGAAGGCGCCTTCCTTGACCATCAGCGCCGCCCCGCCTTCCTCTCCGCTGGGTGCTCCCTCTTCGGCCGGCTGAAAGATGAACTTCACCGTGCCGGGCAGCTGATCCTTCATGCCGGCAAACAGTTCCGCTACGCCCATGAGGATGGCGACGTGATTGTCGTGGCCGCACGCGTGCATCACGCCGACCTCCTGGCCGTTGTAGGTCGCCTTCACCTTCGACGCAAACGGCAGGTTCACCAGTTCGGTGACGGGCAAGCCGTCCATGTCGGCTCGAAGCGCCACCACCTTGCCCGGCTTGCCGCCCTTCAGCACTCCGACGACGCCGGTGTGCGCGACGCCGGTTCGAACTTCGATGCCGAGGCTGCGAAGATGGTCGGCCACCACTTTGGCCGTGCGTGTTTCACGATTGCCCAGCTCCGGATGCTGATGAAGATCGCGGCGCCACCCAACCACCTTGCCGGCGACCTGCTGCGCGCGCCGGTCGATCTCTGTGGCCAACGGACTTTGCGCGCGCGCGCCGGCGGAGAACAGGACGAGCAGGCAGGCGGCGCAGAAATGCTTCTTCATGTCTTCTTCACACCTCAGAGGTCATCCTTGGTCCTGCGAGGGGTAGCATACTCGAACCGGATGGGAGCGCGGCTGCAGGAACGAGTGCGATGGTGTATAAGATTTTCCCTACAGCATAAGATTTTCCTTACAGGAGGTTCTTCGATGAAACTCAGCCGGTCGATCGCAATCTTTGTTGGAGTGGGTCTGGTGCTGGCGATGTCGGGTCCTCCAGTAGCCGTGCAGGGGCAGGAGGCGCAGATCGAGGCCTGGACGCCGTTGCCGGTGAAACCGAATCCCTTCGTTCCCCCGCACAAGGCGTGGACGAAGCTCTCGGAGGTGGTCGCAAAGCACAAAGGCCAGCAGAACTGGTCCGAGCTCATCGTCGACGACAACCTCTTCCACGGCGAGTACATCTCGATGGCGCCGGGCGCGAAGACGCCGCGGCGATTCCATCAGGACAACCGCGCGTTCTGGATCGTGCAGGACGGGCAGATTCGCTTCACGATCGAAGGGCAGCAGCCGTTTGTGGCGACCAAGGGCTTCCTCGTGCAGGTGCCGAAGCGGCTGGTGTACAGCATGGAGACGGTCGGCGACCGGCCGTCGCTGCGGTTCGAAGTGCTGATGGCGAATTCC
Source organism: Vicinamibacterales bacterium (assembly GCA_963832375.1). GTDB lineage: Bacteria > Acidobacteriota > Vicinamibacteria > Vicinamibacterales > JAMQPK01 > JAMQPK01. The sequence continues at coordinate 1,041,210 of CAWHUA010000008.1, read as the reverse complement.
CAGACGATGTATCCGGCCGATGAGACGCCGCCGGCGACTCCTGGGATCAGGTTCGAGAAGACGAAAGTCGCCAACAGCAAGGGGGCGTACGACGCCGCCAACGTGCCGTACATCGACTACAACCAGGTGATGGCCGGCAAGCCGCTGACCAAGAAGAACCCCACCCAGTTTGTCGGCGACGCCCACGACGGCGGCTATGTGAACGTGGGCATCGCGAACATCCTGCGCGGCGATCCGAAGACTCAGAAGCCGGCAGCGCCCGGCGACAAGGGGCACCTGCACGTCACCGGTCCGGAGTTCTGGTTCGTCCTCGAAGGGAAAATGGAAGCGACGATTGGCTCGGTCCCGACCTTCGTCGCCGACCAGGGGGACATCATCTACGCGCCTGCGACTGCGTGGCACCAGCTGCGATTCGCGGGCACCGAGATGGCGACGCGACTTGCCGTCGTGGGGTACGCGTTTTCGCACGTGTTTCCAGGTGACGGAGGCGCCGACAGCGCGTTGCCGACGGCGATCGCGCCGACCAAGCGCTGAGGGTCGAGAAGTCCGGGTAAAAACGAACGGTACGTACTAAAGCCGGACACTACGTACGACCGACACATAGGTGCAGCCGGGTCTTGTTTTTTCAGACCCGGCACTCCAAGGCCTGCGCTTTTGGGTCGGCCTTGGTCGGTATGGCGCGACTTCAGCCGCGCCACGTTTGGACAGCCGATTGCATATAAGGAGCCGATGCGACTCGCATTAGTCCTCGCGGCACTGATGCCGCTCGTCTCACCCCCCACAGCTTCCGCCCAATGGCTCTCGGTACGGTCTGAACACTTCCAGGTGATCGGCGAGGCCGGCGAACACGATCTTCGGAACGTCGCCCTGAAATTCGAACAGTTTCGCGACGTCATCAGCCAGTTGAACCCGGCGATGCTTGGCAAGAGCAGCGCGCCTCCCGTCGTCATCGTGGTCTTCAAGGACAGGAACGCCTTCAAGCCGTTCATGCCGGTCGTGGACGGGAACGTCGTGCCGGTTGGAGGGTTTTTCCAGCCCGGCGACGACATCAACTACATCGCCCTGACGCTGGAGTCGGCCGGCCAGGGACTGCCGGTCGTGTTCCACGAGTTCGCCCATCTGCTGCTGCGCGGCGTCTTCAACGACGCGCCGGTCTGGTTCAACGAGGGGCTGGCCGAGTACTACAGCACGTTCGAGGTCACGTCGAGCCGGCGCGCCAACATCGGCAAACCCGATCAGGATCACCTGCGCCTGCTGCAATCGCGCACCATGCCGTTTGCACGGTTCTTCGCGATCGATCGCACCTCGCCCGAATACATCAAGGACTCGATGGACCGGACTCTGCTCTACGCCCAGGCGTGGGCCATCGTGCACCACGCCATTCACGGCGAGTCCGGGCGCCGCAATCAGTTGCTGGCCTTCGTGACGATGATCGCCGACGGTGGATCGACCGAAGAGAGCTTTCGCGCAGCCTATGGCATCGACGTGCGCGATCTCGAGCGAGAGGTGCAGTCTTACGTCAAGCAGTTCTCTCACGGCTACACCACGCATGAATTCAAGGGCGATCTCGTGAGCAGTATCGACACGCGCGCGGCAGCGATTTCCGATGCGGAGGCTGACGCCTGGCTTGGAGATCTGCTGGCGCACATGGACCGCGATGAGGACGCGGAGGTACGGCTGGCGAAGGCGCTGGCCGCGAACAAGGACATGGCGCTCGCGCACGCCTCGCTTGGCGCGCTGCAGATGCGTCAGGGAAAACTTTCCGAAGGTCTGGCGCACCTCAAGGGAGCACAGGCCCTGGGAACGGCGAACGAGACGGCCCATTACCTCTATGCAGCCGCGCTCGTCTCTCAGGACGGGCTTGGATCCAGCGAGCCAGACGGACTGCAGCAGGCCTCGCGCGCGCTGCAGCGCGCCCTTGCGCTCAGGCCTGGCTACACGCAAGCCAAGTTACTGCTGGGATACGTCTATCTCGCTTCAGGCGAGGCCACCGCCGCCCGCGATCTCCTGCTGCCTGTCGTCCGCGCGGAGCCTACCAATCACCTCGCGGCACTGCGGCTCGCCGAAGCCCTCGTGGCGCTGCACGATTTTGCCGGCGTCCGATCGGTGCTGGGCCCCGTGATCGCCCGCGCCAGCGACGCCGCCGAGCTCGACCGCGCGAGGATGTTGTTGGGAAGAGCGGTCGAACTGGAAGCGCTGCGCGATGCGCCGCCCGCCGCGCCCGCGCCGACAGCCAATCGCGTAACCGCCGACGCACGTGGAGGCGCAAAGTCTCCGAGAGTGATTCCTGTGTTCCGGGGCCTCGGCGAGGGTGAACGGCGCGCTCTGGGCGTCTTCGAAGCCGTCCAGTGCGACCCGAAAGGTGTGGTGTTCGTGGTGCGGACCTCCGAGCGCACAGTGGTGAGAGCACGCGCCGCGAAGTTCGATGACGTCGAGTTCCTCGCCTACCGCACGCTGGCGTCGACGTCAATCAACTGCGGCGCCCAGAAGCCCGCGATGGACGTGTATCTCACCTGGCGCCCGCCACACGGAGAGAACGATGCCACGGAGGGCACGGCCACGGCGATCGAAGTTCTGCCCGAGGGCTTCGCACGTTGATGTTGTGTGCCGTCAGGATCGACACGGTACGATCAGATTGAACGTTGATTGCTGCACGGCCTCGCCGTTCTGATTGAGCGTCGTGGCGCGGACGGTCATCACTCCGCGCAGAGGATTCGAGCTCGACCGCCGGATATTGACCACTTCCGACTCGACGTGCAGTGTGTCGCCTGGTCGCACCGGCTTCGGCCACCGGCCCTCGAAGCCGAGCCCAATCATGCCGCCGGAGGGAACGAAGTCACTTTCGACCAGCAGCTTCATGGTGAGGGCGGCGGTATGCCAGCCGCTGGCGGCAAGGCCTTTGAACACACTGCCCTCAGCTAGAACTTCGTCCAGGTGAAACGGCTGCGGATCGAAATCCGCGGCAAACCGCTTGATCTCTTCTGCGGTGATGTGCCGATCGCGTGTGCGGAAGGTCTGACCGACCGTGAAATCTTCCAGATAACGCTCGACTACGGAATCGCTCATGAGTTGGGACTGCGCATCAGTTATCAGTCGTCAGTTGTCAGTCGTCAGATTTCAGTGATTCACAGAACTGACAACTGAGAACTGACAACTGACGACCGATCCCTATTTTTCATGCGGTAAGTCCGTCTGGAAGTAATGCACCTGGCCTTCCTTGCTGCGCGGCGTCATCGCCATGCGGATGCTCTTGCCGGTGTTCGGGCAGCTGGTCGCGCGATGCCAGCGTTCTTCATTGGCGTTGATCACATCCCCAACTTCGCCATGGACGACGCCGACGCCGGAGATCAGCGCACACACGTTGCCGTACACATTCACCCAGAGCTCCACCATGTTGGCGTGCCAGTGGCCCCAGTTCGTCGCAGGCGGCAGCTCCTTAAGCGGCATCCCAAGGTTCAAGTTCGAAGACGTATGGCCGTCGTACAGGAATCGCTGACCCGTGCGCGTCGAATCGCCATACTCCGTTACGTTGAAGAACGGGACGTTGAATGAGTCGTAACCGCCGGTCGAGGTGATCTTGGTCTTGATGTACTTGTAGCCGGGAATGGGCGTCGGTGTTTCGCTTTCCGGATAAGAGGGCACCTGCCCGGCAGGCGTGTTGCGGTAATAGATGACCGGCTCGGCGCCGGCCGTCTCCATGCAGTACGACAGGCGCGGCGCCACGTTGAACGCCCAGCCCTTGGAGATGACCTTGGGCTCCTGGCCGTCGATCGTCATCTTCACGGAGCCGCTGTAGACCCAGCCGAAGACGCGGTCGTCGGCGTAGAACACGCACTTGGCCTTGTCGCCCGGCGCCATCTGCACGTAGCGCCCGTCGAAGTCGCGCGTCAGCACGACCTTCTCCTCCCAGCGCGGTTGTCCCTGATGTTTCTTGAGAATGTCGGCGATTTTCCAGTGTGGCTTGTTGACGCCCGTATAGGGTGTCTCCGGATCCTTCTGCGCCGCCCAGACGGTGCGTTCCGGACCGTTTTCCGCGCCAGGCTGGGACCAGTGGTTCGGCTGCGTGCCGCGCGCAGGTGGCGCCGCCGGAGCAGGAGCCGGGGTCTGGGCCAGGGCGGGCACCGCGCCCAAAACCATGGCCAGCACGACCAACGTGTTCGGTGATATCACGGTAGCCTCCTTGTTTTCTGGGGAGTATACCGCGTCAAGGTGTGTGAACCTTACTCGTCGCGCAGGAGCTCCATGGCCTGCAGTTGATTCACAAGTGCCGATGCCGCCATCGAGGTGACGACCGTTGCCACGAGGATCAAAGCCAGGATCGCGCTCACCGATGACAACGGCACGACGAACTCGGGCTTCAGCACGAAGAGAGGGCGGAGGACATTGATAAAGTAGTAGGCCATCGCCAGTCCTACCACCACCCCCAGCACGCAGCCCATGACCGCGGTGGTGCCGGCTTCAGCGCCAATGAAGGTCTGGATGCTCTTCGGCGACATGCCCTGTGCCCGCAACGTGACGTACTCGCGCCGGCGCTGGAGCAGGAGGCCAAAGACGAAAATCGCGACTGTGACCGTGCCCATCGCCAGGGAATAGGCAGAATCGAGCCTCAGGAGGCCATTGATGTTGAGCGACGCCAGGCTCGACTGATCTTTGCCGAGCGCGGTCAGGCGAGTGTCGACGCGCAAGGCGTCTGCAGCACCAGGGCCGCTGTGGAGCGCCGCGGCCGCCTGTTCAAGTTGGACATCCGAGCGCTCGCTCGTCCGTGCCAGAAAGAAGGTCGGAACAGCCGAGGGAATGGCCTTCTGGTACTGCTTGATGTCCATGAGCGCGTCGGCGCCGTCCGGAAAGCCGGGCAACCGTTCGTACAGCACCCGCACCTTCGTCTCGATCTCAACCTGCTCTGCGGTGCCGCGCCCGAGCAACACCCAGACGGTATCCCCTTCCTGCACCCTGATGAATTCGGCGATCTCCTGGCTGAGCAAGAGCGCGTTGGGCTCGTCGGCAAGGATGCGCAGGCCCTCGCTCGGCGAGCTTTTCAGGAAGTGAGCCTCTTCGAAGGGGGCGACCGTGGCGTAGGCGGTCGGATCGAGCGCCGCCAGGTTCACGATGTCTGTCGTGCGATACGAGCGAAGCTGGACGTTGTGCACACCGTAAATGACCGGAACCACCATGTCGATCCCTGCGACGGTAAGGCTCGAGGCGTCCTCGGCCTTGTACGTGCGCTTGCTGGCGGGGCGCGGGGTGATTTTGAGGTCGGAGCCAACCGTATATCGTGCGTCGGCCACCTTCGCCGCGTCGTACGAAGCCGTGAAGACGGCCAGGCTCGTGGCCAGCGCGACGATCATGCCCAGGATCAGCGTGGCCACGACGAGCGACCACGAGCGCCGTTTCAAGCTCCGCCAGTAGAGGAGCGAAAGCGCGCTCATCGAACCCGTGGGGGCGCTTGTCGAGAGGTGCGACAACAGGCCGGCGAAGAGCCGTCCGCCGAACAGGCTTGCCGCCACCCATGCCGCGATGGGCAACAGGAGCAGGCTCAGAGACAGCTCGACCGAACGACCTTCATACACCGAGCCCGGAATTCCCTCGAAGCTGTTGGTCGAAACGGCCAATACCGTGGCGATGATGAGCGCCGCCAGTGCCACGAGGTCGAGGTCGTAGCGTAGCCACATGGGCCGCTGAGTCGCCAGCCCTAGCCGATCCGTATGGACTCCGCGATCGATGGTCGAGCGCCCGGTCCAGTAGAGCGCGGCGCCCGTCCCCAACAGCCCGAAGACTGTCCCGAGGATCCCGGAGACGGCGAGACTCTGTGTCGTCACGCGTGCCAGCGTGTCGCCGCCGAGGACGGCGACAACCGAGGCGTAGCCCAGCACGAGACCGACCGCCGCTCCACCCGCCGTGATCCACGCGACACGCAACCACAGCATCCACAGCAGGTTTCGCCGGGTGGCTCCGCGCACACGCAAGATGGCCTGCTCCCGGCGCTGAGCCCCCGCCAGCACGATGCCCGCGTAGGCGCCCAGCAACGCCGCCAGCATCGCGCCGGGAATACTCAGAAAGAGAAACATGCGCTTGGCCACCGCCGCATCGTCGCGGGCCACCGTCAACGTATTCGAAATGTTGTCGAGCAGAAAGCTCTGCTGGTTGACCCCGCCATCGTCGAGCCGCTTCTGGTGATGATCGAGCGTTGCGCCCATCACTGACGTCGCGATGCGCGCCGTCTGGGCGAGCGCCGCCACCGGTTCGGTTTCGAGCAGCTCGCGGCGGACGCGCACGTCAACTTCGCGCACGGGCAGCATCTTGGGCCGCTCGCCCCGGCCCGTATTCGCCCGCTCGAACGCCGGCATGACGAGCTCGTCGAAGGCCGCCGCATCGACGATGACCGAGGCCGGGACATAGAAGAACAGCTCGAGGTTGGTGCCCAGGCGGCTCAGGAAGAGCGAACGGGCCCGCGTGAGATCGACAATCCCGCTGATCCGTCTCTCCAACTGCGTGCCATCGGGCAGCTTCACCGAGATGGCATCGTGAAGCCCGACAGAGAGAGCCCGTGCAGCCTCGGCGCTGACGAGCGCTTCGCCCGGTACTTGCGCGCCTTCGACAATCGTGATCGTCGCATCCTGCGCCACGTAGCCCGGATCGAACCCGAACAGGCGCACCTGACCGACCACAGGAACAGCGGCCGAGAGCGACCCGGGCGGGAGATCGACAAAGGAGAGCTGTTCGGCTGACGACACGCCATCGACCGACCTGATGCGGCTCGCCAGTTCAGTCAGGCCAGGCTGCTTGCCGGTATTTGCCGCAACTGGAAGGAGGGCTTCTCGGGAGGAGATCGTGGACGGAAACGCCGCAACCGAAATATCGCGCGCTTCCGATACCGTCGCCTCGTAGCGGATCTCGATTGTGGCGCCGGGCTCGACGGTTCCGATATTCAGGCCCATCCGGGCCCCGCCGCGAGCCAGGGGACTCTCTCCTTCTTCGGGCACCGCCTGGCCGTTTGCCACGGTCGAACCGGTGCGATAGGCAAGGCCCGAGGCAGGAAGGGAACGCACCACGACTTCGTTGGCGGGCGTGTTGCCGTGGTTCTTGACGGTGAGCCGTACCTGGATGACGTCGCCGGCGGCTGCCTTGCCGGCGGGTGTCACGTCTAACCCCAGCCGCAGATCACCAGAAACGGGATTGGTCTGGATGAGCTGCATATCGATCGCCAGGGGCGAGACGGCCTGTTCGGTCATCGAAGACGACAGACCGTCGACGAAGAACAGGATGGCGCACGCCAGTCCCACCCCGAGGATCACGCCGATCATGGTGGAGAGGGTGCGGCGCGGATTGCGGACCAGGTCGGCCCAGACATACTTCGCAAACATGAGAACCTCTCAGGAACTCTGACGATCTCTCACGATGGAACCGTCGCCGAGCTCGACCACCCGGCTCATACGGTTGGCGATCGACATGTCGTGGGTGACGACGACCAGCGTCGACCCGAGGCGCTCGTGCGCGTTGAGCAGGAGCTGGATGACGACGGCCGCGTTGTCTTCGTCCAGTGCGCCGGTGGGCTCGTCGGCGAGGATCACCGCCGGCCGGTGGACGATGGCGCGCGCAACGGCCACGCGCTGACGCTGCCCGCCCGACAGCTGGTCGGGGAGCCGATCCACCAGATCGCCCAACCCCAACCGGTTCAGGAGATCCGTTATCCGGTGTTCCGTCTGATCGTGATCCCCGCACAGCGTCAACTGGAGCTGGATGTTCTCCGCGACGGTGAGGAACGGAAGCAGGTTGTCGGCCTGATACACCAGGCCGATTACGTCCTTGCGAAAGGCCACGCGCCTGTCTTCGGGCAGGGCCGTCAGGTTGGTGGCACCGATCGTCACCGAGCCGCCGGTCGGCATGCCCAGGCCGGACAGCACGCCAAGGAGCGTTGATTTCCCGCTTCCGCTCCGTCCGGTGATGGCCGTGGTCGTGCCTCCGGCAATTTTCAGGGTTGGACAGTTCAGGACGCGGAGTGCACCCGAGACGGTCGGATGTTCGACAACCAGGTCGCGGACTTCGATGGTATTTCTGTCGCTCATCGTGTGACCACCTGTCCATTGCGTAACCACAGGCGCACGTCGGCCTGGTCTGCCAGCGTCGTGTCGTGCGTGACGAAGAACACGGCCATGTCGGTTCTGAAGATGTCGCTGACGACCGTGCCCGCTGTGACGGCGTCGAGCGCGGTCACCATTTCATCGGCCAGCAGGAGTCGTGGTTTATTGGCCATCGCCACCGCCAGCACCACACGCTGGGCCTCGCCACCCGAGACCTGACGGGGCAGGTGACTGGCGCGGTGGGCGACGCCCATGCGGGTCAGCAGTTCCATCGCTCGTGACCGTGCGTCACGATGACCGCCGAAATCGAGCGCGAGCTCGACGTTCTCGAGCACGGTCAGGAACGGGATGAGATTCTCGGACTGCAGCGCGATGCCGATCTGGCGCGCGCGAAGGGCCGTGCGCCCGTCATCGTCGAGGTTGTTCAGCGGAACGCCGTCAAACTCGACCGTCCCGTTGTCCGGTGAAACGAGTCCGGCAATCAAGGACAGCAGGGTCGACTTGCCGCTGCCGGAGGCGCCGACCAGGCTCACCTTCTGTCCCGCCTTGATTTCGAAGTCCACCTCGTCCAGCACGTTCGTGGCGCCGTTGGACGACGGAAAACTCTTCGATACGCCGCTGAGCCTGACGAGAGGGGTTGTCATTGTCGCACCCGCTTGGCTTTGGGCGCCGACCCGTACACGGCGGGCGCCGTCGTTCGCGCGTGTTCCTCGAGATCGAGCACCACCTGACTCACCTCCGCGAGGCCTGCAGGCGAGAGCTCGATGAAGTTCACCAACTCGAAATGATCCTGGTGAATACTTGCGTCGCGGGGCATGTTCAGCACCACGCCGACGCCGGGCGCGTAATACTTCAGCTCGTTGTCGATCGCTCTGAGCGCTCCCTCGAGCACGACGGTCACATTCTTGAACTCTCCGAACGCGACGGTCACGTTTTCTCCAAGAGCGAACGGTTCCGCACCGGACGGGTCTTCGTCTCCCGACGTGCTGATGTACCAGCGCGGTGTCTCCATCGTCACGACCTTCGGGACGAGGATCCCCGTGATGCTCGTGCGTTTTGGACCGCGGCTATTCTGGTGAAGGGTATGGAGGCCACCGGTCGCTCCCAGCCACGCGGTTTCGGGGACGGTGAACTGGCCGCCCTCGTAATCTTCTGCGTACCCGCCCATGAGCCAGACGTTGCCGTCCTTGTCGAGGGCAAGGTAGTCGAACCCGACCTGGGAGATCTCGCCGGAATCCGCCGACTGATCCAGCATGGCAATGCAGGGCACCCCGTCGATCATCCGGACGACGTCGGTCATGGTGCTGATGACCACGTGAGGGACCTTGCGTAGTCCAACCTCGGTGGTACCGCCGCGAACCCATTGCAAGCCGGGGCGCGTGGGCTGGTGCGGGTTGGTGCTCAGAGTGGGATCGACGAAGTTCGCGGGATCGAACGCGGGTGGTTCCGGATCCCGCACGTCTTCCTCGGTGAGCGCAGGCAACTCCCAGCATCCCGTCAGCGCGGGGGCCGCCAGTACCAGGGCGACGAGCAGTCTGAGACTGAGCATCATGGACGCCATGCAATCGACTCCAACTTGGCGCAACTGAAGTTGCCCTACCTTTAGATCAGCGGCCCCATGCGTTTTCCGTGGCAGATCCAGGCGGCGGGGTCGGGGCGTCAGTCACTCTACAGGTGACCCGTACGACGGTCAATTCAGCAATGGGATTAGCCCGGCGGACTAGTTCATTCGGCTGGGAGTTGAAGGCAGGGCGCAACTTCAGTTGAAGGCACGGCGCAATTTCAATTGAAGGTAGGGCGCAACTTCAGTTGCGCGAGGAACAGGTCGGGTGCGCCGCCGCACCCGACCTGAATTCAGACTACGCCGAGGTTACTTGATGCAGGACTGCGACCGGACGCCGAAGACGTTGAGGGTCCACTTGTTCGCCCCGCAAGCGTTTTCGTCGAGGAGGTCGATCCTGGAGCCGCCGATGACGTCGGGATTAACATCTTCTACTTCGTCCCATCCGAGGTTGTCGAACGCCGTGTTCTTGCTGACCTCGTTGCCGATCGCCCCCTCCGCCACGTGGATGCCGTAGAAGCCGTTTCGCATCGCGAGGTTCTCTTCCAGCGTGTTGCCCGGGCCTGCGACGTGGAAACCCGAAGCGGCGTCCCCATCCTTCGGCTCATCGCCGTTCTCGAAACCCTTGTTGTGCTTGAGCACGTTCTTGGTCGCGTCGGCCGCGATGAAGAACCCATCCGTGAGGTTTTTCAGGGCCGAGTTCCCGTCCAGCGTGTTGTTCGAACCGGCGACGAGGAATCCGTACGCCTCGTTGTCGTTAGCGAGATTGCCCTCCAGCACGTTCCAGTTCCCGTGGATGCTGTACGCTGCATCTGGATCTGCGACGCCGTCGCCGTAGTCGCCTTCCACGTCGGCGGCGGAATTCGCGACGAGCAGATTTTCGTCGCCCTCGACGACGAAGCCGCTTCCTTCAACGGGGAAGAGCAACACTGAGGGGAATGGCCCATTCCAGATTCGGTTCTGCCGGATGATATTGCCGACGATCTTGTTCTCGTCGGACTCGATGAGGAACGCGGCGTCCGTGCTTCTCGTCACGGTGACGCCCTGAACGCGATGTTTGCCGTCGCCGTTGACGTGGACGCCCGTCTCGCAGCCTGTGACCGTGTTGGCGGCCAGCCGCGGCGCCGTCTTGCCGCTGCCGAGCACGTCGCCGTCGTGGCCTTCGACGAGGATGCCGATTGAGTGTTCCGGCACCTCGTCCTCGATGAGGCAGCTCACGGAATATCCGTTCAACTGCAGCTTCGCCGGTCCGACCACCGTGATGGCCGGGAAGACGTCGCATTCGATGTCCTCCACCAGGACGTAGGTTTCGTCGCCCATGAGAGTGGCGCCGCAGCTGCCGACCCAGTGCGTTCCCGCCTCTGATTCGGCGCTGAAGATGCTGAACATCGCCGCGAACACCAGGGCGCCCAGCACCCACGCAAGACGACGAGGCGGGTTGCCTTCCTTCACGTTGGTCACCATATCTTCTCCTTTTGCTGTCTGCTCAACGGATTTATTGCAGGAGTTTTGTACTCGCTGGCGGCCGCTTCGTCTATTCCCCGAAGGGTTACTCTCCTGGACGCGCCCAGTTGTAGAGTGCAGGTTCGGTCCGTCGTTTGCGCGGCGCCGGGTTTTGGTGTCTACTCCTCCTCATCCGACATCGCCGCGCGGGTGTCTGAATCCCTGGAGGTCGCCATGAAACGTTTCCTGGTCGCGTGCGTCAGCTTTGCTGCTGCGCTTTCTTTCATTCCTCTGAACATTGACGCGCAACAACCGGCGGCGGCCCCGCGTCCGGAGATCGCGATTCTCTATACTGTCGACGGCCTCAGCGACAAAGCGCCGGGGCACGTGAAGATGCCGAACTTCGAAGCGCTCATGGCGCAGGGCGCGTACTTCCGTCAGAACTGGACCGTGCAGACGGCCGACCCGTCCAATGGGTTCCCACCCAGTCCGTGGGCGCAAAACGGTTACACATCATCGATTCCGAATGTGGTGCAGATGTCCGGCACGGCCATGATCCTGCCGGGCGGCAAGCAGAAGTACGTGCAGGATTCGTTCTTCCCGCTCAAGATCACGGCGCACGTGGTGAACGAGATCAGCTATCGCTCGCTCGACGGCAGTTTCCACTACACGGCGCAGGCGGGCGGATCCGGGATGCGTGCGGCCGGCTACAACGTGGGAAACGATAAGACACTGTTCTGGGCGACGACGTTTCTTCGCGAAGTCAATCCCACGTTCATGTGGATTCACATGCAGGACACCGGCGTGGCTGCAGGCGAGAGCCGCAGCGCGCCTGCGGGTTCGCCCTACAAGGACAACATCTGGGCCGAGGGCTCACCTTATATAAGAGCGCTGCAACAGCAGGACGTGTACCTCGGCCAGTTCGTCGACGCGCTGAAGAAAAGCGGCAAGTGGGAAAAGACGGTGATGTTCATCACCGGCGACCACGGCGAGCAGACCGCAGGCGGGCATCCCGCGAACGTCCCGGAGGCCTGGACGATGCCGCTCGTGATGGTGGGCCCCGGCATCAAGAAGGGCGTCACCTTCGACTATACGGAGGCGATCGATACCGTGCCCACGCTCTGCTACCTCATGGGGGTGAACCCGCCGCTGAACGCGGACGGACGGATTCTGGCCGAAGCGCTGGTCAACCCGCCGGCCAACGTGCCGCCGCGCCAGCAGAAGATCAAGGAGATCAACCTTCTCCTGCTCGACATCGAAAACGCACTCGGGAAACTGACAGCCGCACCGGGCGCCGCACCCGCGCGTGGAGGACAGGGACGGTTTTCCGCGCTGCGCCAGGCCCAGCAGGACTACTTCGACATCGAGCGGATTCTCGAGTGGCACCAGTTCGGCACCTACGATCGGTTCATCGCGCACCACCAACAGTTGCTGGCGCGTCTGAAGACGATGTCGCCGAAGTAGCACGGCCGCATGTCAAGAATGGCCATTGCCGTCGGCGCTCTGAGCCTGGTCGTCGCGGCGCACACCGACGCGAAGCAGACGAGAAGCGTGCGCCCCGAACGTGTGCCCGACGCGGGCGTCGTCAACGGCGTGCCGCAGGGAATGTTCGTCAGCCGCAGTCTCCTCAGCGGCCGCGCGGTGTGCCTGCTGTTCCTCAGCGGCGGCCGCGTCACTCGCTTTATTCCCGAAGGCGGTCTCGAGAGCTTCGACTGGGCGGCGCACCTGACCGCCCACGGACGAGATTCGGGACGCTGGGAGATGCGCGGCAGCCAGGTGGCCATCGCGTGGGGAGACGGTGGCGTGCACGAGGGTCCGTTGACGGCGCGGCCGGACGGCATCGAGTTCTACGGAAAGCGCTACACGAAACCGGTCTCTGTTCCATTGACGGCTATCGCGGGTCAATGGGAATCCGCCCGCGGAACGGCGATCGCCGGTGGCTCGGGAATCAATGTCGCCAGCTCGCTCGTCATCCAGCCTGATGGACGCTATCAATGGATGAGCACGACGGGCGGCACCGTGGCAGGACGTGCCACGGCGACCGAAGCGACCAGGAGCGGAACCGTCACGGTCAAGGGGTTGACCATCGTCTTCACGCCCGACAAGGGCGCCGCGACATCGCATACGTTCCTGCCGGTCGCAGGCTCACCGACGAGTGCCTTCAGCGTGGACGCGACCATGTTCACGCGACGTAAGTGATCGTAGGTCCACAGCCATCTTTCGCGGAGGTACCGATGAAATCTGCACGCTTTGCCGGGTTGCTCGTGATTGCGTTGACGGGCGCGTTCATGGTGACGCGCGCACCGATCGGGTCGTCGGACACCGTCGCGGCACAGTCGCCTCAGGCGCCGATGTTCGAAGTGGATCCCTTCTGGCCGAAGCCGCTGCCCAACCACTGGGTGACCGGCTCGACCATCGGCCTCTCCGTCGATGCGCAGGACAACGTCTGGACGATTCACCGGCCAGACTCTGTCGAGGCCAACTTCAAGGCGGCCGACCTGAAGGCGAATCAGGCCGTAGACGACGAGGTTCAGCCGGGACAGCCGGCCCGTGTCAGCGCCACGGATCCGATCGGCGTCTGCTGTAAGGTCGCTCCGCCGGTTCTCGTCTACGACCAGGCCGGGACGCTCGTGAAATCGTGGGGAGGTCCCGGCAAAGGGTACGACTGGCCGGACAGCAATCACGGCATCACCGTCGATCACAAAGGGAACGTCTGGCTCGGCGGCAACGGGCAGAAGGACACACAGATTCTCAAGTTCACGAACGACGGGCGATTCCTGCTGCAGATAGGCAAGCACGGCGTGCACAACGGCAGCAACGATGTGCAGAACTTCTGGCAGCCGACGAAGGTCTTCGCCGATCCGTCGGCCAACGAAGTGTATGTGTCGGACGGCTACGGGAACCGGCGCGTGATCGTGTTCGACGCCGACACCGGCGCGTACAAGCGGCACTGGGGCGCCTACGGCAACAAACCGGACGACGTGAAGATGCCGCCGTACAACCCGAAGGCTCCTCCCTCGAAGCAGTTCAGCACGATGCACTGCGTCATCGTCTCGAACGACGGCTTCGTGTACGTCTGCGACCGTGTGAACGACCGCATCCAGGTCTTCCGGAAGGACGGCACGTTCGTGAAGGAAGCGTTCGTCGATCGGATGACGTACCGGTCCGGGTCGGTGTGGGACATGGCCTTTTCGCGCGATGCGCAGCAAACCTACATCTACGCCGCGAACGGGGTAGACGAGAAGATCAACGTGCTGCTGCGCAGTTCGCTCGAGGTGCTGACGTCATTCGGCGACGGCGGGCGGCAGCCCGGACAGTTCTTCGGCGTCCACAACCTGGCGACCGACTCGAAGGGCAATCTGTACGCGACGGAAACCTACACTGGAGCACGGGTACAACGGTTCCTGTTCAAAGGAGTGAAGCCGGTGACGCGGAAGGATCAGGGCGTGCCCTGGCCGCAGGCCCCGCGTTGAAGTGTCGATTGAAGATTCCGCGGCGATTCGTTGTCGCGGCGGCACTGCTTGCCACGACGTGTGCGGCGCCAGGCGAGCGCCAGAACACACCGCCCGTACCCGCCGAATCTCGTCCGCCGAACATCGTCATGGTGCTCGTCGATGACATGCGTTGGGATGAGATGCGGGTGGCCGGCCACCCGTTCATCGACACGCCGAATATGGACCGGCTCGCGCGCGAAGGGGCGCGGTTCACGAACGCATTCGCGACGACCCCACTCTGCTCTCCCAGCCGGGCGGGCTTTCTCACGGGGCAATACCCGCACACCAACGGCATCATCGACAACACCGCTCGACCGAGCCATAACCTGCCCGTGTTCACGCTGGAGCTTCAGCGTGCCGGCTACCGAACGGGCTTCTTCGGCAAGTGGCACATGGGCAACGACGACAGCCCTCGCCCGGGATTCGACCACTGGGTCGCTATGCCGGGACAAGGCGAAGCGGTCGATCCTTCGCTGAATGTCGACGGCGAGCGCGTGCACGCGAAGGGCTACACGACCGACCTGCTCACCGACTACGTGGAGCGGTTCATGGATGGTCCTTCGGATCGTCCGTTCCTCGTGTACCTGGCTCACAAGGCGATCCATCCCAACGTCATTCAGCGTGACGATGGGAGTCTGGTGCCGATTCCAGGACAGCCTGGCGGCTTTGTTGCCGCGGATCGCCACCGCGGCCGCTACATCGGCCGTACCATGCCCCGGCGAGCGAGCGCGTTCAAGCCTCCGCTCGGAAAGCCCGCGCTGCTTCGCCAGATCGACCGGCTTCCTCCGCTTGGTCCGAAGACCGCGACATCCGATGAGGAGATCAGAGGCCGTCTGGAGATGTTGCTTGGCGTCGACGACAGCCTGGGGCGGATCCTCGCAGCGCTGGAGCGCAAGGGTGTGCTGAATAACACGATGATCGTATTTGCCAGCGATCACGGATATTTCTACGGCGAGCACGGACTGAACGAGGAGCGGCGTCTGGCGTACGAAGAGACGATCCGTATTCCGCTCGTCATCCGCTATCCACCGTTGACGGTTGCGGGTTCGACGCCGTCAGAAATCGCGTTGAATCTCGACATCGCCCCGACTCTGCTCGACGTGGCCGGACTGCAGCCCGGCGCTGAAATCCAGGGGCGCTCACTTGTGCCCGTGCTTAAGAAGGAGGCACGAGAATGGCGCACGTCGTTCCTCATCGAGTACTTCACCGACACCGTATTTCCGCGCATTCGGAACATGGGCTATGTGGCAATCCGAACCTGGCGGCACAAGTACATCAAGTACCGCGAGCTTCAGGGCATGGACGAGCTCTACAATCTGGATGAGGATCCCAACGAGGAGACGAACGTCATTGACCGTTCGGATGCACGTGAGACCCTTCAGCACATGCAGGCCGAGCTGCGGCGTCTGATGGAGGAGACCCGGTACGCCGCGCCCGCGCCTGCCGCGAATCCGGCGCCGCGGTAGGCGACGATCGCGCGCAGGTTGTGCACGGTCAGAAGATGAGGAGGTGCTTTTCGACTTTTCGGGTTCACCGGAACGTGCTCGTGGTTGTCATGACCGCGCTCGTGGCGGCCGCATGTGCTGACTCCCGGCCGGAGCAGTCGCCCGGCGCCGCCGTGCCGGAAACAGCAGGTGACGTAGCGCCTAAGCCCGTGCGTGCATCGCTGAGCGGCAAGGGGCCGTCCGGAACGATGGTCGTGATGGAGCCTCTGTTCGAGCACGACTTCCCGCCGGTGGTCGGGTCTGCCTATATGGATCAAACCGGCATGGAATTCGTCCCGGCTCTTCTCGTCGCCCGGACCGGGCAAACCGTGCAGTTCCGGAACAACGAGGACGTTCTGCACAACGTAAGCGTACAGGAAACCGGCACACACGCGCCCGTCTTCAACGTGGCGACAACCCCGCACAGCTCGTACACGTTTGCGTTCGACGAACCCGGCTACTACGAGGTGTCGTGCAACCTCCATACGTCGATGCGGGCGACGATTGTCGTCGCGTCGATGCCGTTCGTGAACATTGCCGATGGTGCCGGGCGTTTCGCGTTCGACGATGTGGTGCCGGGGCCCTACAAGGTCACATGGTTCGAGAACGGCCAGCGGTGGGACAAGCAGGTGGAAATCCGACGGCCCGGGACGCATGTCACCCTCCCGTAACCGACGGCATCGCCCTCTGACCCACGCTATTTCGGGGGGCACAGTTGGAGTTCCGATGGCTGCGGGACCCGTCGCCACGGCCGGAATCGGCGCAAGTGAGTGGGTATCAACGCGATTGAGCGTTCCCCCTCACTCTGGAACTGCCCTTGCACAGGCGCGTCGCAATGGGGAATAGGTCAGGCCTCATTGTGGCGACCCTCGGACTCACCGTCGTTGCGGCGGTGATGCCGGCGTTGGCTCAAGAGCACGAGCAAAAGGATGCCGCGGCCACTGTTCTGGAAACCAGGGTGGAACCAACCGCCGGAAATGTGTCGGCCCAGTCGGCGGCTGACCACCGCGACGGTGGCATCGCCTGGCGGCCGGTTCTGAGCGAGAGCCTGCTCTTCCTGACGGCCCAGCACCTCTCACGTTTTATCGAAGACCGTACCGTCAGCCGTCTTGGTGGGCCGTTCGTGAACGACTGGTTCGACTCGGTTCGCTCACTCAATCGTTTCAACGATGGCGGTAAAATCTGGACGAACTATGTTGCCCACCCGATGATGGGATCGGTCGCCGCGCACATCCTCGGGCAGAACGACCCGGAGTATTTGGAGAACAGAGTCGGTTCCGGCAACACCTACTGGCGGGCCAAGGGCAAACAATTCCTCTTTGCCACCGCCTATTCGATACAATTCGAGATCGGACCGCTGTCGGAATCCTCCCTGGGGAACATACACCAGGCCTCGATCGACCTCTGGCTCACGCCCACCCTGGGAACCGTGTGGTCGGTGGGCGAGGACCTCGCGGCGCAGCACGTTCTTCGGCGGCTGCGTGCGAACCACCCGAAGTGGGCCAACACCCTGACGATTTTCCTCAACCCGACGAGGAGCTTTGCCAACCTGATGGCGTTCAAGCGGCCGTGGGCCTGCGAGGCGGCGAGCTGCTACTGAGCGCTCGTGAAGGCTGCTGGCGGCTGAGCGACCTGCGCTAGGATTCACACGACGTGGCTCTCACGCGCCGTAGTTTGTCCATTCGGTCACATACCTCGATCGCTCTGGGTGCGCTCATCCTTTTTTTGAGCGCTGCCATCGGCGCAGAGCCTCTCACCAGCATCCCCAATCCGCGCTCCCGCGACGGCACGTGGGTGACCGACATGCCCGGGGCGCTGCGCGCTGAAACGGTCGCGCGGCTCAACTCCACCATCGGCGATCTCGAACGAACAACCGGCGCCGAGATGGCCGTCGTCGTGATTGGCTCGCTCGATGGCCTGTCGATCGAGGAAGCCGCGAACAAACTGTTCGATCTCTGGGGCATCGGCAAGAAGAACAAGGACAACGGGCTGCTGCTGCTGTGGTCCACCGGCGACCGCCGCATTCGCGTCGAGGTCGGGTATGGGCTCGAGGGCGTTCTTCCCGACGCCAAGACTGGCGAGATTCTCGATGCCTACGTTGTTCCGAAGTTCAAATCGGCCGAGTTCGATGAAGGTCTGCTTGCCGGCGTCGATGCGCTCCTGAAAGCGGTCCGCAACGAGCCAGTCGAGTTGTCGTCTTCGGGGAGCGAGTCCTACGAGGACGGGTCGTCGAGCATCAGTACCCTGGTGATGGGTCTGCTGGGTGCGATCCCGGTTGGTTTGGGCTCGATCGTCGGGTTTCGGAAGTGGAGGAGACACCGGCGCCGCCGGTGCCCGGCGTGTCAGGCGCCGATGGTCTGTCTCGGCGAAGCGGACGACGATGCGCTGATCGAGAAGGGGCAGCAGGCCGAAGAGCGGGTGGAGAGCGTCGATTACGATGTGTGGAAGTGCGGGGCCTGTTCGCATCATTTCACGCTGCGGTACCCGAAGTGGATCAGCAGCTACGCGAAGTGCCCGCAGTGTCGTTATCGCACGAAGTCGTCCACCCAGACGGTCATCAAGCAGGCGACCACGACCACGAGCGGCAGCGCGCGTGTCGTGGAGCAGTGCGCGTTCTGCAGCTTTAGTCGGGAGTACTCGAAGGTCCTTCCGCGCATCCAGGCGAGCTCTTCTTCGTCGAGCGGTTCGTCAGGCGGTTCAAGCAGTTTCGGCGGCGGCAGCTCAGGCGGCGGCGGAGCCAGCAGGGGATACTAGTTAAAGCAGTTTTCAGTTCTCAGTCGTCAGTTCTCAATTGCGAGGCTACTGAAGACTGACGACTGAAGACTGAAGAGCCGATCACGCTCCGCTAGCAACCCCTTGAGTAGAACCACGCGGCGGTCATTCCGTCCGGTCGATACGCTGGAAGCCAGCCTTGCACTGGTTTCAACATTTCGAGAGTGTCGTCTCCACACCTCTCGTTCACCAATCGCACGTGGATCCAATCGTCGTTGCCGACTCGCGTCACGCCGAGCATTTCGACTCCGATCTGGCGGAAAACGTGCTCCTTCCACTCAGCGGGCAGGGGCTCGCTCGGGAACCCAAAGCCGGCACTCTGTCGTCATTGCCCGTCCCAGTCGTCCCTGAGATAAGCCATTCGCTGCGAAAGTAGCTGAGGATAGGGAAGAAAGGCCTCGTCGTGTGCCTCCTCAACCCATGCGGCACCTTGTGGTACGGCGATACGGAACCATCGCCCGCGGCGTTCGTATACGACGGCCGCGGCGATCTCATAACCGCGCTCTTCAGATGGCAATTCTTCTTCGGTGGACGTTCCCGTTCGCGTGAAAAGCAATCCGCACCCATATTCGGGATGATTGCGCTTGTAGACGGTACCGATCGCGGCTCCGTTCCTGGACGGCTCGCTGTAGACCGGAACAGCAGCCAATTCTGTCGACCGGCATACATCGTCTGCAAAGTCGTTCGTGATATCCGGGAGGTCGAGTAGTCCAATGACACGTCCGTTTGGCCGATGTTGTAAAACAAACCAGCGTTGCGCACTCACATTACCGGAAATACAGACAAAGGCGAGAACGGCTACACATAACTTCATAGCCGATTTATCGGTCGATCAAGGCTTTCTGGCGGGCAGTCGGTGCAGGAACACGCAGCGGCTTGGCTCGAAGAACAGTTGCCCCCTGCCGTCAATGGCTACGTAGCCGCGCGCGCGGAAGGTGGTGGTGCGATCCTTTGCCAGGATCGCCAGACGTTCCTGGGTCGCCCCCTCGAGGAACATCAGCATCACCAGCGGTATCCGCGCGCCGTCTTTCAAGCGGATCGCGAGTCCATCGCTGTTCGGATTCGTGCCGACGTCGTCGATCAGGGTGCCGATGGCTTCGTATGGTTTGGCCTTCGGATTCGGCGGCGCCGCCACCTTGTCCGCGGCAGGAGGAACGACCCATACCAGCGCCGGAACCGGCGGCAGCGCGACGTTCTTCAGCACGGTAGCGCCAGGCTGCAACGGATCGAGCTCGGCGAGACGATTGAGATATGCCGATTTCAGACACGCGCCGTCGACGCAGGCGTCACGCGTCGACTTGAGCCACTGCGCCTGATCGGACCGCAGGCACGCCTCAGCGCCGGGGATCTCGGCTCGCGATGCGGAATAGTAGCGGCCGAGGTATTCATCGAGCTCTGCAATCGCACGATCTGCGCAGACCATCTTCTCGACGCGCGTCTGCGCCTTGGCGCAGTCAAAACTCTGCGCGGAAGCAATGTTCGCGGCACCACAAAGCGCGACCGTCAGTAGAAATCGAAACAGGCATACAGCATATCCTGAGGCCGTGTTTCCAGCTTCACATGCACCAGTTGCCGCTCGTTGACACCGCATTTATCATTGCGGCATGAAACGCATCGTAGTGCTCACGGCCCTGCTCGCAACATGCGCGGTTTCGTATCTTGTGGCGCAGCAGGGCGGCCAGAAGCCGATGGTCGTGGAAGTCCAGAAACTCAAGGACAATCTCTTCGTTCTCACAGGGGGCGGCGGCAACACCACGGTCTTCGTCCAATCGGACGGCATCACCGTCGTCGACACGAAGAACCCCGGTTGGGGCGCGCCGATTCTGGCAAAGATCAAGGAGCTCAGTCCGAGG
The DNA here is from genome assembly GCA_963832375.1 of Vicinamibacterales bacterium. GTDB lineage: Bacteria > Acidobacteriota > Vicinamibacteria > Vicinamibacterales > JAMQPK01 > JAMQPK01. The sequence goes on along the minus strand of CAWHUA010000008.1, from coordinate 1,020,525 downwards.
CCGGTGACGACGATCATCAACACGCACTCGCACGGCGATCACGTCAGTGGCAATGTCGAGTTCCCGGCGACGGTCGACATCGTGGTCCATGAGAACACCGCGGCGAACATGAAGGAGATGATGTCACCGCCGGGAATGGGCAAGCCCGGCGCGAACAAGCCGACCATCTTCGACCAGAACCAGGGGAAGGGGCTGCCAAAGCGGACGTTCGACGATCGTCTGACGCTCTTCAAGGGACCCGACGAGGTGCAGCTCTACTACTTCGGCCGCGGGCATACAAACGGCGATGCGTGGGGGTTGTGTACGACGAACTTGATGTGATTCGACCGACGAGTACGCGCCCGACCGGACGCTGACACGACGATACGCGATCGATTCAGCAGGCGCTGGCCGCCTGGAACGTTTCGTTACTTGACGGCATCCCGCCGTCGATCCTGCCGCCGGTCCTGGCTGCGATCGGTTCCGGGTGTGTCGACGACATCGTCCCTGTCCTCAGCCTTCTCCTTGGCCTCGTCCTTTGCCTCTTCCTTCTTCTCCTTGTTCTCTTCCTTTTTCTCCTCCGCTTCCTTCTTCTTCTCTTCGCGGCTCTCGCCCTCCTTCTTTCTATCCTGTGCGAAGGCGATAAGCGGGACGCTCAGCATCCCCAACGCTGTCACGAATGCTCGCCGACTGAAGGTACTGTCCACGACCTCCCCCTTCCACACCCGCGGACCACCGCGAGCGTCTAGACAGAATCTAGCGCATGGAAGGCGGCGGGGCTACTTCAAGCGTTCGGACCGTACCGAACGACCTCGAACCCGAAGAAGATCGTGTTGCCCAGCGCCGGCCTTCGGGCGCAGAATGCGCACATGAAGAAGGCACTCTTCGTCATCGTCGCTTTGGTGCTGGCGCTCCTCGCCGGGCGCGGAATCCTGGCACAGTCGACCGCAGCACCGGCGCAGACGCCCACAGCGCTGCCGACATTCGAGCTCGACAAAGCGTGGCCGCCGAAGCTGCCCAACGGATGGGTGATGGGGCAGATGTCGTCGGTCGCGATCGACAAGCGCGATCATGTCTGGCTTCTGCACCGTCCACGCTTCATTCCCGCCGATCAGAGCGCTCATCGCGCGCCTCCTGTGCTCGAATTCGACGCAGCGGGACAATTCGTTCGGGGCTGGGGCGGACCGGGAGCCGGCTACGAATGGCCCGAGAACGAACATGGCATCTTCGTCGACGACAAAGACATCGTCTGGATTGGCGGCCAGGCGGGAACAGGCGCGGGCGTCGTCAGGTACAAGAAGGTGGCCAACCAGCGTGTGCCCGTCGATGACGACATGCTGCTCAAGTTCACGACGACAGGAAAGTTCCTGCAGCAGATTGGCCAGCAGAACGCCAGCACTGGAAACCAGGACACGAAAAATGTGAAAGAGCCTGCCGATCTCGTGATCTATCGGAAAACCAACGAAGCGTTCATCGCCGACGGCTATGGCAATCGCCGCGTGCTCGTGCTGGATGCCGATACCGGCGCGTTCAAACGCATGTGGGGCGCCTTCGGGAATGTTCCGGTCGATGCCGAGCCCGCGCCGTTACGGCCTGGCTTTTCGGGTTTCGCGGAACCAGGGGTTGAAACACCACCGCCCGCCGGCGCGGCGGCGACACCAGCGCCAGCCAGAACGCCTCCAGGTCCTCAACAGTTCGGCGGGCCCGTTCACGCCATTCGCGTCTCGAACGACGGCCTGGTGTACGTCGCGGATCGCAGTAACGGGAGAGTGCAGGTGTTCACGCTGGCGGGCAAATACATGGGCCAGTTGTTCACGGGCGGCTCACCGGGCGGCCTTGCCCTGTCGCCGGACAAAGATCAGCAGTTTTTGTATGTCGGAGAGGGCAATCAGATTCTGATCGTGAATCGAAAGACGCTCACCGTCCTGGCCCACGACCGTTTCGGCGCGCGAGGAACCGTTCGGCCACACCAGATGGCGATCGATTCGAAGGGCAACGTCTACACGGCAGAACTCGACTACGGCACGCAACGATTCGCCTTCAAGGGGGTATCCGATCAGAAGCCGTAAAGCCCGTCGGATGCGACTGCCGAAGGGCGTTACTGTACGGTGAGCGTCATCAGGAGACGCTGTGCCTGAACGTTGGCGTGATTCACCTGGAACGACCCAGTCGACGACTGAAGGAGGCACTGCGAGCTCGGGCCGTACGCGCCGAGCAGCATCACCCTCACTGTGTGTCCCCGGTCTTCCGGAAAGATTGTCGTGCCCACCCCCGAGCCCCCACCTTCTCCTCCACTGCCGCTGACACCGCACAGAAGGAGGCGCTCGACGCCATCGTCTCTGACGAAGACGATGGCGTGGTGCAAATTCTGACCGGAACGATTGGTGAAGTCGATTCGGAAATCGGCCCTGGACCCAACGGCAATGCTGGTGGTCGACCCAGGTTGGATGGTGGCACCGTTGACCTTGAGATCGGGCGTCGTCCTGTCCAGATGGGCCTGAATCCCACCACCGTCCGGAGACGAGGGGCTGCCGCACGCTGACAGGACGAGGAGCACGGCGACATACGGCAGATGTCGTGACATATGAATGTGAGGCACTGGATTATAGGGCAGCTGCTCCGGGCTTGGCTCGCGTAGTGGCCGATTCGTATGCCTGTCTACCGCATCAACAGGCGAGCAACGCGAACCAAGTATTCCTGGCCGCCTCGTATCGATCACATCGGACGAATCCTGATATTCCGAAACCTGATCGTCCCGCCCCCTGATCCGGGGCCGTTTGCCTGGAGAGCGATCGTCCCACTCGTAAACAGGTCGTTCCTGGCATCCACCGTGGTTTTCCCGTTCAACTTGACGGCGATTCTGCTGCCCTCGAGCGTGATCTCGAAGGAGTTCCATTTGCCCGCCGTTTGAATCCGCTCGGGCAAGGTGGTTTGCACCTCGTTCACGCTGCCCGTCGGCCACGATGCGTGCGGGTCATAGATGTTGACCTCGTAACACACCTTCGACGACAGGCTGGCGTTCAGGTCCGAAGGACAGCGGACGAAAATCGCGCTGTTCATCGTGTCGTCGGCCCAGAAGTCGGCTTTCAGCTCGAAGTTCTGGTAGGTGGCGATTGTTCTGAGAATCCCCGGCTCTTTGCCGCGGGAAATGATCGTCCCGTCCTCGACGGACCACACGGCCTGCTGGCTCGGCTGCCACCCCGCCAGCGATCGTCCGTCGAACAGGAGCGTCCAGCCCGCAGCCCGTTCGGCCGGTGTCAACGCATTCGGGATTGATGACTGGACCTGCACGGGCAGGCTCAAACAGAACACCGCGATCAGTGTGGCTGCGCATCGGAGCAGAGAGATCATGCGCTCCTCCTATGAACCAATGGCTGACGCAAAACCAGACGTTTTCGTATACCGGATAGCCGTGAACGTGTCAATCGACAGAGACACACGTTCGCCGGCCCTGTTCAATCACTGAGGATTCTGGTTTGGCCAGGCGCGAACGAGCGTAGTATCGCCTGCAGTGATGAATTCCTGAAGAAGCAGGGGGTTTCTCATGAGACACGAATGGTCGACCGAAGTCGGAGTGCTCGCGGCGCTCATCGTGTGGGCACCATGCGCGATGGCGCCCGTCGCGGGCCAGACCCCGTCGTCGGCGGCGAACACGAAGGGCACAACGAAGACGGAGACAACGCCGCGTACCGCGTGGGGCGACCCAGACCTGCAGGGCGTCTGGTCGTATGCCACGCTGACGCCCCTCGAACGGTCTGCCGCGGTCGCCGGCAGAGAGTTTTTTACGCCCGAGGAAGCCGCCGCACGGGAGGCGGAAGCTGCGGTGGACGCACCTCCTCCACCGGGTGACCCGGGTACCTACAATGCAGTCTGGTGGGACCGTGGCAAAATCACCTCGAATCTCCGAACGTCGCTGATCGTCGATCCGCCCGATGGCAGACTTCCGTCTGACCGCGGAAACGCAGCAGAGAATCGTGGCGAAAGCGGAGTACGCGCGCGCGCACCCCGCTGACTCGTGGTTGGACCGAAGCGCCTGGGATCGGTGCATCACGTACCACGGTGTGCCGCCGATCTCGACGGGCTACAACAACACGTATCAGATTTTTCAGACCCCTGGCTACGTGGCGATTCTCGTCGAGAATATCCACGATGTCCGCCTCATCCCGCTCGATGGGCGCCCGCGTCTGAGCGACAGCATCCGCCAGTGGAACGGGGATTCCCGCGGTCATTGGGAGGGGAAGACCCTGGTCGTCGAGACCACCAACTACAGTGACAACACGCAGCTGCGATTCCCCTCGTCGCGACACACGCGTGCGGTCGAACGCTTCACACGTGTCGCCGACAATGTGATCGACTACCAATTCACGATCGACGACCCGACGGTGTACACCAGGCCATGGACGGCCGTTCGTCCAATGACAAGCCTGCCGAACTACCGGATCTATGAGTACGCGTGTCATGAGGGGAATTACGCCATGAGTGGCATTCTCGGCGGCGCTCGCGCCGAAGAGAAGGCTGCCGAGGAAGCGGCGAAGAAAAGCGGCGCTGGAAAGTAGGGCGCGCGTCTGCGAGGAAGTAACGAGCGGTTAGAGCAAGAGCACGCTGTGCATGGAGACGACGAGGGGGGAGCTCTCGGCGTCTTGGTCTTAAGTTCGCTTTTCGCTAGTCCAGAATAGCAACCGGACTACCGCCCGCCTTGACATGCGTTTTTGTCTTCAGGGTTGATCTGTCGGCTCGCAACCATCCTGGTCGCAAACCGAAGCCGCCGTGGTATGCGCGCGAGGGATGGGGTTCTCAAAGTCGGCCTCAATGACGCGGCCTTCTATCTCTCCGAGGCGAGAGTTGGACGAGAGGCACTTTGCGACGGTGCCGTAGGTGATGGCATGTCCAGCGAATGGATTCGGGTCCCACGTTCACCGCCGCCGCAGGCAACGATGACGACTAGCCAAGCAATAATTTGACTCATCAGGCGCTCCCGTCTCTCTAAACGATTCAGAGCGACGGTCAGCAGATAGAGCTGTTGCAGGTCGTTGACGGCAATGGCTGCGGCGGAGGCGGTGGGAGGCTAGTGTCTGGTGCTTCGACCAGAAGCGTCATTTGCGCCTGGTCTTCTTCTTAATGTCAGCCCAGCGTTTCTTCGCTGCCGCTCTCATCTTTGCCCTGGCTTGAGCTGACATCACACGTTTCTTGCGACTCTCCCGCATGCCTGGCTGAACAACTGGAATGCCTTCTTTGGCTTTGCGTCCGGGGCGGCGTCGCCAGGGGAAGGGAGCCTCACCGCCGAGCTCACTTATTAGTCCGGTTGCTTTATGGCGAACGGTGGATAGGGCGCTAACTAACTCCTTGCGCTGCGCCAGCCACTTTCGCGCATGAGCCTCGGTTGTCCCGAACAGCCGTCCAACCTCAGATGCAATTTCCTCTACTGCTAAAGCACGCTTCGCCATGTCGAGTATCTCCAATTGCAGTTCACGCCGACCCATCCACGCGCAATCTGGTGGCAGGCTACGGGCAGGTGTTTGAGACCATCTTTACGGACGCCACGTTCAGAGTCCCGCCGATTTTCATTCCTAGGGGTCCTGCGATGTCCTTCGACGTCTTGTCGCTCGATATCGTTCCGGTCACCTCCACTTTGTGACCGAGATGCAACTTCAATTCGGCTCCGACGAGAGTGTAAGACATCATTTTCGGAGTTGCGCTCGCCTCGGTGCCAGGCCTGTTCTGTGTGTCCACATCTGGATCAGTGGCGACAATGGCATGGTCAAGTCGGTACCGGGCGTCAGATTGAACCACGCACCCGGTAATCGTCGACGGCTTCATGCTGTCCTTGCTGGTCGCTGGCTTTTTGTCCTTGACCGCCGGCACGTTGTGCTGTCCCGCTTGCGCCGGCACTGCGCCGACAAAGCCGGCCAGGAAAACGGCCGTTAAGATCTTCTTCTTCATGTGATATCTCCCTGCAAACACCTCTCCATGATCCAGGGTCATCAGTGAGAGCTTGTCTAGTGGGTACCACAGACGGGACCACGCGGCAGGTTGCCGCGACGGGGATGGGCTGCGGGTGACTTGGGTGACGGCCGGTTACTCGACCGGCGTATCGGAATGAGGGGATTGTCCCCAACGGGAGCTGCAGAAACGTATTGCAACGCGCCACTGTCAGGCGATGTGTTGCGAGCTCATTCACTGAACTGCCGCGAACGTGCAGATTCGGCCATTCACGGAGGCGGGTGGCCCTTTGGCTCGCCGCCCAGTCGTCTCAGCGGCTCACAAACCAAGAATCGACAATGTGTGACAGAGTACCGCGAGCGCACATCGGCTCCGAGAGGGTGTACGCACCTCATGTCAGCGAACGCGGTCGGCATCGGCATCCTCGGCTTTGGCGGCTTCGCCATGTTCGCCGCGCAGCAGTTCGCGCAGGTGCCGGGGGCCGCGCTGCGGTGCATCGCAGGCACGCATCGCGAAGCGTCGCTCGCCTGCGCCGCGCGGTTCGGTCTTGCGGACGTGCAACGCGCGGAGGTGCTGTTCGCGATGCCCGACGTGCAGCTCGTCTACATCGCCACGCCGCCATTTCTCCACTACGAGCAAGCGCGAGACGCTCTTCACGCCGGTAAGCACGTCATCGTCGAGAAGCCTCTGGCCGTCACGATGGAGCAGGCCGACGAGCTCGTGTCCCTCGCGCGAGACACGCGGCTCCTCCTCGTCACCAATCTGATGCAGCGCTACAACCCGCTCTTCGCGCAGATCAAGGCGCTCGTGGACTCGAAGCTGCTCGGCGACGTGCTGCGCGGAACGTTCGAGAACTATGCCTGCGACGAAGGGCTCGGCCCGGACCACTGGTTCTGGGACCGGACCAAGAGCGGCGGGATCTTCATCGAGCACGGCGTGCATTTCTTCGACATGTTCGCGGGCTGGCTCGGCGGCGGGACGCGTCGAATCGGCGGGACGCGTGCTGCGCCCCGGATCGGGGATCGAGGAGCAGGTCTACTGCACCGCTCGCTACGGCGACGTGCCCGTGACGCTTCTACCATGGCTTTACGCAAGCGGGCCGGATGGACCGTCAGGAGCTGCGCCTCCTCTTCGAGCGTGGAGACGTGACGCTGCGGGAGTGGATTCCCGACGCAGGCCGTCGTGCGCACGGCTCTGGACGAAGGCGCGACCCGTGCGCTCGCGTCGATCTTTCCAGGTGCGCGCATCGACGTGGAGCACGCTCTACGCCCCGTCGGAGCGGGCTGCTCCGTGCGCGTCACAAGACCTACGAGGCCTATCAGCGCATCACCCTGACGTCGCCGCCGGCCACGAAGATGACGGTCTATGGCGATCTGCTGCGCGCCATGCTCGCCGATCAGCTCGCGTTCATCGCCGAGCCCTCGCACCCGCGGGTGATCACCGAAGACAACGGGCGCGAGTCGCTTCGAATGAGCGTGCGAGCCACCGCAGCTCGCCACGTCGTCGTGAGTCGCGATTTCCTCCACCACGGGTATTCGACGTGCAATGTCCTGAATGGGACAGCCCTGTGGTCGCCCCGTACGCCACTATGTGGGAGAAAGCGGAGCGGAATGTTTTCCGAACGTTAATCGCGGGCAGAAAGGCAAATACCGATGACGGGATCGATTCGAACGTTACGAGTTGACAAGGGATTCGGGTTCATCAAGGACGATGCGGGGAAGGAGTACTTTTTTCACCGCAGCGCCGTGTATGGCGAGGGTCTTGAGGATCTGAAGGAGGGTGACGGGGTGGAATTCGACCTTGGCGAAGGGCCGAAGGGTCCGCGGGCCGAGAACGTCCGGCGCACAACGACCTAACGGGACTGACGGTACGCGAACCCTCATCCGGCTGTCATTTGGCCGGCAGGATGCGCAGCCGTTTGCGTCCACTGACCCGGTAGGTCTCAAAGTCGTCGTGGTCGATCGTGAAGATAGTCGAGAGCGACTCACGCTGCGCCAGATGCACGAGCGTGGCGTCGGCGTAGTCCATTGGCCGGTCATGATACTTGCGCATCAGCGCTTCGATGTCAGGCAGGTCCCGATCGGATAGCGACGCGACGGTGAGCGCACCGGAGCGTACGAACCTCCACGTGATGTCCAGCTCGCGGGGACTATCGCCGACCAGGTGAAATAGCTCCGTAAGGACCGCGGTTGATGTCGTCAGCGGCAGTCGAAACTGCGCGAAGGCCGACCGGCAGCGCTCGTGCCACCGGTCCGCGGCGTCGAGGTACGCGAGCAAGGCCCCGGCGTCAGCGAGCCCCCTAACGTACACGTGCGCGGCGTTCTGTCAGGCGCGCTCGTATCCGAGCCCTGGCCTTCGCACTCCGAAGTGGGTCGGTGCCGGAGAATCGTCCGGCGAAACGAGCGGCCCGGGCATGAAGGCGGCGCTGGTTGTCCATGTCCGCCGCGCCCGTCTGCGCCTTTGCGTCGAGTCGTTCAGCGACGATCTCGTCTAACAATTTAGCGACGCTTCGATTCGTATTGCGCGCCGCCTCTTCGAGGCTGGCCTTCATCGAGGGCGAGACGCGCCACGTGTAGACCTCACTCTTGCGAGACATGTACTACAGTGTAATGCATCTTCCGCCGTGCATCAAGCCATCGAGCCGCGTAGTCAGAATGCCGTCAGGAACCGATAGTCAACAATGAGTGTCAAATCCTGTGGTGCGTGGCATGTTGTTCGCCGTCGGTGGCCTGCTGCGCTTGGCTTTAACCTCATGCGCGAGCGAAATCCCGCTGCCCTTCGTTTCTGCTCCGAATGCGGAAGTGAGAACGGAAGGCCCATACATCGGTGACGGACGCGATGGCTGGCACGTGTATCTTCGCTGTCCGGGTCCGCGCGTGATTCCTTCCGGCGGTGAGATCGAGATCCTGTTCGACACATGTTCGCCCACCACGTACGAACCCGGACCGAAAGCTCAACTACGAGGTTTTCGCTTAACTGCTCGGGAGGGATACTACGAAACAGCCATCGAGGGCGGCCCCAGAGTTCTGCGCAAGCGATAGCGGGTTCGGTATCCTAACGGTTCAACCGGTGCTGACAGGGATTCGCGTCTTCTTTAACCCGGAGGGGACCATGCGTTCGCGCTACCGCCTCCTGCTCGGCTCGCTGCTCGCGGTCATGCTAGCTATCACGGTTTGGTCGGTTGTCGTGCCGGGTCAGACGGACTCCGCCGCAACAAGAATGGTGGACGTGAACGGCCATGTTATGCGCGTTCGCAGCCAGGGACTTGCCGCACGCCAACCAGCGCGACCAGTCGTGATCCTGGAGGCAGGCGCTGGCTCGGGATTGGAAGCTTGGGATCCAGTGTTCACTCGGATCGCAGCGATTGCGCCCGTTATTTCGTATGACCGTCGTGGACTGGGCCAATCTGCCGCAGATGGTCAGGCTCAAACTCTCAGTCATGTTGTGAGTTCGTTGAAGGTCCTGCTGAGCACTCTCGACGTGCCGCCACCGTACGTTCTGGTTGGCCAATCCTATGGCGGGGTTGTGATCCGTGCGTACGCGCAACGCAACCCGCATGATGTTGCGGGGCTCGTGTACCTCGACGTTCCCGATATCGAGGTGACCTACGCAGAAGCCGACGCGCTCCCGGCTGGTGCACGGCAGGTGATCTTCAACGTGCCCGTCATCCCGCCTGACGTCCCCCTGGGTCTACGAGCAGAGATGGAGAATATCGTTCAGAACATTCGGACGGAATTTGCAGAAGCGCGTGCGGCACGTCCCCCGGCGCACATTCCGGCGGCAGTCGTTGTTGGTGCAGGAAAGACGTGGCCCGGCGCAACGCCTGAGATAGTCGACGCACTATTGCGGTTGCAGATCAAGCATCAGCAGGAATGGGCTCTGCAAGCGCCACAAGGGCTGTTTATCACTTCAAAGCACTTGCGCCATATGGTGCATCAGAACGATCCTCCGTTGACCGTGCGAGTGATTGAGCACGTGCTTGGTGTTGCCACCGCCACTAAGTAGCTGACCGCAGGTCCAACGGTTGGCGTCCCCAACGAGTAATGGTCACTTGCGTGGTGCCCTGAGCCGGATCACCCGAGCTGCTCCTGAACTGCATCGAACGTAAGGTGCTGTCCGATGCGTTCATCGGTCGCGCGGGGCTGTCTCGGTGGGCTGGTGTAGGATCAGTGCGCCTCAGCGGGTTTTTCCGCCGCGTAGCGCGCCCGCTGATGGCCTTGTGCTTGTCAAATCAAGCGACTCTTGAGACACCCAGCTAGTGGAGAACTGCCGATGATTGGTCAGATGCTGGGACATTATCAGATCGTGGAACGATTGGGCGCGGGCGGCATGGGCGAGGTGTTCAAGGCCCGCGACACGCGCCTGAATCGTATCGTCGCCATCAAGATCCTGCCCGCCGACCGCGTCGCCGACCCGGACCGAAAGCAGCGCTTCGTGCAGGAAGCGCAAGCCGCCTCGGCACTGAATCACCCGAATATCGTGATCGTGTACGACATCAACAGCGAAGACAGCATCGACTACATGGTGATGGAGTGCGTGGCTGGAAAGACGCTGGATGCACTCATCCCACGCCATGGCATGCGCCTTGGGGCGGCGTTGAAGATCGCCATCCAGATCGCCGATGCGCTGGCGAAAGCCCATTCCGCCGGTATCATCCACCGCGATCTGAAGCCGGCGAACGTGATGGTAACCGACGACGGTCATGTCAAGCTGCTCGATTTTGGCCTGGCGAAGCTGATCGAAATGCCCCCTGCCGAGGACGACCGCACCCGGACACAGCCCCTCAAAACCGACGAGGGCATCATTATGGGCACGACGGCCTACATGTCGCCGGAACAGGCCGAAGGCCGCCCGCTCGACGGCCGCAGCGATATCTTCAGCTTTGGCTCCGTGCTCTACGAAATGGTGACCGGCCGGCAGGCGTTTGCCGGCGATTCGAAGATGTCCACCATTTCGTCCATCCTCAAGGACGAGCCGCAGTCGATCGAGGACGCACCGCCGGATCTCGACAAAATCATTCGACGCTGTTTGCGCAAGGACCTGGCTCGACGAACCCAGCACATCGACGACGTCCGACTCGCGCTCGACGAGTTTCGCGAAGATTCCGAGAGCGGACGTCTGGCAGCGAAGGGAGCTGAAGTCAAACGGCGCGTCACACCTGGATGGGGTTGGGCGGCGGCCGCGGCAGTCGTAGCGGTAGCGGCGTTCGGGGCGTTACGACTTTCGAGCGTTCAGCCCGTCCCGGTCGAAACCCCGATACGCACTCCACTCACCACCTATCCGGGAGCGGAGATCAATCCCAGTTTTTCTCCCGATGGCCGTCAGGTGGCGTTTGCCTGGAACGGCGAGACGCGCGACAACTTCGACATCTACGTCAAGATGGTTGATGGGGGAAATCCTCTGCGTCTCACGACCGATCCGGCGCCCGATCGGATCCCCAAATGGTCTCCCGATGGCCGACATGTCGCGTTCGTTCGCCAGCAGGCCATCTACCTCGTACCGCCGCTCGGTGGCGCAGAGCGAAAGCTGACCGATGGGGTCACTTCGGACATTGCGTGGACGCCAGACAGCAGGTCCATCGCCTTCGTGGATGTGCCCGGCGCCATCATTCTGTTGAACCTGCAGACTGGTGCGCGGCGCCAGCTGACCTATCCACCTCCAACGAGTGGTGGCGACAGGTGGTTCGCGTTGTCTCCCGATGGCAACGCGCTCGCGTTCGCTCGACGGTCCACGAGCATCGGTGCAGGGGAACTGTATGTGACGCCGCTCTCTGGCGGCCCTTTGAAGCGGCTCGAGCTGACCAACAATTTCATCTATGAACTGGCGTGGACTCCCGATGGCGACGCGGTCGTCGCCGTGGTCGAGCTCGCCGGGCCCACTGCTCTATGGCGCGTGCCGATCAACTCGGGAGAGCCGTCGAGCATCCCGGGACTGGAGGACGGCGCCAGACAACCCGCGTTTTCGGCGGCCGCACGGCGGCTGGCGTATACGCGTGGGATCTCTGACGAGAACATCTGGACCTCGACCGAGGGGACTCGGACGCAGTTGATCGCGTCGACGCGCCGAGATTTCAATCCACAGTTCTCGCCCGATGGGAGCAAGATCGCATTCGTCTCGGACCGGACCGGCGGATGGGAGATTTATGTCAGCGATGCACAGGGCCGTCAGGTCGCGCAACTCACGTCGTTTGGAAGCCTGGTTGCTGATGGCGTGCGCTGGTCCCCGGACGGGCGTGAGCTCGTCTTCGCTGTCCTCGAGGGCTCGAACCGCGACATTTACACCGTGCCCGCCGATGGTGGGATTACGAAGCGGATCACAGGGGAGGTCTCCGACGAGGGCCGGCCGAGCTATTCGATGGATGGGAAGTGGATCTATTTCCGGTCGAACCGTTCAGGCAAAGATGAGATCTGGAAAATGCCTCGCGGCGGTGGACACGCCGTTCAGGTGACGCAAGGCGGCGGCTTCGAGGCGACGGAAACCCTGGACGGCAGGGCTCTCTATTTCATTCGCGCGCGTGCGGAGTCGGGCTTGTGGCGGATGACGTTCCCGGACGGAGCGGCTAAAGCCGTGCCGGCTCTCGAGTCCGCGTGGCAGGGGCGGTGGGGAGTGACGCAGGATGGGGTCTGCTTTCTTCCCCGGTCGGAGTCCCAGGCTCCCATATCGGTCGTCTGTTGGGACTCCTCGACGGGAAAGTCGGTGACCGGAATGGGAGTTGTCGACAAGCCGACGTTCTCCGCAGCACCTGCATTCTCCGTGTCGAGGGACGGTAAGCGATTCTTGTGGAATCAGACAGATCATCAGGACGCCGACCTGGTCCTGGTTGACAACTTCCGATAATGTCACGACGCGTGACAACACGGCGAATCCTGTTGGATGGGCGATGCCGAAACGAACCGCGTACGGCTCCCATGCGCGAGACCGATGACGCCATTCTCAAGGCAAGTGGGTGCGTGTGGCGATTCCGAGCTGTGGATGGATTGCCTAAGCGAAGTGCCGCTTGGCGACGGCGCGACCAGAGCCGGACTTCAGATATTTGTCGAAAGTGATCGCACCGGATTCGGTTGCGAACTTCGACGCGCAACCTTCGCAAGATGATGACGGGAATGCTCGCTGGCTTGCCAACCGAAGCTCGCGTGCGAAGTTACCGGGCGAAGGTTGGCAGTGGTTGGAGAAAGTCCTGCGGTAAGTAGACAAATGTCAACTTCCTGCGTGCCTTCTTTCCTGGTGCGCCGATGGTCTTGACATCCGCAATGCGTCCACGCATCATCCACCCTCTCCTGCAATCATCCATCTTCGCTAACCAGCGCCGCAGCGGCCTTTGAGCGTGATCAGCGCTTCTGAGGTCTCATTTGCGAAGGGAGGCGCGCCGTGACAGCTATTCGTGCGACATCGAGGTATCTGTGGCGCATGTGCTTCGCCGTTGCATTCGTGGCGCTCCTGCCGCACGTCCGCGCCACCGCGCAGGTCTGCGACTGTTTCTTGACGGACGCGACACCACCGGTCTTGCAGCTGCCGCCCAACCCGACGCGGGAGGCGACGAGCCCGGGCGGCGAGGTCGTCACCTTTTCCGTGTCCGCCAGCGACAACGTCGATGACGACGTGTGGGTGCGCTGCAGCCCCGAGTCGTGGAGCACGTTCGTGCTCGGGACGACCACCGTGAGCTGCACGGCAACCGACCACATGAAGAACACTGCCTCTGGATCGTTCACCGTTACCGTGCGCGATACCACGCCGCCTGTCCTCACGCTCCCGATCGTCCCGACGGTGAAGACGACGCGCCCTGAGGGCACGGTCGTGAGCTTTTCGGCGTCGGCGCACGACACGGTCAGCGGGAACGTGCCGGTGGTCTTCAAGCCAGCGTCAGGCAGTACCTTCCCCGTGGGGACGACAGGTGTCACCGCCACCGCCACGGACGCCGCCGGCAACACCATCACGAAGAGCTTCACCGTGACCGTGGTCATCGCGACGGCACCTCCTGTGTTCAAAAGCCTGACGGCGTCGCCGAACACCCTTTGGCCACCGGAGCACCAGATGGTGTCCGTGAAGATCACGGCCCAGGTGACCGACGACGACGATCCCGCGCCGGTCACACGGATCATCGGGGTGGCGAGCAACGAGGCGCAGACGGGCCTGGGGGCCGGCGACATCGGTCCGGACTGGTCGATCACCGGTGCCCTGACACTCAGGCTGCGCGCCGAGCGCGCGAGCAGGGGCCCTGGGCGCGTGTACACGGTCACCGTCGAGAGCCGCGACGCCTCGGGCAACGCCAGCGTGCGTACCGTCATAGTCAAGGCGCCGCTGAAGCGCTAGAGGTAGTGGTCCCAGCGACGGAGGATCGAATGCGCAGTATTCAGGGAGCAGGCCGATGAAGAGACAGTGCACCTCCTTCGCGATCGTCACTCTTCTTGCGATCCTTGCGATCGTACGCGGCGACGCGCAGCAGTCGTGTCCGCCAGCGGCGACGTCGCCCTGCTTCGTCAACGGCCTCGCCCAGCCGGTCTTTTCGGGGCAGCCAACGATGACGCACGATGTCTGGGTGCAGGTGCCGGCGGTCGACAGCGATCGTGACGGCCTGAGCGATCGCATCCGCGTCCAGATCGCCAGACCCCGCGCCACCGAGTTCGGCACCAGGCTGGCGGTGGTTCTCAGAGTCAGTCCCTATACGGGCGGCACAAAGCCGTATCCCACTCACGACTACACCAACATCGATCTGTACGAGCCCGGCGAAGCGTGTCATCTCGACCGTATCTGGACCCGATGAGGTCTCTTCCATCGCGACGGCCTACGACGGGACCAGGCCTCCACACCTTCCGATTGCGGCCACCAGCTACCAGAGCTATTTCCTCCCGCGAGGCTTCATCTTCGCGGAAGCCAACTCGCTGGGAACGGGCAGTTCTACGGGATGTCCGACGATAGGTGGCGTCGAGGAGAACCTCGCAGTCAAGGCTGTGATCGACTGGTTCAACGGTCAGGGGTTGGCCCACGACGTAACCGGCAACCAGGTTCAGGCGTACTGGACCACTGGTGCGACGACCATGATTGGCACGTCCTACGACGGGACGCTGCCCATTGGTGCCGCCAGCCTGGGCGTGGAAGGGCTGAAGGCCATCGTCCCGATCGCCGGCGTGTCCAGCTATTACTACCACCGGCGCTCGTACGGCACCGTGATTCACTCCGATCCCGACCAAGGGAACGGACGCCGACACGCTGTTCGACAACATCCTCACACGCAAGCAGCCGGAAGTCTGCGCCTACATGCGCGCGAACATCGCACGCCGGATGGATCGTCTGACGGGCGACTACAACGCATGGTGGGACGAGCGCAACTACGTCAAAGACGCGGACAAGTTCCGCGCGGCGGTGCTCATCTCGCACGGCCTCAACGATTTCAATGTGAAGCCCCGACACGCCGCCCGACTCTACGCTGCGCTCAAGGCCCATGACGTGCCCGCCAGGATCTGGTGGAATCAGGGTGGGCATGGCGATCGCGCGAATTCCGCCCGTCAGGCGGTCTGGCGCGACACACTCAACCGGTTCTGGAGCCATTTTCTGTATGGCGTGGACAACGGGGCGATGGACGGACCGAAGGCGACAGTCGAACGCGAAAACAACGTATGGGTCGACTATGCGGACTGGCCCGTTCCTGGCGCCACCACGACGACGTTTCACCTGAGACCGAGCGACAACAACAGCGTCGGACGCCTCGGCGTGGCGCCGCCGGCGCCGGCGAAACCCGTTTTCGAAACGATCGTCGACGATGCCTCGATCGATGCGGCGGTCCTCGCGGCTGCGGCGCAGTCCCAGAATCGTCTCGTCTACAAGAGTGATCCGATCACGGCGTCGGTCCATATCAGCGGCACGCCCGCAGTCTCGCTACGCCTGTCGTTCAACCGTCCCGCCGCCATCGTCAGCGCGATGCTCGTCGACTACAAGGCCAACGGCACCAGGACGATCATTACGCGCGGCTGGGCCGATCCTCAAAACCGCAAATCGCCAGTCGACCCGGAACAGTATCGGCTGCTCGGACGAGACGGCCTTGATTCCGAGACGTTTGCGATCGATCCCGACAGGCCATATACGATCTCGTTCGAGCTTCAGCCCCACGACTACGTGTTCCAGCCCGGGTCGCGTATCGGCCTCATGCTGTATTCGAGCGACCAGCTGTTCACGCAATATCCACAGCCGGGCACCAGCCTCACGCTCGAGACCGCCCGGAGCACGCTGAGCCTTCCCGTCGTCGGTGGCGCGGCGGCATTCGTCGTGGCTGCGCCGTAGCGGCACCGAGAGCACCCACACGTTGAAGAATGAATGCGAATACCTGTCGCGACATCCAGGCCGTTACGGGCCTCGCGCGGGCGGCCTGAGCCCGGCAACCGGGCGGGCGGATGCACACCCGCCCGACTGGCACCTGATGGGTTTGTGAAGCTACTTTACCGAGTCGCGCCAGGCGATTCCCTTCTGGAGGAGGGGTGTGGATGCCTCGATTGACACCAGTGGCTTGACCGAGAACGTGGAAAACGTCGACCAGGGCCCGACTGCTTCCAGCAACACTTCAGCTGACGGAACGTCGACGATGGCGATGCCGCCGGTGCCATCCGCATAGTCGTACCAGCCCTTCATATCGAAGCCGGCAGGCGGCTTCCAGGCGGCCAAGAGCTTCAAAATGCGTTTGTCGAGCGCCTCGTCCCGATGGGACTGGTTCGTGTAGTTGACGGCAAAGAGCATCGCAGTTCCTCCTTAGATTGAAGTGCAGACCGACCTGCGGGGACTTGGGCACATCACTTTGCCAAGAACACGTCGCAGATGTCAACGGTGCTAGTGCGCTTGCCGAGGGCGGCGTAGCCCCACTTCCGCGTTATTGGATGATTGTGGCGACACGCGGCTCGCGTACGCTCCAGCGAGAGTCCTTTGACGACGACGACAATCTGCGGAGCGGTTTTGCCCTTGACGCCGAGAGGCGCGCCTTCACGATCGGTTGTCCAGAGTGTGGCGCCCTCCATGAGATCCGCGCCAGTGATCGGCAGTCGCGTGCCTTCGACGCAAAGTGCTACGCTACCCTCGATCACTTTCCTGGAGGACTGCGGCATGAAAGGACTGGCCGAACTCACTAAGACGACGCTGATCGGTGGACTGCTCGTCGTCCTGCCGATTTACCTGTCCATCCTGCTGCTGGCCAAGACGTTGGCCGGCATCTTCGCGTTGCTGTCGCCGGTCACGGCGGCGATCCCGGCCGGCGCGCAGTTCCGGCAGATCCTCGCCATCGTGATCATGCTCGCCGTTTGCCTGGTGGCTGGACTCGTGGTCCGCACCGGTCCCGGGCTGCGGGCCAAGAACGCGCTTGAGCGCTCGGTGCTGGAGAAGATCCCCGGCTATGCGCTGGTGCGGGGTCTCGCCGAACGGGTTGCCGGTGAGGGCGAAGGCACGTTCCAGCCGGCGCTCGTGGAAGTGGAAGACGCGCTCTCGCCCGGCTTCATCATCGAGGAGCTGGAGGATGGGCGCTACACCGTTCTGGTGCCGTCGGTGCCGACGCCTGCGGCCGGTGCGCTGTTCATCCTGCCGCGGGAGCGTGTGCATCCCCTGAACGTGCCGTTTACGCAGGCGGTGAAGGTCATCTCCAAGTGGGGCGCGGGAGCGGGGGAACTTGCGCGCGGCGTATCGGTCCGATCCTGATTCACGATTGAGCGAGGCGAAGGCGGCCGCGCCGAGTAGATCGCTGCCCGGCGACCCTGGAGCAGAAGCAGAAACTCCAAGAGGTCTTGTTCCCCAAAGGCATGTTGTGGGTGCTGGCGGCGGTGCAGACCGCGCCACGTCAGCTCGTCGAGCTGCTGAGGATCAAAGTAGTCCAGAGTCTTCGGTTCTTCGTGGTTCGTGGTTACGGCACTGTAAACACGAACAACGAGAGCCCCGCGGCAGCGGCGATGTATTGTCTGCCGTTCACGGCATAGGTAATCGGGTTGTTCAGCATCTGCGCGCCGAGGTTCCTCTTCCAGAGCAGTGTCCCGGTGCGCGCGTCGAACGCCTGTAGATACCCTTCGCGTCCGCCTGTGACGAGCAGATCGCTCGCCGTCGTAAAAATGCCGGTGTCAATCACGTCGAACAACCTGAACTTCCACTTCGCGTCACCGGTCAGCGGATCGATGGCCTGAATGGAACCGTTGCCGGCTGCGTCGGTCCAGTTATTGATGGGGCCGCGCCGCAGATTCGGCAGGGCTGGCGCGCCGGGAATGTTGCGTGTCGGCTCGCCCGGTGTCGGGACGAACGTTTGATTGCGGCGCCCGGCGAACTCACGTCCGGCCTCATACTCAATCGGCGTGCCGCCGAAGATGTGCGCGTTGAACTCCCACGTCGAGACGTACATCAACTTCGTCCGCGGGCTGTACGACGGCGAGTACCAATTGGTCCCTCCCTGTATCCCGGGGTACGTCGGCAGGTCCGCCGGCTGCCTGGTTTGAATGGGTCGACCAGTGGCGTCGAAGCCATTCATCCAGTTCACCTTCACGAACGGCTTGGCATACAGAAACTTTCCCATCACGCGATCCAGCACGTAGAAATTGCCGTTGCGGTTTGCCCACAGCATCGCCTTCACTGGCGCGCCCTGCCACGTGATATCCGCCAGCACGGGAACCTGAACCGCGTCGTAGTCGTAGTGATCGTGCGGCGTGAACTGGTAGTGCCAACGCAGCTTGCCCGTGTCAGCATCGAGCGCGACAACCGACGCGGTGTAGAGGTTGTCGCCCGGCCGTTGATCGGCGTTGTAGTCCGGACCCGCGTTGCCGGTTCCCCAATACGTCAGATTGAGATCGGGATCGAAAGACCCGGTCACCCAGATCGACGCGCCGCCGTGCTTCCATGCCTCCGGGTCGCAGTACACCTTCGGATTGGGCGGGCACGCTTCCCATGTCTCGTGCCCTGGCTCGCCCGGGCCCGGAATGGTGTCGAACCGCCACAGCTCTTTACCCGTCTGAGCGTCGTATGAGGAGATGAAGCCACGGATGCCGTATTCGCCGCCCCCGACGCCAATCACGACGCGGTCTTTCAATGCGAGCGGTGAGACCGTGATCGAGTAACCCTGCTTGCTGTCGGCAACCCTGGTCTTCCATGCCTCGCGGCCGCTTCGGGCCTCGATTGCGACCAGATGTCCATCGAGCGTGCCCATGTAGAGCAGGTCGCCGAGAATCGCCACGCCGCGATTGTTCGATCCGCAGCATGCGATGACGGCCTCGTTGGTGTGACGATAGGTCCAGAACACGCGTCCGGTCGTCGCATCCAGTGCGATGACATCGTTCGGCCGTTGCGTCAGATACATGATCCCGTCGACCACGAGCGGGGTCGGCTGCCAGCTTCCGGTGACCGCTGCTTGATACACCCACTCCAGACTGAGGGTCTTCACGTTCGCAGGCGTGATCTGCGTCAGCGTACTGTAGCGGGTACTGAAGTAATCGCCGCCGTACGTCAGATAGTTCTGCGGCTCCTTCGCCGCATTCAAGAGACGTTCGTAGGTGACCGGCGACTGCGCGCTGATCCGCAGCGGTACAGCGGCCAGTGCGACGGACGCAGCAATGAGAATCCAATGACGGCGCATGGTTATCGGCCTTTTAACGTAAGCAGATACGAAACGACATCGGCCAATTCTTCCTGCGTGAGCTCTTTCTCGTAGGAGGGCATGGTCGACTTCGTCGAGATGGTGTACTCGCGCAAGTCTGATTTCACAAGCGAGTGCAGCTGGCCTTCTGCATCGGTCAGCTGCACGGTGTAGGTATCTTCGTTGAGCCGGCGGCCACCAATCACCTTGCCGTCGCGCGTCACGGCGCGCACAGGGCGGTTGATCGGCATCATCTGGCTGCTCGGGTCGCGCAGCGAGCGCTCGAGCGACCCGGCGCTTCGCAATGCGCCGATATCGGAAAGGTCGGGCGCTTTCCAGTTGCCTCTGCGGTTCACGCGATGACAGCTCAAGCACGCGCCCTTACCCTCGAACACGGCGTGGCCGCGCGCAGCATCGCCCGCTTTGATCGAGCCGGTGTCGACGGTGTTCATGTTGCGGAGGTACGCGACGATACCCGTGAGCTCGGCGCCGTCGAGCTTAAACGCGGGCATCCCTGTGTTCGGAAACCCGTTGGTGATAACGGTGCGCAGTTGCAGGTCGTTTTGCGCGGTCCGAAACTTTCCGCTGCGCAAATCGACGCCCGCCACGCCGTCACCAGTGCCGCCATGGCAGTTGACACATTGCTGCGCATACAGCCTTGCGCCGTATTCGATATCCGCACGAACGTAATCCTCCGGGTGACCTTGTAGAGTGGGGTTCTGGGCGCCAACCAACGCCACGGCGAGCACGATACAGGCGCCAGTACACGCCACAGCCGCCGCCGTACGGACGATTGAGGACATAGCCGCAGTCTTATACCCGTTGGCCGGCGAACGGTCCAGCAATAAAGTGTGACGATGAATGTGATGGACGTTGGAGTGTTATTGCTATCGGCTGCGATGCAGGTCGCGCCTCTGTCGCGCGGCGAGCATGGCGGGTTCAGAAAATTCTGACTTGGGCCATAACAAGACAGTCGTGTGCCACGGATTGGCGCACTCGGTGGGGTGATAGGGCTAGTTACGTCTTCTGCCTTTCGAGTGAACTTACTTTAAACACGATACTTGAGACGCATCCTCGTCAGCACTAGCTCCTGGCGGCTAGATTGCTCATCGCCCTGCGGATACGAGGACAGGGTGTCCTTGCGGTCCGCACCCGGTTTCCGCGAAAAGCTGTGCGCGTCCCCGCATCCCGCAGCCTCCGTTCGTTCAGCATCTCACAAGGAAATAGCCATGAAAATGCGATCGCTCCTTCTTTTGGCGCTGGTGGTGTCGGCCTGCAACGGAACCAACCCGGCGCTTCCGGTGTCGCCGTCGGCCCTCGCGGAAGCACCGTTGCTGCAGACAGATCCGTCATCGCCGGCAGCGCCAATGCCCATGGAGATGGGAGCTGACGACTTTGAATCGCCGCAGGATCTCGCCTCTGAGACCGCCGGGGAGCTTTCTGTCGAAGCGTTCTTCGACAGCGCCCTCGCCACAGAACCGGATGTCGCCGGCACGGGGCTCGACGTCACCGGACTCGACGCCGGCACGACCGCGGCGGGGTCACCCGGCCGCCCGGTCATTGTAAGCGCCAGCGCAAAGGGCAACTCGGTGACATTCAGCTGGAAGAGGGGAGCAACAGGCGGCGCCCCGAAGGCGTACTTCGTCGTCTACAAAGGCCTGACCAAGCCGGTCAACCTGAGCACGTCGTTCTCGTTTACGGCGACGCCCGGCCGGTACCTCGTGGGCGTGTACGGCAAGAACGACGCCGGCAAAGGTCCACTCGCGACCACGGAGGTCACCGTTGGCGCAGGCCGCAGTGTGTACGACGGGACGTTCTTCGGGAGCGGCACCATCATACGCACGTTTGGCGTCGTCACCTGCCGGTGGCACCACACCTACAGGGGCAAGGTCGAATTGATTACGGATCACTCGCCGAAAAGCGGCCTGGTTGGCATCATGAAGCTGACCGGGAGCTCCAGCGAGCCCAGGGGGTTTTCGAGCCACTCGTGGTTTACCTGCCTCGCAGGGCAACGCTCGTACACCGACATCAAGCCGGTCATCATCAGCGGGACGAACATTGCCAGGACAGGTTTGTTGATGGGGGTCTCGACCGGGACATTTTCCGGCAACATTGTCGGGAACCAGGTAAAAGGCACGCTCAAGGCGGTCTACAAGAACGGCTTTGGAACGCTGACGATGCCGGTGGTGCTCACGAAATAGTTCGCAAACATCGGAGCAGCATGACACGACGGCATCTACTGTCGCCGATCCCTGCGGCGTTGGCGTTCTTCGCGATCGCGTGCGGCAGCGGTGGCGGTGATGGCGCGGGTAACGGCGGGAAGAACGGCGGGGGCCGCTGCGCGGCGGGACAAACTAGCGGAGATCGTTGCGTCGATGGGTTGAAACCAAGTCACCCATGTGACCGGAATGGACCTACATCATGTGGCGTCCCCAACGGGGAGTGCGCGCTTTTTCTCAAGCGAACTACGGCGGTCACTACGGAAAGCGGCCTGAGATTGTGTGCGTCGGTCCGTATTACGCGGGAACGCTCAACGACTCCAGGCGTTCCAACGTGTCCGGGTACTTCGTACCAGCCTGATCAGCGCCGAAGCCTGCTCGTTGGGTTTGCTGCGTCCCTGCTCCCACCGTTCGAGCGTCCGCGGGTTCACGCCGATCTTGAATGCGAATACCTGTCGCGACATCCTGAGCGCTTCTCGCGTTTCCCGAACGAAATCCGGATCCACGGTGGGAACGGTGATGGGTTCTACCTGGTGAGTCCGCAGCGTCACGCGTCCCTTGCGATGATCGCGCATCGCGTGCACGCCAGACATGAGTTCGCGAAAAAGGCTGCGTCGCTTCGTTGTCTTCCGTGGCTTTCGGCTCCCAACCATCGTCTAATCCTTCCGTCTCGTTTTACGCTTCCTGCGTTCCCGGGTCTCTCTTTCGATTGCCGCCTTGAGAAGTCGCTTTTCGGCTGGGCTGAGATCCCTTGCCGCATCCTTGTCGTAGATGGTTATCAGCCAGATTTGCGAATCCGCAAGCAGATAGTAGTAGATGACGCGAAGCCCGCCGCGCTTTCCCTTGCTCCGTCTCGTGTCGGCCCGGCGCAGCTTACGAAAGCCGCCGGTACCGGGAATCACGTCGCCAGCGCCGGGATCGCGGGCTAAAGCCTGTTGAAGGTCGCGATACTCGTCGTCGGTGAGGAAATCAGGGAGGAGCTGCGTGAAGAGCGGCGCCTCAATGAACTCCACGTCCAATCATACGCAACTTGCGTATGTTCGTCAACATTGCCCGCCCCTCGACAATGTCAATGTGCGTGGCGCGCCATGATCACGCCGCACGTCTGGCTGCACTTCCCAAGGCATCGGCGTGATGGTTGTTGATGTGATTACGCGTTGTGGCTTGGCTCATGCGGAGGTTGGGCTGGCTTGCCAAGCCGAAGTTCGGTGCCTCCAACGGATGGCGTCCCCAACGGGGGGAATACCGGAGTGGACGCGGGAAACCACCGGTGAAGTGGCAGCCGCCGGACGTGGGAAGGCTGCCTGATCGTGATTGACATGGCGTCCCCAAAGGCCAATCAACATGTATGGGCGGGTCCGCGGGCGGTTGCGTAGGGCAGCATAGCCGGTGTTCGTGTTTTTTTTCAAGCAATCCGGCTTCCGTGAGCGGATCCGTGAAACTGGGCGGCTCTGTGCGGGCGACAGCTCTGACGTCGCTGAAACTGAGATGCGCGAGCCTGTCGAATCAGGAGAAATCTGCGACCGTGACCTAACCTATGCCTTGAGAGCGAAGGGTGGCTTGCCAATCGGATCACGCGAATCGGAGAGGCGAGGTCGTCGTCCACCTTCGCGGCAGGATGCTGGACCGCTACGGTGGACACCCTTCGCGTGGCTTGCCACCCGTAGCTCGCTCAGGTTGCAGGCGAGCGAAGGGTGGTGGACCAGAACCGCGCCAGTTGGAACCAAGTGGTGCCCTGGTTGAGCTCGATTGTGGAGCTGCGACAGATGGCGTGACATGGGCCAGCCGGTGATCTACCGGCTTGCGATGCGAGCCAGGCTGAGCGCGACCCTCTGCTCGAACGCGGGCGAGCCCTGCAGGCGTGCCACGCCGAGGGCCTGTCCGTAGCAGGTCTCCGCTCTGCCGTCGTCTCCATCAGCGACCCACGAGTCGCCCTCAAGGCGATGTATCTCGGACACCGCGAACGCCTGTCCCGTCTGGCGTGACTCCTCGAGCCCCTTCGCGATGACGGCCCGAGCGTCCTCCGACCGGCCCAAGGCCACCAATCTCTCGGCCAGCAGCGCCTGACAGTACGGGCGAAGGAAGCGTGTGCCGGCGCGTTGCATGTCGGACACTGCCGACTGCATCTCGGCCACGCCCTCCTCTGGCTGCCCAGCTGCCGCGCGCGCCCATCCGAAAACTACCCGTGCGTGTGACAGGAAGAACGCGAAGCCCTGATCGCTCGTCAACCTGATCGTCGCGTCGGCCTGCTCGCGTGCTTCGGCAACTTCGCCACGGAGCTGGTGGAGCATCGCGGCGTAGAACCCGGCCTGCCCTTCGCTCGAGGGATGCGACAGCTCACGCGCCAGGCTGCGGGCCTTCAGACTGTCGTCCAAGGCGCGTTCGGAGTGGCCCAACGCCCAGTGGTCAAGCGATGAGAACACGAGTCCGCACACACCAGGGTCGTGACCGTAGGCGTACCTCGGAGGCGCGATACCGGTCGCGATCGTACAGCGCCAAACCGTCGTCCAGACAGGCGCGCGCCTCCGCAAAATGCCCTTCGCTCACGAGCGCCGTCCAACGCGAATGGTGTGCCTGCAACCGCAGCACGGGATTGTCGACGCGGGTGGCAAGTGCGTTCAATTGCAGCTGCAGGCCATCGCTGGCCGCCTTCTCGCCCCGCGTGTAGTAGAAGTCCCGTAGTCCGTGAAGCACAGGGAAGTGCCGTACCGGGTCATCGGCCTCTTCGCAGAGGACCCGAGCACGAGCGAAGACCGGCTCGACCTCCGGGGACGAGAACCCTTTGGTTTCGCTCAGCGCAGCGCCGAGGACCATCCGGAGATCGAGTTCCTGACCGTTCCGGGCCCGCCCCTCGGGCTGCGTGCCTACGAGAGCGAGACCCCGTTTCGCCAGCGTCATGACTTCGCCGTGTGCGAAGATGCGGGCTGCCCGCCGAGCCGCCAATAGGAAGTGCTCTGCGGCGCGCTCACTGTCGCGAGCCGCCTCGAACAGGAGCGCCAGTTCCGTTGCGATCTCTGCCTTTGTCGAGCCGTGATGCGCGACCAAGGCCTCCGCGACGTCGCGGCTCGATGCGGCGCGGCGAGTCGGCGTTAGCGCATTGTAGAGAGCGTTCTGATACATGACATGCGCAAACCGGTAGCGCACTGACAACGTGCGATCGGGCAGTTCGCGCTCGCCGACCCTGACGAGAAGCCCGTGCACGCGTTCCAGATGGTCGAGTCGTTCTTCGACGTGGGCCGCGTCTTCGTGCGCGGCGCTGGCGACGATGCCGGAGTCGATCGAATAGCCCTGAACACTGGCCACGTTCAGGAGAGCCCGGTCTGGCGTGTCGAGCCGCGCAAGAGCCCGCTCGATCATGCCGCGAACGGACTCGGGCAGACCGCGCCCGATCGCGGACAGATCGCCGACCAGGCGCCACGCCCCGTCGACTGTGGCTACGAGCGCGCGATCTCGGAGATCACGCAACAGCCCGTGCACGAACAGCGGGCTGCCCTCGGTGCGCGCATGGAGTAGCGAGCCGAGTTCCGAGGGAAACTGGTGGCTCGGGAATTCGCGATCCAGACAGGCTTCAACATCGCTCACCGTGAGGAACGCGAGGCGTATCTCGCGGCACACTTGGCGACTCTGAAGATCCAGCATGAGAGGGCCGAACGGATGTCCGCCCAACGCGAGTTCCGATGGCCGGTACGTGGCGATCACCAGGAGTTTCAGGGATGGCATGCGCCCGGCGACATAGGCCAACAGGTCGACTGTTGACTCGTCCGCCCAGTGCACATCGTCGATGAAGACGACCAGCGGGCGGATGCTCGCGATTTCCTGCAGGAACGCCGCCGCCTCGCGCTTGATGCGCTCCTGCGACGCCGCCCTCGGTGCCGAGGCCGCACCCGTGTTCTCGGCCGACTCCGAAGGCGCAATCTGCGCGTACCAGCTCGGCGCCAGGCGACGGAGCGCCCGTGCCATCTCAGACCCAGACGCACCCTGCACCAAGTGATCGAGCGCCTCCAGCCAGGGTAGGTACGCTTCCGCACCAGCCAGGCGCTCCGAACAGCGTCCGCGCGCGACGCGGGCCAGACCCTCACGTTCGAGGTCAACGAGAAACGATTCGATCAGCGTCGACTTGCCAATACCCGGCTCGCCCGCCACCGTGACCATCTGCCCGACCCCCGATGCCGCCCCGTCGAACGTCGCCCGCAGCATCGTCAGCTCCACGCCGCGTCCGATCGGTGTAGGCACGGACCGGACCGTCGCGAGCTCCCGTCGTACGGCTGGCACCGGGCCCGCGATGTGCTCAAGGTGTGTCGCGACCTCCGATGCGGTTGGGCGCTTGTGGGGCTCCTTTTCCAGCATTTTCAGCAACAGCTCATCGAGCGCTGCTGGCAGCGTGGGGTCGAGGCGCGAGGCTGGTATCGCTGCCTCTCTCGCGATGGCACCAAGAACACCCCAGCCGACCTCATGGCCGAATGCGTGCCGAGTGGTCAAGAGTTCGTAGAGCACGAGGCCGAGAGCGAAGACGTCGGCCGCGGACTCGACGGGGCGTCCAGCGGCCTGTTCCGGCGCCATATAGCGGAGCGTACCGAGCACGATGCCAGCGGCTGTGCCGCTGGCTGTCACACGTTCGGTGTCTCCGTCTCTGGCCGGCATCAGGCGAGCCAAGCCGAAATCGAGCACCTTCACGAGCCCGTCGCCGCGCACCATCAAGTTCTCGGGTTTCACATCTCGGTGCACGATGCCCGCGGCGTGCGCCGCCGCCAGAGCACGCGCGGCCTGCCGGACGATGTCTGCCGCAGTCGCCCACGGCACGCGCGATTCGACGACGTCACGCACCGTCCGACCTTCAACGAGCTCGGTCACGATGAATCGCCCAGTCTCGGTCTCGCCGATGTCGTGAATCGTGACGATGTTGGGGTGGTTCAGGCGTGAGGCGGTGCGCGCCTCACGGACGAAGCGGTCGACCGCCGACCGATCGCGCGTGAGCGTCGGGTTGACGACTTTGATGGCGACGTCGCGCTCGAGCCGTGGGTCATGGGCGCGATAGACCTGGCCCATTCCGCCGGCGCCGAGCCGAGCGGTTACGCGGTAGTGCCCGATTTGCTGGCCGATCATGTGCCGATGTGTTTCGGATTCTAGAGCCTTTCTGAGTCGACCACGCACATGAATCGCGGCAACTTCGGCGGACGGATTCTCGACATCAAGACCGCATGGCGTGGTGCGTGTGAACGAGCACAAATCACCGATCTGCACTTCCACGACCTATGTCACGAGGCCGGCTCGAGAAAACTTGAAGCCGGTTGGCCTCTGCATGGGGTCTCGCGATGGTTGGGTCATTCGAAACTGACGACGACCGATACGCTACGGCGCATCCTTCGCAACGTCAGACTGACTTGGTTTACCGACCCGTAGCTCATTCGGTGGCGGGGCATCCTTCGCGTGCATTCATGAGCGAAGGATGGTGGACCAGACCCGGGATCGCCCCGCTCGCGAATGCGAAGCATTCGCGGCGTGACTGAGCACGGTCGGACACCATCGACCGAACGAATGTGAGGGAGGTGGTGTCCCCAACGGGATTCGAACCCGTGTTTCAGCCTTGAAAGGGCCGTGTCCTGGGCCTCTGGACGATGGGGACGCACGGAGGGCGAACTACAGCCCATCATCTTAGCATGCAGGAAAGTTGGTCGAGCTACGACCGAGCCGGCGGCCGTGACATCGCCGGGCGATTCTTGCGGTACGCATTCTTGACCGCGATCCGGCCGTCGCGAAACGTCAAGAGATCGCAGCCGGTCACCTCCACGTACTGACCGTCTTTGCGCGTGCCGCTAAACGTCCATTCCGACACCCCGCGAGTCACCGGTGACGACATGCCTCGCGTTGGCCCAGTGTGCGTCCGGGAAATCCGTCGAACACGGCCGCAAACGCGGCGCGCACCGCCTGCCGCCCCTCGTTGCGCTCGCCGTCGGCGTCAGGACCCGCCGAGGCCTTGAACACACAGTCGTCCGTCATCATCGACATCAGCGCGTCGAGATCGTGCCGGTTCCACGCGGCGGCGAAACGGTCGAGCAGGGCGAGCAAATCGGTTTCTGTCAGAACGGCCTCAGTCATGTTCCAGCCTCAATACCTTGGCGTTTACAGTATCCGCAATATAGATCGTCTTCTGATCCGGCGTCACCACCAGGTAATGCGCTTCGCCGATCAGGTTCGACGTCGCGCCCTCCGCATCCCGTCCGCCTTTGCCCAGCCAGCCCGTGATCGTGCCGTTGTCGTCGAGCGACGCGATCATCCCGTCCATCCCCGACGACATCCAGATGTGCCCCTTCGCGTCCACGAACAGGCCGCTCGTCAGCATCGGCTGCTGAATTTCCCGAAGGGGACTGAGATTGGTATCGAGCACCAGGATCTTGCGCACCTGCCGATCGGTGACCCACAACTCTCCCTTCGGCGTGACGACCACGCCGTGGATGGTGGGATAGGTACCGTCGGCGTGGGGAAGCGCCCGGCTCGTGATGTATTTACCGTTCTTGTCGAACTTGAACACCCGCGGATCGGATCCTTGCGTCACCGGCGGTGTGGCGGTCTCGTAGGTTGCACAGTAAGTGCAGTCGGGCGGCGAGGACGTCCCGCCATGACCCTGCACGACATAGAAGTTGTCGTCCTTGTCGAACGCGACATCCATGGGCTGGTTGAACATCCCATTCCATTTCGTCTCGTCCCACTTCGCGACTTCGCCGCGCGTGCCCACGGTCATCAGCGGCTCGCCGTTTGCCTTCAGCTTCCACAGCACGTTCAGAAACGCGTCGAGAATCCAGATGTTGCCGTAGCGATCGACCCGCAACGCGTGCGGGTTGATGGCGATGTTGGGATTGAACGTGCGGAGCAGTTTCCCCTGCGCGTCGTACTCCAGCATCGTCATGACGGGGTTCCGGTTGAACACCAGCAGATGCCCCTGGGGCGTCAACGCCACCCCCGACACGTTGCCGAACTTCTGACCCGGCATCGGCGCCGGCTGAGTAACGAAGTGGTACGGCAGCGGCGGCGCCTTGGGCGGTTGCAGATTGGGCGTGGCGCGGGGCGGAACGATATGCGGATCGTTGCGGCTGGCCCGCCGATTCTGACCCGGCTGCGCCGGAGCCGGCGCGTCCTGTGCCAGACCGGCGGTCAGCCCCACCAGGACGGTCAGAACGCCGACGGCAAATAGTCGCTTCATTTTTCCTTCTCCAATTTCTTTGCCCGGCGGCCGCCGGGCAGCGTGTTCTGTGACGCGAGTGTAGCTCAAAGAACCGACGTATAATCCAGCCTCTTTCCTCGACAACTCGTCGCCCGTACGCCTGTGGTCGTCTCTGAGCGTATGAACTCGTCCCGCTGATTGGGTGTATTGACCTCATGACGCCTGAACGCTGGCAGCAAATCGCGCAACTGGCTCATGCGGCGCTGGCACGCAACGCAACTGAACGAGCTGCGTTTCTAGAGAAGGAGTGTGCCGGCGACCTGGAGCTGCGGCAACAAGTCGAATCGTTGCTCGCCCATGAGGAGTTTGTGGAGGCGGCGGCGAAAGCTACGGCAGGAGAGGCCGGCTCGCTGTTCACCGGACAGCAACTCGGCTCCTACAGGATTCAATCGCTGCTCGACGCGGGTGCGATGGGCGAGGTCTACCGGGCGCGGGACACCAGGCTCGGGCGCGAGGTGGCCATCAAGGTTCTGCCAAGAGCCTTCACGTCCGATCCAGAACGAGTCCGTCGATTCGAGCGCGAGGCGCGCGTGCTGGCAGCGCTGAATCATCCCCACATCACCGCCATTCACGGCTTTGAAGAAGCCAGCGGCATGCACGTGCTGGTCATGGAATTGGTGGAGGGCGAGACGCTGGCCGATATGGTCACACGAGGCCCGATGCCAATCGCTGACGCGCTGTCGATCGCCCGGCAGATCGCCGAAGCGCTGGAAGCGGCACATGAGCTCGGGATTATCCATCGGGACCTGAAGCCGGCGAACATCAAGATCACAGTTGAGGGCGTGGTAAAGGTACTCGACTTCGGCCTTGCGAAGGCCGTCGGTGATGGGGGCGGAGGCGCCGACCCCTCTCAGGCCACGACCGCCGATTTCGAGACGACGCGCGAGGGATTGATCGTCGGCACCGCGGCCTATATGGGTCCGGAGCAGGCGCGTGGTAGACCCATCGACAAGCGCGCCGATATCTGGTCCTTCGGCTGCGTGCTCTACGAGATATTGACCGGCAGGCATGCCTTCGAAGGTGAGCATCCGACGGATTTTGTCGTGGCGGTCATGACGAAGGAGCCCAATTGGACGGCGCTGCCGGCGTCGATGCCACCGCGAATCGTCGAGCTGCTGCGACGCTGTTTGAAGAAGGATCCACGCGAGCGGCTGCGCGACATCGGCGACGCGCGAATTGAACTGGAAGACGCGCTCAAGGCTCCACGCCCACGCAACCGGCGGGCCGGGAAGGTCCCAGTCGCTCGAGCAGTGACCAGGAAATACAAGTTTGACGCCTTTCTATCCTATGGACCTGCCGATGGCGACTGGGCGATCAGACTGAAGACGGCGCTCGAGGCGCACGGGTTGAACATCTGGGTCGATCGAGAGCAGATTCGACCGGGCAACTCGATCGTCGCCGATCTCGAGGCCGGTCTCGAGATGTGCAAATCGTGCGTCCTCGTGGTGTCGCCAGATGGCATCCGCTCTCAATGGGTGTCGGAGGAATATCACCGGGCTGTTACCCTGGCGAAACAGAAGGATCGCCCGCTTCAGGTCATCCCCGTCATCCTTGGGAAGGCAGAGTTGCCGGGATTCCTGTCGACTCGAAACTGGGTCGAATTCCTGGATGACACCACGTTCGAGACGAATCTCGAAAGATTGATATGGGGAATAACCGGGACTAAGCGCGAGCGCGCGGTTTCCTCCATCAGCGTCGGACCCCCGGCCGAGGCGGCAGAGCTGGCCAATCCGTATATCTTCGAGCGTCCGGCCATGGGGGAACACTTTTTCGGGCGCAAACTCGAAATGACGCGACTGATCAACGCCCTGAAAGAAGGTCGAAGCGTTGTCGTGTACGGTCTTCAACGCGTGGGCAAGACATCGCTCGTCAAAGAGGCGCTCGACCGCGAACTGAAGCCGTCCAACGTCCGGCTGCGGGACATCCGTATCGACATGTACGAGTCGTGCGAAACGTTGACGAGCTACATCGATTTCTTTGAAACGATGATCGATCGCTTTTGTGACGATCTGAACGTCGTCGATTACAAAAAGGTTCGCGAACAGGCGCGACAGGTCTTGAGAACCGGTAACGACCCGGGAGCGATCCGGGGTCTCATGCGGAACCTTCTACGCGGGTTCGCCAGCCGGTACGGGCGGGCACTCCTGTATATCGACGAATTCCAGGACATCCGGATAGCCTTCGAGAAAGCCGAGCGCCAGAAAACGACTCGACATCCCCTGGACTCGGGATTTATCAGGTTCCTGGGTTCGCTCGTCAAGGAAGGGCACCTCCAGCTCCTGTGTTGCGGCCGGTATCAGATCCAGTTGCTGGACAACAAGCTTGACACCCAGCTCCTCAAGCTGATGGTGCCGATCGAGCTGAGCATTCTCGATGAGGGCAGTGCCCGGCGTCTGATCGAAGAGCCGGTGCTCGGCAGATTCTCATACGAACCGGCGGCAGTTGATCACATTCTGACCCTCAGCGGCCTGTATCCATACGTCGTTCAATATCTGTGTTACGAGCTTGTTGAAAGGGCACGGAACGAGGACCGATCGATCATCACGCGGGACGATGTCACCGCCGTGGTCGATGTCGTTCAAGAGCCGCAAGTGCGCCTGCTGTACAGTGACTTCCAGGAACTGGAAGATGGGGTTCCGTGGAGACTGCTGCTCTCAATTGCGAGTCTGGCTGAAGGGGAACGACAGATCGTGGTGTGGGAGAAGATCGTCGAAACCTGCGAGGAATCATTTGGCGCGGGCCTTACGCACAGCGACTGCTCACAGGCTCTGAAGCTCCTCACGAGTTCGCAGATCCTGGGCGAGCAGCAAACCGGCGATACGGTCGGATACTTCGTGCGGCCCGATCTCCTGCGCATCTGGCTCCGAAAGAAAAATTTCTTCTACACGGAGAAGATCGCGTCGAAGGTTCGCGCGAGCAATACGTCCGCGCTTACTTGATGGCTGCCGGCGCGACCGCGATCCCGATGATGCCACTCCGCTCGATCGTTTGGCGAAGAAATCCCGACGTCCGGATGTCGTCGATGAACTGATTGATAGATTTCAGATCTGCCTCAGCCCCTTTCGGCACGATGATGGTCTGCTCGACGCCGTAGAGGTCGTCCTTGAGCAGACGCAGTCCAGGTGCGTTTCGAAGGGCCTCGGTCAGCCGCTGGCGGTTCGTGCCGAACGCGTCCCACTCCTTATTCAGCACACCCTGGATGCCCTCGGTGCCCGCGGCTTCGGAGATTTCGACGAGCTGAGCCTGCTTCAGCGTGCGCGCCAGATGCAGAGCCATCGAGTCCGCTCGCCGGGCGGCGATCTTTTGATTCGGACGGTCGATCTCCTTCACGGACTGAAGCGGCGAATCCTGACGGACGACGAATGTCTGTAGCACCAGCATGAACGGCTGGGAGAAGAGGATTGGCCCTTCGCGCTCGGGGTTGTAGGCAACCAGTCCGATGTCGGCGTCGCCATTTCGCACGGCATCGATCACGTTCTGAGGTGTCTGGACGCCGATCAGGGTGACGTCCACGCCACGCCGGCGGGCCAGTTCCCGTGCCAGCTCGACGGCCGGCCCACCAACAGCGCCGGTGACCGGATCCTTCACGGTCATCGCGGGATTGGCCGCCAGAAACGCGGCGCGGAGGGTACGCGATTGACCGGGCGCACTCTGCGCTCCGGCATCTGAACTCGCGATGAAAAGCGCCGCCAGGAGACACAGCGAGAGCCCGCGCACGACACCTCCTCAGGGAAAGGCCACTATAGCGGATTCCGGATTCTGGTCGTGTAGCTCCTACGGCTGCAGCAACGGCAGGCTATTGAGCGGTGGGGGAGGCGGCAGCGCCTGCAGGAATGCATACACGTCGGCGACGTCCTGGTCGGACATCACCTTCGCTTTGTACGGCGGCATCTCGCCTCTCGGCGAGCGCAGATATCTCAGAAACGCCTGGTAAGGAATCGGCCTCGGCCCGAGCCGGGGCCCTTGCGTGCCTCCCTGCCCTTGTTCGCTGTGGCACTGATAGCAGCCAATCCTGCCGTAGAGCGCTTTGCCATTGACGGCGTTGCCAACCGGCGCGGTGCCCGCTGTCTCTGCAGGCGGCGCGGCCTTGTTCTGCGCGGCGGCCCGAGCGGACGACAGCACCGCGATTCCCGCGAGAGAAATTCCAATCGCTGTAGCGCGCCAATGTCTCAATTTCATCATCATCATGATCGATGGACGCAGGCCTCTCAGCGCGCCTGCGTGACGACATCGACGAGCGCCGGCTCGCCACGTTTCACCACGGCCAGGGCGCGCGCAATCGCCGGCCCGACATCCTTTGGATCGGTGATAGGCCCCTCCGCGTGCACACCCAGTCCCTGCGCGAGCTTCGAGAAGTCGATGTTGGGATCGGAGAGCATGCTGCCGATCTGACCGCGATCGACGCCCCGGCTGCGCCGGTTGCACATGCGCTGTACGTGCATCACTTCCATGTGGTACGCGCGGTTGTTGTTCATGATGCTCAAGAGCGGAATCTTGTGGTGCGCGGCGGTCCACAGCACCCCGGGCGCGTACATGAGATCGCCGTCGGTCTGAATGGCCACAGACAACCGGCCGTGTCGCTTGTTGGCGAGCGCGGCGCCGACCGAAGCGGGCGCGCCATACCCGATTCCGCCGCCGCCGGCATCGCCCAGCCAGTGATAGGGCTTGTTGAAATCCCACAGCCGCCTGGGCCAGCCGCCACCATCGCTGTAGTAGCTCGACACCAGCGACCAGTCCTCGTGTTTGATCTGCGCCCAGAGCTCCGCACACAAGCGGGCGGTGCTCACGGGGCTCGCGTCCCAGGCGTACGAGGCCGCGAGCCGCGCACGTTCGAGCGTGGCTCGTCTGGCCTCGGCCAATTGCGCCCCGCGCTGTTCGAAGGCGCGCCGGCGATCGGCGGTCAGGAGCCGCTTGACGCTTTCGATCAGCACCGGGAGCGTCGCCTCTCCGTCGGCGGCAATCGCGAGGTCAACCTCAGCCATCCGACGGAAGTCCTGGTAATTCGACCGGACATACAGCTCGCCGGTTGTGATCGTGACGAGCTTGGCGCCCGGCCTGGTGAGCCGTCGCTGCGTGCGATGCTGCTGATCGCGCATCGCGTTGACGGTCCCCCAGAAGTCTGTCACCTCGAGGCCCAGGACGACGTCCGCTGTGGCGATGACGGCGTTGGCCCGCTCCGACTGATTGAGAGGGTGGAGCGAAGGGAAGTTCATCCGTCCGCCCTTGTCGATGACGGCAGCCTGCAGCGTCTCCGCCAGCTCCACGAGCAGCGGCATCGCAGCGGGCGTCCGCGCGAGCCGATCGGCGACCAGCACGGGATTTTCGGCGGCGACCAGTAGTCGCGCCAGCTCCGCCACCGCGGCCGCGTCGCCTTGAGGAGCTGTCGGCATCGTGAGCTTCGGAATCGAGAGCTGGCCGCGGTCCTTGATGCCGTCCTCCTGAAGCGGGCCGTCGGCGACGATGACCACCGGCGCCATCGGCGGCGTCATGCCGATCCGGTACGCGCGCACCGCCGACTCGGCGAAATGGCCGAGCGACCACGGCGTGTCGTCCCATTTCGTGTAGTCGCGAACCATGGCGGCGACGTCCTGCGCACCGTGGTACCACTCGGCGCCGCGCCGCGTCGCGGCATCGGCGTAGTTGCCCAGGATGATGTACACGGGCACGCGATCGCACCACGCGTTGTAGATCGCCATCGCCGCATGCTGCAGGCCGACGGTGCCGTGCGCCATCACGGCCAGCGGCTTGCCGTCAACTTTGAAGTAGCCGTGGCCCATCGCCACAGACGACTCTTCGTGACAGCAGGTGATGAGCTCGGGCTTCTGATTGCCGCCGTAGTTGATGACCGATTCGTGGAGACCGCGAAAGCTCGAACCGGGATTGGCGCAGATGTACTCGAACCCGAGCGACTTGATGACGTCCACCATGAAGTCGGACCCGGCGCTGTCGGTCGTGAGCCCGTCGTCTTCCGGTGGCGGCGTCGCTTCGGCCGCCGCGGTCATGACGGGCGTGGCTGGTGGGCGAGCGGTCTCGGGTGGCGTCGCTTGCTGAGCGCTGACGACGTCGGCGGAGGCCATCAGTGTGGCCGCGCCGACCATCGCACCGCTTCGCAGAAACCGCCGCCGCTCGATGGATGTCGGTTCAGATTGCTTCGATCGCGCCACGGCGCCACCTCTATCTTTCGGATGTCAGCTGCGTAGGAAGACAGTAAGTGAGGATAGTTCCGCCGTCAATAGAAGTGGGATGTATCATCCCCGCGGAGGAGATCCCATGAAGCTGGTGACGAGCGCGCTCCTGGCAGTGTGCGTGGCCGTTTGCGTTCCGATCGAGGCGTTGACCGCCGCCGGTTCGTGCGAGAGCCTGTCGGCGCTGAAGCTGCCCGGCATGACGATTACCATGGCGCAGTCAGTCACCCAGGGCGGATTCTCCCCGCCGGCAGCCGGAGGAGGCGGACAGACATTCAGCGCGCTGCCGGCCTTCTGCCGCGTGGCCGCCACGATCAAGCCGACGACCGATTCCGACATCAAAGTTGAAGTGTGGCTTCCCGTGTCCGGGTGGAACGGGAAGTACCAAGCGGTAGGAAACGGCGGGTGGGCCGGTTCAATCGCGTACGCCGCCATGGCTCGAGCCCTGCTCGATGGATACGCGACGAGCTCAACCGACACTGGACACACCGGCGCGTCAGCGAGCTTCGCTCTCGGCCATCCCGAGAAACTGATCGACTACGCCTATCGGTCCGTGCACGAGATGACCGTCAAGAGCAAGGCGATCGTCAACGCCTTCTACGGCACGGATGCGAAGCGCTCGTACTTCAACGGCTGCTCGACCGGCGGACGGCAGGCCCTTGTCGAGGCACAGCGATTCCCAGACGACTTCGAGGGCATTGTTGCCGGCGCCGCCGCCAATCCGAAGACCCACCTCGACGCCTGGCGCGTCTGGATGACTCAGGCGATGTTCAAGGATCAGGCCAGCTTCATCCCGCCGGAAAAACATCGCATCATCCATCAGGCGGTGCTGGATGCGTGCGACACGCTCGACGGTGTCAATGATGGACTCATCGAGAGTCCGACGCGCTGCCGCTTCGATCCGTCCGTGCTCGCGTGCCGTGGCGCTGACAGTCCGAACTGCCTGACTGCGGCGCAGCTCGAAGCCGCCAAGGTCGTCATGAGCCCGGTGAAGAATCGTCGCACCGGCGAGCTGATCTTCCCCGGCTTCGAGCCGGGCACCGAACTCGGGTGGACGCGCATGCTCGGCGGTCCGGACCCGTACGTGAATGCTCTGGAATCCTTCAAGTACGTCATCTTCAAGAATCCGAATTGGAACTGGCGGACGTTCGATCTCGAGCGGGATCTCGCGATTGCCGAAAAGGCTGGTCACGGCACGCTGTCGGCCGTCGATCCGAACCTGACGGCATTCACCGCGCGTGGCGGCAAGCTCCTCATGTATCACGGCTGGAGCGATCCGAGCATCGCCCCGCAGGCGAGCGTCAACTTCTACACCAGCGCGCTCCGTGCGACAAAGGCGCCAGACAGCGGATCCACGTGGTTGCGTCTGTATATGGTGCCGGGGATGGGCCACTGTGGCGGCGGAGAAGGGCCGGACACGTTTGACATGATGAGCGCGCTCGATGCCTGGGTCGACAACGGACAGCTGCCGCAGCGGATCGAAGCGACGAAGATCACCGCGGGGAAGGTGACCCGTACGCGTCCGCTCTGTCCGTATCCGCAGGTCGCACGCTACAAGGGCACGGGGAGCATCGACGAAACGGCGAACTTCGCCTGCGTCGCGCCGTGATCTGATCCTTGGGCCTTCATCTTCGACTCGTTCGCTCGATCTGGAGTGTCGCGCTGATCGTCGGCGCTGTTGCGGCGCCCGCTGCGGCACAGCCCGTCTACCAGCACCTCCGGATCATCGCGCCCGCGGCGCCGGGCGGCGGATGGGATCAGACCGCCCGCGTCATGCAGCAGGTCCTGCAGCGCGCCGGCATCGTTCACACCTCGTCGGTCGAAAACATTCCCGGCGCGGCAGGCACGATCGGCCTCGCGCGGTTCATCGGCGCCGAGCGCGGGAACGGCGACGTCGTGATGGTCTCGGGTCTGATCATGCTCGGCGCGATCGTCACGCACGCATCGCCGGTGACGCTGCGCGACGTCACGCCCATCGCGCGGCTGACAGGCGAATACGAAGTCATCGTGGTTCCTGCGGCGTCACCGTTCCGATCGCTGCGACGATCTCGTTCGAGCGTTCCGGGAACGGCCCGAGTCGATTTCGTGGGGAGGCGGATCGGCGGGCGGCACCGATCAGATGCTGGCCGGACTCGTCGCCGATGCCGTCGGCGTGTCGCCGCGGCGTGTCAACTACATCGCGTTCTCCGGCGGCGGCGAATCGATGTCTGCGATTCTCGGCGGACAGGTGTCGGCGGGCATCAACGGCCTGGCAGAGTTCGCTCCGCAGATTGAGGCGGGCACCGTGCGCGTGCTCGGCATCTCGAGCGCCGAGCGGTTGCCCGGCGTTGCGACCCCGACGCTTCGCGAGCAGGGTGTCGACGTCGAGCTCGAGAACTGGCGCTCGCTCGTCGCGCCGCCCGGCATCAGCGCCTGTCGATCGGGAGCGTCTCGAGAGGGCCGTCGAGGCGATGGTGCGGTCGGCCGAATGGCGTCAAGAGCTCGAGCGCTATCGCTGGATCGATCGCTATCTGGCGGGCGACGAGTTCGCCCGATTCGCTCAAGCCGAAGACCAGCGCGTGCGCGCGATCCTGACCAAGCTCGGGTTGGGACCGGGCGAAACGACACCACGCACCGCCGGTGTGTATCCCCTGCTGGTGCTCGCCGGTCTCGTGTTCTGGGTCGGCGCAGCGGTGCTGGAGACTGGCTCGAGCCGCGCGGCATCGCGCAGCGTCGCGCGAGCCGCACCTTCGCGCTTCGCGCTACGGCGGGCAAGCGATCGACGATCGACGATGGACGATCGCGTCGCGCTGATTGCCGCCGGCATGGCCCTCGACCTGGCGCTGATGGAGCAGGCCGGATTCGTGCTGGCGTCTGCAGCGCTCTTCTGGCTGACGGCACGGGCGTTCGACCGTCAGCACCCTGGACGCGATGCGCTGTTCGCGCTCGCCGTCTCGACCGGCGCGTACCTTCTGTTTGTTCGCGTGCTGAACGTGACGCTGCCTGCAGGCTTCATCGCGCGCTGGTTCTGAGCGCCATTGCGCGACCGACGCAGCTACCATGGACACACTGCACGCGCTCGGCCAGGGTTTGCCAGCGCGCTCACACTGCCGCACCTCGCGTGGGCGTTGGCGGGCGTCACGCTCGGCACTGCGGTCGGCGTGCTCCCGGGCATCGGCCCTGCGCTGACCGTCGCGCTGCTGCTGCCGGTGACATTCACCCTCGAACCGACCAGCGCGTTCATCATGTTCGCCGGCATCTACTACGGCGCGATGTACGGCGGGTCGACGACCAGCATCCTGCTGAACACGCCGGGCGAGACGGCGTCGATCGTCACCGCCATCGACGGCCACATGATGGCGCGCCAGGGCCGCGGAGCGGCGGCGCTGACGACCGCGGCCATCGGATCGTTCGTCGCGGGCACGCTCGCCACGCTGGCGCTCGACGTTTTTCGCACCGCCGCTGGCATCGTTCGCGCTGCGCTTCGGGCCGGCCGAATACTTCGCGCTGACGGTCGTCGCGTTCACCACCGTGTCGGTGCTGCTCGGCTCGTCGATCGCCCGAGGGCTCTTCAGCCTCTTCCTGGGCCTGGCGCTCGGATTGGTCGGCATCGACCAACTGACCGGCGAGGCGCGGTTGTCGTTCGGTATCTCGCAACTGCTCGACGGCATCGATGTCGTCATCTTCGTGATCGGACTGTTCGCCGTGGGGGAGACGCTGTTTCAGGCCTGGCGTCACGGCCGCGATGAGATGGAGGTCGTCACGCTGCACGACTTCACGGGCATGAGCCGCGACGACTGGAAGCGATCGTGGAAGCCCTGGCTGCGCGGAACGGCCATCGGCTTCCCGCTGGGCGTGCTGCCGTGCGGCGGCTCGGTGATCCCGACGTTCCTTTCGTACATGGTCGAGAAGCGGCTGAGCCGCGAGCCCGAACGATTCGGGCACGGCGCCATCGAAGGCGTGGCCGGCCCCGAGGCCGCCAACAACGCGGCGGCCGCCGGCGTGCTGGTGCCGCTGCTGACGCTCGGTCTTCCCTCGTCTGCGACGGCGGCGATCATGCTCGCGGCGTTTCAGCAGTACGGCCTTCAGCCGGGTCCGCTGCTGTTCGCCTCGCGGCCCGACCTCGTCTGGACGCTGATCGCCAGCCTCTTCATCGGCAACGTGATGCTGCTGGTCCTGAACCTGCCGCTCGCCGGTGTGTGGGCGCGCGTCATGCTGGTGCCGAGGCGGCTGCTCTTCGGCGTCATCCTCGTGCTGGCGTCGCTCGGCGCGTACAGCCTCAACCGATCGATGCTCGATCTGGTCGTGTTGTACGTCGATCGGTGTCGTCGGCTGTGCGATGCGCGCGAACGACGTGCCGATGGTGCCGGCGGTGATCGGCCTGATTCTCGGACCGATGTCGGAGCAGCAGTTCCGCCGAGCCGTGGCGATCAGCGAAGGCGATCTCTCGGTCTTCGTCACGCGGCCGATCAGCGCCGCTCTCCTGGTTGTGGCCGTCGCGGTGCTTGCGGCGCCTCGCCTGCTCGCACGGTGGATGCCGCCGCGCGGCGAGGCGTAGACCCTTACAATTGCCGTCCGTGCCCTCCGGTCGACGACCAGCAGGACATCTACGACGTCGCGGTGCTCGGCGGCGGCAACGCGGGCCTGTGCGCCGCGCTGACCGCGCGCGAAGCGGGCGCCCGCGTCATTGTCGTCGAGAGCGCGCCGCGCCACTTCCGCGGCGGCAACAGTCGCCACACGCGCAACCTCCGGTGCATGCACGCCGACGCCCAGCCAGCTGCTGACCGACTCGTACTCTGAAGACGAATTTCTCTCCGACCTGCTGCGCGTCAGCGGGCCGAGACCGACGAAGCGCTGGCGCGTCTCGTCATTCGCGGATCGGCGGGCTGTCCCGAGTGGATGCGGCGATTCGGTGTCCGTTTTCAATCGCCCCTGCGCGGCACGCTGCATCTGGCTCGCACCAACGCGTTCTTTCTGGGCGGCGGCAAGGCGCTCATGAACAGCTACTACGCCGCCGCGGAGCGTCTCGGGATTCGGGTCGTGTACGACGCCGAGGTCGTCGGCCTCGAGCTGCGTCGATGGGCAGTTCCGCGCCGCGACCGTGCAGACCGGCGGCCGCGATCGGACGATCCGCGCCAGGGCCGCGGTGATGGCGACAGGCGGGTTCGAGTCCAATCTCGACTGGCTGCGCGAGATCTGGGGCGACGCGGCGGACAACTTCATCATCCGCGGAACGCCGTACAACAAGGGCACGCTCCTCAGGCTGATGCTCGACGCCGGCGCGCAGCCGGTCGGCGATGCGCGCGAGTGTCACGCCGTCGCCGTCGATGCGCGCGCGCCGAAGTTCGACGGCGGCATCGTGACGCGGCTCGACTGCCTCTCGCTCGGCATCGTCGTCAACAAGCATGCCGAACGCTTCTACGACGAGGGCGAGGACTTCTGGCCGAAGCGCTACGCCATCTGGGGAAGGCTCGTCGCCCGGCAGCCGGATCAGATTGCGTTTTCGATCGTCGATGCCAAGGCGGTCGGCCAATTCATGCCGTCGGTGTTTCCGCCGAAAGCGGCGAGCTCCATCAGAGAGCTTGCGACGCAGCTGAACCTGCCGCCCGAGAAGCTCGAGGCGACCGTTGACGCCTTCAATCGCGCGGTGCGCCCCGGATCGTTCAACCACGCCGTCCTCGACGACTGCCGGACCGTCGGCGTGAACCCCGAGAAGACGCACTGGGCGCAGCGCATCGACACGCCGCCGTTCTGGGGCTATCCGCTCCGCCCCGGGATCACGTTCACCTATCTCGGTCTGAAGGTGAACGAGCGCGCGCAGGTGCTGATGACCGGAGGAGAACCCGCGCGCAACATCTATGCGGCCGGAGAAATCATGGCGGGGAACATCCTGCGGAAGGGGTACATCGCCGGCGTTGGCATGACCATCGGCACCGTGTTCGGCCGCATCGCCGGCGAGGAGGCGGCGCGGCATGCCGCACGCTGACCCGATCGCGCACGGCGAGCACGTGATGACCGTCTGCAATGCGTGCCGGTACTGCGAGCAGTTCTGTCCGGTGTTTCCGGCGATGGAGAGCCGCCTGACGTTTGCGGAGGCGGATCTCGCGTATCTCGCCAACCTGTGCCACAACTGCGGCGAGTGTCTCTACGCCTGCCAGTACGCGCCGCCGCACGAGTTCGGCATCAACGTGCCGAGGACGATGGCGGAGATTCGCGCGCATTCGTACGAGGCCTATTGCTGGCCGTCTTTCCTGTCGAGCGCCTTCAGGCATCACAACCTGCTGACCGGCCTCGTTCTCGCCGCCGGACTGATCGCGGTGATGGTCGCCGCCGTTCTGATCGTCAACGAGGGTGTGTTCCCTCGGCCGGTTGGCCCCGGCGATTTCTACGCCGTCCTTCCGCACGACGTCATGGTCGCGCTCTTCGGAGGCGTGTCTTTCTGTTCGTCGTTGCGGCGATCTGGATCGGCGTCGTCCGGTTCTGGCGCGACGTGCGGGCGCGGCGACGCACACAGCCCGAGCGCTGCCGACGTTGGCCCGCGCGCTCGCGTGATGTGCTGACGCTTCGGCACCTGCACGGCGGCGGTGTCGATTGCACCTCGGCGGAAGAGCAGCGCGCACCGCTGCGACGCTGGTTCCACCACTGCACGTTCTACGGATTCCTGCTGTGTTTTGCGTCGACGTCGGTGGCGGCCCTCTATCACATCGTGTTCGGATGGCTGGCGCCGTATCGCTTACGGCAGCCTTCCCGTTCTTCTCGGGATGGCGGGCGGCGCGGGACTGCTCATCGGGCCGGCCGGGCTCCTGATGTTGCGAGGGCAGACGAGACCCGGCGCTCGGCGATCCCGGCCAGCGCGGCCTGGACGAGTCGTTCATCGCGCTCTTGTTCCTCACCAGCCTGACCGGATTTCTGCTGCTGGCGCTTCGCGAGCGGGCGGTCATGAGCGCAGTTCTTGTCGTGCACCTCGGCGCGGTGCTCGCGCTCTTCGTGACGCTGCCGTACGGGAAGTTCGTGCACGGCATCTATCGAACCGCCGCGCTCATTCACTACGCGATGGAGAGCCGGCGCGCGTGAACTGAACGCGCTGCGGCGCCAATCGCCAGCGGCCTGAAGATTGTCGCTTGCCGGCACAGGGGGCGATGCCCCATAGTGTGCGCATGCAGAAGCATCTTCTCGACCGCCGCGACTTCCTCATCCAGATGTCGGCCGTTGGCGCAGCCGTGCACGGGTTTGGTTCCGCCGCCCCGGCGGAGGCCCGGGCGGTCACCTACGATCCCGCCGCCAGGCTGGAGATCGCGGTCAGCGAAGTCGAGCTTCGCCGCAATCAGGCGGGACGGATGCTGATGGCCCGCATCTATCGGCCGAATGGCGCAGGGCCGTTCCCCACTGTTCTCGATCTCCATGGCGGCGCCTGGAACGCCAAAGATCGCCGCGCGGAAGAACCGATGGATCGGGCGCTGGCCGCGAGCGGCGTCCTCGTCGTGGCGATCGACATGACGCTGGCGCCAGAGGCGCCGTACCCGGCGTGCGTGCAGGACGCCAACTACGCCGTGCGCTGGCTCAAATCAAAGGCGGCGTCCTGGAACGGCGACCCGTCGAAGATCGGCATCTACGGCAGCTCGAGCGGCGGCCACGTGGCCGAGCTCCTGGCGATGCGCCCCGGCGACGCGCGCTACAACGCGATTCCGCTGCCCGAGGCACCGAACGGTTGACGCGAAAGTGGCGTACATCGCGGCGCGTTCCCCGATCAGCGATCCGTTCGCCAGGTTCCAGAACGCCGAACGACTGAAGCGCGAGCCCATGATCGCCAACCACACGACGTTCTTCAAACCGTGGGAGACGATCCACGAGAGCAATCCGCAGGAAATTCTCGAGCGCCGCGAGAAGGTGACGCTCGTGCCGATGCTCATCATGCAGGGAGCGCTCGACGACAACGTGCTCCCGGCGATTCAAGAGAAGTTCGCGAAGACCTACAAGGCCGCCGGCGGCCAGTGCGACTACCAGCTCTTCGAGGGCAGTGCGCACGAATGGGTGGCCCAGCCGGGGCCGCAGACAGACCGCGCGCGCGACATGGTCAAGGCATTTATCGCGCGGCAGATGAACGCGACGGGACGCTGATCTCCTGCATCCACTCCTGATACTTCCGATTCGCGACGCTGCTT
Source organism: Vicinamibacterales bacterium (assembly GCA_963832375.1). GTDB lineage: Bacteria > Acidobacteriota > Vicinamibacteria > Vicinamibacterales > JAMQPK01 > JAMQPK01. The sequence goes on along the minus strand of CAWHUA010000008.1, from coordinate 977,260 downwards.
CTCGACGCGCGCAACCCCGCCAGCACGCGCCGCGCGATGCGGCGATCGGGCGAGTCGGCGTCCTGGCGCGCGACGTCCAGGAGCGACGTCACGATCGGCTGCAGGCTCGCGAGCGCGGCGTCTGCCGCTTCCGGCCAGTTCAACTGCCGCACCAGCGAATCGACTTCGTTCTGCACCCGCAGCTCACGCGCATCCTCGGCATCTTCCGCGCTCACCGCGTCCGCGACGTCCTTGCGCGCTTCGAGCGCGGCGGCCGACGCGACAACGGTGTCGACATCGCGGAGACCCTCGAAATCGGCGGCGACGTGCTTCAGTTCCCGCAGCTTCGACACGCCGTCAGGCTGCGCGTCGGCATGCGCCATTCGTTTCGAGAAGAGGCCGGCAACAAACGCGGCGTCTGGAGAGCGGAGACCGCGCTTGATGGCCTGAATTTCCATCCACTCGACACCGCTGGTCGCCACCTCGACGGGCAGCCACGTGTGGCCGCCTTCGAAAATCTCGACACGATGCGGGCTCGTCATCAGCCGGTCGAGCGTGCGCATCTCGCGGTAGTTGAAGTCTTCCGTGCCGGCGCTGCCGAAGATGGGAAAGCGCTCGGCTCTGCGGAAGGCCGTTGAGTACCCCGCGCTCGAGGCAAAGACCCCGGCGATCTCGGGTGAGTTCTGCGCGACCATGATCGCCACGCGTCCGCCTCCCGACATGCCGGCCGTGTACATCCGTTTGGGATCGATGGCAAACCGCTGCCTGACGTCGGCGCTCATCGCCGCCGCCGCGTCGAGCCCCACATTCCATGGCCCGTTCCGCGAGTTGTTCGAGCCGGCCACGACGTAGCCGTACTGCTCGGCGGCATCTCGATAGCGCTCGACCCCCTCGCGGCCGCCGCCCCCGCCGTCGAAGGCAAAAATGACCGGCCACTGGCGTGACGAGGTGAAGTACGAGGGGAGGTAGAGCGCGTAGTGCTGGGACTCGTCCTGCTGGCACCGGACATCGTCGATGATTGTGCCGCGGGGCAAGGCCTGCATGTCAGGACACTATGGTCCTGATTACACCGGGAGGCAAGCCGTTCCACTATAATTGCGCCGCTTCCCATTGGCATTGATTTCCGGCACCCGGCTGGGCCCGTACGAGATCGCCACCCAAATCGGCAAAGGTGGGATGGGTGAGGTCTATCGCGCGCTCGATCCCAACCTCGGGCGTCAGGTCGCCATCAAGGTTCTGCCCGACACGTTCGCTCGCGACCCCGAACGGCTGGCGCGTTTCGAGCGCGAAGCGAAGACGCTTGCCGCACTGAACCATTCCAACATCGCGCAGATTTACGGGCTGGAGAAAGCGGACGGTGTCCGCGCGCTCGTAATGGAGCTGGTCGAGGGTTCCACGCTTGCCGAGCGCATTGCGCAGGGGCCGATTCCGGTGAACGAGACGCTGGCCATCGCCCGGCAGATTGCCGAAGCGCTCGAAGCGGCGCACGAGCTCGGCATCGTTCATCGGGATCTGAAGCCGGCCAACATCAAAGTCCGGCCTGACGGCACGGTGAAGGTGCTGGACTTCGGCCTGGCAAAGGCGATGGACACCGCCGGATCGGCGGCGTCGGCCCCTGGCGCGCCAGGTCATCCTTCCGCGCTTTCGATGTCTCCGACCATCACGTCGCCGGCGCTGCTCACCGGCGCCGGCATCATCCTGGGTACCGCCTCGTACATGAGTCCGGAGCAGGCGCGCGGCAAGGCCGTCGACAAGCGCTCGGACGTGTGGGCGTTCGGTTGCGTGCTCTACGAAATGCTGACCGGCCGGCGCGCTTTTGGCGGAGACGACGTGACCGATGTCCTCGCGCGCGTGCTCGAGCGCGATGTCGAGTTCGGGGCCATTCCCGCTTCGGTTCCGCCGGCGGTTCATCGTTTGTTGCGCCGGTGCCTGGCGAAGGATCCACGCCAGCGCCTGTCCGGCATCGAAGTGGCTCGGCTGGAGATCGACGATGCCTTGACGGCGCGTCCGGAGATCGCGCAAACCGCGTCGGCGGGCTCGCGGTCGCGGTGGGAACGCGCAGCGTGGGCTGCCGGTGTCGTTGGCGCCGCGGTGGTCGCGGGCGGCGCGGCGTACTACACCCGTCCCTCGCCTGCGCCGCCTCCTGAAGTGCACTTCGAGATACCCGTTACCCAGATGCGCTTCCTCAGCGATATCGCGATATCGCCCGACGGCCGCCGCGTTGCGTTCGCAGCGGCGACGCCGAGCGGCCGCGACGGCATCTGGGTTCGCGAGCTCGATGCCCCCACCGTGCGACTGTTGGCCGGTACCGAGAATACCGTGCCGCAGCCCATGTCGCCGGCCTGGTCTCCCGACAGCCGATACCTCGTCTTCGCCGCGGATGGAAATCTGAAGAAGGTCGACGTCACGGGCGCGCCGCCGCAAACGCTCACCGCGCTTGGCGGCCAGATTGGCGGGGCGACGTGGAATCGCAACAACGTCATCATCTTCGCCAGCAACGATCACGGCCTGCGCAGAGTCTCCGCGTCCGGAGGCGAGGTGAGTGAGGTCAGCGAACGTGACGCGTCGCTCGAGGAGATCTTTCACGATAACCCCGTGTTCCTCCCCGATGGAAGGCATTTCCTGTATCTCGCCTGGAGCAATGCGAAGCCGGAGAATCGTGCGATCTTCATCGGCTCGCTCGATTCCAAATCTCGCACACGGCTGATGACCGCCGAATCGAACGCGACGTACAGCCAGGGGCGTCTGCTGTTCCTCCGTGGCGATACGCTCGTGGCACAGCCGTTCGACTCCGACCGTCTGCAGTTCACCGGCGATGCCCTGGCGCTCGGCGTGCGAGTGGCCAAGGTCGCCCAGCAGGTGGGCGCGTTTTCCGTGTCCGACACCGCTACGCTCATCTACCGCGAGCCGGGTACCGGCGCGCCCACTCGACAGTTTCTGTGGATGGATCGCGGTGGCAAGACAGTCAAAGCCGCAGATGCCGAGTTTCCCATGGCCCCCGGCATGAACTGGTCAAGCGACGGGAGCGTGCTCATCTTTGCCAGGCAGGGGCAGAACGGGCGCTGGAATCTGTGGGGGCTTCCGCTGACCGGCAACCGCAAACCGTTTCCGTATCGCAACGGCGACTTCAGCGAAAACGAAGCGTCGTTGTCGCCCAGCGGCCGGTTCCTCGCATTCACGTCGAACGAGTCGGGCAGGAACGAGGTCATCGTGCAGCCGTTTCCGGATCCCAGTGGCGGCCGCTGGCAGATTTCCACTGAGGGCGGTTCGGCCCCGCGATGGCGCCGCGACGGGCGGGAGTTGTACTACATCGACTTGAAGGGCCGTCTCATCGGCGTGTCCGTAACCACGGTTCCCGACTTCAGCGTTCAGCAGACGACGCTGACGCTGCAGACACCGATCCAACTCCCGGTGGGGGTTGGCGGTGTGGGGTTTCCGTACGACGTGCAGCCCGACGGACAGCGCTTCCTGCTCTCGGTGCCCGTAGCAGGCATCACCGCGACCCCATCAGCGTGCGTGTGAATTGGACGGCTCCCGCGGGCAATTAGGGCACTTACTACGCACAATCGGAAAACACACTAAAGTCTGCGCCACCCGACCAAAGTCACACAAAAGATCAGGAGATCAGAAGATCAGGCAATTTTCGGAGGATTCTTTTGAGGTTTTGATCTTCTGTCGACCCCCCCTTTCGGGGCGGGGCGACAGCTGGCCGTCCGGATTATTTCGATCGGGTGACTGGGAATGCAATTACCCATCCGGATAGTACGGACGATTTCGAATATGACGCGCCTTCTCGCCTGTTTACTCTTGCCCGCAGATACGTGAAGTGGTACAAGCATGCCCTCACCCCCGCAGGGACCCCTCGTTGCAGTTCGGAAAAACACGGCATCAAGGCTTTGCCACTTCCTATTTGAAAGGATCCTGCATGAAGAATTGTATGTGGACGCTTCCGGCGCTGGCCCTCACAACTGTTCTGCTTCCGGGCGCAGCGCCGCTCTTCGCACAAGGCACGGCCGTGTACGACAGCATTCCGTCGCCGACGCCGCCAAATGTCGTGAGTCAGGGCTTCCAGTGTTGCGCAACCTCAGAGATTGGGGACCTGATCGAGCTCGAGGCCGATACGCCACGTCGAACAGGGTATGCCACCGTGCTGATGAGCAGCTGGTCGCTTCACTCGAGCTACCCGACCATGCCCGCTGCCGGGTACACACATCCCATTACATTGAACATCTACCTTGACCAGACCTCTGCGGCGGCGCACACGCCGGTGCAGACGGTGACCCAGAGTTTCCTGATTCCATGGCGGCCGGCGGCTGATCCGACATGCCCTGGCGGGACTGCATGGCGAGCCGCGGATACACTCTGCTACAACGGCTTTGCATTCACGATTACGTTTGACCTGCGGCCGTTGAACTACGACTTGCCCGAGCAGTTCATCTTCGGCGTCGCCTACAACACGAACACCTGGGGATACGCGCCAATCGGAGCGCCAGGTCCCTACGAATCGTTGAACGTTGGGCTCAACGCCATTTCTCCGGTTGCGGTCGGCACTGACGTCGACCCGGACGGTGTGTACTGGAACACGCAAGTTGCGGCCTGGTACACGGACGGCGGCGCCGGTGGTGTGGGGATCTTCCGCCCCGATTCCAATTGGGCGCCATACGTGCCCGCGGTCAAGTTCACGACCTTCGCACTGCCCACCACTGCTGACAGCTGCAAGAATGGCGCGTGGACGAATCTGGTGCGACTCGACTTCACGCCCTTCAAGAATCAGGGCGACTGCGTGAGTTACGTCCGAAACGGCAAGTAGCGCGTTCACATCAGGAAGGCTGAGGGCGAACCGGCAACGCCCTTAGCCGCTCCTGACGCTCAGATCTGATCGCCGCGAGGCCTGCAGCTCCGATGATTACCGGTGCAAGCTTCGGATGATGCTCTGCGTCACCGCTGCTGCCAGCAGCTCATAGCCTTCCTGCGTGTAATGCGTGCCGTCAGGCCCCATCATCTTTTCCCGGCCGCGGGTCTCGACCAGCTTGTGCAGATCGTCGATCGGCACGCCGGCCTGCTTCATCACCGAGACCGCTGTGGCGTTGTACTTCTGCACGTCTGCCTCGAAACGGTCGAATCCCGCCTTTCGCTGCGCATGCAGGTTGTCGATAATCGGGGTCGTCGTTGCGAACACGACGGTGGCCTTCGTTTCCTTGCGAATGCGGTCGAGGATGGCCTTCAGGTTTTTCTCGTAATCGGCGAGCGGAACCTGGTGGCCCTTGTCCGTCAGCTTCAGATCGTGGAGGCCGGCGTTCAGGTGAACGACGGCAGGCCTTTCCTTGATGACCCATTCGTCGAGGTTTCTGAGGACGTTGCCGCTGTCTTCGCCGTTCGGCTTCGCGCTGATGACGATCGCCTTGCCGTCGAGCAGCTTCGCCACAAACGGGGCGTAGCCCATGCGGATGGAATCGCCGACCAGGACGACCGTTGGCAAGGGCCTCTCCTGCGCCGCGGCACCCGCGACCAGAATCGAGACGAGAATCGCAGACCAGCAGCGCGTCAACATGGCGGCTTCCTCCAGCGCGGTGCCGACATGATAACGCCTCCCGGTTGTGTGGTATAACGTCGGCCTCTAGTCAAATTCAGCGTTCCTGCGGAATCGGCAACACCGTTGAGAGGTGATTCCATGGAAATCAAACGAAGAGAATTTCTGGCGACCGGTCTCGCGTTGAACCTCGGAGCGGCAGCGGCTGTGCTGGCTCAGCAGGGTGGCGCCACACCGGATCGCGCGGGCGGTGGCGGCCGCGGCGGTGGCCGCGGCTCTGTTCAGACACGCGTTGGAAAGACGACGCGGATGTTCAAGTCGCCCGGCATGTATCCCAACGCGCTGGCCGTCATGACCGACGCACCAGGGGGGCTGTGGATCGGCCAGCAGAAGATCACCGCCGACAACAGCAAGACGTACAACCTGCCGGTGGAGAAAGATCCCAGCGAGGCCGCATGGCTGGTCGACTGGAGCGGCAAGCTGGTGAAGACGGTCACGACGCAGTCGCGCAATACGTCCGGGATGGCCTACGGAGAAGGCTGCGTGTGGATGGGGGCGAACTCGGAGCCATATGGCATCTTCCAGGTCGACCAGAACTCGAAGCAGATCTCGCACCGCCAGATTCCACTCAGCATCGACGGCAGAGGCGGCGGGACGCATGGCGTGAAGTGGCACAAAGGCAAGCTCTGGATCGCGGCCCTGCGGCTGGGCGGCATCATGCGTGTCGATCCGAAGTCGTGGGCGCCCGAAGTCTTGATCCGGATCAGCTCCGAGGAGAGACCGCGCCTGCACGACGTGGCCTTCGACAACGAGGACAACATCTGGGTCGTGAACGGCAACAACAGCACCAGCTATGCCGAAGGGAAGATGGCCATCAACAAGTACGATGGCAGGAGCGGCCAGCACCTGATGACGGTCGAGCTTGCGCCCGGATCGTGCGATCCGCACGGGCTGGTGTGGCACGAGGGGCGGCTCATCAGCTGCGACGCCGGCATCCACCCCGGATGGAAGGGTCTGGAAAGCCCGCACAGCGGCTATATTTTCAGCATCGAGGTGGCCTAGAACCGCCCACGAACCGTCGCGCGCGCTGTCGTGCGTACTCACAGAATACCGTAGGCGGCTCCGCTATGGTGGAGCCGCCTCGGTAATCTGCCCGACACACGATCGGCGAAGCGATTTGCCATCAACTATTTACGCAAGTGCCGGAATTCCGCCCCTTCTGGCCCCCCTCTTGCGATGTGCTGTCCGTTTGCCATCTTCTTAGGAGGAAAAACATGATGAGTCGTTCCGCAGGTACCCAATTGATGCTCGCCCTTGCCGTTGCCGCGTTCGTCGCGACCGCCGTGCCCGTTAGCGCACAGAAACCGGTGACGCAGGGCGCCGCCGTCAGCGAAAGCTTCACCATCACCGCCATCGACTACAAGTCGCGGCTCGTCACCTTGCGCGACGCCAAGGGTGAGTCCGACACGATGTACTGCGGACCCGAGGTGACGCGCTTCGACAAGCTCAAGGTCGGCGACAAGGTCAACTTCCGCTATTACGAGTCGGTGGTCTACGCGATCCAGAAGCCCGGTTCGGCGAAGCCCGCCGGGTCGGAGACAGGCGGCCTCGTGCGGACGCCAGGAGAGAAGCCGGGCGGTACGCTCTCGCAGCAGATGACCGCGACGGTCACCGTCGTGGCGATCGACTCAAAGGTCCCGTCGGTCACGATCACGGCAGCCGATGGCGCGAAGATGTCGTTCAAAGTAGAGAACCCGAAAAATCTCGAAGGCGTGAAGGTTGGCGACAAGGTCGACATCACGTACACCCAGGCCCTGGTCGTCAGCGTCGAGTAGGTGTGTCATAGCCCCTCGATGGCTCCGTTCGGGCATGGTTGTGTTGGCGTCGCTGGCGCTGACACCCGAACGAGCCTTGTGCCAGGCGCCGGCCGACCCCGCGGCTGAACAGCAGTCCGACCTCGTCAGCACCATGGACGTGGTCGACCTGATTCGCAAGCTGCGTCACAAGGATCCGCCGCCCCCGCCGGCGGCCAGCGATCGGCCGAGGATGCGCGCGATCGCGCCGGTCATCGGTGTGAAGCCCTCGAGCGGCGTCATCGGCGGTGTGGCGGGGAACGTCGCCTTCTTCCGGGGCGATCCCGCTACGACGCGCATCTCGTCGAACGTGGTCAGCGCAACCGTCACGAGCAAGAAACAGGCAGGCATCGGCGCGCACACCACGATGTACGGGGGCGACGACCGCTGGCTGTTCGAAGGGGATTACCGGTTTCAGTGGACCTCTCAGGAAACCTTTGGACTGGGCACGAACACCAGCTCGCCGACCGGCGATCTCGCGAAATTCGATTTCTACCGGCTCTATCAATCACTCTACCGCCGCCTGCGCCCGCATCTGTTCGCAGGTGGCGGCCTGTACTTCGACAGCCACACGGACGTAAGGCCCGGCGAAGACGCGGAAGACAGCTGGCCGCAATCGCCGTACTACGTCTACAGCACCACGAACGGTCTTCCGCTCGACACCCAGATGTCGGTCGGGCCGAGCGTCGAGATCATGTGGGACACCCGCGACAGCTTCATCAACCCTGGTCGCGGCTGGCTCGCGCGCGCAGGCTATCGTGTGCACATCGACGGGCTGCTTGGCGGCAGCTCGAGCTGGGAGAAGGTCAACCTCGATCTGCGCAGCTACGCTCCGCTCTCATCGGATCGCCGGCACAGGCTTGCGATGTGGGCGTACGCAGACCTCGTCGTTGACGGTGTCGCGCCCTATTTCGATCTGCCGACGACCGCCGGCGATTCGTACGGCCGTTCGGGCCGCGGCTATGCCGAGGGGCACTTTCGCGGAGAGAAGCTCGCGTTCCTCGAGCTCGAGTATCGGGGCCCGGTGACGCGCAACGAGCTTCTCGGTGTCGTGGCATTCTTCAACACGACGACGATTTCCAACCATCAAGAGGGCGAGCGTCTCTTCGACAACTTGGCTCCAGGTGGAGGAGCGGGATTGCGGCTGCTCCTCAACAAACGATCGAAAACCAATCTCGCGTTCGACGTCGGGTTCGGCGAAAGCGGAAACCGAGGCGTGTATCTGATGGTCCAGGAAGCCTTCTGACGGGTGCGGCAGGCCCTCGTCTCCGCTTTCAACTCTGCACGTGTCACTGTCCAACTTCCGCACAATTTCACGTGTCCGCGGGTGCTGCCTGAGAACCCGTGTCCTAAACGCCGCGCCAAGTTGGGTTTAAGGACGCCCTCCAGAACGTCCTGGCGGTCTGTCATTTGCACTAAGGCAGCGGTCACCTCAATGGAACAAAGCGCGAAAGTGCTCGTTGTGGATGATTACGAACCCAATGCCAAGGGCATGCGCGACTTGCTCGTCGCGGCGGGCCACACTGTGCGTGTCGCGCACAACGGCATCGACGCGCTGCGAGTTGCGTCGGAGGAACCGCCCGATCTGATCGTGCTCGACGTGGTGATGCCCGGGATGTCCGGCGTGGAAGTCTGCCGCGAACTGAAAGCGCGCAGCCTGACGCGGTTGACGCCGGTTGTTCTCGTCACTGGTAATTCGGAGCACAGGTACCGCCTCGACGGACTCGAGGCCGGCGCCGACGACTTCATCAAAAAGCCGCTCGATATCCCGGAGTTCCGCACGCGCGTCCGCTCGCTTCTCCGCATGAAGCGCCTGACCGACGAGCTGGAATCGACCGAAGCGATCGTCTCGATGCTCGGACAAATCGTCGAGGCGCGCGATCCGTACACGGAAGGGCATTGCGAGCGTCTTGCCGCCTATGCGACCGGTCTTGGCGCCGCGCTGGGACTGTCCGACTTCGATCTCGACACGCTGAATCGCGGTGCGGTCCTGCACGACGTGGGAAAAATCGGTATTACCGATGGAGTGCTTCTCAAGCCGGGCCCGCTGAACGCCGAGGAACTGATGCTGATGAGACAGCACCCGGTGATTGGCGACAGCCTGTGCCGCACCGTGCGATCGCTGGAACGCGTGCGGCCGATCGTCCGGTCGCACCACGAACGGGAAGACGGACGCGGATATCCCGACGGCCTCTGCCATGGAGAAATTCCGCTGCTCGCCCAGATTGTCGGCGTCGTCGATGTCTTCGACGCGCTGACGACCAACCGCCCGTACCGGAAGTCGCTGCCCACGCAGGCCGCGTACGACATCATGCTGAAGGACGCGGCGTCCGGCTGGTGTCGCAGCGAGCTCGTCGTCACCTTTGTCGAGCTTCACCGCAGCGGACAATTCGAGAAAGTCCCAGGTCCGGCCTGCGAAAGGCCCACACTGTAGTTCAGGTCGGTCCTGCGGTTCAGCCACTCCGAATCATCTGTTTTCGACTACACTTATCGGCCGACACGATACCAATGAAGGCGGGGGCTTTCCGGAGGGCATGATGCTGTCACGAACTCTCTGCGCCATCCTGATCGTTCTGGTCACCATGTCGCCGGCCGTGGCCGAGGTCGTGCGGATCGAGGTCGCGTCGCGGGCCGACCTCGTCAATGGGAAGCCGTTCGGCGCGACCGGGCCCTATGAAAAACTGATGGGCCGAATCTACTTCGAAGTAGACCCTTCAACGACGCCAACAAGATCATCACCGACATCGACAAGGCCCCGAGAAACGCGCGCGGGCGCGTGGAGTTCTCGGCGGACTTCTATCTGATCAAGCCGAAAGAAATCGGGCGCGGCAACGGCACCGTGCTGTACGAGGTCTCGAATCGCGGCGGCAAGGGCATGCTCGGCTTCTACAACCACGCTGCCGGGAGCCTGGATCCCGCCACCGACGAGCACATGGGCGACGGCTTCCTGATGAAGCAGGGCTTCACGCTGCTGTGGGTGGGGTGGCAATTCGATCCGCCGATGCGTGACGGCCTCGTCCATGTCTATCCGCCGGTTGCCACCAACAACGGATCGCCGCTCGTCGGCATCGTCCGCAGCGAGGTGATCGTCGCGAAAACAGCATTCGAAGCGTCGCTCGCCGATCGCGACCACACCGCGTATCCCGTGGCCGACCCGAACGATCCGGCCAACACCTTGAGCGTGCGCGACACGATCGAGGGTTCGCGCCGCTTCATCCCGAGGAGCGACTGGAAGTTCGCGCGTCTCACGGACGGAAAGGTCGTGCCCGACCCGACGCGCGTCTATCTCAACGGCGGCTTCCAGCCCGGCAAGATCTACGAAGTCGTCTACAAGTCGCAGAATCCACCTGTCGTGGGTGTGGGCCCCGCGGCCGTGCGCGACGTGATCTCCCACCTGAAATACGCGTCGGCCGATCCGCTGTCGATTCCGGCCGGGCTCGATTCAGCGCGCGATTGCGTTCGGCGTGTCTCAGAGCGGGCGCTTCCTGCGGACGTACCTGTACTACGGGTTCAACGAAGACGAGCGCCGCCGCAAGGTGTTCGACGGCGTCATGGCGCACGTGGCCGGCGCCGGCCGCGGCAGCTTCAACCTGCGCTTCGCGCAGGCCTCTCGCGACGGCCATCCGTTCCTGAACAAGTTCTACCCGACCGACATCTTCCCGTTCGCGGACCTCGCGCAGACCGACCCGAAGACGGGGGAGAAGGACGGGCTGCTGCTGCGCGTGAAGCCCGAGTTCACGCCGCAGATCTTCTACACGAACTCGTCATATGAGTACTGGGGCCGTGCGGCGTCGCTGATTCACACCAGCGTCGACGGCAAACAGGATGCCCCGCTGCCGGACAGCACGCGCATCTACATGTTCGCGGGCGGCCAGCACGGTCCGGACCGTTTCCGCCGCGGCGCAGCATCGGGCAGCAGCTGAACAACCCGAACGACTACCGCTGGTCGATGCGCGCGCTCCTGCTGTCGATGAATCGATGGATTAAGCGACGGCGTGGCGCCGCCGCCGAGCCGCTATCCACGGATCGCCGACGAACACGCTGGTGTCAGCTCGATTCGCTGAAGTTCCCAACGCTCGACGGCGTCGGCAAGCCGACCGAAGCCCACAAGGCCTACCGCGTGTTCTACGGTCTCGACTTCGCGTCGAAGGGCATCATCAGCGTCGATCCGCCCGAGGTGAACGAGTCGTTCCCGATCCTCGTGCCGCAGGTCGATGCCGACGGCAACGAGCTGGCCGGACTGAAGATGCCCGAGGTCGCGGTGCCGCTCGCGACCTACACCGGCTGGAACCTCTTCAACGCCGAATCGGGTCCGACGAACCTGCTGTCGAGCATGCAGGGGTCGTATATCCCGCTGTCCCGCACGCGCGCCGATCGCGAGCGTACCAAAGATCCGCGGCCGTCGATCGAAGAGCGATACCAGAGCAAGCAGCAGTATCTCGACCGCGTCGCCGCGGCGGCCAGGGACCTGGTGCAGCAGGGCTATCTGCTCGAAGAGGACGTCACCACGCTCGTCCGGCACGCCGACGCGCAGTGGAGCTCGTTGACGCCCGTCGCGGCGCATTGAGCCGCGGGCGCAAGCTGGGACGCTTTTCTCGAACCGTGATATGCTCCCTTACGGGATTCTGCTAGTGCTCTGCACTTTCTGGTCGAACGAGATTCTTCCCTGACTCGCTCCAGCCAAGCTCAGTCGAGTAATGAACCAGCATTCCAAGAATGGCATCCGCACCGGATGCTGATAAGGCCGCGTGTATAGGCGGCAGTGGGGTAGATGATGGGTAGAAAACTGTTTGTCGGAAACCTTCCGTTCGACACCGCCGAGAACGATCTCCAGGACTTGTTCGCGAAAACCGGCACCGTTGAATCGGTGAGGGTGATGCGCGACCAGATGACGGGCCGCGCACGCGGCTTCGCCTTCGTCGAAATGAGCACCGACGAGGAAGCTCAGCGGGCGATTGCCGAGCTGAACGAGACGCAGCTGGGCGGTCGCAGCCTGGCCGTCAACGAAGCCAGACCGAAGACCACCAGCGGCGGTGGTGGCGGGTTCGGTGGTGGCGGCGGCGGCGGCCGTTCCAAGGGTGGTGGCGGCGGCGGCTTCAAGAAGCGCGAGCCCCGCTGGTAGTCCGCTAGGAAAAAAGCCAGTGCCGTCAGGTGCTGGCTTTCTTCTTTCCGGATTCGGGCACACAATGTGCGGCATGTCCAACGACATGACGCGCCGTACATTCTTCGGATTAGCCGCGGCGGCTGCACCTTTTGCCGCTGCGCCCTCGAGTCATGTGGCGGCCGCGCAGAGCGCGCCGGTACCCGACAAGCCGATCGCGCCTCCCGAGGTTGCGACGGCCGGACGGCCGCAGGGCACCGACAAGTTCGGTCCGAGCGTCGATGGTATTCCGATCATCGACGCGCACATTCATCTCTTCGACGGCACCCGGCCGCAGGGCGCTGGCTACATGGGCTCGGCGGCGTATCGCGAGAAGTCCAGGACCTCGCTGCCGAATCTCTACGCCCCGCTGGCGCGTCCCTCGGGCATCGTCGGCGCCATCATCGTCGAATCCAGCGGGTGGGTGGAAGACAACCTCTGGTACCTGATGGTCTCGCAGGCCGATCCGATCATGGTCGGTGTCTCCGGCCGGCTCGATCCGTACAAGCCTGAGTTCGGCGAGTACGTCGAGCGGTATCACCGCAATCCGCTCTACCGCGCCATCCGCGCGAGCCGCTTCTACACCAACACTGATGGGAAGGTGACCCTCGACAAGGTCGCCGTGGACAACCTGAAGTTGCTGGCGCAGGCGGACCTCGCGCAGGACACGGCGAATCCCTCGATGCCGCTGATGACGGCTAACGTGATGCTCGCCGATGCGATTCCGAACGCGCGGATCATCATGGACCACCTGCCGTCGTTCGATCCCACGCCCGAGAACCAGGCCGCCTACGAGGCGGTCGTCAAGGAGATGGCGGCGCGTCCCAACATCTTCGTCAAGCTCTCGGAGGTCTACCATCCGCGCATCGACACCAAGCAGGTGGTGGACGACTACGCGCGCCTGCGCGACCGGTTGGAATACCTCTTCGGCATGTTCGGCGAGGACCGCGTGATTTTCGGCACCGACTATCCGAATTCGTACGGCGTCGCTACGATTTCGGAAGAAGTCGGCCTGATGAAGAAGTTTTTCGCCACCAAGACGCGCGTGCAGGCGGAGAAGTATTTCTGGCGGAACGCCGCGCGCGTCTACAAGTACGTCAAGCGCACGAACGATCAGCCCAGCCCGATCTAAAGGCTCACCGGTTCTTGGTTCCTGGTTCTGGGTTCTTGGTTCCGGTTCCAGGTTCGCGCAAACACCCATTGGTCAGCGAGAGAGGGCCGCGCTGAAACGGTGGAACGGCTGCATGTTGTCGAGCCGTTCTTCGGGCTCGTCCATTTTCCAGCTGAACATCTGCCCGTCGATGCGATCGTCGGTGAAATCGATGATGCAGAAGCCGTTCTTCTCGAGCGGGTTCAGCCCCGCGTCGAGCTCGATCCCGGTCGGCGTGCGCGGCGGCGTGCCGCGCCACGCGGATGGCCATGCCTTGGGGCCGGTGCTGATCGGCCCGGTCAGCACGGAAACGATGGGGTTCTTCCGCAGGTCGAGGCTGCCGTAGCGGTGGATTCGGCCTTCGCCGAGCGCGTGCAGATCGCCGCTCAGGAAAAGCGGAATACCGCCGCATGGCCGAGGCGGCCTGCAGCAGGCGGTTGTGCTGCAGGTTCCAGCCGGACTGCCACAGGTACTTCGGAGTCGTCACGCTCAGTTGCCCTCGCCTGGAGGAGATCCGGATACCATTCGCCCCACTTGCCCGCGCTCCAGCCGACCGGCGTGGACGGCAGGTTCACGACGTGGCGGGTTTCCTGCGCGGCCATGCGCCTCATCAGCCACGCCTCGACCGTCTCGGGCACGAATCCCCCTACCGGACCGGTCAGCGTCATGTAGCGCCGGCAGTCGTACATCAGGATTTCCAGCAGCCTGCCGAATCGCAGGGTCCCGAACGATTCCGACAAGCCTGATGCGCGATCGGCGGATCCGCTCGACGGCAGGCCGTCGGGGCGGCCGGCATCCGGCAGGAACTCCGGGTAGTACAACCGCTGTGTCGCCCGCGCGAGCCGGAGCATGAAATCGTCGGGCGGGAAGGTCACCATCTGCTCGGTCGCTTCGTCGTTCTCGAAATAGTCGTGATCGTCCTGCACGAAGAACACCGGCGTGGACCGAAAATCGGTGCCGTAGAGATCGCAGATCTGCGGCGTGACGACGAGCTTGAGCTTGCGCTCGTTGTCGGTGCCGAGGACGGGGATGTCGCGCGTGAACTGGCCGACGAGCTTCTGCGCTTCCGGCGCGTTGCCGAGCATCAGCGATCCTACCGGCGAGCGCAGATCCCAGTAGACGTGGTCGCCGATCGCGATCATGGCGTCGGGCTTGTGCGACAGCCCGGTCAGCAGCATCTTTCGCCGATTCGCGATCGAGACCCAGTAGGGGCGATTGGTATCGGGATTCCATGTGGCCGGATGACCGCCGGCGCAGGTGAACACGAACAACCGGAAGCGCTTCGGCTGGTCGTCCGGGCCGGGAAAGGTCGTAATCGGCCACGGATCGCAGAGAGCACGGCGACCCGGATCTTCAAGAACCAGTTGATACGTGCGCTCGGGCTCGAGCGCGGTCAGATCGAACGAGTAGAACTCGCCGCTGGTGTCGAGGCGCACGCCGGGGGCCTTGCGCGATCCCGCGCGCAGGATGGGCGGCGCCGAAAGGGGTCGAGTGAAGCTGGCCTTCAGCAGCACCCGATCGTGGCTGACGCCGGGAAGGAGATGTCGAACGTCGCCGGCGTTCCATTTCTGTGTTTGAGCGCGCCCCGTGATCGTGAGGGCAGCGGCACCTGAAATCGTGGCGGCCAGCCACTCGCGGCGCGACAGGGATTTGGACATATCAGGAGTGACACGATTCTGAGGGAAAAGCTCGACTGAAGTCGAGCCCTACCTGTAGAGTCGTCGCATTGGTAGGGCGCAACTTCAGTTGGGCAAACATCCATCGGTTATCGGCCTACCTGCCCGCCGAAATGATCAACCCGACCAGCGATCCGATGCCGGCGCCAGTGCAGACGAACATCGGAATGTACGCGCTGTGGGGTTCGCCGCCGCTTGCGCCAGGAATCACCGCCGCCTCAATCGCAAGGCCTGCGCCCGCGCCGACCAGCGCCCCGAACAGCACAGGATGCCGGCCCGGCCAGCTTCGCTTTTTCGCAGGTTGCTGCGGCAGCGCAGGCGCTAGAGCGGTTTCCACTTCTGTGTAGTACGTAGTGTCCGGCTTCAGCCGGACTTTGACGAGCTCCGCCTGTCCACCGTCGCTCGCGTGGCACAAGCGAGCTTTGGCGAGACCCGCCGTAGCCTTGGCGCAGGCGGGAAGGCGGACACTACGTACAATCGGCCGCCAATCTGCCAATCCACCAATCTGCGAATCTGCGAATTCGCGTATCCCAACCCTCGCCTGAGCCAATCCAGCCGCCGGGGTCATTAAGGCACAAACGACGAGCGCCACGAGCATCCTGTGCATGTTGGCCTCCATGTCATCGAATGCGTGTAATCGCCCGCAGGCGGCTCAGCGCCTTTCACCGCCGGGACTTTCCGGTTGACCGCGACCCCTCGCGGCCGGAACAATGCCGTCCACGGAAGGAGCTGCGCGATGAAGAGGGGCTCGACGAAGTGGATTCTGCTTTCGGCCACCGTTGGGGGCTTGATTGCCGTCGTGGCGGACGATCACGCCGTCGTCGCGCAGGAGAAAGGCGGCGGCGACGTCACCGGACCGTACGAGTACATCGAGAACTGGCCGCTGCCGGTGCATACCGACGGATGGACCTGGGGATCGATACCGGCCGTGTGGGCCGAGTCGGAAGATCGCGTGCTCGTCTTCATGCGCGGGGAAAAGCCGGCCATGAAAGAGGTGCCCGCGCGAGGCGACGTCAAAGGGCGGGCGCTCGGCCTGCTGGAAGGTGTCCGCGCGCAGGTGAACCAGCAGGGCCGGTTCGACGAGCATGCCCTGATGATCTTCGATCGCCGCGGCAAGCTGATCGACTCCTGGGGTCAGCACAAGGACCTCTTCACCGAGGGAGGGGCGCATCGCATCCAGATCAGCCCCTACGATTCCGAGAAACACGTATGGCTGGTCGAGCACCTCAGCCACCAGATCCTGAAGTTCACCAACGACGGATCGAAGCTCGTCATGCGGCTGGGCGAGAAGGGCGTTCCTGGCAACGACAAGACCCACTTCAACCAGCCGTCGGACATGCTGTTCATGCCCAACGGCGATTTCTACGTGACCGACGGCTATCGCAACACGCGCGTCGTGAAGTTTTCGAAGGACGGGAAGTACCTGATGGAGTGGGGCAAGCCCGGGTCGGGACCTGGGGAGTTCCAGACCGTCCACGGGATTACCATCGACGCGAAGCGGCGCATCTATGTCGGCGATCGCGAGAACGCGCGGATCCAGATCTTCGACGAGAACGGCAAGTATCTCGACGAGTGGCCGAACATTCCGCATCCCTATTTTCTGTACATGGCGAAGGATCAGCACCTGTGGGTCGGCGACGGGCTGATACACAAGATTATGAAATTCGATCTCGACGGCCGCCTGCTGTACTCGTGGGGCACGTTCGGCCGGATGCCGGGGTTCCTGTGGGGACCGCATCAGCTGAACGTGGACAACGCCGGGAATCTCTACGTCGCCAACGCGCAGGGGAACAACGTCGCGAAGTTCCGGCCGAAAAAGAACGCCGATCCGGCCAGGCTGGTCGGGCCCCCATTTGTGCTGCCGGTGGGAGGCCGGTAAGCCATGCGGATCATTCACGGCCTTCTCACCTCGCTCGTGTGCGTCTTGCTGGGTGCCATACCCGCGGCGGGCCAGGGATCGGCGCCCTCACAAACGGCAATGGATGAGATCGTCAGGATCTACTGCGAGGCCTGGGGCGAGCCCGATGTCGCGAAACGGCGTCAGATGCTTCAACGCGTGTGGGCGGACGAGGGGTCGTACACTGACCCTGTTTCCGACGTTGCCGGCAGAGAAGCGCTGGTGAGCCGCATTACCGCACATCTCCAGAAGTATCCCGGCAGCAGAATCGTGCCCTCGAGCCACGCCGACGTGCATCACGGGATGCTGCGATTTGCGTGGAAGTTCGTCCTCGGCGACGGCAAGGTCCAGATCGAAGGGGTTGATTTCGTCGAATTCGCGCCCGACGGACGGCTCAGGAAAGTCGTCGGCTTCTTCGGATCGCCCAGGCCACTGCCGTAGGCTCGTCTCGCGCTCGAGTAGTAACGCGTGGAACGGACGCGGGTCGGCACAGACGAGCCATCGAGGCACAGATACCTCGATGGCTCCGGCTCTGTGTGGACTGGAATCTAACTGGCCGGCCGGTTGGCGTGGATCTTCGTCCCGGTGTCGTCCTGCGTGGCGACGGCCGTCGCGAACCCTGAGATCTTGTTGTTAATCACCTTGTTGTTCACAGCACTGGGCGTGAAGCTGCTCCCGTCGTAGACGCCGACAAACACCCCTTCGATGCCTACACCGGTTGGCGACGTGATTTCGTTGTTTACGACCTTGTTGTTGTTCGCGCGCGGGTCGCAAGCGCTATACGTGGGGAAGTCGACGGCATAGACGACGATGCCGTACGCGGACCCCTCGACCGTATTGCCTTCGATGTGGTTGTTGTTGGCAGGCAGCCCGGCGTACGGTGCGACGCTCCAGCACCAGGTCTCGGCGTCAATGCCGACCTGATTGGCATCGAGGTGGTTCCGCTGCACGATGACACCGCTGGCCTCGAAAATGAGAATCCCGGTAGAGCTCCAGTTCGCGCCGGTGAACCAGTTGCCGCTGACGTCGTTGTCGCGCACGTGGCCGCCGGCCCCGCGGCCGATCTGAATTCCATTCTGCGCGATGTTGGGCACGGCGCCGAACCCCTCGATGTGGTTGTCTCGAATGACGGCGTATGAGCCGGCGTTATCCACAACGATGCCGCCTTTTTGAAAATTCAGAATCTGGTTGCCGGTAATGTTCGCCGTTGCCACCTGGCCGAGCGATGCGCGTCCCACCAGGATGCCGACACCGTTCTGACAGCCACTCATTGGGTTGTCGCGAATCTCCCTGATCGTGTTGTCCTCGATGCTGGCGTGCGCCCCCCCGACGACGGCAATCCCGAACGCGAGACTGCCGCAACCGGAGCCCCCGGGCCCGCTGATCGTCGTGCCCGTCACGGTGACTGTCGCCCCGCCATTGATCGTGACGATCGTCAACGAGGCATCCATTACGGCTGGCGCCTTGAGCACGGCCGCGCCGTTTCCGTCGAGGGTGATGTTCTTGTTGATGACGATTTGCTCGGTGTACGTCCCCGCCGCGACCGACACCGTGTCGCGACTGGCGGCGTTGTCAACGCCTCCCTGCACGGTGTTGCAGGGGTTGAGCGCGCTTCCGCATCCACCGAAATCCGACGTGCCGTCGCTCGCGTCGACAAGCACCGTCCTGGGGGCGGCGGCCGATACGCGTTCGGGCGCCGACAGCCACAATGCGACGATGCACAACGCGATGACAGTGAGTGCCCCCGTGAACGTTCGAGCCGTGGTATTGAATCGTCGGAACATGCAGGTCCTCCTGGTGTGAGCGTCTTACCGAGTGCCAATCGTGACCTTGGTTGGGGGAACCGTAACAGAAGGAACAGACATTATCGTCGGCAGACGAACGCGTCAAGGGATCCGGCTATCCGAATCTGTCGTTCTGGAAAGTCACCCGGGAGGGTGACTTTCCGACGCAGCGTGGGCGATCGAGGCTTACTCGGCCGAAGCCGGGCGGAAGCGGCCGATCGTCGCGGCCGACACCCTGCCCAGCCAGGCCTTCGCTCCGTCCCCGACGAGCGCACGCTCGAGCGCGTCGAACTTCACGTAGGCCACCGGCACGAGCAGCAGCGTCAGCAGCAGGCACAGCGACTGTCCGCCGATGATCGTCACCGCGATCGCGGCGCGGCCCGTCCCGCCGATGCCGATGCCGAGCGACGTCGGGATGAGCCCCGCGATGATGGCCGTCGTCGTCATGAGAATCGGCCGCAGCCGCGTGCGGCACGACTCGACGATGGCCTCGCGGAGCGGCAGGCCGCGGGCCCGCAGCACGTTGGCGTAGTCCACCTGCAGGATCGAGTTCTTCTTGACGATGCCGAGCAGCAGCAGCATGCCGAGCGCGCTCCACAGGTTCAGCGTGCGCCCGGTCGCCCACAGCGTGAAGAGCGCGAACGGCACGGCAATCGGCAGCGCCAGCATGATGACGATGGGCTGGAGGAAGCTCTCGAACTGCGACGCCAGCACCATGTAGACGAAGATCATCGCGAGGCGATCGCCATGATCAGGTTGGCGGTCGTCTCGTCGAGAATCCTCGACTGTCCCTGCAGTCGGTACGACATCGTGCGCCGGCAGCTGCGAGCCCGGCCAGCATCCGGCGCACGTCGGCTGGCCGCTTCGTCGAGCGCATGGCCCTGCGGCGACATCGGCGATCATCATGACCGTGAACTGCCGGTTCGAACGCGACAGCGTCGTCGGACCGAGGCCGCGCCGCAGCGTGGCGATGTTGTCGATGCGCACGGGCCCGGTTGCCGACGGCACGGTGAGCCGGCCGATCTCCTCGATGTCGCGCCGCTGCTCCTCGCGCACGCGCATCTTGACCGGATACTGCTCCGCGGCTTCCTTGTAGAACGAGATCTGATCGTCTCCCGACACGGCCAGCCGCAGCGTGTTGCCGACGGTGGACATCCGCACGCCGAGGTCGGCGGCGCGCTTGCGGTCGACGGCGACGTGCACCTCGGGGTTCGACGAGGCTGAGGTTGATCTTGACGTCGGTGAGGCTCGGCATCTTCTGCGCCGCGGCGAGCGCGCGGGTCGAGTATTCGGCGATCTGCGTGGAGGTCGGGCCCGAGGATGTTCGCCGAAATCGCAAATCCGCCCGTGCCTTCGCCGCTGCCGAGCGCGTTGCGCGACGTGATGCTCGGCCGGTAGCCCGGAAACGCGGAGAGCCGGCGCCGCATCTCGTCGATCATCTCGGCCTGCGTGTTCTCGCGCTGGCCGAGCGGCAGGGCCTGACACAGCAGATGGATGTGCGTTGACGCACCGGAGCCGCCCGAGATGCCGATGGACGGCTCGATGTGCGCAACCCCCTCGATACCGCTGACGGCCTTGAGCAGCTTGAACGCCACTTCGGTCGATCCCTCGAGCGATGTGCCCTCGGGAGCGTCGAGGTGCACGATCCACTCGCCCATGTCCTCGTTCGGCACGAACTCGCGTCCCACCATGTAGTTCAACGGGACCGCCATAGCAGCACGGTCACGACGGAAATCGCGAAGATGGCGCGCGGATGGTCGAGCGACCAGTTCAGCATCCCCATGTACCGCTGGTCGAGCCAGTGGAAGAAACCCGATTCCTTCGACTTGTGATCGGCCTCGCCGTCGGACGGCTTCAGGAAGCGGGAGCTGAGCATCGGCGTCAGCGTGAAGCTGACGAGCATCGACACGAGAATGGCAAACGCCATCGTCCAGCCGAACGGGTAGATGAACCGCTCGGCGTAGCCCTCCATGAAGGCGATGGGCAGGAAGATGACCACGAGCGACAGCGTCGTCGCCATCACCGGCAGCGCCACCTCGCGCGTGCCCTGGATGGCCGCCTCGAACGGCGAGCAGTTCTTTTCCTCGATGTAGCGGAAGATGTTCTCGAGCACGACGATCGCGTCGTCGATGACGATGCCCACCGCGAGCGTGATCGCCAGCAGCGTCATGTTGTTCAGCGTGAACCCCATGATGCGCATCAGCGTGAACGTGGCGATGATCGACGCCGGAATGGCGAGCGCCGAGATGATGACCGCGCGAAGGTTCCGGATGAAGAACATCACGACGATGGCGGCGAACAGCGCGCCGAACACCAGGTGCTCTTCGAGCGAGGCGACCGACGCGTAGATGAAGCGCGAGTCGTCGCGGACGATGGTGACGTCGACGCCGGGCGGCAGCGTGCGCTCGATTCGTCGCCAGCGCCCCGCGCACGCCTTCGATGACGGCGACGGTGTTCTCTCCCATCGCGCGGCGGATGTCGATCATCACCGCCGGATGCGTCGCCGAGCCACACGGCGCTCGTGGGCCGCTCGAACGTATCTTCGGCGCGCCCGATGTCGGCGATGCGAATCGGGCGTCCCTTCCTTGGTGGCGATGACGATGTTGTTGAAGTCGTCCGACGCGTCCACGCGGCCGAGCGTGCGCAGCAGCAGCTGGCCCTTGCCCTGCTCGATCGTGCCGCCGGGAATCTCGACGTTCTCCGAGACGACGGCCTCGCGCACCTGGTTCATCGACAGCCCGTACGAGTTGAGCTTCTCGATGTCGACGACGATGTGAATCTCGCGCGCACGGCCGCCCGTCAGGCTCACCTCGCCGACGCCGTTGATCGTCTGGATGCCGCGGGCGATCTGCTTGTCGGCCAGCTCGGTCAGCGTCCGCAGGCTCATCGACTTGGACGACACGATGAGCGACATGACCGGATCGGCGTCGGGATCGATCTTCGTGATGACCGGCGGCAGCAGCGTCGGCGGCACGGTCCGGATGGCGCCGGCCACCTTTTCGCGGACGTCGTTCACCGCCTCGTTGAGATCGCGCTCGAGGACGAAGCGCACGATGATGCGCGCCTGCCCTCGGAAATGCGCGCCTGAATCTCGTCGATGCCCGACACGCCGCTGATCGCCTGTTCCATCGGCTCGACGACCGACGTGGACATCTCGTCGGGGCTCGCGCCGGGCAGCGACAGCGCGACGCTGACCGTCGCCGGATCGGCCCTCGGGAACAAGTCGACGCCGAGCCCGCTGGAACGAGAACGTTCCGAGCACGACGAGCGACATCACCAGCATCGTCGCCGAGACGGGCCGGCGGACGCAGAATTCAGACAGCATGAGAATCTCCCTAACTGGTCACGGCGACGAGCTCGCCGCCGTTCAACGTCTCGACATCCGAGACACGACGACCCGCTCGCCGGGCTTGACGCCGCTCGTCACTTCGATTCGGTCGCCGAGCCGCTCGCCGACCTGCAGCTCGCGCATCTCCAGTCGATCGCCGCTGACGACGAACGACGCGATTCACGCCGTATCGGTACTGCAGCGCGGCGAACGGCAGCGTGAGCACCTCGTCGACCTTGCCGCTCTCGACGTGGACGCGGGCGAACGTCCCGGGTTTGAGGGCGCCGTCCGCATTCGGCACGACCGCTTCGAAGGGAAACGCGCGCGTGCCGGTGTTCACTGCCGGGCTGATGCGCGTCACCTTGCCGGTGAAGGTGCGCGTGGGATAGGCGTCCACGTGCAGGTCCACCGGACGGCCGTTGTCAATCCATGGCGCCATCCGCTCGGGAATCTCGGCGGTCACCTTCAGCGGATCGAGCCGCACGATGGCCATCACCGGCATCTGCGCCTTGACGAGCTCGCCCAGATTGACGAGCCGCCGCTCGACATATCCGTCGAAGGGCGCGCGAATCTCGGTGTCGCGAAGCTGGCGATCCGCCAGCTTCATCGCCGCTTCCGAGGCCTGAATGCTGGCGCTCAGATTCCGGGCGTTCTGCAGCGCGACTTCATAACCGGCCTGCTTGGTCTGCAGCTCGGCCTGGGCGTCGTCGAAGGCCTGCTGCGAGACGAGCTCTCGCTTGAGGAGCTCTTTGCGCGCGGTCGAACGCGCTGCGCGCCTGCGCGAGCTCGGCGCTCGCGCGCCGCACGTCGGGCGTATTTTCTGGTTCCGGGCAGATGCTGCGGATCGGTCGCGCCGTACTGCGCGAGCGTGCGCGCCAGCGCCGCCTGCTGCTGCTGAAAGGCGTACTGCTGCCTCTCGTTGTCGAGCCGGACGAGCACCTGCCCGGTCTGCACGCGATCGCCGAGATCGGCCAGGATGGCGCGCACCGTGCCGTCGGCTTCAGACGACACCGTGACCTGGTCGACGGCGGTCAGGGTGCCGACCACGTCCACCGCTCGGCGAACGGAGTCGCGCTTCACCGGCACGACCGTCACTTGTTTGGGCTGGCCATCGGTTGTTCCAGCCCGTGCGGAGTCGGAGCCTGAACAGGCGGCACTGGCCGCCGCGAGGATGACAACGAGAGCGAGTGGACGAGGTCCGGGCATAGCTATCTCTATAAGGATGTGAACTTACAAGAAGTATACGAGATTGAACGCCCGTCAGCCGGGCCCCCTTGTCGCAGGATGTATCGCCGAAGGAGTTCGTTCGGCGCGAGCGATGTTACATCAGACGAGTCTATCTGGTTAGCGGAATTAACCCGGACGGAACCGACGTTTTACGCAACCGACACACCCGTGGGCGATCCTGTGGGCCGAGGTATTCCATATGTCCATGTCGTCAGCCGCACCCGTTCTCGATGTCGATCGTCGAAGTGCCAACCGGCTGGAAACTCCCGCGTGTCCCCATTGCGGGAGCGACCGGTTCGTCGTGGCGGTCATCCGCACGACGAAGTTCGTCTTCTTCCGGTGTCAGTCCTGCCGCGAGCGGGAGCTGCTGCCGAAGGTCATTCCCGGCGTCGCGTCGAATCCCGGACTGTTGTTCATCTGATCCGCCCGGCCGCCCGAGCGAAGCGGCTCGCGATCGAAAAGGTTTGTGAAGTCTGCGTGAGCTCGGGCCTGCTGACGCTGCTGACGCGAATCCTCGCGCGAGAGGTCTCGGCCCCGATTCCCGTCCAATCGTAGAAGCCCACGTTCTCCGCCTCGTCGATCAGCCTCGTCCAGGTCGCCCCGTCGTCGCGCGACAGATCGACGCTGACGCCGCCGGCGACGCCGCGCAGCGTCCACTGCACGGTGTTGTTGCGCCCGAGCCGGAACGTCGTGTCGCCGCCGGCCGGCGCAGCGTCAGGGTGGGTGGCGTGCCTGACGCCGCGCGTCGTCGTCTAGCCGCGGAGGCTTCGCTGTTTCGCAGCCGTCGTCCGGCGGTCGCGTGGCCAGCGCCGTGCTGACGAAGTCGCCTTCGGTCGTCGCGCGAATCGTGACGACGACGAACGCCTCCGATCCTGGCGCGAGGCTTCCGAGCTCGCAGGTCGCGATCGCGGTCGACCGTGCACGCGCCCTGCGACGGGCGCGCCGACACGAGCTGCGCCGTCGACGGCGGCATCTCGATGACACGCGTCTCCGGCAACGCCGGCCGGGTCCATGGTTGGCGACCCTGACGACAAACGACCACTCCCGATCGATCGGCGCGGCGTTGCCGGGTCCCGCTATCGTCACGCGAAGTCCGGTCGGCAGACCCTGTGGCGTCGCGCGCGGCCTGACGACGAACAGGCCCTGCTCGATGCCGTTGACGACGACCGATCCGCTGGCGAAGAACGGATACGACGGTCCACGCGCCGTTGAAGGCCGGCTGGTCGTCGAACGGATAGATGTCGAAGAAGCCGACCTCGCGCAGCACGCCCTGCGCGATCTCGCTGGCGTCGAGCACGCGCAGTCCGCTGCGGTAGTTCGACTCGTAGACGAGATTCCCGCGCACGTAGAGGTTGTGATCGATCGACGGCGTCGGGCCGTCGTAGTGAGCTCGCGAGCACCGGCGCGTCGAGGTCCGACACGTCCCAGATCCACGTTCGAGTCGGATGCCTGAAGGCCGCTCGTCGCCTTCGTCGTTGACCAGGAAGAACCGCTGATCCTCGGTGAGCCATCCCTGGTGCGTGTACGCGCTGCCGCCGTATCCGGTCCGCGACAGCTGCACCTGTTCGAGCTTGTCGGTGACATCGACGATCGTCAGCGTGTCTTCGTTCGAGTTGAAGCAGATCTCGCGGCCGCGATAGACGCGTGTCGGGCCCGTCGTAGACGACGCACTGCGTCTCGTGCGTGTAGCCGTCGAAGCTGAAGCAGCCGGCCGCGCGCGGCGAGGCCGGCGTGCGGACGTCGACGACGTGCAGGCCGCCTTCGCACGTGCGCGTGCCGACGGCATAGGCGAATCCGGTGCGCGTGTTCATCGCGAGCGTGTGCGTCGAGCCGAAGCCCGCGTAGTGCGCGGTCTCCGTGAAGGTCACCGGCGGCGCCGTCACGTCGCGCAGCTGCGTGAGGTCGAAGACCTGCATGCCGTGGTCGATCGCCTCGCTGACGATGAAGGCGTGGTCGGCGAAGACCTTGATGCCGCGCCACGTCGAGCTGTCGGTTTTGGTCGGCAGGTTGCCGACGTACACCGGCTGGCTCGGATTCGAGATGTCCACGAAGGCGGTACCGGTCGAGCGGCCGACCAGCGCGTACTCGCGGCCGGTCACCGGATCGGTCCAGCCCCAGATGTCGTTGCCGCTGCCGCCGCCGATCTCGGCGTGCGGGAGGAACGCCAGCAGGTCGATGTCACGGCACGGATACGGCCCGGCAATGCCGTCGGTGCACGCTGACGTCGAGGCAGCGCGTCGAGCGCGCCGCAGCGGCTGCGCGTCGACCTTGAGCGAGCACCCGCACGAGCACCGGCGGCCGTTCGAGTCGAGCGGGCAGACGCCGCGGTTGCACGCGCAATGGGAGCCGAGCGGTGGATCGCGGAAACGACCCCCGTCAGACTGGGCCAGAGCGATCGCGGAGAGCGCGACGAGGACCATGCCGACGGCGGTGGTTGGCTTCGCGGTCATGGCAGATGGCAGATGGCAAATGGCATGGCAGATGGACGGATGACAGAATTATCGCACTATGTGCCATCTGCCATCCGCCATCTGCCATGACGGGCGGCGATCTATTTCTGCGCTGCCGCCGGCTCCGCCGAGGCCACCCGCGGCGGTTCGGCCTGACCAGGCGACGGAAGGACGCCCGTGAGCGGCACGCCCATCGGACCGACCGGGATGTACACCGTCGTGTGATTGGGCGAGTTCACCATCAGCTTCTGCGCCTCGATGGCCTCGTGCTGAACGTAAAGGGCACTCAGCTGGCCGCGGATGATCTGCATCGCGCTGGCAATGCCCGCCGCCTGTACTTCGCGCTTCGTTCGCTCCTTGCGCTCGATCTCGATCTCCGTGTCCTTGCGCTCCAGTTCTTGCGTTGCCGCAAGCTTCCGCGAAACCGCATCCGCCACTTCTGACGGGTACTGGACGTTTCCGACGACGACGCTGCTGATGACGAAGGGGCTCGTCGCGGCGTACTGACGAATGCGCGTGCAGCACCGCGTCGTCCGATCGGAATCAGCTCGTCCTTCACCGACAGGCCGTTGCGCCGCTGCACTTCATCGCGCGCGTATGTCCGCAGCGGCTCACTTCACGAAGTGGGCGTAGGCGATGCGCACGATGGAGTCGGGAGATTTGTCGTGGTCGCCATTGGTCACCGTCGTGCTATAGCGATCCATGAACAGCGGCACTCGCTGGTCGTCAACACGCCACACGGTGTGGACGGCGAACGAGATTTTCAGATTGTCGCGGCTCAGCACAGCCTGATCGCCGACGAACTCCTCGGTGTACGTGTAAGGCGTCACGCTGACGTTGGTGACGTCGAGCGAGCCAGCGGCGGCCGGGTGAGGTAGGCCCGCGCTGGATGCCGTAGAACCGGCTCTGCCCGAATATTGCGCCCTTGGTGAGATAGCCAACGTAACCGGCAGGTGTGTAGGGATTGCGCGATCCCAGCAGCCAGATGATGCGATGCGAGGATGCCGGCGATGGTCGCGAGCACCATCAACACAGGAACCGCGTAACGAAGCGTGAATCGGAGAGACGCGACGGCAGAATCGCCATCGCCTTGCCAGAACTGCAACACGGCAGACCTCCACACGCCGGCGAGGTTAGCTGACGGGCTCGAGCCTGGAGTTGCTCTATCCGCTTCCCCGCCGCGGAATTCGCCCCGTGCGCGATGGATTCGCGCCTTGGGTCCCCCGCGACGCCCGGTAGGCGTCTTTGGCGTACTTCGAACATACGCCTGCGCCCGACTCGAGTCAAGGCAGGGTGGACAAGTGCCAACGCATCAGATAGTTAGAAGGTGAGCGGGCGGCCCGAATGGGCCGCCCGTGTTCTGCTCAGAGATTTCTTTTGGTCTTCTGATCTTCTTCTGTTAAGCCGCAACTGTTAGTCCGGCACCTGCTTCCACGCGAGCGAGAAGTACACCCCGGGGTCGTTGCCGTCGCTCGTGCGGACAACCGTTCCGGTCGCTCCGGTCGTCGTGAAGACCCGGTAGGCGAGTGACAACGACGTGTCTTCGCCTTGCGTGTTGCGCCACTGCTGGGTGCCCGGCACGCTCCAGCCCGCGGTCGGCGCCGTCCACGTGTTGTTCTCGTTCGAGAGCCAGCCGGCCAGTACCACTGTTCCGGCCGTATTGATCATCAGGCTTGGCACCGTCACCGTACTGCTGCCGCTGAAGCCCCCGGAGGTCACCGGCACGTCTATCTCCGGGTGCATGCCGGCCGACATCGCGAACGCGAAGCTATAGACGGTCAGCGCTTCGGTTCCCGACGTGTTGGTCACCGATGGCGTTCCGGCCCAGGTGCCGTTGAAGCGCGTCCAGAAGACGCGTGCCGTCACGCCGTTGGCCTGCGATTGCGCCTCGGACGTCCATGTCTGCCCGCCGGTCGCCGAGAGGCTCAGCGTTGCGGTCCCGCGATACGCCGCCACCATGACGTACAAGTCGCCGGTCTGCAGCGTCGCCGGCGGTGTCACCGCGCGCGGTCCCGGACCAACGCCATTCGTGTTGTCCACAGTCGGATAGTGAGTGCCGACTGATCGGAACGTGAACGGGACGGCTGGTGGCGGCGGCAGCGCGGGGGTGACGGCGTCCGCGATGTTCGAGTAGTTCGACGGGCTGAAGAGATTGAAGGCTCGCACCTGATACCGATACGTCGTCGTGGCGGCCAGACCGGTGTCGTTGTAGCTCACGGCATTCGGTCCCGCCACGCCGATCGAAGCGAAGTTGGTGCAATTCACGCCGGCGCACCGCTCGATGTTGAATCCCGCTTCGTTGCTCGCGTGGTCCAGCCAGGTCAGCGCCACTTGTCCGACCGAAGCCGTCGCCGTCAGGGTCGACGGATCCGCCGGGGGATCCGACGGAATCTCGAGCGCGCGGAAGGCCAGCCGGAAGTAGATGCCGTTGTCCGGCCCGCTCGCACTCTGTGTGCGAACGATGTTTCCGGATGGACCGGCCTGACCCAGCAGCCGGTACGCGAACGAGACCGAGCTGTCCGATCCGTTGCTGTTGCGCCACTGCGCCTGACCGCCCGGCGTGCTCCATCCTGCCGTCGGCGCACCCCACGAGTTGTTGTCAGCCGGAGATCCACCCGATTAGTGCCAGAGCCCCCTCGGTGTTTGAGTCGAAGGTCGGCACCGTAATCGTTCCGCCGGCGTGGGTGCCCGAGGCAAACGGGACGTCGATCACCGGATACAGCCCGGGCGCCATGTCGAACGCAAAGCCGTAGACCGTCAGCGGCAGCGTTCCGGTCGTGTTCGTCACCGCCGGATTCGCCGTCCAGAAGCCGTTGAACTGAGACCAGAACACCCGGACCGTCTGACCATTGGCCTGAGTATTCGTCTCACTCGTCCAGAGCTGCCCGCCGGTCTCGCTCATCGTCAGCGTCGCCGTTCCCTTATACGCTGCGACGATCACCATGAGGTCGCCGGGCTGAAGCGATGCCGGTGGTGTGATCGCCCGCGGTCCAGGTCCGCCTCCCTGATCGGCGTTCTCCACGGTCGGGAAGTGCGCGCCGACCGCGCGGAACGTGAAGGGTGGCGTCGGTGTCGTTGCATCGGCGATCTCCGAGTACTGCGAGGGGCCGAGCGCGTTGACGGCCCGGACGCGATACCGGTAGGTCGTCGAGTTGGCGACGGTCGTGTCGTTGTAGCTCGTCGTATTCGGTCCAAGTGCGACAAGCGGCACGAAGTTCGTGCACCCCGCGTTCGCGCAGCGCTCGATCTGGAACGCGGATTCGTTCGTCGCACCGTCCTGCCATGTCAGGCTGACCTGGCCCAGCGATGCGCTGGCCTGCAGGCCCGCTGGCGCACCGGGCGCCGCCGCGGGGTTGATCAGCGTCGCCTTGAACGCCATCCGGAAGTAGAGACCGCTGTCGGGCCCAAGTGTGGCCTGGGCACGGGCGATGGTTCCGG
Source organism: Vicinamibacterales bacterium (assembly GCA_963832375.1). Taxonomy (GTDB): domain Bacteria; phylum Acidobacteriota; class Vicinamibacteria; order Vicinamibacterales; family JAMQPK01; genus JAMQPK01. The sequence continues at coordinate 947,808 of CAWHUA010000008.1, read as the reverse complement.
TCGTGCCCATCGAGGGCACGTTCCGGAAGGCGAGCGCGATCGAATTGTCGGAGCCATTGGCGTTGCGCCATTGCGATTGCGAACCCGGCGTGCTCCAACCCGCGGTCGGCGCACCCCACGTGTTGTCGTCGCTCGAGATCCATCCAACCAGTGCCAGCGCGCTATTTGAGTTGGTGCTGAAGGCCGGCACCGTGGCCGTGCCTCCGCTGTGAGTGCCGGAGCCGAAGGGCACGTCGATCTCGGGATACGTACCCGGCGCCATGCGGACCGCGAAGCTGTAAACCGTGAGCGGCGACGTGCCCGTGGTGTTCGTCACCGCGGGGTTCCCCGACCAGATGCCGTTGAACTGGGTCCAGAAGACGCGTACCGTCTGAGTATTCGCCTGAGTATTGGCCTCCGAGGTCCACACCTGTCCGCCCGTCTGGGCCATCGTCAGGGTGGCCGTGCCGCGGTACGCCGCGACAACCACCACCAGGTCGCCGAGCTGAACGGCCGGCGGAGTAATCGCCCGCGGTCCGGGTCCGGCGCCCTGGTCGGCGGCGTCTACGGTCGGGAAGTGCGTGCCCACGCCAAGCGGCGTGAACAACACCGGTGGAGCGATCGTGATTGAAATCGTGGCTGCACCTGAGTCGGCGCTGGGTCCGAAAGCGTTGCTGACCCGCACCCAGTAGCTGGTCTCCGTGGTCAGCGCCGGTGTCGTGAAGTTGGCGCTGTTACCGCCAACCGGCGTGCTCGTCACGCCCGACGGGCCCAGATACCACTGATAGGTCAGATTCGTGCCGGTGGCGCCGACGCTGAGATTGGCCGTGGCGCCTGACGCGATCGTCTGACTCTGCGGCTGCGTAATGATGGCTGGTGCGGCGCCGATCGTAATGACCGCGGCGGCGGAGTTCGCCCCGCTAAACGTGTTGCTGACGCGGACCCAGTAGCTCGTGGTCGTGGTCAGCGACGGCGTGGTGAAGTTGGCGCTGTTGCCGCCAACCGGCGTGGTCGTCACGCCGGCTGCACCTTGGTACCACTGATAGGTCAGATCCGTGCCGGTGGCGCCGACGCTGAGATTGGCCGTCGTGCCCGACGCGATCGCTTGACTCTGCGGGTGCGTGTTGATGGCGGCGGCGACGCCGATCGTGATGATGGCGGTCGCCGAATCGGCGCTGGGCCCGAAGGCATTGCTGACGCGGACCCAGTAGCTTGTCTGTGTTGTCAGCGCCGGAGTAGTGAAGTTGGCGCTGTTACTGCCCACCGGATTCGTCGTATCGGACGCGGTGCCGCGATACCACTGATAGGAGAGATTCGTGCCGGTGGCCGTGACGCTGAGATTGGCCGTTGTGTTGGACGCAATCGTCTGGCTCTGCGGCGATGTGCCAATGGCGGCAGCCACGCCGATGGAGATGGTGGCCGTGCTCGAGTTGGCGGCGCCGTAGGTGTTGCTGACGCGGACCCAGTAGTTGGTCTGCGTGGTCAGCGCCGGGGTGGTGAAGCTGGCGCTGTCGGTGCCTACGGGCGTCGAGACATCGGGGGCCGTCCCCTGGTACCACTGATAGACGAGCGGGGCGGTCCCGGTGGCCAGAACGCTGAGATTGGCGGTCGCCCCGGAGGCAATCGTCTGGTTCTGGGGCGACGTGGTGATCGCGGCGCCGGCGCCGATGGTGATGGTAGCGGCACTGGAGTCGACGCTGCCGAAGCTGCTGTTGACCCGCACCCAGTAGCTCGTGGTCGCGGTCAGATTCGGCGTGGTGAAGTTGGCGCTGTTACCGCCCACCGGCGTCGTCGTCACGCCGGACGCACCTTGATACCACTGATACGAGAGGTTTGTCCCCGTCGCGCGCGACGCTGAGATTAGCCGCCGTGCCCGACGCGATCGTCTGACCCTGCGGCTGCGTGTTGATGCCTGGGCCGGCGCCGATCGAGATGATGGCAGTCGCCGAATCGACGCTGGACCCGAAGGCATTACTGACACGCACCCAGTAGCTGGTCTGGGTCGTCAGCGCCGGCGTGGTGAAGTTGGCGCTGTTACTGCCGACGAGATTCGTTGTATCCGGCGCGGTACCGCGATACCACTGATAGGTGAGCGGGGCCGTCCCGGTGGCCGTGACGCTGAGCGTGGCCGCGGAGTTGGACGCAATCGTCTGGCTCTGCGGCGATGTTCCAATGGCGGCACCCACCCCGATGGAGATGGTGGCCGTGCTCGAGTTGGCGGTGCCGTACGGGTTGCTGACGCGGACCCAGTAGTTGGTCTGCGTGGTCAACGGCGGAGTCGTGAAGCTGGCGCTGTTGGTGCCGACCGGGGTCGAGACATTGGGCGCCGTCCCCTGGAACCACTCATAGGTGAGCGGGGCCGTCCCGGTGGCCGACACGCTGAGGTTGGCCGTCGCGCCGGAGGCGATCGTCTGGTTCTGGGGTGAGGTGCCAATGGCGGCGCCGACGCCGATCGAGATGACCGCGGTTGCCGAATCGACACTGGGGCCGAAGGCATTGCTGACACGTACCCAGTAACTGGTCTGCGTGGTCAGATTCGGCGTGGTGAAGTTGGGGCTATTTGTGCCCACGAGATTCGTCGTGTTGGGGGCTGTGCCGCGATACCACTGATACGTGAGATTGGTGCCGGTGGCGCCCACGCTGAGATTGGCCGTGGCGTTCGATGCGATCGTCTGACTCTGCGGCTGCGTGCCGATGGCGGCGGCGGCGCCGATCGAGATGACGGCCGTCGCTGAATCGACACCAGGCCCGAAGGCATTGCTGACACGCACCCAGTAGCTGGTCTGTGTGGTCAGCGCGGGGGTGGTGAAGTTGGGGCTATTACTGCCTACGAGATTCGTTGTGTCCGGCGCGGTGCCGCGATACCACTGATAGGTAAGCGGGGCCGTCCCGGTGGCCGTGACGCTGAGCGAGGCCGCGGTGTTGGACGCAATCGTCTGACTTTGCGGCGATGTGCCAATCGCGGCACCCACGCCGATCGAGATCGTGGCCGTGTTCGAGTCGGCCGTGCCTTCCGCGTTGCTGACGCGGACCCAGTAACTGGCCTGCGTCGTCAATGCGGGCGTGGTGAAGCTGGCGCTGTTGGTGCCGATCGGGGTCGAGGCATCCGGCGCCGTTCCTTGGTACCACTGATAGGCGAGCGGGGCCGTCCCGGTGGCAACGACGCTGAGATTGGCCGTCGCCCCCGACAAGATAGTCTGGCTCTGGGGGTGCGTGCCGATGCTTGGCGGGGTGCCGGGCGCGGCCGTCGTGAACGACCAGGTGGGACCGGTCACGGTCTGGTTCCCGTCGCTGACCGTCGCGTACCACTGATACTGAGTATTCGGTGTCCGGCCAGCCCACGTGATCTCGGCCGGAGTGCCCGACGCCACGCCATTGTCTGTCCCGATCTGCGTGAACGGCACACCTTGCATGTTGAAGTCGAGCACGAACTGGCTGTTCGCGTCGGTTTCGAACTGCAGGAGTTTCGGCGAGTACGTGTAGACGTAGATCTTGTTCTCGGCCGGCTTGAACGTCATGTAGCGCAGCCAGCCGTCACCGCCGTTGATGCGGCTCTGGTAGTCGGACACGAGCTGGTGAACCGTGCGGCTCGGGCAGGCCGCGTTGGTCGGCGTTGCATCGCTCCGGTTGGCCTCTCCCGGGTAGTGGCCATTCAGGATCAGGAACACGTTGCAGTTCGGGACGATGAGATTGGTCCAGACCGTCGCGGCCGGCGTCCCATCCGTCGTCCGGTTGAGCACTGTCGTCGGACGGCTGGCCGAAGTGTTCAGGAACAGGTGCGTGGCAATGATCGCCTTGCGATTCGGGAATGCCTTGAGCACCTTGTCCGCCCACGCGACCGCGTAGGTCGGCATGTCGTACTCGAGGTGGATGACGACGAAGTCGATCCCGCCAGCCGTGAAGAGCGAGTACTGATTCTTGTTCTGCCGGTCAATCGGATCGGGGGGGGTGAACTGGTTCTGTCCGAGGAATCCGCCGTACCACGGGTAATTCGACATTCGCGAGACGGGGAAATACTGGTCATAGTAGAAAGACACACCCGCCGAGCTCATGTCGTGGTTGCCCGGAGCAATGCCGTACGGGACGGGTGGGGACGCGACATCCAGCACGTCCATGCTCGCGTCGGCTTTGACCCACTCGTTCGGCTGGGCGTCGATGTGCTCGGTGATGTCTCCGAGGTGCGAGACGAACACGGTGTTCAACGCCGGCCGGGAGCTGACGATCCACTGCGTCTGCTGGGTGAACGTCAGCGCGCGGTCGCCGTCGGCATCGTTCGGGTTGGTATCGTCGACGTAGTGCTGCGTGTCGGGAATCGCCACGATCGTGAAATCGTCCGCCGGCGGACCATTCGTGGCACGGCCGAAGAACGTGACGTTCAGCGGTTGGTTCTCGGGATCCGTGACATTCGCGCTCAGGGTCGGTGCGACGGTCTCTCCGGTCGCGCCGTTAGTCGGTGTGTTCAGCACCGGCAAGAGCGGGGCGCTGTTGAACACAATGTTGAACGGCGCGCCAGCGGTGCGCGTCCAACCGGCTCCGCTAACCGTGCCGTTCACCGGGTCGGTGGTTGAATCCAGAACGGTTGTCGTCGTGCCGGTCTCGTTCAGACCCCAGCGGGCGACGAGATTCGGTGCGTTCACGATTGGCTGGTTGATCCCTGCCTGGATCTCGGACAACGACAGCACGCGATTCCAGATGCGCACCTCATCGATGGCGCCCTCGAAGAATCCTGATGCGACTCCGGTGGAATTGAGCGCCGAACCGATCGAGGCATGCTGAGTGCTGTCGGAGCGTGGCGCGGCGTTTTCCGCCTCAGTAGCGTCGAGCACGCCATCGAGGTAGAGCCGCCAGGTGCCGCCATCGTAGGTGGCCGCGCCATGGTGCCAGGTCCCCGTTCCCTGGTCGATCACCGTCGCGCCCGCGACCGGATGGTTCGAGCCCGAGGCCATATCTTCGAAGTCCGCCGCCAGATGCCCGGTCGCATCGATGCCGAGGAAGTAGTTCATGTCGACGGCACTTCCGTCGCTCTCGTTGCGGCCTTTGGCGACGATCGGTGACGCGGTGGTGCCGTTCGAGCCTGTCGAGATCGCCACTCCGGGGCCGTCGCGCCGGAACCATGCCTCGATGGTGAACTGGGACAAGCCGAGAGTGGGAGCCTGCCCGAACGTCACGTGGGCGGCGGAGGCGGTGGTGCCAGGGAAGTCGATCGCGTTGTTCGGCTCGATCGGATTCACGGTCACGGTGAGCTCGTCGAAACCGTTCAGTTCGGTGTCGTTCGCCGTCAGCCGCAGCACGTAGGTGCCAGGGCCGGAGAAGGTCGCCGTCGTGTTGGTCGAGTCCGGGTCTGCGAAGGTGACAGCGCCCACGGCCGGGGTCCGATTCGTCCACTCCGGGCTGACGTCGAAGCCGATGGCACCGTCGTCGTCGATCGTTCCAGAGAGAGAGGCGGCATTCGGCAACGAGATCGTTTGATCCGGTCCAGCGTTAACGGTCGGCGGCAGATTGCCCGAAGCGGTCGTCGCGGTCACGGTCACCGTGTCGCTCCGGACGTACTTGCCGTCATTGACACTCAACTGCAGAACATAGGTTCCGGCCGTGGTGAACCCGACAGAGGTCACGGGGCTGCTTGGGCTGCCAAATACCGCGGGGACCGGGCCGCTCACCTGGCTCCACGTGACCGTGTTCGGCCCATCGTCGGTGACGGTGCCGCTCAACTCGGCGGCGCCGGCGCCGATGGTCTGATCGACTCCGGCATCGACAACAGGCGGCTGGTTGCCCGGCGCAACGTGCACCGTGGCGGTGCCCGAATCGGTGAACGACTGTCCGGCGATCGGGATGAACTCCCAGTCGTACGACGAGTCTTTCAGCGTGAACTTCATGACGCCGTGCGTCTGGGCGTTGCGAACCTCGCTCCTGGGAAGGATGTTCGGATACGGGCCGCTCAGATTGATGCCGCCCGTGCCAATCACGAATGTCTTGATGCCGAACGCCGTGTCGACCTGGCCCGAGGCATTCAACGGCGCCAGCCTCTCGTAGTTGTGCCAGTGGCCGCCCAGCGAGACGTCGACGCCGTAGTCGTACAGCGCCTGCCAGAGCGGCTGCACGTACGCGTGCTCGGTGTCGTTGGAACTCGAGCTGTACCGCGGCTTGTGCCACATCGCGATGATGTTGTTCGTCGGGCTGTTGGCCAGGTCGTTACGCAGCCACTGTTCCTGCGGCGAACCCACCGCGCACCCGTTGACGTTCCAGAGCGGGGTGCACTCGCTGTTGAGCACGACGATGTGCCAGTTGCCGACGTCGTAGCTGTAGTAGCCGCCTACCGTGCGATCGCCGGCAGGACCGCTCTGCACGCCGTCGCCGTTGAAGTAGTCGTAGTAGCCGTCGGCGCCCGCCGTGTTGTAGTCGTGATTGCCCGTCACCGGCCGCGTGCGTGACTTGTGCCGGCCCCATGTCGGGTTGTAGCAGTCCGCGAATTCCCCTGCGGTGCCGTTCTGGTAGGCGTTGTCCCCGAGCGTGAAAACCGGGCCCGGAATGCCGTCCAGCAATGTCGCGACCGCCTCGGCAGGCGTCAGCGGGGCGCTGCCGTGGGGCGCGCACTGGGGCGCAATGTCGCCCGCGCCGACCAGCGTGAGATTGACGGTCACCGTCATCTCATCGAATGCCGATTTCGCGCCGTCGTCCGCGGTGAGCCGGAGCACGTACGTGCCTGGTTCTGTCAGTGTGGCGTTGGTCGCTGCAGAATTCGCATTGCCAAACGTTACGGCGGCAGGTCCGCTGATCTGCGTCCAGGTCGCCGTAAACGGCCCGTCATCGGTAGCCGCACCGGCCAGGGGGACGGTGCCAGCAAAATCGATCACTCTGTCGGGTCCCGCCGTGACGATGGGCGTCTGATTCAGGCTCGCGAGCGGTGTCGCGTTGGCTTCATTCGACGGCGACGACTGAGTGCCGAACGAGTTAACCGCCGTGACAACGTAGAAGTACGGCGTGCCGTTGGTAAGACCGAGATTGAGATAGTTGGGTAAGGTCAGCGGCGTCGAGCCATTCACCGGCGGACCGGCGAGGGAGACCGGACTCGACGTGCTGCGATAGACGTTGTATCCGACGGGTTCGGCATTTGGCGTCCACGTGAGCGAGACGCGCGCATTGCCCGGGTCGGCGACGAGATCCTGCGGTGCTGCCGGCGGTGTCGTGTACCCCGGGTACGGATACCCGGCGGTCCAGGTCGGCGTGTTCATCAGCGTGCCGGGGATAGTTCTTGTGGAAGAAGCTGCGGTTGGGCCTGATGCCTCGTTCAATTTCCAATATCCAATCAGGCTGGTTATTGCCGGGTCTGACGAGTTGACCTCCTGAAACATCGTCGCCTGAATGTCCGCTTGGCTTCGCGCTACGTTCCAGATCCGCACTTCGTCCATCAGGCCGGCGAAGATACCCCGCCGGGCTTCCTTGTGTGCCGGCCCTGGTGAGCGCGGTTCCGATGGCGGCATGTTGAGTACTCAGGGATTCCGGTGTGAACGATCCGACATTCAAAGTGCCATCGGGGTTGCCGTCAAGATACAGTCGCCACGTGGTGCCGTCATAGGTTGCCGCTGCGTGGTGCCACTCGGTGGTGCTGATCGGAATTGGCGTGTTGCCGGTGATCGGATGGTTGCCACCGTTGACCGTGTCTTCGAAGTCGGCTACGAGGCGACCGCTCGCGGCACTGATGCCAAGGAAATAGTTCATGTTGGCTTCGACGGGCGTTTCAGCCTCGGCCATGCCTTTGCTGATGAGGGGAATCACGTTGGTGACGCCCGGCAACGTTCCACCGGTCCCTGTCGAAGTCACGGCGCCAGCTCCCGTGCGCTTGAACCAGGTTTCGAGCGTGAAGGTTTGCGCACCGAGCGCGCCGGTTCCGGCCGCTGCACCGAAGGTGACGTACTGATTGGTACCATTGAACTGCATGCCCGCTCCCAGCAACGCGCCTGGTGTGGCGGTTACCGCACTCGATGGGGCGGACAGGTTGGAGGCCGTGTCGATGGCCTTGACGGTATAGCTGTACAACGTGCCATTGGTGACAGTGTTGTCGGTATAGATGGGGCTCGTCAGCGGTGCGATGTTAAGAGGAGTGCCAGTGCCCGACGCGTTCCTGTACACGTTGTAGCCCGTCAGATCGAACGCGGGAGTGTGATCCCACGTAATCGTGACGAGACTGTTCCCAGTGTTGGCGGCGACATTCTGCGGCGCTGATGGTGCTACGGTGTCGGCGGGGACGCCACCGACGATCCGGGCCGCCGCCGCTGCGTTCAGGAGTGTTCCATGCGGGCGGTCAGCGACAGAATTGAAAACTGCTCCTCCACTTCCCTCGTTCAGGCCCCAGCGCCCAATCAAGCCAGCTCCGGAGGTCAACTCCTGGTTCATGCTGGCGACGATCTGTGCCTGGGTGCGCGCGACGTTCCAGATGCGCACTTCGTCGATGACACCGTTGAAGAACCCGGCGGCAGTTCCGGTTGAGGTGAGCGCGCTTCCGATTGATGCGTGCTGAATGCTGTCGGCCCTGGGCAAACGATCGCCGGCCGGGACATTCGTGATACCAACTTGAACGCCGTCAAGATACAAAATGAATGCGCCTGTCGTGCTGTCGTACGACGCGGCCGCGTGATGCCAGACATTAGGACTGATGACGGTCGTAGACGTTACGGGACGATTGGCGCCAGCCGCAGCGGTTTGTCCGGTTGCTTCCTCGAAATCGGCCGCAAGCGTGTTCGCGACATTCGGAGACGTGGCGGACGTGTTTATCCCTAGAAAGTAGTTGAGATCAACATTGGTCCCGTCCGACTCTCCTCGACCCTTTGCTACAAGCGGTACGACCGATGTGAGTGCTCCAGTGCTGGTGGGTGCGCCTGTCGGGGTCGTTTCCCGCTTGAACCACAGTTCGAGAGTGAAGTCTGTGGCGTTTAGGCCATTCGGTCCGGTAGCGGCACCGAACGTGACGTAGTCGTCTACGCCATCAAAATCAATCGCGTTGGGCAGTGTTGCGATCTGCCCTGTGGGCCGGTCGCCGTTCATGAAGACGAGTGTAAGAACAGCGAGAACAGCCAGGCCCCATCGCATGGTTCTGTCGGTCACTGTGCGAAGACGCTGCGTCATGAATCAGATCCTTTGATGTCGGGAATGGCGGACTCCGGCCAGACGTGTATCAGAGGAATCCACTATCGCGGGCTACCCCATCGGGTGTCCAAGAAAGGGCGCGGTCGCGCGTATCGCGCGCATCGCGCGCATCGCGTGCGTGACGCGAGCGGCCGTGATGCGACTGTTTCGCGGTTACGTCCGGCTGGAATAGTTGTCAGTTCTCAGTCGTCAGTCCTCAGTTGGAACCGACTGAAAACTAACGACTGAAGAACAGCTGTGCGTGGCTAGAGGAAAGCGAGGAGGGAGAGCAGTCCGAGATCGCGCACGTAGCGGCGCGCTTCGTCGAGCGGAATCCGAAAGACGCGCTTGCGGCCGCGTCCCACGAGCGTGGCCCGCAGATACCCGCTGCCGATTTCCTTGCGGATGAACGTCGAGCTCATCCCGACCAGGCTGGCGAGCTCCGACGTGGTCAGGGGGCGTCCGGATTTCGGCGTGCGGCCCTTCTGCCGCTGGGTGCGCTTCATATGCCTTGCCGGTGGGCTTTGCAGAATCGTTGCCGATGTCCTGGCGAGGAACTTCAAGTACTTGCGGGGGGGGACGGCAGGGAGGACCCCGAAAGTCCTCCCTGAGTCAGACGAAGGACGACTACTTCTATTTGGGCGCGACTATCTTCGTGACGCGGCCCCTTGCCGACTCGTCCTATTTCGCCCCGAAACCGTCGATGTGCACCTCGAGCTGGTGGTTGACGCGAATGCCGTAGAGGCCGTCCGTTTTCGCCGTCAGGCCGGTCTTGGGCGTCGTGTGCACGGTCGTTCCGTTGACCACGTACTCGATCTTGTCGGCAGTCACACGCACTTCGAGCGTGTTGGTGGACTGACCCGTGGTGGCATCGGGTTTCTTCACTGCGTCGTTGGACGCTTTTTCCGCGACGTTCTGCGTCTCCTTGTCGCCAGTGCGACGCTTGACGAGCCAGGTGCCGTCCTGCGCGATCAGGAAGTACAGATAGTTCTGAGTGGCGCCTTCGAGATCGCTGCCGCCGAAGACGAGGCCGTAGTAGTTCGTGTGACCGCTCGGCTTCTGGAGGACGAACGTGCCCCTGAGCGTGTAGTTGCCGGTCGCCGTGTTGACGGGATTCCGGTCACACGGCCGCTTGAGGATTGGTCGCATGGAAGCCCTTTCCCATGGTGACGAACTTGATGGCGCCTGCCGCATCCGGATCGGACGCGCTCGTGCTGCGATCGGCGCGCACCATCCAACCCTTCGGGGCCTGCGCGAGGAGAGGAGCGATAACCAGGAGCGCGAATGTTGCGGCGAGTACGGTGCGTTTCATGTGTGTTTCTCCTGTTTGCGCTCGACTAAAGTCGAGCCCTACCTGTGAAGTCGAGCACTACTTTGGCGCGAGCATTTTGGTGACGCGGCCCACGCTCGTGTCCCCCGCATACAGATTGTTCTGCCTGTCGAACACCCAGTAGCTGGCTTCGATGAACTGGCCGTGGCCGATGCCCATGCCGTTGCCGATCGCGCCAAGCACTTTGCCGTTCCGATCGAGCTTCAGGAACTGCCCGTCCTGCCCGCTCGCCATCCATGGCTGGCCTTGAGGATCGAATTTCAACGCGCACACGAGATTTCTCGTCTGGATCGTTTTGAGGAATTTGCCATCACTGCTGTAGATGACGATGCGATAGTCCTCGCGATCGCCGATCCACACGTCGCCGTTGCTGGGATCGACGGCGAGGCCGTGCGCGGAATTGAACTTGCCCATGCCCACTTCGTTGCCGTACCACTGGTTCTTGAACTTGCCGTTCTTGTCGAGATGAATGATGCGCGACGCGCCGATGCTGTTGGCCGCGTCGTTCGAATCGGTGTCGTTCGGACTCTCGTTGCCGTGCCCCTCTGCAATGTAGACGTCGCCGTTCGGCGCGAACGCCACCATCACCGGCTCCCACAGCAGCCGCTGTCCCTTGGCTTCATCCCAGTCACCCCGGCGTCCCGTCTCGCCGATCTTGAGCAGCAGCTTGCCTTCTGGACTGATCTTCAACACGGTCGCGCTGCCCGCGGCCGTAATCCACACGTTGTCTTCCGGGTCGACGGCCATGCCGTGCGCCTTGGTCTGGTACCCGATCACATCGGGTGCGACCTGATGGATGAGCTTGAAGTTCGGATCGAATTTGAAAAGTTGCGGCTTGCCGACGTCCGCGCGCTGGAACACCCAGAGGTTGCCCTTCGAATCGAGCGCGACGGCCGGCACGCCGCCAAAACCGGGAGGCAGCACGACCGGGTAGGTGAACGTGTACCCCATCGTCTGTTTCCATTGCACGCGCTGCATCTGCCCGCGCGGGAAGCCGCCTCGCCGGCCGCACACGGGCGACTGGCGGCACGGCGGCACCTGGACTACCGGCGAGTTGGCACCTTCTGCCGCGCCGGCGCCAGCCCCACGTCCCGGCCCACCGCTGCGGGGCGGCACCGTGACGTTACCTTTCTCGTCGACAATCGTTCGTCCGGTTGGGTCGGGAAAGGACCCCTGCAGGAACCAGGCAGGCGAACCGTCGGCAGCCGGACCTTCGACTGGCGGCTTCGTTTGAGAGAACGTCAGCGTCGTGGCCCACATCACACCCGCAGCCACACAGACGACTCCAGCAACAGCGCGTCCCTTCATTTCGGCCTCCTGCAAACGAGTTGGTGAGACCGAGAGTGTCGCACAGTTGATCGGCAAGAGTCACTTCCGGCGGTGCTCGCGGGCGAGCGCGGGGTGCGGCTCCAGCCGGGCCTTTAAGGTTATTGAAGAACGAGCAGGTCTTCGAATGCCAGCGCGCCGTGATACTGCACGCGCTCGCTCGTGAGCGTGGCCACGTGACAGCGGAGCACGGTGGCCTTCACCCTGTACGGGGCCGTCGGGCTACCAAGCTGCAGTTCGACCCGCGTGCCCGGGAACAGCCGGCATTCGGTCTCGAGCAGCACGCCCCCGGGGCTGACATCGACGATGCGGGCGCTTCGACCGGAGCGCAGGCGGCCGGTGGACATGCCGGTCCAGTCCGCGGTCGAGACGCGGGGAAAGGCTCTTCGTTCGGGAGTTTCAGTGGGTACTGCTTCGGCCACGGAAGTGACCAAAGATACGACAGCGACCTCTGGGAGGCAATCCTCACTTCGGGCTATGCCAGCGGATTAGCCACGAACGGCTGGACGACCACTACCGTGGCCGACGTGGCGCCGATGAGAAGGCTCTTGAAAAGCCGCATCGGAAAGCAGCCTATTATGAGCTGCCTTTCGTCTAATTCCCCCGAGGAGGGTCCCCGCATGAGCGGCATCGTCCAGGACCTGCGGTACACGCTTCGCGGTTTGAGAAGAAACCCGGCGTTCACGTCGGTCGCGCTCGTCACCCTGGCGCTCGGCATCGGCGCCAACACCGCGATGTTCAGCGTGCTGAACGCCGTGCTGCTGAGTCCGCTTCCATATCCGGCTCCCCACGAGCTCGCGATGTTGTGGACGGAGCGGCCGACCCAGAACCTGCGCGAGGGACGGTCCGCCTATCGCGACGTCGAAGAATGGCGCGCGCGCAGCCGCACGCTGGCAGACGTCGGGGTCTTCAATCCGATGACGGCCAGGCTGACCGCACCGGGCGAGCTGGAGCGGATCGGTACACTTGCGGCTCTCGCCGAATGTTTTTACGATACTGGGCATACAGGCTTTTCGGGGGCGGGTGTTCTCGAGTGAGGAAGCCAACGATCGCCGCAGGGTGGCCGTCGTCAGCTACCGCTTCTGGCAGTCCCGCCTCGGCGGCGCCGACAACGTCATCGGCTCGACGATCGAGCTCGACGGGCTTCCGTCCGAAGTGATCGGTATCCTGCCCTGCGGATTTCCGGTGGTCCGACTCCGACGTGTGGGAACCGCACACCTTGTTTCCCGACTGGGACGTCCGGCGAGGCGAGCGGGGCGATGCGTCCTGGTTGGTGGTCGCGCGGTTCCGGCCGAACGTCACAATCGAGCAGGGTCAGGCCGAGCTCAGCGCCATCGCGCGGGGCCTCGACGAGCGGAGGAGCGCGTCAGAACAGGGGCGCGGCGTCAGCGTGATGCCCATGGGCCTGTATCTCGTCGGCGCCCGATGGCGACTCGCCCTGTGGATGTTGACGGGCGCCGTGTTCTGCGTGCTGCTCATCGGTGTGACCAACATCACCAGCCTGTCACTGGCGCGCAGCGCCGGGCGGACGCGCGAGTTCGCGCTTCGCGCCGCGCTCGGTGCGAGCCGTGGCCGCGTGGTGCGTCAGTTGTTTGCCGAGAGCCTGGTGCTGGCGGCCCTCTCGGGTATTGCCGGGCTCGTTGTCGCCTGGGCCGCGCTTCCGATCATCATCGCATTCAAGCCGGCCGACCTGATGACGCTGGGAGACATCCGTCTCGACGTGCCCACGTTCGCGTGGACGTTCGGGCTGTCCATCCTGACCGGTGTGCTCGTGGGGCTCGTTCCCGCGGTCACGACGACTCGCTGGAATCTGCAGGCGTCGCTGCACGAAGCCGGACGCGGGGCGTCGGCAAGCGCATCAGCGCGTCTCACGCGCCGGTCGCTCGTGGTGGCGGAATTCGCGCTGGCAATCGTGCTGCTCGTCGGCGCAGGGTTGCTGACGCGAAGCCTGATGAACGTGCAGCACATCAATCCTGGCTTCAGCTCCGAGCGCGTGCTCTCGATGCAGCTCGCGATTCCTCCACTCGAGACGACGAGCCAGCGGGCCGACTACTACCAGCAGGTTCTCGATCGTGTCTCGGGCACGGGCGGCGTTGAAAGCGCCGGCGTCATCGGCGACCTCTTCATCAATGGGAGCCCTGAACAGATTGTCACGGTCGAAGGCAACGCGCGCGGCGCCGAGCGGCTGCGGCTGCGGCGCGACGAGGTGAGCAGCGGCCTCTTCGACACCCTCCGGATTCCGATCGTGCGGGGTCGCTCGTTCTCGTCGGAAGATGGGCCCAACGCGCCGAGGGCGGCCATCGTCAACGAATCCATGGCGCGCCGGTTGTGGCCGGGGCAGGATTCGGTCGGCAAACGATTCAAGATGGGCGTGGCCTCGGCTGATGGGCCCTGGTTCACGGTGGTCGGCGTCGTCGGTGACGTGCGGCGGCAAGGTCTCGAGGAAGAGCCGGCCGCACAGATGTTCGAGCCAGTCGCCCAGAACCCGTCGCGGCTCGCGACCCTTCTGGTGCGGACCTCGAACCAGCCGATTGGGATGGCTGCCACGTTGCGCTCCGCCATCCATGAGATCGATCGACGCGGGTTGGTGTACGGCACGAACACCCTTAGCGCGCGGCTCGCGGGGTTTCAGGCAGAGCGGCGATTCCAGACCTCGCTCCTGATGGTTTTCTCCGCCCTCGCGCTGCTGCTCGCCGCGATTGGGATCTACGGCGTGGTGCAGTATTCGATTTCGACGCGTACTCGGGAAATCGGCGTGCGCATGGCGGTCGGCGCCGATCGTCGCGACATCTTCAATATGGTGGTGGGGGAAGGGCTGAAGATGAGCCTGACGGGCCTGGCGCTCGGTCTCGTTGGGGCCCTGTGGCTGGGACACCTGGGATCGAGCCTGCTCTTCGGTGTCTCGTCGATGGACCCGGTGACCTACGTCGGCGTTTCGCTGCTCTTGACGACGGTGGCGCTCGCGGGCTGTTACTTTCCAGCACGCCGCGCCGCGCGCATCGATCCGCTCGTCGCGCTCAAATATGAATGACGCGACACGCGCTATTCCGTGCGTAATGTCGCAGCCGGATCGATGCGCGCCGCGCATCGCGCGGGTATCCACGTGCTGAGAAACGCGGTTGCGGTGATGACAAACGCCCCCATTACGAAGAAGATCGGATCGTGAAGCTGCACGCCGTGCACGTAGCCTCTAAAGAGCTGCACGGTCCAGAAACTGGCCGCGGCACCGAGTATCAGCCCGCCCACGACCGGTGCGACACCTTGAATGATGACGAGACGCCGTACGGATCCCGGCGTGGCGCCGAGGGCCATGCGGATTCCGATTTCTCGCGTGCGTCCGGCGACTGCTTGTGCGGCTACGCCGTGAATGCCGACAATCGCCAGTAGTAGCGCGAGGACGGCAAAGGCGCCAAGTAATTGCGCTTGAAAGCGCGGCAGCGCCAGCGATCCGTCGAGCTGCGCGTGCACCGGCATCATTGCCGGTACGGCGCGAGGCATCACCTGCGCAAGAATCGCGCGAATCTGCGGCTCGACGTTCTGCGCATCGGCCCGGGTCCGCACGATCAGGCCAGGCATCACCCATCGATCGGGAGGCGGTGGAACGAAGACCATTCGCCGCGGCTCCACGTCGTCGTAGCGGAGACGGAGATCACGGACGACGCCGATTATTGTGGCGTGGCGGCGTCCTCTCATGAGCTCCAAGGTGCGTCCGAGAGACACTTCGGGCCCTCCGAAGCTGTGAGCGGCGTGCTTTGTGATGACCGCGACGTTGCTTTCCGAACGCCATTCGTCTGCGGTCGGCAAGCGTCCGGCGATCGGCAGCAGTGCCATTGTCGAAAAGTAATCCGTGCTCACACGATGGGCCGCCATCGCACCCTCGCCTGTCGGCAATCTCGCGGACTCAGACTGCCAACCCACAATTCCAATGGGATTCGAGTCTTCAGCCGCAAACGACACGATACCGGGAAGGTCTCGGACCTCGCTGGCCACTTGTCTGATGATGTGATCCATGCGCGCGCTCACCACAGGACGATTGGAAAGCGTGATCGACATCAGGTTGTCGGCATCAAAACCCAGCGCGACGGTTTGCAGATGCCGGAAGCTGCCGGCCATCAGCATTGCCGCGACGACGAGAAGCGTGAGGAGCACGCTTTCCATCGCGATCAGTAACCGTCCCTGACTGAGGCCCGATGACAGGCGTGCATGCCCTCGCTGTTGCAGCCCGGAGAGCAAATCGGTCTGCGAGTTGCGCAACGCCGGAACGGCGCCGAAGAAAAAAATGGAAAGCGCTGTGGCGAGCGCGGAAAAGGCGACAGCCCGCCCATCCAGAGTGTCCGGGAGAAGCAACATGAACACGGGGGGCACGCGCGCCACCACGAAGTCGAAGCTCCAGCGGGCCAGAAATAATCCCGCTATGCCGCCGGCGACTGCCAGGACTGAGCTTTCGACGGCCAGCTGCCGAATCAAGCGAAGCCGTGACGCACCCAGCGTCGATCGCACGGCCATCTCGCGCTCGCGCCCGGCGGCGCGCGACAAGAGGAGGCTCGCGAGGTTGACACAGGCGATGAGCAGCACGAGGCTGGCGGCCGCAAACAGGATCAGTGGAACGGAACGCCGGGAGCCGAACAATCCGGCTTGCAGCTCGACGAGCCTGACCCGCTGCTCTCGGCCCGATGGACCGAGCAGCCCGGGATTCTGCTCGATCAGACTGCCGGCGAGCGCATCGATTTCGGTTTGAGCGGCAGACAGCGTGACATCTGGTTCGAGACGTGCAATCGGGGAAATCACGATTTCGCGCCCCAGGTCCGTTCCCTGAAAGGGAGACTCGAATGGAAGCATCAAGTCGACGGCTCTCGCGTCGAGCGACGGGATGACGAAGCCTTTCGGGAGCACTCCCACAATGCGGACACGGCCTTCTGCGAAGTCGAGAACGCGGCCAATGGCCGATGGGTCAGCGCCGAATCGTGTTGTCCATGCGGCGTGAGAGAGCAGGGCGGACTGCTCTGTTGAGGTGACATCGGCTTCGGTCAATGTGCGCCCGCGCACGGGCCGTACGCCGAGCACTTGAAGCAGATTGGTCGTCACACCGGTCGCCGTGAATGCTTCTGATCCCGCCTGGCTCAAGAGCGTCATCGGCAGGGCGCTACGGACGGCAGCGAGCGCGCCAAGCCCGCCGCGATGCTCGTTCAACGCCACCGCAATCGCCTTCGGCACAAACGCCGTGGGCCGATCGGAGCCGGCGGTAAACGCCGTCACCATAACGATTCGATCCGGTTCGTGATACGGCAGCGGCCTGAACAGGATTCCGTCGACGATGGCGAAGACGGTCGTGTTGACGCCAATGGCGAGCGCAAGCGTGATGACGGCGGTCGCGGTGAAGAAGGGATTGCGCCGAAGCAGCCGAAGCGCGTGAGAGGCATCGCGCACGGTCAGATCGAGGTGCTCGGCCGGCGCGCGGAGCAGGATGTCGAGCGTGGTTCGGATCCAGACACCCGCTACTGCTATCGGGACCACCGGTACGGGCGGCGTTGAGACGCTCGTCACGGAAGTCCTCTTCCATCTCGTCGGCGAACTCGGCGCGGAAGTCGCCGGGGAACAGCCGAAGCAGCGACGCGTAGATCCAGTCGGCAACGGATGCGTGACGCTTGGTCACTGGAATTACCCTTTCGAAGGACGAGCCAGCAGTTTCTTCGATTCCGCCGAAACCACCAGATCGCGCAGCCGCGCGACCTCTGCCAGCGCGACCGCGCGGCCGAATGGGGTAAGCCGATAGGCCTGGCGTCGCTCGTTGCTGCCGATGGCTGATCGCCGAATCATGCCGTCGGCCAGCAAGCGCTTGATGATGCCGTAGAGCGTCCCCGTGCTGAGCACGACGCCATTGCTCGTACGATTGGCTACTTCCTTCAAAATCGCGTACCCGTGTTTTTCCCCGTCGGCCAGCGCAAGGAGGATGTGGAACAGTGCCGGCGTCAGCGGCAGGTACTTTCCCGGGCTGTGGCCGGCGGGCTTGTCCTCTCTGGCCATGTCGTTACACGATATGTCGTGACACGCCATAGTGTCAACCCCGCGAAGGTGGAAAACGTACGCTTGTTCTTGGCGGCTTGGCGTTGAGACGGCAAAGGCACAAAAAACGCCCTGTGGTAAGGTCCTTTTCAGGATGAACGACGAGGCGATTCTCAACGATCAGGTTGCGTACTACCGCGCGCGAGCGGGTGAGTACGATGAGTGGTTTCTGCGAGAGGAACGTTACGACCGGGGGCCCGAACATCGCGCGCAGTGGTTTGGGGAGATCGCGACGATTCGGCGTGCGCTTGCCGCGACGGTCCACGATCGCAACGTCCTCGAGCTGGCATGCGGCACGGGACTCTGGACCGAGCAGCTCGCACGGGAGAATCGCAGTGTCCTCGCCGTCGATGCGTCCCCCGAAGTGATCGCCATCAACCGGGACAGGGTGCACGCCGCGCACGTACGATACGAAACGGCAGACATCTTTTCCTGGACGCCGCCCACGCCGTTCGATGCTGTCTTCTTTGCGTTCTGGCTCTCGCATGTTCCTGCGAGCCGGTTCGAGAGCTTCTGGGCGACGGTGCAATCGGCGCTCGAGCCGGGCGGGAAGGTGTTCATCACCGACAGTCTGCTCGAGCAAACCTCAACCGCGACCGATCACGCAGCAATAGACGACTCGGGTGTCGTCCGACGGAAGCTGAACGACGGCCGCGAGTTCGAGATCGTGAAAACGTTTTACCAACCCGAAGAGCTGGAACGGCGCCTCTCGCAACTGGGCTGGCAGGCCAGAGTTCAGTCGAGTGGGAAGTTCTTTCTGTTCGGCGAGTGTATCCGCGCGTAGACGGCAATCGGGTGACCGTTACTGCATCGCGAATCCGAAGCTGCGGCGCCGGGCCGCGCTGCGATGCCGCCACGGACCGCGCGACGCGAGGACACTGACTTCGCACTTCGGCCTCGCTCGGCGCCCTCGGGCTTCTCGCGCGGTCAGCATTCCGAGTCGGCGGCCTCCGCACGGCTTCGCGCTGCAGCAACGGTCACCCGATTGCTCCATCAGGGTGGCAACGAACCCAACGAACCCAACGAACCCAACGAACCCAACGAACCCAACGAACCCAACGAACCTATAGACTCGTCTCGTATGTCTTCCGGCATCCTTCTCGCCCTCATCTCCGCCGTGGTGTGGGGTAGTGGCGACTTTGTCGGCGGCGCCGCGACCAGGCGCAGCCATCAGTTTCAGGTCCTGGCCCTCTCGGCGCTCTCGGGCATTGTGATGTTGACGATGCTCGCGTGGATCTTCGAGCCTCTTCCATCGCGCGCGAACGCGGCATGGGCGGCCGCAGCCGGTCTGGCGGGCGCGGTCGGCATCGCCTCGCTCTATCACGGGCTGGCTGTCGGCGGCGCGGCGATCGTGGCGCCGGTCGCCGCCGTCGTGACGGCGGCGATTCCCGCTGTCTACACAGCCCTTGCCGTCGCCCCGCCGAGTCCATGGCAGTTGGCCGGGTTTCTGGCGGCGGTCGCCGGCATCTGGCTCGTCACACGCCAGCCGCACACGGCCGAAGCATCGTCTCGCAAGGGCGTCAGGCAAGCTGTTGCCGCTGGAATCGGATTCGGGACGTTCCTGATTCTGATTGCTCAGGTTGACCGCTCGCTCGTGTTCGGCCCATTGGTCGTCGCGCGGGCGGTCATGCTGGCCATGGGCCTCGTGCTGATGATCGTCCGCGGCATCAGCTTCCCCGGCCTGACGTCCAATCCGCTCGCGCTGGTGGCCGGCGCGCTCGACGCGGGCGGCAACATCTTCTTCGTGCTGGCGCGCCAGCACACGCGCCTCGACGTGGCCGCGGTGCTGTCGTCCCTGTATCCGGTCGCCACGGTTGTGCTGGCCCGCATCGTCTGGCGGGAGCCGGTCGCGCCGCAGCAATGGGCGGGTGTTGGAATGTGTCTGCTGGCTGTGGCCCTGATGGCAGAATAAGCACGATGATGAGCGGGTTTCTGGAGCATGTTCGGTACGCGCTGCGAAGCTTGATGAAGTCGCCCGGCTTCACCCTGCTGACGGTGCTGATCCTCGCCATCGGCATCGCAGGAACGGCGGTGATGGTCGCGCTCGTCCAGGGCGTGCTCGTCAGGCCGCTGCCGGTACGCGATGAGGACCGCCTCATCGTCGCGTGGACAGAGCTGCGGTCGTCGGGTTACGCCCACTATCCGTTCGGCGATACCGGTATTGAAGAGGCTGCCCGATCGAGCCGGCTTCTCGAGAGCGTGGCGGGCGTGAGCACCAATGGCGTCTCTCGCACTGCGATCGACGACGAAGGCACCACCGAGTATGTGAACGATGCGCTGGTCACCGGAGGATTTTTCGAGGTCCTTGGTGTCAAGCCCATCCTCGGCCGCACCCTTACCCGTGCCCACGATGCGGATGGCGCCGAGCGGGTGGTCGTCATCAGCTACGCCCTGTGGCAGCGTCGCTATCACGGATCGCGAGATGTCATCGGACGCCGCATCTGGGGCAAAGATGGCTTCGCCATCGTCGGCGTCATGCCGCCCGACCTCGACTACCCGAAAGGAGTGGACATCTGGCGGACCCCGCGATCCTTGAAGGGGGAATTCAAAGACGCCGCGCTGAGGGAAGTCGATCTGGTCGCCAGGCTTCGGCCGGGTGTCACGAAAGAGCAGGCCGCCAGCGAGCTCGCGGTGTTGATACGCCAGCTCGAATCGCTGGCGCCGCCTGACTCGCCTCGCGGACTCCTTCCCGTCGTCCGGCCTTTCAAAGACGAAGTCATCGGGAACGTCCGGTTGACGATGCTGGCCCTCTCGGCCGCGGTTCTGCTCATGCTGCTGATTGCGAGCGCGAACGCGGCAAACCTGCTGCTGATGCGGAACGAAGCACGCAGGTCGGAACTGGCCGTGCGCATGGCGCTCGGGGCGGGACGCGGACGGATTGTGGCGCAGGTGCTGACCGAGAGCCTGGTGCTGGCGGTTGCCGCCGGCGCCGCGGGGCTGGCGCTGACGTGGTGGTCGCTTCAGCCCCTCGTGCGGCTCGTTCCAGACGGACTGCCGCGAGTCGAGTCGGTCCGCGTCGATTGGACGGTTTGCCTGATGGCGATCGGGATCGCGCTCGCGACCGCGGCGATCTCCGGACTGGCGCCGGCCCTGTCGATCAGCTCCGATCTCGTCTCGTACTTGAGAAGCGCGGGCCGCGGGGTGACGGGATCGGCGTCGCGAGCTCTTCGCAGAGCCTTCGTCGTCGTGCAGGTGGCGCTGGCGGTCACGATCATTGCCGCGGCGGGATTGCTGACCCGCACGGTCCTGAACCTGCAGTCCATCGACACCGGCCTGGCCGCGGATCGACTGGTCCTGGTCGAGCTCAGCGTGCCGTGGGCGGAAAACGCCGCTCAGGTTGTGCGCCACCGTCAGTTCCTGGATACCGTCGTGCAACAGCTCGAGGCGCTTCCTTTTGTCGAGGCGGCGACGCCCATCAACATGCCGCCATTTTCGGGGACCGTCGGGTGGGCTGTGCCAAGAATTACGGCCGAAGGGCAGACCGCCGAACAAGCCGCGGCGAACCCGTCGATGAACTTCGAGTCGATCTATCCGAACTACTTCCGGACGTTCGGCGCGAGGATCGCCGCCGGGCGCCCCTTCACCGACGCGGATCGGGAAGGCGCGCAGAAGGTGGCCATCATCAGTGAGGACGTTGCGCGCGGCACGTGGCCCGGCCAGAATCCCATCGGCAAGCGCATGAAGCTCGGTGGGCCGTCTTCGACAGACGACTGGCTCACCGTGGTGGGCGTGACGGCCCCTGCGCGGTACCGGGCGCTGACCAGGGCCACTCCGATGTTGTATCTTCCGGCCGCGCAATTTCTCGTCACCGCCCAGATTCTGGCCGTACGCACCGCGGCGCCGCTCGATCAGGTGACGGCGGTCGCGCGCACGCACGTCCGAGCCGCTAATCCGCGCGGAAACGTCATGCGCGTCAGCTCGTTCGCATCGCTGATGGACGCGCCGCTGGCGGCCCCGAGATTCAACGCGTTTCTCCTGAATCTGTTCGGGATCGTCGCCGTGCTGCTGTCGGCCATCGGTCTTTACGCCGTGATGAGCACCTACGTTCGCCAGCGCGATCGCGATATTGCCGTCCGCAGGGCGCTGGGTGCTACGACCGGTGATGTGCAGCGACTCGTGTTCGGGGAAGCCGTGTCGCTGGCCGGCCTCGGTGCGGCCGTCGGGCTGGGCGGGGCATTTGGTGCAGCACGTCTCGTGGAGGGCATGCTCTACGGCGTCGATTCGCTGGATCCCGTAACGATGCTGGGTGCGGCCGGCCTGATGATTGCCGCATCCGTGCTCGCCTCGTACCTGCCGGTTCGTCGTGCGACCCGCATCGATCCGCTCGTGGCGCTGCGCTACGAATGATCAGATGTAGACCCGCCAGAGTCATCTCCAGTGATGACTCTGTATCTCTCGTGCAGCGGCATTGTATCCGCACCGCAACGAGCGATACGCGCGCAGATATCCGAGTTGGCGCAGACAAATCCGACAAGAGTTCAGACCCAGGTAGAATTTCCGCCGAAAATCCGTCCGGTCAAGAGGGGATATAACAGTTTTCGCATGACATCGGGTCAGGCATGGCCGTTGCTGAATGGGACGCTATGCTGACCCCGCTGGGCCTGTTCGGCCCGTTGTCTACCCGTGCGCCGCGACTCTCCATCCTCGGACGTCTTGCTTTCATTCTGCAGATTGTTCTTGGCCCGCTCATGTTGTCCGGGTCTGCCGCGTTGAGCGCGCAAGAGACATGGACGATCCTGCCGACGATTCCGACGTCGGAAGATACCGAAACCACACCTCAGTCGAAAGCCTGGTTTCACGGTCACACATGGTGGACGGTGCTGCCGACCAGTACGCCCAGCAATGGATCGTGGCTGTTCCGGCTGGAGGCCAACAACACCTGGACGCCCGTCCTTCGCGTATCGTCGTTGAAGGGGAAGGCTGATACGAAAGCCATCGGCGACCTCACGCACGTCCTGCTCGTCAGCAGCACCGCGCAAATCGCCACGATCCAGTACGTCCCGGCGCTGCAAACATATCAACTGTGGCCCGATCGGCCGACGCCGACACCGGTGTTCATCGGCGAGACGGGCACGATCGAAGTGGACTCAACGGGCCGGCTGTGGCTCGCCACCGATCACTTCAGCGCCGTTGAGCTCTACTACAGCGATGCCCCGTATTCGTCGTTCACCGGGCCCATCATCCTGACCGACCAGACAGGTCTCGGCGACATCAACTCCATCGTCAAGTTTCCGAACAACACGATTGGCGTTTTCTGGGGCGACGGTAATCTCCAGCAGTGGGGATTCAGAGTCCACGTCGATGGAACCGATCCGAATGTGTGGCTCGCGGATGAAATGCCGGCCGCAGCGGGTAACAGCGGCCAGGAGATGGCCGACGATCACCTCAATCTGGCGATTGGCTCCGACGGCACCTTGTACGCAGCGGTCAAGCCCAAGCATCCCTCCAATTCGATTCCGCCGCTTTACCTGCTCGTTCGGCGACCCGCCCCTGGCCTGCCAGGAGGCGTGTGGGACAACGTGCTGTATCCGATCGATCCCGTTAGTACCGGAGAGGAGACTAACAGCGGGCGACGACCGCTCGTCGTGCTGAACGAAGACACGCAGTCGTTGCGGGTCTTCTATCACGACTCGGCGGGCAAAGTGTACTTCCGGGAGTCTGATGCCACCGACATCAACTTCGGACCGCGACAAACAGTGTTGAACGGCGGGTTCGAGTACGTCACGAGCACGAAGGAAACCTGGTCCGGACGGCTCGTCGTGCTCGCGACCGGCAATGGCACCGGCGGAGTGCTGATTTCCACCGACCCCAGTCTGGTCGGCTACTGGAAGATGGACGAGGGCGGCGGCACAGTTGCACGAGACGGATCGGGATGGGGCAACCACGCCAACCTGATTGGATCTCCGACGTGGTCGCCGAGCCCGAAAGGACTTGCCGTCAGTTTCGACGGAGCCACGAGCTATGGCGTGGTGTCCGATCAATGGGCGCTCGATCCGACGACGAGCCTGACGCTGTCCGCATGGATCAAACCAGAGGCCCAGGGCAGTCTCGACATCATCAGCCGGGCAACGGCCGGAAGCCTCGATGGCTACGCCTTGTCGCTGACGCCGTCGAATGCCCCGACGAACCCTCGCACGGTTGTGATGCAGTTGAACGAGGCGAGCTCGGGCAACACCTATCGCGTCAACTCAACCACGCAATACCCGACCAACGGAAGCACGTGGATGCACGTTGCGGCCACCTATGACGGCACCGCAATGCGCATGTATATCAACGGAGAAGAAGAGCGGTCCGAGCTCGGGCCACCTTCAATCGCGGCCAATCCCATCAACGTAGGTATCGGTGCGCAAGCCAACGGCGCTCGCAAATTCCGCGGGCAGATGGATGACGTCCGAATCTACCGGCGCGCGTTGAGTGCCGTTGAGATTACCGAATTGGCGAGAGTACCGTTCGGCGATCTCGTCATCACGAAGAGCGACGGTATTTCGAACATATTGGCGGGCCAGTCGACGACCTACACCATTCAGGTTAACAACCTTGGTCCCGATGGTGTGAAGGCGGTCATATCAGATGTGCTGCCATCGAGAGTGGCAGCGGCGACCTGGACGTGTACGTCCACCGGCGGTGCGTCTTGCACGAACAGCGGGACGGGAGGGCTCAACGAGACTGCGGACATGCCGGTAGGGAGCAGCGTCACCTACTCGCTCATCGCGACCGTGAGTGCCGGGCCGGCCGGAACCCTCGCCAACACCGCTACGGTGTCGGCCACCAACGGCATCGATCCCGAGCCCGGCAACAACAGCGCGACCGATACGGACAGTATTCAGCAGCCTCCTGCGCCGCAGATTTTGACGCAGCCTTCGAATCAGACGGTCACCGCTCCGCAACCGGCAACGTTCACGGTTGTGGCTAGCGGCCCCGCACCGCTCAGTTATCAGTGGCGGCGCAATGGATCCAATATCGCCGGTGCAACCAGCGCGACGTACGTTCGTACGCCGACGGCGGTCAGCGACACAGGGTCGACCTATAGCGTATTGATCTCCAACGGCGGCGGCAGCGTCACGAGCACGGCCGCCTCCCTTACGGTGAGTCCGGCGCCCGTTCCACCGAGCATCACCACGCAACCGTCCAGCACGATGGCCTTCGAACCGGGTGCGGCATCATTCTCGGTTGTTGCAACGGGTACCTCACCGCTCAGCTACCAGTGGCTGCGCAACGGTTCGCCGATCCCCGGTTCCACCGGTACCAGCCACACGGTCAGTCCGACCACTGCTGGTGATAACGGCGCGTCGTTCAGCGTCGTTGTGTCGAATGTGGCTGGCAGCGTGACGAGCTCGGCCGCCACTCTTTCCGTGTTCGGCCCCGGCAGTGGAACCGTCACGCTGCTCGAAGCACGTTTCGACAGCGACGCGAATGGGTTCGCGTATGTTGATGACACTTTCCGCGGCACCAACCAGGCGCAATACGCCAATGGGACGTACATGTCCAGCGGCGGCTTCACGACGGGCGCGCTCCAAGTGGTGGTGGGCGGGGTCAACAGCCAGAACATTTCGAACATGTCGGGCGGCTGGAGGCGCAGCTTCACGATCGGGAGCGCCATTCCTCTCGCGCTGGTGTTCAGGCATCGGCTGACCGAACAGCCAACCTACGAGTCCGACGAGTTCACCCAGACGCTGGTGACGCTCGACGGCGTGTTGCGCGGGCTGACGCCCAACGACTACATCGCCCAGGTCGTGGGCGGCGGGCCGACCACGACAGGCTGGCAGCTCGTGCAGATCGATCTCGGCACGGTGGCACCTGGCACCCACGTGCTGACAATCGGCGCATACAACAACAAGAAGAGCTATCCCGACGAATCAGCTGAAGTGCTGATCGATGACGTGTTGCTGATGGCAAACCCGGGGAGTGGACCTCCGAGTGTGACCACACAACCGGCGAGCCTCACGGTGACCATGCCCGGGGGAGCGAACTTCTCGGTTGGGGCAACAGGCACAGCACCGCTCAGCTATCAGTGGCGGCGGAACGGCGCAAACATACCAGGCGCGACCGCGACGTCCTATAACCTCGCCTCGACGTCGATGAGCGACAACGGAGCCACGTTCGATTGCGTGGTGTCCAATGGCGCGGGTAACGCCACTAGCGCGGCAGCCACGCTCACGGTGAACGGCGCGGCGACGGCGCCGAGCATCACGACACAACCCGCGAGCGCGACGGTGACGGTGCCTGCAGGTGCAACGTTCTCTGTGGTCGCCGCCGGAACGGCACCACTCAGCTATCAATGGCGGCGCAACGGCGCGCCGATTCCGGGAGCCACGAGCTCGTCTTATACGCTCTCGACGACGGTGCTCGCCGATAACGGCGCATCGTTCACGGTCTTCGTTTCCAATAGTGTGGGCAACGTGACCAGCGCGGCGGCCACATTGACGGTGAATTCAGGGCCGGTTGCGCCATCGATCACCACGCAGCCGTCTGGCCAGAGTGTCACCGTCGGTACGCCGGCAACCTTCTCGGTCGTCGCGGCAGGCACGGCACCGCTCAGTTATCAGTGGCGGCGCAATGGCGGAGCGATTCCGGGAGCGACCGGCCCGTCGTACACCATTCCGTCGACCGTGCTTGCCGACAATGGCGCATCGTTCGACGTCTTCGTCTCCAACTCGGTGGGGAACGTCACGAGCGCGGCGGCCACATTGACGGTGTCGAGCGGCGGTGGCGGAACCTCGACGCTTATCGAGGCGCATTTCGACGCCGATGCCAGTGGCTTCGCGTATGCCGACGATCTGTTCCGCGGCAGCAACGCGCCGAACTACGCCAGCGGCGTGTGGATTGGCAGCGGCGGCTTTACCGGCGGTGGTTTGCGTGTCAACGTGGGCGGTATCAACAGCCAGAACATCTCGAACATGTCCGGCGGTTGGTCACGCAGCTTCACGTTGCCGGTCGCCGCGCCTGTGACGTTGACATTCCGTCAGCGATTGACAGAGCAGCCCACGTACGAGACAGACGAGTTCGTTCAAATGCTCGTGAGCCTCGATGGCGTCCTGCGGGGCGTGGCGCCCAACGACTATGTTGCGCAGGTCGTTGGTGCAGGACCGACCACGACCGGCTGGCAGCTCGTGCAGATCGATCTGGGCACGCTTGGAGCCGGCAATCACGTGGTGGCGCTCGGCGCCTACAACAACAAGAAGACTGCTTTGGATGAATTGGCGGAGGTAGTAATCGACGACGTCCTCGTAGTGCAGGGGGGTGGCTCGGCGCCAACGCTGCCGAGCATTACCACACCGCCGTCCAATCTGACGGTCACCGCACCTGCTCAGGCGACCTTCTCAGTGGTTGCCGCCGGCACCGCGCCGCTGAGCTATGTGTGGCGGCGGGATGGCACGCCGATCCCGGGCGCTACCGGTGCGTCGTACACCCTCACGCCCACAACAACGGTCGACAACGGCGCGATCTTCGATGTCGTCGTATCGAATTCCGCAGGCAACGCGACGAGCGCCGCTGCCACGCTAACGGTGAACGCCGCGCCCACTGCGCCGAGCATTACGACGCAGCCTGCGAGCGTAACCGTCACAGTGGGAGCTCCCGCCAGCTTCTCAGTTGTGGCCGAGGGCTCGGCGCCTCTGAGTTATCAGTGGCGGCGGAATAGTGCGCCAATGGCAGGCGCCACCAGCGCGACCTACACGCTGAATTCGACGGCGCTTGCCGACAACGGCGCGTTCTTTGATGTCGTCGTGACCAACGGCGTAGGCAATGTCACAAGCTCGGTGGCTATGCTGACGGTGAATCAGGCACCAGTTGCGCCAAGCATTACGACGCAGCCTGCGAATGTCACCGTGACCGCCCCGGCCCAGGCCACCTTCTCGGTCGTCGCCGCCGGCACGGCCCCGCTGAGTTATCAGTGGCGGCGCAACGGCGGCGCGATACCGGGCGCGACGAGTTCGTCGTACGTGCTTCCTTCGACAACAGTGGTCCCCGACAACGGCGCGACGTTCGATGTTGTCGTCTCGAATTCGGCGGGCAACGTGACCAGCGCGGCGGCGACGCTTACCGTACTTGCTGGCGGCGGAGGCGGCGCGACGCTGATGGAAGCCCACTTCGATGCGGGAGCCGACGGGTTCGTCTATGCGGACGATCTCTATCGCGCCAGCTTACAGCCCAATTACGCAAACGGCACGGCGCTGGCGGCTGGTGGCTTCTCTGGTGGGGGCCTTCAGGTCATGCTGGGCGGAATCAACAGCCAGAACATTCAGAAGATGTCGGGCGGATGGCACCGCAGCTTCTCGCTTGCCAGCGCGGGGCCCGTGACGCTGTCCTTCCGGTACCGTCTGACCGGCAACAACGTTCGCAGCAGTCGGTTCGGACAGATGCTGGTCGGCCTCAACGGCGTCTTGCGCGGCGTGCCGCCGAACGACTACGTTGCGCAGGTGCTCGGTGGCCTGGGTGGTGTGACGTCGACGACCGATTGGCAGCTGGTGCAGATTGACCTCGGCATGCTGCCGGCCGGGACTCACGTCCTGTCACTCGGTGGTTACCAGAACGTGAAGAGCAACTCGAACGAAACCGTTGAGGTGCTTATCGACGATATCGTGGTGACGCAGTAGACGAGCTATTGTCGACGCGGCGATGCCGGTCAGCGACCTAGCGATCGAAACGCTTCGTGAGGACTTCCGCGTGGCTGCCGAAACCCGCACGGGCGTAGAGGTCCTTCGCCGTGCGGTTCGCGCTCAGGACGCCAATGCGCAGCTCCGTGGCGCCGCAGTCGCGGGCGAATCGTTCGGCGGCGTCCAGGAGCGCGCGTCCGTATCCGTGCCGGCGGAAGCGCTCGAGCACCACGAGATCGGTGATGAGCGCGAACTCGCCGGGCGGATCGTCGAGCTCGAGGAACGGCATGCGCGCGAGCACGGTCGTGAATCCCGCCACCACGTTCGCGCACTCGGCGACGAACACGCGGCCGGTGTAGTCGTTGCAGCGCGTCAGCGTCTGTGCGAGGTACTCGGCCGCCATCAACGAGCCGGGCCTCAGACGAGGATCGATCCGGCGCTCGTAATCCTGCAACTCCACGATGCACGCTTCGATCGCGCGCGCATCGGCCGCACGATATTCCCGGATCACCGCGTCGTGACTCATCGCTTGTCGCGCGACGTTAGCACGCCCTCATTTCGCACAACCCTCAGGGGTGTGGTACGTTCGCGAACAGATCTTGACACAGGTTGACGGGGCAGTTTCGGTCGCGGATAATTTCCGTCCGCGCGGCGTCCCCCCTCGCGCGATCACCGCGAACACACCGGTAATCCGAGATGCCTACGCCTCAGCCGCCGTGCCCGCATTGCCAGGACAATCTCTTTGTGCGCGTGGAATGGGTGCTCTCTGGCCGGCGGGTCAGCAGTGCGTACTACTGCGGCCGTTGCAATCACGAGTGGCGGGTCGAAACGGCACCGCCGGCGCGGCTGGGCGAGCGCCGAAGCGCCGACCGGCGCCGCCGGCTTCGCGTCGAGGAGAAAGCTGAAGTGTGAGGCTCAGGCGCGAGGGCGATTCATTCGAACCACGACGAAGTCGCCCACTTCCCAGGTGAAGGGTGGCTTCGCGCGCCGATCGGCCGTGCGCCGGTCACCGCGCACCTCGCTCGACTCCGCACGGCGGTCCTGCTGGCGGCGATCCCATGACACGTTCACGGGCAGTTCGGCGGCCTTCTGTTTGAGCTTGTGAAACCGGCGGAGCGCGCCCCGCCGCACGATGAGGTCAACATCTGGCTTTCGCGTCCCCATGACAGATGTATCGGCCCGACGGGCGGTTCCCTTAGGGGGCCGGCCGGGGGCCGAAATACCGGAGTTCGCGCCGGCTATGTGGTGCGCCGATAGCAACACAAGTCCGGCAAAACGCAGACTAAAGTCATCCTGCCTCAGAACACCGGACCGCCGCCCTTCGGCATGACGATCTTCTCGCCGTCGGCCAGCTTTGTCAGGGTTTCCGTGTAGACGTGACCGCCCGCTTCGAGGTCGGTCCACTCACCAGTCATCTCTTTCGTGCCGTTGAGCTTGTAAATCACGACCCCCGCGGTCGTCCCCACATAGCCCACCGCGAGCGTGTTGCCGTTCAACACGCCGACGCCCACATTGACGACGCCCTTGGGCGTCAGCCACTGCACGACGAAGGTCTCGCCGTTTTTCGCGATGTGGACCGCCGCACGATATTTCAGACCGTCTGGACTGACGCCGTCGCAGCGGTAGGCGCCGCTGGGATCGGCAGACGTAGACGCCGGAGACTGAACGTGCACGCGCGCGCTTGCCACGACCAACGCCAACAGGAGGAGCAGGGCGTATCGTTTCATGGGGGCTGGCTCAGCAAAAGCGATGCCGCTATCATCGGACTCGTGAGGTGCCAGGATGGCGGAGAAGTGGGAACTGGAAGGTGAGGTTCTCGTGTCCTGCAACTGCGACTGGGGTTGCCCGTGCAACTTCAACGCGCGGCCGACGAAGGGCAAATGCGAAGGCGGCTGGACGTGGCAGGTCCGGCACGGACGCTACGGTGACATCACGCTCGACGGCCTGTGTTTTTCTGTCTACGCGAACTGGCCCGGCGCCATTCACGAAGGCAAGGGCGAAGCGCTGCTTCTGATCGACGAGCGCGCCAGCGCCGATCAGCAATCGGCGATCGAAACGCTGCTTGGCGGAAAAGTCGGCGGACCCTGGGAAGTGCTGGGCTGGACGTGGCCGACCGCGCACGGTCCCTATCGCGTGGCGTACGACATCGTTTTCAATGGCCTTCACTCGACAGCAAAATGTGGCGACTACGTCGAGATCGCATGCGCGCCGATCAAGAACCCCGTGACCGGCGCCGAGGTGCGGCCGGGCGTCGTGTTGCCCGAAGGCATCATCTTCAAGCACGGCGATCTTGGCGCCACGACGCGCTTCACGGTGAATCACGCGATGGGCTACGACCATTCGGGTCAATACATGGCGGTCGGCCCCTTCGAGTACGCCTCAAAGTAGCGGGACACCGCGGGCCTGCATCACGAGATCGCGGATCGCGCCGGCGACGAGCCCCACATCGTCGAGGTGAATCCAGTGTCCGCTCTGCGGCGACACGACGTGGCGGCCGCGGCGTGACGAGCCCGCGAGCCGCTGGTCGGCCGCGATCCAGCGTGGGTCGCGGCGCTCGGCCGACAGCACGACCACCGGCATCTCGCCGAAGGCATCATCCGCCCGCAATATCTCGGCGCTGCACGCTTGCAGCGCTGCGAGGTGCTGCCACATGCCGCGAAACGATTTCGGATTCGACCAGTGTTCCCGCACGGCTGCCTGTACCTCGGCCGGCAGCTTTTGTACTTCGCCCACCATGTTCGTGAGGAGCGTCGCGGCTGACGGACCGAACAGGCGGCTGACGCGCCTCGGCAGGCCCGGGGCGCCGCCGCTGAGCCGCGAGAGAAGAAATCGCACGACACCGGTGCGTGCGAAGCCTTCGCCAACCCGCGAGAAGAGCATGCCTCCCCGAAGCCTGCGGCGCTGGTCGCTGGAAGGATCACTCCACTCCTCGGGATGCAGCGGATCGACGAACACCAGACCCGCCACCTCGGCAGGATGCGCGCGCGCGTAGGCCCTGATGACGAGGGCGCCGAACGAGTGTCCGACGAGCACGACGGGTGCGCCGATCTGTGCGTGAGCCATCACCTGACGGAGCTCGTCGACCAGCGTCGGCATCGTCCGCGGGGTGTCGCTCAGGTCGCTCCAGGCGAGCCCGGCGCGGTCGTAGCTGCACGCGCGCGTGAAGCGCGCCACTTCGGGCTGGACGCGGCTCCAGCTCAGGGACGAGGCGGCGATGCCCGCATCGAAGACCACAGCGGGCGTGCCGGCCCCTTCGCAGCGGTAGTGAAGGCGATGTCGTCCGACGCGTACGAACGTGCCGGGCGGCGGGACAGGCGGCGGAAGAGCCATCATTCCAGAATGCGCAAAATCGGGTGTAACATGCTCACGCTCCAAGGTCCGGATGAAAGCTCGGCTAAAGCCGAGCACTACGTACAAACGCCGAGCACTACCAGTGTAGGAGGTACACCATGCTGACTCGTCGCGAGTTCATCGGTACGGGCATCGGTGCGACGGTGGCCGCGCAGGCATTTGCGCTCCCCGGCGACAAGATGCGCTATGCCATGAGCGGTCATCAGTTTCGGGGGATGAAGCCCCATCCGGAGACGGGCATCAAGATGGCGGCTCAGTACGGCTATCACGGGCTCGAGCCGTTCCAGGACGACATGCCGCAGTACCTGAAGCAGCCGCCCGAGGTCTTCAAGAAGGTGATGGACGAGTCGGGCCTGGCGTTGTGCACGGTCGGCAGCGGCGGCCAGTATCTCGATCCGAAGCGCGTGCCGGAAACGATCGAGAGCAATGCCGCACGCGCGCGCTACGTCGCGCACTTCGGCTGCAAACATCTGAAGGTGAACCTGAGCCAGCGGGTCGGCCCCGAGAACCTCAGCGCCGAGAATGCGAAAGTGCTCGGGCGCAACCTCAACGAAGTGGGAAAGCGCACCGCCGACGCGGGCATCAAGTTCGCCTTCCATCCGCACGCGTGGACGCTCGTCGAGCGGCAGCCCGAGCTCGACATGGTGATGGAGCTGACCGATCCGAAGTACGTCTGGCTGGTGCTCGACACCGGTCACGCGACGCTCGGCGGCATCGATCCCGTCAAGGCCCTGCGCGACTACTACTCGCGCATCGCCGCCATTCACTTGAAGGACGCGGAAGGGAAATACAGCACGGCCAAGGGATGGAAAGGTCCCGCGCCAAGCCAGGAAGAACACGAGCGCGTGAATCTCTACAAGCTGATGGGAAGCGGTGGCGTGGACTTCGTCGCGTTCTTCCAGGAGTTGCGGAAGCGAGGCTACGACGGGTGGGTGACCATGGACTTCGACATGCCGAGGCCCGGTGCGGGCACGGTCGAACAGTTCATGGACGCGCACAAGAAGTACCTGACCGAGACGCTGAAGGGACAACTCAGAACCTGATTCGTGGGTCGCAATCAGACGAACCTTTCTCCACGCGGCGCCATCGTGCTCTGCTTGCTACTGGTGGCATGTGGCGCCGCGGTCATTCTCGGATCGCTCGACATCATTCCGTACCACCTGAGTGAGGGCACGCCCGTCTGGTTGGGACTCGCCGCGGGAACGGTCTTCATCCTCGCCGGCGCCGCCATGGTCAACGGCTATGTGTTCGGCGGCGGCAAGGATTTCGACGCCCGGGCCTCGCCGCTCGTCTACACGACCCAGCAACTGCTGGGCTTCAGCATCTGCGCGCTTTTTGCGGCCATCGCCGGCTGGATTGCCTTCGGAGCGGGGCCGCGGAACTTTACGATGCAAGTGAGTCTGCCCTTCATGGAGCGTCATGGAGCAGGCGTCGACTGGATGGGCCGCGCGATGTTCGGCGTCGGCGCACTGATTTGCGCCGCGATGGCCATAGCCGGGCTTGCCGCCGCGTTTCGCCGGCGGCGTTGATGCGGACCGTCTACGTGCGGCCCCGCAGCTGATCCAGGACGCGCGCGTCTTCGAGCGCGGAAACGTCGCCCGGATCCTGTCCCGAGTACACGGCGCGGATGACGCGTCGCATCACCTTCCCATTCCGGGTCTTCGGCAGCTGAGGGACGAAGACGACTGCGTCGGGCTTCAGGGCGGGACCCATCGCGTTCCGCACCGACTCTTTCAGCTCCTGTTCGAGCGCCGCGCTACCTGCGGTTCCATCGCTGAGCACGCACACGCACACCAGGCGTTCGCCCTTGATCTCGTCGGGGAGGCCGACGGCCGCGGCTTCGGCGACGGCCGGATGTGCCACCAGGACGGATTCGATTTCGGCGGGCCCGACGCGCTTGCCGGCGATCTTCAGCGTGTCGTCGGAGCGGCCGACGATGAACCACTGGCCATCGTCGTCCACGAGCGCCCAGTCGCCGTGTACCCACACGTCGGGAAATCGCGACCAGTAGCTGCGCAGGTAGCGGTCGGGATCGTTCCAGAATCCGCGGCACATGCCGATCCACGGCGCGCGGATCACGAGCTCGCCGACGGTGCCGCGCACCGGCTTCCCGTCAGCGTCGACGACATCGGCCGCCATTCCCGGCAGCGGCCCCGCAAACGCACACGGCTTCATCGGCGACATGACGTTGCCCGAAAGGATGCCGCCGGAGATTTCGGTGCCGCCCGCGTAGTTGATGATCGGGAGCCGGCGCTTGCCAACGGTATCGAACAACCACCACCACGGATCCGGATTCCAGGGCTCGCCGGTCGAGCCGAGGACTCGGAGCGATGAAAGATCGTGCTGTTCCGGCGCCGACCCGCGCGCGTGCATCAACATCCGGACGAGCGTGGGCGAGATGCCGAGGATGGTCACGCGATGCTCGTCCACGATGCTCCACAGGCGGTTGGACGTCGGGTAATCGAGCGCGCCGTCGTAGAGCACGGCGGTTGCGCCGAGGAGCGTCAGTGCCCAGAAGCTCCCACGGACCCATCATCCATCCCAGATCGGTGACCCACAACATCGTGTCGGACGCCGACATGTCGAAGCCCGTGCTGCAGATCCTGTGCGGCCTTGATCGGAAATCCGCAGTGCGTGTGGACGGCGCCCTTCGGTCTACCCGTAGTGCCCGACGTGTAGATGAGCATGAAAGGGTCTTCGGCTGCCGGTGCGGGCGGTGTCGCACTCGGGCGTCTCGGCCGGCACGATGTCGTCCCACCACCAGTCGCGACCATGCTGCATCGCGACGGCTTCTCCGAGCCGCCGGACGACGATCACGTGCCGCAGCGATGGCACGCGTGTGACGGCGTCGTCGGCTACCGGCTTCATGAGAATCGTGCGGCCGCGTCGCCGCGCGCCGTCGGCGGTGATGAGCCCGGCGGCGCCCGCGTCCTGGAGGCGGGTGGCGATGGCATCGGCGCCGTAGCCGGAAAAGAGAGGCAGTGCGATGGCGCCGATCTTGATGATGGCGAAGAACGCCTCCGCAATCTCCGGCACCATCGGCATGCAGAGGCCGATGACGTCGCCTTTTGAGAAGCCGAGCCGCTGCAGCGCGTTGGCCGCGCGATTGACCTGCTGCGACAGCTCCCCGTAGGTCACGATGCCGCTCGTGCCTTCCTCGGTCGTCCATCGAATCGCCGGCCCGGTGTTCCGTTGGCGTCCCATTCCGCTTGTCGAGACAGTTGTGGACGATGTTCATCTCGCCGCCGACGCACCAGCGCGTCCATGGCAGGCCGGGAGATGTATCGATGACCTGGTCGTATGGCTGTGTAGAACTCGATGTCGAGATCGGCGAGGACCGCGTTCCAGAACCACTGCGGATCGTCGATCGATCGGCGATGCAGCTCGGCAAGCTCCTCGAATGCCGTGCGCCGACATGAATCGGCGAAGCTGGCTCTTCGCGACGACGTCCGGCGCGGGCCGCCACGCGAACTCGTTCTGCCCGTCAGTGCGCATAGACGCGCTTCTTGAACGCCTCGACGAAGCCGCGCAGGATGGGCGACACGTCGCCCTGCTTCAGTCCAACCTCGATCAGCGTGAATCGGCGTCTCGTCGTAGGCCGCGTTCAGCGCATCGCGAAGCTGGCGTGGCGTGAACGCGCGGTAGCCGCGTCCGCCCCAGAGATCGGCGAGCTTGGCGAACGGCCAGCTGACCGTGTCGTTGTAGCTCGCGTCGGGGAAGAAGGCCTGGAGCATTTCCCAGCGCTGGTTGTTGAAGAGCACGACGATGGGATTGCACCCGTAGCTGGCGGGCCTGCGAGATTTCGCTGCCCGTCATCTGAAACGCGCCGTCGCCGACGAGCACCAGCGGCCTGCGGCCGCTGGCAATCTGCACGCCGAGCGCCGCCGGCACGGCAAATCCCATCGTGCCGTAGTAGGCGGGCGCGATGCACTGGTTGGCGCGGATGTCGACGCTCGCGAACAGCGCGTCGCCGGTGTCGGCGATGAGCGGCATCTCGTCGTGCTCTTTGACGAACTCGTTCAGCAGGTTGATCGCGTGGCGCATCTTGATCGCCTCGTCCTGCTTGAACGGGATCGAACACCTCGGGAGAGACGTCGGTGCCGATCGCCTTGATCGGATCGCGCGACACCGGAAGGGCCGGCGCGGTCGAGCAGGCGGTCGACCAGCAGCTCGAGCGGCGTGTGCTCGTACTGATGATGCCCGATGAAGACGTCGCGCGCGACGGCCGTCATCAGGTCGTGCCCGCGCAGGAGATCGGCCGAGACGCCGAGGCTGACGTCGCTGAGCCGCTCGCCGAGCAGCAGCAGACAATCCGATCCCTCGACGAGCGTCCGCATCGGTTGAGGACTGACCGCTCCGAGATAGGTGCCGATGAACTGTGGATGACGCGTCGGGAAGATGCCGCGGCCCAGAAACGACGAGGTCACCGGAATGCGCAGGCGTTCGGCGAGCCGAATCACCTGGGCCGTCAGCTGGAACCGATGCACCTCGACGCCGACGATCAGCACCGGACGCTCGCGCCCGCGACAGACGGTCGATGATCTCGGCGGCCGCCTCAGCGACGGCGCTCTCGTTGACCTCGAGCTCGACCTCGTCGAAGCTCGGCGGCACGGTGATGTCGGCAAACACCATGTCGCGCGGAATCTCGAGATAGACCGGCCGCTTGAATTTGCGCGCGACGTCGATGGCGCGATGAATCACGGCCGCGGCCGTCTGCTTGTCGTCGACGATCGCGGCGAATTCGACGACCTCCTGATAAATCCTGAGCTGCGACTCGAACGACTTCACCTCGTGATGCACGAGCAGGCCCGGATTCGCGCTCGAGCCTGCTCGGGCCGCCCGAAATGACGATCAGCGGCGATTCCTCCGCGTACGCGCAGGCGACCGAGTTGATCATGTTCAGCCCGCCTGCGCCGTAAGTGACGAGACAGACGCCGAGCCCGTTGGTGATGCGCGCCGCGCCATCTGCGGCGAAGCCCGACGGCGGGCTCGTGGCTCAGCGTCATCAGACGGAAGCGGCTCGTCCTGTTGCAGCGCGTTGTACAGATTCAGCACGAAGTCGCCGGGAATCCCGAAGATGTGGCGCACGCCGTGCGCGTGCAGCTGGTCGAAGAGAAACTGTGAAGCTTCATGTGATGATGCCGGTGCACTCGCCGAAACCCAATCCGCGCAACCGGCCCGCTCGCAGCAGGCGCGCATGACGACCTCATCGCCGTCAGCGAGGAACGTGCGGGACTCGCCGGTGGGCAGCTGAAGCGGGACCTTGCCGCCCTCGGTCATTTCGAGCAGACATCCCCTGGCGTCTCTCGTCGGTCCCGAGATCGTGCCCGTCGCAATCAGATCGCCCGGGAGGAGATTGCAGCCGTTGCTCGTCTGGTGCGCCACCATCTGCCCGAGGGTCCAGTACATGTCGCGAAGCGAGCGATCGGCTGAGCCGCACGGGCGCGACGCCACGGCGCCGCATCTCGGCCGAGCGCAGCAGCACCTCCACTGTCACGTCGAAGCCGCCAGATTCCTCGATCGCCGCGTGACGACAGGTACGGGAGCGGCCGAGGATCGTCCGGCTGGCGCGCGAGCGGCGGACTGCGGAACGGCGCGAGCGCGTCGTAGGTGACGACCCACGGCGACACCGTGGTCGCGAAGCTCTTGCGAGGAATGGCCCGAGAGGCTGGTACTCCCAGGCCTGGATGTCGCGCGCGGACCAGTCGTTCACCAGGCAAAGTCCGAAGATGTGAGCTTCGGCGGCATCGATCGGAATCGGCTGGCCGAGCGCGTTGCCGGGCCCGCAGAAGCATCCAACCTCGGCCTCGTAATCGAGCCGCTCGGACGGCCGAACACCGGCGCGTCGTCCCGCACCCTTCATCTGACCCGCGGGCCGTCTGACCGGCGTGCCGCTGACGACAATCGACGAGGCGCGGCCGTGATAGGCGATCGGCACGTGCTTGTAGTTCGGCAGCAGCGGATTGTCGGGCCGGAAGAGCTTGCCGACATTGCGTCGCGTGGTAGATCGACGCGTAGAAGTCCGTGTAGTTGGCGATCGCGACGGGAACGAAGAGCTCGGCGTCGGCCGTCGGCGGAGCAGACGCTCGTCGGCGCCCCACCCGTCGGCTTCGAGAATCCTGCTGACTTGCTGGCGCAGGGCCGACGCGTCGCCGTGGCCGAGCGCCATCAGCGGGATTCAGCGCCGGCGCCTCCGTTGCGGCGCGAAGCGCGGGCGAGAGTCCCTCGAGCAGGCCGCGGGTTCCGGCCTGGCGCAGATCGAGAATCTGGTCGCCAATCGCGACGCCGATGGCCGGCGCGCTGGAACTGCCGCCGGCGTCGAAACACGCCGAGCGGCAGATTCTGAATGGGGAAGTCGGTCGTCGCCGCATTCGCGGACGCCACCCAGCTGCGTCGTTGAGGATCGTGCGTCTCGTTGAGGTGAGCCACGTCAGAGGAGATGCAGCGCCGCCAGCTCGTCGGCCGGCTCGCGAAAGCTGCAGGAGCCGAACGAGCGGAAGAAATGCCGCCTGGTGTTCGCGAGATCCTGCAATCCGATCACGTAGTGCCGGTAGACGAGGCCGTCCGCGCCGAACGCAAACGCTCCCGCGGACGATTCGCCCAGCGCCTCCTCGATGTCGGCCGGCGGCGCGCCCTTTCGAGCGAGCGCCGCGGCAACGCTGACGTTCAGAAAACCATGCATCACAGCCGTGGCGCTGTCGCGCTCGTAGGTTAGAGAGTAACAGTTTCGGATGGCGTGATGAAGGCCCGCCGTCGCCTTGAAGGCAAGACCGCGCGCCGCGCATCCATGGAGGAAGCGCGCGACCGCGGAGAGCGCCGGAATCGCCGTCGCCACGGTTCCGCCGGTGCGGACCTTGGCGGCGGCGCGCGCCTTCGCGACTGCGTCGAGGCGGCTCTCGAGATCGGCGTCGAGAGGCGTCTCGAAGAACCTGAGCAAGGACGGATCCGGTCTTTCCGCCAGGCGGGCAATGTCCGTCGGCGTTGCTGGCGGGAACTCGACTGACACGACCCGCGTGCGTCCCACTCCTTGCTGATTGAACGCCGCAACGCGCTCAAGCTGCGGCAGCGGGTCGCCGCTCAGGATGGCGCTGATCTCGTGCTCGTTGCCTGATGGTTGAGGGAGCAGTGTCTCGAGCGCGTCGAGGGCCGCGGCGGGCACGACGAGCCGTCCCAGGAGCCAGGCCCGGGGACCGCTTCGTTCCTGCGCGTAGTTCGCGACGGCCTCGGAGAGCGACAGCGTGGCGGGCGGAAACGTCCCGGCGTAGTCGACAGAGCGTTGCGAGCAGCGTGAAGGCAGAGAGCGGAGCGTTCACAGGGGCAGCGAGGTCGACGTCTTGACTTCCTTGACGACGATGCTCGTGCGGGTGCGGTCGACGCCGCCGGCCTTCATGAGCTTGCCGAACAGAAATTTCTCCAGGTGATCGTGATTGGCGACGACCACCTTCAGCAGGTAGTCGAACTCGCCGGTCAGGAAGTGGCACTCGAGCACTTCGGGCATCTTCTTGATCTTGTCCGGAAACCGCTTGACCGAGTGTCGGCCGGTGGTGCGCCAGCATGACATGGATGAAGCAGAGCAGGTCGAGCCCGACGGCCTCGCGATTGACGACGGTCGACGTAGCCGCGAATCACGCCCTGGTCCTCGAGCTTGCGCAGGCGCTTCTGGAGCCCCGGGCCCGACAGCTCGAGCCGGCGCGCCAGCTCGGCGGTCGGTACGCCGGGCGTCCTCGCTGCAGATGGCGCCAGCAGCCGCCGGTCGAGATCGTCGAGCCGGGACGGGCGACTCGCCCGATGGTCCCGATTGCGAAATCTCCGTGTCAGATAGTTACGATTCTAAACCTTTTCAACAGTTTTTGTTTGCATTATGCGTCCACCTAGTGCGAGAATGGTTTATGACTCCGAGGATGAGCATGCGCGACTTCTGCCCGATCAAACGCATCGATCACCTCGAGTTCTACGTCGGCAACGCCAGGCAGGCGGCCGTCTTCTACGCAGACGTGCTTCGGGTTCCACCGCACCGCGTATCGCGGGCTCGAAACCGGCTGCCGCGACGTCGGCTTCCTACGTGCTCGAGCAGGGCGACATCCGGTTCGTCCTGACCAGCGCCGCTCGGCCCGGACCATCCATGCGGCGCGAGTTCGTGCGCCGGCATGGCGATGGCGTCGGCGTCATCGCGCTCGCAGGTGCCCGACGCCGCGGCCGCGTTTCGACGAAACGACCAGCGCGGGGCGCCGAGCCGGCGATCGACGCCGCCGGACGAGCCAGCGACGAGAACGGCGTGCTGCGCGACCGCGGCGATTCATGCCTACGGCGACACGCTCATCAAGTTCGTCGAGCGCGACGACTACGCGGGACGCTTCGCGCCCGGGTTCCGTCCCGTGCCAGCGCGACCGTCCGCGTCAGCCGGCGTCGGCCTCGACGGCCATCGACCACATCGTCGGCAACGTCGAGCTGGGCGCGATGGAGAAGTGGGTCCGGTTCTTTGCCGAGACGATGGGGTTCACCCAGCTCGTGCACTTCGACGACAAGACGATCTCGACCGAGTACTCGGCGCTGATGTCGAAGGTGATGCAGGACGGCACCGGGCGCGTCAAGTTTCCGATCAACGAGCCGGCGACCGGCAAGCGCAAGTCGCAGATTCAGGAATATCTCGACTACTACCACGGTCCCGGCGTGCAGCACATCGCCTGCGCGACCGACGACATCGTCAAGACCGTGTCCGACGCTGCGCGCGAGCGGCGTCGAGTTTCTGCGCGTGCCGCCGACCTACTACGACGATCTCGAGCAGCGCGTCGGGAAGATCGAGGAGCCGGTCGACGAGCTCGCCGAGCTCGGCATTCTCGCCGACCGCGACGACGAAGGCTACCTGCTGCAGATTTTCACGCAGCCGGTGCAGGATCGGCCGACGCTGTTCTTCGAGGTCATCGAGCGGCACGGCTGCCGCGGGTTCGGCGAAGGCAACTTCAAGTCGCTCTTCGAAGCGATCGAGCGCGAGCAGGCGCGGCGAGGCAATCTGGTATGAGCTATTACTTCAAGCTCGGCCAGATTCCGCACAAGCGCCACACGCAGTTCCGCCAGCCGGACGGCTCGCTGTATCACGAAGAGCTGATGGGCATTCGCGGCTTCGTCGGCGAACAAGTCGCTGCTCTATCACCTGCGGCCGCCGACCGAGGTGCGCGGATCGAGCGCGGCTGCGAGGTGAAGATTCCGTACGCCGAGCCAGGGCCCGGTTCAGCATCGGCTGCTGCGCACCGCGGACGTGCCGCGCGGGCGGCGACGCGGTGAGCGGCCGGGTGCCGCTGATGGCCAACAGCGACGTCGTGCATCTCGGTCGCGCGGCCGCACCGAGCCGATGCCGTACTGGTATCGCTACGCGCACGGCGACGAAGTGATCTTCGTGCACGAGGGCACCGGGCGTCCTCGAAAGCCAGTTCGGCACGCTGCGCTATGGGCCGGGCGACTACCTCGTGATTCCGACCGGCGTCATCTGGCGTATCCTGCCGGACGCCGGCGTCGAGCAGCGCATGCTCGTCGTCGAAACCTCGGGCGGCCACATCGAACCGCCCACGCGCTACGTCAATCAGTACGGACAGTTCCTCGAGAGCGCCCCCTACGCCGAGCGCGATATTCGCCCGCCCGATGCGCTGGTGCACGCACGACGAGACAGGGGAATTCGAAGTGCGCGTGAAGGCGCGCGGATTCATCGCGCGCTATCTCTATCCGCCACCATCCGCTCGACGTCGTCGGCTGGGACGGGCATCTCTGGCCGTTCGCGTTCAACATCGAGGACTTCGAGCCGATCACCGGACGCGTCCATCAGCCGCCGCCGGTGCATCAGACCTTCGACGGTCCCGGCTTCGTGCTGTGTTCGTTCGTGCCGCGTCTGTTCGACTATCACCCGCTGTCGATCCCGGCGCCCTACAACCATTCGAACGTCGACTCGGACGAGGTCATCTACTACGTCAAAGGCGACTTCATGTCGCGCCGCGGCATCGAATCGGCGGCGCTCACCGTGCATCCCAACGGCATCCCGCACGGACCGCATCCTGGCACCTACGAAGGATCGATCGGCAAGACGCGCACGGACGAGCTGGCGGTCATGGTCGACACGTTCCGGCCGCTGCAGCTCACGACCCACGCGCTTGCTCTGGAGGACGACGACGTACCCGTTCAGTTGGACCCATCGCGCCTGAGACGAGCATCAAGGAGGCATTCATGGCTGGGAAGAATTTCGACGCGTTCAAGCAGACCATCGAAGCAGTAGTTCATGGGCCATCCGGTCGTGACCGACAACGCCTACACGCGTGGTTCGCGCGCGGCGACATGCCGCTCGATCACCTGCGGCACTTCACCGTCCAGTTCTCCGTGTTCTCGAACCAGTTCCTGCTGGCCGCGCTCAACCGAGTGATCAACGCCGACTCGCTGCACGCCGCGCGCGAATCGAAGGAAATTCTCATGAACGAGCTCGGCGTCATCTACAACAGAAGGGCGGACATGGCATGGCGGCAGGGGACGCCGGCCGGATCGAGCCACGACTCGGACCGGGAAGGCGATCCCGCGCTGGTCGTCGACCGAGGGCACGGTGGACGGCGGCAAGTTCCGCTTCCAGGCCGCGCACTTCGAGTGGCTGCTGCGCTTCGGCCAGTCGCTGGGTCTCACGTTCGACGACATGGGCAAGCGCCGGCACGGCATCCCGAGCACGCTGCTCTTCTGCGACGAGCTGTTCCGGCTGTACGGCAGCGACGACTACAACGAGGCGATGGGCGCGGCGTTCGCGGTCGAGAACTGGGCCGCGGCCGGGTTCTGGAAGGAACTGATTGCCGGGCTCGAGCAGATGAAGGCGACCCGTGTGCCCGACATGCCGCTGGCGTTCTTTACCTGGCACGACAAGATCGAGGACCAGCACAAGGCGCACGTGT
This sequence comes from Vicinamibacterales bacterium, assembly GCA_963832375.1. Taxonomy (GTDB): domain Bacteria; phylum Acidobacteriota; class Vicinamibacteria; order Vicinamibacterales; family JAMQPK01; genus JAMQPK01. The sequence continues at coordinate 905,125 of CAWHUA010000008.1, read as the reverse complement.
GGGACGAGCTGCGCGAGTGCTACGAGTCGTCCAAGTTCCGCGAAGAGCCGTTTCTCACCGCGGGCGTGAAAATGCTCGACGGCGTGAAAGTGTTCTGGGACGGACTGGACGGAGAGCGGCGCAAGACCGGAAAGTTCGCCGCGTAGGTGATATTGCTCATCCGACGCAGAGGCGCAGAGACGCAGAGATCTTTTCAAAAGAATCCTCCGCGCCTTTGCGGCTCTGCGTCGCTGATCTTCGGTAGCGCAGGGCGTTAGCCCTGCCACAGCGATCGCGCGATCGGACTAGAATCCATCCGTGCTCTCGCGCGCGGGGTCGTTCCGATCGCACATCGTTCCTCTGATGCTGCTGGCCGCCTTGTCCATCTTGTGGACGTGGCCGCTCGTCCTCCACCTGCAGGATCACATCCCCGGACTTCCCGGCGACAACTACAGCTTTCTGTGGAACCTGTGGTGGATGCGCAAGGCCCTGAGCGCACCCGAGCTCGGTTTCTTCCAGTCGCAGTATCTCTTCAGCCCGTTCGGCGTCGATCTCGATCAACCATCCGCACACGGCGCTTCAGGCCTATCTGAGCGCCACCGTCTTCTCCGGGCTGTCCATAATCCAGGCTGAAAACTTCTACGTCATCACGTCCGTGTTCCTGAACGCGGCGTGCGCGTACGCGCTCGCGTGTGATATGACGGGCGACCGCCGAGTGGCGTTGCTCGCGGGCGTCGCCTTTGGCGGCTCGCCGTATGTGGGCGCGCACCTGCTGGGTCACTTCGACCTGCTGACCGCGTGGGTGATTCCGCTCTTCGCGCTCTTTCTACGCCGGTCGCTTCAAACAGGCCGAGTCGCGCCGGCGGTTGGCTGCGGCGTCTGTCTCGCGGTGGCCGCCTATGCGGCGTACTATCACGTCGTCTATCTCGCGCTGCTGACGATGGCGTACACGTTGCGGCGTCGTGGCACGTCGTTCGCGCCTCGATCGAGACAAGAGCGCAGTATCAGGCGCTCTTTACCGTGCGCCTGATCCTCGTGGGAGTCGCCGCACTCGACGCCTTCCTGATTTTTCTGATCGCCACGACTGGAGGAGGGACGTTCTCTGTGGGTGGAGCTGCGATTTCTGCCCGTGGCGTCCAGAATCCGATGCTCTTCCTGTGGCTCATCCTGCTCGCCTGGGTGCTCACGAAGTGGCGCGTGAAATTTCGATTGGAGCGTCCAGGCGCGGAAATGTTCTGGCGCGGTGCGCAGGCCGTGATGATTGCCGTGGCCACGTTCGCCGTGGTCTGCCTGCCCCTGGTTGTTCAGGCGTTCCGGCTCGCCGTGAGCGGACGTTACGTCAGCCAGACCTATTTCTGGCGCAGCGCTCCACGCGGCATCGATGCGCTGGCGCCTGCGCTCGGCAATCCGTTTCATCCGCTGTTCGGCGGCCTCGCAACCGGTTTGTACGAACGGCTGGGCCTCGATCGAATCGAGGCGGTCGGGTGGCTGGGGGTGGTGCCGTTCGTGGTGTTGCTGATGGGAAGAGGGAAGTGGAGTGATGTCGAAGAGGCGCGGCGCTGGAAGGTCGTGCTCTGCGTGTTCGCGGTCTGGGCTCTGGGGCCGTTCCTGACGATAGCCGGCTTCGATGCGGGCCTTCCGTTGCCGCAGGCGCTCGCGCGATTCGTGCCGGTCGTCGAGAACGCGCGCATGCCCGGGCGCGCGATAGTCGGTGTGTACCTGGCGCTCGGTGTGTTGATGGTGTTGCGGGTGGCAGGGCACGCGGGGCCGAAGCCCCGCCCTACCGATGCCCGCACATCGGTGGCCCAGGGCTTTAGCCCTGGCTATATTTGGGTGCTTTTTGTGCTCCTCGTGCTCGACTATCTCCCCGCGCCCATCCCGCTGACCGCGCTCGATCGGCCCGCCGTCTACGAGCAGCTCGGGACGATCGACGACAGCGGCGCGGTCATCGAAGTGCCATTCGGGATCGGCGACGGTCTCTCGACCGGGCCGTGGCAGCCAGGAGCGCCGGCTGCTGTACTACGCCACGATTCACGGCCATCCCGTCGTCGGCGGCTATATCGGCCGCATGCCGCCGAACGTCGCGCAGGCGTACGAAGCGATGCCGGTTGTGGGAAATCTGCTGCGGCTCTCGAGCGGCGAAGACGTCATCACGGACGACACACCGGTTGGGCTGCCATTCCGCTACCTCGTCCTCGATACGAACACGGCGTCGCGCGAATTGGTGGAGTACGTGCGCGACACGCTCGACATGGACCTCATCACGTCGGGCGACGGGAAGCAGTTGTATGCGGTGCAGGGGATGCGGCCGTCGAGCCTCAGAGCGTCGCGACAATGATGGCGAAGCAGATGGCGCCGGACCCGAGCGCCAGCCATCCCCATCCCCGCGTGGCCGGCACGTGCCACCACATGTAGATGCCGGTCGCAATCCACAGCAGCAGCCCGACGCACACCAGGTCGACAAACAGCGCCCATACCGAGTCCCAGACGCCGCCCATGTCGTAGCCACCGCGCGTGTGCATGCTCGTGATGAACTGCCGCGCGGAGAAATTTCGATGCTCGACCGTAATCCTGCTTCGATCGGCGTAGTAGATGATGCGAACCGGCGTCAGAAAGTTCGGATGGTTCACGTTCACCTGTCGCGCATTGGCGCGGTTGACGAAGTAGCCCCCGTTCACCCCCGCGGCAACCATCATCTGGCGGCCGATCGGGCGGAGATTCTCTCCGGCGGCGGGTACGGTCGCGTCGAACTCGCGTTCGGCGACCTGCGTCCAGGTGACAGGATTGGGCGAGAACGTGTGGTTGATGGGGATCGTGCTGACACCGAACATGATCATCCACGGCAGCAGGAACAGCCCCATGTAGAGGTGCGTGCGACGGATGAAATGCAGGAACGTCATATGGTGAGCACGAAGAGCGCAAAGATTCCGGCGCCGGTCACAGCGCACGCAAGTCCCCACCAGCGCGTCGCGCGCATCTCCCACCACATCCACAAACCTGACAAGGCCCAGAACACCATGGCGACGATCACGGCATCGACGCTCACCGCCATCGCCATGTCGGCCGCGTACGGCTGCTGATATCCGCGCCGGCGGTGAAAGCGATTGAGGAAGCCGCTGGTTTCGAGATCGAGCCGCTCGACGACGATGCGGCGATCCTGCGGGGTGAAGGTGATGCGCCGGGGCGACAGCATGCCCTGGCGGTTGATCGTGAGCCGCCCGTCCGCTCCCGGTCCCTGCACGCCGAAAGCGCCGTCGAGATTCAGATCGACGAGGATCTGCCGGGCGATTTCACGTGGCGGCGTGCCGGGCTCGAACGTGTTGCCGTAGGTCTCCTCCTGCTCTTTGATGAACGTCGTCGGCCGCGCCATTCGATGCTGCATGGCGATGGTGCTGATCGCGTAGACGATCATCCACGGCGTCAAGAACAGCGCGAGGTACATGTGCGTCCGGCGGACGACCCTGGAAAACACGCGCTCCTTGTATCACATTGCGGTGCCGTACTCGATATACTACCGGCGGCCAGTGAAACCGCGTTTGGTCCGCCCGCGGATTGCCGATCTTCTCGTTGCCATCCTGACGGCGGCAGTCGCCGCCGCCCTCTATCGCACGTGCGTCTTCTCCCAATTTGAACCGATCCGGGCGGACGTTGTGAGCGCGAAGCTCCAGTCGTCGGGTCATGTCGTCAGGGTTGCCCTTCCCGATTTGTCGATCCTGCGTGGGCAGACGGCCGAGCTCGGCGTTCGGCTTCAGAACACGCTCCTCGTACCGAGGCGGATTGGCGTGTTTCGCGCCGGCTTCCCGCCCGAGCCCATCGTGCTGCCGCCGAGCAGCGCGATCGGCTGGAACATCGTGTTGCCGGCGGAAGTCGTCCGGGCGCTCGACAGGGAGGTGGGCGAGGGAGCGAGGACGCTGGAATTCACGGGCGATGCGGATGGCTGGGCCATCACCGCCGTCGAGATTCGCAACTATCACGCTCGTGTGGGCGATCCGCTCAAGTTGGTAGTGCTGGGGAAGGGTCCAGGCGCGCATGCGCCCGGAACGGGGTTCCTGCCTGTCACGCTGTTGATCTGTGTGCTGGCGATCGTGAACGCGCTCGAGCCGAAGCCAGCGCGACGGTCACTGCGATTGGTCGCCAGCGCCCTCGCGTGGTCGGCATTCCTGCTCAGTCTGATCTGCCTGCTCCTTCCGGCATTCTCTGCTTACCGGGTGCTGTTGTCGCCGTCCACGTTCCTGCTGCTCGCCGCCGGACTCTTCGCACCGGGCGTACTCCGCGCCGGGGCGAGGTGGGTCGCAACGATTCCCTCGGGTTTGCGACGTTCGGGGACACTCGCCGCGCTCGCCGGCAACGTCGCGCGTGCCGCGCGGTACTGGAAGCGTCACGAGTTGACGTTCGAACGAGGCGCAATGGTGTTCGGGCTCTCGGCGATCGCCATCGCTCAACCCGTCTTCGAGGTGGTGTCGAACAGTCCAGAGTTTTTCGCGGCGCGGGGCACGACTGCCGCGACGGCTCTCGCAGCAGTGGTGGTGATCTGTGCCGGCGTGCCTGCCGTGCTCCTCGGGATCGAGCGGGCGATTCGCATGGTCAGCCCGCGCGCGGCGACCGCGTTTTACGGCATCACGCTGGCGGTCCTGTCGGCGGCCATTCTGATGCCGATCGTCCAGCGGAGCAACCGTGTCATGCCGCCGTGGGACGGCCTGGCCGCTGGCATCGGAGCGGTTGCGGTAGTCCTCGCCGCTCGCAGCCGCGTCGTTCGCCAGTTCCTCACGGCCCTTGCGCCCGCCGCTCTTATCGTGCCCGTGCTGTTCGTCTTCGATCCGGGCGTCAGACAGAGTTTTCTGCCGTCGGAATCAGCGGCCGGCGTGCGGACGATCGAACGGACGCCTCCGATCGTGTTCGTCGTATTCGATGAGTTGCCCTTGATTAGCCTGCTCGATGCCGGAGGCAACATCGATGCGGCGCGGTTCCCGAATTTCGCGGCGCTGGCGCGCGACGCATACTGGTTTCCGAACGCCAGCACCGTCGCGTCGAACACCGAGCACGCCGTGCCCGCTATTCTGTCGGGTCGATATCCGACATCGCCCCACGCCGTTCCGACGCTTCGGTATTATCCCGTCAACCTGTTCACGACGCTCGCGCAGCATTACGAGATCCAGGCGTCGTTGAGATTTCAGCAGCTCTGTCCGCCCCGGGCGTGTCAAGCCGGCGCCGGCATGGCCGGGGACACAGTCGAGTCGCTCGTGTCAGACCTTGGCCTGGTGTGGCTGCACATCGTTCTGCCCCGGACGTTTGCCGAAGGGCTGCCGCCTGTGACCGAAGATTGGGCGGAATTCGGCCAGCCTCGTCGGACGAGAACAGGTGAGGGCCAATACGGCCGCGGCGGTGTGTTTGCGGAATTCGTGTCGGCCATCGATGCGCGGCCGGCGCGACTTCACTTCATCCACTCAATGGTGCCGCACATGCCGTTCGAGTACGTGCCATCGGGGCGGCGCTACCGGCGGCCCGAAAACGAAAATCAGGTGTTCCGGCGAAACCGGATGTTCGAAGGAGCCAGCGCCGCGTACACCGATGTCCTCCACCAGCGGCATCTGGCGCAGGCCGGATTCGTGGATCGACTGGTGGGCGACCTGGTCTCGCGGCTTCGCCAGGTCGGGGCCTACGACAAGGCACTCGTCATCATCACGTCCGACCACGGCGCGAGTTATCGCGAAGACCGCTCGAGACGGCAGCCGCAGGAGCACCGCAATCTGTCCGACATCCTTTCAGTGCCCCTGCTGGTGAGGGTGCCGGGCCAGCAACGCGGTGAGGTCGTGGACCGGATTGTCGAATCGGTCGACATCCTGCCAACCATTCTCGACGTGATCGGCGCGAATGCGTCGCTTCGATTCGACGGACATCCGCTTTTGGACGGCCGGGCGCCGGCACGCTCCTCGCGGACGTTCGTCTGGCGAAACCGATCCAACGTGGAGTTGCGGACCATCGACGATTTGTCCGCAGAACGAGCCGCCAGCATCGGGCGGAGAGAACGAAGGTTTGCCCCGGGAGATCCAGCGGCGTTGTATGCGCCACCCGAGGCGCGCCATCTGTTGGGCACGAATGTCGGTCGCGCGCCGATGCAGGCAGTCCAGGATGTGCAGGTGACGCTGCGAAACGAGCGGCAATTTCAAGCGGTGGACGTCGCCCGCGATCCCCTTCCGCTCTACGTCAGCGGAGTGCTGAGCACGTCGCGATCGGAACCGCTCACCGTGGCGGTGGCGGTCAACGGGATCGTCGCCGCGGTCACGCATTCGTATCGCGAGCGCGACATCCACATGTTCGCGACGCTCATCCCGGAGACGTCCCTGCGAAATGGAGATAACGCGGTCACGGCCGTCGTTGTCGATACGCCGTCGCGCTGAGAATCACCGCGGTGCCCAGAGCGGCTCTCCGGCCTTGACGAGCTGGACGGGCACCTCGGGCACGAACCCCTTTATCCAGTCGGCCATCTCGTGCATGCCGGCTTCCTCGGAAATCGCGTGGCCGAGCATGATCCAGCCTTTGGCGATCCCCAGCGTCATCGCGTCGAGCACGTACGCCGGGCTGTCGAGCGTGCCGTCGGTCTCCTGCTGTTCACCGCTGATGACGACATCGATCTCGGTGCTGAGTACCGGCGGAGTGGCATAGCCGACTCCGAGCTGGATGCGGCTGACCCTCGCGTTCGGATTCCCCACGGCTCTCAACGCGCGCGCGCCGCTGCGCTTCTGCACGTCGGCGGCGAGCTGGCCGAGCGTGGTTTCGGGAATGACGAAGCGGTGCGAGCCTGGCGCCGTCTCATACCGGCTTTCCAGGCCGATGGCCCGCGCCGAACCCACATAGGTGAAGTCGGGCCGCTGCGCGTGCATGTGGTCGTGCATGCGGAAGATGACGATGTTGTACTTCTTCAGCAGATCGACCTTGGTCTTGTAGAGCGGATCCGCGCTGACGATCGTGGTGTCGTCGCGATCGTTCCAGAACGTGTCTTCGTGCGGGATGATCATGTTGAGACCGGCTGCGCCGGCACGCTCGATGACCTCGAGCGACACGAACACCGTCGTCGCGATGCCCCTGACGAGGGTATCGGGTCCTCCTGATTTGAAGGTGTCGCGATACGTCGTGTCGCGCCACGGCACGCCCAGATTCTTCTTGATGCGGTCGACGACCTCTCCTGCGGTCATGATGCCGGTCTCCAGTACGGATCGCCGGCCGGAATGTGCCGGACGGGTGCTTCTGTCACGAATGTCTTGAGCCAGTCGGCGCAGACCTTCATGCCGGGCTCCTCAGAGACGACGCGACCGACCAGAATCAACCCCTTGCCGGCGCCGGCGAAGGCCTTGTCTCTGGCGTACTCGGCCGTTTCCCATTCGCGGACCTCGCCGGCCACGATGACATCGACAGTCGGGAGCATCTTGAGCGCGGCCTGAATGGGCGTCGTTCCCGGGAGCAGCCCGACGCGCCGTACGCTCGTGCGCGGGTCGCCGATGACGCGAATGCCGCCACGCGACTCCAGATTCTTTTTGACGGTTGCCGCCAGTACCTCGAGTGTCAGGGCCGGGACATCCAGACGGAGCGGATCGTCCGGGGCTTGATATCTGATCCAGCCGAGCGATTCCGCAATCCCTCGCGCGAGGGGATCGGGTTGCCGCAACCGCCAATGCTCGCTGAACCGGAAGACCAGCAGGTTGTTCTTTCGGATGAATTCAGCCTTTGCCGTGAACACGCGATCCGGTTCGGCAACAGGGTTGGCCGGACCACCGCCACGCGGCGGAGGCGGAGTCTGGGCGTCGGTTCTCGAGTAGAACGTAGGCTGCGCGGTGATCACCATGTTGGCGCCGGCTTTCACCGCTCGCTGAAGCACATCCAGCGTGGCCATCGATGTGGTCACGATGCCCTTGAGCACGATTGAGGGATCGCCGGCTTTCACGCCATCGACGGTGTCGGGCTTCCACTCGCTGCCGAGATTCTTCTTGATGCGATCGATGACGTCCTGTGCGGCGATCGCCGCAGCGGCTGGCTGGCCGAACACGAACGGCACAGCGGCGGTCGTCGCCAGGGTGGCGAACTCGCGTCGGGAAAGCTGAGGCATGCCAGATTCTAACGGAAGACGGCCCGGCTGAAGCCGGGCCCTACCGGAGCGGTAGCAAACAGATAGTCCCGCGGCCGGGAGACAAAAGTCCGCGTCCCTGTCGCGCCCACCGAAACCAGGCGCAATTTGGGCCTGAACTCAGAGCGCGCACCGGCAGCAAGTTTGCCTAGACACACCCGACCCGGGGCGGTCACCACGCTACCGGTTCGTCTACCTCGTCCAAGCATGAATCTAGCCTTTCGGTTGCGCGCGATCTCTGCGTGTGCGGCATGGTCCGCACGCGAGTGTCGCATTGCGCGCGCCACCGCGATGCTGCTGGCGGCCGTCCTGACGGCGCCTGTTCCCTTGCAGGCGCAGGTAAGCCTGGCCTCCGCGCCGACGGGCACGACGAACGACACGAATCCCGAGATTCGTGTCGTCGCACCCGACAAGGTCGCGTACAGTACAGCTTCAACGGTGGGCCTTACTCTCCTGAGCTGCCGATTGCCACACCCATCAGGCTCTCCGGCGACGTCGAGCTCGGCGGCATTCCGTTTACGGCAGGAAGCCGTGCGCTCATCGAGTTTCTGCGGTTGAGGAGCACCGACACCGAGTTTACCGACTTCCTCGGCCGGATCGAATTCGATCACCTCGCATCGCAGGTGCAGGTCACCTACACGGTCAACAAGAAGCGCACAGCGGTCGCGCCGGAAAACGTCCTGAACCTTCAGGGCACGGGCGTGGCAGATCTGAGCGTCACTCTGGAGGAGAAGACTGCTGTTGGCCCCCGGTTCGAGCTGAGCGCCCTCGCGATCGGCGGAGGAAGGCTGGTCCAGCGATCGAGCTCGGCCAACCTGCGACAGTTCACCTTGTCGCTGCTGAGTACTACGCACGACATTGCGCTGACCCCGCACGTGAACAACGGTCAGACGGCCATCGTCATCAACGGCCAGCCGTCGCCATCCGGTCAAACAGTCGTGCTGCCGGCACCTGGAGAGGGACAGTCGGTCAACATCCAGACCGTCGGGCCCGACAGCCTCGTGACGACCTACGAGATCGAGATCCGCTATGACGCTGCGCTCCAACCGACCGAGTACCGCGCGCACTACCTGCGCGCCTTCGTGCCTGCTTCGTCGTATGTCAGCATCCACAACACCGGCACAGGCCTCGTCGATTACAACCTGAGCTTCAATCAGAAATTCGGTCTCACCGTTCAGGATCTTGTCCGGGAGATTCAGGAGATGGCGCCCGAGTATCCCGGCGAGGCGCTGTCACGCAAGGTGTGGCGCTTCGTTCGCGACAATCGGTACCACGCCGACCCCTTGACAGGCGCGAACTGGAACCACTCCCCGGGACTGTTCTTCAATTCGATCGGGTTCGGATACTGCGACGACAGTGCCTCGCTGTTTCGGCATCTGATGACGGCGATGGGCCATCCGTCACGCGTGTGGGGGCTGAACGGGCACGTGGTGGCCGAGGTGCTCGTCAACAACCGATGGGAGATGTGGGATCCGGACCTCCAGGTTTATTACTTGAACCACGCCGGGCTCGTGGCCGGTGTGGAGGAGCTTGCGGCGAATCCCGACCTGATCCTCAATCCTGTGGAGAGGCTGCCCGGCGCGACCAACGCGGCGTACGATCCGTACTACGCAAACTACTACGCGACGCCCGCCGACAACACCGTCATCGCATGGTACGACTCGCTTCCGGACCTCGGAGATTCGTCGATGGTCTTCGAGATCCCGCCGGGCGGCACGTTCGAGTTTCCGGACGTCTACGATTCGCCGTTGTCGTCGGTGTACGGAACCCGCGTACCGACGTATGCCAACGCTCGTCTGATAGTGCCCGAGGCGTTTGCGGGCACGGTGACGATACCGCTGGTGATCCAATCGATAGGATGGTCGAGCACGCCGACCTTGCGCGTGATTACGAAGGACGCGCAGGGAAACTGGGATGCGTTGCCAACGCTCGCGGCGTGGGTCGTCGATGCCGAGCCGCCGTTCACGATGGCGACGCAGCCATCGGGCGTGTACTCACCCGGCGAGCCCATCACGCTGAAGAGCAGCGAACCGGCCGCGATCTACTACACGATGGACGGGAGCACGCCGTCCGAGAGCTCGCCGACCTACACGACTCCCATCCTGATGCCGTCGGGTGGCATGGTGAAGTTTTTTGGTGTGGATCAGATCGGGAACCGGGAACTCGAACGGCTCTATGGCGCCGTGCCCGTCCAGCAGCTGCAGTTACAGCTCGCGAGCCTGACCGCCACAACGGCGACGTTTGCGGCGATCGCATCGGGAGGAACCGGATCGTACGAATACCGGTTCGAGCTGAGAAATCCGGCAGGCAACAGCGCCATCATGCAGTTCTACGGACCCTCCGATGTGTGGAGCTGGAACAAGTCGAACGCGGCGCCAGGCGCGTACGCCGTGCGTGCCTGCGTCCGCAATCGTGGAACGATGAGCGGCTGCGAGCGTTCCGCGACGGTGGGATTGGTCATCATTCCAGAGGCGGCGCCCATCCTGATCAATCCCGGCGATCAAGTGGACACCGTCGACCAGCACTCGTACGTGGAAACCGTGTTGGTCGATCATCCCGTCGCCTACTGGCGGCTTGATGAAGAAGCCGGTTCCGAGGTGGTTGACCGGGCCGGCGACAATACCGGTCAACGGTTCGGCGCGGTCTCGCGAGTCGAACCGGGCGCTCTCGCCGACGCGACAGCAGCGAACGCGTTTGACGGCGTGACCGGCTATGTGCGCGTCCCCAACACGCCGGCACTCCAGCTTGCCGGCGACCTGACGATCGAGCTCTGGGTCAACCTCTCGCTCGCCACGCGACAAACGCTGGTTTCAAAGGACTTCCTCCGCGAGTTCGAGCTGACGCTCGAAACCAACGGCAAGCTGAACTTGTACCAGGGCAACGGCGTGCTCATCGGGAACGTGTGGTCGGCGCAGGGTGCCGTCAGCCCCAACATCTGGCAGCACGTCGTGGTGACGCGGTCGGCGGCAACCAGCGAGATTCGGTTCTTTGTCAACGGGCAGGCGAAGGGAACCGCGACGTACACCATTGATCCGGTAGCAGGGACAAGTGCCGTCGTGATTGGGCGAAGTGCGGCGGGCGGACAGTATGTGAATGGTCGTGTGGATGAGGTCGCGCTGTATCCAACGGCGCTGACTGCCGCGCAGGCGCTGAAGCATTACGTGATGAGGCTCGCGAATGGCGCCGGCGTGCCGGTCGAGCTGCCGCTCATCGCCAGCGATGCGCATGGCGATGCGCTGACCTACGTTGCAAGCGGACTCCCTCCCGGCCTGACGATCGATGTGTCGACCGGGCTCATCTCCGGGTCACTGGGACAGGCCGGCGCTGGCGTGTATCAGGTTCTGGCGACGGTGTCGGACGGGCTTCTCTCGCACAGTCAATCGTTCCTGTGGTCGATCACGCATACCAACAGAGCCCCCGAGTTAACGTCGCCCGCCGGGCAGATGCACGCCGAGAACATGCCGGTCGGGCTGCAGTTGGTCGCCACCGATGCGGATGGCGATCCGCTCACCTTCAGCGCCGTCGGATTGCCGCCGTCCCTGACGATCGATCCCGCGACCGGCCTGATCTCCGGCGGACTTTCGTTCAGCAGCGCCGGCAGTTATCAAGTGACCGCGGGGGTATCAGACGGCGTCGATTCAGCCGCGGTCACGTTCTTGTGGGCGGTCACGAACACCAACCGGGCGCCGGTGCTGACCAATCCTGGTACGCAGAGCCACTACGCCCGGGGCGAGTACGCGATGGCGGTGCTCGGCGATCATCCCGCGGCGTACTGGCGGCTCGGAGAGTCGGGCGGCTCGATCGCCGAAGACAGCGTCGGCCCGCACCCGGGCACGCTGTCGGGAAACGTGACTGTGGGGCAGCAAGGTGCGCTGGCCGACGGTGACCGCGCCATGCGCTTCGACGGGACGACCGGCGCCATCCAGGTGCCAGGCGCGCCGTCGTTCGCGCTCAGCGGCGATCTGACGCTGGAGCTGTGGGTCAACGTCGCGCACGGCGGGCGGCAGACGTTGGTCTCGAAGGATTATCTTCGCGAGTTCGAGCTGACGCTGGAGCCCAACGGCGAGTTGAATTTCTATCAGGGCAACGGCGTCGTGAGCGGGAACGTGCGGTCGGTCAACGGCGCGGTCGCGCGGAACGTCTGGCAGCATGTGGTCGTGACGCGATCGGGGAACACGATTGCGTTCTATGTGAACGGAGTGAGCCGGGGGACGGGCACCGCGACCGTGGCGGCGGCACCCGGGAGTGCGCCGATTTCGATCGGCCGGGCGAAAAGCGGTGGCCGCTACACGAACGGCTGGCTCGACGAAGTGGCGATCTACCCGGCGGCGCTCAGTCCGGCTCAGGTCGCCACGCACTATCTGCTCGCCCCGGACGCATCGGTCGCCACGCGCGTCGGCCTTCAGTTGGCGGCATTCGATCCCGACGGAGACGTCCTCACCTTCAGCGCGACCGGACTGCCTGCCGGCGTCGTCATCGATGCGGCCACAGGCCTCATTTCCGGGACGCCCGTTGCGACGGGCGCGGGTATCTGTCCGGTGACGGTGACCGTTACAGACGGAGCACTGTTCGACAGTGAATCGTTTACGTGGACCATCGAGAGAGTCAATCAGCCTCCAGCGCTGAGTCCGGCGAATCAGATGAGCGCGGAAGGCTCGAGCATCTCGTTGCTCTTGCCCGCCAGCGATCCCGATGGTGACTGGCTGACCTACGCTGCGACGGGCCTGCCACCCTCGCTCGTCCTCGATCCCGCGACCGGGCTCATTTCGGGCACCCTGTTGTTTACCAGTGCGGGTGAGTATGTCGTGTCGGCGACGGTGTCGGACGGCCGGCTGTCAACGAGCAGCACGTTCACCTGGATGGTGACGAACACGAACCGGGCCCCGCTCGTGACCAATCCCGGTGCGCAGAGCTATGACGGACGCAGCGACTATGCCATGGCGGTGCTGCAGGATCATCCCGCGGTGTATTGGCGGCTCGGAGAGTCGGCCGGGTCGATCGCAGCGGACAGCGTCGGCCCGCATCCGGGCGTGCTGACGGGCAATGTCGTCCTGGGGCAGCCAGGCGCGCTGGCCGATGGCAACCGTGCCATGCTGTTCGACGGGGTGAGCGGTGCCATCCAGGTTTCGGGCACGTCGCTCGCGCTGAGCGGCGATCTGACGCTCGAACTGTGGGCCAACGTGTCGCCTGGCGGGCGGCAGACGCTGATCTCGAAAGACTACCTTCGCGAGTTCGAGCTGACACTGGAGTCGAACGGCGAGCTGAATTTCTACCAGGGCAACGGTGTGGTGAGCGGTAACGTACGTTCGGTAGCCGGTGCGGTGAAGCGCAACCTCTGGCAGCATGTCGTCGTGACGCGATCGGCGGCCACGAACACGATTGCGTTCTACGTGAACGGCGTAGCCAAAGGAACGGGCACGACCTCAATCGCGGCGACGCCGGGGAGCGCGCCGATTTCGATCGGCCGGGCGAAGAGCGGCGGGCGTTACACGAACGGACTGCTGGACGAGGTCGCGATCTACCCGGCTGTTCTTACCCCGGCTCAGGTGGCGACGCATTACGTGATGAGCACGGCCGGGCGCGACCAGGTCGCGCTTCAACTCTCGGCCACCGACCCTGACGGCGAAGTTCTGTCGGTACTCGGCGGCGGATTTGCCGCCAGGACTCGCGCTGCATCCGCAGACCGGGCTCATTACCGGCACAGTGACGCCTGGCTCCGCTGGCACCTATCAGGTGACCGTCACCGCGACCGACCAGACGGCATCGTCTAACCAGACTTTTACCTGGACGGTGCTGGAGTAGGGACTGGGGATTAGGGATTGATAGGGATTAGTTTAGGGATTAGGGATTAGGGATTAGGGATTAGGGATTAGGAAGGAAGAAAGAATCGAGTCGACCGACATCGTCTATCCAAGGCGCGATAACCACTCGGTGACGTCGAAATACAGTCCGCGCGTCGTGCCGTCACTCAGCACGACTTGATACACATCATACGTCTTGTTGTCGCGCTGCTGGAGTTCCTGCCGGTTCAGCGTCCAGTCTGTGTCCCGTTTGCCGAACCATTTCTGCAAGAGCATCAGCTCCGCGCCGGCCGCGCTGAGCCCGCGCGGGGTCTTCTTGATGACGATGGCAGTGGCGGGGGAGTCGCCGGGGCCGCCGGTGACGACGAGCGTGCCTTCGTTGATGGAAAGGTCCATGGAATCTGCAGCTAGAAACTAAAATCGTTGGCGAATGATAGGATCTAACGGAGTGACCTGGTAGCTCAGTGGTAGAGCATCGCACTTTTAATGCGAGGGTCGCGGGTTCGAGCCCCGCCCGGGTCACCACGATGTTCTAGGAATCCTGCCTTTCGTCCACCGGCCCAATCAAAGCTTTTGCGACTGAGGTGGCGCCGTACAGTCCGCTGGCGCAACCAAGGACTAGTGGGCGGTGCTCCGTAAGCCAGGGAAAGGTTGTATCGAGAGCGCCGAGTGCCGCGTGAAGAACTGCACCGGCGATCGACACGATGCCAAGATACAGCAGGTTCTCAGTCCCGAAAGCGAAATACCCGCGGCCGGTGTCGCTAGAGACTGGAGAGCGACTCCTGAGAAATATCGTCAGGCCACTGCTCAGCAAGACCGCGATGAACACAGCCGCAACGCTTTGGATCAAGAGCGGCAGACGCAGTTGCAAAGCGCCAACACCCGCTGCCACTCCAGCGAAGACGCCAGCAAGGCCGACGAGCGTCCAATTCATCGTCCCTCCCGCTGTAATCCAGCTAACGCCTGCGACTGAGCCGCGCGCCGCAGTGACATGACCCCACAGTCTTCTGGCGCGTCGGCTCCATTCGGTTGTGAGACGGCTGGCCCGGATGCTACAGTACACGGGTGACGCTTTCCATCGAGCTCGAGCGCGAAGAGGACGGCCGGTGGTTGGCCGAAGTACCAGCGCTGCCCGGCGTCATGTGTTACGGTGCCGACCGCGATGAAGCCGTGGCTCGCGTCCAGGCATTGGCGCTTCGGGTGATTGCCGAACGCCTGGAACACCGAGAAGCCCCAGCCGAATTCCTGAACGTGACCTTTCAAGCCGCTTGAGCGACTGGCCATCCGCCAAGGCTCGGCGTGTCCTCGCAGCGCTCGCACGAATTGGCTGGCAGACGAAACGACAATCCGGCTCCCACAAGACCCTCGTTCGACCAGACTGGCCGGACTTCGTCTTCGCCTTTCATGAGGACGCCGAGATTGGGCCACGAATGTTGGCTCGAATCGCGAAGCGCACCGGGCTGACGCCCGACGACCTCTAGTTTCAACGGGAAGTTCGGTTGAAGCCGGACGCTCAACTAAAGTTGAGCCCTGCCGGTTAAGGTTGAGCCCTACCGCTGAAGTTGAGCCCGACTGCCAGCGGAACTCAAACCGGATACGACGTACTTCATGGTCCGGCTGAAGCCGGACACTACGTACTGCCTAGGCTTGCGTCGGAAGCTTCGCGCTGTTGATCATCTCGTTCAGCGCCTCCACGAGCATGGTCAGCGAGTAGGGTTTCTGCACGAGGCGCGTCCGCGGGCGCAGACGCTCGAGTTCGGCAGATTCGGACGGCACGCCGGAGAAGATGATGACCGGTGTGCCGGCCGGCATCGAGATCACCACGTCGCGCCCCGACCCGCGGGCGAGACGCAGGTCGACGATCGCCGCGACCGGGCGGTGCTGATGGATCGCGTCGATCGCATCGTCGGCGGTCTCGGCCGACACGACCTTGAACTGATGCATCTCGAGGAACTTCTCGAGCGGACGCCGGACGCCCTGGTCGTCCTCGACCAGCAGAACCAACGGGGGCGAAGGGGTCGTCATCTTTGGTCTTATCGGCACGAACAGGCCACCTCTTCAAATTTTATTTTTCGGAGAGATATCCAGGCCTGGCGATGAGCCTCATCTCACCGTTTCAACGTGACCGACATGCCTTCGCCCGACGGGGCGACGATCGAGGTGAGCACGGATGGGCTGGTGTGAATGGTCTTGAGAAAATCCTCCATCTCGTCGCGCTTGTTGAGCACGTTGTGACCGAGAAAGAGACCGCCCTTGTCCATCCGCGGAAAGACCATCGAAAAGAACTTCTGGTAGTCGCGCTTCCACGCATCGCAGAAGACGAAGTCGAACGTGCCGGGCACCTTCGGAATTTCGGCGAACGCATCGCCGGAAATCACCTGCACGACGTCCGACAGGCCGGCTTTCTTGATGTTGGCCGCGGCCTGGGCCGCGCGCGCCTTGTCGTATTCGATCGTCACGAGCCTGCCGCCGGTCTCGCGCATGCCGAGCCCCATCCAGATGGCGCTGTAGCCGCTGGCGGCGCCAATCTCGAGCGCGTGCTTCGCGCCACGGGTGACGACGAGCAGCCGGAGAAATCGACCATCTTCCTCGGAGACGGCGAGCAGATCTTTGTCGGCCGCCTTGATCTGCTTGAGCAGGGCATCGACAGGCGCGGGCACATCCTGCGCGAGCGCCGGGGCTCGGCGAGAGCAATCAGGGAAGGCAAACATCAGGACGAGTATTTTCATCGGCTTCATTCTAGAGAGATCCTTCAAAAAGAATTCTTTGCGACTTCGCGTCTTTGCGTTGAGAGGACCATCACGCACGCACGAAGTCCGCAGCGGCACCGGCCGTGCTGCGGGCATCGGCGATGCAGTCGGGAATGCCGACGCCGCGAAATCCGGCGGCGGAGATGAACAAGCCAGGATGGCCGGCGAGCCGCGCATCGATGCGTTGCATCACATCCGCGTGGCCGACCTCCTGCTGCGGGCTCGATCGATTCCATCGATACACGCGCGTCAGCGTCGGCAGCCCTCGGATGCCGAGAATCTTCGTCAGGTCGCCGAGCGCGGCGTTCGATCAACTCGGCATCGGACTTCGACAGCACGTCGGGATCGCGTGCGCCGCCGAGAAAGGCGCGCAGCAGCGCCTGTCCTTCGGGCGCGCGCTGCGGCCACTTCGACGAGATCCAGGCGCCGGCCGTGATGCTGATGCCTTCGGCGCGCGGCACGACGAAGCCGGTGCCGTTGCAGATCGTGCCGGACGGCGTCGCGCGGGAACGCGAACACGACCGTCGCGGTGGAGAGATAACGAATCGAGTGCGCACGCAGCGGCCAGATATCCATGTCGATCGGCCGGAGCAGCTCGGCCGCAGCAAACGCCGGGACGGCGAGGATGACGGCGCGCGCGCGGATCGCGCGGCTGGCCGTCGACGTGCACGGTAAAGCCCTCGCCCTCGTCGATGCGCGTCACGTTCGATCCGCAGCCGAACCGATTCTCTGCGGCACCGCCCGCATCAGCCCGTCGACGAGCTCGCCCAGGCCGTTCGGAAACGATCGGAACACGCCGTCCGCATTGCGCGGACCATGATCGCGCCGGAAGGCCCTGATGACGCTGCCGGCTCTTGCCTCGGCGTCGACAAGTCGCGGAAAGAGCGAGCGCATCGACAGACGCTCGACGTCGCCGGCATGAATGCCGGCGAGCAGCGGCTCGGCGATGTACGTCACCGCCTCGGAGCCGAACCGGCGCCGCACGAACGCTCGCGATCGACTCATCGTCGGACTGCCGTTCGCCGCGGGATGAACAGCTCGGCACGCCATGCGCAGCTTCGCGCCCAGCCCGAACAGCGTGCTGTCGCAACATCGGTTTGAGCGCGCGTCGGGAAATCCGAGGACCGACGACGCCGGGCAGCGGATGCAGCTTGCCGTCGCGCAGGATGAAGGCCGTGCGCGGGAGCTTTGGTCGGGACGAGCCGGTCGCCGAGGCCGAGCTCGTTGCACAGTGCGACGCGGCAGGTTTCTGCACGAGCAACGCGTCGGGGCCGGCGTCGATAACGAATTCGCCGACCCGTTCGGTCTGGATGATGCCGCCGGGCCGCTCGGTTCGCGCTCGAGCACGACGACCGATCGCTTGCGCTTGCGCGAGCTCGTAGGCGGCCGACGAGGCCGGAGACTACCGCCGCCGATGACGGCGACGTCGACGGTTTCGATCCTCGAGCTAGACATCATTGTTCCACGGTCGCAATGCCACGGTCGCAGGGCTTCAGCCCTGCCGACACGGGGGCCAGGCCTGAAGGCCCGCGCTACCGAAGGACTGAAATCTCCTGCATGACCAGCGCGGCCAGCGTGCGGATGAACGTCGGAGAGGTGTTCAGCGACTCGGTGCGGCGCAGCCTGACGCCCGCCTCGCGTGCGGCTTCGGCCGCCTGCACGTCGATGTCGAACAGAATTTCCGTGTGGTCGCACACGAACCCGATCGGCACGACGAGCATGCTGCGGACGCCCGCCGCCGGTGCCCGTCACGATCAGTCCGACAGGTCGGGTCCGAGCCATGGCTCCGGCGTTCGCCCGGCGCTCTGGTAGGCGTGTGGAACGACGTGAATCCCGCAGCGATCGGCCACCGCCTTCGCCGTCGACGGCGACCTCGTTCGGATACGGGTCGCCGGCCTGCCGCCACGCGCTGCGGCAGGCTGTGCGCGGTGAAGACGACATCCTCGTCCGCCTGCGGCGACTGCGGCCCGCACTTTTTCCGCGAACGCCTCGATGAGCAGCGGATGATCGTGGAACGATCGCACGCACGAGAACTCCATGCCCGCCGGCAGCGCCGCCTGCGCGGCGTCCATGTACTTCTGGACGCTGAGCGTCGAAAACTGCGGCGCGAGCGGAATGCCGACGATGCGGCGGCGCCGCTGCCGTGCGATCTCGCGTACGGCGTCGGCGATGAACGGCCGCCAGTTGCGCATGCCGACGATGACGGGCTGTGCGAGACCGTCCGCTGGCGAGCTGCGCCTGTAGCGCCTCACCCTGCTGCAGGGTGATGTCGGTCAGCGGCGAGCGGCCGCCAATCGCTTCCCAGTTGTGGGTCATCTCTTCGATCAGCTCGGCGACGGTTCGCGCCCGCCGCGGACCAGACGCAGATAGTCGGCCATCTGATCCACCGACTCTGGCGTGCCGTGCGCCATCAGCAGCACGGCGGTGTCGGAGCGCTATCAGGCATGGGCGAGCCTGTAGCGATGCACGTGCTGCGCGAGCGCCTGCACGTGATCGACCGGCGTCGACGGCAGAATGCCGTGTCCGAGATTGAAGATGTGTCCCGGCCGCCCGGCCGCCCGCTCGAGCACGTCGTCGGCGCCGTCGAGCATGCGATCGAGCGGCGCGAGCAGCAGCGTGGGATCGAGATTGCCCTGGATGGCGCGGTCGTGGCCGATGCGATCCCACGCTTCGTCGAGCGGAATGCGCCAGTCGGCGCCGATGACGTCGCCGCCCGCGTCGCGCAGATCCTGCAGGATGTTCGCGGTGCCCGTGCCGAAGTGAATCGTCGGCACGCCCATGCCGCGGATCGCGTCGAAGATGTGGCGCGTGTGCGGCAGCACGAACTCGCGATAGTCGGCCGAGCTCAGCGCGCCGGCCCACGAGTCGAAAATCTGAATCGCCTGCGCGCCGGCCTCGATCTGCGCCTTCATGTACTCGCCCATGATCGTGCTCAGCATCTCGCAGAGCCGGTGCCACGCGCGCGGGTTCGAGTACATCAGCGCCTTGGTGAGCGCGAAGTTCTGCGAATGGCCGCCTTCGATCGCGTACGACGCGAGCGTGAACGGCGCGCCGCCGAATCCGATCAACGGCACGCTGTGCGCACCGTCGAGCTCGCGCCGGATCATGCGGATCGCGTCGAGGACGTGCGACAGCGCCTCGCGCGGCTCGAAGCACTTCAGCCGATCGATGTCGGCTTCGGTGCGCAGCGGATTTTCGATCGCGGGCCCTTCGCCGCGGACGAAGTCGAACGGAATGCCCATCGGCTCGAGCGGCAGCAGCAGATCGGAAAAGAGGATCGCGGCGTCCACGTCGATGCGGCGCACCGGCTGCAGCGTGACGATGGTCGCCAGCTCCGGCGAGCGGCAGATGTCGAGCAGCGAGTGCCGGCTGCGGATCTCGCGGTACTCCGGCATGTAACGTCCGGCCTGACGCATGAACCACACAGGCGTGCGATCGACAGGCTCGCGCCTGCAGGCTTTGAGAAAACGATCATTCATTTGTGAGCGGATCGTACTACAAGAGGCGGACGGTTCTAGGTTCTGGGTTCTGAGGTTCTGGGTTCAGGTTCGGAGGTTCTGGGTTCGTGCTCTGGGTGCAGGACACCAGAACGTAGAACGTTAGAACGCAGAACCTAGAACCGCTAGGCCTTTAACAGGTTTCGCGCCAGCGCGAGCAGATCTTCCAGCCAGAGCGGCTTGAAGCGCACTTCGGCGCCGAGTCCACGCAATTCGCGCGACACGGCATCGTCGAGGAAATAATCGCCCGTGACGATCGCGACGGGCATCTTCTGCAGGTCGTCTTTCGCGCGCAGCGTGCGGAGAAACTGAAGGCCGTCGACGAGCGGCATGCGCAGGTCGAGGATGATCGCGTGCGGTTGCGAACGTTCGGCCTGATTCAGGCCCGCCTCGGCCGAGAGCGCGGTGACGACGTGGTAGCCCTCGAGCCGCAGCATCCGCTCGAACGTCTCGGTCACGCTCGGATCGTCGTCGACGATCAGAATCGTGCGTGTGGCTGCGGCGTGTTGACACAGCGAGGCTGGACATGGTTTTCGAGGTCTCGGTGGTCATTGTAGCGCTTCAGAGCGATGTTATCGGCCCGATTCGGAGCCTTCGTTAGACGCCCGAAATCGCCCAAACCCCTTAAAGTAGGGTCTTTACTTACAGCGTGGCTATGTTATAGTCGCGATTTCGTGAGCCCCATCCTCGTCAGGCCGGTCCGCGAACAGCTCGAACACGACCGCGTCATACGCCTCCTGCACGCCAGGTTTCGCCGTCGCTTCGATGTCGGCATCAACCCGGGCTCCGAGCAAAACAGTGCAATCGCCAGCGGTCGGATCGTCGCTGTTTATCCCGATGTCGTGCTCCTGTCGCAGGATCGGGGCCGCAAGGTGATGGCGATCATCGAAGTCGAGACCGTCGAGTCGGTCAACAATCTCGAAGCGCTGGCCGAGTGGGTGCCGTTCGGGCAGACTGAAGTCTGCCTTTCATTTGTATGTCCCGGCGGCGATGGTCGACGTCGCCCGGCGCATGTGCACCGACAGCAACATTCCTGTCGCCGAGATCCACACCTATCACTGGATCGGCGACGAGATGCGCTTCCTGCCCGTCTACAAGGCGCCGGCAGATGGCCGTGCTGCCGCAGCCGCGAAAGCCGCGGCGCGAGGCCGCAGCCTCCGAAGCGTCGACGCGCCCGCAAGCGCTGCCGCGGCAGAAGCCAGCCCGGGCAGTCGCGCAGAGAAGTCGGCAAGCCCCCGGCCAGGAAGCCGGTGAAGCCAGTGAAGACGGCAAGAAGACTCGTTCATCCAAACGCAAATAGCTTTGCCATTTCTGCGGTTCACCCGCGACAAGCGCGGGTACGAAACAACCTCGCTCGTGCATGCGGCTCGCCGCGACGGCCGGTCAAGGCAGCGCATTCTCTACTGGTTCCGCACGCCGCCCGGCGTCAAGGTCGGCCGTCCTGCGCTGGACGAAGAGGCCATCCGCTGGATCGAAGAGCAGAATCCCGACATCGAGTTCGACTGGCCGAAGATTCTCGAGGCCCAGGCCGCCTGACGCGCCCCCAGATGAGGCGCGACCGCGTCGCGTCCGGCGCGACAAGCCCGAGCCGCGCAGGCCGCCGTCCAGGCCATCTGCGCCGGCTCAGACCGATGCGCCGCCACCTGTGGCGGTGACCGTCACCCCGGCGGAGGCGCCCGAGGTCCCTGTCACCCCCGAGACCACGACCGGCTCGGACGATGAGGAGACACCGAGTCGATGGACGCCGCGGCGCCGATGGAGAAGCGGAGCCGGTCGACGAAGAAGAGATCGTCGAGGCCTTCGAGCAGCTGACCCACCCTGAGACCGAGGAAAAGACCGAGCCGGTGCCGCTACCGATTGAAGGCGCCGTGGGGCGCGAGCAATTGACGCGGCTGCGCGCCCGCTTCGCCGAGTTACAGGCGCGTATCACCGAGCGCGGTGGAGACCCCGCCCGCATCGGCGCGCTGAGGGCGCAGGCCGAGCCGCTCAATCCCGACACCTGGGTGACCGACGAAGAAGTGCGCCAGGGTATCGAATCGTTCGAGCCGAAGATTCGAGACCTTCGCCAGGCGCTTGGCCTTCGCCGGCGCCGCCGATCGCGCCGTGGCGGCCGCCGCCGGCATGGCGGCGGGGCGGGAGGCACGCCTCCGGCTGGCGCTCCGCCCGAGTCGTCTAACAACGATGTGTAGTACGTGAGTGTCCGGCTTTAGCCCGGACTTTCACGAGGTCCGCCTGAAGGCGGACACTACGTACAATCGGAATCGCGCTGGGATCCCGCTCGCGTGGGCGAGCGTATACTGGAGCCATCATGAAAGCTGCACGCACTGCACCCTGGCTTGTTGCGGGTTTTCTGGCCGTGATCCAGGTCTTTGGCGACGCGACTCACGCACAGCAGGAGGCGCCTGCCCCCGCCCCCGCTCCGGCGGTGCTGACGCCCGCTGCCGATGCGCCAACGCCGACGTTCCGCACGGCCGTCAACCTCGTCACCTCGGACGTGATCGTCCGGAACCGCCGCGGCCAGTTCCAGGCGGATCTCGCGAAAGAGGATTTCGAGGTCCTCGAGGACGGCGTCTCGCAGTCGCTGACGTCGTTCACGCTCGTGCACGGTGGCCGCGTGTTCCAGACCCAGACCGCCACGGTGACGCCCGTGCGCGAAGGCATCATCCTGCCGCCGTCGCGCCCTGTGAACGACGCGGCCGGCCGCATCATCATCTTCGTCATCGACGACCTTCACCTCGAGTTCCGCGATACGCACCGCGTCCGCCGGCTCTTCCGCGACATGGCCAAAGAGCTGGTCCATGACGGCGACCTGTTCGGCATCGTCTCGACCGGGACGTCGTCTATTGCCATCGATCTCACCTACGACCGCGCGCGCATGGAGGAGGCGGCCAACAGGATTACGGGCGGCGGGTTGAAGCCGTCGGAGATCATCCAACAGTCATCCACCGGTGAGACCCCGCAGGAAGTGATGCATCGCGCCAACGTGGCATTCGAGACGGTGTACGACATGCTGAACAACCTGCAGCAGACGCAGAACCGCCGGAAGGCCGTGGTGCTCATCAGCAACGGGTACGACTTCGACCCGTTTGCCGGGTCGCGCACCGGCACCGCGGACAGCGTGTTCCTGAACAACCGCAACGTCGATCCGAACAACCCGTCGAATGCGATGTTCAACCAGGGGCAGCAGTTCAACGACGCCGAACTGTCGATGCGGCTGGCCGAGCTCACGCGTCAGGCCAACCGTGCCAACGCGACCTTCTACACCTTCGACCCGCGAGGGCTCGTGGCCGGCGGCGACATCGACGAGCCCGTCGATCCGGTCGAGTGGGAGACGCATCTTCGCAAGTCGCAGGACAGCCTGCGCGTGCTGGCCGAGCTGACGGGGGGCATCGCGGTCGTCAACACGAACGACCATACGAAGGCCCTGCGGCGCATCGACGCCGAGACGAGCGACTACTACGTGCTCGGGTACTACTCGACGAACCCCGATCCCACGCAGCGGCGCCGGCAGATTGAAATCAGGCTGAAAAAGCAGGATGCGGATGGCGGAAATTTTGAACTGATGTACCGGCGGGAGTACACGCTGAAGCCCGTGGCCGCGCCGAAGAAGTAGCGCGGCTAGCGCGTCCGGCTCGCGCCGGACGTTCGCCTCACACTATGCGGTCTTGACGGCCGTCAGGACCGGCGGCGCCGACAGGCGATCCTGAATCGTGTGATTCCTGCGATGCCCGTGGGTCTTGCACGCCGTACCTTTCTCTTCGATGTAGTTCACGTCGCGGTTGGTGGCCAGTTCGCGGTAGCGGCCGACGATGCAGCCGCAACCGAGCGTCGTGAATCCCAGCAGTCTCACAAAGCTGCCCATGCCCAGCCTCCGAGATGCGCCTGAGCAATTTCGTACCGATGCGTTTGCTCATGATCTGCTCCACAGAGATAACGATGTGTTTGCGATCGTCGAACTTTTTCTAACAATTTGGACGAACTTGTGCACATTCGGTGGGTCGCGCATCACGGGAGATGTGTGGCGTTTGGACCACGCGGTGCGTAGTTTTGGCGCACGGTTCCAAGATATTGGAGGTTCGTCGTGGAATTTGGATGCTGGGCGATTGCCGAAGTGCGTTCAGCGCGCGATCAGTGATTCGCGAGACTTCGGAACGCGTCGAGGTCGGTCGCTCGCTGCGTCGCTGAAATGCGACGCGCCACCACGATTCTGTAATTGAATGTGAGATGCGCCGCGAGCGAGACGAGCGTCCAGCCGGAGCGAAGCTCGCTCGTCGCGAGCGCGTTGACGAAGTTCAGCACACCGGCGGAGAAGAACACGACAGAGAAAAGCGGATCGAGTCCGCGCGCCGGAAACTTCGCGCCGAAGTTCATTGCCGTTGTTTCCCATCCGGCCGATCCGGTGCGCTCTTCGTAGAAGACCTGAAGGTACCGGCCGATGCGCTCGACGCCGACGTGGATGAAGAAATTGATTTCGAAGGTGGCGGCGAGCACGAGGAGCGGGACGAGCGTCACGACTCCGGATTGATCGATCAGGCGGAGTGCCATGGCGAGCGTGCCCCAGGCCGCCAGGCCGAACACCACGGCAACCAGACGGGCGGTCCCGCGCTCGCGGATGGTGGCCCGGAGCACCTCGTATTCGACCCGGTCGAGTTCGGAAAGCGACATGTTTGTCAGGAGTTACGGCCCCAACCTACGGTATCGAACGTTATCCCGCCCGTTTTCAGTCCCTTCGAGGGCTTTTTTTGCTTGGAGCCTCTATAGGGGCCTTGCTAGAATACCGATGAAGCTTTTCGAGATTCTAACTTTGTCAATTTACAGGACTTCCCTGAACATTGTTCGGCTCTGTGTTCTGTGGGCGGGCGTAAGCCTTTTCGCCACAGGCGCGGACGCCGCGACCATTCAATCATTCACCAGCCATGTCGCGCCGACGCTCGAGGCCGGCACGAAGACTTCGGCGTCGGCCAAGGCCCGTGCTCGCGCGGCGCGCATTCGTGCCGCCCGCGCCAGAGCTGCGCGAAGCTCCCGGGCGCTCGCCGAAGCCAGAGTCCCGCGCTTCCGCACCGACGACGCCGGTAACGTGGTTCCCGATGTTCGGGCAGCCGCCGCGATTATCTACGACCCGGCCACCGGCAAGGTGCTTTACGAGGAAAACGCGATGGACGAGCGCTCGATCGCCAGCATCACGAAGGTGATGACCGCGATCGTGTTCCTCGAGACCGCCACCGACCTCAACCAGGAAGTGCAAATCGTGCGCGCCGACACGCTTCGCGCGTCGACGACCTATCTGCGGACGAACGACCGCGTGCGGGTGGTCGATCTGCTGCACCTGCTGCTGATTCCGTCCGACAACGCGGCGGCCCGTGCCCTCGCGCGCATCTCGCCGCTCGGCTACGACGGGTTCATCGCCAGAATGAACCAGAAGGCCGACGACCTCGGTCTCGACCATACGGCGTACATCGATCCGTCCGGCTTGTATGCCGACAACATCTCGTCGGCCTACGACATGGCCCGGCTCATTTCGTTCGCCTCCGAAGACGATCGCGTCGGCCCGATCATGCGGACGCCCGAGTACTCGTTCCGCACGATTCCGGCGGCCAAGCGGGCGGGCCGCATCGTGACCGTCCGAAGCACCAACCAGATTCTTCGCAGCGGCGAGATCGACGTGCTCGGCGGCAAGACCGGGTTCATCACCAAGGCGGGCTACTGCCTGGCGACGCTGCTCAAGATGCCCAGCGGGTCCTCGTTCGCGGTCGTCGTGCTGGGCGCGACGTCGAACCTGGGCCGGTTCTGGGAAACGCGTCACCTGATGTCGTGGCTCTCCGAGCACACCGGCACGATTGGGCTTGCCACGCCCGCCGTCTCAACAGCCAAGTAAAGGGGTCGGGAGGGGTTTTCGACCCCATCTCCTGCGAAAACCCCTCCCGACCCCCAAATTTCAACTGGTATAGCCGCGCTGAATGGCGGCGGCATCGAGCGGCAGCGTGGCGATGGAATCGACCGCCAGCATCGCCGGCCGGCTGCCGTCGCGTCCATCGAACGCTTTCAGGTACCGATGGCATTCGTCGCAGGCGTAGATCCGGTATCGGCCACTGGTGAACGAGGTAATGCGGCTGCGATCGCTGTTCTCGCAATAGGGGCAGGTAATCGGATCGAACCGCCATTGACCCGTGCAGCGGCTGCAGATCAACATACGCTCGGCGGCGGGGTTGATGAACGCGAACTCCGGCTCGCCGCCGCAGAGCGGGCAGCAGGGCTGACGCCAGTCGGCCAGCTCCAGCCTTGGCAGGAGCGCCTCGGCACAGCGCGCCAGAAACGGGCGCATCGCCAGCAGCAGCACCTGATCCAGCATCTCCTTCTCGGGCGTCCGTGCGTCGGACCGGCGCCGGGCTGGCGCCATCGCCGACTCGTACCAGCCCGCCACCACGGCTTCGATCTGCCCGTCTCGCGCAAGCGCCTGCAGGCGCTCGTAGTCGGGCAGCTCCAGTGTCTCGAACCGGCGCAGGATATCGGCCGTCTGCCGGACCATCAGCCGGAAGTCGGTCCAGTCGATCGGAATGTCCTTGAATTGAAGTACGGGGCGGCACTCTGTGTTGTCCGGTTTTCGGCGATCGAACGTGGCCGAGGGCAGCGGGATCCGCGATCTGTACGCGGCGTTGAACGCCGAGGAGCTCGATCTGCATGTCGGCCGCCGACGCCAGATCGGGCTGCGCGTTCTTGAGCTCGCGCAGCTCGCGGACCTCGCGCGTTTCAGCGCGCGCAGGCCGGTCGGGAGGCCGCTCTGACGGAGGATCTGTCATCGAAGTGGTCACGGGAGGATTGTGGCTCAGCGGATCGTACTGATGCAATAGTATCCGTCGTACGCTGTTCAGCGGCACACCGCCTATGAGCCTTTCCATTTTGACGATCGGATCGGAAGCCCTGCCGTTTTCGAAAACAGGAGGGCTGGCCGATGTGCTCGGCGCGCTGCCCCTCGCCCTCGGCAGGCTGGGCCATCACGTGACCCTCGTCACACCGAAATATCGCGGGACGCGCGCGCAGGGCACCACTCGAACCATACGTGTCGGCGGCATCGACGGAGCGGTGGTCGGCACGCGTGTCACCGAGCAGCCGCTGGCCGAGAACGTGAAGGCCGTGCTCGTCGATCGGCCGGAGCTGTACGACCGCGAGAAGCTCGTACGGAGTCGGAGGCGACTATCCGGACAGCCCCCGCCGGTTTGGATTTCTTTGCGCCGCGGCCCTGGAGTACGCCCTTCAGGCCGCTCAGCCCGTCGACATCCTGCACGCGCACGACTGGCAGGGCGGGCTTGCGCCGATGTACCTGCGGGCGCGGTATGCCGCCGAGCCGCGGCTGCGCGACGTGACGACGATCTTCACGATTCACAACCTCGCCTATCAAGGCAACTACGGCGTCGAATGGCTGGCGCCGCTCGGCCTGGGGCCCGAGATGCTGGCGATGAACGCGCTGGAGTACTGGGGCGGCATCAGCCTGCTCAAGGGCGGCATCGCGTTTTCCGACAGCATCACGACGGTGAGCCCGACCTACGCCCGTGAGATTCAGACCAGGGAATATGGCTTCGGGTTCGAGGGTGTGCTGGCGACGCGCGCCTCCGACCTGCACGGCATCCTGAACGGGATCGACACCGACCGGTGGGATCCCCGGCGCGATCCGTATCTCCCCGAGCCCTACGACGAGGAGACGCTCGGCGGGAAGGATGCCGCGCGCCGTGCCCTCGTGGATCTCCTCCTGCCGGGCATGCCTGCCGACCAGTTGAAGAGACCGCTTGTCGGCGTCGTGTCGCGCCTGGTGGATCAGAAGGGCTTCGACCTGGTTGCCGAACTGGCCCCCACGCTGCCGGCCTTTGGAAGCTTTGCCGTGCTCGGTACCGGCGACCCGCGCTACGAAAAGATGTGGCGCGACCTGGCCGCTGCGCATCCCGACCGGTTTGCCGTGAAGATCGGATTCGACGAGGCGCTGGCGCATCTCATCGAGGGCGCTGCCGACATCTTTCTGATGCCGTCTCGTTTCGAGCCTTGCGGACTGAACCAGATGTACAGCATGCGGTATGGCACGGTGCCGGTTGTGCGCGCCACCGGCGGGTTGAGCGACACGGTTACGGACTACAATGATGCGGCCGGCACGGGGACCGGATTCACCTTTACGGCCTATACGGCGACGGCTCTGGGCGCCGCGCTCGACCGGGCCAGGGCCGTCTTCGCTAACCCGAGCAGCTGGAAGAGATTGCAGGTCGCCGGCATGCGGCAGGATTTTTCGTGGGACCGATCGGCCCGCGAGTACGTCAAACTGTATGAGAGTACTCAGGAAAAGACGGACTGGTTCGTGAAGTTCGTCGGTTCGTAAAGTTCGTAAAGTTCGTCGATTCGTAGAGTTCGTCGGTTCGTGGAGTTCGTCGGTTCGTGGAGTTCGTTGAGGTTCCAGGCTCTGACCGAACGAACCTCACGAACTTAACGAACCCACGAACCCTACGAACCCAACGAACCGTCTTCAAGGAGCAGCGGATGTCCTCCGACAAGATCCAAATTTTCACCGATGGCAACTTCGACCAGACCGTGGTCAAGTCCGATAAGCCCGTGCTCGTCGATTTCTGGGCGGAATGGTGCGGTCCGTGCCGGCGTCTCGCGCCGACCGTCGACGCGCTGGCGAACCAGTACGACGGCAAGGTGACGGTGGGAAAGCTGAACGTCGACGAAAACCCCAACACGGCGAGCCGCTTCAGCATCCGCGGCATCCCCACGCTCCTCATTTTCAAGGGTGGCGAGATCGTGGAATCGATCGTCGGCCTGGCCGACAAGGACCACCTGCAGCAACTGATCGACAAACACGTCTAATGAGCGCACATCGGAACGTCACGATCATCGGGTCGGGCCCGGCCGGACTGACGGCCGCGCTCTATGCCGCGCGCGCCAACCTGAAGCCGCTGCTCATCGAGGGGATCGAGGCCGGCGGTCAGCTGATGATGACCACCATGGTGGAGAACTATCCCGGATTCCGGGACGGCATCATGGGACCGGAGCTGATGGCCGACATGCGCGCCCAGGCCGAGCGCTTCGGGACCGAGATCGTGCAGGGCAATGTCTCGAAGGTCGACCTGAGCCGGTGCCCGATCAAGATCGACGTCAGCGAACAGGCCATCTATACCGAGTCGCTCATCATCGCGACGGGGGCGTCTGCGCGCCTGCTGGGGTTTCCCTCCGAGCGCACGCTCATGGGACACGGCGTGTCGACGTGCGCCACCTGCGACGGCTTTTTCTTCCGGGGTAAGCCCATCGCGGTCGTCGGTGGTGGAGACTCTGCCATGGAGGAAGCGATCTTCCTGACGAAATTCGCGTCGAAGGTGACCGTCGTGCACCGTCGCGACACGCTCCGCGCGTCGAAGATCATGCAGGACAAGGCGTTCGCGCATCCGAAGATCGATTTTGCGTGGAATAGCGAGGTCGAAGACGTGCTCGACGTGAAGAAAGGCGTCGTGACCGCGATCGTCACTCCGCGACAACGTGACCGGAGAGCGCAAGGAGCTCCCCGTCGAGGGCGTGTTCGTAGCGATCGGACACACGCCGAACACCAGCCTCTTCAAGGGGCAGCTCGACACCGACGCCAACGGCTACATCGTGACGACCAACGGCACGCGCACCAGCGTCCCCGGGGTGTTTGCGGCCGGCGACGTGCAGGATCACGTGTACCGGCAGGCGATTACCGCCGCGGGCTCGGGCTGCATGGCGGCCATCGATGCGGAGAGGTATCTGGATCGCGTCCCCACTGACGCTGGCCAGGCCGCGTCGCGTGTGGTCGATGGGCACTAGTCAAGGGGCCATAGGCAGTCGTCTGACCATGGCTCGCCCGTGGCCAGTGGCCCGCTGACCAGCGCCCATGGACCGCGGCGATCGGGCAGGGCCGCTGTACGGTATAATCGCCGCCGAATGTGGACCAAGATGATGAGCGGGCCGCGTAAGAAGGCCCCCAAAACCATAGCGGTCGTCGACCCCGACCGGTGTTTCGGCGCGTTTGCGTGCTCGATTTGCCAGGCTGCCTGCCCGGTGGCCGGCTGCATCGTCGAGGAGAAGGACCGGGATGGCCGCATGGTGTGCGCCGTTCGCGCCGACCTGTGCATCGGCTGCGGCCTGTGCGTGACGCTTGGCAACCCGACCGCACCCCAGGTGCGCGAGTTCGGGTGCCCCCCCGACTACGACGCCATCAACATGATGCCGTTCGATCTGGTGGTGAAGGTTCTCGAGGCCTCGGAGAAGGAAGAAACGACGACGTCTGTTGCGGCGTCGCTGTAATTACCACCCACAACAATCCGTCTTGAATCCGCATCCGCTGCACCGCCACACGGCATGCATGCGATACATTTCCGCCCCGCATCGCTCGCACACCATTTGATCGTTCCTGGTCTCGCCCTTGGGCGTCTGTAGTGCGCGACTTACGTCGCGCCCTGCCAATTCCAGAATCGACCTGACGGGCGTGATGGCGTCTTTCTTGGGCATCTCCGCCATGTAAAGGCATTATAAAGGGACCTTGCTCTGGCGCGAGCGCGACCTCGGCGCGGAACTGAAAGAAACCTGGCGCATTACGCGGTTGTCGGCGTGGCGGGCCGTCATCGAGTTCTACGAGGCCGACAACCTGACCTACGCGGCGTCGATTGCCTATTACGCGCTGCTCTCGCTCTTTCCGTTCGCGCTCATCAGTGTCTCGATTCTGGGCAGCGTCACCGCCGACGAGCCGACGCGCCAGCGAGTACCTGGATTTCGCCCTGCGGTACTTTCCCGGACAGTTCGACTTCATTACCCGCCAGCTCGACGCTTTCCGGCAGACCCCGATTCGCCTGGGCGTCGGTGGCGCGATTCTCATGGTCTGGGGCGCGCTGGGCGTGTTCGGTGCGATCAGCACGGCGGTCAACCATGCTTGGGGCGTCGAAAAGGCCCGCAGCTTCTGGAGCCACAGGCTGTTCTCGTTTCTCATGCTGCTGACAGCCGGCCTCATGCTCATGATCGGTCTCCTTGGGGCGACCGCCGCGCAGATTATCGGCGCCCGCTGGTTTCTCGGCGTGTCGGACAGCTACCCGGCGCTTCGGGTGATGCAGGGTTTCCTCATCCGCAATGCGCTGCTCCTCCTGCCCGCCTTCGTGTTTGGCTTGATCTATTACTTCGTGCCGAACGTGAAGGTGCTGCTGAAGGATGTGTGGCTGGGCGCGCTCATTACCGGCCTCTTATGGGATCTGGGCTTCACGGGCTTCTCGTGGTTCATCCGCGACGCCTCACGGTTCACGCGGATTCACGGATCGATCGCGACCGTTATCGTCTTCCTCATCTGGATCTATTTCTCGGCGGTCATCCTGCTCTGGGGCGTCGAGTTCACGGCGTCGTACAACAAGATGCGGCGCGACATCAGGGCCGCTGGAGCCGAATCGCATGGCTAATCATCTCGCGGGCGAGAAGAGCCCGTATCTGCTGCAGCATGCCGACAACCCGGTGGAATGGTATGCCTGGGGGGCGGACGCCTTCGACAAGGCCCGCGCGCTCGACAGGCCGATCTTTCTGTCGATCGGGTACTCGACCTGTCACTGGTGCCACGTCATGGCTCACGAGTCGTTCGAGAACGAGGACATCGCGGCCATCCTGAACCGCGATTTCATCTCGATCAAGGTGGATCGCGAAGAGCGTCCCGACGTCGATCGCGTGTACATGACCTTCGTGCAGGCGACGACCGGGTCGGGCGGCTGGCCGATGAGCGTGTGGCTGACGCCGGATCTGAAACCCTTTTACGGCGGCACGTACTTCCCGCCCGATGCGCGATGGGGCAGGGTGGGATTTCCGGAGATCCTGCGCGAGATCGGCCGCGTGTGGCGCGAGGAGCGGCCCAAGGTGCAGGTCTCGGCCGAGAATCTGACCGAACAGATCAGGAGCCTGCGCGCGGTGGACCCCGGGGCGGACGTGCCGGGACCCGATGCGCTGCAGGAGGGGGTTGCGCAGTTCGCGCAGACCTTCGACCAGGTTCGCGGGGGCTTCGGCGGCGCACCGAAGTTTCCGCGGCCGAGCGAGCTGCTGTTTCTGTTGCGCGAAACGGCCCGCACGGGCGACTACACGCCGGCGTTCATGGTGGCCAAGACGCTGCAGGCGATGTCGCTCGGCGGCATGCGCGACCACGTGGGCGGTGGATTCCACCGGTATTCGGTGGACGCCAACTGGCGTGTGCCGCACTTCGAGAAGATGCTCTACGACCAGGCACAGATTACGCTGGCGTCGCTCGAGATTTTCCAGGTGGCGGGCGACCCGTTCTTTGGCGAGGTCGCGGAAGACACGCTCGAGTACGTCCTGCGCGAGATGACCAGCCCCGACGGCGGTTTTTTCTCGGCCGAAGACGCCGACAGCGTGCCGCCCGAAGACGCAGCGCGCCCGCACGCGCACAAGACGGAGGGCGCGTTCTATCTCTGGACGCAGGCCGAGCTGGAGGGTCTGCTGAAGGACGACTTCGAGATCGTGCGCCATCGGTTCGGCATCAGGCCCGATGGGAACGCGCCGGAAGATCCGCAAGGGGAGTTCAAGGGCAGGAACCTGCTCTACGTGGCCGGCTCGATCGAGGAGCTTGCGGAGCGAACCGGCAAATCGCGTGACGAGGTCGAAGAGGTGCTGCGCCGCTCGCGCATGACGTTGTTCGAGACGCGGCTGACGCGGCCGCGTCCTCACCTCGACGACAAGGTGCTGACGGGGTGGAATGGGCTGATGCTCGCCGCGTTTGCACGCGCGGCCCGCGTCCTGCCGTCGGCGGCGCAGAGGTCGCGGTATCTCGAGGCCGCCGATCGATCGGCACGGTTTCTCGAAGAGCGCATGTGGGATCCCGCGCGCCAAATCCTCAGGCGACGCTATCGCGACGGCGACGCAGCGATCGATGGATATGCCGAGGACTACGCGTACGCCGTGTTCGGGCTCCTGGAGCTGTTTCAGTCGGATGGCAACCCCCACTGGCTCGAATTCGCACGCCTGCTGCAGCGGCGGCAGGACGAGCAATTCTGGGATGCGGAGCACGGCGGCTGGTTCAATACGACAGGCGAGGATCCGAGCGTCATCCTGCGGATGAAAGAGGACTACGACGGTGCGGAGCCGTCGCCGAGCTCGGTTGCGGTGTTCAACCTGCTGACGCTGGCGCACCTGACGAACGAGGCGGAGCTCTTCGATCGCATCGACCGAACACTGAAGATGTTCGGTCCGCGCATCGGCCAGGTCGCGCGTGCGGTGCCGATGATGATGTCGGCGCTTTCCACCTATCACGCCGGGGTGACGCAGGTGGTCATCGTGGGCCAACCCGGCGACGAGAACACAGAGGCGCTGATGCGCGAGGCCGTGGCGAAGTACGATCCGTTCAGCGTGATTGTGCCCGTGCGACCGGGACCGTCGCAGTCGGAGCTCGCGCACCTGCTGCCGTTCATCGCGTCGATGGACATGCGCGACGGGCGTGCGACGGCGTACGTGTGCCACGACTTCACGTGCTCCGAGCCGGCCACCGACGCGGCTGGACTGGCCGAACGGCTGTCTCGTACAATCTGAGTTACGTGACTGAGTTCAATGTAGACATCTGGCTTCGTGGGACTGATTTCGCGCGGACGCAGGCAATTTCCGGTATCAACGCCGATCCGGCGGCGTGGACCGACAACGATGTGTCCAAGCTGTTGAAGGCGATGCTCCTGGCCATCCATCGCGCGAAAAATCCCGAGTCGACCGACACACCGGTATTCCTCCGGGGATTCAGCTGGATCGTGAACCCGTTCGAAGACAGCGGGGTCGTCGTGGCGATCGAAATCCAGACCGGCGCGGCCGTGGCCGGCCCGTTTCGCATCGACAAGAAACAGCTCGAAGACATGATCTCGCGCGCGATTGCCCACCAGACGGCTGATAAACCGACGGGGTCAGTTCACTAGCGACACGACGACTCGAAGTCGATGGCCTGCCGCGAGGTTGCCTCTGCTTCTTTGCGGCTCTGCGTCCAGGCCAGTCGCACGTGTCGTCGTGCTCGTCGCGTCGTCGTGTTTCCCGTCTGCCTCTCCGTGCCTTCGTGTCTTTGTGTCTTCGTGTCTGCTCAGAAATCGCATCTGCATTCATCGCCGAATGCGCCAGATGCCTGACTATGAAACAAGAGATCAGAAGGTCAGAAGATCGAGGTTTCTTCTGATTTTCTGGTCTTCTGTAAGAAGAGAGCAGGGCGGCGAGGTCCTGTATCATCGGAAAATCGATCACGTTGCCCGAGTCGTGCCGGATCGAGCAGGTCTCGAGCCAGTCGGACTCGGGTCCGACCTTGTCTGGCGCCCGGGCACATCCGGGGGCTACAATGCGAGGACTTATGGCGTCCACCACTCGGTCGTTCGGGATTGTTCTGATTCTGCTCGGGCTCGCGAGCTATGTGCTGACCGGCCTGTACGAGCGTCACCGCGCTCATCCCGGCCTTTTTCGGCGCGGTGTTCGTGATCCTGGCCCTCGTGGCCAGGAATGAAGCCGCGCGCAAACACGCGATGCACGCCGCGGTCGCGCTGGCGCTGATTGGA
Source organism: Vicinamibacterales bacterium (assembly GCA_963832375.1). Lineage (GTDB taxonomy): Bacteria > Acidobacteriota > Vicinamibacteria > Vicinamibacterales > JAMQPK01 > JAMQPK01. Next base: position 870,427 of record CAWHUA010000008.1, on the reverse strand, counting down.
CTGCTGGCGACGCTCGCGCGGGTGGTGCCGGCCCTGGCGGGCGGCAATCTGGCGCGTCCGGCCGTCCTCGCGCAGATCGCGATGACGGTGCTGCTCGGCGTCTATATTGCGCTGGGCGTGAAGTCGTTCAAGGAAGCGCGCCGCGCGCGGCTGGCGCGTTAGATCGTCGATCGTCCATCGTCGATCGTCTGGATGGACGGTTACGACGAAGCGGGCCTCGGGGCGCATCCGAGATCGAAGTGGATGGCTGCACGTTTCGGCGCCCGATTGCCTCGCACGACGTGGCCGACACCGCCGACGACGGTCTTCATCGCAGGCTGCGTCAGAAAATCGATTTCGACCTCGACACGCTCGCCCACCTCGTATTGCCGGTCTGTCTGCACGAGCACGCCGGTGACGCTCAAGTTGACCACGCGGCCGGGATGCCAGTCTGTGTCGGTCAGCCCACGCACGCGAACGGGCCACGTGACGGAATGGCGGCAGGCACGGCGGACTTCGCGGACTTCGAGCTTTTGCATCGGGATGTGTGTACGGGTGATGTAGCAAGATCCGGGCGCGATTTCGAGCCGGCCTGCGATGCGGCTAAGTGGCAGAGCCGTCACAAGTACCCACGAACGTCAATTTTCAGGCGCCGCGTAACAAATTCGTGACCCGGAAATATTTTCCGGTCCGGACATTCCATGAAGAACGGGATGTCCGTGCGCCCGCGAACGGCCGACACACTTCTTCATGAGTCACACCGTGAAGTGCCTCGTGTGGGGCGGTCTCGCGGCCCTCAGCATGGCCGTCGCCTTTCACCAGGCGGTTCACCCCAACCACAGCGAAGACCTGATGTGGATGCACAGCTGGGTCGTGCAGTGGCTCGACGGAAAAAATGTGTATGCGGATCTCGGCACGCAGGCCGATTACCCGCCGCATGCCATTGTGTTCCTGTCGCTGTTCTCGTTGGTCGACACGGCGTGGCTGCCGATCGTCTGGGCGTCCACCAAGCTCGTGCTGGCGCCGGCTGTTGCGTATCTCGCCGTGCGGTTCGTCCGGCCTTCCGCCACCTGGGCGGTGGCGGCGTTGCCGGTCGCGATGTTCTGCTCCTGGGGCAGCGTGCGCATTTCCCTCTGGACGGGCCAGATTGCGCTGCCGCTTCTGGGCGCCGGCCTCCTGGGCGTCATGGTCGCGCGCCGTCGGCCGGTGCTGGCAGGCGTGCTCTCCGGCGTGGCGCTCATCAAGCCGCAGTTCGGCGCCCCATTTGTGATGTGGGCGGTGCTGACGGGGCAACTGACGATGGTTGGCGTGGCGGCAGGCGTCGTCATCGCGGGTGTAGGGGTGTATGCGCTGCGCGTAGGGGCCGCGCCGCTCGACGTGGTGGCGGCCCACTGGGACATGCTGACGCACATCTACGTCGGCGAAGACCGCATCAGCGAGCACAGCGCCATGAGCGCACGGCTCATCTTTCACAGCCTGATCGACTCGGACCTGCTGGCCGATGCCGCGCATATCGTGGCGATGACGCTGCTGCTGGCGTGGTTGTGCCGGCGGGTATTCAGCGCGCGGGAGTCGCTCGGCCGGTCGTTCGACGTCGTGCTGCTCTCCGTGTTGTGCACGTGGTCGCTGTTCGCGTTCTACAACCAGCCGTACAACGGCGTGTTGCTGCTGCCGGCGATGACCTGGCTGGTCGTCGGCGACCATCGCGCCCTCGACTGGCCCGAGGAGCTGCTGGTGACGACGCTTCAGCTCGGGATGATGCTGAGCGTGGCGTGGCGGCTGAACGATCAGTTCATGCTGCAAGCGTTCAGCCGCGTGCTGGCGCTCGACGTGCTGTACGGGCCTGTGCCGATGCTGGTCCTCGACAACTTCTGGCGGATCTTCCTGCCCATCGTGCTTGGTCTGATGGTCTACAAGTTACGCACGTACGAACGTGCCACGTCGACGCAAAGCCATTAGGGTAGCGCTCCGGAGGAAACGGCCCTATGTTGTGGGACCTGTACCAGCAGATCAGAATCTACCAACTCGACGCGAAGATCGACTCGATGCAGGGCACGCCGACCGCCGACGGTCTCGCGCGCGACTCGCTCGTTCGGCTCGAGGAAAAGCTCGACCGGCTGGCGCTGATTACGCGGGCCATGTTCGAGCTGATGCAATCGAGCGGCATCTCGGAAGCGCAACTGAGCGCCAAGGTCACCGAAATCGATCTGCGTGACGGACAGGCGGACGGCCGGATGTCGCCCAAGCCGAAGCGATGCCCCAAGTGTGATGCGATGATCTCGCCGAAGTTCGGTCGATGCCTGTTCTGCGGCCACCGCGACGAGGCGTCGACGTTCGCCTAGCAGCCAGCCGTGAAAGGCGGGCGCCCTCACAGCGGAAGCGCGTGTGTCGCGGTCACCCAGAAAGTCGTGCGGAACGCGTCGCTACCGTCGAGGCGCAGCACGACGGAATACTTTCCGAATGATTTCAGTTCGATGGGCGCGAGCGAAATGTGTGCGTCGCAGACGCCCACTCCGGGCAGGCGCAGCGACTGAGGATGTCCCTTCACATCGGCGCCCGATTCGTCCTGGACGACGAGCGAGATGGTCGCGTGCTCGTCGGGATGGCCGACCAGCCTGAAGGCGGCGACGAGCTGCTCGATTCTGGCCGGCACCGTCTCGGTGACGAGCGCGCTGATCATGCCGATGATCGACGGGTTGCCGGGCGCGCGCCCGTCGTATTCCTCGCAGATGACCATCCATTCACACGTCAAAGTAACCTCCCCCGCGAAGCTTACCGATCCGGCGCACGTGGCTTCAATCATTTCTTCGGTATTTCGTGGGCGGAAAGGAGGTACGCCCGTGAAACGGGAGTGCGTTGCGTCGCGTTGCCCATGGCTGCACCCGGTGTGCGCGCTCAGGACGACCTGACCACCCGACTGAGCGCGGGGAGCTAACCTCGGCTGAGCATCTGGATGGCCAGAATCGCGACGCCGGAGATGTAAATCACGCACAACCCGAGAACGAGCACGCGTTCGACCGCGAGGTATCGCGTGCGGGCGCGGCTTGCGGCCGCTTCCAGGTGTTGACGCCGGCGCGCCAGCCGCTGATGGCAACGTGCGATCGTGCGCCGACCGCGGTGCGCATCTGGTGTGAGAAGGGCAAGGGTCTCGATCATGTCGTCACCTCTTTCAGCGCGACCAGCAGACGTTGATCGCACTCGTCGAGCCGTCTGGCAATCGCCGCGCGAGCGCGGCTGAGCCGCTGGCGCATCGCTTCGGGCGTGATGCCGCAGACGATGGCCGCTTCGGCAGGACGCAGGCCTTCGATGGCCACGAGCAGCAGGGCTTCGCGATAGACGGCAGGGAGATCGGCCAGGGCCGCTTCGATGCGCCTGCCGGTTTCGCTGGCCACGGTCGACTCGAACGGCGAAGGCGGTGGCGTGCCGAGCGGCCAGAGCCCGATCATGTCCGCGGTCTGCGAGTCCTCCATCAGCCGCGAGCGGCAGTAGCTGAAATACAGGTTGCGCGCGACGGTGAAGAGGAACGGGCCCAGGCTCGTATCGGGCCGCAGCTTCGGCGCCCGATCGACGACGCGCAGCCACGTCTCCTCGAGCAGATCCTCGGCGACGTCACGGCGGCGAGAGAGGCGCGCCAGGAAGCTGAAGAGGCGGGCGTTGAATTCCGCGTAGACGCGGTCGAACGCCGCGGCGTCGCCTGCCCGCAACTGCGCCACGAGCTGGAGCTCGAGCTCCCGGTCCATGCCGGTCATAACGCGCGGCGCGCCGGATCGTGACACGTCACGCGGCGCCCGATGGCGCGTTGTATCACAGCGGAGGCTGTTCACACATGGAACTGTTCAATATGTTCGGCCAGATGGGGCTCTTCGCAAAGCTCAGCCTGCTGGTCACGCTGTTCCCGCTGGCGGCGGGGGTCGCCTATGTCATTCGGCCGACCGAGCCGGGGCTCGCGCTGATGCGTCCTATCTCGCTGGCCGGCATCTTCAGCGGCCTGGGCGGAGCGGTGGTCGGGTTGATGAACGTGCTGCAGTGGTATGCGAGGCAGAATCCGGAGTCGCCGTCGCGCATCATGGCCCTCGGCCTCGCCGAGTCGCTCGTGACGCTGTTCGTGGCGTTCGGATGCCTGACGGTGGCGTGGCTCTGCGTCGCGCTGGGGATGCGCCGGATTCCTTAATCGAGTTGCACAATCGGGAAAAGGGGTCGGGAGGGGTTTTCCCAGACGCTGAGGAAAACCCCTCCCGACCCCTTTTCAGACCTGCGCCATAATGTCGGCGATGCGGGCGTTTCGCGGTCTGTTCTGGGCCCTCCTCCTGCCGGTCGCCCTCGTCGGGGTTCTCCAACTATCGGAATGGGGCCGTGTGTTCACGGTCCGATCGTACGTGCGCGCCGAGCGGCTGTGGTCGCGCGACTTTCCCATCATCTCTGCGAAAGGCCTTCTCCGGCGGCTGGACCCTGCGCTCGTGCGCGTGGGACTGTTGCGACCCGTGCGGATCGAAGTGGAGCCCGGGGTCACGCTCACGCTGAATCCAGAAGATGCCGTCTCGCGAACGATCCTGGTGAACCGCGCGGGGCAATGGGAGCCGGAGATCTGGGACGCGATTTCGAGCGGGTTGTCCAAAGGCGCGGTCTTCTTCGACGTCGGCGCGCATATCGGCTACGACACGCTCAAGGCCAGCGTCATGGTGGGCGACCAGGGCCGCGTCGTCGCGTTTGAGCCCAACCCGCACACGTTGTTACAGCTCAGGTCGAACATCGAAGCCAGCGCCGCACGGAATGTGATCGTGCAGCCGATCGCGTGCACCGATACAGACACGACGCTGACGCTGTTCGACTCGACGCTCGGCGGGAACAGCGGTTCGAGCTCGCTCTCTCGCGAGAATGCGGGACCGATCACGCGGTCCTACAGCGTCCGGGGCCGGCCCATCGATGACGTCGTGATGGAAATGGGGCTGCAGCGGCTTGACGTCTTGAAGGCGGACGTCGAGGGCGCCGAGGTCGTTGTCTTACGCGGCGCGACGCACACGCTCGAGCGATTTCACCCGAAATTGATCCTGGAAGTCGTTCCACGCCAGCTCGGGAACATGGGGACGTCGGTTGACGAGCTCGAGGCGTTCGTGCGGTCTCTCGGATACCACACCAGCAGACAGATCAACCGCAACAACAGGGAATATTCGGTCAATCGGTCTACGGAATCAGCTCGATGATCTGAAGACCAGGCTCGCGACACTCTGCGAATCGCGTTTCTCCGGAGCCGGCAGTGCAGCGGAGTCGGGAGGGTAGAGCAGGTGGGTTTCGAGCGGCTCCGGCTCGATCCATTGGCTGAAGCACTCTCGGCAGACCAGGTGCGCCACACGGCCCGAAGTGCTGGTTCCGAATCTCAGCAGATCCGCGAACGCGTGCCCGCAATGTGCGCATTCCGCCAGTCGCATACACAGCCTCAGTCCGATCCAGACGCTTTTGAGACGGTTACGGATCCCGGGTCCTCCGCCACTCGCTCAGCCCAGCCTTCGCTAATCAACACCTCCGCGTCCGCGTCGGGGATTTGCACGATGTCTCCGGCTCGGACGTGCGACACGTCCACACCGTCCATGACGCTTGCGAGTTTTTTCTTCAGCCGAACACGCACACGACCGCCTTTCTAGCAGACCAGAAGGCGGCATTTACGCGTATGTCACCTGGAGGAGTGGTGGAAAGCGACAGCAAGTTGCAAGCCAAGCGGATTGTCAAGATTGTAAGCGGTAATGTTGAACGTCATGGCAAAAATTGTCAGGCACCTGACAACTATCTTAAAAGCGCAGTCATCAGCGACAAACGTGCTACCGTGGGTCTGCTTTCCTGACCTGCCGCCGCCTCGCCAGAGGCCAAGCCCCAGACCACCAAAGCCGTCTCTTTCCTGCCAAAAAGAGGAGTCGACATGATGGTCAAGGCTCGTTCCCGCGTGCTTACTCGTCCGCCGCCCGACGAACGATCGCCCAACAGGCTTTTGGCCGCGCTACCCGCCGCTGACTATCGCCGCATCCTCCCCGCACTCACAACGGTCTCTTTGAAGTTCAGACAGGTCATGCACAAGCATGGCGAGCCGATCGACACCGTGTATTTCATCGGTGGGGGTGTCGCGTCGGTCACCAACGTGATGACGGATGGCCGTATGGTGGAAGTCGCGACCATCGGCAACGAGGGGGTGGTCGGTATGACCGTGTTCCTGGGCGGCACGGTCTCGCCGGGCGAGGCGTTCATCCAGGTGCCGGTTGGCGAGGCTGAGGCGATGTCAGCGGACGCCTTCAGAAAAGAGCTGGATCGGCGTGGCGCGTTCTACGGGCTGATGAGCCGCTATTCTCAGGCCCTGCAGATCCTCATCATGCAATCGACGGCGTGCAATTCCCTCCATTCTGTCGAGGAACGCTGCTCGCGCTGGCTGTTGATGACGCACGATCGGGTTGATGGGGACGAGTTTCAGCTCACGCACGAATTTCTCGGCTACATGCTCGGGGTGCGCCGGCCCACTGTCAGCCTGGTGCTCGGCACACTCGACAAGGCAGGCATCGTCAGCAACGGCACCAAGAGAATTACCATCGTGAATCGAGCCCGGCTGGAAGACGCGTCCTGCGAGTGCTATCGCGTCGTCAAGAGCGCGTTCGACCGCCTCTTGCCATAGAGTCCCGCACGCACTACTTCGAGGATACCTAATTCCGTTCTTGTCAGGCATCGGACAACTTTTCCTTCGGCAGGAGGGGTAGGCTCGAACCATGGCACCATCCTTTCGAAACGCATTCCTGACAGCGCTGCCTGCCGAGGAGCTCGCGCAGATCGCGTCTGATCTCGCGGTGGTCTCGTTTCGGGCTGGCCAGGTGATCCAGAAGCGCGGCGAGCCGTTGCGTGAGATCTGGTTTCTGCACCGCAGCCTGTGCTCGTTCACGATGACGAGCGCCGATGGCTCCACGGCTGAGGTCGCGAGTGTCGGCTCGGAAGGCTTTGTGGGTGTCGAGGCATTTCTCGGCGTGAGCGCGGCCTACTGCGATGCGACCATGCACATTGTGGGCGATGGTATGGCCAGCGTGATGAACGTGGATACATTCCGTCGTGAGCTCGGCCGGCGTGAGGTGTTCTACGCCCACGTCCTGGAATACGTCAACACGTTCGTCGGGTCACTGGCCGTGTCGGTGGCATGCAACGCGCGGCACTCGGCCGAGGAGCGCTGCAGTCGATGGCTCCTGGACGCGGAGATGCGGCTTGGGAACCATGAGCTTCCCGTGACGCACGAGCTGCTGGCGCATCTCCTGGGGGTTCGCCGGCCGACCGTGTCTCTCGTGTTGCAGCAGTTCGAACGGGCCGGGATCATTTCGACGGCGCGTGGCCGCATTCAGATCGACGATCACGACGCGCTCGCGGGGTACGCGTGCGAGTGTTATCAGCTCAACCGCCTGCTCGACCAGCAGGGACGACCACACGTCACCCGCGAGGCCCGCGGGCGCGTGACGGCCACGCAATGACGCGGTTCACGGTGCAACGGTGTCCGAAGTGCGACGGGATCGCCAAGCTCGACGAGGACCACCTCGAGGCCGCGACGTTGCATTTTCGTTGTCCCTACTGCAGTCACGGGTGGAAAGTGGCGAAGTCGTCTGCATTCCAGGACGCGCACGGTACCCGAAAGCCTGAAGCTGGCAGTTGAGCGTTAGAACCTCAGCACGAAACCCAGCGAGGTTCTGGTGAAGTCGACCTTGCCGGGCGACTGGGCGATCGGGATGCCCAGAATCTCCAGATCGTCGAACGTCTTGAAGTAGCGGACGTCGAACCGGATACCGGCGCGGGTTCCGAAGAACAGCAGAATGCCGCCGCCGGCGCTCCACGTCAGATCGTTCTCGTCGATCTCGGCGGCGCCAGCACCGAAGTCCGACGTCGATTTCAGCAGGCCCGCGCCGACGAGGCCGTAGGGACGGATGCCGAAGCCCTGCTGGCCGCCGAAGGGAATCCCGATGACCAGGTTGCCCGTTGCCGTGAGCACGTTGCTGCCGCCGACGTCGGTCTTGCCGTAGAAGTCTGGACTGAAACCGATATCGCCCTCGAAGCCGAACACGCCGCCGCCCATGAAGGCAAAGCTCACCCCCCAGTTGAATTGACTGGTGTCGACCGCCTCCGAGAACTCCTTGCCGGAATCGCCGCCGAAATTCACGCCGAAGAACGGAATGAGCAGTGTGTCTGCCCGCGCGGGTACCGGCGCGAGCAGGATCGCGACGAGGGCAGTGCCGATGGCTCTGGGTGAAGGCATGTCGATCCTCCTCAATGACTCGCGCCGTTGACGTTCACGGTACACGCATGCAACTTCGCGTCCGCCCGAGCCGCAGGCGGGTTGACGCACATCGCGTAGTGGCGTCAAGTAGTTGCCGCTATCGGAGGGCGCTCGGGCCTCCGGCCACACCGCGAAATCTCGCGGCCGTAGAGGTGGGCAGGGGCGGCGGGGCGGGATCGAACCCGCATCACAGGATGAAGTCCTTATGGCAGAACAATAACAATGGCGGTTACACTCGGGCACCCGGCGCACGTATAGAATCGAAGACGAGGCGGCACGATGTCGCTTTGGTCCGATGGCCAGCCGTCAGGAAAGCAGCGAATTGATATGCCGTCGAAGGGACGAGACGTCATCGTGATTGGCACGGCGGCAGGAGGGTTGGAAGCGCTCGATCAGTTGATCGGCCAATTGCCCACGGATCTACCGGCGTCCATCGTCATCGTGCAGCACATGGATCCTGGCAACTCCGGAGAACCGCTGCTGCGACGGTTGGGTCGACACCGGGCCTTTCACCCGAAGCTCGCCGAACACAGCGAGCGCTTGAAGCCGAGGCGCGTCTACATCGCTCCTCCTGATAATCACATCTTGATTGAGAAGGGGAAGCTATTGGTGACGAAGGGCGCGGCTGAAAACCGTCACCGGCCGGGGATCGATCCGCTCTTTCGCTCGGCCGCCGTCTCTTACGGTTCCCGCGTCATCGGCGTCGTGCTCACCGGCATGATGGACGATGGCACGACGGGCCTCATCGCCGTCAAGCGTTGCGGGGGTGTGACCGTCGTGCAAGACCCGAGGGATGCGGCGTATTCCGAGATGCCGCTCAGCGCGCTCGACAGGGCAAACGCAGATTATTGCGTGTCGATGGCGGAGATGGGACCGTTGCTGACCTCGCTGGTATGGAAGCCACATGGCACGAGCAAGCCTGTTCCGGACGATATCCGGACCGAGGCAGTGATCGCCGAACGCGTGTTGAGTGACATCTCGCAGGTGAACGACCTGGGAGAGCAGGTGCCGTACAACTGCCCCGGTTGTGGGGGGGTGCTGTGGAAAATCGACGGTCCCGGCGAGAAACGGTACCGCTGCCACACCGGGCATTCCTACTCGAGCCTTTCGCTACTCACGAGTCAATCCGAAAAAATCGAAGAGATGTTGTGGATCTCGTTGCGGATGTTCGAAGAACGCAAGAACCTCCTGACGAGCATGGCTAGAGATTCGGCGACCGCCACACAGCGGAGCAAGAATCGTCGGCATGCAAAAGAGACCCAGGGCTATATCGACCGCATTCGAGCCATGTTGTTGGGCCCGAGGTCGGACAGTCCTGAAGATATGCTCACGCACGTGAAGGCGCTCATGGCGGAGCCCCGCAAAGCCAAGTCCACCCGCTGAGCGATCTTTGAAGCCAGATGTCGAAAGTCAACCGGCGTCTGTGGCCCTGACCTGGGGTCAGCCAGATGTGACTTGTCATTGGGGAAATGACGTTTGTGAATGAACGGCATGTCACCTACATGACATCTTGACGGCGAATAGTTGCCAGCCTAAATTCTCGTGCCATGCCCTCGAAGAAGTCGAAACCTTCCCCAAGAAAATCAGCATGGCAGCAAATCCGGTTGCTCCGTCGCTCGGTCGAGAACTGCTCATCCCAACTCGCAGAGGTGAAGCAACGCGTGCAGGCGCTTCAAGCTGAGCTGGATCACATCCGCGCCAGAATTCGGCCCTGACGACTTCCAAGACTATTAGGCTCGGTCCTCTTCCTCGATGCTTTCTAGGGCATCCGTGATCCTTTCGATGTCTTCCTCCGCCTCACTGAGCGTTCGATGCGATTCTAAGGGCGGTTCTTCTTTGGCTTCTGCAATTGTCGTAGCGACATCATCAAGGTCGGCAATCGCGGCGTCCAGCTTTTTCGAAAGAGTTGGGTCACGCTCACCAGCATCATTGTCGGCACTCGTGCCGGAACCGAATTTCATATAACACCTCTACAAGCCAGTCTAACAACATTCAAGAGGTTGACCGTATAAACAACTGGCGACTCCTGGTCTAGCAAAGATGTCTCAGGCTGGTCTGTAGTGCCTCTGGGGAATAGATCCCATGAGTGATTGTTCTCGAACACTCAAAGGATCTTCCAGATGTTCCATCAACTGTTGGTGACGTACGTTGGATCCAGTGACCTCACGTGAATACTGCGTGGAACGGGCGCTTCAGGAACTCCGTGAGCTGCGCCGACGCGCAGGTTCTGTCGACGTCGTGTCGCTTCCAGCTTCTTGAATGCAGGTTGACGTCCTTCGTCGTTGCTCCTGCCTCAATTGATCTGCTTCTTACCCGTTCCTTTCTTGATTGTTTGGCTCCGTTCCAGCATCAGTGCTGCATTAATTGTGTCGCCATCTAGCGACAGTGACATCACCGACCAGATCGGCGCGCCATTTCTCGCGCATCGCTGACGGCGCCTCACGGTTGATAGTGAGCACCAGCAGGTTCGCGTCCTTAAGGATGCCGGTCACCTCTTGAGCTGTATTTCCAGTCTGAATACTCGCAGCGACAACTCCATTCTGGTTCCAGATTTTTACCGTCTGCGTCGTCTTGAATGCCGCCGGCTCCGTAAAGTTGATTACCCACGTCCCCATGAACGCTGTCGCGTCCGCCGCGGTCGCTGCAGTGCTCTGCGCGCTTGCGCCAGACGAGACGAATGCGAGAAGTACGGTCATCAAAAGCCATCGGTGCACCATCATGTCAAGCCCCTTTCCTTGGAAAAACCGGAAGCTATCCCCACGATGCTGTCCACCCGCAGGGGACACGGGCACAGGAAATAGTAGTCAGGCATGCTCATCCATCGAGACACGCCCGTAACACGCAGCGCTCATCTGTCGAACCCGAAAACCGCTGTAACTGATTGCCGGGGGCGGGGATCGAACCCGCACGATCCTTTCGGATCACAGGATTTTAAGTCCTGTGCGTCTGCCAGTTCCGCCACCCCGGCGCGTGGCAAGTATTGCATGCAACAGGACGTGGTGTCGTTGTCGTCCTTCAATGACTGCCGCGATCGACGGTTTTACAGACCTCGAAATACTCCCGCAGCGGGACAAGACGCTTGCCGTCCCCGAGCAGCGCGAGCCGGATTTGCAGCACCCGCTCGCGCATCCATCCAAACTCCCTCTGGAGCTCACTGATCGGTCGACTGTCGAACGAAGGATCCAGAACCCTGTACTCTCCATTGTCTAAGACACGGTTGGTTTGGTGAACGGATCGGCAAAGAGGTACGCCTTGTCCGCGAGGTCTTCGCCGTATTCCCACACGACGCGGTGCAGGTACGACGGCGCCATCACGAAGATCGCCGATGCCTCAGTGCACAAGTCGCGGGAGAGCTTCAAGGGCCGATGTGCGCTCGCGTCTATGCCCCACTCTCGAAGCATCTGTTCCGCTCGATGGCTGATCCGCTCTCCCACTCTCCAGTCCAGCCGAGAGGGCCGGCGCCTCGTTGCAGAGATCTCGATAGAGGTAGCAGGCCAGAACAGACCGGCTGCAGTTCGCGTAGCAGACGAACAGAGGAGAGCCGTGACTGGCCCTCACGCATCGGCACCGCACTGCCACGCCCGCGCCCATTCATGGTCGCGATTATGTCATACAGCAGAATCGTCTCTGCGCGCAAATCATCTTCACGTCCGAAGGATCGCACTAGAATGGGTTCAAGATACCGATCGTGATGTGCGGCATGATCGGTACGGAGGCGATCGCATTTTCGCGGAGGGTTCCTGTATGCGCTATCTTGCGCTCGCCACCGATTATGACGGAACGCTCGCGCACCACGGCGCGATCGATCACGCTACCGTCAACACGCTCGAGCGCCTTCGCGCCACAGGGCGCAAGATCATTCTCGTGACGGGACGAACGCTCGATGACCTGGTACGTGTTTGCCCTCACCTCGCACTTTTCGATCGCGTCGTCGCGGAAAATGGCGCGCTGCTCTACCGTCCCGACAACAAAGGCGAAACGATTCTCGGTGAACGTCCGCCCGATAAGTTCATTGAAACGCTGCGGCAGCGCGGCGTCGCTCCGCTCTCCGTCGGGCAGGTCATTGTGGCGACCTGGACGCCGAACGAGAATATCGTCCTCAACACGATTCGCGATCTGGGACTCGAACTTCAGGTTGTCTTCAACAAGGGCGCGGTCATGGTTCTTCCCTCCGGTGTCAACAAGGCGAGCGGCCTGCATGCCGCGCTCGATGATCTTCGCCTCTCACCGCACAATGTGGTGGGTATCGGCGATGCGGAGAATGATCATGCCTTCATGCAGTTGTGTGAATGCTCGTTCGCCGTCGCGAATGCCCTGGCGATGGTCAAAGAGCGCGCCGATTGGATTACACAGAACGATCATGGCGCGGGCGTCGCGGAGTTGGTGGAAAGGCTCATCGCCTCCGACCTTCGGGAGATGGAATCTCGGCTCGATCGCCACGAAATTGCGCTTGGCGTGCGCGAAAACGGGCAGGAACTGCGTCTCAAGCCATACGGTGTCAACGTGCTGCTGGCAGGAACGTCCCATGGCGGCAAAACGACGCTGGCGACGGGCGTGGTGGAGCGCCTGCTCGACCATCGCTATCAACTCTGCATTCTGGATCCTGAAGGCGATTATTCCAATCTGGAACAGACCGTCTGCCTGGGCGATCCCGACCAGAAACCTACATCCGAGGAGGTTGTCAGTCTGCTGAGCAAGCCGGAACAGAGCGCGGTCGTCAACCTGCTTGCTGTGCGAATGGAGGATCGTCCCGCATTTTTCGATCAGCTGCTTCCGCGCATTCAACAGATGCGGTCCACGGTTGGACACCCGCACTGGCTTATCGTGGACGAAGCGCACCATCTGATTCCCGCACTGCTGAACTCAACGCCCATCGTTTTGCCGCAAGAGGTCACCGGCCTGATGATGATTACGATGAAACCAAAGCATCTGGCTGCTGCCGTTCTGAAGCGCGTCGATGTGATTATCGCCATCGGAGAAGCGCCGGAGAAGACGCTGCAAGAGTTCGCCGACATCGTGGGAACGCGCCTGCCGCCCTTCGATGCGCATCCGTTGCAGCAAGGCGAGGGGGTCTTCTGGGCGCCACGCGAGAATGCACCTCCTATCCGTTTTCACAGTCTCCTGACCCGCACGGAGCGACAGCGTCACATCCGCAAGTACGCAGCGGGAGTAATTCCGTCGGAGCATAGTTTCTATTTCACCGGCAGGGAGCACAAACTCTGCCTTCGCGCCCAGAATCTACTGCTCTTCCTCCAAATCGGGGATGGCGTGGACGAAGAGACGTGGCTCTATCATCTGCATCGAGGCGACTACGCAAATTGGTTTCGGTCGATCATCAGGGACAATGGCCTCGCAAATGCTGCCGCTTCAATCGCGTTGCGGCCAGGCCTTACAGCGCAGGAGGGTCGCGCCCTGATCCGCGCGGCCATCGAGCAGAGCTACACGGCACCTGCCTAGTGCGTCTGCCTGCCAGTTCCGGCACCACGCCGAGACCCGACAGTAGTCGACGAAGGAGAGCTCACATGGCGTCGATTCGTAAAGAAATAGCACTGAATGTACCTTCGAAGGACGTATGGGATGCCGTTCGCGATGTCGGTGCAGTCCATAAGCGACTCTGCCCGGGTGTGCTCATAGACGCTCGCCTGGAGAACGACGCCAGAATTGTGAGGTTCGCGAATGGCATGGTCGTTCGCGAGTTGATCGTCGACATCGATGATGAAGCACGTCGATTTGTGTGGGCGGCGGTGGGGGAGCCACTGACACACCATAACGCGTCGATGCAGGTGCTGGACGATGGCGATCGGTCGAGCCGGCTCATATGGATTACGGATATTCTGCCAAATGGCATCGCCGGCGACGTTGAAATGCTCGTCAGCCATGGTGCTGTTGCCATTCGACAAACGCTGGAAGGCCAGAAAGACTGAAGACCGGTTTCTGGAAAAACTCCGTCGACGGGCTGCTCAGGCGGGTTGCGACCGAGGATCGGAAGTCCCTCAGGGACGCGACGATTCCTCCACCGTGTACTCGAGCAGCATGATGCCGGACTTCGGGTACAGATGATGGCCGGTCAGCGAGAGCCTGGCGCGTAACGACGGCGGCGAGAGCATCGGAATGCCGTCGCCGAGGAGCACCGGGACGACGGCCGGTTCAACCGTATCCACGAGCCCGGCTTCGAGAAACGTGCGGAACAGCTCGCCGCCGCCGAAGAGCCAGATATCCTTCCCCGGTTTCGCCTTGAGCGACCGCACGTGCTCCGCGGGGCTGCTGTTGACGATGGTGACCGCTGGATGGGCCTCCTGGCGCAACGTGGTCGAGCACACGATCACTTCGAGCCCCTTCATCGACCCGTCGCCGCCGTGCTGCAGCGTCGAGAGAAACGTCTTGCGGCCCATGATCGCCGTGTCGAACTGCTCGAAGATGGCGGCGAAATCGATGTCCGGGTCCATCGTGATCCAGTCGAATTCGCCGTGCGGCCCCGCGATGAACCCGTCGAGGCTCGTGGCCACCTGATAGCGCAGCCGCCTAGGCATCGAAAAACATCTCTTCCAGCGCCAGCCGGGCGACTTGCCAGACGTGCAGGTGCGCGTCGCCGACCTGGAGCCGGCACTCCCCGGCGGTCGTGTAGATGGCCCGGGCCTGGAACGATACATCGAGCCGCTCGCCCGAGACCGCGATATGGTCGGTCACCGTGAAGCGCACCATCCGCCCGCCCTGCCGCGACAGCACGACGAAATAGTCCTCGCGGTCGTTATCCTCGAATCCGAAATCGATCCGGCTCAAGATGTCGTTGCGCTTCTCGACGTCCGCTTTCACCTGCCGGGCGAGCGCCCGGAAGAGCTCGTAGGTGGTGCACTGGCTGCGTTCGGCGACCCAGTCTGTCTCTGCCCGGGTGGGCTCTGACATGTACGTACCCTCCTGACCTTCCGCGGTTGACGATTATGGCGCATCTGCGGGGTACGCAGAATATTCACGGAATAATCTTCGTTTCACACTTCGTAGGTCCGCGTGCGCAGGACTTGGTGTTACCTTTCAACTGTCGGTTTCAACACTGTTCAACCGCGAACAACACTGTTTTCGGTTGAGACACATTCTCGACAAACCGCGATTCCAGGACCCATCCAGATGCTGGCAGACTCCTTGCTACAGCCTGTTGATGTGACGCGTCCAACGGATTTGTGAAAGCACAAACGTCGTAACGCGAAACGTGGGGAAGGATATGAGGAAAAAACTACTACCGACTCGGAGAAAGGCCGGCCGTCCGCCGGGTGGGGTGAACGGCCAGCGCGTGCGAGACTATCCGCAGGTCAGTATTCGTGTGCCGCCGAAGCTGTTCGATCAACTGGCGGCGCTGACGAGATCCACGGGACTGTCGCGGCTCGAGATCTTCGTCCGCGCGCTTGACTGCTACGAGAACTCGCTGCGCGGGCAGCGCCGGCGGCACCGCCGCAAGGCCGCCTGACGGGAGACCGACGCTTTCCAATCGCCCCTGCTTCCGGTTATGCTCTTCCTTCCAGCCGGATAACTCTATTTGAAGGGGCAAACGTGATGAAGAAGGTGCTCGCTCTCCTCGCAGTGGCGGCCTGCGCGCTGCCGGTTCTTGTCGGCGCCCAGGGCGACAACGCGAAAATGTTGCAGATATTCTCGGCGCAGCAGCGTACCGACTGGGGCAACCTGCAGGTCATCGTGCTCAACGACCGCACGGTCGAAGCGCTGTTCGGCCAGTCACCGGCCAAGGCGGCGTTCCGGACCAAGGCGCGGATCACGAGCGTCTTCTTCGTGCAGGGGACCGTTAATAAGGAATTCCAGCTGAAGCCCGATGTCAACGTCATCCAGAAGGGCGAAACGATCGCCGCAAAGGTGACGTCGATGAAGAACTTCGCAGGCGGGAAAGTGGCCAAGGGCGAGACGATTCAGGGCCTGGCCGAGCTGCCGAAGAAGATCGATCTGTTCGACCCGTTCAAGGTGACGGTTGGCGGCGACAACGTCGACTTCCGCCTCAATGCCGACGACATTCGCGATTACGGCAATCGTTAGGTAACTGGAGATCTACGGATCTAAGGATCTAGAGAACGGGATCGCAAGATCAGTCGATCTCTCGATCTGAAGATATGAAACGGGCCCGGGGGATTTCTGGGCCCGTTTTCCTTTACGGCAGCGTCAACGCGATGAACTCGGCCGGACGGCCTGCCGCCGACACCGCCACCACGATGTACTGCTTGTTGTTCACCATGTAGGTCATCGGCACGCCGGTCGTATTCGCCGGCAGCAGCGTCTCCGACACAATCTCGCCCGTCGCCTTGTCGTACGAGCGGAACCACGATCCCTGCTGACCGTTCACCGTGACCAGCGGACCGCGCTCGCCGGCCCACAGCAGCGTTTTCGTCAGCATGATGCCGAGGCGTCCGCCGCGTCCGGTACGGGGAATCGTCACACCCTTCAGGCGTTCGTGATTCTTGATGTTGTCGGGGGTGTCGCCGATGGGCTGCATCCACACGTGATCGCCCGTGTTCATGTTGATCGCGGTGACGCGCCCGTACGGCGGCTTGATCAGCGGTAACCCGAAGACCGTGATCGGCGGAAGGGCCGCGCGAGCCGGAGCTGCAGCCGGTGCTGCGCCAGGTGCTGCGCCGCGCCCCGCCTCGCCGCGTCCGCCTCGTCCACCATCGTCGCCGCCGCGGCCTTCGCCGCCACCGCCGCCGCCCTGGATGTAGTTCATGTTCGAGCGTGCGGGATCGTTGATGAGGCTGAGTCGTGTGGGATTCGTGGTGGAGAAGATGTAGGCGATCCCGGTCTCGGGATCGAAGGCGCCGCCTTCCCAGTTTGCGCCGCCGGTGGCGTTTGGCAGCATCAGGAGTCCGGCCTTGCCACTGTCGCCCATCGTGATAGGCGGCGTGAAGATCGGCCCGATCTTGTGGAGGCTCGCAATGCGCACTGCCTCGGCTTTGATCTCCGGTGTCCAGTCATTCAAATCAGCTTCGGACACACCCTGACGTTCGAACGGCGCCGGCCTGGTTGGATACGGCTGTGTTGGCGAGTACCATTCGCCCGGCACGGTGCCCTTCTCGACGGGTTTCTCGACGATCGGCCACACGGGTTCGCCCGTCATGCGATCGAACGTGTAGAGCCATCCTTGCTTGGATGGCACGCCGATCGCCTTGATCGGCTTTCCGTTCACGTTGATGTCCATCAGGATGCCCGGGGAAGGGAAATCCCAGTCCCAGATGTCGTGATGGATGGCCTGAAAATACCAGTAGCGTTTGCCGGTATTGAGATCGAGGCTGACGACGCAGTCGGTAAAGAGGTTGGCGCCCGGTCGATGTCCACCGTAGTAATCGCCCGTGGCCATCTCCGTCGCGAGGTACACGCGATTGGCCGCTTCGTCGATGGTGATCGCGCCCCAGTTGCCGGCGTTGCCGGTGTAGGACCACGAATCGTTCTCCCAGGTCTCGTTGCCCTGCTCGCCTGGCTGCGGAATGGTGTGGAAGATCCACAGCCGCTTGCCCGTGCGCACGTCGTAGCCGCGGACGTATCCCTTCACGTTCTCCTTCGTGCGGGGTGCGCTTCCGGGTGTGTGCGCGGCGCCGATGACGACGACGTTGTTTCCGACAGCGGGCGGTGCGTTGAGCCCGATGTCGGCGGTGATGAGGTCGAGGCCGGGCTGATCGAGCTCCGTCTTCAGATCGACGATGCCGTTCCTGCCGAACGTGGAGACGGGGATGCCGTTCTTCGCGTTCAGCGCCACGAGCTGGTAGCCGGGCGTCACCGAGAGAATCCGCTCATCGCCTTTGCCGTCTGTCCAGTAAGCCACGCCACGGCCCGAGCCTAGACGCGGCGCGACTTCGCCACGCTTACCCTCGTCCATCCGCCACATCCACAATTGCTCGCCCGTCTGGGGATCGATCGCGACGACGGCGCGGCGCATGCCCACCTGTGCGTACATCACGCCGCCTACCATGAGCGGTGTCGACTGCATGTTGTAGTCGGGCCGCATGCCGAGGTTGTCGGTCTTGAACCGCCACGCAACCCGCAGGCTCTTCGCGTTCTCCTTGTTGATCTGATCGAGAGGGGAGTACTTGGTGCTGCCCGGCTCGCCGGCATACGAACGCCATTCGCCGTTTTTCGTGCCGAATTGTGCCGAGATCGACACGACAGCGCCGACGACCAGCAACCCTGCGAGCGCAACGATCCTGCGCGCCATCTATGACCTCCAGAGTGTGGGGTGAGAGTAGCGGGATTATAGCGGAAGGTGGGTTCCAGTTCCTGTTCCAGTTCCGGTTCGGGTTCCCGGTTCTGTTCCGGGTGCCGGTTCTGTTCAGGTTCCCGGTTCGGGTTCGAGTGACGACCGAACCGGGAACTGGAACCGAACCTGGAACTGGAACCCGAACCGGAACGGGAACCGGAACCGGAACGTTGTGTCGCGAGCTACGGCAAAGCCAGAGCGAGCAGTTCCGCCGGTTTGCCGACGGCAGCCACGGCAATCACGATGTACTGCTTGCCGCCGGCCATGTAGGTCATCGGCACGTTGGTCACGTTGGCCGGAATCTGCATCTCCGACACGATGGCGCCCGTGGCCTTGTCGTACGAGCGGAACCACGACACGGTCTGACCGTCGACGTTGTCGAGCGGGCCGCGTTCGCCGGCCCACAAGAGCGTCTTGGTCACCATGATGCCGGTTCGCCCCGGGCGCCCCGTGCGCGGAATCGTGACGCCTTTGAGCAGCTTGTGGTTCTTGATGTTCTCGGGCGTGCCGCCAATCGGCTGCATCCAGACGTGATCGCCCGTGTTCATGTTGATCGCGGTCACGCGGCCGTAGGGCGGCTTGATGAGCGGCAGACCGAACGCATTCAACGGCGGCGCCGCCTCGGCGCCACCCGCGCCACCCGCGCGCGCGTCGCCGCCGGCCGCCGCGCCACGACCGCCACCGCCCCCGCCGGCACCACGGCCCGCGGGCGCACCGCCGCCGGCCTCCTCGGCGCCGCCTTCGCCCCGGCCTCGTCCACCGCGGCCGCCGCCACCGCCGTCGATGTAGTTCATGTTGGAGCGGGCGGGGTCGTTGATGAGCGACCGGCGGTTGAACTCGGTCGACGAGAAGATGTAGGCGATCTTGGTTTCAGGATCGAAGGCGCCGCCTTCCCAGTTGGTGCCTCCGTTGTTGCCGGGCATCATGATCATCCCGTACTTGCCGTCCTGCCCGCGGTCGATCGGCGGCTCGAACAGGTTGTCGCTGTACTTGTGAAGGTTCAGCACGCGCAGCGCTTCGGCCTTGATCTCCGGCGTCCAGTCGTTGACGTCGCTTTCACGAATCCCCTGCATGTCGTACGCGGCGGGTTTGGTCGGATACGGCTGCGTGGGCGAGTACCACTCCGTCGGCACTTTGCCGCGCGGCACCGGGCGCTCTTCGATCGGCCAGACCGGCTGACCGCTGACGCGATCGAACACGTAGAGAAATGCCTGCTTCGACGGCACGCCGATGGCCTTGATCGGCTTTCCATTCACCGTGATGTCCATCAGGATCGGCGGCGCCGGAAAATCCCAGTCCCAGATGTCGTGATGGATGGCCTGAAAATACCAGTACCGCTTGCCGGTGTTCAGGTCGAGACAGACCACCGTGCTCGTAAACAGGTTGGCGCCCGGACGATGCCCGCCGAAGTAATCGCCGGTGGCATCTTCAGTGGCGAGATAGACGCGGTTCAGTTCTTCGTCGATCGAGATGGGCGCCCAGTTTCCGGCGTTGCCGCTGTACGACCACGAGTCGTTCTCCCACGTGTCGTTGCCGAATTCACCGGGTTGAGGAATGGTGTGGAAGATCCACAGGCGTTTACCGGTGCGCACATCGTAGCCCCGGATGTACCCCTTGATGTTCTCTTTCGCGCGCGGTGCGCCACCAGGCAGATGCGCGGCGCCGACCACGATCACGTTGTTGCCCAACGCCGGCGGCGAGTTGAGGCCGATATCCGCGGTCTCGACGTCGATGCCCTGCTGGTCGATCTCGGTCTTCAGATCGACGACGCCGTTCCTGCCGAACGTCGACACCGGGACGCCCGTCTTCGCGTTCAGCTGCACCAGGTGGTAGCCCGGCGTCACGGTGACGATGCGCTCGTCGCCCTTGCCGTCGGTCCAGTACGCGAGGCCGCGGCCAGAGCCCTGGCGCGGGGCTGCCGCACCGCGCTTGCCCTCGTCCATCCGCCACATCCACAACATCTCACCGGTGGTGGCATTCAGCGCGACGACCGCGCGGCGGGTGCCGGCCTGCACGTACATGGTTTCGCCGATGACGATGGGCGTGGACTGCATGTTGAAGTCGGGGCGCTGACCGAGATTGTCGGTCTTGAACCGCCACGCGATGCGCAGGTTCTTGACGTTGTCCCGGTTGATTTGATCGAGCGGCGAGTATTTGGTGCTGCCGGGCTCGGCGGCGTACGAGCGCCATTCGCCGTTCTTCGCACCGTTCTGCGCGGCGAGGGGCAGGGTCGCGCAGAGCAGCACACCGATGATCGAGAGCTTCCGCGACATGCAGTCTCCTATCCAGGTATCCAGCGGTTCTGGGTTCTGGTCAAAAGTGAGGCGATTATAGCCCGATATAAAATGAGGCCGAAAGGTGGGGGAACCAACGAAGAAGCGGCTCGTGGTGAAGGTCGGCACCAACACGCTGACCGGCGGCGGGGACAACCTCGCGCGGCCGGCCATGGAGGGTGTGGTGCGTCAGATCGCCCGCCTTGTCGGCGAAGGTCACCAGGTAGCGCTGGTCTCCTCTGGCGCGATCGTCGCCGGCCGACAGGCACTGGAAGGCTCGCGGGACGGGAAAGCCGCCTCCGCTCGCGAGACGGAGCACGCGAGCTCCGGCGAGCCTCGCCGAAGCGCGCCTGATGGCGCGCGAAGGCGGGACATCCCTTTCAAGCAGGTTCTCGCCGCGGTCGGCCAAACCAAGCTGATGCAGATGTGGGACGAGCTCTTCTCGCGCGGCGACATCATCGTCGCCCAGACGCTCCTCACGCGTGCGGATCTCGCAGACCGGCAGGGCTATCTGAACGCGCGCAACACGCTGCTCGCGCTGCTCGAGCGGAAGGTCGTGCCCATCATCAACGAGAACGACGTGGTTGCGACCGAGGAAATCAAGATCGGCGACAACGACAACCTGTCGGCGCTCGTGGCGAATCTGATTGATGCCGATCTGTTGATTCTCCTGACCGACCAGGAAGGCCTCTACACCGCCGATCCCCGTCGCAACGCGTCGGCGACCCTGATTGCCGAAGTCCCGGTCATCTCCGACGCCATTCTTACCCTGGCTGCGGGGGCCGGCACGAGCCGGGGCACGGGCGGCATGATGACCAAGCTGCAGGCGGCCCGTCTGGCGACCGAATCCGGAATTACCGTGCTCGTCGCCGGCGGGACGACGGAGAATGTTCTGGTCAAGGCCGCCAGGGGAGAGGCCGTAGGTACGCGGTTCCCATCGAGCCGCACGCGGATGGAAAGCCGCAAGCGGTGGATTCTCGCCGGCCTCGCGGGCAAGGCGGCGGCGCACATCGACGCGGGCGCGGTGACGGCGCTCGGCCGCGGCCGCTCGCTTCTGCCCGCAGGAGTCGTGAACGTGAAGGGACCGTTCGATCGCGGTGACAGCGTCAACATCGTCGGGCCGGAAGGAAAGTCGATCGGCTGCGGTGTCGCGAACTACAGCTCGGCGGACCTGGAGCGGCTCAAGGGATGCCGGTCTGCCCAGATCACGCAGATTCTCGGGTATAACTTCGGGGATGAAGTGATCCATCGCAATAACGTGGTGATGTTGTAAGGAAAATGGAAAAGGGAAGAAGGAATAGAGACAAGGAAGAAGGAATAGAGAGAAATGCCCGTAATGACTGATGAGCTCGTCGACAAAGCGTCGGGCGCGAAGAAAGCGTCCGTCGTGCTGGCGCAGGCGTCGACCGATCTCAAGAACCGGGCGCTGACGGCGATCGCCAACGCGATTCGGTCGCGG
This sequence comes from Vicinamibacterales bacterium, assembly GCA_963832375.1. Classification (GTDB taxonomy): domain Bacteria; phylum Acidobacteriota; class Vicinamibacteria; order Vicinamibacterales; family JAMQPK01; genus JAMQPK01. Next base: position 848,192 of record CAWHUA010000008.1, on the reverse strand, counting down.
GAAAAGGAAATTCTGGCGGCCAACGGCCAGGACGTGGCGAACGCGTCACCCAGGATTGAAGTCGATCGCCTGCGACTGACGTCCGAGCGCATCGGTGCGATGGCTCGCGATGTCGAGGCGGTCGCCGGGCTGGTCGATCCTGTCGGCGAGACGTTTGACGCGGTCGTGCGGCCGAATGGCTTGACGATTTCGAAGCGGCGCGTACCGCTTGGCGTGGTCGGCGTCGTCTACGAATCGCGTCCGAATGTCACGAGCGACGTGGCGGCTATCTGCATCAAGACCGGCAATGCGGTCGTGCTGCGGGGGGGCAGCGAGGCGCTGGCGAGCAACCAGGCGATTGCGGCGGCGATTCAGGATGGTCTGAAGGACGCAGGATTGCCGGAGACCTCGGTGCAGCTCATCACCTCGACCGATCGCGCGCTCGTGCAGCGCATGCTGAAGCTGCGCGAGTTCATCGACGTCATCATTCCTCGCGGTGGCGAGGGGCTGATCAAGGCGACGATCGAGAACGCGACGATCCCGGTTATCGAAACGGGTGCCGGCGTCTGTCATACCTATGTCGATCGATCGGCGGATCAGGACATGGCGCTGCGGATCGTCTACAACGCCAAGGTGCGCCGGCCGACCATCTGCAACGCGCTCGACACGCTGCTCGTGCATCGAGACCTCGCGCCGATGTGGCTGCCGAAGATGGCCGCCGAATGGGGCAAGGCGCGCGTCGAGATTCGCGCCGACGGCGAATCGACGCGCTACCTGAGCGCGGCTGGGGCCCCATGCGTGCCGGCCAGAGCCGAGGACTGGGGCAAAGAGTTCCTGTCGCTGGTCGCCGCGGTCAAGGTGGTCGGCAGCCTGGACGAAGCGCTCGAGCACATCCGCGAGTACGGGTCGGGGCACTCGGAGGCGATCGTCACCGGCGACGATGCTGCCGCTGCCCGGTTCCTGAACGAAGTCGACGCGGCGGCGGTCTTCGTGAACGCCAGCACGCAGTTCACCGACGGTGGCGAGTTCGGCCTGGGAGCCGAAGTCGGCATTTCGACGCAGAAGCTGCACGCGAGAGGTCCGATGGGACTGCGCGAGCTGACGACCTATAAATGGGTGATCGAGGGAACAGGACAGGTGAGAGCGTAGCATTGGCAGATTCGCAGATTGGTAGATTGGCAGATTACGAAGACTGGAAGATTAAATCAGTACGTAGTGTCCGGCTTTAGATAGTACGTAGTGTCCGGCTTTAGCCGGACCTTTCAGCGGACCCTTGAAGGGCAATATGGAAAAAGTAGCAAAGATGGCGGACAAGCGCGCGGCGAACGCGTTGAGCGGGCGGTCGATCGCGTTCATCGGCGGCGGCGCGATGGCCGGCGCGATGATCGGCGGGTTGTTGAGCTCGCACGCCGTCGAGTCGAAAGCGATTACGGCGAGCGATCCGCACGCCGATCGCATCCAGGATCTCGAAAAGCGTTTCGGTGTCGCCACGACGGGCGACAACCTGAAAGCGGCCAGGAACGCCGAGATCGTGATTCTGTCGGTCAAGCCGCAGATGCTGCGGTTCGTCTTCCGCGACCTGTGCGGCAAGCTCGGGAAGGACGCGCTCGTGCTGTCGATCATCGCCGGCGCGAGAATCGAGTCGATGACGCAGGGGCTCAAGCACGGCGCCATCGTGCGCTCCATGCCGAACACACCGGCCCAGGTTGCCGAAGGCATGACCGTGTGGACCTCGAACGCAGGCGTCACGGCCGCGCAGCGCGACCAGGCCCAGACGATTCTGAAGGCATTCGGCAAGGAGCTCTATGTTGCCGACGAGGCGTTTCTCGACATGGCGACGGCCATCAGCGGTTCGGGCCCGAGCTATGTGTTCCTGTTCATGGAGGCGCTCATCGACGCCGCCGTACACCTCGGGTTTTCCCGCGAGGACGCTCGCACGCTGGTCACGCAGACCGTGCGCGGCTCGGCCATCTACGCCGAGCACTCGCCCTCGCATCCCGCGGAGATGCGCAATCTCGTGACCTCGCCCGGCGGCACGAGCGCGCACGCGTTGTATCAGCTCGAAAAGGGCGGCTTCCGCACGCTCCTGTCAAAGGCCGTGTGGGCCGCGTTCCAGCGCAGCGTCTCGCTCTCGGCGCTGAACAGCGCTGTGCAGCCCTTTGAAGAAAAGAGCGAGGACGAGACGTAGATGGCAGATGGCAGATGGCGGAGTGGCAACGATGGAGCAGCCTAACGCGCTCTGCCATATGCCATGTGCCATTTGCCATGACCTGGATCCTTATTGCCGATCGGTGATCACCACCGGGTAAGACTCCTCTCGCAGCAGTCGCGATGGCTTGATCGGCGGTTTGCGCATCAGCTTGAATTCTTCGATCGCGTGCTTGCGGATGTGCTCGAGCGCTTCGGCGAGATCGTCGGTCACGAGGAAGAGCTTCAGATCGTTCGCGCTGACCGTGCCTGCCTTGACCATGTCCTCGAGCAGCGCCAGATAGCCACGCCAGTAGGCCGCACCCATCAGCACGACCGGATAGTGCAGGATTTTCCTGGTTTGAATCAGCGTCAACGCCTCGTTCAGCTCGTCGAGCGTGCCCAGGCCTCCGGGCAGCGCCAGGAACGCGTATGAGTACCTTGAAGAGCAGTACCTTGCGCACGAAGAAGTAACGGCACGTGACGATGCGATCGCAATACCGGTTGGGCGCCTGCTCGAACGGCAGCACGATGTTGATGCCGACCGATCGACCGCCGGCCTCGCGCGCCCCGCGGTTCGCGGCCTCCATCAATCCGGGCCCCCCTCCGGTCATCACGGTGAAGCCAAGCTTCGCGAGTCCTTTGCCGGCCTCGATGCCGAGCTGGTAGTAGGGATGTCCTTCCTTGATGCGCGCCGATCCAAACACCGTCACGCACGGACCGCAGAAATGCAGTGTGCGGAACCCGGCGATGAAGTCCCTCACCGCGTTTAAGAGCAACCGCGCCTCGCGAAGCCGCGAGTGCGGGCCTTCCAGCAGGATCCGATCTTCAGGCTGCGGAGATGTCTTGACGGGTTGTGGAGTCTGCTCGACGCTCAAGAGGCGACCTCTTCGGCGAAGACAAACAGGAGCGCACCCGCCATCGCCGCCAGGATGAGCGCGATGATCCAGGTCACCAGGCACACCACGACCGCGCGGCCGGTGCTCTTGTAGTCGAGCGCCTGCCGGATGGCGATGACCATGGCGACGAACATCCACGCCGTCGAGAGGCCGTAGATGACGGTGCCCAGCGCGGGAACGACGCCGAGAACCCGGAGCAAGCCAGGAGAGGCGGCGAATCCGATAGTGCGGAGCAGCTCGCCGACGCTGGTCTTGGTCTGCGGTTCGGGCATCAGGTACACGCCGACGACATACGTCGACGTGGCCCAGAACACCCACAACAGCAGGGCCAGCATCACACGGTGGAGGACCGGGACGTTGTAGTAACTGGTGGTGACGCCGATCCCGGCCGCCATGCTCGACAGCACGACGATGAGGAGCGCCTGAGTGGTAGCGTGGCTATCGGCTTCGATCTCCTCGAAGACGGGCACTTCAAGTCTTGCTGCGCCGATCGCTCTCTGGGAAAACGTCATCGGTGTCGGCCACCTCTCTGCGGTCTGTTGCGTAGGCATCGACGAAGCTGATCGCGGTCGCCATGATGACGGGACCGAGCACGAGACCAACCAGGCCGAATGCGGAAATGCCTCCGAGGAGGCTGATGAACACCAGCAGGCCGTTCATCTCGGTACGGCCGGCCAGCAGCCACGGACGCAGGAAATTATCGATCAGGCTGATGCCGCCCGCGCCGATCACGATCAGCGCGATGCCGCGGGCCATCTGGTCGGTCAGGAGCAGCCAGATCGACGCCGGGAACCACACAATCCAGGCGCCCAGCGGGAGCAGCGAGAAGAACGCCATGATGACGCCCCAGAAGATCGGGGCGCCCAGGCCGAGGATGGCGAACGCGAGGCCGCCGATGGCGCCCTGCACCAGGGCGACAATCAACCCCGAGCTGATGCTCGCGCGGATGAGATTGGCCGTCTCGGTAATCCGTCCCTCGCTGAAGGACGGATCGAACGGCAGCACGCGCCGGATGCGGCCCATGATGGCATCGCCGTCCTTGAAGAAAAAGAACAGCGCGAACAGCACGATGACGACGTTGACGATGACGAAGACCACGCCGCGCGCCACGAAACCCGCGCTCTCGGCGAGCGCACCGCCCATGCGCGTGCTCGCCATTCGCAGCACCTGGTCCAGGTTGGGAATCTCGCGGCCAAACCGTTGCCGCTGCAGCCAGCCCCACGCGCTTTGGGCGCGCGCCCATCCTTTCGAGCTGCCCGTTGCGAGATCCATCGACCCGATCGTCTGCCGCGCCTCGTCGATGAACGCGAGCGTCACCAGCACGAACGGCACGACGATGATGAGCGTGACGGCGGCCGTGGCGAGCGACGCGGCGCGCGCCTTGCCGTAGCGCCGTTCGAGATACTTGTACGGCGAGTAGAAAAAGGCCGCCAGGATGGCGGCCCAGGTCAGCGGCCGCAGAAACGGTTCGAATATGAGAAAGAGCAGGTAGCCGAGAAGGAGCACGCACCCATAAAAGAGCAGCGTGGTGCTTCGCTGCCTCGCGAGTTGGTCGGGCATCTGCTACGAATCTGACACCGACGCTGCGGCGATTCAAGCGCCAAACGAATCCGCTCGCGAAGGCGGCCTGCCCGCAGTAGCTCGCGCGTGTCATCGAGCGAAGGCGGTTAGAATGGCGCGATGCAGCGAGTGCTCGCGGCCGCAATGGCGGGACTCATGGTCGCGTCGGCCGGCGCGCTCGCCGGCCAGCAAGGGGGTCGTATTTCTACCTCGAGCCGAACCGACACCGGAATCACGAACGTGACCGGCATCAAAGTCGGACACTTCACGCGGCCCGAACGTCCCACAGGGTGCACCGTCATCCTTGCCGAATACGGCGCCGTTGGGGGTGTGGACGTGCGGGGATCCGCGCCCGGCACCATCGAGACCGACCTGCTCGACCCGGTCAGCCTCGTCCCGCACGTGCATGCGGTTTTCCTGTCTGGTGGCAGCGCGTTCGGCCTCGATGTCGCAACCGGGGTCCGGCAATATCTCTACGAGCGGAACATCGGCTTTGAAACGCGGGTGGCGAAGGTGCCGATCGTGCCGGGCGCAATCCTGTTCGATCTGGCGGTGGGGAACCGCCCCGACATCTGGCCGACCGCCGATTGCGGCTATCGCGCGGCGATGGCGGCGACCAACGGCGCGGTTGCGGAGGGCAATGTTGGCGCAGGCGCTGGTGCCACGATCGGCAAGACCGTTGGCGCTGGTGGACCGATGAAAGGTGGGTTGGGCACGGCGCACGTCGAGGTGTCCGTAGGCCGGGCTACGAGCTTGCTGGTCGGCGCTATCGTGGCCGTGAATGCGGTTGGCGATGTGATCGATCCTGCTACCGGCCGAGTGGTGGCGGGTGTGTTGACCCCTGATGGAAAAGGACTGGCGGACGCGCGCAAGGTTTTCAGGAACTTCAAGTGGCCGGATATCAGGCCTGCTCAGAACACGACGATCGGCGTTGTGGCGACCAACGCGCGCCTGACGAAAGCGCAGACCACCAAGGTCGCTCAGATGGCGCAGGATGGCCTGGCGCGCGCGATCTATCCCGCCCACACGATGGGCGACGGCGATGTCGTGTTCGCGCTGGCGACCGGCGCCCTCGACTATGACGATGCGTCGCGTATCGGGTCGATTGCCGCCGACGTCATGGCTGAAGCGATCCTGCGCGCGGTTCGCGCGGCGACGAGCCTTCCTGGCTATCCCGCGGCGCGGGATATTCAACCATAACAATGTCGAAACGTACAGTTCAAGTCGGAGGCTGAATGGCGGCGAAGCATCGGGTAGCGGTAATCCCAGGTGATGGTATCGGTCAGGAAGTGATTCCGGCGGCGCTGGGGGTGCTCGAGGCGGTGGCCTCGCGCGGCGGCTTCAGCTTCGATCTCGTCGAATTCCCATATGGCTGCGCGTACTACGCCAAGCACGGCCGCATGATGGCCGCCGATGCCTACGAGCGTCTCGCCGAGTTTCCGGTCATCTATTTCGGCGCGGTCGGCGACCCTTCTGTCCCCGACCACATCGCGGTCTGGGAGCTGATTCTGCCGCTGCGGCAACGCTTCGATCAGTACGTCAACCTCAGGCCGATGCGGCTCTTTCCCGGCGTCAATTCACCGCTGGCCAACCGCGGGCCCGCCGACATCGACATGATTTGCGTGCGCGAGAACTCCGAAGGGGAGTACGCGGGGATCGGTGGAAAGATTCACGCCGGCACGCCGTTCGAGGCCGTGGAGCAGGCCGGGCTCTTCACACGCCACGGCATCAGCCGTATCGCGCGCTACGCGTTCGAGCTGGCGGCGAAGCGCCCGAAACGGGAGCTCGCGAGCGCCACCAAGTCGAATGCGCTGCAGCACTCCATGGTGCTGTGGGACGCGGTCGTCGACGAGGTCCGCAAGGATTTTCCGAACGTGTCGTTCAAGAAGTATCACGTCGACGCGCTCGCGGCGCGCATGGTGACCCACCCCCAGACGCTCGATGTCATCGTCGCCTCGAATCTGTTCGGCGACATCCTGACGGATCTGGGCGCCGCCATTTCGGGCAGCCTCGGTCTGGCGGCCAGCGGCAACATCAACCCGGAGCGGAAGTACCCCTCGATGTTCGAGCCGATTCACGGTTCGGCGCCCGACATCAAGGGAAAGGGCATTGCGAATCCGATTGGCGCCATCTGGGCGGGTGCGTTGATGCTCGATCACCTCGGGGAACACAAGGCGCACGACACGATCGTCGGGGCCATCACGAAGGTCCTGTCGAGCGGCGATACGAGAACACCCGACATGGGCGGCAAGGCCAGTACAAAAGAAATGGCCGCTGCGATACAAGCGGCCATTTAGGATTGCCAAATTTTCGATTGGCCATTGTCGATTGAGGATCACCCGTCAATTGGGCAATCGTCGATTGCCAATGTGGCAATGCTGACTACGCTGTAGCCTCTACAGGCTCGGCCGAAGCACTGCGCGAGATGATCGCCGGTTCGACGAGCAGACGCAGCCCGTAGCCATTGGGCGTCCCTGTCGTCCGCTGAAAAGCGCCGGCGCGATAGACGACCGAGAGCACCTTGCCAGTCCGCAGCGCGGCAGGCAATCCGTCGGCATGGCGGACGTCACGCTCGAGCTGGAACGTCACCAGACGGAACAGCGGAATCGACGTCGATTCGCTCCACTCGATGAAGACCCCTGTGTCGCTGACGTCGCGCGTGACGACGGATGCGAACCGGGTCGTGCCGCGTGCATCTTTCCACGTCAACCGACCGGGCAGGACCAGCGAACGGCGCGCTGCTCTGTGGGGCGAGGGGCTCGGCGTCTTGGTCGCGATGCTCAGTGCCTGCATTGAGTTGATCCTCCAGGGAACCGTGATGCCTGGACAGTGTATCAATCGATAAGCCAACCAGTTAGCCACCCTGTGCCGAAGTGGGATGATCCAGTTAAACTGTTGATGTATATAACGTTAGTTGTTGATGAGACGAACGAGCGCGGGTGTCATACCTGCGAGCTCTGAATATTAAGTATCCACGCGTCGCCTCAACTGCTTACTTGGTATCCTGTACGGCTAGCGTTATTTGGGCTTGGCCTGATCCGGCATTTCCCATACGTGCTCATACTTCAGGCACAAGCACGACGGCGGATCCCAGCTACGCGCCTTCACCGCGATGGTTTGCAACGAACCGCAGTTCGGGCAGGAAGGGCAGGTCTGTGTTCTCTCGGATCTTTTCGGCTTCGGCAAGGCGAGAAAGGTAGTTTAGTCCCGAAGCGGACCGCTCTCGAACCCGAGCCGGCGAAGCTTGAGGTAGAGACCTCGCCGCGTGAGGCCCAGCGTACGGGCGGCTTCCGAAATATTCCCGCTGCTCTGGTGAAGCGTCGCCTCAATGATCTCGCGCTCGAGCCCGTCCACGGCATCGGCAAGCGATGTCACCGGCAGCCGCGCGGCGTGACGCTGCGGCGGATCGGTCGCAAGCTGCTGCTGGCGGATCGCGGTGGACGCAATCTCCGGTGAAAGATGTTCTGGTCCAATACCCTGACCCGACCGGCTGAGCGCGACCAGACGCTGGATCTCGTTTCGAAGCTGTCTGATGTTGCCGGGCCACCAGTACTGCGCGAGCATTTCGAGCGTCTCGGGAGTCAGGAACACATCGGGTTTCGCGAGGCGTTCCGACGCTTCGCGCAGGAACAGGCTCGTGAGGTGCGGAATTTCTTCGCGGCGCTCGCGAAGCGGCGGGATGATCAGGCGGATCACCGTCAGCCGGTAGTAAAGATCTTCCCTGAATTTTCCGTCGGCTACACGCTGCTCGAGATCGGCGTTGGTCGCCGCAATCACGCGCACGTCGACGCGCTGCGGGCGCGTTTCGCCAAGGGGCATAATCTCGCTCTGCTCGAGGAAGCGCAGCAGCTTCGGCTGCACGTCGATCGGGAGGTCGCCGATTTCGTCGAGGAACAACGTTCCGCCCGCGGCGGTTTTCACGAGTCCCAGTTGATCGTTCACCGCGCCGGTAAAGCTTCCCCGGCGGTGACCGAAGAGCTGGCTGTCTGCGAGCTCGCGCGTGGTCGTCGTGCAGTTGTACGGAAGGAAGACGGCCGAGCTCCGCAGCGAGCCCACGTGAATCGCGCGCGCGACGAGTTCCTTGCCGGTGCCGCTTTCGCCGGTGATGAGGACGGTCAGCTCGTTACCCTGCAGGCGCTGAATCTGCTCGACGACGCGCATCATCGCCGGGCTGGCGCACAGAAAGCCCGGCAGCAGCGGGTCAAGGCGTTGTTCGGGCACGATCTCCGCCGGCGCCGCCGGCCGTTGACGCGCGTAGCAGAGGTCGAATCCCTGCGCGGCAATCGCCGCGATCATCCGAAGCCGCCGCCGAAGTGCGTCGGCGATCGGCCGTGGTGAAAGGACCGCGACGTGCCGCGGGCCGTCCTTGTCGCGTCCCGTGAGCTCGGAGACGACCCAACCGGTACCCTCTGTGCGTCCCATCGCGCGCGTCGCGATCGTCCTGGCCCGTTCGGCGTCGCCTCCGGTCCAGGCAATCAGCCTGAGGTCGCCCTGAGCCGGGGCGACGAACACGACCGCGCATTCGGCGTCGAGCGTGTCGCGAACCGCGGCAGCCGCTTCGTGGCTCAGCAACTCGGGAAACGCCGCGGCGTCGACCAGACGTCTCACGATGGCGTCATCGGCGTCGATCGACCCGACAACGGACTCCGTCGTTTCGGCCGCCGGCAGTTTCGCGGCGGCCTGCTGCGTCTCCAGGAGATCGCGCGCCGCACCGAGCGATTCGAACAGCGTGGCGGCGAGCCCGTAGTGATGTTCAGCCTGCGATCGCGCGCCGGCACGGCCCGCCAGCTTGCCGAGCGCGAGATGGCTCAGCGCACGCTGATAGCCTTCGCGAATCAGCTCGAAGACGCTCGCGCTCTGGGCGACGTCGTGGTACGCCTCGGAGAGCCGGCCCGCCGCGCCGTGCGTCGCCCCGCGGAGGCGGAGAAACTCGCCCCACGCGCCCGGAAGGATGCGCGCGTCGATGCGCGACGCGATGTCGGCCAGGCGCGCCTCGGCGTCTGGTGCACGGCCGGCGGCGACGAGCGCTTCACACGCGATGAGCTCGGCCTGGATGGCCTCGGCAGGCGGCGCCTGTTCGGCAATCTCGGTGGCGAGCCGCAACGCGTCAGTGGTGGCCCCGCGGCGCGCGGCGAGCTTTGCTTCGAGGACGCGAATCGACCATTCGTACCACACTTCGGTCTGGCCGCCGTAGCTCCCGTACGCTTCGCCCGCCTGGCGCAGGTAATCGTCGGCCGACTCGTAGTCGCCGCGCGTCAGCGCAACCTGCGCCAGCGAGTCGAAGACGGCGCCGGTAATCTCGTGGAATTGCGTTTCACCTCGAGCTTCGAGCGCGCGGTGCAGGATCTGGTGTGCGCGCTCGAGCTTGCCGAGCCGGACGAGAATCTGGCCGAGTGTGGCCAGCGCGATGGCGAGGCCGCGGCCCTTCCCGTCCTGCTGCTGCAGGAGCGCCGCGGCTTGTTCGGACAGCGACAGCGCCTGGTCGTGACGATGCTGAATCAGCGCGACGTTCGCCTGGTTGTTGAAAATGATGCCGAGCACGTCGTGGGCCTGCACCGAGGCGGCGAGGTTTTCGGCCTGTCGCAGCGCCGACATCGCCTCGTCCATGCGCCCGGCCTGCCCCAGGACGACACCTGAAAGCGAATGAAGCAGCGCGAGGTAGCGGCGGTTGCCCGCGGCATGAAGGGCCGGCGCCGCTTTCGCGATGTGCTCGCGGACGATCACGCGGTCGCCAACCTGCTTGTAGCAGTGGCCGAGCTCGAAGTGCGCAAGCCCGATGGCTTCGGAATCGTGCGCCTGTTCGGCATGCCGCAGCGCGCGGCCGAGCAACGCGATGGCGCGGGATTGATCGCCTTTGGCGTACGCGATGCGGCCGTGGAGCCGCCAGATGGCCGACAAGAGCGCCGGAGGGAGGTCCTCGCGGTGAGAATCGGGCGGCCGGCCGAGAATCGCCACGGCCTGCGCCACGTCGTCGCCCATCAGCCAGGCTTCGGCGAGCGTGCATCGCAGGCCAAGCTGGTCCTCCTGGTTGAGGCCCGAGGACTTCAGCGCCTGGGTGAGCACGGCGATCGCGTCGGAATGCCGACCCCGTTCCAGGGCCGTTTTTGCACGGGCCAGTGCCGGCTGAAAGGCGATGGTGACCACCGTGGCGAGTATACGACAGGTAAAATAGGGGGATTGGCTCGCGTTCCCCTTTGCCTCCTTGTGCTTGCGGCGATCGCCTGCGGCCGTGCCGACACCGTGGAACCGCCACCGGCCGAAGTGGTGCGGACACCGGTGCCGTCGGCGCCCGCGCGGCCAACCGCACCTCGCATCGTGGCGCTGGGCGACAGCCTGACCGCGGGGCTCGGCCTTCCGCAGGAGCAGGCCTACCCGGCACTCCTCCAGCGCAAGCTGAAAGAGCAGGGCTCCGACCTGGAAGTCATCAACGCCGGGGTCTCGGGTGATACGTCGGCCGACGGCCTGCGTCGCGCAAACTGGGCGCTCGAGGGAGACGTCCGTCTCTTGATTCTGGCCCTCGGCGCGAACGATGGGCTCCGTGGCCTGCCCGCGGGCCAGATGAAAGACAATCTGCAGGCGATTATTCATCGGGCAAAACAGCGAGGCATTCCCGTGCTGCTCGTCGGCATGGAAGCACCGCCGAACTACGGGGAACAATATGCGCGCGCGTTTCGTCAGGTGTTTCAGGATCTCGCGCGCGAGAACGGGCTCAGGTTCGTTCCGTTCCTGCTGGAAGGTGTCGCAGGCGTGCTCGATTTGAATCAACCCGATGGCATCCATCCCACCAGCGCCGGCGCCGCCCGCATCGCCGATCATCTCTGGACGGACGTGAAGACGATGATCGCGAAATGATCGAGCTGCGCGGCGTTTCCAAGACAGTCAAGAGCGGCGATCACCAGCTCACGATTCTCCATCCGATCGATCTGAAGGTGCCTTCGGGACAGCGCCTCGCCATCGTCGGTCCATCGGGGAGCGGCAAGTCAACGCTGCTGGGGCTCATCGCCGGTCTCGACGCCCCATCCAGCGGGGCGATTGTCATCGACGAGACCGACATCACGACGCTGAGCGAGGATCAGCTCGCGCGGCTTCGTGGAGAGAAGATCGGCATCGTGTTCCAGTCGTTCCACCTGATCCCTTCCCTCACGGCTCTCGAGAACATTCTCGTGCCCATGGAAATCGCCGGGCGGCGCGACGCGGGCAGGCGGGCGCGCGACCTGCTCGTGGAGGTCGGGCTCGACGATCGCGGTCATCACTACCCGTCGCAGCTCTCGGGCGGCGAGCAGCAGCGCGTCGCGATCGCGCGCGCGCTGTCGAACGAGCCGGTGATCCTGCTCGCGGACGAACCGACCGGGAACCTCGACAGCCGGACAGGCCACCAGGTGATCGAGCTGCTCCTGGCGATCAACAAGCAGCGGGGCGCGACGCTCGTGGTCGTGACGCACGACCAGGAGATCGCTTCGGTCGCTGACGGACGTGTGTTCCTGCGCGACGGCAGGATTGCGGAACGAGTGGGGATCTAGATGCGATTTGTCCTTCTTACTGCGTGGCGCGAGACGAGATCTGCCTGGAAGCGGCTGATATTTTTCTTCGTCTGCATCGCGATTGGGGTCGGCGCGATCGTCGCGCTCAGATCGGTCGTCCAGAGCGTGCGGCTCGTGCTGACGACCGAAGCACGCACGCTGATTGCCGCCGATATCCTGATCTCGAGCGATCGTCCGTGGCAGCAGGGGACACCTGAGCGGATTGCGGACCGGCTGGCAGCGATACCGGGAACGTCGAGGATCGATTCCATCGAGATGGCGACGATGGCCAGGCCGGTGGACGAGCGCGCGGGCATCAGCAAGGTCGTCGAGCTGCGCGCGGTCCAGCCAGGGTTTCCGTTCTACGGGCAGTTCACGCTCGCCGATGGCCGGCCGTACGACCATTCGATGCTTCGCGGCGGGGGAGCGCTGGCACGACCCGAGCTGCTGGCGCAGCTCGGACTGAACGTCGGCGACGAGCTCGTCATCGGCCGGTCGCGCTTCACGATACGCGGCGTCATCGGCGTCGAGCCCGGCCGCTCGCTCAGCGCGTTCAGCCTCGGTCCGCGCGTGATGGTCGACTACGAAGATCTGGCCGGCACGGGGCTGCTGGCGACCGGCAGTCGCGTCCTCCGGCAGATGCTGCTGCGCGTGCCCGACGATCGGATCGACACCCTGACGCGCGACTTGCAGACCGAGCTTCGGCCGCAGTTCGTCCGGGTACGCTCGTACCGCGATCGCCAGGAACAGATTGGCGAGGACTTTCTCCGCGCCGAGAACTACCTGAGCCTGGTGGGGCTGGTGATCGTCGTGCTCGGCGGCATCGCCGTGTCCAGCGTGACGCGCGTGTTCGTGCGCCAGAAGATCAAGAGCATTGCCGTGATGAAGTGCGTCGGCGGCACGAGCCGGCAGATTCTGTCCGTGTATCTCGTCCAGGCGCTTGGCCTGGGCCTGGCGGGAAGCCTTGCGGGCGTGGCGTTTGCCGCCGCGGCCGTCGCGGCCATTCCCGATACGCTCAACCAGATTGGCACGCTGACCGTGACGTACGGCTTGTCGTGGTCGGCGGTCGTACAGGGGGTTGGTGTCGGCGTCCTCGTGTCGTTGTTGTTCGCCATGGTGCCGCTGCTCGAAGTGCGGCAGGTCAAGCCATCGCTGCTGCTGCGTCAGGAGACGACCGGGCGGCGCGCCGACTGGTTCCAGATAGGCGCGACGGTCGTCGTTGCGGGAGCGCTGGTCGCGCTGGCATCGTGGCAGGCGGCGTCGCTGCGTGTCGGCCTGAGCGTCTGCGTGGGGTTCGTCGGCCTGACGCTCGTGCTGCACGGCCTCGGCTGGGTCCTGACGCGCGCGACGCTGCCGCTCGCGCGATCGCGGTGGTTTCCGTTGCGGCAGGCGGTGCTGCATATTGGCAGGCCCGGCAATCAGACGCGCGTCATCCTGCTGGCCGTTGGACTCGGCACGTTCTTCATCATGGGCGTGCGTGGGCTGCAGGTGAATCTGCTCAGCCAGTTCGCGCTGCAGGTGGGCGACACCACGCCGGATCTGTTCCTCGTCGATATCCAGCAGGATCAACTGGACGGCATGAAAGCGTTTCTCGCCGAGCATTTGCCACCCGGCGCCGAATCGACGTTGATTCCGGTGTTGCGCGCGCGCGTGACGGGACGCGGCGTCAACCTCGAGGACGTCGAAGACCTGCAGGGTCGCGGCATGCTGTCGCGGGAGTACACGATCACCTATCGGGGCGGCCTCGAAGCCAATGAAACACTCCTGACCGGGCGATTTCCGAGGCCGTTAGCCGGGCCCGACCCGCTTGCGCGCACGGACGTCCGATCGCCGGACGAGCTTCCCGAAGTCTCGATCGAAGAGGGCATCGTCGAACGATTCGGCATTTCGGTGGGCGACGTGATGCGCTTCGACGTGCTTGGGCGGCCGATGTTCGCGCGGGTCAGCGGGATCCGTCGAGTGGAATGGCGCGACGGGCGAAGCGGCGGGTTCATGTTCGTGTTCGGCGCCGGAACGTTCGAAAGCGCACCGCATTGGTACATCGCGCCGGTGCGCGCCAACCTCCCCGACCCGGCCCGGCGTGCGCGGCTGACCCACGATCTGGTCGTCAGGTTCCCGAACGTCTCGGTGATCGACCTGCGCGAAGTCCTCGAGACCATCCGGAAAGTGTTCGGTGTCGTGACAGTGGCCATCGACGTGGTGGGCAGCCTTGTCATGCTCACCGGCGCGCTCATCCTCGTGGGTGCGGTGGCGGTGACGAAATTCCAGCGTGTCTACGAGGCGGCGATTTTCAAAACGCTTGGCGCCAGCTCGCGCTCGATTGCGGCCATGCTGATGGTCGAGTACGGCCTGCTCGGGACGCTGGCCGGCGCGGTCGGGTCGTTCGGCGCGCTGGCGCTGGTCTGGGGCATCAGCAGGTTCGCGCTCGACATTCCATGGCGGCCGGTCCTTCACGAGAACGCGGCGAGCACTATCGTGACGTCGCTGCTGATTATGGTGATTGGTGTGGTGGCCAGTGCCGACGTGCTGACGCGCAAGCCGCTTGCGGCACTGCGGGCCGAATAGCTACAATATAAGATTGCCGATGGACGTAAACGCGCTCAAAGAGATGCTGCTGCGGAAGCGGGGGGACATCCTCACCGCTGGTGGACGCGATCCGCTTACAGTCACCCTCGACACCAACACCCGCCAGGGCGATCTGGCCGATCAGGCCACAGGCAACAACGAGGTCCACATCCAGCTGAAGCTCAAGCAGACCGACGCGAAGATTCTCCAGGCCATCGAAGAAGCGCTCGAGCGCATTCAAAAAGGTACCTACGGGGTGTGCCGCGACTGCGGCGAGCCGATTGCCGAGGCGCGCCTCAACGCGATCCCCTGGACGCGGGTGTGCATCACCTGCAAGGCCAAACAGAATTCGTGACCCCCGCCGAGCTGCAGGCACTGCTTCAGGACTTCCACCGGGAAACGCTCGAGCTGTTTAACACTCGGCTTTCGTCTGCGCGATCGGTCGAGGCCTACGATGCCAACAACGGCTACCAGCAGGTGCTGGGCCGCCAGGACGTGCATCTCAGGTGGCTGACCGACGCGATCGAGGCGCTCGGCGGAACACCTGTCGAGACGCCGGCCCAGAGCGAGCCGGGAAACCGCGCCGGCGACGGCGGCCGATCGCTGATGGAATCCGACGCCCGCAGCCAGCAGGCCTTCATCGATCGATGGATGCCCCGCGTCAGCCATCTGACCCATGCGCGCAACCGGAAGATGCTCGAGCTGATCCTGGGAGAGATGAACGAGCACCTGCGTGTGCTGCAACAGGCCGCCGAAGGCCGGACCGACCTGCTCGGCCACCACTCGGAGGGCAAGATCCTGCGCGGCCAGGTGATGGCCGCCCGCCCGCAGAACTAGGAAGAATAATAAATGGGGTCGGGTGTGATTTTCGATTGATACCTTTGTGTCAGTGGAAAATTACACCCGACCCCTTTTTCGTGTCGCCATCGCGCTGGGCAGTAATCTCGGCGATCGACGCGCCCATCTTGAATACGCCGTCGAGGCGCTGACGATCGATCTCGACGACGTGAAGGTTTCAGCCTTTGTGGAAACGGATCCGGCTGACGTCGGGGCCGAGCACGGTCCTTATCTGAACGCGGCCGTGTCGGGATTTACGCGGCTGTCGCCGCGAGATTTGATGGACCGCCTGCTGGAGATCGAAGAAGAGCGGGGCCGGATGCGGCCCTACCCGATGGCACCGAGGACGCTCGATCTCGATCTCGTGCTCTACGGCAACGAAATCATCAGCGCGGACGGTCTGCGGGTTCCGCACCCGCACTTTCGCGAGCGCGAGTTCGTGCTGGGCCCGCTCGCCGAAATCGCGCCGGAGATGGTCGACCCGGTCACGGGGAAGTCGGTCGCCGAGCTGCACCTCAAAAACTTAGCAAGAGATTAGGAGACTAAGGGGTCGGGAGGGGTTTTTCCGTGTCTCGGAGAAAAACTCCTCCCGACCCTTTACTCGTACCGAAGGGCGACGATCGGATCGAGCGCGGCGGCTTTCCGGGCGGGGTAGAAGCCGAAGAAGATGCCGATGATGGCGGAGAAGCCGAAGGCCATGGCAATGGCATCCATCGAGACCTGCGTCGGGTAGTCCCAGATGCGCGTCGCCAGCTCCGCAAACCCGAAGCCCAGCGCGATCCCGGTGCCGCCGCCGATCATGGAAACCACGATGGCCTCGACGAGGAACTGCAGCAGCACGTCGCGCCCCTTGGCGCCGATGGCCATGCGGATGCCGATCTCGCGCGTCCGTTCGGTCACCGACACCAGCATGATGTTCATGATGCCGATGCCGCCGACCAGCAGCGACACCGCCGCAATGCCTGCCAGCAGGTTCGTGAACGTCTCGATGAACGCGGTCCGGATGTCGGCGATCTCTTCCTGCGTCCGTACGGTGAAGTCGTCCGGGTCGCCGGCGACGAGCTTGTGCTGGCTTCTCATGAGCATCGCGACCGCGTCGGCGACGGCAGGGACCGCATCGGCGCTCGACGCCGAGAGCGTGATGTTCTGGATGTTCTGCTGCCCCTGGAGGCGCTTCTGGACGGTCGTGTACGGCGCGAAGATCGTGTCGTCCTGGTCGTTGCCCATGGCCGCCTGGCCCTTGGTGTCCATGACGCCGATGACCTTGAAGGGCTGATTCCGCACGCGGATCATCTGCCCAGTCGGATCGACGTCTGGTCCGAAGAGCTGATCGCTGACGGTTTTACCCAGCACGGCGACTTTCGACGCGCTGCTGACGTCCTGCGGGCTGAAGAACATGCCGTACTTCACGTTCCACTGCCGCATCAGCGGGAAGTCGACGTCGGTGCCTTCCAGGCGCGTCGACCAGTTCTGATTGCCCGCGATGACCTGCGCGCGGGTGTTGACGCCGGGTGCGATGTACTGGATGTTCGGGACTTCCTTCCTGATGGCGTCGATATCCTCGATCTTGAGACTGGAGGCCGCGCCCACACCGCCGCGTACGCCGCCCATGGTGAAATTGCCCGCCATGACGGTGACGAGGTTCGTGCCGCCCGATCGAATCTGCTCCTCGATCCGCACCTGAGCGCCGTTGCCGAGCGCGACCAGCGTAATCACAGCCGAGACGCCGATGATCATGCCGAGCATGGTCAGGGCCGTGCGCATCTTGTTGCGCCCGAGCGCCTTGAACGCGATACGCGTGGTCATGACGGGAGACATGGGTGATCCTCGAATTCAAAAACTGAAATCTAAAAACTAAAATCTGAACTGCATCACGCGATGGCCGGCATCAACGCCAGCTCTGTTTCGGCGTTTCGTCTGTTCGTCACCGGCACATTTCCGACGATGCGGCCGTCGCGGAAGCTGACGACGCGCGTCGCGTACTCTGCGATGTCGTGCTCGTGCGTAATCAGGAGCACGGTGATCCCCTGCTCGGCATTCAGCCGCTGGAAGATGCCCATCACCTCGACGCTCGTCCGCGAGTCGAGATTGCCGGTCGGCTCGTCGGCCAGCAGGAGAGACGGCTGATTGATCAGCGCGCGGGCGATCGCGACGCGCTGCTGCTGGCCGCCCGACAGCTGATTGGGATGATGATGCGCCCGCTCAACCAAGCCAACGGCCTTCAGCGCCGCCATGGCGCGCGCGCGCCGCTCGGCGGTCTTGAGCGTCTGGTTCATGTAGAGCAGGGGAAGCTCGACGTTATCCAGTGCCGACGTGCGCGCGAGCAGGTTGAATCCCTGGAAGACGAACCCGATCTTGCGATTGCGCACCTCGGCCAGCTCGTTCCGGCTCAGCTTGGCGACGTCGCGCCCGTCGAGGATGTACTGGCCGCTCGTCGGATGATCGAGACAGCCGAGGATGTGCATCAACGTCGACTTGCCCGATCCCGACGGCCCCGTCGCGGCGACGAATTCGCCCTGCTCGATGTCGAGTGAGACGCCGCGCAGGGCGTGCACCTTCACTTCGCCGATATCGTAGGTTCTCGTGAGATCGCGGACCGAGATGACCGGCATTAATTTCCTCGGCCACCGCCCCGGCCGCCGCCGCCCCCGCCGAATCCACCGCCCCGATCGAAGCCGCGGCCTCCGCCCATGCCGGGGAAGGCATTGCCGCCTGGAGGCGTGACGGCCTGACGGACGGCGCCGGTGATGACGTTCGTGACGACCTCCGTTCCCTCTTCGATGCGGCCATCCATGGCCTGGATGAGCTCCGTTTGCTGGCCGTCGGTGACGCCCAGCCTCATGCGCACGCGCTGCAGCTTGCCCTCGGCGTTCAGCCAGACCTGGCCAAAGCTTTCGGTCGGCGGAAGCGGCGGGAAGAGCGCGTCGAACGTTGTGGCGCCGCCCTGAGACGGTGGCGGAGCGGCCGCCGCGCTCGCTGCCGTCCGCGGACCCTGGCCGCGGCCGCGCTGTGGAGCAGCGGCCTGACCATCGGTTGGCAACTCGACGCCGCGTGCGCGCATGCGTGCCATGAATTGCTCGCGCTCCTCGGGTGTCATGGTCGCCATGCGCTCTTCGAAATTCCCGCGACCACGCCGTCCGCCGCCCCCCCCACGGCCCGATCCGGGCTCGACGTTGCCGGCACCCGCCTGCTCGCCATCGCTGGCACGCTGCCCGCCGCGCTGCTCGTTGCCGGCGGCACGCGGCTGATCGGTCGCGGCGCGAGGTTGGGCGTTCTGGCGCTGAGGCGCCGCGGTCTGTCGCGCGGGAGGCTGCGGCTGCTGCGCTGGCTTCTGCTGCGCCACCGGTTGTGGCTGCGCGGCGGGCGGTTGCCCCGGCATCGCGTTTCGCGTGTCCGGTCCTTCGCCGGCTCCGCGGCCGCGGCCACCTCCGCCCGTCGGCGGCGGCGTCTGGCCGAGCGCCGTGAAAATCTCCGTCGTCGGACGGAACCGGAGCGCGGTGTTCGGGATGCGCAGCACGTTTTCACGGCGTGCGATCTCGATGTTGACGTTCGCGGTCATGCCAGGCTTCAGCTTCAACTCGGGATTCGGCACGTCGATGACGGTCTGATAGGTCACGACGTTCTGAATGGTGGTCGGCTGGAGGCGCACCTGCGTGACCGCCCCGCGGAATTCATCGTTCGGAAAGGCGTCGACGCGAAACCGCACGAGCTGCCCGGGACGGATGCGGCCGACGTCGGATTCGTCGAGGCTGGCGAGGACCTGCATTTTCGTCAGGTCCGCGGCGAGCACGAAGAGCGTGGGCGCCGACATGCTTGCCGCCACCGTCTGTCCGACGTCGACGTTGCGCGAGATGACGAGACCGTCGATCGGCGACTCGATGACGGTGTGCTGCAGGTTCACCTGGTTCTGCCGCAGCGACGCCTGCGACTGCGTGACCGCGGCCTGCTGCGATCGCAGCTGCGCCTCGGCCGAACGCACCGCGACTTCAGCGGCCTCGAGCTCGGTCTGCGCGATGAGCTTCTTTTGAGACAGCTCGCGGGCGCGATTCAGCTTCGTGTGCGCATCGTCGAGCGACACCCGCAGGCGCTCGAGGTCGGCTTCGGCGCGAATCAGGTTGGCGCGGGCCTGCTCGATCTGCGTTTGAAACAGGGAAGGGTCGAGCCGCGCCAGCACCTGGCCCTTGCGGACGAGCGAGTTGAAATCGGCGTTGAGTTGCTGGATGGTGCCCGAGACCTGGGTGCCCACCTGTACGGTCGTCACGGCCTGCAGCGCACCGGTGGCCCCGACCGTTTCGGCGAGGTCGCCGCGCGTCACCCGGGCGGTGTTGATCGTCGGCGCGACCGGCTTTTGCGTGTGTTGGTAGTAGGCGTAGCCGCCGCCGGCCAGAATGGCGAGAACGACGGTGACCAGCGTGAGTCTTCGCATCAGTTATTTTGACGCAGGGCGCGCCGATACCGTTCGGCGCGCCCCTGTGAAACTTCTGTGACGCGGGAAGACGTTAATGCGCGGCTTGCTCCTGATGCGGCCGTTTCCTGCGCAGACCGGCTAAACCCTCTTCGAACAGTGTGTATACGGTCGGGACGACCACCAGGGTGATGAACGTCGACGTCAGCAGGCCGCCGATGACGACACGCGCCAGCGGGACTTGCAGCTCGCTGCCTTCACCGATACCCAGCGCCATCGGCACGAGACCGAGCATGGTGGCCAGCGCCGTCATGAGGATGGGCCGCAGCCGCGTCCGCCCTGCCACTTCGACGGCCTCGCGCAGTTCCATGCCGTCGCGCCGCCGCAGGATGTTGGTGTAATCGACGAGGAGGATGCCGTTGCTGACGACGATCCCGCCAAGCATGATGACGCCCAGATATGCCTGCAGGTTGAACGACGTGTTCGTCAGGTAGAGCGCCAGCACGACGCCGATCGCCGCCGTCGGCACGGAGAACATGATGATGAACGGATCGCGCAGCGATTCGTACTGCGACGCCATGACCGCGTAGACGAGGATGAGCGCGAGAATCAGCACGAGGCGCAGCTCATTGAACGTCTTCGCCTGCTGCTCGACTTCGGCGCCGAACCCAATCGAGAAATCCTGCGGCCGGCTGATCTCCGGCAGGCGCTGCTGCACCGCCGCGACCGCCTGGCTGAGCGGGATTTCGGGCTCGGCGCTCACCATCACGAGACGCTCCTGGTTCTTGCGCTCGATCTGGCTCGGTCCGAGCTGAGACTGAATCTGCATGACGTTCTTGACGGGCAGCGACACGCCGCTGGCGGTGTTGACCATCACGTCGTTGACGTCCGACACGAACTCTCGATCTTCCAGCTTGAGGCGGACGATGATGGGATATTCGTAGCCGCCCTGGCGGAACTGCGCCGCGATGGTTCCCGCGACGTTCGTGCGGATCGTGTTCGCAACCGTGGTGGTATTCAGACCGAAGAGGGCCGCCTTGGGCCGATCCACCTGCACCGCAAGCTCCGGGCGTGCTTCGTCGCGCGCGAGGCGCGGATCCGCGATTCCGGGCGTCGTCTGCAGCAGGTCCTGCACTTCGAGCGCGATGCGGCGCGCCGCTTCCAGATCTTCACCGCGGATTTCGACCGCCATGCGGCTGTCGTTGCCCTGGCCGCCGGACATGAGCCGGGTGATCTGGTTGTTGCCGCCGCTGGCATTGGCGCGCACGATGACGCCGGGGATGCCCGACAACTGGCGCCGCAGGTCGAACGCAATCTGGTCGCTCGACCGTGTGCGCTTGTCCTTGGGCACGAGGAACATCTGAATGAAGCCGCGGCTGGTGCCGCCGCCGCCGAATCCGCCACCGCCACCACCGCCGCCACCCGAGCCGGCGCTGGCGATAAAGGTCTCCGCCTCGGGCACGAGCTGCCGCGTCATCTCTTCGAGTCTCGCCATGATGGCGTCGGTGCGCTCGATGCGCGTGCCGGCGGCGAGCTCGGCCGATACCGACACGACGCCCTCGTCGGTCTGCGGCGCCAGCTCGGTATTGAGGAGCGGGAACATGACGACCGCGGCGACGACCGACCCCGCGCCGATGGCCACCACGATCGGACGATGCTCGAGCGCCTTGTGCAGGAAGCGGCGATACGCGTCGTCCATGCCCTCGAGGAATCGTTCGCTCATCGTGAAGAGCCGCCCGCCGATGCCCTTCCGCTCGGATTCGGGCGGCGGCAGCTTGAGCAGGTTCGCGCAGAGCACCGGCACGAGCGTGACCGCGACCAGGAGCGACATCAGCAGCGAGAAGATGACGACGACCGAAAGCTGCTTGAAGAGGATGCTCGAGATGCCCGTCAGGAAGAGCAGCGGCACGAACACCGCGATGTGCGTGAGAATCGACGCGACGATCGCGCCCCACACTTCCTCGCTGCCCTCGATGGCCGCCGTCCTGGCGTCCTTCCCGTGCTCCATGTGGCGGTAGGCGTTCTCGAGCACGACGATAGCGGCGTCGACGACCATGCCTATCCCGAGCGCGAGCCCGCCGAACGTCATGATGTTCAGCGTGTAGCCGGCAAAGTAGAGCAGCGCGAAGGTGCCGACCACCGAGATGGGGATCGACGTGCAGACGATGAGCGTCGAGCGGAAGCTGCGCAGGAAGCAGAAGATGATGAGCGTCACGAGCCCGGCGCCGAGCAGCGCGTGCTCCTGCACGGAGCCGATCGATCGCTTGATGTAGACCGAGCTGTCGTCGAGCACGTTCAGCTTGATGTTGGGCATTTCGGTGTTGATGCGGTCGATCTCGGCACGGATGCCGTCGGCCACCTGAACCGTGTTGGTGCCCGACTGCTTCTGCACCGAGAGCCGCACCCCCGCGCGTCCGTTGATGCGCATGAGCGAGCGTACGTCTTCGGTCGTGTCGACGACCTCGGCGACATCGCGCACGTAAATGGGGACGCCGCCGCGGGTCATCAGCACGAGGTTGCGGATCTCGTCGAGGCTCTGGAACTGCGCCTGGCTGCGCAGGAGGTACGTGCGCTCGCCCTGGTTGACCTCGCCAAGGGGCGTGTTCTGGTTTTCAGAGCGGAGCAACGCCGAGATGCGCTCGACCGGCAGTTCGAGCGCGGCGATCTTTTCCTTCGACAACTGGACGTGAATCTGCCGGCGCAGCCCGCCCATGGTGGTGACGGCCGCCACGCCGTCCACGCGTTCGAGACGCGGGCCGATCTGGTTTTCGGCCATCTCGCGCAGGGTGACGCGGTCGTAGTTGCCTTCGATGCCGAGGCTCATGATCGGCATCGCATTCGAGTCCTGCCGGAAGATCTGCATCGGCTCGGCCTCGAGCGGCAGGCGGCCGCGAACGCGGTCGAGCCGCATGCGCATGTCGTCCATCGCCTCGCTCAGGTCCGTGCCCCACGCGAACGACAGCGACACGCGGCTGGACCCCTCGTTGGACGAGGAGTTCAACTCTTCGAGCCCGGCGACGGCGCTCACGGTCTGCTCGATGGGCCGCGTGATGAGCTGCTCAATCTCCTGCGGTCCGACGCCCGGATACCGCACGATGACGCTGACGGTGGGATACGTCACGTCGGGCAGCAGATCGACCGGAAGGCGTGTGACCGAGATCCCGCCCAGCAGGATGATGATCGCGCTGATCATGAACATCGTGACGGGACGGGCGATTGCGATGCGCGGAATACTCATTGCTGCTCCAACGTTGGACAGCCCTGAAGGGCTGTGCCACCGAAATAACCTGCTCTATTTCTGCTGTCCCTGATTCCCGGACTGCTGTCCCCGGTTCGCGTTCACGCCGTCGGCCGGCGCACCATCGCCACGACGGCCACCACGGCCACCGGCACGACCGCCGCCCCCGGCGCGCTGTCCGACCAGCACGATGCGATCGCCAGCACGGAGGCCGGCCGCACCTGTTGAAATAATCTTCTGACCTTCGGTCACCCCAGTCGTGAGCTCGGTAAACTCCTGCCCCTCGATGCCAATCGTCACGGGTTGGAACGACGGCTGATCGCCTTCGCCCGGCACCCAGACTCCCATTTTTCCCTGGAGGTCGACCACCGCGGCCGTGGGCACCACGAGGGCGTTGTCGTGCTTCTCGACCGTGAACACCACGCGGGCGTACATCCCGGGCTTCAGGCGGTAGCCGGGATTCGGAATCTCGATCTCCACCTGTGCCGTCCGCGTCGCCGGATCGAGAATCGGCGCCAGCCGCGCGACGCGCCCCCTGAAATGCTCGTCGGGATACGCGTCGACCTGGACGTCGGCGTCGATGCCCTGCTGAATTCTTCGCAATTCCTTTTCGACGACGTTGATGACGAGGCGCACCGTGCGGATGTCGACCACGGACATGAACGACGTGTTCACGCCGACGCTGGCGCCCGGATCGAGCGTGCGCTTGCCGATGAACCCGTCGACCGGGGCGGTGATGGTGGTGTTCGCGAGGTTGATCTTCAGCTCGTCGAGGCGCGCGCGCGCCTGCGCCATCTGCGCCTGCGCGAGCTCGAGCTGCGCCATCGCCGCCTGGTAGCGCGCGTCGGTATCGTCGAACGTCTGGCGGGGCAGCAGGTCGCGTTCGTAGAGGCTCTTCGAGCGATCCATGTTGTTCTGCGCCAGCTTCAAGTCGGCCTGCCGCTGCCGGATCGTCGCCTCCGACACGCTGTAGGTCGCCTCCGCCTGATTGATCTGCTCGACGATCTCGCGATCTTCGAGCTTGGCAATCGCCTGCCCGCGGCGCACCGAATCGCCAAGCTTCACGTACACCGCTTCGAGACGGCCCTGTGCGCGCGGGACCGCGTCGACCGTGGCGTCGCCGACGAGGTTGCCGACGACCATGATGGTGTCGGTCATCAGCCTGCGCGTGACAGGCGCGAGCTCGACGGTCATGGGCGGACGTGGACCGCGGCCGAATCCGCCGCCGCCCCCGCCAAAGCTGCCGCCACCACCACCGCCACCGCCGCCACGCTGCGCGCGTGCCTCGCGCTGCACCTCGGCCTGCGCGGCCGCGTCGGCGCGGTCACCCGAGAAGTAATAGACTGCCGCGCCGCCGGTGACGACGAGGAGCAGCAAGATGATGCCGTATTTGCGCATATGAAAAAACGCGGACCTCTCTAGCGCGCGCCCGCCTGCTGCGCGCGGTCGAACTCGACAAGCGCCTTCCGATAGTTCAAGAGCGCGCGCAGTTCGGAATTCTGAGCTTCGCGAAGGTCGCGCTGCATCTGCACGACCTGGTAGTTGTTCGACATGCCGACGTCGAAGCGGCTCATCTCGGCGTCGAGACGGCGCAGCGACAGCTCGCGCGCTTTCTGCGACGCGGCCAGCGCCTCCATGCTGTTGGTGACCTGCAGCGCGGCGTTGGTCACCTCGGTGGCGATGCTGAGCTCGGTCGCGCGAATCTGCGCCTGGTTCTGCTGCATGAGCAGTTTCGTGCGCGCGGCCTGTGCCTCGAAGTTGTTGCCGCCGATCGGATAGCTGACGTTCAGGGCGAACTGCCAGTTGGGGTAGTCGCGGCCAAGCAGCGTGCCGAGCGCGTCGTTGTAGCCGCCCTGCACGGCGATGCCCTGGCGCACGCGATCGAGGCCGCCGCCCGTGAAGTTGTACTGCGTGCCGCCGAGGCCGGACGCGCCGTAGGTGACGAGCGCATCGACGTCGGGCAGCGCGGAATTGCTCTGGTACTTCAACAGCACGTTGTTGCTCTCGAAGTTGTTCCGGGCGATCATCAAATCGGTGCGTTGCTGCAACGCCGTCCGCACCGCGCCTTCGACGTCGATCGCGGTGGGCTGGTAGTCCGGACGGTCGGTCGGTTCGATGTGCTGCGCCCAGAGCGGATCGTTCGTGCCGCTCACGATGAGACGCTTCAACGACAGTTCCGCCGTCCGCATCGTCGCCGTCGCCGTCGTCAGCGCCTGGAGGCGTGTGGCTTCTTCCGCCTCGGCCTGGACCACGTCCATCGGCGCCATCGTGCCGACTTCCACGCGAATCTTGTTGTCCGAGAGCAGCTTCGACGCGAGCGAGAGCGATTCCCGAGCGACCGCGACCGCCTGGATCGTGAACACGTAATCCCAGTACGAGGAGCGCACCAGGGCGAGCGTATTGGTCGTGCGCGCCTTCAGGTTCAGTTCGGCGTTGCTGTGGTTGATTTCGGTCGTCGCAATCTGCTGCCGTGTCTGGTCGATCTTGAATCCGCGCAGCAGCGGCTGCGCATAGCTCATCAGGTACGAGCTGTTGTACTGCGGATCGAACGAGGCCAGCTGGTCGGTTGGCGACACGACCTTCGAGTTGTTGAAGCCGAGCGTCATGGTGCCGCCGCCCCACTGCAGATTCTTCGTGATGCCGGCGTTGTAGGTCATCGTCGACACGTTCGGACTGCCGGGGTTCAGCAGGTTCGTCGGCGGCCGCACGTTGTCGCGGCGTCCGAACGCGGAGGTCGCGGTCGGCTTGTAGTTCGCGCGGAACGACGCGAGGGTGAAATCGAAGGTCTGCGGGTTCAGCCGCTCGACCGCAATCTCGAGGTTGTTGTCGACGGCGCGCCGGACGGCCTCTTCCAGCGTCAACGGCACCGACGCGGCATCGGCCGGCTGCTGCGCGGCGCGCGAGCGGGCCGCGTCGAGCCCGGCGGCGTACCGTTCGACGGCCTGCTTCACCAGGTCATCGGTTCGCGCCGTGTCGGCGGCCTTGGTCTGGCCGTGAACGGTCCCCGAGACGAGCAACAGTAACGACGCCGACGCGACGAACTTTCTTCCCAACATTCCCACGCTCCATCAATCGGGCCCGGCAGGCGCCGGACACTTGGTTGTTGTTGAACAGGTCTGAAAGCTACTTCTGGCCCTGGTTCTGGCTCTGGCGGTGGCGTTCCGCCTCGTGCCGCTTCGCGATGGCGTCGAGGCCCTTCCGCTGGTCGGGCGTCAACACGCTGTGAATCCGCACGAGCATCTGCGTTCGTTCCTTGCTGATGAGGAAGCGCGCCATCTCCAGACGCTCGGCGGCTTTCAACAGCTCGCGCTGCGCTGCGTGCGGCTGCTCCATGAGGATGCGGAAATCGCCCTGCGCGCGGTCGAGGTCGTCCTTGTCGGCCCTGAGCCTCGTCATCGAGGTCTGCACGATCTGCTCGATTTCCGACGACTGCTCGGCCGTGAGCTTCAGCTCCTGCATGTATTTCTGCGTCTTCCACCAGTTCGAGGGAGGACGCGCGCTGGAGTGGGCGCTCGACGACTTGTCCTGTTCGCGAGCCTCGAGCCGGCCAGCCAGGCCCGCCGGCACAGCCAGAGCACCGATGATCGCGAGGGTCAAAATTGTTCGCATTGAATTTACCTCTGCCGGTTACTAACCCTAAATACGACGCCGGTATACAGGGTGTTTACGAGTTGCAGAGCGCCCCGAGCCGCCTGACCGCCGTTCCTACAAGATTGTCGGGAGTCGAAGCCCCGGATGTCAGCCCAACCGACACGTTTCCCAGAGGGGGGAGCCATCCGGTGGCCTCCACCTCGATTTTCCCCCCGGCCGGCCTGTAGCGGATGGTCGTCGCCGACTGCAGGCATTCGGGGTCGGCAATGTGGAACGTAGGCACCTTTTCGGCGCAAATTCGCGCGAGATTGCAGGTGTTGCTGCTGTTGTAGCCGCCGATGACTACCATGAGGTCGATCGGCTGGTCCCTTAAGAGCGCCACGACGGCGTCCTGGCGGTCCTGGGTGGCACTGCAGATGGTGTCAAACGCGCGGAATCGCGCGCCGGCCTCGTCGGGCCCGTACCGGTCCACGATGGCCTGCCGGAGAAGTTCCTGAACCTGGAGCGACTCGGACATGAGCATGGTCGTCTGGTTGGCCAGGCCGATATGCGCCAGGTCGCGGTCGGGGTCGAATTCCGGCGACACGGCATCGCGAAATCGCGCGAGGAAGGCGTCGCGATCGCCGCCCTCCCGGATATAGCGGCACACCTCGGCGGTCTCGTGCAGGTCCAGCACGACCAGAAAGTGCCCGCCCTCGCAGTCGAGCGCGTACGACGCGGTCGCCTGCGTCTCCTCGTGCCAGACCTTCCCGTGAATAACCGACGTGAGGCCCTCCTGCGAGTATCGCTTCACGTTCTTCCACACGTTCAGCACCGACCCGCAGGTGGTATCGACCATGACGCAGCCGATAGAGGAAAACCGCTGCATTTCCGCGGTGGTGACGCCGAAGGCGGGCAGCACCACCACGTCATGCGGACCAAGAGGCTCGCGTTCCACCGCGTCGGTCAGGAACTGGATGCCCTTGCTGCGCAGCCGATCGTTCACGTGCGGGTTGTGGATGATCTCGCCGGTCAGGAAGACGCGGCGATCGGGAAAGCGCTCGCGCGTCTGGTACGCGTAGTCGACCGCGCGGTCCACTCCGTAACAGAATCCGAACTCGCGCGCGAGATGGACGGTGAGCCGCCCCTCGCGAAACTGAAAGTTCTCCGCTTTGATCTGCTCGACGAGATCGCTGTGGTAGTTCTGATTCAGTTCCGCCGCGACCATGTCTTTCAGGTCGAGGCCCTTTCGAAACACGAGCGAGGAGGTCATGGTCTTGTCGGGCGGACGCAACGCTCGCTCGTCAACGAAGGTAGCTCACTTCGGCGATCTCGATCGGGGTCGTCATGAAGTCGATGGCGCCCAGGTCCGGCCGCATTTCGCGAACGCGCGAGCCGACCAGGGCCTCGTCCACTTCGTTGAGCAACTGCTCGTCACGAGCGTCGGCGATCTGCCAGGCGGCCGCGCGCGTGATCGCCGACTGCTGGAGGGCCTGATTGGCGGCCGCATAGTGCATGCGCCGATCCATGGCAAAGCCCAGGAACATGCCGGCCGCCAGCCCGGCGGCGGCCGCGCCCGCGACCCAGCGCCGCGCCGGACCCAGCAGGCGATGCACGGCCGGGTGCGTGACGGTGCGGTGCGGAAACGCGACGACCGCGGCAGGATGATCGTGCCGCTCGATGCGCCGCATGATGCGCTCGCGCTGGTCGTGCAGCCGGTCCGCGTCGAACGCGCTGTCGGCCTCGCGGACGGCGGCTTCGTGCATATCGTGCAGCGTGCGCACCAGCTCGTCGAGCCTCGCGGCGCACTGGCGGCAGGCACTGATGTGTTGGTTCTCGCTGGCGAGCACGTAGGTTTCCATCAGCTGGTCGTCAGACAGATGCGCCCCCTTGATGGGAGCGATGCGGTCTTCAAAGCGCATGACGCTGTCCTTCCATGGCCGTGCGGAGCTTGCGGATAGCGCGGAACAAGTGAACCCTCACAGTCGATTCGTTCAATCCGGTCATCGCCGCGACGTCGCGGGTCGAATGATCGTTGTAGTGACAGAGCATGAAGACGAGGCGCTGGCGATCGGGCAGTTTCTGCACGGCGGCGATGAGCGCATCGCGCCATTCGCGCGCCATGAGCTCGGCCTCGGGCGTGCGATCGGTCGGCCGCGTGGCACGCTCGATCGCGTTCTGATCGCGGCGTCCGGCGTCGCCAACCGGCAGCAGCCAGCGCGAACGCCGTGCCCGCGCTTTCTGGCGATCGAGACAGCCGTTGATCAGGATTCGCGTGAACCAGACTTCGAACGAGAGATGCCGCTGGAACGAGGCGATGTGGGTGTACGCCTTGACGA
Source organism: Vicinamibacterales bacterium (assembly GCA_963832375.1). Lineage (GTDB taxonomy): Bacteria > Acidobacteriota > Vicinamibacteria > Vicinamibacterales > JAMQPK01 > JAMQPK01. The sequence goes on along the minus strand of CAWHUA010000008.1, from coordinate 819,093 downwards.
AGGCGTCCTGGACGGCCTCGTCGGCCTCGGCCACGTCGCGCAGATAGTGCCAGGCGATGCGCGACGCCCGGCGCTGCTGACGGGTGACGATTTGCGTAAACACGTCGCGCGCCGCGTGGTCGTTGCCCGCGGCGAGGAAGTCCTGGGTCTGTCCGGCCAGCGTCGATTCAACATCCGCGGGACGAGCCGCGCCCGGCGTGGCGAGCGTGTTCTCGCCGCGGGATCCCTCTGCGGGAGCTGAAAGGGCGGAGCCGCCGGCTGCCATCTGATCGTGCCTACTCATGGATACGACTGTGCTGGCCTTTCATTTACAGGCGGTTACAGGGAATGGGGCCCGGAAATCTGACACAAAGATGATAGCATCACCGCTCGTGGGATTTGAACCGGTAATTGGCCTCGAAGTCCATGCCCGCCTGCTCACAAATACCAAGGTTTTCTGCGGGTGCAGCACCCGGTTCGGCCACGCCCCCAACACCAGCGTCTGCCCGGTCTGCCTGGGGTTTCCCGGCGCGCTGCCGGTCCTGAACCGCCGGGCGGTCGAATTTGCCGCCAAGGCCGCGCTGGCGCTCGACTGCGCCGTTCAGGAACAGTCGATTTTTGCCCGTAAGAACTACTTTTATCCCGACCTGCCGAAGGGCTATCAGATCTCGCAATATGAACTGCCGCTCGCGACCGCCGGAGTGCTCGAGTTTACGGCCGGCGGCGCGAGCAGGCGCGTGCGCATCACCCGCGTCCACATGGAAGAAGACGCCGGCAAGTCGCTGCACGAGGGGTTCGCCGACTCGGACCGCAAGACGTATCTCGATTTCAATCGCAGCGGCACGCCGCTCATCGAAATCGTGACCGAGCCCGATCTGCGCTCGGCCGCCGACGCCGCCAACGCGTTCCGGAGACTGCGCGAGATTCTCATCGCGATCGGCGTGAACGACGGCAACATGGAAGAGGGGAGCCTGCGCTGCGATGCCAACGTGTCGGTGCGGCCGGCAGGCGTCGAAACGCTCGGGACGAAAACGGAAGTGAAGAACATCAACTCCTTCCGCTACCTCGAAAAAGCGCTCGAGTACGAGATCGACCGCCAGATCGGCGTGCTCGATCACGGCGGCACCGTCGTGCAGGAGACGCGGCTGTGGGACGCGAACGCGCGCGAGACGTTCTCCATGCGCACCAAGGAAGACGCCCACGACTATCGCTACTTTCCCGAGCCCGATCTTCCGCCGGTCCTCCTGTCGCGCGAGCGCATCGACGCGATTCGCGGCTCGATCATCGAGCTGCCCGACGCGCGGCGCCAGCGCGTGATGGCCGAATATGCGTTGTCAGAACAGGAAGTGACGGCGCTCGAGAACACCGAGCTCGTCGCGCTCTTCGAGGAAACCGCCAGAGCGTCGGGCCATCCGCGCGCGGCGTTCAACTGGGTGTCCGGTGAGGTCGCCAGGAAGCTCAACGATCTGGGCGAGCGTTTCGATCGGCAGCGCGTGTCGGCCGCGGCGCTGGCGGGATTGATCGGGCTCGTCGATCGGTCGACCATCAGCGCGTCGATCGGCAAGACGGTGTTCGAGAAGATGTACGACACTGGGCGCAGCGCCGACGATATCGTGGCCGCCGACGGGCTGGCACAAATCGGCGACGAGGAGGCGATCCTGTCTAGCGTGCGCGAGGTCCTCGTGGCGAATCAGGACGCCGTTGCACAGATTCGCAACGGCAAGACCGGCACGTTCGGGTTCCTCGTCGGCCAGGTGATGAAGCAAACGGGGGGCAAGGCGAACCCGAAGCTGGTGAATGAGCTATTGCGCCGGGAGCTCGACCGGTAGAATATTCACAGCGGCTCTTGATAGAAACCCATCATCTTTCAAAACTTTACAGCCGTGGCGTGTACGCGCTGCGCGACCTCTCGATCCGCGTCGAGAAGGGTGAGTTCGTGTTCCTCACCGGCCCCAGCGGCGCGGGCAAGTCGACGTTCCTGCGCCTGCTGCTGCGCGAAAGCCTGCCGAGCGACGGCGCGGTCACCGTCGCCGGGCGGAATCTCGCCAGGCTGACGCCCGGCCAGGTGCAGGCGTACCGGCGCAGCGTGGGATTCGTGTTCCAGGACTTCAAGCTGATTCCGCGCAAGACCGTGCTCGAGAACGTGTCGATCGTGCCGCGTGTCCTCGGCGCGCCCGTCTCGACCCAGCAGCGCAAGACGTTTCAGAGTACTGAAGTGGGTCGGGCTCCAGCACCGGATGAACGCGTACCCGCAGGAACTGTCGGGCGGCGAACAGCAGCGCATCGCGATCGCCCGCGCGCTGGTGAACGATCCCATGCTCATCCTCGCCGACGAGCCGACCGGCAACCTCGATCCCGACCTGTCGCTCGACATCATGAACCTGTTCCGCGAGGTCAACGCGCGCGGGACCACCGTCCTCATCGCCACCCACGATCGCGATTTGATCCACCGTGTCGGTCGCCGCGCGATCGCAATCGATCACGGCCGGCTGATCGACGCCGACGAGCGCGCGACGACGGCGTCTGGAAGCAATGCGGGCGCTTAAATATTTCTTCGACGAGGCGCTGGCGAGCCTCATGCGCGGCCTGAAGACGGCCGCCATCGCGACCGCGACGATTGCGGTCGCGTTTATCGTGCTGGGCGCATTCCTGATTCTGACCAGCAACCTGGAGCGCCTGTTCGCGCGCTGGCAGAACGCTGCAGAATTTTCGGTCTACCTCGCAGACACGGTCACCGCAGACGAGCGAAGCGCGGTCGAGAAGGCGCTGCGGGAGAGCACGGTCGTGGGTGCGGCAGAGCCGGTCTCGAAAGAGGAAGCGCTTCGCCGCTTCAGGCAGAATTTTCCCACGCTCGCGGATGCCGCGGGGGATTTGCCGGCCAACCCGCTGCCGGCCTCCTTCGAGATTCGTTTGCGCCCGGAGGCGAGCCCGTCCGAAATCGAATCGCTCGCACGGAGCGCGGCCGGCTTGCCGGGCGTCGCCGACGTGCGCTACGACCGGCAGTGGATCGAGCGGTTGATGCGTGCGGCCGGCGCCGTACGGACGGGCGGATTCGCGCTGGCCGCCATGCTGGTGTTTGCCGCGGCTCTCACGGTGGCCAGCGTCGTGCGGTTCGCCCTGGTGGCCAGGCGCGAAGAGATTCACATCATGCAACTGGTCGGAGCGCCAATCGCGTACATTCGCGGGCCGTTCGTGGTCGAAGGACTGATTCAGGGGGGCATCGGCGCGATCGTGGCGCTGGTCGTGCTGTGGATCACATTTCTTGTGGTCCGGAGCCGGGCCGGGGCCCTCGTCGAGGCCGCCATCGATCCGGGATCGCTGGTGTTTCTCTCGTTTCCCGCCGCCGCGGGACTTCTGCTGGCGGGCATGGCGGTCGGATCGCTCGGTGGATTCATCGCCGCGACCGGCACGCGCGAAGTGGCCGAGTAGGGCGCGACTTCAGTCGCGCCTCGGTAGTGCCGTCTTCGCCCGTCGAACCCACGTGCCGCGCGTGGGAGGATGATGAAACTCGTTGACAGGTCTCCGGCCCCTTCGTAGACTGGATCCATCCCTCAATGGCGCAACCGAAGGCAAGACCCGGGACCAACCTCACCGAGTTCTATCGGGAGGAGTTCCTGAAACATCGACGCTGTCTCGAAAAACAGCGCGAGTATTATTCAGTCAGCGCCATCACTTCGGTCGAAGCCGCCCTCACCCGCATCATTTCCCAACTCGAACAGCTCTCAACGAAGAAAGACGCCGACCAGCTCGTCAGCGGTCTGCTTCGGAAGTTCAACGTCGTGACGGGACTGTCGGGCTGGACCGATCCCAAGAACGTTCACTGAGATTTTCGCCCTGCCCGATTTTCGCCAACACGTTCTGACTATTGCTCGCGCGGCGATCGAAGCTGCGTCTCCCCACCACCTGATCGATCGCGCCGTCCGTCTCATCAGCATTGCGTCGCGGCTGGAGGGGAAGACGCTGCGCGTCATCGCGGTCGGCAAGGCGGCGCCGTTCATGGCGGACGTGTTCGCGCGCATCGCCGGCGATCGCATCCGCGACGGCATTGTCATCGGGACGCATCTGCCGATCGCACTGCCGCCGATGCTCGAATGGATCCCCTCGAGCCATCCGCTGCCCGACGAGCGCAGCGTCGCGGCGGGGCGCCGTGCGCTGGAGGTCGCCCGTCACAGCGATCCGGGCGACGTCCTGGTCGTGCTGCTGTCCGGCGGCGCGTCGGCGTTGATGGCGGTCCCCGCCGGCGACCTGACACTCGAGGACAAGCGCACGGCCGTCAACGCGCTGCTCAAGGGCGGCGCCGACATTACCGCGCTCAACACGATCCGCAAGCACCTGTCGGCGGTGAAGGGCGGACGCCTGGCGGCGGCCGCGCCGGCCGCGACCGTGTGCCTTGCGATTTCGGACGTCGTTGGTGACGACCTGAGCGTCATCGGGTCGGGCCCGACCGTGCCGGATCCGTCGACCTACCGCGATGCCTGGAGCTACATCGAGCGGTTCGGCGTCGAACGTCAGCTCACGCAGCCGGCGAAGGACTACCTCCGGGCCGGTCTCGAGGGGAAGATCGCCGAGACGCCCAAGGCCGGCGATCGCGGTTTGACGCGATCGTTCACGCGCGTCATCGGCGGACGATTCGACGCGATGAAAGGCGCCGCAGAGGCGGCGCGGCAGCTCGGCTACGAGGTCGTGCTGAGCGAAGAGCCGATCGTGGGCGACGCCCGCACAATGGGGCCGATCGTGCTGGACCGCGCCCGGTTGCGTGCGCAGGCTGGAACGCGGCCGCTGGCTGTCATCGCGAGCGGCGAAACGACCGTCAAAGTCGTGGGCACGGGCAAGGGGGGACGCAATCAGGAACTGGCCTTGTCGGTCGCACAGGCGCTCGCCGCCGACTCGAGCGAGGTCGCGCTCGCCAGCATCGGCACCGACGGGATCGATGGTCCGACCGACGCGGCCGGCGCCTATGTGGACCGCACGACCCTCCACCGTGCCCGTCAACAATCGCTCGACGTCGAAGCGTATCTCGCCGACAACAACGCCTACGCGTTTTTCCAGCATCTCGACGACCTCATCATCACCGGACCGTCGACAACCAACGTGGGCGATCTGCAGGTCGTCCTGTTTCGTTAGTCGGTTTTCAGTCGTCAGTTTTCAGTCATCAGTTTTTAGTCTCCAGTTTTTAGTTTCTAGTTTTTAGTTTCAGTCTTCACTATTACCAATGCTATCCAGAGAACAAATCGTCAAATTGCTACGTGAGAAAGTCACACACCCGGCAACTCCCAGAGAGTTGCTTCGCATTCTGAAAATTCCCCGGGAAGAACGCGCGACGTTTCGACGCCTGGTCAAGGCGCTGGTGTCGGCGGGCGAGCTCGTTGAGACCAAAGGCGACCGCGTGGGGCTGCCCGACAAAATGGATCTCGTCGTGGGCCGCCTGCAGATGCACGCGGCCGGCTACGGCTTTGTCGTGCCCGACAAGGCGGGTGGCGACGCACCCGACGTGTACGTCGCCGCGATGAACATCAAGGACGCGATGCACGGGGATCGCGTGCTCGCGCGCATCGAGCGCCGGACGGGCGACGACCGCGTCGAGGGACGCATCATCCGCGTGCTCGCGCGCGGGAACACGACGATCGTCGGCCGTTTCGACATCGACGACTCGGGCCTCGGCTTCGTCCAGCCCTTCGATCGACGGATTGCGAGCGACGTGCACGTGCCGTCCGGGCAGTCGGGTGAGGCCGAGCGGGGCGAGATGGTGCTCGTCCAGATCACGACGTGGCCCACCGCCGCGCGCGGCCCGGTCGGGAAGGTGGTCGAGGTGCTCGGCGATATCGACGAGCAGGGCGTCGACACGGAAATCATCATCCGCAAGTTCGGCATTCCCGACGCGCACGGCGAGGCCGCCATCGAAGAGGCTCTCAGGTTCGCGCCGGTCGGCCCCGACGACATCGTCGGGCGCACGGATTTCCGTACGACCGTGACGGTCACCATCGACGGCGAGCACGCGCGCGATTTCGACGACGCGATCAGCATCGAGCTGCTGCCGAACGGCCACTACTGGCTGGGCGTGCACATCGCCGACGTCGCCCACTATGTGACCGACGGCAGCGCGCTCGATCTGGAAGGCTACGAGCGTGCGACGTCGGTGTATTTCCCGGAGCGCGCCGTGCACATGTTTCCGTCGGAGCTGGCGACGGGCATCTGCAGCCTGAACCCGCGGGTCGACCGCCTGGTCCAGTCGTGCCTGATGGAGATCGATGCCACCGGCTCGGTCGTGCGCTCCGAGTTCCACGACGGCGTCATCAACACCGCCGCGCGGATGACCTATACCGACGTGAACGCGATACTGACGACCAGGCCGCCGGAACTGATGCAGCAGTACCGCGACCTGGTTCCGAAATTCCGGCTGATGGCCGAACTGTTCCACGTCCTGAACGGACGGCGGAAGCGGCGCGGATCGATCGACTTCGACCTGCCCGAAGCCGAGGTCATCATCGACAAGGCCGGCCGCGTGGAGTCGATCGTCGAAGCCGAACGCAATATCGCCCACAAGCTGATCGAGGAGTTCATGCTCCTGGCGAACGAGACCGTCGCGTCGTTCGTCGAAGGGCGCGGCATGCCCTGCCTCTATCGCATCCACGAGCAGCCGGACGTGTTGAAGGTCGAGGAGTTCGAAGAGTTCATCTCGGGCTTCGGCTGTTCGCTCGCCGCGCCGCCCGGCGCGGTGCGCCCGAGGCACTTTCAGCGACTGCTCGAGAAGCTGCACGGCAAACCCGAGGAGCGCCCGATTGCGTTTCTCATGCTGCGCACGATGCAGAAGGCGAGGTACGCCGAGCGGAACCTGGGCCACTTCGGCCTCGCGGCCGACTCGTACACGCATTTCACGTCACCCATCCGCCGCTACCCCGATCTCGTCGTCCATCGGATGCTGCGGGAGCTTCGGCACAAGGGCGTCGACGCCGAACGGGTCGAGGAACTGGAAGCCGACCTGCCCGAGGTCGCGCGCCATTCATCGGAGATGGAGCGGCGTGCCGACGAGGCCGAGCGCGAGCTCGTGCAGTGGAAGAAGGTGCGCTTCATGGCCGACAAGGTCGGCGACGAGTTCGAGGGGTACATCACCGGCGTGGCGGCGTTCGGACTCTTCGTCCAGCTCGTCGAGCACTACGTCGAAGGGCTCGTGCACGTCTCGAGCATGGCGGACGATTACTATCGCTTTCTCGAAAAGAGCCACTCGCTGCGTGGGGAGAACACGCACAAGGTCTATCAGCTCGGCGATCGCGTGGACGTGCAGGTGGTCCGCGTCGACATGGAGCGGCGGCAGATTGATCTGGGGCTTGTGGAAATCCTGGAGACGGTGAGGAGCGATGAAAGACGCCGCGGGCCTCGTCGAAGCAAAGCACGGCCCAAGCATGAACAGCGCCGCCAGCCGAAGCGCCGCAGCGGGCGGCCTGGCCGTCGCGAGCGCCTGAAGTCTAAGCGCGGGCGGCGCTAGCCGTTCTTGTCGTTCTCGCCCTCTTTCATCCCGTCCTTGAAGTTGCGGATCGACTTGCCGATGCCGGTTGCGAGTTGGGGCAGACGGTTCGCACCGAAAATCAGCACGACGATGAACAGGATGATGAGGAGCTCCGGCATACCGAGAGGACCCATGTGTGACTCCTTGGATTAACCGACGCTGTTCATTGTACCTGCCAAACCGAGGGGCCAGGAGCAGCCGAATTGCGCGCGCGGCCAGGGCCCATTCGCGGGTGGCGAGCAGGCGCCGCCGCAGGCCGCGGTAGGACTGGACGCCGGTGACCAGATCGACGAAGACGTCACGAATGGCGCCGCTTTCCTGCAGGGCCCGAACCAGGAGCGTCGAGAAGGCGGGGCTGAAGAACGGGCCGCTCAGGCGGGCGGCGCGCGCGATCTCGGGCCTGATTTCCTGGTCGACCCGCGAGGTGTAGCGGCTGGCCGCGCGCTCTGGCGACCCTGTGGCGAGGGCGTCCGCCGCCCACTGCGCCGACAGGAGCGCGTAGTAGATGCCCTCGCGCGTCAGCGGATCGACCAGCCCCGCGGCATCGCCCACCAGCATCCATCCGGGTCCTGCGAGTGGCATGCACATCGCGTCGCGGTCGCCGACACTGGGGATGGGCCACGCATAGGGCGTGAGCGTGGCGCCGCGGTCGAGCCCGTGCTGGCTGATCCAGGCATGCGACTGCTTACGCAGAAGAGTCGATGACACGCGATGGGCAGCCGGCGCGCAGATGCCGACCGCGAGATGATCGGGCCGCGGAAACGACCAGAGGTAGCCCGGCTGCTCGCGCATCGACTTGATGACGATGGCCGACGACGTGGCGCCCCGCACGAAGTAGCCGGCGGCCACCGAAAGCTGGCCCCGGGAGAACGGCCGGGCAAGTTTCTTCCGCACGATGCTGTTCGGCCCGTCCGCGCCGATGATGCAATCGACCGTGTGTTCGCCGCGATCGGTCTTGACGATGAAACGCGAGCCGCGCCTGCAGACATCGACGACTCTTTCCGTGATGAGCCGCGCGCCGGCGGAGACCGCCGCATCGAGCAGCGCGCGATCGAACACCATGCGGCTCACGATGACGAGCGCGGCGCCGTGGTCGCCAGCGGTCAACGGTACGTCGGCCGCGTGAACGGCGCCGTCTCGCGCGGGCGCGGGAAGTTCGATGGTGGCAGACCGGACGACCACCGACGGCAGCGAGCGGATATCGACGGCATCGGCGACGAGCGCGAGGGCGCGCCCCGTGAGTCCTCCGCCACAGGGCTTTTCGCGCGGATGGCTTGGATCGAACAAGGTGGCCGGCGCACCCGCGCGTGCCAGGTGGAGGGCTGCCATCGCCCCCGCCGGGCCCGCGCCGATGATGGCGATCGTCACATTAGCTCTCAGCCGTCAGCTGATATAGATTAAATCAGCGATGTCGCACAGTCTGGTCATGGCGCTCTTTCAAAATGTCAGCGGGGCAGCCGAGGCGGCGCGCGCCCTTCACGCTTTGGGACTCGGTCCCGCCGACTTGTCGGTCGTCGCGCGTGATCATACGGCCGAGGGGGCGATTGCGAGCCAGATCGATGCAAGCCCCGGCTCGGAGCTGGAAGATTCACTCACGGCGTCCCGCTTCGGAGAGCTGGGTGGATATGTACTCGCCGCGATTGCGATCGGGCTTCCAGGAACGGGCGCGGTCGTGGCCGCGGGGCCGTTGGCCGCGGAGTTCGGTGAAGCGGCAGGACACGTGGCCGGCGACCTGAAGGGCACGCTCGTCAGGGCCGGCCTGTCGGAATCGGAGGCGGAGCGATGGCGCGCGCAGATCGAGAGGGGCGACGCGATTCTTCTCGGCGCGCACGCGCGATCGGTGGACGCCCGCGCCGTCGAATCCGCGATGTCGGGACAAAGCATCGGGAAGGTCATTCTGACAACGTGGAATGAGTAGGGCCTTCGGGAATTCGCAGATTGGTAGATTGGTAGATTGGTAGATTGAGAGGTTCCATGTCAGTGGACGTCGAAACAGGCCGGTTTACCGTCGGGGTCTTTCAGGATATTGCGTCGGCGGAAAAAGGCGTCGACGCGCTCCGGCAGCAGGGAATTGCCGTTGAGTCGCTGTCAATTCTTGCAAAGGCGTCCCCGGAGGTGTCGGGCTTGATCGAGCGCACGCTCGGCGCGGCCCAGGCGCTGGATCTCCACGATCTCGGCCCGGCCATGGCGCGCGGTCCCCTCGTCGCGGCGCTGCAGGGCGACGACCAAGGGCTGACGAAGATCGGGATCGCCGGCACCATGCGGCGCGTGGGGTTTCAGGCGCACGACGGCCGGATTTTTCATGTGCTGACGGGCCGCGGTGGCGTCATGGTGGCGATTCACAGCGAGCCGAGGGCTGCCGACGCGTTGGCCGTTCTGCACTCGTACGGAGGCGGCAACGCCGCCATTGGTGCCTGGACGGGACGGGTTTAGAACCGGCGGTTCCACGTTCCGGGTTCAGGCTCCGAAGTTTCGGACCAGAACCGCAGAAACCCCAGCACCGAGAACCGGGAACCGGTGTTTCGCAGCTGGTTCGCGTTTTGCAACTTGCGCCATCGAGGTTCAAGGCGCAAAATAGCTTTGTAGGCCTCGTCCTTTCCCAAACATGAGCGATTTTCGTCCCGACGCGCCTCCGGAAGTTCGATTTCTATTCGAGGAATCGCGCAAGCGTTCCACGGGTGCGCTGGGCGTGTCCCTGGGGATCCACCTCGCTTTTTTCGCGCTCGCAATCTGGGTTGCGATGCATCCCCTGGTGGCGCCTCCTCAGACGCAGACGCTCGAGAGGCTGAGCGATCAGATCGTCTGGCTCGACGTGCCCGGACCGGGCGGCGGTGGCGGCGGCGGCGGAAATCAAAGGCCCGAACCCCCCAGGAAAGTCGAACTGAAGGGCCAAGAGAAAATCACCGTGCCGGTGGTGAAAAAGCCGGAAATGGAACAGCCCAGGGACAAACCGCCGGAAGATCCGCTTCAGAACCTGACGATCCCCGCGCAGACGCTGGCATCGGCCGATCTGGCTCAGGCTGGAACGATGGAAGGGATTCCGACCTCGGATTCGCTGGGCCTTGGTCGCGGCGGTGGCGCCGGAACGGGCGTGGGCACAGGTATCGGATCGGGGCGGGGCTCTGGTCTCGGTGAAGGATGGGGCGGCGGTACCGGCGGCGGTGCTTATCGTCCCGGCAACGGCGTCGAAACGCCGCGGCTGCTGAAGGAAGTGAAGCCGCAATACACGGCGCAGGCGATGCGCGCGAAGATTCAGGGCGAGGTGCTGCTCGAGTGCATCGTCGGCCCCGACGGCCAGGTGGGCAATATCCGCGTGGTGCGATCGCTCGATTCGTCCTTCGGCCTCGATCAGGAAGCCATCAAGGCGGCGCGCCAGTGGCGCTTCGCGCCCGGTACGAGGCAAGGCCAGCCGGTGGCGGTGCTCGTCACGATCGCGATCGCGTTCACTTTGCGGTAATTGCGAACAGGGCTGAAGCCCTGTGCCACCGATAACGAGAAGCACCAACGAAAGAGGCCCGGGAGGATCGCTCCTCCCGGGCCCTTTTTATTGCTGATTCTCAATTGACGATTGTCAATTGCGATTGTGGCAATTAAGTACATCCCGCCCATGCCGCCGCCGTGGCCGCCGGGCATCGCCGCTTCCTTCTTCTCTTCGGGAATCTCCGCCACGAGCGCTTCGGTGGTGAGGAGCAGCGAGGCGATGGACGAGGCGTTCTGCAGCGCGGAGCGCACGACCTTGGTCGGGTCGATGACGCCGGCCGCAATCAGGTCTTCCATCTTGTCGTCCTGCGCGTTGTAGCCGGTCGAGCCGGTGGCGTCCTTCACCTTCGCCAGGATGATCGAACCCTCCATGCCGGCGTTGGTCGCGATCCAGCGGAGCGGTTCCTCGATGGCCCGGCGGATGATGTTGACGCCGACCTGCTGATCGCCCTCGAGCTTCATCCCCTCGAGCGCCTTGCCCGCGCGGATGAGCGCGACGCCGCCGCCGGGCACGATGCCCTCTTCAACCGCTGCTTTGGTGGCGTGCATCGCGTCCTCGACGCGCGCCTTCTTCTCCTTCATCTCGGTCTCAGTGGCCGCACCGACCTTGATGACGGCGACGCCGCCGACGAGCTTCGCCAGCCGCTCCTGCAGCTTCTCGCGGTCGTAGTCCGAGGTCGTTTCCTCGATCTGCGTCCGGATCTGCTTGACGCGCCCCTCGATGTCCTTCGAGTTGCCGGCGCCTTCGACGATCGTCGTGTTGTCCTTGTCGATGGTGACCTTCTTGGCCTTGCCGAGGTCTTCCATCTTGATGTTCTCGAGCTTGATGCCGAGGTCTTCCGTGATGGCGCGTCCGCCGCTCAGCGTCGCGATGTCCTCGAGCATGGCCTTGCGGCGATCGCCGAAGCCGGGTGCCTTGACGGCGGCGGCCTGGAGCGTGCCACGCAGCTTGTTGACGACGAGGGTGGCGAGCGCTTCGCCTTCGACGTCTTCAGCGATGATCAGAAGCGGACGGCCCATGCGCGCGACCTGCTCGAGCACGGGGAGCAGATCCTTCATCGAGCTGATCTTCTTCTCGTGGATCAGGATGACCGGATTCTCGAGCACCACTTCCATGCGCTCGGGATCGGTGACGAAGTAGGGCGACAGGTAGCCGCGATCGAACTGCATGCCCTCGACGACGTCGAGCGAGGTCTCGAGCGTCTTCGCTTCTTCAACGGTGATGACGCCGTCCTTGCCGACCTTTTCCATCGCGTCAGCGATGAACTTGCCGATCTCGGCATCGCTGTTCGCCGAGATGGTGCCGACCTGGGCGATCATCTTGCCGGTCACCGGCTTGGACTGGGCTTTCAGCCCTTCGATGACCTTTTCGACCGCGCGATCGATGCCGCGCTTGATGTCCATCGGATTGGCGCCCGAGACGACGTTCTTGACGCCTTCGCGGTAGATCGCCTGCGCGAGCACCGTTGCGGTGGTCGTGCCGTCGCCGGCGATGTCCGAGGTCTTGCTCGCCACTTCACGCACCATCTGCGCGCCCATGTTCGCCAGCGGATCCTTGAGGTCGATCTCTTTGGCGACGGTCACGCCGTCCTTGGTGATGGTGGGCGATCCGAATTTCTTGTCGAGAACGACGTTGCGGCCCTTCGGCCCGAGCGTCACCTTGACGGCGTCGGCCAGCTGGTTGACGCCGCGAAGAATCGCCTGTCGCGACTCTTCTCCGTAAATAATCTGTTTTGCCATCGTGTGCTCCTGATTAGTAAAGCTGAGGCAGGGCCAACGCCCTGCGCTACTTCTTTTTGCCGCTGCCCGAGTCGATCACGGCCAGGACTTCGTCCTCGCGCATGATGAGGTATTCCTCGCCGTCGAGCTTGATCTCCTGTCCCGAGTACTTGCCGAACAGAATGAGATCCCCGGCTTTGACGTCCAGGGCGATGCGGCCGCCGTCGTCCTTGACCTTGCCGTTGCCGACGGCGACGACTTTGCCCTGTTGCGGTTTTTCCTTGGCGGAATCCGGGATGATGATCCCGCCGACTTTCTGTTCCCCCTCCTCGATGCGCTGAACGAGGATGCGGTCGTGTAGCGGTCTAGCGTTCATAGGTCGCTCCAGCTGATTGAGTGAATAACGTGTTTTCCTTGACGTTCAGGACAACCTTTGGCGGCGCGTCACGCCGTAGCCCCGTGGCTGATGCCCGGGGCGTAGGCGGACGTTTAGCACTCGCCTTACCAGAGTGCTAATTTAGTCAATCTCTTTTGGCGCTGTCAAGGGGTGACTGCTAACCGGGTCTTCGCTTAATCCTCAGCTCCGCGATCTTCCGGCTCAGGGTGTTCCGGTGCACGCCGAGCGCATCGGCGGCCTTCGACAGGTTGCCGTCCGACTCGGCCAGCACCTTGGCGATGAACCGGCGCTCGAACTCGCGGGACGCCTCGGGAAAGCGCACCCCCCGCTCGACCATTTCGTCAATCAGCCGCTGGAGTTTTTCGTTCATCCGTCGCGGTCCGTCATCATTCGAGGTCCAGGCCGGTCAGGAGCTGGAACGCCTGGATGTACTTTCTCGCTGGTGTTCTTGATGACGTCGTCGGGGAGGCTCGGAACCGGCGGCTGCTTGTTCCAGCGGATCGACTCCAGATAGTCGCGCACGAACTGTTTGTCGAAGCTGGGCTGCGGGCCGCCGGGCATGAAGATGTCGCGCGGCCAGAAGCGCGAGGAATCGGGCGTCAGCGCTTCGTCGATGAGAATGATCTCGCCGGCGTCCGGGCCGTCGACGAGCCGCCCGAACTCGAATTTCGTATCGGCGACGATGATGCCCCTGTGTTCGGCGTGCGCGGCGCCGCGAGAGTACAGCCGCAGCGTCATGTTGCGCAGCTTTTCGATCACCTCGCGCCCGACGATCCGCCCGGCTTCGTCTTCGCTGATGTTGACGTCGTGTCCCGTCGTGGCTTTGGTGGCCGGCGTAAAAATCGGCTCGGGCAGCCGGTCCGATTCGCGCAGTCCGGCCGGCAGCCTGATGCCGCAGACCGAGCCGCTCTGCTGGTATTCCTTCCACCCTGAACCGGAAAGATAGCCGCGCGCGACGCACTCAATCGGAAAGGGCTCGGTCTTCCTGACGAGCATCGACCGCCCGTGCAGATCCCCGGCATGGGGCCGTGTGGCCGCCGGATACTCGTCCACGCGGGTCGAGCGCATGTGATTCGGGACGATGTCGCTCGTTTCGCCGAACCAGAACGCCGAGAGTTGCGTCAGCACCTTTCCCTTGTCCGGAATGCCGGAGCCCAGGACGTAGTCGAACGCGGAAATGCGATCGGTCGCGACGATCAGGAGCACGCCCGGGTCCTCCGGGAACGCGTAGATGTCGCGAACTTTGCCCTGGTTATGGCGTGTGAGACCGCTAAAGTCGGTTTCAAGGATGAGGGACGGCGCAGCCAATAGTGATCCTCGGCAAAAGGCGAAAGGGGCCAATCTTATCGGGGACGCCGGCACGCCGCAACCACAACTAATGCGTTCTTGGCATTCCCTGCAACCCCCCTTATAGTAGACGCGCCGTTCTCCCCTGGGACTCATGCGCAAATCGCTTCGCACGATCGTCATTGTCGCGCTCTCTGTCGGCCTGCTCGCCCTTTTCCTTCGCGGCGCGCATCTCGATATCGTCTGGGGGGAAATTCGGCAGGCGAACCCGTGGCTGCTGGCGCTCTCGGCGGCCATCACGGTGCTGACGCTGGTGCTGCGCGCGCTGCGGTGGCAGTACCTGCTGGCGCCGATCGGCCACGCGCGCTTCGGTCCGGCGTTTCGCACGACGACAATCGGCTTTGCCGCGAGCGCCGTGCTGCCGGCGCGGGCCGGCGAGGTGATTCGCCCGTTTCTGCTGGCGCGCCAGGAAGGCCTGAGCGCGACCGCCACATTCGCGACGATCATCATCGAGAGGGTGCTCGATGCGGTGACGTGCGTGTTTCTGCTGGCGTCCTACGTCCTGGTATTCGATTCGGGCATGGACCGCGCCGATCGCCGTCTGTACTGGCTGGTCGAAGTCGGCGGCATCGTCGTCGGCGCCGCCGCGTTTGCGGGTACTCGGTGCGATGTTCGTGGCGGCGCGCGATCCGGCGGCGGCGGGGCGCTGGGCGTACAAACTGGAGCACCTGCTGCCCGGGAAGATCACGCACAAGCTCGCCGCCGTGCTGTTGAAGTTTTCCGAGGGGCTGGCGGTCGTACGCACGCCACGACGGTTGTTGCTGGCGGTGGCGTTGTCGCTTCCGCTCTGGGTGTCGATCGGCTGGGGTATCTGGTGCGTCACGACAGCGTTCGGCATCAACCTTCCGTTTACGGGGACGTTTCTCATCATCGCGCTGCTGATCGTCGGCGTGTCAGTGCCGACGCCCGGCGGCGTGGGGGGCTTCGAGGCGGCCGTGCAGATAGGGCTGACGTCGTTTTACGGCGTGCCCAACGATCGCGCGGTGGGTGCGGCCCTGGTGCTGCACGCGGTGTCGCTGCTGCCGACGATCGTGCTCGGATTCGTGTTCGTGATTCAGGCCGGCCTCGGGTTCGGCGGGATGCGCAATCTCGCGCACGTCGCTGCTGAAGGAAAATCTTGAACAGGAGATCAGGAGGTCAGGAGAAATGTTCTTAAAAGACAAAAAGCTCCTGAACTCTTGATCTCTTGTTTGGTTTTGGTACTGATGAATGAAGTGTCCGTATTGCGCCCATCTCGGCGATAAGGTCGTCGACTCGCGCGAGAGCCGCGAGGGCGAGGTCATTCGCCGCCGGCGCGAATGTCTCGGCTGCGGCAAGCGCTTTACCAGCTACGAGCGGATCGACGAGATCCCGTACATGGTGGTGAAAAAGGACGGCAGCCGCGAGCGCTTCGAGCGCCAGAAGCTCGTCGCGGGACTCCTGAAGGCGTGCGAAAAGCGCCCGGTCAGCGTCGCGTCGCTCGAGGCGGTGGCCGACCGCGTGGAAGCCACGCTGCAGGAGAAATCGGAGAAGGAAATCAGCACCCACGAGATCGGCGGGTTCGTCATGCAGGAGCTGAAGAAGCTCGACAAGGTCGCGTACGTCCGTTTCGCGTCCGTCTACAGGCACTTCCGCGACATCGGCGAGTTCATGACCGAGTTGAAGGATCTGCTGAACGCCAAGGAATGAGACAGGGCTGACCATGGTGCCGCCGCGCCGCTCGTTGCGCGACAATCCGCGGCTCATTCTGGCAGGCATGATCGTCCTGCTCGCCGCGCTGGCGGGGATTGTTGCGCTGGCGAATCGATCGGCCGGACTCTCTCCCGACTTTCTCACCGAATTCGTCCTCTACGGGCTGTGGGCGGCCGACCTCACGATCCTCCTCGGCCTCACGTTCGTGCTCGCGCGCAACGTCATCAAGCTCATCATCGAGCGGCGCCGCGCGCTGCCGTTCGCGCGCTTCCGTGGGAAGCTCGTGGCCGTGCTGCTCGGCATGACGCTCATTCCCGCCGTGCTCGTCCTGCTCGTGGGCAGCGAGCTGATTCGCAACAGCGTCGATCGCTGGTTCAGCGCGCCGGTCGAGGAAGTGCTCACCGCCGCCGATCTGATCGCGAGCGACTACTACCGCGATCGTCAGGAACGGGTGACGGCCGACGCCCGGAGAATGGCAGGCGTGCTGGCGGCAGCGGCGTTCGACGGCGCCGACGTCGCTGCGGTGCGCGATCGGATTGTGCCGGAGGTGATGCAGGGACGCGTGAAGATGGTCGAAATCTATCGCGTGGTCCCCGGCACGCAGGCGCCCGAAGCGATGCCCTATGTCGCCATAGCCTCGCCCGAGATGCCGCAGGGCTACGCGCAGGCGGTGGCCGATCGCATGGCGGCGCAGGCCGCGGTTGGAGAAGTCGAGCCGCCGACTCCGGAGCAGCTGCCCGGCGGCGGCGAGCTTATCCGCGCCGCCGCGGTCGTGCGCCGGGCGGGCGCGGCTCAACCGGTGGCCATCGTCGTCGCGAGCGACTTCCTGGTCGCGGATCTTGCCGGCCGGGCGCGGCGGATTCAGGATGCCTACGAGGACTACAGCTATCTGCGCGTGCTGCGGCAGCCGCTCGCGGGCGTCTACCTGTCGTTCTTCCTGATGATGACGCTCATGATTCTCGTGGGCGCGACGTGGATGGGCTTGTACCTGGCGAAGCGGATCACCGAGCCCGTGCAGCGGCTGGCGACCGCTGCTCGCGAGATCGAGGCGGGGCACCTCGACTATCGCGTCGATCGCGAGACGGTCAGCGACGACGAGTTCGGGTCGCTCGTCGAAGCGTTCAACAGCATGGCCACAGAGGTGGGGAAGAGCCGCAGACGGCTGGAACGCTCGACCGTCGATCTCGAGCGCAAGCATCTGGAGGTCGAAGGGCGCCGGCGCTACATCGAGACGATACTCGAACGGATTGCCACGGGCGTCGTGTCGATCGACGCTTCCGGAGGCGTGAGCACGCTCAACCGCGCGGCGATGCGGTTGCTCGACCTCGGGCCGACGGCTATCGGTCAGCAGGCGTCCGAGGTGTTTGGACGCGAGGATCTGCAGCCGTTCGGCGCGCTGCTCCGCGCCGCGGCAACGGGCAAGGCGGAACCCTCGGCGCAGGAAGTCGCGCTGATGCGGGACGACCGGGAGCTTCAACTTGCCGCCGTGGCGACGGCGCTGCGGGGGACTGAAGGTTCCGACGGGCTGGTGCTCGTGGTGGACGACATGACGCCGCTCATCCGGGCGCAGAAGACGGCGGCCTGGCGGGAAGTGGCACGGCGCCTCGCGCACGAGATCAAGAATCC
Organism: Vicinamibacterales bacterium; assembly: GCA_963832375.1. Classification (GTDB taxonomy): domain Bacteria; phylum Acidobacteriota; class Vicinamibacteria; order Vicinamibacterales; family JAMQPK01; genus JAMQPK01. The sequence goes on along the minus strand of CAWHUA010000008.1, from coordinate 801,370 downwards.
GCTGACGCCGATTCAACTGTGTGCCGAACGCATCCGGCGCCACTTCAGCAACGCCGCGGAACCGGCGCACGCCCTCGTCGAAGAGTGCACCTCCACCATCGTGGGAGAGGTCGATTCGCTGAAGGCGCTCGTGGACGAGTTCTCGCAGTTCGCGCGCATGGCGCCGCCGCGGGTGACGCCGACCGACCTCCACAGCATCCTGAGCGAGGCCCTTGCGCTGTACGACGGACTGCTGGGCGAGGTCCGCTTCGTGCGGTGCTTCGCGGAGCCGCTGCCGAAGGTGCGGGTCGACGCCGAGCAGATTCGCCGCGTGGTCATCAACCTTGTAGACAATGCGATCGAGGCGATGAATCGATCGGGCGTCATCACCCTGGAGACACACCATGACGCGAGCGCGTCGCTCGTCCGGCTCGTCGTGACCGACAACGGGCCGGGCATTCCCGCAGCAGAGCGGGAGAAGCTGTTCCTGCCGTATTATTCGACCAAGCGCCGCGGCAGCGGGCTCGGGCTCGCCATCGTCCGGCGGATTGTCGCCGAGCACGGCGGGACGATCGAGGTCGGCGACAACGAGCCCCGCGGGACGAAGTTCACGATAGAGCTACCATGTTGATTCCTCTTCGATGTCATGGCGGATGGCAGATGGCAAAGGGCAGAGAGCATTGTCTGCCATCTGCCATGTGCCATCTGCCCTGACCGGGCGACCAGCGTTAGTGACCAAAGCATCAATCCTCATCGTCGACGATGAGCCGGGCGTGCGGACCGCTCTCAGCGGTGTGCTGCGCGACGAGGGCTACGATGTCGATTCGGTCGAAAGCGGCGAGGGGTGCATCGACCGCCTGGTGCGAGAGGTGTTCGACGTCGTCGTGCTCGACGTGTGGCTGCCGGGTCTGGATGGCCTCGCCACGCTCGGCCGCCTGCGTCAGATGAAGATCGAATCGCAGGTGGTGATGATCTCGGGGCACGGCAACATCGAGTCAGCGGTGAAAGCCATCAAGATGGGGGCGTTCGACTTCGTCGAGAAGCCTCTATCGCTCGAGAAAACCGTGCTCGTCGTGCGCAACGCGCTGAGACAGCGGCGTCTCGAAGCCGAGAACCGCGCGCTGCGCGCGCGGGCGGATCGGGCCGGCAGGATGGTGGGCGAGAGCACGATCATCCGCCAGTTGCGCGAGCAGGTGGCGATGGCCGCGCCGACCAACGGCCGCGTGCTGATCTTCGGCGAGAACGGCACCGGCAAGGAAGTCGTGGCCCGGACGGTGCACGCGCTGAGCCGCCGGCGGAATCAGCCGTTCGTCGAGGTCAACTGCGCCGCGATTCCCGAAGAGCTGATCGAGAGCGAGCTGTTCGGCCACGTGAAGGGCGCCTTCACGGGCGCGGTGGCCGATCGCAAGGGCAAGTTCGAAGCCGCGCAGAACGGCACGATCTTTCTCGACGAAATCGGTGACATGAGCCTGAAGACCCAGGCCAAGGTGCTGCGCGTCCTGCAGGAACAGGTGACCGAGCCGGTCGGCAGCACGTCGCGGGTGCAGGTGGACGTGCGTGTGCTGGCGGCCACCAACAAGGATCTCCTGGCGGAGATCCGCGCCGGGCACTTCCGCGAAGACCTGTATTTCCGTTTGAACGTCATCCCGATATTCGTCCCGCCGCTTCGCGAGCGCGCCGAAGACATTCCGCTGCTGGTCGAGCACTTCATCGCGGACTTCGCGCTGGAGTACGGCCGGAGCGCAAAGACGGTCACACCATCTGCGATGACGCGACTGCAGACCTACCGGTGGCCGGGCAACGTGCGCGAGCTGCGCAACGTCATCGAGCGGGTGATCATCATGGCGCCCGGCGACGAGATCAACGAGCGCGATCTGGCGTTTCTTGCGAGCGACTCGGTCGCGGAGAAGCCGGTGGAGGAGCCCGTCCTGCCGTCGGTTCCGCTCCACACGGCGCGCGATCAGTTCGAACGGGATTACATCCTCAGAGAGCTGGCGCACCAGCAGGGCAACATCTCGCGCACCGCCGAAGTGCTCGGCGTGGAGCGCAGCAATCTGTACCGCAAGATGAGGGCGTTTGGCATCGCCCCGAGGCGAATGGAAGCGGCGGAAGACAGCGAGGAAGAAGCGGTGTAAGTCGCAAGGCGCAAGTCGGGAGGCGTGAGGCGAAAGTCAGGGGACCTTGCGACTTCACGGGCCTTGCGCCAGCCTTGCGCCTTACGACTTCCGACTGTCGCCTTGCGACTGACTCAGCCGTACTTCCAACACCCTGTCCAAATCCTCTTTTCGAACCTTCAACCGTCTCGCCGGGTCTGGCGGCAGGGCGTCCGCCGGGACCAGGCCCACAATCTCACTCTCGAGGATGCGCACCCCGTCGGCCGCGGCTTCGCGCGCCACGGCGTCGAAGACGGCCGTCATCGACGTCTCTTTGTAGTTGGTGAGGTTCATCGACACCTGCACGATGCCGCGATGATCGAGCTGGACGCCCATCGCCTTGAGAAACGGGAGACCGCCGCCGCTGGTCCGGATGACCGACGCAATCCGCTTGGCCACACTCGCCCGGTTGGAAGCCAGATTGATGTTGTAGGCGATGAGAATCTGTCGCGCGCCGATGGCGGTCGCTCCGGCGCTGGGGTGGGGCCGATCGGGTCCGAAATCGGGTCGCCATTCAGGCTGCTTCATCCGGTGGGCGAGCCCGTTGAGGCCACCGCGCCGCACGTCTGCGAGATTCCGGCGCTCATCGGTCGCGGCAGCCTCCTCGTACAGGAACACCGGCAGTCCGAACTTGTCCGACACGCGTCTGGCGACGTCCTTCGCCAGCCGCACGCATTCATCCATGTCCGTGCCGCCCAGCGGCACGAACGGCACGACGTCCACCGCGCCGATTCGAGGGTGCACGCCTTCGTGGGTTCGAAGATCGATCGACGCGATGGCGGTCTCGACGAGACGCTGTGCAGCGTCGCGCACGGCTGACGCCTCGCCGGCAAAGGTGTACACGGACCGGTTGTGCGATGGATCGGAAGACTGATCGAGCAGGTGCACACCAGGCGCGGCGATCGTGGCCGCGATCGCCGCGATGACGTCGGCCCGGCGCCCTTCGCTGACGTTCGGTACGCACTCAACAAGCGACATGGCCCCTTGTATCACAGGTCGTTCTGCCTCATAATTTCGGCGCAAGCGTCGGAAGACCGCAATCCCTCAATCTGACAAGTCGACGTCAGTACTATGTCCGACCCGCTCCGCACGAATCTCAACGCGATAGCGCCGTCGACAGACGGAGGCGCCGAGCGCGACGCCAAAATCGAAAGCCTGCTCATCGCGGGCCTGGACCACTACTTCGCCGCCGACTACGCCCAGGCGATCGACGTCTGGACCCGTGCGCTGTTCCTCGATCGCAATCATGCGCGGGCGCGCGCCTACATCGAGCGCGCGCGAAGCGCGATGGCCGAAGAGCAGCGCGAATCCGAAGAGCTCCTGCACAACGGCGTGGCGGCATTCGAGCGGGGCGAAATCGAGGCGGCCCGGCAGATGTTGAACGCTGCGGTCAAGCGCGGCGGCGCGCACGACGTCGCGCTCGCGTTCCTGACCCGCATCGACCGCATCAACGCGGCCACGCCGGCGGCGCCGGCGCCGGCCGCGGCGCCGTCGAGGCTTCCGTTCCGTCCGCGTCCGGTTGTCGCGGCCCGGTCGGTCTCGCCCTGGCCGTTCGTCGCGCTCATCCTGGTGCTGATGGCGGCGACGGTGGTGGTGGTGCGATCGTGGGATCGCCTGCGTACGGCGATGCCGGCCCTGAGCACGGGCGCGGAGGACGGGCTGACACCGGTGAAGACCCCGGAGGAGCCGCTCATCGTTCCCCGAAGTTCTGAAACCGCGCTCGATCGGGCGCGGTCGCTCTACGCGTCGGGCCGCCTCTACGATGCGCTGCGCGCGGTCGATCTCGTGCGTCCGACCGATCCACTGCGCGCGGAGGCCGACAAGCTGAAGGCGGAAATCCAGCACGAGCTGCTGGTCTACCAGACCTCGCCTGGCGGAGCGGAGCTGACCAAGCCATGAGACAGGCCAGGCGACGATGAAGTGCCCGAAGTGCGGGTATCTGGGATTCGAACGCGGCGATCGCTGCCGCAACTGCGGCTACGACTTCTCGCTGGCGTCTTCTCCGTCCGAAGCGCTGGACCTGGTCCTCGATCCCGGTCCCGAACACCCCACGCCGCCGCTCGACCTCGACCGCGTAATCGGCGCGCCCGAGCCCGAGGCGCTCGGCGATTTGCCGTTGTTCGGCGCGTCTCCGTCCGATGCCGCCCAGCGTGCGCTCGCAGCGAGGCGCGCCGCAGGCTTGGGGACGGCTGCCGACGACCTCCCGCTCATCAGCGCGTCCGCGCGTCCACGTGCGCCGTTGGGTGTGCGCCGGGCGACTGGAGAGGTGCCGCGGGCACGTCCCCGCACGACCAGGCGTCCGGTGCTGGAGGACGACACGCTGTTCGAACCGCCATCGGTTCCGGATCCGGTTGCGGTGGTCGGCCAGACGTTGCACGCCAAAGCGTCTGCCACCACGAGCGATCTCCCGGCCTCGCCGGTGAGGCGGATCACGGCGGCGCTGGTGGACGTGGCCCTCCTCTCGGCTGTCGATTCGGTTGTCGTCTATTTCACGCTGCGGCTGCTCAGCCTGACCACGTCGGAACTCTTCGAGCTGCCGTTTCTCCCGCTTGCGGCGTTCTTCCTGCTGCTCAATGGCGGGTACTTCGTCGCCTTCACGACGGTTGGCGGGCAGTCGATCGGCAAGATGGCGCTCGGCATCAAAGTCGTCAGCGACGAAGAGAGCTCCGTGTCGGTCGGCCGCGCCGCGCTTCGCACCCTTGCGTACATCGCGTCCGCGCTGCCGCTCGGTGCCGGCTTCCTGCCTGGCGTCATCAGCGCCGATCGGCTCGCATTACACGATCGGCTGGCCCACACTCGCGTCGTTCGCCCATCTTCGATGTAGTTCCAGCTGCATGCGCCGGCTCGCGGTCTTTATCTGCAGTTTTGGGTACATTGGCTTTGTTCCCTTTGCGCCAGGCACATTTGGCTCGGCCGCCGGCGTGGCGATCTATCTGGCCGCGAGACACAGCCCGGTTCCGTATCTCCAGCCGCTGCTGATCGCGGCGCTGTTTGCCGCCGGTGTCGCCTTGACCAGGGCGTGCGAGGAAGAGTTGCGATGCACCGACCCCGGCCCGGTGGTGATTGACGAAGTCATGGGCATGCTGATCACCGTCTTCATGATTCCGGTGGGGTGGGTGGGGCTGCTCGTCGGCTTTCTCCTCTTCCGCGCGCTCGACGTGGTCAAGCCGTTTCCCGCCCGTCGGCTCGAGCAGCTGCACGGCGGCCTGGGCGTGATGGCCGACGACGCCATGGCGGCGGTCTATGCCAACCTGCTGCTTCGCGGTGCGTACTATCTCGCGCCCGGATGGTTGTCGTGAGAGCAGAGATTGTCGCGGTGGGCAGCGAGATGCTGACGCCCACGCATCTCGATACCAATTCGCTCTTCATTACCGAGCGGCTCAACGAGCTGGGCATCGACCTGCAGGGGAAGGCCGTCGCCGGCGACGACCGCGACGCGCTGAAAGCGATCGTGGCGGATGCGCTGCGGAGAAGCGATCTGTTGATTCTCACCGGCGGTCTCGGGCCGACCGACGACGACCTGACGCGCGATGTCGTCGCCGACCTGATCGGCGAACCGCTCGAATACCACGCCGACATTTTCGAGCGCATCGTCGAGCGTTTTACCTCGCGGGGCCTGCGCACGCCGGCGATCAACCGCCGGCAGGCCATGGTGCCGCGCGGCGCCGCGGTGCTGCCGAACAAGAACGGCACGGCGCCGGGGTTGTGGATCGAGCACGATCGAAAGCTCATCCTCCTCCTGCCGGGGCCGCCGCGCGAATTGAAGCCGATGCTCGAAGCCGCGATCCAGGAGCGGCTGCTCGGGCACGTGGGGGCGTCGCGTCTCTTCAGGCGGGTCCTGCGCGTCACCGGGCAGAGCGAGTCGTCTGTCGAGGAGAAGATGCAGCCGCTGTACGCCAGGTGGCTCGCATCGCCGACGAAGATCACGACGACGATTCTCGCGTCGCTTGGGCAGATCGAACTGCACCTGACGGCGGTGGCCACGAGCGTGGACGAGGGACAGCGCGCGCTCGACGAGGCGATGACGGAGGTTCGCGCCGCTCTCGGGCACGATTTGTTCAGCACGAAAGGCGAGTCGATGCAGGAAATCGTCGGCGCGCTCTGCCGCGCGCGGGGATTCAGAATTTCCGCCGCCGAATCGTGCACCGGAGGACTGGTGATGGCGCGGCTCACCGAGGTTCCCGGAAGCTCGGACTACGTCGATCGTGGCGTGGTCGTCTACAGCAACCAGTCCAAGACAGACCTCCTGGGCGTGCCCGCCGATCTGATCGCGCAGCATGGAGCGGTCAGCGAACCGGTTGCGGACGCCATGGCGCGCGGCATGGTGAAGATGGCGGGCACCGATCTCGCGGTCGGCATCACCGGTGTGGCCGGGCCCGGAGGAGGCACACCCGAGAAACCGGTCGGCATGGTCGTCATCGCGGCGGCCTGGGCGCGACAGCACGCGATCGAGACGCGGGTCCGCACCTACAAGTTCGTCGGCGGGAGGGAAATGGTCAGGTTCCAGGCGTCGCAGGCCGCGCTCGACATGGTGCGACGATGGGTCACCGAATCCGACTAGGTGCGCCAGGTGCGGGGAGCCTGCCGCGCCGAAGCGATAAGAGATGAAGCGCGAAGGCGGGACGAAGCGACTGTTCGTCGCCGCGGATATCGACGACGCCACGAAGGCTCAAATCGAGATCATTTCGCGATTGCTCGGTGACGCGATCGGCACGCGCGCCAGGGCGTCGTGGGTGCGGGCCGATCGCATGCACCTGACGCTGCAGTTTTTCGCCGCCGCTGACGCCGCCCTCGAACAACGGATCATGGCCGCGCTCGGCGCTGCACTCGACGCGCGTGCCTTCGACCTGTCGTTCGACGGCCTCGGGTTCTTCCCCGCGCGCGGCTCGCCCCGCGTCCTGTGGCTGGGCATCCGCAATGGTGAGGCCGAGCTCCGGCGCGTGCAGCAGATCGTTCGAGAACGGCTGGCGTTGCCGCCCGAGCCGTTCACACCCCATCTCACCCTGGCGCGGTTCCGGGAGCGCATTTCCCGAGGCGCCCTGGGGGAAATTGCCGATTTTCGCGCCCAGGCGGGCCCCAGCCGGATCGATCGTGTAACCTTGTACGAAAGCCGCCTCTCGGGCGGTCCGACGTATTTCCGACTGGCGGAAGCGCCTCTGCGATTGTGACCTTCACCACCTTCACCGTGCTCGTGGCCGGGTATCTGCTCGGCTCGATTCCGTTCGCCTACCTGCTGGCACGCCGCCACCGCGGCATCGATCTGCGAACCGCCGGCAGCGGGAACGTCGGCGCCGCCAATCTGCTTCGGACGACGACGAAAAAGATCGGCGTCAGTGCGATGGCACTCGACGTGTGCAAAGGCATTGCGAGCGTCCTGCTGGCCCGGCAAATCGATCCGGGTGCGACAGGTCCCGCGGTTGCGGGCATCGCGGCGGTGCTCGGCCACATCTACCCGGTATGGCTCGGGTTCCGCGGTGGCAAGGGCGTGGCGACAACCTGCGGCGTGTTTTCGATTCTCGCGCCGCAAGCCACGGCGATCGCAACGGTGGTCTTTCTGGTGCTCGTCTGGTGGACGAGGTACATCTCGCTCGGCTCTGTCGCGGGCTCGGTGATTCTTGCGCCGCTCGCCTACGTCATGGGCGGGTCGGATGTGACCGTCCTTGCCGCCATCATCGTTGCGGCCATCGTCGTGCACCGGCATCGATCGAATCTGAGGCGGGTTTTTGCGGGCATAGAGCGGAGGATTGGACAAAGCGCATGAAAACGGTCGCGATTCTGGGATCGGGCAGCTGGGGCACGGCCCTCGCCTTTCATCTCGCCAACGCGGGGCATGACGTTCGGCTGTGGGGCAGAAACGCCGAGCTCATCAACGAGATGAAGGCGCGGCGTGCCAACGCCATTTATCTGCCCGACGTCGTGCTTCCGGCCGGTGTCGCACCGACCGCGTCGTTCGAAGAATCGTTGCATCGTGCCGAGATTGTCGTGGCCGCCCTGCCGTCCCACGGGACGCGGGCCGTCATCCGATCGGCGGCGCCGTTCATTCCGCGGCAGGCGCTGATTGTGAGCGCCACGAAAGGCATCGAGCAGGACACGCTGCTGCGCGTGTCGGAAGTGATCGCGCAGGAAGTCCGGGGCGCGCGGCCGGTCGTCGTGCTGTCGGGGCCGAGCTTCGCGATCGAGGTCGCGCGCGGCCTGCCGACAGCCGTGGCCGTGGCGTGCGCCGATCCGGTGCTGGCCGAGGACGTGCAGCGGGAGTTTCGCGCGTCGTACTTCAGGTTGTACGGCAGCACGGACGTGGTGGGTGTTGAAATCGGCGGCGCGTTGAAGAACATCATCGCGATTGCCGCCGGAGTGGTCGAAGGCCTCGGACTTGGACAGAACGCGCTCGCGGCGCTGATTACGCGCGGCCTTGCTGAAATTACGCGCCTGGCCTGCGCGGTGGGAGCGCGGCGCGAAACGCTGGCGGGCCTGAGCGGCCTCGGCGACCTCGTGTTGACGTGTACCGGTTCGCTCAGCCGCAACCGGCACGTCGGCGTGGAGCTGGCGCACGGGCGTCCGATTTCAGAGGTCGTGGCCGGCATGAAGATGGTGGCCGAGGGCGTCCGGACGACCGGCGCCGCGCTGGCGCTCGGGCGCAACCACGGCGTCGAGTTGCCGATCACGACCCAGATGGCGGAGGTCCTGGCGGGGCATCGCAGCGCCGCCGTGGCCGTGGAAGAGCTAATGCTTCGGCCGCAGAAAACCGAACAGGAATCGCGATGATCGGCGATCGTCCATCGTCGATCGTCGATCGTCGACCGACGACGTGTGACGCATGGGATTCTTAAATCGCATCCGGGAGGGGCTGTCCCGAACCAAGCAGCAGATCGTCCAGCGGTTCGACGAGCTCGTCATCAGGACCGATGCTCCCGAACGCCGGGGGAAGCCGATTGATGTCGACACGATCGAGGCGCTCGAAGAGCTGCTCATCATGGCGGACATCGGCGTGGCGGCCACCGATCGCATCATCGGCGCGGTCAAGCGGCAGACATCGTCCGGCAAGAATCTTCGCGATTCGGTCAAGGACGAGATCCGCGCGATCTTTGCCGGCCTTCCCCTCCCGCCGTCGAACGGACACGTTCCGCACGTCGTGTTGATCGTCGGGGTCAACGGAACGGGCAAGACCACGACGGTCGGAAAGCTGGCGCAGCTGCTGAAAGCCTCCGGCAAGAAGCCGCTCGTCGTGGCTGCCGACACCTTTCGAGCCGCGGCGGTCGAGCAGCTCGAGGTGTGGGCCGGGCGTGCCGGCGTGGATCTGATTCGCGCGCGCGAGGGCGCCGATCCGGCGGCCGTGGTGTTCGACGGCATCGCGTCGGGCAAGGCGAAGGGCCGCGATCCGATCCTCGTCGATACGGCGGGACGCCTGCACACGAAGGTGAACCTGATGGGCGAGCTCGAAAAGATCCGCCGCGTTGCCGCGCGCGAAGTGACGGGCGCGCCGCACGAAGTGTTGCTCGTCCTCGACGCGACCGTCGGTCAGAACGGATTGAGCCAGGCCCGCGAATTCATGAACGTGGCCGGGGTGAACGGCGTCGTGTTGACCAAGCTGGACGGCACGGCAAAGGGGGGGATTGCCGTGGCAATCGCCGAGGAACTGAAGCTGCCGATTCGCTATGTGGGCGTCGGCGAAACGATCGACGACCTGATCCCCTTCGACGTCGACGAATACGTGGATGCGCTGTTTGAACAGCGATTCTAGCCGCGGCGGTTCGAGGTTCTCGGTTCTGCGGTTCTGAGGTGCTGGTTCCTGGTTCCAGGTTCACGAACCGGAACGTAGAACCGGAACCTAGAACCGTAGAACCGGAACCTAGAACCGCAGAACCGAGAACCCAGAACCGCACGCTCACCAGTATGCTCACCGATCTCGAGTACATGGACCGCGCGCTCGATTTGGCCGAGCGCGGTCGGGGCACTACCAGTCCCAATCCGATGGTGGGTGCGGTGGTCGTGAGCCGCGACGGGACGATCGTGGGGCAGGGCTATCACGAGCGCGCCGGCGGACCGCACGCCGAAGTTCGCGCGCTCGACGAGGCCGGCGAGCTGGCGCGCGGGGCGTCTCTCTACTGCACGCTCGAGCCCTGCTGCCATGTCGGGCGCACCGGTCCCTGCGTCGAACGCGTCACGGCCGCTGGCATCGCGCGTGTGGTCGTGGCCACGGTTGACGCCGATCCCCGCGTCAGCGGCCGGGGGTTCGATTTCCTCCGCCAGAAGGGCATCGACGTGGCCATCGGCGCCGGCCGCGCGCGTGCCCTCCGATTGAACCGGGCCTACTTCACCTTCAAAACCAGGCACCGGCCGTTCGTCATCATGAAGGCGGCGACGAGCCTCGACAACATGGTGGCGGCACGCGCGGGCCAGCGTACCGACATCAGCTCGGGCGACTCCCGCAGGCACGCGCACGCCGTTCGGGCCGAAGTCGACGCCATCGCGGTCGGTTCGGAAACGATGCTGGTGGACGATCCGCTGTTGACCGTCCGCGAGATCCACCGCGGACGGGCGTTGACGAGGGTCCTGTTCGACCGCCGGCTACGGGTCTCGCCCTCGGCGCGGGTCTTCTCGACGCTGGAGGCCGGACCGGTAATAATCGTCACCACGCCCGAAAGCATTGAGGCCAGGCCCGATCGCGCGCGCGCGCTGGAGCAGGCGGGCGCAGAGCTCGAGCCGATACGTACGGGAGCGCTGGCCGATGTGTTCGAGCGTCTCGGCGAGCGGCAGATCCTCTCGCTGTTGCTCGAAGGCGGTGCATCGCTGCAGTCATCCGCCTGGTCCGAGGGCCTCGTCGATGCGGTCCACCTGTATGTCGCGCCGATGACGATTGGCGCCGGCGGGGTGCCGTGGATCGACGGCCGTCTCGTATCGGTCGCATCGCTCGCCGATTACCGCTCGATACCGCTCGGCCCGGACACGTTCATGGAAGGCTATGTTCACCGGATTGATTGAATCGGTTGGCGAGGTAGCCGATCTGTCGGCGATTGCCGGTGGCTACCTGCTGCGCATCACGACGGACCTCGCCGGCGACTTCCGTCAGGGCGAGAGCATCTCGGTGAACGGCGTCTGCCTGACCGTCGTGAAAACGGATCCCGGATCCTTTTCTGCCGAGATCGGGCCGGAAACGGCGAAGGTGACGAGCCTCGGCAGCCTGCACGCCGGTTCGCTGGTCAATCTCGAGCGGGCCATGCCGGCCAACGGCCGATTCGGCGGCCATCTGGTGCTCGGGCACGTGGACGGCACCGGCACCGTGCAGGCGATCCGCCCCGAGGCCGAGTTCACCTGGACGACGATCGGATATCCGGCGTCGCTCGCGGCGTATCTCATTCATCGCGGATCGATTGCCGTCGACGGCATCAGCCTGACCGTGGCGAAGCTCGATACAGCGTCCTTCGACGTGCAGATCGTGCCTTTTACCTGGTCGCATACGAATCTGCGGCAGACGCGCGCCGGCGATCGCGTGAACCTCGAGTGCGACATGGTCGGCAAGTACGTCGTGCGCGCACTCGAACAGTTGTCTGTGAGGCGTTCATGAGTGCTCAACTGAAAATCGCAAAGGGACGGAAGAAGAAGTCGGGCCCGTTCGCCCGCATCGAGGACGCCATCGAGGCGTTTCGCGCCGGCGAGATCATCATCGTCTGCGACGACGAGGATCGCGAAAACGAAGGCGATCTCACCCTCGCGGCCGACAAGGTGACGCCGAAGGCCATCAATTTCATGGCGAAATACGGCCGCGGCCTCATCTGCATGCCGATGACCGGCGAGCGGCTCGACGAGCTCGACATTCCGCTGATGGTGAATCAGAACACCGCCAGGCTCGGCACCGCGTTCTGCGTCACGATCGAAGCGAAGCACTCCACGAGCACGGGCATCTCGGCCAACGATCGCGCCAACACCGTCATCGCCGCGATCGATGCGCGGACCAGGCCCTCGGATCTCGCGCGTCCCGGCCATATGTTTCCGCTGCGCGCGCAGCCGGGCGGCGTGCTCGTGCGCGCGGGGCAGACCGAAGCGGCGGTCGACCTGGCGCGCATCGCCGGGCTGTATCCCGCCGGCGTCATCTGCGAAATCATGAACGACGACGGGTCGATGGCGCGCGTGCCGGAGCTGACGAAGTTCGCGAAGCGGCACCATCTGCTGATGATCACGATCGCCGATCTGATCAAGTACCGCATGCACAACGAGTCGATGGTGAGGCAGGTGGCCAGGGCGAAGCTTCCCACCGAGTTCGGCGAGTTCGAGGTGCACGCCTTCGAGAATCAGCTCGACCGGCAGACGCACATCGCGCTCGTCTACGGCGAGGTCGGCGACGGCAGGGATCTCATGGTGCGCGTACACTCGCAGTGCCTGACCGGCGACGTGCTGCATTCGCTGCGCTGCGATTGTGGCGGCCAGCTGAATACGGCGATGCAGCGTATTTCAGACGAAGGACGTGGCGTGCTGCTGTACCTGAATCAGGAAGGGCGGGGTATCGGACTCGCCAACAAGATCCGCGCGTACGAGCTGCAGGACCAGGGGCTCGATACCGTCGAGGCGAACGAGAAGCTCGGGTTCAAGGCCGATCAGCGCGACTACGGCATCGGGGTGCAGATCCTCCGCGAGCTCGGTGTGCGCTCGATGCGGCTTTTGAGCAATAATCCGCGCAAACTCGTCGGCATCGAAGGGTACGGCTTGAGCATCTCGGAGTGGCTGCCGCTGGAGATTCCCGCCTCCGAGTCAACGCGCCGCTATCTGAAAACGAAGAAGGACAAGCTCGGACACAAGTTGTCCTCGGTGTAAGTGAAAAGTCGAAAGTAAAAAGTACGTAGTGTCCGGCTTCAGCCGGACCAACAGGAGCCATCATGATGAAGCGTATTCTCGGTCTCGCGCTCGTCGTCGCAGGGATCGGCGTCGTGTCCGCGCAGGAGGGTGGCCAGGCGCCCGCGCGCGGAGGCCGCGGCGCCGGGCCCGAAGAGCAACTGGTGCTCTCGCCGAAAGTGAAGAAGTTGAACGAGTACGTCGCTCCGCACAAGCCGCACACGAAGCTGGCTGACGTGCTGGCGAAGCACAAGGGGCAAACCGACTGGGTCGAGCCGATCGTCGACGACGACAACCTGCATGCCGACTACATCTCGATGGGACCAGGCAAGTCGACGCCGCGCAGGATGAATGCCGACACCCGTGAGTGGTGGGTGGTTCAGGACGGCCAGATTCGCTTCACGATCGACGGGCAGCAGCCGTTCGTGGCGTCAAAGGGGTATCTGGTTCAGGTGCCGTATCGCAACATGTACACGATGGAGACGGTCGGCGATCAACCGTCGCTGCGCTTCGAGGTGAACATCGCCAAGGCGAGAAAGATGTATCCCATCGACGCCAAGCCCACGCCGCTTCCCGGCATCGACTTCGTGCGCGCCAGGGTGGCGGGGAAGGGCACCTACGCCGAAGGCAACAAGCCGTGGGTGGATTTCAATGCCGTGGCGGCCGGCACCGACAAGACGCGCCGCTTCGTCCACGACGATCGCGCGGTTGCGAACATCATCATCGGTCCCGGGATTCCGCCGCCCGCGCTGACCAGAAAAGGGCATTTCCACCCCGAGAGCGCGGAATTCTGGTTCATTCTCCTGAACAAGATTCGCTACAACATCGAGGGGATGCCGGTCTTCGAGGCGTCGCAGGGCGACATCGTCTATGTGCCGAAGATGCGGTACCACCTGGCGAGCTTCGGCGGAGACGGGCCATCCTGCCGGCTCGCGATGAACGGGTATGTGGATTTGTCCCACTCGTTCGACGCGGACGAGGAGAAATAGAACCGTTCGTGAGGTTCGAGGTTAAGGGGTCGGGAGGGATTTTTCGCACGTGGGATCACGCGAAAACCCTGCCCGACCCTTGTGTCGATAGACCCGGCAGAATCTACTGCCCGCGTTCAACAAATGTAGGCCGTCTACTGCGAAAAGTGGCTACGCAGGAGCTCGACGGAATCGTATGAAATCGCTGGCGGCCGTAAGCATGGTAACGATTCTCGCCGTTACGCCGACGGGGATCGCACGGCAGTTGGAAGACTTTCGGCTGACGGGCAGCGTCGGGCACTTCGACATCACATGCGCGCCTGAGCTCGACACTCGCGCGTTCGAAATCGGCCATGCGGCCGAGCGCGCGTATGAGCGTGTGGCGTCGAGCCTTCAATATGAGCTTTCGCTACGGCCCCTGCTCGTCGTGTTCGCGACGCGGGCCGAGTTCGAGAGTGCGCGCCAGACCCGGACGATGCCAGGCAATCGCGAGCACCTCACCATCACACTCGATGTCCCGGAGGCACGAATCGACGGCCTACTCGTACATGAGCTTTCTCACATTTTCCTGTTCGAGATGTTGCCCCCATCGCTTCACAGTGAGATTCCCGAGTGGATGATGGAGGGACTTGCTGAGCACCATCGCGGCGAGCTTGATCCGAGCGACCGCAACGCTCTTCGGGAGATGATTCGAACTGGCAGCGTGCCCGCGCTTGGCGGCGCCGTTGCGCCCCCCGTGAAAGAACGCACCTCCGTCATCGTCGGTCATGCCGCCTTTGATTTTCTCGTCGCTCGCACTGGACCCGGGGGTCCGATGCGAATGCTCACCACTCTCCGGGAAGACCGCGAGCGTCCGTGGTTCGAGGCGTACCTGGCGGCCCTACGTCTCGAATCAGCGGATTTCGATCGCGAGTTCGGCGCATACCTGCGGGAGAGGGCCGGACTGTAGGAGAGGCCACCGTGTCGCCGAGCCGTCCGCTGGATGGCCCGAGCCCGGAGACAGAAGCCTGTAATGGTCTATTCGTTGACAGATCCGCCCCCGCTCCACTACGATAAGAGATTGCGCTAGAGGACGTTACGGGTTTCCGAGCGCATCCTTTTTAAGGGCCCCCGAACAGAACTAGGAACGTGAACCCGAACCTCGGAAGTGGAACCGGAACCTTGGAACCCACGGAAATCCTGACACATGTTTGATTCGCTCAGTAACCGCCTGCAGGACGTCTTCAAGACCCTGCGCGGCGAGACGCGGCTGACGCCCGAGAACGTCGAGGCGGCGCTTCGCGAGATCAGGCTCGCGCTGCTCGAAGCCGACGTCAACTTCAAGGTCGTCAAGGCATTCGTCGATCGGGTGCGCGATCGGGCGCTGGGGCAGGACGTGTTGCGGAGCCTGTCGCCCTCGCAGCAGGTCGTCAAGATCGTGCGCGACGAAATGGTCGCGCTCTTCGGCGATACCCAGGGCGGACTGAAGGCGACCACCAAGCGGCCGCGCGTGATCCTGCTGCTGGGGTTGCAGGGCGCCGGCAAGACCACGACCGCGGGCAAGCTGGCGAAGTGGCTGACCAGGCAGGGAAAGCACGCCTTGCTCGTGTCGACCGACGTCAAACGGCCGGCGGCGATTCAGCAGTTGAACGTCGTCGCGCAGAAGGCCGGACTCGGCGTCCGCGTCCACGATCCGGCCGGGCAGATGGATCCGGTCGCGCGAGCGAAAGGCGCGGTGAGCGAGGCCACCAATCTCGGATACGACGTCGTCATCGTCGACTCGGCCGGCCGCCTGCACATCGACGACGAGCTCATGACCGAGCTCGAATCGATTCGCGACACGACGCAGGCGTCAGACCTGTTGTACGTGGCCGACGCCATGACGGGGCAGGACGCCATCAAGAGCGCGGGCGAGTTCAACCGCCGGCTCGGCGTCAGCGGGGTGATTCTGACCAAGCTCGACGGCGATGCCCGCGGGGGCGCGGCGCTGTCGGTGGTGGCGGTGGTGGGCGTGCCGATTGCGTTTGTCGGCAGCGGCGAGCGCCTGGAAGATCTCGAGCAGTTCTATCCCGATCGTCTCGTCTCGCGAATGCTCGGGATGGGCGACGTGCTCTCGCTCATCGAGCGCGCCGAGCAGGCGATCGATGTCGAGGAAGCGCAGAAGCTCGAACAGAAAGTCCGGAACGACGATTTCACGCTGGACGACTTCCGCGATCAGCTGCAGGCCATCAAGAAGATGGGCCCGCTCGAGCAGATCGTCGGCATGATTCCCGGCATGGGGAACATCAAGCAGCTCGCGCAGCAGAAGCCGGACGACAAGCAGATCGGGCGCATCGAGGCGATGATCAGCTCGATGACGCCGCACGAACGGCGGCGCAGCGACGTCATCAACGGCAGCCGGCGCAAGCGCATCGCGCGCGGCAGCGGGACGTCGGTGGAGGAAGTGAACCGGCTGCTGAAGCAGTTCGTGCAGATGCGCAAGATGTTGAAGGTGATGGGCGGCATGGCGGGCGGCAAGCCCGACCGGAAGACCCGCGCGAGGCTCGGTTCATTGATGGGGAGAATGAGGTAGAGAATGTTAGTCATTCGCATGAGAAAGATGGGTTCGAAGAAACGGCCGTTCTTCCGCGTGGTGGTCACCGACTCGCGCACGGCGCGCGACAGCAGCTTCGTGGAGATCGTCGGGCACTACAACCCGCGCACGAAGCCCGCCAAGGTCGAGATCAAGCGCGAGCGGATCGATCACTGGGTCGGCAAGGGCGCCCAGTTGTCCGACACGGTGCGCACGTTGCTCAAGCGGCACCTGACCGTGCCCGCTGCCGCTGCGGCGGACAAGACGACAGGCACCACGGCGTGACGGCCGTCCGCGACGTCATCGAGACGGTGGCGAAAGCGCTCGCGGATGCGCCGCAGAAAGTGCTCGTGACCGAAACAGAGCACCATGGCACGACGCTCGTGGAAGTGACCGTGGCGCCGCCCGACGTCGGCAAGATGATCGGACGCCAGGGGCGCACGATTCAGGCAATGCGGACAATCGCGTCGATCGCCGGCGAGAGACTCGGGAAGAGGGTCACGCTCGAGGTCAGGGATTAGGGACTAGGGATTGGGGATTAGGGGTTCGGCGGACACGCCCGAAGCCTGACACCCGAAGTCTGAAGCCGATGAGCGAGTGGGACGATATGGCGGTGGTGGGCCGCATCGCGCGCGCTCACGGGAACCGCGGCCACGTCATCGTCGATCCGGCGACCGATTTTCCGGAAGAGCGATTCAAGCCGGGGTCGGTGCTGCAGATACGTCGCGGAGATGCGACCGAATCGGTGGCCGTCGAACACGTGCGGTTTCACCGGGGACGGCCGATTATCGGCCTTGCGGGCATCGACACGATGGACGCGGCCGAGGCGCTGGCCGGCACCGAGTTGCGCATCGGCGCCGACGCGCTGCAGCCGCTGCCTGCGGGGTCGTTTTACCGTCACGATTTGATCGACTGCGCCGTCGAAACGCCGCGAGGCGAGGCCATCGGGCGCGTGACAGGCGTGGAGGGCGAGGCGGCCGGCAGCCGGCTGATCGTGGAGAGCAGGAGCGGGGAAGTCCTGGTCCCGCTCGCCGAGGGCATCGTCGTCACGGTCGATGTGGCGGGCCGGAAGATCGTCGTCGAGCCGCCGGAAGGGCTGCTCGACTTGAACGTGACGAAGCGAAACAGACTTTAGATTTCAAGATTCGAGTTCGATTTGCGTTTTGATATCGTCACGATCTTTCCTCGCATGATCGAGGCGGCCCTTGCCGAAGGGATTCTCGCAAGGGCGATCCAGCGAGAGGTGATGTCGGTGCACGCGCGCGACCTTCGGGAGTTCACCGAAGATCGGCATCGCACTGTGGACGACGTGCCCTATGGCGGCGGTCCGGGGATGGTCCTGAAGCCGGAGCCGCTGTTCAAGGCGGTCGATGCCATTCGCGAGGACACGGGCGAGCCGGAAGCCATCGTGCTGGTGTCACCGCACGGCCGCCGGTTTTCGCAGATCGAGGCGGCGCGGTTGTCGGGTCTGAGCCACGTGGTGATTCTCTGCGGGCGCTACGAAGGGATCGACGATCGCGTCCGCATGAACCTGGCCACCGAGGAGCTGTCGGTGGGCGACTACGTGCTCAGCGGCGGCGAGCTGCCGGCGCTGGTCATCGTGGATGCGGTGGCCCGGCTGATTCCGGGTGTCGTGGGCGACGAAGACTCGGTCGCCGGCGATTCGTTTGCGCGCGGGCTGCTCGACTATCCGCACTACACGCGGCCCGCGGAGTTCAGGGACTGGAAAGTCCCCGATGTGCTGGTATCCGGCCATCACGGGGAGATTCGCAAGTGGAGAAAGCGGCAGGCGATAGAACTGACGCTGATGCGGCGGCCCGATCTGCTGGCCGGCGCCGAACTGGATGTCGAAGAGCAGGAAATCCTGCGAGAGTTGATGGAAGCGAAGAAGGGAGTCGCCCATGGGAGCGATTGAAATCGTAGACAAGACACAGATGACCGAACGGCCGGCGATGAAGTCCGGAGACACCGTGCGCGTGCACGTGAAAGTGCGCGAAGGCGACAAGGAACGTGTGCAGGTGTTCGAGGGTGTGGTCATCGGCATGCATCGCGGCGGCGCCCGCGCGTCGTTCACGGTCCGCAAGATCTCGTTCGGCCAGGGCGTGGAGCGCATCTTTCCGCTGCACTCGCCCATCATTCAGAAGGTCGAAGTGCTGCGGTCGGCGAAGGTGCGGCGCGCCAAGCTCTATTTCCTGCGCGACCTCAAGGGCAAGGCGGCGAGGATGCGAGAGGGTGGCAAGTAGAAACAGCGGTTCGGGGTTCTGGGTTCTGAGGCTCTGGGTTCTGGTTCCGGCACCCGAGCCTGAGAACCAGAACCTCAGAACCCCAGAACCCAGAACCTAGGACCGCAGCGTCAGTTCAATGACTCGCGTCGCCGCCACTCGCACGCTCGAAAATGCGCTGCGCAAGCTCGGCTTCAACCGGGTGTGCGGCGTCGATGAGGTCGGCCGCGGGTGTCTGGCGGGTCCCGTGGTGGCGGGTGCGGTCGTGTTGCATCCCGATCGCCACATTCGGTGGCTGAGCGATTCGAAAAAGGTTCCTGCCGCCGAGCGCGAGGATCTGTTCGACGAAATCACCGCGCGCGCGGTGGCCTGGGCGGTGGCGGAGGCCACCCCGGGCGAAATCGACACCATCAACATCCATCAGGCGTCGCTCCAGGCCATGCGCCGGGCCGTCCTGTTGCTGGCGCCGCTGCCCGACGTGGTTCTGGTGGATGCGTTCCGCATCCCGGATTTGCTCATGGCCCAGCGGGGCGTCGTGCACGGCGACCAGCGCTGTTCCGCCATCGCGGCCGCGTCGATAGTAGCGAAAGTGACGCGTGATCGGCAGATGCGGGATTTACACGATCGGGATCCACGTTACGGTTTTGATCGCCATAAGGGCTACGCGACGGCCGATCACCTGGCTGCCGTGAAGCAGTTTGGCTATTCTTCTGTGCACCGGCGGTCGTTCAGCCCCCCTGCGCTACCGCTGGAATTTGATACGATTGACTGACTGATCGCTGCCTGTGCCATTTGATCGCGAGGGAACGCTCAAGAAAGCCGAAAAGCTCCTCCGCCAGGGGAAGCTCGATCAGGCCATTGCGGAGTACCGCGCGGTCATCGAGGATCAGCCCTCCGACTGGAATACCGCCAACGCGGTGGGCGACCTCTACGTGCGCGCCGGGCAGACCGACAAGGCCGTCTTCGAATACAACAAGATCGCCGAGCACCTGGGCGGCGAGGGCTTCCTGCCCAAGGCCGCCGCGCTCTACAAGAAGATTCTCAAGATCAAGCCGGACGAAGAGAAAGCCCTGTGGCATCTGGGCAATATCTCCGCGCGCCAGGGACTGCTGCTGGATGCCCGTTCGTATTTCAATACGCTGGCCGACCGGCGGCGGGTCCGCGGCGACGTCCGGGGAGAAGCCGAGGTCCGCATCCGGCTGGGTGACCTCGACGGCGCCGACATCGATTCCCGCATTGCCGGCGCGCGCGCGCGCGTCGAGTTGGGGGACACGAAAACAGCCGTCGATCGCCTCAAACAGGCCGCCGCCGATCTGCAGGAAAAAGGCAAGGACGCCGACGCGCTGCGACTGCTGACCGAGGCGGCGCAGTTCAACCCGGAAGATCTGGATCTGCGCCTGCTGCTGATGCAGGCATACATGGCGCGCGGCGACTTCGACTCCGCCTGCCAGTTTGCCACAACGGCCGCCGACCTGCGCAGCGTGGCCGACGCCCTGTTCAAGCTGGGGCGCGACGAGGAAGGCCTCAACGTGCTGGCGAGCGCGGCGGACGCGGATCCCGCGGACATCAGCATGCGGGTCGATCTCGTGAACAGGCTGGTCGCACGCGGCGACCTGGCGGGTGCGCGCATAGTCCTCACGCCGGAGGTGGCGGGCAGCGACCCGGGCCTGCTGTGGACCCTGGCGGAGATGGAGCTGCGCGACGGGCGGGTCGAGGAAGGCACGGCGGTGCTTCAGCGGGTTCTCGCCGAAGACCCGGGCCGGCGGGACGGCCTGGTCATTCTTGGTTGTTCGGTGGCCGAAGTGAACCCGGATGCCGGGTACGAATGCATCGAGCTGGCGGCGCGAGCGGCCATCGCCGGCGACGAGTGGGGTTCGGCCGCAGCCGCGCTGAATGAGTTCGTCAGCCGGTTCCCGAATCACATCCCGGCGCTGATGCGCCTCGTGGAAGTGTGTGTGGACGGCGGCCTGGAAGCGACCATGTACAGCGCGCAGGCACAGCTCGCCGATGCGTATCTGACGGCAGGCGCCGGCGTGGAGGCGCGGGTCATCGCGGAAGATCTCGTGGCGCGCGAGCCGTGGGACCGTCTCAACATCGACCGATTCCGCCGCGCGCTCACGATGCTGGGCGAAACCGACGTCGACGCCATCATCGCGGACAGACTGAGCGGCCAGACCCCGTTTACCAGCACCGACTTTCTGTGGCCTGCCGAGCCTGCTGCCACGGAGATCGTACCGACGCCCATCTCCGACCGTGTCATCGTGCCGCCCGCGCCTCCGCCGCTGGTGCATCCCGATCCCGTCATCGAGGTGAAGCCGCCTGCGCCGCCTCCACCAGCCGCGCCGCGCGGTCCAAACCGCGACGCGTTCGCGATCGATGTGGACAGCATTCTGGCTGCCGATTTCGGCACCCCGGCAGGCACCGACGTAGGGCGGAACTTTAGTTCCGCCGCACCTGGGGACGCGGAAACGCCCAAACAGGAATCGGCTGAAGTAGACCTGAGCGATGTGCTTCACGATCTTCGCAAAGAATCGGCAGGCGCGGGGCCTGCGGCGCCGGCGCCGCCGCTCGAGAATGTCTTGAAGGGCCTGCGCGATGAAGCCGCTCACGATTCGTCGCCAGAGACCGCGGAGCAGCATTTCAAACTGGCCGGCACCTACATGGATATGGGCATGCAGGACGAGGCCATGAAGGCGCTCGAAGTGGCCGCCCGTTCGCCGCGCCACCGATTTCGCGCGGGCGCGATGCTGGGCAAGGCCTATCTGGATGCCGGCGATCGCGCGAACGCCATCGAGTGGTTTGGGCGTGCAGTCGAGGCTCCCGCACCGAGTCCCGTGGCCCATCACGCGCTCCTCTATGACCTCGCCTTGCTGCTGGAGTCCAACGGCGAGAGCGCACGGGCGCTTGCCGTGTTCCTCGAACTGCAGTCCGAGGCCGGTGAGTACCGCGACGTGTCGAGCCGGCTCGAGCAACTGAAAGTGCAGATGGGAAGCTGATGTTGAAGCGCCTGCTGCTTGTCGCCTACTTCATCGAGGTCGGCCTCCTTCTGGTGCTGGTCCCATGGTCGCCATTCTGGGAACGCAATTACTTCGTGACCGCGTTTCCTGCCATTCACGCCATCATTCGCAACCATTACGTCCGGGGCGGCGTGTCCGGTCTCGGCGTCGTCAACCTGCTCATGGGGTTCAACGAGCTTGCCTCGCTGCTGATGGCGCGCCGTCGCATGGAGACGATGGAGACGATCGAACAGTCATGATGTGTCTCGTCACCGATCGCCGGCGCCTGTCCGGCGGCCGTGACGCGATCGATCGACTCGTGGATCTCGTGACAGCGGCTGCGCGTGCGGGCGTCGATGTGATTCACATCCGTGAGCGGGATCTCGACGCGCGCGATCTCGGAGCGCTGGTAAGCCGCTGCGTGAAGGGCGTCGAGCGAACCGGCGCCCGTGTCGTCGTAAACGATCGTGTCGACGTGGCGCTGGCGTCCGGCGCGCATGGCGTGCACCTGCGCAGCGATTCGATTCCGGCCGGTGCGGCTCGATCCCTGCTTCCCGCCGGCGCCGTCGTTGGCCGCTCGGTCCACGGTGTGGACGAGACGTCGGCCGTCTCCCGTGCGGGCGGGCTCGACTACCTGATCTTCGGAACGCTCTTCGAGACCGGTTCGAAGGAGCCGAACCATCAGCTTGCCACCCTTGACGAGCTGGCCGCCGCCTGCCGCGTCGTCAGCGCAGGCCTGTCCGAGCGACCGGGCATGGATGGGAAGACCGGACGCGGCATCCCCCTGCTGGCGATCGGCGGGATCACGCTGGAAAACGCGTCGCTGGTCCGCCGGGCGGGCGCATCCGGTGTCGCAGGCATAGGTCTTTTCATCCCGCCGGCGGGGCAGGAGGCCGACGGGTACCTCGAGGCCGTGGTCTCGCGTCTACGCCGGACGTTTGACAGCGTCGAAGCGGTTACCTAACATTGACGCTCCGCCTCCGCTGAAGCTCCGGCGAGACCTCGCCGCAGCGCTCCGCGCGCAGGCGGGCAATCACCGGTCATGCCCCAGGGTCCCCCAGCCCGTACTGTCGGAGCTCGCTTGCGCGACGCACGCGAAAAGAGAGGCGTTTCGCTCAGGCAGATCGCGAACAGCACACGCATATCAGTGATGTCACTCGAAGCCCTGGAGCGCAGCGACCTGTCCCGCCTGCCCGGAGGTATCTTCACGCGGGCGTTCATCCGCGCGTACGCACAGGAAGTGGGCCTCGATCCCGATCGGACGATTCAGGATTTCATCGCGGAACTTCCGGCGGAGGCCGCAACCGCCACGGCGCATCCCGCCGCGGTCGAAGACGGCGAGAAGCTCGAGAGCGATCGCAGGGCCGTGACGACGGCGTTCCGCCTGATTCTTGTCAGCGTGCCGATCGTTGGCCTCTTCATGTACTACAGTTCGCGGCCGCAGCTCGAGATCGAGAGATCTCCCGCTGCGACGGTTGAGTCATCGGCTGTGTCGGATCCGGTTGCGTCGCCGCCCGAGCCGACAGCGTCACCACGCGAGGCGGGCATGGCCGTGCCCGCGGCGGGCGTCCCTGTCAGGGACCTGACGATGCAGATGGCGCCGCGCGCGACGTGCTGGGTGTCGGTGAACGCCGATGGCGAGCGGGTGTTCTCGGGGCTGATGGCCGCCGGTGAGAAGCATGCCGTGACGGCCAGAGAACAGATCGTCGTGAACGTCGGCGATGCCGGTGCGTTCGAGTACACGTTGAACGGGCGGCCGGGCCGGGCGCTGGGCGCTCCGGGCGAGGTCGTCAGCAAGCGAATTACGCTCTCCAACTTCAGCGAGTTCCTCGCCCCGTAATGGAAGTCGGTCTCCGCAGCCCGCTCCTGGACTTTTTCAAGCGTGGAGAAGTCGCCAAAGATGTTCGCCTTCTGGCGGCACGCGGCGCGCTCGCACCCCGCGCGCACGAACAGGTGGCGCTGCTCGCGATTCTCACCGAGGACGCCGACCCCGAGGTGCGCGGCGCCGCCGAAGCGACGCTCGCGTCAATCCCGGCCGAATCGCTCTCGGGCTTTCTCGGACGATCGGACGTCTCGGAGGGGCTGCGCGACTTTTTCCGCGGGCGGGGCATCGAGCCGACGCTGGGCGGCGTGGCCGGCGACGATCCGCTGGTCGACACCGACCCCGGACCCGGTGCCGACGGGGACATCGTCGAGGGGGACGAAGGGGACGGCTCGCGCGAAAGCGCCGGCCAGAAGCTCGGGCAGATGAACGTCGCCGATCGCATGAAGGCGGCGATGAAGGGATCGAAAGAGGAACGCTCGATTCTCATCCGCGATCCGAACAAGCTGGTGTCGTCGTCTGTGCTGAGCAGCCCGAAGCTCACGGAGTCGGAAGTAGAGCAGTTCGCGAAGATGGCGAACGTGTCCGAAGAGGTCCTCCGCATCATCGGCATGAACCGGGCGTGGGTGAAGAACTACGGGGTCATCGTCGCATTGACGAAGAACCCGAAGACGCCGCTGGCCATCTCGATGCATTTCGTGCAGCGTCTGAACGACAAGGACCTCAAGATGATCGCCCTCGACCGGAACCTGCAGGAGCCGCTCAAGCTCGCCGTCCGCAAGCGTCTGACCTCGCCCGAAAAGAAATGATTCGGATGCTCTCGGCCGAGGACAAGCTGGCCGAAATCAAGAACCTGTACTACCAGACTTCCCGCGCCACGATTAAGCAGGATTTCGCCAAGGCCATCGAGCTGCTGAAGTCGATGCCGAGCGAAGAAGAACGGGAACGAGTGGCGGTGTACATGGACGGCCTGTCGCAGATGAGGTCGGACTGGGCAAGGGGAGGTGGGAAAGTGGAAAGTAAAAAGTGGAAAGTAAAAAGTAAAAAGGCGAAAGTAAAAGGTGGAAAGTAAGTTCCTTACTTCACTTTCTACTTTTCACTTTTCACTTTTCACTTTCTCCATCCCCTTCCTGTTTCTCCTCAATGCCCCTCTGAAGCCCTCCACACTCCTCGTATTCAGCACGTCCTCCTTCGTCAGCCACGCCCGACGGGCCATCTGGACACCCCATTTCATGTACCTGAATGCGGTGGTCGCGTGCGCATCCGTGCTGATGACGATCCTGACCCCGCGGTCGCGGGCGGCCCTGGCATTGATGTCCGAGAGATCGAGGCGGTCGATCTGGCAGTTGATCTCGAGCGCCACACCAGCCGCGGCCGCCGCGTCGATGAACCGGTTGATGTCCAGCTTGTAGGGCTCGCGTCGCAGCAGCCGGCGGCCCATCGGATGGCCGATGATATCCACATAGGGGTTCGCGATCGCCCGCAGCATGCGCTCGGTCATTTGCGCTTCGTCGAGGTTGAACGACGAGTGCACCGATGCCACGACAACGTCGAGCTCCGCCAGGCAGTCGTCGGCGAGATCCATGGAGCCGTCCGTGCGAATGTCGCACTCGATTCCGGCCAGCAGCGTGATGCCCTCGAGCCGCCCGCCAATCTCCCGGATGCGCCGCGCGTGCTGGATGGCGCGGTGCTCGTCGAGCCCGTTGGCCATCGCCAGCGCTTTGCTGTGATCGGTAATCGCGAGGTACTTCAGGCCAAGTCCGCGTGCGGCGACCGCCATGGTCTCGATGTCTTCGCGGCCGTCGGTCTCGGTGGTGTGCGAATGGATATCGCCTTGAATATCATCGAGCGTGACAAGGCTGGGCAGCGCGCGGCGCTCGGCCGCTTCGAGCTCTCCCCGGCCCTCGCGAAGCTCGGGCGGTATTTCATCGAGACCAAGCGCCGCGTAGATATCGGCTTCGGTCCGTCCTGCCACCATCGAGCCGTCGTCAACGCGGAAGAGGCCGTACTCGTTCAGCTTGAAGCCGCGCGAGATCGCCCGATCGCGAAGCGCGATGTTGTGCGACTTGGAGCCGGTGAAATACTGCATGGCGGCGCCGCGGCTGTCGGGCACGACGAGCCGCAGGTCGGCCTGAATACCGCCCCCGAGCAGAACGCTCGACTTCGTCTCGCCCTGCCCGAGAATACGCTCGACCAGCTTGTAGCCCGTGAACGTCGACATGACGTCCGGGCCATCTCCCGTCGCGAGAATGTCGATGTCTCCCGAGGTTTCGGCGCCGCGCCTGATGCTGCCGACGTTGTCGAAGGTGACGGTCGGACACGCGCCGCGGAGGTACTCGACGAGGAGAGCGGCCGCCTCGGCGGCGGCCGGCAGGAGATGGCGCCCCGAGTTCTGCCTGCGCTCCACGCAGGCGCGCAGAATCAACTGCTCCTTTTTCGGGCCGAGTCCTTTGAGCGCGCGGATGCGGCCGTCGTGACAGGCCGTCTCGAGCTCTTCGATCGTCTTGATGCCGAGTTGCGAGTAGAGCATGGCGACGGTCTTCGGTCCGACGCCCTGGAGATGGAGGAGGTCGAGGATGGTCGGCGGAAACTGCTCGAGAAGTTCCCGGTGATATCGCGATTCGCCAGTGCCGGCAATCTCGCGGATCTTCGCGGCCAGGTCCTTGCCGATGCCCGGAATCGCGCGAAGCTCGTCATCGGTGCAGGAGGCGAGCTTGTCGGTGGCGTGGGCGATGGTTTCAGCGGCGTTGCGGTACGCCCGTATCTTGAACGCGTTCTCGTTCTTGATCTCGAGGAGATCCGCGATCTCCGCAAAGATCCGCGCGATAGCCGGGTTTTCCATCTGCCTTTGAACAGAAGATCAGAAGTTCAGGAGAACGACTCGTTATCTTTGATCAAAAACTCTAGAACTCTTGATCTCCTGTTCAGGGGAGTGACTGCACACGCAGACCGTCTGTTTCGATGCGGTAGTCCAGGAGCCTGGCGCCGCCCGAGGAAAGGGCATGCTGGACGGCCGGCACGTCTGTCGGATCTGCGAGGCAGTACAGGCACCCGCCGCCACCGGCGCCGCACACCTTGGCGGCGCGTGCGCCGGCCGCGAAGGCCGACTGCATCAACGTTTCGATCATCGGCGTCGTGACGCCCGGCGCAAGTTTCTTGCGCGCCTCCCATTCACGGTTGATCTCGTTCGCGGCGGCGGTCCAATCCGCCCGGCTGAGGGCGTCTCGAAGACCGGCGGTCGCTTCCACGATCCGATCGAAGCACGCGATGACATGGCGGTCGCCATCGATGTGCCGCTTCATGATTTCCCAGTTGTTCGTGCCGGAAAAATGCGGCGCGCCCGTGTAGGCAAGGACGACCCTCTCCTGCAAGGCAACAGGGTCCACGTCGATGGCCACACGCCTGACGCCCTCGGGTCGCAGCTCGATGGCCGCAACCCCGCCATAGTAGGCCGGGCGATAGTCCTGCACGCCGGTCGGCACGTGAATCACCTGCGCCTCGACGTTCATGGCGATGGTCAGCAGATCTTCTCCCTCGAGCGGCCTGCCGGCCCATGCGGCGAAGGCACCGCAGACGGCGACGTTCAGCGCCGAGGAGCCGGCGATACCCGCGCCGGTGGGAGACTCGCCGCGGGTACGAAGCGTCAGGTTCCTCGCCTTGAAAAAATACGCGAGCTTGCTGAGCAGCGGAAGGCCGTCGCCATCGGCCAGCGCCTCCCAGCTCGACGCTTCAACGGTCTTCGAGGAGTCGATCGATTCCAGCACGATCCGGCCGTCGGTGCGCGGCACGATCTCGGCGTGCGCGCGCAGGCTGATCGCGGCGTTCACGGTCTGCGCGTTCTCGTGGAAGAGGTACAGCGGCCAGATGTCCACCGTGCCGCCTGCCAGGTCTATTCGTGTCGGAGCAGAGGCCTTTATGTGCATGGGTGGCGTGACGCGCCGAAGCGCAACGCGCGAAGGCGGGTCAATGGGCGCGCAGCAGCAGGACCGGAACACGAACCGTGTGACGGACCTTGTCGACCGTGGTGCCGTGGATGATGTCTGACAGGAAGCGGTGCCCGTGCGTGGACATGGCTATCAGATCGACGTGTTCCTCGTCGGCAATCCTGATGATCTCGGTGGCCGGATCGCCCATCGCCAGCCGGCAGTGGACCTGGAGCCCGGCATTGCGAAGCTCGTCGACCCGGCGCTGGAGATACGCGCGATCGTCGCGGATTTCCTCCGACTCGCGCAGCTCGAGATCTTCAAAATGGCGGGCGGCGAAGCCGTCGGCGACGTGCACCAGCAGCAGACGGCCGCTCGTCATTCGGGCGAGGGTGATGATGTGATCGATGATCGCTTCGTCGGCCTTCGAGTTCTCGACCGCGACGAGAATGTGCTGATACACATCAACCCCCGAAGAACTCAATGGCGGTCTGGTAAAGCAGGTACACGTTCAGCCCTGCGATGATAATGCAAATGGGCCATGCCAGCGCTTTGATCCAGAACCCGGACGCGAACGGTCCCATGATCTTCGGGCTGCTCGTGAACTGGATGAGCGGGAAGATCGCGAACGGGAGCTGGAGGCTGAGGATCACCTGGCTCAGCACGAGTAAGGGGCCAGAACCCTCTTCGCCCTTGATGGCGATGACGATGACCGCCGGCACGATGGCGATGAGACGTGTGATGAGCCGGCGCAGCCAGGGTCGAAGGCGGATGTTGAGGAAGCCTTCCATCACGATCTGGCCGGCCAGGGTGCCCGTCAACGTCGCGTTCTGACCGGAGAAGAGCAGCGCGACGGCAAACAGCACGCTGGCGCCCGTTGCGCCGAGCAGAGGATCCAGCAGCAGGTAGGCGTCGCCGATGTCTGCGACCCCATGGTATTTCGGATCCGGGTGGAACACCGCTGCCGCCATGATGAGAATGGCGGCGTTGATGAAGAGCGCCGACATCAGGGCAACGGTGGAATCAATCGTCGCGTAGCGAATCGCTTCCTCTCTGGCGGCGACGGAATCTCCGTACTTCCGTGTCTGCACGATGGACGAATGGAGGTACAGGTTGTGGGGCATGACCGTGGCGCCCAGAATCCCGATGGAGATGTAGAGCATCTCGGGATTGCGCAGGATGTCCGGCTGAGGGATGAGACCAAACGCGAGCGCGCCCATGTCGGGGCGCGCCATCCACAACTCGATCGCAAAACAGCCCGCGATGCCGAGAATCAGCGTCAGCACGATGGCTTCGACATAGCGGAAGCCGCGATTCTGCAGGTACAACACGAGGAAGACGTCGGTGGCCGTCAGACACACACCCCAGAGCAGCGGGATGCCGAAGAGCAATTGCAGCGCGATGGCTGCCCCCAGGACTTCGGCGAGATCGCAGGCCGCGATGGCGATCTCGCACACGATCCAGAGGGCAAATGCCGTGCGGCGCGAGTACGCGTCGCGGCACGCCTGTGCCAGATCGCGGCCGCTGGCGATCCCCAGCCGCGCGGCCAGCGACTGAAGCAGAATCGCCATGAAGTTCGAGATCACGATCACGCTGAGCAGCGTGTACCCGAACTTGGCCCCTCCCGCGATGTCGGTGGCCCAGTTGCCTGGGTCCATGTAGCCGACTGCGACGAGATAGCCTGGGCCGGCGAAGGCCAGCATCTTCCGCCAGAAGCCGCCGCCTACCGGAATGGGAATCGTTCCGTGGACTTCGGGAAGGCTCAGGCGGGACGGTGGTCCCCAGGAATCGTCCGGTGCGGCGTCGGGTTCCCGTTCCATAACCACCTTATCGGTCGCGGCCATCCTATAATGATAAGTCGTGTCGCCTCAACCGCTTCGCCGCCGCATCGGCCAGCTGCTCATCGGCAGTTTCGCCGGTAGTCAGATTCCCGTGGAAATGCGCGCGCTTGCGCGCGAATTCGATCTTGGTGGTATCACGATCTTTCGACGTCTGGGAAATATCGAGGATCCCCAGCAGGTGGCCGGCCTGGCCTTCGATATCAGGAACCTCGGTGTCGAAATGCCCGGCTGGGTCGGTATCGACCAGGAGGGCGGGCGTGTCGCCCGCCTGAAGTCGCCCTTCACGGAGTGGCCGCCGATGGCGACGCTCGGACGAAGCGACGACATCGCGCTGACTCGAAAGTTTGCGGCGGCGCTGGCGGCCGAGATGGCGGCCGTCGGCATCACCCTCGACTACGCGCCGGTGCTCGACATCCACACGAATCCGAAAAATCCGGTCATCGGCGACCGCGCGCTTGGCGAGAAGCCGGAAGTCGTGTCGAAGCTCGGCCGCGTGATCATCGAAGAACTGCAGCGTGCCGGCGTGGCCGCCTGCGGCAAACACTTTCCAGGTCACGGCGATACGGCGACCGATTCCCATGCCGAGCTGCCGATCGTCGAGCATCCACCAGACAGGCTGCGCGCGGTGGAGTTCGCGCCGTTCAGGATGGCGATCGAAGCCCGCGTGGCGTTCATCATGACGGCGCACGTGCTCGTGACGACGATCGATGATGAGCGCCCGGCGACGTTGTCGAAAAAGATCGTTCAGAAGATCCTGCGCGAAGAGCTGGGGTTCAACGGCGTGATCGTCTCGGACGATCTCGAAATGAAGGCCATTGCCGATAACTATTCCGCGGGCGATGCGGCCGTCGCCGCGATATCCGCGGGCTGTGATGCCCTTCTCATGTGCGGCAGCGGCAAGGCGGTGGACATCGGGCTTCAGGTCCAGGCCTTGGAGGCCCTGATCCGCGCGGTCGAGGACCAGCGGTTACCGTTGAAGCAGGTGGAAGCCGCGCTCGAACGCAACCGCCGGGCGAAGGAGGGCTTTCTGCGCGACTGGCGTCCTCCGACGGCGGCACAACTGCGGCAGATGATCGGCTTGGAAGAATATCGAGCGATTTCGGAGCGGATGTCGCAGTTCGCCTGAACCGAATGTTGAAACCACCACGCCTGCGCCCCGGTGACCGCATCGCCGTCGTCGCGCCTGCCAGTTCATTTCAACGCGAAGAGTTCGACAAGGGCGTCCGCGAGCTCCACGACCTCGGTTTCGAGCCCGTATTCGACGACACCGTGTTCGCTCGACATGCCGGCTATGTCGCGGGCACCGGGTCCCTTCGCGCGCAGGCTTTCCTCGGTGCGTGGCGAGACCCGTCGGTGAAGGCGCTCGTCGCGGTCCGCGGCGGCTTCGGCAGCGTGCACGTGCTGCCGCTCCTCGACAAGGAAGATCTTCGCCGTACGCCGAAGGCCTTCATCGGCTACAGCGACCTGACGACGGTCCTCACGTACCTGACGACGCTCCATGGCATCGTCTCGTTCCACGGTCCGATGCTGGATCGGAGGCTCGGCCGCGGCGTCGAGGGTTACGATCGCGACTCGTTTGTCCGCGCACTGACCCAGGCAGAGCCGCTCGGCGAGCTTGGCGGGGCCACGCTCGAGGCGTTGCGACCGGGAGAAGCGGCGGGCCCGCTGATGGGCGGGACGCTCGCGCAGCTCGTGGCGTCGCTTGGCACGCCCTACGCGTTCAAGCCGCCGCAGGGCCACGTCCTCTTTCTCGAAGACGCGGGGGAGCGTCCGTACCGGCTCGATCGCATGCTGACGCAGCTGCGCCTGGCGGGTGTCGTCGACTCGGCATCGGCGGTCGTGCTCGGCGAGTTCAAGGATTGCGATGAGCCACGCGGAGAGCCGTCGGCGAAGGGTGTGCTGGCGGCATTGCTGAAGGACTTCGAGGGCCCCGTGGTTTACGGCTTTCCCTCGGGACACACAACCGCGCCGTTCGTCACGCTGCCGTTCGGCGTGCGCGCGCGCGTCGTCGCAAACGGACGGTCGCGGTTGATTATCGAAGAGGCGGGCGTCGAGTGACGATTCATTTCATCGGTGTATGCGGGACGGCTATGGCCACGCTGGCCGCGCTGTTGAAGCGCAAGGGCCACGACGTGCAGGGCTCCGACGAGAACGTCTATCCGCCGATGAGCACGTTTCTGGAATCCGAGAAGATTCGGACGCTTTCCGGCTATCGCGCGGAACACATCACCCCGGCCATCGATCTCGTGGTGGTCGGCAACGCGATTTCCCGGGGAAACATCGAGCTCGAGATCGTGCTCGACCGGAAGGTGCGGTACTGCTCGCTGCCCGAAGCCGTCAGGGAACACTTTCTCTGGGACGCGACGTCGATTGTCATCGCGGGCACTCACGGCAAGACGACCACGACGTCGCTGGCCGGCTGGCTGCTCGTGCACGGCGGCCTGGACCCGAGCATTCTCGTGGGCGGTATCGCCCGCAATCTTGGGCACGATGGATCGAGCTATCGGCTGGGCCAGGGCCGCGAGTTCGTCATCGAAGGCGATGAATACGACAGCGCCTACTTCGACAAGACGGCGAAGTTCCTGAAGTATCTGCCGGACATCGCCGTCATCAACAACGTCGAGTTCGATCACGCCGACATCTACAGCGATCTCGACGCCGTGCGGCTGGCGTTCCGGCGGCTCGTCAACCTCGTGCCGCGCACCGGACTGCTGTTGCTCGGAGCCGATTCGTCAGACGCCCTGGCGTTGAAGAAATGGGCCGTGAGCCCCGTCGAGACATTTGGACTCGACGAGTCGTCCGACTGGCGCGCATCGGATATCACCGTCTCGAACGCAGGGCAGTCGTTCAACGTACTGCATCAGAGGGCGCTGTTCGGCGCGATGCAGCTGCCGCTGTTCGGTGCGCACAACGTTCGCAACGCGCTTGCCGCGATCGCGGTGGCGCATACCGTTTCCATACCGGCGGCGCGCATCGCCGAAGGGCTGGCGCAGTTCCAGGGTGTGAAGCGGCGGCTCGAGATCTACGGCGAGGCGGCCGGGGTGACCGTGTACGATGACTTCGCACACCACCCGACGGCTATCGCCGAGACGCTGGCGGGTCTCCGCGCGGCGAATCCTCATAAGCGCATCTGGGCCATTTTCGAGCCGCGCTCGGCGTCGTCGAGCCGGCGCGTCTTCCAGCAGGACTTTGCGCGCGCGTTCGGACCCGCCGACGAGGTCATCATTGCACCCGTGTTCCGCACGAGCCTGCCGGAGTCCGACCGGCTGTCAGCTCAGGAGCTTGTGAGCGACCTCAAGGGCGCGGGTCAGCGTGCGAGGGCGGCCGCGTCGATCGACGACATCGTGACGACGATCGTCAAAGAGAGAAAAGCCGGAGATCTGGTCGTCTTCATGTCGAACGGCGGCTTTGGCGGTATCCATCAAAAAACCCTGCAGGCGCTTGGCGCATGAGCCAGGGCCGGATCGCGATTCTGGGAGACACGTGCGTCTCGATCGAGTTCGAGCCGGACATCGATGAGCGCGTCAACGCGAGGTGTGTTGCGCTCGCGAGGTCGCTCGAGCATCTTGCCCTGGCCGGTGTGCGCGATGTCGTGCCGACCTTCAACGCGGTAACCGTCCATTTCGATCCGCGGGTGGCGAAGCGGAAGGCGCTTTGTGAGGAACTGACCTCGCTCGGCGCACGGCCTTCGAGCGAGGCGCCGCGCGACGCACGGATTGTGGAAGTGCCTGTCAGCTACGGTGGTGAGGCCGGACCCGACCTGGCGGCCGTGGCTGTGTTTGCGCGGTGCGGTGAAGAGGAAGTGATCGACCTGCACACCGCGACGCCGTACCGGGTGTACATGCTCGGGTTTCTGCCCGGGTTTCCGTACATGGGTCCGGTCAACGCGCGCATAGCCATGCCGCGGCTGGATTCACCGCGATTGCGCGTGCCGGCTGGCTCGGTGGGCATCGCCGGGATGCAGACCGGCATCTATCCCTGCGAGACGCCGGGAGGCTGGAGAATCATCGGCAGAACATCCCTCGCGTTGTTTGATCCAGAGCGTCCCGAGCCGTTTCTGCTTGTAGCCGGCGACCGCGTGAAGTTCGTGGCAGTGTAAGGCGATGGCGCGTCTCTCGATCGTTCGGCCTGGCATGTTCACGACAGTGCAGGATCTCGGGCGATGGGGCTACCAGTCTCGTGGGGTGCCGGTGAGCGGGGCCCTGGACTGGATGTCGCATCGCCTGGCGAACCGTTTGCTGGGAAATGATACCGAGGCGGCGACCCTGGAAGTGACGTTGATGGGTCCACAATTGCGATTCGAGCAAGCGACCATGTTTGCCGTGGCAGGTGCGGAGTTTCGGGCTGACTCTGGACGATATGGTCGTAGAGATGGACCGTGTGGTCGAGGCCAAAGCCGGATCGATGTTGAAGTTCGGCGATCGCATCCGCGGCGCCCGGGCGTACATCTCGGTCGCCGGCGGTATTGATGTTCCCCCGGTTCTGGGCAGCCGCTCGACGCACGTTCTGACCGCCATGGGCGGGCACCAGGGCCGCGCCCTCCGCGCCGGCGACACCCTCGAACTGGGAAAAAAGGGGTCGGGTGCAATTTTCGCTCGAGCGCCATTCGAAAATTGCACCCGACCCCTTTTTCAGGGAAGGTTGCGGGTCACGACGGTTGACCCGGAACTAACCGATCGGTTGACTTCCGACCGCTTCCGAATTTCGCCGCAGTCCGATCGGATGGGATTCCGGCTCGAAGGTGGTCACGGGGCGGCAACCGCAACAGGAGAGCTCATTTCGACGGCGATGCCGACGGGGGCTATTCAGGTGCCTCCCGCCGGGCAACCGATCCTCCTGATGAACGACCACGCGACGACCGGTGGATACCGAATCGCAAGCGTGGTGATTGCGGCGGACATTCCACTTGCGGGCCAGTTGGCCCCCGGCGACTGGGTGGAGTTCGAGACATGCTCGGTCGAAGACGCCGACGAAGCGTTGCGCCAACGGGAGGTCCTGCTTGGCGCCTCATGACGAATTCTCGCGCCAAATGATGCTGGCGTTCGGCGGCGGGCGGCTTGGCAGCGAGGCGCCGCTGGCGCCGTTGACGACGTTCAAGGTCGGCGGGCCGGCGCAGTGGTTGCTGGAGACGCGATCGTCCGACGAAATAGTGGAGGCGCTCCGTATCGCGCACGCCAATGGCGTGAGGGTGACCCTGCTTGGCGGCGGATCGAATGTGCTCGTCGGCGACCGCGGCGTCCGCGGACTTGTGGTGCGGCCTCGTGGCGGCCAGATCGAGCAGATCGACGCCGCCCACGTGCGCGCCGACGCGGCCACAACTATCAACGGGCTGGTCCGCTGGACCGTCCAGCGGGGCATCGCCGGGCTCGAAGCGTGGGCCGGTACGCCCGGCACGGTTGGCGGCGCCATCTTCGGCAACGCGCACTTTGGGGGCCGCCTCATCGGCGAGCTGGTGGAATCGGTGCGGGTCGCCTGCGCCGACGGATCGAACCGCGATGTTCCCCGCGACGAAATGGATTTCGGGTACGATCGAAGCCGCTTGCAGAAAACCGGCGAAATCCTGCTGTCGGCGCTCTTCCGCGTGTCGTCGGGCGATCCCGCGGCGCTTCGCGACGTCGCCCGCCAGTCGCTCGCGTATCGCAAGAAGACGCAGCCGCTCGACACGCCGAGCGCGGGGTGCATCTTTCAGAATCCCGGGCGTCAGGATGTGCCGTCGGACATTCCCGCGTCGGCCGGTGCCCTGGTCGATCGAGCCGGGCTGAAGGGCGTCGCGCGTGGCGACGCCCGGATCTCTCCGACGCACGGCAACTTCATCGTCAACGAAGGGCGTGCGACGGCAGCCGATATTCGCGGCCTGATCGATTTGTGCCGGTCGCGCGTGAGCGAGCGGTTTGGTGTGGCGCTGCAGGAAGAGATCGTCTACCTGGGAGATTTCTGATGTCGAGTCTGTTGATTGAAGGTGGCCGCCCGATCTCGGGACGAATCGACGTCGAGGGCAACAAGAACGCTGCGCTTCCGCTGCTGGCGGCGTGCCTGCTGACGACCGAAGAGTGCGTGCTGACGAACATGCCGCGCATCGGCGACGTCGAGGTCATGGGGAAGCTGCTGACCGAAGTGGGCGCCGAAGTCCATGGCGTCGGCACCACCACGGTGCGCGTGAGGTGCCGCGACATTCTCACCTCAGAGCCGACCAGCGAACTGGTGGGCAAGCTGCGAGGCTCGGTGCTGCTGCTCGGTCCGCTGCTGGCGCGTACCGGACGCGCGGTGCTGGCGACCCCGGGCGGCGACTTCCCGGCCCGCCGCACCATCGGCACACATATCGATGCGCTCGTACACCTCGGGGCGACGGTTCTGCCATCGACGGGGCATGCGTTGGAGGCCCCTGACGGGCTGCACCCGGCGTCGATGTATCTCGACGAAGCGTCGGTGACAGGTACCGAGACCGCGCTTCTCGCGGCGGCGACAATCGAGGGCGTCACGGAAATCCGCCATGCCGCCACCGAGCCACACGTGGTCGAGGTGTGCGAGTTCCTGCAGCAGATGGGCGTCGGAATCACCGGCGCAGGCTCGTCGACGATCCGCATCGAAGGCACGACGCGGCCGAGAGGTGCGACCCACACGCTGAACGGGGACTACATCGAGGCAGGAAGCTGGGCGGTGGTCGCCGCGGTGACGGGCGGGGCCATCGAGGTCCGCGGCGCACGCGCGGAGGACGTCGAAGGGATCGCCTTCGTGCTGAAGCGGATGCGCATCGAATGCACGTTCGAGGACGGTCTCATGACGATTCAACCCTCGAGCCCGATTGCGGCAGGACGGATTACCACCGGCCTGTGGCCGAGCTTCCCAAGCGATTTCGTCAGCCTCGTTACCGTGCTGGCGACCCAGGCCGAGGGCCGAACGCTGATTCACGACTGGATGTACGAATTGCGCCTGTTCGCGCTGGAGCAGCTCAGCGGCATGCGGGCCGATCTGTTTCTCTGCGATCCCCACCGCATCATCGTGACCGGGCCGAGCAAGCTGCGGGGACGCAAGCTCGACAGCCGCGATCTGCGTTCTGGAATGGCGCTGATTGCCGCCGGGCTGGCCGCCGAAGGGCAAAGCCGCCTGAGCCCGCTCGAGACCGTCGAACGCGGCTACGGGCACCTGGTCGACCGCCTCAAGATGCTGGGCGCGCGGGTTGAGCAGATCGAGCAAAGAGTGCCGCAACCTCAGGCTTGACGACCTTGCCCATGGCGTTTCGCGGCAGCTGCGACACGCACGCAAGGTTCCTCGGAATTTTGTACGGGGCCAGGCGTGTTCTGGCCCATTGTTTCAACTCTTCGAGATCGAGCCTCGCGTCCGGTCGCAGTTCGGCCGCGCAGCAGACGCGCTGCCCCCACTCCACATCGTCCACACCCACGACGACACACTCGGCAATGGCGGGATGCGTGCGCAGCACTTCTTCTATTTCGAGGGCGGAGATCTTGTGGCCGCCGGATTTGAGGATGTCGACGCTCGCGCGTCCGAGCAGGCGATAGGCGCCGTCTTCGACGACGGCGGCATCGCCGGTACGAAACCAGCCATCCACGAAGGCCTCTCGCGTGGCGTCGGGCTGCCTCCAGTATTCAGGGAACACTCCTGGCCCCTTGAGCTGCAGCTCGCCGTCAACGATGCGTGCTGATACGCCGGGCAGGGGCTGGCCGACATACCCGGGCCGCCGGTCGCCGTGCAGTGGATTCGAAAGCGCCATCCCGACCTCTGTCATGCCATACCGTTCGAGGAGGACGTGCCCACTGATCTGGTTCCATCGATCGAGCACGATTCGGGGAAGCGCCGCAGACCCGCTCATCATCAGGCGCAGCGCACGGCAGCCGCGCGAGCGTGATTCTCGAACATCCGTTGGCGCGCCGTCCCACGAACCGATCAGCCGGTGATAGACCGTCGGGACCGCGCTGAACAGCGTGAGCTCGCCCGACGAGAGGCGCTCCCACGTCGATTCGCTCTCGAACCGGGGCGCCATTTCGAGCACCGCGCCGCTCCAGAGCGCGCACGAGACGATATTGAGGATCCCGTGCACGTGATGCAGGGGAAGGACGAGCAGCGTGCGATCGGATGCGGTCCATTCCCAGGCGGTCACGAGCGACTCGATCTGCGCGGTGAGATTGGCGTGGGTCGTGACGACACCTTTCGGGCGGCCGGTGGTGCCGCTCGTATAGACGATCAAGGCGCGGCGATTTGTGAGGTTCGTAAAGTTCGTTGGGTTCGTAAAGTTCGTCGGTTCGTCGGTTCGTCGGTTCGTCAGGTTCGTGCTCGTGTAGAAGCGTGCACCAACCGAGTTCGCGAGGGATTCGATTGCCGTTTGGTTCTCAGCGTCGGCAACCACAATGGACGCTTCCGAATCCTGAATCAGGTACGCGAGCTCGGCTGGCGGGTGAGACAGCGGCAGCGGGACGGCGATGCCGCCGGCGAGCCAGATGCCCCACTGCACGGCCACGTGCTCGAATCCCGGCGTGACGAGGAACGCGACGCGTGCCTCATCGAGATCGCTGCGCCCGTCGAGCAGCCGCGCGGCCACGGCCGTCGCGGCGACGCAAAGCTGATCGTATGTGTAGCGTCCAGTGCGATCGAGAACGGCCGTACGAGTCCCATGAGCGCTTGCGCGCGCCACGATGGCAGGCACCACGAGAGCCATGCTACTGCGGCGGTGGTGATTGCCCCGGGTTGGGCGGGGCTTGAGGTACCGGTGGAAAGATCGGCTTCGAGGATGGCAGCCCACTCGGTGCCGGCCGTTCGGGCAAGTCCCCGGGCGGAGGCGCCTGGTCTTCCGGAAGCGGCAGATCCACGCCGCCAGCCGGGCCGGGGCCGACAGGTCCGGCGCTCGGTCCCGAGTCGCGACCCATCTGGAAGGCGCGCAGATCTTCTTCGGTGATGTCGAGCACGCGCACGATGCGCGGTGTCAGCATCAGGATGACGTCGGTCTGCTGCCGCTCGTTGCTCGAGTGCCCGAAGATGTGCCCGACAGCCGGAATATCGCTCAACCCCGGGATGCCATCGCGGACCTTCCGCTCGTCATCACGAATCAGGCCGGCGAGCATGTTCGTCTCGCCGTCGCGCAGGCGAATCGTCGTCTTGATGAGGCGGTTGCCGAACGTCGGCAATCCCCCGAATCCCTCGCCCGAGATGCTCGTCACCGAGATCGCCAGTGCCAGCGTCACGTCGTTGTCCATGTGCGTGCGGGGCGTGATGTCGATGTTGACGCCGATGTTCTCGTAGTTGAACGACGTAATCGGCTGCTGGTTCACGCCACCGGTCGCGATGGGGGAGAACGTCGTGACGGGTACCGGCACGCGCTCGCCGAACTGGGCCTGCGCGGCGATGCCGACCTGGGAGCGGAGCTGGGGATTCGCGAGCACGCGCGTCGCGCGATCCTGCTTGATGAGCCGGTAGTACAGGCCCGGCACGCTGGTCATGAAGACGTTCGAGGCGGTCAGGCTCTGCAGGTCCTGGAGCGTCAGGCCTGGCTTGTTGACGTCGGCCACGCCGTTGATGCCGGCCGAGTTCGGCGACGCGAACTGCAAGCCCCATTCGTTCAGCCGAGTCCGGTTCACCTCGAGCAGCTCGACATCGGTCATCACTTCGGGACGGGCCTTGTCGATCATGCTGATCAGCCGGCCCGCCGCGTCAATCCGTTCGGCCGTGTCGGTAATGGTGATGGCGTTGGTCCCCGCGATCGCGGCGATACGGCGGGCGTCGATGACGATCCGCAGCATGTCCATCGTCTCTTTGACGTCGGCATTGCTCAGATAGAACGTGCGCACCAGGTCTTCTTCGTACTCGCGCCGTTTCGCCGGTGTATCGGGCACGATGGCGATGGTGCGTGGCGCCGTCACCCGATAGAAGGTCTGCGTGCTGGCCGTAATGGCGCGGAGCGCCTGGTCAAGGGTCTGGTTGCGAATCTCGAGGTTGATCGGCTGCGGCCGGAAGGCCGGGTCGAAGACGACGTTCACTTTTGACATCTGCGCCAGCGCGCGAATGACGATGTCGCTGCTCGCGTTGCGGAAGTTCAGCTCATCCGGCAACGGATCGGCCGGAATCGAGATTCCGGGCAACGGCTGGTCACGCATGCGCTCGACCAGCGCCTCGAGCTCGGTTTTTCCATCCTTCCGCACAGGCACCTTGGCGCGGAGCACGCTTTGCGTGTCCGCCAGCTCTTTCTGCACCTGGGCGTTCGCGGGATTGAGCTCGGCGGCCATTTGATATTCGGAGACCGCTTCGTCGAGCCGGCCGGTGCCGGCGAGGCGGCGCGCCTGCGTGAAGTGATCCTGCGACGCGCGCAGCTTGGCGCGCTGCAGGCCGGTTCGCGCGTTCACGTCGTCCGGATCGCTCTGGAGCGCTCGGGTGTACTCGACGACCGCCACGTCGTAGTCCTGCCGGTCTTCGGCTTTGCGTGCTTCCCGAAGCGCCGCACTGGTTATGCAGCCCGAGAACGTCGCGGCGATCAAGAAAACTGAAAGCGATCGCCCGACTGAGCATCGCGCGAGCACGCTATCGGCCCCCGCCATCGGTGACCACTTCAACGTTGCGCGGCATCTGAAACACGAACTGGTTATCGGCAATGCCGACATTTTCCTTGAAATTCGTGAAGGTGAACGCCGAGCGGCCGCCCTGCGTGTCGATCGTGATGAGCATCTGCAAATCCAGTGTCTTGGGCTCGACGACCAGCGTCAACGACTCGTACTCGGGTTCGCGCCGCTTGGGCGTCAGCTTCAACGCGATCGATCCGGCGGGCGCATCGGGCACCTTGTCGTACGCGGCGTTGAAGTCGCGGGTGATGTCGCCCTTGCCCGTGAGGAACAGCGCCGGCGTCGGGGCCTGTTCGTCGCGCGGCATCGTGCCAACGACAACCTGTTTGTCGAGCGGAATATAGGAGTAGATCTTGCGTCCGTCCGAAACGAAGAGCTTCCGCTCGGGAGCAGTGTACTCCCATCTCATCTTTCCCGGTTTCTTGACCAGGAGCTTGCCGCGCTCGGTGGCCTGTTGCTTGAGCACGCCGCCACGGTAGGCATGGACGAAGTCGGCGGAAAAATCGGCCACCTTGTCGTACCTGCGCTGCAGGTCGCGCGCGAGGGCATCGGCCGTCTGAGCCGACTGGGCTCCCACCGGGCCGGCCAGGGCGACGACGAGGGCGGCAGTCAGAAGGCGAAGTCCCACGGTACCTTAAAGATAGCACGCTCTCGCACGTAATACTGGGGATTAGGGATTGGGGATTAGGGATTGGGAGGAAAGACGGACCGTCGGGATGGGAGCGAAGATGCCCGAGTCGTACAACGTGAGATTTGCGGGACCCAGGGCCCTGAAGCTGATGCCGCGTTCCAGCGTCAGCTCGTGGCGGCCGTTAACGATGACGTGGCCGAAGCCGGCGCGGCGGATGGTGTCGGTCGGCAGCCAGGACTCCATGCGAATGTCGAGATCGAACGGCTCGATCCGCAGGCGAACCCGAAACGGCCGGTCGCTCGTTTGGACAAGGTCGGGGCGCCCGCCGACTCTCCCGGCGATCACGTTGTATTGGAGGAGGGTTGGCTCCGCGGTCGCCGTAGTCAGCGCTTGCCAGCCGCGACCGACGGTGAGGGGATTCAAGGGGAACTCTCGGTCCGGTCGCAGTATCGCGAGCACGTACGGAGTGCCACTGCGAATCGACTTCAGCTCATCGCTGAACTGCAGTTTGTCTGGAGGGGGGTCGTGCTGCCATTGGGATGGGCTCGGGGGGTGGACCGTGTCGTAGGCCCGGCGTGTCAGCACGACGTCGCGCGCGGCTATCGCATTCTCGGCGACAAATACCCCGAATCGATCGCGTCCACCCGGCGACGCCAGCCACGTCAGCTCCTCGGTCGCAAACCAGGGCACGCCGGGCCTGTGCTCGCGCATGAAGTACTCGAACGCGTTCTGCACCTGCCAGTTGCTGTCGACGCCAAACACCGTCGGACGGTTCGACCGCGTGAACGCGTGGAGCAGCCGAACGGCGCGGTTGTCCTGGCTTCGATCGACGGCGGGAAACGTGTCGTAGCCTCGCCAGGCGGGATACAGCAGAAGCACGAGTCCCGCTGACGCCGCCACTCCGCGAAGTGGCAGTCGCCTGAGCCCGCCGACGAGCGCGGCCACGCCGGCGCCGGCACACAGCGCGACGATGTAGTGGGAAGGGAGGAAGAAGATGTAGGCGTCGCCGACGTTGTACGTCCACGCAAACGCGAGGTTTGCGGCATACAGCAGAAGGAGCAGCACACCTCGTCCCGGCCAGCGGGACGTGACGTATCCGATTCCCGCCACGGCGAGGAGGATGCCGGGCAAGCCGAATTGCTGGCGCAGGTCGAACCAGTACATCGCCGGGCGCGTGTGCAGACCGGTTTCGGAGACGTTCATCACGAGCGTTTCCCGCCAGTCCGCCTTGGTGACGTCCACCCAGAACTTGCCGAACGCTTCGGCGAGTGACGCAGGCGGCTCGAGTTCGGCCCACAGCCCGCGGAGATTCCACGCGTATTGAAGCGTGCCCAGAAGCGCAATGACGATGGCCATCGCTACCATCCGGGCCTTCAAGGGATCCGCGGGGCCGCGCCGATGCATCAGCAGGAAGATGGTGAACCCCGGCAGGAGCAGCACCATGCTCAAGTGATTGCCGAACCCGAGGGCGTAGATCGCGTAGAACCACGCGAGCCGTCCCGCTGTTGGCTCGTCGCCCCATGCCAGCAGCGCCAGCATCGATGCGCCTACGACGAGCAGGTGAAGCGTGTAGACCTCGGCGGTGACGGCCTGCGACCAGAACGTATATGAAAAGGCCAGAAACAGCCCGGTCGCGGCGCCGGCGAAAAGAGACTGGGCCACACGCGCGCCAAGCCACGTCGCCAGGCCCACCGCCAGGGCACCGTACACCGCGGATGCGAGATTCATGGCGCGCGCGGGCTCGCCGGGATGGAACAGGACGAAGAGGTGACCGAGGCCGTAATAAAGAGGGTAGGCCTGGCGCGGCGTCAGCGTCAGCGAGCTGACACCGGTTTGAAACGAGGCGCTGTCGCCGAAATCGAGCCCGGGAAGAAGCGTCGCGTGGTAACAGAGGAACGCGACGACCGCGACGAACGCCGAGACTAGCCCTTGGCCAGCGATCCGGGTTCGGGCGGAGCCGAGCGTGGTGCTTCCTTCGTTTCGATGGGAAAGTTGGCGGCGAGCCATTCTGGGACCCCGCCTTTGAGGACCCTGATCTTGATCCCCTTCCGCAGCAGCTCGGCCGCTACGTGTGTGCTGACGATCTCGTTGGGATCCGAATCGTAGGCGACGATATCGCCGCCGGTCGGGATTGGGACCGATTCGATCGCGTATGGCGGCACACGGATGGCGCCCGGCAGCTTGACCGTGCTGTGCTCATACGCGTATTTCAGACGCACGTCGAGGATGGTGGGTTTGTCCCCACGATCCAGACGTTCCTTCAGTTGTTCTTTGGTGATGCGTTCGACGGGCACGCGCTATTCTCGCTATGCCCCGGACAGACGTCAAGTTAGCGGCTTCGGCGGCTCTTCGGCGCGGCGTGGTGGCTGGTGTTCGCGGTTACCGGAACGAGCTCCGGCCGTTTGGTCCGCACTTCCCACCCGTTCGACCGCTTGCCGCAGTGAATGCAGCGAAGAAAGACCGCGCCCGACGCGCAGGTGACGCCGAAATCGTGCCGTCCCGACAGGTAGCAGTTCAACAAGTTCCACATATCGGACCTCTTTCTTCGTTGTACTTGCGCGTATCGCAAGTCAGGTGCCGCCTTCGTCCGTGACGTGTACGCCACG
The DNA here is from genome assembly GCA_963832375.1 of Vicinamibacterales bacterium. Classification (GTDB taxonomy): domain Bacteria; phylum Acidobacteriota; class Vicinamibacteria; order Vicinamibacterales; family JAMQPK01; genus JAMQPK01. The sequence goes on along the minus strand of CAWHUA010000008.1, from coordinate 758,292 downwards.
CAGAGGTGTGCACGAGCGGGCGATTTCGCAGCAAAAACGAATCCCGTTGCTCGCGCGCGCGTCAGTAGACGGCCCGTTCGACTGGCGTCGGGCGTGTGGGCCGTGACCAAATCTGACACCTTGATTACGTGTTTAGCTGCCAGACGTGCGTGTGAACACCGTGTAAGGCTGCGGGTGCCTTCGTCCGACATATCCTTACAGACCACATGGCCAAAGAAGTCAAAATCGGCAGCCGCAGATTCTGGATTGTGTCCGAGCCCAACGATCGGGGTTGGAAGGCGCAGGTGCTCGAAGTGCTGGACGACCACAGGGGAAACCCGGAGCATGGAGATCGAGACCACCGGCGACACGCGAAGTGTGGCCGACGATCGAGCGGTTGGACAGCTCCAGCACCGTCTGCGGGATCAATCCTTCTGAACCCGCCGACCGCACCCTTTCACACTTTTACGCAGTCCGCGACCGCGCTCCGAGCAAATCTGAGAGCTAGAGCCACTTTGCCTGTTTGAACCTCACGTATAACAATCCGCACAGCCCGAAAATCACCGCGAGCACGAACGGATACCCAAACCGCCATTCGAGCTCGGGCATCGTGTCGAAATTCATCCCGTAAATGCCCGCGATGGCCGTCGGGACGGCAAAAATCGCCGCCCAGGCGGCAAGCCGCCGCGTGTCCTCGTTCTGCGACACGGACACGAGCGACAGATGCGCTTCGAGCGTCGTGCTCAGCAGGTCGCGTGTGCTGTCGATCATGTCGTTGATGCGCATCGCGTGGTCGTAGACGTCCCTGAAGTAGGGACGGGTCTGCGCGGGCACGAGCTCGTCGTCTTCGAGCCGGATGAGGCGGGCCGAGAGCTCGATGACGGGCGACACCACGCGCCGCAGTGTGATCAGATCGCGCTTCAGCTTGTAAATCTTGGTGGTGGTCCGCCGGTTGAACGAACCGGTGAACACGCGCTGTTCGAGCAGCTCGAGCTCTTCGCCGAGCGCATCCACGATCGGGAAGTACTGATCGACGATGAAGTCCATCACCGCGTAGAGCACGAACGCAGGGCCCTGCTTGAGCAGCTCGGGCGTCGCCTCGGCACGCGAACGGACGGGAGTGAACGTGGTCGCATACCCGTGCCGCACCGTCACGATAAAGTTGCGGCCGAGAAACATGTGGACTTCGCCGTATCGGACATCACACGGTTTGCCTGGCTTCGGATCCTCGATCTGAGCCGTGCGCAGGACGACGAAGAGGGAATTGTCGTAGCGCTCGACTTTCGGGCGCTGGTGGGCCGACAACGCGTCTTCGATGGCCAGATCGTGGAGACCGAACTCTTCCTGAATCTTGCGGAGCAGCGGTTCGTTGGGCTCGTAGAGGCCGATCCACACGAATGTCTCGGGCCGCTTCAGGACTTCGCTGATGTCGTCGATCGGAACTTCGCCAATACGACGCCCGCCGGTATACGACGCGCTGGCGATGATGGTGCCGGCCGCGACGGCCGCGGTGTTCATGACCGCATTGTAACTGTGTTGGCGGATGGTGTGGGCCGTGGCACTCGGTGGCACAGTCGATCTAGCATGTTGGTATGCCGAAAATCGCCCTTGTCTCGTTGATCGCGGTCACCTTCACCCTGGCGCTCGGGGCTCAGACTCCCCAGACCATTCCACCGCCGGGATCGAAAGCGCCGGTGTCCGGGTACACAGTTGTGCGCAGTTATCCACACGATCCGAAAGCCTTCACGCAGGGTCTCGAGTACTTCGATGGCTATCTCTTCGAGGGAACCGGGCAGAAAGGGCAGTCCGCCGCCCGCAAGGTCGAGCTGGAGAGTGGGAAGGTCGTGCAGGAGGAGAAGCTGCATCCGCAGTACTTCGGCGAAGGTCTCACCATCGCGCAAGGCAAGATTTTCCAAGTGACCTGGAAAGACCGTCAGGGATTCATCTACGACGCGAAGACGATGAAGTTCATCAGGAACTTCACCTACTTCGGCGAGGGGTGGGGGCTGACGCACGATCCGCTCGGCATCATCATGAGCGATGGCACGAGCACATTGCGATTTCTCGAGACGACCCGCTTTCAGGAAAAGCGGCGCCTGAAGGTGATGGATGCCGGCGTGGCCATCGGCAACCTGAACGAGCTCGAGATGATTCGCGGCGAGATCTGGGCGAACGTCTGGCAGACCGATTACATCGTGCGGATTTCGCCCAAAGAGGGGCGCGTGCTGGGCTGGATCAACCTCAAAGGGCTGCTGGGCGGGCCCAGCGCAAAGATGCCGGCCGACGCGGTGCTCAACGGCATCGCCTACGACGCGCAGAAGAACCGGATCTTCGTCACCGGGAAGCTCTGGCCGCGGGTGTTCGAGATAACCGTCAAATAATTATTTCCGCAACTTCGGAATCATCGGCCCCAGCGCGGCGAGGGACGCCAGGTCGACGGTGCCCACGATGTTGACGATCGTCAGCTCGTCGGGCTCCGCCGAGATCACCACGAGACCGCCGTTGGCGCCGCCTTCTTTCCACAGGTACACCTCGGTCAGCTCGTTCTTGCCTTTCACGCCCACGATTCGGGACCACCCTTCGCGCGCCACCTGCTTGCGGACGCTCTCGACGTCCTCCTCGGAGTACGCGTTGGGTACGTTGAATTTGTAGCTCTTCACATAAATACCGGTAATCCCCTCGATAAGCTGCTGGATCTTCTCGGTGTCGCCGCCCCTGCCGGCGAGAAACGCGGCCGACTTCTTCAGCATCGCCGAATCGACCGTGACGTCGACGGTTTCCGAAGCCTTCGCGGCCACTTGGCTCAGATTGTCCATCTGAATCCGGCCGCCTTGCGCTGAGGCGATCGAGGGAACGAGGACAAGGACGAGCAGGAGCCGAACTGCGATTACTGAATCTGGCGCTCATATCGGGAGATCTCCTGGATCTTCGTTTGGACGGCCGACACCTTCTCGCTTGCGATCTGCAAGGCCAGCACGACGTTGCGGGCCGTCCGCTCGGTGTCGCGCTGCTGCCGTTCCTGTTGCCACAGGTAGTAACTTCCGCCAGCCACAATCGCGAGCGACGCCGCGAGCGGCAGAGCGTAGCCCGCCCACCGTAGGGGTGGGACCTGGACCGGTGATTCAACCCTTTCACCAGACGCGATTCTGCCGAGCACCTTCTCGTCGAATCCACGCGGCGGGCTCTTGCGTGTGAGCGCCTGCCGCAGTTCGCGTTCAAGATCCATGGATGTGTCCCCGATCTGCCAGCTTGCGGCGCAGCAGTTCCAGCGAGCGCCGCAGATGGCTCTTCACGGTGTTCAGCGGCATATCGACGACGGCGGCGATCTCGGCCAGGTCGAGGTCTTCCTGGAACCGGAGCGTGACGACGATTCGCGGGTGTGGAGGCAGTTCGGCCACGAGCCGGCGCAACAGCGCGTCGAGCATCGGGTCCTGGAGTCGCGCAGCGGCTACGGGTTCGTGCACCACTTCGATCGAGACCTCGCGGCGGTTACGGGGACTTCTGACCCAGTCGATGCACCGGTTGCTCGTCACACGCCGCAGCCAGAAAACCAGATGCCGGGCCGACTCTATGCGCGCGAGATTCTGGTGCAGCACCAGAAATACGTCCTGCGCGAGCTCCTCCGCCTGACTCCAGCTTTGGAGGAAGTGGTAGGCGAGTCCGAAGACCATGGACTGGTGCTCGCGGACCAATGCCGCAAAGGCATCCGGAACGCCCGCCCGCGCCTGTGCCAGGACGTCGTCTTCCGAGGGCACCGGCACGCTCGGGGAAACGGCTGCCGTCAGCATCTGGCTCTTATACGTGAGGCGGGTCGGAAAAGGTGCAGTGGTGCGTCATTTGCAGCAGAGGAATGCGTTTGAGGAAGGTCTTCAGGAGCCATGCAGATCCACCTCGTGATTCACCGGACGCCTGTCAGATCGAACGACGTTACTGCGCCGGTTGTGGAGGGTTTGCGGACAGATGGCTTGCCGCCTTCTCGGCCACCGCAACGCAGTCGCGGTGGGGTCCGGCACGATGGCGCTCAGGTGCGACCGATGCGGATGGCGGTCGCCGGGCTGGATGCTCGACTCGCGGCGGGCCGCTTCGAGCCACAGTGACACTCCTGCGGATGCGCCCAGGGCGGCACGAGCGGCCGGTCACCTGCGCATGGTGAAGAGTCCCACGCGATAGCACTCCGCCTTCTCTTGCGTGGTCCTCATCCAGATTGAGTGCCTGGGCGGCTGTTTGTGCGTGGTTAGGCCCGACGACCCAACCCGCCTGTTAAGAACAAGACAAGCAGCACGATGAGAACCAGCCCGCCAAGACCGCCCCCTACTAACGGGCCACCTGCGTAAAATCCGCCTCCACCGAGCAGCAACAGAAGGATCAACAGGACAACGACGATATTCATGGCGCACTCCTCTCGAGTTTCCGGTGAGCGGTCATTACGCGACCCATGGACTGTGACGATATCGCGCGAATCTCTGACTGGCTGTTCGAGATTGCACACGACACAATCCCACCGAGGACCGGAAGCTTGCGGCGCTCACACTTTTCAAGCCGGCCGATCGAGTGGTACTCGCATCGCGGGACTCTGCTTGAGCATCGTCGGCGGCCTGGGTGTTTGGTGCACGGCGTCTATACTGTGGCGCCTCCTCCGCTAGAGCGAGAACCTTCTTCCTCCAACCATCCGACACACTCGAGGTCGGGTTTCTGCCGGCAGCAAAATCAGGCGAGAGAATAGAAAGTAGGAAAAGTTGGCTTGCCAACCGAAGCTCAAGGCGCGAAGAGTGATGAGCGAAGGTTTGGACGGGGTGGTCCACCTTCGCAGCACGCTGCTTCGGGGGACAAGCTTCGCACCGAAGGTTGGCTCGCCAACCGTAGCTCGTTCGGGTTCTCGCGGGTGCCCGCCTTCGCCGAGGCTGCGGCGGGCAACCTTCGCCAGAAGGTTGGCTTGCCAACCGTAGCTCGGCTCGGTACACGCGAGCGAAGAAGTTGGCTTGCCAACCGTAGCTCGTTCACGTTCGCCGGTGGCCCGCCTTCGCCAAGGCTACGGCGGGCAACCTCCGCCTGGATCATGAGCGGAGGTTGGTGGACGGCGGGAGGATCGAACTCCCGGCCTCCGCATTGCGAACGCGGCGCTCTCCCAGCTGAGCTAGCCGCCCACCGATGTCGCACAAGTGCTGCGTGCGAACCGCAATTTTACCACAGGCGATACAATTCACCCTCCATGGCTCCTCTCAAACGCATCGGCGTGCTCACGGGCGGCGGTGACGCCCCGGGACTGAACGCGGTCATCCGGGCGGTCGTGAAGACGGGCTGCAACGCGGGCCTCGAGGTCCTGGGCATCGAGGACAGCTTCGACGGCCTCATTCACGAAGGGCGCATGCTGCCCGCTGACCCCGAAAGACGTCACCGGCATCCTCCGCCTCGGCGGCACCATCCTCGGCACCACCAATCGCGGTAACCCGTTCGCGTATCCGGTCGAGACGAAGGACGGCAAGGTCGACTACTCGACGCGCGTAGTCGAGAATTTCCGGAAGCACCGTCTCGACGCGCTCGTCGTCATCGGGGGAGACGGCACGCTCAGCATCGCGCATCGCTTCGTCCAGCAAGGTATTCCGATCGTCGGCGTGCCGAAAACCATCGACAACGACATCGTCGGCACGGTCAGCACGTTCGGTTTCGACACGGCCGTCGATTTTGCGACCGAGGCGATCGATCGGCTTCACAGCACGGCGGAGGCGCATCACCGCGTCATGGTGGTCGAAGTGATGGGGCGCTATGCGGGGTGGATCGCGCTCTATGCCGGCGTGGCCGGCGGCGCGGACGTGATTCTGATACCGGAGATCCCTTTCGACTTGAACATCGTCGCCCATCGCCTCAATGAACGCGAGAGATTCGGCGCGCGCTTCAGCATCGTCGTCGTCGCCGAAGGTGCGGTCCCGATGGGCGGGAAGGTGTCGCTCATCGCGGAAGGCGACGCCGCCACGGCCGAACGGCTCGGCGGCCTCAGCGCGCTCTGCGCGCGCGAGCTCGAGAAGCTGACCGGCAAGGAAACGCGATACGTCGTGCTCGGCCACCTGCAGCGTGGCGGCACGCCGACGAGCTTCGATCGCACGCTGGCTACGCGTTTCGGTGGCAAAGCCGTCGAATGCCTGATGAAAGGGGAGTTCGATGTGATGGTGGCTTCACAGCCGCCAGAGATCGTAACGGTGCCGCTCGGAGAGATAGGCGGAAAGCAGAAGCGCGTGCCGACGGACTTCGATCTCGTCCGCACCGCACGCGCTCTTGGGATCTCGTTTGGCGATGAGGCTCGTCTTTGACGCAGAGACGGAGAGGCGCAGAGAACATTTCTTCTGAAAACCAAGTTTCCTGCGTCTCTGCGGCTCTGCGTCGAGCTGTTCTCAGCGCAGTTCTTACTTGGTGCCGCTCGTGCTGACCGCCGTCGTGGTGTAGCTGTCGAGCGTCTTGGCGAACGCCGTCACTTCGTCCCGCGGCTTGACCCCACCGAACAATACCTCACGCGCCGTCATGCTCGGGCCGTAGACGTCCTTCATGTCGCTGTCTGCGGTTTCGATGACGGCCCCCTCGAGCGCAACGCCCGCAAAGAGTCCCTTGCTGCGCGAGTAGCTCAGAATCTTCGCGTTGAACTTCGCGTCGGTGTCGGCGGCCGCCTCACGGCCCACCGGACCGGCGGCGATTGAAAGGCTCCCGCCCAGCTTGACCTTGGATTCCAGGAGGCTCTTCGCGCTCTCGGGCGTCATGAACAGCATGATGTAGTCGGTGGATTCCACGCCGATCTGAAAGCCAAAGCTGCCACCGCCGATGTTCAAGTACGCCGGCGCGCTCCAGTGGCCGGCAGTGCGGCAGGCCGCGACGCCACGCCCGCCCCGTCCGCCGAAGCCGAACGCCGCCTTGAGCACCGAGGGAAATACGGCGATGCAGTCGGCGTCGTCGAGCACCCCCTGCGGAACGCCCTTGTCGGGCGCGCTCATGATTTCGCGGAATATGGTTGCCGCTTTCGTCGTCTGCTCGATCTCGTCGTGAATATCCTTCGCGGCCGTCTGCGCGGCCGCCTGGCCTGCCATACCGACGATGAGGCAAATCGGCAGACTCAGCAAAACCCTTTTCATATGAAGACTCCTCCACATGGCTTCTTGTGCAAGGGGAGCGCCAACACCCCTGGCCCGGGTAACCTCGAAATCAGGGGAGATTTACTCAGAAAAGGAAGTGGGGCCAGTCTTCGACTGACCAGCGCTAGGACATGATGCCTGTCATGGCAGATGGCAGATGGCAAATGGCAGAAGGCACATGGCAGGCGTCGCGTCTTGTGCCATCTGCCATCTGCCATGGCGGCGTCAGAGGCCTAATGGCCCAGCAGGTCGGCGTCCTTCTTCTTCTGGGCGTCGTCGATGAGCTTGACGTGCTGATCGGTGATTCTCTGAACCTCGTCCAGCCCCTTCCGCTCGTCGTCTTCGGAAATCTTCGAGTCCTTCAACAGCTTCTTGAGCCGGTCGTTCGCGTCGCGCCGGATGCCGCGAACGGTGTTGCGCCCTTCCTCGGCCATCTTGTGGACGTGTCGCGACAGCTCCTTGCGCCGCTCGTCGGTCAGTGTCGGAATGGGGATGCGCACGACCTTCCCGTCGTTGGCGGGGTTCAGGCCGAGATCGGAAATCCGAATCGCACGCTCGACCGCGCCAATCAGGGAGGGATCGAACGGCTGCGCCACGATGAGCGTCGGGCTCGGGAATCGAGAGGCCCGCCACCTGGTTGAGCGGAACCTTCGTGCCGTAGGCCTCCACCTGCACGTGATCGAGCAGGGCGGTCGACGCCCGGCCGGTGCGTACGCCGGCCAGCTCGTGTTTGACGTGCTCCAGGATGCCGTCCATCCGCTTGCTGACTTCGCCGAAGATGCCTTTGAGGTCGTTGACGTCCATAAGTCGATCTCCCCGCCGTTCATACCGTCACGAGTGAACCGACGGGCTCGCCCATGATGGTCCGGCGCAGGTTGCCGGGTGTGCGCAGGTTGAAAATAATGATGGGCAGGCGATTGTCCATGCAGAGCGTGATCGCCGTGGAGTCCATCACCCGCAATCCCTTGTCGATGACTTCGAGGTAGGAAATCCTGTCGAACCGCGTGGCCTGCTTGTCGATCATCGGGTCGGCGGTGTAGATGCCGTCGACCTTCGTGCCCTTCAGGATGACGTCCGCCTTCATTTCCATCGCGCGGAGGGCGGCCGCGGTATCGGTCGTGAAGTACGGGTTGCCCGTGCCCGCGGCAAAGATGACGACGCGGCCTTTTTCGAGGTGGCGGATCGCCCGGCGGCGGATGAACGGCTCGGCCACGGCGCGCATCTCGATGGCCGTGACGACGCGCGTCACCACGCCCTGCTGCTCGAGCGCGTCCTGCATGGCCAGCCCGTTGATGACGGTCGCCAGCATGCCCATGTAGTCGCCCGTGGCGCGATCCATGCCTTTTGCGCTGGCCGCCACGCCGCGGAAGATATTGCCCCCGCCGATGACGATGCCGACCTCGACGCCGAGGCTCTGTACCTCCTGGATGTCGACGGCAATGCGCGTGGTGACGGCGGGATCGATGCCGAAGGTGTGCTCGCCCATCAACGCCTCCCCCGACAGTTTCAACAGGACGCGTTTATATGCGGGGGCGGCGGGCATGGTTGGGAGAAATTATAGTCGAAAGGCGCAAGTCGATAGTCGGAAGGCGCAAGGCTGGTCGCCTGCGCCATGACTTGCGCCTTGCCTTGCGCTTTGCCTTGCGCCTAACGACTTCCGACTTGCGCCTTGCGACTTACTCCGCCGCGCTTTCGCCGATCTTGTAACGCGCGAAGCGGGTGATCGCGATGTTCTCGCCCATTTTCGCGGTGGCGTCGGCGATGAGCTGCGAGATCTTCACGTTCGGATCGCGGATGGACTTCTGATCGAGCAGGACGACCTGTTCGAAAAACGCGTCGAGCTTGCCCTCGACGATTTTCTCGATGATTTCCGGCTTCTTGCCCGACTGGGCCATCTGGGCGCGATAGATGTCCTTTTCCTTCTCGAGCAGGGCCGCGGGCACCTCGTCGCGCCGCGCGTACTTGGGATCGGCCGCCGCGATGTGCATCGCGATTTCCTTCACGAGCGCGCCGAACTGGTCGGTGCGCGCCACGAAATCGGATTCGCAGTTCACTTCCACCAGGACGCCGATCTTGCCGCCCATGTGGATGTAGCTGCCGATCGACCCCTGGCTGGTGGTCCGGCCCGCTTTCTTGGCGGCCGACGCGAGCCCGCGCTTGCGGAGCAGGGTGGTGGCCGCGTCGATGTCGCCGTTCGCTTCGGTGAGCGCCGCCTTGCATTCCATGAAGCCGGCGCCGGTCATGTCACGAAGCTTCTTTACGAGTGCAGCAGAAATTTCCATCTCATCTCCGACGGTACAAGAAAAAGCGCCGGTCGGCGTTCGACCGGCGCTCGGTCAGTTCAGGGATACCTACACGCCGGCGGGAGACGTGGCCGCTTCCGCGACCGCTCGCCGGGTCGGGCGCGCGCCCCGCTTGTCGTCGGCGCCGCCATCGTCCTGTGCGGCGGCCGATTCGGCCTGCGCCGATTCGCGGGCGCCACGGCCGGCGTTGACGGCGTCGGCAATCCGCGCCGCGAACAGCCGGATCGCGCGCAGGGCGTCGTCGTTGCCGGGAATACGGAAGTCGACTTCATCGGGATCGCAGTTGGTGTCGACGATGCCGATGATCGGAATCTTGAGCTTCCGCGCTTCGTCCACCGCGATTTTCTCTTTGCGCGTGTCGACGATGAAGACGGCGTCGGGCAGCTTCGCCATGCCGCGAATGCCCTCGAGGTTCTTCTCGAGCTTGCGGCGCTCCTTCTCGAGGCGCGCGACTTCCTTCTTCGACAGGGTGTCGTAGCGGCCGTCGGTGGACATCGACTCGAGGTCGCGGAGGCGCGCCAGGCTGCGCTGGATGGTGTTGAAATTGGTGAGGAGTCCGCCAAGCCATCGCTGGTTGACGAAGTACATGCCCGAGCGCACCGCCTCTTCGGCGATCACGTCCTGGGCCTGCCGCTTCGTCCCGACAAAGAGGAGGGTCTTTCCCTCGGCGGCGAGATTCATGACGAAGTCTTCGGCTTCCTTGAACAGCTTGACCGTCTTGCCGAGGTCAATGATGTAGATACCGTTGCGCTCGCCGAAAATGTACTCCTTCATCTTCGGGTTCCAGCGCTTCGTCTGGTGCCCGAAGTGCACTCCAGCTTCCAGCAAATCCTTCATGGCGATCGGGGTCAAGCGGCCTCCATACCTTTCCAATCTCCTCCTCGGCACCGGCGCAACTGAAGTTGCGCCCTACCGTGTGTCTGCCCTACCGTCTGTAACTAACGTTTGCTGAACTGGAAACGCTTACGCGCGCCAGCCATGCCGTATTTCTTGCGCTCTTTCGCGCGGGCGTCGCGTGTCAGCAAGCCGCCCTTTTTCAACGCTTTGCGCAGTTCGGCGTTGTATGCCACCAGCGCGCGCGCGATCCCGAGCCGCACGGCCCCCGCCTGCCCGTTGATGCCGCCGCCCGCGACGGTGCAGACCACGTCGAACTGCTCGACGGTCTGCGTCAGCACCAGCGGCGTCTTGATTTGGGTTCGCAGGGCTTCGGTGGGGAAGAACGCGTTGAACTCGCGGTGGTTAACGGTGACGTTACCCTGACCTGGCCTCAGGAAGACTCGTGCGGACGACGTCTTCCGGCGGCCGGTTGCGTAAAATTCTGTGACTGGCAACTTATGCGACCTCGCGTGACTGTGGCTTCTGAGCCATGTGTGGATGATCGGGGCCGGCGTACACCTTCAGCTTGCGGTACATGGCCGCGCCGAGCGTCGTTTTGGGAAGCATGCCGTGCACGGCCTCCTCGACGATGCGGGTCGGGCGGGCCTGGCGGACGACCTTCGCGCGTTCTTCGCGCAAGCCGCCCTCGTAGCCGCTGTGACGCCGATACAACTTCTGCTCTTCCTTGCGCCCGGTCAGTTTCACCTTGGCCGCATTGACAATGACAACGTGATCGCCGGTGTCGATAAACGGGGTGTAGGTGGCCTTGTGCTTTCCCTGAAGCAATCTGGCCGCCAGGGTCGCGATCCGGCCGAGCACCTTCCCGTCGGCATCGATGACGTGCCAACGGCTGTCAATGGTCTTCGGAGTGGCTACATACGTCCGCATGAAACGATGGATCCTCTGAGAAAAACTGGCACAACGGTAAACCCAAATCTTACGTGGAGTTGTCAAGAGTGTCAAGTGAACGGGGGGTACAGCATTGCACGCGTAAGTGATTTCCCCATCAAGCTCGAAAGCGCGAACGCCGATACCTACAGCGGCGGCATCGATGCAGATCACAGCTTCGTTACTCGGCGACAAAAGCGTGATCGGAACTGCCGTGGATCGCCGATTTTCGTCGGTGATGTTGCGGGCGCCGGTGGCACCGGCCTTGCCCGTCGGAGCGCACGAACCGTGAAGAGCTTTTCTTTATTCACCAAGAGCCGATCCGTGGTCGGACTCGATATTGGCTCGAGCGCCGTCAAGGCGGTCGAACTGAAGCCCTCCGGTAAGGGCTATCGCGTCGCGGCGTACGGCACCGAGGCCGTGCCGCCCGACAGCATCGTCGACGGCGCCATCATCGACGGCACCGCGGTCGCCGAAGCGATCCGGCGCGTGTTCGAGTCGAAGGCCTTCAAGACCAAGGACGTCGCGGCGTCGCTCTCCGGCAACGCCGTCATCGTCAAGAAGATCTCGCTGCCGGTGATGACGGCCAGCGAGCTCGACGAGTCCATCTACTGGGAAGCGGAGCAGTACATCCCGTTCGACATCCAGGACGTCAACCTGGACTACCAGATTCTCGACGCCGGCGGCGCCGACGCGAAGGGCACGATGGAAGTGCTGCTGGTCGCCGCCAAGAAGGAAAAGATCGCGGACTACACCGGCGTGATTGCCCAGGCCGGCCGCACGCCGGTCGTGGTCGACGTGGACGCCTTCGCGCTGCAGAACGCCTACGAGCTGAACTACGGCTTCGAGCCGGGCGCGGTCGTCGTGCTGCTCAACGCGGGCGCGAGCGCCATCAACATCAACATCATCGCGAACGCGCAGTCGGTGTTCACGCGCGACATCTCGCTTGGCGGAAACGCCTACACCGAGGCCGTGCAGCGTGAGCTGAATCTGCCATTCGAGAGCGCGGAGCTCCTGAAAAAGGGGACTCCCGTCGATGGCGCGACCTTTGAAGACGTCATGCCCGTCCTGCGGGCGATGACCGAGAACGTGCTGCTGGAAGTGCAGAAGACGTTCGACTTCTTCAAGGCGACGGCGTCGACCGATCACATCGACCGCATCATGCTCAGCGGTGGCGCCTCGCGCGTCGAGGGGTTCGCCGAGGCGCTGCAGGAGCGGTTCGGCACGCCGGTCGAGATGTTCGATCCGTTCCGGAAGGTGACGCTCGACGGCAAGAAGTACTCCGCCGATCAGCGCGCCACGATCGCGCCCACGGCGGCGGTGGCGGTCGGGCTGGCGCTCAGACGGGCAGGTGACCGGTGATCAAGATCAACCTGCTCGCCGTCGATCGCGATCGCTCCAAGCGCAAGGCGAAGTTCCAGATCGGCCAGAAGATCACGGCCGCGTGCAGCCTCGTGCTGGTCGTCGCCGCGCTGGGCGTGGGCTGGTGGTTCTGGTACCTGCAGCGGGCGTCCACCGACCTCGACGAGCAGATCGCGACGGCGCAGCGCGAGACGCAGCGCCTGCAGAGCATCATCGTGCAGGTGCAGCAGTTCGAGGCGCGGCGTGCGCAGTTGCAGCAGCGCGTCACGCTCATCGAGCAGCTGCGCAAGGGACAGACGGGGCCGGTGCATCTGCTCGACCACGTCAGCCGCGCGCTACCCGACTCGATGTGGCTGACCGACTTGAAACATTCCGGCGCCGAGGTGGCCATCGACGGCCGGTGCACGTCGCTCAACTCGCTGTCGGACTTCGTCAGCGGGCTGGAGACCTCGAAGCTGTTTACGGGCTCCGGTCGAGATCGTCGACAGCCGCGTCGAGCTGGCGACGACCACGGCGCCCGAGCTGATTCGTTTTTCGGTGAAAGGAAAGCTCCTCGCGGGGGCTGCGAATTGACGGCATGGACCTGAATCTCAACAAGATCCCGTGGTACGGCCAGGTGGGCATGTTCGTCGTCATCGCGCTGGCGATGGTGGGCGTCTTCTACTATTTCTACGTCATCCCGACCGAGGCCGAGATGGCGACGCGCGAGAAGACTCTCACCGCGCTGCGCACGGACATCGCGAAAGGCGCGTCGACGGCGGCCCAGCTGCCCCAGTTCAAGCAGCAGGTGAGCGAACTGGAGCTGCGGCTCGAGGGCCTGAAGGCCGTGCTGCCCGAACACAAGGATGTGAGCGACCTGCTTCGGCGGATTCAGACGCTGGCGACGCAATCGAACCTGGCGATTCGCGGGTTCAAGCCCGCGCCGTCGGTCACCAAGCAGTTGCACGAGGAATGGCCGATTCAGCTCTCGCTGGACGGCACGTACCACAACCTGGCGATGTTCTTCGATCGCGTCAGCAAGTTCTCCCGAATCATCAACGTGAGCAACATCACGATTCGTGGCAAGGAAAAGCCCGACGCGACGTCCACCATCACGGTCGAGTGCACGGCGACCACGTTCGTGCTGCTCGATACCGCGAAGCCGGCCGCGGCAAAGGCGAAGTGACGTGACTTCAATCTTTCGGCGTACGGTCGTGTTCGTCGGACTGCTGCTTGGCGCAGCGGCGCTCGCGTCGGCGCAGGGTGCGCCGGCGGCGCCGCCCGCGGCTCAGCCGCCGGCCGCCGCCCAGCCCGGCGCGCCCGCACCGGCGCCGGCCGCGCCGGCGCCCGAGGCGTACACCTACGAACCCGATGGCCGGCGCGATCCATTCGTCAGCCTGTTGGCGCGGGGCGGCGATCAGTCGACTCCAGGCCGGAAAACATCCGGCCTCTCGGGGCTGGCCACCGGCGACGTGATGTTGCGCGGCGTGCTGGCCAGCCGCGGCGCGTACGTCGCGATGGTGTCGGGACCAGACGGGAAGACGTATGCGGCGCACGCCAACGATCGGCTGCTCGACGGCGTCATTCGAACCGTGACGGCCAACGGCATCGTCATCATGCAGGAAGTCAACGATCCGCTCTCGCTGGTGAAGCAGCGGGAAGTGCGAAAGGGACTCAGGACCGCGGAAGATGTTAAATAAACGACTCCTCCTTAAACCCGGCTTGATGGTGGTGCTCGTCCTGGCAGGACTGTGGGCGACCGGCCTCGCGCCGGTCGGCGCCTTCGGGCCGCGCGCCGGAAACCCCTGCCGAGCCGTCGCCGCAGTTGAAGGGGCTTTCCGCCAGCGCCGGGCGGCGCATCACCACGGTGACCATCGAGACGACCGATCCGGTGGCGTATCTCACGCAGCGGCCGGATCCGAAGACGCTGGTCGTCGACCTGCGCGACGTCGACGCCGCGCGTGCGGCCAGCGTGGTGCTCGGCGCCAAAGGGCTGGTGGCGGGCGCCTCGGTCGAAAAAGCCACGGGCGCCGACGGCTCGCGCGTGGCGCGCGTGCGCATCAAGCTCACGCAGGCAGCGGCGCATCAGGTGCGGACCAAGCGCAACCTGATCTATGTCGATTTCGACAGCGCGTTCGCGGCCGACAGCCTCGGCAATGCGCTGCCGGCCGGAACAGCGCGCGTGGCGCCGACGCGCTACGCGACCGTGCTCGAAAGCGTGCGCGCCGAGCCCAGGCCAACGGGCGCGAGCATCACGCTCGTCGGCAACGGCGAGCTCGTGGCGGCGTCGGTGACGCCGATGAGCGATGGCACGCCGCGAATCGTGCTGGACTTTCCGAACGTCAAGTCGACGGCGCCCGATGAGATCGCCGTCGGCCGCGGGCCGGTGTCCGTCGTGCACGTCGCCATGTCGGGCTCGACGTCGGTGCCGACCACGCGGGTGACGATCGACCTGATGCGACCCGCGACCTATCGGGTCATTCCGCCGGACGACTTCGGCCGGACGTTCACGATCCTGCTCGAGGAAGAGGCCGCGGCCCTGGTCCTGCCGCCGGCGCCCGGCGCGACCGCGCCCGGCAGCAACAGCGTGGCCGCGCTCGATCCGATTAACGCGCTCCTGTCGCGCAGCGCTGCCGGTCCGGCACGGGGCACGGGCCCGCTGGCGCAGGCGCCGCAAGGGGCGACGCCGCAATTGCCGGCCGCCGCTCCGGCTCAGGGCGCGCAGGCGCAGGCGCGTTTCAACGGCCATCCCGTGATCGCTGGAATTCGAAAGCGCGGATCTCCGGACGGTGCTGCGCACGTTCGCGAACATCAGCGGGCTGAACATCGTGATCGACCAGTCGGTGCAGGGCGCCGTCGACGTCTCGCTGCACGAAGTGCCGTGGGACCAGGCGCTCGACATCATCCTGCGCGATCACAAGCTGGGCTATTCGGTCGAAGGGACGATCGTGCGCATCGCGCCGCTCGCCGTGCTGGCCGACGAGGAAGGGCAGCGCCGCAAGCTCGCCGAAGAGCGCGCGCTCGCGGGCGAGCTCGAGCTGCTGACCCGCCCGCTCAGCTACGCCAAGGCGGCCGAGCTGACGCCGCTGCTGACGCGCACGGCGCTGTCGTCGCGCGGCGATATCCAGGTCGATCCGCGGACCAACACCATCATCATCCGCGACCTGGCCAGCCGGCTGCAGGGCGCGTCGGCGCTGATCGATTCGCTCGATCGGCCGCAGCCGCAGGTCGAAATCGAAGCGCGGATCATCCAGACCACGCGCGACTACGCGCGCAAGCTCGGCGTGCAGTGGGGGTTCAACGGCCGTGTGGCGCCCGACCTCGGCAATACGACGGGCCTGGCGTTCCCGAATCAGGGATCGCTCGGTGGACGCACCGGCATTGTGCAGGGTGCTCCGGGCGGCGATGCCGCGTCGAGCGCGGTGAACCTGGGCGTGGCGCACGGCGAGCAGCGCCATCGGCCTGGCCCTCGGGTCGGTGAACGGCGCCTTCAACCTCGACGTGGTGCTGACGGCGCTCGAGGAATCGGGCAACGGCCGCATCCTGTCGACGCCGCGCGTGGCGACGCAGAACAACGTGCCCGCGGAAATCACCCAGGGCGTGCAGATTCCGATTCAGACGGTGGCCAACAACACCGTCACCGTGTCGTTCCGCGACGCGGCGCTCAAGCTGAACGTGACGCCGCAAATCACCGCGGCGAACACCGTGATCATGAGCATCGTGCTCGAGAACTCGTCGCCCGACTTCAGCCGTGCGGTCACCGGCATTCCGCCCATCAACACGCAACGCGCGGTGACCTCGCTGCTCGTCTCGGACGGACAGACGTCGGTGATCGGCGGCATCTACATCAATTCGCGCGATTCATCGATCGACCGAACCCCGGGGGTCTACAAGATTCCGCTTTTGGGCTGGCTGTTCCAGCGGCGCGAGCTGACCGAAGAGACCCGCGAGCTGTTGATCTTCATCACGCCGCGCATCATCAAGGGCTAGCCATGGGCAAAGGGAGAAGAGTGGACATGCGCGCAGTTATTCGTTCGGGAATCGCAGGCGCGGCGGTGGCTGTCGCCTTGGCCGGTTCGATCTCGTGCGGCGACGTGGCGCGAACGGGGAAGTCGCCCTCGATGGTCGTCATCGACGTCGCTGGAGGCCGCGCCGGGCGCCGATCCAGGCAGCCTGAGCGGATTTCTGCTGTCGGACGTCGTGACGCTGGTGGAACAGACCATCGACGGCGAGACCGTGAGAGTGCCGACCATCTACAACGACGTCGGGCAGGCGACCATGCGGTTGATTCTGAAGGATCAGGGCGCGGCCGGCGCGCTGCCGACGACGTTGAACGCCGTGACGCTCGACTCGCTATCGCATCGAGTACCGCCGCGCGGATGGACGAAATACGCCCGGCGTGGATGTGCCCTATCCGATCGACGGCGGGGTCGACGGCGACGCTGACCGGCGGCACGGTGATCGTCCCGTTCGAGATGGTCCGCCACCAGGCCAAGCTCGAAGCGCCGCTTCGCGCCATGGCCGTTTGGCGGCGGCCGCATCTTCATCTCGACGATCGCCGAGGTCACGTTCTACGGAACGGATCTGGCAGGGAACGAGGTGCAGGCGGTGGGCACCATCAGCGTGAGCTTCGGCGATTACGGAGACCCAGAATAGGAACTGGTCATGACCACACATCTCAAACACGCGCTCGTGATCGCGCTGGCCGCTGGTCGGTCGCGTGCACGGTGACCGATACCGGACGCCGCCGCTGGCGGGACCTTCGGAGATGAGCCTGTCGCTGGCGATCACCGCGACCCCCGACGTCCTTTCACAGGATGGGCCGTCGCTATCGCGAATCAGAGTCACCGCGCGGGACCCGAACGGGCTTCCAGCCCGTGACGTGGACACTCTACGTGGAATATCGTTAATGGCCGGTGACTTTGGCTCCCTGTCGACGCGTGACACGTCACCACGATTAACGGACGAAGCGGAATTCACGTACACCGCGCCGCCGGCGGGCGCCGGGACGGTTCACGATGTCGCGAGTTCGAGTGAGCCGTGACACCACAGGACTGATGCCTCGGCGCAGTTACGTCGCGGGTCGGAAATTCGACTGGGCCCGCCAGGCGTCATCCCGGCGGAGCTGTCCCACGGCGTCGTTCACATTCCCTCCGTCGTCGCCGGCGGCGTTCGTTTCAGGCACCATCGACGGGTCGTGCCTCGTCGTCGCCGAGCGGCTCAATACGTCGTCAAACTGACGGTAACTGACGATCGGGCTGGCACGACAGCCAGTGCCAACCCGGCGATCCGTCAGTTCTCGGGCTGCGGCGTCTACGCAGTGCCGTTGCTGTTGATCGACCGATCACGGGGCAACACCACAGCCGGGACGCAGGCGTTCTCGGCTGGCAGCCGGTAAATACTCCCGACCGCGGTGTTTACGATTTCACCGAGCTGCTCGAAGCGTGGCCACCAGCCGATCTTCTTCAACGTTGCTAGTTCCACGCCCGGCGTGGGGCGGAGGATCGTCCGCTACGCCTGGACTTCGGCAAGGGGGACGCCAGCGCGACGTCCACTACATTTCGATCCCTGGCTCTTACAACGTGAGCTTGACGATTACCGATGCAGGACGGTCAGACAGCGACAGGTTACGCAAGCCGATCGTCAGTAGCTGCGACGACGGCACCGATTGCGCAATTCACCTTCTCGCCGACCAACCCGGTTGTTGGTCTTACCGTCTTCTTCAACGCGAGCGGATCCTCGGGTCGTGGCGGTGCACCGATCGTGCTTTACGATGGGATTGTGGTAACGGTAACACCTTTTCGTCGGCCAATCCGACGGCGATCGAACATCTTTAGTGCGGCGTTCACCTACGACGGTACGTCTCGGGTTACAACTAGTACTGGTGCGACCGCTGACGGTCACCGATGAGGAAGGGCAGACGGGGACAGTGAGCCAGACCATACCGGTAACACCGTAGGTTCGATATCAGTCGTGCCAGACAATCCTCGCATCGAGGAGCTTCGACGCCGGGTCCAGACGGACCCGGCGTCGATTGCTTTTGCACAGCTCGCGGAAGAGTACCGTCGAGCGGGCAGCTATCAGGAGGCGATTGCTGCCTGCGACGCCGGGCTCAGAATCCATCCGGCCTATCTGTCTGCGCGTGTAACGCTGGGGCGCGCGCTCATCGAAGTGGGCGAACTGGATGCCGCCGAGGTCGAGCTGCGTCAGGTTCTGCAGATCGCGGCCGAAAATCTCGCGGCCATTCGAGGACTGGCAGAGATCTACCATCGCCGCGGTCAATTGCCCGAAGCACTGCAGTTCTATCAATCTGCCCTGGGGATCGCGAAGCACGACCCCGACCTCGAGCAGACTGTCGAAGAGATTTCCCGGGCGCTCACCATCGAACCGGCGGCGCCTGCCGACGACGATGGGATGTCGTTCGCGGAGGCGCAGGCCGAGTTTCTTGCGGCCCTGGAAGGGTTCGAGGCGCTGGGCGCCGCTGAACACGAGGAATCGCTGGCGGAGCTTGTGGTGTCCGCCCCGGCCGAGCCCGAGGCTTCAGAACCGGTCCCGCTCGCGTCGCTCGCCCCGGCCGAACCCGAGGAGGCGCTGGAACCGATCGAAGCCGGTGTGCTGGTAGGGGCCGGCGCGCCCGGACCTTCAGAGCTTTACCAACTCGAGCGCTTCCTCGACGCGATTCATACCTACCGCCAGCGCCGAGCGGTCTAGAATCTCCCCGTGCGCCTCGCTCCTCGCGAAACCCTGGCGGCCCGGCACGGCAAGCTTCGAGAAGCGGTCCACGCGGCCGATCTCGACAGCCTCGTCGTGACGCATCTGCCAAACGTGTTCTACCTCACGAACTTCCAGGGAACCGCCGGCATTGCGGTGGTGACACTGGACAGGCTGTACTTGATTCTCGATTTCCGGTACAGTGCGGCGGCGAGCGCGTTGTGGGACACCCCGTATGGGTGTCCGGACGCCGAAATCGTGCCGGTCGACCGGACGTATGACGAGACGCTGACGGCGTTCATCAAGAAGCTCCAGTTGCAGCGGCTCGGCATCGAGGGCGCGTACGTGTCGGTCAACCGCGCGCACGACCTCGCGAAGAGCCTGGACGCCACGGTGCAGGCCGGATCGGGCATCATCTTCGAGGAGAGTGGCTCGAATGGGGCGGTCCGTCCCGTGACGGTCGTGGCCACGGACGGCATCGTCGAACAGTTGCGCATCGTGAAGGATGCGCACGAGATTGAGATGTTGCGTCGCGGGGGCGAACTGCTTTCGACGGTTGCGGTCGACGTGCTCGGCGAAATCAAGGCCGGCATGAAGGAGCAGGAGTTTGCCGCGAAGATCGACTGGCGCATCAAGAACGCCGGATTCGAGCGGTGCTCGTTCGAGACGATCGTGGCGAGCGGCCCGAATGCCGCGCAGCCACACGCCCATGCCAGCGAGCGTGTCATGAGGGACGGCGACCTGGTGGTGCTGGACTTTGGCGGCGTCTACGGCGGATACTGCGTCGACCTGACCCGGACAATCGCCCTGGGGCGGCCCGATGCTGAGATGACGCGGGTCTACGGCGCCGTGCTGGAGGCCCAGAAGGCCGCCATCGGGGTGGTACGACCAGGGGTACTGGCAGGAGACATCGACGCGGCGGCCCGGGGCACGCTGCATCGGCATAAACTGGCTGAGGCCTTCGGACACAGCACGGGTCACGGCCTGGGCGTTGAGATTCATGAGACGCCGCGGATAGGCCCTCGACGAGAGGCGACCGGAAACGGGACGGCGCCCCCGGATGTCGCGATCGAGCCGGGGATGGTCTTCACCATCGAACCGGGCGCCTATCTTCCCGGTTGGGGGGGCGTGCGGATCGAAGACGATGTGCTGGTGACGTCCGACGGGGTCGAAGTGCTGACCAATGTTCCTACGGTTCTCAAACAGGATTAGCGACCCATAAACGAATGGAATTCGACGAGATCAATCGCATCCTGGATATCGTTCGCGAGCACGACCTCAGCGAGTTCGAGCTCGAGCGCGACGGATTCAAAATACGCATCAAGAAAGGTTCGCCCGTCCAGGGCACGGGAGCGTTTGCGCCACCGATCGTGCAGCACGTGGCGCCCCCGCCGCCTGTCGCGGCTCCGGCACCGCCGCCGCTCGAAGCCGTACCCAGTTCACCGCCGCCGGCCTCCGACGAAATCGATTTCGCCATCGTGAAATCGCCCATCGTCGGGACGTTTTTCCGCTCGACGGAGCCGGGCTCCGCCCCGTTTGTCGATGTGGGCAACACCGTGAAAAAGGGTCAGATTTTGTGCATCATCGAAGCGATGAAGCTGATGAACGAGATCGAGTCGGAGTACGATGGTGAGATTGCGAAGGTCTACGTCGAGAACGGACAGCCCGTTCAGTACGGCGAGCGGCTCTTCGCCATCAAGGCGTGATGTTCAAGAAGATCCTGATTGCGAACCGCGGTGAGATCGCCATGCGCGTCATCATCGCGTGCCGCGAGCTCGGCATCAAGACCGTGGCGGTGTATTCGGAAGCCGACGAGCACGCGCTGCACGTCCGGTTTGCCGACGAAGACGTGCGTATCGGGCCGGCGCGGAGCGCCGAGAGCTATCTGAACGTTCCCGCGATTATCAGCGCCGCCGAAATCACGGGGGCCGACGCCATCCATCCCGGCTACGGCTTCCTTTCCGAGTCGGCGTACCTCGCGGAGGTCTGCGAGGCCTGCCATATTCGCTTCATCGGACCCGATCCCAAGGTGATTCGTCTGATGGGCGACAAGGCCCGCGCGCGCCGTGCCATGAAGAAGGCAGGCCTGCCGTTGCTGCCCGGCACCGACGGTCCGGTCGAGAACGAAGAAGCGGCGCTGAAGTTTGCCACCGGGTGCGGCTTCCCGGTCATCGTGAAGGCGACGGCGGGCGGAGGCGGCCGCGGCATGCGCGTCGTGAGGACCCCGCAGGAGCTGGGCCACGCAATCAAGACGGCCCAACGCGAGGCGGAAGCGGCGTTCGGCGTCCCTGACGTGTATGTCGAGAAGTATCTCGAGAGCCCGCGGCACATCGAGGTCCAGGTGCTTGGCGACCACCATGGCGCGGTCGTGCACCTCGGAGAGCGTGAGTGCTCGATCCAGCGGCGGCATCAGAAGCTGCTCGAGGAATCGCCGTCGCCCGCGCTCACCGAGAAGCAGCGTCGCAAGCTCGGCAACCTGGTTGTCGACGCGGCCAAGGCCGTGCAGTACACCAACGCGGGAACGTTCGAGTTCCTCATGGACGAACAGGGCCGGTTCTACTTCATGGAGGCGAACACGCGCCTGCAGGTCGAGCATCCGGTCACCGAGTTCGTCACCGGTATCGACATCGTGAAGGAGCAGATTCGCATCGCGGCGGGCGAGCGCCTGTCGTTCAGGCAGGGCGAGATCACCTTCAACGGGCACTCGATCGAGTGCCGCGTCAATGCCGAAGATCCGGAAACGTTCGTCCCGTCGCCCGGGTACATCAGCGTCTTCAGCATCGGCGGCGGGCCTGGCGTTCGCGTCGACTCGGCCGCGCACTCGGACTGCACGATTCCTCCGTACTACGACTCGATGATCGCGAAGGTCATTTCGTACGGCCGGGATCGGCACGAAGCGATCGTGCGCATGAAGCGGGCGCTCGAAATGGCGGTGGTCGAAGGCGTCAAGACCACCATTCCGATGCACCTGCGCATCCTCAACGACCCGGATTTCGTGGCCGGCAGGCTGACCACGAAATTCATGGAGCGCTTCGCGCGCACTCCCGAGAAGGCCGCGACCCGCGCCGAGGCCGTCTGATACGTGCTCCTCTCAACGCCATCATCGACGACGAGGTGACTCGCCGTGCGGGATGGACCGTTGGTGCCCTGACCGACGCGTACCTGGCTGGCGGGGCGCGGTTCCTTCAGATTCGCTCCAAACACGCATCGAGCGCCGCATTTCTCGCGATGTGCGAGGAGGTGGTTGCCCGTGCGCGTCCGCACGACGCCACGGTGATCGTGAACGATCGCGCGGACATCGCCACGCTGGCCGGTGCTGATGGAGTACACGTCGGGCAGGAAGACCTCGAACCCGCGTCCGTGCGCCGGCTCGTCGGCCGCCCGGCGATCGTCGGCTTGTCCACGCACTCGGTCGATCAGGTGCGCGAGGGATTGGGCCTGCCGGTGGATTACATCGCGGTCGGCCCCGTGTTCGGGACGACGACCAAGGACACGGGGTATCGCGAAGTCGGGCTCCAACTGGTGAGAGACGCCGCCGCGATTGTGCGCGAGGCGGGTGCCGTGATGCCGATCGTCGCGATCGGCGGGATCACGCTGGAGCGGGCTGCCGACGTCATTCGTGCCGGGGCGGCGTCGGTCGCCGTCATTTCCGATCTGCTTTCGACGAGAGATCCCGAAGAGCGCGTCCGCGCGTATCTGCGCGCGCTCGCCTAGACACGCCATCGGGAGGGGCTTCGCCCGGACATGAAAAATCGTTTACTGCCCACGCTGCTTCTGCTGACCGCGGTGATTCTCTCGGGAACGGCCGGCTACGTGGCCATCGAACGATGGCCGGTCTGGGACGCGTTCTACATGACGGTGACGACGGTCGCGACGGTGGGGTACCGCGAGGTGCACCCGCTTTCGAGGGCCGGGCAGGCGTTTACGCTCCTTCTGATCTTCGTGGGAGTCGGCACGGCACTGTATGCTTTCTCCGTTCTGGCGGCCATGGTCGTCGAGGGCGGATGGCCGAGGTACGTGGAGCGATGGCGGTACGTGCGCATGATCAAGAACCTGTCCGATCACTACGTCATCTGCGGCTACGGGCGGATCGGGTCGATCGTGGCCGCCGAGTTCACCCGGCAGAAAATGCCGTTCGTCATTGTCGATCGCGATCCGGCGCGCGTGCTCCAGGCCAACCAGCACGGGCATCTCGCGGTGGAAGGGGATGCGAGCCGCGAGGACACCCTGAAGCCGCTCGGCATCGAACGGGCGCGGGGGCTGGTTGCGGCTGTGGGAACGGACGCCGAGAACGTATATGCCGTCCTCACCGCCCGGGTGATGAAAAGCGATCTGTTCATCATCGCGCGCGCCGAGGGTGAGGAGTCGGTGTCGAAGCTGAAGAAGGCCGGCGCCGACCGCGTGATTTCGCCGTACAGGATCGGCGCGGTACAGATCGCGCAGACGGCGCTGCGGCCGGGCGTCGTCGACTTCGTGGAAATCGCGACGAGCTCGGACAACCTGGAGCTGTCGATCGAGGAAATCCGCGTCGACGAGAAGTCGAAGCTGGCCGGACGTCCGCTGGCCGAGGTCATTCAACGCGATAAGATGAACGTGGTCGTCGTGGGCATTCAGCACACGCACGGACCCATGGAATTCAATCCCACGCGAGACACCGTGCTTCACGCCGGGGATCTCCTCATCGTGCTCGGCAGCGCGTCGATGCTGAACGACCTCAGCCAGGCGGCCAGATAGATCCATGCCTGCGCGAATGCTCGATGGGGCCGCCGTGGCCCTGCAAATCAGAAGCGAGCTGTCGGCTCGAGCAGCCGCGTTTGCGGCGCGGGCGGGGCGGCGGCCGGGCCTGCACATCGTGCTGGTCGGCGACAAGGCCGACTCGCTGATTTACGTCAACAGCAAGTTGAAGTCGGCGGGCAACGAGGGCATGAGCGCCACGCTTTCGCACCTGCCGGCGGCGACGTCGGCCGATGATCTGCTCGCAGGCATCGCGCAGCTGAACGCCGATCCGGCAGTCGACGGGATTCTGGTGCAGGCACCGTTACCGGAACCGCTGGGTCCGGGTGCGATGAGACGGGTGTTCGATTCGATCGATCCGGCGAAGGACGTCGACGGCGTGACGCCCGCCAACGTCGGGCGGCTGGTTCAGAATCGCGCGGATCTTGTCGCGTGCACGCCGGCCGGCATCATGGAATTGTTGAAGCGCAGCGGTCTCGACGTGGCGGGCAAGCATGCGGTCGTCATCGGTCGCAGCGACATCGTCGGCAAGCCTGTTTCGCTGCTCCTGCTGCACCGCCATGCCACGGTCACCGTCTGTCACTCGCGCACGCAGAACCTTTCGGCGGTCGCGGCCACGGCCGATATTCTGGTCGCCGCGCTGGGACGGCCGGGATTCGTGCGGCGATCGTTCGTCAAGCCGGGCGCGACGGTCATCGACGTGGGGATCAATCTCGTGACCGATCCGAAGGTGGCCGGCGAGATCTTCGGCGAGGGGCATCCCCGGCGCGGGTTGTTCGAGCGGAAAGGGTCGGTGCTGGTTGGCGACGTGCATCCGGAGGTCGCGGAGGTCGCCGGCGCGCTCACCCCGGTTCCGGGCGGCGTCGGACCGCTGACGATCGCGATGCTGATGGCCAACACCATCACGGCGGCGGAGCTTCGCACCGCCGCCGGTCGATAGTACGCTGGTCTACAGTACGAAGTGTCCGGCTTTAGCCGGACCGTGATCAAAATTACGGACGATGATGTTGAAGGTCGCAGTGACCGGCGGTATCGCGACGGGCAAGAGCTATGTCGTTGCACGGCTCAAGGACCGCGACATTCCCACCATCGACGCCGACGAAATCGTCCACGACGCGCTCGGTCCCGGCACCGCTACCGCGAAGACGATCGCGGCCACGTTCGGGGGCGAGTTTCTGCGACCTGATGGAAGCGTGCACCGCGCGCTGCTCGGGGCGAAGGTGTTCGGCGATCCGCCGATGCGGGAAAAACTCGAAGCGATTGTTCACCCCCTCGTCTGGGACACGATTCGCCGGTGGTTCGACGCGCTCGCGCAGCCCATGGGTGTTGCGTCGATCCCGTTGCTCTACGAGACAAACCATGAGAGAGATTTCGATTTCGTCGTGGTGACGTTCTGTCCGCCGGAAATTCAACTGCAGCGGATACTCGATCGGGATCACATTTCAGAAGAGGAAGCGCTGCAGCGTATCGCCGCTCAGATGCCCGCGGAGGAAAAAGCGAAGCGTGCGAACTTCGTGATTCAGACGGGTGGAGCAAAGCCGACGACCGATCGGCAGGTGGATGAGTTGTTGAAGACGCTTCAAAAGGCAAACAAGAGTTCAGGAGACTAAGAGCCTTTTGATTTCTTGATCTTCTGATCTCTTGATCTTCTGATCTTCTGTGCACGGGACACGGTCCGGCAAAGCCGGACACTACGTACTACAAGGACTCTTCAGACTCCAAGTTCCTCAGGTTCCTTTGCCGGCGCGATCCGATCTTCAACAAAGGTGTTCCATTCGTGGCAGTGCGGACACTGCCAGAGCAGCTCGGTGCTGCGATAGCGGCACCGCATGCAGATATGCGGGTCCATGTAGAAGACCGCGTGCTTGGTGAGATCCACGTATCGCTGCACCAGCGAGCTTTCGAAGTCGAGACGCGCGAGCACCTGCCAGATGGCCTGATGCAGCGTCAGGGCGTGAGGATTGTGGACCAGCGCCTCGAAGAGCAGTTCCAGAGCACGGCCGGCGTCGCCGCGCGCTTCGACGTGTTTGGCCAGCGCCAGCCGCGCGCGCCAGTCCTGCCCGTTCGCGGCAATCAGCCTGCCGAGCAACTGGGCGAACCGTTCCGGCGTGCCCATCTTCTCGTAGGCGAGCGAGAGACGGTCGAACGTGAGGTACGCGCGCTCTGGCGCCTTGCCGATCACTTCCTCCCAGGTGCCCGTCGCCTGCGCCATGCGATCCTCGCGCGCCTGGATGTCGCCGAGATTCAGATACGCGGGAACGACCCCGGGATCGAGATCGATCGCCGACTGAAAGCGCGCCGTGGCGCCCGGATAGTCGCCTCTGGCCACCGCCTGCAGGCCGAGCTCGTTTTCGAGAAACGCGAGGATCGCCTGGCTGCGTCCGTCCTCGGTGCCGCCCTGGCTGCCGAGCGAGCGTCTCACTTCGTACGCTTCCTGCCACTGATGCTGATCCTCGTGCAGTTTCTCGATATTGAGCAGCGCGTACTGGTTCTTCGGATCGAGCTTGATGACCTCGTTGAACGCCTCGAGCGCGCGATCGACGAAGCCGCCGCGTTTGAAATCGAGACCGAGGCACAGCAGCACGTGGGCATGCTCGAGGCGCGTCAACCGGGGCCGCTGCAGGAGGCTCTGGTGAATGTTGATGGCCCTGGCCACCTGCCCCTTCTCGCGATACAGGCTGCCGAGCAGGAGATGGATCTCCAGCGCATCGCCGAGATTTTCGGCGGCCTTGCTCAGCTCGTCGATGGCGAGGTCGATCTGATTGGTGACAAGGAAATTCAGCCCGACGATGTAGTGCAGCGATTCGGGCACGCGGCGGCGATCGAACAGCCGCCCCGACCGCAGTTTGTAGCGCTCCCACGCTTTCCCGACCGTCAGCCCGATGAGAAGCGCGACGAGTGCGGCGAGGAAGGGATAATAGGCGCTCAAAACAACTCTGTCCGCCAGAGGTCGTGGAGATGGATCACGCCCGCGACCGTCTGGTCGTGGCCCGCGACCACGAGCGACGTAATCTTGCGCTGCTCCATGATGAGCAGCGCCTGCGCCGCAAGCGTCGAGGGATCGATCACAATCGGCCGGCGCGTCATGACGTCGCCGGCGGTCTTCTCGAGCAGCCCGCTGTTGCCGACCATGTAGCGTCGAAGATCGCCGTCCGTGATGATGCCCACCAGTTGTGCGGTCTCGTTGACGACGCACGTCATGCCGAGGCCCTTGCTCGACATCTGCGCGAGGACGTCCCGCATCGGCGTGTCCGCCGTGACAATCGGGGCCTCCGCGCCCTGCTGCATCAGCTGATCGACACGCATCAGTCTCTTGCCGAGTTTGCCGCCAGGATGGATCTTCGCGAAGTCCTCCTCGCGGAATCCCTTTTCGACGAGCAGCGTCATGCAGAGCGCGTCGCCCATCGCGAGCGCGGCGGTCGTGCTGGCGGTCGGCACCAGGTTCAGCGGGCACGCTTCCTCCGAGACCTGGCAGTCGATGGACACATCGGCCGACTGGGCCAGCGTGGAAGCCGGATTGCCGGTGAGGGCCACGATGCGCGCGCCGATCCGCCGGATCGCTTCGAGCAGCCGCAGCACTTCCTGCGTTTCGCCGCTGTGCGAGATCGCCAGGAGCACGTCCTCAGGCTGGATGACCCCGAGATCGCCGTGCGTCGCTTCGGCGGGATGCAGGAAGAATGCGGACGTGCCCGTGCTGGCCAGCGTGGCCGCGATCTTGCGGCAGATGATGCCCGACTTGCCCATCCCCGTGACGAGGACGCGGCCCTGGCACTCGTAGAGCAGCTTGACGGCGCGATCGAAGTTCTCGTCGAGCCGATGGATGAGCGCCGTGATGGCCGCGGCCTCGGTCTGGAGAACCTTGCGCGCGAGGGCGCGATCGGTTTTCGCTGGTGTCCTTGATATGCCCATGTCGGGTTCTATGACCCCTCTTATCGGACGGACGCGGCTTCGCGTCTCACCGAGTCCAGTCGCAGCAGGTGGCGCAACAGCGGCTCGAGGCGTTCGAGCGGCAGCGCGTTCTGTCCGTCGCTCTTGGCCCGCGCCGGGTTGTCGTGTACTTCGACGAACAACCCGTCGATGCCGGCGGCCACGGCCGCCGAGGCGAGCGGCTCGATGTACTCCGCCTGGCCGGCCGTCACCCCGTCCCCGCCCCCGGGCAGCTGCAGACTGTGGGTCGCATCATAAACCACTGGATAGCCGAGCGATCGCAGGATCGGGAAGGCGCGCATGTCGACGACCAGGTTGTTGTAGCCGAAACTGAATCCGCGCTCGGTGATGAACACCTGCGAATTCCCGGAATCGACGACCTTGGCGATCGCGTGCTTCATGTCCGCCGGCGCCAGAAATTGCCCCTTTTTGATGTTGACGGCCCGGCCCGTCCGTGCGGCCGCGACGATCAGATCGGTCTGACGGGAGAGGAACGCCGGAATCTGCAGCACGTCGGCGACTTCGGCGACCGGCGCCGCCTGGCTGACGTCGTGGATGTCGGTCAGGACCGCAACGCCGAGGCGCGCCTTGATGCCGGCGAGCACCGCGAGCCCTTCCTGCAGGCCGGGGCCGCGAAATGAGGCGAGCGACGTACGGTTCGCCTTGTCGTACGACGCCTTGAAGATGAACGGCAGCCCGCAGCGCGAGGTGATCTTGACGAGCGATTCTGCGATCATCGCCGCGTGATCGGCGCTCTCGATGACGCACGGCCCGGCGATCAACGTCAGGGGCGCGCCCGAGCCGAGGATCACGCTTCCGGCAGCGACACGTCTGGTGTCTGGCATCAGGCGATGCCGGCTTCTGCCGGCCGTTCGGCGCCAGATTGAAGCTTGTGCCTGTGGCTCGCTTCCACGAAGCTGGCGAACAGCGGGTGCGGTCGAAGCGGCTTCGATTTGAACTCGGGATGGAACTGCACGGCGATGTACCAGGGATGGCCCGGCAGCTCGATCATCTCGACGAACTTGCCATCAGGGGATTTGCCCGAAATGCGCAGGCCCTTGTCGATGAGCGTCGGCTCGTAAAGACAGTTGAACTCATAACGATGGCGGTGCCGCTCGACGATGTTCGACGCATCGTAAATCTTCTGTCCGAGCGACCCGGGCGCCAGCACGCATTCGTACTGCCCGAGCCGCATCGTTCCGCCGAGGTCGTCCACGCCGAGCAGGTCGCGCAGTTTGTAGATGAGCTTGTGCTCGGCGTCGGGCGAGCATTCCGTCGAGTCGGCTTCCGACAACCCGCACACCCCGCGGGCGTACTCGACGGCCGCCCACTGGAAGCCGTAGCAGATGCCGAAGTAGGGGATGCCCTTCTCGCGCGCGATCTGCGCGGCCTTCATCATGCCCCGCGTGCCGCGGGTGCCGAAGCCGCCGGGAACCAGAATGCCGTCCGCCCCGTCGAGCAGCTGCTCGCCGTCGGGCTGTTCGAGCGCCTCGGCCTCGACCCATTTGATGTCGACCTTGAGGCGATGCGCGAACCCGCCGTGGTAGAGCGCTTCGTTGAGGCTCTTGTACCGAGTCCTCGTAGCCCACGTACTTGCCGACCACGTGAATCGTGACCCGATCCTTGGGATTCTTGATGCGCTCGACGAGCTGTTCCCAGGGCTCCATGTGCTTTTCGGTAAGCGGGAGGCCCAGGTGCTTCAGCACGATCTTGTCGAGCCCCTCGGCGCCGAGCACGAGCGGTACTTCGTAGATGGTCGAGACGTCTTTCGCCGTGATGACGGCTTCCTGGTCGACGTCGCAGAACAGCGCGATCTTCTTCTTCAGGTCTGCGTCGAGAAAGCGGTCGGTGCGGCAGAGCAGGATGTCGGGCTGGATACCAATCGACCGCAGGTCGCGAACGCTGTGCTGGGTCGGCTTGGTTTTCAACTCGCCGGCCGCGCCGATGAACGGCACGAGCGTGAGGTGAATGTACAGCGTGTGTTCGCGCCCGACGTCCTGACGAAACTGGCGGATGGCTTCGAGAAACGGCAGGCTTTCGATGTCGCCGACCGTGCCGCCGATTTCGACCAGGACGATATCGACATCCGACGAGACCGCCCGGATGCTGTCCTTGATCTCGTTAGTGATGTGCGGAATGACCTGCACCGTGCGGCCGAGGTAATCGCCCCGGCGCTCCTTCTGGATGACCGATTGATAAATCTTGCCCGTCGTCCAGTTGTGGTTTCGCGTGGTTTGCGTGTTGGTGAACCGCTCGTAATGGCCCAGATCGAGGTCGGTTTCGGCGCCATCATCGGTGACGTAGACCTCGCCGTGCTGGTACGGGCTCATCGTGCCTGGATCGACATTGATATATGGATCGAACTTCTGCAGCGTGACCTTGTAGCCGTGGCCCTCGAGGAGGGCGCCGATGGACGCCGCGGCGAGGCCCTTGCCGAGCGACGACACCACGCCGCCTGTCACGAAGATGTATTTCACCGGACGCGTTTCCTTGTTCACCATAGCGGCTCAGGGTCTCCTTTTCGGCGGGTCC
The DNA here is from genome assembly GCA_963832375.1 of Vicinamibacterales bacterium. Classification (GTDB taxonomy): domain Bacteria; phylum Acidobacteriota; class Vicinamibacteria; order Vicinamibacterales; family JAMQPK01; genus JAMQPK01. Next base: position 727,886 of record CAWHUA010000008.1, on the reverse strand, counting down.
AAAGAACAGGACCCGCCCTACGTAGGCCGGGTCTTGCTTTTCAGACCCGGCTTCAGACGCGCGCGTCGGCCGTCAACAGCCGCCGCACGCGTTCGAGATCTTCGTGAGTATCGACGCCAATCGAGTCGTGCGTGGTCTCGACCATCCTGATGGAAAATCCGTGTTCGAGCGTGCGCAGCTGCTCGAGCGCCTCGGCGCGCTCGAGAGGCGTTGGCTCGAGCGAAGCGATCTTGAGCAGAAATTCACGCCGCTGGACGTACAGACCGATATGTTTCAGTGGAACCCGGGCATCGGACCGGCCGGTGGTGTCGCGGACATGTGGAACGGGTGCGCGGGAAAAATACAACGCATCGCCGAATCGATTGGTCACGACCTTGACGACATGCGGATCGCGCACGTCGTCGGCGGCGTCGAAACGCCGGCAGAGCGACGTCATGTTCAGCGCTGCGTCGTGACGGAACGGTTCGATGGCTTCGTCGATGGCGGCCGGCTCGATGAGCGGCTCGTCGCCCTGCAGATTGACGACCAGGTCGCAGTCGAGCGTTTCGGCAACTTCGGCGATGCGATCGGTGCCGGTGGCGTGCGTCGATTTCGTCAGACGCACATCGCCGCCAAATTTTGTCACCGCGTCGGCAATTCGCTGGTCATCGGTGGCGACGAGCACGGCGTCGACATTACGCGCCGCAGCGGCGCGCCGATAGACGTGCTCGATCATCGGCCGCCCCGCGATGTCGGCGAGCGCCTTCCCGGGAAAACGGGTGGACGCGTAGCGGGCAGGGATGACAACGACAGTATGTTTATGGCTTTGGGAACGATCGCGGATGCCTTCGGAGCAACCTGCGGGCCGCACGGTGAATACTAACACAGGTTTGCCGGCATTTTCGCTGCGATCGCGGCAGGGAAGTGCTAGGATCATCAGGTCGTGTTGACGCCTCGGAGCACGTTGACGGCGCTCTGGGTTGGCGGGAGCGGTGTCCTCGCCACGTGGCTCGCGGTGTCACCAAATCCAGGCCCACCGGCTGCTGCCCAACAGTTCTCCGTGCCGAGTACGACGACCAGGACAGAATCGTCGGCCGAGGGATTGAACGCGCAGGCCGATCGACTTCGCGAGCGCACGGCCGCCGTCAGCTTGCGGACATCGACGCGCAATCCATTTCAATTCAATTCGACACGCACGCGCTCGAACGCCGGAACGCCGCCCGAGCAGGATGCGGCGCCCATGGCGCTCGCGTCGCCGGTGCCAGTCGCCCCGCCGGCTCCAGTCATCACGCTGGCAGGCATCGCGCAGACGGCGGGCACGCGCACCGCCATTGTCACGATCGCGGGGCAGTTGTATCTGGTGCGCGAGGGCGACTCGCTGGCCGGCCGCTACGCGGTCGTCAAAATCGATGCGGAGACCGTTCTGGTCCGCGACACCAACGGCGCCGAGCAGCGCCTCGTCCTTCCGTAGGCTACGCCAGAAAAATCAAACAACGCCGAGTCGCCGGGATCGGGAAGGATTTGTTGCGGTGGCACAGGGCTTCAGCCCTGTCCATGGGTGTCGAGGCGTACGCGCCACACGCTGATGATGTTGGGAATCTTCTGAATCTCGGCGAGCACCTGGTCAGTGACCGTGGCGGCAGGCCCGTTGTCCGGATGCTCGTCCACCTTGACGACGCCGATGGCGCAATTGACCAGGCACTCGGGATCGCGCCCGAGCGCGAAGTTGGCGATGTTGACCCCGTGACGGCCGAGCAGCGTGCCGACGTCGCCGATGACGCCGGGCTGATCGTTGTTCCTGATGACGAGCAGCGTGCCTTCGAGTGGAGACTCGACAGCCACACCGTCAATCAGCACCAGGCGCAGGCTGCCGTTAGCAAAGACGGTGCCTTCAACCCAGCGCTCGCCCGCGTCCGTATGGAGCTTCACCGAAATCAGGCTGGTGTAGTTACGCGCGCGCGTGCTGCGCGATTCGACCAGCTCGATGCCGCGCTCGGCCGCAATCGTGCGCGCGTTCACGGGCGTCACGCCGCCCGATGAGAGGATGGCGGACAGCACGCCCTCGAGCACCGCGCTGCCGAGCAGTTGATTGTCCTCGGCCGCCAGCTCGCCGTAATAGCGCACGCCGATCGCGTTGATTCGCGCCTCACCCATCTGGGCGACGACCGAGCCGAGCGATCGGGCAAGCAGGAGATACGGCCGCAGCCGCTTGTACGCCTCCTGCGACACGGAAGGAAAGTTCACGGCGTTGCGGATGATGCCCTCATTGAGAAAGTCCCGCAACGCCGCCGCGGTCTCACTGCCCACCTGTTCCTGCGCTTCTTTGGTGGACGCCGCGATATGTGGGGTGGCCACGACCTGTCGCAGCGTGGCGAGCCGCCAATCCTGAGGCGGTTCGGGATCGAACACATCCAGGCCGGCGCCGGCCACGTGGCCGCTCTCGATGGCATCGGCCAGGGCCGTCGGATCCACCAGTTCGCCGCGCGCGGTGTTGATGATGCGCACGCCCTTCTTGCATTTCGCGAGCCGCTCGGCGTTGACGAGATGCCTGGTCGAGGGCAGCGACGGCACGTGGAGAGAAATGTAATCCGCACGCGCGCACAGATCGTCGAGGGTGACGAGCTCGACGCCGAGCGAGCCGGCCATGTCGGCCGAGATGAACGGATCGTGCGCGACCACGTTCATCTCGAACGCGTGGGCGCGCGCCGCCACTTCCTGTCCGATCCGGCCGAGGCCAACCAGGCCAAGGGTCTTTGACCGAATCTCGGCGCCTGCGAACTTCGACTTTTCCCACTTCGCGTTCTTCATCGAAGCGTCCGCGGCGGGAATGTTTCTCGCGAGCGACAGAATCAGACCCATCGCCAGCTCGGCCACGCTCAGGCTGTTCGCGCCGGGCGCGTTCATCACGACGATGCCGCGTGCGGTGGCCGCCGGCACGTCGACGTTGTCAACACCCGTGCCAGCCCGGGCGATGACGCGGAGCCTGGTGGCCGCCTCGATGATCTCGCGGCTGACCTTCGTCGCGCTCCGGACGATGAGTCCGTCGGCGTCCTTGAGATCGGCCATCAGCTCCGCGGCCGACCGTCCCTGGCGGGTGTCGATGTTCCAGTCCGGTTGTCGAAGTAGGTCGATTGCAGAAGAAGGCAGGCCGTCCGCGATGACAATTTTCATGAAGTGATTAAAGTATAATCCGTCGGCTTTGCGTGGTGGCGACGCGGTGACGGGCGAATCGCACCATGATGGTGCAATCCGCTAATTTCTTCGAATAGTCCAACGCAGAAGCGGTTTTCGTGGATCTTTTCAACAGGGTTTTCCACAATTTCTGTTGAACGGATGTCGATGGTGGAAGTGAGTTGACCTAATTTTCAGGAGCTTCGATGAATCGCAAGGTGACGGTGGTGGGCGGTGCCGGCAACGTAGGGGCGACGGTCGCGCGCAGCATCGCGGAAAAGGAACTGGCCGATGTGGTGATCGTCGACATCGCCGATCAGAAGGCATCGGGCGTTGCGCTCGACATTCTCGAGACGTGTCCCATTATTGGATCCGACAGCCTCGTCATCGGCGGATCCGATTACGCGCAGAGCGCCAACTCCGACGTCGTGGTCGTCACCTCCGGGGTGCCGAGAAAACCTGGCATGAGTCGTGACGACTTGTTGAATGTGAATTTCAACATCATGAAATCGGTCACCGAGCAGGTGATCAAATACTCGCCCAACTGCATCATCGTGCCCGTGGCCAATCCGCTCGATGCGATGTGTCAGGCGGTGTACAAGCTCAGCAAGTTCCCGCGCGAGCGCGTCATCGGCATGGCCGGCGTGCTCGACTCGGCCCGCATGCGCACGTTCATCGCACAGGAATTGCAAGTGTCGGTGGAGAACGTCCATGCGTTCGTGCTCGGCGGGCACGGCGACACGATGGTGCCGCTGCCGCGCCTGTCGACCGTCGCGGGCATTCCGATCACGCAGCTTCTGTCACAGGATCGAATCGAGGCCATCTGTAAGCGGACGGCGGAGGGCGGCGCTGAAATTACAAAATTGGTGGGTACCAGCGCGTGGTATGCGCCGGGTGAGTCCGCCGCCGAAATGGTGGAGGCGATTCTGAAGGACAAGAAAAAGATTCTGCCCTGCTCGGCGTACCTGGAAGGCGAGTACGGTGTGAAGGGTCAGTATCTCGGCGTGCCCGTCAAGCTGGGCGCGCGCGGAATAGAACAAATCATTCAGATCAAGCTGGAGCCCGAGGAGCAGGCGGCGCTGATGAAATCGGCCGCAGCCGTCAAAGAACTGGTCGACGTGATCAAGATGTAATTCAGTTCGTGGGTTCGTCAGGTTCGTGGGTTCGTGGGTTCGCGAGGTTCGGTCGCGAAGCGACGAATCGGCGAACCGAACCCCACGAACCTACGAACCCCACGAACCTAACGAACCTACGAACTTAACGAACTTAACGAACCGTCTTCAAACCCCCACGCCTTTCCAGATCGCCCGGCCGTATTCCCGAATCATCCGCGCGATGTTCGAAATCGGGATCAATTTGGGGCAGACGGCTTCGCATTCGCCCTCGTTGGAGCAGTTGCCGAAGCCTTCGGCTTCCATCTGCTCGACCATCCGCACCACGCGACGCTCGCGTTCGGGCTCTCCCTGCGGCAGCAGGACCAGATGGCTGATTTTTGCGCTGGTGAACAGATGCGCGGCTGCGTTCTTGCACGCCGCGACGCACGCGCCGCAACCGATGCAGGCCGCCGCGTCCATCGCGAGATCTGACTTGTCCTTCGGCACCGGAATCGCATTCGCATCCTGCGCGCCGCCGACAGCCACCGAGATATACCCTCCGGCCGCGAGGATTCGATCGAACGCCGAACGATCGACGGTGAGATCCTTCAAGACAGGGAAGCCCCTGGCCCGCCACGGCTCGATGACGATGGTCTGGCCGTCGGTGAACCGGCGCATGTGCAGCTGGCAGGTGGTGGCGCCCGGGTCGGGTCCGTGCGCGACGCCGTTGATCATGCAGCCGCAGGTGCCGCAGATGCCCTCGCGGCAGTCCGAGTCGAAGGCGATCGCGTCTTCCCCCTTGCGTATGAGCTCTTCGTTGACCACATCGAGCATCTCGAGGAACGACATGTCGATCGAGATGTTCCTGGCGACGTAGTCGACCAGGCGCCCGGGCTGATCCCTGGCCGGCTGGCGCCAGACTTTGAGGTTGACCGTAATGGCTTTGCCGCTCACTTGTAGCTCCGCTGCGATGGGTGCGCTTCCTCGAAGGTCAGCGGCTCTTTGTGGAGCCTGGGCTCGACCCCGACGCCGGTAAATTCCCAGGCCGCCACGTAGCTGAAGTTCGTGTCGTCGCGAAGCGCTTCGCCTTCGGGTGTTTGAAATTCCTCGCGGAAGTGCCCGCCGCACGATTCATTGCGACGGAGCGCGTCCAGCGTGAGCAGCTCGCCGAACTCCATGTAATCGGCCACGCGGCCCGCGTAGTCGAGCGTCGGGTTGAGGTTGTTCTTGTCGCCCGGCACCGTGAGGTCCTGCCAGAACTCGTCGCGAAGCGTGCGGATTTTCCCCAGGGCTTCCTGGAGTCCGGCGGCGTTGCGGGCCATCCCGACGTAGTCCCACATGACATGGCCGAGCTGGCGGTGGAGCTGCCGCACCGTGCGCGAGCCTTTGACGCCCAGCACCTTGTCGATCCGCGCCTGCGATGCGCCGGCCGCCTCTTTGAACGCGTCCTGATCGGTGGAGACCTTCGGGAGTCTGGCATTCGCGAGGTAGTTGGCCACGGTGTATGGAGCGATGAAATAGCCGTCGGCCAGGCCCTGCATGAGCGCGCTCGCGCCCAGGCGGTTCGCGCCGTGGTCCGAGAAGTTCGCCTCGCCGAGCACGAAGAGCCCCGGAATCGTGCTCTCGAGGTTGTAGTCCACCCACAGACCACCCATCGTGTAGTGGATGGCGGGGTAGATCCGCATCGGCACCTTATAAGGATCTTCGGCGGTAATCCGATCGTACATCTCGAACAGGTTGCCGTAACGGGCCCTGATGACGTCGATCCCAAGCCGCTGGATGGCGTCCTTGAAATCGAGATACACGGCGAGCCCGGTATCGCCGACCCCGTGTCCGTCGTCAGACTGCTGTTTCGCGGCGCGCGACGCGACGTCGCGCGGCACGAGGTTGCCGAAACTCGGATACCGGCGCTCGAGGTAGTAGTCGCGCTCGCCTTCGGGAATCTGTTCGGGCGGCCGCCGGTCGCCTTTCGTTTTCGGCACCCATACGCGGCCGTCGTTGCGCAGCGACTCCGACATCAGCGTCAGCTTCGACTGGTGATCGCCGCTGACCGGAATGCAGGTCGGGTGAATCTGCGTGAAGCACGGATTGGCGAAGAGCGCGCCCCGCTTGTGGGCGCGCCACGCGGCCGTCACGTTGCAGTTCACCGCGTTGGTCGAAAGGTAATAGACGGTCCCATACCCGCCGGTGCAGAGCAGAACCGCCTGTCCCTCGTGCCGCTCGAGCTCGCCGGTAATCAGGTTTCGCGCGACGATCCCCCGGGCCTGGCCGTCGACGACGACCAGGTCGAGCATTTCGCGCCGGGTGTACAACGTCACGTTTCCCGCATCCACCTGCGCCAGCATCGACTGGTAGGCCCCGAGCAGGAGCTGCTGCCCGGTCTGCCCGCGGGCGTAGAACGTGCGGGCCACCTGCGCGCCGCCGAACGAGCGGTTATCGAGCAGGCCGCCGTACTCGCGGGCGAACGGGACGCCGGTCGCCACGCACTGGTCGATGATGTTGACGCTCAGTTGCGCGAGCCGATAGACGTTCGCTTCCCGGGCGCGGTAGTCGCCTCCCTTGACGGTGTCATAGAAGAGCCGATAGACGCTGTCGCCGTCGTTGCGGTAGTTCTTCGCGGCGTTGATGCCGCCCTGGGCGGCGATGCTGTGGGCGCGGCGCGCGCTGTCAAGGATGCAGAACAGCTTGACCCGGTATCCCTGTTCGCCGAGCGCGGCGGCGGCCGACGCGCCCGCCAGGCCCGTGCCGACAATGATGACTTCGTACTTGCGGCGGTTCGCCGGATTGACCAGCTTGTTTTCGAACTTGCGCCGTTCCCACTTGTCGGCAAGGGAACCGCCGGGAATCCTGGAGTCGAGCGTCATGATCGCCCTCCCGCGAAAAATACCCAGAGCGCAATCACGATGAACCCGCCGGCGATGATGACGGCCGAGACCTTGCCGACCGTGCGTATGAGCGGCGTGAACCGCGGGCCGCTCAACCCCAGCGACTGAAAGGAACTGGCGACGCCGTGCCAGAGATGCAGCCCGACGAGGACCATCATCCCGATGTAGAGCGCGACGGTGATGGGCGAGCTGAAGTTCTCGACTTCGATGCGGTAGAGATCGGTGATCCCGCCGGGAAGTTGGTAGTGCGCCCGGAACTTGAACTGCCACACGTGAATCGGCACGAAGATCACGATGGCCAGCCCGGTCAGGATCATCGACGTGGAACCGAGGCTCTTTTGACTCGTCCCGCCCGCCCATGCCTTGGTGGCGTACTTCGCCGGACGCGCCTGCTGATTCTGAAAGGTCATCCTGATCGCCTTGACGAGGTGAATGAGGAAGACCAGGAGCAATCCAATCTCGATCGGAATGATGAGCGGGTTGCTCGTCAGGAAGTGCGCGTAGCCGTTGAACGTCTCGCGCCCGAGGAAGATCATCAAGTTGCCGATGATGTGCACGATCAGATACAGGAAGAGCAGAACGCCCGTCACTCCGATGATCAGCTTGGTCGAGATCAGCGACGCGAGGACGCTCCGTCGGGTCGTCATGTCTTGGATTCTATTCGCAAGCGCCATGCGCCGACAAACAAGCCGTGCGCGCGTTGGGCGGTGCGGAAAAAGATGATACGATTCACCGTTTCCCGCATATGAAAATTCACGAGTATCAAGCCAAACATATCCTTGCAAAGTACGGCGTGCCGGTTCCACGGGGCGAGGCCATCCTGAAGGCGGGAGACGCCAAGGGCGTCGCCGAGCGACTGGGCGGTGGCACCGTCGTCGTGAAAGCGCAAATTCACGCAGGAGGGCGCGGCAAGGGCGGCGGCGTGAAGCTTGCGAAGAATCCGGGCGAGGCCGATACGCTGGCGGCGCAAATCCACGGGATGACGCTGGTGACGCATCAGACGGGGCCCGAAGGCCGCAAGGTATCGCGGTTGCTCATCGAAGAGGGGCTGCCGATTGCGCGGGAGCTCTACCTCGGCATCGTCATCGATCGAGCCGCTGGACGGGTGGTCATCATGGCGAGCCGCGACGGTGGCATGGAAATCGAGACGGTCGCGGAGAAGACGCCGGAGCGGATCCACAAAGAGTACGTCGACCCGGCGACCGGCCTCATCCCGTTCCAGGGACGGAAGCTCGCGTTCGCGCTGGGCCTCGAGGGCGATCAAGTCGGCAAGTTCGGCAAGATGGTCGCGGCGCTTTACACCGCGTTCGTCGGCACCGACGCGTCGCTCCTCGAAATCAACCCGCTCATCGTCACGAAGACCGGCGATCTCATCGCGCTCGACGCGAAGATGAACTTCGACGACAGCGCGCTGGGGCGCCATCCCGAGCTGAAAGAGCTGCGCGATCTTGAGGAAGAAGACCCGCTCGAAATCGAAGCGTCGAAATTCAGCCTCAACTACATCCGACTCGACGGCACGATCGGCTGCATGGTGAACGGCGCCGGGCTGGCGATGGCCACGATGGACATCATCAAGCTCGCCGGCGGAGAGCCGGCCAACTTTCTCGACGTCGGCGGCGGCGCGAACAAGGAGCAGATCCGCAACGCCTTCAAGATCCTGATGGCGGACAAGAACGTCCGTGCGGTCCTCATCAATATCTTCGGCGGCATCCTGCGCTGCGACGTGCTCGCCGCAGGGGTGATTGCCGCCGTTCAGGAACTTGGCGTGCCCGTGCCCATCGTCATCCGCATGGAGGGCACCAACGTCGAAGAAGGCAAGAAGATACTCCGCGAGAGCGGCCTGAATTTCACGACGGCGAACTCGATGGGCGAGGCGGCCGAGAAGGTCGTCGCGCTGTCGCGCGCAAACTGATAACTGAAAACTGAAAACTGACGACTGAGAACTGACGACTCCCAACCAACCGACACATGGCGATACTCCTGGACAAATCCACGCGGTTGATCGTTCAAGGCCTCACCGGCAAGGAAGGCACCTTTCACGCGAAGCAGGCGGCGGCGTACGGCACGCAGGTCGTCGGCGGCGTCACGCCGGGGAAGGGCGGTTCGACCCACGAAGGCTGGCCCGTGTTCAATACGGTCGCCGACGCGGTGAAAGACACAGGCGCCAATACCTCGGTGATCTTCGTACCGGCAGCCTTCGCGGCCGACGCGGTGATGGAGGCGGCCGACGCCGGCCTGCGCCTCGTCGTGTGCATCACCGAAGGCATTCCCACTCTCGACATGATGCGCACGTTCACCTACCTCAGGGGAAAGCCGACGCGCGTCGTCGGACCGAACTGTCCGGGTGCGATTTCGCCGGGTAAGGCGAAGGCCGGCATCATCCCAGGCCACATTTGCCGCGAAGGGCGTATCGGGATCGTGTCGAAGAGCGGTACCCTCACCTACGAAGCCATTCACCAGCTCAGCCAGCTCGGCATGGGTCAGTCGTCGTGCATCGGCATCGGCGGCGACCCGATCATCGGCACCTCGTTCGTGGATGTGCTGATGCTGTTTCAGGACGATCCCGAAACCGACGCGGTGGTGATGATTGGCGAGATCGGCGGCACGGCCGAAGAGGAGGCCGCGCACTACATCAAGAAGTCCTTCAAGAAGCCGGTGGTGGGTTTCATTGCGGGTCAGACGGCGCCTCCCGGGCGCCGCATGGGGCATGCCGGGGCGATCATCGCCGGCGGCAAGGGCACCGCGAACGAGAAGATGGCGGCCCTGACGGCGGCCGGCGTCACGGTGGTGAAGAGCCCGGCAGACATTGGAACTGCTGTAAAGAGCCTGCTGTAAGCGGTTTGCCGAGATTTGGCGATATAATGTGTGGTTGGGGTCAGGAAATTTCCCCAGTAGCCATCGCGCCGTAGCGCCACATCAAGGACCAGGCATGTCACCGACAGACGTCGTATCGCAGGAGAAGCGCGCCCAGTCTCGCACGAAGGTCATCAACGATTTCAGTATTCAGGTTGCCACCGTCAACGGCTCCGGCAGTCAGACCGCCAACCTCGTCCTGCTTCGCTCCATCCTCCTGATGGGTGTTCCGGTCTCGGGGAAGAACATGTTCCCCTCGAATATTGCCGGCTTACCCACCTGGTACACCATCCGCGCCAGCAAGCGCGGCTATGTCGGACGGAAAAAGGAGGTCGACTTCCTCATCGCGATGAACGCAGAGACGGCTAAAGAGGACGTAATGACCCTCGACGCCGGCTCCGCGGTGGTCTACGACGAGCCGCTCAAGCTGAACGCGCTGCGCTCGGACCTGACCTACTATCCGGTGCCCTTCGACAAGCTCGTGACACCGGTCTGTCCGGATGCGAAACTCCGCCGGCTCGTCCGCAACATGATCTACGACGGCATCCTGGCGAAGCTCCTGGGCATCGAAATGGGCATGATGGAGCAGGCGCTGGGCCGCCAACTCGGCAAGAAAGCGAAAGCGGTGACGCTGAACCAGGGGGCATTGAAGGCCGGGTGGGACTACGCCGAGGCGACCTTTACCAAGCAGGACCCGTTTCACATCGAGAAGATGAACGAAACGGCGGGCAAGATTCTCATCGAGGGCAACGCGGCGGCCGCCATCGGATGCATGATGGCCGGTGTCACCGTCGTCGCGTGGTATCCGATTACCCCGTCCTCCTCGCTGTGTGAATCGCTCATCGGCTACATGCGCAAGTACCGGGTCGACAAGGAGACCGGTAAGGCGACATTTGCCATCGTGCAGGCCGAGGATGAGATCGCCTCGCTCGGGATGGTCATCGGGGCGGGCTGGGCAGGGGCGCGCGCGATGACCGCAACCGCCGGTCCCGGCATCTCGCTCATGTCGGAGTTCGCGGGCCTGGCGTATTACGCCGAAACACCGGCCGTCATCTTCGACGTGCAGCGTGTAGGCCCCTCAACGGGGCTGCCGACGCGCACGGCGCAAGGCGACCTGCTGAGCACCGCGTTCCTCTCGCACGGCGACACCCGCCACATCCTGCTCATTCCCAGCTCGGTTGAGGAGTGCTACGACCTCGCGATGAGCGCCTTCGACCTGTCCGAGCGATTCCAGACACCGATCTTCGTGATGATGGATCTCGACCTCGGCATGAACAACTGGATGTCGGATGGCTTTGAATATCCGACCAAGCCGATCGATCGGGGCAAGCGGCTCACGGCGGACGTGCTGAAAAAGCTGGGGGAATGGGGCCGGTACAAGGACGTGGACGGCGACGGCATCGCCTACCGGACGGTGCCGGGCGACGGCATGCCCGCGTTTTTCACGCGCGGCTCGGGCCACAACCCGAAGGCCCAGTACAGCGAGCGGCCGGACGACTACGTGGAGAACGTCGACAGGTTAAGCCGCAAGTTCGAAACGGCTCGAAGCTACGTGCCGGCGCCGATCGTGGAGCAGAACCCGGACGCCAAAATCGGCGTCATCGGCTACGGCACGTCGCACTGGGCGATTGGCGAAAGCCGCGACCAGCTTCGCGAAGAAACGCAAGTGGAGACCTCGTATTTCCGGCTGCGGGCGTATCCGTTTACGCAGGAACTCGGGGCATTCATCGACGCGCACGAACGGATCTACGTCGTCGAGCAGAACCGGGACGCCCAGTTGCTGATGCTGATGAAGCTCGAGCTTTCGCCCGAGCGCGTGGCGAAGCTTCGCAGCGTGCTCCATTACAACGGGCTGCCGATCGATGCTCGCAGCATCAGCGACGACCTCCTCTCGCAGGAGGGGTTCGAAGTCGCCAAGAAGGCGACGCCCGCTTCCGCATCGTCGATGACGGGAGGCGAATAGGGGCTTCGCACCATTCGCAGATTGGTAGATTGAAATGCGTAGTGTCCGGCTTCAGCCGGACCGTGGGGGATTAGCGAACAACATGGCGACTCCAATTAAGGTGAATCGAATCGGCCTGGAACCGCAGACCTACAAGGGCGGCAAGACGACGCTGTGCGCCGGGTGCGGGCACAACGCGATTTCAGAGCGCATCATCGAGGCGTTTTATGAGATGGGCGTCGATCCCAAACAGGTCATCAAGCTGTCGGGCATCGGCTGCTCGAGCAAGAGCCCTGCCTATTTTCTGGGCGGCTCTCACGGGTTCAACGCGGTGCACGGCCGTATGCCGTCGGTGGGGACGGGCGCGATGCTGGCGAACCAGAAGCTCATCGCCATCGGCGTCAGCGGCGACGGCGACACCGGCGCCATCGGCATCGGTCAGTTCGTCCACCTGATGCGGCGCAATCTGCCCATCATTTACATCATCGAAGACAACGGCTGCTACGGCCTCACGAAGGGGCAGTTCTCGCCGACGGCCGACGTCGGGTCGAAGCTGAAAAACGGGGTGGTCAACGACCTGCAGCCGATCGACACGTGCGCGCTGGCCATCCAGCTCGGGGCGACGTTCGTGGCGCGGTCGTTTTCGGGCGACAAGAAGCAGCTGCTCGCGCTGCTGAAGGCGGCGCTCAGCCACCGCGGCACGGTGATGCTCGACGTCATCTCGCCGTGCGTGACGTTCAACGACCACGAAGGGTCGACCAAGAGCTATGCCTACGTGAAGGATCACGACGATCCGCTCGAAGAGGTCAGCTTCGTGCCGTTCTTCGAGGACATCTCGGTGGAATACGACCCGGGCACGACCCAGGAAGTGAAGATGCACGACGGATCGCGGCTCTTCCTGAAGAAGCTCGAGGAGGCTTACGATCCGACCGACAAGCTCGCGGCCATGCGCGTCCTCCACGAGACGACGCGCCGCGGCGAATTCGCGACGGGGTTGATCTACATCGAGCCCGATCGCGACGATTTCCTCCGCCAGCTCAACGTGGTGGACGAGCCGCTTGCCTCATTACCTCTCGAGCGCACGCGCCCGTCCAAGGCCGCGCTCGACGAGATTATGGAGTCGCTCAGGTAATCCGCATTGGAAGATTGGTAGATCGGAAGATTGTGAGATTAGGTATTTCGTAATCTGCCAATCTGGCAAGCTACCAATCTGCGAATTCTCGATTCACCTTACCCTTGCGTGTGATCGGCATTGGCGCCGATGACGTCCTCGGCAATGGCAATCCGATTTTTGGGCAGACCGTCGCCGTCGAGCGCTCCAGCGGCGTTCTTGTTGCTTTGCTGTGTGTCCGTGGGACGGTCACCTTCGACGGCACCCTTGCTTTCATCCTGGTCAGTCTGTTTCGGGATCGCTGGCTGATCACTCATCGCAAACTCCTATATAATTTGCCGATTCTATGGAGCGAACCTTCGCAATCATCAAGCCTGACGCTACGGCAAACGGCTACTCGGGCAAGATTCTTCAGCGAATCGAGGAAGCCGGATTCAGAATCCGTGCCATGAAGACGCTGAGGCTGACGCAGAACGAAGCCGAGGGCTTCTACGCCGTCCACCGCGAGCGTCCGTTCTTCAAGGGGCTCACGGAGTTCATGGCGTCGGGACCGATTGTCGCGATGGTGCTCGAGGCGCCCGACGCGATCAAGAAGTGGCGCACGCTCATGGGCGCCACCGATCCGGCCAAGGCCGATCCCGGTACAATTCGGAAGGAGTTCGCGAGCTCGATTGGCGAAAACGCGACGCACGGCTCCGACGCGCCCGAGACCGCGGCGTTCGAGATCGGGTATTTCTTCGCGGGCATGGAACTGGTCGACTAGAGTTTTTTTGACGCAGAGCCACAAAGGCGCTGAGAATCTCTGCGTCGAAACGAGGTCCGTCGAATGGGGAAGTTGCTGGTCGTCGCCGGGGGGATCTTGCTGGTGCTCGGGCTGCTCGTGATGGCCGGGTTCCCGCTGTTCCGGCTGCCCGGAGACTTCACCGTGCGCCGCGGCCCGGTGACCTTCTACTTCCCGCTGGTGACGTCGATTCTGTTGAGTGTTCTGCTGACTCTGGTCATGATGTTCCTTCGCAAATGACGATTAAATCTGATACATGGATCAAGCGCATGGCTCGCGAGCACAGGATGATCGAGCCGTTTGTCGAGAGCCAGGTGCGTGGCAGCGCGATCTCGTATGGCGTGTCGTCGTATGGCTACGACATCCGCGTGGCCGACGAGTTCAAGGTCTTTACCAACATCAACAACACCGTCATCGATCCCAAGAGCTTCGATCCACGCTCTTTTGTCGATATCAGGACCGACGTCTGCATCGTGCCGCCCAACTCGTTTGCGCTGGCGCGCACCATCGAGTATTTCCGCATCCCCCGCGATGTGCTGACGATCTGCCTGGGCAAGTCCACCTACGCGCGTTGTGGCATCATCGTCAATGTCACGCCGTTCGAGCCCGAGTGGGAGGGGACGGTCACGCTCGAGATCTCGAATACGACCCCCTTGCCGGCAAAGATCTACGCCAACGAGGGGATCGCGCAAGTCCTGTTCTTCCAGAGTGATGAGCCGTGTGAGATGTCGTACAAAGACAAAAAAGGGAAGTACCAGGCGCAGACCGGCGTGACGCTGCCGAAGATTTGACGTACTCCGGACATCCGTATATAAATTGGCCCATTAATTCGAAAACCCACGGTTCGGTTGCGCGCTAAATGGACAAATTAGTCGAGCGAGAGGCGGCCGCTCGCAACAAGCTGGCCACAGCGCCCGCGATCGCCGTTCAGTTCTTCCTGATTCCGCTGCTCGTTGTCGGCGCCACGGTGCTCGTTTATTACGGGTTTCGCAGCCTGCTCAGCGAGGATCGTTCGGCCGCGGAATACCTCTCCGACATACGGTCGGGCGGCAGTAACCGGCGATGGCCGGCCGCGTACGAACTCTCGCGGCTGATGGCCGACCCGGAGTTCGTCAAGCGGGAAGAGGCCACGCTCGCCTCCGAGCTCACAAAGGCGTTTGCAGAGTCGAAAAACGACGATCCGAAGGTTCGGCAATATCTCGCGCTGACGCTGGGCCGGCTGACCCCGCCAATTCCCGCCGAGGCGCGGCAGCTTCTGATAGACGCGCTCAACGACAAAGACAGTCAAACGCGGATCAACGCCATCTACGCACTGGGGTTAACAGGAGACGCCACAGCGGTGCCCGACATCGAGCGGCAGTATCAGTCCGAAGATGCGGGCGTTCGCAAAATGGCGGTGTACGCGCTCGGATCGATGCCGATCGACGCCGGCAACGAGATGCTGGTCAAGGCGCTCGAAGACGCGCAGGCCGACGTGCAGTGGAACGCCGCGGTGGCGCTTGCCCGGCACGGCCGCCACGAAGGGGTGCCGGTCCTGCGCCGGATGCTCGATCGCGCCTACGTCGAGCGGAATGTGACGCGCCAGCCGCAATCGCGTGGCGACGTGGACCCGGTCGGCGAAGTGATCATCAGCGGGTTGCACGCCATCGGGGCTCTGAAAGAATCGGCGTTATCCGAGCAGGTGAGAGCGCTCAGCACCGAGGACCGCAACCTCAAGGTGCGGCAGGCGGCAATCGAGGCGTTGAAGAATCTGTAGGAAAAACCAATGGCTGACGAAACGAAACCTCCCGCCTCCGCGCCGCCAAGCGGCGCTTCGGCGGGCAAGCCCGCACCTGACGCACCTAACGCACCTGTCGCACCCAGTGCGGCTCCGGTTGCGCCGAAACCAGCGGCTCTGGCCGCGCACGCCGCGCCGCCCAAGCCGGCAGCCCCTCCGCCGCCCGCCGTTGATCTGGCGGGAAAAACGACGACGGCTGCCGCAACGGCCGCAAAGGTCAGCTCGCGCGACCCCGACGACAGCTCGCCGCTGGTCACGCGACGTATCTGGCTGGGCATGGCATGGGGGGCGTTTTCTGCGGCCTCGGCGGCCGCGCTGGCGGCGACCGGCCGCTTCATGTTCCCTAACGTCCTCAACGAACCGCCTCAGCAGTTCAAGGTTGGCCTGCCGTCGGATTTTGGTATCGGTGTGGACGAGCGGTTCAAAGAATCGAACGGCGTCTGGATCGTCCGAACGAACGACGATATCGCTCATCGCGCGAGTGGGTTCTACGTGCTCAATACAACGTGCACACATCTAGGGTGCACGCCCAACTTTCTCGCCGCCGAATCGAAGTTCAAGTGCCCGTGCCACGGCAGCGGCTTCCGCCCGACCGGTATCAACTTCGAGGGCCCGGCGCCGCGCCCGCTCGAGCGCAACCGTATCGTCCTGGCCGAGGACGGCCAGATTCTGATCGACAAGAGCCGGAAGTTTCAATTCGAGCTGGGGCAGTGGATCGATGCCGAGGCGTTTCTCAGAATCTGAAATCTAGAATCTGAAATCTGGAAACTGGAATCTAGAAACGAGAACCTAGGAACAGGAACCGGAACGCGGAACTCATATGGCTACAGAGACCAAGACGATAAAACCGCAGGAAAGCGCGGCGACGCGCTTCTGGAACTGGCTCACTGAGACACAGGTCTGGACGTCGGTGTTCCGGCACGAGCGCCCGAATACCGATCGCAACCGCGTGCTCGTCATGCTGTCGAACGTCTTCCTGCATCTGCACCCGGTGCGAATCAGGAAGTCGGGCGTTAAGCTGCGCTACACCTGGTGTATGGGCGGGTTGAGCTTCTTTCTGTTCCTGAGCCTGACCTTGACCGGGTTGCTGCTGATGTTCTACTACCGGCCGACGCTGGAATACGCCTACAGCGACATCGTCGGCCTGCGCGAGCACGTGCCGCTCGGCATCATGCGCGAGATGCACCGATGGGGCGCGCACGCGATGGTGATTACCGTGTGGCTCCACATGTTCCGCGTGTTCATGACCGGCTCGTACAAGCCGCCGCGCGAATTCAACTGGAGCATCGGCGTCATCATGCTCGTGCTCACGCTGCTGCTGTCGTTCACCGGCTACCTGCTGCCGTGGGACCAGCTGGCGATCTGGGCCATCACCGTCGGGTCGAACATGGCGCGCGCGACGCCGTTTCTCGGGCACGAGGGCCCCGGCGCCGCGCTGCTCGCGCTCGGCGACGTGAAGCTCATCCATGCTGCCGACGACGCGCGCTTCGCGCTCCTGGGCGGCACGTTCGTCGGCGAAGGTGCGCTGCTGCGGTTTTACGTGTTGCACTGCGTCGCGTTGCCGCTGGTGATTGCGGTGTTGATGGCCGTGCACTTCTGGCGCGTGCGCAAGGATGGCGGGATCAGCGGACCACTGTAACCGCGCAACTAAAGTGCGCTAACGGACCGGCAGACGGTGGTAGGGCGCAACTTTAGTTGCGCCAACAGAGCAGACTATGGAACTCATCAAAGGCTTTTTCAACGTCCTCGCCGACCCGCGACTGTACTTCGGCCTGATGGTGTTGTCGCTCGTCCTCATGGTGTGGAAGCGCGAAGTCTTCGCCTCGAAGGCGGTCGGTTACGGGGTGCTGATCTTCCTGACGTTGTTCTTCTTCCTGGGCGGGCTGGATCCCAACTTCCGGCTCATCATCACCAAGCCCGACAACGTGCCCATCGTGGGCCTCATCTTCCTGCTGGTGTTCTTCACCTGGTATTCCATGCGCGAGGCGGTGCTGAACGATCGGCGCATTGCGAAGGGTGAGGGCCCGATTGAAAAAGCCGAGTCGGACCGCGTCTGGGTGTGGCCCGACCTGGTCTATACGGAACTCATCTGCCTGATTCTGTGCTCGGTCGTCCTCATCGTGTGGTCGATTCTCCTGAAGGCGCCGCTGGAGCAGCCGGCCAACCGCGCCGTGACCCCCAACCCGTCGAAAGCGCCGTGGTACTTCCTCGGTCTTCAGGAAATGCTGGTGTATTTTGATCCGTGGCTGGCGGGCGTCGTGCTCCCGAGCTTGATCATCGTCGGGCTCATCGCCATTCCGTACATCGACAAGAATCCGAAGGGGAACGGGTACTACACGTTCGCCGAGCGCAAGGCCGAAATCACCCTGTTCCTCTTTGGTTTCGTCGTCCTGTGGTCGTCGCTGATCGTGCTCGGCACGTTCCTTCGGGGGCCGAACTGGAACTTCTTCGGCCCCTTCGAGTACTGGGATACGCACAAGCTCGAGGCGCTGACCAACGTCGATTTGTCCGAGTACTTCTGGGTACGGGCGCTTGGTGGTGCGCTCCCGACCAACTACTTCATCCGGGAGTTGCCGGGCATTCTGCTGTCACTGGTCTATGTTGCCGTCTTACCTGTGGTGCTCGCGCGGACAGTGTTCAAGAGCTATCTCGTCAAGCTGGGCGCTCCACGGTTTTACGTCACCGTGTTTCTCTTCCTGATGATGATGTCGCTGCCGGTCAAGATGCTGCTTCGGTGGGTGTTCAACCTGAAGTACATCGTGGCGATTCCCGAGATCTTCTTCAATATCTGAGACGATATGGCTGAAAAAAAGGCTGTCGGGCACGCCTACAACATCGACTTCCTGAACGTCGTCTTCGCGGCGTCGAGCATCTTCCTGTTTCTGTCCACAATCTGGATGGTCTGGGACGATTTCGATCGAGAGTGGAAGAACACGCAGCGCCAGTTCACCCAATTGGAGCTCGAAGTCACGCGGGCGCAGCTCGCCCAGGCCGACCGCGGCGTCGATAAAGGGAAGCTGACGGGGCTCCAGCAACAGCTGGGGGCGGCGCAGAAGTCGATGGAGACCAGCCGCCAGCGGATAGACGAACTCAACGACCAGCTCGCGGATGTCGACGCGCGGCTCTTCCGGGCGAACAAGGCGGCGCAGTTCGAGAAGGCCACCTACGACGTCAATCGCTACGCCTTCGAGGTCGAGCGCAAGTCGAATCCCGAAGGAGTCGGCGAGCTCCAGAAGGCGATCGAGGCCCAGGCTCAGCGACTGAACGAGCTGAACCTGGAAGTGCAGAAGATCGAGGCGGAACGTACCGCGGTGCAGGCGGAGCTCGGCAAGTACACGTCCGAAGCGGCCCGGCTGCAGAAGGAGCTCGATGGGCTCAACTTCGAGCGCAATCGCCTTTCCCGCGTCGTGGAAACGATCGAGCCGAGCCTCGTCAAGGACTACTTCCGGAACGCCCCTTTGCTCGACTTCATGGCGCCGACGCTGACGGTCCGCCAGGTCGTGACGCCGAACGTCGTGGACGATGTGAACTTCGCGCGCGTGATGAAGATGGATCGCTGCACGACGTGCCATCTGGCCATCGATCGGCGCGGCTACGAGAAGTATCCCCAGCCCTTCCGGACGCATTCGAATCTCTCGGCCTATGTGGGCAGCGATTCACCTCACCCGGTGGCGACGACCGGTTGCACCGTCTGCCATCAGGGGCTCGGCGGATCGACCAGCTTCAACGACGCGTCGCACTATCCGGCCAACGTGAAGCAGCGTCAGGAGTGGGAAGAGAAGTACCCACTGGCACGAGCCGCACATGTGGGACTACCCGATGCTGCCGACCAACATGACCGAGTCGTCATGCGTGCAGTGTCACCGGCAGGAGATCTACGTGCCGAACGCGCCCAAGCTGGCGGTGGCCTATGCCACGTTCGAGCGCGCGGGCTGTTACGGGTGTCACAAGACGCGCGGGTTCGAGAACCTGCGCAAGCCGGGACCGATCCTGACCAAGATCAGCGGCAAGCTGACACAGGACTGGGTGAAGAACTGGGTGCGCGATCCGACCGCGATCAAGAACGTCACCTGGATGCCCAAGGTCTGGTACAACTCGAACAGCAATGCGGCTGCCGATCACCCGCGCAACGAGGTCGAGATCGACGCGGCGGTGGCGTATCTGTTTGCCAACAGCGAGAGCTACACGCCGGCTGTCGCCAATCCGGCGCGGGGTAACGCGCAATCGGGTGAGCAGATCGTGCGGTCGGTCGGGTGCCTGGGCTGCCACGTCATCGAGGAGAACGACCGTGCAGCGGCCGGGCCGCGGCGCACGTTCGGTCAGCCGCTGAAGAGCGTCGGCAGCAAGACGACATACGCCTGGCTCTACAACTGGGTGCGCGATCCGAAGCACTACAGCCCCGGCACCTACATGCCGGATATGCGGCTCACCGATCCGCAGGTGGCCGACGTGGCCACGTATCTGTCGGGTCTGACCGGTCCCCCGGGCACGGCGGCGCCCGTCACGCCGACGCCGGCGCAATCCGATGCCGTGCTGCTCGACTATCTGCGGAACCTGATGCCGCTGGCCGAGGCGCAGGGACGGATTGCGAAGATGGACGCGACCGCCAAGCAGCTCGACCTGGGCCAGCGCGTCATCGCGCGCTACGGTTGTTTCAGCTGCCACGACATCAAGGGCTTCGAGACGACGCAGCCGATCGGCGTCGATCTGTCCGAGGAAGGCAGCAAGCTGGTCACGCGGCTCGATTTTGCGTTCGTGGACATCGAGCACACGAAGCTGGAGTGGTTCCACAAGAAGCTGGAAGACCCGCGCTCGTTCGATCAGGGCCGCGTCCTCGAGCCGCTCGAGAAGCTCCGGATGCCGGACTTCCATTTCAACGCCGTCGAAAACGAACGGCTGACGACGGCCATTGTGAGCTTCCAGCGCGATGTGCAGCCGGCGTCCGCCCTGCCGGCGCGCACGGCGAAACGCGACCACACCGTGCGGGGGCGCGCGCTCGTGCGCCGCCAGAACTGCGTCGGTTGCCACGAAATAGAAGGGGACGGCGGAGACTACCGGACGGTCGTGAAGGATCCGGCGCTCGCACCGCCGATGCTGACCCCCGAGGGCGCAAAGGTGCAGCCAGACTGGCTGTATGCGTTCCTCCAGGGGCCGATTACCATACGTCCCTGGTTGAACGTCCGCATGCCGACCTTCGGTCTCGATGACGGGCGCTGGAACGCGATCATCGACTACTTCGAGGCGACGGGAAATTCGATCGGCTCGTTCCGGACCTACGATCATACCGCGCTGACGGAGATGGCCACACCTGGACGCGAGCTGTTCGTGCTGCTGCAGTGCCAGAAGTGTCACGTGCTCGGAAGCATTCCCGCCGATCAGCCGACCGACAGCCTCGCGCCGGATCTGCGCATGACGTGGGAACGGCTGAAGCCCGAGTGGGTGCTCGACTGGCTGCGCAATCCGGGCCGCATCCAGCCGGGCACGCGCATGCCGCAGTACTGGCCGACGCCGCCGTATCCGAAGTCGTCCTTCCCGCAACTGGGCGGCGATGCCGAGACGCAGATGCGGGCGATTCGGGATCACTTGATGACGCTCAGGGGCGGCCCGAGCCCCCGCCGCCAGACCGGAGCGCAGAGTACCAACTGAACCCATAGGGATTAGGGATTGGGGATTAGGGATTGGATCTGAACGCGCTGAACGCGCGCGATACTCGTTGCCGATCCAAATCCCGATCCCCAATCCCTAATCCCTGACTGTCTTAATCCCCAATCCCTAGTCCCTAATCACGACACTATATAATTCCCTCGTGTTACGCCCGTTCAAGTCGGTCGCTCCGAAAGTGCATCCAACCGCGTACATCGACGAGAGCGCACAGGTCATCGGCGACGTCGAGATTGGCCGGGAGAGCAGCGTCTGGATGAACGTCGTGATTCGCGGCGACGTCAATACCATCCGGATCGGCGACCGCACCAACATCCAGGATGGCACCATCATTCACGTGATGCGCGGGACGCACGCGACGCGCATCGGTGACGACGTGACCGTGGGACACGCCGCGGTGCTGCACGGCTGCACGATTCACGACCGCGTGCTCATCGGCATGGGGGCGATGCTCCTGAACGGCGCCGCGATCGGCGAAGACTCGATTGTGGCGGCGGGAACACTGGTGCCCGAAGAGAAGACGTTTCCGGCGCGCTCGCTCCTGATGGGACGGCCGGCCGTGCTCAAGCGCGAGCTCACCGAGAAAGAAGTGGCGACGATCCGCGACTACGCCGAGCGCTACGTCGGCTACCGCACGGACTACATGTCCGCCTCCGCCGAGGCTACGGCGAGACCGCGCCGAAGCGCTTCGCGCGAAGGCGGGTCTCTGCCCAAAGACGGAGCATGAATACCCAACCGGCGCGCGGCATGCGCGATTTTCTGCCCGAAGACGTCCGCCGCCGCGAGTACGTGGTCGATGTCATCCGGAAGGTGTACGACCGCTACGGGTTCGAGCCGCTCGAGACGCCCGCCGTCGAGAACATCGACACGCTCCTGGGCCAGTACGGCGAGGAAAACAGCAAGCTGATTTACAAGATCCTCAAGCGCGGCGAACACGAGGCCAGCGGTGAGGCCGATCTGGCGTTGCGGTACGACCTGACGGTGCCGCTGGCGCGCGTGGTGGCGCAATATCAGTCGAAGCTGCCGCGGCTCTTCAAGCGCTACCAGATTCAGCCCGTCTGGCGCGCCGACCGCCCGGCACGCGGCCGCTACCGCGAGTTCTACCAGTGCGACATCGACAGCATCGGATCGACCTCGCCCGTCGTCGAGGCAGAGCAGATCGCCGCCGTCTCGGAAATACTGACGGCCCTCGGGTTCGACGATTTCATCATTCGCATCAATCACAGGAAGTTCATCGCCACGTGGTTGAATCAGGTGCCGGTCCCGGCCGATCGTCAAGGCGACGTGCTGATCACGATCGACAAGGTCGACAAGATCGGCAAGGACGGCGTGGCGAAGGAGCTGGGCGAGAAGGGATTCAGCGAGGTGCAGATCGGCGGCATTGCAGGCTGGATTGGCGCGCAGCACCCACCCTCCTGGCTGGAGACGATTGCGCCGGGATTTTCGGCGGCGGGTGACACGGGCCTCGAGAACCTCGCGCAGATTCTCCGGCTGGCCGCGCACACCGGGGCCGGCGATAAGTTGAGAGTCGATCCGTCGCTGGCGCGCGGCCTGGGCTACTACACGGGGACGATCATGGAGATCAACGTCAAGGATCTTCCCGGCAGCATTGCCGGTGGCGGGCGATATGACAGCCTGATCGGGACGTTCGCCGGCACCGAGATTCCGGCGTGCGGGTTTTCTCTCGGTCTCGAGCGGATTCTGGTCGTGATGCAGGAACGGGGGATGTTCCCCCCGCACGTCGAGACGCAGTCGGTCGATGTCGTGGTGGCCGCACTAGACGAGGCTGCGTTAGGGATGGCCCTGGAAACGGCGACCGTGCTTCGGAAGTCCGGCACACTTCGCGTGGACGTATATCCGGACGTGGCGAAGAAGATGGACAAGATATTCAAGCACGTCGATCAGCGCCGCGCGAGGTTCATTGCCATCGTGGGAGAGGACGAGCTCGCCGCGGGCACGGTGACCGTTCGTAATGTTGCGACCAAGACTAAAGAAACGCTCCCGAGAGCACAAGCGGCACAGTTCATTGAGAAAGCATCGAGCGATTAGCCCGACCCGAGCGCGTAGCGTCCGCCTTCGCGCTTTGCGCTACGGCGGACAGGCGAGAGGTCGGGTCTTCAGCGAGCGGGGGTGGGGCCCCGCGAGCCATTAAGGATGACGTGACAGTCAACGGCAACAAGTACCGCACGCACAAGAACGACCAGCTCCGTCCGGAACACGTCGGCCAGACCGTCCGCGTGTCCGGCTGGGTCCATCGCAAGCGCGACCACGGCAACCTGCTGTTCATCGATCTTCGCGACCATTACGGCGTCACGCAGGTGGTCTTCACGCCCGACTCCGAGGCGTTCAAAGCAGCGGAAGCGGTCCGGCTCGAGAGCGTCATCACCGTGGCGGGCAGGGTGATTGCGAGAACCGAGGAAAACATCAATCCGAACCTGCCGACCGGCCGCATCGAGGTGATCGCCGATCGCATCGACGTCCTCTCGGCGGCCGATACGCTGCCGTTCCAGGTGGCGGGCACGCAGGACATTCCAGAAGAGCAGCGTCTGCGCTACCGCTTCCTCGATCTGCGCCGCGACAAGATCCACAGCAACGTCGTCCTGCGGTCGAAAGTGATCTCGAGCATCAGGCGGCGCATGGTCGAGCAGGGCTTTCTGGAGTACCAGACGCCGATTCTCACATCGAGCTCACCCGAAGGCGCGCGCGACTATCTCGTGCCGAGCCGCGTTCATCCTGGCCAGTTCTACGCGCTGCCGCAGGCGCCGCAGCAGTTCAAGCAGCTCCTGATGGTGTCGGGCTTCGATCGCTACTTCCAGATTGCGCCCTGCTTCCGCGACGAGGACGCGCGCGCCGATCGTTCGCCAGGCGAGTTCTACCAGCTCGACCTCGAGATGTCGTTTGTCGAACAGGATGATGTCTTTGCGGCCATCGAGCCGGTGCTGTCGGGACTGTTCGGGGAATTCTCGGACTGGCAGGTGACGGCGCCGCCGTTTCCCCGGATCCCGTACGAAGAGGCGATGACGGCGTTCGGCAGCGACAAGCC
Organism: Vicinamibacterales bacterium; assembly: GCA_963832375.1. GTDB lineage: Bacteria > Acidobacteriota > Vicinamibacteria > Vicinamibacterales > JAMQPK01 > JAMQPK01. The sequence goes on along the minus strand of CAWHUA010000008.1, from coordinate 703,589 downwards.
CGATCTCCGGAACCCGATTCGGGCGACCGACGTCACCGCGATCTTCCGCGACTCGGGCTTTGCGGTGTTCGCGAAAGCGGTGGCTGGGGGAAGCGTGGTGCGGGCCATTGTTGCGCCCGGCGCAGCCGACAAGTCGCGCAGCTTCTTCGACAAGACGGTCGAAGCCGGTCAGGCGCTGGGCCTTGCCGGGGTGGCGTATCTGGTGCTCGCCGAGCAGGCGAAGGGGCCGATTGCGAAGTTTCTCTCCGAAGAGAAGCGAGCCGAGCTTCAGACAGCGACCGGCGCGAAGACCGGCGACGCCATCTTCTTCGCGTCCGAAAGCCCGGCGAAGATCGGACGGCCCGTGGACGGCCTGCGGACGCATCTTGGCCGCGAGCTCGACATCGTCGAGTCCAACACCTACAAGTTCTGCTGGATCACCGATTTTCCGTTCTACGAGCTGGATCCGGAAACCGGACAGGTGACCTTCAGCCACAACCCGTTTTCGATGCCCCAGGGCGGGCTGCAGGCACTCGAGACCCAGGATCCGTTGTCTATCAAGGCCTTTCAGTACGACATCGTCTGCAACGGGGTCGAGCTGTCGAGTGGTGCGATTCGGAACCACCGTGCCGATGTCATGCTCCGCGCCTTCCAGATCGCCGGCTATGGTCCCGAGGAAGTGGAGAAGCGATTTGGCGGCATGCTGAACGCATTCCGGTATGGCGCACCGCCGCACGGAGGCCTCGCGCCGGGCGTGGATCGCATCGTGATGCTGCTGGCCAGGGAGCCCAACATCCGCGAGGTGATCGCGTTTCCGATGACGCAGAACGCCGAGGATTTGCTCATGGGTGCACCGTCGCCGGTCAGCGAGAAGCAGCTGCGCGAGCTGCACATCCAGCTGAAAGAGAAGCGACGGTAGGAGAGGGCCGGACCTGCTAAAGTAGCAGGACGCCGGTAGCGCAGGGCTTCAGCCCTGCCAAGGAGACAGACCAGCAACATTGGCAAGAATCACGCTCCCCGAACAGGGGATTGAAACGCTCTTCGGATCCTACGACGAGAATCTGAAGACGATCGGGTCGCAGTTCGGCGTCCGCCTGCGGACGCAGGGACACGATGTCATCGTCGATGGCCCGCCGGCTGAGGTCACCAAAGTCGAACGGCTCTTCACACAGCTCGGCACGCTCCTCCAGGAAGGCTACAAAGTCTCCAACGGCGATGTGAAAACCGCCGCGCAGCTTGTCGCGACCAATCCGGATATCGATCTGCGCGAATATTTCTTGAAGTCCACGCAGACGCAGTCCGGCAAGCGCCGGGTTGCGCCCAAGAGCGTCAACCAGCGGCGGTATCTCGAGGCGATCGAGCAGCACGACATCGTCTTTGGCATCGGTCCCGCTGGTACCGGCAAGACGTACCTCGCGATGGCGCAGGCGGTGTCCTTCCTGCTGTCCAAACGTGTGAATCGCATCATCCTCGCACGTCCGGCCGTCGAGGCGGGCGAGAAGCTCGGCTTCCTCCCTGGCGACCTGCAGGAAAAAGTGAATCCGTATCTGCGGCCGCTGTACGACGCACTCTACGACATGGTCGAGGTGGAGCGTGCCGAGCGTCTCATCGAACGAGGCACGATCGAAATCGCCCCGATAGCCTTCATGCGCGGCCGTACGTTGAATGACGCGTTCGTCATTCTCGACGAGGCGCAGAACACGACATCGGAGCAGATGAAGATGTTTCTTACACGACTGGGCTTCGGTTCGAAGGCGGTCGTCACGGGCGACATCACACAGATCGACCTGCCGACGGGTCGCGTGTCCGGCCTGGTTGAAGCGATGAAGGTGGTCTCGAACGTCGAGGGCATTTCGTTCATTCATTTCGACGACCGCGACGTCGTGCGACACAAGCTCGTGCAGCAGATCGTGAAGGCGTACGAATCGTTTACCACCGGAAAGGGCGGACAGGTCTGAGCCTGGATGTCAGCGTGGTCGAAAAGGGCACCACGCGCGGGGGCGCGAAAGGATTGGGGCGGTGGCTCGCCCGGATAGCACCGAAGCGGGCGCGCGGCTCGGTCACGGTCGCGATTCTTTCCGACTCCAGCGTTCGCACGCTCAACCGGCAATACCGCGGCAAAGACGAGCCGACCGACGTATTGTCGTTTCCAGCCGAAACGGTTCCGGGATTCGTTTCCGGGCGAAGGGCACGAAAAAGGCTCCCGGAGCCATTTCTTGGCGATATCGCTATTTCCCGCGGAATTGCCCAAAAACAGTCAAAACTGCTTGGGCATTCCTTGACGGCCGAGGTTAGGGTTCTTGCCCTACATGGCCTTTTGCACCTTCTCGGTTACGATCACGAAGGTGACCGTGGGCAGATGGCTCGAGCGGAAGCGCGACTCAGGCGCAAAGCCGGACTGCCGCTCGGGTTGATTGGGCGCGGTACCCCGCAAACATGATTCCGCTGATTCTCTTTCTGCTGGCGTGCTGTGCCATTTACCTCGGCACCATACAGGCGGCCTTTAATGCGCTGATGCGCGTCTCTCTCCGCCTCCTGGCCGAGGGCAGCGGCCGCGGGCCCGATCTCGAGCGCTACCTCCAGGAGCCCCTGTTGCTGTTCCTGCCGCTTCGCACGCTGCTGGGTCTGATTGAAGGGTTCGTGGTGCTCCTGTTGGCCATCGCGATCGGCATCTCGGGCCCTGGATCTGTCGTCCTGCTGGCGGGCTCGATGGTGGCATTTGGCGCGATCTGCGAGTTCCTGATCCCGTTTCTCATCGTGTCGAGAGATCCCGAGCGTGTGCTGGAAGTGCTCCTGCCGAGCTTCCGGATCATCAGTACTCCGCTCACCCCGGTGACCTCAGGGCTGCTGCACCTTCTGAACCGCTCGAAGCGCGAACGCCCGGCATCGGTCTCGGTCAACCGGGATGAGGTGAACGACGACGGCGAAATCATTACCGGCACGGGCGACGACGAAGCCGGCGCCGGAACGGGCCAGGAGGAGCGCAAGCTTCTGAAGTCGATCGTGGATTTCGGCGATACGCTCGTTCGCGAGGTCATGACACCCCGTCCCGACATCGTCGCGATCGAGGCGGATGCCACGCTCGACGATCTGCGCGCGCTGTTCCGCGAGCAGGAGTACTCGCGCATCCCGGTCTTCCGCGAGAGCCTCGACAACATTCTCGGCTTCGTCTACGTGAAAGATCTGATCCTCCTCGGCGACGTGCCGAACGGCGACGCGCCGATCACCAACCACCTTCGTCCCGCGCACTTTGTGCCCGAGACCAAGCTCGTGAGCGAGCTCCTTCGGGAGTTCCAGCGTCAGCGCATCCAGAGCGCGATTGTCGTGGACGAATATGGCGGGACGGCGGGGCTCGTCACGCTGGAAGATCTCGTCGAGGAGATCTTCGGCGAGATTCGCGACGAGTACGACGTCGAGGCCGAGCCGGTGGTGGACGAGGGCAACGGCTCGTACGTGTTCAGCGGCAAGGCGGACGTCGACACGATCGTGGATCGCCTGAACGTGTCGATCGAGCGCGAAGGGTTCGAAACGGTTGGCGGCTTCCTGTTGAGCCACCTCGGCCACGTGCCGGCTGTCGGCGAGGCGTTCGATATCGACGGCCTGCACGTCGTGGTCCTCGACGCCGAGCGGCGGCGCGTGCGAAAAGTCCGCATTTCGCGCGTGATGGAACTGGAAACGCGATCGGTGCGTGGCGAGGCCGTGTCCCAGGCCGCCGGCGAGGAGCGGGTCCTGGGCCCGCGCGAGTGACGTGAAGGCCGGATTCGTCTCGTTCGTCGGACGCCCGAACGCGGGCAAATCGTCTCTTCTGAACCGGATCGTCGGCGCCAAGCTCGCCATCGTCTCCGACAAACCCCAGACCACGCGCCGGCGGATTCTCGGCGTCAAGAACTACGACGCCGGACAGGTGGTGTTCGTCGACACGCCGGGGATCCACAGGCCGCTCCATCGCATGAACGTGCGGATGGTCGACACGGCGGTCGAGACGCTCGGCGAAGTGGATGTCGTGGGCGTGGTCGTTGACGTGTCCGAGAGTCCCGGTGCCGGCCTTCGGTATCTGCTGGACCTTGTAAAAGACACGCCGGCCAAAGTCGTGCTGATCCTCAACAAAGTCGATCTCATCAAGAAGCACAAGATGCTTCCGATCATCGACCACTTGAGCAAGGAGCGCGACTGGGAGGCCATCGTGCCGGTGTCGGCCACGACGGGCGACAACGTGGCGCACCTCGAGGAAGTCCTGCTGAACGCCCTGCCTGAAGGAGAGGCGCCCTACCCAGAGGACTACCTGACCGATCAGCCCGAGCGGGATATGGCCGCCGAAATGGTCCGGGAACAGGTGCTGCGGCTGACGCACGACGAGCTGCCGTTTTCAACGGCGGTGCTCATCGATCAGTTTCAGGAGCCCAGCGACGAGGATCCCCGAACCTGCATCTACGCCACGATCCTGGTCGAGCGCGAATCGCAAAAGCCGATCGTCATTGGCCGGGGCGGCGACATGATCAAAGCCATCGGGACCGCCGCCCGCAAGGAAATGCAGGAGTTCTTCCAGGGCAGTGTGTTTCTCGATCTCCGCGTCGCGGTGCGCGAGCAGTGGCGCGAGGACACGCGAATGCTCGATCGGCTCGGAGTGAAAGGGCCGCACGGAGAGTAGTCTCGAGTCGCAGGTCGAAAGTCGGTAGTCGCAAGTTGCCCGCCTCCCTGGTGGGGCGCGGCTTCAGCCGCGCCAGCTCAGAGGACCGCGTCAAAGTCCGGCTAAAGCCGGACACTACGTACTACCCGGAAGTGAAAGCTGCTCTAGCGTTTTCCTACTTCGCCAGCGGGTCGGGGCGCAACTGGAAGTGCGCCGCGAGCGGTCTGGTGCCCTTGCCACCCTCAATCAACCACGGCGTGCGGTCGCCGTTGGCCGCCCAGAGCCCCCGTCCTTTCCAGCCCGCCTTCGGATCGTCGATGCGCCCGTCGAAGCCCTTGGCGTAAAAGCCGATGGGATAGGGAACACGAAGGACGACCATCCGGCCGTTGGTGTACGCGATGATGCCGTCGTTCAGGTTGCCGGTCGACATCGGCACGTCGTTGCCGAGCCCGAACGTGTTGTGCTGGTCCACCCACGAGTAGTAGCTCGACTCGGCGCTGTTCTCACCGATGCCCTTGAAACCCGGACCGGGATACTGATGGAACGACCAGCCCTCGGGGCAATGGTCGCCTGTCGCCTTCGGTCCGTTGAGCGGCCCCTTGCACTTGCGCCGATCGAAGCTGCCTATGTGGCCGCTGCCGAGCGAGACCCACACGACGCCCTTGCTGTCGATGTCGGCGCCCCGCGCGCCAAAGCCGGGCACCGGCACGCGATAGATCTCCGCCAGTGCCGTTTCGGAAGGGTTTGGGCCGGGCGCAATTCTCACGACCGCGCCAGGCACGCCCAAGGTCGATCCCCATATGGATCCGTCGGCCGGACTGGGCATGATCGAGTAGAAGGGCGACATGATTCGAGTGTCTTTCGTCGCGTCGGCCGGCTGCTCTCCTTCGACGTAGGCATCCCGTTTGCCGTTGCCGTTGGTGTCGAGCACGAGCGCCGTCCATCCCTGGGACTTCGCCGCGTCGCCGGTCTGGTCGAACATCTTCGTGTTGACCCAGCCAACGACCGGACCACCGCCGCTCGTCCAGAGCGTCTCGTTCGCGTCGTAACCGAATTGCAGGTGGTGGGTCGAGAAGCAGGTCTCGATGAAGCTGTACTTCTGCGTCTTGAGATCGAGCACCGCGATGTGGCGGACGGCCCGCTCCATCGGAACCGCCCTGGCCGAAGGATGGTCCGACCCCGCTTTACAGAATGCCGGATTCTCGGCGGCGCGTACGGAAGCGGCCAGCCACACGCGGCCGTCGCGGCCGAACATGGCATTGTGATTGTTGACGCGCGTTTCCCAGATGCGGTCCATGCCCCAATACGCCGATGACTGCAGCGCGTCGAGCGCGGCCGCATGTCCAGGCCCGAGGTTCAAGGGCATGTTGGGATCGCGCACCGGAGCCTTGAACGTCGTCGTCACGTTCTTGATGGGGTCGAGGATCGGCAGCGTGTCGGAACTGTACTCGGGCGATCCGACCAGCGGCCCGTAGGCGTTGACAGTGGGATGGCGCCGGTCGCTCGCGATCAGATCGTGCAGATAGTGCCTGTCGGTCATCCAGTCGCGCAGCGTCACAACGATGTTGCGCTCGGCACCCTGTGGCCGGGGCGGCTTGGCAAACGGCAGCTCGCCTTTGGCGATCCGATCCGTCCAGTCGCCGTAGTTGGCGAACGAAAGATCGCCGAGCGCCGTCATTTGTCCGAGCATCTGCTGACCGGACTGGCCGGCCTGCACTCGGCGACGCCACGCGTCGGCCGACGAGGGAAACTTGCCGAACACCGCCGGAATCGTCCGCGTCGATTGCTGCCCGAGCTGATGGCAGCCGATGCAGCCGGTGTTCTTCATCGAGCTGATCCAGTTCATCTGGGTCAGGCGCGCGGGAATGCTGCTCTTGCCGCCGAACTGATCGGCGGCGGGGATCGTCAGCATCGAATACCAGTAGATCGCCGGGTAATAGTGCGCGGCGGCGGCCTCGCTTGGCGCGATCACTGCTGTAATCGCAAGCCGCTGTCCAGGCTTGGACGTGGCCCTGGGACTGTCAACCAGGCCGTAGCCACGCGCCCAGACCTGGTAACTTGCCGCCGGAAGATCAGGAATCACGAACCGGCCGCGGTCGTCGGTGACGACGCTCTTGATGTAGCGGACGGGGAGGTCGCGGGTTTCCGCGATGACCCAGACACCTGCTTCAGGCCCCTTGGGGCTCGTGACGACACCGCCGATGTCGTCGTTGTCGATCGCGACGTCGCTGGCTGGTTGCTGCGCGAACGAGCGGGTCAACGGGTGAAACGAGCCGAGGGCGAGGAACGTCACGAGTCCGGCGAGCAAGGTCCGAAACAGGTTCGTATTCATGATGCGGCTCCGCAGAAATTGATTGGAGTGATGCTACCACGAGCCCTTCTAATCACCAGATCGCGCGTGTTACAGTAACGGGTTCGCAATGCCGCCGCAAAGGAAGGTCGATCTCGTCCTGGACTCGGTGAAGCGCCTGCTCAGGGTTGGCGCCACGGCCAACCTGTCGAATCTTCTGCAAAAGCAACATCCGGCCGATCTCGCACAGATTTTCGGCGAGCTTCCCGAACGCGACCGCCTGGCGAGCTTCTCGGTGCTGGTCGAACGCAACAGCCGGCTCGCGATGGAGACCCTCAGCGAGTTGGGGCCCCAGGCCGCCGCGCAACTGCTGGCGGGCCGCTCGGCCGAGGAGATCGCCAAGCTCGTCCAGGAGCTGCCCTCAGACGATGCGGCGGCCATTATCGACAACCTGCCCGAAGAGCTGTCGACGGCCGTCCTCGAGTTGATGGGCCGCAAGGAATCGGGCGAGGTCGAGAACCTCCTCGAGTACCCCGAGCAGACGGCGGGCCGCATCATGAACCCGCACGTCTTTGCCTCGTCCGAGGACATGACGGTGGGCGAGGCCATCACGGCCCTGCAGAACGCGCGCGACGTCGAGATGGTCTTCTATCTCTACATCGTCGACGAGCGGGGGCACCTGGTGGGGGTGACGTCGTTGCGGCGGCTGCTGCTCGTGTCGCCCGAGACGCCCCTGAAGAGAATCATGGTGCCCGACCCGAGCAGCGCCCGTGTCGACATGGATCAGGAAGAGGTCGCGCGCCTCGTGGCCTCCTACAACCTGCTGGCGATTCCTGTCGTAGATGAGGCGAACAAGCTCGTCGGCGTCATTACCGTGGACGACGTGATCGACGTCATCAAGGACGAGGCGACCGAAGACCTCTACCGCCTGGCGGGCGTGTCGAGCGACGAGCGGGTCTTCACGCCGGCATCCGAGTCGCTGCGCAAGCGGATGCCCTGGCTGATCGTCAACCTCGCCACCGCGTTTCTGGCCGCGGCGGTCGTCGGTCTGTTCCAGGAAACGATCAGCGGCTGGGTGGCCCTGGCCATCTTCATGCCCGTGGTGGCCGGCATGGGGGGGAACGCGGCGACCCAGACCCTCACTGTCATCGTCCGGGGCATCGCGCTGGGCGAGCTCACCTGGAGCAACTCGAAGAAGGCTCTCGGGAAGGAGCTGCTGGTCGGCATCGGCAACGGCCTTGTCATCGGCTCGATCGCGGCGGTCGTCGCCTCGGTGATGAACGGCGACGCCCGGCTGGGCATCATCCTGGCCATGGCGATGGTCGTCAATCTGTTCGTCGCCGGCTTGGCCGGCACGCTGATTCCGCTTGGTTTGAAGGCACTCAAAATCGATCCCGCCCTCGCGTCGGCCGTGTTCATCACCACATTTACCGACGTCGCGGGGTTTGCGTCGTTCCTCGGACTCGCCACCCTGTTCACGCGGTTCTTCCAACGCGCGGGGTAGAATAAGGAGCCCGCCTTCGCTCGCGTTGCGAGCTTCGGCGGGCAAGCCCAGATAATGCCGCTGTACAGTGCCGACGCGCTCATCCTCCGAACCTACAAGCTCGGCGAGGCAGACCGGATTGTCGTGTTTCTCACCCGCGATCGAGGCAAAAAGCGCGGCGTGGCCAGGGGTGCGCGGCGGACGAAATCGAATTTCGTCGGCGCGCTCGAGCCGCTGACGCACGTCAGGGTGGCGTATTTCGAGAAAGAACGGCGCGAGTTGGTGAACCTGAACTATTCGGAGGCTTCGCGTTCGGCGTTGTCGAGCGGGACCATCGAGGCGCTCGGCTGCGCGGCCTATTTCGCGGAGCTGATCGACGAGTGGGCGGCCGAAAGCCACGAAGACGAGCGGCTGTACCGCCTCGGGGTGTCGATGGTCGAAGCGCTCGTGGCCGGGGTGCCGCCAGAGCCGTTGACGCGGTACTTCGAGTTCTGGCTGCTCAGCCTGCAGGGTGTGTATCCGGCGGCGCGGGTGCAGACGCTCTCGCCCGAAGCGCAGTCGTTTCTGACCGCGGCCCGCAAGATCGGCCCGCAGGAATTGACCGGCCTGACCGCCGACCGCGCGATGCTGCGCGAGCTCGAGTCGCTGCATCGCAGCGTGATTGCCATGCATCTCGAGCGCGAGCCTCGTTCGCTCAAAGTGCTGAAGGACATGACGCGGCTGTGACCCTCCAAGATCTCATTCTGAAACTGAGTGCGTTCTGGGCGTCGCAGGGGTGCATCATCCAGCAGGGGCTCGACCTCGAAGTCGGCGCCGGCACCTCGCACCCGGAAACGCTCCTGCGCGTGCTCGGGCCGAAGCCCTGGAACGTGGCCTACGTGCAGCCGTCGCGGCGTCCCGATGACGGACGCTTCGGCCAGAATCCGAACCGGGTGTTCAAGCACCACCAGTTTCAGGTGATTCTCAAACCGGCGCCCGACGAGGTCCAGCAGATCTATCTGCAGAGCCTCGAAGCGGTCGGCATCGATCCGCGCGCGCACGACATCCGCTTCGAAGACGACAACTGGGAGTCGCCGACGCTCGGCGCCTGGGGCATCGGATGGCAGGTGCTGTTGGACGGTCTCGAAATCACGCAATTCACGTATTTCCAACAGGTGGGCGGCGTCACGCTGGCGCCCGTGAGCGCCGAGCTGACCTACGGGCTCGAGCGCATCGCGATGCTCCTGCAGAAGGTCGAGAACATCTTCGACCTCGAGTGGGGAGGCGGCGTGAAGTACGGCGAGGTGCGGCTGCGTGAAGAGATCGAGCAGTCGAAGTATGTCTACGGCCAGGTTGACGGCATGTCGCGCGACGAGTTCGCCGCGTTCCACCGCGATCTGTTCGACAAGTACTACGTGATGGCCGAGCGGCTGTTGACGAGCGGCCTCATTCTGCCGGCACTCGAACACGCGCTCAAGTGTTCGCACCTCTTCAATATCCTCGACTCGAGCGGGAGCGTCGGCGTGACCGAGCGCGCCGCCTACATTCTGCGCGTGCGCCAGATTGCGATCGCCATCGCACAGGCCTACGCCGCAGGCGAGCAGGGGACACCGGCTGTGGAACAGCCGGAACTGACGTAATGGATCGAGAACTGTTGCTCGAGCTCGGCACGGAAGAGCTTCCTGCCTCGTGGCTGCCCGGCCTGACGCGCCAGATTCGCGACGGGATCGACGGCGCGTTGCGGGCGCACCGGTTGAACCCGGACGCGCCCATCGAAAGCTACAGCACGCCCCGGCGGCTGACCGCACGGATCGCCAAAATCGCCGAGCGTCAGAACGACATCGACGAGGTGCTCACGGGGCCGCCGGTGGGAGCCGCCTTCGATGCGGCGGGCCAGCCCACGCCTGCGGCCGTCGGATTCGCGCGCAAGAACAATGTCGACGTCAACCTCCTCGAGCGCGTGGAAACGCCGAAGGGAACGTATCTGGGGTATCGCCGGCACCAGCGCGGCAAGGCGGCCGTCGACGTGCTGCCCGACGTGCTGGCGACGACGCTACGCTCGTTCAGTTTCCCCAAGGCGATGCACTGGGACGCCTATCTGGAAGACGGCAAAGGCGAGCTGCTGTTCGGCCGGCCGATTCGCTGGATTCTCTACCTCTACGGTGGCCGCGTCGTGCCATTCACGATTCGCCGGACGGAGCTCTCGGAATCGGCTGCGGTGCAGGAGGTCGTCTCGGCGGCCGTCACGTACGGCCATCGGTTTCTGACGACCAGCGGGCGCGCCGGGCGGGCTGTCAAGGTGCGAACGTTCGACGACTATCAGGCGCGCCTCGCGGAACATTTCGTCATTCTCGATCGGCAGGAACGGCAGGATCGCATCGGGCGGACGCTCGAGGCAAAGGCGCGCGGTCTCGGCGGACGCGTGGGTGGCGCGGCGATGCTGCACTCGACGCTCCTCGAGGAGGTGCCCGACTTGATCGAGTACCCGACCGTCATGGCGGGGACCTTCGCGCGTGAATTTCTATCGCTGCCCGAAGAAGTGCTGACGACCACCATGATTCACCATCAGCACAACTTCCCGGTCGTTGACGATACCGGTCACCTGAAACCGGCGTTTCTCGTCGTCACCAACACCGATGCCGGCAATGAGAAGAGCGTGGCTCGCAACTACGAGCGGGTGCTGGGAGCCCGTTTGCGGGACGCGCGCTTCTTCTGGGACGCCGATCGCCAGCACCGGCTGGACGATCGTCTCGAGCGGCTGAAGACGATCCGTTTTCACAAGAAGCTCGGCAGCTATTTCGAGAAGGCCCAGCGCGTTGAGAAACTCGCGCGATGGATCGCGTCCGGGCCGCTGGCGTCGCCCGACGTGGCAGAAGCGGCCGCGACGGCCGGCCGTCTGGCAAAGGCCGACCTGGCCACCGAGATGGTTGCCGAGCTGACCGAGCTGCAGGGTGTGATGGGGGGCATTTACGCCCGCGAGGATGGGCAGCCGGAGCGGGTGTGGAAGGCGATCTACTACCAGTATCTGCCCGACGCGATCACGCCCGATGCGCCACCGACGCGCCAGCAGCTGGGCGAAGCGGCCGTCACCTGGGCGGCCGTCTCGCTGGCCGACAAGCTCGATACGGTCGTCGGCCTGTTCTACGTCGGCGAGAAGCCGACCGGCTCGCGCGATCCGTTCGGGCTGCGGCGCCTGGCGCACGGCATTTTCAAGATCCTGGTGGACATGTCGGCGTTGACGGGGCTGGCCGTGCGTCCCTCACTCCACACGCTCATCGACGAGACGGCCAGGGCGTTTGCGCCCGTCGAGGAATGGCCGGCCGATCCTCGTCAGGCCATGGACGCGTTTCTCCTCGAACGCTATCGCTATGTCCTCGAGCAGCGCGGATTCGACGTGCGCAACGTCAGAGCGGTGTTGCAGGAGACCGAGTACAGGCACGTGAGTCCGGCCGACGCGCTCAAGCGGCTCGAAGTGCTGCCGGAATTCACGAGCTCTCCCGATTTCGTGAAGCTGGCGGCCGCCTTCAAGCGCGTGAAGAACATCGCGCGCGAGCTCGACGCCGGCGTTGCGGAGACGGCGGAGCCGCCGCTCGCGACACTACTCAAGGAACCGGCGGAAATCGCGTTGCTGCACGAGCTCGACGCGCGCGGTCCGGTGATTGACAGCGTGCTGAAATCGGGAGAAAATTTGCGCCGCGCATTCGTCGAGGCGGCCCAGTTCGGTCCTGCAGTCGATCGATTCTTCACCGAAATATTTGTAATGGTAGATGACCTCGCCTTGCGAAAGGCCCGCCTGCGTCTCATGAAGCGCCTCGAACAGCAGATCTTACGCATCGCGGATATTTCCGAAATTGTTTCGGAGACGGAGTAGACAGTCGAATGGCAAAGACAGCGGCAGCGAAGAAACCCCTCGAGACCGACAAGATCGCGAAGCTGGCCAGGCCCGGCAAGTACGTATATTTCTTCGGCGACGGCAAGGCCGACGGCGATCGCACGATGAAAGAGCTGCTCGGCGGCAAGGGCTCGGGCCTCGCGGAGATGACCAACGCCAAGCTGCCGGTGCCCGCGGGGTTCACCATCTCGACGCCCGTCTGCAGCATCTACTACAAGGAAGGCGGCAAGATTCCCGCGTCGATCGAGAAGGAGATGATCGACAACCTGCGGAAACTCGAGAAGTCGGCCGGCCGAAAGCTGGGCGACACGAAGAAGCCGCTGCTGGTGTCGGTCCGGTCGGGCGCGAAGTTCTCCATGCCCGGCATGATGGACACGATCCTGAATCTTGGCCTGAACGACCAGACTGTCGAAACGCTGAAGGCCGAGACCGGCAACGGACGATTCGCGGCCGACAGCTATCGCCGCTTCATCCAGATGTTCGGCAACGTCGTGCTCGAGATCGGAAAAGACGTGTTCGAGCACGAACTGGATGCCGTGAAGAAGGCTCGTGGTGTGAAGGCCGACACGGATCTCGACGAGGCCGCGCTGCGCGATGTCATCGCGCGTTACAAACAGGTCGTGCAGAAGAAGACCGGCAAAACTTTCCCGCAGGATCCAATCGAGCAGCTCAAGGGCTCGCGCAACGCCGTGTTCCGATCCTGGCAGAATCCCCGCGCCATCGAGTACCGCCGCATCTACGACATTCCCGACTACATCGGCACGGCGGTGAACGTCCAGCAGATGGTGTTCGGGAATACCGGAGATCGGTCGGCGACGGGCGTCGGATTTACGCGGAGCCCGGCGACCGGCGCGAAGGAGTTTTACGGCGAGTTCCTGGTCAACGCGCAGGGCGAAGACGTCGTCTCTGGTGTCCGGACGCCGCAGCCGATTCGCGAGCTCGAAGGGGTGCTGCCGAAGGCGTATAAACAACTGCGCGAGATCACCACGAGGCTCGAGAAGCACTACAAGGACGTGCAGGACTTCGAGTTCACCATCCAGGACGAGAAGCTGTTCATGCTCCAGACGCGCAGCGGCAAGCGGACCGGCTACGCCGCCGTGGTGATTGCGACCGACCTCGCCGACGAGAAGATCGTGTCGCCGAAGGATGCGCTGTTGCTGGTCGATCCGGAAGCGTTGTCGCAGCTGCTGTCGCCGGGCTTCGATCCGAGTGAATGGGCGAAGGTGTCGGTTCTGGCCAAAGGGCTGCCGGCATCGCCGGGCGCGGCATCGGGCCAGGTGGTCTTCACCGCTGACGACGCGGTGGAGTGGACGCGCCAGGGCAAGCAGGTGATTCTCGTCCGCAAGGAAACGGTTCCGGACGATATCCACGGCATGCACGTCGCGCAGGGCATTCTGACCGCCACCGGCGGCATGACGTCTCACGCCGCGGTCGTCGGCCGCCAGATGGGGAAACCCTCGATCGTGGGCGCCGGGTCGCTGAACATCTCCGAGAAAGACAAGAAGTTCACGGTCGGCGACAAGGTGGTGAAGGAAGGCGATTTCGTATCGTTCGACGGTCTCAAGGGGGAGATTAAGCTCGGCAAGATGGCATCCAAGCCGAGCGAGATTCTGCAGGTCGTGAACGGCCAGCTGGACGCGAAGAAATCGGACATCTACCGCCGGTTCAACAAGATTCTCGAGTGGGCCGACAAGTCACGCCGCCTGGGCATCCGCGCGAACGCGGACCTGCCCGACCAGGCCGAGCTGGCCTACGCGTTCGGCGCGCGCGGCATCGGCCTCTGCCGCACCGAGCACATGTTCTTCGGCGAGGATCGGCTGCCCATCGTGCAGCGCATGATTCTGGCGGACAACCTGGCCGATCGGAAGAAGGCGGTGGCCGAGCTGCTGCCGATGCAGCGTTCGGATTTCTACGGCGTGTTCAAGGCAATGCGCGGATCGCCGGTGACCATCCGGACGATCGACCCGCCGCTGCACGAGTTTCTGCCGAAGCGCGAAGATCTCATGGTCGAGATCGCCAAGCTCGAGGTGACCAACGGCGACAAGAAGGAGCTCGAGAGCAAGAAAAAGCTGCTCGCGCGCGTGGAGCAATTGCACGAGTTCAACCCGATGCTGGGCCATCGTGGCGTCCGCCTCGGGATTACCTATCCTGAAATCACCGAGATGCAGACGCGGGCGATTATCGAGGCGGCCATCCAGCTGAAGAAGGAAGGGCTGAAGGTGGTGCCCGAGATCATGATTCCGCTCGTGGGACTCGTGAAGGAGCTGCGCGACCAGAAGACGATCGTCGATCGCGTGGCGGCGGAGACGATGAAAGAGAAGGGCGTGAAGATCGATTATCTCGTGGGCACGATGATCGAAGTACCCCGCGGCGCCGTGACGGCCGACGAGATCGCCACTGAAGCCGAGTTCTTCTCGTTCGGCACGAACGATCTGACGCAAACGACCTTCGGTTTCTCGCGTGATGACATCGGCAAGTTCCTGGGTGCGTATCAGGACAAGAAGATCCTCGAGAAGGATCCGTTCAGCACGATCGACACGGTCGGTGTCGGTGCGCTGGTGCGGATAGCCGTCGAGAAAGGCCGTTCGACGCGCCCCGACATCAAGCTCGGCATCTGCGGGGAGCACGGCGGCGACCCCTCGTCGATTCACTTCTTCGAGAAAGTCGGACTGAATTACGTCTCGATGTCCCCGTACCGCGTCCCGGTGGCGCGTCTCGCCGCTGCTCAAGCGGCGCTGTCTGTCAAAGTCGGCGACTGATTCCAGGGATTAGGGAGTAGGGATTTGGGATTAGGTCTGAACGAGCTGAACGCACCTGATACGCGTGACAGATCCAATCCCGAATCCCCAATCCCTAATCCCTAGTCCTGTCATGGGTCGCATCACAGTTCTTGCGAGCGACTTAGCCAACCAGATTGCTGCCGGCGAAGTGGTCGAGCGGCCGGCCTCGGTCGTCAAGGAGCTCGTCGAAAACGCGATCGACGCCGGCGCGCGGCGCATTCAGGTCTACATCGAGCTGGGCGGGAAGCGTCTCGTGCGGGTCGAAGACGACGGCGAGGGCATGGGCCCGGAGGATGCGCGCCTGTCGCTCGAGCGTCACGCGACGAGCAAGATCCGGGGGGCAGACGATCTGGCGGCCATCCACACGCTCGGCTTCCGCGGCGAAGCCCTGCCCAGCATTGCGTCGGTCTCGCATTTCGTCATGAAGAGCCGTTTGCGCGGCGAGATCGCGGGGACCGAGATCAGGGTCAACGGCGGCGCGGTCGCCTCGGTTCAGGAGATCGGCACTCCCGAAGGCACGTCCGTCGAAGTCGGCGACCTTTTCTACAACCTGCCGGCGCGCCGGAAGTTTCTCAAGACCGACACGGGTGAAGCCACGCAGGTGTCGCGGGTGGTGACGCAGTTTGCGCTCGGCTACCCGGAAATCGGATTCTCCCTGACGAGCGGGCCCCGCACCCTCGCCAACTGGCCGGTTGTTGCGAAGTTCGAAGATCGGCTGTTTCAGATCTTCGGCGAGCGTCCCGACCTGGTGCCGGTGGGCAAGTCGCTGACGGGGTTCGGCATCAAAGGGTTCGTGGCTGCCCTCACCGAGCAGGGACCGACGCGAGGGACGCAGAACGTGTTCGTGAACCGCCGCATCGTGAAGGATCGGACGATTGCCCACGCGATTATCGACGCGTACAGCAACGCCTCGATCAAGGAGCGCAGTCCCGAGGTACACCTGTTCATCGACATTCCCGCAGACCGCATAGATGTGAACGTGCATCCGACGAAAGCCGAAGTGCGGTTTCGCGATCAGTCGTTCGTGCACGAGGGCGTCAAGCATGCGATCGCCGACGCCATCGGGAAGGGCGTCGTGCCCGAGTTGCAGCTGCTGCCCGAGGGCTATCGCGAACCGGTGCCGACGGCCCAGTCGATTCCTGGCGTGCTGAGCGGAGGGATCTATCCGAGCCGATGGGCTCAATTCGGTGCGATGGGCTTGTCCGCCGAAGCGGTGGGCCTTGGCGGCGCGAAGGCGGATGCGTTGGGTGCGCTAGGTGCGGCGGGTGCGATCGCGAACCTCGAACCCGGAACCGGAAACCCAGAACCCAGCACCCAGAACCTGGAACCGCTGAAACCCCTCATGCCGTTGGGACAGTTCCGCGATACGTTCATCATTGCGGTCGATGCCGACGGCATCGCCATCATCGACCAGCACGTCGCCCACGAGCGCGTGCTGTTCGAGCGGGTGATGGAGCGTTTGACGACGGGACGGCTCGAAAGCCAGCGGCTGCTGGATCCCATCCTGGTCGAGCTCTCGATCGAGAGTCGTCAGGCCCTGTTGAATCACTCGGCCGATCTCGATCGCCTGGGATTTGGCGTCGACGACTTTGGGGGCGACACGCTGAGGCTGACCGGGGTCCCGGCTCTGCTGGGACGCGAGGATGCGGTTGTGGCATTGCGCGCGCTCGCGGAGGATCTGGAAGGTCTGGATCGGGGCAGGGAGGTCGGCGATGCGCTGCGGCGACTGGCCGCCACCACAGCCTGTCATGCGGCTGTCAAGGCGAACTATCCGCTGACGCACGAGAAGATGCTGCACATTCTCGAAGAGCTCCGGCGCACGGCGTATTCGTCGGTGTGCCCGCACGGCCGCCCGGTGATGCTCCGGCTCACGCGCCGCGAGATCGAGAAGAACTTTCAGCGGATATGAGTCCAGGGTTCGGCGCCGCGCTTTGGTACGTGGGGCGCTTTCTGCAGCTCCTCGCCATGTGGATCCTGCTCGTCGACATCTTGATGGCGGGCCCAAGCGGTCCTCAGCCGAACCCCTTCTACATCGGCATCGTGATGTTCCTCATCGGCTGGTTCATCGTCCGCGCGACAAGCCAGAAGCAGTGAAGAGATAGACAAGTCTGAAGGCTTGTGCCGTGTAGTACGTGGTGCCGTGTCGTACGTAGTGTCCGGCTTTAGCCGGACCTTCATGCGGCCCGCCCTGACTCAGATCAGGTGGCACAGCGCTTTAGTGCTGTCTAGATCGGTGAGCGGTACCAGTACGCGGCAATGACTTCCCTGAATTGATCGCCGGATTCAACGGTCTGGAGCGAGAGATTGTTCCCTTCGGCGCCGCGCCAGTCGATCGCCAGGAGATAGGTCGATCCGCGCTTCAGGAGACACACCACCTCGAACCCTTCGGCGTGGATCTCGCCGCCGTCATCCGCACGCCACAGGTCGGCGCCGGGGCCGTTGAAGCGGGCCGGGTAGTCGACAAAGAGACGCCGATCGCCATCCGTGACGACGAGGCTGGCGAGCGCGTCGGACAGGCGGCGTGCGAACTCGACGATCGCAATCTGAACACCCGCTGGCGACACGCCGATTGGCCAGCAGGCTACGACGGGCCGCGATTTGATAGCCTGAATCGCCGGGTACTGGGCTTTCGAGCAGCGCGCATCCTGTGGCGGACGCGTCAACGGAATCACCGTCGTGCCGGCCAGGAACGCCTCATCCGAGACGAGACACGACGCGCCCGGATTTGCGCTCGCGCCAAGGACGCGAAACACGGCGCCGGCTGAGTTGGCGAAGTTGTACGAGGATTGCCGGCCGGTGCTGTCTTTGCTTTCGGGCTGCGTGCGCTCGAACTCGACCGCCAGGCGCTGCCCGCTGCTGCAGAGCGCGGTTCGCATCATGGCCGGCTGTGCGAGGTTGCCGGTGGCCAGGAGTTTCGAGCCGTCCTGGCTGGGAAAGGCGAAGGCGACGGCCAGCGCGAGCGCAGCCGCGGCCTGCGTCACTGCCTCAGCACACGAATGCGGTGCGCCTCGCTGTCTGTTACGTACAGCGTGCCATCCGTATCGGCGAAGACCCCGTGCGGCCGCGACAGCTTGCACTGCAGCGGATTGGTTTCCGGGCCGTCACCGCGGACGCCCGTTCCGAGCACCGTCGTGATGATGCCCGTGTCGAGGTTCACGCGGCGGATGATGTGGCTCTCGGTATCGGCCACGTAAAGACTTCGTCCGGCGAGCGCCAGACCCTTGGGTCCGGCCAGCTTCGCGGTGCGCGCCGGGCCGCCGTCTCCGGCCCAGCCCTGTTCGCCGGTGCCGGCGAGATGGTGGAGCGTGCGGGTTTTCGGCGCAATGCGATACAGCTGGTTGCCTTCGCGCAGGGCGAGATAGATCGTGCCGTCGCGATCGATCACCATCGTTCTCGGACCGTTCAGCGGCGTGCCTGTCAACGGCGCACCGTCAGGCGTCGGCAGACGCTCGCCCGTCCCTCCGATGGTTTCGATGACGCCGGTGGACAGATCGACCGCCCGGATGCGGTGGTTGCCGATGTCGCAAATCAGCAGGCGGCCATCGGGGCCAATCGCGATGCTGTGCGGCTGCCTGAGCTGCGCCTTGGATGCAGGCCCGCCGTCCCCCGAAAATCCCGCGCTGCCCGTTCCCGCGAGCGTCGAGATGACGCCCGTCGCGCCGTCGATCTTTCGCACCACATGGTTATCGCGCTCGGCGATGTACATGTGGTTTCGTGCATCGAAGACGGCCTCGTGCGGCATGTTGAGCGACCCGGACGTGGCGGGTCCGCCGTCGCCGTTGTAGGCGCGCTGGCCGTCGCCGGCAATCGTCCGCGTGGCGCGGGTCTTCGAGATCGAAGCGGCGGATGCGCTGATTGTCGAGGTCGCAGAAATACAGCCCGCCGTCGCGGCCGATGATGACGCCGTAGGGATTGCTCACTTGCGAATCGGAGAATCCAGCGGCGCCAGTACCGATGAGCGTCGAAACCGTGGGTGCGGCCATCGCAGGCCGCGGCAGAAGCGTTAGAAGAGCGGCTTTGAACAGGTCACGGCGATTCACCGCGGCAGTCTACCTCAAGGGTGGGCGTTCCCGATAGAAGTACCCGAGCATGTCGCGCTTCATTTCCGGCGTTTCGTCGCGCGACAAGAACGCCGGCCTGAGGGCCTCGTCGAGCCGCAGAAATGTCTTGCTTGTTTCCTCGCCATCCTCGGGCAACGGAGCCTCGGTGGCGATGACGAGGAGCCCTCCATGCTCGAGCGGCTCGACCCTCATTTTGCCGAGCCGGCTCCTCAGAGTCGACTCGCCGCCGGCGAGATCGACGTGGGCCGCGGAAAGGAAATTGGCCCAATAGGCGCCCTTGATTCCTCGATTGCTGCAATACAACGATGCGAGGTTGCCTTCGATGTCGTTGCCGACGAACGCAATCGGCACCGCGTGCGCGCGCTCGTCGGGCGGTTTGACATAGTCCCATGGCATCGGAGCCCCATGCGCTCTCGGCGCTCGAGGGTCGAACACCGGCCGTGCAAGGGTGATCGCGAGATGTCCATAGCCGTAGGCGGGTCCACCGTACGCCCGGTTCCATGCCAGCTTTGCGAGAGTCAGCAGGGCTTCGATACGCTCCGGCGACGTTGAGAGGTGCCGCAGATACGACACGCTGCACCGGACTTCGATCGTGCCGGCGAGGAGCCGCTCGTCGCCGCCCCGGGGATTGACGTGCAACGACAACCAGATCTTCTGGCGTGGGAAGTCGGGTATTTCGCCTCTAATCTCGACAACGGCGTATTCGCCGCGAAGAATCTTTCTCCGTGCGGCGTCCCATCGGGCGCGGGTGAACTCGCCCATATTGAGTCGTGCGCCATCACCCGGTCGCTTGGTATGGAGCGCCGTGAGTCGCGTTGATGGAAAGAGCAGATTGGATAGAAAGAATTCCGCCAGCTCGAGGATGACCTGCGGCTCGACTTCTGTGTCGGGACGCAGATAAAGCGGCATGGCAAAGTGCGTGGCCGGCTGGTTGTACAGGGTCTGCGGTGGCTCCACCGCGGTCATTCTCCCTGTTTCTTCCGTGCGTGTTTCCAGTCCGCGAGTCGTTTGCGAATCGTTTCCTCGAAACCACGATCGGTCGGCTGGTAGTACGTTTTGCCGGACAACGACGGCGGAAGGCAGTCCATGTCGGCAATGCCCTCGGCTTCGTCGTGCGCGTACTTGTAGCCCTTTCCGTAGTTCATCTCCTTCATGAGCCTGGTCGGCGCATTCCGGATGTGGAGCGGAACGGGCTCGGCAATCTCCCGCAGCGCATCCTCGGCCGCCTCGGTGTAGGCCACATAAACAGCATTGCTCTTGGGCGCGGTGGCGAGATAAATCGCGGCTTGTGCCAGCGCGGTGTTCCCCTCCGGCATGCCGATGAAATGCACGGCGTCCTTGGCCGCGACCGTCACCGCGAGAGCCTGCGGGTCGGCGTTGCCGATGTCTTCGGACGCAAATCTGATCAACCGCCGGGCGACATACATCGGGTCTTCGCCCGCCTCGAGCATACGCGCGAGCCAGTAGACCGACGCGTCGGGATCGCTGTTGCGCATCGACTTGTGCAGCGCCGACATGATGTTGTAATGCTCTTCGCCGCTCTTGTCGTAGAGAAGCGCCCGTTTCTGCACCGATTGCTGCACCGTCTCGAGTCCGAGATGTCGCGTCGAGCCGTCCGCTTCACGAGGCGCGGCGGCCGTCGTCAGCTCGAGCAGGTTCAGGGCGCCGCGGGCGTCGCCGTTGGCGTACCGCGCGATCGTCTGCAGCACGCCTTCACCGATCGTGATCGGCTCGTTGCCGAGGCCACGCTCCTTGTCGTGAAGCGCGCGATCGAGGATCGAGGCGATTTCCGCTTCCGTCAGACCATGAAGGGTATACACCTTCGATCGCGAGAGCAGTGCGGCGTTCACTTCGAACGACGGGTTCTCGGTGGTGGCGCCGATGAGCACGATGTCGCCGGCCTCGACGCGAGGCAGAAACGCGTCCTGCTGCGACTTGTTGAAGCGGTGGATTTCGTCCACGAACACGATCGTCCGCCGGTTCATCTGGCGACGCGAGGTCTCTGCCGCCGCCATCACGTCCTTGATTTCCTTGATGCCGGCCATCACGGCGCTGAACGAGACGAACCGCGCGCGCGTCGCTTTCGCAATCAGGCGGGCCAGCGTCGTCTTGCCGGTGCCAGGCGGACCCCACAGGATGATCGATCGCAGGCGATCGCGTTCGATCGCTTCGCGCAGGGGTTTTCCCGGGGCAAGGATGTCCTGCTGGCCGACAAACTCGTCGAACGTCGCCGGGCGCATCCGTTCGGCGAGCGGTGTGCCGGGGATCTGCGAAGGCGAGGAATCGGTTGACGAGTCTTCGAATAGGCTCATCACGATCGTTGCCGGAATGCTTCATACAGCACGAGAGCCGCCGCGACGCCGACGTTGAGAGAATCGACGGCCGGGGCCATGGGAATCGAGACCCGCCGCCCGATGGCCTTGACGACCTCGCGGGGCAACCCGGCACCCTCTCCGCCAAGGATGAGCGCGGTCGGTGCTCTGAAATCGACCGCAAAGAGCGGTTGGCCGCCGCGCGGGACCAGGGCGGCCGGCACGATACGTCTCCGTTCGAGGGCCGCGAGCGTTTCCGTGAAGCCGGCGCGCGCCACCGGCAATCGGAAGGCACTGCCCATCGAACCGCGCAGGGCTTTCCAGCCGAGCGGATCGGCCGTCGAGGGTGTAGCGATAAACGCCGTGGCGCCCGCGGCCTCGGCCGACCGCATGATGCCGCCGACGTTGCCGGGATCCTGCACGTCGTGCGCGACGACGATCAAGGGGGACGGGCTGTCGAGCGCAGCGTCGAGCGACGAGAGCGAGCGGCGCGCGATGCCCACGACGCCGGTTGGCGTCTTCACCGGGCTCATCGACTCGAGCGTTTTTCTGGAGACGATCAGGACGTCGGCGCCGTCCGCCACGAGCGCCTGCGCCAGTGCGCGCATCGGCGGATCGTCGAGGACGTGATGCTCGAAGGCGGCGCTCACGACCTTCACGCCAGACTTGCGTGCTTCGAAGAGCAGATGCGGACCGTCGAGCAGCATCTCCCGTTCGAGACCGTTTGTCTGGAAGGTACGAGCGAGGTCGCGGTAGCGTTTGACGCTGGAGTGCGGCGCTCCAGTCATCTGGAGAGCATAACAGATGTGCTAGGATCTTCCTTCGAATGAAGGCGAAGATCCTCAAGCGTTTCGAA
The DNA here is from genome assembly GCA_963832375.1 of Vicinamibacterales bacterium. Taxonomy (GTDB): domain Bacteria; phylum Acidobacteriota; class Vicinamibacteria; order Vicinamibacterales; family JAMQPK01; genus JAMQPK01. The sequence continues at coordinate 681,330 of CAWHUA010000008.1, read as the reverse complement.
GAGGAAGTCGCGGAGCTCGAGCGCGAGTTGCACCACGAGCTGCCGAAGGAAATCCAGCGCGCGCGCGAACTCGGCGACCTGCGCGAGAACGCGGAGTACCAGGCCGCCAAAGATCGCCAGGGCATCGTCAACGCGCGCATTGCGATGCTCAAGAAACGCATTGCCGAGATCTCGATCATGAATCTCGACAAGATTCCGCACGATCGTGCCGCCTTTGGATCGACCGTGAACCTCCGCGAAGATAACGGCGAGTCGATTACCTACCAGCTCGTCATGCCCGAAGAGGCGGACGCCGCGAAGGGCCTCATCTCGACCAGCTCGCCGATCGGCCGCGCGATTGTCGGCAGGATCCCGGGGACGAGATCAAGGTCACGACTCCCAGCGGCACGCGCAATTTCGAGATCATCAAGCTCGTCACGATCCACGACGAGGCGTGAGCTATTCACCACAACTCAGAACCGCGGTCCTGCTGACCGGTAACGGGACGGGCGGCGCCTATCACGCGGGCGTGCTGCGCGCGTTGCACGAGGCGGGCGTCAAGATCGACGTCATGAGCGGTCGAGGTATGGGCATCGTCTGTGCGTTATTCGGCGCGATCGATGCCGGCGCCAAGACCTGGGAAGACGGCGGCGTGTGGCGGCGGCGTCCCGCGATTCGGATGTACGAATGGCGCGGCGCGCTTCGCTGGGCGGCCGCGATCGCGATTGGCGGGGTTGCCGTACTCGCGGTTCCGCTTCTCGTGCTGGCCACCGGACTGGTCGCCTATCCAATGGGCTTTCTCGTCCAGATGATCAACGTCGATCTCGGGCTGCGACTGGCACTCGGCGTACACGGAAATGGTCCGGTATGCCTTTTCGGCCGACGCGCTCCCGACCGTGGTACCGAGACTGGTCATGCTGTGCTTTGCGGGGGCTTTCGCGGTGCTCGCGGTGGCGGCCTATCGGGTTCGGCCAGTCCCGGCGACGCTCGCCAGCGGACGGGACGGCGGGTCTGCCGGCCATCGGGATCGGGGCCGATGGTGGGCGCGGGTCATCGGCGCGCCGTGGAGCACCGAGCCGGGGCTCCGGCACGTCCGCGCGGTGTTATGGCAACTGTTTCAAGGCCCGGTGAGAGCAAAAGAGCCGACGGCGCCGGATCTGAGCCGGCGATATGCGGAACTGCTCTTCGAGAACCTCGGACAGCCCGGGTTTCGCGAGCTCATCGTGACGACGCTCGATCTGGAGACACGGACCGATCTGGTCTTCGCGGCGATTGCCGAGACTCGCAGGCAGACGTTCTTTCAGCGTGGCCGTGGCGACCTGGTCGACCTTTCAGGCGTCGGGCGCAGTCAGATCCTGGATGCGCTGGCCGCGGCGCTGGCGATTCCCGTGCTCACCGAGCCACATCTGATTGCGTTCTCGCCGGAGAGCTACTGGAAAGGGGAAACGCATCGCATCTGCGACCGCATCGGGGCGGTCGCGCGGTTGCTCGAAGAGCTCGCGGCCGCGGGAGTCGATCAGGTCGTGATCGTCTGCCCGGATCCCGATCGCTCCGCTCCACACCGGCTGGGCAAGCCGACAGGCTCGCTGCGCTCGCGCGTGGCAGAGCAGATTGCGGCCGCCGAGACGACGGGGGTGCGTGATGCCGTGGCGCTGCACAAGAAGCGATTCAAGGGGCTGTTCCTGATCCAGCCGAGCCACAACCCGATCGGTCCTCTCGATTTCGAAGGCACCTACGACGAGCGATCGGATCGCTATCAGAGCCTGGGCGAGCTGATGGATCGTGGTTACGAGGACGCGTACCGCCAGTTCATCGAGCCGGTGGTCGGAGGAGGGGACTGACGCGTGAGTCAGTGACTCGCCACAGCCTCCTTCTTCTTCTTCTCATCCGTCGCTTCGTGCAGGAACTCCAGCAGCAGCTCTGACATCTTCCGGCCGATCTCGTCGTCGATGGCGCCGAAGCGGGCCTGGAACGCCTCGAGCGCGATGACGGCCTTCGCCATTGCCCGGTGGCCGCCGGCCGAACCGATGTCGACAAAATAGCGCCGCACGAAATCGCCGGCGTTCTTCGTGTAGCCGAGGTTGCGAACGGACATGACGAACATGCCGTTGACGACCCCCGACACGAGGGTCCAGCGGACGTTTTCGAGTTGAAGAAAGAAGTCCGCCACATACGGAATCGCGTCGTCGCGCGGAACGTCGCCGAGGAAGACCGAGAAGACCTGTTCCACCATGCTGCCCTGGCGCGTGGCCTTCGTAATCAATTGCAGCCGCTCCGTGGTGATTTCCGCGCCCTCCATCTTTCGAATCAGGTTGGCGTCGGCCAGGGGATAGAGATAGGAGAACGCGTCGATGTCGCAGCGGTTCGCCTGGCGGTTGAAGAACAGCGTGTCGGACTTGATCGCATAGAGCATCGCGGTAGCCGTACGTTCGGAGATGCTGGCGTCAATCGCGCGCAGATGCTCGGTCAGGATCGTGCAGGTCGAGCCGAAGTCTTCGCGGATGTCCTTGAAGACGGCGTTGTAGCCGTGCTGCTCGGGATGGTGGTCGATCACGAGATCGACGCGATCCAGCCCGGGAAATAGTGGGGCTGCACGTCGACCATGCAGACACGGTCGAAGTCCTGAATGCCCTCGAGGGCGATCGTTTCGACATGGATGTCGAGCAGGTTGACCATGCGCATGTTTTCGGGACGCGTGACGCCTTCCAGAGCGGCGATCACGGCGGTCGTGCGCGTACGGTGCAGCACCGTTCGCAGTGCGAGACCGCTGGCCATCGCGTCGGGGTCTGGTTCGTTATGGAGCAAAATCAGAATGCGATCGGCGTCGGCCAGGTAGCGCTGGTATTGCTGGACGCGCGCCCGTGTCAGGGCACGGCTGAACTCGGTGAGGAGCGGCGCTTCGAAGAGCTCGGACAGCGACAAGTACGAAACGTCGGAAAACTGGTCGCGCACCGCCTGCGCGCGCTTTTCGCGATCGTCGTTGGCGATGCCGACCCCGAGGACGTAGATGAGCGCGCCGCCCGCATCGCGAACGGACTCGATCATCTTGGGCAGGTACTTCCGTCCGGTGTCTTCGATGATGATGCAGGTCTGGGGGGAGATGTCGGCCTTCAGGTAGGTGTCTGTTCGCTTCACGTCGCCGGCCGTGACGGGCAGGCCGGCAGCCTTGAGCTTGCGCGCGAGCGCGCGGCTCTCGACCAGGAACTCCACTTCGATGCTGGCAGCCAGGATCTCGTCGAGCATCCTGATGACCAGTTCGTCTTGGCAAACGGCCAGACACCGCATATGTGATTCGGAGGCCCCTACCCCCGGTGTCCTTGCTCCAGTGCTAGGGAGATCTGTCCCAGCCCTTCGGATAAGCCCTTACATCTCGCTGTAAACTTTATATTATACGCCCCTTATGAGACGGCCTCGCCAATCGGTGACTGTCGTAGCGGCCCTTGTCGGGCTGAGCAGCCTGTCGGTTGCTGGGCAATTCCGTTACAAGACGCGCATCGACGTCGCGGGATTTACGGTGACGGTCGTGGATAAAGCCGGCGAGCCGGTGCAGAACCTCGAAGCCGACGACTTCGTGGTGAAAGAAGACGGCGCCCTCCAGTCGGTGTCGTATTTCAGCACTGCCGCCGCCCAGGACACCGTCCCACTGCACATCGGGCTCCTCTTCGACATCAGCGAGAGCATGCAGCGCGACCTGGGTTTTTCGCGCAACGCCGCGATCAAGTTCCTCAACACCTTTCCCAAGGCGGAAGACTTCACGCTCGTCGAGTTCAGCGACGACGTGCGGGCGGCGAGGTTTTCACAGGCGGAATTTCCACGGCTCGTCGAGCGTATCCGCAACGGCAAGGCGAAGGGACGCACGTCGCTCTACGACGCGGCAACCGTGTACCTGGGCGGCGCCTTCGATCAGACGGGCCGGAAGGTGCTGGTCATCTACACCGATGGCGACGACACGGCCAGCTCGCGTACCTGGGACGACACGCTGCGCACGTTGCGGGCGTCGGATGTCACGGTGTACCCCATCGGGTTCTTTGCCGGCCGCGGGTCGCCGCGCCTGATGCTGCAGTCGCGCCTGAATGAAATTGCCCGGCTGACCGGCGGGCGGGCGTTGTTTCCCGACTCGATGAAAGAGCTCGAGCCGATGTACGAAAGCATCGCCAGGGAAGTCCACGGCCAGTATCTGCTCGGTTACGTTCCCACCAACGCGCTGCGCGATGGCAAGTGGCGGAAGGTGGTGATCACGCTGAAGAACCCGCCGTCCCAGAAGGTCCAACTTCGGACGCGGGAAGGGTATTTCGCACCGTCGAAGTGAACCAGCGGTTCTTGGTTCTGGGTTCTGAGGTTCCGGTTCCGCGGTTCCGGGGTTCGGGTTCTGCGGTTTCGGGCATTGAGGTTCTACGGTTCCAGGTTTCCCGAGTCTGGGTTCTCCGAGTCGGGGTGTGACGGCCGGAATTTGTGCGGGGCACTTTCGAACGGTAGGCTTGCAGGCCGCTTGGCGGCGCCGATGGCCACGCTTGAGTTCCCACGACAGCTTCCACACATCGAAATCTTCCGGTCTTCTCAGTCCCGCCATGCACCCGGTTACGCACAACATCTGCCAACCCGCTGAACCAGAACCAGACCGTAGGAGTTAGAACCAGAACCTAGAACCTCAGAACCCAGAACCCCAGAACCGGTCGAATCACCCTGTTACGTGGCACAATTTGCGCGTGGCTCCCCGGCTCGTAACCGCCCAGCAGTTTCGACGGATGGCCCTGGCCCTCGACGGCGCCCTCGAGGGCGCCCACATGGGCCACCCCGACTTCCGCGTCGACAAGCGCATCTTCGCGTCGCTGCATTCCGATGATCAGTTCGGAATGGTGAAGCTCACGCCTGACCAGCAGGCATTGTTTCTCGAGGATCATCCAGCGGCATTCACGCCCGAGGCCGGCGCCTGGGGACGCAGCGGCTGTACCCGCGTCATCCTGAAGTCGGTCGACGAGGAATCGCTCGGCGAAGCCCTGACCCTGGCCTGGCAGAACACTCGAAAAGCGCTCAGGAAGAAGTGCCGCTGAGCGCCTCAGTGAAATCGGCGCGCTTCATAGGCCGCTTCGCACCGTGCCGGAACTTGGATGGACAGGACCGCAGGTACTGTTGCAGCTGGTTCGCCGCTCCAATTGCACGATTCGCAAGACCAAGCATCTCCAGAGATTCGGTCTCCGAGACATCGCGCTGAGCCTTTGCGTGCAGTAGCTGATTTCGGACTTCTCCGAGCGACGCTTTCGCGTCGTTCAAGAATCGGTGAAACTCACGCGGGTTAAAGCGATAGTACCCCTCAGCAATCAGGTCGGGCGCCGAGCGCGCGGCACGCCTGATGTCGCTGCAGAAATCTCGATCGCGGGCTGCGGGTTGTGTGGAAGTAAACGCGTACACCCGCTGCTTCAGCTCCCACGCGAGCTTCCAAACATCAAAATCTTCGGGTCTGCTCAATCCTGCCATGCATCCCGCCCCGCACAGCGTCTGCCATCGGCGCAGTCAACGTAAGATCGCGAACCCAGAACCGAGAACCAGAACCGGCACCCAGAACCCCAGCACCCAGAACCGTGAACCGCAGCGAAGTTGTAGTACGATTGAGAGTTCAGCCGGGCTAAAAATTCCCCGCTGTGCCGCATGGACTTATGCCTTCTCTCTACGACAAATTCAAGATCGTCACCGACTTCGAGCTGAAAGGGGACCAGGCGCGGGCGATTCCCGAGCTCGTCGAGGGCCTCGAGCGCGGCGACCGGCATCAGGTGCTGCTCGGGGTCACCGGCTCGGGAAAAACCTTCACGATAGCGAAGGTCATTGCCGAGGTGAACAGGCCGACGCTCGTCATGGTCCACAACAAGACCCTGGCGGCGCAGCTCTACCAGGAGTTCCGCCGGTTCTTCCCCGAGAACGCGGTCGAGTACTTCGTCAGCTATTACGACTACTACCAGCCCGAAGCCTACGTGCCGTCCACCGACTCGTACATCGAGAAGGAAGCGATCATCAACGACGAAATCGATCGCATGCGGCTGTCGGCCACCCGGTCGCTCTTCGAGCGCCGCGACGTCATCATCGTCTCGAGCGTGTCGTGTATCTACGGTCTCGGCTCGCCCGAAGCGTATTACGGCATGCTGCTGCCGCTGCAGTTGGGGCAGCGGATCCCTCGCGACCAGATCCTGCGCAAGCTCGTCGACATCCAGTACGAGCGGAACGATGTGGAATTCACTCGCGGCACGTTTCGCGTGCGCGGCGACATCGTCGAGGTCTACCCGTCGTACGAAGAGCAGGCGCTGCGCATCGAGCTCTTCGGCGACGACGTGGACGCGCTGACGACGTTCGATCCGCTCACCGGCAAGAGCGGGCGCAAGCACGACAAGATTGCGATCTACCCCAAGTCGCACTTCGTAGCGCCGCGCGACCAGACGAGAAGCGCGGTCGAGTCGATCAAGGCCGAGCTGGTGGTGCGGCGGACCGAGCTGGAGAAGCTGGGCAAGGTGCTCGAGGCGCAGCGGCTTCACCAGCGGACGATGTTCGATCTCGAGATGATGAAAGAGATCGGCTACTGCCACGGCATCGAGAACTACTCGCGCCACCTCACCGGGCGGGCGCCGGGCGAGCCGCCGCCGACGCTGCTCGACTATCTGCCCGATGATGCGCTGATGGTGATCGACGAGAGCCACCAGACGATTCCGCAGATTCGCGGGATGTACCACGGCGATCGATCGCGCAAACAGACGCTCGTGGAGTTCGGATTCAGGCTGCCCTCGGCGCTCGACAACCGCCCGCTGACGTTCGAAGAATGGCAGGAGCGTGCCCGGCAGCTGGTCTTCGTCTCCGCCACGCCCGGGCCGTACGAACTGTCGAAATCGGGCGGCGTCGTGGTCGAGCAGATTATCCGCCCCACTGGACTGACGGACCCGCCCATCGAGGTGCGGCCCGTGAAAGGGCAGATCGACGACCTGCTGGGTGAGATCCGTACGCGGGCGGCGGAAGGCACGCGTACGCTCGTCACCACGCTCACCAAGCGAATGGCCGAAGACCTGACGACCTACTATCAGGAGCTCGGCGTGAAAGTCAATTACCTGCACTCCGAAGTCGAGACGCTCGATCGCATTCAGATCCTGCGCGACCTGCGGCTGGGGGTGTTCGACGTGCTGGTCGGTATCAATCTGCTGCGGGAAGGTCTGGACCTGCCGGAAGTGTCGCTTGTCGCGATTCTGGACGCCGACAAGGAGGGGTTTCTGCGGTCAGCCGGCTCGCTCATCCAGACCTCGGGACGGGCCGCTCGCAACGTGAGCGGGCGGGTCATCATGTATGCTGACACGATGACCGAGTCGATGCGCGTCGCGCTGGAAGAAACGACGCGGCGGCGGGCGCTCCAGGAGGCCTACAACCAGGAACACGGCATCACCCCGGCATCGATCGTGAAGGCCATCGACGACGTGTCGCTGAGCGTCTACAACCTCGACTACGGGACGCCCGCGGTGATGGAGGAGCGAGAGGCCTATCTGACGCCGCAGGAGTTCGATGCGCGTATCGAATCGCTGCAGACGCAGATGCGCCAGGCGGCCGCCAATCTCGATTTCGAGCGCGCCGCCACGCTGCGCGACAAGATCAAGGCGTTGAAGGGCCGGGAACTGGGGCTGGCCAACATGCGCCCGACCCGGGGCTGACGTGCTGACGGCGCTCGATAACTGGCTGAAGTCAGCGATCCTGGAAGTCCAGGAATACGTCAAGCTCAGCTGGGCCGCGGCTCGGGGCGCATTCTCGCGCCCCTTCTATTTTCACGACGTCATCGAGCAGCTCGAAGCGATCGGTTTCGGGTCGCTCACGGTCGTGCTGCTGACCGGTATCTTCACGGGAGCCGTCCTTGCGCTGCAGAGCGGGCTGACGCTCGATCAATTCGGTGCCCGCCCCATCGTCGGGCGGCTCGTCAGCGCGTCGATGGTGAAAGAGCTCGGTCCGGTGTTGACGGCGCTGATGCTGGCCGGGCGTGTCGGTTCGGGCATCGCGGCCGAGCTGGGATCGATGGTCGTCACCGACCAGATCAACGCGCTGCGGGCGCTCGGCACCGATCCGGTGCGCAAGCTGGTCGTGCCGCGGGTGATAGCCGGCGTGGTCATGGCGCCGGTGCTGACGATCATTTCCGACTTCATGGGCATCCTGGGCGGCGGCATCATCGCGATTCAGCAACTGCAGGTGCCGTCCAGCGTCTACTGGAAGTCGATTATCGACGGCCTCTACATCGATGACGTGTGGATGGGCATCACCAAGCCATTCCTGCTCGGTTTTGCCATCGTGAGCATCGGGTGTCATGTCGGACTACGCACCAAGGGGGGCACACAGGGCGTCGGCCGCGCGACGACCAACGCGGTCGTGGCCGCCTCGGTGGCCGTGCTCGTGCTGGATTTCTTCATTACGCGCTTGATGATCACGTTGTTCTACTAGACAGGGCTGAAGCCCTGTGCCACCGGTAGCGACACTTGGAACGTGCCACTGGTGGCCATACTTACAACAGGCGGCGATACTTACAACGGTGGCACAGCGCTTTAGCGCTGTTATGGAGAATGGACGGATATCAACCACAGGTCGGCATCGCTGAGAGGCCGACGGGCGACGACGAACCGGTCATCGTGTTCGAGCACGTCTCGCTCGCGTTCGACGATACGGTCGTCCTGCGGGACGTCAGTTTCAGGCTGGGGAAGGGGCACACCAAGATCATCCTGGGCGCGAGCGGCGCCGGGAAATCGATCTCGCTGAAGCTGATTCTCGGCCTCCTGAAGCCGGACAACGGCAAAGTCTACGTGAACGGTCAGCTCGTGAACGACTACACCGAAGAGCAGATGAGGAAGGTGCGCGCCGACATCGGGATGGTCTTTCAGGAGGGCGCGCTGTTCGATTCGCTGACCGTCGCGGAAAACGTGGGCTACAAACTGTACGAAGAGACCAACCAGCCGCTCGACGTGATTCGGAAGCGCGTCGAAGAGGTACTCGGGTTCGTCAGGCTGTCGCAGTTCATCGACCGCAGGCCCTCGGAGCTGTCCGGAGGGCAACGGCGCCGGGTGGCGATTGCGCGGGCGATGACGGTGAAGCCGGGGATTCTTCTGTACGACGAGCCGACGACCGGCCTCGATCCGATTACCTCGACGACCATAGACGAGGAGATCGTCAAGCTCCGGGATTTCGAGGAAGTCACGTCGATTCTCGTCACGCACCAGTTGCGCGACGCGTTTTTCGTGGCGACGCAGGAGGCCGTCAGGCAGGGCGAGACCATCGACTTCGTGGACGCAGGTCCGGAGAAAATGGAAGAAGCCGAGTTCATGATGCTGAAGGACGGCATCATCGTCTTCGAAGGCACCGCCGATGAACTGCGGGCGTCGAAGGATCCGTACATTCAGGCGTTCCTGTCGTGAAGGAATAATCAATGCCTCGTACGCGTTCGTTGAAATGGTCGGAACTGAAGATCGGCGTCATGGCCGTGGCGGCGCTGCTGATCGCGGCGGCCCTTATTCTTGCATTGGGTGGTGAAGGCGGGTTTTTCTGGCAGCGCTATACCCTGAAGGTGAAGTTTCCGAATGCCGCGGGTGTGCAGCGGGGATCGCCCGTGCGGGTGGCGGGCGTAACGGTGGGCGCGGTACAGGAGCTGACGTTTGTCGGATCCGAAGTCGAGATGCTCCTCCAATTGCGCGACGATATGCAACAGCGCGTGCGGACGACCTCGCGGGCAACGATAGGCTCGGTGTCGCTCCTCGGCGAAGGGGCGGTCGACATCAGCGCCAGCACGAGCGGCGATCCCATCCCGGAAGGGGGTGCGTACCGAGCGATGCACTTCCGCCGCAGCTGGCCGACGTCACGGCTCAGGCCAACAAGGGCATTGCAGAGCTGACGGGACTGATCACAGACCTGCGGGCGGGCAAGGGGACGGCCGGCAAGCTGATGACCGACGAGCAGTTGTATGTGGAGCTGCGGCAGTTCACGGCGGCGGCCCGGGAAGTGACCGAGGGGCTCTCGCGGGGCAAGGGGACGCTCGGCCAGCTGCTCAACAACCCCGAAAGCGCGCGGCAGTTGGAGGCATCGCTGAAGAACCTGAACACGATTACGGCGAAAATCAATGCCGGGCAGGGCACCCTGGGGCAGCTGATGAACGACCCGACGCTGGCAAAGAACCTCAACGAGGCGACTGCCAATTTCGGGAGCTTGTCGAGTAAGCTCAATCAGGGCCAGGGCACGATGGGCCAGTTGATGAACAACGACTCCCTCTACAAGCGGCTCGATGCGGTGACGGCCAACCTCGAGCAGCTGACCAGGAGCCTGAATCAGGGCCAGGGCACCATGGGCCAGCTGATGAACGACAAGCAGCTGTATGACAACATGAACCGCACCGTGACGGAGATGCAACAGTTGCTGGCCGACATTCGTAAGGATCCAAAGAAGTTCCTCAACCTCCGGATGAGCATCTTCTAGGGCAAAGGAGACCGAGTGGGGTTCTGGTCGGAAGTGTTCCTCGGCGTCATCGCGTTAGCCACGCTCACGATGGCGACCCTTCAGGTCGTTATGGTCATGTACGGGTGGAACGTGGCGCGACGGCTCGAGCGGTCGCTGAGCGAGGTCGAGCAGCAGATGAAACCGCTCGCCGAGAGCCTGAATTCCATCGCCCGCGACGCGGCCGGCATCAGCTCACTGGCAGCCGGGCAGGTCGAGCGCCTCGACCGGCTCGTGTACGACGTGACGTCGCGCATCGAGCACACCGCGACGACGGTCCAGGACACTATCCTCAGGCCCCTCCGCGACGGGGCAGCCCTCATGAGCGGCGTGAAGGCCGCCATCGAGCTGTTCCGCGAGCTGAACAGACGCCCGTCGGACGGCCGCGGACGGACCGACGACGAAGACGCCCTCTTTATCGGCTAGGTGCCGCGCAGGGCCCGTCAAATGCCCGGTTTGGACCGCGTCCCGGCTCGGCCCGATTGACGCCAACCCGTAAGGGTGGTAGAAATCCGACAATCATTCTTCGACAATTCACTGCAGGGCCTTGGCCGAGGGGGGTCGTATGAGCAACCGTGCGTCCGTACACACAACAGGCGTCGCTATGTGCCTGATGCTCGCGTGTCTCCCGCCCGCCGCGTCGCCTCAGTCGGGCGCGTCGAAATCGGCGCCGATTGCCAAGGAGCTGGTGACGGTGATGGCGGGGAAGAAACTGGATTCGATTGCGGCAAAGATGACGACCCCCGACGGCACGTATGCCGCCGCGCTGTATTTCCCGAACGTGCAGCTGCTGGTCGTGTCGGGCCACTACTCGGCGCCGCAGTTGATGGAACCCCGTCTGGCCGCCAAGCAGTACCGCGACACCTACATGGAATTGAGCGGAACGGTGACGCCGGATACGAAGATCTTCGTGCAGGACATGGGCGATCCGGGCCTCTCGTCGAAGAGGCAGGACGGCATGTTCGACACCTGGAATCGCGCGGGGAAGGTCGTGACCTTCGACGGCGATCCGGACAAGCAGAAGATGTCGGACGGCGATTACGCGAAGGCGTTTGCGGCCGCCGATGAGGAGTACGCGAGGATTCTGAGCGCGTTGCTGGCGGAGGCGAAGAAATAACGCTGGAAGAGTCTTTCGAGTCCTGAGAGTCGGCGAGTCGTGGCGTCCCAGGAGTCGAAGTCCAGCTTCGCCGCTTCGCGGCTACGGCGGACAACCTCCGCCTGGCTTGCCAACCGTCCACCTTCGCGCTTCCCGCTACGGCGGACAAGTAGCTGGCCTGCCAGCCGTAGCTCGGGTGCGAAGCCGGCGAGCGAAGGCTGGTGGGCGCTAGTGGATTCGAACCACTGACCCCCGCCGTGTGAAGGCGATGCTCTACCGCTGAGCCAAGCGCCCAACCTTCGGAACACACAATTCTATCTCACATCAACACATCCCAGACAACCGATCGCCGTGGTCTTGCCGCAGGGATGACCCGGCAAGCGCCGAGTTCACGCGTACACTTGTAGGTGCCGTATCGACGCTGAATCCCCGCCAGCGTTCACCACCCTTCAAATTCGAGGAGCAGAACATGGCTAATGGAGATCCGCTGCGCGCGGGCCAACGCGTCGACGCAACCGCTGACACGATCCTGGATTGCTATCCCTATCCCAGTCGTGGCGCAGGACTGCTGGTACGCAACTACGTGTTTCGTCCAGGGGCGCCAGTCATCACCGGACTCTGGCCTCGCGATTTCATTGCGATCCAGGGCGAAGGAACGACAGGAATCGTAGGCCAGTCCTATAACAGCCAGGGCGCGGGGGTCGTCGGGCTTGCCAGGAACCCCGGCGCGACCGGGGTATATGGAACGGGCGGCGACACAGCCGTCTGGGGTAACGGCATCCCGACAGCATTGCCAGGTGCGCCGATTTCGCCCGGAGCAGACATCGGCGTGATCGGTGACGCGGTTGATAACGCGGGCGTCTTCGGCCTTTCATGGTTTGGCTGTGGCGTTCTCGGCCGCAACCAGGAAGGGCAGCGCCCCGGTGTCCGGGGCGAAGGAGACACGAGTGCTGGAGTCGAAGGGGTCTCGAGCTCAGCGCCCGGTGTGTTTGGCGAATCTGGCAGCAAACCAGGTGTGGGCGGGAGGTCGAACCTCGACGCGGGTGTGGCCGGAACGTCGACATCCGGCCCGGGCTTGCGCGGTTTCTCCGGCGATGCTGTCGGCGTCCACGGATCATCCGAACGCACCAAGGGGGTCGAAGGCGTGGGGCCGCAGATGGGAGTGCACGGCACGTCTCTCAACGGACAAGGGGTCGTCGGTCAGTCCGACCGAGGCATCGGGGTGGTGGCCGTGTCACGCGGGATTGGACTGCGCGCATCAGGCAGGACGGCGGGCCAGTTTCGTGGCGACGTCGTCATCGACGGGTCGTTGCTCGTCCTCGGCGCAAAGAGCGCCGTTGTGCCGGCGCCGGGCGGCGGTCTTCAGCAGCTCTATTGCGTGGAAGCCCCCGAGCCCTGGTTCGAAGACATGGGAGAGTCGGTTCTCGTCAATGGAGAGGCTGAGGTCACACTCGATCCTGCATACGTCAAAGCCATTGCCGGCGACTATCAGGTGCACGTCACATCATACGGTCCGGCGGTGCTTTGGATAGCGGATCGGAAACGCGATCGCTTTGTCGTGCGTGCCGTCGAACAGCCCGGGGTCAAGGCGCCACGGCGCATCGCATTTTTCTGGCGCGTGGTCGCGCGGCGAGGCGACATCAAGGGCAGGCGATTCGCGAAGGTGCAGTTGCCGGACCGGATCTCAAAGGATCCGGTACCAGCCCAGCCGAGTCAGGCAACCGATTTCGTCGTGTCGGCGGCGGTAAAGATCGGCCGCAAGACCAGAAACCCACTGGGGCATGCGATGGCGAAACGCAAACGGGTCCTCAGCGCCTGGCGCCGGAAGAATCGGCGCAAGAAGGGATAGGCGCCTTCGTCAGCAGGTCCCGTACAACCGATCTCCGAAGTCGCCGAGGCCGGGCAGGATGTATTTCTGCGCGTTCAGCTCGCGATCGACGACCGGCGTGTAGATCTCGACGTCGGGATGCGACTTCTCGACCAGCGCGATCCCTTCCGGCGCGGCGACGATGCACACGATGCGGATGTTGTTGGCGCCGGCCTTTTTCAGCACGTCGAGCGCGGCCACCGCACTGCCGCCGGTGGCCAGCATGGGATCGACGAGCACGACGTAACTCGACGGGAGATTCTCTGGAAGCTTGGCGTAGTACCTGCGACGCCACGGCCGTCGACTCGTTGCGCTGGAGACCGATATGGCCGACGCGCGCGGCGGGCAGCAGCTCGAGCACCGCGTCCAGCATCCCCAGGCCCGCGCGAAGGACCGGCACCACCACGACATCGCGCGCCACCCGGCGTCCCTCGGCCTTTTCGAGCGGCGTGTCGACGACAGCCCGTTCGGTGGGGAGATCGCGCAGTGCTTCGGCCACGAGCAGGACACTGATTCGGTTGGCGATCTGCCGGAACATCTCGGTCTCGGTGTTGATATCGCGAAGCTGGCTGAGCGCGTCGTGAACGAGGGGGTGGCCCACGATGTGGACGGACATGGCGACGGACTATATACCAATCGGCCTGACCGCAGCCCCAGGGCACAGTCCGAACCTCGGGCATCGGGGCGCACAGCTGTAAAGGCGGGTTCTACTCTTTGCGATGCTGGTTCCGTCGCGCGCACCAGTCCAGCGTCAGGATGACGAAACCGTACAACAATGCCGTGCCGCCGATGACGAAAACACCAACAAGCGGCTGATCTGTCACTGTGGCTCCCTTCCTGCCATGAATAGTGCGGCGCCCATCAACCCCAACCAGATTGTGACACCGAGCAACCAGGCCAAGAATGAAAACGGCCGGTGCGCTGATGAATGGGCCTCTGACGAAGGCCGCGGCGATGAGGTTCCCCATGTCGGCGAACTGCTTGGCGAGCAGGGTCGATTGCGCCCTTCGCAAGGATGGCATCGTCATGGGGTCTCGCAACGGGCGTGCCCATTGGAAAGCTCCATTTTCACGGCAACTAATTCCGCCGAATGCAGAATGTTCACCATGACTTGGATAGAATCGTCGCCATATGCGCAACGTGCGATTTTTCGCGGCTCTGATCCTCGCGGGTTTGGGGTGTTGGATTGTGAGGGCCGATGCCCAGAATGCCCCGCGCCAAGTCACGACGATCGTCTCGGGCGGCGCCGTCGTCACGGTCGACGCGAAGCGCAGCATCTACAACCCGGGCTCGGTTGCGATAGACGGAACCAACATCGTCGCGGTGGGGCCGGCCGCGGACATCGCCGGCAGGTTCAAAGCCGTCACGCAGATTGATGCGACCGGCTCGATCGTCATTCCCGGCCTGATCAACGCCCATACGCACGCCCCGATGGTGCTCTATCGTGGCTTGGCCGACGATCTGCGGCTGCAGGAATGGCTCGAGAAGTACATTTTTCCCGCCGAAGCGAAAACCGTCTCGCGCGAGATGGTGCGCGCGGGAACGAAGCTGGCCGCGCTCGAGATGATCCAGTCCGGCACGACGGTCTACGCCGACATGTACTACTTCGAAGAAGAGATCGCGCGGACGACCAAGGCGGCGGGTATGCGCGGCGTGCTGGGGCAGACCATCATCCAGTTTCCGGTGCCCGACGCGAAGACCCCGGCCGAGGGACTCGCGCGGACCGAAGCCTTCCTGAAGGAATTCGCGAAAGACGATCTCATCGTTCCGGCGATTGCGCCGCATGCACCGTATACGCTCGACTCGAAAACGCTCCAGGCGGCGCGTGCTTTAGCGGCGAAGTATGGGGCCCCCGTGATCATTCACGTCGCCGAGAACGAAACGGAGCTGGACACTTCAAGGAAGGCGCATGCGGGCCTCTCGCCGGTGGGATACCTGGACTCGATCAAGTTCTTCGGCCCGCGAACGCTCATCAACCACGGTGTGTGGGTGAACGCGGCCGACATGAAGATTCTGAAGAGCCAACAGGTGGCGGTCTCGCACAATCCCGAAAGCAACATGAAGCTGGCCAGCGGCATTGCGCCGGTGCCGGAATATCTGGCGGCCGGCATTACGGTTGGCCTTGGCACCGACGGGGCGGCCAGCAACAACGACCTCGACATGTTCGAAGCCATGCGGTTTGCGGCGCTGTTGCACAAGGTGAAGACCGGCAATCCGCAGGCTGTTCCGGCGTCGGTGGCCCTGGAAATGGCGACCATCAACGGGGCACGCGCGCTCGGGCTTGAAAAACAGATCGGCTCGCTCGAGGTGGGGAAGCGGGCGGACCTCGTCATCGTGTCCGCGTCGAGCGCCCGGTTGACCCCGATGTACGATCCCGTCTCGCATCTCGTGTACGCGGTACACGGCGACGATGTGCGGACGGTCATGGTGAACGGACGTCTGTTGATGCGCGACCGCAAGATGCTGACGCTCGACGAGCCGAGTGTTCTGGCCGAAGCGCGCAAGCTCGCCGCCTCGGTCCGTGCAGCGGTGGGGAAGGAATAATGGGCCCGATTTATTCCTGGACGCCGATGAAAGGGAGATGTCTGAACTGTCCCGCGTGATCGAGGCCGTAACCGACGACGAATTTGTCCTCAATCTCGAATCCGATATATTCCACCTTCACGTCGACCTTCCGGCGGCTCGGCTTGCTCAGCAGGCACGCCGTTCGCAGCGATTTCGGATCGCGCGCGCGCAGGACATCCTGCAGGTAGCTCAGCGTCAGGCCCGTATCGACGATGTCTTCGACGATAATGACGTCGCGGCCCTGGAGGGGCGCGTCGAGGTCCTTGAGCAGGCGGACCTCGCCCGAGCTTTTGGTGGCCGCCCCGTAACTCGACACCGCGATGAAGTCGAGCGTGACGGGGCGCGGGGCAATGGCGCGCGCGAGATCCGACAAGAAGACGAACGCGCCCTTGAGGACCGCGACGAAGTGCAACGAGTCGGCGTCGGGATAGGAGGCGTTGATCTCGGCCGCCAGGGTCTGGATGCGCGCGTGAATCTGTTCTGCGGTAAATAGCGTCGTCACAGTGGCGCGAAAGATAACATGAAACAGTTCGACATCATTACCGAAGCGGATGCCCGCGTGCTCGAACCGGGCGAGATCGTGGCCCTGCGAAAGGGCGGACATGTGACGCCGCTGGCTGCCGACACGCTGAAAGAGCGGCGTGTGACGGTTATTGATGACGAAAAGCTGGATCGCGCCGATGAAGGCCTGGCCCCGGTGTCCGATATCAGACGGCTCGCCATCGGCAGCGATCACGGCGGCCTGTCGCTGAAGGCGGCGATCGTGGCGGCCCTGCGGTCGAGGGGAATCGCGGTCGACGACCTGGGCACGCTGACGACCGGCCCGGTGGACTATCCCGACACGGCAAGCCGCGTGGCCAGGGCTGTCGCGCGCGGCGAGGCGGATGCGGGCATCGTGATCGATGGGGCGGGGATCGGATCGGCGATTGCGGCCAACAAGATTGCCGGCGTAAGAGCGGCCGTGTGCCATGATGCGACCATGGCCCGCTACGCACGGCAGCACAACGGCGCGAACGTGCTGAGCCTGGGCGCGACGTTGATCGAGACGAAGGCCGCGCTCGACGTGGTCGGCGTCTGGCTGTCGACGCCGATGACCGAGCCGCGGTACATTCGCCGGCTCGCGAAGATCCGCGCCCTGGAATCAAGTGGCGCACGTTGATGGGCGCGGCGGGCATTCGCAGATTCGCAGATTGGTAGATTGGCAGATTACAAATGCAGTGGAGCGATTTACAGCGAATCATCGCCGAAGAGGTGGCCGCAGCCCTCTCGCGCGGGCGCACGCGTACCTGCGAGTGTCACTCGGTTCTCTACGATTGCTGCCCCGATCGCGTTCGCGGCGTCATCGATGCCGGAGCGTCACGCCTGGGGCTGTATGCGGGCGAGAAAGTGCCGTCGGGGGTGGCAGGTTTTATCGATCACACGCTGCTCAAGGCCGACGCCTCGCAGAAGGAAATCGAAAAGCTCTGCCACGAGGCCCGCGAGTTCGGCTTCGCCACCGTCTGCATCAACCCCACCTGGGTTTCCCTGGCCGCGCGGCTGCTGCGGGGATCGTCGACCGGTGTGTGCACCGTCGTGGGCTTTCCGCTCGGCGCCACGACCACCGATGTGAAGCAGTACCAGACGCGCCGCGTCATCTACGACGGCGCCAACGAGGTCGACATGGTCATCAATGTCGGCGCGTTGAAATCCGGCGATCTCATGGTGGTCGAGCGCGATATCGCGGCCGTCGCAAGTGCGTGCCGGGAATGCGGCGTGCTGAGCAAGGTCATCATCGAGGCGGCGCTCTTGATCGACGAGGAAAAGATCAGCGCCTGCACGCTGTCGAAGGCTGCCGGTGCTGATTACGTGAAGACCTCGACAGGCTTCGGACCGGGTGGTGCGACCGTGGCGGACGTCGCGCTGATGCGCCGCGTCGTGGGTCCCGACATCGGCGTCAAGGCCGCCGGTGGCGTGCGCGATTACGAAGCGTTGAAGAATCTCGTCAGCGCCGGCGCGAGCCGCGTGGGTGCGAGTGCCGGCGTCAAGATCGTGCAGGAAGCGAAAGGCGGGACTCAGACGTCAGCAACGGCGTCCGGCGCAACATCTGGGAAATCGCTCTATTGACGTCCGGCTGAAGCCGGACTCTACGTGTTTTTTTGTGGAGCGGGGTACGGGAATCGGACCCGCCTAGCTGGCTTGGGAAGCCAGAGCATTACCACTATGCTAACCCCGCAAACGACCCAATTTTACCCCGGAAGTTTACCCCGGAAATCTCGATTTACCTCAGCAATCTGCTCCGCCCGTGGAGTCGCGTCTACGGGGAAATCTGGGGGGAATTGGGATATCCCACTTCGGGGAAAACTGAGCCGGTCAGCGCGATCTAGCGGTGGGTATGACCCTGAGGAGCTCTAGTCGGTCTCGACAACATCAGGCAAGACAGATAACCGAAGCAGCCGCTTGCAAAGAGAGACAGCGATTTCGTCAGAGTCGTGCCTGACCATAGCTCTAACGCCAGGACGAACAGCCCCACACAAAACAGCGTATCGCTCAGGAGCCGAAGCGTCGAGAGGGCGCGAAGCCGAGAGCGAGGAATCGGTTCGTGGCTCGATTGGCCGGCCTTCTGCATTGCTGTGTGTTATCGGCACTGCCGCATTTGGCAATAGCCCTACGATCTCGACGCCATGCGGGAAGCCATCTAATATGCTGCTCAGCCGGCGCGCATCGCGCGCTGCTTCCATATGAGGAAGGCCTTCACCTTCGCCGCGTCCCTGGTGCTCGCCGCCGCATTGGTCGTCGCGCAATCATCCACGGCGCCGCCGATGCCATTCGTGGACGAGGGGGCGTGCCCGTTCGAGGGGTGCATGTATCGCGATTGGCGGGCCAGGAAGATGGTGGCGGTCTACGAAACCTGGGATCGGCGCGCACCTCTTCGCCTAGTGTATTCCATCGAACCGGATGAAACCGTGACGGCCATGACGGGCGTCGTCATCACCACCATGCCCGGGCGCGCACTCATCCGTCAGCCGATCGTCGGTGTGGCCGACTCGAAGTTCTTTCCATACGAGCGTCAGGTGTCGGTTCTACTCAAACCAGGTGAGATCGTCTACTTGCTCACCAATCAGGGATACGGCTTTCAGACGGCCTGGTTCAATCAGATGATCTTCACGCTCGACCGATCGCGGTTTTCAGGTCTGTTCCCCGACGTTCCGTGTCAGCAGGACGACAGCTGCACCGGAGACATCATCGAGCATCCCGTGTCTGTCTGGTGGGCCAAAGTTCGCAACGCACGAGGCCAGATCGGATGGACCAGTCAGACCGCCGACTTCGAGGGCGCCGCGTCGCGTTGACGCAGGGTCGTACCGGTCCGGCTAAAGCCGGACACTACGTACTGCTGAAGCCGGACACACGTACTGTATGGAAGCGCTCCGCTTCAGCTCCGGATGATGGCCAGAACTTCGTCCCGCTTCTTCTCCATCTGCGCCGGCGTCGTGCCTTCGAGATTCAATCTGAGCAGGGGTTCGGTATTCGACGGCCGCACGTTGAAGTGCCAGTCGGGATACTCGACCGACACACCGTCGAGCTTCGAGATGTTCGCGTCCTTGTAGCGCGCCTCGATGGCCGCCAGCTTGGCGCCCACTACATCCATCGTCGGGACCTTGGTGTTGATTTCGCCAGAGATGAAGTACTTCGCGCGCAGCGGCTCGAGGAGCTGCTTGAGCGTCTGATTCTTCTTCGACATCAGCTCGAGGATGAGGAGCGCCGGAATGAAGCCGTTGTCGCAGTAGAAGTTCTCGCGGAAGTAATAGTGGCCGGTCACCTCGCCGCCGAACACGGCGTTCAGCTCGCGCATGCGGCCCTTGAAGAACGCGTGGCCGACGCGGTTCATCACGGCCTTGCCGCCGTACTTCCCCGCCATGTCCTTCACCGCATAGCTCGCGCGCAGGTCGTAGACGACTGTCGCCGCGGGTTCCTTCAGCATGAAGGCCTCGGAGAGGAGCGCGGTCACGAAATCGCCAGACACGAACTCGCCATCCTCGTCGATGAAAAAACACCGATTGGCGTCGCCATCCCAGGCGATGCCGATTTCCGCGCCGGTGGACCTGACCCGCTCGACGATGTCGCGTCGATTTTCCTCAATCAACGGGTTGGCTTCGTGCGTGGGGAAGGTGCCGTCGACGGTGAAGCAGAGCGCGTCGACCTTGCACGGCAGCGCCTTGAAGAGCGCCGGGGCCACCAGGCCGCCCATGCCGCAACCGGCGTCGAGCACGGTCCTGAAGGGCTTGATGATGGCCGGATCGATGAAGCTGAGCACGTGCTGCACGTAGCCGTCGAGCGCCGATCGCTGGGTCAGGTTGCCGGGTCTGGCTGCGACCGGGGGGATGCGCTTCGCCGCGATCATGTCGCGAATGTCCGAGATGCCGGCGTCGCCGCTGAGCGGCACGTTGCCGCGGCCCACCATCTTGCAGCCGTTGTACCGCTTCGGATTGTGCGACGCCGTAATCTGCGCGCCGCCGTCGAGATCGTCGGTGCCGACAGCGTAGTAGATCATGTCGGTCGCGATCATGCCGTAGTCGACGACGTCGGCGCCCTGTTCCCGGGCGCCGGCGATGAAGGCGGCCGCCAGACCGGGCGACGAGACGCGCATGTCGCGCCCGACGCCGATGCGGCGCGCCTTGAGGTAGGTGACAAAGGCGCGGCCGATCTCGTGAAACACGGCTTCGTCGAGCTCGGTGGGGTAGACGCCGCGAACATCGTAGGCTTTGAAAATATTTGGGTTCATAAACGGCTGTATTCCGCGATGTGGGTCTGGTCGCCGAGCACGCCGCGCTCGAGCTGAGCGTTGCGGCCGATTTCTCCGGACCGACCGATGATGGTATCCACGAGCCTGGCCTCTCGTCCGATCTGAGACTCGGCCCAGACGATGGCTCCCGCGATGTTCGCGTCCTCGCCAACCTGGCAATTCCTGCCGAGCACCGTGTAGGGAGCGAGACGGGCTCCTGCCTTCACGATACACCCGTCATCGACGAAGAGCGGGCCCTCGAGGCGCACGCTCGGGTCGACGCGCGCTCCCGGCGATACCCACGCCTTGCCGGGCTCGCCGTTGAAGGGCGGCATCGAGTAGCGTCCGTCCATGATGTCGCGGTGCACTTGCATGTACTTTTCAGGCGTGCCGATGTCGATCCAGTAGTCGCGATAGATCCACGCCAGAAACGTTTCGCCGCGATCGATGAACGAAGGGAAGAAGCTGCGCTCGATCGACCAGGCGACGTTCTCGGGGATCCGGTCGAAGGTATCCGGCTCGAGGACGTAAATGCCGGCATTGATCGTATTGCACGTGATTTCCTCGGGCTTGGGCTTCTCGAGAAATCGCAGGATGTTAGCGTGCTCGTCGGTCTCGACGAGGCCGTAGGCCGTTGGATTTTCGACCGGTGTGAGCACTATGGTGGCGCGTGCCTGGCGCCGGCGGTGAAAATCGATGAGGCTGCCCAAATCGACTTGCGTCAGGACGTCGCCGTTGAACACCACGATCGTGTCGCTCACGCCCTTGGCGGCATAGCGTACGGCGCCGGCGGTGCCGAGCGGTGTCGGTTCGACCACGTACCGGATCTTGATGCCGGCATCGCGGCCGTCGCCGAAGACCTCTTCGATCCGGCGCGGCTGGTAGTTGAGGCTGAGGATCACCTCGTCGATTTCGGGGACCTGTTTGATGAGGTCCAGTTGATAGTGGAGAAAAGGCCGATTGAATATCGGAACGATTGATTTGGGAGCATGGATCGTGAGGGGACGAAGCCGTGTGCCCTGTCCTCCCACGAGCAAAAGTGCCTTCATATCGAAGCGAGATGATACTTCAACAGGTACCGCGCGACCTATCGCGTCGCAGCTCGCTCTTCAACAATTGGTATACTTCCGCAGGCGTCCATCAGCCCATGGATGGAGAGCAAGATGCGTCGATCAATTCACGTGCTGTCATTGATCGTGATTGTCGCAGGCGGCTCACTCGTTGCGCAGAGCCGCACGGTGCCGAAAGAGTTCGCTCATGTGCGTACTCTGGGACGCGCGCTGTCCGAGTTTCGGGACGACCGGATCCACGTGGTCGCGGCCTACTACTATTCGCAGCTCAATCACGAGTCTGCCTGGTTGCTGATCCAGCTTGGCGCCCTCGGCAAGGAGGTCCTGGAGATCGCTCGAAACCAGATCGAGCTCGTCACGCCGAACGGCCGCATCGTGCCGCTCGCGTCCCAGGCGCGCTGGGCGTCAGATGCACGCCGCAACACGCTCCTGCTTCAGCAGGCCTCTGTGTTGCGCCACTCGGTCTCTTCCTATTTCACGCCGGCGAACGGTCGGACAGGGCTGCGCTTCTTCGCGCGTCCTCCTGGCACAGGCACCGTGCAGGAGATCGTCTATCTCCGGCGGAGCGAGCTCGCGCTCGGCGATCTTCTGTTCGAGTCGCCGACGCAGCTCTGGGACGAGGGGACCTATGCGCTGGTCGTCCGCTACGACGGCGCGGAAGCCGTCCTGCCAATCGAGCTCCGCTAGTTGAGCCACACTTCGGCTCGTGGTTTCGCTGGAGAATCGCTGCCAACTTCAGGTCAGCCCGCTTAGTCCATGCCCCCAGGCGGGGATACTGCATTACAATTGAGGCCAGAGTGCGGCACACCATCAACCTGCCGAACGCCCTGACGGCGACGCGCATTTTCCTCGTGCCGCTGCTGGTGGTCGTGCTCCTGACGAACTTCGAAGGGCGCCTCATCTTCGGCGTCCGCAAAGAGCTCATCGGCGCTGCCATCTTCGGGCTCGCCTCGATTACGGACTGGCTGGACGGCTACCTGGCGCGGCGGCGTAAGCAGGTGACGGCCTTCGGCCAGATGATCGATCCGATTGCGGACAAGCTGCTCACCTCGGCCGCCTTCATTTCGCTCATTCAGATGGGGCTGGCGCCGGCGTGGATGGTGGCCGTCATCATCGGGCGCGAACTGGCCGTGACGACGCTGCGCAGCATCGCGTACGCACGCGGTGTGGTGATTCCGGCCTCGCCGCTGGGCAAGATAAAGATGGTGGCGCAGGTGATTGCGATTCTTGCGCTGATTCTCGGAGAAGAGGAACGCCTGCAGTTCCTCGGGCTTGTTGGATATGCCGCGCTCTGGGTGGTGGTGGCAGCGGCGTTGATCTCGGCCGTGGATTACTACCGCCGCTTCAGCAGGATTCCCGCGAAAGTCGAACCCTTCCCGTCGGCGGAGCAGCGCCGGTCAAAAGCTTCTTAACGGGTTCCGGTTCCCGTTCCCGTTCCAGTTCGTGGAGGGCGGCGGATTCAGTACGCCGTCTTTCTATTTAAGATGCGCTCGGGCTTCCAGGCGCCACCGCGAACCTGGAACCGAAACTGGAACAGGAGCCCCGTAACGAGCGTTAGCGGATAGGGGCGACCAAGTCGCCTGTAGTGATCGCGGTTTTTGCCACCGTAATCTGAACGGTCGCATCGTTCGGCCGGGCCGAGATGACAATCGCCTGGCCGATTTCGACGAGCGGCGGTTCCTTGGACGCCGTCACAAACGCGGCCGACTTGCCGGTCAGCTCGATCACGTCGTCGCGCTTCTGTCTGAAGATGAGGAAGCGCTGGCCGACCGCGATGTTGTCTGTGGTGCCCCGATCGATCGCCATCAGGTTGCCGGCGCCCCCTGTGTGCAGCCCCTCCACGCCGGTCACGATGTGCCCCATGTTCTCGAACTGCGGCAGGGCTCCCGACAAGGGCTTGGCTGCAATTCTGGGCTCGACAAACGGCTCGAGGTAGTCGTCGAGCAGAATGCCGTCGCAGGCATGCACGATATTGGCGGTGGCCACGGAGGTATCGACACCCATGATCTGAACCCATCCGGCGGTGTGGATGGTTGCCGGCAGATCCTCGTCGGCGCGCGACCGGGTGAGACGGCGCACGAAATAGCGCTGGCCGGTCTGGAGCCCGGCAGTGGAGCCGCCGCTGACCACGATGACATCGGGCGGGGCCAGCAGGTCCTTGATGGCGGAGTCCTGCGATCCGATGACGCGCAAGGGGTTCTCGCTCGTCGTTCCCTTCCCGGTCTGGATCGCGGGGGCGCAGGCCAGGTCGTTATAGGCCCACGAGGGTGGTGGTACAAGCTCGTCGGCAGGCTGTGCGGCCGGCGTCTGTGCCGAAGCGGGCACGGACATGAACAAGGCGTACAACAGCGCACACGTGGTGTAGCAATACCGCATATTGCAAGTCCTTCGGGGAGCGTAGGTTAACGCTCTGCCGGGGCGACGGCGGCGAGTTCTTGCCTGAGCCGCTCGATTCGCTTCTTCGCCTCTTCGAGATACTCGCTTTGCTCGTACTCGGTCAGGAGGCGCTCGTAATAGGGCAGAGCTTCGGCCTTGTTATCGGATTTTTCGAGGGCTTCCGCTAGGTGGAAATAGAGGGAGTCTTTTCGCGTGTATTCCGGGTCGCTCGCGAGGATGCCCCGGTACCGGCTTACTGCGCCCGCCACGTTGCGGATGCTGAGGTAGAAATTGCCGACCTGGAGATCCCAGTCGGATAGGCGGTCGCGGGCTTCGCGCAAGCGCTTGCGCACCTCGCCGATGAGCTTGCTGTTCGGATACCGTTCGACGAACGTCTGGAACTCTTTGATGGCTTCCCGTGTTTCCGTCTGGTCGCGCTGGGGGTTCAACATCTGGTTGAAGTGCACCATCCCCAGTTGCATCTGCGCGTAGTCGGCGCGCGGGTTGGTCGGGTAGAACGCCAGGAACTCGCGGTACTCGTTCTGGGCGTACACGTACGAGCCGCTGTTGTTCTCGCCGAGATACGAATCGCCGACGCCGAGCTTGGCGTCGGCGCGCAGCGCGCTCTGAGGATACGACTCGAGCAGTTCGGCATAGTACGTCCGCGCGCGCGTCCACTGACGTTCTTTGAGCGCCGCGTCACCCCGCTCGAGCAGCAGTTTGTCGGCTTCACCCGGCGCCGCCGTGACGGGCGGGTTACCCCCGCAGCCGGCGAGGAAGAGCGTGGGCACGAAGAGCAGCGCGACAACGGCTGCGAGTCTGACGCGGGATCTGTTCATTTCGTGAGCCAACGATATTGCTGGTCCAGACCGTTCTCGAGGCTGACCTTGGGACCGAAGGCGAGATCGCGGCGAGCGGCCGCAGTATCCGCGTAGGTGTGGCGCATGTCGCCTTTCTGATCCGGTTCGCGTTGAATGGTGACCTTCTTGCCCGTCACCTTTCCAATCAACTCGAGCACGTGGTTCAGCGTGACCCGGGAGCCACCACCAAGATCGTACACGCCCCCGGGACGGCCTCGTTCGGCGGCCGCGAGGTTCGCGGCGACGATGTCGCTGACAAACGTGAAGTCGCGCGTCTGTTCGCCGTCACCGTACACGGTGATGGGCTTGCCGTCCCTGACCGCCGTCAGAAAGCGCGTGAAGCCCATATCGGGCCGCTGGCGCGGGCCGTACACCGTGAAATACCGTAGCGAGACGGCCGGGACCCCGTGGTTGGCCCAGTAGAGCTGTCCCAGGTGTTCCGCCGCGAGCTTCGACACGCCATACGGTGACAAGGGCTGCAAATATGTGTCTTCGCGCATCGGAAGGGGCACATTGTCGCCATAAACCGACGAACTCGAGGCGTAAACATATTTTTGGATCGGCAACCCCACCATCGCTTCCAGGAGGCGCTGAGTCGCCTCGATGTTGTTCCTGGTGTAGACGTCGAAATCGCGTCCCCAGCTTTTCCGGACCCCGGCCTGCGCGGCCTGGTGGAACACGTGTGTCACCTCTGCCAGCACCGGCTTCAGGTCCATGTCCTGCAGCGTGGCTTCGAGAAAGTTGAAACCCGGGCGATCTTTCACGGTCGCCAGGTTCGCTTCCTTCAAGGGGCGTGGGTAGTAATCGGTAAAGCAGTCGATGCCGATGACGCTCGCACCCGAGTCGAGCAGGGCCGCCGAGAGATGCGATCCGATGAACCCCGCGACACCGGTAACCAGAGCCTTCATTCCAGCAGCTCCCGAATGTAGTCGGGCAGCCGGCAGGGCCGCCCGGTCGTGTCGATGGCCGCGTGAATGGTGCGGCCGGTGGCGTTGATGGTGCCGTCGCAGGGACGGCAGATTTCGTATTCGAACTCAACGCGTGCCGGCGACAGCAGCCGGCCCCTCGTCCTGACCTGCAGCTCGTCGTCGTAGCGGGCGGGGGATTTGTACTCGCAGTGGGCTTCGATGACCGGCAGCCCGATGCCTTCCGCCTCCATCTGACGATAGCTGCGTCCGATCGTGCGCAGCAGCTCGCACCGGCCGATTTCGAACCACATGAAGTAGTTCGCGTGATAGACGACACCCATCTTGTCGGTTTCGGCGTACCGCACCCGGATGTCGATGGTTTGTGGCGGCCGGGCGCTCATCAGGACGCGACGGCCGCCGCGGCGTCCTTCAGGGCCTTGGTCGCTGCGGTGGGATCGGCCGCGTTGAAGATGGCCGAGCCGGCGACGACGATCTCGACGCCGGCATCGACGACCCGGGCGATGTTCGACAGGTCCACGCCGCCGTCGATTTCGATCGGCGCGCGGGTGTTGCCCGCACGGTCGAGGATGGCTCGAATCGCGGCCACCTTCTGAAGGCTCTTCGGAATGAACTTCTGCCCGCCGAAGCCGGGGTTCACAGACATCACCAGCACGAAATCGACGTCGCCGGCGACTTCCTCGATGGCGACCGGCGGGGTCGACGGGTTCAGCACGACGCCGGCTTTCGCGCCGAGGCTCTTGATGAAGCTGATTGTCCGATGCAGATGCGGCAGCACTTCAACGTGTACCGAAAGCATGTCGGCGCCCGCCTGCACGAAGGCTTCGGCGTGCATGTCGGGATTGGTGATCATCAGGTGCACGTCGAGCGGTACGCTCGCGATGCGCTTCACCGATTTCACGACCGGCGGACCGATCGTGATGTTCGGCACGAAGTGGCCGTCCATCACGTCGACGTGTATGAGATCGGCGCCACCCTTCTCGGCGGCGAGCACGGCGGCGCCAAGCGCGGCGAAATCGGCGGAGAGTATCGACGGCGCGATGCGCACGAGCCTGCCTGTCACTGGCTGACCTCCAGGGAGATCGGATCGCCCGCGGCGATCTGGAACCCGGCCGACGGAAACTGCCGCAGCACGGTGCCGGCCGGCACGCCTGGATACGGAAGCTGGCCGACGATGGTCACGCGGAAGCCGCGCGTGCGCATCAAATCGACGGCCCGGCTGCCGGCGACGCCGATCAGATCCGGCATGACGTAGTGGCGGCTCTGCTCGCCACGATTGACGAGGAGGGCGACCTCGGTGCCGCGCGCCCGCTCCTGGGGTTCCTGGGCGATGACGGTGCCGCTTGGAAAGTCCGCCGAGCGGACTTCTGCGAGCGAGGCGAGCGACAGGCCGTCCTGCTGCAACCGCAGTTGGGCGGCGCGTTCCGATTCGCCGGTCAGCGCCGGAATGATGGTGACCCGCGGACCCTGGCTCATCCACACGTGGATGGTGCGTTGACGGCGCGTGACGGCGCCGGGCGCGGGATCCTGCAGCGCAATGCGTCCGGCGGGGATCTTCGGGTCGAGGCGGCCGCTCTCGTCAACAGACAATGCGAGGCCCTGTTCCTGCAGCAGGGCCGTCGCCTCGGCCACCGTGCGACTGCGCAAATCGGGCGCTGGCATTTCGCTGACCCTGAGCGCCACGCGCATGGCGGTGACCGCAAAAATCAGATAGGTGGCGACCAGGCACGCGGCGATCGTGAGCCACTTGCCGGCGTTCCGTATACGGTTGTGCAGCGGCATGAAAAAAGGGGTCGGGAGGGGTTTTCTCGGGCTTCGGGCGAAAACCCCTCCCGACCCCTATTTTACACGGCGTAGAACGGCGCCGTAGAAGGCCTCGAGGCCGTGAACGTCGGGCAGGGTACGCAGCACGCCCGACTGGTCGAGCACCGGGCGGAGGGCGTCAAACTGTGCCGGGCGCTCGGCGTTGAGATCGATCAGGCTGAACCGGCTGTCCGATTCCAGAAAGGCGCGTACCACGGCGTCGTTTTCGTCCGGCTCGCTCGAACAGGTCGAATAGATCAACCGTCCGCCGGGTCTGACGGCCTCCGCAGCGTTGCGGATCATCGTCAATTGGGCGTTTGCGAACGAGACCAGATCGTTTTCCTGCCTCCGCCAGCGGATATCGGGATCGCGGCGCACTGTTCCGAGGCCGGAACACGGCGCATCGACGAGCACGATGTCGAATTCCGACGCGAACGGCAGGCCCGCCTCGAGATCGGCCTGCTGCACGCGGATGTTACTGGCGCCGCTGGCGGCGACCGTGTCGCGAAGCAGCTCGAGCCGCGCGCTGCGCACGTCGGTCGCGACAATCTCGGCCCGATCGCCAGACATCGATGCCATCGCGGTGGTCTTGCCGCCCGGCGACGCGCAGGTGTCGAGCACGCGCATGCCGGGCTCGGGAGCCCCAAGCAGGGCCACGAGCTGCGAGGCTTCGTCCTGCAGCACAAACAAGCCCGTGCCTGCGAGAGGCGTCCGAATCGGGTTTCCCGAAGTGACGATGAATCCATCTGGCGCGAAGCGCGCGGGTTGCACCGCCACGCCATGCCGGGCAAGCGACGTGGCGAGCGCGGCGGCGTCGGTCTTCAACCGGTTGAGCCGCAACGTCAGCGGTGCGGCGCCGTTGTTGAACTGCTCCCAGGATTCAGCCCGTTCGAATCCATACCTGTCGAGCCACCTTTTTGCGAGCCAGGCAGGATGCGATAGCGCCACCTCGAGATAGGGGAGCGCGTCGCCCTCCGGAGGCCGTGCCGGAAGCGGAAGGCGGTGTGAACTTCTCGAGATGCCGCGAAGCACCGCGTTGACCAGGCCGGCCGCGCTGGTTTTCCGGGCGCGGCGGGTCATCGCGACGGCATCGTTGACAGCAGCGGCGGCTGGGACGCGGTCGAGGTGGAGTAGTTGATACCCGCCGAGCCGCAGAATCTGCAACACCTCGAAGTCGAGCCTAGCGACGGGTCGCTTCGCGAAGTGCTCGACGAGATGGTCGAGCTGCCGCTGCCATCGCAACGTACCCGTCACCAGATCTGTCGCGAGCGCACGATCGCGCTCATCCTGCAGGGTGGGGCGGACGTGCGCCAACGCGGCGGGGAGATCGAGCCGCCCTGTATTGACATCACAGAGCGCGCTGAACGCTGCCGTGCGGGCCGCCCCGATCATGGCTGGCTGGAGCGGACGAAGCGCATACCCGGACTGACGGGCCGGCCGGACAGAAATTCGCGCGCCGAGACAGCCCGCCGGCCCTCTCGCTGAAGCGTCATCAGGCGCAAGATGCCCAGGCCCGTTGCCACGGTCAACCGGTCGCCCCGCGCTTCGAAAACGGTTCCGGGATCCGTTTCGCGGGCGGTCTCATCCTCGACCGCCGACTTCAAGAGGATGGTGCGCTCGCCGTCGAGGTCCGAAAAGGCATGGGGCCATGGATGGAGGCCACGAATCTGATTGTGAACCTCGCGGGCAGACCGCGACCAGTCGACGATGCCGTCGGACTTCTCGATTTTCGACGCGTAGGTGGCCCGTGACTCGTCCTGGGGCGTCTCCTGCGCACGCCCGTCGGCCAGCGCATCGATCGTTTCGACGAGCGCCCGCGCTCCTGTCTGCGCGAGATCGCGCTCGACGTCCGCACTGGTTTCGTCCGCGTCGATCGGCCGCGTCACTTTCGCCATCATCGGCCCTGCGTCCAGCGCCTTGACGACGCGCATGATCGTGACGCCGGTCTCGTGCTCGCCGGCGATGACGGCACGGTGAATCGGTGCGGCGCCTCGGTACTTCGGCAGGAGCGACGCATGTACGTTGATGAGCCCCAACCGCGGGATGTGCAGAACGTCGTCTGTCAGAATCCTCCCGTACGCCGCGACGACGCCAAGATCCGCGGCATGACGCCTCAACGTGTCGAGAAAGTCTTGGTCGCGAAGGCGGGAAGGCTGCAGCAGTGGCAGGGAGTGCTCGTCGGCAAACTGTTTGACCGGACCCGGTTGCGGTTTCTGCCCACGCCCCCGCGCACGATCGGGTTGCGTGACGACCGCAACGACGCGGTGCCGCGACTGGTGAAGCGCCTGAAGTGTGGGAACCGCGAACTCGGGAGTGCCGAAGAAGACGACGCGAATCGGGCCCGCGGTGTCTACCATTTGCCGGTGCGCGAGAGCTTGCGGATCTTCTTCACGATGAGGTCGCGCTTGATGCCGCGGACCCGATCGAGGAACAGCCGGCCGTCGAGGTGATCCATCTCGTGCTGGAAGGCCCGGGCCAGCAGATCCTTGCCTTCGACGGTGTGCGGCTCGCCGTGGCGATCGAGACCGCGAACGACCGCGCGCGTCGGACGAGCGACCGTCGCGTTGAAACCGGGAACGCTCAGGCAGCCTTCTTCCTCGAGCTGCATCCCTTCGAGCTCGATGAACTCGGGGTTCACGAACACCATCAGGTCTTCGGCTCGCCGGCCGACCGACACGTCGATAACGAAGATTCTGAGCGACACACCCACCTGGGGAGCCGCCAGGCCGATGCCAGGCGCCGCATACATCGTGTCGATCATGTCATCGATGAGCTTCTGAATATCGCGGGTCAGCTCGCCGACGTCTGCCGCGCGCTCGTGCAGCGGGGCTTCACCGTACTTCAGAATCGGAAGAATCACCCGCCTACGCCCCCGCGACCTCCTCGGGGCTTCGGCGCGGCAGGCCCGCCTACGCGGTCTTGGCGCTCCGGCGCGGCAGGCCCGCCCTCGCGCTCCCGAAGGAGAGCTGTCAGCTGCGGCGCGCTGAATCTCGCCTGCAGCCGGCTGGTGGCCGCCGCGTAGTTGCGCTCGATTTCACCGAGCGAATCGCCGCTGAACTTCTCGAGAAAGGCATCGGCCAGCACGAGACTGACCACCGCTTCTCCCACAACCGCCGCCGCGGAAATCGCGCACACGTCGCTGCGCTCGATGACAGCGGGCGCTTCGCTCATGGCCGAGAGGTCGACCGACCGCAGCGGCTTCATCAGCGTCGCGATCGGCTTCATGAAGCCCGAGACTCTGAGGTCTTCGCCATTGGTCACGCCGCCTTCGAGGCCGCCCGCGTTGTTGGTAGGCCGGGCCACGCCGATCGGAGGCTGCGTGCGGCCCGGCGCGGGGACGATTTCGTCGTGCATCTGCGACCCTGGCACCGACGCTGCCTTCGGGCCGATGCCGATGCCAACTCCCTTGATCGCAGGAATCGACATGACGGCCTGGGCCAGCCGTCCGTCCAGCTTGCGATCCCATTGCACGTAGCTTCCGAGGCCCACGGGCAGGCCACGCACGATGACCTCGAAAGCGCCCCCCGCCGTGTCGCCGGCGTCACGGCAGCGATCGATTTCCGCGATCATCCTGGCTTCCGCGCCGGCGTCCGCGCAGTGGAGCGCCGACTCCTCGCCAATATCGCGCGCCGATTCGTAGGTGACCCGGAGCGGCGAGTCGAGGCCGATGCCGTTCACCTGGTACACGTGGCTCACGATGTCGACGTTGAACTTCTTCAGGAGCTGCCGTGCAATCGCCGCAACGGCAACCCGTGCGGCGGTCTCGCGCGCGCTGGCGCGTTCGAGCACATCGCGAATATCCGTGCGGTCGTACTTGATGACACCCGCCAGGTCGGCATGACCGGGGCGCGGCCTCGTCACGACAGGCCGAATCGCACCGGTGGCGTCGGGCGGCGGCGTGTCTTCGGCATGCATCGTCTGCTGCCAGTTTTCCCAGTCCTTGTTGCGAATGAGCAGCGAGATCGGCGATCCGAGCGTCTCGCCGGCCCGCACGCCCGACAGCACTTCCGCCTTGTCCGATTCGATGGCCATCCGGCGGCCGCGGCCGTAACCGCCCTGACGCCGCTTTAACTGTTCCGTAATCGCATCGAAGTCGAGGTGCAGACCGGCGGGCATGCCTTCGAGAATGGCGACGAGGCCCTTGCCGTGCGATTCGCCGGCAGTGAGAAAACGCAGCATTTCCCGCTAATTCTATACGAAGTTTCTGCGAGGTCCGGGCGCCACCGCGCGCGATCGCGCCTGTTTTGAGCGGGCCACGCGCTTGCAGATGGAGATCGGTCGCATGACTACACTGATTGCCGATCGGTTCCTTTTCTGCGGCGGCCCGGCGGCCGCCGAAGACCTTGCCGTCGCCGCCATCGATCTCGCCTCGGGCGATCGCGTCAACGTCCAGATCGCACCGGCAGGTACACGGGATGGGCAGCAGTCCTGGGCCGAGGCGTGCGCCCGCGCGTATGCCGAGGGGCGACTCGTCGATTTCGGATTTC
Organism: Vicinamibacterales bacterium; assembly: GCA_963832375.1. Taxonomy (GTDB): domain Bacteria; phylum Acidobacteriota; class Vicinamibacteria; order Vicinamibacterales; family JAMQPK01; genus JAMQPK01. Next base: position 649,057 of record CAWHUA010000008.1, on the reverse strand, counting down.
TCGACGCGTCCCACCGATTCGAGGCGGCACTTTCGGACAACGGGATACGGAAGTGCGCCAGGCCGTCTCGGCCCGGCCTTCTGGAATGGCTCGAGCATTCGAGTCCCGCGTCCCGGCGTGTCCTGTACGTCGACGAGCTCCCGGATATGCGCGAGCTTCGCTTGCGGGGATTCGTGCTGTGCGAGCTCGCGCTCCTCGAAGACCCTGGATTGTCCGTGGCAATTTGGCCGCTGCTGGCAAAGCGTTCGGTGCTGCTTCTGAACGCGCGGAGCGACCCGGCCCGCATCGCAATGGCGATCTTGCGGCTGCGGCGGCTGCAGGCGCGCGAGGTGCGCGTGCTCGCGTTGCGAAGCCACGCGATACGCGCTCGAGTTGAAGCGGCCGCCGAGAGCCGTGCGTCGTACGGCCGATCGCCCTCCACACCGGATGCCCGCGTCGCACAGATGACGGTCGAAGCCGATCGCCTGCTCTTCCGCGGGCGCCATGCCGCGGCCCGGCGCGTGCTCCGCGGCGCGATCGGCGCGTTCGAGCGGCGCGGCGACTGCGTTCGTGCGGGGGATGCGGCGCTGACGCTCGGCAAACTGCTTCTCGCGCGCGGCCGGGCGTCCGATGCGAAGGGTGCGTTCGAAGAGGCTCATACGCACTTTCAGCGAGGGCGCTCCGCGGCACGGGCCATCGCAGCAACCATCTATGTCGGCCTCGCCGAGACGGATCTGGGAGAGTTGAGCCAAGGGGAGCAGACGTGTCGGGCAGCCCGCTCGGCAGCGACAGCCCTGCGCTGTACCGAGTCGATGTTGTTTGCCGGCGTGGTCCTCGCGCGGAACCTGCTCTGGCAGGAACGCCAGGCGGATGCGCGATCGGTCCTGGAGTCGACCACACCTGCGGGCGACGCGGGGCTCTGCGTGCGCTATTGGTGCCTGGTGGCCCGTCTGAGGAACATGGCGAATGCGCTGCCCGACGCGTGGCATGCGGTCGAGCGGGCGCGGCCGATGTCGTGCGGTATCTCGCCAGAGCTCGAATCCGTGGTGCGGTTGCAGGAAGCCTCGGTCCAGGCGCGTATCGGCGATCTCGAAGCCGTCCGCGTTCACGTCACGGCCGGCCTGGCCGCGGCCCGCGCCGCCCACCTGCCGCTGCAGACGATCAAATTGAAGCTGGTCCACATCGAGAGCCTTATCAGAGCCTCTCGATCGGGCCTTGCACGAGTGGCGGCCAGGCATCTGCACAACATCCGCGAAGGTGCCGTTCCACCGCTCCTGCGCATGCGAATTCAGTCGGTGCTGAAGGAATTGGACAAGCCGCCCGTTGCTCGAGAACCGGCGGCGTGCCTGCACATGGCGGACCCGGCAAGCGGCGTCTCCGAGCTCGACGAATTGCGGAATCTTCTGACGCTATCGCACCAGGCCGAAGACGAGGCCAGCGTCCTTGCGCGCGCGGCGACCGCCATTCGTCAGCACACGCATGCCGCCGGCGTCGGTATCTTCGGAGCGGAGCGCGGCGTTGTTCGGCTGGTCGGCGGCTCAGGTTCGTCGAGCGAGCCGCTGGCACAACGTGCCGTCAACATGGGGCAGCCGATTACGCCCCAGCGCCATGAGAGCTGGGTGGAAAGCGCGATTCCAGTCGAGTACCTCGGACGATCGATCGGCGCCGTGGCGTTCCGGTGGGCCATCGACGGGCCCGCCCAGGCGGAGCGGATGCGCGCGTTCGGTGCCGCTGCGGCCGCGGTGTGCGCCCCGCTGGTCTATGTGGCGATGGAGCGCTGCCACGTGCCGGCCGCCGACGACGTCGGCTTCGACATCGTCGGGGTCAGTCAGGCAATGAGCGTTCTGCGGAACGCGATTGCCCGCGCGGCCAATGCGCCGTTCACGGTACTGATTGAGGGCGAAAGCGGAACGGGCAAAGAGCTTGTGGCGCGCGCACTGCATCGCGCGGGATGCCGCCGCGACCGGCGGTTTCTCGCGCTCAACTGCGCCGCCATGCCGGAAGATCTCGTAGATGCGGAGCTCTTCGGCCATGCGAAGGGCGCGTTCACCGGCGCGACGGGCGAGCGGCTGGGACTCTTCGAGAGCGCCGACGGCGGCACGGTGTTCCTCGACGAGATTGGCGAGTTGTCGGCTCGTGCCCAGGCAAAGGTCCTGCGGGTCTTGCAAGAAGGCGAGGTTCGGCGCGTGGGCGAGCATTTCACCAGGTCCATCGACGCCCGCCTTGTTGCCGCAACCAACCGTCCGTTGCGCGGCGAAGTCGAGGCGCGCCGATTTCGTCAGGACCTTCTGTATCGCCTCGACGTGATCCGCATTCACGTGCCGCCGCTGCGCGATCGCGCGGAAGACATTCCGCTGCTGGCCGGCCGGTTCTGGAAGCAGGCGGCCGATCGGATCGCAAGCAGAGCCGTGCTCGGCCAGAGCGCGCTTTCTGCGCTGGCGCGCTATGATTGGCCGGGCAACGTTCGAGAACTGCAGAACGTGCTGACGGCGCTCGTCGTCGCGGCGCCAGCCCGCGGGGTCGTCGGCGCCACCCTGCTGCCCCCGGCGATTGCGCACGCCGCCCAGGGTGCGCCGGCCGAGTCGCTCGAATGCGCGCGCCTGCAATTCGAACAGCGGTTCGTTCGCGCGGCGCTGGCGCGTGCGGCCGGACATCGGGGCCGGGCGGCGATCGCGCTTGGCCTCAGCCGCCAGGGTCTCGCCAAACTGATGCAGCGTCTTCATCTCGATGCATAGGTATCTCATCCGCCGGCTCGTGCTCACGATTCCGGTCCTCCTCGGCGTGGCCACGCTGGTGTTCGCGCTCATCCACTTCATTCCAGGCGATCCCGCTCAAGCCATGCTCGGCGAAGGCGCCACTCCCGAAGAAGTCCAACAGTTGCGCGAGCGCCTCGGCCTGAACCGTCCGCTCATCGTGCAGTACGGGTCGTTTCTCAAAGGCCTCGCGCACGGCGACCTGGGCGTGTCGCTGCGCAACGACCAGCCGGTAACGGCGCAGATCCTCGAACGGATGCCGGCGACCGCGGAGCTGGCCTTTGCGTCGATGACGGTTGCCGTCCTGCTTGCGGTACCGCTGGGGATCGTGGCGGCGGTCTGGCGGGGCACCGCCATCGATTTCGGCGCGATGACGCTGTCGCTCGTCGGCATCTCCGTGCCGAATTTCTGGCTGGGCCCGCTGCTGGCCATCATCTTTTCCGTCGAGCTCGGCTGGTTGCCCGTCGGCGGTCGTGGCACGCTCGCACACCTCGTGCTGCCTGCGATCACTCTGGGCACCGCGCTGGCCGCGATTCTGGCACGCATGACGCGGGCCAGCCTGCTCGAGGAACTGCGCGAGCCGTACGTGCTGGCCGCGCGCGCCAAAGGCGTCTCGCGCACCCGGGCCATCCTCTATCATGCATTTCGAAACAGCCTCATCCCCATCGTGACGATTCTTGGCTTGCAGTTCGGCGTCGTGCTCACGGGCGCCGTCATCACCGAAACGATTTTTGCGTGGCCCGGCATCGGGCGGCTGCTGATTCAGTCGATCAGCTTTCGCGATTACCCGCTCGTGCAGGGTTGTGTGCTGCTGATTGCGGTCACTTACGTCGGCGTGAATCTCCTGACGGACCTCACCTACAGCTTCCTCGACCCGCGCATCCGGGTCGACCTTAAAAGATGATTCGCGTCGGCGCGGCGATCGTGCTCGTCAGCGTCCTTGCCGCCCTGCTGGCGCCGTGGATCGTGCCCTACGATCCGGCAAGCCAGAGTCTCGCGTTGCGCCTCGAGCGTCCCAGCGTGGAGCATCCGTTCGGCCTCGACGAGCTGGGACGCGACATCCTTTCCCGCGTGCTCGCCGGCGCGCGGATATCGTTGTTTGTCGGCCTCACGGTCGTGGGCATTTCGTCGCTCGTGGGTGTGCTCCTCGGCGCGATTGCGGGCTACTTCGGCGGGTGGCTCGACGATCTCGTGAGCCGTACCGTGGATGTGCTGCTGGCGTTTCCGGGCATTCTGCTCGCGATCGCCCTCGTCGCGGTGCTCGGTCCGAACCTCAGGAACGTGGTGATGGCGCTGTCGGTGATCGGCTGGGTGGGATACGCGCGGCTGGTCCGCGGCCAGGTGCTGAAGGTGCGCGAGCTCGAGTTCGTTCAGGCCGCGCGCGCGCTCGGTGCGGGCACGCCGCGAATCCTCTTCAGGCACGTCGTGCCGGCGACGCTGCCGGCCGTCATGGTTCAGGCGACGCTGGGGATGGCGGGCGCCATTCTCGCGGAAGCGTCGCTGAGCTTTCTCGGCCTGGGCGTGCAGCCGCCGACGCCAAGCTGGGGCACGATGCTGAGCGGGGGGCGGCTGCACCTGCTCGACGCCCCACACCTGACGATCTTTCCCGGCGCGGCGATTGCGGCGCTCGTGCTCGGCTTCAATTTTCTGGGCGATGGGCTGCGCGACCTGCTCGATCCGAAGCGCTATCGCGGCTGAACCACCATCGTAGTGTCCGGCTTCAGCCGGACGTGGTCGGCCTGAAGGCCGACGCTACGGGATGACAGCGCTGCGAGCCTGAAGACGGACGGAGAGGCCACGCGCGGCGGCGTTCTGCGGGTCCAGTTCCAGGGCACGGTCAACGGTGGCCCGCGCCTGATCCAGATGTCCCGCCCTGGCCTGAGCCTCGGCGAGCCTGACGAGGAAAGACGCGTCAACAGTCCCAAGCGACGCCGATTTCTGATACCAGGCGACGGCCGACACCGCGTCGTTGAGCTGCATCGACAGATCCCCGATGTGCAGCGCGTGCGAAGCCTCGTCGCGATCCTCATCCACGAGAATTGAATACCTCACGAGCGCCTGGCGTGCGTCGTCGAGATGTCCAAGCCGCTCGGCGACCGCCGCGAAATGGGGCAGCACCTCGGGATCGGTCGGGAATCGTTGCGCCGCCTGGCGGAACGTGGCCTCGGCTCGCGCGTGCTGACCCGCGAGCATGAGCGCGCGTCCGTAATGGCCCAGCGTCTCGCTGCTGGCACTGGTCTCGGTGACGACCCGTTCGAACGCCTCGAGGGCCTTGCGCAAATCGGTCGGGTCTCCCCAGTCTTCGGCCGCCTCGAGCCACACCTGTCCCAGTGCCGCGTACACGTGCGGCATGTCGGGGAACAGCTCCGCGGCCCGGCCCAGGGTGACGACCGCGAGGTCGCGATTCCCGGCTCGCAGATGCGCAAGGCCGACCGCAATCAGGCGCTCGGCTTTGGCAGGGTCCAGCGCAAACAGCGCCTCGAGCTGTTCGATTTCTTCACGGTCGCGATCCTCCAGCCGGTACAGATCGGCGAGCTCTTCGCGTGCCGGGATGAACGCGGGCGAGATGGTGATGGCGCGATCGAACGCCGCGCGGGCATCCGAAAGCTGGCCGCGATCTCTCAGGCAGAGTCCGAGCACGTAGTGCGCTTCGTGAAACGTGGGGTTGAGCTTGACCGCCTGCTGCAAGGCAGTGGTCGCGCGCGCCAGGCGTCCATCGCCGCGCGCCGCGAGCGCGAGCTTGTAGAAAATCTCGGGGGAATGGTCGTCGAGGCGGATGTAGCCCTCGTAGCTCTCGGCGGCGTTCGCATACCGCCGAAGCTGGAAGTTGACGTCGCCGAGCCGTTCGAGCGTCCGGGTGGAGCCGGGGTCGAGCGCCGCCGCGGTTCGCAGGTCGCGAAGGGCCGACGACAGCATCTCGGGGGTGTCCCCCCGGCGCTGGTGGGCCTCGCCGCGCTTCAGATAGGCCAGCATCGACCCCTGCTTGAGCGCGATGGCGCCGCTGTAGTGCTCGATCGCCACGAACGTCTGCTCCCGGCTCATGGCGTCGTCGCCCAGCTCGATGAGGCGGTCGTAATCCTGGTCCCGTTCGATCGCCTGGTCGGCCAGGAAACCGGCCGCCGCCAGGCCGGCGATGACGATGACGGTCGCGACGAGCTTTTTCACCCAGCCAGATGGTACCAAAAACGTCAGGGGAGTGGGAGGTAAGGAAGGGAACATTCCGCCGGGCGGAGTGTCCAATCCTGTAGAACCTGCTATATTCGGAGGCGACCCTGTGGCAGGAGATTTTTCAGCTAAGCCGGCCGGTGCAATAGGTTGGACGTCCGAGGTCGCCAGCGGCGAAGCGGTGCTCATCGAGCGCTGTCTCGCCGGTGACGAGACGGCGCATGCGGCCCTGGTCGCCGAACACCACCGTTTGGTACTGGGCCTGGCAACCCACCTCCTGGGCGATCGCGAAGAAGCGCTCGACCTGTCCCAGGAAGTCTTTTTACGCGTCTTCCGCACGCTGCACCGCTTCCGAGGGCAGTCGTCGCTCCGAACCTGGATCTTCCGGATCGTCGTCAACCAGGTGCGTAATCGTCAGCGTTGGTGGCGGCGGCGGCAGCGTTCAAATCAGGTGTCGCTCGACGAGCACATCCGCGATCACGGCGAGATGGTGCTCGGCGCCGAAGCCTGCACGCCAGATCGGGAACTGACGCGCAAGGAGCTCGGCGTGCGGCTCAAAACGGCGATCCAGCACCTGCCGTTCGAGCAGCGCACGGCGCTGGTGCTGCGCGAGGTTCAAGGGTTGAGATACGAAGAGATCGCGTTCTCCCTTGGGCTCCCGGTCGGCACCGTCAAGTCGAGGCTGACGCGCGCCCGTCAGGCGCTGCGCGAAGAGCTGGGAGACCTGCGATGCTGACCTGGACCTGCCAGCGTGTACGCACGGAGCTTTCGGCCTTCTACGACGAGGAGCTGCCGGTGGCCGATCGCATCGCGATCGCCGATCACCTCGAGGCCTGCCCCTCGTGCCGCCTCGAAGCGGACGACGTGGAATCCATGAGCTCGGCGCTTCAAGCGACCGCGCGTATCGAGGACGTGGCGGTCATGCCGGGGCTGAGCCGTCTGCAGACCGACGTCATCGAGCGGTGGAACGCGGAAGAGCGGGCCTCGCTGGCGCAGACCATCCTCGATCTCTTCGACGACGTGCGCCGCACGTCCGCGTGTATCGGCGTGTCGGTCGTCATGTCGATGTGCCTGGCCCTGGGGGCGTTTCTGGTGGCCCAGAGCCCCATCCGGCATCCGGAGTCGTTGAAGGCCGCGATGACGCTCAGCGCGCGCGCCCGCACCACCGATATCTACCTTCCGGCCGTCGAAGTGCTCCCGCGCGCCTATGCCGACGCCATCATGCCCGCGACGGTCGTGAATGGTGATGACGAAGAGGTGGCGTTTACCGCGCTCGTCACGACCGACGGCTATCTCGAGGGGCTCGAGCTCATCGGCGAGCGCAGCCACGGGCGGCGCGAACTTCCCTCGCACGATCAATTGTCAGAGCTGCTGAATGCCGCGGCCACTGCGCGCTTCGAGCCCGCCCGTGCCGCCGGCACGCCGGTCCCGCAGAACGTGGTCTGGCTGGTGTCTCACACAACCGTCCGGGCGCCCCTCCGCGCCTACGTGCACGTGCGCGTGGACGGTTGGAAAATGCTTTAGAAAAAGCCTGTAAGGAAAAAGGAAGACGGAACTATTCCATTTTCCGTCTTCTTTTTTCCTTACTTGGTTGTAGCGACATCCCCCCGCGCCGTCGCCGAGTTGTTCTTCGCATCGTACGCGCGAATGATGAGCCCCCTGGCGGCGTCGGCGTTGTCGAGCGTCAGCTCGAATTGCTCGTTGCGCGAATCGAAGATCCCGTCCCGCGGATACACCACCAGCCAGCGCTGCGCATCGAGCGAGTATTCCACCTTCGAGATCGAAGACCAGTCGTCGCGCACCTCGAACTGAATCGTTGTGCGGCCGTTGGCCGGGCGCGACGAGGTGACGACCACAGCAGGCGGACCGTTATCGATGTCGAACGCCGAGCTCTCGAGGTCGCCTTCGAGCGCCGCTCCGGGCGTGTTCGAAGCCTGATCCGACGCGACCACCTTGACGAGATACGTGCCGTTGGGAACCGACGTCGTATCCCAGACGAAGATCTCGTCTTCGAGATCGCTCTTCAGCGACTTCCACGTCGTCTCGCCTTCGCGCCGGTAGAGAATCTCGTAGCGCAGCTCATCGTCGTTGGCATCTTCCGCCCGCCAGACGAAGGTCTGGAGCCCGCGTTGATACACCCGGCGCCCGAGGGGCGAGGAGCTGACCGGATTGTTGCCCGTGGTGCTCAGAATGCGTCGATCGGGCGCCTGGTCGTCGAAGCCGGCAATGTCCGGATCGCCCGTGGGATAGGGCTTCTGGAACACCGTTCCCGCCGGATGAACGGTCAGGCTCGTAACCTTGGGCCGCAGATTGCGCTGTACGTAGGCCGCGGATACGGATGTCAGGACAGGGCTGTTCTGCTTGCCTGTCAGTACCGCTTTCCATTGCAGATAGCGCGCATTGGGGCTCTTGATCTCTTCGCCGGTTGCGACCGAATACGGTCCGCTCCAGGTGCTCCAGGTGTCATCAGGCGTGGCGGTGTTGCCCGACCGCGTAAACACATCGACGCGAGCACCCACCGGCAGCGAGGTGCGCCAGCTCAACGTGCCCCAGTCGGCAACGGTCTGCGCGTCGCGCACGAGCGACGTGTAGGTGCCTTCCGCCGCGCGCTGCGACGAAAGCTTGAAGACCTTCCCCGGATTCGAGGTCGCGTAATACACGGCGCCTTTGGCGTCGCGCGCGAAGCCGGTCACCTGTTGCGCCGAGGCCTGCATCAACAGCGTGGCTGTCACGGGATCGCCGCTCAAGCCGTACAGCTTGCCGTTGCGGCCTGTTCCGACAATCAGCGAGCCGTTCGGATCGAACATCAGGTCGTACGGCGAGTCTTCACCCGATTCCCAGAGAATGTCCCACAACCCATCGGGCCGAATCCGATAGATGGCGCCGCGGCCGCTGCGGCGATCCTCGCGGGCCGGCGTTTCAGAAGTCGCGATCGAGGCGGCGCCGGTGTCGACAACGGCGATCGCCGTCACTTCGGTTGTGACGGTCGGAACAGGCTCGCGGGCGGATGAGGCCGCCGTATCGGCAGCAGGGGACGCGGAGGGCTGGGCCGTGGGCGACGTCCGTCCGCTGAGTGCCGCGAGATAGATGTTTCCCTCTTGATCAAGCCGGATGGCGTGGATCTCCTGAAACGTCGAATCGAGCAACAGAAAGGCTTTGCCGGCCGGATCGATGCGGAAGAGGCGCCCGCTGCCCTCGGTGCCCGCCAGAAGTTGTCCGGTGCGATCGAACGCGAGCGTGATGACGTGCGTCGCCTTCGTGGCGTAGAAGACGCTGCCCTTGCCGTCGGGGGTGATCTTGTAGATCAGACCTTTCTCGCCCGTGCCTGCGTAGAGGTTGCCCTTCGGATCGAGCGCCAGGCTCCAGATGTACTTGTCGTCTGGATCAAAGTACGGCGCACTTTTGCCGCTGCGATCGATCTTGTAAATACGTCCGTCAGGCGACGTGGCCGCGTACAGCGTGCCATCGGGTGCCAGAGCGAGCGAGTGCACTTCGAGCTCGGTTGAATCGAAGAACGTCGACGTCTTGCCGGCGCCGTCAACCTTCAGGACCTTGCCCTCGTTGCCGGTACCGACGTAGATGGAGCCATCCGGCGCGAGCGCCATGGCCCACAGGAACGGCGCTGTCGTTTCGGCAACCAGTTCGGTGGCCGGCCCGAGCACCAGACGGCCGTGACTGTCGACCGACAGGTTCTCGACCTCACCGCGCAGAAAGTCGTTGAGCGTCGCGGTTTGCCAGAAGACCGGCTTCGAGGCCGACACCGCTCCGGCGGCAGCCGCAACTAGAGCGAGTGCGAGAAGATTTCGCTGAAATGGACGCATGCGGTCCTTACTCGAGGTTGATGGTCAGCATACGGGACCCGACCACCGCGTACTCGGTGGGGAGGTTCCATTCGCCGAGCGTCGCGTTGCGCAGGGGGACGAAATCGCCCGTGCTGCGATCGGCCTCGAGGACGCCGAGCACCGACGGCGGCAGCGACGCCAGCGGCTCTCCCCGGATGACGGCACCAGCGTCGGCCGCGAGCAGGCGCACGTAGAGACGGTTGTTCTTACGGGTGGTGTTCAGCGCGCGCATCAATTGCGGCACACTGCGCGGTTCGGCCGGCTGTCGGACTTCCCGGCGCTCCCACTGCGCCAGCCGGTTCCCGTCAGACACCATGACGGAGAGCGATCCCGTCGCGTTGGCCGGGATCTCGAGCGGCACAGTGTGGATGACTTCATCGCCGCGATACGTCCGCATGAGGACCTTCAACGGCACGGAACGGCCGGCCCGCGCGCGGATGCCGTCGAGCCAGACGCGCTCGATGGTCGCCGTCCGCGGCTGCTCGGTCGACTGGATGACCAGATCGACCGACTCGATCTGAATCGGCTCGAAGTCGTTGTCGAGCAGGAACGTGAGCGGCGCCATGACCGAGCCCGCCGCGTTGAGCGACGCGCTGTTGCCCGAGAAGAGATCCTCGAACTTGATCGCGCCATGGGATCTCACGTTCATCGTGCCTTTCATGTTGAACGTGGCGGCCCCCGTCTCCCGCTCGTACGAGGTGAGCGTGCTCACGATCGAGACGTACGTAAAGAGCGGCGTCAGCATCTGGTCGTTCACGATGCGGAACTCGAACTGTTTGTTGTACCCGCGATCGGACTCGAGCGAGAGCTTGACTGGAATCGTGGATGGGGCGGCGCCCGTCAGCCCGGCGATGGTCGTGGCGCGATCCTGCTGAACGGTGCCGACGACGTCGCCGAGCGTCGCGATCTTCATAGAGGACGTCAGGCTCGGCAGCAGGGTATGGACGTACGCCTGGGTCATCGGAAATGCGATGGGGCCGAGGCTGAGGAACGGATGGCCGAATGCGTAGACACGATTGCCGATGACTTCGGTCACCGTTCCGGTCGCGCCCATGTTGAAGTCGCCGCTCACGATGTTCACGCCAACGGCCGAGCCAGGGCGCAGAGGGGCGTTGCTTGCGCCGGTGGCCTGTCCCGCGGCCGCGCCGGCGACCGGCAGGAAGCCGAAGTCGCGAAACGCCGAACCGACCATATCGGCCAGCTCTGGCGACAATCCGCCGAGATTCAGGGGGGTGGCGATAGGCCGGAGCATCGTCGCGACCTGCCGGTCGATGCCGCCGCCGAATGTCTGGACATCGCCGGGGCGATCGGCAAACGGCCGCGTCCACGACAGCGAGGCACGTAAGGCCGCGGCGACACTCTCTCGGGTGACCGGCATTTCGAGACGGGCGCGGGTGCCGGCCGGCCTTGGCGTGTCGAGCATGGCCGCATCGATCATTTCAGCAATCGGCGTGATGCCCGCGATGGGTTCCTTGGCAAACTGTCCGAGCGAGTACGAGACGGCGCCCACCAGCTGACCGTCGATGTAAACGGGGCTCCCGCTCATGCCGGCGATGACACCCGTTTCGGCGAGCGGTCCTCCCTCGAGCTTCGCAATAATCAGATCGCGCTTGGGTCCGATGACATTCCGCAGCACGCCGATGATGTGGACCTTGAACGGTTCGATTTTGTCGCCCTGCCAGACCGTGTAGCCCGTGGCTTCGACGCCCGCCTTGACCTGGTCGAGGGGATAGTACGGCGGAGCCGCCGGCAGCGACACCGCGACGAGCGCCAGGCTCACGGAGAGGGCGAATAGAAGTCTCTTCATGTTGTTGAATCTATTGGGAAATCCTTTTAAGTATAGTGGCACATGTCTTGACATTTTCAAAGGCTTCCTGCTATCGTCACGGCTTCATGGCCTCGACCAAACGCAAGCCCAAGCCGATCGTGATTGCGCACGAATCGCGTGGGAATTTCTCGTTTGGTTTTGGATGGTGGTATTACGCCCAGACTGAAGGGGCAACTGCCTTGGCCTGAGACCGACGTCACCCGGAGCCAACCAAGCCTCTTCAGCCGACAGGTTGAAGAGGCTTTTTTTATGTCCAAACCGCTGTTTGTCATCACCGTTGCCGCACCCACAACGGCAGAGCTGCGCCGCCGGCGCGACGCGGCGTCCCAGGCGGGCGCCGACCTCGTCGAGCTGCGCCTCGACTCGGTGAGCGACCCCGACGTGACCGGCGCGCTGGCGGGGCGGATGAGCCCCTGCATCGTGACGTGCCGGCCCGAGTGGGAAGGCGGGGCGTTCAAGGACGCGGAATCGGAGCGCAGGAAGCTGCTCGACTGCGCGCTCCAGCGGGGCGCGGAATACGTCGATCTGGAGTTCAAGGCGGCGTTCGCGTCCGAGCTGATCGCCTCGACCGGCGGGAAGCGCATCGTCCTGTCGTCGCACGACTTCGAGGGGATTCCCAGGGATCTGCCCGAACGTGTGCGGACGATGCGGGCGGCGGGTGCCGAAATCGTCAAGGTGGCCATCACGGCCCGCTCGCTTTCCGACAACCTTCACCTCCTGCAGCTCGAGCGTGCCCGGAACACCGTGCTGATTGGGATGGGTCCGGTCGGCGCCCCGACGCGCCTGCTCGCGGCCCATTTCCATTCGCACTGGACGTATGCCGGCGACGCCCATGCCCCCGGGATGATTCCCGCCGAGCGGATGCTCGACGAGTTCAGGTTCCGCGAGGTCACGGATTCCACGGCGATCTACGGGGTGGTCGGGTCGCCGCTGACGCACTCGGCCTCGCCGGCCATGCACAACGCAGCCTTCCGCGCCGCGGGCGTCGATGCGATCTATCTGCCGCTTGTCGCGTCGAGTGCCGACGACTTCACGATCTTCGCCACGGCCCTCGGCGTGCAGGGTGTGAGCATCACGATTCCCTACAAGGTCGATCTGTTTGAGCGCGCCGCCGACGTCGACGACCTCGCCACGAAGGTTGGTGCGGTGAATACATATCGCCGAAATGGCCTTCGGTGGGAGGCGCGGAACACGGACGTGAGCGGCTTTCTCGCGCCGCTGGCCGGGCGGCTGAATCTCCAGGGCGCCCGCGCGGCCATTCTGGGAACCGGCGGGGCGGCCCGTGCGGTCGCGGTGGCGCTGGCCTCGGCTGGCAGCACGATCACCGTCTACGGCAGAAACCGCGGACGCGCGAAGAACGTCGCGGCATTGTGTGGGGGAGACGCGGCAGCGTTTCCGGTGGCGCCGGCGAGCTGGGATCTGCTGGTGAACACCACGCCCGTCGGGATGTTTCCAAACGTCGACGAGACGCCGTTCGAAGGCGCATTCGACGGTCGCGTGGTCTACGACCTCGTCTACAACCCGATGGATACGCGGCTGTTGACGGAAGCGGCAGCCGCCGGGTGCGGCGTCATTGGCGGCCTCGACATGCTCGTGGCGCAGGCGGAGGACCAGTCGGAATGGTGGCTGGGCAAACGGCCTCCAGCCGGCTTGATGCGCGAGGCCGCGCTTCGCGCAGTGATCGGTACGTAGTGTCCGGCTTTAGTCAGTACGTAGTGTCCGGCTTCAGCCGGACCAACAGTTATGAAACAGACATCGTTCGAAACCTTCGTCGAGCTTGCGAGGCGCAGCACCTTCGTTCCCGTGGTGAAGGAGCTCGTTGCCGATTTGCTGACCCCGGTCTCGGCGTTCCTGCGCATCGCCGAACATTCAGACTACGCCTTCCTGCTCGAAAGCGTGGAGGGTGGCGAGCACGTCGGCCGCTATTCGTTCCTGGGCAAGGATCCGTTCGTCATGCTCCGCGCGCGCGACGGCCAGACGATCGTCGAAAAGGCGGGCGTCACGAGCGAGAGCGCCGAAGAGTTCGTCACGGTGCTGCGGCGGATGATGGCGGACTTCAGCTCGCCGTTCGTCCCTGAATTGCCGCGGTTCACCGGCGGCGCGGTCGGCTATCTCGGATACGACACAGCGGCGTGGTTCGAGCCGGTCACACTGCAGCCGAATGGGCAGCCCGATCCGGCACTGAGGGACGAAGCCGGGTTCATGATTTTCGATACGGTGCTGGCCTTCGACCACGTCCAGCATCGCATCCTGATCATCGCGAACGCGCGCATTACGCCCGACGACGACCTCGAGGCGCTGTATCAGTTCGCGTGCACGAAGATCGACTTCCTGGAACGCGAGCTGCGGCGCGACCTGTCGCACCCGCATCCAAAGCCGGGCCATGCCGTCGAGGTGCGCTCGAACATTCCGCGCGAACGCTTCCTCGAGATGGTGAAGACGGCCAAGGAATACATCGCCGCCGGGGACATCTACCAGGTGGTGCTGTCGCAGCGGTTCGAGGCGGAGATCAGCACGGACCCCTTTACGGTGTATCGCGCCCTCCGGCACGTCAACCCGTCGCCCTACATGTACTTCCTTCGGATGGGCCCCGTGTCGATCGTGGGCTCGTCGCCCGAGATGCTCGTGCGCGTCGAGGGCGGGATGGCGCAGACCCATCCGATTGCGGGCACGCGCCCGCGCGGGAAGACCGACGAAGAAGACACACGCCTCGCCGAGGAGCTGAAGCGGAACGAAAAAGAGCGGTCGGAGCACGTGATGCTCGTCGATCTCGGCCGCAACGATCTGGGGCGCGTGTCGCAGTTCGGCACGGTGCGCGTGCCGCAGTTCATGGGACTCGAGAAGTACTCGCACGTCATGCATCTCGTGTCGATCGTCGAGGGCAAGCTCGCGGACGACCAGGACCGGCTGGATGCGCTCGTCGCGTGCTTTCCTGCGGGCACCGTGTCGGGCGCGCCGAAGGTGCGCGCGATGGAGATCATCGCGGAGCTCGAACCCGATCGCCGGGGCATCTACGCGGGGGCGGTCGGCTATCTCGATTTCGCGGGGAATCTGGATTTCTGCATCACGATCCGCACGCTGGTGATTACCGGGCACCGGGCCATGGTGCAGGCGGGCGCCGGGATCGTGGCCGATTCGAATCCGCAGGCGGAGTACCAGGAGACGCAGGACAAGGCGCGGGCGCTCATCAGAGCCCTCGAGCTGGCCCAGGAGGGCCTCTAGCGAGGCCCTCATTGGTAGATTCGCAGATTGGTAGATTGGCAGACTAGAACATTGAAATGATCCTAGTTATCGACAACTACGATTCGTTCACGTACAACCTCGTCCAGTATCTGGGCGAGCTCGGCGCGCAGCCGTTCGTGCGGCGGAACAACGAGATCACGCTCGACGAGATCGCCGCGCTCAAACCCGAGCGCATCGTCATTTCGCCGGGACCGGGACGCCCCGAGCAGGCGGGCATCACGATCGACGTGATCAAGACGTTCGGCCCCACGACGCCGCTTCTGGGCGTGTGCCTTGGACACCAGGCCATCGGGATGGCGTTCGGCGGGGATGTCGTTCGCGCAAGCGTGCCGATGCACGGCAAAACGTCGAGCATCAGCCACGACGGCCAGGGAGTGTTTGCGGGCATTGTAAGCCCGCTCAACGTGGCCCGTTATCACTCGCTGATCGTCGACCGGAAAGGCTGGCCGGCCGATCTCGAGGTGGCCGCCCAGGTCGACCACGACGGGACCGTCATGGCGCTG
Organism: Vicinamibacterales bacterium; assembly: GCA_963832375.1. Classification (GTDB taxonomy): domain Bacteria; phylum Acidobacteriota; class Vicinamibacteria; order Vicinamibacterales; family JAMQPK01; genus JAMQPK01. The sequence goes on along the minus strand of CAWHUA010000008.1, from coordinate 633,744 downwards.
CGGCACCGGACGCTCCCGATCCACGGCGTGCAGTTCCACCCGGAATCAATCATGACGCGCGAAGGCCAGCATCTTCTGCGCAACTTTCTGAACCTATGAAGATTGCCGGAGTGCTCGAGAAGCTGATGCGGCGGGAGAATCTCTCGGTCGAGGAATCGGCCGAGGCGATGGCCGCGATCATGAGCGGCGACGCCACGCCGGCGCAGATTGGCGCGCTGCTCATCGGTTTGACGATGAAGGGTGAGCGCCCTGCCGAAATCGTCGGCCTGGCGAAAACCATGCGGGCCAACGCTGTGCAGTTGTCCAGAACCTTCGACAACGTGTTCGACACGTGCGGCACCGGCGGCGATCGGGCGGGCACGTTCAATATCTCCTCCGCAGCGGCGCTCGTGGCCGCGGCGTCGGGCCTGCGCATCGCCAAGCACGGCAACCGATCGGTGTCGAGCCAGTGCGGGAGTGCCGACGTGTACGAGGCGCTCGGCGTGAACATCGGTGCAGATCCCGCTGTCGTCGAGGAGTCGCTCGACAAGGTGGGGATCGCATTCTTCTTCGCGCCGACGTTCCACCCATCGATGCGTCACGCGGCTCCCGTGCGGCGCGAGCTCGCCGTGCGTACGGCCTTCAATCTGCTCGGACCCCTCACCAATCCCGCGGGCACGCGACGCCAGCTCGTGGGCGTTCCACACTCCGAGTTGACGGAGCTCATCGCGCGGTCGCTGATGCTTCTCGGCTCGACGCGCGCGTGGGTCGTTCACGGCGCCGATGGCATCGACGAACTGTCAACGACCGGTCATACGAAGATTTCGGAGTGCCGCGACGGCTCGGTCTCGACGTTCTACGTGCATCCATCGGATTTCGGTATTCCCAGGGCCGAGCCGAACGACCTGCGGGGAGGAGATGCCGCGACCAACGCGGGGATTGTGCGCGAGATTCTCGCCGGCGAGAAAGGACCGCGACGGAACGTCGTGCTGTTGAACGCGGGGGCCTCGCTCTTTGTCGGGGGCGTGGCCTCGTCGGTTCGCGAGGGCATCGAACGGGCGGCGGCGGCAATCAATTCTGGTGCCGTCCGCGCCAAGCTCGACGCCATGGTCGCCGCGTCGAAGGGCCAGGGGGCGGCATGACCTCGACCGTGCAGGCGCCGGACATCCTTGCTGCGATCGTCGCCTCGACGAGGCGTGGGGTCAGCGTCCGGTCGAGCGACGTGCCGCTCGGTGAGATGGAGCGTAGAGCTGCCGCCGTCGAACCTCGCCGCGGCGCGTTCCGGACCGCGCTTGTGAAAGCCGGACGCGTCAATGTCATTGCCGAGTGCAAGCGCCGATCGCCATCGTCGGGTGTGCTGAGACGTGACTACGCGCCGGCGGCGATCGCTTCGTCCTACGAACGCGCCGGAGCCGCGGCAATTTCGGTCCTGACCGAGCCGGCGTTTTTCGATGGGTGCCTCGATCACTTGGTGGCGGTGCGCCAGGCCACGCAACTTCCACTGCTCCGTAAGGACTTCATCGTCGACCGGTATCAGATTCTCGAAGCGCGCGCAGCCGGCGCCGACGCCATTCTGCTGATCGTGGCCGGATTGACGATCGACGCGCTGACAGAGCTGCACCAAGCGGCCTCCGATGCGGGCCTCGATGTGCTGGTGGAAATTCACGACCTGGCCGAGCTGCCGATGGCGATCGACGCCGGGGCCTCGATTGTCGGCGTCAACAATCGCAATCTGCGAACACTGGCCGTCGATACCGACGTCAGCCAGAGGGCGGTCGAGCAGATTCCCGAAGACGTTATTGCCGTGGCCGAGAGCGGCCTGAAAGCGGCCGATGACCTGCAGCGGCTGAGCGCGGCCGGCTACGACGCGTTTCTCGTGGGCGAGCGGTTCATGACCGCCGACGATCCCGGCCTCGCGCTTGGCGATTTGCTGAAAGGCGCGGGCGCGTGACGAATCTGCTGGTGAAGATTTGCGGCATCACCCGCCCGCAGGATGCTGAGCTGGCGATTGGTCTCGGGGCCCGCGCCGTGGGATTCGTGTTCTGGCCGGACAGCCCTCGCCGGATCGACCCGCAGGCAGCCAGGGCGATCGCGGCGGGTGTACCGGCCGGCGTTGCCAAAGTCGGCGTGTTCGTTGACGAGACGGCAGAACAGATCGCGCGGGTCATGGACGAGGCCGGGTTGGACGTCGCGCAGCTCCATGGGCACGAGAGTGCCGGAATTCTGCCGCGAGTTGAAGGTGCGGCTCTCCGCCAGCGCGCCCGACGTCCCGCGAAGGGTGATCAAGGCCATCGGCCTCAAGAATGGCGGCGCGGTGAACGTCAGTGAGTTCGATTCCGATATCGTGCTCCTTCTGGACGCGCACGATCCGGAGAGGCGGGGGGGGACGGGCAAGACGGTGAACTGGGACGTGGCGCGCGACATCGCGGCGATGCGTCCCGCGATTCTCGCTGGCGGCTTGAACGCCGCCAACGTCAAGCTGGCGATTCGTTCCGTGCGACCGTATGGCATCGACGTGTCGTCGGGCGTGGAATCGTCGCCGGGAATCAAGGATCCGAATCGAATGAGAAGCTTCTTCGAGGCCCTGCATGACTGATCCACGATTCGGCCACCGCGACCCGAACGCGCGGGGCTACTACGGGGAATACGGCGGCAAATTCGTGCCCGAGACGCTCGTCGCTCCTGTCGAGGAGCTGGAGCGTGCGTATCTCGACGCGCGCGGCGACCTCGCATTCCTGGCCGAGTTCGATCGGTTGCTCGCGGAGTACGTCGGTCGCCCGACGCCGGTGTACGAGGCGGAGCGCTTGAGAGCGTCGCTGCCGCGGCCGGCGGCGCGCATCTTCCTGAAGCGCGAGGACCTGGCGCATACCGGCGCCCACAAGATCAACAACGCGCTCGGACAGGCGCTGCTCGCCCGCCGCATGGGCAAGACACGCGTCATTGCCGAGACAGGCGCGGGACAGCACGGTGTGGCGACGGCGACCGTCTGCGCGCTGCTCGGGCTCGAATGCGACGTTTACATGGGGACCGACGACATGGCTCGCCAGGCGCTCAACGTCGTGCGCATGCGGCTGCTTGGCGCGACCGTGCGCGGTGTGTCTGCGGGCAGCCGCACGCTGAAGGACGCGATCAACGAAGCCATGCGCGACTGGGTGACCAACGTGACCGACAGTTACTACCTGCTGGGCTCGGTGCTCGGGCCGCACCCATACCCGCTGATGGTCCGGGAATTTCAATCGGTCATCGGCCGCGAAGCGCGCGCGCAATTTCAAGAGATGAACGGCCGCCTGCCAGACGCCGTGGTCGCCTGCGTGGGTGGCGGCAGCAATGCCCTCGGCATCTTCGATGCGTTCATCAAGGATGAGTCGGTGCGCTTGATTGGCGTGGAAGCGGGCGGAGAAGGCCTGTCGGCCGGCCGGCATGCCGCACGGTTCGCGACCGGGCTGGCCGGCGTGCTTCAGGGGACCCGCACCTACATCCTGCAGGACGCGAACGGCAACATCGAGCTGACGCACTCGGTTTCGGCAGGTCTCGACTACGCGGCCGTCGGCCCCGAGCACGCGTGGCTGCGCGATATGGGACGCGCGGAGTACTCGTGGATTGGCGACAACGATGCGCTCGACGCATTCCAGCAACTGGCGCGGACCGAAGGGATCATCCCGGCCCTCGAATCGGCACATGGCGTGTCCTACGCCTGCCGGCTGGCGCAGGATCTCGGGCCGTCGGCGTTCGTGCTGGTCAACCTGTCGGGCCGCGGCGACAAAGACGTCGACAGCGTCGCCCGACTCGTGGGCCAGGAAGGCGGTCAGGCCCGTGTCTAGGATTTCGCAGGCGTTCGATCGCATCCGCGAGGACAAGCGAACGGGGCTGGTGACCTACGTCACCGCGGGCGATCCGGATCTGGCGCGCTCGGGTGAGATTCTCTGCGCGCTCGACCGCGCGGGTGCGGATCTGCTCGAGGTGGGGATCCCGTTTTCCGAGCCGCTCGCGGATGGCCCTGTCATCCAGCGCGCAGCAGAGCGGGCACTGGCCGCAGGCACGACGGCGGCGGCCGTCCTCGATCTCGTTCGGAGGGTTCGCTCCACGATCACGGCGCCGATTGTGCTGTTCACTTACGCCAACCCGGTGCTGCGGATGGGCGTTGACACGTTCGGCGATCGCGCGCGTGAGGCCGGGGTGGACGGCGTGCTCCTCCTCGATCTGCCGATCGAGGAAGCCGGAAGCTTTCGCGACGCGATGGCCGTGCGCGACATCGACATGATCTTTCTGTTGAGCCCGACGACCACCGATGCGCGGATGACGCAGGCGGCCGCGCTCGGCAGGGGGTTTCTCTACGGCATCTCGCGGCTGGGCGTCACCGGCACGCGCGACACGGTTGCGGACGGCGCCGAGGCGCTGGCGGGCCGCATGCGCCGGGTGACGTCGCTGCCGATCGCGCTCGGGTTCGGCATCTCGTCGCCCGATCACGTGCGGCAGATCGGCCGGTTCGCCGATGCGGCGGTCGTGGGCAGCGGCCTCGTGAAGGTCATCGCCGAGGCCGGGAAGGGGCCGGATCTGACGGAGAAGGTAGAATCGTATGTTCGCTGGCTCAAGAATGGCGGCGAGGGGATTGATGACAATCGACGAGCTCAGGCAGCGGATCGATCAACTCGATGAACGGCTGGTCGAGCTGCTCAGCGAGCGCGCGCACTGCGCGCTCGAGATCGGCAAGTTGAAGCAGGTGCTCGGCCTCGAAGTGTACCAGCCCGATCGCGAGGCGCAGGTGCTGCACCACGTGCGCTCGCACGGCAAGCACACGGGGAGCCCGCTCGAGGGTGACGCGATCGTTCGGGTATTCGAGCGGATTATCGACGAGGCGCGGCGCATCGAGCGCGCCACGGCACATAACTCGGCCCGCTTTCGCGATGACGCGTCGGCCGGGCAAGCTGGAAAAGTGGAGGATCGATAGCCATGGTAGTGGTGATGGAAGAGCGGGCAACCGAGGCGCAGATCGAAAAAGTCGTCGCGACTCTGGTTGACGCAGGCATGGATGTACATCGATCGACGGGCGTGAACCGCACCGTCCTCGGTGTCGTAGGAGCACACAAAGTGGATTCGGCATTGATCTCCGTCATGGACGGCGTGCACGAGGTACTGCGCATTACCGAGCCGTACAAGCTCGCGAGCCGCACCTTCAGACCCGAAGGGACGGTGGTCGTGATCGACGATGTGCGGATCGGCGGTGACGAGGTCATCGTCATGGCCGGGCCATGCTCGGCCGAGAGCGAAGAGCAGGTCTTCACGACCGCCGCGGCGGTCAAGAAAGCCGGCGCGAAGATCCTCCGAGGCGGGGCGTTCAAGCCGCGCAGCTCGCCGTACAGCTTCCAGGGGCTGGGCGAGGAAGGCCTGCGGATGCTGCGGGCGGCCGCCAATCAGCACAACATGAAGCTCGTGTCCGAGGTCATGGACGTCAGCCAGATTGAGGTCGTGGGGCGGTACTCGGACATCTACCAGGTCGGCGCCCGGAACATGCAGAACTTCACGCTGCTGCGGGAACTGGGGCGCACCCGGAAGCCCGTGCTGTTGAAGCGCGGCATCGCCGCGACCATCGAGGAGTGGCTCCTCTCCGCGGAGTACGTCCTCGCGGGCGGCAACAACGACGTCATCCTGTGCGAGCGCGGCATCCGCACGTTCGAAAGCTACACGCGAAACACGCTCGACATCTCGGCGATTCCGGTCATCAAGAAGCTGAGCCATTTGCCGATCATCACCGACCCGAGCCATGCGACGGGCATGCGCAACAAGGTGGCGCCCATGGCACGCGCATCGGTGGCCGCCGGCGCGGACGGGATCATCGTGGAGGTCCACTGCAATCCGGACAAGGCGTTGAGCGACGGCGCTCAGTCGATGTTCCCGGCGCAGTTCGATCGCGTGATGGCCGAGCTTCGCATCATCGCCCCGGCAATTGGACGCAGCATCTGCGTGGAGCCCGTAGTGAAGCGCGGCTGGGGGCGTTAAGAATTGGCAGATTGGTAGATTCGCAGATTGGGAGATTGGAAGAGTGCCTGAGGGGAAGCAGCTGCCGGTGCTGCAGCCGGGGCGCAGTCCCGGGCAGACGCCGATCTTTCAACGTGTCGGCATCGTCGGTCTCGGTCTCATCGGCGGATCGATCGCACTGGCCGCCCGTCAGACGTGGCCGGCGGGACTCGTCATCGGCGTCGATCGCAAGGACGTGCTCGAGCGCGCGATGATCCTCCACGCCATCGACGTCGCCGCCGACGACCCGATCGTGCTCGCCGACGCCGACCTCGTCATTCTTGCGGCGCCCATTCAGCAGAACCTCGAGCTGTTGCGCGAGCTGGAAGACAACGTGGCTGGCGCCGCGGTCGTGACCGATACCGGCAGTACGAAGCGGCAGATGGTGGACGCCGCAAAGGCGCTTCCCGATCGCCTGACGTTTCTCGGCGGGCACCCCCTTGGCGGCGCGGCCCGCGGCGGCATCGAACACGCCCGCCCGGATCTCTTTACCGGACGCCCGTGGCTCTTTACGCCGACCCCGGGTCACGACGTTCAGGCGCTCGACAAACTGATGTCGTTTGCCTCCGGCCTTGGCGCCCTCCCGCGCGCGGTTTCGCCCGAAGAGCACGATCGTCTGCTCGCCTTCATCAGCCATCTTCCTCAACTCACCGTCAGCGCCCTCATGCAGGTCGTCGGACAGGCGGCGGGAAGCGACGGCCTGAGCTTGAGCGGGCGCGGGTTGCAGGACACCACCCGCCTGGCGTCGAGCCCCGCGGACATCTGGAAGGAAGTGTCGGCCACCAACGCCGACGAGCTCGGGGCGGCGCTCGATGCGCTGATTGCCGTGCTGGGCGAGCTTCGCGCGGATCTCGAAACGGGGCAGTCGATCGAAGCCGTGTTCGCGTCGGCGAATTCCTGGCGCGAGGTGCTCGCCGCTAAAAAGAATCAGTGAACAGGCGCATGCAGATTGCGGCGTCGGCGCTTTCCGACATCCTGCACCATGCGCGCGAAACGGCGCCGCGCGAATGCTGCGGCCTGCTCGTCGGCTCTGGCGATTCAGTGGTCCGCACCGTCCGCGCGGCGAATCTCGACGCGGCGCCGACGCGCTATTCGATCGATCCCGCCGATCACTTCAGGGCGATTCGTGGCGCGCGCGCCGACGGCCTGGAGGTGGTTGGCGCCTATCACTCGCATCCCGCCAGCGCGGCCATCCCTTCGGCCACCGACATCGCGGAGGCCACCAGCGGCGCTGACTTCGTGTATCTGATTGTGTCGCTCGTGGATGAAGATGTGCGCGCCTATCGGATTGACAAGGGCACGGCCGTCAGAATCCCCCTCCAAGCAGCCTGACGAGCGTGGTCTGCGAGGTCAGCACCCGGTCGCGGTGCTTCAGCCGGAAGACGATGCGGAACGCGCCGGGGCGCTTGTAGGTGTGGGACTGCGTATACCGGCGCTTGATCTGCGACACACGGGCTTCATATGGTTCGCAGTCGCTCGAGGCTTCCGAGACCGTTCCGTCGCCCCAGTTCCACTCGATCGACGGGCAGTAGTAGTCCTGAAAGTCGTCGTCTCCACCCTTGAATTCCGCGGTCGCGGAAATACGTGCGGGCACCATTCCGGTTACGGGCGTCGCCTTGAGCGAGAGGGAAGGCCGCTTCGGTTCTTTCTTCGGGTCTTCCTTGTCGGACTTCTGCTCGTCTTTGTCGGATTGGGCGACAGGCACGCTCGAATTGACGATGAGCAAAACCGAGAAGAACGCCATCGCCAGAAGTGGGCGCAGCATGTAATGCCATCCTACCGCCCCGGATTGCAGAGGGCAAGAGTGCAATAGAATCCAAACCCATGGATGTGTTCGCGGGCCCACCACAGAGCGTGGATACGGATCTTGTAATCGTGCCGGCGTTCGAGGGCGAGGCGCCCGCGCTCGGCGAGTGGGGAGCCGCCACGGGCGGCGAGATCGATCGCGCGGTCGCATCGCATGAGTTCAGTGCAAAATTGTTCGAAACGTTTATTTCGCCCGTTGTCGCCGGTGCGTCGCGCGCACGCCGCCTCGCCGCGGTTGGGCTTGGCCCGCGGGCCGGTTTTACGGTCGACCGCGCCCGCCGGGCGGCGACGGCGATCGGCCTTGTCGCGCGGCAAAGGAAGATCGGGCGCATTGCCTTCTGCGCCCACGGCGCGCTCGAGTCCGCGGAGATGATTCAGGCCATCGCCGAGGGGCTGACGCTCGCCGAATTCGATGCGGGCCAATACAAGACGTCCGGCGATGCAGCGTTCGTTCTTCTTGGCGCCGCGATCGTGGTGAGCGACCAGGCCAGACAGATGGCGGCCGACGCGGCCCGCCGTGGTCGCGTCATCGGCGAGCACTGCAACATGGCGCGCCAACTCGATAACGAGCCCGGCAACGCACTGACGCCGGCCGTGTTTGCCGGACGACTCGCCGATCTCGCGCGCAGTGGAGGGCTGGCCGTCGAAGTGCTCGAGCACGAGGCGCTCGAGCGTCTCGGCATGGGGATGCTGCTCGGCGTCGGCCGCGGGAGCGTCGAGCCGCCACGGCTGGTCACGATTCGTCATGAGCCGTCTGGAGCGCCGGCATCGCCCGTGCTCGGGCTGGTCGGCAAGGGCATTACGTTCGACACGGGCGGCATCTCCATCAAGCCCGCGCTCGACATGGATCGCATGAAAGATGACATGGCCGGCGGCGCGGCCGTCGCCTGCGCCGTGCGCGCCATCGCGACGCTCGGCGTACCGGTGCGAGTGATTGGCGTCATTCCGATCGCGGAAAACATGCCCGGCGGGCGCGCCATCAAGCCAGGAGACGTCCTGAAGAGCGCGTCCGGCAAGACCGTCGAAGTGGTGAACACCGATGCGGAGGGACGGCTCATTCTCGGCGACGGACTCTGGTACGCGCAGCAACTGGGCGCGACGCACCTGGTCGATATCGCGACGCTGACGGGCGCCATCAGCGTCGCGCTCGGTCGGCTCACCACCGGCCTGTTCGGCACGCCGGAGACATTTGTGGACGAGGTGCGGACGCTCGCCGAACGCGCCGGCGATCGCGCGTGGCCGCTGCCGCTGTTCGAGGAGTACAAGGACGATCTGCGCAGCGAGATCGCCGACATGATCAACACCGCGGGGCGCTTTGGCGGCGCGATTACCGCGGCGATGTTCCTGCGGGAATTCACCGGCGGCCTGCCGTGGATTCACCTCGACATCGCCGGCACCGCGTGGGCCGTCGAGAACAAGCCGTTCATGCCCAAAGGCCCTACCGGTGTCGGCCTCCGCACGCTGATCGCGCTGGCGGAAGCCATGGCGGCGGAATCTAGAATCTAAAATCTAGAATCTAAAAACTGAAAGCTTCTTCGATAGTACGTAGTGTCCGGCTTCAGCCGGACTTTCACATCTCGTTCTAGGTTCCACCTTCAGTCCCGTTCGGTAGGCGTGAGGCCCAGCGGCTGGGTTTTTGCGTCCTCGTCCGGGTCCAGGCGCGCTCGCAGCTTGCGATAGCTGATAATGAGGACAGCCAGCACCAGACCGAAGAGCGCGGCGCCCACGGCCATGACGCCCGTGAGGCCCATTGCTTCGAGCATGACGTCGCCGAGGCCCGCGATCTCGTTCGTCTCGACGATCTTGACGATAATCGGCGTGCTGGGCGCTTGCACGGATCGATTGTACAGCAGGGTACAGAAGGAGCTCGGTATGCACAGCCGCGCCGCTCTCGTCGTCGTTCTCGTCGTGCTGTCCGTTACGGTGGGGGCTCAGCAACGCGATCGCGCGAGCGTTCCCGAGAAATACAAGTGGGACCTCACGCAGATCTACCCGTCGGACTCGGCCTGGCGCGCCGCGAAGGAACAACTCGAGAAGGACATCCTGTCGGTGCGCGCGTTCAAGGGCACGCTCGGCACGTCGCCGCCGGCGCTGGCCACGGCGCTCGAGCGCGTGACGGCACTCGAAAAGACGCTCGCCAGGCTGTCCGCCTATGCGAACCTGCAGGCGGACGAGGACACGCGGATAGCCGACCATCAGGGCATGCGGCAGGAGATGACGCTCGTCTACACGACGTTCGGATCGGAGACCGCTTATATCGAGCCGGAGATCCTGCGCATCGGCGGCGACACGCTGCAACGCTTCCTCTCGTCCGAGCCGCGCCTCGCGTCGCACCGGTTCTACGTGAACGAGCTGCTCCGGCGCGAACGCCACACCTTGAGCGAGCCGGAAGAAAAGCTCCTCGCCTCGGCCGCGCCGGTCACAGGCGCGCCGTCGACGACATCGGGCCTCTTGCTGAACGCCGAGTTTCCGTTTCCGACGGTCACGCTCTCCGACGGGAAATCGCTGCGGCTCGACCAGCAGACGTTCGCCAACGCGCGGGCCTCGTCCAATCGCGCCGATCGCGAGGCGGTGATGTCGGCCTATTTCAAGGCCTTGGGCGGTTTCAGCCAGACGCTGGGTTCGACGTTGAGCGGGTCGATTCGAGCGAGCCAGTTCTACGCGAAGGCGCGCAACTACGAATCCGATCTGGCGGCACGGCTGGACTATTCGAACATTCCAGTCCCGGTGTACTCGCGCCTGATTGACGGCGTCAACCGGCATCTTCCGTCGTTTCATCGATACCTGAAGCTCCGGAAGCGGATGCTGGGTGTCGACACGCTCCACTACTACGACCTGTACGCGCCGCTCGTGGGATCGGTCGATCTGTCGTATACGCCGGAAGAGGCGCAGACCCATGTCGCGGCGGCCGTGGCGCCGCTCGGCGCCGACTACGTCCGGACGATCAACCGCGCGTTCAACGAGCGCTGGGTCGATCTGCTACCGAACCTGGGCAAGCGCGCCGGCGCCTATGCCACGGGTGCCGCCTACGACGTGCACCCGTACTCGCTCATCAATTACAACGGCAAGTACTACGACATGTCGACCATCGCGCACGAGCTGGGGCACGCGATGCACAGCTTCTATTCGAACAGCACGCAGCCGTTCGAACTGGCGGGCTATCACACGTTCGTGGCGGAAGTGGCCTCGCAGTTCAACGAAGATCTCCTGCTCGACTACATCCTTAAACGCGTAAACGACAAGGCCACGCGCATCGCGATCCTCGGCAACTATCTGGAAACATTGAAGGCGACCGTCTTCCGGCAGACGCAGTTCGCCGACTTCGAGCTGCGCGCGCACCAGATGGCGGAGCAGGGGAAGCCGTTGACCGGTGATTCGCTCGCCCGCCTGTATCTCGAGGTCACCAAGAAATACTACGGGCACGATCAGGGCGTGTGTGTGGTCGACGACTACATCGCGCACGAGTGGAGCGCGATTCCGCACTTCTACAACAGCTATTACGTGTTTCAGTACGCGACGTCGTTCACGGCCGCCACCGCGCTGTCGGAAGGCGTCCTGGCGCCCGGCGCGCCTGGCGCAGACGCCACGAAGCGATACCTGCGGTTCCTGTCCTCCGGCGGCTCGAAGTACCCATCGACCTGCTGAAAGAGGCCGGCGTTGACATGACCAGCGACGCGCCGCTCGAACTGACGATCCGCAAGATGAATCGGGTGATGGACGAGATCGAGAAGCTGCTCGAATCTAAAATCTAGAATCTAGAAACTCGAATCTAAAGACAGGAAAGACAAACAGATGAAGATCAGGAGATCAGGAGAATTCTTTCCAGGACGTTCAAATGCCGGTTGCTGCGCTGTATGACATTCACGCCAACCTCCCAGCGTTAAGGGCTGTTCTCGATGCGCTCCGTCGCGAGGACGTCGAGCAAATCGTGATCGGCGGGGACGTCCTGCCCGGTCCGATGCCGGCTGAGACGCTTGCGTGTCTGGCTGACATCAGCATTCCGGTTCAATTCATCCACGGCAACGGCGATCGCGTAGTACTTGCGCATCTGGCAGGTGAGCCTATTGACGAAGTGCCTGAACAGTTCCGAGAGTCCATTCATTGGACGGCAGGACGCTTTACGCCTGAACACAGGACGTGGCTGGGCGGTTGGCCACCCACATGCCGAATCGAGGTCGACGGACTGGGCGAAGTCCTGTTTTGCCACGCGACTCCGCGAAATGACACCGAGTGCTTCACCCGGCTGACACCGATAGACCGCCTGGCGCCTGTATTTGCAGGTGTTACGGCATCAACAGTGGTCTGCGGTCACACTCACATGCAGTTTGACCGGATGATTGGCAGCCGACGAGTCGTGAATGCTGGAAGCGTGGGGATGCCGTTTTCGCAACCAGCCGGTGCCTACTGGGTTCTCCTGGGGCCAGACGTCCAGTTGCGCCGCACGGCCTTCGATTTCAATGCGTGTGCTGAGCGGATTCGACAAACCGGCTATCCAAACGCCGCAGAACTCTCGGTGCGCTACGTCCTTCATCCGCCAACAGAGGCAGAAAGCCTGGAGCAATTCAGGCAAATCGAACTGAGGTGACGGGTCTGCGCCCGGCTTCCAGATTCCCAGAGTTTAGTTAGCTTCTAGATTTCGGAGCGCTTTCAGTGGGGCGCGGCGCGGAGGTGGGTTGGCGTGGCTGCGGCGCGAAGCCGTGCGCAGGCGGCCGACGGGTGACGCCTGACCGCGCGAGAAGCCTGCGGGCCTCGAGCGAGGATGAAGTGCGAAGTGAGTGTCCTCGCGTCGAGCGGTCGCGGGCGGCCTCGCAGCGCGCGTCCGGCCCCGGAGCTTCGGATTCGCGCGGCAGCCACGCCAACCCAGCTCCGTGCGGTCCGAACGTACCCGGTCCGGCTGAAGCCGGACACTACGTACATTTCAAAGCGCCCTCTGGATTCCGGATTCTAGATTTCAGTTTCTAGATTTTAGATTCGAATTTCCTGATTCCCGCATCGCTACTGTAGCGCCGCAGTCTCCACCTTCTCGAGCGAGGCCTGGTAGCGAAGGATCCCCTTGAGGAGCGATTCCGCAATCTTCTGGCGGTAGGCCGGCGTCTTCAAGAGGCGCCCTTCCTGGCGATTGGTCACGAACGAGATCTCCGCCAGCACGCTCGGCATCGACGCGCCGATCAGCACGACGAACGGCGCCTGCTTCACGCCGAGGTCGCGAAGCGTCTTGTTGCCCGGCCGCAGCCCGCTCACCATCGCGCGCTGGATGCTGCCCGCGAAGTCGCGCGATTCGTTCAGCTTGTTGTTGAGCGTGATGGCCTTGACGATGTTCGGCAGGCTGTTCATCGTCTTGCCGGACGCCGCGTTCTCGCGAGCCGCCACGGCTTCGGCCTGCGGATTGAGCGCGAAGTTCAGGAAGTAGGTCTCGATGCCGCGCGCGGCGGGGTTCGCGCTCGCATTGGCGTGAATCGACAGGAACAGGTCGGCCGATTCGCGGTTCGCGATCTCCGTGCGCTCGTCGAGCGCGACGTACTCGTTCGTTCGCCGGGTCAGGACGACGTCCATCTCCGCCTGCTGCGAGAGCAGCGTCTCGAGCCGCAATGCGATGTCGAGCACGAGCTCCGCTTCGGAAATGTTGTTCGCCGACGCGCCGGGATCGTGGCCGCCATGGCCGGGATCGATCACGATGCGGGACACACCGAGGCCGAGTTGGCGGGCGACCGAAAACTTGCCGCTCGAATTCCTGCGGGGAGCCGCGGGCGCGGCAGGCCCGGCAGGTGGCAACGGCGGAATCGGCGCGTACGCCAGAACCGGCGGCGGCGCCGAGGCAACGGTGCCATACGGTCTGCTTTGCGTGACGAGCAGCGCGGTGGCGACGGGCCGCGCAGGCCCGGTGCGAACCGCCACAGAACGGGGTGGCACGGGTATGACGCGCGCGGGGGTCGTGGAGGTAATGGACGGAAGCGGACGCATCCAGGCCGTGCGTGTCACGGGCGCGCTTCGCAGCGTCGGGAGAACAGGTGGTTGTACAGGACCGTGCGGACCGCGTTCGGGTGGCGGCCACGAGCGGTGCCTTTCGCTCCGCGTCGATCACGATGCGATAGGGGTTGTACAGCGTGAACACGCTGTAGTTGCTGACGTTTTCGAAGTCGAGCACGATACGGGTGGTGCTGTTCGGCTGACGGCCGAGGCGAATGTGCCGGACGATGTCGGAATCGTAGCGGAAGGTGGCATCCACCAGCTTCGGCACGGTCCGCGTGCTCTTGAGATCGAAGAACAGCCGCGAGGGACCGTCGATGCGTTCCTGGTAGAAGGGGACCTCGCGATCGAGCTCGAGCGTCACCCGCACGACCTCGGCGAGGACCTCGCGCTGAATCGATCGAATCACCGTCATGGCAGCGCCCGCCACGCCGGATGTGTCAACAGGTGTGGCGGCCGGCTCGGCCGCCGCTTCCGGATCCGGTGTTGTGGTCGCCACAGCGGCCACGGCGGGAAGCGCATCGAGCTCGGACAGCCTGCTGAGCGCGAAGGCCCGAAGACTGCTGTGCGGGTACTGATCCCTGAGCCACTGCAGGAGCAGCACGGTCCGCGTCCGGTCCCGGTCTTCGTTGAACCGGCGGTACGACTCGGCAGACAGGTTCGCCGCCTGCCACAGCGCGTTGTCCGAGTACCCGCTCGTCGCATTACGGCGTACGAAGCTCCAGTAGCGTTCGATCACGAGGCGAAAATCGGCAGCCGCCGACGCGGGGGAGTTGATGACGAGCAAGTCCTGCTCGTGGATCGCCTGATAGCGCAGGGCCACCGGCGAGGCGGGAGCCGGTTGCGACTCCGGCACCGCATCAACCGCCGGTTCGGCGGTCTGCGCACACACGGATCCTGCCAGCGTGAGCAACATACACGCGGCCGTCAGACCGTTACCGAAGCTGCGCATCCACTTCGTCAAAATACCCCTTGTCCACAAGCACTTCCCGTGGCTTCCCGCCGACCCCCGGCGATACGAGTCCATCGATTTCCATCATGTCGACGAGCCGCGCGGCCCGGCTGAACCCGATGCGAAGGCGCCGCTGCAGATACGAGATCGACGCCTGACCGCTCGTCACGACGATCCGCGACGCTTCGTCGTAGAGGTCGTCCTTTTCCATGTCGATCGCGTCGAGCTTTTTTTCCTCCGCGGTAATGGCCGTGTTGTACACCGGCTTACCCTGCTTGCGGAGGAAGCTCGCCAGGCGCGCGCTTTCCTGCTCGGAAATGTACGGCCCGTGCAGCCGGATGGCGCGCGACGAGCCCGGAGGCATGAAGAGCATGTCGCCGCGGCCGAGCAGTTGCTCGGCGCCGTTGCCATCGAGAATCGTGCGCGAGTCGGTCTTCGACTGCACGCGGAACGAGATCCGCGAAGGCAGGTTGGCCTTGATGAGCCCGGTGATGACATCCACCGACGGCCGCTGGGTCGCGAGCAGCAGGTGGACGCCGACCGCACGCGCCATCTGGGCCAGCCGCGCGATCGATTCCTCGACGTCGCCCCTGGCCACCATCATCAGGTCGGCCAGCTCGTCGATCACGACCACGATGTAGGGAAGGGGCAGCAGCGGCGCCTCGGACTCCGAGGGCGGCTCCTTCGCCATGTGCGCGGCGTTGCGGTTGAACTGCTCGATGTTGCGGACGCCGGCCGCGGCCAGTTTCTTGTACCGCTCTTCCATTTCTTTTACGGCCCAGCGCAGCGCGTTGACGGCCTGCTTCGGATCGACGACGACCGGCGTCATGAGGTGGGGGATGTCCTCGTACAGTCCCAGCTCGACGCGCTTGGGGTCGATCATGATGAGGCGTACTTCGTCGGGCGTCGCGCGGAACAGAATGCTCGACAGCATCGAGTTGATCGCCACCGATTTGCCGGTCCCGGTCGAGCCCGCGATGAGCAGGTGCGGCATGATCGCCAGGTCGGTCATGTACGGTTCGCCGTGAATCGTCTTGCCGAGGGCGAGCGTCAGCTTTGAGTGCGATCGCTGGTAGATCTCGGACTGCAGCAGCTCGCGCAGCGAGATCTGCTCCCGCGCGTGGTTGGGAATCTGGATGCCGACCGTCGACTTGCCGGGGATGCGATCGATCAGGACCGACTCGGCCTGCATCGCGAGGCAGAGGTCATCGGCCAGACCGGTGATTTTGCCGTACTTCACGCCCGCATCCGGCTTGAACTCGAACGTCGTCACAACCGGGCCGGGATGAATCTGCGCGACCGCGCCCTCGACGGCAAACTCGCGGCACTTCTCCTCGAGCAGGCGCGCGCCTTCCATCAACTCGCGCTCGTCGATCTTGCGCTCGGTCTTCGGCGCGTCCAGAAGCGACAGCGGTGGAACCGTGAAGGCGCCAACCCGACGTGCCGGCCGTGGCTCGGGATCGGGGAGCGGCAACGGCGGAGACTCGAGCGCCTTCTGCCGTTTGGCCATGACCGGTGGCCGCCGATCGTCGACCGGAGGCACATCCTCCTGGATGGCGATGGCCACCGGCGCGGGGCGAATGGGCACACTCTCCGCGGGCTTTTTCGCAATCGCCACAGGTGGCGCGGGTACAGGCATGACCGGAGGCGGCGAGGGCTTGTCCTTCTTCGCCTGCTTTTCAATGAGCGCACGGCGCTGACGCGCGCGCCGGCGCTCGTCGAGCCAGCTTCTGAGCGCACCGAACATCCTGGAGCTGCCCGCCCGGCTGACCCTGGTCGCCGACGAGAACACACGTCCGAGCGAGAGCTGCGTCGAGAGCACGATCGCGAGGAACAGCAGCGTCAGGATGACGACGATCGAGCCGATGCGATTCAGGTACTCCGACATCCACAACGCGAGCCACTCGCCCATGTATCCGCCGGCGCGAAACGGTTTGCCGGCGACGTCCACGCTGCCGAACGACAGCGCCAGCAGCGAGCTGACGCAGGCGAAGAGCAGGCCCGCCCCCACCAGCTTGGTGTACTGCGCGTCGACGGACCGGCACCAGAAGTAGTGCCAGCCGAGAATGACCATGGCCGCTGGAAGCAGGTACGAACCGTAGCCGAGCAATTGAAACGACAGCTCCGCGAGAAAGGCGCCCACGCGCCCGGCGAAGTTCACGGGGTGCTCGCCGGAACCCGCGCTGAAAAACCAGACGGGATCGGTCGGCTCGTAGGTCGCCAGCGCGATCAGCCAGATGAGCGCCGCGGCGAAGAGCGCGACGCCGGCGAACTCCCTGACCCGGCGCGAGAGGGTCGATCCTGCCACGCTAGACCTCCATGATGACCGGTACGATGAGCGGCCGCCGTCCCGACCGTTTCCTGAAGAAGCGCCGTAGCTCGACGCGGATCTTTTCCTTGATGAGCCCCTGGTCGGTCCGTTCCTCAATACTCGCTCCCTGAATGACGTCGGCGACGAGCTTCGCGCCCTCGCGCAGCAGGTCGGCGCTGTCCGCGTCCTGCGAGAGACCGCGGCTGACGACGTCCGGATCGCCTTCGAGTTCGCCCGTCTGTTTGTTGATCGCTACGACCGGCACGACGAGACCGTCTTCCGACAGGTGGCGGCGATCGCGCAAGACTTCGTCGGCGACTTCGCCCGACGCATCGATGAGCACGCGTCCGGCCGGCACCTTGCCGGTCACCGACGCCCCGTTCTCGTCGAAGCGAAGCACGTCGCCGTTCTCGATGAGCATCACGTGTATCGCGGGGGTCACACCCGCGGTGACCCGCTCGGCGACGCGGGCGTGCTGCGACAGCTGGCGGTACTCCCCGTGGATGGGGATGAAGTGTCGCGGCCGCACGAGCGACAACATCAGCTTCAGCTCCTCTTCGCTGCCGTGTCCCGACACGTGCACGTGCTTGATGCCCTCATAGATGACGTCGGCGCCCCGCCGGGCCAGGTGATTCATCACGCGCCCGATGGCCCGCTCGTTACCCGGAATCGCCCGCGCCGAAAAGACGACCGTGTCGCTCTTTCCCACCTTCACGAACCGGTGATCGTCGATCGCAATACGCGACATCGCGGCGAATGGTTCGCCCTGCGAGCCCGTGGTAAGGCACAGCACTTTCGACGGTGGCAGCGCCTCGACCTCGCTGTCGCGAATCGTCAGCCCGGCCGGCAGCCGCAGGTATCCGAGCCGCTGTGCCGCCTCCGAGGTCTGCAGCATGCCTCGCCCGACGAACGCCACCTGGCGGCCGAACTGCGCGGCCAGATCCACCAGGATCTGCATCCGGTACACGCTCGAGGCAAACGTGGTGACCATCAGCTTGCCGGTGGTCGTCGTGAAAATCTCCTCGAACGCGTCCTTGACCTCGAGCTCGGAGCCCGTGAATCCCTTGCGATCGATGTTCGTGCTGTCGCCAAACAGCGCCAGCACCCCCGAGGTCCCCAGCTCCGCAAAGCGGTGCACGTCGAAGTGCTGGCCATCGATCGGGGTCTGATCGATCTTGAAATCCCCCGTGTGCACGATCGTCCCGGCGGGCGTGTGCACGGCCAGCGCGATGCAATCGGGCATGCTGTGCGTGACCCGCAGGAACTCGACCTCGCAGTCGCCGACCTGCACCCGCTGACGCGGCTGCACCGCCACGAGCCGATCGCCCGGGTCGATGCCGTGCTCCTCGAGCTTCGGGCGTACAAGCGCCAATGTCAGCGGAGTGCCGTACACCGGTCCATTGATGAGCGGCCAGATGTACGGAACGCCGCCGATGTGATCCTCGTGGCCATGTGTCAGAACCAATGCGGACGGGCGCGGCTGGCACTGATGGAGATAGGCCAGATCCGGAATCATGAGATCCACTCCCGGCAACTCCGGTCCCGCGAACATCACACCCGCATCGATGACGAGCGTGGCGACATCGGTCGACACGGCCATCGAGTTCATTCCAAATTCGCCGAGCCCGCCGAGCGGGACGACCTGTAGCACTGGCGCCATAAGGAAACAGGAAACAGATCGCACGTCGCCCTGGAGGGCGAGACGGATAGAAAGGGATCCCGGATCCCTTTTGTCGTTGGTGGTGCGCCATTACGCGCGACCACACCGGCCAGGCCGCTGGGAGCTGCCTGCGGAGAGGGGAGCAGGATAGCACAGCTCACCTTTTTGCCGTAGCAAAAAGGTCGGCAAGTCTCGCTATTTCAACGATCTCCAGCGTCTCTGGACGCCGGCGCGGGTCGATGGCGGCTTCGCCGAGGATGGTCGTCGGCACGACCCCCATCTGGCCGGCAAAGGGCGCCAGCGCGTTCGCCAGGGTCTTGCGCCGCTGGGTGAACATCGCGCGCACCATCCGATCGAAGATGGCCGGGTCTTTCAAGGAAAACGGGGGCGGGCGGAACGACAGCCGGATCAGCGCCGATCGCACCTCGGGCGGGGGTCTGAATGCGCCTGGCGGAATGGCCAGCAGCGTCGTGACATCGGCCCGCCACTGCATCAGCACGCTCAGCACGCCGTATTCCCGGCTGCCCGGGCGCGCCGCAATCCGGTCCGCCACCTCGCGCTGGAGCATCAGCGTGGCGTCGATGACCGGACGCCGCGACTGGAGATCGATCAGGCGGACGAGAATCGGCGAAGAGATGTTATAGGGAAGGTTGCCGGCGATCCGAAGCGGCCCCGCAATGCCGGCGGCCACCAGGACGCGCTCGATATCGATCTCGCGGACGTCGCCGGTCACGATCGACGCATGCGCCGGCAATTTCGGCTCAAGGGCCTGCGCGAGATCGCGATCGATCTCGATTCCTACCAGCTTCGACACTTTCGGTGCGAGCTTCAGCGTCAGGATGCCCGGTCCCGGCCCGATTTCCAGAAAGGCATCGTCGGGACGAGGGGCGATCGCATCGATGACCTTGTCGGCCCAGACCCTCTCGAGGAAATGTTGTCCGAAGCGCTTGCGGGTGCGCATCATCGCGACCGGGTCGTGCGTCGTGCCTGCCTGGAAACGATGTTGCGATAGTAATCGCACTCGTCCTGCACGGCGCACTGGTCGCAGAGCGGTTTCGGCTTGCAGATGCGGCGGCCGTGGAGGATGAGCGTGTCTGACGCTTTCGTCCACTCCGAGTCGGGGAGCGCGGCCCCGAGCTGCTGCTCCACGTCAACAGGATCGTCCGAGTGCGCGATGCCGATGCGGTTCGACACGCGCAGCACATGCCGGTCGACCGGCAGGCCTGGAATCCCCAGCGCGTGCCCGAGCACCACGTTCGCCGTCTTTCGCCCAACCCCGGGCAGCTCGACGAGCGCATCCATCGAAGACGGCACGTGGCCACCGTGTTGCTCCACCAGCGCGCGCGCCATGCCCACGAGCGATTTGGCTTTCGAACGGAAGAACCCGGTCGAGTGAATCTGCGGCTCGAGCTCTTCGGTTCGGGCCGCGGCGAGCGCCGCGGCATCGGGGTAGCGCGTGAACAGGGCAGGCGTGACGCGATTCACGCCGGCATCGGTCGACTGGGCCGAGAGAATCGTCGCGACCAGCAGCTGATACGCGTTCTCGTAGTCGAGCTCGGTGTCGGCGTCAGGGTGCTGCGAGTAGAGTTTGCGGAGAACAGGAACGGCGCGACTGAAGTCGCGCCCTACGATTCGTCCCGGTACCGAACGGCGGGAGTCCCGCCGCGCCGCTCGTTCCGGTAGGGCGCGACTTGAGCCGCGCCTGCCAGTCTTTTTGTCAGTGGACCGGGCCACGGCCAGCGTTCCCGGCAGACTCCGTGTAGATGCGCAATTGCTCCTGCAGTGCCGCAATCAGCGTCGGCACCACCTGCACGGGCACGACCACGCGCGACTTTATCTGCGCGCGGACGACGTGCTCCGACTCGGCCGCACGGATATCTTTTTCCGAGAGCGGCGCCATTTCACAGAAGGTGAGCGTGAAATCGAACGGCGTGTGGTTGACGGCGCAGAAATTGGCGTACGTGCGCGAGGTGTCGGTGGTTTCGTCCGGGATGATCGTGAAATTGATCTGCTTCGAATCGGTCATGTCAATATTTTCGCATGACACCTACCACGACGCCCTGCACCTGCACCTGGTCGGGGTCGACGAAGATGGGCTGCATGGACGGATTCGCCGGCTGAAGCCGGACGCGGCCGTTTTCCCGATAGAGCTTCTTCAGGGTGACGTCCGACCCGCTCAACAGCGCCACCACCGTTTCCCCGTTCTGGGCGCTCTTGCGGTCTTCGACGATGACGAAGTCGCCATCGCAGATTTGCTCGTCGATCATCGAGTTCCCGCGCACACGCAGGACGTAGGTGTCGCGCCGGCCGACGAGATCTTCCGGCACGGCGATCGTTTCGCTGGTGGCCACCGCTTCGATCGGGGCGCCCGCCGCGACGTATCCCAGGAGGGGCAGGTCGACGGCCCGGCCCGCGGAGGTGGTGGGAATCATTTCCACCGAGCGGCTGCGGTTCCAGGCGCGCTTGATGAAGCCTTTTTCCTGAAGGTTGGTCAGGTGCTTGTGCACGGTGGCCAGCGAAGAGAGGCCGAAGCGACGGCCGATTTCCTCGAGACTGGGCGCGTAGCCGTGCTGCTGGATGAAGTCCTGCAGATAGTCGAGGATTTCCCGTTGGCGTTTTGTGAGCGGCAGCACTGGTGCCTCCTTCAACAGGGATGACCGGATGAACGGGGCCCACTATACGCAAAAGAAAGGCGAAGGTCAACGGCTGAGCATCACCATTAGTTGCTGTACACTGGCAACTAGCGCCTTTACTGTGAGATAGCTGATCAGACTCATGAAACAGACGATCTCATCGGTCCTGCTTGCCGCAGTCTTCGCGTGTGGCCTTTCGGGCGCCGAGCCGGTGTCGCGACGCGACGCCGCCCGCCTGCAGGCCAAGCTCGATCGGATCGCGAAGAACGGCGAAAGTCGCGCCACGGCGTTGACGACCGCGATCACCGAAGCGGAAGCGAACTCATACCTGCAATTCGAGCTGGCCGACCGGATTCCCACTGGCGTCACCGAGCCGTGGGTCTCGCTGCTGGACAACGGACGTGCGGCGGGCACGGCGACCGTTGATCTGGCGCGTGTCGGACAAAGCCGCAAATCGACCGGCATACTCGATCCATTTGCGTTCCTAACGGGGTCGTTGCCGGTCTCGGTGAAGGGCGTGCTGAAAACCAAGAACGGCGTCGGGACTTTCGCGTTGGAATCGGCGCAGATCTCGGGCGTGCCGGTGCCCGCGTGGATGCTTCAGGAAATCGTCAGCTACTATTCCAAATCGTCGTCGGCGCCCAACGGCGTCTCGATCGATAAACCGTTCACGCTGCCATCCGGCATCCGCGAGATTCAGCTCACCAAGGGACAGGCTCTGGTCGTCCAGTAAGCCGCGACGCGCAGCGGTTCCCACGTGCACTTATGGCGAGCGTGTCGACTGACTTCCTGCAAACCCCACTGCAATATCTGAAAGGTGTCGGGCCGAAGCGGGCCGCCGATCTTCAGCGCGTCGGGCTCGCCACGGTCGAGGATCTGCTGTACCGCTTTCCGCTCCGCTATGAGGACCGCGGGCACCTGCAGCCCATCTTGTCGCTGAAGGCCGGCCAGGAAGTGGCGATCGCCGGGCGGATTCAAAGCAGCCGGCTGCGGACCACGCGGCGCCCCGGCTTCAGGATTTTCGAAGCGCTGGTGGGCGACGCCAGCGGCTCGATTGTCGCGGTCTGGATGAATCAGCCGTACCTGCAGGACATTCTGCGACGCGACGCGCACGTCGTACTCTTCGGTGCGGTCGAAGCCCGTCCGCGGCTGCAGCTCATCAATCCCGAGTACGAGGTCATCGATACGGCCGACGCCGATGGCGAGGACTCGGAAGATGCGCTGACCGTCCACACCGGCCGCATCGTGCCTGTCTACGAAAAGGCCGGGGCGATGACGCCGAAGATGCAGCGCCGGCTCGTCTTCGATCTCATCGGACGGATGCCGGCAGATCTCGCCGATCCGTTTCCCGAAGAAGTGCGCCGGCGGCTCGATCTCCCCGATCGCCTCACGGCGCTCGTGGAAACGCATTTCCCGCCGGCGGGCACTCCGAGCGATCTTCTGAACACGTTCCGCACGCCGGCACAGGTGCGCGTCATCTTCGAAGAGTTCTTTCTGTTTCAACTGGGCCTGCTCATGCGCAAGCGGGCGGCGGTGCGCGAATCGAAGCCACGGACAATCACGGTCGACGACCGCATTCGAGAATCCGCGCGTTCGATTCTCCCGTTCAAGCTGACGGACGGGCAGCGGACGGCGCTGAAAGAAATCGTCGAAGACATGCAGCGCCCGGCACCGATGAACCGCCTGCTCCAGGGCGACGTGGGCGCCGGCAAGACGATCGTCGCGCTGCTGGCGGCCGTGGTGGCGATGGAAAACGGCCTGCAGGTCGCGTTCATGGCGCCGACGGAGATTCTCGCCGAGCAGCACTTCCTGAGCCTGCGGAAGCTGCTCGAGCGATCGCGCTTCCGCATCGAACTGATCACCGGCGCCACGAGCGGGTTGCGGCGCCGCGATCTGCTCGCGCGTCTCTCGTCGGGCGATATCGATTTGATTGTCGGCACGCACGCGCTGGTGCAGGGAACGGTCAACTTTCACTCGCTGGGGCTGGCGATCATCGACGAACAGCATCGCTTCGGCGTCGTCCAGCGCGCGACGTTGCGGGCGAAAGGCCTGTTGCCCGACGTGCTCGTGATGACGGCCACACCGATTCCGAGAACGCTGGCGCTGACGGTGTACGGCGACCTCGACGTCTCGGTCGTCCGGGACATGCCGCCAGGCCGCCGGCCGGTTTTCACGATCGTGCGTCCGGAATCGAAGCGCGACGAAGTGTACAGGCTCGTTCGACAACAGCTCGAGGAGAACCGCCAGGTTTACGTCGTGTATCCGCTCATCGAGGAGTCCGAGAAAGTCGATCTCAAGGCAGCGACCGAAATGGCGGACACGCTGCAGGATGCCTTCCCGGAGTTCCGCGTCGCGCTGCTGCACGGAAAAATGAAACAAGACGCCAAGGACCGCGTGATGCGGGCGTTTGCCTCAGGGGAAGTCCACATCCTCGTCTCGACCACGGTCATCGAGGTCGGCATCGACGTGCCCAACGCCAGCGTGATGGTGATCGAGCACGCCGAACGCTTCGGCCTCTCGCAGCTGCATCAGCTGCGGGGCCGCGTGGGGCGCGCCGCGCATCAGTCGCACTGCGTGCTTCTCTACCAGTATCCGATCTCGAAGCAGGGGAAGGCGCGGCTTCAGGCGCTCGCCGGCACGACCAACGGCTTCGAGATCGCCGAACGCGACCTCGAACTGCGCGGGCCTGGCGATTTCTTCGGCACGCGGCAGTCCGGTCTGCCGACGCTTCGCACGGGCGACCTTCTGCGCGATCACGCGCTGATGGAGCGGGCGCGCGACGAAGCCGCGCGCTTCCTCGAGGAACAGACGCTCGCGGCGCCGCTCGTGGAACGCATGAAGGCGGCGTGGCCCCACCGGTTCGGACTCATGGACATAGGGTGACAACCTAAACAAGAGATCAAGATCAGGAGAATTGTTTTTTGAAGGCAAACACTCCTGATCTCCTGAACTCCTGTAAAAGAACCAGCATGCGGATCATTGCCGGTGACCTGAAGGGGCGGCGCCTCAAAACCCCGAAGTGGGATGGCCTCCGTCCCACATCGGACAAGCTGCGGGAGACGCTGTTCAACGTCCTGGCCGTGCGCGTCCCTGGCGCCCGCGTGCTCGATTGCTACGCGGGCACGGGCGCCATCGGCATCGAAGCGTTGAGCCGGGGCGCGTCGCACGTGACGTTTGTCGACACCGACACGCGCGCACGCCATCTCATCGAAGAGAACCTGCGCCACTGCGGCGTCCAGGACCGCTATGCTATTATCCGGACGCCGCAAGCCCTGCCGGCCGGGACGTTCGACCTGGCCGTGCTGGATCCGCCCTACGACGAACCCGATTTGACGGCCTCGATTGCCGCGGCCGAGCCCCTGATGGCGCCTGGCGGGTTGCTCGTGCTCGAGCACGCGCGCCGGCGGCCGGCTCCGGACCACGTGGGACGGCTGCGGAAGACGCGGGACCTGGCGTCGGGCGACAGTGCGCTGGCGTTTTACATGCCGGGCGAGAGCGGGGCCGAAAGGCACCCGGATCAATCATGAAATTAGCCGTGTATCCGGGCTCGTTCGATCCGTTGACCAACGGACACGTCGACATCATCGAGCGGGGCATGCACCTGTTCGACAAGATCATCGTGGCCGTGCTGGTCAACGTGGAGAAGGCGCCGCTGTTCAGCATGCAGGAGCGCATCGAGATCCTGCGCGACGTGTTCAAGGGGCAGCCGAACGTCGAGGTCGACACGTTCGACGGGCTGCTGGTCGACTACGTCGCCACGCGCCATGCCGACGTTATCGTCCGGGGGCTGCGCGCGTTGTCGGACTTCGAAACGGAGTTCCAGATGGCCCTCATGAACCGGCGGTTGAGCCCGCACGTCGAAACCGTGTTCATGATGCCCGCCGAGAAGTACACCTACATCAGCTCGCGACTGATCAAAGAGGTCTTTTCGCTGGGTGGGCAGGTGCACGGTCTGGTGCCGGAGGTCGTCGAGACCCGGTTGAAGCAGAAGCAGTTGAGGAGCACACATGTTAGCTGAACGCATGAGCAGAGTGTCCACCTCGCCGACGATGAAGGTCGCGGGCGAGGCGGCAAAACTGAAGCGCCAGGGCGTCGACGTCGTCGACTTCGGCGCCGGCGAGCCCGATTTCCCGACGCCGGAACCGGCGAAGGACGCGGCCAAGGTCGCCATCGATCAGAACTTCACCAAATACACTCCGCCCGCCGGTGCGCCCGACCTGAAGCTGGCGATCTGCGCGCGCTACAAAGCCGACTATGGCGTGAGCTTCGCCGAGAACGAAGTGATCGCGACGGCCGGAGGCAAGCAGGCGCTCTACAACACCGCGATGGTGTTGTACGGACCTGGCGACGAGGTGATTACGCATGCGCCGTACTGGCCGACGATTCCCGAGCAGATCAAGCTGGCCGATGCCAGGCCGGTGATCGTGCCGACGAGCCCGCAGGATGGCTTCTCGGTTCACCCCGAGGCGATCATCGCGGCCATGACGCCGCGCACGAAGGCGGTCATCATCAACTCGCCGGGCAATCCGACCGGAGCGGTCATCAGCGAAGAGGCGATGGCGGCGATTGGCGACGCGGCGGCGAAACGCGGCATCTGGGTCGTGGTGGATCTCTGCTACGAGAAGCTGATCTACGACAGCGTCCCGCACAACCTCGTCAAGGTGCTGACCGATCGCATGCGCGATCGCGCCGTTTTCTGCGGGTCGGCCTCGAAGGCGTACTCGATGACCGGCTGGCGCTGCGGATGGATTCTCGCGCCGAAAGAGGTCGTCGCCGCGGCCGACACGCTGCAGGGACATTCAACGTCGAACGTCGCGTCGATCACGCAGAAGGCGGCGCTGCAGGCACTGACCGGCTCGCAGGATCCGGTCGGCGCGATGCTCAGCGAGTACAAGACCCGGCGCGACAAACTGATGGGCTGGTTCTCGGAGGATTCACGCTTCGAATGCGTGACGCCACGGGGCGCGTTCTACCTGTTCCCGCGCATCACCCAGGTGCTCGACGCGACAGGCATCGCGACAACCGGCGACTTCTCGCAGATGCTCCTCGACGAGGCGCGCGTGGCGCTGGCCGCCGGCGAGGGCTTCGATGCGCCGGGCTTCCTGCGCATCTCGTACGCGACCTCGCTCGACCGCCTGCGCGAAGGCGCGACGCGCATCCTCGAGTTCGTGAAGAAGCACGAACGCCAGGGCGCCGCCGCGCGCTAGCGTGACCGCACTTCCCTCGAGCTTCATCTCACGGGTCGCCGGCATCACCGGCGGCCCGTTCGTTCTTCAGGACGCGACCTCCCGCGAAACGTACGGCACCGACGGCACCAGACTGGGCGCGGCGGCGGATCTCGTCGTGCTGCCGGCCTCGACGCAGGAGATCGCCCGGCTCGCCGCGCTCTGCAACGACGCCCGCGTGCCGATGGTCGTCCGAGGAGCGGGCACGGGTTACACAGGCGGTGCGGTTCCGATCCGCGGCGGGCTCCTCATCTCGCTCGAGCGCATGAACCGCATCCTCGAGATCGACGAGGTGAACCTCCTCGCGCGCGTGCAGCCCAACGTCATCACGGGCGATCTGCAGGACGCCGTGGAACGCGTCGGCCTGTTCTATCCACCGGATCCGGCGAGCCTGCGGCAGTCGGCCATCGGCGGCAACGTCGCCGAGTGCGCGGGCGGACCGCGCGCGTTCAAGTACGGCACGACCAAGCGCTACGTGCTGGCCCTCGAGGCGGTACTGCCGACCGGTGAGGTCATCCACACCGGCTCGAAAGCGGTGAAGAATGTCGTCGGCTACGACCTGACGCAGTTGCTCGTCGGCTCGGAAGGCACGCTGGCGATCATCACGGAGGTCACGCTCCGGCTGATTCCGAGGCCGGCGGCGCAGGCGACAGTGCTGGCGGAATTCGAGAGCATCGACGGGGCAGTCGACGCGGTGACGCAGTTGATTCAGCGCCGCGTGGTGCCGGCCGCCGTCGAGCTCGTCGACGCCGATTCGCTGCGCGCGATCGCACAGCACGCCGGCCGTCCCCTGGCCGGACCCGACGCGGCGGCCGTGCTCATCATCGAAGTCGACGGATCGAAGGCCGCGGTGGAAGAGGAGATGCGCCTTGTAGAGGACGCGTGCCGGGCCGTGCAGGCACGCGCCGTCAGGCGCGCGGCGTCCGACGCGGAGCGCGATGAGATCTGGCCCTGCGCCGCGAGTTATCGCCCGCGTTGAAGAAGATCTCGACGATCAAGCTGAACAACGACGTCGTGGTGCCTCGCGGACGCGTGCCGCAGTTGTTCGCGCTGGTTCAGGCCATCAAGCATGAATGCGGCTTTCCGATTGCCTGCTTCGGCCATGCCGGAGACGGAAACATCCACGTCAACATCATGGTGCCCGACGCGGGCAGCGACGACGAGATCGCTGAGCGCAGGCGGCGCGGCGACGAGGCGGTCCGGCGTCTCTTCGAAGGGGTCGTGGCGCTGGAAGGGTCGATCAGCGGCGAGCACGGTATCGGATTCACAAAGCGGCCGTATCTCGGGCTGGAGCTGTCCCGCGACGAAATCGCGCTGATGCGGCGCGTGAAGGCGGCCTTCGACCCCAACGGCATTCTCAATCCGGGTAAGATCTTTCCAGATGGGTAAAACGGTTGCGGTCATTGGCGCGTCAGCCAATCCGCGGAAGTTCGGCAATCGCGCGGTGCGGGCGTTCCAGCGTCAGGGCTACACGGTGGTCCCGATCAACCCGAGCGAGCGGCCGATTGAGGGTTTGAAGACGTACGCGTCGGTGCTCGATTTTCCCGATCGGATCGACATGGCTACGTTCTATGTCCCGCCGGAGACGGGCGAACGGGTGATGCCCGAGGTGGCGCACAAACAGATTCCGGAGGTCTGGCTGAACCCGGGGGCGGAGAGCGATTCGCTGATCCGTCTCGCGCGAACGCTCGGCATCGAACCAATCGTGGCCTGCAGCATCATCGCGGTCGGCGAAAATCCATATGCATGAATTGGCATTTTGTGACGAGGTCCCTTGACATCGGTTTGAGGGGGCCCTATACTCGCAACCAGTACCGAATTTTCCTGTCAAAGGGACGCGGGCTTTTTCTCTCGGACCCGCGGTGTTGATAAGCACGGATTTCCCCGCAATTTGATCACACTTTCAATTTCGTTTCCGAAGAGCAGCGCGTAAGCACGCGCACGACACCCTCAAAAAACCACAAGCACGAGTCTATGCCCACAAATCACAAGCGCCAAAATCCGGCGCCGCGCGCTTCCGTCAGCGAAGTCGCGGCGACCCCAGAGCCAGCCACCCCCACGACCACCACCGAGGCGCCCGCCCCCACGGCGAGCGCGCCGGCCGAAGCCCAGACACCGCAACCAGCGGCGCCCGCACCCGCATCGCAGGCG
Organism: Vicinamibacterales bacterium; assembly: GCA_963832375.1. Classification (GTDB taxonomy): domain Bacteria; phylum Acidobacteriota; class Vicinamibacteria; order Vicinamibacterales; family JAMQPK01; genus JAMQPK01. The sequence goes on along the minus strand of CAWHUA010000008.1, from coordinate 605,045 downwards.
CCACCGGCGCAGCCGCAGCGGCCGCAGCAGCAGGGCCAGGGCCAGCGGCGCGGGGAAGGGCTCAACATCGGCGAACTGAAGGACATGAGCATCCAGAAGCTCACCCAGATCGCCAAGGAATTGAACGTGGCCGGCGCCACGGGCATGCGGAAGCAGGAGCTGATCTTCCAGATCCTGAAGGCCCAGACCGAGCAGAGCGGCTTCATCTTCTCGGAAGGCGTGCTCGAAGTGCTGCCCGACGGGTTCGGGTTCCTGCGCGCGCCCGACTACAACTACCTGCCGGGTCCTGACGACATTTACGTGTCGCCGTCGCAGATTCGGAAGTTCGACCTGCAGACGGGCGACACCGTCTCCGGCCAGATCCGGCCGCCCAAGGAGGGTGAGCGGTATTTCGCGCTGATCAAGGTCGAGGCCGTCAACTTCGAGCAGCCCGAGCAGGCGCGCGACAAGCTGTTCTTCGAAAACCTCACGCCCCTGTATCCACAGGAGCGGCTGCAAGCTCGAGACCGCAACCGAGAACCTCTCCGCACGGGTCATGGACCTGTGACGCCCATCGGCAAGGGGCAGCGCGGCCTCATCGTCGCGCCGCCGCGTACCGGCAAGACCATGCTGCTGCAGAACATCGCGCAGTCGGTCGTCCAGAACCACCCGGAAGTCTTCCTCATCGTGCTGCTCATCGACGAGCGGCCGGAAGAAGTCACCGACATGCAGCGATCGGTGGACGGCGAGGTCATCTCCTCGACGTTCGACGAGCCGGCCCAGCGCCACGTGCAGGTGGCCGAGATGGTCATCGAAAAGGCGAAGCGCCTGGTCGAACACAAGAAGGACGTGCTCATCCTGCTCGACTCCATCACGCGTCTCGCGCGCGCCTACAACACCGTGATTCCACCGTCGGGAAAGGTGCTGTCAGGCGGTCTCGATTCGAACGCGCTGCAGAAGCCGAAACGATTCTTCGGCGCCGCGCGCAACATCGAAGAGGGCGGTTCGCTCACGATCATCGCCACCGCGCTCATCGACACCGGCTCGCGCATGGACGACGTCATCTTCGAAGAGTTCAAAGGGACGGGCAACATGGAAATCCATCTCGATCGCAAGCTGGCCGACAAGCGCGTGTTTCCCGCCATCGACCTGCAGAAGAGCGGCACGCGCAAGGAAGAGCTGCTCATTCCGAAGGACGACCTCAACCGTATCTGGGTGCTGCGCAAGGTGCTCGCTCCGCTATCGCCGGTCGAGGCGATGGAACTGCTGCTCGACAAGATGGGCAAGACCAAGGGGAATACGGAGTTCCTGTCGGCGATGCAAAAGATGGGGTAAACCCGCTTCCCGTTGGGATTAGGGACTGGGGATTAGGGATTAGAGGTGGGAACGGTCATACGCGTTCGGCAGAACGGGCCGTGCAGGATCGAGGGCGAGGACGTCACGGTCCTCGATTGGAACGGCAAGCCCTATACGATTACCCGTTATCCCGTCGCGTTGTGCCGCTGCGGTGGCTCGACGACCAAGCCCTTCTGCGACGGCACCCATTCGAAGATCGGATTCCAGGCCGCCGAAGCGGCGGTGCCAGGATCTGAAGACAAACCGGCTAGCTAGAACACCGCGGTTCTCGGTTCTGGATTCTGGGTTCGCGGTGGCGCCTCGATCGAGGAGCGCATTCTTCCTTTGAAAACGTTGGCGTACTGAATCTTTCGCCCTCCACGAACCTCAGAACGAAGAACCTAGAACACAGAACCGCTGTCACTCCTATTTCCGCCTCGCGCGATATCCGTCGAGGCGCACCGCAATCTGTCCGGCCAGCGCGGCATCGCCGGCAGCTCGCGCGAGACCGATCGCTTCCTCCGCCGCCCGAATCGCATCATCGACACGATCGGCCGTGGCATAGGCGGCGGCCAGCGTGTCGAGCGCCGTCGCGTCCTGCCGGTCCGTTATCGCGACGGCCCGTTCGGCCAGCCGCACACCCTCCGCCGGAACACGCAGTTCCAGATTCGGAGCGGTTGCGATGATCCACGCCAGATCCAGCAGCGCCCCGAGGCGGGTCGGATCGATCTCCAGCGTCCGCCGGTACTGATACATGGCCTCGGACAGTTGATTCACCATCACCAGCGCGCGCGCCAGGCCCTGACGCGCATCGGCATCCTCCGGATCCAGCTCGATCGCCCTTTGATAATTTTGAATCGCGCGGTCGTTCTGACCCCGCGCGGCGAACGCGCGCCCCAGGTTGTAATGCGCCGCGACGTTGACCGAATCTCGGCTCAGCACCTGCTGGTACAACTCGATCGCGTCTTCAATCCTGTTCTGGCCGTGGAGCGCCACGGCAAGGCCATAGATCGCTTCGACGAATTCCGGGCGCCCGGCCACCGCCAGGCGGAACGACCGTTCGGCCTCGTCGTATTTCTGCTGCAGGAGGAGCACGCCCGCGACGTCGTAGAGGCGTCCCGGCGCTGGATCGAGCCGCACCGCCTCCTCGAGCTGAACCAGCGCGTCATCGATGCGGTTCGCTTCCAGGTAGCACGCGGCCAGCTCCGCGCGCAGCTCGGCGTTGCGCGGCTCCACCTCGAGCCACTTCTCGTTGCCCGCGATATCGTCGCGGAGAATCTTCGGACCGAAGTCGCGCTCGAGCACCACCAGATCGCCCGGGTTGCGGGGAATGACCTGCAGCCACAGCGATCCCATCTCGGACGTGCTGGTCTGGCCGAACGTCACGCGTCTGGATGGCCGATTCGGATTGCGCCGATTGTCCTGTGAATTGTCGTAGCGGTATTCCATCTGGATGCGCGTCCCCTTCGGCAGCCGGATCGGCTGCGCGTAGGTGTACACATCCTGCCAGTGAAAATCCCAGTCGTTGATGGTGATGAGCGGCTGCGTCGTTCCGCCGGGCAGCGTGGCCCAGGCGCGGATCTCCCGCGCGAGGAAATGCGCGTGCGGCTGGACGGCCAGCGCGTCGACATCGACGGGCAGGGTGTACTCGTCGCTGTTCACGTAGTCGCGGCGGTCGGGCGCGATATCGATATCCTGACGGCCAAGCCTCAGCATGTAGCCGGTTCGCGCGGGCGGACTGTTCGTAAAGAAGAACCCGACGCTCGCCTGCACGGGCTCGGGCTTCGCACCAGGCATCAGATGGAGCTCGACGACGAGATCGCTCTCGGGCTCGAGGTGCCAGCTCATGCCGTCGGCAGAGGCGCGGGGCGATTGGCCCGGCGTCCATCCGAGGAATGTCCCGTCAGGAAATTCTGCTTCGCGGCTGCCGCCGCCTGCATACCCGGCTCCGGCTTCGTCTGCATCGCGCCGGCGCGACAGGCGCGTGCGATCGATCTTGATGTTGGCGTGGTGCACGACGGCGGCGTTGCCCGGACGAAACTCGACGGCCCTCACATAGGAAGCCGTCTTGACCGGAATGGGCATCACAAACGTGCGAAAGACATCGCGCCCCTGCGACGGCAGTACGTCAGGGCTGGGGCATGGAGACGACGAGGTCGGGCATGCCGAGTTGCCAGCCATCGGTCCATTCCGGCATGCGGGGGAGGTCGGCCGGATCGCCCCGCATCATGCCTTGCGCCACCCATTGCTGAAGCAGCGCGATCTGCGACTCGCTCAGCCTGCGATCGCCCTGAAACTGGCCGTAGCCCGGTTCCGGTTTCCACGGCGGCATCTGACGTGCCCGGGTGATGTCCGCGATCTGCCTGGCGCGGGGCCGCGCATCTTCGTAGGTGAGCAGGCTGAACGGAGCGGCCTGGCCGGGCCGATGGCAGGGAGCGCACTGCGAGTAGAGAATCGGCGCCACTTGCCTCGTGAACGTCACCCGTTCAGGCTGTGCGAGGAGGCTTACGGAATTGAGGCACAGGCCGACGAGGATCCCCAAAATCTGGATCATGCGATTCATGGAAATGGATTTGCTCGCTCCGTATTGATAGTACTCCTGTACCCCAAGTTTTCATGGTATAACGGCAGAAAACCTAAGGTCACGACATTAGTCCACGGCGGTTGTGCCGGGGCACATCGCCGTATCGGCCATGCGATCGATGGAGGTGGTTCCATGCAGCGGAATCCTGGTCGTATCCTGCTGTTGCTTCTCGCCTGTCTGGTTCTCCTGCCCGCCGTTGCAGCAGCACAAAGTCAAATCAACGGAGTGGCTCGCGACGAGTCGGGCGGCGTGCTGCCTGGTGTCACGGTCGAGGTGTCGAGCCCGGTCCTGATTGAAAAGGTCCGCACCGCTGTCACCGACGATCAGGGCCGCTTCGCCATCATCGATCTGCGGCCTGGCATGTACAGAATCACCTTTACGCTGACCGGCTTCAACACCGTCGTTCGCGAGGGCGTCGAAGTGCCGGGTGGCGTGGCGGTCACCTCGAACGCCGACCTCAAGGTCGGCGCCCTCGAAGAAACGATCACGGTGTCGGGACAGACACCGCTCGTCGACGTGACGCAGGCGACACGCACGCAGGTGCTGACGCGCGACCTCATCGACGCGCTGCCGTCGACGCGCAACATCATGTCGGTGGGCATGATGGTGCCGGGTATCCGGCTCGGCACGCCCGACGTCGGCGGCTCGCGCCAGATGGAGCAGACCAACCCGCGCGGCCACGGGATTGCGGCGAAGCATACCGTGCAGCACATCGACGGCATGAGCGTGAACAGCCAGGAAACCTCCAATCAGCAGAGCTACATTAACGACGCGCTCAGCGCCGAAGTGACGGTCAGCACCAGCGCGCATCCGGCGGAGATTCAGTCGGGCGGTCTGCGCACGAACATGATCCCGAAGGACGGCGGCAACATCGTGAGCGGCAGCATTTTCTTCGGCGGCTCCGATGGCGGGTGGCAGAGCAATAACGTCAGCGAGGAGATGAAGAAGCAGAATTTCACGAGCGCCAACGGCATCGCCCACATCCAGAACTTCAACGCGTCGATGGGCGGACCGATCTTGCGCGACAAGTTCTGGTTCTTCATTTCGGCGCGTCACATCTCCACCGACGAAGTCGTCGCGAACGTGGACGAGTACGTGACCGCTCCTGACGGCGAGCTTATTCGCAGCACGCTCGACCAGTACATCCGGGACGTGCTCGGGCGTGTCACGTGGCAGATGAGCTCCAGGAACAAGCTCGCCGTGTTCTTCGAGCGCACCTGGAAGCGCAAGGGCAAGGACTTCGGCTTCGGCTCGGACCCGCGCTCGGGCACGCAGCGCGATCCGCACAAAGCTCACTACGGCGTAGGCCAGGGCAAGTTCACCAGCACGCTCACGAGCAAGATCCTCTTCGAGGCGGGCTACTCCAGCTCGTACCAGCACTGGACTGGATTCAACCTTCCGGAGATCGTGCAAGAGCGCTATCTCCCGAATGGCAGTATCAACCCGGCCTGGCTGAACAACGCGCGTCGCGAGTCGCCGAACGCGTTGGTCATCACTCCTCGCTGCGCCTACTCGTTCGGTTGCAACAACTGGGTCTCGAACGGACAGGATCAGCGGACGGCCGACGCGGGCTTCCGCGTCGCCAGCTCGATGTCGTACGTCACCGGCAGCCACAACTTCAAGGTCGGCTTCGCCGATTCGTTCGGCCCGGTCCACGTGTTCACCGACCGCCAGGCCGATCTGGTGCAGACCTACAACAACGGACGGCCGCAGTCGGTCACGGTGTATACGACGCCGTACAACCGCTTCAGTTACGTCAACTACGACATGGGGATTTTCGCGCAGGATGCCTGGACCATCAAACGTCTGACGCTCAACCTGGGCGTCCGGCTCGACAACTTCGATTCGATGATCGAAGCGACGTCGATGCCGGCGGGACGGTTTGCCGGCGACCGGTACTTCCCCGAGCGCGAGCACGTCCCACAGTGGCTCTGGGACGTATCGCCGCGCGTGAGCGGGGCGTACGACCTGTTTGGTGACGGGCGCACGGCGCTCAAGGCGAGTTTCAGCCGGTACCTCGATCCGCTGACGGGCGGATTTGCCGATCGGTACTCCCCGGGAGCGGCAAACGAGACGCGCAACTGGTTCGATTGCCAGATCAACGCGGCCGGCAATGCCTGCGCCGGCGGTGCGGCGCTGCCGACCGACGGCGACGACATCGCGCAGGCCAACGAGATCGGGCCCGGCGGCGCGACCTTCGGCATCCGGGAAGATCGCGATTTCGCTCCGGACATTCAGCGCGAACGCAACACGGAATACACGGTCGGCGTCCAGCACCAGTTGTTCTCGCGCGTGTCGCTCATCGCGCAGTACTACCGGCGGACGTTCCAGGACATGGAGATGCTCGACCGCGAGCTCATCACCCATGGCGACTACACGTCATTCCAGACGCCACTACCTGCCGATGTGGCGCGCGATCCCGAAGTCGCGGAAATTCTCTCCCCGGGGCAGCTGGTCACCGTGCACAACCTCAACCGGGCGAAGCTGCCGGTCTACACGTCGCAACAGCGCGACAAGACGGTGCCTGATCTCACGTCGGTCTACAACGGCTTCGATTTCGCCATGAACGCCAGGCTGGTGGGGGGCGGGACGCTGTTCGGCAGCTGGACGGTCGAGCGCAACATCTCGAATTACTGCGCGAACGACGACAACCCCAACGGCATCAGTACCGCCGACCGCTACACCGGCGGGGCCGTCTATGCCGGCGGCGCCTTCTGCGACCAAGGCAACTTCGATGTGCCTCTCCGGCACGAGTTCAAGATGGCCGGCAGCGTGCCGGTCCGGTACGGCATCGACCTGGGCGTGGTGCTGCAAAGCTATGCCGGCAGCGAGCGCGTCATCACCTGGCAGCCGGCTGCGGCGGTGTTCCCGGCCCCAGCCGGACGCACGCGTACGGAAACGCTCATGTTGAACGAGCCCGGATCGCTGTACTATCCGCGGTACAACCAGGTGGACTTCAACATCAAGAAGACGTTCCGGGCGGGCCGAAAGACCTACTCGGGACAGATCGACTGGTTCAACCTCCTCAACGGCAACGCCGTGTTCAGCCGCAACAGCGCGGTGGGCAGCTCGCTCGGGCAGATCCAGACGATTCTGCAGGGCCGGCTGATGCGGCTGGCGTTCCAGATGAAGTGGTAGTGGGGACCTAGGAAATTTTCAATTGGCGATTGACGATTGCCGGATTGATTGGCAATCGTCAATCGTCAATTGGGAATTGGCAATTCGGACCGGGCGATCAGTTCCTTCAGCTCCTCTCCCTCGATCACTTCCTTCTCCAGCAATCGCCGCGTGACCATTTCGAGCAGTTGGCGCTGATCCGTCAGGACGCGGCGCGCGCTGTCGTGCGCCTCGTCGAGGAGGCGCTTGACCTCGGCGTCGATGCGCTGCGCCGTCTCCTCGCCGTACGGGCCGCGCTCGGGGCCCATGGGAATGTCGAGGAAGGCGTTCCGGCGTGAGCCCTCGTAGTTGACCGTGCCAAGCTCTTCGCTCATGCCGAACTGCATGACCATCGCGCGCGCGATGTCGGTCGCACGCTGGAGATCGTTCTGCGCTCCCGTGGAGATCTCGCCAATCGCAATCTCTTCGGCGGTGCGCCCCCCCAGGAGGACCGCCATCTGGTTCTCGAGGTCCCTGCGCGTCAGCAGGTAGCGATCTTCGAGAGGGATCTGCATGGTGTAGCCGAGCGCGCCAAAGCCGCGCTGCACGATCGAGATCTTGTGCACGGGGTCGAGTCCCGGCAGGGCAGTGGCGACGATGGCATGCCCCGATTCGTGGTACGCGACCATCTCGCGCTCGCGCACGCTCATGACGCGCTTCTTCTCGAGGCCGGCGATGAGACGGTCGATCGCATCGTTGAGATCGCTCATTTCGACTGCGCTCTTGCCGCGTCGCGCAGCCAGCAGCGCTGCTTCGTTGACGAGGTTGGCAAGATCGGCGCCGGCAAATCCCGCGGTCCGCTGGGCGACAACCTTCAGGTCGGCACTTGCCGCCATCTTCACCGCACGCGCGTGGATGCGAAGAATCTCCTCGCGTCCGCGGACGTCGGGCTTGTCGACGAGCACCTGGCGGTCGAACCGCCCGGGCCGCAGCAGCGCGGGATCGAGCACTTCAGGCCGGTTGGTGGCGCCCATGATGATGACGCCCTTGCGCGAATCGAAACCGTCCATTTCCGCCAGCAACTGGTTGAGCGTCTGCTCGCGCTCTTCGTGGCTGCCCATCGGACTTTGCACGCGCACCTTGCCGAGCGCGTCGAGCTCGTCGATGAAGACGATGCACGGCGCCTTGGCTTCGGCCTGACCGAAGAGATCGCGCACGCGCGCCGCGCCGACGCCGACGAACATCTCCACGAACTCCGAGCCGCTGAGGCTGAAAAACGGCACCTTGGCTTCGCCCGCGACCGCCTTGGCCAGCAGGGTCTTGCCGGTGCCCGGCGGGCCGACGAGCAGGACGCCCTTGGGGATGCGGCCGCCGATGCTCGTGTACTTCTTCGGGTTCTGCAGGAACTCGACGATCTCTTTCAGCTCGTCCTTGGCCTCGTCGACACCCGCCACATCGCCGAAGCGCACCTTGACGTCGTCTTCCGCGTAGATCTTCGCCCGGCTGCGCGCGAACGACATGACCCCGCCCTCGGCGCCGCCCATCCGGCGGAACAGGAAGCTCCAGACGGCCACGAGCAGGAGCAGCGGGAAGATCCAGCCGAGGAGCTCGGCCAACCATCGGTTGGTCATTTCCCCCGAATACTTCACGCGGGCCTTGTCGAGATCGGCCACGAGTTGAGGGTCTTCTATTCGTGTGGTGAGAATCGCCTCGGGTTTCGCGCCCGAGCTGGCCGGTGTCAGGGTGCCCCGGATGATCTGTTCGCCGACGACGGCCTCGGCAACCTTTCCCTCCTGAACGAGCGACTTGAATTCGCTGTAAGCGATCTGCCGGCCGCCGGGCACGAGAAAGTAGGTCTGGACCAGCACCAGCAGGAGCAGGAAGGCAAGGCCATACCACACGGTGCCGACGGGCCGTCGTGGCGGTGCCCTCCGCTCGCCTCGAGGATTCGGTGGTCGAGGAATGGATGGCATGATCAGCCCGCGACCGCGCTTGGCTGCTGCTTGACGAACTGGAGTCCGGATGGCCCCGCATCGACCTTGATCGTGTCGCCCTCGCGGAACTCGCCCTCGAGCACGCGCATCGCGAGGCGATCGAGGATGTGACGCTGAATCGCCCGCTTCAGCGGCCGCGCGCCGTACGTGGGGTCGTAGCCCTCGCGGACGAGCCAGTCTTTGGCGGGGTCGGTCAGCGTCACGAAAATCTTCCGCTCTTCGAGGCGCTTCAACAGGCTCTTCACCTGAATGTCGACCACCTGCTTCAACTGCTCCCGGTCGAGCGGATGGAAGATGATGACTTCGTCGATGCGATTGATGAATTCGGGCCTGAAGTGCGCCCGCAACGCCTCCTGCACCTGACGGCGCACGCCTTCGTCGATACCGCGTTCGCCGAGATCGGCGAGCGACGCGCTGCCGAGGTTCGACGTCATGATCACCACGGTGTTCTTGAAGTCGATGGTTCGCCCCTTGCCGTCGGTCAGCCGGCCATCGTCGAGCAGCTGCAGCAGGACGTTCAGCACTTCCGGATGGGCCTTCTCGATTTCGTCGAACAGCACGACAGAGTAAGGACGCCGGCGCACCGCCTCGGTCAGCTGTCCCGCCTCTTCGTACCCGACATATCCGGGCGGCGCACCAATCAGACGCGACACGGTGTGCTTCTCCTGATACTCGGACATGTCGATCCGGATCATGGCGTGCTCGTCGTCGAAGAGGAACTCGCCCAGCGCGCGCGCCAGCTCGGTCTTGCCCACTCCGGTTGGACCGAGAAACACGAAGCTGCCGAGCGGCCGGTTCGGGTCCTGCAGCCCCGCCCGCGCGCGGCGAATGGCGTTGGCGACGGCCTGAATGGCCTCGTCCTGTCCCACGACGCGGAGGTGCAGCCGTTCTTCCATGTGGATGAGCTTCTGAATCTCTCCCTCCACGAGACGGCTGACCGGAATGTGCGTCCACTTGCTGACGACATCGGCAATGTCCTCTTCGTCGACCTCTTCCTTCAGCATGCCCAGGCCTTGTTTGGCTGCCGCGGCGAGCCGTTCTTCATCCGCACGAATCTGCTGCTCCAGGCCTGGCAGACGGCCGTACTGCAGTTCTGAAGCCTTGCCGTAATCGCCGGCTCTCTGGGCGCGTTCGATCTCCAGACGCAGTTGTTCCAGCTCTTCCTTCAGCTTGCGCTGGCGCTGGATGGCTTCCTTTTCCTGCTGCCAGCGGGCCATCAGCCGCGTGTATTCTTCCTTGAGATCGGCGAGCTCTTTTTCGAGCTTGCCGAGCCGCTCCTTCGACGCCTTGTCCTTTTCCTTCCGCAGCGCCTCGCGTTCGATCTCGAGCTGCATGACGCGGCGGTTGATCTCGTCGAGCTCGGCCGGCATCGAATCGATTTCCATGCGCAGCTTCGACCCGGCCTCGTCGACCAGGTCGATGGCCTTGTCGGGCAGGAATCGATCCGTGATGTAGCGGTGGGAAAGGACGGCGGCCGCGACCAGCGCGGCATCCTTGATCCTGACGCCGTGGTGAATCTCGTAACGCTCGCGAAGCCCGCGAAGGATGCTGATCGTGTCTTCGACGGTCGGCTCGGCCACCATGACCGGCTGGAACCGCCGTTCGAGCGCCGCGTCCTTCTCGATGTACTTTCGGTACTCGTCGAGCGTCGTGGCGCCAATGGTATGAAGTTCTCCACGCGCGAGCATCGGCTTCAACATGTTCGAGGCGTCCATCGAGCCTTCCGACGCGCCCGCGCCGACCACCGTATGCAGTTCGTCGATGAAGAGGATGATTTCGCCTTCCGACTGCACGACCTCGTTCAGCACGGCCTTCAGACGATCCTCGAACTCGCCGCGATACTTCGCGCCCGCGATGAGCGCGCCCATGTCGAGCGAGACGACCTTCTTGTTTTTCAGGCCCTCGGGCACGTCCTCTTTGACGATCCGGCCCGCCAGTCCTTCGACGATCGCCGTCTTGCCGACGCCGGGCTCGCCGATGAGCACGGGATTGTTCTTCGTGCGCCTCGACAAGACCTGGATGACGCGGCGAATCTCCTCGTCCCGGCCGATGACCGGATCGAGCTTGCCGCGGCGGGCGAGCTCGGTGAGATCGCGGCCGTATTTTTCGAGCGCCTGATACTTGGCCTCGGGATTCTGATCGGTCACACGCTGCGCGCCGCGCACCTGCGTCAGCACCTCGAAAATCCGATCCTTGGTGATGTGGTGCTGTTGAAGGATGCGCGCGGCACCCGTGCGGCCGCCTTCCGAGGCGATGCCGAGCAGGAGATGCTCCGTGCTGACGAAATCGTCCTTGAGGCGTCCGGCTTCGGCTTCGGCAGCGTCGGTCACTTTCCTGATGCGAGGCGACAGGCCGGGCTGAGAGCCGCCATACGCGGCGGGCTGCCGCGCGAGCTCGTCGCGAAGCTCGTCGGCGATGGGCTTTGGCTCGATGCCCAGCTTACGTAACAGGGCGGGCACGATGCCGTCGGCCTGTTCCGTGAGGGCCAGGAACAGGTGTTCGGGCTCGATTTGCGCGTGGCTCAGGTCGCCGGCGAGCTTCTGCGCCCCGTGCACGGCTTCCTGGGCCTTTTCCGTGTACTTGTTGAGGTTCATTGCTAAATCTCAAAAGTCCGTCTAAAGCCGGACACTACCTACGTTACGCCGCCGAGCTCTTGCCACCCGCCAGTTTGGCCAGCGCTTCGTAGTGAGAGCGCTCCTCGGGAGTCAGCTCGCGGGGCAATTCCGCCTCGATCGTTGCATAGAGGTCGCCAAACTCGTCGGATTTGCCGACGAGCGGCATCCCCTTGCCCTTTAGACGGAAAACCTGCCCGTTCTGCGTTCCAGGTGGAATCTTGAGCCGAATCGGTTTGCCGACGAGGTTGGGCACCTCGGCTTCGCCGCCCAGCACGGCCGTCGTCACCGGAACGCGAATCTTTGCATGGAGATCCTGGCCCTTGCGCTCGAACCGGGAGTCGGGCGCGACGTGTACCCGCAGATACAGATCCCCTGAACGCCCCCCGCCGTCGCCTTGCTCCCCCTCGCCCGCGACGCGCACCCGCGAACCATCTCCCACACCTGCGGGAATTCTCACGTCCACCGTACGCGATCGTCCCTCGTGCTCCGAGGAGAGGCGCCGCATGGCGCCGCGATAGGCTTCTTCGAGCGAGAGATCGATCGGATGCTCGACGTCACGGCCCTGCCGGGCCCGCGTGCTCCGAGAGCCCGCGCGCCCGCCGCGTCCCCGCATCTGAGGCTCGCCGCTGCCCGAGAAGAACGCATGGAAAAAGTCGGAGAAGGGATCTTCATTGCCGAACAGGTCGCGCATTTCTTCGGCCGTCATGGTGTGGTAGGTGCCCTGTCCGCCGCCGGGCGCTCCGCCCCCGCCGAACATGTCTCCCCACTGACGGGGATCGAATCCAGGCGTACCCGCACCGCCCCCGGCGCGCTGCGCCTGCTCGTACATCTTCCAGTTCGACCCCAGCTCGTCGTATTTCCGGCGCTTGTCGGGGTCGCCGATCACCTCGTAGGCTTCGTTGATTTCCTTGAATTTCGACTCGGCGGCCTTGTCGCCGGGATTCACGTCGGGGTGGTGTTTGCGCGCGAGCTTCCTAAAGGCCTGCTTCACCTCTTTTTCGGAGGCGGTCTTGGGGATGCCCAGCGTCGCATAGTAGTCCTTGAAATCCATCAACCCTCGTTGCAACTGTAGGATCTGCAAAAAATCTAGTCAATGCCGGGTATGATTTCGGGGTGTTCGAGTGGGGAGATCTGGGCACCGTCGGTGTGCTCGTCGTTCTCGAGGGACTTCTGAGCGCAGACAACGCCATGGTCATGGCGGTGATGGTGCTCGGGCTTCCGGCGCGCGAGCCCGCCATCGTCGACGGCGCCTTTATCATCATCGCGTGGGTTGGGAGTAAGCTTCTTACCGAGTACCTTCATGCGGGTTTCATTCCGCTGGAAATTCCGCAGTGGTTCTCGCTGACGGTGATCGTGGGCATCTTCGTCGCGTCGTTGTTCTACGCGCGGCAGGAAGCGGCACGGCATCGCGTGCGACATCTCGAGGGCCTTACGGCGGAGGACGCTGCGAACGTGTTCGTCGATACCGATGGTTGAGTGGTCCGATGTCCTCACAGTTGGTCTTCTGGTTCTGCTCGAGGGCTTGCTCAGTGCCGATAACGCACTCGTTCTTGCCGTTCTCGTCTTAGGCCTACCCAAAGATCAACAGAAGAAAGCGCTGCGCTACGGCATCCTCGGTGCGTTCTTTTTCCGCGCCGTGGCGACGCTGCTCGCCGTGTATCTCATCGAGCTGAGCTGGGTGAAGCTTTTCGGCGCGGCGTATCTCCTGTACCTGACCTACGCGCACTTTGCCGGGGGAGGCGAAGGGCACGATCGCCGCGCACCGAAGCTGGCGAAGCCGATGTTCGGGCTGACGGCCTTCTGGGCGACCGTCGTCAAGGTCGAGTTGACCGACATCGTGTTTGCGATCGATTCCATCCTCGTCGCGGTGGCGATGTCGAGCAAGACGTGGGTCATCCTGACCGGTGGCGTCCTGGGCATCATCGCCATGAGGCTCGTGATCGGCAAGCTGCTAGCGCTGATCCAGCAGTATCCGGCGCTCGTGGACGGGGCGTTCATCATCATCGCCTGGGTCGGCATCAAGCTGCTGCTGGAATTCGCCCATCAGGAAGGGTACGTCCACTTCCTGATTCCGAAGTGGCTGTCTCTCGGTCTCATCATCGTGATCTTCGCGCTCGCCTTCATGTACGCGCGAAAGCATCCCCGCGTCGAGCCCGAAGAGGAGCGAGCCGCCAAGGATGTGGACGAACTGGAGGACGTGCTCTAGCGTCCCTTGAGCTTTCTGATGGCGCGCCGTTCGCGTTTGTCGGGCGCGTGCGTCCGCTGCATGCCGGCGCGGTAAATTCTCTCCAGCCGGCGCAGCTCCTTTTCTTCTTCCGAGATCGGCGGCGTGGTGTCCTGATAGAGCAGCCGGGCCTCGGCCCTGGGTATGTGCTTGTCGGCGAGGCCGACAACCGTCAGGGTCTGTTTGCGCCCGTAGGGCCGGCTCAGACGCAATTGGTCACCGATCTTGAGCTGGCGGTGCGGCTTGCAGCTCTCGCCGTTCACCTCCACCTTGCCCCCCTGGCACGCTCGCTGGGCCTCTGAGCGCGTACGATAGAGGCACGCCACATCCAGCCAGACATCCAGACGGATGGTTGTCGTAGTCTGACTCATGACCTACAGCGAGCTGGCTCGCCGCTCATCGGCTGCCTCGTTGCATCGTGTGGCTGGTGATCGTCACCCTGTTCGCTCCGCACATCCCCTACACCCTGCATCAGCGCGTCGACTGCGCGTTCCGCGCAGTTCATCTACAGCCTCAGCAACGTGATGCTCACCGCGGTCCATCACGACAGCCGCTTCGAGGTCCTGACCAACGCCGAGCAGTTCTATCCCGCGATGCTCGAGGCCATCCGCGAGCGCCCGGCATTCGATCAACATGGAATGCTACATCTTCCGGCCCGACGAGACAGGCCGGCAGTTCATGCGGGCGATGATGGAGCGCGCCAGGGCCGGCGTCGTGGTGACGCTCGTGGTGGACGCAGTCGGGAGCTTTCGTTTCGGCGTGTCGGCGGCACGCGAGATGCGCAAGGCCGGCTGCCGGGTCGAGCTCTATCAACGCCTGAAGTGGTACCGGTTGTCGCGGCTGAACAACCGCACGCACCGCGAGCTCCTGATTGTCGACGGGCGCGTGGCGTTTCTCGGTGGAGCCGGGGTCGGCGATCAGTGGTCGAAAGGGGAGCGCGGCAAGCGGCCGTGGCGCGACACGATGGCGCGGGCCACCGGACCGGTCGTCTCATCAATCCAGGGCGTCTTTGCCGAGAACTGGATCGGAATGCTGCGGCGAGATTCTCTGCGGCCCCGCGTACTTTCCCGATTTGGAGAAGTGCGGCGACACATCGTGCCTGATCGTCAAGAGCTCTCCGTCCGACCGCGCGACGGCCTGCCGTGTGGTGTTTCAGATGCTCGTCGAGGGCGCGAGTTGCCGGCTGCGCATCATCACTCCGTACTTCCTGCCAGACCAATCGCTTCGACGGGCGCTCGTCGCGAGCGCCGGGCGCGGCGTGAAGATCGAGATTATCGTGCCCGGGTCGCACACCGACCAGCGCTGGGTCCGGCTCGTCAGCCGGCGGACGTACAGCGAGCTGCTCCGTGCCGGGATCCGCATCTACGAATATCGCGCCGGAATGACGCACGCGAAGGCGCTCTGCGCCGACGACCTCTGGGTCATCCTCGGCACCACCAACTTCGACAACCGGTCTTTCGAGCACAACGACGAAGTCAATCTGGCTATCCGGGACGAAGCGATGGCAGCGCGCCTCACGACAGACTTCGTGAACGACCTGAAGGCCTGCGAAGAGGTGACCCTGGAGACGTGGAAGCAACGGCCCCTCATCGAGAAGATCATCGAGCCCTTCGCCTGGATCCTCGAGCGGCAACAGTAAACTGTCGTATTTCGCGTCACCTTTCGCCGACGTCGTTCAGATCAGGACAAACGCGACCGGATTTGAACGATCGAGAGCGAGCCGCGGTGGCACCGGGCGTGCTACGCTACCGTCTCTTAGTCGGTAGTGACGACGGCCACCCAGAATCCACAAGGTACCCCTGCGCCTCCGGAGTTCGACGACGACTATCCAGGCACGCGTGCGCCCCTGCCCCTGGAGCAGCTCGAAATCCACGCCCGCCAGCTTGCCGCCGGGCACACTGAAACCGGCAGCGGCGGTCCGCGCCGCGAACTGCTCGCGCGCCTCGACCGGAATGCGGCGCGTCTCGAGAATGTTTACAAGGCGCTGTCAGAGGAGGGGTTCGGCGAAACGCCCGAAACGCCGTCTGAGGAATGGCTGCGCGACAACCACTACGTGGTCAGGGCGCAGCTGCTCGAGATCCGACGCAACCTGCCCCGGAAGTACTACCAGGAACTGCCGACGCTGACGAGCGGGCGATGGCGGCGCTATCCGCGCGTCTACGTGTTCGCGCGGGATTTCGTGGCTCACACCGCGGGCCGTTTCAACCAGGAGTCGCTCCGCCGGTTCGCCGACGCGTACCAGGACGTCACACCGCTGAAGATCGGCGAGCTCTGGGCAATTCCGATCATGCTTCGCCTGGCGCTGGTTGAAAACCTGTGCGGCCTGGCGGGGCACACTCTCAAGGCGAGACAGGAACGCGAATCCGCGCGCGCGTTCGCGGCCAGCCTCCTCGAGGAACGGGCGAAAGGCCGGACGCCTCTGCAGGCGGCGGCAAAGGCCTCGTCCACGTTTCTCGTCGAGATTCTCCACAACCTGCGGGATCAATCGGTGGCGTCGACCGCTGCCTGGCGATGGCTGGAGACGCGGCTGACCGCGCGGGGACAGTCGGCTGACGAGATGCTGCGAACCGAACAGCACCGTGAAGCGGTCGACCAGTTGTCGATTGCCAACATCATCAACACGATGCGGGCACTCTCCGCCCTCGACTGGCCCACCTTCGTCGAAGCGGTCAGCCGGGTCGAGAGAATCCTCAGACGCGATCCCGCCGAAGCCTATGCCGACATGGATCGCCCGACACGTGATCGGTACCGCAAGTCGGTCGAGCAGCTGGCACGGCGTTCCGACGCCGACGAGCTGACAGTCGCCGAACGGGCAATCGCGTGCGCCGAGCGCGCCCGCCGGGAACGCCCCGAATATGAACGATCGCATCACGTCGGGTACTACCTGATCGCGCGCGGCCGGTTCGAGCTGGAAAAAGCCGTGGGATACCCGCCGACCCCCGGCGAGTTGATCTCGAGGCTGGCATTCCGGCACCCCGCGCTCGGCTACCTGGGCACCCTCGCCCTGACGACTGCGTTGTTCGAGACCAGCATCCTGATGTACGCGCGGAACAACGGCGCGACCGTTTGGATGATGCTCCTCGTCGCCTTCGTCACGATCGTGCCCATCAGCGAGCTGGCAGTGAGCTTTCTCAACACGATTCTCACCACCATCATTCCGCCGCGGTCTCTGCCGAAACTGGGGTTACGCAACGGCGTGCCCGAGTCGATGACGACGGTCGTCGCGGTTCCAACTATCCTCTCGTCACCGGAGCGAGTGCAGGAACTCGTGGATGCGCTGGAGGTGCGATCGCTCGCCAACCACGACGACAACCTGAGATTCGCGCTGCTCGGCGATTTTCCCGATGCCGCTGCCGAGACGGTGGAATCGGATCTTGCGATCATCGAGGCGGCCCGCGAACGCGTGGCGGCGTTGAATGCCGGGTACGACGCCGAGCGCTTTTATCTTCTCCATCGCAGGCGCCAATGGAACGCGTCCGAAGGGCGGTGGATGGGATGGGAGCGCAAGCGCGGAAAGCTGCACGAGTTCAATCGGGTGCTCCACGGGGCCGACGACACGAGCTTCGACGTGCTCGTGGGCGACGTCGAGCGCCTTCGGAACGTCCGCTATGTCATCACGCTCGATTCCGATACGGACCTGCCGCTGGACGCGGCGCGCAAGCTGGTCGGCACGATCGCACACCCCTTGAACCGTGCGCGGTTCGATTCGAAAACCGGGCGGGTGACCGAGGGCTACGGCATCCTGCAACCGCGTGTGGCGATCGGCGCGGTGAGCGCGGCATCGACGTCGTTTGCGGAGGTGTTCTCGGGGCACGTTGGACTCGACCCGTACACGACGGCGGTTTCCGATGTCTATCAGGATCTGTTCTGCGAAGGCAGCTACGTCGGTAAGGGCATTTACGACGTGGAGGCATTCGAGCGCGCCCTCGAGAATCGCGTCCCCGAAAATGCGCTCCTGAGCCACGACCTGTTCGAGGGCCTGTTTGCGCGGGTGGCTCTGTGCACCGATCTCGAGGTCATCGACGATTATCCGAACCACTACCTGACCTGGACCGGACGCCTGCAGCGCTGGGTGCGCGGTGATTGGCAGTTGCTGCCCTGGCTGGGCCGGACAGTGCCGGCACACGACGGCCGGCGAAGGAACACGCTTCCGGTCATCGCGCGATGGAAGATCGCCGACAACCTCCGGCGCAGTCTGCTTCCGCCGTCATTGCTGCTGCTTCTGGCCGCCGGGTGGATGGCCCTCCCGGGTGGACCGTCCCTGTGGACCGGAGTCGCATTCCTGGTCCTCTTCTTTCCCGCGTACGTGCAGTGGGGACAGACGTTCACCAATCGCGCGCGGGGTGTGCCGCTGAGCGATCACCTGCGGATCGAGCGGGACAATCTCGCGTCGAGCCTGCATCAGGTGCTGCTCCACATCGCATTTCTCGCGCATCAGTCGATCGTGATGCTCCATGCGATCGGGCGAACGCTCGTCCGCCTGCGCTCGCGAACGCATCTTCTCGAATGGGAAACGGCGGCCGATGCCGCGGCCCGTCTGCAGGTCGATCGGACGCAGGTGTTTCATCGCATGTGGACGGCGCCGGTCCTCGCGCTCATCGTGACCGTTGCCGTGCTGGCGTTCGAGCCCGGAAGCCTCGTCTGGGCCGTTCCGATCGTGGCGCTGTGGGGGGTGTCGCCATACCTCGCCTACCAGACCGGGCTGCCGCGCGTAGATGCGCGCCACGTTCTCGAGCCTCTGGAGCGG
Organism: Vicinamibacterales bacterium; assembly: GCA_963832375.1. Classification (GTDB taxonomy): domain Bacteria; phylum Acidobacteriota; class Vicinamibacteria; order Vicinamibacterales; family JAMQPK01; genus JAMQPK01. The sequence goes on along the minus strand of CAWHUA010000008.1, from coordinate 586,471 downwards.
CGTCAGTTCCGCCGCACCGCGCGCCTGACATGGCGTTTCTTCGAGCAGGTCATCACGCCCGGCGACAACTGGCTCGTGCCGGACAACTATCAGGAGAACCGGCCGGACCCAATCGCGCACCGCACGTCGCCTACCAACATCGGGCTTCAGATGATGGCGGCCGTCTCGGCATGGGACCTCGGCTACATCTCGTCGGCTGCCTGCCTCGAACAACTGGAGCGGACGATCGACACCCTCCAGAAGCTTCCGAAATACCGTGGCCATTTTTTCAATTGGTACGACACGCAGTCGCTCGTGCCGCTCGCACCCCTATACGTCTCTACGGTCGACAGCGGCAATCTTCTCGGCTACCTGATGACGATCAGCACGACGCTGCCCGAGATCGTTCAGAGCGGTCCGCTCGACGCGGAACGATTTCGGGACGGCCTGTCCGACGCCCTCGATCTCTTCGAGCAGGATGGGACGCCCGCGATGTCCGGCCTCGGCCGCGAACGCGCCCGGGACTTTCGCGCCGATTTCCGTCAGCTGCGCGCGCGTCTGGAGCGGCCCCCTTCAGCACTGGGCGACGACAAGGCCTGGCTCCAGGGAATTTCCGGGGACCTGACGGTCCTGGCGACGCGCTTTCACGACGCACAGGAGCGGTTGCCGGCGCGCGACAGCAAGGTCCGCGCCGCGGCGGGCTGGCTCGATGCGGCCTCGGCGCTTGTGGCCGACCGGCAGCGCGAAGTCCTGGCGTTTGAAAAGGCTCCCGACGACGTGCGCGCGGCACGTGAGGCGAGGACCGAGCGCATCCAGTCGGCGCTCGAGCAGTTCGTTGACGGCACAGAGATGGACTTTCTCTTCGACAAGGAGCGGCATCTTTTTGCGATTGGCTACAACGTCACCGAAGGACGCCGCGATTCCGACCTTCTACGACGCGCTGGCATCCGAGGCGCGGCTGGCGAGCTTTCTGGCGATCGCGATGCGCCACGTGTCGCAGGAACACTGGTTCAAGCTCGGGCGGCTGATGACACCGGTCGGGCCGTCATCGCGCGCTGGTGTCGTGGAGCGCGTCGATGTTCGAGTACCTGATGCCGCTGCTCGTCATGCGCACGTATCCCACACGCTGCTGGACGAGACGTACGAGGCGGTCGTCAGCCGCCACATCGAGTACGCTCGAAGCGCTGGGAGTGCCATGGGGCATTTCCGAATCCGCCTACAACCTGCAGGACACGGGCGCGAACTACCAGTACCGCGCGTTCGGTGTGCCGGGAATCGGATTGAAGCGCGGGCTCGGCCGACGATCTCGTCATCGCGCCGTACGCCAGCCTGCTCGCCGCGGCCATTCGACCCGAAAGACGTGCTCGAGAACCTCTCCTATCTCGAATCCGAAGGCGCGCTGGGCCCGATGGGATATTACGAGGCATCGACTACACGAAGGACCGCCTGGAGCCCGGCGAGCGGAAGCGCGATTGTGAAGACCTACATGGCGCACCATCACGGCATGAGCCTGGTCGCGCTCAACAATTGCGTGAACGCGAACGTGATGCAGTCGCGCTTCCACTCCGATCCCCGCGTGCAGGCGGCGGAGCTGCTGCTGCAGGAGCGGAGCCCGCAGTCTGGTGCCGCTCGATCGCCCGCCCGACGAGCACAAGGTCGAGGAGGCGCCCGGGCGGGTCGTGCAGTCGCTGCGTCCGCCGATACGTGACGCCGCACACGGTCACGCCGCGCGCGCATCTCCTGTCGAACGGGTCGATGAGCGTGATGATGACCAACTCGGGCGGGCGGCTACACGCGCTGGCGCGACATCGCCGTCACCCGCTGGCGCGAAGACTCGACGTCGCGACGGCTGGGGAGCGTTCTGCTACGTCCGCGACCTCGAGAGCGGCCTGTTCTGGTCGTCGGGATTTCATCCGAGCGGCCGCGACGCCGACAACTACGAGGTGACCTTCGCGCCCGATCGCGCGCGTCATTCGACGGCGCGACGAGGGCATCGAGACGTTCACCGAAGTCACCGTGTCGCCAGAAGACGACGCGGAAATTCGCCGGCGTCTCGGTGACGAATCACTCGCGCGACATCCGCGAGCTCGAGCTGACCAGCTATGCCGAAGTCGTCCTGGCGCCGCATGCGGCCGATCTGGCGCATCCGGTCTTCAGCAACCTGTTCGTCGAATCGACCGCCGTGCCCGAGCATGAAGGCATCATCTGCGCGCGGCGGCCGCGGGGACACGAGCGCCGCCTGTACATGGGTCATGTGCTCGCCGGGCGCGGACGCATTGGCGAAGCGCGTCGAGTTCGAGACCGATCGCGAGCACTTCATCGGCCGTGGCGGGACGCTGCGCCTGCCGGCAGCGCTCGACGGTTCAGAGCCGCTGTCGGGCGCAACCGGTGCCGTGCTCGATCCGATTGTGAGCCTTCGCGTTCGGCTTCGCATCCCGCCGGGTGTGACCGCCCGCGTCTCGTTCACGACCGTGGTCGCGGAAAACGAAGACGGCGTCCGCGCGCTCATCGAGAAGTATCACGACCCTCAGGTCTGCGCGCGCGCCTTCGCGCTCGCCAGCACGCACAGCGAGATCGAACTGCGGCATCTGGGCGTGAGCCGCGACGACGAGGCCCGCTTTCAGCGGCTGGCCGCGCGCGTGATCTACGCGCGACCCGCGGCTGCGGTCGCCAGAAGCCATGCTGCGCAGCACGGGTACGCCACCCGACCTCTGGAAGTACGGGATTTCCGGTGATCTCCCGATCGTGCTCGTCACGATCGCCGACGCCGGAGAAGTCGGTCTGGCGCAGGATCTGGTGCGTGCGCAGGAGTATCTGCGCGCGCGGGGATTCAAGTTCGATCTCGTGGTCCTGAACGAGATTCCGACGAGCTACCGGCAGGACGTGCAGGACGATCTGCAGCGCATTGCCGAAGCCGGGCCCGTCTCATGTGTGGCTCGATCGCCCCGGCGGCCTCTTCCTTCGCCGGGCGGACGTGATGACCGAAGACGATCGCGTGCTGCTGCGCGCGGTCGCGCGCGCGGTGTTCGAAGGTCCTCGCGGAGGCCTCGAGGTGCAGTTGCGTCGGCCCTGCTGCCGCCGGCGATCCCGGCGCGGATCAAGGCACGCCCCGGCGTTCCCAAGCGGAGCGATGCCGCGCCTGTTCCAGACCAGCCGCTGGTGTTCGTCAACGGCTTCGGCGGCTTCACCCGGGACGGGCGCGAGTTCCACGTGTCGACGCGGCCACCCGCACCCTGGTCGAACGTCATCGCGAACGAACGCTTTGGCTTCGTGGCCACCGAATCGAGCCTGGGAAATACGTGGTCCGAGAACAGCTATCAGAACCGGCTGACTCCCTGGAACAACGACCCGGTCGTCGATCCGCCGGGCGAGGTCATCTATCTGCGAGACGAGGCCAGCGGCGAGTTCTGGACCGCGACCGCGTCGCCCGCGCCGGGCGCGGTCTCGCATCTCGCGCGGTTCGGTCAGGGATACGTGGTCTACGAGCACCGGCACCGCGGGCTGCACGTCGAGCTGACGGCGTTCGTCGCGGCCACCGAGCCCGTCAAGGTCATGCGGCTGCGCATGCGCAACATGACGGCGGTCCGCCCGCGAGTTGAGCGCCTTCTATTACGTGGATTGGTGTCTCGCCGACAACCGTACGCGCTCGGCCGCCCACATCGTCACGTCCATCGACACGGTGTGTGGCGCGCTGTTCGCGCGCAACCCCTTCCGCGCGGAATTCGGCTCGCGCATCGCCTTCATCGACGCCACCGCTCGCATGCGCACGTTGACCGGCGATCGCTCGAGCTTCATCGGCCGGAACGGAACACTGGCCGATCCACTCGCGATGGAATTCGACGCAGCTGCCCGGTCGCGTGGGTCCCGCACTCGATCCGTGCGGTGCCGTTCAAGCGAGGCTCACCGTTGCCGCTGCGGGCGACCGTCGAGGTCACGTTCCTGCTCGGCGAGGGCACCGACGAATCGGCCGCGCGCGCGCTGGTCGAACGAGTATCGACAGCCGGGTGCGGTGGATGCGGAGCTTCGCAGCGTCACAGGAGAGGTGGAACGATCGTCCTGTGCGTCGGTCGAGGTGGAAACACCGGACACGGCGCTCGACATGCTGACCAACCGGTGGCTGCTGTATCAGACGCTCAGCTGCCGCTTCCACGCGCGGTCGGCGTTCTATCAGTCCGGCGGCGCGTTCGGGTTTCGCGATCAGCTGCAGGACGTGCTGGCGCTGTCTGCATTTCGATCCGGCATCTGCGCGCGACGCCACATTCTGCGCGCGGCCGGACGGCAGTTTCCCGAGGGGGATGTTCAGCACTGGTGGCACGAGCCGGGCGGCGAAGGCGTCCGCACGCGCATCCAGGACGACCGGCTGTGGCTCGTGTACGCCGCGCTCGAATACGCGCGCGTGACGGGCGACTGGGACATCTTCGACGCAGACGGCGCCGCTCATCACGCAGCGAGCGCCGGGACCGGATGAGCACAGCGTGTACGAGACGCCCAGGCGCCTGCCGATCGAGCTATCCCTCTACGACCACTGCGCGCGCGCGATCGCGCGGACGATGGACACGGGCGCGCACGGGCTGCCGCTGATGGGCACCGGCGACTGGAACGACGGCATGGACGAAGTCGGCGCGCAGGGACGCGGCGAAAGCGTCTGGCTGGGCTGGTTTCTCGGCATCGCTGCTTGGTCCGTTTGCGGCAATCGCCGAGGCCCGTGGCGACGTTCAGCAGGCCGCCGCCTATCGAGCGCATGCCGCAAGACTGAAGGACGCGCTCGAGGAGGCGTGGGACGGCGAGTGGTACCGGCGCGCGTACTTCGACGACGGTACGCCGCTCGGATCGGCCGGGAACACCGAGTGTCGCATCGACGCGATCGCGCAGAGCTGGTCCGTCATCTCGGGTCTGGGCGAGGCCGGAGCGCGCGCGCCAGGCCATGGAGTCGGTGGACGAATGGCTCGATCGATCGCGACGCGCGGCTCATCCTGCTGCTGACGCCGCCGTTCGACAAAGCGCAGCCGAACCCCGGCTACATCAGAGGCTACGTGCCTGGCGTTCGCGAAAACGGCGGACAATACACGCACGCCGCGCTGTGGGTCGGTGCATGGCGCAGGCGCATGCTCGGCCACGGAGACGCGGCGCACGAGCTGCTGAGCTTCATCAATCCGATCAATCGATCGCGCGATGTGAATCGACGTGAAGCGATACCGCGTCGAGCCCTACGTCGTTGCCGCCGACATCTATTCGGCGCCCGGTCACGTCGGACGTGGTGGGTGGACGTGGTACACCGGCGCGGCGGGGTGGATGTACCGCGTGACACTCGAACGCGTGCTCGGCATCAAGCGCGAAGGCGAATCTCTGCGCATCGAGCCCGCGGTGCCCGCCGGATGGCCAGGCTATCGGTCACGTTGCGCATCGACGGCGCTGAATATGTCATCCAGGTTGAAAATGCTGCCGGAACAAATGGTGCGACTCGCGTGCTGACCCTTGATGGCAGCGTGGCAGAGAGCGGGAAGATTCCTCTCGTACCGGGAAGCGGTCGGCACACCGTTCGGCTCGTGATGGGGCAACTCGCTCCAGCGGTTGCGCCCCGGTGACGCGGCAAAGGTATCCGTGGCACCCGATTCGTCCGATATCCGGGACGGAGGTGGCATGCGAGTACTGGTGACTGGCGGCGCCGGCTACATCGGCAGCGTGATCGCCGATCAGCTCGTCGCCGGAGGCCATCGAGTCGTCGTGCTCGACAACCTGTCCAAGGGCCACAGGGATGCCGTCAACGAACACGCGACGTTCGTCCATGGCGACCTCGTCGACGGCGCCATCGTCAAACACACGCTGGTGTCCCACTCGATCGAGGCCGTGGTGCACATGGCCGCATCCTCGCTCGTCGGCGAATCGATGGCCAGCCCCGGCCTTTATTACACGAACAATGTCGCCGCCGGCATCACGCTGTTGAACGCGCTCGTCGAGGCCAACGTGGACACGTTCGTGTTTTCGTCGACGGCCGCCGTGTACGGCGAGCCCGCGAGCGTACCGATTAGCGAAGACGCGACGACCAATCCCACCAACACCTACGGTGAGACGAAGCTGGCGATCGAACGAGCGCTGCACTGGTATCACGCGGCGCACGGTCTCCGCTATGCGTCGCTCCGCTACTTCAACGCCGCCGGCGCCACCAACCTGCGCGGCGAGCGCCACGATCCCGAGACACATCTCATCCCGCTCGTGCTGCGCGCCGCGAGAGACACCGCGCAACCCATCACCGTGTTCGGCCGTGACTACCCGACACGCGACGGCACGTGCGTGCGCGACTACATTCATGTCTCGGATCTCGCGGACGCGCACGTGCGCGCGCTACAGGCGCTCGAGGCGGGGAAGCTTGGTGCGGATATCTTCAACCTGGGCTGTGGCGACGGATGGACCGTTCAGGAGGTCATCGACGCCGCGCGTGCCGCAACCGATCAGGACATTCCGGTCCGCGAAGGTGCCCGCCGTGCGGGCGATCCGGCGGCGCTGGTCGCGAGCTCTGCGCGCATCGCGAAGGCCCTCGGGTGGCAACCTCAACACAGCTCGCTCGAGGAAATTATCGGCTCGGCGTGGAAATGGGAGCAACGCGAGTCGGCGGCTTCAGGTCTTGCGCGGGACGCTACGACGGGTTCGCGAACCATGGACCCGCGTCGGAGCGCCGACGTCGCTGGCTAGCACGGCGGCGGTGTTCGCCAACCGCCGGATTTCCGATGCGAGCTCATCGGGCAGACAGGGCTTCAAGAGAAAGCGATCGCACCCGCTGGCTTCGGCAAGCTCGCGCTCGGCGCCGAAGGCGGCGCCGGTGAGCATGATGATGCGAGTGGCCTTCGTACGGGCGTCCTCGCGCAGCCGCCGTGCGAGCTCGAATCCATCCATGTGTCCCCTCAAGCGCAGGTCGGTGACGAGCACCGCTGGAGCCACCTGAGCGGCTCGACGCAGCGCTTCTTCCGCTGACGAGGCCGTCATCACGTCGAACCCCATCGCCCGAAGCGATTCGCCGTACATCTCGAGCGTGTCGCGATCGTCGTCCACGATCAACACACGTCGCCCTGCGTTGTGGGAGCGCTTCATTTGAAAAGGCGAAGAGAAACCGCTAGCTGGCGTGCGGGCGGCGGACGACCGACATCGTCGACATGACGCTGGGTTCGAGGCTCGCTTTCGCGGGCCGCGCGCGCGTGATGTCGGGATTCTTGAACCGTCCGTATGCGCCGTCCGGACGCATCGACAGAAACCCGGTGTCGACGAGCGAGGCGAGCGCGGTTTCGCACACCGTGCGCTCGACACCACAGAGACGCTGAACTTGATCGGGCTTCAGTGTGAGACCGGGCATTTCGAGGTATTCGGCGCGGATGCGCTGCACGACATGCGGCGACGCAGCTTTGTTCATGACTCTCCACGGCAAGCGTACTGTCTGCACACTTCTTAACTCAGTCCGTTTTCGTACAAGTTGAGCGAGAAAATCGCCGCGCCATCGTGTGCCGTTTTGCATCATCGTGACTCGCGAGGTCGCATCCATTTGTGACGATTTGATATAGTTATGGGCTCAGCGCACGTTGTTGGGCGCGTTCAGGCACGGCCAGGTAGCTCAGTTGGTAGAGCATACGACTGAAAATCGTAGTGTCGGCAGTTCAATTCTGCCCCTGGCCACCAACCTTCGCTGGCTTGCTCGGGCGCAGAGCGCCAGCTTCGGCTGGCAAGCCAAGGAAGGTTGTCCGCCGTAGCGCAAAGCGCGAAGGTGGACTGCCACTTTCCTGGTGCCACTCGCCGGGTTCCCGCAGTGTCCTGATTGAGACTCGCCGGCTACGCCCCCGCCGCCGATCGATCTGCGAAACGCCAGGTTGTACCGCCGACGACAAACGTCGCGACAGCCGCTCCGAGAAGCGCCCCGGCGATGAGGTCGGTGGGGTAGTGGACCCCGAGGTACACGCGCGACAACGCGACCATCAGGCCCAGGAACCAGAAGATGTTCCGTGCATCGGGCGCCAGTCGTGACAGCGTGTACGCGGCCGCAACCGCCTGAGCCGCATGCCCCGATGGCAACGAGCGGGTCGTCGGTCTGTAGCCGTAGACCTGGGTCTCGGCGTAGCTTTCGAAAGGGCGCGCACGGTTGAAGAGCGGTTTGGCGACGTGATCGGAGAGAAGTCCCGTGAGCACGACAGCCAGCACGACCTGCGTGGCCGCCGGCCACCGGACGGGTGCAGCACCGCAATCAACAGGGCGAGCCCGATCCAGATCGCCCCGCCGCGCGCGATGTCGCTGAGACCGGCCATGACGGGATCGAGAAACGGCCAGTGGTGAGCACGAAGCCATTGGAAGGCGGCAAGGTCGATCCTTCCAATGGCTTCGAAGACGGCTGGCATGAGGAACGTTGTCCGCCTAAGGGCGGACACTACGCAGGAGTTGCCACCTCGACGTCGCGGGTCAGCCCGAGCTCTTTGCGCACGCGCTCTTCGATCTTCTTGAACGTCTCCGGGTTTTCGCGGAGGAACGTCTTCGCGTTTTCGCGCCCCTGGCCCAGCCGCTCGCCACCGTAGGCGAACCACGTGCCGCTCTTTTCGACAATCCGCTTGTCGACGGCGAGGTCGAGCAGATCGCCCTCGCGCGAGATGCCTTCTCCGTACATCACGTCGAATTCGGCCTCGCGGAACGGTGGGGCGACTTTGTTCTTCACCACTTTCACCCGCGTGCGGCCGCCGACGACGACGTCGCCGTCCTTGATGCTGGCGATGCGGCGGATATCGATGCGCACCGAGGCGTAGAACTTGAAGGCGCGGCCGCCGGTCGTCGTTTCCGGATTGCCGAACATGACGCCGATCTTTTCGCGCAGCTGGTTGATGAAGATGAGGCACGTCTTCGACTTCGACACCACGCCGGTGAGCTTGCGCAGTGCCTGCGACATGAGTCGGGCCTGAAGGCCCATCTGCGCGTCGCCCATCTCGCCTTCGATTTCGGCGCGCGGCACCAGCGCGGCGACCGAGTCGACGACCACCACATCGACGCCGCCCGAGCGGATGAGCACCTCGACGATCTCGAGCGCCTGCTCGCCGTTGTCGGGCTGCGAGACCAGCAGATTGTCGAGATCGACGCCCAGCTTCTTGGCATATGCGGCGTCGAGCGCGTGCTCCGCATCGACGAATGCCGCCATGCCGCCGAGTTTCTGCGACTGCGCGATGACCTGCAACGCCAGCGTCGTCTTGCCAGACGACTCCGGTCCGAAGATTTCGATGACACGACCGCGCGGCACGCCACCGACGCCGAGCGCGTAGTCGATGCTGATGGAGCCAGTGGGAATCGAATCGATGGGCTGCACCGCGCCGCGCTGGCCCAGCCGCATGATCGAGCCCTTGCCGAATTGCTTCTCGATTTGTCCGACCGCGAGCTCCACGGCCTTGCCGCGCTCGCTGCGCTCGTCCCGCTCCTGCTTTTCTGTTGATGGGGGCATTCGTTATCTCCTTGGAACGTCAGCGCATTCTAGGGACGTGCCGGGCGAATGTCAAGCGAAAACGATTCAGTCCAGGCCCGCATAAGCCTTATTTTCAGTCATTTACGCAGACGGACACTTTCGCCCCTCTTCGGGCATTTGCCCCGCGTTGCAGTTTCTTCCATCGTTTCTGTTGAAGAATATGGCGAAGAATGCCGACCCCGGTCGGACATGCGATCGCCGGCGTTGCGGCCGCGTTCCTGACCAATGCCATCGCTCGTCGGCCACGATTGACGAAGCGGATACTGGTGTCGGCTGCGGTACTGGCCGTGCTCCCGGACCTCGATATCGTCGCCGGATTGCACCGCACCCATTCGCACAGCATGGCCGCCGTCGCGGCGGTTGGACTCGCGGCGTGGATTGTCCTGCGCCGGCGCGTGCCCGACGCGTTGCCGCTCGCGCTCGCGCTTGCGGCCGCGTTCGGATCGCATCCGGTGCTCGATCTGCTCGGGAAGGATACGCGCGTTCCGCGGGGCTTGATGGTCCTGTGGCCGTTCTCATCGAAGTACTACATCACCGGCTGGGACGTGTTTGGCGAAGTATCTCGCAGCTACTGGCTACCTTCGGAATTCATCCTCGGAAATCTCCGGGCGCTCGCGTGGGAAATGGTGCTGTTGGTACCGTTGCTCCTGTTCGCGTGGGCAGTCTGGAGTGGAAAGACGTTGGAAAGTAGAAGGTGAAAAGTGAAAAGTAGAAAGTAAAAGGAACGGACAAGGAAAAGGCACCTATTTTCTACTTTTTACTTTCTACTTTTTACTTCCTTACTCATTCCGTCTTTCCACTGCCACTGCCACGCCATTGCCTCCGCCGAGGCACAGCGACGCGATGCCGCGCCGCGCGCCGCGCTGTTTCATGGCGTACAGCAATGTCGTCAGCACGCGCGCACCGCTCGCGCCGATGGGATGACCCAGCGCGATCGCGCCGCCGTTTACGTTGACACGCCGGGGGTCGAGGCCCAGTTCCTTGATGACGGCGACCATCTGCGCGGCGAACGCTTCGTTGATCTCGAAGAGATCGACGTCCTCGATGGTCCAGCGGATCTTCGTCAGCAGCTTTCGAATCGAGTCCACCGGTGTCATCAGGAGCAGTTTTGGCGCGAGACCGCTCGTCGCGTACGCCGCGATTTCGCGCCAGCGGCTGAGCGCCGAGCGACCGCGCGCGCTCTTCGGACATGACCACCACCGCGGCCGCGCCGTCATTGACGCCGGGGGCGTTTCCCGCCGTCACCGATCCGTCTTTCTTGAACGCCGGCTTCAGACCTTTGAGAATCGCGGCCGTCGAATCCGGGCGAATCGTTTCGTCCGAGTCCATCAGCGTGCTGCCGCCTTTGGCCTGCGGAATCTGCACCGGCACGATCTCTGATGTGAAATGCCCCGCCGACTGCGGCACGGGCCGCTTTCTGATGACTTTCGGCCGCGTATGCGTCCTGCGCGTCGCGCGACACGCCGTACACGTCCACGACGTGCTCGGCGGAGACTCCCATGTGGCAGTGCTCGAAGGCACACCAGAGGCCGTCGTGAATCATCGAGTCGACCAGACTTGCGTCGCCCATGCGGAGACCTTCCCGTGCGCGGGGAAGGAGGTAGGGCGCGTTGCTCATCGACTCCATGCCGCCGGCGACCGCCACGTCGATGTCGCCGAGCGCGATGCCCTGCGCCGCCAGCATCACCGCTTTCAGTCCGGAGCCGCAGACCTTGTTGATCGTGAGCGCGGCGACGTCGTTGCTCAGCCCACCGTTGAGCGCCGCCTGCCGGGCCGGCGCCTGTCCGACGCCAGCCGACAGCACATTGCCCATGATGCATTCTTCGACCGCTGCCGGATCGATGCGCGCGCGCGCAACCGCTTCGCGCACCACGATCGCGCCAAGCTGTGGCGCCTGAAGTCTCTTCAGGCTGCCGAGGAATTTTCCGGACGGCGTTCTAACGGCGCTGACGATGACGGCTTGGCGCATGTCATTTCACGACGAGACGCGTGACGGCGTGCGTCCCGAGAAGCGAGTTCAGCCGGCTGAAGAATCATCGACGACGAGCGTCTCAGCTCCTTCTGCCATCGCTGATCCGTCGGCTGCACTTCGACGCTGCCATCCGATTGCAGGCGAACGGTGCTGACCCGCGTCAGCGCGTCGCCAACCGCGAAGCGCCAGGCGACTTCGAGCTTGCCCTGCGAGAGCGGCCCGCTGCGGAACAATTCGGTCAGCGCTCGCGGGACAACGGAATGGAGAGACTCCACTTCTTCCGAGTGTAACATTCGCTGACTCATGCGTCTGATCCTCGCATCGGCATCGCCGCGGCGCGCAGAGTTGCTGCGCGCGGCGGACATTCCATTCGACGTGGTGCCGGTCGACATCGACGAGCGTTTCCACCCGGCGAACCTCCGGAGATGGCGGTAGCGCGGGTGGCCGAGTCGAAGGCCGCTCCGGTCGCCGCCATCCGACCCGGCAGCGTCGTGCTTGCGGCGGACACCACCGTCGTCATCGACGGCGAGGCGCTGGCGAAACCGTCGGACTCGGCCGACGCCGCACGCATGCTGCGGATGTTGTCGGGGCGCACCCATGAAGTGCTGACGGGAATCTGCCTCTGCCACCGGCGCGCGGCGGCTGGTGCGCGTCGAGTCCACGCGAGTGCACATGGCGAGGCTCACGGAGCCGGAAATTGCGTGGTATATCTCGACCGGCGAGCCATACGACAAGGCCGGCGCCTACGCCGTCCAGGGGCTTGCTTCTCGGTTCATTACGGGAATCGATGGCTCGTACTCGAACGTCGTCGGGCTGCCTATCTCCCGTGTCTACGAGCTCTTAAAGGAGCTCGGCTGTGATATTCTGGGCTTGACCACAGCACCATGAAAATCGCGACATTTCACGACACCCCGGTAGACGTGGATCTGGGAAGATCCGGCTTAGACGAACAAGGTTGCCAAGATTGCGCTCACGGCCGTGGTCCTGCTCTCGGCCCTCGGCGGACTGCTCTGGTATTCGCTGCAACGGGATGCGGCCTACTACAAGCACGTCGACGAGGTCATGGCGAGCCCCGACGCAGTGGAACGGGAAGTCGCTCCAGCTGCACGGCTTTGTCGTCAAGGGCACCTGGAAGCAGATGCCCAACACGCTGCAATACCAGTTCAAAGTCCAGAACAAGGGCAGCGTCGTCCATGCGTCGTACACCGGCGTGCTGCCGGATACGTTTAAAGACGAAGCCGAAGTCGTCTTGAAGGGACGCCTCACCGACGATGGCAACTTCCAGGTCGCGCCCAACGGCGTCATGGCGAAGTGTCCGTCGAAGTACGAAGAGGTGCCGAACTACGACCTCAAGACAGGCACCAGTAACTGATTCAGATCTCAAGATCTATAGATCTAGATCTCAGATCTACAGATCTCAGGTTCACCCTATGGCCGGTCTCGGCTACGTCATTCTCCTCACGACCTTTGTCGTCTGCAGCTATGCCGTCGGTGTGTCGGTGGCCGGCGCGCGGCGCGGGTCGCGGCGGCTCGATCGAAAGCGGCATCGGCGCGTTCCACCTCGTGACCGCGCTCATGGTCGTGGCCTCGGTGCTCATCGTCCGGGCCTTCGTCACCAACGACTTTTCGATCAAATACGTCTCGCGCTACTCCGACGCGGTTCAGCCGCTGTTCTTCAAGCTGACGTCCTACTGGGGCGGGCTCGACGGCTCGATCATGTTCTGGGTGTTCCTGCTCGCGTGTTTCGGCAGCATTGCCGTGCACGTCAACCGCGACCGGTATCGCGAGCTCATTCCGTACGTCGTCGCCGTGATCGCTGCGGTGCAGATGTTCTTCCTGTTCCTGATGATCGTCCACAACAATCCGTTCGACACCTTCCTGACCGATGTGCCGCCGGACGGCGACGGGCTGAACCCGCTGCTGCAGAACATCTACATGATCATCCACCCGCCGTCGCTGTACATCGGCTTCGTCGGGATGACGATTCCGTTTGCGTTCGGCATGGCGGCGCTCATCACCGGCCATCTCGACGATTCGTGGCTGCGCGCCGTGCGGCGCTGGACGATGTTCGCGTGGATCTTTCTCACCTTCGGCCTGACGCTCGGGATGATCTGGGCGTACGAAGAGCTGGGCTGGGGCGGATTCTGGGGCTGGGACCCGGTTGAAAACGCCGGGGCGCTGCCGTGGTTTACGGCGACCGCGTTCTTCCATTCGGTCATGGTGCAGGAGCGGCGCAGCATGCTGCGCGTGTGGAACGTCACGCTGGTGATCCTGACGTTCTTCCTGACCATCTTCGGCACGTTCATGACCCGGTCGGGCATCGTGCAGTCGGTGCACTCGTTCGGCGAGAACCCCGAGCTGGCCATGATGTTCTCGGTCTTCATGGCCGTCATTCTGGTGTTCAGCTTCGGGATGGTGATTTACCGGCTGCCGCTGCTGCGCGCGAGCAACGAGCTCGATTCGTGGGCGTCGCGCGAAGCGGCGTTCCTGATCAATAACTGGATCCTTCTGTTCTGCGCGTTTTTCATCCTGTTCGTGACGATGTTTCCGACGCTCAGCGAGGCGATTACCGGCGAGCGCATCACGATCGGGCCGCCGTTCTTCAACCGCTGGATGGTGCCGATCGGCCTGACGCTGCTGCTCCTGACGGGCATCGGACCGCTGCTCGCGTGGCGGAAGACGTCGATGTCGAACCTGAAGTATCAGTTTCTGTGGCCCATCGTGAGCGCGCTCGTCACGCGCGCTGGTCGTGTATGCGCTTGGCATTCGCGTGTGGTCGTCGGCTATCGCTTCACGTTCTCCGGATTTGTGATCGGCACGATCTGGCAGGAATTCTGGCGCGGCGCGGTGATCCGCCGCCGAAGCACCGGCACCGACCTCTTTACCGCAACGATCGGCCTGGTTGGCCGCTCGCGGCGTCGATACGGCGGCTACATCGTTCACGTCGGCATCGTGCTTGATGTTCCTCGGATTTGCCGGTCAGGGATACAAGGAGATGCGAGCTCGTCCTGATGAGCCGGGACAGCAGACGACGCTCGGCGACTACACCGTGCGCATGGACGATCTGCGGGTCACGCAGGACAACCAGAAGCAGATGATGACCGGGCTACTTCACCGCTGTTCCGCGAGGCGAGGAGATCGCCAAGATGTATCCGGCGCGATGGTTCTTTAACAAACACGAAGAGCCGACCACCGAAGTCGCGATCCGGCGCATGTTCGCGAAGACTTCTACCTGAACATGGCGGCTTTCAGGTCGAAGCGACAAGTCGGCCAGCCTCGAGATTACGTCAATCCGCTGGTCAACTGGATCTGGCTGGGCTTCGCGGTGATCGCCATCGGGATCGGCATCGTGTTGCTGCCGGAACGCACCTTCGCCTTCGCGATGGCCAAGTTCCCGTCACCCGAGGTGGCGCGACCACGGCGACGGCGCTCATGTTGCTGCTGGGCCTCGCGGCCCCGATGTTCGCCCAGTCCAGAAATCGAGCCGATCTTGCCGTACCGAAAGATCCGCTCGAACAGCGTCTGCACTCGGAGATCGTCTGCACGTGCGGCTGCCGCCGGGCGCTCGACAACTGCGGCATGCCGAACTGCGGCGGTCACGCCGCGCAGTCGGAGAAAATCCAGGCGTTGATGGCCGAGGGAAAAGACCACGACGAGCATCATCGCGACGTTCATCCGCGACTTCGGCGGTCAGGACATTCTGATCGAACCGAACGACAAGGGTCTCAATCGCCTCGCCTGGGCGTTTCCCTACGCGATTGCGGGGTTCGGCGCCATCGGCGGCGTGTTTGCCATCAGGAAGTGGTCGCATCGGTCCGGCGAAGAGCAAGAGCCGGTGCTGGCACTGCGGGCGCCACTCCGGCCGGAGACGCGACTCTGCAGGCACGGCTCGACCGGGAGCTCGAAGACCTCGACTAGTCCCTTGTCTCCGACGCAACCGACATCCGATTCACTGCGGCCGTGGCAGTTCTTCACGCTCGGTGCGCTCGTGTGCGCGACCGTGGCGGTCTTCCTGATTCGCGGCACCACGCCGAGAATCTCATCTTCGTCTGCCTGGGTATTTTTGGCGCCGCGCTGGTCGCTCTGGCAGCGCTCAACGCACTGCGGCCGCTCGTGACGGGCGAAACACGACAGCCCGAGATGGTCGGCAGCCACACGCGGGTCGCGCTCGAGCGTGAGAAGAACCTGCTCTTCGATCGATCAAGGAGCTCGAGTTCGACCACGCGATGGGCAAGGTCGGCGAGGACGATTTCCAGGACATGTCGCTGCGCCTCCGCGCGCGCGCGGTGCGACTGATCGAGCAGCTCGACAACACGAGCAGCGGATATCGCGAGCTGATCGAGCGCGAGCTCGCGAAGCGCCTCGGTGAAGAGCAGTGGCTCAACTGAAGTTGAGCCCTACCAGGGAAGCTCAACTGAAGTTGAGCCCTACCGGGAAGGCGAGTCGCGCTCGTCGGTAGGGCGCGACTTCAGTCGCGCCACCGACGGCGATGTGGCACAGGGCTTCAGCCCTGTCACCAGCGCCTGTCCCTCCTGCGCGACCGTCAACGACGACGACGCGAAGTTCTGCAAATCCTGCGGCACGAAGCTCCTGTCGCTGCTGCTAGCCATCTTTATTCCTTTTTCCCTTTTCCTTTTTCCTTTCGTGTCACCCGCTTCGGCTCAGTTCCAAATGCCCGATCCGAAGGAGATGTCGGGCATCCCGCGCCCGGTCACCGATCTTCCGGCCGGCCACGTGTCTGTGACGGCTGATCCGCGGACAACTGTCGAACAACATCCAGGGGCATCCAGTCGAAATGCATGCCGGTGGGAAGGTGACGACAGTCAAGACCGACGAAAACGGGCGCGCCGAGTTCAGCGGCGTCGCCGCCGGGTACATCGGTCCGGGCGGTGACCACGGTCGATGGCGAGCGACTCGAATCGCAGGAATTTCCGTGGCCGGCTCGCGATGGTATCCGCGTGATGCTCGTCGCCACGCTGAAAACCGCCGGCGGACCGGCGCCCGTGTTTCAGCCGCAGCCCGGGAACGTCGTGCTTGGCGACCAGACGCGGGTGATCGTCGATCACACCGATGGTGCGTTGCAGATCTATTACATCCTCGACATTCTGAATTCCGCCCGCACACCGGTCCAGCCCGCCGAAGGCGTCGTGATGGACATGCCCACTGGCGCGCTCAGCACGACCGTGCTTGTCGGAGCGCCTCAAGCGGTCGCGCGCGGCGATCGGGTCACCATCGCCGGTCCGTTTGCCCCGGGGAAGACCCCCGTGGAGCTCGCCTATCGCGTGCCCTTTGACGCCGGCGAAGTCACCATCGACCAGAAAATGCCGCTGGCGGTGCCAAACCTGGCGGTGTTGATGAAGAATCTCGGCGATATGTCGCTCTCGTCGCCGCAGCTACCGAACGTGCAGGAGCGCGAGTTCGAAGGGGAGCGATACATCCTCGCGCAGGGGCCGGCGATTGCCGCGGGCGGGACACTCTCGCTGACGTTCTCCGGACTACCGCATCACAGCGCCGTTCCCAGGCGCGTCGCCCTGGGATTGTCGATGCTGATTATCGGCGCGGCGGTCTGGGCCGCGGCACGCAAGCCGTCTCCCACCGCCAATGCCGCGCGTGTGAAGCAGCTGACCGGCAAGCGCGAGAAGATCTTCAACGAGCTCGTTCGGCTCGAACAGCAGCGGCGGGCGGGCAGCGTGGACGCCCCCAAGTACGCCGAACGGCGCCCCGCGCTCATCGCGCAGCTCGAACGCGTCTATCGCGACCTGGACGCCGAGAGCGGCCAGGCCGGCCACCCCACCGCGCCAGGTCCGCGCGGCGGGGGCCCCGGCGTGGCCGCGTGAACCTCGACTTTCTCGAACTCTCCATCCGCGAGCTCAGCCGCAACTTCGGCCGCCGGCGCGCGCTGTCGCGCGTGTCGCTGGACTGCCGCGCCGGAGAGACCGTCGGGCTGCTCGGTCCCAACGGCGCCGGCAAGTCCACGCTCCTGGCCATCGTCTCGACACTGGCCACGCCATCGTCAGGTGACGTGCGATACGGGGGCAAGACCGCGGGAGAAATCGGCGCGGCGCTCCGCGGCAGGATTGGCGTCCTGTCGCACGATCTCCATCTCTATTCCGAGCTCACCGCGAAAGAGAACCTGATTTTCTTCGGCCGTCTTTACGGTGTCGCCAATCCCGAGGCGGTCGCCGCGGCCGCGCTGGAGCGTGCCCGCCTGGGCGACCGCGGCGGCGACCTCGTCTCGGGGTTTTCTCGCGGCATGCGCCAGCGTCTCGCGCTCGAACGTGCGCTGCTGCACGCCCCGCGACTGCTCCTCCTCGACGAGCCGTTCACCGGACTGGACGATGCATCGACAGGAGCCCTGGTCGAGCGTTTACGCGAGCTGCGATCGGCTGGCTGCATCACGCTCGTCGCGACCCACGACCTCGACGTGGCCGAGGTCGTCCTCGACAGTGCCGTGATCCTGCAGGACGGCAAGCTGGTGGCGAGCGAGCCCGACGTGCGCGGCCTGCGCACGCGCTACCAGGCCCGGCTTCGAACGGGGGCGGCGTCGTGACCGAGTTCTGGCGCACCGTGTGGATCATCGCCAGGAAGGATCTGGCGATCGAAGCGCGCAGCCGTGAGCTGATCAACACGACGGTGTTCTTCGCCCTGTCGTGCGTGGTGGTGTTTTCCGTGTCGTTCGTTGGCGAAGGCGGTGATGGCAGGGCGATGCGAGAGGCGGCGGCCGGCATCCTCTGGATCGCGATTGCCTTTTCCGGAACGCTGGCGCTTGGCCGCACGTTCGAGCGTGAACGCTACGGCGATACGCTGCGGGCGCTGCTGCTGGCGCCGGGCGCGCGGCCGGCGGTGTACGTCGGCAAGCTGCTGGGGGTCGTCATGCTGCTCCTGGCGACCGAAGTCATCATCGTGCCGCTCGTGGCCTTTCTGTTCCAGGCGAGGCTCTTCGATCACGCCCTGCTGCTGGTGGCCCTGCTCGTCTTCGGCACCGTGGGCTTTGCCTGTGTGGGCACGCTCTTCGCGGCGATGCTGGGCCGCGCGCGCAGCCGCGATGTGCTCCTGCCGATCTTGTTGTATCCCGTCACAATCCCGGTCATGATCGCAGGCGTGCGCGGCACCGCGGCGCTCCTGGCCGCAGAGCCGCAGATCGAGATGGCGCGCGTCTGGACGATGCTGCTGTTGAGCTTTGACGTAGTATTTGTGACGCTGTCTCTCTGGACGTTTGAGTCGGTGATGACCGAATAACCCATGCGCAAAGCGTTCGTTCCTCTCCTTTTCGTCGCAGGGCTCATCTTCATGACAGCGCCCATCCTCATCATGCGGGCGCGCTACGAATCGACGATGGGCCTCGTGCAGAAGATTTTCTACTTTCACATGCCCCCGGCGATGCTCATGCTGCTGTCCGCGATCTTCTGCGGGTTGATCAGCATGCTGTACCTGATCAAGAAGCGTCAGGTTTACGACTGGATCGCCTACGCCGCGGCGGAGCTCACGGTCCTCTACGGCGCGATCGCCATGGTCACCGGTCCGTTGTGGGCGCGAAAGGCATGGGGCGTCTGGTGGGTGTGGGACGCCCGCCTCACGATGTCGTTGCTCCTGTGGATGGTGTTCATTTCCTATCTGCTGCTCCGGCGGTATGGCGGACCTGGCTCCGAAACGCTGGCCGCCGGCCTGGCGATGTTCGGCATGGCTACCTCGCCCTTCGTGTATCTCTCCGTCAACATCTGGCGAACCCTGCATCCCCTGACGTCGGTCGTGCCGACCTTGCCGGTGGACTTCGCGCTTGCGCTCTGGTACGCGTTTCTCGGTTTTCTCCTGTTGTACATCGCGCTGATGACCATGCGCGTGCGGATTGAAGAACAACGCGCGCTCGTCGATCAGCTTTATCTCGAGAGCGAGGAATGAGGACAACAATCTTCCTGACTCTGATGATGCTGAGGACCGCGGCGCTCGCCGCACAGGATCCGCAGGGCGAATTCGTGCCCGTGACGGAAGTGCCGGCGAGCGAGCAGTTGCCCTCGTTGCCACTCGTCATTGCCGCCTACGCGTTTGTCTGGGCCGCGTTCCTGTTTTACGCCTGGACGATGTGGAAGAAGCTGGGGAAGGTCGAGCAGGAAATCACTACCTTGTCGGCGCAGATCTCCAAGCCGCGAGCGAGACCATGAACTTCGGGAACATGACGTCGGCGCACTTCATCTTCATTCCCGTCGTCCTGTTCATCGGGATCGTGATCGGCTGGATTCTCGGCTCGCGGGCGGCCCAGGATGCGTTTGCGATGGAGATGAAAAGGCGGAACAAGCCCAAGACGTCTTAATCTTCCAATCTACCAATCTGCGAATCTCCAATTCCCGAATCTCCTACCGGCCCATTCCAAGCCTGTACGCCAGCATCGGCGGCAATCCCGCTTCCAGAATCTTCTTCTGCGCCGCCTCTATCGGATACGCCACGCGGTACAACGTCACGAGTCTCCGGTCCGTGTCCGCGATGGCATAGGCCGCACGGGCGTCGCCGTCCCGTGGCTGACCGACCGAGCCCGGGTTGATGAGATATTTGCAGTCCGGCTCGATGCGTGTCTCGAATTCCGGGTGCCCCTGAGGCGCTTCGATTTCGAGGCGGCGCTGGCCGTCCATTCTGGCGCTGAGCGCCACGTGGGTGTGACCGAAGAGGCAGACGGGGACCCGGGAGACGGCAATCGACCGCGCCGCGTCGAGGTCGGCAACAACATACAGGTCCTCGTCGAGCGGCGAGCCGTGGCAAATCTCCAGGGTCCCGTCGACGACGTGCGGACCCTCCGGCAACGCGCGCAGATAGTCCAGCGTGGAAGGGGACAAGGCATCGCGCGTCCACTGCGCCGCCGACCTGGCCATCGGATTGAAGTCCTCCGCGGTATCCAGGCCCGCGGCGACCTTGTCGTGATTGCCGCGCACGATAGCCGCGGGCGCAAGCGCCCGCACGCGCTCGACCACACCATTCGGATCGGCCCCGTAGCCCACCAGATCGCCCAGCACGAGCACGGCGTCGTATTTCTGCGCGGCGCGGAGCACCGCCTCGAGCGCTTCGAGATTGCTGTGGATATCGCTGATGACCAGGTACCGCATGGCTATTCGAGCTGCTCGATAAGTTGCTCGACCAGCTCTTCGGAGCGCGCCCGCGACGCGTCGAGGCGGACCTGAGCTTGTTGGTAGGCGAGCCGGCGGCTCTCGAAGAGCAGGGCCATCTGCACGCGATCGTTGGCCAGCGGCCTGCGCCCGTCGGCGGGGATCCGGCTGAGCAACACCTCGAAGGGCACGTCGATCCACACCGACACGCCATCGGTATTGATGGCCGCGCGCGTTTCGGGATCGATGAACGTCCCGCCGCCTGTCGCGACCACCGTGTGGCGGAGCGGGAGAAGCGCGTAGATCACCTGACGCTCGATGGAGCGGAAGTACGCCTCACCGTCGCGGGCGAAGATATCGGCCACCGTGCGCCGCTCGCGCGTCTCGATGAGCTGATCGACGTCTTCGGCACGCCAGCCAAGCCGCCGCGCAAGGCTCTGGGCCAGTGTCGTCTTACCCGCCGCCATGAATCCGACCAAGTAGATTTTGTCCGTCTTCAAGAGGGGATCGTCAGCCGCAGAGCGATTCCAGGGTCGCGAAGAACTCTGGATAGGAGATCGCCACCGAATCGGCCCCGCTGATGACCGATGGAGATTCGGCCCCGAGGGCCGCGATTGCAAAGGCCATGGCGAGCCGGTGATCGCCGGCGGCGTCAGCCTCGCCGCCACGCAGGGGCCGCGCCCCGCGCAGATGGAATCCGTCGCTGAACTCCTCGACATCGGCCCCCAGCGCCTGAAACCCACGGACGAGCGCGCTGATCCGGTCGCTTTCCTTCACGCGCAGCTCGGCGGCGCCTGTCACGTGCAGCTCCCCGCCATGGCTCGCCCAGGCGGCAAGGGCAGGAATCTCGTCAATGAGATACGGGACGTGATCCGGTCCAAGCGTCAACGGACGCGGCCGCCCGTAGCGAACGCGCACACGTCCCGACGGCTCGCCACCGGCTTCGCGTTCAACGTGCTCGTCCACCAGGGCGCCGCCACGGCGCATGACGTCGAGCAGCGCCGTCCGCGTCGGGTTGAGGCCGACGTTCTGAATCTCGATGTCCGAGTCGGGAATGGCGGCCGCGGCCGCAACCCAGAACGCGGCCGAGGAGATGTCGCCGGGCACCACGAACTCGCCACCGCGCAGCGTCTGGCCGCCCGCGACCTCGACGGTCGTGCCCGCGGTGTGCACGCGTGCGCCGAACGCACGCATCGCGAGCTCGGTGTGGTTGCGGGTTGCGGCCGATTCCTCGACGACCGTCTTGCCCTCCGACTGGATGCCCGCCAGCAGGACCGCGCTCTTCACTTGCGCGCTCGGCACCTCAGTCCGGTAACGGATGCCGTTGAGCGCACCGCCGTGGATGGTCAGCGGCGGCTTCTTGTCGGACGACTCGATGCGGGCGCCCATCAACTCGAGGGGCACGATGACCCTGCCCATGGGGCGCCGACTCAGCGAGTCGTCTCCCTTGAGGATGGAGGTAAACGGATGCGCGGCGAGGAGGCCCGAGAGCAGCCGCATGGTCGTGCCCGAGTTCTGGGCGTCCAGTGGGCCTGCCGGCTGCACCAATCCTCGCAATCCCCGCCCGGTGATCTCCACGGTCAGGCCGCGGTCCGCCGATCGGCTCCGGCGGATCTCGACGCCGGCGTCCTCGAGACACTGAAGCGTCGCAGCGCAGTCGGCCCCCAGCGAGTACTGGTGAATCGTCGAACGGCCCGACGCCAGGGCGCCAAGCAGCGCGTAACGATGGGAAATGGATTTGTCGCCGGCGAGCCCGACCGTGCCCCTGATGCGCCGGGCAGGCCTCACCGTCGCAGCGGCGATTGAAGCCATCGGGAGACTATACTACGTCCGACACGATGCCCCGCGGTTTCCAGGACGTGCATCTCGAGATTCGGAGCACCATCGAAGCGCTGGACCTCGTCCAGGCCATCAGCGAGCACATCGCACGGCGGCTTGGGTTCGAGGACGACTTGCTGCACTGGACGACGATGGCGGTCCGGGAATCGGTCGTCAACGCGATCTCCCACGGCAACCGGAGCGACCCCGCCAAGCGCGTCTTCATCGATTTCAGCGTGAGGCCCGAACCCGAGCCGGTGGACTTCATCGTCTGCGTGCGCGACGAGGGGAACGGCTTCGACCCATCAACCATCAAGGACCCCTTGAGCCCTGAAAACATGCTCAGGGCCAGCGGGCGGGGAATCTTCCTGATCCGACAGTTCATGGACGAAGTGTCGATCACGCCCGCGCGTCAGGGCGGGATGGAAATGCGGATGATCAAGCACATCCCTGCACGTGGATGAGGAACCCTCTTTTCCTCTCAACGGCCATCGAGGCCGTCATCAAGGCCGGCGAGATTCAGATGAGCTTCATCGACAGCGGCTTTCAGGTGTCGCACAAGGGCGCGATCGACCTTGTGACGGAGGCCGACGTCGCCGTCGAGACCATGTTCCGGAAGATGGTCGGCGAACGCTTCCCGGACCATACGATCCTGGCCGAGGAATTCGGCGAAGATGACGCGACCAGGGGCGCCCAGCACTGCTGGGTCTTCGATCCCATTGACGGCACGAACAACTACGCGCACGGTCTGCCGATTTTCTGCTCGTCGCTGGCCCTCGAGATAGACGGTCGCGGAGAGATTGGCGCCATTTACGACCCGACCCGCAAAGAGCTCTTCGTGGCCGAGCGTGGTGGCGGGGCGTTTCTGAACGGCCGGCCCATTCGTGTGTCGAAGGCGCCGACCCTCGTGGAGTCGATGCTCGTCACAGGATTCCCGTACGACATTCACTCACGCATTCCCGAAATCGTTGGTTTGTTCGGCGAGTTCGTGGGCCGCGCCCGCGCGGTGCGG
The DNA here is from genome assembly GCA_963832375.1 of Vicinamibacterales bacterium. GTDB lineage: Bacteria > Acidobacteriota > Vicinamibacteria > Vicinamibacterales > JAMQPK01 > JAMQPK01. The sequence continues at coordinate 563,120 of CAWHUA010000008.1, read as the reverse complement.
CGGCTCGGCTCTGCCGCACTCGACCTGTGTTACGTCGCGGCCGGACGGATGGACGGCTTCTGGGAACAGGACCTGAAGCCGTGGGACATCGCCGCCGGCACCATCATCGTCGAAGAAGCCGGAGGGAGAGTGACCGATTTCGCCGGCCAGCCGCACTCGTCACGGCGGCACCAGTTGCTCGCCACCAACGGGCTGATCCACGACGAGGCGCTGAAGGTGACGGGGGAGTTTCTGAGATCCAAAATCTAAAATCTCAAATCTGAAATCTTCCGTGTTGTCCGGCTTTAGCCGGACTTTTAGATTCTAGATTCCAGATTCTAGTTTCTAGATTTCACCGCTCTGTAGAGCGCCACGCCTCCGTCCGCGCACACGCGGGTAAAGCCCGTGGCAAATGCCGACGATTCGCGCACGCGTGTGGCGAGCATGTCGCCGCCTTCGGCCCGTTCCTCGACGAGTATCCACGTCACGCGGCCTGACGGCGCTTCAATGGCCTCCTGCCAGTACGGAAGATTCCCTTCGTGAATGAAGTCGCGGATGTCGATGCCTTCCTGCGACAGTTCCTGCATGTAGTGGGCGAGCGAACCCATGCTGGCGAGGATAGGCTCGCCGTGGTACTCGCGCATCAGGCACGCCGTCACGTGCTTTCGGCCGACGCTGAAAGGCACGTCCCATTGCGCCTCCTGCACCATCGGCGCCTGCGCGTCGAGTGGTCTCGCGTGAACGGCGAGCCACAGGACGACCGCGACCGCCGCGGCGTGGCGCATCCAGCCTTTCAGCAGGCCGATGGTAATACCGGCGAACACGGCCGCGCCGACCGTCGGCGCCACCATATACCGCATCCGGAACGGATGCCCTTCGAAGAACGCATAGGTCGGCAGCGTCATCAGCCCCGCCAGCGCCAGCACGACGAGCGATGCGGCGTGCTCGCGGCGCGCGAGTCCTCGCACGAGCACCCACACAAATCCCGCGAGCGCAACGAACACGAGCGGCCGGCCGATGAGCACGCGCATGCCGTAGACAACCGCCATGAACGCCCGGTAGAGATTTCCGGTGGCGACGTTGTCGGACACATAGAAGCCGCCCGTGACAAACCAGGCCCCGGTCGTGAACCAGCTGTGAAAGAAGAACGCCACGATCGCGAGGAGCGGAAAAATCCCGAGATCGGCAGCGTCGCGCAAGGCGGCCGCCGGCGCGAGGCCCCGGCGCCAGAGGGCGACGGCGAACAGCGCCAGCAACGCCGCGGTCACGGGCCAGGCTTCGTAGCGCGTCAGGCAGGACGCCACGAGCGTCCAGCCTGCCAACATCCGCGCCCGCGCAAAGAAGCGGTTCCGGGATCCGTTTTCCTGGTTCGCCGGCGAAAACGGATCCCGGAACCGTTTCTCCACCAGGTCGTGCACGAGCACGACGCTGAAGAGGACCAGTCCGAAGAGCAGCGGCTCGGTCATCGGCGTGGACTGCAGATACAGGACGTTCGGATCGAGCGCGAACATCGCCACGGCAATGACCGCGGCCACGCGCGAGCTCGTGACAGCGAGCACCAGCCAGGCGATCGAATAACAAGCGAGCGCGAAGGAAAGAATCGAGATCGCGATGGCCGAGGCGCCTGTCCGATAGAACGCGTCGACTTGCACGGGAAGCAGGTTGAGGAGATGCGGCAACGGCAGCCAGACGGCCCCTATCTGCGAGTACTCGGGCGTCAGGCTGTCGAGCACGCGCCGGGCGACGACCAGATGGGCCTTTGCGTCGTAATGGCTGAGGGTCAGTCCCTGATGGCTGTAAAAAATGGCTGCCGCGGTGCCGATCGTCAGGCCGACTGCGGCAGCAAGCTTGGGAAGGCGGTCGGTCACTTCGCGGCTAGAATAGTAACCTACACGGTCCGTTCAGGCGGAGATCCCGGCGCGCATTGATGGCTCGATTCACAGCAGCGATTGAAGCATTCGCACTCAGCATCGGCGGTCCGGGACTGTTCATCATCGCGTTCCTCGACTCGTCCTTCCTGTCCTTTCCCGAAGTCAACGATCTGCTGATCGTGCTGCTCGTGATCAACCATCCCGAGCGCATGGTGTTCTACGCCACCATGTCGACGCTGGGCTCGATTGCGGGCTGCCTCGCGCTGTACTTCGTGGGCCGCAAAGGCGGAGACGCCCTCGTGCGGAAACGGTTCAAGGGAGGCACGGTCGAGCGGGCGGCCGATCTCATGCGCAAGTACGGCGCGATGGCGCTCATCGTGCCCGCCCTTCTGCCGCCGCCGGCGCCCTTCAAGATTTTCGTGCTCATGGGGGGCGTCGCCAACATTCCGCTAAAGACGTTCATCTGGGCGATCGCGCTCGGTCGCGGCGTCCGCTATTTTGGCGAAGGGCTTCTGGCGGTGTTCTACGGCCAGCGCGCCCTCGACTACATTCACGAGAACGGCCGGCTGGTGGGCCTGGTGCTGGGACTGCTCGTGCTCGCCGGCGGGGCGGGCTACTACCTCTGGAAGCGCCGCTCGCAGCCGACATCGGCTAACTGACTGTATAATAGCGACTTCAATCCAGGGGCCAGCGGCCTCTGAGAGATGAATGAACCCTGAACTCTCAGTCGTCATTCCCATCCGCAACGAATCGCCGAATATCGAGCCCCTCTACGTCGAACTGACCGAGGCGCTCGAGCGGTGGGGGCGGAGCTATGAAGTGCTGGCGATCGACGACGGCAGCACCGACGACAGCTACGAGCGCCTCGTTCGCTGCCAGCGCCGCGATCCACGCTGGCGGATCATCCGCTTCAGACGCAACTTCGGCCAGACAGCGGCGTTTGCCGCCGGCTTTCGACATGCCCGGGGCAAACTCATCGCGACGGCTGATGGCGATCTGCAGAACGATCTGCGCGATCTTCCCGACATGGTCCGCCGCATCGAAGACGGCAACGACATCGTCTGCGGATGGCGGAAGCATCGGAAAGACACCTGGTTGACGCGCCGTCTCCCGTCTGAGCTGGCGAACAAACTGATCTCCTGGTCGACCGGCGTCAGGCTGCACGACTACGGGTGCTCTCTGAAGGTCTTTCGCGCAGAGGTCGTCAAACCGATCAAGCTGTATGGAGAGATGCACCGCTTCCTTCCCGCCATCGCCAGCGAGATGGGCGTCACGATCGCGGAAGTCGTCGTGAACCATCGGCCGCGCAGCCATGGCTCGTCGAAATACGGCCTCTCGCGAACGTTCCGCGTCGTGCTCGATTTGTTGACGGTGAAATTTCTGCTGAGCTACTCGACGCGGCCGCTCCAGATGTTCGGGCTCATCGGCGTGCCGATGGGACTACTGGGCTTTCTCATCGGCGCGTATCTCTCGTATCAGCGGCTGTTCGGACATGAGTCGATCGCCAACCGCCCGCTGCTCCTGCTCGGTGTGCTGCTGATCTTCGCCGGCATTCAATTCGTCACGATGGGCCTGCTTGCAGAAATCATGTCCCGCACCTACCACGAGTCGCAGGACAAGCCGATCTACGTCATCAGGGAAGTGTGCGAGTCCGCGCAAAGCGAGCCGCGCCCGCATCCGCTGGGTGTGTAAGTTTTTAGTTTTCAGTTGTCAGTCTTCAGTTATCAGTTATCTCACGACTGAGAACTGACTACTGAGAACTGAAAACTGAGAACTGATAACGGAACTGATAACTACCGAAGACTCGTTTCATCCGGAATGAACGCGATCCACGCCCCGAGCACGCGACGATCTGGACTCCGCTCGATTTCTGCCGGAACAAACCCGCCAGTCGCTGTAATCGCGAGCGGAATGAATGCGTCGCCCTCTTTGGTCGGCACGACCACCCGTTCGGTCACACCCTGCACCAGATTCAGCGTCTGAGACCACGTGTCTGTCGCGAGCGTCACGGTGTTCGGCCGCGCGCCGCTGTGGATCGCCAGCATCACACCCTGATCGCTGTCTCTCCGTTTCAGGAGCGTGACACGAGTGGTCTCGCGGCCCCGCACCCAGAATCCATCACTTTCCGGAAACGCACCACCGTGAAAAAACGCCGTGACCGTGGCAAACCCAGACGCGCCGAGCACCCTGGGAGCAGGGAACCGCTTTCGGATTGCGGCCACCGTGACGGGCGTGATCCTTATGCTCGCGATCGTCGGCTCGAGGGACGGCGCCGCACGAAATGCGACGAACTCCGCATCGAGCGGAACATCAAACACGTGCCGCGCGTGTTGACCCGCGGTCATCGTCAACGGCCACGACGTGAGCGCGCCGCCTTCGCGGCCTAACTGCAGAAAAATTGCCGCGTCGGGGACACTCCCAGCCGACTTCGACCCCTCCACGTCCAGCTCGTACCAGCCCGCCGGCAGGCGAAACCGCGCATTCAGCACGACACGCAGCGGCTGACGCCCTGTGCGTTGACCTGGTACCGCCGACAACGCAAAGAGCGGCGGCAGGTCGTCGGGCCGCGCCAGTGAGAACGGGTCGTATCGCAGGGCTACGGGCCGCGCCACGGGATCGAACGTTTCGAGCAGCGGGATCAGCCCCCGCGATTCCACGTTGAATCGACTGGTGGAATCAGATAACGCCGCGGCGGTCATCGTTGAGATCGTCACGCACGCCACGGTCGCGCCCAGCGTGACGAGAAGTGCCACTCGGCCCTCGGAGTTGGCGGATCGCCGGGAAAGGAGCCAGCCCATGAGCGTGAAGCCGGCAATCCACAGCACAACTCGCGTGGACGCGACAAACGCCCCGGTCGTGACGTAGGTCGGAACTTCGTTCCAAAGCTGCCAGGTGGGCGACAGCCATCGCAGCAGAGAAGAGGCGCCGATTCCGTCCTGCTGGATGGGGCCGGGCTCTTCAAAGAGCAGGAACACCAGCGTGATGCCCAGGGTCACCAGGTACGACACCTGCGCGGCCGCCCGGGATATGGAGAACCGCGGCAGGCGCGAATAAAGAGAGGCGATCGGGACCGTCAGGAGCGGCAGCAGAAGCACGAGTTGCCGGCCCGGCGCGAACGACCGCCGCCACCAGGGATCGGCCGACGCCGCCAACGCAATCACGCACAACGAGGCGAGGCTGAGCGCAATCCCCACCCATCGCTGCGATCAATCCCGCATCATGGCAGCCAACCCGATGAAGGCCAACGCCAACACTGGAGCACTGGCTAGAACGCCGAACTCCTGGTCGAACAGGACAGCGAGACTGGCTGCCGGCACCGCCGACAGGTCAGCCGGCGGTAAACGCCTGGCGTTCTCCAGAAGATCGCCGAACGCCTGGGTCAAGGCACGCGCATTGAAAACAAACGGGGCGCTCAGAAACACCGCCGTACAGGCGAACACGACCGAGGCCTTCGTTTCATCCAGCAACGGGGCCGGAAGCCCGATCCGGCGCACCAACTGCGGCGAGAAGATCCAGAGCGTCTGCCCAATCACGACGACCCAGACCAGGATTCGACCGGGGCCGGCCAGAAGACGAAGCGCCGGTATCCAGTCGGCCAGAAACGGCAGGTAGGGCAGAAGCAGGAGTCCGAGGCCAAACAGCGGCAGAAGGGTATCGGAAGCGGCGCCCCAGAATCGGGCATCAGGGTCGGCGCTGTCGCGCAGCGACAATGCCACACCTGCCGCGATGAGCAGGAACATGATGACCAGTCCGAGGAGCTCCGCCACCGATGGCATCATGGCAACCCGGACGGGCAACTGCGCGCGGCCGGCGACATCGAACGACGCGCGGCTTACCCACAACGCCATACCTGCCAGCGTGGCAGCGGCAATTGGATGAAAGAGCACACGACGAAGCATGGTCACGGCTGCGTTCGCGCGACGCTCATGGATCCCTTCGCACAACGGAAGCCCACATAGAGGTTGTGGCGGCCGAGCCGCGACCGCGCCGCCCGCTCGGAAATCCGCAGCCGTGGAACGATGTTGTCCCAGCCACCGCCCTTGATCGCGCGGAGGTCGTATCCGTTGTGGTCTGCCGGCGAGGCATGTGTCGTCGTGAATTCGCTCGCCGTCCATTCCCACACGTTGCCGGCCATGTCGTGCAGACCGTAGCTGTTGGGCGGGAACGATCCCACCGGCGCGGTAAATTCGAACGGCCTCGGCGTCAGATCGTGCCGCACATGGGCCTGTCCGGTGAATTCACCGTCCCATGGAAATATGCGGTTCTCAACGCCGCCGCGCGCCGCGTATTCCCACTCCTCCTCGGTCGGTAGCCGGCCTCCCGCCCAGGCACAGTACGCGTGTGCCTCATCCCAGGTCACGTTGACAACAGGATGGGTGCCATCCGCGTACCACTCTGGCTGGCGAGGCATGGGCGTCGATGTCGCGGTGGCATACGCGCGAAAGTCGTTGGCCGACACCTCACGATCGAGCATCTGGAACGGCTGAGCAAACGTGACCCGTACGCGTGGCTTTTCTGATTCGCCGCACAGGTCGTCCTGCGGCGCACATCCCAGCCACGATGTGCCGCCCGGAATGAGCTTCCACTCGAGACGCGCGGGAGTCACAGGTTTTCGATCGTCAGGCGCAAGCGGCATTGGCCGGTAGGCTGACGATGCATTGTCGTACACCGCCTCGAGGTGAATGAAGCGGTCCGCCTTGAACTTCAGCGGCGCCGAACCAGACGAGCGCCCGTTGATTCGCCATTCGGTGAACCCGCGCCGGTGTTCCTCAGGAATCTCAGCGGTCAGTTCCAGATCGGGGAAGTACAACCCCTCGTAGCCGTTCCCGACCCGCTCGCCCTCCATCAACAGCTCGACGCCAGACGGCGCCACGACGACCACGCGCTGAGAAGGCTGGGCGTTCAACCACTGCTCGCTGATGAGCCTGAAGAAATTCCGGCGCTGCTCCAGGAACTGACGCAGGCGGGGCAGGTAGTCGAGACGCGGGATTTGAAGCTCTTTGGCGACGCTCTGATAGTGCTGGTACCGCTCCATGAGAAACGCCTGCGTGAGTTGATGATTCAGGGCCGTCTGGACGACACGCTTCAGGTAGTCGCGATACTCGGGATCGCCGGCAATCAATTCCGTGAGAATCACCGACCGCGGTTCGGCGGGATTTCTGCCGCGACGCGCTTCTCCCGCGCGTTCGAGCAAATACTGGTAGCTGTCGTGGTTCCAGTCACGAAAGCCCTGGTCCATATCCCAGTTCACCCAGAACCAGCCGTTTGGTTTCGTTCCGTCGAGAAACTGTCCGGGCCCCTGATACGCGTCGCGCGTGGCGGAAAAAGCCACCGCCACGAACCAGCGTGTCAGGTTCTCGATGTTCACGTGCTCCGCCACGTTCTTCATCGTCAGCGGGCGAGTCGTGCGCACCCAATCCCAGAGCTTGTTCATCTCGTCCTGGTTGAGCACGATGTCGTCGTAGCCCCAGTGCGCCGCGAAGAACCGCTGGTCGAACCGTTCGGTCAGGACGAAGGGACCGTAGTACTTGCCGTTGAGGTAGAACCGCACCGGCTTCGTTTCCGGCGCGATGGCGCCGATGGTCCGCGAAATATCGTACGCGAGCGGATTGATGAAGTACCAGTTCGCGCCTCCCGTGCGCCGGACGTCGTCGTGGATCACGAGTCGGCGGATGGGTTGTGCGGCAGGGCTGAAGAGAACATCCTGCGGGATCTCACGCGGGCCGTACTTGCGCCGGAAATACAGGCGGAATCCGGGGCGGGGTGCCGTGATGCGGCTTCCGCCTCCATGGATGCGCACGCCGACGCCGCCCGCGAACATCAACCGCCCGGCCTCGAAATACGACACGCTGCCTTCGCGCTCCCATTCCACTCCGTGCTCGTGTTTGTTGGCGAGGATTCCGCTGGCGGGATCGTTCAGGTCGGCGTCGTCGAGCGTCAGGGAAAGGATCGGCCTTCCGGTGGCGACTTCCTTGTTTGGAACCGCGTTCGTACTCGGAAGCGCCTCCGGGCTCCAGTGCACGGCGAAGCGCCACAAGGGAAACCAGTCCGCGGCCTCGATCACCGCCAGCGCCATTGCGATCGAGAGCGTGGCGACGATGAGCAGCCACCAGGGCAGCCTGTGGGGGGTTGGCCGCATCTAGAATGCGCCCGGCTTGTTGAAGAATACGTTGAACGTCGATGGTCCTGCCGTCGCGTCGAGCTCGGCCTGCAGGCCCGACAGCGCCGTATCGGCAATCCCCTGAAAGTTGTACGACACGACGGTTTCGCGTTCGTTGTACGACACGCTTTCGAGCGTCGCCTTGGAGAGTCGCTTCCGAAGCACGGCCGTGATCGCCGACGGATCGACCGCCCGGCCGTTCGAGGAGAGCGAGATCACGATCGTGCCGTCGCCTTCGGAAGACATGAACCGCCGCGCCAGCACCTGGCCAAAATTCGCCGCGAGCGCGACGAGCAGGATGATCCCCACGAATCCCAGCTTGAAGGTTGCCACGGCGAGCGAGGTGGCAATGACGAGCATGATGAACCCGATCTCCTCGGGTTCCTTAATCGGCGTCCGGAACCGCACGATCGACAGCGCCCCCAGAAGACCCAGCGAAAGGGGCAGGGAAAACTGAATCGAAATGAAGATGGCGGTGATCGAAATACCAAGCAGCGGGAAGGCCCGATGCACCTGGCTGCCCGTCGCCCGGCTCGCATAGAAGTGCACGTAGAGGTACGCGATGAAGAGCGAACAGACCAGGGAAATGGCCATCAACATCAGGAAGGCCAGCGGTGATACCTCGGGGCCCGTCCGCTGCGCCAGCGCTCCGAAGATGTTGTTCAACTGCTGCTGCATTGCACCTCTTCCCTGCCTACATCAGCTGATGAGCCGCGTGCGCGTACACCACGAACAATTTCGAAAACGCGCTTTTCCGAATGCCGAGCGAAAGGAGCGGGTGAAGTGTCAACGGGAGCGTATCGTCCTGGCCCTTCACCTCGAGCACGGCCTTTCCGAGCGGCGTCGTGTCTGCCGCATGTGCCAGCCGCGGATGCACGGCCGCCGCTGCGATATCCGTATCGAGGCTGACGCGGGCGCGACTGCGGGACTCGACGAACCGATCGCGTCGATACCTGATCAGCATGATCGGCTGCCACGGTTCGAGGCCGAGCATCCCGCCGGCCTGGAGCATTCGGGGCAGGCTCGAGAGCCGCGGATCCTGCAGGTCCCACTGCGCGATCTCGGCCGCCGGCACGGGCGCCCGCTCGCGTACCTTCGTCCGAAGCGCGCCTGCGCGAAGCTTGGCTTCGACGAAGACGGGCTCCAGCAGACGGCCATCGAGATCGGCATACCACCGGACCCGGATCTTCCGCTTCAGATACTCGCTGTTGACCTTCTCGCGAAGCGAAATCAATGCGGGCGTGTCGTAGTACATCGTCCAGACGATGGCGGCGGGATACCGCGGGTCGCGACGGCAGAGGTGCTCGAGCCAGCCCCTGGCTACATGCGCGCGTCCCGCCGGGAGTGTGAATTTGATCTCGCGCTCGGCCTCGGCGGCTGGAGGACTCGTCATCAGCAGAGTGGCTGCTGCAGTATAGCAAGGTTCACGGGGTCCCATCGTCGACGTGAACCGGCACGATAGCTGAATATGATTGACCAAGAGATGATCAAAACGGCTCTGTGTGTCGGGCTCTTGCTGCTTGCGCTTGTCGTGGTGACGGGACAGGCTCCTTCAACGGCGAGGCGCGGACCGGTTCGCACGCAAAGTCGGGCGGTCGCAGACGCCGGCGGACCGTTCAACGCGCTTGGCGCGACGCTCTTCTGGGGTGCCTGGGGCTACAAATTCGATCGGCCGCGGCTCGACCGCAATCTCGAGGCGTTGAACGCCGCTGGTGTCGACTACATCCGTGTCCTGGGATCGGTGGGAGGAGACGGCTGGCAGGACAGGGAAGTTGACCCTCGGTGGCCCGACTACGAGAAGGTGATCGCCGGCCTGACCGATCTCGCGTACGACCGTTACGGAATGCGCGTGCAGTGGACGCTGTTCGGGGGCGCGCCCTTCAATGCAAGCGCGGCCAGCCGTACCTCGGTTGTGGATCGATTCGCCGCCATGGCGCGGGGACGCGAGCACAAGATCTTCGCGTTCGAGATCGCCAACGAGGCGTGGCAGAACGGGTTCGACGGCCCGGACGGGATCGCGGAGCTGCGACGTCTCGGCAAACGGCTCAACGATCGAACGGCGGTGCTGGTGGCGTTGAGCGCCCCGGCAACCGGCGCCATTTGTGATACCTACGCACAGTCGGGCGTCCAGGCGATGACCATCCACTATGCCCGCCAGTTCGGCGACGAAGGGCCGACGGCTCCAATGCTCCTTCCATGGATGTCTTTGCCGCTGGACCAGCGGTGCCGGAACGCGTTGCCGCAGGCCGTGCTGAACAACGAGCCCATCGGGCCGGAGAGCTCAGTCGAGCAGGACGATGACCCCTCACGCATTGCCGGTGCGTACGTGATGACGTTTCTTGCCGGCCATGCGGCTTACGTCCTGCACATGGGTCCTGGCATTCGGGGTGGAGGCGTCGCCGATCTGGCGCAGACCCCTCCGCGGAGCGGCGAGTTCACCGAGCTTCCGGCGTTCCAGTCGATCGCGACGGCGCTGGCGGCCGCGCGACGGTATCTGCCGGCGGGGCTGGCGAATTGGACCCGGCACGAGCCCAACGCACCGGGCGCCCCTCTCCACGGATTCGGCCGTCTCTACACCGCTTCTTCCGGTTCACGCTTCGTCGCGCTTGCTGCCGACGTGGGCAAGGGCGCAACGCTGCGGACGAGAGTGGGTGCGAACATTACGATTCGAGATGCCGCAACAGGCAAGGTCCTTCTACAGCGAACGATGCCGGCCGGAGACAAGATTCCTCTGGAGGGCAGCCGCGAGCTCGTGGTTATTGGGCGTGGTACATGATGCGCGTGCCCGATCCCAGGGGTTGACGGCGGACGATCCTGAACCGGGCCGACAGCTCGCGCTCGAAGCTTTCTTCCGTATAGTCGGTGTAGTGATCGTCCTTGTTCCGCAGCAGTGTCGCCACCATCGGATCCTGGCGAGTCACGAACTCGATCACCAGCTCTCCACCCAGATCTCGCAGCCACTGCACGAACTCGGCGAGCGGGATGTTGCCGCCGATGACGACGTGATGAATCAGCGCGAGCGCCAGCACGAGATCGGGCCGTCCCCGCTCGTTGATGCGCTTGCGTTCCAGGTTCCGCCATCCCAGATTCGGCGACGGGTCGGTGACGTTGACGATGAGCGGCAGGATGTTCGGCACGCGCTCGCTCTTCAGCGCGCGGTACAACTTGTCGATCGCGAGATGATCGGCGTCCATGGCCACGACCGAGGCCGATCGTTCGGCCGCAATCCGCGAGAACACGCCGACGTTACAGCCAATGTCCCAGGTCATGGTCCAGAGGCGCGTCGCCGCCACATCGCGGACGAACTGGCGTTTCTGCTCGGCGTCAGCGGCTTCGTAATGACCGCACTTCAGGTAGTCCGACCAGGGTGACTGCTTCGGCTTCCACTCGAGCGACGCCACGAGTTTGCGAAGCCCTTCGGCATTGGTCTTGATGATGCGTGTGTCGAATCCGGCTTTGTTCAGTTCGGCTCGCACGTCTCGCGTCGTGCTGTTGTACGCCTTCTGCGCTTTCGCCTGCAGGTATACGTGCGCGAGGACTCCGCCACGGAAGTAGTCCGCGCGCGCTGAGGAGGTTGAGACACACCTCGGCATCCATGCCATCGATGTTGCCGCGCATCCACGCCTGAAAGGGGACGTCGCGATACGCCTGCAGCAGGAGAGGGTAGAGGAACATCTGGCAGAACTGCCGGTATCCCACCCACGGTTCGCCTTCCGCTCGTTTGTAGAACGACGCGATGTCGACAAAGACCGGAGTGGGGCCTTTCCACTGGACGTTGTACGCCGAGGCATCTTTCAGACCGATCCCTTCGTCGAGCCCCGCCAGCACGAGATCGAGTTGGAGAAGCGCGGCGTCGCGGAGCATCTCGAACGACCACTCGTAGGGGTACGAAACAAAGGGAAGACGCTCATGTTCGAGCACGGCCGCCCAGGGCTCGTCGAGGCGGAACGGCAGGGAGCCGATCTCACGCTGCCGGGTCGTGACGATCGCGCCGCTCTCCGCAAACCGTCGATACAGGCTGGTCGCCGACAGGGCCTGCCATTCCTGCAACGCGATGGCAGAGAGCCCCCGGAAGATGTGTCCGTCGTGGTAGAAGACGCGTGCCGTTCGATCGCGGAAAGATCCGGGCTCGGCCGCGATCTCACTCATGCGATTTCGTGGGGCCCTCGGGCTTTGAACTGGACGAGCGGAAGAGATCGCGGAACCGCTGCCAGCCGAGCCTGGCGATCACCGCCACGCCCGCCACGCCCCCGAGAAGCAGCTGCACGAGCATGCTGCCGCTGCCGGGATCGAGGTAGGCATCCACTCTGATTTCCGAGACCCACACAAACAGGAGTACGAAGCAGATGAAGGCTATCCTCATGAATCTCCGGCGACATTCTAGCATTCTCGAGCTACCTAGGGACCGCAGTCGTTTGGCCGCACGCCAGAATCCACGTATAATCAGTACTCCCATCACGTGACCATTGCTCGTCTTTTGCTAAGCGGCCTTCTCGTCTTCGGCACGGCCTGCACGTCCACGCCTTCGAAACCGACGCCACCTGACCCCGGCCCGGGCCCAGGCCCCGTGGTGCAGAACACTCCACCCACGATCGGCGCGTTCCGCGCGCAGGGATCGCGAACGGGTCAGCCGGCGAATTTTGTCGATCTCGGTGAGTCGATCGCCCTCAGCGTGACCGTCACCGATCCGGAGTCGGCGGCAAGCGGCCTGACGTTCAACTGGGCGTCCACCTCAGGAACGTTCAGCGGCACTGGCCCGTCGGTGACATGGCGGGCGCCGGCAAGCGCGACGACCCCGATGGACGTGACCCTCGCCCTCGAGGTGGTCGAAACGTATCAGTCGCAAGGACGGAACGTCGAGAATCGCGTGACCGGGTCGACCACGGTCAGCCTCCACAATTCCATTCAGGAAGTCAGCGACCTCGCGAGGCAATTCCTCCTCGACTTTTCGAGCTCGAGTCTCAGCGTCGACTACGTGATGCGGAACTTCGAGCCGGGATGCTACGGGACCGAAGCCGAGGCGAGCGACGTCACCGACAATCGTCAGGACTTCACCATCATCGAGTCGAACATCGGCGCCGCCAGCACCACCGTCGGATTCGGCGGAGCGTGCTCGGTACAGGAACCGCCCCGGAGACTCGTGTGCGCGCGTACCGGTCTTCTGGCGATCGAGGGCCAAGCGCGACTTGTACGACTCGCGAGGACGGATCGTCCTGCGTGAGGGGGAAATCACTGTCGCGACCGGGATCAACCAGGTCGCCGCCATGTCACTACCCCAGCCAGAAGCGCTGGCGCCTGTGCGACAGCGCGTTCCAGTCGGGCAGCACCTCGTTGGCCGACGTGCTCAAGGGGCTCGTCCCCTGAGCGTCGACATCTCGCCAGACGACCCCGCGTCGGCCGACGGCACGTGATATCGCCGCACGATCTCTACAGCAAACGCTTCTGAAATTCGCGTCTGTCCCTCAGCCGAAGGATGCAGCCCGTCGGCGCCAAGTAACTGCGGATTGGCGTCGAACAGCGCGTACAGGTCGACGACGGGCCCAAGTTTGTATTCCGCTGCCATCTGCTTGATTCGCGCGTTGAGATCCTTGATGCGCGCAATGGCCCCCGCGTGACCGTCGGCTTCCCACTGTTGCGTGGCCGGCATGACCGTTGCCAGGATGACGTCAACACCACGCTGCTGCGACGTCACGATCATCGAGCGGATGGCGTCCGCCTGCTGGTTCACCGTCAGGCGCCATGACGCGTTGACGCCTTCGAGGATCAAGACGACCTGCGGATGCTCGGCAGCGAGCACGCCGGGAAGCCGTTGCGCCCCCTGCCCTGTATGTTCCGCACCCTTTCCGCTGTTGACGACGACGATCTCCTGCGTCGGATAGAGCTGGCGCAGGAACTGCTCCAGTTTGCTGGGGTAGGTTTCTGACAGTGCGAGCCTGATGAACGGCACGAGGCTGACCGCTCCAGCGGTGATGCTGTCTCCAAACGCCACGAACTTCGTTTTCGCAATCGTTTGCGCGACGCGTACCCGCACCGTGAATCCGCACGACGCCTGCGCCATGTCTGCATCGGTGGCCGTGCAGGAGACGGCAGTCTCACCAATCGGAAAGACGGTGCCCGGGCCAGGGTCGCACGTCACCTGATACGGCTCGCGCCCGCCGGTTGGCTTCGGATAGTCGAAGATCACGTCGGTGCCCAGCGGGCTCGTCGCATTGCGGACGAGCTGCGTTGGACTCACAAGCTCAAGCTTCGGTGCAGGTGGAGTCGGCGGAATAGGCGATTTGCCGCCGCACGCGCTGGTGGCCAACCAGGCCAGCAGAATGGCCACTGTCGAACGCCGGAACAGATGAACGCTCAGCACAGTGTCAACCACGCGGCGCGGTCCGCTTGAAGATATACACCCGAGGATGATCGAAGAGCCGGAAGGTGAATTCCGCCGCCTCGTCGTGAATCGTCAGGCCGAGAATCTCCGGATACACCTTGAACGTCTTGATCATCTCGAACCCGAGCTTTCCGTCGAACAGATCTCGATAGTGCTGAGCGACAACGGCATTGTGAATGCGATCGTCGGGCCTGACAGACCGACTCAGCGTGTCGTACCACTGCACGTACGTGTCATCGATGACGATCCAATCCACCTCCGCGAGGCGTGAGGCAATGTAGCGGCGCTTCTCGGCATCATCGTAGCGATCGGCGTACAGGTAGCGATACGTATCGAGCGAGAATAGATGGTAATAATCTTTTCGCTCACGCTCGGCCTGCCGACGCGAGTTCCCGGCGCCCCACAACACGTAATCGTGCCGGAACTTCGTATCGGTGTAATACGAACCCATCGGCGGCACGTTCTGCGACGGTTCCACCAGAATCCGTTCTCCCGCGGGCACGTTGTCGACGAGCCATTTCGATGTTTCGACACGCGAGTCCGGTTGTCTGAACACATTCATGTAAGCAAGCGCATACAGCCCAGTCAGAACAACGGTAACCCCAACCGCCAGCGTGGATGCCACGCGCCACCGCGGGCGACCCAGCCAATCGGCCCCGAGCACGCCGGCGGCAACTGCCAGCGCCGGGAGGATCGGAAGCGTATACCGAATCATGGGCGCGACGCTTTGACCAGCCACCACGTAATAGATGATGGGAAACGAGGCCGCAACGGCGGCATATCTGTCACGGCGTACGAGCAGCCACACGACCCCTGCCAGCCCCAGTATTTCGAGAGCGGGACCCAGGCTCCACCAGAGGAGGTTGGTGAACCAATAGACCCGCGGGCTGCCAATATCGGCGAACTGCGCGAAGAAGATCGGCTGTGTCACGCCGGTGAGGGGTTCAATCACCTGCTGCCGAAAATCGAGCATGAATTTCTGGGGATACCACCACACCAGCGGGTCCAGCACGAAGAAGCTCACAATCGCCGCGGCGATCGGAATGAGTCCCCGCAGCACCCAGACAACCCATGCTCGAACCGGCTGGATCTGCAGGGGTCGAACCGGAGCCAGGAAATACGCGATGCCCACCGTGCCGAGAGAAATAAGCCCCGTGTATTTCGATGCCACAGCCGCACCCACCGATGCGCCGGCCGCGATGAGCCAGGGCCACGTGGCTCGTTCAGCAACCCGGATCGCGCACCACAGCGTCACCATGCAGAAGAAGACCATCGGCATGTCGGTGGTGGCGAAATGCGAATCGCGGAGATGGAGAACAGCGCAGGCGACGAAAAATGCCCCGAATAGACCCGCCAGTCGGCCGCCGATGCGCGCGGCGACGGCGTACGTGACGAGAATCGTCGCCGTGCCAAACGTCGCGGCAATCGCACGGCTCAGCACCGTGTAGGTGACCTGATCGCGCGGGACGTCCAGATTGATCGGTTGGATGAGCGCTTCATAGACTGCCTCTGACGATGTTGATCAGGTACATCATCATCGGGGAGTACATGAAGAACTTCGGCCCCATCGCCGCCGCACGCACGTCGCGCCGAAGCGTGTCGGCCGGGCCGATCACGAAGTGCTCGTCCATGTGGAAGTGGTAGTACGGAGCCCCCCACGCGAGGTTGTAGAAACGAAAGGCGGCCCCGACCGCAACGATCGCAGCCAGAATCAACAAAGAGCGTTGTCTCGTCACATCTGTATCAGGCAGTCGCGCCCGCGCGGTCGGCGGTCCGCCCGGGGCGTTTGTTGCGGATGCGGTGGGCAAGGTCTTGCAGCGACTTGTCGAGGCGCGATTCCTGGCGATGCTGCACGCAGGTTCTGGATCAGTCGCACGAGACGCCACGGACGTACCGCGTACTCGGTGCCGTAAAACACGAGAAACCCGATGATTCGGTAGGCGTTCAGCTGCTGGGGCTCAGGCCTTCGGTGAACGACACCGGCGCTGGAGAAGTCCTTGTAGGCGCCCAGTCCGAGGAAATACTCATCCGAGAGCTCCGGAATCTTTCCGGACTTCCGCAGGTCGTGATACAGCTCTGAGCCCGGGTACGGCGAAAAGATCGAGATGCTCATGTCGTGCACCCCGGCGAGTCCCATCCGAAACAGAAAGCTGATCGTCTGGCGCAGCTCTTTGCGTCGACTCGTTCGGGAAGCCCATGATGATGTTGAGCTTCACGTTCAGCTTGCTGTTGACGGCGCCCCGCACCGACTTCTCGAGTCGATCGAGCTTGACGACCTTCTTGATGCGCTTGAGCACCTCGGGTGAGCCGCTTTCCGGGGCATAGCTCATGTTGCGGCAGCCAGACTCGTAGAGCAGGCGGCTGACCTCGCCGTCGATGGCCTCCGATCGCGTGCCGCTCGGCAACTGCCAGGTGAACTGCATCTTCCTATCGAGGATCATCTGCGTGAACTCGATGATCCAGCTTCGCTTCACGATCGCCGTGAGATCGTAGAAATCGAAGTTGGTCGCGCCGTACCGCTCCTGATACAGCTGCATCTCGTCGAGCACCTTCGTGGGATTCCGCGCGATCCACCGGGTCGTCCACATCTCGGGGTTCGAGCAGAACGTGCATTCGTACGGACATCCGCGCGTCGCCAGCATCGGCATGCTTCGGCCGCGATCGACGCCGTAACCCAGTCCGTGATCCAGATAGTTGTCGAGGGGAACGAGATCCCACGCGGGCGGCGGAATGTCGTCGATGTTCCGAATCCGCGTTGCGCACACCCGTCGATCGCGTGCCGCCGTCGCTCCTGATCACCAATCCGGGGATGCCGTCAAAACTGGCGCCGCGCGCGATCGCATTGGCCAGATCGACGATGGTTTCCTCGCCCTCGCCGATCGCGCACGCATCGACTTCCGGCGTTGACTCCAGGGTGAAATCGGGCACAGCGGTGATGTGTTCGCCGCCGGCGACGATGGGGATGCCCGGAAACCGCTTCCGGGCCAGGCGAATGAGGCGCGCGACTTCGGGCCAGTCCTGCGAAAACATGCAGCTGACGCCAATGAGGTCGGTGTCGGGCTCGATCCGCTCGACGATTTCCTCGCTCCTCAGGCCAATCGCGGTGACCTTGTTGTCGAAGAGCGAGGTCACCTCGAACGGGTTCTCGCCGAGACCATCGATGATTCGTGGGGTATGACCGGCTTGCCTCAGACTTGCCGCCAGATAGGCTGGACCAATGGGCGGCGTCATGGGGCCCGAATCAGACCAGGTCGGCACCAGTAACGGTGGCCGGACCAGCGTGATAACTGCCATGCGCTCAGTGATTATAGCCCATCAGGGCGGTCTTTCTACGGGGCCTCCAGGGCTGAGCCGAGCGACTCGGGGCGCGGTCGGTTGCCAATCCAGACGTTGCTGAAGGTTAGCCCGGGCCAGGATCCCTCCTCCTCACACTTACCGCCGTTGTTGGCACCCAGGTAGGCGACGTGCGGCGTCGGGTTGTAGATGCCGCCAGTCGTGGTTCCATGCTCGAAGATGGTGTTCCCACCCCTCCGGTCCTCCTGCACGACCACGTTGATACCGGCGCTCCAGGTCGCCTTCCAGTGATAGGTGCGCGACGGGTCGAGCATCCGGACCGACGCCGTGCGGATCGTCTTGTTCGGCTCGTTCTTGAAATCCTCGTCGCCGAACAACGCCTTATACGAGAACGCGTTGTCAGGATTGCCCGGGATGCCGCGGTATTGCACGTTGAACAGGAACTTGCTCTTACAGAGGTTGTCCCCGCCATCCATCATGGAGAACACGCGTTTTTTGCCGCCGGGACTGTTCCCATATAGCCCTGTCACGTCAGCCGAAAACTCGCCGTTCGTGATGGTCTGCGCCAGGACATAGCGGACATACGAATTGCCGTCGTTGACGCGGATGCCTTTGGCATCGACGAACGTCGTCGACCCGATCCGCACGCCGACGGTCTCCCCGTGGATCAGGGGGTCGTACAGCTCGCCCGGCCGATTGAAGCCCACCAGCTTGGTCTTGAAGCTCCGCACCTCGGACCACTCGGAGGTCGCGGTGCCCTGGGTCAGGCGCGCCCGCCAGTAAAAGCGGGTCGTAGGCTGCAGATCCTCATCCGGCGTGAAGGTGGTCTGGCCGCTGCCCTCAGCTACCCCTGTCTTCGTCGCCACGGTCAGAAACGACGTTCCGTGTTTCACCGAGAGTGACGACCCGGCCGCCAGCGACGTGAAATCGGCGCGATCGCGAGATCTGGAACTCGTAAGTCCGCGTCCCCTGGGGCTGGTCGGACGTGCCGTTGGTCACCGTGAGCGTGGGACGGAGTGTACTCGAACTGGAACTGGTTGGCCGGAGAGTCCGGCGTTGGCGAGGTCAGGCGTGCCACTGTCACCGTAGGGCTGGGTGTGGTGGGCGCAGGCCCACCCCCATCCGTAGACTTCGATCCACAGGCGGCGGTTAACACGCACGTCACAAGGATTTGGACTCGTCTGGTCAGACTGTTCATGAGTTCTCCGGGCTGTGCCACCGAGGGGCTCGAGGACGCGTAATTTATCGGCGTGTCGGCTCAACGCCTCCACACCGGACTGAAGGTATTCAGAATTGCCCCCGCAGGGATATCTACCAGCTAAATGACCGGAGCGATAATTTTCGCGGAGAAAACAACGTCACGCGCGCTAGAATCTGGGCCGCATGCGTTCCGTACCCCTGCTGGCGTCACAAGGACGAGGACGGCCCAGGAAATACGGCCGGCCGGCTCGCGCCGTCACCGTCACGCTCCCTGAAGACATCCTGGCGACCTTGAGCGCAGCCGACCGCGATCTTGGACGCGCGATTGTGGAGCTCGTCGAGCGTCGCGGCAAGACGCTGACGGTCGCGCGCAAAGCACCGGCGGAGATCGCCGCCTACGGCCATCGTTCGATCATCATCGTCCCGGACGCGCGCGCCCTGCGCCGCTTGCCGGGCGTGCAGCTCGTGCCCATTGGCAATGGTCGCTGCCTGATTGCGCTGGAGCCGCCATACTCGTTTCCGCGGTTGGAGCTCGATATCCGCGATCTCCTGACACAGAAGGGACTGTCCGAGCCCGAACGGAACACGCTCGACGCCGTCGCGGGCATTCTCCGGACTGCCCGCGTGTCTCGCGACGTCACACCCGAAGAACGAACCATCATCGTGCTCGAAACCCGCCGCCGTCGAAGCGCGTGACGCGCCGATCATCTACCGTGGCCGCGGCGGCCCCGGGTAGATTCTGACGTTCCGGAAAAGCCCGAAAATCGTCTCGCTGCGAGACCGCGTCCCGATCGACACTCGATGATTCGGTGGGGCATAGGCGCGTGCGAACCCGCCCTGGAACCAGATACGGTTGCCTGAGAGGGACCCGTCAGCGTTCACTTCCCCGACCCAGACCTCGTAGCTCGTCTGCGTCCACGTGATCGTGAAATGGAAGACGGCGGCCGATCGCCAGTTCATCGTCGGCTCGATCCGGCCTTCGTGATCGCCAGGGTCGCCACCGCCATCGCGACCGTTCCGCCAGATGAGCTTCATCCCGGTCCCGTCGCCGTCACCGCGCTGTTCGAGGTGCATCTTCCAGGCGTGATTGCGGAACACGCTGAAGTTACCCCACGTCGACCCGTCGCCCATGGAGAGCCACTTCAAGTCCTTGCTCAGGGGCGCGCCCTCTTTCTTGCCAAAGTCCGTCACATCGAATTCCACCGTGCAGGCACTGCAGGTGGGGATGTCGTAGTCGATGCCATCGCTGGTGCTGTTCGCCTTCCAACCCTGATTGGCGACAAATGTCCCGCCAATCCGCGCGCCGACGGTCTCGCCGCCGGTGAGCGGGTCGTAGATCTCCTGGCCTCGCACATAGCCCTTGTTCAGCGTGACGAACGATCCGGTTGCCGACCACTCGCTCGTCAGATCGCCTGACGAAGCGAGCACGCGCCAGTAGTACCTGAAGCCGGGCTTCAGCGTGTCGCTGATCTGAAACGACGTCGTGTCGCCGCCCTGTTCGACGTCTTCCTTGAATCCGGTACGGCTCCCACCGGGAAAACTATCAACCTCCGACCATTCGAAGCGGTACTTGACGCCCTGCACGCTGCCTGTGGTTTGCGCGTTCGTCGCTTTCAGAATCACGGCCGCTTCGGTCAGTTGCGTACCGTTGGCCGGCGACGAGAGCCCGGGCGCCGCGACTGAACGGGCCTGCTGAGTTGTGGTCGGGGGTGCGGCGGTGGGCTGTATGGGTGTTTCTGCTTTGGAGCCGCATGCCGCAAAGGTTGTCAACGAGGCAAGCATGGCGCTTGCGAACAGCACTCTCACGAGTACGCACTTTACAAAAGATGGTGGTTATTTACAATAAAAATGACCGCGTGCAGAGTTTCTACGAGACAAATACGGCGGGCTTGTACAGCCTTAGAAGAGATTCCTGAGGAACGACCAGACGTAGGCAAACCACAGCTTCCAGACGACGACCTTCGACGTGCCCCATTGGCGCTCGTACTCGTGGCTGGGAATTTCCGTGACGCGAAATCCCTGCTTCAGAGCCTTCATGAGCATTTCCTGCTCGATAGTCGTGAGATTCGACGTCAGCCCGAGGCGCCTGCCGACGTCGCGGCGAATCGCGCGGAAGCCGTTCTGGCTGTCGGTCAGGCGGACGTTCCAGCGGTAGTTGATGCCCAGCATGATCAGCTGAGACCCTACGTAGCGGATCAGCTGTCCCAGCGTGCCGTGCAGTTCGTCGCTCCCGCCCTTGCCGCGTGACCCGACGACCATGTCGAACTGCCCGGACTGAATCGGCGCGACCATCGCGGGGATGTCTTTCGGCTCGTGCGATCCATCGGCGTCGATGAACACGACGATGTCGCCGGCGGCCTCGTCGAAGGCCAGGCGGACGGCGTCACCCTTGCCCTTGCCGCGATCGAGCACGACCCGCGCGCCGCTGGACACGGCGATGTCGCGCGTCCGATCGCGCGAGTGTCCATCGATCACGAGCACTTCATCGGCGTACGGACGTACGGAGTCGATGATGGTGGCGATCAAGCCTTCTTCGTCCCGGGTTGGAATAACAACGCTGATCTGGGGCGTGGACACTTCGATGAAGGATTACACGGGGCGAGTCGGCACAGGAACTGGAGCAAATATAAGGAATTAAGGCAGCATGGTCAACTGGCGATCGGCGTCACTCAGGGCGGCGGAAGTGGCAGAACCGTCCAATCGCCATAGATGAATTCGCGCGCCGCGAACTGGTAGATGACGACGCGCTTGCCGTTGAGTCTCTCTGGCTCTCGTTGCAGCAGGGCGCGCGTTGCGAATGCCCCCTGGTCGTTCTGCAGCAGCCGATCGATGGTCATGCCCAGGCTGAAGCTCAACTGCTCGGCAAATCCCGCGGACGTACCCCACCCCATCGACTCGAGCGTGTAGATGTTGCTGAAGCTGTCGCCCAGGAGCAGCACGCTCGCATCGCGCGATGGCCGCCACAGGGATCTATCCGGTTGCAGGATGCGCCGCAGCCAGACCGCCTCGGGCGGGAAGAGCGTCGAGTCGTCGCGGAGGTCCAGCATGCGGGCCGTGTCGCCGATGCTCCGTACTTCGAACCGCTCGACCAGATAACCGGGATCAGCGCCACCCGGCAAAGGTGCTCGCGTCGTCATGAGCCCCGCCAGCGATGCCGCCACCGCCTCCATCGCCTCGGGCCGCCAGTGGGTATCGGTCGCCAGGTAATGCGGACCACTGCGCCGCCCCGCCGCCAGGATGTCCGATGGATCGAACACGACCACGCCGTCTCGCCTGAGATCCGCCACCAGTGCGTCGTAGGACGGATTGTGGAGTGTTGCGTTGAGCGACGCGTAACGCGGCACCAGCATTTCCGGATGAACGACGGGCTTGAGCGGCGTCGGCATCACGATGAGCGTGATGCCGCGCGCATCGAGATCGCGCTTCATCTGCGCGATCGCCGGGCGAGGATCGGGCTGAGGGGGATTCGTCCATTCAGGCGCCGCGGCGATTCGCCGCGCCAGCTGTACCGGATCCAGGAACCCCGGGCCCGTGCTGTACTCGACATCCTGACGGTAGAAGAGCCAGCCCTCCCGGCCGGGATACACCCGTTCGTTGCCGGCGCCGAGCCAGCGAGTCATCACACTCTGCGCCCGCGGCCTCAGTGTTCGGCCGACGAACGATTCGTTTTCCAACGAGCGTTCGAAGCCGCTGAGCCCGGTCAGCGCAATCCGGTTCGCCTCGACGATGCGCTGCCACACGCTCGAGTCGGCTGACTGAGCGAGAGACGATCGAATCCCGCCAGGAATGCTGGAGAGGTGGACCCATGCGACCGCGATGCTTTCATCGGTACGCACGCGCGCCATGGCCACCTCCACGATTGGGACGCTGGTGATGGCGGTGAGGAAGAACACCATCAGCAGGCGCACGACCAGCGGCGAGACGGTGGTGTGCTCGATCTCGATGATTGCGACGGCCTCGCGTCTGTGGCCGCCGGCGGGAAGCGGTGGCTCTGGTTTCGACATTTAGAAGAAGAAGTAGATAAACGGGTTGTACGATTGAATCGCCAGCACGACCACCGACAACACGAAGACCGCCACGAGCGCGGCCGCCTTTGGCAGCGTGATGGTTCGGGTCCAGTCCCACGTCTGCGGCGCGCTCCACGCGATGAGGCCTGCCACCAGAAACGTGCCGAGGTAATAAGGCTGATAGACAATCCCTCGCAACAGACCCGTGCCGTCCTGTGGTTGAACCAGCGCAAACATGTTCCCGAGATACCTGAACGCCTGTGTCACGTCCGGGGCGCGAAAGAACACCCAGGTGACAAGAACCAGCCCGAACGTCATCCCGACCCGCGCGGGCGCGGGCCACGCGCCGTAGAGCGCCGACTTTCCGCGCAGCCGCTCGCTGGCGAGCAGCACACCATGCAGCGCTCCCCAGATCACGAAGTTCCACGCGGCCCCGTGCCAGAGACCGCCAATCAGCATCACAAGCAGCAGATTCACGTAGGTGCGCGCGCGACCCTTCCGGTTACCGCCAAGCGGCACGTACAAATAGTCGCGCAGCCACGCGGACAGCGAGATGTGCCAGCGGTGCCAGAATTCGGTGATGGACTGCGATTTGTAAGGAGAGTCGAAGTTCTTGGGAAACACGAAGCCCAGCATCAGACCCAGACCGATGGCCATGTCGGAGTAGCCGCTGAAGTCGAAATAGATCTGAAACGCGTACGCGGTGACTCCATACCACGCTTCCATGGGTGCCAGAGAGCCGGCCTCGAACGCGAGGTCGGCGACCTTTCCGCACGGGTTGGCGAGCAGAATCTTCTTCGCCATGCCAAGCGCGAAGAACGCGATGCCACGCGCGAACTTCGTCGGCGTCGATGTTCGCTGCCGAAGCTGGTCCTCTATTTCCGAGTAACGGATGATTGGCCCCGCGACGAGCTGCGGGTACATCATCTCGAAGCAGAGAAAATCGTTGAAGCTCTTCATCGCGGTCGAGTGGCCGCGATAGACATCGATCACGTAACTCAGCGACTGAAGGATGTACAGGCTGATACCGAGCGGGAGCGCCACCCTCAGCGTGACGTCGAAACCGGCGTCAGGCAGGCCGAGCCAGTCCACGAGGTCGTTGTAGCTGTTGATGCCGAAGTTGAAGTACTTGAAGAAGGCCAGCAGCGTCAGGTTTGCGCAGATCGAGACGACCATCGCAACGCGCTGGCGCCGCACCCTCGGACCGTTCGGGTCGAGCCGTTCGATCGGACGCGACCACTGACTCGGTCCCCCGAGGGCGATCACGAGCCCCGCGATGTAGTCGGTGAGCGTGGAGAAGAGGAGCAGGAACGAGAAAAGCGGATTCGCCCAGCCGTAAAAGACGAAACTCACCAGCGTCAGCGTGAGGTGCTGGGCACGCCGCGGAACGGCGTAATACAACAGCAGAGCGACCGGCAGGAAATAGAAAAGGAAGAGGAACGAGCTGAAGACCATCCGCTACGGGCTCGTAACGTCGTAGTAGAGCGGCAGCGCCGATTTCTCGCTGTCCGAAAGAAGCCGCTCGCCTTCGAGCTCAGGATGTGCGTCGTAGCGTTCGGCGGTCAGCGTGAACGCGGCGCCCACGACCTTTCGCGCGCCCGGGAGGACTTTGCCGTCGCGGATCGCCCACTGCGCGATGCGAATCTCTTTGTCGGCGTGGCGGCCTTGAACGACGTCCACGACCTCGTATTCGCTCACGACGAGACCGTGGCGATAGGGAAGGATGGCTTGCGGGTCGGGAACGGTGCCGGGCCGCTTCACGCGGAGGTTCAGCACGATTCTGCCGGCGGCAGCGACGGCGGGAGCGGCCTTCGCACCCGACGGAAGCGGTGGACCGATCGGCCCGGCCGGCCGGCGTGCATAGGCGCTCGCGGCGGGATCGATCCAGACGTCGGGGTGGGCGTCGCCCCCGGAATTGTTCGTCAGCCGCTCCCACGCCTCGACCTTCGAAAAATCCGCGCTGAATCGTCCGAGATGGATTTCCACCTGCTTGCCGCCGCTGCGCACCTGGTTGCGGCCTCCCTGGTTGTACGGTCCTGAAATCGCGAAGAATCGTGGATGGTTCGCCCACCGCGGATGCGAGACTTCCGCGCCGTCGAAACCGGGTGCGGCGTTGATGTTCACCATCCATTTCGCGCCCGTCTCCACGTCGACCAGGGTCACGTTCCGGTGCGCGCCGTCGAAATACCAGAACAGCGGACCGCGCGCTTCGGTCAGCCCCGTCCAGCAGCCCTCGCCAAATCGTTTCCAGGTCTTGTTCCTGAGGTCGGCCACACCAGCCGCCGGCCATGGCCACAGCCCTCCCGCGTACCGGCCGTCGGAGGTGACATTGAAGCCTTCCATGCTCACGAGCGTCGTGTCCCACACGAGCTCGCGCTTCGCCGGCGCATCGAGCGGAAACCGCGTGACCCTGGCGAAGTCGTACTTCGTGTTTTCCGTCCCGGCATACACCCAGTCGCTGCCGTCGACGGGATTCCGCCACAGGGCCATCGCAAAACCATCAGCCAGTTTTCGCAGACCCGTCCCGTCCCAGTTCACGACGAAGATCTCGGGCGGACCAGGGAGGATGCGGCTCGAGAACACGATCCGATCGGCGCGTGCCGTGAGCCGGGGTTTCACGATGCTTCGAGGCTGGCTGATGATGGTGCGCTCGCCCTTCCCATCATCCGAATCCAGCCCCATCAACACAAGATTGACACCCTCGGTCTCAGGGTCGGTCCCGTCACCCTGAACCCACACGACCCGTGTATGTGCGCCGGTGAATGCGCGAAGCGCGGACGGCTTCTTACTGCTGGAGGGAAGTTGAACGGCGGCGCTCTCGCGAGCCGGCGCTGGCGACGCAGACGAGGCTGCCGCAGCTTCTGTGGTGGCCGGCCGATCTGGCGCACACCCCGACACGGCGAGTGACAGCAGCAGCGCGCAGCGCCATGCAGCCGAATAGCGCATAACGGCATAGTACCACGTGCTAAAATACAGGCTCGTGTTTACCAGACAAGTCGGTCTCGGAAGGGCGATTCTCGGAGCCAACCTGCGTTCGCCCTCACTACCGTACAAAGTGACGTTCGTCGCCACGTATCACTGCAACTTCCGCTGCGAGATGTGCAACATCTGGCAGAAGAAGAGCGTGGACGAGATGACGCCGGCCGAGGTGGAGCAGTTCTTCAGCCGCTACCCGCAATTCCGCTGGGTGCATCTCACCGGCGGTGAGCTCTTCATGCGCCGCGATCTCGACGATCTGGTCGCCGCGATACAGCAGAGCTGCCGCTCGCTGTATCTGCTGAACTTTCCGACCACCGGCTGGTTCGGCGACAAGACCGTTCAACTGGTCGAGCGCACGCTCGAACGCGGCGTCGGACGGCTGATGGTGACCATCAGCATGGACGGACCGAAAGCGCTGCACGAGGAAATGCGCGGTCTGCCGGGCAGCTGGGACAAGGCGATTGAAACGTATCGCCGTCTCCGCGGCATCAGGCGTTCGAATTTTCAGACCGTCATCGGCATGACGCTGATGGAGAAGAACGCGACGAAGGTCGACGAAACGATCGCGGCCATTCAGAGCGTGATTCCGGACTTCACGCGCAAAGAGCTGCACCTGAACATCGGGCACGAGTCGGGGCACTACTTCGCGAACGTCGGGTATGGCGGTGTGGCACCGCATCATGCGAAGGTCATCGAGGCCGTTCAGCGCCATCGCGAAATCAACGGTGCGTCGGTGCATCCGGTGCACTTCCTCGAGGATCGCTACCAGGCGCTCATCCCGAGCTACTACGAAACAGGAAAGTCGCCCCTGCCGTGCAGCGCGTTGTCCTCGTCATGCTTCATCGACGCGTACTGGAACCTCTTTGCCTGCTCCATCTGGGACGCGAAAGTCGGCAACCTGCGCGAAAGCCAGTTCGATCTGCAGGCGTTGTGGAACAGCGACCGCCGCAGGCAGCTCCGCCAGGACGTCGTCGAGGAACATTGCTCGCACTGCTGGACACCCTGCGAGGCCTATCCAACCATCCTCGGCAATCTGGGCAAGGCCGCCCTCTCGGCTACACCGCTCGTGAAGAAGTCCCCCGTCACCGTCAACTCCTGACAAGCGCGCCGGCTGGCGTGCAAATTGCTGTTGTAGTCAGATGTCGGGCCGAAGTGTATCGGCGCGCGACACGTGCGGGCGTTTAGCAGGAGGACTTATGAGGCAAATCTTAGCGGCCACACTGGTCACGCTGTGCATCGGGGCCGGAAGTCTGGCTTCCGCGGCGGAAGTGACGTTTGTGATGAACAACGGTGACCGTCATAGAGGACAGTTGTTTTACGACACGGGAACAAACGTGGGCGTCGTCGCCAACGGACAGAAGCGAACCTATCCCGTCCACGATATCGCCGTTATTCTCTATGCGGCGGGCGATCCGTCGCGGGACGAATTGCTGCAACTCCCGACCTCGGGTAATCCGCCGGAGTTGGAGCGGCACACCCTCGTGATGCGTAACGGCCGCATTCTGAAGGGGAAGGTCTATCACTGGGAGAGCGACGCGGTGACGTTCGACACGCTCGCCGGCCGCGCGACCTATCACGCCAATGACGTGGCACGGTTGTACCTCAACGGTCCGCCCGCGCGAAACGTGTTCAACAGCATCGTCAATCCGCCTGCGGCGAACAACAACCCGCCTGTGCCGACCTCCGGCCGTGGTCGCGGGCGTGGAGGCTGGACGGGCGATCCGCAGGCCCGCGTGCGAGTCGAAGCCAATCGCGCCTGGACCGACACCGGGCTCGTCGTGCGTGCCGGAGAGCGCCTGGCCTTCACCGTGGTCGATGGCACCGTCACCTTTGGCGCCAACATGACCGCCGGTCCCGATGGGAACAAGGACTTTCCGCCCAACTCGAGATACCCGGTGCCAGAGATGGCGGTCGGCGGCTTGATTGCGCGCATCGGCGACGGACGGCCGTTCGCCATCGGATCGATCAGAGGTCCTATCGACATGTCTACCGGCGGCCGATTGTATCTGGGCGTGAACGACGACGCACTGCAGGACAACAGCGACGGATTCAACGTCGAGATCCATCGCCGGTAGTTTCGTCGATCGGTGTGGTTCTAGGTTCTGCGTTCTGAGGTTCTGAGGTTCTGGTTCTGGGGTTCTGATTTCAGAACAGAACCTCAGAACCCAGAACATCGAACCGTTCCAGCTCCCGCGGTACAATACCGCGTCTTGTTACGACGTTTGACACTCGGTGCGATGGCAGGCGGTCTCGCCTGGCTCGTACTGCATCCACTCCTCGCGTTTCTCCCCGAACCCGCTCGCTTTCTCGTGGCCTGGGCCATCTTTACCGCAGGTCCCGGACTCGCGCTCGGTGCGCATCTGACGCGCGGCATCGACCCCTTGCAGGGCACCATCATCCAGATGAGCCTTGGAAGTGCCGCCGTTCCCGTACTCGTTGAGCTCATCGGACGAGTTGGACTCATCCAGATTTTCCCTTACCTCGCTTGTGCGCTGGGAGGTTTGGGTCTGTCGATGACCGAACGACGGACCGACTCACCGCGGACATCGAGACTCGATCTCGCCGCGTGCGTCGCGATCGCGGCACTGGCGTTCGCCCTGGGCGCGATCGTCTTTGCGAATCGTCTTGTCGAGACGCCTGAAGGTTTGGCGGTGTACGGCGACTACGACTCGTACGACCTGAGTCACTACGCCGCCTGGGCCTCGGACGCGACGCACACGATTCCTCCGAAAGCGTCGTTCTATTCCGGTCATGGACTGCACGCGGCCTACTATCCACAGCTCGTCCTGACGCTGGTGCACCGGTTCGCAGGGGTCGGGTTCCTGCCGATGTATTTCCGGTTTGCGTGGCCGACGTTTCTGGCGCTCGGCGCGCTTACCGCCTTCGTGCTCGTTCGCCGGCTCGCGTCGGCCGGAACCGCAGTGCTCGCCGTCGTGTTGCTGCTGATCGGCAGCGACTTTTCCTACCTCGCCGCCTGGATGCTGCCGGAACAAACGGGGCAGTGGGACTACGTCCTGTGGCCGACGAATTTCCTGGCGCCGACGATGGAGGTGCTTCACTTCAACACGTGGACGCCTTCGCTGCCGCTCTTTTTTGCGGCACTCTACGCGCTCGTGCGATGCCAGGAGACGCCGAGCGTGAGATGGACGGCGGCGGGCGCGTTTCTGATTGCGGTCCTGTTTCAGTTCAAGCCGTTCGCGTACATCATCCTGATGGCCGGTGTGTGTGGCGCGATCGTCTTCGCCGGCAATGACTGGACGGTCCGGCGCCGGCTCGCGTTTGTCGTTGGTTTGACCGGGTTCATGACGATCCCCTTCGTCTACAACGTGCTGACGCTGCCGCCCGACGATCGGCGATCGTCGCTGGTCGTCGCCTGGTTCGTGCTGCCGGAACGCATGTTGATCAAGCTGGATTTGACGGGGGCATTTTCCCGGTTTGCCGAGACGGCGATGCCGATCGGCGCCCTGCAACGTCCGATCTTTCTCGTCGCCGCGACGGCGATGTTCCTGGCGGTGGGACCGGGCGTGCGCTGGTTCGGCGCCCCCCGCATCTGGCGGGCGCTCAGGGACGCAACGCAGCCGGACGGCTCGGCCTGGCGATTGCTGGCGTGGGTTGTCGTCGCAGGCGTCGCGATTCCGTTCGTGCTGGCCACCGATCCGTACAACGACACGCTGCAGTTCTATCAGACCGGTCTCTATGTGTGGTGGATTTTTGCGGCTGCCGCCCTATCGGCGTTCGCGCGATCCCATCGCGCGGCCGGTGCGGCGGCGATCGCGTTGACGCTCGTCGTGTCCACGCCTTCGTCGGTTCACTACCTGGCGCGCAAGTGGACCGACAACGAGCGTCCGGCACTCGCCGCGTTGACCCGCAACGAGCTCAGCATTGCCGACTATCTGAAGACCCAGGACGCCCACTCGACCGTCATTCTTCACGACCGGCCGACGGCGCCGTCGCTGATGACCGTGGCCGCCGATCGGCGCGTCGTCCTCGGGTGGGGAAGGGGACAGTATGCGGTGGGCAGCGCCGAGCGCGCCCGCGATGTGGATCGGTTCTTTGGATCCGTAAAGCGCAGTCCGGAAGAAACGATCGACATCCTGCGCCGCTACCATGTCACGCATGTCGTCGTGCGACCGGACCGCGATCGCGTGCATCCCGACGTACTGGCCAGGCTCACGCCTGTGATGTCATTTCCCGATGTGACCCTTTACCGTGCGGCCCTTGAATGAGTGACACCACGACCCGCGCCGTTTTCATCACCGGCGGCTCCGGTTTCCTCGGCATCAACCTCATCCGCTACCTGCTCGAACGCGGCCATGCGATCGTGTCGTTCGACATCGCGCCGTTCGACTATCCGGAGCTGAATCGCATCCGGGCCGTCACCGGAGACATCCGCAACGCCGTCGCACTCCGCGAGGCCATGCGGGGCTGCGACATCGTCGTCCATGGTGCGGCCGCGCTTCCCTCGTACACGGCAGACGCGATCATGTCCACCGACGTCACCGGAACACGGAACGTGCTGCAGGCAGCGGTCGAGAACCAGAGTTCGCGCGTCATTCACATTTCCTCGACGGCGGTCTATGGCACGAAGGCCTCCGGCGCGGCTGAAGACAGCGCCATCGAAGTGATAGGACCGTACGCCGAGGCCAAGGTGCTGGCAGAGCAGGAGTGCGATGCCTTTCGTGCGCGCGGGCTGTGCGTCCCCGTGCTTCGGCCCAAAACGTTTGTCGGGCCAGAGCGGCTGGGGGTATGGTCGATTCTTTACGATTGGGCGCACTCGGGCAGTGGATTTCCCGTGATCGGCCGCGGCCAGAACAAGTACCAACTGCTCGACGTACAGGATCTATGTGACGCGATCTACGCGACGATGACGGGCGAACCCTCGCGGGTCAACACGGTCTTCAACATCGGCGCCAAAGAGTACGGCAGCCTGCGCGACGACTTCCAAGCCGTGCTCGATCACGCCGGGCACGGTCGCAAGGTGCGGCCGCTGCCGGCCGGCCCGATCATCGCGGTCCTCAAAATTCTGGAAGCGCTGAAACTGTCGCCCGTCTACGAATGGGTCTACGAAACGGCTGCGGTTGATTCATGGGTGTCAACCGAACGGGCCGAACGCGTGCTGGGCTTCCAGCCCCGCTACTCCAACCGCGAGGCCCTCATCAGGAACTACGACTGGTACGTCCGCCACCTTCAACAATTCCAGACGACCACCGGCATCTCACATCGCGCGCCCTGGAAGCAGGGACTGATCGGGCTGGGAAAAAAGCTCTTCTGAGATCGGGGTGTACGTAAAACGAACCGGAGACGCCCGCCATGGGCCATCTCCGGTTCGCGTCTTCAGAACGTCAATCCCGCGAAATCAGTTAGCGGGGCGGACCGGGATAGATCTTGAAGTTTCGGTACGTGCCCTCGAGCGTCTCGCTGCGCGGGCTGGTCCCGATCGAGACGCGGTGATTCGGCGGGGCATACGCCCGGGAGAATGAGCCCGCGAAGTACCATCTTCATGCCGACAACCACGCCGTTCTGGATCTCACCGACCATCACCCGATAGCTCCCCGGCGTCCAGGTGACGACGAAATGGAAGACGCCCGTTTGACGCCAGTCCATATCTGTCGGGTCGATCTTTTCGTCGTGGTCGCCCGGTTCGCCGTCACCGTTCTTGCCATTGCGCCAGATGAGCTTCATGCCGGTTCCGTTGCCGTCGCCGCGCTGCTCGAGGTGCATCTTCCACGGGTGATTGCGGAACGCGCCGAAGTTGCCCCAGGTCGTGCCGTCGCCCATGGCGAGCCACTTGAGATCCTTCTGGACCTGCGCGCCTTCCTTCTTCCCGAACGCCGTCACGTCCCACTCGACCGTGCACGCAGTGCAGGTCGGGATGTCGTAGTCGATCCCGTCCTGGTTCGACGTGGCCTGCCAGCCGCCCGCAACGAACTGGCCACCGCGGCGAGCGCCGACCGTCTGACCGGTCGTGAGCAGATCGAGCACTTCCTGTCCCCGCTGGAAACTGCCCCTCGCGCTGAGGAAGGATCCGCGCGACGACCAGGGACCGATGTCCTCGTTGAGCTCCGCACGCACCTGCCACAAATATCGCGTGTCGTACACGAGCGCCAACGTCGGAGTCCAGGTCGTCGACGACCGCAGCCCGGAGTCTTGCAGAAGACCGCCGGACGCGTTGAGCAGTTGGAACCGATACTGCGGCGAGACGCTGGCGCCCTGGGTCGACTGCGCGTCACCGGCATTCAGCGCCGGAGCCGTGAAACCCTCGAGTCGCACGTCGTTCAACGGCGACACCAGCGATGGCGCGGTCACCTTAAGGGTGGTGCCGTCCGAAGAGCTTGTCGTCGGGGGCGCCGGAGGAGTCGGCGTAAGCGGCTGCGACTCCGAACAACCGAACGCGAGTACGACGAGTGAAAGGCTGCACAGCGCGAACAAGAACCTCTGATGCATGAACACTCCTGATGATCTGGACAACAGATTGTGCTGCGGGTGCGACGCAGTGGTACACGTCGCGCTCAATAATAAACGCCGGTCGATTTTGTGTAAACCCTGAAACGCGATTCCTGTCGAGAATTCTGACGGCGGATCATGTTACGATGGGCGCCGTCACTGCACGGTACGGTGAACACCGCATGACATCACTACTTCATCAACCCACACTGAGGACATCGATGCACAAACTGACGACCCGCGCAGCACTGATGGCGGCATTCTGCCTCGCAAGCGATTCAATCGCGGCAGCTCAAACGCAGGCTCCCACCAAGTTCTACGTTGACGTCAACGGCGGCGCGCAAACCCAGTCGGAATCGATCGAAATGACCAACAGCTTTCCGCTGTACGGCGAAACGGCCGTCATCAATACCGCTCAGGGCGTCGATGGCGGAGGTTTGTTCGACATCAGCGCAGGGTATCGCATCAACGCGCAGTTCGGCGTCAGTCTCGGCGTCTCGATCTTCAGCGACGAAGGTGAATCGTCGGTCGCCGCGTCGATTCCAAGCCCCATTGCCATCAACAGACCGGCAAACGTCACGGCAACGGGTACTGGTCTCAAACACAAAGAAGTCGGCACCAGCGTGCTGATCTCTTACTTCCGCCCCCTTACGGACAAGATCGAAGCCGTGCTGTCGATCGGCCCGGTGTTCTACAACGTGAGCCAGGACTTCACGACCTCATCGGTCCCGGCAGGCACGCAAACCCTGAGTCTCGGCAGCACACGTGAACGGGCGCGAACGGCCGGTGTAAATATCGGCGCCAACATCAACTACTTTCTCCACCGCAACTACGGTGCGGGCGTTTTCTTCAGATACGCCGGGGCGAATGCTGATTTCGATTCGTACGACAATCTGAAAGTTGGCGGCGTCCACCTGGGCGGCGGCCTGCGACTTCGCTTCTAACTGTCTTCAACCCGGACCTGCTCGATGGCAGGTCCGGGTTTGACAAGCTCACCACTCCGGTTGCTTTGCCGGGATGTAGCGATTGGCTTCGACGTAGCACTCGAGGTCGCGCTTGTCGGAGCACTCACTCCAGCCGGCACCGTTCGAACCGCCCGGACCTGCGTCGGAAAGAATCTTGATAATCTTCCCGCTCGGCATTGCGATCCGGCTGATCGAGACACTGTCGCCCTTCCACGTGATGATGTTCTCGCCGCCGGGCTTGTCCAGCAACCCGTACCCCTTGCCGCGCAGGAGCCAGGCGACGCGTTTTGTGACGTCAAACGCATTTTCGAGCGTGCTGCGGCGATAGACCCTGTCTCGGACGCAATCCACAATCGCCTTGCCGGGTGTGGATCCGCACGAATTCCAGTCACCCGTCGGACCGCCCGGTGGATCGTCATCGCCACCTCCACCTCCACCACCGCCTCCACCTCCCGGTGGTGCTGGCGGCAGCGGGACGTTGACCAAGAATGTCCTCACCGCAGACCACGGGCTCACCGCCCGGCTCTCGCCGCTATCCCTGGCCTGAACGCGCCAGTAGTAGGTCCGGCCGTTGAGGAACGAATAGTTCTGCGCGACGACCGTTTCCCCTCCGGCCTCATCCACGACGAAAGTCGCCGCAATCGACGAGAACGCGGTGTTGTTGCTGACCTGCAGCATGTACGTGATGCGCTCGGACGGTCCCGTCTTGTTGCCCGCGCGAATCCTGAACTCCGGTGTGAGCGTGGTGATCGAGCCGCTCGGCGTTACAGCGGTTGGCGCGGTCAGGGTGACCGGGGCCACAGCGGCAAAGCTCTGGGGCTTTGAATACTCGCCGATGTTGGCGCCGTCTTCCGCGCGCACCCGCCACCAATAGGTGCGGCCGGCCGGCAGCGCGTCGGGCAGCTGGAACGTCGTCACAGGGCCGCTGGCGGGCTCGACGCGGGTTCGCGTGAAGACGATGTTCTTGAACTCGGCATCCGTCGCCACTTCCAGCGTGTAGTACAGCGCGCGCGCACCCGACGAGCCGGCGTTCTGAAACATCAGCCGGACCGGCTGATCGCGGGGCAGAATCTGCCAATCCTGGCCCGGCTCGAGGAGGGCGGGCTGCGAAATCGCCACCCCGGCAATCGGACCGGCCACGGATGGACTCAGCGGGTTCGCGCTTTTCTCCACCTGACAACCGGCAGCCACAAAGGACGATATTGCAACACCGACTACCCAGCCCAACTTCGTGTTCACCATGGGACACCTGTGTACAAAGAAATAGCCCCGGCCCATTTCTGAGCTCTCTTCGGTTTATCGGTTCAACAGTGCGAGTGATGTAGTTGCGGTCTGAGCCGGGAAACTCGGACCACCGAGCTGGAGGGTAGAGGAATGGTACGGAACGAAGCTGCTGGTTGTCAAGGCTTTAGTGTGTCGGGCCGCGCTCCCCGACGCCTCTGGCCGTCTTCACCAGCACGAGCAGGGCGCCAGGAAAATTGCCGACAATCTGCAGTCCGACAAAGAGCACCGACAAGACGAATGCCTCGGAGGCGGGGGTCTGTACTCTTCCGAACAACCAGACGAATGCGGCCTGGGACGTCCCGAGACCGTTGACCGTAATGGGCAAGAGCATGATGAGGAGAATCAACGGGACAAAGGCGAAATACACCTGCAGTGAATGCGGCAAACCCATCGCCACACCTAGGTAGTAGGCCTGGAATACGCGCAGGACCTGGACGGCCACTGACGCCGCAAGCACGTGGATCAACGCGCCACGGTGCAGGGCGTAGCGCCGGATCGACGCCAGAATCTGGGCCGGCACGCGGCGGATCGATTCGCGCGGCAGCCGTGCGAGCAGCGATTCCGCGACGGCTTCCGTTCGGTTGCTGAACACGAGCAGGGCAGCCGCGGCGCAGATGGTCCCGGTCGTGGCCAGGCCCACGATAATCGCGCGCTCGGATGCGAGGTCGCGCGCGAGCATCACGCTGACGAGCGCGACGACGAGCAGCGACAGGACGCCGAGCATCCTGTCAACGAAGACCGACGCCGTTGAATCGCCAATCGGGACGCCGTGCTTCGACAACGAATACGCACGCACGGCGTCACCGCCGATGCTGCCTGGCAGGAACGTCCCGAGAAACGTGCTGACGAAAAAGATGTCCAGCACCACGGCGAACGATGGCATCCGCTCGCGCTCGAGGGGACGGAGGAGGACGAACCATCGATACGCCATGAGCGCGCGATCGACGAGCACGAGGCCGGCGACGATGACGAGCGGTGCGGCGCTGATGCGGGTGAACGCCTGAAGAACCGCCCGGGGATCGGCGCGCGCGAAGAAGTAACAGACGAGGGCGGCGGCAAAGACCAGCCGCAGGAGCGCGGGCCCGCGCGATGGGGCACGGGGAACGGCTGTCCCCGGGTTCAACGGACCGGCGGAATCGTTTCGAGATGCCGTGACGGATCGTGCTTCACTTTGTACGCGCGGCGCAGGAACTTCACGTAGGGCACGACCTGCTTCATCGCTCCGACGTTGACCTGGCAGGGGCTCAGGCACGTTGGACAGACTTTGTCCTTGA
Organism: Vicinamibacterales bacterium; assembly: GCA_963832375.1. Taxonomy (GTDB): domain Bacteria; phylum Acidobacteriota; class Vicinamibacteria; order Vicinamibacterales; family JAMQPK01; genus JAMQPK01. Next base: position 527,284 of record CAWHUA010000008.1, on the reverse strand, counting down.
GCACTTCGCGATGCGCGAGGTTGGCAACCTTGAAGTACAGCGATTCGGCGCTCTCGTCGAGCACGTTGCCGAGCTTCTCGGAGTTCTCGCAGTAGAAGAGATTGCCTTCAGGGTTGAGCAGCAGACCCTGGGCCTGAAACGGACACGGCATCGTCCGGTGATACCCGTTGGCGATCATGTCGGCGTAGTGCAGGTACATGAACGACTGGCCGCTGAGCACCGAATCCTCCGAGACGCGATCGAGGAAGAACCGGCGCATGAAATCCTTTTCGCGCTGCCGGAACTGAATCTGGTCTTCGAGGCTCTTGTTGTTCAACATGTTCTCGGTGAAGCGCAACATGTTGAACACGATGTCGAGCCGCCGGCTCTTCGCCCAGGCCAGCAGCTTGTCGGCAGTCCTCGAGATTCATCGCGAAGATCGTGGCCGCCAGGCCGAACTGAAAATTCGGCTGCTTCTCGGCGAGCGCCTGCATCGCGTCGATCGTCTGACACGCCTTGTCGAACCCCGCCTTCACCTGCCGCACCTGATTGTGGACGTCGCCGATGCCGTCGAGCGACACGCGGACGCTCAGCAGCACGTTCTTCTCGGCACAGAATTCCACGATGCGCGTCAGCATCGGGATGGCCCGATGTGGTGTGAGGCCCGTCGTGTTGACGCCGATCTTCCGCATGCGGGGCAACCGGCGATGGAACAGCTCCACCATTTCCGGCAGATCGTTGCGCGTCGTCGGCTCGCCGCCCGAGATGTTCAGGTTTTCGACGGCTCCCCAGAAATCGTGCGCCATGACGCCGTCGAGCTGCTCCAGCGTCATGTCCGACTTGCGATCGCCCATCTTCCAGTTGCCGCACATCTCGCAGCGGGCGTCGCAGACGAATGTGCAGTTATAGATGAGTACCGGTAGGGCGAATGGCCTTGAACCGCGAAACGACCAAGGAGTTCACCAGGTCGCGCGGAACCCCCGCGGCGCTCCTGGCGAGGTATTGGAGGCGGAATGTATCGGTCGACACGAACGCCAATCATGGTAACACAAGTGCTTACTGGTCCGTCACATCCGAGGATTCGCGTTTGACGGATTGCCGCTCGTTTCCTACAATCGCCACCGTGGAATGCGGATTCTGATGATTGCGCCCGAGCCGTTCTTCGAGCCTCGGGGCACCCCGTTCAGCGAATACCACCGCATCCGGGCACTCCTCGATCTCGGCCATACGGTCGATCTCGTCACGTATCCATTCGGCGCCGACGTGCAGTTGCCGGGTCTCCGCATCTTCCGTGCGGCCCGGCCTCCCTTCGTCTCGCATGTGAAGATTGGCCCGTCGGCAGCCAAGTTGTTTCTCGATCTGACCCTGACCGCGACGGCGCTCAATCGCGCGCGTCTGGGCCGCTACGACGCGGTTCACTCGCACGAGGAAGCGGCCGCGATTGGCGTCGTCATCTCGGCCGCGCTCGGCGTGCCGCATCTGTACGACATGCACTCGAGCCTGCCGCAGCAGCTCGAGAACTTCGCCTTCAGCCGAGTCGGCGATCCTCCGCTGGATCTTTCAGCGGCTCGAACGGACGGCCATCAAACGATCGCGGGTGACCATCGTCATCTGTCCACATCTCGAGGAGACGGCACGACGGGTGGTGCCCGGCGCACGAACGGTGCTGATTGAGAACGCGCCCGGGTCTGGTGAGACGCCGGTTCACGGCAGCGGCAAAGCCATTCGCGAAGGGCTCGCGCTCGACGCAGGCTCACCAGTGGTGTTGTACACCGGCACCTTCGAGGCGTACCAGGGGCTGGATCTCCTGTTCCAGGCGGCGGCACTGGTGCATCGAGAGCGGCCCGACGTGCGCTTTGTTCTTGCCGGTGGAAAGCCCGAACAGGTGGCACGCGCCAAAGCGCAGGCGGTGTCGATGGGGGCAGAAGGGTTGATCTTCACCGGCGAGCTGCCGGCGGATTCGATTCCGAGCTATCTCGACGCCGCCGATGTGCTCGTGTCGCCGCGCAGCACCGGCACGAACACACCGTTGAAAATTTACCAGTACCTGCGCTCGGGTCGCGCGATTGTCGCGACCCGTCTGTTGACGCACACCCAGGTGCTCTCCGACGAGGTCGCGATTCTGGCCGAGCCGACGCCCGACGGCTTCGCCCGTGGCATCCTTCGAGCCGTCAACGATCCGGCACTCGCAAGAAGCATCGGCCACGCCGCAAAAACCCTCGCCGAGACCCGTTACACCTACGAGGCGTACCTGCAGCGGACCCGCGAAGCGTGCGCAGCGCTGGTGGCATGATGGAGAAAAGGGGTCGGGTGGATTTTTCGCGGGACGTGATTCGAAAAATCCACCCGACCCCTTTTTCGCCTCCGACCACTACAGCTATTCGGCATATGCCGACCCCGCGATGGCGGCAAGCTTCGACGCCAGGCGCTTCGGCGGGCCGATTGGCAAGATGCTCCTCGATGATCAGGAGCGCGTGCTCATGGAGTTCCTCGGCGACGTTTCCGGCAAAACCATCCTCGACATGGCCACAGGCACGGGGCGCGCGGCCCTGGCGCTGGCGCAGCGAGGCGCCCACGTGACCGGCGCCGATGCCTCGAGCGAGATGCTGGGCGTTGCACGCGCACGCGCCTTAGCGCTGGGACTGACCATCGACTTTCGCGAGGGTGACGCGCACGCGCTCACCTTCGCCGACCGGTCGTTCGACGGCGTTGTCTGCCTGCGCATGCTCATGCACGTTCCCGACTGGCGGCGGGCGCTTGCGGAACTGTGCCGCGTAAGCCGCCACCGGGTCGTGTTCGACTATCCGGCGGTCTGCAGCGTCGCCTCAGTGCAGGCGGTCTGGCGGCGCCTCGCGCAGGCCATGGGCAGCACGGTCGAGGCCTATCGCGTGTTCGGCGCCGGCGATATCGCTCGCGAGCTCGACCGCCACGGGTTTCGCAGCGTCGCAAGCCACCGGCAGTTCGTACTGCCGATCGCGTTTCACAAGGCGATCGGATCTCCGGGCTTCACGCGCGGCCTCGAAGGGGGCCTCGCGAGCGTTGGATTGTTGAAGCTTGCCGGTTCGCCCGTTACCGTGGCAGCAGAGCGGTGCGCGTCCTAGTCACCGGCGCGACCGGGTTTACAGGTGGCCATCTTGCGCGGACACTGGCCCGGCGCGGGTATCACGTTCGCGGGCTGGTGCGTCAGCGCGCACAGGCGGGAGAGCTCGAAGCGGCAGGCATCGAACCGGCGATCGGCACGCTCGAGGACCGTGCCGCGCTCGCGCGGGCTGTCAGACGAATCGAGATCGTCTATCACGTCGCCGCCGTCTATCGGCAGGCAGGGCTTCCAGCGTCGGCGTATCGCGCGGTGAACGCCACGGCGGTCGGCGATGTCATCGAGGCGGCGGCCGAAGCGGGCGCCCGCCGCGTCGTGCACTGCAGTACGGTCGGCGTGCATGGCGATATCGAGCATCCCCCGGCCACCGAAGACGCACCCCTTCAGCCGGGCGACATTTACCAGGAGACGAAAGTCGAAGGGGAGCGCATGGCGCGAGAGGCGGCCGCCCGTACCGGGCTGGCCGTGACAATTGCGCGTCCGTCGGGCATCTACGGCCCCGGCGATCGCCGCCTGCTCAAGCTCTTCCGGGGCGTGGCGCGGCGGCGTTTTGTCGTGCTCGGGTCCGGAGACATCTTCTATCATCTGACGTACATCGACGACCTCGTCGAGGGATTCCGGTTGTGCGGGGAAGTGCCGGCCGCGGCCAACCGGACGTACATTCTCGCGGGAGGCGAAGTCACGACACTCAACGAGCTCATAGGGTTGATTGCTGCCGAGGCGCACGTTCGGCCGCCCGCCCTCGAAGCTGCCGGTCTGGCCGTTCTGGTTCGCCGGGGCCGCGTGCGAAGCTGTGTGCGTGCCGCTGGGCCTCGAGCCGCCGATTTATCGCCGGAGAGTGGACTTCTTCACCAAGAGCCGCGCCTTCGACATCGGCCGTGCGCGCGCCGAAATCGGTTACGACCCGCGCGTCGGCCTTCGCGAAGGCATTCGCAGGACGCTCGCGTGGTACCGGGAACGCGGATGGCTGTGAAGCCCATTCCGCGCGTCCAGGACGAGCTCGCCCAGCCCGGCATGTCCGCCCGCGAGAAGTACGCCTCCCTCATCGTCGGTAAACCCGGCCTGGGCGCGCTCATCAAATACGAGCTCATCGTGACGCTGTCGCAACACGTGCCCGGCGCCCTCGGGCTCGTGCTGCGCAAGACGTTGTATCCGCTGGCTCCTTGGCGCCTGCGGACGCAATGTCGTGTTCGGCCACAACGTCGTGCTGCGCCATCCGCACAAAATCAGCATCGCGGACAACGTTGTCATCGACGACAACTGCCTGATCGACGCCAAGGGCGACTCGAACACCGGCATCCGCATCGGCAGCGGTGCGTTCATCGGGCGCAACACGATTCTCTCGTGCAAGAACGGCAATATCGAGCTGGCCGACGGGGTCAACATCGGCTTCAACTGCGAAATTTTTTCGGCGAGCCGCGTGCACGTCGGCCGGAACGTGCTCATCGCCGCCTACAGCTACCTCGTCGGCGGCGATCACGACTTCAGCGATCCGTCGCGTCCGGTCCTGGATCAGCCGCGCACGTCGGCCGGCATCAGCGTGGGCGAAGGGGCCTGGCTGGGGGCCGGGGTCAAGGTCCTGGATGGCGTCATCATCGGCGCGCATGCCGTGATTGGCGCGGGCGCCGTCGTGCGCGAGGCGGTTCCCGATCGAGCGACGGCGGTCGGCGTGCCCGCCCGGATCGTGGGAATGCGCGCATGATTCGCGTGCTCCAGGTCTGCGATCATCTCGGCTGGGAAGGCTCGCGCATGCACGGCGTGAAGCGTCTGTTTGCCTGGATGATTCCCCGGTTCGATCCCGCCCGCTTCGACGTCTCGCTCGTCAGCCTGCGCAAGAAGGACCTGTCGGAGGAAACGCTCGACGCCCTCGGCATCGACATCACGTATCTGCACAAAGGCAAGTTCGATCCGTCGACGCTCACGGCACTCCTGAAGATCATCGACCAGAAGAAGATCGACGTCCTGCACCTCCACGGCTATGGCGCGACGACATTCGGACGGCTGGCGGCGGCGATGCGCGGGATTCCCGCAATCCTGCACGAGCACGCGAACCTCACCGACACGCCCTGGTTTCAGAAGATCGCCGATCGCGCGCTCGAGCCCTACACCGATATCGCCATCGCCGTCTCGAAGAGCACCGCCGAATTCGTCATCCATGCACGGCTCGTCCAGCCGTCCAAGGTGAAAGTCGTGTACCTCGGCGCGCCTCATGATGAGTTCAGCCGCGCGCGCTCGGCCGACGAGATCGCGGCCGCCCGGCAAGATCTTCGGAATCGCACCCGGACGACTTCGCCATCGGGACAGTGACGAGGCTGCACGAGTCCAAGGGGAACTCGTACCTGGTCGAGGCCGCGCACCTCGTCATCAAGCAGCAGTCACGCGCCCGTTTCTTCCTCGTCGGCGAGGGCCCTCTGCGGGAATCGCTCGAAGCGCAGGCGCGCCAGCTGGGCCTGGGCGATCGATTCGTGTTCGTCGGGTTCGCCAAAGATGTGGCCGCTGTGCTGAGCGCGTTCGACTTGAGCGTGTTCCCGTCTCTCTGGGAGGGCACACCGTTGACCGCCTTCGAGGCGCTCGCCTCGGGGAAGCCGATCGTGGCCACCGACGCCGATGGCCTCGTCGACGTTCTGACCGATGGCCGCGACGCGCGCATCGTGCCGAAACGCGATGCCGCAGGCGCTGGCCGACGCCATTCGTCGATCTGATGAACCGGCCCGACGAGCGTCGCGCCTGGCGGCCGCGGCACGAGTGACGGCACGAGCGTTACGACATCGCGGCGTTCGTGCGAAAAATGGAGCAGCTCTACGTGCTGCTCTGCGACGGCTCGCGGGCCTGGAAGGCCGGCCGCCGGAGCGCGCCGCTCGGGGCCGACTTGTCGTTCCTGGCATGAAATCTATCGCGGTGGTCACATCGTCGCCGATGTTCGTCGATGGCGGGCATCTCGTGATGGCGCGCGCGCTCGTTCAGGCGCTGCGCGAAGAAGGCCATGCCGCCGAGCTGGTCGTGACGCCGCAAAATCGCTTCGGCCGCCAGGGTGCGGCGTATCTGGCCGCCTGGCTGACCGACGTCGGGCTGGCGCATGACAACCGTCCGATCGACCAGGTGATCTCGCTCCGGTACCCGAGCTACGCAGTGCGGCATCCCAATCACGTCGTGTGGTTGAACCACACCATGCGCGAGTACTACGATCGGTGGGACGCGTTCAGCGCCCCGCTGCGGTGGAAAGGGCGGCTCAAGGAACTGACGAGGCGTCAGTTGATCCGCTGGACCGATCGGCGCCTGCTGACCAGACACGTGCGAAAGGTGTTTACGATCTCGCAGACCGTCAGCGAACGCCTCACCCGGTTCGGCGGCATCAGGTCGGAACCGCTCTACCCGCCACCTCCGCAACGGGCTTATCGTTGTGAAGCCTACGACGACTATATCTTTGCGATCTCGCGGCTTGCGCCATTGAAGAGGCTGTCACTGCTCATCGACGCGCTCGCGAATCCCGAAGCGGCCGGCATCAGGTGCGTCATCGCCGGCGAGGGTGAAGAGCATCAGGCGCTCGAACACGCGATCGCCACCAGAGGGCTGTCGGCGCGCGTCAAGCTGATTGGACGGATTGACGATCGTCAGATGCTGGAGCACCTCGCGCGATGCCGCGCGGTGTGCTTTCCTCCCTATGATGAGGACTACGGGTTCGTCACCGTCGAAGCGTTCGCATCGCGCAAGGCTGTCATCACCTGCACCGACAGCGGCGGCCCGGCAGAGCTGGTCAGTGACAGCGTGAACGGCCGGGTCTGCGCCCCTCGGCCCGAGACGCTCGCCGTCGCCCTGCGCGAGATGATGGAAGACACACCGGCGGCCGAGCGAATGGGGCAGGCCGGCTTCGAGAAGGTGTCAGGCATGACATGGCCCAGGGCCGTGCACCGGTTGATGACGCCGTGACGACCAGACCCGGCGTCATCGCCTCGGCGCTGCTTGGCATTCTGCTGCTGGCGTTTGCCCTGTCGGTGAATTTCCCGAAGGCCAACGGTGGCGCCTTCAAAGGGGACGAATCGACCTACTACGTGCTTGGCCTCAGCCTCGCGCGCGACTTCGATTTCCAGTTCGAACGAAAAGATCTCGTCAGAGTCTGGGAAGAGTATTCGGGTCCGCAGGGCATCTTCCTCAAGCGCGGGAAGGACGTCGAGATTCGGGGCTCGAGCTCGTTCCCGTTCTTCCAATGGCAGAAGCGCGAGGACCCCGAACGCGACACGCGCCTCTACATCTCGAAGTCGTACATCTATCCGCTGGTGGCGGCGCCGTTCGTGTACCTGTTCGGCACGAACGGGTTTCTGGTGTTTCACGCGCTGCTGCTCGCCTTCGATCTGCTGGTCATCTATCTGTTCATCCATGCGGCCACCCGGTCCAACTGGGTCGCCTTGCCCCTTGCGCTCGCGTTTCTCGGGACGTCGGTCGTTCCTGTCTACTTCGTCTGGCTCGTGCCCGAGTTGTTCAATTTCTCGCTCGTGCTGTACGCCATCTTCTTCTGGGCGTACAAGGAGGTGGCTCGCGACCAGGCCCGCTCGATTCTGGCCGGCCCGATGTCGGATTACATCGCAGCCGTCCTGATCGGCGTGGCGACATTTTCGAAGCCACCGCACCTGCTCGTCCTCGGGCCGATGCTCTTGCTGGCCGCAAGCCGGCGTCAATGGAAGCACGCGATCGCTACCCTCGCAATCTGCGCCGCGGTGACGGGCGCCCTGTTCGGCGCGAACGCCGCGATTACCGGCGAGTTCAATTATCAGGGAGGCGACCGGAAAACGTTCTACTTCCACACCGGCTTCCCGTTCGCCAACACCTACGAGACGTTCGACACCATCGGTCCGGTGAGGGGCCGCGAAGACCTGCTGGTTGGCGACGTGCTGGTGAATACCCATTCGGGCACCGTATTTCTCCACAACCTGTGGTATTTCTTCGCCGGGAGGAACGCTGGGCTCGTGCCCTATTTCTTCCCGGGCATCCTCGCGATCGCGCTGTTCCTGCTCTCGAAAGACAAACAGCTCTGGCAGTGGCTGGCCCTCGTCACGATCGCCGGCACCGTGGTGATGCACGTCTTCGTGTGGCCGTTCACCTGGAACGGGGGAGGGGGCCCGGTCGGCAGCCGGTATTTCCTGCCGTTCTACGCGCTCTTCCTCGTCCTGATTCCACCCACTGTCGGACTAGGGGCGACGGTGATCGCGTTTGTCGTCGGCGCGCTCTTCACCGCACAGCTGGTGTTCAACCCGCTTTACGTGTCGCTGCGCCCGGGCGAACACACCAAAGCCGGCCCGCTGCGATGGCTACCGATCGAGCTCACGCTGCTGCACGATCTCCCGGTCGCGCAGGACGGCGACCGCATGCGCAGGGTCATTGGTCCGCCGACGCCGCCCCGCACATGTTCGCGTATTTCCCCGATGACAACGCGTTCAACCCCGAAGAGACACCGGCCGGCTCGGATGACTGGTGGTTCTGGGTCAAGGGGAACGCCAAAGCCGAGGTCGTGCTGCGCGGACCGGTCGCCAGTCTCGGCGGCGACAAATGGGTGTCGAAAACGATCACGCGTTTGAACGTCGAGATTCAGAACGGTGCGGTCGAGAACCGTCTGACGGTCGCGACCGGCAACGAATCGCAGACGCTCGACATGGCCCCCGACGAAAAAAAGGCCGTCTCGCTCGCACTGCCCGGGGGCGTACCGTTCCGCCGCGACGTACAGCCCACGAGCTACCTCTACAAGATTTCCGTCCGCACGACAGCAGGGTTCGTACCGTTCCTCAGGGTTCCCTGTGACAAGCCGCAGGGACCGTGTCCGCAGGACCCGCGCTTTCTTGGTGCGATGATTCACCTCGTCCCGGAGTACACTGACGCAGATATCACCACCGGATGGGTGCCGCCCGGCGGCCGCATCGAACCGCGAAAGGACGAAAAGAGTGGGGTACTCGACGCACCTTGAAGCCAAGGTTGCGAGAAAAGTCACGAAGGCGATCCACGACTTCAACCTGATCGAGGACGGCGACCGCGTCATGGTCGGGCTGTCCGGCGGCAAGGACAGCTGGGCGCTGATTCAGATCCTCGACGTGCTCCGCAAGCGCGCGCCGATCAGCTTTTCGATCATCGGCGTGAACATCGACTCGGGCTACGAGGATTTTCAACATGGCACCATCAAAGGCACGTGCGAGGCGCACGGATGGGAGTGCCACGTTGAACACACCTCGATCGGCGAAGTGATGGACGACCTGCTCGCCGCCAACAGCACGCCGTGCTCGTTGTGCGCGCGCCTGCGCCGGGGCGCCCTGTACCGGCTCGCCGACAAGGTCGGCGCGACCAAGATCGCGCTGGGTCATCACGCCGACGACTTCATCGAAACGTTGCTGCTGAACCTGTTCTTCGAAGGCAGCCTCAAGGCCATGCCGGCGCGCCTGGTGTCGGACGACCGGAAGCACATCGTGATTCGGCCGCTCGTGTACATCAACGAGGCCGACTGCAGGGATTACACGACGTCGACGAAGCTGCCGGTCATCAGTTGCTGCTGTCCGGCGTGCGGCGATTTGAGCCTGCAGCGCCAGCGCATCAAGCAACTGTTGATGGATCTCGAGCGCGAGAACGTGGGCGTCAAGAACTCCATGCTCAAAGCGCTTTCGAACGTATCGCCGCGGCATCTGCTCGACACGCGGCTCAATCCGGCGGTGGACATTCTCGAGGAGCAGGATCCCCCCCAGCTGCTCCAGATTCGCTACTGACCCTTGCGTGCGGTCGTTCAGCGCGTGACCTTCGCGCGCGTGCGCGTAGACGGCCGCACGGTCGGCGAGATCGGACGAGGCCTGCTCGTCTTCGCCGGCGTCGAAAAGGGTGACGGTCCCGACGACATCAAGTACGTCGCCGGCAAAGTGAGCGGTCTTCGCATCTTCGAGGATGATGCGGGCAAGATGAACGTGTCGCTGGGCGAGGCGGGCGGTTCCGTGCTCGTCGTGTCGCAGTTCACCCTCTGCGGTGACTGCCGAAAAGGCCGGCGCCCGTCCTTCGACGACGCCGAGGCGCCGGCGAGCGCAAGGCCGATCTACGAGGCGCTGGTCCGCGAGCTTCGTGCACTGAACATTACAGTCGAAACAGGCGAGTTCCAGGCGCATATGGAGGTGGAGCTGGCCAACGACGGCCCTGTCACGATTCTTCTCGACAGCCGGCGGCGGTGGTGAACCTGGGGGGACGATTCATGCTCATGACAATCCGAAGCTTCATGGTGTTTGCCCTCGTGATGGGCGTCACGACGAGCGCGCAGGCGCAGCAGCGGCCGCTCGCCACGGAAGATCCCGAGACGATCGGCGCCGGACGCGTCTTGCTCGAGGGTGGCGTCACGTTCGATAAGGATCAGCGGAATTTCGCCAACGGGCTCGAAGGGGACATCGAGCGCATTGCCACCCTCGGCGTCAGCATCGGCGCCGGGGCGACGGCCGAGGTGCAGATCGACGGAGGCTTCTATCAGAACCTCGACGTGAACGGGCGTTTCAAAGCCCCGCTCGAGAACACGAGCTTGCTGCTCCCGGGCGACAGCGCCTCGGGCCTTGAAGATCTCGTCGTCGCGACCAAGATCCGGATGGCGTCCGAGTCGGCCTCGCGACCCGCGGTCGGCTTGCGCTTCGGCACCAAGCTGCCGGTGGCTGAACCCGAAAAGGGCATTGGCCTCGGCACGACCGACTTCTTCGCCTCGTTTCTCATCGCCAAAACCGTCCGATCGGTGCGCACGGTCGGCAACGTCGGTCTGATCGTTCTGGAGGATCCTGCGGAACCGCAGGAATCGGTCACGGCCCTCACCTTCGGCGCCTCGATTGCGCGCGCGCTGACCAACGAGTTCGAGATGGTGGGTGAATTCAACGGCCGGCTGCCCCCGTTCGGCGAATTTACTCCCGCTGGTCTCGAGAGCCGCGGCGTCTTCCGTCTCGCCGGGCGCTATACCTACCGGATGATGCGCCTCGACTTCGGTATCCTGGCGGGCTTCACGGAACGCGATCCGACCTTCGGCATATCGGCAGGCGCCACGTATGTGATCTCGGGCAGAGCCACGCCGTAAAAAGGGGTCGGGAGGGGTTTTCGCGGGATCCATCGAAAACCCCTCCCGACCCCTTACTGTTAAGTCTTCTTCCTGAACCCGGGGCCGCGGACGACGCGCCCGGGTGTGGCGCCGGTGTGCTCGCCGTCTTTCAGCACCTGCACGCCGTTGACGAAGACGTGCGCGACGCCGGTGCAGTACTGATGCGGCTTGTCGAACGTCGCGTGATCCTGGATCGTCTGTCGGATCGAACACGACGACGTCGGCGTAGTGGCCGGGCTCGAGCGCGCCGCGCCTGTCGAGTTTCAGGTTCGTCGCCGGCAACGATGTCAGGCGGCGGATCGCCTTCTTCGAGCGGGATCACTTTCTCGTCGCGCACGTAACGCCCGAGCAGACGCGCGAAGTTGCCGTACGCGCGCGGATGCGGATTCGACTTCAGGAACGACGCCTTCGGGCGCCAGCGATTCCGCGTCGGAGTCCGAAGCTGACCCACGGCAGCTTGAGCTGCTTCCGGACGTTGTCTTCGGACATCAGGAAATACACCGTCCCGACGCGGCTGTCGTCCTCGATGACGAGATCCATCGCGGTCTCCTCGGGCGACTTGCCGCGCATGCTTCGCGACCTCGGCGAGCGTCTTTCCGGTGAGCGGCTTCAGCGCGTCCTGTTTGAACGCCGACGAGCAGGACCCGTTCCGGCGAGCCCGCCGCAAGATACAGGTTCTCCCACGCGTTGGTCGGCGTGCTCATCTCGCGCTTGACGCGCGCGCGGATCGGCGGGATCCTTCAGCCGCCGGATCCATTCGCGCAGTCCGCCTTCCTGCACCCACGGCGGCATCGCCGCGTCGAGTCCGGTCGCGCCGGCGGGGTAGGTGTACATGTCGGCGGTGATCTGCAGCCCCTGTGCGCGGGCGGCTTCGACTGCGCGCGATCACCTGGTCCATCTTCGGCCAGTTCTGCTCGCCCGCGGCCTTCAGGTGATAGATCTCGGCGGGCAGCTTCGCCTCGCGCGCGATGCGAATCAACTCGTCGACCGCTTCGAGCAGAGCGTTGCCCTCGCTGCGCATGTGCGAGATGTACATCCCGCCGTACTTGCGCGGCCTCGTGCGCAGAGCGCGATCAGCTCGTCCGTCTTCGCGTAAAACGCCGGGCGCGTAGATGAGCGACGAGCCGACGCCGAGCGCGCCCTCCTCCATCGCCTGCGCGCACGAGCGCCTGCATGCGGTCGAGCTCTGCCGGAGTCGGTGGCCGATCCGCGTATCCAAGCTCGTGGATGCGCACCGTCGTCGCGCCGACGAACGACGCGACGTTCGTCGAGATGCCTTTCTTTTCGAGAAACGCCAGATACTCGCCGAGCGTCGTCCAGGTGATGTCGTACTTGATGTCGCCCTGAGCTCCGCCGACCAGCTTCTTCATCGACGGATTCAGCGGGCCCATCGACTCGCCTTCGCCGATGACTTCGAGCGTGACGCCCTGCCGGATGTCGCTCTGCGACGCGGGTCGTCGATCAGAGACTCGGTGGCCCAGCTCAGCATGTTGATGAAGCCGGGCGCGACGGCGAGTCCGCGCGGCATCGATATCGACTGGCAGCCTTTGCCTGGCCGAGGTCGCCGATGGTGGCGATCCGATCGCCCCGAACGCCGACGTCCGCACGGATGGGGGCCGCGCCAGAGCCGTCGTACACGTCACCCCCGCGGATGATGACGTCGTAATCCGGCGCTGTCCCCGGTGCCGTCGTACAGGATGTGGAAATCGCGAGGGCGGCGATCGCGAACACGACGGATGTCGGCTTGTACATGGTGCGTCCTGTCACACAACCCGATAGACGTTGCGAAGCGCCTCGATTTCGCGTTGCGTTCGATCCTCGGACCATCCAAGAGCTGCGCGCATCCGATCCGCGACGTCGCTCGCCACCGCCTCGCCGGGATGGCCGGCGGATCCCAAACCGGTTCGCCGGACGACCACGTCGATCAGGGTTTGAGACATTTCTTCGCGGATCGCGTGCGCGATCGGGTCGGAAGGATCGGCATCGTTCAAGCCGGCGCCGGGCAACAGCGTGTCGGCGGTACGGCAGGCAACCGGCGCGCGTCCAAGTTTCTGCAGCAACAGATCGACGGTGCGTTCGGCAACCACGCGCGCGGTCGTGTACTTTACGCCGACGATTGAAATCAGCCCCGGCTCGGCGCCTTCGCGCTCGTGATCGATGATCCGCGAGTGGCGAAGCAGCGACAGGCGCTGGCCCTCGATCGCGGCGGGGACGATGCCCCGGTGAACGAAGGTGATTTCTCGAACATCCAGCTTGAGGGCAGGGAAGGTCTCGTTGATTTCGCGAACGAAGCCATCGACCTCATCGCGCCGCGCGTCCTGATCGTCGGGCTGGCGTTCGTCGGCCGATTCGCTGGTCCCGATGAGCGTCCGTTCCCGCCAGGGGAGCATGACGAGCGCGCGCCCCTCGCGCATCGGCGCCACCAGCGCGGCCTTGCGAGCCGGCCGCGATGTGATCAGGTTCATGGCTTTCACAAGCGGCCACCGGCACCGCACTCCCGCGCGATCGAGCAGCGTCGCGGCCCAGGGCCCCGCGGCATTCACCACCACGCGCCCTCGGATATCGAAATCCTTTCCCGTCAGTAGATCGCGCGCCTTGACACCGGCAAGCTGCTGTCCGGCGCGGAGCGGCCCGGAGGCCTCCGTGTAGTTGGCCAGCACGGCGCCGTGCTCGACCGCGGCCCTGGCAAACGAGAGCGTCAGGCGATCGCCGTCAGTGGTCTGATAATCGTGCCAGACGGCAGCGGACGCGACGGATCGCAGCGCTCCCTCGAACAATTCGCGGCACTCGACGCCGGCAATCACGCGGCCGGCCGGAAGGTGACGTGACGCGTCGACACCGTCATTCCGATCGGAGCCGACCATGGCGTCGAGCGCGAGCGCCGTCTTCATCGCCAGGGGATTACGCGTGAGGGACGAACCGGTCGGCATGGCAAACGCCAGCGGTGATACGAATCGCGGTGCGATCCGTCGCAAACGCCCGGCGCTCGCGGTTCGATTCGCGCATGCGGCGGATGTCGGCCGACTGGAGGTACCGCAAACCGCCGTGGATGGTCTTCAGATGATTGAACGACGTGGCGCCGCCGAAATCGCCGCGTTCGACGAGCGCGACAGACACCCCGCGCTGCGCGGCGTCGTAGGCAATGGTCAGCCCGTAGATGCCACCGCCCACCACGAGCACGTCGAACTCGCGTTCGGCAAGCCGCTGGAGATCTCGAATCAAGCGGGAACTATCTTATAGTAGGCGTCTCGTGCCCAACCGTTCGGATCGCCTCTCGTCCCAGCGTGACGTGCGCGCTTACTGGAATACGCACATCCACGATCTCGAGATCACGACGCACCCGCCGGGCTCTCCGGGTTTCTTCGCCGATCTCGAGCAATACCACTTCGAGAAACTCGCACCATCTGCCCCAGCTCGTTCCCTTCGATCGGTATCGCGGTCGCCGCGTGCTCGAGGTCGGATGCGGTGCTGGAACCGATCTGATCCGGTTTGCCCGCCATGGTGCGCACGCCACGGGAATTGACCTCGCGCCGTCATCGATCGCGCTCGCCGCGCAGAACTTCGCGCTCGAGACACTTCCTGCGGCGCTCGCGGTGGCCGACGGCGAAGCGCTGCCGTTTCGTGACGGGTCGTTCGATCTCGTTTACGCCCACGGCGTCGTGCAGTACACCTCGGACGATCGCGCGCTCGTCGGCGAGTGCCGGCGCGTGTTGAAGCCGGGCGGCGTCGCCGTGTTTCAGGTGTACAACCGGATCTCCTGGCTGAACGCGTTGTCGCACATCACCAAGGTCGATCTGGAGCATGTCGATGCGCCGATGCTGAAGAAGTATTCCATCGGCGAATTCCGCGATCTCCTGAGAGATTTTTCGCGCGTGCGCATCGTGCCCGAGCGATTTCCGGTGAAGACCAGGCTGCACGGCGGCCTGAAAGGCACGCTGTACAACACGTGCTTCGTCGGGCTGTTCAATGCGCTGCCGCGATCCTTGACGCGGCGCTTCGGATGGCACCTGCTGGCGTTTTGTGAGGTGTAGCTGATGCCCAACGGCATTCCAATCGTGAAGGGGCACGCCTATGGCAACGACTTTCTCCTCGCCCCGGAACCGGCCGTCCGCGGTGTCGATCCCGGTGTCGTGGCCCGCGCGATGTGCAGCCGCCACGAGGGGGTCGGCGCCGATGGCTTGCTGATCTACACACTCGGCTCGTCATCCATCAGCATGCAGCTGTTCAACGCCGACGGCAGCCCTTCCGAAGTGTCCGGCAATGGAATCCGCTGCCTGGCCGCGCTTGCGGTCCGTGAGCGTCCTGGCACCACCCAGGTGACGATCGACACGCCGGCTGGCCCCAAGGTGCTGGAGTTGAAGGGGAGGGACGGCGACACGCTGACGTTCCGCGCGGCCATGGGTGCGCCACGAGACGTGAGACAGGTCGACCTGCAGGCAGCCGGCGAGCAGGTTCGCGCCGTGACGTTGTCGGTCGGCAACCCGCAATGCGTCGTGCTCGGCGGCCCGCTCCTCGAAGCGCGGCTGCACAAACTTGGGCCGGCGCTCGAGCATCATCCACACTTTCCGAATCGCACGAACGTCTCGTTCGCCAGCGTCGAAGCCCCCGGCCGAGTGCGGATCCTGATCTGGGAACGTGGCGTCGGGCCCACGCAGGCGTCGGGCACGGGCGCCTGCGGCGCGGCGGTGGCTGCGGCGTCGTTCGGCGGTGCGTTGCGCGACGTCGAGATTGTTTCGCCGGGTGGCAGCCAGCGCGTCGAGTGGCTCGACGATGGCAGCATCTTTCTGACGGGGTGGGCGAGGCTGGTCTTCGAAGGAACCTGGCTCGCGGGCTAACAGAAGATCAGAAGGTCAGAAGATCAAATTCCTTTCTTTCTCCTGATCTTCTGGTCTTCTGTTACGAACCGTTATGAACCCGCTTTCGGGCGCCCCTTCGTGGCCGTGTCGATTTCTGCAATCGCTGACTGAAGTTTCTTGGCAGATTCCGCCAGCCGGTCCTGGCTTTCCCGGTAATTGCCTTCCTGGATGTCCGTGCCCGCCTTTTGCAGAGAACCTTCGGCGTCGCCGATGGCGATGCGCGCGGTGACGAGCGAACGGCGTGGCACCCGCGCGGTTTCGGCCGCCTTGAGCCTTTGCCTGGTCTGATCGAGAAGCGCCGTCACCTGACCGAGACGCCGCTCTGCCTCGCCGCGCAGGACGCCCTGCTGGGTGGCCGCTTGCTTCGCCGCGTTCTGCGCACGCTCGCGGCTGTCGAGCGCGTGATTCAGCGCCAGACGATAGTCGCGTAGCTCGACGGCTGTGTGCGCGCTCGCCAGCGCTTGTACTGCGGCCTGGAACTGCGCAGTGGCGTAGCGATCGGCGCCTGCCGCTCTGGCGGCATCGATCGCGCCCTGGGCCTGATCCATTTCCCGTGTCGGCGGCGTCGCGCAGGCCACGGTGACAAGAAGGGAACAGAGACATGCGGCAGACAGCCCGGACAGATTTCGGCGCGGCATCCGCCTGAGTATAACGTGGCCATGAAAGCGCTGTCGGTAAACGATCGCCCGCGCGAAAAGCTGTTCCGGCTGGGAGCGGCCGGGCTCGGCGACAACGAGCTGGTGGCGATCGTTCTCGGGAACGGCACGCGGCGCGGAAATGCGCTGGCGGTCGCCAATGAAGTACTGGAGACCACGGGCGGGTTGCACGGCATTCCACGGACCAGCGTGGACGAGCTTCGCCGGATCGACGGCATGGGCATGGCCAAGGCCGCCCAGGTGCTGGCGGCGGTCGAGCTCGGGCGCCGCACGCTGCTTCGATGCCCTCAGGCGCGGCTGCAGTTCGTCACGCCGCGCGAGACCGCCGGCTACCTGCTGCCGCAGTTCGGCTCGAGGCCCGTCGAACACTTCGGGCTGATGATGCTCGATACCCGGCACCGGCTCATCCGAACGTCGATCATCTCGGTCGGCACGCTCAACTCAAGTCCCGCGCATCCCCGCGAGATCTTCCGCGAAGCGGCATCGGCAGCCGCCGCCGCGATCGTGCTCTTTCACAATCACCCATCCGGCGATCCGCTCCCGAGCCGCGACGATGTGGACCTGACACGGAGGCTGGTCCAGGCGGGGGAGATCATGGGGATCGATGTCATCGACCACGTCATCCTGGCCGACACGCGCTATTTCAGCTTCCGCGAAGCAGGTAAACTATGATGCTGGCTGCAGCCGATCATGTCCCGCATTCTCTATTTCGACTGTTTCAACGGCGCGTCGGGCGATATGGTGCTGGGCGCCTTCCTCGACGCCGGCCTGCCGCTCGAAGAGTTGCGCCGCGCGCTGGGCAGCCTTGCCATCGACGGAGCCTCGGTCTCGTCCAGGCGTGTGCTTCGCGCCGGCGTCTCTGCCACCAAGTTCATCGTCGATGAAAACGGCGCCGCCACTCACGCCGGCGGTCACGACGATCATGTCGATCATCACCACGATGAACACGGTCACGATCACGCTCATACGCACCCGCACACCCACGAGCACGCGCACGCGCCTGCGGCGGTCGCCCATCCCCATCATCCCCATCGCAGCCTGACGGAGATCTACCGGCTGATCGAGCGCTCGGCGCTTTCGCCGGCAGGCAAGGATCGCGCGAAGGCGCTCTTCCATCGTCTGGGAGAAGCCGAAGCAGCCATCCATCAGATCCCGATCGACCAGATACACCTGCACGAAGTCGGCGCGCTCGACTCGATTATCGACATCGTCGGGGCCGTCTACGCGCTCGAGTGGTTCAATGCCGATCGCATCGTGAGCTCCGCGCTGAACGTCGGCGGGGGCATGGTGAACTCGGCGCATGGCCATTTTCCGGTGCCTGCGCCCGCTACCGTGAAGCTGCTCGGCAACGCGCCCGTGTACTCCTCCGGCGTCCAGAGCGAGCTGGTGACGCCAACTGGCGCCCTGCTCGTGACGGGGTATGCCACCTCGTTCGGTCCGGTTCCCGCCATGACGATCGACAGCGTGGGATACGGCGCCGGCGATCGCGACCTGCCGAACACGCCGAACGTGTTGCGGGTGCTCCTCGGCACTGGCACAGACGCGCAGAACACAGAGCGCATCATCGTGATCGAGTGCGAGATCGATGACATGAACCCGCAGATCTTCGGCCTCGTGATGGATCGGCTCTATGCTGCCGGGGCGCTCGAGGTGTACTTCGCCGCGGTCCAGATGAAAAAAAACCGTCCGGGCACGCTGCTCACGACGCTGGCGCGTCCTGAGGATCGCGAGACGCTCACCGGCATCATCTTTCGCGAGACCACCACAATCGGGGTGCGGTATCACGAGGTCTTGCGAGAGCGCCTCGAGCGTGAAATCGTCGTGGTGGGCACACCGCTGGGTCCCGTGAAGTTCAAGCTGGCGCGGCTGGGCAAGATCGTCGTCAATGCCTCGCCCGAATTCGACGATTGCCTGCGAATCGCATCGGAACGCGGTCTGCCGGTGAAGGACGTTCAAGCCGCGGCGGTCAAGGCGTATCTGGATAGGGCTGAAGGCTAAGGGCTAAGGGCTTAGGGTTAAGAGGGATTCGTGTCGCGCTTCTATATCACGACCGCCATCGATTACGTCAACAGCGCTCCGCATCTGGGCACGGCCTACGAGAAGGTCTGCGGCGATGTCATCGCCCGCTACAAGCGGCTTAGCGGCGCCGACACGTACTTTCTCATGGGCAACGACGAGCACTCCCAAAACGTCTACAAGAGGGCCCAGGAGCAGGGTATTACTCCGCTCGAATATTGCGACCGGATGGAGAAGCTGTTTGCGAAGACCTGGCGGTCGCTGGATCTTTCCTACGACTACTTCATCCGTACGACCGAACCGAATCATAAAGCGGGTGTCACGGAACTGGTGAAGCGAATTTACGCCGCCGGCGACATCTACGAAGGTCTGTACGAAGGTTGGTACTGCGTGGGATGCGAGGCATTCAAGCCCGAAAAGGAGCTTGTTGACCGACGATGCCCGCTGCATCCGCAGAGCGAGCCGCAGTGGATCAAGGAAAAGAACTACTTCTTCAGACTGTCGAAGTACCAGAAGCCGCTGCTCGATCTCTTTACGACAAACCCTGGATTTTCCGAGCCAGAGGCGCGCCGGAACGAACAGCTCCGCTTGCTTGAAAGCGGTCTGGAAGACATTTCGATCAGCCGCGCGGGGCAGTCGTGGGGCATTCCGCTGCCGTGGGACCCATCGAGCGTCGTCTACGTATGGTTCGACGCTCTCATCAACTATGCGTCTGCCGTGGGACTTGGAACGGACCCTCAGCGCTTCGACAAATGGTGGCCCGCCGACGTACACCTGATCGGCAAGGACATCACGCGGTTCCACACGGTCATCTGGCCGGCGATGCTGATGAGCGCGAAGCTGCCCGTGCCCAGAAAAGTCTTCGCGCATGGGTTCATGACCCTGGCAGGGCAGCGCATGAGCAAATCGAACCCTGGAACGATCGTGAACCCGGCCGACGCTGCGCAGCGTCACGGCATCGATCCGCTTCGCTTGTATCTGGTGAAGGAAATCATCTTCGGCGACGACGGCGATTTTGCATGGGAGCGATTCGACGAGAAATACAACGCCGACCTCGCGAACAACCTCGGTAATCTCGTCAGCCGGGTCACGGCGATGGCCAATCAGTACCGCCAGGGACTATTGGCGCCAACCGGAGTCGGAACCGATCGCCTGGCTCGCATCGGCGATGACGCCGCGCGCGACTATCAGAAGGCCATGGACGCCCTCGAGATCCATACCGGCGTTGCGGCTGCTTACCGGATCGTCGATGCCACGAACGAGTACATCGCATCCAGTGCGCCGTGGGCACTTGCGAAAGATCCGTCCAAGGCCGACGCGCTCTCGCAGGTATTGTACAGACTCGGCCGAAGCACTTCGTCTGACAGCCGTCCTCCTCTCGCCGGTCATGCCGGCGTCGTCGAGCGAGATCCTGCGCCGTGTCGGCGCATGGTCGGAAGCGCTCGGCCTCAATCGCGATGGACGCTGGCGCTCCGAGGGCGAGCGCAGGCTCATTCAGGACGTGCCGCTCTGGCCCCGTTTCGACCGCAAGAGTGCGAAGGAGAAAATTGTGTCTGAAACCCAGCCACCAGCACCAACCGCGCCCGCGTCAGCTACTTCGGCGGCCGCGGCAACGCCACCCACCACCACCACACCACCTGCGCCGGCCACGCCCGCCGCCGATGGGCGTATTTCGATCGATCAATTCATGGGTGTCGAGCTGCGGACGGCAAAGGTCATCACCGCCGAGAACGTGCCGAAGTCAAAGAAGCTGTTGAAGCTCCTGGTCGACCTCGGCACCGAACAGCGCACGATTCTCGCCGGCATCGCTGAGGCATATCAGCCGGAGTCCCTCGTCGGTCGGACGATTGTCGTGGTGGCGAATCTCAAACCGGCAAAGCTGATGGGCATCGAATCGAACGGCATGGTGCTGGCCGCAAGTTCAGAAACCGGTCAGCCGGTGCTCCTGAGTGTCGATGCCGAGCCTGGCTGGCGAGTGCGTTAGTCGCAAGGCGATAGTCGAGAGTCGTAAGGCGAAAGGCAATCAACCGTCGTCAGGAGGTGTCAGCATGGGCCGGATCAACCTCGCTCGTGTCCTCGTCGGCGGATTCATCGCGGGCCTCATCATCAACGCCAGCGAGTTCGTGCTCAACGCGATGGTCATCGAAGAACAGATGAACGCGGCCATGGCCGCGCTCAATCAGCCGCCAATCGCACCATCGATGATCGTCTGGTTCGTGCTCTTCAGCTTCGGGTTTGGCTTCATTCTGGTCTGGACGTATGCCGCCATCCGGCCGCGTTTTGGCGCGGGACTGACGACCGCCATTTGCGCCGCGACGCTGTGCTGGGGTCTCGCCAGCCTCTATCCGAATTTGTTCTTCTACGTGATGAACATCTTTCCGCGAAGCATGATCGTTCTCACGACGGGCTGGCAACTGGTCGAGACCATAGTCGCCGGAATCGCCGGAGCATGGGCTTATACTGAGGCCTGATGAGGGCTTAGGGCTCAGGGCTGAGGGCTTAGGGTGAGAGTGGGGAGATTATCTAGGCGTCGATTTCTGACGCTCGTCGCTGGACTGGCTGCCGCGGTCGGCGCCGCGCTGGTCTCGGCCCAGAACAGCAATGTCTGGGTCTCGCGCGACCATCCCGCCATTCAATACTCGACGCGGCCCGTCCAGGACCTGGTCGTCAGGTTGAACGAGCGCATCGAGAAAGGGGAGATACAACTGGCGTTCGATGCGCTGCCGCGCGGCTATCTGCCGGCGGTGCTGAAGGCGCTGGACGTGCCCGTCTCGTCGCAGACGCTCGTGTTCTCGGAAAACAGCCTGCAGCGCGCGCACATCAGCAAGGCCACGCCCCGCGCCATTTACTTCAACGACAGCGTCGCCATCGGCTGGGCAAAGGGCGCGGATACGGTCGAGGCGACGGTGTTCGATGCCACCCAGGGCGTTCACTTCTACTCGATGCCTCAGCAGAAGCAGGAGAAGCCGGCGTTCGTCCGCCGCGACGCCGACTGCCTCCAGTGTCACCTGCTTCCACAAACACACGGCGTTCCAGGCCTTGTCACGATGAGCGTGCTGCCGCTCTCGGACGACAAGAACGAATACGCGCAAGGCTGGCAGATGGACCATCGAACGCCGATCGAAGATCGCTGGGGAGGCTGGTACGTGACGGGAAAGCAGGTGCCGGTCAGGCACCTCGGCAACGTACCTGTGCTGCATGTGCCGCGCTCGTACGTGCACGCGCCGACACTGCACCGACGCTGACGACCGGCAGCGCGGCCTTCGACACCGCCGCCTATCTCACGCCGCACAGTGATATCGCCGCGTTGATGGTGCTCAATCATCAGACGCACATGACGAACCTGCTGATCCGGTTGAGTTGGCAGGCGCGAATCGCCGCGGATGGAGGGCCACAGAAGCCCGCTGTCTCACCGCGAGACGTGCGCGAGACGGCGATCGAGCTCGCCGACTACATGTTGTTCGCGGACGAGGCGCCTCTTCCGTCGCCCATCGCCGGCACATCCGGCTTCGCGAGTGATTTTGCCGCCACAGGCCCACGTGACGCGAAAGGACGGTCGCTGCGCGAGCTCGATCTCACGAGGAGGCTCCTGCGCTATCCGTGCAGTTACATGATTTACTCAGAAGCGTTCGATGCGCTGCCTCAACCGGCGAAAGCGCTGGTATACCAGCGGCTATGGGAGGTACTGTCGGGCGTAGCGAAAGACTGGGACTACTCGAACTTGTCGCCGGACAGTCGCCGCGCCATCATCGACATCCTGCGCGCCACCAAGAGCGGTCTACCTCCGTACTTCAAGTCCTAGCCCATGGCCCGTCTCAGGGGCTTCGTCGAATCGCGCCGATTGACCACGCCGGTCATAGATGGCTAACATAGCCATATGAAGAAGGCTAAAATTGGCGAACTCCGGAACAACCTGTCTCGCTATCTGGAGCACGTACGTGGCGGGGGAGAGGTCGTGGTGCTCGATCGCGATCGGCCCATCGCTCGCATCGTCGCGGTCTCGACTGGCAAGTCCACCGATGACGGACGGCTCACGAGACTCGAGCGTCAGGGCCTGGTGCGGGCGGGAACGGGCGGGTTGCCGGGCTGGTTCGGACGACGCAGGCCGCCGCGGGTCAAGGGCAGTGTGCTGCACGACCTCCTGGCAGAGCGCCGCGAAGGACGATGAGATTCTGGGACAGCTCGGCGCTGATTCCTCTCGTCGTGGCCGAATCTCAGACAAGGACAGTTGAGCGGTGGCTTCGTGAGGATCCCGCCGTCATCGTGTGGATGTTGACGCGCGTCGAGCTCTGCTCGGCCCTTGCCCGCCGGCGTCGCGCCGAGCCGGCGGCGGCAAGACGCCTGGCCGCCGCACGCCGCGACGTGTTCAGCGCATGGGAACAGTGGACCGAAGTCACGGCTGCCGAAGTCGTGCGCCGGCATGCCGAACGCCTGATCGAGGCCCACACGCTTCGAGCCGCAGACGCTCTGCAGCTGGCAGCCGCGGTCGTGGCTGCAGAAGAGTTGCCCACAAGTCTTACGTTCGTCACGCTCGATCGCCAGCAGGCCGAAGCGGCGGAGCGCGAGGGGTTTGCCGTGCTTGGCCCCGGCTGATCACCGAGCGCATCTACCCGTCAGCTTCAGCGCAACAGTAAACGGCGGTCACACCCACCGAAGCATCGACGCCAGCGTACGATCGAACTCCGGCAGCACGCGCGAGCGAATGGGTCGCTTCGACTCGAACTGCGCCCGGGCGATGACGTTGCCGTCGAAGTTCAGCCATGATGTGGCCGCGCTCGTTCGAAACGAAGAACAGATCGGGCTGAATAATCAACGAGCGCTCGGCATCGAGGATGACATCGAGTGGCGCCAGCCACACCTCGCCGAGCCGCCGTTCGCGCACGTGCTCCGCGAGCGCAAGGCCGAGATCGAAGACGACCGCCTGGTGACGAGGGAGCGGCGACTCGGCGACGCGCAAGACTCCGTAAATCAACTCCGTGGGAGAACCGACTCTGGCGTCCTCAAGTACTCGGCCGTCGTCATCGTGTGGTGACTGGACATGGCTGCTTTCCTCACACCCGCCTCAATCTGACCCCAGAACACGAACTACCGGAGACTCAGAATCGTTCTGATGTCCTTGACGACGATTGCATCGTCGAACGGCGAGGGTTAAGTCGAAATCCGTGCCAGTGCTAACTAAAAGATGGGCGGCAACGCAAACACCTTGAGGGTGTCGGTGGCGACAACGGCGACATACTGTTTGCCATTCCGGCCGAGGTAGGTGATGGGGTTGGCATTGCCTCTTCGTTCCAAGGCGATCGCCCAGAGTTCCTTGCCACTTCGCGAATCGAACGCCCGGAAGCGATTGTCGTCCGTTGACGCGATGAACAGCACGCCGCCGGCCGTTGCAATCGGACCGGCCAGGACGGGACGGCCGGTGTGCTGTTTCCCGGCAGGAAGCTGCTCTGTGATGCCGAGCGGAACGCGCCATGCGATATCGCCCGTCACCGCGTTCACCGCGATCAGGCTGCCCCATGGCGGTTTCTGGCACGGCCAGTTCTGATCGCCCATCGGCACATCGAAAGAACTGCGTCCCGGCGTCACCTTCTCGTAGGCAACAGCGGCGCCTTCGCGAGCCTGCCGGACAAAGCCGAGCGCACCGACGTCCTGCGTCGCAACGAAAACATATCCAGACACAGCGTCCGACGCTGTGCCACCCCAGTTCGGTCCACCCAGTCCGCCCGGGAAGACGAGGGAAATCGGCGTCGTGGCTCCCAGCGCCCGATACTTCCACGGCGTGAACGGTCCCGCGTTGAGTACGCCGCCGCTTTTCTCGACGAGTTCCCGGCACGCGGCCGCGTGTTCCGGAGTCGTATCTGCCCCGGTGACGAGATCCTGCGGACCGTACGCCACGCGCGCGAGAGCCGGCGGCTTCACTGGAATCGGTTGCGTAGCGAAGGCCCGCTCGTCAGGAACGTCACTTTTCGGCATCGGCCGTTCCACGACACCAAAGATCGGCTGGCCCGTCTCGCGATTCAGGATGTACATGTAACCCGACTTGGTCGTGAGTGCCATGGCCGGAATCCGGCGTCCGTCTCTGACGCTGTCGATGAGCCCCGGCGGCGCAGGAGGATCTGCATCCCAAAGATCGTGGTGGATGGTTTGGAAGTGCCACTTGTACGCGCCGGTTTGAACATCGACCGCCACGACTGAGTTGCCGTAAAGATTGGCGCCCGGTCGATCTCCGCCGTAGCCGCCAGGAATCGGCGACGCGAGTGGCAGATATAAAAGACCTCGTTGCTCGTCCAGCGTGAAGTAGAACGGCCACGCGTTGGCGCCGAACCGACCCTGCCAGCTGTTGCCTTCCCACGTGTCGTGACCGACGCTGCCAGGCCGCGCCACCGAACTGAATTCCCAAAGCTTCTTACCGGTACGGGCGTCGAAGGCACGCGCATTTCCAACCGCGCCGCCAGAGCCCGGCGGGTTGTTGGCGCCCACCATCACGACGTTTCTGTAAACGAGCGGCACCGAGTTGTACGGCACCTCGATATCGACTTCACCGTTCTTACCGAATTCAGCGGCGGGTTTACCCGTCGTGGCGTCCAGCGCGAGGAGCCGGCGGCCGGCCATGACGATGACGCGAGCAGCGCCGCCGTCGCCCGACCAGTACGCCACGCCGCGACGAGACGGTGCCGCTCCCGAAACGATTTGGCGCCAGCGTTCCGCCCCCGTTTCAGGATCGAGCGCGACGACAGCGTTCGCGGTGGGCAGGTACATCGCGCCGTTGACGACGATTGGCGTGGCCTGGGAATTCAGACCGCCGGCACCGCCTCTTCCGAGCGGTCCTGGCGGGGACATCTCGCCCTGCAGGCGATACGACCATGCCTCTCGCAAGCTCGCGACGTTCTTCAGGTTGATTTGGGAGAGCGGGGAATAGCCGGTCCCGGCGTAGTCGTGGCGGTACATCGGCCAGTCGGTGCCCGGTTGTGGCGCGGATTGCTGTGTCAGTCCGGCCTGGCCGCCGAACAGGATGAGCGCCAAGCCGCCTGCAACACCAACGACTCGAACCGGGCTCACGAGCGTAGTATGCCGGATCTTCGATGCCAGGGGACGCTCAGCGACGCTTCGGAGGCCGAGACGACCTCGAGCGCGCGGTGCGCGTGAAGGCGCCTGACTCTCGTCAGCTGAACGGCAGACCATCCGCCGTCCGGATCATCCTCCACCCTTCCTTGAGCCGGCGATCCTGATCCGCCTTCCCGGTCGGCGAGATCCAGCACACGACGTTATGCTTGAGGCATGCCTGCAGGATCGTGTGACGCGCGGTCTCGACTTCAGGCGATGTGGCCGGCACGCCGTACGACGATGACAGGTCGCCGCCCGCGGCGGCGCTGAGCGCCGTCACTCCGGGCACCTGTGCAATCGCATCGACGTTCCTGACCCCGGTCTGCGTTTCGATGATCATGATCGCCATCAGGTCGCCGTCCGGGTTGAACGGCCAGACATCGGCGCGGCGGCGGTACTCTTCGATGTCGATACCCCACGCCCAGACCGCCCCACCCGGAGACCAGCCGCGGATGCCCTCGAGCCCCTTGTGCGTGTTGGGAAACGCCTTCCACGGCGGGTAGCGCATGCTTTTCACCGCAGCCTCGGCCTGTTCCTTCGTCTCGACCGTGTTGAAGACGAATCCCATCACGCCGATGTCGAGCGCCTGCTTCACCTGCCAGGCCGCGTTCTCGGATGCGTACGCCGGCATGCGCACGATAACCGCCGACCGGGTCTGAGCCCCATGCTTCAGCGTGTACGCCTTGTCGTTGACGGCCGCCACGAAGTTCGCGAGGCCGTCCATGTTCAATGGCGAGTGCTCCATGTCGATGAAGATGAAGTCCGTCTCTCTCCGGCCCATCGTTCGAGCATTCTCGCGCGAGAGATCCTGTGTGAGCACACCGTAGATAGGCTTGCCGGACGCGAGCTTCGCAATGGCGGGATTGACGTGGGCGGGGGAAAGCGGCGGCAACTGCGCCGAGAGTGTGGCAACCAGCAGAACACCAAGTGCCGCGATACAGAAGCGATTCAACATGCGCTCTCCTTCCACCAATCGGGACAATAATTGTCGCAGACGTGAAATCAGGCAATATTACGGCGTGCGGCAGCGGTAATCAGCTTGCGAGGAGTCTGCAACATGGCACTGGTCGTTTCGCGCATGACATTCGTGGTCTCGATTCTGCTGCTTGGAGTGGGTCACTCGTTCGCTCAGGGAACGTCGGCCTGGTCTACCTGGACAGGAGCGGCGCTGGCAGACAGCCTTCAGCTTCAAGCCAAGATGCCCTGTGCCGCGCTCGTCGCGCAGACGGGCTACGAATTCTCCATCACGACCGCCACGCTCATGCCGGTGCCCGGAAGCGGCCAGCAGTACTGCCGGGTGCAGGGGATGATTCAGCCGGACATCCAGTTCGAAGTCAGCCTGCCCGCCACCTGGAACGGCCGCCTCTTCATGTTTGGCAACGGGGGATTCGCGGGCGAATCGCTCGAAGCCCCCAACCGCGTCGCGCAGACGCTCGCTGCAGTCTCGCGCGGCTTTGCCGTCGCGCAGACCAATACCGGTCACGACAGCGCGGCCGAACCTCTGGCCACATTCGCCGTCAACCGGCAGAAGTTTCTCGACTATGCCTATCGCGCCGTGCACATCACGGCCGTGACGGCCAAGCGCCTGGCACATCTCTACTTCGGATCGCCGGCACGGCGCGCCTATTTCAACGGCTGTTCGACTGGCGGCCGGCAAGGGTTGATGTCCGCCCAGCGCTTCCCGGACGACTTCGACGGCATCGTCGTCGGCGCCCCGGTGCTCAGTTTCTCGGGCACGATGGTCGGCTACGTGCACAATCAGCGCGCGCTGGCCGCGGCGCCGCTCTCCAACGAGAAAATGAAGATCGTAGCCGACGCGGTCTACGCGAAATGCGACGCGTCTGATGGTGTGAAAGACGGCTTGATTGACGACCCTCGACGGTGTGCGTTCAAGGCGTCTCTCGATCTGCCACGCTGTCCAGGCGACGGCGGCGGTGCAGCGTGCTTGTCCACCGCGGAAATCGCGGCGCTCGATGCAATCTACACGGGTGTGACCACCAACGCCGACCGTTATGCTCCCGGGTGGCCGGTCGGCGCCGAGATTTCGGGCACTACGCAGACCGCCACGACGCCCAGCGGGTGGGTACCGTGGCTGATCGGACCGCCTGGCGGACGCCCCGTCCAGACGAACTTCGGCGAAACCTTCTTCCGGTACATGGCGTTCGGGCGGCCGGACCCGTCGTACGACTGGTTGCGTTTCGACATTGGCGCCGACTACGACAAGACGGCAGCGACGCGTGCGACTCTCGATGCCACCAATCCGGACCTTTCGCCGTTCAAGGCGCGTGGAGGAAAGATTCTCAGTTACTTCGGGTGGGCCGATCCCGCTCTGAATCCGATGATGGGGGTCTCTTACTACGAGCGCGTAGTGGAAGCGATGGGACCTTCGACGAAGGACTTCTACCGCCTGTTCATGGTACCCGGGATGTTCCATTGCGCGGGCGGCGTCGGCACGGGTACGTTCGATGCTGTCACTCCGCTCATTCAATGGGTGGAGAAGGGGGTGGCGCCGTCGACCATTCCGGCCGCCAGAGTCGTGGATGGCAAACCCGTGCGCACGCGTCCGTTGTGTCCCTATCCAGAAGTGGCGAAGTACAAAGGGGCCGGCAGCATCGACGAAGCCGTGAACTTTGCGTGTGCGAGACCGTAGCCGCCAGGGCCCGGACGCGTTCAAGCCGTGCGTGTCCGCCTCGCGGCCACGCGCGATCCAATCACGGTGACGCCCGCCAGCACCCAGATGAGTTGAAGAGGCCACCGCGAGCCTATCTTGTACTCCACGTCGATCTCCTGCTGCCGGTGGTCGCGACGCTGCGCCACCACCTGCACATCGCGATTGCTCGGAACCAGCGCGTTAGCCAGGTAGACGCTCGTCGCCGGATGATGGCGATTCGTGAAACGCACGTGGCGCGTCCCTGCGCGCGCCGCGCCGATCGCACCAGACACGGTCAACTGCATGGTGCCAACGCCACCGCGCATCTCGGCGACGGTGGGAACCTCGATTGCCTCCAGCGCGAGGTCAACGGGTTGGCCGTCGAAGGACAAAGCGAAGTCGCCGACGACCGCCTGGCCGTACGCACGCGCCTCGAGCGGCTGCACGACCCCGTCGCCATCGCGGTCGAGTGCACCGACGATCTCGCCCGCGATGTTCGCACCCGGGGTGAGATCGATCTCGAGCACGATGCGATCGCGCGCGAAGGCAATCCGCGCCGCCTGCAGGTACTCGTCCAGCTGGTGGGCCGCCGTCCGGACTGGCATTACCGGCACGAACAGCACGACGGCCAGCAGTATGCGCGTCATCGGCGTGTTGCCTTCGCCGCGTAGTCGTTGGTGGGATCCCGGTAGATCGTGTGGATGTGGTCGATGTTGTTGTCGCCCGATCCTTGCGGCGCGTACTCGATGAAAACGGCCGGCCCGTGAATGCGGAAGTAGGCGCCCTTGCCGTTGGTCGTCGCACCAGCCCAGGCGAAGTACGTCTCGCCGAGGCCAGCCTCAATTTCTTTCATCCTCGCAGCCGCCGCCGCATCGCCGACGATCTCAACCCACTCGCGCGTGAGATCGACCAGCATCTTCCGCTGCGATGCGTTGAACGTTGACGCGCGCGTCCCCTCAGGCGCAATCGTCTTGCCGTCGGCGCCCGGCCCCAGCACGAGGTTCCGCACCTCGAACCCGAGGATGGCCTGCTTTTTCTGCTCCTCGGTCAGCGCGTTGACGAGCGCGAACGCCTTGTCGTTCTCATCGCCCAGCGGGCGCACCATGCGGCCTTCGAGCTGATACGATGCCGGCTGCGCGCCGGTATGCGTCGGCGCCAGCACGTTCTGCCCGGCGGCGACCGAGACGTTGATCGCGAGATGATGACCGCCGAACTGCATCATCCAGAGATCGGTCGTCGACGGCTTGCCGAGAATGGCCACGTAATACTCGGCTCGTCCGAAACGAGTCTGCGCGCCGGGCTTTCTCGTCGGCGCGCTCCGTTCTTCGAGCAACTGATCGGCATCCACCACTTGCATGGCTTTCCGGTACCCGTCCGAACTGAGAAGGGTCGCCACCAGCGCGAGCGCGGCTTTTTCCTGGGCCGGCGTCATGTCGCCGAGCTTCAGACCGTTGCGCTCGGTCGCACCAGTCTGCATCGTCGTGCCGCTCGGCAGATTCGACCAGACCGTTCGCGTCTTCTCGTTGAGATCGATGTTCGCCTTGGTGCGCTGCGCCGGCGTCAGCGTGGCGAGAAACGCATCTGCCGCCGTCACCGCGCGGCGGGTGGCGTCGGCGGAAGGGCCGGTCTGCTGCGTCGAGACCACAGCTGCAGCCGACACGACGAGCAGGGCAATGAGCACCTTTACGGGCCGATACGGCATGACTGACTCCTCTCGAAAACGGATCGCAGCGAGCCGCAATTATCGGCCGCAAGGCACAATCGACATGGTAGAAGTTGCGCCCGCTGCTTCACGTTTCGCAGGCGGCTTGACTGACGACGGTATACTCCGCAAAGCGCCGCTGGAGGACACGCGATGGCGACACCGTCAGTAACACGCTGTCAGCTCGAATAGACGTCTTGGCGGCCCGTGTCGACAGGCTTGACGAAAAGCTCGATCGAAGGTTCGACACATTTCAGCAGGAGCTCTCGAAGCAGTTCCGCTGGACGATCGGCGTGATGGTCACGCTGACCATTGGGGTCATGACGGCTGTGCTGACGCGCTAATCCCCAATCCCTAATCCCCAATCCCTAGCCTTGCGAAGGTTTACTCGCGTCGCCGTCGAACTCGCGGCGCGGTTCCGCCTGCGCCGGACCAACTCGTCCAAGCACAATCTCCGCACCGGCATAGCTCTCGGGCTTGATCGGCACACCCGCCATCCCGCGCAGCATCGCCAGTTGTCCGACATGGGTCAGCGCATCGGCCAGCGGTCCTTGAATCAGCCGTTCCTCCGAGCCCGCGAACGGCCGGTCTGCCGAGAGTTCGGCGTCGAGCGCAGCCAGACCGTCGAAGAATCGCGCGATTTCGACGTCCCAATCATCGCTCCCGGCCGCCTTCCACATGGAATAGCCCTGGGAGAGCGAAAGTGCCCACGTCATGAGGTCGGCCATGTGCGCCACGATCTCAACCGGCCGGCGCGTCGCGGGGCCCGCCTGCATCCCGCCAAAATCCGCCGGCGCGTCCCGCAACACCTTCGCGGCCCGATAGGCGAGAGTCGCGACGATGCGGCGGAGCACCGGGCGGGGATCGTCGGTCAACGAAATCGGAGTCTGGTCGGAGGTCATAGTCTCAAGGGCAGGAAAAGTACCATCGGTTGGGCGAGTCAGGCAACCTGTCCGAGCTGGCAGGCTAAAGCCCTGCGCCACCGGAATAGTACTACCCGTGTGGCAGGGCTGAAGCCCTGCGCTACGGTAATGCTCTTGACTGTCGCCTGGCGACTTCCGACTGTCGCCTGGCGACTTCCGACTGTCGCCTTGCGACTCCGCCCGACGCCTGTCGCCTCACGACTGTTGACTGTAGACTTTCGACTCACATGGTCGACTCCCACTGCCACCTGGCGGATGACGCGTTCGTGCACGATATCGGCGCGGTCATCACCCGCGCCCAGACCGCCGGCGTGACCCGGGCGCTGTGTATTCTCGCGGCCGAAAACGACGTCGAGTCCCAACGCGCCAGAGAGCTGACCAGGACGTGGCCGGCGCTTCGGTATGGCATCGGCATCCACCCCCATCAGGCCGGGCGCTTCAGTGGCCGCGAAGCTGAGGTCGTACCGCTCGTCCGGAGCGTGATCGCCGCCAATCCCGAGGCCCGGGCCCTCGGCGAGCTCGGCCTCGACTACCACTACGACTTCTCTCCGAAAGACGTCCAGCAGACCGTGTTCCGTCTCCAGATTCGCCTCGCGCGCGAGCTCAATCTGCCCATCATCATTCACACGCGGGAGGCCGAAGACGACACCATGGCCATCCTTCGGGAAGAAGGCGGCGGCCGGATTCAGGGGGTAATGCACTGCTTCACGGGCACGCGGCGGCTGGCCGACGAGGCCCTCGCCCTGGGCATGCACCTCTCATTCGCGGGCATCGTCACGTTCCCGAAAGGCGCGAACGTGCGCGAGATTGTGCCCCAGGTGCCGGCCGATCGGCTCCTGTGCGAGACCGACAGCCCGTATCTGGCGCCGACGCCCAACCGCGGCAAACGGAACGAACCCGCGTGGGTCGTGCGGGTGGCCGAAGAGCTGGCGGCCCTGCGCGGCGTGCCGCTCGAAGACCTCCGCCAGCAGACGGTGGCCAATTTCGACGCGCTGTTTCGACCGTAAACTCCTGCACCACAACCGTCTATACGTTGACACCCCATCAAGGAATATGGTGAGATCAACGGGCCTTGAAGAACGCTGACGCCGTCGAGCAGCACCCTTCATTCTCCACCCTCGTCCAGATGTTCGAGCCGATCCGGGAAGACCTGGAGCGGGTCGAGGCAGAGTTCTACCGCCACGTCGAATCACAAGTCGAGCTGATTCCGAAAATAGGGCGATACATCCAGAACGGCGGCGGCAAGCGCATACGACCCGCCGTGTTGCTGATGGCGGCCCGCCTCGGGGGGTACACCGGCGAGTTGGCCGTCCTGTACGCCGCGGTCGTGGAGTTCATTCACACCGCGACGCTGGTGCACGACGACATCATCGACGACTCGCAATGGCGCCGGGGGCAGCCCTCCGTGCATTCGCGGTGGGGCAGCGACGTGACGGTCCTTCTGGGCGACTACCTGTACATCAAGTCGATGGGGCTGGCGCTGACGCCCGACCGCCTCGACATCGTGCGGCAGTTGTGCGACGTCACCTTGAGGATGATCGAGGGCGAGCTCTATCAGCTGTCCAAAAAGGGTGTCGTGCTTATCAGCGAGGACGAGCACCTCGACATCGTCCGGCGCAAAACGGCGTACCTCTTTGGCGGGTGTGCGCGCATCGGCGGCATTCTGGGAAAAGCGTCGCCTGAGCAGGAGCGCGCGCTGGAACAGTACGGCATCAGCCTCGGAACGTCGTTCCAGTTCATCGACGACCTGCTGGATTTTTCCGGCGATGAATCCGCCCTCGGCAAGCCGGTCGGCGGCGACCTGCGCGAGGGGAAGGTGACTCTGCCGGTGATTCGCCTGCTCCAGCACGCCGACACGCAAACGGCCGCGATGATCCACGATGTCGTACGCGAGCGATCGGTCACGCCCGAACGGTGGCGGCAGATCTGCCGGCTGCTGCACGAGACCGGCTCGGTCGACTACGCCATGGATAAGGCGCAGGAACAGGCCGCGCTGGCCAAGAAGCAGCTGTATCTCTTTCCGCCATCCGACGCCCGGGACGCGCTGATGGCACTGCCGGACTACATCCTGGCGAGAGATCGCTAGATTTTCAAGGCTCGATTTGCGATTGTCGATTTTTAGCTTCTAGATTTTAGTTTCTAGATTCTAGATTTTAGTTTCTAGTTTTTAGATTTCAGATTCCCCTTGGATCCCGCCACCCGCATCGAAGAGCTTCGCCAGCAGATCCGTCATTTCGAAGAACGCTACTACGTCCACCAGGACTCGGCGATCTCCGACGCCGAGTTCGACGCGCTCCTGCACGAACTGCAGAATCTCGAGCGAGACCATCCCGACCTGGTGACCGCCGATTCGCCGACCCAGCGGGTCGGCGGCCGGCCGGCCGAAGGCTTCGCCTCTGTTCGTCATGCCGAGCCGATGCTCAGTCTCGACAACGCCTACAACGAAGAAGAGCTGAAGGAGTTCGACGAGCGGCTGCGGCGGGGGCTGGATAATTTCGAAGGCCCCGTGCCGTATGTGGCCGAACTGAAGATCGACGGCCTCAGCATCGCCCTTCAGTACCGCGACGGCCGCCTCGTGCGGGCGGCCACGCGAGGCGACGGCACCACCGGCGAAGACGTCACGGGCAACGTCCGGACGATCAAGGACATTCCTCACACGTTGCTCGGCGGACCGAAAGGCACGATCGAGATCCGCGGCGAGGTCTATCTGCCGCGCCAGGAATTCGAGCGCACCAACGACGAGCGCGAGAAGGCGGGCGAGCCACGCTTCGCGAATCCGCGCAACGCCGCGTCGGGTGCGATCCGTCAAATCGATCCCGCTCAAGTGAAGAAGCGTGGGCTGCGGGCGTTTTTGTACCAGATGGTCAGCCCGGACGGGACGCCTGACACGCATCACGAGCTGCTCGAAAGCCTCAAGGCCTGGGGGCTGCCCGTCGAGCCGCACTGGAACGCGCTCGCGGGCATCGACGAGGTGGCGACGTATTGCCGCGAATGGGGCGAGCAACGCTCGGCCGCCACGCGCGTGCTCGCCTTCGACACCGACGGGGTCGTCATCAAGCTCGACACGATTCGGTTGCGGGGGCGGCTTGGCACGACGTCGAAATTTCCGCGATGGGCCGTCGCGTTCAAGTTTCCGCCCGAGCAGGCGGAAACGACGTTGCGGAAGGTCGACATCAACGTCGGACGCACCGGCGCGGTGACGCCGTTTGCCGTGCTCGACCCGGTCTTCATCGCCGGAACGACCGTGTCGATGGCGACGTTGCACAACGCCAACGAGGTGGCGCGGAAAGATGTCCGCGACGGCGATCGCGTCATCGTCGAAAAGGCCGGCGACATCATCCCGCAGGTGGTGCGCGTCTTGGATCCCGATCGGGCGGATCGCGGCCCGCGCTGGCAGATGCCGGCACACTGCCCGCGGTGCCAGAGCGAGCTCGTGCGCGGCGAGGACGAGGCCGTCTGGCGCTGCGACAACACGTCGTGCCCGGCCAAGCTTCAACGCGGCCTCGAACATTTTGCGGCGCGCCATGCCATGAACATCGAAGGGCTGGGCGAGTCGCTCATCGCGCGGCTCATCGCCGACGGCCTCATCGCCAGCTATGCCGACGTCTACCGGCTGACGCAGGAACGTCTCGAACACGTCGAGCGGATGGGGAAGAAGTCGGCCGCGAATCTCCTTGGAGAGATCGAGCGCAGCAAGACGCGCGATTTCTGGCGGCTGATCTACGGCCTGGGCATCCGTCATGTCGGCGAGCGCGGCGCGCAAGCGCTGGCGTCCGCGTTCGGCACCATGGACGCCCTGCTGGCGGCGTCGCAAGACCAGCTTCAAGCGGTGCCGGATATCGGGCCCGTGGTGGCCACCGCCGTGCACGACTACTTTGCTCAGCCGCCGAATCGGACGCTGATTGCCGAGCTCAACGCCATCGGCCTCAAGATGGACGCGCCGATAGTGGCCGCGGCCGCACCCGGGCCATTGAGCGGCAAGACGTTCGTCCTGACTGGTACGCTCGGCACGATGTCTCGTGAAGAGGCAACCAAAGCGATCCAGGCGCGCGGCGGTAAGGTGACCGGCTCGGTGAGCAAGAAGACCCACCACGTCGTCGCCGGCGCCGAGGCGGGCAGCAAACTCGCAAAGGCCGAAAGCCTGGGCATTTCCGTGCTCGACGAAACCGCGTTTCGGAACCTACTCGGCTTATAATTTATTCATGTCCCGGTCGTTTGGCGTCGTGCTGCTCACGTTGACGGCTGTCATGGCCTTCCTGTTGGGCATTACCACGGGAAAGGTGCGCACGCCCGCGCCGGCCACCTCGGCTGCGACCGACATCGAACCACAGCCGGAACCTCAAATCGCCCCGGCCATCAACCCGCCGGCACAGCCGGCCGTCATGACGCCTGTGGTCAGCGCGCCCGGCATGGTGAACTTCGCCGACGTGGCCGAGAGCATCAATCCGGCCGTGGTCAACATCGAGGCCACGAGCCGCAGCCAGAACCGGCGCCGGCGGTCGGTCGAGCCGATGCCCTTTGAAGGCAATCCCCAGGGGCCCTCTTCGCTCCGGCCGCAATCGGGAAGCGGATTCGTCATCGAAGCCGACGGACAGATCCTGACCAACTACCACGTGATCCAGAACGCCGAGCGGATCATGGTGAAGTTCTCGGACGGCCGTAACCTGCAGGCGCACGTGCTCGGGATCGATCCCGATACCGACATCGCGCTCATCAAAGTCGATGCGAAGAACCTGTCGGTAGCGCCGATGGGCGATTCCGAAAGTCTGCGCGTCGGCGAATGGGTCTGCGCGATCGGCAACCCCCTGGCCTACGAACACACCGTCACGGTCGGTGTGGTCAGCTTTCTCGGCCGCAAGCTCTTCGACAGCAGTCTGGACGATTACATCCAGACCGACGCCGCCATCAATTTCGGCAACAGCGGCGGGCCGCTCATCAACGGCCGGGGCGAAGTGGTGGGCATCAACTCGGCGATCAGCCAGAAGGCGAGCAACATCGGCTTTGCCGTCCCCATCAACGAAGCGCGCGCGATTCTCCCGCAACTCAGAACCGAGGGACGTGTCGCGCGCGGCTTCATGGGCGTGGTGCTGACCGATGTCGATCCCGGATCTTCAGCGCTCGCTTCGCCTCACGTCGACTCAGGGCGCGCTCGTGCAGGACGTCACGAGCGGGTCGCCAGGTCACCGCGCCGGCTTGCGCGCGTACGATCTCATCACCGGCCATCGACGACAAGCGCGTGTCGAACAACACCGAGATCATCCGCGAAGTCGCGCGCCGTGGTCCGGGCACGCTGGCGACGCCTGAAGATTTTGCGGGATGGCCAGGCCCAGACCGTTACCGTACGGCTCGGCGAGCGGCCGAGCCGTCAGCCGGGCCGCGCCGTCGAAGAAGATGCGCCCTCGGTCCGCCCGTCGAGCAACACCGCTACGCCGCTGGGACTCAGCGTCCGCGACATCGACCGCGCGACGGCCAATCGGCTGCGGCTGCCCGACGGCGTCAGCGGCGTGGTCGTGACGCGTGTCGATCCCTTGAGCGCCGCTACGACGCCGGCATCCAGCGCGATCACGTCGTGATGGAAATTAACCGCCGGCCCGTCAACTCCGCCGATGCCTACAACCGGCTGGCGCCGTTCCGCGATCCGGGCGATGTGCTGGCCGTCTATGTCTACATGCCCGGATCGATCAGCGCTCCATTCGCGCCGTCCGGTGACGCGCCTGATGGCCGCGAGCGGCGCGGGGCGTGCCCCGCAAGCGACGTCGACGCCGCGGTAAATGAAATCCCGAATTCTTGTCATTGATGACGAAGCGGGCATCCGCGACTCGATGCGCCGAACGCTCGAATATCAGGGGTACCAGTTCATCGGCGCGGCAACGGGCCAGGAAGGCCTGGCGCTAATCGAGCGCGATCCGCCCGACCTGGTGTTTCTCGACATCAAAATGCCGGGCATGGACGGTCTCGAGGTGCTCGAGCGCATCAAGGCCTCGAATCCCGCCGTGCCGGTGGTCATGGTGTCGGGTCACGGCACTGCACAGAACGCTTTCGAAGCCCGCGACAAGGGGGCGTCCGGCTTTATCGAGAAGCCGTTTTCGGAGCCAGTTCTTCTGGAGCGAATCGAAAAAGCTAGCTCGCCGGTCATCGGACGGAAACCACCTACCGGGCGCTGCGGCAGGAAGTCGATTCCAAGTACCAGATGGTCGGCAACAGCCCGCGCGCTGCGAAAGGTCGAGGAAGCGATTCGAAAGGCCGCACCCGACCCATGCAACGGTGCTGCTGCAGGGCGAGAGCGGCGTCGGCAAAGAGCTCGTCGCGCGCACGATCCATCGCTTGAGCCCGCGCAGCCGCGAGCGCTTCGTGCAGGTGAACTGCGCGGCGATTCCCGAAGACCTCATCGAGTCGGAGCTGTTCGGCCACGAGAAGGGCTCGTTCACCGGCGCGACCGAACGCCAGGTCGGCAAGTTCGAACAGGCCGATCGCGGCACCATTTTCCTCGACGAAGTCGGCGACATGAGCCTGAAGACGCAGGCCAAGGTGCTGCGCGTGCTGCAGGAAGGCGAGGTCGAGCGCCTGGGATCGGCCAAGACCGTGAACGTCGAAGTCCGCGTGATAGCCGCGACGAACAAGAACCTGGAAGCGGAAATCGAGAAGGGCAACTTCCGCGAAGATCTCTATTTCCGCCTGGCCGTCATCCCGATCTACGTGCCGCCGCTGCGCGAGCGCGCGCGAAGACATCCCGCTGCTCGTCAAGCACTTCCTGAATCAGCTCGGGCGCGAGAACAACCGGCGCCCCAAGCAGATGACGCCGCCCGCGATGGACATGATGAAGCGCTACCGGTGGCGCGGTAATATCCGCGAGCTGCGCAATACCATCGAGCGCATGATCATCATGACCGAAGGGGAAGTGATCGACGTCCCCGATCTCCCCGATGTCGCTCGAAGCCGACAGCGGTCCGCCACGGCCGGCGGCGCCTGGAGCGCCCGCGCCCTCATCGGGTGGGGCCTCGGACGCCGGCACCCTCCGCGAGTTCAAAGAGTCGGCCGAGCGCGCGTGGCTCGTCGAGAAATTGCGGGAAAACAGCTGGAATATTTCGAAGACGGCCGAAGTCATCGGCACGCCGCGCAGCAACCTCTACAAGAAGCTCGAGCAGTACGCAATCCGTCAAGAAACTGACGGTTAAGGTACAATCAGAGATCGTTCGATACCGTAGTCGACCAGACGATCGCCGCGCCGAAGCTCGTCATGTTCTGGCGAGCGCAGGCGGGGAGGAAAGTCCGAACTCCACAGGGCAGTGCGCCGGGTAACGCCCGGTCAGGGCAACTTGAAGGAAAGTGGCACAGAAAATATACCGCCCGCCTTCGCGCGCTCACGCGCGCTCCGGCGAGGCAGGCTCAGCCTGCTTCGCCGTAGCCCGAAAGGGCGAAGGCGAGTAAGGGTGAAAAGGTGCGGTAAGAGCGCACCGCGTCTGCTGTAAAGCAGATGGCAGGCAAAACCCCGCACGGAGCAAGACCAAATAGGGAGGACGTTTGCGAGCGACGGCCCGTCCGAAGCTCTCCGGGTAGGTCGCTTGAGCCCGTCAGTAATGCCGGGCCTAGAGGAATGATCGTCTCGCCGAAACTCGCCGTAGCCGAAAGGTGAAGGTGGGCGGAGGCGGACAGAATTCGGCTTACGGCCGACTGCGGTACTTTTTTCTCAGTCTTCAGTTTTCAGTTCTCAGTTTCAGTTCCCATCGGAACTGCACGACTGCGACTGTCAGAACTGCTGACTGACAGACTATCCATGTCCAACTACCTCGTTACAGGGGGAGCCGGCTTCATCGGATCCCATCTCGCAGAAGAGCTCACCCGCCGCGGCGAGCGCGTGCGCGTCGCCGACAGCCTCATTACGGGACATCGCCGCAACCTGGCGCACGTGCCGGGCGTCGATTTCCTCGAAGGCGACCTCGCGGACCTCGCCGTCGCACGGCGTGCGGTGCAGGGCATGGACTATGTCCTTCACCAGGCGGCGATTCCCTCGGTGCCACGGTCGGTCGAAGATCCGATTACCTCGAATCGCGCGAACATCGACGCCACGCTGAACGTGCTGGTCGCGGCGCGCGACGCCAGGATCAAGCGCGTCGTCTATGCCGGCTCGTCGTCGGCCTACGGCAATACCGAGACATTGCCGAAGCGCGAGGACATGCCGACGCACCCGCTCTCTCCGTATGCGTTGCAGAAGCTGGTGGGCGAGCAGTACATGCAGTTGTTCACGGCGCTGTACGGCCTCGAGACGGTCACGATCCGCTACTTCAACGTCTTCGGCCCGCGGCAGGATCCATCTTCGCCATACTCGGGCGTCATTTCCGTCTTCGCCAAGGCGCTGCTCGAGAACAGCTCGCCGACCATTTACGGCGACGGCGAGCAGACGCGCGACTTCACCTATATCGGCAATGTTGTCGATGGCGTGCTGCGAGCGGTGACGGCGCCGAAGGCGTCGGGCCAGGTGATCAACGTCGCGACCGATTCGCGGATTTCGCTCAATCGGCTCTTCACGACGATGCGCGATCTCGTCGGGAGCGGCGTCAACGTCAGTTACGGGCCCACGCGATCTGGCGACGTGCGAGACTCGCAGGCCGACATCACGCGCGCGCGAGAGATTCTCGGCTACAAACCGATTGTGTCGTTCGAAGAGGGCCTGCGGCAGACGCTCGAGTGGTACCGCACTGAGGCCGATACCGTCGCCAAGCGGTAGCAACCCGCGTAGACAGGTTCGTTCACGCCACTAGTCCTTCCTCCGCGCCCACGCGGGCGCGCGCAGCGAAACGACACGCACTCAAGCACATCCCAAGACGACTCGCGATCGCGCCACGCGGCGCGCGGCTTGCCATAGGTCTCGCCGGCCCTGGTCATCCGCGCGCGTGTGACGGTGCCTGACCCCATCGAAATATGCCGGGCTAACCGCCAGGGCCTCTTTGTTCACCGTCGCGTGTCGCGTATCAACGCCGAGCGGCCGAAGGTCGCGAGGTACAGGTGGCGGGGGTGGGGCCCCGCCACGCATCCAATAAGGAGGAGAGAGTATGAACCGATCAGCGCTTGCCCTCGTCGCCGCCCTCGTGTGTTTCACCCCGTGGTCGGCGGAAGCCCAGCGCGCGTCCAAGCCGCCGGTCGCCGCGCCAACGGAGGTCGTCAACCTCAACACCGGCACGGCGGCGCAAATCGCCTCGTTGCCGGGCATCGGCCTCAAGACGGCCGAGCTCGTCGTGCAGTACCGCGAGAAGAACGGCCCCTTCAAAAAGATCGAGGAAATCATGAACGTGAAGGGAGTCGGCGAGAAGAGCTTCCTCCGCATCAAGGATCGGCTTACCGTCGCCCAGCCGAAGAGCGAGAAATAAGCCGTGAAGAGCAGGGGCTACTCCGTGCTCGAGTTGCTCATGGTGGTCAGCGTCTCGATCGTGATCAGCGGTACGGCGATCCCGCTCGCGAACAACGGCGTCGACCGAACGAGAGCCGCAGGGGCAGTCCGCTACGTGGCCGGGCGCATGGCAAGCGCACGCTTCGAGGCCGTCAGGCGCTCGGCTTACGTCGCCATCCGGTTTGTCCAGCACAGCGATGGGTTCTGGCTTCGCACCTACATCGACGGCAACCGCAACGGCGTCTTGTCCGGCGACATCACCCGTGGCATCGACACACCGATCACGCCCGACGAGCGGCTCGACCATCACTTCTCGGGCATCGCGTTCGGCATTCTGCCCAACGTCACGGGCCTCGATCCGGGGCAACCCTTCAATGCGGGCGATCCGGTGCAAATCGGGTCTTCGACGCTGCTCAGCTTCAGTCCACTGGGGTCGTCGACGTCGGGCACGCTCTTCATTCGCGGCCAACGGGGCACGCAATTCGCGGTGCGGGTGCTGGGCGCCACCGGCCGTACACGCACCTTCGAGTTCCATTTCGGAGAAGCCAGATGGCAAAGACGATAGCCGTCGAGCGCCGCGCGGCGCCGCGCGTGTCGCCGGACGCAGACAGCGGGGAAAGATCGGGCGCGCCTTCGACCCGGACGGTCGGCGCGCATCGTCGATTTGTCGTCCGTGGGCGCGCTCATCGAAACCGACTGGCGTCTCTTGCCTGGCTTGCGCGTCGAGGTGCAGCTTGGCGATCCAGTGCCGCTGTGCAAGGTGGGTGCACGCATTCTCCGGTGTCACGTAGCCCTCTTGAGCCGCGAGCGGATCAGGTATCGGGCAGGTCTGTCGTTCGACGAACGCATTCCCTTTGGGGAAGATACGACCCCAGCTTAATGCGGGTGTTCAGCGGGGCGCACGAGACGGCACGGGTCACAGCAACGCGGGAAGCCACTACCCGGAGGTTCAGGTACCTTGGACACAGTCACTCCTCATTCCCCGAAGGATTCGATGGCATACGCCTTGTTTCAGCGTCACGCCATGCGACGAGACGGCGCGGCGGCGCTCATCGGCTCGAGCGCCCTCATGCGCAGCGTGCGCGAGCGTATCGAGCGGGTGGCCGCGACCGACTTCACCGTCCTCATCGATGGAGAGAGCGGCGTCGGCAAAGAGCTCGTCGCGCGGCAGATTCACGACATCAGCGGGCGACGACGGGGGCCGTTCGTTGCGGTCAACTGCGCGGCCCT
Source organism: Vicinamibacterales bacterium (assembly GCA_963832375.1). Taxonomy (GTDB): domain Bacteria; phylum Acidobacteriota; class Vicinamibacteria; order Vicinamibacterales; family JAMQPK01; genus JAMQPK01. The sequence continues at coordinate 485,603 of CAWHUA010000008.1, read as the reverse complement.
GGTCGAGTCGCTGCTCGAGGCCGAGCTGTTCGGCATCGAAGATCGTACGGCCACCGGTGTGCGCGGGCGGCGTGGCAAGTTCGAGTGTGCAGATGGCGGCACGCTCTTCCTCGATGAAGTCGCCGACCTGTCCACGGCGGCGCAGGCCAAGCTGTTGCGGGCGCTCCAGGATCTGGCCATCGAGCGCGTCGGCGGCAATGGCCTTCACAGGGTCAACACGCGCGTCATTGCGGCCACCAATAGAAAGTTATCGGCCCAGGTGCAAGGGAAGCTGTTCCGGGCCGACTTGTTCTACCGCCTGTCGGGTATCGAGATTCACGTGCCGCCGCTGCGCGAGCGCCGCGAAGACATCCTCGAGCTCGCGTCGTATTTCCTCGAGCGGCACGCAGAGGATCGTCGGTTGATTGTCTCGCGCGCCGCGGGCGACGCGTTGCTCACCTACGACTGGCCCGGCAACGTCCGCGAGCTCGAGCGGATGATGGAACGCACGCTGACGCTCGCCCGTCATTCGACCATCGACGTTGCGGATCTCCCGATTCGTCTGAGCGACGGGTACGGCGAGGTGCTGCTGCCGTCCATGATCCGCAACGACACGCTGCGCGCGTGGGGAAGCCGGTACGTGCGGCTGGTGCTCGAACGGAGCGGCCGCAACAAGCGCAAAGCGTGTCGCGCGCTCGGAATCAGTTATCACACCCTGCAGGCCTATCTGCGGTACGCGCATAAGTTGCAGGCGAGCGGCGTGCAGGAATCGCCGCCGGAATATTCGCCGGATAGCTAGTGGCCTGTCCTCGCTGAATCAGTACCGGATGCCGGAGCGCGGCGCCCGGCTGGCAAGGCGCGAGGAGCGCGCAAATCGGGAATTTGTTAGTGACGAGCAACGCAGCCAGGCGGGATGCCCCGCCCGGCAGGCGGTATTGATTCAGCGAGGACAGGCCACTAGTGTCCCCGAAGGACACAGACGCCGGACGCACCCGGCGGAACGGATTGGCGGGAGCGGGGCAGGGCGGTTATCGCCATGCGAGGTCATGCGCACATCCAGGTCGTTCCGCCTTCGCGCGCTGCGCGAAGGCGGCTTGTCCGCCGTAGCTCCGCGCGAAGGCGGAAAGAGGAGGTGCGTATGTCTCGGATCAAATTTGTGGCAGGTGGCCTCGTTCTGGCACTGTCCATTCCAGGCGTTGTCGCCGCGCAGGGGCGGCGCGACAACGATCCACCGGATCGACGCGGGTACCAGGAACAGGATCGCCTCACGGCCACCACCTTTACCGTGACGACCGACGCCGGCGGCAACGCCGTGTTCACGGCCAAAGGAGGCGACTTCTCGTTCGAAAAGGTCGTATCGCCCACTGGCGAGGCGACGCTTCGACTGACGCAGGAAAAGGACGTCGTCACCATTGCCATCAACCAGTCGGGCCTCGTCGTCGGGCGAGGGCGGCGCACTGTGCGTATCGATCCTCGAACGGATAAGGGTGAAGACCTCGACAACGTTCGCGCGCTTCTCCTGGGTTCGCGTGCGGTACGTTCGTTCAAACGGCTGGCCGCGGCCCTCGAGAACCGCGACGAGAGCGAAGAGGATGGCGCGCTCGCCATCGTGACGCTCATCGACGGCGCCATCGTGCAATTGCTGGACGGCGATACCGATGCGCCACGACGAATCGGGAAGCGCGTCACGCGCAAGCACCGCGCGGCGCTCCGCACGGTGGCGGCAAGGCGCCTGCCCGGTGGCTTTCACGATTGCGTGGGCCTTTACGAGGTGGCCCTGATGGATGCATCGCGGCAATACGGCCAGTGCTGGATCGAGGCCAACGATTCCTTCTGGTGGAGCCGAAGCATGCTGTTCAAGTACTGCGAATGGGAATGGGCGCTCAGGTCGCAGCAGTATGTCTGGCAGTTCATCGGATGTTTCATGTTTCCGTTTTGAGGCGCTATGGTCAAACTTCTTTTCAGCGTCATCCTCGAGGCGATTGTGGGTATCTCGTTGTCCGGCCTCATCCTGGCCGTCGTCGTGCCGCTCGTGCATCGATACAGGCCGTTGCAGGCCGGTGACGGCGACATCGTGCCCGGGGCCGTCATCGTGGCGGTCTTCCTCTGCGTGACGGCCGCCGTGCTCTTTCGCCCCGGCAGCGCGATCAACCGGTGGATCCGGCGCTGAACGCACACACGTGAAACTGTCCGATCTGACGGGCGGGTCACCCGTCAGATCGCTTTGTCGGCTGGTCACGTCTTGCGATCAATGTCTTCTGGGAAACGCGAAACCTGCCCATTTACGTCGCGATGTCGCTTATTCGCAGATCGCGCAGAGATGGAGGCGGAGTGCGATCCCAACCTCAAAGCGATCTCCGACGCACCTCCGTTGCCACAAATATCCCTCCGCCGCCGCCTCGTTGGATGCAGGAGTTGATCGATGAAATGAACAAGCTGGCCAGCGCACCGCTTTCGGACGAGGAGCTCGAACAGCTCGAGCGGCCAATACCGCCCGAACACGAGCTCATCGTCGATCGTGCAAAGGGTTATTGCGATCGCGTGTCTCACTGGTTCGAGGTTCGTGGCTTTCAGTCCAGCGTCGCGCCCGACGACCCCCGCTCGGTCATTTCATGGTTCCACTATTCCGTCGTCGCAAAAAGCCGCCGTGCGCTCAGGGGCCTGGCGGAGGACGACCCCGAAGAGCAAGACTGGCCCGCCGACCCGACGGCTCAGCCAAGGTCACGCTGCTTGGAATGGAACGCTCGCACGCCGCCTGGCTCCAGCTCGTCGATGCCGGCGTCGCGTCGACTGCCGAGGTCGAGCCATTCGTCGCCGATTTGATCTGGTTGACCGATGAGCTGGATCGCGTCTTTCCCAAGGCGCGGGATTTCATTCGGCCGGCGTTCGACGAACCCCGACGAAGTGGCGAAGCTGCTGGCCGCCGAGGGGAGCAGATAGAGCCGACATGCCTGAGGTCTCACGATTCCTTGGAATCGTGATCGGCATGCACTACAGCGAGCGCGGTGTGCCGCATTCCATGCTGTGTAAAAGGAAACTGCGTACTTCAAGCAGTTCAGTATGCACCCCGAGTTTCGGACGCTCGTTGGCCCAACTGGGCGGATTTCGCACCCGAATTCCTGCACGACAACATCCGAGTGACGGCCTGACCAGTCGCGCTGACCGACGGGGGGAACCCGTCAGATCGCTGCATTACCGCGGTAATATTTTTTATTATGGCTTTCGGTCACTCGAAGCTCACGGCGCAAGGTAAAATTTCGATTCCGGTCAGGATCCGGCAACGCCTCGGCATCGGTCCCGGCTCCGTCATCGAATGGGACGCGGACGGCGAGACCGTTGTCGTCCGGAAAGCAGGGCGTTATTCATCCCAGGATGTCCACCGGGCCTTGTTTGCGAGAACGCCGAAACCGCGGCCCGTTCCTGAGTTGAAGGACGGCCTGCGACGGTATATCAAGAAACGACATGCGGGCCGTTGACACCACCCGCTGGCAATCAACGGCAGCGTGCTTGCCTGTTTCAGGCGTCAGTTCGTCGCCGGAAGGAGAGTGAGGGCACAGAGTTCCGCTTCTGTGCGGGAGATAATCCAGCCTTCGAGCTGCACCGATCGTCCCTGCTGGAAGTCGCGACGCACCGCACGTTCCAGCGCGGTGATGGCATTCTGCTGTAGTTGAGGCCCGTTCGATGATCTCGAGCGCACTCAGCGACGCCTTGCGAATCGACTCCGCGCTCGTGTCGAGCCCCAGGTGCCGCACGTAAGCGTCGCCAATCGTCCGGGCTGCGTCGATGCGGACTCCGAAATAGCTCGGCGGCAGCGGCCGTGCCCGCCTGCGGTTTCTGCCAGCCTTCAACAGATGCCAAAGGCACGAGGAACGGCGTGCCGCACGCCGTCAGCGCCCGTAACAGGAACTCGCGTCTGGGATAGCTGTTCATGCGCTCTTCTTTATCGGGGAGGTGCCCCGCTTCAGCGTATCCGCCAGTCGGTGGGCCAGCGCCACGATCGTCAGGGTTGGATTGGAATCTCCCCCCGTCGTGAAGACCGAACCGCCGGTGATGTAGAGATTGTCGACCTGGTGCGTCCGGGAATCGGCATTGACGACGCTGACGGCCGGGTCGGTTCCCATGCGCGTCGCACCCATGTGATGTCCGCCGGGATCCTGGCGCCAGACGAAGCGCGAGGCATCGCCAGGAATCCACAGGCGCCCAAGGCCTGCCGCGCCCAACTCGCGCGCCAGAATCACCATCGCGCGGCGCATCTGCACGTCATCCTCCGGATCGATCCGCCAGTCGAGCGCCACCCTCGGCATTCCCAGCGCATCGAGATCCTCTGTCAACGTGATGCGGCTCTCCCGAAACGGCGACTGCTCGGACCTCACGGTCAGCTCGGTTGCACTGAAGTCACCGTCGCCGTGCGTCACCAGGGCCTGCGCAGTGCTCGCGGGAAGAACGGCGCTCTCTGCCTTGCGCCGGACCGGCGCGTCCGGCACCTGGCCCCTGAAACGTCGCCGAGAAGTTCAGAAGCTTCTCCCGGCGCGAAATCTCGGCGGCGAGGCCAAGCGCTCCGAGCGTTTCAACGACGGTCCCGTCTGCCCGCTTGAGATCCGACGGTCCGCGCTTGTAAAACGACAGGTCGACCGCTGACGGGTGCACCACGCCCATCGAGCCGTAGTAGTGGGGATGCTCCATGAAGTACCTGCCCACCACGCCGTGGCCGTTTGCCACGCCGTCGGATTCCTGGGATCGCGAGGCCAGCAGAACGCGGACGTTCTCGATGCCTCCCAGCGCGAGCACGTACCGGCCGGCGTGAACGTTGAACGTGTTGCCTTGCAAGAGTGCGGCAGGCAAACGATTCAACGCGTCCCGCGCCGCTGATCCAGGCGGATATCTCGCACGTTCGCGAATGTGAGCACGCGAACGTCGTCCGCCTGTGCCAACACATCTGAATAGACGCGCCGAAACGCGTCGGCGGGCTGAACTGGTAGTAACGCTGGTCGATGGCGTCGCCCAATGGCAACAGCGCCTTCCCCGTCGCCTTCGCGCGGGCGGTCGAATTCCAATCAAACTCGCCAATCTGAACGGTTTCACACGCGCGGCGGTAGAACGGAACCAGATCGGAATACTTGATCGGCCAGCCGCTCAGCGAAATGTAGTCTCGCGCTTCGAAATCCTGCGGGGTGAGCGGACGGCACCAGCCAGCCCAATGTCCCGTTGTGCCGCCGAGCGCGCGAATCCGCATCGTGCGAACATTCCAGGTGTCGATGCCGATCATCCGACCCTCGGACAGCGACTGCACCTCCGGGTCCCGTTCAGCGCCGCCGCTCTCGAGGAGCAGGACCGACAGCCCGGACGCACGCAGATCCAACGCGATGGTCATCCCTGCCGCGCCGGCGCCGGCAATGCACACGTCAGCCTCGAGCGTCGCGCCGTCGGCGAGCGTGCGAGCGTCGATGATCATTTTTTGGCATCCTTCCACAGCGGCTGTGGTGTGTCAATCGTGATGGCGCTGGCTGTAACCGCCGCCTATTCGATTGCTTGACCGCCGTTCGGGCGCATAGTACCTTGAGTCGTTCTGACCCTGTCTCTAGCCGACCGCATCTTCGCGCTTCAATGAACCAGCCTTCGACCGAACAGCTCAAGAAAACGCCCCTGAACGCGCGCCACCGCGCGCACGGCGCACGCATGGTGCCGTTTGGCGGCTGGGACATGCCGGTCGAGTACTCGGGCATCGTCAACGAGCACATGGCCGTGCGCACCAGGGCCGGCCTGTTCGACGTCAGCCACATGGGGCGAGATCGAGGTGGCGGGGAAGGATGCCCTCGCCGCGGTACAGCGCATCTCCACCAACGACGCCGCGAAGTTGAGCGTCGGCCAGGCGCAGTACTCGGCGCTGACGACGCCGGCCGGCACCTTCCTCGACGATTTGATCGTCTATCGTTTAGCGGGCGATCACTTTCTGCTCGTCGTGAATGCCGGCAACATCGAGAAGGCGTACAAGTGGATCGCCGACGAGACCCGCGCGGTTGGCGACGTCGCCGTCGTCAACTCGAGCGCGCGATACGCGCTGTTGGCCGTTCAAGGCCCGGCGGCACCCGCAATCGTTCAGCAACTCACGGCTGCCGATCTCACCGAAGTGAAGCTACTACTGGTTCACCCACGGCGAAGTCGCGGGGGTTCGCAGCATCATCGCGCGCACGGGGTACACGGGCGAAGACGGGTTCGAGTTGTTCATCCCGTCCACAGCCGCGGAGCGCGTGTGGAATACGATTCTCGAAACAGGCGCGTCGGCCGGAATCGTGCCTGTCGGTCTCGGCGCGCGCGACACGCTGCGCCTGGAAGCCGGCATGCACCTGTCGGGGCAGGACATGGACGAGACGACGACCGTGCTCGAGGCCGATCTCGGCTGGCTTGTCGGCTGGAAGAAGCACGACTTCATCGGCAAGGCGGCGCTGGACGAGCAGAAAGCGGCTGGCGTCACGCGCAAGCTCGTCGGATTTGAAATGACGGCGCCAGGGATTGCGCGCCACGGGTACCCGGCGCACGCCGCGCGGCGGCGACGGCATCGTGACGAGCGGCACGCAAACGCCGCTGCTGAAGAAAGCGATCGGCCTGGCGTACCTGCCGACCGCCGCGACCACGCCTGGCACCGAGTTCGAGATCGATATTCGCGGCCGCCGCACCCCGGCGCGCGTCGTGCCACGGCAGTTCTACAAACGTCCCCGCTGAGGAAGAGCTGACACATGTATCCAGCCGACCGTCGCTATACCAAGGATCACGAGTGGATCGTCGTCACCGGTAACCTCGGGCGGGTCGGCATCACCGACTACGCGCAGAAGCAGCTCGGCGACGTCGTCTTCGTCGAACCGCCGGATGTCGGCCGCGCGGTGTCGCAGGGACAGAGCGCCGGCAACATCGAATCGGTGAAGGCGGTGTCAGAGCTCTACAGCCCGGCAACGGGCAAGGTGGTTGCGGTGAACGGCGACCTCAGTGCGAAGCCGGAGCTGGTCAACACAGACCCTCACGGTACGTGGCTGTTCGAGATCGAGCTCAGCAATCCGGGCGAGGTCGCGAATCTGCTCGATAATCAACAGTACGCGGAACTCGTGAAGTAACCCACGCACGACATGCCCATAGATTCTCCAGACACCTTCGGACAACGGCACATCGGACCAGACGAGAAGCAACAGGCCGCGATGCTGCGCGTCATCGGCGCGCGCTCGCTCGATGCGCTCATCGACGCGGCGCTCCCAGCCGCGATCCGTCTCAAGAAACCGCTGCAGCTGCCGCCTGCCGAAACGGAACACGAATATCTCGATCGCCTTCGCGGCGTGGCCGCGAGGAACCAGCGGTTCAAGTCGTTCATCGGCATGGGGTATTACGGCACGCATCACGCCCAGCGTGATTCTGCGGTGCCTCTTCGAAAATCCGTCGTGGTACACGCCCTACACGCCCTACCAGGCAGAGATTGCGCAGGGGCGTCTCGAATCGCTCCTCAACTTCCAGACGATGGTGCGCGATTTGACAGCGATGGAGGTGGCCACGGCCTCGCTGCTCGATGAGGCAACGGCGGCTGGCGAAGCAATGACGCTGCTGCATCGCGTCCAGGCCCGCCAGGTCACCGGCGCGCGGGACACCTTCTGGGTATCGGAGCGCACGTATCCGCAGGTGCTCGACGTCCTGAAAGGACGTGCGGAGCCGCTCGGCATCACGATCGTGATGGGCGACCCGGCCTCTGCGAGCTTTGGCGACGACGTCTTCGGCGCATACGTGCAGTCGCCCGACGACTTCGGCGCCCTGCTCGATCTGCGGGCGTTCGTAACGCGTGCGCACGAGCGCCACGTGCTCGTAGCGATTGCCACAGACCTGCTCGCGCTCACGATCACCGTGCCTCCCGGCGAAATCGGCGCCGATGTGGTCGTCGGCAGCGCGCAGCGCTTTGGCGTTCCGATGGGCTATGGCGGCCCGCACGCCGCGTTCCTGGCGACGCGCGAGGCGTTCGTCCGGCAGGCGCCCGGCCGCATCATCGGTGTCTCGATCGATGCGCACGGCAACCTCGCCTATCGCATGGCGCTGCAGACGCGCGAGCAGCACATCCGGCGCGAGAAGGCGACATCGAACATCTGCACCGCGCAGGCGCTGCTGGCGAACATCGCGGCGATGTACGGGGTGTATCACGGCCCCGATGGCCTGACAGCCATTGCCCGGCGCGTCCATGCCCTTACGGCGACGCTCGAGAAGGCAGCCAGGGCGCTCGGCTACGCACAGAACAACGAGATCTGCTTCGACACGCTCCGGCTCCAGGTGCCCGAAGGCATCGGCGAGACCACCGTGGGCATCAAGGCGGCAGCCGAGCGTGCCGGACTCAACTTCCGGTACGTCGACAGCCGCAACGTCGGCATCGCGCTCGACGAAACGACGACGCTGCGCGACGTAAGGGCCATCGCTGCGGTGCTGGCGGACGCCGCGAAGAAGCCGGTTCCGCAGATCGCCGACGTCGAGGCGGCCCGCGATTTACCAGCGGCTCTCGCGCGCACGTCGCCGTTCATGACGCATCCGGTCTTCTCGTCGCATCGCTCCGAAACGAAGATGATGCGCTACCTGAAGAACCTCGAGCGCAAGGACGTCGGGCTCGATCGCTCGATGATTCCGCTCGGGTCGTGCACGATGAAGCTGAACGCCGCGTCCGAGATGATTCCGGTCACCTGGCCGGAATTTTCGGCGGTGCATCCGTTCACCCCGGTCGAACAGGTGCAGGGCTATGCGGAGATCATCAGCGAGCTCGAGCAGGCACTCGCCGAAATCACCGGGTTCGCCGCCGTATCGCTTCAACCCAACTCGGGCGCGCAGGGCGAGCTCGCGGGCCTCATGACCATTCGCGCCTACCACCATTCGCGCGGCGACGCACGGCGCGACGTGGTGCTGATACCCTCGTCGGCTCACGGCACCAACCCGGCGAGCGCGGTCATGGCGGCGCTCAAAGTGGTGGTCGTCGCCACCGACACGAACGGCAACGTCGACGTGCCGGATCTCAAAGCGAAGGCCGAGCAGCACCGCGAGCGTCTTGCGGCGCTCATGATCACGTACCCGTCGACCCACGGTGTCTTCGAGGACTCGATCCAGGAGATCTGCGCCATCGTGCATCAGCACGGAGGTCAGGTGTACATGGACGGGGCCAACATGAACGCGCAAGTCGGGCTGACGAGCCCCTCGGCGATCGGCGCCGACGTCTGTCACCTGAACCTGCACAAGACGTTCGCCATCCCGCATGGCGGCGGCGGACCCGGCATGGGCCCGATTGGCGTCGCGTCGCACCTTGCGCCGTTCCTTCCCGGACATGCCGTCGTCCGCGTTGGCGGGCCTGAGGCGATTCGAGCGGTCTCGGCCGCGCCATGGGGCTCGGCCAGCATCCTGCTGATCTCGTACGGCTACATCCGCATGCTCGGCGCCGAGGGTATGACGAGCGCGACGAAACACGCGATCCTGAACGCCAACTACATCAAGAAACGCCTCGAGGCGCACTACGACGTGCTCTACACGAGGCCGAACGGCACCGTCGCCCACGAGATGATCTTCGACCTGCGCCGCTTCAAGGCCTCCGGCGTCGAAGAGCTCGACGTGGCCAAGCGGTTGATGGACTACGGCTTTCACGCGCCGACGGTCTCGTTTCCGGTCGCCGGCACGTTGATGATCGAGCCAACCGAAAGCGAGTCGCAGGAAGAGCTCGACCGGTTCTGCGAGGCCATGATCGCAATTCGCCACGAGATCCAGGCGGTCGTCGACGGCACGGCCGATTCCAGGGACAACGTGTTGAAGAACGCGCCGCACACCGCGGCCGCCATCGCCGCCGACAACTGGACCCACCCGTACACCCGCGAGCAAGCGGCGTTTCCGCTGCCGTTCGTCAAAGCAGACAAGTTCTGGCCGCCGGTCGGTCGCATCGACAACGCCTACGGGGACAGGAACCTCATTCTGTACCTGCCCTGACGTCGCTGAATACGCAGTACAGGACTGAGATAGCCATGCGCGTCCTCAACGCGGCGCAAATGCGGGACGCGGATCGCCAGACCATCGAGGAGATCGGCATTCCGTCGATGGTGCTCATGGAGAATGCCGGCCGTCAGGTCGTAGCCGCGCTCGAAGCGGGGTACGACGATCTCTCAGACCGTCATGTCGCCGTGCTCTGCGGTCCCGGCAACAACGGTGGCGACGGTTTCGTCGTCGCCCGCACGCTGCATCAGCGCGGGACCGCCGTCTCCGTGTTTGTCGTCGCCACCATGGCCGCCATCAAGGGCGACGCCAGGCTGAATCTCGAGATTCTCGGGCGGCTTGGACTGACGGTCGTCGAGATTTCAGACGAACAGGCGTGGGATCTTCACTTCTCCGAGATCTCCCAGTGCGACCTCATCGTCGACGCGATTTTCGGCACGGGCCTCAAGTCTCCGCTCGCCGGCATGATGGAGACGGTGGCCGCAGACGTGAACGCGTCGGGCATCCCCGTGGTCGCCGTCGATCTGCCGAGCGGCATGTCGGCCGATCGCCCGGAGCCCATCGGCGAATGTATTCACGCCAGCATGACGGTCACGCTGGCCGCTCCCAAGCTGCCCCTGGTGCTGCCGCCCGGCGAGGGACAGGCCGGCAGCATCGTGGTCGCCGACATCGGGATTCCTCCGGAGGTCATCGAGAATCTGGCCGGCCCGCGCATCGAGCTGCTCACGCGCCAGAGCATGCGCGAGCTTCTTCAGCCGCGCGAGTCCGATTCACACAAGGGTGACTACGGCCATGTGCTCCTGATTGCCGGATCGCTCGGCAAGACCGGCGCAGCACACCTCGCCGCGGTGGGCGCGCTGCGGTCGGGCGCAGGACTCGTGAGCGTCGCGACGCCGCGTTCGTCGCAACCCGTGATTGCGGCCATGGGTCCCGAATACATGACCATGCCGCTCGAAGAGACATTCGAAGGCAAGGTCGCCCTGGGCGGGCTCGATCAGGTGCTCGATGTCGAGCCCGACGTCATCGCCGCGGGGCCAGGCCTCGGGACCAGCCCCGAAGTGACGGCGTTCGTCCATGGGCTCGTCACGAGGAGCGAGAGCCCGCTCGTGCTCGACGCCGACGCGCTCAACGCGCTCGCCTCCGAGCCCGATCTGCTGCAGGGAAGCAGTGAAGGATCGCGCCTGATCGTCATCACACCGCATCCGGGCGAGATGGCGCGTCTCGCCAACACGTCGGTTGACGAAGTGCAGGCGAGCCGGCTCGACGTCGCCCGCGACTTCGCCGTGCAGCATCAGATCTATGTCGTGCTGAAAGGTTATCGCACGCTCATCGCCACGCCCGAGGGCAAGGTGTTCATCAACCCGCTGGGCAATCCGGGCATGGCCACCGGGGGAACCGGCGATGTGCTCACCGGCGTCATTGCCGCGTGGCTGGCGCAGCTCCTCGACGCCGAGGCGGCCTGCAAGCTCGGCGTGTACCTGCACGCGCTCGCCGGCGACCTCACGGAAGCCGACGAAGGCGAAGTGGCCATGACCGCGGGCGACCTGGCGGCACATCTCGGCGACGCCGTGCTCGATGTGACCGCGCGCCGCCGCGTGAAGCCGTCCAATGGCCAGTCCTGAGATCCTCACCACCACCTCCGAACAGGAAACGTTCGCGATCGGAAGGAGGCTGGCGGAAACGCTGTCGCCCGGCACGTTCGTGCTGCTGCACGGCGATCTCGGGGCCGGCAAAACGGCGTTCGTGCGCGGCATGGCCGCCGGCCTGGGCGCCGATCCGGAAGACGTATCGAGCCCGACCTTCGTGATCATCCAGCACTACAAGGGACGCCTGCCGCTGACGCACGTCGACCTCTATCGCCTCGACAGCGGCGCCGCGGTCGACGATCTGGGGCTCGAGGAAATGGCGAGCGGGGGAGTGGTCGCGATCGAGTGGGCCGAACGCTTGCCCGCAGTCGCCCGAGGGCAGTGTCGTTGTCCGGATTGAAGACCTGGGCGGCGATAACCGCGACGGATCACCATCGCAATTGGTGATTCGCAAATTGGAGACAGGCCTCTGAATCTACCAGCTGAATCGCCAACCTCGAAGCCTGTCCCTATTCCGTTCGATAGTTCGGGGCTTCTTTGGTAATCGTCACGTCGTGCACGTGGCTCTCGCGGAACCCGGCCTGCGTGATCTTGATGAGGCGCGCTTCCTTCTGCAGCGTCGGAATGGTCCCGCAGCCGCAATAGCCCATACCGGCGCGGAGACCGCCGACGAGCTGATGGATCATCGACGCGACGCTGCCTTTGTGCGCGACGCGCCCCTCGATGCCTTCCGGCACCAGCTTTTCCGAGCCGCCTTTTCCTGAGCTCTCGAGATCGAATTCATCCTGGAAGTAGCGATCACGGCTGCCCCGGCGCATCGCGCCGATCGATCCCATGCCCCGATATTCCTTGAAGCTGCGGCCCTGATACAGAATGAGCTCGCCCGGACTCTCGTCGGTGCCGGCAAACAGATTGCCGATCATCACCGAGCTTGCGCCCACGGCGAGCGCCTTGCTGATGTCGCCCGAGAAGCGGATGCCGCCATCGGCAATCACCGGCACGTTGTGCGCGGCCGCCGCACGCGCGCATTCCATCACCGCCGTAATCATCGGCACGCCGATGCCGGCGATGACGCGCGTCGTGCAGATCGACCCGGCGCCGATCCCGACCTTGACGGCATCGACCCCGCGCTCGATGAGCGCTTCAGTGGCTTCCGCCGTTGCGACGTTGCCCGCGATCAGATCGATCTCCGGATGCTCGCGCCGGATTCTCGCGACCATGTCCAGCACGTTCTGCGAATGCCCGTGTGCCGTGTCGACGACGACGACGTCCGCATGGGCGGCCACCAGGGCAGCGGCCCGATCGGGTGTGTCGCGCGCGATGCCGACCGCCGCGCCGACCCGCAGGCGGCCCAGGCTGTCCTTGCTCGCGTTCGGATACTTGATCTGCTTCTGGATGTCCTTGACCGTAATCAGGCCCTTGAGCTTGAAATCGCGATCGACAACCAGCAGTTTTTCGACCTTGTGACGGTGCAGAATCTCGCGCGCCGCGTCGAGCGTGGTGCCGACCGGCACAGTGATGAGGTTCTCGCGCGTCATCACCGCCGAAATCGGCCGGTCGACGTTGGTCTCGAAGCGCAGGTCGCGATTGGTCAGAATCCCGACGAGCCGCCCTTCCTTCGCGCCGCCTTCGGTAATCGGCACGCCCGAGATGCGGTATTTCTTCATCAACTCGAGCGCTTCGTAGATGCGATGCTCGGGCGACAGCGTGATCGGGTTGACGATCATGCCGCTTTCCGATCGCTTCACGCGATCGACCTCGGAGGCCTGCTCCTCGATCGAGAGGTTCTTGTGGATGACCCCGATGCCGCCGTGCTGCGCCATGGCTATCGCCAGCTCCGACTCGGTGACCGTGTCCATCGCAGCGCTGGAAATCGGGACGTTCAATTGAATGTTTCGTGTGAATCGCGTGGTGACGTCGACCTGGCTGGGAATGACCTTCGACAGCCTCGGAACCAGCAGCACATCGTCGAAGGTGAGTGCGGTCGGGAGGTCCGTGATGAGATCGGCCGCGCCCAACTGAAGGATTGACGTGGGGTTCTTCGTCTCCATGATTCCTTCCGGCAGGCCTCAAGGCCTGCGCTACCTTGCGCGGCTACAGCCTGCGCTACTCCTGGCAGGCCTGAAGGCCCGCGCTACCTATGCGGCGGCGCCGTGGCACTTCTTGTATTTCTTGCCGCTGCCACACGGGCACGGGTCGTTGCGGCCCACCTTCGGCTCGTCCCGGCGCACGGTCTGCACAGGGGCATCGTCGCCGCCCACGCGCGCCGGCGTTGCTGGCCGCGTCGGCAGCCCCATCGGCGCAGGCGCGGCGGCCCGCGGCGCAGAGGCGAAGGCCCCCACCGGCTCGGCGCTCGGCTCGTTCAACGTCATTGGCACTGCCGCGCGGCGCTGTGGCGGACGTGGCGGCGCGTCCTCCCTGAAGACGAAGTGCCCGGTCCAGAGCCTGTTCACCATGTCCTCGTCGACACGACGCTTCATGTCCTGGAACAGGTCGAAGCTTTCTTTCTTGTACTCGACGAGCGGATCCTTCTGGCCGTAGCCACGCAGCCCGATGCCTTCCTTCAGGTGGTCGAGGCTGTAGAGGTGGTCCTTCCACTGCCGATCGACGGTCTCGAGCATGACGAATCGCTCGACCTGCCGCATCGCCGTGGCGCCTTCGGCGCCGAGCATCTGCTCCTTGGTGTCGTATTTCTTGACGACGCGCTCCCACACGGCCTCGCGAATCTCCGCCGCGGTCTTCCCTGAGAGATCCAGGCCGACGTAGTCTCCCGCGTCGAGACCGAAGACGCGCGACATGTCCATCTTCAGCGCGTCCAGGTCCCATTCTTCGGGATCGGTGTCCTTGCCGGCATATGCCTCGATGGCGTCGTCGACGACGTCCTCGCCGAGCATCATCAGGTACGCGCGGGTGTCGATCTCGTTGACCTCCTCGGCTTCCTCGTCCTCGACGCGAATCTTGCCCTCGAGCAGCTCGCGGCGCAGCGCGTAGATGTTCTCGCGCTGCTTGTTCATGACGTCGTCGTATTCGAGGAGGTGCTTTCTGGTGCCGAAGTTCTGCGCCTCGACCTGCTTCTGCGCGCGCTCGATCGCCCGGGTGACCATCCCGTGCTCGATGGGGACGCCCTCTTCCATGCCAAGCCGCTGCATGAGGCCGGCGATGCGATCGGATCCGAAGATCCGCATCAGGTCGTCCTCGAGCGACAGATAGAAGCGGGAAGAGCCAGGATCACCTTGCCGGCCGGCGCGACCGCGCAACTGGTTGTCGATGCGGCGTGCTTCGTGACGCTCGGTGCCGACAATGTGCAGGCCGCCGACACCCACGACTTCTTCGTGCTCCGCATCGGTTTGACGCTTGAAGTGTCCGAATATGCGATCCCAATCCGCACGGGCGGCTTTGTAGAACCCGTCGATGTGGTAGTAGTAGACGAACGCGTCGTCGTCGGTAAATCGCTCTTCGCCTTTCGGCAGCCGCTCGGCTTTCTCTTCGGCGAGGAGTTGCTGGCGCGTCATGTACTCGGGATTGCCGCCGAGCAGGATGTCGGTGCCACGACCGGCCATGTTGGTGGCGATCGTGACGGTGCCCTTGCGACCAGCCTGCGCCACGAACTCGGCTTCCTGCGCGTGGTACTTCGCGTTCAGCACGACGTGCTTGATGCCCCGGCGCTTGAGCTGCGACGACAGCTTCTCGGACTTCTCAATCGAGACCGTGCCGACCAGGACCGGACGCCCGGCCTCCTGCTTGGTCAGAATGTCGTTCACGATCGCCTCGTTCTTTTCCGTCCCCGTCCGGTAGATCGAGTCGGGTTCTTCAACCCTTCTCAACGTCCGGTTGGGCGGAATGACGATGACATCGAGCTTGTAGATCTTGGCGAACTCTTCCGCCTCGGTCTCGGCGGTCCCGGTCATGCCCGACAGCTTCTTGTATTTGCGGAAGTAGTTCTGGAAGGTGATGGTCGCGAGCGTCTGGTTCTCGCGCTCGATCTTGACCTTTTCCTTGGCCTCGACCGCCTGGTGGAGACCGTCGCTCCAGCGGCGGCCCGGCATCAGACGGCCGGTGAACTCGTCGACGATTACGACCTGACCGTCCTTGATCATGTAGTCGACGTCGACCCGGAAGATCGCGTGCGCGCGCAGGGCCTGCTCGACATGGTGCTTGACGTGCGCGTTTTCCATGTCGTAGAGGTGCCCGCCGTTCAGACGGTTCGCGAGGTACTTCTCGGCCGCCTGCATGCCGCTCTCGGTCAGCGTGACCGTCTTGTGCTTCTCGTCGACGATGTAGTCGCCCGTCAGGTCGAGCGCTTCTCGTTCTTCGGCCTTGACGTCGCCCTTGGTTTTCGCGCCGGGCTTCAAGCGGGGGATGATGCGATCGACCTCGTAATACAGCTCGGTCGAGGCCTCAGCCGGACCGGAGATGATGAGCGGCGTGCGCGCCTCGTCGATGAGGATGCTGTCCACCTCGTCGACGATGGCAAAGTGGTGGCCGCGTTGAACGTACTGCGACAACTCGAACTTCATGTTGTCGCGGAGATAGTCGAAGCCGAACTCGTTGTTGGTGCCGTACGTGATGTCGGACGAGTAGGCCTGCTGCCGCTCGGCATCGTTCAGCTCGTGCTGGATGACGCCCACCGTCATGCCGAGGAAGCGGTGAATCTTGCCCATCCATTCCGAGTCGCGGCGGGCCAGGTAGTCGTTCGTCGTGACGACGTGGACGCCCTTGCCTTCCAGGGCGTTCAGGTAGGCCGGCAGCGTCGCCACCAGCGTCTTGCCCTCGCCGGTCTTCATCTCGGCGATGGCGCCGCTGTGAAGAACCGACCCGCCGATGATCTGGACGTCGAAATGCCGCATGTTCAGCACCCGGCGACCGGCCTCGCGGACGACGGCGAAGGCCTCTGGCATGAGATCGTTCAACGTCTCGCCCTTGGCCACGCGCTCGCGGAATTCGGGTGTCTTGGCTCGAAGCTGCTCGTCGGTCAACGCTTTGATCGACGGTTCCAGGGCATTGACCTCGTCGACAAGCGGACGTAACCGCTTGAGTTCTCGGTCGTTCTGAGTTCCGATGACTTTTGCGAGGAGAGTACCCAGCATGAGGAATATTTCCGAGGGTATTCTGACGATTCTAACACAGGGTAGGACGTTGGCCGGCGTGGCTGGTTCCCGGCAGGCGATTAGTGGGGCTTCTGATCTTGCGACGATCTCCCCGTCAGTAACTGCAGCGGGTTCATCAGCTTGCCGTTGGCCAGGATCTCGTAGTGAAGGTGAGGACCAGTCGCGCGACCTGTGGCGCCGACGTATCCCAGGATGTCGCCACGCTTGACGTCGCGTCCCTGCCACACCGAAAACTTCCACAGATGTCCGTACCGGGTCACGATGCCGTAGCCGTGATCGACGACAACCAGGTTGCCATAGTCGCCGCTCGGCGCCGCCAACTCGACTCGGCCGGCCGCCGTCGCGCGCACCGCAGTGCCTCGCTCCGCTGAGATATCCAGCCCGGGATGAAAGTCTCTGTCGCCCGTGAACGGATCAGAGCGCATGCCGTAACCCGCCGACAGCCAGCCATGAACCGGCCAGATCGACGGTGTGGCATTCATCAGGGATTCCCGATTTTCGACGTTGCGCCGCAGGATGCTCAGATGGCCTTCGAGGCTGCCCAGCACGTTGCGAAGCATGGTGAACGTCTGATCGAGCGATGAAGTGGAGGCCGCGCTGAACGCTGGCGGCGTCAGCATGGCGCTGGCGCCCGCGACGGAGGTGCCACCCTCGGCGCGATTCTTCACCGCCGATGGCAGCTTTTCCATCGCCCTGGCCGACACCGGATCCACCCGAGACCGGAGGCCGAGCTCGCTGATGGCCGACTGGAGCGATTCGATTTGCGTCGTCAGCTCGCCGGTCGCCTCGCGATAGCTGGCGTTTTCCTGCTCGAGCGTGGAGTTCGAAACCCGAAGGTGGTTCACTTCGGTCGTGGCGCTGACCCGCAGGCCGACACCCACAAGAACAGGGAAGGCGAGCACGGCGAACATCGCCAGGGCAAACGGACGTAACCGTATCGTGACACGGCGAACGGTGCCGGTTTGGCGGTCTGCGAGGACAATCGTGTATCGTTTCGACATCAAATACGTATCCGTTTGAAGTCGGACAAGCCCTGATTTTCGATTAGGGGAAGCGCCTAACGAACTACAAGCTGAAAAGCCTGAGCACTTTAACATAGGTTATCGGAGAAATGGTACCGGAAGTTCAGGGCTGGGCGAAGGTCTGGCGAATGTGGATTTCAGGCGTTCGGTAACACAATTTTAAAGTGACCGAAAATTGCGCACCAATCTACTCGCTAAGCCGCTTCGGCGCCGTGCCAGTGACGACGAAATCGTGGGGTGTCCCGCCAGATCTGCAATCGTCCGGCTGACGCGCAACACCCGATCACAGCCGCGCGCGCTCAGGCAGAACTTCTCAATCGCGGTGTCGAGCACCCTCGTCCCGCGCGCGTCGAGGCGGCAGTGCTGATGCAACTCGCTGCCTTCCAATTGCCGGTTCAACCTGGACCGAGGCTCGCCGAATCTCGCGTGCTGCCGGCGCCGTGCTTCGACGACACGTGCACGAATGGCCGCCGACCCCTCGCGCCGGGATTGATCGCCGTCATCGCGAGCCTGCGCTCCCGCTGCCGGTACATCGACGACCAGATCAATGCGATCCCGAAGCGGCCCTGAAATCCGCCCCGTATAGCGCTGAATCTGCGGATCGGTACAGCGGCATGGCCGGCGGCGATCGCCGTAAAACCCACAGGGACATGGGTTCATCGCCGCGACGAGCATGAAACGCGCCGGGAACGACGCGGTGCGCGAGGCTCGGGAGATCGTGACGCGACCCTCCTCGAGCGGCTGGCGGAGCGCCTCGAGCACCCGGCGCTCGAACTCGGGCAGTTCGTCGAGAAACAGGATTCCGTTGTGAGCGAGGCTGATTTCCCCAGGACGCGGGATTGATCCGCCGCCGACCATCGCAACCTCGGAGATGGTGTGGTGGGGAGCCCGGAATGGCCGGTAATGCATCAACGCCGTGCCGGCAGGGAGCGTGCCCGCCACCGAGTGCACCGAGGTGCAATCCAGCGCCTCCTCGAAATCGAGCGCCGGAAGGACGCCCGCCAGCCGTCGCGCCATCATCGTCTTGCCGCCGCCCGGCGCTCCGATGAGCAGGATGTTGTGCCCGCCGGCGGCGGCTATCTCCAGCGCACGCCTGGCCAGACCCTGGCCGGCGACGTCGGCGAAATCGGGCTCGGGATCTGTGCAAGGCTGTGCGGCCGTCGTGCCGGCGTTCGCACAGGGGCTCTCACCCGGGTAAGTCCCGTTCAGTGCTTGTCACCGCCTCCAGCAGTGAGTCAACCGGCAGCACCTTGAGTCCCTCCACGACACGCGCCTCGGACGCGTTGGCGCGCGGGAGCAGAATCGCCGCTTTGCCTTCACGTTTTGTCGCAACCGCCACCGGCAACACGCCGCGGATGGGTTGGATAGAGCCATCGAGCGACAGCTCTCCGAGCAACACCACTCCGTCGAAGAGACGGGGCTCGACGACACCGTTGGCGGCGAGCACGCCAAGGGCGATAGGCAGATCGTAGGACGCTCCCGCCTTGCGAAGGTCGGCCGGCGCCAGGTTCACAGTAATGCGATGACCGGGAAACTCGAATCCCGAGTTGCGGATAGCGGTGCGAACCCGATCGCGGCTCTCGCGCACGCTCGCGTCTGGCAGGCCCACCATCGTAAAGACCGGCAGGCCGAACGACACATCGACCTCGACGATGACCGCGAGGGCTTCGACCCCGAACACGGCGGCACTCCGGAGGCTGGCGAGCACACGGCTACGGCTGCAAGTTTTTCTCCTCCGGGCCTACGGCTTAACCCGTGTAATACCGATACTTTAGAGAGCGCGCGCAGACTGCGTTGAAAGAACTGCGCGCATCACGAGGGACGAGCCGCGCAGGAATTACACCGGTGAGCTAAGGAGAGGACATGCTGGACGCATTCGGAATCGGTTCGGGCTCGAAGAAGGCGCAGAAAACGGCTGCCGACGAGCTTCAAGCGCTGATCAATGCCTCGAAGGAGGAACGTAGCGCGTTGAGCGAGATGCTCACGCAGGTCACCGTGCGCGCCTCCAAGCTTACGCAGACGCACAAGACGCTCGAACATATTGAAAAGACGGCCACCGGCACCCTCGACAAGGTCGACGAGCTCGGCAGGCGCCTTGACAGCCTCGACGAACGCACGAGCTCGATGGAGGACATCGACAAGAAAATCAAGGTGCTCGTCGAGACCGTCAAGCAGGCGCAGCAAGCCGCCGAGCGCGTGGTCGGGCCGGAAGGCGACCTGCAGAAGCATCGCGAGGCCGTGAAGCTACTGTCGTCGCAGACGCTCGAGACGCAAGCCAGCCTCGATACGCTGAAGAAGAGCGGGCGTCGCTCGAAGAGCTCCGCACGCAGCTGAAGCAGACGCAGGGGCAGCTGAACCAGTCGCTCGACTCGA
Organism: Vicinamibacterales bacterium; assembly: GCA_963832375.1. GTDB lineage: Bacteria > Acidobacteriota > Vicinamibacteria > Vicinamibacterales > JAMQPK01 > JAMQPK01. The sequence goes on along the minus strand of CAWHUA010000008.1, from coordinate 465,554 downwards.
CAGGCACGCTGAAAACCGAGCTCGAACAGGTGCGTGCCGCCGCCACCATCCTCGGACAGGACTACAACCGGATGCGGGAGATGTCGCGCGAGGCGCGCGAAGACAGCGGCGCCGCCATGGAAGCGGTGAAGGACGTCGAGAAGCGGCTCGGACCGCTCGCGCAGCTTCACGAGCTGAGCAAGAACACCGAGGAGCGCCTCACTTCACTGAACGCGCTCGCCGAACACGTCACCCACAAGGCCAAGGCCCTTGAAAGCCAGAAACACACCATCGACCACGCGGTGGTCGAGGCGAATCGCCTGAACGAAATGGTGTGGTCGATGGACTCGCAGATCGCCAAGCTCAACGAAGGCAACAAGCAGATTGCGCGCACCGAGGAAAACCTCGCGCGGATGGAGAAGCTCGCCGTCGAGACAACGACTCAACTCGACAGCGCGACGCAAGCCAAGGACGAGCTGTCGCGCGAGATGGCCCGGGTGGAGAAAGACGGTCAGGCCCTGAACGAGGCGATCCGCGGCCACGTCGAACGGTTGACGGTCGAAAAGAAGGAATTCGAGGCGTTCGATCAACGCCTCCGCGTGCTGCAGGCGACCGTTGGCGACGCCGAAGGCCGCATGGAGTCGCTGGCCGCCAAAGACAAGAACGTCAATCAGCTCAACCAGCGCGTCGACGTGCTCGCGAAGCGCTACCAGGAGCTCTTCACCCAGAGCGACGAGCTCAGCAAGAAGCAGGAGGCGCTGGAATCGCTGCACTCGCGCCTCGACCAGGTGGACGAAGTCTCGAAGCGCACGAACTCGCAGCTCGTGGCCCTCAACCAGAGCCGTCGCGACCTCGAGATTCTCCGCAAGGACATCATCGATTTCCACAAGTCGTACGCCGATGCGACGGTCCTGCACGACAAGCTCGCCTCCGATCGCGGCGCGCTCGAAGGCTTCATCGAGCGCGTGGTCGCGCTCAACGCCCGCGCCCCGGAGCTGGAAGCGAAGATGGACGCGATCCAGGCGAAGTTCGGCCTCATCGAGGAAGGCACCCAGCGCGCCACGCGTGTCGGCGAGCTCGCCAGCGAGCTCGACGGGCAGCTCAACCGCGTGTCGGCGAGGCTGCACTTCGTCCAGCAGGTCGAGGCGCGCATCAACGGGCTCAACGGCGTCCTCGCCGACGTCGAGCGGAAGCTCAACGACCAGATGGCGCGGCGGGCCGAGGTCGACACGATCAAGACCCAGATCGATACGCTGGGCTCGCTCATCGCCGACGCGCAGAGCAAGCTGGAAGGGGTGAACGCGCTGCAGCAGAAGCTGCTGCCGATGACGGCGCAGCTCTCGATGCTACGCGCCGAAATCGAAAAGGCCTTCACGCGCCTGAAAGCCGTGCAGCGCGAAGAAGGGGTCATCGCCGAGCAGGAAACCCGCCTCACCGCGCTGCTCGAGTCGACGCGCGAGATCTCGAGCGAGGTGACCGAGCGGCAACGGCAGATTCAGAGCGTGTCGGAAGAGCTCACCCGATCGGCCGCCGTGAAGGAAGAGCTGATCACCGAGATCGCGCGCATCCAGGCCCGTCAGCGCGACACGGTCGCGCACATCGAGGCCTCGGACGATCAGCTCAAGCGCGTCGAGACGATGTTCAACCAGCTCGAGCAGCGGCGGGCGCAGCTCGTGTTCGCAGAGAAGAAGATCGGGGCGTTCGAGGGGCGCATCTCGGAGCTCAAGCAGTTGACCGACCACGTGGACAAGCAGATCGACGGCATCGCCGCCCGCCAGAGCGTCGTCGCGGCGGTGAAAGCCGAAGTGGAAAGCGTCCACCAGATTGGCGCGCGCAGCAAGGCCGACCTGCAGTACGTGGCCGAGCATCGGGCCGACGTGGCGGCCATCAAGCTGAGCGTCGACGAAGTGCTGTCGAACATCGGCCAGACCGAGGAGAAGCTCGGCGTCATTTCGTCGCGCAAGAAGCTGGTGGACGAGGTCGAGGTGAAGACGCAGATGATCACGAACCTGCTGTCAGACGTGCGCGTCAATCTCGAGACGCTCGGCGAACACAAATCGCTCGTCGATCACCTGTCGGAAAAGCTGGCGCGACTGGACTTCATGACGCAGGAAGCTCAGAACACTCTGCGGACGCTGCAGCGCGAGCGCGAGCTTGCCGAGCGCATCGAACACGGCATCAAGCAACTGCGCTCGCGCTCGATGCCGGCCGGGGCGAGTGTGCCCGACGGGAACGGCGACGCGAAGACGGCCTGAGCGACGTTGCAATTGTCAGTTGTCAGTTGTCAGTTTTCAGTGGCTTTGCGACTGAGAACTGACGACTGAGAACTGATAACTGCCTACAGCGTTTTCTCCATGAACGTGTTGAGAGGGGAGGGCCGGTACTCCCCGAACGGCGCCGCCTCCGAGAACCCGGCCCTTTTGTAGAGGGCAATCGCCTCCGGCTGTCGCGTACCCGTTTCGAGCAGCAGCCGCGCCGCGCCAAGCCGTCTGGCTTCCAGTTCGAGCGCATCGAGCACCTGCCGCGCGATGCCATGGCCGCGCATGTCCGGCACGACGTACATACGTTTGATTTCGGCCGTTTGTCTGTCTATCAGGCGGACGGCGCCGCATCCGACCGCGTCGCGCTCCGCCCACGCCACCAGAAACGCGCCCTGTCCAGGGCGCACCTCATCAGCGTCGAGCCGGAAATAGTTGACGCCGTCTTCGGGATATCGCGCGCTCAGCTCGGCGTTCAACGCGGCAATGAGCACGCAGGCGGTCTCCGACGTCAGTTCTTCACGTCGAATGTCGATCATGGCCTGCGACGCCACTGTAGTCGTACCATCCGTCTTCGTGTCGTCGTGTCGTCGTGGTATCGTGTCGTCGTGGTCTAGTTGGATGAGCGGGCGGCGAAGACCGTGAGGCGATCGCCGATGTTGATGCGGTTGCCGCGGATCGTGCGTGCGTTCCACGACTTCAACGAGGCCACCGAGGTGTTGTAGCGCCTGGCAATCGACGAAAGCGTGTCGCCCCGCTTGACACGGTGCACGATGCGCTGCGTCTCGGCTTTTTCGTCCTTCTCGCTCTTGTCATCTGACAAATCGACGTTGGCCTTCGCGGCGGCCGCCGGCCTGGCGTCGGCCACAACCAACTCTGGCGCCGGTGTCTCCAGCCTGGCATTGAGAAGGGTCGTCGGGGCGCGCGGGATGATGAGCTGTTGTCCGGGCCTCACGCGGGACTTCAGCGTCAGCGAATTGGCCTCGGCCAGATCCGCCTGCCGCACCTTCAGCTTCCGCGAAATCGACAACAGCGTTTCGCCGGACTTCACCGAGTGCCATTGGAAGGCATTCAGGCTTTCGGGTGGCGCTTCCGCAAGCCGCGCCTTGAAGGCGTCGCCGGTGCCGACGGGCAGCTTGATCTCGTACTTCGGCAGTCGCACGGGCGTCGTCCAGCGCCGCAATTCCGGATTGAGCGTTTCGATGGTGTCGATCGGAGCGTTGGCCCACTCCGCCACCAACCGAAGGTCGATCGCATCGTTCACCGGCACCTTTTCATAGGTGAGCGGCATCTCGGGCTCGAGCGTGAACCCGTACTGCGCCGGGTTTTTCGCGATGACCACAGCCGCCAGGATCATCGGCACGTACTCGCGCGTCTCGCGCGGCAGATAGCGCGACGTCGCGGTCAGCGCCCAGAAATCCGACTTGCCCGATCGCTTCACCGCCCGCTGCACACGTCCAGGGCCACCGTTGTAGGAAGCCATGGCCAGGTGCCAGTCGCCATCGAACATGTCGTTCAGCGTCTTCAGATACTGCGCCGCGGCTTTCGTCGCCTTCTCCGGATCGGAACGCTCGTCGACGTACCAGTTCAGCTCCAGCCCGTGATCGCGCGCCGTGTAGCTCATGAACTGCCACATGCCGGTCGCCTTCACGCGCGAGCGCGCGGTGTTCTTGAACGCGCTCTCGATGAGCGGAATGTAGGCCAGGTCGAGCGGCAGCCCCTGCTCGCGGAACTCGGCCTGGATCATCGGCAGATATTTCACGCCACGCTGCATCCCCTCGGCGAGGAACTCGCGCATGCGCCCTCTTTGGAAGAGCTCGATGTACGACAGAACCTTGTTGTTGAGCGGGATGTCGATGTCGTGGCTGGTCTGGCTGAGGTCGCTCGCCACGGTGTTTTGCGTGGCCGTCGTCGGCGCCGGCGGATCGAAGGTCGAAATCGCCAGCAGCTCGTCGATCATGGCCGGCTCGGTCTTTTTCTCGACGAAGCCGTCGCCCTGCGAAAGGGCGGTGATCTCGTGCGCGCTGATCCGCTCGATCAAACCGTCGAACTGCTTGCGGATGCGCGGCTCGGACCGGGCGCCGTAGGGCGATTTCAAGAGCACGTCGACCGAGAGATCGAAGGAGGCGCGGGCCTGCTCGAGGTGGCCCAGCGCGAGCTCCCGTTCGCCGGCCGCGAAGTGCCGCTGCGATTCTGCTATGAGGTCTTCAACCGGATCCTTGACGGGCGCGGGCGGCGGGGCGACGGCAGCCACGGGCGGAGCCGGAGGCGTCACCGTCACGTTGACGGTCTTTTGGCCCCGGCCACATCCAGCAATCGATATGCTGACGCCGATCGCAGCTGCTATCCGCAGCAATAACCAGAATTTCATCAATTCTACTTACAGCACTACTGCATTTCGTCCCTGACGCGGTCCAACAACAGAGACGACCGGCAACAGCGAGCAGAAATCTGACTTGGGGGAAAGCCGAATCGGAGCGTAACACGGCGTTTAGGTCGGGTCAACCAACCAAAGACGATCAGAATGCAGCCAATAACAACTTTGTAATCGTGCGGGAACGTGCACTAACGTGCATCGACGAACACACGCTTTTCTTCGCCGAGATCGCGCGCGGCCGGGGTGACGATGGAGCGGCTGTCGAGCACGATTTTCAGCCCCGCGCGAACCGCCTGGCGGACATCCTCTTCACACACAAAGGCCGCCGGCTTTTGACCGGGTCCAGATTCAGCAGGCCGCTGCGTACCTGGGTCTGACCCCCGTACTGTTACGGGGGTCAGACCCCGCAAAGCCCCGCGAGGCGAGGAACTGGTCGATGCGCGGGCCGAGCACATCGGGGTTCAGACCGGCGCGCACGAGTGGTGAGACCACAACGGGCGGCGCGCCGGCTGACGCCGTGGCGTGCGCGACGGATCCCTTTGCTGGTTGTGTCTGGTACGCGAGCCGCTTGATGTTCAACAGATGCTTCGGCGAGATGTTGTCCGAGGTGATGTTGCCACCCCACCCACCGCATCCCAGCGTCATGGCGGGATCCAGCCCGGTCGTCATGCCAACGGATCCATGGGTCGTCGGGGTATTGACGACGATGCGAAAGGCCGGCTTCTTGAGCCCGAACTCCAGGATGATCTGGTCGTTCCGGGAGTGGATCGACATGGTATGCCCCATGCCGCCGTATCGCAGGATCTCTTTGCACCGTTCGCAGCCTTCGCGCCAGTCGGCCACGACGTACCAGGAGAGCACCGGGCACAATTTCTCGATCGAGAGGGGATAGTCGCGGCCAACGCCTGCCAGCGGCGCGACGAGCACCCGGGTACCCGACGGCACCGTGATGCCGGCCTTCTCGGCAATCAACGTGGCCGCTCGGCCAACCAGAGCGGGATTCGGCAACCGCTGCGGCGAGACGAGGACCCGCGTGACGGCATCGATTTCAGCCGCATTCAGGAAATACGCACCCTGACCCACGAATTCACGCTTCAGCTCCTCGCTGATGCCCGCATCCACCACGACCGAATTTGGAGACGAGCACAGCAGCCCGTTGTCGAAGGTCTTGCCGACGATGATGTCTGACGCCGCTTTCCTGATATCCGCCGACCCTTCGACGTAACACGGGGCGTTGCCGGGGCCGACGCCATAGGCCGGTTTGCCCGAACTGTAGGCAGCGCGCACGAGTCCCATCCCGCCCGTGGCAAGAATCACAGCCACGTCGCGGCTCTTCATCAGCTCCTGGGTGCCCTCGAGCGTGACGATCGTCATCCAGTTGATGCTGCCTTCCGGCGCGCCCGCGCCGCGCGCGGCCTCGTTCATGATCTCGGCGACGCGCGTGATGCAGCGAACGGCAGACGGATGCGGGCTGATGACAATCGCGCAGCGCGCCTTGAGGGAGATGAGGATCTTGTAGATGGCCGTCGATGTTGGATTGGTGGAAGGCACGACCGCCGCCACCACGCCGAACGGCTCGGCAATCTCGACGATCTTGCGATCGTCCAGGCGGTTCAGCACGCCGACGGTCTTCATCGGACGGATGAAGCGATACACGCGATCGGCGGAAAACTGGTTCTTTTGAACCTTGTCGGCGACGACGCCGTATCCAGTCTCTTCGACCGCCAGCTTCGCGAGCGCCTCGCATTGCGGAGCGACGGCCGCGGCCATCGCGTCGACGATCGCGTCGATCCGTTCCTGCGAGAGCTCGGCGATCTCTGCTTGAGCCTGCCTGGCGCGCCGCGCGAGCGCGCGCGCCTCGGCCATCGAAGCGAGATCGCGATCGGAGCTTTTGGAAGAGGAAACGGGTTGAGGACTCGCCATGTCCCGCCGGTGTTACGACTTGGGTAGAATTTTTTCGACTTCGCCGTGTGGCCGTGGAATGACGTGCACCGACACGAGCTCTCCGACGCGCCGGGCGGCAGCGGCCCCCGCATCGGTGGCCGCTTTGACAGCGCCGACGTCGCCCCGCACCATCACGGTGACGTATCCGGCGCCGATGTACTCCTTGCCGACGAGCACGACGTTGGCCGCTTTCACCATGGCGTCAGCCGCCTCTATCGATCCGATGAGCCCTTTGGTTTCGACCATCCCGAGCGCTTCAAGCGACATGTGAGCGCGACTTTAACAGATTAGCCATGGTGCGGCAACCCGGTTATAATGTTGATTCTTTTCGGGTTTAACCGTCTCAGCCATCACGTCTTGACGATGAGAAAAACTGTCCTGAGCATGGCCTGGGTGGCCGTCATCGGTGTAGTTGTGACCGCCGTGGCCGGCTGCCGCAAGGAAGAGCCAGAACCGCCTGGTGTCGCCACGCCCTCGTTTTCCGTCAAGCAGACGCGCGTGCCGCTGGGCAGCCCCGTCGAAGTCACCTACAAGTTCGTCGTGGCGAACGATGCGCCGAAAATCACCGAGGACTTCCGGGTGTTCGTGCACTTCCTCGACGCCGACAACGAACGGCTGTGGGCCGACGATCACGACCCGCCCATTACGACCACGCAGTGGAAGCCGGGGCAGACCGTCGAATACACCAGAACGATGTTCGTGCCGATCTTGCCGCACGAGGGCACGACCAAAGTGCTCATGGGCCTCTATTCGAACGCCTCGGACTCGCGCCTCCCGCTGGTTGGCACCATCCACGATCGGCGTTCCTACGTCGTCGGCAATCTCGATCTGCTGAAGCGGACCGAAGGTATTTTCGTCATGTTCAAGGAAGGCTGGCACGCGGCGGAAACACCGCCCGATAACGCCGCCGTCGAATGGCAGTGGACGCGGAAGGAAGCCGTCCTGTCGTTCAGAAATCCGAAAAAGGACGTGATGCTGTATCTGCACCTCGATTCGCCGGGATTGTTTTCGCAACCCCAGCAGGTGACCGTCACCCTCGGCGATCAGACGATCGACTCGTTCGTGCTCGAACCGAAGAAAGAGGTGCTTCGCAAGCCCACGATCACCGCTGCCCAGCTCGGAACGGCCGATGTGGTGGATCTGAGGATTTCGGTCGATAAATCGTATGTGCCGGCCGTGATCACCAATGGCGCCAATCGCGATCCGCGCGAGCTTGGTGTGCGCGTATTCCACGCCTACGTGCAACCCATCAGCTGACCATGAAAGTTGTCTTCGCCCTCATCGCCCTGGCCATCGCCACACCCGCTTCGGCAGAGCTGATCTTTTTCTCTGAGTCGCGGTCGATGTCGGTCAAGAGCCACCGCTTCGAGGGCGATCGCATCATCGTCTCGCTGCGCGGCGGGGGAGAGATGACCTTCGATCGATCGGTCGTTCTGAAGATTGCGCCCGACGAGGTGCCGTATCCCGAAGAGACGCAGGCGGCCGCCGTGGACGTGATCGTGCCCGAGGCCACCGGCGTGCTGATCGGGAAGACCGTCTACGATCCCATCATCGAGAGCGCGTCAGACCGCAACGGCGTGCCCGCACGTCTCGTGAAAGCGCTCATCCAGGTGGAATCGGCGTTTCAGCCCCGCGCGCGATCGCACAAGGGAGCGATGGGACTGATGCAGTTGATGCCGGAAACGGCGCGCCAGTATCGCGCCCGCAACCCGTACGACCCGGCGGCCAACATCGAGGCCGGCACGAGACATCTCAGGAGCCTCCTCGACCAGTTCGAGCTGCCGCTGGCGCTGGCCGCCTACAACGCCGGCGAGGGGGCGGTCCGGAAGTTCGGGGGGATTCCTCCGTACAGCGAGACGCAGGCCTACGTGTCCAGGATTCTCGGGCTGCTTCGCTAGCGCCGTCCGTGCCAATCTGTGCAGCCGCGGATAGCCGACAACCTGTTATAATTTCAGCCACTTAGCATGGAATTCCGATGCAGGTTGGTGACGGCGGCCGGCGAAATCGTCGAAGGCACCTACGCGGCGGAAAACGAAGCGCGCCTTCGCCATGATTTCGAAGCCCAGGGCCTGCACGTCCTTTCGCTCCGCAAGCGAAGCGTGCTCAGCGGCGGCACCACGTTTCTGAAGCGCCAGAAAATCTCCCGGCACGAATTCCTCGTATTCAATCAAGAGTTCGCCACGTTGCTGAAGGCCGGAATGCCACTGGTGCAGTCTATAGATCTACTGCGCCATCAGGTCGTGAACCCGGTGTTCCGCGGTGTGCTCGACGACGTGCACGAGAAGGTGAGGGGCGGAACGGCCCTGTCGGAAGCCTTTACCGAGCACGGTACGCTGTTTCCCCGCGTCTACACGGCGTCGCTGCTGGCGGGCGAGCGAAGCGGCAACCTGGACGCCATTCTGCGGCGGTACGTCGTCTACGAGAAGGTGCTGGACACGATTCGCCGGAAAACCGTCTCCGCGCTGATCTACCCGGTCATCCTCGTGCTGCTCGCGGTCGTGCTCGTTGGCATCATCGTGCTGAAAGTCGTGCCGGCGTTCAGCGATTTCTACGCCGGCTTCAACGCCGAATTGCCGCTGTCGACGCGCATCATCCTGGGCATCTCCAATTTCGCGCAGCAGCAGTTTCTCCTGCTCATCGGCGCGGTGGCGATCGGAAGCCTCGCGTTCGCCGCCTGGATTCGCCAGCCGGGCCAGCGGGCGCAGTTCGACCATGCGCTGCTGACGATTCCGATTGTGGGCGGGACGGTGCGCAAGTTCATCACGGCACAGATGGCCCGCACGCTGGGCACGCTCCTGGGCGGCGGCATCCCGCTCGTGAATTCGATGGAGGTGACTGCACGTTCGGTCGGCAACCAGTACATCGGCAAGGAACTGGACATCGTCACCCAGAACGTGCGGGAGGGGCAGGGACTGGCGGCATCGCTCGCCGCGCGCCGGGTTGTGCCGGACGTGGCGCTGAAGATGATCGAGGTCGGAGAGTCCACCGGCTCGCTGCAGGACATGCTGAGCAGTCTGGCCGACTTCTACGACGAGGAAGTGGAAACGGCGGTCAGCCGTTTCGTCACGGTCATCGAGCCGGCGCTGCTGGTCGCCATGGGCGTCGTCATCGCGCTGCTGGTGCTGGCGCTCTACATGCCGCTCTTCCAGCTCAGCTCGGTCGTGAACCAGTGAGCAGGTTTGTGTAACGAGGTCCGGGAAGAAACACGACCCGGCACAGGAACAGCCGATATCTACTCTATATGCCCGACCCCCAGATAGCCGTCTCCGCCGACGAGCGCCGCGCCGAATACGAGGCCGCGCAGCGTCTGGCCAAGCGGTACCGGCTCGAGTTCGTGGACATGGAGCAGTTTCCGATCGACCAGGAGCTGTTCCGCTCGATTCCCGCCGATCTGATGCTGCGGTATTCGTTCGTTCCGTTCCGACGGCAGGGCAAGGCCCTGGTCATCGTCGTGCCCGATCCGACCGACCTGCCGTTGCTCGACGAGCTCTCGCAGCTGCTTGGCACCCCGATCACCGTGACGGTGGGGGCCCGTTCGGCCATCGAGTCGATCCTGAAGAAAAGCGAGAGCTCGCAGCGCGTGCTCGAAGAGGCGACCGAGAGCTTCCAGATTCAGCTGCTCAAGGACGACGACAACCTCGACGAGAACCTCACCGTCGAGCGGCTGACGAGCGACATCAGCCCCGTGATCAAGCTGGTGGATTCGACGATCTTCACCGCCATCCAGCGCCGCGCGAGCGATATCCACATCGAGACGGGCGACGACGCGGTGCACGTCAAGTACCGGATCGACGGCGTGCTGCAGCCCGCCATGCGGGCGATCGCCAAGCAGTTCCACTCGCCGATCATCTCGCGCATCAAGGTCATGGCCGAGCTCGACATCGCCGAGAAGCGCGTGCCGCAGGACGGACGCTTCAAGCTCAAGGTGCCGGGCAAGACGATCGACTTCCGCGTCTCGATCATGCCGAGCGTGCACGGCGAGGACGCGGTCATCCGCATCCTCGACAAGGAATCCATCAGCGAGCAGTTCCGCGAGCTGCGGCTCGACATTCTGGGGTTTCCCGAGACCGAGCTGAAGCGTTTCCGGAAGTACATCGCCGAGCCGTACGGCATGGTGCTCGTCACGGGCCCGACGGGGAGCGGCAAGACGACCACGCTCTACGCGGCGCTGTCCGAGATCAAGACGATCGAAGACAAGATCATCACGATCGAGGACCCGGTCGAATACCAGCTGCGGGGTATCACGCAGATTCCGATCAACGAAAAGAAGGGGCTGACGTTCGCGCGCGGGCTGCGGTCGATTCTGCGCCACGATCCCGACAAGATCATGGTGGGCGAGATCCGCGACCCGGAAACGGCGCAGATTGCCATCCAGTCGGCGTTGACGGGCCACCTCGTGTTCACCACCGTCCACGCCAACAACGTCATCGACGTGCTGGGACGGTTCCTGAACATGGGCGTCGAGCCCTATCAGTTCGTGTCGGCGCTCAACTGCGTGCTCGCCCAGCGCCTGGTGCGCATCATCTGCGCGCACTGCAAACGGCCGGTGAAAGTCCCGCGCGCGCTGCTCGAGGAATCGGCCATGGATCCCGCGCTCGCCGACACGCACATCTTCTACGAAGGCGGCGGGTGCATCGACTGCGGTGGAACCGGGTTCAAGGGCCGCATGGCCATCTGCGAATTGCTCGACCTCACCGACTCCATCCGGGAAATGATTCTCGGCCGGCGTCCGTCCTCGGAAATCAAGAAGATGGCGCACGACGAAGGCATGCGGTTCCTGCGCGAGTCGGCGGTGGAAAAAGTGTTACAGGGCGCCACCACGCTCCGCGAAATCAACAAGGTGACCTTTGTTGAGTAAATCGTTCCTCGCCGCCGCGCCGCCGACCGTTGCCGTGCAGATCGCGCGCAACATGGTGTCGGCCGCGTCGGTGAGCGGGAGCGGCAGCAACCTGTCGGTGACGGCGCATGCGATGGAACCCCTCGCGGGCGGTGTCGTCATTCCCGCGCTCAACCACACCAACATCGCCGATCCGAAGCTGGTGGCCTCTGCGCTGCAACGCGTGTTCGAGCGCATGGGACAGCGGCCCAGGCGTGTCGCGCTGGCCCTCCCCGACTCGGTCGCCAAGGTGTCGATTCTCAAGTTCGAGAAAGTGCCCGAGCGCGCGCGCGATCTCGACGAGCTCATCAGGTGGCAGGTACGCAAGGCGGCGCCGTTCCGGATCGAGGACGCGCAGTTGAGCTATGTGCCCGGGCTGAAGGCGGCCGACGGCAGCACCGAGTTTGTCGTGGCGATGGCCCGCCGCGACATCGTGCGGGAATACGAAGCCGCCTGCGAAGAAGCGGGCGCGCAAGCGGGGATCGTCGACCTGTCGACCTTCAACGTCATCAACGCCGTGTTGGCCGGTCCCGGGGCCCCCTCCGACGACTGGCTGCTCGTGCACGTCACGCACGAAGACGCGTCGATGGCGATTCTCAGGGGACGCCACCTGGTCTTCTTTCGGAACCGGACGGCCGAAGGGGAGGGCAGCCTGGCGGACATGGTCCACCAGACGGCCATGTACTACGAAGATCGCCTCAGCGGCGCCGGGTTCAACCGCGTGGTGCTCGCGGGCGGCGGCCTGCCAGCCGACGGCGGCCACGACGCCGAATACCTGCGGCGCGCGCTCGAGCAGCGGCTCAATGCCAGGGTCGACACGATCGATCCGCGGGGCGCCGCGAGCCTGATGGATCGGATTAACGCAACCGCGGAGCTGCTCGACGCGCTCGCGCCGCTCGTCGGCCTGCTGGCGCGTGAGCAGGCGGCCTGAACGTCATGCTGCGCACCAACCTTTCCACTCGTCCGTTCTACAACGAGCGCGGCGTCCATGGCGTGCTCGCCGCGACGGCGCTTCTCGTCGGCGCCTTCACGGTGTTCAATGTCACGCAGCTCGTCATGCTCACCAGGGGCTACTCGGGGGTGAGAAGCCAGGCGGCCGCCGCAGAAGCGCGCACGCAGGAGCTGCGCACGCACGCCGCTCAGACACGGCAGGCCCTCGACGCCAAGCAGCTCGAGTTGATCTCCACGGCGGCGCGCGAGGCGAACACAATCATCAATCAGCGCCTGTTCTCGTGGACGGATCTGCTGAACCGATTCGAGACCACGCTGCCCGACGAGGCGCGCATCACGTCGCTCCGGCCGAGAGTGGAAAAGGACGGCGCCATCACGGTGCAGATCACCGTGGCGGCACGCAGCGTCGACGACATCGAAGAATTCATGGCGAACCTGGAGAAGACGGCTGTGTTCAGCGACGTCTTTCCGCTGCAGGACGAACATAGCGAGAGTGGTCTCGTGCTGGCCACGGTCGAGGGGAAATATGCGCCTGCCCCTTAAGCGCATCTTTCACGAAAAGCGTCGGGTCACCATTCCGGTTGCGGCCGGACTGCTCCTGAACGTCGTGGTGTACACCGGCGTGATCCTGCCGCTCAGCGCCCGCGTGCGCAGCGCCGAAGTACAGGCGCAGGCATCCCTCCAGCAACTGCAGGCGGCCCAGCGGGAAGACAACGAAGCGCGCGGCATGGCCCAGGGGCGCGACCGCACCGACGCGGCGCTGAAGGCGTTTTACAAGGACGTCCTGCCTCCCAACTTCGCGCAGGCGCGCGGTGCCTCGTACCTACGGCTGTCGCAGCTCGCCGAGCAGCACAATCTCGCCTGGTCGGGGCGGCAGGGCGATCGCGAATCCGAAAAAGACGCCTCGCTCGCGCGCATGCACATGTCGATGTCGCTGCGCGGCGACTACGACGACATCCGCCGTTTCATCTATCAGGTGGAATCAGGTACCGACTTCATCGTGATCGACAGCATCGCGCTTCGTCAGAGTCACAGGAGCCCGGCGCGTCGCTCACGTTCGACCTGAGCCTGTCGACCTACTACCACGTGGGGCCCGATGGAGCCTAAGCGCCGACGTGAGCTGACGCTGGCGTCGATCGCCCTGGCCGTCCTGGCGATCGCGATGTGGACCGTGCGCGGCGGCAGCGCGCCCATGCCGGCGCAGGCTCCGGCCGCTTCGACGGGCACGCAGACGACGCCGGCGGGTACGAATCATCCGTTCGCCGGCGTGAATCTCGATGCGCTTCAGGCCGAGCGGCCCGAACCGGAGGCCAGCACGCGGAATCCGTTCAGGTTCAAGCCGGCGCCACCACCCCCGCCGCCGCAGCCGACGGCATGGACGAAAGTGCCGGACCCCGAGACGGTCGCGAGCGGGCCGCCACCTCCGCCCCCTCTGCCGCGCATCGCGCTGAAGTACATCGGCGATATGGCCGATCCGAAGAAGCCGGGCGGAAGGATCGCGATTCTCAGCGACGGCCGAAGCGTGTACCACGGCCGTGAAGGTGAGGTCGTCGAGGGCCGATATCAGATATTAAGGATAGGCGTAGAATCGGTCGATCTCGCGTATTTGGACGGGCGCGGGCGCCAAACCATCAGACAAACTGGGCAATAGCGTCACGACATGACACGACCCTCCAGAGCCTTCGTGCTCTTGTTCGTCCTCGCTCTCCTTTCCGGCTGCGCGGCCGGCCAGGCCTTCAAACGGGGCGAAGAGCGCGCCAAGGTTGGCGACTGGGATTCTGCCGTCACGTATTACCGGCAGGCGATGCAGGCGAGCCCGGAGATCCCCGAGTACCGCATCGCGCTCGAGCGCGCCATGCTGAACGCCTCGCGCGTGCACTTCGACAGCGCGCGGCAACTGGAAGCCAAGGACCAGCTCGACGCCGCGCTTCAGGAGTATCGACGAACGGTCGAGTACGAGCCCGGGCAATACGCAGGCGATCGACAAGACCGTCATCCTCGAGCGGACGATTCGGGATCGCATCGAGGCCGGGCGTCCCAAGCCGCCAATCGTGCAGCTGCGCGACGCGGCACGCCAGACCAGCGTGACGCCGACCCTCAATCCGGCATCGCGAGCGCCGCTCGAATACAGGTTCACGGCGGCCAGCCTGCGCGATATCCTCACGTTCATCAGCAACGCGACGGGCATCAACGTCATCTACGACGCCAGCTTCCAGGATCGCCAGGTGACGACCACGCTCACCGGATCGATCGAGCAGGTGCTCAACACGCTGCTCTCGTCCAATGGCTTCTTCTTCACCGTGCTCGACGACCGCACGATCGTCGTGGCGCTCGATTCGGCGCCGAACCGCCTGAAGTACCGAGCGTCAGGTCGCGCTCACGATTCCGCTCTCGTACGCCGACGCGACCGAGCTGACCACCATGCTGACGGCCATCACGAGAACGACGACGGGCGTCACGATTCCGCCGGTGATCATCCCGAACAAGACGAACAACACGATTACGGTTCGCGCCACCGAACCCGTGGTCTCGGTCATCCGCGAGCTCGTGATTAGCAACGACAAGCCGCGGGCCGAAATCACGCTCGACGTCGAAATCCTCGAGGTCAGCCGCGCGCGTGCGAAAGAGCTGGGCGTGAATCTGTCCCAGAAGCAGATCGGCGGGATCTTCTCGCCGGAGCAGGCGCCACCGGGCGCGGTCGGCGCGCCGAGCGGAGCGAGCGGCACGACCGACGGCCGGCCCTTCAACCTGAACACCGTCTCGCAGGGTGTCAGCACGGCCGACTTCTACCTGACCGTGCCGCAGGCCATCGTCAAATTCCTCGCGTCCGACGTCGACACGCGATTCCTCGCGACGACGCAGTTGCGCGGTTCGGAAGGCGCGCAGCTGACCCTCAAGGTCGGTGCGGACGAGCCGTATCTGGCAACCTCGTTTTCGCCCATCGCCGGCGGCGGCCCGAACATCAATCCGGTGTCGTCGTACAACTTCCGCACGGTCGGCATCAGCGTCCAGGCGACGCCGCGCCTCGTCACGGAGGAAGGCGACATCCTGCTCGACCTGATCATGTCGAACGACACGCTCGGACCGACCCGGCTGGTCGGGGGGTCGCCGGCACCGTCGTTTCCAACCCGCAGCGTCACCACGAAACTGCGGCTGCGCGACGGCGAGTCGCATCTGCTCGCGGGCCTGCTCCAGGACGACGAGCGCCGGTCGATGACGGGCGTGCCCGGCGTGATGCAGGTGCCCATCCTGAAATACTTCTTCGGGCAGTCCGACGACATAATCGCGCAAACCGATATCGTGATGCTGCTGACGCCACGCATCATCCGGACGCACGAATTCAACCAGCGCGACCTCAACCCGATTTACGTGGGCACGAACCAGAATTTCGGTCTGACGGGCCCGCCGCCGCTCATCGCTCCGCCACCGCCGGAAGAGCCGGCTCCCGGACCCGCGACCGCGCCCGTACCCGCAGGCACAGCCGGTTCCGCCGGGAGGACCAAGCCCGAGCGCGCCGCAGACGGGCGCAGCGGGGCAATTCACGACGCCCCCTGCGCCGACACAACCGCCGCCGTTGCAGCCGCCTCAGCCTCAGGGCCAGACGGCGCCGGGTGCCCAGCCGCAAACGACGGCCGCGGCGATGACGACGCTGGCGCCGACGGCCGAAGTGTCGATTACGCCGCCGACGGGCGAAATTCGAGTGGGCGCGGGACCGTATCTCGTGCCGATTTACGTCAACAACGTCTCGCGGGCCACCACCGTGACGCTGACGGTGACCTACAACCCGGCGATCCTGCGCATGCGGATGGTGCAGGAGGGCAGCTTCATGCGCCAGAACGGCACCAACGTCGTGTTCACGCCGACGAGCGATGCCGCGACCGGCCGCATCGATATCGCCTTCGTGCGCACGGGCGACAGCGTCGGCGCGTCCGGCTCGGGGCTGCTCGCGGCGTTCCAGTTCGACGCGGTAGGCGCGGGCACCGGGCAGTTGACCGTCAGCGGCGTGATGGCCAATCCCAACGGCGGAACGATTCCGGTCCGGTTTGCGCCCGCTTCGATTGTCGTACGATAAAGGGTGTGAAACAGCGGGGCTTCACGTTCATCGAAATGGTGATCGTCACCGCCGTTGTGGGGATCCTCGCATCGGTCGCGCTTCCCCTGGCGCGTGTCACCATGCAGCGCAATCGCGAAATCGAGTTGCGCCGCAGCCTTCGTGAAATCCGCCTCGCCATCGACAAGTATCACGACGCGGTGGAGCAGAACCTGGTCTCGGCGAACGACGTCGACAACGACGCCGAAGGGTATCCGCCCACGCTCGAAATTCTCGTCGCCGGCGTCACGCCCGCCAACGACACGACCGGCCGGAAGCTGCGCTACCTGCGCCGCATTCCGCGGGACCCGATGACGCGCACCTCGGAGTGGGGATTGCGGTCCACGCGCGACGAGCCCGATACCCGATCGTGGGGTGGACAGAACGTGTTTGACGTGTACACAAAGAGCACCGGCAAGGCGCTCGACGGGACGAACTATCGTGACTGGTAACAGACGCCCCATCGCGACGGCACCTGCCTCCGCCAAGGCTTCGGCGCGGCAGGCGCGCGGCTTCACGCTGATGGAGCTGCTCATCGTCATTACCCTGATCGTCATCCTGGCGGGGATCGCGATCCAGATGCACACGACGAGCGTGCGGCGCGCCAAGGAGGCCGTGCTCAGGGAGAACCTCTTCCGCATGAACGACGCCCTCGATCAGTACCTGGCCGACAAGGGCAAATGGCCGCCCGACCTCTCGTCGCTCGTCACGGAACACTACCTTCGACAGATTCCGAAAGATCCCATCACGGACTCGGCCGACACCTGGCAGACCCAGATGTCGGAGCCCGATCCCTCGAATCCGGACGAAGTCCCTGGAATCTCGGGAGTGAAAAGCGGCGCGCCCGGGATAAGCCTCGAAGGGACGAACTATTCGGACTGGTAAGGCACTCAAGACAGAAGATCAGAACATCTGAACAGAAGATCAAAAGACCAGAAGAAATTTCTTCTGATCTTCTGATCTTCTGATCTTTTGTTTTTTTTTGGCAGCTTGCTTAGGGAACGGTGATGGTGGTGACGCCCTTCGCCGTGACGTTCGTCGACGTCCGGATCGTGACCGTCACTTCCTTGGTACCTGCCGTGGCGTACAGGTGGCTTGATACCGCGCCTGTGGTCGTATCACTCGTGCCGTCTCCGAAGGTCCACGTGTAGCTGGCCACGGTCACGCCAGCCGTGACGTTCGCCGTGAAGTTATAGAGCCGCGGCGTGGTTTGCGGAGTTACAGAGATGCTCACCAGGACGGGTTGGACCACGATCACGGTGGACGCCGTCGCTGTCGCGCCGGACGTGTCGGTGGCCGTCACGCTCGGCGTGAACGTTCCATCATCTCCGTAGATATGCTGGACCGAGACGGTACCGTTGACCGCACCGAGATCGTCGGACGATCCGTCGCCATAGCTCACCACCACGCTCTGCAGCGGTGCGCCTCCGGTCGCCGTGTTCGCCGTGACCGAGAACGTGGTGATGCCGCCCCTGGTCGGCGTCGTGCCGGATGCGACGGCAATCGAGACCGTCGGCCTGACCGAAACCGAAATCGTGAGCCCCGATGACGTAATGGCGCCGGCTATCGCCGTCACGGTCGCTTCGCGCGACGTCGTCAGGACGCTCGACGCTCGCCCGTTCAGGTCCGTGTTGACGACTTGCGCGCTCAACGACCCGGCGGTCGTCGAGAACGTCACGGGCACGTTGGCGATCGGGTTGCTCGACGCATCGACGACCACGGCGGTAATCGTGGTCGTGCCGCCCGACGAGGGCACCGTTGACGGGTTCGCCGTCAGGCTGACCCGGCCGGTCGCCGCCGCCCCGACCGACAACTCGAGCGCGTCGGAGGCCGCGCTGCCCGAGATGGCCTTGATCGTCGCTTTCCCCGACTGCCCGTTGCCGCGGAACTGCGTCACCGCGACACCGTTCAACGTGCGGGCGTCGTTGGGCGTCATCGCTCCGAGCGTGCTGGTAAAGGTCACGGTCGTCCCGTTCTGGACGGGCGTCCCGCTCTGCTCGAGCACGGTGGCGCGAACCTCCGTCACCCCATTGGCTTGCACAATGCTGTTTGCGGTCGACAACGTGATGGTCGACTGCTGTGGCGCAAGGAGGGGAAGCTTGTCGCAGGCGTACGTCGAGAGACCGGCGCCCACGACCAGCGCCCACAGCGTGTATTTTCTCAATTGACCGAGTCCTGTTATGATAGATATCACCGTAGGAAAAAGTGTGTAACTACAATTATATCAGGAATTTACCGGCAAAATCAAGTTCACGGGGCTACGCGATGGCCGCGCTCCTTGTCGCCATGTCGGTGATGGCGGTCCTGTTGAGCGTCGCCCTTCCGACCTGGTCGCAGATGGTTCGCCGCGACAAAGAGGAAGAACTGATCTTCCGGGGCGAGCAGTACGCCAGGGCCATCAACCAGTATCAGCGGAAGTTCGCCAACCAGTCTCCGTCGACCCTCGACGTGCTCATCGAGCAGCGCATGCTGCGCAAGAAGTTCAAGGATCCCCTGTCGCCCAACAAAGACGGCGAGTTCCAGATGCTGTACATGTCGAGTGGAACCGGTCCGCAGGGTTCGGGACCAGGCATGGGCCCGCAGGGGCCAGGCCAGGGTACGGGAGGACGCAACACGGGTCCGCAAGGCCCGGGCGGCACCGGTGGCCAGGGCAGAGGCACCGGCCCGACAGGACCTGGTGGCACTGGACCAATTGGCGGCATCGGCCCGTCGACCGGGCGCGGTGGCCCCATCGTCGGGGTCACCAGCAAGAACACAGGACAGTCGATTCGTCTGTACAAAGGCAAGAACCGCTACAACGAGTGGCAGTTCATCGGAATGGAAATGTCACCACGCGCCGGCGGTCCTGGTGGTGCTGGTGGTGGCGGCGGCATGCCACCTGGTGGAAGAGGTCCTCAACCTGGAGGACGTGGTGGTCGAGGCGGGCAGGACGGGTCCGATCGAGGCGGACGCGGCGGCCCCGGAACATTCCGCCCGGGTCCCGATGGACCGAATCCATTCGGGCCCAGAGGCGGACCTACGTCACCGCCGCGATGACGGCATCGTGCAGCGCGGGACGCACCTGCTGTATGGCCGTGTTCTCGCGCGTCGGATTGACGCGGTTGGTTAAAAACACCACATAGAGTCCGAGCTCCGGATCGATCCACAGCGTCGTACCCGTAAATCCCGTGTGGCCGAATGCGGAAGCCGACATCCTGGTTCCACACGAGGAGGTTGGCAGCATCGTGTCCCACCCGAGCGCGCGCGATCCGGGGACACCGGCGCCCGTCACGAACGTGCGCACGGTCTTCACGCTTCCAAGCCTGCCATCGGTGCCATTCAGCGCGCCCAGCATGGCCCGCGCGAAATCTCCCACCGCTCCAGCGGTGCCAAACAACCCGGCATGCCCCGCGGCCCCGCCTAGCGCCCAGCAGTTCTCGTCGTGGACTTCACCCACCAGACGACGGCCGCGCCACGCGTCGTGCTCGGTGGGCGCGATGTTCGGACGCAAATCCGCGGGTGGATTGAAGAGCAGCGGTCCGGCGGTGATGCGGCGGAGCAGGTGGTCGACCTGCCGCGCGAACGGATCGTCGCCAACATCTTCGGCGATGAAGCCCAGGAGCATGAACCCCAGATCGCTGTAGATCGACTGCGTGTCGGGCTCGTATTCGAGCGGCAGCGCGCAGATCGCGTGCTGGAAGTCCTGCCGGCCGGCATAGTCGCGGAAGAAGGGAAGCCAGGCGGTGAGGCCCGAGCTGTGGCTGAGAAGCGAACGCAGCAGCACGTGTTCGCGATCGTGTCCGCGCCATTCGGGAATCCGCTCGCGAATCGGCAGATCGAGGGCGAGCGCTCCCCGCTCCACCAGCCGCATGACGAGACTCGTCGTGGCGATGACCTTGGTCAGCGACGCGAGATCGAAGATCGTATCGGCCCGCGTCGCGGGAGCATCGGCGTCGGCGTCGGCGTCGAGCCGTCCGAAGGCCTGCTGCCATAACACGATGTCGCACCGGCCGACTTCGACAACCGCGGCGGGAAACGCACGTTCGTTCACGCCACGCTGGATAATTTCAGCGGCACCCGAGAAATCGGTCACCGCGCGAATGCCTCCTTCGCCACGGTCGTCACGTACGACGCGTTCAGGTTGTCGTAGGAAAACAGCACGAACCCTTCGGCGCCCAGTTGCCTCGCCGCACGGATGTTCTCGATCGTGGCGTTCGCGGACAGTTGGTACACGCCGATGCCCGCCCAGACTGGCCGGGTGCCGGCCAGATGCTTCACGTTCGTGATCTGCGCGCGAAACAGCGTCGGATCGGTGGTGTAGGCCATCGGACAAATCGCATCGAGCAGTCCGGACTCGAGCCAGCGACCCCATTCCTGAAAGCGGCGGCTCGCGGCTTCGGTCGCGTCGGGAAACACGGCGGCCGAGAGCATGGCGTTCGACCGCCGCGCCTTCACCGTGGAACGGATTTTCGTGAGGAGCGCGGTCATCTGCGCCCGGCGAAACTCCTGCCATCGCTGCGGAAACATCTCGGTGTAGAAGAACGGCCGCCCGCGCGCCCGCGACGCGTACTCGCGACGCTCGGCACCCGACGCGGTCGCGGTGACAGCCGACCGGAATTCCTCGAGCGCGCGAGCGCTGTAGTCGAACTCGTCGTTCGGAAAGCGTACATAGTCGAGATGAATGCCGTCCACGTCGTAGCGGCCGGCGATATCGCCAATCACCCGGACGGTGTACTCGACGGCGTCCTCGTGAAGAGGCGAGAGAAACAATCCTTCAAGACGATCGGTACGCGCTTTCGTGTAGTCCGAGAGGCGTTTCAGATACGCCGCGCTCTTCGGGTTCATGCGGATAAGGTCGGCCGCCAGTGGCCGGGGCACCATCAGCCATTCTGGATGCATGTACACGACGTGCCGGCGTGCCGCCGGCGGCTCGGGATCTGACACCAGGTTAACGTTGACCCACGCGTGGACCTTCAACCCCGCACGGTGCGCGGTTGCGAGCATGACGGCAAGCGGATCGAACGAAGCGGGCTGTCTCGCGAGGACGAACGACCTCGGCTCGTAGCGGCTCTCGTAGAACGCGTCGCCGCGGCCGCGGACCTGAACGATGAGCGTGTTGAAGCCGCCCGCCCTGGCCATCTCGACGGCGGCGAGGATCATTTTGGACGAGGCAAGGCTCCCACGCTGGACCCACATCGCTCGAACTTCACCCGATGGCGCCGCGCCGCCGGCCGGACCGGCGCTCTGCCTCTGCGTCAGGCCGGAGCCGGAGGCAACCGACACAAGAACGCCGACACAGGCCATCGACAGCGCTGTGTGAAGACCGTTGAGCAACGATCGAAATGTACTACGGATTCGTGTCGGTGGGATCCAGGTGGAGAAGGTCGCGCAGGCGCGGCTCGATATCTTCGCCGATGGCTTCACGCACCGAATCGTGTGCCTTGCGAAGGCGCGCGATGGCCTGGGTGTAGCCGCCCTTCGTTTTCTGCATGACGATCGCGGCCTTCACGTTCCATTTGGCCTTCTGCAGCAGGGCGTCCGCCTGATCGTTGTCGAGTCCCGTCACCATCGAGAGGATCCGGCGCGCGCGCTCGCGCGCTTTCTCCGATGTCGTGTGGAGATCGACCATCAGATTGCCGTACGTCTTGCCGATGCGCACCATCGCCGCGGTCGTCAGCATGTTGAGCACGAGCTTGGTCGCCGTGCCCGCCTTGAGGCGCGTCGAGCCCGCGATGACCTCCGGCCCGACGGCCGGCGCGATCGTCAGATCCACGAACATCTGGAGCTCGGTCCGCGGATCGCAGGTCACGAAAATCGACTTCGAGCCGGCCTTGCGCGCGCGCGTCAGTCCGCCCCGCACGTAGGGCGTCATCCCGCTGGCCGACACACCGATGACGACGTCTTTTTTCGTCGGCTTGAGCCGGGTAATCGCCCGCGCCCCGTCTTCGTAGCTGTCTTCCGCGCCCTCCTTGGTGTGGAGGAACGCGTCCTTGCCGCCTGCCATGACGGCCTGAATCGAGTCCGGATTGGTGCCGAACGTCGTCGGCATCTCCGCCGATTCGACGACCCCGAGCCTGCCGCTCGTGCCCGCGCCGACGAAGATGACGCGGCCGTTCTTGCGGAGCATCTCGACGATGATGTCGACGCCGATGGCGATGCGCGGCTTTTCGCGCTGGACGGCCGCCAGGACTTTGCGGTCGTCGTTCAGCATCAGCTCGATGATGTCGGCCGACGAGGCCTTGTCGATGCCGAGCGTCGCGGGGTTGATGGCTTCGGTTGGCAGCAGCTGATATTTCGAACGATGGGGCATCGGGGTATGAAGAAACCTTAGCGCAACAAAGTGACGGATGCTACTCTCACGTTCCGACAGTGTCAACCGCCCATGATCTCGTCGACGCCTACCTTACGCACTTACGTGTCGAACGGCGGCTCGCCGATCACACGCTCGAAAGCTACAGCCGCGATCTCCAGCGGCTTGGAGAATTCGCCGCCGGAGAGGACAAATCCCTGAGGGATCTCGGCCGTCACGACCTCGAACGGTTTGTCGACAGCCTCATGAACGAGGGCCTTTCGCCGCGCTCGGTGGCGCGCATGGTGGCTGCCGTCAGAGGGTTTTTCCGCTTTGCGGTGCTCGTCCAGCATCTCGGCGTCAATCCCGCGGACGATCTCCAACCGCCCCGCGCGTGGCCGGGGCTGCCGAAGTTTCTCGGCCTCGAGGAGGTCGAGCGCCTCATCAGGCAACCCGACGTCACCACGGCGCGCGGGCTGAGAGATCGCGCGCTGATCGAGGTGTTGTACGCGACGGGCCTGCGCGTCACCGAGCTGGTCCGCCTGCGCGCCAGCGACTTGAACCTCGATGCCGGTTACCTCTCGACCACCGGGAAAGGCAACAAACAGCGCATCGTGCCGATTGGCGACGAGGCGTCGTCGTGGCTCGTGAAATACATTCGCGAGGCCCGGCCCATCCTGCTCGGCAAGCGCAGCTCGCCCTGGCTGTTCGTCAATGCCAAACGCGGCAGCAGCCTGACACGCGTCGGGTTCTGGAAAATCCTGAAGGGCTACGGGATGAAAGCCGGCCTGCCGCGGTCGCTGAGCCCGCACGTGCTGCGCCATTCGTTCGCCACCCATCTCCTCGAGCACGGCGCCGACCTGCGGTCGATTCAGATGATGCTGGGGCACGCCGATCTCTCGACCACGCAGATTTACACGCACGTGCTCGAAGCCCGGCTGCGCGCCGTGTACGACCGGTTTCACCCTCGCGCATGATAGAATTCACGGATCTGTTCCACCCGTAGGGCGCAACTTCAGTTGCGCCGACAAGCGAAGGAGCGCAACGTAATGAGCCGTGACGGCCGCCATCTGTTTACATCGGAGTCAGTCACCGAAGGACACCCCGACAAGATTGCCGATCAGATTTCCGATGCAGTCCTCGATGCCATCCTCGCGCAGGATGCGAAGAGCCGCGTCGCATGCGAGACGCTGGTCACGACCGGCCTGGTCGTCATGGCCGGGGAAATTACGACCAA
The DNA here is from genome assembly GCA_963832375.1 of Vicinamibacterales bacterium. Classification (GTDB taxonomy): domain Bacteria; phylum Acidobacteriota; class Vicinamibacteria; order Vicinamibacterales; family JAMQPK01; genus JAMQPK01. The sequence continues at coordinate 441,574 of CAWHUA010000008.1, read as the reverse complement.
CGCGATCGTCGACTTTCAGGAAGTGGCGCGCGCGGCCGTCAGAGACGTCGGCTATACCCGGGCGAAGTACGGCTTCGATGCCGACACGTGCGCGGTGCTCTCGTCGATCCACAAGCAGTCGCCCGACATCAGCCAGGGTGTCGATACCGGCGGCGCGGGCGACCAGGGGCTCATGTTCGGCTACGCCTGCAACGAGACCGAAGAGCTGATGCCGCTGCCCATCATGCTGGCGCACAAGCTGGTCAAGGGCCTGTCGTGCGCACGGCGCGACGCCGTGCTCGATTACCTCCGTCCCGACGGCAAGTCTCAGGTCACCGTGGAGTACGAAGGCCGCAAGCCCGTGCGCGTCGACGCCGTGGTGATCTCCAGCCAGCACCGTGAGGACGTCACCAACGAGCAGATGCGCGCCGACTTCGTCGAGAAAATCATCAATCGCGTCGTGCCCGCCTCGCTGATGGACAAGAACACGAAAATCTACGTGAACCCGACCGGCCGTTTCGTCGTCGGCGGACCGCACGGCGACGCCGGCCTCACGGGCCGCAAGATCATCGTCGACACCTACGGAGGTGCGGCGCCGCATGGCGGGGGAGCCTTCTCCGGAAAAGATCCCACCAAGGTGGACCGATCGGCCTGCTACATGGCGCGCTACGTCGCCAAGAACTGCGTGGCGGCCGGCCTCGCGGAGAAACTGCAGGTGCAGCTCGCCTATGCCATCGGCGTGGCCGATCCGGTCTCGGTGATGGTGGACACGTACGGAACGGGCAAGATTGCCGACGGCAAGATTACCGAGCTCGTTCGCGAGCACTTCAAGCTCACGCCCAAGGGCATCATCGAAGATCTCGATCTGCGGAGGCCGATCTACAAGAAGACCGCAGCGTTCGGACACTTCGGGCGCACCGAGGAAGGGTTCACCTGGGAGAAAACGGACCGCGCCGACGCGCTTCGCAAGGCCGCGGGACTGTAGGAGTGGTGAGTCGTCAGTTCTTGAAAACTGATGACTGAAAACTGAAGACCGATAGCGACGTGCGAAAGTTACGTTTTATCCTGATGGCGGCGGCCGTTCTGGCCGCCGCTTTTCTTTTGGTGCTGCTTCCGCTCCCGCCGCGCGCCCTCGTCTTTGCAGATCCCCCGTCATCGACGGCCATCGGTTCCTTTCACGTCCATACCAACCGCTCCGACGGATCCGGAACGCCGGACGAAGTGGCCGCCGCGGCCGCGCGCGCAGGATTGAACTTCATCGTGCTCACCGATCACGGCGATGGCACGCGCGAACCGGAGCCGCCGCAATACCGCTCGGGTGTGCTCGTCATCGACGGCGTCGAGCTGAGCACGCAAACAGGTCACTATATCGCGCTGGGCCTGCCGCGAACGCCGTACCCGCTCCGCGGTGAGGCGCGTGACGTCGTAGAGGACGTGAGGCGATTCGGCGGCTTCGGCGTCGTCGCGCACCCAGACTCGGCCAAGCCCGCATTGCGGTGGCACGACTGGAACGTGCCGTTCGACGCGATGGAATGGCTCAACGCCGACACCGAGTGGCGCGACGAAGGCCGCCGCCACCTTCTGCGCGCGCTCACGCGGTATCCATTCCGGCCGGCCGAGACACTCGCCTCGCTGCTCGATCGTCCCGAGATCACCCTCCAGCGATGGGACGCGCTGACACAGACACGGCCGGTCGTGGCGCTGGCCGGCGCCGACGCGCATGCCAGGGCGGGATGGCTGGACGACGATGCGAACGGATACACGCGGGGATGGTTTCTCCGCATCCCGTCGTACGACGCGTCGTTCCACACCTTCGCGATGCGCGTCCCGCTCGAGCGGCCGCTCGGCGCGGACGCACGGGGCGACGCCGCGCGAATCATGTCTGCACTTCGGGCCGGCCGCGTGTACACGGCGATCGATGCGATCGCAGGACCGGCGGCGCTCGAGTTCAGCGCGAGCGGGGCCACGCTCGTCGCGCGAACGAACGCCTCGCGCGGAACCATCGTGCTGCGCAAGGATGGACGTGTCGTGTCGCAACACACGTCGCCCTCGTTGACGTACGACTCGAAAGGGGAGCACGGCACGTATCGCGTCGAAGTGCAGCTGTCACGGGCGCTCGGCGCTCAGCCCGTCCCCTGGATTGTCAGCAACCCGATTTACATCCGGCCGGACGGTTGGGGAATGCCGGCCAAGGCTGCACCGTACAGTCCGACGATCTCGTTGAGTATCCAGGGCGGTCCGTGGCACACCGAGACCGACGGCAGCTCGAGCGCCGAGATCTCGCAGACAGATCCGCCAAAGGGTCCCGCGGAATTCACGTATCGCCTCGCAGACGGCGGGCGCGCGGACCAGCACGCCGCGCTCGTGATCGGCGTGGGAACGGCACTGACCGAACGCACGCACCTCGCGCTACGCGCGCAGGCGGCGGGTCCGATGCGCGTCTCGGTGCAGGCGCGACAGCCGCAATCCGGTGAACGGTGGCAGCGTTCGATCTATCTGGACGGCGAGGCTCGCGACGTGGTGATTCCGTTCAGCGAGATGTCCTCGGTGGGCACGAGCGGAGCTTTCGATCCCGCGAGGGCGGACGCGCTGCTGTTTGTTGTCGACCTGACGAACTCGAGCCCGGGAACCGCCGGCCAATTCACGATTCACGATCTCCGCATCGAACGATAAAAACACTCCGATCGTAATAATTTCTCTTTTCAAGTACGGACGGTGAGCAGAAGGTACATCGCGCAGCAGCCGAAGATGATGTTCGGCGCCCAGGCGGCGAGGGCGGGCGCCATGAGGCCGCCGGCGCCGATGGCCCCGAACACGCTGATGGCCGTCCAGTAGAGAATGGCGAGCACGATGCCGGCGCCCACGCCGTACATCGCGCCATGCTTGCCCGTCGTCACCGCGAACGGCACGGCGATGAGCGCCATGATGAGCGTCACGAACGGGAACGCGAGCTTGCGATGCAACGCCACGACGTAGGGCACCACATTGAAGCCGCCGGTCTGGAGCGACGACACGTAATCGCGCAACTGCGCGTATGACATGTACTGAGCGTCGGGCCGCTCGCTCGAAAAATGGCCAGGACCTTCCATCTTGACGGGCTGATTGGTGAACGTCGAAAACCGGAGCTTGGGCTGAAATTCGCGGCGCCAGCCCTTCACGCCCTGCCACGTCACCTGACCCTTTTCCTCCCGGTCGCCGGCAAAGCTGGCCGACTCGAAGTACGTGCGTCGCACGAGCGTCGACGGCTCTTTGCCGAACTCATAAATCGACAAGCCGTTCAACCGGTTCCGGCCGGGCTCGAAATACAGGTACTGGTAGATGCTGCCATTGGGCGCCGTCACCCAGCGCCGATTCAGCTCCTGGGTCGTCGGCAGGCGCCCTCGAATCTGGTTGTTGATCGTATCGGCGCGCCGGTTGGAATAGGCGAGCACACCTTCTTCGAGCCCGATGAGGATCGCGCTGCCGAGCATCGCGAGAATCAGCAGCGGCGACGCGGCGCGATACAGGCTGATGCCACAGGCACGCATGACGATGAGCTCGCTGTTTTTCGTCAGCGCGCCGATGGTCACCAGCGAGCCCATCAGCACCGCCAGCGGAACCAGGTAGTAGCCAAACTGCGGCGACGCCCACCAGAGATATCGCAGGATCATCAAGCCCGTCGTGCGGCCCGTGAACAAGTGATTCGACAGATCGATGAAGCTCGCGATGTAGAAGAGCCCGAGCAACCCGACCGCCGCGAGGGCCGCCACGCGGAGCCCGTGTTTCAGCACATACCAGTCGAGAATGCTGAGGCGGGGAAGCGTGATCTGCGGCACCTTGATCACGACGACGACCTTCATACCTCTCGCCCCGGCGCCCGCACCGGTCTGATTCCCGGCCGCGCGCCGCCGCAGGAACGGCAGGGCAAACCGCACGGCCGATTCCTCTGGCGCCCGCAACTTCTTGACGACGAGAATCGCGCCCCACAAGAGCACGACGATGTTCGGCACCCACATGGCGATCCACGCAAACCACCACGGGAAGAGTCCGCCTTTGGCGACGGCTTCGGACAGATAGAGCAGCAGCCAGTACACGAACACCACGCCGATCCCCACGACGAAGGCCGCCAGTTTGCCGTCACGCCTGTTGCTGACGCCCAGCCCGAGCGCTACCAGCATGAAGGCCAGGCAGGCGGCCGGGATGGAGTACTTCTTCTGCCAGGCCATGATCTGGTTATGCGGGTGGATGTTCTGCGCGCGAAGCTCGGCCATGTCTTTCTTCAGCTCCGCGATAGTCATCTCCATCAGCCCCTTCATGGGGCCCTGGCGGGGGAACACGGTCTCGGGATCGATGACGAGCGTGGTCTGCTTGAAGGTGCCGGATTCGTATTTCTCGGGCTCGTCGAGCTTGGCGAAGTGATGGGTCCCGTCGGTGAGGACCATCTGCACCGAGCGTTTTTCCTCGTTCAGCAGCAGCCGGCCCGTTTTCGAGAGGTACAGCTTCGGTTCGTTCGGCAGGCTCGTGTCGGTCACGAACACGTTGGACCATCCCACGCCCGGCGTCACTTCACGGACATAAATGACCAGATTCGGAAAATCGGTATAGAAGATCCGCGGCTTTATCTTGGTTTCGCCGCGTGTCATCAGCAGCTTGAACGTTATTTCGCGGAACGCTTGATTTGCGGCCGGCAGCGCGACGATCATGACGTAGGTCGTCGACACGGTGGCAATGACGGCGAAGAGGAGCATCGGCCGAAGCAGCCGCGCGATGCTGACGCCGCAGGCTTCCATGGCCACGATCTCGCGATCGCCCGACAGGCGGCCGAGCGTGAAGAGCACGCCGAAGAGCAGCGCCATGGGAATCGTGATGCCGAGCGCCTGCGGCACGAGCGTGATCAGCACGCGCACGACGACGTCCCACGACGCGCCTTCGCTGATGAGGGATTCGCCGTAGTCCAGGATCGGCGGAATCTCGAGCGTGAAGGTGAGCAGGAGCAGCGCGAACCCGAAGGGCGCCATGAGCTCGCGCAGCAGATAGCGGTCGAGAATCTTCAACATTCGGGGCATTTCGAAGATATCACAGCGGCGAGCGAGACTACCTCATGACTCAGATCGCCATCCTCTGGCACATGCACCAGCCGTACTACGAAGACCTCGCCACCGGCGAGCACGTGTTGCCGTGGGTACGGATGCACGGCCTGAAGGACTACTACGGCATGGCCGCGTTGATGCGCGAGTTTCCGCAGGTGAAGCTCACCTTCAACCTCGTGCCGTCGCTGCTCGTCCAGCTCGAGGCGTTTGCCGAGGACCGCGCGCGCGACTGGCACCTCGAGCTCGGCTTGAAGCCGGCCGCCGAGCTGACCGAAACCGAGCGCGCCACCATCCTGTCGGAGTTCTTTCACGCGCCTCGAGGCCGGATGATCGATCGCTATCCGCGGTACGCCGACCTCCTGCAGAAGCGCGACAGCCGCGGGGGATACACCGACCAGGATTTTCTGGACCTGCAGGTCTGGCACAAGCTCGCCTGGGTCGATCCGATCTATCTGGATACCGACACACGTATCGGCCGGCTCCTTCAGAAGCAGCACAATTTTTCCGAGGACGACAAGCTCGAGTTGCGCGAGGTCGAGCTGGAAATTCTGCGCCGCGTGATTCCCGATACCGCGAGGCCGCGGCGCGCGGGCAGGCAGAGCTCTCGACGTCGCCGTTCTACCACCCGATTCTTCCGCTGTTGTGCGACACCGATATCTATCTGGAGACCCACCCGTCCTCGCCGGTGCCGCGGCCGCCGTTCCGCCATCCGGAAGACGCGTCGGAGCAGCTGACGCGGGCGCGCGCGTGTCACAAACGGCTGTTCGGCCTCGACCCGGTTGGACTGTGGCCATCGGAAGGCTCGGTGTCGGACGACACGGCCGCGCTGGCGGCCGAAGCGGGGTTCCGCTGGATGGCCACCGACGAAGCCATTCTCGGCCGGACGATCGGGCGCGAATTCCGCCGTGACGCAGCCGGCTGGCTCGAACAGCCGGAGTTGCTGTACCGCCCGTATGAGGTACGGGCCGGTGCGTCGACAATCGGCTGCCTCTTCCGCGATCACTCGTTGTCCGATCTCATCGGGTTCGTCTACGCGGGATGGGATGCCGACGGCGCCGCGTCGGACTTCGTCAACCGCCTTGCGGAAGCCGGCCGGCGGTTTTCGGCGTCAAGCGGCGGGGAAGAGGCGACCATCGCCATCATCCTCGACGGCGAGAACGCGTGGGAGCACTTCGAGGGAGGCGGGCGGCCGTTTCTGCGGGAGCTGTACGGCAAGCTGGCCAGCCATCCCGAGCTTCGGCCGGTCACCATGAGCGAGGCCACCGCGCAGCCCGGGCGTCCGTTGACCGGCATCTTTCCAGGCTCCTGGATTGACGGCGACTTCTTCATCTGGATTGGCCACGCCGACGATATTCGCGGATGGCGGCAATTGCGCGAGGCGCGTCAGATGTTCGGCCGCGTCTCTCCAGACATCGATCCGGAGAAACGTGAGAAGGCGTTCAAAGAGCTGCTCATCGCCGAAGGCAGCGACTGGTTCTGGTGGTATGGAGACGATCACTCGTCCAGTCACGATCTGGAATTCGACGAGCTCTTCCGGAGGCACATTCGCAACGTGTACCAGATGCTGGGCCAGCCGATCCCGGAAGAGCTGTTCGCGACCAACATCACGACCGGCCAGATTCCGCTGTCGGCGGTGATGCCGGTCGGGCTGCTGCGTCCGGTCCTGGACGGGCGCGCCACCAGCTACTTCGAATGGCTTCCCGCGGGTATCGTCGAGACCACCGCGCCGCCTGCCGGCGCCATGACCGGCAGCGACCGCCAGGAGCCGGCGGTGAGGCAAATCCTGTTTGGCTTCGATCTCGAGACCCTGTTCCTGCGTTTCGACCTGCCTGGGCAGGCCCGGCAGAAGCTCGCGGACGGCATGCGCATCAGCATCAACTTCACCAATCCCGCGGATCGGCGTCTCGTCCTGTCGGCCAGCGTCCGGGGTGCGGTCGCCGAGCTTCAGGAACGCACGCCGGGCGGGCAGTGGGCGCCTGTCCGCTCCGCGGCTCCCACCATCGCCGCGCTGGACATCGTCGAGGCCGCCGTCCCGTTCGCGGATTTGGGTCTTCGGCCCAACCATCCCTTTGCCTTCTTCGTCTCGATTCAGAACGACGGACACGAGCTGGAACGGTACCCACCGCACCGGCCGGTCGAAACGGCCGTGCCAGACCCCGCGTTCGAAAAGTACAACTGGAAAGCGTAGAGAACTGACGCACTATTGGCAGATTGGCAGATTGGCAGATTCGCAGATTGGCAGATTCGCGATTGGGAGATTGGGAGATTAAAGATCAGCGGGCCCGTGGCAGCGGACTGAGGTCGTACTCGTCTTTGGGAAACAGATCAGAGTTGAAATCGACGAGCGAGCGGCGATCGAAGTCTGGCGTGTAACGCGCCGGATCGGCGAGATACGACGAGATCATGGCCTCGATGTCGATACCGGCGCGCAGGTAGTGTTCGCGCACGCGTGGGTCGGCGATACGCCTGGCGATGGCCTCCCGGTCTACGTTGATGGGATCGTTGCTGCCAATCAGCACACCCGACGCGCTGACGACATGCGGAAACACGCGGACGAACGCGTTGTGCACGCGCGCGGTCGGCAGCCACGTCGCCGCAAGGCCTCCGGTCCGCAGGCGGCTGCGCACGAGCGTGAAGTATTCCTCTGAATAGAGATTGCCGGAATACGCGCTCGTGGGACGCAGCGCATCGGCTTCGATGATGTCGAACGACGGGGGAGCGTGCATCAGAAAGATGCGGCCGTCGCCGGCGACGTGATGCACGCGGGGATCGGCGAGCAGTCCGCCGAGGCCTCCATAGGGTTGTCGCTCATGAAGCCGTTTCAGCCCGTCGAGCTGGGTCGCAATGATTTCGATGCACGTGATGCGTTCGATGTCCGGGCGTCCGGCGGCGCCGTAGACCGTATCGCCGGACCCGAGACCGATGATGGCGACATTTCTGCGGCGCCGGGTGCAGAAACGCCGGCAGCATGCCGAGCGCGGTGTGAATGTCGCCGTACGGGATTGTGCTCTGACCCACGCCGTTGACGAACACCGTCGTGCGATCCTGGAGAGCGCCGGGCTCGAGCCGGAGCACTGAAAGCCCGGTGGCGTCCTCGCCGGCGATGAACCGATCGGCGGCCGCGCCATGAAGCCGCGCCCACAATCCGGTTGAATCGGGCAACGCCCGCGCGGCGACCGCGAACAGCACGCCGGCCGCGACCAACGCCGTCAATCGTATTTTTCCGCCCGGGATCGCTGCCAGTGCTGCGAGCGCAAACAGCACGCTGATGGCGGCCAGCATGCTCAGCGTACCGGCCGTCCCGAGATAGTCGAGCGCGACGAGGCCGGTCGCAATAGTCCCGAATACGCTGCCGGCAATATTGGCCAGCATCAGGCTCCCGAGCCGGCGTCCGAGACGGGTCACGTCGGTCTGAACGATGCGCTGGAGCATCGGAAAACTGAGACCCATCAGGAAAGTCGGCGGGAGCAGCAGCGCCGCAGGAATGCCGAAATAGAGGAGCAGGAACTCGATCGGCAGCTGTCCTTCCCGAAGCTTGTCGATTTCGGCACGCACGAGCATCGGCTCGTAACTTCCGAAATACTGCCGCAGCCAGGTGACATGGTCGGTTCCGATGAGGAGCACGCCGACCAGGACTCCACCGAGAAGCCCGATGGCGCTTTGAAGAAGCAGGAAGGTGAGTGTCGCCCGCCGCACCCGGGGCACGACGATGCTTCCAATCCATGCCCCCAAGGCAATGCCGGTCAGATAAATCGCGAGGAGCGTCCCGAACGTAAAGGCGGTCGATTTGGCCATCACGCCGAGCAGCCTGAACCAGACAATCTCCAGTGACAGCGCGACGAATCCGGAAACGGCGTAAATCGCGAGCCAGATGGCAAAGGGAAGGTGCGCATCCGGTTCGCGGCTGATGCTCTGCATTGCCGGTTCGCGCGCTCCTTCAGGGAGCGCGGCCGCGGGTCGCGCCACGAACGGCAGCACGAGGGCGATGCAGAGGGCGTTCATGCCGGCCCCGATCCGAAGGGACTGCTCAAGGCCTATGGCCGGCAGAATCCACCACGTCACGGCGAAGGCGCCGACCGCGGCGCCCATGGTGTTCACCGCGTACAGCCGCCCCACTTTCGCCGCCGCGCTGCCAAGAGAGGTCGTAACGGCTTTGGCCAGCAGGGGCAGGGAAACGCCCATGAAGAAGGTCGGCCACAGCAGGCTGACGAACAGCAGCCCCATGAGCCACGGCAGGCTCAGCTGCTGCGTTCCGAGCCCCTGGTACAGGAATCTGTAATAGAGGGTTCCGCTGACCAGACTGAACGCGGCGATGGCCAGTTCGGCACCGGCAAAGCCGAGCAACGCGGTCCGCCTGGAGACACGGTCTGCGACGATACCCCCGGCGAGGTTACCGATACCGAGTCCGGCCATGAACGCCGCCACGATAATCGTGGAGGCATAGACGTCGGCGCCTGAAAAGAAGACGAGGATCCGCTGCCAGACGACCTGGTATAGCAGCGCGGCAAACCCGGAGACACCGAACGCCGCAAGGGCAGCCAACTGGAGGGACACGGGGCTTGTTTTCTGGGGTTTCCGTTGAGTCCAATAATGGATGTTATGTTAACCAACAGCTCAAAGCACCCTGGGAATCAGGCCCCGATCAGTCCAACCCATCCCTCAGCGCGCTCTATTGTCTTCGCCAGTTCCAGGACGAGCAATTTTCGAACGAGATGCAGACCCTAGACTGGACCTTCCAGATTTCAATTGCAGGCTGTACGAAGCACGAGAACTCTTTTTTCGAGAGACCCTCGAACCCTCACAAGCTACCAACCGCCGACCGCAAGACTCCGCAGGCTTCCCCAACTCCTTAGACTCTTAGAACTCTGCAAGACTCCGAGACTCTCGAGACTTGTCTCGAGACTCCAAGACCCCAAGACTCCAGAAATCTACGCGTGCCTCAACTCATCCAGGATCGCCTCGAGCGCCTCGATCACTTCTTCCTTCGGCACCGTCCCTTTGCGGAACCTCAGCTTCAGGTTGAAGGCCTTGTTCTGCGGACGGTAATTGAAGACGTACGCCTTCGGGCGGCCCGGCTTCGGCCTGGCCAGATCCTGCCTAACCTCGGCCCTGGTCGCGCCGCCTTGGGCGGCAATCTTCTCGACCAGCGCGATCATTTTTTGAGGAGTCGGCTGCCTAACTACTTGCAAAAGCAACGATTTAGACGAAATGTCGGCCAGCCGACAAAGATTCTTGATGTCCTCGGGTATCGCGTTCAGCGACAGCGACTCCGTGATCGACGTGCGCGACTTCCCCAGTTTCCTGGCGAGCGCCTCGTGGGTGTAGGAGCTGCGCTGGGCGAGATGCTGGAGCGCCTCCGCCTCTTCGAACGGCGTCAGGTCCTTCCGCTGGATGTTCTCGACGAGCGCGAGCTCGATGACTTCGGTATCGTCGACGTCGCGGATGACGACCGGCAGGTCGCGGAGCCCCACTTGAACGGCAGCCTGATAGCGACGCTCGCCGGCGATGATCTGGAAGCGGTCGCCGCGGGTCCGGACGATGAGCGGCTCGATTACCCCTTTTTCGGCCACCGAGGCCATCAGCTCGGACAGGTCACCCATCACCTGCCGGGGTTGGTTGGGATTGGGATCGATCCGGTCGATGGCAATCAGGCGACCGATCGGCGCGCCGGCGGACGCGGCCAGAGCCTCGACGTAGTGCTCGTCGTGACGCATCCGGATGGTTTCGGGGAGTCCTCGCCTAGGCACGATCAATGACCTCCTCGCAGAGACTGTAGTATTCGCTCGCGCCGGTCGAGTCCGGCGCGTAAGTGAAAATCGACTCCTTGTACGCCGGGCTCTCCTCCAGACGGACGCTCTTGGTGATGACCGTCTTGAAGACCTTCCCGCCGAACACTTTCTTGATTTGCGTGCGGATGTCCTTGGCCAGCGACGTCCGCTTGTCGTGCATGGTGATGACGACGCCCAGAATCTGGAGCGAGGGATTGGGACGCTGCCGGACCTTTTCGATGGTCTCCAGCAGATCGTCCGTGCCTTCGAGGGCAAAGTAAGACGACTGAATCGGGATCAACAGGTGCGTCGCCGCCACCAGCGCGTTGACGGTGAGCAGCCCCAGCGTGGGCGGACAGTCGATGACGATGTTCGGATAGCTGCGCCGCACCGGCTCGAGCTTGTCCTTCAGCCGGAAGTGCGCGTCAATTTCTCCGATCAGCTTGGCTTCGAGCTTCGCCAGCGCGATGCGCGACGGGGCCACCCACAGGTGCTCCATCGACGACCTCACGATGACGTCGGCCATCGGCACCGCCGGATCAGAGATCGCGTCGTACACGCTGCGCTGTACCTGGGTCATGTCCAGAAACGACATCGTGCTGTTCGCCTGCGGATCGAGATCGATGAGGAGCGTCGGTTTTCCGCGCAGGGCCAGGCCTGCGGCAAGATTAATGGCGGTGGTCGTCTTGCCGACCCCACCCTTCTGGTTTGCGATTGCAACAATCATGCGGCGACTCTTTGGACCGAACTGGGGAGCGTCCTGAAGTGGGACGCGGGTTCATTCTAGGGAGGGAAACTGGCGAAAGCAAGAAATAAGCGACGCGGAGGGGCTATAAGCAGCGGCGAAACGAACTTTCTCTACTACATCTTGTACTTCCCAAGCTCGTCCGGGTCGAGGTTCTCGAGCCACTTCTGCAGCCGATCGGTATCGGGTTTGTCGCCGCCGGGATCGAACGGCTTCGCGTTGTCGATGACCGACTCCTCGACGAAAATTGGCGCCCTCGCCCGAAGCGCCAGCGCGATGGCGTCGCTCGGCCGCGCGTCGATCGCGACCGTCTCTCCGCTCACATCCAGGTAGATCAGCGCGAAGAACGTGTTGTCCTTGAGATCCGACACGACGATCTTGCGCACGCTGGCCTTGAGATCGCTGATGACGTTCTTGAGCAGATCGTGGGTCATCGGCCGCGGGGTGTTGACGTTCTCGATTTGCAGCGCGATGGCGTTCGCTTCGTAGATGCCGACCCAGATCGGGAGCACTTTCTGGCCCTCGGCGTCGCGCAGCAGGATGATGGGCATATTGGTGACGGGATCCACCATCAACCCTTTGATTGTCATTTCAATCTGCACTCGCGGCCCCCCCTGATCCAACGCTAGGCTTCAGTACCCGCCCTGTCAAGATCAATGGCTTCGCCGCCGATGCTGAACGCGCCGGCGCGCGTGATGCGCACGGGAACGGTGCGGCCCAGCCACTCGTGCGGCCCCGGAAAGTTCACAACGGTGTTGCCCGACGTGCGGCCCGAGAGCTCCCACTCCCGCCGCCGGCTCACCGAATCGACCAGCACATCGAACGTCTCGCCGATCGCGGCCTGGTGCAGCTCGAGTTGAATCTCGCGCTGCAGCGCCTGAAGCGCGACGATGCGGCGCGTCTTCTCGTCCTCGCTCACATCGTCCGGCAGGCGTTTCAGGGCCAGCGTGTTCGGACGCTCCGAGTACTTGAACGAGAACATGCTCTCGTAGCGGACGAGCCGCGTCAGGCTGAGCGTTTCGTCGAACTCAGTATCGGTCTCACCGGGGAAACCCACGATCATGTCGGTCGACAGCGTGATGCCTGGCACCGTCTCGCGCAGCATGGCCACCAGTTCGAGATAGCTCTCGCGCGTATAGCGGCGGCGCATCGCCTCGAGCACTCGCGAAGAACCCGACTGCACGGGCAGATGGAAGTGCTTGCACACCTTCGGCAGATCGCGGACCGCCTGAACGAGACGAGCCGGCACATGACGCGGGTGCGGGCTGGCAAATCTGATCCGCTCGACGCCTGGCACGTCGTGCACCGCTTCGAGCAGCGCGGCGAAATCGCACGAGGGATCGTCGGGCGCCTGATAGTGATTCACGATCTGACCCAGCAGCTGGATCTCCCGATGCCCCTCCCCTGCGGCCTGAATCACCTCGTTGACGATGTCGCGCTTCGGCCGCATGCGCTCGTGGCCGCGCGTGTAGGGCACGACGCAGAACGCGCAGAACTCGTTGCAGCCTTCGATGATGGTGACGTACGCCTTGACGGGATCGTGCCGCCGCGCCACGCCGAGCGGAAACGACACGTCTTCGTACGCGTCGACGTCGATGCGCGCCACCTCGCTCGCGTCGCCCACCGCCTGGTTCACCAGCACGGGGAGCTGCTTGAGGCTCTGGGTCCCGACGATCACGTCGATCATCTTCGACCGCTTCAAGAGCGCGCCGGCCTCCTGCTGCGCCACACACCCGGCCACCGCCACGACAGGCGCCCGGCCCGATTCCTCGCTCGCTTGACGAATCTCGCCGAGCCGCGTGTACAACTTCTCTTCCGCGCGCTCGCGCACGCTGCAGGTGTTGATGACGACAACGTCCGCATCGGCCGCGTCCGGCGCCGCCTCGTAGCCAGCCTGCTCGAGCAACCCCGCCATGCGCTCGGAGTCGTGCACGTTCATCTGGCAACCGTAGGTTTCAATGAAGTACTTCATTGCTTCATGATCTCGGCTCGCTCCCGCTCGCCGAGCAACCACCTCGAGCCCGGCGTCACCGGCTCGCTCTCGGCGCTGTCTTGCCGGCGCCGCTCCGCGGCCTTTCGCTTTCGCCTTTTGGTTTAGCTTCGCTTTCGCCGAGCAGCTCGCGTGCTGCGGCCCGGGCGGCATCGGTCTGTGCCGCTCCCCCGATCATACGCGCCACTTCCTCAACCCGCTCTGCCGCGCTCAGACGCACGACGCGCGTCTGCGTGCGTCCGTCCACGACCGCTTTCGAAATCTGGAAATGCACGTGTCCGGCCGCGGCGATCTGCGGCAGGTGCGTAATGCACAGGACCTGGAACTGCTCGCCAAGTCGGCGCAGCGTCTTCCCCACCACGTCGGCCACGCGCCCGCCGATACCGGCATCAATCTCGTCGAAGATCAGCGTCTTGCCTGGCGCATCCGCGGCGGCCAGCGTCCTGATGGCCAGCATCACACGCGAGAGCTCTCCGCCCGACGCAATCCGGGCCAGCGGCCGGGGTTCCTCGCCCACGTTCGCCGACAGGTAGCATTCCGCGCTGTCGATGCCGGCCTCGGTCCACTCGGCTTCGGGGACATCGGTGGCGAACCGCACTTCGAACTCGGTCCGCCCCATCGCCAGATCGGCGAGGAGACGGCCGACCTGAGCGGCAAAATCCCTGGATGCGTCGCGCCGCTGACGCGAGAGCGCCCTGGCATGCGTCAGAAACTCACTTCTGGCGGCGCCCGTCTCGGCTTCGAGCCCCGCACGGCGCTCGTCGGCGTTCTGCAGCGCCTCGAGCTGACGCGAGAGCGCATTCCGCTTTTCGATGACGTCAGACAGCGCGGGACCGTGCTTCCGCTTGAGACGCTCGACGAGCGCGAGCCGGTCTTCGACTTCCTGCAGCCGCGCGGGGGACGCGTCGATGTGCTCGCCATAGGCGCGCAGCGTCGTCGCGAGATCTTCGAGCTGGGGCTTGATCGCGTCGCGAGCCTCGACAACGTGGGGCAGGAAGATCGGATCGACCTCCGCGAGCTCGGCGACGCGTTTCCATACGTGACCGAGCTGCACCAGCGCCGCGTCATCGCTGTCGTACAGGGCCGAGTACGCCTCGTTGCACAGGCGCTGCAACTTCTCAGCGCTGCCCAGAACGCGCCGGGACGTCTCGAGCTCTTCGTCCTCGCCGGGGCGCACGTTCGCCTTCTCGAGCTCGCCGACCTGGAACGTCAACAGGTCGAGCCGTGCCGCCTTCTCGCGCTCGTCCATCTGGAACGCGTCGAACTCGGACTGCAATTGCTTCCAGCGTCGAAACGTCGCCGCGGTCCGATCGCGTGACGGCGTCAGGCCGGCGAACTCGTCGAGTATCGACAGGTGGCTTTGCGGATCGAGAAGCGTCTGGTGCTCGTGCTGCCCGTGGAGCTCGACAAGCGGCGCCGTTCGATCGTCGAGCGCCGTTGCCGTCACGAGGGCGTCGTCGATGAAGGCGCGGCTGCGCCCCTGTGCGCTGATGTCGCGGCGGACGATAAGTTCGTGGGGTCCAGTTTCGAAAACCGCCTGCACGCTGGCCAGAGATTCGCCCGTGCGGACGAGGTCGGCGGCCGCGCGGCCGCCCATGAGGAGGCCGACCGCCTCGACGAGCATCGACTTGCCGGCGCCGGTTTCGCCGGTCAGGACGTTCAACCCGGGTTCGAAATCAACCTGGACCTCATCGATGACGGCGAGGTGCTCGATGCGAAGGAAGCGAAGCATCTCAGAAGGCCTGCCTCGCCGAAGTCGCGCCGGAGCCGAAGCGAAGGCGGACGAAGGCGGGGAACTCCAATGCTACCATATGTTTGACAGCCGTTCGGAACGCGTGGTACTCTAAGCACTCCGCCTCGCGAAACGCTTCGATCTCTCCGGTCGAAACCTTGGCGAAGGCGGTCCGCGCTGTCCCAGCGGCGCAACTTTTGCCCGGAGGCTTATTTGCGCACGCTCGGCAACCTGCTCATCGCGATGCAGGCCGATGCGGCCACTGCCCCTTCTGCACATGCGCTGGGTGGCGGCTTCATCGATCTCATCAGACAGTCGACACTTCTCAGCAAGGCCGTTCTCGCGACGCTCGTGATTTTTTCGATCGTGTCGTGGGCGATCATTCTCTACAAGCTGCTGACGTTCAACCGGATTCGATCGCAGACCTCGCGCTTCCTCGAGATCTTCCGCCGGAGTACCAAGTTCTCGGAAGTGCAGGGTGTCTGCCAATCGCTGAACGACAGCCCGCTGGTGGGAATTTTTCTCGCGGGCTACGCCGAGCTGAATCTGCAACTTCGTCAGGCGTCAAGTGCGGCAAATCCTGCGCACAACCCGGCGCCGCCCGCGGCGCGCCCGGTTCTCAAGTCGCTGGTCTCGGTCGACCGCGCGTTGATGCGGGCGTCGAACATGGAGACCAACAAACTGGAGAAGCACATCACCTTTCTGGCCACAACCGCCGCGGTCACACCGTTCATCGGACTCTTCGGCACCGTGCTCGGCATCATCGCGGCGTTCCAGGGCATCGGCCAGCAAGGCTCGACGAGCCTCGACGTGGTCGCGCCCGGCATCGCCGATGCATTGATCG
The DNA here is from genome assembly GCA_963832375.1 of Vicinamibacterales bacterium. Taxonomy (GTDB): domain Bacteria; phylum Acidobacteriota; class Vicinamibacteria; order Vicinamibacterales; family JAMQPK01; genus JAMQPK01. Next base: position 425,447 of record CAWHUA010000008.1, on the reverse strand, counting down.
CAACGGCCGCCGGCCTGGCCGCGGCGATTCCAGCGGTGTACTTCTACAACCTGCTGACGCAGCGCGTGAAGAACCTGGCGTCCGAGATGGATGATTTCTCCCTGGAGTTCCTGAACATCGTCGAGCGGAATTTCACGTAATGCCAAAAGTTCAATCCTTCGACCACGAGAAAGGCGGGCATTCCCGCCGCGGCCGCAGGACCTCGTCTTCGCTCGCCGAGATTAACGTCGTGCCGCTCGTCGACGTGATGCTGGTGCTGCTCATCATCTTCATGGTGACGGCACCGATGATGCAGCGTGGTGTAGAGATCAACCTGCCGGTCGCGCGCCGCGGCACATCCATCAACGCGGAACCAGTGTTCGTGACGCTCGCGCTGTCGTATCGTAAGGATCAGCGCGTGTTCATCGGCCCGGAAGGCAAACAGGAAGCGGTGCCGCTCGCCGTACTCGGCGAACGTGCGCGGCAGATGCTGGTCTCGCGCGCCAGCAAGCAGGTGTATCTGCGGATGGACGCGGGCATGAACGCGCAGGAGTTTCTGGCCGTCATGGACACACTCAAAGACGGAGGCGTCGAGGGTGTGGGCGTCGTCGCGCTGGACTCGTCGAGAAAGAACCAGAACTGATATGGAAGCGGTCGTCAGCGATATCCTGCAGCAGCGCAAGGGCGAGCCTGGCGGTCTCTCGAGGACGGCCAGTATCTCCTTTGCTGCCCATGTGATAGCGCTTGGCGCCCTCGTGTTGGTTCCCGGGCTCATGCCCACCGCGGCCGAAAAACCGCGCGTGGTCATGAGCATCAGCCTCGGCGGTGTACCCGGACCGGACAACGGCGGGATGCAGATGATCGGGGGCCGCAACATCGAAGCGGCGGCGATGTCGACTGCACCACCCACGGTCGTTCGAAATCCGCCTCCATCGGTCACGCCCCCAAAGATGACGTTGCCCGATCCAAAACAGAAGCCCCGGACGCCCCCCAAGCCGGCTGAGACGTCTAAAGATCCTAAGGGCACCCAACGAGGCCGGGGGTTCGAAACGCAAACAGGCACGGCACGCGTCGAAACGGGCGCCAGGGGTCAGGGGTTCGGCCTGTCAACTGGCGGCGGTGGCGGGGATGGAGGCGTGCGGCTGGGCGTCGAGAATTTCTGCTGCCCTGAGTACATCATCGACATGCGGAATCGCATCATCAAGAACTGGAATCAGAGTCAGAAAACAACCGGTGTGGTGACCATGTTCTTCACGATTCAGCGGACCGGCGAAATCACCGCCGTCGAAGTTGAGAGAACGAGCGGGAATCCAGTCCTGGATCTTGCCTCGCAGCGGGCGCTGATGACGACAAAGATGCTGGCGCCGCTTCCAGCGGCGTTCCCGGAGCGACAACTACCAGTGCACCTCGAATTCGTGTACGAGCGATAAGAAGGGTCCCATGACGAACACGGTCCGGAATTTCCTGACGATGGGTGCGTGCCTCGCGGCGGTGGCCATCCTGGCCGCACAGGCACCGCCCGAGAGCCAGCAGCCTCCTCCTCAATCGAGCGCCACCGAGATCAGCGTCTCAATCCGTGGCGAGGCGGGCGCCCCGCCGCACTATGCCGTGCCCGACTTCATTCCGCTGACCAACGAGAAGGAAACCGCGGAGGCCGCCAGATTGATCGCACAAGTCCTGTGGGATGATTTGTCGTTCGAGCGCGAATACGACATGATTCCGCGCGACACGTATCGCACCATCGAGCAGACACCAGCGGCCGACACGATCGCCTTCGACCGCTGGCGCGAGCTCGGCGCCGACGGCGTGATCAAGGGCACGGTCAGAAAGACAGGCAATACGTTCCAGGTCGAAATGCGTCTCTTCAACGTGCGCGCGCGCGCGCAGGCGCTCGGCCGCGTCTACGACAACATCTCGCTGCGCAATCCCAGGGCGGTCGCGCACACGATCTCCGACGAGATCCACCAGACGCAGACCGGTCTCAAGGGAGTGGCGCGGACGAAGCTGACGTTCATCTCCGATCGCGACAACGAGCGGGTCGTCGACACCGTGGAGCTCCGCAACGTCAAGGAGGTGTACGTCACCGACTACGACGGCGCGAACCAGGTGCGGGTGACCGCGAACCGCCGCCTCAACGTGACGCCGTCCTGGTCGCCCGACAGCCGCAGCATCGCGTACTCCTCGTACGCGTTGATTCATCCGCAAATCATCATCTCGAACGTGTACCAGGGCACACGACAAACGCTGACCGATGACAAGTCGAGCGCGTTCATGCCGGTGTATTCGCCCGACGGCAACCGCATCGCGTTCATGACGCAGCGCGACGGCAACCCCGAGATCTACGTCATGAACAAGGATGGCTCCGGCGTCCGCCGGCTGACCAACCACACGTCCGCGGACTCAACGCCGACGTGGTCACCTGCCGGCACGCAGATCGCGTTCACGTCCGACCGTTCGGGCTCGCCGCAGGTCTGGGTGATGGACACCGAAGGGTTGAACGTGCGGCGCATTACCTTCGGTGAATCCTGGGCCGATCGCGCAACCTGGTCGCCGGCGCCGTTCAACGAGATCGCCTACTCGGCCCGATCGGGCCCCGGCTTCGACATCCGGGTGTTCGACGTGGCCGGCGGCACGACGAAAACGATCACCGACGGCGTGGGCACCAACGAAAGCCCGGCGTTCTCGCCCAACGGACGCCATATCGCGTTCTCCTCGTCCCGGTCGGGCAAAGTCAATGTGTTCACGATCGCCAGAGACGGCAGAAACCTGCGGCAGGTGACGCGGGCGGGCAACAACACGTTCCCGAACTGGTCGCACTAAACGACAGATGAAGACGACACACTTATGAGACGACGACTATTGATTGGCCTGTCCGTGCTGCTGCTCGCCGGAGCCGCTGCGTGCCACAAGAATCAGCCACCCGTCGCGCGGCCGTTGCCGCCGCCACCGCCGCCGACCGCCAGCACCAATGCTCCGCCGGCGCCTCCCCCGCCGGTGCGCGAGCCGATGCCGCCAGAGCCGCTGCGGAGCGACGACGTCGCGGCGCGATCGCTCGACGACCTGAACCGCGATTCGCCGCTGCGGCCGGTGTTTTTCGAGTACGACAGTTCAGACGTGAACGATGCCAGCCGCGCCACGCTGCAGGCCAACGCCGCGGTGCTGAAGAAGTACGCGACGTGGGTCATTACGATCGAAGGCCACTGCGATGAGCGCGGAACCGCGGAGTACAATCTGGCTCTGGGCGAACGGCGGGCCGTGGCGGCGCGCCAGTACCTCATCTCACTCGGGCTCGAGGCCAACCGCCTGCGCACGGTGAGCTACGGCAGCGAGTTCCCGTTCGACCCGGCGCATCAGGACACCGCGTGGAGCCGCAACCGGCGGGCGCATTTTGTCATCACCGCGAAGTAACGCCGGGTCTCGAGAACACGATCCGGCCTGCAGACAGACCCGGCCTGCGAACTGACAGGGAGATATCGGTTATGACGATTCGAATCACCACGACACGTGCGGTGCTCTCGCTATGTGTGGCACTGGCGTACATGGCGGTGACGCCCGCCACTCCCGCGGCCGCCGATCGCGAGCACCAGCAGATCATGGCGGACCTGCGGATGCTGCAGGAGCAGACGCAGCAGCTGCAGGCGCTGATGAACGACCTCGGCGAGGCGCTCAAGGCGGTCAGCTCGCGCATCGAGGATCAGACGGGGCTCGAGCGCAAGGCGTTCGCCGACGGCAAGGTGCAGATGGACACCATGTCGGGAGATTTGCGCGTGGTGCGCGAGAAGGTCGACGAGACCAACGTGCGGCTCGGCTCGATTACGCAGGAGCTCGAATCGATCAGACAGGCGATTCCCGAGCCCGGTGCGTTTACGAGCGCCCCGCCGAACCCGCTCGCCACCGACCCAACAGGAGCAGCCACGCCAGGAACCTCGCCCGTCGGTCCCGTGCCGCCACCCGCAACCGTGGCCGCGACGCCGCCTTCGGGCATTCAACCTCAGCGGCTGTGGCAGTCGTCGTTTGCCGACTACACCGCGGCGAACTACTCGCTCGCGATCCAGGGCTTCGAAAGTTATCTCAAGTATTTCCCCAAGGGCCAGCAGGCCCACGAGGCGCAGTTGTACGTCGGCGAGGCGCTGGCGCTCGACAAGAAGGACGCGGAGGCGGTGGTTGCCTACGAGCGCGTGATCGCCAACTACCCCGGTTCGACGTCGGTGCCGACGGCCTATTACAAGCGCGGGGTCGCGTTCGAGCGGCTTGGAGAACCGGGACGCGCCAAGGAATCGTACGACGCGGTTATCAAGCAGTTCCCAGATACCAGCGCGGCCACGATGGCGCAGCAGCGGCTCGAAGCGGTCAGCAGCAAGCCGGGGAAATAGTTTTTTGTTGTCAGTTTTCAGTCGTCAGTTTTCAGTAAAATCACGACTACTGACAACTGATAACTGACAACTGATAACTGTGAACTAAGAAGAGGCACACAATGGGCAGCGTAAACAAAGTCATTCTGGTGGGCAACCTCGGGCGCGACGCCGAGCTCCGTTACACGCCGGGCGGCGCCGCGGTCGCGACGCTCAACATGGCGACCACCGAGGTGTTCAAGGATCGCGAGGGCCAGAAAAAAGAAGATACACAGTGGCACCGCGTGATTCTGTGGGGCAAGACCGCGGAGACGCTGCAGGACTACCTGACGAAGGGCAAGCAGATCTACGTCGAGGGCAAGCTGCAGACGCGCAAGTGGAAAGACAAGGACGGCAACGACAAGTACACGACCGAAATCCGCGGCGATCGCGTCGTGCTCTTAGGCGGCGGCAGCCGGGGCGATAGCGGCGGTAGTCGCGGCGGCAGCGCCCCGACCGAGGAGTTCGCGCACGCCGAAGCCGGCGGCAGTGGCGGCTCGGTGGAGCTGACCGACGACGATATTCCCTTCTGACGATTGTCAGGGCAGATGGCATTGCCTCTGACGCTGGTCATGGCAGATGGCAGTGCCCTCTGACGATTGCTATGGCAGATGGCGGATCGTGCCATTTGCCATTTGCCATGACGAGCATCACTTAATCCGTCCGTACCTGTCCTCCAACCTCACCACGTCGTCCAGTTCCGGCGTCGAGACTTCGAAGATGTCGCTGTCTTCGATCGCCGTCATGCGATGGATGGTGTGCGGCGTAATGTGGACGCTCTCGCCGGGCAGCATCTCGCGCTTGACGAGCGACTCGCCTTCCTGAATTTCAAACAGCAGCTTCCCCGTCCAGAGGAAGATCGTTTCGTCCTTCACGTTGTGGTATTGCAGGCTCAGCGCATGGCCGGCCTTGACGTGCAGCACCTTGCCCACATAGCGCGCGGTCTTCGCCCAGTGGAGCTCGTGCCCCCACGGCTTGTCGATTTTAGTGACGCTCAAGAATCCTCCGGCGTGTCAGCGCGTCGGCGAGCAGTTGCTCGATCTCGGGCGCGCTTTCGAGTTTGAGGGCGCGAGCGGCCACCTGGCGCAGCTCGCGCGTGTCCATCTCCTGGATGACCTGACGGGCGATCGGAATCGCGGCCGGCGTCATGCTGAATCGCACGAGTCCCATGCCGACGAGCAGCGCCAGCATGACGGGGTCGGACGCCATCTCGCCGCACACCGACAAGGGCACCTTTCGCTTCGTTGCGGCGCGACGGATGTGGCGGATGACGCGGAGGATGGCCGGGTGCAGCGGCTCGTAGAGGTGCGACACGCGCTCGTCGGTGCGATCCACGGCAAGACAGCACTGAATGAGATCGTTCGTGCCGATGGTCAGGAAATCGGATTCCGCCGCGAGCAGATCGGCCGTGAAGGCCGCCGACGGCACTTCGATCATGACGCCGACCTGCAGCGGGCCGATCTCACCGCCTCTGGCCTGCACCTCCTGGCGCGCTTCGGCGAGCACGCTGCGCGCTTCGCGCAGCTCTTCGACGCCCGACACGAAAGGAAACATCACGCGAAGATCGCCGTGCGTGGCGGCCCGCACGAGCGCGCGCAACTGCGTCCGCAACAACTCGCGGCGCTTCAAGGTGAGACGAATCGATCGGAGACCGAACCGGCTGCGCGGCACCTCGTATCCGGTCGTCCACATGGCCTCGCCGCGCTGCTCCCCGCTCGTCAGCTGATCTTCGTCGATGTCGAACGTGCGCACGGTGACGGGCGCCGGGCGCACGTCGTCGAGCAACTGGCGGTAGATCTCGTACTGCATGTCTTCGGTGAGCTCTTCCGCGGAACGGCCCGCCAGCAGGAGCTCCGAGCGGAAGAGCCCGATCCCTTCTGCCCCTTGTGCTTTCGCGAACGATGCGTCCCCCAGCAGGTCGACGTTGGCTTCGACGCGCACGTCCACGCCGTCCGCCGTGCGGACCGGACCGGTGTGCGCCGCCACCTCGACGGTGTCTGCCTTCTCTCGCGCGCGCGATCGGCGGGTGCCGCTCGAGCCCGACACAGCGGGTTGCTGCACATCCGAGGGCGGATCGACCGAAACAGTCCCCTCTTCTCCGTCGACCAGGATGAAGGTGCCAGGCACGATCTTTTCGGTCGCGTCGTGGAGTCCGACCACCGCGGGGACATGAAGCGAGCGCGCGAGAATCGCGGTGTGATACGTCCGGCTGCCGGCATCGGTGATGAACGCCTGAAACATGTTCCAGTCGAGCTGGGCAGCGAGCGAGGGCGGCAGTTCGTCAGCCACCAGGATGCAGGGGGCCTCGCATTCCCCCAGCAGCCCGCGAAAGCCGACGCCGTCCGGCGTCAGGTTCATGCGAACGCGGCCCACGACGTCGGCCAAATCGCCTTTGCGTTCGCGCAGGTAGGGATCCTCGATGCCGTCGAAGATCGCGCCCAGGTGGTCGAAGACCTCCTGCAGCGCCCACTCGGCGTTCACGCGCCGCTCGCTGATGATCGTCGCCGCACGCGGCAACAGCATCGGATCGTCCAGCATCAGGCGCTGGGCTTCGAAGAGCGTGCTGAGGTCGCCGCCCAGCAGGCGCTTCTGGATGCGATCGAGCTGTGCCGCCGATCGGCGCCGCGCCTCCTCGAGCCGGGCAATTTCCCCGTCGATGCGCGGCTCGGGGATCGAGAAGCGGACCACCTGCGCCCGCTGGATGAGCACGACGGCCCGTCCGGCACCGGTGCCCGGCGACACGCCGATCCCCTTCAAGCGTTGCACGTGTCCTCGCCGAATCCTGCTTCGATGAAGCCGCACAGCGCGTCGAGCGCCGCCTGTTCGTCGTGTCCATCAGCCGAGACGGTCAACATCGTGCCGGCGGCGGCGGCCAGCAGCAGTATTCCCATGATGCTCTTGCCGTCCATCGTCTGGGAGCCTCTCGTGACTTTGACGTGCGACTGAAAGCGCGAGGCGAGATGCACGAATTTCGCGGCCGCGCGCGCGTGCAGGCCAAGACGGTTCGCGATGACGACCGATCGTGACGTCATGCCAGCGTGCTATTTGACTTCTGCGTGGAGCAGATCGGAGGCCACCCAGATGGCGTTCCGGCCGACCTCGCGCATCTCGCGCGCCACGCCGAGCAGGTCGGACGAGCTCTGAAGATGCGCCAGCTTGATCAGCATCGGCAGGTTCACGCCGGTGATGATCTCCACGCGGTTGCTCTCGAGGAACGTCAGGCCCAGATTCGACGGGGTGCCACCAAACATGTCGGTGAGAATCAGGACGCCGGCGGGGCCCTGTACCTGTCGAATCGCGTCCGAAATGGCGTCGCGCGCCACTTTCGGATCGTCGTGCCAGCCGATCGACACGGCCACAAACTGCGGCAGCTCTCCCACAATCGTCCGCGCCGCATTCACCAGCTCGTTGGCGAGCTGCCCGTGAGTCACCACGATGACGCCTATCATTCGCCCTCGGTTTTCAGTTGTCAGTTTTCAGTTCTTAGTTTCTAGTTCTTAGTTTTCAGCTACCGGTTGTCAGTCGTTAGACGCGCACATTCGACATTTAGTTCTGGAGTCCAACTGATGACTGAGAACTGACAACTGAAAACCATGAGTTATTCGTGCGTAATGTCCCGATGATGCACCCGTACGCGGGTGCCGGTCGCGCCGCGCAAGGTCTTCCGCAATGCCTCGGCCACCATCACCGACCGGTGGCGACCGCCCGTGCAGCCAATGGCAATCGTCAGGTAGCTCTTCCCTTCCGCCACGAACTGCGGGACCAGGAATTTCAGCAGCTCGCTCAGGCGGGCGAGCAATTCACCCGTGGCGCGATGGTCTTCCATGAACTTGACAACCGTGCGATCGCGCCCGGTTTTCGGACGCAGCCGCGGCACGAAGTGCGGGTTCGGCAGAAACCGCACGTCGAAGACGAGATCCGCGTCCATCGGGATGCCATGCTTGAACCCGAAACTGACGAGCGTGATCGCCATCCGCGACTTGGCGCCCTTGACGTCGCCGGCCGAGAACGCAAACGTCTTGAATGCCTGGCGCAGCTGATGCACGGTCAGATCGGATGTGTCGATGATGTGGTCGGCCAGCGACCGGATGTTGTGCATGCGCCGGCGCTCGGCTCTGATGCCTTCCGAGGCCGACGACCCCGGCGCCAGCGGGTGCGGCCGGCGCGTCTCGCTGAACCGGCGCACGAGGATGGCGTGCGTGGCTTCCAGGAAAATCAGCGCGGGATTCAGTCCCTTCATGAGCCGCAGGCGCCGATAGGTCTTCGGAAACTCCGCCAGAAAGTTCTTCTCGCGCACGTCCACGACGATGGCCACACGCGAGATGCCCTCGCGGCGCACCAGTTCGGCCAGCGTCGGGATGAGTGTGGTCGGAATGTTGTCGACGCAGAAGTAGCCCAGGTCTTCGAGCGCCCGGATGGCCTGCGACTTCCCCGATCCGGACAGGCCGGTGAGCACGATGAACCGCGCCTCCCGCGAGGCGCGGCGCCCCTGCTTCGTGCGCGGCACCCGAATCCGCCGCGTCGAGCGCCGCGGCGGTGACGTCTCGTCTACAATCACGGCTCTTCCCCTGTATCCGACAGATTCGTCAATCTCCGGCTCGTCGATCTCGTCCATTCCGGCAAGCGTGAGCCGGTGCTCGAGCCGTTCGGCGAGCTTGCGCGCCGCGTGATGGCCGCGCGCCCGGAGCAGTTGATTGCGTGCGGCGATTTCGACGAGGATGGCGAGGTTGCGCCCCGGCGCCACCGGCATGCGGATGAGCGGCAGCGGCAGGTTCAGGATCTGGTAGCGCTCGTCGTTCAGGCCCAGGCGGTCGTAATCGCGGTGCTGTTCCCAGCGCTCGAGCTGCACCACCAGCTCGACCCGCTTCGACGTCCTCGTCGCGGCGATGCCGAACAGGTCCTGAATGTTGATGACGCCAAGGCCGCGGATCTCCATGTGATGGCGCGTCAGCGCGGGACAGGTGCCGATGAGCATCGTTTCGGCGCGGCGCCTGATCTCCACGGTATCGTCGGCGACCAGCCTGTTGCCGCGCACGATGAGGTCCAGCGCGCACTCGCTCTTGCCGATGCCGCTCTCGCCGACGATCAGCACGCCGAGACCCAGGATGTCGAGCAGGACGCCGTGGACGAGCTCCCGCGCGACAAAGCTGTCCTCGAGCATCGCGGTCACCTTCGCCATCGCCACGGGCGTCGGCACTACCGTGCGCAGCACCGGCAGGTGCGCGCGCTCGGCTTCGAAGATCATCTCGCCGAACGCCCGCAGGCCCCCGGTGATCAGGATGCACGGCACCTCGTCGTGCTCGCACACCAGGCGCATGGTATCGGTGCGATCGACGGAATTGAGGCTTTCCAGGTAGCGGACCTCGCTGTTGCCGAACACGAGGACGCGTCCTTCGCGGAGGTACTCGTGGAAGCCCGCGAGGGCCAGGCCGGTCTTCTGGACGTAGGGGCTGAGAATCCGGCGATCGAGGCCGCCGGCGCCGGCGAGGAGCTCGAGATCCAGCCCCAGCGCTTCAGGGCGGCTCTGGAGGAGCGTGCCGACCGTCACGCCTGTCGTCATCAGCTATCTTTCACCACAGAGGCAGAAGGGCCTCTATCACGCTCTCCGCCGCGAGCGCGGCGCCCGCCCCGTTGCGGCCGACAGCGTGCGCACCGATGCCGCCGTCCGCTTGCGCTGCTGCCACTTGCCCTTGACGGTTTCGGCCTGCTGCAGCACTTTCTTGACCGCCGCGCTGAGCGACGTGCTCCACGAGGCGGCGGTGCCGACGCCGGTGAGGATGTGATCCTGCCGCGCGTGGGTGACGACTTCGGCGACGAAGCGGTTCTTCTCGCGCGAGAGCACGACCTGCACCGAGACCAGGGCGTCGCTGAAGTGGCGCTGGAGCTTGGCAAGCCTGGCGTCGACGAGCCGTCTGAGCGTGGGAGTGATTTCTACCTGTCGGCCGGTGAGCAGTAGACGCATGCGAATGTTTCAGTACAGCACCTTGCGTTGATTGGACGTCGGAATCTTCAGCTCCTCGCGATACTTCGCGATCGTGCGCCGGGCCAGCACCAGCCCTTCGTGCTGCAGGATGCTGACGATCTTCGAGTCGCTCAGCGGCTTGCGCGGGTCCTCGGCCTCGATGATTTTCCGGATGCGCTGCTTGATGGTGACCGACGACACGCTCTCGCCATAGGAGCTGCTGATCCCGGAGTGGAAGAAGTACTTCATTTCGAACACGCCCTGCGGCGTGTGCATGTACTTGTTCGTCACGACGCGGCTCACCGTCGATTCGTGCATGCCGATGTCGCTGGCCACGTCGCGCAGGACGAGCGGCTTGAGGTACTCGATGCCGTGGTCGAGAAAGTCGCGCTGGAAGTTGATGATGCTGGTCGCGACCTTGTGGATGGTCTTCTGCCGCTGCTCGACCGACTTGATCAGCCAGAGCGCCGAGCGGAACTTGTCTTTCACGTACGCCCGCGTCTCGGTCGTATTCTCGGCGCTCTTGTCGAGCAGGCGCCGGTACACCGGGCTGATGCGGAGCTGCGGCAATCCCTCCTCGTTCAGCACCGCCACGTACTGGTCTTCCACCTTGACGACGTAGACATCGGGGATGACGTAGTGGGACTGCGACGGGTTGTAGCGGCTGCCCGGCTTCGGATCGAGGTGCCGGATGATCTCGACGTGCTCTTTCAGATCCTCGATCGACATGCCGAGGCGCTTGGCGATCTCCGGAACCTGATGGTTCTGGAGCAGGCGCAGATGCTCGGTGACGATCTTCTCCGTCGGCGTGCCTTCGAGACCGATGTGGCGGAGCTGCAGGAGCAGGCATTCCTGGAGGTCCCGCGCGGCGACGCCGATGGGATCGAACCCCTGCACGACCTTCAGCGAGCGCTCGACCGCCTCGACCGGCCACGGGCCCATGGCGGCAATCTCCTCGAGCGACGCGACCAGCATGCCGTCGTCGTTGAGGTTGCCGATGATCGCCGAGCCGATCTCGCGATTCTGGTCGTCATCGGCCAGGAGCGAGAGCTGCCAGAGCAGGTGATCGGACAGCGAAGACGAGGTGGCAAGGGTGTTCTCGATCGGCGGAAGCTCTTTCACTTCCTGCGGCGTGTGCGGCCGGTAGCCGTCGTCGAGGTAGTCGCCGAAGAAATATTCGTAGTCGCTGTCGTCCCAAGCGTCGCCTTTTTCCTTGGCGGCGGCCTCGGTCTTCTCGGCCTGCGCGGCGGCTTCCGTCGGCTGCAGATCTTCGGTGGGCACCTCTTCGAGCATCGGGTTCTCGACGACTTCCTGATTCAACAGGTCCGCCAGCTCGAGCGTCGACATCGGCAGCAGCTTGATGGCCTGCTGCAGCGACGGCGTCAGAATGAGCTTCTGAACGAGTTTTGTGTGGAGCTTCTGCTGAATCGCCATACCCGTCTCGGTTCGAAACCTGCCCTCCCAGTATACGTAGGGTCCGGCGTCAGCCGAACCGTCCTCCCATCTTAAGTCATTTTCGTGTTCAGTCGAGTCGGAACTCGGTGCCCAGGTACACTCTTCTCACTTCTTCATCGGCCGCCAGCGCGTCGGGTGTGCCGCTATGGAAAATTCCGCCATCGTGGACGATATAGGCGCGATCGGTGATGCGCAGCGTCTCGCGCACGTTGTGGTCGGTGATCAGCACACCGATGCCGCGATCTTTCAAGTGGAAAATAATCTTCTGGATGTCGGTGATGGCGATGGGATCGATGCCGGCGAACGGCTCGTCGAGCAGGAGGAATTTGGGCGAGACCACCAGCGCGCGCGTGATTTCCGCCCGCCGCCGCTCGCCGCCCGACAGCGTGTAGGCGGGCGACGACGCCAGCGACGTCAGGTTGAGCTCGGCGAGCAGCTCGCGGCACCGCGCACGGCGCGCGGCCGCGTCGAGGTCCAGCGTCTCGAGGATCGCCATGATGTTCTGCTCGACCGTGAGGCCGCGGAAGATCGAGGGCTCCTGCGGAAGGTATCCGATGCCCTTCCGCGCGCGCGCATACATAGGGAGATCGGTGACATCCTCGCCGTTGAAAATCACGCGGCCCGAATCGGGCGATGTGAGGCCGACGGTCATGTAAAACGTGGTGGTCTTGCCGGCGCCGTTCGGCCCCAGCAGGCCCACCACCTCGCCCGATTGCACGTCGAGGCTGACGCCACGCACGACCGTGCGCCCGCCGTACGACTTGGTGAGGTCCTGCGTGCGCAGCGTCGCCATTCAGCGTTTGGGAGGTGGAGGACAGGAACTGTCTGAAGCCGTCTGCGTCCGCGTTTCATCCCGGCCGATGATCCGCAGCTCTTCGGTCGCCCGCGCGAAGGTCAGGACCTGGCCGTCTGTCCGCCGGCAGCCCTCGCTGGTGGTCCGGAACATCCGGACGAGCCGGCCCTTGCCCGTCATCGTGTATTCCTCTTTCGCCGCCGCATACGTCAGGTGGTCGCCCGTGGTAATCCGATCGACCTCGGTGAACTTCACGTCGCCGGTCGCTTCCAGGTGCTCGATGTCCTGGCCGTTCTCGCCCAGCGTGAGCACGATGGTCTCTCCCGTCAGGTCGCCGTTAGGGCCGACGACATGCGCCTTGGTCGTGTAGGTCACCTTGCGGATGGCGTCCTCGTAGTTCATCCGCTGGCCGGACCCGATTGACGGGCTCGCTTCGCGCACCTTGGTCGTGGGACTCACCTCCTGCACGATCATCCTCGAAATCACCGAGCCCTGCGCGAGAAGGTTGCCGGTGCTGCCATCGACCGTGATCGAGTCGCCTTTCACGTTGGTCTCGGCCTTGTCGCCCTGCACCAGCGTGGCGTTGCCGGTAAGCACGAGCATCGACATGTCTCCGCCCGTGTAGGCCAGCTCGCGGCTGAGACCGTTCACGGGCTGATCCTGCTTCATCAGGCCCGGCGTGCGGCGCGTGCTCTTCGATCCGGGCTTGACCGGAAACATGATCGACTGGACGGGCTTCGACGTGCTCATCGCCTTGAGCTTCGAGCCTTCGATGTTCATCTCGATCTCGTTGGCATCGACCTGCATCTGCTCGTTCACGACCCGCGGCACCGGCTGACCGGGCTCGCCCTTGAGCGCGACCTGCCCGGTCTGCATGTTGTAGCGCATGTACCACGCGGCCGCGCCAGTCGAGCTGTCGTCGAACCGCACCGATCCGGTGAAGATCGCTTCGCGAATCTCGCCGAGCCCGCCGTTCAACGCCGTGTCGAGCGTGCGCGACGTGACCGTGCGCTTGACGGGAGGGGTGCCTCCCGTTTCTGAGTACTCCACCCTGTCGGTGAACGACGCGTCGGTCAGCCCCGCCTTCGGCGTGCCGGTCGCGACCAGTACGTTTCGACGACACCTTCTTGGTCGGCTGATCCTTGACTCCCGGCAAGTCGAGCACGACATGATCCCGGCCGTTCAACGACGTGACCGTCGTGCCGTCGGGCGCCATGCCGATCTCGACTGTGTCAGCGTGGAGGATGCGATCGGGCGTGTCCTTCGCGCCGGCAATCCGCAGCGCCGAGCCGCCGGCAATACTCACGCTTTCCACCAGATCGCTGTTCTCTTGATAGGTAATGTTGATGACGTCGCCCGACATGGCTCTCAGCTCGCCTGGCGCCGCCGCGGGTGTTTCAATGCGGGCCGCGGTCTGCAGATCCAGACTGCGCAGACGCTCTTCCTTGTCGGTGAGCTCGCCAACGGCGCTCTCGGCATCGATGACCTGCGTGCCACGCGTAATGTGCACGGCACGCTCGAAGCTGACGAAATTGTCCTTGCGCGCGAGGACCGACGAGCCGGACGTCACGTTGGTCGCACCTGCCCCGCTCTTGTCGCCCCCCAGCTTGACGTTGCTCTGATCTGAAATGCCGATCAGGTCGCGCGCCTCGTCGTAGCTGAAATCGACGCCGCTGCCGCTCATCCGTCCACGCTTGAACGTGACAGGGCCGGGCGCGCGCACGATGCCCTCACTCTGGCTGTACACGGCGCTGTTGGCCGACACCTCGAGCCCGTCGCTGGCCTTCATCAGGACGTTGCCCTTCATGTCGAGGTTGGTCTGGTTTTCGCCGACTCTCGCTTCATCGCTGGTCGCCACGAACGTCTTGCCTTCGCGCACGGAGGTGACCTTCACCTGGAGCAGCCGGGTGCTGCCGTCGGGATAGGACAACTGCTTTTCGGCTTCAATCCGGACCGTTTCGCGATCGCCCTTCTGTTGGACCAGGCGCGCGCCGGAGCTCTCGATGGTCGCGGCCGGATCGACACGGGCGATCGGCTCGGGCGGGGGCGGCTCTACACGCCGGCGGGTGGTGAGAAAGACCGCGCCGATGACGACCGCCGCGAGGGCGAGGACCGCCCAGCGCGCGCGCTTCTGCCACGCTAGCATGCGGGTTCAGCCATGGGGTCAGACCCGATGGCCGCCTGCCGCGGCCTTGATGTCGCTGAGCGAGAGCTCCAGATAGTCATTGCCCTGGTAGCTATTGTGTTCGACCGAAAACGCGAGGTCCAGCGCCGTGCGGTTGTCCGAGATGAACTGCTCCCGCTCGACTGCGCGCCAGGCAATGGCGCGGAAGATACGCCCGTTCTGTTTCAACGCCATCTTCAGGTGCTTGTCCTTGAGCCGGCGCGGGCCGTCGACGACCTCCACCCCGCGGGCTTCGAAGAGCGGCCGCGGATTGCCGGTGCCGAACGGCGCAAGCAGCGCCATCTCGCCGGCGAAATCGCCGTTGATGTCGCGGAAGCCGAGACAGCCGTCAATCCGCAGGCGCGGCTTGAGATCGTCGGGGCCCAGCAGGTTGTCGGCATAGTCGGCGATCGTCTCGCGGAACTTCCCTACATTGGACGCCGGCATCGTCAATCCGGCCGCCTGCTTGTGGCCGCCGAACCGGCTCAGATGGGCGGCGCCGTGCTCGAGCGCGGCGAGCACGTTGAAACCGCGAATACTGCGGCACGACCCGTGCGCGACCTCCCCCTCGACCGCAATGACGATGGCCGGGCGATGGAAGGCATCGACGAGCTTCGACGCGACGATGCCGATGACGCCCCGGTGCCATCCGTCCCCCGCGACGACGAGAATGCTCCGGGCGCCGACAACGGGGTCGTTTTCGACGATCTTCTTCGCGCTGGCGAGGATGCCGGCTTCCTCTTCCTGCCGCTTGAGATTTTCGCCGTCAAGCTGGCGCGCCAGCTCCTGCGCTTCCATCGCCATCGTCTCGTCGGCGGCGAGCAGCAGCCGGGCGGCGATGTCGGGGCTCGCCATGCGGCCCGCGGCATTCATCCGCGGCGCAATCTGAAACGCGACGTGGCCGCTGTCGATGGCCTTTCCCGTCAGGCCGGCGACGTCGAGCAGCGCGCGCAAACCCACTTTGTGCGGTCCCTGCGACAGCATATCGAGGCCGAGCTTCGCGATGACGCGGTTCTCGCCGACCAGCGGCACGACATCGGCGAGCGTCCCGATGGCGGCAACCTTGACGAACGCCGGCAACAGCCGTTCGCGGCCGCGCTTCTGACATAGCGCCTGCACGAGCTTGAGCGCCACGCCGACACCCGCGAGGTTCTTGTCGGGATATTCGCAATCGTGGCGCCGCGGGTTGATGACCGCCACGGCCACGGGCAGCTCGGTATCCGGTTCGTGGTGGTCCGTGATGATGAGATCGATGCCCAGCTCGCGCGCGCGTTTCGCCGCCTCGATCCCGCGGATGCCGCAGTCCACCGAGATGACCAGGCGTACGCCCTGGGCCTGCAGCCGATCGAAGGTTTCCGGTTGCAGTCCGTATCCGTCTCGCAGGCGTTCGGGCAGGAAGTGGATGACGTTCGCGCCGAACAGTTCCAGCGCCCGCCGGAGAATGACGGTGGAGGTGATGCCGTCGCAATCGTAGTCGCCATGGATGGCGATGCACTCGCGCCTCTCGATTGCCGCGAGAATCCGTTCCACGGCCGCCGCCATTCCCATCAGCCTGAACGGATCGTGCAGATGGTCCAGCGACGGATGGAGAAATCGCTGCGCGGTCTCCGGGTCGTCGATACCGCGAATGGCCAGCAGCCGCGCAATCGCATGGCTGATCTTCAACTCGCGCGCAAGGACGTCCGCGGCCTGATCGTTGCAGGCGAGGCGCTCCCAGAGGAAAGGAATCAGCATTTTTCTATGTCTCACCGCGAAGACGCAAAGACGCCAAGACTAGATAGGAACGCACTCGACGACCTTTCACGAAGCATCATTACGAAAGCCATCTACGTGCACTCAAGACTTGGGCCAGGTCTCTTGGAAAGCGTTTATCGAACGTGCCTCGCCCATGAATTGAGGAAAGGCGGCTTGCACGTGGTTGCCGAGCAAATCGTTCCGGTCTTCTACGACGAACTGCAACTGGACGACGGCTACCGGCTCGACCTGCTGATCAACGACGAAATCATCGTGGAGGTCAAGGCAGTCGAAAAGATCATCCCGGTGCACATTGCTCAACTGCTCTCGTACCTCAAGTTGATGGACAAACGCCTGGGACTGCTTCTTAACTTCAACGCCCCCTGTCTTGTTCAAGGCTTGAGGCGGGTCGTCAACCATTTCTAAAACTTTGCGTCTTCGCGCCTTTGCGGTGGGACATGGAAGCGTCTTTGCGTTGAGATATGGAAAAATTTGCAACGTCAGGCGCCCTCTTCGTCTGTAAAATCTGCGCCCACACGGCCCATGTCCCTGAACTTCTCGTAGCGCCTGGCCAGGCGGGCGTCGACGTCGGGCGCGCTCGATGCCTCCAGCGCCGCATGCAGCGGACCGTCGACGAGCATCGCGGCTTCGTCCAGGCTGGTGTGCGCACCACCGATGGGCTCGCGCACGATCTCGTCGATGATGCCCCTGGCGAGCAAATCGGGCGCGGTCAGCTTCAGCGCGGTCGCGGCCTCGATTTTCTTTCCCGAATCGCGCCAGAGAATCGCGGCACAGCCTTCCGGTGGAATGACGCTGTAGATGGCGTACTCCTGCATCAGGATGCGATCGCCGATCGCGATGCCGAGCGCACCGCCGCTGCCCCCCTCGCCCGTGATGATGACGACGATCGGGACCTTCAACACCGACATCTCGCGCAGGTTGAACGCGATCGCCTCGGCGACGCCGCGCTCTTCCGACTCGACACCTGGATAGGCGGCCGGGGTATCGACGAAGACCACGATCGGCCGCTGGAATTTCTCGGCCGTGCGCATCAGACGGATGGCCTTGCGGTACCCCTCGGGCCGGGCGTAGCCGAAATTGCGGTAGATCTTCTGTTTCGTGTCGCCGCCCTTGTGATGGCCGACCACCATCACCGGCTCCCCTTTGTAGCAGGCCGTGCCGGCGACGATCGCGTGGTCGTCGGCAAAGCGGCGATCGCCGTGCAGTTCGACGAAGTCGGTGAAGAGGCGCTCGACGTAGTCGAGCATGTCGGGCCGGCTGGGGTGGCGCGCGACGAGCACGCGCTGCCAGGGCGTGAGCCGGCTGTAGATTTCCGTGCGCGCGACGCGCAGCCGGTGATTGAGCCGCTCGAGCTCCCGCTCGCGCGCTTCGGTCCGGGGCAGCGCCGACAGCGCGTCCACTTCTTTCAGGAGTGGCGCGAGCGATTCCTCAAACTCGAGTGTCTCAGTAGGCATACGGGAGCAGGTAATCTTTTCCACAGAGGCCCGCCGACGACGAACAGAGGACAAGTAAAGAGAACACAGTTCCTCTTTGTCTTTCCTCGATCTTGGCGCACCCTCTGTGGGAGAGCACGTAGAGCGTCATCGCAAGACCACAGTGCCCGCGCCGCAGATACGCTCGACCTCGGTGGCCAGTTGATCGGAGGGACGCACGCGCACCTGCGCGGCCAGCGGCACACGCACCCGAACGGGCGGCTGCTGATCGCGCAGCTCCAGCTCGAGCACGACCCGCCGATCGCCGCGATGGCGCGCGAACAGGTCCGCCAGCGCCTCGAATGTCTGTCTCCCGTGCGGGGGCGACGTGAGGGTGATCGACAGCTCGCGCGACATCTTCCGCCGCATCGCCTCGATCGGCATCACTTCGTTGGCGGTCATCCGCATGGTCTCTTCGTCGACCTCGGCCCTGCCGGTCACGACCACCATGGCGCCGGTTTCGAGCACGGACGCACACTTCCCGTATGCCTCGGGAAAAATCACCACCTCGACGCTTCCATGCGCGTCTTCGAGCATGATGACGGCCATCCGATCGCCCTTGCGCGTCTTGAGCTGGCGAATGGACGCGATGATGCCGCCGATGGCGACATCGACGCCTCTCGACTCTCGCTGCCATCCCCCCGCACCCTTCGCGCCGCCGTTCTCGTCGCTTCGGCGCGGCAGGCCTGGCGCACCTGACGCACCCACCGCAGCCGTCGCACCACCCGCACCTAACGCACCCGTTGAACCCAGCGCCGCCAGTTCCACCGTCGTCCTGGCCCCGAACCCTTTCAGCTCAGCCGCCACGCGATCGATCGGATGCCCGCTGAAATACAGACCGAGCGCCTCTTTTTCGAAACCAAGCTGCTGCTGCTCCGTCCAGGGCTCGACGTTGACGGGCCCCGACAGCTCGGCCTCGGGCGAGCCGTCGCCGCCCCCCGCACCGCCGAACAACTGCGCCTGGCCCAGCTCGAGGTCGCGCTGGTGCCGCACGCCGTACTCGCAGGCGAGATCGATCGTGGCCATGAGCCGGGCCCGTACCTCTCCCAACGACGCTTCCCGGCCGGTGGCGAGCGAATCGAAGGCGCCCGCCTTCACCAGGCTTTCGAGCACGCGTTTGTTCACGAGGCGCAGGTCGAGGGTCTCGCAGAGCGCAGGCAGCGACGTAATCCTGCCGAGCGCGGCACGCGCCCCGAGAATCGAGGCGATCGCCCCCTCGCCCACATTCTTCACCGCGGTCAACCCGAAGCGCACGCCTTCGGGCGTCACGGTGAACGCCAGCTGGCTCTTGTTGATGTCGGGCGGCAGGATGGGAACACCGCGATCGCGGCACTCCTGCAGGTACACCGCGAGCTTGTCGGTGTTCTGCGCCTCGATGGTCAAGAGCGCTGCCGCGAAGTGCCACGGATAGTTCGCCTTCAGATAGGCGGTCTGATAGGCCAGGAGCGCGTAGGCCGTCGAATGCGACTTGTTGAAGCCGTATCCGGCGAAGTACTCCATCAGCTCGAAAATCTTCGCCGCCTTTTTCTCGCTGATCCCCTTGGCCTTCGCCCCGTCCATGAACACTTCGCGCTGCTTGGCCATCACCTTGGGGTCTTTCTTCCCCATGGCCTTTCGCAGCATGTCGGCCTGTCCCATCGTGAAGCCGGCAAGCGACTGCGCGATGCGCATCACCTGCTCCTGGTAGGCGATGACGCCATACGTGTCGGCCAGGATGGGCTCGAGCTCTTTCAGCTCGTAGGTCACCTTCACCTTGCCGTGCTTCCGCGCGATGAAGTCGTCCACCATGCCGCTGCGCAGCGGCCCAGGGCGGTACAACGCGTTCAGCGCGATGAGATCGTCCAGCCGCTGCGGCTTCGCTTTGCGCAGGATGTCGCGCATGCCCGAGCTCTCGAACTGGAAAATCCCGAACGCCGCGCCTTCGGCGAAGATCTGATACGTCCTGGCATCGTCGAGCGGGATCGAATCCAGATCGACCACCGTGCCGGTCGTCGCGCGGATTTCTTCGACCGCGTCGTTCAACAGCGTCAACGTGCTCAACCCCAGGAAGTCCATCTTCAGGAGGCCGATGCGCTCGATCTCCTTCATCGCCCACTGGGTCGTGATTTCGTCGTTCTTCCCTTTATAGAGAGGGGCGAAGTCCGAAATGGCCCGCGGGGCAATCACCACCCCGGCCGCATGGACCGACGCGTGCCGCGTCATGCCTTCCAGGCGGCGCGCGACGGCAATCAGTTCCCTGACGCGTTCGTCCTGTTCGTTCAGCTGTTTGAGCTGCGGCACCTCTTCGAGCGCCTTCTCGAGCGTCATGTCGAGCGACGGCGGAATCAGCTTGGCGACCCGATCGACGTCGGCGAACGGGATGTCGAGCGAGCGACCGACGTCGCGCACGACGGCGCGCGCCTTCATGGTGCCGAACGTGATGATCTGCGCCACGTTCTCGCGCCCGTATTTCTGCGTGACGTACTCGATGACCTCGCCGCGCCGCCGCTCGCAGAAGTCGATATCGATGTCGGGCAGCGACACGCGCTCGGGATTCAGGAAGCGCTCGAAGATGAGGTCGTAGTCGAGCGGATCGACGTCCGTGATGCGCAGGCAGTAGGCGACCAGGCTGCCGGCCGCCGATCCGCGGCCCGGCCCCACCGGAATGCTCTTCTCGCGCGCGTA
Organism: Vicinamibacterales bacterium; assembly: GCA_963832375.1. Classification (GTDB taxonomy): domain Bacteria; phylum Acidobacteriota; class Vicinamibacteria; order Vicinamibacterales; family JAMQPK01; genus JAMQPK01. The sequence continues at coordinate 404,812 of CAWHUA010000008.1, read as the reverse complement.
GCGGATGAAATCCCAGACGATGAGAAAGTAGCCGGGATATTCCATCCGCTTGATCATCTCGATCTCGTACGAGAGGCGGTTCTCGTACTCCTCGATCGGATGCCGCAGCGATCCCGACGCCAGCAGCGCCTTCAAGCGCACCAGGCGCTGCGCGAACCCCTCGCGCACCACGTGCTCGAAGTAGTCGTTGAGGGTGTACGGCGCGGGGACGGCGAAGTTCGGCAGGTAGTTCTTGTTGCTGGCGAGATCGACCTGGCAGCGCTCGGCAATCCGCAGCGTGTTGGCCAGCGCGTCGGGCACTTCCGCGAAGACCTTCTGCATCTCGGCCGCGGTCTTCAAATAGAACTGATCGCCGTGATACCGCAACCGGTCCCGATCGTTGACCGTCTTCCCGGTCCCGATGCAGAGCAGAATGTCGTGCGGACGATGGTCGCCGTGCGTCAGGTAGTGAACGTCGTTGGTCGCCACGAGCGGCATGTTCAGGTCGCGCGCGATCGGCCCCAGCCCCTGGTTCACAACCAGCTGCTCGTCTATCCCCTGGTACTGCATCTCGAGGAAGAAATTCCCCGGGCCGAGGATGTCGCGGAAGGCTGCGGCGGCTTCGAGCGCCTTTCGATCGCGCCCGGTCCGGATTTCCGTGGCGACCTCGCCCTTCAGACAGCTGCTCAGGCCGATCAGCCCCTTCGCATGCTGCGCGAGGAGATCCTTGTCGATGCGCGGCTTGTAGTAGAACCCTTCGGTGTAGCCGGCCGACACGAGCTTGATCAGGTTGTGAAACCCCTCGTTGGTCTCGGCGAGCAGGACCAGATGGTTCGCCGTCTCGCCGATGTTGCCGCTCTTGGTCAGGCGGCTCCCCGGCGCGACGTACACCTCGCAGCCGAGGATCGGCTTCACGCCACGCTGCTTGGCATGATCATGAAAGATCACCGACGAAAACATGTTGCCGTGCTCGGTCACCGCCAGCGCGGGCATCTTGAGCCTGGCGGCCTGGTCGAGCAGCTCGTCGATGCGGCACGCCCCATCGAGCAGAGAGAACTCGGTGTGACAATGAAGGTGAACGAAGTTTTGGTCAGCCACTGGATTGGGGATCTGGCCCGCGCGAAGGCCGAAGGCGTTGGTTACACGCTATTATAGCGGTGTGCAGTTCCATCGCACCCCAATATGTTGTGTGGCTGCGGTGTTTTTTGCGGCGCTGATGGCCGTGCGTCCGTCCGCGGCTGCCGTCTCGTTTCCGATCGAAGTGAAATGGAGCGCGACGCTCGCCGCCGCTCCCGCGTATGTGCCCGCCTTCGATGCCAATCACGTGTACGTGGCGCTGCGGACGAACCAGCTCGCAGCGCTGCTCATAAAAGACGGCAGCGCCGTCTGGTCGGTCGAATGCCCGATGACCGCGCCACCGGCAGCGGGCGACTCGCTCGTCTTCGCCGGCAGCGACGGTCTCGTCGAAGCGCGCGCCGACACGGATGGACGCGCGCGATGGCGCCGGCCCGTGACGGGAAAAGTGATCTCGCTGCACTGGGACACCGGCTGGCTCATCGCCGCGACCGAAGCCGGACCGCTGCTCGCCATTCGCGCCGCGGATGGCGAGGTGCTATGGCAGCGCGATCTCGGATCGCCGCTCAGCGCGCCGGCGGCGCTCGCGGGCGATCGGCTGTACGTCGGGCTCAACGATGGCCGCGTGCTCGCGCTCTCGCTGCTGACCGGCGAGGAAATCTGGTCCCAGAAGCTCGAAGGGTCGGCCACGGGCCTGCTGCCGGCCAACGATCGTGTCTTCGTCGGCGCCCGGGACAATCGCTTTCACGCACTCGATGCCAGAAACGGCGACGCGGACTGGCGATGGAAGACCGGCGCCGATCTCGTGGGCCTGCCGGTTCTCGACGAGCGGCGCGCGTACTTCATCGCGCTCGATAACGTGCTCCGCGGCCACAGCCGGAACAGCGGCACGATGATGTGGAAGCGTGTGTTGCCGATGCGCCCCTTCACCGGTCCGCTGTTGAGCGGCGACCTGCTCATCGTGGCCGGGATCGCCGCCGAGTTGCACGCGTACAACGCGCAGACCGGCCAGGCCGGGGGCGACTTCGCTGTGAAGGGAACGGAAAACGAAGAGATGCTGCTGGCCGCGCCTCCGCACCTCACGTCACAGGATCTGCTGATTCTGGTGACCAAGGGCGGACAGGTTCGCGGCGTGGGCAGCAAGCCCGTGCCCGCGGACGCTCCGCCGACTCCCGCCGCCAGCCCCGCCCAGACACCGCCAGCGACCGAGCCTGACGAAGATGACGAGCCGCCTAGCGCGAACGCGACGCGGGGGGCCGCCAGCACCGGACAGTGACGAACCTCGCCATCGGCCGCGCGCTTCGTCGCATCTACTTGACGGGACTCGCGTGCGCCGTGGGCGCTGCTCTCGGGGGCATCGCCATCGAACGGGCGCGATTCGGCCCCACCGACCAGGACGCGATGACGCGCGTCGAGCGATCGGTGCGCGCCGAAATCGACGCCGTCGCCAGCGCGCTGAACGACATCGCGGCGTCGGTCGGGCGCGAGCCCGCGCTCTTCGACACAGCCGCCGCCGATCCCGCTGCCGGCGCACGTCCGCTTCTGGACCGTGCCGATCAAGCTCTGGTGGCGCGCACGGCAGGTGTCTTCGCCGTGACCGCCTACCGTCCGAGCGGCGCGTGGCCGCTCGCGTGGAGCGGCGTCCCATCGGAAATCGACATCGACCGCATCGCGGGCGCCGAGGCGTTCTTCGTGGCTCCCGGACCGCTCGGCTTGCGGTTGGTGTACATCAAGCCGATTCTCGACGCGCTCACCGGCCATCGCGTCGGCGTCATCGCCGCCGAGCGAGTGATCTCATCCTCTCGAGGCCTTCTGACCGCCGCCCCCGAAGAGGGCGTGCTCTCGCTGCCGACGCTCGTCCCTGTCACGGTGCGTCCGTACGAGGCCGGCGCGGCCACCCAGGGCTTCGTCATCCAGTCGCCGCTCGGCCAGCCGCTGCTCGTGGCGCGCGTCCCCGCGCAGGCCGTTCGCGATACGCGCGTTGCCTGGCGGGAAAACATTTCGGCGATCGTGTTCGCGACGCTCGCGCTGACCCTCGTCGTGTCGCTGCCGCCGCTCGTCCGGTGGCGGAGATCCTTCACGCAACTGACGGCGCATCTGAAAGCCAGCGGTGTCGTGCTCGCCGTCCTGTTGCTGAGCCGGCTGCTGTTGTGGTTTGCGCCAACCGCGCGATGGACCGATCAGGTCTTTCACACGGCCGTCGTCGGCCCCGCCCTCCGGCTGCTGCTGCGCACGCCCATCGACTTCCTGCTCACGATGGCCACCGCGGCCGCCATCGTCGTTCTGGCTGTCGATCTCGTCGAACGGTTCAGGCTCACGCTCAAACGCCGTCTGCCACCTCCCGACAGCCATCGAGCGTGGATGATCTTCGCAGTCACGCAAATCGCCGCCGGCGCCATGGTCGCGTTGCTGCTGGTCGGGTACGAAGTCCTGCTCGGCAACGCCATCGGCGCGACGTCGGTCGATGCGCTGCATTTCTCGTTGCACCCGCTGGTTTCGGCACGCCTCGCGTTTGCGGTCGGCTTGATCCTGGCGCAGGCCGTGGTCTTCTGGACCGCCATCCTCATCGTGCTGCTGACCGCCGTCCCGTGGCGATTGCCGCGGAGTGGCGGCGTCATGCTCGGCGCCTTCGTGCTCCAGGCGTTGCCGGTTCTCCTCATCGCGGTCTTTCCGCGAGCGATCGGGGCGGCACCGTCGACCGTGCCGGCCATTCCGACGGCCTTCGCCGGATTGTCCTGCCTGGCTCTGGCCTGGGCGGCATCCTGGGTGCGTCCGCGGTACCGGCATGCCTCACAGGCGCTGCGCCTCTTCTCGGGCGCGCTCGTCCTTCTCGTCACGGCCTTCGTGCTCTACCCGTCCGTGCATCACTTCGCCGATCGTGGTCTGCGCCGTCTCATCGAGGAGGAATACGCGCGGCAGGTCAAGGATCAGCGCGAGGAGCTGAACACGAAGCTCCGGAGCGTCCTGCAACAGATCGACACGCTGGAAATGCCGCAGTTGACGGCGGCGCCACGAGCGCCGCTGTCCACGTCGAACGCGGCGTTCGAGCTCTGGGCGCGCACCAACCTGGCGAGCGAGCGTCTTGCGTCATCCCTCGAGCTGTATACGCCACAGGGCCGGCTGGCCAGCCGGTTCGCCCTGAACCTCCCCGACTACGTCTCGACGACGCAGGAATGGAAGGAGCCGGGCTGCGACTGGGAAACGTACGAAGAGGCCTCGCTCTTCGGATCCGAGGAGCGCCGCGTGCTGCACGCGGGCCGTGGCATCTGCGAGGCCAATTCCGATTTCCCGACGGGCGGCTCGATTGTCGTGAACGTGATGCTCGACTACGAAACGCTGCCCTTCATCACGGCGCGAAATCCGTACAACGAGCTGATCCGCGCCGATACGCTCCCGCCAGAGGGCTCAGTCGGCCGGACCGTGCAGTTCGTCGTGTATGGGTGGGGCCGAGGATCGTTGTACTCATCGGCGCCGCGGGCCTGGCCGCTCGATGACCCGCTGCTGAACCTGATCGCGCAGTCACGCCGGCCGTTCTGGACCACGATGAGCGACGGCGAGCAGAACTACTCGACCTACATTCAGAACGACCGCGGCGGCATCTACGTGATCGGGTTTCCCGTCATCACGCGGATGGATCACCTCATCAACCTTGCCGAACTGTCGACGCTCGTTGGCCTCACCTATATCGCACTGGTGACGCTGGCCTGGCTGGTCACCGCGCTCGGTGGCACGACCGCGACGTCGGGCCAGGCGCTGTTACGCGAAGTCCGCGCCAGTTTCTATCGGAAGCTGTTCCTCGCCTTCCTCGCGGCGGCCGTGCTGCCGGTCATGGTCCTCGCGCTGGCGACGCGAACGTTCTTCGAATTGCAGCTTCAATCGAGCGTGCAGTCCGATGCGGTGCGCGTGGCCGCCGTCGCGCAACGAGTCATCGAAGAGTACGTGGCGCTGCAGGCATCCGAAGCCGGCGATCCCAACGACGACATCATGGTGTGGCTCAGCCGGGCGGTCGCACAGGACGTCAACATCTACCGCGGCCCGACGCTCGTGGCGACGAGCGAGCGCGATCTGTTCACCTCGGGCCTTCTTCCCGAACGGACGCCGGGACATGTGTATCGGGCGATCGAGATCGAGCGTCAATCGAGCCACGTCGGGCAGGAGATCATTGGCTCGGCGGCGCACGTCCTGGCGGCCGCGCCTGTCCGGCTCGAGGAAGGCCGGGCCATTCTCACCGTGCCGCTCGCGCTCAGGCAGCAGGAGGTGGACCGCCAGATCGACACGCTCGACCGGCGTGTGCTGCTCGCGGCCGTCATGTTCGCGCTGCTCGGCGCCGCCATCGGCTACTACATGGCCGAGCGCATCGGCGACCCGGTGAACCGCCTGACGCGCGCGACACGCCGAATTGCGCGCGGAGACTTCAGCGCCCGCGTCGCCGAGACGTCTACCGACGAACTGCGAAAGCTCGTCGCCGACTTCAACCGGATGGCGGCCGATCTCGAACGACAACGTCACGAGCTGCAGCGTACTCACAGACTCGAGGCGTGGGCGGAAATGGCCAGGCAGGTCGCCCACGAGATCAAGAATCCGCTGACGCCCATTCAGTTGTCGTCCGAACATCTGATGCGGGTGAACAAGGACAAGGGCGAGCCGCTGACACCGGTGCTCGAAGAGTGCGTCACCTCGATCCTGTCGCAGGTGAAGCTCCTGCGGCAGATTTCGGCCGAGTTCTCCAGCTTCGCGTCACGGCCGACGCCGCGGCCGGAGCGTACGTCGCTCGCCGCGCTGATTCCCACGGTGGTCGAGCCTTACATCACAGGGCTGGCCGGCCGCGTTGCGGTGGACGTGGACGTGCCCGCGTCGCTTCCCGCCGTTGTCGTCGATCGCGTCCTGCTCGCCCGCGCGCTGACCAACATGATTGAAAACGCGCTGCACGCCATGCCTGGCAGCGGCACCCTGGCGATCAAGGCGGTGGCCGCGGGTTCGACCATTCGCCTGTCGGTGACAGACACCGGCACCGGCATGGACGCCGAGGCGCTGCGACGGATCTTCGAGCCCTATTTCTCGACGAAGGCAACCGGTACGGGACTGGGACTGACGATTGCGAAACGGAATGTGGAGCTGAACGGGGGACGAATCCAGGTGGAATCGGCCCAGGGGAAGGGCACGACGGTGATAATTGAGCTGCCCGTTACAGAAACTCCATTGGAAGATTCGAAGATTCGCAGATTGGCAGATTAAAGCAGTCTTGCTTCGTAATTCGTAATTCGTAATCTACCAATCTCCCAGTCTACCAATCTTCCAATGTTCGGTCACTCCTGCTCCGTCTCGCTTTTTCGTATCGCGTACACGTTCGGCCCCGCCGCTGCCACCACCTCTGCCTTGGGGTGATGCCACCGCGTCCAGATCATCTCGATGAACGCCGACGACATGTACCCGTACGACAGGGTGACGAGCGCCAGTGCGGGATGCGCCGACACAAACGCGATCAGCAGCGCGAGGGCGAGCAGCACCGTGTACGAGCGGCGCGCCTGCAGGTCGAACGTCTTGAAGCTTCGGAACCGGACCGTGCTCACCATGAGGAACGCTGGCACGAGCACGAGGGCGAGCACGGGGATGGCACCCACGGGCTCCTGGAATCCCGCCGGATAGGCAAAGATGGTCGATGCCGGCACGGTCGCCGCCGCCGGACTGGGCATCCCGACGAAGTACCGCTTGTCGACCGACCCCGCCTGAATGTTGAAGCGGGCCAGACGCATCGCCGCCGCGGTGACATACACGAAGCCGGCGGCCCATCCCCAGTTGCCGAGCGACGTGAGACCCCACGAGAACGTGAGAATCGCCGGTGCGATCCCGAACGAAATGATGTCGGCAAGCGAATCGAACTGCAGCCCGAACTCGCTCGTCGTCCCGGTCATCCGCGCGATGCGGCCGTCGAGCGTGTCGAGCACCATCGCGATACCGACAAACGGCGCCGCGATCGCGAATTCTCCGCGCATCGCATAGATGACGCACGCGTACCCGCAGAACAGATTGCCCAGTGTCATGAGGCTGGGTATCAGGTACACGCCGCGCCTGAGCCGGCGCTGCTGGAGGTCCGTCTGGCGCCGATGGGGGGTGAGCATGTTGCCTAAGGAGTCTATCGCACGATATGAGCCCAGGGATTAGGGATTGGGGATTAGGGATTAGGAGGCAACACGGCCACCACGGTCACGCCACCCACGACCTTGTCGCCGACCGAGACGCGCAACTCGGCCGCAACGGGCAGGAACACATCCATCCGCGAGCCGAATTTCATGATCCCGAACCGCTCACCGGCCTCGAGCTCGGCTCCAGGCTTCACGCGGCAGACCACTCGCCGCGCGAGGATGCCGACGATCTGCCGGAAGACCACGGCGAGGCCCTGGTGATCGACCCAGACCTCGCTGCGCTCGTTGGTGGCTGCCGCATCGCGGTGGTACGCCGGCAAATACTTCCCCCGGCGGAAATCGACCTTCGTCACCCGCCCGGATACGGGCGAACGGTTGACGTGCACGTCCATCGGCGAAAGGAAGATGCTGATCTGCTGCCACTGCCCCGGCGGCGCCGCGGCCGGATCGGCGGGCCCGGCCACGAGCACACGGCCATCGGCCGGCGAGAGCACGAGCGCGGGATCCCGCGGTGACTCGCGATCGGGATCGCGAAAGAAGTACAGAAAGAAGGCCGCGAGAATTAGCGGTGGCACGGCGCCGGCGGAGCCGACGGTCAAAGCCGCCGCAATCGCAAGAGCGGCCGCGCCACCGATAAAAGGATAACCCGCGCGATCGATCGCCATGAAGGGCTCGACCCCTTTTCCGCGTGGCTGTTGCGGAAAGGGGTCAGACCCTTTTATCTTAGTTCAATCACTCAGTGCGAGATCATGGGCGATGACGCGAATGGACCGGACCCGGCGCCCCGATGACGGCGCAATATATCTTCCATCCTGTCCTTGAGCTGCAACTTGCGTTTCTTGAGGGTCGTCTCTTCGACTTGCTCGGGTTCTGACAGGTATGACTTACCAGAAAGTTCGTGGAGGCGATCGTCGAGTTCGTGATGTTGTGTGGCGAGTTGTCGGAACTCTTCGTCAGTTTTGAGAAGCAGCTCCTTCAACTCCTGGACATTCGCGGTGTGCATGCCCGGCCTCCTTTTTAGGAAGTGTTGGACCCATGAGAGCCGAACCGTAACATAAGGGCATCGGCCTGTTCAAGGACTCATCGCGTGGATTTCGAGGCTCCTCTCCATAGGATAAGCGCATCTTCGGACGGGCTGACGTAATAATTCGGCCGGGTCGCCGCCACTTCGAAGCCGAGACGCTCGGTACAGCCGCCTCGCCGGGGCGTTCGACCGGCGAACTTCCAGCGTAGCCCGCCCGGCTCCCCTGTTTGCACCAGCCTGAATCACGTGCTCCAGGAGCAAAGTCCCAACCCCCCGGCCCCGAAAATCATCTCTAACGGCGAGATTGTTGATGTGAATCTCGTCCAGGACCAGCCAGAAGGAACAAAATGCGACAATTCCCTCTCCCGGCGTCCGGAGGACGTATAAAAACGACACGTCGGGGTTCTGGAGCTCCCGGACGTACATCTCGCGGGTCCACGGGTTGCTGAACGAGGCTTTTTCGATCGCCACGATCTCGTCGAGGTCCCGATCCGAGAGGGTCCGTTCGATCGTCCAGTCGGCGCCGCTCATGCCGGCCGGCCCACCCTGGAGGTCGGCTCCGCACCCGGCGCTTCGGCTTTCCGCTCGCGAGCGAGCTCCGCATCCGATCGGCGGATGTAGAGCGGCCGAATCGCATCGGGTGACGCCGGTCCTCTCTGTTGAACGTAGGCCTCGGCGAGCGTCGCAATGGCCGGTGCGAGCGGTGGAAGCGGATCGATGGTCTGTGCCTGCGGCTCGGCGCGGTGAATCAGCTCGCGATACGCCAGCGCACCATCACCCGCGAACACACGCGGCAGCCGCCCGTCGCGCCGCCAGCGCGCGAGAATGTCGGCCGGTTTTTCAACGATCGGGCTCTCGGCCGCCACGCCGTTTGTGTAGACGGCCGAAAACACCTGGCCGCGCTGGGCGTCCATCCAGGTGCACACTTCGCTGACAGGGCTAAGGGCTGAGGGCTGAGGGCTAAGGGAAGTGACAAGGGCGCTTAGCGCGTCCAGGGCCGAGATGCCGACGAGTGGCTTTTCATTGGCCAGGGCCAGGCCTTGCATCGTCGCGATGCCGATGCGCAGTCCCGTAAAGGAGCCCGGGCCGGACGCCACGGCAAACACATCGACGTCGGCGACACGCAGCGTGTGCGCGGCCAGTACCTGCATCGCATCGCCGGGCAGCCGTTCGCCGTGTGTCGTGCCCGCGTCGCCCGCGTAGACGGCCACGAGCGCACCGTCGCGCACGAGCGCGATGCTGCCCTGCCGGGTTGTGGTGTCGAGCGCGAGCACCAGCATGTAAAATTCCATTCTACATGGCTACCCCGCCCTTCAACGGCACCGATCGCGCACCTGGTGCAGAGCGCGGGGCACTCCAGGCGTCCGCTTCTCCCGCCGGACCCGTACCGCATGTCACACCGGCTATGCGGCAGTACCTCGACGCGAAGCAGCAGTATCGCGACGCGATTCTGTTCTTCCGTATGGGCGACTTCTACGAGATGTTCTACGAGGACGCGCTGGTGGCCGCCCGCGCGCTCGATCTCACCCTGACGTCGCGCTCGAAGGACGGTCAAGGTACGTCGATTCCCATGTGTGGCGTGCCGCACCATGCCGCCGACACATACCTCGCACGGCTCGTCAAGAAAGGATTCCGGGTCGCGATCTGCGATCAGGTAGAGGACCCGAAAAAGGCGAAAGGCATCGTCAAGCGCGAGATCGTGCGCGTCGTCTCGCCCGGCACGCTCACCGATTCGCAGCACCTGGACGAGCGGGCCCCCGCGTTCCTGCTTTCGCTGTACGTGGGGTCGGGAGGGGTTTTCCCGGTTGCCAGGAAAACCCCTCCCGACCCCACGTTCGCTGACCCGGTTATCGGGGTCGCCTTGCTCGATCTGACCACCGGCGAATTCTCCTGCGCCGAATATGCCGGTCAGGCCGGCCTGCACGCACTAGCCGACGAGGTGACGGTGCTGCGGCCCCGTGAGATCGTCGCACCCGTTGGGCTCGACCTGGCTCAGGTGCTCGTCGATGGCGCCGGCGACCGGCTGCCGGTCACGCGCGTCGAGCCGTGGACGTTCGAACACGAGTCGGCGCGCCGGACGCTCCTCGATCAGTTCCGGACGAACGGCCTCGAAGGATACGGCCTCGATACCCACCCCTCTGCCGTGTCGGCCGCTGGGGCGCTCCTGCACTATTTGCGCGACACCCAGAAGGCCGACCTCGCCCACGTGCGGAGCGTCGCCTACAAGACCGCATCCGATTACCTGCTCATCGACGCGGTCACGCTCAAGCACCTCGAAGTGGTTGAATCGATGGACGGCGGCCGGGACCTGACGGTGCTGAACGAGATCGACCGCACGGTCACCGCCATGGCGGGCCGCCTGCTGCGCGCCTGGCTGTTACGGCCGCTCGTGTCGCTCGATCGCATCCGCGATCGCCTGGACGCCGTCGAGGAGTTCGCGTTCCGCAGCACCGACCGCGGCAAGTTCCGCGAGGTGCTGAAGGCCGTTCAGGATCTCGAGCGCCTCGTCGCACGCGCCGCGCTCGGCACGGCGGGACCGCGCGATCTCGTTGGACTGAAGCACTCGATTGCGGTCGTCCCGCGCGTCCGGCTCGTGCTGGAGGCCTGCGACGCCCCGCTGACGCGATCGCTCGTGAGCGCGCTGGACGATCTGACGGACGTCCGCGACGACATCGACCGCTCTGTCATCGACGAGCCGGGGGCGCTGGTGCGCGAGGGGGGCTACATCCGCGACGGGCTCGACCCCGAGATCGACGATCTGCGCCGCATCAGCCGATCCGGCAAACAGGTGATTGCCGAGCTCGAGGAGCGCGAGCGCCAGCGCACCGGCATCAACTCGCTGAAGGTGCGCTACAACCGCGTGTTCGGCTACTACATCGAAGTCTCCAAGTCGAACCTGCACGCGGTGCCGCCCGACTACCACCGCAAGCAGACGATCGCCGGCGGCGAGCGGTTCATCACGCCCGCGCTGAAAGAGTACGAGGAAAAGGTCCTCGGCGCCGACGAGCGGATTCTCGAGCGGGAGATCGAGCTCTTCGACGCGCTTCGCTCCCGCGTCGCCGCCGAGGCGACCCGCATCCAGGAAACGGCGCGCGCGCTTGCGGCGCTCGACGTGCTCGCCGGTCTGGCCGAAACAGCCGCGCTCTCGAACTACATCAAGCCGCACGTGCACGATGGCGACGAGCTGACGATCGCCGACGGACGCCACCCCGTCGTCGAACGCCATTGCAACGGCGGATTCGTGCCGAACGACACCGCGCTCGACGGCAGCTCGAGCCAGCTGGTGATCCTGACGGGCCCGAACATGGGTGGCAAGTCGACCTATCTCCGGCAGACCGCGCTCGTCTGTCTGATGGCGCAGGCTGGTTCGTTCGTGCCGGCTACCCGCGCCAAGATCGCTGTCCTCGATCGCATCTACGCGCGCGTCGGCGCGTCCGACCACATCACCCGCGGGCAGTCGACGTTCATGGTCGAAATGCAGGAGACGGCGAACATCCTGCACGGCGCTTCGTCGCGCAGCCTCGTCGTGCTCGACGAGATCGGCCGAGGGACGGCGACCTTCGACGGCCTCAGCATCGCCTGGGCGGTCGCCGAGTATCTGGCGACGAACGCGCGCGGACGGCCGAAGACGATCTTCGCGACGCATTACCACGAGCTGACCGACCTGGCCGACGCGCTGCCCGGCGTGGTGAACGCGCACGTCGCCGCCCGGGAGTGGCAGGACGACATCGTATTCCTGCACAAGATCGTGCCGGGGCGATCGGACCGCAGCTACGGCATCCAGGTCGCGCGGTTGGCCGGCATGCCGGCGTCCGTGATCGTGCGCGCCCGCGCGATTCTTCAGTCGCTCGAGCACGACGAGTTGACGCGTGGCGGCCGCCCCTCGATCAGCGGCACTCCGTCCGAACCGCAACAGCAACTCGGCCTCTTCCAGATGGCGCCCACCGATCCCGGCGCCGAACGGCTTGCGCAGCGACTCCGGGACATCGACACGGACAACCTGACACCGCTTCAAGCCCTGTCGCTGTTGGCGGAGCTGAAGAAGGAGTTGGACGGTTCGTGAGGTTCGTGAAGTTCGTGGGTTCGTGGGTTCGTGGGTTCGCGGAGGTTCGTCGGTTCGCTCACGGCGAACCGAGCCCGACGAACCCCACGAACCTCACGAACCCGACGAACTTTACGAACTTTACGAACCTAACGAACCTTTCCCTGGTGCTCTGTCTTTCCGTGTCCTGCTCCCAACCTCCGCCCGATCCCAGCGTCATTACCATCGCAATTCCGACGTCGCCCAACAGCCTCGATCCGCGGTACGGCACCGACGAGAATTCCGCGCGGGCCCATGAGCTGCTTTTCAACGACCTGCTCAGGTGGGACGAGCAGACCCGCCTCGCCCCGGGGCTGGCCGAATCGTGGGACACGACAGACTACAAGACCTACCGCATCAAGCTGCGCCACGGCGTGCCGTTCCACGATGGGCACGAGATGACGTCGGCCGATGTGGTCTACACCTTCACCAGCATGCTCGACCCCGCGATGGCGTCGCCCTGGCGAGGCGCGTTTCGCGATCTGCAGACGGTCGTCGCGGTGGATCGATACACCGTCGACTTCATTCTCACGCAACCGTCGGGCTCGTTCCTTCCCAACCTCGTGTTCAAGATCGTACCGGCCGGCGCCGGCCGGGATTTGCGGAACCATCCAGTCGGCACCGGACCGTACCGAGTACGTGTCGTACGCGGTTGATGACCGTCTGCAGATGCGCGCGTTCCGCGACTATTTCGACGGGCTCCCGCGCAACAACGGCCTCGTCATGAAGGTCGTGCCCGACGACATCATGCGCGGGCTCGAGCTGCGGAAGCACACCGCGGATCTGATCGTCAACGACCTCGTCCCCGACATGGTCTACCAGCTGGAAAAGGACGGGCTCAGCCTGACGAAAGCCCCCGGCGTCGACTACCAGTACATCGGTTTCAACTTCCGCGACCCGGTGCTGAAAGATGTTCGCGTACGGCATGCGATCGGCCACGCCATCGATCGCCAGGCCATCGTCGATTACCTGCGCCGTGGCCTAGCCCGGGTCGCCGACACGATGCTGCCGCCCACCAACTGGGCCTATCAGCCCGACGTGGCGGTGCTCGATTACGATCCCGAGCGCGCCAAAGCGCTGCTCGACGAAGCGGGATATCCCGATCCCGACGGAGATGGTCCACGTCCGCGGCTGTCGTTCTCGTTCAAGACATCGAACGTGGAGTACTACAGGCTGCAGGCCTCGGTCATCCACCAGGATCTTCGCCGGGTGGGGATCGACATCGACGTCCGCTCCTACGAGTTCGCGACGTTGTACGACGACATCATCAAGGGCAATTTCCAGGCGTATTCGCTGCAGTGGGTCGGGACGGCGCTGGCCGATCCCGACATCCTGCGCCGCGTCTTCCACTCGCAGCAGGTTCCACCGGGCGGCTTCAATCGCGGTTACTTCAGCGATCCGGAAATCGATCGGCTCATCGACGAGGCCTCTCAGGCGACCGACTACGAAAGCCGGAAGCGGCTGTACGGAGACGTGCAGAAGCGCATCGCGGAGGCGGCGCCGTACGTCAGCCTCTGGCATCGCACCAATTTCGCGCTGTCGGACTCGAAGGTTCGCGGCGTCCTGCTGACGCCGCAAGGCGACTTCACCTTCCTCAGAAATGTCTCCCGCTAGTCCGCGATAGAATTGTCACGCATGAAAAAGCGCTCCCGCTTCCTGCAGGTGCCGATCGAGCCCTTTACCGTCGACCCCGAGCTGAAAGCCGACGAGCTGCTCGAGAAGATGGAGCGCATCTCGTTTCAAGGGCGCTCGCTCGGAACCGCGCATCGCGTCTGGCAGAAGATGCTGGGCGACGACGTCACGATCTTCATGGGCATGGCCGGGGCGCTCAGCGCCGGCGGGCTGCGTATGGTCGTCGCCTACCTCATCGAGCATCGCTTCGTCGATTGCCTCGTCTCGACCGGCGCGAACCTCTATCACGACCTGCACGAGACACGCGGGCAACACCACTATCTCGGCTCGGCGCACGCCAATGACGCCGCGCTGGCCGAAGACCGGATCGATCGCGTGTACGACACCTATGCGAGCGAAGAGGAGTTCTGCGACAACGACGTGTGGATTGGCGATTTCGTCGCCGCCCTCGACCAGCGGCCGTACACGTCGCGCGAATTCCTGAACCGCCTCGGCGGCCATCTGTGGAGCGAAACGAAGCAGAACGGCATCCTGACGGCCGCCTACCGCGCCGGCGTGCCGATCTTCTGCCCGGCGATCGCCGATTCGTCGATCGGCATGGGGCTGTCGCAAGGGCGTCACAAGAGGCCGGGTTCCGGCTACATCGACATCATCGGCGACATCGTCGAGTCGGCCAACCTCGTGATTCGCAGGCCGCGCACCGCCAGCGTCGTGCTGGGGGGCGGGACGCCGAAGAACTTCATCAATCAGGCCAGCGTGCAGGCCGAGTTCTTCAGCCCGCAAGTCGGCGGACACAAATACGCCCTGCAGATCATCACCGATGTGCCCCACTTCGGCGGCGCCTCGGGGTCGACGCTCGAAGAAGCCCAGAGCTGGGGCAAACTCGCCACCGACGCCGCCCAGGTGACGGTGCACGCCGACGCCACCATCGCCTTGCCGATTCTCGCGACGGCGCTCGCGCGCAGCTCCAGTGACCTGGTGAAACACCGTGCCCGTCCGGCAATCGATCCCAGCGCCCGCGAGATGGTGATCGACGGCAAGCCCATTTCGCGTGAGAGGTTCGAGGAAACGGAATGAGCGGTTCAGGCTGCCCCATCCAATACGACCACATTACGCCGCTGGCGTTCGGCGGCACGCTTCCGGAGTCTGCCACGTTCGAGACCGCAAAGGCCGTGATTCTGCCGGTTCCGCTCGAGAGCACCACGTCGTACGTGCCCGGCACACGCAACGGACCCCGCGAGATTCTGGTCGCCTCCACGCACCTCGAGTTGTGGGACGAGGAAACCGGCACCGACGTCCATCCCATCGGCATCTGCACACTGCCCGAGATGGAGCTGCCCTTCGACGACATGGCCGACATCATGGCCGAAATCCGGCGCGTGGCCTCGGCCATCCTCGAACACGACAAGTTCCCCATCGTGCTGGGCGGCGAACACTCTATTACCTCGCCGGTTGTCGCCGCGGTGGCGGCGAAACACCCGGGCGTGTCGGTACTGCAGATTGACGCGCACGCCGATCTGCGCGACACCTACATGGGCACGCGCTTCAACCACGCCTGCGCGATGCGCCGCGTGCTCGAGCACGCCCCGTGCACGCAGGTGGGCATCCGCAGCCTGTCGACGGAAGAGGCGATGGCGTTGCCGGCGCTGCCGACCAGGATTTTCTACGACATCAACATGCGCCAGGACAGGAACTGGATCGACGCGGTCGTCAAATCGCTTGGCGACAAGGTCTACATCACGATTGACGTCGATGGACTGGATCCCGCGATCATGCCGGCCACGGGCACGCCGGAGCCGGGCGGGTTGAGCTGGCACGAACTGCTCTCGCTCTTGCGCGCCGTCATCTCGGCGCGCACGGTGGTGGGCTGCGATATCGTGGAGCTGTCGCCGCTGCCGGGTGTCGCGGCGCCGAACTTCCTCTGCGCGAAGCTGGTCTACAAGATTCTCACGTACCAGTACGGTGGGAGATAGAGAATCTAGAAACTAAAATCTAGAAACTAGAATCTAACTTCCCGATCCGAGCATCTTCTTCGCTTCGTCGATGTACGGGGATTCCGGGAAGTCCGCAATTACCTTGTCGAGCGTCTGCTTGGCCTCGGCTTTCTTCCCCGCCGCGGCCTGGACGCGTCCCAGCTCCATCAACACCGCATCGCGCGGCATCGTTTCGTCCGCCGTGTTGTTCACGAGCGCCTGTGCGGCAGTGATCGCGCGGTCGTACTGCTTGGCCTGGGTATTCGAGTCGATCACCCCGAGCTGCGCGACGCGGCCGTAAAAGCTGTTCGCGCCCGCCCGATCCACGACCTCCTGGTATCGCGTCGCCGCCTCGCCATGGCGCCCCAACATCGCGAGCGCGCCGGCCGCGTAATAGCGTGCAGCAATGCCGGCCTGGGTCGACGGGTAAGCGTTGAAGGCCTCGGAAAACTTTGCCAGCCCGGCTTCGGCGCGGGCCTGGATCGTCGGATAGCTGCCGGGCGCCGGTTTTGCGCCGGGCTTGGCTTCCTGTACCGGGGACTGCACGACGAGGATGGCATCGGCGAGCAACATCTGCGCGCGGTTTTCACTGCGGGTGGTCCAGGCCCAGTACCCGCCAGCCAGCAGCAGAACGAGGAGCGCAACGCCCCCGGCCAGCGAAAGGGCGCTGCGATTCTCCTGCAGGCGCTCGATCGACCCGCCGAGTGCCTGAGAAATCTCGTTTTCCTTGAGACGATGCCGTTCTGAACCCTTCATAAGGGCCCCGATTATATCCCCTTTAGGCAGGATAACCTTCCTGCCCGCAAAAGGTTAGGATTAGACAGGATGCGCTTCCGGACCTGGCCGGTCGTCGCGGTGGCGTTGATGGGCCTGCTCGGGCTCATCATCGTGTCGATCCTTGCCGTGCAGCGCAAGACCGACACGGCCTATGCCCATCTGGAGAACCTGAACGCCCAGTACCGCGACGTGGAGGTGCGCCTCCGGCGGGTGCGCTCTGACCTGCATCTCTCGGGCATCCTGGCGCGCGACTCCCTTCTGGATACGACCACGCCGGCCCACGAGTACCGATCGCGGCTGCTCGCCTACCGGACGGAGAGCGATCGGATGATCGCGGAGCTCGAGCCGCTGATGCGCGCCAGCGATCCGATTCGGTTCGCTCGGCTCCGGCACGAGCTGAACCAGTACTGGGCGTTGTACGCGCCGCTCTTCGACGAAACGACCCTGGTGGTCGATCGCTATGTCTTCCTCCGCCGCGAAATCGTGCCGCGCCGCGACGCGGTCATGACCATTTCGGCGGAGCTCGAGGAGCTGAACGTCCGCAACCTGCACGCGCAACAGCTGGCCGCAGCCGAGCGGCAGCGCGAGCTCCATCAATACCTCACGCGCACGCTGGCCCTGAGCCTGGCGCTGGGCCTCATCGTCGCCATCGTGGCGGTGATTCGGATTCGCGTGCTCGAAGGGCGCTCGGAAGAGCAGCACAGCCGGACGCAGCAGGCCGAACAGGAGCTGCGCCGGCTGTCGAATCAGCTCGTCAGGACCCAGGAGGAAGAACGCAAGAGCCTCGCACGCGAGCTGCACGACGAGCTCGGACAGATGCTCACGGCGCTCCGCATGGAGATGGGACGCGGCGAGCGCGCGCAGGCGATCGGCAGCCCCATCTTCAGCGCGACGATGGCCGAGAGCAAGGCGCTGGTGGATCGCATGATGCGGATGGTGCGTGATCTCGCCATGGGGCTGCGTCCGAGCATGCTCGACGATCTGGGTCTCGAGCCGGCGCTCGCCTGGCAGGCGCGCGAGTTCTCGCGCCGCTACAACGTGCCGGTCGATCTCGTCGTCGAGGGCGATCTCGAGCGGCTTCCCGACCCGCAGCGCACGTGCGTCTACCGCGTGGTGCAGGAAGCGCTCACCAACTGCGCCAAGCATTCGGCGGCCACGGAGATTCAGGTGCAGGTCGTGCGAGGGCGGATGCGGCTCGACGTGTCGGTGCGCGACAACGGCGTCGGCATGGACCCGACGGCCAGCCACAAAGGGCTGGGGCTGACCGGCATCAAGGAACGCGTCAAGGACATCAACGGCTCGACATCGATACAAACCAAACCCGGCGGCGGAACTGTCGTGTACATCACGCTGCCGGTGCCCGCTGCGGAAAGCAGCAAGGAGGGCCTCGTTGCGAATAGTGCTCGGTGACGATCATGGCATCGTGCGGCGTGGGCTGAAGGCGCTGCTCGACGCCGAAGACGACATCGAAGTCGTCGGCGAGGCGGGAGACGGCCTGGAAGCGCTGCGCATGTGCGAAACGCACCGCCCCGACGTGGCCATTCTCGATATCGCGATGCCGCGTCTGAACGGCATCGACGTGGCCGAACGGGCGATCAAGCATCAGCCCCAGTTGAAGGTCGTGTTCCTCAGCATGTACGCCGACGAATCGTATGTGCTGCGGGCGCTGTCGGCGGGTGCGCGCGGGTACCTGCTGAAGGAATCGACCGAACAGGATCTCGTGCCGGCGCTGCGGACGATCAGCCAGGGGCGTCCGTACTTCAGCCCGACGATCTCGGCCATGCTGCTGTCCGATTACATGCGCCACCTGCAGCAGCGGGGACAGGAGGACTCGTATCGGCTGCTCACCGATCGCGAGAAGGAAGTCCTGCAGCTCCTGGCCGAGGGGCGCACCAATAAAGAGGTGGCGAACATCCTCGAGGTGGGCGTGTCGACGGTCGAGACGCATCGCGCCAACCTGATGCAGAAGCTCGGGCTGCACAACACGGCGGAGATCGTCCTCTACGCTGTGCGCAAGAGCTTGGTGTCGTAGGAAGGTTCATTGAGTTCGTTGGGTTCGTTGGTTCGTGAAGTTCGTAGGGTTCGTAGGGTTCGTGGGGTTCGGTCGCTGGACGAACCGCGACGCGCGAACTTCACGAACCTCACGAACCCGACGAACCCGACGAACCGACGAACTCCACGAACTCTACGAACCCGACTGAGCTTTTTTGATCGCGCCTTGCGCATTCCGTGATGGAGGTCACGAATGCGCATTCCGCGCGCTCTCCTGGTCGTTCCGGCGCTGGTGTGCACCGTCGGCTGCTGCCCCTCCCGCAGTCAGCAGACGGGCGCGCCGGTTGTCTTTACCGGCTCGGTCGCACCGGGCGGCAGGGTCGTTCACGATTTCGTTCCCCCTGCTCAGACCACGCAGTCGGATCTCATCCTCACCTGGTCGTCCGGCGACCTTCGCATCTCTGAGCTCGTTCCGACGTGCCCGGCCGGCGACGAGGATCGCTGCACGCGCCTGAGCGATCCCATCGAGGCGCCCGCGGCGACGCCGCGCGAGATTCGCAACATCGCCACGAACCAGCGGCCGGAGAATCGCGATCGGATGAAGTTTCTGGTCGAGAACACGTCTGGCGAGCCGGCCAGCTACACGTTCACGATTGTGCCGAAAAGCGCGGGGTGTACCTAGTGGGTTCGTCGGGTTCGTCGGTTCGTGGGGTTCGTGAGTTCGTGGGGTTCGTGAGTTCGTGGGGTTCGTCGAGTTCGTGGGGTTCGTGAGTTCGTGGGGTTCGCAGGTTCGTCTGGTTCGATCTCTGCGACCGAACACCGGTAGGGCGCGACTTCAGTCGCGCCGCAGGAGCCCGACGAACCCGTCGAACCGACGAACTCCACGAACCCAACGAACCTTACGAACTTTACGAACTTTACGAACTTTACGAACCCTACGAACCTGTCTGACCCATACGCATCAACCCTTCCAACTCCTCCCCATGAACCGTGCGCGTCCGCGCGTCATCGGCCGCAATCAGGCCCTTGCGAACCAGTTGCGCGAGCGATTCTTCGAGCGTGATCGAGCCGTTGCGCTTGGTGATCGTGATCTCCTGATGGAGGTGCTGCAGCGCGTTCTTCCGGATGTGCTGGCGGGCGCCGTAGCCGATCATCAGCAGCTCGGCGGCCGGGACGCGCCCGCCGCCCGTGCGCGGCACGAGCGTCTGCATCATCACCGCGGCGAGAGCCATCGATAGATCCTGGCGGACAGTGGGCTGCCGCTCGGGCGGAAACGAATCGGCCACCCTTGCAACCGTCGACGTCACATCCGTCGTGTGCAGCGTCGAGAAGACCAGATGTCCCGTCTCTCCGGCCGTCAGCGCGATCTTCATCGTCTCGGGATCGCGCATTTCGCCAATCACGATGACGTCGGGCGCCTGCCGCAAGGCCGCACGCAACGCGGTCGGAAAGTCGGGCGCGTCGATACCGATCTCGACCTGCTCGACGACGCTCTTCTGATGAGGGTGCTCGTATTCGATGGGATCTTCGATCGTGATGATGTGGCGGGCTTCGCGCCGGTTGATCTCGTTCACGAGCGCCGCCACGGTCGTCGTCTTGCCGCAGCCCGTGGCGCCGCCGACGAGCACCAGACCGTGATGAAGCCGTGTGACCAGCTCGACCTGTGGCGGAAGGCCCAGCTCGCCGACGAGCGGCGGCGTGGCCGGCAGCAGCCGGATGGTCGCGGCCGCGCGGCCGCGCTCGCGGTGGAGATTGACGCGGAAGCGGCCCAGATCGGGACGGCGAAGCGAGATATCGGCGGAGCCCGCCGTGCGATAGCGTTCCAGCGCCTGGGCGTGGAGGGCCGGCATGACGGCCCCCTCGATGGCACTGCCCTCGAGCGGTGGCTCCGCGAGCGGCGTGACGATGCCGTTCACACGAATCGCAGGAGGAAAACCCGCGACGAGAAACAAGTCGGCCGCGGCATGCGCACATAGGGCGCGCAGCCACGTTTCGAGCATGTCAGCGTGTCCCATGCAGCGCCACTTTACTTCGGACGGCCAGGGAACGTCGCGGCCAGTCTAAACAGCCATCCGGAGGTAGCTGGCATGCGAAGAGCAGTAATCGGACTGATCGTGGCGGGTGTGGTGGCAATCAGCGGATGGGTCTACGCACAGTCGGCGCAGGACCGGCTCGTGCCCTTCCCCGCTCCCGGCAGCGTCGTGACCACGCCCGACATCGGCGTCCGTGTGGACGGTACAGAGCGCGGCCGGGTGATCGGAACGTTGATGATCCGCCTGAAAGACGGCTCATGGGTACCGGTGCAGTTCGGCCGCGGGGGTGTGCACAAGTTGGAAACCAACTGATGGGCCCACTCGTGCCGGCGCGAGAGGCCGCGCAGGCCCGCGCAAATGAAAAAGTGTCCACTATTGGAGCAGTGTGCCCCTCCGATAACAAGGACGTCTGCGTCGGGAATGGCGGACGCGCCGTCCGACCAGGGCGCCCCGAGGGGCTGCTGGGCCGTTCATTCGGGAGCAGCCTCTCCCTTTCCCCCCCTCTGTAAGGCCCCGCCGCCGACGCGACGATAATTCAGGTACGTATGACCCCGGAAGAAGCCTTCAAATGGCGTCAGCGTAAGCGCCGCCTGGCCATCGGCGCCGCGATTGCCACGCTCGTCAGCCTGACGGCGTGGCTCATCTAGATATCCGCCCTCCGTATCTCAACGCAGAGACGCCCGCCTATTTGATCGCAGCGAGCTTCTGCATCGGAATCGACTGGGCCGCCTTCTGCAGCTCCGCCAGGTCGCTGGTGGCCGCGGTCACCTTCACCATGAAACGGCCCGCCACGAGCACGTGCACTTCGCCGTTACCGGCCTCGGCGGTCCATTCCTCGTATCCGGGAAATCCGTTGATGGTGGTGTGACGCACCACGGTGCCTCGCGTCGCCGGCGGCAGTTGCTTCAGCGATTCGTTCAGCATCATGAGCACATCGGCGTTGCGGCAGGAATCCATGAGCTCCACGCTGATGCGGCTGACGCCCCGCTCGAAATTGACCGTGGTCCTGGACACCGATTCCTGCGTGTCGGTTTCGCTTCGCGGCGCTCCGCGTTTCCAGCCAGGCATGACTGGATAGAACGTCTCCAGCGTCTGACCTGACACCAACTGGCACGCCTGCATCAGGACCGCCGGCGGAACCGCGCTCGACCGCCCACGGGCCACCGCGTCGATGGACAACGCCATCAATCCTGCCGCCATCACCGCCATCCACACCGTACTGGACATTCGCACTGTCGGCCTCCTCGCTCAGGCCGATCAGTCTGGTGCGTGCGGCACGATGCGTCAAGCTTGTCGCTCTTCTGGGTTGCCCAGTTAGTCTCGACGCAGAGACGCAGAGACGCAGAGCAATTGTTTTTGAGAGGCGCAGGGCTTCAGCCCTGCCTACTCGGCATGCCGTTCAGCGAGATCCGCGGCTCATTCGTTGTTGTGATCGCTGTGACGCGTCGGCAGCCTGTGTTTTGCGGTAAGCGGCCAGTTGGTCGGCGTTCAGAACCGGGCCTTGATCTGGAAGGGCAAAGAGACTGAAGGCGGGTTTGCTCCGGTAGGATCCCATCCGCATTACGCCAACCTTTTGCACCCTTGGTTTCGTACGCGAGCGAGACGATACCGGCTCGTAGCGCGCCTGACAAATGTAGTTCCAGCCGGCTTCGCCGTCTCTGCACTCAAACCGGACCGTCGTCAACCCATCCGAGGATTGCCCTTCCAGTAGAGTTTCGACCTCATCGAGCGGCATTCGCATGTCGCCACAATTTGTGATTAAGAGCAAACTCAGCGTCAATGAGATTCCCCACGCAGGCCTGACCACTGTCGTCCACATGTGCGAGGGCGACGAGCAAATAGAATGCCGCAGCCATCCTTCGCATTGTGGCGCTGATGAAGAAGTCAGCTCACCGGGTTCATCCCCTCAATCACGGATCTGTCCTGCTCATCCAAGATTTGGATGGCGGATCGATCTTCCGTTCCACTCGTTCGTTTCAACGCAGAGACACTAAGACGCCGAACCGTTGTGCGAAACTTCTTCCCCGGTGTCGCCGGGCTTGAGTCCTGCTGGATGCGAGCAGCGAATCTGGCGATCGCCGCGCGCCGCGAATCGCATGTGCAGCCTCGTCTCAGAACAGAATCAACGCTTCATGGAATGCAGGTAGGAGTCTCAACGCCTGCAGGCGGCCGCAGGTCGAGCGGTTCGTAAACAAACTCGGTTGCTCCCACGACCGCCTGTCGCTGAGATACCTCCCACCTCACTGGCAGCAGCGTATCTGTATCAATCCACAGCGACTCCACCGGCACAAAGTCGGCCGGGTTCGGTGCCGGATCCCCCGTGATGGCCACTCCCTGCCATGGCGGCGTCGTCGAAACCATGGCTCGAACAGAGCGACCGCCAAGAAGGCGGCGCTCACCGCTTCTCAGCGATGCCCCAGTTCTCAGCATCTCCAGCGGCCGGGCGGCCGCCGTGTCGCCGGGGGTCCGCTCCCGAGCGGTCACTGACCACCTTTGCGTGCTGGTATTCAGCAGGTAATCAATAACCATCTCGCCCGTTGCGGGCGCGCCGGTACAGCGGCCTGCCGGCACGCCGGTGTATTCAGTCAGTTTTACGACCCGCCGCTGCTCCTGCGGTTCCGGCGGGGTGAAAACACGCACAGTGCCGGTACCAGGAATGCCGCCAACTATCCCAGCGATGCGCTCGCCCTCATCGTAGGCGACCCGGATCAGGCGCGGCACGCCTGCTCGCCCCACAAGAACCTCGGTCTCGCCGCCTTTCTGCACAAGTCGAAGTGTCTTTCCGTCGAGTGCTTGCCAAATTCGACTGAGAACCGTATCAATCTCAGCGGCAGTCAATGGCCGTTGAAGGTTCAGCAAATCCTGAGGCTGCGCAAAGACATGAGTGGCCACGCATATTGCCGCGAGGGCGGTGGCGCATCGAACAGAGTGCATACCCATTGCGTTAGACCACAAAACCGACCGAATGTTTCGCGAATTCTCACCCCATCATCGATGCCGCCGGAACCGCCAATGCCGTGAGATTAACCACCAGGCATGCCAGTGCAAGCACCCGATCCGACGGCCTGCGCGATGGCGATCGCGACCTATACTGACTTTTGAAAGGGGGAACACATGATCCGACGTATTGCATTCGGTCTGATTCTGGCGGTGATCGTTCTGATTCTCGGGCTGACACTGATAACACGGTCAATCTCAGCGCAAGCCGGCAGAGGCGTCACCACCGTCAAACTTGCCTCTGGTCTGGTCGTCGAGGAAGTCAAGGTTGGGAACAGTTGCGTGGTCGTGGTGTCACGCGGCGGTCCCGGCGAAAAATCTGACGGCATGGTCCTTTCAGGCGACCTGGCCGCGGTGCCGTGTCGGCCGTAACGTAGTGCGGTCGCTCGACGGCCGGCACACCCGCGCGAACCTTCGACTTGAGACTCGCGACTGGAGACTATCGACTTGCGACTAAAAGTGGTGCGCCCGGCAGGTCTCGAACCTGCGACCCCCGGTTTAGGAAACCGGTGCTCTATCCTGCTGAGCTACGGGCGCTCGTGAGGACCAAATTCTAGTTTATCTGAGGGTCGGGAAAGACGTTCACCTCGGCAGAAAGGCACGATCGAGGAACTCGCGGATGAGTGGGACCACGATATCTGGCCGACTCACAAGTTCGTGGCCAAAACCATCAACGAGTTTGACCGTCCAACCCAGTCGCTCCAGTTCATCCCTGTACTGTGCAATCACCGGCCCGATTGGTGTCGTCTGACCACCCACCCCGGCGACGACGTCATTGCTACCAGCGAACGTCAATCGCGGGACCGTGAACTTCGAGACGACTTCCCGCTCCGGCCAGTTCTGCAGACCTCGGTAGTAGCTCACCATCATCTGCGCTTGTGGAACCTTTGCAGCGAGAGCTTCCGTAACGGCAAGTGTCCGACCGTATGGCGCTCCGAGTGGTGGCCAGCCACCGCAAATGAGTGCCGTGAGCCGGTTCGTCCTGGCGGCCAGCTGCAGTCCGACGACTGCGCCCCACGAAAATCCATACCAAGCGAACCGATCCGCTCCAGCGGCATCCGCTACCGCCAGCATGTCATCCGAGACTCGATTCGGGGTAAACGACGTGGCCTCCTCGTCACCAGTCGGATAGTGCATGAGAATGACACGGTAGCGGTCCGTCAGCCGGTCGAGGTACCCGGTTCGAATCGCTTCAGCGGAAGACGGCGTGATCGGAGAACCGATCATCACCGTTGGACCGGCACCATAAATTTCATAGCGAACCGGTCCAGCGCCCCCTTGCCCTCGCAGCCAGGTCGGCAGAATTGTAAGCGGCCCAACAGAGGCGAAGCCTCGAAGAATGTCGCGGCGATTCATCACGCAACCTTTCCAGTGACGAATCCGTCCTGGGCGTGAGATGTCAACGTGGTATCGTACCTGAATCGGTTGAATTCGCCATTCGAACCATCGCCACTGACAGCCCGAATCCGAGCACAGACATGAACCAATTTCTTCGCATCCTGATTGCGGCGCTGGTGGCCTGTAACGTATCGGCATCGGCCGAACAAACATCGCTGGGCGACGTCGCGCGGGAGGCGGAGAAACGCAAAGAAACGCCAGCGCAGCCGTCGAAGACCTATACCAACGACGACCTTCGCCCTGCCGAACCTGGCCCTTCCGCTGGTTGTCAGCCGGCGGAGCACAAGTACCGATCCAGCGTCGGGCAATACCTCCCTGACCGCGCGTTGCTCGGATGGCACATCGCGCGTTCAAGGCTCAAATGCTCGCACTGGCGCAGCATGGAGCCTGACGATCCACGCGAACGGCTCCCAGTCCGGAACGGACCGGTGCGGCTCGCGATGGACGTATGACGCGCAAACCAAGAACTACAAGAACGACAATGGCGACACCCGGCAAGGTGAGGCTGCGTTTCGCGAGCGGCTCGAATCGCCCGCGCCCTGTGCCGCACAATCAGTTCCCGCGCGGCCTGCGGGCGCCAACGCGAACCGATCACCCTGCACGGACACGTCGGGAACGGACACTTCAGGAAACCCGTATGTCGTGCAGAGTTGTCCGGGTGGAATCACTCGCGAATCCGGCACGGATACCCGCACCGGCACGATGTGGCAGAACACCATCACCCCGGATGGTTCCCTGAGTGGGAGCAACAGTTGCGGCACGTCGTGGAAATACGACGCCAAGACCGACCGGTATGAGACCTCGCTCGGAGAAAAAGGCATGGGGAGAACGGTGTTTCTTGCGAACCTCGAACGCATCAGAAGGTGCAGCTCGACGCTACTTCAGTAAATCTGTGTTCCCCTCGAGCGTCGCAAGGCCCGCCTCGAGGAGGGCGCGAATCTCCTCGCTCTTCTCGATGGCCAGCGCCTGGCGCACCTCGCCCGCATAGCGTTCGGCGTCCCGCCCGAAACCTTGCAGCGCAGTCGCGGCGTCGCTTCGTATCAAGTCGTCTGGATCCTTCAAGTCCTGCACCACCCGCTCGAGCATGTCGGTGATCTGAAGGTCCCCCGCACCTCGAATCGCCTGCCGCACGATGCCTGGATCTGAATCGTAGATGGCGTCCCGGAACAGCTGCTTCCGTTCGTCGAGCAGGCTTTCGCGACAGTCACAGAGCCAGAACAGCTTGAGGACTCCGCTTCGAACAGACGGCCTGGGATCCTGGTCAAACAAATTGCGATACAAACGCACGGAATCCTCGCCGGGATCCAGCACCCACTTCGCATCGCCAGGGCGTATGTCGAGTGCGCTCCGCGCCAGAAAGGCCGAACTCTGCAGCCAATCGTCTCGATCGTAGAGGAGCGCCTCCACCTGCCCGCGGAACGACACGAGCACCTCTCGATACGTGGTCCACATCGCGAAGTTCTCGGGCGTCGGTGGATGGAGCACGCCCGACTTGCTCGCGATCGCCATCAACGCCCCTTCTTTGGAGTCGCGCTCGCCATCGCTCAACGCTTCTGCGATGAGCTTGCCCAATTCTGGTGGAGGTGGTGTGGGATGCTGCCCGGCGGCTATCGTCTTCAACTCGAACCCGAGGCGTGTCGCACCCCGGACCTTCTGATAGCTCTCCCAGGATATCTGCGGGTCTTCCGGGTCCGCGGCAGGGCCGTTCGAGTCCTGCGCCCACAGTGGTGACGCGCATAACACCATCGAGACCAGGACGGCCAGTTTGGTGGTCATCAGCCCAGCTGTTTGCTCACAAAAAATCTTCGCTGTCCTGGAGG
Source organism: Vicinamibacterales bacterium (assembly GCA_963832375.1). Taxonomy (GTDB): domain Bacteria; phylum Acidobacteriota; class Vicinamibacteria; order Vicinamibacterales; family JAMQPK01; genus JAMQPK01. The sequence continues at coordinate 377,889 of CAWHUA010000008.1, read as the reverse complement.
GAAGTCTTCCTGCACGCCCCATACGACGTAGCCCAGTTTTTCGTAGAAGCCGAGGGCTTGAAAGGTCATGGTATACGCATACGTACAACCGTGCTTTCGCGCCTCCTCCTCGACCTGACGCATCAATCGCGTGCCGATTCCCTCGCGCCGGTGCGAAGAAGAGACCCACAGCAATGAAATGACGAGCCATTTCCACCCAGGCATGACTTCCCCTGCCAGCCCACCCACCAGATTGCCGTCGGCATCTCGCGCCGCGAAGACGAGCGGGATGAACTCCGTCACAGGAACGAGGGTGAAGTTGAACTCCAGCAGGCCGGCGCGCACGGCTGCACGCACCTCGGCCGCGCTCTCGGCTTCAAGGCGGATCGCGATCGGATCAGTTGATGTGATGGCGCAAGTCTACCATTCGCAGGCCCAAGTTACTTCTCCATCACCCAGGTCGTCATACATCGCTGGTTCTGCACGTTCGTCGTCTTGATCGGATCGACCAACGTGCCACCCAGCCTCGACGTCCACGCCAGAATGGTCCGCTCATCGACGACGAAGCGCTCGGAACCGTCGGGCAGGTGCACGCGTCCGGTGGCCGACGAAAGGTGACGCTCGAGGCCGATGCTCGTCGCCAGACGAGCGAAAAACAGGCCGCCAGGCGCGAGAATGCGCCACATCTCTTCGAGCATCGCCGCGAACTCCCGATCGTCGCGCGCGAAATGCAGAACGGCGCTGCAGATGACGGCGTCGGCCGAGCCATCCTGCCACGGCAGCGCCTCGAGCGACCCGCAGTGAATCTGGTCGAGCGGCACCGACGGATTCAGCGAGGCCACGAGGTGACGCACCGAGCGAATCGCCGTGGCGTCGGTATCCACCGCCCGGATGTCGAACCCGCGCCGGAGGAAATACGGAAGATTGCGCCCGGCGCCGCAGCCGGCGTCGACCACACGCGGCCGGCGATCGAATCGGCCGCGCATGAGCTGATCGAACAGATAGATATCGATCCCGCCGAACGCCGTTTCCAGTTCGTCGGACACGCGGGAGACGTCGGAAGGCATGCCCGATGATACTGTTATCATGACGAAAGGAGTGGCGCGCCGTTCCTCGGAGGAAGCTGATCTTTCTAATCTGCTGGTCTCTTGTTCGACGGGCTAGGAGACAAAGAGATTGGTCTCTTGTTAAAGGGCGCGAAGAGCCCCAATGCTTGGCAGCAATCCACGCCTCGTTGAAGTAAATTGCGGTCATCCCCACCCTTGCTGAGAGGACGCATGAAAAAACTAGCGACGTTCGCCGCGATCTTTGTGAGTGTCTCCGCCTTGGCACAGCAGCCCCCGCTCGCGTTGGGCGTGCCCGGACCGAATCAGCCGCGCGGGAAAGCACCGGAGCAGGGCTATGTGCCCGACGGCTGGCCCGCGCACCCGGGATCGCTCCTGAAATACAGCGTCGAGATTCGCTTCGGCGAAGAACCGGAGACGATGCCGGCAGGTATGAAGTTCGGCCGTGTGTCGGCGGTCACGACCGACAGCCAGGGGAACGTCTACGTTTTCAAGCGCGACGCCGCGACCGATCAGCTCGTGGTGTTCGACGCGCAGGGCAAATACCTGCGCTCGTGGGGCAAGGGCATGTTCACCCGCCCGCACGGCCTTCGCGTCGATCGCGATCAGAACGTGTGGGCGCTCGACGACTCCGGGCACCAGGTCTTCAAGTTCACGCGAGAAGGCAAGCTGCTGCAGACCTGGGGCGTCAAGGACAAGCCGGGCAACGACGCCAAGACCTTCAACCGCCCCACCGACATCGCCTGGGACTCGCAGGGCAACGCGTACATCTCCGACGGCTACGGCAACCGGCGCGTCGTCAAGCTCGACAAAGCCGGCAACTTCGTCAGCACCTGGGGCACCGAAGGCGACGGCCCCGGGCAGTTCCGCCTGCCGCACACCATCGCGGTCGACTCGAAAGACCGCGTCTATGTGAGCGACCGCGAGAACAACCGCATCCAGATCTTCGACACCAGCGGCAAGCTCCTGAATACGTGGACGCACCTCGGCTGCACGCAGGGGATGTACATCACGCCGAAGGACGAGATGTGGATCATCACGCATCGGAACAACAGCGAAAACATCACCTACGACACGCTGGCCGGTCAACTGATGAAAATCGACCTCCAGAGCGGCAAGATTCTCGGCTCGATGGAGTCGCCCGGACACAACTTGACGGCCACGCCTGACGGTGTCGTCTATGTCGCGAGCCTCACTGGCAACGTCTTCAAGTGGCAGCCCGATCCGTGGTGGCCAGCGCGGGCGCACGAAGCCATTCGCGCGGGCACACCGCGCCCAGCTGCGAAATAAGAGGGCCGGTAGGGCGCAACTCCGGTAGGGCGCACAGTTGCGCACTACATCGCGCCCACATCGCCCATGGAGCGAACAACACGCGCCGGTGTCTAACAGGCAGAGGTCTCTGAATGTTGATACCCGCGCTCTTTTTTGCCGCCGTCGCGGCTCAGGCCGGCAGCGCTCCAACCGACTGCGCCGCCGCGATGGCGCGCGGCATGTCCGCCGCGACGACGCAGATCTGCCTCGCGGAAACCGAGCTCGCCCGCGGGGAATCGGCGCAGAAAGACGGTCAGGAATGGAGACGGCACGTCGAAGCCGCGGCAACGCTCTACAAGCGGAGCCTGGGTCTGCCGGCTGATGAGGTCGTCAAGAGCACCGCCATCGAGCGTCTCCTCAGGATTTTCGACGTGCCGATGCTGAACAATCAGGCCGAGATGCTTGCCGCGTTCGGCGAGCTCATCGCGCTGCGGCCGACCGATGTCGAGCCGTTGTTCCGGCTGGCGAAATACCAGGAATTGCAGGTCTCGCCGGACGCCGCGGAAGAGACGCTGCTCTCCGCCCGGCGGCTGCAGCCAACCGAAATCAAGACGTTTCAACATCTCGCGCAGTTCTACGCACGCCGCGCGGGCGTCATGCACGCCAACGCGCAAAAGCAGGACGTGCAGGAACAAACCGTTCCGGGATCGCCCGACAGGAACGGCGTCTACCAGGTCGGCGGGGGCATTACTCCGCCCCGACGATTCGGTAACCCCGTCTACCCGGCCGAAGCCATGGCGGCCAGCGTCGATGGCGTGGTCACCGCAGAAATTACCGTCAACGAGCAGGGCGTCGTCGCCGATGCCCGCGTCCTCAATTCCAACCCCGTGCTGGACGAGGCCGCGCTCAAAGCCGTCCGCGAATGGCGGTACGACCCGACGATGGTCGACGGGAAGGCGGTGCCGGTGAAGATGACGGTGACCGTCAACTTCAGCCTCCGCCGCTGAAGTAGCCGAGCGCGCGACTGAAGTCGCGCCCTACCCCAAGCCGCGCGCCTGAAGTCGCGCCCTACCTCACAGCTGATGTAGTGCTCGGCTTCAGCCGAGCCGCTTCAATCTACCGATCTGCGAATCTGCGAATTCCCGACCGGGTATTGAACCCGCCGGTCGTCCATGGCGTCTAGTGGTCTGACGTGGGAACATTGGCGCTGGACCCGGGATGCACGAATACGTTGACCGCCTTCCGGACAGCCTGAGGGCTGTGGCCGACGAGCTCGACCGCGAGTTCGACGAGCTGCTCGTCGAGTCGTCTTCACTCGCCTTTCGTGTCGCCTATGGCGTGCTGAGACAGCGCGAGGACGCCGAAGACGTGGCCCAGGAGGCGCTCATCAAGGCGCACCGCAACTTCCGCCGCCTGCGCCAGCGCGCAAGTTTCCGGGCCTGGCTCGTGCGGCTCACCTGGCGGCTCGCCATCGATCGGCAGAGATCCAATCGCCGTCGCGTCAACCGCGATTCAGAGCACGGACGAGCTTCACCGCAAACCGACAACGTCGACCCGGCGATCGCGAACGAGCGGTCAGACCTGGTCTGGCAGGCCATCGATGCGCTCCCCGAGAAGCTGCGGCTGCCAATCGTTCTCTCGGGCATCGAAGGCCATGACATCCGCGCGATCGCGTCCCTGCTCGGGCTGCCCGAAGGCACCGTCAAGTCGCGGCTGTTTCACGCGCGGGAAAAGATGAAAGAGAGATTGAAATGGATGATGCCGAGCTCGACCGGGCGCTGAACAACGCGCTGTCGGTTTCGCCGTCGCCCGAGTTCGTGGCCCGCGTGCGGATGACGATCGCGCAGGCAGAGGCTTCCCCGACGCCCGGTGGATGGCTGATGCCCGCCGCCGTCGCCGTGTCCATCGCCGCGATCGCAGCCGTCCTCGTCTTGAGGCCGGACTCGATCGAACCCAGTCGCGGCGTCGAGGTTTTGGGGAGTCGACCAATAGGCGCGGTCGCGCAGACGCCGGTCATGGCCATGGGTGCCGTGCCGGCACGGTACTCGACGAAGGGCTCGAACATCGCCCGGTCCCTCCGTTCGGAATCCACGGAAATGCCCGAAGTGCTCATCGCACCGGACAACCGGCAGGGATTGACGCAGCTCCTGGACGGCGTACGTGAACGGCGGTTCGAAGCCACATTCGACGAGACACCAGCCGCGACACCCTGGGTCACCACCGATCTCACGATGGCGCCGCTCAGCATCGAGCCGCTCGTCGAGCCACCCGCCGTCAACAATTGAGGAGCAGACACGTGAAACATCACGCTTTCGTTATCGCGCTCGCGTTCACCGCTCTGGCTCTGCTGCCCGCTCCTCCCGTACAGGCGCAGGCTCCGCCGGCGCCACCCCTGCCCGCAATGCCTGCACAACCCGCCCCGCCCAAGCCGGCGGCCGAAAAGGCCCCGCCCGCGCCCCCTGCCGATCCTGCGGCACCAAGAACCATCGTGCCGCTCAAGCTGAACGTCGTCGTGTCGAGATATCAAAACGACAAGAAAGTAAGCTCGCTCCCCTATTCGATCTCCGCGATCGTCACCGGCAATCTGCGCGAGCGGGTGAGCCTGCGCACCGGCGCGCAGGTGCCCTACGCCACGACGACGGCGTCGGAAGGAAAGCCGGTGCCAGGCTACTCCTACAGAGACGTCGGTATCAGCATCGACGCGATAGTCACGCTTTACGAAGCCGGCACCTACAGACTGGACCTGACTGTGGACGACACGTCGATCTCGACCGCCAATCAGGTGCAAGGCGCGCCTTCGATTGGCGGCGTGCCGGTCTTCAAAAGTTTCCGCGCGCAAAACAGCGTCCTGCTGAAAGACGGTCAAACGGCCCAGTTGATGACGGCGGCCGATCCGATTAGCGGCGAAACGATGCGGATTGATGTCACGCTCGCCGTCGTGAAGTGACCGACCAGTTTGTGATTCCTCTAACATTCCTGATATGACGCCTCTGTAAAACCGCGCGAAGAAATGCGCCTTTCGAGGAATTTCTCATGGCATGGGAGTCGCACAGATGGACTGCACCTAACCATGAAACTCATCGTCGTCGATCGCGGCAAGCTTCAAACGTTCCAGCGGCTCACCTATCAGTTCGCCGGGGCCCGCGACGTGAAGGTCGTCCTCGACCGTCGCGTCAAGCAAATCCGGAAACAGAAAGTGGCGGGACAGTATCCCGAACGCCGAGCCTCCGACCGCCGCAAGCTCGTCAAGACCTGGCAAGGCCGCGATTACATCGTCGTGCACCTCGCGGACGGGCCGGGCGCGGCACCCCGAGGCGCGGCCCCACCACCCCGAGAAAGAGCTCTGGACTAGCATCGCCCTTCGGCAAGCTCAGGACAGGTGGGCTTGCCGAACGACGCCGGACCATGGAGGATATGTCCATGGACGACGTCTCGCGCGCCTTTATCGACAAATCCCGCAGTCTGCTGGCGGTGGATTACGTACCGAAGATCGAGCGGTGCCTCGACGGGCTGGAGCCCCACGACATTTGGTGGCGTCCCAACGAACGGTCGAACAGCATCGGCAACCTCATCCTTCATCTGTGCGGCAACGTCACGATGTGGATTGTTGGCGGCGTGGGGCAATTGCCGTTCGAGCGCAATCGTCAACTCGAGTTCGACGAGCGGACTGAAATTCCGGCGGACGATCTCCGCCGCCGCTTACGCGACGTCATGCGACAAGCCGACGAAGTTCTGGGCAGGATTGACGGCAGCGCGCTCTTGCACCGTCGAAGTATTCAGGACTATGACGTGAACGTTCTTGAAGCGATCTACCACGTCGTCGAGCACTTCGGCATGCATACAGGACAGATCATCCTGCTCGCCAAGGCTCGTGTGGGGCAGGATCTCAGGCTTTGGGAGCCGCCGTCGACTTAGAGCGGATTGGGCGGGCTTCGACGTGCTCTTCGCGCTCGACGAGGCCGCCAATCTTCTTTTCTTTTTCTACTGAGTGTTCGTGGATATCCAGCGGCTGAAGGACGACGACGCCCCCTTCCATCTGACGCTCGATCATGTCGATTTCTGTATCTCTCCCGCTTTGTAGCGGCGCTTTTCTGACAATCATCCTGTCTCTCGACGTACCAAATTAGTGCAATGACCACGCCATATCTACTTGCTTCAACGTTCGACGATCGAGACTTGAACGCTGTTCGAGTATTCCTTGTTGTGTCCTTGCAGGCCATTCCTCACTCAGGAGCAAGTCGATGAACGTGCTTCGGCGCGCTGCGCTTTCTTACACGCTGGCCACCCTGACCCCGTTGGGCTTTCGGCGGCGCAGCAATCCGCCGCCACTGTCAAGCCGCCGCTCACCGACGAACAAGTTGAAGACTTCCTGCTCAATGCCCGCATCGGCGACTCGAAGGAGATCTCTCAGGGCATCAACAACACACGGCGGCGTGGGGCCTGTTCTTCGAGATCGATGAGCAGGTCCATGATCTCCCGGACCTTCGGTCCCCGATCGGTGAAGTCGGTGAAGTCGCCGGTTGTCACGAAGAGCGTACTGCCGCCAGCCCAACGCCGTGTTTCGTCGATGAGACCGGCTCGCCCAGGATGGTCATGAAGGCGTCGAGGTCGCCATGGACGTCGCCAATGGCGACGACCCGAGGTGTTGTGCGTTGCGCACGCACGGAACCGGCGTCACCGCCGCCTGCTACGAGCAGAGCCATAGCGACGCAGACCATCCACGCAGGACAACGCTTGCCGAAGGATGTGCGAGTCATTCCGAAAAAGGGAGCCAGTCGTCGGACACCGGCTTCAATTCGATCGTCGTACACAGATTATGGACGCTGACGCCGAGCAGACGGATGGGCCGCTGGCCCGCCGCGGTTTTTTCCAGAAGCTGCAGCGCCCGGGCGGACAGACCCGCCGCGTCGCGGGTTGCAGGCGCGGTGTGGCTGCGCGTAATGGTCGTGAAATCGGAGTACCGCACCTTAACGGTCACCGTGCGTGCGAGTAACCCCTTACGCTCGAGCCACTGCACCGCATTCTGGGACATCTCGTCGATCTCCCTGCGGATGGCCTCGAGATCTGTGAGATCTTCCGCGTACGTGTTCTCCGTGCCCGACGACTTCGGTTCGTGATGCGCGATCACCGGCCGATCGTCGACGCCGTTGGCAAGCTGACGCAGCCAGTCCGCCATGCTCCCGACGGCTTCGCGCAGCACGCGTTCGTCAACGGCGCGGACATCGACGAGGCGGCTGATGCCGCGCGCGCGCAGCTTCTTCGCGGTGACCGGTCCGACGCCCCACAGCGCGTCGACGGGCAACTGATGAAGAAACGGCTCGACGCGATCGGGCGCGATCACGGTCAGGCCGTCTGGTTTCTTCCAGCCCGACGCAATCTTCGCGAGAAATTTGTTCGGCGCGACGCCGGCCGATGCGGTCAGCCCGGTGGCCTCGCGGATTCGCTCTTTCAGCCGTTTGGCCACCCGCGTGGCGAGCGGTTCGTTCCAGCTGTTTTCGGTGACGTCGAGATAGGCCTCGTCGAGCGACAGCGGCTCGACGAGCGGGGTCACGTCGCGATAGAGGCCGAAGATGGTTGACGAAGCCGCTTTGTAGCGGTTGAAATCGGGCGGGACGATCACCAGCGACGGGCAGAGCTTGACCGCCTGCGCCATCGACATGGCCGAGCGGACCCCGAACGTCCGTGCTTCGTAGCTGGCCGCCGCAACGACGCCGCGCCGGTTCGGCTGGCCGCCGACGGCCACCGGCTTGCCGCGCAGCCCGGGATTGTCGCGCTGCTCGACCGACGCGTAGAACGCGTCCATGTCGACGTGCAGGATGCGGCGCATGGTTCAACGGTCCTCGACCTAGTCTGAAAACGCCGCGAGCGCCTTGGCCGTCTTGACGTATTCTTCGTACCGTTGCTGGTAGCGCTCGAGTTTCTGCTGCTCGATGGCCGCCAGTCTGGTGCGCAACAGGACCGAAGGCGGACCCTGCGCACGATCGATCTGGTCCTGAACTTCCGCCACCTTCAGCGAGCATTCGGCGTCGTGCGCGCGCTCCCAGGCGAGCCACTCTGAGCTGCACCGTGCGTGCGCGGCCTTCACCTGTTCCTTCGTGAAGGGAAACGTGCCGCCCGAGGCGTCGTCCAGCGATTTGAACGCATCGGGATAGAGTTTCCTGCTGGCCCGCGCGAGCGGGTACCACACGAGCAACTGTTTCGGATCCTGCTGAACCGCCACGACAGCCGGCGCAAAGGTCGCCAGCATCTGCTGAATCGTCGCGTCGTGCCGGCGTCGCTGAACCTGGTCGGCGATTCGCCAGAGCACGAAGGCCAGAATGGCCCCGACGACCATCACGGTCATGACGAATACTTCAGGACGCTGTAGATCGCTTCGCTGCCGAGCTTGCGGCGGCCGTTCAGGAACTCCAGCTCCACGAGAAAGGCCAGCGACTGCACGTCTCCACCGAGCTTTTTCACGAGGGCCGTCGTCGCGGCCGCCGTGCCGCCGGTGGCCAGCACGTCGTCGATGATCAGCACGCGTTGTCCCTGCTCGACCGCATCGGCGTGGATCTCCAGGCAATCGGTGCCGTATTCGAGATCGTAGGTCTCGCGGTACCGTCTGGGCCGGCAGCTTGCCTTTCTTCCGGACGGGCGCAAACCCTGCCCCGAGGCGATCGGCCACTGCCCCACCCAGGATGAAGCCGCGGCTCTCGACGCCGACGACGACGTCGATCTTCTTGCCTTCGAAGGGCGTCGCGAGCGCCTCGATCGACGAGCGAAAACCGTCGCGGTCGCGCAGGAGCGTCGTGATGTCGTAGAAGAGAATGCCTGCCTTGGGGAAATCCGGTACGCTCCGGATCTTCGACTTGAGTGAGTCCATGGTTGTGATCATCCCGTCATGTGAAAGCCGGCGAACCGGTTCGACGCGCCAACCTCTGTCGTCTCGACATCGTCCACACGCGCCCCTGAAGGTCCGCGCCTGACCGCCAGCTCGAAGCGCTGCATCGCATCGGCCTCGCCTTCGGCGACCACCTCGACGCTCCCATCGTGCCGGTTGCGGACGTAACCCTGTATTCCCTCACGCGCCGCCGCGTTCTCGACGAAGAACCGGAACCCGACGCGCTGGACGCGGCCTTTGACGATATAGCGACGCCCGACGAGCACGGGGAATTATACAGGTGCGTGGCGTGCGCAAAAAAGGGGCGCTCGGAAATCCGAGCGCCCCTTCTCGCCTATCGCCTACTGACTTTCGACTATCGCCTTGCGACTAATTATGGTTGCCTTCCGGCTTCGCGACCGCGCCGAGGCCCTTGTAGGTGAACTTCTGCACGCGCGCGCCCGTGTAGGTTTCGACGGTGTACATGTGACCCTTCGAGTCGAGCGACACGTTGTGCGTCGCGTAGAACTGGCCCGGGTAACGTCCGCCGTTGCCGATGTGGTTGAGCACCTGCAGCGGTTCGCGCAGCAGCTGCCATACGCGGTGGTTCGCGCCGTCGGCCACATACATCAGCCGCTGTTCCTTGTCCTTCGAGAACGCGATGTCGAAGGTCACGCCGTCGCCGAGCGTGCGCTTGGCGATTTGCGCTTCCTTGAGGTACGTGCCGTCCTTGCGGAACACCTGGATTCGGTCGTTCACGCGGTCGCACACATACACGAGACCGTCGTTGGCGAGCGTGGCGCAGTGCACCGTCTGCCAGTTGGTCGCAAGTGGCTTCGTTGGATCGTAGGTCACGTTCGGATCGTCCGTTGGCGGCTTTCCGTACGCGCCCCACATCCGCTTGAACGTGCCCTTGTCGGCGTCGTACACGATGACACGGCGGTTGCCGTAGCCGTCGGCCACGTACACCTCGTTGGCCGCCATGTCGACTTCAACTTCCGCCGGACGGCTCAGGTTGGCCGTGTCCTTGTTGCCCTTGCTCGCGCCGTTCTTGCCGATCTGCAGCAGGAACTTGCCGTCCTTCGAGAACTTCAGGACGGTGTCGCCGCCGTTGCCGGCGAGCCACACGTTGTCCTTGCCGTCGATCGTGATCCCGTGCATCGACGGCGGCCATTCGAAGCCGGTACCCGGACCGCCCCAGTGATTGACCAGGTTGCCGTCGGCATCGAACTCGAGCACCGGCGGCGCCGCCGAACAGCAGAACTCGGAAATCGGCTTCGTCATGTCGCTCGCCGCGTACCCGGTGACGGTATTGCCTGCGCCCGGCGCCGCAAAGCCGCCTGCCGGCGCCGGAGCCGCACCAGCGCGCCCGCCACGGGGGGCGGGAGGCGTGAAGGCCATCTGGCTGGCGAACTTCTGATCGAGCGATGCCTGTCCGCGATGGACGACGAACACGTGGTCGCGCGCATCGATCGCGAGTCCGACGGTCGCTCCCAGCACCCAGTTGTTTGGAAGCGGCTTCGGCCACATCCGGTCAACTTCGTAGATACCGGCCTGATTGGAACGGCCGTTCTCCTGCGCGTTGGCGACGGTCTGCAGCGTGTACTGCGCGACCGCCAGAATGGCAATGACGACCGCGATGGTGACGCCAACGTAGAAATTTCGTGTCCGCTTCATGGGACCTCCTTCGCCTGGGCGAAGTCGAAGACCTGAAACCGCAAAGTTACTGAAAATTGTGCCGTTAGGTTACCTTCGCCCGCGCCGAAACGCAAACAAATTGGCGTCGGATCGAGCCTTCGGACGCCCCTTGTACCGGCCCTGATACAAATCGAGCAGCACGCGCGCGGCCAGAAACGAGGCGGTCATGCCGTTTCCGCCATAGCCGAGGGCGAACAGGTGGCCGGGATATCTCGAATGGGCGCCGATGTACGGCAGCCCGTCGGGAGTCTCGGCAAACAGCCCTTCCCACTCGTACTCAGGCTGCTCGCCGGCGAGTTCCGGTCGCACCTGGGCGAGATACTCGAGCAGCCGTCGGCGCGCCAGCGCGATGCGACGCCGCGAACCTCTTGAGGACCGATGGTTTGTGTCCGCGCCCCCCACGAGCAGCCGGCCATCCCCGGTCCACCGGAGATAGTGGTAAGGGCGGCCGGTATCCCACGCCATGACCAGCCGTCGGCGACCAGCGCTCGCCGTCGAGCCACGCGCGAGCCCTGTCGGCAGCACGGGCTTCGGCAGCCGGCGCGTCGCGACGACATAGGTGTCCTTCATCCGGAACCGGCCGACCAGCCCGCGAAATTCCGGCGTGGCATACCCGGTCGCAACGATGACGCGCCTGGCTGTCACCCGTCCAGCGCCGGTTCGAACTTCGACGGTGTCTCGAGACGCTTTCACGCCGCGCGCCTTCGAGCGTTCGAAAATCTGCGCGCCCGCAGCGGCCGCGGCTTTCAGAAAGGCGCGGGACGCCTTCACAGGATCGACTTGCGCGTTGCCGGTGGTCAGGATCGCCGCCTGCGCTTTGATGCCGGTCATCCGATAGAGAGCCGCCGGCGAAAGCCATCGCCCTGGCAAGCCGGCCTTCTTCCGTGCGGTGAACTCGCGTCGCAGCGTCGCGACCCGCTCGGGCTCGAGCGCGAAGTACACCGAGTCGCATCGGCACAGACCGGTGTCGGGTTTGAGTTTGGCGATCGTTGCGGACAGATCGCGGGTCGATCGAGCCAGCGTCGACCAGATGCGGCGAGTCGTGGGACGTCCGAATCGCGCGGCAAGATCGGTGAAGTCGCGATCCGGTTCGTGCATCAGCAGGGCGGTGCTTGCGGCTGTGCTTCCCCGGGCGACGAGATTCGATTCGAGGAGCACGACGTGGATGCCGGCGCGAGCGAAGAGATACGCGCAGATCGCTCCGGTGATGCCGCCGCCGATGATGACCACGTCGGCGTGCAGCCTGCCCCGAAGCGTGGGATAGGTACGCTTTGGAGCCGCTTTGTTGAGCCAAAGCGGCACGCCGTGACGTATTTTGGGTACGATAAAAGCTGGGTGCGTTAGGTGCGTCGGGTGCGCACTGTCGCACCGCGCACCTGATTTATTGCCGATAGATCACCCGCCAGATCTTGCCCTTCACGCTTTCGGTGATGTACAGCGTGCCGTCGGGGCCGACGTTCGTGCCGTTGGGCCTGGCGGCGGCGAGGTCCGGGCTCTTCAACGGCTCCATGCCCTTGAATCCATCGGCGAACACCTCGTTCGGCCCCGCGTTCTTCGCCTTCACGACGGGCTGAAACATGATGTTGTAGCCCGCCATCGGCAGCGGCGCCCGGTTCCACGAACCGTGCGACGTCATGAACGCGCCGCCGCGATACTTCGCCGGGAAATGCGTGTGCGTGTAGAACATCAGATCGACCGGCGCGTAATGCGCCCCAAACGTCGCGAACGGCACCTTGAATTGCGAGCAGCGGCCGATCGCCTTGCCGTCGCCGCCGTACTCCGGCGCGAGAATCATGGCTTTCACGCGGCTGTCGTAATAGCAGTACGGCCAGCCGTACACGTCGCCCTGCTCGACCTGCATCATCGGTTCGCTCGGCCCGAGGGCGTTGTCTTCCGCTGTGTACCCTTTTTCAGGAAACAGCGTGTCGAGCGAATCGCGGCTGTTCATCGCCACGTAAAGATGTCCGTCGTGCCAGGCGAGCGCCACCGGCTGGCGGAGCCCGCTCGCGAACCGTGCTTCCTTCGTGTACTTCTGTCCAACGACATCGGCCTTGAATCGCCAGATACCGCCGCGCTCTTCGAGCTGCGGACAGGGATCGATGCCGGGCGCGCCCGGACGGCGATCGGGAATCTGACAGGCGTTGGACGGCAGCCCGATGTTCACGTAGACGTTGCCCGCGTTGTCGAACGCGATGTCCTTCTCGGCGTGGCCGCCGCCGACCGGAAAGCCGCTGACGACGATTTCCGCAGGCCCGCTCGGGCGCAGCTCGCCGGGTGTCAGCTTGAAGCGGCCGATGTGATCGACCGCCGCGTAGTAAAGATAGCCGTTTCGCAGCTCGAGGCCGGTGCCGCCGACCTCACCGAATTTCTCGCTGACCTCGTCGACTTTGCCGTCTCCGTTGGTGTCGCGAAGCCCGATGATGCCGCCCGGTCCGAAGGGCGCCTTGGGTTCGGGCCGCGGCCCGCGCCGCGTGATGACGTAGATGTCGCCGTTGTCGTTGACCACGATGTGACGGCCTTCGCCAATGCCGCCGGGGTGCACGACGAGGGCGCAGAAGCCGGGCGGCAGCGTCAGGCCGCCGTTGTCCGGATCGCACGACGGTAGGCCCCCCGCCTTCGCAGCCGAGGCAGAAGCCTGCTGCGGCGCGGCAGGTTTCTGGCCGCTCACGCCGACCGAACTGGCCACGCCAAGAAAGCCGATTGCAAGCGCAAGCATCGAACGCTTCATGGTTCTCCTTTGTGCCACTACTGTACCGATTCCCGTATGAAGTCGCAACGAAGCCGCGTCAGCACTCCCGCGCCGGCATCCACATCGCCGCTCTCGCTCACGAGGTACAGCTCACCGCTCCTGCCAAACGCCACCCCCTCGCCCTGCGGCTCGTCGAAGCGGCTCAGATCGACGCTGATCGGATTGGCGTCCGTCGCGAAGGTCAGCGACGGATAGATGAAGAGCGTCCGGTTCGAACGCAAGGCAATCCAGCGCCCGTCGTGCGACGCTGCCGCACCGGTGATGCGCTCACGTGCGCCGAGTACGCGAACGAACGAGAGCGGTGAGCTCTTCCCCGTCTCGAGCGTCAGTGCGAGACGGTAGACCTCGGGGCGTTCGTCCTTGGTAATGATGAAGAACTCCTGCACACGGCCGGGCACGACGACGAACGCTTCGGCATCGTGCGGTTCATCCGGATAGGTCAGATGAAACGCGTCGGCGGGCATCGTCGAAGTGCTGCCGGCCGCGGGCTCCGGGACGCGATAGATCGTGATGCGATCGCGCGCCGTGCGGTTATCGCCGATATCGGCGATGTAGAGACAGTCGGTCGCGCCGCATCTCCCGATCGACAGGTCTTCCCAGTCGATCAGGTTCGCGCCGGTCAGGCTGACGCGCGACGTCATTCCGGACGCATCGAGCGCGTAGAGCAGCGGCCGATTCCCCGAGTCGTTGATCATCCACGGCAACCGGCCCACCGCGATGCCGCTGGCTTCCCGTACATCAGGCAGGGCAAGCGGCTTCCCGTCCGGAACGCACGATTCAGCCGCTGGCCGGGCCGGACCCGCGGCGCAGGCCACGCAAACAGCAACAACACTCAACCATCTGGCGTTCACCGTTTGTCGTTCACCGCCAACCCTAATCCCTAATCCCTAATCCCTAATCCCTAATCCCTATCCACTTCCTATTTGCGTATGTACTTCTTCACCCCTCGCTGGCCGACCTCTGCCCCGTAGACATTGCCACTCGCATCGGCGGCGACGCCTTCCGGACCGCTCGTCCCCGCAAGCGGACCTTCGTTGGCGTTGGCGTTGTCGTCGGGAATGAATGCCGTGATTTTCCCGTCGCGCGCGCTGCCGATGCGGATGCCGCGCTTCCATTCGCCGTGCTTGCGTGAATTGTTCGACTCGGAATCGGCGACATAGATGACGTCGTTCTTGTCGATGTACACCCCGCTCGGGCGGCTGAACTGATGCCACTCGTCCAGGTACGTGCCGTTCTGATCGAAGATCTGCAGACGATTGTTCGCGCGATCGGCGACGAAGATCCGGCCCTTCGAATCCATGGCCAGCGCATGGGGCGCGTCGAGCTGACCGCGGCCGCTTCCACGGGTCCCCCATTCCTTGATGAACTTGCCGGTCCGGTCGTATTTCACGATGCGCGCGTTGCTGTTGCCGCCATGCCCGTCGGCCACGAAGATGTCACCGTTCGGGGCCGTAATGACGTCGGACGGCTGATTGAAGTGCGTGCTGTCGGCGCCCGTTACCCCGGGCACTCCCAGACGGAGCAGGATCTTGCCGTCAGGACTGAACTTTACGATGTGATGACCGCCGGCCGGCGGCGCCGCGTCGCCCCGCCCGCCCCCGGGTGGCAGGCCGTCCACGACCCAGACGTTGCCCTGCGCATCGATATGGATGCCATGCGGAAACACGAACAACCCCTCGCCGAACATGCGCACGAGCTTGCCCGAGGTATCGAACTTCATCACGACCGGCAGCTTCGAGCCGACGCAGGAATTCGCGCCGCAGCGATCGACGATCCAGATCGAGCGCCCGTCGAGGTCCGGCTCGACCGTGCTGATCGATCCCCACGAACGGCCTTCCGGCAGTTGAAAGAAGTTCGTGACGGTCTTGTACGGGTTGGGCGCGTCATTGGTCGGGGCGGGCGATTGCGCGACGACGCCCTGGGCGCAGACAAACGATACGAGCAGCGCGAGCTTCATGGAACCTGAAGTCGGCATACGGCCTCCTTGAGTGTGGGTGCCAGAGTATATGACCAATCAGGCGGCAGAAAAAAAGCCCGGCGGGACCGGGCTCGAGGGGTGCATTTGAGGTGGCGCAAATTTCAGGAAGAGGGCGGAATTTTTTTCATGGTCGGGTAATTTGTTCAGGCATCGATGAAACCTCCCCGGCAATGCCCTAGGCAGAAAGCTCTATTGGAATTCTCTTGAGCAAGATTCATGGCAAGGTTCAACGTGCACGGATTCTCCCCGCACTGCAACCATCGTTCACCGATTTTGCCGGAGCCCTTACACTTCTGACTGCGATGCGCGTGACGGCGCCGCCGCCGCGCGAAGTGACCTGACGTGTTTTGATACGGCCCGCTTCTTGCTCCGTTTGCGGGCGTACCCCCCAGTCATCGATTTCAATAAATCGCGCGCGCCTGTGACCAGGCCGCGGGCGAACGACTTCACAACAATTTAGCAATCTGAGAATGCGCACGCGCATCCGTACCAGGGGTGTGTGTGCCGACAGGAGGCGGCGATGAACCTGCGGGGATTTGTGACAGGGGTTATGTTGGCAATTTTTGTCACCGGATTCTCCACGAGTCCGGTTCCATATATCGCGCACGGGCAATCGCTCTCGGGCCGCGAATATCACGTTTCACCTGCGGGAAACGCGACCAACGACGGCAGCGCACAACGACCGCTCGATCTCGTGACGGCGCTGTCGTCGAAAAGTCCGGCGAAGGCCGGAGACGTCATCTGGCTCCACGCAGGCGTGTACCGAGGCGCCTTCAAGAGTGTCATCGCCGGAACCGCCGCCTCTCCCATCATCGTGCGCCAGTTTCCCGGTGAGCGCGCCACGATCGACAGTAGCTCGTCTGGCGGCTACGACTCCCTGAGCATTACGGGCGCCTACACCTGGTTCTGGGGATTCGAGATTGCCAGTTCGGACACCAAACGGGTCAGCGCGACGTCGGGATCGTGGCCGCAGGATCTGCGCCGCGGCTATGGCGCCGTGACGATCGCGCGGGGCACCAAGTTCATCAACATGATCGTGCACGACAACGCCAACGGTCTCGGGTTGTGGACGCAGTCGGTCGATGGCGAGGCCTACGGCAACGTCGTCTACAACAATGGCTGGCAGGCGCCCGATCGCGCCCACGGTCATGGCGTCTACACCCAGAACGCCAGCGGTAGCCGCCTCGTCGCCGAAAACATCATCTTCAATCAGTTCAGCCACGGCATTCATGCCTACGGTTCTGACGCCGCGGCGCTCGATAACATCACGCTCGACGGCAACATTGCCTTCATGAATGGGGCGCTGGGAACCGGCGGGATGTACACGAACGGCCGCGACATTCTGCTGGGCGGGTATCGCGTCGCCGGCAATGCGGTTCTGTCGAACAACGCCACCAACGGCGCACAGGTCAACCTCGGCTACTCGGCTGGATGCTCGAACGGGCGCGTCACGAACAACTACATCATTGGAGGGTTCGCGCTGGTCAACTGTAATCCTGTCATGACCGGCAACGCCAACTACGATGCCTCGTGGCCAAACTACGGCACCCGGCCCGCGCAGTACCCGCAGAACACTTTCTATACCACCCAGCCGACTGGAACCGTGATCCGCGTGCGTCCCAACAAGTACGAACCTGGACGCGCGAACATCGTGGTTTACAACTGGGGACAGAGCTCCGCCGTCTCGGTCGATCTGGCCGCCGCGAAACTGCCGCCGGGCGCGGCCTTCCAAATCCGCGACGCGCAGAACTACTACGGCACACCGGTCGTTGACAGCGTCTACGACGGCCGACCGGTCAACCTCGTAATGAGCGGTCTCAGGACGGCGGCACCCGTAGGAAATGTGCCAATCGTTCCTCCCCACACCGCACCGAAATTTGCCGCCTTCGTCGTCGTGCCGAAATCGGCGTCCACGGGACCGCCGCCGCCAACGGCCCCTGGCCCGACCGTCACCCTCGCGCTCTCGACTTCATCGGTCACGCCGGGACAGTCCGCCACGCTCTCGTGGTCTAGCACTAACGCGTCGTCTGTCTCGATCGATCAGGGTGTGGGAAGCGTGGCCGTCAACGGCACGAGGACGGTTGCTCCCTCGGTGACGACGACCTATACCGCGACCGCAACCAATTCGGCGGGAGAATCCGCCACCAGCCAGGTGACGCTCCAGGTCGGGACAACTCCGCCCAATCCGCCCACTCCACCTGGTGGAGGCACGGGTATCGGGGTTCAGCTGACCTCGCCGGCCAACAACGCGGTGGCGCTCAACCAGAGCACGGTGACCCTCTCCGCTGCGGTATCCGATCCGGCCGGAGCGGTGACGAAGGTCGAGTTCTACCGCGGCGCCTCGATGATAGGAACCGCCGGTAGGGCCCCGTTCACCCTGCAGTGGTCATACGTCACGAGCGGAACGTATGTGATTACGGCGCGGGCATACGACAAGAGCGGCGTCGTTGGCACGTCGGCGCCGGTGACACTGCGTGTCACCCAGCCTCCCGCCGTGCAGCTGACTTCGCCCAGAGCTGGAGGCTATTCAGCGCCAACGTCGCTGACGCTGTCGGCGAGTACGAACGATCCGGACGGGAGCATTGCACGCGTCGAGTTCTATCGCGGCTCGACGCTCGTCGGGCAAACCAGCGTGGCGCCGTACACAACCACGTGGGCGTCAGTCCCGGAGGGTACCCACATCTTGACGGCCAAGGCCATCGACAACCTCGGAATGGTGGCGACGTCATCGCCGGTTTCGATCTCTGTGAATCAGGCGCCTCTGGTCCGCCTGGTCGCTCCGAACCCCGCGGGCACTTACGTGAACCAGGGCACCATCGTGCTGGAAGCCGCGGCAACCGCGCCCGGTGGTCGCATTGCGAAAATCGAGTTCTACCGGAACGGCCTGTTCATCGGCACCTCCTCCGCGAGTCCTTACCGATTGAATTGGGGCTATGTGCCGACCGGCATCTACGTGATTACCGCAAAAGCCCACACCGACAAAGCGGCAACCGCCATATCGCCCCCCGTCACCGTGACAGTACGGCCCCGTTGACAGCGTCCTGACAGACAAATGCCCCTGATTCCTCCACAAAAAGGGAACGGGAATCAGGGGCGATCAGCTGACGAACGCACGGTTCAGCTCGCCAATCAGCAGCTCAACCCTCTGTCCATCGATGCCGTGCTGGCGTGCGGCCATGTCGATCGAATCCGCCATCGAGTGATGACAGCCGCTGCAGTAAAGGCCATAGCGCCGGAGAATGCGATCGGCTGGTGCTCCGTACGCCTCGATCACTTCGGCCACCGTTGAGGTCCGGTTGATGGCGGGGCGATGAGCGGATGGTTGCACGTCAATCGCGCGCTTGTAATACGGCGCTTGGAGCAGCCGCCAGAACCCGGCGTGATACACGTTCGGGTTACGGTCGCAGCGGCACCAGCAGCCGATGAAGGCCTCATCCCACGAAAGTCCCTCGCGAACAACGGCCGTCAGGACCGACGGCGGGATGTTGATGTTGATGTTCGGCCTTTCGAGTGTCGGCACGATCGCGACGTGTCCGGAGGCGATCGCGAACGATACGTCGACCGCCTGTCCATTGATCCTTTCATCAGCCGCGCAGATGCGCGCGGTCACATTTTCGCAATTGGCGATCTCGGGAACGTCGTTCAGCTGGAGGAGATACTCAGTCAGCTCCTGGCGCGACAGATCCTCTCGTGACGGATGGACGGCCGCGAACGAGACGTCGCTGACGGCTGTGTTCATATAGGCCACCAAACGTTCCCCATCGAACAGCCGAGCTGCGTCGTCACACTCACGCTCAATCGCATCCCGATCGACGTCCCACCGATCTCCCGGAAGGAGATCGATGAGGACGGCGTCGGTGCGCTCGACGCTCGTTCTCACGTCGGCGAGCGTGTTGCGCTTCATCATCCGCGCATACGCACGATGTTGTGGAAGCCATAATGTGAAATGCGACGCAAAAGGCAGAACGGCCCTTGCCTGGTACACCGAGGTCGCTTCAGCAATCATCCTGAGCTTGCCCGCGCAATCCCGCGCGGAAATATCGATCTTCTGCTCATCGCTCAGGTGCGCCCAGGTCCACGGATAGCCCGACGCGCCACCCGAAAACTGCAGCGCGAGCACATCAACCGGCGAAACCTGACGGGCGATGTGCGCGTTGATCCCGGCGTCGTTGATGTTCAGGATGCGGAAGCCTCCAACATCCACGAGTACGATCGCATCGTTCCAGTAGCTGGCCGGCTCAAACGCGGTCACATGCCAGCCGTCTGCGAGCGTCACCGTTTCGCCGAAGCGGATTGTCCGAACATCACGAAAACCAAGCGCGGCCAGCCGTCGGGGCATTCGCTGATTTGGAAAATCAGGCACGTAGACAGGCGTTGCGCGTTCGAAATGCTGCAGCGTCGGCTCGTGAAAATGATCGGAGTGTTCGTGCGTGATAAGAATCGCGTCCGGCCGCAGGTCGGCGCCGCTGACCTGATGCGGCGGATATGGCGCCCACGCGCCGAGGAATGCCGGTCCGTCCAGCCACGGATCGGTGAGCAGCGTGAATTCCTGGCGCGCGATCTCGAGGCACGCATGTGCGTGGAGCTGAATCGTCAGGCCGGTCTTCGCCGTGCGGTCTTGATGACTGACGTGATCGATACGCGCGTGCTGCGGCAGCTCGGCGTAAAGAATGCCATGCTCGACGGTCACCGGAAACGCCGTCAACGATCGACTCGGCGCGTTCAGGCAGCGGCCGGTCTGGCGATCGAAGCGCCAGCCGTGCTGCGGGCATTCGAACCGCGTGCCTTCATCGTAAACGGCACCGCCCTGGTGAGGACAAACGTTCAACAGCAGCTTGAATCCGATCTCATCACGAACCAGGAACAGGCGGCGCGACCCAATGGTGATGGGCGCCGGCAGGTCGGTGAATGCCTCGACCCCCCCCAGACGCACGTGCAGCGTCTCGGCTGTCTCTGTCGTAGAAGGCGGTCTGCTGGACATGTGTTAGTACTGGCTCTCTCTCGCCCGAATCTCTCGGCCGGCGGATTCACCGGCCAGTTCTGCATCGACAGCACCCAGGTCCGGCGGATCGCGTTCGATCGTCCACGTGTCCACGTGATGCGGCGACGCCGAGACGTCGAGCCAGCCGGTCCACCCACACGCGCGACAATGGTGCGGCCGCTTCGAGGTGAAGAGTTTTCTGAGACGGTTCATCAGGCCTCCGCTGGGCCTGCGCCTAACCGGCTTCTTACATGAAGGGCATAGATGTTCTGAAATCGGCTTCTCGTCAGTCACAGACGGCCCTCGTACTTGCGTTGGATCGGTCACGGCACACCCGCGTCGCACTTCGCGCGAAGCGCGATCTCGAGCACCTCCATGCCTTCCCGCAGCGACGGCGAACACGCGCCGCCTGTGCCAATCGCGTCGAGAAGGTGCGCGATTTCGTCGACGTACATCTCGTTGCGGACGAAATCGGGGAACGCATGCACGACGGCATCGGCACCGGGCCGCTCGATTCGACACTCGCTCTTCATGAAGTCGTAGCTCAAGGTGGCCGCGTCGCCGACGATGGCGCCGTTGCGCGCGGGCACGCGCTGGACGTAGTCGAGCTGGATGCACCCGACGATCCCGCCCGCAAACCGGCAGACGACGGCCGCCGTATCCTCGGTGTCGATGTCGAGCGTCGAGACCGTTCCAGCGATGGCCTTGACAGCCTGCGGCTTGCCGAACCATGAGTACAGCAGGTCGATCTCGTGGATGAGATCCAACATGACTCCGCCGCCGAGGCTCCTGTTCGCGCTGTAACCCTTCCGGTAATCCTCGTTCGGGTGCCAGTCGGGCAGGTACTGTCCCACGCTTGCCCGCACGCTGCACACCCTGCCGAGCGAACCCAACCGCAACGCCTCTCGCACGACCGCGCTGACCGGATGAAATCGCAGGTTGTATCCAACGATCGACTTGCGCTGTTGATCTTCGAGCACGCGCACGAGCCCGGCGAGACCGTCCATCGCGGGCGCGATCGGCTTCTCAATCAGAAAATGACAGCCCGTCTCGTGGACCAGCGGTTCGAGGACGGCCTGCTGAACGACCGCGGGCGCACACAGAAACGCGACGTCTGGCTGCTCGGCCACGGCATCCTCCACTCTGGTCACGACCTTCATGGGGAGCTGCGAGAACTCGTCGGGCAGCGGGCGGTTCGTCGCCCGGAGGGCGACGTACTCGAAGCTGCCCAGATGCTGAAGGTTGCGCAGGTGGCGCTGGCCGATGGAGCCGAGGCCGACGAAAAGAATCTTCATCAGGTGCGAATCTCGTCTGCGATGTGTAGATAGGTATCGGGATCGAACGATGCCTCGATGTAACAGGGCGTGGTGCGATCCCAGCGTTCCAGCATCTGGCGGAACGTGGACGCATCGTCCGCCCTGCCGCTCTGCAGGCCCATCGCCTTCATCACCGCGCACCACGACGTGCCGAGCGGCTTCACGATGTCGGGGTCGGCCTCACCCGCCACATTGGCGGCGATGCTGCCGTACCGGCCATCGGCCATCAGGATGAAGCACACGGGCAGCCCCAGAGCCGCGATGGTACGCAACCTCGCCAAGGTAGTACCTGATACCCCCGTCGCCGAGCGCGCAGAAGATCGGCAATCCGGGTTTCGCGCACGCGGCGCCGAGCGCATGCGGAACGCCCAGCCCCAGGTTCCGCCCGTTGCTGCTGCCGAGAAATTCCCGGCCGGGGCGCGCGTGCCAGCCATGCTCGCCGATCGTGCAGAACGTGCCGGTATCGAGCACGAGTGCATGCGGCAATTCGATGGCGTCCAGCGCCTCGAACACCTGGCCGGGCATCCACTCGTGCGAATTCACGTAGGACTCCCAACGACGTCGCTGCTCTTCGATGAGGTCCGTTCCCCATGCCGGTAGATCGGCGAGGCGCGTCAGCCCGCGGCGGAGCTCGTCTTCACCGGCGATGACATCATCGGCCGTCGCCTGACGATGCGGGACGTCAAAGTTGACGAACCCCTTCTTGCCGGCCGGACCGAGAATCTCGCCGTTGCGGAGCCCGACCGTGACGACGAGATCGGCGAGCGGGAAGCAAAGACGACTCGAGTGCCATCGACCCGCCTGCGCCGGTGTACACGCCTGCGGCGTTCGGTTTCGTTTCGTCGATGGTTCCCTTGCCCTGCGCGGTCGTGAATACAGGGATCTGAAGCGCGTCGACGAGCGACGTCCAACCCCGCCGCTTCGCGATAGAACCCACGATGACCACCACGTTGCGTGCACCGTCCAGGCGCGAGTCGAGGATGGTGCGAAGGTCGGCGTCCGATGTGGGCAACGGGAAATCACTGTCTCGCCGTACGAGATTGGGCGCGGTCTTCGACAACTCGATGTAGAGCGGCCTCGTCGCCTGAGGCTGCCTGGCAAGAACCGCCGGCAGGTCGTCGAGATTCAGGAGACTGTAAGGCCCGTCCGAGACCGCGCCGGCCATCGTGTGCTGTTCGAGACGCTTGTGCAGCCGTTCGGATGCGGCCGACGTGTCGTAGTTCTCGGCCACGCAAATGGGCGCGTACGCCTTCGAAGTACGCGGCGGACATTCCCCCGAGCATGTTGGCGAAGCCGGGCCCCTTGATCGACAAGGCAACAGCCGGCGATCCGGTCAGGAAGCCGTACGCGCCTGCGGCCACCGGACCGACGGCTTCGTGCGACACCGGTACATATCGAACGCCGCGCTGCTTGAGCGCGGCAATCAGTTGATAGGTCGGACCGCTGCCGCTGACACCGAAGGCGTATCGAACGCCGGCGTTGGTCAGGCAGTCTGCGAGCCGCGTGATGTCGCCGTTCATTGGCCGTTGAAAAAGTGGCGGATTCTCTCGCAAGAGAAATCGACGACCACGCGAAGGGCGTCGGGGCTGAAGCCCGCCGATGTGCGGAGTAATCACCAGATTTGGATGTTCGCGGGCATAGCCAACGAGAGGATGGTCATCGATGTCCGGCTCCCCCTGCAGGACGTCGAGACCTGCCCCGCTCAGATGGCCGCTTTTCAGCGCATCGAGAAGCGCGGCCTCATCGACGAGCTCGCCGCGGCTGGTGTTCACGAGCACGGCACCCCGCTTCATGCGCAAAGATGCGCTCCCGGTTCGAGCAGATGTCGCGCGGCCTCGCTGTAGCTCGACGTGAAGGGTCACCATGTCGCTCGTCGCAAGCAACGTGTCGAGATCGACTGGCTCGAAGGTGTCCGGCAGCGTCGACACAAGCGGGTCGTAGCCGAGGACTTTCATCTCGAAGGCCGCCGCATAGCGGCTGACCCAGGTGCCGATGCGCCCGCAGCCGATGACGCCGAGCGTCCGGCCGCGCAGCATCGTTCCGGGGTACTTGTTGCGGTCCCATTCCCCGGCGAGCGGCTCCTGGATCGCCGCCCGGAACGGCCGCGCGACGCTCATCAGCAGCAGCCAGCTCAACTCCGCGGCGGCCGTAATGTTCCTCGTCACGTGCTCCTGGCCCTTGAGCGTCAGCAGCGGAATGCCTCGTGCGTTCCAGTTCTGCGGTTGCGACGTGCGTCGTGCCGGTGGTGGCGGTGATGAACAGTTTCAGTGCCCTCGCCCGCCCGAGCCGTTCGGCCGGAAAGGGCACCTTCATGTAGGCGTCGAAAATCACGTCCGCTCGCTCGAGGCGGGCGTCGACCTCATCGCCGGTGCAGGCAATGCTGCACGTCGAACGACGGCAGGCCGCTGCACACCTGCGACAGGTGGCTCTCGGGTCCCAGGAAGATGACCGACGGCGTCATGCGGGTGTGGAGGACATCAGCAGCTCGACCAGCCGGAACTCGAACTCCGTATCGATGTCGACCGATCGCTCGATCGGCATCTCGACGACACCCCATCGACCTTCGTACAGGTGCGTCACGTCCATGCGACCGCGCCTCCAGCCGAACACGGCCGGGGTGACGCTGTAGACGACGGTGCATCCTGCCGTCGTACCAACGGGAGGCGTGGCCTTGCGCACCAGCCCGTAGTAGCCGTTTGCTCCCGGCTCGACCATGTTGAAATACGGATTCCGTTCTGCCGGATAGACGGTGACGATCGCGTCCATTGCGGGATCCTCCCACAGCGCGTCGACCGCGCGATCGATGTCGCGCGGCTCGCGGAGCGGCACGCCGATATCGAGATCGACGACGATGTCGGGAAAGAATCCGTGCGTCCGTTCCACGAACTCGGTCACGTGGCGGATCGCGTCGATCTTGGCCACCGTGTCGGTGGCGAGCTCGGCCGGGCGGCGGTAGTGCACGTCGTATCCCGAGCGCTCTCACCACATCGACGATCTCCGCGCTGTCGGTCGACACCACGAATTGGCCGACGCGCGAGCTCCGGCGCGCGCACTCGAGCGTGTACTGAATGAGCGGCTTGCCGTGCAGCGCACGAATGTTCTTGCCGCGGAGTCCCTTGGATCCACCTCGCGCGCAGATCGTCGCCAGGACACGAGGAGCCGCGTTCACGCGCCGCGCGCCTTTTCGAGCAGGAACATGGCGTCCTCGTTGTCGTCGTAGGTGTACCTGTAGAGCTTCTGCTTGACCAGCGTCAGGTCGGGGTACTCGTCCATGTAGAGACGCGCGAAATCGCGCTTCCAGCACATGTCGGATTTGCCGCGGTACGTCACGTCGGTCAGGGCGTTCGCGTAGTACTCGAACCCCCAGACGTACTGCCGGGTACAGCGATGAATCTCGGCCATCGCGCGCAGCTGGTCCTCTGGATTGATGTGAATGAGGACCACCGACGTGAACACCAGATCGAACCATCCGTCCTTGAATGGCAGATCGAAGGCCGAGGCCTTCATGAGGTTGATCCCCGAGGTGCGCTGCCGGGCAAGCCCGAGACCGTAGTCGGCCGCTTCGATCCCCGTCAGATCGGTGAAACCCAGCGACTGCAGAAAGACCAGCTGGTTCCCGATGTTGGCGCCCACTTCGAGGATGCGGATGTCGCGCGGCAGCCGGTCGAGGAACTCCCGGTTCATCGCCATACGCGACACGCTGTAATCCCTCGCATAGCGCTCGTCCATCTCGGCTGGCGATAGCGAGTTGCGGTCGGTGAACACGCGGCCGAAGTCGCCCGTCCACTGCTCGAGTTGTGGTGTCGTCGCAGACGACGGCAGAACGCCCGTTTCCATGAAGTCCTCCATTTAGTAAGTCAAACGTTTCGACGAGGTGAGCGGCGAGCTGACGAGGCATTCGGCAATGCGAAGACCGGCCTCTCCCGTGCCGTACAAAGTGTCCGAGGGATAGCGCTTGCCCCTCGCGAGCTGCCTCGTGATGGCACAGCCAATCTGGTCACGGCAGTAGTCGACATCGATGACGTTGCGGCCGCGATCGCGTCCCATCTGCCGCGTGCCGATGTTCACGACCGGCACGCCGAGAAACGACCACTCGCGAATCCCGACGCTCGAATTGCCGATGAGACAGTGGCGTTGTAGAGCACCTTCAGAAAGTCGGTCGGCGACATGTTCTTGAAGAAGTGAATGTTGTCGGGACGCTCCTGTTCGCGGAAGACGCGAATCCCGCGGGACGTGCCGTCCGATCCCGGCGTCGACGTTCGGCCAGAACCACAGCGTCGGCATGCCCTGCTCGTGCACGGCGTGCAGCGTCTCGGTCACCTGCTGGCGCGCGACCTCGTACTCGGTCGTCACCGGGATGCTGCATGACGACGAGGTAGCCGTCCGACAGATCGATCGGCGCGCCGACGCCGCCGTAGCGCTCGACCGGATCGAAATCGAGCGTCGGGGTTGCGCAGCATCTCGAGCGCGAGATCGATCGACGGACAGCCGGTCATGTGGACCGACCTGGGCTCTTCGCCCATGCGGATCACCCGTTCGGCCGCGGGTTTGCGTCGACACCAGATGGAGGTCGGCCAGCTTGGTCACGGCGTGACGCACCTTCTCGTCGATCGATCCGGTCACTTCGCCGCCCTGCACGTGCGCGACCGGGATGTTCATGTAGGCGGCCGCGACGGCCGTGGCCAGCGTCTCGTAGCGATCGGCGACCGTCACCACGATGTCGGGCTTGAGGTTGTCGAACACCGTCGCCAGCTCGAGCAACCCGAGTCCGGTGCTCTTCGCCATGGCGGTCGGCGTCTCGCCCTCGAGCACGATGAACACGCGCGCCGCGATCGCGAACCCGTCCGCTTCGATGATGCGCGACACGTCGCCGTAGCGGTCGAGCAGCGCCGACGCCGCGACCACGAGCTGCAGCTCGAGATCCGGATGGCTCGCGATCGCCTTGAGCGCGGTCTTGATGCGGCTGTAGCTGGGACGCGCGGTGACGACGACGCAGACTTTCCGGCGGTTTCACGGTACATCCTCCAGATCGCTTTCCTGAATGCAGTTCGTCGGCCCGCAGCTCGCGCCGCGAGCCGGCGGCCGATGACCTCGGCCATCCGTTCGCTCGGGAATGCCGGTGCCCGGCTTCTTCAGCGTCAGGTGCTCGGTCCTGAGGACCGTTCCCGCCGGCAGGTCGATCGCGCGGCGCGACGCTCTTGGTGAACAGCGTCCGCAATGGCGCGGTCTCGGCCGCGATAGCGTCCTTGTCGACCGGCGCCTGAGCATGCGCTCGATGAACCGGACGCCATCCACCAGCTGCCGCAATTCGGCCGTCGTGATCGACACGATCTGATCGGGACCGAACATCTCGCGGCTGAGCGTCACGTGGACCTCGAGCATCGTCGGCGCCGAGCGTCGCGGCCGCGAGACCCGGATAGATCGTCCCGGAGTGATCCGACAGGCCGACCGGACAGCCGATAGCGCTCGCGAAAGACCGCGAGCAGATTGAAGCCGATTTTCTCCGGCGGGCACGGATAGGCGGACGTGCACTGCAAGACGGTCAGCGGATGCCCCGCGGCCTTGACCCGCGCGACGGCCCGGTCGAGCTCGTCGAGGTCGCTCATGCCGCTGGACGAGGAGCACCGGCAGATCCGGTGGCGATGCCATCCGGTCGAGCAGCGCCGTGTTGCTGACCTCGCCCGACGCGACCTTCCAGGCGCGAACGCCGACGCGCGTCCAGCAGATCGACGGCCTCGACCGAGAACGGCGAGCTGAGGAATAGCAAGCCCGCGATCGTCGGCGTGCGCGTTGCAGGCCGCGCCACTGCTCCTCGGTGAACTCCATCCGCCGCCAGTAGTCGTAGCGCGTCGCGTCCTGCGTGGCTGAACGCACACGCCACGGCTCGGCCGCTGTGCTCTCCGCGGCCGCGATGTGCGTCTGAAACTTCACCGCGTCGGCGCCGGCGTCGGCGATCGCGTCGATGAACGCGTGCGCCAGGCCGAGGCTGCCGTCGTGCGCCTGCGCGACCTCGCCGACAATCAGGCAGCGCCGCCCCTGCAACGGCCGCAGTGCGTGAGCGTGAATGACTGTTTCCTTGATGGTGTCTCTGGCGTGTTCAGTGCATCGACGGGCCGCTGACGCACTCGAAGGCCACGAAATTGAGCGTAGTATCTGCGGAGAGAACCCTGAACTTCATGCCGCTGACTCTGATGAACTCGTCGAACGCACGCGGCTCGTGATCGACCCAGTTCATCTCGTCGAAGTATATGACCGTGCCGGGACGGATGTATGGACGTAGCGAGTACAGCACGACCAGTGTCGACGAATACAGGTCGGCGTCCAGGTTTACGATCAGCTGGTCGTGGGCCGGCGGAGAATAGCGCGGCAGGGTATCGTCGAACCAGCCCTTGAAAAACCTGACGCGCGGGTCCGCGAAATCGGGAACGATACCGCGCGTGCCGAACTGCCCTTTCGACCATGGGCCGGCGTCCTCGGGCAATCCCTCAAAACTGTCGAAGCCGTGGAGGGCGGCGTCAGGATGGGTCAGTCGCTTCGACCAGTACCAGCATACTGGTGCCGCTGGCGACGCCGAATTCCAGATAGAGGACGCGGCAGTCGCTGACACGGTTTGCGATCGCGTCCCACACCGCAATCCGATCGCGTACACGCGCGTCCAGGCTGAACTGACGGTCTTCCATCCATTTGCCGACCCTGAGATAGTTCACGGCCCCTTGAATCTGGTCCAGCCGCTGAGGGGACAGCTTGGGGCCGATTCGAGTGAGCAGATTCTTAACCAACCTCAGCATCACGCTCCCCGACCGCGCACCCTAGGACCGCACGCTCACGCACTCTGTTTGAACCTCTCGTCGAGACGCCCGACAAAATCCTGCACTTGCGCTTCCTCGGGCCACATCTGTCTGTCGACCCATCGCAGATTCCCGGTGTCCGGCGGCCCCTCGAGCTCCCAGTGTCCAGGACATTTGTAGACCGCTTCGCTGAGATACGTATAACTGATCTCACCGACGGTGTGATGTCCACTGACGGTACAGTCCATCGATTGCGCAGCTCTGAAGATCCAATCGCGACGTAATTTTGAATCCGCATCGGATGAAGCCTTCATCGATCTCAAGGGGATTCCAGTCGATTTTCCCGCTGCCGCTCGCCCTGAAATCATGATCGCGATTGAAACGCCGGAACGCGAACGCCCGTCTGCCGATGAGCGTCACACGTGTGTCGTAGCGATTGTCCGGGAGAAACTCCTGAAACAGCACGTAGCCCGACTGCGGTTCCATCCCGTTATCGACAAAAACTGGATACGTGCCCCTCAAGAGAATTCTCGCAGCCGCCCGAGCACGGCGTTGCAGACCCGATTCGGTCGTCTGCCTGCCATCGAGGCTCGTCACTCTTCGTGAAAACAGCAGACGAATCCACTCCTGTGCCTCTCGAGCATCAGGCATCAATCGTACGTTCGTCGATCCCGCGCCACTGGCTAGCTTCAGGACGACCGGGTAGACTGCCCGTTCTGCCCACTCCAGTGCTAGCGGCTCGTCGAACCAGATCCATGTCTTGGGCGTCGGAAGGCCGGCCGCCTCGAGCAGATAGCTCTGTGCGATCTTGTCGTCGTAGTGCCAGCACGTGTTCTGATCCGGATACACCGCGAGGTTCAATTCACGCTCGACAACCGGCAGCAGTCTCCGTGCGATGCGGCCCATTCCCCGGGAGTGGGACCACCGCCACATGAAACCCTGGCATCCCTTGAGCTGATCGAGGATGTCAGCGCGGCGTACGTCGACCCATCGCACGTCACAACCGGCGTCTTGGAGGAAGCGCGCCCATCGAGGCGACGCCGCATCGGACTGCGGCGGCTTGCCGGGCGCGGTGTAGTCATCGGGTTGGATGGCGACGATCATCGCAGCTCGTTCCATTCACAGTGCCCAATCCACCCGCGTGGCGGGCGGGCGTTGATGCCGTATACCTCGCCGATCTGTTCAAGGGTCATCACATCCGACTCCACGCGGAATGTCGCGGGACGTTCGGTGTGCAACGGCCAAGGATGGCTGTCCTGCAGCCCGCGAAGCAGAGGAACCTTGCGGGGATCGAGTCTCAACAGCGCCGCATGAACCAGATCGGCGGCCAGCGGGTTGCCGGCAAATGTCACGGCGCCGCAGAACACGGGCTCGGGCGCGAGAGGGCCTTCTCCCTCGCCGCACACGACCGCATCCGTCAACGCATACATCATGCGCTGGGGTCTGGCAGCCATCGACCCGTCTGCACACCCGTATCGCAGAATGCGATTGAGATCGCCGACCATCCGCCAGCATGTATCATTTCCATGCCACATGCCCTCGACCGAACCGTCCTCGCCCGTAATCCACGCGTGGAGCTTCAGCACCTTGCGGGCGTGCCCAACCTGCTGCCGTGCCCGCTGGCGGCCGATGTTCATGTTGGCATCGTCGAGAAAGGCCTCGCCGATCCGCTTGAGCGGTGCGTATCCCGGATAACAGTCGCCTCCCCACGCCGAACCGCCCACACGATGATGCGGAAGGTAGTCCTTGTTGCCGTTCATGCCGACGAGATTCTTGAGCGCACCAGTCAGCCCAGACTTGCCATGCATTTTCAGCTTCGGCATGCTGATCACGACGTCGGCCTCGAACGGCTCGCGTGCGAGCAGATACTGATGACATCCGACGTGATGTCTGACCGCGAGCCGGCGCGGATCGTATTTGGTAATGCGAAAACGAGCCGCTGCCGTCGTGATCGGTTCCAGCAGGCTGTCGGCGCCAAGGTCGAACAGCAGGTAGCGATCCTCTGAACGCACATCCTCTTGCACGCCCTTGCTGAGATCGGTATCCGGCAGAATCGTGCGGCGAAAATCGACGAACGTCACCGGCACGTCACCGGCAAGGCCTCGCACAGGATCGCGCGAAGGGCTGAATCGACGACGCACTCGAACTGGCAATCCTGAATCGGCGCGTCGCCGACGATGATCTTCCCCGGTCCGGTAATAGCACTTCGCCGAGCACCGCTCGAATCACCGAAGGATGCGTCACGAGGCAATCGCCGGCGTAGCCGCCCGTATTGCGGTGATGAACCCAGTTCGGTTTGAGCAGAACGGTCGAGCCCGGGCGATGATGTCGGCAGCGGTGCGTCGCGACCGGCCTCGCCAAGCCCCGCGGCCAAGAAGCCCGGCGAACGGCATTCGAACGTCGCCTCGTCGGCATACGGCAGGGACCGCTTGCTTCACGAAGGCCATGCCGACAGACGAATCGGTAAACGCAGACACTCTACGATCCCGGCTTTCCTGTCCCGTTTGAGCACCACGAAGGTTCCGAACTCCGGGAGCGTGTGTTTTGGAGGTGATGGGGCCGTGCCGATCGGCTTGGCGAACACCAGTCGTCAAGGCACATCGACGTTCCCACCCGAGTACGGTGCCGCTGGCGACGGGCTTCCCGAAATAATCCTGGGCATCGCGAATCTCGAAGCGATCGCCCTCAACCAGTCCTGCCTGTGCCAGATTGACGCTGACCTTCGGTGTTTTGTCCCAGTTGTAGATCGTCAGCATCGCGCGGCCCCGCTGCGTACTCGTTCGGACGCACCCGCACGATCACACCGGTGGGCCTCGCCTTATGATACGTATTGGCGGGAAACTGCGCCGGCAGCTGGCCGTATCCAGATCCGCTCTCGTACGGGTTATACAGGATGTTATCTTTCATGACGCCCGCGCACTTCACCCAGATGAGCGGGCCTACGAAGTAGTTCCCCGTCACCGTTGCGTCGGCGCATCCGGCGTCATACCCGAGATTGGTTTGCCCGTCATAAATCGCGTTGTCGGTCACCACAGGTCTGTTCGTGATCACTCCCGCGCCGAGCAGAATATTGCGGCTGTCCAGCACGCCCTTCTGTGAAAGGTTGCCGTTGCTGAAGAACGTGTTGCCCTCGATGATGATGTTGTCGAGCGGCTTACCCGACGCGATGAGGCCGTGGCTGAACTGGCTAAAGATGATGTTGTCGGCAATGCGGCGGGTACCCACCTGATTCTGGGTCTCAATGCCGTTACCCTGCGCGCCACCCGCCGGCGTTCCCCAGCCATTGTAGTAGATCAGGCTCCCGTAGATTTCCGTATTGATCGAATCTGCATTCACCTCGATGCCACGCGCCGCGTCGTGAACGACGAGGTTGATGAACTTGATGTTGGTGCCGCGGGATCCAACGCCGGTGCCACGTTTCAGGTCGCTCGGCCAGGCGCCACCCTCCTGGCTCGATCGCTGCGGTTCCGAATTGGTCAGCTCGAACCCCCAGTACCATGTCCACGATCCGTCAACCAGAAGCGTCGGCTCAGGCTTGCCGGCACTGTCGAGGGTGGCCCGCTCGCCCGGGTACTGCCGGACGATGATGGGCTTGCCTTCGGCGCCCTTCAGCACGCTGTTGAACGCTCCTTTGTAGGTGCCGCTGCGAAGCCAGATCGTGTCGCACGCCTTAGCGGGACTCTTGTCCGAAAGCGCCATGGCGAGATCGAGCGGTGCGTCAATGCTGCCGCTGTTGCCGGGCCGTCCCGCGGGTGCGACGTAGAACGATTGCCCTTCAACGCATGTACTGCCGTTTGCCGTTGGCACGGTATTGCCGGCGGGATCGATCGCGACGGCAGCCTCTTCGCCTGCCGTCGTGCTGTCCGAATCGAACAGCACAAACACTGCGAGCCCAAGGACCACCGCAACGCTGCAGACGACGATGATCGTGCCTGTCGTCCACAGTGTACGCGGACCATAGCGTGATTTGTGATGATTGGCGGCCGGCATGAACCTAAACTCCCTGCGGCGCGGTTGAGCGTGTATGCCGGATCAACTTGCTATCCAGCCTGGGAGGCTCATTCGCCACGAAATCAGTTGACGGACGTGAATGCATTGTAGATTACGAAACGGCTAGCTGAGTGACGCATCGCCACCGGCCGTGCGCTCCGGCGTGCTCGGCCCGGCCAGTGCGATGTGGCGGACGACCGACGTGATTTCGGACTCGAGCCGCGTGTTCCACTGATAGATCGACAGAAGGCATCGTGACACCAGAAGGGCTGCGCAGTAGACGACGAAGTCGGCTCCGCGGCCGATGCCGACGGCGTTGGCCACGGTGTTGGTGATTCCCGGTTGCACGGCTACGACGACGAGCGGCAAGTGCGTAGCGAGCACGACCAAGACGAACCCGCGGCCGCTCTTCCGTTGCAGTCGCAAGAGGACGGCCTGGAGACAGGTGATGAGCGCGTACGAGATGACCGCAAGCTGAAAGATCACCGGAGCAGTCTCTCCTCGAATAGTTTGGCGAGCATGTGAATCGCAGCCCAGCTCGACTGCCCTTTGTTGAGGGAGTGCGCGGTGTAGTCAATCGTGACGGGCCGCTCGACAAACCGCAGGCGCTCGCGCGCAACGATATCGAGGATCTCTGACGCGTGCGTCATCCGATCAGTGTTGAGATGCACGCGCGCGGCGGCATTGCGACTGAATGCGCGCAGGCCGTTGTGAGTGTCCGATACGGGCAGTCCCGACATATATCGCGTGAGCCAGACTGCCCCGTGCAGCAGGACCAAGCGGTGCCAGGGAATGTTGTTCGCGCTTCCCAAAAAGCGCGAGCCCAGCACCACATCGGCTTCGCCCTGTCCGATCGGATCGATCAGACGGTCGATGTCCTCAGCACGATGCTGCCCATCCGCGTCGCACGTGACGATGACGTCGGCGCCTTGTCCGAGGGCATAATCCAATCCCGTCTGCAGTGCCGCTCCCTGACCGCGATTCACCAGATGCCGCAGGCGATGCACATGCATTCCGGTTAACACTTCGTAGGTACCGTCGGTCGAGCCGTCGTCGACCACGACCACATGGTCGTACCGTTCAAGCAGCGCCGTCACCACGCCGCCGATTGTGGTGGCCTCGTTGTAGGCGGCGATCACGATGAAGATTGTCATACTCGAGCTCCCGCCTTCCACGCGATCGTGAGATACCGGTTCTGCAGCCCATACCGTACCGTCGCCATCACCCGCTTCGAGAGGCTCCACGGGTGCGTTACGTAGTAGCCGAGCAGGTTCGGGCGGAGATCGCGCGCGCGCTGTTCGGTGCGCATCAAGAGAGGCATAATCCTGAACCGTTGCGTCTGATAGAGCCGCGCCATCGCGACGAGACCGGATCTCTCGAACATCCTGCGGAACGAACGCTCCGTAAAATCGTGCCGATGGTGTGGGTTGGCATCGACGGAGGGCGTCGTCGGCACCGAGGCTATCAGCACGCCGCCCGGCCGGAGAAGCGCGATCAGCCGCGCGACGAAGCGTTGATGATCGCCAACGTGCTCGATCGTCTCCAGCGACACGATCGTATCGAAACCGTCTCTGTCCGAGAATGCGAGGGCATCGTCCAGTCTGTAGTCGATGTTGTCGGCGGCGTATCGCCGTCGCGCGTACTCGATCGCTTCGCGGCTGTTATCCACCCCAATCACGGAGAGCCGGCACTGCGCGCGGGTCACCAGAATTTTCGTGCCATAGCCCGCGCCGCACGCGATGTCGAGCAACCGGCCTGGCACGACATGCTGCGCGGCAAACTCATAGCGCTCAACGTGCAGCCGCATGGTTTCCTGACCGGTGACGGCCGAGGCTTCGAGCTGCTCGGGGATGATTCGCTCGAGGCTGTCGGTATTCAGCTGCACTGAGCCGTCGGACACACGTTCTCCTTCAGAAGTCCTGCCGTCCGTGCGCCGCTTTTCAGGGCCTGCCTGCCGATGACGAACGTATCGCCATCTCGAAACAGCATGTCCTCATCAGCCACCTGTGCCAGGGCGTACCTGTGGTGCGATATCAGCCGCGCGCGGATGTCCCGTTCGAACGGCTGAAAATAGATGCGGTTGTGTGCCAGGTAGGCGTCATCGAAATCACGCAGTCTGACGACCAGATAGTCGATGCCGTTGGCTTCACAGAAGGTGTACACCTGTTCGCGTGTCTCTGCGTAGTAGGCATCGAACAACGATGTCGTGCGGCTCGACATCGTACGCCAGTAGACATCAAAGAATGGATACGACTGCTCGAAATTCACGAAGACTTTCCGTCTGGCGAAGGTCGGAATGTAGTCGGCGGCATCGGGATGCGATGCGATCAGCGCCTCGCGCGGCAGGGTCTGCAGAAATTCATAGAGGGGCCTTGCTGCGGACTGGTCGATGAGGCCGATATTCCGTGTCAGACCGACCTGCCATCCGATCAGAACCAGAAGAACGATCTGCACTGCATATCGGACCCGCGTACGGGAGATGGATGCGACGAGATAGCCGACGGCGAGCCCTGCCATGACCAGGCCGCTCAACTGCACCGGGTAGGACAAGTATCGGCTCGGCAGATACAACCGGAACAACAACCGGTCCGCGAGCACGTGAAACATCACGCCGGCTATCAGGAAGTAGACGAGCACCGGCGGCACGGCCAGCGAACGGCGGACGACGCCCCTGAAAACCACGAGCGTCACCAGCAGTCCGACCAGCACCATCGGCACGATGAGGGCCCATCGCGACACACCTGTCGCAAGGCGAAGAAGCGCAGCGGGATAGCCGAGCGACAGCGACCGCACCGTCCCCACGAGCTGATCGGCCATCTCTTCCGGTAGCCCTGGGGTGGGCAGGATGGCCGTCCGGCCAATCGCATAGAACTCCGGCCGGCCGGTCATCTCGGCGCGCGTCACGATGCGGCCGATTCTGGGATCGGGTGCGTACACGTTTTTGACGGCCAGAAGCGTGCCACATGCGATGGTCACCACGGCCAGCCAGGCGAACGGAGCCCGAATCGTCGCGATCCAGTCGCGATCGCGGCATCCGACAACGAGCGCCATCGCATACGTCGGGACGCCAAGTAGAAAACCCATCGGATAAAAGAGCGCCAGAATCACCAACGCCACGCACGCACGCCGCCACGCGCTGATCGTCACGTAATACAGAAACGCCATCATCAGCGGCAGCGCGAACGCGCGCTGATGCCCTCCCGCCATGAGCTCGAGAAAGGTCGGCGTCACAATCGCCAGCCCGGCCGTCAGCACCGCCGCGAACGGCGTGCTGAACTGGTTGACGAGCCGAAACGTGTAGACGGCAAATACCGCGAGCAGCACGACCGGCACGAACTTGCTGAGCCAGAGCGGATCGACAAGCGGCGCAAACGCTCGATAGAAGAAGACAAACCCCAGCTGGCCGTGCATTTGTGCAGCGAGGTCGCTCAGCAGATCGTTGTTGAAGGCATCGGGATAGCGAAAGCGCTGCAACCAGCTGATCGCTTGAGGCGCATCGCCGCTGACCACGTACCGATTCACCAGCGCGGCGTATTGCGAGTAGGTCGCAACCGCGATCGCCCACACACCCACCGCGATCTCGGCCGCGACATTCCGATCGCTTATCCATGCGCGCATGCGATGACACGGCGCCGCAACCGGTGCTGACATCCTTAGAACCCGAAGAATTTCCGCACGCTATGGAGGAGCGAGCCGCGTGCATCCGCGCTCTGTGGCCTGCCCATGCAGGCCTCTGGGACTGACGTCGCCGACTCGGCGACGACCGACGGTTGCACGATCACAAATGCCGCGAAATGGGGGGCGGTATGTGCAGCCGGGGAGACATCGCCAACGGCCACCTCGGCACGGAGCCCCGTCATCGGGATGCCGATTGGCCCGTCGTAGATCCCCTGAATCACCGGGCTTCCGAAATAGTCCTGAGCATCGAGGACGACGAACCGTTCACCCTTCACGAGCGACGCCGCGGACAAGTCCACTGATACGCGCGAGTGCGAATCCCAGTTGAATATCGCCACGTGCGCCCGCCCTGATTCGCAGCGATTGGGACGCACGAACACGCGTGTCCCCGTCGGCTTCACGGTGAGATATTCGTTGCCGCCGTATTCAATAGGCGGCACCTCGCGCTCGCGGCCGTACATCGTGTTGCCGGCAAACATCTGCGCCGTGCAAGAGCCGAGGACCAGGGGTCTTCCGCCTACCAGATAGTTGCCCCGCGCCCACAGATTCACGCAGCCCGCGCTGTATCCAATGTTGTTTTCACCGGCGGATTTCACCGTATCGAAGTACGTGATGTTGTTCTCGAGCCGCGGGTTCAAGGCCGGGCGCCCGCCGCCGAGGAGAAGATTCCGGACATATTCGGGCTCTGCGGCGAGCGCACCGTTGTTGAACACGATGTTGCCTTCGAGCGTAATGTTATCGAGGTGGGCTTGGTCCGACCCGTAGGCATGAATGCCGTGGCTGAACTGGTTGAAGATGATGTTTTCCGAAATGCGGCGTGTGCCAGATTCGTTCTGGGTATAGATGCCGTGGCCATGCGCGCGATCCGGCGCCTGCCATCCGTTGTTGTAGACGATATTGCCGTAGGCGTCCGATTCAGACGCTTCGGACCACAGTCCCAACCCGTTGGCGTTATCGTGCACGACGAGGTTGATGAAACGCGTGCCGGGCGCGCGTGTCACAGCGCCGTAGCCGCGCTCAAGGTCGTCGGGCCACGATCCCTTCTCGGACGAGTGCCGCTTCAGGTTCGAGCTCGTGATCTCGAATCCCCAGAACCACGTATAGCTGCCGATCACTGAAAGCGCGTCCCTGCCGGATCCTGCGCTGTCGATGACGGCTCGCTCGCCGGGAACCTGCCGAACGAGGATCGGTGCGTCGGGCATGCCATTCAGCGTGCTTGTGAAGCTTCCCCGGTAAACCCCGCCGCGCAGCCAAACGGTCGCACCGGGCCGCGTTGGGCCGCCGCCTGACAGCGCCGTCGCGAGATCCAGCGGGTGTTCCGGGCTGCCGTCATTGTGCGGCTGTCCATCCACGGTCACCCACAAAACCTGCGGCGGCGCCGGGACGTTCGCGGGAGCCTCGACCGATTTCCCAAACAGCACGCAACACGCGACCAGGAAGCCCGCCATTGTCACGATCTGGACACGGCGCCATGAGAGACGCCGGCGAGACCGGTCGTGCGGGTTCCCTGCGGTGTGGACTTCAGCGGCGAACTGCAATCGGCTCTCCATCTAACTCATCGCGAACGCTTGTGCCTCATCCGCGGGCAGGACCAAATTGGACGGCCTGTCGAACATCTCCACAAGCGCGGTAGACGAGGTGAACATGCACGTGTACATGATACGGTCGTCTGTTCTGGCCAGCCCGCCCTTGTGATAGCCACGGGTGTCGGCCAGGATGATCGTTCCTCTGGGGCCTATGCTGGTGATCCAATCGCTGGCCGGAACGACCTCGGCCATCTGCTCGTCGCTGCTCCGCGTGGTGTAGCCCTCTTTGAACAGGTACGCGGGTTGTCGCCGGCGCGAGCCCTTGGCGTGCGTTCCAGGCGCATAGGTGAACGGTCCTGCGCCGTCGTGCACGTCCGACATGTTGACAAACACCTTCAGCACGTAGTGGAGATCGTCGCGATCGGCGTGCCACAGCTGCGAGCTGCGCGCGTCGCCGTTGGTAGTGAACGTGTGCCACACGTTGTAGTAGCGGAGCCGTGTATACATGCCGAAATACGCGTTGGCGATCGCGAGCAACGGCGTCTCGAGCGCGAAGCGCAAGTAGATGTCGTCGATATCCAGGGTCGGCCGATCTCCGAGCAGCGGATAGATGAATTCTTTCTGCGCCTGGCCCTGCGCCGGCTGCGCGGCCGCCGTGCGCGCCCGCGCGATGGCATCCGACATTTCGCGTTCGCGCCCGTCGACGGCGCCCGCCAGCTCGTCGAACAACCCGGACCCACCGAGCAGCTTCGACGCGGACGTGACGGCGACACCCTGCCTGTTCAGCGTCTGGAGCACGCGAGCCGCCTCGCCCGACGGCGCGTGGCCGCCCACCTTGTATTTCACGGTCGGTGTGAAATTGAAGATGTAGCGCCAGGCAGGCTCCCAGCTGCGACCGGCCCGCGCGACTTGATGTAATGCTCCCATGTGCCCTCCTGCCGACCTACGGCGCTGACGCCGCGGGATTGCCCGTCACGCCCTTCAGCTTCCGGCCGAGAGGGACGAGCGGCACCACTGCCCACGAAGCCGGCGAGCATGCCAGATACACGATCTCGGTCCCGAGCTCCGCACGAAATCTGCTGACAAACGCCGACGCAAACGTGCGAACGGTATTGAGCCGCTCGACCGTCCCGTCGCGAAGGCCCGCACGCCACAGGTAGTACGACCCGATACCGAGAACCATCCAGCACTTCCGCCGCCTGACGCCCCTGTGAAGGAGAAGGTCGCGCACGCTGATCGGCTGACGCTCGTACATCGGGTTGTCCAGCGCTCCGAATCGGTGCCTGTAGATAAGGATGGGCGTCGGAATCCAGGCGATGGGCCCCCGCTGGCTCATCTGCAGGCACACGAAGTAGTCGCCCGCCATGTGGTTGCCGTAGTGCACCTGCTGCAGGGCTTCGCGGCGATGGACACCGAACATGAGCCCGACGTGGTCGACGTCTCGCGTGAACGACCGGACCCTCTGCCGCGGACGTGCGTGCGACATGTCGGCCCGATTCTCGACCTGGAG
This sequence comes from Vicinamibacterales bacterium, assembly GCA_963832375.1. Classification (GTDB taxonomy): domain Bacteria; phylum Acidobacteriota; class Vicinamibacteria; order Vicinamibacterales; family JAMQPK01; genus JAMQPK01. The sequence continues at coordinate 338,522 of CAWHUA010000008.1, read as the reverse complement.
CGACGTGCTTCGGCCCGGTACTTCCAGCACGAGTGGTCCGTGCGCCATGACGCACTGCGGCTGCGCCTCGAGCGCCTCGACGCATCGTTCGATCGCATCGGGCGGGCGCACATCGTCGGCGGCGGTCCAGGTGAAGTACTTCCCGGAGGCCAGCGAGAGCCCCTTCAGAAAGTTGGGAATCGCGCCGATGTTCTTCTCGTTCGCGACATACCGAATCCGGGGGTCGAGCGCGGCGAATTCGCGGGCGATCTCGTCGGTCTCGTCGGTCGAGGCGTTGTTGGTGATGATGATTTCCAGATATGGATACGTCTGCGCCAGCAGCGACTCCAGCGTGCGGCGCAGCAGGAGGCCACCGTTGTAGACGGGAACGCTGATCGACACAACCGGAGGCGCGCTCATGACGTGACCCCAGCGAGGCTGGGAGCGCGCGATCCGTCCAGGACCTTCTGGGCGGCGTTCTCTCCGCTCATGAAGGCTTCATCGGTCCAGTGATAGCCCCACTCGCCGTAGCGGCCGCAATACACGATCCCGATTTCGTCGAGATAGGCATGAACGGCTGCCAGGGCTTCCACCCGATCGAGATCGAAAATCACGTTCGCGTACGGTACGAGGGCCGCGTTCTTGAACACGATCGTGTCTGTCTCGCGCAGGAGCCCGCACCGGCGCAGATCGGTGACGACCGGCTCGATGCATTCCTCGGGCGTGCGATCGATCGGACGGTATTTCTTCGAATAGTAGACTTCCGCCTGGATCGAGCCCATCCCGGGCGGCACGTTGTGCGGCGACTGCATGTGCGGAAACGCCAGACGCGTGAAAAAGACGTCGGCGTCGTAGAAGTAGGTCCAGTGCGCATCCGAGAGGTCGGAACGGTCCACGACGAGGTTGACGATCACACAGGTCGTGCACGCAAGTCGCTGGCTCGCCTCGATCACCGCTGGTGGCGCGCGCTTGATGCGGGGAATCAACTCGGGCAGCGGCATCGACGAGATGAGGTGGCGATACGCCACGGACGTGTCGTCGGCGAATCGAAGCGTCCGCCGGCCGGGATCGACCTCCACGACCTCGCGCTCGAGGCACATCGTGCTGCGTTCCACGAACGGACGCAGATAGGAGACGAAGCCGCCGCGAGACGGGTACCTGAAGTGGTTGACGTAGTGAACGTCGGCGGTGGCCGGCGTCAGAGCGCCGGCGAGCACCTCGCGCAGTTCGGGCACGTAGAGCCGCGGGCCGAGCCAGTCGGTGCTCATGTTCGCGGCTTCCGTGGTGTGGTACTTGCGGCCGTACTCCATCGGAAACGTTTCCGCAAACGTGCGCCCGTAGCTCTGAAGCAGCCATTCGGCGTAGTTCGGTGCCTGCCCTGATGGCTGTCTTCGCGACTCGACCATGTCGCAGACGATGTCGGTCACGAGCGCTGGCGGGAAGACCGTGCAGATTGCACTGCGCGGGATGCTTGATCCAGGAACCCTTCCAGTAGTTGTTGACCTTCGCCTGAATCGTTTCGTACTCGCCGCGCACGTTCGCGGCCAGGAGCTGCTGGATGCGTTCGACCTTGGTAAACGAGATGTGCGGCCCATCGTCGAACACGAAACGGTTGTCGAACACGAACGACGCGGTGTGGCCGCCGTAGTAGCGCTTCTTCTCGAAGACAACTGCCGGCATTCCCTCAGCCTGCAGCCGGTGAGCGGCGCCGAGGCCCGCCATGCCTGCGCCGATAATCGCAACCGGCGTCACGAGAGGCACTCCACTTCCGGCACGTCGCTCAGCCTGTTCATCCACCAGGCAATCGTGTGGTCCAGCCCTGTCTGCATATTGTGTCGAGGTCTCCATCCAACATCGGTCGTCAGCCGGCGCACGTCGCCCACGAGCAGCGGCGGATCGTCCATCGGCGGTCGAAGGGCACCCATTCTGAGAAGGTTCTCGCTCTTGAAGCGGCGGGCGATGTAGCCCGCCATTTCGCGGAGCCGCACGGGTTGCCCGGACGCGATGTTGATCGGCCCCTGCACGTCGGTGTCGAGCACCGCCACGCACGCCTCGGCGGCGTCTTCGACGTGGAGGTAGTCGCGAACCTGGTCGCCGTGCGTGCACTGCGCAATCGTGCGTTTGTTCAGGGACGTCACGATCGACGGCACGAAGCGCGGCAAGGGCTCATGCGGTCCGTAGACAAAGAAGATGCGTGCCCACGAGAACGACAGTCCGAGCTCGGCGAAATAGCGTTCGCACACGAGCCGCGTGGCGTTCTTGCACACGCCGTACGAGGTGCGGGGCGCGACCGGTGTGAGCTCTTCAACGCAGTAGCCTTGCCGCCAGTCGTATTCGGCGCACGAGCCGGTCACCACGGCCCGCCGGCCACCGCTCGCCGCGAACTGCCTGACCAGTTCGAGCGTCGCCTGAACCCACCTGAAGTTGTCTTCCGGATCGGCGCCGCCTCCGGGCACGACGGACCAGGCAAAGTGCAGCAGATGCGTTGGCCTGATCGTTTCGACCAGCGCACGTGTGGCATCGGCATCCAGCAGGTCGGCCGCATGCCAGACCACGTCGGCTATCCTCGGCTGCGCCCGTTTCGAGGACACCGCATGCACGTGGAATCCCCGCGCGACGAGCGGGGCGAGCGCGTGACGTCCGATAAAGCCCGTCGCGCCGGTCACCAGAACTGTGTTCAACGGTTGCACCTCTGGAATCTCAGAGCACTCTGACTTCGGGAATGGGGACGACGAACTTCCCACCCCACGTCCGGACGTCGGCCATCTGGTGCATCACCTCGTCTTTGACGTTCCACGGCAGGATGAGCACGTATGCCGGCCTGGTTTCGAAGATTCGCTCCGGGCTATAGATCGGGATGTGCGTGCCCGGCAGAAATCGACCCTGCTTGTGAGGGCTGCGATCGACGGTGTAATCGAGAAAGTCCGAGCGGATGCCGCAGTAGTTCAGGAGCGTGTTGCCCTTCGCCGGCGCGCCGTAGCCGACGACCGACTTGCCTTCCCGCCGCGCCTCGATCAGAAACGCAAGCAGCCTGCGCTTGGTTTCCTTCACGCGCTCGGCGAACGACAGATACCACTCGAGATCGCGAACGCCTTCCGCCTCTTCGCGATCGGCGAGCGCGGCCACCGCCGGCGCTAACCGGTCTCCGGTCGTCATCGGCACGGCAGGCATAGATGCGCAGCGACCCGCCATGCGTCGGCAGCTCTTCGGCGTCGAAGACGGTCAGTCCATGCGCGGAGAAGAGCACGCGGACGGTGGTGAACGAGAAGTAGGAGAAATGCTCGTGATAGATCGTGTCGAACTGGTTCTCCTCGACCAAGCGCAGGAGGTGCGGGAACTCCAGCGTCGCCACGCCGTGCGGCTTCAGCAGCGCCGCGATGCCGCTCACGAAGTCGTTCAGCTCCGGCACATGCGCGAGCACGTTGTTGGCGACGATCAGGTCGGCGCGACTCGCCTGGGCGGCGAGCTCGAGCGAGCCGGCGCCTCCGAAGAACGCGACCCGGGTCGGCATGCCTTTCCGTTCGCGCCTCGGCCGCGACGTTGGCCGCCGGCTCGATGCCCGAGCACCGGAATGCCCTTGGCCACGAAATGCTGAAGCAGGTACCCGTCGTTGCTCGCGATCTCGACGACCCGGCTGTCGCGGCCGAGCGCGAAGCGCGTCGGTGACGGCGTCCGCGTACACCTTCGCGTGCCGGACCCAGCTTTCCGTGTACGACGAAAAGTACGCGTAGTCAGAGAAGATGCGGTCGGGCGTGGCCTGAACGGGAAGCTGGACGAGCAGACATCGCGGGCACACGAACACTCGAAGCGGATAGAAAGACTCCGCCTCGCGGGTCTGGTCGGCCGTCAGATAGTCGTTGGCCAGCGGTGACGAGCCGAGATCGACGAACACGCTGGTGAGAGCCGCGTCGCAGAACCGGCACGTACCAGCCTGCAGGTGGTCGGCGTCGACGACGCTAGGAAACGGCTGACGCGTGAGACATGTCGGTCGGCATAGGCGTATTCGGAATCAAATTGTGTTGTCCAGTGCAGAAGCGGGCGGATGGCGCCCGGGATGACGCCGTGGAAATCGCCGCGCGCCGTTCCCTCGCCCGGGTGGTCGATCACGTGAAAGGCGACGGCATCGCGCTCCCAGAAGAGCATGCGATCGGGGTTGAGCATTCTGAACGCGGCGCCGATAATCGCTGCCCCTTCCGAGAGCAGATTGCCCGGGAATGAGACCGGTCGTGACGTAGCGGCCAGGTGGCCGGATACGCCCGCGCCATTCCTTCGATTGCTCGAAGGCGACGAACACGAAGGTGCCCTCGGCGTTGTGCAGCGTGAAGTGCGGCATCAGCACGTGGCCCGGCTGCAGCACGTCGTACTCGAGCTCGATGTGGACGTTCTCGCGAATGTCGACGGCCTCGGCGATCCGCCCGTCCTCGGTGCGCACGCGCACCGCGCGGAGCCGCACCTCTGGTGTGCCCGGCGCCTTGGCGTCATCCGCCCACTGGCGCATGGCGGTCGTCCCGAGGCCGGAGTTCAGGTAGGCCGCCACGACGTCGTGCGAGAGGCCGTCCTGTCGCGATCGTGCCGTTCGTCGAGCAGGATCGCGCGCTGACACAGGCGCGTGATCGCCGGCATGTTGTGCGAGACGAAGAGGACGGTGCGGCCCTGCTGCCCGACGTCCTGCATCTTGTCGAGGCACTTCCGCTGGAACCGCGGCGTCGCCGACCGCCAGCACCTCGTCGACCAGCAGGATCTCCGGCTCGAGATGCGCCGCGACGGCGAACGCGAGCCGCAGATACATGCCGGTCGAGTAGTGCTTGACCGGCGTGTCGACGAAGCGCTCGACCTCGGCGAACGCGACGATCTCGTCGAACTTGCGCGCCGATCTCCGCGCGCCGCATGCCGAGGATGGCGCCGTTCAGGTAGATGTTCTCGCGGCCGGTCAGCTCCGGGTGGAAGCCGGTGCCGACCTCGAGCAGCGAACCGACCCGGCCGCTGGATCTCGACCCAGCCCGTCGGTGGGGTCGGTGATGCGCGAGAGAATCTTGAGCAGCGTGCTCTTGCCGGCGCCGTTGCGGCCGATGAGGCCGACCACCTCCCCGGCCTTGAGATCGAACGAGACGTCCCGCAGCGCCCAGAGCGGCGCGTCCTCTGGCGCGACGATCGCGCGGCCGCGGTCCGCTGAGCCGGTTCAACAGACGCGATGCCGGTCTCGGCGACCGTGTCGCGCAGCGTCCGGTACGGCGCGCGCGTTTCGCCGAGGCGGTACTGCTTGCCGAGATCGATGGACTTGCAGCGCCAGTTCACTCATTCGCGTCTAGACCAGGTCGGCGAACGTCTTTTCCATTCGCCGGAAGTAGAAGGCGCCGCCGACGAGAATCACGACGGCGGCCACCGCCGACACGGCGATCATCGGCCCGGGCGCGGTGCCCGACGCCGAGCAGCGCCCAGCGGAATCCTTCGACCACGCCGACCATCGGATTGAGGCCGTAGACCGTCCGCCATGGCTCCGGGAGCAGGCTGCTCGGATAGGCGATCGGCGTCGCGAACAGCCAGAACTGGATGAGGAACGGCACGACGTAGCGCACGTCGCGGAACTGCACGTTCAGCGCCGAGAGCCACAGGCCCGACGCCGAGCGCCGTGACCAGCGCGAGCAGAAGCAGCAGCGGCAGCCAGACGACGCTGGTGGTGGGCCAGCGATGGTAGTACGCCATCATCGTGACCAGCAGGACGCGAACGCGATCGCGAAATCGACGAGGCCCGAGAGCACCGTCGCGATCGGGATGGCGAGCCGCGGGAAGTAGACCTTCTTCAGCAGATTGGCGCTGCCGACCAGGCTGTCGGCCGACTGCGCCAGGCCCGTCGCAAAGAACGTCCACGGCACGAGCGCGGCGAACGCGAAGAGCGGATACGGCACGCCGTCGGACGGCATCCTCGCCAGCCGGCCGAAGAACAGGCTGAAGACGACCATCGTGAAGACCGGCTGGATGATCGCCCACGCCGCGCCGAGCGCCGTCTGCTTGTAGCGGACCTTGATGTCGCGCCAGATCAGGAAGTACAGCAGCTCGCGGTACTGCCAGAGCTCGTTCAACCCGAGCGAGACCCAGCCGGTAGCGGGCTCGATTCGCCGTACGTGAAGCTCGACGCGCGCAGGGACCGCAGCAATCCCCGGATGGGGCTGCCCGCCGACTAGTGCGTCCATCGCAACTCCGTGTCCAGTTGTCCCGCATCCTTGAGCCGGCGAATCTGGGCGAGGCGCGTAAAGCCGGGACCGATGAACGTGCTGTTGTCAATCCGATACGTTTCGAGGGCGTCCCGTATGGTTTGCGCGCCGGACAGCGCGTCCTCCTGCGGATGGAACCCGGGCAACTGGCGCTCCGACTTCGAGAAATCCACGCGATAACTCCGCGGATCGGGCCCCGTCACGTTGGCGTATTCGATCGTCGACTCCGGGCATCACGCGCTTCACCAGATCCGCGATATCCCGCACCTGATAGTTCTCACGCTCGCGGCCGATGTTGAACGCCTGGTTGTGAATCGCCTCGCGCGGCGCGTCGAGGCACGCGGCAAACGCGCGGGCGATGTCCTCCACATGCACGATGGGCCGCCACGGCGTACCGTCGCTCATGATGCGAATCCTGCCGGTCGTGTATGCCCAGCCGACGAGATTGTTCAGCACGATGTCGCCGCGAAGGCGCGGAGACAGACCGTAGGCGGTGGCGTTTCGCAGGAACACGGGGCTGAACGCCGCAGTCCGCCAGCTTCGCGATGTCTTCCTCCGCCCTCACCTTCGATTCGGCGTACGGCGTAATCGGGCAGAGCGGCGCTTCTTCGGTCGAGCAGATCGTCGCTCGCCGGCCGCGCCGTACATGCTGCACGACGACGCATAGAGAAACCGCTGGACGCCGGCATCGCGCGCGAGCTCGGCCAGCCGGACCGACGCCCGATGGTTGATGTCCCATCGTCAGATCGCGCGTCGAGATCGCCGAGCGGATCGTTGGACAGCGCGGCCAGATGGACGACCGCGTCGAATCCCGCCAGCTCGTCGCGCCGCACGTCGCGAATGTCCCGCCGCCGCGTGGGAACGCAGGCAGAGCGGTATCGGCAGGCCGCATTGCTCGAACAGGCCGCTGTCCAGTCCGCGTCACGTTATGACCGCATGCCTGCAGCACCGGCACCATGACCGCGCCGATATATCCCGTTGCTTCCCGTGACCAGGACGTTCATGTTCGCCTTTCCGCTACTGCCATGTGCGCCATGGGGGCTGCGCCGCTCTTCCCACAGTCGATTCCAGGAGCCGCTTGTCGCGCAGCGTATCCATGCTTTGCCAGAAGTCTTCGTGCCGGTACGCCATCAGCTGTCCATCGCCGCCAGTTGCTCCAGCGGCTGACGCTCGAACGGCACGTCGTCGCCGGAGATGTAGTCGAGGACGTCGGGCTCGAGCACGAAGAAGCCGCCGTTGATCCAGCCCTCGCCGAGCTGCGGCTTCTCGATGAAGCGGCGTGACGCGATCGCCGTCGAACTCGAGACTGCCGAAGCGTGCCGGCGGGCGCACGACGGTGACCGTGGCGAGCCGGCCGTGCGAGCGGTGAAAGTCGAGCACCCGCCGCAGATCGACGTTCGACACGCCGTCGCCGTAGGTCATCATGAACGTGTCCGTCACGACAGGATGTTGCCGAGCCGTCTTGAGCGGCCGCCGGTCTGCGGTGTCGTTGCCGGTTTCGACGAGATCGACCTTCCAGTCCTCGGGATGTGTGTCGTGCCGTTCGATGACGCGATTCTTCAGGCACAGCGTCAAGCTGCCCGTTGAGATCGGCGTAGTCCATGAAATAGCGCTTGATGATTTCGCCCTTGTAGCCGAGCGCGACGACGAACTCGCAGAAGCCCGCCTGCGAGTAGTGCTTCATGATGTGCCAGAGAATCGGCCGCCCGCCGATCGTCACCATCGGCTTCGGACGGACCTCGGTCTCCTCGGCGAGACGCGTGCCGAGCCCTCCCGCGAGAATGACCACTTTCATCGCGCATCGTCCTTCACGCCGCGCACTCGGCCGCGCCGAATCCGAACTGCTGACAGCGATCGATCCGGCGGCGATGGATGCCTTCCAGCGTTCGGCGGCCGGCTGGAACCGCGGCACGATGGTCGCGAGCACCTCGAGGACGGCGTCTGTGACTCGCCCCGTACGGCGCTCCGCTCGAGCGCGCGCAGCATCCGAGGCGTGACTGACTGCGCGGCAACTCCGCCGTCCCGCGACTTCGCACGCGCAGCACCTTGGCGACCGGCGACGGTTCGATGATCTCGTCCTCGCTGACGAGCGACTCGGACAGCTTCTCGCCCGGCCGCAGTCCGACGAAGCTGATCGGGATCTCCTCGTCGGGAACGAAGCCCGACAGCCGGATCAGGTTGCGCGCCATATCGACCAGCTTGATCTGCTCGCCCATGTCGAGCACGTAGAGCGAGCCCTTGCCGCCGAGCGCCGCGGCGTGCAGCACGAGCTGCACGGCCTCGGAAATCAGCATGAAGTAGCGCTGCATCTCGGGATGCGTGACCGTGACCGGTCCGCCGGCCTTGATCTGCTCGAGGAAGCGCGGAAACACCGAGCCGTTGCTGCCGAGCACGTTGCCGAAGCGCACGGCGACGAAGCGCGTCGAGCCGTAGCGGCGGCCGATGTCCTGGAAGATCAGCTCCGCCACGCGCTTGGTGGCTCCCATGACGCTCGAGGGATTGACCGCCTTGTCGCTCGAGATCAGCACGCAGCGCTCGACGCCGTGGTGCCCGGCCGCCTGCGCGACGCGCGTGCGAGCCGATGATGTTGTTCTTCACCGCCTCGCAGACGTTCAGCTCCATCAGCGGCACGTGTTTGTGCGCCGCCGCGTGAAAGATGATGTGGGGCCGGAGGTCCTTGACCACGCTGTTCAGCCGTCGTCGCGTCGGTCACGTCGCCGATCACGCTGTGGAGCCGGCGCGCCGTGCTGTTCGAGATCGTTGGCATCACCGAATAGAGGCTGTTCTCGTACCGCTCGAACAGCACCAGCGCCTGCGGATCGGCTTCGACGATCTGCCGGCACAGCTCCGAGCCGATCGATCCGCCCGCGCCGGTCACGAGCACGCGCTTGCCCGCGAATCAGCTGGATGCACGCGCTCGGCTTCGAGCCCGACCGGCGCGCGCGCGAGCAGATCTTCGATCGACAGGCTCCGGATCTGGCTCATGTCGACCGTGCCGGTCAGCAGATCGCGAAGATTCGGCAGCGTCTTGATCGGCAGCTTGAACGGCTCGAGCGCCCGCACGATGGCGCGCACGACCGCCGGATCGGCGCGTGGAATCGCGACCAGCACTTCGTCGGGACGCTCCTTCGATATGAGCGCCGCCAGGCTCTCCCGCGTGCCCAGCACCGTCGACGCCGTGAATCCGGCTGACCGACTTTCTCGATGTCGTCGTCGATGAAGCCGATCGGCTGATAGTCCACGTGCTTCTTCATGTCGCGGACGACCATCTCGCCGGCATCGCCGGCGCCGTAGATCAGCACGCGCTTCTTTCGCCGGCTGCGACGCTGTTCGCGCTGGATGCGCCGCGCCAGCCGCAGGCCGCCGATCAGGAACACGAGCAGCATGCGAATCGACGATGAACACCGACCGCGGGTAGTCGTGCAATCGGAAGCCCCAGTGCACGAGCAGATAGAACATGAACGTGCTGACGGCCACACCAGAGCAGAGGTCGCGGAGATCATAGATGCCCGTGTAGCGCCACAAGCCCGCGGTACAGCCGGAACGGGCACGAACATGACGCCGCGAATCACGAGCAGCCACGGCAGCATCTGGAGGAGCAATCGACATCTCCCGGGCCGGAATCTCGCCATCGAACCGCAGCCAGAACGCCAGATAGTTGGCGACGACCACGAACAGGAGGTGGATGACGATGACGACCCATCGCCACCACGGAAGCTTCAGCATCTTCAACATCACAGATTGATGGGTCCGTCTCCGTCGCCGCGATTCAGGTGGCTGTCGGCCAGCTGATCGTCCGACTTCAGCAGGCGCAGCAGTGGTTTCGAGGCGCCGAACAGGAAGTTCGACGGCCCGGATCGAAATCCGTTCTTCTCGAGGCCGTATACCCAGGCCGCCGACATCTGGTTCGACACGATCAGATCGGCGCCGCGATCCTGCAAACATCGCGCGGCGCCCGCGATGACGCCGCTCGCCGCATCGGGAGCCGCCAGGCAATCCACGATCGTCCCGACCCGCAGATTGCCGAAGTACTTGTGATGGCGCATGTCGGTCGCCAGCAGTACGGCCCAGCCGATGGGGTTCCCGGCCGCGCTCACCTTGACCCTCATGAATCGGGGATCGCCCGCCGGATACAGCGCGGCAAGGGCCTGACTGCTGCGATCGCCGATGATCGGGTAACGGCTCTTGCACTCGGACCAGAGGGCATCGGTCCACGTACCGAACGAGGGCTGCAGCGTCACGGTCACCTGCCGGTCGACGCCGCGCTCCGTTCTCCCCATCACGCGCGAGAGGAGCCAGGCGCCACCCGAGAACGCGGCGAGATCCAGCGTCATCCGCCTGAGCAGGCTGGTTCTCAAGTAGGACAACTGCCGTGCGACGCGAAACGGGCGAATCACCTTGAAGTGAAACGGGACGGCGTGAAGACGCCACGAGAGCGCGGTCAGCATGCGCGACAGGCGCTCGTGTATGCCCCCGATCCCGAGCACGTACAGCAGCGGCTCGCGTTTGAGTGCGTCCGTGAGAAGTCGAAGCCCGACCGCGCCGTACCTCCGATCGGTCAACCCTTCCGAGAGGGGCAGACGGTAACAGCCCACGCTGTGGCGCTCGCCCTCGATCATGAAGGTCTGGCGCTTGAGGATGTAGCCGCCCCGCACTGCCGAACCGTTCTCGACCGCCACATAACACTCCTGGAACATCTCCCGTCCGTTCCCCTTCGGCAGCCATGGGAGCGTGGGACATTCAGGGAGACGGTACGGCACACCACCTGCGGACAACCGCCCGTTAAACTCGCGGACGGAATCGACCAGACCCTCGGTCAGGGGCTGAATCCGGATGGATGCGGCTGACGCGCGGGCGTCAGTCGTGTGGTCAAGGAGCAATGTTGAGCTCGATATGGGGTGGCCGGGCGAACGGCTGGCTCAGTTCCCAGCGAAACACGCGGCCGTCATGGTTTTCGAGGCCCGATCGCTCGAGAAAGCGCAGGCACGGTTCGTTCTTCGGCGTCGGGAGGTATTCAGCAGACAGCGTTCGCATGCCGCGATCGGTCGCATACGTCGCGGCTTGATAGAGCATCGCCTCTTCGACATGCCTCCCGATGACCCGGCAGCTGAGCACGAAGTCCACGATCCGGGCTTCGTCCTGCTTCAGCGCGAGACTGAGAATGCCCGTCAGGCCTGCGTCGCCGAACTTGTCGGCCACGCGGAAGACCCACATCTTGTGCTGCGGTTCCGATGCCCACGTCCTGAGCTCGGGCCCCGTGAGCCGCCTGGTCGAGAGGTTCATCTGGTTCGTTTTGTTCAGGAGCTGCGTGGCCCGCACGGCGTTCGCCTCGTCCAGCTCCGCCACCTGCACCTGCTGTTGCAGGCCTCGGAGCCAGTCGTCGATCGAAACGGCCGCCCGCCGTTCCTGCTCCCGGACGCGCTCGGCCTGATAGGCGGATTGACGCTGGCGATCTTCATGGGTGCTGGCGGCGGTATCGAAGCAGTTCAACGCGGCCAGCGTGGCGGGAAACAGCAACGGGCTCGCCGGCCAATCCGGCACAAGTACCTCCGGCAGCGCCTCGCGCACACGATCGCGCTCGACCGGGTTGTTGTCGATGAAGACGACCGACTGCAAGCCGATATTCAGCTCGGCGGCGATCGCGGCCACATTCTCGGCCTTGTCCTGCCAGTTGATCCGCCAGGCGGTGAAATCGCCACACCGCAAGACCATCTCTGGATGTCTGGTAATGGCTTCCAGCGCCGGGCCCTCATCGTTCTTGCTGGCGATGGCGAGCAGGATGCCGCGCCGCGCGAGGCGCTTCAGACCGCGCTGAAACTCGACGTACGCCTCGCCGATGCCATCGTGTCCACCGAGCCGCAGCGCTTCCCAACCGTCATCCCCCAGCACGCCGCCCCACAGGGTGTCGTCCAGATCGAGCACGACGAGCTTGCGCGAGTCACCCGACAGGGCCCGCAATGCGGCCTTGATGTCACTGGCCGCTTCCTTGAAGACCGGGTTGCCAAACGGAATCTTCCCCAGATGCCAGAGGCGCGGGTCATACGCGTGCCGGCCGCCGGCCTGCATCCACCGCTGTGCGTCGAGGACATAAACGTTGTCGCAAGCCGACAACTGCTCCGCAAGCCGGAGGTTCATGCGCATGAGGGCGCCGACCGGGCCCAGGCTGTCGCGCATCGCGAGCAGACCACGCCCGCGATCGCCGTTCGGCATCACCCACGAAGGCACGAACACAGTCCTGGCCGTTCCAGCAAGGTTTGCGATGGCCGCGGCGAACTCGTCGACATCGGAAAGGATCGCCGCCGCTTCCACCTCACCGCCGTCCATGAGCGACCGAAACGCGTCGCTGACACGGTGGGGTTCGGTCCACACGACGATCACGTCCCCACGATCGCCGTTCGATGCGGCCCCGTGATGCTGCAGCACAAGGCCCGCTCCCCGACCCATCGGCGCCACCTGGACATCGAGCGCAGGCCGACCCGTGTCGTTGGCCAGATAACCGGCACAGTTCGACGCGTTGAAGTCGGACAGAATCGCGAGGGAACGCCTATCAGCCATTGGTACGCTCGGCCAGCACCGACGCAAGGTACTGCGTTAAGGACTGCACGTCCGCCAGATGATTCGACGATTCATCCACGAGCTCTTCGTCCATCAGGTTGATCGGTATCTGAAAGTCGCTCTCGATGCGCTGTTCGAGCAGCGCCATGAGGTTGACGAGGCCGAGCGAGTCGAGGCCGGTTTGTTCGCCCGCGAGCACGGTGGTGTCCGACTTGGCCAGACGCTGCCGTGCAGGCAATTGCTCGTTCAGCTCGTCGAGTACGCCAAACACCGTCTGACGCACTCGCTCTTCGATTCGGTCGCGGGTGTCGTTCACGCCGTCCGCCGCGCGGTGCGAAGCCACTGCGGAATGATGTACGGCGTCAGCGCTCCATCCACCTTGGCGCGCAGGACGGCCGGCGTATCGAGGCCGAATGCCTCGATCCTCGGCAGGAAAAAGCGATTGCTGCCGGCATCGGCGAGACCGAGGTCGGTGGACACGGCCAGCGAATATCCGCCGGCTTTCACGGCCTTCACGTACTCGGATGGGACGAGCGCGGGCCTGCTGCTGCCGTACGGGTACGAATAACACGCAGCATGTCGCGGACCGAGCCGGCTCAGCAGCACCGCCCGTGATTCCTGCGCTTCCGCGCGAAGCTCCTCGGCCGTGCATTTGCTGCCGATGCGATGCTCGTGCGAGTGCGAGCCCACGGTCACTAGACCGGATGCCGCGCACTCCTCGAGGGCCTTCCAGGTGACCGGCCGCCAGCACGCAGGCGCGACGTCCCCGCAATGGCGTCGCGACCAGCGATCGAACGGCATCGGCTCGAGCGAGTCCACGAATTTCGTGACGACAAAACACGTCGCTTTCGCGTTGTACCTCCGCAGCACCGGCAGTGCCTCGCGATGAAAGTTGGCGAAGCCATCGTCGAACGTCAGACAGACCAGCGGCTTGGCAAGAGGTCCCGCGGCCGCGGTCCGGCCGGGCACATCCTCGAGCCCGATGATCTCGGTCGTGTCGGCGAGCGACGCAATCTGCCGATCGAGCACATCGGGCGTCACGTTCCAGTTGTCAACGTCCGGATCGATGAATCGCAGCGGCGCCACGCGGTGATAGACGAGGATGCACACACGAGGTCCTGACGGGTGACCGACGAACGGCCGCAGCCACGTGCTCGCCAGCCCTGCCGTTCGTTTGATCGCGCGCTTGACCGTTACGCGGCCTGGAAGAAGTCGCATCGAATCCCCGATCACCGCCGGTTCGCCGCGCAGATGCTTCGCACCGCGCCAATGACGTCCTCGACATCGTCGTCGGTCATGCCCGGATAGATCGGCAGAGAAATAATTCGCTCGAAGACCGCGCTCGCCCCCGGCAGGTCTTCCGGCCGGTATCCCCATCGGTCGCGGTAGTACGGGTGCAGGTGCAGCGGGATGAAATGCACCGAGGTGCCGATCTGCTCGGCCTTGAGCGCCTCGATGAAGGCCGCGCGGTCGATCCGAAGTCGATCGAGATGCAGTTGGATGACGTAGAGATGCCAGGCGTGCTCGACGTTGCTGCTCGACACTGGCATGGCGATCTCTTCCAGATCGGCAAATCCCTCGTCGTACTGCTCCGCGATCCGGCGACGGACTTCGCGGAACGCGTGGCATCTCTTCAGCTGCTCGATGCCGAGGGCGGCCGCCAGATCCGTCAGGTTGTACTTGAAGCCCGGCTGCAGAATCTCGTAGTACCACGAACCCTCGGCCGTGTAGCGTTTCCACGCGTCACGGCTGATGCCGTGCAGGCTCATGATCCGGATCCGCTCGGCGTACTCGTCGTTCTCGGTCGTCACCATGCCGCCTTCGCCGGTGGTGATCGTCTTGGTGGCATAGAACGAGAAACAGGTGAGGTCGCCGATCGTGCCGACCATGCGCCCCTCGTACGAGGCCGGCAGCGCGTGCGCGGCATCCTCGACGACCCGAATACCTCGCGACCCGGCAATCTCGAGGATGGGGCGCATGTCGCACGGATGCCCGCCGAAATGCACCGGCATGATCGGCTTTCGTCCTCGGCGTGATGACCCGCTCGAGATCTGCCGGATGCATGTTCAACGTGTCGGGCTCGCAGTCGACCAGCACCGGCTTCGCGCCGAAATACGCCACGACTTCCGCCGACGCGGCAAACGTCATCGTCGGAACCACGATCTCGTCGCCGGCCGCGACGCCGATGGCGTCGAGCGCAAGATGGAGCGCCGCGGTGGCCGAGTTGACGGCCACGGCATGCCGTGCGCCGACGAACCGCGCGAAGTCGCACTCGAATGTCCGGGCTTTCGCGCCGGTGGTAATCCACCCGGAGCGCAGCGTTTCTTCGACGGCGCGAATCTCTTCCTCGCCGATTTGCGGATGATGAAACGGCAGGAACGTGCTTCGCGGAATATGTGTGGTTGTCGCCGGAGCTGCCGCGGTCAGAGGTGTCATAGTCATGGGTTCCGTCAATCAGGGAACGGCGTCGGGTCGATGGTGTCGCCCGACGCGAGAGCGAGACTGCGATCGATGCGAAAACTCTTGCCGGCGACCAGAAGTGCCATTTCGACGATGAGACGCAGATCGGACACGAGCGTTCGCGTCGCTTCGTACTCGAGATCGACCGCCACTTTCCGCGGCATGATCTGCTTCACGTACATGGCTTCCGGGTTGGCCGCCGCCTGCAGTAATTCAGGCTCGTGCGGGTAGACCAGCTGCGACAGGCTGGCCAGCCCCGGCTTGGACTCGAGAATCGCGGCGTTCGCTCGCGCCGTACTGACGCACGAATCGCGCGACCTCCGGTCGTGGGCCCGACCACGCTCATGTCGCCGCGGAAGACGTTCCAGAACTGCGGCAGCTCGTCGACCTTCCAGCGTCGCAGCCAACGGCCGACCGGGTAGATCCGGTTGTCGCCCGTCACCGTCACCTGCGAGCCCGTCGCCCCTGCCTGCATTGTGCGGAACTTGTAGAGCCAGAACGGACGGCCGCCGCGGCCGATGCGCTGTTGCCGGAAGAAAATCGGGCCTCGCGAGGTCAGCGCGATGACCATGCTGACCACGGCGAAGGGAATGCCCAGCACCGCAAGCGCGGCACCCGAGACGACGAGATCAAACAGCCGCCTGACCATCGTAGGACGCCGGTCTGTCATCGGCTTCGTCAACCGCGCGGCCAATCGCTATTTCAACGACGTCGCTGCGCACGCTGACGGCAAAGCGTTTCAGGCAATACGCCGGGACGTTCACACACACGCCGGTCGTGGCTCGAAACTCCCAGCCATGCCCAGGACATTCGAGCACGCCGTCATTCAACTCGCCGTCCGAGAGCCGCCACTGTGCGTGCGGACACGAGTCTTCGAACGCGCTCACGTCGTCACCTGTCCTGACGACGACGATGCCACGCTCACCGTGTTCCACGCGGACCGGCCGGTCGGCGGGAATGTCGGCGAGCGGAATCTCAATGCGCTGCATACCAGTTGTGCAGCTTTTCTGGATCTGGCTCATAGAGGAAGTGATACAGGGGCTCGTTGTAGGTGTCCGGACGCCGCGCGACCTGAACGCGCAACGACAGGAGGAGATCTTCGAAGAACGGCATCTCCCCCGTCATGAACGGATACAGCAGCTTGTCTTCGGCGACGAGCCGGTAGTTCCAGTCGCTCGCTTCGCCTTCCCGGACGTAATCCGGACCGTCCGCGCCGAAAATCGATCGTCCAGGCGCCGCGCTGCGGACCTGTCGCCACGATCGCGAGCTTCGCGTCGATCCGCTTGCGGACTTCGGGCGTCTGTGAACCAACGGCCTGGTTGAAGTACGCCGTCAAGCGGTCGCCCAGATCCGTGCCCGCAGGGCGCTCGGCGTCGCGCCGCTCCTGCAGACGGCTCGCATAGCGCGAGGCGGCGGCCTGCAGGTACTCCTGCCGCGGCATTCTGAAAGTGGCAGGCGCGCACGGCTGGAATCCGATCTCGCTGTCCCAGACGTCGGTCGCCGCCATGTACAAAGGCTGCACAGGCAATTTCGCCAGCGCACAGCGCCCGCACGGCTTCTTCCGGATCGACGAAAATGCCGTGCTCCTCCGAGTTCAGCCAGAGAAGACTCGAATCGAGCACCGTGCACGGGCCGGCGGCCGGCACGGCCACGCGCGGGCGCGTCAGCTTCACCCGCTGGACGAGGCTGCGGAGCAGCGACTGTCGCCGTCGCTTGCGTGAGCGCACGCTTCACCTCGTCCGGGTAGTCGTACAGCATCGGATACCAGTTGGCGCCCGAGAACATGTAGAAGCCGATGTCGATGCCCCGGTCACCGAGCCGCTGCAGGTCGGCGTAGCCGAGCTTGCAGTCGGTTTCGTTGAAGACCGTGCAGCCGTCGCCCTCGACGAACAACGCCGCGTCGTTGGTGTACTCGGCGGTCCCGAAAATCGTGACCTTGACGCCCTTCGCCAGTTCGAGCGGCTCTCCCGACGACAACTCCCGGATGCCGGTCAGTCCCAGCGATTCGAGGTGATGCCGGAACTTGGCTGTCGGGAACTTGCAGATCAGAATCGGAATGTCGCGACGGAAATGCCGAAGCGTTTCGGGATCGAGATGGTCCTCGTGCTCGTGCGACAGAAAAATGTAGTCGACGTCCTTGGGAACGGTCTCGGGACTGACGCCGGCCTCGGCGAGGACGTGGGTGTGATACCAGGTGCCGAAGTAGGCGCCTTCGGTCAGCCAGGGGTCGGTCAGGATTCGCACTCCGCCCGCTTCGATCAACGTGCAGGCCTGTCCGAAATACGTTACGCGCAAACGTCCTCCTTCCGGTCGGCGTGCCGTGTGTCGGCGCCCCAACGGTTCCAGAACCGCACCAGGCCATGGAGAAAACCGATGCCATACGCGAGGTGCAGCGTGGCGAAGGCCACCGGCAACATCCACGGACGTGACAGACGGCGGCGGCGCAGCACCGATATGGCAGCCGTCAGATTCGCGGCGAGATAGGCCGTCACCACGATCGCGAAGAGGATCCACCCGCGGTCGGTGGTCAAAGCCGCGGCCGCGGAGCCGGCGAGCGCGCCGACGAACATCGGGGGAACGAACTGCCTCGCGCTCATCTGAAAGGGATGCTTCTGAAGCACGCGCACCTTCCAGTACCCATACTGGAGGTACTGGCGCCACAAGGACTTCGAGCGAGCTGCGGCTGTAATAGCGCGAGCGGACGTCGGCCGCCAGCAGGATGCGCGCGCCCATCTTGCGCAGCCGGTAGTTGTATTCGTCGTCCTGGTTCCGTACCAGCTCTGTCGTCGAAGCCGCCGGCTTTCTCGACGATCGCGCGCGTGTAGGCCGGAAACGGCGACGGTGTCGGCCAGCATCGAACGGTCCTGCACCGTGCGAAACGCCGAATCGCCGACGCCGAACGTCGAGCTCATCGCCGTCGCGATCGACCTGCGCCAACGGCGTCTGCCCGACCGTCTGGATCGGATCCGCCCACGCCGTCGACGCCAGACTGCAGATGATCGACGCACCGGCTGACGTAGTCGGTCGCAATCTCGCAGTGGCCGTCGACCCGCACGATGACATCGCCCAGCGTCTGCGCCATCGCGCGATTCAAGTCCGTGGCGACGATGCGTTCGGGGTTGTCGATGAGGCGCACGCGTGGGTCGTGTCTTCGTCATCCTCGACACGATCTCGGTCGTCCCGTCGTCCGAGCACCATCCGCGACGACGACGTCGACCAGATCCGCCGGGTAGTCCTGCGACAGGACCGCCCCGAGGCTGCGCTCGATGAAGTCGGCTTCATTGCGCACCGGCAGCACGACGGTGACCGTGGGCCGGCCAGTAAATGCCTGGATGCCTGCAGTGGTGCTCACGAAACAGCCACCGGACGGATGACGCCGAGGTAGTGCGTCTTCAGGGCCGGAATCGAATTGAGCACCCGGTACAACGCCGTCGATCGTGGAGCGATCGAGCCGCGCCAGCGGAGCCGCCAGCGTGACCCGTCTGCAGATGAAGGGAGCAGCCAGCGAAGAGCTGACGGATTTCGTCGCGAGTGACGCGGCGGACGTCGGCATTGCGCGGGTTGTTGAGGTGGTAGTCGTACCAGAGAATGAGACCGCTCGGTTTGACCACACGCAGCATTTCCCGCGCGATGCGCTGCCGCATCTCCACGCTGAGCACCGAGCTGAAGAGCATCGACTGCATCACGACATCGAACGTGCCGTCCTGGTACTCGAGCGCCGTCGCGTTCGCGCATTGCAGCGTGACGCCGGTGGGACACACCCGGCGCGCTTCGGTGATGCGATCGGCTATGAGGTCGACGCCGCAGACCTGCTGTGGCCGGGCACCCCACTTGATCAGCTCGCGCAGCCACACGCCCGTGCCGCATCCGATCTCGAGCACCTGTGCGTCGGCCAGCGGCATCGACAGGTGCTCGGCCAGCGCGGCCAGCAGACCCGCTCGACCTCCTGCATGCCCAGCAAGTGCGCGCGGTTGAACCAGGAATACCTCGCGAGGTTGTCGCGGCGGGCGTACGCGTTCCTGATGCGCTCTTCTTCAGATCTCGACCGCGCGTCCGAAAACGCCGCCGGGGAAAGTTGTTGTGGCGTGCTATTGGACATTGACAGCGTCCGCGAGTGCCGGCATCGGCAGCCGATTGACGACCGCGCGGAATTTGCCGCCGGCCGTGCGGGGTATCGCCTCTACTGCTCTCGACCTGAATATCCACGTGCCCGACACGCGCCTGGAGCCGCTCAACAATGTGTCGAACGGTATCGGCTTGAAAGCCGACAGCCGGCACGACGAGCACGCGCAACTGATCGACGCGCTCCTGGATGATTTGCGACTCGCGGACGGGGACACCGTAGAAGACCGGGTTCAGCCGAGTACACGCTGCGTCCGTCTGGCGTCAGGATGCTGTCGTTCATCCGGCCTTCGATGCGTTGCAGCCCCGGAAGCGATCGGCCGCACGGACACGGTTCCTGAGGCAGGATGTTGGAGGCACGGTCGCCGACTTCGTAGCGAATGAGCGGCATGTCGGCGTTCAGCAGGCCGGTGCCGATCAGCCGACCCGACTGGCCCGGCGCCACCGGTGCGTCTGCCACGTCCTGGAACACCTCGACGACGCCAAGCTCGGGCCACTGGTGGAGTCGTCCGGCCTGGCACTCTGTGCCGGCGGTGACCATCTCGGCCATGCCGTACGTCTCGCGCACGGGACAGCCGAACGCCTGCGAGATCGTTTGCCGCTGCTGGTCGGTCACCGGTTCGGCGTTTGTGATGACGACGCTCATCGGCAGTGGCGCTCGTCCGAGCTTAATCGCCTCCTGAGCGAGCACGAGGAGCGACGAGGGATAGCCCCACAGGTACTTGATGCGGTAGCTCTTCAAGGCGTCGAGATACCAGGGCATGAACGCCGGCGACAGATGGAACGTGGACATGTAGAGCTGATTCAGCGCGCTGTTCCATACCCAGAACGGCGGGCGCTGAGAGTCGGCGGGCACGACGAGCTGACCGCCAAGCATGGCCCAGCGATCGCGCACCGAGACGCCGTACCAGCGGCGCTCGCGCAGCTCCGATATCGCATAGAGCGTCTCGACCGTGTCTCCGCAGCGCCAGAGATCCAGCGGCTTCCCCGTCGTGCCGCTCGTCCGCTCGTGAAACATCCGGCGCGGCGCGCAGTCATCCGCCACGAACGCCTGCGCGTTCGTGCGCAGGATGTCCTTGGGAAGGATCGGCCAGTTCTCGAGCTGTTCCCATGACGCGCGATACCCGAGTCGGCGGCGGGTCGCCCACTGGTGCCGGTAGTACGGCACCTGCGTCGCCGCGCGGTGCAGGACGAACGCAAGCCGCTCTTCCTGATAGGCCTTCCACTTTTCAGGCGACCAGGTCTCGCGCTCGATGGCGGCTTCGATGTACGCCTCGGTGCGCCGCCCGTAGCGCCACGATCGCAGGTAGAACCCCCTCGCGCTCGCCGCGGCCGAGCGTCCAACGGCCGGCAACCGGTTGTAGAGCTTCATCAGGACGTCGGTCATGTCACATACTCCACGTCAGCGTGGTGCGTGATAGCTGTCGGGCGCGCCCCGTCGCTCAGACGAGCCGCAAGCGCCGCGCCGTTTCGCCACAAATTGAACTTGTCTTCCATGTGCCGCCGGCCGGCTGACGCATACCGTAGCCGTCGCACGGGATCCGCGATCAGTTGCGCGATGCTCTCCGCGAGCGCGGGCACGTCTCCGGCCGGCACCAGCACGCCGCATCGGCCGTCGTCAAGCAGTTCGGGAATGCCCGCGACGCGGGTGGCGATGACCGGCGTGCCGACCGCCATGGCTTCCTTGATCACAGTCGGCACGGCGTCTCCAAGTCCCGGCGATGGATGCACGAGCATGGTGGCCTCGGCCATGGCGCTGCGGACGTCATCGAATGGCAGGAATCCGCGGAAGGTCACACGCGAAGCGACACCAAGGCGGGCAGTCAATTCGACCAACCGCTCTCGTTCCGGTCCACTGCCGATCAAATCCAGGGCAACGTCGATGCCCCGGACGGCAAGATCCGCCACCGCCCGGATGAGGTAGTCGAACCCTTTGATCTTCTCGAGCGACCCTACTGCCAGAATCGCCCGCTGTCGTCGGCCATCAGGGCGGAACCGGAACTCCGCGAGATCGAGCCCCAGGTGATGCAGGTGAATCTTTTCTGCCAGTCTCGGATAGATGTCGGCGTACTGCGACCGGATGAACTGCCTGTTGAACTCGCAGACCACGAAGACGTTGTCCGCGTAGAGCAGCTTTTCGCGCAGGAACACCTGATCGCGATACAGATCGGTCCCGGCGTGCAGGAACATCGAGAACGGCACGCGTCGGGCCATCAGCCGGTGAAACAGGTACGCGCAGCTCGCCGAATAGTTTCCCCAGTACGCCAGCACGTGGTCGTAGAGATCGCCGTGCTCCTGCGCCCACGCCCAGGCCTTGACGAACGTGTACTCGCTCTTGACCAGGGGCTTCAGGCCGTAGCGGACGGCAGAGCTGCGAATCGCCGAGCTGTCCCGAAGGAACCGGGCGAACCGGGCGGAGCGCATCACACCCTTCGGTTGAATGGCACGCCACAGGCTCAAGTGGTGGACGCGATTCCTCGGAAGCACGCGCTCGCTCAGGATGTCCGGCACGTAGCGCCACATGTTCGAATCGAGCGGGTGCAGCGGGAAGACGTCCAGCTCGATGCCCGCGGCGCGCAGCGCCGCCATATCGCGAGCGAAGAACGTGTTGATGCGCCCGGGAAACAGGCTCGTGAAAACAGCAAGTCTCATCGCGTCGTGAGCGGGACGTCCCGCACGAACGGCCGGAGATTTCCAGTGTGATGCGGCTCGCGTGGCAGCACGGCCAGCGAGCGCCGATGGCCCTGGCTCTCGGCCATCTCGCGGTATGTCGCCATCAGGCGGCTGCCGAGCGTCTCGTAGCTGTAGTGCTCTTCGACGCGCGCCCGGCCGGCTTCGCCCAGCCGCGCACGAAGGTCGGGCGACGTCGCCAGGCTCGCCATGCGCGACGCCATGGCGTCGATATCGTCGAACGGCACGACGTATCCCGTTTGCCCGTCGTCGACAATGCGTCCCACGTCGCCCGCGGGTGTCGCGACAACCGGCAGCCTCGCCGCCATCGCTTCGAGCACGACGTTGGGAAAACCTTCGTGGTCGGAGCTCAAAACCAGCATGTCTGCGCCGCGAAGACGGCCGGGGACGTCGTCACTCCGGCCGGTGAACGTCAACGCGCCATCGAGCCCCAGCGTGCTCGCCAACTCCTGCAATGACGCGCGCGCCGGCCCGTCCCCGACGATGATGCCCGTCAGCGCCGGCACGTCGCGCCGCGCGCGTGCGAGCGCGCGCACGAACCGATCGAGACGCTTGGCCTCGACCACCCGGCAGACCGCAATCGCGACGGGGTTGCCTGACGCCCGGAACCGTGCGCCCCGGCCCTGCCTGCCGTCGAAATCCACGAAATCGATGACGTTCGAGAGCACGTGCGTGCGTTCCGGCGGGAGTCCAAGCGCCTGCGCATTGCGCTGGGCCGCGCTGGAATTCGCGAGCAGCATTTGCGGCGCCTTCAGCAACCACGGTCCCCAACGGCCGTTCGCCTCCATGTCGAAATACGCGTCGTTGCGGATGCCTCCGATCGCCAGCGCGCCGAATGCGCGCCCGAGGATGGCGGCGTAGAGATTTGAAAAGAAGTGGGTCGACTGAACGATGTCCGGCCGGTAGCGCGCAAACCATTGCGCCAGTACGGCCAGACGAGCCGCTGGAGCGCCAAGCCGCCCCACCCACACTGGCTCGATGCCTCCGGCCCGCAACGCGTCCTCGTAGAACTCGCCACGCGTCAATGTGAAGACCCGCGTGTCGACGCCTCGCTGCCGCAGCGCGCGCGCCATGTACACGAACTGTTTCTCCGCACCACCCTGAGTCAGACTTCCGGCAATGAACGCCACCCGCAAGCGTGGCGCGCCATCTGGAGTCGATGAGAGGGGTACTGGTCGCATTCGCGGGCTGCTACAACCTGAAACGCGGGACGCGGGACAACTTCGGAACGAGGCTCAAGTGGTCCGTCCGCGGCTGATCGCCAACCGCACGCGGCCGCAACGCATTGGTCGGCATGGCAGGCCGCACCCACCAGACCTGCAGCCGGTTGCCGCCTCGAAGCGCGGCGATCATGGGCTCGCGATTGAGCAGGGTGACGGCGCCCGCCGCCAGAAACCAGAATGCTTTCCCTTGAAACTCCGTCGACAGAAACGCGACGGCAAGCGTCAGGGTGACGGCAACGCCGAGGACGCGGAGGAAGTGATCGCCGCTTCGCCATCCCACTACGGCAAACGAGCAGACGACGGCAACAAACAGCAGAATCCCGGGAATGCCATTCTCCGCGAGGACCTTGATCCAGCCCGAGTGCAGCGAAAATTCCTGGCCGGCCTTCAGGTCGGAGACCCCTGCGACATAGCCCAATTGAGACCAGGCGAGCTCAGAGTCGCCGGTCCCGACACCAAGCGGGTTTTCCACGAAGATATGCCATCCGCCGAGCGCAAGGCTGGCACGTCCGCTCGTCCGCGCATCGGCGGTCTCGTCGGCGGACCACAGTTTTTCGAGACGTGTCATGGAGGAGTTTTCCAAATCACTGAACCACCCTGCCACGAGCACGGCCAGGAGGACCGCCGCCGCCACATAGAGCACCTTCTTGGCGCTGCCCTTCATCGCGAGGATGAGGAAGAGCATCGCGCCGAGACTGATGAAGAGACCGCCGCGGCTGCCGCTCAGAAACACCCACACGATGCAGATGGCCGCCAGCGTGATGAGCATGAACTCTTCGCGCTGGTTCGCGGCGAAACCGAACGCGAGGCAGACGGCGAAGATGGCCGTCTCTGGAAACAGCGCGTAGACGTTGTGGTTCAGCGGCGGCAGCGTGCCGTCGACGTTGTAGAGGAGCCCGCCGAGCGCTCCGGTCACCCCGCACAGGATGCCCTGCCAGTACCAGGCGCGTTCGTGCGCGGCGGCGCGCACGAAATAGACGAGCAGCCCGAACATGGTGGCCATCCCGAGCACGTGCTGCGCTCCACGGGCCACCCGGTCGCTGAACACCATTTCGACGGTCAGCAGCGCAACGAACGCGATGATGAGGCGCGTCTGCGCGTCGCTGAAGCGGCGAATCAACGCCTGGTGTCCTGCCATGACGATGAGCAGCCAGTAGTTCAGCGTGTTGAAGCGCAGATACTCCACGCCGGCGTCGAGCAGGAAATGACGCATGACCGCGTCGAGCGTGCACAGAAGGCTGATGCCGTAGAGTGCGAGTGCAGGCCGGACGAGGCCGACCGTGGCAGCGAGAAAGGCGCCGATCGTCAGGACGGTAAGCCACCAGATGAATCCGAGTTGAAACCCGGCTGCGGTGACGATGGCAATCGCGACGAGCAGCGTCCAGCCCCAGTAAGACGTGGACGACTCCATCAGGCGGGAATTCGTCGCTGGCAACGTTCCGTATCCCGCGACAAACGACGCCGAGCGTGTCGTCATGCTGAAAGCTTCCCTCCCACCATCGAAGCGCTCCATTGCTGGGCGCAGGCCTGGCCAATCTCGTGCGCCCAGGCTTCGAGCGTTCGCGCCTCGACATACGCGCGGCACCGCCGCCGAAGTTCGGGCCACTCGAGCGGCGTCAGGATGCGCCTCGCGGATCGTGCCGGCCAGCGCGTGCGCGCTCGCCGGGCGGCACCAGCCAGCCACGCCGGTTTCCGCCATCTCTGCCAATCACGGCGCCTGCCGCGCCGACGTTCGACGCCACGACCGGCAGCCCGTGTGCCATCGCATCGAGCCAGGCCTTGCTGAAGCCCTTCGCTCAACGAGGGCTGGACGCACAGATCGGCGGTCATGAGATGTCGCGAGAGATCCGAACGATTGCAATGGCCGGCGAACTGGATCGAATCAGCGCAACCTAGCTCGAGTGCCAGACGCTCGAGCGTCCGGCGCTCGGGCCCGTCGCCGACGAGCGTCACCGATGGCAACGGCTGGAACCCCTCACGTTTGAGCATCGCGAGGGCCTCGATGAGGACCGCCACACCTTTCTCGGACGAGAGCCGCCCCGCATACACCAGTCGCGGCGGATGCGACAACCCGCGGTCCAGCGCCGGATGTATGCTGTCGAGCTCGGCGCGCGAGAGCGCGGTCGAAAACACCCACCGCATTCCGGCTGCCGGTGCGTCGCTGCCTTCACCGGTTGCCAGCATCACGTTGCGGCCGCCTGCAAAGCGCCTCATGCACATGCGTGTGAACTTATGCGTCAACGTCGTCTCTGAGGTCGTCACCCACGAGCTGCCATAGCGGCACGATCAGGCGCTTTCGAAAGAAGAGCGCGATCAGCATGCCGAGCAGCGGCATGTCGCCGGGCGCGGGAATGTGCACCACGTCGACTCGCTGGACCTCCTTCGCAATCGTGCCGGCGTAGTACGGCAGGTGCGCCAGCACCGAGAGCTTGCGTGGAAGATCCGCCCGGGGATCGCAGCGCCACGGCGCGTGCCCCTCCAGCCTGATGCCGCCGCTCCTGGCGCGTCCCCCCGCACGATGACCAGCGTCGTCTCGTCGAAGAGCGAAGCGACCGCGGCCATCTGCATGGGGAAGCCGCCATACGACCACCAGGCGCCCGAGTCGTCCTGCCAGCATTCCTTGAACGACACCACGCACAGACGCACGGCTCAGGACGCCAGCAGCTGCGCGCGGCACGCCGAGTCTGCAGAAGCGTCCGCCGCCTACTGCAGCCGCTGTACCTCTGTGTCAGAAACGGCACGCAGATAGGACACGTCCTGCGAGTTGCCGCGCTGCGCAGCGAGTGCGGATGGCCGTAGACGACGACGATGCCGCCCTCGGCCGCGCAGCGCTCGACCATGCGTCTCGCGCTCTGCCGTCAAAGCCGCACGGCGTGTTGAGACCGCACGCACGACACGCCGCCGATCACCCTGCAGCGTCCGGGCCGCATCCAGTCTGCGCCGACAGGAACACTTCGGCGAGCCGGAGGTGAAGCGGCCGATACGCGACGCGGCAGAGCGATAGCCGGTCTCGCGAAGAGGCACTCGCACAACGTGCCAGAGTCCGTGCGATCCGGTCCGGCCTCACGCCGTTCCGACAGGCTGAACGACCGCCCGCCGGCGTAATCGAACGGCTGGTTGTACGGCGGCACGAATGTCACGACCGGAGCGCCGATGCACTGTTCGAGCGCGTCCTTGCTGTGGCCGAGCGTCTCGAGCAGCGCCGGCCGCGCCAGTCCCGGCAGCCATTCGTGGCGGTGCGAATGGC
Source organism: Vicinamibacterales bacterium (assembly GCA_963832375.1). Lineage (GTDB taxonomy): Bacteria > Acidobacteriota > Vicinamibacteria > Vicinamibacterales > JAMQPK01 > JAMQPK01. The sequence continues at coordinate 312,033 of CAWHUA010000008.1, read as the reverse complement.
TGGCCACCTCGTGGCCGGCCTCATGGATTCGCCGGACCTGCGCGGGATCGTGATAGGGCCGGGTCGCCAGGCAGAGCGGCCGAGCCGACGACCGCAAAGCACGCGGGAACGTCGAACTCGGCATGCAGCCGAAGCAGCTCTTCGGTGTTGGTGAACTCCAGCTGCCCCAGTCCTTGGCGACCGCCGTTGCAGCCGCGACCGATCGCGCACCCCACTGCGTGTCGTAATCCCAGAAAAACAGCAACGTGCCCGGTTTCACCAGCGGAAGCTCCTAACGCCCCCGCAGCAGATGCTGCGTGGCCTGCAGCCGGCCGGCGATTTGCTGAACCACCGTGGCGGCGCGGGTCGGCCAGATTAGATGACGGCCCAGCAGCAAGGTATCGACGGTCCATGCGTAGGCGAACCAGATCACATCTCGCGACGTTCGATCGGGCAGGCCTCGCCGATGGATGTGATACCGGTTGTAGATCTCCATGTAGCCGCGCTGAAACGGGTTCGGACGGCCTGACTGGATTGGGAAGGTGACGCAGTCCCGCCCGCCGGGCCATGAGCAGCCGGCCCTGACGGCGAAGTCGCAGCGAAAAATCCAGATCCTCTCCCTGCGAGTACCCGGCAAATCCTTCGTGGAATCTCGCGCGCGCGGCTGCGGCGGTCTTCCACATCATGCCCCACCCGGGCATCCAGTCCCCCTCGACGACAGCCTGCTGGCCCGTATCGAAATCCCACGGCGTCGACATGCCCGACCGGTGGTACTTCCCCGCGTCCAGACTCGAAATCATCCCGAGATGCCGGCGCAGCCGCCACAGCGCCCGTGGCCGGGTGGTCTCCGGCCCGTCGAAGCATCCAACACCGACGACCGTCTCGTCCTCGCGAAACACGCGTTCCAGCTCGCCCAGACAGTTCGGCGCCAGCACCACATCATCGTCAAAGAACGCCACGAGATCGGTCGTCACGTGGTCGAGCGCGAAATTGCGCTGGCGTGTCAGTCCGCGATGCGCGTCGCCGACGTGCCAATAGCGAAGCGTCCTGCCGGGCCGGGTCGTGCTGCTGCCATGTCTGCACCGCGGCGGCCGTCCGTGTGTCGGTGCTCGCATCGACGACCAGAACGGCATCGGGATTCCGTTCTTGAACGGCAAGCGAGTCGAGCATCCTCACCGTGCTGTCCGGCCGCTGATAGGTGCACACAACAACGCTGACGCTCATTTGATAGCTTCAGGCCGCAATGTCGGCGGCCGCGGAAGGATGCGCGACGGCATACAGCATTGGACCGCTGCCGGTCAGCCGGCCGTAAACGCCGCCGAGCTCCTGCACGGCGCGCCACACGGCGCCTTTCACGTCGGCCGACAGGAGTCGTGCGGCCAGGGCCGAGAACGAATACGCGGGCAGGTGGAAGTTGCCGACGCGCTCGACGGCAAAGCCGGTGTTGGAGAGCAGTGTCCCCATGGACCGCGGCGTGAACAGGTAGATGTGCGCGTGCGGCGCGAGCTCCGGCGTCCATCGTCGCCCCAGCAGTCGGAAATGACCGGATTTCATGTTCGGGGTGATGAGCACGATGCGGCCACCGGGCTTCAGATACAGTCTGAGCGTTCGCAGCGTGCCAGCCGGATCGGGCAGATGCTCGACGACGTTGTCCATGATGATGAGATCGAGCGATCGCCGTCGCCACGCCGGTCTCCTCGATGGGGCGATCGTAAAATTCGGCGTCTGGATAGCGCCTGCGTGCGCGTTCGATCCGGGTGCGCGACACGTCGAGGCCAATCACGCGCGGGCCACCCGGCCGTCTCGAAGCTCGTGGCAGAGGTGCCCTTCACCGCAACCGATGTCGGCGACCTGTTCCGCTGACGCCGCGAGCGAGGGCTCCTGCCGCACGACTTCCCAGAAGCGCGACGATCGCGCTGCCCGCGTGATTCTTGGCGGGGATGTCTTCTGACGTTCGTAGTAGTGCGAGTAGAACGACGCGGCTTCGGCGTCGTGACCAATGGGCGGAGGATCGATGCGATAGCAGCCACACGACGTGCAACGGACGAGTCCGAAGGTGCGGGTCCGGAACTGCTCAACGGCACTCGGCGATCCGCACCAGCAGGCGAGTAAGCGATCGGTCGTCACGCCTCGGATTCCAGCTGCCCGGCGATCGGCAACGAGCCGCGCCACCAGCAGCCACATCAGAGTCAATTGATCAGGCCGGAACGTCCGGCGCGAATCGAGCCACGCGAGCGCGAGTCGCGCGGGATACAGCGCGGGATGCAGCGCACGAACTTACTGGGCGTCCTCGACGCGCGGGCGTGGGCGTGCGTGCTCGTAATCCAGCCGAGCTGCTTCGCCGCGATGCCAAGCGGGCCGACGTGGCCGTGCAGATGCTCCACCGTGAGGCCGCTTCCCTGGTCACACCCGGCGCAACGTCGTCGAACGAAAACACGTCGTGATAGTGCCGAGGATGAGGCAACGACGTGAAAAACGGGCTGCGTCCGTCCCACCGCGTGTCGAGTGAGAATCGAGCTGCCCGCCCGGCTTGAGCCATCTGGCATATGTCTCGAACAACCGCAGGCCGTCGCCCTGCTCGGCCAGGTATGGGCCGACGATACGGCCAGCACGACATCGAACTGGTCGTCCGGCTCGAACGTGAAGTAATCCGCACTGCACGAAACGAGACGTTGTCGACGCCAGAGCCGCTGCCGCGCGAGTCTCGGCCAGCTCGAATCGACGTCGCGATCCCGATCGATGCCCTGGACTCGCCACTGCGGGCGGCGCGCCGCCAGTTCGAGGACCCACCGGCCTGCCCCGCAGCCGGCATCGAGCAGATTCGAGACTGCGTCGTCGGCAGTTTCGCGCCAGGTGCGGCCATACGGCCCACCACTTCTGACGCATGTCGATATCGCCGTGGCCCCACAGGGTCTGGATCCACCGGCGAGGAAACTGCTCAAGACGAGCGGTTGCTTGCCCGATCATCTGTCATTCTCCGTGTCGCGGGAAACGACGCGATCACACTGTCGATAAAAACGTTCATTGGCTGGCAGCAGCTTGGTCGAGAGAAAAGTTGGCGAGGATGCGAGCGCGCCCTGCATCGCCGAGCACGCCGGGCCATCGCGGCGTCGGCGAGCACACGACAAATCGGCGTCGGCGATTGATCCGGGTGCGGTCCGGGATCGATGAGCAGTCCGTCGCGACCGTCGACGATCAGTTCCGGTCCACTGCCGGTCCGCGTGTAAATCGTCGGGCAGCCGGCTGCCATCGGCTTCGAGCGGCGCCCACGCAAAACCCTCGGCGTACGACGGAAAGACGGCGACCCGCGCCGTCGCAAGGGCGGTCGGCGATCCGTGTCCGGCTGACGTGGTCGTGAAAGTGCACGCTCGACCGCGCCGCGTGCGGCAGTCGCTCTCGGAGGATACGCCGTCATCGAGGTCCCGTCGGGAGACGTTCCGTCCTTCCCGAAGATGTGCAGCTCTGACGCGCGGCGCGCGCGCCGAACGGCGGGCCACGCGTCGATGAGCGAGATGACGCCCTTCTTGGCCGTCAGCGTACCGGTGAAGACGACGTCGTTCTCGCTCCGGGTCTCGAACGGTGGTATCGTAGTCCGGCGCATCGACCGGATTGTAGAGGGTGGCGTGCGGGCCCGTCGCAAGGTGAAACAACTTCTTGGTCGACTGCGCCGATATACTCGCTCTTGGCAATCCACGCATCGGCGCGCCGTACGACAGCCGTTCGACCTGAAACGTCTTCAACGGAATCGGCTGACCGAGCTCGTGGAGAAAGTAGCTGTAGGAACCGCCCGCGCGGAAGCACGAGCGGCGCGCCGAGACGCGGCCATGCCGCAAACGGACCCTCGTGGTCAGGCGCGTCCACGACGTCGACGTTGCCCTCGTCGATCCAGTGCTTCACGCGGCGATACAACTCGAAGCGGCCGGCCACCCACCCGCCGCGATACCGCGGCGTTCGCAGCCGCCATACCGACACTCCACGATCGTCGTCGCGATCGGGCATGCCGAGACGGTCGTCGTACAAGCCCACCACACGGACGTCATGACCGGCCTGCACGAGCGCGCGTGCCGTGACCTGCGTGAAGGTTCCGGCACCGCCGTGCGGCGCAGGCGGATACTCGGAGCACAGAAAGCAAATCTTCAATTTTTCGTCGCGGCCGGCCAGGCCGACTGACAGGCGATGGTCGTCAGCGCGTCGGCGATGCGGGCGCTGGCCTGTCCAATCGTCCCGTCGATCTCCAGCTGGACGAACCGGCGGCGCCCCTCGCGATCGAGCGTGGGATCGTCGAGATAGGTGTTGACGTGCTGCGCCAGCTCGTCGCTCGAGCGCGCGAAGCGCGCCGCGCCGAACTCGACGACCGGCCGGTAGTGTTCGAACTGGTAGTACAGGTCCCACAGCGGCACGCCGAGCGGAGGCGGCATCACCGGATCGAACGCCACGTTGACGACCGGCTTGTCGTGGATGGCGAAGTCCAGCGTCATCGTCGACGCAAGATTGACGTTCAGATCCGCGTGATGGGTCAGGTTCGCGAGGAACTGCACGTCCTCACGCGACGGGACGACCCTCGACCAGTTTCCCAGATCGATATGAAACCAGTTGGCTGGCGCGTAGATCAGCTCCGGGTGTGCGGCCCGTACCGCAGTCGTACCGCCGGCCGTCGTCAACCGGAGACGGACGGAGCAGGACCTGCGGACGCCCCTTGATCTGTCCGCTGCGGACCAGATCGAGCAGGATGCGGACGAACTGGTCCTCGGCCGGATAGATGGTCGTGTCGCCGCCTGAATAACAGATCAGCGGACGAGACGGATCGGCGCCAATCCTCCGAAAGAATTCTTCCTTCGACCAGAGCAGGGACGTGTCGAAATACGGATCGAACTGCGGCGAGCCGACGACGAAGATCCGCTCCACCGGGACGTCGGGATAATAGCGAATCAGCTCCTGCTGCATCAGCTCGCTCCAGACCAGGTAGTAGTCGAAGGGCGCCGCGATGCGGCCTTTGCTGGACAGGTTGTCCCAGCTGAAGATGAAGGCGACCGTCGGAATGCCCAGTTTTCTGGCCGCCAGCACCGCCGGCACCGCCGCCAGCGTGCGGTGGTTCGAGCAGAAGAGCAACGAGGGCCTGACTTCCTCGAAGCACCCGGACGTAGTGGGCGACTTCGGCGGAGCGCTCGACCAGGCGCGCGTGCAGCCGGTCGAGGCGTCGAATCTGCCGTTGCGACGCGGACAGCCGGCCCGCGAAGCGCGCCGCGCGCATGGCGCCGCGCGTGCGCCACGACCCGCCGAACTTGAGCGTCAGGAGATACCGCATCGACGCGGTGTCCGCCCAGTGCATGTGCGCGAACGCGAGGGCGTTGCGCAGCAGCAGCAGCGCGCGCGTGTCGGCCGGCGGCACGAGCGGTCTCCACTCGACGGGAGCCTCGATCGACGGCGAATCCGGCAGGAAATCCTCGGGGATCTTGATGGAACACGGTCACCGGTCCCATGGCCGCGACGCGATGCAGAAACGACCCGAGCAGAAAGTTGCGAACGCCCCCGCCATCGGCGATGAGCACGCCAAACCTCATCTGAGAGCGCACTGCGGCCCGGTTCCTGGCCACGCACCTGCGACAGCCGCGACGCCTCAGGATGAGGTCGGGGTGGTGTAGTAGTCCTGGTACTCGTTCCGGTAGTAGGGTGCATAGAAGTACGCGTTCCGCTGCGACGTCCGCACGATTCAGCACCGCGCCAATCAATTTCGCCTTCGCCGCCGCGAGCTGTTCCATGGCCCGCACCGCCGCCGGACGATTCGTCACATCCGCGGCCGTGACGAAGAGCACACCGGACGCGAGATGCGCGAGAATCGACGCGTCGGTGACGGCCATGACAGGCGGCGAATCGATGACGACCCAGTCGAACTGTTCCTGGACCTTTTCCAGGAACTTGTTGAAGCGCCTCGAGCTGAGCAGCTCGGCGGGATTCGGAGGCAGGCGGCCGGCCGGCAGAACCCAAAGGTTCGGCACGCTGGACTTGCGCACCACATCGGCGACGATCCTGCCCTGATCGATCATCAGATCCGACAGCCCTGGTTCCTGCGGAACGCCGAAGACCACATGCACGCGCGGACGGCGCATGTCGGCGTCCATCAGGAGCACGCGCTGGCCGGCCAGCGCGAAGCCGACCGCGAGATTGGACGCAATCAGGGTCTTCCCTTCTCCGGGAGCCGTGCTGGTGACGACCAGCGAGTTGATCATCCCGCCGTTGACCGAAAACAGCACGTTGGTGCGGAGCGACCGGAACGCTTCGGAGAAGTTCGGCGGCACGCCGTTGTTGAGCAGCGGCGAGCCGCCCTTCGAGGGTTTGTAGTCGATCTTCGGCACCATGCCGAGGCAGGTGACGCCCAGGTCCCACTTGATGTCGTCGGGCGTCTTGATCTTGTTGTCCATGTACTCGACGAAGAACGCGAGCACGATGCCGAGCAGCGCGCCCGCGCAGATGGCAAACAGGAAGTTGCGCCGCTTCTGCGGCCAGACCGGCGACCGCGGCATGTCGGCGGCATCGGTAATGCGGATGCTGTTGGTCTTCAGCTCGCCGGAGATGGTCGTCTCCTTCGTCCGCTGGAGCAGGCTCTCGAAGATCTGCCGGTTGCTGGCCGCGTCGCGCTCGAGCGCGCGGTAGCCGATGGCCTTCCGGTTGAGCGCGAGCGCCTCCGCCTTCTGCGTCTCGAGCACGGCGGTCAGCTGTTCTTCCTGGTTTTTCGCGGTCTGATATTCGGACTGGATCGACTCGACGATGCTGGCGATTTCGCGGTCCAGCTTCGACCTGCGCCGACTTCACGCTGTTGCGGACTTCGATGAGCTGCGGATAGAGCGGTCCGTATCTTCTCCGACAGATCGGCCTCCTGCCGCTGCAATGTGGACAACTTCGCCCCTGAGCTGCTGGACGAAGCCGTTGTTGAGAACCGGCGGGAACGTGGCCAGCGCGGCCGGGTCGTTCCTGATCGCCTGCAGCTGCTTGTACAGCGTCTCCTTGTAAATCCGGTCGGTCTTCGCGCGCGTCACGGCCGTGCTCAGCTCGGCCAGCTTCTGCGTCACCTGCGGATCTTCGGTGGACGTCGCGTTGTTCTGCTCGCGATACTTCTGAAGCGCGAGCTCGCTGCCTTCCACCTCCTTCCGCTGCTCCGACAGCTGATTGCCGAGCCAGTCGGTGGCTTCCTTGCTGGACTGGTACTTGGTGTCCTGCGTCTGGCGGATGTAGGCCTGCGACAGCGCGTTGGCCACGTCGGCGGCCAGCTTCGGATCCGGTGACGCGGAACTTGCACGTCGACCAGACGGCTGTTCCGCACCGGCGCAATCGACAGGCGAGCGAGAAACGCGGCCACGACTCTGGACTGCTCGGCCGATTCGTCGCGGAGCGTCCGGCTCTCCGGGCTCCGGCGTCGACGCCTGAGCGGCGCTTCTCGGGCTCGATGCCGCCCATGAGCGTGGTGAGCGAACCGTGAACAGCCGCCGACCGCCGTCTCACCAGGTGCACGAGGCGCGACCGCCTTTGAGCAGGCTCTCTCGCCCGGCTTTTCGCCTGTTCGCGTCTACGCCCCGCCAAACTCCGGGTGATTCCACAGCTTGCAGCGCGTCGATCGTCGCTCTCGCCAGCGCGCGGCTTTCGAGAATCCTGTACTGGGTCTGGTAGAACTCCAGCGTCGCCGAATCCTGTTCGACGACGGCCTTGAAGGTGACGACGTTCTGCGTGTCCGCCTCGATGAGCAGCTGCCCGCTGGCTTCATACAGTGGCGTCGGCGGTGAAGGTCGGGATCAGCAGCACGACCACGACCGTCAGAAAGACGGGAATGGCCGTCCAGCGTCGCTTCGACAGGACGCGGAGATAGTCGATGAAGTGGCGCTCTTCGCTGAACTCCGGTCCGCGTCCCTTCGGGAGCGGGCCGTGGTCCGCGCGCGGCGCTCGAGAGCTGTGGTGGTCGCTGTGACATCAGAAGTACTTCTCCGGCACGACGACGGTGTCGCCGGGCTGAACGATGTCGTCGAGCTTGACTTTGGTTTCCGACTTCTTGCCGGCGCTGCTGCGGACGATCTTGATCCGGCCGGTCGCGCCACGCTCGGTCACGCCGCCGCCAAGCGCGAGGAGCTGGAGGACGCTCGTCCCCTTGCCAATCGCGTACGAGCCGGGACTACGGACCTCGCCGAGCAGAAACACCTGTTCGCCGCTCGGCACGACGATCGTGTCGCCGTCCTCCATCCGGATGTTCTGCGACAGCGACCCGCCTTCGAGCTGTTTCAGGTCGATGCGCACCACCTCCGCGTCCGGCGCGTTCTCGGGCAGCACCGGGCCGGCCACGTCGCGGCCCGGGCGCGCCCGCACGATCATGGCCTCGCCCACGGCGTCGTTGGTCGTCGAACCCGCGCGCGAGAGCGCCTCGATCAGCGTCGTATTGCCGGACAGGACATAGGTCCCCGGCTGGGCGACGGCGCCGATGACGAAGATGCGCTGGCTGCGATACTGATCGACCGTGACGCTGATCTGCGGGTTCTTGATGTAGCCGGCACGCAGCCGGGTCGAAATTTCCTCTTCGATCGCCCGCGGCGTCAGTCCGCCGGCCTTCACCCGGCCGATGAGAGGAAACGTGAACGCCCCGTCTGCTTCAATCGTGAATTTTCCAGAGAGGTTCGGATGATCGAACACGGTGACCGTCACGACATCCTGCCCGCCGACCGCGTAGTCGGCAGCCTGCCAGGCGAACGCCGAACGGCCGGGGCCGAGCAGGACGCACAAGCCGGCAACGATGGCGAACGATTTCATACCAGTGAACCTTTCAAGGGCCATACCCGAAATGCACGACGAAGCGGGTGCCCTCATATCCCCGCTCAGTCAACGCGGACTGGCGCTGCGACTGATCGGCGGTGACACCCAGGCGCATGCTGTTGCTGAGCAGATACGTCAACGTTCCGCCATAGGTGTACACATGGTCCGTGCGCTTCACGAGCACGGGGGCCGCCGGGACCACCGGCTGACCACCCTGGTAATGCAGGTTCTGGCGTGACGCGCTCGCGCTGAAATCCCAGTGCTGCCCGACGCGATGACCGACGGAACCGCCGATACCGCCAAGGAGGTAGTACGGCGTCCTGATGTCGAACGAATACGCCACGTCGCGGCTCACCTGCACGCCGAGACGCGTGGCCTCCCGGACGGTCGAGCTCAACTCGACCGACGCCACCGGTCCGGTGAACGTCGGCGCGAGGCCGCTGGTAATCGTGAACCGGCGATAGCCGACATAGGCACGGCCGCTGATGATCGCGCGCGAGTCGAACTCGACGCCCGGCGCGAACCGGACGGATGTGCTGTCCTTCTCGGGCGAGTGCACGAATTCCTCGCGCGTCACGTCCGCCGACATGGCCAGCGTGGTCGCGCCGGTGATTTGATAGCGCCACGAGGCGCCGGCCATGCCTATTTGCCGATCCAGCGACTGGGACAGGTTGACGCCCTCATTGAACGCCTCCTCATCGAACTCGGTTGACGATCGCGATCCCGTGAAACGCAGATACGTCTTGCTGGACGCCTTGATGTCGGCACCGAGGCTCAACGTGGTCGTGTGCCGCCGCGCACGCGTGTCGATTTCATAGCTCGCTCGCTGGGGCGTGGTGAGGAAGGTGTTGGTGACCAGCAGGCGGACGCGGTTCAGCGGCACTTCGACGCGCACCTCGTTGTTCATGCCGAGTCCGCTCTGACTTTGGTAGCGCATGAAGGTCACTGCATCGGTGGTGTTCCGGACTTCGACGATGAGCCGCCGCGCGCGAAACCAGAGCTGGACGCGAGGGTTGACCACCATCACGATGTCGCTCTTCGGGTCGACCTCCTCAGCGAACACGTTCGAATCGACGCCGCTGGACACGGTGATTCCCGGCGTCACGCCGACCGGTCCGAGGTGAATCCTCGCCGTTTCGACCGGACTGCCGGTCTGCGCGGCGGCCACGGCAGGCGCCCCGCCCGTGAGCGCGAGCAACACGAGCGATCTTGAAAGTGCCTTCAAAAAAGTGCCTTCAAACGGCGCCGCCTGTTCGCGCCCGTGGGACTAACAGACATAGTGCACCCGTGGCGTCAATCTTCAGTCCGGTAGGAGGCCGTCGCGCCGCGCGGAACGAGCTGAATCGACGAGGCACGTTCGCTGTTCGATCTGGGAATGGGGCTCGACTTCGACGACAATAGCCGCTCGAAATCGATGGCGTCTGTGGTGCGGACGCGAAAACATCTTGGTCCCAACCGCATTGCCGGCAGCAGCCCCGTTTGGATGTGCTTGTAGACAAGCTGGCGCGTGACCTCCCAGTACTCGGCGAGTTCGGGGACGGTGACATAGCTCGCGGAATGGGTTTTCAGGTTTGAGATTCCCATGGAGACGTAGCTTCGCCCTTTCACTTACAGGGGCCAGGTCTTGGGGGTCAGACGCGGGCCGTGACGAGCACCGTGCGGCTTTCTTCTACAACGCAGAATGGCAGTAATGCGGACGGTGATGGAAGGGGTCGTTGGACTAAGAGGCCCGGGCGAAATGATACGCGCGATCATTTACGGAACATCGCGTACGCCTACTCGTGCGCGCCGCGCGCCGCGGTGTGCGCGGTGCGCCAAAAACGCGCCGACGGACACAAAAGGCGTCCTGGTTACTTATCAGCGCGGCGAACGGCGGGAATCGCACGCATGTGCGCGCGCTTTTCGAATTCCAGGGCGGTGCTCGTACGGATTCGATACAGTCGCTCGCCCAGTCGAATCGCTTCGAGCGTGCCGGCGTCGATCTGCTTGTAAATCTGCTTCCGGCTCACCAGCCAGTACTCGGCGAGCTGGATGACGCTGACGTACTTTTCGGAATGCGTGGCGAGATTGGTTATACGCGTGCGAGTTGCCAAAAGCCAGGACTCCTGAACAGCATTTAATGATGCGTATCTGTTTACCCCTGTACCGACCAGCGAGCGACTCGATCGTATAGTCCAGCCGTGAGCAAGGGCAATGGAAAACCCCTCACTTTTCTGCAACGATTTTTTGAATTTGTAGAAGTCTCGGCGATCGCCCTGCATCGCGACGTTTTTGTCTTTGTTCCTGCGTTGCTCCGTACGTTCTCGGGCAATCGATAGCAGCCGCAGGACTTGTGTGCTGAAAAAATATTTTGACACGTACACTCGACATGGATCGCGACATGCAATGGACGTTCGCGTTCGGTCGCCAGCGGTGTTCGTTAATCCAGGGTACGCCTCAAAGGTGAGCGCAGTTTCCATATGCACATACACGATCTAGAGACCCATCCGACTCAGTATGTTTCTGTAGGCGAACTGGCCGACTACTGGCTGGTCAGCCGGCGTTACCTGTACAAGCAGGTCCGCTCCGGCACGCTCGACGCCATTCACATCGGCCCCCGTTCGTGCAGAATCGCCACGACTGCTGCCCTCGAGTTCGAGCGGCGGCCGAAAGTACTCGACGACGTCGCGTTCGTCGAATCGTAAGCCCACCAAGCGCCCGGCGTAACGCCACACGACGTCCTTCACGGTGCAGCCTTACCGTAACGGTCCTGCTTCCTCCACTACATGCGTGGTCGATTCTGCGACACGAGTGAAGTGGAAATGAACAACGACGGCTAGTTCGCTAGCAGATCCCGTCGCGGCATTTCCCACTGCGGGACAAACGAGGGGCAGGACGCGTCGCCCGGCGGGTGGGCGAGCGGCAGATGGGTGAACCCTTGCGTGCGGCGCTCCTCGAAGCGCAAGTCGAAGAGCTCGTTCGCGGCGATCACAGGCACTCGCCCAAACCGCAGCCAGGCGCGCGCCCAACAGTCGCGACGGCCAAGGTCGCGAAGCGGCCGCAACGGCTGATGAAGCTCGTCGCGCAGCGCCAATCGGCCCTCACCCACCATGCGGCTCTGTCGGGTTTCCGACAATCGATGTGACGCGCACGCGGTCGGCGCTGTCACGGACGGCGCCAGCGAGAGCGTGCCTCGCCATAACACGTACTCGCCGCCGGATTCGCGGAGCTCGATCCCAATCACTCCCCAGCACAGCGGCGACGAGGGATTGGGCGTGAGGACAACATCCACCAGGCGCCCGTGAAGCAGAGGCCCGAGCGTCCGAGCCGCCTGCACGCGCGCTTCACGCGATGCTGTCAGTTGAACACCGATCACCGCGAGCGATAACGCGACCGCGAGCACCGCGCGCGCACGCGGCGACCGGCGCCTCGTGGACCAGGCCAGCACACCGCCTGCGAGCCCCAGTGCAACCGCGGCGTCAAAAGGCACGACATCGCTCGACAAAATTGTAATGATCAGAATCACGATCGGCAGAGCCGCGAAAAGCTTCGAGGCTCTCGTGCGGGCATTCCAGGCGGCCGCCACGCCCAGGACGAGCCAGAGCGACGGCTCGAGGATGAAGACCGCGTCGCCGAAATACCAGGTGTTGTCGAACGGATAGAACGGGTGGACGCCGTACGAGTTCAACGCATCCATCGCCAGGTGACTGGCAAGGGCGGCCGCCATCAACAGCCAGAGCCGCAGCCGGTCGCCGGTCCGCATGGCGCGCACGGGCGGCATCATGCGATAGGCCAGGACGAGGACGAGTGCCAGCACGCCAAGACCCACGATCGTGTGCGTGTGACCGCGATGGTGGACGAGATAGCCGATCGGCGCCGGTGTCATCACCGAATACGCGATATCGACGTCTGGAAGGTTGGCGGCAATCAGGCCGGCGCCCACGAGGAGCGGCCGCTGAGATGTGGCGGTGCGACGTCCCGCCATCGCATCCGCCAGCGCAACGCCCACGAGCGAATGCGTGAGGTTGTCCACTACGCCGTCTGCGCCTTGAAGCGCAACCGAACGTAGTGAGCCGTCCAGTTGCCTTCCCGGTCGCAGATCTCAGCGCGCAGCAGGTCTTCGACCTCCTGGAGGAACGACTCCAGCTCTTCAGGCGGGATGCGATCGAGCGTCGCGCGCTCGAAGGTGTCGAGCCATCCACGTATGCCGGTGGCCAGCGGCGTGGGCCGCGGAATCAGGGCAATCTGCCGCACGACGAACCCGTGCCGCTCGAGACGCCCGGCATATTCGGTCTCTGTCGCGTAATAGCGCAGGATGTTGGTGGTCCAGCCACGGCGCGAGAGCACCGAGCGAATCGCGACCTGGATGGCCGCAAGGTTGCCATGGCCGCCAAACTCCGCAACGAATCGCCCGCCCGGTTTGAGCGCACGATGCACGCCCTCGAGCATGGCGTCATGGTCGCGCACCCAGTGCAGCACGGCGTTGGAGAAGACGCCATCGAACTCGTGCTCAAAGGGAAGCTGCTCGGCATTCATCAGGCGCGCGTCGAGCCCGCGGGCCTTCGCGCCGGCGATCATCTCCTCTGACGCGTCGATGCCGACGACCTCCGCACCCGTGCCGGCGATTTTTTCCGTGAGCGTCCCTTCGCCGCACCCCAGGTCGAGGATGCGCTCACCCGCCTGCGGGTTCAGCAGCTCGAACACCGCCGCCCCCAGCGCGGGCACATAGGCCGCGTTCTGCCGATAGGTCTCCCTCGCCCAGGTGTTCGTCACGGGTCTAGCTTACCCGGACCTCCGGCGTCGCTCGCCAGGAGTTTGTCGACCAGACCCGCCAGCCGCCGCCACCGCTCGGTCTGTTCGGTGAGCGCGCGCGTGCCGGCCGCCGTGATCGCGTAGTACTTGGCGTCGCGGTGCCGCTCGGTTCGCTGCCAGCTCCCCTTGATCCAGTTCCGCCGTTCCAGCCGGGCGAGCGCGGGATAGAGCGTGCCCTGGTTGAGCGAGAGCGGGTGATCCGCGACCTGCTCGAGCCGCGCCGCCAGGCCGTAGGAGTGCTGCGGTCCCATGGTCCACAGGGCCCGGAGCACGATGAGGTCGAGCGTGCCCTGCAGGAGCGCCACCGGTTTGTTCGATGATCTCGACATTACTAGACGTCCTAGTGGTAGGCGGCATTATGCCGACCGCTTCACTGGAATGTCAAGTGGAAGCGGGTGAATCGGGAATTGGCAGATGGGCAGAATGGAAGATTGGAAGATTCAGGGAGGATTCCTTTCGGAGATTTGCGAGATTCGGAGGCTGGGGGATTGGAAATTTCGCGATTACAGATTTCGTCCCGCTGTGACCCTAATCCACCAATCTGCCAATCTCCCAATCTTCCAATTCTTCCTAAGCCCTTCCCTGCCCTCAGTTGCCCGGCGCGAGCGTCGCGGCACCGGGCTTGCGAGCCGACGCCCCCATGGCACCATCAGATCGTCATCGGCACGCGGCGGCTATTCTCGCGGTCGTGTTGGTGTCCGGCGCGAGCGTCGCGGCACAGCGGCGGCAGCCGACCTCGGCCGGCGTGCTGTCCGAGCACCATCTCGAGGGGCTCGACGCGATGCGCCCCGACGCCCAGGCCGCGTTCCTGCTCGAACGGGCGATCAATCGGTACCAGGGCGCCACCGAAGAGATCCACGCGCGCGCGGACGGGTGGCGCGGAAAGATCACGCTCGACCAGCGCCTGAACAACCTGTTCATGGTGGCGCTCAACTCGGACGATCTGACGGTCAGGGCCGCGGCCATCGATCTCGACCTGGCCGCGCTCGGTGTCGAGAAAACCGTCGCGACCGTCGACGCCCTCGAACCGGAAGCGCGTTTTGGTGCGCAGGGACCACGCGCGAACGCGCTGTGGCGGATTGGACTGATGGGGAATCGCGGCGTGGCGCCCGATCGCGCGTTCGAGATTCTGATGAGCTCGATTCGCGACGAGAACGTCAACGTGCGGTACTGGGCGGTCGAGGGGCTGGCCTACCTCGGCACGGAAGACACCATCGTGCCGCTCCTGGGCATCTTCCATGACGATCCGTCGCCGATGATCCGCGAGCGCGCGGCCTGCTCGCTCGCGCAATCGGGGATGCTGAGCGCCAGGCTGCGGATGAAAGCGGTTCCGTCACTCCTGGACTTCGCCGAGGATCCCACGCTGGACGACCAGACCCGCTCGTGGGTGTTCCAGGCGCTGCGCGACATCACCGGCCAGACCCTTCCCCGCCAGGGCGCGGCGTGGCGCGACTGGTACGTCCGATCGCTGCGAAAATAGAAGGCTTGCGCCCGGATGCCGATCTCCTGTAGACAGGAGGCATGAAAAATCTTGTTTTCTTGACGATTGCGGCAACACTCGGGGTCTCGGCCGTCGCCTGGGCGCAGGCGGGATCGGCCACCGCCAACTCGCCGGACACGAAAGCGGTCATGGCCACGCTCGAAGCCATGGCCAAGGCGACGATCGAGAAGGACGTCGCCATGCTCGGCAAAGTCTACGGCGACGACATCACCTACGCGCACTCCTCGGCGCTGACCGAAACGAAGGCACAGGTCCTCAAGAACATCCAGGGTCCCGGTGTCGCGGAGTTCATGAAGTTCAGCGACACCAACATCCGCGTCTACGGCGACGTCGCGCTCGCCAAGGGCGTGGTCGACTTCCGCAACGGCGCGCCGGGCAAGATGCTCGACAACCATCTGAACATTCTGTGGGTGATGGTGCGTCGCGCGCAGGGTCCGCACGGCTGGCAGATCGTCGCGCGTCAGACGACGAGAATCGGACCGTCGTCGGGCACGCCGGTCAAGTAACCGCACGTCGGGTCGGCCTGCGACGCGCGGCCTGCGGGCCGGCCCGAATTCCTCTCACGCGTGATCACAATTTTCGTCCGTCGACGTGCGCCTGCAGGCCGTTATGAACCGCTCGCAGGCAGCCGATAACAGATCGATGGCGAAGCGGCCCGCGGTCACCGTTCAACTCATCGTGCGCCGCGGCGCGATTCGGCGTTTTCAGAAACTCAAGAAGAAAACAGAAGCCTTGCCGGTTGAGGTCACGTGGGATCGGCGCGAGAACGAACGGCGCAAGGTCTCCGGCGAGCGGTCTGATGATCGGCGCAAGAACGATCGACGTCAGAAGCCGCCGTTCACTTGGGAGTTGAGTGATTTCGTCGTGGTTCAGAAGGCCCCGTCCCGCCGGAAGAGATAACGTCGCCGGCGTCGCAGGCTTCCGCCCAGCCGTGATCGATCATCATGGCCGCGCGCGCGTCATCCAGCTCGATGACGTCGCCCACTTTCAGGCCCGAGACATCGATGCCGTTCATCGACAAGGCAAGTTTACGGATCAGACGCACGTACGACACGGCAGCTCCACGAAAAGTTTGGATCGTGAATTGATGGTAGCCTAAATTCGGTAAGTCATTCAATATCCAGCCATTAGGTGTATTGACTGACTACAGTCCTGTGCGATTTTGGATCCCCCGGTCACCCCTGACGGGTCTGTCGGTTCGGCCCCCAAATGCCGAAACACAGCACGAATGGCCCATGCCCCCGTCGTGCTCGTGGTCGAGGATGAGCCCAGCGTGCAGACGACGTTCTGCGCCACGCTCACGCTGATGGGATTCAAGACCCAGCATGCCGCCACGGTCGATCGCGCGCTCGAGATTCTCCACGCCGAACGCGTGGATGCCGTGTCACTCGACGTCCGGCTGCCCGATCCGAAAGGATTGGAGCGATCGGGGTTGACGCTGCTCGCCTATCTGCGCGCGAGCAAGGATCACGCGCACCTGCCGGTCCTGATCTTTACCGGCCAGCCGCTGTCGCAGGAAGAAGAGATCCTGATCCAACAGCACAACGCCGAAGTCTTCTACAAGCCGCAGCGCTACACGACCCTGGTCGAGTGCCTCACGCGCATGCTCGGCACGCCGCGCGCATAACGACATGCCTGTCGCGCGCGCGTCGCGCGAACACCCGTTACAAGAAAAAGCCCGCGATATGCGGGCTCAGCCAAAAAATTGGTGCGCTTTCTACGTGCATCCTCGAAGCAGGAAGATGAGGAAGAGCACTGATGCCGGCACGCCCAGCAACCACATGAAGATGTAACCAATCGCGCCTCGTTCAGATTGTTTGTGTCGTATTAGCGTTCTCATTCTCACTCCTCAAAGGCCTGATCGCCTGCCTTGGCAGTAGCAAGGACAATGCCTATGTCGGGCAGGTGGAAAGATGGGCTGACGGGCGCTGCGAGATGCATCAGCTCTGTACGCACGAATGGCCGGCATCTGCCGGCCATTCACCGTGAACGCAAGTTGTTGCGCACACGAGCATGCCCACAGCATGCCTATATGCTTGCTGATGCGTGCGTCTGCCGCGCCTCCGCAGACGTCCGCGCCGACCTTCTGACGCCATGGATCGCGGCCGATCCTGCCGCTCAAGCCGTCGTGGGCCAGGCGTCCTACGGAATACCCGCGTCGGCCGTCATGGCTGTAGCCAGCGCTTCGACAAGTTTCGACAAGTAGCGAACATTCCCGCACGCTGGCCACGGAAACCGCATGGCGGTCGTGATCGCTGCCTGAGCATGGCTGGATCCATCTGTCGCAATCAACACGCGAAAGACGCGCTTTCTGGCCATTCGTCTCCTCTATCTTTGTAAGACTCGGCGCTTCGCATGCTCGCGCCTCGACAAGTCAGCCATCATATCGAGATCTCGGAACCCATTCTGTCTTTTCTGAGTCGTAAGGCACGCGGAGGAAAGGACTGTCCGTCCAACCACGGCGCCATTCTCCGGTATTACATGGCGTGTAGCTATCAACGGTCGATTCGTCACGCCTTCTGACCCACTGCGTGATGATGATGATCGCGATCCTGCGCACGAAGAAGGCATCCGGTCGGGTCGTCTAGTAACGTGACGATTCTGCTCGCGTTATCGGCCTGATGCGATATGTGACGCGAACATCAGCATCATCGAAGGCACCGGCGCGAGCCAGCTCGGCATTGGGGTCGTCGCGGCACGCATCGCCGAGATTATTGGCCGGAATGAAGACGCTGTGGTACCCATCGGTTCCTATCAGGAGAGTTTCGGTGTGACGCTATCATTGCCGTCTCGTCTGGGTCGCGAAAGCGTAAGCAGAGTTCTCATGCCGACGTTGGCCGAGGACGAAGCGCGCGCACTTGATGAAAGCGCTGCGATATTGCGCCGCGCACTGCAATCTATCGAATCACTATAGATCGCGGTTACAAGTCACGCGGGCGCGATCCGGAGACGTGTACCCCACGGGTCGCTGGCCGCCCAGCCCTCGCCAGTGTCATCAGCCGCGTATCCGCCACGACTTAGGCTGGCGGCGGCCGCCGCCGCAGCGTCCGCGTCAGGTACCACGAGCTCCCACTCGAGCAATCGCGCCTGGTCATCTGTTGCGCCAGGACCAAGCGACCAGGTGTTAGTCCCGAGATGGTGGTGGTAACCTCCGGCGGCAAAGAAGAGCGCACCAGGAAAACTCCACAGAGTCTTGTCAAAGCCTAGAGCCGAGTGATAGAAGGCCTCGGAGCGATCCAGATCGCCGACATGCAAATGCATGTGGCCGATCGTCGTCGCGGCAGGCGCGCTCTCCCAGGCCACCGGACCTGCCGCGGCGATCAGCCCAGCAACATCGAGCGGATCGACCGCCATCGCTATCTCGCGTCCTCTCTTCTTCCACATCTCGCGCGGCCGATCGTGCATACACTTCGATGCCGAATCCGTCGGGGTCCGCGAGATAAAACGATTCGCTGACCAGATGATCGGCCGTCCCTGCGCGAATGTTCAGGCGCGACAGATGTGCCGCGAAACGGCCGAGCGCCGCACGCTCAGGCAGCAGCACGGCAAAGTGATACAAGCCGAACGCCCCTCCCCGCGGGGCCGGCCGGATCCCGCGCCTCGCGTGCAGCCGAACCAACTCGCGCCGGTTTCCTTCAGTGCCGAGCGTCGCCGTGTCCAGCGAGCGGTCGAGAACGCTCAAGCCCAAGACGTGCTGATAGTAGTCAAGGAGCGCGATAGATCAGCGACCTGCAACCGCACGGCGCCGACGTGCGCAGCCTCGGGTAGGCGGAACCCGCTGGGAGCGGCACCGTAAGGACGATCGGCAGCCATCGTCAGAGTCTAGTCCAATGACCCATCGGTGGACCGGCAGGAGGGGGCTTCCGTGTGGCGGAGGTTCCGGTATTCGTGTGTCAGCTCACCCGCTCGAATCGTGGGTTGGGACGGTGCGTGCGTCCGGTTTTCGACAACGGCACGCCATCGACGTTCACCACGTCGGCCGTGAAATCGTACTGGCCACGGAATAGAGACGAGCCGACGCCATAGGAATCCACGGGCACACGCTCGGCTTCAAACCGACGAATCTTGTCAGGGTCGAAACCACCCGACACGACAATACGGACGTCCGAGAAACCTTCGGCGTCAAGCGCATTGCGAACGTTCCGCACCAGTTGCGGGTTGACTCCGCGTGGGTCGAACGCACCCATCTGCGGCACGACGGACCGATCGACCAGCGATTCCGACGTATCCAGGCGGACACCTCCAAGGCGTGAACCGAGCGCACGCGCGACTGCGAGTGACGTGCTTACACAATCGTTGTTGAAATCGACAAGCGACACCACCGGCAAGTCAGCTGGGGTATGTGCCGCGAAGGCCCGTGTCGCTTCAACCGTATCACCTCCAAATGCGGCAATGAGCGCGTGCGGCATGGTACCAACACCCGCTGATCCCCACCACGAAGCCTGTGCGTCCGTCGACACGCCAATGGCGCCTGCGATGTGTGCCGCGTATCCGTCACCAGTCTGAACGAGCCAATGATCAAAGCGCGCGGGAAAGAACATTACCGGTTTGGGCCACGCAGCTTCGACAACGAATCGCGTATTCGTGGCGACTCGCGTGCGGCGAGCCATCACACCGAGGTAAACCGTCTCGAGGTGCGCGAAGGCGAGATACGGCCCTGTAATCAGCATGACAGCCTCGTACGGCGTCACCTTATCGCCGTCACGCAACGCATACACCTCCAAATTCGACCAATCGTACCCATCGGTGAGACACGTCTTGAGGATGGCAATCGCCTCATCAACGCCGCCAAGCCACGCGGGCTGCTTCTGAAATACCTGGACGGTGACGCGCGGATTGCGGCCGGAACGCACGAGCACGTCCCGTGTTCGCGCGAAATACTTATCGGAGTAGTACCCGTCGCGAAATCGCTCGACCGGAAGCTGGAATCGTTCAGGTGGCACGCGTTCTAAGGGTCGAAGTGGCGGCGGTGCAGACAGCGATTGGCCTGTCATGTAAACTCCGGGTAGCCCTTCCCACCAACACGACACATCGGCTCGGCCAGAAGCGCGGTCACTCGCACTCCATCGCGCGACGTCAGCGTCCTTTTCCCACTCGCACAACAACTTGCTAGCGGGAAGGCGCGAAGTCTTCGACAACCCGGCAACCCGGACCGCGATCCGCTGCAGCTTCGCTTTGGTCTCATCTAGTCGACGCGCGCGAGCTCAGGATCGATAAAGGCACAAGACGGATTGAGCCTGCTCCCTGTCGAACGTGGTTGGCCCGCAAGGTTTGCCCGCACCACGCGGAAATCATCGAACGCCACGTGCGTGAATTGCAAGCTGCCTGCCCATTCCCCCATCGGCCATACTCCGGGAGCGGTCGCCCGCAGGCGGCGCACCCCGACGGCCTGGTTGTGCTCCTCAAGAAAGCGCGCTCCTCCGACGAAGCAAATGTGGCGCGTGAGGCGAAGGCGGACGTAGCGGACGCTCGCTGTTTGACTCGACCGGCGACGTTCGGTAGGCTGCGCCTCAGAACGCGAGATTAACGATGATGCTCGATTGTAATCACTATCGGAGGAACTCCTGACAACGATAGCCGAACTCGTCAGGCTCACGTGTGCTTCCTCGAGATGGGTCTCCTGCTCCAGCAGAAAGTCGGCAAGCTCGTCGTCATGTCGAAGCATCAGCCTTGCGGCGCCGTGACGGCGTCATTCAGAGCCGCGCCGTCCCACGACGTTCGCCGAAGCCCCGCCAGGCACATAATGATGATCATGACGTGGTCGTGGAAACTGGCACGGATCGCGGGTATTGACGTCTACGTGCACGTGACCTTCCTGATGGTGGTCGCCTGGATTGCGCTGGTCTACTGGAACGAGAGCCAGAGTCTGAATGCGGTGGTCGAGGGAGTTGGATTCATCCTGACGCTGTTCGCCTGCGTCGTGCTTCACGAGTATGGCCATGCGCTCGCGGCGCGGCAGTATGGGATCAAGACCCGTGACATCACGCTGCTTCCCATCGGAGGCCTGGCCCGGCTCGAACGAATGCCGGAAGAGCCGATACAGGAGCTGTGGGTGGCCCTCGCCGGGCCCGCCGTGAACGTCGTCATTGCGCTGCTGCTCTTTGGCTGGTTGCAGGCGTCCGGGCTTTGGCAGCCAGTGGATCGAGTGGGAGTGGCGACAGGTGGGTTCATCGAGCGGGTGATGTTCGCAAACGTGTTCCTGGCGGGCTTCAACCTGCTACCGGCGTTCCCGATGGACGGCGGTCGAGTACTCCGGGCGTTGCTGGCAACACGGATGGAGTACACGCGAGCAACCCAGCGCGCGGCACTCATCGGCCAGGGCATGGCGATGCTGTTCGGCTTCATCGGACTGCAGGGCAATCCCACGTTGATCTTCATCGCACTGTTTGTCTGGATTGGCGCTGGACAAGAGGCCAGCATGGTCCAGATGAAGTCCGCGCTTGGCGGTATCCCGGTGCGCCGCGCCATGCTCACGCACTTTCGAACGTTGACGCCGGAGAGCACGCTCGGAGACGCGGCCGACCTCATCCTGACGGGTTCACAGCAGGATTTTCCAGTCGTCGACAATGGGCACATCGAGGGCATCCTGACGCGAAGTGATCTGCTCACGGCTCTGACACGCAGCGGTCGGAATGCGAGCGTCCGCGAGAACATGAGACGTGAGTGTCCGACAGCCGAAGCTTCGGAGATGCTCGAGGCCGTGCTCGCGCGCCTGCAAGGTCGCGACTGCCACACGGTACCGATTACGGAACGCGGGGCTTTGATTGGTCTTGTCACCATGGACAATGTCGGAGAATTCCTGATGATTCAGGCAGCTGAAAGAAAGAGCTCGGGGCCGGCGAATCGAGCATGACGGGTCGATCCTGAATGCTCACCCGTCTGCCCTTCCCGTGGCGATCACTGCGAACGACGGCTTAGCTGACAGGATTGGGCCGCGCAGGTCGTACTAGACTCGGCGCGCTCAGACGAGGGCCGTTGTAGGCGACCACATCTCCGAACCGACGATGCTCTTCCCAGTCGGCGCGCGCTTCCGCAATTTCGTCAGGAGTGCGCGCAACGAAATTCCACCACATCAGGATTTTCTCGGGGAACGGCGGTCCGCCGATGAGCAATACGCGGCCACCAGTCTGGCTCGAGAAGCTCGCTTCCGACCGATCGGTTCCAAGGTAATACAGAATTCGATCTTGCAGTCCCTGGCCGTCAAGGGTGCAGTCCCCGCTCAGCACGAGGACGGCGTGCTCGTACGCCGGACGCAACAGAACCGCCAGCGTACGTCGAGGGTGTAAATGAAGATCTGCACCGAGGAGATCGGAATAGTGCGGCAACACCGACGTCGCGCCGTGCAGCGCGCCGGCAAATACCCGCATGAGTCCATCGGGAGACTCGATAATCGGGACATCCGTCACCTGTTGAAACCCCGGCGTCATATGACGATGCTGGTCCGGGAGTGCGACCCAGAGTTGGACGCCATTCAGACGTCCGCTATTGTCGCGCGGCGTCTGCTCGGCGTGCGCGATCCCAGCGCCCGAGGTCATGACGTTGACTCCACCTGGACGGAGCACCGACTCGTAGCCCAGACTGTCGTCGTGCACCACCTCACCTTCAAGAATCCAGGTGACGGTCTGCAGGCCGGTGTGAGGATGCGGAGCCACGTCCATCGGTTTGCCCTCGGCGAACGTCAAAGGACCGAACCGGTCGAGAAAACACCATGGTCCCACCAGGCGCCTGTCCTTGACAGGCAGCGCTCGCGATACCGCAAGGGATCCGAGACTCAACTCGCGGTTTGGATACGATTCCAGTTCTGGTCGGGCTGCCCCAAGCGCGACGCATTCCTCCGCCGACACGATTTCAGCACGTTTCGACATGGCTACCCAGACCCCTCACATGACTACGAAAGCGTCCATCGTCGCACACTCGCGTGATTGGAGCGGTTGTCGAAGTTTATCGATCCGACAGTGAGCCAAGCCCATCCACGCCCTGGCCGTCGGACAACTGGAGGGTGATTGGCTGTCGGGCCGACCGTAGATCGTCCCAGAAGCGTGGGTATTTCCATCACCATTCATACAACGTCAACGTCGTTGCCCTTTGATTATCATGTTTCAGGCAATCCGAAGGCCGGGAGCACCTTACGTTTCAGCGGCCCGAGAGTCACGGCCTTCCCCGCCTCCGAGCCGTTGCGGACAGGTTCTGGCACAATGACGCATCGTGGAGAGCATCCGATCTGATCGATCCAGGCTCAACTGACCAAGAACATGCTCAAACAGGTTCGATAAGTGTCTTCTGAGACGCTTCACGTCGTAACTATCCTGTCGCCGTTTCTCTTCCTGCCTGCGGCCGGGTGGATTGGACATCGGGGCACTCGACGCGCTCAGTTCCTCTCGCTCTTTCCCGCAATGCTCACGGCGTACTTCGTGTACGCATTTAGGTTGGTCGCGACGCAGGGGCCCATCACGGTGACCGCTCCGTGGGTATCAAGCCTCGGGTTGTCGCTGTCGTTCCGCCTTGACGGCCTTAGCCTGTTATTTGCAACACTGATCACAGGCATCGGCACGTTGGTTGCGCTATACGCCGCGCGATACCTCGAGCATCACCCTCATGCCGGCCGGTTCCAAGTGTCGTTCTTCGCCTTCATGGGATCCATGTTGGGCGTCGTGCTCAGCGATAATCTCATCGCCCTCTTCGTCTTCTGGGAGCTCACCGGTTTCACCTCGTACCTGCTGATCGGATTCGAGCACGAGCGGCAAGAAGCGAGGCGTGCTGCGCTACAGGCGTTACTCGTCACCGGCGCCGGCGGCCTTGCGCTGCTGGCCGCCGCGGTGATGCTCTGGCAGGCGGGCGGCAGCGTCAGCCTGTCCACATTGCTCGCAAACGGAACTGCCATCGTCGGCCATGCGATGTATGGCCCGATCGTGGTGCTGGTTCTGCTTGCGGCGTTCACCAAATCGGCGCAGTTTCCCTTCCACTTCTGGCTCCCGAACGCGATGCAGGCGCCCACGCCCGTCAGTGCGTACCTGCACTCCGCCACCATGGTGAAGGCCGGCGTCTATCTCGTTGCCCGAATGACTCCACTGCTTGGGGGATCACTTCTCTGGACAGGAGTCATCACCCTCGTGGGCGCCGTGACAATGGTGGGTGGCGCGTACCGAGCGGTGCTGGAAACGGATCTCAAGCGGATGCTCGCGTACGCCACGATCAGCGCGCTCGGCGTGCTCATGCTGCTGCTCGGCATCGGCACGCGCGAGGCTGTGGTCGCCAGCCTGACCTACCTCTTGGCGCACGCGTGCTACAAGGGTGCGCTCTTTCTCATCGTCGGCGCTGTGGAGCACGAGACGGGCACGCGCGACGTGACCGAACTCGGCGGACTTCGCAACCGCATGCCGGTCACCGCTGTTGCGGCCATGCTCGCCGCTGGATCGATGGCGGGTGTGCCGTTGCTTTTCGGGTTCGTCGCGAAAGAGCAGTTCTACGACAGCGTTCGTCACTTCGGACAGTTTGGCGTGTGGCCTGGTATGGTTCTCATCGTGGCCGCCGTCGCCGCGAGTGCGCTTCTCGGGGCTGCTGGATTGATGGCGGGCGTGTCGCCATTTGTCGGACGCCCGACAGTGCTGAAGGACACCCATGAGGCACCGCCATCCCTCTGGCTGGGACCTCTGGTGCTCGGTGGCGTGGGACTGGTCGTCGGACTCGTGCCGGCGCTCGTCGACGCTCCTCTCCGACTCGCAGCGGCCGCCGTCACGGGCGACGCGGCACCGGTGAGCCTAGCGTTGTGGCACGGCTTCGGCGTCACTCTATTGCTGAGTGTCGTGACGCTGATCGGATCGCTGAGCCTCTTCATGTTTAGTGGGCCAATCAGGCGCCACGCATGGCCCCGCGCGCTCGGAACAGAACGGCTGTATATGCGCGCGCTCTCGACGCTCGACCGCATCAGCGATGCCGTAGCGCCCGCTCTGCAATGCGCTTCCATCCGCGCGTATGTACTGACCATCGTTGTGACGGTGGTGGCGCTTGTCGGTTCGGCGCTCGCGATGAGCCGCGCATTGCCTGTACTGAGTCGCTGGACGCCGATACAACCCCACGAAGCCGCCATAGCAGCGCTGATCATCGCAGCGGCGATCTCCGCGGCGCTCGCGAGGTCCACCACCGCCGCGGTGCTCGCGCTCGGTACCGTCGGCTATGGCATTGCGCTGATCTATGTTCTGTTCGGAGCCCCCGATCTGGCAATGACCCAGTTCGCGGTCGAGACGCTGACCGTCGTGATCTTCGTCCTCGTCTTCTATCAGCTCAAGGGGTTCGGCGACCTGTCTTCCCCGATGGTCAAAGTTCGCGACGCAGTCATCGCGACCGCCGCCGGAACGATCATCGCCGTGCTGGTGCTCTTCATCGGGGCCTCCGGAACGACGTCGCGGCTCTCGCCGTATTTCCTCGACCACGCTGCGACGCTGGGACACGGACGTAACGTCGTGAACGTGATTCTCGTCGATTTCCGGGGGTTCGATACCCTCGGCGAGATCACTGTGCTGGTCACCGTGGCGGTCGGCGTTCGCGCGCTACTTCGCATCGGAAAAGAACGACACCCATGACGTCGCTCATCCTCCGGACCGCGACGCGCATCCTCATGCCCCTCCTCCTGCTGTTCGCGCTGTTTCTGCTGTTGCGCGGCCACAACGCGCCAGGAGGCGGCTTTGTGGGCGGTCTGGTCGTGGCCGCCGCGTTCGTGCTCTACGCTATTGCGTCAGGCTTCTCTGCAAGCCGCCGCGCACTCCTGGTTGATCCGTCGACCCTGCTCAACATGGGGCTTCTCATCGCGCTCACCAGCGGCATGATTGGCATTTTCATGGGCCAACCGTTCATGACAGCGACCTGGACGTCGCTTGGTCCAGAACCGGCAGGCGTCCTTATTGGCACACCGCTGCTTTTCGACGTGGGGGTTTTTCTCGCCGTCATTGGTGTCGTGCTGACCATTGTCTTCACGCTGGGTGATGTCGTGTTGAGCGAGGACTGACATGGAGCTGCTTTTGGCCATCGTTGCTGGCGTCCTCTACGCGACGGGCCTGTACCTCATGCTGAGACGACGCCTGGCCCAGCTCATCGTGGGACTCAGTCTGCTCGCGGGCGGTTCAAATGTTCTCATCTTCACCGCAGCGGGGCTGACGCGTGGCAAGCCGCCGCTCATCCCGGAGGGAGCGACCGCTTTGCACTCGGCGGTGGCCGACCCGGTCCCACAATCCCTGATCCTCACGTCCATCGTCATCGGTTTTGGGGTCCTTGCTTTCTCATTGGTGCTGGCGCACCGTGTCAACCGCCTGGCAGCCACTGACGACATAGACGAAGTTGGACCGCAAAGCACCTGATGCTCCTGGTCCTTCCCATCCTGATCCCGCTGGCAACGGCGATCGCCATCTCCATGATGCCGCAGCGCCCACAATTGTTGAGGGCGGTGGCGTTCGCGGGTGCCGTCGGCATCCTCGCGGCCGCCGTCGCGGTGCTTGCCCGAGTCGAAGCCGGTGGCATTCAGGTGCTTCAAATCGGGGCGTGGCCGGCGCCATTCGGGATCACATTGGTGGCGGATCTTTTCAGTGCACTGCTCGTCGTGATGGTCGGGGTCGTCGGCGTGGTGGTCACGGGGAACTCATTTTCCGGGGTCGATCCCCGGCGTGAAGCGTTCGGCTATCACGCGTTACTCCACGTCCTGCTAATGGGCGTGTCAGGCGCTTTCTTGACGGGTGACATCTTCAACTTGTACGTCTGGTTCGAAGTGATGTTGATCGCGTCGTTCGTGTTGATGTCGCTGTATCGCACCAATTCACAGCTCCACGCGGCATTCACGTACGTTGCGCTCAACCTGCTCGCATCAGCGCTACTTTTGACCGCCATTGGCCTACTGTACGGGCAGGCCGGGACTCTGAATTTTGCCGACCTGGCCCGCGCCTGGCCGGAACGTCGCACTCCTGCTCTTGACGCTACGCTGTCCATGCTTTTCGTCATTGCGTTTGGGATCAAAGCCGGGCTCTTTCCATTATTCTTCTGGCTGCCCGCGTCTTATCACACGCCGCCGGCAGCGGTCGGTGCGCTGTTTGCCGGACTGCTGACGAAAGTCGGCGTCTATGCCCTCATTCGAGTGTTCACTCTCTTGTTCCGCGATGGCGCAGGCGGAATGTATTCAGTCGTGCTCGTGCTATCGGTGACGACGATGGTCGTAGGCATGGTTGCGGCGTTGGGCCAACGGGATTTCCGCCGGGTACTCTCATTTAATCTTGTGGGTCACATCGGCTTCACCACGCTCGGTTTGGCCTTGTGGACGCCGTTCGCTTTGGCGAGCTCGATCTTCTACATGCTCCACCACATACTCGTCATCACGAACCTCTTTCTCGTGAGCGGTCTCTTTCTGCGTCTGCGCCGAACAACGCAACTGTCAGAGCTCGGCGGCTTGTATCGCACGCATACCGCCGTCGCGGTTCTAGCCATGATTCCGCTGTTCTCGCTCGCCGGCGTGCCTCCCCTTTCGGGTTTCATCGCGAAGCTCGCCATCGTCGAAGCGGCACTGGACGTCGGCCACTACTGGTTGGTAGGCATCGCGCTTGCTGTGAGTCTCCTGACAGCGCTGTCGATGGCCCGACTCTGGGACGAGGCGTTCTGGAAGCCAGCTCCGCCAGAAGCCAGTATCGCGCCAGTCGAAAGGGCGATGCTCGCACCTATTGTTGTCCTTGCGATACTCACACTGACCCTGGCGCTTGCTGCGGAACCGGTGCTCAATGTCTCCCGTCGTGCCGCTGAGCAACTGCTTCAGCCGGACGGATACCTTCGCGCAGTTCTGGGAGGGCAATAGATGCTGGTCGGCAACATTCTGCTCGCTCTTGCCTGGGCAGCGCTGCAGGGCGACTTCTCCCTGACGAGTCTGATCGCTGGCTATGTCCTGGGGTATTTGTTACTGATGGCGCTGGTGAAAGGTGGGGTGCTCGCGCCGTCTCGCTACGTCAGTAAAGTGTATTTCGCGATTGGCCTGGCAGGTTTCTTTCTCTGGGAACTGATACTCGCAAACATGCGCTTGGCGCTGGACGTGGCGACACCGCGTTTTCAGATGACACCCGGCATTATTGCGGTTCCCCTCGACGCAACGCACGATTCGGAGATTCTCCTTCTGGCCATGCTGATCAATCTCACGCCAGGGAGTGTCGCGCTGGACGTCTCCGACGATCGCAAGGTGATGTACGTGCACGTGATGTACATGGCGAGCGCCGACGACGCTCGCACCGAGATCAAGACAGGGTTCGAACGACGAGTTCTCCGACTGCTGGGCTAGGGTGTCATGCTGGATATCACGATTGGGATTGCGCTCTTGATGCTGACTGTAACGGCCTTGCTCGCCTTTGTGAGGGTCGTGCGCGGACCCACTCTGCCCGATCGCGTCGTCGCCATCGATCTGATCGGCGTCCTGATCGTCGGTGTGATTGTCGTGGGCGCTGCCGCCACAGGCGAGCAGGCGTTCCTCGACGTAGCGATTGTCATCGCGCTGATCAGTTTCGTAGGCACCGTCGCTTACGCGCGATACGTGGAGAGGGAAGAACGATCATGACAGACCTGGTGTCGGGCGCGTTGTTCGTGGCTGGCGCTACCTTGGCCCTGCTCGCGGCTGTTGGTGTCCTTCGGATGCCTGACGTCTTCACACGCATGCAGGCATCGACGAAGGCATCGACGCTGGGTCTCGGCTGTTTGCTGGCGGGGCTCGCCATCCAGCGTCCGGAGGTATCCGTTGTGATCCGGGCCGGCAGCATCGGCGCGTTCATGATGCTGACAACGGCTGTCGCCGCTCACGTGATCGCACGGGCCGCCGCATTGACGGGCGCACCGCTGTGGAAAGGCACATTGATCGACGAACGGCCTACGGCGATTACTCGATCGACTGACTCGAACGGCTGACGTTTCGTGACAGTCATACCCTCTCTAACGGTTCCCCGCCCAGCCGCTCCCAGGATGCGGCACGCGTACCACCGTCCTGAAGCTCAGGAATCCATCCTAGCGGTTCTTGGAACGGTCCGTCTCTGATGTGAGGCACCCTCAGACGTGCAAAGAGCCCAGGGCTTCACATACTATGCTGGGAGAGATGCACGGCGCTGTCTCAACGCACAGCCGTAGACTTGGCCGCATTCTGAAGGGCACCTATGTTTAACAGTTCGACAATGATGAAGATGGTTGACGAGGTTATTCGCGATAACGATCTGCCCTATCAGGTGAAACGGATTTTCGAACCGCCCGATCAGTCGTGGACCTGGTGTGCCGAGTGCGTCGATCCAAAGGCGGCGGACGCCCACCACACATTCGAGATCTGTGTTCGGTGGCCGAAGGGTTCTCAGTATGAATCCGTCAAGGCCGATCTCACGCGTCAGCTCCTGGCGTACGTGAAGCGATGACGCGACTCTAGGGTTCGGCCCGCGGTTGAGTCAACGTTTACCCTCCGCGTCCAGCAGGTCTGCGAGCATCTTCGCCGCCTCGCCCGCGCGTGAGTTCGCGCTCTGATCGAGCTTACCCGCCATGCGTTGGGCGTCATCGATCGTCGTCAGGGCTGCCTGCACCCTTTTCACTTCGTCGTCTCGGGCAAGGCCTTTGAACCGTTCCTCTGCGCGACGCAGCAAACCCCGGGCGTTTTCCAGATGTTGACTCGCTTCGCCGAAGTTGACGCTGTAGATCGCTACACGAGCGTCGAGGATTGCTGCACGCGCGCCGACCAGTTCTCCTCTCAGTTCGGTGGTCGTCAGCGTACGGGTGGCGTCGGATTGGCCCGACGCACCGATGAGCCACCCCACGAGAAAGGCGGCCATCAACCCTCCGGCTATTCCGAGAATGAGCTTTGCCATCTCCGCACCAGGCTATTATCGCTCAGCCTGCAACGTTACAGCCTTGTCCAATCGGAACCTGAGAATGGTTTCGCGGGAACCTGGACATCCTCCCCTTGTGAGTACCTGCACACCCGCGTCGCCGGCAAAAGGTGAAGTCGCCTACGGGCGTCGCGAAACAACTGATCGAGCGCCGCATCACTCAACATCTCCGTTGCCGGGCTCTCTTCCGTTCTCATGGTGACCTCCCCTGTTCGAACGCGAATTCTCGTTTGGGTTCGTTTCAGCAATTACAGTCACGACAGATGTCCATGCTGGCGCATCACTTGCGGGGAAGGAGTCCTTCGAGGCCTGGTCGACGACGTCTGGATTTGGCGGTTCATCAGGACTTCCCATGAGCCCTCCATCGGGTTACCGTGCCCTCACCTGACGGCATTCAGCGGGGTGTGCCAGACACTTTCGCCGCGACCATGTTGGAGCGTCTCGACATCTCGCGAGGATAGTGCGGCGCACCGCCGTAAGCAAGTCTTGGACGAGCTTCCGCCGCTAATCCTGATCGAGGTTGTGCTAGTGTGTAGAATCATCCCTGAGGATTGAGGAAGACCATGTACGCGACGCGCAATGATCTCGCGGAGCCGACACGGAAGTCGATCGTGCGGTTGCTCAACGAGCGGTTAGCCGAAGCCATCGATCTCCAGCTCCAAGCGAAACATGCCCACTGGAACGTGAAAGGTCCTAACTTTGTAGGACTCCACGATTTGTTCGATCGCGTGGCGGATACGGCCCGCGAGTACGTGGATCTGATTGCCGAACGCGGAGTCGCGTTAGGCGGAGCGGCGGAGGGTACGGTGCAGAACGTATCGCGCCGATCGAAACTGCCCGAGTACTCCGCCACGACTGGAGAGTGGACCGCTCACGTCGAGGCCATGCGTACGGCGCTGGCCACGTTCGCGAAAAGCGCCCGACATGCAATTGATGAGGCCGCGGAATTGAAGGATGCTGACACTGCTGATCTCTTTACCGAGGTCTCCCGCGGAATCGACAAGCTGCTCTGGATGGTCGAAGCACACGTTCAGTAACAAGGTTTAGTTACCGGTTACGAACGATCGCCGCTGTTTCCGGATAGCGAAAGGGAATCATCCGCTGAAAAGCCCCTAACGCCCTAGACATTGGCATAGAGATGCTGGCTGCCGAAGTCTTTCCCAGGTATCGCCAGGACGGGGCACGTCGATCCCCGCACTATCCGGCCCGTAATCGAATTGAACCACCTTCGCACCCCGCTTCGCGACGTCATACCCAGCACAATGAGATCCGGCTTCAGCTCTGCTGCGACATCGAGGATGCCCGATGCCACAGGGCCGCCGGCAAGACGGGCGTGGATCTTTCCACCAAGGTCTGCGCCAGCGAGCGCGAGTTGCTGAAGCTGCATTCGTGCTGCACGCGCCCGCTGCAGCGGGCCGACATGAAGCAACGTCAACTTCCGGCCGCCGCGCCTCAACAGCTTCATCGCGCCTTCGACGGCAATGTCCGAAGCTGGCGAGACATTCACGGGGCAAAGGATGTGACTGAAGGTGTTGTCCTCGACGCGCGCACCTTCTGTCGAGCGCACAACAAGCGTAGGGCACGGGGCACCGGCGACTACGCGTTCCGCGACTGAACCGAATCGAAGCCGCTCCAGTCCACTTCGGGCATGCGTGCCGATCACAATCAAATCATGCTTCCTTGCCCTCGCGTGGAGAAGAATGATTCCTGCTGGGTCGCCCTGCTGCTCACTGACGCTCAGGGACACACCCTCAGCACTTGCGATGCGGCGAAGCTCGGCCATCACACGAATGCGCTCAAGCGCGCGCCAGTTGAATCGCACACTGCGTGGAACAGCGAAGACAAGACTCAAAAGAGCGCCGTGCGCCTTGGCCAGAACCAATCCCTGCTGAAATGCCGCTCGACCTGGTTCGGAGAAGTCGACCGCGCAGAGAATTCGTGAAAAGCTCACATTGGTCTGCATGCTGCTTCATGAAGCAAGCCGCTCGCCGCGAGAAAGTCGGACAATCTCCAGTGTTTCGAACGTCGAGCCGGGCTTGAAC
Source organism: Vicinamibacterales bacterium (assembly GCA_963832375.1). GTDB lineage: Bacteria > Acidobacteriota > Vicinamibacteria > Vicinamibacterales > JAMQPK01 > JAMQPK01. The sequence goes on along the minus strand of CAWHUA010000008.1, from coordinate 280,057 downwards.
CTTTCAGTTTGAAAGGTCCCGTCCAGAATGAAAGGTGGCAACACACAACTTCCGTCACGATGCCTTCTGCGGCGTGGCAACGAGAATGCAACTGCAATCGATGCATCCGGTTGACCTGTGGTGGCGTCGTAATCACCAGGAGGTTGAAAATGTTCGAAGCGGTCAATTCTCCGCGCGCCTCGCTCCGAAAGCGGATGGTCACAGTGATTGGATCGATGCTGGCGCACGCGACGATTTTGGCGTTGGTCATCCTGGTTCCGCTGCTCTACATTTCGGAGCAGCTGCCAGAACCGCCGGATATGCTTGCGTTCGTGGTTGCGAGTCCTCCGCCGCCACCGCCACCGCCACCTCCGCCGCCTGCCGCTCCACAGAAAGCGCAGCCGACGAAACCAAAGGTTGTGCCGAAAATGGAACCGGCGAAGGCTGCGATACTCGCCCCCGTTGAAGCGCCAGCGGCGATTCTACCGGAGCGCTTACCTGCCGTGCCCGAGCAGGAATTCGTGCCCGGCGGCGTTGAAGGTGGTGTGATTGGCGGAATCGCCGGCGGAATTGCCGGAGGGATTCCCATGATGCCTGCTCCGCCTCCACTGCCTCCACCGCCGCCCGCGCCGGTGACGCCGGTTCGGATTGGCGGCGAGATTGGCCAGCCGACGCTGCTGCACCGCGTCGACCCCGAGTATCCGCAAATTGCTATCAGCGCGAAAAAAGAAGGTATCGTGATCCTTGAAGCGACGGTCAATCCCGAAGGCATCGTCCGCGACGTCCGGGTTCTCCGATCCGAGCCGCTCCTCGACAAAGCGGCGGTCGATGCAGTGAAGCAATGGCGCTATTCGCCGTTGCAGCTCAACGGACGGGCCCAGCCGTTCATTCTCACCGTGACGGTGAGTTTTAGCATGTAGACTCATCCTTCATGTCGCCACAAACGAGGCTGTTTCGCACGATTCTCTGTCCGGTTGATTTCTCTGAGCATTCCCGCCATGCGTTGGGTCATGCAGCCATGCTTGCGACTCGAACCCGTGGGAAGCTGGTCGCGATTTTCATTGAAGATCCGATGCTCGCTGCCGCTTCAGCCGTCCAATACGGCGATGGATTCCTGCTCAACAAAGGCCGCGCCGAGTTGCAACGCCTTGTTAAGCGAGCCGCGGTGACTCATGGTCTTGCCATGAAATCAACGACGATTGACGTGGCAGTCGGTAAACCGCACGAAGAGATTGTTCGAAGCGCTGAACGTTTCAAATGCGACCTGATCGTCATGGGATCGCACGGCCTGACCGGAGCGAGTCGCATGATGCTTGGATCCACCACCCACCGTGTGCTTCGCGAGTCGTCATTACCCATTCTTGCCACACCGCCTCTGGAGACGCGTGTAGCCCGGCCATCGCAGAGCTGGCCCGGTAAGTGGGCGCTCGCGCCTCTCGATCTTGGACCGCGCGATCGAGCAGATGCACTCGCAGCTGCGGTGGCCGCTCGAGAGCTCGGCGTACAGTTACAGCTCGTTCACGTCGTCGAGCCAATCGCCGACCTGCCATGGCTGGAGATCGACGAGACGCGCCGGAACCAGAGGCGACGCCGGAAGGCGCTGGCGGAACTCACGAAGCTGAAGGAACAACTCGCCTGGGCTGTCACGGAGTGTCACGTGGCGGCCGGGAAACCCGCCGATGCAATTGCGAAGCTGGCCTCAAGCACAGCCGTCGGCCTGGTGATCATGACCAGAAGGCGCGGGAAGGGATTGTTCGGGCCTAAACAGGGTTCGATAAGTTATCAGGTACTCACCCGCGCAGAGACCGCTGTATTGGCGCTCCCGAGCGACAAGAAGTGGCTGCGTCGTGCGATTTCACTTGCACCGAAAACGTAGCCATCCGTGGTCTTTTCTATCGTTTCTCCAACCACGACGACATCAGGTAACCAGTCGTCGGCGTCTGGCCGTCTTCGAATTCGATACGGTACTCGGACTTGCCTGGACCGACTTCCGTGATGATCCCGGTTCGTTCTCGGTAGTCAGCCGGCGCCTGATCGTTCACGTACGCGGAATCGCCCACGGAAAACTTCCGTCTTCCTGTTGGTATCCGAGCGCGCGACTCGTTTGACATTAGTTGGACCCTCTCTACCCGGCAAAGAATAGTCGCCCGTCTACCAATCCAATCAAACCCAAATCGTGTTCACGTCGTTTCTTCCCTGCGTCAGTTCTCTCTGCGATACGACTTCCGGCGTTCAGCACGCGGTTTCAAGGACGGAGGCGTGTGGTCGTCCGGCGGCTTGCCCCAGCTGCAAAAAAGATGGCCGGCATCCGACCGGCCGTTGTGTCCAACGTTTTAGGCCCCACCGTGGGCCGGGCCGACTCAGTTCAGGGTAACCACAGGGTAACCTTTTTCCTCCGTACACGGCGAACCATGGCCGGTTACCGCCGACCATGACCGATCGAATTTATTTTACTAATGTTTTTGGGATTTAGTGGTCGGGGCGAGAGGATTTGAACCTCCGACCCCTCGGTCCCGAACCGAGCTCAGAAGTCCTGGGTTTCCTTGCGAATCGACGCGATCTCGGGTCGTGGCTAACGACAGGCTAACGGTTGTTGACCGCCCGAACGCCGCTGCTGTGGATGGCACCGAACGCGCACCTGATCGCGGATAGAGGTGATCGGGCCTCGGCTCGAAACCCACGGACCGCCAACACGAACGTGGGCACGCGACGCGCGCGGTGATGATAACTAGAAGACCGGGCTTCCGAACTGGTGGCCGACTCACTAGAATGAGTGCCTGTCACGAGGGCGATGAGGCATGCCGCTGTCTGCCGGAACCCGGCTCGGCCCGTATGAAATCGTCGCGCCGCTTGGCGCCGGCGGGATGGGAGAGGTCTACCGCGCGCGCGACACCAAACTAGATCGACTCGTCGCGATCAAGATCCTCCCCGAGTCGGTCGCGCACGATCCCGAGCGACTCGCCCGCTTCGACCGTGAAGCGAAGACGCTGGCCGCACTGAATCATCCCAACATCGCGATCATCCACGGCGTCGAGGAGGCCGACGGAATCAAAGCCCTCGTGATGGAGATGGTCGAGGGGCCGACGCTCGCCGACCGGATCGAGCAAGGTCGGATTTCGTTGGATGAAGCGGTAACCATTGCAAAACAGATCGCCGATGCGTTGGAGGCCGCACACGATCACGGCATCATCCATCGCGACCTGAAACCCGCGAACATCAAGCTGCGCCCGGATGGCAACGTGAAAGTTTTGGACTTCGGACTCGCCAAAGCACTCGGTGGAGATGGGAGCGGAACGAGGGTAACGTCGCTGTCTCTCTCGCCGACGATCACGAGTCCAGCGGCAATGACCGGGATGGGTGTGATTCTCGGTACGGCTGCCTACATGTCGCCGGAGCAGGCGCGCGGGAAGTCGGTCGACAAACGCGCCGATATCTGGGCTTTCGGATGCGTGCTGTTTGAAATGCTCGCAGGGAGGCGCGCGTTCGCACCCGAGGACGACACCGTATCGGATGTCCTGGCAGCGGTCCTCAAGACCGAACCTGATTGGAACGCCCTTCCATCTTCGACACCGACAGCAATCAAAAGAATGTTACGGCGTTGCCTGACGAAGGATCCCCGCGAGCGTCTGCATGACATCGCCGATGCACGTCTTGAGATTCGGGATGCCGCAACCGGCGCTATTGAAGGCGCGCCGGCGGGCGCCCGAAGTCATTGGCTCGCGTGGATCTTCGTCGCTGCGCTCGGCGTACTCTCTCTCGCTCTTGCATCGTTGCTCGTCCGCTCTGCGACTCAGCCAGCGGCGCCAGGAGCCACCTATCGAAGCCTGATTCTGCCACCGGCCGGTGACGTGAATGCTGCTGCATCTGCGGCGCGGACCGGCGTTCCGAGATTTGGACGAGGCCTGGCGCTCTCTCCCGATGGCGAACGCCTCGCCCTTGTCGCGCCGGGGCCAGATGGCCGTCTCGTCTTGTGGGTTCGGCCGCTGGACGGTACAGACGTGCGGGCCCTACCCGGCACCGAAGGTGCCAGCAGTCCGTTCTGGTCCGCCGACGGTCGGCATCTCGCGTTCGTCGCAGACGATAATCTCAAACGCATCGAAGCTTCTGGTGGTGCTGTGTTGACACTGCACGACCGCCCGAGGAACTTTTCCACCGGCACGTGGAATCGCGACAACGTCATCCTGTTCGCAGGAGGCGGTTCGATTCTTCGCATTTCAGCTTCCGGTGGTGCCGCCTCGCCGGTCACGTCGCGCGATGAGAGTCGCGAGACTTCGCACGATGCACCCTTTTTCCTCCCTGATGGCCGGAGATTTCTCTATTCCCTCAGTCTGCTGGGAAGCACACGTGGTGGAACCGTGTACGTGGGGTCGGTCGATTCAGACGAGCGCATCAAATTGATCGACGGCGGTTTCCTGCCGGTGTACGCCAACGGGTTTCTGCTCTTCGTGCGCGACGACACTCTGATGGCCCAACGCTTCGATGCCAATCGGCTGGAATTGAATGGTGAGCCGATGCCGCTGGCCGAGCAGCTTCTGATTGGCGGTGCGCCGTCATCCAGTGGCGTCTTTGCGGTCTCACAATCGGGCGTGCTCGTGTATCAAGCGGGCCGCATCGAGAAATCGGCCCTCGTCTGGCTCGATCGTAATGGCAAAGAGCTCGGCGACCTGAGTGAACCTCAAGGTTTCAGTTACGTCCAACTGTCGCCGGACCAACGGCACGTGGCAGTCAGTTTGTACGATGAGGCAACGAGAACGAGGGATCTGTGGCTGTATGACACGACGCGTGGAGGACGGACGCGCCTGACATTCGAAGCGTCGGATGATTTTGCACCTGCTTGGTCGCCGAACGGTGACCGCCTGGCGTTCACCGCGCGTCGCGCTGGTGACAGGGGCCTGAACTTGTACGAAAAGACCCTGAGCGGAGCCGGTGAGGAGAAGCGATTGCTGGATCGCGACGGTGTTGAAATCCCAACCAGCTGGTCCTCCGACGGTCGATTTCTGTTGTTTCAATCAGAATCTCCGGGCGCCGACATCTCGGTCCTGCCGCTCGGCGCAGATGCGAAGGTATCTTCATTTGCCAACATGCGATTCACTGAAGGGTCCGCACAGTTCTCTCCAGACCGCCGGTGGGTCGCGTACAGCTCCGACGAAACCGGACGCACCGAGGTGTATGTTGCACCGTTTCACAGAGGCGGCCGCCGCGAGCCTATCTCGACCGATGGTGGCGGCTCGCCGCGATGGCGCCACGACGGAAAGGAACTGTTCTACATCCGCGGCGACAACACGTTAATGGCCGTTGCCATCAGTTTGGGCGAGTCATCTGTCGAAGTGGGTGCGACACAACCGCTGTTCCAAACGAGGTTCCGTACAGTCGCGGCGCCATACGACGTGACCAGGGACGGCCGGTTCCTGGTCAACCGATCGCTAGAAGATGCGACCGCCACGCCGATCACACTCTTCGTTAATTGGCCGGCGGCGCTGAGCAAGTAGCCACGAAAAGTACAAACAGCAGGTCGCGAGATCAGGAAGTCGCGGCGTTCTATCGAGGGTATTCTGGGGGGCAGTCGGCCGCGCCACCCTCGCGCTGATTTTCAGCGGCCGGCAGCCTTCTTCAGATCGCGAGGTAATTCCTCACGCAAGACCCGCCGAAGTGTCGCTTCAAGCGGCTCGCGCTTGGTGCCGACGTACTCCCGCAGTGCCGCATTGATGAGCGTCTGATAGCTGCCGCCACCGGCGCCATGAACCTGTTTGCGAAACCACTGCAACAGATCGTCATCGATGCGGATCGTGATCCGCGTCTTCCCTGCCGGCGCCTTCAAGACGGGCCCGCGTTTGCCACTCGCAAAGTCGTGCTGTGCTTTCATGGCTTTTTCCCGTACTGCTCGAGCGGTTTTGCTTTACGAGCAGATATAAGGCGCGGCCGTTCGCCGCGCCAGGTGTAGACGACAACGAGCACATTTCCGAGTGCGTCCATCCCGATCGTTACGAAACGTTCCTCGTCCCCTTCCCCTTCATCGTCTCGAATGGTGATGGCCTGCTCATCGGCAGGACGGCGACTGCCTCGGCAAAGTCTACGCCGTGATTCTTGAGGTTCGCAGCTGCCTTCCGCGGGTCCCATTCGCCATCGTCGGGCATCGCTCCACAGTGTATGCACAATCGTGCATACACTGTCAATTGGGCCGTTTATGGACCTGCCTTCCAACGCGCGAGAGACCAGCGCCGCTTGCCCTAAGCATCGAGGTCGGTCAGACCCGGCGCGACCAACCTGGGGGGTTAACGCCTGGCCCAGTACAGCGAAATGGCCGGCATCCTACCGGCCATTGAGATTCAATTCTTGCGTTCCTGCCCGCAGTTGTGGCGGGTAATTTAGCCTAACAACAGCCTAACGATTTTCAGCCATAACAGTCGTTCTGCGGCTGGGAGACCCACTGAAGAGCGATTTGAGGGACTGACCACTCGGGCGAAACCGAGTGGTCTAGCAGACTGAACTCTGTGATGTTTCCTAGGAAAAGTTGGTCGGGGCGAGAGGATTTGAACCTCCGACCCCTCGGTCCCGAACCGAGTGCGGGGACACGTTTTTCCTAGCAATCAGGGCGCTTTTTCGCGCCAGGTAACCACCGGGTAACGATTTTTGTGGCTCTGATCTGTCGTTGACCCACACCTTGGGCAGTTCCGTAGACTCGGCCTCGCAAGTACGAAGCATCTACCCGCATTGATAATAACCCATCGTTGGGTTATTATCTCCTGTGACGTGGGGTGAGCTAATTCGCCGATTGAAGGCTGCAGGATACGTGGAACAACGCACCGGTAGAGGAAGCCATCGCCAATTCATCCATCCGGGTACCGGCCACGTCATCACGATTGCGGTGCATACCAAGAAGGAAGTGGGCTCCGGATTGGCCAATCGCATCTTGAAAGAAGCAGGCCTGAAATGACGAATTATTTTCCCGTTGTCATCGAGCAGGAACCAAACGGTACGTTCAGCGCCTGGGTTCCGGGATTGTCCGGCGTATATGCGGCAGCGGATACGCGTGCTAAGGCTAAATCGGCGATTCGTGATGCTGCGGTGGCTCACCTTCAAGCCTTGAAGGCGCTCGGTAGATCCGTAAGGCCGAGGGGAGATGTCCTGCTGTTGAAAGGGGATCTCGATCGCGTGAACACGAACCTCGAATTCACCGGCTTTGCGTCTGTACCAGGTCGCAAAAAGAGTATGGCTAAAGCCCGTGCCGCTCGACTGAATGGCCGGAAAGGCGGACGTCCGCGGACGGCAGCGAGCCGGTAAGCCAGAAAGATCTGGAGTCTAACGAGCAGTCTAGCCATAGCGTAATGATCGCTCGCGCATATCGACGCTGCGCGCAGCGACCCCACCGCTTCTCCTCGTTGAGCATCCACGCGTCGACAGTCAGATAGTTGAATTCGTCTCCGCAGTGTCACGTCCTCTCGTCGGCGTTGATCACGATAAGAGCTGCGATGGCCACGTACACAGCAACGGCCGGCTTTTCAGCCGGCCATTGCAAAGCGTTCGTCGTGCGCGTCGGCGGGGCTTCGGCAGGCGCCGGTCTATCGAACCGCTGCATCTGTTGAAGGGGCACGCTTGGAACTTGAGTCCGCCGGGAGCTGGGTGACGTTGGTGCTTGACCGACCGTCCCCGCAGCGCGACGATTGCGCCTGTGAGCCTTCCGCACGCGAGTGACATCACACTCGTCGACGTCGCGAACGGTAAGGGGTTTCCTTGTGCGCCCGCCGGATCCGTGCTGTTGAGCAGCGGTCCGTTCGGATGGCGCGGCATCGTCGTCGAGCGGCACCGGCTCGAGCCGCAAGAATTGCCTGAGCACTATGTCATTGGACATGGCGTCTCGGTCAGTACGAGCACCAGGCCTATTCCGTTTGGATGGAGAGGTGGTAGAGGTTGGACTGAAGGTGTGTTGAACCCGTCCGACTGCCATCTGCTCACGGATGGTGAGCTGAATACTCCACGGTGGCTGCACACATTTGATCAAGTATCGTTGGTGCTCGATCCCCGCTTCGTTGCCGATGTGGTGAGAGATGGGTTACCCGCAGATCGAATCGCATTCGCCACGCAGCGCTCGCGGAACGACGCAACAATTGCGCGCTATACCAATGCGTTTCTTTCAGAGCTTGTCAGCGACGGGGCCAACGGTGGCCTGTATTCGGAGACGTTGACCATCGGATTTACGCTCCATTTACTCTCAACCTATGCCATCGCGAAACCGAAGATCCCGTCGCTGCGAGGAAAGTTGAACGCATACCAGCTTCGCAGCGTCGTGGACTTCGTTCAGTCACATCTCAGCGAGAGCATCTCGCTGCTTAGTCTGGCCGAGCAGGCGCACGTCAGCCCGTTTCACTTTGCCCGTCAGTTCCGAGCGACGGTCGGCTTGCCCCCACACCAGTTCGTCTTGCGGCAGCGGGTTCAGCGTTCGCTTCGGCTCATCAAGGCCGGCCGACTGCCGTTGGCGCAGATCGCCGTGGAATCAGGGTTTCATGATCAGCCGCATTTCACTCGGGCGTTCCGTCGAGTGCTCGGTACAACTCCAGGGACATATTCGGCACGGAAGTAGCTCCCGCTCCGATTGCGCAAGTTCTTACAATACCTGCCTCTTCGCCGGCGCTAGCGTGACGACATGCCGCACGAATTCGCCGGCCGCGTTGCTATCGTGACCGGCGCCGGCAAGGGTATCGGCCAGGCCACGGCTATCGCATTCTCGAAGCTGGGCACCCACGTCGTGTTGAGCGGCCAAAGCCAGGAGCCGCTGATGCAAACGCTGGCGCTCGTCCAGGACAGCGGCGGAACGGGCGTCGTGGTTGTCGGCGATGTGGCGACGGAAGAGGCCGCGCGAGAGGCTGTGTCGGTCGCACTCAAGGACTTCGGCCGCCTCGACTTCGCCGTGAACAACGCCGGTGTCTCGCCCTGGACGGGGAATACGGTGGAGTGCACCCTCGAGACGTGGCAGCGGGTCATCGGTGTCAACCTGACTGGGACCTGGCTGGGCATGAAGCACCAGCTACCGGCCATCTTGAAGAACGGCCGCGGCGGAGCGATCGTCAACATGACGTCGGTTGCCGCCCTGCAAGTGTTCGAGGGCTATCCCGTCTACTCTGCGAGCAAGTGGGGCGTGGTCGGCGTCACAAAGGTCGCAGCGAGGGAGTTCGCGTCTCAGGGGATCCGCGTGAACGCAATCGCACCCGGTTCGATAGAGACGCCGCTGTTCAGCAACGTCGTCAACAGCACGCCCACGTCACGGGCCGACTACGAAAAACAGACGCCGATGGGCCGCATCGCAAAAGCCGAGGAGGTTGCCGCCGCCGCGACATGGTTGTGTTCGGACGCGGCTTCGTACATCACGGGCGCGGTGTTACCAGTGGACGGAGGGATGACATTGTGAGCAGCCACCGCGGAACGATTTTCATCACCGGCGCCTCCTCGGGGCTCGGACGGGCCTCGGCGAAGCTGTTCGCATCGCGGGACTGGACGGTGGTCGCCACCATGCGAAATCCGTCGACGGAGACTGAGCTCGCGGCGCTTCCCAACGTCGTCCTGCTCGCGCTCGACATCACGGATCCACAGCAGATTGGCGAAGCCGCGAGCGCGACCCTTGCCCGCAGTGATGTTGACGTCGTCTTTAACAACGCCGGGCACGGGATGTCGGGACCGCTCGAGGGTGTCACCGACGAGCAGATGCTCCGGATGCTACACACGAACCTGATGGGGCCGATTCGCGTTACAAAGGCCTTCACGCCTCACTTCCGAGAGAAGCGAGGGGGGTTGTTCATCAACACGACGTCAATCGGCGGCCTCATCACGGTTCCGCTCAACTCGATGTACCACGCGACGAAGTGGGCGCTCGAAGGTTGGAGCGAAGGCATGGCCTTCGAGCTGAGTCAATTCGGGATCGGCCTGAAGATCATCGAGCCTGGAGGCATGAAGACTGACTTCTTCACGCGCTCGTTCGACGTTGGCCGCCACCCGGCCTATGACGCGCTCGTCACTCACGTGATGAACGCGATCACGGATCCGAAACAGATGGCCACGTACTCGGCTCCGGAAGAGATCGCGGAGGTCGTCTACGAGGCGGCGACCGACGGCAAGGATCAGCTTCGCTACGTGGCTGGCGCCGACGCGAAAGCGACGTACGCGACTCGACTGCAGATGGGTGATGAAGCGTTCCGAAAGGCGATTGCGCAGCAGTTCTTCGGGGTGCGGGCCCAGGCGTAGGAGCGCGACCGCCTCAGGATCCGGGGTCGTCAGGCAGTGGGGATCGTTCCGCCGTCGATCACGTACTCGGTGCCCGTGATGGAACTCGCTCGCGGAGATGCCAAGAACGCGATGAGATCTGCGACCTCTCGCGGCTTGGCAGGTCGTCCAAGTGGAATGCCGCCGAGCGACCGCATGATGATCTGCTTGCCGCCCTCGTAGTCGGTGCCCGCCTCTTCCGCCAGCCGCTCGGCCAACGCGACGGCCGCCTCCGTTTCGACCCAGCCCGGCGAGACGCGGACCACCCGAACGCCCTTGGGGCTCACTTCCTTCGAGAGCGCCTTGCTGTAGGTGGACAGCGCCGCCTTCGCGGCAGCATAGGCTGTCGTGGATTCCGGAAGCGGGAGTTCGTGCTGGATCGAGGTGACGTGCACGATGACGCCGGCGTGTTGCGCAAGCATCGACGGCAGCAGTGCGCGATCGAGACGGACGGCGGGCATCAGATTCAAGTCCAGTTCCTTCGCCCACGCCTCGTCGTCGAGCGCGGCGAATCCGCCGGCCGGTGCGGTTGACCCGCCGAGGACATTCACGAGGATGTCGATCCCGCCGAGGCGGTCGAGGACAGCCTGCGCGACGGTCGCGCAGCCTGCAGCCGTCGTCATGTCCGCGGCGATGTAGTGCACGCCAGAGTGCGCGTCAGCGGGAAGCGCGCGTGCCGTTGCGACGACTGTTGCACCAGCGTTGTGCAGCACCTCGATGACGGCCGCGCCGATGCCCTTGGTGCCGGCGGTGACGAGCGCGCGGCGCCCGGTCAGTTCGAGGTCGAAGCTCACGGCGCGATCTCGAGCCGAGCAATCTTGTCGCCCTCGAGGGTGAAGCGGTATTGGAGATCGACGGGGCTGCCCGGGAAGTCTCCCGTCACTCGGCCGGTCACTGTGGTCTGGTTCCCTGAGACGTGGGCGTCGAGCCGGTCGACCGTGTAGTGGAACTTCGCAGACGCCTCGGCCTTCCATCGCGCGATCGCCGTGCGGCCCCGGTGCTCCTGTCGTTCGTCGATGACGACCGCGCCGTCAGTAAAGCACTGGGCCACGGCCTCGGCGCCGATCGTATCCGCGGCGAAGTAGGCCGCAACGGGTGCGGGCAGATCGATGGGTTCCGCCGTCTTCGTCGTCATGAAGATCACTGTAGGGAGAACACGACGAAATCGCAAGAACGCACCATAAAGTAGGCTACTCACCTATGAGTAAGCGTCAACACACGCCCGCGTCGGCGGCCGTCGGGATCGAGCACGCGATCCGGATGCTGGAAGGTCGCTGGAAGCTCGTGATCCTGTTCCATCTCTTCGGCGGCAGGAAGCTGCGCTTCTCGGATCTCGAGCGCGCGATTCCGGCCATCTCACAGAAGATGCTGATTCAGCAGCTTCGTCAGCTCGAGCGCGACGGCATCGTCGCGCGCATCGTCCACGCACAGGTGCCGCCGAAGGTCGAGTACCACCTGACAGAGTGGGGGCAGTCCCTGTGCCCGGCGCTCGACAAGCTCCTCACGTGGGCGGAGAGGCAGCCCTCGTCCCCAAGCGGTTCGCAAAGTGCAAAGGCCACCCGCTCACCTCGCTGCTAACGATCGCTGACTGGCGGGTGCGGTCCAGGAGTCCGTATCAACGGTTTGCAAGAACGTCTAGTCGCAGGAGCGATTTGAAACCCGCGCTAGTCGTCGTCCATCGCTGCAGCGGTCTCCCGAACCGCTGCCTTCGGCAGACACGCGCGCCCCAACACACGCGACATGTACGTGCTTCATCGTGTGTACAGCCAGGCGTACAACGCTCGCGTGGCGCGGGGCATGATGATCCACGTCAGCATCGCGACTGGAATCGCCGTCGACAATGCTGCCTGTATGAGGAACGGCAGCTCTAGCGGCGCGAAGACGTACGCCAGCGCGACCACCATGGGAAGCAACGCCACCCACGTGACGATCGCCATCTTCCACTTGGGCGGCGGTTTCGTGGGCGCCGGCATGTCAGGCAGGGTGAACCATGTCTCAAGGCCCGATCGGATTTGCGACGCCTCGCCGGGGCTGCTGACCTCATCCGCCTCGCGCATCAGCGCCTCGTAGGCAGGGGAACCCTGCCAGCGCTCGAGGGAGGCCGTCGAGTCAAACCGTAACAAAATGACATGAGCCCTGCTGCCCGGCCCCGAGAGCACGGAGCCCCCTTCATGTCCGGGCGATTGACTTGCCTCCGCGACGAACCGTTCGGCCCAGGCCCTGAGCGCCTCCTCGGCACCTGCTCGGGCCCGGCGCTCAATGACGATCTTCACCGGACTTGGAACCTCGTGACCTGAGGCACCTGATGAAGGCGAAGAAGTAACAGTCATCATTCCCCATCCTTTTCAGCAAGTGGTGCGGAGATCGATAGGGCGGCCATCGCATTCTCTTGGAGTTCGGGATTCAGAATTTGTACGTTGTCCACGCCGCGACATAGGTAATCATTCGTGCGGGCGGCGATGCTTTCAGAAAGGAGCCCGCCGAAAAGGACGACAGATCCGCAGTGAACGACAGATGCGGGTTTGCCTGCCATTCGACCTCAATACCCGGTGATTGCCCGACGAATCGTGCCCGCGTTCCCTCACCTGATCGAAGCAGATTACCGGGCACTCCATAGACACCGTCGTCACGCTGCGTGCGCCAGAAGAACAACCAACTCGCGGAGACCGACCAGCCCTTCTGCAGAGCGAACGCGATCGAGGGGTGCAGATCGATGTGATTGAGCGGACCAGTCGGTGCGATCAATCCGAAATAGGCGCCCCTCGGAAAGAGGGGGTTGAACGTCCCCAACGTAGCGTCCGTCCGATTGTGATCCCCGCTCGTGACGTCGGCGCGAAGACCGACTCTTGGATTGCCGGGCAACTGGATGCGATACCCCGTGTCGGATGCAAACGTCCACGCGCGAATCCGTGATTCGCCGAACGTGCCCCATTGCGCGATCGCCTCGGCGTTGTAGTCGATTACGGAAACTTGTCCCCACAAGCGCGCACCCGTGGAATGCCGTCGCTCTGAGGCGATGCCCTGATCGAATCGAGCATCCTGACGCTCGTAGCCGAGGTAGTACACATCGACACCTCGGCGGCCCGAGGATGTGCGTCGCACAAGGTACAGGCCCCAGAGGCCACGATGGTCATCTCGGCGGTCATCAAGCGTGCCCGGTGTCGTGATGACCGGTCTGGCGACGAACGCGTCGACCCGCCACACATCGTTGCGGACGGTCACGCGAACGGCATCGAAGCTCTGCCTGACATTCGGACCTTCGCGGACCGAAACGAGACGACTGGAACCCAAATTGAATTCCTGTCGACCCATACGGACACCGATGGCTCGCGTCTGACGTCGCATCCCCACATTGAGTTCCACGTACCCTTGGTGTAGGTCGAATCGGTCCTCGTCGGGACGACGGGGTCCTCCGACACGACCCGTTTCGATCCCGCTCTTCAGTTGGCTGAAGAGTCGAACTCTGTGACCGAGTCGCACGTCGGCATGGAACATGTACCGCTGGAGCAGATAGCCGTTGCCATCCGGTCGCTCAGAGCCCCACTCTTCGTTTGCGAAGCGTTCGTACTGCTGTCGCACCTCACCACCCAGTGACAAATACGACGCGCGAGGCCAGTCGATGGGGATGAACTTCACCGGGTCCCACACATCGGTCGATCGTGAGCGATCCGCAAGAAACGACCAGTCTTCCTCGTCGCGTAGCAACTCGTAATCGGGCCTGGTTCGAGAGCCCGGCGTCTGTTTCGAATCGGCGCTGGACTGCGCTGTCGCCGCACCGCTGTTCAGGCTCAGCACGAGCAGAAAAGCAGACAGGCGAACGCTAGGGCCCATCGGTGCGACAGCGTTAGTACGCCCAGCAGCCACACCCGAGGGATCCCCACAGGGACTGCAGACTGCCGCGGCTGACGGTGGCTTCCGGCGCGTGCAGCCTGCTCGTGCACCGATGCACGGAAGCGGCTGCTGTGGCCGCGGCGCTGGTTGGCGCTGCATAACCACCGTACCGCCGAACCGGCGCCCAATCGGGAGAGGCGGGCGGCAATGGCGGCGCAAGACGCGAGAAATCCTCGGCGCCGTAAACCACCTTGCCGTCAACGACCGTGAGGACAGACACGATGTTCCGAATCTCCTCGTCTGGCACCTGGAAGTAGTCGGCCGAGAGCGCCGTGAAGTCGGCGTACTGCCCCGGAGCAATCGGCCCTTCATGTCGTCCTCGCGCGACATCCACGCGGAGCCGCGCGTGTACAGCCTGCAGTGCTGTCTGGCGATCGAGCCGGTTTCGTTCCGGGTAGAGCGTCAGGCCGCCGACGGTCGCGCCGGTGACGAGCCACGAGAGCGCGACCCACGGGTTGTAGCTGGCTACGCGCGTCGCGTCCGTGCCCAACCCGACCGGCACGCCCATCTCGAGCATGCGACGAACGGGCGGCGTGCTTTCGGCCGCGGCAGCGCCGTACCGGTCCACGAAATGCTCGCCCTGGTACGCCATCCGGTGCTGGACGGCGATGCCGCCGCCAAGAGCCTTCACGCGCTCGATGTTTCGCGGGGTGATGGTCTCGGCATGATCGAAGAACCATCGCAACTGATCGAGCGGGACGTCCCGATGCACGCGCTCGAACACATCGAGAAAGCGCGTAATCGACTCGTTGTAGGTCGCATGCAATCGAAACGGCCATCGATGCTCCGCCAGGTGGCGAACCACCGCCTCGAGTTCCGCTTCCATCGCCGGCGCGAGGTCGGGCCGCGGCTCGAGGAAGTCCTCGAAGTCGGCTGCCGAGAACGTGAGCATCTCGCCGGCGCCGTTCAGGCGGTACGACGCATCGCCCTGGTACACCGTTGCCATCGATGTCCAACGCTGGAAATCGGCAAGCTCCTGCTTGGGACGCTGCGTGAACAGGTTGTACGCGATCCGCAGTGTCAGCTGGCCGGCGCGGTGCAGCGTGTCGACGACCTGGTAGTCCTCCGGATAGTTCTGGAAACCGCCACCCGCGTCGATGATGCTCGTCAGCCCGAGCCGATTCAGCTCCCGCATGAAGTGACGGGTCGAGTTCGCCTGATCCTCGACGTTGAGTCGTGGTCCCTTCGCGAGCGTGGCGTAGAGGATGCTCGCGTTGGGTTTCGCGATGAGCAGACCGGTCGGATTTCCGCGGCTGTCGCGCTCGATCATCGCCTCCGGGTGGATCCGGGGTGTCCTTCGTATAGCCGACGGCGCGCAGCGCCGCGGCGTTCAGCCAGGCGCGATCGTAGAGGTGCAGCACGAACACCGGTGTGTCCGGGGCGGCCTCGTTGATCTCCTGCAGCGTCGGCATACGGCGCTCGGCGAACTGGAACTCGCTCCAGCCGCCGACCACGCGCACCCACTGCGGCGGCGGCGTGCGCTCGGCCTGGTCTTGGAGCATGCGCAATGCATCAGCCAGCGACGGCACGCCGTCCCAGCGCAATTCGAGGTGGTAGTTCAACCCGCCCCGAATCACGTGAATGTGGCTGTCATTCAGGCCAGGAATTACTCGCCGGCCGCCGGCGTCAATCACCTGCGTGCGATCCGAGCGCCATTCGCGCACGTCCGCCTCGCTTCCGACCGCGACAAAGCGACCGTCGCGAACGGCGAGTGCCGTTGCCTCGGGACGCCCGTCTGTCGAGCGTCGTGATCTCTGGCGTTCGTCACGATTAAGTCGGCTTGAGCCACTGGAGCCATTGCTCGTCTCCTACCGTGCTGCGACAGGATTAGGCGTGTGCCACTGCCGCGGCTGGCACCACGTACTCCGGGAACTGGTTGCCGGAGCTCCGTGCACCATCGTGTAGGCGTACTCGAC
Organism: Vicinamibacterales bacterium; assembly: GCA_963832375.1. GTDB lineage: Bacteria > Acidobacteriota > Vicinamibacteria > Vicinamibacterales > JAMQPK01 > JAMQPK01. Next base: position 264,020 of record CAWHUA010000008.1, on the reverse strand, counting down.
GCCGATCCCATAGGCACCGTAATGCGACTTCACGATGTCCATGACCGCGTCGTAGGTCTCACGCAGCGGCCCAGTCCCGCTGCCATTCGAGGATCACGGAGAGCGACGTGACCGGCTTCGCTCCCGCCTGGATGACACGCTTCATGGCGTTCTCGTGCGCCAACTGACTGACGTCGCCACAGCAGTCCTCGACGACGTGTACGTCGTAACCGTCGTGAAGAGCCTGAATGGTCGGCAGGGCGACACACGTCTCCGTCCAGAGCCCGGCCAAGACAACCTTCTTGCGGCCGGTCTTCCTGATTGCCGCGACGAAATTCTCGTCGTCCCACGCGTTCATCGTCGACCGTTCGATGGGCGTCTGATCGGGAAACACCGCCTGAACCTGCGGCCACATGTGGCCGCTGAACGCCTTCGTTTCGACCGTGGAGAGCACCGTCGGTACGTCGAACACGCGAGCGGCCTTCGCGAGCGCCACGTTGTAGTTGATGATGGATTGCCGATCGACGCTGGAAACACCGAAGATCATCTGCGGCTGGAGATCGATGAAGGTGACGACGCAGTTGTCCGGCGTCAGCAGACCCTTTTCGCTGCGAGGCGTGAGACGGTTTGTCTGAGACATGGCCAACCTTTCCTCCTGAGAACGATGAATGCGAATAGACCGGTTGAATCGTGATGCTCAGACCCTCGACACCGATACCCGACCGGCTGAAATCGGATGGACCTGCTGGAGGCGGAACCTCAGCACCGCGACGATCGAAAGCGCGATGAATAACGCCAACGTGGCGAGTTGTGTCAGTACAAACGGCGGCTCCGACTGTGTCGGCGCCATCGTGCGCAGCACAGGGATTCTCAGGAACGCTTGCACGATGCCGACAAAGACATTCAGGTACAGAGAGAGCACTGCACCGATGACGTACACAGCACGCCACCGGCCGGCGAGCTGGCGCGCGTAACGCGCAAAGATCGCGACACCCAGCACGACCAACGAGAGCCCTCCGACGATATGCGATGGCAACACGCGGTCGACCGGGAACCCGAACCCTGTTGCGCTGGTTGCAACCGTGCTGGCCAGGAAGAGTGCCGTCCAGCTATCGAACCGTCTCCCGGTCAGCAGGCCGACCAGGACGACGAGACCCGAGCCGATGCCAACCAGACTGATGACCACGTGGACGACGGTGTATGTCGTCATACGAACTTCCTCCTCGTATGAGCCGCGCTGCTCTGCAATGATCCAGCTCCGGACGTACTCGGGACAGTTGACGAGGACGGCGCCCTCCGATTCGATGCGAGCGAGGAACCTCACCGCGTCGCGATCGACCAGCGTCACCTCGGACAAGTCCAGGACGACGTGGTGCTCGGCTTCAGTCGCGAGAAGCGCTTGCACTTCAACTGCATAGTTCTCGTCCAGGTCCCCGCTCAGAGCGAGAATCACGTCGTTCTCACGCAGCGAGCGGTGAATGCGATACGTCACAGCGCGTCTTTCCGATCACATCGATGGGCCTCCAACACGCGGTGGTTAGCGCGCAGGCCGTCGTGGATCTGTGCTCGGATCGACGTACTCGGTGGCCGATGGTCCAAAACCTGTGATCTGCACGATGACAGGTTCGTCGCGAGTCTCGGCGAAGTGTGTCGCGGTTGGGCGGCTCGGTGTAGTAGCTGCCCGGCGGCAGCGCCTTCAAAGCGGCGGCGTCGAATCGATCGCCGTAGCCGAAGTACCACGTTCCTGACACGACGGTGGCAACGCGGTCGTCGGGGTGATCGTGTGCCGCAATTCGAGTGTTCGGCGGCACGTGCAACATGATGGTGTAGAGGCCGGGCCGATCGGGATTCGCCCTTCAGCACGACCGTTCGGATTCCCGTAACCGCGGACGTTCCCGTCCCGCCGTCGAGGCCGCCAGAGAACTCGAACTCCTTGGGCGACGTCCGACGCTCGCCTGCTCCAGCCTGCTGGCTGCCAAGAAAGTCGCGCACGAGCGCGACGGTGAACGGTGCGTTCTCTTCCATCAGCCAGTGGCCGGCATTTGGGACGATCGCTTCGCGCACGTCGGACGCGACATTGCGCATGTTGACGGCCATCACCGCACCGAATGACTTCTCTCCGCCCACCGCCAGCACTGGCATCGTCAACTTGGTGCGCTGGAAGATTTTGTTGTCTTCGGCATCCTTCGAAAAGGCGGCGAACTGGGCGAAGCCGGCGCGCATGGCACCTGGTCGCGCATACAGCGCGGCATAGTGGGCGCGAGTGGCCTCGTCGATCTTGGAAGGATCCGCCGCGAACTCGTTCCAGAAGCGATCGAGGAAGATGCGCTCCCGGCCTTGCACCAGACGCTCCGCGTCAGGACCGCCAAAGGAGAAGTGCCAGAGGAGCGGGACTGCGGATGATCTCGTCCCACGGATCGATGCCGGGAATCGGTGCATCCATCATGACAAGGCGGTCGACCTTGTCCGCGTACTGCGCGGCGTAGGCGTACGCGACCATGTTGCCGATGTCGTGAGCGACGACCGCGGAACGATCGTGTCCGAGCGCCGTCATCACGGCACGCATGTCTGCGGCCTGCGTCTTCTTGTCGTAGCCAGCTGCCGGGATCGAAGACCGGCCCATCCCACGCAGGTCCGGCACGATCACGGTGTGGGTCCGTGCCAGTTCCGCGGCGAGTGGTCCCCACATGTCGCCCGTGTCGCCGTAGCCGTGAATGAGCAGCGCGGCGGGACCCGAACCGCCAGAACGGACGAAGATGTCCGCGCCTGACGCGGTCGTGATCGTCTGTGTCTTGAACGTAGAAGGCATCGACGGCTGCGCAGTTGCCGCAGGTGCAGTCAATGCGAGGCCGAGCGTCATCGCAGCGAATAGCGGTGTGAGTCGAGTTGTCATCTCATTGCCCTCTGTTCGACGTGGAGCGTGAGCGCGACACGATGATGTCTTCGTGGTCGAATGACGATTCGAGCGTCGACTCGCATGCTCGCCCGCAGTAAGAGCAACGCGAGCGCCATCGCTAACTCATTGAATCGCAGGGAGACGCCGCAAGACTGGCGATGGTGAAGTTTCGCCAATTGGCGAACTTTCGCCAGCTGGGGACAGGCCCTGCGACTGCGCTCAGGGCGGGCAGGTTATGGTTAATTCGTCCTGAAACGGTTCTTGTTGAGTCCCAACGACCGGATCTTGGACTCGAGCGTCGATCGGGGAATGCCGAGCTTCGCCGCTGCGCCGGACGGTCCCGAGACGCGACCCTTGCTTTCCGTCAGTGCGGCTTCGACCATGGCCCGTTCACGCGACGCAAGTTGATCGTCGAGTGGCTGCTTGACTGCCCGGCTGTGCGGCCGATCGTCCAGTCAACCAGCGCGCATCGACGGACAGCCGCTCGCCGTCGGAGACGATCACTGCGCGCTCGATGACGTTCTGCAGCTCGCGAATATTGCCCGGCCATGGGTACGACTGCAGCAGATCGAGGTTTTGGCGCTGATGCCCGATATTTTCTTGCCGGCGCGCTTGGCAAACCGGTGGACGAAGTACTCCACGAGCAGTGGAATATCGGTCGGACGTTCGCGCAAGGGCGGCACTTCGATGGGGAAGACATTCAATCGATAGAACAGATCAGGTCGGAACGCCTTATCGGTTACCGCGGTCTGCAAGTCGCGGTTCGTGGCGGCAATCACGCGTACGTCGATTCGCATCGGTCGACTGCCGCCAACTCGCTCGAACTCCCGCTCCTGTCAGTACGCGGAGCAGCGCCATCTGGGTATCCGTGGGTAGCTCGCCGACTTCGTCGAGAAAGATCGTTCCGCCGTCGGCCAGTTCGAACTTTCCCTGTCGGCGCTGGAGAGCGCCGGTGAACGCACCTCGCTCATGACCGAACAATTCAGAGCGCAATCAGCGACGCTGGGACGGCGGCGCAGTTGACCGTGACAAAGGCCCGAGCCGACCGGGCAGACCGCTTATGAATCGCCCGCGCGATGAGTTCCTTGCCTGTCCCTGTTTCGCCCGTGATGAGCACGGTCGAATCGGTCGGGGCAACCTGGGCAATCTGCCGAAGCACCGTGCGCAACGCGTCCGACGAGCCGACAATCTCCTCGAACATCGACGCGCGGTCGACTTCCTCGCGCAACGCCAAGTTCTCGTTCTTGATCTGCTCTTCAGCGCGCTTGCGATCGTTGATATCCGTGCCCGTGGCGTACCACCGAAGAATCCGTCCCTGTTCGTCCAGCACTGGCTTGTAATGCACGACATACCAACGATACACACCATCCTTCATGCGGGCCCGCATTTCCAACTCAAACGGTATCCCGGCTGTCATCCATCGCTGCCGATTCTGCCGCAACCGTTCAAGGTCGTCAGGATGGAAGAGCCGGGCGCGAAAGTCCTCGGCCATCACATCGCTCAACGTCATGCCGGTCGATTCGAGCACCGACTTGTTGGCGTACAAGATCTCCCCGACAGGACTCATCGCGACAATCAGCTGCGGTATCGCATCGATGATCTGCCGCAGTTCAGCTTCACTGCAGCGAAGCTTCTCTTCGGCTAGCCTGGTCGCCGTGACGTCGGATATGGCCCCGACGAATTCCAGCGCCCCCGATTCGCCCTTCACCGCATGCGCCAACACATGAACGTATTTGACAGATCCGTCGGAAAGCAGCAACCGATGTTCGAAGTTCAGGTCTGTACCGTCGCGGGCGGCACGGCGACGGTTTGTTGCACGAGGGAGAGATCGTCCGGATGAACTCGTTGGAATGCGAGCTCCAGAGTGGGCTTCGCATCGTCCGCGCATTCCAGAATTGAGAACGTTTCTTTAGACCAGAACAGCTCTCCGGTCGCCACATCCCATCCAAAGCTGCCGGTCCGGCTCAGTCTTTGCGCTTCTGCGAGATAGGCTTCGTTTCGCTGCAGCGCCGACTTACTGCGCGTGTGCGCGATGGCGATACTTGCCAGGTGCGTGACTTCTGCTATGACGCGCTGATGGAGCAACGACGGAATACCGGGTTGACGAGAGAGGATTGCGAACGTCCCTAACACGTGACCGTCTGAGGAACGTATGGGCGTGGACCAGCACGCCCGCAGCCCGAAGGAGGCAGCGACGTCGCGGTACGGAACCCATAGCGGATCCGTGGCGATGTCAGGAACGATGACCGGCTCGTTGCGATACGCAGCCGTTCCGCAGGAGCCTTGGGACGGTCCGATGTCCAGTCCGTTGAGCGCCTCGGTATAGGCAGGTGGAAGGCCACCAGAAGCGCCGTACCAAAGCCGATTGTCCTCCGGATTCAACAGCATGATCGAGATGAACGAGTCAGGAAAGATTCCTTCGACCGTTCGGCATAAGCCATCGAGGACCGGCCCCAGTGGATCGCCCTGGGCGAGCATCTCCAAAATCCGGTTCTCGCCCGCGAGCAACGCTTCGGCGCGCTTTCGATCTTCGATGTCCGTATTCGTGCCGTACCATGCCACGATGGCCCCGAGATCGTTGCGGACCGGAACAGCGCGAATCAGAAACCATCGATATTCGCCATCGAACCGCCGCACGCGGGCTTCGGTCTCATCCGGCTGTCCGGCCGCCAACACGCGCTGCCAGGTATCCAAAAGACCTGGCAGATCGTCGACGTGAATCACGTTACTGGATGCCCACGCCCAGCCTTGACTCTGCTCTTGCGAGAGCCCTGTGTAGTCCATCCATTGTTGGTTGACAAACTGAATGGCCCCATCTGGTGCGGCTCGCCAGACTTGTGCAGGGATCGCGTTAACTACGAGACGATCGTCAGATTGAGCTGCAGCCAACGGGTGCGGCTCGTAGCCGCGTTCTGTGGTCACGGTGGTCTCTGGGTGCCGTGCGAATCTGGGCCTGGAAATCCGGCAATCGACAGCGCGACGCTATCACCGGGGGCCAGTTCCGGCAAGCGAGGCGACGCGCTGAGGGCGCCCATGCACGAGAGGGAAATCATTTCGCGGAGTGCGGAGATTCAGGAATCGATATTTCCCCGTGACCATCGTCGCCAAAGTGTTCGCGGACCTCCGCCGTAGCCGCCGAGAGGACTTTACGCCACGGCTGGCGGATTCGTACAAAGGAATGGCCGGCATCCGACCGGCCATTTTCAATCCGTCGCATTGACGCTCCGCGTTGGCGAGCGCCGGATTCAGTTCAGGGTAACCACAGGGTAACCATTTACCTCGGACACGGCCGCGACGACCGCGAATCCCGCATATTGCTGCGGCTCTGAACGGTATAAAGCTGGATTTGATACGCTGGCCACTCGGTAGGAACCGAGTGGTCAAACAGACTTAATCCTGAGTATTTTCTTAGGAAAAGTGGTCGGGGCGAGAGGATTTGAACCTCCGACCCCTCGGTCCCGAACCGAGTGCTCTACCAGGCTGAGCCACGCCCCGACGACTGGCTATCTTAGCACTAGTGGCCACTCGTCCAAATTCTTCCGACGAATCTCGCCCGAATCCCAATGATCCGTAGGACCTAGGGCGTAGGACGTAGGGTCGACGTGCCGCACGAAGTGTGTAACCAACGTGTAATTTCCCTGCTATCGGTTCGAACCAGAACAGACCTCTCGGACAGCGGTTCCTAGACTCGCTTCTTTCGTATGACGCGCCCAGCGACAAGGTCGAGACACCACGGGGTTATCGCTCTCTCACCTGTCTTCGATTCCGTTGCACGACGCACCAGACTGCATAAATAAATTTTTCGTCGAAGTGCTCGACAAGCGTATCTTTGACGTGCGCGCCCCCACGCGCACGAGGGAGGCATTATGTCCGGCCTTGCCTATTCGGCCCCTGCGATCGCGGCGCCGCCACCGCAGGCGGCGACCAACCAACTGCTCGCCTCGCTGCCCGGCGACGATCTGCAGCGCCTGCGTCCGCACCTGCGCAGCGTGCGCTTGAGAGCGAAGCAAGTCCTCCACAAACAGGGGGACAGAATTCGCGAGGTGTACTTCCCCACCGGCGGCGCGTGCTCGATCATCGAGCTCATGCAGGACGGTCAAGCGGCGGAAATCGCGACGGTCGGCGCCGAAGGACTCCTCGGCGGATCGGTGTACTTCGGACAGGAAGAATCGTTCACGCAGAGCGTCGTGCAGGTGCCCGGTCAGTGGGCCGACGTGCTGACGACCGAAGCGTTCAACGCCGAAATGGCGCGGAAGGGCGCGCTCTTCATCCGCACGATCAGGTACCACCAGGCGCTCATGACGCAGGTGATGCAGACCGCCGTGTGCAACGGTCTTCACTCGGCCGAGCAGCGCTGCTGCCGCTGGCTGCTCATGTCGCACGATCGGATTCAGCGCGACGAGTTTCCTCTGACGCACGAGACGCTGGCGATGATGCTGGGCGTGCGGCGCCCGACGATTACGCTCATCGCGGCGGCGCTGCAACGCGCCGGGCTCATCCGCTACCGGCGGGGCTCCATGAAGATCCTCAACCGGACCGGACTGGAGCTGGCTTCGTGCGAGTGCTATCAGACGATCACCGACAGGGTCAGGCGTCTGATGCGGGATTGATCGCCGCAGTGAATCCCCGCGGGTGTATCGGCGGCTGCGACTGAAGGTCGCGCCGCGAGCCGCCGATAGATGTCCCGTGGCTCGAATCTTCCTCAGGGATGGCGACCAGCTGACGTGCGAAATCCGCCCGGCGCCCGCCGGCGCTGGATTCGATCTCGTGTGCACGCAGGATGGCGAGGATCACGTCGAACACTATCCTCTGAAGAGCCAGGCCGAAGCCCGCAGCCTGCGCGTTGCGGAGGACCTCATCTACGACGGCTGGTCACTGGCTCAATAGCTGTCCCCGCCGTTCTCACACCCGATCGACATTGTCGTCGCGGCGATCGAGGTGGCGCTTGAACCAGCCGGCGCCGAGATGCGAGACCGCCTCGAGGGCGCCCGGCTCGTGAAAGAGGTGGGTTGCGCCAGGTACGATCTCGAGACGCACTTCACCCCGCATCAGCTCGATCGCCCTTCGATTCAGTTCCCGGACCTCGCGGTCGTCCTCACCCACGATGAACAGCGTCGGCGCCATGACAAGGGGAAGCTTGTTCCCTGCGAGATCGGGCCGCCCGCCGCGCGACACCACCGCACGAATCTTTCGAGGGTGGTTCGCCGCGGCCACGAGTGCGGCGGCTGCTCCGGTGCTCGCGCCGAAGAGGCCAAGCGGCAAGGCGGTCTGCGCGCGCAGCTCTTCCATGACGACGGTGACTCTGCGGGTCAGAAAGGTGATGTCGAAGCGAAGATGGCCGCTGAACTGGTCCTGGCGTTCTTCGATCGGCGTCAGCAGATCGACAAGGACGGTCCCGAGCCCTTCGGCGCGCAAGTGTCCCGCCACGTACTGGTTTCGCGGATTCTGGCGGCTGCTGCCGCTGCCGTGCACGAACAACACGAGGCCCAGCGCGTCGGCGGGTATGGCGATGTCGGCGTCGATGGAGGCGCCATCAATATTGAATCGTACCGCCTGTTCCTGCATCTGCAGCCGCTATCCCCCCGGTCGAGAGATCATCGATGCGCGGCGATCGTGAAATCGCTGCACTCCGTCCATGGAACTGGTTCGTTCAGGCGGAAAGGGTGCAACGGCTGTGCCTATCTGGCAGGTTCGAGCTGCAGAAGAAAATCTTCGACGGCGGGAATCACGTTGTACGCCGTTAAATCGGGCTGGAGCGGCGTCACGGAGATGTAGCCATCACGCACGGCCTGAAAATCCGACCGATCGTGCGGCTCCCATTCATTCTGGCCTTCCTCGATCCAGAAATAGCGCTGGCCGCGCGGATCGATCCGTTCGTCGACTTTCGTGACGTGATTCCGGCGCGCCTGCACCGTCACCTTGAACCCCTTGGTGGGTCCCTTCGGCACGTTGATGTTCAGAAACGTCCGTGACGGAATCCCCCGCTCGAGCACAGACTGTGCGACCACGCGGGCGCCCCGCGCCGATTCGGAAAAGTCAAACTTTCCGCCGGAGTTCTGCAGCGAAACGGCGATACCAGGAGCGCCGAGCAAAGCAGCTTCGAACGCCCCGGACACCGTGCCTGAATAGGTCACGTCGTCGCCGAGGTTCCATCCTTTATTGATGCCCGACACGACCAGGTCGGGCTTGCCGCGAAGTACGCTCGTGATGGCGATGTTGACGCAGTCCGACGGCGTGCCGTCGACCGCATACACCCGCTCGGCAATCGTTTCGAGGCGAAGGGGACGCCGCAAGGTGAGGGCATGGCCGATCGCACTCGATTCGGCGTTCGGGGCCACGATCGTCACTTCCCCAAGGGACCTGAGCGCGTCGGCAAGCGCGTGAATGCCCTCCGAGCGCACGCCATCGTCGTTGGTGACCAGGATACGTTTCATATGCCTGAATTATCGGACGGAAACTGTTCGCATTGCATGCGCGGGAGGCCAACGGCCCCCGATGGCGTACAATTGATAGACAGACAAGCACATGGCAACGTTGAAGGACGTTCTCGCCACGCGCACGCGGGAGGGCGATCTGTACGAGGCGCTCGACAACCGGTGGGTGCACTGTTATGCGTGCGGCCACGATTGCAGGATTCCTCCGGGTGCCCTGGGCGTGTGCAAGGTCCGCTTCAACGTGAGCGGCCGGTTGATGGTGCCATGGGGCTACGCCGGCGGCGTGCAGTGCGATCCCATCGAGAAGAAGCCGTTTTTCCACGTCCATCCCGGTGCGCTGGCGTACAGCCTGGGCATGCTCGGCTGCGACCTCCACTGCGGCTACTGCCAGAATTGGGTCACCTCGCAGGCGCTGCGCGATCCGCAGGCCGTGGCGCCGCCCATCGACGTCACACCCGAACTCCTGGTGAAGGATGCGCTGGCGCGTGGGGCGAGGATCATCGTCAGCACGTACAACGAGCCGCTCATCACGAGCGAATGGGCGGTCGCCATCTTCAAGGAAGCGCGCGCCGCCGGGTTGATGACCGGGTTCGTTTCCAACGGCAACGGCACGCCAGGCGTGCTCGAGTATCTGCGGCCGTGGATTGATGCGTACAAGGTGGATCTCAAGAGCTTCGACGATCGCCACTACCGCGAGCTCGGCGGCAGGCTGCGACCCATTCTCGACACGATCACGAGGCTGCACGACATCGGCGTCTGGCTCGAGATCGTCACGCTCCTCATCCCGGGATTCAATGACGGCGACGACGAACTGAAGCGGCTGACCGGCTTCGTTGCCGGCGTTTCGCGCGATATCCCGTGGCACGTCACGGCGTTTCACGGCGATTACAAGATGACCGGGCCGTCCAACACCACGCCGGCAATGCTGAAGCGCGCCGCCGCCATTGGCACAGCGGCGGGGTTGCGCTACGTCTATGCCGGCAACATTCCGGGCAAAGTCGGCAACCTGGAGGACACCCGGTGTCCGCACTGCAGCGAGCCCGTGGTCGAGCGCCATGGCTATCTGATTCGCGCGTACAATCTGACTCCGGACGGTGCCTGCCGCGCGTGCGGCACGCGAATTCCCGGACGCTGGAGTGATGCCTTTACCGAACAACGCACCGCGTTTCCCATCCCCTTGCACCTCGAGAGGTATCTGACGCGATGATGCGCGACCTCCTCGGACGGCCGCTGAAGAATCTGCGGCTGTCGGTCACCGACCGGTGCAATCTGCGCTGCAGCTACTGCATGCCGGAAGCCGAGTACGTGTGGCTGCCGCGGCAGGACATCCTGCAGTTCGAGGAGATGAGCACACTGGTGGATGTGTTCGCGGCCGCCGGCGTCGATCGGATCCGCCTCACGGGCGGCGAGCCCCTGCTGCGGCGCGACCTCCCCGAACTGGTCGAGATGCTGGCCCGGAAGCCGGCGATTCGCGACCTCGCGCTGACGACCAACGGCGTTATGCTCGCGGGGCAGTCGGACGCGCTCAAGCGCGCCGGCCTGCATCGGCTGACCGTCAGCCTCGACACGCTGCGGGCCGATCGCTTCAAGGAGCTCACGCGCTTCGATTCGCTGGCGCAGGTGCTGGCCGGCATCGACGAAGCCGTCAAGACGTTCGGGACGCTCAAGCTGGATTCGGTGATCATTCGCGGCACGAATGACGATGAACTGGTGCCCCTTCTCGAGCATGCGCGCGGCATCGGCGCGGAAATCCGGTTCATCGAATACATGGACGTCGGCGGGGCAACCCAGTGGTCGCGCGAGCGCGTCATGTCGCGGCAGGAGATGCTGGCCGTGCTCGGCCACCAATACGGGGCCGTCACCGCCTTCGAAGAAGACTCCAGCGCTCCGGCCGATCGGTTCCGGCTGCCCGACGGCACGACATTCGGCATCATCTCGTCGACCACCGATCCGTTCTGCCGCAACTGCGACAGAAGCCGGCTGACCGCCGACGGCATGTGGTATCGATGCCTTTACGCCACTGCCGGCACCGACCTCCGCACGCCGCTTCGCGCGGGCCTGTCGCGGGACGATCTGCTGCAATTGATCACAAAGGAATGGACGGCGCGCGGCGATCGCGGCGCCGAAGAGCGCCTGGCCCTGAGAGACCGCACGCCGCTCGTCCCCGCGTCAAGCTTGAAGAAGAATCCACACCTGGAGATGCATACCAGAGGCGGCTAGCTGACGCGCGCATTGCCACACTTGCGATTGGCGATTGCCAATTGATGGGCAATTGGCGATTCACTGGCAATTGACGATTGCCGATCGGCAATCAATCGACAATCGTCAATCGAGAATCGGCGATGTCTAGGCTTTTACCGCAGAAGCCGCGCAGTACTTGTCGAATGCGTCCGTCAGATTTTTCGCAATCATGTCCGCCGACTGGTTCTCGATGTTGCGCCGTTCGAGCATCCAGAGTAATTTGCCGTCGCGCATGAGCGCGATCGACGGCGACGACGGGGGGTATCCGACGAAATAGCTGCGCGCGCGGTCGGTCGCGTCGACGTCGGCGCCGGCAAAAACGGTGGCCACGATATCGGGCCTGGTCTGATGGCCCAATGCGAGCGCGACGCCGGGCCGGGCTTTTCCGGCCGCGCATCCGCACACGGAATTCACGATGACCATGACGGTCGGGCCTTGCTGATCGCCGGGCTGTCCGAGTTGACGGCCGAGGACCGCATCAACGTCCGCGGCAGTGCGAAGTTCACGAACGCCGAGGCTGGTCAGTTCCTGGCGCATGGGGGCTACGAAGAATTCGGGGTATGTCATAATCTGAACATTATCGCATGAGAAAGACGCTTCTTCAGAAAGTCTGGGACAATCACGCCGTACGCAGGCTGCCGACGGGACAAACGCAGTTATTCATCGGTCTGCACCTGATTCACGAAGTCACGAGCCCGCAGGCGTTCGACATGCTCCGCAGCCGCGGCAGCAGGGTGGCCTTTCCGAACCGCACATTTGCCACCGTGGATCACATCGTGCCGACGCTCAACCAGCGCCGGCCGTTCCTCGACGTGCTCGCCGAGGAAATGATGTCGGCGCTCGAGCAGAACTGCCGCGAGTTCGGTATTCCGTTGTACAACATCAGCAGCGCCAACCAGGGCATCGTCCACGTCATCGGCCCCGAGCTCGGATTGACACAGCCGGGGATGACCATTGCCTGCGGCGACAGCCATACCTCGACACACGGGGCCTTCGGCGCGATCGCATTCGGCATCGGGACGTCCCAGGTGCGCGACGTGCTCGCCTCGCAGTGCCTGGCGATGGAGCCGCTGAAGGTGCGCCGCATCACGGTGAACGGCACGCTGCGGCGCGGGGTCTATGCGAAGACGTCATCCTCGACATCATTCGCCGCCTCGGCGTGAAGGGCGGCAGCGGGTACACCTACAGTACGGCGGCGACGCGTTCGACCGCATGACCATGGAAGAGCGCATGACGGTCTGCAACATGTCGATCGAGGGGGCCGCGCGCGTCGGATACGTCAATCCGGACGACACCACGTTCAGCTACATCGAAGGGCGGCCGTTCGCGCCGCAGGGCGCCGCGTTCGCGAAGGCGCGCGAATGGTGGAAGTCGCTCGCGTCGGATGCCGACGCGGTCTACGACGATGTCGTGCTGATGGATGCGGCCACGATCGAGCCCACGGTGACGTGGGGCATCAACCCCGGCCAGTCCGTCGGCATCACCGAGAAGCTGCCCGCCCCGTCCGACGTTCGCGCCGAGGAAAAAGCGTCGGTGGCCGAAGCGCTCGAATTCATGAGCTTCCGGGGCGGCATGCCCATCGCCGGCACGAAAATCGACGTCGCGTTCATCGGCTCCTGCACCAACGGCCGGATCTCGGATCTTCGAGAGGCCGCGCGCCTGGTGAAGGGCATCACGTTGCCAAACACGTGAAGGCACTCGTCGTGCCGGGCTCGCAATCGGTGCGCAAGATCGCGGAAGAGGAAGGCCTGGACAAGATTTTCACGGCCGCCGGTTTCGAATGGCGCGGCGCGGGATGCTCGATGTGTCTCGCCATGAACCCTGACCAGCTGCAGGGCCGGGAGATTTGCGCGTCGTCTTCGAATCGCAACTTCAAAGGGCGCCAGGGCAGCCCGACGGGACGCACGCTCCTGATGAGCCCGGCCATGGTCGCCGCGGCAGCAGTGGCCGGCGAGGTCGTGGACGTCCGCAAGATGCTCGAGCCCGCTGAGGGTACACGCGTAATGGACAGCCGCTTTATCGACATGCTCTCGGGTCGCGGCCTGGCCCTGCGCGGTCACGACATCGATACCGATCGCATCATCCCGGCCCGGTTCCTCAAGTGCGTCAGCTTCGAAGGTCTCGAACGGCACGCGTTCGCAGACGACCGGAAGCAGCTCGCCGAGCGCGGGCAGACGCATCCGTTCTCAGATCCGAAGTACTCGGGCGCAGGCATCCTGATTGTGAACGGGAATTTCGGATGCGGCTCGTCGCGCGAGCACGCGCCGCAGGCCCTCCAGCGCTGGGGCATTCGCGCGGTCGTCGGCGAATCGTTCTCCGAGATTTTCTTCGGCAATTCCGTGGCGCTCGGCATGCCGTGCCTGACCGTGAGCGCCCGCGACGCCGAGGCCCTGCTGTCGGCCGTCGAGGCCAACCCTCGGACGGAAGTCGCGCTCAGCGTCGCCGGACAGTTCGTCGAGGTGAACGGCACGAGGTACCAGGCCTCGATCCCCGCCGGCGCTCGCGAGGCGTTCACCACCGGCATCTGGGATGCGACGGGCCTGCTGCTCGATGATTTCGATCAGGTGCGCAACGTCGCGAAGAACCTGCCTTACCTATCAGGGTTCTAACAAGAGATCACGAGCTCAGGAGACCTGTTTTGTATTTCGTGACGTGGATCACTTGCGGGCAACCTCGAGGAACGCCTGCGCGGCGTGTGAGAGCTCACCCTTCCGGTACAACAACCGCAACTGCCTCGGATATCGCACTTCGGGAATCTTCACCGCGACCAGCTGCTTCCGCTGGATTTCTTCGATCGCGCACCGGCGCGGCAACAGCGCCACACCCATTTTCTTTTCGACCGCCCGCTTGATGCCTTCGAGGCTCGGCAGCGCAATCTGAATATTGATCGGCGCGTGCCGGACTTCGGCCTGACGAAGCACCTGGTCGCGCGCCGGCGACGGGTCGCTGTGCGCGATGACCGTCTCGCTGGCGAACTCCGAGATCGGCACCGTGTCGCGGCCGGCGAACGCGTGGGATGGGTGCACGAGCAGCACCAGCTCGTCCTGCCCGAGCGTGACCGAGAGCAGCCGCTTGTCCGCCGGATCGAACGTGACGATGCCGAAGTCGAGGCTTCCCTGCGCCACCTCGACGCCAACCTGGCGCGCCGGGACACGCCGCACGTCGACCAGGATCCGCTGGTGCTTTTCGCGGAACTTCTCGATGAGCGGCAGAAGCACGTGCACGCCGCCTTCGTTCGATCCGATCAGCACGCGGCCGCGCTGCAGATCCCGCAGCTCGCGTACCGAGAGCTGCGCTTCCTCCGACAGGCGGAGGAGCCGCTCGGCGTACTCCCGCAATACCCGCCCCGCTTCGGTCAGGGTGCCGTCCTTGGAGGAGCGATCGAACAGCCGCTCCCCCACCTCGTCCTCGAGCCGGCGGATCGCCTGGCTGACGGCGGGCTGGGTACGGTGGAGTTTCGACGCGGCGCGGGAAAAGCTGCGCTCGGTCGCCACGGTCAGAAACACGCGCAATTCCGCGAGATCCACGCCGGGGCAGTATAAGGTATTATTATGACAAATTCATTATTATAGATTTGACGATTGCGCGTCAGTGCCGTACAAACGTGTGCATGGCCACCAACCGAGTGACAATCTTCGACACGACCTTGCGTGACGGCGAGCAGGCACCCGGCTTTTCCCTGCGGACCCGCGAGAAGGTCGAGCTCGCCAGACAGCTGGATGCGCTGGGCGTCGATCTCATCGAGGCGGGCTTCCCCATCGCATCGCTCGACGATGCGGAAGGCGTGAAGCAGGTGGCCGCGACCGTGCGGCGTCCGTGATCGCCGCCCTGGCCCGCTGCCGGCCGAAGACATCGAGCGCGCGGGCGAGTCGCTGAAGGGTGCCGAGCGCTCTCGCATCCACACGTTCATCGCGACGTCCGACCTGCACCTCTCGAAGAAGCTGAACATCTCGAGAGAGCAATGCCGCGAGCACGCGATTGCCGCCGTCAGGCAGGCCCGCGCCTACACCGACGACGTGCAGTTCTCCGCCGAAGACGCCACACGCTCGGACATGGATTTTCTGGCGTCCGTCGTGGAAGAGGTCATCAAGGCGGGCGCGACGACGATCAACCTGCCCGACACGGTCGGGTACGCCACACCCGACGAAATCCACGACTTCTTCACGACCATTCAGGCGAAGGTGCCGAACTCCGGCAAGGCCGTGTTCAGCGCGCACTGCCACGACGATCTCGGGCTGGCGGTGGCCAACACGCATGCCGCCGTCACGGCGCGGCGTGCGTCAGGTGGAATGCACGGTCAACGGTATCGGCGAGCGCGCGGGCAACGCCTCGCTCGAAGAGATCGTCATGGGCATGCGAGTTAGACCGGATCGGCTGCCGTTCACCACCGGCATCCGGTCCGAACAGCTCTTCCCCACCAGCCAGCTCCTCTGCGCGCTCACCGGCCAGCATGTCCAGGCCAACAAAGCCATCGTCGGACGAAACGCGTTCGCTCACGAAGCGGGCATCCACCAGGACGGCATGCTGAAGGACCGGCGAACCTACGAAATCATGAACCCGGCCGACGTCGGTGTCCCGCAAACGACGCTCGTCCTCGGCAAGCATTCGGGGCGTCACGCGGTGAAGCATCGCTGCGACGCGCTCGGCCATACGCTGACGCGTCTCGAGCTCGATCAGGTCTACCGTCTCGTCATTGCGAAATGCGATGTGCAGAAGACGCTCTCCGATGACGATCTGATCGCGGTCATTCAGGAAGTGAAGCTCATCTCGGTGCGTTGACTTCTGAAGACAACAGGAGATCAGTTTCGACTTCCGTGTAGTACGTAGTGTCCGGCTTTAGCCGGACTTTCACGAGGTCCGCCTGAAGGCGGACACTACGTACAATCCGAAAGCGCTCTAGTCTCCTGTGAGAATCAGTGCGGCAACTTTCCGAACGGAACTCTTCTCTGGAATAACTGATAGATGTGGTGCGCTTCGTGGTGCGCCATGTACTCGACACCGAAATGCAGGTCGTAGTGCGCAAACTGCGGGTGCTTCGCCTTGCGGTGCCATTCGGCGGGGGTCAGCTCCTCGAGACGCCGGCATAAAGCATCTCGTTCGCTCAGATACTCTGCAATCACATCGGCCGCCGGACGCTCCGTGAGCGCGACAAAAACAGGGTCATGGTCGGGATCGTCGTACGGCACGATAGTGACTTCCTCGGTCAGCATCCCGCTGAACCGCTCCGCGAAGACCGTCTCCATCCGTTTGAAGTGGCAGACCAGCTCCTTCAGCGACCATTTATCAGGAACGGTCCGCTTGGCCAGCGACGCTTCGTCGAGCCCCGATGTCAGCCGCCTGACATCGGCCGCCTGAGCCCTAAGACGCTGCACGAGCGCGAGATGCACGGCGTGCTTGTCTTCGTGATGATGATGCTCGCCCATGGCCGGCATTATAGAATGAGGGGCGATCCTGCCGATAAGATCGACGCCTGATGAAATTCGTCATCGCAGTCATCCTCCTTTTGAGCCCCACGGCGCTTCTCGGCCAGGAACCGCGGCTGCCGGGCCCGGCCGCCGAGCCATCCGAGAGCGAGGCGATGATTCAGCGCGCGCGGGCGCTCTCGTTATCGGGCAGCCATCGTGAAAGCGCGGCGCTCTGGCAGTCGATTGCCACACGCGAGCCGGCGATCGCCAGCCTCGCCAGGCGCGAGTCGGTCGCCGCTCTGCTTGCAGCCGGCGACCTCGAGCCGGCATTCGGCGGCCTCAGCGAGCTTGGCCCGGCCGCCCCCGCGCCCCTGCTCCTGCGTGCGGCCGAGGCGTTCAGAAACGTCCGGTCCTTCGACAAAGCCGTCACGCTGTATCGCCACGCGCGCCAGTCGGCCGGCCGATCGTCCGTCGCCGACCAGGCCGCGCTCGGCCTGGCCGCCACGTTCGAGCTGAGCGGCAAGCCCGGCGAAGCGCTCGAAACATACCGCGACCTTCAGCTCACGTTCAGAACAGCCGCCGCCTACGATGCGGCCGATGCGGGCGCGCGGCGGCTTGCCGCCCAACTGGGCAATCGCGAACCGCTGACCGAGGCCGACTACGATGCGATCGTCGATCGTCTGGCCGGCATGGCGGCATTCCGGCGGGCGGTGGACGTCCAGGGCGAGTGGCTGAAGGTGTATTCGGGCTCCGCGCGCCGTCTGCAGATCGAATCGGCCCGGGTGCAGCACCTTTACTCTCTTCGCGCCAACGACGAAGCACGGTCGGAAGCCGCGCGGTTTCTCGCGCAGCACAAGGGCACTCCCGACGCGCGCAACGTGCAGATCGCGATCTTCCGGCTCGACGTGCGCGAGGGGCGGACGGCGGACGTGGAATGGGGCGGGCGCGCGATCATGACCGGCCAGGTGGCTGGTATCACGCTGAACGATCGCCAGGGGGCCGCACGGCTGCTCGCGGAATACCTTGTGAGCGTCGGACAGCCCATCAAGGCTCTCGTCGTCTACGATCAACTTCTGAAGATGACCACCGCGCGCGCGGGGCGCGTGGATGTCTTGTGGCGGATGGCCATTGCGTCGCTGCGTGCCGGCAATCGTGGCCGAGCCGCGAAAGAGCTCCAGCAGGTCCTGCGACTCAACCCCGATTCCGAAACGGAACGTGCCGCGACATTCTGGCTGGCATATGCGCTGGATACGCCCGGCACGAAGGAGGAAGCCAGGGCGCAATGGGCGTCGCTCGTGCGCCGCTTCCCGTACACGTACTATGGCGCCCGCGCCGCGTACTGGATTGGCGCGCCCCCGCCGGAACCCGTCCTCATCTTCCCGGACTTGACGCTCGGCGAGACCGTGCTGGCGCATCCCGAATACCAGGCGGCGTCCCTCTTGTCGCGCGCCGGACTCATCCGCGAGGCGGCGGAGTACGCGCGGCAACTGAACGGCGCGTTTCGCAGAGACGACGGCGTCGCGCTGCTCACGGCACGCGCCTCGGAAGCCGCCGGCGACCATTCATCGTCCTCGAATCTGATGTCGTCGTACTTCGGGCCGTACCTGCAGCAACCGGCGTCGAACCTGCCCGACGATTTCTGGACGCTCGCGTTTCCGCGCGCGTACTGGTCCGACGTATCGGCCTCGGCCGGGCGTCACACGGTCGATCCGCTGTTGATGCTGGGCCTGGCGAGGCAGGAATCGCATTTCGATCACACGGCCCGATCGCCCGTCGGGGCGATCGGACTCTTCCAGGTGATGCCCTACACCGCCGCGGAGCTCGACCCGGCGTTCCAGAACCCGGCGGCCATCGATCGCCTGCTGCAACCGGCGGTCAGCGCGGAGCTCGCCGCGAAGCTGCTCGCAGTCCTGCTCGCCCGTTATCAGGGACAGCTGGCCCCGACCATCGCGTCGTACAACGCCGACAAGGAACGCGTGCAGACGTGGTGGGACGCCACCAAAGGACTGCCGGAAGAGCTCTTCATCGACAGCATTCCGTACCAGCAGACCCGCGCCTACGTCCGGCAGGTGCTCACGAACTACGCGATGTATCAGCGGTCCGCACAATCAGCATCGCCACAAAAATAGTCGCGATGGCGATCGCCATCCGCGTCGTGAACCGTTCTCCGAGCACGAGCGAACCCAGAATCACCGCAATCACCGGGTTGAAGTACGCATAGAGCGACACGATGGCGATGGGCAGATGCTTCAGCGCGTAGACGTAGCACACATAACCGACGAACGTCCCGACGACGACGAGGTAGAGCACCGCGAGCAGGCTGCGCGCGCTCGGGGTGGAGGCGTGCGACCACTCTCCGGTAATCGTCGCGACGATCATCAGGATGACGCCGCCACAGATAATCTGCACCGCCGTCGCGGCAAACAGGTTGTCTTCGCGCTTGTGCCGCTTGGCGTAGGCCGATCCCACCGCCCACCCCAGGCATGAGCACTGCGTCATGATGACGCCGAGCACGACTTGTGGCCCGGGCGCGCCGCCGCCCAGACTCGAGCTCGTGAGCAGCACGATGCCGGCGAAACCCAGCCCCAGGCCGACGACCTGCCGTGTATGAATCGCCTCGCCGTCGGGCATCAAGGCTTCGACGCCGATCATCCAGAATGGGATGACCGACACCATGACCGCCGCCACGCCGGTGGGCACGAACTGCTGCGCCCACACCAGGCACCCGTTGCCGACACCGATCATGAGGAGACCGAGCAGCGCGTGCCCGCCCCATGATTCTTTCGGCGGCAGCTTGACGCCGCGCATCCGGAGCACGATCGCGATGACGATGCCGGCGATGACGTGCCTCGGCCCGGCCATCGCAAACGGCGGGATGCTGTCGATCGCTACGCGCGTGGCGAGATAGGTGGTGCCCCAGGACACGCAGACCGCGATCCAGGCCCAGTACGCGCGGCGGAGTTGTCCGGGAGAAGCGGCGGACGTCGAGGTCAACGGGGAAGCGGCAGTGCCACGGACGACGTCGGCTGCCTGAACCCGAACAGGACGTAGGTGACCGACGGCACCGGCCGCGCCCGATAGGTCGCGCCCTGAAAGCGCATTCTCGCCAGCGAATCGCGGGCCGCGGCGTCAAAACCCGATGACGGTGCGAGCCCACGCGTCTCCACGGCCTGACCGGTCTCGTTCAGCCCCACCTCGAACAGCAGCACCGCGCCGAAGAGCGCGTTCGGAGGAAAGGCGGGCGACACGATGTCGAGAGGATACGCGACATCGGCCGACGGCCGTGCAACCTGTGTCGGAGACTCACCGAGCGTCGGTCCGTTGTACACGGTTGGCGGCCGGAACAGCGCGCTCACCGTAATCGGCGCCTGGACCTCACGCTGAGCGCCACGCTCATCGACCGCCCGCGCCGGCTCGAACTGCCATCGCGCGATCGCGTCCATCACCATCTGCGTATAAGGCGGCGTGCCTCGGACGATGATCGGGCGCGTGACCGTCCCTCTCACGTCGACGATGAACTCGATGAGGACTTCGCCCCCGCCGATGACGGTGGATGGAGG
This sequence comes from Vicinamibacterales bacterium, assembly GCA_963832375.1. Classification (GTDB taxonomy): domain Bacteria; phylum Acidobacteriota; class Vicinamibacteria; order Vicinamibacterales; family JAMQPK01; genus JAMQPK01. Next base: position 243,505 of record CAWHUA010000008.1, on the reverse strand, counting down.
CTCGGGCGGGATATCGGCGCGAAGCAAGCGCGGTGGTGAATAGCCACGGAGCTGGGCAGACGCGCCGGCCGGCACCACGACCGCAAGGACGGCCATCCCGGCACACAGGTGAACGAGCCTCACGCAATAACCCTATCGCTCATCCGCCCGCCGCGCAATCACCCATCAGGCCTAGCCTGCAAACCGCTATCGGTCGACAGTGCGGGGGCTGCCGGTGGCGGGCGTCCAGGCAGGGGGATCGCTCGCGGGAAACGAGGCCTCGGCGGCGCGATTGATTTCGTCTTCGTTCCGCGATCGCCGGGGCATCAACTGCAGACAGTTCAATGCCGCCAGTTCAGCCCTGTAGGCACGGGCTAAGAGGCACGTTCCCGCCGCGATGAGAAAGAAGCCGGCCATCCCCATGGTGCGGGCGCGGGAGTGCTCGAGATCCTGACGATCCCAGACACTGTGAGAGGCACGGTGCATGGTCAGATTGCTGGGCTCGGTAGTGGCCATGCCCGACCAATAGCAAATGGAAGGCCAGAGTGAGCCTCCCTGCCCGGGAACGCTGGAAATTTCCCCACGGTGCGGAATACTCACCTGCGGCATGCCGGACTCGCGCAATTTCACTGGAATTCGGTGGCATTCCAGCAGGTACGCGACTTGCCCCAGGATCGGACATGTTCGATCTCACTGCAGGCACTCTCGATCGTCCCTTCCGCGACAAGCATGCATCGGCGTCGTTTGTCTCGGCTGTTGTCCACGTCGCCGCGATTGGCAGCGTCGCGTGGGTCGTCATGTTTTCCATCAACGAGACAGTGCCGGATGTGCCGGTGATGATCGCCTTCGTCGCCGAAGCACCCGCCCCGCCGCCTCCACCTCCACCACCTCCGCCCGCGGCAAAAGCGAAGTCCGCCGAACCGTCGAAGCCTGCTCCCACCACCGGGCCTGCGTTTACAGCGCCCGCTGCGATCCCGGTCGGGATCCAACCGGAGCAAGGGCTCGATCTGTTCGACGGCGAGGGCGGGGTGGTGGGGGGCGTTGAAGGCGGCGTTCCCGGCGGCGTGCTCGGAGGCATCCTCGGCGGAGTCACAGAAAGCCTGCCACCTCCGCCGCCGCCCCGGCCGGCGCCCACACGTGTCGGCGGCGACATCACGGCACCCGCGCTCGTCCATCGTGTCGAGCCGGAGTACCCGCCAATGGCCGTCGCGGCAAAAGTGACCGGCATCGTCATTCTCGAAGCGACCGTGAACGAAGCAGGCGCGGTGACCGACGTCAGAAAGCTGCGTTCGATCATCCTGCTCGATCAGGCCGCCATCAACGCGGTGAAACAATGGCGCTATCAACCGCTCATCTTGAATGGCGCACCCGTGCCGTTCATCCTCACCGTGACGCTGTCGTTCAGTCTGCGCTGACGGCTCTGACTGCCCTGCTCGGGGCCGTCATGGTGGCGCAGTCGGAGCTGGGTCTATTGATGCGCGAGCATTATCGGGATGTGGCGTGGATCAAGACGACATGGCTTGGCAATGACTGGGTGACGCTCGTCGTCGCCGTGCCGCTGCTCGTATTCGGGTTCGAGCTCGCCGCGGGTGGTTCGATTCGAGGACTGCTGCTCCTGGTCGGGGTCTTCGCCTACGCGTTCTACAACTATTCGTACTATCTGCTGGGCGCCGCTCTGAATGTCTTTTTTCCGCTCTACGTGTGCGCCGTTCTGACGTCTGCGGCCGGCCTCATCGCTTTCGGTGCCCTTATCGATCCGCGCATGGTAGCCGCGCGGTTCCGGCCAGACGCGCCCGCTCATCTGGCCGGGATCTACTTCGTCGGCGTCGGTCTGGCACTCGCGGTCGTCTGGCTGACGTTCTGGGCCTATTACGTGTTTCTCGGACGTGCGACGCCCATCGAACCCGAGGCCTTCAAGCTCGTCGCCGCACTCGACACCGTGCTCATCGTCCCGGCGCTCGTCATCGGAGGCGCGTTGCTCTTGCGGCGTCACCCATGGGGTTACGTCGTGGCGTGCGTCGCCGGGGTCCAGGCGTCGCTTTACCTGATTGTGCTGTTCATCAACGCGTTTCTCTTCGTCCGGCTCGGACCCGCGGACTGGCCCGGTGAACTCGGAATCTGGGGACCTCTGGCGGCCTGCGCGACAACTGTGACGGTGTGGCTCTTTTCCAACGCAAGCCAGCCCGGGGAGGTGTGACATGCTCGGACGCGCTGCTGTTATCTGGATGGGCATCGTGCCGGTGGCGATCGTCAACGGGGCCCTGCGCGATGTCGTGATCACGCTGTATCTCGGAGACCCCACAGCCCGCGCGATCAGTTGTGTCACGCTGGCGGCCGCCATTCTCGTGGTCGCCTGGATGTCGATGGCCTGGATTGGTCCGCGGACGGCCCGAGCTGCGTGGATGGTTGGCGTCATCTGGCTCACCCTCACGCTCGCATTTGAATTCCTCGCCGGCCACTACGTGTTCGGCACGCCCTGGGCCGCGTTGAGAGCCGACTTCAACATCTTCGACGGACGCCTCTGGGTGCTCGTTCTCGCGGCGGCGCTCGCAGGTCCGCGGATCGTGTTCCGGCCACCGCCACCGCGGGCGAACAAGACGCTCGGTCTCGTCGCGGCGGCCGCTCTAGCGCTGCTGACGTTCTCGGCGGCTCCATTGGCGATCTCGCCCACGACCGAGGGAGAAGACCTGCTGTACAACGCGACCGCGGTCTTCCGGCATGTTGCCGTGCAGGCAGTGCCTGCCATCCCTGCCTCGGTCCTGCTTCGGGCGCACGGCATCGCCGTCTTTCCCCGAACGGTCCTGGATGGAGCGCACATCGCCGGGATGGGCGTGATGAGCGCACGCGGCGCGATTCCAGCCGAGTGGACGCCGCCCGCCGCCATCGCATTGGAGGGTGTCATTCCCCTTCAATTCGAGAGCCCCGAGGCTGATTTGATCCTCGTCGCCCAGACGCAACGCGGTCTCGACTACCTCGTTCAGGCGCGATTTGCCAACCCCGGCGTTCCGCCGATTGCAGCGGGCGTGCTCGGCGCCGACACTGGCGGGCGCCTGAACGCCGACATCCTGGCCTACATGCGATTCGGAAACTACCTCGCCGGCGTCACCGTCAGCGACTGGTCGATTCGCGAGCTGAAGGCGGACAACGCGATGCTGTACGGGAAACCGTACTCGACCGAAGCGATCGTCCGCGGCGCCGGGTTCTTCCATCTTCCACCCGCAGCGCGGGCATGGCGCAACGCCATCGCTGCCTACTTCCGGGAAATGAGCTGACCATGGGTATGTTGCCTCGCACATCTCCGCTGTTCGGCACCATTCTCTGCCCGGTTGATTTTTCCATCCATTCCCGTCAGGCGCTGACCTACGCCGCGCTCATCGCCGCGAGGAACGACGCCCGGCTGGTCGTCCTCTTCGTCGAGGACCCGATGCTCGCCGCAGCCGCGGCCGTGGCGTACGACGAAAAGACGCTCCTCGAGAAAGGCCGCAAGGAACTGTGGCGCATCGTCGAGCGGATCATCAAGCCATTCCGGCTGCCAACGAAATCCGTTACGGTGGACTTCGCGATCGGCCGGCCGGCCCAGGTCATCGCGCAGCTCGCCGAGAAGCTTCGCTGCGACCTGGTCGTGATGGGCGCTCACGGATGGACGGGCGCCAACAGACTGATGATCGGCTCGACCACCCATCGCATCCTGCGGAGGTCTCGACTGCCCGTGCTGGCGACTCCCCCCGTGAAGGGCCGTGCGGCGCGGCCGCGGCGAAACTGGCCGGGAAAGACGGCCATCGCGCCAATCGACTTCGGCCCGCGCGATCGCGCCGACGTACTCGCCGCGGCGGTCGCCGCGCGTGACCTGGGCGTCGAACTCGAACTGGTCCACGTCGTCGAGCCGATCGCCGATGTGCCATGGCTCGAGCTCGATGAGGCGAGAAGGAACCAGCAGCGCGAGCGGCGGGCGGCGGCACGACTGACCAGGCTGCAGGACGATGTGCGTTGGAATGTCAAGGGTGTGCGAGTCGAGTCCGGCAAGCCCGGCCCGGTGATTGCGTCGATTGCTTCGAGCACTCGTGCGGGTCTCGTGGTGATGACGCGGCGCCCGGGTCAGGGGCTTTTCGGGCCTCGCCAGGGATCAATCAGCTACGAGGTGCTCTGCAGGTCGAACACGCCAGTGCTGGCGCTGCCGAGCGACACGAAGTGGATGCGGCGAGTCATTCAGAGGGCGCGATGAAACCCCTTATTCGATGGACCCTGGCGATCGGTCTTGCCGTTTTCATGGGCGCCGGCGCTTCGGCAGATCAAACGCCGCAGCTGAGCAGGGTGATGCGATCCAAGCTGGGACACGCGCAGGCGATTCTCGGGGCGGTCATCACGAGCGACTGGGCCAGGCTCGATCGGGAGAGCCGTGCGCTGGCGCTTGCGGTGCGCGATCCGGCCTGGGGCCTGGCGCTGACCGAGCCCGAGGTACCTGCGCCAGAGCGATGCCTTCAACCGCGCCCTGCAGGACCTCATCGAAGCGTCCGGACGCAAGGATCTGGAAGCGGCCGGGAACGCGCAGTTGATGCTCACCGCGAGCTGCGTGCGATGTCACCTGCAGATGGGCCGGAAACGGGTAGGGGACTGAGCGCGCACACGGCACGAAACCGGCCGCCGGGGGATCGGCCGGAGGCGCCGAGCAGGCCAGCCGCCTCCGGTCAGTACCTCGATATCCGCCCGTCGATACATGTTGTTGGCGGTGCGCTTCAGGAAATGAGACGACTCGAGCACGTCGAGCACGATCTCGGCGCTTCGGCGATCGAGATTCCAGAGCCGCTGGGCCTGCCGCTTCGACAGCTGCAATCCCGGCATCTCCGCAAACTCCGACTGCACCATATGGACCCAGTCATCGATGTTTTCAGCAGCCGATTCGCGCATAAACCCTTGCCTCCTCCCGTGTATTTGGCAAGCTGCGTACCAAAGCTCACTTCGGAGTTTTCGGTCAAATCCGCAGGTGCAATCGTGAGCAACCGCGTTTCGCGCGAACAATTCCCCCGCGCCACGGGGAAATTCCGCATCAGGTCTGAAGCATTCGTGTTAGCATCGAAAAAAAAGATCAGGAACCATGCCCTTGTGGTCATTCGAGGATCTCGTGTCCCGCATCCGGAGCGAGTATGTCGAGATGCCTGGATTGTGGTTGACCGCCGATCAGGCCACCCGTCTTTGGGGACTCGACCCAAATCAGTGCAAAGAACTGCTGCAGGTACTCATCGCGCAGGATTTTCTAATCGTCCGCGCAGATGGCAAGTACGGCCGCGCCGGCGAGGGACAACCCGTGGCCGGCACTGCGCGCCCGCAGAGGCGTGACCTGCCGTAAGGGTCAAAGGCAGGCGGGCCGGCGAGCTCACGACAGGAACTTCTTCAGATAGTCATCGGCCGACGCTCGGAGCGCCGAGAGATCGCCTTCGAAGTGGATCCGGCCCTCCGCGAGCACGATGAACTCGGCCTCGTCCGCCTTCTCCGGATCAACTTCGACGATGGCGACGTCTCCATTCCGGCGCACGGCCTCGTGCGTCGCGACGTAGAACGCGTCGGGCAGCTGGTGCGTCACCACGATCGAGGTCACGTGCTCCAGGTCTCGCAGTTTGATGATTTCCCGGTCAACCGTCTTGGACGTAATCGGATCGAGCCCCGACGTGGGATCGTCGATCAATAGATGCCGGGGTTTGGACGCGAACGCTCGCGCGATCGCCACGCGACGTCGCTGTCCGCCGGACAACTCCGACGGCATGCGGTTCATGTACTCGGCCAGGCCGACGAAACCCAGAACCTCTTCGACGCGCCCGCGTGCTTCGGGCGGCGGCATGTGGAGCTCCTCGTACAACCGGTAGCCGACGTTGTCGGCTACCGTCATCGAATCGAACAGCGCCGACTCCTGGAACAGCATGCCGATGTCGCCCCGCATCTTGAGCAGCTCGTCCTCCGTCATGGTGTCGATGCGCTCGCCTCTCACGCGAATGACACCCGAATCGGGTTTCAGCAGACCGAGAATCAGCTTGAGCACGACCGATTTTCCAGAGCCGCTGGCGCCAAGGAGCACTTTCATGTGGCCGGCTCCGACCGAAAAGCTCACGTCGCGCAGGACGACGTTGTCGTCGAAGGCCAACGACACGTGCTCGAGGACGATAGCTGGTCCTTCCGAAGACACGCCTAGTGGTCGGGATGAGCGCTCGCCTCGTCCCGACCTGGCGCGATCGAGCCGTTGTAATACACGCTATCGACGGGAATCTTGTCCGTACGATAGTCGTTGGCCTTGAAGGGATATCCGGGGCGGGGCTTCGAATTGATGAAGGCGGACAGTTGCTGCGCCTCTTCGTCGGTCAGGCTTCCGGGATTCAGGTATGGCATCGCATAGCGGATGATGCCGGCGAGCGTGTAGATGCGCGCGGCGCCTGCACCGTCGTTCCACGACTCGGGTCCCCAGAGCGGTCCGGGCCGCTTGTCCCCGACAAAGACGCCCTGGCCGTCGCGCCCGTGGCAGGTCGTGCACCGATCGAGAAAGATCTCTTCACCTTTCGCGGGATCCAGCTTCGCCACCGGAATCAGCTTGTCGGGGGGAATGGTGTTCTGACCGCGCCACGGAGGGTTCGTTCCCACCTGATATCCCTTCGACAGCCATGTGAGGTACGCGGCCACCGCGAGGACCTCTTTCGAAGTCAGCGAAGGCAAGTCCTGACCGTCAGGGTGCGCGCTGGTGGCGTCCTGGCTGCGCAGGAAACAGTCCACGATGCGGTCGTTCAGCGTGAACAGGCGGCCCGAACGCCGGTTGTATTCGGGAAACATGCCCACCACGCCGACAAGCGGAAGCGATTTCTCGCGCTGCCCGCCGTTCAGGTGGCAGTTGTTGCACGACATCCGGCCTGGTGTGAATTGTGGCGCCTCACCACGCGTGTTCGTGAAAATCCGGAAACCCCACTTGATCTCGGTCGAGAGGCGCGAGTCGTCCAGCGTGGGATCGGTCAAGGGGTTCTTCGGAAACTCCCAGGCCGTCACCATCGTCGTACGCGCTGAAATCAGCGGACCGCCGGCCGTGGGAGTCGGAGGACGGCGGCCTGGCAGTTCCGAGCAGGCGATCGCCAGCATGCCTGCGAGCGCGACGAGGGAAGGACCTGTCTTCACGAGGCGGTTGATTCCAGCGACCCGGAAGCTTAGCATGTCGGAGCGAGGTAACGATGTCACAGGACGATCGACGATCTGTCGCGCGGCGCTGGTTCCTGTCCCGATTCGGGGCGACGGTCGCGGCAACCGGCGCCACGCTTGCTGCCGCGGGGGGTCGCCTGCGCGCGCAGTCTTCGAGCACTACACCATGGCAACCCGCGCGTCACGCGCAGGACGACTGGCTGAGTCAGCTTCCGGGATCGCATCGCTTCGTGCTCGACACAACGAGTCCCGATGGCTTCTCAAGCGCGCTCAACTTTGCGAACAATTACTTCACCGCCAACCGTTCGAGCTACGGCTTGAGCGACAGCGATCTCGCCGTGCTCGTCGTCGCGCGTCACCATTCCACCCAGTTCGCCTACAGCGATGCCATCTGGACGAAGTACCGCGCCGAGCTCGCGAAGGCGGCCAGCGTCACGGAGCTTCCCGACGTCGCCGAGAGGCTGAACGCGTTGCTCAAGCGCGGCGTGCACCTCGCCGTCTGCCAGTTGGCGACACGCCGTATCGCCGGCAGCATTGCGAAAGCCACCAACAGCAGTCAGGACAAGATCTACGACGAGCTGGCGGCCAACCTCGTCCAAAATGCGCACCTGGTGGCGGCAGGCATCGTGGCCGTCAACCGCGCGCAAGAGCGGGGCTATTCGCTGGCGAATGCGGGATGACATTGGGGAGCAGACGATCATGACGATGAATCACACGAGGCGGGAGATTCTTCGCGGAACGCTCGCGGCTGCCGGTCTGGGTATGCTCGGGTTGCCGGAGTGGGCGCTGCCGGCGCTCGCTCAAGGCGACACGCTGGTGCCGTTCACCGACGCGCCGCCGGCGTTTCCTGCGCCCGGGCCCGTGAATCGGCAGTACGACGTGCGAACCATCGACGGCCCGTTCACACCGGCCGACAAATTCTTCACGACACAGCACTACGGGCATCCAGCGGTCGATCCGGCCACGTACCGTCTGAAGGTGAGCGGTCTCTTCAACAGGCAGTTGACGCTGTCGCTCGACGAGGTCCGGCGCCTCGGCAGTGCCGAGCTCATCTTTGGATTCGAGTGCTCCGGCAACCGGCGCCCCCTGCAGGGGCTGTGCGGCAACGGCCGCTGGACCGGCGTACCGCTGCGAACGGTGCTCGATCGTGCCGGCCTGCGCGTGCAGGCGCGCGAGATCGTGTTCTTCGGCGCCGATCGCGGTGAGGAAGACATCGAGTTCCGGACGCAGAAATTCAAGCTCGAGCAGCAGTACGGCCGCAGCATGACCCGCGAGCAGGTGCTCGCCTCGGACGCGTTTCTGGCGTACACGCTGAACGGCGAACCGTTGACGCGCCATCAGGGCGCGCCTCTGCGTCTGCTCGTGCCTGGTTGGTACGGCATGGCCAACGTGAAGTTTCTCGAGCAGATTCACGCGCAGGAGGACGCCTATCTCGGCAAGTTCCAGGCACGCTGGTACCGCACCCTGCGAGGCGAGGTGATCAACGGCGAGACCAAGTGGACCGAGGCCGCCATCACGCAGATGCAACCGAAGTCGTTCCTGGCCCGCGTGACGCGCAGCGCGAACGGATACACCATGCTCGGCGTGGTGCTGAACGACGGCACGCCGTTGAAGTCTGTCGAAGTACGGGTAGACGACGGACCCTGGCGAGCGGCGGTGCTGGATCCCTCGACGCGCGCGAAGTACTCGTGGAAGTTGTTCAACTACGCGTGGAACGACGCGACTCCCGGTGAGCACACGATCGTATCTCGCGTCACCGACGTCAACGGGCGCGTACAGCCGACGCTCGAAGAGCTCGAGAGCAAGAAAACGTTCCTGGAGGACAACTCGCAGTACCCGCGAAAGGTGATGATCGGCTGACCGCCCTTCACGCCGAAGACACGCGCTTCATGTCCTGGCAATGACGCATCGCGTCGTGCCATCGGCGAGCGTTCCTTCCGAGGCGCGCTCGAGCAGCTGCGCAAGCGGACCGCCTCTTTGGACATCCGTCCGCCGACGGCACAAACCGGTCGCGGCGTCATACTCAGGACAGATGACGCCTGTCACTTCGCCTTCCAGGTTCGCCAGACGCGAGACGCGCCTGCCCGTCACAGGACACCAGATGGTTTCGAGACTCATTGTTCAGCTCCCGCGTGAACAGAGACGCAATCGCCGTGCCTCGAACCGTGCCCGCGGCACGCTCGACCAGGGCATCCCGATCGGGGATTTCTTCGCACCGGTGCAGGAATGTCCGCACTGCATCTGCAAATCGCGCACACTCCCCGGAGCCGCTGTAAAGTAGATCCACATGCGCCCGGACAGACCGTCTGCGTCAACGCACGCGCTCGACGATCTTCGGGCGCGGGACTATCCCCTGCTCGAGGCGACCGGTCACGTGTACCTGGACTACACCGCGGCCAACCTCATTCCACAATCTCTGGTCGCCCGGCATGGCGCGCTCCTGCGCGATCACCTGCTCGGCAACCCGCACTCAGGCAATCCCTCGTCGGCCCTGGCCACGACGTTCGTGGACCAGGCCCGTCTCTCGGTGCTCGAGTTCTTCAACGCCAGTCCCGACGAATACGTCGTCATCTTTACGGCTAATGCGACCCAGGCCCTGAAGCTCGTCGGCGAGGCTTATCCGTTCGGCGAATCGGGCGAATACGTGCTGACGTTCGACAATCACAACTCGATCAACGGCATTCGTGAGTTCGCGAGGGTGAAGGGCTGCAGGACGATTTATGTGCCGGTTGTGCTGCCCGAAATGCGCGTAGACGAGGCCGAGTTGGCGTCGGTGCTGGAGCGGCGCGGCGCGGGCGGCCCCCGTCTGTTCGCCTATCCGGCACAGTCGAATTTCTCAGGCGTGCAGCACCCGCTCGACTGGATACCACTGGCACAGGAGCGGGGCTGGGATGTGTTGCTCGACGCCGCGGCGTTCACGCCGACCAATCGTCTCGACCTCACGCGGTGGCGTCCCGACTTCGTGTCGCAGTCGTTCTACAAGATGTTCGGATACCCAACCGGCGTCGGCTGCCTCATCGCCCGCAGGGAGGCGCTCGCCAAACTGCGCCGGCCATGGTTTGCCGGCGGGACGATCACGGTCGCGTCTGTGCAAGGCGACCGCTATTACCTGGCGGAAGGTGCGTCGGCATTCGAAGACGGCACGCCAAACTACCTGGCGCTGCCTGCCGTCGCGTTCGGCCTGGAGTACCTCGCGTCGATTGGCATCGACGTCATCCACAAGCGCGTGACGCAGCTGACGGCGGGGCTCATCGAGCGCCTGACGGCATTGCGGCATTCCAACGGTGCGGCGCTCGTGCGCACTTACGGTCCGCGCTCGGCGATACGCCGGGGCGGCACCGTGACCTTCAACATGTACGATCAGAGCGGACGGGCGATCGATCACCGCGACGTCGAGGCACGCGCCAATGCGGCCAACATCTCGCTCCGCACCGGCTGCTTCTGCAACCCCGGCGGCGGCGAGATCGCGCTGGGGATCACCGGGACGGATCTCTCCTCGTGCTTCCATCAGCCCGAGCACGAGACGCATCTGACGATTGACGATTTCCGTCTCTGCATTGACGGCAAGAGCACGGGCGCTGTCCGGGTGTCCCTTGGCCTCGTGTCGAATGAGGACGACATCAACGCGTTTATCGAATTTGCCGGCACATTCCTGAGCTGATCGCTGGCAACCTTGTTGCTTCCGGCGGGGGGCGTGGGCAACCACTCCCTGCTGCATCTCGTGCTCCCTTCGCCCCGGCTGCCCGAACGTGCCTTTGGGATCCGGAGGAGCGTCGTCGCATCGGTCGCCTTTCACGGTTCGGCGGTAGCACTGCTGGTGTGGCTGGCCGTCAGCGTGGCACCGGTTGAGCCCGTCCCCGCTTCGAAACCGGCGACCTCGGACCGGCTCGAGATTCCGCGGATCGTGTTCCTTCAGATGCCCGGTCCCGGTGGCGGTGGGGGCGGGGGCGGCAATCGTCAGCCCGCGCCGCCGTCGCGCGCGCAAGGCGTCGGACGCGATCGCCTGACGCTGCCGGTCGCACGTCCGATCGTCGCCAGCCCTGCACCCGCGGACGTGGCGCCGCCACCTCAGATGATCGTGCTCAACGCCATGCCGCTGGCAGCGGGCACCGCCTACCGGATCGGCATGCCCGAAGCGCCGTCCTCGCTGCCGTTTTCTCAGGGTCCGGGATCGGGTGGCGGTGTGGGAGAGGGAGAGGGATCGGGAATCGGGCGCGGTCGAGGTCCTGGACTCGGACCGGGCTACGGCGGAGGATTCGGCGATGGTCCGTTTCTTCCTGGGAATGGTGTGTCGGCGCCGACGCTGCGATCGCAAGTGCGGCCGAATTACACCGGCGACGCCATGCAGCGGAAGATTCAAGGCACCGTCGTACTGGAAATCATCGTCGACCGCGATGGTGTGCCGTCGGCGATCCGCGTCCAGCGCTCGCTCGACGCGGGTGGTCTCGACGAAGAAGCGGTGCGCGCCGTCAGGCAATGGCGCTTCAACCCGGGGCGCATGGGAAACACGCCAGTGGACGTCCTTGTGAGGATCGTCCTCGACTTCCGTATCCATTAATCTACCAATCTGCCAATCTACCAATCTGCCAACTCTTCAGGCCGCCACAACCTCCCTGCAGCACTCGGGCATTTCCGCGCGCAGAATCTCGATCGTCCGCGATGCCTTCTCGAGGAAGTCGATCGACGCCGGCACGATGACCCGTCGCGGGTGCCCCTCCCACACCGCTTCCAGCGCCCGGTCGATCCTGGCCGCCGTTTCCGCCGTTTCCGTACACAACGGATTCCCGTTGTTGTAGCCCGCACCGGACGAGGGCGTGCGCAGGTGAATCACCACGTCGTAACGGCGCATCTCGGATTCCCGGGTCGTGCCCAGGGCGGTCCAGAAGTCATCGGGCCGGGCCAGTACGCCGCGCCGTCCACGGTGCCGCGATCGCAGAGCACGATCGCGGTGTTCATGCCGTCGGCCATGTGCTCGAGCTCGCGCTGGACGAAGTAGATCGCACGCTGCGCCGCCGACTGATGACTCTGCGCGGCACCGCGCGGAAATCCTCCGCCAAAGACAATGCCGGCGGATTCCGGCAGCACCTGCACGTGAGTGCAAAACTGCTGGCGGACGAGCTCGAGCACGGCCGTCTTCCCCGCTCCAGGCCCGCCAGTCAGCACAATCCGCCGCCTGTCGTGGGGCCGCGCGCACCCGCACGCTCTCATTTGTGCATCGCGGCGCGCATGGCCGCGCAGTGCTCCTGCATCGCCACGCGCTCGTCGGCCATGATCGCGATCACCTCCGCCATCGCGGCGACCTTCGCATCGCCGGTAGCGGTCTTCACCTGCGCCATGAGCGTCGTGATGCGCTCGGTATTCGCCTTCTTCTTCGCGGCCATCTCGTCCATGTTCATGGCCGGCATCGACATGTGCCCCATCTTCATCTGGTCGGTTGCCTGGGCCGGCTGCTGGTGCTGCTCGTGACCGGTCGTCTGTGCCGCCGCGCCACGTGGCGCCGCCATCAACCCGAACGCCGCGACCAGCGTGAGCGCGCGGATAATCTGAGACCGTTTTTTCATAGAACACTCCTTGCTTGTGACGAACGATGCAATTCTCCTGCTCACGAGAAGCCCTCGTAATCCAGGTGTCTGCGCCCGCGCGTGCGGACTTTCTTCAATTTGATGGGGATTTTTCCGCGGGAGAGGCAGTTTTCAGTTCTCAGCGGTGGGCTACTGACAACTGAAGACTGACAACAGACGATCGGTACTGCTGCGAAGCGGAAAGCGGTTCAGCTGGACGGCGTCATCCGTTCCAGCTTGAACTTGTCAATGCGATAGCGAATTTGATCGCGGTTGACACCCAGCAACGTGGCCGCCCGCGTCTGATTCCAGCCGCTGCGCTCGAGCGCCTGGACCACGAGCGACCGCTCGAGCTGCTCGAGGTCGATGCCGTGCGGCGGCAGCTGCACGGCCTCGGTCAGCCGCGGCGCCGCACCCGTCGTGAGCGGAAAATCCGCGTCCGTCAGCTCATCGCCGTCGACGAGCAGCATCGCCCTCTCGATGGCGTTCCGCAGCTCGCGGATGTTCCCCGGCCATCCATACGCCTGCAGCCGTTTCATCGTCTCGGGCGCGATACGGCGCACCCGCTTGCGGAACTCGCTGTTGAAGCCGTCGATGAAGTAGTGCACCAGCCGCGGAACGTCATCGGCGCGCGCGCGCAGCGGCGGGAGCGCGATTGGCAGCACGTTGAGACGATAGTAAAGGTCTTCCCTGAACTTGCCCTGCTTCACTTCCTGCTCGAGGTTGCGATTCGTGGCGGCCACCACGCGCACATCGACGCGGATTTCGGCGGCTCCCCCGACGCGCCTGAACGTCTTTTCCTCGAGGAACCTCAGCAGCTTGGCCTGCAGTCCCGGCACCATCTCGCCAATCTCGTCGAGAAACACCGTTCCGCCGTCGGCCATTTCGAACAGGCCGCGCTTCTGCTGGCGCGCGTCGGTGAACGCACCGCGCTCGTGTCCGAAGAGCTCGCTCTCGAGCAGCGCTTCGGGCAGCGCCGAGCACGTGATGTTCATGAACGGCTTGGCCGCACGATCGCTCGCATAGTGCAGCACTTTTGCCGCGAGATCCTTACCGGTGCCGCTCTCGCCGGTCAGCAGCACGGTCGAGGCCGGGCTGCCGGCAATCTTCTTCAGCAGCGCTTTGAGATCGGCGATCGAGCGGCTGTCGCCGACGATGCGGTCGAAGCTGTACGGCTGAGCCTGGGTCGCGCGCAGCGTGCGCACTTCCCGGCGCAGGCGCGTCGTTTCGAGCGCCTTCTCCACGAGCAGCGCGATCTCGTCCAGGTTGAACGGCTTGTTCGCGTAGTGATACGCGCCCGCTTTCATCGCTTCCACCGCCAGGTCGACGCTCGAGAAAGCCGTCAACAGGATGACGAGTGTCTCGGGGTTCGCTTCTTTCATCTTCTTGAGCACCGTCAAACCGTCCCCATCGGGCAGGCGGTAGTCGAGCAGCACGAGATCCACGCCATCGTGATGCTTTTCGAGCGCCTCGGCGGCCGTCTGGGCTTCAACAACCCGATAACCTTCCTGCGTCAGCCGATCGGCGAGCGACCAGCGGATCAACTGCTCATCATCGACGACAAGAATCGTGGGCTTCGTCATGAGAGGTCCTGTTGTATTCCAGATTAGCGGGTTCTAGGACGCGTCCTCACGCGCCTGTTTGACGAGCGCGGCGAGGCTGTCCACCTCGAACGGCTTGCTGATGACACGATACGCACCGAGCGCGATCGCACCTTGGGCGAGCTCGGGACTGTTGTGAGCGGTAATCATGATCACCCGCGATGTCGGCGTCAGCTGGCACATTCTTTCGAGCAGCCGCAGGTCCGCCGAATCAGGCAGGCGAAAATCCAGCAGCACCACGTCGAAAGGCACAGGCGCTTCCATCACCGCCTCCAGGGCCATCCGCCCATCGCCTGCCCCGGTCACCGCGTACCCTTGCTCGCCGAGCGCTTCGGTCAACGACCACCGAATAAGCGCTTCATCATCCACCACTAGCACGGTCGGTGGGAAATTTTTCAGAGGACTGGGAATATTCCCCATATTCGGTCCCGACCCATTCGGTAAATGCCTGTTTCCCGGCATGTAAGTTAACATCTCACCACTCTCGGTCGACCCCACTTCAAGTTTCGGGCCATATGGAACCCATCCTCCAGGCGATTTTCGAGTCTGCCGTCGACGGCATCATCGTGATCGACGCCAGGGGCTTCATCCAGGCGTTCAATCCGGCCGCCGAGCGCTTGTTCGGTTATGCGGCACACGAAGTGCTCGGTCAGAACGTCAACGTGCTGATGCCCAGCCCCGACTGCGAACAGCACGACCGCTATCTCGCCGGCTACCTCGAAACGGGCATCCCCCGCATCATCGGGACGGGACGCGAAGTGCGCGGCCGGCGCAAAGATGGGAGCACTTTTCCGCTTCATCTGTCGGTCGGCCGCACGGAGCTCGACGGCCGGCCGGCGTTCACTGGCATCCTTCACGATCTCAGCCGCAGAGTGGAAATCGAGGAAGCGCTCCGGCGGAGCGAAGAGCGGTTGCGGTCAATCGTCGAATCGGCCGCTGACGGCATCATCGTGATTGACGATCGAGGGACGATTCAGGCATTCAACCCGTCGGCCCAGCGCCTGTTCGGCTACCGCCCGGACGAAGTGCTCGGCCGCAACGTCAGCATGCTGATGCCGAGTCCCGACCGCGAGCGCCACGATGGCTACATCCACCACTATCTGACCACCGGCGAGCAGAGGATCATCGGCATCGGCCGCGAGGTGACGGGGCTCCGCAAGGACGGCACGCACGTTCCCGGTCCACCTGTCGGTCGGCGAGATGGTCACCGAAGGCCGCCGGAGCTTCACGGGCATCCTGCACGATCTCAGCGATCGCGTATCGCTCGAACATCGCCTGGCCGAGCAGAAGTCGCTGGCCAAACTGGGCGAGATGGCCGCGGTCGTGGCGCACGAGGTGAAGAACCCGATTGCGGGCATCCGCGGCGCGCTGCAGGTGATTACGTCGCGCATGCCCGCAGAGCAGCGCGATCGAGGTGTGCTCATCGACATCATCGCGCGCCTCGACGCGCTGAACCGCATCGTGCAGGACATGCTGATGTTCGCGCGGCCGCGCTCGTTGCGCCAGGAACCGGTCGCCCTGGCCGCCCTGCTCGCGCGACACTGTGGCGCTCATCGAACGCGATCCAACGATGTCGCGCGTGGAGATCGGCCTTGGCGGTGCCGCGGATATTTCCGGCGATCGTGAGATGCTGCAGGTGGTGTTTCAGAACATCCTGATGAACGCGGCTCAGGCGATGGAGGAACAAGGGGCGCATCGAGGTGAGCATCGCCACGGTGAACGGGCGCTGTTCTGTGGCCATCGCCGATCAAGGTCCGGGCATGCCCGAAGAGGTGCGCGCGAAGGCGTTCGACGCGTTCTTCACGACCAAGCATCGAGGCACGGGGCTGGGCCTGCCCATCGCGCGCCGCGTCGTCGAAGCCCACGGCGGTGAGATGCTGATCGACGTGCCGCCAGGCGGAGGTACCACCGTCTCTGTTATCCTGCCGCTGGCGCGCTAATCTCTCTCTTGTCCTGCTCGCGGGCAGCGCCGGCCCGCCGCTCCGCCTCCTGCTTCACCAGCCGCTGGGCCATCTCGCGAATGACGGCAATGCCCGGCGAGAACCGCGCCCAGTACCAGCGGAACTTGCGGCGCGCCTCGCCATCGGTCGCGACCGCGCGCGTCTCGGTTCGAGCGATCGACGCATTAGTCCCGACGGCATCGGCGCGCAGCGTCCAGACGATCTTGACGTAGCCCGGTTCGGCAAAGGCCGCGAACTCGTCGGACGGCACGCCGCGGAAGACCACGTTCGGCTCCCACGGTCTGGTCACCGCGCCCATCACGAGTTCGTGTCCCGGCACTTCGGCGAGCACAATCCAGCCGAGGGCCTGCGTGGTCTCGACCAGGCTCTTCGACCGGAAACGCGGGTCCGGCTCCGCGCCAAGGATCACCTCGCGCCCCTTGAAGATCGCGCGAATGATCGGCGAATCGTCGAGGCTCATGCGCATCGATGCGCCGAACGTCGCCTCTGCCGGAGCGTCCACGGCGATGTGATGGCGCTCGACGGCGTCGTAGTCGGGCATGAAGAGATCGAGGAGCGCATCGCCCTCACCATTTCCCGGAGGAGGGGCATGGCCATACCGCAGCCACGCGGCTCCCGCAATCGCGGCATAGCCGGCGGTGGCGGCGCCAAGTGCCGCCACGCGCGCCGTACGCCCTGCGTTTTGCCGTTTGCGTGTCGAGCATATGCACCTCGCTACGAGGCCAGCCGCTCCGTGCGTGCCGCAATCTCGATTAACTGTTTTCGTTCCATGACGAAGTGCACGAGCTTCATCAACCAGAGGCTCATGGCGTGTGGCATCCGGCGGAACCGGTAGCTGGCGCTGGCGCGCGCGCGAACGAGAAGCCGCGTGCGCTCGGGCCCGATCTCCTCGAGCACGAACGCCCACGTGACGACGTACCCGCCCTGCTTGTCGGGCCAGCCGAGGACCAGCCAGTGATGGTCTTCCTTTTCCACGAGCACGAATCCGTCCCTGCAGCCGGGAAGCGCCGGGAAGATCGAGCCGACAGCGGGCCGTTGCAACTCCGGCACGATGCCGATTGCGCTTGGCTGCCTCCCGTTGTCGATCCAGTCGTAGCTGTACCAACCCGCCCGTTCGGCGCCCATCTGGACGAGCCACGGCCACGCCGCGCTGGCATTGCAGCGAAGCGTGATCGCGTGCGTCCACGACGTCAACAGCGTTCGGAATGAGCGCGTCACCCGGCAGCGTTTGCACCTGTTCCCGTGCGTCCGCCTTGACGCGAGACAACGGGATCATGCGGCCTTCCTTTCCATCATCGGCATCGATTCGGCGCGCTGCTTGAAACCTTGCAGCATCCGCCGCGTCATCAGAAATGCCGCCGGCTCGATGAGGAGCATCGTCGCACCTCGAGCGAAGCGTCGCGGCGGATCCAGCACGCGATTGCGCGAAACCAGACGCGTGTTCGCCGGTGCCGATCGGCGTGAGCGCGAGCTCCCAGCTCCACTCGACGTCGCGATCGCAGCCCGGCCATGACCAGCGACCGGTACGGCTCGATCGCCTTCACCGGAAATCCGCCCTTGCGCCCGATTGGAATTTCGTCTCCAACCGCGAGACGCTGCCACTCGGGCAGAATGCGATCGGCGCTGGGACGCGTCGAGATATCCGAAAAGGCGATCGAGCCAGTCGTAGCTGTAGAGACCGCCGCGCCGGTAGCCCATCTGCATCAGCCAGGGCCAGATGGCCTCGCGGGCGTGGCATCGATGGTGACGCCGAGTGTCGCTTCGTAGCTCGGCAGCGTCACCTGAGCATCGCCAAGCATGGTGCGCTGAAGTTCTGCCTTGGTGGCTCCCCACGTTCTGCACCAGCGACTCAATCTGTTCATGCCGATCGGGAACGCATAGTCCGTACCGGTATCAATCGGCAGAAATGGCAGCGAATTAGGGCGCTCCTCAGCGGACGCTCGCCCGGCGACTGCGGAAGATCCCCCACCCCTCGGGAAATTTCATCGCCACCCGATTGAAACGGTTCCGGGATCCGTTTCTCCTGGTTCGCAAAACGGATCCCGGAACCGTTTCCTGCCGTGGCACGGGGTGTGCTCGTGATCCTGGCAGGAGCACATCATGATCAAGATTGCCAATGTTCTGGTCGCCACGGATTTCGGCGAGGCCTCGACCACCGCGCTCGCGTACGGACGCGAGCTGGCGCGGACTTTCGGCGCCCGGCTGCACGTGCTTCACGTCGTCGAGAATCCGATGCTCTGGGTGGGGCCCGAGACAGCGGGCATCGATGTGATGCGACTGCAGGCCGAGCTGGAAGCCGCCGCGCAGAAGCAACTCGATCGTCTGGTGACCGGAGAAGACAGGGAGCAGCTCAAAGCTGTCACGGTCATCAGGACGGGACGTAACGTCGCGGTCGAAATCGCCAACCACGCAAAGCTGACGGGCATCGATGTCGTCATCATGGGCACGCACGGCCGCAGCGCGTTCAACCACCTGGTGATGGGCAGCGTCGCCGAAAAGGTCGTCCGCATCGCGCCCTGCCCCGTACTCACGGTGCGGCATCCCGAACACGAGTTCATCCTGCCCGACGCGCTGCAGGCCGTGGAAAGAGTCCGGCGTTGACCATGGATGCCGCAACGCTCTCGACCACGTTTGCCACGTCACGACTCGTGCTCCGCGACGGCTCGACGGCCGGCGTTCGTCCGGCCGTCGCGGCCGACCGCGCCGCCATGAGGCGCTTCTTCGACGAGCTCTCACCGAATTCCCGCCGCCTGCGCTTTCTCGGGGCGGCGGGCGCCTCTGAAGACCTCATCGGGCGGCTCTGCGACAGCGCCGATCCGGGCCAATCGCTCACGCTGATCGTCTGCCGCCGCCGCAACGACCAGACACAGATCATCGGCGTCGGCTCGTACTTTGCCTCCGCTCACGGATCGGCAGAGGTGGCGTTCGCCGTCGACGACGCCTTCCATGGCAGAGGCATTGCGACGGCGCTGCTCGAACAGCTCGTGCGCGCCGGACGCATGCAGGACTTCGAATCCTTCACCGCCAGCGTGCTGCCCGAAAACTTCGAAATGCTCGATGTCTTCCGCGATTCCGGATTCCAGGAGCACTCGACCACCGAGGCGGGATGCGTCGAAGTGCGGCTGTCGCTGCAGTCGTCGCCGGCCCGCGCAGCCGCGGCCGACGAACGCGAGCGCCAGGCGACCATCGCATCGCTCAAAGCCATTCTGCGGCCGGTTGCTGTCGCGGTGCTGGGCGTCTCGCAACGCCCGTCGAACCTTGGCCGCCGCGTGTTCGAATCGCTGCTGGCCTCGGGTTTCGAGGGCAAGACGTACGCCGTCAACCCCGCGTGTTTCGACCTGCACGGCACGCAGACTTTCGCCAGCGCGCGCGACCTTCCGGCCGGCGTCGACCTGGCGGTCATCGCGGTGCCCCGCGAGCACGTTCTTGCCGCCGTCGACGACTGCGCCGCGGCCGGCGTGAAGGGCATCGTCGTGATCTCGGCGGGGTTCGCGGAAACCGACCCGCGCGGCCGCGAGTTGCAGACCGAGCTCGTCGAGCGCGTGCGCGGTTACGGCATGCGCATGGTCGGACCGAATTGCATGGGCGTCATCAACGCCGAATCGGGCATCAGCCTGAACGCGTCGTTTGCCGAGCGGCTGCCACCGGCGGGCCGCATTGCGCTGGCGTCTCAGAGCGGAGGCCTTGGCCTCGCGGTGCTGAACCTCGCCGCGACTCGCCAGATTGGGCTGTCGACGTTTGTCAGCCTCGGCAACAAAGCAGACATCTCCGGGCAACGACCTCCTGCAGTATGGAGAACAGGACCCGGCCACATCCGTCTTGCTGCTGTATCTCGAGTCGTTCGGCAATCCGCGCAGGTTCGGACAGATTGCGCGGCGCGTCTCCCGTTCGAAGCCCATCGTCGTGGTGAAGTCGGGACGCACGGCCGCCGGTCTGCGGGCCGCCGCGAGCCATACAGCCGGGCTGGCCGCCAGCGAGCTCGCGGTCGACGGCTTGTTTCGTCAGGCGGGCGTCATCCGGGCGGACACGATCGACGAGATGTTCGACGTCGCCGCCTGTCTCGATGCGCAACCCCTTCCCCGCGGCCGGCGGGTGGCGATCGTGACCAACGCCGGCGGTCCGGGCATTCTTGCCGCAGACGCCTGCACGACGGCGGGTCTGGACATTCTGCCGACCGCCGCCGGCGCACCGAATCCGAGCGATCTGATTGCATCGGCGGATGCCGACGCGTTTCGCGAGAGGATCGGCGCGCTCCTGACGGCCGACGATGTGGACGCCGTCATCGCGATCTATACGACGATCGACAGCAGCCGCACGGCCGCCATTCTCGCCGCCATCGGAGAGGGCGTTGCTGACGGGCGCGCGCGCGGCGCGATCGACAAGCCCGTGCTCGTGTGCACAATGGCGTCTGCCGCGGTGAAGCCGCTTCGCGCGGCCGGGGAAACGCTGCCCGTCTACGAATTCCCCGAGCAGGCGGCGCGTGCTCTGGGAAAGGCGGCCGAGTACGCGACCTGGCGAACGGCCGCGCCGGGAACGTTCGTGCCGTTCGATGAAACCCGCATCCAGCAAGCCCGGCACCTGTGCCGCGAGATCGTGCAGGCGCGCGGCGACACGTGGCTGACCGACGACGAGCTGCACCAGCTCATGCAGGCGGCAGACCTCCGCCTTGCGCCGGGCGTCATCGTGCGTTCCGCCGACGAGGCCGTGGCGCTCGCACGCATATTCGGCTTTCCTGTCGTCGCCAAGATGGTGTCGGCGAAAGCGCTTCACAAGACCGAGCTTGGCGGGGTCAAGCTGCACCTGGGCAACGACCAGGCCGTGCTGAAGGCGTATGAGGAGCTGACGACCGGCGCGCGCGCGAAGATTGGCGAGCTCGATGGCGTGCTCATCCAGCCGATGCTGTCGGGCGGCACTGAAGTGCTGATCGGCCTGACCCAGGACCCGGTGTTCGGGCCCCTTGTCGCCTTCGGCCTCGGAGGCATTCACGTGGAGCTCTTCCGGGACGTGGCGTTCCGCATCGCGCCGCTCACCGATCGCGACGCCGACGAGATGATTCGAAGCGTTCGCGGCTTTCCGCTGCTCGCCGGATTCCGCAACCATCCGGTGGCCGACATCGCCGCGATTTGTGAGGTGCTGCTGAAGATCGCGTACCTCGGGTCCGAGATTCCCGAGCTCGCCGAGCTCGAGTTCAATCCAGTGATGGTGCTCGACGCCGGCCGGGGTTGTCAGATCGTGGACGCCCGCGCGCGAGTCACGCGGCGTTGAGCTGGCGGAGTGCGAAGAGCGCGAGGATGATCGCGACGTTCACGGCGAGGCCGATGCGCGCGTCGGGCCATCCCACCAGACAGAACACCAGCGAGATGGCCGCCAGACGCACGACCCAGACGGCGTCCCACCAACCGGCGAGCACCGCCGCCCCTGAAGCGCAAAATCCAATGGCGAGCGCAAGCCAGACGATTCCAAGGGCTTTGGCTCCGGCTTCGCCAACATCGAGTGCGCCGCCGAGGACAGTCATCCGCTCGGCGAGATCCGGGTTGCTCATCAGCCCGAACGGCACGACAAAGCCCACCAGGTGGGCAATGCCGTGCGCGATCAGCAGGAGCGCGAAGAGCGATCTCATCCGACGTACTCCAGTCGGCGTCGGTCGGTGACCAGACGGGCGGAGCCCAACCGGGACGCATCGGGATACAGCGCCACCTTCAGCACGCCATCGCGCTGGTGGCTGAAGAGATCGAACGCCTCTGGATGTCCTCGAGCGCGAAATGATGCGTCACGAGCGACGAGACGATCGACGCCGCTTGTGCTCGATCATCGCCATCAGCCGGCGCATCCGCTCCTTGCCGCCGGGACAGAGCGTCGTCACGATCTTCTGATCGCCGAGGCCGGCGTAGAACGCCTCGTACGGCGCGACGAGCTTGCCCGAATAGACGCCCGAGACTCGACAGGGTGCCGCCGGGACGGATGGCGCGCAGCGCGTTCTCGAACGTCTCCTGCCTGCCCAGCGCTTCGATCGCCACGTCGACGCCGCGCCCGTCGGTCAGACCGCTTGATCTCGGGCACCGGATCGCCGTGCGTTGGCATTCAGCGTGACGTTGGCGCCGAAGCGCCGCGCGACATGTCGAGCCGACCGGGCGACGTGTCGATCGCCACGATCAAACCCGCACCTCTCAGCCGCGCCCCGAGCGTCGCGCACAGCCCGATGGGGCCCTGCGCGAAGATCGCGACCGCATCGCCGACTTTGATGTTGCCGCTTTCTGCGCCCGACAGGCCGGTCGAGAAGATGTCGGGGCACATCAGGACCTGAT
Organism: Vicinamibacterales bacterium; assembly: GCA_963832375.1. Classification (GTDB taxonomy): domain Bacteria; phylum Acidobacteriota; class Vicinamibacteria; order Vicinamibacterales; family JAMQPK01; genus JAMQPK01. Next base: position 220,931 of record CAWHUA010000008.1, on the reverse strand, counting down.
CGTCGGTCGAGCCCGGCGGGAATCGTCGCGAGGTTCGCGCGCGCGTCGGGCACGAGCAGATACTCGGCCCACGCGCCGTTGATGGTGTTGCCGAACCGCCAGCCGCCCAGCGCCCCGCCGCACTGCGAGTGCACTGCCGTTCAGGCAGTAGAAGCACTGGCCGCACGGGGTGATCGCCCCGACGATGACGCGCTCGCCCGACGCGGTAGTACTCGTCGAGTCCGGCGCCCAGCTCGTCGATGACGCCGACCGGCTCGTGGCCGAGGATCAGTCCCCGGCTTCACCGGATACTCGCCGCGAACGATGTGCACGTCGGTGCCGCAGATGGTCGTCGTCGTGATTTTGATGACGGCCTCGCCGGGGCCGGGGACGGGCTTCGGGACCTCCTCGACCGCGACACGTCCTTCACCGCGAAACACGACAGCCTTCATCGTATGCATGACTACTCCTTTACACGCGCGGGCTCGGCGTGAGCCGCGACTTTGACGTTGACGGGAATGCCGCGACGCACGCTCTCCGTCACGACGCAGAAGTCCTCGAAGAGGCGCTCGCAGCGATCCAGCCGCGCCGCGTCCTTCTCGAGCACCTCTGGAACGAGCTCGACGTCGATCCCGCTGATCCTGAAGCGCCCCTGCTCGTTGCGTTCGACGTGCGCGACGACATGGGCCGAGAGATCGACCGGTTCGAGGCGCACCTTGCGCAGGCAGAAGGTGAAGCTGGCCGCCAGGCAGTTCCCGACGGCCGCCGCGAGCACGGCGGCGGCGGTGGGACCGGATGCCTCGCCGAGAGGCGGCGGCTCGTCGCAGACCAGCGGCTCGAAGCCCTCACCGTCCTTGAATGTCGCGACGAATTCATACCCGCGCACAAACCGAAGCTCCACGCGGTGCTCTCGTGACTCCGTCATGACTACCTCCGTGCTGATTTCTTTTCGATCCACCAGGTGCCGCTGGCCTCGCGCATCCCGGCATCGAACGTCGTGGCGAACGTGCCACGCGTGACAGCGTCGCCGATGAATCCTTGAAAGACGGTCACCGCGTAACAGCCGCGGTCCGGATCCCAGTAGCGATCGAGCATGCCTCTGATGGATCCGTTCGACGCGCGGACGAATTTGATCGACAGCACCGCGCTGCTGAACACGTCTCCCTGTCTGGGCTCCACTTCCGGATATGGCTCGCGTTGATAAGGCAACGTCTGACCGCGCGGCGTCATGACGACGCCGCCGCGCGCCTCGTTGGTTCCGGCCGTCAGCCTGAACTCGATGCTGCCTCGCCTGCCAAGCGCGGGGCTTTCGTATTCGCCGGTCCACTCACCGGCGAGCCTCTCCAGATCGGCCGGAGTGCCCTGCAGCGACACGGGCGGCAGCCATGAACAGGCAGACGCGGCAATCGCGACGATGAATGGGGCGAGATGATATGTGAGGCGCAACATGCCTGGTCCAGAGGCAATCGGCGTACCGGGCGTACATGCGGGATTCGCCCGCGAAATGGGGAACTTCGACGATCGCTCGAGCCCGGCGCCGGAATATTCCGGGCACCTGGGGGATTTTCCCGCCGGCACCTCGTCTATCGTCGGTGCGCCGCACCGCGCGTGGCACATCAGCACGACGGCACAATCTGTGAACGTGGCAGGGTATGAGCACCACTCGCAGCAACGGGAACAACCAGGTTTACTGGCACCGCGATCTACCGCCGGTCGACGCGGAGCTGATGTCCGAGCACACGATCGAGGCCACGAGCAGCCCCGTGGCGGGCACCATCGCTCATCGCAACGAGTTGTGGGATCGCTGCTACGCCGAGCTCATGGCGAAGACGAACGAGCGTCTGGTCCAGGAGATCGCGCGTCTTGGCGGACACTATGCGCACGTGCACGACGAATCGGTCGACACACGCCGCGACGACGGAAAAGGCGAGGCCTGGCTGCACGGCCGCTTTTCATACATGCTCTACCGTCGCCCGTAGCTCGCGTTTTCAACAGGCACGCCACTTGCTGTGGCTGCTGACGGAGGTGACCGATGGCACGCGCACAACTGTGGGATCGTCCGTGGGTGAGAACGACCGAAAGCATCCTGGGTCACATCGCGGCAACCATCGTGGGATTCGTGATGATGATCGTCGGGCTCGGCCTCGGTGTGACGATGATCATGCTGCCGGCGGGGATCGTCATCGGCCTGCTCGGAGCCGCGATTCTCGTTGGTGGTCTCTTCGCCCGTATCGACGACTAGCCGCGGCCAGCTGTGGTACGCTCTGCCGATCCGATAGATGCGTCACACACGACTTCTCTGCGCGACCGCCGTCAGTCTCTGGTCGGCTGTCGTTATTGGCAGCCAGGCGGCGCCGGGAGCACTACCCGGGACGCTGCGCAGCTATGTGAAAGACGGGCGGTTCGGGATCGTCACATCCGTCAGAGGATTGCCGCTCGGCGTCCGCAACGAGTTGCAGCGGTTGTTCGGCAGCCAGTCACTCGACATCGCGGAGCCCGGAGCCCAGTTTCAGGCGACGAACGTGATCGTCAACCCGAAGCTGCCGATCCGCCGGATGGTCGCGGCGGGGTGCACGATCGAATATTGCCTCGTCTACTACGAGCGTGGGGGGGTTGCCCACACGTGGCATGTGGCGTTGTTTCACTGGACGCCAGAGGCCACTCGCTTCGAGTGGGGCGGTGCCGCGCCAGGCGGCCTGAAGACCTTCGACGATGTTCGGAAAGCCGTCCTGTCCGGAGCAATCAAGGGCCCGGTTAAGTCCTGGTAATTCTTCTTCGCTAATGCTGATGGTGCGCGGCCGGGGTTCCAGCAGTGCCGACATCGACCGTGCTCATCAGCCCCGCTTCGGCGTGATCGAGGATGTGGCAGTGGTACATCCACGATCCCGGCCGATCGAGCTTGACGAGGAATCGCCTCGTCGAGTCCGCCGGCACGTGAATCGTGTCCTTCCAGGCGCGCGGGCTGACCGGCACCCCTTTATCGTCCACTTCCTGGAAGAAGAACCCATGGAGGTGAATCGGGTGCGCCCAGATGGCCTTGTTGGTGATCGTCCAGAGCTGCATGTCGCCGAGTGACGCGGCTATCGAGGTTCCCTTCCAGAACGGCCCGCCTTTGATGTCGAACGCCGTCACACCGTGTTCGTTCGTCGTGATCAGGTCGATGCTGACCGGCCTGGCTCCCTCGGCGGAGAGCGCAGGAATGTCGCGTGTGACCTTCGGGAGCACGGCGGCCTGAACAGGCGGCAGCGACGACCCCGTCAATTCGATCAGATCGTCGGACGACCTGTACTCGACGCTGCCGAATCCCCTGTCGAACGGAATGTTGATCAGCGTGAGCGGCTTTCCCGCCTCCACCTGCGGCGCAATCAGTACGTCCACTCGCTCACCTGGTGCAAGCACGATGAGCGGTTTCTCGATCGAATACTCCAGGTGCCCGCCATCCACCCCGATGAGCTGAAACGACTGCTGGTTGTCGAGCTGCAGTTGGAAGTAGCGGCTCTTCGCCGCGTTGACGATGCGCCAGCGCTGCGGCGCGCCGCTGCGAATCGCGAGCGTTGGCCGGATGCGCCCGTTGACGAGCACATGATTGCCCTCGCGTCCAAACAGGGCTCCCAGCACACCGCCGCTGTCGGGTGAGTGCAGCTCCCCGGTCTTGTCTTCAATCGCGATGTCGCTGAGCACCATGACCAACTGGTCGGGAATCCCCAGATTCTCGGATGGATCTTCGACGAGCAGCGCGCCGTACAAGCCGAACCCGACCTGCGCCGCCGACATGACGTGAGGGTGATACCAGAACAGACCGGCGTCCGGTACCACAAAGTCGTACGTGAACGATCCACCGGTCTCCACGGGTGGTTGAGACACACCGGGCACGCCGTCCATCTCGATCGGCACCTGCACGCCATGCCAGTGAACGGTCGTGGAGTGCGGCAGGCGGTTCGAGAAGTGCACGATGAGACGATCGCCCCGGTGAACGCGAATCAGCGGTCCGGGCACGCCGCCGTTGTACGTCCAGGCGGCCGTCTTGACGCCAGGGACGATCTCGAGCGATGCAACGCGCGCTTCGAGGTTGATTTCAACAATCTTCGGGTCGGGGTTCGTATCCTCGGCCTCGGCAAGCTTGAGATTGGCGTCCCAGCCCTGGGGCTGCAGGCCTTCTGCGGAGCTACCACCGGCAAAACACACCACGACCGCAATGGACAGGAAAACTCGGCGCAACTTCATATCTCCCATTGCACTGGCAAATCATGTGCCGGTCATTTAGCGGTCGTTCGTTTCATATTTCGGCCGCACGCTCACGCCTTTCACCGAAATATCTCGCAGCGGTGCGGATTTTCTCGCACTCCTGACTTTCACTTCGCGGCGTTGTTCCAGAAGATGAACGTCCCGAACCTGGTCGCCGACACGATGTCGAGGCGGCCATCCTTGTTCAGGTCCACCGGCAGGATGTCCGACCCGGTTCCCGAGCGGTTGTGTATCAGCTCGGGAACGAACTCCGCCCCGCCCGGCGCCTTGGCATTGCGAACCGTCTTGTACCAGTACAGGACCGGTGCGCCGTACGGATCGGGATCGAGATACGTATCGCGATGCGACCAGTAGCGCTTGCCGACGATGAAGTCCGGAATGCCATCACCGTTGACATCGCCGACATTGGATCCATGCGGCTGTGAGAACACGACGCCGCCGGCGTTCTTCGTCCACAGATCGTCCATGATCATGTGACGCTCGAAGGAAATCGTGCCGCGAGCGTCACGTTTCTGCTCGAACCACGCCATGCCCCAGCCGTGCGCGGCGAGCACCGTGACGACATCGTTCAGCTTGTCGCCGTTCACGTCGTAGACAGCCATCACGCTTCCGCCCATCCCGCGTCGGTAACGCGTGAACACCTGCGGATGGTAGTTCCACGGATCCGTTGAGGCGCCTGGAGGCGGCTGCTCCCACCAGCCGAACGGATTGACGATGTCGGGCCGGCCGTCTCCGTTGATGTCGCCGGCGCCGACGCCGTGTGCGGTGACGAGACCGCGTTCGGACACGTTGCGGACGATCCACGTCCCGGTCGGATTGGCCGGGTCGGGCCGGGCGTATCGCATCTGCCCCTCGGCGCCGTACACCAGCTCGGGCTTGCCGTCCCCATCCAGGTCGCTCAACACGCCGATTTCCGTCTGATACGCGGGCACGACGAGGTGCTTGTCCCATCGGCGCGCATCGCGTTTCGGGTTGACGTAGAGCCAGCACCCGGTATCGACCGCGAAGCTGCAATTCAACGCATCGGCCCAGCCATCGCCGGTGAAATCGCTCACGAACTGCATCCAGTCGTCCGTCGTGAACGCGTCGGACGGGTTGGTCGTGAGCTGCAGGTAGATCTCGCTGCGCCGCGTGTAGTCGGGGCCGTAAAACACGTGCGGGCCCGAGACGACGTCCATCACGTTGTCATGATCGATGTCGGCTGCGCCGGCTCCCCATGCGTAGTAGAAGTCGGTCAGCCGCTGCAGGCGGAAGTTCTTCGACACTTGCTCGGTGACCCGGGCCTGAACGCTCAAGTCCTTGTAGGCGACATCCTTGAACCGCACCTGGCCGGTTCCGCCGGCAAACAGCGCGATCGGACCGAAGCGTCCCGCGTCGGAGTCAGCCACCGCGCCCCGCTCGCCGCCGTCGTTCAGCCAGGGCCGCAGGATGTTCGCATCGAGGTAGATCTCGATCGTGTTCCAGTCGCCGGGTTTCAGGCTCGTGTCGGGCGGGCTCAACGGCGGTTTCGCGGTCGGGCCCGTCCCGCGCGCGGGCGGAGGCGTCGCGCCAGGGGCGGCGGGTGCATTGGAAGCGGCGGGCGGCGCAATCCGTATCTGACCGCCCCCGCTCCTCAACGGCGTGCGTTGAAGGATCCGTCCGTTGCCATCGAGCGTGACACCGTAGGACGTCAACTCCTTTTCGTTGAGCGCCACGTAGACGCCCTTCAGGCCATCCGCGGTTTTCTCCGCCCGAAGAAGCACGCCCGTCTCGCATCCGGCCGCGCACAGGAACGATGCGTAGAGCCCGACATCCTGCAACGAACGATCAAGGACGAGCCAGCCTCCACCGCCCGGGCCCGGTGTCCCGACAAGAACGCCGCCCTCGGCGCGCCACTCGGCAGAGCCGAGCGGGTGCCAGCCTTCGAGCGTCGACGCGGAGAAGGTGGTGTCCGGACGGAACGACGGACCGGCGGAACGGAGACCGGCCGGCACGACGGCGACCAGCAACGCGACCCCGGTGGCGCCGATCATCTGCCTGGCTGACATGGAGCACCTCGCACGCATCATCGATGGGTAGGAGTTCGAATGTGACCGACAAACGATAGCGCTCGGCGAGCAGCCGTGTCACGTCGAATTCTCTCACTGCGACGAACGCAGCCACGAGTGCAGCACGCGCAGATAGCTGCCGCGTTCGAACGCCTGCCGATTGGAACCGCGCGACAGACTCATCTTGCCGCGCATCTCGTCGACCGAGGCGTACCCATGGTCGGTGCCCCACTGGTGGAACCCATGCAGCAGGTAGCCAAGATAGCGAGGTCCGTGCTGCAGCAGCTCCGAGACGATCTGCACGGCATGTGCGCCGGCCATCACCGCCTTCACGGCATCGATGGGCCGGTGTATACCGCCCGTGACGGCCAGCGAGCCGCGCACGGTTGGCGCGAGAATCGCGAGCCATCGAAGGCGAAGCAGCAGATCGCCCGACGCCGACAGCGCCATCGTCGGCGTAGCCTCGAGCTCTTCCGGATCGATGTCTGGTTGATAGAACCGGTTGAACAGCACGAGACCCTGCGCACCCATCATTTCGAGCCGCGCGGCGAGATGCGGCAGCGCTGAATAGAACGGCGACAGCTTGACGGCGATCGGAATCGTGAGCGTCTCTTTCAGCACCGCGACGATGTCGAGCAACCGCGCCTCGACACGTGTGCTGTCCTCCAGGGGATCGGTGGCAATGTGGTAGAAGTTCAGCTCGAGGGCATCGGCTCCCGCTTTTTGAAGGAGGCGCGCGTAGTCGAGCCAACGTTCCGTGGTCGTGCCGTTGATGGAGGGGATGACGGGAATCGACACTCGATCTTTGATACGCCGCACCTGCTCGAGATAAGTGTCGGGCGCCAGCGCGAACTGGTCGGCCATCGGGAAGTGAGCGGCCAGCTCGAGCTCTGCCTCGCTCGCGATCCGCGACGTGTGCAGGAACCCGTAGCGGCCACTCAGTACCTGTTCTTCGAAGAGCGAACGCATCACGATGGCCGAAGCTCCGGCGTCTTCGAGCTCGAGCACAGTGTCGAGCTCGTCTGCCAGAGGCGAGGCGCCCGGCATGAATGGATTCTTCAGTGGCAGTCCCAGATAGGTCGTGTTGAGCTTCATACCTGCTCCGGATCAGTGTGCCGTCGCCGCGATCGGCTGTGCGCTCGACACCTTGCCGCGGTAGTGCTTGACGACGAGCGAGATCATCAAGACAGCCACGCCGGTGATGTACATCGCCGCCGGAATGAACAGCGCCGCCAGATTTCGCAGCGATGGGAAAAAGCCAACGCTCGCGACTGAGAACTGACTACTGAGAACTGAAAACTGCTCTATAGCCCGATGGCGGCGATGAAGCCCAGCATGCCGACGAGTCCGATGGTCACACCCCAGGCGGCTTCCGTCGGCGAGGAGTGCTCGAAGCTTTCCGGCAGCAGTTCCTGAATCACGAGGAAGATCATCGCGCCGCCGGCAAAGCCGAGGCTGGCCGGAAGCAGCGGTTGAAAGACCGAGACGAGCAGAAACGCCGGCACGGCGACGACCGGCTGCGGCAGGCTGGTGAGAATCGAATACCAGACGCATTTGGCGACCGACGCCCCGTTCGCGCGCAACGGCAGCGAGACGGCGGTGCCTTCGGGAATGTTGTGCACCCCGATCGCCACCGCCAGCAGCCAGCCGAACCTGATCTCGCCCGTGGCGTAGCCGACACCGATGGCGGCGCCTTCCGGAATACTGTGCACGAAGAGCGTGAGCAGGAGCAGGATGGCCTGTTTCGAGCTGCGGGTGTTCAAGCCCGAGAACGTCCACCCGCGTTTTTCGATCACGCGCGACGTCCACGAGAAAAACAGCGCGCCCAGCAGCATGCCGACCACGACTTCGACGGCGTCGCCGCGGCCCAGCGCTTCGTCCGCCAACGCAAACACCGAGGCGGACAGCATCATGCCGCTCGCCGTGGCGGCCGCGATGCCGCGCCAGCGCGGGTCGGAGTTCTTCAGAAAGAGAACCGGGAGCGCGCCCAGTCCCGTCGCAAGGGCAGTCAGGAGCGCGACCCAGAAAACTTGAGAGGTGGTAACCAACGCCGGCCACTTTACCCGATTCGGACGGTTGACATTCCGTCAATCCGTTTCGATACTCCTCCCAGTGTTCGCGCAAGAATGCCGATTTGCGATTCGCTCGCTCTGCCGGGAGCCCGGGTTTTTCTCGGTTGCCGTCCTGACGCTGGCACTGGGGATCGGTGCCAATACCGTCGTGTTCAGTCTCCTGAATGCGGCAGTGCTGCACCCGCTCACCTACCCCCACCCCGATTGGTTGATGATGCTTCGCGATCGCCAGAGTTCCACGTCAGATACCAACGTGTCCTTCCCGGAGTTCGTCGATTGGCGAGCGCGATCCGCCGGCATTGCCGACATCGCCGCGGTGTTCAACACGACGCAAACCGTCAGCATTGCCGAACCACGGACGGTCATGGCCCAGCGCATCTCGGCGAACCTGTTTCAGGCGCTCGGCGTCTCGCCGCTGATGGGCCGGCCCTTTCGACAGGCCGAAGAGCCCCGGACCGCCGCCCGCGTGGTGGCCATCGGCGAGGCCTTCTGGGAGCGGGAATTCGGATCCGATCCCAACGTGCTCGGGCGCGAGCTGCTGCTGAACGACGAGCCGCACACGATCGTGGCCGTGATGCCGCGCGAGTTTGGCGGCGTGCTCCCTCGCGATCGCTCCACCGTACAGCCCAAAGAACTCTGGCTGCCGCTGCGGCTCGATGAGTCCACCGCTCCGAGAGGCGTCCACGTCCTGACGGTCATCGCGCGCCTGCACGCCGGCATCACCCCGGACATGGCGCGCGAACGATTCGAGGCCGTGTCAGTGGGTCTGACACGCGAGGGTCACACCACGCACGGCATCGCCGCCTACTCGCTCGTCGGGTATGTCGGACGGAGCGTGCGCCCCATGCTGTTGGCGCTCTCGGGCGCGGTTGCCGTCGTGTTGCTCATGACCTGCGCCAATCTCGCCAATCTTCTGCTCGCGCACGTCACGGCACGCCGCCGCGACATCGCCATTCGTGCTGCCATCGGCGCCGGGCGCCAGGGGATCCTCATACGGTTTGCCGCCGAAGCATGCGTGCTGACGGGTTTCGGCGCGATCGCAGGACTCGCCCTGGCCGTGGCCACCTTACGCGTGATGTCCGGCACTGACGTCACCACCGCGATCAACTCTTCTCTCGCGCGTGTTGATCTTGTCGTTCTGGCGTTTACCGCGACTGCGTCGCTGCTCGCCGGCGTGCTGTTCGTCATGGCGCCGGCGATCCAGGCTCTGCGTATCGGCGTGCTGCCGCTGCTCCAGGAAACGGGGCGGAGCCACACCGGCGCGACGGGCATTCGCGGCATCCTGGTTGCCGTCGAAACAGGACTGGCGGTTCTGCTCCTCGTTGCCGCGGGGTTGTTGAGTCAATCGTTCGCCCATGTCCTTGACGCGCCCAGAGGCTTCGATCCCACCCATGTCCTGTCTTTCCACGTGTCAGCGTCGAGGGCGGATGCACTGGCCAACCGTCACGGCCAGTTCTTCACGACGTTGCTCGAGCGGCTTTCGGCCCGCCCGGAAATCAACTCGGTGGGACTGATTAACGAACTGCCGCTCGGCGGCGGCGGGGTGAGCGGCGAAACTCCCATCGATGGACGGATTTTCCCTGACGGCCAGGTGCCTGTCGCCGACAAGCGCATCGTCAGCACGGGCTACTTCTCGACGATGGGTATTCGACTGGTTCGCGGGCGAACGTTCTCAGAGGGCGATCGTGCGGGCGCCACGCCTGTGGCCATCGTGTCCGCGCTGTACGCGCAGCGCTATTTTCCCGGGGAGGACCCCATCGGCCGTCGCGTCTCGTTTGACTGGGAGATGGAAGGTTCGCAGCAGATTGTCGGAATGGTGAGCGACGTTCGACATGAGGGCCTCGACATCGAACCCGAGCCGACCATCTACGTCACCTATCTGCAGCGTCCCGTAACCGCCTTTTCCGTCGTCGTCAAGAGCGTGGCCTCCGCGCGAGACGTTGCGGGCGCGATTCGCGACTCGGTTCGGACAACTGATGCGAGCCGGCCCGTCGATGCGATTCGAACGCTGGATGACGTGATCGAAGGGGCTGTCGCTCCACGGCGTCTTGTGCTCCGGGTGATTGTCGCGTTCGCGATGGTGGCCGTGATCCTGGCAGCGGTCGGCGTTTACGGCGTTGCCAGTGCCAGCGCGCAGGGACGAATGCGCGAGATCGGGTTGCGGGTCGCGCTTGGTGCGCAATCCATCGATATCATCACGCTGGTCTTACGGAGAAATGTCGTGCTGACGTGTGCCGGCCTCGCCGCCGGCCTGGCCGGCAGCATCGCAACCCGGCGCGTGATTGAGGCCTACCTGTTCTCAATCGCCTCGACAGACGTGCGGACGCTCGTCACCGCCGCGCTCCTGCTCGGAGGCATTTCGCTCGTCGCGGCGTATCTGCCCATCCGGCGCGCCTTGCGGATGGGCCCGATGCGCGCGCTGCAAAGCGACTCGCACTGATTCGCGAAGGCGGTCAACTACCTACGCACTTCACCTGACTCGGCGCGGCGACACACAGTCCGCGGGCAACAGATGGAGCTTCGACACGCATTTTTGCGCCAGAATTCATTGGCTGGAAGATTGCTATCCCTGCGACCCGGATGATGTGTCGCTCTTTCCCTGTCCTCGCTATGGTCGCATCGCTCGCAGTGGGATGTTCGCAGCCCGCGGCGACGCCGACCCAGCACGGCCACGGCATCACCCTCAGCATTCAACGGCAGTCCGATGATGCGCTTCTGGTGGATCACGGATCGCTCTACCCTGCCCTCCAGCGGCTCGAAGACAAGGGATGGATTGCCGCCGAGTGGGGCACCTCCGACAACAATCGAAGGGCGCGCTTCTACAGGCTCACGAAAGCCGGCAGAAAGCAGTTGACGGCCGAGACCCGGCAGTGGAAACGGTTGACGTCGGCCATCAGTCGCATCCTCGGGACCGGGGAGGCATAACCATGTGGCCGTGGCGCAAGCGCTCGGATCGGGACTTCGCGGACGAGATTCACGATCACGTCCTCCGGGAGGCGAAGCGTCTGGTCGAAGAAGAAGGTATGAATTTCGCCGATGCCAGGGCCAGAGCGCTCAAATCGTTCGGGAACCTGGCACGGGCACAGGAACGCTTTCATGAGCGGGGCCGGCTGTCATGGCTCGAGGATTTGCGACGCGACCTGGTCTATGCCGCGAGAACGTTTCGACGAAATCCGGGATTCGTCACGATTGCGGTGCTCACGCGTGCGTTGGGCATTGGCGCCACGACGGCCATCTACAGCGTCGTCGACGCGATTCTGCTGCGGCCGCTGCCATTTGCGAACTCGGATCGACTCGTGCGCGTGGTCGAAAATGAATTGGGTGGTCTTTCGGGAATCTCCAGCGTTCGCTGGGTGACCGAATGGGCGACGACGGCGTACAAGCCAATCGACGCGAGCAGCAGCGCGATCGCGGCAAACATCAGGAACAGCAGACCGTAGAGTCCCCGGTCCCAATAGCCGCAATCGGTGAGGTCTCGAAAGGAAACTCTTCGGCGCTTGCGTCCCGCTGGTCCAGAATCGTTTCACATCCCTTCTGCAACGTTCAGCGGCCGACACGGGGCCGCTGGCCGTGCCGTTCGAAACCGAGCAGTGCGACGACCGGATGGGGCTTTCATGGGTCGTCTCTCTGCCGAGCACAGTGAAATCGCCGGGCATCCGTCTTGCTCATCTCTCTCCATTCGCACGTTAGGTGTTTCCGATTGGAGGAGAGAATGGCAGATTTCAAACAGGACGGGACTGTCGGGGAAGAAGCATCCGCGCTCGGGCAGCGGGTCAAGGGCGCGACGAAAGACGCAGTGGGCGCCGTGACCGGCAATCGGTCCATGGAGCGGGAAGGTGAGCGGGAAAATGCGGAAGGTCGTGCGCGTCAAAGCGCCAATGACGTCATCGACGACAACGACGACATGGACAAGACTCCACGCAGTGTCGGCTCCGACTCCCCCGGCAGATATGTCACCGGGCTGTACGATTCGCCCGAGATGGCGGGTAGAGCCTACGAAGGGTTGACGACCACACATGGTTACAAACCTGACGAAGTCAGCGTGCTGATGTCGGATGACACGCGCACGAAACATTTCGGTGACGTCAAGCCCGGCAAGGAGTTCGACAGCGGGTCGAAAGCGGCCGAAGGCTTTGGAAAAGGTGGAGCCATCGGCGGCGGTATCGGTGCTGCCCTGGCAGCGCTCTTCGCCGTGGGCACCTCGATCGTCATCCCCGGACTCGGTCTGGTCGTCGCGGGTCCGATCGCGGCCGCATTGGCCGGGGCGGGGGCTGGCAGCGCCACCGGTGGCATCATCGGGGCTCTGATCGGGGCGGGCATTCCAAAGGATCGTGCCGCTGAGTACGAGCGCGGGCTCAAAGAAGGCGGGATCGTCGTTGGTACTCGTGCCCGTGACGATCGACACGCTGCTGAGCTTGAGCGCGAGCTGGGCAGCTATGGTGGGACGAACGTGCGCCGATAGGTACTCGCCAGGATCGAGCCCCCCGATCCTGGCACTCTTCCCGTCCAACTGAAGTCTTCATGAACGGGCGCTGAAATTTTCAACTCACCGGGAGGCCCCGAGAGGACAAGATTCTTACGTTGCAATCTCGTTGCAAGCGAACTGTAAAACATGGTCGGGATGACTGGATTCGAACCAGCGACCCCTTGACCCCCAGTCAAGTGCGCTACCAGGCTGCGCCACATCCCGACGAACGGATTGTACTCCTCAATCTACCAATCTGCGAATCTGCGAATTACTGGATCACCACAAACCTGGCCAGGCGCCGCACTTCCTTGTCGTCCACGTACTTGCCGATCTCTTTGTGGAAATGTTCGATCGACTTCCACGGACGATACTCCTTGAACTCGTGCAGCATCCGCGCCCCCACACCGGGGATGGTCTGGATGTCGGCGTCGCTGGCCGTATTGATATTGATGGGGATGAACCCGTACTGCCCCAGCCGGGCCACTTCGTCTTGATTGACGTACTTGCCAATTTCCTTCTGGAACTGCGCCCAGTTGCGCCACGGCCGATACTCCTCGAACTCGTGGGCCATCCGCTTGCCCGCGCCGGGAATCAACATGATCTCTTCCGCCGTCGCCGTGTTCAGGTTGATGTGCACGAACGCTTTGCCGTAAAACGCGCTCGCCTGTTCCTGCGTCAGCTTCTGGCCGAGCAAAAACTTGTTGAGCTCCACCGGGCTCGCGAACGGCCGTGCGGCCATCAGCGCCTTGACAACCGGCGCCGTCATGCCCGGCATCGCCGTCAACGCCTGTTCGGTGGCCGTGTTCACATCGACCACACCCTGCGATTTGCCGACTTGCGCGGCTGCCGGAATCGCATAAGCCCCCAATACTACCGCGAGGACGATCGAGCCTCCGATTGATCTCATATGACTCTCCTTAAATACACGTAGCCCAGGCCAAGAAGCCCCAACTGCACCATGCTGCCCGGTGCCAGCGTCGGCGGTGATTTCGCGCGCAACACATGCCACATCAAGTCCATCCCGCTCATCGTGGCATCCATCTCGAGCTGGAATTCCCGGCTGCCCTGATAGTGCAGATACGCGCCGACGAGTCCCGCGACGATGAGGAGCGCCATGACCGTCTGGACGATCATGCGGGTCCAGCGCCGCGACAGGATCAGATCAAGGATAACTCCGACGATGCCCAGACCGAGCAACGCGAGCGGGATCAGTTGCTGCGCGTCCTCGTAGTGCGCGAGGAGCGTCAGTTCCGCGACGAGCCCCGTCATGCCGAGGAGCAGCACTCCAAGCATGAGGCGACGGACGACCTGGATGGGTGATGAGCGATGGTTGTCGGGCGCCGGGTGATGGTCTCTCATGGACCGATGACCGTTGCCCGTCGAACTTAACGGCGCTTCTTCGCCGATTTCGCGGTGGGCCTGGTGGTGCGGGGCTTTACCTTGGAACGAACGGTTGCCGGACGTGCAGCCGCGCGCGCCATCGGGGGCGCGTTGCCGTTCGACGGCCGCGCGTTCAGCATGTCGAGAATCGCGATGAGGCCCCGCTTCACTTCGGCAAGCCGCTGCTTGGCGTTGCGGCCGAGCAGTTCCTTGATCGGCGCGGCCGTCGCGTCCTCGAGCGACGGCGGCGCTTCCTCTTCAATCCGCCGGCGGACGCCAGCCAGCGTGAGGCCATCGGTGAAGACCAGTTGCTTGATGCGCAACACGCGCTGGACGTCGGCGCGCCGGTAGATGCGCGGCCCACCGTCGGCTTTCGCGACACCAAGATCGGGAAACTCGGACTCCCACGATCGCAGCACGTACGGCTGCACGCTCGCGATTTCGCAAACTTCTGACGACTTGAACAGTGCGCGGTTGGGAATCTCGATGGCGGCCACAAACAGGGCTGTTTGCTGCAAGTTGCGGCAGTATAACACCTTCGGGGAGTCTGGGAGTCGAAAAAAGTCTATTGAGTCCCGAGAGTCTCAAGAGTCCGGCGAGTCTTAAGAGAATCTCTTTGAAATAGATTCCTCCTAATCTCCTGATCTCTTGTTTGTATTCGTTTCAGTGTTTCCGCTTCCGCAGTTGAATGCGAATCGGCGTCCCCGAGAAACCGAATTTCTCGCGCAGCCTGTTTTTCAGAAAGCGCTCGTACGAGAAATGCAGCTCGGTCTGCACGTTCGTGAACAACGCGAACGTCGGCGGCGCGACACCGACCTGGGCGGCGTACAGGATGCGGACGGCCCGCTTGCCGCTGGGCATGGGGTGCGCGGCGGTGATCTCCTGAAGAAATCGGTTCAGCTCTGGCGTCGGCACCCGCCGCGTGCGCTCGGCCATAACCCGATCGACCACTTCGAGCAGCTTCGGCGTCCGCTCCCCCGTCAGCGCCGACAGATGCACAATGGGCGCATACTCGAGGAATTTCAGCTGAAAACGCAGCTTGTCGTCGAAGGTCTTCGAAAAATCCTGCCCTTCGCCCTTCACGAGATCCCATTTGTTCACCGCGATAATCACGCTGCGCCCCGCCCGCTCGGCCTCGCCGGCGATGGCGCCGTCCTGATCGGCCGCGCCGAGCGTGGCGTCGATGACGAGCACCACGACGTCGGCGTCGGCGATCGCGCGTCGGGCCGTCAGCACGCTGACGGCTTCCACCGCGCCCGAGCGCGCCACGCGCCCCGGCTTTCGGATGCCGGCCGTGTCGATGATGCGCAAATTGCGCTGATGCCAGCGGAATCTGGTGTCGACCGCATCGCGCGTCGTGCCCGCGTGCTCGCTCACGAGCATCCGCTCTTCGCGAAGAATGCGATTGACCAGCGACGACTTCCCCACGTTCGGACGCCCGACGATCGCGATGCGCGGCTCGGGCGCTTCGGCCTTCTGCTCCTCGCTCTTGGCCGGGAGCCGCCCGATGACTTCATCGAGCAGGTCGCCCACACCCAGCCCGTGCTCGGCCGAAATCTCCAGCACCGGCTCGAATCCCAGCTCGTAGAAATCGAGCGCCCCGGCTTGCGCGCGCCGATCGTCGGTCTTGTTGATCGCGACAATGACGGGCCGGCCTGTCGAGCGCACCGCGTTCGCAATTTCGTAATCGGCGGGCACCAGCCCTTCGCGGCCGTCGACGACAAACACGAACACGGCGGCATTCGAGACCGCTTTCCGACCGTGGTCGTGCACGAGTTTCTGGAGCGGATCTTCGCTGCGGCCGAACATGCCGGCCGTGTCGGTCAGCAGAAAGGGCACGGTGCGCCAGTTCGCGGGCTGCTCGATGACATCGCGCGTCGTGCCCGCCGTCGGATCCACGATCGCGCGGCGGCGCCCCGCAACACGGTTAAAAAGTGTCGATTTCCCGACATTCGGGCGACCGACCAAAACGACCGCGGGGAGGTCTTTAGATGGCATGACTGAAGCCAAAAGCCAACTTAGCCGATACCTTGACAGCGTAAGTGATTGTTTCTTAACATATTTACCACCACGCAGGAGAGCCTAAGCATGATCAAAGTCGACATCGTGAACGAGGTTTCGAAAATCGCCGACATCACCAAGGTGAAGGCCGAGGTGGCCGTCGATGCGGTATTCGACGCGATGCGGTTGTCCATGCAGCGTGGCGAGCGAATCGAGCTTCGTGGCTTCGGGGTCTTTCAGGTGAAGCCGCGCAAACGAGGGATCGGCCGCAACCCACGGACCGGCAAGGAGGTCCGCATCCCACCGGGCCGGACGATCCGTTTCAAGCCCGGCAAAGATCTCCAGAATATCAGCTAGCCGGACCCCACGCGTGCACGACCCGTTTCCGCCTGTCCCAAGCTCTGTCGAGGGAGAGCCTCCGCTCTCCGTCCCGTTTACGCCGCCGCGCAAGTTTCAGGACCGGCGTGGGTTGCACGCGTTGCTGCTGGTCGCGACGATCGCCAGCACGACGGTGGCCGGCGTCGACGCCTACGCGAGCTACATCTCCGACTTCGGCCGCACGAGCGTCACTTTTCATCCCGGGCTCATCGTACACGGCTTCTGGTACAGCGGAACGATCCTGCTCATTCTTGGTGCGCACGAGATGGGTCACTATCTCGCGTGCCGATACTATCAGGTCGACGCGTCGCTGCCGTTCTTCATCCCGATGCCGATCGTGCTGACCGGCACGCTCGGCGCCTTCATCAAGATTCGCGAACCGATTCCGACCAAGCGCATGCTGTTCGACATCGGCATCGCGGGACCTCTGGCGGGATTTGCGTTTGCCGTCCCCACGCTCTTCTTCGGCGTCGCGATGTCCCCCGTCGTCGTGGTGCCGCCCGACCTGGTCGGCTATCACCTCGGCGAGCCGCTGCTCTTCAAAGCCGCGGCGTGGCTGACGTGGGGACCGGTCCCCGATGGTTATTCACTGAATCTGCATCCGATGGCCTTCGCCGCGTGGTTCGGTCTGCTGGCCACGGCACTGAATCTGTTTCCGATCGGGCAACTCGACGGCGGACATATCTCGTACGCGGTGCTCGGCCGGCGCTCGACGGCGGTCACGCTGTGCGCGGTCGCCGGCGCGATCGGGCTCACCTATTTCTCACTGAGCTGGCTGGTCTGGACGTTTCTGCTCGTCGCGATGACGCTCGCGATGGGCCCGCGCCATCCGCGCACGATCGACGAGGACCTGCCGCTCGATCGCACGCGCATCTGGCTCGCCGTGGCCGCGATGGTCGTGCTGGTGCTCTGTTTCACCCCTAACCCGATAGAACCGACGGACTTACTGGCTGGAGGCAGGTAGCACAACCCGGCGGCCAGTTATGGTAGACTGCCCGCCGTCCGAAAAGTAGCAGACGCTCTTGACACTTTTTCCCCCGGAAAGAGTGTGCGCGCTCGATTCTGTGAAGGAGGATGTGAATGATTCGTGGAGCGAAGGCTTTCCTCGCCGTGCTCGTCCTGCTCGCCGGGTGCTCGCTCGCATCGGCGCAGGATGCAACGATCGGCGCTGGGAAAGTCGAGATCGGCGGCTTCCCCGGCGGAGGTACGTTCTTCGTCGGCGGAGACGACAACAAAGAAGTGAACTTCAACGTCTACACCGCCGGCGGCGGCGTGACGTACTACTTCTCACCAGTGGTGGCGTTCGAAGGTGAATTCACCGGCAGCGTCGGCTGGGCGCAGGACGTCCACTTCAACAACGAGAAGATCATTCATAACCAGATGCCGACGGTGTGGAGCTACGCGGGGAACCTCGTGTTCTTCCCCGGCGGCGCCGCTGGCAAGCAAATGCCTTTTTATCTGACGGCCGGCATCGGCCAGGTCCTGCTTTCCCCGCGCGTGCCGACGAAGGTGTTCGGGTATGACGTCGATACGACGGGCACGCAGTTCTTCCTGGCCGAGAACATCGGTGCGGGCATCAAGCTGTTCCGCGGGGCGGATGCGCCCAACTGGGGCTTCCGCATCGATTACCGGTATCTCTTCGTCAACGAGAACGCAGACGCGCCGCAGTTCTTCGCGCAGTCGGCGGTGCGCGGCGGGCACCGCATCTACGCAGGCATGCTGTACACCTGGAAACGGTAACGGCACCCGCGCCACACGTATTCAACGCAGTCAAGGGCAGGCACGCGGTCACTCGCGGGCTTGCCCTTTTTCATTTTCTACGGGAAGCTGATGGCATCGTGGCGGGCCTGGCTTTTCGGATCGCCGTCTCGTTCGTTGCCATCGCGCTGAGCGCGCCGCCCGCGTTTGGCCAGGCCGACGAGCGGTCGGTGTATGCGAGCGTCGTCGACCGGGACGGCGAGCCGGTGCTCGACCTCACCATCAAGGACTTCATCGTGCGCGAAGACGGCGCCGCGCGCGAAATCGTCCGCGTCGCCAAAGACGACGACCCGCTCCAGATCGCGCTGCTGGTCGACAACAGCACGGTGATGCGTCCGCGCCTGACGCAGTTGCGCAAAGCAGCGGCGGCCTTCGTCACAGCCACCCGGGACGGCGTGCCGCTTGCGCTCATCACGCTCGCCGAACGTCCCACCATCGCGGTCGGCTACACGACCGAGCGCGCGCCGCTCTTGAAGAGCATCGATCAGATGTTTGCGTTCGACGCCGGCAACTACCTGCTCGACGGCATCGCGGAAACGTCGCAGGCGCTGGCCAAACGCACGCTGTGGCGCTCGGCGATCGCCGTCATCACCGGGATCGGTCCGGAGCTGAGCTACCGCCAGTACACCGAGGTGCTCCGCTTCTTCCGCGAGGGGGGCGCGTCGCTCTACGTGCTGCAGATGGGCGCGGGGATCGGCGAGCAGGGGCGCGAAATCGTCATCTCGCGGGGGACGTCGGAAACGGGCGGACGCTTCGAAGAAGTCCTGTCACAAGGCGCCCTCGACATGAAGGCGCGGCAGCTCGGCACGGAAATCTCGAACCAATATCGCATCACGTACTTGCGCCCGGCCCGACTGATCCCGCCGAAGAAAACCGAAGTCAGCGTGAGGCGCCCGAACCTTCGCGCGCGCAGTCGCGCGCTAGCGACTGAGAAGGAACGCTAGCGCTTAGCGCTTGGCGCGTTCCTGTTCCGGTTCCCGGTTCTGGTTCCAAGGTTCCGTTCCAGAGTTCAGCGGTAGTGGTTCCGAAATTCGAGTTCCAGATTCCGTTCCACGTTCCGGGTTGCGCGAAGGACTCCCGCCGACCCCCAATCGCCGCATGACCAAGTAATATGGGGCGCCGTGCGGTCCACTCTCTTTCTTGTCGGCGTCGCGTTGCTGGCGGACGCCTGCGCGGAAGGGCCTGCTTCGCAGGCAGCGAGACCTTGGCAGGATCCCTCGTCACATCAGATTCGATTGGTCACGGTTGATTCATCTGTCCAACTCGAGGTACTCGACTGGGGCGGCTCAGGCCGGCCAATTGTGCTGCTCGGATGTTACCTGACAGCCCACGTGTACGACGAGTTCGCCCCGAAGCTCGCCGATCAGTTTCATGTGTATGGCATCACGCGGCGAGGAATTGGTGCCTCGGACAAGCCAGCTACCGGATATTCAGTCCAGAGATCGGCAGACGACGTGCTCGAAGTGCTGGAGTCGTTGAAAATGCAGAAGCCGATTCTGGTTGGAAACTCGTGCGCAGGCTGGGTATTGAGCATGTTGGGCGGTCAACATCCTGATCGTCTCGGCGGCCTCGTCTATCTCGACGCGGCGGACGATCCGACGTTGACACCCGCAGACTACGACGTGCCGTTCGTTGATTCGGCGCTGTTGCCACCATCGATCAAGCCACCCGCCAAGCTCGATTACAGCTCCTTTGAAGCGTATCGCGTAACGCAGCAGCGCGATCATGGTGTCGCGTTTCCTGAAGCTGAATTGCGCCAATTGTTCGCGGCGAATGCTGACGGTTCGATGGGACGCTCGCTCTTGTCTCCGGTCGGTACGCAAGGCGATTACCGAGGATGACAGAGTCAAGCCCGACTATGCGCGCATACGCGTGCCGGTGCTGGCTATCTTCAGGACGGCCGGGCCGTTCGAGGAGGTGACAAGGGAGTTTCCTCCGCGCAACGAGTCGGAGCGGGCGGCGTTGACCCAGCATTACGAAGCAAACCGTGCCATGCTCTCGAGGTGGCAGCGGGATCTCCTCGCTGGAGTGCCCACGGCTCGAATCATCGAACTGCCGCGCGCAAATCTCTTCATGTTTCTGTCGAACGAGACCGACGTGCTGCGCGAAGTGCGAAGGTTCGTCAGCGGATTGGCCGCACAGTAACCGCACGAAATGGCTGGCGTTCAAGTGGAACAGAACCTGGAACCGGAACAGAACCTTGAACGGGAACAGAACTCGGAACCAGAACCGGAACAGGAACCTGAACCTAGGGAAGCTCGAGACTCCAATTCTGGACGATCCGAATCTCAAGCGGATGCAAAGCGCTTTCCGAACTTGCGCGCACGCAGTCGCGCGCTATCGACTGAAAAAGATCGCTAGCGCGAGCGCTCACCGCGCTCCGGTTCCTGTTCCGGTTCCCGGTTTTGGTTCCAGTTCCTGGTTTTGGTTCCAGAGCGTTCCAGAATTCGGTTCCGGAACTCCGGCTGGACGGTTCCGCCGCTCACGGGTTGGTACAGCCAGGCCCCCTGGCGATTGCCTGCCCCATCAGGTCATTGAGAATTTCGACGATTTCGTTCGAACAACCCAGGTACAGAACGATGATTTGTCCGTGCTTATAGAAGTTGGGTGCGCTAATCCAACCGATGTGTAGGCGAGGGCCAAACTGTCCCTCGCTATCGATGAGGCTGGCGTCAGCATCGGCCTGCCGGGTATTTGAATACTCGAACACCTTCACGAGATCGTCGCCAACCTTGAGGTCTATCGACCCGACACTGAGGTAGCCATTGGTCCCCGCAGACGTCTGGCCCAGCGTCGACACGCTTAGCGATTTCGCGCGCAGCGCCGCGGCGAGTTGACTGCTGTTGCCGATTTCACTTGTTGGTCCATTCACCCGAGATGACGAGCATGCCGCGGTGACCGCCAGACTCAGCACCTGGACAATCGCAACAACCCTGCATAGCGGACGGATACGCTTTTCGGAGAGCATGTCTAACCATCCCCTTTTCGCAGTTACAGACTCTCAGACCTCTGATGGCGGCAGATCATCCGAGTCAGGATATCGTGCGGCATAACGCTCGACGCGCGTGCGCGGTTCTTGGGTCCTAGACGATCCCCCTCCCGAAACGAGTAATAACCCATTTTCCAGCGCTTCTGATTAGCGTGGCTTGTTCGGTTCTAAGCTCGCCCGTTCGAAGGTTGACGAAGACCTCTGCGCCCCTACGAAGAATGCTTGAGATTGGCGCCTGGGATACTTGAGCTGTTGGTTCCCAGCCAGGAACGGGAGGCCTCGAGCGGATGAACTCGACGACGCTGACCAGTGTCTCATCGTCGAGTTCACCCTCGACAAAAAACGGCCAACCCGCATCGTACTCATGACGGACTTCGCCAAGCTGGCGGCCGGGGATTGGGACGTAGACATACGAAAATGACTCTCTAATTCTCCATGGCGACCGCAGAGGCACGTCTGGCGGATCATCAGCACCGACGTCTAGCGTGCGCCCCCGCAATACTTGTGAACCGGCCACATCCGGTTCCAGGAAAACCCTGGCGTGCCGAGCGTTTTGCAGTGTCTGCGGACTGTGTAAGAGCCATGGTCGGTGGCCGGGCGCGGCGACCAACTCGATAATCTGCGCAACTTCGGCGTCCCTGATTTTTACCGAGCCGAACCGGCGCAGCGCAAAGTCCGATGTCTGTCCCGCCACGTAAGCGATGGTCAAGCCAAGGAGCGCAATGAGGACGGCAGTCCTTCTCATAGCACGATCACACACTGATTCTTATTATCGGCTCCGGCGGGAGTGGAGCGTTATGCATGACCCTGGGGTAAATTCTGAACGTGCTTCTGACATCCCCGACGGGACCTTTCCTGTTTTACGCATTCGGGTTAATCCAGCTTCGGCGCGTTCCGTGGAGCTCCTGACGGAACGCCCTGCCCCGTTTCAGCGGCCGAAACAGGGGCAATCAGGCGGAGGGCCTGGGCAACCGCTGCCTACTCCGTTCAGGCGGACCCGCCAGATGTTTCCGTCAAACGACGCCGCATACTCCCGGGACGCGCAGCCGCATTTCAGCTCTAGCCGCAACGTAACGACATTCTGAGTGCGTTGAAGACGGGTGACGATCCAGTAGCGGCCGCAGCCGGAGAGAAACCCTCGGATTTCGCTATCAGGCAAGCGCACAAACTCGACGCCTTTGACGACGGGCAACCATTCCCGGCGTATTTGGCTCGCTAGAACAACTCTTGCCGGCAGGTGAGAAGTCTCGGCCAAGACCTGCGCAATCACGGCGCGTGCGTCAACGTCACTGCCGATGATGCCGATGATGTTGGTGCTCACGAGCGGGGCAACAGCTCTATTTTGCGCCGCCCAACTTGCAGTGGTGATGAGGACCGCACAAATCGCAGCGATGCCGAGGCGCGTTGTCACCATGTCAAATCAGACACTACCTCGCAGGATTTGTTTCGGGAGTCGAAGCACGGGATTCAGCGCTGAACAGGAGGAATACCGGAGTGGACGCGCGAAACCACAGGTGAAGTGCCAGCCGCCGGCCGTGGAAAGGCTGCCCTAATTCGCGCTGAGCGAGTGTCCGCATTTCGAGCATACCGGGTGGAGAGGGGGCGCTGTGTAAAAGAGCTTCGATCCAGTCGACGCCCTCCTGTGGATCACCGGCTCCCCGCACTCCTGACAACGAATGCGATATTGAAGAACACCAACGACCGCAAACAGCACCAGCACGGCGAGAATCCCCAAGTCCAGGCGGTCCGCCACCGCGAATATCGCGAGGACACTCAAGCCGCCGAACATCCAGATCGCGACCAGCGCCCAGACTTGGCCGTATGGGGTTAGTCGCTTCATCCTTTCAATCACACCGTCCGCTTGGGCCCGGACTGGCGCTTTCCGCGATTGAGACCGTGCTGCGGTCGCGTTGCTTTCTCGCCGACAAATACTTCCATTTCCGAAATTATGACTCGCTGGAGATAAATACCGTGTGGACATCTAGTTCTGGAGCGAAAAACGGGATGGGCTATGTCGGCGCTCCTCCTTTGGAGCATCCTGTATCCTGGCAAGTTATTGAACCTCTTGGAGGAGGTGCATCCCAAACGGTCGAGTGCACATCGCTCCCGCAATAGCAATTTCCTGGATCTGCCGCTATCAACTTTCATTTGTGTTCGGAGCCTCGGCAAACGTGCAGATCACTTGCTTCCTCGCAGGTTTACGTTCGCGATACTTGTCGGGTGCGCTGCGGGTGCTTTATGCCAGCCATTCGGCCCGTGTCGATGTTGAGCTGACTGACAAAGAGTAGCGAGGCGGGATCCGTTGCTTTCCAACATGGCTCCGTGCCACTATATGTTGGAAACCCACATGGCAAAGAAAGATGTACAGCAAGGCACTCTCGCTCTCATGGTCCTGAAAACTCTTGAAGTGCTCGGGTCTCTGCACGGCTACGGAATCGCGCGTCGAATCGAACAGATCAGCGGCGATCTCCTGTCGGTAAACCAAGGGACACTGTATCCAGTTCTCCTAAAGTTGGAGCAGGAAGGTGCCGTCGCCTCTGAGTGGGGAACATCGGAGAATAATCGGCGTGCCCGGTTTTATCGCCTGACTCGCACTGGTCGCGAACAGTTGCAGACTGAAGCCAAGGATTGGGAGGAGACCACAGCGGTTATTGAGCGCTTCTTTGCAGTCAAAGCGGAGGATTTGCTGTGAAGGCGCTGCGCCAGATTGTGGTTCGGTTAGTGGCCTCCATAACACGACGCCGGGACGAAGCGCGGCTACGTGATGAAATCGAGCAACATCTTGCCCTTCAAACTGAGGCAAATCTCACGGCTGGACTATCGCCTGAGGAGGCCAGGCGCCAGGCGGTTCTGAAGTTCGGAGGAATCGGTGCGATCAAAGAGCAGTACCGCGATCAACATGGTCTACCTGTCGTCGAGCGACTCATTCAGGATCTGCGAGATGCCGCGCGAGGACTCGCGAGAAATCCAGGGTTTGCTGGCATTACGGTACTTACGCTATCGCTTGCAATCGCTGCGAACGTGGCAATCTTCAGCATCGTCAACGCAATCCTGATCCGCCCACTTCCGTATCCAGAATCTGAACGCATAGTCACCATAAGTCATCACGCTCCTGGGCTTACGGAGACCGAGTTGCAGAGTTCGCCTGGTCCAAGGAAGTCGAGCTCCGAAGGTTTCAGCAGCAACTGTATGGTCCTCTTCAAGACAAGCTAAGACCAATTCTCAATACGGTTATCAAGGACTTGAACCTGCAAGTCGTCTTCGACAGCAATATTGCGGCGACAATCCTAGTAAAACCGGAACTCGACGTAACACAGGAGATTATTAAGCGTTTAGATGTTGCAGCTAGTGCGACGAAGAGCAATAGCAAGTGATGGAAACGAAGTAGCGGGTTCGACCGAGAGCTCCAACCAAAGTCAAGGGGCCCTCCAAAACAAACCGTGTGAATATTTCTTGGTGGCCAACAAAGCGAAGGCAGTTCATCGGGGCACGCTCGCTCTCATGGTGCTAAAAACGCTTGATGTGCTTGGTCCACTACACGGCTACGAAATGGCGCACCGAATTGAGCAGATCAGTGGAGACTGTCTCGCGGTGAACTACGGAACGCTGTATCCGATACTTCTAAAGTGTGCGAAAGAAGGTGCCATCGCCTCCGAGTGGGGAACGTCGAAGAACAATCGGCGTGCGCACTTTTATCGCCTTACTCGCATTGGTCGCAAGCAATTACAGGTGGAAGCCACACATTGGGAGCAGACCACCACCGTCATTGAGCGCTTTTTCACAGTCCAAGTAGAGGATCTGGCGTGAAGGCGCATGAGCTAATTCGCGGTGCTCGATTTAACAGAAGTGTTTTTACCATATGTGCTTATGACCACTATGAACGCAGTGGAGCGTCGCTGTTACCGATCTCAGCCAAGCCCACAAACGGCCAGGAGTCTATGTGCGGGCGTCTAAAATCACCGTGCAGAGGTTGTTCGCACTGCTCGTTGCCACGTTTCTCGCCGCGCCTGGGATCGGCAGCGCACAGACGGCCATTGCTTCAGCTCCGCTGCCTGACCCTCCACCACTTCGACTCTTCACGGAAACTGTTCCGAAAGGTAGCGGCCGAGCAATCGAGTCGATCAAGAGCTCCAGTTGGTGGGCGGCTCCTGCGGGCAACAGTGAGACTCCACGATGGGCCATTGGCCAGACAGTCGCTTTGAACACTACAGGAGGCGTTGCCTTGTCGGCTGGTCTCTTTGGGAGACGAGCCGATCCGCTTCCATTGTTCCTGTCACAGGGCGCCACACAAGGCATGCTGCGCGCGGCCAGCCGGTCCATCACACACCCTAGTACCTATAGGTTGCAGTGGGACGCAATCTTCAGAGTCACCGCCCCCTTGTGGAACGACCCACAATTGAAGATCGACGGTTTCGGCGAAGTGTTTGTGCCACTAATAAGTTCTACCGACCGTCCGTTTCGGCCGGCACGTGCGGTCCGGTTCGGGGTCGCGACGGGCTTCTGATCGGGTTCCGGGCCCTTGTTACAAGGGCTCGGGACTATTTAGAAGCCGAATCCGCCGTTTAACCTCGGGTCGAACGATCGTGCGCCGCTTTGACACGACAGGCCATACCTCCAGGCGTGTTGGTGCCTGCGGGATTCTCGGGTAGAGCAATGTTTCCGGCAGCTTCGGCACAGAAAACGACACCCGTTGAACCGCTCGCTCTGTAGCGAGGACGTAGCTCTTGAGCGCGTCGTTCCGTTCGATCATGCGCGCTAAGGCTTCGGCGACCGCGCTGGGTCGGGTCAATTCCTCCTGAACACGGAGCCCTTTATTAATGGCTTCCGACGTTTCGGTTAGCCTGTTTACCGCGAATTGCGTGTTGAAAGCACGCGACACCTTCTCGAGATCTTCTGACGAATGTGGCGATGGTCATAGAAAACTCCTGCCCCAATGTTAGCAAGGTCGAGCACCCGCGAGAGTTTAATTATCGAAAATCGAAAGCTGGGCAGCGAGCATCGATTCGCGAAGTGCTGTATCGGGATCTCTACCGCGGAGTGATCGTCTGGAACAAGACCCGCAAGCGCAACACCTGGGGCCTCGAGCGCCGCAGCGTGAAGGCGGCGACCGACTGGATCACCATCGAAGCGCCGCAGTTCCGCATTGTGACCGAAGCGCAGTGGCTCGCCGCGCACGGCCGACTCGAACAGACCCGCCAGACCTACTTACGCAGGACACATGGCCATCTCTGGGGCCGACCCGCTGACGGCCACGAGTCGAAATACCTTCTGACTGGGCTGTCGCGGTGTGGTCTCTGTGGCGGGACGCTGATCGTCCGCAGTCGGGCGCATGGCTCACCGGGGCATCGCCGGCGCGTTTATTTCTACGCTTGCTCGTCGTTCTATCACCGCGGCAGGACGGTGTGCGCCAACTCGCTCGAGATGCGCGTCCAGGATGCCGACCATGCGTTGTTGACCGCGCTCGAACGCGAGCTGCTCGACCCGGAGATCCTCGAGGCCGCGATGGCTCGCGCAGCGTCGCGCGTAGCAGCACCGCCCGAGGATCTCGAGACGCGCCGGCACACGCTCGAAATCACGCGCACCCACGCCGAAACCGCCCTGGCGCGTCTCACACAAGCGGTGGCGTCCCCAAGTGGAACAGAACCCGGAACGGGAACAGGACCTGGAACCGGAACAGAACCCGGAACCAGAACCGGAACAGGAACGGGAACAGGAACCTACGGAAGCTCCGCACTCCAATTCTGGACGATGCGAATCTCACCCGGACGCAACGCGCTTTTCAACATGATGAAGCGTCCCTGCGCATCGATGTCGTAGGCCGCGAGATTCGACCCGGGATCGCCCTCGAAGTGCCCTTCGAAGACCAGCCTCGGCTCGCTCAGCACGCCCTTCTCGAGCACGCGAAGCATCATTCTTTCGCCTTCGCGGTAGAACAGCCCTTCGCGCGTCCAGAGCGGCTCCGATGCGCCAGACGTGGTCAATTGACGCGCCTCGCCGTCGCGATCGAGCCGCGTCGCGTAGATTTCGTCGCGGCCCGATGTATCGGAGACGTACGCAATCCAGCGGGCATCCGGAGACACGCTCGGCGATCGCTCGTTGGCCGCCGTGGCCGCCACCGGCGCGACCGATTCTCCGACGCGGTACACCTCCACGTCGCGCGCGCGTGCAGGCTCGATCGCGTAGAACGCCAGCAGGCGCGGCGGCCGCGACCAGCTGGCCGGATTTCGCGCGACTGTCGCGTCCGCGGTGAAGAGCGGCACGGGCGCCCGCTTTCCACCGACGGTCTGCACGTAGATCTTCTGCAGCCCATCGCGATTCGAGCCGAACGTCAGGCGGCGGTTGTCCATCCACGCCGGCGACTGGTTGTCGCCTCCCGCGATGGTCAGCACAACGCGGTCGGGCTTCGCCGCGTCAGCCACGCGGATTTCGCGCGTCATGACGCCGTCCCTCACCACCACCGCAATCCGCCGGCCGTCGGGTGACAGCCGCGGTGTTTGAAACACATCTGCCGATGTGGTGAGCGGCGACACTTTGCCTTCGCGATCGACCCGCACAAGCCGGCTCCGCGCGTCGTCTGCGGATGCGCGGAGCCAGGCGAGCGTGCCCGTCCGCGAGACAGAGAATCCCGATCGGCCGAGCACGCCGAACCCGGTCGCCGTTTGAATCCCCTTCGCGAGGGGGGACGGCACGTCGGAGATCGTGTGTTCCTGAGCATCGAACTTCACCGCCATCAGGCTGCCGAGATAGCTGTAAACGAGATGGCCCGTCTCGACAAACTGCGCCTGCCCGATAATCGGCACGCGCAAGCGTTCTCGCGTGCCGTCTGCCGACAACACCTCGAGGTGCGGGTCGCGGCCGCGCTCGGACACCGTGAACACCAGCGCGCCGTCTGGGAGCGCATGAGGCCAGCCATGCTCGAGCTCGCCATCGCTGCCGTTGAGCTTCGTCATTGGCACGGCGGTCCCTCCGCCGGCTGGGACTGCCATCAGGCCTTGATTGCCGAGCGGCGCAAACACGATGCGGCCGTCGGCCGTCCACGTCCCCCCTGCCGAATCCGATGGCGCCGCGACGATCTGCTGCGGAACGTCGCCTTTCGAGGTAGAGGTTCGCCAGATCGCCCCACGCGAAGAAGTACGCGACCGCGGATCCATCAGGAGAAAAGAACGGGGTGCTCGCGCCAATCGTGCCCGGCACCTCGCGGTCGCTGGCGGTGCCTTCCGCAACCGATCGGATAAAGAGACGCCGCAACCCGTCTTCGTCGCGTTCGGCCGAATAGGCGAGCCAGCGGCCGTCGGCGGAAACCACAAATGACGCGAGCGCGCGCCCCAGTGGAATCGCCATCACGAAGCGGACGGCGGACGGCCGGGGCGCCTCATGAAGGCCGCAGGCGCCAAAGGCAAGAACCGCAGCGGTGAGCACCACACCCATGTGGCAGGCGTGCCATCGTGGCGCTCTTGATATCATGGCAGGCCGAACATGTCCCGGAAATGGTTGGTCGTAGCGGTGGCCGCCCTTTGCGTGCCGGCCGCGTGGTGGCTCGTTCAACGTATGGGTTCCCGCATTCTAACCGTGACGCCGCCGACTGAGGGGATTTCCCGAACGCTCGCGACCGAACGGGCGTCGAACATCAGCGCCGTGCGGTACACGTTGTCCTTGAGCATCCCGCCGCGCAAAGACGAACAAATCCGCGGCACGCTGGGCGTTCGCCTCCGGCTGGCCGAGCGGGCGCCGGTCATCCTCGATTTCGCGCAGCCGGCCGAGCGCGTGTCTTCGATTCAGGCGAACGGCCGTCCGGTGCCCGTCCGATCCGAACACGGCCACCTGGTGATTCCCGGCGATCTCGTGAGCAGCGGCGAGAACGTCATCGACATCGCATTCATCGCCGGCGATGCTCCGCTGAACCGCGACGATGAGTACCTGTACTCGCTGTTCGTACCCGCGCGCGCATCTCAGGCGTTTCCGTGCTTCGATCAGCCCGACATCAAGGGCTCGCTGTCTCTCACCCTTGAAGTCCCGTCCACCTGGACCGCCGTCTCGAATGCGCCGGAAATCGGGCGCGACGTGGCAGCGGAGCGGACGACGATTCGATTCGGCCAGACGCAGGCGCTTCCGACCTACCTCTTCGGGTTTGTCGCGGGGCGATTCTCCGTCGAGCGCGGCGAACGCAACGGCCGCGCCTTCCAGCTTTACCATCGCGAAACCGATCCGGCCAGGGTCGCGGCCAATCGCGAGACGATCTTCGATCTCCATCAGCAGGCGCTCGAGTGGCTCGAGAGCTACACCGATCGCAAGTATCCGTTCGACAAGCTCGATTTCGTGCTGCTGCCGGCGTTTCAGTTCGGCGGGCATGGAGCACGCGGGCGCGATCTACTACAACGCTCCGGCGCTGTTTCTCGACGAGACGGCCACCCAGAATCAGCGGCTCGGGCGCGCGAGTCTCATCGCCCACGAAACCGCCCACATGTGGTTCGGCGATCTCGTCACCATGAAGTGGTTCGACGATGTGTGGCTCAAGGAAGTGTTCGCGAACTTCATGGCCGCGAAGATCGTCGACCCGACGTTCCCGAACATCAATCACGACCTGCGGTTCTTCCTGCAGCACTACCCGGCGGCGTACGAGGTCGATCGCACCGCGGGCGCGAACCCCATCCGCCAGAATCTCGACAATCTCCGCGAGGCCGGCGGTCTCTACGGGCCGATCATCTATCAGAAGGCTCCGGTCGTCATGCGGCAGCTCGAGCAGATGCTCGGGCCCGACGAGCTGCGCGACGGCCTGCGCGAATACCTCACCCGCTTCGCGTTCGCCAACGCGACGTGGACGGATCTCATCGAGATGCTCGACCGCCGCACGAGCGAAGACCTGGCGGCATGGAGCCGGGTCTGGGTCGACGAGCCCGGACGTCCGACGATCAACACGGTGCTCGAGAGCCGGAACGGCAAGATCTCACGCCTGGCGTTCTCGCAGTCCGATCCCCGCGGCCGCTCGCTCGTCTGGAACCAGACGCTGCAAGTGGCGCTGGGCTACGACCACGGCGCGCGCATCACCACGCTCAAGATGAACGGGGCATCGGTCGACATGCCGCGCGTCGGCGATCTGCCCGTTCCGCACTACGTGTTGCCGAACAGCGAAGGCCTCGGCTACGGCCTGTTCAAGCTGGACGCCACGAGCCGGCAGTTCTTCCTGACCCACCTGCCGGCCATTGGCGACAGCCTGACGCGCGGCACCGTGTGGGTCACGCTTTGGGATGACATGCTCGAGGGGGGCACCACTCCTCGACAACTGTTCGATCTCATGCTGAGCGCGCTGCCCGACGAGCATGAAGAGCTGACCGCCGAACGGATCCTCGGCTACGTCCGAACGAGCTTCTGGCGGTTCCTGACCGATGCCGAGCGCGCCTCGGTGGCGGCACGGCTCGAGCAGGTCCTTCGCGCCGGCATGAAGCAGGCCGCGACCACGTCGCTGAAGTCGGCGTACTTCGGCGCGTTCCGCCAGATCGTGACAACCCCGGAAGGTCTCGCGCACCTCGAACGCGTGTGGCGACGAAGGGAGCCGATTCCAGGACTCACCTTCGCCGAGAACGATTACATCGACATGGCGCAGGAGCTGGCGCTTCGCGACGTCGAGGGAAGCGCCGGGATCCTGAAGGAGCAGCACGGGAACATCGCCAATCCCGACCGCAAGGCCCGATTCGCGTTCGTCATGCCGGCGCTGTCATCGGACGTGGCCGCGCGCGATGCGTTCTTCGCGAGTCTTGCGCGCGTCGAGAACCGTGCGCGGGAACGATGGGTTACCGACGGCCTGGCCTTCATCAGTCACCCGCTTCGCCGACAGCACGCGGAACGGTACATTCAGCCAGGTCTCGAGCTGCTGAGCGAGATTCAGCGCACGGGCGACATCTTCTTTCCGTTGAACTGGACGGGTGGGCTGCTCGCCGCCCATAACTCGCCGGCGGCCGCTCGGACCGTCAGAGGTTTCCTCGACGCACAGAAGAACTATCCGCCGCCTCTGCGGCAGGTGATCGAGCAAAACGCCGACCAGTTGTTCCGATCCGCACGCATCGTCGGCTCGTGATGAGCGAAGACGAAACAGATGAAAATCCAACAGGAGATCAGGAGATTGGGAGGAGAGGAAAGTCCTTTGATATCCCGCTCTCTAGAAACCGGTCTTACGACCGGCGCTGCGGTGGCACAGGACATTAGTCCTGTCCGCTAACCGACTTCGTTCCTCCTAAACCGCTTAGAGCTAACCAAAGGGCGAATCGTGTAGCGCAGCTCGATGCTATCATCCCGCAAGTCTTGGAATGACCACGGTGCACAATGACGGAATCACCTCTTCGGTTTCTACACTCGGCAGCAGTTCTGAGCGAGGTGAAGCTTCGCGAGTTCCGTAAACTGGCTACTGAACGGCTCATCGAGTCGCTTCGTCCAGGGCAACCGGCTGCTTGAAGGCGAGAGCCGACGGAACGTTGCTGGAGGGACATCATCGACTCGCAGTGCTGCGTGAACGCGGCGTCGACATCGACGCATTGCCGCGCGAGTTGCTCCCGCACGAATCTGAAAGCTAGGAGTTATGCAGGCAAAAGTGTACTGGGTTGCAGGACCATGGCGAGGCCGACTCGGCATTCTGCCGCGGCCGCGGGGCGGGGACTGGTTGAAGGACGAGACGGCAGCCTGGCGTGCAGCAGGCGTCGACATGGTGGTGTCCCTTCTCGAGGCCGAGGAGGAGGGGGAGATGATCTTGGAGGGCGAGGCGGCCGCTGCTTCCGCCAGCGGCATAGAGTTCAGGACGCTTCCGATTCCAGACCGCGGTGTGCCTGCGTCCCTAGAGTCGGTCGCGGGACTTGCCGATGACATCGTCGAAGCGCTCGACGTGGGAAAGAACGTGGCGGTGCACTGCCGTCAAGGCATCGGGCGATCAGGCCTCATCGTGGGCGGCGTGCTTGTGGCTGCTGGCAGCGATGTCCCGACCGCACTCAGGACGTCAAGGAGTCGCGGGGCCTCGATGTTCCAGAGACTGAAGAACAGCAACGCTGGTTGAGGGAGTTTTCGTCGTGGTTGCCGGCGTACCGGGCCGCCCAACAGGCCGCTGCAGCCCACGATCGGCACGGCGCCGGTCGGTCCAATTCGAAGCGACCGTAAGCGCCGCTCGCGGCTGAGCGCCGAGGCGTTAGCCACCTGGTTGGAACTGCAAGGCAAGGACGAGGCGTAGGCCGTTCTCCACATCTTTGAGCAACTGGCCCCGGATCCGGCCAGCAGGCTCAGTGAGAAAATCGCGATCGACCGTGATCACTTGAGACACGTTGGCAACGAGTCTCTGGGAAGACCTGCGGGCTTCGCAGGTATTCCCAGGCGCCTGGACGAGTCGAAGGTTCGACGTCAGATCGCCGGTGCAGGCGTCGGACAGCTGGCTCCAGGCGGCGTTCCTCGGCACCATAGATGGCGTCCAACCACTCGGTCACTTTGCGGCCTCGGTGCTTGGCCAGGAAGTCGGCAAGAGCCGTGGCGTACAGACAGGCCCGACCGCTTGCGGCGCTCGCGCTCGCCTGCTTACGCGACGTCTTTGCCGACGTGCTCCGCGAGGACCTCGTTGATCAGAGTTTGGTAGCCGACATGCCGCCGCCGCGCCTCCTTGCGAAACTCTTCGAGCACGCCCGGATCGACACGGATCGCGATGAGCTGACGTGGTGCGTCACCAAGTGGAGGCCGCCCTACCCGTCGCATCGCCCTGAGCTGCCCGGGCGACGAGTGGGGAATGTCGGAGTAATTAATCCTTCGCGCCGTACGCCGCGCGTTCGCTGCGACTCGCGCGCCGCGCGCTGATGAGCCGGATCGTTTCGGCATCGCCACTTCTCCTGATCGTGTAGGCCACCATGGGCAGACGCCGTCTATTCAGTATATACAAAATGCTACGAACAACAGCCACGGTCGATAAGGTGTGCGAAGTAAACCGCTCTCGAGTCGTGCCACGTCACGTCGTCGTGTCGTCGTGCCGTCGCGTCATCGTGTTGCCGTCATTCTCAGCGCCTTTGCGCCTCTGCGTCATGAGAAGCGTTTCAGCTCAATCAGTCACCGGCTCGCGCCACGCGAGGACAATCAGGCCTGCGAACAGCGTCACCATGAGCGCGCGATCGGCGTGCACGAGCACGTTCGCGTAAAGCGCGGTATCGGCGAGGCCGGCGCGGCGGCTCAGGCCGGGGACGTCGAACATCATGCCGAGCTGAAGCACCCAGAACAGCGTTCGTCGCAGCCGCGACGGCTCGGCATCTTCGAGCGCCAGCAACATCAGTACAGGCAGCAGAATCACGAATCCGTATGTGAGGTGGTAGAAGGTCATCAGCGACCACAGCGCCACCAGCGGCGGCGCCGCGTACAGAACTCGGCTGTGTGCGCCGCCTTCCTGTACGCCGACGACACAAATCCCGGCCAGCAGGCCAAGACCGATCGACCCGGCAATCGCGTCCACTTCTGACGTATCGGCGGCCAGCTGAGCCACGAGCGGTCGGAACTCGCTGAGACCGGCCAGGATGGCATCGCCGGTGTGGTGCATGGCCAGAATGCCTGCATAACGGCCGAGCACGAAGAGCGGATCGCTCTCGGACCAGACGCAGAACACCGCGAACAGGCTTCCCGCGGTCACAAGCGACGACGACACCAGCATCCAGCGCCGGGTGAAAACGCTCCACAGAAAGACCGGCACGGCCACTTGTGGTTTCATCATCGCGAGGCCGAGCCAGGCGCCGCCGGCAACCCGGTGGCGATCCGCCATGCTCAACGCCATCATGCTGCACGCCAGCGCCGCGACGGTGAACTGCGTCAGCGTCCGCACGCCGCCCCAGCAGAGGAACATCAACACCGGCAGCAGGATGACCCGGAAGGGATCGTGCGGTCTGTAGAAACGCGCGGCCAGATACGGCGCAAGCATCAACAGTCCGATGTTCAGGAGCATCCAGACGGGATGTGCCAGGCCCAGCGGCAGCAATCCCAGCGGCGAGAGCAGAACAATGGCATTCGGCGGATAGTCAACAGCCGTCGTCGTCAAGTGGTAGAGGTTCTCGCGGCCGACGAGCCAGTCGCGGCCCCATGCCTGGACGGATTGGAGATCCAGCAGCCGATGGGGCTGCGACGACACGACGACCCCCGCAGCCAGATTGAGCGCCGCGAGCGATGCCCAGCACACGAGGGCGCGACGAGACGGCTTCGTGAAAAGCGGCCCGCTCACAGCATCGAAACAGGATCGATGTCGATGGACACGCGCCGCCGCAACTCCGGCTCGGCGGCAACCGCCGCCAGCGCGGCTTCGCGCATGCTCGCGCGGTGACTGCCCTTCAGAAAGATCTGCGCACGATATTCTCCGCGCAGCTTCGCAACCGGCGCGGGCGCCGGCCCGAGCACACTGAACCGGCCGGCATCGGCATGGGAACGAAGGTGCTGCGCCAGCGTGGCCGCATCGCCGAGTGCCCCGCGCGCGTCACTCCCCTTCACCATGAGATTCACCAGAGCGGTCAGCGGTGGATACCGCATCGCCTGCCGGTATTTCAGCTCGTCGGCGAAGAACGCGCCGTAGTTCTGGTGCGTCGCGTGGCAGATGCTGTAGTGGTTCGGGTACAACGTCTGCACGATGGCTTCGCCCCGCTCGGCCCCGCGTCCGGCCCGCCCCGCCACCTGGGTCAGCAACTGAAACGTGCGTTCCGCCGCCCTGAAGTCGGCGAGCCCCAGTCCGACATCGGCCGAGATGACGCCGACGAGCGTCACGCGCGGAAAATCGTGACCTTTCGCAATCATCTGCGTTCCCACGAGCACGTCGATGGCGCCGCCCGCCATCGATCGAAGAATTTCGGCCGCCGCGCCCTTCCGCCGCACCGTGTCGCGATCGAGCCGTGCGACCTTCGCCTCTGGCCACAGCCGCGCGATTTCCTGCGCGACTTTTTCCGTGCCGAAGCCCCTGCGCTCGAGATACGGACCCTTGCACGCCGGGCACGCCTTCGGCACGAGCACCGCGTAGTTGCAGTAGTGACAGCGGGCGCGATGACGCTCCCGGCCCTCTGTGTGGACGACGAGCGACACGCTGCAGTTCGGGCACTCGAGCGTGCCGCCGCATTGCCGGCAGAACACCGCCGTGGCCAGGCCGCGGCGATTCAAGAGCACGAGCGATTGTTGTCGGGCGTCCTGACGCTTCGCGATCGCCTCTTTCAGCGGACCGCTGAGAATCACGTCGGGCCCATGCTCGGCGTACTCCTGCCGCATGTCGACAACCGACACCGCCGCAAGCGGACGATCGTGCACACGCCGCTCCATCACCAGGCGCGTATAGCGGCCGCTCGACGCGTTCTGGCTGCTCTCGAGCGAAGGCGTCGCGGAGCCCAGCACCACGAGCGCGCCTTCGTTTCTGCCGCGCATGACCGCGACGTCCCGGCCGTGGTAGCGTGGCGTTTCCTCCTGCTTGAACGACGAGTCGTGCTCTTCGTCGACGATGATGAGCCCGAGGTTCGCGAGCGGCGCAAACACCGCCGACCGCGTCCCGACCACAACCGACACTTCCCCGCGGCGAATCCGGTACCACTGATCCGATCGCTCGCCGTCCGACAGGCCGCTGTGCTGCACGGCCACACGGTCGCCGAACGCATCGCGAAAGGCCGACGCCACGGCGGGCGTCAGCGCGATTTCCGGCACCAGCACCAGCACGGATTTGCGTCGTTCCAGAACCATCTCCGCCAGCCGCAGGTACACCTCGGTCTTGCCGGAACCGGTAACCCCCTGCAGCAGACACACCGAGAACTGACCGGTCGCCGCCGCCGCGCCGAGCGCTTCGAGCGCGCTCGCCTGCTCGGGTGTCAGCGATCGGCCCGCGGGGCGGTTGACAACAGCAGACACAGAGCCGCCGGCGAACGGATCGCGCTCGCTGCGCTCGCGCCGGAACGTCACGAGACCCTTGGCGGCCAGCCTCTGGAGGACATCGGTCGAAATGCCGCGTGCGTTGAGATCGGGAACGGTCATGCCGGCAGGTCGCCCACGCAACAGTTCGACGGCCTCCTTCTGACGCCCGCCGAGCGGCAAGGTGTCGTCGTGCCCCTGGGCCGTCAAGGTCGCGAAACGAATCGTTCTGTAGGCTTGTGTCGAGGGCACGGCGGCGGCAAGGGCATCTCCTGCGCCGCACGCGTAGTACTCGGCCACCCACAGCGCGAGATCCACCACGGGCGCCGGCAGGAATGCCTCATCGTCCATGACTTCGACGAGCGGTTTGATTTTGTCTGCCGCGGTATCGCTCGCCTCGAGCGTCGCTTCCGGATTGACGACGATGCCAGTGACCACGCGCTTGCCGAGCGGCACCACCACGCGGGCGCCGCGGTGTGGAGGCGGACTGCCGTCCGGCACAAGGTAGGTGAGCACGTCGAGATAGGGAACGGGAACGGCAACGGAGACGAGCCGCACCGGATCAGGCCACGGTTTCGCCGTTGAGCAGGGCACGGACCTTCTTCATGTCCTCCCACACCTCGCGCCGGCAGCTTGGGTTGCGGAGCAGATACGCCGGATGGAAGGTCGGCACCAGCTTCGCGCCACGGTAGTCGTACAACCGGCCGCGCAGGCGCGAAATCGGATCCATGGTCTTCAGGAGCGAGCGCGCGGCGAACGTACCGAGCGCCACGATGACCTTCGGCTTGATCGTATCGACCTGACGAAACAGGAACGGCTCGCACTGCGCCACTTCGTCCGGTTCGGGATTGCGATTCTCCGGAGGGCGGCACTTGATGACGTTCGCGATATAGACGTCGTCGCGCTTCAGCCCGATGGCTTCGATGATCTGCGTGAGCTTCTGCCCCGCCCGCCCGACAAACGGGATGCCCTGGATGTCTTCGTCGCGTCCAGGCGCCTCGCCGACGAACATCAGATCGGCGGTGGGGCTGCCGACGCCAAAGACAATCTGTTTCCGTCCGAGCCGGCACAGCTTGCACCGCGTGCAATCGCCGATGTCCTCGCGAATCGTCGCGAGTGTCGCGGTTTCATCACCGGTGGGAGCGGGTCCTGTCGCCGGGCTGCCCCGTCCCGTCCTCGGTCCGAACAACGCGTGTACGGGAGACGGACCTGCGCCCTTCGACAAATGCTCAGGGCGTCCCGAGCGCAGTGGAGGGGCGGGCGTAGCCGGGGCGGCCCCGCCCGGCGCCACCCGCTCATTCGAGCTGTTGAAACCGCTCTGGGACTTGCTGGACTCTCCCGACTCTCTGGACTCCCCAGACTCTTTGGACTCTTGAGACTCCCGGGACCCTCCAGACTCCTGTCTTGTGGCCCACACTGGATCCCTACTGAACCCCGTGACGCCGAGCTCTTCGAACAGCTTCAGATGCTCGGCGAGCGCGTCGCGACTGACTGTCATGGCGTCCGGACGGCGGTACCGGCGAGAAGAAGCGCTTCGATGCGCTGCACGATTTGCAGCGCGAGGGCCGACTTGGCTTGCCGCGGCAGCGACTCCTCGCCCGACGGCGTCACCAGGGTGACTTCGTTGGCGTCGACCTCGAAGCCGATATCGGTCCTCGACACGTCGTTGGCCACGACCAGATCGATCCCCTTTTCGCGCTGCTTGCGTCGCGCGCTGGCGACAACGTCATCGGTTTCGGCCGCGAACCCGACGAGCATCGGCCGCCCCTTCCCGGCACGCTGCCGGCCCAACTCGGCCAGGATGTCCGGCGTGCGGACGAGCGTCAGGGTGAGCGT
Source organism: Vicinamibacterales bacterium (assembly GCA_963832375.1). Lineage (GTDB taxonomy): Bacteria > Acidobacteriota > Vicinamibacteria > Vicinamibacterales > JAMQPK01 > JAMQPK01. The sequence continues at coordinate 182,927 of CAWHUA010000008.1, read as the reverse complement.
GTCGGAGTCCTTGTGAATTTTCCCGGGCGCGGCGGCCGATGGCGTGTAATCGGCAACCGCGGCCGCCATGATGACCACGTCGGCCTGCGCCGCACGCGGGACAACGGCATCGCGCATCTCGGCCGCCGTCGTCACGCGTATGACTTCGACGCCAGCCGGCGGCGTCAATTCCGTCGGGCCGCTCACCAGCACGACCCTGGCGCCACGGGCGCGCGCGGCACCCGCCAGCGCGTATCCCATCCGCCCGCTCGATCGGTTGCCGATGAAGCGAACCGGATCCACTGCCTCTCGCGTCGGGCCCGCGGTCACCACCACCAGCTTTCCGCGCAGCGGTCCCGATGGCGTCAGCAGTTGCTCGGCCGCCGTCACGATATCGGCGGGCTCGGCGAGCCGTCCCTTCCCAATCCATCCGCAGGCCAGATATCCGGCACCGGGATCGACAAAATAGGTCCCGCGTCTGGCAAGCGTCTCGAGGTTGCGCTGCACCGCCTCGTGCTCGAGCATGTTCGTGTTCATCGCGGGCGCGACGAGCACAGGAGCCTTCGTCGCCAGGTACAACGACGTGAGGAAGTCGTCGGCGATGCCGTTGGCGAACTTGCCGATGATGTTCGCGGTGGCCGGTGCGACGAGCAGCAGATCGATGGTCGACGCCAGCGAGATGTGTTCGATGTCGGAATTCGCTCCCGGCTCGAACTGGCTCGTGAGCACCTTGTGCCGGGTGATCGCCTCGAAGGTGAGCTCGCCCACGAACTGCTTTGCGGCGCGCGTCATGACGGCGACGACGTCGTGCCCCTGCTTCTGGAGGCCGCGCACGACTTCGACCGACTTGTAGGCGCCGATTCCGCCACACACGCCAATCGCGATCATCGCCATGTCGTCACCCCTGAAACGTCTTCAGTATCTCGACCGCTTTCGGCCTCATGCACTCCAGCCTCGAGCGCTCGGCCAGCACGATGGACCTGATTCGCTCGACGCACGAATCGAGGTCGTCGTTGAGCACCACGTAGTCGTATTCCTTGAACGCCGAGACTTCGTCGCGAGCCACCTGCAGCCGCCGGTGCATCGCGTCATCGCTGTCCTTGCTGCGGCCGCGCAGCCGTTTCTCGAGCACGTCGTACGACGGCGGCAGCACGAAAATGGCCACGTGCGGCAGGCCTGTCTTCCGGACCTTCCGCGCGCCCTGCACGTCGATGACGAGCACCACGTCGTGGCCGCTCTCGAGGCAGCGCGCCGTATCGCCCGCGTGCGTTCCATAGAAGTTGCCGAACACGTCGGCGTGCTCGAGGAACTCGCCGTTGCCCAGCATCGCCTCGAAGCGCTCGCGGCTCACAAAATTATAGTCCACGCCGTCGGCCTCATCCTTCCGCGGCGCGCGCGACGTGTAGGAGCGTGAGAGCTTCAGGCGATCGGTCACTTTGACCAGTCGCTCGACGACCGTTGTCTTGCCCGTGCCCGATGGGGCGGAGACGATGAACAGCAATTAGCTCGCCTTATTCGACATTCTGTACCTGTTCACGCATCTTTTCGAGCTCCGCCTTTGCGGCGATGACGAGGTTCGAGACGCGCAATCCGTCGGCCTTCGACCCGATGGTGTTGACTTCGCGGTTCATCTCCTGCAGCAGGAAATCGAGCTTGCGGCCGCAGGGCTCCGGCGAATCCGCGAGCGATTTCCAGTGGGCGATGTGCGCGCGGAAGCGCGCCATCTCCTCGCTGATGTCCGAGCGCGACGCGACCCGCACGATCTCCTGCGCGATGAGCGCGGGATCGGCCGCAAGGTCGACCGTGAGCTCCTGCACGCGCGCGGCGAGCCGCGCCTGCAGCTCCTGCCGGCCCTGCTCGGCCGCATCGGCGATTTCTTCGAGCATGCCGCCGACGAGCGCGCGGCGTACTTCGAGGTCGGCGTTCAGGTGATCGCCTTCGGTGCCTCGCATGCCGTCGAGCTGCGTCACCGCTTCGTCGACGGCCGACTCGAGCATTTCGACCAGCTGCGCCACCATGGCCGCGTCGCGTTCCACCGGCCGCTCCCGGACCGCCAGCGCCTGGGGCAGCCTCAGCAGGTCGCCGGGTGTCAGCGGTCCCTGGACGATGCCGCGATTGCGCGCGGTCTCGAGCGCGGCCGACAGGGCCACCGCCAGCGACTCGTTGAACTCTACTTCGACGCTGGCGGTGTGGCGATACTGAACCGCGACGGCGAGCTCGACCCGGCCGCGGCCGATCCGTTTCTGGACGGTCGCGCGGATACGCCCCTCGGCCTCGGCGAGGCTCTGCGGCACACGCAACTGCAGGTCGAGGTGGCGATGGTTGACGGCGCGGATGGTGACCGTAATGGTCGCCGCTTCCGACTCTCTCGTCGAGGACGCGAACCCCGTCATGCTCTTAATCATGTGTAGTCGCCGGTCCAGCCACCCGCCGCACGCCGATGGCTGATGTCCCTGTCTCTGTTTGTTCCCGCCTGGGCTCGAGCAGCTGCATCTTGTACAGCGCCGCGTACACGCCCTCGCGGCCCAGCAGATCTTCGTGACGGCCGAATTCGACGATGCGGCCCCGCTCGAGCACGATGATCGCATCGGCGCGCATGATCGTCGACAGACGATGCGCGATGACGAACGACGTCCGGTTCAGCATCAGCGTCGCCAGCGCGTCCTGGACCAGCAGCTCGGCTTCGGCGTCGAGCGCGGACGTCGCCTCGTCGAGAATCAGGATCGGCGCGTTCTTCAGCAGCGCGCGCGCGATGGCCACACGCTGGCGTTGCCCGCCCGATAGTTTCTGTCCCCGCTCGCCGATGCGCGTCTCGTACCGCTCCGGAAGCGCCACGATGAACTCGTGCGCGTGCGCCGCCCTGGCGACGGCTTCAATCTCGCCCGGCGTCGCCTGGAGCGACCCGTACGCGATGTTGTTCGCGATCGTGTCGTCGAAGAGCACCGTCTCCTGAGTGACGATGCCAACCTGCGCCCGCAGCGACTTGAGCGTGACGTCGCGGATGTCGCGCCCGTCGATCGTAATCAGGCCGCCGCTGACGTCGTAAAAGCGCGGAATCAGGTTGACGAGCGTGGTCTTGCCGGCGCCGCTCCGCCCGACGATGGCGACCATCTGCCCCGCCGGCACCCTGAAGGTGATGTTCCGGAGAATGGCTCGAGGGTGGACGTCCTCGTACGCGAACGTCACGTCGCGGAACTCGATCGTCGACGCGAACGGCGGCAAGGGCTGCGCCGTCGGCGACTCGTCGACCTCGGTGTGCGTATCGAGCATCTCGAAAATGCGATCGGCGGCGGCAATCGCCTGCTGGAGATTCGCGTTCACGCGGCTCAGCTTCTTCGCCGGCGCGTACATCATCAGCAGCGCCGCCAGGAAGGCGGTAAAGTCGCCGGCCGTCAGCCGCCCGGCCGCAATCTGCTCGCTGCCGTACCAGAGCGCCGCCGCCATGCCAATGCCGCCGAGCAGTTCCATCGCCGGCGGCATCACCGAGAGCGCACGCACGACGCGCATGTTGGTGCGATAGAGATACCTGAGCGCCTCGCGAAAACGGCTCGCCTCGCGCTCCTCGGCGCCGAAGGCCTTGACGATACGGTGAGCGGCGAACGTCTCGGTGCCGACGTGCGTCATGTGCTCCTGGGCTTCCTGGCTTCGCCGCGCCGTCCGCCTGACGCGCTGCCCGAGCCGCACGAGCGGATACACGACGATCGGCGCCCCCGTAAAGCACACCATCGCGAGCCGCCAGTCGATCCAGAACAGGATGACGGCGTAGCCGACCAGCGCGAGCGTTTCCCGCGAGAGATCGCCGGCGGTCTCGGAGACCGCCCGCTGTACCTGCCCCACGTCGTTCGACACGCGCGACAGCAGTTGTCCGACGCTGTTCCGCGCAAAGAAACTCGCCGACTGGCCGAGGATGTGCCCATAGAGACGATCGCGCAGGTCCATCACGACCCGCTGACCGACATCCTCCATCAGGTATCCGGAGAAATACGACCCGAGGCCTTTCAGGAAGTAGAGGCCGACGATCGACAGCGCGATGGTGCGCAGCCCCTGCTGATTCGGCAGGAGCTCGTCGAGGATCGGCCGGATGAGGTAGACGACCAGCGCCGACGATACGGCATAGACCAGCATTGCGAGAACCGCCCAGGCCAGGCGGACCCGATAGGGCTTTGCGTACCGAAGGAGCCGGAAGAACGAGTTCACTCGGTAAAGCGATATTTCAGCAGCACCCACAGCGCGACAACCCCGTCGCGCCACGTGATTTTCTTGCCTTCGTCATAGCCTCGGCCATCATAGGTGATAGGCACTTCGTATACACGATACCCGCGTTTGAAGATTTTCGCGGTCATCTCCGGCTCGATGCCGAAACCATTGCTGTCGAGCGTGAACGACCGGAGCACTTCGACCCGCATGGCTTTATAGCAAGTCTCCATGTCGGTCAGCATCGTGTTGTACAGGACGTTGGTCAGGAACGTGAGGAACAGGTTCCCGAGGTAGTGCGTGAAGAGGAACACCCGGTGGCGGCCAAGAAAGCGCGATCCGTACACCACGTCGGCGCGGCCCTTGCAAATGAGGTCGATGAGGTCGGGAAGCTCCTCGGGTGAATACTCCGTATCGGCGTCCTGAATGACGACGAGATCGCCCGTCACTTCCTTGAACCCGAGGCGCAGGGCCGATCCCTTGCCGCCGTTCGGCTTCTGGAGCAGCTTGAACCGGTACCTGCCCTGGAGGTCGCGCAGGATCTCCGACGTGCCGTCCTTCGATCCATCGTCGACGACGATCAGTTCGATGCGGATGCCGGGTACCGCCAGCACGCGCGCGATCATGCCCTCGATCGTCTCACGCTCGTTGTAGACGGGCATGACGACCGAGAGGAGCGGGTCTGTGAGCGTCCCTTTGATGCCTGCCATTACCTGCCGACGGAATAGTACGTGAATCCCTGAGCTTTCATCTGCTCCGGGGTGTAGATATTCCGGCCGTCGAAAATCACAGGCGTCTTCAGCAGCTTGCGCATCCGGACGAAATCGGGCTCGCGGAACTCGTTCCACTCGGTCGCAATCACCAGCGCGTCAGCCCCCTTGAGCGCGTCGTAGTTCCTGGTGCACAGCTTGATCTTGTTGCCGAAAATCTTCTTCGCGACCGGTTGCGCCTGCGGGTCGAACGCCTGCACCTTCGCCTTGGCCTCGAGCAGCCTGAAGATGAGCGGGATGGCCGGCGCCTCGCGCATGTCGTCGGTTCTCGGCTTGAACGCCAGGCCCCAGACGGCAATCGTCTTCCCTTTGAGCGAGCCGAAATGCTGCTCGAGCTTGGCGATGAATCGAACCTTCTGCGCCTGATTGACGCGATCGACCGCCTTTAGAATCTGGAAGTCGTAACCGGTGTCGCCCGAGAACTTGATGAGCGCCTTGATGTCCTTCGGGAAGCAGCTGCCGCCGAAGCCGATCCCCGGAAACAGGAACGACGACCCGATGCGGCGATCGGCGCCGATCGCCTTGCGCACCTGATCCACGTTGGCGCCGAACGCCTCGCACACGTTCGCAATCTCGTTCATGAACGAGATGCGCGTGGCCAGGATCGAGTTCGCCGCGTACTTGCACATCTCGGCGCTCGCCGTATCCATGACCATGATGGGCGCGCCCGTGCGCGTGTAAGGCGCGTAGAGGTCGGTCATCGCCTTCTGGGCGCGCTCGTCGTCGACGCCAATGACCACGCGATCGGGTTTCAGAAAATCCTCGACCGCGGCGCCCTGCTTCAGGAACTCCGGATTGCTGACCACGCTGAAGGGATGCGAGGTTTCCTTCGCGACAATCTCGCGCACCCGCTGCGCGGTGCCGACCGGCACCGTGCTCTTGTCGACGATGACTTTGTAGCCGTTCATCGCTTTCGCGATTTCGCGCGCGACGCCGAGCACGTGCGTCAGGTCGGCCGACCCGTCCTCGTGCTGCGGCGTGCCGACTGCGATGAACACGATGCTCGCCGTGCGAACCGAACGGGGCAGGTCGGTCGTGAACTCCAGCCGCTTCTCCGCCCGGTTGCGCTTGACCATCTCTTCCAGGCCGGGCTCGTAGATGGGCATGATGCCCCGGCGCAGGGTGCGGACCTTCGCCGCATCCTTGTCGATACAGGTGACGTCGTTCCCGGTTTCCGCCAGGCACGCGCCCAGCACCAGGCCCACATAGCCCGACCCGACCACCGCAATCTTCATCTCGGAATGCTCCGCTCAGAAACGGCTCCGGGACGCCTTTTCACCCCACGACACAAAAAGGCTCCCGGAGCCTTTTTTCCCGGACCTAAATCCGGCGACTTTAGCACAAAGTGAACATGCTTCCAACCCATTGACTCGAAAGGATATGCCGGGTGATGGGGTTGTGATAGGCTGCGACCCGTGCGGATCGTTATCGACTACCGGCCGGCACTCCGGACCCGCACCGGCGTGGGCGAGCACATCCACCAGGTGGCACGCGAGCTGGCGCGGACGGGCTGCGACGAAATCACCCTGGTTTCGAGCTCGTGGAAGGATCGCCTTCCGGCCAACATATCGGCCGAACTCCCCCGGGTCCGGTTGGTGGACCGGCGGATACCGGTGAGCGCCCTGAACCTGGCCTGGCACCGGCTCCGGTGGCCCCCGGTTGAGGTGATCGCCGGGGGCGAGTTCGACGTGGCGCACTCCCCGCACCCGTTGCTGCTGCCGTCACGTTCGGCGGCCCAGGTGATCACGATTCACGACCTCGACTTCCTCTCGCATCCCGAACGCACGTCCGCAGAAATCCGTCGCGACTACCCGGCCCTCGTCAAGATGCACGCCGAACGTGCCGATGCGATCATCGTCGTGTCGCGTTTCGTCGCCGGCGAGGTGCAGCAGCGGCTCGGCGTGCCGGCCGGGCGCATCTCGGTGTGCATGAACGGCGCGCCAGAGTGGGCAACACCGCCGGCCGCGGTCGATGGCAGCGGCTACATCCTGTTTGTCGGCACGCTCGAACCTCGAAAGAATGTGGGCGGATTGTTGAAGGCCTACGGCCGGCTGCTCGCCCGCATGCCGCACGCCCCAAAGCTGGTGATTGCGGGGCGGAGCGGCGAGAACGGCGCCGGGACAGTCGACGGGATGGACGAGGCGGGGCTCGCGGGACGCGTCGACTATCGCGGGTACGTCGGGCCGGACGAGCGTGAGTCGCTGTACAAGCATGCGCAACTGCTCGTGCTGCCCTCCTTCGACGAAGGCTTCGGCATCCCCGCCCTGGAAGCGATGGCCGCCGGTGTCCCCGTGATCGTGGCCAATCGCGGCGCACTCCCCGAAGTGGTGGACGACGCGGGGCTTCTCGTCGAACCCGAGGATCCGGAAAGCATCGCCACCGCGATGGAACGGATGATTGGCGACAGGAACCTGCGGGAGACGTGTGCGGCCCGCGGATTGGCGCGCGCGCGTTTGTTCACCTGGGCGCAGGCCGCGCGCGATACACGGCGCGCATACGAAAACGCCGTGCTCGGCTTCCGCCAGAAGTCCCGCCGGCTGTCGAGCTCGGAGCCCAACATCAAAAGTCCCGATGCGCATCGGCATTGACGCCCGCGAGCTGTGCGGGAAGCCGACTGGCGTAGGCCGTTACCTGTCGGGTTTGCTCGGCCAATGGTCGGACGACGTCGCGGCGTCGCGACACACGTTTGTCCTCTACGCCAACGAGAGCCTCTCGACGCCGATGGCCAACGGGGAGCTGCGAATCGTGCCCGGCCCGGCGGGAGCAGCGTGGGAGCAGCTTTCGCTGCCCGCAGCCGCCAGACAGGATCGCCTCGACGTGTTCTTCGCGCCGGCATACACGGCGCCGCTCCGCTTGACCGTTCCCGTCGTGCTGACCGTGCACGACATCTCGTTTGTCGCACATCCGGAATGGTTCCGCTGGAAGGAAGGCTTGAGACGACGCACGCTGACGCGTTGGTCGAGCCGCCGCGCACGCCTGGTGCTGACCGATTCGGACGCGTCACGCCGGGAAATCGTGTCGTACTTCAGCATCTCGCCCGAGCGCGTGCGGCGCATTTATCCCGGCGCCGCGACGCTTCCCCTGCAGGCGGCGCCGCAACGCGATCCGCTCGTGCTCTTCGTCGGCTCGGTCCTGAACCGTCGTCACCTTCCGGATCTCATTCGCGCCTTCAAGCCGATCGCGAAGCGGCATGCTGACGCGCGGCTCGAGATCGTCGGCGAGAACCGCACGTACCCGCGCCAGGATCTCCCGGCTGTCGTCGCGGCCGAGGGTCTTGGATCGCAGGTGTCGATTCGTGACTACGTGCCCGACGCCGAGCTCACGGCGCTTTACGGCCGCGCGCGGGCGTTCGCGTTTCTGTCTGAATATGAAGGCTTCGGCCTGCCACCCCTCGAAGCGCTGAGCGCGGGCGTGCCGCCGGTGCTCTTCGACACCGATATCGCGCGCGAGGTGTGCGGCGATGCGGCGGTGTTCGTCCGGAACGGCGATCAGTCGGCCATTACCGGCGCGCTCGAGCGCGTGTTGTTCGACGAAACCGTCCGGCGCGGGGTATTGGACGCCGCACCTGGTGTCTTCGCGCGTTACTCGTGGCCCCGTGCCGCCGCCGAAACGCTGGCCGCCCTGGAGTCGGTGGCGTGACCGATCTCGCGATCATCATCGTGAGCCACAACACGAAAGCGGACCTCGAGGGCTGCATTCGCTCGCTCCGCCAGCATCCGCCCCGCATCCCGCACGAAATCGTCGTCGTCGACAACGCGTCCAGCGACGGCAGCGTCGAGGCCGTGCGAACCGTGTGGCCCGACATACGTGTCATCGCCCTCGATCGCAACGTCGGTTTTTCAAGCGCCAACAACACCGGAATCCGGGAGACTTCGAGCGAACTGGTGCTGCTCTTGAACAGCGACACCATCGTGCCCGACGGCGCGATCGACAGGCTTGTCGGCGCATTGCGCGAGCTGCCAGGCGCGGCCGTTGCCGGTCCGAGAATCGTCGACGCGAACGGTCAACCCGAGCTTTCGTTCGGCCGGATGATCGGGCCGTTCGCCGAACTGCGCCAGAAACTGCTCGTCCGGCTGGCGTCGCCCGCGAAGCTGAAGGCAAAGACGGCGCGTGTGCGTGAGGTCGATTGGGTGACCGCCGCCTGTCTCCTCGTCGGGCGGCGCCATGCCGAGGCCGCGGGGTTGCTCGACGAGCGGTACTTCATGTACTGCGAGGACGTGGACTTCTGCGCGGCGGTTCGCGCGAATGGCGGCAAGGTGTACTTCGCGCCGGCGGCCGAGATCGTCCACCTTCGCGGCCGGTCGTGGCGCGCCAGCCCCTCAGCCACCCGAGACCACTACCGCCGCAGTCAGCTGGCGTTCTACCAGAAGCACCATCCGGGCTGGGCACCGATCCTGCGGCTGTACCTCGCCTTACGAGGAAAGCTGCCGCGCCGAACGGCCGATAACCGAGGGTAAGGGCGACGCCACCGGCTTCTCGCCCTTGCCCGAATATGCCCGAATTTTCCTGGCTCTGTCCCGAGTGCGGCCGGCGTGTGCCGAACAAGACGGAGATCTGCCGCTGCGGGGGCACGAGGGTGGAAGTGTTGCCGGCCGGGGCGCTCGATGGGGCCGGCCCTGCCGAACCGGCGGCACGTTCGAGCATGCTGCCATGGATCGTGCTGGGGATCGTGGCAGTTGCAGCGGCCGGCGGGCTGGTCGCGCTTCAAATGATTCCGGTCAAGAGCAGTCCCCCTGCGGCCGGCGCATCCACCTTCGCGCCGTCTTCGCAAACCGCCACGGCGGACAAGCCCGACGCATCCGCCTCCGCGCCGTCTTCGCAAACCGCTACGGCGGACAAGCCTCTCGCATCCGCCTTCGCGCCCACGTCGCCCATCGCTTCGGCGGACAAGCCTGACGCACCAGGTTCAGTGGCATTGGAGGACGTCGTCAGCCGGTCGATTCCCGCGATTGTCTCGATCGAAGCCGGCCAGGGACGCGGCAGCGGGTTTTTCGCGGCGCCGCGAACGGTGATTACCAATCGCCACGTGGTGCAGAGCATCCCGATGGTCACCGTCAGGCTCTCGAACGGCCAGGCGCTGCCGGGACGCGTGGAGACCACTTCGCAGGAATACGATCTCGCGATCGTGCGCGTCGATAGCGCCCCGCCATCGCAGCCCGTGTTGCCGCTCGGCACGGTCAACGAGGTGCGGCCCGGCCAGGAAGTAATCGCCATCGGCCTCGCGCTCGGCGTGTTCCAGAACAGCGTGACGCGTGGAATCATCAGCGCGGTGCGCCGCGCCGATCGGACGGTCATGCTGCAAACGGATGCCGCGATCAACCCCGGCAACAGCGGCGGTCCGCTTTTGAACCGCAGCGGCCAGGTGGTCGGCATCAACACGATGAAAATCTCGGGCGCCGCCGAATCGCTCGGCTTCGCCGTCGCGGTCGATCACGCGCGCAGCCTGTTGAGCGGCGGGGCCGCGCCGTCCGGGCCCCTCGCCTCGTCGGCGCAGCCCAGCCGGCCGCTCGCCCCCTCATTCAGCGCGCGATCCGAGACCGACGCCGCGCGGGAAGACGGCACACGGCAATACACGCACATCGTCGAGAGCGCCGCGCGCCGGGCGGCGCAGATCGATTCGTATTGGGAGCGAATCAAGGCCCACTGCGCCCTGCGCACCGCGCCGGGCTACGACCGGGAATGGTTTGCCCTGTGGGATGGCCGGGCGGCTCTCACGGCGCCCGACGGGTCCTGCTCGTCGGCGATTCGCGAGATCGAAGATCTCTCCGCCGAAGTGCGATCGGTCGTCTCCGCCGCCCAGGAGAACGCGCGCCGCGCGTCGGTGCTGCCGGGCCAGATGCGTGAAATCCGCCGCCGGCATCGCATGGACTGGCCGGGGTTTGATCGGTGATCGTCCATCGTCCATTGTCTGGACTGACTAGAATACATACGTGCGGATCGGCATAGACGCGCGCAAGCTCCATGACTTCGGCATCGGCACCTACATCCGGAATCTCCTTCGCGAGCTCGCGGCGATCGACCGGCAGACCGAGTACGTGCTCTTCACGCGCCCGGGGGATACCGCCGTGGCCGCCTCGCTCGGCGAGAACTTCCGCGCCGTGTCCGATCGCTCGGGCCACTACTCCATCGCCGAACAGGTGTCGATTCCGATCGCGGCGAAGCGTCAGGGACTGGACCTTTTCCATGCGCCCCACTACGTGCTGCCGGCGCTGACGCCATCGAAAACGGTCGTCACCATTCACGATTGCATTCACCTGATGTTTCCGGAATACCTCAGCCACCGCATGGGATACGCGTTCGCGCGGGCGTCGCTCTACACGGCCGCCCACAAGTCCGATCGTATCTTCACGGTGTCTGAGCAATCCAAGCGCGACATCCTGAAGTTCTTCAATGTGCCGCCTGAAAAGATCGTCGTGACGCCCAACGCCATCGACGATCGGTTCAGCGCGACGCCGAGTCCGGAACACGTCGTCAACACGCGCGAGCGGTACCAGTTGAGCCACTCGTACCTGCTCTACGCCGGGAACATCAAGCCGCACAAGAACCTCGAGCGGCTCATCGAGGCCTTCCATCTGATCCGCAAGGAGGGACGCTCGGAGCTCGAGCTCATCATCATCGGCGACGAAATTTCCAAGCTGCAGTCGCTGCGCCGCGCCGTGCACAAGTACGACATCCACCGGTACGTGCGCTTTCTCGGCTACGTACCGCAGACGACGCTCGCGGTCCTCTATCGTCTTGCGGCCGTCTTCGTCTTCCCGTCGCTGTACGAAGGATTCGGTCTGCCGCCGCTCGAAGCCATGGCGAGCGGCACGCCCGTCGTCACGTCGAACGTATCGTCGCTGCCGGAGGTCGTCGGTGACGCGGCGGTGCTCGTCGATCCGTACAAGGCCGAGTCGATCGCCGACGGCATCCTGAGCGTCCTCAGAAGCACGCACCTTCGCGAGGAGTTGAGCAAGCGGGGCCTCGAGCGGGTGAAGGCATTTTCGTGGGCGCGCTCGGTGCAGCGCGTGCGCGAGGTCTACGGCGAGGTGCTGACATGAACCGCACCGCTCCGGTGACGCGGGGTGCCGCTTCGGTGGCACAGGGCTTCAGCCCTGTCTCCCCCAAAATCGTTCTCGTACACGACTGGCTCACCGGCATGCGCGGCGGCGAGAAGGTGCTCGAGCTTCTGTGCGAGACCTACCCGTCGGCCGATCTCATCACGCTGTTTCACGTGCCGGGATCGGTGTCACCGGTCATCGAGCGGCGGCGGCCGCGCACATCGGTGCTGCAGAAGCTGCCGGGGGCCAGGCGTTTTTATCGCTATTGCCTCCCGCTCTTCCCAACCGCGATCGAACAGTTCGATCTCGATCAGTACGACCTCGTCATCAGCACCAGCCACTGTGCCGCGAAGGCCGTCGTCAAGACAGGCCGGGCGCGGCACCTGTGTTACTGCTTTACGCCGATGCGGTATGCGTGGGACCAGTTCGACGCGTACTTCGGCGAAGGGCGGGTCGGGACCCTGAAAAACCGGGCCTTGAAGCCCATGCTCGACGCGCTGGCGCGCTGGGATGCCGCCACGGCCGGCAGGGTCGACCACTATGTCGCCATCTCTCAACACGTTGCCAGCCGGATCCGTCGGTACTATAATCGTGACGCCGACGTCATCTATCCGCCCGTCGATACGGGCTTTTTCGTCCCGGATGACACGGTCGCTCGCGAACACTCTTTGCTGATTGTGTCGGCTCTCGTTCCGTATAAGCGCATCGACGTGGCCATCGAGGCCAGCCATCTCTCCAACATGCCACTTCGCATCGTCGGCAACGGACCCGAGCGCGGCGCGCTGATGGATCTCGCTACGCGCGCGGGAGCCAACGTGCAGTTTCTCGGCTCGCTGCCCGACGAGGCCGTACGCGACGAGTATCGACGCGCGGCGGCCGTGCTCCTTCCCGGCGAGGAGGATTTCGGCATCGTGCCGGTCGAAGCGCAGGCGTGCCGGACGCCGGTCGTCGCGCTGGGCCGCGGCGGCGCGGTCGAGACGGTCCTCGACGGCGTCACCGGCGTCCTCGTCAACGAGTCCACGCCGGCCGCCTTTGCCGCGGGCATCTCGCGCGCACGGCAGATTCGTTTCGATCCGGAGGTCATGCGGCAGCACGCCATGACGTTCGATCGCGCCGTCTTCGCGCAATCGATTCGGGCCAGCATCGAGAGCCTGGCGGGGCTGAAGCCCCGCGCCACCGGGTACCATGCTTAGGCGCTACGGACGCCTTCTGGTGGCGCTCTACGTCATCTCCGATGCCGTGCTGGGCATCACCGCGTTCGGGCTGGCGTATGTCGTCCGCTTCTCGAGCGGGCTCATTCCGGTCACGCGCGGATATCCGCCATTCATGCAATACGTCGCGGTGATGCCGTTCATCGCCGTGCTCGTTCCCCTCGCCTTTCACTTTCAAGGGGTCTACCAGCTTCGGCGAGGGCGTTCGCGGGTCGACGATTTTTTCCTGGTGTTCATCGGCACCGTCGTCGCGGTGATTCTCGGCGTGATTTCGACGCTCTACTTCGACGCCTACCATGCGTCGCCCGAGGAGCAGGCGGTTGGCGCGTATCAGGTCTCGCGCATCGTCTGGGCGCTGTTCCTCGTCTTCAACATCGCGCTCACCTTCGGCTCGCGCGAGCTCGTGCGCGAGGTGCTCGAGCGCCGCTGGAAAGCCGGCCTCGGCCTGAAACGCATTCTGATCGCGGGCGCCGGCGAGCTTGGCCGCGTGGTCGCGGAAAAGATTCTGCAGCATCGCGAGCTCGGCTATCAGATCGTCGGCTTCGTCGACGACCGCGCGGGCGGCGATCACCTCGGCTATCGCGGGCTGCCGCTGCTGGGCACGCTCGCCGATGCACCCGACATCATCCGCCAGGAGCACGTCGACCACCTGTACGTGGCGCTGCCGCTCGACGAGCACGTGAAGATGCTCGACCTGATCGAGAGCACCAGCCGCGAGATGGTCGACGTCAAGGTCGTGCCCGACCTGGTGCAGTTCCTCGCTCTGCGCGCGCGTCTCGAAGATCTCGACGGCGTGCCGATCATCAACATCCACGACGTGCCGCTGCAGGGTTTGAATGCCGTGATCAAGCGGACGATCGACATCGGCATCAGCGGCGTCGCCACGATGCTGCTGTCCGTTCCGTGCGGCATCATCGCGCTCCTGATCAAGTGGACGTCGCCGGGACCCGTGTTCTACCGCCAGGAACGCATGGGGCTCGACGGGCGGCCGTTCTGGGTCTACAAGTTCCGGTCGATGAGGGATGACGCCGAAGAAGTGACCGGGCCCGATCTGGGCCCGTGACGACGATCCGCGGTGTACGACGGTCGGCCGTCTCCTGCGGCGGTGGGACCTGGACGAGCTGCCGCAGATCTGGAACGTGCTCCGGGAGACATGTCGATCGTCGGGCCGCGTCCCGAGCGGCCGTTCTTCGTCGACCAGTTCAAGCATCGCTTCCCGCAGTACATGCTTCGGCACAAGGTGAAGGCCGGCATCACCGGCTGGGCGCAGGTCAACGGGTGGCGCGGCAACACCTCGCTCGAAAAACGGATCGAGTTCGACCTCTACTACATCGAGAACTGGTCGGTGTCGCTCGATCTCAAGATCATGTGGATGACGCTCTTCCGCGGCGTCCTGCAGAGACAAGCGTAGACAATGAAAAAACGTGTCGTCATCACGGGAGCCGCGGGCTTCATCGGCTCCCATCTGGCCGAGGCCCTGCTCGACGAGGACTGCTCGGTCGTCGGCGTCGACAATCTGCTCACCGGCGATCTCGCGAACATCGCGCATCTCGCCGGCCGCGACTTCGTGTTCGTCAAGCACGACGTGACCAACTACATCAACGTGGACGGCCCGGTCGATGTCGTGCTGCACTGGGCCAGTCCGGCCAGCCCGATCGACTATCTCGAACTGCCGATTCCGACGCTGAAAGTCGGCGCGCTCGGCACCCACAAGGCGCTGGGCCTGGCCAAGGCGAAGCGCGCGCGGTTCGTGCTCGCCTCCACCTCGGAGGTGTACGGCGATCCGCTCGAGCATCCGCAGACGGAAAGCTACTGGGGCAACGTCAACCCCATCGGCCCGCGCGGCGTCTACGACGAAGCCAAGCGCTTCGCCGAGGCGATGACGATGGCGTATCACCGCTACCACGGGCTCGACACGAAGATCGTGCGGATCTTCAACACCTACGGGCCGCGCATGCGCATCAAGGACGGCCGCGCGGTGCCGGCCTTCATCTCACAGGCGCTCCTCAACGAGGACGTCACGGTGTTCGGCGACGGCACGCAGACGCGCAGCTTCTGCTACGTGGACGATCTCGTCCAGGGCATCGTGCGCCTGATGAACTCGAGCGTGAACGATCCGGTCAACATCGGCAACCCGCAGGAGATGACCATCGAGGGGATCGCGCGGACCATCATCAAGATGACGGGATCGACGAGCAGGATCGTGTATCAGGATCTGCCCGAGGACGACCCGAAAGTCCGCCAGCCCGACATCACCAGAGCCCGCACGCTGCTGAAATGGGAGCCGAAGGTGCCGCTCGAGCAGGGCCTGGTGACGACGATCGAGTACTTCAAGAGAAAGATGGGGTTGTAAGTCGCAAGGCGCAGGTCGGGAGTCGTAAGGCGAAAGTCGGGAGTCGGCAGGCGCAAGGCGACTTGCTCCTTGCCGACAACGGGGGACCTGTGGTGTACTATCAGAGGTAGGACACCAGAGTGCTGCCGTTCTCGATTTCCCTCCGCACAGGTTCCCCGATATCCGAGCAGGTCATCTACGCGGTCACGAGAGCAGCTGTCAGCGGCGGGCTTCGGCCTGGCGACTCGTTCCCCTCAGTTCGTACCCTCAGCCAGGAACTGAAAATCAACCCGAACACCGCACACAAGATCATTGCGGCGCTCGTCGAGCGTGGCGTGCTGACTGTACGCCCCGGCGTCGGTACGGTGGTGAGCGGCACAGCCCATACCGCCGGCCCCTCCATCCGTCGACTCATCCTCGACGAAGACGCAGAACGCCTGGTTGTGGACGCCCGTCGAGCGGGCCTGTCGCTGCAGAACGTTCTTGCGGCTATTCGCAGCCACTGGGCGAAAACCGTTCGTCGCGCGGGATGACACCATGCCGAACGTCATTAAAACCGTTGAGCTATCGCGGCGATTCAAGGGCGTGACCGCGCTCGATGGATTGAACCTCGAGGTGGCGCGCGGTTGTGCTTGGCACCGACACCCGCCGGCTCGGCCCACGCGAGCTCGCCCGAATCGGATACGTCTCGGAAAACCAGCAGTTGCCCGACTGGATGACCGCGGAGCAACTGATGGCGTACCTGCGGCCGTTCTATCCGACTTGGGACGAGGCGCTGGGCCGCAGGCTCCAGCGCGACATGGCGATCGACACACGGAAGCCGCTTCGCGCCCTGTCGCGCGGCACGAGAATGAAGGCGGCTCTCCTGGTCTCGCTGGCGTATCGTCCGGAGCTGATCATTCTCGACGAGCCATTTACGGGTCTCGACCCGCTCGTGTGCGACGAGTTGATACGCGCACTTCTTGAATTGACCGGCGAATACCGCTGGACGACCCTGATTTCGTCCCACGATATCGATGAAGTCGAGCGGCTCGCCGACACGATCGCCTTCATCGACAACGGCCGGATCCTGTTTACCAATTCCGTTCAGGCGCTGATCGAGGAACATCGCGTGCCTCTTCGCGATATTTTCGTGACGCTCGCCCGCCGGTCGCGCGAGCGCAGCGGCTCGGAGGCGCGATGACGCATCTCGGCCATCTCATTCGCTGGGACGTCCGCCGGTTCCGCGCACTGCTGGTCGTCTGGCTGATGGTCGTTGCAGCGAGCGCTGCCTTGGACGCGATCTGGCCCCAGTTGGCGTCGGATCCGCGCACGCGACAGCTCGTCGGCACGATCGGGAATCTTCTGGCGCTGACAGAGGTTTTGGTGAGCGCCGTGCTCATCGCGCAGGTTGTGCACGCTCATGCTCTCGTCGGAACGACGGCTTTCTGGATGACGAGACCGATGCCAGCGGGAACGTTGCTCGGCGCGAAGCTCGTGCTTCTCGGCGCGATTATGATCGCAGCCCCGGTCGTCGCCGGTATCCTCGTGATGGCGATCTACCGGGTGCCGGCGGCCGACATCTTCGGCGTGTCGATACAGACCGCACAGCTGTGGGCGCTCTGGATTGTGGCGCTTGTGACGGCGGCGGCACTGACGCCGAATCTGGCGAAGTACGCTCTCCTCATCGGCAGCGCATTGGTCGCGGCCTTGGTCACGATCTCAGTGCTGGTCGCCGTCGCAATGTACCGCTTCGAAGCAGGCCCGCCTCAAGCCCAACTCTCCGTGGGCGGCGGTGGGCCCTTCATGGTTTGGGCGGTTCCGGATCCAACGCCAGGCGTCGTCGCCACTGTACTGACGCTTGTCGCCCTCACGGCTGCGCTCATCGCCCAGTACCGCATGCGCAGACGAGAGGTCGCGTTGGCGACTGGAGTCACCGGCGTTCTGGTTGCGTGGTTCGTATCGTCGTTCTGGCCATGGCCGTTTCTCGCGCCCGCCATCGTCACGCCGGCGTGGGCCGCCGACCCCATGAGGCTGTCTCTGACGGCCACCGCCGACACCGTTGCACTCGAATCTCCTGGGTTCGGCGATCGACAGATGAACTGGAGGCAGGCGCGCGCACTGATACGCCTGCGCGGAATAGAGCCGGGATGGACCGCCAGCGTGGGAGTTCGCAGCGCCGCCGTCGAAATGCCCGGCGGGATGCGACTGGTCAGCAACTACACTGGTTTTTCGTCGGCTGTGCCGGTCGAAGAGCATGGTGAGCGACCGCAGCAGCGCGAAGTTATTCGAGAGTCGGATCACTTTTCGACCAGACTCGGCACGAGCGCGGCGAGAATACCATCGTGCTCTTCGCACGCGACGTCGATCTGATCCGCCTGGCACCGAATGAAGGCGCCTACCGCGGGCGTTTTTACGTGGGGCTCACGCATCATGCCGTCGAGGCGGTGCTGCCGCCCACCCGCGGTGCGCGTTACCAGAGCGGACCGTATCGTTTTTCCATCGCGGACGTTCAGTTGAGCTCGGGCCGTTTGTCTGTGCTGTCGGAGCAATCTGACGCTGTGTCCGTCTTCGCGCGACGGCTACCTCACATCCGCACGTTCTACTTTCGAAACAGGCGGACGTCTGAAGCGATTTACCTGAATCCTTACGACCTGCGAACCGAAGTCAGCTTGATGAGGGTCTTGCCGTTTGCACCGTTTGCAACCGGATCTGGAGGACAAGGCGAGCAATCCGGCTTCAGCGCACGCGCGGAGATGCTCTACTTCACGCCCAGATCCGACCCGCAGGATGCCTCCTTTACGCTCGATGGGCGGTGGATCAACGAGGCGGAGCTGGTGATCGTGCGCTCGACGCCGGGTGGTTCGGTCGAGCGCCAGCTTGGGATCGCAAACTTTCCGATTCGCAGCCAGTGATCGGACAGCGCTAAAGCGCTGTGCCACCGCTATGCACGGGTCGCCCATGCGTTGCCTTCGTGCTCGTCGCGTCGTCGCGTTTCCTTTGTGTCCTTCGTGGTGTCGTGCCGTCGTGCTCGTCGTGCCGTCGTGTTCCGCGCTTTCCTTTGTGTTCTTCGTGGCGTCGTGCCGTCGTGCTCGTCGTGCCGTCGTGTTCCGCGCTTTCCTTTGTGTTCTTCGTGGCGTCGTGCCGTCGTGCTCGTCGTGCCGTCGTGTTTCTCAGTTCTGATTGATCGTCTTCGTCACCGTGAAGACGTAGTGAAAGCCTGAGATCAGCGTAATCGCCGCGGAGGCGTAGATGCCGACGGTCACGACGATCGACGTCCGCTGCAGGTAGTTGAAATACATGATCAGGACGCAGGTGACGATGTAGGTCGCCGTGGCGATCTTGCCGTAGATCGACGGGCGGAACTCGCGGCGCCCGATCGCCAGGTTGATGACGGCCACCGTCAGCACGATCAGCAGATCGCGACTGATAATCAGAATCGTCAGCCACACGGGAAGCTTGTTCACCAGGCCGAGCCCGGGCACGGTCAGCACGCTCACCGTTGCGAGGATGAGGAGCTTGTCGGCCATCGGGTCGAGCCAGGTGCCCAGGCTGGTGCGGCTGCCCATCTTGCGCGCCAGCAGGCCATCGAACAGATCGGTCAGTCCCGCCACCGCAAACACGATGAGCGCCCAGCCGAAATAGCCGTATATCGTGAGGATGACAAAGGCAGGCGCGAGCAGCACCCGCGTGAGGGTGAGCTGGTTCGCCGGCGTCAGGACGCTCATTTCGATGAGGTGTAAAGCCGCTCGATTCGGGTGACGGCGTCGATCGCCTCCGCCCCGCTCACCGGGCGCGAGAGCTGAAACTGACTGCCGTCGGCCAGCGGAAGAATTCCCGCGGCAACCGAGAGCGATGCGTCAGCATAGTGCAGATTGCTGACGCCGACATCGGCCATTTTCTGCGGACGGCTCTGCCAGTCCTTCAGCAGTTGAGGCCGGTTGGACGCGACGATCTTCAGCATGCGGGCGACGGCCTGGGCGAGATCGCTCCGCATGAGCGGCGTGCCGGGCTGGAACGTGTGATTCTCGTAGGGCTCCATCACGCCCGCGCTGGCGGTCGCCATGATCCAGTCTGCCGCCCAGTGGCTGCGCGCGTCGGTGATGACCACGGCCAGCGTCGGCGCCGAGGCGACGAGCGGGCCCAGGCGAATGGCGACGAGCGACGCCAGATCGCCGCGCGTGATCGACAACTGGTCGGGAATGGCGCGGTATTCCGCGGGCAGCTTCAGATAGGCCACGCGTGCATCGAGGGCCGCCATCCGCCGGCGCAGATCCGCGCTGGGCTCGAGATCGTTGGCCTCGGTGTACATCTTCATGGCGCCTTCCACATCGCCACGGGCGTCGAGAATCTCGCCGATGCGGATTCTCGACGCGGCGTCGGTCGGGTCCATCGCAATCGCACGCTGGTACCGCGCAAGAGCCTGATCGGTCCTTCCCTGCCTGGCCTCGACGTCGGCGAGATCCCGCACGAGGAAGGCGCTCTCCGGCGAGGCGGCAATTGCCTGTTCGTACAGCCGCACCGCCTCGTCGAGCCGGTTCGCCTGTGCGGCCGCCCGAGCGGCCGCCACGTTATTCTGCAGGCCGCGCGCGCGCAGCACTTCGACCCGGCGAGCGATCGCCTGAAGCTGTGGATCGACCTTCACCGCCGATTCGAACGCCGCCAGGGCGTCGGCCTCGCGCGACGCCGCGAGCAGCGCCTCGCCACGGCCCACGAGCGCCGGCACATAGTTGGCGTTGGACTGCAGGACACGGTCGAACCGCTCCAATGCAGGGTCGGCGTTCCTGCGGGCGAGCTCCAGGTAGCCCAGCGCCGTCTCGCTCGGATAGAACTGCGGCGATTTCTTCAGGACGGCCTGGAATCCGGATTCGGCCCGCGACAGATCGCCCGACTGAAACCAGCGCCAGGCATCGTCATGCTCCTTGATGGCGCCCGCGAACCGCGGATCGGCGTCCGGCAGCGTCGGCAACAGGTATTCGGGATAGCGCGGCGCCGTCACGACGGGAGGCGTGACGGGGCGGCCGCACCCGATGGCCAGCGTGGCCGCAATCAACAATAGCGTCAGTACTCTCATTGGCAATTTTCGATTGACGATTGCCATATTGATTGGCAATTGCCAATTCAATCGACAATCGTCAATCACCAATGTGGCAATTCTTCTCACCTTCCACCTGCCGCTTTGAAGCGGTCGAGCACCCGCCGCGGCACATCCGCCTCGATCGCCACGCGACCGCCGATCGTGATGTGGCTGACGACCCGGGCGTGCCGGTACACGCGCGCGATCTGCTCGCGATCTTCGGCACTGTCTTCGTCGAATTCGAGGGTGACCCGCCTGGTGTCCAGCTCGAGCTTCCGCGCGATCGCGTCGATCATTTCTTTGCGGCCCCTGTTCTTCAACGCCGAGATACAGAGCGCGTCAGGAGACATGCGCTGAAGCCGCTCGGTTTCGCCAGGCTCGATCAGATCGCACTTGTTGAAGACGTTCAACGTGAGGACGTTGGCGGCGCCCACTTCCTCGAGTACCCGCCTGACGGCGTCCATGTGGCGATCGCGATCGGGACTCGCCGCATCGATGACGTGCAGCACGAGATCGGCCTCGGCGACCTGCTCGAGGGTGGCACGAAACGCCGCCACCAGCGTATGCGGCAGCCGATCGATGAACCCGACCGTATCCGACAACAGCAACCGGCGCCGGTCCGGCAGGCTCACCTGCCGCACCAGCGGATCGAGCGTCACGAACAGCGCATTGGACGCTTCCGCCGATTCCTTCGTCAACAGATTGAACAGCGTCGTCTTGCCCGCGTTGGTGTAGCCCACCAGCGCCGCGAGCGGCACCGACGCCTTCTGACGCCGGATGCGGGAATGACGGCGGCGTTGCCTGATGGAGTCGATCTCCCTGGAGATCGCATGAATCCGTTGCCGGATGCGGCGCCGATCGGTTTCGAGCTTCGTTTCGCCAGGTCCGCGTGTGCCGATGCCGCCGCCGAGGCGCGAGAGCGCCGTGCCCGAACCGGCCAGCCGCGGCAGCAGATACTTGAGCTGCGCGAGCTCGACCTGCCACTTGCCTTCCCGCGTCCGGGCGCGGCGCGCGAAGATGTCGAGGATGAGCTGCGTGCGATCGATCACCTTGCGATCGACCCGCGCTTCGATCTGCCGCAACTGTGCCGGCGACAGCTCGTTGTCGAAGATCACCACGTCGGCCGCGAACCGGGTGCATTCCGAGGCGAGCTCGTCGAGCTTTCCGCTCCCGATGAAGGTGGCCGGATCGGGTGTGGGACGCTCCTGAATCATCTTCAGTACGACGGTCGCACCGGCCGCGGCCGCGAGCCCGGCCAGCTCCTCGAGCGAATGCTCCGCATCGGCCTTCTTCGAACGTCGAAGCGCCAGACCGACGAGCGCGGCTCGTTCGCGCGGCTCGCCGTTCGACGACACGTGGCGTGATGGCATCAGAATCTCGAAAATTCTAGCACGCGGTCCCACGCAATCGCGCCCGCTCGAACCAGCACGGGATCCTCGCCCGTTGCATCGACGATGGTGGATGGAAGGCCGCCAGGCGTCGGGCCGGCATCGATCAACACGTCGAGGCCTGCGCCGAGCGATCGCACGACATCGTCCGGATTCGATGTCGGCGGTTCACCCGAGATGTTCGCGCTGGTGGACGTAATCGCGTGGCCGGCGCTGGCCGCAAGCAGCCGCGCCACGCGATCGGAAGGCACCCTCACCGCGACTTTTCCGGTCGAGAGATGGACGTCGTCTGACAGGCGCGGCGAGGCGGGAATGATCAGCGTCAGCGCGCCGGGCCACGCCCGCGATGCCAGGCGCCAGGCGAGCGGCGTCAGGGTGCCGACGTGGTCGACGATCTGGTCGACGCTGGCGGCAATCAGCGGCAGCGGGTGATCGGCCGCACGCTCCTTGAGCGCGAAGACCTTTTTCACCGCCCACGCGGCGCGGGGATCGGCGGCCAGTCCGTAGAACGTGTCGGTGGGAAACGCGACGAGGCCACCGCCGTGCAGTGCGCTGACGGCCGCGACGAGATCGTCCGCCGCGGCGGCGCAAGGGTCGACCCGCAGCCGGATCATGAGCGATAGGCAGGAAGCTCACAGCGCACCGGTCGGTCGGTGCGATACCCGAGCACGTAATCGGCCTGCATCAGCTTGTGAATCTCGCGCGTGCCCTCGTAGATCACGGCGCCCTTCGCGTTGCGGTAGTAGCGCCCCACGGGATACTCGTCGGAGTATCCGTTCGCGCCGTGAATCTGGACGGCATCGGAGGCCGCGCGCTCGGACGAGACCGTCGCGAACCACTTGGCCAGCCCCGTTTCTCTGGTATTGCGCTGTCCGACGTTCTTGAGCCACGCCGATCGCAGCCAGAGCAGCCGCGACGCCTGATAGTCGGACTCCATCTGCGCGATCATTTCCTTCACCAGCTGGTGCTGGCCGATCTCGACGCCAAAGGCACGGCGATCGCGCGCATAGCGGGCGCTCGCGTCGCGGCACGCCCGAATCAATCCTGTCGCGCCGGCGGCCACGGTGAGACGCCCCTGATCGAGGGCGAACATCGCAATCTTGAACCCCTCACCCGGTTTACCGAGGAGGTTCTCCTCGGGCACCTCCATGCCGTCCATCTTGAAAAATCCGGTATTGCCCGCGAGGATGCCCCACTTGTGCGTCAGCGTTCCGCTCGAAAATCCTTTGAACGCCCGTTCGACGATGAAGGCGCTCAGGCCGGACGGATCCTTCTGACGCTTCTTCTCCAAATCGGACCAGGCGATCACGAGGAACGTGTCGGCGACGTCCGCGAGCGAGATCCACATCTTCTCGCCGTTCAGGACGTACCGATCGCCCCGCCTCTCGGCCGTCGACTGAATGCCGCGCGCGTCGCTGCCCGCCGACGGCTCGGTCAGCCCGTAGGTCGCGATGCGCGTCCCCTGCGCCTGCGGCACCAGATACTTCTGCTTCTGCGCCTCAGTCCCCCAGGCGAGCAACGACAGGCAGTTGAGCCCGACGTGCACCGACAGGATCACCCGCAGCGAGGTGTCGACGTACTCCAGCTCTTCGCACGCCAGGCCGAGGCTGATGTAGTCCATGCCCGCGCCGCCGTACTCGGCGGGCACCGAGATGCCCAGCAGTCCGAGCTCGGCCATCTTCGGAAACAGCGCGCGATCGAAGCTGTGCTCGCGATCGAGCTGCTGGATACGGGGCGCCACTTCCTTTGCGGCCCACTCGCGCGTCGATTGCTCGACGAGCCGCTGCTCTTCGTTCAAGTCGAAGTTCATTGCTCAGAATGCTAACACCGCCCGCATTCCACGTACAACGCAAAGACGCCAGGACGCAAAGCAGTGGATTCAACGACCCAAATGTCCTGGCGCCTTCGCGCCTTTGCGTTGAGACGGCTCTGGTCAGGCTCGCCTGATGGTGACCGGCGCGCCACGGGAAAGATTGAGGCGCTCGCTCGCGCTGCCGGCGTTGACCGCGATCTCGAGGTGATCGGTGCTGCCGAAGAGCGCGCAGACCTCGTCGGCCGCCGCTTCGGCGTAGGTGGCCACGACGCGCCCGATGCGATGGGTCGCGGCGGATATCTCGATGCCGTCGGCATTCGCGAATTTGTCGAACATCCTGCGATCGATGTTCGTGACGAGGTTGCCGAATCGATCGACGCGCAGCACTTCGCCGGCCAGCACATCCTCGGCAATCTGCGGGGCCGGAATCGTGATGTGGTGAATCGTGCCGGCCGAGCGCCCCAGCGCGGACAAATCGATGCCCTTGGCCAGCCACCCGGCCGCCGGCGCAAAGCGGTCGCGCCCCTCGAACGTGCGGCTCACGGTGGCCCGGGCATATCGCCGTTCGGTGAGCTCGACGACGCGCCGGGCGGGCGTTTCCTTGAGCACGGCCGTCAACACGCCGTTGTCCGGGGCCACGAACCGGTACTCGCCGGTGTCGGCCGCGATGCCGCGCCGGGCCGACCCCACGCCCGGATCGACGACGACCAGGAAGATCGTGCCCGTGGGAAAGTACTTATAGCTGGCAGCCAGCTCGAGCGTGGCCGTCAACATGTCGTGCGCGGGGATGTCGTGCGTGATGTCGACCAGCGTCGCCTCGGGGCAGATCCCGAGGATGACGGCTTTCATCGTGCCGGCGTAGTGATCGCGGGTGCCGAAATCCGTCAGGAGCGCGATGACGGGTCGAGCCATAGCTCGTTCCCATCATACGTCACCGGCTCTCGACGGGCTTCACTGCGTTTGCGGGAGTTTTCGGAACAGGAATTCGCGTACGTTGTTCTTCAGCAGAAACGATTCGGCGACCTTCAGCCCCTCGAACATCCGGATGATGTCACGGTTGGGCAGCGCGTTCTGTTTCCGCCCGGTTGACGAATACGGACGTTGCCGCACGGAGTCGTCGCCGAGGATGACGTACTTCGAGAAGCGCGCGTCGTTCGAACCGATTGTTGCAAAAAAGGACAGGAGCGCGCCGTCGGTCCGCAGAATCTTGGTCAACGCCGACGCCAGGACCTGCGCTGATGGGAGATCGAGGAAATCGAACAGATTCCAGCACAGGATGCCGTCGACGCTCTCGGGCATGTGCTTCAAGCGCGTCTTCAGATACTCGTGGAGGGGTGTCTCGCTCCCCTTCGGATGCCGTTCGACGTCGGCGAACAGATCTTCAAGGATGATCTTGCACCCGAGGCGTTCGCCGAGGAACGTCACGTTCGAGCCGACCACCGGACCGAGGTCCATCAGTACAGGCGACTCCCGTGACGTCAGGCTCGCCAGGAACTTGCGTAGAACCTTCGTGGGAATCAGCTGGCCGGCGTCTGAAACGGCGGCGGCCGCAGCCGCCGCCTCGTTTCGTTCCTTATTGCGCAGATCCCAGAGCAACTAACCCACCTTCTGGGCCTGCTGGGGCGTCTGCTGCATCACCGGCTGCGGAGCCGGCTGAGGCTTCACTTCGGCCGGACGCGGGCCCGAAGAAACCTGCTTGGCCTTCTGGGCCATGTCGACGCTGCCGCGGAAGTGTGCACCTTCAGCAATGGCGACGCGCGGCGAGGTGATATCACCTTCGACCGATCCGTTCTCGCGGATGTCGACCTTCTCGGTGGCGCTGACGTTGCCGACCACCTCGCCCAGCACGACGACGGACTTGGCGAACAGTTCGGCCTTGATCTTGCCGTTCGGCCCGATCGTCAACACATGATCGCGGAGCTCGATTTTTCCCTCGACATGGCCTTCGATGGTCAGGTCTTCGCTCCCGTTTAACTCACCCTTGATGACGACCGATTTCCCGATGTTCACTACGTCCCTCGCGTTCTGGCTCCTGTAGGTGTCCTGTCTGACGGGCTGCGCCGCTGCCGCTGCTGCAGGAGCCGCCGCAGCCGCTTCGTTGGTAGGCACCGCCGGTTGCGCCGGTTGTCGCACTGCTTCGTCACGCTTCCACATTCTGACCTCCCCGAACATTTCGGGTTATGACAGGAGACCCCGAGGCGGTCCCGGGTCGTGAGGGGGTACGCCAGTATATGTAAGCGTCCCCGGCCTGTCTAGCCCTTATTTCCCTTTGAGTTAGCGCCATCTTCGCTGTGCTAACATGGCCGAAGCACATGCGCATCTACCTCGATCACAACGCCACAACCCCGGTCGATGCCGCGGCCGCCGAGGCGATGATCAACGCGCTCCACAGTCTTTTCGGCAATGCATCGAGCGTTCATTACTATGGACAGCAGGCAAAGGCCGCAATCGACGCGGCCAGGAGCGCCGTTGGCACCCTTATCGGTGCCGAACCCGCCGAGATCGTCTTCACGAGCGGCGGGACCGAGGCCGACAATTTCGCGATTCGGGGTGTGGCCGAAGCCCTCGAGGCGACGGGTCGGAAGCATCTGATTACCTGCGGCATCGAGCACGAAGCCGTGCTCAACACCTTCAAGGCGCTGGCCCGCCGGGGGTGGAAAACCACCATCCTGCCGCTCGACCCGAGCGGCATCCTGGCGCCCGACCGGCTGCGCGATGCCCTGACTGACGACACGGCGCTCGTCTCGATTATGCACGCGAACAACGAAATCGGGACTATCCAGCCCGTGACAAAGCTTGCAAGCCTCGCCCACGAGCGCGGCGCCCTGTTTCACACCGACGCGGTCCAGAGCGCGGGCAAGATTCCGGTGAACGTGCGGGCGCTTGGGGTCGATCTGCTGGCCATGTCGGCCCACAAGTTTTACGGGCCCAAGGGCGTCGGCGCTGTGTGGGTCAAGCGTGGGGTTCGGCTCTCACCCTTTCTCAATGGCGGGAAGCAGGAGCGCAACCGCAGGGCCGGCACCGAAAACGTCGCGGGTATCGTAGGCATGGGCGTCGCGGCCGGCGAGGCCGGCAAGAAGATGGAGTCCGAAGCCACCCGGTTGGCGGCGCTGCGCGATCGGCTGGAAACCGGCATCCTGTCGTCGGTGCCCCACACCGAGGTGAACGGCACGCGCGACGCGCGCGTCCCCAACACCACCAACATCAGCTTCGATCGGATCGAAGCCGAGTCGTTGCTCATCGCGCTCGACCTCGAAGGGATTGCGGTCTCGACCGGATCGGCGTGCTCCTCTGGTACCCTCGAGCCGTCGCACGTGCTGAAGGCGATGAACCTGTCGAGCCATCGCGCGCAGAACTCCATCCGCTTCAGCCTGGGCGCCAGCACCACCGAGGCCCAGATCGATCACGTTATTGCGACCCTCCCGCGAGTCGTGACCAAACTTCGCAGTTTGTCCCCCGTAGGGTCGCGGTGAATCTAGAATCTAAAATCTAGAATCTAAAATCTAAGAACCAGAACCTAGAACCCGAGAACCTAGAACCCAGAACCATGAGAGTAGTTGTCGCAATGTCCGGCGGGGTTGATTCGTCGGTGGCCGCGGCGCTTCTCGCCGAAGCGGGCCACGACGTGATTGGCCTGTCGATGCAGCTGTACGATCAGAGCGGCGGCGAGGCCGGCTACGGCAGCTGCTGCAGCCTCGACGACCTGCACGATGCCGGCCGCGTGGCCCGGCGCCTGGGCATCCCGCACTACATCGTGAATTTCGAGCGCGAGTTCCAGCGGACGGTCGTATCCAATTTCGTCGGCGAGTACATCGCCGGGCGCACACCGATTCCGTGCGCGCACTGCAACAGCGATCTGAAGTTCGCCACCCTCCTCGACCGCTCGATGGCCTATGGAGCCGAACTGGTCGCGACCGGCCACTACGCCCGCATCGGCATCGATCCCGAGATCGGACGGCACGTGCTCTCTCGCGGACTGGACGATTCGAAGGATCAGTCCTATTTCCTCTTCTCGCTCACGCAGGAGCAGCTGTCACGCGCCAGCTTTCCGATCGGCGACCTCTCTAAGGACGAGGTCCGTGACATCGCCCGGCGCCTGGGCCTGCCGGTTGCCGAGAAGCCCGACAGCCAGGAGATCTGCTTCGTCCCCGACGGCGATTACGCCGCGTTCATCGAGAAGCAGACCGGCGATCTCGACGGCGGCGGCGCCATCGTCAACCAGTCCGGTGCCGTGGTCGGCCGCCACGCCGGCATCCACCGGTTTACCGTCGGCCAGCGTAAGGGTCTTGGCATCGCCGCCGCGGAACCCCTGTATGTGCTCGAGCTGCGGCCGTCTGAAAAGACCGTCGTCGTCGGACGGCGAGCCGACCTCGAACGCGCCAGCCTGACCGCCTCTCAGGTGAACTGGATCGCCGGCACTCCGCCAGCCGGTCCGCTGCGCGTGACTGCGCAAATCCGCCACCGCCATCAGCCCGCTCCCGCTACCGTTCGCGCGATCGATGATGCGCGCGCATCCGTCGAGTTCGACAACCCGGTCATCGCAATCACGCCAGGACAGGCTGTGGTGTTCTATTCTGGGACGGTCGTCGTCGGTGGAGGCTGGATAGACTGACGCACCATTCCGCAGATTGGAAGATCAATCCGGCAATCTGCGAATCTGCGAATCTGCCAATGCCAGCTTCTTCAGGCTTTCTCCGGTCATTCTGAAGATCGTCCACTCGTCCATCGCCCTGGCGCCCATCTTCTTGTAGAAATTGATGGACGGTTCGTTCCAGTCGAGCACGGCCCACTCAAACCGGCCCCAGTTCCGCTCGACCGCGATCTGCGCGAGGTGCTCGAGCAGTGCACGGCCCGCGCCGTGGCCTCGCGCCTCGGGCCGCACGTACAGATCTTCCAGATACAGACCTGGCTTCCCCAGAAATGTCGAGAAGTTCGCGAAGAACAGCGCGTAGCCGACAGGCTCGCCGTCGAGGCTGGCGATGACGGCTTCGACGACCGGGTGCGCGCCGAAAAGCGCCTCGTGAAAGTCCTCTTCGCGCGCGACCACGTCGTGCGCGAGCTTCTCGTAGGCAGCGAGCTCGCGGATAAACGTCAGGATCAGCGAGACGTCGGCTGGTGTGGCGCGTCTGATCGAAATCTGGCGGCTCATTCCATCTTCACGCGTTTCCCGTCGAACGACGCGATCTCGAGCTTCGTGTCGTAGTCCACGACCGTGATGCGATAGCCCGCGCGCTTCGTCTCGCAGACCGTGGCGAGCCCGATGAGCATGTTCCGGCGCTGCTCGAAATTGTATTTCGTCCAGACGGCCCTGTTGACCCAGGCGGTTGTCTTCGCGCACTCGTAGTCCACGAGCACGCCATTGGTCATCATGTTGCTCACGAGCGCCATGCCGAGCGGGCCCTGGTCGGGCGGCAGGTCGTTGCTGGGGCTCGACTGAAAGAACAGCAGCACGAGGAGCAACCCGAGGGCCCCCAGTCCTACGATGAGTCCGAGCGGGGTCGCCGCCCGCTTGTCGGTCTTTTCCGGTTCTGTCTTTTCCGGGTCTGTCTTTACCGGTTCTGGCATATCAGGTCCCGAGCACTCTCAGTTCGGCAATCGACCAGTAGAAAATCTTGTCATCTTTCGTCAACCGCATGCGCAGCAGCCGCGCGGGCGTCGGCGGAAACCGGTATTTCAGCGGCAAATCCCGTGGCGACTCGAGGGCCGCCACGAACGCCAGGCCGGCGCTTCCGCCCTGCCAGATTTCCTTCCACGTCGTGCCGTCTCCGGACGCCTCGATGACGAGGCCACGTGGAAAATCGTCCACGAATGGTCCGAGCCAGGTGTCTATGCCCGTCACCGTTCGCACCGCGCCGAGGTCGATCTCCACTGCCGTCCGTGTGGTCTGCGGGCCCGACTCCCACCGCGTCGTCCGATCCTGATCGATCATCGCGGCGACGGCCATGTCGTTGACGTTCGGCCTGATGACGGCCACCGTCAACGGCCGCCCGGGCGTCGAGGCGGCGCCCGGCAACACGGTGGGGCTGACACGATACAGCGATTGCTGCCCTTCGGTGCATATCAGGCTGGCGTTCGGATGTGACGAAACGTACTTATCCCAGTGTCCTTCCGGATCTGGCTCGCGATCGACGATGACGTCGGTGACGCCGCTGGCCGCCAGATATGTCAGCACGTCGGGATCGCGCAACGTGAACCCGACTCTCAACGCGGCATAGTGCGGCGGGAAGTATCCGCTGTAGCCGTTGACGATCGGCCGCCTGTGCGACATCTGGCGGTACATCGCCGCGACATCGGGATACGTGATATCCCAGGGGCAGCTCGAGGATGGGGCTTTTCGCGTCCCCCGCACAGTCCAACGCCTTGAACGTCTTCGGCGCGTCCGCCAGCGGCATGGCCCACATCCACGTGTCGGCCATGATCGAAATCGAGACGATCGCGGCCAGCGCCAGCCTGTTGAGTCCAATTCTCGAGGCCAGGCGATCGAAGACGACCGCTCCAACGACGGCCAGGCACAGCGTCGTCATCATCCAGAATCGGGCCGGCACACGCAGCGAGTTGAATCCCGGCAGATACATCAGCAGCGCATACGGACCGCGATACATGAGCGGGTTGCCCATCAGCGTCGGTGACGGCCCGAAGCTGAACAGCCACATGACGAAACCTGCCAGCGCGTAAAACGCGAGCGCCGATCGTGCCGCGTACGCGCGCCGCAGCGTCCGGGACTCGTCAACGCGAGGCCGGCGGCAAGCAGCAGCGAGAAGGTGAGCGGCTTGATGGGATTCGACACCGAGACGAGACGCATGCCGAACGGCTCGAACCGCCACGGGCCCATGACGACAGCGCTGAGCGAGACGAGCGCGGTGCCCACCGCGAGCACGCTCAGGATGCGCCGCGCCACAGCCCAGCTGCGCACCTCCGGCCGCTCGCGATCGCGCACGAAGATCGCTCCGGCCACGACGAGCAGGACGATCGTCAGCCCCGGAAACAGCTCGCCTTCGGCGCGCTGGTATACGTGGAGCGACCCCCAGAGCGCCAGACGGTCGGCCGCATGCAGGAGGGCCGCGGCGTCGGCGCTGAAGCCGCGAATCGTTTCCAAATCGCGCGAAAAGCCGAACGACTCGTGAATCGCGCGATACCGCAGCAACAACGGCAGCATCAGCGCCACCGCCGCCGCCCACGCCGCGCTCGCGACGGCACACTCGCGCGACCGCGTCCATGGGCTCGCGAACCACAGGATCCACATACCGACGAAGACGCTGAAGAACAGCAGGTAGTAGCCGTTGCAGATGCCCTGCAGGAACCATCCTGCGGCAAATAACGCGAGCCATCGCCGCCGCGGATCGCGGAGATAGCGATGCAGGCCAAGCAGCGCAAACGGCATCGGAAAGGACGCCAGCGACTGAATCTGCGGAAGGTGCGCGATGCGATAGGGCGCAAATCCGAACAGCAGGCCGGCGACGAACGCCGCGTCGCGCCGGCCCGTCAGCTCGTACACCAGCAGATAACGCGCCGATCGCGCTCAGCGGGAACGTGAGCAGGAACACGATGTTGTACGCCGTCTGCGGTCCGGCCCCGAGCCACTGAGAGCGGCGTCGAGATGAGGCTGAGCCCGAGAAGGTTCTCCGAAAAGCTGAGCACCCCCTCCGCGGGGTAGAAGGCCGGCGCGTTCCACCACGCCGAGGAGAACGGCATGGTCTGGGTGTTCCACCAGAGGATCCAGGTATTCAGCGAAGGATCGCCCGCATCGTTGGGAAGCACCGTCGAAATGTGCAGGACCAGCGGATATGTCAGAACGATCGTGATGACGCCGTACGCCAGAAACGCCAGAGCGCCTTTTCTCATTGCGGGGCGGCAGGTCCGGAGTCCTGCAACTGGAAGATCAGGACCTCGGGTTGGCTCGACACGCGCGCGACCGGCGCCCAATCGAGGCGCCCCAGCCGGTTGTTCGGGGAAAACCGCGCCTGGAATTCCTTCTGTTCCCAGTCGTCGACGACGAGGAAGGCCGGATGTCCCTTCACCGCGAGATCGTGAATCGCCGAATCGAGCTCGCCGGCCGCCAGCCAGTCGAACCGCAGCGTCGTGCGGTGCGCGTAGTACCGCACGCTGCCGCTGTGCTGCACCGAGAGCACGACGGCGTTCTCGGGCGTGCGCGACGCGACCTCCGCGGCGGCACGCACGTAGCGCTGCTCCCCCTGGAATACGTTGAAGATGCCGGTGTTTCGACCCATGTGTACGCCATACCCCATCATCACGGCACAGATGAGCGCCACGAACGTCACACGTGCCTCGGCCGGAAGCTTCTGCGACAACCAGACGAGGGCGGCGGCCATCAACACGAAGAGCGCAGGATAGGCCGGCAGCAGGAACCGGAGGTAAAACCAGTGATCGAAGACGGCGTAAAACAGATATGAGAGGAATGTGAGCCCGATGAGCACTCCCAGGCACTCGCGCGGCGGCATGCCAGCCGTCTGTTCGCGAAGGACTCCCTTCACGAAGAGCGGCAGAAGCGCCAGCAGAATGAGCGGCGTCTGCGTCTCGAGGAGCCAGCGGAGGTAGTTGAAGACATTCCCCGGCAGCGAGCTCACCGAATACGACTCGAAAATGGTTCCGTAGCCGAAGGTCAACGGCCCGTCGTACAGGTAGGTGTTGAGCGCCATGATCGCGATCAGCGCGGGTGCAATGCCCTTGGCATATCGCAACAGATGGGTCTCGGGATCTTTCTGCCACGCCACCACCGGCAGGAACGCCAGCGGAAAGAGATTGGGACGGATGAGGAGCGTCAGGCCGGCCGCCCAGCCGGCCGCCATGCTGCGCTGCTTCAGCACCAGCCAGCACACCAGCGTCCACCCTGCGGCCCCTGGAATGTCGGACATCGGCTGCAGAAGGTGCGCCAGAAATACCGGCGACGCCGCAAGCGGCAACGCCGCAAGCGCCGCCGTGCCGCGACTACCCGTGGCTTCCTTTCCAAGCAGGTACGTCAGCGCCAGCGTCAGCGCACCAAAAACGGGAACCACGTAAAAGGGTCCGTTGTCGCCGAAGATCGCGAGGAAGAGCGCCATCACGATCGGGAATCCGGCCGGATAGGTCGGCACGATCGTGCCGACCGGCGATGCCGGACGGTACTCCGATCGGCGAGAACATCCACTCGCGGTTCTTCCAGGAGAACTCCTCGACCAGAGGCTGCGCCAACCGCAGCGTGCCGGAGAGCCACGACCTGGCCTGGCTGACGTATCCGTACGAGTCCGAGCCGCCCGCCGCGAAGCTTCCGAAATGCACACCGATGACGAAGGCGAGCACCGCGACCGCTGGAAGCGCGACCGGCGCGGCTTTCGCAACCCATCCGATGAGCCATCGCCCGTCGATTTCACGATCGGCGCGTGAATACTTCCAGAAGTACCACCCGCCCAGCGCAAGCCCGATGAGCAGCGGCCGTAGCGGCTGTCTCGAGGAAAGCCGGATGGGACCCAGCATCCAGCCCACGCCGCCGCTGAAGTAGGCGATCACGGCCCAGACGGGCAGGAGGCACGCGAGAACATAAAGAAGACGGCGAAGGGTGACAGCCTGTGTCATTTTGGCTATGGGATGGTAACCTACCCCCTCATTCCTGAGGAGGATCTATGAAGCTTCGCACGCTGCTTCTGCTGCTGCCGCTCGCCGTGTCCCTCCAGGCGCAACAACCGTCCCAGCCGCCGGCCGTCCGTTCACCTGAAGTGGCGGCTGACCGCCGGGTGACGTTCCGTCTGCTCGCCCCGAACGCGTCGAAAGTGACCGTGTTCTGCGAGTGCCTGACGAGCGAACCCGCGATGACCAAGGGCGCCGACGGCGTCTGGAGCGTCACGGTAGGGCCGCTCGAACCGGACATCTACGAGTACCACTTCACGGTGGATGGCGTCGACAACCTCGATCAGCGGAACCCGGTCGTCAAATCCAACAGCCGTCCGAATCTCATCGAGAGCGTGGTCGACGTCCCGGGCCCGAGCCCGATGTTCTACGACGTGAAGCCCGTTCCGCACGGCAAGGTGGAAATCCGCTATTACCCGTCCAAGACGACGGGCACGACGCGGCGCGCGTTCGTGTACACGCCGCCCAACTACGAGCGAGCCGGCAAGGGGTTGCCCGTGCTCTACCTGCTGCACGGCGCCGACGGCGACGAGACCGTGTGGACCCAGTTCGGCCGCGCGAATCTGATTCTCGACAATCTGATCGCCGAGCGCAAAGTCGCGCCGATGGTGGTCGTCATGCCGTTCGCCTACGCCTATCCCTGGACCGCGGGTGTTCCGGGCGAAAAGCAGCGCGCCGACTTCGAAAAGGACCTGCTGACCGATCTGATTCCGTTCGTCCAGGCCAACTATCGCGTGAGCGACAACCGCGACAACCGCGCGCTGGCCGGGTTGTCGATGGGCGGCGGCCTGACGCTTGCGATTGGGCCGAGGCATCTCGAGATGTTCAGCCGGCTGGCGGTCTTCAGCGCGGGGGGCGGTCAGAATCTGGACAAGTCCTTCGCCGATGTGGCGGCGAACGCGAAGAACGTGAACGCTCAGACTCAAGTTGTTCTGGATTGGCGTCGGCACCGAGGACGGTGCGATGGCGGGCGCCAAGCGCACGTCAGACTTCCTGAACGCCGCGGGCATCAAGCACACGTACAAGACCTCTCCCGGTGCGCACACGTGGATTGTCTGGAGAAAGTACCTGAACGAGGTGGCGCCGCTGATCTTTCCACCGACGTCGTAGCTCGACATCGGTGGAAAGATCAGGTTCGTAGAGTTCGTAGGGGTTCGTAAAGTTCGGGGGTTCGTGGGGTTCGTGGGGTTCGTGGGGTTCGTCGATTCGAACCTCGAGAACCTCGCGAACCTACGAACTATACGAACCCAACGAACCACCACGAACCTACCAGTCTTCTATTTTCTTATTTCCAACAAGTTCGCGACGGTATAGTCCGGCGCCTTCTCCTTCGCGATGCGCTCGGCTGCCGCCTTCTGCGCCGCCGTCGGCACGTGACCCTTCAGCGTGACGGTCTTCGTCGCCGCGTCGGTGTCGACGTTGATGTCATTCGCGTCGAGGTTATCGGCGTCGATCAGCGCCGTCTTGATCTGCATCGTTTGCGCGGCGGCGTCGAGCGTGCCGCCGACTGAGTGGGTGGCGTCTTTCGTCCCCTGTGCAACCCGATCACCGGCCCGTTCCATGCTCTGACCGGCTTCGCGCGCTTCCTGCTTCATCTCAGCGTTGGCGTCGCGCGCTTCCTCTCGTGCGGCCGCGGTGTTCTTCTCGGTGTCCTGCTCCACGCCGCGCGCGGTGTTCTGACAGGCTGCAAACAGCGACACGGACAGTAATGCCGCTGGCAGACCCAGCGATGTGATTCGGCTCTTCATGCTTTCCTCCTCAAGTGTACAGACAGCGGACATTTCGTCCTGCCTTCCACAGAGGAATCAGCAAAACGCTAGCCAGTACCGCCTCTTTCGAGAATGTTCTGCGAGGCGGCCTCTTCTTCCGATCGTTCGGTCCATCACGAAAGAGTAATCGAGGCACGACACTTGCTCTCGGTTCGCGCGAGAGCCGAATCGTGCGTGTCGTGACCATCAAGCATCCACCACTTGCCGTCGAAGGCATCACCACTGACAAGTCGATGCTCGGCAAGATCTACGATTTGCCCGCACAGGTCGCGATCTTGATGATGGCCGCGGGCTGGGTGCGCGGCGAGAGCCGCACGCGCGGAAGACGTGAGCAGGACGTATCAATCGGACGCAACCGCCGTCAGGCGACTGACCGCCGTTCAGTCATTGCGTGACGGTCACTCGAGCCTGGCGAAATCGATCGCGGCCCGCCCGTATTCCTTCCCATCGGACACGATCCTAACCGTCAAGACCCTGTCGGCAATGGAGAGCGCATTGAAAGACGTCTCGATCGTCGCACCGTAGATGTAATCGCCTGCGTTGCGCTCAACGGACGAGGGCGCGACGTGCGGCGTGCGGATGGCGTTGACAACGCGAGCAACGACGGGTCGCCGAGCAGGATGTCGAAGATCGGAAGCATCACGTAGGAATTCTGGGGATGGAATCGCAGGCGCGCCCGAATCGAGACCTGGCCCGCAGACGGCTTGAGCAGATCCTTCAACGAGCGGCCTTTCGGATCGTAGCCGCCGCGCGCCATCATCCAGTTGCCGGCCTTCAGCTCGTCTTCGGCCGCGAGCACGAACCGCCGGTATTCGGTGATGACCTCGAGCTGCTCGATCGTGGCGTCCTTGACCGGCAGGATGTACGGGGCGTGGAAGAGCGTGCGCGCGGCTTCCG
Source organism: Vicinamibacterales bacterium (assembly GCA_963832375.1). Lineage (GTDB taxonomy): Bacteria > Acidobacteriota > Vicinamibacteria > Vicinamibacterales > JAMQPK01 > JAMQPK01. The sequence continues at coordinate 146,857 of CAWHUA010000008.1, read as the reverse complement.
GGCCGGTGGCCACCGCGAGGGCGCTGCTGATGTCGCGATCGGTCAACTGCTCGGTGAGGGCCGACATCGCCGGGCTGCTACGGCCAGCACGGCCACGCCAATCCGCAACCCACGCAGTATTTTTTTCAAGACAGGAGACAGTCTACGCCAACCGTGGCACACTGATCGTATGGGCTTGATGATTCAACGGATGCTCTCCCCGATTCTCGCGCGGCTCGGCTCGCGCACCATCCTTGGTATCGGCGGCAGTCTGTTTCTTCTGAACATGATCATTCCCGATCCCCTTCCGCTGGTTGACGAGTTCCTCATCCTCGCCGGAACGATCCTGCTCTCGCGCTGGGCCCAACTGGGTGCGTCAGGTGCGGGAGGGGCGACGGGTGCGTCTGGTACGACAGATGCGGCAGGGGCGACAGGTGCGTCTGGCGCGACGGGTGCGTCAGGTGCGTGGAGTGCGGGCCCGACGTCTGGCCCCAAGCACGTCGGACGCAGCTCGACCGCACGCTGACTGGCTTTACCTGGGTTCGTAGAGTTCGTAGAGTTCGTCGAGTTCGTCGGTTCGTGGGGTTCGAGCGCGCTGCGGATTCGTCGCGCGACGAGTCGGCACGCGCGCGAACCTCACGAACCGCACGAACCCGACGAACCTCACGAACCTCACGAACCCACGAACCTCGTGATCCGTTTCCGCCGTGCTGGTGTCTAAGCTCTCAGTCACACACAACAACTGACGCCAGAAGGGGGTCGACATGCCCGGAACCATGTTTCAGGAATTGGTGTCTCCACAGGCACGCGCTCGCAGCAATTGGTACACACTTCCCCTCTCGTTTCTGGTGCACACCGCGATCATCGCGGTGCTCGTCGTCGTGCCGCTCGTCGCCACCGACGTGCTGCCGATGCCGCGCCGCGCGCTCGAGTACATCAGCAGCGACTTCACGCCGGTTGTGCCCGCACCGCCGCCGGCCGTCCGCCGCGACGCGACGCCACCGTCGATCGCAAGTCAACAGCCTGGCGTTCCGCTCGTCGCGCCAGACACCATCGGCGATCCGTCTGGCGTGATTTTTCAGCAGGACACTGTCGCGACCCAGGGTCTCGACAACGTGGTCGGTCGACTTCGGCGTCGCGCAAAATGTCGTCGAGGGACCTCCGCCGGCGCTCGTCTGAGTCTTCGGCACCGGTGCGACTGAGCAGCGAGCATCAAGCCGCCGGCGCGCATCCACTATGTCGCACCCGTGTACCCTGAAATTGCGCGACGGAACGGCGTCAAGGGCATCGTCATCATCGAAGCCATCATTGGTGTCGACGGCCGCGTCGACAACGCACGCGTGCTGAAATCGGTGCCGCTACTCGACGCCGCGGCGCTCGAGGCGGTGCGCGCATGGACCTACTCGCCGACGCTGCTGAACGGCAGGCCGACGGCCGTCATCATGACCGTGACCGTCCTATTCAATCTCAATTGACGCCGCATGCAAAAGCGGGAAGGCGAGGACCAAACCTGTTAGCCGGCTCCGCGTCTTCCCGGTCCGCTGCGGCGAAAAGTCCGAGAATTTGAGGTGGTATGGGTGTTGCTCTCCCGCGTGAGTTATGTCCCGCGCGAGCGTTGCGCCTCTGGTGTGCCTGATCGCCGCTGCCGGCGTGCTGATATCCGCATGCAGCGGCGAAGAACCCGTCACGCCGATCTCCCCGTCCGCTCAGGGCACGACCGGCGACTCGCCCGCACCGCAGCCGCCTGCGCCGCCGTCACCTGCACCAGGCCCGGACCCGGCGCCACCGTCACCGCCGGCACCCGAACCACCGGGCGCACCGAAGCCGCCCACTCCGCCGGCGCCGCCACCGCCAACGCCACCACCACCGACGCCGCCACCACCGACCCCGCCGCGCAGCACGGTCAAGCTCACCGATGATTTCGGAGGACGCGCGCTGTTTCCGTCGAGCAACTGGTGGAACCAGGACATCTCCTCGGCTCCCGTCGATGCGCAGTCGAATGCCTACATCGATTTCATCGGGCGCGATCGCACGCTGCATCCCGATTTCGGACCGCCGCCCTACGGCATTCCGTACATGGGCGTCGGCGGGACCGAAGCCGCGAACGCCGGTGGCCTTCGTCGCCTACGGCGACGAGAGCGATACGGGATTTCGTGGTCAGACGGGATATCCGATTCCCGACGTCGCCAAAACCCAGCCGAACTTCATCGAGGGCGGCGTACCTGGCGGTGGATCGGACGGCGACCGTCACATGCTGATCGTCGATCGCGATCGGTGGGTGCTCTACGAGCTGTATGCCGACCAACTGGAATCCGGCCCGCGAACGATGGGAAGCCGGGTCGGGCGCGATCTTCGATCTCTCGGCCAACGGACGACGTCCTGAAGGCTGGACGTCGGCCGATGCCGCCGGCCTCGCGATACTGCCGGGACTGGTGCGCTACGACGAATCCCGCCGCGGGCGGGTCGACGCACGCGCTGCGTGTCACCGTGCGAGCGACCAACGGCCACGTGTGGCCGGCGTCGCATTCGGCCGGCAGCCGCTCGGGCGCGCTCCCGATGGGCGCCCGTCTCCGGCTCAAGGCTTCGAAAGATCTCTCGGGCTATCCCTCGTACATCCGCGCGATCTTCCACGCCATGCAGACCTACGGGCTCATCGTCGCCGACAACGGCAGCGACATGTACATCACCGGCGCGATGGACGGGCGCTGGAACAACGGCGAGCTGAACCCGGCGTTTCGCAGTCTGAAAGCCGACGACTTCGAGGTGATTCAGCTGGGATGGCGGTAAGACGGCGGGCGGCGCTATGGTCTGCGCCGCTCAGTACTCCTCGCAATCGGCACAGTACCGGTTCTCGGACACGCCCGCACTCGGCGTAGTAGTTGACATCCTCCCCGTCCGGGTCTAGTTTTCAGCAACACACTCCAGTCGCTTGACACCTCGGGCGAGCGTTCGAGCCGTTGTCGCCGTGTTTTTCAAGTTGCCGGTTCTCGCAGACGCAATCGGAGGCAGAAAAGGAGCGATCTCATGTCTCGACCACTTGGCTGGGCACTGATCCTGAGTCTGTTCGTCGCCGTACCCCCGCCGTCATTTGCCCAGACCTTCGGGCAAATTTCCGGGGCGGTCACCGATGCAAGCGGTGGCGTCCTCGTCGGGGCGACGGTCGTGGTCACCAACACGCTGACCAACGCGGTTCGTGAAGTGCAGACCAACTCGGCCGGCAGCTTCGGCTTCCCCAATCTGCTCCCCGGCATTTACAGCGTCAGGGTGGAACTGCAGGGGTTCCAGAGCAAGATCTTCAACGGCGTCGAGCTGCAGGTGCAGCAGAACGTCCGCCTGGACGCGTCACTGGAGCTTGGATCCGTCGAGGTGGCCGTCGAGGTGACGGGGACCTCACCGTTGATCAACACCACGGACGCCACGATTGGAACGGTGATCGAGAACAAGCAGATCGTGGAGCTGCCGCTCAACGGTCGCAACTACATCAATCTCGTGTCGCTCAGCCCGAACGTGAGCTCGGACTGGTCCGGCGGTGGCGGCGGCGGCGCCTCGGGCAGGCAGGGTGGCGACCGCTCCACGCAGAATTTCGCGGTGGCCGGCCAGCGCCGCGAATACAACCAGTACACGCTCGACGGGATCGTCAATCAGGATGTCAACTTCAACACGTATGCCTTCCTGCCGTCGATCGACAGCGTCGAAGAATTCAAGGTGCAGACCGGCGTCTACTCGGCCGAGTTCGGCCGCGAAGTGGCGCAGGTGAACGTCTCTACCAAGAGCGGCACGAACGCCTATCACGGGACGCTCTTCGAGTTCGTCCGCAACGACGCGTTTGACGCCCAGCCGTATCAGTTCACCACTGTGCACACGCCGTCCTCCCCCTTCAAGTGGAACCAGTACGGGTTCACGCTGGGAGGGCCGGTCTCGATTCCCGGGCTGTTCAGCGGCACGAACAAGTTGTTCTTCATGACCAACTACGAGGGGTTCCGGCTGCGCAATCAGCAGCAAGTCGTGTTCAGCACGCCGAGCGTGGCGATGCGCAACGGAGACTTCTCGCAGGCCGGCGTGACGATACGCGATCCCCAGACCGGGCAGCCGTTCCCCGGCAACCAGATCCCGAAGAACCGGCTGGATCCCATCGCCATCAAGCTCCTGGAGTTTTACCCCGAGCCGAACATTCCCAACACGGGACTCTCCAGGAACTACCTCGCGCTGCAGAATCACCTGACCGACAAGGATCAGTTCACGGGCCGCGTCGACTACACCGAAGGATCCAAATCGTCCTGGTTCGGCCGCTTCAGCTGGACCGACGAGTACGTGCTCGCGCCGAACCTGAAGGATAACGGCCAGGTCGTCGAGACGAACGTGAAGCAGGGCATGGTGTCGAACACGCGGACGCTCTCGCCCAGCGTGGTCAACGAATTCCGCTTCGGCGCGACGAAGTTCTACAACAACCTGGCGCAGGAGCTGCAGTACGAGCGTAACGTTCACCAGGAGGTCGGGCTCGGTCTGTTCATCCCACCGCCGATCAGCTGGGGTCTGCCCAACATGACCATCCCCGGGTTCAGCGGCTTCGGCGACAACCCCTCGCTGCCATTCACCGGCAACAATTCCGTCTTTCAGTTCATCGACAACGTCTCCTGGATTCGCGGCAACCATTCGATGCGGATGGGCGCCGAGGTTCGTCTGGATCGCTACAACATGATCGGCACGCAGGAAATCCGCGGTTCGCTGAACATCGACCGGAACGTCACCGGTTACGCGTTCGCCGACTACATGCTCGGCATGATCTCGGGCACGCGGAGCGCCGGCGCGCTCGGTGAAGGGTGGTACCGCTCGACCAGCCAGGCGTACTTCATTCAGGATACATGGAGGATTCGGCCGGACGTCACGCTCGATCTCGGACTGCGCTACGAATACACGCCGCCCTGGCTGGACGAGAAGGGCGAGATGATGAACATCTGGGTCCCTCCCGGTTTTGGCACGCCTTCTCAGCAGGGCAAACCCTGCTTCGTGCGAGTCGGCAGCGGCGACCCGTACGAGGGCGTCTCGACCCGCTTCGACCCGGCGATTTGCGTCACGCGTGACGGCCGCCTGGGAGATCGGTTGATCAAGCCCGACAAGAATGACTTCGCGCCTCGCATCGGCGTCGTGTGGAGCCCATCACCCAAGATGACTGTGAGAACGGGTTACGGGATTTTCTACGCGCAGGATTCGACCAACCCGGTCTTCGATATGAGCCGGAACATCCAGGGGCGCATCACGGCGCAGAATCCAGGGCTCACCCTCGCGCAGCCCTACGACGGCGGAGCCACGAACCCGTGCGGGGTCCAGATGCCGCCGCAAGTCTGTGTCACGGCGCCGCAGGTCCTGGGCAATGAATACGACCGTCACACTCCGTATGTCGAGCAGTACCTCCTCAACTTCCAGCGGGAAGTGAGCCCCAGGACGGCGGTGGAGATCGGGTACTTCGGCAGCCGCGGGCACAATTTGCAGCGGTTCATCACGCTGAACCAGCCGGTGCCTGGCACGAGCACGCCCATCCTCAACCGTGCGCCCGCGCCCGAGCTGGGGAACTGGCAGTTGATCGGTGGCGTGGGCCATTCCAGCTACAACGCGCTGGCCACGAAGGTGACGCGCCGGCTGGCGGACGGGTTCTCCGGCCTGGTGTCCTACACCTACTCGCACTCGACGGACAACGGCAGCGGACTTCGTAGCCCGGGCGAACAGCTGAAGCCACAGCAGGGTGATTGCTGGGAGTGCGAAAACGGGCCGTCCGTCTTCGACGTTCGCCACCGGCTGACCGCGTCGTTCCTCCTGGAGCTGCCGGTCGGCGAGGGACGCAAGTATTTGTCGCAGGAGGGCGGCGCGCTGGATGCCCTCGTGGGCGGGTGGCAACTGGGCGGCATGGTGAGGATGTCGTCCGGATTCCCGCTCACAATCACAAGCGGCGTCGATCGATCGAATACGGCGCACGGCTACGATCGTCCCAACGCGGTTCCCGGGGTCAGCCATGTCCTGGATAACCCCAGCACTGCCGCCTGGTTCAACGTCGCCGCGTATCAAATGAACGCGCTCGGGACGTTTGGCAACCTCGGCCGGGCCACGCTGACCGGGCCGGGAGTGTTTACGATCGATTTCTCGGCGCTGAAGAACTTCCAGATTGGCGGCAGCAACTACATTCAGCTTCGGATCGAAGCGTTCAACCTGTTGAACACGCCGAATTTTGCGGATCCCAACACCAACCTTTCTCAAAGCAATTGGAATACCGCCGGGAACAACTCGATACCGACTCCCGGCAGTGGCGCGTTCGGCACGATCAATTCGACACGCGGCACCGTGCCGATGCGGCAGCTGCAGTTCGGGTTGAAGTTCGTCTTCTAAGCTGACCACGGCGCAGAGAGCGAAGCCCCTCGCTTCGTCTCTCTGCGCCGAACACGCGGACGCTCCCTGTCGTTGTTGACATCCCCAGCACGTTCAACGAAGCTCTGAACCCGGAGCGATGTGATGCGATCGATACGAGTCCTTGTGCTGGCAGTGATGTCGGCGGCTTCGCTCCTCGCGCAGTCGCCCTATGACGCCGCGCTGGCTGCGAAGCTCAAGGCCGACGATGAGGGCATGCGGACCTACGTGATGGCCTTCCTCAAGGCCGGGCCAAACCGGGAACGCCCGCCCGACGAAGCGCAGAAGCTGCAAGCGGCGCACCGCGCCAACATCAGACGGCTGGCGGCCGACGGCAAGCTCGTGCTGGCCGGACCGTTCGCAGACAACGGCGAGCTGAGGGGGATCTACATCTTCGACGTGGCGACTGTCGCCGAAGCGGAAGCGCTGACGAGAACAGATCCCGCCATCCTGGCAGGCCAGCTCGTCATGGAGCTGCACCCCTGGTACGGGTCGGCGGCGCTGATGATGGTGAACGAGGTCCATTCGAAGATTCAGAAACCGCGACCTTGATTGGACTGCGGCCGCTCTTGCGCAACTGAAGTTGCGCCCTACCAGCCATCGTGTCTACGGCCCTACCGACGATACTGTCTAGCGAGCGAGCCGACGACTGGGCCCATGCTGCGGTAGGGCGCAACTTCAGTTGCGCCGGCGCCACCGCGGATACCCGGACCTCGTGGTACAGTTCCCATCGAGGGCAGATCATGAACGCACTGTCGATGGTCGACCTGTTCGCGATTTTCTTCATCGTCATCCTCGTCTACAGCTTCACGAATTTCAGACCAAACTGGCCAAGAGGCCCACGCGGTCGATTCCCCTTCTAGCGCGCGTCGCGAGTGCGTAAGACACCACAGAGCTTCGAGGCCTTCGCCGCGCAGTTCATATCGCTGCGGAACCCCAATATCGGGCGCGCCACGATACTCGAGTGGAGCCGGGCACTCCCACGCGGTGGATCCGTGCTCGACCTTGGATGCGGTCACGGCGTGCCCGTGTCCGATGCTCTGGTCGGCGAAGGCTTCGACGTCTACGGAGTGGATGCCTCGCCGACGCTCATCGAGTCGTATGCGGCGCGGTTTCCCAATGCGCACACGGAATGCGCCCGCGTGGAAGAGTCGGACTTCTTTGGCCGTCAGTTCGATGGCGTCGTGTCAATCGGCGTGATCTTCTTCCTGCTGCCGGACGATCAGCGCCTGCTCATCCAAAGAGTCTCGCAGGTTCTGAAACCAGGCGGGAGGTTTGCGTTCACGGCTTCAGACGTCGCCGGCACCTGGCATGACGTCATGACCGGAGCGGAATCCATTTCGCTCGGGTCGGAGGTCTATAGCGGCTGGCTGCGCGAAGCGGGGCTTCTGGCGCTCGGCGACAAAGTCACTGACGAAGGTGAGAACGATTACTACTTCGCGGTGAAGCCGACGTGATCGTTGCCGACCTCGCCTCCCGGATCGTTCAGCGTGCGTTCGGACCGACGAGTTCCTGCTGCCCGTCCCACCGTTTGTGCGCTGCGCGAGGTCCCACGCCGTGTCGTTGTGCAGGTCGGTAATCGTCGTCACGCCGTAGGGCAGGAACATCGGCAGGTGCCAGTCGATCAGGTGCACGTGGGTGTCGATGAGGCCGGGAAGGATCGTGCGGCCGTCGAGACGAATGACGTTGGCGTTTGGCGGCGCCGTCACTTGTCCTCGACGTCCGACCGCGGTGATGCGATTGCCTTCGACAACCACCACGGCGTCAGCGATCGGCGCATTGCCGGTGCCGTCGATCAACGTTCCGCCTTCGAGAACGAGCGTGCGGTTCTGCGCCGCGGGTCCCGAGCTCATGAGCACGAGCGCGACGAGTATCCCGCCGATCAACGACCTCATAGTTGCCTCACTTTCGCGTTCGAATCCGTTCGCGATAGTAGTCCAGATCCTGCGTCAGCGGATCGTCGCTCCTGCACTAACGACTTGCACGCCGATACGCCCTGACGAGCATCGCGAGGCCGAGCGCGGCACCCACAGCAACCAGGGCCAGCGGAGCGGCCAGGCTTCCCTGACGCAACCGGGCGAGGTGAGTCGCGGTTACACCCCAGAATCCGGCACCGGCCGCGATCATCATCCCCAGAGCCGTAATGACATCGCCGTGACGCGCCTTGACTGGTGTTGCGAGCGGAAGAATGTGCTTCAACCGATCCCAGTCCCAACAAAGGAGGTACACGTTCGCGATCAGCATCGCACCGGTGACTACACGCGTCCCTGCGAACGCCGGTCCAATCGCGACGGTGATGGCGAAGATGTTCACGATGATGGGCAGGTACAGGAGGGCACCGAGCGTCGCCGTGCGAGGGATGAGCAACAGACCACCGGCGACCCATTGAGCCACGCCGACGAACTGGTAGTACCCCGAGGTGAAAAGAAACCGGCGAAGAAGTATCCGACCGGATCGGACACGGGCAACGTCGTAAATGGCTCGCCCATGATCTTCACGAGCCCAGACGGTACAAAGGCGAGGGCGAGAAGGACACGAACAGCAAGGGTGAAGACACGGAGGAGCGGCTGCTCGATTGCCCATGCGTGAAGCCGATTCATTGCGGACCTATCCGCACATTAGACGAGAGCTCGCCTGGAACAGTTCGGCGGCACGGACCGGCGGTTTCTTTGTTTAGGATGTACGCGGTCGATCCTAGCGCTACCTAAGGTGCTCAGGAATCGGCAAGTGGTCATCCCCTTGCAGAGTTAGTCCCCAGCGTCGCTTGTAGCCCCGGCGCCTCCCACTAAGGGTTGCGGAAAGTTGCCTCATTTAATGAAACTCGTATCAGTTTGCTTCATGGGACTCCTGTTGTTGCCGGCCGGGGCGTTTGCCCAGACTCCGCCCGACAACACGAAAGTCAACGAACGCGATCGCCAACCGTCTCAGGTGACCGCCGATCAACAGCCGAACAACCGATCCGATGTCGAAACGACGCGCCAGATCCGGAAGACGATCGTGGCGGAAAAATCGCTCTCGACATATGCACACAACGCCAAGGTCATCACCAAGGCAGGCAAGGTCACGCTTCGAGGACCGGTCCGCTCTGAAGACGAAAAGAAGATGCTCGAAGCCAAGGCCACTGCAGTGGCAGGGGTCGGCAACGTGACGAACGAGCTCACCGTCATGAGTGCGGCCGCGACCGCCACTCCGACGACTAAATCAACCGATACGAAAGCAGGTAAATAATGGCTGGAAAAAACACGGCGGTCTTTGGAATCTATCCGACCCGGTCGGCCGTCGAACGCGCGGTCGATGCACTGAAGACAGCCGGATTTCTGAACACGGATATCTCGGTGCTGTTCCCTGAATCCGCCGGCACGAAAGACTTCGCGGTGGAGAAAGGGACGAAAGCGCCCGAGGGCGCCGCGACCGGCGCAGGCTCTGGAGCGGTCGTAGGTGGAACCCTCGGATGGCTCGCCGGCATCGGGGCGCTCGCGATCCCCGGCCTTGGGCCGTTCATCGCTGCCGGACCGATCATGGCCGCCCTCGCCGGCGCCGGCGTCGGCGGAGCCGTTGGTGGCGTGGCTGGTGCGCTCATTGGAATGGGCATACCCGAGTACGAGGCGAAGAGGTATGAGGGCCGGGTCAAGAACGGCGGCATTCTCCTCTCTGTGCACTCGGATGACTCGGCGTCAACGAAACGCGCGAAGGACATTCTCAACAGCACTGGCGCGGAGGACGTGTCCTCGACCGGTGAAAGCAAGAGTGACGTTGAGACCAGCGCTGAGGCAGTTCCCCTTGCCCGTAGCCGATAGAAGCGCACAACAACTCGGCTCCGATTCCATGAGTCGCGCCGATAGCGAGATAGATCTCCCCTAGTTCGCCTGGGCAAGGGACGGCTTCCAGCCGCCCTTGCCCGTCTTCACACGGCTCTCATCACCTCTCGAGCAGTGGGTCGAGCAGAAGCAACCGCCCGAACGCATTAACGCGTCGCTGAGCGCTGCGATTCGCGCGATTACCATTTTCGCGGTGGTCATTACGACACCGAAATCCTTCTTTCCCGCCGAGATCACGATGGGACTATCGGTTGTCTCTGCGATAGCCGTGGCGGTGGCCCTTGTTGTGGCGCTACGACGCGACAAAGGGGCCGGGTCAGACACGGGAAATGGTCGGCGCTCGTCTGGTGGGGTCAGATGACAGGTCAGAGACGTAGTCGCGGCCGCGCATCACGATAGGACTCTACTTACCCACATTCAGCTTCCGCAAGTCAGCGAGAAGGGCCGGAGACACGAGCGTTACCGTAGTCACCATTTCGTAGACAGAACCTTCCGAAAATCTGTTCGAGTTACCCCACCACGCCAGAAAGAGCACCAGTTCCTGGCCCACGTCATATGGGTCGGGTGCACCATTGGACTGGTTCTGCAAAAACCTGAAGGCCTTGTCGATGGGACCACCGCTGTCATGGCGCTTGAGGACCTCCAACGTTTCGGCCGACTGAGTGAAAAAACCGCTTGGCGATTGAAGCGCATCGTCGGAACGAATGATTCGAACATGAACAACCGCATCGGCTTGGTCGTACCGTCCGCTCAGTGTCGTGGGCCGCGCAAGGCACTCACAAATACGACTGAGGCGCATGATGAAGTCGACTCGCTCGGCCTGATCGGGCGCGATCGTCACCTGATCTCGCGTGACATTGTCGAAGCCCAACAGACGCGCAGTGACCCGGTACACGTCTGCGGATAGATCTCGAAACTCATAACAACCGCGGTCATCGGCAACCATCGTGAGCCTTATTCCCTGTGCGCGTAAGTTGATCGTCGCACGTGGAATTTGTTGGCCGATTTCGTCGGTAATACACCCGATGATCATTCCAGTTGTTTGCCCAGAAGCCGGCATCGCCATTGAAAGCGCTGCGACTGCATTCAGTATCAGAAGTCTGGTTCGCATGATCGTGATTGCGCCTCGGTACATTATCGGTCGCATCGCTTCGAGCGCTGCAAAGTCGCGCGATCGCCGATTAACAAAACTGCGTCGGGGGCGTTACAGAATTGTGAGGCAACCCACGTTCATGGTTCATCCGCGCTCGGCCCAGGCCCTCTGTCCAGCCGGAACGATTCTTGGTTGCCGAACGGGCGTATGTCATGGATATCCGCCTGGCTTCACCGCCCCTTGACGCTCGTGGATTCGTGGTTCATGTGGGGTGTCATCGGCGGAGTATTGATCGTCGTCGAGCTCGCGTACCATGGTGTGCCTGGTATCGCTATCTATGGCTGGGCGATCCCTCTCGTCTTCGGCCTCATCAGCGGCGAGGACACCTGGCTCGTCATGACCGTCCTGGCATTGTTGCTCTCGTGGTCTGCGCGCGATCTGGTCCGACTCCTTTCGGCCCTGTGACCGACGCAGACGCTGTCGCGCATACTGGACTCCTTCAGAGCTGGACCTGAAGCCGGCTTTGAAAGAAGTGCGTGCGCGCCACGGACATCGAAGCGGTTCAACACGCCATAACCGTACGCGAACTCGAGCCGCAGTTGATCCGACAGATACCAGTTGACCATCGGCGTCACCCTCCAGAACCGGCCGCCGCGATGGCGACCACTCGTCGAGGTCGATGTAGGAGAAGCGTCCCACGAGCTCCCACGCACCAGGTCCACCTTCGAAGACCGTGCGCGCCGGTGACACCTGATTGAAGAACCCGCCTCGCGTGTTGTAGGCGCGCGTCTCTCCGGTGACGAGCCAGGTGACGACGGCGTCGCCCCCGTGGAACATCGGGGTCGCCAGATTCCGTCGCTTTGACGTGCTGAAAGAAGTACTCCGAGCCGACAGCAACGGACCCGGGCGGTAGTAGGCCTCGATGCCCACCATCTTCGTGTTGCTGGCGGGGAACTTGTCGGTCTCGACGAAGTACGGCGCGATGAAGTTCTCCGGCCGCGAGCGAAGCCGCAGCTCGCCCTCGTCGGGCTTCCCGTAGCGCAGGCTCATGCCGAGATGAAGCCTCGTCCGTTCCCTGAACGCCGGCAGCCATGCCATACGACCCACGACCTGACGGTCGTAGCTCGAGAACGACTGCTCCTCCGACAACCAGTCGCCGTAGATGCCGACGTTCCAGAACAAGCCGCAGCTTCGGCGCGAGGCCCAACCACTTCACGCCGTCGGCCAGGATCGGGATCGTCGCATCGCTGATCGTGGCGCGCTCCATCGTCCAGCCCGCGTAGCCCACCATCACCTTGTTGAGCGAGAAGCCCTCCTTGGTGCGGCCCACGAAGACGTGACCCCAGATCTCCGGCACCTCGACCATGATGCCGGTCTCGCGGACGAGCCACGAATCCGTCGCGCCGTCGTACATGAGTCCCGGTAGACCAGGTGACGGGCCGCCTGAACTTGAGGCGTCCCTTGAGAAGCAGCCGGCCATCGCGCACCTTCGCTCTCCGGCGCGAGCTGGAACTGCTGCGAGCTCTCGTCGTCCTGCGAGAAGGCGGCGAAGTCGTAGAGCACGCCGGCACCCACGCGAATGGTGAAGAACGGCCCCTCGTACTCGTTCCAGCTGAATGAGCCGACGGCGTGGCGTCTTCGGCGTCGGCTTCGCCGGCCTCGATCGTGTCGTCGTCTTGTTCGGCGACATCGCCCGCCGGTGCGCCGGCGGGTTGGGTCCCCTGGCCGGCGGCCCCAGGCGTAGCCAATGTCAGCGTCGCCAGAAACAGGCACGCTCCGAACCCGCGCGTGTGGTGAGCCTTCAGGAAAAGAGCTATAGCTGCGATCTATAGCACACTCCCGCGGCACACTCGGCCCATCGATAAGCGCTGTACTCGCGACGATCAAAATGTACGTCATGTCCGGCTTTGAAATGTACGTAGTGTCCGGCTTCAGCCGGACCGGGACCGGGTAGTTCGGACCGGACGGCGAACGTGAAAGCTGTTAAGGTAATGCGATGGTGTGGCTGCTGGCGCTCATGCCGTTCGGATGGCTCACCCTGTTCGGGTTGTTCGTCGTCCGTGCGCGGTTGGCGTTGGGCTACTGGCCGACGCCGTACATCCGGATCCTAAACAAGTTGGGCTCGATCTTCACTACACGGCCCTGGTTCTCGGCATGCCGGCGATGTTCGCAGCCATCGCGTGTCTGAGCGTTCTCGCGCTGATTTCCTGGCGACATCAACAAGAGCGTGATGGCCGTCCGGCGATCGCCCTGCTCGTCGGCCTCGTGAACCTGGCGCTGACCATCGCGATCGCGCGATGGGACCCGCGCGGGCTGTTCACGTGGCTTGGTGATTGACGAGGGACAGGTAGCGCGCAGCGATCGTTCATCCGCGAGCGAGCGCGCGGCGGTGAAGCGCGGCCGCGACCTCGCGCGCGGACTCGAACGCCCCCTGCATCCACGAGCTCATGTCGGTCATGTAGTCGCCGGCGAAATAGACGCGCCCGTCAGGCTCGCGGAACGGCGCGAGCGCCTCTGTGCGGCGGACGATTCCGATCTCCATGAGCCGCGACTCCATGGCACCCGCGCCCACGTGACGGAGAACGCATTCTCGAATTCGGTCGGGTATTGCGGATGAACGCGGGCGCCATGCTCGAGCGCGAGGCGCTGGATTTCGGCGGGCGGGCGCTCGCGCATCGTGCCGCGGAAATCGAGGTAGTAGCCGACGAGGATGCCCTTGGCCGTGGTAAAGCCGTGCGACGGATAGATGATCTGTCCGACCTCCTGATCGGTCCACGAACGGCCCCCATAGATCTCGTCGTCTTGTTCCCAGAACCGCCGCTTGAACTGCAGACCGATCTTGCCGGCGCCGTCATACCGGGCCGCGGCGATGGCCGACTGCACCGGCGGCGACAGATCCTTCTCGATGATCGGTGAGCACCGGCAGCGGGATCGTGGAGATGCAGTAGTCAGCCTCGATGCGCCGCGACTGCCCCTGAGCGTCGGCATAGACGACCCACACACCGCGCTCGCTCTGCCGGATCTCGCGGACGGCCGCGCGATAGGTGATGCGATTTCCCAACCGCGCTGCGAGCGCCGCGGGCAGGCGATCCATGCCGCCGGCGACCTGCATCATCGTCGGTTGAGACGACCAGTCGGTCTGCACGTAGAACCCCGGGATCCCGCCGAACAAATCGCGCAGCGCGACCGGCGCGTCGGCGCCGCGTCGCTACGAGCCGCGGTACTGGCCAGTCTCGGTCGAGCGCGCCAAGGTTGCGGAGATACGCCAGCACCCGATCGCGATCCTCTGCGGTCAGCGGCTGATCGAGTTGCGCCTGCGAGAGCGACTTGCTCAACAGCTCGGCGATGTAGCCGTCGAAATCGGCGCGGGCCTCGCGAAGACGTATGCGGCGTCCCGGCAAGCGGGCCGCGCGTCTGGGCCAGATACGCGCTCTCGCAATCGGGCACGAAGACTTCGGTCGCCACCTGCAGCTCGCGGCAATAGGCGAGCGTCGTGTGGTGATGATGCGAGATGCGCATCGGTCCGGCATTGAAGTACAGCCCGTCATCGAAGGCCGCGGTCTGCGCCGCGCCGGTCTCTTCGCTCGCGTGCCGCGGCGGACCGTGAAGACGCGGCCGCCCGGCCGGGCCCGCGCTTCGAGCACCCGGCAGTCGAAGCCGGCTTTGCCAAGCTCGTACGCGGCCGTCATCCCGGACAAACCGGCGCCGAGAATCACGACGCGGACGCCACTGACGCGGCCGGTGAGGTTGAAGGGCGTCTGCGACGGCGCGGCGAGCAGGCCGAGAGCCGTCATCGCCTCGTACGCGAGCGAGGCGCCGCCCGCCGCGGCCAACCGTGTCAGGAACCGTCGTCGCGTGACAGCCATCGCGTCCTCCTGCTGCCAATGCTCTCCTGGCGCGCCCAGCATAACGCGCCTTCCTGGTCTTCGTGCGCGCTTCCCTCGCCGGATCCATATTGACAAGGCCTTGTTACTTCGACAAGATCTTGTCGTATGCCTCCTGAGGCACGACCCGAGCTGGCTCGGCTCTTCGAAGAGGGGGTGCGCTTCTACCTCTGCCTCAACCACATCGCGGCGGTGATGCACCGCCACGGCGAGCGGTCGGGCGCCCGCCGGACCGTGCTGGTGACCCTGGCGCGCACAGGACCCGCGACCGTGGCGCAGATCGCCCGCGCCCGCCACGAGGCACGGCAGCGCATTCAGCCGCTCGTCAACGCGCTCGTCAAGGACGGCATCCTCGAGTACGACACCAACCCCGCACACAAACGATCGCCGCTCGTGCGGCTGACCTCGAAAGGCAACGCGGCCGTTCGCCGTATCGTCGACATCGAGTCGGCCGCGCGCGCACAGATCGATCTCGATGTCTCGCCCCGGCGCTCACCGCCGCGACGAACGTGCTGCGACGCGTGCGCACCGCCCTCGAGCGCGACGAGATGTTGAGGATCATTGACCAGAGTTACCGGGCCGAAACGATGAAGCCGCACGCCAGCGCGCCAGCGCCTGCAGTCGGGGAGTCGTCGTTATGGGCATTCTCGTCAGGACGTTCATTGCAGCGCTGGTGTGGTGCGCATGGTCGGCATCGGACGTATCCGCTCAAGATGCGTCCGGCACGGGCGCCATCAGCGTCCGCGTCGTCGATCAGCAGACCGGACAGCCGATTCCCGGCGCCGCGGTCCAGATTGCGGAGCTGAAGTCGGCGTCTGTCACCGACGAGGCCGGCCGGCTGACCGTCTCGTCGATGGCGCCGGGCACGTACCACGTGACCATCTCGATCGTCGGCTACATCCTGGCCTCGCGGGAGATCGAGGTGGTGGCCGGGCAAACCGTGGAAGCGACGATACCGCTGGCGCCAGGCACGGGCACGTACCGCGAAGACGTGACCGTGTCGGGTGACGCATCGGCACCGGGCGAGGCGGCTGTCCCCGCCCGGCAGACGCTGGGAAGCGCTGAGCTTCAGAACCTCCGCGGCGTCATGCTCGACGATCCGCTGCGGGCGGTACAGGCGCTGCCGGGCGTGAGCGCGACCGACGATCTGCATGGCGTCTTCACCGTGCGCGGCAGCGGCTTCGATCACATCGGCTTCACCCTCAACGGCATTCCGACGCGGTACGTGTCTGCACACGGTCGAGGCGGTCGAAGGCGGTGGCTCGACGGCGCTTGTCAACGGCGACATCCTGGAGCGAGTCGAGCTGATGAGCGGTGCCTATCCGCAGCGCATCGGCGGACATACCGGTGCGCAGGTCGCCTTCGAACTGCGTGAGGGCTCGCGCGCGCGGCAGGCGTCGCGGCTGGCGGTGAGCGGCAGCAGCGTGTCGTTCGTGTCCGAAGGCCCGCTTGGGTCCGATAAGCGCGGCTCTTGGCTCGTTTCTGGACGCAAGAGCTATCTCGACCTGCTCTTCAAGCAAGTCTTCGACGATCCCACCTTCACGTTCGGCTTCGAAGACGTGCAGGCTTACCTGATGCGCGACGTCGGCGTCCGGCACCAGCTTCGGGCGACGCTCGTCGGCGGTCAATCACGTTTCAACGAGCAGGACGAGAACCTGGGCGAGAACGATCTGTTCCAGGCACACCTCAATGGATGGCTGGGCGCCGTCCAATGGCGCTATCTCGCGCCGCGCGGCCTCGTCGTTTCCCAGCATGTATTCGCCGCCGGCGGCCGGTATCGCAACGTGAACCGGAATCAGGCCACCTTGAATGCCGCAAACGGGCGCGACATCGGCTACCGCGCCGACCTGAGCGTCGCGTTGCCAGGCCGGACGCTGTTCGAGGGAGGCGCGCAGGTGACGCGGACGGCCGAGTCGGCATCGGGCCCTGCCACGTTCGACCAATCGCGTACGTCGTTCGGTGGCTACGCGCAAGTGCGACTGTCACCCTCGTCGCGCGTCGCGATCGTGCCCGGTGTCCGGGTCGATCGCTGGGCCACGGTCGAACGAGCCGATGTGTCACCGTGGCTGAACATCGAGTGGAAGGTCGCCGAAACGGCGCGCGTCGTGGCGGGTGCAGGCAGCCATCGACAGGCGCCTGCATTCGCCCATGTGTTCGGTCAAGGCGGCATCACCCCAATGACGCCGGAGGTGGCACGTCATTTCGATGCGGCATTCGAGCACACGATCGGGCGAGGCATTCGCTGGCGGCTGGGCGGATACGTTCGCGAGGAACGTGATGCGATCGATCTGGTCGACGGCTATTTCCGCATGGTCGATGGCGCGATCGTCGCGCCGGCGTCGCCTCCGTCGTACGGCAACATCCTTGATGGGCGGGCACGCGGGCTCGAGATCTCGGTGCACCGCAAGGCTCAGCGGGTGTCGGGGTGGATCGGGTATTCGCTCGGCCATCTCGAGTACACCGACCAGCGCACGGGCGAGACGTTCGACGGCACATTCCACGAGCGTCACAGCGTCACCGCCAACGCCACGTGGCGGATCTCGAACAGGACCAGCATTACCACTCGATTCCGCGCCTCGTCCAACTTCCCCATTCCCGGTTATTACCGTGAAGAAGAGGAAACGTTCGGCGGCGTTGGCTTCCTCCCGCCACTGACGATGACGGCGTACTACCTGGCGGAGCAGCGCAACGCGCTCCGGCTGCCCATGTATTCCCGGCTCGACCTTCGAGCCAACCGCACCTACACCTTGGACCGCCGCCGGTTGACGTTGTTCGTCGAGGTCACGAACATGTACAACCGGCGAAACCAGCGATACGCCGGCGGCGACATCAACGGGCGAACCGGGCGCGTGACGGGGTTGATGGAGGATCTTTTTCCGGTCCTGCCATCAGCGGGGCTACTGGTCGAGTTCTGACCGGACGAGATCCTGCGCCTCTTCAGCGGCGCAGGATCTCTGGAAGCCGCGCCATGAATTCCCGGACCCTGCCAAGCTGGCGGCTCGTGGAGATGAACTCGAAGTCGGTCGCACTGACCGCGTCGGACCGACCGTCGAGCGTAGCGATTAATGCGGTCGGTATCACAGGACATTCATCCAGCAACCCCATCACGCTGGCCCAGGCGGGTATGTCGAGCATCGCGATCACGTCGAGGGCCTCGCGGGCGTGCCACGGCGTGCCCGTCTTACGATGTTTCATAAGGGCGATCCGGAGGGCCTTCAACCCTTTCTGGATGTCAACATCGCTGCATCGCAGCGTCGAGAGCGTGGAGAGCAGTTGGTCGGCTGCGAACATGCCGACGTCCTCGTGCAGCACTGCCCATCCCACCTCGAACGCCGACACAAGGTCGTGGTGCATCAGAAACGTGTCGGGCAACGCCACATCAAGATGGGTCGTGGTCGGCGCGACAGCGTCGGGCCATCGGGCAGGCCAATGCTCGAGACCCAGATTGCAGATGCCAGCGGCAGCATCCGAGGCCTCTTGCGGGGTAAAAGAGCGGGATTGAATCGAGCACCCGGCCACGAGCGTGTTGGAGAGGAATGCCAGCTCATGGCTCCGCGCGAGGTAAAGGGTGTCGTCGCTGTCGCGGACGTGTTCGATCAGCGTTCGGACAAGCGCGAAGCGTAATGGTTGAGCGTGTGCACCTTCCAGCAGCCCGCGGGGTCGCTGCGGCACCAGACCTGCCCTGGAGAACATGTCGAGCATCTCGACGAAGCCGTCCGGTGGGGCCTCCGGAAAGCCGGCACGTGTTGCGGCAGCGTCCCCGGATGCGATGGTGTCGTTGGCAGCCCGAAAGTACGCAGCCACGAGTGGATTGACCGACGGCTCGCCCCGCGAAGCGCGCCGGCGCTGTCGCGCCATCAGCAGGAACGCTCGCGCGTCAGCCGGTGTGCTGTATCCCTGCTCCGCGCGCCGATGCTCGCGCTCCCGGCCCACGTCATGAAGCAGTTGTTCCGGCTCCATCAGCAGGTCGTCGAGCCCGTCAACTTCCGGCGTGGAGTTGGACAACCGTCGACACTCACGCATCACCGCATGAAAACGGTCGTGATGGTCGGCGTCGAGCGCAAGGAGCAGCGCGACGATGGCGTCCCAGGCGTCGGTCGTGATGCCACGCACGAGATAGCCGCCCACCACGCACTCGGGACCTGTGTGCGGTGGCACGTCGATGTCGAGTGGTTCACCATCGACGATGGCGGCGATCGCCGCCGGGTCGAAGACGCGTACGTACTGAGAGAGTCCGGCCACGACGAGGTGCTCGTCCATGGCGGCAACCGTCCCCGCGGCCACGGTGCCACCGGCGTCGACCAGCACTTCCAGCCATTCGCCGAAGCGCGCTGTGTCGAAACGCTCGTCGTGTCCCGCTTGCGCGCTCCGCCAGAGATCGAGGTCGAGGACAGATGCTAACTGCGTTGCTGTCGCCGAGGCGACGATCTCTGCGCTGACATCGAGCCCGCGGTGCGCGATGAGCCGATGCAGCATCTCTGGCGCGAGGTGAGGTACGAGGGGCACGAGATCTGACACAAGCGGGGATTTGGGAGCACGGCGCAGACCACGAGCGATGCGTTTCGGCATGAGCTTCCGATGATACGGGTCTCGTGGCGTGACAAACAGTCTTGAACTGCACACGCCCCCCAATTCTCATTTCGGCCGCCAATCGAAGGCCAGAAGCAGCGTGCGTTGAGAAGATGAACCGTTGTTGTCCGACATCAGATAAAAACGGACGCCGCCATTCGGGGAAGGCACTGACGCGAGCCCTTCGAAGTTGTCCACGGTGAGAGGAGGCGCCAGATCCATTTGAGCAACCAAGGTCGTGGAACGGAAAATCTGCAGCGTGATCCGATTGCCACGAAAGGGATCGTACGCACGCAGAAGGTAGGCCTGCATATCTGCACCGATGTAATTCATGGCAACCAGCCCGAACTCTCCGGGCTTTTCCAACGTCCGGCTCTCGACGCACGCCAGCGTCAACCGGCACGTCCAGGTTTTGCCAGACATCTCCACGCCAACGTCGTAGGCGTCTGGTCCGGCGCCAGGATTGGCGGCAATCGCCTCCATCCCGAAATTCGACGGGAAGTTCGCCGCCGGTGACGGCGCAGCACGTGGCGTTCCGCCGGCTGTGGGATACAGCCAGATTCGATGGTCGCCCTCGAAGCTCACGAGGCGGTCGCCATTCCCCAATATCGCCAGCCCCTCCGCATCTGCGCGACGCGAGCCGGTCAGGGGCCGTCCGTCCTCGCCGACGAGCGGCGCCAGACTGGTGTCCACCACGGCAATCAACCGCTGATCGGCGTCGAACACCAGCCTGGCGTTGAAAAGAACGCCCCCATCGCCAACCGCGGTGAGCCCGTCCTTGCCTGTGACAACAATGTCTGAGAGCTCGCGGAAGCGATCGGTCTCCCTGGAGGTGAGCCAGAGTCCACCAGCGTAGACAAAGTCCCCGAGCGCCGTGACCGACGGGTTTTCAGGATTGAGCGGCACCGACACGGCGTCGATGCGAATCGGCTGGGCCGCGACAGACGTGGAGGTGCCCATTGGTTTCTGAGCGGCTGACAGGCTTGTGATCGACCAGAATGCCAGGGCAAGCCAGACTCGTGTTGCAGCGCGACGAAACATGACGAAAACGAGTATTCCCTTTCGGCGAGGCTCGCGCAAGGCGTCCGCTACTCTCCGAGATTCATGCGCCGCAGCAAGACTGTAACTATTTCTGGTGTCCGGAATCGCTGTCCCGAAGAATCACTGTACAGTTGGAGGCTTCTGGAGCGTTCAATGCGTCAGATGCGATGGATGACAGTACTGCTCCTGGCCGGCACCGTGGCGGGCACGGTTGCGCTCGGCCAGAGCACGGGGATTACGCCACGTCACGAGCACGGATACGTGCAGGTGGGCAATCGCTTCTACCTGCTCGGCGGCCGCCGCATTCAGCCCGTCGATATCTTCGACCCCGCCACCGGCAACTGGACGAAGGGCGCCTCGCCGCCGGTCGAGATCCATCACTTCCAGGCCGTTCCGTTCGAGAACAAGATCTACCTGGTCGGCGCCATGACCGGCCCGTTCCCCACCGAGCCGCCGCTGGCGAACGTGCACATCTATGATCCGGCGGCAAATGCCTGGACCGTCGGGCCCGACGTGCCGGCCGACCGGCGTCGCGGTGGTGCCGGCGCGGTGCTCCACAACGGCGAGATCATCCTGATCGCCGGCATCACCAACGGCCACAGCGACGGACATGTCAGGTGGGTCGACGCGTTCAATCCGCGCACCGGCCGATGGCGGCGACTTCCCGACGCGCCGCGTGCCCGCGATCACTTCCACGCCGCCATCATCAACAACAAGATCTACGTCGCCGGGGGACGCCGTAGCTCGTACGCCACGAAACAGACTTTCGAGCTGACGGTGCCGGAAGTGGACGTCTTCGATCTCGGCACGAACCAGTGGTCGACGCTGCCCGCCACGGGCAATCTGCCGACCCAGCGCGCCGGTGCGACTGTGGCGGTCGTCAGCGGACGGCTCCTCGTCATCGGGGGTGAAAGCCCTCAGCCGCTCGCGCATGCCGACGTCGAATCGCTCGACCCGGCCACCGGGCAGTGGACTGCCCTTACGACGCTCTCGATGGGCCGCCACGCGACGCAGGCCATCCTTCGTGACGGGCGCGTCTACCTCGCGTCCGGCTCGCGAACCCGTGGAGGCACCGAAGTGGACACGCAGGAAATCTATGAGCCGCGCCCGAGTAAGTAGCGCAATGCGCAACGTCATCATCGCCCTCGCCGTCACGACACTGTTTCTCGTGGCGCGCCCGGTCATGTCGCAGAACGACGAGCAGGATGTCCTGAAGGTGATCCCGGACAATTACAAGCTGCTCTTCGAGAATGCGTTCGTCCGGGTCATCGAGGCACGGGTGCCGCCCGGCGCCGAAGAACAACCGCACCGCCATATGCGCGGGGTCAGCATCTGTATGACGGAGTACACCGTCGAATCGCGCATCCTGCCCGACGGCCAGTGGGTGCGCTCGAACCGCCAGCACGGCACGGTGTACTGGAGCGAGTCGAGTCTCCATGTCTTGCGCAACGTCGGCAAGACGACGAGCCACACCATACGGGTTGAGCTGAAGTACTGATCTGACGGAATCGGTACTATGAACGTGGACAGCCGAAGAACAATAGATAGCCGTCAGCGTCTTTGACTTCAAATCCCCGGAAACCATCATCGCCGTCACTGATTGGCTGAAAGAACTCGACGTTCCGCGACGAGAATTCAGCCGCCAGCGCATCGGGATTGGGGACATGAAGATACGCGTCCCAGCGGGCAATACCTTTCTTGATATCCCGCGTATAGTTTGGCACTGGATCAACACCGATATCTTTCAGGATAATCGTCGCGCCACCGCGCTGGACAATGCCAAAGAAGATGTCGTCAGGCTCGGGCCCCTGAAACGTAACGTCGAACCCCAGACGGTCGCGATAAAACGACAGCGCGGCGGGGACATTCCTGACGATAAAGAATGGCGCAATGCCGGAAATTTCTGGTTTTGTCATGGCGACCCATCGCCAGATTTGATGTTGTAGACGATCAGCGTGTCCTGGTTGCGCACGTACAGGCGGCCGTCGCTGATCGCAGGGTGCGCCCAGCTCGAATAGCCCTTGTCGGGAATGCTGAAACGCCCCTTCTCGCGGTAGCCGGACGGCGTCGCTTCCGCCAGCCCGAAGACGTTGTTCTCGCCCTGAATGTAAAGGTTGCCATCCGCGAACATCACCGAACCTTTGCCGACGCTGCGATCCCGCCACATCATCTTGCCCGTCGCAAACTCGAGGCAGGTCAGGATCGAATCGTTGAACCCGTAGAGATAGCCGTCGACGAGGACGACCCCGCCGTGGTGGTTGTTCATGCTGCGCGTGAAGTACACCTCCTTCGCTTTCACCTCGCCGTTCTGCGCGGTGAGATCGAGAAGCCCGCCGCCGGTGCCGTACGCGGACGTGAAGAACACCTTGTTGTTCGAGAAAATCGGCGTCGCGACGTTCGCCACGTAGTTCGCGGCGTTCGGGTAGCGGAACATCAGCTTGCCGTCGGACGCGCGCACGCCGACGCCCGCCGACGCCGTGAATGTCAGATACGTGCGCACGCCTTGCACGTCCGCAGCGATGACCGACGAATACCCCGCGGAATCGCTGAGCTCCTTCGAGGTCCAGACGGTGGCTCCCGTCATCTTGTCCAGCTTCACGATGCCGGCGCCCGGCCCGCCGGGAGACACAATCACATGCGGTCCGTCGACCAGCGGTGACTCGCTGATCAGCCATTGCAGCTGCCGCCCCCGAAAATCGCGGAGGATGTTGCGCTGCCAGAGCGCGGTGCCGTCGGTCTTGAGGCCCATCAGGTCGCCGTTCTCGCTGAGCACGTACAGGCGATCGCCGTCGACGGTCGGTGTGCCGCGAGGTCCTGGTCCCCGATCGTCCGTTTGCGTTGCCCCCAGCGCCTTCGACCAGACTTCCTTTCCATCCGCACGATTGAGCGCCACGACGACGCTGTTGCGGCCGCGCGTGCTTTGGACGAAGACGCGATCGCCCGCAACCGCCATCGAACCGTAGCCGGCACCAAGTCCGGTCGCCGTCCACACGACTGGAGGCCCGGCCTTCGGGCCATTCCTTCAGAAGGCCGGTTTCCTTCGACACTCGCGTGCGATCGGGGCCCTGCCATTGAGGCCAGTCGGCGGCGTGAAGAGCGGTGACACTCAGGAGCACCGCTCCGGCGAACACGAGGGCTCTGTTCTTCATCATGAGCAGAATAACGCAGTTGACGAAGTCCTCATTCTTGTGCAAACGAACAATCTTGCGCGGAACACGATCCAGCAGGCTTGGGGGATGGGAAATCGGCTACGAGAGTGACGACCAGCACATCACGGAGCTGGGGGTCTGGCTGGACAACCTGCGCTACGACAGGCCGCCCGGAGCACCCACCGGGACGCTACGCTACAGAGTGTACTCTGTCGTTCGCGACGACGACGACGAGCCGCCCAACTACTACAACCACAAGGTGACCATTCTCGGCCTCGCGCCGCTGGACGGCAGAGGGGCCGACCAAGGTAGAAGTCAGAATCGGTAGGATGTGTTTTCGCGGGAAGTCCAACTTCGACGGCCGCGTGAAGAGCGGTGACGCTCAGCAGCACCGCTCCGGCGAACGCGAGGGCTCTGTTCTTCATCATGAGGAGAACAATCCAGATGCCGTAGTAGTAGCATCGATACCGCTATGACCGACTGGTTCGCCCGCCCCGTGCTTCACGTCTCGAGCGTCGAGGACTCGCTCCGCTTCTACGTGGACCGACTCGGCTTTACGGTCGCGTGGCGGTTCGAGGAGGAGGGTCGAGCGCGCGTCGCTCAGGTCGATCGTGGGAGCTGCGCCCTCATATTCTCGGACCAGTGGCCGGAGAAGGTCGGCAAGGGTCTGATGTTCATTTCCCTGAACGTCGAGCCTGAGACGCGACGAGGCCGTGGTCGCGGCGCTCGATGCGTTGCGCGCCGAGTTCGAAGCCCGCGGCGTTCCCGTCAAGGACGGCGCTGGGGCTACCGGCTTCTGGTCGTCGAGGATCTCGACGGCAACCAGCTGTTCTTCAACTATCCGAACGAGCCGGACGGCCAGCCAGAGCAGTTCTGAGAAAATCTCCCCGAGCTAGAGCCTGGCCGGACGGACGACCTTCCTACAGCGGCCTGGCCGTTTCTCCGGGTGTTCAAAAGCGGACAGCCCGGACTCCTTCGGGCGCGTAGCCTGAATTCCCGGATGGTCGAATCGAATCACGAAGAAGAACGCCTGGCACGCGTCGAGCACATCCTTGAGCAGATCAGAAAATTGCAGAGCGACGCCGACACGTTCAAGCACCACATCGCGGTTCAGGTCGTGGTGCAAATCCAGTCCGGATTGGCGCCGTCAGCGGCGCGCGCGCTACGAGCGGAATGGCACACCGTTCAGAATCGCGTGCGTCGAGCGCGCGCGATAGAGCGTCACCGGTGAGGATGTCGCGATGAAGTTGAGCGGCCCCGGCCAGGCGACGTTCAGTGCGATTAATTGACGAAAAACCGGACGCCACGATTTGAAATCGTCCCCAATGTCGCGCTAGCGGTGTCTAATCGAGCGGTGAGAGGAGCCCCTCATGCTGCGATGGTTGATACCGGCGCTCGGCGTAGGCGTTCTCGTGTGGGCGGTCGTGCTGGCATTCCAAGGCCGTTTTGCCGTCGCCTTCGCCATCGGAGTCTTTGCCGGCTGTTGCTTCCAGATTGACAGATTGCGCCAGCGCCTTAACCGCCGGAGCTAGACGTCAGTTGCGTAGGGTCGCGTTTTGCCCGGTCGGGTCGCTCCCGGCCAGGCGTGACGTTGAAATTTCCTGGGAAAATTTGGAGGCGCCGCCCGTGCTTCGACCTGCTCACCACGCCCTGAGCTTGCCGAAGGGCGGATTTGAACCGGGGATGGAGGTTTTGCACGAGCCGACACCGCTTAATCCGCGATGTTGATGACGGCAAACGGCGAATTCAAACCGTCCCCCGGGTCGCCGCCGAACGCCGTTACCGATGCGAAATCGACAAGGAACTCAGCACCGTCTACGGCGATCACCTGCACCGTATAGCGTGCCTGAACTTCGACCGTGTCGCTCACCGTCACAAGCGTTGTCGACGACCGACTCCGCGTAAACTCCAGCAACTGCGCATCGATCGTCTCGGCTTGCGACTCAGCCACCGACGTTGCGCGCGCCGTCACAGAAAAAATATTCACGCTTCGACGGAAATGCCGCGAACCCGGGACCTCGAGGCCATTCGCCGCAATCACGCGAAGTCGCATGCTCATGAAGACGTTGACCGTGACGACGCCGGGGCCGTCAAAAATAAACGCCGGTCTGCGTGCCGTCAGCGCCGCTGCCCCCTGCGGCATGAAGTGCGCATGCGCGGCGATAAGTCGCCCTTCGATCTGTGGTTGCAATGTAAACGTGTGACGGGTCAGCAACGTGAGCATCACCGTTTCGAAGGTGCCGTGTCCGGCAAAACCCGTACACGCGAATCGAACGTTGTTAATCGCATCGGATATTGGAGCAACGGTGGGTGGCGTGGTGAACACAAACGTGCTGTTCGAGCCGACGAGATTGTCTTCGGGCGGCTGCACGGTCGTGATTTGACTCGCGCGGAAGGCGAACTGATTCATTTTGTTACCTCCGTCGGACGAAACCGCGTATACAACCCCTCGATTCTCGACCGCAGTGATCCGCGCTCTTTCAGTCGCGCGCTCTGTTCGACTCGCAACTGCGTGAGCCGCTGCGCCGATTCTTCTTTCGCCTGTTCGAAATCAGCATCTGCGCGGGCGTCAAGCTCCTTGTGCGAAACGCCAAGCTGTTCCAGCAGTTTCTTGATGATCTTGTCATCCTGCGCGCGCATCTTTTGTGCCCGCCGTCGCTGGGCGTCGATGCGCGCCCGCGCAAAGGTCGGCTTCTCTTCGTCGTCGGGTGCGGGCTTTTGCGAGCGAGACGGTTTCGGCTTTGCCATATCGATGCCTCCACTACACAAACGAGAGCCACGAAAACGCCAGGATACGACGCGACGACTCCAAAACGCGGGCGGCTGGGGGGACACATAGCATACGCTTGCATCTCCGCTCTCCAGGCCGATTCATCACCGAGTCGTGCAATTGGGCAGCTGCCACACAGCACTGTTCGCGCGCGAGGTCGGTAAGCCAGATTTCGACGGCGTTGGTTTTGGGATCGAAGAGCGACGCCGCCAGTTGGGTTTCGTCGGGCGATAGGCGGAAATCGGTGTAGTCCCCGTCCGGCGTGCCAGTCGGAGCAAGCACGGTTCCCGCGCGATCAATCCACTGCAGGCGACCTGCCTGAGAGATGATGCCCGCATATGCGATGGTTCCGGTCCGAGATGCAGAGACAGCGCTCATGAAAGCCGTGTTGCGACCCCCATGTGTCGCGAGTGCGGGGTTCGATGAACCGTCTCCTGATGTGCCGGATTCGAATACCGTCATCGGCGTCACTTTACTGCCCTCGGTATTCACGGACGCAATCGCGTCCGTTCCGCTTAAAAAGAGAATCGTCCCATCCGGACCTCATGTCCCTCCGCGGAAATCCGTCGCCGCTTGGGTGATGACTTGGACGGGTCCGCCGGCGGCGGGCACCTTCTTCAGCTTTCCGTCGGCAAAAAAAAAGGCAATCCATTGACTGTCCGGAGACCACATCGGATCCTGCGCATCGTCGGTTCCGGCCAGCTGGCGCGCGCCGAAACTATCCATCGCTCGCACCCACAACGTGGGTTTCCCTCGGTCGTCTGCGCGCTGAATACCAGGGCACGGCCGTCAGGAGAAAGGGCAAACGATGGGACATTGACCGTCTTGTTGACCGACCCGGAGAAGGCGGTCTGTTCGGGAGGGAGCACCGCAAAGCTGATCGGATCACTGGATGGAGCACTGTTCGAAGGCCGCATGGCAAAGAACAGCGCAACACCCAGGAGTAGCGCCGTCGCGATCAACCATGCAACCCGCTCGCGATGGTTCGCAGCAGGCGAGGGCGCTGCCGCAACAGAATTGTCGGTCCCGCCGTTGGAACGTCGTCGCCCCGCCGCTGATCAGCTCCTCAATCTGAACCCGCGCGTCCCCGATCGCCTGGAGCCGCGTTTTTGGATCCTTTCGCCCACATCGGCGCAACAGCTCATGCAGGCGCGGAGGCGTCGAGGCCGGGAGCGCCATCCAATCCGGTTCGCGCTCGATCACCTTCGCAAGCACGTCCGAGATCGTCTCCCCCTCGAAGGCCGGCCGGCCGGTCAGCATCTCGTAGAGCACGACGCCGAACGCCCACACGTCCGCGCGCTTGTCAGCGGGAAGGCTTTCGCCTGCTCGGGGCTCATATATGGCCCTGTCCCGAGGATGACGCCTTCCTGTGTCCCGTCGACCGTCACGGTCGGCAACTGCGTCAGATCGGCCGTCGCCGCGTCGCCAGACGCCGCCTTGGCGAGACCAAAGTCGAGGACTTTCACAACGCCGTCAGGGGTAATCTTGATATTGGCTGGCTTCAGATCCCTGTGGATGAGGCCCTTCTCGTGCGCCGCCTCGAGCGCGCCCGCCATCTGCCGCGCAATGGTCAGAGTCTCGGTCAGCGGTATCGGTCCGGGCGCGATGCGGTTAGCGAGCGTCTCCCCATTGATCAGCTCGAGCACCAGCGCAGGTATTCCATCAGCGTCTTCCAGTCCGTAGATCGCACCGATGTTGGGATGATTGAGTGACGCGAGGACCCGCGCCTCGCGTTCGAACCGCGCCAGCCGATCGGGATTGCTGGTAAAGAGCCGGGGCAGGATCTTGATCGCCACGTCCCGGCCCAATTTCGTATCGCGCGCGCGATAGACCTCACCCATTCCGCCCGCGCCGATGCGCGGGGGTGATTGCCTGGATTATACGCATCGCGCGTCGCGCTCGTGCGCGTTTGCCAAAGGCTTGCGCCTCAACACCGTTCAATCACCGGCCACAAAAAGCGACGCGCAACCGCCGATTCGTCCCCGCAACAGGACGCTACAGCTGCCTTCCTACGTTTCCACGATAAATCACACACGAAACACAGGTCCGTCCCTGGCACAGGCGTTGGAGGTGTGTGCCCTGCTCGCGCGTGCTGCGCCGGACTCTTGATAGCTGCGGCCACAGTGGAACCTGCATCGGCCGCATCCCGATTCGTCTGTCACACAGTGGTACCGGGTGACTCCGCGACGGCGCTGTCGGTTCGCCTCACAGGGAGCTCGCGAAGCTGGCGGACGACTGGCTTCCAGATTCTCGATCCGGCCGCCGCGAGGTTCATTCCGAAGGCCCAGTACGGGCGCATTCATCCCGGCTGGCAGGCGTGCGTCGTCCAGGAGATGCTCGCTCCTGGCGTTGCGTCTCCGCCGTATCAAGGCGCTGCCCCCCTGCGGCAACCGGTTGTGGTTTCCCGCAGCTCCATCACGCCGATGGAGTGGTGGTGGCTGGTGACGATGTGTTCCGGAGCGATTGTCGCTCTGTTTCTGATTCAGGTGCAGGCCGAGCGCCAGGCCGTGATCGCTCGAGCGCTGCGTGCATTTGGCGCCGCTTTCGTTCAAGAGTTCGAACGGCCGTTAATCGAAGAACGCGGTCGTCGCTTCGCCGCGTTGCGTGCCCAGCTCACGGTGCGTCCGCATCGCCGTGTGCTCGATGTGCTGCTGGCGCCGACTCGAGGCCGCCGCTATCCGAATCTGGCAGACCATCGGGCAAACGTCGAATACGACACCGGGCGAGTGATGGCGCTCCTCGACGATCGTCGCTTCATCTGCGGGCGCCCCGAAGCCCGCGGTGACTGGGTGAGGATACCAATTCGACTCGTGTGTGATGCGCAGAAGGAAGGTGGAGCGTGAATATCCTGCTGTTGAGCCTCGGTGGGGGTGGCGGCAACATCCTGCGGTCGGTGAAGGCGCTGTATCAGCGCGATCTGATCATCGCCCAGGAAGCCGATCCGGCATACGCGAATCGGTTGAAGAACAGCGTGGCTGCCCGTTTCGTCGACACGAACCGGTTTTCGGTGGTGGACATTCCCGACGATGAGCGTGTGCTCATCGGCGCCGCGACGACCCGGCATCTTGGAGCACGGCACGATCCCGACGTGGCGCACCAGGCATTCGAGGAATCGAGAGGCGAAATCGAGGAGCTGATCGGCCGCTACTCCACCATCATCGTCATTGCAGCGGGAGGAAAGGGAACCGGCACCGGAACCATCATGCCGGTGACGCGCGTCGCGAGACAGCAGAAGAAGCTGGTGATCCCGATCTTCGTTCGCCCGTCGTTCGAACGGCACGAGGTCGAAAAGTACCGCTTCGATCGAGCCTTGGCCGTCAGCCGCCAGTTGGACGAGGCGAACATCAGATTCATCGAGATCCTCAACGATCGAGGGTATGTCGACGCCGATCCGCAGCCACAGTCGGTTGTCTGGGAACGAATGAATGTGCCGATTGCGCGAGCGTTGCGGGGGTTGCTTTACGTGCTGTGGGACCTCTCGCAGGTAGACCCGTCAGATCTCTCATCGCTGTTTGCAGGTCAGGGCCGTCTACGTATCGGTTTCTCGGAGCTCGATCCGGCATCCGGCGCCGATCCGGGCGACGAAGACGTCGAGGCCGCGGTGAAACGGTGTTGGGACAATCCCTACTGCAACTTCAGCGAGCCGGTCGGCACGTCGCTCATCTGCATTCAGGGTGTCTGGTCGAACATCGCGGACGCGAAAATCAAAGGCGGACTGGCGGCTCACGCAGTCGCGGCCAAAGCGAAGACGTATAACCCTCTTTACGCACGGGGTTTCCAGATACCGAAGCCATGGGGCGTCACCGCGCTGTTTGCGGAATACACCGGCAGTCATCCGCCGATCGACATCGATTGGTCTCTCGGCTCGTTGATCGATGCCGGCGTTCCCGACGTACCGACTGCCGAAGCCGAGCCGGTTCCACTCGTTGCGGAGGTCGTCGGGCCGGCGCAGCCCGACGCAGGGCACTTCAGCACGGCGGCCGTGTTGGGGACTGTTGTATTGGGAGCCCCGCCCGTTTCGCACGCTGCGGCCCCGAGCGGGACTTTCTGGGATCTGGCGTTGGCGATCAATCGGTCGGACCCAGCGGCATTGGCTGTTGCGAAGAACGGCGCCGACGCGAGCGTGCTCGTCGATGCCGATGAGCTCAGAAAATTACTGGGCACGGTGTGGTTTCGAAGCGTCTTTCCCCGTCTGTCGCACGCGTGGAGAGCGCGTCTCCTGGATGTGCTTGCCGAGGGCATCGAGCTGCCCGACCACATGGTCAAGGTTGGTCGTCGCGACATCCGCTTGCGTGAGATGGGTCATGACGCTCTGAAGGAGGTCTTCGCGAAATCATCTCTGACAGAGGCAGCCCGCAGCGATGTGCGCCTCCTGATGACGGTCGGTAACTTGTGGGGCGCCGACAGCCTGAGCCGGTTTCAGTTCGTGAATGGGTCGCGGCCGCAGGCGCCGTCGAAGCTTTCGTCCCTCATCCACGGGCTGCGCCGATAGCTGGCGATTCGCTCCATGGTGGCAGCGACCGGAATCCGATGGAATCCTTCTCCGCCGAACCTCTGCCGGTACAGCTCTTGCTTCGCTCAGTCCGCGAGGTTCTCATGAAGCCCAAACACGACTCGAAGGAAGACAAGACAACCGACAACGATCACCAGAAGACCGTTTCTGGAAAAAATCAGCGCGGGCCGGCCGATAAAATCGGAAAAAATGCCGGCGGAGCATACGGCAGCAGGGGCCAGAATCGCCGGAGTGCCGGGTCGGCAAAAGGCGCCGCTTCAGTTGGATCTCACAAGCCTGGAGGTGATGGGCCTGGCACCAAGAAGTTCAAGCATGAGAGCGACAACATCAAGCGCAGCACTGGCAGGCGATAGCATCGAACCGCGTCGACTTCCACGATCAGTCATTTGTCCGTCTTTGGGCCTTCCAGCCGCCGGTTGGCGGCCACGCTGTTGCGGTTTTGGAAACGCTGATTAGCAGGCTGCAGGCCGTTCCTCGGTAGCTTCCGCGTCTGCGGGCCGGAACGGGTTCTAGGTTTTCTGAGATCGTCGGTCCTTGCGTTTCTCGTGGATTGAACCTGCGTTGCCAAACTGTGGGGGATGTCGCGGGAGATCGACGATGAAAACGCAACCAGAACCCGGCAAGTTGCGGACGTACAGACGGCCTCCGTTCGCGACGACAGCCCATTGGCTGTAGGCCAGTCCCAGACCGAGACCGGAGCGGTTGGAGCCTCGCTGCTCGAACGGATGAAACAATTCAGCGCTCTTTCCCTCAGGCAAGCCGCCGCACTCGTCCTGCACCTCCACGCCAATGCGATCAATTGACGTGGCTGTCGTAAGCGTGATTTCAGATCCGCGTCGAGTAAACTTCATCGCGTTCTGGAGCAGGTTGTTGACTGCGGCCGCGAGATGTTGCTGATCCCCCAGGATTTCGGCATCTTCACCGGCGGATATCACTTTCAGCGTGACACCGTGGCTCACGGCGTCCAGGGTAGCGGAGGCGGCGACCTCTTCGATAAATTTCGAGAGAGAGAACACCTTTAGATGCTGGCTGGTGTGGGCTTGCCGCACCTCGGCGATTGTCTCGTCGATGAGCGATTGCAATCCCGCGAGGCTCCGGCGCAACACACCTGCCGTGCTCCCTTTCAGCGCGACATTCCCGGTCAACAGCGCTTCGGATGCAAACGTTGCTGTCTGGAGCAGGTTCCGAAGTTCGTGAACAAAGAACCCGAGCCGTGCGTGTTCACGAGCACTCTCGTCGGCAAGGGCGGATTCGTTGCGTTCAGACCCGTAGGCCGTGACGGCGTCTGCAATGGCATCGTCGAGACAACGGTTCAGCGTGCGAAATTCATCGGCGTCGATCGGCGCGTGGGTCTCTACGGCAATCTCAGTCACGGACTGACACACGTCGCCATAGTCGTGCACGACTTGGCCCACCGTAAACCCGCGCTTCAACAGATCGTGACCGTGAAGCGTCGCGCTCTTGCCGATTTCGGGAGTTGGCATCTCTTGATGCCGGAGCGCCTCGACCACTTGGTCGAGAAACAAAGGCACTCCGTGGTTGATCTCGGATTCCG
Organism: Vicinamibacterales bacterium; assembly: GCA_963832375.1. GTDB lineage: Bacteria > Acidobacteriota > Vicinamibacteria > Vicinamibacterales > JAMQPK01 > JAMQPK01. The sequence goes on along the minus strand of CAWHUA010000008.1, from coordinate 114,090 downwards.
TGGGTGTCGGAATCAACCGCGCGGCGACCTTCGCCCGACACCTGTCGATGATCTCTCCACGATTGTGAGTGATGAAGTCGTAGAGCACGCAGATACAGTACCCGTTCTTGGCGCACGCATGCTGTTCAGAACTGTACAACGTCTTTTTTCTGCCGACGCGGTCTGCATCGACATGGAGTGCCTAAGTCCAATACATACGGTGCATTAGGGATTAGTGCTTGCGCATATCTGTGCGAGTGTTGCCGGCTTGTCGAGGTCCGCGGAGCGCCGCCCGGTTCCAACTTTGATGTCTCCAAACGAGTAAATCCTGGCGATTCGGAGTCGTCACAGCTTACCGTTCACCCGCTTGTCGAAAATGTAGAGGACACGGTCAAGAATCTTGAAGTTGACCTTCTTCGAATCGGCGAACGCAAGATGTGCGCGACCTGTCTAGACGCCGAATTTGACGTATCTATCTGATCGCGTCATCGAGGAATACGAGGAATCTGCAGTTGATTAAGAGCCTGTAACTGAACCCTGACCGGCCTGGGCCGTTTCAGTTTTTTCGAACGTCGCCCCACCTGAACTCTAAACGCCGGATCACGGCACGGGAATCCGATACAGGTTGCGCTGCACGCTCTCGCGCGTGAAGGCGTATGTATCAGCAGTCCGGCCGGGCACCACATCCGTTGACGCGATCACCCGCACTCCCGGCAGCTTCACAATTTCCTGCTCGGATGGAAGCCCATGGATGAAGCTCTCGGGCAGGGGACGGCCCGGCGTCAATGGGAAGACGTAGGTCTTGTCCGTACTAGTCAGAAGCCTATGCAAAAACACATGCTTCCCGTCCCCAGACCACCGCAGCAGTGTTCTGCCCTGGATTCGTGTCTGAAGCGGAGCGCCGCCGTCGACCCGGAAAATCACGAAACCTACGCCCGAGACGCCTAACACCAGCCAGTTACGGTCTGGGGATTCGCCCATTATGCCAACGATCGACAGGTCGAAGGCTTTCCGCAGCCCGCCTCCGTCTTCCCGAACACGGTAAAGGAACGCGGAGGTCCCCTCGACCCTGTGGAAAAAGACTTCACCGGTCGCGCCGAAAACGGGCTTTCCACCTTCGATGTTGGGAATTTGCCGCGGCGGCGAGCGGCGGTCGAGCGGCGCGAGCCACAAGCGAAACTTACCACCGTCGTCAGGTGACGCCACAACGACCTGACGGCCGTCCGGGGAAATGTCGTAGCCTGCCCCGGGAGGGGGGGCCCCCGTCAGGGCAACGGCAATGCCCGGCAGCAAAGGCTCGCTGCGTCCGGAATCGAGTTCCGCCACCCACAATTCGCTCGCAGCTCCTTTTCGCACCTGGTAGAGCAGCCGCTTCCCATCGGGGGTGAATTTGGGCGCTAAGGCGTAACCTTCCAGCGAGACTTGCCGATCGCCTCCGCCGTCGTGCAACCAGACGGAACTCTGCGTCAATCCCACGGCCGTGATGAACGAGCGGCCGTCGGGCGCCATGGCGAGTCCCTCTTCTTCGGTCGGCCCCGAAGTAATCTGCTCGGGCTGGCCGTCGGGGAAGCGCTGACGCCAGGTGTGGAAGGCCCCGCCGGAGTCCGAGCTGAAGTACATCCACTCCCCATCGGGCGACCATGCGGCAAAGGTACATTGGCCAGTAGGCGGGCCGACCTGCTGCCCTGCCGAACTGCCGTCCAGTGGGGCCAGGCGGCACCGCACAATGGCTCCCCGCTCGTTCATCTCCACCAACAGCATCCATTTGCCGTCCGGTGAGGGATAAGAGCGATGGGCCATGCCGCGCTCATGGGGCGGCACATAGAGATCACGCGACCCGGCCCGGCTCTCATCGGAGGTCACGATCGCCATATGCTGACGCTGATCTTTGATCTCAGAAAACAGCAGCTTCGATTTGTCGATCCACACCAGCCCAGAGGCGTTCGGAAGCCACAGGCGCGGTTCTCCTCCTAGCACGGGCACGGCCCACATGTCCCAAATCCCCCCTGTAACCGAGTACGCGATCCGCGACCCGTCCGGTGAAAAGACCGGGCTCATCTTCGTGCGATTATCGCGGGTGAGCTGCACCGGCTCGCCGCTGGGCAGCATCTTCACGTAGACTTGCCCGGTCGTAGTGAAGCTCGAAGGGCCGCGGATGAAGGTGAGCATGCGGCCGTCCGGCGAGAGCGCCGGCTGGACGGCCGAGTCGGGCAGGTTCGTGATTTGCACCCATTCGGAGCGCGCCGGGGCGGAAGCAGGCCGCTTCAGCAGCCACCAGGCCAGGCCGGCTGCGGCAACGACCAGCGCCACAACTCCCGCTGTGATCGCGACAACGCGTCGAGGCGGCCGCGCGGGCGGACGAACGGCCGTGGCTGCCCCGACTTGCCCCGAGTGGCTGCCCGACTCGGACTCCTGCTTCAGCTCTTCGAGAGCGAGCTTGATATCGGCGATGCCCTGGGCCCGGCGTTCCGGATCCTTGCGCAGGCAACGGGCGATGATCTTGTCCAGTTCCGTCGGCACGCCCGCTGAAATCTCGCTCGCGGCCTTCGGCTCGGTGTGCAAGATGGCGCCAAGCGTCGAGATTTTGTTCGTGCCCTCGAAGGCGCGCCGCCCGGTGACCATCTCGTAAAGAACCGAGCCGAACGAAAAAATGTCAGAGCGGCCATCTACCTTCCTGCCCTCGGCCTGCTCGGGAGACATGTAGGCCACAGTGCCCAGGATGGCGCCCTCTTCTGTTTGAGGGCTTTCCTGCGCCGCCATGGTCGCCGTAGCGCCTTCCGGATCGCCGTCGATGACTTCAGTCAGCTTGGCCAGGCCGAAGTCGAGCAATTTCACACGGCCATCGTCGGCCACGATGATGTTGGCCGGCTTCAGATCGCGGTGGACGATTCCGGCGGCGTGGGCGCGCGCCAGTGCGTCGGCGATCTGAATTCCATACTTCAATGCATCTTTTAGACTCAGTCCACTTTTCCCGATGTATTGGTCGAGCGTCTTGCCTGGCACGAACTCCATGGCGATGAAGTCGGTGGGACCATCAGGCAGATTTGCGCTGTCGATGTCGTAAATGTGGACGATGCCGGGGTGATTCAGGGCGGAAGCCGATTTCGCCTCTTGCACAAAGCGGCGCTTACGGTCGGGGCTGGCAGTGGCATCCGGGCGCAACACCTTGATGGCGACGGCACGGTCGAGATGGGTATCGAACGCACGATACACCACGCCCATGCCGCCCTCGCCGAGCTTGGAATCGATCCGGTAATGGCCTAGCGTCTGGCCGATCATAGCGGCAGCCCCATGAGGCTTAGGCTCTGATTCAGCGAGGCGAGCGTCTTCGCGTCACGCTCGAACCGCGCCAGACGGTCGGGGTCAGAGGCGAATGCGTCCGGCAGGATCTTGATTGCGACTTGGCGACCCCGCGTTGTATCCGTCGCCCGGTAGACCTGTCCCATCCCGCCCTCGCCGATCGGCGCGGTGATGTCGTAGACGCCGAGGCGTGTGCCGGGAGTGAGAGCCACGTGACGTGGATTATAGGGGCGAGACAGGAGGGCGGATGAGATATTCCCGCGTAACGCCGTAGGCTTTAGTAATCCTGGCTCCAGACTCCGGAAACCGCCCGAGTAGCGGCGCGGACGCGATTACCCCTAAGGCCGGGTCTTTCCTCTCACGGACGATTTGATTGCGCTCCTTGAGACTCAGCGCACCGAGCATTTGGCGCTGAAGAAGGCCGGACAGATCTGCCCTTGGGTATTCTTCCGAATGGTGGCTGAAACCCGCGGTGGCAGGAAGCATCGAAAACGATCCTCGCCTTCAGCAAGGCGTGGAGAGTTGCGTGTATCAACGCAGGATGTCCTGGGCGAATTCCGCACGATCTTCGGAGAACCGCCGTTCGCAACATGGACTTTCAGACGCATACCCTCAATTGCCCCGTGTGTACCATTCGATCCTGCCGAGTCTTACCGAAACATACCGAGTCTGACCTCATACGTTACGTTAAGTTACGTTCTCTCTCACCCCTCGACCGGGCAAATTATCGGTTGTGTCTTACCCATGTGACGCATCCCCCATGACCTGCGCAGGACCGTGAGGAACCTCGAACGTGCAGGCGTGCAGCGCTCTGTCGCCATGAAGCTGACAGGCCACCACCACAAAACAGAGTCGTGTATCGTCGCTACGCCATCGCCGACGACCGCGACCTGCGCGTGCTGTCGAACGACTGGACGCGCTGGCAGCCAATTATCGGCGGCCTGCAAGAACACAAAGACAAAGAGAAGAAATTGGCGCTTATCAGGAATTGACCGTCCCGCGTTATGCTTCGACGCCAGACGATTGAGATGAGACACGATGATCAGTTCCCTCGCGGATAAGCTGCGCTCGCGGAAGTCCGGGATTTGCCTCTATGGCGTTGCTCCGCCCAAGCAGGCGACGCCACCGGAGGAGTTGGAGGCCATCGTGGCCCGCCACGTGATGCGGCTAGGGTCGCTGCCGGTCGATGGCCTGATTATCTATGACATCCAAGACGAGACCGAACGGATCTCGACAGAGCGGCCGTTTCCGTTTTTGCCCACTCTGAGTCCCGAGGCTTACGCACATCAGCACCTTGCGTGCGTTACCGTGCCTAAAATCGTCTACCGATGCGTGAATCGAGATACGGCCGCCGAATTCGTCCAGTGGCTCGGAAGCGTCAGCCCATCGCGATTATCGGTGCTCGTAGGCGCACCAAGCAACCGCTCGCATGCAGGGCTTTCTCTGATGGACGCGTACGCTCTGGCGCGACAGCACGCTCCTGACCTCCTCCTCGGCGGAATAGCGATCGCCGAGCGGCACGCCCGGAGACTCGATGAGCATGAGCGACTCCTTGCCAAGACAGAGCAAGGTTGTCGCTTTTTTGTCACACAGGCGATTTACGATGTTGCGTCCACTAAGTCGCTTTTGTCTGACTACGCTCTTGCCGTTAGCAGTAGAGGTGCAGTGCCTCTGCCAATTATTCTCACGTTTTCACCGTGCGGGTCTCAGAAGACGCTGGCTTTCATGAAGTGGCTCGGCATTGCCTTTCCGAGGTGGCTGGAGAATGAACTTCGTCTCGCCGCAGATCCGCTGGCGAAATCGCTGGAGTTGTGCGAACGCATCTTCGCAGAGGTGTGGGACTACGCGCGTGATAAGGACATTCCGCTTGGCGTGAACGTCGAAAGTGTTTCCATTCGGAAGACGGAGATTGAGGCGTCTGTGGAGCTGCTTCAATTGCTGCGCCGGCGGATCGATAAATCGGGGCGCTGAAGCATCAAATCATGCGCATGCCCTCGGTTGTACACATTCCTGTTCACATCTGGCCTTCGACGCGAACAGCGTCACGGTAAGTTATTGATTTGATTGGAGGCGCCGCCCGGATTTGAACCGGGGATGGAGGTTTTGCAGACCTCTGCCTTACCACTTGGCGACGGCGCCCCTCTGACGAGACCACGGTCCGGCTAAAGCCGGACACTACGTACGATGAAAGTTGATGTACGCAGATGTGCGGAAGGATCGGTCAGCGGACCTGAGCGAAGCAACAACAGCGTTCGACGAGGCGTGTGGGACGAGCAACGATCAGCATCATCATCGTTTCGAACACTCGCGCGTCCGGAGCGAGTGGGGCGTTGGGGCCCCACGAGCGGAGGGCGCGTCCAGGAACAAGCGTCACAACCAATGCCGAGCCGCCCAAAGGCGGCGAAGGCACAGGTGCGCGCCGCGAAGCGGCAGCGCACGTGTCTAAAATTTGGAGCGGGAAACGGGATTCGAACCCGCGACTTCGACCTTGGCAAGGTCGCACTCTACCACTGAGTTATTCCCGCTCTGCAGCCAAGTAAAGTACCACACGCACGCCGCCCAAGCAAGGTCGCCGGATGACGTTGGATGGGATCGCGCGCGCTTCCCATAGCGATTGCCAGCGCGCCGGTTTTCGGCTTAGACTCCCTCCGCTTTCGGAGCCTTCCCGACACGACAGCCACTCTTCACGACGAAAGAGACGTCAGACATGCGCCGATCGATTCGTGGCCTCGTCATCGCTGTAGCGGCATGGGCCTGCTGGTCGCTACCGCTCAGCAGCCAGGCCACCGCCGTCATTCAGTACTCGGATCGAACAGACATGAGCGTCGCCGGGGTCTTGAGCGATCCGTCAGCCGGGGTCGGCGTGGCATTCGCAGCGTCGAATGAAGACGGCCTCATCACCCTTCGGCTCGATCTCGACCAGCAGTTCGTGACCGTGCGCAAGAGACCCAACGAGCTGCACATCGCGTCGAGCCTCAACCGCGGCCGCGACTTCTCCACCCTCTCGGAGAGCGAGAAGGACGCCATTCGCCGCGCGGTCGTCGTCATGGACGCCGACCCGACGGCGAGCACGTTCGAATCGGAAATCGCCTGCATGCTCAGGCAGTTCAGCGGCTGGCCCTCGGGCATGCCGCTGATGGTCTCGAAGGATCAGCTCAAAACGACCGTCGGAAACGTCAGCGTCGCGAACAAGGATATCGAGCGGGCACGAACGGAGCGCTCGCCAGAGACCTGCCCGACCTGCCGGCGGAGCCGATTCCTGCTCCGGCGATCACCAGCTACTGCAATGTCATCGGCCGCGCCAAGGCCGCGTGCTTTCCCACGAGCCTTTCTCCGTACAGGGAACGGTGCGTGAGCACGCTCGTCGGCGGGCTCCAGTGCCAGGGACGCTGCGGCACGCTGTGCAACGGACTGTGCTCGGGGCAGCGCTATACCGCCGACTGCCTCAACCACGACAAGTGTGGCCAGCTACTGGGCGCGAATCACTCGTTCTGCAATTTCATTCTCTCGCGGGCATTCGACGACTGCTTCAGCGCTGCCACCTGCACAGACTCGCCAGGCGTGTGGACCATGAGAACGACGTGGAAAAGGCGCCAGGCCGACAACCGTCACGCTCAACGTCTTGCCAACGCCAGGAAAGACGTTCACGGACAGCGCACGCGGCAAGGGCAAATGGAGCGTCACGGGCGTGACGATGAAGCTGACCTATTCGAACGGGTGCAAGCCGGTGTTTACCGGCAAGCTCAACACGAATCGAACAGGTCTGGTGTCGGGCACCATGAAGTGCACGGTCGGCACGAACGCGGGAACGTGGTCGGCAACCAAGACCAACACGATCCTGCGGTAGGCGTTACGCCTTCGTCTTTCTCAAGACCTCGGCGGCCTCTTCGGGGCCGGTGGGGTTGATGTAGAAGCCGGTTCCCCATTCAAATCCGGCCACGCGCGTCAGCTTTGGCATCACCTCGACGTGCCAGTGATAGAAATCACCGGCGCCCGGCTCGTCCTGCAGCGGCGCGCTGTGCACGATGAGGTTGTAAGCCGGGGTCAGCAGCGTCTTGTTCATCCGCAGCAGGATGTCCTTCAGGATCCGCGCGAGGCTTGCGAACTCGCCCTGCGTCGCCTCCTCGAATCGCGCGCGGTGGCGTTTGGGCAGGAACCAGGTCTCGAACGGAAATCTCGGCGCATAGGGCGCGATCGCCACGAAGTCGGCCGACTCGGCAATGATGCGGACGCCGCTCCGCGTCTCCTGGCGGACGATGTCGCAGAACACGCAGCGCTCTTTGATCTGAAAGTGGCGTTTCGAGCCGTCCAGCTCTTCCTTCATCTCCCGCGGCACGATGGGCAGCGCGATGAGCTGCGAATGACTGTGCTCGAGCGACGCGCCCGCCGCCCCGCCGTGATTCTTGAAGATGACGATGTGCCGCAAACGGACGTCGCGTTTCAGATCGAACACGCGATCGCGCCAGGCCCAGAACACCTTCTCGATGGCCCCCTCGCTCATCGTCGTCAGGGTCTCGCCGTGGGTGGGGGTTTCGATGATGACCTCGTGCGCGCCAATCCCGTTCATCCGGTCGAACAGGCCCTCGCCTTCGCGGTCGAGGTTTCCTTCGACGCGCAGCGCCGGAAACTTGTTGGGCACGACGCGCACGTCCCATCCGTCGCTGTTCGCCGGCGACCCGTTGCGATACGCGAGAATCTCGGGCGGCGTCTTGCTTTCGTGACCTTCGCAGAACGGGCACAGATCGTCGGGCCTGGTCGTGACCGGCTCGACCTGGAAGTCGCTGGGACGCTTCTGGCGCAAGGTCGAGATGATGACCCAGCGCCCGGTGACGGGATCTTTTCTGAGATCGGTCATGAACTAACGCCGCAACGATTCCATACCGAAGGCACCTCTGACCAATTCAATCGTGCGTTCCCTCGCCCGCTCCACGACCGACACGACATCGAACCGGCACGACTCGCCGGACAACCGGTTGAGGCAGAGGTACGACTCGGCCATTCTGCAGAGACGTTGCCGTTTCTGCCAGGTGACCGACTCGAACGGTGTCCCAAACTGCGTACTTGAACGCGCCCTGACCTCGACGAACACGAGCACACCGCGGTCTCGCGCGACGATGTCCAGCTCGCCGCATCGCGTGCGAAAGCGCCTGCTCACGATGACATAGCCGCGCTTTTCGAGCTCTTCGCACGCCAGATCTTCCCCGCGCCTGCCCAGCGATTGCCGGTGATCCATGCACGGACCGGAGCAAGCGGTCTGCCAGCAATGGCAGGGCTAAAGCCCTGCGCCACCGCTGTCTCCCATGTGCCATCTGCCATGTGCCATTTGCCATGACAGGTGTCCAGCTATTTCCGCTTCCAACGCGTCCCTGCCGCCGAATCCTCCAGCACGATTCCGGCATCGGCGAGCTGCTGACGGATGCGATCGCCCTCGGCAAAATCGCGGCGCTTCCGCGCGTCCTGCCGCGCGGCAACCAGTCGATCGATCTCTTCGGAAGGCAGCGTCGTCTGTTGATCCTCCTGACGCCGCAGGCCGATGACGCCGAGCACCGAGTCGAAACGGTCGAACGCGGCCTTCACGGCCGGCACATCGCCGGCGCCAAGCTCTCCCGTGTCGATCGCCGTGTTCAAGGGGCGCACGAGCTCGAAGACGACGCCGAGCGCACCCGATGTGTTGAGATCCTGCTTCATCGCCGACGTGAACGCGGCTTCGGCGTCCGCGACCAGCCGCCCGATCTCCGGGTGCGCTCCGCCGGAGGTGACCCGATCGAGGCGTCCGACGAAATCGGCCAGCCGCCGATTCGCTTCTTCCGCCTGGTTCATCGCATCCCAGCTGAACTTCAACTGCTTGCGATAGTGGGTCGACAGCAGCAGATACCGCAGCGTCGAGGGCCGGTAGCCTTTGGCCACGATGTCGGGCAGGTTGAACACGTTGCCGAGCGACTTCGACATCTTCTCTTCGTCGATGAGGAGATGCTCGACGTGCATCCACAACCGCGCGAACTGTTTGTTCGTGGCGCCTTCGCTCTGTGCGATCTCGTTCTCGTGGTGCGGGAAGATGAGATCGACGCCGCCGCAGTGGATGTCGATCGGCGGGTCACCCAGCAGCCGCAGCGCCATCGCCGAGCACTCGAGGTGCCAGCCAGGCCGGCCGCGGCCGAAGCCGAAATCCCAGCTCGGCTCCTCAATCTTTCCCGCGGGTCCCTCCCCGCTAGGCTTGGTGGCCTTCCACAGCACGAAGTCGCGTGCGTTGTCCTTGTCGTAGTTGTCCGCATCGACGCGCGCGCCGGCCTTCAAGCCGTCGTGATCGAGCCTTGCCAGACGGCCGTACTGCGGCAGGGTCGAAATCTTGAAGTAGACCGACCCTTCGGAATCGTAGGTGTGGCCGTTGGCGGTTAGCGAGCGCACGAGCGAGGCCATCGCCTGAAGGTTGTCCTCGTCGGTCGCCCGCGGGCGCTCTTCGACATCTTCAAGGCCCATTGCACGGGCATCGTCGAGAAAGGCGTCGATCCACTGATTGGTGTACTCGCGGAGCGGCTTGCCGGCTTTCTCCGAACCGACGATGGTGCGATCGTCCACGTCGGTGAAGTTCATCACATGCCGAACCGTGTAGCCCCCGAGGTGGCGGAGCGTCCTCCGGAGCACGTCGATCGCGACGAAGGTCCGGAAGTTGCCGATATGGCCGCGGGCGTACACCGTCAGCCCGCACGCGTACATCCTCACGAGATTGTTGCGGGATGGCGTGAAGTCTTCTTCCGTTCGCGTCAGTGTGTTGTACAGGCGCATCTACAGTCCCATGCGATCGAACAAATCGCGTGCCCGCGCGCGGTCGGCGTCGATTTGCGCCTTCAGCGCATCGACGCCGTCGAATTTCTTCTCGTCGCGCAGACGCTGGACGAATCCCAGCTTCAGCTTCGCCCCGTAGAGATCTTTGTCGAAGTCCAGCACGTGCGACTCGATGACGATCTCCTGGCCCTCTTCGAAGGTCGGGCGCGTGCCGATGTTGGTGATCGACGGAAACGCCGCCCCATCGATGCCGGCCGTCGTCGCATACACGCCTGACGGCGGAATCAGCTCGTTGTCGGCGCAGATGTTCGCCGTCGGAAATCCCAGTCCCTTTCCCCGCTGCTGCCCCCGCACGACACTGCCGTCAATCGTGTAGTAGTGCCCGAGCAGCGCGCCGGCTTCGTCCATCCGGCCTTCGGTGATGAGCCGGCGTACGCGCGTGCTGCTGACGACGAAATCCTTGTAGCGCACCGGATCGATCTTCTCCGCCCGGAAGCCATAGCGCGCGCCGAGGCTGCGCAACGTCGAAAAATTGCCGGCGCGATCGTGCCCGAACAGGAAGTTCGCCCCAACCCAGACCTCGGTGACGTGCAGCCAATCGACGAGCACGGTCCGCACGAACCTCTCGGGATCCCACTGGGCCAAAGCCGGCGTAAAGCGGACGATGGCCACGCCGTGCATGCCCGCGCGCGCGAGCGCGTCGAGCTTCTGCTGATGCGTCATCAGAAGCGGCGGCGTCTTGTCGGGCCTCACGATTTTCGAGGGATGGGGGTCGAACGTCATCGCCACGGCGGTAGCGCCGCGCTCTTCGGCGCCGCGTCTGACCCGCTCGATGATTTTCAGATGACCCCGATGCATGCCGTCGAAATTCCCGAGGGCGAGCACCGGCTGGTGCCAGCGGGCCGGGCGTTGATCATCTGGATAGTGGATGACCTGCATCAGAGATCGATCTCGAACGTCAGGCCATCATATGCCAACTCCACGCCCGCGGGCAGCCGCGCGCACGTGGCGGCATGCGGCAGATCGTGGCACATGTGCGTGAAGAACGCCCGCTCGGGCGCGAGGCGCGCGACCACGGCCAGCGCCTGATCGAGCGACATGTGCGTGGGATGCGGGCGCTCGCGCAGCGCGTCCAGCACGACGGTGTGCACGCCGCTCAACAGCGGCCACGACGCGGCGGGAATCTCGCTGCAGTCGGTCAGGTAGGCGAACGAGCCGATCCGGTAGCCGAGAATCGGCCGCGAGCCGTGCAGGAGCGGCACTGGCACCAGCGTCGCCGCGCCAATGCAGAACTCGCCGGCGATCCGCGCGAGCACCACCTGCGGCACGCCACCGCCCCGGGGCATATCGGCGCTGAAGATGTAGGAATAGATGCGCCTGAGATCGTCCAGCGTTCGCTCGTCGCCGTAACAGGGGATCGCCGACTTCTGCATCACGTTGAAGCGGCGCACTTCGTCGAGCCCCATCACGTGATCGGCGTGGCTGTGCGTGTAGACGATGGCGTCCACGCGCCTGATGCCGTGGGCGAGCGCCTGCATGCGCAAATCGGGCGTCGTATCGACGAGCACCGACGGGCCGCCCTGGGGTTGAACGAGGATCGACGCGCGGGATCGCTTGTCGCGCGGATCGGTGGAACGGCATGTGCCGCACTCGCAACCGATCATCGGCACGCCATGCGACGTCCCCGTGCCCAGCACGAGCACCCTGGCCGTGGCGCTCAAGGGGTGATGATTCTCTTTTCCCCGCCTTGCGCCTCGATGAAACGCATCCGCAGCTCGTACAGGATGGTCTCGAGCAGCTGGCGCTCCTCTGCCGTCAGGTTGCCGCGCGTCTTCTCTTCGAGCAGCGCGAGGATGTCGATCATCTGGCCGGCGGCCTGCAGATCGACCGGCCCCTGCTCGGTCTCTCCCGGCTCGAGGCGATCGCCGAAATGCACGGCCGCGGTGGCGGCGAGCGACAGGACGAACGACGCGAAGTTGATGTTCGGATCGGGCATAGGAAAACCGGAATGTTAACATGACCGGACCACGACGCCACGACGAGCACGACGGAACCACGACGACGCGACGGCACGACGGCACGACGGCACGACGTAACCACGGAACCACGACGACGCGACGGCACGACGCAAGCCACGAAGACACGAAAACACGAAGGTAAGGAAGGGCTGATGGCCGGTTCTGGCGAGGTGTTCGAGAAGCTGGTAGCGGTGATGCGTACCTTGCGGTCGCCAGAGGGGTGCCCCTGGGATCGGGAGCAGACGCTCGGCTCCCTCACCCACTTCGTCCTCGAAGAAGCGCACGAAGTGGTCGATGCGATCGAGCGGGGCGACACGGCGGCGCTCAAGGAGGAGATCGGCGACCACATCTTCGAGGGGGTCTTCCTCGCGCAGGTCGCCGCTGAAAGCGGACAGTTTACGGTGGACGATTCCCTGCGCACGGTCGTCGAGAAGCTGGTCCGCCGCCATCCGCACGTGTTCCAGGAGGACGGGCGCGTGCACGACGCCGCATCCAAGGAACGCGCCCCGTCTGCCGAGGCGGCGCTCGACCGGTGGAACTCTCTCAAGGCCCAGGAACGCGCCGCGTCGGGTACGCCGCACACCACGCTCGGGAGCGTACCGAAGAGCCTGCCCTCGCTGCTGCGGGCCTACAAGATCGGCAATCGCGTCGCGTCGGTCGGCTTCGACTGGGCGGCGACCCCAGACGTCGTCGCGAAGATCGAAGAGGAAGTCGCGGAGCTGCGGGAGACGCTGGACGCTGCGCCGTACGACACCGCGCGCGCGGAGGAAGAGATGGGCGATCTGCTTTTCTCGATTGCCAACCTCTCGCGCAAACTGGGCATCGAGCCGGAGGCGGCGCTGCGCAAAGCCAACGACAAGTTCACGAAGCGCTTCAATCAACTGGAAGCGCGCTTCGCGGAGACCGCCCGGAACCTCGAAGGCGCGACGCTGGAAGAAATGGAGGCCGAGTGGCGGAGGATTAAGACGGCTGAGAGATAACGCAACGGGAAACACGACGACGCGACGAGCACGGCAACACGACGGCTCGACGAGCACGACGACGCGACGGAAAACGCGAGAACGCGACGGGCACGGCAACACGACGGCTCGACGAGCACGACGACGCGACGGAAAACGCGAGGACGCGACGGTCACGGCAACACGACGGCTCGACGAGCACGACGACGCGACGGAACACGCGAGGACGCGACGGCCACGGCAACGCGACGGCTCGACGAGCACGACGACGCGACGACGCGACGACACGACGGGCTCGACGACACGACGACCCAGGAAGGTCACGATCTCACCTGATGATCCGCCTGAAACCTTCTTTCAAGGTAGCGCCACCGAAATTCATCAAGAGGCCGATCGGAAGCTGGCTGGCTTTCAAGTACCGCGAGGACTTGGGCTTCATGAACACGTTCCAGAGCCTTCACGGCCTTCAGCTCGACAACGACACGTTCTCGAAGCATCAGATCGAGTCGATGCAGGCCAACGGGACGGTCGCGATACTTCACGACAAACACTTTTTCGCGTTCGAAGGGTATCCCGCGAGCCAGCAGTTCGACACAAAAGGCGTTCTGGTAAATTGATTCGCCGTAGCCCGGGCCGATTTCGCGATGAACCGCAAACCCGCAGTCCATCGCCTCCACCACGAATTCTTCTGTTTGAGGGTCAAGGGGAGAAGGAACTCTGATCATAAGTCTCCTTCGAGCCGTCGCGCTCGTCGTGCCGTCGCGTTGCACATCGCGTCGTCGCGTCCGTCGCGGCGTCGTGTTTCGTCGTGCCGTCGTGTTGCACATCGCGTCGTCGCGTCCGTCGCGGCGTCGTGTTTCGTCGTGCCGTCGTGTTGCACGTCGTGCCGTCGTGTTGCACATCGCGTCGTCGCGTTAACACGTCCCTGCTCGTCGCGTCGTCGCGTTACACATCGCGTCGTCGCGTCCGTCGCGGCGTCGTGTTTCGTCGTGCCGTCGTGTTGCACGTCGCGTCGTCGCGTTAACACGTCCCTGCTCGTCGCGTCGTCGTGTTACACGTCGCGTCGTCGCGTCCGTCGCGGCGTCGTGTTTCGTCGCGTCGTCGCGTTACACATCGCGTCGTCGCGTCCGTCGCGGCGTCGTGTTTCGTCGTGCCGTCGTGCCGTCGGTTGCACATCGCGTCGTCGCGTCCGTCGCGGCGTCGTGTTTCGTCGTGCCGTCGCGTTGCACATCGCGTCGTCGCGTCCGTCGCGGCGTCGTGTTTCGTCGCGTCGTCGCGTTACACATCGCGTCGTCGCGTCCGTCGCGGCGTCGTGTTTCGTCGTGCCGTCGTGTTGCACGTCGCGTCGTCGCGTTAACACGTCCCTGCTCGTCGCGTCGTCGTGTTACACGTCGCGTCGTCGCGTCCGTCGCGGCGTCGTGTTGTCGTCCGTTTCGTCGTGCCCTCGTCCGTCGCGTCGTCGTGTCCGTCGCGTCGTCGCGTCTCCGTCGCGGCATCGTGTTCCTATCTAGCGTCCGCTTGTCCTCAGCGTCAGTCTCCGGCCAGTAAACGTCTCGACACGTACGGTGTTGCCGTCGGTCTCAACGGTGACCGCCCCGTCGTGGTCTGTCCGGTAAATCGCCGCGCCGGCGTCGCGGTACCGGTCGAGGACCGCGCTCACCGGATGCCCGAACGGGTTGCCCCGTCCGGCGCTGATCACCGCGACGTCCGGGCGAAGCGGGTCGAGGAACGCCGGCGAGCTCGATGTGGCACTGCCATGGTGTGGGACTTTGAGAATCCTGATCGCCGCGCGCTCGAAGCCGGGCGCGATCGTGCGCTCGACGTCCCGCCCGATGTCGCCGGTGAAGACGAACGACACGCCGCCCGAGCGAAGCTCGAGGACTTCCGAGTCGTCGTTGCGAATCCGCTGGCGCTCCCATTCCGGATTCGGCGGGTGGTGCACGAGAAGCTCGACGCCGCCGAAGCTCATGCGATCGCGCGGCTGCACCGTTCTCCAGGGGGCGCCCGCGGCGTCGGCCAGCATCCGAAGCTCCCGGGTCGGGCCGTGCCGTGGCACCGGCACTCCTTCCCACACTTCAAAGGGCCTGAAGTCGCGAAACAGGCTCGCCGCGCCGCCGATGTGATCGACATCGCCATGCGTGATGCTCATGTAGTCGAGGCGGCGAACTCCCAGGGCCCAGAAGGCCGGCGCGATGACGCGCGACGCGAGATCGAACGACGCGGACGAGAGGCCGCCGGCATCGATGCCGAGCGTGCGGCCATCGGGAAACTGCACGATGGCCGCCTCGCCCTGACCGACGTCGAGAAACGTGACTCGAAGCCGCCGCGGCTGTGACCACGGCGTGGCGGGTGAGACGACAATCCACACACCGCACGCGAGGGCGCCAAACGTCGCCGTTCGACGGACCACGCGCGCGGTGGCGACGGGACTCGCCATCGCGATCGACCACGCCGCGTAGTAGGCCGCGACAATTGCGAGAGCTGGCGGAGCCAGGCGTCTGGAGAGCCACGGCATCCAGTCCACGACCACCGCGCTCCCGATCAGCCCTTCCACACCCATGTGCGCGAGCCAGCCAACCCACGGCAGAACGGCGGGAACGCACACTGAGGCGGCCACGGCGGCCGTCCCCGCCACTTGAACGACCGTCATCATCGGAATCGCGGCGAAGTTCACGACGAGGCCGGCGAACGTGACGCGCGAAAACACGAAGGCGCTGACGGGAAGGAGCGCCGTTTCCGCCGCGACCGACGCGGCGCCGAGCGCGAGCGGCGCTCGCCGCCATCCAGACAACACCCACACGCCGGCGATTCGCGGCAGGCCGATCAGAATGCCGATGGTCGCTGCGAACGTCAGCGCAAAACCGGCATCGGCCACTTGCAGCGGGTTCGCGCATAGCACGACCACTGCCGAAATCGCGGCCACGTTCAGCGGCGTCGCCCGGTGATCCCATATCCCGGCCGCAAAGTAGATGACGGCCATCAACGTGGCGCGTCCAACCGACGGTCCCCCGTCGATCGCGACGGCGTACACGCTGAGGACGGCCACCACAACCGCCGCGGCCGCACGCGGACCAACCTTGAGGGCACGGCAGAGGAAGACACACAGGCCCGCGATGATGGCGATGTTGCCGCCGGAAATCGCGATGACGTGGTACGTGCCGGCTTCCTGGAGACGCCGCTCGACATCGCTTGTGAGTCCGGCCCGATCGCCGATGAGGATGGCCGTCACGACGGCGGCCGACCGCTCGCTCCAGACGCCCACGCTCGACGCGACAGCCCGACGTACGGCGGCTCGGCCGGACGCGAAGACTTCGGCGGTGACGCTGCCGCGTGCGACAACGTCGACAAGGCGTCCGCTCTTGACCGATCCCACGAGCGGCGTGCCGCGCCACGCGAGTTGTCGTTCGCCATCGGCGACACCGGGATTGAGATATCTGGTGGGTCTTCGTAGACTGGCCGGAAACGTCACGCGGCGGCCGCCTCGCCACTGGAGCACCTCGGCGTGTCCGATCTCGCCGCCCACACCGATCAACGCGCCGCCGGCGGTCTCGAACGTCGATCCGTTCAGTTCGACGCGATCGACGAACACATCCAGCGTGACGCCGGCCGGTCCTCTGGCCGCGTCAGACCGCAGCCGGCCGTGAACGATCGCGAAGATCTGGTGCCCGCCAGGATCCAGGTATTGATCAAAAACTGCGCGCAGCGGCGGCTGCCGCGACGCAGAATCTGCACTGCGTCCGAGCGCCATGCCGGCAGTGAAGAACCCGCATATCAGCAGCGCAATGGTTGCAACGTCGCGGCGCGCGACGAACGCGCCCGCACCCGCCATCCACAGGGCCATGGGCACGGCGATATGAAAGCTGATTGAAAGGAAAATGCCGGCGGAAATGCCGGCTGCCAGCGGAATTGCGGCGAGAGCGGCGGGACAACGCACGCGCCCGCTCGAGCAAACTCAGTGCCCGCCTACGCTCCCAGCTTCGCACATCGCTACGGCGGACAAGCCTAACCTTCGGCGCGAGCGGCGATCTCGGAGTGGTAGTCCTGGATCGCGCGCACGTCGAGCGTTTGACCGCGCAGGGCGCGGATGGCTTCGACCGCCGCTGACGCACCGGTCAACGTCGTGATGCAGGGCACGTTGTAGACCATGGCCGCGCGCCGCATCGCGCGATCGTCGAAGAACGATTCGCGGCCGAGTGGCGTGTTGACGAGGATCTGCACCTGGTTGTTCAGGATGTGATCGACGATGTTGGGGCGCCCCTCGTTGACCTTGAAGACCACCTCGACCGGGATGCCGTGCGCCCGAAGGTAGGCGGCTGTCCCACGCGTCGCGAGGATGCGGAAGCCGAGATCCGCGAGGTTCCGGGCGATCGGCAGGACGTTGGGCTTGTCGTCGTTGTTGACGCTGATGAACGCCGCGCCCTTCTCCGGCAGGCGCTGTCCGACCGACTGGTAGGCCTTGGCGAACGCCGCGCCAAACGTCGTCGCGCCGCCCATCACCTCTCCTGTCGACTTCATCTCGGGACCGAGAATGGAGTCGACACCAGGGAAACGCACGAAGGGGAACACCGGTGTTTTCACGAACACGCCCGCTACCTCGAGATCTTCTTCGAGCCCGAGCTGCGACAGCGTCTTGCCGGCCATCACCAGCGCCGCCATCTTCGCCAGCGGCACGCCGGTCGCCTTCGACAGATATGGCACCGTCCGCGACGCACGCGGGTTCACCTCGAGCACGTACACCACGTCGTCTTTGATGGCGTACTGCGCGTTCATGAGGCCGACCACCTTCAGCGCGCGGGCGATGCGGCGCGTGTAATCGCGGATGGTCGCGAGATGCCGTTCGGCCACGAGATACGGGGGCACCACGCAGGAGCTGTCACCCGAGTGAATGCCGGCTTCCTCGATGTGCTCCATGATGCCGCCGATCACGACGGCGCCGGTGTCGTCGGCCACGCAGTCGACGTCGAGCTCGAAGGCATCTTCCACGAACTTGTCGATCAGCACCGGATGCTCGGGTGCGGCCTCGACGGCGTTGATCATGTAGCGGTCGAGCGTGCCCATGTCGTAGACGATGGCCATGCCCCGCCCGCCCAGGACGTAGGACGGCCGCACGACGACCGGGAACCCGATCTTCTGCGCGGCTTCGCGCGCTTCTTCGCGCGAGGTGGCCGTGCCGCTCGCGGGCTGCGGAATGCCGAGATCCCAGAGCAACTGCGCAAAGCGGCGGCGATCTTCGGCGAGGTCGATCGAATCGGGAGACGTGCCGAGAATCCTGACGCCGGCCGCCTGCAGCGCCAGCGACAGCTTCAGCGGCGTCTGCCCGCCGAACTGGACCAGGCACGACACGTCGCCGCCGGCGGTGTTCTCGCGATCGATCACCGACATGACGTCTTCGAACGTCAGCGGCTCGAAGTACAGCCGGTCGGTCGTGTCGTAGTCGGTCGACACCGTTTCGGGATTGCAGTTGATCATGACGGTCTCGAACCCCGCGTCGCGCAGCGCAAACGCCGCGTGACAGCAGCAGTAGTCGAACTCGAGACCCTGACCGATACGGTTCGGTCCGCTGCCGAGGATGACGACCTTCGCCTTGCTGTTCGGATTCGACTCGTCAGCGCGCTCGTAGGTGCTGTACATGTAGGGGGTGAACGACTCGAACTCGGCCGCGCAGGTATCAATGCGCTTGTAGGCCGCCACCAGCTTCTCTTCGATGCGGCGCTCGCGAATCGTGGCTTCCGGGACGCCGTAGATGGCGGCGATTTCACCGTCGCCGAAGCCGGTGCGCTTCAACGTTCTCAGGAAATCCGACGACAGCTCGCGGAATTCCTGCATGCCGGCAATCCGCCGCAGCTCGGCGATCTGCCTGAACTGCTCGAGGAACCACGGATCGATGCGGGTCAGCTCGTGCAGATGGTCGACCGTCCACCCGCGCTCGAGGGCCTTGAAGAGCGCCCACATACGCCGGTCGTTCGGCACCACCAGCTTCTTTCGCAGCGCCGCGTCGTCTTCGTCGTCGTGCGGCTGCGTCAGCAGCAGGCCCGCCTTCCCCAGCTCGAGCGATCGCACGCCCTTGAGGAACGACTCCTTGAAGGTGCGGCCAATCGACATCGCCTCGCCCACTGACTTCATCTGGGTCGTCAGCGTGCGGTCGGCCTGCGGAAACTTCTCGAAGTTCCACCGCGGAATCTTGGTCACGACGTAGTCGATCGTCGGCTCGAACGACGCCGGCGTCAGCCGCGTGATGTCGTTTGGAATCTCGTCGAGGTGATAGCCGAGCGCCAGCTTGGCGGCGATCTTCGCAATCGGGAATCCGGTTGCCTTCGACGCCAGCGCCGACGACCGCGACACGCGCGGGTTCATCTCGATGACCAGCATCCGCCCGTCGTGCGGGTTCACGCAGAACTGGATGTTCGATCCGCCGGTCTCGACGCCCACCTTGTTGATGATGCGCCGGGCGGCATCGCGCATGCGCTGGTATTCCTTGTCGGTCAGCGTCAGCGCCGGCGCGACGGTAATGCTGTCGCCGGTGTGCACGCCCATCGGATCGATGTTCTCGATCGAGCAGATGACGACGAAGTTGTCGGCAACGTCGCGCATCACTTCGAGCTCGAATTCCTTCCAGCCGATCACCGATTCCTCGATGAGGATCTCGTGCACCGGGCTCATCTCGAGCCCGCGATCGACGAGGTCGCGGAATTCCTCGACGTTGTAGGCGATACCGCCGCCGACGCCGCCCATCGTGAACGACGGCCGGATAATCGACGGAAAACCGGTCGTCTTGACGATCCTCATCGCCTCGTCGGCCGTGCGCGCGAGGCCGCTGGCCGGCGTCTCGACGCCAATCTCCTTCATCGCATCACGGAAGAGCAGCCGATCCTCGCCGAGCTTGATCGCGTCGACGTTCGCGCCGATCAGCGTGACGCCGTACTCGTCGAGCACACCGGCTTCGTGGAGCGCCACCGCCAGGTTCAGGGCCGTCTGCCCGCCCACCGTGGGCAGAATCGCGTCGGGGCGCTCCTTGGCGATCACCTGCGTGCACGCCTCGACCGTGAGCGGCTCGATATAGGTGCGATCGGCCATCTCCGGGTCGGTCATGATCGTCGCCGGATTGCTGTTGATGAGGATGACTTCGAGGCCCTCGGATCGCAGCGCCTTGCAGGCCTGGGTGCCCGAGTAGTCGAACTCGCACGCCTGGCCGATGACGATGGGCCCGGCGCCAATTACGAGGATCCGCTTGAGATCGTCTCTGCGTGGCATTCCTAATCCCGAATCCCTAATCCCGAATCCCTAGCCACGCGTCTGTTGCTCCATATCGTCGACGAACTGCTTGAACAGGTAGTCCGCGTCGTGCGGCCCGGGTGAGGCCTCGGGATGATACTGCACCGAGTAAACCGGACGGTCCACGACTCTCAGCCCTTCGACCGTTCCGTCGTAGAGATTGAGATGCGTCACCTTCACGTCGGCGGGCAGCGAATCGGGATCGACCGCGAAGCCGTGGTTCTGCGACGTAATCTCGACTTTGCCGGTCTCGAGAAACTTCACCGGATGGTTGGCGCCGCGATGCCCGAATTTCAGCTTGAACGTTTTTCCGCCGAGCGCGAGACCGAGAATCTGGTGGCCGAGGCAGATGCCGAAGATCGGCTTGTCTTCCTTCAGCAGCGCGCGGGTGTTCTGGATGGCGTAGTCGACGGCCGCCGGGTCTCCGGGACCGTTGCTCAAGAAGATCCCGTCCACGTCGGAGGCCAGCACCTCGGACGCGGGTGTGTGCGCCGGAAACACTTTTACCTGGCAGCCGTACGTCGCGAGGCGCCTCAGGATGTTCCACTTGATGCCGAAATCGTACGCCGCGACGCGCAGCGGCCGCTTCGCCCTGCCCTGCGCGGGCAGCAGAAGATCGGGGCGCACCTCGGACGCGGACCGCGAAACCCCGGTCGGCCACGCAAACGCCGATTCGCACGTCACCGCCTTCACGAGATCCGTGCCTTCCATGCTCGGAATCGCGCGCGCCTGCTGCACCAGCTCGCCCGTGTCGACATCGCCCGTCGCAATCACGCCGCGCATGACGCCGGCCGATCGCAACAGCCTCGTCAGGTCGCGCGTGTCGATGTCGGCAATGGCGACGATATTGTTCGAGACGAGATAGTCGCGCAGCGTGCCCGCCGCGCGCCAGTTGCTTGCGATCGGTGATTCCTCGCGCATGATGAATCCGGCCACCTGCGGCGAGGTCGACTCGACATCGTCGGGCGCGACACCGTAGTTCCCGATCTGCGGCGACGTCATCGTCACGATTTGACCGGCATACGACGGATCGGTGAGGACTTCCTGATAACCCGTCATGCTGGTGTTGAACACGACTTCGCCGCGCGCCACACCCGTGGCGCCGGCGGCGGTGCCGCGATAGACCGTGCCATTTTCCAAAGCCAGAACCGCGTTCATTGACCCGGTTTTCTCTCCAAAGAGGCCGCCACCCTGGTCTCGTCGCCTGCGCCGACGCGCACGGTCGTGATCCAGGTCTCGTAGCCGTCCAGTTCGATGCGCACCGATGCGGCCCCTCCCGGCACGTCCGGAATCGTCACGGGCGTCGAGCCCACCAGCCGATCGTTGACATACACGCGCGCGCCCGACGGTCTCGACTGCACGTTCAGCCCGCCGGGGCCCGACTTTTCCTCGGGCCCGCCGCGCGCCGCCGGAGCCGCGGGCGCCGCACGCAGATTGATCGTGGTTGAAAACACCGGCCGCTGCGACGTGAGTTGAAGCGTGCGTTCTTCGACCGCGTAGCCGTCGTGCGCTATTCGAATCGTATACGATCCGAGCGTCAGGTCGCGCAGCACGAGCGGTGTTTTTCCGTGCGCGCGTCCGTTGACAAGAATGTCGGCATCGCTTGGCGCCGTGCGCACGAGCAGGCTGCCGGTTGGTGTGCGACGCACGGCTCCTGATGCCGGGCGCGAGGGCACGGGCGCCGGCGGCGCCGCTGACGGCGCGGGCTCGCGTACACCTTGAGTACTTTTGGCTGGCGGCGGCTCGGGCGCCGCAGCCGGCGGCGACGTGCGCGGGACGTCGACGGTCGTCTCCTGAACCGCCGTGTCTGGCTCGCCCGCGGGCACATTTCCGCGCGACTGCAGGAAGTACGACACCGCGAACGCGGCCACCATCGCAAACGCAAGAAAGCTCACGACGATCGGCCATCGCCGCGTCTCGGGCTCCATGGGCACCTCGCTTTGCAGCGCGCGCGGGGGCTGCGCCGACCAGCTGACCGGAAACGGCGGCGGCAAGTCGGCTTCCGCCAACGCGTTGACCGGATCCTCCCCGCGCGCTTCCACCGCCGGCGACGGCGTTGGCACGTGCAGATCCAGATCGGCTGGCTCCGCACTCGCCACCGCAGGCGGGGTCATTGTTGAGGCGGTCACGATGCTGTTCCGCTCGGCCTCGGCCGTCATCTCCGCCGCATCGCGCACGACTTCCGCGAAATCGCCCGCACGCTCCGGCCGCAGCTCCGGGTTCGAGTTGAGCGCGACGTCGAACGCGCTGCGCAGCTCGACGCCGTTCTGCTGCTCGAAATCCGCGAGATTATCCTGCGACGCCCGCTTCCCGGTGACGGCTTCGAACGCGATCGCGCCAAGCGAATACACATCCGAGGGCCCATCGGGCAGGGAATACTGCGGCCGCGTTGGACGCTTCGCGCCAATCTTCGTCAACGCCTGCGAGATACCGAACCCCGTGACGCGCGGACCATCGGCCCCGACGAGGATGTCGCGCAGATGCAGCGAGCCGTGACGAACGCCGCGGTCGGCCGCGAAATCGAGCGCGCCAGCCAGCGCGTCGACGAGCGCCACCCCGCCGGCAATCGTCATCGGTCCTTTTTCACGGAGCACGACGTCGAGCGACTCGCCCACGGCGTACTCCTGCGCGAGATAGGCCGTGCCATGTTCGAGGCCCGCGCCGATCGGCGCGGCGATGTGGGGATGCGTGAGATCCGCGGCGACGAGCGCGTTCAGCTCCGCGACGAGCGAGGCGGCCTGTTCGGGCGTGAGATCGAGACGAAACACCTTGATCGCCACGAGCCGATCGCGATTGGCGCCGGCCGGCTCGTACGCACGAAACACCGGACCCAGCGTGCCCGCACCAATCTGATGGAGAACCCTGAACGGCCCGAATGATTCGGGAGGAAAATAGAGGACAGAATCTTCGCGGTTCAGTGGGCGAATGGTAACATAAATTCGTTGCACATTCCTGTCGATCTCAGACGATTTCCCTGGGTCAAGCAGCTCGCCACCGACTACGCATTCCAGTTCTCAGCGCTGGCGCCGTTTTTTTCGGGCGATCCCGCCTCGCGCGCAGCGTGGGCAACCTCAATTGCCAACGCGCAGCAGCATCCGCGCGATCGAGCCGGGCTCAGCCGCATTCTTTCGAATCAGCTCGAACGCCGTCACGCGCCACAGGCCGCGCGCGACGCGGCGGCCCGCCTCGCCGATCCGAAGAGCGTCGCGATCGTGACCGGACAGCAGGCGGGACTGTTCGGTGGTCCACTGTTCACGTTGTACAAGGGACTGACAGCGGCCAAACTCGCCGCGCGCGTCACCGAGGAGCACGGCCTTCCGGCCGTCGCGGTCTTCTGGGTCGAATCCGAGGATCACGACTGGGATGAAGTGGCATCGGTGTCGGTCCTCGACGCCGAGCAGCAGCGTCATGCCATCACGTTGCCCTCGCCGCCCGGAGCCGGGTCGACGCCGATTTGCCGGATCACGCTGGGCGAAGAGATTGACGCGGCGATCGGTCAGCTCTCGACCGTGCTGCCGCCAACCGATTTTACGGCCGAGCTCATCGAGGATCTGAAATCCGCCTACCGGCCCGGTGTCACGATGTCGGACGCGTTCGCCCGGCTGCTCGACAAACACCTGGGCGGGCTGGGTGTCGTCGTGTTCGAGTGCTTCGATCGCGCGTCGAAGCCGATCGTCAGCGGGATCTTCGAACACGAGCTGCGGCATCCTGGCCGGACGTGGGCGCTCGCAGACGCCGCGGGCAAGCGTCTGCACGCGGCGGGATACCACGCGCAGGTCGAAGCCTCCGCTGCCTCGGCTGTGGCGCTCTTTCGCCTCGATGGCGCACGAACACCGATCGGCACCGCCACGCCCGATCTTGTAGAAGTCGCCCGCACGCGGCCCGAGACCTTCAGCCCGAACGTGCTCGTGCGCCCGATTGTGCAGGACGCGCTCTTCCCGACCGTGTGTTACGTCAGCGGTCCCAACGAGCTGGCCTATCTCGGGCAGCTCCGCGAGGTGTACGCGCATTTCGGCGTGCCGATGCCGCTGATGTTCCCCCGGGCGAGCGCCACGGTGCTCGATTCGGCGGGCGCGCGTTTTCTGGAGAAGTACGCCGTGCCATTCGAATCGCTGCAGCCACGCGACGAATCGGCGCTCAACCGGCTCCTCGCGGCATCGCTGCCCGAGTCGGTGGACCGGGCGATGAAAGATGCCGATAACACCATCAAGGAGAAGATGGCGGCCATCATCGCAACCGTCGGGTCGATTGACGCCACGCTCGAGGGGGCGGCGAAATCGACGCTGGGCAAGCTCGAGCACGATTTGACCGCGCTCGGCGGGAAAATCATCAGCGCGGCCAAGAAACGCGACGACACGCTGCGGCGTCAGTTCGCGCGGGCCCAGGCCCAGGCGTTTCCCGATGGCATCCCCCAGGAACGGGCGCTCGGCACGATTGCCCTGCTCAACCGTTACGGCCCGGCGTTCGTCCAAAGGCTCGTGGACGAGTTGCCGCTCGATATCGGCCACCACTGGGTGCTGACCTTATAAATGCCATCAAAGCCGAAATCAAGGCTCGTGTGGGCGAGGGAACAGCTCGTCGTCCTGCGCGACCGCCTGGTCGTGCTGGCGCGCGCCAACCCCAAAGCGACGAAATACATCGCCATCTCCGCGGCGACGATGTTCGTCGTGGTGTGCGCCCTCACCGGCTACTACTACGTGTCCTTTTCGCGGATGATCGACGCGCGCCTCCACGGCGAGCGCGATCGCGTGCTGCCGCGCGTCTTCGCGCGGCCGCTCGAAATCCGGCGCGGCGACAACATCTCGCAGAAAGAGCTGCTCGATCGGCTCAACGACCTCGGATACGCCCAGCGCACGCAGGCCGAGAAAGCCGGCGAGTTCGCCGTCACCGGCGCCGCTGGTGAGCATCACGCCTCGCGCAGGAAGTCACAAAGGCAAGACCGTTATCGTGAGCTTCCAGCGGCCGGGTCCGCCGCGGCGCGGCCGGGGCCAGCCGCCGCCGACGGCGGGGGGCAACAGGATCGAGGCGCTGTCGGTCGGGAAACAGGCGATCTCCCGCGTCACGATGGACGCGCCGATGCTGACCGCGCTCATTCAGGCGCGGGTCAAACAACGGCAGGTGCCGTTGTCTGCGCTGCCGTCGCGCATGGTCGACGCGGTGCTCGCCATCGAAGATCAGCGCTATTACTCCCACCCCGGGATCGACCCGATCCGTATCGTCGGCGCCGTATTCACCAATATCTTCGGCAACCGGCCGTACCTGGAAGGCGCCAGCACCATCACGCAGCAGCTGGCCCGCAATTTTTTCCTGACCGAGGAAATGCTCGTCGAGCAGCAGACGCGCCAGCGCTCCTGGCGCCGCAAGATTCAAGAGCAGTTCATGGCGGTCGTCCTCGACATCAGGGCGACCAAGGAAGAAGTGCTCGAGCTCTACTTGAACGATGTGTATCTCGGCAATCGCGGGTCGTTTGCGATTCACGGGGTGGCCGAAGCCGCGCGGCTCTATTTCGGCAAGGACGTCAACAACCTGTCGCTCGGCGAGGCGGCCACGATTGCCGGCATCATCCAGTCGCCCAACACGCTGTCGCCCTTCAATGCGGCCGCCAAGGCGCGCGAACGCCGGAACGTCGTCTTGAGAGCGATGGTCAGCGGCGACTTCATTTCCGCAGATGCGGCCGAGCGCGCGTCGCAGGAACCGCTTTCACCGGTGGCGCGCGCGCTCGACGCCGAGGCGCCGTATTTCGTCGACTTCGCCGGCCTGGCGCTCGCCGAGCAGTTCCCGAGCGTCACGCAGTCCACCGAGGCGGTTGACGTCTACACGACGCTCGACCTGCACCTGCAGCGGTTCGCGCAGGACGCGGTCAGCAACGGCATTGCCAAGGTCGATCAGCTGCTCTCGCGCCGGAAACGACCCCGCGTGCCGCAGGCCGCGCTCATCGCGGTCGATCCGCGTACGGGCGACATCCTCGCGATGGTCGGCGGGCGGTCGTACAACCAGTCGCAGTTCAATCGCGCGGTCAGCGCGAATCGCCAGCCGGGATCGGTGTTCAAGCCGTTCGTCTACCTGGCGGCGTTCGAACGCGCCGCCGAAGATGGCGCCGCGCTGTCGCCGGCGACGCTCGTGAACGACGAACCGACGACCTTCGATGCGAACGGCACACCGTGGACGCCCGCGAACTACGAGAACGAGTACGACGGCCACATCACGTTCCGCCGGGCCCTCGCGATGTCGCGGAACGCCGCGACCGTGAAGGTCGCCGAGGCGGCCGGCTACGACCGCGTCGCCGACCTGTGGCGCCGCATCGGCGCGGGCACGGCACCCCGCGCGTTCCCGTCGATCGCGCTCGGGGTGTTCGAAGCCACGCCCATGACCATCGCCTCGGCGTACACGATCTTCGCCAACGGCGGGCAGACGCGCGCGCTGCGATCGCTCTTGCGCATCGAGCGTGGCGAGAAGGACATCGTGGCCAAGGAGTCGGCGACCAAACGGGTGGCGCGGGCCGATACGACGTATCTCGTGACCAACATGATGCGGAGCGTCCTGAGCGAGGGCACCGGCGCCGCGGTGCGGGCATCGGGCTTCAGCCTCGACGCGGCCGGCAAGACGGGCACCACCAATGACTTGCGCGACGCGTGGTTCGTCGGCTTCACCCCCGAGCTGCTGACCGTCGTCTGGGTGGGGCTGGACGACAATCAGGCGCTCGGCCTCAGCGGCGCACAGGCGGCCCTCCCCATCTGGCTCAGCTTCATGCAGCGCGCGCTGGCGGGCCGCGGCGACCACGCTTTCGACGTCCCGGACAACATCAACTTCGTAGATGTCGATCGGGACACAGGCGCGACGGCCCTGCCGGGGTGCCTGCGCGTGTACAGCGAGTGCTTCCTGAGCGGCTCGGAGCCGCACGAACTTTGTGAAATACATCGGTTTTAGTTCGTAAGTTCGTCGGTTCGTCGGGTTCGTAGGTTCGCAAGGTTCGTGGTTCGTAAGACATCCCAGCCCGGGCGAGCCCTGGCACCCGACGAACCACGAACCTGACGAACTTACGAACCAACGAACTTAACGAACCCGACGAACCTTCTCGAGCCTGGCGAACCCCACGAACTCCACGAACCAACGAACCCACGAACCCCCTATAATCTGTATACATGTCCCAAGAGGTTTTTGAAGCGCTGACCGAAGCGCTCGAGCGGGGGGAAGAAGCCGCGCTCGTGACCATCGTGTCGGCGAACGGCTCGACGCCCCAGCGCGTGGGCGCGAAGATGCTCGTCTTTCCGGACGGCCGTACCGTCGGCACCATCGGAGGGGGCTGCTACGAGAACGATGCGTTCTGGAAGGCGAAAGAGTCCATTCAGTCTCGCAAGCCCCAGCTGGTGAAGTACGACCTCAACGACGATTTTGCCCAGGAGAACGGGCTGGTGTGCGGCGGCCAGATGCAGGTGTACATCGAGCCGCTCGAAGCCACACCGCGGCTGTACGTCATCGGCGCCGGGCATGTCGGCTATCACCTGGCCCGGCTCGCGCACACCATCGGGTTCAGGACGCACGTGCTCGACGACCGCGAGAAGTTCGCGAACACGGAGCGCTTTCCGGATGCCGAAGAGGTGATCGTCGAGACGATCCCCGACTGGCTGCACCGCGCCGACCTGCCCTCCCATGCGTACGTCGTGATTGTGACGCGCGGGCATACGCACGACCTTGACGCGCTGCGCGCGCTCGCCGCCCGCGACCTCCGCTATCTGGGGCTGATTGGCAGCAAAGCCAAAGTGACGCGCATCTACGATGCCCTGCTCGAAGAGGGCATGCCCCCCGAATGCCTGCAGCGCGTGCACGCACCGGTCGGGCTCGATATCGGCGCCGTGAGCCCGGAAGAAATCGCCGTCGCGATTCTGGCCGAGCTCATCGCCGTGCGCCGGGGAAGGATTCTGGACCCCAAGGTCGCCGCGGTATCGATGCGCTGGGAAAAGCCTTCCAAAGCGCCGTTTCCGAAGGTCTCGCCGTAAGGGGTATAATCTTCTTTAGCACTCGACAGACGCGACTGCTAACCTCCACATGACACAGCCTTCAGCAAGAGCGGCCCAGATACTGGCCGCGCTCGTTGCCGAATACATCGAGAGCGGAGAGCCGGTGGGCTCGACGCGCCTGGCCGCCTTGTCCGGTCTGAGCGTTTCGTCTGCCACCGTCCGGAATACGCTCGTCGAATTGGAGGAGCTGGGCTACCTCCAGCAGCCCCACACGTCGGCGGGCCGCATCCCCACGGACCGTGGATATCGCTTCTATGTCGACCAGCTCCTTGCCGCTCCCCGTTCGGTGCGCGGCGGGGCGGCCGTCGAAGCGCAGCTGCGGCGTGATGCCGGAACACCGGCGCTTGCCGAAGACGTCCTGGCGGCCGTGTCGCAGGTGCTCTCGCGCACGGCGCGGCTCGTCGCTTTTGCCCTACCGATGACCTCGGAGGGCATCCTGAAGGAAATCGAGTTCGTCCCGCTGAGCGCGACCAAGGTGCTCGTCATCGTCGTCGCGGACGGCGGACAGGTGTCGCGCAAGGCGATCGATGTCGGGGAGGAAATCGATTCGCACGACCTCCGGCAGGCCGCGAACTACCTGAACACCGAATTTGCCGGCATGCCGCTCGAGCACATCCGTCTGGCGGTGATGGAGCGGCTGCGGCACGAGCGGACGCTCGCCGACGCGCTGCGTTCCCGCGCGCTGAAGCTGGCGCGTACCGGGCTCGAAGAGCTGCCGAAGAAGTCGCCGCTTTTTGTGGACGGCGCTTCGTCTTTGCTCGACGAAACCAGCGAAGACGCCAACATCTCCATCAGCACGCTCAAAGCGCTGCTGCGGATGGTCGAAGAGAAAGAGCGGCTCGTGCGGCTGCTCAACGAATACATCGACGGTCCCGGGCTGACGATCGTCATCGGCCAGGAACACCGCGCCGCGGATTTACGTCCATTCAGCATCATCGCGTCGACCTACGCCGACGGTACGCGTCGCGGCACCGTGGGCGTCATCGGACCGATGCGCATGCACTACTCGCGAACCATTGCCGTCGTCGACGGTGTCGCACAGGCGGTTTCACGGGTCCTGCGCGACAGCATGTAATCAACGGGCACGAATCATGGTTGATCAGTCCACACGTTCCAATGCTGCCGATGTACCGGAAGAAGCCGGAGGTCTGCAGGAAGAGGGGGCCTCGCCGGCGACCGCCGCCACGGCGGCCCCTGCCGACGAGCTCGCCGAGCTTCGCAAAGAGCGGGAGAGCCTGCAGGACAGGCTGCTGCGACAGGCAGCCGAGTTCGATAACTATCGCAAGCGCATCGACCGCGAGCGGAAAGACACGGCGCAGTATGCGGCCATCGATCTCATTCAGGACCTGCTGCCGGTGATCGACGATTTCGAGCGCGCGTTGCAAAGCGACGCGCCGGGGGCCGAATCCTACCGCCAGGGGCTCGACATCATTCATCGCGCGCTCATCGAGATGCTGCGCAAGCGCGGCGTGACCATCATCAACGCCGTCGGGACCGATTTCGATCCCGAGCTTCACCAGGCGGTGGCATACGAAGCCGCCCCCGATCGCCGCGAGGGCGAGGTGACGGAACAATTCACGCGCGGCTATCGGCTCGGCGACAAGCTGATACGGCCCGCCATGGTGAAAGTAGCGAAAGCGTGAGCAAAAGGGATTACTACGAGGTCCTCGGGGTGCCGAAGACTGCGGCAGACCCGCAGATCAAGAGCGCGTACCGCAAGCTCGCGCTTCAACACCATCCCGACAGGAACGAGGGCAATAAAGCCGCCGAAGAGAAATTCAAAGAGGCCGCCGAGGCGTACGCGATTCTCTCGGATGGTGAGAAGCGCGCGCGGTACGATCGGTTCGGCCACGACGGGGTCTCGTCCCAGGCGGGGGCCGGGTTCGATCCATCGACGTTCGCGGGCTTCGAGGACATTTTCGGCGGCATCTTCGGCGACTTCTTCGGCGGGGGCCGGCACGGCGGTCCCGAGCGCGGCAGCGACCTGCGCTACGACCTGGAGATCTCGTTCGAGCAGTCGGCCAAGGGTGTCGAGACGGCGATTCAGATTCCCCGCCTCGAAACCTGCGAGACGTGCCACGGTTCGGGCGCCGCAGCCGGCAGCAGTCCCACGACCTGCCCGCAGTGCCAGGGCCGAGGACAGCAGCGGTTCCAGCAGGGATTCTTCACGGTCGCGCGCACCTGCTCGCGCTGCAACGGCACCGGGCGCATCATCGCGAAGCCCTGCGCCGGGTGCAAGGGGGCGGGCCGCACGGCGAAGGAGCGGCAGCTGACGGTCAAGATTCCCGCGGGCATCGCCGACGGCCAGCGCCTGCGCATCAGCGGCGAAGGCGAAAGCGGTCCACAGGGCGGCCCGGCAGGCGACCTTTACGTGTTCATCGAGGTGGCGCCACATCCCTTCTTCCGTCGCGACGGCAACCATCTGGCTTGCGAGGTCCCGCTGAATTTCACCACGCTCGCGCTGGGTGGCACCATCGAAGTCCCGACGCTCGACGGGCACGAGGGGTTCAAGGTGCCCGAAGGCACGCAATCGGGAACGGTCTTCCGGTTCCGCGGCAAGGGAATGCCCGACGTGTCGGGCCGGGGCAAGGGCGACCTCTACTTCACCGTGCAGGCGGTGACACCGAAGAAGCTGAACAAGGAACAGCGCGCGCTGCTCGAGCAGTTGAGCAAGGCGCTGCCGAAGGAACAAATCCAGCCCCGGCCGGCCGGCGCGCCGGAGGACGAAAAGAATCTCTTCGACAAGGTCAAAGACATT
This sequence comes from Vicinamibacterales bacterium, assembly GCA_963832375.1. Taxonomy (GTDB): domain Bacteria; phylum Acidobacteriota; class Vicinamibacteria; order Vicinamibacterales; family JAMQPK01; genus JAMQPK01. Next base: position 83,003 of record CAWHUA010000008.1, on the reverse strand, counting down.
TTTGGGTAAGTCCTGGCCCGCCCTGGAGGTTCACGTTCCAGGCTGCGATCCTCCGCTCGTCGAGCTCGTCATCGCCGAGCTCGATGATTTCCAACCGACGGCCATTCACGAATCCGAAGAAGAAGGCCCACTGCGGGCGTTCTTCACGACGCCGGCGTCGCGCGACGCCGCGGCACACGCGTTGGCCGTGGCGTTCGGTTCGTACGTGTACGTCAAACGACTCGATGTGGAAGACGAAGACTGGGCCGCGCGATCGCAGGCGCAGTTGAAGGCGATCACCGTCGGCCGGATTGTGATCGCGCCGCCGTGGGACGTCGAGGTCGCGAGGGGTCGGGAAGAGTTTTCGCGCGACAGCGCCGAAAACCCCTCCCGACCCCTCGTGGTGGTTATCCAGCCCTCCACCGGGTTCGGCACGGGTCACCATCCGACGACGCGGCTGGCGCTCAGGGCCTTGCAAGAGCTGCCTCTCGACCACTGCACGGTGCTCGACATCGGGTGCGGCTCGGGTGTGCTGGCCATCGCCGCGATCAAGCTCGGCGCGCGGTCGGCCATCGGCGTCGACATCGATCCCGACGCGCTCGAAAACGCGCGCGAGAACGCGCACCTGAACCGCGTGGACGATCGCATTCAGTTCGAAGAAGGGGACTTCCGCGACATGGCGCTGCGGGGCCACGTCGCGCTCGCGAACCTGACGGGCGCGCTCGTCGAGCGATCGGCGGAAGCGCTGGCGTGCCTCATCGAACCGGGCGGATCCTTGATCGTCAGCGGGTTCATGGAGACCGAAAAGCAACCGGTCATGACGGCGCTGCAGAATTTTCTCGGGCGCGGGAGAGTCAACCAGGAAGACGAATGGCTCTGCGGCGTCTTCGCGTCACTGCAAGGGTAACGGCACCGCCGCTCTCGCTGAGACACGGTTGTAGTCCTGCCCCACCAGCCGGGCAATCGTGGCCGCGACCTGACCCTGGGTCACCTGGACGTTCTTCCGCACCCCCAGCGGGGCGACGCCCGGACCGATCGTGGCAATCCAGATTTTGTCGGCACCCGGCACTTTTGCGCCGTGACCCGGCCAATCCATCCCCGACGCACCTCGACCGTGATCGGTGGTGATGACGAGCGCCGTGCGGCCCCTGTGGTCGGGCAGCGATTGCGCGGTCTCCCACAAGCGCTTGATGAATCCGTCGTTGCGAAACGCGGCGTCGAGATACAGGTCGTACCTCCGTCCATGCGCCCATTCGTCGGTTTCCTCGAACATCACGTAGAGCACACGAGGACGCTTGCGGCGCAGGTACTCGATTGCGCCAACCGCCGTCGGCGCGTCGAACTTCGACTCCGTCCAGTATTGGGGCAGTCCTCCCGCCAGCTCGTTCACCATCCGTGCCGCATCGGAATCCACGTCGCGGATGAGCAGACCGTCCGCGTTCGACGGAATACCGCTTCGGGGCTCGTTCAGGATCCACGGCAGCAGTACCCACGACGAAAACGCGGCGACCCTGCCCCTGAACGGCGGCAAGCCATTCAGCCATTCGAGCACGGTGACATTGGGATTGAAGGTGCGAGCGTTGGTCGTGATGTTCGCGTCGGGGAATCCGGCGAACATCTCGTTGTAGCCCGGATACGAAATCGCCACGCCGTTTGTGACGCGCGCGTCACTGCCGGCCGACGGATCGCCGAAGATCTGCCCGTCTCTGGCCACGACCGACCACAGAAACGGCATCAGCCGCCGGCGCCGCTCTTCCGCGGTCGTCCCGCCAAACCGCCGCTCGATCGCATCGGCATTGCGGACGCCGCCGTCGGTCTCGTTGACGAGCGCGCTCGACAGGCCGGAAAAGACTTCCTGCCACCGCATCCCGTCGAGGGTAACGACGATCACGTGGTCGGCGTTCTTCGATTGAGCGTCGGAGTTCGATGCCGATCCAAAAGGCAGCAACAGGACCGCCGCGGCCATCGCCATCGACAGGCCATGCCTTGCGCGCATGTCAGAGATCCTTCCAGACATACTGAAGCACCGCAATCGCGGCCGCCGCCGCCGCATCGGCGCGGAGGGTCCGGCGGCCCAGCGTCACGAGCGTGACGCCGGCTTCCACGGCCGCATCCAGTTCGGCGGCATCCCAGCCACCTTCCGGTCCGATGAGAACCATCGCCGTTGACGGCCGCAGCCCTTCCAGCTTCGTCAGATCCCCCACCTCGGCGCGAGCGTTTGGTTCGACGAACATCAGCCGTGTTTCGGCCGCGGTTGACGTAAGGACGTCGTGCAGCGCCCTTGTCGGGTGAACGAGGGGCACAACGGCGCGGCCGCACTGCTTGACCGAAGAGATGACCGTCCGATCCCAGCGGTCCTGGCGGCCGCCATCGGCGACGGCTTTGATGGGCACGTCGGTGCGCCGGCTCACGAATGGCTGAACGGCCGCAACACCGAGCATGACGGCATCGCGAATGACGCGATCCATCTTGTCGCTCTTGAGCAGCGCCTGCGCCAGCGTCACGCGGACCTGCGGCTCGGGCGCGGGGGCACGCGGCTCGACGACCTTCACGCTGACGCGCGTGGCGCTGACGGTCTCCACCCGCGCCACCGCCTCGCGGCCCTGGCCGTCGAAGACCGCAATCGCATCGCCGGCACGCAGCCGAAGGACACGCGACACATGACGAGCCTCGTCTGCCGGCAGCTCGAACACGGCGTCAGCGGCGAACGCAGGCGCGTAGAACCGATGCACGGCAGGATTCTATCCTTCGACTGCCGTCTTCGGGCTTCCGGCCTCCTCCGGACTCCCACGGACTCCAGGGACTCTCGCGACGCCAAGGACTCTTCCGACTCCCAAGACTCTTCGACTCAAGACTCCCCTGTATACTTCGTCCAGTGTTTTTCCGCGGTCAGACGGTCGGAAAGTACAAAAATCCTCTCTCCACTCGGCAGTGGCGGGTTCGGGTACTGTCTACCTCGCCGAAGACACCTGGATCGACAAGAAGGTCGCGATCAAGGTGCCGCACCGGCAGAACGTGGATTTCGGCGACCTGCTGCAGGAGCCGCGCCTGCTGGCCAGTCTGAATCACCCGAACATCGTGTCGATTCTGACGGCCGAAAAGCAGGAGAACATTTTCTTCATCGTGATGGAGTACGTGCGCGGGGACACGCTCGAGACAGTGATCTCGCGCGACGGCAAGCTCGATCTTCAGCGCACGCTCGACTACACCTGCCAGATCTGCAACGCCCTCGATCATGCGCACCAGCAGGGCGTCATTCATCGCGACCTGCGGCCGGGCAACGTCCTGGTGACCGAAGGCGGGGTCGCGAAGGTCGCCGACTTCGGCACATCACGCTTCATCGAGATCGCGGCGCACGGCACCACGGTGATCGGCAGCCCGCCCTACATGGCACCCGAGCAGTTTCATGGCAAGACCGTCTTCGCCTCGGACATCTACTCGCTCGGCGTGTCGATGTACCAGATGCTCACCGGCGTGCTGCCCTACAACACGCCGACCCCGGCCGATCTCGAAAAGCTGATGAAAGGCGAGCTCGTGTCGCCGCCGCGCACGCGCAATCCGAAGATCCCCTCGAAGATCAACGACATCGTGATGAAGGCGGTTGCGCCGGACGTCAAAGCCCGCTACCAGCGCGCCAGCGATCTGCTGAACGACCTCCTCGCCACCCGGGGAGGACGGAAGACCCTGCCCGTCACGCCGCGGCAGACGCCGGCGGCGCCGCCCGTGGCCGTGCCACCTCCCGACGATGTCCTCGACATCCATGCTCGATTGCGGGCGCGCGTGACGCCGCAACCACGCTTCTGCTGGCACTGCCGCAAGCCTCTGCAGGCCCGATCGGCGCGCTGCCCGTTTTGTGGCGAAGCGCAGTAAATGCTAAGCTTTTTGCATGGCATTTGCGGGCACCGGCAAGATCTGGATGAACGGGCAGCTCGTGGACTGGAAGGACGCGACCATCCACATCGCCTCGCACGTCATCCACTACGGCAGCGGCGTCTTCGAAGGCGCCAGGATGTACGACACGCCCAAGGGCTCGGCGATCCTTCGCCTCGACGCCCACATGGCGCGACTCGTCTCTTCGGCCAAGATCTACCGGATGGACGCGCCCTACACCCAGGCAGAGCTTGAAAAGGCGGTCGTCGAAACCGTTCAGGCCAACGGCTTCAAGGCGTGCTACATCCGCCCGCTGATGTATCGCGGGTACAACGCGCTGGGTGTCAATCCGAAGCCCTGCCCCGTCGATGTGGCCATCATGGTCTGGGAATGGGGCGCCTACCTCGGGGCCGACGCGCTCGAAAAGGGCGTCGACGTGTGCGTCAGCTCGTGGAACCGCATGGCGCCCAACACGTTCCCCTCGCTCTCGAAGACGAGCGGCAACTACGCGAACGCCGCCCTCATCCGCATGGAGGCGGAAGCGAACGGATACAGCGAAGGGATTGCCCTCGACACGTTCGGCTTTGTCAGCGAAGGCAGCGGCGAGAACATCTTCGTCGTCCGGAACGGCGCCATCTACACACCGCCGCTGAGCGCCTCGATTCTGCCCGGCATTACGCGCGACATGGTGGTGCAGGTGGCGCAGGATCTCGGCTACCGCGTGTCGCAGGAGAACATTCCGCGCGAGATGCTGTACATCGCCGACGAAGTGTTCTTCGTCGGGACGGCCGTTGAAATCACGCCGGTGCGCTCGGTCGACAAGATCCAGGTCGGCGCCGGCCGCCGCGGGCCCGTCACCGAAGCGATACAGCGCCGGTTCCTCGACACCATCGCGGGCAAGGCCCCCGACACCCACGGATGGCTGACGTACGTGCCCGAAATGGTCACCGCCGCCGCCAAAAAGCGCTAAACACGGCACCCGGAAGATCCGATAAAAGGGCAGAGAGCTTCTCTCTGCCCCTTTTTTTATGAATATCGACGATCTTCTTCGTGTGGCCGTGGCCAAGGGTGCGTCCGACCTGCACATCAAAGTCGGCGCGTACCCGATGGCGCGCATCTCCGGCCTGCTGATCCCGGTCAGCGAAGAGAAGCGGCTGACCAACGACGACACGCTCTCCATGGGCGCGAAGATGATGGCGCCCGAGCAGCGCGACAAGTTCCTCAAGTCGCAGGAAGTCGACCTGGCCTACAGCGTGGGCGGCCTGGGCCGCTTTCGCGTCAACATCTTCCAGCAGCGCGGCACCATGGGGATGGTGCTCCGCGTCATTCCGACGAAGATTCTGACCGTCGACGACCTGCTGCTGCCGCCGGTGCTGCGCAAGATCTCCGACGAGGAGCGCGGGCTCGTGCTGGTGACCGGCACCACCGGCAGCGGCAAGAGCACGACGCTGGCGGCCATGATCGACCACGTGAACAGCTCGCGCAGCGCGCACGTGATGACGGTCGAAGATCCGATCGAGTTCCTGCACCGCGACAACCGATCGATCGTCAATCAGCGCGAGGTCTCGGTCGATACCCGGTCGTTCGCGCACGCGCTGCGCAGCGCGCTCCGTCAGGATCCCGACGTCATTCTCGTCGGCGAAATGCGCGACTTCGAGACCATCGAAACGGCCCTGCTCGCGGCCGAGACCGGCCACCTGGTCTTCTCGACCCTTCATACGCTCGACGCCACCGAAACGATCAACCGCATCATCGCGGTCTACCCGCCGCACCAGCAGAAGCAGGTCCGCCTGCAGCTGGCGGCGGTGCTGAAAGCGGTCATCTCGCAGCGCCTCATTCCGAGAATCGACGCCGGCGGCCGCGTGCCGGCGGTGGAAGTCCTCATCGCGACCGCCTTCATCCGCGACTGCATCATCGACAAGGAAAAGACGCACAACATCAACAGCGCCATCGCCCAGGGCACGTCGCAGTACGGCATGCAGACGTTCGACCAGTCGATCTTCGGACTGTACCAGCAGGGCTTCATCTCACTCGAAGAGGCACTGCGCTGGGCGTCCAACGTGGACGAGTTCAAGCTGAAGGTGCAGGGCATCTCCACGACGGCCGACACGGCGCGCGACCAGATGGCGAGCAGCGTGACGGGCGGCGGCGGCTCTGAAATTCCCGGCCTGACGAGGTTCGGAGGGTAGAATCCTCCGGGTGAGGAAAGGCCGGCCGCCCGAGGATCCCGATTCTTCGACTGCTGCCTATGTGCGCGCGCTCCGCTGGCTCTCGGCGCGCGAGCTGTCCGAGGGGCAGGTGCGATCGCGCCTCCACGAGCAGGGCTACTCCCCCGCGGCCATCGCGAACGCGGTCCGGCGCCTCATCGACAATCGCACGATCGACGATCGCCGTACGGCGGCGGCCCTCGCACGCACCGAGGCGCGGATCAGGCGCCACGGCCCCCGCCGCGTCATGGGCAAGCTGCTCTCGATACACATCGATCGCGATCTCGCCCGGGAAATCATCAGAGACCTGTTCGGCGACGAGGACGAAGCGCCGTTGCTCGAAGTGGCACTGGATCGGCGGCTTCGCGGCAAGCCGGAGCGGCTGAACGATCCTGCCGAGCGCCGGAAGATTCTTGCCTATCTCGTCCGCCAGGGCTTTTCAGCGAGTGCCGCATCCAGCGCCATGCGAAAGAAGGCCAAGGGCTAGTTGCCCACCTTCAACGCGGAGGCGCGGAGCACCGTATCGACCTTGCGCCGCCGGCGCGTTGCGTGAAGCAAAACTGCGAATACAAGAGCGGGCATCGGGCTGCTCTTGTATTCACGGCTTTGCTTCTCGCAACGTGGGCCGCGTTCGCGGCCCACAAGGTCGATACCAGCCCTGAGCCCACTGACGCACCCCGCAGAGAAAACGCGGGCCTCCCTTGTCGTGCCGTCGTGCTCGTCGTGCCGTCGCGTTTCTCCCAGGCCCTTCGTGTCTTCGTGTCTTCGTGGTTCCACAGTAAAATACGCCCACAGATGACCACCTGGAGAGAGATCCGCTCGTCGTTTCTCGAGTATTTCGAACAGAACGGACACCGCGTCGCGTCGAGCTCGTCGCTCGTCCCCGAGGACGATCCCTCGCTGCTCTTCACCAACGCCGGGATGAACCAGTTCAAGGACGTGTTTCTCGGCAACGAGCAGCGCGACTACAAGCGGGCGACGACGTGCCAGAAGTGCATGCGCGTCAGCGGCAAGCACAACGACCTCGAGAACGTCGGACCGTCCCCGAGCCATCACACGTTCTTCCAGATGCTCGGCAACTTTTCTTTCGGCGACTACTTCAAGAAGGACGCCATCGGGTTCGCCTGGGAGCTGCTGACCGGCGTGTGGGCGATTCCGAAGGACAAACTCTTCGTCACCGTCTTCAAGGGCGAACTGAACATTCCGCGGGATGTCGAGGCGCGCGAGTACTGGTTGAAGTACGTGTCGGCCGATCACCTTTCGGAGCTCGGCTCCGACGACAACTTCTGGCAGATGGGCGATACCGGCCCCTGCGGCCGCTGCTCGGAGATCTATTACTTCCGTGGCAACAAGATTCCATGCCCCGAACCGGTCTGCCGCGGCGTCGAATGCAGTTGCAGCCGCTACATCGAGATCTGGAACAACGTGTTCATGGAATTCGACCGGCAGGCGGACGGGTCGCTGAAGCCGCTGCCGGCGCCGTCAATCGACACGGGCATGGGTCTGGAACGCATCACCGCGGTGCTTCAGGGCCACGAATCGAACTACGACACCGATCTGTTCACGCCGCTCCTCGACGCCATCGGCACGCTCGCCGGCAGGAAATACGCGCGCTCGATGAGCGCGTCCGACGTGTCGATGCGTGTGGTGGCCGACCACGCGCGCGCCATGACGTTCCTCATCGCCGACGGCGTGATGCCGTCGAACGAGTTCCGCGGCTACGTGCTGCGCAAGATCATGCGCCGCGCCATGCGCCACGGAATGAAGCTGGGCATCTCGGAGACGTTCCTGCATCGGATCGTCGACGTGCTCGTTCGAGAGATGGGCGACGCCTATCCCGAACTGCGCTCGAATCGCGATACCGTCGTCAGCGTGGTGCGGAACGAAGAAGAGCGTTTCGGTGCCGTACTCGCTGACGGCCTGCCGAGGCTGGAAGACGCGATCGAACGGGCCGCCGCCTCGCCAGCGCGGACGCTGTCGGGCGACGACGCGTTCAAGCTCTACGACACGTTCGGCCTTCCGCTCGACTTCATCGAAGATCTCGCGGGCGAAAAACAGGTCGGCGTCGGCCGCGAGGCCTTCGAACGGGCGATGGAGGGCCAGCGCGAGAAGGCGCGCGCGAAGAGTGCCTTCGAAGGCAAGAAGGCGCAGGAGTTCGTGTTCTCGTCCGACCAGGTCCAGCAGGGCCTGAGCGCCGCCGGCGATCGCTTCGAGGGCTACACGACCACGAGCGTCAAAGGTACGCCCGTGATCGCGCTCTTCGACAGGGAACGGCGCCAGGTGAGCGAGCTGCCCGAGGGCGCGGACGGCTATGCGGCGCTCGCACAGACGCCGTTCTACCTCGAAGCGGGCGGCCAGGTGTCCGATGTCGGACAGCTTCACGCCGACGGCTCGGGCGCGTCAGCCGATGTTCAGGGTGTGGCCAGAATCGCGGCGGGGCTGCCGCGGCTGCACCGGATTCACATGAAGAGCGGCACGTTGCGCGAACGCGACATCATCACCGCCGACGTCGATGCGCCGACACGCGATGCGACGCGCAGGAATCACACCGCCACTCACCTGCTCCATGCGGCGCTGCGGAACGTTCTGGGCTCGCACGTGAAACAGGCCGGCTCTCTGGTGGCGCCCGATCGGCTGCGATTCGACTTCGTGCACGCCTCAGCCCGTCTCGCCCGAGCAGGTGCTCGAGCTCGAGCGGATTGTCAACGAGCAGATCTGCCGCAATGCAGCGGTCGTCACCGAAGAACGATCGACGCAGGACGCGATTGCGGCGGGCGCGATGGCGCTCTTCGGCGAGAAGTACGGCGACCGCGTACGGGTGGTCTCGATTCCCGGCTTCAGCATGGAGCTGTGCGGCGGCACGCACTGCCGTGCGACCGGGGACATCGGCTTCTTCACCATCCTCTCCGAGGGCGGCGTGGCCGCCGGCGTGCGCCGTATCGAGGCACTGACGGGCGCGGGCGCCGTCCAGCACCATCAGTCGATGCGCGGCTCGCTCGACCAGGTGCTGGCCGCGCTCGGCACCACGGCCGATCGCGGACAGGCGGCGGTCGAACACCTGCAAACCGAAAACAAGAGACTGGCCCGTGAGGTCAGCCGGCTGAAGGTCGAGGGCAGCCAGCAGGGGGCGGCCGCCACCGTCGACGAAGCGGAATTCGCCAGGGGCAGGTTCGTCGCGCAAACCGCGAGCGGGCTTGGCAAGGACGAGCTTCGACAGCTCGCGGACGCACACCGCGATCGCATCAAAACGGGCATCGTCGTCATCGGGTCTGTCGATGACGGGCGGGTTTCGCTCGTCGTGGCGGTCACCAAAGACCTTGCACCGAAGGTCCACGCGGGAAACCTGGTGAAAGAGCTGGCCCCCCTGATCGGTGGGCGCGGAGGCGGCCGGCCCGACTTCGCGGAAGCCGGCGGCAACCTGCCAGACCAGGTGGGTGGGGCACTCGCCCAAGCGAAGAAACTGGCCGAAACAGCCCTGGCCTAAAGTTCCTTTACAGATCTGCCGAGACTCCTAACAGGTCAAGTTGCGTCTGCCTGCCGAGGGCGGTAGACTGACTTGCCCCCCTAACTTACTGACCTTGAAGCACATATTTGTAATTCTGGTGCTCGCCCTGTGCGTAGTCGCTGGCTGGCCAATGCCTGCCCGGGCGCAGATCTTATTCCTGGCAGGACGCCAATGGCATCCTGACGCTCTCAGACCGCCCCCAGAACGGCGGACCCCGGGCGGTCAAGGTTCCGGTCGCGCCCGCCCTCGCTGCCCGGTCCGAGCCCGAGTTCGAGCCCTTTATCCTGCAGCACTCCCGGCTTCAGGGTGTCCGGGCGGAGCTCGTCAGGGCGGTCATCCAGGTCGAATCGGCCTTCAATCCGCGGGCGGTCTCGCCCAAGGGCGCCATGGGCCTGATGCAGTTGATGCCTGCCACGGCCAAGGAGCTGGGGGTCTTGGATCCGTTCAACCCGGCCGAGAACATCCGGGGTGGCGTCACCTACCTACGTCAACTGCTCGACCGCTACAACGACGACGTCCAGCTTGCGCTGGCGGCGTATAACGCGGGCCCTGGCGCAGTGGCTAAGCACGGCTCGAAAGTGCCGCCTTACAAGGAAACGCGGACCTACGTCGCCAAGATCACCGGCATCCAGGGGAACGTCCGCAACGGCCCGAGCCTGAAAATGTACAAGGTCACGGAAATCGTCGACGGCGAGCCCGTCGTCACCTACACGAACGTCAAGCCCGCCAGCGGCACCTTCGAAGAAGTCTCGCGCTAGGAGCCTGTCCGAGTAATAGCATGGGTCGCGTTCCGAGCGCCGCGCTGGCAGCTGCAAGGCGCGACGACCGAGGATATCGGGAATATCTGAGGGAGGAGCAACGCCGCAGATGCCGGCGCGCCGCCGGAACCCGCAGGGCGCATGGGGGTTGCGGGCGACCTCATCGTTGCTCGTCGTCGGCGATGTCCCGCATCGCCTCCTTCTCGCGCCTCGATCTCGCCTCGCAAGCCCCATGCGCGCGACCCATGATATTACTCGGACAGGCTCCTAGCCCGACCGGGCACTCGTGTAAAATAGGGGTTTTCCGGGAGGACAGATTTAGTGGCTACTCACGCATCCGCGCTGAAGGCGCATCGGCAGAGCCTGGTGCACCGCGAGCGCAACCGCAGGTATCGCTCGCAGCTCCGCAGCACCCTCAAAGAGATTCGCACCGTTATCGAGGCGAAGGACAAGGCCGCCGCGAAGAAGCAGCTCAACCAGGCGATCTCGCTCATCGATCGGATGGCCGGCAAGGGCATCATCCATCGCAACACCGCGAGCCGGTACAAGTCGCGGCTGAACGCGCGGCTGGCGAAAAGCGCCTAAAGAAGTTCCGGTTCAGTTTTCAGTTCTCAGTTTTCAGTTCTCAGTATTCAGTTCTCAGTCGCGACGTCACTGAGAACTGACAACTGACAACTAAGAACTGACAACTGATAACGCCCTCGATGCTTATTCATCGCGCTGTCGAGTCCGACCACGCGCGCATCCTGCCTTTCGTGCTCGCCGACCCGCTTGGCTGGGTCGACGAACCCATCTACACACGGTATCTTGCCAGCGGAAGTTACGGCGTAGACCGCATCTGGCTGGCCGAAGAGAGCCAGCGCATCAGGGGCTGCGCAATCTGGTATGGCTCGCCGTCGGACGACCACCCGCTCATCCTCGACTGCCTCTGGATCGATCGAGAGGTCGTCGATCGAGCAGGCCTGGGCACCGCACTGATGAAGGCGGCGTCCCTCCCCTTTGAGCTTCACCTCTTTCTGAAGCCGCACTGGCGAGATGATCCGATGTTGTCCGCGGAAGTTGAATGGCGCGTCGCGGCTTCCAGAGCCGCCGGCCTGACGCGTCAACTCGAGCGGCTTCGCTTCGAGTGGACCGCCGAGTCCGGCCTGCCTTTGCCCTCCGAACGGCTGACTTTCTTTCCAGAGCCGGACGACGACGTGTTCCTGAACGTGTTCCAGCAGGTGGCGTTCGGAAGTCTCGATCATGGGACGATCGAGAGCGTCGCCCGCCTGGGTCTCGAGGGGCACGCACGCGAGACGCTGGCTTATTATCGCGGCATGCGAGGCCATCGCGAATGGTGGCGAACGGCCTTCACGCGAAACGGCGAGCGGGTTGGCTTCACCATCCCCTCAGCGAACGAGGATTCTCACGTGATCGGATACCTCGCAGTCGTTCCTGAAATGCGAGGCCACGGATACGCGGCCGATCTGCTCGCCGAGGCGACGCGAATTCTCGCCGCGGACGGCGCCCAACGCGTCCGCGCGGACACGGATCTGGCGAACGTGCCCATGGCGCGCACGTTCGAGCGCGCGCGCTATCTCAATTTCGGCGTGCGGCTTGTCCTATCGGCTGGCCATTCGCCAATCCGCAATTCAATCTGACAATCTGCGAATCTGCGAATGTACGCATCTCCAACACCTATCTCGTGCACAACTCAACCACCAGCCGTTCGAGCAGCGCCCTGGGCTCTCCCGCGGAAGTCTTGATGGCGAGGTCGGTGCGAAAGACGGCATCGATGGCCGAGCCGACCTTCGGCGCCGGCACCTTGGTGCGCACGAACCAGGCAAGCTGTCCCAGAATCAGGTACGGCACCGTGCCGTTGTCCATCATGAGGCTCAGCTCGCGCAGCGCGTCCCTGGCCGATCCACGTTCGATCGCATTGGTGACGCCCCAGTCGGCTGGCGTGGTCGCCGGCGCGACAATCTCCTGGACGTCGGTCTCGGTGATGGCCTTGTTCCCCGCCGCGTACAGAATCAGCCGCTCGACGTCGGACCGGAGCCGCGACACGTCGGGCCAGATGCGATCGGCCACCAGTCGCGCCGCACGCGCGTCGATCGCCATCCCCTCTTTCGCCACGCGTTCCTTCACCCACTTCGCGGCTTCGACGACATCGCCGGGCCCCGAGCACTCCACGAGCGTCGCTTTCGAGAGCAACTGCCTGGTCAGCGACCGGCGCTTGTCGATGCTGTCGGCGACGAGCACCAGACAACACGTATCGAGCGGCGCCTTGAAGTAGTCCTCCAGGAACTGCAGATCGGTCTCGACATCCTTCTTCGGGTCCTTCTTCGGGTTCAGCAACCGCTCGGCGTGGACCAGCAGCACGACGCGCCGCGGGACCATCATTGGCAGCGTGCGGGCGGCGTCTACGACTTCAGCGGCAGAGGTCTCGCCGCCGTACAGGCGGTCCACGTTGAACGGTCGCAGGTCGGCCTCGACGAGCTCCAGGAACTCGGCGGCCAGCGCCATTCGGCCGGTGTCGTCCGGCCCGACGAGCAGATAAAGAGGGCCTACCGTGCCGGCGGCAATCTGCTTGCGGACGTCAACCTGGGAGAGGACGGGCAATCAGAACGCTTCCAGGATGGCGCTCACGACCGAGCGCGAGAATTCGTTGCTGATGCGCTCGAGCGCGTTGGACTCCTGCGTAAAGAAGGCGGTGGGATCGACGGGGGCGTTCGGATCGTTGCCGAGCGCGCTCGTGGCGTCGTACTCCTCACGAATGGAAATCGACGGGTTGCTCCACAGCACGGCGTCCTTGTCCACGTCGCGGAGCTGGATGTTCGCCGTCACCGTAATCGTATAGCGCGACGCCTGTTGTTCGGCCGAGAAATTCGTGGGCGCGATCATCACGTTGGTGATGATGCCGACGAGCACGGCATCGGCGCCGGCGGCCTCTGGCACGATCTTGTAGTTGCCGCGACCGATGAACTCGGTACGGATCTTATCCGTTACGAGCTGCGCCATCTGGAAGAACGAGGTGTAGTTCTCGAAGTTCGGGACGCCGATCGTCTGAATATACGACGGCAGAAAATTGCCGCGGCCCGCAAGGGCATATCCGCATCCGTTCGACACGAGCGACGCGAACAACGCCAGGAGCGTGCGCCTACTCGACAACCACATTGATCAGCTTTCCTTTCACGACTACAACCGACTTGATGGTCTTTCCCGCGATGTGGGGCTGCACGGTCGCATCCGCCAGGGCGCGCTCCCGCAATTCGTTCTCCGGCGTGTCCGCCGCCACGGTCAGCCGGCTCCTCACCTTGCCGTTCACCTGCAACACGACGACGATCTCGTCGGCTTTGGCGACGCTCTCGTCGAACGCCGGCCAGCTGGTCTTCTCGATCCCGCCGGTGTGGCCGGTCATTTCCCAGAGCTCTTCCGCGGTATGCGGCGCAAACGGCGAAATCATGACGATGAGCGACTCGATCGCCTCGCGCATCACCGATGGGGCCTGCGCGCGCGGGGAGTTGCCGGACGACTCGCCAAACGCATACATTTCGTTGACGAGCTCCATCAGCGCGGAGATCGCGGTGTTCAGATGGATGCGCTGTTCCACGTCAACGGTAACACGGCGAACGGTATCGTGTGTTTTCCGCCGCAGCTTGCGCTCGGCGGCATCGAAGCCGGCGGCGTCAATGGTTCCGACGGCCGCCGCCTTTTTGACGCGCTCGGACCACTGATCGACGATTCGCCACACACGGGCCAGGAAGCGCCAACTGCCTTCCAGGCCGGCGTCGCTCCACTCGACTTCCTTCTCAGGCGGCGCGACGAACATGACGTAAAGGCGCAGCGCATCGGCCCCGAACTTCTGCAGCATGTCGTCGGGATCGACCACGTTGCCCTTCGACTTCGACATGACGGCGCCTTCTTTCAGCACCATGCCCTGCGTCAGCAAATGGCTGAACGGCTCGTCATGCTCGACCATCCCCAAATCGCGGAACACCCGCGCGAAGAAGCGCGAATAGATCAGGTGCAGGATGGCGTGCTCGACGCCCCCGCTGTAGAAATCCACCGGCATCCAGTACTTCGCCTTCGCGGGGTCGAAGGGCATCGTGCCGTTCTTCGGATCGCAGAAGCGGTAGAAGTACCACGACGAATCGACGAACGTGTCCATCGTGTCGGTTTCGCGCCGCGCCTTGCCCCCGCACGTCGGGCACGACACGTTCACGAACTCCGGCACGTGCGCCAGCGGCGAATCGCCGCGGCCGGTGAAGTTGGTCACCTTCGGCAGCTCAACAGGCAACTGCTCGTAGGGCACCGGCACGATGCCGCACGTCTCGCAGGTGATCATCGGAATGGGCGTGCCCCAGTACCTCTGACGCGAGATGCCCCAGTCTTTCAGGCGGAACTGCACCGTCCGCTTGCCGATGCCCTGCTTCTCGACCCACTCGCCCATGCGCGCGAGCGCGGCCTGCGACGTGAGCCCGGTGAACGCTCCGGAATCGACCAGCCGGCCGTAGTCCTCGAACGCCGCATCGGGTGTCTTCGAGGCCAGCCCCAAATCCGGATCCGGATGGATGACCACCTTGATCGGCAGGTTGTACTTCTTCGAAAACTCGAAGTCGCGCTGGTCGTGTGCCGGCACCGACATCACCGCGCCGGTTCCGTACTCGCCCAGCACGAAGTTCGCGACGTAGATCGGAATCCGCTCCTCGGTAAACGGATTCCGCGCGTATCGGCCCGTGAAGAAGCCCTCTTTCTCGATTTCGCCAGACATCCGTGCCGTGCGGTCCTGCGTGCGGAACGTGGTGACGCGCTTACGAAAGGCGTCCGGATCGTCGGAGATCGCCGCAAACTTCTCCACCATCGCGTGTTCGGGCGCCAGAAACACGCAGGTCGCGCCGAAGATGGTGTCGATGCGTGTCGTGAACACCTCGATGGTGTCCGACACGGACTCCGACTTCTCCCCTGCCAGCACCGGAAACTGAACGCGCGTCCCTTCGGATCGCCCGATCCAGTTCCGCTGCATCGTGAGCACTTTTTCCGGCCACAGACCCAGTTGCTCGGTGCCCTTCAGCAGGTCGTCGGCGTAGTGCGTGATCTTGAAGAACCACTGCTCGAGATCGCGCATCGTGACCGGCGTGCCGCATCGCCAGCAGCCGCCATCCACCACCTGCTCGTTGGCCAGCACGGTCTGATCTTTCTCGCACCAGTTGACCGACGATCGGCGGCGGTAGGCCAGCCCCCGCTCGAACATCTTGATGAACAGCCACTGGTTCCACTTGTAGTACGTGGGCTCGCACGTCGCGAACTCGCGCTGCCAGGCGTAGCTGATGCCCAGGCGCTGCAACTGCCCTTTCATGTGGGCGATGTTGGCGAGCGTGGACGTTTCGGGATGGATGCCGCTCTTGATGGCGGCGTTCTCGGCCGGCAAACCGAACGCATCCCATCCGAACGGATGCAGCACGTTGTAGCCGCGCAGGCGCTTGGTGCGCGCCATGACGTCGCCGATGATGTAGTTGCGGACGTGCCCCACGTGCGCGTGACCCGACGGGTACGCGAACATCTCGAGGCAGTAGTACTTCGGCCGCGAGGGATCGTCGGTCACCTCGAAGGCGTTCGCGCTCGTCCAGCGCTCCTGCCATTTCTTGTCGAGAGCTTGAGGTCTGTAGTCGGCCATGTGAGTCGAAAGTCGCAAGTCGAAAGTCGCGAGGCGCTAGTCGAGTCGAAGTCAGAGTCGATCGTCGTGCGCCTTGCCTTGCGCCTTACGACTTCCGACTAGCGCCTGGCGACTATTATAGCTTCCAGTAATTCCCATGCGCCGAACGCACGGCGGCGATGGACAGGCGGGAACGCGAGGTGGCCGGCAGCGGCGCCTCGCTCGGTTCGGGAACCGGTGCGCCATCGAGCACGGCAATCGACGCGTCCAGGCATGACTTCAACGCGTTCAGGTCGTAACCGCCTTCGGTCATCGCGACGATGCGGCCATGACAGTGCGCGTCGGCGACGTCGCAGAGCGATTTGGTGAGGCCGGCGTAGCCGCTGGTGGACAGGCGCATGCGCGCGAGCGGATCGCGTTCGTGCGCATCGTAACCGGCGGATATCAGGACGAGCTCCGGCTTGAACTGATCGATCACCGGGATCACCAGCGCCTTGAACACGTCTGCGTAGTCCCCATCCGTCGAGCCGGCTTCCATCGGAACGTTCAGCGTGAAACCCGCTCCCTTTCCCCGCCCGACGTCGCCCGCGGCGCCCGTGCCCGGATAGAACGGATACTGGTGCGTCGACACGTACAGCACGCGCGGATCCTCGTAGAAAATCCATTGCGTCCCGTTCCCGTGGTGCACGTCGTAGTCCATGATCGCGACGCGCTCGAGTCCGAGCGACAGCGCGTGCGCGGCAGCGGCGGCGATGCTGTTGTAGAAGCAGAACCCCATGGCCCGTTCCCGCTCGGCGTGGTGACCGGGCGGCCGCACCAGCGCCATGACGCGCGTCGCTCGCGACTGTACGATCGCTTCGACGCCGCCGATCGCGGCCCCCGCCGCGAGGAGCGCCACATCGCGCGTCTCCGGCGACGTGTACGTATCCGGATCGAGCGACGCGGCGCGGCCGGCTGTTCCGTCGATCGTCGCCAGATGCTGATCGCTGTGCACGCGGGCCAGTTCGGCACGCGTGGCAGGCCGCGGCGCCTGCACGATGCGTCCCCGCTGTTTCCAGGCGTTGGCCACGGCGCGCAACACCTCGGCCCGCTCGATACGCTCCGGGTGGCCTGGCGGCGGCCGATGATCACCGAACCGATCCGTATGGATGAGGATTAACGACATCAGCGTGCTTTGGCTGACGCGGCTGCCATACCAAGACAGACGGTGATCACGGCTCCGACCACGATCGGTGCCGTGACAAAGTAGAGCGCGCTGATGATGGTGAGCGCAGCGTACCCTCCTGCGAGCGCCAGAATCATGGGACGTGCGGCGCTCGGCGAACGGCTGGCAATCGGCGCGAGCAGCCACATGACATCCGCCAGAGTCACCGCGAGTGCCGTGATCGCCCAGCCAGAGCCGGAATAGAAATCCCAGTAGCTTCGTTCCATCCCCATCAAAGAGACATGAAACCCGCGCATCGTCTCGCGCAGCGCCGCTTCCTCGGCGTTCGATGGCCCGGCGAGTACGGCGCCGAAGGTATGTCCCGCGGCCTGGAACGCCGTGAGCACGGCGGCGATACGCAACCATGTTGCACTCTGCATTGATCCCCTCCGTTAGCGGGCGCCCACACAAAGCCCGGACTTGTTTCGCCCCTACGCGAGCATCACCGCCGCTCGCTGCTCCAATGCGAACAACGCGTGCTCGAGCTCGACCCGCCTGGCTTCAAGCATGCCTTCATCCGCGTCTCGCGGCACGTCGATTGGCGTGCCGACCACCAGCGCCACTGTAGAAAACGGCCGCGGAACCTGCGTGCGGTCCCAGCTTCGCAGGCTCCAGTAACTCGACGCTTCCATGTGAAAGGGCACCACGGGGCTGCCCGTCAGCTTCGCCAGCCACACCGCGCCAGGCTGGACCGTGCGTGCGGGACCGCGCGGGCCATCGACCGCAAACCCGGTCGGGTATCCGTGGTCCATCTCGCGTTTCAACTGCAACAGCGCCCGCCGCCCTCCGCGTGATGTGGAGCCACGGGACGTCCGGAATCCGAAGCGCTCGATGATGCGCGCGATCCATTCGCCATCGAAGTTCTCGCTGATCATCACGACGATGCCGCGGCGCCGGAAGTAGTAGGTCGCAGTCAGCACGCGCCCGTGCCAGAACGCCATGATCGGCCGCTTCCCGTTGCCGTCGAAGTGCAGATGCTCGAGCCCTTCGACCTTCCAGGTGAGCGAGCTGCCCAGCGCCGAAATGAGAGGGACCCCGAGGGCGGGGATGGCCACCACCTGAGCACGCTTCACCGGCGATTCCGACCAGTGGTTAGCCACCGATGACTCTCGCCTTACGACTTCCGACTTGCGCCTTGCGACTCTTCACATTCCCTCATACCTCGGCCCCCCTCCGCCCTCGGGCGGGACCCAGGTAATCACCTGATACGGATCCATGATGTCGCACGTCTTGCAGTGCACGCAGTTCGAGGCATTGATCTGAAGGCGCGGACCGTCGTGGCCCGCCACGATCTCGTACACGTTGGCCGGACAGAAACGGATGCACGGGTGTCCGTATTCCTTGCCGCAAATCGTGTCACACACCTCGGTATGCACGAGCAGGTGTGCCGGCTGATCTTCTTCGTGCCGCGTGCCGGAAAAGTGCACGTTCGTGAGCTTGTCGAACGTCAGCACGCGGTCCGGTTTCAGCTCGGGGAGTGGATGCCCGCCCGACTCGCCCAGCCTGTGCATGTGCAGATGGCCGGGCGTGGTCGGGATGGCCTGACGTACCCACCAGCCTTTGGTCAGGACCTGCAATCCCGCGAAGGCCAGCCCACCGAACAATCCGTACTTGAATGCCTGGTGCACGTGCTGCACGGGACGCAACTCGGCGCCAACCCAGCTTTCACGGATGCGTCGATCGAAGCCGGCGAGCCTGGCGTGTGACGTGTCGCCGGCCGTCACGGCGTCGAAGGCCGTTTCCGCCGCGAGCATGCCCGTCTTCATCGCAAGGTGAATGCCTTTGAGCCGGACCGAATTCAGGAATCCGGCCGCGTCTCCGGCAATCAGAGCGCCATCGACCGCGCACTCAGGCAAGGTCAACCAACCACCTTCGGGGAGCGCCTTCGCCCCATAGCGGATCATCTGCCCGCCGGTAATCAGATTCCTGATCAGCGGATGCAGCTTGAAGTACTGGAACGCCACGTGCGGATCGAAACCGGGATCTTCGTAATCCAGCCCCACGACGAAACCGATCGACAGTCGCGTGGCGGACATGGCATAGACGAATCCGCCCCCGAATTGCTTGTGATCGAGCGGATAGCCAAGCGTGTGCATCACCGTGCCGGCGGGCAGCCGCCCGGCGGGCACGTCCCAGAGCTCCTTGATGCCGATGGCAAACAGTTGCGGTTGACGGCCCGCGCTGATGTCCGACCGGCGCATGAGCTGTTTCGTCAGATTGCCCCGGACGCCGTCGGCCAGAATCGTCACCTTGGCGCGGACGTCAACACCGGGCTCGAAATTGGCTCGCGTGCCGCCATGGCGGCCGACGCCGCGGTCTCCGGTGCGCACGCCGGCCACGCGAGGTCCGTCCATGAGGAGCTCGGTCGCGGCGAAGCCCGAGAACAGATCGACGCCTTCCGCCTCTACCAACCCCGACAGCCATTTGCCGAACTGCTGCAGCGAAATGATGAAGTGGCCGTGATTGCGCAGGGGTGGCGGCGTGAAAGGAAAGGCGATCCTGCCGGACTGCGTGAGGAAGTAGATGCGGTCTTCGTGCACCTTCGACGCCAGCGGCGCGCCTCTGGCCTCGAAGTCGGGGACGAGCTCGCTGAGGGCACGCGGATCGAGCACCGCGCCCGACAGCAGGTGCGCGCCGGGCTCGGCGGCTTTCTCGAGCAGGGCCACGCCAATCGACTTCCCCGCGGATTTCTGAAGCTGGGCGAGCCTGAGCGCCGCCGACAGCCCCGCCGGCCCGCCGCCGACGATCAGCACATCGACGTCGAGCGCCTCTCGATCGGTCATTCGAGGTATCTCAACGCAAAGACGCGAAGACGCAAAGAATTTCTTTTCTTCAGAACAGATGATCTTGGCGGCTTGGCGTCTTGGCGTTGAGACATGGAAATCAAGTTTTCTGCAGTTCCGCGATCATCGCCGGCACGATCTCGAACAGATCGCCGACGATGCCGTAATCGGCGACCTCGAAGATGGGGGCATCGGCGTCCTTGTTGATGGCGACGATCGTCCGCGCCCCTTTCATCCCGACGACATGCTGAATCGCGCCGGAAATGCCGAGCGCCACGTAGAGCTTTGGCGCGACGGTCTGTCCGGAGCTGCCGACCTGACGCTCCATCGGCAGCCAGCCGCTGTCGCAGATGGGTCGCGACGCGGCCAGTTGAGCTCCCAGCGCGGCCGCCAGTTTTTCAGCGAGCGCGATGTGCTCCTGCGCCTTGATGCCACGGCCGACGGCCACGATACGCTCGGCCTGCGACAGATCGACGGCCTGCCTGGCTTCCTGGAACGGCTCTTCGGCTTGCTGACGAATCGACGCATCGTCGGGCGTGATGGCCATCGCCTTCACAGGCGCTGGCGAGGATCCTCGTTTGGCGTTGTCCGCACGATATGCGCCGATCTGCACGCTCAGGAAATGCGGCGAATCCCCTTCCGCCGAGACCTCCGCCACGAGCTTGCCCTGATAGACCGGACGAAGGAACGTGATGCCGGCACCGCGGCGAATGCCGACGCAATCGGTGACGAGCGCCCGATCGAGCCGCGCCGCCAGCTTCGGCGCGAAGTCGCGCGCGCGATACGTGTGCGCCATGACGACGTGCCCCGGCTTCAGCTCGGCGATCGCCTGCTGGAGCGCGTCCACATACCCGTCTGGCGTGTACGGCTCGAGCAACGCCGACGTGATGACGTGCACGGCGGTCACAGCGGCGTGACCCAGCTCGGCGGCTGCTTCTGCGGGGCTGGCGCCCAGCACGAGCGCCTCGACCGGTTGATCGCCGGCCAGCTCCTGGGCGGCGGCGACGGCTTCCCACGACGCCCGGTGCAACTTGCCACGATTCTGCTCGGCCACGACGAGAATCATGATTTCATTGCCCGATCACCCGGGCTTCGTCCTTCAGCGCGCGGACGAGCTCTTTGGCCGCCTCAGCCGGCGAACCCGGGATGATCCGGGTCTGCTTGGTCTTGCGTGGCACGTCGAGGCCGACGATCGTCGTGCGTGGGGGTGGCAGCGCCGGAGTCACCTTGCGGATTTCTTTCTTCTTCGCGGCCATGATTCCCTTGAGGGTGGCATAGCGCAGCTGGTTGATGCCGCTCTGGATGGTGATGACCGCGGGCAGCGGCATGGCCACCCACTGAAACCAGCCGCCCTCGAGCTCGCGCTTGACGCGCAGGCGCGACTCCTGCACCTGCACGTCCATCACGATGGTGGCGTGTGGCACACCGAGGCGCTCGGCGAGGATGACACCGGTTTGCGCCGCGCCCTGATCGTCGGACTGAAGGCCCGTCAGCACCAGGTCGAACCCGTCGCCACGGATGGCCTCGGCGAGGGCGCCGGCGACGACAAATGGATCGGCGCCCACCGACGTGAGGCGATCGTCCTCGACGTGTATCGCGCGATCGGCGCCGCGCGCCAGCGCTTCGCGCAACACCTGCGAGGCCCGGGCGGGTCCGGCCGTGCAGGCGACCACTTCGCCGCCGTGCTGTTCCCGCAGCCGCAGCGACTCTTCGAGCGCGTAGGCGTCGGGCTCGTTCATCTCGAAGCTGGCGTCCTGCTCGCGCACGCCCCGCTTGCTGTCGTCGATCCGGGGCTGCCATTCGCGGGTTGGCACCTGCTTGATGCACACGGCAATTTTCATGCAGCTCTCAGCTCTCAGCTATCAGCTCTCAGCTATCAGTATGTCTCAGCTGACAGCGACTGAAAGCTGAGGGCTGACGGCTGACAGCTATTCGTGTTTCTTGAAAAGCAGAGCGGCATTGGTGCCGCCGAAGCCGAACGAATTGGACAGCGCGTAGTCCATCTTCACGGGGCGGCACTTGCCGGGCACGTAGTCCAGATCGCAGTCCGGATCGGGGTGCTCGAGATTGATCGTGGGAGGCGCGGTCTGGTGGTACACCGCCAGGGCCGAGATGCCGGCCTCGAGCCCGCCGGCGGCGCCGAGCAGGTGGCCGGTCATCGACTTGGTCGACGAAATCGCCAGCTTGTAGGCGTGCTCGCCGAAGAGCTTCTTGATCGCCATCGTCTCGATGCGATCGTTGTGGGGCGTCGACGTGCCGTGCGCGTTGATGTAGCCGACCTGCTGCGGCGCGACGTTGGCCTTGCGGAGCGCCATGTCCATCACGCGGACGGCGCCACTGCCGTCCTCGGTCGGCGCCGTGATGTGGTAGGCGTCGCCCGACATGCCGTAGCCGACCACTTCGGCGTAGATGCGTGCGCCACGGCGGAGCGCGAACTCGCGCTCTTCCAGAATCACGATGCCCGACCCTTCGCCGATGATGAACCCGTCGCGATCCTTGTCGAACGGACGGCAGGCGTGATCCGGGTCGTCGTTGCGGGTCGACATGGCGCGCATCGCCGCAAACCCGCCAACGCTCATCGGCGTGATCGCGGCCTCGGACCCGCCCGCAATCATCGCGTCCGCGTCGCCTCTCCTGATGATCTCGAACGAATCCCCGACCGCATGCGCCGAGGCCGAGCACGCCGTGCAGGTCGCCAGGTTCGGACCTTTCGCGCCGAAGCGGATCGACACCTGGCCGGCAGCGAGGTTGATGATGGAGGCAGGGATGAAAAACGGGGAGATCTTCCGCGGACCACCCGCGAGGAGCGCCTCGTGCTCGCGCTCGATGCTCGTGAATCCGCCGATGCCCGACCCGACGAACACGCCGATGCTCCCCGCGTTGGCATCGGTGATCGTGAGCTTGGCATCATCCATCGCGCACTGCGACGCCGCGATCGCGTACTGGATGAAGATGTCCATCTTCTTGACGTCTTTTTTCTCGACGAACTGCAGCGGATCGAACCCCTTCACCTCGCCGGCAATCTGCGAGGCGTAGGCGGAGGCGTCGAAGCGCGTGATGCGCCCGATACCGCTCTGGCCCGTCGTCAAGCCGCGCCAGTTCACGTCGGTCCCGATCCCCAGTGACGACACCAGCCCGATGCCGGTGACGACAACCCGTCTGTTGGCCACGATGCTTATTTTTTACCCTTGGCGTGCGAGTCGATGTACTCGATCGCTTCCTTGACGCGCGTGATCTTCTCGGCGTCCTCGTCTGGAATTTCGATACCGAACTCCTCCTCGAACGCCATCACCAGCTCGACCGTGTCGAGCGAGTCCGCGCCGAGGTCGTCGACAAAGGAGGCGTCCGGGGTCACTTCTTCTTCGTCGACACCCAATTGCTCCACGATGATGCTCTTCACTTTTTCAGCAACCGCCATTCAATCCTCCTACGTATACATGCCGCCGTTGACCGCTATAACCTGCCCCGTAATATACGCTGCTTCGTCGGACGCAAGAAAACAGACTGTGTTCGCCACATCGTCGGGCGTGCCGAGCCGTCCGAGCGGAATCTGCTGGGTCCAGGTCTCGGACGTGGCGCCGGCGAGCGCCCGGGTCATATCGGTGTCGATCAGACCCGGCGCGACGACGTTCACGGTAATCCCGCGGGACGCTACTTCCCGCGCCAGCGCCTTGGCCATGCCGATGACACCCGCCTTCGACGCCGCGTAGTTCACCTGCCCGGCATTCCCCATCTGGCCCACGACCGAGCTGATGGTGATGATGCGGCCGCCACGCTGTTTGAGCATCGGCCGCAGGACCGCCTGCGTGCAGCTGTAGGCGGCCGTCAGGTTGGTCGCGATCACCGCGTCCCAGTCGTCGCGCTTCATGCGCATCATGAGCTGGTCGCGCGCGATGCCGGCGTTGTTCACGAGGATGTCGATCCGGCCGTGCCTGGCGAGCGCCTCCTTCACGACCGCCTCGACCGCCGGCGAATCCGTCACGTCGAGCGACACCGCCTCGGCCTTGCCGCCCTTCGACACGATATCGGCGACGTTCGATTCGGCGTTCGTCCCCCGCGCGGCCGCCACGACCGCCGCGCCCTGCGCGGCCAGCCGCCTGGCGATCGCCGCGCCAATCCCGCGCGACGCGCCGGTCACGAGCGCGACCTTCCCGGTGAGGTCGAGCATTATCTGGTCACCGCGAACAACGCCCGGGCCGATTCCAGATCGTCCGGCACGCCGACGGCAGCCACGTGGACGTGATGTTGAATCTTGCGAATGAGCCCGCTGAGCACGCTGCCCGGACCGGCTTCAAGATATGTCGTGACACCTTCGGACGCAAGGCGCCGCACGGAGTCTTCCCATCGAACGGCCGAAGATACCTGCCGCACCAGCGCGTCGATGGCCGACGCCGCGTCACGCTTCGGCAGCGCGTCCACGTTCGCGATCACGGGAACCCTGGGATCGCGGACGGACATGGCGCGCAAGTCGGCGGCGAGCCGCTCTTCGGCCGGCTTCATGAGCGCGCAGTGGAACGGCGCGCTCACCGGCAGCGGCACCACTCGCTTGGCGCCGAGCGCCTTCGCGCGCGCGCCCGCACGTTCGACGGCGTCTTTCGCACCCGCAATCACCACCTGCCCGGCACCGTTCATGTTGGCCGGCGCCACGATCTGTCCCTGCGCCGCATCCACGCAGGCCTGCGCAACCTTCTCCGCGTCGAGGCCGAGGATCGCCGACATGGCGCCTGTCCCCACCGGCACCGCTTCCTGCATGTAGCGGCCGCGGCGGCGCACGATGCGCATCGCGTCGCCAAACGAGAACGTCCCGGCGGCGACGTTGGCCGAGTATTCGCCAAGGCTGTGGCCGGCAACAAACCCCACGTTCGACGCGAGTCCCTCGGCTTCGAGCACGCGGTATGCGGCGATGCTGGTCGCGAGAATCGCCGGCTGCGTGTTCTCGGTGAGCATCAGCGCGTCTTCGGGCCCTTCCCAAATCAGGCGACTCAACGACTCTCCGAGGGCATCGTCGGCCTCGGCAAACGTCTGGCGGGCCACCGGAAACGCGTCCGCCAGCGCGCGGCCCATGCCGACTTTCTGCGAACCCTGTCCTGGAAAAACGAAGGCGATCATGAAACGGATGCGATGGCGATGTCCTGCTCGACGCGATGCAGCAGGCCGGCCGTGGTGAACCGGTGCGCCATGAGGACGGCGTTGCGAATCGCTTTGGCCGACGACCGGCCGTGGCAGACAAAGCAGACACCGGCGACGCCGAGCAGCGGCGCACCGCCGTATTCAGAGTAGTCGAGGCGCCGGCGGAATCGCCGGAACGCGCGCCGCGACAGGAGTGATCCGACCATGCCGGAAAATGTCCTGGACAATTCTTCTCCGAGCAGACGCTCGACGGTGTCGACCAGCCCTTCGCTCACCTTGAGCGCGATGTTGCCGGTGAAACCGTCGCAGACTATCACGTCAGCGTTCCCCTTGTACACTTCGCGCGCCTCGACGTTGCCGATGAAATTCAGCGACGAGGCCTTCAGCAACTGATGCGCGTCGCGCACCAGTTCGGTGCCCTTGCTCTCTTCCTCGCCAATCGACAGCAGGCCGATGCGCGGCCGATCGACGCCGAGCGAGACCTTGGCGTACACCGCGCCCATCGCGGCGAACTGCAGGAGGTGCGTCGCGCGGCACTCGACGTTGGCGCCCACGTCGAGCAGAATGCCGAGCCGATCGCCCGATGGAATCGTGGCGGCCAGCGCCGGACGATCGACGCCCGGCAACATGCCGAACGCCCCGTACGCGGCGAGCACGGTCGCACCGGTATGCCCGGCGCTCACCAGGGCCGACGCCTCACCACCGGCAACCGCCTCGGCCGCGACGCGAATCGATGCGCGCGGCTTTCGCCGCAAGGCGGCCGACGGCGCCTCGGCCATCCCGACGACGTCGGGTGCATCGAGAATGCGGATGCTGAGATCGTCGGCGTCGGGGTGTCTGGCCAGCTCCGCCCGAATCACGTTGGCTGGACCAGCCAGCAGCAGCCCGAGATTGAGGTGGCGCGCGGCAGCCAGAGCGCCGTCGATGATGCTGCGAGGGGCATGGTCGCCACCCATCGCGTCTACGGCGATTCGAATCATGAACGGTTACGGCTTCCGTCAGCCTTCGTCAACGGCACGAACCTGCCGGCCGCGGTAATACCCGCAGTGCGGACAGGCCCGGTGCGGCTGCTTCGGTTCGCGGCAATTCGGGCAGTCGCTCGATTGTGTGGCGACCAGCGAGTCGTGCGTGCGGCGCTTGGCCGTGCGCGACTTCGAGTGCCGCCGTTTCGGATTTGGCATGATCGGATCCTCTAAGTCGAAAGTCTCAAGTCAAAAGTCGTAAGGCGAAAGTCTAGTCGGTTCGTTTCATTGCTCTCAACGCCGCGAGCCTCGGGTCTTCCCACTTCTGATTGCAGTCGCACGATCCGGTGTTCAGGTTCGTCCCGCAATGGGGGCACAGGCCCTTGCAATCATCCCGGCACAGCGGTTTCATGGGCAGCGCCAACTGGAACTGCTCCGTGATGAGCTGTGAGAGATCGATCTCGTCGCCATCATAGAACGCGGTCGACAGATCGTCTTCCTCCACTTCCCGTTCGCCGTCACCGGCGTTCTCGACGCGCGGCACGTACCGCAGATCGAACTCGGTGGCGACCGGCAACCTGAACGGCTCGAGGCACCGGCTGCAGGCGAGCTCGAGCTCTCCCGTCTGACGCCCCGCGACGCGATACCGTCCCGTCTCCTGCCGATCGATGTCGAACGACAGGGCAACCGGTGAAACGATGCGAAACGCGTCGCCATCGGCTCCGGCGACGAGCGACGGCTCGAATCGCTTCTCGAAGTGTTCGTGCGCGTCCTGGAGCGATCGAAGGCTTAGGTGCATAACCTATGCTCTACCAGTGCTTTAGCATCGGCAGAACGCTACATTATATCGCAAATAGTCGACGGGCAATGGCCCCAGGGCCACAGGCGATGGTCTGTCAGTGACTATTGCCCATCGACCAGATCGATCGGTCCCACCCAGGGCTTCGGTATGAAGAGCGTTTCGAACAGGTTCACGGCGTAACGATCGGTCATCCCGGCGAGAAAGTCGCGTGCGGCGACGTCGACGCCCTGCTCGGCCATTGTGCGCTCGTCGAGGAAGTCCTTGGGCCGCTCGCGAATCTTCTCCCAGAGCCCGCCCAGGATGCCCGTGGCCTTCTTGAACTCCGCGGTGGCCGCCTCGTTTTCGTACACGGCGCTGAACAGGAACGTTCGCAGCTCGAGCGTCGCCGCGAGCACCTCGGCGCTCATGCGGATCTCGGACAGGTTGCCCGCGAACGTCGCCTCGACGACATCCTTCACCATGCGCCCGATCCGGGCCGACGAGGACCCACCGAGCAGCGCGACAGACTCTTTCGGCAAGTCTTCCGGACGCAGAATCCCGGCCCGCTGCGCATCGTCGATGTCGTGATTGACGTAGGCCGTGAGATCGGCGACGCGGACGATCTGTCCTTCGAGGGTCTTGGAGCGCTGGGACGCCGGCATCCCGACCGGCGAGCCCCCTTTCCCCTTCGAGTGATGGGCGATCCCGTCGCGCACTTCCCACGTCAGGTTCAATCCCTGTCGATCGTTTTCGAGCACGTCGACGATGCGGAGGCTTTGCTGGTAGTGGTTGAAGCCACCCGGGATGAGGTCGTCGAGCACGCGCTCGCCCGCATGTCCAAACGGCGTGTGGCCGAGGTCGTGGCCGAGCGCGATCGCCTCGGTCAGCTCTTCGTGAAGCTGCAGGACCTTGGCAATCGTGCGCGAAATCTGCGCGACCTCGAGGGTATGGGTGAGCCGGGTGCGATAGTGATCGCCCGTCGGCGCAAAGAAGACCTGCGTCTTGTGCTTGAGCCGGCGGAATGCCTTCGAGTGCACGATGCGATCGCGATCGCGCTGAAACGCCGGACGCACGTCGTCTTCGGCCTCCTCGCGCAGGCGTCCGCGCGTGTCGGCGCTCTTGGCCGCCTGCGGAGCCAGAATCTGGCGTTCGCGCGCTTCAAGGTGTTTGCGGATACTCGCCATCGCACCCCACGGTCCGGCTGAAGCCGGACACTACGTACCGAACCACGAACCTCACGAACCCAATCGAACTTAACGACAGCTTAACGAACCTACGAACCGACTACCTCGGCAAGGAAACTTTTTCCATACTTCATCGTCCCGACCCCGAAATTATCCGCCACAGTCTGACCCAGGTCGGCAAACGTCTCGCGCGTTCCGAGGTTCACCGCCTTCACCTTCGGGCCAGTCGCCACGAGCGGCACGTGTTCGCGCGAGTGATCGGTGCTCGGCGTCGTGGGATCGTTGCCGTGATCGGCGGTAATCACCATCAGATCGTCCGTGCGCAGCCGCGGCAACAGGTCTTTCAGACGCGCGTCGAATCGCTCGAGATTGGCCGCATACCCGCTCGGGTCGTTCCGGTGGCCGTATTGCGTATCGAAGTCGACGAGGTTCGCGAAAATCAACCCGCGCGGCGTCGACGCCATCTCCGACGAAATCACGTCCACCCCTTCGTCGTCGCTCTTCGTGTGTATGGCGCGGGAGATGCCCTGCCCTGCGAAGAGATCCTCGATTTTGCCGATCGCGATTACCGGGACGTGCGCCGCTTTGAGACGGTCCAGGACAGTCTCCGCGGTCGGCGGCATCGCGAAATCCTTCCGGTTCGCCGTCCGCTTGAAGCGTCCCGGCTCTCCGATGAACGGCCGCGCGATGACGCGGCCGAGGCCGTAGCCGCCGACAGCCAGCTCGAACGCGATGTTATTGATCCGGTACTGCTCATCGATGGGAATGACGTCCTCGTGGGCCGCGATCTGAAACACGCTGTCCGCCGACGTGTAGACAATCGGCTTTCCCGTGCGCACGTGCTCGGCGCCAAGCTCCTCGATGATGACCGTCCCCGACGCGGCGTAGTTGCCCAGCGTCCCCCGCCCGATCCTCTGCTCGAACGCATCAATCAGCTCCCGGGGAAAGCCCTGCGGAAAGACAGGAAACGCGCGCTCGAGCACGATGCCCATCATCTCCCAGTGCCCCGTCACGGAATCCTTGCCCGCCGACAACTCGGCCATCCGTCCAACCGCCGCACGGGGTCTCTCGGCGCCCGTCTGGCCGCCGAGGTCGACGACGCGATCGAGCCCCAGGCTGCGCAGCGTGGGCAGCCGCAGCCCGACACTTCGCGCGATGTTGCCCAGTGTGTCGCTGCCCTC
Organism: Vicinamibacterales bacterium; assembly: GCA_963832375.1. GTDB lineage: Bacteria > Acidobacteriota > Vicinamibacteria > Vicinamibacterales > JAMQPK01 > JAMQPK01. The sequence goes on along the minus strand of CAWHUA010000008.1, from coordinate 53,824 downwards.
GTCGCCGTATTGACCGGCGTCGGGAAGCGCGCCGGCGCCGACGCTGTCGAGCACGATGACGATGATTCGGGCGAACGGTGGGGGCACGGTGTCAGGAACAGAAGATCAGAAGGTCAGAAGAACAAATTCTTATCAGAAAACCTCCTGATCTTCTGATCTTCTGTTAAGTATTTTGGAGCAGATCTTCCACGGCTGCCAGCGTGTCTGGATTCTCGCCCGAGGCCTGAAGCCACACTAGGTTAGGCTCTTTGCGGAACCAGATCAACTGGCGCCGCGCGTAGTGACGGTTCTCGCGCGTGATGAGCGCGCGCGTCTCGGCCTCGTTTCGCATGCCGTGCAGCTGCTCCAGCGCCTGTCGATACACCAATCCTCCGAACGGTCGCGCCGACTCGGGCACCCCGCCCGCGAGCAGCCCGCGTATCTCGTCCATGAGGCCCTGCTCGAACTGCGCATCGACGCGCCTGGCGACACGTTCGTGGATCAGGGCCATCGGCGGCGACAACGCGACCGCGACCGTACGGTAGCCGGCCAGCGGCGAAACGGTCGCCGCGAAATGCTCCGTCAAGGGCTTGCCTGTCAGGAAGTAGACCTCCAGCGCGCGGATGATGCGCTTGCGATCGCGGGGCTGGATGCGGACGGCCGATGCGCCGTCCACGCGCTGCAACAGGCGATGCAGGCGCGCCACGCCGCGCCGCTCGGCAATCCTCTCGAGCCTCGCACGCATCGACGCATCCGCGCCGGGGCCCGGAAAGAGACCGCGCACCAGCGCGCGATAGTAGAGGCCGGTGCCGCCGACGAGAATCGGCCGATGGCCGCGGGCGTAGATGCCGTCGATCGCGGTCACCGTGTCGCGCGCGTAGCGTGCGGCGGTGTAGTCATCGGTCGGCTCGACGATGTCGATGAGGTGATGCGGAATCCCGCGGCGCTCGGCGACGGGCACCTTGTCGGTACCGATATCGAACCCCCGATACACCGCCGTGGAATCGCAGCTGATGACCTCGCCGCCGTGCCTCAATGCCAGTTCGATGCCCAGCGCGCTCTTCCCCGTGGCGGTCGGCCCCAGGATGGCAAGGATCGGCGGGCGAGGTGAATCTGGCATTGCCATATTTTCAATTGGCAATCGTCAATTGAGAATATGGCAATCAGAAAGCTACAGAAACAGGAGCGCCACGACGATCCCCAGCAGGACGAGCAGACCAAGCTGCTGCGGACGAGTGGGCAGCGTCATCTGAAGTCCGCAGGATCTTCGTTGTAGAGGAACGTGACGGTAAAGAACGCGGTATCGGATGGGTACTCGGGTGGCAGCGGTTGGGTCGGATTCGAGCCGAGCAAGGCGTTCACGGCCGCATGGTTGAAGGCGTCGATGCTCGACGGCTTCTTCACTTCGATGTCGGTAATCGCGCCGCTGCGATGAATATTGAAGGTGATGACCACGTGCCCCTTCATGATCATCGCCGCCTGAGGGACGAACCAGTTGCGCTTCACCTGCGCGATGAAGCGGCGCAGCCACGGACCGAAGTCGACGCCCTTGCTGTCGAACTGAATCAGGCCTTCGGCGTCGCCACTCCCCTGGACGTTGTCGAACGAATGTTCCTGAACGTAGCGCTGCAGATTTTTCAGGGCGTTTCCCAGCACACCCTTTCCACCTGCGCTGTCTCCGAGGCGCAGCGCTGGTTTCGCGTTCGCCGCGTCTGGCAGCTTCATCGAGCGCGACGGATCGTTGGCCGCCATCTGGCCTTCGGCGGTCGCTTCGGGAGTTCCCTGCGCGACGGATGTCTCGGGTGCATTTCCGCGTTTGGGCGCAAGGTCGGCTTCCTCGAGCTCGCGAGAGTTGCCGCGCGCGAACGGCATCGCATTCTGCGGGTCGGGTGGCTTCTCGATGGCGGACTTCACGCGATCCTGATCGGAGCGATCGACGTTGGGCTTCGGCTGGGGCTTCGAAATGTCGAGCTTCGGCTGCACGAAGACGAACCGGGGCGACTGCTCGGGCGACTGCATCGCGACCTCGGTGGCGGTGGGCGGGGTCGATCGCAGCGATTCCGGGAGCCAGTCGGGCGCAAGGAGAATCGTGACGAGCAGCAAAAGGTGGACGATTATCGAGATGAGGACACCCTCGCGTACGGACAGTGCCCGTTCGAGGTGTGGCGTTTCCGGCCGCAGATCCTCAAAGTCGATGTACATCAGTAGGTTAGTCGATTATATCACCCGGTCCTCGGCATCGACCTTTACGCCGACGAACAAGTAGACGACGCCAAAGGTCAGTCGGACTGCACGCACGGTGCCAAATCCGGCCTCGCGGAGCTGCGTGACGAACGTCCCGGGTGCGGGGAACGCCTGCACGGATTCTGGCAGATAACTGTATGCGCTGGGGTGTTTCGACACGAGCCTGCCGATGAGCGGCAGAATTTTCCGGAAGTACCAGAGATAGAGACTCCGCAGAGCCGGCGTCTCCGGCAGCGAAAACTCGAGGATCGCCAGCTTGCCACCCGGGCGCAGAACCCGCGCGATTTCGCGGCACGCCAGCGCCGGCTGCTCCACGTTCCGGATGCCGAACCCGATCGTCGTCGCGTCGACCGACGCGTCCGCGAGAGGAATGCGGGTCGCATCGGCGCGTACGAGCGTAATCGGCGCCGCGCCTATTTTTTCCTGTCCAACTTGCAGCATCGCCCCGGAGAAATCGATCCCCACGGCGCGTCGCGCGCGCGCGCGTCCCGTCGTGGCCGCCAACGCCAGATCGGCGGTGCCGGTACACACGTCCAGCACGATCTCGCGGCCGGTCAGCTCCAGCGCATCGATCGCGCGCGTCCGCCATTGCCGGTCGAGACCCGCGCTGAGCAGGTGATTGAGAAAGTCATACCGCCCGGCAATCGCGTCGAACATGCCGGATATTCGCGCCGCATCCTTCGCGGGAGGCGATGACCCCTTCGCTGAAGGGACCGGGGATTGGTGATTAGGGATTCGCTGGTTAACGGCCGGCATAAACCGAAATGGCGGTGATGACGAAATACAGGATGCCGACGTAGCCGTTGAGATCGAACGCGAGCTTCACCTTCGAGAGATCGGTTTCACTGACGAGCGACTGCTCGTAGATCAGCAATCCCGCGACCGCCGCCACACCGACGAAGTACACGGCTCCCAGACCCGCGAGCACTCCCAGCAGCGCCAGGCTCACGATCGTTCCGACGTGCATCGCGCGCGAGATCCACAGCGACGTGCCGATGCCGAAGCGCACCGGGATCGACTTCAACTGCTGGCGGCGATCGACGTCAAGGTCCTGGCAGGCATACAGCACGTCGAAGCCGCCGACCCACAGCGCAATCGCCAGGCCGAGCAGCCATGGCTCCCACCCCGCCCCCCCGCCGGCCGCGATCCATCCGCCCACGGGGGCAATCGCCATGGCCAGCCCCAGAAAGAACTGCGTCGCCCACGTGTAGCGCTTCGCCAGCGAGTACCAAAAAATCATGATCAGCGCGACGGGCGACAGCACGAAGCACAACCAGCTGAGCTGTGCCGCCGCGGCCACGAATGCGATCGCCATCACGGCGACGAAGAGGGTCGCTTCGGTGGATGACATGCGGCCGCTTGGCAGCTCTCGAGACGCCGTACGGGGATTCGCGGCGTCGAACCGTGCGTCAACGAGCCGGTTGAAGCCCATGGCCGCGCTGCGCGCGGTCACCATGCACACCACAATCCAGATGACGTGCCGCCAGGTGACCGGATGCTGCCTCGACGCGAGCAGTGCCCCGGTCAGCGCAAACGGCAGCGCAAACACCGAATGGCTGAATCGCACGAACGACAAGTAGGTGCTCAATCGGTCAATCACGCTTGTACATTCCGTGCCGGAAAATCTCCATCTGGCGCTCCGGATGGAGAGGCGTGTCGAATCCATGGCGACGGTACAGGCCGTGCGCGTCTCGGGTCACGAGCTGGAACCGCCGCAGTCCCTGAAGATCCGGATGTGCCATCACGGTTTCGATGAGCCACTTGCCGAGGCCCTCGCCACGGTGCGTCTCGAGCACGTACACGTCGCAAAGGTACGCATAGGTCGCGCGATCGGTCACGACGCGGGCGAAGCCCACCTGATTGTCGCCATCGAACAGGCCGAAGCAGAGCGAGTTCGCGATCGATTTGGCGACCGTGGTCTTTGGGATGCCCTCGGCCCAGAACGAGCGGCTCAAGTAGGCATGAATCGCATCGATGTCGAGCCCCTGCAGGTCGGTCGTAATCCGGTAACGCGCGCTCGTGATGTCCGCCACCTGCCCTACGCTCCTGTCGAGCCGAACCCGCCCTGGCCTCGCGCCGTCGTGCTCAATTCGCCCGCCTCTTCCACGCTGACGCTCAGAAACGGCGCGATGACCATTTGCGCGATCTTCATGCCTGGCTCCACGTCGAAGCGGCTTTGCCCGTGGTTGATCAGTATCACACCAACCTCGCCGCGATACCCGTGATCGATCGTGCCCGGCGTATTCAGCACGGTGATGCCGTGTTTGAGCGCAAGGCCGCTGCGGGGCCGCACCTGCGCCTCGGTATTCGGCGGCAGTTCGATCGAAATCCCCGTGCCGACGAGCCTGCTCTCGCCAGCCTCAATGGAGACCGACACCGCAGCATAGAGATCCAGTCCTGCGTCTCCAGGATGAGCATACGACGGCAACTTCGCTGAATCGGACAGTCGCTTGATGAGAAGCTTCACAGTCGCTCCAGTCGCAGATTCGCAGATCGACAGGCGGATCTCGTGAAGGTCCGGCTAAAGCCGGACACTACGTACGACACGGAAGTGCCAATCAGTCAATGTACCAATCCCACAATTGAATCTGCCAATCTACCAATCTACCAATCTACCAATCTACCAATTCTGTATCACTCCACTCGCGTCAGCGGACGCGTGAGACACGTCGGCCCCCCGCCGCCTTTGAGGCTGATCTCCCGCCCTTGGTAGACCTGAACACGTGCGCCGGCCCGTTCGAGCGCCGCGCGGGTCTTCGGATTGCCCTCCAGCATCACGCAATCGCGGGGCCCAAGCGCCAGCACGTTCGTCCCCATCGTCTCGAACTCGTCATCGGGCACGTCGACGAACCGATAGCCGCGGTCCTGCAGGAACTGCCGAAAGCGCTCCGGGAGCAGTCGAGGGTAGACGACCGCAAGATCTTTGTCGACCGGGCTCACGAGCGACATCAGGTGCATCACATCGTGCTGGCCCGGGTACGCCGGCAGCGGCACGACGACGACTTCCTCGAAAGAATCCCTCAGCAGCACTCTCAGCTGTCGAATCCCTTCCGGGTTGGTGCGCGTGCCCAGGCCCACCGCGAGCGTCGTCGAGTCGAGCCAGACGAGATCGCCGCCTTCGATCTGTCCGGGCTGAACGATCGATCCGGCGATGGGCCACCCCATCCGGCGCAGCTCCTGCTCCTGCGCAACAGGTTCTTCGGCTCTCTGCTTCTTTCCCATCCTGACGACGATGACGCCGCCGGCGCTGACGATCGACGCGTCGCGCACGTAGATCGAATCAAGGGTGGCGCCCTCCTGCCGCGGCAGGAAGACCATCTCCGTCCCGCCACGCGCGAGAATCTCCAGGAACGCATCGTACTCGGCGGCGGCCCTGGCGAAATCGGGCGCCGCCGAAAAATTCAGCCCTTTCCATTCTGACGAGATGGCCGCGTCACTGACGAACGCATCGCGCGCGTGCTTGAGGAGAACACGCGTCAGCCTGCCATGTTCCGAAAGCACCTCGGTCATGCCCCGCCAACCCAGCGGATCTGCGATGGTTCGACGCCCGAGACGAGCCGCTCTTCGACGCTCGAAATCGACGCGTCGAGCTCGACGGCGATCAACGCATCTCGTTTGCCCGCATCGATCGTCCCGACCTCGGACTCGAAACCGAGCGCACGCGCGCCGTTGATGGTGGCGGCTTCGAGCAGAATGCGGGCCGGCACTTCCGGAGCCAGACGCCGCATCTCCTCGAGCTCCGCAAAGACGTTCAGATTCGGCACGCTTGCAAGGCTGTCGGTGCCAACCGCGACACGAACCCCCGATTCGAAGAACTGGCCGATCGGCGGCGCACCAGCTCCCGTGAGGATGTTGCCGCGCGGGCAGGTGACGAGCGTGGCACCTTTCGAGGCAAGGCGCGCGAGATCGTCATCGCCGATGTGCACGCCGTGCACGACGAGCAGGTGCTCGTCGAGAAACCCCATTCGATCGAGGTATTCAACCGGGCTGCACGCGGGAGGCACCCAGGTCGAATCCCACTTTCCCATCTCTTCGAGGAGCTTCCGGTATGGGCCCGTTCCCTGTCTCAGGAACTCGATCTCGGCCTCCGATTCGCCGAGGTGCACGCTTGTCGGAGAGAACGGCTCCTGCTTCAACGCCGTCCGGATGCGGTCGAACAGCGCCGGAGATACCGAATAGGGCGCATGGGGTGAGATCGTATGCCGCACGTTTCCCGACGCCGGCATCAACGCAAGGGCCGCAAGGGCCGTGTTGATGATCTGATCCGCATCGGACGCCTGGAAGCCGATCTGTTCGTAGAACACGACAGCCGCCATGTGCCGGACGGCCAGGGCGGACGACGTCGAGAGCGTGTTCGAGATATCGCCGATGAGTGCCGTTCCACACGAGCGCGCCTCTTCGACGGCCGCGGGCACAGCGCGCCCCACTTCATCACTCAAGGGGTCAACACCGCGACGCAACTCCATGACCGACCGGATCCAGCCTGGAAAGCCGCCGGCCGTCTTGATGCGGCCGCGCATCCACGACAACTCGAGATGGGTGTGGGCGTTCGTGAGACCCGGCAGGACCGCCACGTTGCCAAGGTCGATCTCGTCGGGCGCCGTGAAATCGCCTGGCCGCGTCGGCCCGAAGGCGACGATGCGGCCGCGTTCGGTTCTCAGCCAGGCATCGCGGATGGGCGGCTGCGAGATCGGCAGCAGCCAGGCGGCTCGGTACGACGGCATATCACATGAGTCTCCTGTGTTTGCCGGCCTGACTGCGCGCCGGATACTGCTTCACGTCGAGAGCCTCGCCGGCCGCACCATCCGCTCGCGCGGTCGCCAGGCTGAGCATGCGGGGAACGGCCCGCTCGCGGAAGATCGGATCGCCCAGGATCTCGTAGTGCATGTTGCGGCGCTTGGGGACGAAACCCGCGTCTTCGACGTTGCGCACGATCTCGATCTCGTCCATGCAATACGCGGCGCCCGCCGCGCGGACGACGTTCTCTTCGATCATCACGCTGCCCATGTCGTTGGCGCCGTATGCGAGGCTCAACTGCCCCACCTTTCCGCCCTGGGTCACCCACGACGCCTGCAGGTTGTCGAAGTTGTCGAGCACGATGCGCGCGAGAGCCAGCGTCCGCAGATAGTCGACGCCTGTGGCTTCCGTGCCGCCGAGCTCGGTGTGATCGGGCTGAAAGCTCCAGGTGATGAAGGCGGTGAAGCCGCCCGTCTCGTCCTGGAGCGCGCGCAATCGCATCATGTGCTCGATACGTTCCTCGAGCGTCTCAACGGTCCCGTACATCATCGTCGCCGTCGTGCGCAGGCCCGCGGTGGTGCGCGTGGCGCATCACGTCGAGCCACTCGTCCGAGGTCGCCTTGCCGTAACAGTGGAGAAGCCGTCGCACGCGATCGACGAGAATCTCCGCTCCCCCGCCAGGAATGCTGTCGAGGCCCGCGGCGATCAACCGATCGACGACCTCGAGCACCGTGAGCTGCGACAGCCGCGACAGGTGGATGACTTCCGGCGGCGACAACGCGTGCAGCCTGAAGTCCGGATACCGCTCCTTGACGGCCCGAAACAGATCTTCGTACCAGGTCGAGCGGCAGGTCCGGGTTGTGACCGCCCTGCAGCAGCAGCTGCACGCCGCCGACTTCGATCGTCTCGTCGATCTTCCGGAAGATCTCGTCGAAGCCGAGCACGTAGCCTTCGCTCGATCCGACGTCGCGGTAAAACGCGCAGAAGTTGCACCTGGCGACGCACACGTTCGTGTAGTTGACGTTGCGATCGATGATGTAAGTGACGGTGCGCTCCGGGATGCTTGCGCAGGCGGATACCGTCGGCCAGCCTGTCCAAGCACGTGCGTCGGGGCGTGCCGGTACAGCGCGAGCGCTTCTCCGGCGTCTACGCGCGCGCCGTCCTCGACCTTGCGGATGACGTGCGAGAATGTCCATCTAAGTAGACAGCCTCGTGCAGTGCCGGCGTCGGCCGGACCTAGTAAACCTGCCGGCGTGCTCGGCCTGCGACGCCAGCGATCAGCCGCCACTTCCGCCGCCAGCTCGTAGAACCGCCGCAACCCGGCCACCTCGCGCTCGCCTAAAGCGTACTTCACATTCTCGCGAAGGTAGCGATCGGCAAGCGCCGCCTTTCGCGGGGCTGTCCGGGAACAACTCCCGGCCGATGGTCGCGGTGGCGATCATGCCCGGTCGCGCGCCCGCTGAAGCGCGGCGATGTCGTCGGCGCTGACGATGCCAGGCCGGCCCGCCCAGAACGCGTAGACGAACGGCAGGCCGGTCATCCCGATCCATTCCTCCCCGAGATCGACCTTCTCCACGCCCAGCGCGTCGTGATCGCATGAAGAGCGCGTTGTCGCCGATGACGAGCGCGGCGTCGCACTGGCCGAGCATCCCGGAAGATCGGGCGCCATGCCCACCAGCGCCGGCTCGATGCGCGAACCAGCGCGCGCACAACACGCGCAGAAGCGCGATCGACGTTCTCGAGCTCATATCGAGCGCCATCGAGCGGATGCGCTCGGTCGGGACTTTCGTGAAAAGCGCCACCGAGGCGACCGGGCCATCGGATGCGATCGAGAGATCCGGAACGATTCGATAGTCGTGACCGGGATACTCGATCGAAGGAATCAGGCCGAGATCGACGTCGTTGGCGTGCAGCAGCTCCGCGCACTTCGCGGGCACGTCGAACCGCAACGGAAACCGATCGGTCTCGTGCTCGAGCCCGTGAACAAGCGGCCGCGTATTGAGATAGCTGACGGCGCCGAGTCGAACGGCACGCATCGTCGATCGTCGATCGTCGATCGTCCATCGTCGACGATCGCCGCTCACCGACGTCGACGATCGATCGACTGACGATGACGAATTGCCGTCGCGTTCGACCGGTTCGAAGCCGGCGGCGCGGATGCTCCGGCGAATCTCCTCGAGCGGCGACCGCCGCCGCCCGTGTGACACGTCGTCTTCCGCCGACACCGAATCGATATCGTCGGCGCCGAACGTGAGCGCGACCTGCGCGAGCTTCGGCCCGTAGAGCGCCCAGTCCACCTGGATGGTGTCCACGTTGCCGGCCAGCAGGCGCGACAATCGCCACGCGCTTCACGTCGTCGTAGCCGGTCGTCGGCTCGGTCGCGTCGATCCTGCGAGCCAGCGGCGCAAACGCGCGGATCGACCGCAGCCTGGTCTGCAGAGCCGCGATGCGCGGCACACCGCGGTCCATTCGCCGGCCGGTGTCTCGTCGACGGTCAGCCGCGACAACGTCAGCCCGGCATCGGTCAGCGCCTCGAGCGTCCGTTCGGGCTCGGCGAGCCGATCGATGGGCGCTTGTGCAATCAACTCGAGCCCCGCTTTCTTCAGCGCGCGCGAGCACGACTGGCAGGCCCTCCGGCAGTTTGCCGAGCTCGAACAGACAGAACGCCGAAAGCGGCGTGTCGCCTACAACGTCGCGAGCGGTCGCGACCACCTCGAGGCACGCGTCGAGCGTCGCCGGCGTCTCGAAGATCCGGCACTCGCCAGCGTCGGAAACGGTTCCGGGATCCGTTTTCCGGGATCAGCGCCTGAAAACGGCTCCCGGACCCGTTTCCAGATCCGCGACGCGAACGTAGGTCACGTCGGTGCCGTGCAGCTTGCGCCGGACCATGGTCGCGAGCATGCCGAGCATGATGATGTCGCGGCTCGAGCCGAGCGCGGCCACGTCTTCGTTCGACAGGGGCTCGCCGGCTTCGACCTTGCCCGTGAGATCGTCGAGTGAGGCGGCCATTATTTCTCCTTCGCGATCGACTTCAGGAGATCGGCCGCCTTCCTGGCGGCGGCGTCGGTGGTCCTGAGACGCGTCGGCCACTCGCGCGTGAACCCTTCGCCCGGCCATTTCCGCGTCGCATCGATCCCCATCTTGCTGCCAAACGCCGGCAGGTTCGACGCGTTCTCGAGATCGTCCATCGGACCCACGGTGAACTGGATGTCGCGCTGGGGATCGACGTGCGTGCCCGCGATCCACGCGACCTCGCTGACGTTCTGCACATCCACGTCCTTGTCGACGACGACGATCGTCTTCGAGAACATCAGCTGTCCCAGCCCCCAGAAGGCGTTCATGACCTTGCGCGCGTGGCCGGGATAGCGCTTGTCGATCGACACGAGCACGATGTTGTGGAAGATGCCTTCGGCCGGGAAGTGCATGTCGACAATCTCCGGCAGCGTCTTGCGGATCATCGGCAGAAAGATGCGCTCGCTCGCCTTGCCGAGATAGCACGTCCTCCTGCGGCGGAATACCGACGACCGTCGTCAGGTAGGTGGGCTTCTTCCGCATCGTGATGCACGTCAGGTGGAACACCGGAAAATCTTCCGCCAGCGAATAGAACCCGGTGTGATCGCCGAACGGTCCTTCCCTGCGGCGCTCGCCTGGCTCGACGTAACCCTCCAGCACGATGTGCGCGCTTGCCGGTACTTCCAGATCGACCGTGACCCCTTTCACGAGCTCGATACGGCGCCGGCTGAGAAACCCGGCCAGCAGGAGCTCGTCGAGCCCTTCGGGCATCGGGGCCGTCGCGGCATACGCCAGGATCGGCTCGGGACTCAGCGCCACCGCCACCTCGAGGCGCTTGCCCAGGCGCTCGGCCACGCGATGGTGTTGCGCTCCCCCTTTGTGCCGCTGCCAGTGCATGCCGGTGGTGCGCCCGTCGAAGACTTGCATTCGGTAGGTGCCGATATTCCGCACGCCGGTTTCCGGATCTTTGGTGATCACCAGAGGGAGGGTGATGTACCGTCCGCCGTCGTCGGGCCATGTTTTCAAGATCGGCAGCTCATCCAGCGAGCCGTCACGCTTGACCACTTCCTGACACGCCGCGTCTTTCACCGTCCTGGGCATCAGGTCGCGCAGCCGATCGAGCATCGGCAGCATCTTGAACGCATCGAGCATGCCCGACGGCATCTTCGGCGTCATCATCTCGTCGATGTCTTTCGCCACGCTGTCGAGCGAGCCGACACCCAGCGCGAGGCACATGCGCGCGGTCGATCCAAACAGGTTGGTTGCCACGGGCATATCGAATCCCGTGGGGCGCTCGAAGAGGAGACCGGGGCCCCCGTCGGGCAATTTGCACACGCGATCGGTGAGCGCCGCGATTTCGAGGTCGGGACTGACGCTCTCGCGAATGCGAGAGAGCAAGCCGCGCTTGCCGAGGTCGGCGATGAAGTCGTTGATGTCTGAATGCATTAGCTATTGATCTACTGATCTAGAGATCGAGAGATCTACTGATCTTTGGACACTCCCGATCTCCAGATCCATAGATCTCTAGATCAGTAGATCTCTAGATCCATAGATCATGACTGTCTTTGCATCTCGTCCGTAATTCTCTGCGCTAACTCGATCGCGCGCAAACCGTCGGCGCCCGTCACGCCCGGCACGCGCTTGTCGCGCACGGCGGCCACGAAATCCGCCAGCTCGCGCTTCAGCGGCTCTTCCTGCGGCACGTCGAGCTTCCCGCCGTCAATCGCCGGCATGGCCCCGTTGCCCTTGACGAGCCGCCACCGTTCGACTTCCTGCGCCGCGTAGTCGACCGACAGGTACGCATCGCGCTGGAAGATGCGGATCTTCCGGACGCGATCCTTGCTGATGCGGCTGGCCGTGATGTTCGCGATGCATCCCGACGCGAACTTCAGGCGCGCATTGGCGATGTCGGGCTTCGGCGTCAGCACCGCCACGCCAACCGCCTCCACGCTGACCACCTCCGACGGGACGATCGACAGCACGACGTCGAGATCGTGAATCATGAGGTCGAAGACGACGTCGATGTCGAGGCTGCGATCGGGGAAGGTGCCCAGCCGGTGGATCTCGATGAACCGCGGATGGTCGAGGAGCGGCCTGACCGCCGCCACGGCCGGGTTGTAGCGCTCGGTGTGCCCGACGCCGAGCACCGCGCCCGACGCGGCTGCCGCGTCGATCATCTGCTGAGCCTCGCGGGCATCACGGGCGAGCGGCTTCTCGACGAGCACGGCCGTCCCGCGCTGCAGGAACGGGAGCGCCACCGCCAGGTGCGAATCGGTCGGAACGGCGACGGTCACGGCATCGACGCGTCCGAGCATTTCTGCCGCACTGGTCACCCACGGGGCATTGACGAGGCCGCCGATTTCGCGCGCGCGCGCTTCCTTGATGTCGACGACCGCCGCCAGCTCGACATCGGGCAGCGCCGACAGAATGCGCGCATGATGCCGACCCAGCGCGCCTACGCCGATCACAGCGACGCGTGTTTTCATGCCTTCTGGATGTCTCAACGCAGAGACGCAAAGACGCAGAGAGTTTTTTCTTGAAAAATCTGCTTTGCGTCCTTGGCGTCTTGTGCGTTGACGACATCAGGTCCTTTCCCGGCCGACAATCGCGATACCCGCCTCGTCGGCGCTCTTCAGCATGTCGTCGCGCTCGAACATCAGGGTCTTGCCGGCGTCGACCGACAACGCCGACGCCCCGGCGACGCGCATCGCCTGGATCGTCGCCAGGCCGACGACCGGCACGTCGAAGCGCATATCCTGTCTGGGCTTGGCCACCTTGACGATACGCACGCCCGGACCGGCCAGCTGCCCTGCGCGCGCGATCACTTCGTCGGTGCCTTCCATGGCCTCGACGGCGACCACGGCGCGATGCTTGACCGCGATCATCTGGCCGATATCGAGCCCCGCAATGGCGTCGGCCATCTGGTAGCCGAACTCGAAATCCTTCTGCTCTTCCTCGGTCGGCACCCGTCGGCTCATGACGCCGGCGGTGGCCAGCATCGGCTTCAGCAAGCGACGTCGAATCGATGAGCTCTATCCCTTCGTCTTTCAGCACCGATGCGACCGCGCCGATCAGGCCGTCGGTGTTGCGAAACGGCAGCTTCATGAGCACCGACAGAAACTTCGTATCGGGCACGATGCCGCCCGCGAAAATCTTCGTGTGCTTCACCTGCCCGGCCATCACCGCGTGGCTCACGCCGGCATCCTTCAGGAGCGAAATGCACTTGCCAAGCTCGCCGAGCGAGATCCAGTGAATCGGCGTGCGCCCCCTGGCGGCGGCGTCGTTGAGGTCGGTGAACGTCTCTTCCCTGGCGGCGATGACGGTGACGTCGTGTCCCATGGAACGCGCAGCGTCGAGCACCAGGAACGGGAAGCGGCCGTTGCCGGCAATAAGCCCGAGACGCATTCCTAATCCCGAATCCCCAATCCCTAATCCCTTGAGGTGCTATTCATCCGCGACCACTTCTTCTGCGCGGCGGGCAGGCCGGCGCAGCAGCGCGCCGCGCTGCGAGTTGCGGATGAAGTCGACCAGATACTGCACCTCCGGGCACGACAAGGTGGCATCCAGCTCGATCTTGTTGAGCGCACGCGTGGTGTTGAGTCTCGACGTCAGCAGATACCGGTAGGCCCGCTTCAGCTTGCCGATGACTTCGGGCGTGAATCCGCGGCGCATCAGGCCGATGGTGTTGAGGCCGTAGATGCGCGCGCGGTTGCCCACCGTCTTCGCGTACGGCAGCGCGTCTTTCGTCACGACCGAATACCCGCCGATGAAGGCGTGCCGGCCGATGCGGCAGAACTGATGCACGCCCGAGCCCGCGCTGATGGTCGCAAAGTCATCGACGAACACGTGTCCGCCGAGCGTGGCGTTGTTGCCGAAAATCGTGTCGTGGCCGATGTGGCAGTCGTGCGCGACGTGCGCGTACGCCATGAACACGTTGCGGTCGCCGATCGTGGTGTGCCCGCCGCCGCCCTTCGTGCCCCGGTGGATGGTGACGAACTCGCGGAAGATGTTGCGCTCGCCGATCTTCAGATAGGTCTCTTCCCCCTTGAACTTGAGATCCTGCGGGATGAGCCCGATTGACGCGAACGGAAAAATCTCGGTGCCGTCGCCGATGCTCGTGAACCCGTCCACAACCGCCGACGCGCCGATCCGGCACCGGCGCCCGAGCTTGACGTGCTCGCCCACCACCGCGTTCGCACCCACGACCGTGCCGTCGCCAATCTCCGCCCCCTTCATGACCACAGCGGTGGGATGGATGCGCACCCCATCGGGTGTGAGGGCGAGCAGCAGTTCGGCTTCGGCGACGATCTGATCGCCGACGTAGGCGATCGCGCGCGCCTTGGCCAGCGACGTGCGCGTCCGGCCCAGCGTCACCTCGACCCGCAGCTGGTCGCCCGGAACGACCTGTCTCCTGAACTTCGCGTCGTTCACCCCGTGCAGGTAGACGCGCGACATGGGCATGGGCCCCTCGCGCTCGAGTACGCAGCGCGGCGGCCACCTGCGTGAGCGTCTCCAGCATGAGCACGCCCGGCATCAGCGGCACGCCCGGAAAGTGGCCCTGAAAGAAGTCTTCGTTGATCGTGACGTTCTTATGGGCGACCAGCCGCCGGCCGGGCTCGTGCTCGGCAATCGCGTCGACGAGCACCGAGGGATGGCGGTAGCAGAGACGGTCTAGGAGTGCGGGGATATCGAGAGTGACCACTCGGAAAAGGATACTCGAAACCAGTCATGGCAAATGGCATATGGCTGATGGCATGGCTCGAATGGCAGATGGTCGCTGCCATCCGCCATTTGCCATCTGCCATGACGGGCGAAGGAGCTATTTCGCCGGCGGCGTTGCCGGTGGCACGCGGGCGGCGCGGGCTTGGCCGCCGAGGGCGCCGCGGCGCCGCCGGCTTGGCGGTGGCCGGCGCCGCGGGCTTGGGTGCCGCCGCATACTTGCCCGAATCGAAACGCTTGATCACTTCGCCCGTGATATCGAGCGACGGATCCACGAAGATCGCGCCGGCATCGCCCGCGCTGAAGAGCAACCCGATCGCCAGTTCCTTGACGACCGCGTCGACGACCGGCCGCAGCTTCTCCTGGAACTCGCCCTGCAGCTCCTGCTGCAACTGCTGCACTTCGGCGTTGGCGTCTTCCTGGAAACGATCGATCTCGACCGTGAGGCGATCGATTTCCCGCTGCGTCTGGGCACGCGCCGCCTCGTTCAGCACCGCGCCGCCCGCCTTGATCTTTTCCTGGTTGGCCTGCAGGGCCTTGGTCTTGTCGGCCAGCTCGCCGGTCTTCTTCTTCGTCAGGTCCTGCACCTTGCCGCTGGCTACCTTGCCCTCGGCCGACTCGGCGGCGATCCGCTGCAGATCGAGGAACGCCATTCTCAACGGCGCCTGCGTTTGTGGTGGCGGCACGGCGGTCGCAAGCGGCGGCGTGGGGGGCGTGGCCGGGGCCTGCGCAAACGCCGTGGTGCTGACAATCCACGCGCCCAAAACCACCGCAACAGAAAATCTCGTCATCTGAAACGAACCTCGTTTGGCGGACGCACGCGCAACGGTCGCGCCTGGCAGCCGCGGTTAGAAAGTTGAGCCGACGTCGAACCGGAACCGGAACGCCTTCTCGGGTTGACCCGTGCTGTAGTTCAGCACGCCATCACGCTGCGGGTTCGCCGCGAAGATCAGCCGGAACGGCACGTTCAGCACGGGCATGAAGAACCGGATTTCCGCGCCAGTCGACGTGATGAAATCCTGCGGCTGGAAGCGGAAGCCGACGTCCTTTACCTGGCCAGCATCATAGAACAAAATCAGCCGTACCGGCCCGCCGACCGAAATCAGGTACTCCGCGTTGAACAGCATGCTCTTGTTGCCGCCGATGACGATCCCACTCCCTGGATCCTGCGGTCCAACACTCCGAAGATCGTAGCCCCGGACGGTGTAGCCGCCGCCGAGCACCAGCCTCTCGAATATCGGCAGGGGGCTGGTTCGTCCCCAGGGTTTGATGTATTCGCCCTGGGCGCGCAGACCGACCGACGTCCGGGAGGTGTGCTGGATGAACCAGACGCCTTCGAGCGTCGGGTTGAGGTAACGGGTGTTTCCGCCGATGCCGGCGATCCCGAGCGTCGCCGTGTAACGCTTGCCCTGTGACGGGAGTCACCGGGTTGTCAATCGTGTTGTGCGAGAAGCTCGGCGTGATCTTGCTGATCGTGCGGCGCCCCCCCTCACCGATGAGCAGCGCGTCCTTCAAGATACGGGTTGAACTCGATGATCCAGCGCTGCTCGTCGGTCAGCGTGTCGAAGTCGATCGTCTGGCACCCTTCGATGGTGAACAGGCACGCTCCCGGTCGAAGAACGCCTCGTTCAGGTCCCGCACATACACGCGGTCGTAGCCGTAGTTGAGGAACATCCGCGAGAACGCCCCGACCGGCCAGCCCATCGTCAGGTTGCCGCCCGTCGACCCCTGCGTGAACTGGTAGAGGTATTCGATGTCGCGGCGGTGCAGGTCGACCGAGCCGGTGATCGGCCGGTCGAACAGGAACGGCTCGGTGAACGCGATCTGGTAGTCGCTGACGCGCGCACCGGTCTGCATCGAGAGCGTGAGGTTCTCGCCGCGGCCCATGAAGTTCGCCGTCGAGAACGACAACTGGCCGAACACGCCGTCGTACTGCGACACGCCCGCGCCGAACGACAGCTGGTTGCGGTTCTGCTCTTCCAGCTTCAGGCTGACGTCGACCTTGTTGTCCGCGCCTTCCGTCTTGTCGATCTGAATGTTCTTCTGATCTTCGAGCGGCTTGAAATAGCCGAGCTGATTCAGGCGCTTGACGCGAGTACTTCAGCGCCTCGGTGTTGAACACGCCGTTCTCGTACGAGCCGCAGCTCGCGCCGGATGACGTTGTCGCGCGTCGTCGTGTTGCCCTGGAAGGTGATGCGGTTGACGAAGTACTGCTTGCCTTCGTTGCATCCGGATCGTGACGTTGACCTTCGTCGCCCGTCGGGCTGTGAAGCTCCGGGATAGGGCGTCATCTCGAAGTGGCCGCCCGTGCCGTAGATTTCCGTGATCTTCTCGAAGCCCTGGCGGATGCGCTTCTCGTTGTAGTAATCGCCGATCTTCATCTTGAAGAGCGGCCGCATGACCTCGCCCGGCACCTTGTCGTTGCCGGCGAACTCGAACTTGCTCGACCTTGAAGCGCGTGCCTTCCGAGACCGGCACCTCCAGCGTCATGAAGCGCGTCTTGCCGTCCTTCGAATCGCGTGAGCGGCTTCAGGTTCGGCTGGCCGACGTCGGCACTTCAGGTAGCCGTTCTCCCGGTAGAACGACGTGATCATTTCCGCGTCTTCCTCGAACTTGTCTTCCTGGTACACGCTGCTGCCCGGGAAGATCCAGAAGCCGCCGCCCTTGTTGGTCTTCATCTTGCCGCGCAGCTTGCCGTCGCTGAAGACCTTGTTGCCGACGATGTCGACGCTCGAGATCTTGACCTTCGGGCCTTCGGTCACCTTGAACTCGAGCGCGACCGTCTTCGGCCCGCCGGGCAGCGGCTCGTGCACCGGCTCGACCTTGGCGTCCTGGAACCCCTTTTCGACCATCATCTCGCGGATGACGTTGGCCACGCGCTTCTCGGTGGCCTGATCGACGAACGAATCGAGGCGGATGGTGATGCCGAGCTCGCGCAGGCGCTCTTCGACCTTCGCCTGCTCGATTTCCTTGGTGCCCTCGTTGTAGACCGTGTTCTTGATCCGCTGGCGCTCCTCCATGTTGTAGATGACCACCTTGCCGATGACGCCGTTCGAGAACGGGTAGTCGACGGTCTCGATCGAGAGATCGTCGAGGAAGTTGGTCGCCCAGAGCCGCTTGAAGTCCGCGACGATCGTCTGCTCCGCCGGCCTCGTTGTACGGCTTCCACTCGTTCTGCGAGGGCAAACTGACGAGATCCGTGGACTGCATGTAGTAGAGATAGGTCTGGGGCTCGACGAGCGACACGTTGCCCTGCTTCGGGAAGCAGATCACGATGTTATAGACCACCGGGCCCGATCCGGCGGGTGGCAGACTGGCCGGCGGCCCAATCGGATACGCGCCGTTACACAGCGACAGAACGCCATTGGGCCGCCAGCGCGGCGGGCTTCTGGGCCGGGGCCGGTGCAACGGTAATGGGTGCGGGGGCCACGGGCGCCTGGGCAAAGACCGGCGTCGCCCAGAGGGCGGCCAACAGGATGAAACTGTGATTTCGCATTGAGAAACAAGCCCTCGAAGGGTGTCTGACCGGCGGCGCTACGGGGTCAGACCCCTTCCAGGCTATTTTAGACGTTCTACGCCAGTCTGCGGCCTGCCGCGACCTCCCCGGCAGTTCGATAGGCCAGCAACCCGTTCTCCAGGTACACCTCGATGTCTCCGCCCCTTAGATGCCCGCGAATGAGCTCTTCGGACAGCGGATCCTCGACGTAGCGCTGGATGGCACGGCGCAGCGGACGGGCTCCATACGAGCGGTCCTTACAGGTCAGATCGATGATCCAGTCAATCACTTCCGGCGCCAGCACAATCTTGAGCTGGCGGTTCACCAGGTTGTCGTTCAGCTGATCGACCAGCAGCAGCATGATGCGGCGCAGGTCGTCGTCGCCAAGCGCCTCGAAGACGATGATCTCTTCGATGCGGTTGATGAACTCCGGATTGAACGTCCGCTTCACTTCGCCGAGCACCATGTCGGTGACGCTCTTGGCGATGGTCTCTGACTCCGACGACTGGAACCCGAGCGACGCTTTCTTCTGAATAAAGCGCGCGCCGATGTTCGACGTCATGATCAGAATCGTGTTCTTGAAGTTCACCCGGTTGCCCAGCCCGTCGGTCAGGTGGCCGTCTTCGAACACCTGCAACAGGATGTTGAAGACGTCCGGATGCGCCTTCTCGATTTCGTCGAGCAGCACCACGGAATACGGGTTGCGCCGCACCTTCTCCGTCAGCTGACCGCCTTCTTCGTGGCCCACGTAGCCCGGAGGCGACCCGATGAGCTTCGACACCGAGTGCTTCTCCATGTACTCCGACATGTCGAAGCGGATGAGCGCGTTGTCGCTGCCGAACAGGAAATTCGCCAGCGCGCGCGCCAGCTCGGTCTTGCCGACGCCGGTCGGACCGAGGAACATGAAGCTGCCGACCGGCCGGTTGGGGTTCTTGAGCCCGGCCCGCGAGCGACGAATCGCCCGCGACACCGCGGACGTCGCGCGTTCCTGGCTGACCACGCGGCGATGGAGATCCTGCTCCATGCGCAGGAGCTTGTCGCCTTCGTCCTGATTGATGGACGCGAGCGGCACTCCCGTCCACTTCGAGACGACCTCGTCGATCTCCTGCTTGCCGACGGCCACGCGGCGCGCGCTCGACTTGACGTCGAACTTCTCGCGCACGAACTGCAGGTTCTCGCGCGCGCTGACTTCCTGCTCGCGGTAGAACTGCGCCTTCTCGAAATCCTTCTGCGATACCGCGTTCTCCATCTGCTCGACGGCAACACGGATGCTGCGGTTGATCTCGCCGAACTCTTCGCTGTAGCCGGCCTCGCGCAGCTTGGCGCGCGCACCCGCTTCATCGATGAGATCGATCGCCTTGTCGGGCAGGAACCGATCGGTGATGTAGCGGCTCGACTGGTAGACCGCGGCCTCGATGGCTTCGCGCGTGTACTCGACGTGGTGGAACGACTCGTACCGATCCTTCACGCCGAGGATGATCTCGATCGTCTCGCGCTCGGCCGGCGGATCGACCTTGATGGCCTGGAAGCGGCGCTCGAGCGATCGATCCTTTTCGATGTACTTGCGATACTCGGCGGGCGTCGTCGCGCCGATGCAGCGGATCTCGCCCCGCGACAGCGCGGGCTTCAGAATGTTGGCCGCATCGAGCGAGCCCTCGGCCGAACCCGCACCCACGAGCGTGTGCAGCTCGTCGATGAACACGATGATGTTCGGGTTGTCCGTGAGCTCCTTCATGATCGCCTTGAGGCGCTCTTCGAACTGCCCGCGATACTTGGTGCCCGCGACGATGAGCGAAATGTCGAGCGCCAGGATGCGCTTGTCGGCCAGGAAGTGCGGCACGTCGCCGTAGACGATCTTCTGGGCCAGCCCTTCGACAATCGCCGTCTTGCCGACACCGGGTTCGCCGATGAGCACGGCGTTGTTCTTGGTGCGGCGGCAGAGCACCTGCTGCACGCGCTCGAGCTCGTAGTCGCGCCCGACCAGCGGGTCGAGCTGGTTCTTCATCGCCGACTCGGTGAGGTCGCGGCTGAATTCCGCGAGCAGCGGCGTCTCCTTGACCCGCGTCAGCGTGGTCTTCTCGTTCAGCAGCTGGACGATGTCCTCGCGCACGGTGTTGAGACGCATCCCCTTTTCCATGAGGATGGACGCCGCCACCGAACGCTCCTCGCGCAGTATGCCGAGCAGGAGATGCTCGGTGCCGATGTAGTTGTGCAGCAGCCGATCGGCCTCTTCGGCGGCAAACTGCAGCACACGCTTGGTTTCCGCGCTGAACGGGATCTCGACCGAGGTCGAGACCTTCTCGCGGAACACGGTGCGCCCTTCGATCTCTTTTCTGATGTTCTCCAGGGACAGGTGCGACCGGGCGAAAATGCGGCTGGTCAGCCCCTTGCCTTCCCGGATGAGCCCGAGCAGCAAGTGCTCTGTCTCGATGGAGATAGAGCCCAGCTGGCTCGCCTCATATCGGGCGAAGAAGAGAACGCGACGCGCTCGTTCGGTGTAGCGTTCGAACATCCGTTTCAACCTGCGAAAATGGGGTGGCGCACTACGCTAGCGACCTACTCGCATTATACGGCCAAACCCCTGACCTTCCATCCGTTAGACGTCATATCGGCACCTCGAGGCTTCGTCTACGCACCAAAAGTCTGCCTTTCAACGGACTTCGGTACTGATGAGACGACCTCCTTCGAGCCGCAAAACGCGATCGCATGACGCCGCAAGATGCAGATTGTGGGTCGCAATCACCGAGCTGAGGTGTCGTTCCCGGTGCATCTCCCGCAAAAGCGCGTGCAAAGCGTCGGCCGTTTTCTCGTCCAGGTCGCCCGTAGGCTCATCGGCGAGCAAAACCGATGGTTCGGTCACCAACGCACGAGCCACAGCCACCCTCTGCTGCTCGCCCCCGGAGAGCATGGTGGGCCGGTGGGTCAGGCGATCGCCCAATCCAAGACGTTGGAGAACCGCCGTTGCACGGTTCCGCGCTTCGACCGCCCCCACTCGCGCAATACGGAGCGGCATTTCGGCGTTCTCGAGCGCGGTGAACTCGCCAAGGAGATGGTGGAACTGGAACACGAACCCGACGTGCTTGTTCCGGAAGGCCGTGAGCGCTTCGTCGGCCATGGCGCCGATGTCGGTCTCGCCCACGTGAATGGATCCTGAATCGGTGCGGTCGAGGCCGCCCAGCAGGTGAAGGAGCGTGCTCTTGCCCACACCTGACGCGCCCACCACCGCCACCATTTCTCCACGCTCAACCGTCAGGTCGAGATCGCGCAACACGTGCAGTGGCTGAGTGCCGACGTGATAACTCTTGTTGATGGTGGTCGCGGTAAGAAAGGGCATGCGATAGCTGGAGATCTAGAGATCTAAAGATCTAGTGAACGAGGGATCGAAAGATCCAGATCCCTCGTTCCGTAGATCCCTAGATCCCTAGACCCCTTGTTCCGTCGCTATTCTAGTGTCGTTTCACCTGATCGTAGATAGCCGCCGCACCACCGCCAATGGCCGCGCCCGCAAGCGCGCCCTTCTTGCCGCCCATCAGCGCCCCGACTCCCGCCCCGGCGCCGGCCGATCCTCCGATCAAGAGCGCGCTCTTCTGCCAGGACCGCCGCGGTTGCACCTCGGACGACTCAACGCGTGTGCTCGAGGCGCGGCGCACGGTCGGCTGCGCGACGCGATCGGTCACGTACCGCGTCTGGGTCTGCACCGGATACGGCGCCTGCTGCTGATAGGTCGCCGGATAGGCCCCATACGTGGATGCCGGCGCCATCGAGGCCGATGGAGCCCAGCCATAGGGCTGGGCCGCGAGCGGCTGTCCGAAAGCGCCCTGGCTCGCCTGTATCAGGTAGGGACGAGCGATGCCATCGGGGCCCACCACCATCTGCATCTGGCTCGTCGGCATCGTGGCGTGCGTCAACCCGTGGCGCTCGCCGATGTTGTACGACACAACCATCGCTCCGACAGCGACAGCTCCCGCACACGCACCAAAGACTGCTTTCATGGCTGGATCTCCTTTCCAGACAGACTCATCAAGGAGAGTGCCATCGATTTGGTGCGGAAATGAAGGGCGAAACGGGCGCATTGTTCTTCCCAGATGACGCGACTGCGCTGTTGCGAGGACAGGGACGGAAGGTTCGTAGAGTTCGTAGAGTTCGTAGAGTTCGTGGGGTTCGTGGGGTTCGTGGGGTTCGTGGGGTTCGAACCGACGAACCGACGAACCGACGAACCGACGAACTTAACGAACTTAACGAACCTACCCGTAGCGAAGCGCTTCCACCGGCTTCAGCTTCGCGGCCTGTCGGGACGGGTAGATCGTCGCGAGAAAACAAATCAGCACGGCCACCACGACGACAATGAAGAGCTCGAGCGGGCGCAGCGTGAAGGGGACATACGAGATTTGGTAGACCTCCCCCATCCCGGGGACACGCAGCAGTTGGTAGCGATTCATCACCCAGGAGATCACCACGCCCGCGGTGGCGCCGATCGCCGTGCCGATGGAGCCGATGATGATCCCCTGCAGCATGAAGATGTACATCACGCTGCGGGAGGTGGCGCCCATCGTCTTCAGGATGGCGATGTCGTGGGTCTTCTCCATGACCAGCAGCACGAGAGACGCCACGATATTCAGCGCCGCCACCATGACGATGAGGCCGATGGTGATCGAGACGGCCATCTTCTCGAGAAACAGCGCCTCGAAGAGCGTCCGGTTCATCGTCGTCCAGTCCTGGGTGACGTAGCGCTCGCCGAGGATGCGCGGAATGTTGGCGGCCGCGGCGGGCGCGGCGTTGATGTCGTCGAACGCCAGCTGAATCATCTCCGGCTGCGACTTGTTCAGCATCCGCTGGGCCACTTCGAGCGAGACGATGCCGAAGGTGTTGTCGATTTCGTACAGGCCGACACGGAAAATGCCGGCCACGCGGAACGGCCGTTTCCGGGGTGCCATCCCCGTGAACGGATTCAGCGTCCCTTGCGGCGTGAGCAGCGTGATGGTGTCGCCGACCGACACGGTCAACTGCTTCGCCACATCGTAGCCGAGCAATATTCCGTCGAAGCCCTCCTCGCCTTTCGGCTTCAAGTCGGCCAGCGTTCCTGACGTGATCGATTGCTCGATGTCGGTCACGGTCAATTCGAGCTCCGGGTCGATGCCCTTGAAGCTGATGAACGCATCGGCACTCGGCGTCGAGGCCAGCGCCCGGCCGACGACCGCCGGCGCCGCGCCGACGACGTGGGGAATCTTGCGAAGCAGCTCGATTTCGGCGCGATAGTCGACGATGCCCGTGGTCTTGAACACGAACGCGTGCGCGGTCGATCCGAGGATCCGGTCGCGCAGCTCGCTCTGCAGCCCGGTCATCATCGCCATGGCCAGGATGAGGGCGAGGACCCCCACCGTGACTCCCAGCGTCGAGACGAACGAGATGATCGAGATGAAGGCCTGGCGGCGCCGGGCCAGCAGATACCGCAGGGCGATTTGCAGCTCGAATGGCATGAGGAGTCGCCTATTTCGGTCGCATGTGCGGAAAAAGAATGACGTCGCGAATCGATTTGCTGTCGGTCAGCACCATTGTGAGACGATCGACGCCGATACCTTCGCCTGCGGTCGGCGGTAACCCGTACTCGAGCGCACGCACGTAATCTTCATCCATCGCGTGCGCTTCCTGATCGCCCTTGGCCTTTTCCTCTAACTGCTGCACGAAGCGATTGCGTTGCTCGATCGGATCGTTCAATTCGCTGAAGGCGTTGGCGATCTCCGTTCTACAGATGTACAGCTCGAATCGTTCGACGGTGTTGGGATCGCCCGGACGCTGCTTCGAGAGCGGCGACACTTCGGTCGGGAAGTCGTAGACAAAGGTCGGCTGCACCAGCGATTCCTCAACCAGCGTCTCGAAGATCGTCGTCGTAATCTTGCCGGGCCCGAACTTCGGGTCGACGCTCACGCCGAGGCGCGCTGCAAGGTCGCTGACCTTCATGTGATCGCGCAAGTCGGATTCGGCAATCGGCTGTCCGAGTTTCTTCGACGCAGCATCGGCGGCAGCCCGCCGCAGCGACACCCGGGCGAATGGCGCCCGCAGCGAAATCGTCTCGCTGTCGAATGGCACCTCCTCCTTGCCGACGGCCGATCTGGCGACAAACGCGATCATCTCTTCGGTCATCGTCATCAGGTCCTGATAGTCGCTGTAGGCCTGATAGAACTCGAGCATGGTGAACTCGGGATTGTGCCGCGTCGAGATCCCTTCGTTGCGGAAATTGCGGGCGATCTCGTACACGCGCTCGAGTCCCCCGACGACGAGACGCTTCAGATAGAGCTCCGGCGCGATGCGCAAGTAGAGGTCCACGTCGAGCGCGTTGTGATGCGTCCGGAACGGCCGCGCCATGGCGCCGCCGGCGATGGGCTGCATCACAGGCGTCTCCACCTCGAGATATCCGCGCGTGTCGAGGAATTCGCGCAGGGCAGCCAGCACCTTGCTGCGCACCTGGAATACCTCGCGCGCCTCGGGATTGACGATCAGGTCTAGATAGCGTTGCCGGTAGCGAATCTCGACGTCGGTCAGCCCATGCCACTTCTCGGGCAGCGGCAGATGACACTTGGCCAGGAACTCCAGGCGCGACCCCCAGATCGTCAGTTCGTTCGTCTTCGTTCGAAACAGGTGCCCTTCGACACCCACCATGTCACCGAAGTCGAGCAGCCGGAAGATCTCGAAGTCACGTTCCGAGAGCGCGTCTTTTCTGATGTACGCCTGAATCCGATTGCGCCCGTCCGAGAGGACGAGGAAGTTCGCCTTGCCGAAGCTGCGAATGCCCAGAATGCGGCCGCTCGTCGTGGCCGCGATTCGTGTCTCCTCGAGCTCCGCCCCCGACTTGGCGCTGTGCGCGCCCACGAGCTCGCTGACGGTGGCCGTGCGATCGAAGCGGTGGGGATAGGCGCTGACGCCGAGCGCGCTCAGCTTCGCGAGATTGGCGCGCCGCTGCTCTATCTGTTCGTCTTCAGAGGACATTCGTGGAAATCATATCGCACCGGCCGCCCAGAGAATGGCCCGCCCGAGGTGCTCGACGAAGAGCGCCTCGGAAAAGCTCTCCGACGTGTGGCCGCCGGCGGTGTACCACGCGCGCCCACCCTCGTACACGTGCGACCACATGATGGGATGGTCGGGTGCCATGGTGCCGCCCGAGTACGTCCGTTCGTCGAGCGTGGCAAGCACGGTGACCGTACCCCTCGGATTGCGCTGAAAGTTGTACCACTCGTCGCGTCTGGTCCACGAGCGCGGCAGTGACGCGGTCGAGGGATGGCCCGAATCCTCGATCTGCACGGTCGCATTCTGGATGTCCGGATGCCCGGCGAAGTAAGCGCCGACCAGCGCGCCGTAAAACGGCCAGTCGTACTCGGTATCGGTCGCCGAGTGCACGCCGACGAACCCGCCGCCGGCGCGAATGAACCGCTCGAAGGCGGCCTGCTGCGCGCCGTTCAGCACGTCGCCGGTCGTTGAGAGGAACACGATGGCCTTGTAGCGGGCGAGATTGGCGTCGGCAAAGGCCGCGGCGTCTTCGGTGGCGTCTGTCGAAAACCCCCGCGCGCTTCCCTGCTGTCGAATGGCCGCGATGCCGGCCGGAATGGAGTCGTGGCGAAAGCCTTCCGTCTTCGAGTACACCAGGACCGCAAACGTGGACGGCACCGGCGTAGGCCCGCCGGGTGGCGGCGTCGAACTCCCACCACACGCGACGAACCCGACGAACCCCACGAACCCTGCGAACCTTACGAACCCCACGAACTTCACGAACCCCACGAACCTTCTAAGCGAGCTTTTTCTTGACCGCGTCGAGGATCCCATTGACGAACTTCACCGACTCTTCGCCGCTGAACGTCTTTGCCAGCTCGAGCGCTTCGTTGATGACGACGTTGCGAGGGGTAGTACCGTCGAGGAACTCGCCGATGGCGAGCCGCAGGATGATGCGGTCGAGCGCCGCCATGCGCGACAGCCGCCAGTGCTCGGCCGTTTCGACGATGAGAGGATCCACCTTGTCGAGGTTGGCGATCGTCGAACGCAGCAACTGCTCGGCAAACGTACGGACGCTCTCGGGCGCGCTTTCGGATCCGGGAAGGTTCGCCGCCCAGAAGGTCCGAATCACCTCTTCGAGATCGGGCTGCTGCCCGACTTCCCACTGATAGAGCATCTGCACGGCGGACTCGCGCGCGCGGTGACGCGTGCGTTGACGCACACCCGACGTGCCCGTTTCGGCGCTGCTCATACGTTTATGCTCTTCGAGGGCCTGGGCTGCCGCAGCGAACGCTGCAGCGTCGCCATCTCGACGGCGGCCATCGCCGCTTCCCAGCCCTTGTTGGTGGGGCCGTCGACGGCCCGTTCGAGCGCTTCTTCAATCGAATTGGTCGTCAGCACGCCGAAGCTCATCGGGACGCCGGTCGATGCGGCCGCCTCGGTAATCCCATGGGCGCAGGCCGACGAGATGTACTCGAAGTGCGGCGTCTTGCCGCGGATGAGGCACCCCAGGCAGACGACCGCGGAGAAGTGTCCGCGCGACGCCGCTTCTCGGGCGCCGAACGGAATCTCGAACGCACCCGGCACCTTGATGACGCAGATGTCGTCGCCGGCGACGCCCGCCGACTCGAGCGCCTCGATCGCGCCCGCCTGAAGCCGATCGGTGACGAAGTCGTTGAACTTCGACACGACAATCGCGAACTTCATTCCGGGTGCTTTCTGCGATCCTTCGAGCGTAAGCATTTCAATCTGCCAATCTGCGAATCTGCGAATTCTGTATTGCCCTAGCGTCCTTTAAACTCGGCCTTCCTCTTTTCGAGGAATGCCTTCGTCCCTTCCTTCATGTCCTCGGTCGCCGCCGCCATCCCGAACAGCGCGGCCTCGAACTGGCATGCGTCGGCGAACGGCATCTCGAGCCCGTTGTTGACCGCCTCCATCGCGTACCGTATTGCGAGGGGCGCCTTGGCCGCCAGTTCCACGGCGAGCGCCCGCGACGCGTTCATCAGATCCGCCGCCGGCACGACACGGTTGACCAGCCCGATGGCCAGCGCCTGCGAGGCCGTGATCGGATTGCCGGTGAGAATCAGCTCCATCGCCTTCGCCCTGCCGACGAGCCGCGCGAGACGCTGCGTGCCCGCGAACCCGGGGATCAGCCCGAGATTGATTTCCGGCTGACCGAATTTCGCGGTGTCGGCCGCAATGCGAAACGTGCAGGCCATGGCGAGCTCGCAGCCGCCGCCCAGCGCGACGCCGTTGACGGCGGCGATCACGGGCTTGGCGAGCTGCCGCTCGATGAAGTCGAACACCTGCTGTCCGGCATGCGCGCGGCGCCGGGCATGCTCGGGCGTATCGCGGGCCAGCTCGTTGATGTCGGCGCCGGCGACGAACGCCTTCTCGCCGGATCCGGTGACGATGACGCTGCGGATGGAATCGTCTTGCTGAAAATCGAGAAAGGCCTGCCGGAGCTCGTCGATCGTCCTGGCGTCGATCGCGTTCAGCTTTTGCGGACGCTGAACCGTGAGCACGGCAACACCGGCCTCACGCTGAACGAGCAGGTTGTCAAAGGGCATCGCGCAACTTCGCTAGGAGCGACGCCCGATTATACTCCACGCCCTCACGCCGCTCGCGCCCGCAATCGAACCAGCGGCATCGGCGGCGAGGTCCAGCAGGTCGAAGTCGCGGCCGGGCACGAACAGCTGATGGCACTCGTCGGACACGCCGTAGAGTGTGGAGATCACGATCGCGCCAATCACCATGCGCCACGTGATGCCGTGCAGGCCCTTCCCCAGCGCCCGCGTCGTCAAGACGGCCAACCCCGCGTACGCGGCCAGGTGCGCGTGGTAGTAGGAGAGTCCGCCTGGCGGAGTTGGCAGCGTCGACAACGACGACAATACGAAAATCATCGCCATGTACGCGATGACCGGGGCCCAGAACGACAGAAACGGTGATCGGTGAACCGTAGGCGGTAAACCTAGAAGGGAAACGGGAGCATCAGCCACCCGAGCATCACGGCAGCGCCCATCATCGCTCCGAACATCTTCGCGCCCATCACCAGCTGCTCGCGAAGATCCTCGCGCAGCAGCGCCGCGAACACGGCGGAGACGCAGGCCGAGAAGATGAGCATGAGGAGGAAGTGGCTGGCCATCACTTGCGGCCCATGGAGATGTCGAACGCGTCGATCACCACGAGCGCGTTGAGCAGTCCCGACACAATCAGGAACGTGTTGCCGTACTCGTAGGTGACCGCGATCACGGTGCCCGCGCCGTAGCCCATGCCACGCGCCACGAAATACGGCAGGCCGGCACCCATGTTGGCGAGCGCCATGAGGCTGACGAACGGCTCGGAAAGGTCGAGGGAAAAGATCCGTCCGTGCAGGAACAGGCCCAGCCCGAACATCGTCAGCAGCACGACGAGAAAGACGACGCCTTTCCGGCGGCCCAGCCACAGATGCCCGAGTCCCGGGACCGCCCATGCCGCCGCGCAAAGAAGAATGCGATTCGGTGATTGCGATCGAACCGAAGCGGTCGCCGGCACGGGTGCCAGTTTACCTCAACTCGCTGATGCTAAACTTCGTCGGTAGTGTCGTCAGAGGTCCTGTCAGACGAAGAATTCGCGCGCTCGCGCTTCGCGCGCGTCCTCCTTGGAGTCGGTGCCATCTCCGGCGCCATCCTGATGATCGAGCTGGCGCTGACGCGCATCTTCTCGGTCACGATGTACTACCACTTCGCGTTCCTCGCCATCTCGATCGCGTTGTTTGGATTGAGCGCAAGCGGCGTCTACGTGTACGTGCTGCGGCGCGTGTTCGAGCGGCGCTCGACCGCGAGCCTCCTGACGACGCACTCGCTGCTCTTCGCCGGCGTGACCGTCCTGTCGCTGGCCGCGCTCGTGAGAATTCGCGTCGGGCTCAATTACTCGCACGAGAACCTCCTCAAGATGATCGCCATCTACACGCTGGCGGCTCTGCCGTTTTTCTCGGGCGGCGCCGTCATCTCGCTGGCGATCACGCGGCTCAGCACGCGCGTCAACGTCGTGTATGCCGCGGATCTGATCGGCGCGGCGGCGGGATGTCTCCTGTTGCTGCCGCTGCTGAATCGATTCGGCGCACCCGGGGTGGTGCTGCTGGCCGCGGTGCTGGGCGGCGCCGCGGCGTTGCTGTTCTCGCCCGCCCGTACGCTGGCGCGAACGGCCCTGGTCGCGGCGGCGGCCGTCGGCATCCCCGGACTCTTGCAGTTGTCGGGATCGGCGCCGTTCGATGTGAGCAACACCAAGGGGCACGACGCCGACACGGTGCTGTTCGCCAAGTGGAATTCGTTCTCGCGCGTGGCGGTGTACGACCGGTCTCATGGCGACTGGTCGCTGAGCTCGAAGTATCAGGGCGCCAAACCCGAAACGCGCTTCATGGACATCGACTCGGCCGCGTCCACGCCGATCGTGCGTTTCGACGGGGACCTGTCAAAAGTCGAGTACCTGAAATACGAACTGACCGGCCTCGCCTACCACCTGGTGGGGTCGGTGTCTGGGGGTCGGGAGGGGTTTTCGGACGAATCGAGCGAAAACCCCTCCCGACCCCCAGACCCCATGACGGCGCTGGTGATTGGACCTGGAGGCGGGCGCGACCTGCTGACGGCGCTGCTGTTTGGCGCCAGCCAGGTGGATGGCGTCGAAGTGAATCCGATCATCGCCAACGACGTGATGCTCGGCCAGTTCCGGACCTTCTCCGGATCGATCTACCAGAACGCGCAGGTCAACGTCATCGTCGACGACGGGCGCAGCTTCATCAGGCGCTCGAACCAGCGCTACGACGTGATTCAGGCCTCGCTGGTCGATACATGGGCCGCCACCGCCGCCGGCGCCTACACGCTGACCGAGAACACCCTCTACACAAAAGAAGCGTTCGAGGACTACTACGACCACCTGACCGATCGCGGCATGCTGACCATCACACGCTGGGTCTTCGACGGTCTGCGGCTCGTGTCGCTCGCGCAGGCCGCGTGTGAAAGCCGGGGATGCTCTGCGGCCGACCACATGGCCATCGTGCAGCAGGAGCGCGTGGCGACATTCCTCCTCAAGAAGACGCCCTTCACGCCCGACGATGTCGAGCAGCTTCGCCGTACGTCAGAGAATCTGGGTTTCACCGTGCTTTACGCGCCAGGGCAGCGTGACGCGACCAACGACTACGCGAAGCTCGTGCTGGCCTCCGATCGACAGGCGTTCTACGAGTCCTATCATCACGACGTCGCGCCGACGACCGACAACCGCCCGTTCTTCTTTCACACGACGAAGATCAAGGATCAGTTTCAGACCGCGTTCGGCCGCAGCATGTTGTTCGGGAACGGCCTCAGCGCGCTGATGACGCTGATGGCGATCTCGGCGACGTTCGTGACGCTGTTCGTGGTCGGCCCGCTGCTCGTCTCGGGATCCGAGCTTCGGGGCAGCCGTTGGCCCCTGTGGCTCGCGTACTTCGGCATGCTCGGCGCCGGTTTCATGTTGATCGAGGTGGCGCTGCTCCAGCGCTTCGTCCTGCTGCTCGGCCACCCTGTGTACTCGCTGACGGTCACGTTGTTTTCCGTGCTCCTGGGAACGGGCATCGGCAGCCTCATCAGCCGCCGCGTCAGCGACGCCAGCCTTCCGCGCACCCTACAGCTGGTACTCCTGGGGATTGTCGGCGTGGCCCTTCTGGCGATCTTCGCGCTGCCCCCCATCATCCGGTTCTCGATCAGCGCCAGTCACGCGATGCGGATCGCCCTGACGGTCTGCCTGATTACGCCCGCGGGGGTGCTGATGGGGATGCCCCTGCCGGGCGGCATCCGCCTGATGACGGCAAACCATTCAGCGCTCGTACCTTGGGCGTGGGGCATGAATGGCGCCCTGTCGGTCATCGGGGCCACGCTGGCGGTGTTCATGGCCATGAACTGGGGATTTTCGGTCACGCTGACGGCGGGGGGCGCCATCTACCTGGCTGCCGCTGTACTTCTGCACACTTCTGCCGATAGATAGGTCACGGGACATTCGCAGGTTCGTAAAAGTTCGTAAAGTTCGTCGGTTCGTCAGGTTCGTGGGTTCGTCCGGTTCGTGGGGTTCGTTGCACCCACGAATGGAGCGAACCCGAACCCAACGAACCAACGAACTGACGAACCAACGAACCGACGAACCCCCAAAACCTATATGCGACCAGCTCCCCAGCGTCTCCCGTCACCTCAGCCGTCCCATCCCGCGATTGTCCGCGAGCTGCGCGCGTTCCAATGGAACGGCCGGCCCACGCGACGGGCCATCACCAGCGTCGGCCTGGCGAAGTCGCAGCCGATCGTCGTCGAGACGTTCGTCAACGAGTTCTGGACGAGCAAGCAGCGCGCCGCGAACAGCCTGCACGAAGTGTCCTACCGTGCGTGCTTCAAGCCGCAGCTGCCGCGATTCTTCATCGATTGATTCACCGAGCCCGGCGACGTCGTCTACGACCCGTTCATGGGACGCGGCACGACGGTCATCGAGGCCGCGCTGGCCGGACGCACACCGGCGGGATGCGACATCAACCCGCTGAGCGCCATCCTCGCGCTGCCGCGGCTGTCGCCGCCGACCGCCGAGGACGTCGAGGCCAGGCTCGCGGCGCTCGACCTGTCGCTCGCGCCGTCGTATCCCAGGGAACTGGAAGTCTTCTACCATCCGGAAACGCTGCGGGAAATCTGCGCGCTGCGCGCGTACCTGCTCGACCGCGAGCGCCGCGGGGCGCTCGACGGCATCGATCGCTGGATTCGCATGGTGGCCGTCAACCGTCTCACCGGTCACTCTCGCGGCTTCTTCTCGGTCTACACGCTGCCGCCGAATCAGGCAACCTCACTGGAAGCGCAGACGAAGATCAACGCGCGGCGCAAGCAGGTACCGCCGCGGCGTGAGGTGCGCGCGCTGATTGCGGCCAAGACACGGTCGCTCCTGTCTGACTGCGACAGCCCCACGCGTGCGGTGCTCTTTCGCTCGTCACAACGCGCCCGGCTGCTGACGCGTCCAGCCAGCGCGACGCCGCAACTGAAGTCCGGCTCGGTCAGCCTCGTCGTCACGTCACCGCCGTTTCTGGACGTCGTCGACTATGCCGGCGACAACTGGCTGCGCGGATGGTTCTGCGGCATCGACACGTCCGCGGTCGAGATTTCCATGCACCGCAAGGTCCACGACTGGCAGGAGGCGATGACCCGCGTCTTCCACGAGCTGGCTCGAGTGCTGAAGCCGGGGGGCCACGTGGCCTTCGAAGTCGGCGAAGTCCGGGGCGGTAAGGTGAAGCTCGAAGAGGCGGTTCTTCCCTGCGGCGTCCGGTCCGGCCTCGAACCGCTGCTCGTCGTCATCAACGCTCAGCAGTTCACGAAGACCGCCAATTGCTGGGGGATCCGCAACAACGCGAAGGGGACGAACACGAACCGCATTGTCGTGTTCCGGAAGAGCTGAGCCACGGAGTCGTACAGAAGACCAGAAGATCAGAAGAAACGTTTCTTCTGATCTTCTGTTAGTTCGTGGAATGGATGTCCTAGCTCTTGTAGCTGCGCATCGCTTCGGCTTCGTCGTCGTAGCTCTCGAAGACGGTCAGCAGCTTGGTAATCGAGAGCAGGTCCTGCAGCTTTTTGGTCACGTTGGCGAGCTTCAGACTGCCTCCCTCGCGCGTGACGGTCGTGTAGGCGCTGACGAGCGCGCCGAGGCCGGCGCTGTCGACGTAGCTGACCTCTGCAAGGTTCAGCAGCACGGTTTTCTTGCCCCGATGCATCAGGCTGTGCAGTTTGTCTTTGAGCAGCGCGTCGCCCTCGCCGAGCGTGATTTTTCCCGAAAGATCGAGGACCGTGACTGCTCCCACTTCCCGCTCTGCTATCTGCATCACTCACTCCTTTGCGCGCGACCCTGAAACAAAACAGGAGCGAGAGGATATCAGAAACAAACGGGATGGGGCAAAGATTGGCCGTTTATGCGTTCTGGGCGCGCGACGACACCAGCCGCCGGGTCGCGGGCCTGCCGCCGAGCGTCCGGAGCAGCCACTCCGACGCAACCAGGCCAAAACTACGGCCCAGAAACGCCGCGCCGACGAGCGAATAGGCCGATGCGGCGATGGCCGTCGAGACCCAGTAATTGACGCCCAGCATCAGGCCGATACATCCCGGCCCGAACATCGCCACCGCGTCGATCCCGATACCGAGGATCCGCACGCGATGCCGCATGAAGAATCCCGGCGTCTGGCTGTTCGCGCGGTCGCTCGCACGGCGCTGCTGCGGCGCCGGCAGGTCTTCCCACTCGAGATCGTGGGCGATGATATGCGCCTTCTCGCGGATGACATGTTCGGCGCGCCGATCGCCCCACTCAGGAAACACCCGGCAGAAGTCGTTGACGACGTCGTCGGCGTCGAGCCCAACCCGCAGGGCGTAGTCGCGGACGTAACTGCGCGCGAAGACGCGCTTGGGCCAGCGGGAGAGATCGTTCTCTTCGAGCGATTCCCAGAGCTCGGCGCTGAGCTTCGTTTCCGCGGCGAGTTGTTTGAGTGTGACGCCCTTGCGTTCGCGAGCGGCCCTGAGGACGGGCCCGAAGGTTTCCTTTTCGAGTCGCACGTCTCTTTAGCGAAGCAAATTCCCTTCCAACGAAATCGCTAGAGAAAATGGAGCGACGGCGCCGGTACGCTTCCAGGAATTGCACACTTGAGAGACGCGAAATTACAATACCGGCCAGCGTGGCGAGCGGCGCGGGGCGATTGGGCTCTGCCGTTCGTGGCACTCGCGGCGTCCGAGCCGGTCGTCGGACGCGCGCGAGCGACGCGCAACGGGTGCTGGAGCCCCGCGACTGAAGATGGACACTCACAACAAGCTGGCAATTCTGTGCGGCGGCGGTCCCGCGCCCGGCCTGAACAGCGTTATCGCGGCAGC
This sequence comes from Vicinamibacterales bacterium, assembly GCA_963832375.1. Classification (GTDB taxonomy): domain Bacteria; phylum Acidobacteriota; class Vicinamibacteria; order Vicinamibacterales; family JAMQPK01; genus JAMQPK01. The sequence continues at coordinate 19,768 of CAWHUA010000008.1, read as the reverse complement.
CACCATTCGCGCGCGCGTGCAGGGCGTCGACGTGCTCGGATTGCGCGACGGGTTCGAGTGGATCATGCAGGGAGACATCGATCATGTCACCCCGCTCACCATCGAGGGCGTGTCCCGCATCCATTTCCGGGGGGGCTCGCATATCGGCATCGCGCGCGCCAACCCGTCGAAGAGCCCGGCGCTGCTCGAAAATGCGGTGCAATCGCTGCTGCGGCTCAACGTCTCGCAGCTGATCACGATCGGGGGCGACGATACGGCGTTTTCCGCCATGAAGCTGGCCGAACACGCCGACGGCCGGCTGCGCGTGGTGCACGTGCCCAAAACGATCGACAACGACCTCGACCTGCCGCCGGATATCGATACGTTCGGCTTTCAGACCGCGCGGCACTACGGCGTCGAAATCGTCAAGAACCTGATGGTCGACGCCAAGACCACATCGCGCTGGTACATCGTCATCGCGATGGGGCGCACCGCCGGGCACCTGAGCCTCGGCATCGCGAAGGCCGCGGGTGCCACGCTGGCGCTCATTCCTGAAGAGTTTTCGGCGCCACTCGGGCTGAAGGTCCTGGTCGATACGCTGGTCGGCGCCATCATCAAGCGCATGAGCTATGGACGCCGCGACGGCGTGGCGGTCATCGGCGAGGGGGTCGTGCTGCACCTCAGCGAAGACGATCTCGCCGATCTGAAAGGCGTCGAGCGCGACGCCCACGGCCACGTGCGCATCGCCGAGGTCAACATCGGCGAGATTCTGAAAGTCGAGATCAACGCGCGGCTCAAGCAGTTCGGTCTCAAGTCCACGCTCGTCGCGAAGAACATCGGCTACGAGCTGCGCTGCGCCGACCCGATTCCGTTCGACATGGAGTACACGCGCGATCTGGGCTACTGCGCCGCGAAGTACCTTCTGTCGGGCGGGTCCAACGCGATGATCTCGATGCAGGCGGGACACTTCGTCCCGATCCCGTTCAAGTCGATGCTCGATCCGAAGACCGGGAGGGCGAAGACCAGGCTGGTCGACATCGACTCGACGCGGTACCACATCGCGCGCCGCTACATGATTCGGCTCCGGAAGGACGACTTCCAGGATCCGCACGAGCTCGCGAAGCTCGCGGCGACCGCGGGCCTCTCCAACGCGGAGTTCAGTAAGGAGTTCGAATATCTGGTCGCCAACGATCCGCCGGCGGCACTATGGAAAGACGGATCGGAGTTCAAGTAATGCCCGAATTCGCAGATTCGCAGATTGACGGGGTTCGCGGATCGAGCCGATTGTCAGACCGGCAGATTGGAGTGGCGCAGGGCTTCAGCCCTGCCTACCGCGTCTTCTTCGTGTCGTCGTGGTTCTTCGTGCCTTCGTGGTCAGACGACGTCGAAGTGCGTCAGTTGCTTGAACTCGGCGAAGCGGTCGCGCACCTCATCGGGAGTCAGGCGAAGCAGCCGATCGACGCTGAAGTCCTCGACGGCAAATGACGCGAGCGTGCTGCCGTAGATGATGGCCCGCGCCAGCGAGGCGTCGTTGACGTCGTCGCAGGACGCAAGATAGCCCAGAAATCCGCCGGCAAATGTGTCGCCGGCCCCCGTCGGATCGAAAACTTCCTCGAGCGGCATGGCCGGGGCGGCGAAAAAGCCGCCGCCGGTCCGCGTCATCAGGACGCCGTGCTCGCCGCGCTTGATGACGAGCGTCCGCGGCCCCATCGCCTGAACCGCCCGCGCGGCCTTCACCAGGTTGGCCTCTCCAGCCAGCTCGCGCGCCTCGGAATCGTTGATCAGAAGGATGTCGACGCGTTTCAACACCCGTTTCAACTCCTCGGGCGTGCGTTCGATCCAGTAGTTCATCGTGTCGGCGCCCACGAGCTTCGGCTTCTGCACCTGATCGAGGACGTCCAGCTGAAGCGTGGGATGGATGTTGCCCAGAAACACGACCGGCGACGACTTATGGCTCGCGGGAATCTTCGGGGCGAACTTCTCGAACACGTTCAGGTGCGTGTAAATCGTCTCGCGGCTGTTCAGATCGAAGCCGTATTCCCCCTTCCATCGGAATGTCTCGCCCGGGACGGTTTCGAGCCCCGCCAGGTCGATGCGGCGCCCGCCAAATACCTTCTCGATGTTCTGGCCGAAGTCCTCCCCGACGACCGCGACAATGCGCACCTCGGTGAAAAAGGACGCAGCGATGGCGAAGTACGTCGCCGCTCCGCCGACGACGCGATTCTTCTCGCCGAACGGTGTCTTGATGGAATCGAAGGCAACGGAGCCGACAGCCAGAATAGGGTTCATGAAAGGTATCTGCCGATGATGGGCGCCAGATCGCGCTTCAACTGCGCCGGAACGACCTCGGGTCTCGTGATGAGCGCGTACTTCAGCGCCGAACCGCACTCACACGATCGGGTGGCAGGGAGCGTCGCGATGGCCCCGGCGATCGCCTGCTGAGCCGTCTTCGCGTTCTGCATCAGCGTCTGCACGATCATCTCGACGGTCACCGAATCGTGATCCGGATGCCAGCAGTCGTAATCGGTGACGAGCGCGAGCGTGACGTAGCACATCTCGGCTTCGCGCGCGAGCTTCGCTTCCTGGAGGTTCGTCATCCCGATCACGTCCATCCCCCAGGATCGATAGAGCTGCGATTCGGCCAGCGTCGAGAACTGCGGGCCCTCCATGCAGACGTACGTCCCCCCGCGATGCACGCGTGCGCCAACCGCCTGCACCGCGTCGGCGCCAACCCTGGCGAGCTCGCGACAAATCGGGTGCGCAAACGACACGTGCGCCGCCAGGCCGCCGCCGAAAAACGTGCTGATGCGGCCTTTCGTACGATCGAAAAACTGATCGGGCACGACGATGTCGAGCGGTGGGTACTCCTGCTTGAGGCTGCCGACCGCGCTCGCCGAGATGATGCGCTCGACGCCGAGCATCTTGAACCCGAAGATGTTGGCGCGAAAATTCAGCTCCGACGGCAGCAGCCGGTGCCCCGCCCCGTGCCGCGCGAGAAACGCCACGCGCTTGCCGGCGAGCGTGCCGATCAAATAGGGGCCTGACGGATCGCCGAACGGCGTCGACAGGCTTTTCTCCTCGCGGTCGGTCAGCCCGGCCATGTCGTACAGACCGCTGCCGCCGATGACACCGATGTGGACAGTCATTGATCTCCACTGTCCGGCTGAAGCCGGACACTACGTACTGCCATCCGCCATCCGCCATCTGCCATGTCAGGCAACGACCTCGATGTAGCGCTTCCCGTCGCGTTCGCGGATGTATCCGGCGGCGATGTCCGGATCGTGCTCGAATATGATCAGATACTCGCGCTCGATCGCTTCTTTCAGGAAGGCCCGCTTGAAATTGAGCGTATCGAGCGGGAACAAATCGTAGCCCATCACCCAGACTTCGGGAAGGTGCGCAGCCGTCGGCAGCAGATCGGCGACGCAAGACCGCCGTCCGGCCACCCGATTCGATGAGCACCATCTGGTGGTGCATCGTATGCCCGCCGGTACGCCGCACCCGCACCCCCGGCATGATCGTCGAATCGTCGTCGACGAGCTGCAGCACATGGTGGTCGGCCAGCGGCTGGTAGTTCTCGGGGAAGTAGCTGCCTCTGGTCCGCTCGTTCGCGTTCATCGCATCGTCGAACTCGCCGCGCCGGACCACGTATTGCGCGCGGGGAAACCGCGGACGCACCGCACCATCGGGCGCCCGTTCGGTGAATCCGCCGGCATGGTCGAAATGCAGGTGCGTGGCCAGCACGATGTCGATCGCGTCCACCGACGCGCCGGCCGCCGCGATCGAATGCTGCAGGTTGAAATCGCGCTCGAACCGGTAGATGTCGGCCTGCTTGGGCGTCATCTTGTCGCCCGATCCGGCGTCGATGAGCATGGTTCGCGCGCCGCGTACGAGCAGGCAGCGCATCGCCATCCGAATACGATTGCGCTCGTCGGGGGGCGCTTTCTTCTCCCAGAATGTCTTCGGAACCACCCCGAACATCGCCCCGCCATCGAGGTAGAAAAACCCGTCGGACACGGTCACGAGCTCGACGTCGCCGAGTTGAATCGTCTTCGGCCGCTCGGGAACGGGCCGACGAACCGCCGGCTGCTTGAGCTCCACGAGCACGCCCTGGGCGCTCGACGGGTGGATGAACGCAACGCTCGCCCCCTCTGCCCCGGGCCTGGGCTCGGCGTCGACGAGCCGGACGTTCCGCCGCCGAAGCTCGGCAAGCGCCGCACGGATGTCGTCGACGCGAAGCGTGATGTGATGGAGTCCGGGCCCGCGCTTCTCGAGAAATCTGGCGATCGGTGAATCGGGAGACGTGGCCTGCAGCAACTCCAGAGACGAGGGACCGGTGTTGATGAACTGGGCCCGCACCTGTTGAGCCGCCACATCTTCGGCGCCCTCGACCTCGAGCCCCAGCGCGTCGCGAAAAAACGCAAGCGACAACTCGAGATCCGTGACGGCGATCCCGACATGATCCAGCACGGCCTTCATGCTTCGTCGCGGGCGATCATCCGCCCGCCCTCCCCATCAGTTCGCCCGCGGCGGAATAGGGATCGATGCTCCGCGCGACGATGCGCTCCACAAGCGTCGTCATTTCGGCCGGCGGCACGCGTGATTCAACCTGCCGAAGCAGCTTCGCCGACAAGATCGCGCGAAGCTGGACCTCGGCGCGTTGGCGCCGCCTCGACGTCACGATCGACTTCTGCCCGCTGAATCGCTCGATGGCATCGATCAGCTCGTCGAACCCGACGCCGGCGGTCGCCTGCGTGCGCACAATCGGCGGACGCCACTCACCATCCTGATACGCGTGCAAGCTCAGCAGCGACTCGACGTCGGCCACCGTCCGATCGGTGCCATCGCGATCGGCTTTGTTCACCACAAAGATATCCGCAATCTCCATCACGCCCGCCTTGAGCGCCTGCACGTCGTCGCCCATGCCGGGCACGAGGACGACAACGGACACATCTGCGGTGCGCGCGATCTCCACTTCGTCCTGGCCCACGCCGACCGTCTCGATGGCGACGATGTCCTTGCCGGCCGCGTCGAGCACCACCGCCGCGTCCGAGGTCGCACGGGCGAGTCCCCCCAGGTGTCCACGGGTGGCCATGCTGCGAATGAACACACCGGCGTCCTGGGCGTGCGCCTGCATGCGGACGCGATCGCCTAGCATCGCTCCGCCGCTGAACGGGCTCGTGGGATCGACCGCAATCACGCCGACGCTGCGCCCGGCTTTGCGCCAACGCGCCACCAGCCCATCAACGAGCGTGCTCTTGCCCGCTCCGGGCGCGCCGGTCATCCCGATGAGAAATGCACGGCCCGATCGCCGAAACAGGTCGCGCACGAGCGCCGGCCCTTCGTCGCCGTCGTTCTCGACCAGGGAGATGCCACGCGCAATGGCGCGCACATCGCCCGCCATGACGAGATCCGAAAGAGCAGACAACCTGCGGAATTTATCACGGTCCGGCGGCCGGCCACCGCGTCACTTACGACTTGTACTCTGCGGCAGGACTGGTACAATGCAAGGCCATGAGAATGCGACTGGCCATCCTCGCGCTCGCGCTCGTCGTGCTCACACCATCGGCCGCGCTCGCCGACGCCACGCTGTTTCTCGGGAGCAACTCGGCCAACGACGAGCGAACGGTCGCTCGCGGCTTCGCCTTTGGTGTCAGCCTCGTGATTATCGGGTTCGAATTCGAGTACAGCGGCTCGTCTGCGGACGAGACCAGAGCCGTGCCATCGCTCAAGACCACCTCGGGCAACGTTCTCTTGCAAACGCCGACGGGCGGCTTCCAGCTGTATTTCACCACCGGCGCGGGGTTTTACCGAGAAAATCTGGGGAACGATCAGGCCACCGACCTTCTGCTGAACACGGGCGGCGGCGCAAAGATCCACATCGCCGGCCCGCTGCGGGCACGCCTGGACTATCGGATTTTCAATTTGAAAGGCACCCCGCGAGACTCGACGGTGCAGAGGATGTACGCGGGACTGAACCTGGCCTTCTAACTAGGGCTGAGGGCTAAGGGCTTCCCTGAGCCCTAAGCCCTCAGCCTTCTATTTCGCGTAATCCACGACCGGCAGCAGATTGATGGGAATCAGTCCGCTGGCGAACGCCTCGGTATACTGCTTGAAGAGCGCCTGGATTTCGGCGGGGAATGCTTCGTTCAGGATGTTGACGATGTTGTAGTCGGCTTCCTTCACCGCCGGGTCGATGATCATCACGTAGGTGACGTTGCCGTTCGCGGCGGCCGCATCCGACTTGTAAACGCGCCACGAAGCCGCCTGCTGCTTCCTCTCGGGCTTCTCGCTCTTCGTCAGCGCTTCTTTCGTCTTGTTCAACACCGTTTCGAAATCGGCCGTGCTGCCCGGCTTGATGGTGTAGAGAATGAGTCCGGCGCCGCCGCTAAAGACGCGGGCGTTCGGCGTCTGCGCATGGGCATTCACTGCCGTGAAAGCCAAGACGGCGAGGGCCAGGATAAATACTCGCATTCACTCCTCCTTAGTTGACGAACGGGGGCTTAATATTTAGCCGGTACGCACCGCAAACTCAAGTCTAAACGAACACCGACATGACTTCGTTGGCCAGAAGCATCCCTTTCCGGGTCAGCCAGAGACGTTCGTCCTGTCTCAGCAGGAGGCCCGCGTCAAGATACGGCGCGAGGCGTACGCCAAACCTGTGCCAGACATCGACGCCGTAGCGTTTCGACAGGATTTCGAGGTCGATGCCATCCCTCATCCGGAGTCCGGTAAACAGCGCATCGCCAAGGCGCTCGTCGTTCGATAATTTGCGACGGTCGACGGTCACCGGCAGGCCTTCACTGATTCTCTGAATGTAATCGTCGGTCGATGCGACGGTGCGCCACCGCGTCCCCTGCCACGTGGAATGCGCGCCCGGTCCGAATCCCAGCCAGTCGCCGTCGGTCCAGTACTTGATGTTGTGACGCGACTGACGGCCAGGCCGACACACGTTCGAGATCTCGTATTGCTCGTAGCCAGCCGACTCGAGCATGGCCATCGCCATCTCGTACATGTCAGCGACGCCTTCGTCGGACTCCTGCGGCCAGCCAAAGCGATCGATGTCGTGCTTGAGCGGCAGATGCGGATAGACCTCCAGGATGTACAGCGACATGTGCTCGGGCCCGACACCAATCGCGTCTTCGACCGACCCGAGCCACTGCCGAACGTCCTGGCCGGGCAGCCACATCATGAGATCGAGGCTGATGTTGTCGAAGCCCGCGGCTCTTGCCAGCCGGATGGCTTCGACGGCCCGTTCGGCCGAATGCAGCCGCCCCAGCCGCTTCAATTCCCCGTCCTTGAACGACTGGACACCGAAGCTCAGACGATTGACACCGGACCGGCGAAAATGTTCCAGGCTGTTCTGGCTGACGCTCTCGGGGTTGGCTTCGAGCGTAATCTCCGCAGCGTCGGTGAGGGCACGTGACCGGCGGGCTTCGCCGATGATGGCGTCCACGTCGGCCGGCGAGAGCAGCGACGGCGTACCGCCGCCGAAGTAGAGCGTATCGGCGGAAAAGGGGTCGGGTGCAATTTCCTGGGGCGATTCAGAGGAAATTGCACCCGACCCCTTTTTCTGCATTTCCTGCAGCAGCGCGGCCACGAACCGCGCCTTCAGGCCTTCGTCGTACAAGCCTCGATTGAAGTTGCAGTAGCTGCAGATGGCGCTGCAAAAGGGAACGTGGACGTAGATCCCGGGCAATGATCCAGGGATTCGGGATTGGGGATTAGGGATTGGTGGAGCCGGCCCGGCCACCCGACCATTTTAGGTCGGCTTTCCCATCGCGGCGCAGTTGCGCCTTCATGGGTCCGGACGAGCGGCTCGGAAGCCGCTGTTTCCCACGGTTCATCTTCCACATTGTCGAGAGGTCATCAGGGCCGGCGTTCGTCGGCCGGTGGCGATAGTCCGCGCCTTCGAATTCCACGAAGTCGCACATCTCGTACAGCCGCGAGTGCATCCGGAATCCGACGCGCACCAGGAGCGAGTCGGGATCGGTGCGATCCTCCTTCTCCTCGAAGTTTGAGGTAAATATCGTGGCCCGTTTGTGGTTGTATCGTGTATTCACCACCAGGTTAATCGTCTCCTCGACCCACTCGGACGTCTTTTCCTTTCCGAGATCGTCGAGTACCAGCAGATCGGCCTCCATTACGGGCCGCAGGACGTCGCTCTCGGCAGTGCGTGTAACTGGGTTGTACGTGCCCCGGATTGTCTTGAGCAGCTCGGGCACGTCACAGAACAACGCGGTAGCGCCTTTCTCGAGAACGGCGTGCTTGATCAGTGCCACGGACAAATGGGTTTTGCCGATCCCGGGTGGGCCGATGAAGAACAACCCTTTCTCGATCACCGGAAATTTTTCCGCGAAGCGTTTCGAGGCCTTCACCGCATTCATCAGGCCCTCGTTGGGATAGAACATCAGGTTGTCGAGTGTGCAGTGGAGATATCTAGGGGGAATGCCCGCGGCCTTGATTACACACGCGAGTTGGGACCTGCGCCAGCAATCGCAGCGCGTGACGCGCTCGATCTCACCATCCTGGAATGTCTTCCAGCCGGTGCCGTTGCAGATCGCGCATGTCTCCTGGTTCTGCAGCGGCGAAGTCACGCCTCATGATAGCGCGATTTTTTGTCGCGCCGTTTTTTGTTTAGCGCGCCTGCTTTTTTGTCGCCGAGGCTGGTGGGGTATTTGACGGATTCGTGCGCACGAGATCGGTCGGACGTCGATTTCACGAGCGCCGTGTTGAGCCGCTGCTCCCAGTCGTCGATGCCGCGGGCGAGCTCGCGCTTGACGTACTCCATGAACTCGTTCACCTCGCCCTGCATCTGTTCGATCTTGCGGCGCATGTTGAGGATGATTTCGACGCCGGCGAGATTCACGCCCAGATCGCGCGTTAGTGTCAGGATCGTCTCGAGCTGCTCGAGGTCTTCCTCCGAGTACAGCCGCGTATTGCCCTCGGTGCGCGACGGCTTCAGCAGGCCTTCGCGCTCGTAGAGACGCAACGTCTGCGGGTGGATGTTGTACTTCTGCGCCACCGCGCTGATCATGTAGTACGCCTTGCCGGTTTTTCTGACGGCCATGGCCTAGTCGCGTCCCTCATCTCTGGCTGGCGCCCGCTCCTCGCATTGATCTTCCCGAACTCCCGCAGCAGTTCCTTGGAGCGCTCGTCGAGCAGCCTGCGGAAGCACGAGCTTCACTTCGACGACCAGATCGCCGCGTTCGCCGCTGCGCGGCGACGGCACGCCGCGCCCGCGAATGTGAAAGCGCTGCCCGGTCTGCGTGCCGGGAGGCACACGCAGCCTCGCGGTTCCATCGGGCGACGGGACGTCGATCCTGGCGCCAAGCGCCGCCTCGTGCACGGCGATCGGCACCGTGATGTGCAGATCATCTCCCTCGCGCTGGAACGTGTCATGGGCGTCGACCTGCACCGTGATGAAGAGATCGCCCACAGCCCCCTGCCGCTCGCCGGCGTTCCCCTTCTCGGATACGCGAATGCGCGCACCGTCGGGACGCCCGCGGGAATCCGCACGGTGATCGTCTCGGTGCGCATTTCCACGCCAGGCCGGCACACCGGCCGCAGAGCGTGTGGACGAGCCGGCCCGATCCGCCGCACGCGTCACAGCTCTTCGAGAACACCATGTGCCGCGGCGCGAACGGATGATCCCCGTGCCCTGACAGTGATGGCATCGCGCCTCGGCGACCTTGAGCCACCCGGCGCCCCGGCACGAGTGGCAGTACTCCCGGCGCGTCACCGTCATCTGTCGCTCCGCGCCTCTCAGGGCCTCATCGAACTTCAGCGATACCGAGGCGTGCAGATCGGCGCCGCGAACCGGCTCGCCCGCCCGCGCGTCCTGGCGCTGGCTGAAGACTTCGGCAAACAGATCGCCGAACGTCGTGCCTTCCGCGTGCGCGATGCCGCCGAGAAATCGAACCCCTCGAACTCGAACGACGCCGAGCTCGACGTGACCGACAACGCCCCGGCGTCGTAGCGCAGGCGCCGCTCGGGATCGATCAACGTCTCGTACGCTCGCGTGATCTCCCTGAAACGCGCCTCCGCGGCGTTGTCACCCGGGTTGATGTCCGGGTGATACTTCCGCGCAAGCCGCCTGTAGGCACGCTTGATCTCGACGAGCGTCGCCCCCCGCGCGATACCCAAAAGTTCGTAAAGATCCATCCCTGATCACTAATCCCTAATCCCTGAATCCCTAATCCCTAATCCCTATCCCTTCGTCCACCACCTCGGCGTCGATCACGTCGCCTTCTTTTCCGCCACTCGATTCCGAGCCGGCCTGGCCGCCCGGTGCCGCGCCGTCGGAACCCTGGTGACCGCCGCCCCCACCACCCGACGACTGGGCCTGCTTGTACAGGCTTCGGCCGCCTTGTGCTGCACCTTCGTCAACCGCTCCATTGCGGTGCTGATGGCCGCCACGTCGGTGCCCGCGATCGCCTTCTTGAGCTCCTCGATCGCCGATTCCGATCGCCGTCCGATCCGATCGCCGAGAGCTTGTCGCCCATGTCCTTGAGCATCCGCTCGGCGGCATAGACGGCCTGGTCGGCCCGGTTGCGCGTCTCGATCTCCTCGCGGCGCTTCCGGTCCTCGTCGGCGTGCGACTCGGCCTCCTTCATCATCCGGTCGACCTCGTCCTTGCTGAGGCCGCTCGAGGCCGTGATCGTGATCTTCTGCTCCTTGCCGGTGCCGAGATCCTTCGCCGACACGTTGACGATGCCGTTGGCGTCGATGTCGAACGTGACCTCGATCTGCGGCACGCCGCGCGGCGCCGGCGGAAGCCCGACCAGATGGAACCGGCCGAGCGTGCGGTTGTCGCGCGCCAGCGGGCGCTCGCCCTGCAGCACGTGCACCTCGACGCTCGTCTGGTTGTCGGCCGCCGTCGAGAAGATCTCGCTCTTGCGCGTGGGAATCGTCGTGTTGCGCTGAATCAGCGTCGTCATCACGCCGCCGAGCGTCTCGATGCCGAGCGACAGCGGCGTCACGTCGAGCAGCAGCAGGTCCTTCACCTCGCCGGCGAGCACGCCGGCCTGCACCGCCGCGCCGATCGCGACGACCTCGTCGGGGTTCACGCCCTTGTGCGGCTCCTTGCCGAACAGCTCCTTGACGATCTGCCTGCACCGTCGGAATGCGCGTCGAGCCGCCGACGAGCACGACCTCGTCGATCTTCGACGGGTCGACGCCGGCATCGGCGAGCGCCTGCTTGGTCGGGCCCGACCGTCTTCTGCAGCAGATCCTCGACGAGCTGCTCGAACTTCGCGCGCGTCAGCTTCATCTGCAGGTGCTTGGGACCGGTCTGGATCGGCGGTGATGAACGGCAGGTTGATGTCGGTCTCCATCACCGTGGAGAGCTCCATCTTGGCCTTCTCCGCCGCTTCCTTCAGGCGCTGCAGCGCCATCCGGTCCTTGCTCGAGATCGATGCCGTCGCTCTTCTTGAACTCGGCGATGATCCAGTCGATGATCCGCTGATCGAGGTTGTCGCCGCCGAGATGCGTGTCGCCGTTGGTCGCCTTCACCTCGACGACGCCTTCGCCGACTTCGAGAATCGAGATGTCGAACGTGCCGCCGCCGAAGTCGTAGACGGCGATCGTCTCGTCCTTCTTCTTGTCGAGACCGTAGGCCAGCGCCGCCGCGGTCGGCTCGTTGACGATGCGCATCACCTCGAGGCCGGCGATCTGGCCGGCGTCCTTGGTCGCCTGCCGCTGCGCGTCGTTGAAGTACGCCGGCACCGTGATGACCGCCTTGGTGACCGGCTGCCCGAGGTATTCCTCCGCCGCCTGCTTCAGCTTCTGCAGAATCATCGCGGAGATTTCCGGCGGCGACGTACTCCTTGCCGCTGACGCGTTGACGCGCACGTCGCCGTTCGCGGCGCGGACGACCTGTACGGCACCATCTTCATCTCTTCGTTGACCTCGTCGAACTTCCGGCCCATGAAGCGCTTGATCGAGAAGATGGTGTTCTCGGGGTTGGTCACCGCCTGGCGCTTGGCGACCTGGCCGACCAGCCGCTCGCCGGTCTTGGTGAACGCGACCACCGACGGCGTCAGCCGGCTCCCCTCCGGGATTGGTGATGACGACCGGCTCGCCGCCTTCCATGACGGCGACGACCGAGTTGGTGGTGCCGAGGTCGATGCCGATGATTTTGCTCATTCGAAATTCCTCGCGCGAATGAGGTGGGAACCTGAGGCGACTCTTGATTATAAAATTTGAGTCGATTGATGTCAAAGTCAGCGTGACTCCACGGCCATTCGGCATAGAGCCTAGACCTGCAGCCGTTTAGCCGAAACTGATAGAATGACGGCCTCGATGGCCGGTACGCCTTCGCCGTCAGCCACTGCCGCCGCAACTCGGCCGAAGACCACTGCGTCATCCGCTTCGCCCGACATGCCGGGCTCGTCGCGCTGTTCGTCGCGGCCGCGCTGCTGGGGACCCTCAGCGGCGTGCTGTTCGCGTACGCCGGCGACCTGCCGCAGATTTCGCGCGCTCGACGACTACACGCCCAGCACCATCACGCGCGTCTACGCCGTCGACGGCCAGCTGATCGGCGAGTTCGCGATCGAGCGGCGCGTCGTGATCGTCGCTACGACGACATCACGCCGCTCCTGCGGCAGGCGATCATCGCGACCGAAGACACGGACTTCGACAGTCACTTCGGCCTCAGCGTGCCGGCGCTGCTCATCCGCCTCAGCAGCGACATCGTGCGGCGCCGCATGGTCGCCGGCGCGAGCACGCTGACGCAGCAGCTCGCGCGCAATCTGTTTGCCGAGGAAGTCGGCTTCACCGTCGGCGAGAAGAGCCCCGAGCGCAAGATCAAGGAAATGCTCGTCGCGATCCAGATCGAGAAGCGCTACACCAAGCGCGAGATCTTCACGATCTACTGCAACCAGATGTACCTCGGCCACGGCGCGTACGGCGTCGAGGCGGCGTCGCGCCTGTACTTCGGCAAGTCGCGCGAAGGACGCTCACGCTCGAAGAAGCGGCCCTGATCGCCGGCATCTTCCAGTCGCCGGAGCGGCAGAGCCCGTTCGTGAACGTGGCGCGCCAAGTTCGCGGCGCAACACGTCCTGCAGCGAGATGGCCGACGAGGGCTACATCACCCAGGCGGAGGCCGACGAGGCGAAGGAGAAGCCGATCGTCACGCGCGGACAGCCGACAGCCGGCGGTCGGTCGCGCCGTTCTTCGTCGAGGAGATCCGCGAAGCACCTCGAGCAGAAGTACGGCGCCAAGGCGCTGTACGAGGGCGGGCTGTCGGTGAAGACGACGCTCGACTGCGACGCTGCAGCAGGCGGCGAACCGCGCGCTCGAGCGCGGCCTGCGCGTCGTCGACAAGCGGCGCGGCGGTACCGGCGCGACGCAGCGCGAACGTCGTCGCGCGAAGGGCGCAGCGATCGACGGCGTTCCGCAACGATCGCTGGATCGCGGCCGATGGCCGCCGGCGACATCGTGCCCGGCTGGTCGTCACGGCCGTCACGCGCGCGCCAGCGCGCGGATCCGGATCGGCGATCAGGCCGTCGAGCTTCGCGCGCGAGGCGTTCGCCTGGACGCGGCGCACGTCCGCCGCCGGCGCTCTTCAAGGCCGGCGATCTCATCGACGTCGGAGTGTCAGAGATCGATGAGGCGCCGGGCGCCCGCATCGAGGCTGCGTCGCTCGAACAGACGCCGGTCGTCGAAGGCGCGCTCGTGGCGATCGACAACCGCACCGGGCAGATCCGCGCGATGGTCGGCGGCTTCGAGCTTCGCCCGCAGCAAGTTCAACCGGGCGATGCAGGCGCGCCGGCAGCTCGGCTCGACTCTTCAAGCCGATCGTCTACACCGCCGCGATCGATCGCGGCTTCACGCCGGCGTCGATCTCGTCGACGAGCCGGTCAGCCTACCGCCGGGCCCGGACAGCCGCCGTACAAGCCGCAGAACTACGATCACAAGTTCGAAGGCCGCGTCACGCTGCGCCACGCGCTCGAGGACTCGCGCAACATTCCGGCCGTCAAGATGATGGAGGCGCTCGGCCCGAAGAAGGTCGTCGCCTATGCCAAGCGGTTCGGCTTGCGAGGCAAGCTCCCGCCCTACCTGTCGATCGCGCTCGGCGCCGGCGACGCACGCTGCTCGAGATGACGAGCGCCTACTCGGTGTTTCCGAACCAGGGCGTGCGGATGAGGCCGTTCGACATTCTCGAAGATTGCAGATCGCGAAGGCAATCTGCTCGAGGAAGAACCGCCCCGAGCCGCAGGATGCCATCCGCGCCGACACGGCGTTCGTGATGACGAACCTGCTGCGCGGCGTCGTGCAGCGCGGCACGGCGGCGGCGGCGGCAAGCTCGACTGGCCGCTCGGCGGCAAGACCGGGACGGTCGACGACTACACCGACGCCTGGTTCGTCGGCTTCGATCCGGACATCACCGTCGGCGTCTGGGTGGGTCTCGACGAGAAGAAGCCGCTCGGCGGCAACGAAACCGGCGCCGTCGCCGCGCTGCCGATCTGGATGGAGTTCATGAAGGCGTACATCGACACGCGCGACCAGGAGAACCCGCCCGAGTTCGACGCGCCCGGCAACATCGTGTTCGTGCCCGTCAACGCCGCGAACGGTGAGGTGGCCGGAGAAGGCACCACCGGCATCGACGAAGCCTTCATTTCGGGGACTCAGCCGGGGACGGTCTTTCCTCACTAACGCCGGCATTGTCACATTCTCGATTGGCGATTGGCGATTGATTCGGCGATTGTCAATAAATGCGGCAATCGTCAATTGGAAATGCGGCAATGCAACTATTCGTCGTCCTCACCCGAAGGCTGCCCCAGCGTCCCCGACGCTTTCTTCATCAGATACGTCTTGATGAACGGATCGAGATCGCCGTCGAGCACGCGGTCGGCGTCGCCGACCTGCTCCTTCGTGCGGTGGTCCTTGACCATCTGATACGGGTGCAGCACGTAGCTGCGAATCTGGCTGCCGAAGGCGATCTCCTTCTTCGCCCCGCCGATCTGATCGAGCTTCGCCTGCTGCTCCTTCATCTTCAGATCGAACAGCCGCGCCTTGAGCACCTTCATCGCCGAGTCCTTGTTGCGATGCTGCGATCGCTCGTTCTGGCACGACACGACGATGCCGGTGGGAAGGTGCGTGATGCGGATGGCCGAATCGGTGACGTTGACGTGCTGGCCGCCGGCGCCGCTCGACCGGAAGGTGTCGATCCGAATGTCCTTCTCGTCGATCTCGACGTCGACGTCCTCGGGCAGCTCCGGCCAGACGTACACCGAGGCGAACGACGTGTGACGGCGCGCGGCCTGAGTCGAACGGCGAAATGCGCACGAGCCGATGCACGCCGGCTTCGGCCGACAGCAGCCCGTACGCGTACTCGCCCGTGACCGTGAGCGTGGCGCTCTTGAGCCCCGCCTCGTCGCCGGGCTGATAGTCGATCATCTCGCGCCTGAACCCGCGGCGCTCGGTCCAGCGCAGGTACATCCGCAGCAGCATCTCGGCCCAGTCCTGCGACTCGGTGCCGCCGGCGCCCGGATGGATGGTGACGATGGCGTTCCTGCGATCGTGCTCGCCGCCGAGCATCTTCTTGATCTCGCCGGCCTCGACCTGGCCGGCGAGCTCCTCGAGCCCGCGACAGCTCGCGCCGCCACGTCCTCGCCCGGCCGGCCCACTCGACGAGCACGGCGAGATCGTCCGACTTCGTCTTGAGCGCGGCAATCAGCTCGACGTCCTCCTCGACGCGGCGGCGGCGCTGCAGGACTTTCTGCGCTTCGGTCTGGTTGTTCCAGAAGTCCGGCGCGGACGCGCGCGCCTCGAGCGCGCGAGCTCGTCGGCGGGGCGTGCGGCTTCAAAGATAGCTCCGCAGATCGGCGGCAGCGTTTGCTGAGATCCTGGTACCGGCGGTTCAGTTCGTCGAGCAGCGATAGCCACGAATAGCCTCCAGCCGAGACGAGCGCGGCCAGCGTCAGCCGCCGCGCACGATGTAGGCGAACGAGATCCCCGATTGTGCCATAGATCGTGCGCGGCTCGCAGCAAGCGGACCTCGCCGACCACGATCTCGCGCGTGAAGATCTCGGTCCGCTGCAGCACCCGTCCGTACGGATCGACGACGCCGCTGATGCCGGTATTGGCCGCCCGCACCAGATAGCGGCCCTGCTCGATCGCCCGCATCGAGGCCTGCAGCGAAATGCTGGATACGGCGCCGACGAGTGTCCGAACCACGCGTCGTTGGTGATCGTCGTCAGCAGCTGGCTGCCGCCGCAGCACGGCTTCGCGCACCAGCCGTGGGATAGACGATTTCGTAACAGATCGCCGTGCTGATCGGTCCATGCCAGGTCGGCAGCAGTCACCATCTCGCGGCCCGGCGCGAACCCGCCGACCTGCTTCGACGAGCGGACCGACGAAAAACAACAGCTGCTTCAGCGGCACGTACTCGCCGAACGGCACCAGGTGCATCTTCTGGTAGACGCCGGCAACCGACGCGTCCTGGCGCACCAGGAACGCCGCGTTGTAGTACTCCTTGTTGGCCCGCGATCTGATCGCTGCCGAGCAGCAGCTCGATGCCGGTTTCGCGGACGAGCGCCCGAATTCGTTCGCCGCCGGCCTTGTCGTCCATGAACGGAAACGGCGTCGACGATTCCGGCCAGATCACGAGCTGCGCCCCCTTGCCCGCCGCCTCCCGCGTCATGGTCAGATAGGTCTCGAAGATGGGCCCGGCGTGGGCGGCATCCCACTTCTGGTCCTGCGGGATGTTGCCCTGGACGAGCGCGACACGAACCGGCCTTCCCTGACGGACGAGCACGTCGTTCTCGAGACGCGGCTGCCCCCAGAAGGTCACGCCGACGAGCATCGACCGCGACGACGACCGCCGTGACGATGGATTCAGCGGACCGCGAAATCGCGAAGTAGGCCAGCGCCGCGCCGACCATCGCGACAAGCGCCGACATGCCGAACACGCCGACCACGCTCGCGAGCTGCGCCACCGGCAGGACCGTGGTCTGGCTGTATCCGAGGAGCAGCCAGGGAAAGCCGCTCCAGAAATAGGTGCGCCCGAGCTCGGTCGTCACCCAGACGGCCGGCGCCAGCAGGATCGCCCGGCGCCCGAATTTCGCGCCGAGCCAGCCCAGGCACAGCGCGAACAGCGCCGGAAACAGCGACGAGATACGCGACGAGCACGATGGCCACCACCACGGCGACCGGCCAGCTCAGCCCGCCGAACTGCGACACGACCGTGCCCGTCCAGTAGACGGTTCCACCGAAGTAGGCCAGCCCGGCCACCAGTCCCAGGAGGAACGCGCGGCCGCGGCGGAACGCGGGCCAGCTGTGATGGATCTCGAAGAGCGGGACGATGAGCGGCGTCAGCGCAATCCAGGCAAAGAGCGGGTGTCCGTAGTCGCGGAAAGCTGAGGGCGAGAAGAATGCCGGAAACGAGCGCGAGGATCAGGGCTTGGTCACCTGGCCTGGGCCGCGCTGCTGAAGCCACTTCGCGACACCGGCACCGTCAAGCGGCGGAGAAATGAAGTCGCCCTGGGCGGTGTCGCAGCCCGAGCTTCGCCAGGCGCTCGAGTGTGGCATCGTCCTGCACGCCTTCGGCCACGCAGGTGAGACCGAGATTGTGGGCGAGCTCGATCGTCGACTGCACGATGACTTCGTCGCCGTCTTCGACCATGTCATCGATGAACGACTTGTCGATCTTGATCTCGTGCACGGGCAGCTTCCGCAGGTAGCTGAACGACGAGTATCCGGTGCCGAAGTCGTCGACCGCCAGGCGGAGGCCCATCTTGCTGAGCCGGGTGAGGACCTGCAGCGATCGCAGCGGGTCCGACATGATGACGCTTTCGGTGATTTCCAGCTCGAGCATCGACGCGCGGCGCGCCGAGCAGATCGAGCAGCGCGCGCACGCGCTCGGGCAGCTCGGGATCGTGCAGATTGCGCGGCGAGAGATTCACGGCCGCGATCAGATCGTAGCCGAGCCGCCGCCACTCGAGGCACTGCTGCACCGCGCGTTCGAGCATCCACAGCGTGAGCGGCCGCACGGCGCCGGTCTGCTCGGCCATCGGGATGAAGCGATCGGGCGTGATGAGCCCGAGCTGCGGGTGCTGCCAGCGAACGAGCGCTTCGACGCCGAACACGCCGCGCGTCTTCAGGTTGATCTTCGGCTGATAGACCACGCGCAGCTCGTCGCGCGAGATGGCGTGCCGGAAGTCGCCCATCAGCGCCAGGCGCTTCGGGACTGTGCCGGTCGAGCTCGGGCGCATAGACAACGGAGCCCGGAGCGATCTTCCTTCGCGACATACATCGCCACGTCGGCACGCTGCACGAGCACTTCGGCCTCGGTGCCGTGCTCGGGCGCAATGGCGATGCCCACGCTGCCATGGACGTCGAGGTTCAGGCCCTCAATCGTGAGCGGCTCCTGCACGGCGGCGAGGAGCTTTCGCGCGGCGAGCTCGGCGCCCGTCTGGCCGACGCCGAGCAGCATGACGGCGAACTCGTCTCCGCCCAGCCGCGCCACCGTGTCGGACTCGCGCACTTCCATCTGAAGGCGATGGCCGATTTCACGAAGGACCGCGTCGCCCATGAGGTGCCCCATCGTGTCGTTGATCTCCTTGAAGCCGTCGAGATCCATGATCAGCACCGAGAGCGGATGGCGCGTGCGAAGGGCATTGGCCACCGCCATCTCGAGGCGATTCTGAAACAGCGTGCGGTTGGGCAGATCCGTCAGGCTGTCGTAGTAGGCGAGGTGGCGGATGCGCTCTTCGGCCTTCGAGCGCTCGCGCCGCACGTCGGCGTCGCGCAACTCCCGGTTGATGGCGGGAATCAGGCGGCTCAGGTTGTTCTTGATGATGTAGTCGTCGGCGCCGTTCTTCATCGCCTCGACGGCGATCTCTTCGCCGATCGTGCCCGAGACGAAAATGAACGGCACTTCGAGCCCGCGATCGCGAACGATCGTCAGCGCCGCCGTGCCGCTGAACCCCGGCATCGTGTAGTCCGCAATGACGAGATCCCAGTCGTGGTGGCGAGCGCATCTACGAGAGCGATGGCGTTATCGACCCGCGTGTAGTCGGGATCGTACCCGCCCTGCCGAAGGTGCTCGAGGTCGAGCAGCGCGTCGTCTCCAATCCTCGACCAGGAGCAGGCGGAGTGATCTCATGCGGTACGGGCTACCGGGCGATCCGGCCGTGTTGAACTGGTCCGCACTCTGGAGCTTCGACATGGTAGCCTCTGCGTCCTTCAGCGTCTTGTATTTGCCGACGCGTTGCCACGCGAACAAGGCTGTCGGCGCGCCTTTGACCGGATCGATGACGAATGCCGGATAACCCTTGGCAATCAACTGCTTAGCCAGCGTTTCGGACTCCCGGCGGTCGCGGTAGGCCGCCGCTGAACTGCAAAGCCCGGGCCGGATGGATCTGACGAGGGCGCCGCCGTGGCGACGGGGGTGGCCGCCTCGGCAGGAGGTGGTGGCGTCACCGGTGCCGGGCGCGGCGCGGGGGAATTGGCCGCGACTGGCTCCTTGACGGTGGGAGCGCGCTCGACCGCCGGCTCTCACGAGACGCGATCGGCTCGCGCGGTGGCGCGGCCGTTTTCGCGCGACGGTGCCGCCGCCGTCGGCTTTGGTGGTGCGCTCGCCGCAGGTTTCAGCTTCTCTTCTGGCGCCGCATCGTGCAGAAGACGATCGGCATAGCTCAGTTCTTCGGACGCCTTCGGCGCAGCCGTCTCCATCGGCGCGGCGGCGCCGCGCACGGGCGGCGGAGCGGGATTGTCCGACACCGGCGATACGGCGGGATCGGGCGCCACGTCGGCCGGCGCGATGCTGGCCGCTTCGGTGGTG
>CAWHUA010000007.1:0-168149 GCA_963832375.1 Vicinamibacterales bacterium | reverse complement strand
ACCGATTACCGTGCGCGCGGCGCGGTGATGATCGTCACTACTCGCAATCTCAGGGAATATTCTGAACCTTCAGTTCCGGCATCGTGTACGACCAGTGGCTGTGGACTATCCTCCACCGCCGATCCATCAGCCGATACACTGCCGTCGAGTTCCAGCGCGTGAGGGCCGCTCCGCCATCCCGGGTACGGCCGTGACTGAGCAGATTGTAGGTAAGAATGGCCACGTCTCCAGAGGTTTGCACGCGTGGAGCGATCATCTCGTACCGGTCGATCTTGACGAGGCCCTTGATCGGTTCCAGAGCCTGCCTCATCGCGTCGCTGCCGTCGATACGACGGTCGCGCATCGGATCGAAGTAGGTCACGTCGCTGGCGTAAAGCTCGAGATAGCCCTCCGGATCGCCGCGACCCCACCGATCGAGCGCAGCACGCTCCAAGGCGATGACGGTGTCGGCTTGCCTGACATCAGCCGAGCATCCAAACGTGGACCCGCCGACGCCGACCAGGATCAAGATGGTTAGGAATCGTCGAAGCATACGCACAGTTCCTCCTTCCCTCGAAGCTACGCCCGCGTCGCGCTCGAGGATAGAAAAAATGGAACCTCGTGTGCTATACAGACCGCGCGTGCCGCACGCTATCGCCTACTATCGCGAGTTCCTGCCCTGCAGGGCGTTGCTGGGCGAGGTCTACGCATTTTTCTCGTTTGTGCCCGGTCCGGGCGGCGCGCCGCCGTGCCGTCCGCTGCTGCGCGAGATCGCATTCTCTGAGGCAACGTTCTGCTCGCCGCAGCTTGCCGACGGGCATGTCTCACTTGTGTTCGAACTCGGGCGCACCTGTCATGCAGATGGCCGTTGGTGCGCTGATTCGAGCGCCGTGCGTGGAACGGTCACGGGGCCCATGAGTGGAGTCGGGCGGACCGAAGGCAGCCACCGGCCGGAGATGGTCGGCATCTATTTCAAGCCCGCGCGGGTTGCGTCACTTCTCCGCGTCGCAGTGTCGGACCTGACGGACAACGCGATCGCCATCGATGATCTGTGGGGAGCCACCGGATCGCGCGTGGCCAGCGAGCTCTGCGAACTGGACGAAGCGAGACGGATCGACTGTCTGGAGTCAACCCTTCTCGCGTGCCTCGGGACGAGCCGGCCACGAACCGGATCAATCCGCCTGGAGACGTTGGCGGCGAGCGTCCTCCGTTCACAGGGCCGAGTGACCGTCGATGCCATGGCGCACGGGGCCGGGGTTTCACGACAACATCTGACGCGGCAGTTCCGCGAGCAACTAGGAATCGGGCCGAAGCTCTACTCCCGACTGGCTCGTTTCCAGTCGGGGCTGGTGTATGCGGGGTGTCGCGAGCGCATCGACTGGGCACAGGCGGCCGTTGATATGGGGTACGCCGATCAGTCGCACATGATCGCCGAGTTTCGCCAGTTCAGCAGTCTCACGCCCCAGGAGCTCGCGAACCGCGACTGGTTTCATCCGTTCATCGAGCGGGCGAAATCTGACGGAGGGATTGTAGTAGACGTTCTACCACCATTGTGGTAGATAGTCTCCTACCTATGTCCCCATCCCCGTCGCGCGTCGATCTCCTGCAGGGCACGCTGGATTTGCTCGTGCTGCGGACGCTGCAATGGGGGCCGCAACATGGCCACGGGATTAAGGTGGCCATCTCCTCACACTCGAACGACGTCCTCCACATCGATCACGGCTCCCTCTATCCGGCTCTCCACCGCCTGGAAAAGCAAGGGTGGCTGACGTCTGAATGGAAGCTCACCGAAAACAAGCAGCGCGCAAAGTACTACCGCCTGACCGCGGCTGGCCGGCGGCAGCTCAAATCCGAGCGGACGAGGTGGCAGCTGATTTCGGAAGCCATCCGGCGGGTGCTCGATCCGGCATAGAGAGGCGTTATGACGTGGCGCGATTTGATCACTATTGTGCGCAGGTCAATGATCCGGCGCCCTCAGGATGACCGGGATCTGGATGACGAGATTCGATTTCACCTGGCGCAGGAGACTCAGCTGCTCACGGACCGGGGCCAATCCGCGGAGGACGCGCGCCAGGCCGCCAGGCGGGCTTTTGGCAGTGTTGCCCTCGCCAACGAGAACACGCGGGCGGTCTGGATCTCGACCACCATCGAGCAGTTCGTCCAGGATGTGCGATTCGGTTGGCGGATTTTCCGGTCCGCTCCCGGTCTCAGCGCGACGGCTGTCCTCCTCATCACCCTGGTCATAGGCGGCAACACGACGGTCTTCTCCATCGCCCATGGCATTCTCGCGAAACCTGCACCGGGCGTGACAGCACCAAGGCTTGTCACGCTGAGCTGGATTGACGACAAGGGTCGTGTGGAGCCTTTCAACAGTTACGTGGCATACGACTCGTTTCGTCGGAACAGCACGCGACTCGAACGTCTACTGGCGTGGGACATGGATCGCGCCACGCTCAATCATGAAAATGGCAGCTACGCCATCCAGCGCGCGTTCGTGTCGCCCAACTATTTCGAAACATTGGGTGCGCGATTCGAACGCGGACGCAGCTTTACCGAAAGAGAAGCCGAAACCGGCGCGTACGGGTTGATGATCGTCATCAGCCACAATACCTGGGTCAGTTCCTTTCAGCAGCAGGAAGACATCATTGGACGCGCGGTCATGCTGAACGATCAGCCGGCGACCATCATCGGCGTCGCCGCAGCACCGTTCCGCGGCTCGGTCTTCGTACCGCCCGCTGACGTGTGGGTACCACTGAGGCGCCTTGTCGGGAACGCACACCGCCGGTCGTCCTCGCGATCGTCCACGAGATGGTGTCTTCATGGTCGGGCGTCTTGCGCCGGGCGTGTCGATCGCTCAGGCCCATGCCGAACTGTCGGCTCTGTGGTCGCAGGCTCAAGCGGCCGATCCAGAGCTCCCGCAGAATTTGAAGCTCACGCTCGTTCGGTATGCAGCGAACGCTGGTGGCAACAGCCTCGTTGCCGAGCGCGGGGGCACGTTCCTGGCGATCTTCTCAGTTGTCACAGCGATGACACTGTTCATCGTCTGCGCCAACGTGGCGAATCTGCTCGTGGCCCGGGCGGCGATCCGGCAGCGCGAGCTGTCGCTACGGCAGTCGCTGGGCGCATCCCGCGTGCGAATCTTCCGCGCACAACTCGCCGAAGGGCTGGCTCTCTCCGTCGTGGCCTGGATTGCCGCCTGTCTGTTCGCGTGGGGCACGACGAAGGCCGTGAGCGGCTTTGTCGCACCCACAACACAGGGGATGTCCACGCTGCCGGATTTCACACCGGACTGGACCGTGATTGGATACGCACTCGTGCTGGCGATCGCGTGTACCGTCGCCTGCGCCGTTGCTCCGGCATTGCGAGCCTGCCGGCAGCAACTGCTCCCGTCGCTGAAAGCCGGCGAGCAGTCTGTCATTCAAGGTCGATCGAAGCTCACAAGCGGGTTGGTCGTCCTTCAGCTCGCCTTCTCCGTGCTCCTGGTCACCAGTGCTGGTCTCGCCTATCGCTCGATGTTTCTGATTGGCGAATTCGATTCGGGCTTCGATACCCGCAACCTGCTTCTTGTGACGGTTAATACGTCTGCAAGTGCGAACAGCCCGACGACGAATATGGCGGTGCTCGAGGCGCTCACCGACAAACTGCATCAAGTGCCCGGCGTCGTACGCGTCACCTACGCGCGGAGCGCACCTCGAGAGTTCTGGGGCAGCATTGCTGTCACGCGTCCTGAGACACCGCAAGAAGTCGCGCGTGTAGAAAGCACCCGCGTCGGACCCGAGTATCTGAGCCTGTTCGGCGCCGTCCCTCTCGCCGGCCGCGATTTCGCTCGCGAGGACCAACGTCGCTCAACCCCCACCGTTCTCATCAGTCAGAACGTAGCCGATCAGCTGTGGCCGGCGCAGTCCCCCATCGGCCGCACGCTGGTAGTGAACAACCAGGAACGAGAAGTGGTTGGTGTGACGCCCAATCTGTTCTTCAGCGGCTTCCGTCGCGAGCATCCCGGCTTCGTGTTGTTGGCGGCGCAACAGGAACCGTTGGAGCCCGGAGAAGCCACAATCTATGTCAGGTATAGCGGTGGACTCGACACGATCGGCCCCGCGATTACGCGAACGCTGCAGCAAGTGGATGCACGGACGCCCGTTGCCTACATGCGAACCTGGGACACGCAGCTCTATAGCGCCACATGGCCGATCCGCGTCTTGACGACGCTCCTGATGCTCTTCGCCGGCGCCTCCCTCTTCATCGCGGCAATCGGGCAGTACGCGGTGGTGTCGTTCGACACGCGGCGGAGAGTTCGAGAGGTCGGCCTTCGCATGGCACTCGGCGCATCCTCGCGCCAGGTACTGACCCGAGTGATAAGGGAAGGGTTAACGCTGACGGCCATTGGTCTGGCCGTTGGTTTCCTGTTGAGCTTGGCGGTCGGCGCAATTCTTGGCGCCGCGTTGTACGGCATCACTGCAACGGATCCGGCGACCTATGCAGGAGTATTCGCGCTGCTTTCAGCGGCGTCGCTTCTTGCGTGTTATCTCCCGGCCCGGCAGGCCGCGCGGATCAGCCCTATGACCGCTCTCAGAATTGAATAGCTGCGTGGCAGACTGACCTGACGGCAGTCTCAACTACGGTTCGCCATGTTCGGCCACGAAGGGGTGTAGCAACGAGCCGGTGAACGCCAGAGATGAGCTGCCGTCAGATCATCACCCAACTAAGCACCGCTCGTGCCACACCCGATCTGCGGGACAACACGCGGTAATCCTTACCGTCCTGCCTCCACGAATGCCATTCACGGGATTCAAGCTCCCAATAACGAACGCTTTCCCTCCAAAGGCGACACTGCTCCTCATCGGCGTCATCGTACAAGTCTCTATCGCTCATCAGAATTAGGGAAACCGCGTCCAGGCACCACGCTCGGTCTACGGTTCCTTGGTCGGTCGCAAGGATCCCTCAGCCGGCCCGAACACGACGAGAACTTCCAGCGTTTCGACGATGTCGTGAAAACTGTGTGATTCGCGTGCCGGCACGAACAGGCAGAGCCCGGCTGCGACCTCGACCGTTTGCTCGCCAGATGTGAACCTGCCGCGTCCGCTCAGAACGTAGTACACCTCATCCTCGTGATGTGGCTGCTGCGCATCAACTGTACCTGGAGACAGCCGATAAACGCCCACGCTGAGGCCACGAGAGCGGAAAAACTCCTGGTAGGAGATACTGCTCGGCGGGGGAACGGCTCGCACATCCATGCGACCATCCTGCGATGATGCAACTCGGCTGGTCAAGTCACCAATTGCACGGAGGACACCACTACTTCTTTAGTGTCATTCATAACGCAGCGCGTCCAGGGGGTCCAAGCGAGTCGCGCGAGCTTTGATGTTCGCTTCGGTCTGCAGCGCCAGATGTTCCTGCAATCGCCGCAGCTTGTTACTCATAGCGCAACGCCACGAGGGGATCGATGCGGGCGGCGCGAATGAGCGGTGCGAGCGATGCCAGCAGTGCCGTCATCATGAGCACGACACCAACCGACGCAAATGTGGCCATGTCCAGGGGTTCCACCCCGAACAGCAACCCTTGCAGAAAACGGCTCACTGCCGCGGCTGTCGCGAGACCCAGCGCGATTCCGCTGAGCGTCATCCAGGCCGTTCTCAACAGCACAAGGGCAATGATGTGCGTCCTCCCAGCGCCAACAGCGACACGAATCCCGAATTCCTGCACGCGCTGCTGAACTGACAAAGCCAGAAGACCGAACAGGCCCACCATCGCGAGAATCAGCGCGAGTATGGCGAACGATCCCACGAGTTGCGCGCGGAATCGCGGTCGTGCGTTTGCCTCGAAAGCGATGTCATCGAGCGTGCGCACCTGCGTCAAAGGCAACGTGGGTTCGATCGTGGCCACCACTGACCGGATCATAGGAAGCAATGCCTCAGCCGCGCCGACTTCAGAGCGCGCCACAATCGAGGCAGCGAACCACGCATTCTGGGCCATTGGAACGTAGATTTGAAGAGCCTGGCGCGGTTCGCCGGGTCGCTGCTTCACTTGACCCACCACACCGACAATTTCGCGAGTCACCGGAGCCGCAGAACCGAACGACATCGGTAACACCCTCAGCTGCATTCCGAGTGGATTGCGTCCAGCCAGATATCTTCGTGCAAACTCTTCGCCTATCAGGCACACGGGCTTGCCATTTGTCCCATCGCTCTCATTGAATCCTCTTCCCTGCACAATGGGAATGCCCATGGTGTCAAGATACCCGCTGCTCACCATCTCGTACGCGGCGCTCGGCCGGCTCGAGGGTTCGAGTGGGGGATCGCCGACGATCTCGAACGAATTTTCGAAGAAGCGGCCAGCGAGGGGTAACGACGTGCCGACAGCCGCCCGGACGCCTGGGAGCGCGTTGAGTTCACGCTCGACACGCTGGTGAAACCCCAACATCCGTTCGTGCGTGCTGTAACGTGAGTTCGGCAGGGTCACGCGCATCGTGAGCACGTTCTGCGCACGGTGTCCCGCCTCGACGTTCGCCAGATTGTGTAGCGTGCGAACCAGCAGCCCTGCTCCACACAACAAAAGCACGGCCGCGGCGACTTCCACCACCGTCAGTGCACTGCGAAACGCGCCACCCTTGATCGTCGAGCCGCGCGTGCCCGCGCCAATCGCCTCTGTCAGCGAGACGCGCGTAGCCTGCCATGCCGGAGCGAGCCCAACCGCAATGCCAACTGCTGTGCTGACGAGGGTGCAGAATACGATCACGCGCCAGTCGAGGGAGAGGTCGACCGAGGGAGGCAGCAGTCCAGCTGGAATCAGTGATGGCGCGTTGCGAAGGATGGCAGCGCATAATGCGAGTCCAACCACGCCGCCAACAAGAGCAAGCACCAGGCTTTCAGTCAGCGACTGCATCAATACCCGCTGCCTGGCAGCGCCAAGTGCCGCCCGGACAGCAAACTCGCGGGTCCGACGCGCTCCCCGTGCCAGAACAAGGCTCGCAACATTCGCCGAAGCGATCAGAAGAACGCAGACCACAACGGCGACAAGCACCTGGGATGTCAACTTCAGTTCATCGCCCACGAGCGATTCGCCCAGCGGATCGACGATGGCAGTCCGTCCCTTGTTGGTGTCGGGCAACAACGCCGCAAGGTTGTCGGCCACAGTTCCGATGTCGGCCTGTGCCATCTCGAATGTCACACCAGCTCTGAGGCGCCCGACGACATCAAAGAAACGCGCGCGGCGAAGGTATGGAGCACTTGTGGGGGCTGAGAACAAAGTCCACACTTCACTCGGCTGCAGGATCTGGAAGGACGCCGGCACGACACCGATAACGCTGAAGGGCTGATCATTCAGCATGATCGTGCGGCTGAGGATTGCCGGATCGCCGCCCAGGCGCGCTCTCCAGAAGCGCTCGCCAAGCACGACGACGTTCGGTTTAGGAACAACATCACCGCCGGAAAACGTTCGCCCAATGACTGGCCGGACTCGGAATACGCGGAAGAAATCGGCCGTGACGGATTGGGATCGAATCTGTTCCGGTGCTCCATCCGGCGCCGACATGGTGACAGCACTGGCTGCGATAGCGGCCATCGACTCGAATGTGTGGTTTTGCTCACGCCAATCGACAAAGTTCAGAAAGGCCACGCGATCTCGTTCGGCCTGGTCCCGTCGCCTCTCGGACACTCTCACCAGCTGGTCCGGTTCGTCGAACGGCAGCGGCCTCAGCAGTGTCGCGTCAGCAAAGCTGAAGATGGCACTGTTGGCGCCGATGCCCAACGCGAGTGTCGCGACCGTCACGAACGTAAAGCCAGGGCTCTTTCGAAGTCCACGAAGTGCGTACTTGATGTCTTGAAGGTGAGCTTCAACCAACGGGAGAGTCCGCTGCTCGCGATACTGTTCCTTCATCGATTCCACCGCACCGAACTTGAGAACTGCCTGGCGGCGTGCCTCCGCGGGTGGCATGCCAACCCTGATGTTCTCGGCAGTCTGTAACGCGAGATGTTCCTCGACCTCCTCTTTCAACCGTGGTTCATCCCGCCGTCGCGTTATTGAACTACCCAGCCGGAGAAGAAATCGCCTCAGGGTCCTCATTACAGATCCTCTGCCTTCACCGCAAAGAACCGTTCGATCAACGCGGTGGTCGCTTCCCAATCTCTTGTTTCCACCTGAAGCTGTTTGCGGCCGGCGCGAGTGAGGCGGTAGAAGCGCGCCCTTCGATTGTTCTCAGAGGCGCCCCACTCGGACGTGATGGCGCCTTCCTGCTCCAGCTTCAACAGCACGGGATACAGCGTGCCCTGATTGACCGCGAGCAGATCGCCGCTGATCTGTTCGATGCGCCGGGCAATGCCGTACCCGTGTTGGGTGCCCAGCACCTCGAGGGTCTTGAGCACCATGAGCGCCAGGGTGCCCTGCTGCACGTCTTTCTTTGCCATGTTGGTTTCCAACAGGATAATGGCATGGTTCGTTTTGGAAAGCAACAGGTAAGCCGTCAGCCTCGATGAGCGAACGGATCACTAGCCCCGTCAGCAAAGTCGCACGCTTCACGATCGATGATTCGAAAGCGAAGCGCGAGGCCCAACAGCACCTTCATCCCATCCTGCATCACTGCCTGTCCGCCCGCGTCGTGTGGCCAGTGCGTCACCGAATCCGAACTCCACCTCGAGGCCCTGCTGACCGTTTACTTTTTCGCAAACGTAAGTGAATCTGTGTTCACTAATGTGGAGGACGTGATGATTGCGAAGAGGGACGCCCGGCACGTCGCCATCGTGGCTGGAGCCACTCGGGGGGCGGGCCGGGGCATCGCCCGCGCCCTTGGTGAAGCCGGCGCGATCGTGTACTGCACCGGCCGCAGTGTGGTCGGCAACCCCTCGCCGTACGGGCGACCTGAAACGATCGACGAAACCGCTGAGATGATCACCGCCGCAGGTGGGACTGCTGTCGCTGTTCGCGTCGACCACACGGTTGAATCACAGGTCCAGTCGCTCATGCAGCGTGTCGACCGCGAACACGGCCGACTCGACGTGCTCGTCAGCGCTATCGCCGGTGAGGATCCGATGATGGGCCAGTGGGCATCGTTCTGGAAGGCAGACCTGACAAACGCCGACGCCATCCTCAGGCAGTCGCTCGTCTCCCACATCATCACGGCAAAGCATGCCGCTCCACTCATGATCCGACGGCGCCGAGGTCTCATCGTCGAGGTGACCGAGAATGACATGCTCCACGCCGGCGGCAATCCGATGTCGCAAGTCGTGAAACTGGCACTCAAGGGACTCACGCTGAACATGGCGACCGAACTGAAGTCCCATGGTGTCGCCGCTATTGCTATCACCCCGGGGTTCCTCCGTTCTGAATCGATGCTGGACGGCATGGGTGTAACGGAGGAGAACTGGCGGGACGGAGGCAAGAAAGATCCAAACTTCCTCGAATCCGAGTCGCCGCTCTTCGTCGGCAGGGCAGTCGCGGCGCTCGCGCAAGATCCGGATGTCCTGGCGCGATCGGGTCAGCTGCTCAGTTCGTGGGAACTGGCTCGGGCGTACAAGTTCACGGATTACGATGGCCGCCGGCCCGACTGGGGAAAGCTGGCGATCGATTTCTCGGGGTTGCCGGCCTGGTTAGTAGACGTGTTCAGAACGGGCTCGCAGCTTCAGCTTGACTGGCTGACCGCCCTTGCAAAGCGCACTCGACAGTTTCGCGCAAAAATCCCCGAAAAATCAGCCCCCCACCGTTCCAAGCGCACGAAAACCAGGGCATCTGAGAGTCGACGCGCTCGCTAGGTTCACATTGACAAATCCAATTGTCATCGCCTGCGCATCGCCATCCTGAAAGACGAGCAGCGCCAGGACTTCGGTGTCCGGCGCTGCTCCGGACTTACCTTACTGCCTGTCGTAGACCATGACGCTGCCCGCGGCGGTGCCCTCGGCGCCTTTAGAGGTGACGGTCAGCATCTTGCTGTCGGCCGACACCTCTATCGTATTGACGAACGTCGTCTTGCCGGCTTTCTTGAACGTGGTCTCGGTCGTCGTCCCGCTGATGCGCTTCCGAGAGGCCATGTCCCCATACTGGTTGGTGCCGGTGACCGGCACGTCCACGCCGTCGTAGGCGGCGGTGTAGGTCCAATGCTGCTTCGCGCCATCCGCTGCCACTGCGTCGACTGTCGTCGTCGCGCCCATCCCGGCGGCCTCAATCTTCAGCGAGACGCTCTTTGGGGCCGGATCGGCGCTGAATTTCGACTTCGCGACGTTCAACTCCCAGCTGCCAACGGACGAGTTGTCCTGGGCCAGCATCGACACTCCAAATGCCGACACGACGAGACCGACGACGACGAGCGTGCATCCTGCAAACGAGAGATGTTTCATGTGAGATTCCCTATGGAAATGGTCATCCGTCGATCCTGCGCCGCGAGACAGAAAGGGACCCCGCGAGCGCTCCTTCGTTGTGGAGTTTTTTCGGGGAGAAACAGATGAGGAGTTGACCGAACCTCAAGCCTAGCGAATTCCTGCGGGAGCCGGCTGTCCTGTATTGGACACATGAATTGTACCGGCGAGGAGTACCAACAACACTCTATTCTCTCTTCTCTTTACATCCCACACGAGAATGTGTACGCTCCTCTAAGCAACCCACAGGAGAGAGCGATTGGCACCAGACAAGTCAGACATCCTGCAAGGCACTCTTGACCTGATGGTGCTGCAAACCCTGATCGCCATGGGCCCGATGCACGGCTACGGCATCGCGCGGCGCATTGAACAAATCGGCGAGGACGCGCTGCAGGTGAACCAGGGCACCATCTACCTCTGCCTCATCCGTCTCGTGCAGAAAGGGTGGATCAAGGCCGAGTGGGGCACTTCAGAGAACAACCGCAAGGCGAAGTTCTACTCGATCACGAGGGCCGGCCGAAAACAGCTGGTCACAGAAACAAGGAACTGGGAGCGCATCGCCGGGGTCATCGGACGATTGCTGCTGTTGGGCGACCGGGGGTAGCAATGTTCACCGGACTCAGGCACGTGGTTGCGCGGATTCGCGCCTTCTTCAGAGCCGATGACCTCGATCGCGACTTCGAACAGGAACTCGAGTCGCACGTCGCGATGCTGACCGAGGACAACATCCGGCGCGGCATGACGCCCGAGGAAGCGCGCCGGATGGCGCTCGTCCGCGTCGGCGCGGGTACATCAACGAAGGACCGGCATCGCGACGCTCGCGGGTTGCCGATGGTCGAAACGGTCCGCCAGGATCTGCGCTACGCCGGACGCGTGTTTCGAAAGCAGCCGGGGTTCGCGGCTGCGGCTGTTGGGACGCTGGCGCTCGGCATCGGCGCGAGCACCGCGATCTTCAGCATCGTCAACGCCGTCCTGCTGCGTCCCCTGCCTTTCGAGGAGCCGGAACGCCTGGTCCGGGTCTTCACCCTGTCGCAAGGCGGGAGCCGACCGATCGAGCTCTCACCCGGCAAGTTCTACGACTGGCAGCGGGATGCGCGCTCGTTCGAAGGCATCGCGATGTATTCATGCTGCGGCTTCAGGGAGCTCGGACTCGCCGGCACGGACACCGCACGAACGATAAAAGCGATCGCGGTGAGCGCGGGCTTTTTCGAGATCGTCAGAGCCCGGCCGGCGCTCGGACGTGTCTTTAGCCAGGAGGAGGACACGCCAGACCGTAAACACGTGGTCGTCCTGAGCGACGGGTTCTGGAAGACCGAGTTCGACGGCAACCCCGACGCGATCGGACGCACCGTGCGGATCGCCGACGAAGCGTACACGATTGTCGGCGTCATGCCGGCGAGCGCCTCGGTCCCGTCCTGGACCGCGATGGCGAGCGACGTCTGGATTCCGCTCGCGCTCACCGAACAGCAGCGCGCGAACCGTGGGAATTACTTCCTGGACGGCGTTGCCCGTCTGCGCGACGGTGTCGATGTCGCCCGGGCCCAGGCCGAGATGAACGCGATTACGGCTCGGCTCGCCCGCGAGTTTCCGAAATCGGACGGCCGCTGGGGTGCCATCGTCATCCCCCTGCAGGAAGTCATCGTCGGCGACAGCCGCACGATGCTGGTCATGCTGCTCGGCGCCGTCGTCCTGGTCCTCCTCATCGCCTGCGCCAACGTCGGCAACCTGCTGTTCACTCGCGCCCTGACACGGCGCAAGGAGATCGCGATTCGCTCGGCGCTTGGCGCGGGGCGCCGGCGTGTGTTTCAGCAGCTGTTGACTGAAAGCTTGCTGCTCGCAACCGCCGGTGGCGCGCTCGGCCTCTTGTTCGCGTACGGGACCCTCACGTCAGCCTCGACACTGCTCGCCAGCCAGGTGCCGAGGGCCGAGGAAATCTCGATCGATGCGCGAGTGCTGCTGTTCGCGTTGGGGGTGTCGATGCTCACCGGCGTGCTCGCCGGTACGCTGCCGGCGGTGCGCGCCGGCCGGTCCGACGTCAACGACGCGCTCAAGGAAGGTGGGCGCGACGATCGTGCGATCGGTATCGGCACGCGCCGCTTGCTGATCGTGTGCGAAGTCGCGCTGTCGTTGGTGTTGTTGATGGGCGCTGGCGTGATGGTCCAGAGCCTGCTGTCCCTCAGGTACGGCGATACCGGCTTCGATCCGAACAACGTGCTCACGATAAATGTGAGGTTGTCAGGGGTGCGGTACCCGATGCCGGCGCAGCGGGCCGCATTCTTTGAACGAGCGCTGCAAAGCATTCGAGCACTTCCAGGAGTCGAGGCCGCGGGAACGATCGACGACCTGCCGCTCGTCGCCGATGGATCCGCACAGACGCTCGATCTTGAAGGATACCCGCCTCAACGCGACCCCGTGGCAGTGCAAGCCCGGCAGATCAATCCCGGCTACCTGCGTGCCATGCGGATTCCGGTGCTGCGTGGACGCGACATCGCCGAGAACGACGGAGAGGTGATGCTTGTGAGCCGGGATGCCGCAAAGCTGTATTGGGGAACGGACGATCCGATCGGACGCCGGGCTGCCCTGCCGTTTTCGAAGACGGTGCTTCGACGAGTCGTCGGAATCGTGGGCGACGTCAAGCAGCGGAACCTCATCGAAGCCCCCACGCCCACGGTGTACTTCTACACCCGCGAGCCCTATGGCAGGGCAACGTTCGTCATAAGGACATCGGTGCCGCCCGCCACCCTCGCCCAGCCGGCCGTGGCGGCGATCCGCGCGATCGATCCAGCGCAGGCGATCGGAGATATCCGGACGATGGTGCAGGTGCTCGACAGGAGGCTGACATCGCAGCGCTTCAGCGCGATGCTGCTGGGCGTCTTTGCCGGAGTCGCGTTGCTGCTCGCGGCATTCGGCATCTACAGCGTCCTTTCGTTCATCGTGCGCGGACGCAGCCGCGAGATCGGCATCAGAACCGCGCTGGGCGCGCGAACAGCCGACGTCTTTCGGCTGGTGATCGTCGAGGGCATGTCGCCTGCGCTTGTCGGCATCGCGGCCGGAATAATCGCCGCGCTCGCGTCGGCGAAGGTCCTGGAAACGCTCGTCTTTGGCGTCAGCGCATCAGACCCGCTGACGCTGGCTGGCGTCGGAGTGACGCTGGCTCTGGTTGCGCTGATGGCCAGCGTCGTGCCGGCGTACCGCGCCGTGCGGCTCGACCCGGTGAAAGTCTTGCGCGCCGACTAGGCATTCTCATCGCGCCGGTTTCGCGAACGCGTCTCCGATCTTCAGGCCCAACGCAGACGTGTTCGCGTGCGCGATGTTGGACAGCACAACGACGACGATGCCGCTGTCGCCGAGCGTCATCAGCGACATCACCATCCCGCCCGCCAGCTCGCCGTTGATGCTGCCGCCGTTCGCCAGGCCGACGCGCACCAGATCAGACGCCGTCGAATAGGACGCCAGCGTCCCCGCGCAGCACGCCAGGTCGCGCATGGACATCAGCCGCCTTCCACGCCGGGGATTGTCATCAGATTGCGGGACGTAGAACGTGGCGCGATCGCCCGGCAATGGGTACTCGGCGGGGGCCAGGCCGATCGGCTGGAAGATGACGTGGCGCATGATCGTGAAGAGCGGGAAGTCCTCTCCCGGCTCGCCGATGGCCTCCGGACTCCACGCCGCCGCCGAATCAGCACCGGTGTTGGTCAGCCCGAGCGGCGCAACAGCGGCGGCAGTGACCGCGGACACCGCCGTGCCGATGTTGAATCGGGTATTCGGCGTGACCGGCGTCCGCGTTTCAACGTCCCGCCAGCCGAATCCTTCCGCCCAGACGATCGTGCCCTCCTTCGCCAAGGCTCCGGAGGGCAGGCCCGCACCCGCCGAGGCTACGGAGGGCAAGCCGATACCAACCGCCACGGAAACCCCTGGCAGGTTCTGCTCCAGGACGGCCGCGCGCACGAGCTCCCGCGCGCGCTCGACGGCCGCCGCATATTGCGGCGACGGCGCCAAGTCGATGACCGATGGCATGTCCTGCGGCTGCGCGAAAAGAGGCGCGGTTACGTTGACCGCATGAGTCAGGAATGCCGCGAACCCCGCTATGAGGACGCCGACGGCCAGCGCGGTGCGCGCGGCCCAGGCCGGCAGCCGGTTCCGCGCGACCTTCACGGCGAGCACGACCGCGCCGATCATCAGCAGCAGCCCGATGACGGCGGCGCCGGGCGCGTCGTCCGCATCCGCGATGTAGACGCCCATGGCCCCGATTGCCAGGGCGAGAGCGATGAGGGCGGCCGCCTTAATGTTGTTCGTCACAGTGGATGTCATGTCCACCACTGTGACCGAAAACCAGCCGCGAAGTCCTCACCGAATCATGAGCGATCCGTGAGATTCGAGTGAATGCGGCAGACCTTGCGCTTATCGATCCTCTATCATTCGCGCATGACTGAGGAGACCCTTCGGGTCGTCCGCGACGGGCTGGACGGCCATCCCGGGGCGCGCAAGCGGATCGTCGTACTTGGCGCCGGCCTGGCAGGGCTGGCCGCCGCCTACGAGTTGAAGCGCCAGGGGCACGAGATCGTCGTGCTCGAAGCGCAGAACCGCGTCGGCGGCCGCGTGCTCACCTGCCGTGAGTTCGCGCCGGGCCTCTACGCGGAATTCGGCGCGATGCGGATCCCCCGCTCGCACGATCTCACGTTGAAGTACTGCGCCAGGTTCAACCTCGCGCTGACACCGTTCGTGATGGGGAACCCGAAGGGGCTCGTCCACATTTGCGGGCAGCGCATGACCCTCGAGGATGCGCAGCGATCGCCGGAACGGCTGCCGTTCGATCTCGCGCCGCACGAACGCGGCAAGACGGCCGACCAGTTGTGGACGGCGGCGATCGCCGACATCAAGGCGCTCGTCGACCGCGATGGTCCGTCGGCATGGGAGCAGATCCGTGCCGAGTGCGACCAGTTTTCGCTCTACGAGTTCCTCAAGCACCGGAATTTCTCCCGAGGCGCCATCGAGTACTACGCGGTGATGAACTTCGTCGAAGCCGACATGAACAACGCCGTCATGGAGGTGCTGCGCGAAGACCTCGAAGGCGCCTACGTGGACATGCAGACGATCGACGGCGGGATGGATCGCCTGCCCCGCGCGTTCTACGCGGAGCTGCAGCAGGAGGTGCGGTTCGGTGCGGAGGTGCGCGCCATCGATCAGACCGACGCCCACGTGACGGTCCACTACAAGACCGAAGCGGGCCGCTTTTCGGTCACCGCCGACTACTGCGTGTGCGCGTTGCCGTTTCCGTGCCTTCGTACGATCGAGCTCGGGCGACCGTTCTCGCGCGCGAAGATGCGCGCCATCCGCCAGCTGAACTACCACGCCTCGACGAAGATCCTCTTCCAGGTCCGCAATCGATTCTGGGAAGACGAGGACGGGATCGTCGGCGGGGCGACCGTGACCGACTTGCCGATCCGGCGCCTGAATTATCCGGCCTCGTCAACGGACACGACGCGCGGCGTGCTGCTCGCGTCGTACACGTGGGGCCAGGACGCTCTGCAATGGGGCGCGATGGATCCGGAAACACGGCTGGAAGAAGCTCTGGACGACGTGGCGCGAATCCATCCGCGCATTCGTGAGGAATACGAGGTCGGAGTCAGTTACGCCTGGTACGCGGATCGCTGGGCACGAGGCGCGTTCGCGCTCTTCGCGCCGGACCAGCAAACCGACCTGCAGGCCGCCATCGTGGCGCCGGAAGGGCGCGTGCACTTCGCCGGCGAGCACTGCAGCTTGTATCACGCCTGGATTCAGGGGGCGCTGGAGAGCGGGATTCGGGCGGCGAACGAAGTGCACAAAGCCGAGTGAACTGAGCCGGCAGGGCCAACCCGTAGCGGGCGCATCAGGTGAGGGGCGAAAGGATTGTAGAACTCGCCGTTTGACCTGCTGGCTCAGGGGAACGAAAGTGGAAAATGGCGGGGCCGACGGGGCTCGAACCCGCGACCTCCGGCGTGACAGGCCCTTAAAGAATCGGCGTCAGATTTTCCGCGAATTGGCGCCCACGTCTCGCAACTTTTCAATCGATTCCGGACTGTCCGAATAGTGTCCGGTTGAACCCTTCCAAAGTGAGCGCCCGACCCGGCTGGCCATTGCGGGGATTCTCCGGTTTTGACGCGTTAAGCAGTGTTGGGGAACTCCCGGCCGGCCGATCTGGCCGAACGCGTCGCCCCGGCGACATGTCGGAACGCAGGAGGTTGCAATGACAACGCGGGTCTACAAGTCTAACGTCGAGTATGGGATGGGCGTCGTCGGGCTGCTGATGATTGCGCTGGTGGCGAAGCTGGCTGACGCGGACTCAGGGCAGCGGGAGCACCCTCGTCCCGTACGACGCCTTCTGGCAAGACTCGCTATCCAGGGGGTCGCCTTGATCGGATTGACTGTCGACCGCGTGTCCGGCTACGCCCGGGAGCAACGCCCTCCAGCGCGGGTTGCCGCGGAAAGTAGCGTGATCGAACATCTCTTACCACCGTCGTTCACGTTTTGACCCGTGACAGGAGCTGTCCAGTCGACGATCACGAAGGGCCGCGTGCGTCAGCGCAGTTTCGCAACGAGGGCGTTCGCTAACGCGCGATAGTACCGGCACGGACGTCGCCGATCGTCTGACCCATGTCGACAGATCGCTGTAGAGTCAGCAGTCGTGCACCCACTTTGACGTACAGCTCGGCATACCCTGCAGGGTTGTGATAGAGATAGGCCTCGTCTCCGACGCCAGCAACCGACTCGAGACTGCCGCGCTTGCGTGCAGAATCGATGGTGCTCTGAAGAAACGGCAGCACCTGGACGGTCACGCTTGGGTAGTTGCAGGACGATCCACTTGTGCCCAACGCTTCCTCCTCCGGCGCCAACATGTCGAAGACCTGATTGCCGCCGATAAGCTTCTTGACCTCTGCCCTGGGCAGCAGCTGACACACCTTGATGCCCGCGGCCGATTGGCGCCCGAGCACGGGCCATTCCAAGGCGCACACAGCAACGACCAGCACGATTACCACGGCACGATACATGACGGACCTCCGACGAGCGTCGCCAGGTGGGGGCAATGATCGCTCGCTCTCTTGCCAGACCAAGCATACGGTTGGCGAAGGACAACCGGCAAGATGATCGAGCTGCTGAGCGCGATGAGATCCTGCTGGGCCGGAACTCAGCGACGAACGCGCCGCTCCCAGGCTTCGAAGATGGCGCGCCCTGCGGCCAGCCGCCCGGCTGGGGCAATCACGGCGAGCTGAACGACACCGCCCTCAATTGTGCGCACGACGCCTTCCATGACGTAAGGCACGCCCGCCCACGCGGTTTGCTGGACGGACGGGGCCTGATCACTCAGCCCTCCGCCGCACGCCGAGGCGACCTGTTTCGCGTCGGCTGTTCCATCGGGCCACCAGGCCAGTCTCAGAGACAGCGTGAAATCTCCAGGTGGCGAAACCGACACGACCCGCCTGGCCGGCGGAAGACCTTCACAGACGACGCCGCTCGTCCGCTGTGAGAGCCAGCCGGACGGCAGGCTGACGACCGGGGCATCCGGCCCCAGAAACTGGTCAGCCGTCCAGGTCATGCCCGATGTATTTGATGACGAGTCGGACAGCAGTGAGTCGGCGTCAAACGCCGCCAGCGTGGCGTCGAGCTCGCTGCGATTGAACGCCACCTGCTCGGCCGGACCCACGAAACGTGCGATCACCTTTTCGGCGCCGAGATCCACGATCGCGTAGAGCAGTTCCACGGTGCCCCCGGTAGCCCTGTGTCGGCCCACGGCTCGTCCTCGCAACCGGCCGGAGCCATCAACCGCAGACTGCCTTGGGCGTTCGATGACGAGCGCAGGCTCCAGCGCCGGATCATTGATAAGCCAGCGTTCAACCTCCTGCACCGTCCATGGCGTGTAGACGCGATCGGCACGGAAGGTGACCTCATTTTCGACATCGCCCAGGTCCACACGCGTCCTGGACGGGGACACGTCACTGCGCCACTGCAGCAACCCCACTCGCACGCCCTTCGGAGGCAGATCCTGAAGCGGTCCGACATGCAGTCGCCGCACTGGTAGCGCCTGGTCCAGTCCGCGCGCTTCGATGAATCCCTTGACGGTGTTTATCGGCACGGCAAAGCCGAGACCCGTACCCCTCTTGCCTTCCGTGAGCTGCGAAACCACGACGCCCACCGCGTAACCGTCTTCGTCAAGGAGCGGTCCGCCACTATTGCCAGGATTGATCGTCGAATCGGTCTGGATCGACTGCAGATCGCCGGCTGAATCCGTCCGGAGGGCCGTGACGGTCCCGCTGGCCACAGTCGCCTCCGGAGCCTGGCCCGGCGTCACGCCGCCCAGCAGAGCACCGACAATGTCTCCGAATGGATACCCCATGACCTGCACCTGCCGCCCGCGATCGACGGCGGCCGAATCGCCGAGTGCGACGTATGCAAACGTTCCCGCAACGAAGAGCAGCGCGACATCCTTCGACGGATCTGACGCGACCACCAGGGCTTCCAACGGAAACGCCGGAGCCAAGTTGGAGGTCGCGGCGCTCCTCGGAAAGACCACTTCGAACCGCGTAGGTTTTGCACGCGCACGGACGGTCAGGCCCACTCGTTGCTCCGTCCACTCCTGGGGCGCAACCACGTGATGGGCTGTCACGATGTAGCCGTGCGGCGAGACAACGAACCCGCTGCCGCTGCCGATTTGGACGTCAGCCCGATCGACGTTCTGGGTCGTGCCGAGTTCGAGGACTTCGAGATGGAGGCTGCCAAACACTCGGATGAGCACGGTCGCAGCCGACGGATCAGGCGCACGCTGGGCGTGCACGGCCGGAGGGAAAAGCGTGAGCGCGAACGCGAGGATTACGGCGTCGGGTGTGAGCCGCACCTGCAGATTCTACTGCTCCTTCGTGCGTGAGCGGACTTACCCACAAATGTCACGATTGGCGTTTCCCCGAGATTACGCATCAGGCGAAGGGGTTCTCGTCTGCACTCGGACCGTAGATTGAGGGAATGGGAACACCAAGCTCGCGCAGGTACACCGTCAACTGGCCGCGGTGGTGATACCAGTGGTTGAGCATGACCGATCGCAGCATCGCCACCCGCGGAACCGCCAACAGCTCCCGATCGCCCTGCATCAGTCGCCATGTCGCCATGAGCGCGGCATCGTCCATGCCGCCGAGTACCTTCTTCACCTTCGCGATGCTCTGGTCGAGCGCTGGAATGAGCTCCGAGGCGCTCGTCGGACTCGGATCGGTAAACTGGGGAGCTTGAGCCGGAGATGGCGAGGCCACGAGCTCAGCAACCCCGCCGGGCACCATCGCGACGTGCAGGGCGAGCTCTCCCAGCGTCCTCGCCTTTTCGTGTGGCCGCCAGGCCAGCTGATTGTCAGGCACGCGCTCGAGGACACGGCGCGTCGTCTGTGTTTCCTGTTCGAACTCCTGCAACATGCCGTCGACTAACGCCATTGGTCTGTCCTCCGCTTTGCGTGGTGAATCGTACTACGCCTTTTCTACCCGTCTCCGAACGCGGTCGAACAAGTTTGGCCAGCCCTGCGACAGCGCTTCACGATACCCGTCTGGAAACAGGCCGAGTGCTGTGTGACGGAGCGTGACCAACGTCCCGCCATCGATCTCTTTGAGCCGGTATTGCAGATTCGAAGCCACGGCAAACGACATCATCAACGGTCCTGTAATTTCGAGCAGCGTTG
Organism: Vicinamibacterales bacterium; assembly: GCA_963832375.1. Lineage (GTDB taxonomy): Bacteria > Acidobacteriota > Vicinamibacteria > Vicinamibacterales > JAMQPK01 > JAMQPK01. The sequence continues at coordinate 148,136 of CAWHUA010000007.1, read as the reverse complement.
GCTGCTTTATCGCTTGTACGTGACCCCACAGGTGCCCGTTGTTGTCGCCGAGATCGCGGAACCAACGGCCGCCTGGCCAGGGCTCGAGGATCATCGGCATGGGCGCGTTGTTGGCCCCTTCGTTCGACGGACCCATTTCCTCGAGAAGCGCCGCGAACGTGGCGGCCAAAGACGAACGGACGTGGATTTCCTCCGTGATGTTGAGCGACAGATTCTCAATGGCTGGAGCGACTGCGATCATGATGGCCTCCTCTAACCGGTCTGTTCAGGATGTCTCAATTGCGCTCGGCGCGTTCCTTGACTCGCGCGAGTTGGTTGCGCCAGTAGCGTTCGAATCGGCTGGTCCATTCGTGGAGCGGTCTGATCCCCACTGCATTCGTGCGATAGAAGCTCTGGCGGCCGTCGCGGCGCACCTCCACCAAGCCGACGTCGAGAAGCACGCGGAGGTGCTTGGAGACCGACGGTTGCGCGAGGCCGAGCGCTACAACGATGTCGCCCACGGGACGCTCGCGGGGCGCGAGATAGTCCAGAATGTCTCGACGACGCGGTTCGGCGATGGCGTTGAACGCGTCCGACGTCGTTGCGGCCCGAGGCATGGTCAAATCATATTCCTATATAGGAATATGATCAAGCGCCTTCTCTTGGGCCGCCAACTGGCGCAGCACGGAGGCTGACCGACTACATATTCGGCAACGCCCTCACTGTCCTTCTGGCCTTATGTCGAAAGTTGTTTGAGAATCCGCGCCCGCTGTTCAGCTGGAATCGCATATTCCCGTCCACCACAATGGGGGCACCGTGCAGTCAGTCTGCCGGCCGCCAGCTGATCTTGTAGGTCGGCCTTCGACAAGGAATCGTCAATGTTATGGCCTTTCGGACAACGCCAGGAGAAGGCGATCTTTGTGCTCATAGGCTCATCTTCAACAGTATCAAGCTAGGTGGCGTGAAGTCGCGCGTTTCTATGCGATGCGCGATTGCTCTACTGTCGTCGCACCCCCATGCCGAAGATCCTGCCCGGGACCGTTCATATGCAGCTCCGATTCGACGGTCTCTGCGGTTCTGATGCTCGTTCGTGGGATTGAGGTTCCCAAAGTCGGACGCCACTAATGTCTATGATTTGCTTACTTGCGCTTAGGCCGCTTATAAGGATTCAGCAAGGTATTCAAGTCAGCGCGCACCCAGTCTTGCGCTGCCCCTTTTTGAAAAACGGCCCAGCTGATAAGGGAGCCACCGATTACAGAGGCGATCGCCCTCGCGAGCGATTCCGTGTTGCAAGGTCGAAGTTCACCCGCTTCAACCGCGTCGTCGAGCAAGGCCTTATAACCGCGTAGCATGCCTCGAGAGATCTCTAGCATCGGCTTGCGAAAATCAGGGTCGCTGACATCGATCTGGAGAAACGCCAGATGATTCGCCATCTCCGCCGGGCTCTTGGTGTGACGCGCCATCTCCGTGGCGGCCGTCACCAGGGCCTCCAGCGCCGAAGGTTGCACAGCTCTTATCGCTTCGAAACAGGCATCCACGCCATCCACGGCACTGCGAGACGCTGCCAATAGCAATCCGCGTTTCGACCCGAATCGCTTGACTAGAGCAGCTGCGGAAAGACCGGATTCCTTGGCAACGGCTGCAAGGGTTAACTTGAGCGGTCCGAGTCGCGTCATCACGCGCGCAGTTGCCGAGAGAATCTGGTCGTCGCTCTTCGTCCGAGGGCGGGGGCTCATCCTTGACAAATAGTAAATGACCGTTTACCTTTTCGCAAACGTAAGTGAATATACGTTCACTAATGTGGAGGACGTGATGGTTGCGAAGAAGGACACACGGCAGGTCGCCATCGTGGCTGGAGCCACTCGGGGCGCGGGCCGGGGCATCGCCCGCGCCCTTGGTGAAGCCGGCGCGATCGTGTACTGCACCGGCCGCAGTGTGGTCGGCAACCCCTCGCCGTACGGGCGACCTGAAACGATCGACGAAACCGCTGAGATGATCACCGCCGCAGGTGGGACTGCTGTCGCTATTCGCGTCGACCACACCGTTGAATCAGAGGTCCAGTCGCTCATGCAGCGTGTTGACCGCGAACACGGCCGACTCGACGTGCTCGTCAGCGCTATCGCCGGTGAGGATCCGATGATGGGCCAGTGGGCATCATTCTGGAAGGCAGACCTGACAAACGCCGACGCCATCCTCAGGCAGTCGCTCGTCTCCCACATCATCACGGCAAAGCATGCCGCTCCCCTGATGATCCGGCGGCGCCGAGGTCTCATCGTCGAGGTGACCGAGAATGACATGCTCCACGCCGGCGGCAATCCGATGTCGCAAGCCGTGAAACTGGGACTCAAGGGACTCACGCTGAATATGGCGACCGAACTGAAGTCCCATGGTGTCGCCGCTATTGCGGTCACGCCGGGCTTCCTCCGTTCTGAATCGATGCTGGACGGGTTGGGTGTGACGGAGGGGAACTGGCGGGATGGAGGTAAGAAAGATCCAAACTTCCTGGAATCCGAGTCGCCGCTCTTCGTCGGCAGGGCAGTCGCGGCGCTCGCGCAAGATCCGGATGTCCTGGCGCGATCGGGTCAGCTGCTCAGTTCGTGGGAACTGGCTCGGGCGTACAAGTTCACGGATTACGATGGCCGCCGACCCGACTGGGGAAAGCTGGCGATCGATTTTTCGGGGCTGCCGGCCTCGCTCGTGGACGTGTTCAGAACAGGCACGCAGCTTCAGCTTGACTGGCTGACCACACTCGCAAAGCGCACTCGACAATTTCGCGCAAAAATCCCAGAAATATCGGCCGCCCATCGTTTTAAGCGTACGAAGACCAAGAGGATCTGAACGTCGACATTCGCAGCACAATCCTGCTCTGTGAGGTCGTCACGAGAGTAGGGCCCTCCGTTTGATGTATCGGTCGGATCTGCAAATACAGGAAGGCCTTCATCACTCCGGACAACGTCCGGACAACAGAGAGGTCCTGGTGATCGAAAATGCAGTCGAGATATGGAAGGCACAAAGAAAACGCCCGATGAATCGGGCGTTTCGGTCACTTCAAAATGGCGGGGCCGACGGGGCTCGAACCCGCGACCTCCGGCGTGACAGGCCCTTCTCGAAACCTACCCTCAGACTTTCGCGAATTCGCGCCCACATCTCGCAATCTTTCGATCGATCGCGAACCGTCCGAATAGCGTCCAGTTGACCCTCCAAAGTGAGCGTGCATACGGGCTTCAGCCTCGGCGGCGATGCCCGTCGTGCCGCCAAGCCCGATGTCACGCGCGATCCCCTTCGGACTTCGCGCGGTCCTTCTCGAGATCGATCGGATCTGACGCGTCGAACTCAGACTGTCCGTACGTGATCGCCCCGAGAACGCTCAACACGCTTAAAGCGGCCGATCTCTGGAAGGCGGTCGGCTAGTAGCCCTGGTCCGTCACTTTCAGCAGCAGCAGTTGATTGTCGCCGGCGCCGTCGGCCTGCTTGGCGAAGATCTCGTAGAATCCCCGCCGGTTCGAGGAAAAGGCGATGCTGGCGCACTTCCCTAGGGGTTCGAGGGACGAATCGACGGCGGTGCGGCAATCGAGATCTGCGAGCCGCCGCCGCGTTCAGTAAGCGTCAGCTTGGCGTTCTGCAACATGACGTTATCGACTCCTTGGAAGCCTGCCGGAATCTTCGCCAAGAAGCCGATGTACGAACGCGTTTGGCCTTCAGCGGCGTCGATGTAACGATAGACTGGGCGCCCGAAGATCGTCCCCTTCTTCACCAGTGTCGGCGGCGGCTCGTGCAGGCCCGTCGTGCCGAACTCCAGCCCGCGCGCCAGCGGAACGCCGTGTTCGAGACGCCGCCAAACATTGAGCCACGGGTACTCTTCGCTGCTCCAGATGTAGCCAATGAGCAAGCCTTTCGCGGCGTTCGACGCGGTGACCCAACCGATCTCCCCGTTGATGACGTAGGAGACGACATCGGGCGTGCTGTCGTCGATCAAGCGGCGGACGTCCGCTTCCGTCCCATCCGGGCGCGGCGCCTTCGGCCAAAGCGCGTTGGGCTCTTCGGGATTGGGCATCGAGCCCCCGCGCGGATATCCGCGTAGCGCATTCGAATCCACCACGACGCTCGTATCGAGAAATGGCGGGCCTATGCTGGCATGCTGGACTATGTTGTAGATGCGTCCCAGCTTGTTCCTATTGGTCACGGTCTCTTGCACCTGGAACCACGAGCCCTCGGGCGCCAACCAGACGCTGCGCTCGACTTCGATACCGGCGAGAGGCAGTGTCGCCTTCATCCTCCCAGTCGTCGCCTTCTGGTCGACGACCTGCCACTCGACCAGCCCGGCCTCTCCATGGAACGGCATGCCGTTGGCCCGCTCAGCGTCCGAGGGCGGCCCCCACCGGTCGAGACACAAGAAGTGGCTCATCTGCCGGGGCTTGTCCGCCGGTCCCGCATTGGCCCAACGCAACGGATTCAGCTTCTGATCATTCAGCTCGAACGAGACGATGGAGCCGCCCAGGATGTCGACGACCAATCGCGCATCGGCGCCTTGCAGGATGATCGATCGGCGACCCTCGAAGACTTCTTCTGCGGAGACAAGACTGATGGCGGCAAGCAGTGCGCCAGCGAGGACGAACGCCGACTTCGGGAACCGCATCCAAGTCAGTCTACTCCAGCGGGGCAACCAACGTACCCGGCCGATTCAGCACCAAGAGATCTGGAAGATCGGCTGGCGACGCCGGCCTGCCCTGTCGTTGAGCGCGCAGGACACGAAGGTGAACAGTGCTCCCTCACAGGTCAGTGTCGCAAGGTGCTCGCGCGTGAAGGATTTGCAGCTGTACTCCACCGGCCGGGCCGCCAGATATAATCCTAGTCCATGCATGTCTTGTTGATGTTCGTGACAACCCTCTGCGCACTCGTCGTCTGCGACGTTCCGGCGTCGGCCCAATCGCTGCCGACCGCCAATCCAATCGCCACGGGCGTTCGCGCGGCGTGGGACGGCGCCAAGCGGAATCTGACGCGGTCGGCCGAGATGATGCCCGAAACAGACTACGGCTTCCGCCCGGTGGACACGGTCCGGACGTTCGGCCAGATCCTGGCTCACGTGGCGGGTGCCAACTACGTGTTCTGCTCGGCGGCGAAGGGTGAGACATCGCCGCACGTGGAAGCCGCATTCGAGAAGACCGCGACGACGCGGGCGCAGATCATCAAGGCGCTCAACGAGTCGATTGCGTATTGCGACGCCGCGTATACCGCGCTCGACGACAAGCGCGCCGGCGAGACCGTCGCGTTGCCGTTCGGGATGGGCAAAGGCGCGCGGTCGCTCCCGCTGATCCTGAACGCGGGTCACCTCCAGGAGCACTACGGCAACTTGGTGACCTATTTCCGGATCAAGGGGATGGTGCCGCCTTCGTCGCAGGGGCAATAAGATCTCTGAAATAGCCACACACATCAACACGAGAGCCCCTCGAGCTATTCCTGGCGGGCGCATTCTCACGCGTCGACACACGGAGTCGGCCGCGCGCGAGAGCGAAGCTCGAGGTCGTGCACCGTCTCGCCGGCCTCCGAGAGGTTCTGGAAGATGCTGAGCCAGCGGTCGACAAGGCCATCCTAAATCGCGGCGGTGACGTCGAGGAATGAGGGGCCCAAAAAGAAAACGCCCGAATATTCGGGCGTTTCGGTCACAAAGTGGCGGGGCCGACGGGGCTCGAACCCGCGACCTCCGGCGTGACAGGCCGGCGTTCTAACCAACTGAACTACAGCCCCGCGTCGTGTCGTACATGGTCCATGGGCGATGGGCCATGGTCTTTTGGTCGATGGTCTGTCATGGTCGTCGGTCGCAGATGCTCCACAGACCGTCGCCTGACCTTCGACAATGGCCCCTTGACCATTGCCCATCGACCAGCTTTCGCGCATGTCACAGACGCGAAAACTGGTGGGCGGTGAGGGTTCGAACCTGTGACAGCCGGCGTGTAAAGCCGGTGCTCTACCGCTGAGCTAACCGCCCGCCTTCGCGCGCTTGTCACTCTCGCGCTACGGCGCGGCAGGCCCCGCCTTCGCGCGCTTGTCACTCTCGCGCTTCGGCGCGGCAGGCCCCGCCTTCGCGCGCTTGTCACTCTCGCGCTACGGCGCGGCAGGCCCCGCCTTCGCGCGCTTGTCACTCTCGCGCTACGGCGGGCAAGCCCGGCCCTCGCGCACATGTTACTTCTGCGCTACGGCGGGCAAGCCGCTTTCGCGCTTACTGCACTTCGGCGCGGACTAGCTCGTTTCGCGCGCTGTCACCGTCGCGCCAAACACCACATTATACATGACGGCCCGGGACGGCCCTACCGCGTGAAGGCCGCCTTCGCCGCAAGAATCGCCGCCACCGCGGCGAGACCCGCAACAGCCTTGTACTCCTTGTTCTTCGCATCGCACGGCGCAGGCTGAACGGCCGCTCGACCGGTGTCGCGCGCGATTCGGCATAGGCGTCGTACTCGTCGCCGAACGCCGCGCGCATGCTCGCCTCTTCGTGCCGGATGGCCGACACAATGGTGACGCGACATGTAGGCGGCGATCAACGCCGCCACCGCACCGACGCGCCGAGGCGACGGCCAGCGCCCAGCGCGATGATCGCGGAGCCGACATAAAGAGGATGCCGCGTCAGCCGGTACGGCCCGGATTGCGTCACCTCGCGCCCCTTTTCGAGATGGCCCGCGGCCCAGATGCGCAGCAGCTTCGCCGATCGACGGCAACGCGCGCCGCCAATCACCAGCGATCGCGGCGTCGGCTGCGCGAGCCAGAGCACGGCGGCCGCCGCAGAGAAATCCGAGCGGCACCCGCAGCCGCGCGAGCACTCGACGGCGATCGCCGTTCAAGCCATGCATGTCGCCAGCCGCCTGTCGACCAGGTCCATCACTTCGCGCGGCGAAATATCGAGCAGGCACCAGCCGGCGATGCGGCACCGGCGCTGATAGTGGCACGTCACACGCTGCGATAGCGCGAGACCGTGAGGTCGTCCTCTGCCCACGGTCCGTTGCGCTGCGGATCGGTCGGGCCGAAGATGCCGACGAGCGGCGTGCCGACGGCGCCCGCGACGTGCATCGGTCCGGTGTCGCCGGAGATCATCAGCGCCGCCGCCTTGCGTCAGCGACACGAGATCGGCGATCGTCGTCGGCGGCGAGACGGCCGCAGTGCCGTCGGACGCGGCGACGACGTCGTGCGCGAGCTGCTCTTCGCCCGGTCCCCACAGCACGAGCGATCGCAGGTCGTGGCGCGCCGCCAGCGCACGCGCCACCTCCGCGAAATAGACCGGCGGCCATCGCTTGTTCGGCCACGCCGCGCCCGGATTGATGATCGCGAAGCGCGTCCCGTGCGGCCGATCCCGAGCCGCGACCGCGCTCGGCCGCCGCGATTGCCGGATTGCGATCGTCGAGCGGAAACTCGACGTCGGGCATCGCGGACGCCGAGCGCCTTCAAGCATCGACAGGTTCTTGTCGATGACGTGAGGCGCCGCGTCGCCCGCCGTTTCCGTGTAGAACAGCCGCGCCGCCCGCTCGCGCAGAAGTCGGCGCCGGAAATCCGATCACGCGCCTCGCGCCGGACAGCCGCGCGAGCACGGCGGACTTCAGCAGTCCCTGAAGATCGAGCGCCACATCGTACGCGCCTCGGCGCAGCTCGCGCACGGTCGCGAGCGATCGAGCGCGGGCGCGCTCGTGTTGACCGGCAATCCGCCGATCGATCGACCGGCACGAGATCGAGCAGCTCGCGATGGCGCGACATCGACGAGCCAGTCGATGCTCGCCTGCGGATACGCGCGGCGAATCGCCGCGGCGGCGGGAATGGCGTGAATGATGTCGCCGAGCGAGCCGAGCCGGACGATGAGGATCGCGTTCAAGAACTCTTGATCCGAGCGAGCAGATCGCGCGTGGAATGATCCTTGGGATCGCCGACGATGGCGATGCGGCCGCCGTAGGCGAGCACCGTGTCGCGCTCGGGCACCGTGTCCGGCGTGTAGTCGGTGCCCTTGCAGTGCACGTCGGGCTTCAGCAGCGTGCAGCAGGCGGTTGCACATCCGGATCGGAAAACATCACGACGTAGTCGACGCTCTTCGAGCGCGGCCACCATTTCGGCGCGATCGGCGCCGCTCAGAATCGGGCGGCCCGGTCCCTTCAACCCTCTCACCGATTCATCGTCGTTGATCGCGACGATCAGCCGATCGGCCTGCGCCGCCGCATCGGCCAGATAACGCACATGGCCGACGTGCAGCACGTCGAAGCAGCCGTTCGCAAACGCGATCGTGCGTCCGCCTGCCGCGATCGGCGCGTCACGGCCGCCGCAAGCTCGCGTTCGCTGACAACTCGTCCCATCAATCCTGATCCCTAGTCCCTACTATCCCTAATCCCTATCCGCTAGTCCACGTGATCTGTTCTCTATCGCTTCCCGCAGCTCGTCGGGCGACACCGTCGCCGTGCCGCGCTTCATCACGACGAGGCCGCCGGCGTAGTTCGCCAGCCGCGCGGCTTCGTAGAACGAGCCGCCCGCCGCAATCGCCAGCGTCATCGTCGCGATGACCGTATCGCCGGCGCCGGTCACGTCGGCCACTTCGTCCGATCCGTAGATCGGCACGTGAATCGGTCGGCCGGCCGGCCTCGAACAGCGCCATGCCGCGGCTGCCGCGCGTGATCAGCACGGCGTTCATTCGCGTGCGCTTCAGCAGCGCGCGGCCGGCTCGCTCGAGCGCCTTGACGTTGTCGCCGATCTTCGACGCCGAGCATCTGCTCGACCTCCGACTCGTTCGGCGTGCACGCGGTCAGCCCGCGATACCTCAGCAGGTCGTAGCGCGAGTCGATGAGGATGGGCACCGGCCGCCGGCGCGCCCGGCTCGCGACTTTCCTGCTGAGCGCGGGCGCCAGCTCCGGCGTCACGAGGCCAGTTCCGTAGTCCGACAGCAGAATCGCATCGCAGTCGCCGGCCGCCTTCAACGCAGCGCGCGCGAACTCGGCGCGGCTCTTCGCGTCGTACTCGGTCGACACGACGCGATCGATGCGGACGATCTGCTGTTTGGCGGTGTGGACGCCGCCGGCCAGAATTCGCGTCTTCACCGGCGTGCAATATCCGGCCGGCCGCAAGAGGCCCCTCGTATCGACGTGCCGCAGGCTCGCCCGCAGCCGCTTGCCCGGCTCGTCCTTGCCGGCAAGCCCGACGATGCGGCGCGTGCGCCGAGCGCGGCGACGTTGTTCGCGGCGTTGCCCGCGCCGCCGGGCAGAATTTCGGTCGAGTCGTACTGAAGAATCAGGACCGGCGCCTCGCGCGAGACGCGCGCCACGCGGCCGTAGATGAACTCGTCGGCGATGAGATCGCCGACGACGGCCACGCGCTTCGAAACGCGTCGACAAGCCTCGAGCAGCATCGCGCTAGCTTCGCCAGGCAGGGTCAGATCCCTTCGATCGCATGACGAAAATCAGGCTCGACCGCTTCGATGACAGGTTCGCCGACGACGGGCACGACCGGCGCATCGCCGCCGGACGGCGCGCCGCTTCGGTCCTGCCGTAGCCGGTCTCGACGAGCATCGCCTTCGTGCCGGCCGCCAGTCCCATCTCGATGTCGCGCCAGCGATCGCCGACGACGAACGAGCGCGCCAGATCGAGCCCGTGATCCGCGGCGGCGGCCAGTATCATACCGGGCTTCGGCTTGCGGCAGTCGCAATCGGTGCGATAGCGCTCGACCGGCGCGTGCGGCGAATGCGGACAGTAGTAGTAGCCCTCGACCTTCGCGCCGGCGGCTTCGAACACGCGCGAGAGGTGCGCGTGCGCCTCGGCCAGAAATTCCTCGGTCAGCACGCCATTGGCGACGCCGTTCTGGCTCGTCACGACGACGACTTTGAAGCCGGCCGCGATTCAGCAGCCGGACGGCGTCGATGGTGTACGGGAAACAGCTTCAGGCGCTCGAGGCGATCGAGATAGCCGACGTCCTCGATCATCGTGCCGTCGCGATCGAGAAACACGGCCGGTGCTGGCTCACGCGTGGCTCTCCTGGAGAAACCGCCGCACCGCCTCGTAGCACGCGGCTCGGTCGAAATTCGCTTCATGCAGCGATGGTCGATCGGACAGTCGGCCAGAAAGCACGGCCGGCAGAACACCGGCTCCGAGAGTCGTCACGACCCGATGCTGCGCGCATCCTCGGACGGCGTGAGCGGCGTGCTGTAGCGCTCGTCGGTCGGCCCGTAGATCCCGGCGACCGGCACGCCGAGCGCGGCCGCCAGATGCAGCGCGCCCGAGTCGTTGGCGACGAGCGCGCGGCAGTGCGAGAGCACGCCCATCAGCATCGGCAGATCGGTCTGGCCGATCAGATCGATCGCCGTCGCACGTCCGGTCGCCGGCAGTCGCGATCTTCCGCTGCGGCCGAGGATGACGCACGCGGCGCCGAGCTCGCCGTTGACGTCAGCTGATCGGCCAGCTCGGCAATACCGCGCCGGCGAGCCATCGCTTCGCGTGGCCGAATGCCGCGCCGGGTGCGATGCCGACCAGCGGCTGATCCGGCGTCCATCCGCGCTCCTCGCAGCAGCGTCGACGCCGCGCGCCGCGATCGCTGGCGGCAGCTCGAGCTGCGCCGTCAGCGGTCCGGTTTCGATGCCGAGACTGTCGGACGAGATTCGAGTAGTACTCCGGAAAGCTGCACCTTGCGCTGCGGCCGGCGGACGGCCTTCGTGAGCAGCAGGCGCGCGAAAATCGCTCCGGTAGCCCCAGCGCTCCTTGACGCCGGCCCGCTTCAGCATCCAGGCCGAGCGGAATGAATTCGGAAGCAGAATGCCGATGTCCGCCTCGAGCTGCGACGACTTCCTTGCCGCGATCGAGCACCGTGATGCGATCGATGCCGGGCACGGCGCGGAACACCGGGGCGACCGACGGTCGCGCGGCAATCGTCAGCGGTCGCCCGGAAAAATGACGGCGCACGTCGCGGATGGCGGGCAGCGCCATCACGGCGTCGCCCAGCCAGTTCGGCGCGAGCAGGATGATCCAATCGCTCAATCCCTAGTCGCTCCGGGTCTCCGAGATCGGCTTTCGCCGACGGGAACATGCCGGGCGCCGCGTCGAGCGCCGGGCCGGGCGCATCGCGCCATCGGCGATGCATCCACAACCACAGCTCCGGATGACGTCTCACGTGCATCTCGAGCACGTCGGTGCAGCGCTGCGTGAACTCGCGGACCGCATCGGGAGAATCGTGTCGGGGCGGCTCGACCGGATGCTCGTAGATCATACGATAGCGGCCGTCGGGCAGCGGAAACGCAAACAGCGGAATCACCGGCGCGCCGGTGCGAAGCGCCAGCGCCGCGAGCGTCGACGTCGTCGCGGCCGGCCGGCCGAAAAAATCCACGTAGATCGCGTCGGCGCTCGTCATGTGCTGATCGATCAGGATGCCGACGCCCTTGCCTTCGGCGAGCAGCCGCAGCGCCTTGCGCACCGCGCCGCGCCGATAGACGACCGGATTGCCGTTCGACGTGCGAATGCGCTCGAGCAGATCGTGCAGCTTCGGATTGTCGAGCGGCCGCGCCATGACGGCCATCGGCTCGAACTTCAGCGCATGCGCCAGCGCCTGCTGCTCCCAGAAGCCGAAATGCCCGGTGCAGAACAGAATGCCCTTTCCCTGCGCCAGCGCGAGCCGCACGCGCTCCTCGCCCTCCCACTCGACGAGCGCGAGCTGGCGTGTCGGCGGCAGCGATGCGTACTTCAGCAGCTCGAGCAGCAGCCGGCCGAAGTGCTTGAACATCGCTCGCGCGATGGCGCGCCGCTCGTTCGTCCGGTCCGCTGCGGAAACGCCACCTCGAGATTGGCGAGCGCAATACGGCGATGGACGCGATCGACGAGATAGAACATCAGGCCGAGCACCTCGCCGAGCGCGCCGCACCAGCCGCGAGCGGCAGCGGCCGCACGCAGAGCTCGACCGCCTTGACGATGAGATACTCGAGGCGGTGTCTCATGCGGAGCGCGCGCGCCGCAGCCGGTCCGCGAGCCACGCGCCGAACCGCGGCTCGATGGACATCTCGAGCGGCACGGCGACGATCGGCAGCATCGGCGTGAGGCCGGCAGCCGGACGGCATCTTTCTCGGTCGTCAGAATCACCTGCGCGCCTGACTGCGCGCGCCGCGGCGGCGATCGCGTCGATGTCGCGACGCGAGTAGTCGATGATGATCGCGAAACGATCGCCGGCCGGTGAGCTGCCATCCCGCCCTTTCGAGATCGCGATAGAAACGTTCGGGCCTCGCGATGCCGGCAAACGCGAACGCGGGCCGGTCGGCGGGCGGACCGGCGATGCCGCCGCGTGAACTCGAAGGAGAGCGGCACGCTTCAGAGCGCGCCGCCAGTTGTGCCGCAGAGTCCTGTGCGACGCTCTACCGACCAGCAGCGCGTCGGCGGCACGCCGCCGCATCGAGCGGCTCGCGGAAGCGGCCGAACGGCAGCGTTCGCGCGTCGTCGCAGCATCGCGGCGCGACGAGCAGATCGACGTCGCGCATCAAATCGAAATGCTGAAACCCGTCGTCCAGAATGTGAACCGTGCATCCAAGCTGGATTCGGCGACACGGCCCGCGAGATAACGGCTCGGCGCACACCAGCACAGCCGCGCGCGGAACCTGCCGCGCCAGCATGAACGGCTCGTCTCCCGAGTGCTCCACGTCGCTGAGCACCTGCTTCGCCATCGCTGACGACCACGACGCCGTCGGTCGGCGATTTCTCGCGCGTAGCCTCTGCTGAGAATCGCCGGGCGCTCGCCCATGGCGAGCAGCATGCGCGCAATCTCCGCCGCGAGCGGCGTCTTGCCGCTGCCGCCCACGGTCAGATTGCCGACGCTGATGACGGGCGCAGCGAGGCGTCGCCTGAGATGCGGGCGGCGCTGGTAGTAGCGCCGGCGGGCTCGCGCGAGTCTGGCTGTACAGAATGATCGCAGCAAGTACGTCAGTCGTAGCCGGGTCTGCCTTGCAGACCCGGCCTCAATGGACCACGCGGAACGGGCGCACCACTCCCATCGAGCCGCTCCGCAGCGGCAGCAGCTGCGCGATGACGGCGAGGCTCTTGTCCTTGGCCCCGCGATTCGATTCGACCAGCGCGCGCGCGGCCGCGCCGAGCCGGGCGCGGCGCACCGGATCGGTCAGCAGCGCCAGCAGCGCATCCTCGAGACCGCGCGCGCTGTGCACCTGAATCCCCGCGTCGTGCGTGACGAACGCGTCGGCGATCTCCTTGAAGTTCTGCATGTGCGGCCCGAACACGATCGGCTTGCCGAACACCGCCGGCTCGAGAATGTTGTGCCCGCCGACATCGACCAGGCTGCCGCCGACGAACACCGCCGTGGCAATCTGATAGACCTGCGCGCAGCTCGCCGATCGTGTCGAGCACGACGACCTCGGCGCGCGGCTCGGCGTCGATCGGCAGATCGCGTGCGCCGCACCGTGACGAACGCCTGATTTCGCGCCAGCTGCGCCACCTCGCCGAACCGCTCGGGATTGCGCGGCGCGATGACGAGCAGCGGATTCGCGGCGCTCGCACTTGATGCGCCTGAACGCCTGCAGCACGATCTGCTCTTCGTCGCGCATCGTGCTGCCGGCGACGATGACCGGCCGGCCCGACGTCATGCGGAAGTACCGCAGCACGCGGTTCTGGCCGCGCCCCTCGAGCGACCGGCGCCCGGGACTTCCATCGAATCGAACTTCAGGCTGCCGGTCACGACGACACGGGACGGATCGGCGCCGATGTCGATGAGGCGGCGCGCCGACTCCTCGCTCTGCATGCAGAACCTGTCGACGTCGGCCAGCACCTTTCTGAAGAACGGCCGCGCGAGCTTGTAGCGCGGATACGAGCGCGACGAAATGCGGCCGTTGACCATGCACCGTGGCCACGCCGCTGCGCTTGCACTCGCGGAGGAGATTCGGCCAGATCTCGGTCTCCATCATGACGAACAGCCGCGGCTTCACGAGCCGCAGCGTCCGCCGGACGATGAACGACAGGTCGAACGGAAAGTAGAACACCGCGTCGACGTCCTGCACGTTGCGGCGCGCGACCTGCTGCCCCGCCATCGTCGTCGTCGACAGAAAGATGCGGAGCTTCGGATAGCGCGCTTCAGATCGGCGATCGAGCGCGCGGACCGTCAGCGCCTCGCCCGACCGAGACGGCGTGAATCCAGATCGATTCTTCGCCGTCCAGGTTGAACGACACCGGCAGATATCCCATCCGCTGGCCGCAGGCTGCCGATGTACTTCTTGTAGCGGATCGCCTGATACGCCAGATACGGCGACGCGATCACGCCGAAGATCAGAATGAGCAGGCTATAGACGACGTACATGGATGTGGGATTTCGTGCCAGGGTGATCGTACATTAGAATTCCCCTTTTGGACGTCTCGTCATTTTTCGGCGAGGCAGCTGCTGGCAAGCGGAGGACGTAATGGCTGTGAAGGTCGGCATCAACGGATTCGGGCGAATCGGGCGCAACATCATGCGCGCGGCGCTCGGCAACAAGGACTTCGATTTCGTCGCGGTGAACGACCTGACGAACGCGGCCACGCTCGCCCACCTGCTGAAGTACGACTCGGTGCTCGGCAACCTGAAGTCGAAGGTCGAGGTGCAAGGGCGACGGCATCGCCGTCGACGGCGACCAGTTCAAGGTCGCTGTCGTTCCGCGATCCCGCGCAGCTGCCGTGGAAGGACCTCGGCGTCGACGTCGTGTTCGAGTCGACCGGCCTGTTCACCGACCGCGACTCGGCCGCAAAGCACATCACCGCCGGCGCGAAGCGCGTCGATCATCACGGCGCCGGCCAAGGGGCCCGACGTCACGGTCGTGATGGGCGTCAATCACGAGAAGTACGATCCGGCCAAGCACCAGATCATCTCGAACGCGTCGTGCACGACGAACTGCCTGGCGCCGGTCGCGAAGATCCTCCACGAGAAGTTCGGCATCAAGAAAGGCTGGATGACGACGGTGCACGCGTACACGAACGATCAGCAGCTGCTCGATCTTCCGCACAAGGATCTGCGGCGTGCGCGCGCCGCGGCGCTGTCGATCATTCCGACGACGACCGGCGCGGCGTCGGCGGTCGGCGAAGTGCTGCCCGAGCTGAAGGGGAAGCTCGACGGCATCGCGATGCGCGTGCCGGTGCCGAACGTGTCGGTGGTCGATCTCGCGGTGCTCGTCGACAAGAAGACGATCGAGCGACGAAGTGAACGCCGCGTTCCGCGACGCGGCGAACGGTCCGCTGAAGGGCATCCTGCAGTACATCGACGAGCCGCTCGTGTCGATCGACTTCCGCGGCAACCCGCACTCGTCGATTCTCGATTCGGACTACACGAAGGTGATGGATGGCGATTTCGTGAAGATCCTCTCGTGGTACGACAACGAGTGGGGCTACTCGAACCGCTGCGTCGACCTGCGTCGGCTACATGGCGAAGAAGGGGATCTGTAGTCGGTAGCCAGTCGCAAGTGGCAGTTGGCGATCGACAATTGGCAATATGAAACTCTCGATTCGCGATCTCGATCTGCGCGGCAAGCGCGTGTTCATCCGCGTCGATTTCAACGTGCCGATCGAGAACGGCGTGGTGGGCGACGACACGCGCATTCGCGCGTCGCTCCCGACGATCCGCTACGCGCTCGATCACGGGGCGACGGTCGATGCTCGCGTCGCACCTCGGCCGCCCGAAGGGGCAGGTGAATCCGAAATACAGCCTGAAGCCGGTCGCCGCGACGCGCTCGCCGAGCTGCTCGGCCGGCCGGTGGCGTTTGCGCCCGACTGCGTCGGCGATGCCGGCGAAATCCGCGGTCGATGCCGCCCACAGCGGCGGCGGCGGTGTCGTGCTGCTCGAGAATCTCCGGTTTCATCCGGAGGAAGAAAAGAACGATCCCGCATTCGCGAAGCAGCTCGCGTCGCTGGCCGAGCTCTACGTGAACGACGCGTTCGGCGCGGCGCATCGCGCGCACGCGTCGGTCGAAGGGATCACGCATCTACGTGCCGAAAGCCGCGGCCGGGCTGCTGATGGAGAAGGAGCTCGAATATCTCGGCCGCGTGCTCGCGTCGCCCGATCGGCCGCTCGTGGCGATCCTCGGCGGCGCGAAGGTGTCGGACAAGCTCGAGGTGATTCAGAATTTTCTCGGCCGCGTCGATCGGCTCATCATCGGCGGCGCGATGGCCTACACGTTTCTCAAGGCGCGCGGCGTGCCGGTCGGGCCGCTCGCTCGTCGAAGACGACAAGCTCGACGCGGCGCGCGAGATCGAGGCGACGGCGCAGGAGCGCGGCCTGCAGCTCGGGCTGCCGATCGATCACGTCGTCACCGAACGCTCGAAGCGGGCGCGCCCGGCGAAATGCTCGATGTCGGCGATCCGGCGATCGGCGATCGGATGGGCGTCGACATCGGGCCCGAAGACGATCGAGCTCTACGCCGGCATGATCGACGACGCGAAGACCGTCGTCTGGAACGGCCCGATGGGCGTCTTCGAGATTCCGGAGTTCGCGACCGGCACGAACGCGATCGCGCGCGCCGTGGCCGACGTGAAGGGCACGACGATCGTCGGCGGCGGCGATTCGATCGCCGCGATCAACCAGGCCGGCGTCGCCGATCGCATCACGCACATCTCCACCGGCGGCGGCGCGTCGCTGGAGTTTCTCGGCGGGCGCAAGCTGCCCGGGGTGGAAGCACTCTCTGACAGGTAGCACTTTCTGACAGGTAGGACGCGACTTCAGTCGCGCAATTAGAAATGAGAATACCCTTCATCGCCGGCAACTGGAAGATGTTCAAGACCGTTCACGAAACCACGGTCTACGTGAAAGAGCTGCGCAGCCTCGTCAAGGACGTCAGCGACGTCACGGTCGTCGTGGCGCCGCCGTTCACGGCCGTGCATGCCGCGCGCGAAGCGGCGCGCAACAGCAACGTCGCGGTCTCGGCGCAGAACATGTTCTGGGAGCGCGAGGGCGCGTTCACCGGCGAAATCAGCGCCGGCATGATCAAGGAAGCGGGCGCCGAATACGTCATCATCGGCCACTCCGAGCGTCGCACGCTCTTCGGCGAAACCGACGCGACGGTGAATCGCAGGATGATGGCGGCGATCGCCGGGATCGCTGACGCCGATCGTCTGCATCGGCGAAACGCTCGAGCAGCGCGAGCGCAACGAAACGATGGACGTGCTCGATCGGCAGATCAAAGGGGGCCTCGACGGGCTCACCGGCGATCAGGTGGCGGCGCTCGTCCTGGCCTACGAGCCGGTCTGGGCGATCGGCACGGGGCGAACGGCCACGCCGGCGCAGGCCGGCGAAGCGCACGCGCACATCCGGTCACGCCTGCGGCAGTGGTTCGGCGCCCCGGCCGCGGATCAGTGCCTGGTGCTGTACGGCGGCAGCGTCAAGCCCGACAATATCCGCGATTTGATGGCCCAGCCCGACGTCGACGGCGCCCTGGTTGGCGGCGCCAGCCTCGACGTCCGCGCCTTTTACGACATCATCGTCAAGAGCCGGCGCCAGGCGGTATAATAGGGAGTTTACGGTCGCCAGTTTTCAGCTATCAGTAGCTGAGGATTGACAACTGAAGACTGACAACTGAAGACTAATAACTGATAACGATATGTATTACCTGCTCGTCGCTCTCTACGTTCTCGTCTGCCTGATGCTCTCGCTGGTCATCCTGCTGCAGCAGGGACGCGGCGGCGATATCGCCAGCGCGTTCGGCGGCAGCAGCAGTCAGGCGGCGTTCGGCGCGCGCTCGGGCGCGACGCTGCTGACGAAGGCCACCACGATTGCGGCGGTGCTCTTCATGCTGTTCGCGCTGACGCTTGTCGATCATCGGCCAGCGCGGCGGCGGCTCGGTCGTCAGCGGCACGCCGGCTCCAGTTCGGCCCGCCACGCCCGCATCGAAGCCGCTGGCCTCACCAGCCGCCAGCACGCCGGCCCCGTCAACACCGGCTCCGTCAACGCCAGCCCCGACACCCGCGACCAAGTAAGACCCAATCCACCAATCCGCCAGTCAATCTACCAATCTGCCAATCTGCGAATCTGCCAATTCCCATTACCATCCGACGGCCTGACCATCCTTGCGATGGTCAGAGCCGGCGCGATAGACGCCGTTGACCGGCGCATCGTTCGTGCGTGCGATCGACGCTGGGTTCCGGAAGCGCGGATCGCGCGTGAACAGAATCCCCTGATAGCCGCCGACCGATCCGCCGCTCACGGCGCGCACCTCGTGCCCCTTCGCGCGCAGCGCAGCGCCAACGCGATTGAAGAGATTCGCTTCCAGCGACAGCACATTCGACGTCTGACTGTGCGTAAACCGCGCCGCATCGGTCGTCATCTGCACGTTCATGCCGAGATCGATCAGATTGACGATGTGCTGCGCGTGCGTTTCCGGCTGCACGCTGCCGCCCATGTTGCCGAAGGTCATCAGCGGCCTGCCGTCCTTCATCACGAAGCCGGCGATGATCGTGTGGAACGGGCGCTTGCGGGGCGCGACGACGTTCGGGCTTCGCGGATCGAGTGAAAACGCGCTGCCGCGATTGTGCAGCACGAAACCGAATCGGTCCGACGCTCGCGCGGCTGCCATAGACGCTGAACACGCTGTGAATCAGCGAGACCATGTTGCCCCAGCGATCGGCCGTCGTCAGATAGATCGTTCCGCCGTCGAGCCCGCCGCCGACGCGCGGCTTCGACGCGGCGTTCGGATCGATCTTGTCGCACAAGCGTGCGCGGCGTACGACTTCGACAGCAAACGTTCAGCAGGCACTGACGCGAACTTCGGATCGGCGTTGTACGCGTACAGATCCGAGTACGCCAGCTTCTTCGCTTCGACCATCAGGTGCCAGTACATCGGATTCGACGGGCCCCAGCTTCGTCAGGCTCTTGCCGAGCTTCGGCACGCACACCTCGAGGATGTTCAGCATCTGCAGCGCGGCAAATCCCTGTCCGGGCGGCGGCAGCTCGAACACGTCGTAGCCGTGATAGCTGGTCGAGATCGGATCGACCCACTCCGACTGGAACTCGGCGAGATCGCTCCGGGTCATCACACCGCCGCCGGCCTGCGATCTTGGCGAACGATGGCGGCCGCGATGTCGCCGCGGTAAAACGCATCGCGCCCGTCCTTCTGCAGCAGGCGCAGCGCCTTGGCCAGCGCCGGATTGCGGATGATGCTGTACAAGTCGGGCGCGCGATCGCCGCTCGAGGAAAGTCTGCCGCGAATCCGTGTCCGCACGCGAGTCCGTTCGGTGGCGCTGCGCAGATCGGCGTGGCGGCGTTCGGCCTGTCCCCAGCCTTCTTCGGCGATCTTCGCCGCGCGCTCGAACGTCTCCTTGAACGTCAGGCTGCCGAAGCGTTTCAGCAGCGCGTCGTACCCGGAGATCGCGCCGGGCACGGTCGCCGAATTCACTGCCCGATCCGGGCACGCTTTTCACGCCGAGCTTGCCGGTGAAGAACTGCGGCGTCCACGCGGCGGGCGCCCACCCGGCGGAATTCAGCGCGTAGAGCTTCTTGTCGCGGGCCGACCACACCAGCGCGAAGAGATCTCCGCCGATGCCGGTGTCGTTCTGTGACGTGACGTCGAGCACGGCGCCGGTCGCGACCGCCGCGTCGATGGCGTTCCCGCCCTTGCCGCAGTATCTCGAGGCCTGCCTGCGCCGCAAGCGGATCGCTCGTCGCGACGATGCCGTGGCGGGCGAGCACTTCCGAGCGTCCCTGGACCAACCATCCCTGCGCGCGCGAACCGGGGACGGTGTCGATCGCAGCCCTGGCGTCGGCTGATCCGATGACGGGATGCCGAACGGGTTTGGTGATTGCGCGCCTGCTGTGAGGGCCCAGATTGCGACACCCGCGAGCGCGACGAAGAGAGGAAGAGGCTTCATGGCGGTTCCGATTGTGGCATGCACCTCTCGAAAGCTGAACAAACTTCAGTGGCAGCTGTTTGATTCCCGCTGTCGCAGCGTTATCTACAGCAGAGAGGGTAATCCACCCTCAACGGAGTTCTCCCGACAGGAGGCAGACATGTTTCGACGAACCTTCTCCGCCGCGTGCGTGTTGACCGCCGCAGGCATCCTGGCAGCCACGCTGACGGCCACCGCGTCGCCCTTCAATCGAGCCACGTACTTTACGTTTCGGACATCCGTGACACTGCCCGGCGCCGTTCTGCCGCCAGGCGAATACGTCTTCGAGATCGCCAACCCGAACGGCGGCGCCGACGTCGTTGTGGTCAGGAACAAGGAACGCTCGAAGCTGCACGCGTTGGCGATGACACGTACTGTGACTCGGGAACGTTCGCACAAACTCGAGGCGGCAATCGTGCTTGGCGAAGCGAGCCGATCGGAGCCCCGCCGCGTCAAGGCCTGGTATCCCGACGGAGACACGAGCGGACGCGAGTTCCTGTACTGACCATCAGTTCATGTCGCCGGCGCCGTGTGAAAAGTTACACACTTTGCACGGCGTCGGCGGCTTGCTGTTGTCCACGCGATGCGCCACCGACGGCACGGTTTTCAAATACGCAAACATGCTCTTGAGATCGTCATCTGTCAGACCGCGGAGATTCCACCACGGCATGATCTGGGACAGTTCGCGCGCTTTCACCATGCCGGTGCGCATCGCTTCGACGAACAGCGCCTCGTCGTAGTACGGAATGCCGGATGGGGCCGGCGTGATATTCGCGCTCGCCTTCTCACCCCAGGGCCCGCGGAGGACGAAGCCACCACCCAACTCGAGCTGCGTGATGAATTGTCCTTGATGCTGAGGCGTATGACAGTCGCGGCAACCGCCGGTCTTCACGAGATACTCGCCACGCTTGATCGCGGTGGAGGTGTCGGGTGCGCCGACCGGCTCTGTCAAGGGATGGGGTGCGCTGTTGATCAGGTACTTGACGGGAAAGATCAGCTCCGTTCTCGGCACCTCGCGCCGAACGGGTGGAATCGATCGCAGGTACACGATGATCGATGCCAGGTCTTCGTCCGAGAGCAACCGGAAGTTCTCGTACGGCATGAACGGGAACAGCGCGCGGCCGTCGTAGCCAATCCCCTCGCGAATCGCGCGCGCCAGCTGATCGTCGGTCCAGTTGCCCGCGCCCGTCTCCTTGTCCGGCGTGATGTTCGGCGGGTGCACCTTACCCGGGAGATCGCCAAGCGGGAACTCCGCCGAACCGGCGCCAAGGGTGCCGGCCACGAGCGGCGCGTCGCGCCTGGCCCAGTCCCTGGACGCGTGGCACGCAAAGCAGTTCAGCAGGTTCTCGGAGAGGTACTTTCCGCGCTCCAGCCGTTCGGGCGTCGATGGAAAGCGGCGGTCGGTGAGCGCGCGCGCGTTGGGACCGATGAACGGACGCCACCCGACGGTCGCGGTAATACCGATGGCCAGCAGAATCACGAGAATCGCAAGAATCCATCCGATAATCTTCAATCCTTTCATCCATCCTCCCGTGTATGCCCCAGTCGGGGCCGCGTGATTATGCCTCAGCGCAGGCCAATCCGTTTGCCGTCATGCTATTGTTCGATCGATGCACGCGCGGTTCAGCCTGGGCGTCATCGTCATGGCGATTCTCGCAGCCGGCTGCGGGAAGGCCCGCACACCTGTCGAGGTTGTCGCGCCATCGGCCGCTCCGGCCGCCACCAGCGAGCGAACGCTGGACGGCTATCACGACGCCCTCGCGGCCATTCTCGAGGTCTTGCAGCAACCGCTCGGATTTCCCCGCGTCGACGTCGAGCTCGTGCTCCTTCGCGATCGCCGGAGCTTCGAGCAGGAGCTCTTGAACGTCGGCTATCCCCCCGAGCTGGCCCGCTCGGCTTCGGCGTTTGCCGCGATCGGCGGGGCCAGGGCCGTGTTCGTGAATGCCGGCCTCGTCGACAGATTCGATCGGACCCACCGCGTCACGCTCGTCGCCCACGAGCTCGTCCACTCGCTGCAGTATCGCTTCAGCGGCGGCACCCGCGGCAACTCCGAGCAGTGGTTGCGAGAGGGGTTCGCCGAGTGGGTGTCCTATCGAGTCACGGCAGAGCTGGGCCTCGCGTCCTTCGATGCGCAGCGCGAAGAGCTCCTGAGGCCGCTGATCCGCGCGCCGTTCGGGCTCCTTCCCGCGCCGTTCGACAATCTCGTGACGTTTCCGCAATGGGTCGATGCGCAGCGGCGATCGCAGGCACCGGTGTACGCCCAGGCCTTCATCGCCGCGGAGCTGCTCATCGAGATGCGCGGCGTGCCGGCCGTCATCGGCTACTTCGAGCGCTTCAGGACGACCAGGGAGCATCAGCGTGCGTTTACCGACGCCTTCACGATGGAGCGCGCGGAGTTCGACCGTGCGTTCGCGCGGCGCTGGCGCGAGACGATCGCGCGCTACAGGCTGCGGCGATAAGCGACAGGCGATCGGTGACAGCACATTGGCGCTCCAACTTGCAGGATTTCCGTCACTTATCCGCGACATCCAGTGGGGCATCCATGTGAACCCACGCGCAGCGCCGTACAGACGTGACACGGCACGTCGATTGCCTACGCAGGGACCGGTGACGACTCTGGTCAGCGGCCTGCCGGTCGATAGTGGATTCCTCGACCGAGAGGCACTTCACGAATTCGTGCGCGCCCATGACGAGGCGCTGGGGGCCACTCGCACCTCGATCGAACACGCGGGACGTGCGTGGTGGCATACAGAAGTACCGCGCCGGGTGGCGTACCCGATTCTTGGTGCGTCTGCCGCGCTCGCCGTCGTGGCCGGCCTGCTGCTGATTCGGCTGAGCCCCGCAGGTGTCAGCGTTGATGCGATTCGCGCGGAAGTGCTTCGCGATCCCGCGACCTATCTCTACCTCGGGATCGTCGTCATGGCGCTCTTCGTCGGACTGGGCGCGGCACTGGGCTCTCAGACCGACCGGCTGCTGACCGAGACCACGATCGATCCGCTGACCGGCCTCCACAACAGACGGGCGCTCCGGCAGCGGATCGACGAAGAGCTGTCGCGCTCGGCGCGTTACGGACAGAGTTTGTCGCTGCTGCTGATCGATCTGGACAACTTCAAGCAGGTGAACGATCGGTGGGGCCATCTTGCGGGCGACGCGTTGCTGCGTGGCACCGGCCGGGCGATCGCGCGCACGCTGCGGACGACAGACTATGCGGTCCGTCTCGGAGGCGACGAGTTCGCGATTATTTCTCCAAACACCAACGGCGCCGAAGCCGCCATGCTGGCCACGCGCGTCAGGTTCGCGATCGCGCACGACGCGCGGCGTCAGAAGTACCCGGTCACGGCCTCGATCGGCATCTCCACCTACGATCCCCGCCCGTCGCGGCCAGCCGATGTCCTGACGATGGTCGAAGCGGCCGACGCGGCGCTCTACGACGCCAAGCACGCCAGAAAAGAAAGCGTTGTCTAACGGTTAAGGGAGCCTTCGCCTGAATTCTGAGCGAGGGCTGGCTTGCCAACCGTAGCTCGTTCAGTGGCGAGTCGGGCACACCTTCGCGCTTCGCGCTATGGTGGGCAAGCTTCGCCTGAACGATGAGCGAAGGTTGGTTCTGAGTTTGTGATATCCTCCCCGCCGAAGAGCCGAAAGGAGCGCCTCAATGGCGGAAACGACAGGCAAACCGAGAATGAAGATTCCCGCGGAGGCGGTCGAACTGTACACGCAATACATTCACGGTGAGATCACCCGTCGTGATTTCATGGATACGATTGGACGGCGTTTCGCGGTCGCCGGACTCACGACCGCGGCGATTGTCGAAGCGCTGATGCCGAACTATGCGCTGGGGCAGCAGGTCCGCAAGGACGACGAGCGGATCAAGGCGACGTGGGAAACCATCCCTTCACCCAGTGGAAATGGTTACATCAGGGGTTATTTCGTCCGGCCATTCAGCCAGGACACGCGCACCCAGACACCGACGAAATTGCCCGCCGTGCTCGTCGTTCACGAGAACCGGGGACTCAATCCGCATACCCAGGACGTCGCGCGGCGGTTCGCCCTGGAGAACTTCATGGCGTTCGCGCCAGACGCCCTGACGACGGTCGGCGGTTATCCGGACGACGATTACGAAGGCGGTCAGCTCTTCGGCAAGATCGATCGCCCGAAGTTGACCCAGGACTTCATCGCGTGCGTGCAGTGGCTGAAAATTCATCCGCTTTCGAACGGGAAAGTCGCGGCCACCGGGTTCTGCTTCGGCGGTGGCGTGTCCAATCAGCTGGCGACTCTGCTCGGTGCGGATCTGGCGGCAGCCGCTCCGTTTTACGGCGGCGCGCCGGCGGCGGCGGACGTCGCGAAAATCAAAGCGGCGATACTCGTTCACCACGGCGGGCTCGACAAGCAGCTGGTGGACGCGTACCCGGCGTATGACGCCGCCATGAAGCAAAACAACGTCACGCACGAGGGCCACATTTATCCGAATTCCGTGCATGGCTTCTTCAATGACGCGACACCGGAACGCTACAACAAGCCGGCGGCGGAAGAGGCTTGGAACCGCACCATCGCGTGGTTCAACAAATACACGCGCGTCACCGCCTGATGGGAATTTCTGCAGGTAGAAAAGAAGGTACCTCGACCTGCTGATATCTAGTAGGTTTGGTGCGGAACTCGAGTCCAGCGCGGCGCTGCACGAAGTCCAAGCGTGCCTCGGAGACACGGCAACATCACGGCGACGTCGCAGTATCTGCAAAGCGCACCGCTCAGACTCGAAGCTGCTCTGTCGAAAATGGAGGCAGATTCGCGCCGGATTCGCACACGGAGAAACCCGAGAGTGCGAATGGTCGAAGCGGCCGACGCGGCGCTCTACGACGCCAAGCACGCCAGAACGCAAACCGCTATTTAGGGTTGAAGAGCGCCAATGGAATTGGCGCGTTCAGTTGTTGTGCCCGCTGAGGACATGGCGGAGCGTCACGGCGAGGTTCGCGAGGACTGGATTCGGGCGATCGAAAAGGCGCACAATCAGTGCAGAGGGCCTATGAAGACTACCGCCGTTCTGATCGTCGCTGCGATCGTGTTCAGCGGGGCCCTGGCCGCGCAGGAACGAAAACCAGTGCCAAAAAACTCCGTGCGCGTGACGATTCCCGGTTGCACTAAGGGTTACATCTTCACTGCCGCTCCCCGCACTGTTGATGAGCCGGGCAGCGTCTACATCCCGCCAGGGATGCATTTACGCATGAATGGACCGAAGGATACGATGACGGAGATCAAAGCTCACGAAGGATCGATGATCGCGATCACCGGCATCATGAAGAAAGGCCAGCTAGATCCGACTGGAGTCGGCGTCGGCGGCGGCGGCACGATCACGCCTGGGCCGGACCCGACGGGCGGCCGACGGGGAAGCCCGGTTGGGAATCAGATTTTCATCGACGTCGAGGGCTGGCGGCCCGCCGCAGGTGATTGCCCGCGATAGTTCTAAAAAAGCAAAAAGCTGAGCTTCTGAAGATTGACTTGCCAGCCGTAGCTCGGTGCGAGCACGGAGGTCCCGCCGTCGCCAAGGCTTCGGCGCGACAACCTTCGCCTGAATCCTAAGCGAAGGTTGGTGCGGAAGAGGAGATTTGAACTCCTATGGTATTGCTACCGCCAGCCCCTCAAGCTGGTGCGTCTGCCAGTTCCGCCACTTCCGCACAGGCGTGACCCCTGAGTATAACTCGGAACAGCGTCCCCCGAATCGCCCTCGAGGTCGACGGTCTTTTTTCCGTTGTCGCACACCCCGCAAACTGATAGTTTCCTAGGTTTGACGACAGGAAATTGAGGAGGTGTGCGATGAGTTTGCGGATTGGTGATATTGCTCCGGACTTCCAGGCTGACACGACCGACGGTCCCATTCGCTTCCACGAGTGGGTCGGCGATTCATGGGCCGTGATGTTCTCCCACCCGAAGGACTTCACGCCCGTGTGCACGACCGAGCTGGGCTACATGGCGAAGCTCAAGCCCGAGTTCGACAAGCGCCGCACGAAGGTCATCGGCCTCAGCGTCGATCCGGTCGACAACCACAAGCGCTGGGCCAACGACATCAAGGAGACCCAGGGCGAGGCGCCGAACTATCCGATGATCGGCGACACGAAGCTGGAAGTCTCGAAGGTGTACGGGATGCTCCCGGCCGAGCTCGAGGGCAGCTGCGATGGCCGAACGGCGGCCGACAACCAGACCGTCCGCAACGTGTTCGTCGTCGGTCCCGACAAGAAGATCAAGCTCATCATCGCCTATCCGATGACGACGGGCCGGAACTTCGACGAAGTGCTGCGCGTCATCGACTCGCTGCAGCTGACGGCGAAGCACAAGGTGGCCACGCCGGCCAACTGGAAGCAGGGCGACGACGTGATCATCGCCGGCTCGGTGACGGATGACGATGCGAAGAAGGTGTATCCGCAGGGCTGGAAATCGCCGAAGCCGTATATCCGGATCGTGCCGCAGCCGAAAGCGGAGTCCTAAGAGTCGGAAAGAGTCTTTGGAGTCGAAAGAGTCTTGAGAGTCGAAGAGTCCGGGGAGTCGAAGAGTCCCTGGGCTCTCCGATTGCAAGGGGAATCTGCGCCCACTCGCGGTCCGGCTGAAGCCGGACACTACGTACTGTTTGCTCGCTGCAGCCGGACACGACGAACCGTCTCCGCCCGTCCAGTCATTCCTTGCGATCCGTCAGCTGTCTCATCAACTCCTCAAGTTGAAACGCGTGCCGGACGGGATGCATGACGGCGTGCTCGAGCATGGCGTCGATGCAGTAGCGGGTGTTCCAGCGCGACAGATACTCGGGCCGCTCGAGCTCCTCGTCGGACACATCCTTCAATGGCGCACGCCACTGCGTCAGAACGTGTTCCATGAACGCATCGGCGTCGGCTGACAGCCGCGGCGCCTCGGGCGGGACGCGAATGCCCGGGTCGGGCAGCTCGAGCATCTCGCACATCCACGTCATGTAGCCCCGCGCCGCGCCGAGCACGTGACGAAGCAGCGTGTCGAGCGACGCGTACGCCGGATCGTCGGTGGCCGGCAGGGCGACAGACAGCGGCATGAGCCCGCTTCCACGTCTGGAGAAACCGCCGCAGGTGCTCGTCGTGCAACAGCACGAGCGCGCGGACCGCTCGAGAACGATAGGTGATGTTCGTCATCGCGCCCGCTGCAGCGTCCGGCGCTTCCACGCCTGATCGAGGACGACGGCGGCGAACACCAGCCGCAGACCGGCGTGATTCGACCGCGGCCGTTTGGGCTCGGCCAGCCACGCGACGCCGATGCCGATGAGATACAACGCGAGCATCGGCATCGCGAAGATCGTCATGTTCCACGGATCCGGCGACGGCGTCAGCACCGCCGCGACGATGAAGATGATGAGAATCGCGTAGCGAAGGTGGCGCCAGAGAAACCGGGACGTCACCACGCGCATCTTCGCCAGGAAGAACGACACCGTGGGAATCTGGAACACCAGCACCATACCCACCAGCGACCTGACGTACAGCTCGAACACGTACTCGACCCGCGGCTCGAACCTGATGCCGGCCAGCGTGAAGGTGGCGAAGAAGCTCATCATCGACGGGAACAGCACGTAATGGCTGAACGCCGCGCCGGCGACGCTGCCAATGGCCGTGAGCGCGACAAACGGAATCACGAACCTCTTCTCGTTCGCGTAGAGCGCGGGCGCGACGAACAACCAGACCTGGTACATGATCATCGGCGCCGCAAGCACGAGCCCCGCCATGAACGCGACGTCCAGGTAAACGGAAATGCCTTCGGTCGGCCTGCTGAAAATCAGCTCGGTGCCGGGCGGCAGCGCCCGGTGCGTGGGCGCCATCACGAAGTTGACCAGGGGCTCCATGAACGCAAACCCCAGGCCCATGCCCGCAACCAGAGCCAAACACGAATGAATGAGACGTTTACGAAGATCGTCCAGATGCTCGAGGAACGACATCGTCCCGCCCTCAGGCGCCTCATGCTCGTCGGACCGGCGGATTGGAGAAAGCGAAGCGGTCATGTCGCCTCCACGGTACGGCAAATACCGGACACCACGTACTGCCAGCCGATGGTAGACCAAAAGACGTGGCCTTGTGCTACATTCACGCGAGCAATACCACAGCTAAAGGAGATCGCGATGAAGAGAAGTGTATTTGTTCTTGCCGCCGTTGCGGCTATCGTGGCCGGCTCGATCCTCGCCGCGCAGCAGGGCCGTCAGGGCGGCGCACCGCCTCAGCCGATGGGCTTCTTTGTCACCAGCGTCGGGCTTGACGGTGGAAACCTCGGAGGGCTCCAGGGTGCCGACGCTCACTGCCAGAAGCTCGCCGCGGCATCGGGCCAAGAAGGCGCGGGCAACAGAGTGTGGCGCGCCTACCTGAGCACGCAGGGTCCGAACGCCGTCAATGCGCGCGATCGCATCGGCTCTGGCCCGTGGGCCAACGCACGCGGCGGCGTCGTCGCGCGCGACGTCGCGCACCTGCATGGCGACACGGTCGAGCTGGCGCAGGTCGGCAGCAACCTGTCGAAGACCACCTCGCTCACCGAAAAGAACACGCCCGTGCTCGGCGCCGGCGACATGGGGCCCGAGGGCAAGCCGCTGAACCAGCACGACATTCTGACCGGCTCGACGTCGGGCGGCCGTGCCTTCCCGGCGGGCGAAGACAAGACCTGCAACAACTGGTCGAGCAATTCGACGGGCAGCGCGCAGGTCGGGCACTTCGATCGCACCGGCGGCGGCAACGCGTCGTGGAACTCGGCGCACGGCAGCAAGGGCTGCAGCGGCCCGAACCTCGTCTCCACTGGCGGCAACGGGTACTTCTACTGCTTCGCCGAGAAGTAACAACACGGGAAATGCGAACAAGAGGTCAGGAGATCAGGAGGCTTTGAAAGATTTCTCCTGATCTCTTGATCTCCTGTTTTTCTTGGCCGCGAAAAGAATCAGTTCCTGTCTGACGGATCGCGCCAGACGAGGAACGGATCGAGCGCGGTCCCTCCCCACCATCGCTTGTCCGGATCCAGCTTCGAGATCCCGAAGTGCAGGTGAGGCGTGTTCTTCGGGGCATTGCCTGTTGTCCCAACCGCGCCCAGGACATCTCCCTTCCGCACGGCGAGGCCTTCCTTCAGGTTCGGCGCATAACGGTCGAGATGCGCGTAGTAATAGACGTACTTGTGTGACGGGTCGAACTGATAAACCGTCAGACCGCCAGCTTTGCTCGTAAAGAGCTTGGCGACCGTGCCGTCTTCCACGGCAAGCACGTCGCTACCGCGCGGCGCGAGAATGTCGATCGCCTCGTGCTGCCGGCTGCTGCCGCGCGCGTCGTGAAAGCTCGACACGAGGTCGTCCGCATCGAGTCCGCGCACCGGAACGGCGAGCGAGCGTCCGCGCAACTCGTCCATGTCGGACCCCAGCACCCTCGTGTCGGCCGAGATAACAGGCCGCGATCGGCGTGCCGCCATCGAAGGGTCTGGAACGTCTTTGTGGAGCGGTGGCGACTTAGGCACGGATGAATCGACACCCGCATTGAACGGCGAAGCGTAGTCCGCGCCTGGCCACGCCATGTCGAGCGTCTTGGCGCCCGCCCACCACACGAGCAGAATGACCGAGAGCGTCACCCACGGCGCAATCGCTTCCGCATGAACCGTTCGACGCCTGTGCCGGATCGTCATTGGATGATGACGGGGGTTCCCGCTGCGACGAGCCGCCCAAGCCTCGCCGCATCCCAGTTCGTCAGGCGAATACAGCCGTGCGACTCGGTACGCCCGACGGTCGATGGCTCGGGCGTGCCGTGCAGGCCGAAGTGCTCCTTGTTGATGTCGACCCACACCACGCCCACCGGGTTGTTCGGCCCGGCGGGAATTTTCGCCTTGGCATGCGACGGATCGGCGTCCCAGAACAGATCGGGGTTGTAGTTGAACGTCGGGTTCCACGAAACGCCAACGACTTTCCATTGGCCGACCGGCAGCGGATCTTTCGCGCTGCCGACCGTGACCGGCGCGTACATCAGGATCTTTCCAGAGGCGTCTCGCACGACCAGCGACCTGTCCGCGCCCGAGATGAGAATCTCGGAACCTTGCGCCACAACAGCCGGCTTCGAGCCCGCTGTACTCTTCACACCGCTCGCCGCCGCGGGTTTCGACGGCAGTTCGAACGGCTCGACGGCGGGAACGGAAATCTCCTCTCCCGCGGTCCACTTCGCTCCAGGATTCAGGCTCTGCAGCAATGTTGGACTGCTGTGGAATTTCTCGGCCAGGCCTTCGAGCGCGGACGCATACGACAAGGCGTCGAGCTTCGCGCGTTCCATCATGTCGTCCGGCAGGCTGCCGATAAACGGACCCGCCACGTCCTCGGGCGAGATCGTGTAGCGCACGACGCCGTCGGCCGGCACCTTCAACGAGGCGACCGTCTCTTCGTTGGCGATGCCGGTGGGCTGAAGCCTGGCGGACTTCTGATACGCTGCCAGGGCCTGGCGCGTTTTCGGACCGCCCTTCCCATCAATTTCGCCGGCCGAAAATCCCGCTCGATCGAGCGCCACCTGCACGGCCAGCGTCTGTTGTGCGTCGGGCGCCGACACCTTCTGCGCGCCCGCGGCCGAGGGAAGAAGCAGGAGTATGAAAACATACATGTATGACAGGGATACAGTTGAACGGTGCTCGTTTCTCATGGGTCCTTAGAGAGCAAACATCGTTCCTGTAAAATGTGTGCCGCTGCATGACTGACGCGCGCCGCACCCGCGGCCCCATAGCCGAAGAGCTGCCCACCACCGGTGACACCCTGTTCCGCTGGCGCAGCTACATGCCGCTCGTGCTCGTCCCCCTCTTTGTGCTCAGCGTCGCAGACGATCGCCCCCCGACGACGTTCGTCTGGGAGGTCTTTTCCTTCCTGGTCGCGTTGTCCGGCCTTGCCGCGCGGGCATTCGTGATCGGCACCGCGCCGCATGGCACCTCCGCACGCGGCACGCGACGGCCCACGGCCGACTCGCTGTCGACGCAGGGGGCATATTCGATCGTCCGCCACCCGCTGTACGTCGCCAACACGCTCGTCGCGCTCGGATGCGCGCTCCTGTCGGGTACGTGGTACCTGCCGCTCATCGTGGTACTTTTGAGCTTCATCTACCACGAGCGCATTGCCGCGCGCGAAGAGGCCTTTCTGCAGACCACCTTCGGAGACCGCTTCAAAGCATGGGCGAGCGAGGTGCCGGCCATGATTCCCGCTTTCGGCCGGTACCAGAGGTCCGACGTGCCGTTTCGCACGCGCAGGGTGATCGTCCAGGAATCGCACGGACTCTGTGCGATCGGCACGGCGTTCGTGGTCCTCGACACGATCGAGGACTCGATGCGCACGGGATCGTTCGATCTCGACCCGCGATGGCTGGCGATTTTCCTGGCGTCGCTCGTGCCGCTCCTCGTCGTGGTGATTGCGAAGAAATCCGGATGGCAGGTGGTGCAGACATGATGACGACAACGATGGCGACAACCAGGGTCCGGCTCGGCTCGGAACAACTGCTGGCGTCGGGCATGCTGAAGAACAAGCGGGTGGGCATCGTCTCGAACCCCGCCTCGATCGACGCGAAGTTCCAGCACATCGTCCGGGTCCTCGCGGAGGCGCCCGAGGTCGGACTGGCGGCGATCTTCGGTCCCCAGCATGGATTTCGAGCGGATGTGCAGGACAACATGATCGAGACGGCCCACGCCAGCGATCCGTCTCGCGGCGTGCCGGTTTATTCGCTCTACAGTGAAACGCGGGAACCGACGGCCGAGATGCTGAAAGGGCTCGACGTGCTGGTCGTCGATCTGCAGGATGTCGGGTCGCGCATCTACACGTTCATCTACACGATGGCCAACTGCCTGCGCGCCGGCAGGAAACATGGCGTGCCGGTCATCGTGACGGATCGCCCGAACCCAATCGGGGGCGACACGGTCTCAGGTCCCATGCTGGTCAAGGGCTTCGAGTCGTTCGTCGGTCAGTTTCCGATTCCGATGCGGCATGGCATGACGATCGGCGAGCTCGCCAAGTTCTTCAACGACACTGGTGGCATCGGCGCCGATCTGACCGTCGTTCCGATGGAAGGCTGGCGGCGCAGCATGTACTACGAGGAAACCGGGCTCCCGTGGGTGATGCCGTCGCCCAACGTGCCAACCGTCGAATCCGCAGTCGTGTATCCGGGCACCGTGCTGTTCGAGGGCACGAACGTGTCGGAGGGGCGCGGCACGACCCGTCCGTTCGAGCTCATCGGCGCGCCCTGGGTCGATGCCGACGCGCTCGCCGGGAAACTCCGGACGTACGATCTGCCCGGCGTGCATTTCAGGCCGGTGGTCTTCGAACCGACCTTCCAGAAGCACGCCAGGCAGGCCTGCGGCGGTTGTCAGATTCACGTGCTCGATCGCCAGGAGTTTCGCGCCATCGAAAGCGCGGTCGCGCTGCTGGTCGAGATTCGGCTGCAGAATCCGTCGGCGTTTCAGTGGCGTCAGCCACCGTACCAGTACGAGCACGAGAAGCTGCCGTTCGATATCCTCGCCGGCTCGAGCCAGCTTCGTCAGCAGATCGAGGCCGGACTGCCGGTGCGGACGATGTACTACAGCTGGCTTCAGGATCACGAAGGGTTCCGCACCGAGCGGCAGCCGTTCCTGTTGTACTGATTGGCCCGGCTAAAGCCGGGCCCTACCTTCTGAGGTGACGCGATGGACAGTCAGCGGCGCGCGGAGCTCATTGCCCGGTACAAAGACGGGTATCGCGAAGTGGCCGCGGCGCTCGACGGCGCGACCGAATCCGAGCTCGACGCGCGGCCGGCGCCGAACACCTGGAGCTCCCGGGAGATCGTCCACCACCTGGCCGACAGCGAGATGACGTCGGCTATCCGTCTGCGTCTGCTCGTCGCCGAAGAACACGCGGCCATTCGGGCGTACGATGAGAAGGCGTTCGCCAGGCGTCTCCACTACGATCGGCCGATCGCCAGCTCGCTCGTCGCCTTCCAGGCGGCGCGCAGCTCGACGGGCGACCTGCTCGATCGCATGACCGACGCGGACTTCGCGAAAGCCGGTACGCATCCCGAACACGGCACCTACGGCGTGGACCGCTGGCTCGAGATTTACGCGGACCACGCCCACAAGCACGCCGATCAAATCAGGCGGGCGCGCAGAAGCGGGCCATGAATCCGTCGTTCACCAGCTCGATTTCCATCATTGCGTCGCCCGCGCGCGTCATGTCGGCGTTCTTCGACCCGCGTGCGCTCGCCTTGTGGTGGCAGACCACGCGATCGGTCACCGTGCCGCGCGTGCTCGGGGCGTATGCGCTGGAATGGGAGCCGACCGAGTTCGCCGACGAGATGCTCGGACGCCTTGGAGGTACGCTGCACGGGACGGTGATGGACTACAAACCGGAACGGGAGTTCTTCGTCGCCGATGCCTTCTGGCTGCCGCCCGACGGCAACCCGATCGGCCCGATGGCGCTCGAGGTGCACTGCGAGCTGCAGCGCGCCCACAATCCGCAGATCACGCTCGTCAAGGTGACACAGCGGGCTTCCGAGGACGGGGATCGGTGGAAGCGGTACTACGAAGTGATCGCGCCCGGCTGGGAACGCGCGCTGCAGTCTCTCAAGAAGTACTTAGAGGCAAGCTGACGTCTGATGAGTCTTTTATTCAAATCTTTGCACGTTCACGAAATTTTGATCGGCGCGCTCGAGGCGCGTGTTCGCGCTGATGAAGACGACGTTCGAACCCGCCGGCACGAGCCCGCGGCTGCGCAACTCCTCTTTCAGCAGCACGCCCGTCGTATCCACGTCCTTGCCAATACCTGTCGTCAGCGGCACGACACCGCGATAGATCGTCAGATGCCTGGCGATGACTTCGCTTTCGGTTGACGCAAAGATCAGCGTCCGTGGACGAAGCGCCGACAGCACGCGCGCGGCATTGCCCAGCCGTGTGATCGCGACGATCGCAAACGCGTTGCAATGTTCCGCAAGCGTGACGGCCGCTTCGCACAACGCTTGTGCGTGTGGTGCGCGCGGCACTTCGACAATCGGCGGCGGAGAGGTGGTGACGCCCTCGTGGCTTTGACCGATGCGCTCCGCTTCGCGAATAACGGCATCGAGGGTTTCCACGGTCTTCACCGGGTATAGCCCCACCGCCGTCTCGCCCGACAACATGATGGCGTCCACCCCGTCGTCCACGGCGTTGGCGGCGTCGCTGACCTCCGCACGCGTCGGCCTCGGCTCGACCCTCATCGACTCCAGCACCTGCGTGGCAACGATGACCGGAATACCTCGCCCGCGGGCCTTGCGCGTGATCGTCTTCTGCGAGGTCGGCACCTTTTCCAACGGCATCTCGAGGCCCAGGTCGCCACGTGCCACCATGACGCCCTGGCAGACTTTCAGGATCTCATCCAGATGATCGAGCGCTTCAGGCCGCTCGATCTTCGCGACGAGCGGGATGTACGCCGCGCCCACTTCCGTGAGGATTTGACGGGCCTGCCACATGTCGTCGGCACTGCGCACGAAACTCAACGCCACCATGTCGACACCGAGCTTCGCGCCGAACTTCAGATCGTCGATATCCTTGGCGGTCAAGGCTTCGCCCGACAATTGAACCCCGGGTGCGTTGATGCCCTTGTGCTCGTCAAGCGCCCCACCCTCGACTATGCGCGCCACGATCTCCCTACCGTCGGCCTTTTCGATGGCCAGCTGGATCTTGCCGTCATCCAGCAGCAGTTGCCCCCCCGTCTTGGCCTTCCTGACCAGCTCAGCGTAGGTGGTGTAGATGCGCTCCGCATCGCCTTCGCCGTCGCCGGCGACGATGCGAATCGTTTCGCCGTCCTTCAAATCGATGGGACGCCCATCCTTCAGCCGGCCCGTACGGATTTTCGGCCCGCTCAGATCCTGGAGAATGGATACGACCTTCTTTGCGCGCGCCGCGGCTTCGCGGATTCGTCGAAAGGTCTCCTCGTGGTTCTGGTGGTTGCCGTGGGAAAAGTTCAACCGGCAGATATCAACGCCGGCATCGATCATCTGGGCGATCACATCTTCGCTTCGGCTTGCGGGTCCAATCGTGGCGATGATTTTCGTCAGGCGCATAGTTTTGTGACAGCTTACAACGCATCGAGCGGCAGCGTACAATCGCGTCGCATGTACCAAAATGTCTCTGGCGGGGCCAGGCGCGTGCTCGCGATTGGGGTCGCCGTCACCGATGATCCTTCATCGCCCACAGCGGCGCTTGCACCAGACGGCACGTTGATCCTCATGGAAGGCGATCCGGGCCGCGCCGACGAGGCGCGCCGGTTCTTGTCGGTGAGTGGCCTTTCAGAACGCGCGACCGTGATTGGCGGCGATCCCCGGCGGATGCTGTACAAGCTGGCGGGCCCATTCGATCTGATCGTCTGCGACGCGACGTATCTCTCCGCACGCGACAGCCTCGAGCGTCTGCTCGCCCCACATGGAGTTCTGAGAACCAATGACGGCAAGCGATAGGCGCCGCGGCTCGGTTGCAGAAGACGTCCGCGGCGCGCTCGAACGCATTTCGGCGCTCGATCCAACGCTCAACGCGTTCATCACCGTGTTCGAGGCCGAGGCCATGTCTGCGGCACAGGCGCTGGACGAGGAAGTGCGCCAGGGGCGTGCGCGACGGCCGCTGCATGGCTGCACGATCTCCATCAAAGATCTCATCGACGTGAAGGGTGCGCCGACGACAGCCGCGTCGCGGGTGCGCACAGGACACGTCGCCGATGCCGATGCGCTGGTCGTGTCCCGGCTGCGCGAGGCCGGCGCCATCATCATCGGGAAGTGCAATCTGCACGAGCTGGCGCTCGGGACAACGAGCGACGAGTCGGTATTCGGACCCGTTCACAACCCCCGTGACATCAGCCGATCTCCAGGAGGCTCGAGCGGAGGCTCGGCGGCAGCCGTGGCGGCCGGCCTGGGCTGGGCGTCAATCGGCACCGACACCGGCGGATCGATTCGAATTCCCGCGGCCGCATGCGGGGTCGTCGGCCTCAAGCCGTCGTTCGGCGAAATCCCGACGACCGGCGTCGTGCCATTGTCTGTTTCGCTCGACCATGTCGGCCCGATCGCCCGAACGGTGCGCGATGCGTGGGCGATCTACGCGGCGCTCGTCGGCGCGCCGGTCCCTCCGGTTTCCGTCGAATCGGTGCAGGGTCTGCGCATTGGCAAGCTGGGCGGCTATTTTCTGGACAAGCTGGACAACGCCGTGCGCGCGCGATTCGAGGAAGCGCTCGGCCGTCTGAAGGCGGCCGGCGCTGTCATCACGGATGTTCAACTTGGCCGCATGCCCGACATCGCCACGACCTACATCAACGTGGCCCTCGTGGAAGCATTCGCCCACTACGCCGACGCGCTCGCGAAGACGCCCGACGCGTTCTCCAGCGGTATCCGCGACCGTTTGACGATGGGTGGAAGGATCTCGCGCGACGAGTACGTGAGAGCGCAAGCCGATCGGGCGCCGATGCGCGCCGCCGTCGATGCCGCGCTTTCGAGCTGTGACGCGCTTGCGCTGCCCAGTGTGCCGGTACCCGCGCAGAAGATTGGCGCGACGACGGTGACGATCGAATCGGGGGAAGAGCCGCTCAGGCCGATCTCACTGAGACTGACCCAGCTCTTCAACCTGACAGGTCACCCTGCGATTTCGCTTCCGTGTGGCGATTCGCCGGAAGGCCTGCCCTGCGGGCTGCAACTGGTCGGGCGACGGAATCAGACCGGCGAGCTGGCGGACGTCGCACTCAGGTGCGAGGCGTATGTGACGACACATGCACCTTCATCTTCCGCTCGCCCGTGAAAATCGAGAGCATCAGGCTGACCACGCTGACGATGAGACCGCCCAGAAACGCCGCCCAGAAACCTTCGACGTAAAAACCCAGGCCCAGCAATCCCGACACCCACCCCGTCAGCAACAGCATGAGCGCGTTGATGACGAACATGAACAGACCCAGCGTCACGATCACCATTGGCAGCGACAGGAGCAGAAACAGCGGCCGCACGCTCGCGTTCAGGACGCCGAACACGAGCGCGACAAACAGCAGCGACCACACGCTGCCCTGATGATCGATTCCGCCGACGAGCTGGATGGCCACCCAGAGCGCCGCGGCGTTGATGAGAAGGCGTAGAAGGAAGTGCATCTCGTATCTGAAATATTATAGAGACATCGTGCTCGCGGGGTTGTTTCACACATGGGAGCGGCGGCTGCACGCCGTCAGCAAGGATCGCGTCGTCCGGCCGTTCGAGTGGGGGCTCGACTGGATCGAGCCGAACGGTGCCAGACCCGGGGCCTCTGCCGAACAGCTCCTGCTCGACTGGGCCTCACAGGCCGTTCGGAACAGCCAGCAATTCTTCGAGATTCCCGACACATCGGATTTCACGTTCCGGCCCGGGGTGGATGGCGCGACGGGTGGGTTGTCGTTCCCGAGCGCCATGCACACGCGCTATCGCGAAAACAACACGGTGCACGCGTTGTATTTCCGCGCCGGGGCGGATCCTCGTCGCCGGACCCGCCTCGTATCCCCCCGGCGTGCCGTGCTCGTGCTGCCGCAGTGGAATGCACAACCTGACGGGCACATCGGCCTGTGCCGCCTGCTGAACCGATTCGGCATGAGCGCGCTGCGCCTCTCCCTTCCCTACCATCACGCGCGAAGGCCCGCGGAATTGACCCGGGCCGATTACATCGTGAGCGCCAACATCGGCCGGACCGTTCAGGCCTGCCGGCAGGCGGTCATGGATGCGCGTCGCGCGATTGCCTGGCTGGCCGGACAGGGATACGACCGCATCGGCATCCTCGGTACGAGTCTCGGCTCGTGTCTGTCGCTCCTGACTGCCGCGCACGAGCCCCTGGTCCAGGTGCAGGCACTCAACCACATCTCGCCCTACTTCGCCGATGTCGTGTGGCGAGGGCTCTCCACCTCGCACGTACGGACGAGCCTCGAGGGTGCCATCGACCTCGAGCGCTTGAGATCGTTGTGGCTGCCCATCAGCCCGCAGGTCTACCTCGATCGTATTCGGGACAAGAAAACCCTGCTGATCTACGCCAGGTACGATCTGTCGTTCCCCGTCGATCTCTCGCGCGATCTGGTCACCGAATTCGGTCGCCTCGGCATTGCGCACGAGGTGAGCGTGCTGCCGTGCGGCCACTACTCCACCGGCCTCACACCGTTCAAATATCTGGATGGATTCTGGCTGGCGCGCTTTCTCGACAGGAATCTGTGAGAACACGGTTCGGCGAGGGGTCGGGAGGGGTTTTCCCCTGCGTCAGCTGGGAAAACCCCTCCCGACCCCTCGCCTACAGATAGTCCAGCAGGTTCAGGAATGCCTGATAGATAACCGTGGCCAGGGCGGAAAACAGGGGCGCGACGTCGCCGGTTTCGACGGCGTCGGCGACCGTGATCGGGTCCGACAGCAGCAGCCAGATGAGCGCGCCGGCGAAAACCGCCGCAATGACGGCGATACCTGCCGACAGGCTGACGCTGAGCCGCGACGATCGCATGGTGTTCACAGTCTGGGCAATAGCGGAGTCGGTTCTCCCAGGCCCGCAGCCGCCAACTGCGGTAACACGATAGACGAGTCAGACACGACAACGGTTGCGAGCCGGTCGAGATCGAGGTGGGCGGCCGCCACCTGCCGGGCCCGTTCGACCGTCACTTCATTCACTTTTGACGTAAATGTGTCGAAATAGTCGTCTGGAAGCCCGTACAACAGGAGCTGGGCCATGGCCCTGGCTATCTGCTCGGCCGTTTCGAAGTTGCGCGCGTACCCGCGCGTCAGCGCCGCCTTCGCCACCTCGACCTCTTCGACGGTAGGAGGCTGGTCGCTCCGGATTGCCTCAATCTCGAGTAAAGACGCTTTCACCGCCTCGGTGGTTCCGTCGCTTTGCACGCTGGTCTGCAGAATGAACGGTCCGCGCCCACGCCGGAAATCGAACGCGGTTCTGGCCCCATAGGTCAGCCCCTTCTCCTGCCGCAGCTTCATGTTGATGCGGCTCACGAACTGCCCGCCGAGGATCATGTTGAGCACGATCAATGGATGGTAGTCCGGTGTGTCTCTCGCGAGACCGACCTCGCCGATGCGAATCTCGCTTTGCGCCGCGCCGGGCTTGTCGACCAGCACGAACCGATGAACGGGCATGACAGGGGGTGGAGCGATCGCGCGATCGTGCGGAATATCGTGATCCGCGTCCGTCCAGCTGCCAAAGGCATCCGCCGCCATCCGGCCGAATTCCGCGGCAGCGATGTCGCCGCACGCAATCAGCGTGGCGTTCGACGCCCGGTAGAGACGCGAGTGAAACGTCCGAACCTTGTCGATGGTGAGCTGCCGCAGCGACTCCTCCATGCCGAGGGCCATGTGGCCGTACGGATGCGTGCCGTAGACGACCTGCATGAAGGCGCGATCGGCAATCGCCGAAGGCATGTCGCGAATCTGCACCAGGCGCGTCAGCCGAAGCTGCCGGATGCGATCGAAATCCGCCTCGTCGAGCCTCGGGCGGACCACGCAGTCGGCCATCAGCGACAGCGCCTGCCGCGAGAACCTCGCGAGCGTGGTCACGGTGAAGATCGTGGCATCGGCAGACACGTCCACGTCGAGATGGGCGCCCAGGCGCGCGAGCGCCGCATGCACGTCGATCGCCGATAGATTGCCCGTCCCCTCGTCGATCATGTCGGCCGTCGTCGCCGCAAGCCCCTCGAATCCTTCGAAGTCGGCGGCCGACCCGATCGGCAGGACGAGCATGAACGTGACAGCCGGCAGGCTTCGATGTTCGGCCGACCAGAGCGACAAATGGTTTGGGAGCTGCGACTTGTGCATGCGCGGAAAGCGCAGCGATGGCGACGCGCCGACGCTCGGCAACCGCGACCGGTCTATTCTTTGTCGCGGGGCGCCAACACCCGCACGCTCGTCGCTCATGACACCACCGCCGGGGTCGAGTTCGGCAGGGCCAGCGACAGCTTTCCTTTCGGCACCACGCTCAACGCCATGCGGTTGTGCTTGCGGAGATGCGTCCGCACGGCGCGATGCAAATCCTCAGCGGTAATGGCCTCGTAGCGCGCCAGGTCTTTCTCGAAGTAGCCGGGATCGTTGACGAACACCGAATAGGCGTTCAGCTGATCGGCTTTCCCCCCGAATCCGCCCAGCGTTTGCAGCCGGTACACGAACTGCGCCTCGATCTGCGCGCGGCCGCGCTCGATCTCGTCGGCCGTGGGGCCTTCGTCGGTCAACCGGTCCAGCTCGGCGTCGATGGCCTGCTGCAAATCCTCGAGCGAGTGGCCGGGGGCGGCGGTGGCCACGACCTGCCAGAATCCCGCGAGCTCGCGTGAGTTCTGAAAAGCCATCACTTCGGTCGCGATCCGCCGTTCGTACACGAGCGACTTATACAGCCGCGAGACCTTGCCGTTTGCGAACAGATCGGACACCAGGTCCATTTCCGCGTCGCCGTCGGTGAACATGGCCGGTGAATGCCAGGCCAGATACAACCGTGGCAGCTCGATCCGATCCTCGAGCAGCAGGCGGCGCTCTTCTTCGATCCTGGCAATCGGCCGCAGGGGCGCCGGCACGGGGCCGGCCGGGATCTCCTCGAAATGCGCGCGCACGCGCTCGAGCGCGTCAGCCGCGTCGACATCGCCGGCAACCACGATCGACGCGTTCGACGGGTGGTAATAGGTGCTGAAAAACTCGCGGACGTCGTCGAACGTCGCGGCGTTGAGATCGGCGGTTTCGCCGATCGTCATCCAGTGGTACGGGTGATCCGCGGGAAAGAGCGCGGCGAGAATCGCGCTGGTCGCGAGCCCGTAGGGCCGGTTCTCGTAGTTCTGGCGGCGTTCGTTCAGTACGACCTCGCGCTGCGTCTCGAATTTCTTCACGGTCAAGGCCGGCAGGAGGTATCCCATGCGATCGGATTCCATCCACAGGGCGAGATCGAGGGCGTTGGTCGGCAGGACCTCCCAGTAGTTGGTGCGATCGGGATTGGTCGATCCGTTCAGCGCGGCGCCGGCTTCCTGCAGCGGATGGAAGTAGCCCTTGTCGTAATGCTCGGAGCCTTCGAACATCAGATGTTCGAACAGGTGCGCGAACCCGGTGCGCCCGGGCTGCTCGTTCTTCGAGCCGACGTGATACCAGAGATTCACCGCCACCATCGGCAGCCGGCGGTCCTCGTGGACGATCACGCGCAGACCGTTCTCGAGCGTGTGTTGCGTGTAGGGGATGTTCACCGCACCGGTGTCAGCGGAATCGGCGCCCGTTTGTAGCTCGCGATCGAAATCTCAGCCGCGACGCGCTCGGCGGTCGCCATGAAGGCCTTCGCGGCAGGCGACTCGGGCTCGCTCAGCATGAGCGGCACGCCCCGGTCGCTGCCCTCGCGAATCGGTTGATAGATCGGGACGCGGCCGAGGAAGGTGACCTTCATGTTCTCGGCCATCGTCTGCCCGCCGCCGTGACCGAAGATATCGGCCTCGTGGCTGCAGTTCGGGCACACAAAGTGACTCATGTTCTCGATGATCCCGAGCGTCGGGATGTTCAGCTTCTGGTACATCCGGATCGCACGCCGGCTGTCGGCGAGCGACACCTGCTGCGGCGTCGTCACGACAATCGAGCCGGCCACCGGAACCGTCTGGCTGAGGCTCAGCGCCACGTCACCGGTTCCCGGCGGCATGTCGACGATGAGATAGTCGAGGTTGTCCCACCGGACGTCCCGGAAAAACTGCTGGATCGCGCCGTGCAGCATCGGACCACGCCAGATGACGGGTGAGTCGTCCGAGGTCATGAACCCCATCGAAATCACCTGAATGCCGTGCTTTTCGGCGGGAATAATCTTCTGGCCGTCGGTGGTGAGCTGCGTGTCGATGCCCAGCATGATCGGCACGTTCGGACCGTAGATATCGCCGTCGATGATGCCGACGCGCCCGCCGCACTTCGCCAGCGCAATCGCGAGGTTCACCGCCACGGTGGTCTTGCCCACGCCGCCCTTGCCGGCGCCGACCGCGATGATGTTCTTGACGTTCTCCACCGGCGCACGTCCGCCATCGGGCGATGCCACGGCCCGCACGCTCGCCGTCATCTCGATCTCGACCGCGGTCACCCCAGGCAGTGCCGACACCGCCGCGCGCGCCTGGTCGCGCATCTGATCCTTGACCGGGCACGCCGGCGTCGTCAGCTCGATGCTGAACGCCACGCGGCCGCCATCAATCTTCAGGTTCTTGACGAAGCCAAGCGTGACGATGTCCCGACTCAGGTCGGGATCTTTCACGGCCGTGAGCGCGCCGAGGACCGACGTTTCGGTAACCATTGTTCTTATTATGTCAGAGGGACTGCCCGCTCAACCGAGGACGACACGTACTTCCACGCGTGTCGGCGGAGCGGACGGGGCGGACACGGACAGGGCAAACCGGTCGCCGTCCTGCACTCGCGGCGGAAGGACCAGACGAACCGGATGGCGGCCGAGCGCCTCGCCGCTGCCATCGCAGTGGTGACAGGGGTCTGGCCAGGTCTCTCCCCGGCCGCCGCAGGCGGCGCAGAGGCGCCGCACGGGCAAATCGAGCGGCACCGTGACGCCGTCGAACGCTTCGCGAGGCGACAGGATGAGCTCGGCGGACAACTGGCGCCGATGATTGTCGTCGCTCGACGCGGCCGCGAAGCCGGCGCGCGCACGCTCGACCGCACCGTGCAGCGACGGAAAATCGATGGCGACTTCGTCGTCGAACCAGCGGTTCGGCCGCGCGAGCGGCCTCACGAGATCGCGCCGCGCGGCGCGGCCGTCATCGCGAGGGCGTGTCGAGTAGTGACGCATCGGACTTCTCGTACGATAGGTTCGCGCCTGCGCCTTGTCAAGGCGCGAGCGCGAGTGCTAGCATCCGAAAACACGCGAAATTACACGCATGGAACAGAAAGAATGTCCGGTCTGCGGCGAGCGCATGCGGCTCCAGACACGCGAACAGATCGATCGCGTACCCGGCACGCGTGAAACCAGGTCCAGACCCCTGCGCGAGTGGGTCTGTCCTGAGTGCGATCACTTCGAGGAAGCTGAAGAAACCTAGTGTAGAGAGACGCCCCCGATTCGGGGGCGAAGAAGGGGGTGCCTAGCGAGCGCCTAGCGTCAGCAGCACTTCTTTGCGGAGCGCGTCTTCGAACTCTTCAAAGTTCAGCGCGGTCTCACACTCGTCGCACAGCACCTCGAACACGGCCGGGCGACTCTCTTCAGAGACTTCGACACGCGAGTCCTCCAGGTGCACCACGTGCATCTGCAGGGTCTTCACGAGAAAATTCTGGCTGTTTCCACAACTCGGACACGTCAGGGTCAAATCGAGACTCCTCTCGTCCGGGCCCACGGCGTCTGAACCGCTCGTGAGGACCGGGCGCACGGATTGTATGGGATGGCTTCCGAAGAACGCAACGAAAACTTGGGCTTTTTGCGGACTTTCGCTGAAATTCGCGAAATTCGGCTATAAAATGGACCCCTCATGGCCGAGACCGTCACGACCCGCCAGGGTACTTTCGAGATTCGCAGCGAAGCCCACGGGCCCCACTGGGTGGCGTGGCTGGTCAGCAAATCGGGAGGCGCACCGGACGAGCCGGTGCTGATTGTCGGTCAGACGCAGGCCGAAGCCGAGGCGCACGCGCGCCTGTGGGCCGAGCGTCAGTAGTCTGCTTCCAGGTCCAGATCGAACTCATCGGTCAGTCTCGCCGGCACTGCCGTGGTGCGTCCCATCACGTGATCCATCAGCGCGCAGTACGTCCCCTTGGCCTCGAGCGACACGATAGACAGCCCGGGATCCAGCGTGCGGTGAACCGACGCCACACAACCACACGGCAACGCCTTGAGCGCTTCGAACTCGAACTGCGCCGTGACTGGTGTGGGTAACTGACGTTCCGCGATCGGCATCTTTCGTCGTTCCTCCGTTACATGATTGGACGTCAATGCCGTCGTTTTGGTTTCCTCTGCGGGTAAGGACGTATGACGAAGGTCATACAGTGCGCGGCGCTGCATACACGATCGTACCGTCCACCGGAGTACCCGGAAAGAGCGCGCGTGCCGCCAGCAGGTAGGTGGCAAGCTGACGTTCGTGCTCGGGAACCGGCTTCCCGGTTTTCAGCTCGAGCACGGTGATGCCTCCGTCGCGTCGATGGATCAGGCAGTCGAAGGTGCCGCGCAGGATCAACTCATGAGAGGCCGGTCGC
This sequence comes from Vicinamibacterales bacterium, assembly GCA_963832375.1. Classification (GTDB taxonomy): domain Bacteria; phylum Acidobacteriota; class Vicinamibacteria; order Vicinamibacterales; family JAMQPK01; genus JAMQPK01. Next base: position 104,188 of record CAWHUA010000007.1, on the reverse strand, counting down.
ACGGAAAACGGCACTTCGAACAGCGCCTCGCCCGACTCGAGCGCGTCAATCAGCGCCGGTGTCGCGCACAGGGCAAGATACGCGTCGCGCGTGTGCCGGAACAATCGAACGACGTCACCAGCCTCGACCGCTTCTTCATCGCGAATTAACCTGCCAAGCTCGGCTTCGATCGCCTGCGTGCCTGCTGCGCTTCGCAAAGTCGCGCCGCACCGCTCGAAGAGTCGATGCACCAGGGTGCCTGCGAGGCTTCTGCGGGCGTCGGCGTCGCTCGGCGGACGTTGGTCAACAGCCGTGGCACGCGCCGCTGTCACCGCGACGCGGATCGTCGATCGTCGATCGTCGATCGTCCATCGTCCATCGTCGATCGTCGATCGTCCATCGTCCGTGGTCGATTGGCGATCGGCGATCGGCGAAGAACCATCATCCCGACGATCGAGGATGGACGATCGACGGTCGACGATCCCGCACACTCGAAACACATGGCTCTGCGCCGACACGGCGATCCACTCGGTCGTCTCCGGGGCGGGGGCCATGCTTGCGGCTTCGAAACGTGCCTTGATGCCGAGCGGCAGGAGATCGCCGAGACTCCCGCCAAACGCCCGCCACTTCGCATCCTTCACCTCCGACGCGAGATACAAACGATCGCGCGCACGGGTGACGGCGACATACAACAGGCGTTTGGTTTCTTCCCGATCCTTGGCCCTGGCATCTTCATCGGCTTCCGACTTGAAGTCGCCGACGCTCAACCACGCCTGCCCGCTGCCCGCGTCGGACACGATCCGAATCGCGCGGCGGCCGCCGCCGGTCCCCCGGCTCATGTTCACCACGAAGACGACCGGAAATTCCAGCCCCTTCGCGGCATGAATCGTCATGAGGCTCACCGAATCGCCGGCATCGACCACGGCGTTGGACTCGTCGCCGGCGGTCAGCCGTTCGAGGTGGTCGGCCAGCCGCGACATGGTGCTGTACCCGCGGTTCTGGACGCGCCGCACCATCGCGCGGAGCTTCTTTAGATTTTCCCGCGCCTGCCGCACGCGGGGCCCTCGCGTTTCGAACAGGTACGCCGTTTCGTCGAGCGCCAGGTCGAGCACTTCGGCCGGCGGTAGACGATCGACGAGATCCAGCCACCGCGCCACGCTGGTGCGAGTCCGCTCGAGCACGCGTTGGTCTTCGCGATCGAGCCTGCCGGCGTCGACGCTCCCCGAGATCGCCGAGGCGAGACTGGGCGAAAGCGCCTGCAGGCCGGGATCGGACAATCTCACGAACCGCGAGCGCAGGAACGCCGCGGCGCGCAGGTTCGACTCGGGCGCCGCCAGATATCGCAAGAGCGCGAGCACGTCCTTGATCTCGTCCGCCTCGAAGAATCCGAGACCCTTGTAGACGTAGGAGGGAATCTGCCTGCGCTCGAGGGCTTTCTCGAAATCCTGGTGGCTGTCCTTCGTGCGGAAGAGGATGCCGATGTCCCGGGGACTGATGGGGCGCGCCACGCCTGTCTCTGGATCGCGCACGAGGGCCTGCGTGTCGAGCAGGCGCCGGATTTCCGCCGCGACCGCCTCGGCATGATCCGCCACGCCGGGCGCTGCCACAATCCCAAGCGCATCGGCCGGTGCCACCGGCAGCTGCACCGGAAACCGGTCGTCGTCGGAGAAACGGAACGCGTCGCGGCGCTCATCCTTTTCGATCTCGGTGAACAGGTCGTTGGCGAACGCCAGCAGTTGCGGTACCGCACGGAAGCTCCTCGAAATCGCGCGCCGGCTGTCGCGATCGGGCCGCAGATCATCGACAAAGCTCGTGGCTTCGTCGACCACGGCCACGTCCGCGTCGCGAAACCCGTAAATCGACTGCTTTCGATCGCCGACGATGAAAATGGATGGCATCAACGGCGTGCTCTCGGCCACGCCGCTTCCTTCGCCCCACGAGCGGATGAGCAGCGCGACCAGCGCCCACTGTGCGCGGCTCGTATCCTGGAACTCGTCGAGGAGCACGTGGTGATACCGTCCTTCCAGGCGATAGCGGCTGCGCGCGAACTCCTCCATCTGCGCGAGAAGCTGCAACGCCTGGGCAAGCGCCTCGGAAAAATCCAGGACGCCGTGAGAATCGAGCGTGTCGCGGTACTGGCCGAGCGCGATCTGGTAGACGAGGCGGACCGCGCGAGAGAGGACCGCATTCAGATCGCGTCTGAACGCCTTCAGCGCGTCGGCGACGGCGGCGGCCACGGTCAGGACGTCGGTCCTGTGAACCTTCCAGCCTTCCGGCGTTTTGCAGTCCTTCGCGGCATACCCGTCGAACCGCTGGCGTGGCTGCTTGTCCTTGTTGAGGAAGTGCGCCTCGATCCGGTCGAGCACGCCGCGAGCAAGACCGGGAGCCGGCACCGTTCCGCTCGCGATCTCGCGCATGGCGCTGGAGAAAATCACCCAGCGGCGGTGATGGATCGGACCATTGGCGAGAAACCCTTCCACGCCGCCCGTCAGCCCTCGAAACACGTTCCGAAGCCGCTCGAACGCCTGCTCGCACGCGCGCTCGGCGGTCAGGTCGCGCGGACCGCCGGCCAGCGCGCGATCGATGGCGTCATCGACCACGAGCCTTCGGTCGATCATGTTGGCGAGGCCGTCGCGCAGCCTCTGCTCGCGCAGCTCGGCGAAGAGCAGCCGGACGTTGTCGTCGGTTCGGGCCAGTCCGCGGCCGATGTCGAGCGCGCGATCGAGCGCTTCCTCCATCAGACGCGGCGTCTGCGTCTCGTCCGCCATCTCGAAGCCGGGATCGAGATTCGCCTCGAGCGGAAACTCGCGCAGCAGCGCGAGGCAGAACGCATCGATGGTGCTGATGGCGATGTCTCCCGCTCGCTCGCGAACGTCGCGCCATCGATCCCGATCGGGTCCGGCCACATCCGCGCGCTTGCCGACTTCCTGCAGAATGCGTTCGCGCATCTCGGCCGCCGCCTTGCGCGTGAAGGTGATCGCGAGGATGTTGGCCGGCTCGACGCCGCTCGTCAGCAGATTGAGGTAGCGGTCCACGAGCACATGCGTCTTGCCGGTGCCGGCAGAGGCTTCGAGCACGACGTTGTGGGCGGGATCGACCGCGCGCGCGCGCGCGGCATCGTCGATCGTCCATCGTCCATCGTCCGCGAGGGGTCGGGAGGGGTTTTCCCCTGCGTCGCCTGGGAAAACCCCTCCCGACCCCTCCCCGAACGGCAGCCAGTCAGACGTCACCGACGTAATCCTTGCGGCACACCGCGGCGTGGGGGCAGCGCATGCACATGATGGTGTCCGCGGGCGTCGGCGGAAACTCGCCCCGCTCGATTCGATCGACCGCAGCGAGCAGGCGCGTCTGCGCCTGAAGAAGGGCCTCGTCCCGGCTCTTTCCGCGCGCGAGCATCGGCACGAACTGGCGCTCCTGGCCAAAGGCGATGTAGCCCGCCTGCCCCAGCTCCCACTCCTCGGCTCGTGCCCGGCGCAGGTGCTGCACCGTGCAGACCGAGTAGATCGGCAGCTGCAGCGCCTGTTTTCGATCGGGCGCGCGGCTCAACTTGTAGTCGATGATGCGGAACGTCCCGTCCGCGAGGAGATCGATCCGGTCGGCTTTCCCGCGCAGCGCGACGCGCCGCGTTTCCGTGTCGGTCTGGATGTCGAACTCGCCCTCGAGCGAATGCTCGAGCAGCCGTTCGACGACCGGGGTCTCCCATTCGGCTTCGGTCTGGAACACAGCCTCGGCCAGCCCTTCGTCGACGGCCGAACCCAGCAGGCGTGTGCGCTGCACCGCGGCTTCGTCGTCCGGAAGCGTGGCGAGCAGGGGTTCGATGACGCTGCCGAAGAGCGTGCGCGCCTGCGGCAGATTCTCCGGCGTGATCCCGCGATGTCCCTGACGATTCCACTCTTCGAAGAATTTCTGGAACACCTCGTGGACGAAGATCCCCAGCTCCTTCGGATTCAGCGTGGCTTCATCCTCGGGATCTTCCTGAAGCTTCAAGACACGCTCCGAGAAAAATCTGAACGGGCATTGCAGATACCGCTCGAGCCCGCTGACGCTGTAGGTCGCCGGCCGGTATGACGCCGCCGTGCCGTGAAACCGATCGGCCGCCGCATCGGAGCGTCCAAGCCGAAGGCTCAACCAATCGGCGGTCTCGCCCGCAACGGCCGCAGGCATGACGGGATCGCTCGTCAGCGCCTCGTGCACGAACAGCCCGGACGCCGCTCGCGGCTCGCCGACACGCGTCTCGAGCCCCAGCCGCTCGACGTCTTCGAGAAAGACGCTCGGCCCGACAATCGCCTCATGCTCGAGCTCGAAGGTGGACAGATGCGTGTGACGGCGCGCGAGCCGCGTCAGATCCTGGAATGCCGCCCGTTGGCCCGCGAGCGCGACGCGGGAATCCGGCCAGTCGAGCTGGCTGAGAAGCCACGACGGATAGAAGATGTTCGTGGCCGACCGTTCCGGCCACTCCCCTTCGACGAGACCGACCAGGAACACCTCGTCGAACTCCCCATATCGAGCGGCCTGTGCGTCGAGAAGCTGGACGCCGGTGGTGCCGGCACGAGGTGCGAAGGTCTGCCCCTCGATCCATCGACGGATCATCGCGGCCAGGCTCGCAATCGCGACCGGCGAATCGTCCAGCTCGTGATGAGCCCGCCGCAAGCCATGCAGGGCCGACAGCACCGCGCTGCGCGCGCGCAGATGCCGCTCGCGCAGCGGATCGCCAGCCGGCGGAATCCGGTCGTGTGCGTCGAGGAACGACAGCAGCGCATCGAGCTGCAGGGAGGGGCGTTCTTCCTCCATGAGAGGGCGCAGCTCCTCCGTCGCTCGCGAGGCCGCCTTCGCGGCCTTCCACCGTCCCACATCGGCAAACGCACGCAATCGATCGGCACCCCCGAAGTACCCTTCGTCGCTCAGACCCCGGTTGAAAGCGGCAACGTCGGCTCGACGAAGCGGCACGCCATCGACCTCGAACGAAAAGTGGGGCGAGCCGAGCAGCGCGACGACGGGCGCGCGCGTGAAGTTCGACGTCACGAATTCGAATACGAGATCCAGCGCGGCGGCATAGGGCTCGGCGGCAAGCGGCAGCGCATCGAATGTCTGGTATGGAATGCCGGCATCGGCAAAGACGTGACGCGCCAGATACACGTACGGCAGAGGGCGCTTGAACACGACCGCCCTCCGATCGAGATCCAGGTTTCTTCCGGTCTTGATCGTCGCGGCAATGGATGTGAGCTCGTCCTCCCGGTCGCGGCTCATCGTCACCTGCCGCTCCCGGGATGGGATCGCGAGCACCGGCCGGGTTGAATCGTCGACGACCTCTTCAGGATCCGGCGGAAGCTCGGCTTCCTCGAAACCGGGCATGAATTTTTCGAGCCGATCGAGCAAGCCGGCGGCGATGGTCGCGTGCGTCGCCACGATGTCGATCTGTTCGAGCTGGGGCACACGTGTCAGCAGATCGAAGTCGGCCGGCCATAACCCCGCCGCGTCGACGCTCCGCTCGCCGATTGTGAGCACGACCTGACGAAGCGGACGGGCGGGAACGGTCTCGATGAGCGCCGTCCTCAACGCGTACTCGTCGACCGCACCGGTTGCGTCCCGGCGCGACTCGTATCCCCGAAAGGCCGCTGCGAGAAACGTCGTCTGTTTCAGCAGGCGATCGGCGCCGCGATCGGCATCCGCGTCGCGCTCGAGCTCGCGCGTCAGCCGGCGCTCGAACGTATCGATCGCCACGTCGCGCCGTCGAAGATCGTCGTAGAGCCCCAGCATTTCGACGAGCAGGCCGGGACGCAGGCGGAATGGCGGCGCGATGTCGTTCGAGGCATCGCGCGCCGCCGCATTGATTAGCACCTCCCGCTCGAGCGCGCTGAGGCGCCGGGGCGGAACCGGCAAACCGGCATGCATCGCGTCGTACCAGCCCGATCGGGTGAGGATCTGCGGCAGCCAGAGCGCACGGTCGGCGGACGATGTCGATTGCAGCCGGTGATTTTCGAGCGTGCGCCGAAGCTGGTCCGCGGCCGCCGCGCTGGGCACAATGGCCGCCGAACGGCGCACACGGCGAACATCGGAATGGGAGAGGAGACGACGGATGGTGCGCTGAAAGCTCCGAAGGTCGGGGACCCTGTATAGACGAGTCTGGCGGGGCGTTATCACCTTATGTCGGGAAGGCGAACAGCCGCCTCCAAATCCTCCTCTGCCTTGCTCAACAACATTATTGATCCTGACGCGGCCGAAGACGCATCCCAGGCGAGCTGAAGATCGCCCGTCACGGCCGCCTGCCTGCGCTTCTTGACCGCGGTTTCCGCAAGGTTGATGGTGCTCACCAGCAGCGCATGCGACGGCTTCAGTTCGTCCGGGACCGACAGCCCGTTCAGCACCTTGCCATTGGCCGCAAGCCGCTCGCCCCAAGCCACCAGCACCGCCGCATCCGAACCGGCGAGATGCTTGACATCGTCGAGCGTCCCCTGCACCCGCTTCAGCACGTCGACGATCGGGGCCACATTCCTTTGATACGCCGCAAAGCTGCCCGCGCGTTCGGCCCATTGGTCGCGCGCCAGTCGAAGGCGGCGCGCGGCATCGAGCTGGATTCGCACCTGTTCGATCAACGCGTTGATCTCGTCGGGCCGCTTGCGGCCCAGGTCGACGTCCTTGCGGATGACGGCCTCGAGGACGCCTTGTACAGCGCGCACGTCGGCGCGCGACGCCGCCACGGTCGCGCGCTTCAGCATCGTCGAGCTCAGCTCGGCGTAGGCCTTACCCGCGCGCGCCTCGTCGCCCATCGTGTGAACGGCCCATCGGCGGGTCGGCCGCGCCCATGAGGCCGGGAGCGCGTTCATCGGGTTGTCAATCGCGGCAACGACCGTCCGGAGAATCGAGAGCCGATCGGATGCCACATCCGAGACCTTGGCCACGGCAATCGCCTGCGCAATCGTCTCGGCCGGCGTCGGCGCCCTGAGCAATGGCAGCTGTTCCGGGGGCGGCGCCTGCGGCGTCGCCACCAGATCGATCGCGAAGCTGGTCTCGCCGGCGGCCACCCGCAGCTCGGAGATGGCCTCGTCGAGCATGCCCAGCATTTCGCGGACGTCATCGGCGCGGTATCCGTAGTGATCGCGGGGCCACGAGGCCAGCCGCTTGCGGGCATCCACGGCCATGTCGAGTCGCGCCTTCGGTTCCTTTGTCAGGACAATCCTGTTCAGGACCGCAGCCACGTCGCCCGCCAGCACGGCGTAATCGGACTCGGCGCTCGTCGCCATGTAGTGCGAGTAGCGCGCCGATGCGGCGTACTTCTCCGTAGCAACCCAGTTGACGACCGAAACGGGCAGGTTCACCACATGCAGACTGGGATCGCCCGCCGGACCGGAGTTGACGTCGCCGACCGGCATCGAAAAGACCACGCGATCGCCCACACGCGCGTATTCGCCATAACTGACGATGGCGGTGCCGTCGTTCAGAAAGACCCGCAGCAGCGTGACCGACTCGGCGAATGCCGGCACCACGGCCACGACGGCCATCACGGCGGCCAGCATCATGCGTTGTCTAGCGTGCATGGATGGAGTTCAGAGTAATGGGGCGTACGCAGTCAGTCAAGCAGAGTGCCGAACTGCGCAACATTGTTTCCCAGGCATGCCCGCACGACGTAGCCTTCGAGCATTTTGAGGCGAAGGCGTGTGGAAAACCTGTGGACGAATGGTGAATTTCCTGTTGAGCAAGCGACAGCAAAATATTTTTTTCGTCAGATTCTGAGCGAATCATGGCAGCTCCGCGATCCAGGCCGGCCTTCGTACTTCGTTTCGCTTGTTTCACGTCTCCGGGTACGTAGAATCGTTGCTGCTCCCCAAGCAATCCGGTTCCGGATCAACCTGTCGACTTATCGGCACAATCGTCGTGCAACATTGCTTTGAAAAAATCATTGCCGGGCGTCCGTTCGTCATTGAAGTGACGTGGATATCCGAGAAACGCTGGCGAGCCCATATCGCGCGGATTCCGGGCGTACCGACGGCTATGATGCCGTTCTATGGTGAGACACCCGACGAAGCCGCGACGCATCTGAGCGACTGGCTGAACCGCGCGCACCAGCATCGGGCGAATACGGTATAGTAGATTTCACGCCGAGCCTCCTCAAGACACCCTACGTTGCCGCGATCGTCGTCACAGCCCTGGTGCTCGGTGCCGCAGGCGGCATCAACACCTGGGCCGAGAACGAGCTTCCACGGATCCGTTTCATCGCGACTGGCGGGACCATCGCCACCCGCGGCGGCACGCGAATGAGCGCCGAAGAGGTGCTGCAGCTCGTGCCCGGCCTCCACCGTATCGCGCGACCAGAGCCGGAACAGTTCGCAAACGTCGCCAGCACGGCCATGACGCTCGACCAATGGGTGCAGCTGGCCCGGCGCGTCAACGAGGCGTTCGACCAGGATCCCGGACTCACCGGCGCGGTCATCACGTCTGGAACAGACTCGCTCGAGGAACTGGCGTATTTCCTTCACCTCACCGTCAAGGCCAACAAGCCCGTCGTGCTCGTCGGCGCCATGCGCAACGCGGGAGCGCTGGGGTATGAAGGACCCGCCAATCTGCTCGATGCGTTCCGGGTGGCGTCATCTCCAGACTCGCGTGGCAAGGGTGTGCTCGTCGTGTTGAACGACGAAATCAACTCGGCGCGCGAAGTCACAAAAACCGACGCGCTGCGCGTGCAGACGTTCCAGAGCCGTCCGTACGGCATCCTCGGCGTCGTCGATCCGGACCGCGTCGTGTATTATCGCGAGCCGCTCAGACGGCACACGCAGAAGGCCGAATTCGACGTGTCGGCACTCGCCAGCCTGCCGCGCGTCGACATCATGATGTTCTACCAGGGCGCGTCGAGCGACCTGCTGCGCGCCGCCGTCGATGCCGGGGCCAGGGGCATCGTGATCGCGGTCGCGGGGGCCGATCTCACGGGCGGATCGCTCGCGCCGGGCATCAGCTACGCCGAACGTCAGGGCGTGGTCGTGGTTGCCGCGACTCGAACCGGCAGCGGGCGCATCGCGGCACAGTCGGCCACGCGCGTGCGCGACGGTATGATCGGCGGCGAAGACCTCACGCCATTGAAAGCCCGCATCCTTCTCATGCTGGCGCTGACGAAGACCCAGTCGCCAGGCGATATCCAGCGGATGTTCACCGAGTACTGACGCGGACGTCAGTCGCCGGCTGCATGCACGTCCGCATCTGCAGTGACCGTCGCTCGCTGGGCCATGCCGCCGCCGATCACGCCGGCCGCGCCATCCGCGACGCCATCGACGCCACGGGCCGCGCGCGCATCGTCGCAGCCACCGGCACCTCCCAATTCGATTTCCTCGAAGCCCTCGTGTCGCAGCCGGGCATCGAGTGGCCACGCGTGGAGATGTTCCACCTCGACGAATATGTCGGCATCGCGCTCGACCATCCGGCGAGCTTCCGGCGGTATTTGCTCGAGCGCTTCATCAGCAAGACCGGCATCACGCGCTATTACCTGCTGGACGCGGAGCGCGACGCCACGCGCGTGGCCGTCGCGGTCGGACGCGAGCTGGCATCGGCGCCGGTCGATATTGCCTTTGTCGGCATCGGCGAAAACGGCCATCTGGCATTCAACGACCCGCCGGCCGATTTCGAGACCGAAGAGCCCTACGTCATCGTCACGCTCGACGACGCATGCAGAAGGCAGCAGGTTGGCGAAGGCTGGTTTGCGGCGATCGAGGAGGTGCCTGTTCAGGCGATTTCGATGTCGATTCGACAGATTCTCACGTCGCGGGAACTCATCTGTGTCGTGCCCGACTCGCGAAAAGCCAGAGCCGTGAAGGCCTGCATCGAGGGGGCGATCTCTCCCCTGGCGCCCGCATCGATCTTACAGACACACCCGGCGGCGACGGTATTTCTGGATAACGAGTCCTCCGCACTGCTGGAGCGTTTCCACCGAATCTTCGATAGTACGTCAGTGTCCGCCTTTAGGCGGACCTCGTGAAGTCCGTCTAAAGCCGGACACTACGTACTACTATCGGCCTTCACCAGGATCGCTCGCGCATACAACAGCTCGAACCCCTGACGCTGAACGTTCTGCTGCGACACGGACCCTGGCTGTGTCGTGACGACGGCGATGTCGCACCCCGCACGCGCGGCATCGGCGAGACGTTGCTGCAGCAGAGCCGTCTGCACTCCGCGGCGCCGATGAGCGGGCAGCGTTCCGGCGCCGCATAGCTGCGCGATGCCGTTCGCGATGCGCATCCCACCCGCGCCGGCGACCTCCCCGTTTCGCCGCACGAGGTATGCGATGAAGCCGTCGATCTCGCTGGTCTGTTCGAGGAGCGCGTCAATGGCGCCGCGATCGACGTGCTCCTCGACGATCGGGCCGTCGTAGGTATCGGGCGCGGCAAACGACGAGGCCAGCACATCGATCCACTGCGCGGTTTCGGTTTCCGCAGTCCGCGCCACGGCTGCGCCGGCGATCTCGCGATGCGGCGCTGGCAGCGATATCGCCAGGACGTTCTCGAATCCCTGGAGCATGTACCCGCGCCGCGTGAGCAACGTACCCGCTTCCCGATCTCCGAGGGACGAGAGCTCCACGCGCACAGGCGTCGCTCGCTCGACGTACGCGCTCTCCACCACGGCAAGCGCAGATTCGTCGATCGGCTCGAAACCCAGGCCGGCAACCTTGCTGTACGGCGCACCGGGCCCAGCAGCCACCGCGATGCCACCTGCACAATTGCCGATGAACACCTTCTGATTACCGAATTGACGGGCGGCAAGCCGGCCGAACTCGCCAATCATGGTGGCTTCGGCGTGTTCGATCCGCCTGGCGACGGATGCGCTGCCATTCCATTTCATGGTGCTAGTATTGCCAGATTAACCGCCATCGCGAGATCTCAAATATGGTCACTCAAGACCGGCGTCACGTTCTCCAAAACACGACGGCTATCCTGGACGACACCGCTCCGCCGTTCGGCTCGTGCGGGCACGTCGATGTGAGCGGGCTGTCTCACCCGGGCAAGGTCCGCGCCCGCAATGAAGACCACTTCATCGTCAACCGGATCGGGCGCTTCCTCGAAACAGTCCTCACGACGCTCCCACCCGGGGAAGTACCGGACCGGGCCGAGGAAGCCGGCTACGCCATGATCGTCGCCGACGGCATGGGCGGCCACGCAGGCGGCGAGCTCGCGAGCCGAATGGCGATCAGCGGGCTCGTGAAGCTGGCGCTCGCCATGCCGGACTGGATCTTCCGCCTGGACGAAACCGTCTCCAGCCAGGCGAAGAAGCGATCGAAGCAGCGGTTTCGACACCTCAACACGCTGCTCATCGAACATGGACGTCAGGATCCGAGTGTCCGTGGCATGGGAACCACGCTGACGGCGGCCCGCAGCATGGGCCGCCAGCTTCAGATCGTCCACGTGGGCGACACACGGGCCTACCTGTTTCGCGACGCCCGCCTCTATCGCCTGACGCGAGACCACACCTACGTGCAGCTGCTCGTCGACAACGGTCAGCTTTCTGAGGAAGAGGCGGCGAGCTTCGGGGCGCGTCATCTCCTCGTCAATGCGCTTGGAGGCTCCAACGAGGACGTGGAGGTCGACGTCGATCGGCTGAGGTTGACAACCGGGGATCGGCTGCTCCTGTGCAGCGACGGCCTCACGGATATGGTCGATGATGGGGAAATTTGCCAGGTGCTGACCGAGTCCCGTGAATCGGCCGAAGCGTGCCGCCGACTCGTCGATCTCGCGCTGGCGGCAGGCGGCAGGGACAACGTGACGGTGGTTGTCGCCAGCTACACCTTCTGAGAATCACGCTTCGTGTAGTACGTCAGTGTCCGGCTTCAGCCGGACCCTCACGGTCCGCCTGAACGGACACTACGTACCGCTGAAAACGCTCTAACGCCCCCGGATGCTAGAAGAGGTACTTCACACCAAACTGCATCTGTCGCGGGATTGAGTTTCCGGTGCTCGAAATACTGCCGAACCCGGCGCTCCCGAAGTTGAAGTCGGGCAGATAGAAGCTCGGTGTATTCGTGATGTTGTAGGTCTCGATTCGGAGCTGCAGCCGGCGGTTCGCGCCCAGCGACAGATCCTTGAAGATCGAGAAGTCCAGCCGTCGCTGCGAGGGTCCATGCATCAGCGACAGCCCCACGTTGCCCGACGTAAAGTTATCCGCCGCCGAGAAGACGCTCGTGTCGAACCAGCGCTGCACCGTCCGCTCGCTCGAGGGCAGGTTCGGGTTGCCGTTGACGTTCGGACGGTCGCCCCCGTTCAGCGTCCCGGCGTTGTTGCCGGTGTTGGTCCGCGACGTCGCATTGACGACGGTGTACGCGACGCCCGATTGCAGGTAGCCGGTGAGGTTGACCTGCCAGGCCGACAGGAATCCGTGCGCGACACCTGTCAGCGACTTGCCCCACGGCAACTCATAGCTCGCGGTCGCCACAAAGCGGTGCCGGACGTCGAACTGCTGCGTGTCGCCCCACTCGAACTTGCTGAAGTCCCAGGGGACCGGCGTGTACTGCTGCGAATGCGACCAGGTGTAGTGAGTGGTCATCGTCAGGCCGTCGCGGTAGCGGCGGTTGAAGACGAACTGCCAGGCGTTGTACGTCGACTTGCCGACGTTCGACAGGATGTTCACATTCGCCATCTGCGGGTACTGAGAGAAATACGGCCGCCGTTGATTCACCCCGCCGGCCCCGGCCGGCGCGAGGTTGTAGTTCATCGCCACGCCGAGCTGCAGCCGATCGCCGCGTGAGCCCACGTAACCGACCGTGACGACGTTGCCCGAGAACTCTTTCTCGAGCATCAGGTTGAACTGCTGCGCGCGATCGGACTTGAAGTTGATGTCGGTGCCGATGACGTTTCCGGTCGGCTGACTGGGATTCGCAAACACGACCGTCGGCAGCCCGTCCTTGAGCAAGAGGTTGGGCACGCCTCCCGACTGCGGCCAGGCTCGTGTTCGGGCCGTAGTTCGCCGTGAACGGCGGGTTCTTCATGAACGCGCCGGCGTTCTTGTTGTTCGGATAGTAGGCGAGGCCCATACCCGCCGCGCAGGACCATCTGGTGCGGCAGCGACGCCGAAAATCCGATCCGGGGTCCGATGTTCGAATAGTCCGTGTTGACGCCAGCGGTCCGGCCCACGCCGTTCTCGCCGGCGACGAGCAGTTTGCCCAGCGAGGGCACGAAGTTCGACAGGTGGTTATCCTCTTCGGTGAGCGGCGTAAAGACGTCGTAGCGGAGCCCCAGATTGACCGTCAGCCACGATTTCGCGCGCCAGTCGTCCTGGAAGAACACGCTGGGCTCATTGGTGTGGTAATGGGGCATGCCCGGCGTGTACAGCCGGCGCACGTCGGTCGGGAAGCCGAGCAGGAACGACGCAAACGCGTTGCCCCCGAGGCCCGTGGCGCCGCTGTTGGTCGGCGTCGAGTCGAAGCCCCAGAGACCCTGGGCCGAATTCGACTGCAGCACGCCGAAGCTCCGCATCACGACGCCGGCGCCGACGCGCAGGTTGTGGGCGCCGCGCGTGTTGCTGAAGGAGCCGGCAAACTGTTTCGTCCGGTTGTAAATCTGCAGCGGCACCCACTGCGTCTCGCCCAGCGCGGCAATCGTCGTCGGCCGCATTTCCATCAACGGCAAGCCGCTGGTTTCCTGAGCGCCCGTGTTCGCATTGGGCACGCCGAACAAATCGCCGTAGTTCGAGTTGTTGTTCGGCCCCAGCGACAGGATGTCGGGCTTCGAGTAGCTGCCCTTCACTTCCATGATCGTCGTGGCGTTCAGGACGCGGACGTAGTTGCCGATCACGTTGTGCGCCGTCGTGTAGTTCGGGCCGGCATAGTTGCCCGTGGCCGCGCCGCCGACAATACACGTCGGGTCGACGCTCTTGCCCCCGACCAGGGTCGGCGGGCACAGGCTCGGCGTCAGCGTGTCGGTCTTGTTGTACGAATACCGGGCGAACACGGTGTTCTGTTCGTCGAACTGGTGGTCGATGCGGACGTCGGTCGCATCGTTGTCCTGCGTGCGGTTGTTCGTATACGAGAAGTTGTTCGCCAGCCCGGGGCCGTTCGGCGCCGGATAGAGCTGCATGTACTTGACCGCGATCGGGTCGAAGCGGCCGGCCGGGATCACGTTGCCCGCAAAGGGCGTCCGCCCGTTCTGCGCGTCATAAATCTGCGTGGACAGCTCCGAGAAGTCGCCGGTCGCGCATCCTGGCCGTGGGCACGGTCACCACGGTCGGCACACCCTGCTTGATCCGGTACCCCTCGTAGTCGACGAAGAAGAACGTCCGATCCCGGCGCAGCGGTCCGCCCAGGCTGCCGCCAAACTGGTTCTGCCGATTCTCCGGCTTGCCCTGCGCAAAGAACTGGCGGGAGTCGAATTTTTCGTGGCGGGCGAACTCGAACCCGGATCCGTGAAACTGGTTGCCGCCCGACTTCGTGATGATGTTGATCACGCCGCCCAGCGTGCGGCCGGTCTCGGCCGTGTACATGTTGGTCTGGACGCGCACTTCCGCAATCGCGTCAATCGACGGCTTGATCGCGACCGTCCCGATCGAGCGTTCGTTGTTGTCCATGCCATCGACGAGCTGATTGTTCAGCACGTCGTTGACGCCGTTGATCGACACCGACGAGGTCTGCCGGCGCTCGTCAGGACGCGTGCCGTTGGCCAGGGAGCTGAGCGCGCCTTCGTTGGCCCCGGGACCAGCTGCACCATGCGGATGATGTTGCGCCCGGGAATCGGCGCATCCTGCACCGTTTTCTGATCGATCAGCGTGCTGACCGTCGCCGAGTCGGTCTGCAGCAGCGGCGACTCGCCGGTGACGATCAGGTTCTCCGAGACCGTCCCGAGCTCCATCCGGGCATCGACGCGCGCGCGGTCGCCGGTCGCCAGCTCGACTTCGGACGTTGACCGTCTGGAACCCCGACAACTCGATCTTCACCGTGTAGGCGCCGATCGGCAGCAGGGTGAACACGTAGTCACCCGTGTCGCTGGTGATGGTCGTGCGGACGTTCTTGGTCGCGATGTTCTCCGCGGTCACCGTCACCGCTGGCAGCACGGCGCCACTCGCGTCGGTGACGCGGCCGACGATATCGGCCGTGCCCTGCGCGAATGCGACCGTACTGAGAGTGAGAAGGATTGTGAGTGAGATGCCCAGAAATCGGAGATAGACCATACTCGCCTCCTTGAATACCGAAGCGCCAATGGAAGTTCTAGTCTCGCGTGGGGGTGCGACCGCCGCTTATGGTGTGCCGAGCATCCTAGAACAACTGTTCCGGAAAGCAACTGAATTGTGCAGTCGAGAACTCTGGAAAACTCCAACAAATTGGACAGGACAGTTGCACGGTCTTTTGACTAGCGCGGGGCGTCCGGAAGGAAGTAAAAGAGGATGGCGATCATCACGTACACGAGCATGAGCTGAACACCCTTGTACCAGTTCGAGCGGCCGTCGCCGGCCACAAAGGCCCCAACCAGCACGCTGAGGAAGAGCGTTCCAAGCTCCGCCCGGCTGAACGAGAGCTCCAACGGCTGCGGAGCGACGAACCCGCTGACGAGCACCAGGACCGGCGCCACGAACAAGGCAATCTGAATACTGCTGCCCATCGCAATGCCGATGGTGAGATCCAGCCTGTTCTTGCGGGCCATCGCGATCGCCGACCCGCTCTCGGCGGCGCCGCCGATGACCGCCAGAAAGACGATCCCGATGAATACCTCGGACATGCCGAGCGCCGTACCCGTGCCCTCGGCGGCGCCGACGAGAATTTCGCTCACGAACGCCGCCAGCACGGACGCGCCGATCAGGCTGCCGACGGCCCGGCCGACGCTCCACTGCGGCCCGTGGTGGCCGTGCTCCGCTTCGGTCACCGTGGCGCTCTCGAAGTAGTCCGGGTGCGTCTTGAGGAGGAACACGAGATACAAACCGTAGGCGGCGAGCAGCACGAATGCCGTGCCGAGGTTCACGAGCTTTTCCACCTGAATGGTGCCTTCCGGCGAGAAGAAGCGATTGAACGCGCTCGGCACGCCAAGGCACACCGCCGAGATCAACATCATCGAGCTGTAGAGGCGTGCTGCGGCTGCGTTGTAATCCTGCGTGTGATAGCGCAGCCCGCCGAGAAAAAACGCCACGCCCGTGGCCAGCATCAGGTTGGCGAGAATCGCGCCGATGATCGAGGCGCGAACCATGTCGAAGTATCCGGCCCTGAGCGCCACCATCGCGATGATGAGCTCGGGCGCATTACCAAAAGTGGCGTTGAGCAGACCACCAATCGCGTCACCCGTACGCGTGGCGATCTGTTCGGTCGAGAGCACGATGAGCCGCGCAATCGGCAGAATCGCCACCGCCGCCGAGAAAAACAGCACAGGTGCCGGCGCATGCGCCCGTTCGAGCGCGATCGAGATCGGCACAAATGCCAGCAGCCAGTTCATCGACGGCTTGAAGGACGCAGGCATGTCAGGAGTCCGTTCTCGCGCTCTGCGAGGCGTAGAGGCGGTTGACGATCGCAAAAAAGAATCCGGTCGACCATCCACACATGAGGATGCCGGTCAGCGCCTCGACTCCCCCGTCGAGCCGCCATGGCTCGGGCAGCACGACATCACCGTAGCCGGTGGTCGTGTAGGTGACGGCGCTGAAATACAGCGCCGTGCTCATATCGGGCATCGCGCCCTGCCAGACATAGGCCACCGCCCAGACGGCGACCTCAACGATGTGCAGCAGCACCATCCACACCGCGACGAGAATGAACAGCCTCGTGCTGGGCCAGAACCCCTGGGCCCGCATGGCGGTCCCGCGTAGTTTCCGGAGCGCCCAGGTGACACCGGCGGCGTGGATGATGACGCACAGCGCCATGAGCGAGCAGGCGACGAGGAGGCGGATGAGCATGGGTCCGTTTCCCGCACACGCAAGCAGACCGCGTACCTTGCCGGCCTGCGACAGGGCGTCGTGCTGGAAGTGTTGGGATTCAAAGACTTCGGCGCGATTCAGCCGAGAGTGTGAGAAATGGAGGGGTCGGCCCTGACTCCATCCCTACGGAGTCTCGTGTCGGTTCCGGAGGCGCACCGCACGCCTCATCGCCTCGACGGAGTCGCGCCGAAACCGCGCCTGGAGCAGACGCACGACCGGCAGGCCGAGCCTGGCGAGGGTCGCCCGCCCCCACGATACCGCGCGAATGCGATACATCACGTTGCCGGTCCCGGCATCAACGAAGACCTCAAAAATCTCCTCACCTGCCTCGGCGTGGTTGATGAGCGTGCCATGGGCGTAACCGAATCGAGTGTCGCGAGCACCGTCCAGTTCGTAGACGACCCGGCAGCCATTCAGCGACCAGAAACCGAGGTGCCGGATGAGCACGGCCACGATCGTCCCGACGGCGACCGGCGTGCGCTGCGGAAACACCTGCAGCCAGCCGATGTCGCATTGCTTCCACGCCATGAGGGCCGCCCGCGCCCGCTCGAAGTCTTCGCGGCCGTGACCAATCGCCACCACCTCCTCGTCTACGCGGCGGTCCGGGCAGACGTCCTTGAGGAGCCCGACCGGCCCATATGACATTGGGAGATCGTGCGAATCCTGCAGGAAACGATCGATGGCCAGCGGCGATGGACGGCGGGCCAGAAACATGAGTCCCTCACAGTGGGTTAGAGAACAGCGCTTGACGGATCAGCCCATCGAACGAGATGACAAACCCTCGCACCGGCGGAACGCGAAGCGCCAAGGCCGCGGACGGCAGCAGTTGCTGGGTAAGCGAAACAAGTGATGACGTGGCGCGCTGGTGAGCGCTCTTGTCCAGCAACCACCACAGCAGCACCGCCAGATGTACGAGGTAGAGCAGCCGTCCGAGCGCCTGCGCGAGCGGCTGCCTCGGCGCATCGGTAGCCTCGTTGACGGCGCGCTCGAACACGTGCTGGACGCGAAGACGCGAGAATGCCGTACCGGGAGCGAAGATTCCCTCTTCGGGATCGCCAACCAGAACGGGCGTCAACGCACGCAACGCCATCTGGTGCGGCTCGAGCACCGACAGGCTCGTCTTCAGCGCAAACAGGAACCGGTCGCGCCATTTCCCTCGAGGCATCTGTTCTGCCCTGCGGCCGTACTCCATCGACAACTCGTCGTACAGCGCGAGAACGACGGCCTGCTTGCTTGGGAAGTAGCGGTACAGCAGTCCAACACTGACATCTGCCTCTCGAGCGATATCGCGCAAGGTCGTGGCGTCGTAGCCGCGTTCGGCGACAAGGCGCAGGGCGATGGCATACAAACGCTCTTTCGCCGCTGCTCCCTGTGCGGTCTGGCCTGGCGGCCGGCCCCGCTTTCGTCGCTTGACATTTTCAGTAAACATGTTCATTAATATTAGAGCATGACTCAGGTGCCCGCGCAAGGGCCATCGGAACATCAGGCAGCGCACCTCGTCCTGTACGACGGCGTTTGCAGGCTCTGCAATCGGTCGGTGCAGTTCGTGCTCGAACGGGATCGACGCGCCCGGTTCCAGTTCGCCTCGCTGCAAAGCGCCACCGGGCAGGCGATGGTGGCGCGGTATGGAGGCAGTCCTGAAGACCTGACAACGTTCTATGTCGTCGCGAACTTCAGGACCTCAGGCGCGCACTTTTACGCGAAGGGCGACGCCGCGCTGTTCGTACTCCACGAGCTCGGGTGGCCCTGGAAGGCCCTGCTGATCGCCAGAATCTGTCCTCGCGCGATCAGGGACCGGGTGTACGACATCGTCGCGCGCTCCCGGTATCGTGTGTTCGGCCGGTACGATCACTGCGTGCTGCCGCGGCCGGAACACCGTGACCGGTTCATTGACTGAAGGAGGGTGTGATGAAGGTCGTCATTCCCGGCGGTTCCGGCCAGGTGGGAACGATCCTCGCCCGCGCGTTCCATCGCCTCGGTGACGACGTCGTTGTATTGAGCCGCCGTCCTGAGACCCGGCCGTGGCGTGTCGTCAAGTGGGACGGGTCGAGCCGCGGGGACTGGCAACGCGAGCTCGACGGGTGCGATGCCGTCATCAATCTTGCGGGCCGCAGCGTCAACTGCCGTTACACAGCCGCCAATCGACGGGAGATCCTGCAGTCGCGCGTCGTGGCGACACGCCTGGTGGGGAAAGCGATTGCCGACGCCGCGCGTCCCCCCGCCGTCTGGCTTCAAGCCAGCACCGCCACAATTTACGCGCATCGCTTCGACGCGCCGAACGACGAGTACTCGGGCGTACTCGGGGGCGGTGAACCTCGCGCGCCCGGCACGTGGCGATTCAGCATCGACGTCGCCAGGGCTTGGGAGCGCGAGTTCGACGCGGCGGTGACACCCCGCACGCGCAAGATCGCGCTGCGATCGGCACTGACGTTGAGCCCGGATCCGGGTGGGATCTTCGATACGCTGCTGGGTCTTGTTCGTCGGGGCCTTGGGGGACCTGCCGGTCGTGGCGATCAGTTCGTATCCTGGGTCCACGAGGAGGACTTCGTCGCAGCTGTCCGATGGCTGATCGATCGGAACGACATACACGGCATCGTGAACGTTGCGGCGCCACATCCCCTGCCGAACGCCGAGTTCATGCGCATGCTGCGCGACACCTGGGGGGCTTCCTTCGGCCTGCCCGCTTCGAGATGGATGCTCGAAATCGGCGCGGTCTTCATGCGCACCGAAACGGAGTTGATCTTGAAGAGCCGGCGGGTCGTTCCTGCACGCCTGCTCGAGCAAGGCTTCACGTTCGCGTATCCACACTGGCGGGACGCTGCCGGCGACCTGTGCCGTCGATGGAGGATCGCGCACGACAAAAGCCGGGCGGCTTGACGGTTCACGAACGTGGGGTTCGTCGGGTTCGTGGGTTCGTGCGGTTCGTGCGGTTCGCGGGGTTCGCGCGGTTCGTGCGGTTCGGGGTTCGTACGGCCCGAGTTTCACGGCGCGCGACGAATGCGGAGCGCGCTCGAACCTCACGAACCTGACGAACCCACGAACCCGACGAACTTAACGAACTTAACGAACTTAACGAACCCTACCCTGCGCCCCTTCCGCTTGCTCTTTTAACATCTGGACAATCTCGGGTTTCTTGAAGTACTCCGCCCAACCGAGCGCATCGGCCTCATGTTTCGTATCGCGGATACGCCGATCGGCCCCGGCGTGTAGCAGCAGTCGTACGACCTCTGTGTGCCCCTGCGCGGCCGCGAGGTGCAAGGGAGTCACATCCGCGTCCCAATGCGCCCATAGCGCGTTCGCGTTCGCCCCCTGTTCCAGCAACCACTTCACCGCGGTCGCGTCGCCGCGTTTCGCCGACAGGTGAAGCGCACCCTTGTCGATCAACTGAGGGTGTGCCGTGGCGAGCGTCGAAGCGGTATTCCAATCGCGAATCGCCGCCGCGGCGACCAAATCCAACATTCCTGCGCTCAGTTGCCGGCGCCCACGCGTGGCGCTGTCCATCTCTGCGAGCGTCATCTCATGGATGCGTTTCATGACCGGCAGATCGATTTCGGGATCGGCGGCATAAACGGCCACGGGCATTCCGCCGCCGTCCACGGCCAATGGGTCGGCACCCAACGTCACCAGCAGCTCGACCATTCGCGAAAGGTTCATGGCGACGGCGAACTGCAACGGCGTGCGGTGGTTCTCATTGCGGCTCTGGCGCCGGTTCAGCGCCGATGGATCGGCCGTCACGATCCGTCGCACCTCGTCCGCGAGGTCCAGCGCCACGGCTGAAAAGATGTGATGGCGCGCCCCGCGGCTGATCAGAAAATCGACGACGGCGCGGTGCCGAGCGTCGTTGCAGCCTTCCCAACAGGAAGCCCAGCCGATCACACCCCCGGCATGGTCGTCGCCCTCTCCGATCACGTCCCCACCGGCATCGGCCAGCTTGCGGACCATCTCGAGGTTTCCCTGCGCCGCGACCCAGTGCATCGCGTACGTGTTGTCGCCACGTTCGCGATAGTTCACGTCGAGCCCTCGCGCGAGCAGGAAGTCGACTGACTCGATGCTGCCGCTCTGCGCAGCCGGAAAGAGCAGCGACGCCTCATACGGGGGAACTTTGAGATCCAGCTTGTCTGGATGATCCTCGAGGAGCCTTCTCAGTACCTCGACATCGCCCTTTGCAGCGCTTTCGACGATCTGGCCTTCAACGGTGAGCGGCGAAAAATCGGGAGCGGGTTCAGGCATGGAGGTTGGGACGGTCGTTCCGGTGAACGATAGATCCTTCGAATCGTTTTGGCTATTCGAAATCGACGGGCCGGATCCGTCCGGCGCTCTTCATCGCGAGGGCGGCGCCCACGCCGCACGACGCGCCTGCGCCAGCGCAATCACGTGCAGGATGAGATAGCCCGGCACAAAGAACCCGGGGATCAGTACCAGCGGGAGACGCGCCATCGCGGCCGTCGAGATCGCACCGACCCCGTTGGGAAAGAGCAGCGGCACGGCTGCCGCGACGGTGACGGCGACGATGAGATCCAGGATCCCCAGCACGTTCCAGGTGACAAATTTTCGGCTCGCGACGAACCCAGGCTCACGCGCAAGGGCCACGAGCATCCACGGCGCGGCGGCGCCGATGGCCATGTCCCCCAGTCCTGCCGGCCAGGCGAAGTAGCCCGGCAACACCCCGTAGGCATAGAGCGCCAGGAACGCGAACCCGCCGAATCGCCAGGCCTGTGTCGCCGCGACGAAGCGGAGGTCGGCCATCAAGGCAAACTCGCGGACGGCTGCGGACCACCGGTAGGCGATCAGAAAAGCGATGACGGGTCCCGCCACGGCCGCGAACAGGCGCAGCGGCGGCGTACCAGCCGCCACGACGAACGCCCCGGTCGCGCCGAACCCGAAGATGAGACCCACCCAGACGACCAGGATGGCGGGGACGAGCGGCGAAACGCCCGTACGCGATGCGGGCTGGTCTCCTGGGAACGTGGCTGCGTGTGACATGGTTCCTCCTGCAAATGGTGACTTGCAATATGCAAGTCACACCAGAGCGTAATATATTAACTTGCAAGTTGCAAGTGACTCGGACAGGAGATGGACTGTGAAGGCCCCGGTTAAACGCGCGCACGGATTTGCCCGCTCGCCGTGTCCCATCGCGAGCGCGCTCGATGTGGTGGGTGACAAGTGGTCACTCCTGGTCGTTCGCGACATGCTCCGCGGCAAGCAAACCTACAACGAGCTGCTGGGATCGCCCGAGCGCATTCCCACCAATTTGCTCGCCGAGCGACTGGAGCGCCTGGAGCGCGCGGGGCTCATCAGCAGGTCGGCCTATCAACAGCGTCCGGTCCGCTACGCCTACGTGCTGACCGACAAGGGGAAAGCTCTAGGGGAGGTGCTGAAAGCCTACGTGCAGTGGGGCAAGCGTTACATCCCTGGAACGCGCACGCTGCGCGAGATACAGCAAGGCTAGGAGCCGAGGTCGTCGGCCGTCCTGGTCGGCGCAGCATCCGGGTGGGTTGGTACGCGGTGTAAAATTGCTCGCGTTGACGAAGCGATAGCGATGTCGGCTCTCACCCGATCCTTCGAAGCGGCGCGCGAGGCCACAAAGGCTGCCTTCCACGTTCGGCTCATCGGAACTTTCGAGCCTGATCTCGTGTGCGCGCCGGCCGACGCGATCGCTGACGCGTGGCTCGCCACCGCCCAGCCGGACTTCGATCGTTTCCCGGTCCGGAATGCCGATCGGACCATTGGCCTGCTCGTGCGCGGCGACTATCCGAGCCGGCTCGTGCGCGACGCCATGCTGCCCTTGAGCGAAGAGCTCATCGTGTCAGCGGACATGGCGATCGCGGAGCTGATCCCGCGAATGAAGACGCTCCCCTTTCGGCTGATCCTGCGTGGCGACCGTATCGATGGCCTGGTCACGGAAAGCGACCTGCTCAAGCTGCCGGTCCGCATCGTTGTATTTGGGCTACTGACGCATCTCGAAACGGTGATGGCAGATCTGGTCTCGACTCGCTGGCCCGGCGACGAATGGATCACCGTCCTCGGTCCCGGTCGCCGCGCCAAGCTTCTCGAGAAGGAAACGGCGCTGCGCCAGCGCGGCATGAATCCTCCTCGCATTGAGCTGACCGAGTTCGCTGACAAGCGCGACCTGTGCAAGCGCGTGCTCGCGACAGGGCGGAGGCGGTTCGACCAGGAGATGGACGGGTTACGCAATCTCCGTGATCAGCTTGCCCACGCCGCGACGTTCGTCGATCTTGCGGACGGTTCGACGGGGATTGGATCGTTTGTCGACCGATGGGATGCCGCGCGCTACTGGGTGGAGGAACTGGTGATGCTGATACAGAAGGAGTCGGCGCAGTCGGGCCGACGCCAATCCGACTAGCGGTCGTCAGGCGAGCCCTGCTCCCGGGCACGTCACCTCGCCATCAAGTCACCGAATTGCCGAGCGTCAACACGAACACCTTCATCGACAACGAAGAAGCGCGCCAGACGTCCGCCTGCGGTGTCTAAGCCATGAGTCCCCCATTACCGAGAACCTCGATGAGTTCGGAACGCCATGCGCGACATGTATTGGCTCACCTCGCCTTCGTTCGGGGCGCTGTGTGGACACCCTTCGCGTGTGGAACTTCGCCTGTTGTTTGTGGCACGAACCTTCGCCTTCAAACAGGGCGAAGGTTGGCCTGCCAACCGTAGCTCGTTCATCAAGGAGGGGGCCCACCGTCGCGCCTTCCACCTTCGCGCGTTGCGCTTCGGCGGACAGGTCGGCGCTATGGTGGGCAACCTCCGCCTGGATCATGAGCGGAGGTTGGTGGACCAGATGTTCGCGAGTTGGAACCGGATCCACCGGTGGATGCGCTGCCTGGAAGCCCTGCGGCAGGAGACTGGGCCGGTCGAGTGAGCTACCAGAATCGGCGGACGTCGAAGTTGTCGAAAGCCTCGTCGTCGCTGAGGAGCGCGATGTCCTCCATCTGGCTCTGCGCGATGAGCATTCGGTCGAACGGGTCTCTGTGTTCGCCAGGCAGTCGGCCCGCCTTCTGTGCGTGGAGCATCGTGATGTCGAGCGGCAGAAAACCCTGGCCAGCGACGCACGCCGCAACGTCCGCCGCCACATCTGTCGCACCGGGCAGCTTGCCGAGGCGCGCCTTTGTGGCGATCTCCCACGCGGAGGCGGCGCTGACGAGGATCGTGTTCGACTGATTGGCTATCGCACGGCGTGCCTTCAGTGACAACCGGCGGTCGTCATCCAGCCACCAGAGAAGTGCAAGAGTGTCCAGCAGCAGTCGCACCGACTACTCCCAGCGCTTGATCTCGGATTCTGGGAGCGGCTCGAAGAAGGCCCGCGTGACGCGGACGCGGCCGCGGATGGCGCCGAAACGGCGGGCGGGCCGTTCTACCCGCAGGCGGGTCAAACGCACGACGGGTGTCGATCCACGCGCGATGACGACTTCCTCGCCGCGTTCCGCGCGTTCGACCAGGCGCGAGAGCTGGGTCTTGGCGGCATGGATGGAATGAGGCTTCGCCATGGTCTCTACGATCTTAGCTAGGCGCGCTTAGCTTAGCTAAGCAAGCCCGTGCGTCTCGCGTTACGTCGCGCGCGTCTCATTGCAAGCCTCCAGATACCGGACCAGGCAGTCTGTTCCGGTCGAGGTCTCACAGGCAGCTGGTCGAATAGTGCCATCTTATTTCGTCGGCACGAGGAGTTTCAGCTCCTCTAGCCAATTTTGGACGACGATCATGTGGGCCGGCGGAGGTTCGGGCGATCGTTCGTTGTCACGAACGGTGATGAACCGCTTGCCATCGGCGGTGACGTCATAGCCTCTGATGGGATTGGTGAGACGGACGACGCTCTCCAGCGGCTTCGGGATTCCGGCGGTGAAGGTCGGAGCCGTCGTGACGTCCACCACCATCATTCTGCTGAAGTCAACCGTCGCTGTGGAATCCGGAACGGTATAGAACAACTCTCGACCATTCCGCGCCCAGACCGGCTGGGTCCCGCCTCGCGCTGAGATCTGGTGTCGGCTTCCAGGACCGGGATACGGCTGCACATAGACCTCGTCGCGACCCGATTCGTCCGAAGCGTAGGCGAGCCAGCGGCCGTCCGGCGAGAAGTCCGGCCATCGCTCGTTGGCCGCTGTCTGCACAAAGGGCCGCGCCGTCCGATCAGAATCCGCGAGGGAAAGCATCCAGATGTCTCCCCGGCCGAGTGTTCCGCCCTGAAAGAACGCCAATGTCTTTCCATCAGGTGACCAGGATTCAGGCAGTTGAACATCCTCACTCGTGGTCAGCGGCTCCGCTACACCCGATCCATCTGCGGGTTTCCACAACAGATTCCCAGCGCCAAATGTCAACCGCTTCCCATCTGGCGTCCACACCGGGCGGGTACCTCGCCTGGGCCGGGTGGTCGTGAACATTGTTAAGTCTTCGCGAACGAGATCGTATATCCAGACCTCTGCGTCCCTCCCCTGTGTAAAGACCGCGACTCGCTGTCCGTCCGGTGATAACCGCGGCCCTAAGTACGGTTTTGGCGGGGCGGGAAGCAACTGGATCACGCCCGCCCTGTCCACCCAGATCAGCGATCGCTCGCCTTCCGGGAACATACCTCCTGAGACGTAGACGAGCGTCCCTGAAGCAGAGACGCTGAACTGCGCCGCACCAGTTTCGATGGCGCCGCTCGGCGTATTGACCGCCTGCATCACGCTGTTCACGATCCCGACCGCAGCGCCCGTAAGCGCGAGGCGGTCGAGGTCGAACGGCACCGCCATCAACGTTCCCTGCCGTACATAGACCAGGTGTCCCGTGGACACGTAGCGAGCGTCGGCGCCTCCCTCAATGAGAGTCGTTTGGTCGCCGCTCACCAGAGACCGCACCACGATCTGCGCATCGTCCCAGGCCGTCGGGCGAGTTCCTGCGGCCTTCCGAATGGTGAAAAGCACGGCCTTGCCACCCGGCAGAACGTGCGGTAAGACGTGGTTCCTTTCTCCGTTATTTGCATCGAGAGTTGTCAACGGTTGTGGCGTGCCCCCGTCGCCCGACACTTGCCACAGCCCTCCTCCTCCGCGTGCAAACACCACGAGGTTGTTCGATCCCCAGCTCGCGCCGGAGACTGGAGCAGTTTCGCAAATCGTGACCGCGGGCCCGCCGCCAGCGGGCACCTTCTTCAACTCCCCACCCTTCCAGAAGCCGACCCACTGGCCGTCTGACGAAAAGAAGGGGCTGTCGCTGTCTTCAGTACCGGCTATCGGCTCGGCCTCGAGCCGATCAATCGCGCGCATGTACAGTTACTGCTTATCGCCGCGAATGGCGCTGAAAACAAGCCGCTGCCCGTCGGGCGACCAGGCCATGGCCGTTCGGCTCGGACGATGAGGGATGAACCTGCGCTCGTCCGGGCTGATGCTCGATAACCGGTCGGCGGGCGTCACGCTGATAAGGAAGCGCGCGACCGGCGAGGCCGTTTGCGCACGCGTCACGCGCCACAGGCCGAGAGCAACGGCGACAGCGGCAATCAGCAGTCCGGCCACTATCAACGCCGAGCGCGCGGGAGCCAGTCGGCGAGGACTCGAAGGCGCCGACGCTCGCGTCTCCGAAGGCGCTTCCGCAATCCACTTCAGTTCGTCTTCGAGATCTCTCGCGCTCTGCCAGCGCGCATCAGGGTCCTTGGCGAGACATTTCCTGACGACGCGATCCAGCGCCAGCGGGGTGAGCGGTTGCACACTCACAATCGAAGGTGGCTCGTGCTTGAGAATGGCGGCAATCAGGCTCGCCTGGCTTCTCCCCTCGAACGCTTTCTTGCCGGTGAGCATTTCGAAGAGGACCGCACCAAACGCGAAGATGTCGGTGCGCGCGTCCGCTTCGAGCCCTTCGACCTGTTCGGGCGCCATGTACTGAAAGGTCCCGAGGATGGTGCCCTGCGCCGTCAGGTTCGGCGGCGTGGTCGGCAACATCGACGACGCCGTCGTCGCGACGGCCGGCGCGGCCTTTTTCGCGAGGCCGAAGTCGAGCAGTTTCGCGCCCGCCTTGGTCAGCATGACGTTCGCAGGCTTGAGATCGCGATGGACGATGCCCGAGCGGTGCGCCTTGTCGAGCGCGTCGCAGATGTCGATGGCGATCTTCAGAGCCTCGTTCGGATCCAGCGCGCCGCGATGGGCCAGGCGTTCGGCGACTGTCTCCCCTTCGAGATACTCCAGCACGAGGAAGTCGACGCCGTCTCTGATGTCCGACGTCGAACAGTGTGCAGATGTGCGGATGATTGAGCGACGAGATCGCGCGCGCCTCGCGTTCGAAGCGGTCGCGCAACTGCGGGTCGGCGGCCAGGGCCGACGGCAGGACCTTGATGGCCACGCGGCGATCAAGCCTCGTGTCGCGCGCCCGGTAGACTTCGCCCATGCCCCCTGCGCCGAGAGGGCCCAAGACTTCGTACGGACCGAGCCTGGCGCCGGCTGTGAGGCTCATTCCTTTAACATCGCGGGCCAGTTCACGACGAGCGTGATGCGTTTCGGTGAGGTCTCTTCCGACGGCTTGTTCATCAAGAAGCGCTGACCGTTTTCCGTCACCGCATAAGAAAAGGATCTGTTGCTCATTCGCGTCTGGAACAGGAGCCGGGCGTCGCCGACGTCGATCTCCGAGTCGCCGCCACGGACCGCAGCAACCATCAGCGTGTTCTCATCAAGATAGAAGATCTGGTTGTTGTCCTGCCGCCATCTCGGTGACCCGCCACCTGCGCTCGAAATCGGCACCTTTGCGCCGTGCCGCTGAAACGGCGCCAGGTAAAACTCGCTTCGTCCAGTCTCGTGCGCGAAGGTATCGGTCAGGATCTTGCTCGCGCGGTACACCTCGCCCATCCCGCCGGCGCCAATGGCGCTGACGATTCCGGTACGGCCCGAGGCGAGTTCCCATTGTCAGCGACATCGGCTTCGACCTACTTGACCTACCCGCCTTACCTGGCCTGCACGTGTCATTTCTTCAACATGGCCGCCCAGTTGACCACCAGCGTAATTGGCGCCGCCTCGCCAACGTTGCTATTGATCAGGAAGCGCTGCCCGTCGGGGGAGATGTCGTACGAAGAGCGGAGTCGAAACGATGCTCGGGTTTCGAAGAGTGGTCGGATAGTACCGATCTGAAGTTCTGAGCCATCGGCGCTCACCTGAACAGCCATCAGCCTGGAAGCGGCATCCAGATAGTAGAGCTCCTTGCCGTCGCGGTCCCATCGTGGATATCCGGCTCCCGCTCCCTCGGTCGAGATCTGCGTTCGCCTTCCTGGTCCCGGAAACGGCCCGGCCCAGATTTCGGGCCGTCCCGACTCGTCGGAGCGGTACGCGATCCACTTTCCATTGGGGGAGAACTGCCCCGCGGTCTCGGAGAATGTCGACCGCGCAAAAGGAAATGGCTTCCTATCTCCGAAGAGAGGCAGCGCCCAAAGATCCTGGTTCCGACCTTCAATGACGGAGTACAGGATGAAGCGTCCGTCGCGAGACCAACTCAGGGGATACTTGTCTGCGCTGTCGGCCAGAAGGATCGTTTCATCGCCCACCATCGTCGACGCCTTCTCGTAGAGGTCCAGACGCCCTGCGCGGGCTGAGCTGAAGACCACACGATCATCGCCAGGTGACCAGATGGCGGCCAGATCGTTGGCGGCGTCGAACGTGAATCGCGCCGGAACCCCACGCGCCAGATCGAAGATCCACACGTCACGCGTGTTGCTCTCAGCCTGAAGCAGGCTCACCGCCGCCCGCCTGCCATCCGAGGACAGCTGAACGTCGCCGTAGGCGGCTACGTCACCGAGCGTGGCGACCTCTTTCCCCTCGCGATCGATCCAGACGAGCCTGGAGGGAGAAAGTGCCGAAGGCCCGGCCTGGTAGACGAGGACCCCGTTCTGCGACACTGAAAAGGTGCTGCCCCCGCTCGGACTGCTCACAATCTGTTCGGCCAGCGGGACAGGCTCGTCAGAGAGCTCGAGACGCTGGGCATCAAACGCCTGGACCATGAGCGTCTGGTCGCGCACGAAGAGCAGGTGACCCGCGTACATCGCCTGGGAAGTACCCTTCATCAGCGGGCGGACCTCGGGGGAGTCCAGAGACCCGATTCGGATCTCGGACCCCACCGCTCCCGCGCTGGCGCTGCTCCCGATCGCGACCTGAAAGAGAAAGTGTTGGCCATCCGGCAGGAAGAACGGCAGCTGATGACTGGTCTCCTGACCTTGAAGAGTCGTTACTCTTGCCGGTATTCCACCGGAAGCGGACACATGTTGAAGACTTGCACCAGAACTGCCGAAGAGAATGACGCCGTCCCGATTCCACGCTCCGCCCGGAACTGCGCCCCCTCTCGTATAGGGTGCATCGCACAAGGTCACGGCCGGCCCGCCCGACGCGTCGATCCTTTTGAGCTTGCCGGACGCGAAGAAGCCCAGAAACCGGCTGTCGGGCGACCAGAACGGGCTCGTCGCGCCCTCGGTGCCCTGCAGGGGCTGTGGCGCGAGCGAATCGAAACGCCGGACCCATAGCATTGATCGCCGGTCCGGCCCGTTGGCCACGAAGGCCAGGCGCAAGCCGTCGGGCGACACGGCCAACCGTGCCGCAGGGTTGGTACCGGTCAGAGTCCAGTTTTCGGGCGGCAACAAGGTCGCGTGCACGGAGCGCTCGGCGTCCGGAGTCGCGCGGTCGAGCGCATTCCAGCCGAGTGCCGCGGCGAACACCGACACGATCGCGACGCCCGACCACGCGGCGAGCTCGCGCCTGGCCGGGCGGCCGCTGAATCGTCCGTCGCGCGCCCGAAACGCATCAGACTGCGACGAAATCCCTTCGATGGCGAACGTCAGATCGACAGCCGTCTGGAAGCGGTTCGCGGGATTTTTTTCCAGGCATCGATTCACGATGCGATCGAGCGCGGGCGGGATCCGCCGCTCTGCGACCGGGAGGTCGGGCGGGTCCTCCTTGAGGATCGCCGTCATCGAATCGGCTGCGGTGTCGCCTCGAAACGCCCGCTGGCCCGACAACATCTCGTAAAGCAGCGTACCAAGCGCGAAGATGTCCGCGCGATGGTCTGCCACAAGTCCACGCACTTGCTCCGGCGACATGTACCCGAACGTGCCGAGCACGATGCCGGCCTGCGTGTGCGGGGGCGTCGTCGGCAGAGCGCTAATCCCCGCCTCTACTGGCTCGGCCTGCGTCAGCTTGGCAAGCCCGAAGTCGAGAATCTTCACGCGCCCATCGCCAGTGACAACGACATTCTCGGGTTTCAGATCCCGATGGACGATCCCCTTCTCATGAGCTGCCGCGAGGCCCTGCGCGATCTGGACGGCGTACTCCAGCGCTTTACGCACAGGGAGCGCCCCAGCGGCGAGTCGCTCCCGAAGTGTCTCCCCCTCGAGCAGTTCCGAGACGATGTAGGGCGAGCCGTCATGCTGGCCGACGTCGTAGACGGCGAGGATGTTGGGGTGGTTCAGCGCCGCGGCCGCTCGAGCTTCCTGTTCGAACCGCGTGAGGCGTTCAGGATCGGCTGAAAAAGCAGGCGGGAGAACCTTGACCGCCACGTCGCGTCCGAGCCGCGGATCGCGCGCGCGATAGACCTCGCCCATCCCGCCGGCGCCGAGAGCCGCGACGATCTCGTACGGGCCGAGGCGCGTACCCGGCATCAGCATCATCAGTTCACCGGCACCAGCCGCCTCAGCTCCGCTAGCCAGTTCTGCACGACGTTGATCGTCGGAGCCGCGTCGTTGTCTCTCGCTTCTTCCTTCATCATCAGGAATCGCTGCCCGTCCGCGCTGACATCATACTGGCGCACCGTGGTCCCCCGCCCACCGCTGAAGTACCGTCCCTCGAGCAGTCGGGCCGGCGCGGCGGCCGACCAGACTGATCCCCGCGCCTCCACCGCCACCGTCATCAACGCGTCGTCGGGCGCCACATAGAACAGTTCCTGCCCGCTCCGCGCCCAGAGCGGTTGCGATCCGCCGGCGGTCGAGACCGGCCACAGACCGCCATCCACGACGGGAAAGGGCTGCACGTAGATTTCGTACGCACCTGACCTGTTGGACTCGTACGCCAGCCAGCGGCCGTTCGGGGACACGACGCCGCCCCGCTCGTCGAAGCGCGTCTCGACGAGCGGCGTCACCTGCGGCGTCGGGGTCAGCGTCAGCAGCCGGATGTCTCCCTGCTGGGTGGGCGTCGATTCGTTGAGGACGACCTGCGTGCCATCAGATGTGAAGCCGGTCGGGTGCTGGGTATTCGGGCTGTCGGTCAGCCGCGTGACCGTCCCGGTGCCGTCGGCCGCCTGCAGGTAGAGATTCGCGCCGCCGCCGCCGCGGATCGAGCTGAAGATGAGACGCGCACTGTCGGGTGTCCAGATCGAAATGGTCGCCACCGTCGAGCGTTCCGGCGGTCAGCCTCGCGCGCGCGAGATCCCAGATCCAGATATTTCCGGCATTGAGGACGGCCACGCGCGTGCCGTCGGGCGCCAGCCGGGGGTGGACGTAAGGCTGGGCCTCGGCGCCGAGCGGCGTCTCACCGCCTTGCCGATCGACCCACACCAGCGTGCGTGTGGCCGGCGACGCGATGTTCTCCGCCAGGTACACGATCGTCCCATTGTCGGCTACGTCGTACTCATACGTGCCTGGCTCTGGTGCCTGGCTACCGGGGCGAGAACGCGGCACTGGGGCTCCGACCACGGCCCGCCGCTCGAGGTCGAACGCGACCGCGCGGAGCGTGCCCTCCGTTCCATACACAAGGTGGCCCGATGGCAGATACCGCGCGTGGGTCCCAGTGAGCAGCACGATCGTTGCGCCGGTCGCCAAGTCCAACAGCGCAATCCGGGCGCCCTCGGGCCCCGGAATCGCGTAAAAAATCGTGAAGAGCAACGCCCGCCCGTCCGGCAGAAACTCGGGTCAGACGTGTCTGACCTCACCTTGCGCTCGGTCGGGCGTCGTCAGCGTTTCGGCCTGACCGCCCGCGGCCGCGACCCGTCTCAATCCACCACCGATGGCCCCTGCGTACACGATCGTGCCATCGGCACTCCAGGTGGCGCCCAAGGGCCCGCCGCTGGGGGTATTGTCCTGGACCACCGTCACCGGCGGCCCGCCGGTAATCGCCACCTTCTTGAGAACCATCCCGTCGAAAAATCCCACCCACTGACCGTCGGGGGAGATGAACGGTTGCGTGGGCGAGCCCAGACCAGTGAGCGCGTCCGGCTCGAATTGATCCAGGCGACGCACGACGAGCTGGCCGGCCGCGGTGTACACGATCCGTGAGCCGTCGGGCGTGATGGCGAGACTGCCTGCCGCTCCCGGGTTCGTCACGAGCGCCGTTGCGCCCGACGTCTGGATCGACGTTCGCACCATCCGCGCCGGAGCAGGGCGGATCGCGATCCAGACGGCGATGCCCGCGCCGCGCCGCCGACGACAAGAGCGGCGGCAGCAATCATTGCCGCGCGCCGCCATGCGTTCGCGCGTACCGGCTGTTGGCATCGGCGGTGTGTCGGACGCCGGCGGCGTCAAGGCGTCCTCGATCTCCAGCCGCGCATCGGCGAGATCCGAGAGCCGGCGCTTCCGATCCTTCTCGAGACAGCGCCGCAGCAATCGCCGAATCGACGCGGGTGTCTCGGCCGGCAACGAGCGCCAATCGGGCTCACCCCGCAGCACGGCCGCCAGCGTGTCGCTGACATCCTCGCCGGCAAAGGCGCGCGCGCCGGTCAGCATCTCGTAGAGCACGCAGCCGAACGCCCAGATGTCGCTGCGTTTGTCCGCCGGCTTTCCCTTCGCCTGCTCCGGGGCCATGTAGGCGGCGGTGCCCAGAATGACCCTACCTGAGTCATCGCGGGCGTCGTGATCGTCGGTGACTGCGAGACGCTCGACGACGACGCCAGCCGGCTCCAGCGACTTGGCCAGGCCGAAATCCAGCACCTTCACCGTGCCATCGGGCCGCACCTTGACGTTGGCTGGCTTGAGATCGCGGTGGATAATCCCTTGCTCGTGCGCGGCCTCGAACGCGTCCGCGATCTGCCGCGCGATGGGCGAGCGCCTCGTCGAGCGGGATCGCGCCTCGCGCGATGCGCTGCGCCAGATCCTCGCCCTCGACCAACTCCATCACGAGGGCGGTGCACGCCGCTCGCATTCTTCAAGGCCGTGGATGCCGCCGATGTTGGGGTGATTCAGCGCGGCGAGCGTCTTCGCTTCCCGCTCGAAGCGGGCGAGCCGCTCCGGATCGTGCGCGAAGGATTCGGGGAGGATCTTGATCGCGACCGCGCGATCGAGTTTCGTGTCGCGGGCGCGGTACACCTCACCCATCCCGCCGGCGCCGAGAGCGGCGACAATCTCGTACGGGCCGAGGCGCGTACCCGGAATCAGCGTCATCAGTTCACCGGCACCAGCCGCCTCAGCTCTTCATGCCAGTTCTGCACGATGACGATCCGCGGGGCGACGGAGGTCTGGGCCGGCGCATCGGCGTTTTTGAGCATGAGAAATCGCTTGCCGTCAGGAGAAACATCGTATGTACGCGACAGGCCTCTGAGGTCGCCGCTCCCGCTGAGCGCGTACGACGTCGCTATGAAGAGCTGTGTCGGCGCGCTCGCTTTCCACGTCGATCCCGGAGCAATTGAAACGCTCATCACGGCGCCGCTGGGAGCGCGATAGAAGAGCTCGCGGCCGTCGCGCGACCAGAGCGGCTCGGCGCCGCCGGCCGTGGAAACGGTCCAGCGACCATTCTCCACATCCGGAAACGGCTGCACGTACACCTCGAAGGCACCGGACCTGTTCGACTGGTACGCCAGCCATCGGCTATCGGACGAGATCTCGGCGTTGTACTCTTCGAACTCCGTCTTCACGAGTGGCCTCGGCTTACCCTCGCCACTTGAAGACGTCTGGCCCCCGCGCTGCACAGGCTCCAGGTCCGCGATCAACACGTAGGAGCTGCCCGATTCCGAGTCGCGCAAAAGGACCTGTCTGCCATCCGGCGATATCGCGGGCTGCGGGGAGTTTTGCCGATTGAGATCGATCAACTGTTCGGCTGTGCCGGTTCCGTTCGCCGCCTGGCGAAACAGACCAATGACGCCAGTGCGGAGCGAAGTGAATATGAGTCGCTGCCCGTCCGGCGTCCACACAGGCTCGCCGTCGTTGGCGGGTTCAGAAGTGACACGTGTCCACGTTCGGGTTGCAAACTCCCAGACCCTGATGTCCACGTTCTGTTTCTCGTCCGGAAAGGTCAGCGCGAGTCGTGTCCCGTCTGGTGAGAGTCGCGGATGCACGTACGATTGCGGCTCCGCCGGGATGGTCTCTTCGCGCCCGCCGCGATCGACCCACACGAGCGTCCGGCGCGCCTGTGTGCGGCTTGCAGCAGGCAAGTACGCCAGCGTCGCCGCACGCGAGGGCACCGCAAAGAACGCGTACGGGCCCGATCGCAGCAGGCCTTCGATCACCGGCACCGGTCCTCCGCTGACAGAGCGGGAAGCCGCATCGAACGGCACCGCCAGCAGGCTGTTGCCGAACGCATAGACGAGATGCCCCGTGGTCAGATAGCGGCCCTCGGTGCCTCCAGCGACGAGTGTCTGCCGCGTTCCATTGTCGAGTGATTGGACGACAATCTGCGCCTCATCCCAATTCGCGGTCGCCGCAAGCGTGAATAACACTGTTCGGCCGTCGGGCAACAGCTGCGGCCGATGAGCACGCTGGCCTGCCTCGAGCGCGATGATGCGTTCAGGCGTTCCGCCATTTCCGGACACCCGCCAGATTCCCCCGACGCCGTGTCCGAAAAAGATCGTGTTGTCGTCGGCCCACGTCACGCCGGACGGCGGCGGACGTACGGTACACAGCGTGACCGGCGCACCACCGCTGACTGACACTTTCTTCAGTTGTCCCGCTTCCCAGAACCCGAGCCACTGCCCGTCGGGTGAGAAAAACGGCGATCTCGGGCTCGCGAGGGAAGGACTATCGCCGCCCGCGACTTGCGTCGCGTTGAGTTGATCGAATGAGCGCAAATAGAGACGGTCGTTGACTGAATAGGCCAGTCGTGTGCCGTCCGGGGACCACGCGAACGGACCAGTCAGCGTGTCACCGGCGCCCAGCGCGATCTCGAAGCGCGCGACCGCGGGCGGAGCCACGCGCTTCAGCCTCCAGCCGCCATAGGCAGCGGCCATCGCGACGAAAATCAGAATGGCGACAAGCATCACCTTGCGCCAGACTGGAACATGCGGCGCAAGCGGAACTGCAGGAGTGGACGCCGACAGATCCGCGTGATGATCGATCGCGAAGAGCGCCGTCGACAGATCTGCGATGCGGTGTCGCCGGTCTTTGGCGAGACATCCCGTGAGCAGCGTACGGATGGAACGCGGGACGTCGGCGGGCAGCGCCGTCCAATCCGGCTCCCCGCGCAGCACCGCCGCAAGCGTGTCGCTGATATCCTCGCCTTCGAACGCGCGCCTGCAGGTCAGCGTCTCGTAGAGCACGCAGCCGAACGCCCAGACGTCGCTGCGTTTGTCCGCCTGTCTGCCCTTTGCTTGTTCAGGCGACATGTACGCCGCCGTGCCGAGCAAAACGCCAACGCCAGTCATCCCAGCCAGGTTCGTGATCGTGGGCGAGTGCGATAGCGGTGTTGCGACGGATCCGCTCCCGTCTCCGCTGAGCGCCTTCGCGAGGCCGAAGTCCAGCACCTTCACCGTGCCGTCGTCGCGCACTTTCACGTTGGCCGGCTTCAGGTCGCGGTGGATGATGCCTTGTTCGTGCGCGGCTTCGAGAGCCTCGGCGATCTGGCGCGCGATGGGCAGCGCCTCGTCGAGCGGGACCGGACCCTGCGCAATCCGATCCGCGAGTGTCGGTCCTTCGACCAGCTCAAGCACCAGCGCCTTGGTCCCGTCGGATGCCTCCAGACCGTAGATATGCCCGATGTTGGGATGGTTTAGCGCAGCGAGGGTCTTGGCCTCGCGCTCGAAGCGGGCCAGTCGCTCAGGATCGTGCGCGAAGGTGTCGGGAAGGATCTTGATCGCGACGTCGCGCCCAAGCGACGTATCGTGCGCTCGGTACACCTCGCCCATCCCGCCGGCGCCGAGGGCGGAGAGAATCTCGTATGGGCCGAGGCGCGTCCCCGGGAAAAGAGCCATCGGTTACTGACGAGGCAGATTGTAGCGGGTCTGGCCCCGCTTCTGCGCCGCGTATTCGAGGAGTACGCCACCGGGGGCGTTCACCAAGCAACAAGTGCTCGATCAGGCACACGCGTGGGGCCTGACGACCGCCGGCATCGTCCGCTTACGTCGCAAGCGATTGGGGTGATGCTGCGCAATCAGCTCTACTTCGGGATCGTGGACGTGCCGGAGTGCGGCGTTTGCGCGCCTTCGCCCGTGCGAATCCTGCGGAGGTGGCTCCACCGGAATGCGCACCTTGACCTCGTCACCTAGATTCGACGTCAGCCCAGCGTAGTAGCGGCGCGGATCCTTCTCACTCTTTAGAACGTAGACGATGCACTTGGGAGTCACGTCCGGCTGGCTGTGGCGACGGTTGGCTTGCCAACGGTCCGCCTTCGCGGCTTCGCCGCTATGGTGGATATCCTTCGCTTACTGGAAAGCTCGCTTGGCTTGCCATCCGAAGCTTGCCCGAAGGGCGAGCGGAGGTTGGTGGACCAGATGTTCGCGAGTTGGAACCGGATCGCGTCTTGGCTACGGCAGATCGATGGGCTCCAATGAACCCGCGGAAGAATGGCTTCGTTTCACTTTCCATTCACACGCTGCTTCAACTCCTCAAACCAGTGCTCGACGAGGACCATGCTGACTGGCGTCGCGTTCGGATCGCCGGTTGCGCTGGCTTTGAGCACGAGGAATCGCTGGCCGTCGGCCGACACGTCGTAATGGCGGCGAGGGATTTGGCTCAGCATATTTGGTGTCGAACACCTTCGCCGGACTGCCGATGCTGATCGTCGGTTCGGATGTGCTGACCGGCACAGCGGTGAGCACATTCGACGCGTCGAGATAGAACAGCTCGCGGCCCCGATGCCGTCGCGTCGAGCATACGCTCTTAGAACCGGAATCGGGCGCCGACCTGCATGATCCGAGGATCTCGGGCCGAGGTGAGCCGGCCGAAATTGCAGGAGGCCACGGTTCTCGAACAGAACTGGTTGTTCGGACTGGCGAAGTTGGGATTATTGAACAGGTTGAAGACCTCGAACCGCACCTCGAGGGCGCGCTCGTCCGCCATCCGGAACAGCTTCTGGATGGTCATGTCCGTATTCGAG
Source organism: Vicinamibacterales bacterium (assembly GCA_963832375.1). GTDB lineage: Bacteria > Acidobacteriota > Vicinamibacteria > Vicinamibacterales > JAMQPK01 > JAMQPK01. Next base: position 67,172 of record CAWHUA010000007.1, on the reverse strand, counting down.
TAGCCAGGACCGCGAAGGGAATTTCTCCCGGCAGTGCCGAACGTGCCGAGCGCCGGCAGGCCGAAGGCCGTCGTGTCGAAGTAATCATTGACCTGGTCGCTCTGCGATCGGTCGCTGAACACCTGCGCGTTGCCGATGAGGTCCGCCCGGTCTCCCCCACCGCCGACCAGGCTGCGGTTTTGGCCGGCCATCGGCGAGAACGGCGTGCCCGACTGCATCGTCACGATGCCGTTCACCTGCCACCCGCCCAGCAAAGCGCGGGCTGCCCCGTTGCCACTATTGAAGAACGGCAGCTCCCAGATGAAGGACGCGACGACGCGGTGCGGTACGTCGAAGTCCGATGGCCCGTAGTCTGCCTCTGGATCGCGAGGGTTCGAGGAACTGTTGCCGGTTCCGCTGTTGCCATCGTTCGAGGTGATGTCCTTCGACGAGGAGAACACATAGGAGCCGAGCACGGACCATCCACGCGAGAAACGCTTGTTCCAGCTGAACTGCAGCGCGTCGTAGTCGGAACGGCCCGTGGATTGGGTGTTCTGGATAGACTGGAAGCCCTGGTGAATCCGCCGTGCGTCCACGTTGCCGGCGGTCGAGGCCCCCGGAATGTAAACGGCCGGGTTGATCTCCTGCCCGACAAGGAGATGGCGGCCGCGCGTCCCAACGTAGGCGATCGTCGCCGTCAACTGCAGCGGCAGTTCCCGCTGCACGCTGACATTCCACTGATGGGTCAACGGGGGCTCGAAGTTCGGGTCGATCGAATTGGCCCGGACGGGCAGGAAGAAGCTCCGTGTAGCCTCTGAGCCAGGGCTGGGCGACGTGTACCCCTGGAGCAGCGCAAGCGTGGCTTCCTTGCCGAGGTAGGGATTGGTGAGGCTGAACGGATCGAATGACGTGACGCCCAGGGTGAAGGGCTGGTTGAGGTTGTTCGTGTTGAGGGCAACCAGCCGAATGGTGTCGTAGAACACGCCGTAGGCGGCGCGGACGCTGGCCTTGCCGTCCCCGCGCGGATCGTACGCCACGCCGACTCGAGGGGCGACCTTCTGCTGCGACGAGACGATCCCTCGACCGATTCCGGCGTCGCCTGGAAACAGCACGCCCTTCGGCGCAAGCGGATAGATCGTCGACTGCTGGCCTTCGCGGAAGGCGCTGAGCTTGTTGTCTTTTTCTTTGATGGGCAGGAACGGCTCGTAACGCAAGCCGAGATTCACCGTCAGACGGTCGGCGACCTTCCAGTCGTCCTGCACGTAGGCGGCCACGTTGAGGCGGCTGGTGACGCTATTGAGAGGGCTGTTTTGAGTGACGCTGCGGGGCACGCCCAGGAAGAAATCGGCGTAGCCCCATCCCGAGCCGCTGCGCAATCCGTCGAATGCGAACGTGGGCGCGGCCGAGAAGTATTCGTGACCCTCGCGTTCGAAGCGGCCGAATTCACCACCGACGGAGACCAGGTGGTCTGCGGTGGCCCAGCTCAGGGTGTCGACGACATGCAGATTCGTCATGTAGCTCTGGAACGCCGTGTCGACCCGCACGTTGAGGCCTCGGGCGATGTTCACATTCCAGTCGGTTGGCTCGCCGGGGGGCGACGTGGGGTTGCACGACACACACCCGAGCGCCGCCCAGTCCTTGGCGTCCGGGGTCGACAGCGGCGAACGGACGAACGGGTTCTTCGCGTAGGTCACCGTGGCGGTGTTGACGACGCGGGAACCGAAGGTGTGCGAGTCGGAGACCGTGAAGTTCTTGGTTCTCCAGCGATTCTCGCTGTTGAAGGCCAACAGCGCGGCGTTGTTCTCGCGCGCGAAGTTGTCGTAGAAGTACCGGGCGGTGAGGCGGTTGCCTTCGAACAGGGTATGGTCGACCCTGACAACGAACTGGTCGTTAGTGGTCGGGATTAACCGGTTGTAGATGTAGGTGTTGCCAGGACCGTTCGGCAGCGGCAGAAACGCGGTGGCGAAGCGTAGAGCGACCGGGTCGAGCCGGTTAGCGGGTACCTGGTTGCCGGGAAACGGCGTGCCCGTCGCCGGATCCACCACCGGAGAGGTGAGCGGCGATTGGGAGAAATCTCCGCGACGCTCCGCCTCGGTCGGCACCACGATATCCGAGCGCGTGCGCGCATTCTTCTCCCGCATGCCTTCATATGAGGTGAAGAAGAACGTCCGGTTGCGCAGCACCGGGCCTCCGATCGTGCCGCCGTACTGATTCCGGCTCAACTCTGGCTTCGTCAGCGAAAAGTAGTTTTTGGCGTTGAGGGCATCGTCGCGGCGGAAGTAATAGGCCGAACCGCCGAAGTTGTTGGCTCCGGACTTCGTCACCATGTTGATCACACCGCCGGCGCTGCGGCCATAGTTTGCGCCATAGCTGTTGGCCAGCACGCTGAACTCCTGCAGCGCATCTGGATTCGGGAACGAAGTGGACAGGTTGTTATACATGTCCATGTTGATGCCGCCGTCGAGGTAGTAGCTCGAGCCATTGGGGCGGGATCCGTTGATCGAAAAGCTCAAGCGGGTGTTCACCGCAATCCCACTGGCCGCCTGCCCCTCGTTGACCTGCACCACCCCGGGCGTCAGCGCCTGCAACTGCAGCGCCTGGCGGCCATTCAGAGGTAGATCCACGAGGCGTCGCGAGTCCACGACCGTCTGGAGCGTCGCGTTGGAGGTCTGCACAACCGATGAGTTGCCCACGACCGTCACCGCGTCGCTGAGGGCACCGACCTGCATGACCACGTCGACGCGGCCCTGCTCGTTGACTTCGAGGCGGACTCCCGCGCGATCGAGCCTGGAAAAACCGGCCAGCTCGAATGTGACGATGTACTCGCCTGGCCTGAGCCCGGTCAGGACATATGAGCCCTCGCGATTCGTGACCGTGCGGTAGTCACCCTTCGTGCTCACGAGCGTCGCCGTCACGGAGACCCCCGGCAGAGCAGCTCCACTGGAGTCCGCAACTTCGCCACGAACCGTGGACGTCGCGGCGATCTGAGCGGTAGCCACCATGGTCGACAGCGTCCAGACACCGATGCAGCACAGCACAACCAACAGCGAATCGCGGCGCATACGTGACACTCCTTGTTGCGCGATCACTTTCGTGGCGCAGCCCTTGAATTCCACTGCACTAGCATTGCCGGGCACACTGTATACCACAAGCCTGGTGCATGCTGGGACCAATCTGGACCACCAACCGATTGTCGGCGCGTCCCACAGCGGACTGTCGCGTATGTCCGATTCCCTGAGAGAGCAACCGATGGCCATCGCGGATCAACTCTGGACGCCTGAGCCCTCGCGCCAGGGCACAGTCGATGGAAGGTGTAAGATGCCGGCCATGAGCCTCTTTACATCGACGCTGCTTCTGGCCGCCGCTCTTCAGGTCCAGAACTCGACCGAGGCCGGCCGTTTCCATGTCGAGCACCCGACGCTGCTGAACGCCGGGTTCGAATGGGCGATCAACGGCGACGCCAACCGCAATGCGAGCGTCAGCGTGCAATTCCGGGCGGTTGGCGAAACAGCGTGGCGCAATGCGCTCCCGCTGGTTCGGATTGGCGGCGAGAACGTCTACCGCCGCCGCGAGAATCTCGACTACACCGTTCCCGACGGCTTCGCCGGCTCCATCCTGAATCTCTTACCCGGAACCGAGTACCGAGTGCCGGTTCCAGCTCACAGACCCCGACGGCGCCACCGGTCAGACGACCCACGTCGCCAGGGTCACCACGCGTACCGAACCCATGCCGTCCAACGAAGGGCGCATCCTCCACGTCTACCCGCCAGACCACAAGGGCGAGAGACTCGAGCCCAGCTTCACCAGCGTCCTCCAGGCGTACTACGGCGCGGGTCTCGGCGATTGGAGCGTCGTGTGGGAGCGCCGCGCCAGACCCGGCGACACCATCGTCGTCCACGTCGGCCTCTACAAACCAGAACGGTTCAACTACGTCGATCCGATGATGACGCCGTTCGACGGTTCAATGTCGCTGACGCTCAAGGGCACCAAAGAGAAGCCCATCACCATCAAAGGGGGCGGCGACGGTGAAGTCATCTTCGATGGCGACGGCAATGCGCGTTTGTTCGACGTCATGGCCTCGAGCCATCACATTTTCGAGGGCCTCACGTTCCGCAACACCGACGTCGCCATTTTCGCCGGTCAGAAAGAGGTTCTCGGCGCAGTCGGTCTCGCGGTGAAGAATTGTCGGTTCGAAAATGTGGGCGCGGGTGTGTGGACCGAGTACGCCGGCTCCAGCGATTTCTACATCGCCGACAACCTGTTCCTCGGGCGCGACGATCGCTTTCGTCTCGTCGGCTGGACCGGACCGCTGTGGGCCAGCGCGGGTCCATACGGCTCCCATTTACTCAAGAGCTACTACGCGGTGAAGGTGTACGGGCCCGGCCACGTCATTGCTCACAATGCGATTGCCTATTTCCACGATGGGATCGGTATTTCCACGTACGGCACGCCCGAACAGGATCCCGAACGCCGCGCCTCGTCCATCGACATCTACAACAACGACATTCATATGATGGGCGACGATTTCGTCGAGACAGACGGCGCCGTCCATAACGTCCGCGTCTTCAACAACCGCGGCGTCAATGCGGCGCACGGCGGCTATAGCGCACAGCCCGCGTTCGGCGGCCCCGTCTATTTCATTCGCAACATCCTCTATCACGTCCCGAGCGGAGTGGCGTTCAAGTTCAGCGCGAAACCAGCCGGGCTGTTCGTCTACCACAACACCATCATCGGAGAGCACATCGTCGGGGATCCTTCAGCCAATATGCACTTCCGGAACAACCTGTACCTCGGCCGCGACACGCCCGGCCGCGGCGTTCTCCGCCTCGCGAATGCGACCGACGATTTCAGCACGGACTACAACGGGTATCGCCCGAACAAAGGCGTGAAGGATCAGTACGCGTTTCTCGGCCCGAAGAAAGGGCAGCGTCGCTACGAACCGTCGGACGATGACTGGCAGACGTTCCAGACGCTCTCGGATTTCGCGGCGGCCACTGACCAGGAGGCGCACAGCCTGGAAGTGGATTTCGACATCTTCGAGAGACTCGCTCCTCCCAACCCCGATCAGCGTCACGCCGTCTATCACGCGATGGATCTGAACTTCACACTGAAGCCGACGAGCAAAGTCGTTGATGCCGGCGTCGTCATTCCAACCGTGAGCGAAGTCTTCACGGGAAAGGCCCCGGACTTCGGTGCCCTGGAAGTGGGGGCTCCGGTTCCCCATTACGGTCCCAGGTGGCTCACCTGGCAACCTTTCTACCGCTGAGCGAAGGCACTTCTGCTAGATGCTCGTCGACGATAGAAAATATTTCCGGGGGGTGACTGTCTGCGAGCACCGCGCTCTCAAACCGGCATCATCGAGAAGTCGCCTTAGCCAAGAAAATTCGCAAGATCCGCAAGTGTTGGTGCGGCGCATACTTACAGGCGCGCGGTGAGGTGGCCGAGAGGCTGAAGGCGGCGGTTTGTTCGACGCGCATCCGAGGGCGTCGTTCGAAGACGTGCAGCCGGGGCTCAAAAGTCCGAACTCGGTATGGAACGCAACGGCTCGAAGACTGCTGCACAGTTGACGCACTTCAGCAGCCTCACGACCTGGTCACAGCGGTTCGATCTACGGCGTGGGTAGGCGATTTCAGTCGTGTAGAATCAACGACTTGGAGTTGGTGGACCAGATTTTCGCCAGTTGGAACCTGATCGACAAATGGCTCAGACGGGTTGAGACGCTCCAAGTCGGACAGAGTTGGGCGTGAACTCAGCTAGCACCCAGCAACTTGCTCGATTAATGCACCGCCCGGAACGACACCGGCCTTCCACGATTCCGAGCATCCAACCTTTGCCGCTCGATCTGGATAAAGCTTCAGTCGCCACTGGTGCGCCTGGTTGGGGCTCACACCGGGAAGGAGCACACGCCTCGTGAAACCTTCGTAGCCGATGTCTTCAACTACCACAACGCCGCTCGGAAACTTCAGGATCACCGCGGAGCGCGACGACTCCCCACCGGACGGCCTGACAGTGATCTCGCCTCCGATCACTGCCGCTGATCCACGCAATTGGCGGACATAACACTGGAGTCCGGTACTTGGGAATGGCGCTGATGCGGACCAGGCGCACTCGTCGGCGGGAGGCGGGATAGGCACCGCGGATGCCGACACGGAGTCGACCACGATCCGTTGCACGACCCGTCCTGTGCCATCGATCATCGCAAACCCGTCACCATCTCTAACCGGTGCTTGCCCTTCGCGAAAGACACCAGCGCCCAGATAACGCGGGGTAATCGCGATGCTTCCATCTGGTCGCTTGTAACCCCACTGTCCCTGGCTTGGATCTCGAAACGGTACGAGTTGATCCTGCGCCCTTACCGATCCGAGCAGGAACATGCTGACAGCCAAGGCCGCGATTGCGCAACGATCAGTGGCCATGACTCACCTTGTCCTGACTGCGGCAAGTACTCCGTGCCAGAAATTCATGCGGCTAGGACCGGCTTGTAGTCTTGTTCGGCCAAAGGCGCCTCATCGAGTTCGGCCAACAGCTGATTCAGCCGCTCAAGCGGGACAGCCTGGGGCGATGTGATCTCGACTCCGACAGGGCGACCAGTCGCGCCGTAGTCGACGATGAGAAGTCCGTCGGGCGACGCCACGGTCTTCGCGCTCTTCTCACCCGTCGCGTGGGACAGATGCAAATACGCCGCGAAGGCCCGGCCCTTCCTGTAAGTGACTTGTAGCGACCGCTCGGTCATTCGGACACCTCGTAGACGGTCACGACGACAAGCAGCTTGGCGTCGGCATCTGGCTCGACGATCACGATCCACAGGCTCTGCAGGTGGCGGACGTGAATCATGAATCTGCCCTCAACAACGTTGGGCTGGAACCCAGTCGCCTTCTCCAGCATAGCGCGGACCTCGACCTCGGTCACACCACGTTGCTCCATCCTCAACTCGGCATGGCTGGTGAACGAAAGGTTCCAGCTCCACCATTCAGGAAACGTCGGCATGGCAGCGTCTTCGAGGCCGATCGTAGCACCTGCTACCCGTCCTAAGACTGTCCTAAGACCGGGAGGTCGACGAGCTTGGTGAACGTTCTGAGAGTGGAAGACAAGGCCCTGAGAAGCGAGCTGAGCAGCCGTCATCTCTCTCCCCTGGCTTGCGCTAGCCGTGGCGAACGGCTGACGCCGCGAGGGAATGCGTCGAGGGGAACAGGGCCCAACGCGGGGTGTTCCCCCTCTCCCGAGCTGTCCCGCGCCGATCTGATTGGAGCCAACCGGCCTTCACGTTCTTCTGTCGGCCGCTGCAAGCAGATGTGCGATGGAGGCTTCTCGTCCCGAGCACGCGGTCGGCGTGTGTTGCCGACCGCTCGCCGTCGCCACGGTCATCGCCGCGCCAGAGAGGTGACCGTGGCGTGAGCGACTTCGAGATTTGACCGCGTCTGTGATCATGCCCGCGGCTACAGCCGAGGTCGCTCACGCCACGCTAGCAGGGTGTCATCGCCTCCGCCGCCGCGCACAGACCGCACCGCAAGACGGTCAGATCCTGATGGCATTTCGGAGTTGAACCGGGGCGTTTTCCGGAGCGTCTTCCCACCCTGGTTTTCAGACTCCGACTCGGAACGGCTGACGCCGCGAGGGGGGCCGCGACAAAGAGCGGTGGTTGGCGCAGTTCGGGAACGCCAAGTTGTCAGTCGAAACCGATGCTCGATGAACCGGTGTCTGCGATGGCTGCCTTTCGCAAGTCTCTCCACACCGACGACTTGCAAGCTGAGAAGTGGAACACCAAGCGCGGCGTTCTGTGCCGCGCACGGAACGCACTTAGCGAGCGTCACTGATGGAGCGGGGGCGTGAGCAACCCCCCGCTTTTACGACGGGTCCTGTCCCGAGGACGGCACCGGGGGGTTGCTCACGCCCCGGTGTCGGTGTCGCGATCACTCGCCGAATGTTCGAGCAACGTGCGCGCGGTTTGCACGTGCATTGACACTGCGTTCACCTTGCGGATCTCGCGTGGATCGCGCTGCAGGTTCATCAGACATTCTGCGACGGTAACCACAGTGCGTCGGCCATCACATGATCAGCGTCGAGCTGTGCTCGGCCTCGTCAAGGCTCTCGCTGCGCTCGACCCTTCGGGCTTCGGCCTTGACGACGCCTGCGCGCAGCTCGAAGGTAGCACTTATGTGATGACCGAGGAAGCTCGTTGCCGTTTTCAGTATTGACCCGAACAGCCGGCAGACGTATCGTGAAGATCTTGTCGGTGCCATCGCGCACCCTCTCCGCAGTCGCACCCGACACGGAGCGCTTCAGCCGCCGCCCTCAGGGCAACGTTGCAGCTTCCCCTACAACACCGTGATCGATAGCGCGAATCAACTCGCGCGATGAGCGCGTCGACCTCACGTCACGCGTATTGCTGTCGGCGTTACGCCCGCACCTGCGCTCAATGGCATCAGCGCGCCGGCACACCCGGCGCGCTGGAGCGCCCAATCCAGCACAACACGAATCGTCATGACTTGCGTCCGCTGGGAGCGCCCTATGGAGTTCATCGAGCGTACGGATGACGGGCCGGAGCCGATCACGATCGCGCGCTGTCGGGAACTGCTCGGAGAGGAAGCGGAGTCGATGACCGATCAGGAGGTCGCGTTGATCCGCCGACACGCGGAGACGATGGCGTGCATCGTGGTCGAGATCTACCAAGAAGGCTGTCGGATTCCTGAGTAGAAGTCGTGCCTCGGAAACGACACTTGTCGGAGCCTGCGAATGGATCTACGCTGCCAGCCATGGTCGGCGCGGTGATCTACGTTCGCGTCAGCACGAAGGAGCAGACCGAGAATCTGAGTCTGCCGACGCAATTGCGCGCCTGCGAGGAGTACTGCCGCCGCCAGGGGTACGAAGTGCTCGATCGCTTCCACGAGGAAGGCGAGAGCGCCAAGACGACGGATCGCAGCCAGCTTCAGAACCTGCTCACCTTCTGCCGCCTGAATAAGGGCCGCGTGCACTTCGTCGTCGTGTTCAACCTGACGCGCTTCGCGCGGGACAAGTACGACCACTTCGCGCTCCGCTCTCACCTGCAGTCGCTGGGCATCTCGCTGCGGTCGGCAACGGAGCCGATCGACGACACCTCCACCAGCAAGTTGATGGAAGGCGTCCTCGCTGCGTTCGCGCAGTTCGACAACGACTGTCGCTCAGACCGGACCCGCGCCGGCATGAAGGCCGCGCTGGAGCTCGGCGGTGGGTGTTCCTAGCGCCTCTCGGCTATCTGAATGCACCGCGAGCGATTGGCAAGAGCCTGATGCTCGACCCGGAACGCGCGCCCATTGTGCGCCGCGTATTCGAGGAGTACGCAACAGGGCGTTTCACCAAGCAGCAGGTGCTCGAGCAGGCCCGTGCCTGGGGCCTGACGAACCGCCGCAATCGTCCGCTGACGTCCCAAGCGATTGGGACGCTGCTGAGAAATCGGCTTTACGCCGGCATCGTGAACGTACCCGAGTACGGCGTCCGCGCGAAGCGTGGTGATTTCGAGCCACTGATTTCAGAGGACTTGTTCTACCGCGTGCAGGCGGTGCTGTCCGGCCGTCTGCCCAGCACGACGCCACAGCAGCGGGCGCACCCGGACTTCCCACTGCGCGCCTTCGTGCGCTGCGAGTCCTGTGGTCGAGGCCTCACCGGCAGCTGGTCCAAGGGCCGCAGCGAGTACTACGCCTACTACCACTGCCGCCCTGGTTGCCAGGCCGTGAACGTGACCAAGGCAAAGCTCGAAGGACTGTTCGCAGACGAACTCGCCCTGCTGCAGCCGACGCCAGGCTACATGCGCCTACTGAAGGAATCCGTGCTGCGGATCTGGAAGGCACGGAAAGCAGCCGTGCGTGAGGAGATCGCGAACGCCGAGCGAGCCGCGAAGGCCATTCAAGACAAACTGGACCGTCTGGACGAGGCGTTCCTCTTCGAGCGCTCGATCGACATCGAGACCTACGACCGTCACGCCGAAAAACTACGCGAGGAACTCACGCTCGCCCGGATCGACCGTCACTCCGGCCAGCTCGATGAACTCGACGTAGAGGGCATCCTGGCGTTCGCAGAACGCGTTCTGCCGCGCGCCAGCGACCTCTGGGTGCAGGCGTCACTCGAACAGCGTCAGCGGTTCCAACAACTCTTCTTTCCGGACGGAATAGCGTTCGACGGAAAAGGCTTTGTTGGAACCCGCGTAACCGCACCGGCCTTCAGCTACTTGCGGACGATCGAGGATGGAAATGAAAGGTTGGTGGACCAGACCGGGATCGAACCGGTGACCTCATGAATGCCATTCATGCGCGCTCCCAACTGCGCTACTGGCCCACGTCGGGGAGAGTTCTGAACTTTTAATAGTATCGCAGATCACCGGACGCGGGTACATCTCGTGCATCGCGCGACCGACGGCGGGCGTTGACCCGCATTTTCCCGCAGGATTGTGCGATTCGGGGACGAATGCGTCTCCAGGCACTCACGACCGGTTGTGAGCGTCACCGCACGTCGTCAATGCCCGTGCGGCCGGGCACCGTCGTTCAGCACCCTGAAGGCGGTTGAAACGGGATCGTCAGCTACGGAGGACTGTCATGAATGTCAATGCGCTTGTTCAAAGCGCGAGCGTGGTGCTCGTCGCGGCCGCGTGGAAGGTCGCCGGAGCCCTCGCGCTCTGGCTCGTCGGTCGCTGGCTGATTTCGCTGGCGCTGAGGCTGTTCACCCGGACGATGGCGGCGCAGCAGCTGGACGTCACGCTCACGCGCTACATGGAAACCGCGCTGGGGCTGGTGCTGAACGTGGCGTTGATCGTCGCCATTCTCGGCTACTTCGGCGTGGAAACCACCACGTTTGCCGCGCTGATTGCGGCCGGTGGCGTGGCCATTGGCGTGGCGTGGGGCGGGCTGCTCTCCAACTTCGCAGCGGGCGCCTTCCTCGTCTTCCTCCGGCCGTTCAAGGTAGGAGACTTCGTGACCGCCGGAGGCGTCACCGGCACGGTGCAGGCGATCGGCCTGTTCGCAACGGTCATCAATACACCGGACAACGTCCATACCATCGTCGGCAACGCCAAGATCTTCTCGGATAACATCCAGAACTTTTCGGCAAATCCGTATCGACGCGTGGATCTGACGGCGTTGATCAGCCACTCGGTCGATCACCGCCACGCCATCGGTATGATCAAGCAGCGGGTCGCGACGATCCCGAACGTGCTGGCGTCGCCGGCGCCCGACGTGGACGTCCTGCAGTTCACACCGGCCGGGCCGCTGCTCTGCGTCCGGCCGTACTGCAATAACCAGCACTACTGGCAGGTCTACTTCGACACCAATCGCATCCTGCGCGAAGCGTTTGGCGAGGCCGGCTACCCGGCGCCGATGCCCGCCTATGCCGTCAGCGGTGTGCCCGTAGGCCCGCCGGCCGATACTGCCGCGTAGTTCACCCCTGGTCACACGACGGCCGCCGCCACGGCCGTCGTGGTACTGTCGCTGTCGTGCGTGTTCTTCTCAAACTGGTCCTCATCGGCCTGCTAATGAGCAGCCCCGGCGTCACCGCACAGCAGGACCCACCACCTGCCGAAACGCAACCCCCCGCGAAGCCGGATGACGAACAGAAGAACGACGAGAAGCAGGACCCGTCGTTCGAAGACGAAGTGACGGTCGTCGCGAGCACCCGCACGGGCCGGCGCGTCGAGGACGAGCCGATTCGCGTCGAGGTCGTCCCACAGGAAGAGATCGACGAAAAAGTCTTCATGACACCCGGCGACGTCTCGATGATGCTGACCGAGACCAACGGCCTGCGCGTGCAGGTGACGTCACCCTCGCTGGGCGCGGCGGGCGTGCGCGTGCAGGGCCTGCGCGGACGATACACGCAAGTGCTGTCCGATGGCCTGCCGCTCTACGGGTCCGCGGGCACCATCGGCATCCTGCAGATTCCTCCGATGGATCTCGGACAGGTTGAAGTGATCAAGGGCGTGGCGTCGGCGCTGTACGGCGGATCGGCGCTCGGCGGCGTCGTCAACCTCATTTCGCGCCAGCCGCAACGCGATCGTCCAGAACGCGAAGTGCTCGTCAACCGGACATCGCGCGGCGGCACCGACGGCGTGGTCTGGCTCTCGTCACGCGGCGAAGGCAAGTGGGGCTACACGTTTCTCGGCGGCGGTCACTTTCAAAGTCGCAACGACATCGACGCCGACGGCTGGACCGATCTTCCGAGCTACGAGCGCGTGACGGCGCGTCCGCGCGTGATGTGGGAAGACCGATCGGGACGATCGGTGTTCTTCACCGTTGGCGGCATGGCCGAAGCGCGTGAAGGGGGCACCATGCCCGGACGCGTGGCGCCCGACGGCCAGCCGTTTCCCGAGAACCTGACGACGCGCCGGTTCGATGCCGGCGTCGTGGCGCGCCTGCCGATGGGATCGACCAGGTTGCTCACCCTGCGCAGCTCGGGCCTGGGCCAGTGGCACGATCACACGTTCGGACCAACGCTCGAGCACGACTTCCATCACACGTGGTTCGGCGAAGGAGCGATCACCGGACAGAGCGGCCGGCACACGTGGGTCGTCGGCGCGGCCCTGCAGCGCGACAAGTACGCGGCGCGCGATCTGCCGCTGTTCGATTACAACCACGTCGTGCCCGGCGTCTTTGCGCAGGACGACTTCCCCGTCACGAGCTGGCTGGCGGTGTCGGCCAGCGCACGCGGCGACTTTCACAACGTGTACGGCAACTTCTTCAGTCCGCGCATCTCGGCGCTACTCCGCTCGTCCTCGGGCTGGACGGCGAGGCTCTCCACTGGTACCGGCTTCGTCGCGCCGACGCCGTTTATCGAGGAAACCGAAGCCGCGGGGCTTTCACAGCTGCAACCGCTCGGCGACCTCGATCCCGAACGTGGCCGTAGCGCGTCGTTCGATCTCGGATGGAAGAACTCGGTGCTCGAGCTGAACGCCACGCTCTTTCAATCACGGATCGACTCCGCGCTCTACCTGCAGGGGAACGCCATCGAGAACGCGCAGGGGCCCGTTCGTACGCAGGGCTCGGAACTGATCGGGCGCTACCACGTGGAAGGCTTCGATCTCATCGCCAGCTATATGTACGTGTGGTCGTCAGAGGCAAATCCGGACGAGCCGGGCCGCCGCGAGGTGCCCCTGAATCCCCGTCACACGGCGGGCATCGATGGCTTGTGGAGCATCACGGAACGGCTTCGTCTCGGAGTCGAGTTCTTCTACACCGGACGGCAGCAGATCGACGAGTCGCCGTATCGGCGCGACAGCGTGCCGTACCTGATGTGGGGAGCGGTTGCCGAATGGCGCGTCGGCCCGGCCCGCTTGTTCGCGAACGTGGAAAATCTCTCCGACTTCCGCCAGACCTCGCACGACCCGCTCGTGAGGCCCACGCGAGGGCCGCTTGGCGTGTGGACCGTCGACGTGTGGGGGCCGCTCGAAGGACGGATCGTGAACGGAGGAATCCGGTTTGGTTTCTAGACAGGGCTGAAGCCCTGTGCCACCGGAGCACTACGGTTTGGTTTCTCGACAGGGCTGAAGCCCTGTGCCACCGGAACACTGCGGTTGGTTTCTCGACTATGTCGGAAGCGGCCCGATGATGCGCTCGTAGTCTTCCGGCGTGTCGATGTCCGTGAACGCGCCCTCGTCGTCCACCGGTACTTCGATCATCTCGGCGTGGTGAGCGCGAACGATCGGCTTTGCGCCGAACGCGGGATCGGCGTCCTGCAGTTCCGCGAAGAGCGCGCGCCCGAAGATGACCGGATGCCCGTGCAGGCCGTTCGAGACGGGGCGCACAATCGGGGCGCCGCGCTCCCGTTGCACGGCGATGAGCGTTCGGACCGTATCGGCGCTGACGAGCGGGACGTCGATGAGGGTCACGAGCACAGCCGGCGCGTGTGCCGTGTCGACGGCGCGCAGCCCCGCCAAGAGCGACGTCAGTTGCCCGCGTTCGTGGTCAGGATTGTCCACAAACCGAACACCCACGGCCGGTCGTGAGGCGTTGCGGATGATCGCGGCATCGGCGCCCACGACGACCACGATGTCCTCGACGCCGGCTTCGGCGAGCGTGCGCGTCACGCGATCGAGAAACGTCTCGCGCGCCGTTCCGATCGGAAGGAGGGCTTTCGGACGTCCCATCCGCGATGACTTGCCGCCGGCAAGAACGATGGCTGAAATTCCGGGCATCACTCGACGACTGGGAACTACTATAGAATCCCTTCCATGAGCGATGTCGGCGTAAAGGTGCGTTGCCAGCGTTGTGGCGACCAGATGGAGCTCAGGGACCCTCCCCCGGGAACGCCCTGGCAGCCCAATCAGTTCTGGGTGTGTCAACGCTGCGGCCGGCATTATTGGACCACATACCCCTCTCAACCCGGCGCGGCGGCGGCGCCAGCTCCAGCTGCTGCGAAACCCCCGGCGGAATAGCCGCCCCAAGGCACCCCATGAAGACCCGTCCGGACCTCGACGACGAAGACGACGAAATCCTTGAAGATGAAGAGTTTGACGAGAATGCCGAGCTCGAGGAGGGGGACGAGGATTTGGACCCCGAGGCCGACGAGGACGGCGAAACGTGGCAGGTTGTCGCATCTTGACTTCGTAGGTTGAAGCACCTACACTGGCCCCGTTCTCGACCGGAGAGGCTCCCAAAGGCCGCATCTCAAAGAAGTTACGCGGCTTTCACGCGAACGGTGGGGAACATTCGGAGGACAGGGGTATGCCGACCGGCACGATCGCACGGCTCTTGATCGACAAGGGATTCGGGTTCATCCGCGATGAGGGAGGAATCGAACACTTCTTCCATCGCAGCTCCGTCCGCGGCGCGGTTTTTGAGTTGCTGCGCGAAGGTCAGCGCGTGGAGTTCACTCCTGAGGAATCTCAGAAGGGACCTCGCGCCGGAGATGTTCGTCTCGTAGAAGGTTAGTTTCTTTCCTGCCGGTGCCACCCGGCATCAGACCCCATCGGCCTCGTCGGCGTGCCTTCCGACAACGTCGTCGTACTTCAGGTCTGTACAAAAACGAATCGCAGGAAGGCGTCCGTGTCGCTCAAGTCGTGCAGCACCAGGTCTGCGCCACCTGACTTGAGCGTCGCGGCATCGACCGGTCCGGTCGCGACGGCCACAG
This sequence comes from Vicinamibacterales bacterium, assembly GCA_963832375.1. Lineage (GTDB taxonomy): Bacteria > Acidobacteriota > Vicinamibacteria > Vicinamibacterales > JAMQPK01 > JAMQPK01. The sequence goes on along the minus strand of CAWHUA010000007.1, from coordinate 52,109 downwards.
ACCTGGCGCCGGCGGCCTGCGCGCACGCCACGTCCAGCACGGTGTCGCCAACGACGATGACGTCGGCCGGCGTCACGCGCGGCGCGCCGCACGCCTCGGCGCGTTTGACGGCCACGTCAAACAGATGATTCCGATCCGTGACCGCGTCGCCATACCCGCCGCAGCGAAAGAACTTCCACAGATCGAAATGCTCGAGCTTGATGCGCGCGCCTTCTTCGCAGTTGCCGGTCAGGAGGCCCGGGAAAATGTCGCCGCGCGCGTCGATCGCTTCGAGCAGGGTCCGCACGCCGGGAAGCACACCTGTGTCGGGACGGGGTTCGGGCAGCGCTTCGAGGAGGCGCGCGAAGTACCGCTCGCGAACACGATCGAATGTGTCGCCGCTCAAATCGACGCCGGCACGGGCGGCAGCGTCGTCGAGAATCCACCGATCCGTGCGGCCCGCCATCTGGATGCCGTCGAAGGCATCTGGAATACCGAAGAGGTCGTCGAACGCGCGATTCATCGCGCGGCTGCCCGCGCGACCTGTACGTATCAGCGTCCCATCGATGTCGAAGAGAACGATCGTCAGATCACGATTCCGAACGGACGTTGCCCGCGCGCGGGCCTTTCGGAGACGATTCTTCCTCGAAGGAAACGCGCTGGCCTTCGGCAAGTTGATCGAAGCTTCCCTCGACGCCACTGCGATGGAAGAACCACTCCTGTCCACCTTCGTCACGGATAAATCCGAAGCCGCGATCTCGTACAAGTCGTTTGATCGTGCCCTTAGGCATGGCACACTCCTTCGTAGCCGGTCTTGCTCTACAATACCAGCAATCTTCAGCTATTTGGCAGCACCTTTGCGCCGAAAATTGCGCAATCCCACGAGTGTCTGGGCGTGCATTCGCGGTGTACAATTCCGGCGCCGTTCCAAGGTGTACATATTCACGGCATGGACGGCGTGACGGCCACCGCGTCGTGGCTGCCTCGCGGGACATCTTAAGTGGGGGGCCGCTGGGCCGATCACACCGGGAATGCGATTGCCTGCGGAATCCTCGTGAAGTAAGGTCACACGGATAGTTCTGTCTACTCGAAGGAGAGTCAATGATGCAGAAGTCACGTCTTCGCACGTTCGCCCAATCGATGCCCCTCGCCGCGTTCGTCATTGCGGCCAGCGCATGCGGCGGATCTGAACCGCCAGCGCAACCGCCCGCTGAAGCTCCCGCGGCTGCACCCGCTCCAGCGCCGGCACCGGCGGCGCCGGCACGCCGCGTCTTCTTCGTCGAACCGCAGGATGGCGCGACGGTCAAGAGCCCTGTGAAGGCGAGGTTCGGTCTCGAGGGATACGAGCTCGCGCCGGTTCCGAAGGAAACCATCACGGCCGAGCAGGTTCGCGCGGGCATGGGCCACCACCACCTCGGCATCGACATGGACTGTCTGCCGGCAGGAACGGAAATCGTGAAGGGCACGCCGTCGTGGGTGCACTTCGGCACGGGCGCGACTGAAATCGATGTGCAGCTCGAGGCGGGCAAGCACAAGCTCACGCTGCAACTCGGCGACGACCTGCACCGCACGATCGAAGGCTTCTGCCAGACGATTACGGTGAACGTCGAGAAATAAGGCGGGAAGGGGTCGGGAGGGTTTTTCGCAGATCGGTCCGAAAAACCCTCCCGACCCCTTTTTCGCCATCACCAGAACTTCAGCGGAGAGCGCGCGCGCACTTCACCGGTAGCCGGCTGCCACACGAGCAGCCGGCCGCCGGCCGCCTTCGCAAACCTCTCGTCCATCAAGAGACCGATCGTCGTCAGCTCTCGCCGGCCGGCCGCGGCTTTCAAGATTCCTGCGTACGCGCTCCCCTCCTCGGGCGACAAGCTGGCGGAGGGATGTTCCAGGATGAGCACGGCGGGATCGAGCGCGAGCGCGCGCGCCAGATACACCTGGGCGCGAACGAGGGGCGGCGCCTCGGCCACGCGCATGTCGAGCGTCGACGCGGTGATGCCGGCATCTGCAGCGAGCGCCGTGACGCGCGTCATGGTCTCGGGCGGCACCGGTTCGAGGTGCAGGTCGAAGGCAAGGGCGAGGTTCTGAGCCACCGTCATGCCTTCGAGCAGTGCGATGCGGTCGCTGGTGATGCCGAAGCGCTCGACAAACGTCAGCCATTCATCGCTATTGACGATGCTGGCGGTCGAGCGGCCGAGGCTGATGACCTCGCCCTTGTCCGGCAGCGTGGCGCCCGTTACAAGATTGATGAAGACCTCGGCGGACGGGCGATCGAAGCCGACGATCATCGTGACCGTGCCGGCCGGGATGCGCAGGTCGCGAACCCGGAGCGGTCTCAGGCCGCCGTACTGCTTCTCCACATCCGTCAGGATGAAGGAGTCCTGCCCCATTTACTGCAGTAGCCGATTGACGTCGGCGACCACACGGCCGCTTTCCATCAGCGCCCTGATCTCGAGCTGAAGCGCGCGCAGGTTGGCCACGAGCGTCGCGATCGCCAGCACGCTGTGCACCCACGTCGGGACGACGCCCGTATCGACGCTCGCGCCCAGGAGCGCCGTCGTCATCGTCGCAAGCATGGCGACGGTCGCAGCGGAAAACACAGGGGCTCGCACGACCGCGATGCGGCGCTCGAAGTCCTTCGAGAGGCCCCCTTCCGCCGCCGCCTCTCTCACCGCCTTCCCCTTGCCGAGAAAGTAGAACATCATCATCGAATGGGCCAGCAGCGTGATCATCGTGCTGAAGAAGCCGATCGAGATGTGCTGCGCGAGCTCGCCGGTGCTTGCGCTCTGGTAGCCGAGGTACATCGCGGCGACGATGCCGGTAATCGAAGCGAAAATTGCCGTCAGCAGGCCTGCCGCCATTCAACCTTCCCGCGTGACGCGCGCGACCCGCGCCTTCAGCATTTCGAAGTGGTTGTGCGGAAGACCCACCGTGCCGAACGCCGTCCGTCGCCGCTCTTTCTCGCCGTGATAATCGGAACCGCCCGACACGAGGATGCCATGGCGCGCGGCGAAGTCCAGATAGCGTTCTGTCGTCGGCGCGTCGTGCTCGCTGTGAAAGGCCTCGATCGCCGTCAGGCCCGCGTCGATCATCCCGGGAATCAGGTCGTCGCGCTTCAACAATCCCGGATGCGCAAGCGACGCGAGGCCGCCCGCCCGGCCGATGATGGCGATGACCTCGGCGGGCGTCGGGCCCCTGCGGGCGATGAACGCCGGCTTGCGATCGCCGATTAACCGATCGAACGCCTCACGCGTGTCGGCCGCATGACCGGCTTTGACGAGTGCCTTCGCAATCAGCGGCCGGCCGAGTGCCTGGCCGGGAGGATGCGAGACCAGCACCTCGTCGAGATTGACGGGCTTCCCCAACTCGGCAAGCCTGCCGACCATCGCGCTCAGACGCCGCACACGATCGGCCCGCTGCTCCTCGAGGAACGTGTCGAATCCGGGAGTATCAGCCTCGATGAAATACCCGAGCACGTGTACGTCCCTGCCTTCGTGAACAGCCGTAATTTCGATCCCGGGAACGAAGGCGATGCCGGATGATGCCGCGGCACGCGCGGCCTCCGGCAACCCCGCCACGGTGTCGTGATCGGTCACGCTCATCGTGCGGATGCCGGCGCGCCATGCGAGATCGACGAGCGCCGCCGGATCGTACAGGCCATCGGACGCGGTTGTGTGGAGGTGAAGATCAATCACGCGTCAGGCGTTGACACGCCGGCGCGTCTTGACGGGTTTCGGCTGCCGGGCCGGACGCCGGCGTCCTTTGCGGGCGATGAGGTTCTTGTATTCGCGGACGAGCAGGTCGAAGTGCTCCTTCTCCTCGGCGGCAAACTCCATGAAGATCTGTTTGCCTTCCGAGTCTTCGAACCGTTCGCCGTACTTCTTGAAGAACTGATGCGATCCGCGCTCGCACTTGATGCCAATGAGCAGCGCCTGCTGATCGTTGACGCCCTTGGAGAGCCGCTCGGCCCCCTGGGCGAACAGGCCGTTTGCCGCGCCCTTGAAAAACAGGAAGGCGGGACGCGACTCGAGCTGCGGGTCGTTCTTGAGCAGCTGCGCGTAGCGCGCTTCGAGCGTGCCGAGATGCTCTTTCTCCTCCTCGGCCAGTTTCTGGAAGATCGTTCGTCCCCGTGCGTCCTGGGTGATGCGCGCGGCGCGGGTGTAGAACTCGAGACCGCTGCGCTCGGTCGCGATCGCGATGCGCAGGGCATCGCGGGCGAAGATCATCTCGGTGGTCCCGCCCTTGGCTTCGGCGGGCCGGCCGGTCTGACACGCCTCGCACGTACCGTAGATCTGCACGACGCTCTGCTTGCCGACGAACTTCCTGGCAGCCGCGACTTCTTCAATCAGCGCCTCGATGTCCGAGCTCAGGAACTCGAAGGACTGATTGCAGGTCTTGCAAATCAGATGAAAGTGCCGCGGATGCCGGTAGGAATGCTCGAATCGGAAACGGCCTTCGCCGAAATCGACCTTGCGGGCAATCCCCGCGTCCATCATCCATTGCAGCGTACGGTAGACGGTGGCCCGGCTGATGCCGCGATCGTCCTTGCGGATGAGATCGACGAGATCGTCAGCACTCAGGTGCCCCTCCTGGCGGAGGAAGGCACTGATGATGAAATCGCGCTTGCTGGACCGTTTGCCGCCAGCCGGGCGCACGCGATCGACATCAGTAGTCTGCATGCGCTTCAGGTGAACCCGGAAAAGGAGTGAAGGATCGCGCCTTCACTCTATTAGTGATGGTGTCCGCCGCCGCCGCCTTCTTCGGTGGTGAACGACGAGCCGCATCCACACGTGGACGTGGCCATCGGATTCTTGATTGTGAAGCCGCCGCCGGTGACCGTCTCGACAAAGTCGACCTCGGCGCCCTTGAGGTACCGGATGCTGATGGGATCGACATACAGCTTGACGCCGTTCGACTCGAAGACCTGGTCGGCGTCGCCGCCGTTTTCCTCGATCATCAGCCCATACTGGAAGCCTGAGCACCCTCCGCCCTGCACGAACACCCGCAGGCCGCTGTTGTGCTTCTGCTCTTCGGCCAGAAGCTCCGTGATCTTGGAGGCTGCCGCGGACGAAACATTAATCATGTGATTTCTCCTGGGTCAAACACCGGAACCCACTGAGGAAATTATACAATACTGGCCCGCTGTGCCACCCCGTCATCACGACCCATTGTGGCGCCTCGCAGCGGCAAAATGGGCCGAAATCGAAGCAAAATCGCCCGATCTTGCCCCTGCCGTCGCGCTTCAGCAGCGCCTCCTCGGGCTCCTCGTCGACGCCTCGGCCAGCCTCGCAGGGGTCGTGTCGCTGAACCTGAGCCCGCTCGTGATTGCGGACAAGCGGACACGGGGCGTGCCGGCTGTGCGGAATGAAACAATCGACATCCCACTCCAGCTCGGCGGTTTTATCCCGCCTTTATGCACCGCATTGGCAGAGGGCGGGGCCGGCGACAGCGCGCGTCACATCGGCGAGGCTGTTGCGGCCCGTTCTATAGACGCCATTTCGCTGGTGAGGGTTTCGCTGGCACGTGATCAGGAGGCGGTGCGGACCAGCGCGCTGCACATGGGCTTCTCACCCGACCTGTTGTGGCTGATTGGCGAGCTCGCCAGCAGTCCGCTCGCGCATCATCTGGCCGACAACGGGGTCGGGAGGGGTTTTCGGACCGATCCAGCGAAAACCCCTCCCGACCCCGTTTCCGCATGGGATCGCGGCTACTGCCCGTTCTGCGGATCGTGGCCGGCGTACATCGAAGCGCAGGATGCGGCGCGCGTGCTGCGCTGCTGGTACTGCGCGCTCGGATGGTCGCTCCAATCGCACCGCTGCATCTACTGTGGACACGCGGGCGAGAACTTCGTGGCGGCGGCTCCGGACGTCAAGGAGCCGCAGCAGCGCGTCGAGCTGTGCGGCGCGTGCGGCGGCTACACCAAAGTGATCGAGACCGCCGAGCCCACGCCGTTCCCGCTCGTCGCGATCGAGGATCTCGCCACGATGCATCTCGATCGGGGAGCCATGGAGCGAGGCTATCGGCGCCCCGAGCTCGTCAATCTCGACGCGATCGAGCCGCGGGCCGCAAAGTGTTGATCAGGGGGTACTGAGCGACTGGAGTTTCCCGGCCGACTGCGCTTCGAGATCCTTGTGCAGGCTGTTGCCGTGGGCATCCATCGTGACAATCGCCGGAAAGTCCTTGACCCACAGGTGCCACATCGCCTCGGGCGTGCCGAACTCGGTCAGCGACACGCCATCGGTTCGCTCGATGCAGCGCGCGTAGTACTGGGCCGCGCCGCCGACGGCATTGAGGTACACCGCACCCGTTTCCTTCAGTCCCTGCAGCGTCTTCGCTCCCATGCCGCCCTTGCCCATGACGGCACGAACGCCGTAACGGCGAAGAATCTCGGCCTGGTATGGCTCTTCACGGATGCTGGTGGTGGGGCCGGCCGCCGTGACCGTCCAGCGCTCCCCCTCTTTCTTGACGACGGGACCGCAGTGATAGAGCACCGAGCCCCGTAGATCGACGGGCGGGTCGTGCTTCATCAGGTGCGCGTGCACGGCGTCCCGTCCGGTATACATCCGGCCCGACACGAGCACGACATCGCCGACCTTCAGCGACCGCACGGTCGCCTCGTCGAGGGGCGCCTCGAGACGCAGCTCGCGGCCGGACCGAACGAAGCCCTCCTGATCCATCATCGGAATGGTCGGATTGCTGGGATCGCGATAGAGCCATCGCAGGATCGAGCCATCGCGGGCATCGAGCCTGACGCCGAGACGCCGGAACGCCCAGCAGTCGTAGGCCACCGAGACGAAGAAGCTGGCGGGTAGTCGATTGAGGACGCCGACCTTGCACCCGATCAGGCTGACCTCGCCGCCGAATCCCATGGTGCCGATGCCGAGCGTGTTCGCCGTGCCCATGATGTTCGCTTCGAGATCGGCCAGCCTCGGATCGGGATTGACGTCGTCGAGCGTTCGGAAGAGCTGCTCTTTGGCGTGTACGTACCCGGAGGTGCGATCTCCGCCGATGCATACGCCGACGGCGCCCGGCGCGCACCCTTTGCCCTGCGCCTGCCAGACCGCGTGCAGGATGCATTTGCGCACGCCCTCGAGTGTGCGGTCGGCCCGGCCGAGGTTCGGGATCTCTGCCGGCAGCGAGTACCTGAATGTTCATGTTCTCGCAGCCGCCGCCCTTGAGAATGAGCTTCACCTCGATCTCGTCTTCTTCCCATTGATCGAAATGAATGATGGGCGTGCCCGGGCCGAGGTTGTCGCCGGAGTTTTCGCCCGTGATCGAATCGACGGAGTTCGGCCGCAGCTTCCCGAGCCTGGTCGCTTTCGCTACGGCCTCGCGAATCTGCTGGCGCATCCAGATTTGATCCGTCCCGCGCGGTACGTGCACCTCGAAGGTCGGCATTCCAGTGTCCTGGCAGATCGCCCCTTCGCCCTCGGCGGCCTGATCGATATTCAGCGCAATGATCTTCAGCGCCTGGGACGATTTCGTACCAGGTTGCTCGGCTCCCATCGCACCCTTCATGGCCGCTCGAACGTCGGGAGGCAAATCGGTCGACGTTCTGACCACCAGGTCGAGCACGCTGTCGAAAAACCGTGGAAGCATCCGGGTAGTATAGACAAGGTCCGTCCGGCGGTGGACAAGGTCTGCCTAAAGGCGGAGACTACGTACTGAGATGAAAACGGACGCCAAGCGCCACGTTCGCCGCGAGCGCGATCCGTTGGGCGAGCACGACGTTCCGGCCGACGCGTACTACGGGATCCAGACACAGCGCGCCGCCGAGAACTTTCCGATCAGCGGCCTCCGCGCACCGGACGAGCTCGTGACGGCCACCATCCTCGTCAAGAAAGCGGCGGCGGCGGCCAACATGGCCCTGGATCATCTGCCCGGAGACATCGGTCGCGCCATCATGGCCGCGGCCGACGAAGTGCTCGCCGGCCAACTCCGCGATCAGTTCATCGTCGACGTGTACCAGGCGGGCGCCGGCACGTCGCACAACATGAACGCGAACGAAGTGCTGGCCAACCGCGCCGCGGAAATACTGGGCGCGCCGAAAGGCACGTACGACAGGGTCCATCCGAACGACCACGTAAACATGTCGCAATCCACCAACGACGTGTTCCCGACGGCCACACGCCTCGCGCTGCTGATCGATCATGGCCCGCTCGTGCTGAGCGCGCGCAATCTGCAGGCCGCACTCGAGCGCAAGTCGCGCGAGTTCGCGGGCATCCTGAAGGTCGGGCGGACGCACCTGCAGGACGCGGTGCCCATCACGCTGGGAGAAGTGTTCGGCGGATATGCCGCGTGCATTCAGCGGGGCGCCGACGACGTCGACGCGGCGTCGGCACAGTTGACCGAGTTGAATCTTGGCGCCACCGCGGTGGGGACAGGTTTGAACGCGAGCGCGGACTATGCGAAAACCGCGGTCGACCACCTGCGCTCGTACACGCAGCTTCCGCTTCGCCGCGCCACCAACCTTTTTCGCGTCACTCAGAGCATGGGCGACGTGGCGGCGTATTCCGGCGCCATGCGGCGGCTCTCGATCGAGCTCGGCAAAATCGCAAGCGACCTGCGCCTGCTGAGCATGGGGCCGCGCGCGGGTTTGTCCGAAATCACACTCCCGGCCGTGCAGCCGGGTTCGTCGATCATGCCGGGCAAGGTAAACCCCTCGGTGCCCGAAATGGTGAACCAGGTGTGCTATCAGGTGATGGGCTGCGATCTGACCGTGGCGATGGCCGCGGAGGCCGGACAGCTCGAACTGAACGTGATGATGCCGGTCATCGCCTGGAACGCGCTGCACGCGTCCCGGATTCTCCGCGGGGCGATGACGGCGCTCGCCACGAGAACGATCGAGGGCATGACAGCCGACGCCAACCGGAACCGCGAGCTGCTCGACCGCAGTACAGCGGTAGCCACCGCGCTGAGCCCTCGCATCGGGTACGCGGCCACCGCCGAGATTGCGAAAGAATCTGTGCGCACGGGAAAATCGATCCGGCAGATCGCGAAGGAGCGAGGCATTCTGACCGACAGCGAGCTCGACGTCCTGCTCGCCCCCGAACGCATGACGGCACCCGACCAATGAACCTCAGGGTCATCGCCCTCGTCCTCACGCTCGCGGTGGCAGGCTCCGGGATGCCGTCCGCCCAGCAGAAGCCGGCTGCGCCAAAGCCCCCGCGTACGCCTCGACTCTTCGCACCGCAGGATCTGGGCCTGCTCGAACCGCCCGATCGCGAGGCATGGCAGAAGCCCGACCAGGTGATGGATGCACTGCACATCGCCGAGGGCACGACGGTCCTCGACCTGGGGGCTGGCGGCGGCTGGTTCACTTCACGGCTCGCGCGCCGCGTCGGGCCGAACGGCAGGGTGTACGCCGTCGACGTGCAGAGTCTCATGATTCAAGCGATCGTCCGCCGGATACAACGTGAGGGCTTGACCGATATCGTCACACCGGTGCTCGGCGGTTACGACGACCCGAGTCTTCCGGCCAATGCCAACCCCGATGCCGTGCTCATGGTCGATGCGTTTCATGAAGTGGAGCATCCCGTCGTCCTGCTCCGCAACGTCGTACGAACGCTGAAGCCCCAGGGACGCATCGGCATCATCGATTACCGCGAGGGCGAAGGCGGGCCGGGGCCGGGGCCCGAAGAGCGAGTGCCGCCGGGCGTCGTGATCGCGCAGGCGCAGACCGCCGGACTGAGGCTCGTGGAGCAACACAAGTTCCTGCCGTATCAGTATTTCCTGATCTTCGGCCGGTAGCTTCAGCCCATGCGAACGACGCTCACCATCGCGGGCAGCGATTCCATTGCGGGCGCCGGCGTCCAGGCCGACCTGAAGACGTTTGCCGCTCTTGGCGTGTATGGTGTTTCCGCGTTGACGGCCATCACCGCGCAAGATACCAATGGCGTCCGCGACGTGCTCGCCCTCTCGCCGGAGTTTGTGCAGGCACAAATCGACGCGATCGCATCCGACGTCGACATTGCGGCGGTAAAGACCGGCATGCTCGCCACCGCGGATATCGTGCGGGTAGTCGCCGAGAGGGTCCGCCGGATCCCCCGGCTGAAGCTCGTCGTCGATCCCCTGCTGGTGGCGAGCGGCCCCCGAAGCCGGACCCTGCTGGCCCCCGACGCCGTCTCAGTATTGAAGACGAACCTGCTTCCGGCCGCGACGGTCGTGACGCCCAATGTCGCCGAAGCCGAAACGCTGTCGGGGGTTCGAATCCAGTCCCTCGACCAGGCTCGGGATGCCGCCCGGCGCATCCTCGACTTTGGCCCGGCGGCGGTCGTGGTCAAGGGGGGACACCTGGAGGGGTCGAAAGCGGTGGACGTGCTGCTGTACGCCGGCACGTTCACAGAAATCGAGGCCACACGCGTGGCTGTTGGCAGCGTTCACGGTACGGGGTGCACGTTCGCGTCGGCGATTGCCGCCCGGCTCGCATTGGGCGACGACGTCCCGTCGGCGGTCGGGCACGCGAAGCGGTACATCACCGGCGCCATCGAGCACTCGTTCGAGATTGGGCGGGGCGCGCGCCTCCTCAACCACTTCTGGGAATTATCTTTATAATCGTAGGGTTCCGCATGAACCCGATCGCCGTGACCTCCCGCGTGCTCGACCTGGATTCGCTGATTCGACTGGTGTCGATCGGGGAAGGCCATGGCGCCGTGGCCACGTTCATCGGTGTCGTGCGTGACAACAACCTGAACCGGCGGGTGACGCATCTCGAATACGAGGCGTACGAGCCGATGGCGGTCAAGGCCCTCGAGCAGATTTGCCGCGAGGCCGGGCGCGAGTGGCCGGGTATCCGGGTGGCTGTGCACCACCGTATAGGACGGCTCGCCATCGGCGAGGCGAGCATCGTGATAGCCGCGGCCAGTGCGCACCGTGCGGCGGCGTTCGCGGCGTGCCGATATGTGATCGAGCGGGTCAAGCAGATCGTGCCGATCTGGAAGCACGAGTTTTTCGAGGGTGGCGAGGTCTGGATCGAGGGGGCCACCGCCAACCCCGACGACGAGGCGGCACGGCTGGAGGCGGTGCGACGCGCATGCGCGTAACGGTCCGGCTCTTTGCGCGGCTGCGCGACATCGCCCGATCGGGCGATCTGTCGCGAGAGGTGCCGACCGGCGCGACCGTTGCGGACGTCTGGCGGGGACTGGTGACCGAATTTCCGGAGATGGCCCGCTACGAGTCGTCCGTTTCGTCCGCGGTGAACGCCGATTACTCCAGGATGACGGCCATGGTGGCCGATGGCGACGAGGTCGCGTTTCTACCGCCTGTTTCCGGGGGGTAAAGACACTCTTCTGACCTTCTGTTAAGAAGACAAGGATGCTCGAGAAACTCAACTCCGTTGAAGCGAACTACGAGGAGCTCTCCGCGCTCCTGGCGACCCCGTCCGTTCAGTCGGACTCCAACGAGTATCGCAAGCACGCGAAAGCGCTCGCCGAGATCGAGCCGCTCGTCGAAAAGTACCGCGAGTACAAGGGCGTTCTCAAGGAAATCGAGGACAACCAGGAGTTGGCCAAGGGCGACGATGCGGACATGCGCGAGCTGGCCAGAGAGGAGTTGAAGAGCCTCGACGCCAGGCACGAGGCCCTGGTCGCTGAAATCAAGATCCTGCTCATCCCGAAAGATCCGAACGACCAGAAGAACGTGGTGCTCGAGATCCGCGCGGGCACGGGCGGTGAAGAAGCGGCGCTGTTCGCCTCTGAGCTGTTCAAGATGTACACGAAGTTCGCCGACAAGCAGGGCTGGCGCGTGGACGTGATGTCGACGAGCTTCGGCGACGTCGGCGGCGTCAAGGAAGTGATCGCGACGATCGAGGGGCGCGGCGCTTACAGCAAACTCAAGTACGAGAGCGGTGTCCACCGCGTGCAGCGCGTCCCGGCGACCGAGGCGGCCGGCCGGGTTCACACGTCGACCGTGACGGTCGCTGTGCTGCCGGAAGCCGAGGAAGTGGACGTGAAGATCGATGCCAAGGACCTGCGGATCGATACCTTCTGCTCGAGCGGCCCCGGCGGCCAGAGCGTCAACACGACCTACTCGGCCGTCCGCATCACTCACATTCCCACTGGAACGGTCGTCTCGCAACAGGACGAGAAATCACAAATCAAGAATAAGGCGAAAGCCATGCGCGTCCTGCGCTCGCGGCTCTACGAGATGGAGATGCGCAAACAGCAGGAAGCCATCGCCAAAGACCGCCGCAGCCAGGTCGGCACCGGCGAGCGCTCCGAAAAGATCCGTACCTACAATTTCAAGGAAAACCGCATCACCGATCATCGAGTAGACTTCACCACTCACCAGCTCGCCGAGGTGTTGAGCACCGGCGACCTGACCGAGCTGCTCGATGAAGTGACGATGTACTACCAGTCGGAGAAGTTGAAAGAAGCCACAACGACTTGATGGTCATGACCATTCACGACCTCGTGCGCGGCGCCCGTGATCGATTCGTCACGGCGGGCATCAGCGCCAACAGTGCCACCCTCGACGCCGAGGTACTCGCGCGGCAGGTGCTTGGCTGGGACCGCGCACGCTTTCTCACGGATCGCGACGAGCGGGCGACGAGCATGTTCGTCCTCAACTACGAGCCGCTGGTCGCGCGGCGCGAGCGCCGCGAGCCCGTGTCGTACATCCTGGGCACGCGGGAATTCTGGGGCATGGCGTTCCAGGTCGGCCCCGATGTGCTGATCCCGCGTCACGAGACGGAATTCATCATCGAAGAGACGCTCGCGCGGATTGGCAGCGATACGCGCCCCGTCATCATGGACATCGGCACCGGCAGTGGCTGCATTGCTGTCGCCCTGGCGCGCGAGATACCCGGCGCCCGTGTGATCGCCACAGATGTGTCCCGCAGCGCGCTCGAGGTTGCGCGGCAGAACGCCCGGCGGCACGGTGTCGCCGATCGGATCCGTTTTGTCGAGACGAGCTTTCTCGACGGCATCGAGGATGTCGCCGACGTGATCGTCTCGAATCCGCCGTACGTGCCATCGGTGTCCCAGCCGGGGCTCACGCCGGAAGTACGCGATTACGAACCGCCGGTGGCTGTGTTTGGCGGCGAGGACGGCCTCGACGGCGTCCGGAGTGTGCTCGAAGCGGCGGTCGCGCGATTGGCGGCTGGCGGCCTGCTCATCATGGAGTTCGGCCTGGGTCAGGACGATGCCGTCACAGCCCTGGTGGACGTCGTCAGCACGCTCGACCTGGTGGCGATACGGCACGACCTGCAGGACATCCCGCGCACGGTTGTCTGCCGCAAAAAGCACGAAGCGGCACGATGACGAACGAGGACTGTCTCTTCTGCAAGATCATCGCGGGCATCATCCCGGTAAAGCCGCTGTACGAAGACGCGGACCTGATTGCGATCCAGGACATCAACCCGCAGGCGCCGCTGCACGCGCTCGTCATTCCAAAAACCCACATTCCATCGCTGAACGACCTGACGCCCGGGCACGATGCGCTCGTCGGTCGCATGTTCAGGCGTGCGTCGGCGCTTGCCAGCGAGCGCGGCGTGTCGAATCTCGGTTACCGGACCGTGTTCAACACAGGTCCTCAGGCGGGACAGAGCGTGTTCCACATCCATCTGCACGTGCTCGGCGGACGTTCTCTGAACTGGCCGCCCGGCTAGCAGGAGGGCACGGAGCAGGTCTCAACACGGAGGCACAGAGACACGGAGCTTTTTTTCTTTTCTGAAAAAGAATTCAAAGTCTCCGTGCCTCCGTGCCTCCGTGTTGAGATCCGCTCTGTGCCCTCTCTCACAGCAACGAAGGAAGCTCTCTTAGACTCCGAATGACCGGCACGCCCGGGTCTGGCGCATGGCCACCTGCGTCGGATCGCCTCACCAGCACGCCTCTCATCCCGATACGCCTCGCCCCTTCGATGTCCTGTGTCAGGCTGTCGCCCACCATCACCGCGTCTGCGGCTCGCACGCCCGCCAGCTTCAGCGCCGCCTCGAAGATGCTCGGGTGCGGCTTCATGAACCCGTGCTGCGACGACGAGACGGCCACGTCGATGAGCCCGTCGAGCTCGAAGTGCTCCTGGAAAGCCTCGAGGCACCGGTGCGTGTTCGAAATCAAGCCCAGCACGAGGTCGCGCGCAGCGAGCGCTTCGAGCGCCTCGGGGACTTCTTCGTAGAGCTGGAAGTGCTGGCAGGCGGCCCATTCCCGGTAGATCTCCGTCGCGCAGGGCTCCACACCAGCGCCCGATCCGCCCATCGCCTTGATGATGTGCGACGTGTAGTCGATGAAGATCTGCGGGTTGTAGACCGCATCCTGATCGCGATCGAGGATATGCGACGCACTGATCACTGCTTCAGGAAAGCGCGCCGCATCGACGGCCACGCCATGCCGCGCGCAGAACGCCTCGTACCCTTCACCCTGGAACGCGGGGCCCGGGTAGATGAGCGTGAAATCCACGTCGAAGAAGACCGCCGCGGTCTGGTTCATTTCTGATAAGGCCCGGCCACGACGAGCGACGCACGGGTCGTGTCGAGCGAATCCCGCGCCGCGGCATTCACATCGTCCAGCGTCACCGCATCGAGCAGCGCGGGCAGCCGGACATCGTGGTCGAGGCCGAGGCCGAAGAATTCGGCCGTCTGCAGGAAGGTCGCAATGGCCCCGTTGGTTTCGAGCAGCCGTGGAATCGATCCGATCAGGTACTGCTTGCAGTCGGCGAGCTCTTCGGGGGTCAGTCCCTCTTTCGTCATGCGCGCCATTTCCTCGTCGATCGACCTGACGGCGCGATCGACGTTCGAGGGGTTCACGCCCGCACGCACGACGAGCGGCCCCTCGACGACGTTCGCGTCGAACGAGCTGAAAACGTAGTACGCCATCCCCTGCCGCTCGCGAATGCTGTCGCCGAGCCGTCCGCCGATGCCGTACTGCCCGAGTGCGTTGTTCATCAGGGTGTAGGCGTAGTAGCGCGGATCGCTCCGGACGATCGTGGTGAAGCCGTAGGCGATGTCGGCCTGCGCTTTGTTCATCATCGGGATGACCCGCTCCTGTCTGGGCCGATCCGAGGGCACGCGCGCGAGCGTCACATCTCCAGCGGCAGACTTCCGCCATCCCCCGAACACTCTCTCGCCGGCGTCGTCGGCGCGCCGGCGATCGACGTCGCCCACGATGATGACGGTGGTCGCAGCGGGCGCAAACCGCGCCTCGTGAAATTCCACCAGATCGCTCCGTCCGATTCCCGCCACGCTCTCGAGCGTGCCTTTGGCGGGGCGTCCGTACGGATGCTGTTCGGGATAGAGCATGCCGAAGAGCGTCAGCATCGCCATGGCCGCCGGGCTGTCTTCGTCCTGGCGGATGGCGTTCGCGACCTCGCCCTTTCGCTTCTCGATTTCTTCCTCGGGAAACGCCGGCTGCATGAGGATCTCGCCGACCAGCTCGAGCATGGCCTCGAAATCCTCTGCCAGACATGTGCAGTTGACCGACATGACGTGGCGGTTGGCGCCAACGCTCAACGTCACGCCGCGCTCGTCGAGGGCTTCGGCAATCTGCTCGCTGGACTTCTCGCGCGTGCCGCGGTCGAGCACGCGCGACGTCAAGTGGCTCAGCCCCAGCAGCGCATTGGAATCGTAGATGCTGCCCGCCCGCACTCCGACCTGAATCGTGACGGCAGGCACCGTGCGCGCTTCCTTGCTGACGACGACGGTGCCATTCCCCAGCACGTGCCTGCCGGCGGCGATCCCCTTTTGAAGATCGGTGGTCATTCCACGTCTCCACCGCTCGGGGTGAACCACCCGACGGTGCGGCGGTCGCTTCGCAGGTACTTCCTGGCCGCCTGATTCACTTCGCTCGCGGTGACGCCGGCGATGCGGCCGGGGGCATCGCGATACAGCTCGAGGTTGGCCACCGTCTCGTAATAGCCGAGCTGATGACCGATGTTGGTTACGCTGTCGTTCTCGAACACGAGCCGCGCGCGAAGCTGGTTCTTTGCCTTGGTCAGCTCGGGCTCGCTGATGCCCTGAGTGGCCACTTCGTTCAGCGCTTCGGTCGCCGCCGCTTCGACGTCCTGCAGGCCGACGCCTTCCATGGCCGTGGCCGACACCAGATACAGGAAGGGATGTTCGGTCGGCAGCAGTCCCGCGCCAACGCTGGATGCAAGCCGGCGCTCGACCAGCGCGCGATACAGTCGGGCGCTGCGCTGGGGCGGCGGCGTGCGAAAGCTGGACCAGAGATTGATGCCCTTGGCCCCGGTGAGGATCGCATCGAGCGCGAGCATCGGAAAGAAATCGGCATCGCCCACCGCCGGTGCATGGTAGGCAAGCTTCAGGTAGGCGGTCGTGCCTTCCCGCGACACCTCCACACGCCGTTCACCCAACTGCTCAGGCTCGATCACTTTGACGCGGCGCGGCGCGCCACCCGCTGGAATGCTGCCGAACTGCTTTTCGACCCGGCGCAGCACGTCGTCGGTCTCGACGTCGCCGACGACGACCACCGTGGCGTTGTTGGGAATGTAGTTTCGCCGGTAGTACTGATAAAGATCGTCGCGGCTCATCGTCCGGAGGTCGGACAGCCAGCCAATCGTGGGATGGCGATACGGATGGACCTTGTAAGCGGCCGCAATCACTTCCTGCTCGAGCAGTGTATCCGGATCGTTTTCGCTGCCCTGCAGTTCGGAGATGATGACAGTACGTTCGGACTCGCAGTCGTCGGGATCGTACAGGCAATTGGCCATCCGTTCGGCTTCGATGAAGAGCATCCGGTCGAGACCAGCGGTTGACGCCGTTTCCATGTACGTCGTCTGATCGATCCAGGTATAGCCGTTCCAGCTGCCGCCGAACTTCTCGATGATGCCTTTGACCTGGTCGCGCGGGATGTTCGTGGTGCCCTTGAAATTCATGTGCTCGACCCAGTGCGACACGCCCGTGAGTCCGGTGACTTCGTCTTTGGAACCCACCTTGTACCAACACCAGACCGACGCCAGCGGAGCGGTATGCACCTCCTGTACGAGCACCTTCAGCCCGTTGTCCAGAACCGTCGATGTCATATGCTGTCCATTATACCGGCCGCTTCGCCCCACTTCGGTGCACGTAACCGGCGAGAATGTTTGGCAAGCTCGTTGCTTTGATAGATTGGGTTGGACGTCATGCGCAAACCACTTCTCATTGCACTCCTGGTCGGGACAGTCGCGGTCGCGGCGCAGACGATCGCCCAGTCCGGACGGGGACAGGGCGGTCGCGATGACGACCCTGGTCGTTCCGCCGCACCGCCGAACGCGCGAACTATCGTGGTGCCAGCGAACGTGGCCTGGACCAACACCCGCATCAACGTGACGCGCGGTCAGCACCTGCGGTTCGAACCTTCAGGCGAAATCCGCCTCAGCTTCGACGGCGACGACATCGCACGGGCATCGGGGGCGACGAAAGCCCGGCGCACCGACAATGCGCCGATTCCGTCGATTCCGTTGGGCGTCCTCATCGGACGCGTGGGCAACGGACAACCGTTCTCGATTGGCGATACGACCAACGCCCAGGACATGACGGCTAACGGTCGTCTGTTCCTGGGTGTCAACGACGACCACGTCGCCGACAACAGCGGCAATTTCGTCGTCAAGATCTGGGAACCTTAGAGACTTCGCAAACATGGCAGATGGCGGATGGCAGATGGCAACGCCGCTCCGATTTGCCATGCGCCATTTGCCATTTGCCATTTACAGGTAGAATTCTGTGTTCCATGTCAGACTGGAAAGACACCCTCAATCTCCCGCGGACCGACTTTCCGATGAAGGCGAATCTGCCCGTCGCCGAGCCGCAGATGCTCGCCCGATGGAACGCGATGAACCTGTATGGAACGCTGCGCGCAGCCCGCGCGGGGAAGCCCAAGTTCGTGCTCCACGACGGGCCTCCGTATACCAGCGGCAGCATTCACATCGGAACAGCCCTCAACAAGATCCTGAAAGAGCTGATCGTTAAATCGAAATCGATGTCCGGCTACGACGCGCCGTACGTCGTGGGATTCGACTGCCACGGCCTGCCCATCGAGCTGAAGGTCGACAAAGAGCTCGGGGCCAAGAAGCGCGACATGAGCGTTCTCGAGTTCTGCCGCGCGTGCCGGGCTTACGCCGAGCGCTTCATCGGCACGATGACCGAGCAGTTTCAGCGGCTGGGGATCCTCGGCACCTGGGACGCGCCCTACCTGACGATGGATTATCGGTATCAGGCGGCTATCGCCAGGACGTTCGGCCGCTTCGTCGAGAAGGGGCTCGTCTACAAGGGCAAAAAGCCGGTGCACTGGTGCATTCACTGCCGCACGGCGCTTGCCGAAGCGGAGGTCGAATACGCCGACCACGTCTCGCCGTCGATCTACGTCGAGTTCCCGCTGGCGCCGGAGAGCCAGGCTGAAATCGAGGCACGCGTGCCGAAGCTCGCCGGCCGGAACGTGTCGGTTGTGATCTGGACGACCACGCCGTGGACGATTCCATCCAACCTCGCCATCGCGTTTCATCCCGAGTTCGACTACGCCGCATACGATCTCGAGGGGCGCGCCGTCATCATGGCCGAAGGACTTGCGTCGCGAGTGGCCGAGGCGACGGGGCTCCTCTTTGGAGCGCCCGTTGCGAAAATGAAGGGGGGCGACCTCGAGCAGCTCCGCTTCCGTCATCCGTTGTACGCGCGTGATTCGATTGCCGTGCTGGCCGACTACGTGACGCTGGACGCGGGCACCGGCGCGGTGCACACGGCGCCCGGGCATGGCGCCGACGACTTCGCCACCGGCCAGAGATACGGGCTCGAGATCTACGCCCCGGTGGGCCCCGCCGGCCATTTCCTCGAGAGCGTCGAGCTCTTCTCGGGGCAACGTGTGTTCGACGCCAACGCGAGTGTCGAACAGGCGCTGAAGGAACGCAGCCGGCTGCTGCATCGATCGAATTTTTCCCATCAGTATCCGCATTGCTGGCGGTGTCATAACCCGGTCATCTTCCTCGCGACGTCGCAGTGGTTCATCCGTATGGACGGCGACCCTGCGATCGCCGCCGACGGCAAGACACCGCAGACGCTCCGCGAGGCGGCCATAAGCGCTATCGACAACGACGTGAAATGGATTCCCGCGTGGGGCCACGACCGGATCTACAACATGGTGTCGAGCCGGCCCGACTGGTGTATCTCGCGCCAGCGCGTGTGGGGTGTGCCGATTCCGGCGGTGGATTGCACCAAGTGCGGTGAAGCGATCACCACGCCAGCCCTGGTCGAAAAGGCGGCCGGGGTTTTCGAAAGCTACGGAGCCGACGCATGGTACGAGCGGCCTGTCGAGGACTTCGTCCCCGCCGGGCTGGTGTGTCCCTCGTGCGACGGCACGACGTTCGAGAAAGAGATGAACATTCTCGACGTGTGGTTCGACTCCGGGTCGAGCCACGAGGCGGTTCTCTCCGTGAGGCCCGAGCTGACCTGGCCCTCCGACATCTACCTCGAAGGCAGCGACCAACATCGCGGATGGTTCCAGAGCTCGCTCCTGCTCGGGCTTGGCACGCGTGGACGTCCGCCGTACCGGCAGGTCGTGACCAACGGCTTCGTCATCGACACCGACGGGCAGAAAATGTCGAAGTCGATCGGCAACGTCATCGCTCCGCTGGACGTCATCAACCAGAGCGGCGCGGACGTGCTGAGGCTCTGGGCAGCGATGAGCGACTACTGGGAAGACATTCGCGTGAGCAAGGAAATTCTCACGCGCGCCTCCGAGGCGTACAGAAAGATCCGGAACACGCTTCGCTATCTCGTCGGGAACTTGTACGACTTCGACCCGTTGCGCGATCGCGTGCCCCTCGACGCGCTCGAAGAGGTAGACCGCTACATCCTGCTCCGCTACGGCCAGGTCGCGAAGCAAACGCTCGCCGCCTACGACGCGTACGATTTCAGCACGATCTTCCAGACGGTGAACGCGTTCGCGACCGTCGACCTGAGCGCGTTTTACGCCGACGTATCCAAGGATCGTCTCTACACCTTTGCGTCCGGCTCGAAAGAACGGCGCTCCGCCCAGACGGCGATGTACGTCATCGCCGACGGCCTCGCCCGGCTGCTGGCGCCCATTCTGTCGTTCACGACCGACGAGCTTTGGCAGTACCTGCCGGGCTCGCGCGAAGAGTCGGTGCACCTGGCCCTGTTTCCCGATGGGACGTCGCTCGACGGGCTGGACGATCCCGCGCTGACGACACGATGGGAACGGCTGATCGCCGTCCGCGACCAGGTGCTGGCCAGGATCGAGCCGCTGCGCAAGGACAAACAAATCGGCAGCTCGCTCCAGGCCAAAGTGACGTTGTCTGCCACAGGAGATGACCTCGCCCTCCTGAGGTCGCACGAAGCCCAGCTTGCGATGCTCTTCATCGTCTCCGAGGTCGACGTGCGCGAAGGGACACAGGGTCGGGGGGCTGGAGATTTCGATCGATCGCGCCAGGGGCGTCAAGTGCGAGCGCTGCTGGCGGTATGTAGCCAACGTGTCGTCCGATCCGGAACGCCCCGGTATCTGCGATCGCTGCCAGGACGCGCTGGCGGAAACGGTTAACTCGTGATGGATGCGGTCGACGCCACGAGATCGGTGGGGACGGGACAACGGTTGGCACGTCTGCCGGAGCTCGTCACGGTTGCCGTCATCGTCGCGCTCGATCAGGCCAGCAAGGCTGCGGTCAGGGCCAGGCTGCCGCTGTATGAGAGCGTGACGGTCATCCCGGGGTTCTTCGATCTGACGCACGTGCGCAACACCGGCGCGGCGTTTGGTATGCTGAACGGCGTCGACTTTGCGTACAAGCCGGCCGTCATGGTGATCGTCGCGCTGATCGCGCTTGGAGCGGTCGCCAGCTACGCGCTCACCCTGCCATCAACGCAGCTGATAGCACGCTACGGTCTGGCCTTGATTCTCGGCGGGGCCGTGGGTAACCTCATCGACCGCGCCACGATGGGCTATGTGGTGGACTTCGTCGACGTGTACTGGCGGGGCATTCATTTCTGGGCTTTCAACGTCGCCGACTCGGCAATTACCGTTGGTGTGATTCTGATGCTGCTCGACGTGCTTGGAGTAGGACGTGTACCCGAGACTGTTTGAAATCCCGGAGATCTTCGGCATCGGGCCGCTGACGATCTACACCTACGGAGTGATGCTGGCCGCCGCCTACCTGGCTGGGCTGCAGCTCGCCATCGTCCGCGGACGGAAGGCCCGCCTCGACCCGGGACGCCTGCTCGATCTCGGCGTCTACATCGTCATCGCGGCGCTCGTCGGCGCCAAGCTGCTGCTCCTGGTCGTCAACTTCAATTATTTTCGCAACAACCCGGACGAGATTCTCGTGCTCGCGCGCTCGGGCGGCGTGTTTTACGGCGGCCTCATCACGGCAACGCTCGTCGCGTTCTGGTATATCCGGCGTCACGCCCTGCCCTTCTGGACGACGTGCGACATGTTCGCGCCGGGAATTGCGTTGGGGCACGTCATCGGCCGGATGGGCTGCCTGATGGCCGGATGCTGTTACGGGCGCCAGACCAACGTGGCCTGGGCGGTGACGTTCACCGATCCCTTTGCCGCCGCCAATGTCGGCACCCCGTTGAACGTACCCTTGCATCCCACTCAGGTGTACGAGGCGGGCGCGGAGCTCCTCATCCTGATTTTTCTGCTCGTCACCGAGAAGAAGGGGCGTCCCTACCCCGGACGCACGTTCTGGGGCTACATGCTCCTCTACGCCATCTCGCGGTTCGTCATCGAGTTCTACCGCGCCGACGAGCGCGGTTTCTTGATAGGGCTCTCGACGTCGCAGTTCATCTCGGTCCTGCTGGCGCCGCTCAGCCTCGCGATGCTCATCTATCTGCGGCGCACGATTTCGCCCGAGCCGGCCAAGGCCGCCAGGCGGGCGGCGTGAAAGGACACGAGGTTCGTAGGTTCGTAAAGTTCGTGGGTTCGTAAAGTTCGTGGAGTTCGTCAGGTTCGCCTGAATCGTTCGCGCGAGCGACGAACCTCGCGAACCCTACGAACCATACGAACCTACGAACCTCACGAACCTGAGATCATCACCCATCCATGTCTCCCCGCCACGATCTCGTCGTCACGGCTGAAGAGGCAGGCGTCCGCATCGATCGGTATCTCACGAGCGTGCTGGCGGGCCACTCGCGCTCCCGGATTCAGCGCCTCATCAAGGACGGCAAAGTCACCGTCGCCGGCCGGGCGGTTCCAGCCAATCGAGTGGTACGCGGAGGCGAGGCCGTCGGCATCGAGATTCCCGAACCGACGAGCGCGGCGCCGGAGCCCGAGGATCTCGACCTCGACATCGTCTACCAGGATGCGGACCTGATCGTCGTCAACAAACCCGCCGGTATGGTCGTCCATCCCGCCGCCGGCCACGCGCAGGGCACGCTCGTCAACGCCTTGCTGCACGAGGTGGACGACCTGAGCGGCATCGGCGGAGAGCTGAGGCCCGGCATCGTCCATCGCCTCGATCGCGGAACCTCGGGCCTGATGGTGGTGGCCAAGAACGACCGCGCGCACGCCGAGCTCGCGCGCCAGTTCCACGATCGCGAAGTGGAAAAGGAATACGTCGCGCTCGTGTGGGGCGTCGTCCAGGCTGGCCGGCGCATCGATCTGCCGATCGGCCGGGACCCGGCCGACCGCAAGAAGATGTCGGCACGCGCGCGCCGCGCACGATCGGCGGCCACGCGGATCACCGCCGCGCTGCAGATCCCCGGCGTCACGCTGATCCACGTGGCGATCGCCACCGGGCGTACTCATCAGATACGCGTGCACCTGAGCGCGATCGGGCATCCGATCGTCGGCGACGCGGCGTACGGCGGGCTCCGCAGAAGGGTCCCCGGCGATCTTCGCCCCGTGCTCGGCCTCGATCGGCCGTTTCTGCATGCGGGACGTCTCGTATTCCATCACCCTTCGGACGGACGTAAGATGGAGTTCGAAGCGCCGCTGCCGCGCGATCTGCAAACCCTTCTCGACGAGATCCTGCCGGAAGACTATGAGCGAAGCACCCCCTGACGTAAGACGATCCGACGCGATCTACACCGGACGCGTCTTCAACATCACGGTCGACCAGGTGGTCTTTGCGGACGGTCGAACCGTGAAGATGGAGGTCGTGCGTCATCGCGGCTCTGTCGTGCTGATGCCGATGACGGCGCCGGATCGCATTCTGCTCGTTCGCCAGTACCGCTACGTGGTCAACGAATGGCTCTGGGAACTTCCCGCGGGCACGCTCGAGCCCAACGAGAGCCTGGTTGACGCGGCGCTGCGCGAGTGCCACGAAGAGGTCGGCAAGATCGCCGGCAAGGCGGAGAAGCGGCTCAGTTTCTTCCCGTCACCGGGCTTCTGCGACGAGGTGATGCACTTCTTTCTGCTGACCGGCCTGCGCGAGCGCCGCCCGGACGAGCCCGCCGCGCATCAGGACCCTGATGAAATTCTGAACGTGAAGGAATTCGCGGTCGAGGACGTACGGCGGATGGTGAAAGCCGGTGAGATTAGGGATATGAAGACGGCTCTGGGACTGACGCTGTTGTGATTAGGGATTGGGGATTGGGGATTAGGTCTGCGACGCATGTCACGCGCGTTCAGCGCCTTCTGGCTGTTTCAACCGGAAACGTCGGTAACATTCCCCCGAACCCCTAATCCCTGCACTTACAGCCGGAAACCCTCATTCCTGCCTGAGTGTCCTCATTGGGTCGATGCGCGCGGCGCGGAGCGCAGGAATAGACGCGGCGAGGGCGCACGCGGCGACGATGGTCAATACGCCGCCGGCATAGGCCAGCGGGTCGAACATTCGGACGACGCCGCCGATTTCAGTCGCGGCAGGGGTCGCCATGAGAATGGCTGTGAGCGCCGCGGCGAGGCTTCCTCCCGCCACCAGGCCGAGCGCGACCGGACGCGCCAATTGCGACAAAACCAGGGCGGCCACGCTCCCTGCCGTCGCACCAAGCGCCATACGCACGCTAATCTCCTTCGCACGCTGCTCAATCACGTACGACAGCATGCTGAAGAGGCCCGACACCGTCAACGCCAGTGCGAGCCCTCCGATCACGACTGTCACCCAGAACGCGATCTGCAGGATGTACGTCCCGGTGTTTGCCAGGGTCCGGAGCGTCATGATCCCGCCCATGTTGGGATCGATTTTCGTCAGGTGCTCGAGCAACGCACCGCGTGCGACGTGAGGGTCGCCGTGGACGCGCACGATCAGCGACGTTCGAGCCTGTGCCGGAGTCGTCGGCACGTACACGTCGACCGGTCGGATGAAGCCGAAACGAGTGCCGGGGATGTCGCGTGCGACCCCGATGACCATGAGGGTTCGTGACGCCAGCGGCGGTTCGGGCGGTTCGGGGGCACGGCGAGAACGGTCAATAGGAGGTTCGAGCTGCAGCTCCTGGCCCACCGCATTGCCACCCGGCCAGAGTCGGCGCGCGGCAGTTTCCGAGACCACCGCGACAGCGGCGCCCGATTCGGAACCTGCGAATGCGCGGCCCCGCAGTATCGGGATACCGAGCACGTCGAAATATTCGGACGAGACAAACCGGTACGAGACACCCTGCTTGTTTCCGACGACGTTCTGCGGCGCGCTGTGCACATCTGGCCACGACGCTGATACAGCGGCGACTGATGGGTGTGCGGTGACGGCCTGGATCAGCGCCGTACGCAATGGCTCATTGTCAATCCCGATATCCACGGTGTCCGCGGTCCGTATCCCGGGAGAGTGATTCGCAGCACTCATCGCACTGCGCAGAAAGACCCCGGCGCAAATCAACAACAGGGCGGAGGCGGTGACCTGGGCGCCGATCAACACATTGCGCGAGCGGCCCGGGCGCGCGTCCTTCCCGATTTCGCCCCGCATCGTCCGCACCACCTCGATGCGCGTCGCCTGCAGCGCGGGCGCCAGGCCGAACAGGATCGTCGATGCGACGGCGGCAACAAGGATGAATCCGACCACACGCCAATCGACTGCGGGGGCAGAGCCGACACTGACGGTCTCCGCAATCTCGGCGGGCATCGTGCTACGGACCACGGACAGCGCGATCTCTAGGACCACTCGAGAAACCAGAAGGCCCAAAGCCGCGGAGACGAGTCCCAGCAGAAGGCTTTCCGTGAGGAGCTGACGAATGACACGGCGACGCGAGGCACCGAGCGCCAACCGCACCCCGATCTCACGCTGGCGGGCGACGCCGCGCGCGAGCAGGAGATTCGCCACGTTCGTGCAGCCGATCATCAGGACAAGTCCGAAAGCAAAGAAGATAGGCGAGAACACGAGCAGTCCTTCCGCGAGACCGTCATTCACCGTTCCCCGTCGAGGCTCGATCGTGATATTCGCTGCCGCATCACGGTCGGCCGCGTTCGCGTAATGTCGTCCCGCTGCCCATGCCCGCAGCATGGCAATTGCTGCATGGCGCGACACATCCGGCTTGAGGCGGCCAATGATGCCGATCGCAACTGTGTCTTCACTGCCCGCATGCATCCTTCGGAACTGGCCGAGGAGCGAGAGCGGCGCCCAGTAGTCGGGCGGGCCGAGCCCGAGCCCGCGAAATCCGTCCGGCATGACGCCGACGATTTCGAACTCGGCGCCGTTGATGAGCAGGCTGCGGCCGACTGCGGCCGGATCGCCCGCGAACTGGCGCTGCCAGTGCCGGTGGCTGAGGACAAGGACGGGGCGAGGATCGACCCGCTCGTCGTCCGCGGGTACGAGTGTGCGTCCGAGCGCGGCATTCACACCGAGCACCTGAAAAAAATTGCCGGTAACCAGATGGACGTTCGTCATACGGCCGTCGATCCGGACATGGGCCCCAAACCGCGCGAACACGTCGGAAAAGACACGGGTCTCGCGCCGCAGCGCTTCGTATTCTGGACGGGTGAAGGCCACCCACTCGTCGACGCCTGGGCGCACCGGCCGTTCGACGCCATACAGCTCGTCCGGTCTCTGGACCTCATCAACGCGGAAAAACATCGTGTTGAAAAAGCTGAAGGCGACGGTGAGCAGACCGACGCTGAGCGCCACGGTCGTCACGACCGTACTGGCGAACAGCGGTGCGCGCCGGAATGAGCGGAGCGCGTATCGGACGTCACGGATTCCATCGTCCAGGAATGCCGTGCCGCGGGCGTCGCGGCATTCTTCGGCCGCGAGCGACGTTGGTCCAAATCGCGCGCGTGCCTTGAACATGGCGTCCGGCCGGCTCATGCCGCTCGCGACGAGCTTTTCGGCCTCGCGCTCGATATGGAAGGCAAGCTCCTCATCCAGCTCGCGCTCGACCCTTCGCCGTGCGAAGAGCGCGCGCATCCGAAGCTGCAAATCGCGGAACGTCATAAGCGTTATGCCAGCTTCAACACCCGCCCGATGGCCCTGGACATACGGTCCCATTCGTCCGCCTCGACGGCCAGCTGACGGCGCCCAGACGCCGTGAGGCGGTAGTACTTCGCTCGCCGCCCCAGCTCCGAGACGCTCCACTCAGCTTCGATCCACCCCTGATGCTCGAGGCGGTGCAATGCGGGATAGAGCGAGCCCTGGTTGATCTGCAGAACGTCCTCGGAGATCTGCTGTATGCGCTCCGAGATAGCCCATCCGTGCAGCGGTGTCGTTTGTAGTGTGCGGAGAATGAGGAGGTCGAGAGTGCCCGGAAGAAGGTCTGGAATCTCGCGGCGCGTCATGGTGTCGACAGACGACACTACAACCCGTTGGTGTCGGCTGTCAACAACAAGCTATTGCGCACGGAACCTGACACTGACTCGGATCAGCGACATGAAGACGGGGGGAGACGTTGCTACTATAGTGATTGGGGATCAGGGATTGGAGATTGGATCTGCGACGCGTGTCACGCGCGTTCTGACCTAATCCCCAATCCCTAGTCCCTCATCCCTGGTAGGGAATTTATTGCACCGTCCCCTGTACCCGTGTCGCGTTGCGCCGCTCGCGGTGCGAGCTCGTCGAAGGCGTCAACGCCAGCAGCACGGCTTCGTCGATGGTCGAGACCAGGTGGATCGTCAGGTCGCGCCGAAGCTCCTCGTTGAGGTCCTCCTTCACGTCCTTGTCGTTCTGCCGCGGCAGAATGATCTCCTTCACTCCCAGCCGTCGAGCCGCCAGCACCTTTTCCTTGATGCCGCCGACCGGCAGCACGCGCCCGGACAAGGTAATCTCGCCGGTCATCGCAATGTCGCCGCGAACCGGCCGGCCCGTCAGCTCCGACGCCAGCGCCACCGCCATCGTGACGCCCGCCGACGGCCCGTCCTTGGGAATGGCGCCCGACGGCACGTGCAGATGGATCTCGGCCGACTTGTAGAAGTCGGGATCGACGTTGAACTGCGCGGCGTGCGCCCGGAACCACGACAGCGCCGCCCTGGCCGACTCTTTCATGACGTCGCCGAGATGGCCCGTCAGGGTCAGCGTGCCAGCGCCCTGCATGCGCGACGCTTCGATGAAGAGGACCTCGCCGCCGACCGGCGTCCAGGCCATGCCGATCGCCACACCCGGGTTCTTCGTGCGCTCCTCGATTTCCTCATCGAGATATCGAGGCGCGCCGAGCAGCCCGACGACGGTGTCGCGGGTGAGGTCGACCGGCTCTTCCTGCCCTTCCGCGCGGCGCCGCGCGATCTTCCGCACGAGCGACGCGATCTCGCGCTCGAGATTACGGACCCCCGCCTCACGCGTGTAGCCGCGAATCACGAGGCGGATGGCGTCATCCGTAAACGTCACCATCTCGGCCGTCAGCCCGTGGTTCGCCACCTGCTTGGCGACGAGGTGCTCTTTCGCAATCTTGAGCTTCTCCTCCTCGGTATACCCGGGCAGCTCGAGCACTTCCATTCTGTCGCGCAGCGGCGGTGGAATCGTGTCGAGCACGTTCGCCGTCGTCACAAACAGCACTTCGGACAAGTCGAACGGCACATCGAGATAGTGATCGCGGAACGAGTTGTTCTGTTCGGGGTCGAGCACTTCGAGCAGCGCCGAGCTCGGGTCGCCGCGGAAGTCCGATCCCAGCTTGTCGATTTCGTCGAGGATGAACACCGGGTTCTTGGACTCCGCCCGGCGGAGCCCCTGGATGATCTGGCCCGGCAGCGCCCCGATGTAGGTCCGGCGATGCCCGCGAATCTCCGCCTCGTCGCGCATGCCTCCCAGCGAGACCCGCACGAACTTCCGATCGAGTGAATTGGCAATCGATTTCGCGAGCGACGTCTTGCCGACTCCCGGAGGGCCCGCGAAGCAGAGGATCGGCCCCTTCATCGTCGGGTTGAGCTTCCGCACTGCGAGGTACTCGAGGATGCGATCCTTCGCCTTCTCGAGACCGGTGTGATCCGCGTCCAGCACGCCCTTGGTGCGCGCCAGGTCGATCACTTCGTCGGTGCGCTTCGCCCAGGGCAGCGCGATCAGCCAGTCGAGATATGTACGCGAGACCGTGTATTCGGCGGCCGCCACCGGCATTCTCGACAGGCGATCGAGCTCGCGTTTGGCTTCCTTCTTGACCGCGTCCGGCATGCCGACAGCTTCGATCTTTTCGCGAAGCTCTTCGACCTCCTTGGTCTGATCGTCGCCTTCGCCGAGCTCTTTCTGAATCGCCTTCATCTGCTCGCGCAGGAAGTATTCGCGCTGGTTCTTGCCGACCTCCGACTGCACCTGCGACTGGATTTTCGACCCCAGCTCGAGCACCTCGGCTTCCTTGATGAGCAGGCGGTTGAGCAAATCAAGGCGCGAGCGCACGTCGACCGTCTCGAGCACTTCCTGCTTGACCGCGGTGCTCAACGTGGCCAGGCTCGACGCGATGAAGTCGGCGAGCCGGCCCGGCTCGGTGATGTTCATCGCCAGCGCCTGCAGATCGTCGGACAGGAGCGGCGACAGCGAGACGACGTGCTGGAAATTGGTCTTGATGTTCCGCTGGAGCGCGTCGATCTCGAGACGGTCTTCGTCCCGCATCGTGTCGTCCGCCGGATTCACGCGGGCCCGCAGGTACGGGCGCGCGACCGTGATCGACTCCAGCTGGAGGCGGGACAGCCCCTGAACGATCAGGCGCAGGCTGCCATCGGGCAGCTTGAACATCTTGTGAATGTGCGTGGCGGTACCGATCCGGTGGAGATCGTCCTGGGTCGGCTCCTCGACCGACGCGTCGCGCTGCGTGAACACGCCAACCAGCTTGCTTCCGCTGATCGCTTCTTCGATGAGCCGCACCGAGCTTTCGCGGGCGACCGCCAGCGGCAGAAACGAATTCGGAAACAACACCGTGTCGCGCAGCGGAAGAATCGGCAGCTCGCTCGGTATCGCGACCGGGTGCTCGGCAGACGCTTCCCCGATTTCGAGACGCTCGTCTTCACGACCCATGGTGACACCCCCCGTTGGTCCTGCAGTTTATAGCTTGTCGCGGTTTCTTGTTCGTGCGGGCGGGCTACAGGCTCCGCCCGTGACGGCGGAGCCTGCTTGGAAAGGGACGCCGTATTAGCTTGACATGTCTCCGAAGAAGAACGACGGACCGTTACGCTTTTGCGCAGCCACCTTTTCGCGTTCGACCGCCATTTCCCGGCCCTCTTCGCAGTCCTTGCACCGCACCGCGAACGGCAGCGCCCGGAGGCGCTTGTCCGAGATTTCGCCGCCGCAGTCCGCGCAGTAGCCGTAGTTGCCGACCTCGAGCCGATGCAGTGCGTCGTTGACCTTGGTGAGCGTCTCCGCCTTCATCTGAATCAGCGCGAACTCGATGTCTTCCTGAATATCGGCTTCGGAACTTTCGCCGGCGTCCAGGACTTCGTTTACCTTGCCCCACGCGTCCGCTTCTCGCTGATCCCGAATGCGACCCTGAACCTCGCTCAGGATCTCTTTACGGCGCTCCTCGAGCATCCGCTTCAGATCGGAATAGCGGGCGTCGTCGTTCGCTGAGGAGGTCTGTTTGCCTGTCGTCGTCTTCATGATTCCGACTCCTTCCGCCGTGTCTCAAATCTAGTCATTCCCCGAATCGTTCGTGCTGCGCCTATTGCAAATAGAATGCCTACCCGTCGTACTCAGTCTGTCTTGCAGAATCGGGGGACTTGCGCGGGTAAGGAGGGGCGGGACTGGGGAAGAAAAGGCTGCCTTTCCCCGTCACGGGCCGCACCTGCCCGAACTGCATGAGTCTATCTCCCTCATC
The DNA here is from genome assembly GCA_963832375.1 of Vicinamibacterales bacterium. Classification (GTDB taxonomy): domain Bacteria; phylum Acidobacteriota; class Vicinamibacteria; order Vicinamibacterales; family JAMQPK01; genus JAMQPK01. The sequence goes on along the minus strand of CAWHUA010000007.1, from coordinate 22,108 downwards.
ACGCTAGACTTATCTCATCCCGTTCATTGGCTCTCCGCTATTTCGTAACTCGTAACAATTAGACGCCGGCGAGCCCCTGGCGGTTCGGTTTAAAGACATCGAGCGACAAGGTCGTTAATAGAGGACAATTACGGTTTAATCAATCTGGACGATTCGACACACTATGCCGTGTCCGGTCTGCAACCAACGCAAAGCCAAGCGGGCGTGCCCGGCCCTGAATCAGCAGATTTGCGCGGTATGTTGCGGCACAAAGCGCCTCGTCGAGATTAACTGCCCGCCGGATTGCGGATATTTGTCTGCATCACGCCACCATCCCCCTGCCGTGGTCCAGCGCCAACAGGAGATGGATCGCGCCATCATGTTGCCGCTGATGCAGGGGCTATCGGAGCGCCAGGCACGCGTATTCCTGATGCTGGCCGCGCTGACATCGCGTCACCAGTCCGAGGGTCTGCAGAAGCTCGTGGACGACGATATCGCCCAGGCCGCGAGCGCGCTGGCCTCGACGCTCGAGACCTCGGCGCGTGGCATCGTCTACGAACATCAGCCGGCGTCGGTGGCGGCATCCCGGCTGATGGCCGAGCTCAAAACCATGGTGGCCGAGGTGGTAAAAAATGCCGGCTCTGCACTCGAACGCGACGCAGCAATTGCACTGCGACGCATCGAGCACGGGGCCAGAACGATGGCCGCCTATCCGTCGGCGGGCACCGACCCGGAACGGGGGGCCAGCGAACTGCAGCACCTGTTCGCCCGCGTGCTGACGCCCCCGCCGGGAACGGAAGAGCCCGAGACACCGACCGCCCCGGCCTCGTCGATCATCATTCCGTGAGTTATAATTACCGGTTCCTTCTGGAGGAAATAATGGCCAAGAGTTGTGAAGTGTGTGGGAAGAAGCCCGTCGTCGGCCGGACAGTCAGCCATGCGCATAACGTGCGTCCACGCCGTTTCGAGCCGAACCTGCAGACTGTTCGCGCCCTGATCAATGGCGGCGTCCGCCGCATCCGTGTCTGCACCCGCTGTCTGCGCTCGAACAAAGTCACCAAAGCCGCCTGACGATGCTCTCCCCCGTTTCGACCGGGTCGGCGCCCAAGGCGCTGGGGCCGTATTCGCAGGCCATCAGGGCTGGTCAGTTCCTCTTTGTCTCGGGGCAGGTTCCCATCGATCCAGCGACCAATGAGCTGGTTGGCGGAAGCATCGCCGACCAGACGCGACGCGCGTTCCAGAACATCGGGGAAATCCTGAAGGCCGGCGGCGCGTCGTTCCAGCACGTGGTCCGCACGACCGTCTATCTCGCGGATCTCTCCGACTTCGCCGCGATGAACGAGGTCTACGCGACGTTCTTCACGCCGCCGCAGCCTGCCCGCTCGACCATCCAGGCCGCCCGTCTGCCACGCGACGCCCGCATCGAAGTCGATGTGATTGCGTTTCTCGGCTGATTCTTGTCGTCCAAAAGAAATCCTTTGCGTCTTAGCGTCTTGGCGTTGAGATAGCCTACGGGCGGGCGGCGGAACGTTCGACGTCGAGGACACCCTCGACGCCTTTCAGCAGCTTGATGACTTTCTCGAGGTGCTTCACGTCCTTGATCTCCACGGCCATGTTGATGCGGCCGAGATGATCGCTGTCGGCGCCGGTGGCCTCGACGTTGGTGATGTTCGTGTTGATGGCGGCTATCCGCGAGCTGACGTCCGCGAGAATCCCCTTGCGATCTTCCACCTGCATCGTCAACCGCACGATGTAGCGTGACGTGTCCGCCGCCGTATCCCACTCGACGTCGATGCGCCGCTCGGGGTCGTACAGCAGGTTCATGACGTTCGGGCACGACGCCGAGTGCACCGACACACCCTTGCCGCGGGTGATGTAGCCGACGATCTTCTCGCCGCGAATCGGATTGCAGCAACGCGCGCGGACGACCATGAGGTCGTCGACGCCGCTCACCTTGATCTTGTCTTCGCCGGCGCCCGCTCCCGCCACGCCCAGCACCTTGCGGACCACAGAGACGACGCCGGTTGCCGGCGGCTTCTCCTTCAGCTCATCCTGAGGTACCAGCTTCGCCAGCAGCTTTCTCGGCGCCACCTTGCCGTAGCCGATTTCCGCGAAAATCTCGTCGCTCGCACCGTAATCAGCCGCCAGCTTCTTGAACACCTCGCTGTCGAAGAGGGTCGCCGGGTTCAGAGAGAAGCGGCGGGCTTCCTTCTCGAGCAACCGCTTGCCGAGCTCCACGCTGCGCGCACGCTCTTCGGCCTGGACGAAGTGCTTGATTTTATTGCGCGCCCGGGCGGTCACGACGAAGTTCAACCAGTCGCGGCTTGGCTTGTGGCCGGAATTGGTGACGATTTCCACGATATCGCCGTTGCGCAGCCGCGTACGCAGCGGCACCATCTTGCCGTTCACCCGCCCGCCCACGCACTGGTGGCCGATATCGGTGTGAATGGCGTAGGCGAAATCGACCGGCGTCGCCCCGCGGGGAAAGGCCTTCACCTGTCCCTTCGGGGTGAAGATGTAGACCTCTTCGGGATACAGGTCGACCTTGAGGTTCTGGATGAACTCGTGCGGGTCGCGCACTTCCTGCTGCACTTCGAGCAGCTGCCGGATCCAGTGGAAATGACGCTCGTCGCGATGGTCGCCGATGCGCCCTTCCTTGTACTTCCAGTGCGCCGCGATGCCTTCCTCCGCGTGACGGTGCATTTCCTCGGTGCGAATCTGCACCTCGAACGGCACGCCGCGCTCGCTGATCACCGACGTGTGCAGCGACTGGTAGCCGTTCGGGCGCGGCATGGCGATGAAGTCCTTGATGCGCCCGGGCACCGGCGACCAGGTCTGATGGATGATGCCCAGGGCGGCATAGCAGTCCTTCACGCTGTCGGTGATGATGCGCAGGGCCACGAAGTCGTACACCTGGTCGAGCTCGATGCGCTGGCGCTTGAGCTTCTGGTTGATGCTGTAGAGGCGCTTGAGCCGTCCATCCACCTGCTTGATGGGAACCTGAGCCTCGCTCAGCTTCGCCGTGATGGTGTTCTTGAGATAGTCGATCTCGGCCTCGGCCGCCTTGCGCTTGCCCTCGACTTTCGTGGTCAGCGACTGGTAGCCCGTCGAATCGAGGTACTTGAACGACAACTCCTCGAGCTCGTTCTTGATCTTGCTCATGCCCAGGCGGTTGGCAATCGGCGCGTAGATGTCGAGCGTCTCCTGGGCCGTGCGCGTCTGCCGATCTTCCGACATGTGCGACAGCGTACGCATGTTGTGGAGACGATCGGCGAGCTTGACGAGGATGACCCGGATGTCGTCGACCATGGCCAGGAGCATCTTGCGGAAGTTCTCGGCCTGCCGCTCTTCGCTCGAGGAGAAGGGGATGGCACTGATCTTGGTGACCCCCTCGACGACATGGGCCACCTCGGGACCGAAGTGCTCCTGAATCTTCTCAATCGTCGTCAGCGTGTCTTCGACGACGTCGTGCAGCAGGCCGGCGGCGATGGCGACGGGATCGAGCCGCATGTCGGCCAGGATGCTCGCCACCTCGAGCGGGTGCACCAGGTACGGCTCGCCGGAATGGCGCACCTGTCCCTTGTGCTCCAATGCGGAAAACACGTAAGCCCGGCGGAGGAATTCGCGTTCCTCGTCCGAGGTGTAGGTCCGCACCTGCTCGAGAAGGTCTTCAAATCGAATCATTGTTTTGTCGCGGGGCCCCAAACAGGGGCCCCACACCCGCCGAACACCCGAACCGCCGACCCTGCTGCGAGAACCAAACGGCCAAAACGGTGTCTAACCCAAGTATCGGCAAATGGTTAGGACATTCTAAAGCATCCTTGACTTGGCTTTGGGGCGTTCATATACTTGGCGGGTTTTTCTCCAAAATTCGCGCGGTTTCGTAATTGAAGGGGGATCTGATGCGTGTGCGAAGCAAGGCGATTCTGGCCTCAGCCGCCGTCGTCGCGGCCGTGGCGTTGTCGGCATGTGGCCAGTTGGCAAATCTCCAGGCGCGGAAAGCATTCAAAGACGCCAACACGGCTTACCAGGCTCAAAACTACACCGAAGCGGCCGAGCGGTACACCGAGGTGATCGCGGATCCGCAAACCGCGGCCGACCCGAATCTGGTCCATGCCTACTTCTTCCTCGGCAACAGCTACGACAACCTCTACAAACCGGCGCGCAAGGGCGAGGCTGAGAACGACGCCCTTCTCACCAAAGCGATCGAAAACTACAAGCTCGCCGCCGAAAAAGAGTCCGACCCGAAGATGAAGAAGTTGTCGATGGACTATCTGGTCGCCGCGTACGGCCCGGACAAGCTGAACGATCCCGTCGAAGCCGAAGCGATCGTGCAGCGGATGATCCAGCTCGATCCGAGCGACACGACGAACTACTTCGTCCTTGCGCAGATCTACGAGGACGCGGGCGAGCTCGGACAGGCCGAGGCCATGCTGCTGAAAGCCAAGGAAGCGGCGCCGAAGCAACCCATCGTCTACCAGCGGCTCGCCGGCTACTATCAGCGGCAGGCCGAGTTCGACAAGCTCATCGAAGCGGTCTCGCAGCGCGCGGTGCTCGAGCCGAACAACCCCGAAGCGCACCAGGCCATCGCGAGCTACTACTGGGACGAGGGATACCGCAATACCCGCCTCAACGAAAACCAGCGGCGGGAATACGCGACGAAGGGCCTCGAGTCGGTCGAGAAGGCGCTCGCCTTGAACCCCGACTACGTCGATGCGGTCGCATACAAGGGTCTGCTGCTGAGAAATCAGGCCGCCATCGAAAAAGACGCCGCACGGCAGAAGGCGATGCTCACCGAAGCGAATCAGCTTCAAGAGCGGGCCGCCGGCTTGAAGAAGAAGCAGGCCGCGGGGGCATAGTGGAAAGTAGAAAGTAAGAAGTAGAAAGTAAAAAGTGACTTAGAGGCAGGGCGGGTCTTGCAGGTCAAGACCCGCCCTGTTTTTTTATGGAGATGCGCCCGCTGGGTGCGAGCGGCCTCGAAGTGCCCGTGGTCGGCCTTGGCACGTGGCGTACGTTCGACGTGAGAGGGGCCGCGGTCGAAGCCAATGCACACGCGACCATCGATCGGGCGCTGGCATCAGGCGCCAGCTTCGTCGATTCCTCACCGATGTATGGCGAAGCGGAGCGCGTCGTGGCCGACGCGTTGTCGTGGCGTCGCGCCGATGCGATCGTGGCCACGAAAGTGTGGGCGTCGTCGGCACGCGACGGGCGCCAGCAGATCGATCGGGCCATGCGCCTCTTCAACGGCGTCGTGGATATCTACCAGGTTCACAACCTCGTGAACTGGCGCGAACATCTCGCTATGATCGAAGCCGAGCGCGACGCTGGACGGGTTCGCGTCATCGGCGCCACCCACTACAGTTCGAGCGCGTTCGGCGAGCTGGCGACCGTGATGAAGACGGGCCGCGTCGGCGCGATCCAGGTTCCCTGCAACCCCCGCCAGCGCGAGGTCGAGCGCACGATCCTTCCGCTCGCCGCCGACCTCGGCCTGGGCGTCATCGTGATGCGGCCGTTCGGCGAAGGCAGCCTGCTGCGGCGCCCGCCGGCGCAGGGCGACCTCGAGCCGCTGCGCGCGTTCGGCGTGACGACCTGGGCACAGGCCCTGATCAAATGGATTCTCAGCGATCCGCGATGCCACGTGACGATACCCGCCACCTCGCGCCCGGAGCGGGCCGCCGAGAATGCCGCGGCCGGCGAGCCGCCCTGGTTCGGCGCTCACGAACGCGATTACGTTGCCCGCTTGTTTCGCTAGGCAGGGCTGAAGCCCTGCGCTACCGAAAGGAGAGGCGACAAAAGAAAAAGGCCGGCACCGCACGGCACCGGCCTTTCGACTTTTTACTTTCTACTTTCTACTTTTTACTTTTTACTTTCTACTTTCTACTTTCCTTCCCTAATTCCCCGTCACGCCTGCGGCCCTGCGCATGCCTTCGGTGACGATGCCGACCTTCTCGACGCCGGCGCCCTTGGCCGCGTCGATGACGGCGACGATTTCGCCGTACCGCAGCGTCGGAGCGGCGGTGATGAACATCGTCTTCTCCTGGCGCTGCTCGAAGATGGTGCGCAGCCGCGTTTCGAGCTCGCCGAGGTTGCTGACCGGCTGTTTGTTGACCGACATGATCCGATCGGCCGACATCTCGAGCACGATCTGGCTGCTGTCGACCTGCTGCTGCTGAGCCTGCTGCGTTTCCGCCGGCAGGTTGATGTCGAGGCCTTTCTGCGTGAGCGGCAGCGCCGCCATGAAGATGACGAGCAACACGAGGAGCACGTCGATCATGGGCGTGACGTTCATGTCCGCGCTCGCCTCAAGGCTCTTCGACTTGACGTTCATCTCCGCGCCGAAGTGCTTGTGGGCGTGACCGTGCTTGGTCGCCATTAGTTGCCTCCCCCTGACATCGCCCGGGCTTTCGGGTCGGTGATGAGGCCCATATCTTCGATTCCCGCCGCTCGAAGATTGTCCATCGTCTCCATCACCGTGCCGTAGTCCACGTCCTGGTCGGCCTTGATGAGGACCACTTTTTCGGCCGAACTCGCGACGAGATCCGCCACTCGGCTGCCGAGGTCTGCCTGGCGGACCGGCACCGAGTTCAGGAAGATTTGCTTATTGGCCTGAATACCGACGACCGTCTGCCCCTGCGTCTCGGGCTTGTCGCTCGTGTTCGCGGCCTCCGGCAGCTTCACGTCGACGCCCTTCTGGAGCATCGGCGCGACGAGCATCATGATGATCAACAGCACCAGCATGACGTCCACGAGCGGCGTCACGTTGATATCGGATTTGACGCCACCTTTAGCGCCGCCAACATCCATTGACATAAGGGTTACTCCCTGTAACTTTTGATCTAGGGAACTACTGATCTAGGGATCTTCAGATCAACAGATCCCTAGATCGTCAGTTCAATAGTTGCCTACGCCGTCTTCTTGATGAAGTAGTCCACCAGCTCGGACGACGAGTTGTCCATCTCGACGTTGAAGTACTCGATGCGACCGGTAAGGTAGTTGTAGAACCACACCGCCGGAATCGCCACGAGCAGCCCGAGCGCGGTCTCGACGAGCGCTTCGGCAATACCGGCAGAGACGGCGCCGATACCACCCGAGCCGGTCGACGCGATACCGGTGAACGCGTTGATGACGCCGACGACCGTGCCGAGCAGTCCGACGAACGGCGCCGTCGCGCCGATGGTCGCGAGGGCGCTGACGCCCTTCTTCAGGTCGTTGGCGGTCAGTGCGGTCGCGCGCTGAATCGAGCGGCGCACGGTGTCGAGCAGCTCCTCACGGCTGAGGCCGCCCGCGTTCTCCTGCTGGAACTGATATTCCTGCAGGCCGGCGAGCACGACTTTCGCAAGGTGGCTGTAGCGATAGTTCTTGTTGGTCGAGATGGCGATGGCATCCTTCAGGCGGCCGTCCTTCAGGTGCTTCGCGACTTGCGGGGCATAGATCTTCGACTGGTTCTTTGCCTGAATGAACGTGTAGATGCGCTCGACGGCGACGCCGATCGACCACATCGACATGAAGAAGAGAATCCAGGCCACGGCTTTCGCGATGAAGCCCATCTGACGCCACATTTCAATTAAGTCAAGTCCGCCTTCCATCGTCCGCTCCTTAAGTAAAGAGAAAAGTCCGTAGTGCCCGGCACCGGCCGGACCCGTGGGCGACTACTACCGTAGAGTGAAATTCACGGTCACCGTCATGATGACCGGCACCGGCACGTTGTTCAACAGCGTCGGCGTGTACTGCCATTGCCGCACGGCTTCGATGGCCGCCGCGTCGAGCAGCGGAATCGAACGCAGGACGCGCACGTCCTGCACCTTGCCGTCGGGGCCGATGGTCGCTTCGAGAATCACGACGCCCTGCACGCGCGCCGACTGTGCGATCGGCGGGTACACCGGACTCTGATCTCTGACTTTCTTCGGGGGCTGAATGGCGCCGCCGACTCGAACGGGAGCGGGGGGCGGCGGGGGGGGTGGAGGGGCTTCGGGCACACCGCCGGGAATACCTCCGACGACGCCGCCGATATCGCCCGCGACCGTCGCGACGCGCTCCTGCGAGACGTCGAGGCCGGTTTCAGGCTTGATCTCCGAAGGCGCCTGCACCGGTGCGGCCGACGGGTTCACTTCCATGACCGGTTTCGGCGCCGCGGCCTGCGGCGGCGGCGGTGGTGGCGGCGGCGGCGGCGGCGGTGGAGGGGCGGCCACGAACGCGCCCATCATTTCCGGTGGCGTCGGCAAGACGTCGGCCGCCAGGAGCGGAATCACAATCAATACAGCGATGACTGCCACGTGCGCCAGGATCGACAGCGGGAGCGTGTACCACTGCTTGCTCCCCACGGTGATCGAGGGTTTCACGACGTCACCGAACATCTCGCGTGCCACGTCAATCCTCCTGCCGAAAGTTGAGGGGTCGGCGATTATCCAACGTCCCAAAAACGAGTGTCAATTAAACGGGGCACTTGGATTAGACACCGCAATCGGGATTATGGTCCGCGCCATCCCCCGTCCGCCCGCCCCGGCCCCTCGGCACGAGGGGCGGCGAACTTGAGGGGATCACCCAAAATAGTCAGCCGTTTTAGGAAAACCCGCGAATCATATGACCCGGTACCGGCAATGTCAACCCGCAAACGGGTGCGTTTACCGTACAAATCCGCCGGGTTCAGCGATTTGTCACAGTCCGGTCACGCGGCGCCGCCCGACTTGATCCGCATGGCGTAGAACGACCGCCAGACGAACACCAGCGAGGCCGCCAGGAACAGCGCGGAGAGGAACCGGGTGACTCCCGGCCCTTGATTTGCAGTCAGTTGGACTGCCAGCTCGACCGCCAGCAGCCCGAAGAGCGTCGTGAACTTGATGACGGGGTTCATGGCCACCGACGACGTGTCCTTGAACGGATCCCCGACGGTATCGCCCACGACGGTTGCGGCGTGCAGCGGCGTCCCTTTCTCCTTCAGCTCGACTTCGACGACCTTTTTCGCGTTGTCCCAGGCCCCGCCGGCGTTGGCCATGAAGATCGCCTGGAACAATCCGAAGAGCGCGATCGAAATCAGATAGCCGATGAAAAAGTACGGCTCGAGGAAGGCAAACGCCAGGGTCGAGAAGAACACGGCCAGGAAGATGTTGAACATCCCCTTCTGCGCGTACTGCGTGCAGATCTCGACCACGCGCTTGCTGTCTTCGACCGACGCCTTCTCGACACCGTCCAGCCGGATGTTTGCCTTGATGAACTCCACCGCGCGATAGGCGCCGGTCGTCACGGCCTGCGTCGACGCGCCCGTGAACCAGTAGATGACCGCGCCGCCCGTGATCAATCCCAGGAGAAACGGCGCGTGCAGGATCGACAGCTTCTCTACGTTCTGCGTCAGCCCGGCGGTCAGCAGCACCACGATCGAAAAAATCATCGTCGTCGACCCAACGACGGCGGTGCCGATGAGCACGGGCTTGGCGGTCGCCTTGAAGGTATTGCCGGCGCCGTCGTTCTCTTCGAGCAGGTGCTTGGCGATCGCGAAGTCGGGCGTAAAGCCGTAGTCGCGCTTGATCTCCTCCTTGATGCCCGGCAACCGTTCGATGACCGACAGCTCGAAGACCGACTGCGCGTTGTCGGTGACGGGACCGTACGAGTCCACCGCAATCGTGACCGGACCCATGCCGAGGAAGCCGAACGCCACGAGGCCGAACGCGAACACCGGCGCGGCGATCATCAGCGTGTCGAAGCCCATCAGGCTCACCAGGTAGGCCATGCCCATCAGCGACACGATGCTCAATCCCAGCCAGTAGGCGCTGAAGTTGCCCGCGACCAGGCCCGCCAGGATGTTGAGCGACGCGCCACCCTCGCGCGACGAGATCACGACCTCTTTCACGTGGGCCGACTCGGTGGAGGTGAAGATCTTCACGAGCTCGGGAATGATGGCGCCGGCCAGCGTGCCGCAGGTGATGACGCTGGACAGCTTCCACCACATGGTGCCGTCGCCCAGCTCAGGGATGAGGAGGTACGAAATCAGGTAGGTGAGCGCCACCGACACGATCGAGGTCAGCCACACCAGCGAGGTGAGCGGCGCCTCGAAGTTCATCTTCGTCGCGTTCAGGTACTTGCCCCGCACCATGACGTTGTTGAGCAGGTACGACAGGCCGCTGGCGATCACCATCATCGCGCGAATCATGAAGATCCACACGAGCAGCTGCACCTGCACGGTCTCGTCGGCGACCGCCGTCAGGATGAACGTGATCAGCGCGACGCCGGTGACGCCGTAGGTCTCGAACCCGTCGGCGCTCGGACCGACCGAATCACCCGCGTTGTCGCCCGTGCAGTCGGCGATGACGCCCGGATTGCGCGCGTCGTCCTCCTTGATGTTGAAGACGATCTTCATCAGGTCCGCGCCGATGTCGGCGATCTTCGTGAAAATGCCGCCGGCAATCCGCAGCGCCGAGGCGCCGAGCGACTCGCCGATCGCGAACCCCAGAAAGCACGAGCCCGCCAGGTCGCGCGGAATCCACAGCAGGATGCACAGCATGATGAAGAGCTCGACGCTGATGAGCAGCATGCCGATGCTCATGCCGGCCTCGAGCGGAATCGCCATCAGCGGGAACGGCTTCCCTCGCAGGCTCGCGAACGCCGTGCGCGAATTCGCGAACGTGTTGACGCGGATGCCGAACCACGCGACGCCGTAGCTGCCCGCGATGCCGACCAGGCTGAACAGCAGGATGATGAACACACGCGACAGCGGGAAGTGGAGGATCAGGCCGAAGTACAGCGCGATGATCAACCCCACGAACACCTCGAGAATGAGGATGAACCGCCCCTGCGTCTTGAGATAGGTCTTGCAGGTCTCGTAGATGAGCTCCGAGACCTCGAGCATCGATCGATGGACGGGCAGCTTCTGCAGCCTCGAGTAGGAGACGAGACCGAAGAGCAGTCCGAGCATGCAGATGCCGACGCCCAGCACCAGCAGCGTTCTCGAGTTGTAGCCGAGCATGCTGACCTGCCCGAGGTCGGGCAGCACGAGGCTCGCCTCGCCACCACCCGCATGGACCGGCGCCGCGGCGGGCTGCTGCCTGGCCGAGGCTTCCGTCGCCATCGCCAGGACGGCGAACAGAACTAGGACGAACCACTTCATCATGATCTCCCCGTCACGTTATCAACGCGCTTGTCGGCCAGGCGAGGCGGCAGAGTCATGCCGCCGGTGAGGAAGACGCGAATCCCTTCCTCGACACTGAGGTCCGGAAAGAACGCGTGCTCGCGCCGGCAGATGACCACGTCACCGAGATAGAGATGATTGGTAGGGACATAGACGGCGATGAGCGATTCGGTCTGGCCGGCCGACTGGATGGAAAACTCCTTGGTTAGAAATCCAAGTATATAACCCCGCGACTCCGTTCGAATCATCACCACGCGCTTGAACCCGTATTCGTTATCGGGCGAAAAGGCCAGGACCAGTTGCTTGACCGGGCCATAGACGGTCCGAAATACCGGAATACGCAGGAGATACCCTTCGGCCCGCTGCAGCACACGCTTGCCCAGCACGTTGGTGGCCACGACGCCCACGAACAGGACCACGACCGCGGTCGTGACGATGCCCAGGCCCCGCGGCACCGCCTGGTCGCCCGTCCTGAAAAAGCGCTGGTAGAGCGGATCTGTGAACCCGTCCACGGCGTCGAACAGCCAGACCAGCGCCACGAAGCTGATCACGAGGGGCACCAGGACGAAAAACCCCGTGACGAACCGCCGGCGCAGCCACTGAATCATCCCCGCACCCATCCGGCCCAGATGCCGGCCCCCAGCGCCAGGCCCAGCGCGATGCGGTACCACGCGAAGGGCGCGAACCCCGCCCGCCGCACGAAGCCGAGGAACGGTTTGATGATGAGGAGCGACGAGACGAACGCCATCGTGAAGCCGACGAGAATTTCCAGGGCGCGCGCGCTCGTCAAATGGCTGCGCACCTCGATGAACTCGTGGGCCGACGCCGCGAACATCGTGGGAATCGCCACGAAGAACGAGAACTCCGCCGCCGCGGCGCGGTCGAGGCGCATCGCGAGCCCGCCGATGATCGTGGCCCCCGAGCGCGAGACGCCGGGCACGAGCGCCAGCATCTGGCACAGGCCGACCCCGAACGCACGCGAGAGGGGCGTGCGCTCGGCGTCGAGCACGACGGGCACGGGCCGCAGGCGCTCGACCAGCAGCATCACGATGCCGCCGGCGATGAACGCCCCGGCAAAGACCGACGGACTCTCGTAGAGGACGGACTGGATGTAATCGGCAAAGAGCGCGCCCGCGACCAGAACGGGAATCGTCGCGATGATGACGGCCGTGGCGAAGTGCCGTGCCTCGGCGCTGGTCGAAAGCGCCGACAGCACCGTGAGGATCTTCTGTCGGTAGAGCCAGACGACCGCGAAGATGGATCCCAGCTGGATCGTGACGGTAAAGACCCCGCCTGGATCCTCATAGCCGATCGCCTCACCGACCAGCAGCATGTGCGCGGTCGACGACACAGGCAGAAACTCGGTGATTCCCTGTACGAGTCCGAGCAGCGCCGCAGCTAAAAGCGTCACGAAGAACGGTGGGGCGCGTTAGGTCGCGCGGGCCTTGCGCTGCGACTTCGATTTGCGGGACGGCTGCTCGAGCGCGCCGCCGGCGCTCTCCGCTTTCGCCCGCGCGCCGGACGCACCGTCCGCCACCGCGCGCGCCGGGGCGGCCGAAGGCTTCCGGCTGAGCATGATCGCGAGCGACGGCGCGATGAACCACCCCGAATAGGTCGTCGCAATCGTGCCGGCCAGCATCGTGAACGCGAACGCTTCGAGCACTTCTCCGCCGAAGAGATACAGCGCCATGACCGAGATGAAGACCGTGCCCGAGGTGATGACCGTTCGGGTGAGCGTCTGATTCAGGCTGGTGTTGATGGCCGATTCCAGCGGCTCGCGCTTCTGCAGCCGCGTGTTCTCGCGCACGCGATCGAAGATGACGATCATGTCGTTCATCGAGTAGCCGACCATCGTCAGCATCGCCGCGATGACGTTGAGCGACATCTCGTAGCGGAAGAACGCGAGGAACGCGAGCGTGACGAACACGTCGTGGAACGTCGCGATAATCGACCCGAGCGCGAACGAGACGCGGAAGCGGAAGGCGATCCAGGCGGTGATGCCCAGCATCGACAGCAGCGTGGCGTAAATCGCCTGCCGCCGCAGCTCGGCGCCGACGGTCGGCCCGACAATCTCGGTGCCTTCCAGCTTGAATTCCGGCAGCCCGCCGGCTTTCAGCAACTGCTCGACCTTCGGCACGTCGGCCGACAGGTTGCCGCCCTGCTCGGTCTGGACCGTCTGCGGCAGCCGGATGAGCATCTGATGCGACCCGGGCTCGCCGTACTGCTGCACTTCGTGCGGAATCGACTGCAGCGCCGTCCGAATCTGATCTTCGGACACCGCCGATGTGAACCGGACGATCATGTTCGTGCCGCCCGAGAACTCGACGCCGAGCGGGATGCCCCGCGTCAGCATCATGAAAAGACCGGCTCCGATGACCAGGGCCGAAAGCGCCATGGCCTGCCAGCGCCAGCGGAGGAAGTCGTAGTGGGTGTTCTTGAAAATATGCATGGCTAAATGGACAACGCCTGGACCTGCCGGCGTCCTGACAGCACCATCTCGAAGAGCGCCTTAGAGATGAACGTCGAGGTGAACAGATTGGAAATCAGCCCGAAGGTCAGCGTCACGGCAAACCCGCGGATCGGCCCGGTGCCGAACTGGAAGAGGAACGCCGCGGCGATAAAGCCGGCGACGTGCGTGTCCACCAGCGTCAGAAACACCCGGCTGAAGCCGGAGTTGATCGCGGCTTTGACGCCCTTCCCCGCGTCGAGCTCCTCCTTGATGCGCTCGAAGATCAGCACGTTCGAATCGACGCCGATGCCGATGGTGAGAATGAAGCCCGCGATGCCGGGCAGCGTCATCACGGCGCCCGCATACGCCATCATGCCCACCAGGATGATGAGGTTCATCACCAGCGCCACGATGGCGTTGATACCCGACAGCTTGTAGTACACCAGGAGAAACGCCACGATGAGCAGCAGGCCGGCCAGCGAGGCCAGGACGCCCGCGCGAATCGAGTCGGCGCCGAGCGTCGGGCCGATCGTCTGCTGCTGCAGGTAGGTGAGGGTCGCGGGCAGCGCGCCCGAGCGCAGGATCAGCGCCAGGTTCTGCGCTTCCTCCTGCGTAAACCCGCCCGCAATCTGCCCGTCGCCCGCGATGCGCGAGTTGATGGTCGGGGCCGACTGCACCGTCTTGTCGAGCACGATGGCGAGGTAGCGGCCGACGTTTTCGCCGGTTACCCGCGAGAACGCGGCCGCCCCGCTCGCGTTCAGAGTGAACCCGACCGCAGGCAAGTTGTTCTCGTCGAGCTGCACGCGCGCGCTGCGAAGGTCCTGGCCTGTGACAGCGGCCACGCGTCTGACGAGGTAGTACATCGGGCCGCCGCCCGCCGCCGCCTCGCGCCCGCCGCTCAGCACTTCCATGTCGGGGGGCACGATGCCACCGGTGCTGCGCAGGACGTCTTCCCGACTCGGCGATGGCCCCTGCTCGACCAGCTTCAGCTCGAGCATGCCGGGCGAGCCGATGACTTCCTTTGCCCGATCCACGTCCGAGACGCCCGGCAACTGGACGATGATCTGATCGGCGCCCTGCTGTGCGATGCTCGGCTCGGTGACGCCCAGCTCGTTGACGCGGCGCTCGATTGTCTGACGCGCCTGAACCACCGCTTCCTCACGCAGGGCCTGCGCGATGTTCGGCCGCATCCGGAACGTGTAGCTGCCGTTGGTACCGGTGCTCCGCTCGAAGTCGATGGACTCCTGCTCGGCCGCCTGGCGGAATGCCTGGTCCTGTGCGGACGGCACACCATCGACGCGGAACGTCGTCACGTCCTGAATCGCGACGGTGGCCGGCACCGAACGGCGCTTCAGCTCTTCCTGAAGGCGGCCGCTGTCCTGCTCGGTCTTCACCCGCAGCGCATCGTCGGTCTGCACGCGCAGCACGAGGTGCACGCCGCCTTTGAGATCGAGCCCCAGCTTCAGCTGGCGGTCGCGCAGCCATCCCGGCGCCGGCAGGTTGTAGCGCGTCGCGAGGATGGGGTACACGCCCACTCCGAAAAAGATGATGAAGACGGCGGCGATGAGGGTGAGCTTCCACTGCAAGTTCGACATGGTGTCAGCTTTTGCTGTCGGCCAGCGACTCCTGTCCCTGATAACCGACGATGGCGTTCTTGGCGAGCTCGATGCGGACCTTTTCGGCAATCTGGAGGTGCACGGTATTGCCGTTCACCTTCACAACCGATCCGTAGATGCCGCCGCTGGTGACCACACGGTCGCCCACCTTGAGCGCGTCGAGAAACTCCTGCAGTTTCTTCTGCTTCCGTTTGGTCGGCAGGAGAATGATGAAATAAAAGATCGCGAACACGAGCGCGATCGGAATCAGCTGAATATAAGGATTGACGCCAGGACCCGGCGGCGAGCCCATGGCCAGCATCAGGTTGTACGGACCGACATTCATACAGTAGTGTGGCGGACAGCCGGATCATCCGGACCGTCTAAGCAGAAAAGATACGGCGGTAACTCTGCCTGATTTCCTCCAATGTGGAGAACACTATAGCCTCCCTTAGCCGACGCATGGTGTCAAGGTAAAAGTGGAGATTATGCAACGTGTTAAGGGTAGCCGACGTCATTTCACGGGAAAGAAAAAGATGGCGCAGATAGGCACGCGAGAAGTGGCGGCAGGTGTAGCAGGTGCACGCCGGATCGACCGGATTTTCATCCTCCGCATATTCGGCATTCTTGATGTTCAGACGACCGACGCTCGTGAATAGCTGTCCGTTACGGGCATTGCGCGTCGGCAGTACGCAGTCGAACATATCGATCCCTCGAGCAACGCTTTCCACCAGGTCGACTGGTGTGCCGACGCCCATCAGGTACCGCGGACGATCGGCCGGCAGCCACTGCGCGGTCTCCTCGGTGACGTCGTACATCTCGGCGATGGGCTCGCCGACGCTGAGACCGCCAATCGCATAGGCCTCGAACCCGATCGCAACCGTTTCGTCGGCGCTGCGCCTGCGCAAATCCGTGTAGGTGCCCCCCTGGATGATGCCGAACTGCGCCTGCCCGGGATTGGTTTCACGCAGCCGTACGAAGTGGTCGCGCCCGCGCTTCGCCCACCGCACCGTTCGCTCGAGCGACTCGCGCGCGCGGTCGTGCGAGGCCGGATACTCGAGACATTCGTCGAGCACCATCGCGACATCCGATCCAAGCTGCGCCTGAATGTCGACCGCCGATTCGGGCGTCAGCAGATGCTCGCTGCCGTCCAGATGCGAGCGGAACGTCGCCCCCTCTTCCCGCACCGTCCGCCGCGCGGCCAGGCTGAACACCTGGTAGCCTCCGCTGTCGGTCAGAATCGGCTTGTCCCAGCCCATGAATGTGTGGAGTCCGCCCAGCCGCGCGATCCGATCGGCGCCCGGCCTGAGATACAGGTGATAGGTGTTGGCGAGGACGATCTCCGATCCCAGATCTTCGAGATCGCGCTGCGTCACGGCCTTGACCGCGCCCTGCGTCCCGACGGCCATGAACGCCGGCGTGTTGACCACGCCGTGCGGAGTGGTCAACACGCCGCGCCGTGCCGCGCCGTGCGTGTGGGTGATTTGAAAATTGAACATCGGGCCGGCATCGTATATTAGTAGCTACTTTGAAAAAACTTCGCGTAGGCGTCATCTACGGCGGCCGATCGGGCGAGCACGAGGTCTCGATCGCCTCTGCCGCTGCGGTCGTCCAGAACCTCGACAACGCTCGTTACGAAGCCATCCCGATCCGGATCGAGAAAGACGGCCGCTGGGTCATCGCCGACCGCCTGCCGTCATCGTCCTCCGCGGCTGACGTCATCGAGCAGAGCCGCGCCGACGCCGCCAGGCGTATCGGACGTGATGGACGCGAAGCGCACCTCGTCGCCCATCCGAGCGCGGAACAGATCATGACGATCGACCGCGGCGCGAGCCCGGCCGTCGCCGGCCTCGCGCTCGACGTCGTGTTTCCGGTGCTGCATGGTCCGTACGGCGAAGACGGCACGGTGCAGGGGCTGCTGGAACTCGCCAACGTCCCATATGTGGGCGCGGGCGTGCTCGCGTCGGCGGTCGGCATGGACAAGGCGGCGGCCAAGCTGATTTTCGCGGCACGTGGTCTGCCGCTGGCCAGGTACCTCGTGGTGCTGCGCAACGAATGGATGGCCGCACCCGCACGGATCGCGAACGACGTGACCAGACAGCTCGGTTATCCGGTGTTCGTGAAACCGGCCAATCTCGGCTCCAGCGTCGGTATTTCCAAAGCCAAGAACGAAGCGGCGCTGCCCGCGGCGATCGACACGGCGGCCGAGTTCGACCGCAAGATCGTGATCGAAGCGGCGGTGCCCAACGCGCGCGAGATCGAGGTGGCCGTGCTCGGCAACGACGACCCCGAAACATCAGTGCCAGGAGAGATCATCCCATCGCCATCGCGCGAGTTCTACGATTACCAGGCCAAGTACCTGGACGACGACTCGCGCGTCATCATCCCCGCCGAATTGCCGCCAGATGTCGCGAGCGACATCAAACGGCTGGCCGTGGACGTGTTCCGGGCGGTCGACTGCGCGGGCATGGCGCGGGTCGATTTCCTCATGGACGGCGCCACGGGCACGATCTACGTGAACGAAATCAACACGATTCCAGGCTTCACGACGATCAGCATGTATTCCAAAATGTGGGCCGCGTCGGGAGTGCCCTATCCCGAGCTGCTCGATCGGCTCATCACGCTCGCTCGAGAGCGCCACGCCGAGAAACAGCAGATCCGCACGACCTTGCCGTGAGCACGACGGCGCGCACATGTCGTGTGCCACAGGGATCGCAGCGGTTCTCGCTTCTCCGGGTTCTCTGGGCGGTCTGCGGTGGGCTGGCGCTTTCTCCGGCATCTGCCGGAGCGGCGGGCCTGACCGCGCCCGAGCCTCTCGTCAAGGCATACGAGCTCGTCCTCGAGGCGCGCTTCGACGAAGCGGAGCGGCAGCTCAAGTCCGCATGTCCGCCGGCGCCCCAGCCGGCCTGCGACGTCATCGGGGCGGTGAACAGCTACTGGCGCCTGCTCGTGAATCCTGACGACACGACGGGCGACACCGCGCTGATGAACCGGATCAACGCCGCTATCGCATCCGGTGAGACATGGGTGGCGAAGGAACCCAAGCGGGCTGAAGCCTGGTTCTATCTGGGCGGCGCGTACGGCACGCGGGTGCTCCTGCGCGGGCTTCGCGGCCAGTATCTTTCGGCCGCGCGAGACGGCAAGCGCATCCACGACTCGCTGCAGCTCACGATCAACATGGATCCTGCCCTCGGAGACGCGTACTTCGGGCTGGGGCTGTATCACTACTACGCGGCCATCGCGCCACGCGCCGCGCGCCTGATTGCGATGCTGATGTTTCTGCCGGGCGGCGATCGCGCGGGGGGACTGCGCGAAATGGAGCAGGCGCGCACCAGGGGAGTGCTGATGCGGGGCGAAGCCGACTACCAGCTTCACCTCATCTATCTCTGGTACGAACGCCAGCACACGACGGCGCTGCGGCTGATCGAAGGGCTGCGCGACCGCTACCCGCACAATCCCGTGTTCCACATCCGTCTCGCCGACGTGCAGGGCAACTACATCCGCAACCATCAGGCGGCGCTGCAGACCTACCGATCGATGCTCGATGGTGCGCAGACAGGACGCATCGCGATGTCCGAGATATCGGAGGTGCACGCGCGGCTCGGCATCGCGCAGGAGCTCGACGCGTTGTGCGACAGCGACAACGCGATCGCACAGTTGAACGCGGTGATCGCCAGAAAGCCCGTCGCGCCATACGGCGCGCTCGCGCGCGCGTACTACCAACTGGGTGTCGTGCACGATCGATCGGGACGACGAGCGGACGCGGTCGCGGCGTATGAGCGCGCGCAGCGCGAGACGCCTCGCGACGATCGTCTGGAGTTGAATGAGAAACTTCGCGCGGCGATGAGACGCGCGCCGGCGACGCGCGTGTGCCGCTGACCTAGTCCAAAAATTTTGTGTTTTCAATCATTTTTTTGTTGACTTCAAATTTTTCTCATCCATAATCTACATCTTGTATGAGGGTGGATGGCTCAGACCACCCGTTGTGAGACCTCGGTCCGGCTTTTCAGCTGAGCGAGTCAAACTTCAAGGAGGAAGAATGGCGAAAAAGGGTGGAAAGAAAAAGGGCGGCAAGAAGCGGTAGTAGCCGTCCCACCGGTTCCGGGGGTGCTCAGCAATGACACCCCCTCTTTTTTTTTACGGCACTGATCATTCCCAGCAAGAGCTCAGCGAGGACCGTTCCGTTACACGCGTGCTGACGTGCCAGGCGGCAGAGGCATCGCGGTAGACGAGCCGAAGGGTTCTCGCAACCTTACTGACGAGAGGGGGGAGACGCGAATGGCGAAAAAAGGCGGCAAGAAAAAGGGCGGCAAGAAGCGCTAGGCCCCTTTCAGGAGGCGGTCGGACCGATCGCCTCCTGTCTTCTCCCTTCCAGGTTGTAGATTCCAGATTTTAGATTCAGCCTCACTGCACCCCGTCCCACACTCGAACCCGCGTCACGACATCCCACTGGTTGATCGCGTCGACGACCTCGATCCCCGCAACAACCCGGCCGAAGACGGTATAGCGGGCGTCGAGATGCGGCTGCGGGCCGTGGGTGATGAAGAACTGGCTGCCGCCGGTATCCCGCCACGACAGCGCCATGCCGACGGTCCCGCGCAGATACGGCTCCTGGTTCAGCTCGTCGCGAATCGTAAAGCCCGGCCCGCCCTCACCATCGCCGCGCGGATCGCCGCCCTGA
This sequence comes from Vicinamibacterales bacterium, assembly GCA_963832375.1. Lineage (GTDB taxonomy): Bacteria > Acidobacteriota > Vicinamibacteria > Vicinamibacterales > JAMQPK01 > JAMQPK01. The sequence continues at coordinate 2,285 of CAWHUA010000007.1, read as the reverse complement.
ACGACGAAATCCGGCACGACGCGATGGAACGTGAGACCGTCGAAGTAGCCTTTGCGGGCCAGCGCGATGAAGCTGTCCGAGGTGAGCGGCGCGTCGAGCACGTCGAGCTCGATTTCGATCGTGCCTTTCGCCGTCTCGATGAAGACGTGGGGTGAAACCGACGGCGTGATGAGCGCCGGCGTCTCGTAGTTGACCGACCGCGACGAGGGTGCGGGCCTGATGGCCTGCGCGGTGTCGATCGTCGGATCGAGCGTCTTCAGCAGTTCGGCGGCTTTCACCCGTATCGCCCAGTCCTTGTCGGCCAGCGCGGTGCGAAGCGTGGGCACCGCAGCCGTCGCGCCGTATTTCGAGAGCGCGTCGAGGGCAGCCGCGCGCGTGTCGACGACGAGATCGGCTTCGCCGCGCTTGTAGGCCGCCACCAGCGCCTCGACGCCGCCCTCCGGCAGGACCTCGCCGATGTTCGACGCAGCCGCGGCACGGACGTTCACGTCTTCCTTGCCGAGATGCTCGAACAGGACCTTCGCGATATCCGGTGCCTTCAACTTGGTCATCGCCGTCAGCACCGACGGGACGACGCGCATGTCGGTGTCCGCGAGCATCGGCGTCAGCCGCGGCAGCGATCGCTCGGGATCTTTCGTGCCGAGAATGGCGGCCAGCCCGGCGCGCACGCTCCAATGGGGATCGGGATCGAGCCCCGACAGCACGGTGAGGAAAGTGTCATCGTCGCGCTTCGCAAATCCCTGCAGCGCCGCGAGCCGCACGTTCGGCAAGCGGATCGCCCATGAAATCGACGAACGCATCCACACTGACCGGGCCATCCGATTCGCCAAGCGCCAGCAGCGTTTCGGCCCGCGCCATCGGGTTCAACCCGCGCGTGTAGAGGAGTTTGGTCAGCACCGGCTCGCCACGCTCGTCGCCGATGCGGCCGATCGCGCGGATGGCTTCGATTGTGACGCCGCTGGTCGCATGCGCGGCATCGATGGATTCAAGGATCACGGGCACAGCCGATTCGTCACCCAGCGCTCCGAGTCCCTTGAGCGCGAACGCCCGCGTGTACGCACTGTTGACTCGCGCAAGCGTCAGCAGCACCGGAAGCGACCGCTTGTCCTCGATCCGCTGGAACGCATAGGCGACGGGCCACCACAGGCTGCGCGGTTGACCGTCGGCACCAAGAAGCGACGTCGCCAGGCTGTCGTAGCTTTTCAGGCGCGTCAACGCGTAGACGCCGAGCTTCCAGGCCTCTGCCGCAGGATCCGACGCTGTGCGACTGTCATCGGCGGGCACCGCGGCCACCGCGGCCGTGTTGGCCACGATCATCTTGCTGATCGCCGGCGCCGACGCCGTGTCGCCGATGAGACCGAGCGCTTCCGCGGCGCGACCGGCCACGAGCGGCAACGGATCGGCGAGGGCCGCACGCAACGGTTCGACGGCCGACTGGTCGCCGATCAATCCGAGCGCGAACGCCGCCATCTGCCTGACTTCAGGATCGGCATCGGCCTGCATCACCTTGACGAGCGCCGGCACGCCTTCGGGCAACCCGACGCGTCCGATGGCGATCGCGGCGCGGCGGCGGGTGCGCGCCTCGGTATCGTTCAACAACAGCACCAGATCGGGCGGCGGCGGCGGTGGAGGCGGCACGACCTCGCCTTTCGCCGGCGGCTTCACGATCGGAGGCGGTGCGACCGGCGCGCTCGCGTCGCGAAGGATCCGTTGATCCTCGAGGCGGAGAATCCAGGACATTTTCGTCTCGAACGGGATCACGACGGGCGGGGGCAGCGGAGCCGTTCCGCCGCAGCCCACGGCGACCAGAGACATCAGTGCGAATGAAATACGGCGCAGCACGGTCAAAACGGGATCATAACAGGTGCGTCAGGTGCAAAAGTGCGAAGGCCTCTCGGCCGCAGCGGCCCAGCCGCAACGGTGGATTTGGTACACTGCGGCGGGTTGGAGTTTCGCTACATCGCGATCGACGGTCCGATTGGCGCAGGCAAGTCGGCACTCGCCGAACGGCTCGCGGCGAGACTCGACGCCTCGCTGGTCCGGGAGGATCAGGAAAATCCCTTCCTGGCCGATTTTTACGCGGATCGTCCCGGCGCGGCACTGCAGGCGCAGCTCTTCTACCTCCTGAACCGGCACCGGCAACTGGTCGATCGCCGCCAGGCCGATCTGTTTTCACAGGTCGCGATCTGCGATTACATTTTTGAAAAGGATCGCATTTACGCGTACCTGAACCTCGACGACAACGAACTGTTCATCTATCAGCGCCTGTTCGATTTGCTCGCGCA
>CAWHUA010000006.1:0-217164 GCA_963832375.1 Vicinamibacterales bacterium | reverse complement strand
AGACCAGCTTCGGCCCCATCTGCGACGAGGAGACCTCGGTGGAATGCTGGCCGAGCGTCACGAGGACCACGGCGCGGCCTTCTGCCGCCAACGCGTCGATCTGCTGCGGCGTGAGCCCGCGCGGATCGGCCATCTGCCTGGAAATCTCTTTGTAGCGATCGAGCTTCGCCAGATTCTGCGGCGACGACATCGTCAGCATGATGAAAGGGCGGCCCTGCGTGCTCTTGCCCAGCACCTGCAGGTCGATGCGATCCGATTCCTTCGCAAGCTTCTCGTAGTAGGCGACTTCCTGATCCCACATCGCGAACGTGCCGTCGGCTGTGATCTCGAAGCCAAAATGCGCCGCCGGCGTGGTGATGCCGCCCTGGGCTCTGCCGAAGGCCCCGAGCGCCAGCGCGATGCACACCGCACTACCGATCATTTTTCTGTTCACAGCCCCTCCTCTCACGACTTACCGGCTTCCCGTTTTCCTGGCCGAAACGTCCAGCACCCGATCTTCGGGCATCGATCGATCCACGATCGCCGCCGCCGCAATCCCGCCCGTGACGTTCGCCAGCGTCCTGAACATATCTGGAATCGCATCGGCGCCCAGCAGAATCCCGACGGCGTCTGCCGGCACGCTGGCCGCGAGCAGAATCGGCACCATGACGACGATGCTGCCGCCCGGAATGCCGGGCACGGTAAACGTGGTCAGCACGGTGACGACGAGGATGGCGGCCAGATGCAACGGCGCGATGGTCACGTTGAAGAGCCGCGCGGCGAACAGAACCGCGACCGTCTGCCCGACCGCCGAGCCGACGCGCAGCATCGACGCCGCCAGCGGCACCACGAACACCGCCACCCGATCGGTCACGCCAAGCGTTCGTGCGGCGTCGATCATGGCGGGAAGCGACGCCATCGTCGATCGCGAGGAAATCGCCACGGCCTGCGCCGGCGCGCACGCCCGCGCCAGACGTCCCAGCGGCACGCCCCCCACAATCACCGTCGCGGGATAGACCAGCACGACCAGTATCACGACGGTCAATCCCGCCGCGAGCGCGATGTACGACAGGAGCGCGCCGGCCGCGCTCATGCCCATGCGCGCGGCAAGCGGCGCCGCCAGCGCAAAGACGCCAATCGGTGCGAGCGAGATGACCCATCCGACGAGCACCATCATGGCGTCTGCCAGGCCGGCAAAAAATCCGGTGACCGCTGCTCGACGCTCTGGGGCGACTCTTGTGAGCGCCACCCCAAAGGCGATCGTAAAGACAATGAGCGGCAGCATCGCGCCGTCGGCGGCGGCCCTGATGGGATTCGCCGGCACGAGGTCCGTGAACCATTGCGCCACGGATGGCGGGGCCGCGGGTGCCGTCCCCTTCGAGCTCGCCGCCTGACGGAGCTCGTCGGCGACTGCCGGATCGACGTCCAGACGCGCCAGCACAGGGGCGGCAATCAACGTGGCCAATACCGCTGCCGCGATGGCCAGCGACGCGAACACGACGATGCTTCGCAGGCCGAGCCGCGTGAGCGAACGCTGGTCGCCGATCGCGATGATGCCGCCGATGAGGCTGGCGACGACCAGCGGGACGACCGCCATCCGGATCGCATTTACAAAGATGACGCCGACCGGCTCGACGAGGTTGACCACCGTTTGCAGCGATGGCGAGCCGGAGACCGACGCGAGGACGCCGAGGGCGACACCGGCCACGAGACCGGCGATCACCCACAGGGTCGAGGCATACGACGAGCGCGTCACGTCGCGCTCATTTTAGACGACTAACCGATTGGCACACGGTAAATCGCCGGATTTGTCGAGCGCGTTGTGGAATACTTTCTCACGGTGCGTACGTTTCTGGCCGGCGTCCTGGCGTTCGCCGCGTTCCTGCCATCGCTCGGGGCTCAGACGGAACCGGTCGATCTGTCGAAGCTCGACGCGATCGAACCGCTCGTCGTTCAGGCAATCGCCGAGAAGAAGCTGCCAGGGGCGGTCGTGCTTATCGGCCAGGGCGATCGCACGCTCTATCGAAAGGCGATCGGACATCGCGCGCTGGCTCCGTCTCCGGAACCGATGACCGTCGATACGGTCTTCGACCTCGCGTCGTTGACCAAAGTGATCGCCACGACCACCAGCGTGATGATGCTCGTCGAGGAAGGCAAGATCGCGCTGAACGATCGCGTGTCGCAGTTCGTTCCCGGCTTCGAGCGGCACGGCAAGAACGACATCACGATCCGCCATCTGCTGACGCACATGTCGGGGCTGCGCCCCGACCTCGATCTGACCGAGCCATGGACCGGATCCGATACCGCCATCGCCCGGGCGATCGAGGAAGTCCCGCTCTCGCCGCCTGGCGCGCGCTTCGTCTACAGCGACATCAACTTTTTTCTTCTGGGCGATATCGTGCGGCGGGTCAGCGGTGTTCCGCTCGATCGCTTTTCGCACGACAGGATTTTTGCTCCGCTCGGCATGACGAGCACCGCATTTCTTCCTCCCCCGTCATGGCGGAACCGGACTGCGCCGACCGAACGCTGCACGCCTTTCGGCTGGCCCTGTGATGGCCCCGGCGCGACACTGCTCCAAGGCGTGGTTCACGATCCCACCGCGCGGCGCATGGGCGGCGTCGCGGGCCACGCGGGGCTTTTCAGCACTGCCGACGATTTGGCGACCTTCTGCCGCCTGCTGCTCGCCGGCGGAACGTATCGACAGACGCGCGTGCTTGCTCCGCTCACACTGGCGAGGATGACTTCGCCGGCCACACCTGCCGGCGAGCGAAACGTGCGCGGGCTGGGCTGGGACATCGATTCCACGTTCTCGTCCAACCGCGGCGATCTGATGCCGGCTGGTTCGTTCGGCCACACGGGATTCACGGGCACATCGGTGTGGCTCGATCCCGCGAGCGGGTTGTTCGTGATCTTCCTTTCCAACCGCGTGCATCCAGACGGCAAGGGGGACGTCACGCCGTTGCGTGGGCGGGTGGCCACCGTCGCGGCATCCGTGCTCACGTCGCCGGCACCGCCGCCATCGGCAGTGCAGCCTGCTCTGGCCGGCATCGACGTGCTGCGCGCCGATGGATTTGCGCTGTTGAAGGGCAAACGCGTGGGCCTGGTGACCAACCAGACGGGGCGCGCACGAGACGGATCGACCACCATCGATCTTCTGCACGACTCATCGACGGCGCAGGGACACCGGTTGGTCGCGCTCTTCAGCCCGGAACACGGCATCCGCGGCGTCCTCGACACGAGCGTACCCTCGACAAAGGACGAGAAGACCGGCCTGCCCGTGCACTCGCTGTATGGCGACACCCGGCGGCCGACCGACGCGATGCTGCAAGGCATCGATACGCTCGTCATCGATCTTCAGGACATTGGCGCGCGCTTCTACACCTACATGACCACAACGGCGTATGTGCTGGAAGAGGCGGCGAAACGAAAGATCAACGTTGTCGTGCTCGATCGGCCGAATCCGATCGACGGCACCCACGTCGAGGGTCCCGCGCTCGATGCGGGCGCAATCGGATTCACCGGATACTTCCCTGCCATGCCTGTTCGTCACGGCATGACGCTCGGAGAGCTCGCGGCGTTGTTCAATGCCGAAAACGGCATCGGCGCCGAGTTGTCCGTTGTCGGCATGAAGAACTGGCAGCGCGATGAGTGGTTCGACCAGACGGGGCTGCCGTGGACGAACCCGTCGCCGAACATGCGAAATCTTCTTCAGGCGACGCTCTACCCGGGCATCGGCGCCATCGAAGGCACGAACGTCTCGGTCGGGCGTGGCACCGATTCACCGTTCGAACAACTCGGCGCCCCCTGGATTGAGGGCGTGCAACTGGCCGAGGCGCTCAACACGCGGCGCATTCCTGGCATCCGCTTCTATCCCGTTCGCTTTACGCCGGGGTCGAGCAAGTACGCAAACGAGGAATGCGGCGGCGTCTTCATGGTCGTGACCGATCGGCTGGCGCTTCGGCCCGTCCGCGTGGGCGTCGAGATCGCCGCGATCCTGCACATGCTGTACGGCGCCAGGTTCGATCTCGCGGCGGCGGGCACGCTGTTCGGATCGAAAGACGGTCTCTCGCGCATTCGCGCCGGCGACGACCCGCAGGCGATTGCAGGGTCCTGGGCGGAGGGCGAGGCGAGTTGGAGGAAGTTGAGAGCGAAATATCTGTTGTACCCGTGAGTACACGGAGAAGAGATCGCAGCCCCAACACGGAGAGACACGGAGACGTGTTGTTGGTGGGCTTTAGCCCTGCCCCCACCTGAAGACATGTGCGACCGCGACTGTGGTCACCGCGCCGATGAAGACGTACCAGGTGAACGCGACCGGCAGCGCCCAACCCCACACGATCGTCATCGCCACCAATCCGGCCATCATGCCGGCAAACGCCTGACGCTCCGAGATCCTCGGCGCGAGCGTGCCCAGCAGAAACACGCCCAGAACCGGCCCCGACGCCCACGACAGCACGGACAGGCCGGCATCGAGCACCGACCGCTCCATGCGCTGTGCCGCAATCGCCACCCCGATCTGGACGACGCCCCAGACGATCGTCGACCTTCTCGAGACGCGCATCAGCGTCGCCTCGTCCGCCTCCGGCCGCACGTACTTCGCGTAGAAATCGTTCACCGTCGTGGCGGCCATGGCGTTGATCGACGGAGAGAGCGCCGCAGCGACGATGGCCGCGACGATAAACCCGGCGGTCCCGTGCGAGAGCGCGGTCACGATGAAGCCGGGGAGCAGTTCGTCACCGCGCGCAAGCGCTCTGGGCATTGGCACGTGCTGGTAGTACGCAAACAGCATGACGCCGATGACGAGAAAGAGCGCGAACTGCGCGAACACCACGAACCCGCTGAGCACCAGCCCGCGCGCCGCTTCGCGCGACGAGCGCGCGGAGAGCAGGCGCTGCACCAGAAATTGATCCGTACCGTGCGTGGACAGCGTCAGCGCGATGCCTCCGACGATGCCCGCCCAGAGGGTGTAGGGCCGCGCCAACGACCATGAGAGATCGAACACGCGGAACTTGCCCGACGCCGCGCCGATGCGCACGACCTCGCTCCACCCTCCAGGAATGAGATTCAGGAGCGACCAGAACACGACGAGGGCGCCCGCGACATAGACGAACAACTGAATCACGTCGGTCCAGATGACGGCGGCCGATCCGCCGCGCACCGTATAGACGATCATCGTCGCGCCGATCAGGATGATCGCCGGAGTGACCGGCACCTGCGTCACGACCGACACGACCAGCGCAGTCGCGAACAGGCGAATGCCGTCGGCGAGCGAGCGCGTGATCAGGAATATGACGGCCGACACGTTTTTCACGCGATCGCCAAAACGGCGCTGCAGCAGCTCGTACGACGTCACGAGATCGCCGCGGAAGTACGCGGGGATGAAGAGCACGCTCACAATGACGCGGCCAATGATGTACCCGAGCACGAGCTGCAGGAACGTCATGTCACCCGAGTACGCCGTGGCCGGTACGCTGATGAAGGTCAGCGTGCTCGTTTCGGTCGCAACGACCGTGAAGCAGATCGCCCACCACGGCACGGAGCGGCCGGTGAGAAAGTAATCGCGGGTAGTTTTCTGAAATCGGGCGAAGTACGACCCGAACTGGGTGATCGCCAGCAGGTAGCCCGCGATGACCGTGTAATCGAGCCAGGTGAGAACCATGCGTGGGCGCCGGTGATGTCAGTCGCTCAGGGCAACAGGAACTTGACGCCCGCGCGCGCGGTGCGCGGCAGGCCTGTCGTCAGGATTGGCGTCCGGCCGACGTCGTAGTGGCTGTCGAACACGTTCTCGACGGCGACAAACGCGGCCAGCCGGCTGCCGACGTTCCGGCTGCCAAAGACGTCGAACACGGTCGCGCGGCGAAGCTCGTACACGTTCAGGTCGTCCTCGAACTGCGGACCCGTGACGCGAAGCTGAGCCGACGCCAGCCAGGCGTGCCGGCTGTAGCGCGTGCTCACGCCGACGTTGTACGAGGGCACCTGTGGCACCTGATTGCCGTTCAGGCTCGTGTCGCCCTTGAATTTTGCATCGCCGATACCACTCGTGAACCCCGCCGACCACGACGGCGACAGCCGGACATCGGCTTCGAGCTCCACGCCGGCCGTCCGCATCTTGTCGGCGTTCGCGCGCATCTTGGTAATCAGCTGCGGCGTGCTCGAAACGGTGATGTTCGTGATCACGTCGTCGAGCAGGTTCCAGTAGCCGGTCACCCTGGCCGACATCCGGCCGCGTGTGGCGAGCACAGCTCCGTCGACGCCCGTCAGCCTTTCGGGCGCGAGCGCCTCGTTCGGATTGGTCTGCGTGTTCCCCGCCCGGAATCCGCGGTACATCTCGTTCAGCGTGGGTGCCCGAAACCCCTTGTACGCGGAGCCGCGCAGCGAGACGCCGCCCCCCAGGCGATACGCGATCGAGGCGCGGGGATTGAACGACCCCAGTGTCTCGTTGTAGCTGGTGTTCTTCGACTGCGTATGCCAGCGGTCGGCGTGCAGGCCCAGCACGACCGTCAGTCGATCTCCAGCGGGAAACGAGTCCTGGATAAACGTCGACCACACGTGCTGGGTACCGCCGTTGACGGCGAAGCTCGTCACACGGCCCGCGGACAACACGGTGTCCTGCGTCTCTCCCTTGATGAACTTGCCTTCGACGCCGGCCAGCACGCTGTGTGCTCCCGCGGCACGCGTCCACGTGACCGCGGTCGCAGCGGCTCTCGTGGGAACGTGCTGCAATCGGTTGAGATCTTCTGTGGTGCGATCCGCGGAGACCGCGGAGAACGTCTGGTCATAGCCCTGCGTGCCGGCGAAGACGCGTGCAGACAGGAGTCCACCGGCAAATCCGCCGGCAGCCTCCGACGTTCCATGCCGTGACGCCGTGTCGTTGGTCACCGCGGGAGTCCCGTTCTTGCGATTGTCGGTAAACACGTTCCCGCGAGCATTCACGCGCCAGCCGTCCGGCGACTGGTACTCGAGCGACGCCACACCCGATCGATGCGTCGAGCCGATCTTGGAATCAATCGGTCCGCGTGGCGCGATACCCGGGTCCTGATCCACGGACACTGGAATGTAGCCGTCAATCGAAAACCACTCGCCACCAACCGTGTAGTTCCAGCTGCCGCGGCGGTCGCCGGCAAACAGCGAGATGCGCCCGGTCGCAAGACCGCCGCCTTCGACCAGCGCGCGAGCGGTCACGCCGCCCGGCTGCAACGTGAGAATCTGCACCACGCCGCCGACCGCATCGGCGCCGTACAGATCGCTGCCGCCGCCACGCAGCACCTCGACCCGGTCGATCGCCGCCTGCGGCAGCTTGTCCCAGTACACCCAGCCTCCGAACGCATCGTTCAGCGTGACGCCGTCGGCCAGCACGAGCGACCGGCTCGCGCCGGTCCCACCCAGACCGCGCAGCGTGACGCCCTGTGCGGTCGGATTCGACACGCGCGACGAGGTTCGGCGGAACAGCGTGAATCCGGGAACCACCTTCAGCGCGTCATCGAGCGTCAACGCGGCACTGCTCAGCAGTTCTGCCGCCGGAAACACCGTCATCGTCGCCGCGGGATCTGATTTGGGGACGTCGGTACGTGACGACGTGACGTTGACCGCCTCGAAAAATGGAGCGGGCTGTAACACCACGCGCAGGCCGCTGCTGTCGGCCGGCACCGGCATCACGACTTCCACGAAGCCCGGAGCGGTGACGACGATGGTGAAAGGGCCCGATGCGGACGAGCTGAAAGCAAAGCGCCCGTCGTTTCCGGTGCGGAATTGATCGATCGCCCGGCCCGACACTTCGAGCCGCACGGTCGCCTCGGGAACCGCGGCTCCGGACGCATCGACGACCAGTCCGGAAATAACGCCGGCGGACTGGGCGAGTGCGGCGACGTTGAGCGCAAGCGCGAACAGCCAGGGCTGCATGGCGAGAGTCTATGCTGAGCGCGCATTGTAAGGGTGCGCGCAAATCGGCTACACTTCGCACGCAGTACGTAGTGTCCGGCTTCAGCAGTGCGAAGTGTCCGGTTTTAGCCGGACCGTGAAGTACGTAGTGTCCGGCTTCAGCCGGACCGTGGATGTCCGCCGGACGTGGAGGTTATCGTGCATCGCGCGACAAGACTGCTCCTGGTCATCCTGGCGGTTGTAGCGGCGGGGTTCGAAAAGCCTTCCGTCGCCGCGTTTCAAGCCGCGGCGTCGCAGGAAACACGCCCGGGCCGGCTGATTGTGTACGGCGACGTCACCCTGTTCGTCGGCAAGCCCGGCGTCCCCGGCAATTGCGCGCTGCAGAGCCGCTTCAAGCGAGGCGACCCGGTCGGGTTTCGCATGACGGCCTTCGACTCCGAGACCGGCCAGAGGGAGCCCTCGGCTCAATTCGTCGTCCATCTCTCCTATGGCGGCCAGACGCAGGATTTACCGATGCGCTACCGCGGAACGGTGAAGCAGCCCGAGCGTGAATTCTGGGTCGCCAAATGGATGGTACCGGCCACGGCGCCCGTCGGCATCGTGCGTTACACCGTGACGGCCACCGACAAGTACGGCCGCACCGGTGAATTCAAGCCGTTCGTCGTCGACGATTCTCAAATCACGATCGTGGAGTAAGGCGTGCGCACGCTCATCATCATCGCGTTGATGGGCGCGATCGGGTGTACGTCGATTGGGATCGGGTGTGAGCGTGACCTCACGTCTTCACAGGCCGCCAGCCCTCCTGCCGTGGGTGGCACGACCGTGCCGCCGAAGACGCTTACGATTACCGCTCCCGCACAGACCAGGCTCGTGGCAGGCGTTGAAGTCGAGGCGTCCGCCGAGGGGTTACCGCCGAACGAGACGGTCGATCTCGTCTGGGGAACGGTAGACGGCGGCTGGGTGGTCGAGGATTACTACCGCTTTCGCGGAAAGAAATTCACCAACGCCACGAAGGTACTGACGAACGCAAAAGTTGGCGCCGACGGTCGCATCTCGATCCGCTTCAAGATACCGGAAGACTACGGCGGCGTTCACGAAGTGTTCGTGTCCGAGAACGGCGTGACGCTCGCGCAGGGTGGTGTCGACGTCGGTCAGACTTTCGAGATGCACCCCACCGAAGGTCCGGTCGGCACGCCGATCGAGCTTCGAGTCAAGGGGCTCGGCTGGCGCACGATGGAAAGCACCTGGGTCGTGAATTGGGACAACCAGGAAATCGGCTGGGTTTCGGCCACCGATACGCGTGGGTCGGCGACGGCACGGTTCCGTGCTGCGGGCACGGTTGGAGAGCATCAGGTCAAGGTCTACACCGGCTATATGGGCCAGGGTTATCTGAATCACGAACAGGCGCCCAACTGCGTACCTGCCCAGACCCGATTTCGTCTTTCGCGTTACGCCTGGTCAGGCCAACACGCAGGCCTTCGCAGAGCCGTATCAGAAACAGCCTCTACCGGATGCCGCTTCGACCAGTGGGGCTGCGGTCTTGAACATGTCCGCCGACGCAGGGGCCTGTGCAGACCCGCGCGCGCCTCAAGGGCAGCGGGTTCGCGCCCAACTCGAGCGTGTCGCTCGTCTGGGAAACGCAGGCGGGCAACCGTGTGTCGGGCAACGGGTTCGACGCGAAGAACCGTCGAGCTGACGAAGCTGACCATCGGAAGCGATGGCCGAATCGACGTGCCGCTGGTCGTCCCGGACGATCTCGGCGGACTGCACGGCGTCTCGATCCGCAACGGCGACACAGTCCTGGCGCGCAGTCACTTCGTGATCGAAACCAGCATCGTCAGCATGTCGCCCGACCTCGGGACCGGCCGGCACGCCGGTCTCGATTCACCTCAAGGGCGTCGGCTGGACCGACTACGACAACATCTACGTGGCGACCTACGACAACGCGTACATGGGATATGCGTGCGGGTTCAACAGCCAGGGAGATGTCGTCGTCAATTTCACGGCCGCCGGCTCGCCGGGCGTCCACCTCATCGACTTCTACCCGGGCATCTATCAGGGACCGGAAGGCGGGCAGCAACTGTATCGCCTGCCGCAGCTCACCTACGCCGACGACCATCCCGGCAACAGGATTCCGGCCCTGCGATTCGCGTTCACTGTCACGGCCGCCACGCTATCTCAACGCCAAGACGCAAAGGCGCAGAGCAAGTAATTCTCAAAAGCTGATTCTTGGCGTCTTCGCGTCCTTGCGTTGGGATGTCAAAAGGCCCACGTGGATCAGCCACGACGAACCGGAACGGGACACAGGAACCGGAACTACGTGGATCAGCTCTTCGGAGCGACGTAGCTCTTTCTGGCCCGCGCGGTCATCCCGCGCTGAGCGAGACGTACGTCAACGCTGTGCACCTTGCCGTCGCGCCGGGGCGGAGCGAAGCCCAGCAGGTACTGACTGTGGAGCTCGTCGGCGACGCGCGCAAAGGCGGCGTTGAGGTCTTCGCCGAACCGGATCTCGGTATAGCCACCACCGGTCTCCTGAGCGACGCGCGCGAGTCCTGGATCGGGTAGATCGGCGAGCAACATCGCCTGGAGTCCGCTGCGGCCGAGACCCGGCGCCGGGCGCTGACCGCGACTGCGCATGCCGACCGCGTAAATCATCACGTCTTCGGCCCGCGCCCGATTGATGACGCCCGCCTGGCTGGCAACCGGCTGACGGAACCCTATCTGCCCGCTGTCCTTGCCATCGCTCAGGACGAGCACGACCTTGCGCGTGACGTCCTCGTCTCCGAATGTCGCCATGGCCTCGTCTATCGCGCGCCACAGCGGCGTCGGTGCTTCGGGATTGATTGTGGTCGGAAGCGCCGCGCGCAGCTCGCGGCTATCGTGCGTGAACGACGGACTGATGGTGACCTCGTGGCCGAACGAACCGACGCGGGCGACGTCGTCGGGACGGAGCCGCACGAACAACTGTTCGGACGCGGCACGCAGCAGTGGAAGGTTGCCCTCCATGCTGCCCGACACGTCGAGCATGACAACCAGGCGAATGGGCTGCGGCGTGTTGTCGAACAGCGTGATCGGTTGAGGCTTGCCTTCGTCGCGCACTTCGAAGTCTTCGCGCGACAGGGTCGTCACCAGCTTGCCGTCGCCGTCGGTGACGGTGACGAAAATGCGGACGGCCTCGCCTGTGCCTCGGAACGTCGGCTGCTGCGCCCCGACCACGTCGAGGCACGCAAGCCCACACACGACGAGCACCAGGGCTTTGAGTAACCGCTTCATGCGCACACCTTATTCATCTGCAGGCCGGCCGTGACTCTATTGTGGCACGAACCGTTTTGCTATCGCGGCAGCGAGCGCTCCAGCGTGTCGAGCCGATCGCTGAACTCCGACCACCGCCCCTGCTCGACCGAGATCTGGTGGTTCAGCTCGGCTTCCTGACTGCTGAAATCCTGAATCAGCTGCTGCATGCGCGCGAAGTCCGGTCCCTGGGCCTGCTGGCGCGCCAGCGCGATCTGGCTCTGCACCTCCGCACGCTGCCGCGTGAGCCCGGTTATCCGCTGCTCCTGCAACTGGAGCCTTGCGACGAGGAGCTGCGACCTGACCGACGCGCTCGACGTCTCGGCAAGGTCGGCTCTGATGCCGCGCAGCTCGGCCACCACGTCGTCGAGCGACGCCGGACCGTTGCGCATCTGTCCCGATACGAGCGTGGTCAGGCACACCGCGGCGACTACCGCGGCGCAGGCGATCGTCTTCCCAGACAGTTTTTCCATGTCCGGATTATCGAGCGATTGGAGGCGGGTCGATAGGAACGTCGTGGATCGTCCTTCGTCGATCGTCTGGAGTCGAGACGATGGACGATGGACGATCGACGATCCTAGGTGCGAAGGTACTTGTTGAACCAGTCGACCGTGCGCTGCCACGCCTGTTTGGCGGCTGCTTCGTCGTATCTCGGCGTGGTGTCGTTGTGGAACCCATGATTCGCTTTCGGGTAGACGTACCCTTCGTAACGAACCTTGTTGGCCTTGAGCGCCGCCTCGTACGCCGGCCATGCCTGGACGAGCCGTGTATCGAGCTCGCCGTGGTGCACCAGGACAGCCGCCTTGATCTTCGGCACATCTTCCGCCGCCGGCGCACCGCCGTAAAACGGGACGGCCGCGCCAAGGTCGGGCATCCTCACGGCCAGCGTGTTGGAGATGGCGCCACCAAAACAGAATCCGACGATGCCAAACCGGCCCGTGCTCTCGGGACGTGCCTTCAACCAGTTGATCGCGGCGATGAAATCGACCGTCATCTTCTCGCGATCCACTTTCTGAAACAGCTGTCCGCCACGCTCGTCGTCGCCGGGATAGCCGCCAACCGACGTCAGGCCGTCTGGCGCGAAGGCAAGGAAGTTCACCGTCGCGAGCCGCCGCGCCACGTCTTCGACGTACGGGTTCAGCCCGCGGTTCTCGTGCACGACGAGCACCGCCGGGTACTTGCCCGCCGCTGCGGGGCGCGCGAGGTAACCGCGAATCGAACCGTTCCCCTGCGGAGACTGCACGGTGGCGTACTCAGCCTTGATCCGCGCGTCGTCTTTGGGCACCTGCTGGGCCCAGGCATAGTTCGGCTTGAGCGCCTCGAAGAGGCCCGCTACCGTCAGGCCGCCAACGGCAAATTTGGCCGCGCCTTCGAAAAACCCGCGGCGGTCGATGTCACCGTGGACATAGAGGTGGAAGAGGTCGAGCAGCTCCTGAGGGAAATCGGACGCCTTCTTTCGTTCCATCGCCATGCTCCTTCTGGCTGGTTGCGGGGTGGCTGGTAGTTGAAAAATGCTCTAGTGCTCGGCTTCCTCGTCTTTTTTCGGCACGCAGTCCTGGCACTGAAAGGCGAACGGAATCTCGTCGATGATGATGTTCGCGCGCGCGTCGCGAAGAATCAGATGCCGGCCGACGAAGCGGTACTCGATATCGCGTGGCAGATCGGGTAGCGTCAGCAGGATATTCGGCGGCATCGTGGCCAACGATCGCCGCTTCGAATAGGTGTCGTTGACGTCCACGTCGAATTCGGTCGGACCGTCGTCCATCATCGCGGCGAGCGTTTGCGCGTCTGCCCTCACGGCGAGCATCTGCTTGACTTGCCGCACCATCGATGGCGCAAAGATTTGCCCGCGATGCGCGGTGCGCGCCTCGCGAAGCCGTTCCGCTAAACGGTGTTCGAACCGCTCGATCTCGTCCGCGTTGTCCGTGACGACGAGCGGCGGCAGCCCTTTCTCGAGCCTGGCGCGAAGCGCCGCATAGCCTTCGACGCGCTGGTTGAACTCGGCGAGCGTCTCGGCATCGAACGTCCCCTGCACGATGACCGTGAAGTCGGGCTGCTCAGTCCCCCGAGTGGCCGCCACCTGGGCTCCCGCCGCGGCCTGACAGATCAGAAGAAGGCCGAGAGAGAGCGCCATGCGTCTCAAGTTCATGCTCACGTGGCCTCACAAGAACCTTACCACGCGCGGTTTCCTGACAGGAGTCTTCTTCGCCACAGCCACCCTCGCCTGCAACGGGCAGGCATCGCCCGCCGCACCCGATGGACGCGTCCCGGTCGTCGTGGCGTTCGGGGACAGCCTTACATCGGGTCCGGGTCTCCGGCCCCAGGAGACCTACCCGTCCCTTCTTCAGAAGCGGATTTCAGATGCGGGCCGCAACTACGACGTCATCAACGCGGGCGTCTCTGGCGAGACCTCCAGCCAGGGATTGGCCCGATTCGACGCCGCTCTCGTGCCCGAAACCCGGATCCTCGTTCTCGCGATTGGCGTGAACGACGGCCTGAGAGGCACCCCCATCGAGACCGTCGATCGCAACATCTCGACGATGATCGAACGGGCGCAGGCGCGCGGCATCAAGGTGCTCCTCTGTGCGATGGAAGCGCCGCCGGTCAAGGGTTTCAACTACAGTGTCGAATTCCACCGCCTTTTCACCCGGCTCAGCGAACGCTACCACCTGCCTCTTGTTCCCTTCTTCCTGCTGGGCATCATTACGAACGAAGGCTTCGATCTCAACGAAACCCTTCATCCGACCGCTGCCGGGCACAAGGTGATTGCCGACGCCGTCTGGCCCTACTTGCGTCCGATGCTGTAGGGGATTACCCTTTCACCACACAGAACGTCCCGGCTGAAGCCGGACAATACGTACTGTGAACGGAGCTCCGCTATATGCGGACCCCACGCAGGAGGAATCTATGAGGCTCTACCGTTTTTCGGTGTCCGCGTGCGCGTTTGCCGCCTTCGTGCTGGCCGGTCTTACCGTCGGCAGCGGGCAGGCGCCCGCCCCTCAAACTCAGAAGCCGCCGCAGGTACCGCGGGTGCACGCGAGCAATCTGATCATGCCACAGGACGACGCGGTCGCCATGAACGGCGGCCCCGTTTTCGGATTGGCAAGCTCGACAGGCTTCTACATCACGCGCAATGTCTTCCGCAACAACAACACCAGCCGCCCGCACTATCACACGATGGACCGGTGGGTCACGGTCATCAAAGGCGTGTGGTACGGCGGCACGGGCAAGGTGTTTCGTCCGAAAGAGATGAAACCCATGCCGGCCGGCAGTGTGATGTTCCACCCCGCCTATTTCATCCACTACGACGGCAACCAGGATGGCGGCGAGACCGTCGTGCAGATCATGGGTACGGTCCCGTGACGACGGTGCAGGTGGAGGAAGACGAGAAGGGCAATCCGATGACCAAAGGCGGCGAAGGCGCGGGGTATGCCGCATCGCCACCGGCGAAATAGAATTACCTGTCATGGCAGATGGCGGATGGCAAATGGCACAAACCATTTGCCATTCCATTTGCCATCTGCCATTTGCCCTCGCTGCGTCAGACTGGAATCCGCGTCACCTTCACGACCTGGTTGAACAGGTACTCCACCTCGATGCGGTCGCCAGTCTCGAGTGAATCTCCCGGAATAGCCTCAGGACCCACGCGGGCCGCGTTGAGCTGTTCGGTGGAATCGTCGATATGTGTGAAGACGATCTCCCACGACGCCTGGCCGTGGATGCTGATGCGCTGGATTCGCTTCGAGAATGGCCTGGCGACTGCCCTTGAGCATGTGCTGATTTTACGCGATGCTATCACTCCATGAACGCATCAGACTGCATTCTCTTCAGCGGCGGCGCACCCGGGGCGGAAGCGGAGTTTGGCGCCTGCGCCGAGCGGCACGGCGTCGAGGAAGTCAACTTCACCTTCGAGGGTCACAAGATCGTGCGCCATCGCGGCGTGCGCGTGCTCAACCACGAAGAGCTGCAGAACGGCGACGTGAGCCTCGAGTACGTCAGCCGCCTCATGGACCGCCGTTACACCGACAGCCCCACCATTCGCAAAGTGCTGCAGACGATGTGGTACCAGGTCAACAGCGGCCAGGAAATCTGGGTCGTCGGCACCATTCTTCGACGACAAGACCGTGCGCGGCGGCACGGGCTGGGGCGCCGAGTTCGCCAAGCTCTGTAACAAGACGCTGCACGTGTTCGACCAGGAACAAGAAGCGCTGGTTCTGGTGGACCGGCGACGACTGGCACGCCGCCGAGAGCAAGGATGGTCCGCGCATCATGCACCCGCACTTCACCGGCACCGGCACACGCACGCTGCAGGAGCCGGCCAAGAAGGCCATCGAGGACCTCTTCAACCGATCGTTCGAATAGCGACCGTTTGTCAGGATCCGCTACAGCTTTCGGGGCCGTTCGTCCCCGGGGCGGCGGTACGAAACGTGCTTGTAACGGGGGGATGACGACTCGCTCCATCCCTACTCGTCGCCGGTTGTATCCTCACGGCTTGCGCCCCCGCGGCCGCACAGATGCCGAAGGGCAGCAACGTGAATCCCGACGCGGGCCTCGTCGCCGAGTTCACCAAGAAGGTCGACGCATACGTCAAGATTCGCAATGACGCCGCAGGTGCGGCACCGGACCTGAAGCGAACGGAGAAGCCGGGCGAGATTGCGGTTGCCGAGAAATCGATGGCGCAGGGCGTCCGCGGAGCGCGTGCGACCGCAAAGCGCGGCGACCTCTTCACCCCGGCGACAGAGGCGATGTTCCGGCAAGTGCTCCGCCGCAGGTGACCGGGCGGCGGCGAGGCCGCCGACAACAAGGCGACCATAAAGGACGACGCACCTGCGCCGAAGGATGTGTCGTTCAAGGTGAATGGGGAATACCCGAAAGAGGCGCCGCTCTCGACCGTGCCGCCCGACGTCCTGAAAGCCTTGCCGACACTGCCCGAGAACGTGCAGTACCGGTTTGTCGGCAAGCATTTGATTCTGTACTGACGCGAAAGCGAACCTGATCGTCGATTTCATGTTGAACGCGATTCCGTAGTGCTTCGAGGACGACCTATGTGGACATCTCGACGATCACTGGCTGTCATCACCTTTGCTGCCGCGCTTTCGGCCAGCGCCGTGGCCCAGGACCTGACGCTGCCGAACAAGCCGGCCGGGACGCTCAGGTTCGCCGTCATCGGAGACAGCGGCACGGGCGACTCCGATCAGTACCGCTCGCGAAGCTGTTCACCGACATGCACCAGCGCTTTCCGTACGAGTTCGTGCTGATGATGGGCGACAACATGTACGGTAGTGAAAGCGCCCGCGACTTTCAGAGGAAGTTCGAGATTCCGTACAAGCCGGTGCTCGACGACGGGCGTCAAGTTTTACGCCGCGCTCGGGAACCACGACAGCCCGAACCAGACGAATGTACAAGCCGTTCAACATGAACGGCGAGCGCTTCTACACGTTCAAGCCGAAAGACGGCATTCGGGTTCTTCGCGCTCGACAGCAACTACATGGATCGGACCCAGCTGCAGTGGCTAGAGAAGGAGCTGGCCGCGAGCGGGTCGGACTGGAAGATCATGTTCTTCCACCACCCGATCTACTCGTCGGGCGGGACGCACGGATCGGACACCGCCCTTCGCGACCAGCTCGAACCGCTGTTCCTGAAGCACGGCGTCGACGTGGTGATGGCCGGTCACGAGCACTTCTACGAACGCCTGAAGCCGCAAAAGGGCATCCACTATTTCATTTCGGGGGGTGCCGGAAAACTTCGCAGGGGAGACGTGGGCGGGGACATTCACCGAAAAGGCGTTCGACCAGGGATTCCACTTCATGCTGTTCGAGATCGAAGGCGACCAGATGCATTTTCAGGTCGATGA
This sequence comes from Vicinamibacterales bacterium, assembly GCA_963832375.1. GTDB lineage: Bacteria > Acidobacteriota > Vicinamibacteria > Vicinamibacterales > JAMQPK01 > JAMQPK01. The sequence goes on along the minus strand of CAWHUA010000006.1, from coordinate 200,162 downwards.
CTCGGACCTGGGCAAGACGGTCGATTCCGGCATCGTCACGCGGCGCCGCGTCGACACAAGGCCGCGCCATCGCAGCCCGCGGCGCCGGCGGCCAAGCCGGTTCCGCCGCAGGACAAGCCGGGGACGACGACGGCAAAACCGGCGCCGCCGAGCACGGCCAAGCCACCGGCCACGGCGAAGCCGGCCGCTCCGTAGCCGAGTCTTCGGTCCGTGTAGTACGTAGTGCCCGGCTTTAGCCGGACTTTCACGAGGTCCGCTTCGGTAGCGCAGGGCTTTGGCCCTGCCAGAATATTCAGGCACCACGACCTGCACGTGGCCAGCACTTCCGACGACGAGGAGGCCATCGATTCGTAGTACCGCGACGAATCGAGCGGTTTCCTCCGCCTTGATACGGCTTGAGATTCTCGGCCCACCTGAAGCCAATCACCTGAAAACGAAGCTCGGCGTCGATCTGGAACGGGCCGTCGGCGTTGCGGCCACGTCGATGACGTAGCGGACGCGGTCTCCAGCCACCGGTAAAATCCGGCATCAGGACGGCCGTCGCCGATGACGGCGATCCAGGGATCGGCCGTGGCCTTCTCGAATCCTCTCGGAAGCAGTCGATTGTCCTTGGCGTAGCCCACCGCAGTGAGCAGACCGGTCGTTGGCCGTCCGGCCCGATCGCGCATGACCGATTCGTAGATCTGCACCTGGTCCGGGCTCGACTGATCTCCGCATAGTGCGGCTTCGATGCCGAGCGGGATCCGCATCGTTGATCATTTCCGGCGATGGACCCGTCCGGCGCAACCGCGCCAGACTCGAACAGACGTGCGACCGGCCCGATCGCGAACCGTCACATGAAGCCAGGCGCGCCGGGATGGGTAACCGGTCGGCAGCTTGTGGCCGGTCAGATTCCGCACGGCGATGTCGATGCTGAGGCGGCCGTTCGCGATCGACGCGCGCTCGCACGGACAGCTCCGCAGTCGAGGTCTGTAGATTCGCAACGCGTGACGTCGATAGCGGCCTCCATCTGATCGGCCGGCGCCACCACTCCGAGCTCGTCGCGATAGCGGTTCAGCATTCGCTGCATGAAGAAATTGCCGCCGACGAACGTGTGGCGCGCGAATCCCTTGCGCGGAGCGCCGAGCACCGACGCGATCGGCGTCTCTTCCTCGACCACCGGCATGTGGCACGACTGGCAGCTGCGCTGCTCGGCCGCGAAGGCGCTGTGCTTCCACTCGAGAAACGGCATCTGCTCGGGCAGCTCGCCGACGATCTCTCCTTTCGGGCCTCGCGCTTTGGTCACGAGCGTGTGGCACGTGGCGCACAGCTCCGACTGCCTGCACGTGCAGCGCCTCCGTCGGCTGAAACCCCGTCGCCGATCGCATGATCGTCGAAATCCCGCGCTCGATGCTGAACGGCCCGAACATCGGCGCGCGGTTCCGGGCGTTCCCGGCGCGGACGACGTAGCCGCCCGTGAAGCTCGCAGGAGTGCCGAGGTTCTGGTCGGTGATTTGATGGCAGAGCGAACAGGCGACGCCATCGTGCGCGAGCCGATCGCGCGCGGTCGCGTTCGCCGGCGACCGGCAGATGCTCGAAGACCTCGCCTTCGCGCCCGACATGCGCGCCTCGGTGCGCGACATCGGCATATGGCACGTCGCGCACTCGTCCTGAATCGCCGCCGGCGCGCGACGGGATGATCGATCACTTCCCGTCGCACCGCTGCCTGCCAGTACGGATCGCGCGACGAGTTTGCCATCATCGACGCCCGCCAGCTGGCGCCGATCGAGACGTCCTCTCCGGACGGCGTCCGCAAGCCGTTATGACACGCCATGCATTGATCGGAAGTCTTGAAGATCTGCGGGCATGTGGCATCCCGTCTGGGCGGTCATCGCGACCGCCGCGATGGCACGCGAAGCGACAGCGAGACCGGAATGAACGGCCGCATCACCATCCGGAAAAGAATCCCCCGTCGAACCAGTCCCACAGCACGTACACGAGCACGCTCGCCGGTCGCTCCGCCTGCTGCGTCAACGGCAGGCGCACGCCGAGCGTTCACGCAGCACGTGCTGTCGCGTGCTCAGGCTGACCTGCATCTGCGGCAGCACGTCCCATTCGATCGGCCGCGCCCGACTACCATCTCGCGCGCGGCGAGCAGCTCCACCATCGGCGACCACGCGCGGCCCCAGCGTGCGCTCCATGAAAGCTCTTCCCGATCGCCATGCGCCAGAACACTTCGTTCGGGCCGAGTCTGCTCGGTCGGCGTCTCGATGCCGGCATGCGCGTGGAGAAATCCGTCCGTCACGAGCGGCAGCGCCTGGCTGAGCGTCGCGAACGCCTCGAACACCGCGCCGCCGTTGTTGAACCTTGATCTCGCCACCGCCCGAAAAGATCGATCCGCTGCGATGGCTGTCGAAGAGGACGTGCTTGTACGCGCCGCCGATCTCATCCGACGTCGCGGCACGAAGATCTCGTACTGGCCGCGCCGGCCGACGCGATGCTCGTAGAGAAATTCGGTGCTGACCGCTGCGCGCTCACTTCCGCGCGCGAATGTCGTCGTCAGAACGGCTTCGTTCTCGGGATAGGCCTTCTCGGTGACGAACGGGCGCGGCATGTTGAGATCGCCGTGCGGCCAGCCGCGCTCGGTGCAGAATCCGCGGACGTGCCCGATGAGCTTTCCGATCTCGGCGTCCGACAGCTCATCGCCGAACGCCGGCATCATCGCATCGAAGCGCGCGAACCGGGCCGCCGTCGATGAATCACCGAGTACCAGTCGAGATCGGCTTCGGGAGTCGTCAGGCTGGCAGTCGGTGAAATCGGGAGGCTCGGTATCGAACCCGCGGACGGCGATCGGCTGTCCGCGGCCATCGGTCCCGTGACAGGCGGCGCACGCCGGTTCGTACAGCTGCTGGCCGCTCAGACCGGCGCGGTGGCCGGCTGCGCATCGGCGGGCGCGTGCACGCACGACAGCAGCACGAGCCACGATCGCCACGAGGACCGCCATCGCGCGACGACGCATACCACGGCGAAGAGTAGCGAGCTCGTATTCGAAACTTGAGAATTGTTCTGAGACTGTGATCTCAGAACTTCGCGCGCAGCCAGTCATGCGCCTTCGCGATGTCGTCGTGCACGAGCTGATGCCCGGCCTGCTGCCAGATCGACGGACACGCTGGGCGCCGGCCGACCGCAGCAGCGCGGCGAGCCGATCGGTTTCCGCGACCGGGACGAGCGGATCGACACGGCCGTTGGAGATGAGCACCGGGGTCGCTGGAATCGCGGGAGCGGATCTGGCACGATGCGGCACCATCGCGCGAAACAGCACGGCGCCGTGCGAGAACCCTGGGCGCCAGCAGCAGCGTCGACTGCCGGCGACATTCGCGCCGTTCGAAAAACCGACGGCGATCACGCGCGACGCATCGAACTTGTAATGAGCGCTCGCTTCGCCGACGAAATCGGCGAGCTCCAGGGTGCGCTGACGCAGATCGTCGAGGTCGAAGACGCCTTCGGCGAGACGGCGAAAAAACCGCGGCATCCCGCGCTCGAGTACCTTGCCGCGTGGGCTCAGCACACCCGCACCCGGCATCAGTTCCGCCGCGAGCGGGACGAGATCGTGCTCGTTGCCCCCGGTGCCGTGCAGCATCAGCAGCGTCGGCGCTCCGGGCGCCCGAGGCGGCTGATACAGATGGGTAAAGGATAGGCTCAAGATTCTAGATTCTAGTTCTCAGATTTTAGATTCCCGATTCCAGTTTCGAGCGTCAGATTTGGCAGCGTCTCTTCGATGGCCGCGCGGTGGGGTTCGAGCCATGGCGGCAGCACGAGGCGTTCGCCGAGATGTGCGGCATCCTCGTCGACCGCAAAGCCCGGTCCGTCGGTCGCGAGCTCGAAGAGCACTCCGCCCGGCTCCTTGAAGTACACCGACTTGAACCAGAACCGGTCGATCACGGTGGTCGGGTGGGCGCCCGCGCCCGCGACTCGCGTCCGCACGTCGAGCTGATGCTCGTCATCGTCTACACGCCAGGCCAGATGATGAACCGCGCCTACGCCCCATGCACCACGACGGGCTTCGGGTGCATCGCGCACATCGATGACGCCGGGCCCGCCGGGACATCCATATCGCGTCCATCCGTGCTCTGTGGCCATCTGCTCGAACCCGAGGATGGACGTCAGAAACTGCGTCGTGGCCGCCGCGTCGTGCTCCCAGACCTGCGCGCCGTACAGCCCGCGAATCTGGCGCTCGGCCGGCACCGGACTCTCGCTCCACGGTGTGAACCGACGCGCGCGGCCGGCCTCGACAAGCGCCACGCTCAGGCCGTGCGGATCGGTGAATGCCAGGACGCTCTCGCCGAAGCGCGTCTCCGGCGGTCCAAACGTCGTGCCGTAGCGCCGCAACCGATCGGCCCAGTAGCCCAGGCTCCCCTGCGGCACCTCCAGGCCCACCTCCATGGCGAGGCCATAGCCCGCTCGCGGCGGCGCCGCGTGTGACCACGGAAAGAAGGTGAGATCGGAACCAGGACTGCCCTCGGCGTCTGCGTAAAACAAGTGGTACGTCCCTGGATCGTCCTGGTTGACGCTGCGCTTGACGAGCCGCATGCCGAGCACGCCGGCGTAGAAGTCGAGGTTCTCCTGTGCAGGCCCCGCGATCGCGGTGATGTGGTGCAGTCCGTTGACTCCTCGCATGGGCCGCATTATTGCGCCCCACGCCGAAGAGCCACAAGTTCGTCAACGTTGCCGTCAAACCCACAACATTGTAGGACGCTCGCGCATGCACGGCCGCCGACGCCCCGCGCGCAGCGGAGGTCCTCCTTTAGAAGGAACATTTTTGTCGGAACTTGCCCTGCGAAACCACAATGACGTGTGGTCCGCTCAACTGCCGGCGACAGCGGACGATCCCCACAACTCGCTCGTTTTTCGAACAAACTTGCGCGTTCCAGATGCTCCGGCGGACGGCCGGCGATTGGCGTCGATTTTGATTGCATCGCCATCATCAACGTTCTTTTCCATCAACTACGAATGAAAGGTTTGAGATGAATCAAGCCGACACTGCGTGGATGTTGGTCTCGACGGCCCTGGTGCTTCTGATGACGCCGGCGCTGGCCTTTTTCTACGGCGGGCTGGTGCGCTCGAAGAACGCGCTCAACACGATGATGATGAGCTTCATCTCGCTGGGGTTTGTCGGCGTGTTGTGGGCGGTCGTCGGGTATTCCCTGGCGTTTTCGGCCGGCGGCAATTATCTCGGCGATCTCTCGCGGCTGTTCCTGCGCGGCGTGGGGCTCGAGGCGCAGGGCACGATTCCGCACTACCTGTTCATGGCCTACCAGGGGACGTTCTGCATCATCACGGCGGCGCTCATCTCGGGCGCGATCGTCGAGCGGATGCGCTTCTCGGCCTACCTGACCTTCATCATCCTGTGGGCGCTGACGGTCTACTCGCCGGTGGCGCACTGGGTGTGGGGCGGCGGCTGGCTGGCCGACCTGGGCGCGCTCGACTTCGCGGGCGGGACGGTCGTGCACGTCAACGCGGGCGTGGCGGCGCTGGTGGCGGCGCTGGTGGTGGGCAAGCGGCGCGATTATCCGAGCTCGTCGCTCCTGCCGCACAACGTGCCGTTCACGCTCCTGGGCGCCGGGTTGCTGTGGTTCGGCTGGTTCGGGTTCAACGCGGGCAGCGCGCTGGCGGCGAGCCCGATTGCGGGGCTGGCGTTCGTGACGACCTTCCTGGCGCCGATGGGGACGCTGGTGGTGTGGACGCTGCTCGACTACGCGCGCTCGGGCAAACCGACCGCGGTGGGCTGCGCCACGGCGATCGTCGTGGGGCTGGTGGCGGTGACGCCGGCGGCGGGGTTTGTCGGGCCGATGAGCGCGATCGCGCTGGGCGCGATTGCGGCGGTGCCGAGCTACTTCGGGTTGGTCTGGCGGGCGCAGACGTCGCTGGACGACTCGCTCGACGTGGTGGCGGCGCACGGCGTGGGCGGCACGGTGGGCGCGCTCCTGACGGGCGTCTTTGCCCAGAAGGCGCTCAACGGGATTGCCGACGGCGCGTTGTTCGGCAACCCGGCACAGCTGGGGATTCAGGCGACGGCGGTGGCGGCGACGATTGTCTACAGCGGCGCGATGAGCTTCATTCTGCTCAAGCTCATCGGCATGGTGATTCCGCTGCGCGCTTCGGCCGATGACGAATCGGTCGGCCTGGATATCAGCAACCACGGCGAAGAGGCCTACGTGCACGGCGAGGCCAGCGCCACGCTCAGTTCTCACGTCGGCGCGCCGAAGACCTCGCCGGCCTTTCGATCGGAGCTCGCATGAAACTCATCAAAGCCATCATTCGCCCGAACAAGGTGGACGATCTCAAGGAAGCGTTCGCCAGGATTCAGATTGCCGGCATGACGGTCACCGAGGTACGCGGGCACGGCCGGCAGAAGGGACACACCGCGGTCTATCGCGGACGCGAGTACGAAGTGACGCTCCTGCCCAAGATGCAGATCGAAACGGTCGTTCCGGATGAACTGGTGGAACCAGCGCTGCAGGCCATTCGTGAAGCGGCGCGCACCGGAGAAATCGGCGACGGCCGCGTCTTCATCTGCCCGGTGGAACAGTCCTACAACATCAGGACCGGGGAAAGGGATTCGGTGAAATAGAGCAAGGAAGAAGGAAGAGAGGAAGAAGGAATATTCCTTTCCTTACTGTTTCCCGCAAGCCCCCCACGCCCATAGCGCAACCGACCACTGCTGTTTCTGGTTGCGATGGACGACGGTGCGGGCGGTATCGCGACGGCCGCGGCGGTCGACGGAGAGACACATCCGGAAGTTGTCTCCTTTCGACGCCTGGCGTTCTGCGGTCAGCACATTGCGGAGGATGATGGCCGAATTGCTCCGGTTCTTCTTGTTCTGATCGGCCAGCGCGAAGTTGAGCGCCGTCCGCACTTCGCGGTCGTCGGTCGGAACAGGGCGATATGTATTCGGGCGTACCGCGACCGGGCGCGGCGAAGACTGCCCCGCGGCCTCGAAAAGAATCGTGGCGGCTGCCAGAAAAACCACGCCACCTACGATCCAACGGCCGGTACGCAGGGTATCGGCTTCCATCAGGGACGGAGCATCATATCACCCCGCCCCTGACGGGGGTCGAAACGCTCTACTTTCGTCAAATTATCGCCATGCAGTTTCGACAGTGTAGTCCTTCCCGTTCACATCTTTGCCCTTCACCTCGATGGATCGTGGCTTCACGACGCGCAGGTTGAACGGTGTGCCGTCGCGCCCGACGAACTCTCCCAGCATCACGTTGCGTGACTGGGTGCTCTCGAGACGGCCCAAGAACTTGCTGAACACCGTCGTTCGGCCCACAGGAACGATGCCGATCGTCACGTCGTTCAACGCGAGACCGGCCTCATTTCGTACGGTCACATACAGTTGGGAGATCTCAATCTTGATCGGCGCGTTGGCGTCCTGGCTCGCGACGCCCTGATCCGAACACCCGGCCAGCAGCACGGAGAGCACGATGAGCGAGTACAACCGCATGCCATCCTCCTTGATGAAACCTCGAGGCCGCACGGGATATGGTGGGATTGCGGCGACTCTACCGCCGCCAGCGATTCGAGTCAAGGAACGGCGTGGCAATGTTATAATTCCCGGGTAATTCACAGGCTGCCCGTTGCGCCGCGCGCACGGCGCGCCGCGCCCGATTCTCTCTCTACTTACACACAATTCATCGAGGAGTACTGATGCGGTTTCCCATCAGGCCGGGTAAGGTTACGTGTGCAGGTGTCGTCGCGATTCTGATGGTGCTGCCCAACAGCATCTGGAAGGGACCCGATGAGAACGTGGCGCGACCGTCGACGCCCAAAGTCGAGGCGCGCCGCCAGACAGGCGCCAGGACGTCGCACTCACTTCGTGTGCGTGTGAAACTCCGGGAAGTGCCGCGCTGATATAGGGTCCGGGCGTCTGTGCATTACTCGATCGGCCGCACGACGACGTACCCGTCCACGTAGGAATACGAGGTCGTCCCCGACACCTTGTCGAGTCCTTCGGTCAGCCTGATCGTGACACCCCAGGGGTCGGTCACCGTCGCCGACATCAAGCCCAGCTCGGGATCGCGTCCGTAGGGCACGTCAAAGGTCACGCCGTTGGCCTTGATTTTCTCGACATACGCTTTCAGGTCGCGCACGTCAAAGCCGATGCTGTCCATCAGCCGGCTTTTGGTCGGCACGCCCGGGACTTTCTGGCTGCCGAGGGGCGCCAGCGTGAGGTTCATGCCGGGCACGTCGCCCGAGTCGTACGGACCGCGCATGGTGGGCTTCAGCAGGAGCTTCTGCACGTACCACTTCTTCACGTCCGCCGGGTGCTCCAGCCAGTAGTGCAGGTGATGGCTGACAACCGGCGCCGGCAGCGAGCTGTCCTCGACGAGCTCCATGCGGAACGTATCGGGGCCGTTGACGTAGGTCTGCGGCGTTTTCTCGCGGCCGATGCGCGGCGGGTCGTACTTCAAACCGGCCTTGTCGAATCGCGCCGTGTAGTCCGCGAGCTTCTGCAGCTTCAGCCCCATGTGATTGATGGTCGTGCCTTCGCTCGGTCCGGTGCGTGGCTGCACCCTGAAGAGCACGACGACGCCCGGGATGGTGATGCCTTCGAGCGTGCCGACCTTGACGGGCTTCGCATCGAACTGGCTGGTCCAGAAATCGCGATGTGGCGCCACGCTGCTGACGTTCAGGAGGACGTGCCCCATCGTCATCATCTCGTCGCGGGCCGGGAACAACTGCGCGTGAGTGGAGCTGACGAGGCCAAGGCCGATCACGCCGACGACGAGCGCCGCGAATGACACGTGCTTCATGAGGCCTCTCCGTAATGGATGAAGGGGCGTCAGTATACCGCGCGCCGATTTATGAGATACTTATATACCGAATTGCCGCCGACGGCGTGTCAGGCCGACAGCTTCTGCGCGAGCATGCGCTGGAGGTGGGCGCCGGAGACGACCGAGGTCACATCCAGACGGCTTTCGTCCAACGCATCCAGTAGAGCCCGGATCACTTCGGCCCGCGTCAGGTTCGCGCCGGTCTTGCTGCGGATCGTCGTCGTCAGTCGATCGAGCTCCAGCACCTGGCGCTCGAACATGACGACCGAGACCTTCGTCCAGGCCTCGCGATGCAGACGTGGACGGCCGCGCCGGGCGCGTGGACGAGTCGGGGTGCGGCGTGCGGTGCGCGTCGCCATTGGAGAGATCCATTCTAACGAAAGTTGTTGCTAGCACAAACGTCTAATCCCTATGGCAAACCCCGCGAAGCGCGCACGCCGCGTAGCGAGAGTCGGCCGCCCGCCGGCCGGCGACGATGGCGCGCGTGTCAAGGACTATCCCCAGGTCAGCGTCCGACTGCCGGCGGCGGCGCGCGACAAGCTCGCCGCGCTCAGCAAAGTGCGCCAGCAGCCGCAATGGCGGCTGGTCGTCGAGTCTGTAGAGTGTTATCTGCGCGATCTCCCGCGCCACGAGCGGGCGCAGATCGCGCATCTGGTGTCGAACAAACGGTCACGCAACATCTGAACCAGGCCGGCCACGAGCGCTTTCACACCAACCTGGCACTGCGGGTCTGCGTGGGGCTGAACCCGCTACTTTGACGAGTACCGGGCGCGAAGCTCGCGAATCAGGGCCTGCCTGACGTCGCCGAACTCCTGCACGTCGTGGACGGCGGGGTTGGTCCTCGTGAGAAAGCCGAGATTGGTCTCGCCGCCGCTCAGGAGAAAATCGGTCGCGGCCACCACGTAACGCGCCGCAGGATCGATGGGCTTTCCCTTCACGAGCCACCGGCCTCCCTCGCGGACGACGCCTCGCAGGTGCAGGTACCCCCCCGCCCCCTGGTTTTTCATGCCGATATCGAGCACCGAGAGCAGCAGCGCGCCATCAAAGGACGCGCGCGTCACCCGTCCGCCAAACGGCAGAATACGAATGACGTCGTACTCGGTCACCGGGCCGGGCTGGATGATGTCGTTGACGCGAATCGATCCGCCGTTCACGATGGCGAGGTCAACGGGACCGGCTTCGCGATCGAAGCCGGCCGCCACCAGGTCGGTAAGCCGTCCGGGCTGGTTCCGCACGATGGCGTCGCGGCCGTCGAGCGGTTCGTCGATGACGGCCACCGTGCGCTCGGGCTCGAACCCGTTCTTCCGAAACGCCTCGAACGCGGCGGCCGTCCACTTCCGAACGACCCCGTCAACTTTCGAATCAGGCTGGATGCTGTCGTCGATCGTCTGCAGCCGGGCCGAAATGGCCGGGCGCGATCCGGGTTTCCCGAACACGAGCGTCACCACCGACGCCGAGCGCACGTTGGAATCGGCTTTGATGATCGGCGTAAAGTCAGGCCCGCGCCGCACCTGAACGTTCTCGTGCTCGTGGCCGCCGAGCACGAGATCGATCTCCGGCACCTGGACCACGAGCTCCTGATCGCCCGCCAGCGGAAGGTGTGTCAGCGCGATCACCGCGTCGACCCTGCCCTTCAACTGCGTAACCTGCTCGCGGGCCGATTCGACCGGCGGTGTGTAGCGCACGTATGCGCGGCGGTTGAGGTCGGTGGTGAGCCCGATGAGTCCCAGCCGGATCGTGCGGCCGCGAACGTCGATCGGCACGACGGCCGAGCGCACGGTGCCCGGAAAGGGCTGCCCGCTCACATCGGTCACATTGCTCGACACGAGGTGAAAGCGGGTCTCCGCCAGACGTACACGAAACGCCTTTTCCGGAAGATCGAACTCGTGGTTGCCGAACACGGCCCAGTCGAGGCCAAGGGTGTTGAGCGCGTCGACCATCTCGCGACCGGCAAGCGGCTCGCCATCGATGACGGCGGTGCCGACCGCCGACGGCGACAGATAGTCGCCACCCAGCGTCATCAGGACCGGCGCGTGGGCGCGCTTGAGCTGCTGCAGGAGCGTGGAGACCCGGCCAAGCCCGCCCCTTCGCCCGCCGTTGATCGGGTCGATCGCGTGAATGTCGTTGAGGTGCAGGATCGTGACCGTCGCCGATGCTGGTACCTGCGCCCAGTCGCGCGCGCCGGCACCCGCGATCGCGCACAGCAGAAACAGCGCGAAAATCCGCGGCCGCATCTCGTTCATTGTACGGCAGATCGGCGAGGCGACCGGACGTCAGAAGGTCACGGACGGCCGCGACATGCAGACGCCGCGGCGGCGCGAAGACCGCCCGCAACGTCATCGTCACGCGCACCACCATCGGTCTGGATCTCGAGATACTGATCGACTACCTCGGCAGGCACTCCGTACGGTCCCGTCCGTCCCGGGCTAGCATTCGACATGGACGCCGCTGACGTGATGAGGTAGGCTCCTTCCCGGCCCGGAATACGCGTCAAGAAAAACGTTCAAAGGAGGTTGCGATGAGAGCCTTCCCCCGCGCGACGTCGCTCGGCGTGCTCGCCTTCCTCGGGGTTCTCAGTGCCCAGCCTCTCCTGACTGCTCAGGAACAGACCGCTGTCGTACAGCCGGTCCTCTCCGTCGAGGAGATGGAGACGTTCCTCCTGACCGCCAAGATTGTTCAGACACGAGGCGTGAACAAGGGCATCAACAACACGAGCCGCGTTACGCTGTCCGATGGAAAGACGACGCACGATGCCCATGTCCAGACCGTGGATATTGCCAAGGCGCTGTTCCAAGGGGACCGAGGTGCGTCGGAAGTCAACTTCAAGGACAGCTATCGCTACAACATTGCGGGATACCGCCTCGCGAGGTTACTGGGCCTCAAGAACGTGCCGATGTCCGTGAAGCGGCGTGTCCAGGGCAACGACGCAGCGGTCACGTGGTGGGTCGATGACGTCGCCATGGACGATGTGGTCAGGTTCAAGAAGGGCGCGCCCAAAGAGTGGAATGCGAGCCAGACGGCGAGCCAGATTCACATCATGCGCGTGTTCGACGAGCTCATTTCGAATCAGGACCGGAATGGTGGCAACGTGTTATGGACCACTCCAGGCAAGATGTGGCTGATCGATCACACGCGCGCATTCAGGCTGACGCCGACGCTGAAGAATCCCAAGCTTCTCGAGCGGTGCGAAACGCGCCTGCTCGAGGCCGTGCGCGGCCTGACGCTGGAATCGATCACCACGGCCGTCGGAGACTCGTTGTGGAAGAGCGAAAGCGAGGCCATCCTGAAGCGGCGCGACGAAATCGTCAAGTTGTTCGAGGCGAAGATCAAGGAGCGCGGTGCGCGGCTCGTGCTCTACGCGTTCAACGAACCCTGAGAGGAACCCGGCCGTCTTCATAAATAGCGGTGAACTGTCCTGCCTGGATTTCCAGCGCCGATGCGCGGCCGCCGGTGAAATGGCTCGACAGCATGCCCGTGTCGATGAGAAAGACCGACCCGTCGAAACGCGGTGTAATACGCCTGGTCTCCATGATCGTATGGCCGACGACGAAGTGGGCCACCTTGTATCGGTCTTTGAGGACTTTCACCTGCGCGGCGCCCGAGTCCGACGTCCACGTGGCATAACCCCGGAACCACAGCGGCCCGTCCGGGTTGACCGAGCGCCCAGCTGTCGATTCCCATCAATCCTTTGAGGCCCAGCGGATCGTCGTTCACTGGCAGCGCCGATCTATCCTCCGGATCCGCCGGACGGCGCGCCATGGCGGCGGCCAGCTCGATCTCGACCTGCGCCGCGCTCAGAGTCTCCGTCAGCGTAAAGTGCGGGAGCACCATCTTCCGATCGAGCATCCGCCTCTGGTACGCATCCCACCGCTTGATTTCCGCGAGCACCTGCCGGTTCACTTCCTCCAGCCTGCGGGGCGCCTGGTCAGGGTTGACGCCGGCATGAAGGAAGACGATGTCGTTCAACTGCAGCAGGGGCTGCTTGGTGCGCAGCCAGCGTCCGTAGCGGCCCTGGGGCGTAAATGCACTACGGTACTCGATGTATCCCGGCGGATGTGCGGCCATCCACTCGGGTTTCCCGACAGGCTGGTAGATGCGGGGAGGCCGCTGGAACTGCGATGCACGCTCGGTGCACCACTTGACGTATGCGTCGTAGGCGGCCTCGCGGAGTTTCTCTGACTGCTCATCCGCAAAGGTCAGGTAAATCGCCGGCGTCACATCCCGCACATCGCCGATGAGGTTCATCACCTCATGGTTGCCGAGCAGCACGGCGACGCGGCCGCCCGCCGCGTTCGCCTGTGGCTCGAGCGCCATCAGGAAATCCATGGCCGCCCGTACCTGCGGCCCGCGGTCGGTGTAATCGCCCGTCTGCACGAGCGTCGTCTTGCCCGCGCTCCATCGACCCGCGGCGTCGACGACACCTGCGTGTTTCAGAATCGTCACGAACGCATCGAAATCGCCATGGATGTCCCCAACCGCGACGATGCGCGGGGACTCGGCCTTCTGGGCCGCCGTCGTTGGCGTGAAGAGAAGCAGCGCCAGGAGCCACCAGTCGTGGCGCACCAGGCGGCGGAACCATGTGGACGTTCTCATGAACGGGCCTCGCTGGAGATTCGATTGTAGGCCAAGGAGCCAGGAAACGCCGAAAAAAGCTGACATCGGCGAGCGCTTCGACTGTAAGATGCGCGTCGATCGTGCCATCCACATGACCTCACGCCTCAATCGCGCGCTCGGCAAACTGGTCACGCTGCGGGAGGGCGAAGCCGCCACCGCCGCGCTGATGTTCGCCTATTCCTTCCTGGCGATGACGGCCTACAACATCGTCAGGCCGATCACGCGGTCGAAGTTCATCAGCGACCTCGGCGCCGACAACCTGCCGTACGTGCGTGCTCGCGGCGGGCGTGCTCATCGGCGTGCTGATGCAGCTCTACAGCGGGCGATCGCGCGGCTCGCCGCGTCGCAGCGTCATTCCGGCGACGCAAGCCGGCGCAGCCGTCACTGCTGGTGCTGTTCTGGTTTCTTTTCCAGAGCGGCGCGGACTGGGTGTCGGTCGCCTTCTACGTGCTCGGCCTGATCCTCGGCGTCCTGCTGATCAGCCAGTTCTGGACGCTGGCCAACGACATCTACGACGCGCGTCAGGCCAAGCGGCTGTTCGGCTTCATCGGCGGCGGCGCCAGCCTGGGCGGCGCCATGGGCGCCGGCGCTCACATCGCTCGCCGTCGAGAAGGTCGGCACCAACAACCTGCTGCTGGTCAGCGCGGCTATCCTCGGTGTCTGCGTGGCGCTCGTGCTGGTCATCGAGCGCCGTGAGCGTGTCGCGAGCGACTTCGCGCCGATCGGTCGACGAGCGAGGCGTCGGCGGCGGCGAGGCGATCCGGCTGCTGCGCGAGTCGCGACACCTGCAGATCATCGCGCTCGTGATCGGGTTCGCCGCGGTCGGCGCGACCATCAGTCGAGCAGCAGCTCAACATGGCGGCCGAGGCGATCCAAGGGGCGCGGAGGCGACCGACGCCATCACCGCCTTCCTCGCGCAGGTCACGCTCTACCTGTCGCTCGTCGGATTCGTCGATCCAGGTTGGGCTGACCAGCCGGATTCACCGCTCACTCGGCCTGGCCTTCGCGCTGCTCATACTGCCGGTCAGCCTCGGCTCGACGGCGATCATCATCCTGCTGAACGGCGCGCTCTGGGCGCCGCGGCCGCGCGCGTCCTCGACACGCTCGCTGCGCTACACGATCGACAAGACGACGCGCGAAGTGCTGTTCCTGCCGCTGCCGCCCGACCTGAAGTACCGGGCGAAGCCGTTCGTCGACGTCACGATGGACCGATTTGCGAAGGCGCTGGGCGCGTTGCTGCTGCTCGTGCTGATCAAGCCGTGGGGACTGGACCTCGACTGGCAGCGACTGAGCTACGCGAGTCTCGCGGTGACGGGGCTGTGGATCGTCGTGGCGCTTCGGGCGCGGCGCGAGTACCTCAGAACGTTCCGCCGGAGCATCGAGGCCGGCGCCATCGCGCCGGAAGCCGTCCGCCTCAACGTGGCGGATGCGGCGACCATCGAAACGCTCGTCGAGGAGCTGTCGAGTCCCGACGAGTCGAGCGTGCTGTACGCCATCGACATGCTGGAAACGCTCGACAAGCGGAACCTGATCACGCCGCTGCTGCTGCATCACGAGTCGCCAAAGGTGCGGGCGCGCGTGCTTCTGGCGCTCGAGTCGGCCGCGGTGCCGATTGCCGCTCGGTGGGCCCGCGGTCGAGCGCATGCTGCGCGACGAGGTCGCCGAAGTGCGCGCGGCGGCCGTACGGGCGCTGGTCGCGCTGCGCAAGAGGAGGCCGCCACGCTGATGCGGCGTACCTCAGCGACCCGGAACCGCGTGTCGCCGTGACGGCCGCCGTGGTGCTCGCCAATTCTGAACGTGAGACAGACGCGCTGGCAGCCGAAGCGGCGTTTCGTCGGCTCACCGAGGATACGAGAGCCGTCGCGGCGGCTGGCCGTAAGGAAGTCGCCACCGCACTCGCGAAGGTCTCATGGCCACACTTCCGTCCGCTCCTGATACCGCTCTTCCACGATGCCGATACCGACGTCGCACGCGAAGCCATCCGTAGCGCTCGCTCAACCGGACCGATCGACATGCTGTTCGTGCCCGCGCTGGTCTCGCTCCTGGGTGACCGCACCCTGAAGTCGGCCGCGCGGGACGCGCTTGTGAGCTACGGCGACGCGGTGCTTCCTCCTCTAGCCCACTTTCTCAGCGATCGCAGCGAACATGAGTGGGTACGCCGTCACATTCCGTCGGTGCTGGCACTCATCCCCACGCAGGGATCGATGGACGTCCTTGTGAACGCCCTCGACGAACCCGACGGGTTCCTGCGATACAAGGTCGTGGTCGCGATCGAGAAACTGCGGCGCGATCATCCTGAGCTCAGCTTTGCGCCGGGGCCGGTCGAAGCGCTGCTCTTGACCGAAACGTCGCGCTACTACGCCTACCTGACGCTGCGTCACACGATCGCGCAGCGCGAAGCACCGGACACACGGCTCTCGATGCTGCTTCGGGCACTCGACGACAAGCTCGAGCGCACGCTCGATCGCGTCTATCGCCTCCTCGCGCTGCTCTACCCGTGGAAAGACGTGGCCGCTGCGCGTTACACGATTCGGCACGGCGATGGTCGCGGCCGTTCGGGCGCGATCGAATACCTGGACAACCTGCTGGGCGGCGCCGTGCGCAAGAACGTGATGCCCATCATCGAAGACTCTCCGGTGGATGAAAAGGTGCGGCGTGCGTACGCCATCCTCAAGACCGTGCCGCGTACGACTCGAAGACACGGTCGGCGAGCTCGTGCACGACAACGATCAGATCGTCGCCGCCGCGGCCATTCATTTCATCGAGCAGCAGCAGTTGTGGTCGCTGAGCGACCAGCTCGAATATTCGCTGGCGCATCGACCCGCAGCCGATTGGTACGTGTTCGAGGCGGCGTCGTGGAGCCTCGCCGCGCAGAGGCTCTCTGGACGGAAGCGTCATGACCTGTGGATAGAGCCGCTGCCCGTCGTCGAGCTGGCCAACCGTCTCCGCCAGATCCCGCTCTTCGACTTCGTGTCGATCGACGAGTTGTTCCGGATCGCTGCCGCGTCTCGACAGGTTCGACACGAAGAGGGACGCGAGCTCTATCACGAAGGTACTCACGCCGCCGAGGTGCAGTTTGTGCTCGAGGGAACGGTGCAGTTCGACGGCGACGGCGCCGCACCGTACGAACGCACCGCACCGGCGGTGCTCGGCTTCGAGAACATGCTGGAAGGCAGTCCGCTTCATCACACGATTCGGGCCGTCGATCGAACGATCTGCCTCACCATACGCGGCGACCAGTTCCTCACCATGCTGTCGGACAACGTCGTGCTCGCGCAGGGGCTGTTCCGCATGCTGCTCGACACGCCGAAAACGCGCCATTGGCGCCCCGTCTACACGCCTCCGCCGAAGGCCGAATCGCCCGTCGCCCGTCGGCTGCCGCTTCAGCCGCTCGACAAAGTCCTGCTGTTGAGGCAGAACCCGCTGCTGGCGAGGGCGAGCGTCAACCAGTTGTTCGCGCTTGCGACCATCACGCGCGAGATGACCCTGACAGCGGGCACGGTCCTCTTCACCGACAGCGACGCACCGGCGCTGTATTACGTGATGTCTGGCGAAGTCGAGCTCAACGGCGATGGGTTCGAGCCGGTCGTGGCCGTCGCCGGGAGCACGATCGGCATTTCGGAAACCCTGGCCGGGGTCTCGGTGGGCCGGCGTGGGGTCGTGACGCGTGAAGGAGCAGCGCTGCGCCTCGATCGGGAAGAGCTGTTCGACGTACTCGGCGATCACGTCGATCTGCTGCAGGGCCTGTTCAGCGGCCTGCTGCAGGCGCACGTGGAGCTTGTCAGCTCGAGAGCACCGGCATCCTCGCCTGCGCATCAGTAACCAGCGTGTCCGGATCGCCCTGGGCGCGAAGCTGCAGGAAGCGACCGTAGCTCTCCCGCGCCTGCGCCGTCACGCCCACGCCTTCCTGCGCACGCCCCAGCCAGTGGTACAGCGGCGGAAGGTAGCGCAGCGTGGGCATATCGAAGAAGAACGCGTCACTGGTTTCGCCGCGGCGTGCCGCGCACACGTCCAGCTCGGCGAGTGCCTCGGCGTAGTGCCCCGCCTCGACGTAAGCGCGCCCCAGCAGGAATCGACTGAACCATGAATCATGGCGGCTCTGCGCCTCTTGAAACGCGTCTATGGCTTCTGCCACGAGGCCACGGGTGGCTGCCAGCTCGCCGGTAATCAGCCGTGCGTACGCGGTTGTGTGGCGCTGGAGCATCTTGGTCAGGTCTGAGACGACCTGCGTCGCTTCCTCGGCGCGACCGGCGCAGACGAGAACCCGAGCCGCCGGAAAGAGCGTGCTCTCGTGCCGGAACAAGGCAATCGCTTTCGCGGCCGCCTCGCCAGCCTGCGAAACATCGGAGAGCTTCATCCACCCTTCGGCGAGCGCCACGTACTTCTGAGCCATCGCCCCCGCATCGTTCCGCTTCGCATCGTCTTCGATGCCTGTGGTCAGAAGCGCGATGGCGGCACGGCACCGTCCGAAATACAGGTGCGTATCTGCCCGGCCGAGGGTCGCAAACGACGCACCGAAGGCGCTTTGCTTCGACATCCGGTCGTAGCTCTCCTCGCTCGCCGCCGCGTGGCCGAGCGCGAGATGGGACACCGCCATCGGCAGGAATGCGTACTCGAATGCGGGGTTGTCTTCGTGGAGCCGCACGGACTCTGCAACCGCCGTTGCGAAATCGGTGGCATACATCGAGTACATCGCGTAGTTGTACCGCTGAAGCGAATTTCGTGGATAGAGCTCGAGGCTCTTCCGCACTTCCTGCTGCGCTCGCGGAATGTCACCCATCAGGACGGAAGCGAGCGCCAGATTGCCGTGCGCACCGTCGTCGGCAGGATACAGGCGAGCGAGCGTTTCGTAATTTTCGACGGCCTTGCGGTAATTCCTGGCGACATTCAGGTAATAGGTCCCGAGCGTTCGATACTTCTCGCGCTCGGTCATGCGATCGAGATGCTTGAACGCCTCTTTGTAGCTGGCGTCGGCCTTGTCCATCTCCTTGAAGTAGTTCGAGTAGATGACCGCCATGCCCGCGTACGCGCGACCGAATGACGGCTCCAGCGCGACGGCGCGCTGGTATTCGTCCAGGGCCCCCTGAATCTTGTGCGCCATCGTCAGCTCCTGGGCGTGCGCATACGCGCGCATCGACTCGAGCGACACGGCGCTGACAATTTCGGCGGCTTCAGTTTCCGACATCTCACTCGCCGATTCGCCGAGCGCTTCTCGCACGCGCGCAGCGAGGGCGGCGACGGCACTCAGCACCTGTTCCTTCTGGCCCACCTCCTGACCGAGCATCGCAATCGGCTGGCCCGTTGCCGGTTCGGTCGCCCTCAGATCGACGCGATAGCCGTGCGGCAATTGGCTGATGGTGCCGGCAACCAGAACCGCCAGCCCTTCACGCTGGGCGATCCGCGTCCCGATGGCTTCGGTCACCCGGCAGCCGGGCTCGCCCGACCACTGCGCGGCGATCGCCCTGGCATCTTTTGACTTGAAGACCGTGATGTACCGGGCTTGTTCGAGCGAGAGCGTCAGAGCATGTTCGACCGATCCTTCGAACACCGGATCACCCGAAGGATTGTCGAAATCGGCGATGAGTACGGACACCGCGGCGCGCTCGGCGGGGCCGGCTGACGCCTTCGGCGACGCCCAGCTGATCGCGCGGCGAACGACCGGTAACGGCACGCCGTTGTCGTCGAGCCGCTCGACATCGGCCGCAAGCTCGGCGGTCGTCTGGTAGCGTCTGGCGGTGTCCCTGCAGAGGCAGCGCGTCATGATGTCGTCCAACGCTTCCGGAATGGCCAGATCTATCGAACGGGCCGGCGGAAGGCCATGATCGATGCGGTGGTTCATCTCCTCATACGCGTTCTGGTCCGTGGAGCGGCCGACGAGCATATCGCGCAGGATGAGGCCGAATGCATAGATGTCTGCCCGATGGTCAACCGGTTCCCCACGCGCCTGTTCGGGGGCCATGAATCGCAGCGTCCCGATGATGCCACCAGAGCTTGTCGACCATCCGTCCAGGCTTGCGGCGACGCGGCCCGACGCCGTCTCGTGTGCGGGAGCGGCATTGGACTGTGCGATCCCGAAATCCATGATGATCGCGTTGTGCTCGGCGTCGATCATGATGTTGGCGGGCTTCAGATCCCGGTGAATCACGCCGGCTTCATGTGCCGCCCGCAGTCCTGACACGATCTGCCTCGCAATCCGCAGCGCCACCGTCACCGAAAGCTTGCCGGATTGGCCGAGCACTGTTGACAGATCCGCGCCCTTCAGGTACGGCATCGTGAGGTATTTGATGCCGTCGATCTCGCCGAGATCGTGGATGCGAACGACGTTCTTGTGTGTGACCTGGCGGGCGAGGAGGAGCTCGCGTTTGAACCGGCGCTCGAGGTCGTGGGTCGTGCCGGGGTCGGTACCGGCGTCAATCCGCACGACCTTCAACGCGACCGGAACACCAAGCTCGCGGTCCAAAGCTTCGTAGACGGCGCCCATACCTCCGGTACCGAGCACCCGGATGATGTGATATCGACTGCCGAAATCCTGGCTCACCCCGAGCGGGCCGGACATCCTGACAGGGCTACCGCCGGTCGATTCCAGCCCTTGCGTGGTTTCATCACGACTCGACGACTGAAGTTTGGTCGTCTGCGTCCCGTCGAGATTGTCCCCGTTCACGTGCCTCTTTCGGGCCCCTCAGAATTGCACGCCAAGCGCAAGCAGAACGGTCCTGCCGCCAGTCGCGCCGTTGAACGGCCCAGGGAAGTTGCTGTTGCTCTCCATCTGCCCGAACGCCGCACCCTTCAGGTAGCCGGTCGCGAGGCCCAGCGCGTCGGTCGGGCTCGAAGGATCCTGCTGGACTGTGGTGTTCCAGCTGATGAGCTTCGCGTTATTGAAGATGTTGAACATATCCAGCTTAATCCAAGGGCGCAGGGATCGGAACACCGGAACGGCGTACCTGACATTTATGTCGAGCGCTCCGTATCCCTTGAATTCCTCGGACCCGCGCGGACCGAAGTGCACAGTATGGCTGCCCGACGAAGGTACGCCCACATACCCTGCGGCTGCCAGCCGTTGTCGTTGTGCCGTGGTGATTCGCTGGTTTGTCGCGCGAAGACTGTACACGCGGGCCGAATCGACCCGCCAGAGGCCCGAAACCGACACATTCCCCATGCGACCAACGGGAACATCGTAGATGCTCCAGAGGCGCAGACGATGACGCTGGAAGTTCTGGAGGCGTCCGTCAGGATAGTGACGATCGGCATCGAACCCTTCCGGATAGTTGCCGATGAGGGACGACGCGCCGGGCTCATTCGCGGCCTCACCTTCGAAATTTCCGTCGTTCTTCAGTTGCACCGTGTAGTGGCCGTTGATGGTCCACTGGCTGGAGGCTCGAACCCTCGACTGGAAGACGAGGCCCTGATACTCGCGATGCGCGAGGTCGGCATTGCGGAACACCCGATTCTGAAAGACACCCACATCCACGCCGTATGCAACGACGTGCGTGGTGCCATCGGCGATCGTGAAGAAATCGTCGATCATGTCCGTCGTCTTGCGATAGACGTAGCCCGCCTCGGCGAACCCACGGCCCGCCAGGAGGGCGACGCCGTATGTGGTCGTGAACTCGTGAACGAGCGCCGACTTCAGGTTCGGCGCCATGAACACGTTGGCCGTGGGGATGGCAACAAAGGTGTCCGCGGCAACGGGATAGTTCGCGGTGTTGAACCCTGGCGCAAAATCGAGGCCCTGCCCCGCGGGACCCAGGTAGGTCGTGTAGATTTCCGGGGGGTTGCCGACGGGACTGTTGCCGCCGATTTGCGCCTCGTTGTATCGGCCTGAGTACTGCCCGTAGGTGACGTGCACGACATGGTTGCCATTTCCCTGAATGTCGTGAGTAGCGCCGAGGCGCGGCACGACGCGGATATTCTCGACGCTGACGATGTCGCCGCTGGAGATGGCGCGGACGCGCTCAAGCCGGGCACCGAGGTCGAACGACCAGCGTTCGTGCATGCTCCAGTGGTCGTGGACGAACGCAGAGTGCGTGTCATTGTTCAGCGTGGCGCCGCGCGTCGCTGGATAGAAGTCCAGCGCCGACACGCCGGGCACAAACAGTGGGATCAATCGCCCGGCCGAATCCCGCAGCGGTCTTCCGTCCGGAGCCTTGGCGTAGTCTGACCACAGCACATAGTCGGTGGACGACTGCGATCCGCCTCCGACGCGCTGACTGCGATAAAACTCGTACCCAACTTTGGTCTCGTGGCGTCCCACCCTGTTCCAGAACCGCGTCATGTTCCCGGTGAATTGCCGGTTGTTGCGCTCTTCCGGATCGCTGGAATCGAAATAGGGTGCCGCGTAAATGCCGAGCGGCTCGAACGCCACGAATGGCGAATCGCTGATGCTGTCACTCGTGCCGCCGCCGCGGAACGAGGACCGCCGCTCCGAGTACTGGGCCTCGAGAAGCATTCGCCCGTTCGGCGTGGCGCGCCATGTCGTGAAAAAATAGCGGTTGGGCCGCTCTCGCGGGACCAGGCTTGCCGGGTCGATGATGAGATCGAGAATGCCGGAGTCGTTCGACGTCGTGCGCGCATTGCGCAGGTATCCGCCCTGGATCGTATGCACGTCGGCAACCCTGCCGGTGACCTTAATCTCGCCCCGCTGATTCTTGTCGGCCTGTTCGTACTGAGTCGCGGTCTGCGGCAACGTGCGTGATGCGAAAACGTTCGCATAACGGCCCGCACCAAAGAACCACAGGGTGTTCCGGACGATCGGGCCTCCGAAGGTCCCTTCGTGCGACGCCTGAACGTCGTCGGTTCGTTGAACGTCGTTCGATCGTTCAAAGGGCGTCTCATCACTCCAGGCGGAATTGGACAGGTTCGTTCGAAAACTGCCTGAAAATTGATCGCCGCCGCTTTTGGTGATGGCGTTGATCACGCCGCCGGTGAAGCGGCCATATTCCGCAGAGATGCCCGACGTGAGCACCTGCGTCTCCTGGATCGCGTCTTCGATAAACAGGTTCTGCGGCGTGGCAAAAACGTTGTCGTTGATGTCCACGCCGTTGATCATGAACGCGTTGTCGAACGCGAACGCCCCGTTGATGACGACCTGATTCGAGTTCGGCGCGTTTTCCGTGACGCCCGGCGCCAGCTGCGCGATCCCCTGAATCGTACGCGGGTTGGCGAGCGCTTCGATTTCCACCTGCTCGAAGTTCGCCTCCACGCCGGCCGATTGTAGCGGCGCCGAGATCTCACCGACGACCTGAACGACCTCGGCCACTCCCGCGACCCGCAGCGTCACGTCCTGCTCGACGACAAGGCCCAGCGGCACGCCACTCTCCCGCGTCGCCGTCGTAAAGCCGACCAACTCGTATGTGATGGTGTAATTGCCCGGAGGCAGGGCCGCGATGGTATAGCCGCCTTCCGTGTCCGTCGTCGTGAATCGAGCACCCTGAAGCGCAGTTGACGACGCGGTCACGGTCGTGCCGGGCACCGGCAAACCCTGCTCGTCGGTCACGCGTCCGCGGACTGCACTGGTCTGAACACCCTGGGCGAGGACGGTGACTGCCTCACAAAGCAACCACGCCGTCACGACCGCAGTGCCTCGCGTCATACGTTCTCCTGCCAATTGTGGGTTGCTGACCGTTGAAGGCAAGGCGATTCTAGCGGGACCACCTAGGGGAAACAACATAATTGACCAATTCGTCAGACTCGACCCTCTATCACAACAACGACGCTCGGTCCCAAAACGAACAGAATTAAAACGTGCGTGAGGCTCCTGCGCATAAGACACAATAGGCATCGCTGTTCGCAATTGGTGTAGCTGTCGTTTCAATACGTAATCAAGGTTTCTCGTGGGACTCAGTGGAGGTTTCGTGAAGAACAGCCGAGCGCTCTCGTTGTTGACGTTCGTTGCGCTGGCGGCTGGCGCGCACGTCATTCTGCGCGCACAGGGGTCCGTGAGCCAGAACATCAACGTCATCACAGGCGGCAGCGATCAGTTCGTGGGCGATGTCTTCCGCCAGCGGCAGAACGAGGCGGTACTCGGCATCTCGAGCGTCAATCCCGCTCACATGATGGCCGCCTACAACGACTACCGCACAGTGGACTTCGTCGATCCCGCCGATTTGCCGCCTGCGCCCCAGCAGGGCGGGATCTTCGTAAAGCTTTTCGAACTATTTCATCGGCCATTCCATCGTCCGGGCCCGGCCGTGGTCAAGGGCAAAGGCCAGCTTCCCATGATGGCGGCCGCGCACGCGTGGATAGGTCTTTCGTTCAGCGACGATGGAGGAAACACCTGGTATACCGGCCTGCACCCGGGACACGTCTCGCAAGGAGCCATTCAGGGCGCCGAGCCATGGGACCAGTCCAACGACTTGCGTGACGTCTATCATCTCCAGGCCGCAAGCGATCCGGTGATGGCATCGACGCACAACGAGTTTTTCGTGGGCGGCATCGCGTTCAATCCGGGCGGTGAGAGCGTCGGCTTCGTCTCGCGTTTCACAGACCTGAACGCCACCGAAACGGGGCAGAACATTCTGTTCGACGGGACCAGGATCCTCGTGGCCCAGCCGGCCCGGTTTTTCGTCGACAAACCGAGTATTGCCGCCGCGCCCGGTGCGCCGAACGGGAAAGCGTATGTCTATGCCGCCTTCGTGATCTTCGACGAGAAGGATCCGAAGAAGCTGAGCAGCAAGATCGTGGTGTTTCGATCGTCAAACTCTGGTGAAACCTGGTCGGAGAAACCGCTCACCATCAGTCAGCCGCTCACGCGCAATCAGGCGCCGTGGATCGTCGTCGATCCGAACAATCCGCGGAACGTCTACGTGGGCTGGCGCGTGTTTGCAGCACAGGCAGGCGGGATTGCCAACGCGATCGTCGGAAAACGATCGACCAACGGCGGGCAGTCGTTCGAGCCATCGTTCCCCTACCCGGTCGCGTTGCTGCTGAAGGCCTTCGATCAGCCGCAGGGCAATCTTCTGGGGACTCCCCAGACGCTTCCGAGCCCACGGTCCAACGCCTATCCGACTGCCGTCATCGACGGTAATGGTGGCATCCACGTCGCGCTGCAGGAGTATGTCAATCCAGCGACGGGGGTCCCACTGGGTCCATTCGCCTCGCCCACGACCGGAGTACCACGCATCACCGTCACCAGCTCGTACAACCAGGGTGTGCTGTGGACGCCGCGCAGGGCGATCGATTTCGTTCCCGGCAGCGGAACACAATTCGTCCCCGTGCTCGCTGCGGTCGGCGAGCCCGGTGCCTCCTGTCCGGGCCGAAAAGGTCCCGCGATCGCGCGTCATGGTGATGTACTACGACGGGCGATCCGGCGGCGTGGGACTGAAGCCGGGACCGACCTTCGGCATCGTCGCCGGCAGCGACAAGCAGTTCGACGTACGCCTCGCCGAGGCCAGCGCGTGCAACCGCGACAGCCTGGGCCGACTGATCTTCGGCGCGTCGCAGCAGATCTCGCGCTATGTCTTGAATGCCGAGCCGAATGCGAACGGCATACATGAAATCGTCAAGGCGGCCGGCCTCGGCTACACCGCCGTCAACCGGCCCTACCCGATGTTCTGTGGTGGTGGCTGCGCCTTCTCGGGCGACTACCTCCACCTGATTCCACGCGTACCTGTACGTGCAGGTTGGAACCAGTTGGAGGCTGACGACGGCAACTGGCGTCAACCAGAACGCACTGCCGGCTCCCGTCGTCAAGGGTGTGTGGGCCGACACGCGGGATGTGTTGGTGCCCGGGGCCAATGTGGTCGATCCGGAATCGGATCCACCTGGCGGGGATCTCAATACGCTGGGGTGGTCTCTGTACAACGCCCCGGGAAGCGGCGTGCTGTCGTGCCTGCATCCTGGATCGCGGGATCAGAATATATATTCGGCCGATTACACACCCGGGCGGCTCTTCGCCGCGGCACCCGAAACCTTCCGTGTGTCGAACATTCCGCGCGCCTATCCCGTGTATGTCGAGAACCGGTCGCACCAGTTGCGGCTGTTCAAACTGATCATCGATTCCGGTGCAGACGCGTCGTTCGATTTCGGTACCTACGACCAGGGCCAGCCCGCACAAACGTCAGGCCGACATCGCCATCGGTGCGTTCTCCACGGTCACCGGGAGCGTGGTCGTTGGTCCGAACGTCGGGACGTCTATTCTGATCACCGTCGCCGAAATCAATGCCAACGGAGTCATTCTTGCGGACTGGCGCCAGGACATCCGTCACGCTCTTCACGGCTGGATTGGCGGGAGTGACGCCAACCGAGACGCACGTGCCGGTGGTGACAACGGACCCGATTGTGACAAAGCCGTACCCGCCGGGAACGTTTCCGTTTGACACCTCACCGCAGACTCCGTTTACCCAGAATCCGTTTACGCAAAACCCGTTCAGCCAGAACCCGTTCTCGCAGAATCCCTTCTCGCAGAACCCGTTTACACAGAATCCGTTCACGCAGAATCCGTTTGCCCAGAACGTCACGATCCACGACGCGACGGATGTGAGCTTCCAGGTGACCAACGAAGGCACGCATGCCGGCCGCCTTCTCGGCGATTCTGAACCTGCAGAAAAGCGTCGCTCCGGGCAGCTACGTGTTTCAAGTGCTCATCACTCGTACGACAGCAGCGCCGGGGCTCGGCGGACCGACTGGGTGCGAGTCGCTCGACCGACCGCAGGACGTGCAGATCTCGAGCATCCTGAATCCGTTCACACAGAACCCCTTCACCCAGAATCCGTTCAGTCAGAATCCGTTCTCGCAGAATCCATTCTCACAGAACCCGTTTTCGCAGAATCCGTTCTCGCAGAACCCGTTCAGTCAGAACCCGGGGCCCGACGACGTCGAGGTCAGCAATTCGACGTTCTACATTGCCCCGAAGGGTTCAGGCTCGCAGACGCTGGGTGCGCTGAACGCCTTGGCATCCGACTACAGAGCACCTCGTGCGGTTGACGAAGTGATTTACACATTGCGGATGTTCCGGCTGTTCGAGATTGGGCGGGATAATTTTTCTGTGATCGATCCCTTCAGCGACGTCGGCGTGACGGTCAAGTCCGACACACCCGACATCAACGAAAACGGAACGTTCGACGACGAAGCGAACACCGCCGGCGGGGGCGCCGCTCTGCCGGTCATCATCACGCAGACGCTGCCAGCCGCGACGCAGGGCAGCCTATATACGTTCACCCTCGAGAAGAACGGCGGTGTACCGGCCTACATATGGTCCATCGATTCAGGTCAGGGGTTGCCGACGGGTTTAACGCTGAATTCGGCGTCAGGGGTGATTACAGGGACGCCGGCAACGACGGGGCTGCACACGTTCAGGGTGCGTCTCACCGATTCGCTCGGTCACTTCGATACGGCGGTGCTCTGCATCAACGTCGAGCCGGCGTTTGTCGGAACGCTCAGCGCAACGCCCGCCAACGACCTTACTCCGGCGACGATCGACGCGATTGCCCAGTCGCTGGTGGGCAGCGGCGTGGCGATTTCCAACATGCAGTACACCGGCGCGGTCGCCGCGATCGGCACGTTCGCGGGTGCTGCTCAAATCGGCCTGAACAGCGGCATCATCCTGAGCTCCGGTGGCGTTGCCAACATTAACGGGATTATCAATGATTCCACTGGTACAACACTCAACAACGAGCAACCTGGAGACGCCGACCTCAACGCGCGGATTCCTCCGCTCTCCGATTGCGAGCCTGGATCGAGGACCTGCGACGCAGCCGTCCTGGAATTTGACTTCGTCCCCGATGGTCCGGTCGTCTCGTTCCAGTACGTGTTCGCGTCGGAGGAGTACAACGAGTGGGTCAATACCAGCTTCAACGACGTATTCGCTTTCTTAATTTCCGGGCCCGGCATTCTGCCCGATGCGGGCAGCACCAAAGCCAACTTCGCGCTCGTGCCCGGACCGGTTCCTGGGAGCACCAGCCCCGTGGCAGTTAACACCGTAAACAACGGTCCCTTGAACGACGGGGCTGGTGCGACCAACCCGCAGTTGTTCGTCAACAATGTCGGAGGGACGATTCAAACGCAAGCGGACGGTCTGACGAAAGTGCTGACGCTACAAGCCACCGTCATACCCGGTCAGATCTATCATATGAAGCTCGCGATCGCGGATGCGGGAGATCACGACCTCGACTCGTGGGTGCTCATCAAGGCGAACAGCCTCGTCGCCTGCGCGATTATCGAGGAGCCGTAAAAAGACACGAAGACGGGACGCTGTGCGTCCCGTCTTCTGACCCAGTCGGCTACTCCTCGGGGCATGGCCGTCACGGCAACGGCAACCCAGACGCTGGGAACTGACACATCAGAATTCTCGGCGTGTCATCTTGTTCCATGAAATTGTGTATCTCTGGCGGACGTAAGTAGACTTGCTTGCTCCAGGGAACAAAACATGAAGCTGATTCCCGTGCTGGCGGCTGGTGCGTTGGTGGGAGCACTTACGGTCTCCGATGCGCGCGCGCAGCAGCCGGGACGTTTCGAGGGCCGCCTCGTGCGCGAGGTCACAGGTGCGCCAGTGCCGCGAGCGACGATCACCATCGTGGGGCTCCCGGGTTCGGCGCACAGCGACAACGAGGGTCGCTTTACGTGGGCGCCGGCACCCCACCCGCCGTTCCGCGTGATCGTCGTGCTTGCGGGCGGCGAAGTGGCGGAATCGATCGTGGTGCATGCGATCGATCAGGCCGTCACGCTGATTCACGTCACAGGGCTTCAATCCGAAGCGCTGTCCGTTCTGGGAGCTGCACCCAGCATCGACGCCCCGCCGGCATCGGCCCGCACCATTCTTTCTCGCACGGAGATTTTGCGGCGAAACCCCGAGCACTTGATGCAGGCGCTCGAGACCGTACCGGGTGTCAATCAGGTTTCCGAAGGACATGCCGCCGTGCCGGCGGTGCGCGGGCTTGCACGCGGCCGGACGTTGTTTCTGATCGATGATGCGAGGGTCAGCGCCGAGCGCCGCGTAGGGCCGAGCGCCACCTTCCTCGATCCCGCCGTGCTCGAAGGCATCGATGTGGCGCGTGGACCGGGATCTGTCGCCTACGGCTCAGATGCCCTGGGCGGGGTCATCTCTGTGCGCACGCGGCGCGCCGGGTTCGGCACTCCGTTGCGTGTCGGTGCGACCGCGACGATTGGCGTCGGCATACCTGAAGGTCGAGGTTCGATCGATCTGTCGCAGGGGCTCGAGCGTGGTGGCATCTTCGCGCAAGTGCATGTCAGACGCGCCGAAGACTACGACAGTCCCGAGGGCGAGGTGTACAACTCGGGATGGGAAGATCGTGGAGGGCTTGTGCACTTCACCCATGCCGCCGGCGGCGGGCTTCTGTCGGCCGCATGGCAAAGTGATGTCGGCCGCGATGCAGAACGGCCGCGCAACAACTCACGCACGGTTCGCTTCTATTACCCGTACGAGGACTCCCACCGACTCACCACATCCTATGAGGTCCCCGACGTCGCCGGGCTCCAGCAGGTCGCCGTCACCGGATTTCTCGGTTCGTACAAACAGCGGACCGATCAGGATCGTTTCGCCACGGCCTCTGCCGGGCGCAGCATCGAACGCGCAGACATCGCAGCGAAAGATTTTCACGTGAAAGGCCGCGCGCAGCGTCTGATCGGAGACGCCCGCGTCGAGTTCGGCGGTGAAGTGACAGGCCGGTATGGCCTCGAGGCGCTGGACGTGATCCAGGTCTACAGTCTGTCTGGAGCCATCGTGTCTGATTCGGTGAATGTATCCGTTGACGAGGCGCGGAGGACCAATACCGGGGCGTTCGTGCAAGCGGAGTCTGAACATCGGCCGGTTCGTTCGGGTGTCCGGCGGTCTTCGTGGTGACCACGTGACGACAAAGAATCTCGGAGGGTATTTCGGCGATCGCGAAACCTCGAACCATGCTGCGTCGGGATTTGGCGCCGTAAGCGTTCGTCCGTACCAACGACTGAACGTGACGGCACAGGTCTCGCGCGGTTTCCGCGATCCCGCTCTCTCCGATCGCTACTTTCAAGGGCCCTCGGGCCGTGGCTTTATCACCGGCAATCCGGATCTGCAGCCCGAGCGCAGCCTGCAATTCGACGTGGCGACACGCTACACGGCCGGTCGGGCGGAGCTGGCGGTGTACATGTACCAATACCGTATCGATGGCCTGATCGAGCGATATCAAACACAGACGGATTTCTTCTTCTTCCGGAACCGCGGTACTGCACGTCTGCGCGGGTTCGAGATCGAGGCGCGTTCAGATCTGGGGAGGGGTACTCGTTGGAGGTGTCAGCGCAGATGGCGCGCGGACGTGCGCTGGACGACAACGCCCATCTCGACGACATCTCGCCGGATATGTTCTCCGTTCTGGCGCGCAAGAATTTTGGCGGTCGCCTTTACGCGCAAACCAGGCTCGCACTGTTCGCTGAAGACACGCGACCCGGTCCGGGCGAAATCGCCGCACCCGGCGCAACCGTGCTCGACGCGGGCGCGGGTTGGCGGCTCCATCCACGGTTGGAACTGCGGGCGTCTTTCCGCAATCTCCTGAACGACAGCTATTACGCGAGTCCCGACGCACGCTGGGTGTTGGCGCCGGGACGTTCAGCCAGCCTGACCGTCGCCGTGCAGTTCTGAAGAACTCCGACGTCCGGCTTTCCAGCGCGCGACCGCTAGTCGTCGCCAATCCGGATCGCGACGCGTCAGAAGGTCACGACGGCCGCGACATGCAGACGCCGCGGCGGCGCGAAGCCGTTGCCCGTGCCGAAAAACGGATTCGGCTGCTGGTACGGAGCGAAGTACGGCGGCGTTCGGCAGCGTCTGAAGGTCGAGATACTGCTGCGCATCGGTCGAGAGGCGCGTCTGATTGTTGAAGACGTTCAGCAGCCGTGCCTCGAGCGAGACGTTCACCGAGGTATCCAGCGGCAGACGGTAGGCCGCCATCACGTCGAGATTGGTCCACGCGGGATTGCGATGACTGCCAGCAGGCTCCAGGTAGTTCAACGCCGGACCCGCCCAGTCGCGGCCACGCGCGGCCCAGGGCGTGCCGCTCTGCACGCGCAGGTAGCCCGAGGCACTCAGCCGGCTGGTCGGATCGTAGGACATGAACAGCTTGAGCACGTGCGGCCGATCCTCGAACAGCGGACCGAAACGATTGGGATCCTCGACGTTGGTGCCTGGAGCGTCCTGGATGAACGACGACGTGTTGAAGACCGCGACGTTCGAGTAGTCGAGGTCGAAGTTGCCTTCGAACCGGCTCCACGTGTAGCTGATGTCGGCCATCCAGCCATCGGCCAGGCGCCTGCCGCAGGTCCACCGTCACCGCGCGATAACTGCGCTGCGCATCGGCAGGCTGACACGACGCAAACCGGGCGCACGGCAGGTTGGCGGCGACGAACGGTCCGCTGTCGGGCGCGGTCCCGCTCATGCGCGACGGCACGTCCTCGATGAAGTTGTTCGTCTTCCGGCGACATGAAGAAGACGTCGAGGCTGAAGCCGCCGACGAGCGGTGTGGCATATCCCACGAGCATTTCGTCCGTGTAGATCGGCTCGATGTCCGGGTCGATCAGCTTGCCGGTCGTCGACGCCAGCGGCCCGCTCGACAGCATGTTGCCGGTCAGATCGAAGACCGTCTGCGTCTGGAAGATGCGGCTCGGCGCCAGGCTGCGGGCGCTCGATTTCTGGTCCATGTTGTAGTACCGGCCCCAGTGCGCGTACGCCTTGTCGCCCTTGTTGTCGCGCAGCTGATAGCTGACGCCGACGCGCGGCTGGAGCTCGTGCCGGAAGCCGAACCGCAGGAACGCACAGGTGTCGCCGTTCGACTCGTACACCGCCGCGCCACCTTTCAGCGACACCTGGGGACAGCCGCCGCTGCCATCCACCTCCTGCGACATCTCGTCGCGATTCATCAGCAGTCCGACGTTGAGCGACGCGCGCGTTCCCAGCGCCACGTCGTCCTGGACGAAGAACGCGTAGGTGTGCGTCTGTCCGAGCTGCGGCGACTGCGGCGTGTAGTAGCGCGCCCGCAGGGCGGGAACGCCGCTCTGCGTGATGTTGACGATCGAGCCCCAGCCGTTGGCGAGCCGGTTGAACAACTCCTCGGCGAACTCGTAGCCGGCGCCGGCTTTCAGTGTGTGGCTGGTACGTGCCGAGGTCGAAGATGCTGGGTGAACGTGCCGCGCAGCTCGTGCCGGTGATAGTTCTGAATGTTCGTGAACTGGTAGCCGCCGACGTTGAGGTTGGCCTGTAACGGATCGATGTACTGGCCCATCGCCGCCAGATTTCGGGGATCGAACGCGGGCAGGTATCCCGAGGTCCGTGACGGGCACGTCCTCGTTGTTCTCCCGCATGTGGAGGTACCGGACGTTGAGCGACTGCCGCGCGGCCAGGAAGTTCGACCACTCCGCGGTCGCGATCCGGCTGCCGTTGTCTGCGCGGGTCGCCACGCTCGGCGCGAAATCCGAAGTGAGGGCGGCATTGTCGACGTGATTCGGCCGGTGACGATAACTGGCCGTGATGTGATGCTGGCTGGACGGCACGAGGCTGAGCTTGCCGAACAGCTCGGGACCCGTCCGTTCTTCGTCGGGAAGGGGCGTCCCGACCTTGTTGAAGCGATCCCATTTCGTTTCGCTCGAGTAGCGCGCGGACGCGTAGAAGAACGCCCGGTCGCGGACGATCGGACCGCCGAACCCGATCGCCGGCATGATTTGCGTGTTCAGCAGCGCGTCGCGAAACGTTCCCGGCTGCACGCCGGCGTTGACCAAATCGGCGGGCAGCTTGTAGCCCGCGACCAGCTCGTGCGAGAGCCAGTCGACACGGCCGACACCGGAAAAGCGGTTCGTCCCGCTGCGGCTGACCGCGTTGACGACGCTGCCGCTCGTGCGGCCGAACTCGGCGCTGATGCCCCCGCGCTTGATGTTGACCTCTGCGATGTCGAGCTCGTTGATCTCCGTCGAAAGGTAGCCGAACGCAGGGCTGGTGATGTTGGCGCCGTCGATGAGATACAGGTTCTCCTGTCGCGTGCCGCCCGCAGCCGGTCCGACGGAGCTGCGATTGTCGGCGACGCCCGGAATCAACTGGAAGAGACCGCGGTAGGTTCGTTCGAGCGGGAGGCTGTTGAGGACATCTTCCCGGAAGTTGAAGCCGACCTCGGCCGAACGGATGTCGACGACCGGCCGTGCCGCGCTCACCGTCACTTCTTCCTGGATGGTCAGGCCCAGAACGAAATCGACCTGCGTATCCTTGCCGACTTCGACGATGGCCGCACGCTTCGCTAGTCCGACGCCGACTTTGTCGATTTCGACGAGGTATTCGCCTGGCGTCAGGTACTGAAACTGGAAGAGCCCGTTGTCGCCGGTCTGAACCGTCCTGCCCGTCGGGAGCAGGTCGCCTGAGATCTTGACGGTGGCGTCGGCGACAGGCGCACCGGTCTGGTCAAATGCGGCTCCTGAAATCGTACCGGTGTCTGCGGCAAGCGCCGAGGTCGAGACCGCTGTCAGGAACGCGAACGCGATAAGGAGCGGCCGTAGGACCGCGCACATGGGATTCTGCCTCCAGCCGGGGATGCCGTTGGCAGAATCGTAACACGCAGGTTCGACCGATTCACCGATCCCCCATCCGTTCGAAGCCGACGAGCTTCCAGTTGCCCGGAAAAGGAAAAGGGAGAAGGAAGAACGCGCTCTTGATCGCCGGAATGCAGCGCGCGCACATCGTCCATGTCGTCTGGCGTGCCGATGGCCGCCGCACGCGGCGAGGCCTGCACGTTGAGCAGCATGCGGCGGGTCAAGTGCCCCGCCGTGTCGGACGGCACCAGGCCAGGCGCCTGCGACACGAGGCTCGTGCCCAGCGTGCGGACGTACCAGTAATTCAGCCGGCTCGCGGCGACGATGGCCGCGGTGGCCGTTGCGATGGCGACCCACAGAATGGCGGACGACTGCGCGGTGGGCGCGACGAGGACGACCACGCGGATGATAGCCCGCGCGGAACCAGGAGCTCTTGAAGATCGCCTCCCCCGCGCGCGCCGCCATGAGGCTGCCGAACCCCGGCGTGACGAGGCCGCCAATGGCGCCCGCGAGCACGGCGATGGACGGCGTGCTCGTCGTCAGGCCCAAACCGAATCGCTCCAGCGCGATACGGCTGGACGCCGACTGAAAAATGAACGTGATGACGTTGATTGCCGCATAATAGAAAGCAAAGAAGCGCAGGAGCTGATCGCCGGTTCCAATCGCTTCGACTGCCCTCGCTTTGAACAGATAGTCCAGCAACGCGGCGCTCGTGGAGCCCAACAGGACGAACACGACGAGATGCCGCAGGTGTGGCGCCTCCGTGATCAGCCGAGGCTTGATCGCGTCACCGCGGGCGCAGGCGGCGGGTCCAGGTACTCGCGATCGACGGCATTGCGGTCGCACGCGGCAAAGCGCGGGCACAGGAACACGGTCAGAAGCTGGACGCCTCCGAGGACCAGCAGCATGGCCGGAGCACCCCAGGTCGCGGCAACGCGCTCGGATACCAGGGCGCCCACAGGAACAGCACGCCGCTCGCGGCAAACAGGATTTGAATGAGGGCTGACGGGGCGAGTCTGGCGCCCCACCGGGCATGGGCGGCGACGACGAGCAGCGTGCAGGCCGAGGCCGCGATAAGCATCGCCGGCAGCGCTTGAAACCCGAGTGATGTGAGAAACAGGGCTTCACGGGCGGCTTTGCCGCCCACAAACTCGGCGGTCACCATGGCCGCGGACATCATCGCAAACAGGACCGGACGGGAGGTCGGTTTCATCTCTCTGAAGTAAACGTGCCATATGAATCGAAACCCCGCAATGACCCCGCCTTCGGCCTACGTCGGCGCCTCCCCCTACGCCGCACGTTTCGTCCCGGGCTATGTCCTCGCCGGCCGGTACCGGATGATCACCCGGCTGGGAAGCGGGGGCATGGGTGAAGTCTGGCGGGCCGACGACCTCATCCTCGAAACCCCGGTGGCCTTGAAGTTGATCTATACGGACGACCCCGAGGGCCGGAAGCACATCCTTCATGAGGTGCGGCTCGCCCGGAAGATCACGCATCCCTCGATCTGCCGCGTGTTCGACGTCGGTGAAGGCGAAGGAGAAGTCTTCTACTCCATGGAGCTGGTCGATGGCGAAGACCTCGCCACGCTGGTTCGCCGCATGGGGCGGTTACCATCTGAAAAAGTGATCGATATCGGCCAGCAGCTCTGCGACGGGCTCTCGGCCGCCCATGCCCAGGGCATCCTCCATCGCGACCTGAAGCCGGCGAACGTGCTGATCGACCGCGACGGCCTCGTGCGGATCACCGATTTCGGCATTGCGGTCACCCGCAGCCCCGGCGGGCACCACACCATCATCGGGACCCCGGCCTACATGGCGCCGGAACAACTCGTTCCAGGCGCCGAACTGTCTGAGAGGACCGATCTCTACGCGCTGGGTTTAATTCTGTACGAGCTCGTCGCCGGGCAGCCGGCGTTCGACGGGCGACTGGAGCTGCGCCGGCAGCCTCCCAAACCCTCGACCCTCGTCGAAGACGTCGACCGCCAACTCGAGCGCGCCATCTGGAAGGCGATCGCAAACGACCCGCGCCATCGGCCGGCATCGGCCCGCGACCTGTCGGATCTGTTGAGCGCTCCCACGAAGCGATGGCCGCACGTGCCGGCGTGGCTCGCAGGCACGATTGCGGCCGCGATTGTCGCAGCCACCTCCTTCGTGTTGCTGCCTGCGGGCGAAAGGCTGACCGCGCAGGACACGATCATCCTGGCGGACTTCCAGAACACGACGGGCGAACCCGTGTTCGACGGCACGCTCAAGGTCGCCCTCGCCGTCGCACTGGAGCAGTCGCCGTTTCTGAAAGTGTTTCCGGATAATCGCGTTCGAGAGACCTTGCGCCTCATGCAACGCCCGGCCGACGAGCGCCTCTCGAAGACGGTGGCGCTCGAAGTAGCCAGGCGCGAGCAGATAAAGGCGCTGGTCTCGGGCTCGATCGCCAGCCTTGGCAGCCACTACGTCCTGGCGCTCGAGGCGGTGAGCGCGGCCAGCGGCGAAGTCCTCGCACGCGAGCAGGTGGAGGTGCTCGCCAAAGAGCAGGTACTGGCGTCGCTTGGCGGCATCACGTCGAACCTCCGCAAGACGCTGGGCGAATCGCTGGCGGTGATCGAAAAATTCGACGTGCCGCTGGCACAAGCCACCACAGGCTCGCTCGACGCGCTGCACGCGTACTCGCTCGCGCTCGATCAGGGACGGATGGTCCCTCGTCTCGCAGCCGTGCCTCACCTGCTGCGGGCCATCGAGCTCGATCCGAATTTCGCGATGGCGCAGGCCCTGTTGTCAGGTGTCTATGCCAACAACGGCCGTTCGGCCGACGCGCCGGCGTTCTCGCGGCGGGCGTTCGAGCTGCGCGACCGCGTCAGCGAGCGCGAGCGGTTTTTCATCTCCTGGCGCTACTACCTCGACGCCGAACAGGCCTGGGACAAGGCGCTGGAACTGAGCCAGTCGTGGACGAGGACGTACCCGCGCGAGGCGTTTGCGTTCAACAGCCTCGGCATGGCGTCCGCCGCGTTCGGGCAGCACGAGCAGGCGGTCGCGGCATTCCGCGAGGCGATCCGGGTGGACCCGCAGTTCGTGCCTCCTCAAGGCAATCTCACCGGATCGCTCATCGCGCTCAACCGATTCGATGAAGCCGCGGCGCACATCAAGGACACCGCGGCGCGCGGTATGGCGATTTCGAGCCGGCCGCGCAATGCATACACGCTCGCCTTCCTCGCGAACGACCAGGCCGCGCAGGCGCGCGAACTGGAGGCGGTACGGCGCAGCGACCAGGCGATCTGGGCCCCGAGCCTGGAAGCGCGCGCGGCGGCATTTTCGGGACAGACCGGGACCGCGCACGAGCTGTATCAGCGCGCGGTCGGGAGCGCCGTCGGCGAGCGATTCACCGAACTCGGTGCGCAGTGGGCCATGGAAGATGCGGAACTGCATGCCATCGAGGGCGAGTGCGAGGACGCCCGACGCGAGATTGCCGCGGGGCTCGAGCTCAACCGCGACAACTTCACGCTGGAGCGCGCCGCACGCGCCCACGCGTTGTGCGGGAGCGCCGACGCCTCGCGTCTGTCGAACGAGCTGCGGACGCGCTTTGCGAACGCGACGCTCACGACGCAGCTCCAATTGCGCGTCGTCGAAGCGGCCCTTGCGATCCACGGGCGCGCCTTCGCACGGGCCATCGACCTGCTCGACGCGGTCAAGCCGTACGATCACGCGCCGGCGGCCGAGTTCTGGCCCGCGTATCTCCGGGGCAGCGCCTATCTCGGACTGAAAGACGGCAGGGCCGCGGCGCTGCAGTTTCAGAGCATCGTGGGCCATCGCGGTGAAGCGCCCACATCGCCGCTCTACGCGCTGGCGCACCTCGGCGCGGCTCGCGCCGCCACGCTTTCGGGCGACCGCGACAAGGCCCGCACCTCGTACGAAGCATTCTTTGCGCTGCGGAGCGGAAAAGGTCGATTGACGGATGAAAGCCGGCGCGAGTACGCCCGCCTCCAGTAGTACACTCGCGTCTGCGTAATGGCCGGCTCATCTCAACACGCCAAGGAGCTGTTTCTTTCCGCGCTCGATCTCCCCGGCAGCGCCCGGACGGCTTTTCTGAACGAAGCCTGCGGCGACGATGCTGCGCTTCGAAAGGAAGTCGAGTCGCTGCTCGAGTTCCACCACGAGGCGGCGAATGACACGGCATCGACCGCCCCGCCACAGGGCGATCCGCAGGTCGTGTTCCGGCCAGGAGAGGTATTCGCGGGCCGTTACCGGATGATCGAACGGCTCGGCACCGGCGGCATGGGTGATGTCTGGCGCGCAGAGGATCTGGTGCTCGACACCGAGGTCGCGCTGAAAGTCATCCAATCCACGAGTCCCGCCGCGCGCGAAGGGATCTTCCGCGAGGTGCGGCTGGCCCGGCAAATCACCCACCCGGCCGTGTGCCGCGTGTTCGACGTGGGCGAATCGGACGGCGTCATCTTCTTCTCGATGGAGCTCGTCAAGGGCGAAGACCTCGCGGCGCTGCTGCGCCGCGTCGGCCGTGTCCCGGCGCAGAAGGTCGTCGAAATCGGG
Organism: Vicinamibacterales bacterium; assembly: GCA_963832375.1. GTDB lineage: Bacteria > Acidobacteriota > Vicinamibacteria > Vicinamibacterales > JAMQPK01 > JAMQPK01. The sequence goes on along the minus strand of CAWHUA010000006.1, from coordinate 162,703 downwards.
CTCCAATTGTGTGCCGGTCTCGCGGCCGCACACGCTCAGGGTGTGCTGCACCGCGACCTGAAACCTGCCAACATCCTCATCGACGACGCGGGACTCGTCCGGATCAGCGATTTCGGCATTGCGATTCCGCGAACCGAGGCCAATCGTCATTCGTTCACGGGCACGCCGGCCTATATGGCGCCCGAACAGCGCACGCCGGGCATGGCTGTGTCGGAACGGACCGACGTGTACGCGCTTGGCCTCGTGCTGTACGACCTGCTCGTGGGCCCCCACGTCCGGCATCAGGTGAAGCCAGGCGCTCCGGTACCCCACCCCGCGACGCTGGTCACCAACATCGACCCGCAACTCGATCGACTCGTGATGGCGGCCCTGTCGGTCGAATCCGGAAGACCGGCCCGCGTCGGTCCTCGAGATGGCCTCCATGCTCTCGCTCGCCGGGAACCGGGATCGCACCGGCGTTCATCGGAGCCCGCGGCCGCAGGCACAGTGGAAGACGTCACCCCTGACGGTCGGTCTCACGCTCGCGACCGTCATCGTCGTTCTGGTCATCGGCTCGTCGTACCTCGTGTCTCCGGGCGCTGTCACGTTGAACGAGCGCGACACGATTGTCCTGGCCGACTTCGAGAACGCCACGGGCGAGCCGGTGTTCGACGGCACGTTGAAAGTCGCGATGGCAGTTGGCCTCGAGCAGTCGCCGTTCTTGAAAGTCTTTCCCGACGAGCGGGCGCGCGAAACGCTTCGCCTCATGGAGCGCGCTCCCGGCGAGACCATTACGCGAGCGGTGGCACGCGAGATCGCGCAACGCGAGCAGCTCAAGGCATTTCTGGCCGGCTCGATCGCGCGCATCGGCGAGAACTACGTGGTCGGACTCGAAGCCAGCAACGCGCAGACCGGCGACGTCATGGCGCGCGAGCAGGCCGAAGCGGCCACGAAAGAACAGGTCCTGACCTCGCTCGGAGCCGCGATCACCAGGCTCCGTCAGAGACTCGGCGAGTCGCTCGCGTCGGTTCAGAAGTTCGACGTCCCGCTCCCGCGCGCCACGACGGCGTCGCTCGACGCGCTCCACGCCTACGCGCTGGCGCTCGACCAGGGCCGCGCGGTGCCGCGGCTGGAAGCGATCCCTCATCTCAAGCGCGCGATCGAGCTGGACCCTACCTTTGCGATGGCGCATGCCTTCCTGTCGGCCGTGTACGCCAACACCGGCCAGTCGGCGCTCGCGCCGGAGTTTTCGAAGAAGGCGTTCGACCTCCGCGATCGCGTCAGCGATCGCGAGCGCTTCTTCATCGCCTGGCGCTACTACCGCGACAGCATGCAGGCGTGGGACAAAGCGCTCGAGCTGGCGCGCTCGTGGACGGCCACATATCCGCGCGAGGCCTACGCGTTCAATGCGCTCGGCGTTGCGCACATCCGGCTGGGTCAGTTCGCGCAGTCTATTCCGCCGCTGCAGCAGTCGATCGATCTCGATCCGCAATTTGTCCCTCCGTACGGCAACCTCGCCGCGTCGCTGCTCGCCGTGGGCAAGCTCGCCGAGGCCAGAGCCACGCTGAAGCAGGCGGCCGATCGGAAGCTGGACTTCACCGGGGCCAACCGGTTGTCGTATCTCGTGGCGTTCGTCGAAGGGGATGGCAAAACGATGGCGCGCGAGCTGGAGGCAGCGGTGGCGCTGCGACAGACCAACGCCGCGCTCGGGTGGCAGGCCCACGTGTCCTCGGCTGAAGGCCGTATCAAAACGGCGGACGAGCAGTACCACAGCGGCATCCAGATGTCGCTTCACGGCAACTTCACGGAGGTTGCGGCACACTTGTTGGCGGAAAACGCCGAAATGCATGCGACGGTCGGACAATGTCCCGACGCCTTGAAGGACGCCGCTGAAGGACTGCGCCTTGGGAGAGACAACACCACGCTCGAGCGAGCCGGCAAGGTGCTCGCCCTGTGCGGCGCGCGCGCCGAAGCGGCGAGCATCTCCAGCGAGCTGAGCGCCCGATTTCCGGACGCGACGCTGACGACCCATCTGTCGATCCCCGTAATTGCTGCAGCGACTGCGCTTCGCGCGGGGGATCCGGCGCGCGCCGTCGAGATCCTCGAGCCGGTCCGGCCCTACGACCACGCGCCGTCGGCAGAGTTCTGGTCGCTCTACCTGCGTGGACTTGCGTATCTCGGACTCAAGGATGGAAAGGCCGCGGCCGCCGAGTTCCAGGGCATCGTGGACCATCCGGGGGAGGTGCCATCGGCGATGTTGTATCCTTTTGGGTATCTCGGCCTGGCCAGGGCCAACACCCTGATGAACAACACGGCATCAGCGCGCGGGGCATACGAGCGGCTGTTCGAGCTCTGGAAACAGCCCGATGCCGATCTGCGCCCGCTCGAGGAAGCACGCACCGAATACAGGCGATTGAAATAGGCGGCCATGGGGGACAAGAATCCCGGGCCGGCCGATGCGCTGTTTCCGGTGATTTACGGGGAGTTGCGTCACGTCGCACGACGGTATCTCGATCGCGAGCGGCGCAATCACACGTTGCAGCCGACGGCGCTCGTGCACGAGGCGTGGCTGCGGCTGCGGAACGAGAAGGGGCAGGAATGGGAAGGCCGCACGCACGGACTGGCGCTCGGCGCCCAGGCCATGCGCCGCCTCCTCATCGATCATGGGCGGCACCAGAAGCGCGAGAAGCGGGGTGGGGGCGTGGCCCGTGTCGCGCTGGACGATCTGCTGAAGGCATCGGAAACCGGTGCGGTGCCCGTTGAGGACTTGCTCACGCTCGAAGCCGCGCTCGAGCGTCTCGAATCGGTTGATGCGCGCGCGGCACAGATAGTGACATTGCGGTTCTACTCCGGCATGTCCAATCCCGAAATCGCGGAGCACCTGGGCCTGTCGCTGAGAACGGTCGAAGGCGACTGGACCTTTGCGCGGGCCTGGCTCAAGCGCGAGCTCGCGGGCGAAAAGCAGAAGGCGGACGAATGAAAACCCTGGTGGCGGGCTGTTTCTCCATGGCGACAATCCTTATGGCGTCGAACGCCGCCGCGCAAACCGGCGTGCCATCCTTGCCATCCGCGCCGCCGTCCGTAGGTGCCGTCGAAGCCGCGCCACCGGTCTCGTTCACCAAACCCGTCTCATCCTTCAAGGGACTCTTCGCGGAAACAGCAAAAGACTTCACACGGCTGCCCTCGCGAGATACGGCGCGATGGCTGGTGCTCGGCACGGTCGCCGCGCTCGCCGCACACCCGAAAGATCCGCGCGTCACCGTCATGTTTGCCAGGCCGGAACTCCAGGAAGAGTTCGGATCGGGACAGACGGTTGGCAGCGCGCCGTTCCAGATGGGCGCGGCGCTCGCGGTCTTCGCGGTCGGTCGAATCAACGGCAATTCGCGGGCGGTCAAGGTCGGCGGCGAGCTATTCCGGGCGCAAACCGTCGCCCAACTGACGACCTACGCGATCAAATACACCACACAGCGCACCCGTCCGGATGGGACGAGCTATTCGTTCCCGTCGGGCCACACCTCGGTCACGGTCGCCTCAGCAACCGTACTGCAGAGAAATTTCGGCTGGAAGGTTGGAATTCCTGCGTATGGTGTGGCCGCGTTCGTCGCGGGTTCGCGCCTGCAGAAAAAGCGCCATCATCTCAGCGACGTCGCGTTTGGTGCGGCGCTCGGCATCATCGCTGGAAGAACCGTGACGGTCGGGCGCGGCAACGCGCGCATGGCCGTGACGCCGACCGCCGTTCCCGGCGGAGCCGCCATCACGTTCACGCGCGTGGGCCACTAAATAGTTTTCAGTTCTCAGCTTCAGTTCTCAGTTTTCAGTTTTCAGTTTTAGATTCTAGATTTTAGTTTTTAGATTCCAGCTTCTAGATTCTAGTTCTCGGGTGCTTTGTACCCGAGCATCAGCACCATCGTCGCCAGAAACGCCAGCGCGGCCGAGGCATAAGCGCTTCCCTCGCCAAAGCGCTGCAGCGCGCCATGCCCCCACACCGGCCCGATCGCGCGGCCGAGACTCTCGAGTGCGCCGGCGGCGCCTTGCATCGCTCCCTGCTCTTCCTTCGACGCGCTGTGGCTGACCAGCGTCACGATCGCCGCGTTGCACAATCCCACGCCGATACCGGCCGGAACCAGCGAGAGCAGAAAGGCCGGCACGGTCACGGAAATGGCGACGAGCGTCCAGCCTGCCGCGGCGAACACCAGCCCGACGAGGAGTGTCTGCACGACGCCAATCGTGCGTGCCACCACCCCGACGAATCCGGCCTGGACGATCACGCCGAGGAGCCCGAAGCCGGCGAGCACGTATCCCGTGTGCGCCACGTCGAAGCCGAACCGGCGAGACGCGAACATCGCGAACGTCGTCGTGCAGAGCGCGAACGACGACCAGTACACGAAGTCCGCCAGGAGCAGGGGACGCAGGTTGCGCCGGCTCAGCACGTCCGGTAGCGCTCGCAGGGGCGATACGGTGACGGCACTTCCTCGATGCACCGTCTCAGGCAGCCAGACCGCCGCCATGACCGTCGCGATCAACGTGACGACCACGGCCGCCCAGATGGGCGCGGTGTAACTGATGTGCGAAAACACGCCCGCCAGGCCCGGCCCGACGATGAACCCGAGCCCGAACGCCGCGCCGAGAAAGCCGAAGGCCTTCGCCCGCTCGTCCGGCTCGGTGACGTCCGCGATGTACGCGCGCGCGATGGTGATGTTGCCGCCCGACAGGCCATCGATGACGCGGGCCGCGAACAGCATGACGAGGCTCTGCGCCATGGCGAGCATGACGAAGCTGACCGCTGTCCCGATGAGGCTGAAGATGAGCACCGGACGTCTGCCGAACCGGTCCGACAGCACACCGAGGACGGGCGCCGCAATGAGCTGGGCGAGGGAGAACGCCGCAAAGAGGAGGCCGATGACGACCGGAGAGGCGCCGAAGGTCTCCGCGTAGAACGGCAGCAGCGGGATGATGATGCCGAAGCCGACGAGATTGACGAAGACCGTGAGAAAGATGACGAGGAGGGGACGCGACACGCGCCCACGATTATCTGCTAGCTTACCTTCACTCCCCAAACCGCCTTCGAACGGTACCAATCCATGTCGAGTATGGCCCACAGCGATTGATCGAGATATTTGCCGCCACGAAGGAATGACTGCCTCAAGATGCCCTCCTGAACGGCGCCAATCTTTCGGAGCGCTCCATTGCCCCGGCCGTTCTGCACCGCCGCTCGTGCCTCGAGGCGATGGGTGCCGATGACGTCGAAAGAGAACTCAATCACCAACTCGGCGCCCTTAACGAACAGGCCCGAGCCCCAGAATTCCGATCCAATCGCGAATCCCCACTCCGCCGTGTCGAACATCGGATCGAGCTGGCGGACCTGGAACAGGCCGACCGCTGTGTCGTAGCCGTCAGGCACGACCGCGAAACACGCATATCGCCCGGCCTCGCGCTCGCGCTGTGCCCACAGAATGAAGCGCTCGAACCCTTCGATCGTGGTGGGCGGCGGAGAGATGAACCGCGTCACCTCCTCCGTCGTCAGCAACGCCAGCAGCGATGCCGCGTCGCTTATGCGAAGCTCGCGCAGCGTGATGCCCTTGCCTCGAAGCACGGGCAGGCCATCCCTCCAGTCAGAGGTGACCGCCGTCCCCGGCGTTACCGTGTGGACCGCGAGCTGGGTCGCCACTACCGAACCTGTCTCCCCAGGATGCGGCGCGCACGCGCGTAAGACGCGCTGCCACCGACCACGCCGCCGCTCCAGCGCACGATGCCGCCGAGCGCAGCCGAGTTGCCCCACACGATGTTGTCGTCGTCGGAATTGCCCCAGACGATGTTGTCGTCGAAGAGGTTGCCCCACACGATGTTGTCGTCGTCGAGGTTGCCCCAGACGATGTTGTCATCGTCGAGGTTGCCCCACACGATGTTGTCGTCGTCGAGGCTCATCCCGATGAGGCTGTTGCCCCACACGATGTTGTTCCCCCAGACGATGTTGTCGTCATCGAAGCCGTTGCCCCACACGATGTTGTCGTCGAAGAGATTGCCCCAGACGATGTTGTCGTCGTCGATGGAGTTGCCCCAGACGATGTTGTTCCCCCAGACGATGTTGTCGTCCTGGTCGAAGCTGTTGCCCCAGACGATGTTGTCATCGTCGTCGAACAGATTGCCCCAGACGATGTTGTCGTCCTCGTCGCCCAGACCCTCGCCCCAGACGATGTTGGTCGCCCAGGCCGGCCGTTGCTCGCTGACGAGCTTCGCGCCCGCAACCCGCCGCTGCCCCCAGATGATTGACATCGACCAGGGATACACCTGCTGGCCGATCGCCGTGGCAGGCGTGACCCTGGACATGAGCCACCCCGTACCCATCGGCGCGGACGTGTTGATGGCTTTCGCGAGCGTCACCGCGCCTTCCGTCTGAATCTGGCCCGCGCCCTGCGTGAGCGCGTCGAAGCGCTTGCCGTCGTTCTGGAACACCGGAATGGCGGTGTACTCGAGAACGGCCTTGAGCGCATTCGGCGTCAGCTTGTAGTTGGACTGGAGCACCAGCGTCACGATGCCACTGGTGACGCCGGCCGCCATGCTCGTGCCCGACAGCTTCATGTAGCTGCCCTTGTTGCCGCGCGCCTCCTGAAGCTTCTTCAGCGTGCTCCCCTCAGCCGCGACCGAGAGCAAGTCGTGCCCCGGCGCTACGACGTCCGGCTTGGCAAAACCGTCGTACCACGAAGGACCGCGCGAGCTGTAGGGCGCGACGCGATCGTCATCACGCGTCACCGTGTCGAACGTGTTCACGGCGCCGGCGCTGAGGGCCGATGGTGCGTTGGCCGGCGAAACGATGCCGGCGTAGCCTACCTGCCCCGTCGTCGGATTCGTTCCAAAGTTGCCGGCCGCCACGACAACGGTGAGGCCCACGCGGGTCGCATGCTCGACAGCCTGCACGAGCGGATCGGTCGCGGCCGGTTCGTAGATCGGATGGCCGAGCGAAAGGTTCAGCACGTTGATGCCGAGCAGGTGGCGGTTGGTGATCGCGAACTCGATCGCGCGCACCACGTTGTCGGTCGTGCCCTGGCCCTTCTGGTCGAGAACCTTGAGCCCGATGAGGCGCGCGTACGGCGCGACGCCGACATAGGTGCTGCCGATCAGCCCGGCGACGTGTGTGCCGTGGCCGTAGTCGTCGTGCGCCGTAACTGCCCTGATGTCGCCGTTCGTGAAGTCGTAGAACGCGGTGATGCGAGTGCCGAAGTCGATGCCAGGCTGAATGCCGGAGTCGATCACGGCGACGCCGATGCCGCTGCCGGTATAGGTCGGGGACTTCAGTCTGGTCTGAAAGGCGCCTGTCGTCGGGTCTGTAAGGGTCGATTCGCCCGGCACGGGCATGACAACGGTTGGCTTCACGTCGCGGAGCTTCGTCGCACCAATCGTCGCAAACGCATTCTTCTGGAGCGCTTTCGCAGCCTGCGCCTCGAGCTCGCGTGCCGTCTTCGCGTCCTGCTTCGCGGTCGGGGTCGCGGTTTTCGCGGCGGCCACGCCAATGGCCGCATTGGTCGACACGGCTCGAATCGATCCAAACGCCGCAAGCGCCACCAGGTCCTCGCAATGAATGTCCGCGGCGATCGCGTTGATAGCCGGGAATTCGCCGGTGACCTTATCGCCATGCACTGACAGCGCAAGCTGCAGTTGCTCGCGATAGCCCGGCTCGACCGTGATGATGACCTCTTGCCTGCCGTGGCAACCGCGCTCGACCGTCTCGCGAAGCGATTCGTCGAGTTTGGCGTTTTCGATCGTCTGCGCGCCGGCAGTGTTTGAGAGCAGCGCCACAGCCACAGTCACAGTCGCTGCGGTCGTGAATCGAGAAAGGTGTCGAGACATCTGGCAGCCATTGAGCAATTCGTCGGCCACAAACCGACAGGCGTTCGCTAACTTCTCAGGGGCCGGTCATTTAGAGCTGTTTTGCACCCGGAATTCGGCTTCGGTAAAAGCGCCCGCGTGTGCAAATCTGAAAACTGCACACCGCGCAAACGTGGCAAAAACTGCAATATGGTGGAAATTCCCAGGAAAAAGCTGGAATCGTGCGGGTGTTCCAAACGCGCGCGGAAATCTCGCTTTTGAACACGACTTGCAGAATCAAGAGGTTAGGGAGTTGCTTGAAATCAGGAAAGAACACGACTCTTCAGGAAAGAACACGAATCGGGCCGGCTGTCCCTGGCCGGCCCGATCCTTCTTGCAGAGAGAAGCGCGCGGTGAAACCCGGTAGCGATCTTACGAGACCCGGGAGCCCCACACGGCCTTCGATCGGCCGCGGTCTTCCGGCAGAATCGCCCAGAGCGCCTGGTCGAGATATCGCCCGTTGCGAAGGAATGATTGTCTCAAGATGCCCTCCTGCACCGCGCCAAGCTTTCGCAGCGCGGCATTGCCACGAGCATTCTCAACGGCTGCACGTGCTTCCATGCGATGCACGCCAACCACTTCAAATGCAAAGTCGATAACCAGTTCCGCACCCGAGACGAACAGGCCGGAACCCCAGAACGCCGAACCGAGCGCGAATCCCCATTCGGCCGTGCCGAACATCGGATCGAGCTGCCGAACCTGGAACAAACCAACCGCGGTGTCGTACCCGTCAGGTACGACAGCGAAGCAGATGTAGCGGCCCGCCGCGCGCTCACGCTGCGCCCACTGAATGAACCGCTCGAAACCCTCGAGGGTCGTCGGCGGCGGCGAGATGAAGCGCGTCACTTCTTCGGTCGTCAGCAGCGCCAGGAGCGACGCTGCGTCGCCGACGCGAAGCTCGCGAAGCGTGATGCCCTTGCCCTTCAGCACCGGAAGAACTTCTTTCCAGTCCGAGCTGACGGTCTTCGTCTTCGTCGCGGCGCAGCTCAAGGTCATGATCGAAGCGGTCATGCCTTCTGTCGTGGTCGTCGGGATATGGGTAGCCATTACTGCACCCCTTCTCTGCGGCCGAAGGTCCGCCGCGCGCGCGCGTTCGACGCCTTGCCCGAGACATAGCCACCGCTCCAGCGAAGGACGGTGCCAAGCTGCGAGCCGTTGCCCCAGACAATGTTGTCGTCATCGTCGAGGCCGTTGCCCCACACGATGTTGTCGTCGTCGTTGGAATTGCCCCAGACGATGTTGTCGTCGAAGAGGTTGCCCCAGACGATGTTGTCGTCGTCGAGGTTGCCCCAGACGATGTTGTCGTCGTCGAGGTTGCCCCACACGATGTTGTCGCCGTCCAGGCTCATACCGAGGAGGCCGCTGCCCCACACGATGTTGTTGCCCCAGACGATGTTGTCGTCATCGCCGAAGATGTTTCCCCAGACGATGTTGTCGTCGAAGAGGTTGCCCCACACGATGTTGTCGTCGTCGTTGGAGTTGCCCCAAACGATGTTGTTGCCCCAGACGATGTTGTCGTCGTCGTCGAAGCTGTTGCCCCAGACGATGTTGTCGTCATCGCCGAAGTTGTTCCCCCAGACGATGTTGTCGTCCTCGTCGCCGAGGCCTTCGCCCCACACGATGTTGGCGGCCCAGGCCGGACGCTGTTCGCTCAGCAGCGTCGTACCGGCAAGGCGGCGATTGCCGTAGATGATCGACTGCGACCAGGGGTAAACGCTTCTGCCAATCGTGGTCGACGGGATGATGCTGGTGGACAGCCACGGCGAGCCCACTGGCGCCTGCGGGTTGATCGCGCGCGCGAGCGCCACGGCGCCCGTCACTTCGATTTGTCCGGCGCCCTGCGACAGCGCGTCGTAGCGCTGACCCAGGTCGTCGAGCACGGGAATCGACGAGTACTCGAGGATGGCCTTCACCGCGTTGGGCGTCAGACCCGAGTTGGCCTGCACGACGAGCGCAACCACACCGCTCGCAACGCCGGCCGCCATGCTCGTGCCCGACAGCCGCATGTAGTTGCCCGTGTTGCCACGCTGCTCCTGCGCGAGCCGCAGCTTGCTTCCGGCGGCCGCGACCGACAGCAGGTTGTCGCCCGGCGCAACGATGTCCGGCTTCGCGAACCCGTCATACCACGACGGCCCGCGCGAGCTGTACGGCGCGACGCGATCGTCGCCGCGGTTGGTGGTGTTGAAGGTCCGCGCGGCGCCGGCCGTCAGCGCGGACGGCGAATTGCCCGGCGAGGCGATGCCCGCGTAGCCCGGAAGCCCCGTCTTCTTGTTGAGACCGAAGTTGCCAGCCGAAACCACCACCACCATACCCTCACGAACGGCATGTTCCACGGCCTGCACGAGCGGGTCGGTGGCCGCCGGTTCGTAAATCGGATGGCCCAGCGAGAGGTTCAGGATGTTGATACCCAGGAGGTGGCGATTAGCGATGGCGAACTCGATCGCCCGGACGACGTCGGCCGTCGTGCCCTGGCCCTGTTCGTCGAGCACGCGCAGCCCCACCAGTCGAGCGTATGGTGCGACCCCGACGAACTCGCTCGCGATCAACCCGGCCACATGTGTGCCGTGACCATACGGATCGAGCGGCGTCACCGCGCGAATGTCGCCGTGCGTGAAGTCGTAGAACGCCGTGATGCGCTCGTTGAAATCGAGCCCGGGCTCGATGCCCGAGTCGATGACCGCGACGCCCACGCCGGCACCCGCCTGGGCAATACCCGTCTGCAGCGTGTAGTTGCCACTCTCATCGATCGTGGAGATCTGCCCCTGGAGAGGCATGGTGGCGAAGAACTTCTTTTTCAGATCTCTCGCCGCGCGCCCTTCACGCCTGCGCGAGGCCACCGCCTGATTCGCCTGCTGCAGCGCCTGCTGCGCTTCCAGCACGCTGCTCGAGGCGGCCATTGCCGCGGCCTGCGCCGCGGTTGCCCCGGTGCGCGCCGCGTTGTAGGCGGCCTCCGCTGCGGCAGCCGCGCCTTCGGCTTCGGACAGCCTCGCCACCGCAACGGCCACCGCCGCCGGTCTGGCGACGGCGTTCAGCCGCTGCGCAAGGACGAGCGCCCTCTTCGCGGCAACGACCTGCGCATCGGCAAGCGACAGCGCGCGTTCGGCCGTGCGAACCGCCCGTTGCGCTTCGTTGGCATCCGTTTTCGCCTCGAGCAATGCCGCCTTCGCCGCAGCGAGCGCAGCCTGGGCGTCGGTCAGCACCGACTGGACGGCCACGGGGCCGTTCAGCGAGACCGACTCGGTTGAATCAAAGCCGGCGAGCGCCGCGAGATCGTCGCAGTGCACGTCGGCCACCACCGCGTCGAGCGCCGGAAATTCGCCCGTGACGACGTCGCCGTGCGACGCAAGCGAATCCCGCAGCCCCTGACGGTAGCCGGGTTTGGTTCTAACGATGACCGATTGCGTCCCGGTGCACCCACGTTCCAGCGACTCGCGGAGCGACTCGTCGAGCTTCGCATCCGAAGCTGCCTGGGCGTAGGTGGTGGCTGGGACAAACAGTGCGGTCACGGCCAGAGCCGTGACTGTATGTTTGAGGTGTTCGAGTAGTTTGACCATCGGGGACCATAAGAGCAAGGCAACTGCCAATATGGACACGCATCGTCAAAACATAGGATAACTTATAGATATATATAGAGTTATTCGCGACAACGTAAATATGACTCTTTAGACATCTAAACGACAATAAAGCAAATTGGAACACTGGAATGAGACACGGATCGGAAAAACAGGCCCGATCGTGCGATTTTCCTAAGAAATCAGCACGATCGGTCCGTGTGCCGTTTCAGCGCATCTGGTTCCGTCTTGCATACCCTGGCACGTGGCTATCCGTATCGTGCTGGTAGGTCTAGCTTTAGCGTCTCACGTCGCAGGCAGGGATCGCCCGAAAGAGAACACGCTCTAATCAAGGAGGCGATCGACCAGCACGGCCGCCGCGGTCACGGGGTTCCTTGAGGACTGATGCGGGGTTTCGATAACAGGGATATCGCGCAGCATCCGGGCCAGCGCGGCGGGATTCGTCAGTTCGGCGAGATTGGGCGTGGCCGAACGGCCGTTCAGCACGACGCCGCGCACGGCGATCTCGCGCGCGCGCAGGACGCTCACGGTCATCGCCACATGATTGAGCGTGCCCAGTCCCGGCCGCGCCACGACGATGGCCTCGAGTTCGCACGCGCGGGCAAGGTCGAGCACGGTGTAGTCCCAGGCGAGCGGTACCATCACGCCGCCGGCACCCTCGACGACCAGCGTGTACCCGGCCCGCCTCAACTGCGCGATGCGCGACTCGATGTCGCGCGGATTCATTCGCGTTCCCGCCCGATCGGCCGCCACCGCCGGAGCGAGCGGTTCGGCCAGTTGAAGCAGCGGCGCCGCAAGCGCCTCACCCGCTCCCGACGCGCGCGCGAGCACGTCGGAGTCGCGATCCTGGCCCGGCTCGATACCGGTCTCGGCCGGCTTGAAGCCAATCGCGCGCACGCCCCGCGCGCGCAACGCGGTGACAAGAGCGGCCGCGATGACCGTCTTTCCCACACCGGTGTCGGTACCGGTCACGAGGAGATCACGCACCGAGCCGCTCCACGATTGCGGCGCGCAGTGCCTCGGCCAGAACCTTCAGTTCGGCGTCGGTCGACGAGAGCGGTGGCATGAGCGGAATCACATCGCCGAGCGGACGCAGAAAGATGCCGCGATCGCGGAGAGACAGGCAGATGTGGTAACCGGTGCGATCGCCCGGAGGGAATACGGCTTTCGTCGCACGGTCGGCCACGAGCTCGATGCCGCACATGAGGCCGGCCTGCCTGATCTCGCCGACGTGTTTGTGGGGCGCCAGCGGCGCAAGCGCGTCATGCAGCACCCGCGCTTTCCGCGGAACGTCGCCGATGATGCTGCCATCCGCGAGCAGTCCGAGCGTCGCCAGTGCGGCCGCGCAGCCGAGCGCGTTGCCCGTGTAGGTATGGCCGTGAAAGAAATGCCGGTATTCATCGTACCGGCCGAGAAACGCGTCGTAGATGCGGTCGGTGGCGAGCGTCGCCGCAACCGGCAGGTAGCCACCGGTCAATCCCTTCGCCACGCACAGCAGGTCCGGTGTCACCCCGTCGCGCTCGCACGCGAACATCGCACCGGTGCGTCCGAACCCGGTCGCCACCTCGTCGAGGATGAGGAGCGCGCCGTGCGCGCGGCATGCCGCGGCCGCCCGCGAGAGAAACCCATCGGGCAGCGTCAGCATGCCGGCGGCGGCCTGCACGCCGGGCTCGATAATCACGGCGCACACTCGCCCGTCGGCGCGTGCGAGTGCCTGTTCCAGCTCGTCCCCGCAATCGATCGAGCACTCACCGGGCCGCTTGCCGATGGGACATCGATAGCAATACGGGGACGGCGTCTTCAATGCGGGAAGCAGGATGGGCTTGAAGATGTCGTGAAAGAGCTCGACGCCCCCGACGGCGGCCGCTCCGAGCGTGTCGCCATGGTAGGCATTGTCCAGGCTCATGTAGACCGCGCGTTCGGCGGCGGCCTTGCCCTGCGTGAGCAATCGATACTGGAATGCGATCTTCAGCGCCGCCTCGACCGCGGTGGCGCCGCTGTCTGAAAAATACACGTGGTTGAGACCGGCCGGCGCGATCTCCACCAGGCGACGCGCCAGTTCAGCGACCCCGGGATGCGTCGTGCCAAGAAGCGTCGTGTGCGCAAACCGCCCGAGCTGTTCGGCGACGGCCGCGTCGATCGCGGGAACGCGATGGCCGAGCAGGTTGCACCACAGCGCAGACGTCCCGTCGAACAGCCGACGGCCCCGATCGTCGATGAGATAGTGGCCCTCGGCGCGAACGACGACGAGCGGTTCGCTCGCCAGGTATTCCTGCATCTGCGTGAACGGATGCCAGACGTGTTCGGCATCCCATCGGCGAATCTCGTCAGGTGTGGGCATAAAAGGGGTCGGGTGCAATTTTACGGGATGGGGTCGGGAGGGGTTTTCGCAGACACGGCCCCCGAAAACCCCTCCCGACCCCATCCCGACCCCTTTTCGAGTTCCAGGAGGTGAGCCACTTCACGGGCGAAGCGCAGGAGATCCTCATCCGGGACGGGATAGCGCACGGTGACGCGCAGCCGCGCCGTGCCGGGTGCAACAGACGGTGGGCGGATCGCGCGCACGTCGAAGCCGGCGGCGGACAATCCTGACTGCAGGGCAAGCGCCGCCTCGTTCGAGCCCGCGAGGATCGGCACGATCGGCGACTGGCCGGCGGCGTTCACGCCGGCATCCGCCAGCGCCCGGCGGACGAGCAACGACTTGCGGTGCACATCGGCGCGGCGCCCGGGCTCGCGCTCGATCAGTTGCAGCCCCGCCTCGAGGGCGGCGCCGACAACCGGCAGCGGCGCGGTCGAGAAGATGAACGACCGCGCCCGGTTGACGAGGACGTCACGGAGCGCGAGCGATCCGGCCACCCACGCCCCACCTGATCCGAGGGCCTTGCCGCCGGTGTGAATGGTCGCGAGCACCCGGTCGCGAAGGCCAAGCTCTTCGACACGGCCCGAGCCGCGCGCACCGTACAGTCCCGTCGCGTGCGCTTCGTCCACGATCACCGCCGCGCCGCCGCGTTCGGCGACCGTGCACAGTTCTTCAAGTGGCGTGCAGTCGCCGTCCATGCTGAAGACGCTCTCGGTCACCACGATCGCGCGTCCACGGCGGGGAGCGCGGAGCGCGTCCTCGAGCGCACCCAGATCCTGGTGCCCGAACACGTGAGTCGCTGCCTTCGTCAGCCTGATGCCGTCGATGAGGCTCGCGTGATTCCGCTCGTCAGAGAGAATCAGATCGTCAGGGCCGACGAGAGCCTGGAGCAGGCCGATGTTCGCCGCATAACCCGATCCGAAGAGCAACGCCGACTCGGTGCCGGAAAACGCGGCGAGCCGTGCTTCGATGCGCTCGAAGATCTCGTGGTGACCCCGCAGGAGACGGGACCCGGCTGAACCGGCCGGAAGCTCGATGAGGGCGACGCGCATCGCCTGTGTGAGGTGCGGATGCCCCGCGAGACCGAGGTAGTCATTGGAAACAAGATCGATCCCGTTCGGCAGGCGTAATTCGCGAAGAAGCCCCGCGCGCCGCAGCTCGTTCAGCGTGACGCGGAAACCATCCTCGAATTCCTGCCGGACGGTCATGCCTGAAATCGAAGACCAAGCCTGTCCATCAAATGCCGATCGTCGTCCACGGCCGGATTCGGCGAGGTCAGCAGCTTCTCGCCCGAGAAAATCGAATTCGCGCCGGCGACAAAGCACAGGGCCTGCGCTTCGTCCGAGAGAGCCAGCCGTCCGGCGGACAATCGCACCCGCGCCCCGGGCGCCACGAGCCTGGCACAGGCGATGGTCCGCACGAGCGCGATGGGATCCACTTCGTCGACATCGGCCAGGGGTGTGCCCTGGGTACGCACGAGCACGTTGACCGGCAGGCTCTCGGGATGCGGATCGAGCCGGCCGAGCACGGCCAGCATCGCGCAGCGATCGCGCGCCGACTCTCCCATGCCGATGATGCCGCCACAGCACACGCTGAGCCCGGCCTCCTGCACGTGCCGCAGCGTATCGAGACGCTCCTGGTAGGTGCGCGTGGTGATGATCTGCGGATAGAACTCCGGAGAGGTATCCAGATTGTGGTTGTACGCGGTCAGTCCCGCGGCTTTCAGGCGCCCGGCCTGACCGGCCGTGAGCATGCCCAGCGTCGTGCAGACTTCCATGCCCAGCCCGGCCACCTGCTCGACCATCTTCAAGACGGCGTCGAACGCCTCGCCGTCGTTCACCTCGCGCCACGCGGCACCCATGCAGAAGCGCGTCGATCCGTGATCCCTGGCCGCCTGCGCGGCGCCAAGCACGGCCGCCGGATCCATCAGTCCGGTACGGCCGACGCCCGTCTCGTAATGGGCGCTCTGGGGACAGTACGCGCAGTCTTCGGGGCAGCCTCCGGTCTTGATGCTCAGCAGCGTGCAACGCTGAACGGAGGCGGGATCGTGATGCTCACGATGAACGGTCTGCGCGCGAAACAGGAGCTCGGTAAGGGGAAGGTCGTACAAAGCGGCAACGGCGTCGGTCGTCCAGTCATGGCGGACAGTCATAGAACCCGAACCATCATAGTTCAGACCACCAGCTCGTACGCCTCCGGGACGCGGCTCACCATGCGCACGATCTCGGTCAGCCCCTCCTCGAGCGCCGAGCGCGTCTCGGGCGGGCCCAGCGTAATCCGCACGGCCTGGACATCGGTTTCGTGCCCCGCCACAAACGACTCGGCGCTGTTGAGCAGAATGCCGCGGTGCCGCGCGCGCGCGACAAACGCGTCGGTGCGCCACGGTTCGGGCAGCCGCATCCACAGGTGCGGGCTGTTCGGGTGCGTCTGAACGGCGAGCCCGGAGAGCACGCGCATGGCAATATCCTGCCGCGCCGCAATCTCCTTCCGCTTCCATTCGACGATGCGTCCGGCCACGCCATCGGTGATCAGGCTCGTTGCCAGCTCGGCCATCGCCGGCGGCGCGTTGACCATCGTTCTCAGGACGGCGACCGAGAGGCGCTCGATCATGGCCGACGGGGCCAGCAGATAACCGATACGGAGGCCCGGGGCAATGCTCTTGTCCGTGCTCGTGAGGTAAAAGACCTGATCTTCCGGAAGGAAACTGGAGAGCGGCTTGACATCGGGCGCAAGAAATCCGAAGACGTCGTCTTCGATCACGGTGAGCTGGTGCTCGAGCGCCACCATCGCAATGTCCTGGCGCCGCTTCTCGGACATCATCGCCGCCGTGGGATTCTGGAACGACGAGATGCAGTAGAGCGCAGTCGGCTTTGCCCTGCGGCACGCGTCGTCCAGCGATTCGGGCACGATGCCCTCGCGATCGAGCGCCACGGTGCGCAGCCGCAGGTGCAGGTGTCCGGCGAGATCGGTAATGCCTGGATAGGTGAATTCTTCGACGAGGATCTCGTCGCCCGGCTTGGCGAGCGCCATCAGCGACAAGAGAATCGCGTGCTGCCCGCCGGACGTCACGACGATCCGATCGAGCGGGGCTTCGAGACCGGTGTTGCCAATCCACGCCGAGCCGGCTGCGCGGTTGTGCCGCGCCCCCGCATGGGGCTGATACGCAAACACGCGGGCGCCGGCCGACCTGGGAATCGCGGCGGCCAGCCTGTCTGCCAGCTCCTCCATATAGGGAAGCGGCATCAGCGAGTTCACGGCCAGATCGAGCACCCCGGTGTCCGGGCCTTCGATTTCGAAGGCGCTCGGCCGAACGAACGTGCCTCGCCCGACTTCGCCGTTCAGGAGCCCCCGCCGCTGGGCCTCGACGTACGCCCTCGTCACGGTCGTCAGCGTCACGCCGAGCTGACGCGCGAGCACGCGCTGGGTAGGCAGGCGGCCTCCCGGCTTCAAACGGCCCGCCTCGATCTCCCGACCGATGGCATCCGCAATGGCCTGGTAGATCGGCCCGCTGCGTTGTCCGCGAGGCGGGAGCTTAATTGTCATACATACAATGTGTCACTTGACTGCGTACAATGTCAAGATACAATTTAGCTCAGCTTCGAAAGCATGGAGACATCCACCCCGCCTCCGTCGGACATCGTCAAGTTCGGCACCTTCGAGGTGAACCTCCGGACGGGCGAGCTGCGCAAGCGCGGCCTCCGGATTGCCCTGCAGGAACAGCCGCTCCGGATCCTGTCCGTCCTGCTCGACCGGGCGGGCGACGTGGTGAGCAGGGAGGATCTGTGCGCGCGGCTCTGGCCGCACGGCACCTACGTGGATTTCGAGCACAGCCTGAACGCGGCCGTGCGACGGCTGCGCGTCACCCTGGGCGACGAGGCCGAAGTGCCGCGGTTTGTCGAGACCGTGCACAAACGCGGATACCGGTTCATCGCGCTCAACGACGTCTTCCCGCGGACGGCGAACCCGAGCGGTCGTCCGGCCGCGCCCGCAACGATCGCGCACATCGTGCGGAAGCGGGCGCGCCTCGCGGTGCTGCCGTTCGGTCCTTTCGACGGGTTCACCCACGGCCTCACCGAAGAGGCCATTACGCAGCTGGCCCAGAGCTGCCCGCCGAACATCGGCGTCATCGCGCGCACGTCCGTCGAACGCGCGCAGCGCGAGGGCGGCGGTGCGGCCGAGATCGGGCGCGCGCTCAGCGCCGATTACCTGGTCGAAGGCCACGTGCGGCGCGACGGCGATCGGCTGCGCATCACGGCACAGCTCATCGAGGCGCAGGAAGAGACCCATCTCTGGGCGACGACCTTCGATCGGGTGATGACCGACGCGCTGACGTTGCAGACGGAAGTGGCGGAAGAAATCGCGCGCGCGGTCACCGAAACGCTCACGCCCGTCAGGCGTCCGGCCGTTCCCGGCCTGGGGAACTAAGAGTCGCTAGTCGTCAGTCGTCAGTCGCTAGTCATCAGTCGTCAGTTCTCAGTTGCGATGAAAACTGATGACTGATAACTGACAACTGATAACTATCCGGAACCTACGTTTGCCTCGATTCCACCGACACCGTGTCGCCATCGTGCAGCTCGAGCGGTTCGCGCGTGTCGGATGCGGCGGTGAAGTGCACCTCGGCCCCATGTCGCAACCCCATCAGCGTCGCGTCGAGCACATCCTGGGCCAGGACGTCGGCATCCTCGTCTGGCGCCAACCGGTGGCTGAGGCGGAACACGGCCGCCCCGTACACGGCCGTCCACAGGATTCGGAAAATCGCGCCGGCCGAGCCGGCGCGTGGAAACAGGCCCTGATCGAGGCACGACTGGATCTCGTGCTCGATTTCCGATCGCAGATCGCGCGTCGAGCTGAAGCGCTCCCAATCGCGGCTGATACGCGGCACCGTGCTGTCGACGAAGATCAGGGAAAAATATTCCGGCTGCTCCTTGCTGAAGGTGTAAATACGCCAGAGCGCCTCGCGCACGCGTGCGAGCGGCGTGGCCGCGGGCGACGCCACTGAACAATGCGCGCGGAAAAACTGCAGCCCTTCTTCGGCCAGCGCAAAGAAGATGTCCTCCTTGCTGGTGAAATAGCTGTAGATCGCGCCCGGGCTGTATTCAATCTGCTCGGCAATCTTGCGCATCGAGACGTTGGCGTAGCCCTCGTTGAGAAACAACGCCCGCGCGGCATTGAGAACCTTTCGCCGCACCGTCTCACGTTCCCGCGTCTGACGTTCTCTGATACCCATGTCACCCCTGACCAGGAATCGAACACCCCCGTTCGTGCTAGGATTCCGCCGCTTCGCATGACGATCGCTAACAAAAACGACGCCAACAAGGAAGACGTCCTCGCCGCGCTCGCGTCGGTACGCCAGGCGCTCGAAAATGGCCCGGAAACCGCCGAAGTTGCCCGTGCACTGGACCAGTGTGGCCGCCTGGAGGTCGCTATCAGGCAATTTCACGCCGAGGGAATCCGTTTCGCGGCCTTTACGCTGCTGCGCATGGTGTTAAGCCACGGTACGGGCTTTACTGAACCTGTCCAACTGGCGACACGCGCGCTGAAAGACGCCCTCGAGGTGGCCGGGTTCCCGCACTGATGGACCGGCGCCTCCCTGCCTCGCCCGGCGGATCGGCCGTGCCGCGGCGATCGGCACCGATGGCGCGGCGGCACGACCTGGTTGGCACACCGCTGTTCTGGCTGACGATCGCGATCTCGATCTGCGCCGTGGTGCCGGTGGTGTTCTTTCGAGCGGCGCGGCCGTGGATCGGCAGCGCCATTCTTCTGATGTGGTCCGGCTTCTTCACCGCGAACGCCATCCGGTCGCGGCGGACGCATTCGGTGATCTCCGCGCCCGTGTACTTGCTTGCCGCGATCCTCCTCGCCGCCACCGCGTCTGGTTTCGTCGAGGTTCAGATCTGGATGGTGTGGGTGATCGGCGCCGGCATCATCGCGGCCAATCTTTCAGAACGATTCATCGGAAAGTATTTGTAACAGGCCTGTTGGTTGATCATCCAACCACCGATAGGGTGGCGGATGATTTGGTTCTTCGAGCGTCCAGGCGAGCGGCTGCAATGTGAAATACGGCAGGCTGCTTCAGGTCAGGGCTACGAACTGGTCTGGACGTCGAGTGACGGACGCGTGCATGTCGAGCTGGCGAACGACGCGTCCGAGCTGATGCGCCGCCGCCGCGCGCTCGAACAGTGGCTCAAGCTCGACGGCTGGGTCCGCCCCGATCGCATCACACCCACTCGCCCCGCGCGGCATCTTCGCACTCGCAAAACCGACAAGCGGGCTCATTAGATCCTCAAAGGTTCCGGTTCCAGTTCCTGTTCCCGTTCGGGTTCCTGTTCCTGGTTCGGGTTCCTGTTCCCGGTTCGCGGTGGCGCCGCGATCGAGAGCGCATCTTTCTTTAGAAAATGATGGCGCTACTCGATCCGCCGCCCTCCGCGAACGGGGAACGGAACCGGAACCGGAACCGCAGGGCGCTAGGGCTTCCTGGCGCCCTGCTGGCGGAAGTACAACACCTGAAACTGCCGCACGTTCTCGTTGTGCTCGGCGAGCGTGCGGGCAAACACGTGCGACCCGTCGTTGCGGCTCACGAAGTACAGGAAATCGACCGGTGCCGGCGCGACGGCGGCCTGCAACGATGCCAGCCCCGGCGAGGCGATGGGGCCTGGCGGCAGGCCCGAATATTTATAGGTGTTGTACGGCGAGTCGAATTGCAGGTCGTCGCGCCGCAGATTGCCGTCGTAGCGGCCCGCGCGCTGGAGCGCATAGATCACGGTGGGATCGGCCTGCATCCCCATGCCGATTTTCAACCGGTTCAGGTAGACCGCCGCCACCATCGGCCGTTCCGACGCCAGCGCCGTCTCCTTTTCGACGAGCGACGCCAGGGTGACCGCCTGCCGGGGCGTGAGCTCGTGCGCCGAGGCGGCCTGCTGCATCTCCTGGTTGAACAGCTCCCGGAACCGCGTCAGCATCATCCACACCAGCTTGGCGGCAGTGGTGTCGCGCGGCAGGGAGTACGTTTCCGGGAAGAGGTAGCCCTCGAGGTCGGCCGCCGCCGGGTCGATGCCGCGAATCCCGCTCACGTCGCGTGCGGCCTCGACAAACGCGGGCGCTTTGCCGAATCCCTCCGCCTCGAAGATACGTGCCATTTCCCGAATCGTCAGCCCTTCGGGAAACGTAATGCGGCGGCTGAACACGTCGCCGCGCGCGATCTTTTCAATCACGTCGGCCGGCGTCATCGGTTGGTCGAAGCGGAACTCGCCGGCCTGGAGGCTGCGCGCACGCCCCGTGCGCCAGAGCGCTGCGCGGAACGTCACGTCGTTTCGCACGACACCGGCTTCGACGAGCCGCTGGCCGATCGTGCGCGTGCTGCTGCCCGGCTCGATGGTGACGAACTGCTCCGTCGTTCGATACCCCTTGAACGGCTCGCTGGTGCTCTTATAAAGGAGGAACCCGGAGCCCGCTGCCGCCACCAGGGCCAGCCCGACCAGAACCAGGAACGCGCGCTTCACTCAGACTCCTCCGACTCCCTCGACTCGTTCGACTCCCTCGACTCCCCGGACTCTTGCTTGCGCGCATCCAGATAGTCCTGCAGAATCACCGCCGCGGCCGCCGCATCCAGCCTGGCCTTGCGCCGCCGCCAGTCCTTCTCGCGCAAACGCCAGACGCTCCTCCGCCTCGTGGCTCGACAGCCGCTCGTCCTGGGTCACGACCGGAATACTCAGTTGCTTCGACAGCATCTCCACGATCTTCTTCACGCGCGGCGTCTGGAGATTGGGCGAGCCGTCCAGACGCCGAGGCAGGCCGACGACGATCGAGCCCACCTCTTCTCCATCGGCGATCTCCGTGATGGTCGAGCTGAGCAACTCGACGGCCGAAGCGTCCGACGGACCGCGCTCGATCGTTTTCACGGGCGTCGCCAGCGTTTCGCTCGCGTCGCTCGCCGCGAAGCCGATTCGCCGCTCGCCGAGGTCGATGCCGATGATCCGCATCTGGATCGAGGGTACAGCACTGTCGGTCGATGGGCCATCGTTTTTGGGCGATGGGCCATCGTCTTTGGTCGATGGGCCATGGTCTTTGGGCGGTGGGCGATGGTCGATCGCAGTGGTAAAATTGCGTCTCTTGGTTTCAATCCATTCACAGTTTGGCAACGACGCGCAACAGGTGACCGACCATCGCCTATCGCCTGTCGCCCATCGCCCATCGCCTATACGTCGCCCAACGACCATGCGCCGAGCCCTCTCGACCGCGGCGCTGATCGTCGCGGGTCTCGCGATCGTCGGCGCGCAAGCGAGCGACCGCGCGCGGACGGAAAGCCAGGCACGCCGCGCGAACGCCCGGCTGATTGCGCTGCAGCGCGAAGCCGATGAGCTCGCGAATCAGCAGCGCTCGCTGCTCGTCGATCTCAGAAAATTCGAGGTCGAGCGCGATCTCAAGTCCGAACAACTGAAGCAGATCCAGGCAGACGCGCAGAAGGTCGGGCTCGAGCTCGGCAGCATCGGCAATCAGATCGACGCGCTCGAGGAAGAGACCGCCGCCACAGGACCGATCCTCGAAGCGCGGATGGTGGAGCTGTACAAGCTGGGCAGCGCCGGATACGTCCGGCTGCTCTTCAATGCGTCCGACCTGAAAGAGTTCGGCCGCGCCTACCGGATGGTCGCAGCGGTCGCCGCCATCGATCGCCGGCGCGCCGACGAGCACAAGCAGAACCTGACTCGCCTGCGCACCGCGCAGGGTGCCATGGAGAAGCGCCGCGCGGAGATGTCCAAGCTGCAAAAGGCCGCGGGCGCGGCACGTTCGGCGGCCGATCGCGCCGCCGCCTCGCGCGCGCAGCTCGTCGCCGATATCGACTCGCGCCGCGATCTGATGGCCGAGCTTGCCGCAGAGCTTCAGACCGCGCAGGTCAAGCTGCAGCAGACGCTGGGCGCGCTGAACGCGGGCGGCCCCCGGCCGGCCACGGAAGGCTCGGCGCTCCCCATCCGTCCGTTCCGGGGCGATCTCGACTGGCCCGTCTCGGGGCGGATGCTGACGCCGTTCGGCCGGCGGAGCACGAACGTCTCCGGCGCACCGGCTCAGAACGGCGTGCAGTTTTCAGCGCAGGAAGGCTCGCCGGTTCGTGCGGTTCACGACGGAACGATCGCCTATGCCGGTCCCTTTACGGGATATGGCACGCTGGTCATCATCGATCACGGGAACGAGACCATCTCGCTCTACGGCCAGCTTGGCGAGGCCCAGGTCGAGCGGGATGCCAAAGTGGAGCGCGGCGACGCCGTTGGCACGGCGGGACGTATGCTCGTGGGCATTCCCGGCATCTACTTCGAGATGCGCGTCGACGGAAAGCCCGTCGATCCTTTAGAATGGCTGAAGAAACGGTGATACATCCATGACGTCACGCACGCGCCTCATCGGCATTCTCGTTTCGGCGCCGGTCATCGCCTTTACCGTCATCGGCGGCCTCCTGGCCCATGCCATGGCGCGCACCGACGAAACCCTCGCGACCCTTCGCGTATTCCACGACGTGGTGTCGCTCATCATGAGCAACTACGTCGAGCAGCCCAACATGGAGAGCGTCATGCGCGGCGCGATGCGCGGCCTCGCCGAGGGGCTCGATTCCGACAGCGCGTATTTGACGCCGCCGCAGGTGCGGCAAATCGAGGGGGGCGAGCAGCCCGGTCCCGCCGATGTGGGGATCTCGCTGACGCATCAGTACTACCTCCGCGTGGTCGCGGTGCGCGACGACGCGCCGGCGGCCAAAGCGGGCATCCGGCCCGGCGACTTCGTTCGCCTTGTCGACGCGCGGCCCACGCGCGACATGTCGGCGTTCGAGGGGCAACGCCTGCTCGCGGGAGCACCAGGGTCGAAGGTGAAGCTGACGATCATCCGGGGCGGCGCCGCGACTGACCCTCATGTCGTCGAACTGACGCGGGAAGCGCCCTCAACCACTGAGGTCAAATCGCGGCCTCAGGGCGATGGCGTCGGATACGTCCGTATCGCGTCGTTCGGCCGGCGTACCGCCGACCAGTTGCGGTCGCAGGTGGCGGCGCTGACCAAGGGCGGCGCGACCCGCTTGATTGTCGACGTCCGCAACACCGCGTTGGGCGAGTTCACCGAAGGCATCGCCGCCGCGCGTCTCTTTGTCGGCTCGGGTACGCTGTCGGTGCGCGAGTCGCGGGCCAGCGGCCAGACCAAAATTGCCGCCGAGAAGGGCGACGGGGCCGTGACGATCCCGGTCACGCTGCTCGTCGATTCCGGCACGTCGGGTCCCGCGGAGATCTTCGCCGCCGCCCTGGCGGGCAACAAGCGAGCGGAGCTCATCGGCGAACGGACGATCGGCCGCACGGGCGCGCAGGAGCTCGTGAAGCTGCCCGACGGCGCGGCTCTCTGGATTACCTCGACACGCTATCTCACTCCGGCCGGCGCCCAGATTCAGGCCAAGGGCCTCGAGCCCGACGTGGCTGTCGAGCAGCCCGAAGGGGAATTTGGCGCTCCCGCGCCCGCGGATGCCATTCTGCAGCGAGCGATCGAAAGGCTCAGCACGAAAAAGGCGGCATAACGTATAATTTTTCGTTCTGCCCCATCGCGTGAGGCCACGCGTGTGGGTGGCATAGGCGCGTAGCTCAGCGGTTAGAGCGCCTGCTTGACACGCAGGAGGTCAGTGGTTCGATTCCACCCGCGCCTACCAACCTTCTCCCGCTTGCGATTGCGAGCGTGAGCTACTTGTCCGCCGTAGCGCTGAGCGCGAAGGTGGACGGTTGGCAAGTGGACATCATTAATTTGATTCTAGTTTTTGGGTTCAGTTTGTAGACGCCAGACATTGTCCCTCACCGTTACTCTCCCAGACGGATCGACGAAATCGGTCGCCGAGGCCACGACTGTCGGCGATATCGCCGCATCGATATCGCCTCGCCTGGCGCAGGCGGCGTACGCGGGGGTGGTGAACGACCATGTGGTCGATCTCACGTACCCGTTAAAGGAAGACGCCAAGGTGCGGGTGTTGACGTCGAAAGATCCCGAGGCGCTGACGGTGTACCGCCACAGCACGGCGCACCTGCTCGCCGCGGCGGTCACGCAGCTCTTTCCGCGCGTGCAATGCGGGATCGGTCCCCCGACCGACGAAGGCTTCTTCTACGACTTTGTCGTCGAGCGGCCGTTCGTGCCCGAGGATCTCGCGGCCATCGAGCAGCGGATGAAGGAGATCGCGGCCGGCGACTACGTCTACGAGCGGCAGATGTGGCCGCGCGAAGAAGCGATCCGGTTCTTCCGCGAGCGCGGCGAGCCGCTGAAGGTGCAGCTGATCGAGGAGAAGACGGAGGGACAGAAGGTCGTCTCGGTCTACACGATCAAGGATCGCGACCTCTTCGTCGATTTCTGTGTCGGGCCTCACGTGCCGACGAGCAGCCGCCTGAAGGCGTTCAAGCTGCTGACCACCTCGAACGCGTACTGGAAGGGCGATGCGCGCAATCAGCCGATGCAGCGCATCTACGGCACGGCATTCTTCAGCGAGAACGAGCTGAAGGCGTATCTCACGCGCATCGAAGAAGCCAAGAAGCGCGACCACCGCAAGCTGGGGCGCGAGCTGGGCCTGGTGACGTTTCATCCATGGGCGCCTGGCTCGGCGTTCTGGCTCGCCAAGGGCACGACGCTGTACAACACGCTCGCGAACTACATGCGCGACGTGCTCTTCCCCGCCGGTTATGTCGAAGTGAAGACGCCGCTCATCTTCAACAAGGCGCTCTGGGAGACGTCGGGACACTGGTCGCACTACCGTCAGAACATGTTCCTCATCGATTCCGAGAACGAACAGATGGCGGTGAAGGCGATGAACTGCCCCGGCCACATGCTCGTCTTCGGGAGCGAGGTGCGCAGCTACCGCGATCTGCCGCTGCGGCTGCACGAGCAGACGCCGCTGCATCGCAACGAAGCGTCGGGCGTGTTGACAGGCCTCACGCGGGTGCGCCAGTTCTCCCAGGACGATGCGCATTGTTTCGTCGCGCAGGAGCAGATCGGCGAAGAGGTCGAGCGGCTCCTCGGGCTGGTCCAGCGGGTGTATGCCGATCTGGGTCTGGTGTTCGAGGCCAAGCTCGCCACGCGTCCTCCCGAGTTTCTCGGCGAGGCGGCGACGTGGGATTCGGCCGAGGCGCAGCTCAAGGCCGCGCTCGAGCGAGCCGGCCAGTCGTACACGCTGAACGAGGGTGACGGCGCCTTCTACGGCCCGAAAATCGACTTCGACGTGACCGACGCGATCGGGCGGAAATGGCAGTGCGCGACGATCCAGCTCGACTACCAGATGCCGGCGCGCTTCGGCCTCAAATACATCGGGGCCGACAATACCGAGCACATGCCGATCGTGATCCACCGCGCGATTTTCGGCAGCTTCGAGCGCTTCATCGCCATCATGATCGAGCACTATGCGGGGGCGTTCCCGCTGTGGCTCGCGCCGCTGCAGGCGATCGTGCTGCCGATTGTCGACAGACACGCCGAATACGCGGAAACGGTGCGGCAACGGCTCGCCGCCTCGGGCCTGCGCGTGCAGGTCGACGCGCGCACCGAGAAGATTGGATATAAGATCCGGGAGGCACAGCTTCAGAAGATCCCCTACATGCTCGTCGTGGGCGATCGCGAAGTGGCGGAAGGCGCGGTGGCGGTGCGGAGCCGGTCGGGCGGCGATCTCGGGTCGCGCCCCCTCGACGCGTTCGTCGCGTCGGCGCTCGCGGAAGTGGTAACGAAAGGCTCTCAGCTGTCAGCTATCAGCTCTCAGCAGCTGGAAGCGGGACACACCTGATAGCTGAAAGCTGATAGCTGAGAGCTATCAGCGCAGGAGGTTTTATAGCTTTCGATCGCTCTGGTCCACGACGCGACGACCGGGTTCGCGTCAACGAACGCATCCGCGTAAGGGAAATTCGGGTCATCGACGATGACGGGAAGCAGCTGGGCATCATGCCACCGCCGCAGGCCCTCGCCATCGCGAAGCAGAAGGGGCTGGACCTCGTGGAGATTTCTCCCACGGCCGTCCCACCCGTCTGCCGGATCATGGATTTCGGGAAGTACCAGTACCAGGAACAGAAACGCGCGCGCGAAGCGAAGAAGCACCAGAAGGTCATCGACGTCAAGGAAATCAAATTCAGGCCGAAGGTCGACGAGCACGACTATCAGTTCAAGAAGAAGCACATCGAGCGCTTCCTGGCTGAAGGCGACAAGGTCAAGGCCACGATCTTTTTCCGCGGCCGCGAGATGGCACACCCCGAAATCGGGCGGCGCATTCTCGAACGGCTGTGCGACGAGCTGGCCGATGTCGCGATTGCCGAGACGATGCCGCGTCAGGAAGGCAATCAGATGCACACGATTCTGGCCAAGAAGCCGTCCAGCGGCGGCGGGCGGTCGCCGGCGCGCGCCGCGGCAGCGAAAACGGAAGAATAACTATCAGCTGTCAGCTGTCAGCTCTCAGTAGCTGTCAGCCTGAAAGCTGTGAGCTGAGAGCTGAGAGCTAAAAGATGCCCAAACTCAAAACACATCGAGGCGTCGCGAAGCGCTTCAAGAAGACCGCAGGCGGAAAGATCGTGCGCAGCAAGGCGTTCAAACAGCACATTCTCACGAGCAAGTCATCCAAGCGGAAGCGCCGGATGCGCGGGACGACCACAGTCGCCAAGGCCGACGCCAAGAAGATCGCGAGATTGATACCGTATAAATAAGCTCTCAGTCGTCAGCTATCAGCTTTCAGTGGCTGACAGCTGCTGAGAGCTGATAGCTGATAGCTGATAGCCAGGAGTTACAGAGATGCCGAGGGTAAAAAGAGGAACAGTACGGCGGGCGAAGCGAAAGAAGCTGCTCGCGCGCGCCAAGGGATACTACGCGAACAAGAGCAAGCTGTATCGCGCAGCGAAAGAGTCGGTCGACACGGCGCTCAAGTACGCGTTCGTCGGACGCCGTCGCAAGAAGCGCGACTTCCGGACGCTGTGGATCGTTCGCCTCAACGCGGCCGCGCGCGAGCACGGCCTCACCTACGGCCAGCTCATCAGCGGGCTGAAGGCGGCAGGCGTGACCCTCGACCGCAAGATGCTGGCCGATCTCGCCGTGCACGAACCAGCGTCGTTCGCCGCGCTCGCCAAGCAGGCTCAGGCGGCGCGCCCGGTGCCGGCCGCCAGGAAGGCCAAGTCAGCCCAAGCGTCGGCGTAGTCCGCCTCGAATGAACGACTCCGACATCACCCGGTTGCGCGCCGAGTTCCAGCAGGAGCTGGCGCGCGTGTCGTCGGAGTCGGACCTCCAGCATCTTCGCGATACATACCTCGGACGCAAGAATGGCGCGGTGACGGTGCTCATGAAGTCGGTGGCCAGCGCGCCGCCCGACCTCAGGCCGTCCCTGGGCAAGCAGGCCAACGAGCTCAAGCAGGAGCTCGAAGGGCTGCTGGCCGAACGGAAGGCGTCTCTCGAGGCCGACCGGGCGCCCGTGGGCGCCGTGGACATCTCGCTCGCCGGACGCATGCCGGCGCTCGGACACCGCCACCCGCTGACGATCGTGCGGGAGCAGATCGAGGCGATCTTCACGCGTCTCGGGTATCAGGTGCTCGAAGGACCCGAGATCGAAGACGACTATCACAACTTCGAAGCGCTCAACATGCCCGCCGAGCACCCGGCGCGCGACATGCAGGACACGCTCTATCTCGCGGGTGACGTCCAGGGCCAGGGGCGTCCCGCCACGCTCTTGCGGACGCACACCTCGCCGATGCAGATCCGCTACATGGAAGCGCACGAGCCCCCGGTGCGGATCATCGTGCCCGGCAAGGTGTATCGCCGCGACGATCTCGACCTGACACACACGCCGATGTTCCAGCAGGTCGAAGGGCTCGTCGTCGGCGAGGACATCACGATGGCCGATCTCAAGGGCACGCTCAGTGCGTTCGCGCGCGAGCTGTTCGAGCCCGATACCAAAGTGCAGATCCGGCCGAGCTTCTTCCCCTACACCGAACCGAGCGCCGAGGTCTTCATCGGCTGCGTGTTCTGCCACGGTGCGGGGTGTCCGATCTGCAAACGAACGGGATGGCTCGAAATCGGCGGCAGCGGCATGGTGCACCCGGCGGTGTTCGAGTCGGTCGGCTACGATCCGGACCGCTATACGGGCTTCGCGTTCGGCATGGGCATCGAGCGCATTGCGATCCTGAAGTACGGCGTCGACGACATCCGCCTGTTCTACGAAAACGACTTGCGCTTCCTGGAGCAATTTCCTGTTTGAACACTAAGCAGGCAGTCGAGACAAACACAGCCGAGCCGCGAGAGCGGCGACGGCACACGCGCGGGGGGTGGGGCCCCCGCGCATCTAAACGATGAAGATCCTCTATTCCTGGCTGCGCGATTTCGTTGACGTCGCCGTCTCTCCCGAGGAGCTCGGCGAATCGCTCAACATGCGCGGCTTCGAGCTCTCGTCGGTCGATCCGGTCGAAATGGGGTCGGGAGGGGTTTTCGCACACCCGGCTTCCGAAAACCCCTCCCGACCCCATTTCGATGCCGTGCTGGATTTCGAGGTGACGGCGAACCGGCCCGACGCGCTCAGCATCATCGGGTTCGCGCGCGAGGTCGGGACTGCCTATTCGCTGCCGGTCAAGCCGCTCGTGCCGAAACCGCTGCCGCCCGCACCGGCTACCGGCGTGAAGGTCAGCCTCGAAGCGCCGGACCTGTGCCCGCGTTATGCCGCGGCGGTCGCCGAGGTCACCATCGGGCCGTCTCCAGCATGGCTGGCATCACGCCTCCAGGCGTGCGGCGTACGGCCGATCAACAACGTCGTCGACGTCACCAACTACGTGCTGCTCGAGCTGGGGCAGCCCATGCACGCGTTCGATCTCGAGAAGCTCGGAGGGCCATCCCTCCGCATCCGCCGAGCCGTACCAGGCGAGCGCATCACGACACTCGACGGCACCAATCGGGCGCTCGACCCGGAGATGCTGGTCATCGCCGACGCCGACCGGGCCCAGGCGGTCGCCGGCGTCATGGGCGGCGGTCTCTCCGAAGTGAGCGATCGTACGAAGACGATCGTGCTCGAAAGCGCGTGCTTCAACCCGAAAAGCGTCAGGTTGACGAGCAAGAAGCTCGGTCTCAAAACCGAAGCCTCGGCGCGTTTCGAGCGCGGGGCCGACGTCAACGCGGCCGTCAAAGCCCTCGAGCGCGCCATCGGCCTCATCGAGGACATCGGTGCGGGCCAGGGGCGCGGCGGCGCCATCGATGAATACCCGTCGGCGGTCGCGCCGAGGAAGCTGGACCTGCGTCGCGCGCGCATCGCGCGCGTACTCGGCATGGAGATCCCCGACTCGGAGATCGAGCGGATTCTCAAGAGCCTCGGCTTCCACATCCGCCGCCATGACGCAGCCTGGGACGTCTCTGTGCCGACATACCGCGTCGATGTGCAGCGCGAAATCGATCTCATCGAGGAAGTCGCGCGTCACTACGGCTACGACCGGCTGCCCTCGACGTTTCCCGCGCTCGAGGTGCCCACACCGCCATCCGATCCGCGAATCGAGCGCGACCGGCTCGTCCGCCGCGTGCTCCTCGCCGGCGGCGGCTCGGAGGCGCTGACGTTTTCGTTCATCGACGCCGCTCTGGCCGCCCACTTTGCCGACGAACGCGCCATCGTGCCGATCGGCAATCCTCTGTCGGCGCAATTTGCCGTGCTGCGGCCGTCGCTGCTCCCCGGACTGCTGACCTCGGTTGCCCACAACCGGCACCGGGAACGGACCGAC
This sequence comes from Vicinamibacterales bacterium, assembly GCA_963832375.1. Classification (GTDB taxonomy): domain Bacteria; phylum Acidobacteriota; class Vicinamibacteria; order Vicinamibacterales; family JAMQPK01; genus JAMQPK01. The sequence goes on along the minus strand of CAWHUA010000006.1, from coordinate 132,218 downwards.
GTGCAGTTGTTCGAGCTCGGCGCGTGCATGACGCGCGCCGGTGAATCGAGACGGGTGGCCGTCGGACTCACCGGCGATGCCAGCAGACTGCACTGGAGCGGAGGACGCCGGCCCGTCGATTTTTTCGACGTGAAGGGGATCGTCGAAGGCCTTGCGGCGGCGCTGCAGACCGATGTGACGTTCGACGAACCGTCGGCAACGGCGCAGGCACACGCGTGGCCATCATCCCATCTCGTGCGCGGGCGCGCCGCGACGGTGTCTGCCGGCGGACAGGTGGTCGGCAGTGTCGGCATGCTGACGCCCGCGATCGTGTCCGCTTCAGGTCTTTCGCCCAATGATGAGGTCTACGTCACCGAGCTGGATCTCGATGCGCTCGCGACGGCGCGTCCGGCGGCGCCGCTGACGGTGACGCCGCTGCCGCGCTACCCGTCGATCGCGCGCGACATCTCGATTGTTGTCGATCATCGCTTGCCCGCGGCGTCGGTTCGTGGCACGATCCGTGCGGCTGCGCCCGACACCCTCGTGTCCGTTCGCGAGTTCGATCGCTATCAGGGCAAGGGCGTCCCTGACGGGCGCGTCAGCCTCTCGCTTCGCCTCACCTTCCGCTCGCTGGAGCGGACGCTGACCGATGCCGAAGTCGAGGCCGCGATGAAAACGATTCTGGACGCGCTGAAACGCGCGCATGACGCTGTTCAACGGTAGGAGGTCCCCCATGTCACGTGTCGCCGCTGCCCGCTCGCTCGAACTCGAACCGATCGATCGCCTGGAGGAAAAGATCAAGATGCTGGTCTCGATGATCAGCCGGCTGAAAGCCGATCAGGCGCGCGCCGCCGAAGAAAACGCGCGTCTGGCGCGCGAGCTTGAATCCGCGCGCTCCAGGATTGCCGATTCGGAAGCGGGGCTGGCCGAGGTGGACGCGCTCCGCATGGAGCGCGAGACGATTCGCGTGCGCGTCTCCGACATGCTGCATCAGCTGGAAGGCATCAGCCTTTAACGCACGACGAACCTGACGAACCTGACGAACTTTACGAACTCTACGAACCTGACGAACCTGACGACCCGGTCGAGGAGCCGTTCCGATGCCTGAACCTCATGTCGTGACGGTCGAGATCCGCGGACAGCGCTATCCCATCCGAAGCTCGCTCGACACCCAGTACGTCACCGGGCTGGCGGTGTACGTCGACGAGAAAATGCGGGCCGCCTCCGAGTCGACCCCGTCGGGCGACTCGGTCCGGCTGGCGGTGCTCGCGGCGCTCAACATCGCCGACGAGCTCTTTCGATGCCAGGATGCGCACCAGGCGGGGCGCGGCGCGCTGTCCGAACGGTACGAAGCCCTTGAACGTCTGGTAGATGCGGCGCTCAACGCCTAGACGACCCTCCCCGCCCTTTCTGTTTGCACATCCGCGGGCGACGGGGCTAAGATCCTTGCGGAAACTGAGTTCCCTGCTTTGCGCGTGATGGTTCGGAGGCTCGTTTGGGCCAACGTTTAACCTAAGAGAATCGCAACGCCGCGTGGTGCGCATGCCTCGGTGCGAGGAAGCCTAAAGCGCGGCTCCCGAGCGGTTCCACCTGCTTACGCAGGTCCATCGACCTCCCCACACGGCAAAGCGGGGCCTTTCTATACTTCACTTCACGATCGCGCGGTTCCGGGTTCTTCGTTCTAAGTTCTAGGTTCCGGTTCAAGGTTCCCAGCGCTAGGTTCGGGTTCCGGGCCCACGTCCGCGAACCCGGAACCGGGCCCCCTCGAACCAGACCCGCAGAACCCAACACGCCGAAGCCGAAGCCGTTCTAAGGACCCGTCATGGGCCTGTATCTGGTTTACGTCATCACCTTCGCGGTCAGCGCGGTTGCCGCGGGCGCCGTGCTGGCCTACTGGGTGGCCAACCGCAAACGCATTGCCGCAGAGACGATAGGCCGCGCCGAAGAGCAGGCGTTGCGCATCATCAGAGACGCCGAGCGCGACGCCGAGACCCGCAAAAAAGAGGCCCTGCTCGAGGTCAAGGAAAAGGCGCACGAGCTCCGGACCGAAGCCGAACGCGTGTCCCGGGAGAAGGCGCAGCAACTGAGCGACGCCGAACAGAAGCTGCGTCGCCAGGAATCTTCGGTGCAGGACAAAATCTCGACCGCCGAACGCCGGGAAAAGGAACTGCAGGCCCAGGCCACGACGATCGCCGAACGCGAGAAGAGTACCCAGGCGGCCGCCGCCAAATACGAGAAGCTCGTGGCCTCACAGCAGCACGAGCTCGAGCGCCTGTCGGGCCTGACCACCGAAGAAGCCAAGGACCTGCTGCTCAAACATATCGAGGCCGATGCCCGGCGCGACGCCGCCAACCTCGTCAAGCGGCTCGACGCCGAGGCGCGCGAGCAGGCCGGCGCCAAGGCGCGGCAATACATCACCGAAGCCATCCAGCGCAGCGCCGCCGAGCACACCATCGAAACGACGGTGTCGGTCGTCGACCTGCCGAGCGACGACCTGAAAGGCCGCATCATCGGCCGCGAAGGCCGGAACATCCGCGCCCTCGAGCAGGCCACCGGTGTCGATCTCATCGTCGACGATACGCCTGGCGCCATCATCCTGTCCGGGTTCGACCCGTATCGCCGGGAGATTGCCAAGCAGGCCATCGAGCGTTTGATTGCCGACGGCCGCATACACCCGGCGCGCATCGAAGAAGTGGTCGAAAAGGTAAAGACCGAGATGGAAGAGTCGGTGCGCAAAGACGGCGAGGCCGCGGCCTTCGAGCTGGGCATGCACGACCTGCACCCCGAACTGCAGAAGCTGATGGGCCGGCTGAAGTACCGCACCAGCTACGGACAGAACGTGCTGAACCACTCGAAGGAAGTCGCGTATCTCGCCGGCATCATGGCCAGGGAAATCGGCATCGACGCCCACGTCTGCGTCCGCGCCGCGTTCCTGCACGATTGCGGCAAGGCGATCGACCGCGAGTTGCAGGGAACCCATCTGCAGATTGGCATCGACCTGCTTCGCAAGTACGGCGAAAGCGAACCCGTCGTCATGGCGATGGCCGCGCACCACATGGACATCGACTGGCCGTCGCTCGAGGCGATGATCGTGCAGGCGGCCGACGCGATTTCCGCGGCAAGGCCGGGCGCGCGCCGCGACATCCTGGAGTCGTACGTGAAGCGCCTCGAGAAGCTCGAGGAGATCGCCGATTCGTTCAAGGGGGTGTCCAAGGCTTTCGCCTTGCAGGCCGGCCGCGAGATCCGCATCATGGTCGAAAGCGAACGCATCTCGGACGAAGAAGCCGTCTGGCTGTCGAAAGACATCGCCAAGCGCATCGAGAACGAGCTCGAATATCCCGGGCACATCAAGGTAACGGTGATCAGGGAGACCCGCGCCGTCGAGTACGCGAAGTGACACTCGCGGAAAAAGGCTCCCGGAGCTATTTCAAGCCCGTGCCAGAGGCGAAGTCAGGGCTGTCAAGCATTGAGTGACTGAGGATTAGGATTGGTGATTGGCACAGACTGTTGCGGATATCGGCGAACTTGCTCTAATTGAACGGATTCGCGCGCGCCTTCCCCGCGCGCCCAAATTTGTAATTGTAGACATCGGTGACGACGCGGCGGTAGTCGCGCCCGAGCGGAACGCGCTCGAAGTTCTGACTACCGATTGTCTGGTCGAGGGCGTACACTTCGATTGGACGTTCGTCGGCGCGGCTGACATCGGCCACAAGGCGCTCGCGGTGAATCTGAGCGACCTTGCGGCCATGGGCGCGGCGCCGCGCGTCGCGCTTTTATCGCTGGTGCTGCCGCCGGGCCTCTCCGTGGCGAGCGTCGATACGCTCGTCGAAGGCATGGCCGAGCTGGCCGCGCGAGCCCGCATTTCCATCGTCGGCGGCAATATCGCCCGGTCCCCCGGGGCGCTCATCGTCGACGTTACAGTAACCGGATCGGTCCACCCGCGACGTGTCCTCACACGTGGAGGCGCCCGCGCGGGCGACGAGCTGTACGTGACGGGCACGCTCGGAGGCGCCGCGCTGGGGCTGCGCACGCTGCGCGCGGACACCACCGCCAGGGGTGCGGCCGTCGATCGCTATCGCCGGCCTGAGCCGCGCACGCGCTTTGGACTAATGCTGGGACGAAACCACGCCGCCCGCGCGTGCATCGATCTCAGCGACGGGCTGGCAGACGGTGCAAGGCAAATCGCAAACGCCAGCGGGCTCGGCGCGATCATCGACGCCGGCGCGCTGCCTATCGAGGAGGGGTCGACGTTGCAGGATGCGCTCGCGGGAGGCGAGGACTACGAGCTCCTGTTTGCCGTTTCGCCCAGAATGCGCTCGCGCCTGAGGCACGTGCGGCGCCTGACCGGCCATCTCGCCGTCACGCGCATCGGGCGCCTGACCGCGGATCGCGCGATGCTCTTGAGCCGCGACGGCAGCACGGAAGAGCTGCCGGCCGGATTCGCGCACTTTTCGGCGTCCCACGCATGAAACGATTTTTCGTGCGGCGCGCCTTTCCCAGCCTGATGCTGGTGGCGGCCTTCGTGTTGCTGTACGAAGCGACCGTTTCGGATTCGCGTTACGCATCGCGCCAGGCCGAGCTGCTGAAGGGCAACCTCAAGCCCATCCCCGGCACGCGCCTGCAGTTCAAGGCGACGGCCTACTGCAAGGGACACACGACGGCGTCTGGCGTGGCGGTGCGGAGTGGTGTCGCGGCCGCCGACGACGAGATGCTGCCCGTCGGCTCGGTCATCCAGGCCGACTTCGAGTCGAACCAGTACGACGGGGTCTACACGATCATGGACACCGGCCCCGAGGTCCAGGGCAACGAGCTCGACGTCTACATGTGGAGCTGCTTCGACGCGCTGCGGTTCGGCAGGCAGGATGTCCATCTCGTGGTGCTGCGGCTGGGATGGAACCCGAAGAACACCACGCCGTTGATGGAAACGCTCTTCCACCGGCGGATCCCCTACGCCCGTCCCGATGACGAGGTGAAGCAGCCGCCGCTTCTTCCGCGCAGCCCTCGGCCGGAGCGCATCCCGGACGGTAGCATCGCGCCGATTCCCAATCCCACGTTCGAGAAGCCCGACACCTCGCTGGATCCGATTACCGAAGAGGCCGTCAAGGCGGCGGCCGGCACTCACTCGGAGTAAAGTAAAAGGGGTCGGGTGCAATTTTACGAATTTCGTAAAATTGCACCCGACCCCTGTTTTCAGTCGTTGGTCGCCAGGGAAACGGATCCCGAAACCTTTTTGTACTGCAGCTCGAACAGCTTGTAGTAAATCCCGCGCATGCCGAGCAGGCGCTGATGGCTTCCGGCCTCGCGGAGCCGCCCTTTGTGAAACACGAGAATGTTGTCCATGTCCTGGATCGTCGACAGGCGATGGGCAATGGCGACCGTGGTACGGCCTGACATCAACACGTGCAGGGCGTCGCGAATCAGGAGCTCTGTCTCGGTGTCGACGCTCGACGTCGCCTCGTCGAGCACCAGCACCTGCGGGTTGTAGGCCAGCGCACGTGCGAACGAGAGCAGCTGCTTCTGCCCCACCGACAGCGTCGCGCCCCGTTCGGCGACGCGAGCGCCGTAGCCTCCCGGAAGTGATTCGATGAAGCGCTCGGCGTGCACGGCACGCGCCGCATCGCGCACCCGCGCGTCGTCGATCGAATCGTCGCCCAGCCGGATATTGCCGGCGATCGTGCCGGAAAACAGGTGCACGTCCTGCAGCACGAGCCCGAACATCCGTCGCAGGCGTCCGAGATCCATCTCGCGAATATCGACGCCGTCGACGAGAATCCGACCGCTCGTGACATCGTAAAAGCGCAGCAGCAGGCTGATGAGCGTCGACTTGCCTGCTCCCGTTGCCCCGACAATGCCGACCCGTTCACCCGGCTTGACCTCGAACGACACGTTGCGCAGGACGTAGTCGTCGTCCTTGTACGCAAATGACACATCGTCAAAAACAATGTGCCCTTTGGCTGGACTTGCGACCGTCGACTGACTAGCGACTGGCGACTTTTGACCTTCGCCTTTCGACTCACCCGGATTTGTCACGGCGACGTCCGTGTCGAGCAACTGAAAAATCCGCTCCGATGAGGCCATCGCGGCCTGCAGCGTGTTGAACTTCTCCGACATGTCGCTGATGGGACGGAAGAATCGTCCCGCGTACAGAATGAACGCGACGAGCGACCCCAGCGTCAGCGAGCCCGCCATCACGAACCCTCCGCCGTACCACAGGATGAGTCCCGTGGCGATAGCGGCCACGAATTCGACGGCCGGCAGAAACACGGCGTAGAAGACGATCTGTTCGACGTTGGCGTCGCGGTGCTCGCGGTTGATGAACTGGAACCGGCCGTAGTTGGCCTCTTCGCGGCGGAACAGCTGCACCGTCGCCATGCCGTTGATGTGCTCGTTGAGGAACGCGTTGATGCGCGCGATGCGGAGCCGCACCTTCCGATACGACTCGCGCACGTTCCGCCGGAACCATTGCGCCAGCACGACGATGAGCGGCAGGACCGAGAAAACAATCAGCGCCAGGCGCCAGTCCATCCAGAGGAGCGTCACCATGATCCCTGTGAGCATGAACAGATCGCCGAAGGCGGCCACCACGCCCGACGTGAACAGATCGTTGATGACGTCAACGTCGGTGGTGACCCGGGTCATGAGCCGCCCCACCGGGTTCCTGTCGTAAAACGCCAGATCGAGCCGCTGCAGGTGCGCGTAAATCTGCATGCGCATGTCGAACATGATGCGCTGCCCGATCATCTGCATCATGTAGGTCTGGCCGTATTCGAGCGAAAACGACGCCACGAGCACGGCCAGGTAGGCCAGCCCGATCTGGTTGATGCCGGCGAGATCGCCCTGCGCGATGTACTGATCGATGGCGATCTTGACGAGGTACGGAGGCGCAAGCTGCGTCACCGCATCGCCGATGAGCGCCACGAGCGCGCCCACGACGAACCATTTATGCGGGCGCAGGTAGGCGAGCAGACGGCGCATCAACCGCGCGTCGTAGGCCTTGCCGAGGACTTCTTCTTCGTGAAAGGACATTCGTTCCCGGCGCGGCTAAAGCCGCGCCCTACCGGTGCGATCTGCCATCTGCCATCTGCCATCTGCCATCTGCCATGACAAGCATCTCTATGAAGCCGCCAGCTCCTCTTCCAGCAGCTGCTTCTTGTGCAGCTCGGCGTAAAAGCCACCGAGCCCGATCAGCTCCTCGTGCTTCCCCTTCTCGACCAGCCGCCCCTCATGGAGCACGACAATCTGGTCGGCCTCCCGCACGGTGGAGATGCGATGCGAAATGATGATGGCGGTTCTCGCCTTCATCACCTCGCGCAAGCGCGACAGGATTTCCTCTTCCGTGTAGGTGTCGACCGCCGACAGCGCATCGTCCAGGATGAGGATTCGCGGGTCGATGACGACGGCCCGCGCGATCGCTGCCCGCTGCTTCTGCCCGCCCGACAGCGTGATGCCCCGCTCTCCAACCATCGTCTGGTAGCCCTGCGGGAAGTCGCGCACGTCCTTGTCGAGCCTCGCAACGGTCGCAGCCGCCTCGACCCGCTCCGGATGCGTCTCATCGAGCCCGGGCACGCCAAACGCGACGTTCTGGGCGAGCGTCTCCGAAAACAGAAACGGTTCCTGCGGCACGAACCCGATGGCGCCACGCAGGTCGCTCAGAGGGATGTCGCGCACGTCCCGTCCATCGATGAAGACGGCGCCTCGAGGCGGGTCCTGCATCCGCGGCAGCAGATGCACCAGCGTGGACTTGCCCGATCCGGTCCCGCCGACGATCGCCACGGTCTCTCCGGCTTTTACCTTGAACGAGACGTCTGTCAGGACGTCGCGCTCGCCATAGCGGAAGGTCAGATGCCGGAACTCAATCGAACCTGCGATATCCCTAATCCCCAATCCCTGATCTTCATCGCGAATCGCCGGGACGGTTTCCATGACCCGGAGCATCCGCTTCCAGGACGCGAGACCGCGCTCGAGGAGGTTCGTCACCCAGCCGAAGGCAATCATCGGCCACGCCAGCTGAGCCAGATAGGCGTTGAAGGCCACCAGCTCGCCCACGGTGATCCGGCCGCTCATCACGAAGCGGCTGCCATACCAGAGCGCCAGCATCGCGCTGACGCCGAGAAACAGGGACATCGTCGGGAAAAACGCGCCCTGCAGCCGGCTCAGCCGGCGGTTGTGCCGCAGGTACTCGAGGTTCGATTCGCGGAACCGCGCGATTTCGGGCTCCTCCTGCCGGTACGCGCGCACGACACGGACGCCGGTCAGAGATTCCTGCGCGATGGCACTCATGTCCGACAGTCGTTCCTGCACTTCCTCGAATGTCTTGTGAATCCTGGAGCCGAACATCCGGACGGTAATCGACACGATCGGCAGGGGCAGCAACACGATCAGCGTCAGCCTGACGTCGAGCGAGAACATCAGGAACAGGCTGACGACGGCCGTGATGATCGTGTTCGCCAGGTACATCACGGCCGGTCCGATCATCATGCGGACCGAGCTCAGATCGTTGGTGGCGCGCGACATCAGGTCGCCGGTGCGGTTCTCCTGGAAGAACGACAGCGGCAGCCGCTCGAGGTGCGCGAAGAAATCATTTCTCAGGTCGTATTCGACGCCGCGCGACGCGCTGATGATGATGCGCCGCATCTGATAGCGGAAGTAGCCGGCGAGCCCTGCGATGACGAGCAGCACGGCCGCATAGAAGGCGAGCTTCGTGCTGGTGACGCCCGTCGACAGGTCGTCGACGGCGAGTTGGAGGACCCGCGGCGACACCGCGAACATCGTCGAGCACAGAACCAGGGAGCCGAATCCCAGCAGGTATTCCCGGCGATAGCGCTGGATGTAGGGGATGAGGAGGCGAACCGGCGTCACTAGTACTTTTCAGTATAGCGTGCTATCCTTGAGTGCCTTCCCAGCAGCCAACCGCCGAATGCTCCCGGCCGGCGGTATGTACGACCGCTTCAGGTTAAAGCTCGACAGCCGATATCTCGAAAAGAAGGATTGATGAGCACATATTTACTCAGAAACGTCACCATCGGCGTGTACACGGTCCTGGCAGGCCTTGCCCTTCCAACCGCGGCGTACGCGCAGTTCACCGCAACGCCGTTTTCAGATCCGGCCACCGGCGAGCGATACCACATCGAAGCCTCGGGCGCATTCTGGAATCCGCCACCCGATATCGTGATCGCGAGCGAGTCGCTGGGAGTGGTTGGTACGCAGATCAACGCCGTCACCGACCTGGGCATCCAGCAGCAGCGCATCAGGGAATTCCGCGTCGTGCTGCGGCCGGGCAAGCAGCACAAGTTCCGGCTGAACTACATTCCGATGGGCTACCAGGCGGCCGCCACGCTGCGCCGCGACATCATCTTCAACGGCATCAAGTACAACGTGAACCTGCCGGTGACGACCGAGCTGTCATGGAACACGTGGCACCTCGGCTACGAATACGACTTTCTCTATCACGATCGATGGTACGCGGGGGTCGTGGTCCAGGCCAAGGTCACCGATATCCAGGCCAACCTGCAGTCTGTGGTGGCAAGCGAGTTTGCCCGGGCACAGGCGCCCATTCCGACCATCGGTGGCATCGGGCGCTTTTACATCGTGCCGAACATCTCGATTACGAGCGAACTGTCGATGTTCCCGGTACCCGAGGGCGTCAACGACCAGTATCAGGCCCACTACGTCGATTTCGATTTGTACGGTACGGTGAACTTCAACGACTATGTGGGCGCCCAACTGGGCTGGCGAAGCCTCGACATGCGGTACGTGTTCGAGAGCGACCGCGGGGACTTCAAGGCGAAAGGGTTGTACTTTGGGGGAGTGGTCAGGTACTGACCTGAATTCGCAGATTGGCAGATTCGCAGATTGGTAGATTGAAAGGCCGTACGATCCGAAAAAGCTACCGTGCGACGCGCGCGCGCAGCTTCACCAATCTCCGATCTGCCTCCAGCAACGTCTCATCCTTCTTGCTGTACACGAACCGCACTTTCGTCCGGCCCGCCTTCCGGTCGTTGAAGAAGCTGCTGCCCGGCACGACCGCCACACCGACCTCGGTGACCAGATACCGCGCGAAGTCGATATCGTTGTCGAATCCGAAGTGCGCGATGTCGGTCATCACGTAGTAGGCCCCCTGCGGCATCTTGAACCGGAAGCCGTGGCGTTCGAGGATGTCGCACAGCATCTTGCGACGACGGGCATATCCGGCCGCCATCTCGGCGTAGTACGTCTCGGGCAGCGATAACGCCGTCACACCAGCTTCCTGAAGCGGCGCGGGAGCGCCCACCGTGAGGAAGTCGTGCATCTTGCGAATGGGCCCGGCCAGATCGAGCGGCGCAATCGCCCAGCCCACGCGCCAGCCCGTGACGCTGAACGTCTTCGAGAGACCGTTGATGGTGACGGTGCGATCGGCCATGCCGTCGATCGACGCCATCGGCACGTGTGTGTGCCCGTCGTAGATGATGTGCTCGTAGATCTCATCGGTGATCGCGAGCACGTCCCACTTCTGGCAGAGCCCAGCGACGACCTGCAATTCGGCGCGGGTAAAGACCTTGCCGGTCGGGTTGTTCGGCGTGTTGATGATGATCGCCCGCGTGTGGTCGTTGAACGCGGCGGCAAGCTCCTGCTCGTCGAACGTCCAGTCGGGCTCGCGCAGCCGCACGAAGCGCGGCACCGCGCCCGAAATGATGCTGTCGGGCCCGTAGTTCTCGTAGTACGGCTCGAAAATCACCACCTCGTCGCCCGGATCGAGCACCGCCAGCAGCGTCGACAGCATCGCTTCGGTCGAGCCACAGCAGACGGTCACCTGGCCCGGACCGACGGCCATACCATAGCGCCGCGAGAAATCGGCCGCGATGGCCTCGCGCAGGTTTTCGGCGCCCCAGGTGATCGGGTACTGATTGATATCGCGCTGGATGGCCGAGCAGGCGGCATCCTTGATGGACTGATGCGCCGCGAAATCGGGGAACCCCTGCGACAGGTTGACGGCGTCGTGCTCCTGCGCGAGGCGCGTCATTTCCCTGATCACCGACTCGGTAAACTGAGTGGCCTTCTTCGAACCGCGTGGTTTCATCGTGCCTGATTATACGTCGCCGGGTGAGTTCCGGTTCCGGTTCCGGTTCCGCGTTCGCGGTGGCGCCTTGATTCAGACGCGCGTCTTTTTAGAAGATGGCGTCCTGTATCCAGCGCCCACCTCGAACCTGGAACGGGAACCGGAACTTGGGAACGCCGCAGGCCAGGCTCAGTTACCGCCGTACAGCCTGCGGTAGTCTTCGGCGGTTCCCAGGAGACGCTTCACATACTGCTGCGTTTCCGGGTACGGGATGCTGTCGATGAACTCGTCCTGCGGAAGCCCCGGGAACTCCTGCATCCAGCGGCGCACCGGCGTCTCGCCGGCGTTGTAGCTCGCCAGCGCCAGGTGGACGCTCCCGAACTCGCGAATCTTGTCGGCAAAATACAACGTGCCTATCCGGACGCTCGGCTCGGGCGTCGTCAGGAGACGCAGCGAGTACCGGCAGTTTGAGCTTGCGCGCGTACTGACGGCCGGTGCGGGGCATCATCTGCATCAGTCCGTACGCACCCGCCGATGACTTGATGTCACGCACGAAGGTCGATTCCTGCGCCATCAAGGCCGCAACCAGATACGGATCGAGATTGTTCTGCGCGGAATACTTCCTGATGAGATCCCAGTAGTTCAGCGGATAGATCGTCGTCAGGATCTCCCGGGGCAACTGGTCACCGCCGTTCGCCAGGAACTGCGGGTACGCCCGCTTCATCTGCGTAATCGAGCCACGCGCGAGCGCGAACTGCTCGGACCCGGATTCCGACGAGGCCATCTGCTTGTTGGCCCAGGCGAGCGTGGCCGTGATGCCGGGAGAATCGCCCCACCGGGCGCGCGCGAACTCGAGCTCCCGCACAGCCGGCTCGTACAAACCGAGCGCGAGCAGCATGCGAATCGTCGCTTCGGTCGGCGGGAAGTACTCCTCTTCCCCACCCAGTTCTGCCGCGCTCCGGGCAAACACCAGCGTGCTGGCCCCGCGAGCGGTCCCCTGCTTCTGGAGAATGGCCGTCGCGAGCCGCCCGTAGTAGGTGTTGTCGTAGTCTGTAATTGTCAGTTGGAGGCGCGCGGTGGCGCCCGGGCCGTCGCCCATCGCCGCGCGCGCACGACCGGACCAGTACAGCCATGCCGGCCGGTAGTCCGAACGCGCAAAGGTCGCGGCGGCGGTCTCGAAAATGCGAACCGCCTCGCTCATGTCTCCGCGGCGGTACGACGTCCAGCCCGACTTCCAGGCGGCGCGCTCGGCGTATCGCCCGCGGGGAAACCTGGTGTACATCGCACGCAGTACCGCATCGGCCTCATCGTCGCGATCGCGCTGAATGTAGAAGGTCGCAAGATGGTTGAGGGCTTCTTCGGCCCACGTGCTCTCCGGAAAATCCTTCTCGAGCGCGCCGACGAGTTGCTCGAACGTGTCGTACTCCCGCAGTTCACGCTGCGACATGAGATAGAAGAAGCGCGCTTCGGCCTGCCTGGCGCCGCTCGTCAGGAACGGACGAAGCGCCTCGCGCGCGTTGCTGTAGCGTCCCTGGAAGTACTCGATCTCGGCGAGGCGAAGCGTCACGATCTCGGCGTCGTCGCCGTCGGTCGCGTGAGGCTTGAGGCGGAGGAAGCTGTCGCGCGCCCGCGCATGTCGGCGCGATCCAAACAGGCGCTCGCCACGGCCCATTTCGAGCTTGTAGCGGCGGTTCCCCGCTTCGATCGGCTGTACTTCAGACAGCGACTGCATCAGGTCTTCGGCCTGATCCGCATGCTCGCTCAGGGGAAATTCGTAGTAGAGGTGCAGAAACGCCTCGGCCGCGCGCGCGCGATCGCCATCGGCGAGCCGCGCGTTGGCGAGGCTCAGCCAGATGGCCGGCGCGTCGACCGGGCTTGCCCTCGAGCAGGCGCTCGTAGATCTTCGCGGCATCGCCGTCATCGCCCATCGACTGGGCGGCTTCGGCCTCGCCGAGCGCCGCCGCCTCGCCCACGAAGCCGTCCGTCTCTTTCAGCGCGGCAAACCGATGGCGGGCCGCTTCGAACCTGCGCAAGCGCAGCTCGGACACACCGGCGTAGTACGCGGCGTGCGCGCGCAGCGGCGACTTGGGAGAGGCCGCCGATGAAAAGCGGCCGAGCGCCAACTCGTATTTTTCGTCCGCGTACAGGCGCAGCGCGGCCTGCAGGTGCACGAGAGCGGGGTTGGCCCGCGCCGTCGTCTGATCCGACACCGACGGCGCCATCCACAGCCGCGAGGCCTCGCGCGCGACGGGTGGATGAATGGTCGGCGACGGTGCGGCGTGAAGGTCGGCTGGCGGACCCGCGGCACGCGGTATCGCCGGATCGGTCAGGACGAGCGTGCCGACGATCCCCACACCGACAAGCGTGCTTCGAAGCGGCGATCCGGCCACGTCATCGATTATCGGGACACGATCGACCTAAGTCAAGACAGGACTGGGAGTTACATGCTTTCGCATTCTCAATCGTCAATTGACAATCGACAATCGACAATCCCTAGAACTCCGGTCCTCCCACGACCTTGAGAGCCCGCCGGTCGGTCGCATGGCTGCGATCGCTCCGCTTCACCGTCGCCCGTACTTCCAGCTCGCCGGCCGGGAGATTACGGATGATGAAGGTATAGCTTCGCGGTGCGGATGCGCCGTTCAGCTCGAACGAACTACTCCGAAAGTAACCGGGGCCGTCGACTTCCCATACGAGTTGCCGGTTCTTCTCGTCGCGAGCCACCAGCACCTTCACCTGCGCGCTGCCGCGATAGTTGGTAACCGATGGTCTCAAGGCGATCGAGATCGGCTCGTCGGCGCTCGCGTGCATCGAGCCCGCGACGATGCCCGTCCAGATTGCCAGTACCAAGAGGCGTTTCATTGCTGCGTCCTTCCTGCCGCTGGTGCGTGCCACGTGATGGCCACGGTGCACGCCGGCATTAAGAACAACGATGGACGGCCAGCAAATGAACGGTTCAAACGAAATGGTGTCTAAACAGGGCACAGGGAGGCACACACATGCGGCCGCATCCGCTGCGCGCGAGCGCAGACATGAATATCACCCCGCTCATCGATGTGTTACTGGTGCTGCTCGTGATCTTCCTGGCCGCGCTGCCGATGACGCAGAAAGGCATCGACACGAATCTTCCCGCTCACACGACGCCGACCGACGCACCGCCGCCGTCCGAGACCATCGTCATCGAGTACAACGCCGATCGGCGGCTCTCGATCAACCATCAGCCTGTGCTGATCGCCGATCTCGAGTCGACGCTGCGAAGCGTGTTCGACACGCGCATGGACAAGACGCTGTTCATCACGGCGTCGGGGACGTTGAAATACGGCGAAGTGATGTCGGTGATCGACGCGGCGAAAGGCGCGGGTGTCCAGCGAGTGGGGATCGTGACAGAGGGGATGCGAAAAGCAGCCGGATTGAAATGAACCCGTCGTTGGGAATCGCGGACCACAAACACAAAGAGAGCGGCAGGATGGCTCCCACCGCTCTCAATGCAGAGTCGCTCGAGAAGTCTTCAGGGCTTGCCGTAGATTGCGTTCGCCCCCTTGATGTCGTCGGCGCCCAGTTTGTCCTGGCTCGATACGACGGGTCGCATGATCGCACCGGATACGCCGGAATGCCCAAGTCCGAGTGCGTGACCGGCTTCATGAATCGTGACGCGTCGAATGTCTTGAATACCCGATCTCAGGGCGCCACGATACGAATTCCACTTCCACTTCGTGTTGAAAATGATGTCGGTTTCGAACATCGCCTTCGATGCGATGTATAACGTGTACACGCAGACGGCGAGCGTGCTGCCGCCAAAGCTCGAACCGAAGATCCTGTTCGAGAAAAACACGTTGTTCTTCCCGTTCGGGAACGACCCAGGTATCGCAGCCGTTGTGGTTGCGGCGGAAAACTTCATGTTTTTCATATGAGCATTCCACGTCGTGATGCCAGGGGCGGCAGCCTTGTTCCACGTTGCCGCCTTGTCAATAAGCGTCACGGGTGTCGTTCCCAGCCTGAGTCCCATCGACACTGTTGCCTTCGTCCATTTTGGCGAACCGCCCAAACGGACGAAGGCGTCTGTTTGCGCGACAAACCCTGCCACAATCGCTGCAACGAGCACGAACGTCGGTATGCGTTTCATCATGCGCCTCGTTTCAGCGAAGGTCCACGCCAGCCGCTGTTGCGGTTGTGCGGATATGGGCGATAAAGGTATTCAGTGAAACCCCCTGACTCATGGGAGCAGTGAGCAAGCTTGGCGAACCTCGACGGCTCTCAACACCGATGGGCTGACCCTCGTGGTTGAGCACGGTGTTCTCGCGGGTGACCCTGAAACGACCGAGGTTGAAACCAACCAGAGCGTTTATCGGATTGTTGGCCTCGGCAATAAACAGGACGTCTCGATCGCCGGTCGAGAACTCGACCATATCGGACACGCCCATCCCGATCTCGCCCACTTCGCCACCCAGGAACTTGAGTGTAATCTCGCGCGTAAAGGTGCCTTTGATTACCGCGTCGACCTGAAACGTAACGGCTGTTTCGATGAATCGCCCCTGATCGCTGTCGCGCCAATAAGACCGTTTCCCCACAGCTTCAGAAACCACTACCTGCCTGGCTTCTTTCACCATCTCCTCCAGGGACATTTCAGCGACAACCGCAGCCTTCAATGGCAACGCCGTAACGGCAACAAGACACGCGACTGCCAGAAACCGTGTAACTCTCAACACAGACGCCTCCTTACCTAGACACCTACCGCGCACACTCAAGCGCAGCCTACGAGCGTCGTACTCGCGGGCATATGAAATTAGCACCCGGTAAGCAGTCGAGCAAGGGAAAGTGACCAAAAAGAATACGATTACGATTCCGTCGAGATTCCTGTTTTAGAACAGTGCGCAGCGAGCAAATCCGACGCCAATTCGCTTCTCGGAATCGTCAGTCAGGTAGGACAGGACGAGGAAGTCAGATAGGCGCAGGGTTGCACCCAAGTGCTTCCCAATGCTCATTGCCTCTATAGGGACTTGGTGTCCACCACGAAGAAAACACTTGGGCAGGTGACCTAACGCAGTACCTCTCAGGGCCCAGCGATGCGTCTCTCCAATTCTTGAACTGTGATCGGCTTGACCGTCAGATCATGCGCCGGCCGAACGGTCTCGGTTTCTTTGTTATTCGTGACACGATACCGTCCTTGAGCGCCCCCGACGAGCGGGTTCGCAGCCTTTACGTCAGCACGCACGAAAAGGACATCGCGTTCGCCGACCTTGAAGATCGGCCCGTCTTCGACGTCGAGTGATACATCACCTATTGTGCCGCCAAGGAAACGCAGGGTTGTCTGTTTGATTGGTTGGCCCTTGAAAACGCGCTCCACTGCAAACTCAACATTCGTGACAATCGCTTTGCCCGATGCCGAGTTTTGCCATTGCGATTGAACATTGGCAACGCGACCCAGGTAGACCAAATCCGCCTGTTTGACGAGGTCGTCGAAGGAAAGCTCAATCTCTATCCCTCTGATAACTACTGCCCAAAGAGCGACCAGCACGAGTGCATAAGGCATCATCGATCCTTCCTCCTTGAGTTTCGTCCGATGTTCAAGGATTGTCCACCGTATTCAGACCGGGTCAAGTTGCCGGTGATCAATGCTTCCTTCATCGTTCGACTCCATAGCTTCAGCTCACGCTCCCGCTTCAACGCGGCGCTGAGCGACTCGCATTGCTCCGAGTACACCAGCGACACCGGCCGGCGCGACCGCGTGTATTTCGCGCCCTTGCCGGCGTTGTGCACGTCGACCCTCGCGTGCGGATCGCGAGCGTATCCCGTGTAGAACGTGCGGTCGGCGCAACGAACCATATACACGAAAAACACGCGCTGATTGTACGTCTTTGGGTGGCGCTCAAGCCGGCCGGCATTACCTCCGATACTCAAGGGAAGAAACTCAGGATCGATTCGTAGCAAACAACCGATCGAGTACGCGTTTGAGCAGCGGCATGTTCGCCCGATCGCGAAGCGCCCGCAAATCGGTGCACAAGGCTGTCGCCGACTGATAGCGATCTTCCGCGCGTTTTGCGACGAGTCTGTTGATGATCCGGTCAAGCTGCCCAGGCCTGTCGGGTGAAAGCTTCGTCGCGGGAATCGGATCCCTCTCGAGAATGTTGGTCACCGTGTCAGCAGGGGAGGCTCCGGCGAACGGCAGCCTCTCCGTCGCCATCTCGTACATCACAACCCCGAGCGAAAACAGATCGCAACGCGAATCGAGCGGCAGTTGAAGAATCCGCTCGGGTGCCATGTAACTCGCGGTCCCAACAGGGCGGCCCGGAATCGTCGATCCATCAATGGGAGGAAAGGCACTGCTGCCCTGCGTGACCTCAGGCAGGCGGCGCGCAAGCCCGAAGTCCAGCACCTTTACGCGCCCGTGATCGTCGACGAAGATGTTGCCAGGCTTAATGTCACGATGGACGATGCCTTTGGTGTGCGCGGCTTCGAGCGCCTGCGCAATCTGAAGCGCGATGTCGAGCAGCTCCGCGGTCTCGAGCTTCCTGCGCGCCATGTGCGCCTTGAGGTTTCTGCCGTCGAGCCGCTCCATGGCGATGAACGTGCGGCCGGCGTGCTCGTCGACCTCGTAGACCGTGCAGATGTGCGGATGATTCAACAGCGCGATCGTCTGGGCCTCCCGTTTCAGGCGGCGGGTCGCGTCGGGGTCTCCGAAGAGGTCCTCGGGCAGCAATTTCAGGGCGACCCGCCGGGCGAGGCTCTGATCTTCCGCGTCGTAGACCACCCCCATGCCCCCGACGCCGAGCCGGCCGACAACCCGGTAGTGCGAAATCGTCTGGCCGATCATGCCTTGCCCAGAGAATAGCGCACCCCGTTCGGATTGGGTCTGTCAGACGTTATTACATAAGAATCGCGGGGTTTCCCCTTCTGAACAGGAGACGCTATGATCCTCCTCGAACCGGCCGTGACGAACCACCAGCTGCCCGCCGGGAACGAACCGTCGGAAGAGCGCTTGTTGAGCGATGAGCCGACGTTGGAATTGGTCGTCCGGGCGCGGAGCGGGGACCGGTCGGCGATGGAAGCGCTGCTCGAGCGGTGCCTCCCCCCGCTCAAGCGATGGGCCCATGGCCGCCTCCCGGCAGTGGCGCGCGGCCGCATGGATACCGGCGATCTGGTGCAGGAAGTTGCGCTGCATGCCCTCGGCAAATTGGATACGTTCGAGCCGCGGCATGTCGGCGCGATGCAGGCCTATCTCCGTCAGTCGGTGATCAACCGCATTCGAGATGAAATACGGCGCATCGTCCGCCAGCCGCCGCCGCTCGAGCTGCCGGAGGATCATCCGTCCGACCGCACGTCTCCGCTCGAGTTTGCCATCCAGGCAGAGAAGTACGAACATTACCGCGATGCACTGTCTCGGATGACGTCGAAAGATCGCGAGCTGATTGTCGGCCGGATCGAAGTGGAGTGGAGTCTCGCGGAGATCGCCCATCGCTTCGGCCTTCGCACCGTCGACGCGGCGAGGATGGCGGTGAACCGCGCCGCCAAACGGTTGACCACGGATCTCGCGTTGCGGAAAAGGTAACGAAGAGCTTCCACCGGCTCTTTCTACAGCTGCTCTACCAGTCGACCTTGACCTCCAACGGCGGACTCGCGTGGCGATTCGGTCTATTGAGAGCCGGGACGTCGATTTCGAGAAACCAGTTTGGCCCGACATTCGTGACTCGAAGGGGGGTCACAGCAGAATCAAGGTCCGCCTTGCTGCTGAAGCGCAGCTTCACCCTGAAATTCCCCGGATGGCCCTTGAGCCGTCCGATGTCCCCCACCGCGCGTGGGTCCTTCCCTCGAGCATCTCGGGGCGGTCCTCCCAATGCGCTTGGAGGTACCACGGCCACTTGATCATCGTCCGGGTCGGCCGGGCTGGGGACGGGAGTGAGGCTCTTGGGGTTTCCCACGCCGTCTTCGTGTACCGACATTCCACACCACGCTGCCATTGCCACCGAATTCACCTAATCCCATCTCTCACCTCCTCCGTGACACGTGACGTCAACCCCTCACGGTTTGCTGTTCCACGATATTTGAATCTGATCCTTGTTGCCGGGTTCAATCGGGAGGTTGAACCCCACACGCATTCCACTGTTCGCGACCCCCTGCCGTACCGTATCCGCCATGTTTTGCAGCTCGTTGGCCAGATTGTCTGCGGCGGTCACGGTGTTTGGGATTTCTACGGTAACATTGAAAACCTGGCCGGGGTCCGTTTCATCGGTGCCTTCCTGGCGATGGCCCTTCGTTCCCTTCTTGTTGCTCTTCACCGAGTTGGGTCTGGCGTTGCCGACATCGACCACCCAGTTCACGCTGCCGTTGCCCCCAAATTCACCTAATCCCATCCTTCACCTCCTCCAAAACAGTTGCCCTGGTGCGAATTCGAAACGCTCATCAATCGAAGAGCGGACGAATGGTTGTCCGGGACGCGAAGCGATCACGGTGTTGCTCCGGCAACGACGCCCGTAGCTCCTGCGCCAGCTTTCGCGCCCGCGCGATTTCAGACTCGGCCGCGGCCCGGTCGCCGCGCGCTGCCAGCGCCCGGCCACGCCAGTAGTGCATTTCGGCCCGCAGCTCCGGGCCGAGCGTCCGGTCGCCACCGGGTGCAAGCTCATCCAGCGTGGCATCCAGCGTGGCGACGGCCTGAGAATCTCGCCGCTCGTTGAAATGGATGCGGGCCAGTGCCAGACGACATCGGGCTTCCAGGTACAACCGGCCCATCTTCCTGGCCTGGGCTGCGCTCAGCTCCACGATCCTCCGAACCGCAGGAATCTTGCCGGTCAGCGTATCGAGTAATCCTTCGTAGCAGCGAGCTTCGACGCTCGCCGCATCCGGTAAATCTTCCGTCCAGAAACTCGCGGCCCGATCGAAGTGGCCGCGGGCTTCCTGCAGCTTTCCCGATTCGTACGCCAGCTCGCCCGAGGCCGCATGTGTAAGGGCTGCCAGTGTCATCTGGCCCCCCGCCTCGGTGTCGGTGAGCGCACGTTCGAGATGCCTCCTGGCCGCCTCGAAATCACCAAGTCGCACGTAGACTCTTCCCAGAGCGATACGCGCCTCGAGATCGCCCCGTCCGGCATCGCTTGCCACGACTTCCTCGAGCAGCGTCCGCGCAGCTTCATACTCGTTCAGCAGAAACCGGGACTGCGCGATGTTGACGCTGACCGATTCGATTCGACTTCTCAATTGCCGCTCTTTGGCGACGTTGAGCGCCTGGTTGAGCTGCTTGAGCGACTCATCGAGCTGCCCGGCATACCGGTAGCTGGTCGCAGCGATCTCCATGGCTGCCAGATCGAAGTCGACCTGCCCGAGTTTCCGAAATGTCGACTGTGCATTCGAGACATGCCGCAGCACATCACTTTGCGCACCGCCATGATCAACCAGGAGTGCGGCAAGGTTGACCTCGACTTCCGCGGCACGCCTCGCCTCACCAATCTGTTCGTAGAAATTGCGGCTCTCGCCGAAGTAGTTGAGCGCCTGCCGCCGCTGGCCGAGTCTCAGATGTGCAAGCCCGACATTCATCAGCAGGGTTCCCTCGATGACACGGTCACCCACTTGACGGCTTCGCGACAGCGCCTCTTCCCAGGATTCCACGGCCGCGCGATAGTTCCGCTCCGAGGCCGCAATGAGCCCAAGGGTACTGATAGGCACGCGAAAGGCTGTGCCGCTGGCCGAGCGATTCGAAGATGTCGCGGGCGCTTTCGATGTTCCGTCGAGCCTCAGCCAGGTGTGCGCCCTGCTCCACGCGCTGCACCTCGCCCAGACACAGGAGCGCCTGCGCCTCGCCAGCCCGATCGCCGGCGGCCCGGTATCTCTCCAAGGCAGTCTGAGCCTGCTGTTCCGCCAACGGGTGGTCGTTGAGACGGGTATAAAGCTGACAGAGCTCCACGTGCGGCCGAATGTGACCGACATCGAGACGCAACACCTCGTGGTACGCCTCGACAGCCTCTTGATCGCGATATTGCCTCTTCAGAAAATCGGCCCGCTCCGCGTGCACCGCCGGATCGTCAGGCCGGGCGCCGACAAGCGCACGATAGTGTTCCTCGGCCGCAGCGATATCCCGCTGGCTCTCGGCCAGCGTCGCCTCGATGAAGAGCGCCTCGGCTCGTGTTACCTGCTGGCTGACGAGCTGCCGCGCACGCTGTCCTGCCCCAATGGCTTCGCTGTTTTGCCCAGCCATCAGCGCGACCCGGCTCAGCCAGGCCTGAACAATCGCACGCTGAGGGTCTTCGGTCGCCGCAAGGGTCAGCGCGTGCTTCGCCGCGGCGTACTCCATCTGCGCATACGCGTTGAGCCCCTGCTCGAACGCGCGCGCGGCATCGAGGCTTCGAAAGCGGCTACCCGCAGGCCTCGCAGCCGGCGCTCGATGCGGCCAACTGACCTTGAAGTGCCCCTGCACGCCGGCGGCCAGCGATGCCATCAGGCGATAGGCCGTCTCCTTCGGTAGCGACGAGGTGAGCGTCTCGGTCTCAAGCGTCGCGACACTGGTGCCGGTCTCGACGCTGCGGACTTCCGCTTGCGCCAGCCACGCCCCGTTGCGATACTCCAACGCGGGCACGACGACGAAGCGAGCGCCGCTCTGCGTAGAAATCGCCTGGATGGCGTCGCGGCTGGAGATGTCGCCGGCACCGGAGGTGAAACGACGAAGCATCTCGAGGATTCGCAAGTACGGCGCGACGCGGATGTTCGGCGATTCGCTGAGCTCCTCGACCAGCGCTGCAGTCATCGCCAAACGGTAGTCGTCGAGTGCAGGCTCACCGGTGTGATTGGCGACAGGTGCGATCGCCACCGGAATTCTCTCAACCGGCCGGATCGTCCATACATAGAGCCCTCCGCCCGCCGTAAGGACAGCGGCGATCGTCACGGCAACGCGGGCCGGCGTCAACGCGCGCCGCCACCAGGGCCGACGCTTCGGCAGCGGCGGTGGCTGAACGGGCAGCGCCGCCGTCCGAAGATCCAGCGGCACGCTCAGGCCCTGGATCATCCGAAGATCGCGCGCCAGCTCGCGGGCGCTCTGATAGCGATTCACGCGTTCTTTCTGGAGGGCGAGCGACACGATCCGCGCAACCGACTCAGGGATCTCCCGCCCGGGCGTCGACAGCGATGGCGTCGGCTCGGTCTTGATCGCGTAAAAGGTCGCTTCGGAATGCGACCCTTTGAACGGCACCTCGCCGGTCAGCATCTCGAACAACACGACGCCAGCTGCCCACACGTCGCTGAGCTCGTCTGCTTCTTCGCCTCGAGCTTGCTCGGGCGACATGTAGGCGACCGTTCCGACCGACGTTCCCGGCAGCGTCAATTGCAGCGCATCGGCGAACTTCGCCAGCCCGAAGTCGAGAATCTTGACGCCGTCGTCGGTCAGTATCAGATTGCCTGCCTTGATGTCGCGATGCACGACGCCCTGGGAGTGCGCCTTCGCCAGCCCCTCGGCGATCTCCGTCGCGATCTGGAGCGCGTGGTCGAGCGGCAATGCGCCGCCTTCGAGCTTCTGTTTCAGCGTCGGCCCTTCGTAATAGGCCATGACGATGAAGAACTGCTCGTCATCGGTTTGAACGATGTCGTGGATCGTGCAGATGTTGCGATGATTGGCCGCTGATGCCGCCTGCGCCTCGCGCAGGAAGCGTTGGCGGGCGCCCTCGTCGTGACTCCACTGGCGGGGAAGGAATTTCAGCGCGACCGTGCGGCCGAGCTTCGTGTCGCGCGCCTGGTAGACCACACCCATGCCGCCGCCGCCAAGCTTGGCGGCGATCTCGTAATGGGCCACCTTCCTGCCAATCAGCGGGTCGATCGGAGCACTCGCCACGTGAAGCTGGAGGGGTGCAGCCTAGCACAAACCAACGGACCATCCCCATTTACGAGGGCCGTCACTCCGTCCGATCGCTCTAATCCATAGATCGCCGCGATGTTCGAGTGGTTCAACGCTTCTGCGGACTGTAGGGCAACCGCTCCGGCGAAGGGATTACGCCTGCCTTGCGGCATAACCGGCACACGTTCTGCGGTGACGGTCCGGTGTGCAGTTGTCGATTCCGTCACACGTCGTCAGGCTTGATTTCGACAGCGGTACCGGTTCTGCATTAGGAAAACGGCGACAGACGCGGCTCGCGCCCTTCGTCGCCATCTCGTCGCGTGACCCACACTTCAGTGATACGCCCGAACACGCGCGATGTTCTCCGCTACGTCTTCCCGGCGACGATCTCCACGCGCCGGTTCCTCTGCCGCCCCTCCGGGTTGTCGGAGCCATCCGGCTTGGTGTTGGGCACCACCGGGTTTTTTGCCGCGAACCCCCGCGTCGTGAAGTTGAGCCCCTTGAGCCCCTCCTTCTCGACCAGCCATTGACGCACCGCGTCGGCGCGGCGGACCGACAGGCTCTGGTTATAGGCGTCGGAGCCCTTGGCGTCGGTGTGACCCTCGATTCGCACGGCCCCGCGCGCCTTCTCCCGCAGGACCGCAGCCGCCTTCTTGAGCGCATCTCCTGCCTGCGATCGGATCTCTGCTTTGTCAAAATCGAACAGCACGTCGGCGGCGAGCTCGATGCGGACCTCCGTCGGCGTCTCCTTGATCGCGAGGGCCTCGACCTTGCCCGCCAGCGCGCTCCCGGCGCTGGCAGTGTCGCTCGCGCCCATCTTCAGATCGACGACGGGATACTTCAGATCCAGCACGACGCGCTTGAGCGACGCAGGCGGCGGTTCTTTGGACGGATCCTGGCCGGCCGCAGTGTGCACGACCAGGTGCACGAGGAGGATCGCCGCGACAATCCGGCTGGTGTGCAGGCGACAGCGTTTCCTCATAAGACCCCTAGTTGATGGGCACGTCTTCAAACGGTGCCGCACCCGGCACTGAAATCATGATTTTGTCCGATGCCGGCGTTGGGAACCTGGCCCACACTGACAGAGTTCCCTTGGCCGGAAGGGTCTGTGACTGTCCGTAAAAACCGACCGGCTTGTTTTCCGCGTCACGGACGACCATATACTTTTTCTTGCTCGAGCCATCGATGAGGTACATCGCGTCTACGAAGTTCGAGCTGGAGAAATCGGAGTTGACAACTCCCTTGTCGTTGGTGTTTCGGAGCTGGAGCCTGACCGTCACGGTGTCGCCGCTCGTGCGCCTGACATCCATCAGAGCGATTTGGACGCCGGCCTCCTGGTAATCCTGGACGGCAATTGGCTGCGCTGTCGCGACGGCGCCGGCCGTCCCGCTCGCTGTTGGCGGCGGCGCCGACTCGGCTGGAGGAGGCGTGCCTGGCGCCGGGGCAGGTGGCTGGGCCGCAGGCAGCTGCGCGGCCGGTGGCTGGCCAGACGCGGGAGCCGGTTGACTGACCGTCACTGGTGGCGGCTCACCGCCGCCACAAGCACCGACCAGCACTGCGCACGCACCGACGAACACGAGAGCGAGCGGATAACGAGGACAGGTCATGGTGGTCCCTCCGAGAAAGTGTCGATGAACATGCACTAAGAGGGCGCGATGCCCGGCTGCGGAGCGGTCGTACGGTGGATCGCCTTGCGTCGCTTCAAGAACGTCACGGCCACAATGGGCAACGGCTGCCAGGAAACTGCAAGCACCTATCGGCGATCGAAGGGCGCCGTTCCTTGCCTGGTCGGCCCTGGATCGCCTGCTTCTCTACTATAGGTCGTAACCGCGTGAGCTGAAGAAGATCTTGCGGCCGGGTAGCACAGCGACAAATGCCTTCCCACGGCTGGATGCATGCATGAGGTCAGCCCACGAGACTACTGAGGCAAATTCGAAGTCCGGTCCGGGCGTATGGAGGTTTTTGAAACAGCGAGGTGAGGCCGACAGCGAAGATTTAGCCACGTTGCCGCTCGATCGCCTCAATCCGAGGACGTGGTCGCGACCCAGCTAGGTTGGTTTGAGGGTCGGACAGGTGCCACTATCGCGCTTCCGACGGGGAAGACATGAGCCCCTCCTCACGAATTCGCCGAGCCGCTACCTATTCTCAAGATTGAACCACTGGGGCTGCGCGAAGGCGGCATTCCCCGCCGAATCGTAGGCAGCGAACCTCACCCAAGATTTGCCCGTAGCGTCGATTGGAATCGCGAAGCGCTTATTGCCGTGCGGGGGCAGGTCGGTCGTTCGGATCGTCTGACGCTCGACCTTTTTACCGTCGCCCCACGTTACCTCAACGAATTCAAGCGGGAAGGTCCACTCGAGATCCGCATTAATCGTTCGTCGACTTCCAGTGCCGTCGACGGCATAGCTCCTGAACAGAATCTCGCCGGTCGTGACGAACATGGCGCCGTCTCTCATCGACTTTAGAATAGGACTCCAATCCTCGGTGGGACCAGGAACGCGATCCAGCTTGAGGTAGGTCACGGGGAACGTCGGATAAAGATCATCTTCCGGACCCTTTTGGTACGAATCGATGTCAGCGATGATGAGCTTCGGACGCAAACCAGTACCGGTGATCATGTTATTCATCGTGTCGATCGTGTCGAAGCACCGCCACTCACACGAGCGGATTTCGGACAAGTCGCTACCCATGCCCATTTTGTAGGCGACACCGAGGTACCGATCGTTCTTTACATACGCCTCGTTGAAAATGACGTCGGGATATCCGGCGGTACCCTTCGTACGCGGGTGGGCGTGGTACCAGTAGCCACCCTCAGTATCCAGTAGCTGCTGCATCTCATTGGCGTTACCTACGTGGTAGGCCTTGCCCAATTTCGGGACCACCTCGCTGAACTGCTGATTCGGCTCGCGTGTCTTTGACCACAGCACGACCTTCGGCCAGAAGATGTTGTAATGGCCTCCGAAATAGGCGCTCGGTTCCTCCCATGGCGTGACCAGGAAGTCCTTGTCCGAGAGTTTTGCAGTCACGGTGGCGTAGTCCGCCTGATCGGGGAACCGGCCGGCTCCTGAGTCTGAACGCAGCGGATCTCCGTGGAACTCAGAATCGCCCACGATGTTGACGCCAAGGGCTTTGACGGCGGCGATGTCTCGTATCTCGCCGTCCAGCGTGGTGGAAGACGCTTTCAGACGAGACGTCATCCCAAGGTGCAGATGATTGACCATCGTCTTGTAGCCCGCAATTGGTTTGTAGGTGTCGTTGTGCGTAAACGCTAACACCGCCTGACGCGTGGCCTCGGCGCCCACCGGGCTGGCGTAGAAATACGCCCCCATGTATTGCATCGACCCCGGCGGAGCGTTGATGAGTTCGAACGTTGTTGCATGCTCGTCAACTTCCTGTTCAGCTTGTCGAATGCCCATGCTGAAGGTCGTCTCGCTGTCCTTGCGGTACCACAGATATCCGAGGTTGACCTCGGTCTGACGAGGCCAGAAGTACGAATGAGGCATGGGGAACGTCGCCAGCGAGCCGCCACGTCCCTCGGCAACAATCACGCGATTCGCCGCCTTGACCGTTATGGGCTTCTCGTTCTTGAGACCGCCGAACTGATATTGGGTGGCGTGACCTCCAACGTCGGTCCACGCGATACGTGACAGGTTCGCCGTCGAGAGACCGCTGAAGCCTGCGTCGTATTTGTAGGCGACCGATGGCTCGTTGGTCCGCGCGATCGCATCCATGCGGAGCAAGTTTGTGCCCCTGTAAGCCGTGAACTGGAGATTGCCGGAGAAAATCCCCATCGACAGTCCGTTGAAGAGCACTTCGATCCGCGCCCCGTCGGTCTTAACACTGCAAGAGGTCGAGTTGAACGTCGCGGTGGCGCGCTTGATATCTTCCGGTTTCGGAGACGTGTACGGGAACGGCGGCCCAGATGGTGCAGGGGGAGCGGCTCCGCCGCGACCGCCCCGGCCACCGCCCCCGCGGGCACCTCGGCCGCCGGCCGGCACCATTCCTGGCAGTAACAGTGGTGCGTCGCGATACGCGTACCACTTTTCCTTCTCGGCGCGCTCCGCTGTCAGCAAACCGCGCCCTTCGAGCGGTTCCCCCTGCTGACTCGAAAATCGCCTAACGCCACTGACAACGTCGTATTGAGGCGTCAGGTTTTCGCCCAGGACAGCCCACTGACCACCCGTCTTGCGAACAGCGAGATCACGCACAACCGGCTGGCCGTTGTCGATGCCATACCGAGCGCGAACGTCGGAGCCGTCACTACCCGCCCAGGTCACCGTGAGCAAGTTGCCTTGCACAACCGCCGCAAGGCCGGTCAGGGCCTTGTACTGCTGCATGTCGCAAGTGAGCGCTGGACTAGGTGCCGAACCAGCTTTTTGTCCTTGGGTGAAGGCGCTCGTGCCGAACACAACCAAACTAACAACAACTGCGACGATGCCGAGCCACAGCGGGCGCTGTCTCATGGTAGACACTCCTGAATAGGTCCGGAAACCCCGTGCGAGTCTAGCACCCCCGCAAAAGGCAAATGTCGCAGTCTGTTGCAAATTGCTTCGCTGCCGTGTGATCAACGTAGTTCACTGGCAGTGCTGTCCGGTGGGTGGCAGCTCCGATGGGATCGAGAACTTCTCGCGAGCGGGTTCTACAAGTACGCACGCGGCATCGCGTCACCCCTTAACGTCGAAGCGCTCCTGCCGGACATCAGGACTTGGGAGCGACGCAGTTGTGCATGCACCTCAGCCCGGCCGCGTTGGAGCCGGCGGGAACATCGGGCTGAAGGAGTCAGACGATGCGAAGGGTGGCTTGCCAACCGAAGCTCGGTGCGAGCGGTGAGTCCACCTTCGCGCTTCGCGCTACGGTGGACAACCTCCGCGAGAAATCAGAGCGGAGGTTGGTGGAGGCGGCGGGAGTCGAACCCGCGTCCGAAAGCACATCATCAAGAAAATCTACATGCGTATCCGCTTCCAGGTTCTCGTATCCCGCGTGAGGAAGCGGCCAAAACCGCGGGATACCAGACTCGGTAAATCTCGCTTCTGAATGCCGAGCCGCCGTTCAGAAGCCAGCCTGTTTAATGGCGTTCGGCCCCCAACCACCAGGCGAGGCCGGGGCGAACGTCACTGCTTATTTAATTAAGCAGCGAGAGCGTACTGATTGTCCGCAGTTAACGGATGTTCCATCAGATTAACGAGTTAATGGTGCTCGGCATGCATTCCCTGAGTCCATACCTCCGTCGAAACCGGAACGCCCCCACGGCGTCCTGCAACACTCTATTATCACATGCCGCACCGAACTCGCGGGGCCGCGTCATTTGGGTGGCACCAACACTCGCGCAGCGACTCTCCGCGCGCTGGTCCTGATGGCCCGCACGGCGCTGTTGATCGTGATCGTCGCCCTCGAGACCGCGTCGATGTCCACGCCCACCTTGAACGGATCGCGGATGCTCTTGCCGACAAACTGCGCCGCGAACTGCGGGGGATCGATCGAGAAATCGCCATACGGCTCGTGGTGCTGCGCGACGATAATGCCCGTGAGGATGCCTTTGGTGTCGATCCCAACGAGGATCTTGATGGGCCCGTCGTACCCGCGCTCGATCGGCGCCACTTCGGTCGTCCAGAACGCGAGCCCCGTGAAGGCGTCGGGATCGGCCAGCGGATCCGACGCGTAGATTTTATAGTGCGGCGGATCGATCGCCTTGTCCGAGATTCCCTTCGTGGCCGGAAAGAGCTGTTTCACGAAGCCCGGCAGCTTCGGATCGATGGCCAGGTGGGTCTGACCGGCCGTGACGGTGGTCAGCACTCCTATGAGAACAGCGCCGACAAGAAGGACTCGCGCGATCAGCATGCGAGAGAGTCAGGCATAGTGTGTCAGAAAACGAGCCGCTTTCAGTCTTCAGTTCCCAGTATTCAGTTCCCAGTATTCAGTTCTCAGTATTCAGTCGTCTGTTCGCCTGCCAGGCAACGGATTCCCGAAAGCGAAGATCAGGTCCGGGCCTTTGAAACGACCGCTCGCGCCGTCAAACCCGGCGGACCGTTTCTCTTCACAGCGGGCGACGAGGACGGATCGATCGACGGGCAACTGATGAATGGTGTACCGTTCCGCTACCACTCCTTCAGTGCAGCCGGATATGGTGAGGTGCTGGGCAAGTCGGGATTCACGCTCGTCGAGACGCACGTGGATCCGGGCGGGAATATCTATTACCTGGCTCGGCGATGGCAGGGCTGAAGCCCTGTGCCACCGCAACACCAACGTCCGGCTAAAGCCGGACACTGACGTACTACGACACTCGACTTGCGACTACCGACTTTCGACTTGCGCCTGTCGACTCACCACGTCCACCCCAGCACGTCATCCATGATCGACCATCGCCGACGGGTCAGCCGCTCTTCCTGCCCGAGAATCCAGTACGCGAAGAGCCGGTCGATCGCGCCGTCCTTGCGCTTCTGCTCGATCCAGATGTTCACCATTGACGTCATCGCGGCGTCGTGCCCGGCAATCACATACGCCAGCGGCACCCTGGCCGGATGCGGCATCGGCACGGCCACCGAAAACTCCGGGTGCAGCAGCGTGTAAGCCGACCCTCGTTCGGCCGTCATCGCAAACGCATCGAGCGGCGGGTCGTGCGGGACAAACACGTCGTCGAGACGGGAGAACGGCACGATCTCAACGTCCTTCAGCTCGTCGCGGATGCGCTGCACATAGTACGGCGCGGGCGGCGCGCCGATGCGCAGCCGTCCTAACCCGCGCACGCTCGACCAGTCCGAGAATGTCGACGCCATGTGATCGGGCACGACGAAGCCGACCGTTTCATCCAGGTACGACGCCGAGAATTGCACGTGCGCCGCGCGGTCGATCGTCAGCACGATGCCCGACATCAGGATGTCGCACACGGCCGGCTCGAGCCCCTGGTCGAAGATGCTACGGCTGACAGGAACGAACTCCGGCACGACGCCGAGATTCCGGGCGAGCTCGTAGGCCATCTCGACGTCGAAGCCGACCAGCTCGCCGCGGCTGTTGAAAAACGCGTACGGCAGGCTGTCGTCGAAGTAGCCGACGCGCAACACTCCCCGTTCGCGCACCCGATCGAGCACCGATCCGCCCGTCGGGCTTTGGCGCGACCTCCTCGCCCTGCTTGAACACCCGCGCATCGGCACGACGGCTCAGCAGGCTCCTGCCGGTCAGCATCGTGCTCATCTGATAGGTCGGGTCGACAGACGCCTGCAGGTAGAAGCGTGTGCCGGCGATGGTGCCGGTGACGAGCAGCACGGTCACGACGCCAAAACGCATCAGCTTCCGTCCATCGATCCGCATAGCGCCAAGGACGGCGCACGTTCCGAGAATCGCGACCACCAGCGTGTGCACGGCGGCCACGAGCGTGCCGAAGCGCGCGTTCACGAGGCCCGAGGTGACGAACAGACGGAACGCGTCGGAAGGCAGCCGCAACATGTCGAGCAGGAACGGAATCGCGGCGTTGGCGCTGCCAAACATCACCAGCAGCCCGCTCGTCGCGAGTCGCGGGTACTCAGTCACCGGCACCCCCTCCCCCATGAACCAGCCGATGAAGAGCAGGAAGCTCAGCGACAGGATCTTGCCCGTGTGCGGGAAATTGAAGGAGGTCGGCACGATCACATCGGCCACCGCTTCGGCGTCGTCTTTTGTGCCGGCGTAGTCGCGGACGAGCGACTTGGCGTTCTCGGTCAGGAGCGGCAGCACCGCGAAGAGGCTCGTCGTCATGAACGCCATCAACAGCGCACCACGCGAGCGGGAAAGGATCTCCCGGTATGGGACCGGCGTCAGCGCCGCCACGAGCCCCGGAAGGATCCACAAGCTCAGCAGCAGCGTCATCACGACGTAGCTGACGAGGTACACCTCCATGTAGCGAAGCTCTTCCAGGCTCAACGTGCCCGCGATGAACGCACCCAGCGCGAACATGCCGTACGGGGCAAGCTCGACGACGAAGTTCGTCACCTTCGACAGGGCCCTGGCGACAATGCCCAGCAGCTCGAGCAACGGCTTCTTCTCGGGCACCGAAATGAGCGCCGCCCCGAGGATGATGCTGAACAGCACAACCGCCGGTACGACGTTGTTCGCGAGCGAGTTGAACGGATTCGACGGGATG
Organism: Vicinamibacterales bacterium; assembly: GCA_963832375.1. GTDB lineage: Bacteria > Acidobacteriota > Vicinamibacteria > Vicinamibacterales > JAMQPK01 > JAMQPK01. The sequence continues at coordinate 101,285 of CAWHUA010000006.1, read as the reverse complement.
TAGAGCGCGAGAAAATTGAACGACTCGCGCTCCTGGGTCAGCGACGTGCTGAAGAAGGATGCGCTCTCGCGCGGCGGAAACATCAACGGGAACACCGCGACGATCGCCAGCGCCACCATCCACAGGAGCACGATGACAAGGCCCACCCGCTTGCCCATCGTGCGCCCCTGGCCGCCGTTCAGCGCGCCGAGGCCGGCGATGATCGACACGGTCACATAAGGAAGGACCGTCATCTGGAGGAGACCGATGTAGGCATCGGCCAGAGGCGCCAGCACGGCCGTTCGCGTTCCGGCGAACAGGCCGACCGCCAGCCCCGCCAGCAGCCCCGTGAAGATTTTTCTGGAGAGCGCGGAATGGTTCGTCGAGGGCGTACGCGACTCTGACGCGGTCACAACGGCATCTTACTCGGCGTCTGGTGGAATGTGGTACCGGCCGACGAGCGCGGTGGCATCGTCCTCTCCGCCTGCCTCTTCGGTCAGGGTGACGAGCCGCGCGCACATGTCGTCGCACGGCCGGCCGGATGACAGCACCTCGGCAATGACAGGTTCGGGCAATGCGTCGGTGATGCCGTTGGTGCAGAGCAGCACGACGTCCTGGTCGTCGAGCCGGAAGCGCTCGAGATCGATCGCGGGTCCGCCCTTGCCGCCCATGCCGATGGTTTCGGTGATGATGTGCTTCAGATCGCGCGCCGCCACGTTCAGATCGACCATGGGCGCGACCGACACCCCGAACCGGTCCTGCATGCCTACGGTGTGGTCGCGGGTCAGCCGCATCAGCTCTCTCCCGCGGTACAGATAGGCGCGCGAGTGGCCAACGTGTGCGAAGAACAGATCTCTCCCGGCCCCGAACAGGGCGGTGAGCGTGGTCTGGAGGCCGGGCGCACCCCGAGTGAGGCTTTCATAGTTCACTGTGGCGTCGACGTGACGATAAAAGCGTTCCGCGCGAGCCATGATTTCGGTTGCCACCAGATTGTCGATCCGGAGATTCCACTTCCCGAAATAGAGCATCATCTGCACCAGCGTGGTCAGCGCCAGCCGGCTGGCGACTTCGCCCGCACCGGTCCCGCCCATCCCATCGGCCACGACCATGGCGTGTCCGTGCTCGTCGAACTGTTCGGTGATCGGCGTGTCGGGCAGGCTCGTCTGGAGCAGCTCGAACTGCCTGCTCATTCGCGCGATCAGGTAGTGGTCTTCGTTGATGGAGCGCGAGGTACCACGGCGCGATCGCGCACCAAACTCGAATTCAACCTTCGCGGACGATGGCGGAAACGGCGGTTCCCAGTCGAAGGGGCTCATACGTCCTCAAAGCTCGGCTGCGTCGCCTCGCCGGGCCCGCGAGTGCAGCCGGTCGCTCAAGCCGGCCGCCACGCCGAGCCAGCCAAGCGCAAAGCAGACGTTGATGGCGGCGAACCCGCTCACCGACAGGCTCGTCAGCTCGCCGGCATAGACGACGCCGGCCTGCAGCACGTCGCCGGCGCGCACGCAGAACGAATCGACGGCCTGCTTGGCCTTGTACTTGGTTTCGCGGCTCGTCGGCAGCCACAACGCCTGCATCGTCGTGTTGCCGAGGGAGTAGTTGATCGCGTTGTCGGCGGTCTTCAGAAACCGGATGGCTTCGAACGACGGGGCGCGCAGCATCAGCAGATAGCTGCTGAGCGCGATGGTCGGGTGAATGAAGAGCGCACGGCTGACGCCAACGAACTTGAACACGCGCGAGACGACGAAGGCCTGCAGCAGAAACCCTGTCAGGTTGATGTAACCGAAGTAGGTGCCGTAGGTCTGGACGATGAACTGCTGCCGCGCGGCTTCTGCGTCCGGGCCGGACCCGAAAGTGGCATTCGCCGTTTCCACCACGTAGCGGCCGAACAGATATTCACCGCACGTGTTCACGACGTTCAGCAGCACGACGAGCGCCGCGATGAGGGTGAGATAGCGATTGGAGAGGATCATCGAGAAGCCGCTCGGACCGTCCGCCAGCTTCTCGCCGGCGACCTTCGATTGCGCTTTCGACTCGTGCCGCGTCACGGTGTCGGCGATGCGCATCAACCCGACACAGACCACCAGCACCACGGCCCCTCCGGCAAGAAGCCTGGAGGTGCTGTATTCGGCGGCAACCTGCCCGGCGCGAACCGAGCCCAGCCATGCCCCCAGGCTGCTGCCGATGCCAATCATCGGAAACAATCGCTTGCCCTGCTCTTCGGTGTAGAGGTCGGCGGCAAACGCCCAGAACTGGGCGACGACCATCACGTTGAAGATTCCCAGCCAGAGAAAGAACACGACCCCAACGCGCATGCCGGCTGCGAGCGCGGCAAGAAACATGACGAGATTGGAAGCGAAGAAGAGCGTGACCCACTGCACCAGCTGCACGCGGTTGACGCGCGACGCCAGCATGCCGTACGCCGGTACGAGCCCCAGGAGCAGCAGCGCCTGACCGGCCGATGAATAGCTCTTCACCTCCGCGCCGCCTTCGCTGAGGATGAACCCCTCTCGGGCTGTCTTCAGCAGGTAATACCCGAACAGCAGGAGAAACATCGTGCCCATCATCACCAGGGCGCTCAAAGCTTCGCCGCGGCGCACGTCTGCAAGGGGCGAGAGCAACCGCTCGATCGGGCCTTTGTCAGGGACCGGGCCAGCCGCGGGCGAGCCGGCAGCCGGGACGTCGCTCATCGCGAGTTTCCGGCTGCGGGTGGTGCGGCGCCATCGGGAAGACGCCGCAGACCGACGAGCTTCCACCCGGCGGAGGTACGACGGAAATGTGTGGTGATCGGCTGCCGCCACGACGGGTGATCGGCGCTGTCGGCAGAGATGTCGATCTGCACGAAGCCGTTCGCGATGCCCTTCACCTCACCTGGCGCAGACATCGAGACGCCCGTGCTCTGGGTCTCGCCAATCGGCGTGGTTGTTCCGGTCGCGTTGTCGAAACGCGACCAGACCGCCCGGTACTGGGTCGGCGGCTTGGCGACATCGGCAGCCACCGCGGCGTTCTCGAACGTCAGCACTCCGGCCTCGTCGAGGCGCGGATTGACGACGGGGTTAATCGCAGGCAGGTACGCGCGGCCGATGGCATCGCGTCGCTTGATGAGCACCGACACCAGATAGGCCTCTGCTTCGGGATCGGAGTACTGGCCGGTGTGGACGGCCGCTCGAATCAGGTCATCGCTGAACGCCATCACGCGCTGCGCTCCCCAGAACGCATCATCCGCGCGCATTTCCATGTACGCGATCGTCGGTGTGTGAGGCTTCCACGTGGTCGGGATCGAAATGGTCGCCTTCGAAGCGGCCGACCGACGGATATTCCTTGTACGGAATCGTCTGCCAGGGACTCAGCGCGAACCCGAACGTGACAAACCGCCGCTTCGAAACATCTCCTTCGTAGAGGTACTCGTAGCCGATGTTCCAATCGCCCGACCCGTTGGCCATGCCCATGGTCGATCCGACGTCCTGGAGGATGTGCTTCACAATCGATCGGCCGTTCTCGTCGACGAGCGTATCGAGGGTGTTTCCCGCTTTCATATCGGTCAGGTTCGTCCACGCGCCGAAGACGCGCATTGCACGCAGCTCGCGCCTGTGCTCGTGCGGCACGACGTCGTTTGGATCGTCGGGGCGCGTACCGTCATAGCGGAATCCACCGAGAATCTTCCCCGGCAGCAAACGCCCTGCTGTCGCCCGATACGTGCCGTCACGGTTCCGCGCCGCCCGTTCGATAACCTCGTCCACGTCGTCCCGACCGAAGCGGGTCTGTTCTCCAGTGGGGCGTCTCCTGGTCGCCGACGGGTCGATCGTCAGCGTCGATGGATTGACGGTCGTGATGAACGTCTCGACCTGGTTGTAGCCGAGCGCCCAGAAGAATTTGGTCGCCGCCACGGTCGATCCGCTCGCACCTTCTGGATTTTTGGGGCTGTCAAACGAAGGAACCACGTCTCCCCCTTGGCGTCTCGTGCCGTAAATCCCGGGTGCGCGCCTGCCGACTTCTCGCGAACGATCTCCCACTTGTCTGACGCAGGCGGTGTACCGATGTTCGGGCCGCGGACAATTTCGTCCACCGTGACGGGCCGGGCCCCGATGCGGTTTGTGAACCAGCTCGAATCGGGCACCTCGTCGATCGTGTTCACGTTGCCCGCGCGCGTGTTCGATGGTTTGTGCCGGGAGGCCACGGCCAGATTGATCGCAAGTTCGTAGATCAACCCGATATCCCATGGTTCGACCTTGGACGCGTCCTGGCTTTCCGGCTCGCGTGCGATGGGATCGTCGTCGTAGAAGCTCAGGCCGGCGCCGCGTATCGCCACCGTGCAGACAGCGGCCGCCAGCACGAGCGGCAGGACGATGTAAATCAGACTCCCCTTGCGCGTAGCGGGCACGGGATTTCTCCTCAAAACGACCCCGACGACGAGAACACGATGGTCATACCTTCGCGGCTCCTCGCGAACTCGATGCGAAGGGGCGTGGCCAGCGGAGTGTGAAAGCGGAAGCCGATGCCGTAGTCATCTTTCAGATTGCTGAAGTCGAGATCGCGCGTATTCGCCTCCACTTTGCCCATGTCATAGAACAGCGCCGTGTCCAGAAACCGGTTGACCATGACACGCCATTCCGCCTGCAGGAGCAGGCTGTTGCGGTCGCGGAAGCGCCAGCTGCTGTAGCCGCGCAGCGACGACCCGCCGCCGACCGACGGCATCATGAAGAACGGAATCTCCTGGCCGTCCTTGAGACCCGTCACGGACGCGGCCGCGTGCAGCGACAACGCCCACGACTCGCGAAGCAGCGGAATGTGCTGAATGGCCTCGTAGTCGACTTGCTTGAAGCCGTATCGGCTGTCCGTATCGGAAAAGTCGCGAAAGGTCACGCCAAGGAGGCGGCCACGCCGGGCATATCCCGGTACCGGGCGCGTGTCGAAGCCAACCATCCCGTGCGTCTGTATGTAGGTGATCGTCTGTCCGAGCCCGGGCAGCGACGGGGGCGTATACACCGTTTCAACCGAGGGTTTCGGCCCGGATCCCGGTCCCTGCTCCCACTGAGAGGCTTCGAGGCCACCACGAAGCGTGAAAAAGCGATTGGTCGGTTTCACCTCGAGCACGCCGTGCGCGTAGAGCTGGGTGAAGCCGTAGCTGACGTTGGCTTCTTCTACGGTGGCATTGCCCAGACCGTAGAACCCCACCTGCGTGGCTTCGCGCCAGCCGCCAAGGAAGGAGAAGTTCGCACGCCGCCTGAGGAAACGGGGTGCGACAAACTCCGACTCGACGCGCTTGTACCCTTTCAACGTCCAGCTGCCTCGAACGTCGATCGAGTTGTAGGGGCTGACCGCGGTCCGATAGCCGGCGCCGAGCGTGAACCCGCCACCAGAGTACGCGCTCTGGAAGAACGGGTGCAGGCGCAGTCCACCCGTCGTCATGACTTGCTCGACGCGGTCCAGATACTTTTCGGCTTTGCCCGGCTCGTACGGACGGACGCGCGTGGCTTTCTCCGCCTGCGCCTGCTCGATGACTTCCGCGCGTGTGGAGGGTTCCTGGGTCTGCGCCGCAGCGGTCGTGGCGGCGAACACGACCATGATGGCCAGCGGTCGCATCACCGCCGCGGCTCGCGACATCGCTACTTCACGGTCTCGATCGAGACGAGCACGGCTTCGGTCCAGGTAATGTCGAGCCGGTCGCCGACCTTCACCTTCGCAAGCGCCGCTTTGTCCTGGACGCGAGTGCTGTACTTGAAGCCGCCCGGTCCGGTCAGGCTCACGGATGGCACGCTCGGATCGATCGCCGTGATGGTCGCGGTGATCGTGCGCTGATGGGCAATCGTGCCGCCGACACCGTCCTTCGCCGGTGTGGTGACGTTGCGCGCCGCCGTATCGACGTCCTTGGAGCCCGGCGCTTTCAACTGAACGATCATGTTCTCGTAGTGGGTGGCGTTGATGACGTTGCCCACTTTCAGCGAGTCGAACTGCTTGACAGTATTGGGCACGTACAGGATGTCGTAGGTGCCGTCAGCCTTCTTCACGGTCACCTGCCGCGTCGCCGCGTCGATGGCCTCGACAGTCAAGCGAGCCGTCTTCGTCTCTCCTGGAATCACTTTGGTCTGGGCACGTGCTGTCGCGGTCGCGATGAATCCCAGCGCCACGATCGTCAAAATCAGCTTTTGCATCATTCCTCCTTGCCTGGTTGTTGCCACGAAGAGTGCTTTAGCGGCGACGGCCGCCGCCGCTGCGCATCCCGCCGCTCGGCCGGTATGTGCCGCTCGAGCGGGCTCCTGCACTGGGACTGGATCGGGTCGAGCTGTAGTCGCGGGTCCGGGTCGTGCCTTCACTTCGCGCCGCGCTATCGCGATCGAGCTGCCCCACCGTGGACGAGCTCGACGACGATCCCGACTGACGGCTCCGGTCGGCTGCGCCGGAAGCGCCCGCGGTCGGTGGCCGTTGCACTTCCCCGATCTGTCGGCGTGGGTTTGTCGACCGATCCCCACGATCCGTTGTCGTACTTCTGCCAACTGTCGCCCTGCTTCCGGTACACATTTCCGTCGCGTCCCGCGTACACGTCGCCGCTGCCCGTTTTCACCGCGGCGCTGCCACCCGGCCCCTGGGTATTTCGCGTGACAGCCGTACCGCCCCCGCTTCCCTGTGTGACGCGCGTCGTGTTGCCGGTCACGCGGTTGGTCACGCGCGAGGTCTGCGCCCACTGATCACCACGTTGCACGGCTGTCGTGCCCCAGCTGCCGTACACGCCAGACCCCTGTCGAGTGCTCCCGTACAGCCCCGGTTCTCGGGTTGTACGCGGTCGCCGCGCCACGCGCACCACCGGGGCCCCATGCCACGGCACCACGCGAGTAGGTCCCCGTTCTCGGGTTGTACCTCGCGGCCACGCCCGCGCCGCCGTAGGGGCCATACGCCACTGCGCCCCTGGTGTACGCACCCGTCCACGGGTTATACGAGGCACCGTATCCGTATGTGTGATAGTACGGGTAGTAAACAGGATAGAAGCCACCATACCCGATGTACGGCGGGTAGTACCAACCGGATCCAGCCACAACGCAGCCCCACGCGACCATCATGCCCGTGTAGCCCGCCACCGCTGCATACGTGACCCATTCGTCGTCGTCATCTTCGACAACGGTGACGTAGGTGACGTGATGCGACGGCGAGCTCGACGGGATCTCGTAGATCTCCTTCGGAACGGTCTCGGTCACGCTCCATGGACCGCTCGCGCTGCGCGCCATGAACCACACGCCCTGGAAGCACATGTAGTAGAGGTCGCCGACTTTGATGATGTCCTTGTCGGTGTTGACAGCGCGCGCGACGGACGTCTTTTCGATGGGTTGGAATTCCGGCGTGCCCTGATAGTCCACCTCGGGCGCCTTCATCTCTTTTCGATTCACACGCGCAGTCTGCGGCACCGACGCCAGGAGCACGGCCTCGGCGGCCTGCGGTGTGCCAGGCACGGATGCGAGGACGCGCGAGCGTGGATGCTCGAGGGAAATCTTCAAAAAGTCGCCGGGAAGACTCTGAGTGGCGAACGTCCACGGGCCCGTAAAGCCCGTCGAGGTGAACCACCGGCCCGATACGAGGTAGTACACCGGACCGGTCGCGCCGAGCCGGAAGACATCGCTCTCGGTGTTGCTCACCCACACCAGGCGCGTCCCCGTCACGGGCTGGTACACAGGGGCACCGGTCACCAGAATCAGCTCGCTGGGCGCCGTGCTCACAAAAATAGTGGGTACAGAGCTCACCGCTGCGCCGGGCAGCGAGGCCTTCACCTCTTTCCAGTTCTCCTCGGCCGGCAGCTTCGCAAAGCTCTCGGGCAGCTTCCCGGCAGGCGTCCACGGCCCCTTGAGCAGATCGGCGGTCTTCAGCCAGACCTTCTCGTTCCGCAGGAAGTACGTCTTCGTGGCTTCGTGCTCGAACACATCCCAGTTCGTGTTGACCGCGAACTTCGAGATCGTTGTTTTGAATCGGGCTCCAGATTGGATTGCCGTCGAATCCGACCATCAAGGCCGGCTTCGTGCTGTAGAAGATGGCGGGCGGATCGGCTTTTACGCCCTCGACGTTCCTGGGAAAGATCTGGCTGCTATCGAGGCTGGCGAGCACGCGATCGAGCGCAATCAAGCGATCGTCGTCGGGGATGCCCTGATCGATCGTCGCCAGAATATCCTGCACCTGCTCCTTCGACAGAGAGCCAAAGTTCGTCTCGGTGATGGCGAACCTCGAAAACTTGACGAGCCGATCTTCGACCGAGACCGCGGTGTCGGCTTCGACGCGAATCGTCCCAAGGGTGTTCTTCGCCCCCTGTCCCTGCGGCTGATAGCCGATGGCCGAATACGCCACCATGCGCTTCTGCCCATCCCAGCTCGCGACCTGGGGCTGATGCATCAGCACTTCCGCCTTGGCGCCCGAGATGTACGCACGCGGCCATCCGCCATCGACGGCCCGATCGGACGCCGCGGCGGGGGCCGGGGCCGCCTGCGCAGGCGCCGGTTTCGCCTGTGCAGGTGCCGGTTTCGCAGGCGGGGCCTGTGCCCAGATGCCGTGCGGCAGCGACGCGATCACCAGCGCCGCGCACAACACAATGGCCGTAGTGCCCTGCCGCACGGTCTCAGCCTGCATGACTAACCTACCTCCTGCGCTTCCAGTTCGTGACCGCCGAAATCTCGCCCTTCTCGTCGACGGTCGAGAGCTTGAGCGTTTCGTCCGTCACCTCGAACAGCCGGCGCTGATTCGGCAAGAGTACTTCATCGGGATTGGCATTGCCCGTCAGATTCATCAATCTTAATTCTTTCTTGACGGGGTCGATCGCCGCGCGTCCTTTGAACGACAGCAGGTTCACTTCGCGGGCGGCGACAGGCGCCGCCGGGTCCGTCGTTTTCGCGTCGATCGTGAGATTGGCGTACTCATCGTAGGTGAGCACACCCGCAGCCGCCACGGGCACGCGGGCGGCGCCGGGTTTCGGCGCCAGCTCGAGCGTCACCAGCTCCCACGTGCCCAGCAGTTGACGGCGGACCGATTCCAGGGAGCTCACTCCCTGGTCCACCGCACCCATCCCCATCGGCCGCTGACGCTCGCTCGACTTGCAGCCGAGCGTCAGCGAAAGACAAACGGCGAGAAACGCCGTCGCAAGCGCGCGGATCACCAGCGAACTCCGAACGTGATCGGCCAGTAACCGGCGTTGGTCGAGCAGCCGCCGGAGCAATTAATCGTCCCGCCGCCGGGCAGCGGCGACGTCGCGCCCGTGATCGTCGGTCCCCACACGTAGGTGTAGCGGGTTTCCACGTAGAACTTCGCTTCCGTGCCGAACGTGATGCCAGCGCCGAAGTTGATGCCGAAGTTATCCGTCGAGCGATCGCCGATGATCCGGTCGACCTCGACCAGCGTCGGGTAGCAGACCAGCCAATACGGATCGCAGATCGACGCATAACCGACGCTGGGCGACGTGAGCTGAACGACACGATGGAACCAGCCTCCGCCGCCGAGGAAATACGCGCCCACGGGCGAATCGCTGTTGACTCCCCCCGGAGTGACCACGAGGTTGAACCCGAGATTGTGGACCTGATGGTTGCTCTCGATCAGCTGGTTCGTTCCATTCCCGCCTCCGGGCGTTGGGAAAATGACGATCGTCTTTTCCGGCCCGCCGAAGCGGTTGTAAAGGTACTCGGTCTGGAAGCCCAGCACCGGGTTGAGGTTGATGGTCACGCCAATGGTGCCGTTCCAACCGGTGTCGAAGGAATCCTTGAGCCCGGACACGGGGAAGGACACGCCGCCCCCAAAGTTGAAGCCCACCTTGCTGTCCTGGGCTGCAGCCGGACTCGCGGCGAGGAAGACGACCACAGCCGCCAAGAATAATTTCCGCATAGGGACACTCCTAACGATCGATGTTGACGAAATGGCCGCGAACGTCGCAGCCAACCGTTCGACTGCAGAGCATCGTCAGTGCCAGCCCCGGAACACCGCATTTTAGGCGCAATTCAGGCCCGTTTGGACGACTTCCCGCCTGCGTCACGGCTGGTGGTGACGCGGATTTCGCGTCTGGCGTCCGATATCTCGGAGTCTCTCCGATGGGGTGGGTCAGATACTGCCTGCCTGGCGCAATCGCGAGAAATCCGAGACCGCTGCCCGTCGCGCAAATCGTGCATTTTGTGCAGGCTGGCGCGATCTCCGGGCGAAGATTCGCTCGCTTGACGATGGGGGTGCCGCGGCGGCTGCGCGGCATCGGCCGAGACCAGGCGAGATAGATCTGGCACGAATATGGATTCAGATAACGTGAGTACCGATGCGCCTGCTCCGTTTTCGGTGTGATTGGCCACAAAACGGACCGTCCGACGCCGAAGTCACCGGCGCGGCCACGACAGGTCGTGGGCAGGCAACGTTCCTCCCCCAGATATGACACGTGTCCGGATTCTGATTGCAGACGACCACGAGATTCTACGCAATGGTATGCGCGTGCTTCTCGAACGCGAGCCTGGCTGGGTCGTCTGCGGGCAAGCGACGACCGGCAACGACGTGGTCGCCATGGCCATCGAGCTGAAGCCGGATGTGATTCTGCTCGATATCAGCATGCCCGGCATGAATGGCCTCCAGGCGGCGCGCCAGATTCGGCGTTCCGTCCCATCGCCGATCGTGTTCGTGAGCATGCACGACGCACCCGATTTCGAACGAGAAGCGATCAACGCCGGCGCCAGCGGGTTCGTCTCGACAGCCGATTCTGCGGGCAAGCTGATCGAGGCCGTGCGAACCGTTCTCGCGCGACAGACGTTCTTCTCGAGCCAGGTCGCCACGGTGATGCAGGCGGGAAAGACGCGCGGCAAGAAGCGCGCGGCCGGAACGCTCACGGCCCGCGAACGAGAGGTCCTGCACCTGCTCGCCGAGGGTCATACCAACAAGCAGGTCGCCGCGCGGCTCGGCATCACGACGAAGACAGCGGAAACGCATCGCGCCCGCATCATCTCGAAGCTCGAGCTGCACTCGGTCAGCGGGCTGGTCCGCTACGCGATTCGGCACAAGATCATCGAAGCGTAAGAAGCCATGGAATTGGGAGTTGCGGCGATCAGGACTGGCCGGTCAGGAAGTCGGGATAGACAGAGTTGTCGCTATCGCTACCGCTGGATTAGATGTAGTGTACGGACGGACTGTGATACGACTTCAAAACAACCGCCACACAAACGGACAGCACATTCCGGCGCCAAATCGTTGCGTTCGCAGCGCTTAGCGGACAAGGACCAGCCGTTTTTCTTGACGTGAGTCACCACCATGAATAGCACGACGTCGTCGGAATCCGCTGCTTCCGACGTGGTTAACCTCCTCCGACTGGCCGTAGAACAGGCGCCTCAGGGGGTGCTCGTCCTCAACCAGTCGGGGGCGATCGCGGTCGCGAACCAGAGCGCCCATACCATCTTCGGGTACGCGTCAGGCGAGCTCGTGGGCCGCGCGCTCGACGTGTTGCTGCCAGGCCTCGGCGCCGCCGCGGCTCAGAACATCACCGGTGTTCGCAAGGACGGCGTCCCGGTACCGCTGGAGGTGGGCCGCAGCGTGACGACGTCTGGCGACGCGCAATACGGTGTCGTCTCGATCGCCGATCTCACCGATCTCGTGGACATGAGGGCGCGCCTCACGGCTGCCACCGACGCGCACCTCGGATTTCAGCGCCTCGTCGCCGATATCGCGCTGCGGTTCGCCGGCGCGGAAGGTACCGCGCTCGACGACCTGATTGGCAGGAGCCTGCGGCAGATAGGCGAGACGTTGCAACTGGATCGCGCCGTGTTGTGGCGCAGGAACGCCGGCGAGCCGGTCGCCGTCGCCACTCACTACTGGACCGCGCACCACGACCGGACTCCGCCGCAAGGGCTGCCCCTCGCATCGATTCCGCACGTGGTCGCGCAGCTCGAAGCCGGAACGTGCGCGTGTTTCTCGCGCCTCGACGACATCCCCGATCCGGTCGATCGCGAGACATTCGAGGCACGCGGTGCCCGCTCGGCTGCCCTCGTACCGCTCGCCACGCTCGGTGAGCCGGATGTGCTCCAGGCCCTCTGGTTCGACTCGACGACCGTCGAGCAGGAATGGGGACCTTCGATCATGGAGCGGCTGCGCCTGGTCGCCGGTGTCCTCAGCCAGGCGCTCGCGCGACGCACGAGCGAGGTGTCGCTCTCGGCGGCGGTCAGCGAGATCCATCGGCTGCGCGATCGCCTCGCCGAAGACCCCTCGGACCTGCGCCGCGAGTCGCGTCCGTCGAAATCGCACCGGATGATCGTGGGCGAGAGCCCTCAGGTCAAGCGGGCGCTCGCACAAGTCGAACAGGTGTCGACAACACCGGCCACGGTGCTGCTGCGCGGCGAGACCGGCACCGGCAAAGAGGTGTTTGCGCAGGCGATTCACGACCTGAGCCCGCGCCATCAGCGGTCGATGGTGACCGTCAGCTGCGCGGCCATTCCGACAGCGCTCATCGAGAGCGAGCTGTTCGGACGCGAGCGCGGCGCCTACACCGGCGCGCTGTCGCGCCAGATCGGGCGCTTCGAGGCGGCCAACGGCTCGACGCTCTTTCTCGACGAGATCGGCGAGCTGCCGATGGAAATGCAGGTCAAGCTGCTGCGCGTCCTCCAGGAGCGCACGATCGAGCGGCTGGGCAGCACGCAGCCGATCAAGGTCGACGTGCGCATCATCGCCGCGACGCAATCGCGACCTCGAAGCCGCCGTCCAGGACGGCGCGTTCCGCGAAGATCTGTTCTACCGGCTCAACGTCTTCCCGATCGTCGTGCCGCCGCTTCGCGAGCGCATCGAAGACATTCCCGGCCTGGTGTGGGCCTTCGTCGACGAGTTCTCGCGCGCCTTCGGCAAGTCCGATCGATTCGATACCGAAGTCGAACCTGAAGGAGCTGCGAAGGCTATTCCTGGCCAGGCAACGTCCGCGAGCTTCGCAACGTGGTCGAGCGCGCCGTGATCCTCGCGACCGACACGTCAGCTCGTCATCCCCGTGCCGCGACAGACCACGCGCGTCCCGCAGGCCGCCATGACGCTCGAAGCGCTCGAAATCGAGCACATCCGCAAGGTGCTCGAAACCACGAACTGGCGCGTGCGCGGCGCCGGTGGCGCGGCCGAGCGTCTCGGGCTGAAGCCCACGACGCTCGAAAGCCGCATGGCGAGGCTGGGGATCTCCCGTCGGAGGGCTTCATAGCCTGGCGGCTTGTCAGTCGTCAGTTGTCAGTTGTCAGTTATCAGTAGTTTGGCAGTCTGAGAACTGAAGACTGATAACTGATAACTCCCTAGAACTTCCAGCCGACTGAAAAGCTGACGCCGAAGTCGTTCCGCTTTTCCTCCGGCGGCGGGTCGGAATCGAAGCTCTCGAAGAAGTTCAGGCTCCAATAAAAGTCTGCCAGGAACTCCTGACGCCAGGCGCTCTGCAGCTCGGCGCGAACACGCTTGCGCCCAGCGACATTGATGTAGGTCACGAGCTGGTTGGTGATGTTGTAGTCGTCGTTCGCTGGTGCGTAGAAGTCCAGACTTCCGCCAATCGCGGCCTCCGTCGACTGATCGAGCGGTTGATCGCGGTAGAGCTCGCGAGTGTAAGCGGCGCCGCCAAACACCGACCAGATACGGCGATCGGTGTGCACGAGCTCGCGGCCGATCCCTCCGCCGGCAAGTGCCCGCAGTTCCAGAGTCAGCTCGTCGTTCTGCTGCCCGCCGGCCCACGCGATAACGTAAAACCGGTTCGACAGATAACGGCTGTAGCTCACGCCGAGGTCGGCGCGGTACTCACGGTCGGCATCTTCTCGCGTGGACACCTGTGACGACGCCTTCGCCGCAATCTGGCGGGTCTGGGTGCGGTAGGTCGCCGACCCGTTCAACGTCCCGTGCGTCTCGAGATTGGCCTGCGTGAAGCTGAATCCCAGATCGAGCGAGCCGTCGATGCGTCTCCAGAAGCTCTGCCCGATCGGCACGAGCTCCACGACCTCGGCCAGCGACAGCGCGACAGATCCCCCGGGGAACCCGACGACAAGCTGGGTCGGCGGCGACGCCAGCAGTGTCCCGTAGTAGCGCTCGCCCGTCGTCATCTGCACCATGAACACCCGCGGGCTCTGGATGCTGACAATCTGGCCCCAGTGAATGGCCACCTTTCCCAGCGGATCAGTGCTTGCGTTCAGCATGCTTCGGGTCAGGTTGCTGATCTCGCACGTAATCCGGTCGCCGTTCCTGAGTGTGACGACGTCCACCTTCTGGGCCCAGGCGGCCGGGCAGAGCCCAACGAGGACCGCCACGGTCAGCAGAGTACGGACCGAACCCGACATTTCGTGGTGCCTCCAACCAATTGGAGACCCCCAGACCCAGGACAGGGGCCGCCGCCCCCCCCAATGAGGCTTAACAGGCCGAGACATTCGCTCCAGCACGATCTCTCCAATCCCCCGTCGATGGCACACAACCTGCTGAACACCCTGGCGCATCGAGCATTCCGTGTTCCATGTCTATCGCCACGCCGATGCCTTGCAGCCGAGGTTCCGTGTTGGAGCAGATGCCGGTCCGTATGATCGTTTGCTGGCTCACACCGATTGGCCAGGCCCATCGGATCACGATGGCTCTCCATTCGATGATGGATGATACGCGAGCGCTGCATGGCTGCGTCGGGTGTTCTGTCTCGACGCGCATCCGCGATCAGGGCGTCGTGCGCTACGTCGAGGAATGGCAGACCGAAGAAGACCTGCGCCGTCGCGTGCGGTCCAGCGCCTTTACCGGACTGGCCGCGCTGATGGAGTACGCGATGAAGCCGCCGCGTGTGGAGTTCGCGCTGCCGGGCGGTACCCGCGGGCTCGATTTCGTGGAAGAAGTCCAACGAGTGAGGATGTGACATGCGTGTTGCCCTTGTCCTGACGGCCGCACTCGCCGCGTCGGTGCCCGTGTTGGCACAGACCCAGATGCCCGCCACACAAGCCGAATCGCGCGAGGCCAACCTCACGGCCTATGTCGAGCTGCTCCGCTCGGACCTGCGCACGCAGAAGGTCGCGATCATCACCGAGATGATGCAGTTCAGCGAAGACGAGGACGCGAAGTTCTGGCCGGTGTACCGCGAGTACGAGCTGGAGCTGTCGAAGATCAACGACGACCGCATCGCGTTGATCGTGGATTACGCCGGCGCCTACGACAAGATGACCGACGCGATCGCCGACAAGCTGGCGGTCCGCTCGCTCGAGCTCGAAGGCCGGCGCCACGCGCTGAAGGAGAAGTACTTCACGCGTCTCAAGTCGGTGCTCCCGACCGTCACGGTGGTCCGGTTCCTCCAGGTCGAGAACCAGATTCTCCTGCTGCTCGATCTCCAGATCGCCGCGTCGTTGCCCGTGATCAAGTAGCGAGCGAACCCAACACAAGGTGAACCGTATGTCCACACGTGCTCTCATCTCCTGGACGCTTGCCGTCGCGCTGACGGCTGGCAGCGCCGTGCTGTCGGCCGACCGCGTCAAACTGCGCAAGGACGGCCGCGTCATCGAGGGCAACTTCGTCAGCGCCGATGCCAAGCGCGTGCGCCTGCTGCTGGCGAACGGATCCATCGCGGAATTTCCCATCGAGGACATCACCGGCGTCGAGTTCACGCCACGCAAAGCCCCACCCCCGCCGCCACCCGATCCGGCGCGTGCGCCGGCCCCGGTTACCGTGCCTGCGGGCACTGTTCTCAACGTCCGGCTCGTCGCGGCGATTGACGTCGATGCCACCAAGACCGGCGCGACGTTCAAATCGCTCCTCGACGACCCCGTCATGATGAAGGGCGTGGTGATTATCCCGCGCGGCTCGATGGTGATGCTGCAGGCCGCGAAGGTCGAACAGGCCGGCAAGATGAAGGGCTCGGACAACATCACGCTGAAGGCGAACTCGATCGCGTTCGGCGGCAACAAGTACGAAATCGTCACCACGCAGGTGGAATCGAAGGGCGGCGGCGAGGGTAAGAAAACCGCTCGAAAAGTCGGCGGCGGTGCGGGACTGGGCGCGATCGTGGGCGGCATCGCGGGCGGAGGTGAGGGTGCGGCCATCGGCGCGCTGGTGGGAGGCGCGGCCGGCGCCGTCGTCGCGAGCCAGGGCACCGAACATCTGCAGTTGCCGGCGGAAACGCGGCTTCAGTTCAATTTGAGCGCGGCCGTAACCGTCAGGCCGTGACACTCGTGTGCGACCTCACGCCGCGAGCCCTCCGATAGCGATCGCCCTGGCTCTCTTCGGTTGCAGCAGCGGGAGCCGGCGCAGACATCGACGTCACAGACAGCCGAAAACCCAACTCATCTGGTATCGCCGAACCCAGGGACACTTTTCAGTGGAGTGACTCATGCCTGTTCAAGCTTCTCGCCTCGAACATGACCTGCTGGGGCCGAAAGAAGTGCCCGCCGATGCGTACTACGGCGTCCAGACCGCCCGGGGACTGGAAAATTTCCACATCTCGGGCGTGCAACTGCGGCTTTATCCCGATCTGATCAAAGCGTTCGCCATGGTGAAGCTCGCCGCGGCGCGCGCCAACTGCGAGTGCGGCCAGTTCGACGCGACGGTGCTCTCGGGCATCGAGCGCGCCTGCACGGAGATTATCGACGGGCGCGCTCCACGATCAGTTCCAGCTCGACATGTATCAGGGCGGCGCCGGCACCTCGACCAACATGAACGCCAACGAGGTGATCGCCAACCGGGCGCTCGAGCTGATGGGCCACGAGAAGGGCGAGTACAAGTTCTGCGACCCGCACGATCACGTCAACGCCTCGCAGTCGACCAACGATGCCTATCCCACGTCGCTGCACGTCGGCATGGCGCTCGGGAATGTGCGGCTGATCGCCGCGATCAACGAGCTCATCGCCGCCTTCAAGGCCAAAGGCCGTGAGTTCAGCGCGATCCTGAAGATGGGGCGCACGCAGCTTCAGGATGCGGTCCCGATGACGCTCGGACAGGAGTTCAACGCGTTCGGCGAAACGCTGGCCGGCGAAATCCGGGCGCTGGAAGGCATCCAGCGCGTGCTCTGCGAAGTCAACATGGGCGCGACGGCCATCGGAACGGGCTTGAACGCACCGGCCGGCTATTCGCAGAAGTGCGTCGCGCATCTGGCGACCGTGACCGGGATGCCCATCTATCTGGCGCCCGATCTCATCGAGGCGACACAGGACACCCAGGCCTTCGTGCTCTATTCGTCGTGCATGAAGAGCCTGGCCATCAAGCTCTCGAAGGTCTGCAACGACCTGCGCCTGCTGTCATCGGGCCCGCGCTGCGGTCTGCGCGAGATCAACCTGCCGCCCAAGCAGCCGGGCTCGTCGATCATGCCCGGAAAGGTGAACCCCGTGATTCCCGAGGTCGTCAACATGGTCTGCTTCCGCGTCATCGGCAGCGACCTGACGGTGTCGATGGCGGCCGAAGGCGGACAGCTCCAGCTCAACGTGTTCGAGCCCGTCATCGCCGCGTGCGTCTTCGAAGCGCAGACGATGTTCATCAACGCCGCGAACACGCTGCGCGTGCATTGCGTCGACGGCATCACCGCCAACCCCGACGTCTGCCGCCACTACGTCGACTACAGCATCGGCACGGTGACCGCGCTGAACCCGGTGATTGGCTACGACCGCGCCACCGAGCTGGCCGCCGAGGCCACGAAAACGGGCCGGGGCATTCTGGAGCTCATTCGTGAAAAGAAAATCCTCTCGGAGCAGCAGATCGCGGAGGTCCTCGATCCGATGAACATGACCGGTCAGGGACGTCCCGCATGATGGATCGCCCGCATCTCTGGCGTGCGGTGAGACTCGCGGCTGCCGTCGTCGTGACGGGCGTGCTCGCCAACGTGCACGCACAAACCCCGTCGCCGGCCGGCCAGGGCCGTTTCGAAGGAAGCTGGTCGGTGGTCGGCCGGCGGAGGACGCTGCCAGCCGAGGGCGCGCGGCCGGCCGCCGTCGTCGAGTTGTCTGGCGCCGTCATGCTGACCGGCGGCGCCGGCCTGAGCCGTGGTTTCCGGGGAGAAGCGATCGGCTTCGACGATGGCCGGAGCATCAGCGCAGGTTCGGCGGTGTGGACCGACGCGCAGGGGAACCGTGTCTTCAGCGTGTTGCGGGGCACGGCGTTCGAAACCGGCCGGCAGATCTCCGGCACCATCACGGGCGGCACGGGTCCATACACGGGCATCGCGGGCGAGTACTCGATGACGTGGCAGTACGTCGCTCAGAGCGGGGAAGACGTGGTGCAGGGCCGTGCCGGCGATCTCAGCGGCTCGTTCCGGACCGGCGGCCGGCAGCCATGACGCCAGCGCGCGGCACCCTCCTCTTGCGACTCGTCACGATCGGATTTCCTCTTGTCATGTGGTTCGTGCCGCCACCAGAAGGGCTGGGCGTCGAAGCGTGGCGTCTCTTCGCCATTTTCGCGGCCGCGATTTTTTCGGTTGTCGTCAGCGTCTTTCCGATTCTGACGGCGTCGGTGCTGGCGGTCGCGGCGTCCGTGCTGTCCGGACTCCTCCCTCCGGCGAAGGCCTATGCGGGATTCGCCAACGGCACGATCCTCCTCATCGTCATCGCGTTTCTCGTCGCACGCGCGGTCGTGAAATGCGGGCTTGGCGCGCGCGTCGGACATCTGGCGGTGACGCGCTTCGGACGTTCGACGCTCGGATTGTCGTACAGCATCTTCCTGGTCGACGGGCTGATCGCGCCCGCCTTTCCGAGCAACACCGCACGCTCCGGCGTCATTTATCCGCTCGCCTACTCGCTGGCCGTGGCCGCCGGCTCGAATCCCGAAGAGAACCGCCATCCGCGGCTCGGCAGCTTCCTGATGTTCTCGGGCATCGTCAGCCTGAGCCTCTCGTCGGCTCTGTGGCTGACGGCGATGGCCGCCAACCCGATTGGAACGGAGATCGCGCGCAGCTTCGGCGTCCAGATCAGCTTCGCGTCGTGGCTCGTCGCAGCGGCGGTACCCACGCTGGCCGCCATCGCGCTGATGCCGCCGCTGCTCTTCTGGATCATGAAGCCCGAAGTGCGATCGACGCCCCAGGCGCCGGCCGAGGCGCGGATCGCGCTGGCAAAAATGGGCCCGCTGAGCCGTGACGAGAAGGTGGTGATGGGCTCGTTCGTCGGCATGGTGGTTCTCTGGGCGTCGGCCGCGGCCTTCGGGATCGATTCAACCGCCGTCGCGTTTCTCGGCCTCGGCGTCCTGCTTGTTTCGGGCGCCCTCACCCTCGACGACATCGCCAAGCAGGGCGATGTGCTCGCCACGTTCATCTGGTTCGCGGTGCTCTACACCTTGAGCAGCGAGCTCAACGCACTCGGCTTCATGGGATTTCTCGGCGCGCGCCTCGCCGATGCCATGGTGGGATGGCCGGCCGCCGCCGCCGGACTCATGCTGCTGGTCGCGTACGTTTTACTGCACTACGTGTTCGTCAGTCAGACGGCACATCTGATGGCGCTCTTCGGCGTGTTCATGGATGTCGGCGTCAAGCTGGGCGTGCCCGCCGCTCCCCTCGCGTTCCAGCTTCTCTTCGCGACGAACTACTTCTCGGCGATCACGCCGCAGGGGTCGAGCGCGAACTTGTTGTTTACCGGCAGCGGGTTCCTGTCTCAGCGCGATTTGTATCGGCTTGGCGGAATGGTGACGGCGTTCAACGTCGTGCTTTATCTCCTTGTCGGCACACCATGGTTGATGCTGGTGGCCGGCACACATTAGAGAGGTCATGTATGCGCAAGAGTCCTGTCGCTTCACTGTCGCTCGTGATTGCCGTCTGCGCGGCGCTCACCATCCAGGTTCCCGCCGCCGCTCAGGCCAAACTCCCCACCATCGTCGTGCTCGCGACGGGAGGAACCATCGCCGGCGCCGCCGCGAGCGATGTCCAGGCGGGGTATACCTCCGGTCAGGTCGGCGTGGACCAGCTGCTCGCCGCCGTGCCGCAGGCGAAGAAACTCGCCGTGCTCAGAGGTGAGCAGATCTCGAACATCGGCTCGCAGGACATGAACGATGAAGTGTGGCTGAAGCTGGCCACCCGCATCAACGAGCTGACCAGCAAAGGTGGCGTGGATGGCGTCGTGATTACCCACGGCACCGACACGATTGAGGAGACCGCGTACTTTCTCAATCTCGTCGTCAAATCGAAGGTGCCGGTCGTCCTGACGGCCGCGATGCGCCCCTCCACGGCGTTGTCGGCAGACGGCCCGCTCAACTTCTTCAACGCCGTAGCCGTGGCCGCCAACAGGGAGGCTGCGGGCCGCGGTGTGCTCGTCGTCGTCAATGACTGGATCCACGGGGCGTCTTCGCTCACCAAAGCCAGCACCACCGCCGTTCAGACGTTCCTCTCGCCCGTGACAGGGCTGATCGGAACCGTGGCGTATGGTGAAGTCGATTGGAACCGCGGCCCTGTGGGCAAGCACACGTTCGAATCGGAGTTCTCGGTGACAGCGACCACTGTGCTGCCGCGCGTGGACATCATCATGGCTTACGAGAACATGGACGGCGCGCTCATCGATGCCGCCGTCGCCGCGGGGGCCAAGGGCATCGTGATCGCCGGCGTCGGCAACGGCAACATGACCAAGCCGGCCCTCGACACGCTCGCGAAGCACGCGAAGAATGGCGTCATCTGTGTGCGTTCGTCGCGGGTGGCGACAGGACGGGTCGGCCGGAACGTGGAGGTCGAGGACGACAAGCTCGGCCTGGTGGCATCGCTCGACCTGAACCCGCAGAAGACGCGTGTGCTGCTCCGGCTCGCGCTGCTGAAAACGCGTCCGATGGCCGACCTGCAGCGGCTGTTTAACGAGTACTGACCTCTTTGGCGTGTGCCGGCGCGGCAAACCACTTGTCCGCCGGCACGACCTTCGGCGCGGCGGGGTCGCCCAGGTAGTGGGGGGACATGATCTGCACGCCGTACTCGTTGAAGAGATCCTGGATGTTGGCGTGGAGCGCGGCGAGAATGTTGACGCGCTGGTCCTGGCGCTCGAGCCCGAAGGCCAGTGTGTACTCGACGTAGAAGTCCTGGAGTGAAGCCTGAAACACGAACGGCTTCACCTCTTTCCGTATGCCCGGCGTTCGCGTGGCGGCCGTCAGCAGCAGCGAATGCACCTGGCGCCAGGGGGAGTCGTAGCCGATCGTCACCGAGGTCCGCGTCAGCACGCCCTCGCCCACCATCCGCGAAAAGTCCGTGGTCGTCTGCGCAATCACGACCGCATTGGGAATGGTCACCTCTTCGCCAAATACCGTATGGATCTTGGTCGAGAGCATCCCAAGGTGCATCACCGTCCCCTCGACCTCTCCGATCCGCACGAAATCGCCGACCCGAAGCGCGCGAGAGTACGTGATCATGAAATTGCTCATGACCTGGTTCATCAGCCCGCTGGAACCGAGCGTGACGATGAGGCCCACCAGCACGCTGACGCCCTTGAACGCATCGGTCTGGCTCCCCGGCACGTAGGGAAAGATCAGGACAATCGCGAACAACCAGGCCGCGGCCGTCAACAGACGGCGCGTGGGCTGCGCGGTTTCGGGATGAAGCCATCTCGGGCCCGCAATGCTGCCCTGCTCGATCGAATGGAACCAGAGCCCGATGAGGCGGACGATGAAACGCGTCAGGAACACGATGATCGCGATCGAGACGAGGCCGGGTATCGAATGGGCGATGCCCAGACCGACGTTCATGCCTGTCTCGAACAGAAACCCGCGCATCGACTCGCCCCAGGGTCTCGTGAACGGGAACCGGCGCAGGATGATCGCGATGACACTGTAGGCGATCACCAGGTAGAGGACGACGGCGACGTAGGATGTCAGGCGGCGCTGGATCTCGATCAGCCGGGACGCCCGCAACAGGTTCACGTCGGCAATGCCCGACTTGGTCACCGTCGTCTCGGCCAGGTCGACCAGCCGGGCCGAGACGGCCCGGTGAGAGCGGGCGACGGCGTACGCCAGCAACACGCCTGTCAGCAGCACCGCCAGCGCCACGGCTGCCGAGCGCATCAGCCTCGCGGGCGTCCGCGCTTCGTACGCCTCATCGAGCGCCTGCTGGAGACGCCGTGCCGCCCCTGCCGCAGCCTGGTCGAGGGTTTCTCCCGACAGCTCGTCGACGTCTGGCGGAGTCACCACCAGCACCGTACGCCCGCCAGCCATGACGATGGCGGCGCCCTCCAGCACCCGCGTTTCGACCTGATGGGCTTCTCCACCCGAGATGAGATCGTCCATCAAGCGGCTCGAGCTCAACGCGCGCTCGGCGGGCCCCCGCCCCAGCACACGCGCCCTCAGGACAACGATAGGGCGGTTGAAGAACACGACGGTCGCCGTCTCTCCGGATGGCTCGGCGCTGAGGCCGACATCGAGCAGCCGCTGCAGAGCAGCGTTCTCGGGCGGCGTCTGGGGCTGCGCGGCGAGCGCAGTCCCGCAGACGACCACAAGGCAGAACGCGGCGATTCGCGCGAAATCAGTAGATTTCCGGCACGAACTTCCGTCGGGCAATCGAGGCCTCGTCGTTGTAGGCATGCTTTTTCGAGCGGTCCGGAAGCCTGACCTTCGGGCGTTTGACCTTCTTATGCGGAATCTGTTTCAGGATGTGGGCGATCGTATTGAGGCGAGCGCGTTTCTTGTCGTCAGATTTGACGATGTACCAGGGCGCGATGCGCGTGTCGGTGGCCTTGAGCATGGCATCGCGCGCGCGCGAGTACTCGTACCATTTCGCCCGCGACGGCAGGTCCATCGGGCTCAGCTTCCATTGCCGCATCGGATCGTCGATGCGCGCCTCGAACCGCCGCTGCTGCTCCTTGTTCCCGACCTCGAGCCAGACCTTGATCAGCATCACCCCGCCTTCGACGATCTGGCGTTCGAACATCGGACAGAGATCGAGAAAGCGTTCGTACTGATCCTTCGTGCAGAAACCCATGACGTGCTCGACGCCGGCGCGGTTGTACCAGCTCCGGTCGAAGATCACGATTTCGCCCGCCGCGGGAAAATGCTGGAAGTACCGCTGCAGGTACATCTGGCTCTTTTCCCGATCGGACGGGCGCCGGAAGGGCGACCACGCGAAACACACGAGGGCTGACCCGCTCGCTGATCGCCTTGATGAGCCCGCCTTTTCCCGCGGCGTCGCGCCCCTCGAAGATGACGATCACGCGCAAGCCCTTGGCCTTGACCCATTCCTGCAGGATGCAGAGCTTGCCCTGTAGCTTGAGCAGTTCCTTCTCGTACTTTTGCCGCTTGAGATTGGCCATATGTCCCTGGTCGCTACGGCTGCCAGCCGCCGCCGAGCGTGCGATACAGTTCCGCCCGCG
This sequence comes from Vicinamibacterales bacterium, assembly GCA_963832375.1. Lineage (GTDB taxonomy): Bacteria > Acidobacteriota > Vicinamibacteria > Vicinamibacterales > JAMQPK01 > JAMQPK01. Next base: position 78,108 of record CAWHUA010000006.1, on the reverse strand, counting down.
CGCGTAATTCCGCGCCGCGCGTCTGCGCGAGGATCAGCTGCTGCTGGAACAGCTCCTGGTCGGCCGTGAGAATCTCGATGTAGCTGGCGAGACCGGAATCGTACCGCGAGCGGGCGAGATCGGACGCGTCCAGGAGCGCGGTGACGCCGATCTGTTCCTCCACGCGCCGTTCCGCCAGCTTCTGGATCGTGATCAAGGACGTCGACACTTCGCGGTAGCCGTTGAGCGCCGCCTTCTGGTATGCCGCGAGCGCGATGTCGAAGCGGGCCTTGGCGGCTTCGGCGTTCCGCCGGAGACGATTGCCCTGGAAGATGGGCTGCAGCAACCCGGCGCCGACCGACCAGGCCGCCCCGTCCCCACCGAGAAAATTCGAGAGATCGCCGCTGACGGCGCCGAGAAAGCCGGTCAGGCTGATCGTCGGAAAGAACATCGCCTTGGCCACGCCGATGTCGGCGTTGGCGGAAATCAGCATCTGCTCGGCCTGTGCGATATCTGGCCGCCGTTCGAGCAGCGACACCGGCAGGCCGGGCGGAATCGGCGGTGGCAGCATCTCGGTCTCGGTCAACACCTGGCGGGGAATCGCGCTGGGAGGACGTCCCAGCAGGAGCGACAGCGAGTTCTCGACCACGGCGATCTGCTGTTCGATGTCCGGAATCGCCGCCGCCGTCTGCGAGCGGTTGGCGCGAATGCGGTCCACTTCGAGACGGTTCGCCACACCGCCGTCGAGCCGGTTCTGAAAATACGCGACCGTTTCGTCGTTCAGCCCCAGCGTGCGCCGCGCGATCAGGAGCTGCAGGTCGAGCTCGCGCAACAGGAAGTAGTGCGACGCCACGTCGCCAACCAGTGTCACGAGCACCCCGCGGCGGGCCTGGTCGGTCGCCAGCACCACGGCCAGCGCCGATTCGTGACCGCGGCGGATGCGGCCGAACAGATCGAGCTCCCACGAGAGGCTGAAGCCGTACACGCCGCTCTGAGCGGTGCTGTCCTCGGTCTCTCCCGCGGCCTCGCCTCGAACGTTCGACGTCTGACGGCCGTTGTACGACACGACGCCGTCGACTTGCGGATACAGGTACGATTTCGCGATGCCCGCGCGGGCGCGCATCTCTTCGACGCGCGCGATGGCCATGCGCAAATCGAGGTTGTTCGCGATGGCCTCTTTGACGAGCGCCTGCAGAGCCGGATCGTCGAAGACCTGGAACCAGGGCGCATCGGCCAGCGACTCGGCTTGCGGCGCGCCGGCCATAAACCGGTACTGCGGCGGGCTCGGCATCTGCGGCCGCTCGTAGTTCGGCCCGACCAGACAGCCGCCCAGAAACGGCGCGAACCCCAGCGCCAGAACCAGCGAAAGAGCGCGACGTCGCATGTCAGTGTCCCCCATGCCCGTGACCGGGGGCGAGTGCCGGAGGTGGCGTCACGGCCGGGGTTGGCGCGGGTTGCTTGGCGCCGCCGATCACCTTCTCCGTCGCGACGTACAACATCGGAATCAGCAGCACGCCCAGAAACGTCGCGACGAGCATGCCGCTAAAGACGGTCATGCCCATCACCTTGCGCGACTCGGCGCCCGCGCCCGTCGCAGTGAGCAGCGGCACGACGCCGAGGATGAAGGCGAAGGCGGTCATGAGGATTGGACGGAAACGGAGTTTCGCCGCATTCAATGCAGCCTCGACCAGCGGCTTGCCCTGGTCGTACTCCATCTTCGCGAACTCCACGATCAGAATCGCGTTCTTCGCCGCGAGGCCGATGAGCATGATGAGCCCGATCTGGGCGAAGACGTTGTTCACGTAGCTTGGCGAAAACTTCCCCGCGATCCACAGCCCCAGATAGGCCCCGAACGCCGCGAACGGCGTGCCCAGCAGCACACTGAACGGCAGCCCCCAACTTTCGTACTGCGCGGCCAGAATCAGGAACACGAGGAAGATCGCGAGCATGAACACCACGGCCACACCTGGCGCCCGGCGCTCCTGAAACGACATGTCCGACCAATCGAAGCTCATGTCCGGCGGCAACACCTCGCGCGCGGTCTGCTCGAGCGCGTCGAGTGCCTGCGTGGACGAGTACCCCGCGGCCGGCACTCCTGCCAGCTCGGCGCTGCGAAACAGATTGAACCGGTTGGTGAACTCAGGTCCCGTGGTGGGCCGCGTCGTCACCAGGGTGTCGAGCGGCACCATTCCGCCCTTCTGGTTCCGTACGTAGAACAGACCGAGTTGACTGGGATCTCTGCGAAATTCCGGCTCAGCCTGCACGTACACTTTGTAGACGCGTCCGAATCGGTTGAAGTCGTTGATGTACGAACTGCCCAGCAGCGCACCGAGCGTCGTGTTCACGTCATTCAGCACGACGCCTGACTTGAGCACTTTGCTGCGATCGATGTCGGCGTAGATCTGCGGCACGCTCGCACGATAGAGAGTACCTGATGCGCGCGATCTCCGGCCGCTTCCGCGCCGCTTCGATAAACCGCGCGGTCTGCTGGGCGAGATACTCCGGCGACCCGCCACTGCGATCCTGCAACTGCATCGTAAAACCCGCGCCCGTCCCAAGCCCGGGAATCGCGGGCGGTCCGAACGCCGCGACACCTGCCCCGGGAATTTCGCGCGCGAAAGCCTGATTCAACGCGTTGACGACGCCCCCCGCGTGGGTCTCGGGGGTATGCCGATCGTGCCAGGGTTTCAGCTGAACGAAGAAGAAGCCCATGTTCGACGAATACGCGCCAGTCAGCAGGGAAAATCCCGTGATCGTGTTGAAGCCTTCGACGGCTTCGTTCTTGGTGAGAATTTCCTCGACCTTCCGCATGACCGCATCGGTGCGTTCGAGCGACGCGGCATCGGGAAGCAGCGCGTTCACCAGGATGAAGCCCTGATCCTCTTCCGGCACGAAGCCCCCGGGAATTCTCTGCACGAGCATGACGATGACGTAGATGAGGACACCGATGAACGCCAGGCTCCGGAACATCTTTCTGATCAGGATGCCGGCGAACCCGACATAGCGGTCGGTCGTCCATCCGAACACTTTGTTGAAGCCGTTGTAAAACGGCGTGAGCAGCGAGCGCTTGCCGCTCGCGGGTTTCAACAGCAGCGCGGCAAGAGCGGGGCTGAGCGTCAGCGCGTTCACGACCGAGAGCAGCACCGACAGCGCAATCGTGATGGCGAACTGCTGGTACAGGAGGCCGGTGATGCCGCCCATGAATCCGACCGGCACGAAGACGGCCGACAGGATGAGCCCGATCGCGACGACGGGGCCAGAGACTTCCTCCATCGCCTTGATGGTGGCCTCTTTGGGTGCCATCCCGTGCTCGATGTGGTGCATGACGGCTTCCACGACGACGATGGCGTCGTCCACGACGATGCCGATTGCGAGCACCAGCCCGAGGAGCGAGAGGACGTTGATCGAAAATCCGAGCATCGGGAAAAAGATGAAGGCCCCGATGAGCGACACCGGCACGGTCATGAGGGGAATCAGGGTCGCGCGCCAGTTTTGCAGGAACACGAAGACCACGACGATGACGAGCACAACCGCTTCGAAGAGGGTGTGCACGATCTCGGTGATGCCTTCGGAGACCGGCAGCGTCGTGTCGAGCGAGACGACGTACTCCATGTCGCGTGGGAAGCGCGTCGACAGATCGGCCATCGTCGACTTGATTCGGTTCGCCACGTCGAGCGCATTGGTGCCGGGAATCTGGAAGACGGCAATGACGGCCGAGGGCGTCCCATTGTGGCGGCCGACGGCGTTGTAGAGCATGGTTCCCAGCTCGAGGCGCGCGATGTCCTTGAGCCTGACCTCAGAGCCATCGGGCGACGTCCGCACGATGATGTTGCCGAACTCTTCCTCGTTCAGCAGGCGTCCCTGCGTACGGACGGTATAGGTGTATTCCGTGCCGGATGCCGCCGGCGGACCGCCGATTTGCCCGGCGGGCGTCAGCTGGTTCTGCGCCGAGATGGCGTTGGCGATGTCGGGGATCGTCAAGCCGAGCCGCGCGATGACGTCGGGCCTCAGCCAGACGCGCATGGCGTAGTCGCTGCCGCCGAATAAATTGATCTGGCCAACGCCCTGTATGCGGGCGATCGCGTCGTTGATGTTGATCGTGGTGTAGTTCGACAGGAAGCTGCTGTCGTAGGTGCCTTTGGGCGACTTGACGGAAATGACGAGCAGCGGAAACGCGAGCGCCTTCTTCACCGACACGCCGTAGTTCTTGACCGACTGCGGCATCTGCGGCATGCCCTGCGACACGCGGTTCTGCGTGAGCACGTTGTCCATGTCGAGGTTCGACCCGACCTCGAACGAGACCTTCAACGTCAACGTGCCGTCGTTGGCGTTGGTCGACTTCATGTAGATCATGTTCTCGACGCCGTTGATCTGCTGTTCGAGCGGCGTCGCCACCGACGATTCGACGTCGGTGGCGCTGGCGCCGATGAAGGTCGTGGTGACCTGGATCATCGGCGGCACGATCTCCGGGTACTGGGCGATGGGCAGGCCCTGCATGGCGACGAGGCCGAGCAGGACGATGATGATCGACATGACCATCGCGACGATGGGCCGGTTGACGAAGAAGCGAGCCATGATCTATTCCGCCTTGCCGGCGGTGGGGGTGCCGCCTGTCTGTGCAGTCGCAGCCGGGGCCGGCTTGGCGACGACGGTCATGCCTTCCTGAACCCGCTGAAAGCCTTCGACGACCACCTGCTCGCCGCGTTTCAGACCCTCTTCAATCACCCATAGCGATCCGACCCGCGGACCAACCTTCACGCTCCGGAAGGCCACCTTCCCGCTGCCGTCGACCACCGCCACGCTATACAGGCTCTGGAGCTCCTGAACGGCCCGCTGCTGGACGAGCAGTTGTTGCGGCTTCGTCTCGAGCAGAATCCGCGCACGGCCGAACTGGCCTGGACGAAGCAGCCCCTGGGGGTTGGGAAATTCGATCTCCACACCGAGTGTGCCGGTCGCGGCATCGACGGCCCGTTCGACGTTGGAGATCTTGCCGAGTTGGGGATGCTTCGAGCCGTCGGTCAGCGTGAGCTCAATCCCCTCGGCGCGGGGCGCCTGGCCGATGCGCGCGGTGTCCCGCCGGGCCACCCTGAGATAGTCCGTCTCGGTCACACCGACGCGAAACAGGACGGGATCGATCTGCGAGACCGTCGTGAGGAGCGTGCTTTCGCCACGCCCGACGAGGTTGCCGGCTTTCACGTTGGTCGTCCCCGCCAGCCCGGCAATGGGCGACGTCACGCGCGTGTAGCTCAGGTCGAGCGTCGCCTTCTCGACGGCGGCCCGCCCCGCTTCGACCTGCGACCGGGCGGCGTCACGTTCGGAGAGCGCGTTGTCCAGCTCCTGCTTGCTCACCGCCTGCTTGGCCACGAGCGGGGTATACCGTGAGACGTCGTTTTCGGCCTTGGAGAGCCTCGCCGCGAACGTGGCCAGATCCGCCTTGCTCTGCGCGAGAAGGGCCTCGAGCGGCTTCCTGTCGATCTCGTAGAGCAGCTGGCCCCGTGTGACGAAGGAGCCTTCGCGGAAGTTCACGCTCTCGAGAAAACCTTCGACGCGGGCCCTGATGTCGACGTCCTGGAAGCCTTCCGTCTGGCCCACCAGTTCGAGGTAGGTCGGCACATCCTGGACGACCACCGGGGCGACAAACACCTCGACCGGCGGAGGCGCGACTGGTACCGGTTCTTTGCAGGCCAGACCAGTCGACGCGGCCGCTATCGCAAGGGCAAGAGCGGTTTTCCTGGCATTCATCGTCATTCGAATAGGCATCTCAACCACCCTCTTCCCTACCCCTTGCCGTCGCGCTCGAGATCGTTGAGCTTGAGGCGCAGGTATTGAGGCAACCCGACCAGCTGCCCGCCTCGTTGCTCGATGCGCAACAGCGCGTCGACTCCCATCGCGTCCGCCGAAACCAGATCGTCGAGCTCGAGGCGCGGCGGACTGGCCGTTCGCGAACACGCCTCCAGCAGATCGCCCACCTGTGCTTCTCCGAGACGCCCGGCGAGCCGCACCACGACCTGCCCATCTTCCTGACTAATCTCAATCCGGCAGACCACGGCGGCGGCCTGACGCAAGATGCGATCCGGCGATTTAAACTGCTATCTCGAAGAAGCTGGGTGCTGATCACCATGGTTCGTGAGACGGCTCACCAACGGCGGGCACCGGCGCTAACTCTACGCCAACAGACGCTTGAAGTCTCGCACGACGGTTCCCGCGGGCGGCCGTCGGATGCCAAGCTTCTTCATACGGAATCGCAGCGTGTTCGGATGGAGCCCGAGCTTCTCCGCCGCGTTGCCGGTGCCGTTGATGCGCCACCCGCATCGTCGCAGCGCGAGCTCGATGTGGCGCCGTTCGGCGGCCTCTAGCGTGCCGCCATCCCCCGACAGCCCCGACAGCGGCAGACCGGGCGGTTCGTCGAGCATCAGCGTGTCGCCGCTCGAATGAATCATCGCGCGCTCGACCACGTTTTCGAGCTCCCGCACGTTGCCTGGCCAGGCATGCTGCTCCAGCGTCTGGAACACAGCGGTCGGAATCCGGGCGATCTTCCTGTTCAGCGCTCGCTGACGGCGATTGATGAAATACCACACCAGGCGCGGAATGTCCTCCGTACGCTCGCGCAGCGGCGGCAGCGCGATCGGAAACACGTTGAGCCGGTAGTAGAGATCCACGCGGAATCGGCCCTCGCGCATCGCGGCTTCGAGATCGTGGTGCGTCGCCGCGACCACCCGCACGTCGACCCGGCGCGACTGGGACGAGCCGACGCGCTCGAACTCCCCTTCCTGCAGCACGCGCAGCAGCTTCGACTGCACGTCCACCGGAAGGTCGCCGATCTCGTCGAGGAAGATCGTTCCGCGATCGGCCAGCTCGAAGCGGCCCTGGCGCATCGACACGGCGCCCGTGAAGGCGCCTCGCTCGTGACCGAACAGCTCGCTTTCGATCAGCGTCGGCGGCAGCGCGGCACAATTCACACGCACGAACGGCCGGTCGCGGCGCGCGCTGCGATTGTGCACGGCGCGCGCGAACAGCTCTTTGCCGGTGCCCGTCTCTCCGAGGAGCACGACCGACGCGTCGGTCGGCGCCACCTCCTGGCAACGGGTAATCGCCACGCGGAGCAGCGGGCTGTTGCCGATGATGTCCTCGAAGTCGGCGCCATCGTCGAGATCGACGACGGCCGCCGGCGCCGCCAGGCGCCGCGCGAGCTCGCTCTTCGTGCGTTCCAGTTCGCGCACGAGGTCACGACGTTGACGCGCGACCGCTATCAAGTCGGTGAGGATCCGAAGCCGATCCCGCACGTCCCCGGGCCACCCGGCAAGGGCCGGACCGGCCGCTCCGGTGCTGCCGGGAAGGCTGGCGTGATCGACATTCAATGCATGTGCTATCTGTTCGAGGACGTCGGTAATCGCCCTGTCGATATGGACAGGATCGAGGCTGCCGAGGGCCGACGCAAATTGGCCCGCCAGCCGGTCGAGCGCCTGGCGCATTCCGTCGGTCGTCGTGGGAGCGGCTTCGGTCATGAGACGAGTAGCGTCTCCTGCGGAGCACACCCTGTGCCAGCGTGTTTCGCACCCGAACCTGACCGCACCGTCGTGACTCGCTCTAGCACGATGGAGGCGCTCCGAACTGTCGGAGGCCATGTGTAGTTGGGGCGCCTTTCCCACCGCGAATACAGGACTTCCCAGCCGGCAGGACAGGAGCCAGCCGGGCGCGCCGAACCGGGTGGGATGGCTGATCCCCATGAGACACGCGCGGTGGAAGGCTGGCGGCGGCACGGACTGGATGTATGCTGGTTCGATGACGATATCACGCCAAATCGCCACGCTCCTCATCCTCGCCGCGGCTGCTTCCGTGGCCGCCGCGCCCAACTTCGAGTCGGTGTGGAAATCGCCCGAGGTCTCGAAGCTGAACTTCGCCGGCAAGAAAATCGCGGCGCTCGTTATCACCGACGATCAGTCGCTTCAGATCTCGGGCGAAGAAGCGCTCGCGAAAGAGCTCACCGCGCGAAAGGTGAACGGCGTCACGACCTATCGCATCATGCCGCGCGAGGAAATGCTGAGCGCCGAGCGCGCCAAGCCATGGTTCGAGCGGGCCGGGATTCAAGGCGTGGTTGCCCTGCGTCCCGTGAGCTACCAGGCCGCCCAACGGCGCCCCCCTGTCGTCTGGTCGTCGTACGAGCAGTCGTTCTATAGCTATTACGGCATGGGCTGGGGCGGGAACGTCGGCGTCAGCTTCTCGCTCTCCAAGGACCCCGCCTCGGTCGTCGTCGAAACGCTGGTCTTCAATCTGGAGCCCGAACGGCTGGTGTGGGCCGCCACGAGCGAAACGAAGAACCCGAAGAACGTCCAGCAGGTCGTCGGCGATCTCATCGAAGAGGTCGTCAAGGAAATGCGGGACATGAAGCTCGTCCCGCAGAACGCCCGGTAAGGTTGAGACCTTCAGTACGTAGTGTCCGGCTTAGCCGGACTTTCGCGCGGTCCGCCTAAAGGCGGACACTACGTACAGTCGTCAGACGCGGCGCGCCGGCTGAGCCCCCGCCTCCAGCGCGGGAGTCGCACGCGAGCTCGACAAGTGGAGCGTCTGCGTCGGAAACGCCAGCGATGTCCCCGCCCGTTCGACGACGTCCATGATCGACACGAGCAGTTGCTCCTGGATCTCCAGAAACCGGGGCCAGTCGCCCGTCAACACGTACGCGAACACTTCGACATCGAGGGACGAAGGCGCAAAACGGATCAAGCGCACGCGCACCGTGCTCGCATCAACGGCAGGATGCGATGCGAGCTTGTCGCGAATGCCCTCGATGACCTTTCGAATCTGCACGGAAGTCGTCTCGAACCTCAGGCCCAGCGTGTGTTGAAACAAGCACATGTCACGGGCGGAGAGCGTTTCGAGACTGACGTTGGCAATTTGACCGTTCGGCACGGTCAGAATCGTTCGCGCCGTCGTTCGAATGCGCGTCGAGCGAAGGCCGATTGAGTCGACGACCCCGACCGTCCCGGCCGCATCACCAACTTTGAGCACATCTCCCACACGGACGGCCTTGTCGAAAATGAGCGACAACCCGCCGATGACGTTTTCGAGCGTCTTCTGCGCCGCGAGCGCGACGGCAATGCCGCCGATGCCGAGACCTGCCAGCGCGGCGGTTGGATCCATCCCGAAATAACGAAGCGCCACGAGCAGGCCGAGGACGACCGCGAACACATCGGCGATTCGATGACCGAGCCGCACGAGCGAGGCGACCTCGAAGAGGCTGGCATTGCGGAAGTGGCGCGTGACATAGCGGGCGCCGTAGTCGTTCAGGTGCAGGAGCAGCCACACGCCCGAGACGAGTATCAGGAGCGCAGCCACCGTCGTCCAGAGCTGCCGCTCGCGCAGAGGGAGATCCACCGACGGCACGACCCAGTGGATGACGATCGCCAGCGTCAGCACGCGCAGCACACTCGGCAGCTTGACCAATCCCGTCAACCGGTACCACACCGGAACGATGAGCAGGACGCACAACCAGACGACCGCGCGGACCCCGAAAATGCGGGGCCTGGGGGTGACGAACCCCGGCAGGTACGAATCGATTGAAATGAGATCGATCTCGTCGTAGACGTCGGGAATCGCGTCGAGCGTCCGGCGCGAGAACAGCCACACCGACGCCGCCGAGCCTCTGCGCACACGCTCGACGACCAGCTCGAGTTGTCCCGTCTCCGTACTGATCGCACCGATGATGTCTTCGTCGGGTTTGAGCGGATTCGGCTGGGACCCCTCAGGGGAGTTGCTGATCTCGTTAATCTCGTTGATCCGCGCGGTCAGACGCCTGTCGAGCACCACGTAGAGTTTGCGCGCCAGTTCGAAGGCTGCAGCGCCTTCCAAACCGGAGTTGAGATACAGAGATGCGGCTTCGAGGTTGCCTGCGCGAGACGTGCGCATGAATCCGAGGAGCATGCCTCGGGGCGTGTCGCGGCCGAGCGGATCGGTCGGGGCCTGCGCCTGCGGGGCCGCCGGCGGCGGCGCAGGCGGGGCGGCGCCGCGCGCACCCGTCTGCGCAAGCGCCATCCCGGCCGGCACGAGCACGGCAAGGAGTGTGCCCATCGCCAGCAGCCGGACGCGGCCGCTAACCAGATCGCGTATACGCGTGTTCGTCATGCTTGCCACGTGATCGACCGTGAAACTCTCCGAGCGCTTCTCTGCCAAGCTCCAGCATCGCCTTCTCATCGATGGCGCCGAAGAACCGGATGAGCGATGCCACCAGACCGGTCCAGCCAGTCTGATGGCTCGCACCCAGCCCCGCGCCATTGTCTCCGTGAAAGTACTCGTAGAACAGGAGGTGGTTGCGCCAGTGCGGATCCTTCTGGAAGATGTCGGTGCCGCCGTAGACCGGCCGCCGTCCGTCCTTGCCGGGCACGAAGATCGTCGTGAGACGATTCGCGATCTCTCTGGCAACCTGGAACAGATTCATTTCGCGGCCCGAGCCGGTTGGACATTCGATCACGAACGAATCGCCGTAGAACATGTAGTACTGCAGCAGCGCCCGGATGACCAGCACGTTCATCGGCATCCAGATCGGGCCCCGCCAGTTCGAGTTGCCGCCGAACATCCCGCTGTCGGATTCCGCGGGCTGATAGGCCACCTTGTACTCGGACTTGCCGGCGCGGAACACGTACGGGTGCCGCTTGTGGAACTGCGACAGCGCCCGGATGCCGAACGGGCTGAGGAACTCGCGCTCGTCGACGAGCTTGGTCAGAATACGCCGCAGGCGGTGCTGATCGACGACGGCCAGAATGCCGCGGCCGCCCCAGCCGCGCGCCCCTTCGCCGGTCGGATGGATGCCCTGCAGCAGCGCCGGCACGCGGCGCACGCGCTCGCGGAAATGCGCTTCGATCTTCGGCACGCGCTGCCGCTGCCACGGTTCGACGACCGTGGTGGCGCACATCGGGAGCAGCCCCACGAGCGATCGCACCTTCAACCGTCTGGCGGTGCCGTCCGGCAGGCGGAGGACGTCGTAATAGAATCCGTCCTCTTCGTCCCACATCCCGCCCTGACCCACGCGATTCAGTGCGTTGCCGATCGCCAGAAAGTGATCGACGAACTTCACCGCCAGGTCTTCGAAGCTCTGATCGTAGGACGCGATTTCGACGCCCATCTCGAGCATGTTCTGGCAGAACAGCGCCATCCACGCGGTGCCATCGGCCTGTTCGAGATGGCCGCCGGTGGGCAGCGGCGACGACCGGTCGAAGACGCCGATGTTGTCGAGGCCGAGAAATCCACCTTCGAACACGTTCCGGTCGAACCGATCTTTGCGGTTCACCCACCACGTGAAGTTCGCGAGGAGCTTGACGAACGACCGCTTGAGAAATTCCACGTCGCTGCGGCCGTGAAGCGCCTGCTCCTGCCGGTACAGAAAGACCGCCGCCCACGCGTGAACCGGCGGATTCACGTCGGAGAAGTTCCATTCGTACGCCGGAATCTGCCCGTTCGGATGGAGGTACATCTCGCGGAGCACGAGCTCCAGCTGACCCTTGGCGAAATCGATATCGGCGGCCGAGAGCGCGACCGCGTGGAACGCGAGATCCCAGGCGGCAAACCAGGGATACTCCCATTTGTCCGGCATCGAGATCACGTCGGCGTTCATCATGTGCGCCCATTCGGCGTTGCGCACGCTGCGACCCGACTTGAGAAACGGATCGGCGCCATGCTCGAGCAGCCAGCGATTCGCGTCGAGGTAGTAGTACTGCTTGCTCCACAACATGCCCGCCATCGCCTGGCGCACCACCGAGGCCACGTCCGGCGTCGCCGACGCCGGCGTGATCGACCGGTAGAACTCATCCGCTTCCCGAACGCGCGTGTCGAACGTCGCGTCGAACCCGTCGAAGGGATCCGGCAGCATCCTGGCGTCCGACAACCGGAGCCGCCGCACGACCGTCTCGCCGGGAGCGATGTGGACGCGATGATGCGCCGCGGCTTTCGTGCCGGTCTGCGCCGGATTCACGGCCTTCGTCCGGCCGCGGACGACGAACTCGTGGATGCGCGTCCTTGACGAACGGGGTCGCGTTCGGCTTGTTGAACAGGCGCCTGGTATTCGTTTCGTTCTCGGTGAAGAGCAGCGGCACGTCGCCATCGATATACAGGTGATGCGGACCGAGCTCGGCGTGCGAGACGTGAATCGCCTTCGTACTCGTCCGTCCCTTCACCTCGCGCAACTCGGGCCGCGCGGCATCCGAATACGCCCGCCACGTATTGCGGAACCAGATGGTGGGCAGGATATGCAGCGTCGCCGTATCGGCGCCGCGATTGGTCGCGCTGATCCGGATGACGATGTCGTCGGGGGTGACCTTGGCGTATTCAACCTCGACGTCGAAGTACTTGTCGTCGGCGAAGACGCCCGTATCGAGCAATTCGTACTCGAACTCGTTCCGCGAACGCTGACGGTTGGTCTTCACCAGATCGTCGTACGGATACGGACGCTGCGGATATTTGTAGAGCCACTTCATGTAGGAATGCGTCGGCGTGGAGTCGAGATAGAAGTAGTACTCCTTCACGTCCTCGCCGTGATTCCCCTCGGCGTTGGTGAGGCCGAAGAGACGTTCCTTGAGAATCGGGTCGCGGCCGTTCCACAGCGCGATCGCGAAACAGACCCGCTGCTCGTCGTCGGAAATGACCGGCCAGCCCGTCCTCGCCCCAGTTGTACGTGCGGGACCGCGAGTGGTCGTGGGTGAAGTAGTCCCACGCGTTGCCATCGGCGCTGTAATCCTCGCGCACGGTGCCCCACTGCCGCTCGCTGAGGTAGGGGCCCCACCTTGCGCCATCGCACGCCCTGCTCGCGAGCCGCGTCGAGACGTCTGTGCTCCTCCCCGGAACCGCCGGCGGCGGTGCGCGCGTTATCGCTCATGAATGCTCAAATCGCCGGGAAAACGGACGCAGAGTGCATGCCACGCGACGTCCTGCCGTTCTCCCCTGTAGGCGGGAAGGGCGCCCGCAGGCCGCCCCGCAGAACCGGAGGCACTCCGAAATCTCGGACGGCCACCGCCGTGATGGCTCCCGGATCGGCCAACGGTATGGGGTTGGAGGGCCGCCTGTCCCGGCGTGCGCTTTGCACCATGCCGGACCGTCTCTCTCACGAAAGGACTATCCGATGAAGACGTGGCTCGCTCTCCCGCTCCTGCTGGTCCTGGCCAGCACGGGCACCGCATTCGCCCAGGACGTTCGATACAACTTCGACAAACAGGCAAACTTTGCGTCGTTCAAGACCTATCGGTGGTCGAATATCAAAGGCTCGTCGAAGATGAGCGATTTGATGGACCGGCAGATCAAGTCCGCCATCGACATCGAGCTGTCAAAGAAGGGCCTCACGGAAGTCGAAGAGGGACAGCCGGTCGACCTCGTCATTGGCTATCAGGCTGGCGTCGACCAGGAAAAGCAGTACACGTCGTTCGATACCGGCTGGGGATACGGTCCAGGCTGGGGCGGCGGCTGGTACGGCGGGGGCGGGGGCATGACGACCGGCACGACCTCGACGATTTACATCGGACAGCTGGCGCTCGACATGTACCAGGTGTCGTCGAAACGCTGATCTGGCGCGGCGTCGCCAGCAAGACCCTCGACTCGAACGCGAAGCCGGACAAGCAGCAGAAGAACCTGGCGAAGGCCGTGGCGAAGCTGCTGAAGAACTATCCGCCGCCGGTCAAGAGCAGTTAGAACGAATGGTCTTGCGCCGCCCCTTACGGGCGGCGCAAGTTGCCTTCGAGCTTCACCGGCGCGACCGCGAAGTCATCGAGAATCGGCACACCGTCGGGACCTGGCTTCACGCGCGCGGCGCCGGCCATGGTTCCGGTGATCTCACCTTTTGCTCCGACGATGCAGGCTCCACCATCGTCAATTCGTACCCGGCTTTGGCGCTTCGACGCATCGCTCGAGCCAGAAAGAACAACGGCTGATCGGCCACGATCACCAGTCGCCCGTCCTTGGTTGCGGCGCTCGTAGCGCAAACCGGATGTCGACCGCACGCGCGCCGAACACCTCGACGTCCCACCGGCAGGCAGCGAGCGCAGCACTTTCAGGCACCGGGATAGCCGTTCTCCTTCAAGTCCCGTCGAGTCACACGCGTGCCGCCGGCTCTCTTCCATGAGCCGATTGACGAGATCGTGACGGTCGAGGTGACCGTCGTCGCCCCGTCCTTCGTCTGCGCGTTCAGCGTCAGCGTCATCGGGTATGCACCGGCCGCACGGCCGGCTACCCCAGCAGAGACAGCAGGAGGACGGCGATGACCGCCCTTCGAGGCGTGCCGCATAGTGTCTCCCTTCAGTTGGCCGCGCTCGGCGACATACGGGTTGCCACCCAGGGCGTTCGAAATATCCGCAATGGCCCGCTGGGCGCGCACGCTGTTGCCCGCGTCGTCGAGCGGCGGCGACACGACCGCGATGCCGAACTTCCCGGGCGAGACGGCGATGAGACCGCCGCCAACGCCGCTCTTGGCAGGCAGGCCCGTATGATACAGCCACTTGCCCGAGTCGTCGTACAGCCCCGCCGTCGCCATGACCGCGAGAACACGCCGGACACTTTCGCAGGCGTCGATGATCCGCTTCTTGGTCACCGGATTCTCGCCGGCGGCCGCCAGTGTTGCCGCCATCATCGCCAGATCTCTGGCATTCACGCCGATGGAGCACTGCCGCGTGTAGAGATCGACCGCCTGCTGCCAGTTGCTCTTGATGTACCCATACGCCAGCATGAGCGCGCCGATCGCCTGGTTGCGCTGATTGGTGTCGGACTCCGACTTGTAGACGTCCTGCAGCACCCGGTCAGCTCGCGGCCGGCGGCGTCGTTGTGGAACCCGATAATCTTCTTCCACACTTCGTCGGCGCTCGCGCCTCTGACCATGCTCGTGGCCGAGATCGCGCCGGGATTCACGAGAGGATTCATTTCCGGAGCGCCGGCGCCGACCACCGTGCGAACGCCCTCAACCGCGATGATCGAATTGAACCGTGCCCCGGTGGCGTCGACGCCGATTTGCTTCTCAACCGACTCCAGTCCCTGTTCCTGGATGACCTGCGCCATCGTGAACACTTTCGAGATGGACTGAATCGAGACCTCTGTCTTCACGTCGCCCGCGGTGAACACCTTGCCATCGACCGTCACGAGGACGATGCCGAACAGGTTCGGATCGACCTTCGCGAGCGCCGGAATGTAATCGGCGTTCTTGCCTTCCTTCAGGTCTCTGAACTTGGCGTACGCCGCGTTGACGGCCGCCTGTGGATCGGTGCCCTGCGCGCCGATGGGCGAGATGAGAACAACGACCGCCAGAACGGCGGCCACCGCGGTGACGGTCGAAAACCGCCAGATTTTTTTCTGCATGCCTAGCCTCCCAGCTTGAACGAAAAGTTGTACCTGAACGAGAACTGAGCCTTGAACCCGTCGCTCGAAAAGCCGTCCGAGAAGTTCTCGCGGCGTCCCCACTGGAACTCGCCACCTAACATCACATTGGTCACCGGGTGATAGAGGAAATTGCCCAGCGCATAGTGACCGGAACGGAACGCGTCCGGCGCCTGAGCATCGCTGTTCTGAATGTCCTGCATCGAATATCCGAGGCTCGTGGTGTAGTGCTCGCTCCACGAGTGATCGAGGAACGCCACGACACCGACGATCGGCAGCGTATCGCCCCGGAGCGGCTTCACCGGGTCAGCCAGCTGCCTGACAGGACCGATATCGACCGGGGAGTCGTTCATGTAGTTCTGGATGCCTTCGCCAAACGCCAACTGGAGGCGAAGCGTGTCTCTTCGACGTGACTTTGACGTTCGAGCTCAGGTTCAGGCCGTAGCGGGTACGCGTAACCGGAGAGGTCGAACTGGTCGACCAGGACGTCGTCCCAGCTGATCCGCCCGACGATGCCCGCCACCCTGAAGTAGCCCCAGTCCTGCTTGAACTTGAACGCGCCGGAGAAGTCGGGGATCGGGAAACGGGCCTTGATGTTCTGCAGTTCGACACGACTGGCGTAGACGCCGCCGTCACCGCTCGCCCCTGGACGCTCGAGTGCGAGCGTGAAGCTCTTGTTTTCCCTGGTTCGCATCCAGCGCACCTGCACGTTGCGGAAGAAGACCATGCCGGTCGGTCCCCAGTACTCCAGCGAGTTCGGAAAGACATCGGGATCCATGAACGGGCTCCACGTTTGTCCCGCGCCAAACTCGCCCAGTTCGCCAAACGCATGCCGCAACCGGAACGTCGTCTGGCCCTCATCCACGCCGGTCCCGAACAACTCGAATTCGAACGTTGTGTTCAGGTTTCCAATGTCGGTCGGAGTACTGGTGCGCACGCCGAGACGGCTCTGCCGGACGCCCGCGAAGGTGTTGTTGTCCTTCGCCGTACTGATCGTCGAACGACGGCAGCTTGGTGACGCGCAGCGTGTCGGACCAGTTGGGGTTGATCGCGGTGAAGTCGTGGCCCATGTCGAGCATCGCGAAGCCGTAGATCTCCATCGACGGCTTGGCGTCCTGCGTTGCCTGCGCGCTGGCATCGGCCGCCGTCACCAGCAAGACGGCCAGCAGCACCCATGGCAGAAGTCGCCGGCCGCGGCGCTTCGTCGACGATCTGTCCGAACCTCTTTGAGACATGCTTTTCTCCTCACTTGACGTGCGCCTGCTCCCACGCGCGGACGTTGGTCCGCGCCTGGTCGAAGATGCGCTCGTAGTTACCCTTGCGGACTTTCAGACTGGCATCGGCTGTCAGGCCCTTCCAGACGGGGCCCCACATGTCGTACACCGCGAAGTACGGCGCCGGACCGGCCGGCGCGACCGTGTCGGTGCCAAACAGGAACCGGTCCGGATGCCGGTTCAGCATGGCCGTGACGCGCGCGATCGACTCGGGCGTCGCGACGGCATATTTGGCGACTTCGTCCCACGAGATGTCGAAGCTCACGTGGCGAAGCTGCGGATCGTTGACCATCTGCTCGACGATCCCGATGTGCGCCGGGCTGCGTGCGGCCGCTTCGGCCGAGACCTGTATCGGATGAACGATCCGGCCAAGGCCGACATGTGCCCAGATGATGGTGGTCTTCGGTGCCGCTTGAGCAGCGCCAGCATCTGATCGAGGTAGACAGGCGTGGCATCCTCTTTCGCGAACGGCATGTCGATGTCGTTGTGAATGAGCGCGACGAGGCCTGACTCGGCGGCGAAGTCGAGGATGCGATCCAGCGCGGGATTGGTCAGGCTGGCGGTTTCGCCCGAGACCTTCGCCGACACGAACTCCTTGTGAATACTGAACTCGCCGATGCCGGTGAACACACCTGGAAACGTCTCGAGCACGCGCCGGATGTGATCGACGCCGTACATGTCGGCGGGGTTGAAGCCCGTGATCATCGGATCGAAGCGCTGCTGCTCGTCCTTCGACAATTTCCGGTACTCGGAGGCGATGAACGCGTCGGTGAACGAGTAGTAGTAGAGCGGGGCGTCGCTGTGAAGGTAGTAGGTTGGCGCGAAATCGCCCGAGTTGGCGTACGACCACTGCTGCTGAAGCGGAATGCCGAACAGCGTCGATCGCCCGACGCGCGTGCCCATGATCTTCAGAATGTCACGCGCGGTAATACCGCGCTGGATGTAGTTCGTCAGATGGAAATGCGAGTCGTTGAACTCACCGCCCGTCTGCGCGCCCAGGCGCGCCTGGCGCCCACCCGCCAGCATCAACGCCGTCGCTAGAATCACGCCGGGCAGCAACCGTCTGACTCGAGGTCGAAACATGCTGTCCTCCATCAGAAGTAAAAGCTCGTCGCCACCGAAACGGTCGGCCCCTTCTGCCCGCCGACGTAGAACCCGAAGACGCTTCCTACCGGCGAGCGATCGACGTGCATCAACTGGATGTTGGTTCGGACGTTCCGAGTGTCGAACCAGTAGTAGTTGCCGCCGAATATCAGCTCGCGGCTGTTTGAGAACCCCGCATCCTTGTCACCGAATATCCGCGACGTCACACCATAGAGCTCGAGCTTCTTCTTGACGGGATAGAACGAGCCCTGCACGTAGAACCCGTGGTCGTGAAGACTGGTGACCGGCAGCGGACCGTCGGCGTCGAAGTCGTCCAGCCAGCGGTTGTAGTACTCGGTCTGCACGAAGATGCCTCGATACTTCACCCCGGCGTCCACCGCGAGGATGCGGTAGTCAGCGCTGTTCACCGTGACGCCGGGCGCGAGCGAGCCGGGATCGAACACGTTGAGGCTGTCGGCGAGCTTGAGCTGTGTGTTTTCAGGTGATGCGTTCTGCTGAAGCTGGCGATCTTCGCGGCTGCGCGCGGTGGACACTCCGAAGCGCGTGGCGACCTTTTCGTGACTTTCCCAGTCGCCGTACGAACCGCTCGGTCCGAACTCGTGGGTCGTCGGCATCCACCACACCGTCCCGCCTGTACCAAGACCGCGGTCGAGCTGGTTGGCTGCGATGCCGAGCTGGCTCAAATTGTTCGCCACGGTGACTTGATACCAGAGGCCGGGCGTCAGCTCTCCGTTGACCCACGCGCCGCCGGTAAAGCTCGGACGGAAGAACTCGTCCGCCATGACGCGATCGTTGGCGAGCCAGAACGGGTGCGACCCCATCACCGAACGGGTGCCACCCAGTGAGTTGATGCCGGCGTAGACGTTGAACCGGTGGTGGAACTGATAGCCCAAGAACCCATACAGGGTCGTTTGATCCGTCGACATGACGGTCCACACCGTGATCTGGTAGCGGGCTTTCGGCGACATCAGCCAGCCGCGGAAGTGAATCATCGCGCGGTGGAACTGGATGTCGTTGCGGGTGTCGATGTCGTGGACGTTCCCGAGGTGGTCGGTGAACTCCTGCTCCGCCGGCAACTGGTTGATGTAGCGCACCAGCGCGTACGCGCCAACGGAGAGCTCGGCCTTATCGCTGCGGTGGACGACGACTCCGCTTCCGGTCGCGTCGAGCACACCCCAGGTCGGCCATTCGGGCTCGCTAGGAGTCGGAGCAGTCACGGTCTGGCCGGCAGGTGGCGGCTGCTGGGTGGCAGGCGGAGGGCTGTCGGCGGTCGGTGCGGAAGGTTCTTGTGCTCGGAGGTCGCTGACGAGAAGCAGGATAAGGGCAATGCCCAAGGTCGCGTATCTACACATCTTCCCCGTGTGTTCAGCACGGTCAATGCCATGCCGGCCGGACCTCTGGTGGTGGGCGAATGCAGTCAAAACACTGGGTTTCGGCGGCTCATGGGCCCACGATACCGGAGGTCCTCCGGCATAACGGAGGCTCGGAGGTTTCCGGCCAAACGTGGCCATCAGGCACGGTCGGCCGCACGCCGCTAAGTCCCGCTCGCAACCGCGTTTGCGACGCCGAGTGCAAGCCGCGCCGATCGGCGCGACCCTTGCTGATTCCCGTGCATGATGAACCGCCGCCCGGAAACGCGTCGCGCCGCCGCATGGCTCGTCGTGCTCGTGCTGACGATGTCTCTGCTGCACGCCCAGTCCAAAAAGGCCGCGCCCTCGGAAGATCTCAATACGCTGCTGGCGCCGATCGCGCTCTACCCGGATCAGCTGCTGGCGCAGATGCTCATGTGCGCCACCAGCCCCGGCGACGTCGTGGCCCTCAACGGGTGGCTCGGGACCACGACCAACCTGAAGGGCACCGCGCTGCAGGATGCCGCCACGAAAACCGGCTTCGAGCCGAGCTTCGTGGCGTTGAGCCTGTTTCCACAAACCGTGAAAATGATGGCCGACCAGCTCGACTGGACGACGCGCCTGGGGCAGGCATTTACCGCCAACCGGTCTGCCGTGTTCAACGCGATCCAGCGGCTCCGAGCGCAGGCCCAGCAGACCGGGACGTTGAAAACAAACGCGCAGCAGGAAGTCGAGACACGGACGACCTCTACGGGCGAACAGGTCATCGTCATTGAACCGGCCAATCCCCAGGTCGTGTACGTCCCGCAATACAACCCGCAAGTCGTCTACACGCAGCCTCCGACATCGACCACGATCGTGGTTCAGGAAAACAACAGCAGCGCTGATGCCGCCGCGGCGGGCATGATCGGCTTCGCGGCCGGCATCGCGATCGGCGCCGCGATCGACAACGACTACTACTACGGCCCCTACGGCTGGCACGGCGGCGGGTACATGTACAACGACGCCTGGGACGACTACTACGACCACCGCGAAGACGCGCGCGAGGACTGGCAGGACAATCGCGAGGACATGGCCGAAGAGCGGACCGACCGCAGGGAGAACACCCAGGAGGAGCGGACCGACCGCCAGGAGAACCGGCCCGAGGCATCGCAGGCGCAGAAAGACCAGGCCCGCAGCAAGGCGGAAACGGCGAAGCAGAACCGCCAGAGCGGCGCGTCGGCATCGACGCAGAGCCGCACGGCGAGTCAGGAATCGCGAGGATACGGAAGTGGCTCGGCCAAGGCGTCGGCCTCGGAGCGAAGCGGCTCGAGCTCGGGCGCGTTCTCGGGCTATTCCAACGGCAAATCGGAACGTTCCGCCAGCTCCCGCGGGCAGCGCAGCCGCAGCAGCTCTCGCAGCAGCGGCGGTGGTGGACGGAGGCGCTGATGTTTCAACGTATCGCCTTGCTCATGCTGGTCGCCGCCGCTGTTTCCTGCGCGGCACCTCAGCCGGCCGCGCCAAAAGAGCAGACATTTGCCTCGCCCGACGAGGCGGCGCGCGCGCTCGTCGACGTCGTCAAGAAGGGAAACCTCGACGAGCTGTTCAAACTGCTGGGCCCCGAAGGCAAGGAGCTGGCTGAAACGTCAGATCCGGTGACCGGCAAACACCATCGCGAGGTCTTCACCGTCGCCGCGGCCGAAGGCTGGCACCTCGAAGAGATGGGCGCGGACAAACGGACGCTCGTCGTCGGCAACGAGAGCTGGCCGTTTCCCATCCCCATCGTGAAAGAGGGCAACGTGTGGCGGTTCGACACGGCCGCGGGCAAAGAAGAAGTGATCGCCCGCCGCGTCGGGCGGAACGAGATTGCGGTGATCCAGGCTTGCCGAACCTACGTGATTGCCCAGAAGCTGTACGCGAAACAGGGCCACGACGGAAATCCGCCCGGGATATTTGCGAGAAGCTTTCGAAGTGAGCCAGGCAAGCAGAACGGTTTGTACTGGCCGGCCGCGCGCGGCGCGCGCCGCAGTCCCCTGGGCGATCTCGTCGCGGATGCCGAGCAACGCGCCGCGGCCCCGGCAGGTACCAAGCCCCTGCCGTTTCACGGGTACTATTTCAAGATCGTCACTGCACAGGGCGCCACCGCGACCGGGGGCGCCAGGGACTACCTCGTCAAGGGGAAGATGTCGGGCGGCTTCGCGCTCGTCGCATGGCCGGCAGACTACGACGTTACCGGCGTCATGAGCTTCATCGTCAATCAGGACGGCGCCGTTCACGAGAAGGATCTCGGTTCCGATACCGCGAAGGTGGCAGAGACGATGACGAGCTACGATCCCGATTCCAGCTGGAAAGTCGTCGCGCCCTGAGCGGCTATTTCTTCCGTCGCGTCGGGTATTCCGCGAACATCATCTCCACGGCCTTGTTGATCGACGCTTCGAGCTGATCCCGCTGGACGTCGATCGGGAGATCGACCCGCATCCGAAGCACCTGACGGAAGCTTGCCGGCTCGTGCAACGTCACGATCAGCGTGCCCACGGCGAATTGCGGCAAAAGCCCTTTTTCGTCCTTCTTCCCTTTCAAGTCCACGTCGGTCCTCTGGAGCGATCCGTACGTGACGAGCACGTCCGCCGGCTCGTTCACCTTCTTCATTTCTTTGGATAGCTCCCGGTCGACCGCCGCCGTGATCTGCGCGTCGACGGCCTTTTCAACCGCAGGCTGTCCGCGGCGCCAGGCGTAGGTGTGGAACTTGGTGTAGTCGACGCCCTTCTCCGGCGTCACGGTGACACCGTATTTGGTGGTTTGTGCGGCCGCCGCGACGACCGCGGCACAGGCAATGGTGAAGACGAGCATTGATCGCATCATGATGTGTCTTTTCACAGCAGAGTAAATGTCACAACGGCACGCGCCCGCTCGCCGTCAGTTCCTGTCAGGATCACGCGAATCACGTAGTCGCCGGGCGGCACCTGACGAAATCGGGCATCGATCGTCTTCGGCGCCCGGCTGCCGTCGAGCTCGGACGTCGAGCTCGCGTAGTAGCTATTAGAGTCTACGACGAACTCCAGCCGGCGGTTGCTTTCTTCCCGCCCGACGGTCGCCCGGATGACGACATCCTTCGGCGCCGAGCCCCGAACGGGCATCAGGCGGATCTCGAGCACGTCGTCCGCTGCCGTCCAATGCCCGGCGCCACCCAGCATCAGAGCGAGCACAATCGCGAGTATTGGCGCCGATTTCACACACACCCTCCCGGAAGCTGGTTCCGTTACGCGCGTGCCTCGACCAGCCCGAGCAGGATACCGGTGTGCCGGGCAATCATCAGCTCTTCGTTGGTGGGAATCACCCAGGCCGATACGCGGCTGCCGGGCCTGGAGATGCGTGGACCGCCGGCGTCGTTGGCGGCGACATCGAGCTCGATGCCGAGCCACGCCGACATTTCGCAGATCCGCTTGCGGATCTGCGCCGAGTTCTCGCCGATACCGGCGGTGAACACCAGTCCATCGAGTCCGCCAAGCACCGCTGTCAGCGCCCCGATCTCTTTCGCCACGCGATAGACGAAGTAATCCACCGCCAGCCGCGCCGCCGGCTCGCTCGCCGTCAGCAGCACGCGCATGTCGTTGCTGAGACCCGAGATGCCGATGAGGCCCGATTTCTTGTAGAGGATCGCCTCCACCTCGCTCGCCGAGAGCCCCAGGTTCTGGAAGAGAAAGAGGATCGCGCCGGGATCGACCGAGCCTGTGCGCGTGCCCATGCAGAGGCCGTCGAGCGCCGTAAACCCGAACGTGCTGTCGACGCTCTTTCCGTCGCGCATCGCACACAGGCTCGACCCGCTGCCGAGATGCGCGACGATCACGCGTTTGCCGGCAATCTCGGGCGCGGCGTCAGGCAGCACCGATGCGATGTACTCGTAAGACAGACCGTGGAATCCGTAGCGCTGCACGCCAGCCTCGCGGATGTGCTTCGGCAGCGGGATGATCTGTGCCACCTCGGACTGACCGCGATGAAAGCTCGTGTCGAAGCACGCCACCTGCGGCACGTCGGGGAGGCGCGCCGACACCGCCTCGATTGCCGCGAGATTGTGCGGCTGGTGGAGCGGCGCGAGCGGAATCAGCTTCCGCAGATCGTCCATGACCTGCGGCGTCACGACGATGGGGCCGGCGAACTGGGCGCCTCCATGCACGACGCGATGACCGACGCCTGCGAGGCGCGCGTTGCCGAACCGGCCACGAAACCAGGCGGCCAGCGAATCGAGCGCCGTGCTCGCATCCCGCACCGTCGCACCCAACGGCTCGTCGGCCACCACGCTGCCCTCGCCGTCCTTCACCCGCATGTGCGGCGACGTGCCGATGCCTTCAATCTGACCGCGCGCAGCGAGCTTCCAGGCCTCGGCGGCCGGCCTCTCGAACACGCAGAACTTGAGGCTCGACGATCCGGCGTTGAGCACGACCGCGCAGTCGTTCATACCTGCACCGCCAGTTGCGAATTCTGGCGCCGCGCATGCGCCGCCAGCATCGCCACGCCGCAACTCGCGATGCGCGTGCGCACGCTGTCGGCTCGGCTCGTCAGGATGATCGGCACCCGCGCACCCACGACGAGGCCGGCGCAGTCGGCCTGGGCCAGGAACGTGAGCAGCTTGGCCAGGATGTTTCCCGCCTCGAGATCGGGCGCGAGGAGAATGTCCGGATCGCCCGCCACCAGCGACGTGATGCCTTTGATGGTCGCCGCGTCCTTGCTGATGGCATTGTCGAAGGCCAGCGGGCCGTCCAGCACGCCGCCCCTGATCTGCCCGCGATCGGCCATCTTGCACAGGGCCGCCGCGTCAATCGTGGCGGACATCTTGGAATTGACCGTCTCGACAGCCGCGAGCACGGCGACCTTGGGAGTCGCCAATCCCAGCGAGATCGCCAGATCGATCGCGTTCTGGCAGATGTCCACCTTGTCTTCCAGCGTCGGCGCGATGTTGATGGCCGCATCGGTGACGATCAGCACTTTGTGATAGGTCGGCACGTCCATGATGAAGACGTGGCTGATGCGACGTTTCGTTCGCAGGCCGCCGTCTTTGGCGACGACCGCGCCCAGCAGCTCGTCGGTGTGCAGGCTGCCCTTCATCAGGACCTCGGCCTCGCCCAGGCGAACGAGCTCGACCGCCTTGGCTGCCGCCGCGTGACTGTGCGGCACATCGATCAGCCGCGCACGCGTGATGTCGATCCCGGATTTCTTCGCCACCTCGTTGATCTTGGCGGAGGGGCCGACCAGGATCGGAGTGATCAGTCCCTTCGCTGCCGCATCGATCGCCCCTGCCAGCGCCGTCTCCTCGCAGGGGTGCGCGACCGCGGTCGCGATGGGCTCAAGGTTTCGACACCTCAGGAGCAGTTGTTCGTACTTTCCCGTCCCTGGCTCGTGACTCATGGTGAGCTCCTGTTGCTGTGGTCGGCGCGTTCGGG
Organism: Vicinamibacterales bacterium; assembly: GCA_963832375.1. Taxonomy (GTDB): domain Bacteria; phylum Acidobacteriota; class Vicinamibacteria; order Vicinamibacterales; family JAMQPK01; genus JAMQPK01. The sequence continues at coordinate 53,646 of CAWHUA010000006.1, read as the reverse complement.
CGCGCCGCCGATCCGGTTTCCTTCAAGAGAAGCGTGAGAAGAATGGCGAGTGCGACGCCGTAGAGCAGCGGCTCGAACGCCGTCTGATAGTGCGCGAGCGTCATGGTCGAGGCGCCACCGCTGACGGCCATCAGGATCCAGCCGAAGACGGGACCGAGCAGCGCGCTGAACGTGAAGTTCAGGAAGTTCACGACCCCGGTGGCCGTGCCGCTCATCTCGGGCGGGTTCGCCTCCTTGATGATGGTGTACGGCAGCATGGCGGCGCCCGACACCAGCCCGGCGACGAAGCCCAGCATATACGGCGGGAACACGTGCGCGGGCCCGAAGAGAATCCAGGCCAGGCAGCCCAGCAACACGACCGCGCTCGCGATGATCACCGGTTTGCGCCGGCCGATGGCATCCGATACGTAGCCGAGCAGCGGACAGCCGATGATCCACCCGACCGGCACCATCGCCGAGTGCATCACCGCGGACCCGTAGTCGAATCCGCGTGCCTCCTGCAGATAGCGGACGCCCCAGATCATGTCGAAGATGGTCGTGGGGATGAACAGCAGCCCCGAGATCATTCCGCAGAGGATCGATTGTGGATTGCGAAAGACCGTCACGAGCGCGCGCCCGGCGCCCCTCATCCAGTCGTCGCTCGCGGGACGCACATCCGATTTCGGGAGCAGAACGTACAGCACCACGCTGATCGCAAGCCCTGCAATCCCCATGAAGAGCCAGAACACACTCCAGCTCACACCCGAGGCGATGACGGGACCGACGACGAACTGGCCCGCGGACCCACCGGCCATCCCGAACATCTGGGTAGCCCCGATCAACGTCGCGGCGCGGGATGCGGGAAAATTGGTCGAGGCGATGTAGACCGCGCCGACGAGCGCAAAGACGCCTCCGGCGCCCTGCAGAAAACGACCCACGTTCGCGGCTTCGACGTTGCCCGACGCAAACAGCAGCGAGCCGATGCCGACCGTGGCGGCACCAATCGGGACCACTTTACGTGGCCCCAATCGATCGATCGCGGTACCGGCGATGAGACTGAACGGCGAGTAGCCGTAGTAGAAGAGGCCGACCATCGACGCCACCCCCATCGCCGAGAGGCCGAAGGCCTCCGACAACTGGGGCATCATCACGCCCGGCGCCGATCGAAGCGTGTACTGGTAGAAGTAGTACAACGCCGTAATCAGCCAGGCAAACGTTGCCGTCCTGACAGCGGGATTCACCTGGTGCCCTCCGATGTGACCGCGCGGACTTCAGCTCACGGAAATATGGAGCGAGTCTTACAGCGTAGAGCAGACACCATGCCCGCACGGATATCCACGGCTTGTCGTTTCAACTTAAAGAATCAGAACGAGTTATAAGTGTTTGACACGCGGCGCGCTGACAGGCGGCTCCACCGCGCCGGAGTTTCTCCCGCATTCCGGAGGGTCTGCCGCCAATGCTCCTACGGCTGGAGTTCCCTGGCGACGGAAACCAGCGGCAACCGCAGCGTGAAGGTTGCCCCCTGGCCCTCTCCGGCGCTCTCGCCGTCGATGGTGCCGCCGTGCAGTTCGACGATGTGGCGCGCGATGGCAAGGCCCAGCCCGAGACCGCCGTGCAGGCGCGTCGAGCCGCTTTCAGCCTGCCGGAACCGCTCGAACACATGTGGCTTGAAGTTGCCGGGGAATCCGATCCCGGTGTCGCTGACGACGATTTGGATGTCGCCGGCGTGTTGATCGACGCGCACGTTGATGCGCCCTCCGCGCGGCGTGAACTTGACCGCGTTCGAGAGGAGATTCCAGACGACCTGCTGGAGCCGATTTGCATCGCCCGGCAGCTCCGAGAGGCGCGGCGCAATCACTCTCGTCAGCCGGAGGCCTTTCGCATCGACGGCGGGCTTGACCGTGGCAATCGCGTCTTCGACGACGCTGGCGATATCGGTCGGCTCGATTCTGAGCCGCGCTTTCCCCAGCACGATGCGAGAGACGTCGAGCACGTTCTCCACAGTCTGCGCCAGCGACGCGGCGTTGCGCCCGATCACCTCGATCGCCTGCGGCACTTTCTCGGGCGCGACGGCGCCCGACTGCAGCATTCGGGCGTAGCCAAGCACCGCATCCAACGGCGTTCGCAGCTCGTGCGACAGCGTCGCCAGAAATTCATCCTTCAGCCGGTTGGCATTCTGGAGCCGGCGATAGGACTGCGCATTGTCGACGGCGAGCGCGGCGCGCGATGCCACATCCAGCGCGAGCCGCAGATCGTCGTTGCCGAACTGACGCGATGATTCCGTATTGGCCAGCGTCAGGACCCCCAACACCCGATCGTTGACGACCATCGGCACACACAGGTACGAGACGAGGCCGAGCGACCGCATTTTTTCCAGACGGTCGGCATTTCCCTGTGCGGCGGCGACGAGCATCTCGTCGGACACCCGCGGCACGAACGCGGGCACTCTGGTGCTGGCCACGAACTGCGGGCTCGTCGGCGTCTGCGGGTCTTCGTAGTTCGACCGAAGTGATCGACGCGCCGCCCGGCCCGGATCGATTCGAGCACGGCGTCTTCTTCGGATTGTCGATCAGCGGGGATAAGGGTGCGAATCGATCGGCCGATGATCTGGTCGGCTGTGTAGCCGAACATCCGTTCGGCGGCATCGTTCCACGACAGAACGATACCGTTCAGATCTTTGCTGACAATCGCATCGTCGGAGGACGAGACAATCGCAGCTAGCCGGCGGGCAATGTCGTCTGAGGGATCCGCCACGCACACTCAGACTAGTTGATGCGAATTGTGCTCGCAAGAAGGAGATCGGGACTGAATCAAAACGAGTCACTGGGCATTGTGGCGAACGCCGCCGAACACGGCCGTCCGCACGCGCTCGATCTTGAGCCGCACCTTGTCCATGAACGAACCTCGCATCCTCGGGGCGCCTTCCGGCGCCGAGGTCGCGTACGGCACAATGAACACGAGGATCGCATAGAGACCTGCGACGCCGGCCGGAGGCCGATCGAACGCCGCGATCTCCACGATGCCGGCAGCCACGAACGCTATCCTGACGAACGTGGGATCGGTGTTGACGTGCGCCGCGATGCCATTGCACAGCCCGGTGATCATCGCGCCTTCGCGAACCTTGTAAAGACGTCTGGGCATGGACTCGCCCCTGGGAGCGTCCCATGGCGGTGGAGCGCTGCCCGAGCCGGGGGCGCCGGCATCGACGGGACCAATTTCGCGCAGTACATCGGCGACGTCGGCGACCGTCACAATCGCCCTCGGCGGCTCGCCGGGCTTCATGAGCTTCTCCGCGATCGACTGTTCGAGGTCGCGGATGATTTCGACCCGGTCGGGGTTGGCACCAAGCTGCGACTCGGCGTGCTCGAGGTAGGCTCGGAGGGCGTCGTACGCGCGCTCGTGGAGCTGAAACAGGCGGTTGTCGAGGTTGATCGTGATCAGTTTCTGCATGATTAGCCTCGCCCAAGATTGTCGAGCGTCTCGTTGATGTAGGTCCAATAGTCGCTCAGCTCGTCGAGCTGCGACTTCCCTTTCGCGGTCAGCTTGTAGTACTTGCGCGGAGGCCCTGCGTCGGACTCCTGCCAGTCGTAATCGACGGTGCCCTCGCGCCGCATCTTACTCAAGAGCGGGTACAGTGTGCCTTCCTGCGTCGCGAACTCGGTCGTGCTGAGCCGTTGGAGCAGGTCGGCCACGTACACCTTGTCGCGGGCGACGATCTTGAGAATCAGAAACTCGAGCAGCCCTTTCCGGATCGACGCAAACTTCTCGTGGATGTGGGCCGTCGTCGCAATTGCCATTCAAGCTACCTTTGATACACAAGGTAGCATCGTCTTCAAAGGCTGTCAACAACACTAGGAATTCCGTCGAAAATATGAGACTTTAAGGGGATTCATGGCTAACCGATCGCGTCCATCGCAACAAAAGCGGCACAAAGAGCGTGCCCGGCAGGAAAAGCAGAAAATGAAGTTCGAGCGCCGTCAGGAAGCCAAGACCAGCCGCTCGAACAGCCCTCGTCAGCCCGGGGACATAGATCCCGACATCGCCGGCATCGTCCCGGGTCCCCAACCACCCAGGGAAGACGAGCTGGTGGACGACGATAACGTCGAGCCTACTTAGGTTTCGTTCGCCTTCCGATTCCGCTTGCGGCTTTCGAAGACTTCGAGAACGGTCTGCACGGCCTCATTCTCTTTGTGGCGAAGTTCCCGCTGAATGCCAGGGATCATGTACCAGGCCCTAAGGGCTTTGTACACTTCATTTTCCTGGTTCTGCAGCTCTGAAGGGCTTTTTTTGACGGGAGCGGGCATGGCGCTAATGTACCAAAAAAAGGGAGATCGGGCGAGAGCTAAGGGGCGGGAGGGCCGGAAGCGTGCCGGCCCTGTCCTCCGCAAACGCTACGGCCTGCTATGTGATGAGACGGGTTTCAGACGAATCGGCGGGAGTCGGGCTTCCTCGTGTACCTGCCCTGCTCCTGGCGGTACGGACTTTTCCGCCGGCTTTTCCGCCGGTTTATCACCCTGTGGCTCCGCTGGCTTGTCGGCGGGCTTGTCCCCCGACGGTGTCGAGCCCTTCAGCGGCCAGTTCTTGGCCAGGTACTCGACCAGCACCTTGGCTTCTTCTTCGTTCAATTCGGCCCCGAGGTCGATCATGTTCACGACCACCTCGTGCCACTCCTCGGCGCTGCGGCCGAACGTCGTCACCTGTTCCGGTGCATGACAGACGCTGCATTTTTTCTCGAGAATGTCCTTGCCAGGGCCGTCAGGAAACGCCTGAGCGGCGGCCAGACCGGCCGACGCGATCACGGCAGCCACGGTAATCGGAAGTAAAGAGAGCTTGAACATGACTCCTCCGTCGCCTTTCATTCGGTACCGCTAGAGGCGCGCGCGCAAAAAATACCCGTCGCTTTCCTCCACGTTCATCGGGCCGTCGAAGGCATCGCTGAGACGCCCCTCGGTCAGGATGTCGCGCTTGGCGCCATCGGCCGCGATGTGCCCGTTCCGCAACAGGATGACCCGGCCAATCTCCGGGATGATCTCTTCGACGTGGTGCGTGATCAGAATCAGCGTCGTGCCGTCTTTCGCGATATGCCTGACGCGCTCCATGAAGCGATGGCGCCCGACGACGTCCAGCCCCGTCGTTGGCTCGTCGAGCACGAGCGCGCGCGGACTGGTGACCAGCGCCCTCGCCAGCAGCACCCGCCGCGCCTCGCCGCTCGACATTTCGTTCATCAGCCTGCGTGCGAGGTGCCCTGCCGCCATCCGGTCCAGCGCCTCGACCGCGCGGCGGCGCATATCGTCGGACACCGCGCTGTAGCGCAGGATGCCCTGGGTGGCGACAAAACCCGACAGCACCGCCGCGAGCCCGGTGATGCGGCCCTCGCTGTTGCCCGCGACGAAACGATGGTGGAGGTCTGCCGACACGATGCCGAGCTGCGGACGCAGCTCGAACACGTTCCAGTTGTCATCACCGAACACGCGTACGGGCGACAGGTCGCCCGGCAGCGGAAGCGGGCGCTCTTCGTGGGTCAGGAGTCGCACGAGGACGGACTTACCGGCCCCGTTCGGTCCCAGGATTGCCGTATGTTCGCCGACGCCGATTCTCAGCGTCAGCCCGTGCAGGACGGTTCGGTCGCCTTTCTTGACGCTGGCATTTATCAGCTCGAGGACGGGCTCGCTCATCGCGCGACATTTTATGTCACCGCAGCGTGATGCCCGCCCGCAGGAGCGCGCCTCGCGAGAGTTGCTCGCCTGGGATGTAGCCCCGCGCCTTGTAGCCGGCGGTCACGTGCAGCGCGTCCGACCAGCGCGAGCGCAGGAAGGCAGGCAGCGGCAGCAGGACGGTACCCGTCGCACCGGCGCCCGTGCCCAACGGCGCCGATGTTTCATCGCCAAACACGTCGGGCTGACGCCACACATTGACGGCGGCGTCGATTTGCAGGCCCTTGATGCGCCACACGTCGGCTACGCGGCCCGTCAGCCCCCACGTCGTGCTCGCTCCGGTGTTGCCAACGCGAAGCACGAGGTGCGTCAGCCTTCGCCTGTCGGCGCGCTGCGGCGTCCGCCACGACGTGCGGAGCGTCCACTCCGCCCCGTACGGCGCGAGCGTGTACCCAAGCGACGGGAGAATTCGAACCCCGCCTCCTACGGGAATCAGCGGCATCGGCCCCGTGGGGTTTCCATCCCCGATATACGACCCCGTCACGCCGTACAGGGCATAGAACAGGAGCGGATCGGCGAGCGCCAGAAGCGCGCGGTCCTGCACGTAACGCCGCGTGAGCGGCGCACATGGCGCCTTGCACGCGTCTTCGAAATTCTCGAGGAAGTCGGCGACGTCATGGCCTTCGCGTGAGCTCTCGGACGCCGTCAGGATGTAGGTCATCCCCGTGAAACGCGATTCGAAGTACAGCCACGCTTCGCGATAGTGGATGCGGCCCCGTGCGACCGCACGGTCGGCAATGGCGTCGGCGAGCGAATGCTGGGCTTCGATGCCCGACGCCGACACGCTCAAGTGTGCGAGGGGAGAAACGGGAAACTGGCCGCTGAAGCTCGTGTAGGCGTCACCAGAGCCGTATGGAATGGGCGCGTCGAAGCCGTATCCGATGCGACCGTCGCCGAGCTCACGAAATCGCGCGCCATGGCCGAAGACCTCGTGGGCGACGACCATGAGCATGTGCTCCTGAGGCACGTCGAGCGCGATGAACTTCCCTGCCCTGAAAAGCGCGCCGCGCGCAACCGACAGACGCGTCCGCTCGGTCCCGAGCTTGAGCGGGATCCATCGATCTTCGAGCGTCGCGAGCAGGTGCTGGGCGGTGACGAGATCTTCGGCGCCTGCTGCGGGCGTCATGTATTGATCGAACACAACGGCATACGGCGCCGAGGACTGAGCCGACGCCGCGCGCGCGAGCGTAACGATCAGAATCGAAAGGGATAAGACCCGCACTAATGGACTATAGACCAACCGGTTGGTACTGCGGTTGCACCAAACCCTGCACGTGCGCCAACGATCAACCGGCGCCGACAGGAGACGCACATGCCAAACACACCGAAACGGGCGGCCAGCAAAGAGAAGGCTCAGCAGACGCGCCAGAAAGACAATCGTGACATTACCGGCAAACAGAATCAGCACAAGTCGATCGAGGAGTTCGAATCCACGGTAGACCTGCCGGGCAAGACCGACTCTGGCCCCGAACCCGACGTCTTCGGGCAGGAAATTCCGCCGCAGAAGTAGGCGTGAGTACAGAAGTAGCCGTACGTAGTGTCCGCCTTTAGGCGGACCAGATCCGCCCTCAGGCGGACGCGACGGACTTCCAGTTCTTGATCAGATATTCCGCGGTGCGCCACGCGAGTGCCTGGACGGTCAGCGTCGGATTGTGAGCGCCGCTCGTCCCCATGACCGACGCGCCGAGCACGCCGAGATTCGGCGCTTCGTGGGCAAATCCCCATCGATTGACGACGTTGGTCTCGGCGTTGTCTCCCATGCGCGTGCCACCGTAGGCGTGCGTCGAGGGGCCCATCGTGCCCAGCGGGTTGCGAATCACATCGGTGGCGCCGGCCGCCCGGTACCACTGCTCCATCCTGTCGGCGACGAAGGCCGAGGCCTTGCGCTCGTTCTCTTTGAAATCGGCCGTGATGCGGCAGACGGGGAGGCCCAGGGGATCCTTTACCGTCGGGTCGAGGTCGAGATAGTTGTCCTCGTACGGAAGGGTCGACTTCTGGATGTAGGCGCCGTGCGCACGATCGGCGTTCTGCTTGACGAACGCCTTCCACTTCGAACCCCACGACGGAACCTTGCCGAAGGTGTTCATGCTGGCGGCGCCGATGGGCCGGCGATCGGAAAACACGAACAGGTTTCCGCCGCCGATGAAGTCGAGCTTCGAATGATCGAAGTTGTCGTCGGCGAAGTCGTCGACCGCGACACCTTGCGCGGGCAATCCGTACCAGTTGTTCAGATTCACCGGGAACAGCGCCTGCACGCTGCCGCCGGTCGCATGCGTGATGTAGTGCCTGCCCACCTGCCGGTGGTTGTTCGCCAGGCCGTTGGGAAACGCCTTGGACGTGGAGAGCAACAGCGTCCGCACGTTTTCGTAGGTGTACATCGCCAGCAGCACGACGCTCGCCGGCTGGAAAAAGGTCTCCGTCCCTTTCACGTAGGACACGCCGGTCACACGGCCGTTGCCATCGACGTTGATTTCGGTGACGTGCGCGTCAGTCACGACGTCGAGGTGACCTGTCTTCTGCGCCTTGGGGATCGTCGTGACCGCGGTCGAGCCTTTTGCGTTGACGTGACACCCGCCGCGCGCGCAGAAGCCGTGATAGGCGCATCCCGAACGACCTTCATAGGTGCGGGTGTTGATCGCCGCGGGCCCCGGAAAAGGATTCCATCCGAGTCCCCGCGCGGCCGAGGCCATCTTCTCGTGCCAGTCGGTCCATCGCAGCGGCGGCATCGGATATTCGCTCCGGCGCGGCGCCTCGAAGATATTTCCCCGGCGGTCGAGCTTGCCGTTGATGTTGCCGGCCTTCCCCGACACGCCCAGCTCGCGCTCGACGATGTCGTAGTAGCGCTCCAGTTCCTCGACGCCGAACGGCCAGTCTTCGACGGTGGAACCTGACGGAATGCGCGACGCGCCGTAGCGGCGCGTCGTCTCGCTGACGACCTTGAAGTCCCACGGGCTGAGGCGCCAGCTCTGCGCCCAGTAGTGGAGCGACGTGCCGCCGACACCGTTCATCATCGGGTGAAAGGACGGGCGCGCGGAGTACGGGGCCGACGCATTCGGCCGGTGCGTCGGCACCTCGCGGTTGGCCTTCTGTACCGAGTGCGGCCACGCGCGATAGTTGTTGCGCAGCTCGTCTGGTGCGAAGTCCTTCGGCGTCAACCAGCGTCCGGCTTCGAGACCGATTACGGCGAGGCCCGCCTGGGCCAGCGGCAGTGCGGCCACGCCTCCGGCGGCGCCCATGCCCACGATGACGACATCGGTCGGTTTCAGGTTAGTGGGCATCGGACGCCCCCATCGTGTTCGCGAACATCGCGTAGTCGTAGGCCGACCTGCGCACCGGCTTCGCGTATTCGCTCATGCGCTGGTCCGCGGCCGTGACGTTCAGGCGCACGCCGGGATAGCCGATGAGATCCCAGCCGACGAAATTCTGGTTGCCGCCATATGCCGGATCGCAGAACGTGCCCTGGATCGTGTGCGTGCGCACGAGCGCGAAGAACGGCGTCTGTTCCATGGAGGCCAGCACGCGATCCTGCTGGTCAGGCGCGAGCTCGACGAAACGCCGGCCGCCGTTCGCGCGCGCCGCTTCGTCGATGGCGGCCAGGCCCGCTGTATAGGTCTCGCGGGATGACGCCAGCCATCCGCCCAGGGACCGTTCGATATAGGTGGCGGCGTGGGCTTCGGCGGCGCCCGGGCCGTTGTCGTCGGTCGGGATGATGCGCGCGCAGATCGCCGCCAGCGTGGCGGATTCGGCCTGGCTCAGCACGTTTGTCTGCGCCAGCACCTGCTGCCTGAACGACAGCACGCGGCTGAGCTCTGGAAGCGCGAGCACGCCCACACCGGCTAATCCCAGCCGTTTCAGGAGCTCGCGACGGGAAAACGCGGGCGGCATCGTCATGGACCCTCCAGGAGGCGTCACTGTACCGAATCTAGAAACTAAAATCTAGAAACTAAAATCTGGAATAATGTGCCATTCCGCAACTCCAGAAGGAGCGTTTATGAAAGCAGTGGTTTGTCTGATGTTCGCGTGCGCGCTCGTGGCAGCTACGGTCCAGGCGCAGGCGCCGGCCGCGGGTGGGCAGAAGGTTCCGCTGAGCGAAGGGCTCCGGCGGTCGTACAACACCCTGAAGCTGAATCTCACCGAAAGCGCGCAGAAGTTTGGCGAGGCCGACTACGGCTATCGCCCGTCTCCTGAAATCCGGCCCTACGGCGGGCAGCTCGCGCACGTGGCCAACTCGCAGTTCAACGCCTGTGCCGCCGCCAGAGGCGAGGCGAACCCGCACCAGGGGCAGAACCTCGAACAGACGATGAAGACGCGCGACGAGATCATCAAGGCTCTCACCGATTCGTTTGCGTTCTGCGATCCGGCCTTCGCAAACCTGACCGACCAGAGCGCGGTCGAGCTGGTGAAGCAGGGGCAGAACGAAGTCGCGCGCGCGTCGGTGCTCACCAACCTGATCGTGCACGGCAACGAGGAATACGGAATCCTGACGGTTTACATGCGAACGAAGGGAATGGTTCCGCCTTCGACCGAGCGCGGGATGCGCGGACGGGGCGCGGCCGCGCCGAAATAGGGATGGCACATGGCGGATGGCAGATGGCAAATGGAAAATACCATTTGCCATTCTTGCCATTACCACCCAGCTCCCTTACCGGCCGACGTGCGCTTTATGTGCCCGGCGGGCTCCGCAAACCTCAGAATCAGGTCGCGCAGGCGGCGGTTGTAGTCCCACGGCCCAAGGGCGATGCCGCGAAGGTTCCGGACTGCGTCGGTCTCATCATCCCACTCTGGATCGAAGTCTGGATTCCGCTCGGCCAGGAATTTCACCACGCCAGTTTCGCCATGCAGGTTCACTTTGATCTCGCCGAGCGTCTTCCTGATGCCGCGATCCGAAGTCACTGTCGCTGGTTTGGCGAGCTTGAACCAGAGCACCCAGTTACCGGAACGCAGCTCCTTTACCTGGCTCCAGGGGATCGCTGCCGCGCGAGCATGCTCGCAGCCATCATGTTGCGCGGATCGCGCTCGAGCGCGCGCTCGGCGAGCTCCTGAATGTCGCAGTTCAGATCGTCGAGCGTGCTGACGTGTTTGTTGACGAGGAACGCATCCCGGAAATCAGACCGGTCGCTCAGCAGTGTTTGCGCCTGACCGACCGTCGCCATCTCGTAGCTGATGGGATCGATGACCTTCCGATCGCACGTGAGGGGCTCCACCGCGACGCGATGCGCGGGCAGCCGTACGGCGGTCGTTTCCTGGTGCTTCGCGATCGCGGGCGTAAAGAGAAACGACGCCACGCTCAAGCACAGCGCCGTCTTGGATCGGGCGCGCAACCACATGAAAGCCTCCGGGAGCAACGCGCGTGCCGCATCAGCTGCGTGAAATTGCCAGCAAATTCGCGTGTCTTCGGCGCCCGCTGTTCCCAGTTTCGGACGGTCTAGTACGATTGCGATGGTGCCGCCTAAAGACCACGCCGGAGCCCGTCAGCCAAAGCCCGAGCCCGCGCTTCCGCTCGGCGTGCGCACGCGGCAGATGCTCGCCGATCTTGCGGCGACGGCGCGCCTCGTGTGGTCCGCCAGCCCGGGTCTGCTCTCGCTGATTCTCGGCCTCAGCGCGCTGCTCGCGCTCGTCCCGGCGGCAACCTTGTGGGTCGGCAAGCTGCTCGTGGACGAAGTCGCCCGCGCCATTTCCGGAGCAGTGCCAAGCGCGGACGAAGCCTACCGGCGGCTGGCGATGCTGCTGGCGCTGCAGGTCGGCATCACGATCGTCTCGTCGCTCGTGCAGACGCTCTACAGCACGTCGCGCGAGCTGCTGGGCGACACGCTGCAGAACCGCATCAGCCTCCGCATCCTGCACAAGGCCGCGGCGCTCGACGTGGAGAGCTTCGAGAACGCCGAAACCTACGATGCGCTTCGCAATGCCTACAACGAGGTCGGCTCGCGCCCGCTTGGCGTCATGTTCCAGATCATCGGGATCGGCCAGGCGCTGATTACCCTGACCTCGATCGCCGGCCTGATGTCGCGTCTTGGATGGCAGGTGCTGCCCCTGATTCTCCTCGCGAGCATTCCCGGCGTCGTTGTCTCGAGCCGCTTTGGCGCCGAAGGATACCGGCAGATGCGGCGGCGCGCGACCGACGCGCGCCATCAGAACTATCTCGGCTCGATCCTCACATCCGACTCGCTCGTCAAGGAAGTGCGGCTGTTCGGGTTCGAGCGATACCTGCTCGAGGGCTGGCAGGACTACTACCTGAAGTTCCGCGCGCAATACGTCAATCTGCTCGGACGGCGCAGCGCGTGGGGACTCGCCGCGACGCTCGGGTCGGCCCTGCTGATCGCGTTCGCCACGCTCTCGGTCCTGCGGCGGGCGGCCAACGCCACGATCACGGTCGGCGATTTCGCCCTCTTCGTCGGCGGGATCGTGCAGATTCAGAGCCAGTTCACCTCGCTCCTCAACAGCGTGACCGGCATCTACGAGAGCCTGCTCTACATGCGAAACCTGTTCGAGTTTCTCGAGCTGCCGTCTCGCAACCTCGACGAAGGCGAAGAATGGCGCGGGCCGATCGAGTCCATCGAATTCGAGCGCGTCAGCTTCCGCTATCCGCTGACCGACCGCGACGTGCTGTCGGAGGTCTCGTTCACGATCGCCAGAGGACAGGCGCTCGCGCTGGTCGGCGAAAACGGCGCGGGCAAGACCACCGTCGTCAAGCTCGTCACCCGACTGTTCGAGCCCACGGCGGGCCGCATCCTCCTGAATGGCCTCGACGCGTCGCGCTTCAATCCGCGCAGCGTGCAGCGCGAGATGAGCATCATCTTCCAGGACTACGGCCAGTATCAGATGACGGCGCGCGAGAACATCGGCCTCAGCCGCACCGACCGGATGCAGGAAGATGCGTCGATTCAGCAGGCTGGTGAAAAGTCCGGAGCGGTGGACGTGGTCAACGAACTGCCGGAGCGCTACGAGACGATGCTCGGACGATTGTTTCCGGGCGGGCGCCAGTTGTCGGGCGGGCAATGGCAGCGGCTCGCGCTCGGTCGCCTGTACTTCCGTCCCGCGTCGGTGCAGATCTTCGACGAGCCGACGGCGGCGCTCGACGCCATCGCCGAAGCGGCGATGATCGATCGGCTGCGCGAGCACGGAACGGATCGCATCTCGCTGCTCATTTCACATCGCTTCTCGACGGTGCGCATGGCTGAGCACATCATCGTGCTGCATGACGGGAAGGTCGTCGAAGACGGTTCCCACGCCGATTTGCTCGCCCAGCACGGGATGTACGCCACCCTGTTCAATCTGCAGGCGCGTGGATATTCGGCCGTAACCAGCTGATTTACCAGCCTGTTAGGTCGCTTACAGAAGTCTTACAAACGTCATCGCCCCGGCTTGCTATCGTCATGGGGCCATTCTTTCGACAAACAACAGGAGTTAAAAAACATTGGCATCCGTTGCTGCCCTGTCCGGGCGCTATAGCAAGTTGTCGTGGACCACGGCGTTTTTCATGACGCTTTTCCACATCGGCGCGGTGTGGGCGCTCTTCCAGTTCACGTGGGGAGGACTCGCGGTCTTTCTCGTCACCTATTACATTTCGTTATCGCTCGGCATCGGCATGGCGTATCACCGGCTGCTCACCCACCGGTCGTACAAGACGTCGAAGCCTGTCGAATATTTCCTGACCATGTGCGCGACGCTCGCGCTCGAAGGCGGACCGCTCTTCTGGGTCGCCACGCACCGCCAGCATCACCAGCATTCCGATACCGACCACGACCCGCACACACCGCTGCACGGCGGCTGGTGGGCGCACATGGGCTGGATCCTTTTCGGCGATGCGCTGCACAACGACAACACGATCACCGCGAAGTACGCGCCCGATCTCGGCAAGGATCCGTTCCACGTCTGGATCAGCAAGTACCCACTGGATTCCGCTCACCGTGCTCGGCTTTCTCCTGCTGGCCATCGGTGGATGGAACTGGGTGCTGTGGGGCGTCTTCCTGCGGACCACGGTCGGTCTGCACGTGACCTGGCTGGTGAACTCGGCCACGCACATGTGGGGATCGCGCCGCTTCGAGACCCGAGACGACTCGCGCAACCTCTGGTGGGTGGCCGCGTCTGAGCTTTGGCGAGGGCTGGCACAACAACCACCACGCGCATCCCACGTCGGCCGCACACGGCCTTGCGTGGTACGAGATCGACATCACCTACTGGCACATCCGCCTCTTCCAGTCGCTCGGGCTGGCCACGCAGGTGCGGCGCGCCGCGATCGACGCCAGCCTCGAAGAAGCCGCGTAGTATTGAAAGGGGTCGGGAGGGGTTTTCGCAGCATTTCATCGAAAACCCTCCCGACCCCTTTATAGTTACCCCATGTCCGTCGCCCCCGGGCGCCAGGGCGTCATCGCCTTCTTCGTCACGTTCTGCGTCTGCCTGGTCGCCCTGGCCGTCGCCCTGAACGTGGGATGGGTCGTCCTCACGCTTCGTGAAATCGTCCCGCTCCTGGTTGGCAGTCTCGTCTTTGCGGCCATCATCACCGGCCTCATTCTCAACACCACGTTTCTCGTGCGCGAAATCCGGCGCAACGAACAGCACGACGCGTTCGTGAACGCCGTCACCCACGAACTGAAAACGCCGGTGACGTCCATCCGCCTGCATCTCGAGACGCTCAAGTCGCGCGGCCAGGCCGTCGACGACAGCAAGCGGCGCGAGTTTTACGACGTGATGCTGCAGGACAGCGACCGCCTGCTGCACCTGATCGAACAGGTCCTCTCGGCCGGGCAGAAGGGACGCGGACCGTTCCAGCAGGTGCGCGTCGACCTGAAGGCGCTTGCGGAGGAGTGCATCGCGGTGACGAAATCGCAGCGGCGCCTGCCCGCCGAGGCTCTTCAGATGGTCGGCGCCGCGCACGAGCCGATCGAGGTGTTCGGGGATCCCGACCATCTGCGGGGCGCCATCCTCAACCTGCTCGACAACGCGGTGAAGTATTCCCGCGATCACGTTCGCGTGGAGGTCGAGGTCGGCAAGGGCGACGAAGACCTCGCGGTCGTCCGCGTGCGCGATCAGGGCATCGGGCATTCCGCCGAACGAAACCAAGCGGATCTTCGGCCGCTTCTACCGGACGCCGGGGCGCTGACGCAGCGCGTGAAGGGCACGGGCCTCGGGCCTCTTCATCGTGGCGCAAACCGCGAAACAGCACGGAGGCCGCGCCTTCGCCCAGAGCGAAGGCGTGGGGCGCGGCGCCACCTTCACGCTCGAACTGCCGTCGGCACCCGACGCGCGCTCGCTGTCCCTCTGATGTCGAGACTGCTCATCGTCGAAGACGAAGCGCACATCGCCTCGGGGCTGTGCTTCAACCTCGAAGCCGACGGCCACGACGTGACGCTGCGAGACAACGGCGAAGCCGCGCTCGCGGAGCTCGAGTCGCATCCCTCGGGCGTCGATCTCGTCGTGCTCGACGTGATGCTGCCCGGCATGGACGGTTTTGCCGTCGCTTCGCGCATGCGCGCGAAGGGATGGCTGACGCCGATTCTCATGCTCACCGCCCGCGGCCGGGCCGAGGACGTGCTGCGAGGATTCGAGGCCGGGGCCGACGACTATCTCCCCAAGCCCTTCGAGCTGTCGATTCTCGTCGCCCGCATCAATGCGCTGCTGCGGCGGCACACGTGGCATGCGACCATCCGCGGTCTGAATCACGCGGCCGCAGCCCCGGCGGTCGCCTCGCGCGACGTGTACAAGTTCGCCGACAAGGTGGTGGACTTCGATGCGCAGGAGCTGCGTGGCGGCGGGCCGCACCTACCCGTTGACGCTGATGGAGACGAACCTCCTGCGCTACCTCGTGCAGCACGAAGGGAAGGCCGTGTCGCGCAAGAACATGCTCGAAGACGTGTGGAACCTGCGCGAGGACACCGACACGCGCGCCATCGACCACTTCATCGCGCGCCTGCGGAAGTACGTCGAGAAGGAACCCTCTCGCCCACGCCACCTGCTGACCGTCAGAGGCGTCGGCTACAAGTTCATCGCGGCCCCGAAAAAATAAACAGCGACAGTGGCGTCAGCGGATATCGAACGCCGCCATTTCCTGGAGGTTCCGGACGAGCAGCGTGCCGTCGGCGATGACCGGGTGATTCCACGTCTTTCCTTCGAGCGCCGGGAATCGCGCGAGCTCCTCGTGCCGTGCCGGCGTCGCGTTCACGAGCACCACGTCGCCGTCTTCGGTCAGCACAATCAAATGATCGCCGGCGAGCATCACCTGGCCGTAGCCGTAGCGGCCGCCTTTCCACTTCTGCTCACCGGTCACGGCGTTCACGCTCGCGAGGATCGATTCGTCGAGGCCGTAGATGTAGCCCGTTGTGCAGCACCGAGCTGGTGAACTTGTTCTTCATCCGCTGGTTTTCCCAGACCGTCCTCGTCTGGAAACGATCGCCGGTCTTGACCAGCTCGAACACCGCGGCGCCATGACCGTACCCGGCCGAAATGAACATCAGATTGCGCCCCTCGTGCGTGAACGGAATCGGCTGCGACGACGTTGATGCCGTTGAACGTGCTCCACGGGTACTCCCACAGCAGCGTCCCGTTCTCGACCGTCAGGCCGATCGCGCGCGCCGCCGTGACGACGAGCAGCTGCCGCACGCCGGCGATGGTCGCGAGCATCGGCGACGTGTACGACGCCTCGTCGTTCAAGCGCTTTCCAGATCGGAGCGCCGGTCAGCTTGTTGTACGCCACGACGGAACTGCCGCGCGTGCCACCGGGCAGGACGATGACCTTGTCATCGACGATGAGGGGTGACGCGGACATGCCCCAGCTCAGATTGTCGGCGCGATTGTCGCTGAGAATGTTGCGACGCCAGACCAGCGTGCCCTTCGCGGCGTCGAGCACGCGCAGCTCGCCTTCGGCGCCGAGCGCGTAGAGGCGCCCTTCGTGCCAGGTCGGCGTCGCGCGCGGACCGTCGCCGCCCATCGACTCCTGGAAGTTCGCGGTCCAGCTGTTGGTCCACAGTTCCCGGCCGGTCTGAATGTCGTAAGCCGCAACCACTTCCTCGTTCCGGCGCTGCTCGATGGTGAATGCACGGCCATCGGCGACAACGAACGAGGCATACCCGCCGCCGACCGGCTGCTTCCACAACCGTCGCAGCCCTTCGCGCGGCCAGCTGGTGCGGATCGGTGTCGCGGTATAGCGCCCGTCGCGATTCGGCCCGCGGAAGTCGGTCCAACTACTGCTGGGCTTGTCCGCCGGAGCGGTCGGCGAAGTCTGCGCGACGGCGGGCTTGTCCGCCGTAGCGACCGGCGCAGTCTGCGCGAACGCGGGCTTGTCCGCCGAAGCGACCGGCGAAGTCTGCGCGGCGGCGGATGCGGCCTCAGCGCTCTCGCGCTGGCGGGCGCGGTCGGCTTCCAGCGCGTCCTGCTGCGAGCGCGCGATGAACCGGGGCCAGCCGTTTCCGCCACGCTGCAGACGAAATCCCGCGGCCGCGAGGGCGGCGACCACGAGCATCAGGCTCAGGACGACGAGGCCGAACTTTCGCATGGTTTCGAGTATATCGCCGTCGCAGTTGGGCCATGGGCAACGGGCTGTGGGCGATGGGCGATGGGCGATGGGCAACGGTCTGGATGGTCGATGGTCGGTCAATGGTCGGTCACAACCGATTCGAAACGATAGTCGAGCACCCTTACGTATTTGTTACCGAACGTAGTTGATACCGGGAATGCGGGCGGCTTCGGGGTTCCGACTTACAATGGACATAGGTGGCCAGGGCCAAGCCGCGTTCCAGATTCGGCGCTCAGAGCAGGCTGGCCCGGCGCGCCAGAAGTGTGGCTATCTGGCTGGGTGTCCTTGCCGCCATTGGCGGCATTTTTTATGGCCTGGCCAACACAACGAGCATCGCATACGGCGAGCGGCAGCTGACGGCCATCGATTTCAGCTCGCTGACCGACGATCAGAAGCACTCGGCGCTCGTCGAAGCGAACGGCGCGCGCTGCACCTGCGGCTGCGGCATGACCCTCGCGCAGTGCGTCGCCACCGACATGACGTGTCCGGTCCGGACGGACAACATCACGAAAATTCGTGGAATGGTACAGAAGGCCCTCAATTCTGGAGGCGGTTCTTGAAGCAGCTTTTTGCGGTTCTCATCGTGGCACTCATCGCGAGCGCATGCGGCGGCGACAGTGGCGGCGGCAATCCCAACGACCCGTCGCAGGTCAGTATTCAGTTCAGCACTGTGGACCTCGTCACAGGCACCGGCGCGACCGCGGCAAGTGGAAACACCGCCAACGTCGGCTACTCACTGTGGCTTTACAACCCGGCCGGTGCAGACAACAAGGGCGCATTTCAGCAAAGCGGCACGTTCGCATTCAGGCTCGGTTCCGGGGGAGTCGTCGCTGGTTTCGATCAGGGCGTCACTGGCATGCGCGTCGGCGGCAAGCGGCGTATATATGTGCCCTCCAACCTGGCCTACGGGGCACAACCCCCGGCAGGCATCCCAGTCAACGCCGCGCTCGTCTTTGAAGTCGAGCTTCTGAGCCTGACGCAATGAGGGCAGCCTTTCGCGTCAGCTTTCTCCTCGTCATCGCAGTAGCCCTGATCGCGTCCGGCTGCGAGACCGGCAACGACACTCCAGTCGATCCGTCGGACGCCGACATCGAGTACACGCTCACGGATCTGGTCGTCGGTACCGGCAATCCGGCCGCTGCCGGGAATGTGGCCACGTTCAACTACACGGGCTGGTTGTTCAACTCCAGCGGCACCGAAAGCAAAGGCCGGCAGTTCATCTCGTCCACCCAGACGGGCACACCGTTCGTGGTCACGATCGGCCGCAGGCAGACGCTGGCCGGTGTGGAACAGGCGCTCGTCGGCATGCGGCTGGGCGGCAAACGGCGCGCGTACGTGCCGGCGAACCTCGGCTACGGCCCGTCTGGCACACAAGACGGCACGATTCCGCCGAATGCCGCGCTGGTCTTCGAGATCGAACTGATCAACCTGGTCCAATAATCACAGGAGAACGCTCCGTATCTCCTCGTCTCTTGTTGAGAACCCGCATGCGAAGACAACTTCTTGTAGCGTCCGTGCTGTCTGTTCTTCTCATCGCCAGTTGTGGCGGTGGTCAGCCAGCGGAACAACCGTCGTCAACACCACCGCCGGCCTCGGCTCCTGCGCCGGCAACACCGGCCGCCCCGGCACCGGAGGCCGCCAAACCAGCGGAGACACCGGCTGCGCCGGCCACCAGCAGTCCGGCGACGACACCGCCACCTGCTGCGAAGGCCGACGCGCCAAAGCCGGCCGCGCCGGCGCGACCGGCGTTTACGAGAACCGACGTGCAGACGGGCACGGGCCGAGCGGCTCAGAAGGGCTCGCGCCTGCAGGTGCATTACACCGGCTGGCTGTATGACCCCTCGAAGCCCGGCATGAAGGGCCGGATGTTCGACTCGTCGAAAGATCGGGGACCGTTCGACTTCGTGCTTGGCGCGGGCCAGGTGATTCCCGGCTGGGATCAGGGCTTCGACGGCATGAAAGTGGGAGGCAGGCGGCGTCTCATCATCCCATCCGATCTCGCGTACGGCCGCGACGGCGCGGGCGACGGCATCATCCCGCCGGATTCGACGTTGCTGTTTGAGATGGAGTTGCTGGACGTTCAGTAGCGATCGCTTCTTCGACGCAGAGTCGCAGAGTCGCAGAGAGACTTTTTGGAAGGCCCAGAATTCTTCAACAAAAGATCTCTGCGCCTTTGCGTCTCTGCGTCAAAAACCCGCGTCAGGGAACGAACGTAAACTTCGCCAGGTTCGTGACGCCGTTTGCCCACCCCAGCAGCGTGGCCCCCGGCGGGCGGACGTGAGCGCTGATGCGCACGTAGTACTCGCGGTGAGCGTCGAGCCGCGATGTGCGGCACAGCGGCAGATTTTCGAGCGAGGTCAGCCACTTCTTCGCAACGGCTTCGCTCTCGGTGACGCTCGAGGCGAGGAGGCGGCCATCCACCATGCGCGACAACGTGTGCTTTCGGGTCAGCGTGTCGTAGTGATCGATGCTCGTCACCACGAGTGACGCAATCGTCCGGTCCACCCAGGCGGGCACAATCATCTTCAAATCGACATCGTAGGTGAACGTCGTGCGGACGCCGCCGTTGATGACCTGCCGGACTTCCTCGGTGTATCCGTTGTCCAGGTCGACCGACACGATCACCTGATCGTCGCGCACGAGCGGCACGATTCGCAGGATCCCGTCAGCGTAGGTGACCGCGCTCAGCATGCAGGACGCCAAGCACAAACATCAGCACAGACCTGCCAGATTCTGGTTTCCAGCTTCTTTGTATCACCTAATACCTCAGCGCGACGGCCATCGTCGCGCGCCATAGGGAGAGTTGCTCGTCGCCAAGACTGTTCCCCAGCGTCTCGCCCTCGCCCCGCATCGTGCTCAAGCGCCGGATGTCCCAATTCAAACCGACGCGGTCAGTAAGAAATCCTGTCACCCCGCCACCAAGACTGAGCGCCGGAAGCGTACGGTTGTGACGGATCGCCGTGATCCGTCCCAGAAGATCGACGTGCATCAGTCCCGCACCACCCGAAAAATACGGCCGCAACCCGTATCCCGCCAGCCGCCGCGGCCAGGCAATCACGATATTGCCCGTCAGCGTCGTCACCGCACTTTGTGTCACCAGCGGCTCGGCGACCGAATCGGTCTGAAAAAACCCTGGCGCCCGGCCCCAGTCGGCTTCCAGGCCGAAGATTTCACCCAGCCAACCGCCCGACGCGCCGATCACCAGGTTATTGTCGACAATGGCGTTCTCCGGGTCGATAAAGCTGGTCTCCGCCCCGAACGTAAACCCGATGAACGGCCGAACCTGCCACTCAGCCGTCGCCGTCGCCGGCATCAACAGCAGCAACGGAATAATCAGGCATCCTGTCCTCATCTATCGGACGAACAGGTTCAAGAACAGCTTTGCAAACGGTGACACCGACACATCGCCGTTTGTCGGCGAATACAGCCTGACCAGGCCGTCGCTGTTCGCCATGAGAATCAGCGTCAATCCACGGGCCGGCAACGTGATCATGAGCGATGACGAAGCGTTTTCCGACATGCCGAACTGCCAGACGACCTGTTCGCCATTGTCGGTACTGAACGAACCAACCCGAACCATGGGGCAGCGCGACGCCGGCAGCATTCCCGGGCGCATTCCAGGCCTGGAAGAGGGTTCCGGGCAAGACCAGCAACCCCTGCCTGAGCGCGAGGTCGAATTTCGCAAGATCGCGCACGGTGGTCACGAGTCCCATCGACGGCGTCAGCGACTGGGCCGATTCGGGATAGGACGACTGCGTGGCGCGTCTGCGATCGTCTACCGCGTAGGGGGTGGCCTGACGTTGGAGCAGCGCGTTGTAGCGCTCTACGTCGAGCGGGTCTGGCACACCTTCGGCCCCCGGCCCCAGCGACACGATGTTCACTCCAGGAATCGAGTCGAACATGCCCAGGCGCCCCAACAGGTTCGCGAAGGTCTCGCGATAGGAGTCGAGGGTGCACGTCCGCAGAATCGGCCAGAGGGGCGCGAGCCGCTCGGGCCGGTACGCGTAGGTCAGGTTCTCGGGCGGTCCCGATGTGTGCGTCAGGAGCTGACGGAGGGTCGCGTCGGGCTCGGGTGTGTCGTTGCGCAACGATCCGACCCGCGCGTCCACGTCCAGCCGTCCTTCTTCGGCACAGCGGAGGATCATGACCGCCGTCATCATCTGCGTCAGCCCGTCGGCACGGAATGGTGTGTCGGTGCGGGTCGCAATGCCGCGGCCGATGTCCTGCCGCCCATAGGCCCCTTCCCAGACGATGCCGTTGACGTCGACGATGGCGGCCGCGAGACCGGGAATGCCAGCCTGGTCGCGAAGGGATTCGAGGTAGGCGCCGAAGACTTCGTAGACGAACTCCTGCGCACGCGCGGGCGCGCTGGCGCAAAACAACACGGCTACCGTGACGGCAACAATCCGTCGCATCGTGATCAAGTCAGGCGCAGAAAAAGACCGCGGCGTCCGCCCAAGCGGACGCCCCCGAGGAAACTAGTCGCGATTGTACCGGAACTTGCGGTAATCGGAGAGCGCAATCTCGGCGGCAAGTTGAACTGCCGCATCAACATCCGGTCGTCCGGATTGCACACGGTTCTCAGGTGAGAGTGCCATGGAGAGCAGCGCCCACGCGGGAACTCTCCGGGCAGGCTGCGCGCGCCGCGTGCCATCCCGGCGCGCGCGCCCTGTCGCACGATTCGACTCAGTCGCCGACATACGGCGCCGCCTTGACCTTGCGCTGCCTGCGGGTCTTCACCCAGAAGCCGCCTACGATAGCCATGCCTACGATCAGTACCCAGATAAACATTCTTCCTCCTTTTGGGGGGCGCACTGGCATGAGCAAGGGAGGGGCCGAAGAAGGGCCGATGGGTCACAAGACATAACTGCATGCAGACCCGTCACTTATCGTCTGCGACCTGTACGCCGTATCTGCTAGTATCTGGCTCGCGGGTCTTCCCGACAGCAATTTCGGTCACCGGCTTACGAATTCGTCGCGCCGCTCCGGTGTTACTTTAGGTATGCAGCTACGTGCACTCTGATTCGAAGCCGGAATCCCAACTTCCGACCGTCCTCGTCCTCGACGATGAACCGTTCGTCCGGCATGCGGCGCGCCGTTTTCTCAAAGGATCGGGGTACGCCTGCGTCGAGGCGGAAACGGTTGACGCCGCCATTGAGCTGCTGCGAACGACGCCGGTGATCGCCGCCATGCTGGACATGCGCCTGCCCGACGGACGCACGGGACTCGACGTTCTCACCGATCTGCGTACAGGTTCCCGAATTTCGCGAGATCCCCGTTCTGATCGTCACCGGCAGCCTGTTGACCGAAGCCGAACGGCTGGCCATCACCAAGCAGAAGGGCTTCGTGTTTTTCAAGCCGGAAGGGTTTTCGACAATCGTGCACTTTCTCGACCAGCTCACCGGGCGCGATCACAGCGGGTAGTTTTCAGTTCTCAGTTGTCAGTCATCAGTGGTTCAGGGTTCAGAACTGACAACTGAAGACTGAAAACTGTTTTAGGATCGCTAGGTGGACCCGCAATCGCTGGTGGTCGATCTCGAAAGCGGCCAACGCACGACGGCGCTGCTCTATCCTGCGGCGGGTTCCTCCAGTCGTCGCGCCGCCATCATCCTCGCGCACGGCGCCGGCGCCCCTCAGCGACATCCGTTCATGGTCGGCTTCGCACGCGCGTTGAGCGAACGTGGCGTCGACGCCCTCACGTTCAATTTCCTGTACACAGAGCATGGGCGGAAAGTGCCCGATCGGATGCCGCAGCTCGTGGCCTGCTTTCGCGCCGTCATCGGTGTCGCCCGTTCCGAAGTCGCCGGGGCGCGCGAGCGCCTGTTCATCGGCGGAAAATCGATGGGCGGTCGCGCGTCGACGCACATGGCCGCGGAGGATCACGATCTCTCGATCAACGGGATCGTGCTGCTGGGATATCCTCTGCATCCCCCGGGACGCCCCGAGCAGACGCGTGACGCGCATCTGCCGGGCGTGCGGCGTCCGATGCTGTTCGTGCAGGGTACGCGCGACACGTTCGGCACTCCCTCCGAGCTGAAGCCGATCCTGTCGAGCCTCGCGCCGCTGCCGACGCTTCACACGGTGGATGGCGGCGATCATTCGTTCAAGATTGCGGGACGCGATCAGAAGGCGAGGCAACCTGTTGTTTATTCGGAGATTCAGGACACGATCGTCGAGTGGATCGATCGTCTCTAGTAAAGGGGTCGGGAGGGGTTTTCGGAAAGGCCCGGCGAAAACCCTCCCGACCCCCTTTACGAACCGATCGCGGCGGTCGGCACGTCATAAGTACGCAATTCGGTTCGGGGTTCTGGGTTCTAGGTTCTGCGGTTCTGGTTCTGCGGTTCTGGGTTCTGCGAGGTGGGGACGAACAGACCCCGGAATAAGAACGTAGAACCAGAACCCAGAACCCAGAACATAAACCCAGAACGTAGAACCGCGGGAGGTCAGCATGTCCCTTCGGCCAGTCAAAGACGTCCGTCAATCGGTTGCGACCATGGAAGGTGCGGGAGTCGCGCTGCGCCGCGCGTTCGGATTCGGCAACACGTCCGAGTTCGATCCGTTTCTCCTGTTCGACGATTTCAGAAACGACAATCCCGACGCGTACCTCGCCGGGTTCCCGTGGCATCCGCACCGTGGCATCGAGACGATTACCTATGTGCTGGCCGGCACGGTCGAGCATGGCGACAGCCTCGGCAATCGCGGCCGGATGGGTCCCGGTGACGTCCAGTGGATGACGGCGGGCAGCGGCATCCTGCATCAGGAAATGCCCAAAGGCGACGGGCAGGGTCTCATGCATGGGTTCCAGTTGTGGTCGAACCTGCCTTCCTCGTTGAAGATGACGAAGCCGCGCTATCAGGACATCTCGGCGGCCGATATTCCCGAAGTGACCGACGACGACGGCACGCGCGTGCGCGTCGTGATCGGCGACTTTTGGGGGAAGGCGGGTCCCGTTGAAGGCGTGGCGGCAGACCCGCGCTATCTCGACGTCTCGGTTCCGCCGGGCAGGCAAAAGCGGCTGGCGGTCGATCGGGCGAACAACGCGTTCGCGTATGTGTTCGCGGGGTCGGGTACGTTCCGCAACGCCTCGGATCCGCAGCCAGTGGCGACCGAACTTGTTGGCGGCGCGCACCGGGGGGCAGGGGCTCCCGGATTGAAAGAAGACGATGAGTTCGATCTGGTCGGTAATCGCTCGCTCGTGCTCTTCGACCGTGGCGACGAGATCGTCGTCCAAGCGGGCGACGAAGGGATCCGCTTTCTGCTCGTGTCGGGCAAGCCACTCGAGGAACCCGTGGCCTGGCGCGGGCCGATCGTGATGAATACGAACCTGGAGCTTCAGCAGGCTTACGCCGAGCTGCGCGCCGGAACGTTTATCAAGTGAACCGTCAGGGCAGATGGCCAATGGCAAATGGCAGACGACGTCTTCCGTTGCCATCCGCCATCTGCCATCCGCCATGACACGTCACCCGCTGTCTTATTCGACCTTCAGTCCGCGGGATTCCATGAGCTTTCGCAGCAACGCGGCGGTTTCAGGCTGCGCGAGCACCGCGTCTTCGAACACCGCACCTTCGGCGATCCGCCAGGGCGTCTGCCCTTTCTTGTTCTTCACGTCGAGCCGCGCCCCTTTGGCCACCAGCATCTCGACGGCCTCATTCGATCCCCAGATCGCGACGCCGTGAAGGGCGGTATTGCCGTCCTGATCAACCGTGGTCGCATCGGCGCCCCGATCGAGACAGAACTTGATCGCCGCCGCGGCTTCTCCGGGCGAACCCGGACTCTCGCCAGGCTTCTCGATGACGAGCCCCGACGCCGCGAGGAGCGGTGTGTCGCCGGTGGCATTGGCGCGCAGCACATCGGCGCCGTGCGCAGCGAGAAGTTCCATGTACGGAAGGTCGAGCGTCTGCGCCGCCACCCAGAACGGCGTGGCGCCTTCTTCGGTCAGACGCTTCCGTCCCACGCTGGTCACGTCGGGATTTTTCGTCGCCGCCTGGTTCGGATCGGCGCCCCGCGCAATCAGCCGGCGCGCCAGCGTCAGGCTGTCGAGCCTGCTCCTTGAAACCAGGCCGGGATTGTTGACACCCGTGTTCGGACGCCGCGTGTACGCGATTTGATGGAGCGGCGTCCATCCCTGGGCAGCCGCATTCGGATCGGCGCCCTGTTCGAGCAGCCATTCCGCCAGGTCGTAGTGCGTGCTGGCAATGGCCATCACCAGCACACCGGTACCGTCCGAGGTGAGGTCATGTACGGTTACGCCGGACTTCAACAGCACTTTGATGGCGTCGAGTGCGCCTGCGCGGACGGCGAAGTGCAGCGCCATGAACCCGGACTGCCTGGTGACGTCCGAATTTCTTTCCGCCCGGCGTCCGAAGCCGCCGGTCTGGAAGAGCGGCACGGTCTGATACTTCGTGCGCGTATGGACGTCAGCGCCGGCCTCGATGAGCGCCTCGACGACAGCCGCGTTGTTCGAGGCGGCCGCCCACATGAGCGCCGTCTGTCCCTTCCACTGCTCTGCGGTATCCACGCGGGCCCCACGCGTCAGCAGCGCGCGCACGGCCGCGACGTTGCCGGTGCGCGCCGCCGTCATCAGCGCGGTATCTCCCTCGGGCATCGTCGTGTTCGGATCGGCACCCGCGTTGAGCAGCCGCTCGATCATGGGCGCGCTGCCGTTGATGCACGCGAGCCAGAGCGGCGTGGCGCCATACCGGTTCGCGGCGCGCGCGTTGGCGCCCGACTTGATCAGCAGATCGGCCGCCGCGAGATTGTCGAAATGCGCCGCCCAATGCAGGGCCGTCGTGCCGTCGGCTTCGGCTGCATTCGGATCGGCTCGTTTCGCGAGCAGCGTTCGGACGGCATCGACATTCCCGCCCTTCACCGCCTCGACAACGGGCGGCGCCGCCGCGCCAATACTGGCGACAGCCATCGCCAGCACGAGCACGCAACCCTTTACACGCCTCCAGCTCTCACAACTCATAGGATTCTTCGGACTCTCCCGACCCTTTGGACTCGTCGACTCTTCAGACTCCCCCGACTCTTCAGACTCCTGGACCTACATCCCCGACAACGTATCCATATCGATCCTGCCCGTACTGTCCCCCAACTTGTCGATCGCCACTCCCGCCTTATCGAGCAGCGACACGAGAAGATTGGTCATCGGCACGTTCTTCGCCGGATCGAACGTGAGGTGGCGCCCACCCTTCAACGTCCCGGCGCCTCCGCCCGCGACCACGAGCGGGAGGTTCACGTGGAGATGGACGTTCGGATTGCTCATCGCGCCGCCATACAGAAGGATCGTATGGTCGAGGAGATTGCCGTCGCCGTCGGGCGTCGACCGCAGCTTGTCGAGGAAATACGCGAACAGCTGGACCTGATAGGTGTTGAGCCGCGAGAACTTCTCGATCTGCTCCGGCCGATCGCCGTGATGCGACAGCCCGTGATGCGGCTCCGAGATGCCGATCTCCGGATAGCTCCGGCTGTTCAGCTCGCGGCCGTACATCAGCGAGAACACGCGCGTCAGGTCTCCCTGATAGGCCAGCCACTGCAGGTCGTAGAGCAGCCGCAGGTGATCGTCGTACCTGCGAGGGGATGCCGATCGGACGATTCGGGACCGGCAAGGTCGAGTTGCTGTTCTGCTCTTCGGCCATCTGAATACGCCGCTCGACTTCGCGCACCGCATCGAGGTACTCCGAGATCCGAAGCCGGTCCGACGGCCCGAGCGAGCGCTGAAGACGGGCCAGATCGCTGTTGACGCGATCGAGCAGGCTGCGCTTCCGCTTCATCCGATCGAGCCGCTCGTCGGGACTCCCGCCCTCGCCGAACAGCCGATCGAAGACCACGCTCGGGTTGTTCTCGACCGGCAGCGGCGTCGTCGGCGACTGCCATGACACGGTGTTCATGTACGCGCAGCTGTACCCCGCCTCGCACTGGCCGCCAAGCACGAGATCGATTTCCGAGGCAATCATCTCCATCGACGGCAGCACGGTTTCCTTGCCCAGATGGGCCGCGGCGATCTGATCGGCCGTCGTCGTAAGCCTGATGTCGGAACCCTCGGTTTTCTTCGGGTGCACGCCTGCAAGCCAGGTCGCGCAGGCCCGCGTATGCTCGCCGTTGCCGTCGCCCTGCGACTCCCCCTGCTTCTGCGCCAGGCCGCTGACGATCGTCAGCCGATCGCGGTGCGGGACGAGCGGCGCGAGAATCGGCGAGAAGTCGAATCCGGCGCCCGAGCCTTTCGGCGTCCAGTAGTTCAGGCTGTCGTTCATCGCCACGCCGTTTGGCACGTAGATGAATCCCATGCGGCAGATCGGCTTCGCGGCGCTTTTCACCGTCGCGGAAAAGGCCGGCACCATCGCATCGAGCAACGGCAACGCGACGGCTGCCCCCAACCCGCGAAGAAACGTCCGGCGTGGTAACGCCATTCTTGTAACGATCATGACTGCCGCCTCCGCATCTGGAAGGGACGACTGTTGACGATGCCCACGATAAGGGCGGACGCACGGTAATTCTGCTTCGCCGAACCGCGCGCGACCGTGCGCACCGCGGGCATGTCGTAGTACTCGAGCCCGCGGCCGAGCGCGTAGATCATCAGCTTCTCGGTGAGCGTTCTCACGAACTGATCGGGATTGCCGGCCACGATCCCGCGAAGCCCTGACGGCCCCTGGAACGTCCGGCCATTGGGCAGCGCGCCGGAGGCGTCGATGGGCGCAAGCGCCTCGTCGACGTCGCGCCAGCGCCCGACCATGTCGAAGTTCTCCAGCGACAATCCCAGCGGATCCATCATCGAGTGGCAGCCCGCGCACGCGGGGTTCGCGCGATGCTGCGCGATCCGCTGCCGCATCGTCTGGTTCTCGTCGGCCGGGTTCGGCTTCTCCACCAACGCGGGCACGTCCGGCAGCGGAGGCGGCACCGGCGTGCCGAGCAGATTCTCGAGAATCCACTTGCCGCGAACGACCGGCGACGTCCGGTGCGGGTACGAGGTCACCGCGAGCACGCTGCCGTGGCCAAGGATGCCGCGCCGGCGGTCGTCGGTCTGCTCGACGCGCCGGAAGTGCGCGCCCCGTATGTTCGGGATGCCGTAGTGCTTCGCGAGCCGCTCGTTGACGAACGTGTAGTTCGCGGTCAGCAGCTCGAGCACGCTGCGATCGTCCTTCAGAATGCTGCCGGCAAAGAGCTCTGTCTCGCGCCTGAAGCCCTGGCGCAGATCTTCATCGAAATCGAGCTCGCGCTTTGGATCGGGCAGCACCGTCGGGAGGTTGCGCAGGAACAGCCACTGCCCTACGAAATTCCTGACGAGCGCGTCGGCACGCGGATCGGCGAGCATGCGACGCACGTGCCCCTCGAGGACAGCCGGGTTCCGCAGTTTTCCGGCCGCCGCCGCTTCGATCAGCGCGTCGTCCGGGATGCTGCTCCAGAGGAAAAAGGACAGCCGCGAGGCCAGCTCGAGATCGCTGATGCGGTAGATGGAACCGGAACCCTGCGGTTCCCGCTCAATTCGATAGAGGAACTCCGGACTGACGAGCAGGCTTTCAACAGCACGTTCGATGCCGAGCTCGAAGCCGCGCGCCGCGTGTCCTTCCTCGTACGACGCGAGCACGGTCTGGATGTCGGCGTCGGTGACCGGACGTCTGAACGCCCGTCGAGCCAGCATCCGCAGAATGGTTTTCGCGCACGCGCTCTCCTCGAAGGCAGGGCTGAAGCCCTGCGCTACCGATGTAGACGGCGCTACCGGTGTGGACGGCGCTGCCGGCGAGGGCGCGCTCTTGGGACGGCACACGAAAATCCGCTCGCGGCTGGGCGTGTTGCCGGCGCCAGTGGCTTCGTAGGGCCCGCTGATTTCGATGCTTCGAAGGTACGCACCCTTCTGTGTCGTGTAGTACCCGTTCGGTCCACCCGGCGTCGGTTTGTCGAACGGTTCGAGCAGGTTTTCGAGCAGCGCCGGCGTCCGGTTGAGAAACGCCAGCGCGACGTCCTGCGCGCCGGCCTTCGCCTGGAAGCGGACGTGCCAATCCGCGTCGAGCGCGCGTCGGTTCGGTCCTGAATACCCGCGGCCTTCCTTCACTGGAGGGTTCAGCTCGAACACATGGACGGGCGTGCCGTCGACGCTCAGCTCGAGCCGCTGCGACTGGTCGAACGCGGGAATATCGTCGAAGCTGGCACCCAGATAGCGCGTCAGCTGTACGCGGACGCTGTAGGTGCCGTCGCGCGGAAAATTGTGGCGAATCCGCGCGCCGCCGCGCGTGCCAAACGGCAGCCCCTCGAGCCGATCGTCCTGGCGCAGATCGGAAGGCACGAGAAAGGTCTCGGTGGTCGCCGCACGCGGCGACGCGCCAACCGCCGCCGAACTGATCTTCTGCGCCGCGGCGAGGTACCGTTCCATGAGCGTCGGCGACATCCGCTGCACGCCGGCGATGTTGTCGAAGCCGTAGCTGATGTCGTCGGCGGGCAGCATCGCGCTGACGTCGATGTCGAGCGCGAGGAGATCGCGAACCGCGTTGCGGTATTCCGCGCGATTGAGACGGTGAAGCGCCTCGGTACGGCCCGGGTTCGGGTTCTCGCCGGCCGCTCGATCGAGCGACGTTTCGAGATACGCCGTCAACCCGTCGAGCGCCGTCTCGTCCGGCTTCGGACGCCCGGGCGGTGGCATCAGGTTGCCATGAAGCTTCTGGACGACTTTTTCCCAGACCTCCGCGTGCGCGCCGACGTTGGCCACGTCCAGTTTTTCGAGCGACAGCCCGCCGGTTTTCGATCGGTCGTTGTGACAGGTTACGCAGTAGCGCGAGACGAGCGCCTGCTGGGGCGAGGTGGTGGCCGGTGCCGATTGGGTCTGTCGGAAGCCTGACTGGGCGCGGCCGAAACCGGACACCACGGGAGCAGCGGCGATCGAAAGACCAATCGCCGCGCCACACACCAGCGCCGGCACGAGAGCATCTCTTCTGATTGTGAGATCTTAATACTTAAACTCGACGGCGCGTCCCAAATCGCAGGTCGCGGGCAGGTGTGCATCTTTCGGCGGAACGTTGCCCATGTAGCACCCGGGAATCAGGTAGAACGTCGTCGGCCCGCTGGGGAGGGCTGGCGCCTGCGTTCTCTTCAACCTCTCGCGGTAGGTGATCGTCTGAGTGGGGGCGATTTTCACATCCACGGCGAGCTGGTCGTAGCCGGGCGCGCTGAGATCGATTCGGTGCTGTCCCGCCTCGACGACGCCACCACCGTGCGCGGGATCGAAGTCATCGGGTACGCCCGCGTAGTAACCATCGATGAACACCTGGGCGCCTTCGGGCTGCGGGGCGAGGATGAGCCGTCCGGGTTGCGGCGGCTGTGCAACCGGCGCCGGCGCGGGAGCCGGTTCGGCATACGGCACGAACGGGTCGTAGAACGGTGCGTAGTAGATCGCAACCGGCCACGCAGGGAACACGCCGCGCCGGTGACTCCTGCCGTGTCCGCCCTCGCCGCCGCTCAACGGTGGTTGAAGTCCAACCGGTGGCAGAGGCAGGCCAATTTCAGGAAGAGGAATCCCGTGTGTTCCGCGAGCGGGAATCGTGAACCGCGGCGGAGGATTCCGAGGCCAACCCTGCGAAGCAGGGCCGGTGCGCGGGCTGATCGTCCATCGCGGCGGCGCCTCCGCGGTTTGTGCGACGACGATCGCCGGCGCCGCGAGAGCGACCATGAAGACAGGTATCAGCAGCCGCATTGATCCGATGATATCAGCCTTCGGCTTGGGCCATGGGCAATGGTCTTTGGGCGATCGGCCATGGTCGGACCATCGCCCAAGGCCCGACGACTATCGCCGATCGACCAGCCGAAGGCGAGACACCGCGCGACGGGCCTCGGCGAGCTCGGGCAACCCGGGGTCGGCCTGCTTCCAGAAATCCAGAAAGCGTTCGTACTCTTTCAGCGCGTTGCCGCTGTCGCCTGTTTTGTCCAGCAGCCTGGCCAGCTCGAGCACGTATCGAGGCTCGACGACCGAGACAAATTTCGGTTCCGGACCATAGACCAGCAGCCGGCGGTAGAGTTGTATCGCCTCGGCGAAATTGCCCTGTGCTTTCGCGGCACGCGCCGCACCATCCCTGAACGAAAGACCGTTCACGAGCGTCGGGAGCCAGCCTCGCTGCATCTTGAAAAAAATCGGCTTCGTCGGTTCAGCGCCGGCAAACGCGGCCCTTGCGCGCGGGATGTCGCCGCGCGCAAGGGCGACCTCTCCTTCCAGCGTCCGATACCAGAATCTTTCCTCGGCGATCCCGGGCGCGTGCAACGACTCGAGAAGAGTCAGACGCGCACGCGCGGCATCGCGCTGACCAGTGCCCAGGTCGGCGATGCCTCGCAGCAGGTTGATGAGCACGCCGTGCCGGCGCTGCCGGAACCTGGTATCTCCGGCGACCGCACGTTCCGCCAGTGACAGTTCGTCGAAGGCGCGCG
Source organism: Vicinamibacterales bacterium (assembly GCA_963832375.1). GTDB lineage: Bacteria > Acidobacteriota > Vicinamibacteria > Vicinamibacterales > JAMQPK01 > JAMQPK01. Next base: position 22,035 of record CAWHUA010000006.1, on the reverse strand, counting down.
CGTACTCGTGTCGTTCCAGCGCAATCACAGCCGCGATCAGGCTGTACTCGGACTGCTCGGCGAGGTTCGCGTCCCGTTCGGCCAGTTCCCTCCCGACGGCAAGCGCCGTGGCGGCTTCCTGGTAGCGCCCCAGCCGTGAAAGCAGAAAGGCTTCCTCGGATTTGAGCGGGGTCCTGAGTGCCATGGCCTCGTCGTATCGTCCCAGGACGGCGAGCGCCCACGCGAGGGTGATCCGCGAACCGGAGAAGGTGGGATCGACGGCGATCGCTCGCTGGTAGAGCTCCACCGCCTTCTCAGCCGATCCGCCTCTCAAGTACCCCTCGGCAAGACTGTCGAAGGGATTCGCTTCGCGCGGCGCAAGCTCCACGTACCGCTCGAACGCGCGGAGACCCTCCGCATACCGTCCGGCTTCCATCAACGCATATCCGTAGTTGTTCAACACCGGTCCCGACGCCGGCAGCGCAGCGATGCCGGTTTTCATGATCTGGAGCTGTTTGTCCGTTTCGCGAAGCTCGGCACCGTAGTGGAGCCCCGCAATCGTGTAGGCGATCTCGGTATCCGGAAACTTCGCTATGAGCTCGTCCAACGCGCGGGAAGTCGCCGCAACATTCCCTTTGTCCCGTGCCACCTGCGCATCCAGCAGAAGCCGCCGGCGTTCGCTGAGGCGATCGGCGTACCGGGCGGCCTTGGCCAGATACTCACGCCGCTTCGCGGGTTCGCCCGTGGACCCGGCCACCGACGCCAGCTCGAGGTACGCCTCGGCAAAGGCAGGGTCGATCTGCACAGCCTGCTCCAGCGCTCTGGCGGCCTCAGGCCCGCGAAAGTTCGCAAACGCATCGGCTCCGATGGAATACAACCGGAAAGCGTCGAGAGAGGATGTGGAGACGTCGGTGGTGTGCCGAATGCCCGTCGCGGCGAGTATGCCCACGCTGTCGCGAATGCGCGCGGCAAGCTGATCGACCAGCGCAAACGCATCGGTGCCTCGCACGCTCTGCGCGGTGAGGACTCGGCCGCTTGCAAGATCTTCCACGCGCGCGTCAATCCGAATGTCCTCACCGTTCTTGTGGACGCTGCCGGTGACGATCGCGCCGGCGCCGGCGTGCTTCGCCACCTGGACAGCCTTGTCGAACTCGAGTGTTTTGAGATCTGGTGCGCCCTGCTGCCGTGCGGCCTCAACCAGGCGCTGCGTGCTGACGAGATCCAGCCCGTTGGTCTGCGCGAGACCCGTCAACAGCATGCTCGGGATGCCCTGGGACAGCCACGCGGCATCGGTCCCTCCCGTTGCTTCGAAGTTCAAGACCGCAATCGCCGGACGGCCGGACGCGCCCAACGCGACCGGCGCTTCTTCCTGAGCGGGGCGTTGCAGGCGATACGCGCCGCCCAGCACGAGCGCAACGGCGACGGCCCACGCGATGCGGGACCGCCAGCACCGCGAGACAAGCGAGGGCCTGGCCGCAGCCGGCGCCGGCCGCGGCACGATACGAGTCGGCCCGGCAAACGAGGCGTCACCGATATCCCGTCGAACCTCTTCAGCCTCCGCGTACCGTTCACCGGGATTTTTTTCAAGACAGCGCCGGGCGATCGTCCGGATCGACTGCGGCACCCGGTCGGGCCACGGTGCGGGCGGCTCGTGCAGAATGGCGCCGCTCAATTCGAAACCGGTCGCGCCCGAGAACGGAGGCGCCCCGGTCGCCATCTCATAGAGGAGCACGCCTAGCGACCAGATGTCGCTGCGTGCGTCTGGCGTCGCGCCGCGGAAGAGCTCTGGCGCCATGTAGGCCAGCGTCCCGGCCATCGTGCCGCTCTCTACCGTGACCGATTGACGCGACTCGGACAGCTCCTTGAGTGTCTCGGCCGGAACCCGGCGCGCCAGTCCGAAATCGAGCACCTTCGCACGGCCTTCCGGCGTGACGACGATGTTCGCGGCTTTCAGATCGCGATGGGTCACGCCATGGCGGTGTGCGTGCGCCAGCGCATCCGCGATCTGCGTCGCATACCGCTTCACATCGTCAACCGACAGTCCCTGTGCGGGAATCAGGTCGGACAGGCGCTGCCCTGCCACGAACTCCATCACGATGAAGGGTTGACCGTCGGCGGTCCCAACTTCGTGAATCGTGCAGATGTGCGGATGATTCAGCTGCGAGGCATATTGCGCTTCACGCTTCAACCTCGCCTTCGCGTCCTCATCGCTGCCGATCGCAATCTTGATGGCCACCGGCCGGCCGAGCTCGAGGTCTCGCGCGAGATAAACCGCCCCCATGCCGCCGGCGCCAAGTGCGCGTTCGATCTTGTAGTGGCCGATGACACGGCCGGCCATGGCAACGGGCGACCGCTCGATGAAGCCGCCGGCCCGCTGGTGCGCCGCCAGCAGGCGCTCCACTTCCGCACGCACGTCATCTTCCTCGCCGCATGTCGCGTCGAGAAACGCCGCACGCTCGGACGGCTCGCGGTCGAGCGCGCCGTGAAACAATTCCTTCACACGCGGCCAGCTCATGTTGATGACAATAGAGTATGTGATGACAGTACGTCAGTGTCCGGCTTCAGCCGGACCGTGAAACGCGCAGGCGCGCAACGGCGCGCCTCGCTTCATCGAGCTCGGGCAGCCCGGGGTCGGCCTGCTTCCACAAATCCAGGAACCGCTCGTACTCCTTCAGCGCACCAGTCCTGTCGCCCGTCTTCTCCAGCAATCTCGCGAGCTCGAGCACGTACCGCGGCTCGAGCGCGCTCACCCACCTCGAATCGGCGTTCGGTGTCAGCAGTTTGCGGTAGGCCGCGATCGCCCCGGCAAGGTCGCCTCTTGCTTTCGCGGCGCGCGCGAGACCGTCGCGGGACGGAAGGTGATTGACAAACACACCGAAGCCAATGGGATCGAATCCGAAGAGTCTGCGCCTGGGTTCGCCGCTGGAAAAGGCGACGGCAGCTTTTTGCGCGTCGCCGGAGGCCAGCGCAATCTCGCCTTCCAGGGCTTTCACGAACCACGCTTCCATGTCGAAATCTGGTCGATACAGTTGCTTCTGCCGGTCGAGCCGCGAGCGCGCCTCGGAGATGTTGCCGTTTGCGATTGCTGCCACTCCCGCTAAGAGATGCGTTACCGTCAAATACAGTGGCGTCCGTGGATGACGCTCTGCAGCGAAGATGCGCTCCGCCGCGCCCACCTCTCTCGCAGCGCCGGCAGCGTCGCGACGCTCCAGCGCGATGACCCCTGCCATCAGATGCAACGTTCCATCGGCGAAGGCGTCGAGGCCCAACGCGAGACCTCCACGGTTGCCCGTCGTCAGTAGCTGCCCGGCTTCCCGGTAGCGTCCAACTCGTGAAAGCAGGATCGCCCTTTCATTGACGACGTCTGCATTCAGACCAACCGCTTCGTCGTACCGGCCCAACACCGCAAGCGTCAACGCCTGTCCATTGCGTGCGACGTCGAACGTCGGATCGATCGAACGGGCGCGCGCATAACTCTCGAGCGCTCGCTCGGGTCTTCCCAGATTCAGGTACGCCTCGCCCATGCTGTCGTACGGATTTGGCTCGCGCGGCGCCAATCGCGCATATGTTTCGAACTCGCGAAGCCCGTCGGCATAACGTCCCGCCAACAGCAACCCATAGCCGTAGGAGTTGCGCGCCGGACCGGAAGCCGGCATCGACCTGACGCCGGCCTCGGTCAACGACACCAGCTTGTCCGGGTCGAAGTAGCCGCTGAGCATCGGATTGTAGAGGCTGGTCGCGTGGCTGTACGCCTCCTCGACGAGCGGATAGTCCCGGATGAACGCGTCGAGCAGCGGTCTCACCTTCGCCGGATTCCCCCGCGCCAGCTGCAGCTCCAGAAACCGGCGCTGCTGTGCGCTCAGGCGATCCGAATACTGCGCGGCCTTCCGCAGATACTCCTCGCGTTTGGGAGTCGCGGGCAATCCATGAGCGGTCCTGACCGACGCCAACTGCACATACGCTTCGGCAAATCCCGGATCGATGGCGACCGCCTCGTCGAGCAGCTTCAACGCGTCGACCCACCGCATGTTCAGACACGCGTCGACGCCCTCGGAATACAAGCGGTATGCCTCGAGGGATGAGGAAGACACATCAGAGACACGCCGTACGCCGGCCGACTCCGAAAAGCCGGCAGCCATTCGAATCCGAGTCGTCAGGTCGTCGGCAATGGCGAACACATCGCTTCCGCGTGCCGTGTCTGCACCGATCACACGGCCGCTCGTGAGATCGTGGAGTTGCACGTCGACGCGGATCTCATTGCCGGCTCTCATGATCGTGCCACTCACGACCGCACTCGCCCCCGATTGCCGCGCCACGTCGGCGAACTGGGCGCTGCTGAGCACGTCGATGTTCGTCCCGCCCATCTTTCTCGCCGCCTCCTCGAGGTGCGGCGCGCTGACGATGTGCAGGCCGCTGGTCTGAGCGAGCCCGGTCACCAGCATGCGCGGCACGCCCTTCGAGAGCCACGCTGTGTCGGGCGTCCCGGCCACGTTCTCGAAATTCATCACGGCGATCGCATTCGGGCGCGACACCGCAGTCGCTGCCGCAGAGGACGCGGTGCCCGAGTTGCGCCACGCATACAGGCCGATAACCGCGGCGACTACCAGCGCGATCGCCGCCACGGCAATGGCGCGCGACGGGAGCTGACGCTCTCGATGTGGCGTCATCAACTCGAGCGCGGCACGCACATCGCCGGCCTGCTGATAGCGCTGCCGGGGATCCTTCTCGAGGCACCGCAGGATGACCTGTTTGAGAACCAAAGGCACGTCGGCGGGCAACGGTGCGGGCGGCTGGTGAAGTATCGCGCCGCTCAATTCAAATCCCGTCGAACCGGTGAACGGCCGTTTCCCGGTGGCCATCTCGTACAACAGCAAGCCGAGCGCCCAGATGTCGCTGCGCGCGTCTGCGGTGTCTCCACGCAACAGTTCGGGCGCCATGCAGGAAAGCGTGCCCGCGACCAGCTCGTGCCCGGTCAGCGACTCGCGCGACATCGACAGATCCTTGAGGTGATCCGGCGAATGACGCCGCGCCAGCCCGAAGTCGAGCACTTTGACGCGCTCGTCGGGCGTCACCATCACGTTGGCGCTTTTCAGATCGCGATGCACCACGCCGTGCTGATGCGCGTGGGCCAGGGCGCCCGCGACCTGACCGCCGTACCGCGCAACCTGTTCGACCGGCAGATCGCCCGTAGCGATGACCTCGGCGAGCGACCGGCCTTCGACGTACTCCATCGCGATAAACGGCTGCCCGTCGAAGGCGCCGATCTCGTGGATGGTGCAGATGTTCGGGTGATTCAACTGCGAGGCATGCTGCGCCTCGCGCTTCAGGCGCGCATGGGCATCGCCATCGTGGCCCAGCGCAATCTTGATCGCGACCGTCCGGTCGAGCTCGACGTCGTGCGCGACATACACCTGGCCCATGCCGCCGGCGGCAAGCGCGCGATCGACCCGGTAGTGTCCGATCACCCGCCCCGTCATGGCGACAGGCGACTCCTCGATGAACGTACCGGCTCGTTCGTGCGCCGCCAGAAGGCGATCGACCTCGGCGCGCACATCGCCCTCGTGACCGCACGACGCATTCAGAAAGGCCACGCGATCCACCGGCTCGCGCTCGAGCGCGCCGTGAAAGATCTCTTTGACGCGGGCCCAGTCGTTCACTCAGACCTCGACAGTTCGGCGTACAACCACGCCTTGGCAATCGTCCATTCCCTGCCGACGGTCGCCGGCGATATGTCCATCACCTCCGCTGTCTCTTCGATCGTGAGGCCGCCGAAGAAACGCAGCTCGACGACGCGGCTCTGTTGAGGGTCGATCGCGGCCAGCCGGGTGAGCACCTCGTCCAGCGCGAGCAGATCCACATCGGGCGCGCCCACCATGACGACCACGTCGTCGAGCGACACGGCGCGCTGGCCCGAGCCCCGCTTGTCGGCCGCATGGGCGCGCGCATGGTCCACCAGAATCCGCCGCATCGCCTGTGCCGCGATGCCGAAAAAGTGGGCGCGGTTCTGCCAGCGCACGGCCCGCTGATCGACCAGCCTGATGAAGGCCTCGTGCACGAGTGCCGTGGCCTGCAAGGTGTGGTCGGCGCGCTCCCGCCTCAGATAGCTGGACGCCAGCCGGCGCAGTTCGGCATAGATGCGCGGCAGGAGCACGTCCAGGGCGTCCTGACGCCCGTCGCTCCAATCCTTGAGCAGCCGGGTGACCTCAGACCGTGAAGAGTCCACTGATGCGGGAAAGGATACGCCCATCCTTGTATAACGCGTAATCCGCGATCGTTTTCACTCATGCCTCCCCACAAACCCAAGATTTGGCGGGAGTTGAGTGAGTTTTCCGCCCCTTCCCGCGTGAAGAAGAGGAGGCGGAATATGAGCTGGAGAGCATTCGGGGCAGTCGCGGCGATGGTGTTGGCGGCCCCTCTCGTCACGCAGGCCCAGACCACCCTGACGGTCCGGACCTACAACAACCTCGGCGTGTCGCCCGAAGACCTCTCCGCCGCCCGCCCCCACGTCGAGGCGGTCTTCCATGACGCCGGCATCGAGCTGTCGTGGGTGGATTGCTGGTATCGGAACAAGGAAGTTGCCGAGACCGCGGCGCGCTGCAGCGAACCCCTCAAGGCCAACGAGGTCCTCTTGCGGCTCCAGGCGGCCAATGCCCTTCCCGGAACGCGGTATGTGTCGATGGGGTTTGCGCTCGTGAACATCGCCGAAGGCGTGCCGTTTCTCGCGACAGTGTACGCCGACCTCGTCCGGACGATATCCCGCGACGCCCATCTCGACTTCCAGTTGCTGCTCGGCCGCGCGATCGCCCATGAGATCGGACACCTCCTGCTCGACACCAATCGCCATGCCGAGAGCGGGCTGATGCGGGCGGGATGGTCGAATGCCGAACTGCGTCAGAACGCTCAGCGTGACTGGTCGTTCCGATCCGGCGAGATCGACGTCATCCGATCGGCGGCCGTGATGCGCAGCGATCGGTAGACTTGCTGTGATGCTGATCGTCCCAACGCAAAGACGCCAAGACGCGAAGGTGCTTGAAAGAATCTTGGCGTCTTGGCGTCTCTGCGTTGAAACATGGCTTCAGTAGCCTGGCTCTCAGGAAACCCCGTCCATGAGAGCGGCTGCATGGCGCGCGACGAGCGCCGGCAACGCGTCGATGTCCTCGTCGGTCGTGTTGAAGTTCACGATACACGCGCGCAGAGCGAACCTGCCGTCGATCACCGCATTCGAGAAGAAGGCCTCCCCGCTCTTCTCGACCGCGTCGAGCAGATCGCGATTCAGCCGGTTCAGCCGCTCCTCCACGCTCGCCTCTCCCAGGCGCGAACGAAGATCCTTCGGCACGTAACGAAACGTCGTGATGCTCAGGTTCTGCGTCAGGACGTCGATGTCGCCATGGGCCCGAAGCGCGGCGGCAAGCTTTTGCGACAGCCGGATATCATCGGCGATCGACGCCACGTAGCCCGTACGACCGATGTGCTGCAGCGCCAGCCACACCTTCAGCGCGCGGAACCCACGCGAATTCTGCAACCCGTAATCCACGAAGTTCACGACGTCGTGCCTGAATACGTAGTACGGCGGGTGGTACGAAAACGCGTTGCGGAGATCCGACGGATTCCGCACGAGCACGCAACCGGCTTCGAGCGGCGCATAGAGCCACTTGTGCGGATCGACCGCGACCGAATCGGCCTCGGCGAGCGCGCGCAGATCCGCCGGAACGTCCGGAATCCGCGCGGCCAGCGCACCGTACGCGCCATCGACGTGAAACCACAAGCCGTGCTCGCGGCAGATCGACTGAATGTCGGGCAGCGGATCGACCGCGCCGGTGCTGACCGAGCCGGCCGTGCCCACCACGATGAAGGGACAGCCGCCGTCCTTCCGATCGCGCTCGATTTGCCGCCGAAGTTCGGCGGTCTTCATCCGCTGATGGTCGTCGGCCGGAATCCATCGGATCGCGTCCGTGCCGAGGCCGAACAGATCGGTGGCCTTCTGAATCCAGGTGTGCGTTTCGGCAGACGCATACACCAGCAGTGGCGATTTCCCACGCTCCCCGCCGGCAAGGCCCGTTTTGCGTACATCAAGTCCCGCCTTCGCGGTGCGCGCGGCGAGGAAGCACACGAAGTTCGCCATGTTGCCGCCGCTCACCAGCAGGCCGCCGGCGTCGGATGGAAACCCGATGAACTCCGCAATCCACCGCACCGTCTGCCGCTCGATTTCGGTGGCGGCAGGACCGATCGCGTACCCGCCGATATTCGGGTTCACGGCGGCGGCCAGGAAATCTCCCAATATGCCGATCGGCGCCGGGCTCGACGTGATGTAACCCATAAAGCGGGGATGCCCGTTGAGCGTCGAATGGTCGAACAGCAACTCGACCGCCTCGTTGAGAAGCGTCGCCGCATCGGTGCCACCCTCGGGGAGTGGACGATCGATCTTCAACGCCGCCCGAAGGTCCTCCGGCGCCTCCGCGGGCTTCACCGGTCCCTGTGGAATTCGCGCGAGGCGATCGGCGAGGCGATCGACGAGCCGATGGCCCACGGCCCGGAACTCGTCGGGTGTCATTTTCAGCGGAGCAGCGCGGCCCATGATTTCTATTCCTTTTTCCTTTTTCTCTATTCCTTTTTCCTTCTACCTTATTCCTTGAAACAGATCTGTCTCCACTTCCCTTCCGCCGTTCACCCGGGTGAACACCCGATAGAACTCGCCGGTTCCCCAGATGACTTTCTGATCGTCTTCGGTGAGATTCCCGATGTTGCGGTAGATGCTCATCTGGGTCTTGTGGCATTGCACCGCCCGCCAGACCGTCTGCCACATATCCCGCGCGTCGACCTTCGTCGTAATCGACCAGTCGGGCCATGCCGTCGCCACGCGGACGGTGCCGTCGACGTTCGATGTCAGTTGCTTGAACGCCGCCTGGTACGCGGCCCACTTCCGCTCGCCGTTGACGAAATAGTAGAACTTCGACACCTGGTGCTCGTCCCCGGTCCGCGTCAGGGCGGCCGCCGTCAGCTGCGAAATCGCGATGTGATCGGGATGGCCGTAGGCGCCGAACGGATCGAAGGTGACGACGACCTGCGGCTTAATCCGGCGAATCTGCCTGGCGATGGCTTCTGAAGCCTCGACGGGGTCCACCGCGTCGAGTTCCGCGTCCATGTAGTCGAGCAGGAACACCTCGCGGACGCCAAGCTCGCGGGCCGCCGCACGCAGTTCCCCCTCCCGGGTCTGACCGACGATGTCGGGGCCGGGCTTCGTCCCTTTGTCGTCGAACCGGCCCCGCTGTCCCCGCGTCGCCGTCACCACGTATGTGCCGACCCCCTCGGCCGCATACCTGGCAAGGGCGCCTCCCGTACCAAGGGACTCGTCGTCGGGGTGGGCGAGCACGCACATCAAGCGCAATTCCTGTGATGACACGGCGTTCATTGTAGCGGCGCCCTTCGTTGTCCTGTAGGATGGCCACGGTCCCGGGCCCGATGGTCCCGATCGAGCCCGTTCTGCGCGTAGAGAGGTAGGACCGATTTCCTGTAACCCCCGGCGCTACGCGCTGGCCACCGTCTTTTCCTGAGGTGCTGAGATGCGCAAGACCGCGATCGTCCTGTTACTGGCCCTTGTTCTTTCTCCAACGGCCGCGTTCGCACAGGCGGGAAAAAAGCCCGCGCCAACCACGCGCAAGCCGGCCCCACCTGCACCCACGACGAAACCAGCACCGGCGACCAAGCCGCTACCTCCCCCGCCTCCACCGCCATCCGACATCCGCTTCAAGGCCACGTACACGACCGGCGAGCAGGTGACCGAAAGCGTCACGTACATCCGCGGAAATCGCGAGCGCTACGAGATGTCCGACAACATCCTCATCCGCCAGCACGACCTGAAGCGCTCCGTGCAGATTAGCCGCTCCTCCAACACCTATCTGATCATGCCGGATGCCGAGCCCACGCCCGAAGCGGCAGCGGGCACAGGCGTCGTGGTCGTCGAGACGTCCATTGCCGACGTCGGCGAGCGCAAGACGATGTTCGGACAGGAAGCGCGCCGCATCGTGACGGTGCTCGACCGGCAGCCACAGGCCGGCGCCTGCGATCAGATGAAGCAGAAGATGGAGACCGACGCGTGGTACATCGACGCGCCGAAAGTGGTGGCGGCGCAACCGCCGACCGTCCTCTCAACCCCGAGTGCCGCCGCCTGCAAAGACACCGTCAAGGTGAACATCACCGGTGACAACAAGCTGATCGGCTTTCCCATCAGCTACTCGGCCACGGTGCCCGGCGCCGACGGCAAGCCCACCGTGATGAAGATGGAAGTGACCGAATTCGAGATCACGAACCTCGACGACGCGCTGTTCGACATCCCGGCAGGGATGACCGAAGCGACCAGCCGCCGCGATCTCGCCAAGGCGGTGAGCGATGCCAACGAAGTGAAGCTGGCCTCGGCACCGGCCGCGGCGGCAACGCCGAAGAAGCCCGGCATGGTTCGCGTGGCCGTGCCCGAGCTCGTCAACAAGACGACGCAACAGGTCGACACGCGCGCCCTGCGGACGCAACTCATCGCCGAACTGGCCGAGCAGAAAATGGAGGGCATCCCGCTCGCCGCCGCGTCGCCTGAAGAGCTGACCGCGCACGCGAAAGAGCTGGGGTGCGACTATCTGCTGATTGCGCAGATTACCGATCTCAAGGCGTCGAAGCCCGGACGCATCGGACGGCTGGTGAAGAAGACCGCCGGCGAATCAACCGACAAGGACGTCACCGAAGCCAAACTGAACGTGCAGCTCACGCCGGTCGGCGGCGGCAAGCCGCGCCTGACGACCACCACCGAAGGCAACGACGGCGGCATCGGCTTCGCGACCGGCCTTCGGCTCGCGCGCGCCGCGGCCATGATGTACCTTCGCTATGCGAGCCCGCTTGCCGCGATGAACACGATGTCGATGATGAACATGGGCGGCATGGGCATGGTCGGCAATCCCATGTTGATGCAGATGCAGGGCGCGGGAGTCATGGGCACCGGCCGGACCTTCGATCGGACCGCGGGTGCGGCGATGTTCATGATGGACGCGATGGCCACCGGCTCTTCGGGTGCGTCCGAGGGTCCGTCTTTCGACGCGTCGCTGGCCGAAGCGCTGGAGGGCGCCGCGAAGAAGGCGAAGGACAGTCTGCCCAGGTAGCGGCAACGCTCGAGATCGCCGGCACGCCGACGGTGCGTGCCGGCACCGATCCTTTCTTCGATCCGCGTCAAATCGATAAGCTGACCCGATTCCCGGAGACGCTCGTCCAATAAACCGGTCATCCCGGCCGTCATCCCCCGCCAATCAAGGCGAATCACCGATCCTCGAGCTGGCACATCCTCTGCACAGTCGCTTGTCTCGACGTTGATAGTTCATCACCTCATGGCCAGCGCTCATCCAGCATCGGTCGCCGCGCTCGCCGTGTGCCTGGCGGTGGCGGGCGGCGCGGTCGCACGGGCGCAAACGACCGGCACGTTACAGGGCACGGTCGTCGACGCCCGCGACGGCACGCCGCTCGAAAAGGTCTCGGTGCGCATTCAGGACACCCCGCTCGTCACGATTACGACGAGCGACGGCCGCTTCGTGCTCGAGAACGTCCCGTCTGGCCACCGCGAGCTGTATGTGTCGGCCGTCGATTTCGTGCTGACGCGCCGCGGCGTCGAGATTCCCGCCGGCGAGGTGCTGGAGATTACGATTCCCATCGCCGCGGGAACCGGCACGTACACGGAAACGGTGAACGTGAGCACGACGGCTGGACCCGACTCGCGATCCGCCGGCGGCGGGCAGGTGCTCCGCAGCAACGAGCTGCAGCAGCTTCGCGGCGTGATCACCAACGATCCGATGCGCGCCATTCACGTGCTGCCTGGCGTCGCGACCGGCGACGACCTGCGCAGCGAGTTCAGCGTCCGCGGCCTTCCGGTTCGCAACATGAATTTCACGTTCGAAGGCATTTCGACGCCGCTCCTCGTGCACACCGTGCAGGGCGTACAGGACGGCGGCTCGATTGCGATGGTCAACGGCGACGTGCTCGAGGAAATCGCGCTGGCGCCGGGCGCCTACGCCGAGCGGCACGGCAACCACACCGGCGCCGAGTTGAACTTCCTGGTCCGTGAAGGCTCGCGCGATCGACTCAGAGGCCACGTCCGCCCCAGCATGACGGACACGTCGGTCGTCATGGAGGGCCCGTTGGGCTCGACCAAGCGCGGGTCGTGGCTGCTGTCGGCGCGCAAGAGCTACCTGGGCGCGGTGATTCACCGCATCGATCCCGAAAACACTTTCGGCTTCGGGTTCCACGATTTTCAGGTGAAGCTGGTGCGCGACGTCAAGGCGCGGCACCAGGTCCAGTTTGCGATCACCGCCGGTCGATCTCGCCTGGAACAGGACGCCGAGCGCATCGACATCGACGATGTGCAGGAAGGGGTGAACGACATCGGCGTCGCGGTCGTCACCTGGCGTTTTCTCGCGTCACCGCGGTTTGTCCTGACGCAGAGGATTGCCGGCACCGCCAACACGTTCAGCAACGACAATGTCGAAGGTCTCGAGCTGCACCGCGGGCGTCACAGCGAGTTGATGTACCGCGCCGATTGGACCTTTCAGCGCACGCCCGGTCTCACCTTCGAGGGCGGCGGCGAGGCGCGGCACACGCGTGGATCGCAGTTCGCCCAGGCGCGGGATTTTGTCCGACCGCAGTTTGCCGTGCGCGAAGACTACAGCACCTCGACCACGGCGGTTTCCTCTTACGTGCTCCTGCAGGCGTCGCGCGGGCGCGCGACGATTGCGCCAGGGGTCCGCGTCGATCATTTCACGCTCACGGGCCACACCTCGGCGTCCCCGTGGATTCAGACCCGGTGGCCGCTCACGCGCGCGCTGACGGCGCGCGTCGCCGGCGGCATCTACCGGCAGGAGCCGGACTTCGCCGAGCTGAAGGGACTGCGGGGCGCCGAACTGAAGGCGTTCCGGTCGTATCACGTCGACGCGGGGATCGAAGCCCCGCTCGGCCGTTCGACGAAATGGCAGTTCTCCGTCTACGACCGTGAGGACCGGGATTACCCATGGCTTCCCAACTCCGAGTTTCAGGCCTCAAACGGCCGCCTTGTGCTGCCATCACCCGCCACACGGTATGAGAACTCGCTCGACGGTCAGTCGCGCGGCGCCGAGATCGTGCTGCAACGTAATTCTCCAAACGGCTTGTCCGGCTGGATCGCGTACAATGTGGCATTCACAAGATACCGAAACACGCTGACCGGCGAGGATTTTTCGGCCGACTACGATCAGCAGCACACGCTGAACGTGTACGGGGTGTATCGGTTGAGCGATCGCACGAGCTTCAGCACACGGTTCCGGGCCGGCAGCAACTTTCCGGTTCCCGGCTATTACGAATCGCGCGGCGACGAAAGGTATTTCCTGAGCACCACCCGCAACGATCTACGCGTCCCTGTCTACACCCGTCTCGATGTTCGCGCGAACCGGACGTTCACCTGGCGCACCACGCGCCTGACGGTGTTCGCCGAAGCGCTGAATATCTACGACCGCGACAACGTCCGCGCGGCTTCGCCGGGCATCAACCCCAACACGCTCCAGGTGTTCGGCCTGTTCGACTCGATGTTCCCGATCATCCCGTCGGCGGGCTTCTCGTTGGAGTTCTAGGGGTCTGCCACCGACACTTCTGATAGGTCTCAATGCGCATACATCTGATCAACCCGAGCCACGTGTCTTTCGGCATTGCCGTCATCACCCCACGCTGGCTCTATGTGTTAGCAGCAGCCACTCCTGAGCGCTACGGCGATCCGGTAATCACCGACGAAACGCTCGAACAATTCGATCCGGACTCGATCGACGCGGGCGACGTCGTCGGCATCGGCATCCATACGGGCAACGCGCTGCGCGGATACGAAGTCGGCCGCCTCGCCCAGGCGCGCGGGGCGTGGGTCGTGTACGGCGGCATCCACGCCACGCTCTACCCCGAGGAGGCGATCGAACGCGGCGGCGGTCATGCGGTGGTCAAAGGCGACGGCGACGTCGCGTGGGGCCTGGCCATCGACGGCTGCCTGAACGGCAGCAGCACGACGATCTACGATGGCGGCAAGATCGATGCGGAGCAGTTTCTGAAGGCACGGTGGGATCTCCTGCCGGCCGATCGGTACATGTGGGCGTCGGTGCAGACTGTGCGCGGATGCCCGAAGCACTGCTCGTTCTGTTCGGTCTGGAAAACCGACGGACAGGAACCGCGGCAGCGCCGGGTCGACGCCGTGCTCGAGGAAATCGTCGAACTGCGCCGGCGCGGATTCCGGTTCGTCGCGCTCGCCGACGACAACTTCTATCCGGTCACGCTCGACGACCTCCAGCAGGCCTCACGCCGCGCCGACCACCATCGCCTCGAGGAACTGAAGGCGCTGCGCGCGGAACGCTTCGAGCTGATGGAGCGGCTCGCGAAGCTGCCGAGCGACATGAACTTCTTCACGCAGATCACGATGGAGGCCGCCGAGGACCCCGACTTCCTGGATGCGATGCGCAAGGCACGCATCAAGGGCGCGCTGGTCGGCGTCGAATCGGTCACGGCTGAAGGCCTCAAGGATGTCTACAAGGGATTCAACCTGTACGGCGACGCCCTTGTCACGAGGCTGCAGCAGTTCAAGGAGCACGGCGTCCACGTGCTCGGGTCGTTCATCTTCGGACTGGCCAGCGATCGCGCGGACACCTTCAACGCGACCGCCGCGCTCGCGCTGAAAGCCGACGTGACGTTCGCACAGTTCGTCATGCTGACCCCGTATCCCGGCACGGTTGATTTCGCGAAGTGGGAGCTGGCGCAGGCGAAAAAGCCGGACGCGGAAGCGATCGACGGGATTCCCATCACACGTCACTGGCTCATCCCGCAGTCGCGCCGGCCGAAGGTGTACACGCCACATCCCACGCTGTCGCCCGACGAAATCCGCGGGCGCACGCAGGGCGTCTGGGACGAGTTCTACAGCCTGGCCCACATCTGGCGGCGGTCGCGCGCGGTGAAATCACTGAAGAACCGCATCGGCTTCGTGCTGTGCTCGAAGCTCTATCGCCAGATGTACGCCAATACCGGTATCGCCACCGACAGCGCGCGGCACGCCAGATCCGAGCGAATGGCACGAATGCTCGCGAAGCCCTGTCGACGGCTGTTCGTCGGCAAGCCGATGCCCGAGCTGCAGACGCCGGTCTAGAAACCAGGGATTAGGGATTGGGGATTAGGGATTAGGGATTGGGATGGGCAGAAAATGCCGTGCGGCTGACGAACCGACAAGGCAGAAAATTCGCACGCCGCGCACCGCTGGACGAAACTGTTCGACTTCGCGTGGATCCAGTTGGCATGATGGGTGCTCTACCCACTGCATGGAAGACTACGAAAAGGAATCTTCAGACAGCCTCGACGCACGGTTTGCCGAGATACAGCAACTGATCCTCAGTGAAGGCGAACGGACCCGCAAGCAGATGGACGCCATCAAACTGGTGCTCACTGAAGTGCGAGGACTGGCGACAAAGGTAGACCGTCTAACGCGCCCGCGCGGTCGAGGGAATCTGAACCTTTGATCGACCCCCAAGCCCTCAGCCCTCAGCCCTCAGCCCTGGTTTTGGAGAGGGCCGCCTTGCCCGCCGCGAGGGTGCGAAGGATGGCGTCGGCGTCGTAAACGGCGCCGCCCCATGTGCCGCCGCTCGCATCCTGAAGCGCCGCCCAGATACGCGTGTCGTCCGGAAGCGCCGCGTCGGCGGCGAGATCGGACCGCACGTCGCGCGCCGCGAGAATGCTCGATCCGTCGGACGCACTCTGCTCGACGAAGTTCTCGCCGATCAGGTTGACGGTCCCTTCGAGCGTGGTCCGGTCGATCACGATCTCGATGACATCGCCATCGCGCAGCTTGCCGACGGGGCCGCCTGCCAGCGCCTCCGGCGATACGTGCCCGATGCACGCACCGGTGGACACGCCGCTGAACCTGGCGTCGGTAATCACGGCCACGTGTTTGCCGAACGGCAGGTGGCGCAGCGCGCTCGTAATCTGGTAGGTCTCTTCCATGCCGGCGCCGATCGGCCCGCGGCAAATCAACACGATCACGTCGCCGGCCTTCACACCCCTGGCCTTGATGGCGTCCATCGCCGCCCGCTCGGACAGAAACACCTTTGCCGACCCGGTCATCCGATACACGCCGTCGGTATCCACGACCGACGCATCGATCGCGGTGCTCTTGATGACGGCGCCGTCCGGCGCGATGTTGCCTTTCGGAAAACAGACCGTGGACGTCAGGCCGCGGGTGCGTGCGTGTTCGGGCGAGACGATCACGTCGTCGGGGTCGACGCCTTCCTTTCTGAGCTGGTCCCGCAGACGCGTCCGTCGCTCCGACGATTCCCACGCATCCAGCTGAGCATCGAGTGAGCCCCCGCCGACCGTGGTGACGCGCGTCTCGAGCAATCCTAGGCGGCGCAGGTGCAGCATCACTTCCGGCACGCCGCCGGCCATGAAAACCTGCACGGTCGGGTGATTGCGGGGGCCGTTCGGCAGCGCGTCGACCAGCCGCGGCACCTGCTTGTTCACCGCGGCCCAGTCTTCGGCCTTGGGCCGCGCGAGCCCGGCCGCATGGGCGATCGCCGGAAGGTGCAGAATGAGATTCGTCGATCCGCCGAACGCGGCAAACACGACGAGCGCATTGCGCACCGCCGCATCGGACACGATGTCCGAGGCGGTGATACGCCGGGCTTCGAGATTCATCAGCGCCGTCGCCGATCGCCGCGCCATGTCGATCCAGATCGGGTGACCGGACGGCGCAAGCGCCGAGTGTCCCAGCGACAATCCGAGCGCCTCTCCCACCACCTGCGCGGTCGCCGCGGTTCCGAGAAACTGGCAGCCGCCGCCCGGCGAGGCGCACGCCCGGCATCCCAGATCGGCCGCTTCTTCGAGCGTGATGGAGCCGTGCACGAACCGGACGCCGATTGTCTGAATCTTGCCGGCGTCTTCACCTTCTTCGGGAAGCAACGTGACGCCCCCTGGCACGAGCACCACTGGAAGATCGTGGGTCGCCGCGAGGGCCATCATCATGGCCGGCAGCCCCTTGTCGCAGGTGGCCACGCCAAGCACGCCGCGCCGAGTTGGAAGCGATCGGATGAGGCGCCGAAACACCGTGGCGGCGTCGTTGCGGAACGGCAGACTGTCGAACATCGCTGTCGTGCCCTGCGATCGCCCATCGCATGGATCGGTGCAGGCTGCCGCAAACGGAATCGCCCCGGCGCTCTTGAAGACCGCCGCAGCGGCCTCGAGCAGCAGGCCCACCTCCCAATGTCCGGTGTGATACCCGAGCGCGATGGGCGTTCCATCGGCCGCGCGGATGCCACCGTGCGTCGAGAGCATCAGGAACTCGTTGCCGCCGAGCGCGGCGGGATCCCAACCCATGCCGGCGTTCTGCGTCCATCCGAACAGATCGCCCGAGGGGCGCTCTCGCAGCATTTCGGCCGTCAAGGGCAGGACGCCCGCCGGCCCGCGAGCGCGCGTGGAGATATCGAACAGTGAAGAATCGTCTGAGTCGAATGGATTGGATGACATCGTATCTCTGTTCTCAGTTGCCGCGAAGGCGCGCGACGGCACGTCGCGCTTCCGACAGTTCGGGGAGATCGGGGTCGGCGTTCTGCCAGACCTCGAGAAAGCGCTGGTACTCGACGAGCGCGGCCTTCCGGTCGCCCGATTGATCGAGCAGCCGGGCGATCTCGAGGACATGGCGCGGGACGAACAACCCGGTCCATTTCTGCGCGGGCCCGGGCACGAGCAGTTGCCGGTAGATCGCGATGGCGCCGGCGCGATCGCCGCGCGCTGTCGCGACGCGGGCCATGCCGTCGCGCGCGGGAATCCCGTTCATCAGCGCCCACGGATATTCGAGATACAGCGAGATCCACACGCGGGCGAGAGGCTCGCCCGCCGTGAATGCCGCCGCGGCCTCGGGAAGTCGCTTTTCGGCCAGCGCGATTTCGCCTCCGAGAGCCGCGTGCCAGCCCTTCTCGAACGGGCTATCCGGGTTATACAGCAGATTCTGGGATTCGAAGAACGCGCGCGCGCGATCGAGGCGTCCTGCGCGCGCGTGAGCCAGGCCCGCCATCAAATCGGCGAGGACGAGGTACAGCCGCTGACGCTCGCGGGGCAGCACGGCGAGAATCCGCCGGACCTCATCGATATCGCCGAGCGCACGCGCGTATTGACGCTGCTCGAGCGCCAGAAACGACGACATGAACACGCCGCTCGACTGTCCGACGACGCTCGCGTTGGCGATCGGCCGCTTGATGCCGTCCGCGATCATGGCCGACGCCTCACGGTAGCGGCCGGCACGCGTCAGCAGGAAGGCCTTGAGCGCGAAGTCCGGCGTCTCTTCCGCAATCGCGTCGTCGAGCCGGCCCAGCATGGCGAGGCCAACGGCCCTGGCCGTGTGAGACTGAAAGAAATTGGGCTGGATGGTCAACGCGCGCGTGAAGTACTGAAGCGCCTCGTCCGGCCGTTCGAGCGCCAGGTGCGCTTCGCCAAGGCTGTCGTACGGATTGGGCTCGTGGGGACTCTGCTGCGCGTACGTCTCGAATTGCTCGAGCGCCTGCGTGAAACGGCCGTCCTCGAGCAATGCGTAGCCATAGGCATTGCGCACCATGCTCGAGTTGGGTTGGGCCTCCAGACCGCGCCGGAGTATGGCCAGCCGTTTTTCCGGATTGTGGATGAGCCCTGTAATGGGCGCGTACAGCTCCAGAGCCGAGGCATAGCCGTCGTGCCAGTCTGGAAACTCGGCGAATAGCTGATCGAGCAGGCGTTCGGCCTCGCGTCCGTTGCCCGCATCGCGAGCCAGTTCGGCACGCAGCAACAACCGCTGACGCTCGCTGAGGCGGTCCATGTGCTCGGATGCCTTCGCGAAATGCCGCTGCCGATCGCCGGACCGGCCCGAAAAATAGTCGACGAAGCCCAGATACAGATACGCGCTGGCAAAGTCCGGATCCACGCGCACCGCTTCTTCGAGGAGCCGTGTCGCGTCGACAATGCGCACGTTCTGATAGGCCTCCGTTCCCTGCGCGAACAACCGGTAGGCATCGAGCGACGGCGACGACACGGCCGCGACGGGACGCACACCCGGTGTGTCCTGCAATCCGACACCGACGCGAATCCGCGACGCGAGCTGATCGACCAGACTGAACAGATCGGCGCCCCGCACACTGTCGGCGACGAGGACCCTCCCCGTCGCCAGATCCTCCATCTGGGCATCGATCCGGTACTCATCGCCGGATCTGTAGATCGTGCCCGCCACAACCGCGCCCGCACCGGCGCGTCGCGCAACGTTGGCGATCTGGCTCCGATCGAGCGAATCGAGGTCGCCCGCGCCAATCTGCCTGGCGGCGTCGCCGAGCCGCCGCGCGCTCACCACGTCCAGCCCGCGTGTCTGAGCCAGTCCAGTCAGCAACATGCTGGGCACGCCCGTCGACAGCCATTCGTTGCCGGTGCCCGGAGCGCCAACGACGTCGAACGACATGACGGCAACGGCCGGATGGCCCGCCGGCCCGGCCGCCACGGGCCCTTGCACTGACGTAGCCGTTTCCGCGTGTTGTCGCCACCACACTCCGGCGCCAATCAGCAGGCTCGCGAGCACCGCCAGCGCCGCCACCGCGGCCACGCGCGTTCTCGTTGGCGGGGCCGTCATGCGCCGCCTGATTTCCGTGTTCACCTTCTCGAGCGACGCACGCACATCGCTCGCGCTCTGATAGCGCTGGCCCGGATCCTTTTCGAGGCTGCGCCCGATGACCGCCCCAAGCGAACCGGCCACGTGATCGGGCAGTGGCGGCGGCGAGCCGTGCAGGATGGCGCCAGTCAGCTCGAATCCCGTGGCGCCGGAAAACGGGCGTGTCCCCGCGGTCATTTCGTACAGCAGTATGCCGAGCGCCCAGATGTCGCTGCGCTCGTCGGAGGGTTCGCCGCGAAGGACCTCGGGCGGCATGTACGAGAGCGTGCCGGCCAGCACGCCCTCACTGGTAATCGACGAGCTCGATTCGGATAAATCCTTGATGCGATGCGCTGGTAACCGGCGCGCCACGCCGAAGTCGAGCACTTTCGCACGTCCGTCGGATGTCACGACCACGTTGGCGCTCTTCAAATCGCGATGCGTGACGCCGTTGGCGTGTGCGTGCGCCACCGCATCGGCAATCTGGGCCCCGCAGCGCACCACGAGATGCATCGGCAATCCGCCTGGCGGAATGACCTCAGACAGGAGGCGCCCTTCCACGTATTCCATCGCGATGAAGGGTTGTCCCTCGTGCGTGCCGACTTCATAGATGGTGCAGATGTGCGGATGGTTCAGCTGGGACGCGTGCTGGGCTTCCCGCCGCAGCCTGGCCTGCGAATCGCGATCGCTGTCGGTCGCCAGCTTCAGCGCGACGTCGCGGCCGAGCTCGCGATCGCGCGCGAGATAGACTTCGCCCATCCCGCCTGCACCAAGCAGCCGCACGACCTCGTATCGCCCGATGACGCGCGCCGGCCGCGCGGATGACTCGCCGGGGGGAACTTCGATGAAGTTGCCGGCCTGTGCGTGCGCTGCCAGCAGGCGATCGATTTCGGTGCGAAGCCCCTGGGGATCGGCGTCGTCGCGGCAGGCCTCGGCCAGGAAGGCGTCGCGCTGGTGGGGTTCCCGCTCGAGCGCGGCGTGGAAGAGCTCCTTGACCCGCGCCCAGCGCTCAGCGTCCATCGACCCCACCTAGCATACGCGCACCCGCAGGGCGCGGATTCAGCCCCGCTCGGCAGGGGTCACTTGACACCTGGGCCTCGACGGGCGTATATAGTCCTCAACTGAGACAAATTAAACACCAATAGGGACGGGCTCGTTTCGCTCAGATTCTCCCGCGAGCCGTTCATCTTGGCGATTTAGTCCCTTAATGGTTCAATGAAAAGCGCCGCCCATTTTCGCGTGGCCACGCGGGGTACCTCGCGCGAGATCAACCGCAGCATTGTGCTGAACCTGGTCCGCGCACATCAACCCATTTCCCGCGCCGACCTGGCCCGCATGATGAACGTGCGCCGCGGCGCCATCTCGCGCATCGTCAACGACCTCATCACCGACGGCGTGATTTTCGAGGGTGCGACGGGACAGACGGTCCGCGGCCGCAAGCCCACCTTCCTTTATATCGATTCCCGGCGGCGGGCGGTGGTCGCCGCCGACATCAGGGCGAGCGAGACGTTTCTGATGCTCGCCGATCTGCGTGGCAATCCCACGACGGACGTGATTCGCATGCCGACCCTCCGCGATCCGGGCGAGCTGGCGTCGGCCATGGCCGAGCGCATCAAGCGGATGCTGGTCGAGAACCGCGAGGTCGACGCCTGCGAAGGTGTGGGCGTCGTCGTGCCCGGCATGGTCGAACACTCGACGATGCGCGTGATCCATGCGCCGACGCTGGGCTGGAAGGACGTCGACCTGCGAGGGCCGCTCGCCGCCGCCACCGGCCTACCCGTGCAGATCGAGAACTCCGGGCGTGCCTGTGCTCTGGCTCAGGCGTGGGCCGTGCGCGAATCCACCGGCGCCATGCGCGACGTCGTGTTCGTCTCGGTTTCCGACGGCGTGGGCGTGGGCGTCATGATTCACGGCGAGTTGCTGCGGGGACGCAACAACGTGGCCGGCGAGTTCGGACACGTCCCGCTCTCGCTCGACGGCCCCCGCTGCTCGTGCGGCTCGAATGGCTGCTGGGAAGCCTACATCTCGAATCGTGCGACGCTCGCCCGTTACTTCGGTCAACCGCTCAGCCACGATGTGCTCGCGTCGGCCGAAGGCCCGCAGTTCACCATCGACGATCTGATCGCGCGCGCACGGGGGAGAGACGCCAAAGCTGTCGACGCCATTGAATCGACGGCGCGATATCTCGGGCTCGGGCTCGCGGCCGTCGTCAATACGTTCGATCCCGCCTGCGTGTACATCGGCGGTGAGATTACGCGGGCGTGGGACCTGATTGAAACGACCGTGCGGTCCGCGATGGCCGAGCGCGCGCTGACGGCGTCCGCGGCGGCGACCGATGTGCGTCCAGTCACCGCGACGGAGTTTCCGCGGTTGCGAGGAGC
>CAWHUA010000005.1:0-276644 GCA_963832375.1 Vicinamibacterales bacterium | reverse complement strand
GGCCGCGCTGGTCGTGGCGCCGGCGTACGCGGTGCGCGGAGTGGCATGAAGGAAGAAACGATGATCCATCAGAACGCCAGACGGATCCGGCTCGCCGCAGTGCTGACGGCCCTCGCGCTTTCCGGCGCGGGTGCGCTGGCGCAGGCGCCGCCACGTGAGGCGCGCGATGAAGTGATGGCGACGATGAAGCGCGCCACCACCTTCATGACGGAGAAGCTCGCGTACAAGGGCGGGTACGTCTGGAACTACCTGCCGGATTTGTCCCGGCGGTGGGGAGAGATGGAAGCCCGCGAGACGATGATCTGGATCCAGCCCCCAGGCACCGCCACGGTGGGTCATCTGTATCTGGACGCGTACCACGCGACCGGCGACAACTTCTACTATCAAGCGGCCGAGCAGGTCGCGGGTGCGCTCATCTGGGCCCAGCATCCATCCGGAGGATGGAACTACGTCGCCGACTTCGCCGGCGAGCGGTCGCTCAAGGAGTGGTACGAGACGGTCGGCAAAAACGGCTGGCGTCTCGAGGAGTTTCAGCACTACTGGGGCAACGCGACGTTCGACGATGCCGGCACCGCCGAGTCGGCGAAATTCCTGCTGCGCCTGTATCTCGAGAAGCGCGATCCGAGATACCGGCCGTCGCTCGACAGGGCGATCCAGTTCGTGCTCGACAGCCAGTATCCAATCGGCGCGTGGCCGCAACGGTATCCACGTGTGGCCGAGCATTCGACGCGCGGCCTTCCCGACTACACCGCGTATCCGACGTTCAACGACGATGTCGCGGGCGAGAACATCGATTTCCTGGTGATGTGCTACCAGACGCTCGGCGATGCGAGGCTCGTCGATCCGATCCTGCGCGGCATGAACGCGTTCATCGTCACGCAGCAGGGGCCGCCGCAGCCAGGCTGGTCGCTGCAGTACTCACTCGATCTGAAGCCGGTGCAGGCCCGCACGTATGAGCCGCGATCGCTGGCGACCCACACGACCGCGCGCAACCTCGAACTGATGGTGCAGTTCTACCGGCTCACGGGCGATACGAAATTTCTGGCGCGCATACCGGAAGCGATCGACTGGCTGGAATCGATCGCGCTGCCGCCGGGCGTGGCGCCGGCCGGCCGCACGCACGCCACCTTCATCGAGGTGGGCACCAACAAGCCGTTGTACATCCACCGTGAAGGTTCGAACGTCGTCAACGGCCGCTACTACTGGGACAGCAATCCGAAGGATACGCTGGGCCACTACAGCTCGTTCCGGCCCATCAACATCGCGGCGCTGCGAAAGCTCTACGCCGAGGCGCGCGCGATGACGCCGGAACAGGCAACCAAGGGGTCGGCGCTCGTGGGAGGACACGGCGTGCTGCCGCTGCCGAAGTACTTCGCGCTGATGCCGGCGCCGGGCGTCACAGCGGCAAGTTCAATTGCCTCGCTGACCAAGGAGGGGTACTGGCTCGCACCGCTGGGATACAACACCCACCCCTACAAAGGCGACGGGTCGACGAAGGTGGCCCCGGGCAGCTACGGCACGACACACGTCGGCGACGAATCCGATACCTCGCCGTATCCGGACAAGACGCTGACGGGGATTTCCATCGAGGCGTTCACCCGGAACATGAGCGTGCTGATTCGCGCGATCGATCCGCCGATAAGCAAATGAGTAGGTCTAATACTCGTTGGAGTGCATGAAACGAGGTACCAACATGACAGGAACAGTCCGGCATTGGCTTGGCATTGCGGGCGTCATCTGTGCGGTGGCTCTGTATGGCTCGACGGCGATCGCGCAGGAATCGCGCGGATCCATCGCCGGTCTCATCGTGGACTCATCCGGCGGCGCGCTGCCCGGCGTCACGGTGACGGTCGTCAACAACGGCACCAACAGCACCACGTCGCTGGTGACCAACGAAACAGGTCAATATACAGCGCTGTTCCTGCTGCCCGGGTCGTACCGCGTGACAGCTGAGCTCAGCGGGTTTCAGACCAAAGATCATCCAACCGTGCAGGTCCGCGTCGGCGAGCGTCTGCAGCTCGACATCACGTTGCAGCCGGCGGGCGTGACGGAGCAGGTGTCGGTCGTGGCCGACACGATGCAGCTCGAGACGAGCACGGCCTCGATGGGCCAGGTGATCGACAGCAAGCTCATCAGCGAGATCCCGCTGGGCGACGGCACGGCCTACGGGCTGACGCGACTGGTCGCCGGCGCCACGTTCGAGCGCTCGGTACGCGCTGCAGCGGCCCATGGACAACGACAACCTGCGCGGCGCGGCCGTCACCGGCACGCTGAACAGCGAGTTCACGATCGACGGTTCGAGCAACGTCGTCTCGCAGGCGCGCGTCGGCATCCAGCCGCCCGCCGACGCCATCGAGGAGTTCAAGGTCGAGACCGCCGGCTACGACGCCCAGATCGGGCACACCGGCGCCGGCAGCGTGAACCTCGCGCTCAAGAGCGGCACCAACGCGCTCCATGGCGCGGTGTCGTTCTACAACCGCGACGACTCGCGATCGGCCAGCCTCTTTGCGTCCAATCGCCTGGGGACGAGCAAGCAGCCGCGCGACTACAACCGCTTCAGCGGCACGGTCTCGGGGCCCATCTTCAGGAACAAGACGTTTTTCATGTTCTCGTACGAGAAGCTCCAGGACGACACGGTCGAGGCGCTCACCACCTCGGTGCCGACCTCGCGCATGCGGTCGGGAGATTTCTCGGAACTGCTGCCGCTCGGCGTACAGATCTACGACCCGGCCACCGCGCAGCTGGTCAACGGCGTCGTGGTCCGCCAGCCATTTCCGGGCAACATCATCCCTGGCGGCCGCCATCAATCCGATCGCGCGCAACATCCTGGGCTACTATCCCCTGCCGAACGCCGCACCCGCAGCGGACCTGTCGCAGAACTACTTCATCGAGCAGCCCTGGACCTACGCGTACGACTTCGCGATGACCCGCATCGACCATGAATGGACGCAGAACCAGCGCACGTATGCCCGCTTCATCCGCAACTTCCGCCGGGAAGAGCGCTTCAATTTCGCGGGCGTGCAGAACGGCACGGAGATTACGCGGGGCTCGACCGACCGGTTCAACTACAACTGGGCGGGCGGGCACACGATGGTGATGTCGCCGACCATGGTGCTCGACCTGAAGGGCAGCTGGCTGCGGTTCAACGACGACCTCTTCCCGCTCTATAACATCGACCTCGCGACGCTCGGCTACTCGTCGTCCACGCTGGGGCTGCTCGGCGATTTCGAGCAGCTGCCCCGCTACAGCATCGAGTCGACGAACGCGACGACCGCGGGCCGCGTGGCCACCCTCGGCGCGCAGCAGAGCGGCTTCAACAACGGACGCACGCAGCCGTTCTACAACACGCAGTTCGCGGCCACCGTGACGAAGACGACGGGCGGCCACACGATGAAGTTCGGCTACGACTGGCGGAGCCTGCGGCAGAAGGAGACCAACCTGGGCTGGCGCGGCGGCGCGTACGCCTTCGACAGTTCGTATACCCGCGCGTCGGCTGCGGCCACCGCTCAGTACGGTCAGGGCATTGCGTCGTTCCTGCTCGGCCTGCCCAATACCACGTCCTTCATCGAGCTTCGTCCCGAGTACGACAACACCGTCATCAGCCACGGATTCTTCGTGCACGACGACTGGCGCGTGAGCGATCGGCTGACGCTCAATCTCGGTGTGCGTTACGACCTCGAGCTCGGCATGACCGAGAGCGACAATCGCAACATCGGGCCTTTCGATCTGACCACGGCGAGTCCGATCCAGGCGGCGGCGCAGGCGCGCTTCGCCGCCAGTCCGCCGGCGGGCGTGCCGGGGCCCGCCAGCCAGTTCGACGTGCTGGGCGGGTACACGTATCTGTCCGGCGATCAGTCTCACGCATGGAACGCGGACTTGAGCAACTTCCAGCCGCGAGCGGGCGTCGCGTTCAAGATCAACGACCGGACCGTCCTGCGTGGCGGCACCGGCAAGTTCGTCGCCCCCTTCCAGCTGCAGGGCGTGCCCGGGCTCATCTCGGGCATCAATCAGATCGGGTACTCGCGCAACACGCCGGTCCCCGTGACGAGCGACCAGGGCTTGACGTTCCAGGCCAACCTGAGCAATCCGGTTCCGAGCGGCCAACTGCTGCAGCCGGTGGGATCGGCACTGGGCCTCTCGACCAATCTCGGAAACGCGCCAGGCAACATCTGGAACGCCGATCGCGTGAACCCTGAATTCTGGCGATTCAGTATCGGCGTCGAGCGGCAACTGCCCTGGGAAATGCTGTTCGAAGTGTCCTACATCGGCCAGCACGGCTCGAATCAGGCGATTCTCGAGCCGCTGAACTTCGTGCCCCAGCAGTACCCGCACGCAGAGCCCGATCCGCGACGTCGACGCGGAAACATTCCTCACACAGACCGTCTCGAATCCATTCCAGGGGCTGACGCCCGACTCGCCCGCGACCAATGGCGCCACGATCGCGCGTCGCCGTCTGCTGTACAACTATCCGCAGTTCGAAACGTCGGGCGCCCCCTGCGCGACGGGCACAGCTACGACGTTCTGCATGGAAACGGCGCGCGGGTCGAACATGTACAACGGCGCGATTTTCAGGCTCGACAAGCGCTTCACCAACGGCCTGATGCTGATGACGTCCTACACGTGGTCGCACCTCACGGAGAAGGTTGCTCCGCTCAATCCGTGGGACGACCTCGAGGAGCGGACCGGCGCGACCGATCGTCCGCATCGCATCACGCTCGCCAGCGTGGCCGAGCTGCCGTTCGGACGCGGCCGCCGGTACGGCAGCGATTGGAATGCCGTGACGGACGCCATCCTCGGCGGATGGCAGTTCAGCACGAAGTACGAATGGCAGAGCGGCTCGCCGCTGGTGTTCAACCAGAACACGTACCTCGATCCGCAATGCGGCGATCCGAAGCAGCTCAAGTCGCAGTGGGGCGGCTCTGGCAATCAGATGTACGGCGTGGATCTGCCGATCATCGACATCAGCTGCTTCTACACCATGAACGGCCAGCAATTCCGCAACGCCGCCGGGCAGCCGGTGACGTTCACGGCGACTGAAATCCAGCTCGGCCAGGCGAACCTGCGCAAGTTCCCGACGCACGCTGCCGGATGTGCGCTTCATGCAGCACCATCTGCTCGATCTGGGCGTCACGAAGAACTTCCCCGTAGGCGACCGGGTTCGCGTGCAGGTGCGCATCGAAGCGTTGAACGCCACCAACTACACGCTCTTCGGCGTCGGCAACATGGTGCTGACGCCGAACAACGCGTCCTTCATGAAGCTCAACAACATCGATTCGAGCACGGTCATGAAGCCGAGGGATATCCAGATCGGAGCCAGAGTCACCTTCTAAGTGCGTTGGGTGCGACGGGTGCGTCAGGTGCGGGTTCTCGCACTTACCGCACCTATCGCACCCACCGCACCCAGCGTCTGGCTTGACATCCTCTGCTCGCGCGGCAAAGACTCCCCGTGACATGCGACGCTTACTGTCCGTGCTTCTTGTGGGCATCACGTCGATATCGGCCGTCAGCTGCGCTCGCGAGGCACCCGCGATATTCAGATCGGCGCCAAGGTCACGTTCTAGGTGCGACACGCTAGGTGCGTTGAGTGCGACAGGTGCATTAGGTGCGTTACGTGCGCACCTTCGCACCTGTCGCACATAACGCACTCATCGCACCTATTTGAGGCGGGCAATGCTCGGTGGGCTTCGGCGAGTTCCGGGCAGATCGCTGTCAGCCTTCTTCCAGATTACTCCAGAAATCTTCCCGTACTCAGCGCGCGCACCGGCCGCGTCGCCGCTCTTCTCGAGCAGCCGTGCAACTTCCAGTACGTATCGCGGCTCGAAAAGAGACGCCCACTTGCGGTTGGGCGCGATGGCGTTCAAGCTTCGGTACGCCTCGATCGCCACGGTCCAATCACCACGCGCCTTCGCAATACGCGCGGCGCTATCTCGCCATTCCGGATCGTTGCCGAGGACAGACGGATAGTACGGATTCAACGACACCCAGTAGCGCTTGTCCGGGACGCTTCGGGCAAAGGCTGCCGCGGCCGCATCGAGGTCTCCGGCAGCAAGCGCAATTTCGCCGGAAAGCGCGCCGTGCCACTGCCGCTCGAGCGGAACCCTGGAATTGTAGCGATGTTCGAACGACTCGAGAACCGTGCGAGCTGCCTTTACGTTCTTCTCGCGCGCCAGAGCCGTGCCCGTCAGCAGAATCCGCGAAAGCCAGCCACCGTCGCGACTCCTGTGGGGACAGAGAGCCGAGAATCGTTCGCGCTGTGTCGGCATCGGCGCGGGCACGTGCATACTGCGCCCGCGCGATCGCCAGCGTCGACGAAAGAAAGTAACCGGCTGAGTGACCCACTTGGCCGTTCTCCTCCTGCCGTTTCCTTCCCGTCGCCAGGACTTGTTCCGCTTCCCGATAGCGTCCAACTCTCGAAAGAATCACTGCTCGTGTGGTGTACTCCTGGATGGAGGAGTCGCAACAGGAGGAAGTCAGTGTCGGTTGCGCGACGACTTCGTCGAATCGCCCAAGCATGGCCAACGCCAACGCCCGTCCGCCCGCAGAAAAGTCCGGCTGGATCGCATTTGCGCGCGCGTAATACTCGAGCGCTTTTTCCGGCCTCATGGCGGCCAGATTCGCCTCGCCAAGGCTGTCGTAGGGGTTCGGCTCATCAGGAGAGAGCCGGGCATACACCTCGAACGCTGCCAGGCTCCGATCAATCTCTCCAGCCTCGAGCAGCGCATAGCCGTACATGTTGCGCAACATGCCCGACGCCGGTACCGCCTCAATGCCGCGACTGAGCGTGGCCATCTGCTTCTCGGAGTCGTTCAGGAGCCCATTCAGCGGAGTGTACAGCTGGTAGGCGGCCATGTACGCGTCCTCGGTATCCGGAAACTGTGCGATTAACTGATCAAGCAGGCGTGCCGCGTCGCCACCATCGCCGGCCGTTTGGGCGAGGTGGACCTCAAGCAGCAGCCGCTCCCGTTCGTTGAGCCGGTCGATATGTTCCCCGGCCTTGGCGAAATACATCCTCCGGTCGCCCATGCGTCCCTCGAAATAGCTGACGAAGCCGAGGTAGAGGTACACGCTGGCGAACGAGGGATCGACCCGAACCGCTTCAGTCAGCAGGCGATGCGCATCCTTCGTCCGAACGTGCTCGTAGGCGTCGACGCCCTGCACAAACAGACGGTAGGCACCAAGCGATGACGTCGACACGTCGGCGACGTTGCGGACGCCGTCGGTGTCTTCCAGTCCGATGCCCGACCGGATCCGGCTCGCCAGCTGATCGACGATGCTGAACACGTCGGTGCCTCGCGCGCTTTCCGCCACGAGCACGCGGCCCGAGCCGAGATCCTCCACCTGCGCGTCAATGCGAATCTCGGTGCCCGACCGGAAAATGCTGCCAACGACTATCGCGCCTGCACCCGCACGCCGCGCAACAGCGGCCGCCTGGCTGCGGTCCAATGTGTCGAGATCACCTGTCCGAATCTGCCCTGCCGATTCGAGTAACCGCCGCGTGCTGACGACGTCGAGCCCGCGCGTTTGCGCCAGCCCCGTGAGGAGCATTCTCGGCACGCCCTTCGACAGCCACGCGCTGTCGGTGTCGGACGCGCCAGCGACGTCGAACGACATCACGGCAATCGCAGGGCGTCCTGACGGACCGGCAGCAACGGTCGCCGCGCGCGGCACGTTGAACCCGTCGCGCCAGATCGCCGCGCCGCCCAGCCCAACGGCAAGTAAGAGAACCGCACCAATGATTACGGCTCGTCGCGGCGTTGCCGCTGGCCGGAAGAGCGTCGACACCCGTTCGAGCGCCAGCCGTACGTCCTCAGCCCTTTGAAAACGATTCTGGGGATCCTTGACGAGACATCGCTCGATGATGGATTTCAACGGTATCGGTATGCGATCCGGTAGCGGCGGCGGCACATCGCGCAGAATCGCGCCACAGAGCTCAAATCCGGTCGCACCGACGAACGGACGTCGTCCGGTCGCCGTCTCGTAGAGAAGCACACCGAGTGCCCAGATGTCGCTGCGCTCATCCGCCGTCGCACCGCGCAGCACCTCGGGCGGTATGCAGGGAAGCGTGCCGGCAATGACGCCGTCGGTGGAGATGGGCGACCGCCGCGCAGACACCTCGCTCAATTGCTGATGCGACAGCCGACGCGCGAGGCCGAAATCGAGAATTTTTGTCCGGCCATCGGGCTTGACGACGATGTTCGGCGTTTTCAGGTCCCGGTGAATGACGCCGTTGCGGTGAGCGTAGGCAAGGGCCTCGGCGATTTGGCTTCCGTAAGGGACCAGAACGTCAACGGGCAGGCCGCCCTGTGGAATGACATCGGACAGCGGCCGTCCCTCGACATACTCCATGGCGATGAACGGCCGCCCGTCGTGAGCGCCAACCTCATAGATCGTGCAGATATACGGATGATTCAGCTGCGAGGCGTGCTGTGCCTCACGCCGTAACCGGGCGTGTGCGTCGGGGTCGGTGCCGGTCGCCAGTTTGAGCGCGACGTCGCGCCCGAGCTCGGGGTCGCGCGCGGCATACACCTCCCCCATGCCGCCGGCGCCGATGAGACGCCCGACTTCGTACCGGCCGATTCGCCCCCCAAACGGGTTGAGCGACGGCTCTATGAACCCTTCAGCCTGGGCATGTGCCGCTAGCAGGCGCTCGATCTCGGTGCACACGGGGACGTCATCGGCGCACGCCGCGCGGACGAACGGCAGCCGCTCGGGCTGATCCCGTTCGAGCGCCGCATGAAACACCTCTTTGACCCGCGCCCATTGCTCGGGAGTGATCGTCACGTCAGGATGGGCCCAGCATAATGGTTAACGCATATTTTCAGCCACATTGCACTCACGTATCATCCAAAGTTCGGAAGCCGCACACTACGCACCCCGCTCTCTTCCTGTCTTCGTGGTGTTACACTTCCCCACCCATGCGAGCCCTTTGCGGCGTGTTCGTGGTGAGTGCCTCCCTCCTGTCGATCGGCGGGTGTAGAGCCAGGGAGGATGGCAAGCCGCAGCCCGCGTTCAGGCCGACGGCAACGGTCAAAGACATCATGGTCTCGATCATCGATCCAGAGGCCGATGTGCTGTGGAACGCCGTCGCGACGATCGTCAGCCTGTCGGGCACCGAAGAGCGGGAGCCGCGAACCGATGAGGAATGGACGGCCGTTCAGCGCAGCGCCGTCCAACTGGTGGAAGCGACCAATCTGCTGCGCGTTCCCGGCCGCCTCGTCGCAAAGCCGGGAGAAAAGTCCGAAAACCCCCGCATCGAGCTTCATCCCGAAACCATACAGAAGCTGATTGCCGACGACCCCGCCACCTGGGGCAGCTTGGTCGATGGCCTGCAGGATGCCGCCGTCCCGGCACTGCAGGCGGCCAACGCGAGGAACGCAAAAGGGCTGTTCGACGCCGGCGAAAAAATCGAGTTCGCGTGCGAAGCGTGCCACCGGCATTATTGGTACCCGCCCGACAGCGCCGCGGCATGGAAGGTGGACGCGGCCATCCCCACTCCGAGTGCTGCGGAAACACCTGCGCCCGTTGCCAAGGGCGGCGTCATCACCGGTCACGTGCGGGTGAAGGGCCCTGTGCCAGGCAACGCCGTCATCAGGATGGGGATGGACCCGGTGTGCGCGACGCTCAACGCCGGCAAGCGTCCCGTGCAGGAGGTCGTGACCGCGACATCAGACGGCAGTCTGGCCAACGTCTTCGTCAGCCTGCAGGGCGACTTCCCGTCTTCACCCATTCCCTCGGAGCCGGTGACGATCGATCAGCGCGCGTGCGTGTATGTGCCCCGGGTGGTAGGCGCGCGAGTCGGACAGAGGATTCAGTTCAGAAACAGCGACGAGGTGCTCCATAACGTCCATGGGGAGTCCGCACGCGACAACGGCTTCAACATCAGCCAGCCGAAGGCGGGGCTCGTCCAGGAACTGAACCTGAAAACGCCGGAGGTCATGTTGCGCGTCACCTGCGATGTGCACAGGTGGATGACGTCGTTCGTCGGGGTGGTCAGCCACCCGTACTTCGCCGTCAGCGGACCGGCGGGCACGTTCACCATCAACAACGTTCCGGAGGGCACTTACACCGTGCAGGCGTGGCACGAACACTTCGGCACGACCATGCAGACGGTGCGCGTCGCGGCAGGGACGACCAGCACGATCGACGTCACGTACTGATTATTTCGACCGATCGGCGCCGCCTTCCAACGCCCGCTCGTCCGCGCGCGCCGCGCCAAGAATGCCTTCCATCGTCACGTAGTTACCTTCGTGGCAGGCGTACTCGTAGAGCTTGTCCTGCGATTGCTTCATGCGAATCGAGACGGTCCACGGTTTCGTCCATGTCGTGAGATCGTCGATCGTCACGTCGTACTGGAGCATGTCGGCGGCCACGCGAGTGAACCGCTCGACGATGTGCAGGCTGCCCGACGACCCCATGAAGTTGCTCTTCGGCGAGAAGTTGGTCGTATCGACCACGAGCGTGTTCCCTTCCCACCGGCCGCGCGAGTCGCCGCTCCACAGCGTGAGCCCCGGCGGGAGATGCGGGCGCCCGTCCAGGGGAATCACGCGCGTTTCGTGGATGGCCTCGAGCGTGATGGTCACATAGCCGGGCGTTTGCAGGATCTGGTAGTAGCCCATCGGGCCCGCGGAGTTGATGTTCTGCCTGCCAATCCGCGGCATGCCATAGGTGATGCACCGCATGGCGTTGCTGAGATCTTCCGGTCCAGCTGCAGGTGGTCCTCCGACCGCCGCATTGGGCGGCGGTGTTCTTGCCAGTCTCTCCGCCCCTTCCGGCGTCATTGGAGGAATCCTGCCGTCGGGGGGATCAACGATGAGCGACGTACGGTTGTCGATCGTCCGTTCGATCATCACAGTCGTATTGCTGGTCGCCGACACACCGGTGCCGTACTTATCGGGATTGGCGAGCAGGGCGAGAAAGAAATTATCTGCGCCCGGAAAATCGCTGTTTGTGCTGAGGTCGAAGAGCCGCGCGGCCCGCCGCTTGAGCTCGGCGACCTCGTCGTCGGTCAGGAATTCGCGGTCAGCCAGTTCTTTCGGCCTCTCGAGGGGTGTGGCGCTCTGGTTCAGCCAAATGCCCTGCAGATCGGGCTTCCCGTCCGGCGTGAGCGGCGGAGTCCATTTCCTTTCCTGACCAGCGACCGAACCGGCGAGCATCGCGAGCGCACCCACCGCGGCGAGAAGCTGCCTACAGCCCACGGTTACACTCACTTTCTACTTTTTACTTTGAGCGAAGACCGACGCGTCGATCGGCACGTTCACCCGAATCTCTTTCAACTCGATCGTGTCGCGGCCATTGAGCCATCCGAACGTCCAGCGGAACGGCATCTTGATGCCGGCGCCAGGGACGTCGCGATAGTCGGAATAGTCCACCTGTGTGGGCGCCCGGCCAATCGGCGACGAGCCAAAGCGGACCATCCGCACGAGCAGACCCGACTCCTTGTCGAAATACAACGTGGCCATGGACCTGCGCGGCCCGTTCCCCTGGACCACCTGCACCTCGCGGCCGTCGATGTAGTCAGGTGGACCCACGCGCAGCTGGGTCAGCGCCGTCTTGATCTGGGCCGGAAACGACAACAGCGCGTCGATGCGCGCCCCGTCGAGCTCGCTGCCGGCCAGGGCATATTGCGGGACGACCGACAGCGGCGC
The DNA here is from genome assembly GCA_963832375.1 of Vicinamibacterales bacterium. GTDB lineage: Bacteria > Acidobacteriota > Vicinamibacteria > Vicinamibacterales > JAMQPK01 > JAMQPK01. The sequence continues at coordinate 264,999 of CAWHUA010000005.1, read as the reverse complement.
CGACACCCACCCGTTCCGGCCGTCGAACAGCCGAATGGCATCCTGCCGTCCGATGTTCTCGGCAAACTTGATGATCGTCGCACGCTGATCGGGCGCCCTTGCGTAGATCTGCACCTGACCTCCGCCGCCGAAACCGCGAAAGCCCTGGCTGGTGCCAGTCGCCGCGAAACTGGTGACGGCCGCCAGCCTGCGCCGTCGCCGCCGAGCGCCTGGAGATACCGGTCGAGAATCTGGTCGACAGACGGCTCCCCGGGGAACGACTCAGTGACGACGTCATCGGGCACCACCACGGCCTCGCCATAGACCGCATCGATCGGCGGCATGGTGACCGGAATGTCGCGGCTGCGATGGCACGTCCAGCAGGTGACGACCTGCCGGCCGCCGAAGTTGTTCTTGTTGATTGCCGCCATCATCAGCGTCATGCGCCGGGCCGTGCGCTTCTTATCGGTGTCGAACTGCCAGTTCACCTCGTCGGTGCCCGCGTTCACGTGACATTCCACGCAATCGAACCCCAGGGCCGCCGACATGATGCCCATGGTGTCGAGGAAATCGTCCACGGGGATGCCTTTGAGCACCTGAACGTTCTTGAAGACCTGGTCGGACATCGGCGGTTTCGTCTGCGCGGCCGTCTGTGCGGCCATGGCCACGCTCATCGCGAGAGTACAGGGTGACCGCGGCGGCACCGGAAAGCTTCATATGAGGGTCCTTCCGTGCCGAAGTCTAAACCTTACCGAATCAATTGACACGCTGATTTGAAGGGTCTATCTTGCGGTTCGAGGTCCCTCATGCACCACCGGCTCAGGTACGTGACGCTGACGGTCGCGGGTGTGTCGCTGGCGGTGGCCACGGCGATCGCTCAGGCCCCTGCGCTGCCGAGCGTGCCTCGAACCCCATGGGGCGACCCCGATCTGCAGGGACTCTGGACCAACGCGACCGTGACACCGTTCGAGCGTCCGGCAAACCTGTCCGGAAAGGCGGTCCTCACCCAGGAAGAAGCCGCCGAGTTCGAGAGGCAGACCAACCAGGCGCGAGACGCCGACAATCGCGGGGGTGGAACCGAGGCCGACCTCGGGCGGGCGTACAACCAGTTCTGGTACGACCGCGGCACCAAAGTCGTCGGCACGCGGCGCACGTCCCTGGTGACGGATCCACCCGATGGCCGGGTTCCGGCGCTGACGCCGGCGGCGCAAAGCCGGGCCGAGGCACGCGCGAACGCGCGGCGCCGCAGCCCCGCCGATGGTCCGGAAGATCGCAGCCTCGTCGAACGGTGCATCCTGTGGCCGACGGCCGGCCCGCCCATGGTCCCCGCTGGCTACAACAACAACTACCAGATTCTGCAGGCGCCCGGCTACGTCGCGATTCTCATCGAGATGATTCACGACGTGCGCATCATTCCGCTCGACGGCCGTCCCCATGCGCCGCAGGGCATCCGCCAATGGATGGGCGACTCGCGCGGCCGATGGGATGGCAGTACACTTGTCGTCACGACGACGAATTTCACCGACAAGACGACCTACCGCGGCTCGAGCGCGAACCTGAAGATCGTCGAGCGGTTCACGCGCGTCGATCGGGATACACTCGACTACCAGTTCACGATCGACGATCCGGAGTCGTTCACGCGATCGTGGACGGCGGCAGTCCCGATGACGAAAACCGACGGGCCCATTTTCGAGTACGCGTGCCACGAAGGCAATTACGGCATGACGAACCTGCTCAAAGGGGCGCGGGCGGAGGACAAATAATTTGACCGGAGGATTCATGCGAACGCTGTTTGCCCTGGCTGTCGTAAGTCTGGTGAGTCTCGTGTGCGCCACCCTGACCGTGCGCGCGCACCATGCATTCGCGGCAGAGTTCGACGCCAAGAAGCCGATCAAGCTGGAAGGCACGGTCACCAAAGTCGAGTGGATCAACCCGCACGCGTGGATTCATATCGACGTCAAGCGGCCGAACGGGACCACCGAAACAGTGGATGATCGAAGGCGGCACGCCCAACACGCTGTTCCGCCGCGGCGTGAACAAGAACTCGCTGCCGGCCGGGACGGCGATCGTGGTCGATGGATATCAGGCGAAGGATGGGACGCTGAAAGCCAACGGCAGAGACATCACGCTGCCGGACGGCCGCAAGCTGTTCATCGGCTCGGCCGGCACCGGCGCGCCGGGCGATCCGCAGGGTGCGAAATAAAGATCTGTCATGGCAGATGGCAAATGGCAGATGGCAGATGGCAGGCCGAGTAGGTAGTGTCCGGCTTTCAGCCGGACCGTGATCAGGAGAACCTCGCGATGCACACCCGGATCAGGCGCACGATAGTTGCGGCGAGCGCAGCCGTCGGGCTTGCGGTCCTTTCGTTCGCCGTGGCGCCGTCAGCACAGGCCCCCGCGGGCTACAAGGCGCCGCGCTCGGCGTTCAAGGACGGCAAGCCCGACCTCAACGGCATCTGGCAGGTCAACAACTCCGCCAACTGGGACATTCAGGGACACGCCGCGCGGCAGGGTCCGGTTCTCGAGCTCGGCGCCGCCTTCAGCGTGCCGGCCGGCCTCGGTGTGGTCGAGGGGGACGAGATCCCCTACCAGCCCTGGGCCGCGGCAAAGAAGAAGGAGAACGCCGCGAACTGGCTGAAGCTCGATCCGGAGATCAAGTGCTACATGCCGGGCGTGCCGCGTGCGACCTACATGCCCTACCCGTTTCAGATCGTGCAGACGCCCACGCACGTCCTGATGGCGTACGAGTTCGCCAGCGCAAGCCGCACGATCTACATGAACAGCAAGGACGAAAGCCCGGCCGATACGTGGATGGGCTGGTCGCGCGGCCGATGGGAGGGCGACACGCTCGTCGTCGATGTCAACGCGTTCAACGGCGAGACGTGGTTCGATCGCGCCGGAAATTTCCACAGCGAAGCGCTGCACGTCGTCGAGCGCTACACGCCGGTCAGCCGCGACGTGCTGCAGTACGAAGCGACCATCGAGGACCCCAAGGTGTTCACGCGTCCCTGGAAGATGAGCATGCCGCTCTATCGCCGCGTCGAGAAGAACGCGCAGCTGCTCGAATACAAATGCGTCGAATTCGTGGAAGAGCTGATGTATGGCCATCTTCGAAAGAAGACCAAGTAACGTTCTCGCGGCGGCGCTGGCCCTGGCCGCGCTCGCTTCGGCCTCGGTCGCCAGCCAGTCGAGGAACGTCGAAACTCGTACCGGCGGCGCGCACGCCCTGGGGCGACCCCGACCTGCAGGGTGTGTGGTCGATCGCCACGATCACGCCGTTCGAAAGGCCCGTTGCGCTCGCAGACAAAGCGCAACTGACTGAGCAGGAAGCGGCCGCTGCGGAGGAAACCTTTCGGAAAACCCAGAACCAGGATCGCCGCGACGGCGCGGGTACCGATGCCGACGTCGCGCTCGCCTACAACGATTTCTGGTGGGACCGGGGGACCAAGGTGGCCTCCACCCGGCAGACGTCTCTAGTCGTCGACCCACCCGACGGGCGGGTGCCGGCCCTGACGCCGGAGGGCCAGAAGCGCGCGACGGAGCGCGCGGCCCGTGGCTACGACTCGTGGCAGGACCGGAGCCTGTGGGAGCGGTGCATCACGCGCGGGCTGCCGATGATCCCAGGGCCCTACAACAACAACTACCAGATTCTGCAGACGCCCGGTTACGTGGTGATCCTGCACGAGATGATTCACGACGCGCGCATCATCCCGCTCGACGGGCAGCCGCACATCGGCAGGAACATCCGCCAGTGGTTCGGCGATTCGCGGGGGAAATGGGAGGGCGATACGCTCGTCGTCGATACGACGAACTTTGCCGACAAGGCGAACTATCGCGGATCGACGGACGGCCTGCACCTCATCGAGCGCTTCACGCGCATCAACGCCGAAACGGTCCGTTACGAGTTCACGATCGACGACCCCACCACATTCACGAAACGGTGGACCACGTCGATTCCGATGCAGCACACCGACGAGCAGATCTACGAGTACGCCTGCCACGAGGGGAACTACGGGATTGTCAACCTTCTGAGTGGCGCCCGCGTGCAGGAGAAGGCGGCAGAGGGAAAATAAAGGCTACGGCGGTGGAGTGAAGACGATTCTCGCGTCCTGGAATTCGCGAGACTCGTGCAGGGTCCGGAGCGCAACTTCCGCCCATCCACAACGCCATCGTGCCGAGCCGGACCGCCCATCGTCGGCCCAGCCGTTCCATGTAGGTTCTGGGGACGGCATCATCAAGGTCGAAGCCCAACTCGGCGAGAGGCAGTGGTAAAGCCGGTATCGCATCGGGATGCGGATTTCGCCGAGTGGACGTATGCCTCGGGATGGAGTCCAGCCACGCATTGACCGTCTCGGGCGAATCCTCGCTGCGCGCCTCCGCCGAGACACTCGCCGGTTGCGGCGCTGGTTCCTGCGCCTTCGGCGGCTCGTCGGTTTTCGGCACCGCCGGCGGCGCTTCGGTTTTCGGCATCGCCGGCGTCATCGGCTTTGTTTTCAGCCCGATGTCGTCGATGGCCTGACGAAGGGTCGGGCCGTCGATCGTCGCCATCCGCTCGAGGTGACCGCGGTGCAGCGCGCGATCGCAGATACGATTGAGGAGGCGAGGCACGCCGCGGGCTGGCCGATCAGCACAACCTGGAGCTGACGCTCCCGGCCGTCGCAATCAGACAGGATCCTGATTTCTTCGAGCAGCGACGGCGACAGGTTCTGTGCTTCGTCGATGACGACGACGGCAAACGCCTGGAGCGGCGCGAGCCCGCGAAGGAACTCGTACAGCAGGTAGCTGAGCTCGGTGCGCGTGGCGACGTTCAACCGGCTGCCCGTGAGATCGTCGATCGAGATGACGCCGAAATCCATGAGCACCATCTTCAGCAGGTCTTCGCGCGAGGCAAACGGGTCGGGCACGAAGGCGCTGAACGTCTGGCGATCGAGGTTGCGCAGCACGGCCCCGGCACAGCGTCGTCTTGCCGGTGCCAATCTCTCCGCTCACCACGCTGAGGCTTTCGTGGCGGCGGATGCTTTGAAGCAGATCCTCGTACGCCGTGGCGTGGGGCTGGCTGTGGTAGAAGAATCGCGGATCGGATCCCAGCGCGAACGGTTTCTCGCGCAGCCCGTAGTAGGTTTCGCTCGAGAGCCCGCTGGGACGAGTCTCGTCGAGGACACCGCCCTTGGGATTGAGTGAGACGAGATGACCTTCCGCCCGACCGACGCGATCGAATTTTCTGTAATCAGACATACCGAATTGGCACGTCCGAGAGAGCACGGTCTATGCCGAATCGGCCGAACGACCAAAATTGATAAGTCTTTTATAATGAGATATTTATGTAATATGACACGATGGACAACCACCCCGCCGTGTCACGATCTTGGTAACCCCGCGCCAAAAATCGTACGGCGCCAAACGGACAGACTTGTGTGGTGCGGGATCACTTCGGTCGGACGGCAATCACTTCTATCTCGACGAGCGCGCCTGCGGCGACCAGCGACGCGACCTGAACGGTGCTCCGTGCCGGCTTGTTCGGCTGGGCCGCCGATCCGAAGTGCTGCGTGTAGGCCGCCATCATCCCCGCAAAATCCATCTTGCCGCCCATGGCGGGATCGCCCACGAGGTAGACGTGCATCATGACGACGTCCCCCATGCCGAGGCCCTGCGCTTTCAGAATGCCCTCTATCTTGCTGAACACGTTTTCCGACTGCGTCCGCGTATCGGGCGCGTAGACGGCCGGCGATCCTTGCGCGGCCGGCTTCACCGGATCGGGAACCTGACCGCTCACGTAGAGCGTGTCGCCATGCCACACCGCGGTCGCGATGGCGGCGGTCGCCGGCTGAATGCGGCGAACCGCTTGAGCCGCGCTGTCTGATGTGAATGCGACAAGCAGGGTGCAGAGCGCGCCGATCACGCTGATTCTCATCTCAGTCTCCAGAAGACAGCGCTAAAGCGCTGTGCCACCGCCACCAGACGATGGACGATCGACGTTGGACGATGGACGATGGACGTGGACGATCGACGATCAGGCAAACACCCCCAGCGTGTCGAAACGCTGCTTGAGCACGGCCTGCGTGTCGTCGTACCCGAGCCATTCCTTGATGGCCGTCGCGTAAACCCGACGGAAGTCGGTGGTCATCTTGATGTTCCCATCGTCCAGATCGGTGAGGCTGGGATGTTGACCGTGCAAGCCTGCCTTCACACCCTTGCCGAAGAGGAACATCGGCGTGGCCGTGCCATGGTCCGTTCCCAGGCTGCCGTTTTCTTCGACCCGGCGTCCGAACTCCGTGAACATCATCACCGCCACGTCGTCTGCCCTGCCGATGCGCTTGATGTCCTCGAGGAACCCGCGAACGCCGTCGGCCGTGTACATCAGCAGGCGGCTGTGAAGGTCGGCCTGCTGCACGTGCGTGTCGAACGAATTACCGGCATAGGTGACGTAGTAGAGCCGTGTCGCATCCCCGAAGCGATGAGCGCGGCGACTCGCTGGAGGTTCCCACCAAGACCGCCCCCAATCCCGTAATCGACCGGCGTGCGATACGACGCCGACGCCTGGCGGACGAAGTCCGAGCTCTCGGTCGCGTTCTGCGCGGTCGCGGCGAGGAACTCGAGCGTCGCATTCGCGTCGTGCGCGGCTGACTCAAATGCGCCAGCGCCTGCTTCTCGTCGTCGGTGCCGTCGCGCCGGAAGCGCGCGGGATCGTCGAACACCAGCGGCGAATGCTGGCGGCTGCGCACCGCCAGCGACTGCGAGCTCCCCAGGTTGACGATCGAGTTGTTCGCCGCCGCGGTCGTAGCTCGCGTCGGCCAGCCGGCCCAGCCAGCCGAGCGGCTCGCCGCCATTGGGCACGCCGGTGTGCCAGAAGCCCATCGATGAAAAGTGCGACAGGCTCGGATGGTCGTACCCGCAGCCGTGGACAACCGCCATCGGCCGTCCTTGTAGAGGCGTTCGAAGCCCACCATCGATGGGTGGAATCCGAAACCGTGGAGCGATGGTGATGGCCTGCTTCTCCGGAATCGCCAGGTTCGGCCGCGCGCGATAATACGCGGCATCGCCAAAGGGCACGACGGTATTGAGGCCATCATTGCCACCGGACAGCTCGATCACGACGAGTATCCGGTCGCGGTGCTTCTCGACGCTGGTCCCTTCGAGCGCCTGCGCGGTCAGCGCGGCAGAGGTCCTGTTGAGGACCATCGGCAGCGACGCGCCGACACCGATGCCGTAGAGACCCCGAATCGAGGAATTCACGGCGCGAACAGGAGCAGATCACCTGCCATCTTGCACCTCACCCTAATTGATACTCTGGCGTGCTGAGCACCAGATACAGCAACTCTCTCAGCGCGCTCTCCAGCGTGTCGCCGCGCCGTACATCGTTCGTCCCCAGTTTGCCGCGCAAAAACTCGACGAGCACGGCGCGATCCTTGTCCGGCGAGCGTGACACGCAGAAACCGATCCACCAGGTGGTCCACGACCTTCTCGGCCGTGTCAGCGCGCGCGGCCTGCACCATCGACGTCAGATCGATCGCCGCCTGCCGGCGCGGGATCAACTTCGTCCGCTCGAACGCGTCGATAGCCCCCTTGTAGCCGCCGTAGCGCGTGTTGTAGTCCTCGTCCCGATCGACCATCATGTTCGACTCGGCATCGCCTTCCCGCGTGGCCTCGGTGATGTTCATGCCCTTCGCCAGCCGCTCCCCGACCCTCGCATCGGTCGCCGACATGGCGCGATCGGGCGGCCTGAAGCCCTTGACGTCCGGAAACAGCACCTCGCGAAAGAGGTTACCGCGATGGAGCAGCGTCGCCGGGGTAATCCAGGTGCGTCCGCCGGCCCACCCCGCGACGTTGGGCGGATCGAAGAGCGACTGTCCGAGGCTGGCGGTCATCCTTCCGAAGTCGGGAATCGTCGGCACCTCGCGGAGTCCCATCTTCTTGTACGTGGAGACGACCAGGTGCACCGGGCTCTTGATCTGCGTGGCGTATGACGGCTGGCTGTAGAAGTCCTTCGACAGGAAGATCCGTCGCAGGAGCGGCTTCAGCTCGTAGCCGCTCTCGCGCAGCGTTCGCCCGAGCTCTTTCTTGACCGCATCGGAAATCTCCTCGCGCACGAAGAACCGGTACAGCTTCGCGGCCACGAACTCGGCGGTGACCGGCTGCGCCAGGATGATGTCGATGATCTCCTCGCCGTTGAAGTTCCCGGTGCGGCCGAGAAACGTCTTTTCACTGGCGTCGTGCAGGTCGGCGTTGAACTTGAAGACCAGGACATCGTTCGACCAGCCCGTGAACGCGCGCGCGGCCTCGCGGACGTCGCGTTCCGTGTAGTTGCCGACGCCCATCGTGAACAGTTCGAGCAGCTCGCGGCCGAAGTTCTCGTTCGGGTGCGACTTGACGTTCTCGCCGTTGTCCAGATACACGAGCATCGCCGGATCTTTGAGAATCCCGACGAGGAGCGCGCGAAGGTTTCCCGAGGCGCGCTCGCGGAACATCTCGTTCTGGCGGAGCATCATGCGGTAGTCGCGCACCTTGTTTTCGCCGCTGGCGAAGTGCCCGTGCCAGAACAACGTGAGCTTCTCTTCGAGCGGACGCTGCGACGCCAGCATGCGGTTGGCCCACCAGAGCCCCAGCCGCTGCGTTTCGATGCCGTTGGCAATCAGGGAATAGAAGAACTTGTCGACGATGGGCTGAAGCCGCCTTGGCGTACCGGGTGGCAACACTTTGAGGCCGAGCGCCTCGCCGCGCTCGTACGCGATTCGCACGGTTTCGGCCCGGCTGGGCGGGAAGGGATCCATGCCGGGATCCCAGATGCCGGATTCCTCGAACGGCCCGACGCCTCGATTGTCGATCGCGTCGTACGCCACGAGCCCATTGACCACCTCGTCCGGCTTCATTGCGGCCAGGCGGGCGATCTGATCCGGCGTCTCGCCGAATCCGGCGCGCTCGACGAGATGCGCCGCGCGATCGCGCGTCCAGTCGGCAGCCGTAATGGCGGACAGATCGCCCACCCATGCGGCGGGCGCAGGTCCGGACGTCTCGGTGGAGATCGTCTGCGCGCTCCCGACGGACAGGCTTCCCAGGATGAAGATCAGCAGCAGAGCGCGGCTTCGCATGACCCGGCCTCGCATGATGAAACGGCTCTAATCCGAGAGCCAGGATCGTAACACGACGACCTCGGACCGTGTGAAAGTCCGGCTAAAGCCGGACACTACGTACTACACGGAAGCGCCAGATCGTCACCGCCGTCGAATAACAGATCTCCCGAGGACCCGCCATCCCAGGATCACCGACGTCACACTCAGCGCCGCTCCACCAACCATGAACGTGATCACGACGATGTCCCAGAGCGGACGATGGTCGTACAACCACGGAAAATTGAGCGAATGGAGGCCATGATAGATCCAGCGCGCCACCCAGTCCCGGGAGCTGTAACTTCCCACCACGCGAGCGGTCGTGGCATCGATGTAATAGTGCGTACGCGCCGTATCGTCCAGCCGGACGCGGAACACCGGCAACGGCAGTCCTCGTCTTCTGTCGAGGTAGTACCGGTCGTACTGATAGATGAGGCCGAACTCCCGAAGCGCAACCGGTCCGGTCGCAGCCGTCACCGCGTCGTGCAGGAGCCGCTGATTGAATGCCGATGCGGGCGGCCCGTCGAGCGGAACGATGCGGGTCTCTCCAGGACCCGCGGACGCAATATAGAAGGGCGTCTCCGCGACTGTCCACCAACTCGAGCTCGCGCACCTTGACGCCCACCAGTTGCAGCGCGTCGCGCGGCGATCGGGAATCAAAACCCGCAAGCCGCAGATTGCCTCGCAGCCGGCGCGAAAGCGCCTCGAAGCCAAGCCGGCTCTCGCCGGCGCCTTGCCAGAAAAACGGACCCATCGAGAGCATTCCGCTGAACGCCCAGGTGGCGGCGGCAAGCCCGAAGATGAAGCCAAGGACGACGTGCCACCGTTTTGCCCCCGAATACGGAATCCGCACCGGCACACCGGCGATTCGGTAACGCCTGCCTGGCGAAAATATCGAGATGCCGATGATGATGCCGAGAATCGCGGTACCCGTTCCGAGGGCGGACAGCCAGATGACCAATGTGCTCCACAGCGGCCCGTGTTTTCGAAGCGGGGTGAAGTACAGCCAGTGCGGAATCGGGCCCAGGTAGGCCCCGAGACGAGACGCCGGCGTGGTGTATTGCACGACCTCGCCCGATGCCTGCGATACGTACACGTGCTCTCCGCTCGCCCACGCGTACTTCCACAGCGGTTTCAGCCCGCGCACCTGAATCGTCCATTGATCGACATCGTCAATCGACTCGACGGTCACAGGGCTGGCGGCCTGCCCCGTCCATGCCGACGCGACGCGCAGCATCATCTCCTGCGTGATGGCGCCCCTTACTTCCCCACTGTCGGCATACACGGTGGCATCACGGCGGCCCGATCGAAAGCAATAAACCGGACGTCCGTCGAACACCGCAAGACTCGCGTTCGTCACGGGCTCCGATAAATCTGTTTTTGCGAAAGCCTGTGCCGGCGTCAGCCGTACAGAGTCAGGGTCCAGTGCGGATGCGTGGGCGAGGCGATCGGCGGGACTGACGTCCGGGTAATCCCAGTACATCATGCCGATCCCGGAGAGGAACCACAGAACGAAGAAGAGGCACAGCCCGACACCGAGCCACCGATGGATGAAGATCAACAACGGGCTATCGTACAGCACCGAGTCGAAAAGGACGTTGTGGGTGTTCCCCACAACGTCCTTTTGTGGTCGCGGTGACGATCCGGCCAAAGCCGGATACGTCGAACTATACCGTCAGGAGGTCGATCGCCGACGTGCTGTCGCCGAACTTGCCTGCCTTCACGCCGTATCGGTCCGAGATACCGAGCATGAGGTTGGCGAGCGGCGTCCCCTTCGGGTACTTGATGTGACGATTGGCCTTGATGCCCTGGGCCTTCCCGCCCACGACGATGACGGGGACGTTGTAATTGTTGTGGACGTTGCCGTCGCTCATGCCGCTGCCGAAGAGCACCGCGGTCGAGTCGAGCAGCGTCCCGTCTCCGTCCTTGATCGAGTCGAGCTTCGTCAGGAAATACCCGAGGGTCTCGACGTGATAGGCATTCAGCTTCGAGTAGTTCTTCATCTTCTCCGGATTGTTGCCGTGGTGCGAAATCGAGTGATGCGCTTCGGGCAAACCAATCTCAGGATATGCACGGTTGACGTTCTCGCGCGCCATCATCAACGAGCTGACGCGCGTGATGTCGGCCTGGAATGCGAGCACCTGCAGGTCGAACATCAGCTCAACGTATTCCTTGAAGCTCTCGGGCACGCCGACCGGCGTCTCGGGAACCTCGAAGTTGGCGTTGGTCGATTCCGCCCTGACGATGCGCTGTTCCACGTCGCGCACGGCGTCGAAATACTGGCCGAGCTTGGCGCGATCGGTCGTGCCCAGCTTGCGGCGCAGATTCGAGATCTCTTCCGTGAGCCCGTCCAGGATGCTGCGATCTTCCTTGGCGCGGGCCAGCCGCTCTTCGGCGGTGGCGCCGACGCCGAACATCCGCTCGAACACGAAGCGCGGATTGGTTTCCGACGGCAGCGGATCGTTGGGCGTCCTCCACGACATCGAGTTCATGTAGGCGCACGCATATCCGTGGTCGCACGCGCCAACCACGTCGTTACGGTCGACCGACACTTCAAGCGACGGCAGCTTGGTGTCGCGGCAGATCGTCTGCGCGATCAGCTGGTCGATGGTGGTGCCTGCCTGCACGTCGGAGCCCTCGGTCTGCTTCGGATGGGCGCAGCTCATGAAGGCCGGTGCGGCACGCGGGTGCTGCCCGCCTACGTCGCCCTGATCCGTCGCCTGGAAGTTGTCCAGGCCCGTGACCACCAGCAGCCGGTTGCGGTAGGCCTCGATGGGCTTCAAGCTTGACGACAGCTCGAACCCGACGCCCTCCGCTGCTGGCGTCCAGTCGAGCATATTGGCGCCATTGCCGCAGTAGATGGCCGTGAATCGCGGCGCCGATTTCGACTGCGCCTTCATCGCCGGTACCATTGCGTCGAGGAACGGCAGCGCAACCGTTGCTCCGATGCCGCGGATGAACGTCCGCCGTGGCAACGCTAACTTTGTGATCACCATTCGACAGCCTCCATGATCGTCCGGCTGGGGCCCGGACCCGACATGCTCTAGTTCGCGTCCTCTACTGCCAACCGCATTGTAAACGGTGTACTGGTCACGATGCCATGGATGAGCGCACCGAACCGGAAGTTCTCACGCTCGGCCTCCCGCTTGATCTTGCGGATAGCCGGCATGTCGGTAGCCTCGAGCCCCCGTCCCAGCGCGTAGGTCAGGAGCTTCTCGGAAACCGTGGTCAGGAACTCGTCCGAGTGCGACATCAGCACCTTTCGGAGCTCCGCAGGACCATTGAACTTCGTCCCGTCTGGCAGCTGGGCCGACGCGTCGACCTTCGCCCCCGACGGGTACATATCGCGCCACTCACCGATGGCGTCGAAGTTCTCGAGCGCAAATCCCAGCTGATCCATCTGCGCGTGGCACCCCGCGCAGGCCGGATTGGCGCGGTGTGCCGCCATCTGTTCCCGCATCGGCAGCACCTTGCGCGGATCCCGGTCATCCTTCAGATCGGGCACGTTCGGCGGCGGCGGCGGCGGCGGCGCGCCAAACACGTTCTCGAGGATCCACTTGCCGCGGATGACCACCGACGTACGGTTCGGATAGGACGTCGCCATCAGAATGCCGCCCTGTCCGAGCAGTCCGCCGCGCGGGCTATCGGCCGGCAGCGAGACCCTTCTGAAGTTCTCGCCGTAGACGCCCTCGATGCCGTAGTGGCGGGCGAGGCGCTCGTTGAGGAACGTGTAGTTGGCGTTCAACAAGTCGAGCACGCTGCGGTTCTCGCGCACGATGCTGCTGAAGAACAGCTCGGTCTCCTGCTCGAAGGCCGCACGCAGGTTGTCGTCGAAGTGGAACAGCGTTTCCGGACTCGGCTGATGCACGGCCACATTGCGGATGGACAGCCACTGACCGGCAAAGTTGTCGACGAGCGCCTGCGCCCGCGCATCGTTGAGCATCCGCTTCATCTGCTGTTGCAGGACATCGGGCTTGCTCAGGGTCTTCTTGGCCGCGAGATCGAGCAGTTCATCGTCCGGAATGCTGCTCCAGAGGAAGAACGACAACCGCGATGCCAGGTCGAGATCGCTGATGCGATACGACACCTTGGCCGCGGCCGCCGGCGGCTGCGCCTCGAAGCGGAACAGGAACTTCGGATTCACCAGGATGCTGCGGATCGCCATCTCGATGCCCGGCTCGAAACCACCGCGGCTGGCGCCGTCGCGATACGCGTTCATCGGCGCCTGCAAATCCGCCTCGGTCACCGGACGGCGGTACGCACGTCGCGTCAGCGTCGACACGATCTTCCGCGCGCAGATCCCCTCTTCTTCCTCGGCCTGCCGCGCCGACGCGCCAGACACACGCACGCGAGGCTGACAGGTCAGAATCTTCGCGCGGCTCGGCGTGTCGGTGGTGGTCATGCTCTCGGGAACCGGACCGGTAATGGTGAGACTCGAGATCTTGGGCTCGCCACCGCCCGCGCGATACGGATCGCGGCGCAGCGACGGGTCGAACAGATCCTCGACGAAGGCCGACGTCTTCGAGACGAAGTATGCCTGAACGAGATGCGATCCAGCCTTCACCTGCAGCCGGAACTTCAACGCTTCGAGAATCTTCTTCGTGCGATCTTCCCGCTGATAGTCGGTTCCAGCCGCCGGGTCGCCGCCACGGCCGCGCCCGAATTCCGGGCCACCCAGCGTCGTGGTGCCCATCTTCACGTTGTCGATGGCCACGTCGATCGTATGGACTTCGTTCGTCACTCCCTCGAACCCGCCGCCGGCGCCACTTTCCTTCGGCCGCATCTCGAAGATGTACTCGCCGTCGGCCGGGAAGTAGTAGCGAACCGCGAGTCCGCCGCGCGATCCGAAGGGCAGATCGTCGCTCACCCGTAGTCCCTGGTTGCGATCGGTCGGAACGAAGAACGTTTCGGGAAGCGGAACGCCGCGTGGCCGCGCGAGCGCCAACTGGCTGATCTTCGCGGCGGCGCCCAGATATCGTTCGGTGAGCGCGGGCGACAGCGTCAGCGCGTCGGCGTTGTTGTCGAAGCCAAAACCGGCGACGTCGGCGGGCAGCATCGACGCGGCGTCGATCTCGACACCGAGCAGATCGCGAATCGCGTTGCGATATTCCGCGCGGTTGAGCCGCTGGAGTGTCGGACGGCCTGGATTCGGATTCGCCGCCGCCGCCTTGTCGAGCTCTGTCTCGAGATAGGTGACCAGGTTCTCTGCCGCAGCCTTTTCAGGCCGCGGGCGACCGGCTGGCGGCATCGCGCCCGTACGAACCTTTCGAATCACGTGTTCCCACGGCTCGGCGTCCTTGGGCACGCGCGCCATGTCGAGCGTGCTGAGCGCGAGACCACCCGACTTCAGCTTCTCGTTGTGGCAGCTGACGCAGTATTTCTGCACAACCGCCTGGTTGGCGGTCATGGCCTCGGCGGCTGGAGCGGCAGGCTGCGCCGGCGCATTCGCCTGTCTCGCCGCAGCAACGCGCGACGTCGGCGCGGACGCCGGAGCCTGCTGCGCGCTGCTGACGACACTGGCCACGACGGCCACGACAAAGCAGGTCGCCGTCCCCAACACTAAGCGCTTCATCGCACGGGCTCCTCTGCTGGCAGTTTGTCTTCCGGAATGACGTTCAGGCACAGATCCGGACACGGAATGTCCTTGGCGCCAAGCTTGAGCAGGAGCTCCGCCGAGTGCGGGTTGGCCGCGAAGGAGTTTCCGTATTCGACTCCCTCGGCCACCTTCAACGGGGTCCGTCCGCTCAGATCCTGCACGTCGAGCTTCGCACCCTTGTCGTAGAGATACTGGATGACGTTGTTCGCGCCGCGGTACGCGGCGGCGTGCAGCGCGGTCTCGCCGGTGTCGGCCACGTAGTTCACGTCGAAGCCCAGCTCTTCGACCAGGTACTTGGCCGCGTCGAGCACTTGCGCTTCGCTGGCGCGATCCTGATTGGACGCCCACGAGATACCGGACACGAGCATCAGCGCGTTGATGTTCACGCCCGTGTTCATCCTCGGATCGGCGCCATTGGCGACCAGATACCTCATCACCTCGAGGTCGGCCGACTTCGCCGCAAAGAGGAACGCGGTCGAACCGACCTGACGCCGGCGATAGCGCGCACCCGACCAGCGCGGCTCCATGTCGGTGTTGCGTCCGTTGATGTCGGCGCCGTGCGCCAGCAGCGACTTGATGACGCGCAGCCGATCGATGTTGACCGAGATGAACTCGTCGCTGATGTGCCAGTTCGCCACGTGCACGGCAGCCTGAAGAGGCCTGCCCCAGCTGTTGTTGCCGCCGTTGCCACCTTCCGTGCCCACGTCACGAAGCTGCTCGCGCACCGACGGGGTCTTGAGCGTGATCCGCTGCGGCCGGGCCCGGACGCCGGGTACCGTCAACGCCGTCGATCCACCTTCGGCGTTCGGATCGGCGCCCTTGTCGAGCAGCAGGTCCACCAGATCTTCATGGCCATTGATGATCGCGACGAGCAGCGGCGTCGCCAGATCGGGCCGTTTCTCGTTGACGTCGGCGCCAGCCTTCAACATCGTCTGAACGGTTGCCATGTCGCCTTTGCGCACGGCAAAGATGAAGGGCGTCGTCCCGGCGTTGGATCGTTCGCGGATATCCGCGCCGCCATCAAGGAGCGCCTGCACCACCGCAGCGTGTCCTTCGGCCGCGGCCCAGGCGAGCGGCGCCTGCCCGTTCCAGCCCTCGCGCGCGTTGACCTTCGCGCCGGCCCGGATGAGCAGGTTCACGGACTCGACGTTGCCCGCACGCGCGGCGTGCAAGAGCGGCGTTTCCGTGCTGTTCGCAAAATTGATCGGATCGTTCGGATCGACGCCGGCCTTGAGCAACTGGTCGATGATCGCGGGGTTGCCCTGTTTGGCGGCAAGCGCGAACGGCGTGACGCCGTAGTTGTTCTTCGCGTTCACGTTGGCGCCGGCGCGGATGAGCAACGCGGTTGTCTCGGCGTCGTTCAGATAGGCCGCCCAGTGCAACGCCGTCGCACCGTCGCTGAGCGGCGCGTTGACGTCGACCTTCTTCTTGAGCAAGGCCTGTACAGTTTGTTTGTCGCCGCGCTTGGCCGCATCGGCGATCGGAGAATTGACGACGCTCTCGGCTGCGAACACGCCCACCGTGGCAGACAGCAACACCGCGAGCGGCAAACCGTAGAGGGCTCTGACACGCATATTTTGGGCCTCTTTTGTACCTAAATATTACTATGCGGACGGTCACAATCCGTCCGGTTTTCTTGTCGCTCTTTGTCGCATTTTCGCCCGTTAGTGTTCGGAATCCTCCCTTGAAATCATGACTTTCGGTCTGCAGGGGACTGGACAGGCGAAACGCCCTCCGCGACAGGCTTCGGCGCGCCCATCCAACCCCGCAGACCGAGGGTTTCCGCCCTAAAACCGGGCGGCGGCGCCGGCCGTTCGACGCCCTCAGGCCAGGGCCGAAATCACAGCTCGTGAGCCGGTACGCGCGCGCGAGCGGACTCTCTCACCTCGTCGGCCGCCGGGGGCAACGGGTCGCATGCCAGCAGGTACAGCACGGCCGTCGTGAGCACGATGAGGGAAGACGTCAGGATCGGGGCCTGCACCGGAATCTTGAGCTCGGCGAGGACCGCCGGTGTGGAGTAGGCAAAGACCATCGCCGCCAGAAGCGCGGCCGACAGCATCAGAAAGGAAATGCGAAGCAGGGCGTCGCGCACACGGCGCGGATTCTTCAGGCCTTTGAGGACACGGCGAAACGCGTTGTTTTCGTAGGTCTCGATCGGTTCCTTGAACAGTGTTTGCATCAGTACGTACAGCACGCCGGCGCAGAACAGTCCGACGAAGAGCCTGAGGCCGGATTCCGCACTCCAGAAGGCCGCACCCGCCCACAAGAAGTAGACGACGATGCTCAAGTTCGTCAACTGGAGAGCGAGCCACACGTTGGTCCGGCCGGTCAGTTGCTGAAACCGGCGGCACGCCCGCTCGACCAGATTCAAGATGACCGTGTCGACGAAGATCATCGCTGCTGAAGATTAGACACCAGCGCCTGTAGCAAAGCGCGTCACACCATCGTCCGCGCTCGAGCGCCACTATGAGTCGATTCAACAGCGGATGCAAGCGCCGTGCGCGGTATGATTTGCCATCGCGGAATGCCGAACGATCCCTGGCTGCGGGTGAAAGCGGTGCTTGCCGCCGTGCTGGAGGCGCGTCCGGAGGATCGGTCCGCGCTCATCGACACGCTCTGTGCCGGCGACGTGTCGTTGCGCCGCGAGATCGAATCGCTCGTGCGCGCGGAAGCGGGCGCCGCCACGTTTCTCGAGCAACCGCTCCTCGATCTCCCCGATCGGGACGCGCCGGATAGAAACCTCGGCCGCACGATTGGACCGTACGTCATCGAAAGCTGCATCGGCCGGGGCGGCATGGGCGCGGTGTATCTCGCACGCCGCGCCGACCAGGTCTTCGAGCGGCACGTCGCGATCAAGATGATCCGGCGCGGCATGGACTCCGATCTGGTTGTCCGCCGGTTCCGTCACGAGCGACAGATCCTCGCCTCGCTCGAACACCCCAACATCGCGGCGCTCTTCGATGGCGGGACGACGCCCGACGGCCTGCCGTACTTCGTGATGGAACACGTGTCGGGCACGCGCATCGATCGGTACGCCGACGAGCATCGGCTCACGACCGTGGACCGGATTCGGCTGTGCCTCCCGGTACTCGACGCGGTTCAGCACGCGCACGATCGGCACGTCGTGCACCGCGACATCAAACCGACCAACGTGATGGTCTCGGCCGACGGCCATCCGAAGCTGCTCGACTTCGGCATTGCCACCATTCTCAACCCCGGGGCCGCGGGGCCGTCGACGGTCACCTCGCTCGGCCGGCCGATGACGCCGGACTATGCGAGCCCGGAGCAGATTCGCGGCGAGGCGGTCACCACGGCCACAGACGTCTACGCGCTGGGACTTCTCGTGTACGAACTGCTCACCGGTCACCGCCCGTACCGCCTCGTCACGCGCACACCGGACGAGATCGCGCGGGTGGTCTGCGAGCAGGATCCCGAGCGCCCCAGCACGGTCATTTCGCACGTCGGCACGGCCACACTCGAGGACGGGACGATCGCGACGATCACGCCGGCGGCGGTCAGCCAGACGCGTGAGGGAACCATCGACGAGCTCCGTCTGCGGCTGCGCGGTCCGCTCGACGACATCCTGCTGAAGGCGCTCCGCAAAGAGCCCGGCGCGCGGTATCCATCGGTGGCCGCGTTCGCTGACGACCTGCGAAAGTACGTCTCCGCGCAGCCGGTGTCGGTCTCGTGGGACCGTCGGCGCTATCGGGCCAGGCGGCTGCTCGTTCGCTACCGCACGGCGCTGGCGATGGCCGCGCTCCTGATTCTTGCGGTCGCTGTCACTGCCGTCGCAACCAGTCGCTCGCGCAGCAACGTGGACGCTGCGGCAACCAGCAGCGCCGAGCCTCAACCGCCCATCGCCATCCGTCCGTCGGTTGCCGTCCTTGGATTCCGCAACCTGTCCGAACGCCCTGCCGACGCGTGGCTGTCGAGCGCGATGGCGGAAATGCTGACGACCGAGCTCGCGGGCGATGGTCAGCTGCGCGTACTTCCGGCAGAGCGGGTGGCGCGCGCGGCCGTCGACCTCGGCCAGCAGGCGCCGGCCACGCTGCCTCGAGACGCCGTCGAGCAGCTTCGTCACACGCTGGCGTCCGATTTCGTCGTCTTCGGGACGTTTCTCATCAACGAAGGGGCGGCGCCGCGCACGCTGCGCATCGACGCACGCATCCAGCGTGCGGACCTCGAGCCGGTCTCGGTCTCGACCACGGGCGATCAGGGCGAGCTGTTCGCGCTCGTCGCCAACCTCGGGCGCGACCTGCGCGCGCAGCTCGGACTGCGCGAGAGCCCGGCCGACGCCACGCGCAGCGTCCGTGCCGCGTTCCCGCAGACGACGGAAGCGACGAAGCTGTTCGCCGAAGGCGCGGCACGCCTTCGCGTGCTCGACGCCGTGGCCGCCAAGGACCTGCTCGAAGGCGCGGCCGCGCGCGAGCCGAAGAACCCGGTCATCCAGACGACGCTGGCCGCGGCGTGGACCGCGCTCGGCTACGACGCACGAGCGGCCGGCGCCGCCCAGAAAGCGTTCGATGCCTCGGGCGAGCTCGGGCGCGAGCAGCGCCTCAACGTCGAAGGACGGCTGTACGCCGCCCAGCACAAGTGGCCCGGCGCCGTCGATGTGTATCGAACGCTCTGGGGGTACTTCTCCGACAACATCGAGTACGGCCTTCAGCTCGCGTCAGCGCAAACGGCCGCGGGCCGTCCAGCCGACGCCATCGAAACGGTGGCGGCGATGCGCCGGTTGCAGCCGCCGCAGAACGAAGATCCGCGCATCGATCTCGAGCGTGCGCAGGCCTCGACGGCGCTCGGGAAATTCCCCGATGAGCTCGCCGCCGCCCAACAGGCGCTGCAGCGTGCCGAGCGCGGCGGCTCGCGGCATCTCGTCGCGCGCGCGCGCCTGCTCGAAGGGCGCAGCTATTTCAATCAGGGACAACTCCGTCAGGCCGAAGAATCACTTCAGATCGCCCGGCAGATATTCGTGGACATCGGCGATCGCGCGGGCCTCGCGTCGGTGCTGAACAACCTGGGAAGCGTCGTGTCCGACAAGCAGGATCTTCAGGGCGCGGTCAGCATGTACAAGGAAGCGCTCGCGGCGAGCGAGCAGATTGGCGACCGCCGGGGCATGTCGGCGGCGCTCAACAATCTCGGCGTCGTCCTGAAGGACCAGAGGCGCTTCGACGAGGCACGCCAGGCGCACGAGCGCGCGCTGGCGCTGCGGCGCGAGATGGCCGATCGCAACTGGATCGCGATCTCGCTCAGCAACATCGGCGTCGTGCTGTTCGAGCAGGATCGGTTCGGCGAGGCGGCCAGGTACTACAAAGAGTCCCTCGCGCTGAGCCGCGAGGTGGGAAACAGGCGCAGCGAGGTCCGCGCGCTGCACAATCTCGCCGTCGTCAATCGGGAGATGGGGCAGCTGGCGGCGGCCCGCTCGGAATACGAGGCCTCGCTGCCCGTTCGCGCCGAGCTCGGCGACCAGCGCGGCGGCGTGATGGGACGCGTCGAGCTCGGCATGGTGCTGCTGGCGCAGGGCGATCTCGCGCTGGCGCGCAAAATGGAGGAAGAGGCGGTGCGCCTCGCGCGGGAGATCGAACTGAAACCAGGCGAAGCACAGGCCCTCTATCAGCTCGGTGAAATCGCGGCGGCGTCCAACGATCTTCCGCTCGCCCGCCAGTATCACCAACAAGCGCTGGATATCCGGCGCGCCGTGCAGGAAACCCGCACGGTCCTCGAGAGCCGCCTGGCGCTCGCGCGGCTCACGCTGCGCGAGGGGGGCGCCGCCGGCGCGGAGCGGCAGGCCCGCGAGCTGTTCAACGAGGTCCGCAACGAGCCCGAAGGGCCGCTGCAGGCCGAGCTGCACGTGCTGACCGCACAGGCGCGCATCGGCCTGGGCGATCTCGCCGGCGCGGAGGTCGCGCTCTCCTCCGCGCGCCGCATCGCGAAGTCCACCGAGCGCATCGAGCTGCAGCGATCGTTGACCATGGCGGAAGCCGAGCTCGACGCCGCGCAGCGGCGTCCGGATCGGGCGCGGCAACGCCTGACGGCGCTTCGCGCGACGCTCGAGCGCGCGGGGATGACGCTGGCCGAGCGGGAGTGCCGGGTGGCATTGATGCGACTCGATGGCGCCGAAACACGCGCCGCCTCGCTGCCGAGCAAGCCGTGAATTCCTCCGATCCACAACTGACGCGACTCCTCGAGGCGTGGCAGGGCGGCGATTCCGCCGCGGCCGAGAAGCTCGTGCCGCTGGTCTACGCCGAGCTCCGCCGCATCGCCGCAGCGAAACTGCGCGGCGAGCGCGGCGGACACACGCTTCAGCCGACCGCGCTCGTCAACGAGGCGTGGCTTCGACTCATGAACCAGCACGAGTCGGGCTGGCAGAACCGCGGGCAGTTTTTCGCCATCGCCGCCCAGGCGATGCGCCGGATTCTCGTGGACTACGCGCGCAGGCGGCATGCGGCCAAGCGTGGAGAGGGCGAGGTGCCGGTCGAGTTGGACGAGGTCGCGCGCGTCCTCGTCGTGAGCCTGCCCGACGAGCGGTTGCTGGCGCTCGACGAAGCGCTGAAGGCGCTCGCGGCACTCGACGCGCGGCAGGCCCGGATTATCGAATTGAGGTTCTTCGGCGGGCTCTCGGTCGAGGAGACCGCCAGCGTGCTCGATATTTCTCCTACGACCGTCAAGCGCGAATGGGCCACCGGCCGCGCCTGGCTCTTCAGGGCCATGAACGAGGATTAGCAGCGATCCCGCATTTTCGATTTCCGATTGGCAATTGCCATCTGCCATTTGCCATTTGCGCCGCACGTGCAAAGCAGAACCCCGGGGGCGACGGGGGCAGCAGCGCCATGATCTGGACACTGGTCGGCACCATCGCCGGCCTCGCCGCGACCTACTTCGTCGTCAAAGAAATGCAGAAGCAAACCGACGAGCTCGTCGCCCAACAACAGCGTTAGACCGTGGTGCCGGTTCTGGGTTCTTGGTTCCAGGTACCGAATCTTTCGCCCACCACGAACCTAGAACTCAGAACCAAGAACGTAGAACCTGCTGGTACATAATCGGCAGCCGGATGTTCTCCACGCCGTTCGGCGCGTCCTTGCTGATTGCGGTCATTGCGCTTTCGATCGGCTGCACTCCACCCGCTCCTCGTCCCACGGCTGCACCACACCTGATCGAACGCTCGCGCGTGGCGATGGGTTCGACGCTTCGGCTCACGGCATGGTCTGCCGACGAGACCGCGGTCCTGCCGGCGTTCGACGATGTGTTCTCGGAATTCGCGCGGCTCGAAAAGTTGATGAGCACGTGGCTCCCTGAGAGCGACGTCGCGCGGATCAACCGGTCGGCCGGTGTACGTCCGGAACCTGTGGCCGCCGAGGTTCGCGACGTCCTCGAAACCGCGCGGCAGGTGAGCGAATGGACGAACGGCAAGTTCGACGTCACGTTTGGCGCGCTCTCGGGTCTCTGGAAGTTCGATCACGACCAGGACAACGTGATGCCTGACATGCGCGAGGTGCGCGGGCGGCTGCCGCTCATCGACTACCGGGCGATTCAGATCGACGAGCACGCCGGCACGGTCTTCGTCGCGCGCTCGGGGATGTCGGTTCATCTTGGCGGCATCGGAAAGGGGTACGCCGTCGATCGGGCGGCCGGTCTTCTGCTCGAGCGTGGCATTCGCGACTTCATGATTCAGAGCGGCGGCGACATCTATGTGGCGGGCCTGAAGGACGGGCGTCCGTGGCGTCTCGGCATCCAGGATCCGCGCGGTCCGGCCAATCGCGTGTTCGCCGAGATCGATCTCACCGACGGGACGTTCAGCACGTCGGGAGACTACGAGCGTGCCTTCTTGATGAACGGCCACCGCTTTCACCACATTCTCGATCCCGCCACCGGCGAACCGGCGCGAGGCGCGCGCAGCGTGACGATTGTGACCGACCGCGCGGTGATCGCCGACGGGCTCTCGACCGGCGTGTTCATTCTTGGCACACACGCGGGCATGGCGCTCATCGAGCGGCTGCCCGATGTGGAAGGCGTGATCGTCTCTGACCACAACGAGGTCGTGATCTCCTCGGGCTTGAAAGACCAACTGCGCATCGTCGCTCCGCCGACGGACGCGCCGTAGGCGCCGTCGCGCAGAAATGTGCCGATCGCGAAAAAAATTCCTGCTCGACACTGCCCGTCGAGAATTTCTGCGGCGTAAATACGTGCGCGTGTGAAGGCACGCGCGTTGCAGCCGCGTGTGACGCCCTTCCATTCCGCACTGACATTCGACGACAACCACGCGAGGTCTGACATGCTCGAGCCGCTCGCGGCGTACCTCGCTCAGTACCAGACGCTGAGCGAGCGGGACTTTCTCCGTCTCGTGCCCCTGCTGAAGCGGCGGCGCGTCCTTCGAAAAGAACGCCTGTTCCCTCCCGGAGAGGTCCATGGTGTGGACCTCTTCGTGGAATCGGGGTGCCTGAGGATCTACAGCGGCACAGACGACGGCGCCGAGCGTATTCTGCTCTTCGGCACCGAAAACACCTGGTGGTGTCACAACCTGATGGCGGGCGCGCGGCTCTTGCCGAACGTGGGCATCAACGCGCTCGAGCGCACCGACGTGCTGATACTCGATCCGGCAAGCAAAGAGCAATTGTGCCGCGACGTGCCCGCGTTCGATCGGCTGTTCCGCCTGCTGGCGCAAGGCACGCTCGAGGCGCTGCAGCAGCGGCTCGTGCTTTCGCTTCAGCACACCGCCGACCTGCGCTATCAGGAATTCACGCGGCTCCATCCGACGCTCGAAGGACGGATTCCCGGGTATCACGTCGCGTCCTACCTGGGAATCTGCCCCGAGTTCTTCAGCAAGCTGCGCAGAGGCGGCGTCGGCCGCCGCGCGTCATAGCGAGTCGAGAAACGCCAGCAACGCCGCCAAATTCAATTCCTTGAACTAGTTCAAGGCGACTCCGGCCATTTTCCCTTTGACTTCCAACCGAGCTGGGCGTAAAAACCGGACTATCTGTCTAGATCGCTTTCTGGAGGTGCTGGATGATACGACGCGGGTTCTCGGCTCTATTCGTGCTTGTTCTGCTCTTTGCGGCCGTTCCATCGGCCCAGACCCCATCGGGCGAAATCAGCGGCACGACCGTTGATGCCAGCAGCTCCGTCATGCCGGGGGTCCGAATCACGCTGACGAACGTGAACACGAAGGCCACGCGCCTGACGCAAACCAATGAATCCGGGGTGTACGTGTTCCCCGCCGTACCACCTGGCACATATACGTTGAGGGCCGAGCTCGACGGCTTTTCCACCGTCGAACGCTCGAACATCCAGGTCCAGGTCGGCGGCGCCTACCGCATTCCGTTGACACTCGAGATTGGCGCGCTCACCGACGTCGTCTCGGTGGTTGCAGACACGCCGGTGATCCAGACGGAGAACGCTTCGATCGGCACGGTCATCGAGAACCGCAGCATCGTCGAGCTGCCGCTGAACGGCCGCAACTACCTGCAGCTCGCGTCGCTGATTCCGGGCGCCACGACGAACGGTCCGGCGTCGGCACAGGGACAGCAGCGCATGGGCGGCCAGCGGAACAGCTTTTCGCTGAACGTCTCCGGCCAGCGCATCCACTACAACCACTACTCGCTCGACGGCGTCGAGAACACCGACCTCAACTTCAACAGCTACATGCTGCTGCCCTCGGTGGATGCGCTCGAGGAGTTCAAGGTCGAGTCGGGCATCTTCGGCGCCGAGTTCGGACGCGCCGTCGCGCAGATCAACGCAAGCACCAAGTCGGGCACGAACGCCTTCCACGGAACCGTGTTCGAGTTCGTGCGCAACGCCAAGATGGACTCGAAGAAC
Organism: Vicinamibacterales bacterium; assembly: GCA_963832375.1. Lineage (GTDB taxonomy): Bacteria > Acidobacteriota > Vicinamibacteria > Vicinamibacterales > JAMQPK01 > JAMQPK01. The sequence goes on along the minus strand of CAWHUA010000005.1, from coordinate 240,507 downwards.
TTCTTCGACCCGAAAGACAAGCCGATTGCGCCGTTTTCGCGGAATCAGTACGGGACGACCATCGGCGGTCCGGTGATCAGCAACAAGCTGTTCTTCATGTTCAACTGGGAAGGGCTGCGCGAAAACAAGTCGCTCACGTCGAACGCGTCGCTGCCGCTGACCGCCTGGAAGTCCGGCGATTTCTCGAACCTGCGCGACGCGAACGGGAACCTCATCGTCATCTACGATCCGTCGACGCGCGTCTTCGATTCGGCTGGCAACCTTCTGAGGGCGCCGACGCCCTTTCCGGACAACAAGATTCCGGCCAACCGTATTCACCAGGCCTCGCAGAAGCTTCTCAGGTACTATCCGACTCCCGACGCGGAACGGACCGGCGCCAACTTCGTGAACAACGAGGCGCGCGAAGTCAACTCGGACCAGTACACCTATCGCATCGATTACACCCAGAGCGCGACGATGAACTGGTTCTTCCGCCACAGCATCTCGCACGAGCTCGGGTACGATCCCTTCGCCATTCCCGACATGGGGAGCAACACCGACACCGACGTGTACCAGATGGTGCTCGGCAATACACAGACGATTGGCACGAACAAGCTCAACGATTTTCGATTCGGATACGGGCAGTTGAAGAACGGGCATATCTCTCCGCGGGCGAACGTGGAGAACGTCGTCAAGGAGCTCGGCATCAACATCCCGAGCGATGAACCGCTTTACTGGGGCGTGCCCAACATCGGCGTCACCGCCCTCTCCGGCCTGGGCGAGGAGAGCGATGCCCCGTTCATCAACGACGACAAGACGATTCAGTTCGTCGACAACTTCTCGTGGATTCTCGGCAACCATTCGATGAAGTTCGGCGGCGAGCTGCGTCGCGTCCTGTACGATCAAATCGGCGGTGTCGTGACGCGCGGCAGGTTTAATTTCTCGGGACAATATACGCGGCAGCCGCAGCTGACGGGGGCTCTGCTGCAGGGCGGTCACCCGTTCGCGGATTTCCTGCTGGGACACTTCAACAACGCCGAGTCGCAGGTCGGCGCCCCCATCGCCGACTTCCGGTCGAATTACTACGCCCTCTATATCCAGGACAACTGGAAGGTGACGCCGAACCTGACGGTCGACTTCGGGCTGCGGTGGGAATACGACCAGCCGTTCACCGACGTCGACGACAAGATCGTCAATATCGACTACGTCTGGGACAACAGCCGCGCACCCGTCTTCGTACGGACGGGCACCGGCGATCCCTATGAAGGCAACCCGCCGTTCCCTCTCGGGAGCATTCCCTATGTGCGCGACGGCCGTTTCGGCCGTGGCGCCTATAAGCCCGACTACAACGATTTCGCTCCGCGGCTCGGGATCGCCTGGTCCGTGGACCCCAAGACCGTTGTTCGAGCCGGCGGCGGCATCTACTACGTGCGGGACATCGGGAATGCGGTGTTCGACACCGTGCGTAACGCGCCGTTCACGATCCGCCGCAACGAACCGGCCGAGACCTTCCGACCGAATCTCAGCTTCGAGCAGCCCTTCGCCCGCACGGGAGCGCCGACATTCATCCTCGCGGCCGAATATGACGTGCCGTCGTCGTATGTCGGGCAATGGTCGCTGGGATTCCAGCGAGAGCTGCCCGGCCTGATCACGGGCGAAGTCACCTACTTCGGATCTGCGGGCGTGCACCTGCGTCGCCTGCAGACGTACAACAACACCGAGCCGAGTGCGCTGGCGAACACCAACCTCTCCCGGCCGTTCCCCGATCTGGGCGGCATGCAGGTCATGAACGCGCCGAGTCATTCGAATTATCACGCCCTCTACCTCAAGGCGCAAAAGCGGTTCTCGCACGGCATCAGTTTCCTGAGCTCGTTCTCCTACGGAAAGTCCGTCGATAACGGCAGTGGCATCCGGACGAGCGTCGGCGACCCGCTGACGCCCTCGAACAACTACGACCTCGAGCTCGAGACCGGTCCATCGGCATTCGATTTCCGCAAGCGCTGGACGTCGTCGTGGATTTATGAGCTGCCGTTCGGCCGCGACCGGAAGTACGCGAATCAAAATACCGCCCTCGACTACGTCATCGGCGGCTGGCAGATCGGCGGCATCCTGACGTTCCAGGACGGGTTCCCGTTCACGCTGGGGTGCAGCACCGGCACCGTGCAGAACGGCGGCGGCGGATGCTATCCAGACCCCGCCCCCGGCGCCCCGGATTGGCAGATAGACAATCCAACCCGGGAACGCTGGTTCAATACGGGCGCATTCGTCGACCGCAATCCGGAATACGGAACAGGGTTCCGCTATGGCACCGTGAAGCGCAACACCGTCGTGGGCCCCGGCATCAAGAGCTTCGACATGTCGTTCAACAAGAACTTCCGGATTTCGGACGATAACCTCGAGTTCCGCATCGAGGTGTTCAATCTGCCGAACGCGGCGATCTGGGGTCAGCCCGGTTCGCAGCTCGGCACGCCGAACTACGGCGTCATCACGAGCACGCGGTTGGACTCGCGGCAGGTTCAAATTGGGTTGAAGTACGTGTTCTAGACTCGACCTCAGTCAGGGCAGATGGATGATGGCAGATGGCAAAGAGCAACTGCCATTTGCCATCCGCCATTTGCCATGACGGAGGACTCGTCAGCCTTCCCCTTCATCGCGCGAGGTACCCGGAATCCACCGGCAGCACGATGCCGGTGACGCATCGCGCCGCATCGCTGCACAGATACAAAATCGCCGCGGCCACATCGTCCGGGTCGGGAAGCCGGCCCAGCGGCGTGTGCTGCATCACCGTACTCAGTTTCCCGGGGTCCGCAAAGATCTGCGCCGTCAGCTCCGTGTTGACGAAGGTAGGCGCGACCGCGTTGACGCGGATGTTGTCGCTCGCCCACTCGAGCGCCAGCGCGCGCGTCAGGTTCACGACGCCGCCTTTCGACGCCTGATACGACGCGTTGGGAAAGAGTCCGCCGGAAAGCCCCATGATGGACGCGAGGTTGACGATGGCCCCGCCCCCGCGTACTTTCATGTAGGGATGCGCGGCCCGTGAGCAGACGAATGTCGCCGTCAGGTTCAGCTTGACCACGGCGTCCCACTCCTCGACCGATAAATCGACCGCGGGTTTCCGCGCGACGCGCCCGGCGTTGTTGACGAGGATGTCGACGCCACCCGATCGCTCCGCGACCCGAGCCATCGCCTCCGTCACCGCCTGCTCGCTCGTCACATCGACCGCGGCCCCGCCGGCTGGCTCGACGTCGAACACCGTGACGTGTGCGCCGGCCTGCTCGAGCATCCGCGCCGTGGCCGCGCCAAGGCCTTTCGCGCCACCGGTGACGATGGCGATTTTTCCGTGGAGGTTGAGCAAGTCCAACATCTACTGCGCAAGAATCGCAGCAAGGACGCCGGTAATGAGCGCGGTCATGATGCCAATCGTCCAGCGGAACTGTGTGGCCAGTTCGGCGCGCAAGCCGTCGATCCTGCTATCGATTTTGCTATCGAACTTGTGGTCGAGCGCATCGATGCGATTGGACAGGGCCTGGTCGACCGCATCAATTCGACTCGACAGGCCAATCCCAAGCGCGTCGAGTCTTTGATCGACTCGGCCGAACTCGGCAAACAGGCGCTCCCAGTTTCTGGATTGTTCTTCCACCCGCCCCTCGAGGAAATCAAGCCGCGATTGATCTGCCATCGCACTCTCCGGCGGCTCTCAATGGAGTATACCGTCGTCGGTCAAGCCGCTCGTCTGCCTTCAGCATCGTTCGTGCCGGACAGAAGCCTGAAATCAGCGGATTCTGAACGGCGCGTTGCAGGATTCGCCGTACACAGCTATTGGGACGTAGGCAGAATCCGCGATCGACCGGGCGTTGTGATCACGGGACGGGGCAGCCCGGCGGCACGACCCGCCGCCGTGAGCGTCAATCCAGGTGCGCCGATGTCATTTCACAAGGGCGGACTGGCGCGCCAACACCTCGCTCTTTTTCCGGATGATGATCCAGTGCGGGCACTTCTGCTGGTCCATGTACAGGCGCTCGCAGTCGTCGCAGCGCACGCACTCGGTCATGATGATCTTCGGTCCGTCGATCGCGCCCCACTGGCACGTCTTCTCGCAGATCTTGCACGAGTTGCACTCGGACCAGCGCTTGATGCCGAAAATCGTCACCTTCGACAGCAGGCCCAGCGCCGCGCCCAGCGGGCACAGGAACCGGCAGTAGAGATTGCGCACGAAGATCGTGGCAACGAGCAATATGCCGAGCGCGATCCAGAGACCGGTCGAGGCCCGCCCCCCGAACATCCAGAACGGCTCGACGTAGCGATAGATCGACATGTCCCGGGTCGCGAGGAAATAGAGCACCACAGCGCCGAGGATGCCGTACTTAATCTTGCTGGCGTGCTTCTCGATCCGCAAAGGCACGTCGTAGCGGTATTTTCCCGGCACGATCGGATCGAGCAGCTGCGTGAGCGCACCGTAAGCGCAGACGCGGCCGCAGTAGAGGCGCCCCCAGAGCACGGTTGAGACGATCGAGAACACCGCGAACAGGTACCACCCGAGGTTGAACTTGAAGATCGGCAGGTTTCCGCCCATGACGCCGAACACGTTGACGATCGACAGCAGCTGGCTCTTGTAGACACCCAGGTACGCGACCGCTGCCACGAGTGTCACGTTCTTCAGCAGAACACTCTTGCGGAAGAAGCTCGTTAGCGCCAGCGCCGCAAACGCCACGAACCAACCGATGTCGACCGCCTGGTCTGTCACCAGCTGCCGCCAGGTCTCGACCGGCTCGTCCTCTTCTTCGAATGCCCAGGGATTGTCCGCTTGCGAGGCCGATTGCGCGGCGGCGTAGCTGACAGATCCGGCTCCCGCGTTGGCCGCCAGGGGCTGCGCGACAAGAACCGCAACGGTCAGGACGAGCGCCCTCATTTGGGCGGCGCCAGCAGCTGCGTCGCAATCCGCCGCGCGCTGATCCTGATCGCCCTCGCCGCGCTCGTAATGGTAATCGTGGCTCTCGACACGGCCGCGACATCGCCACCGACCCGGAAGGGATCGCGAATGCTTTTGCCTTTGAACTGCGCGGCGAACTCGGGGAGGTCCACCGAAAAGTCGCCGTACGGCTCGTTGTGGCCCGCCACGACGACACCCGTGAGCACACCTTTCGTATCCATGCCGACGAGAATCTTGATGGGACCGTCGTATCCGCGCTCGAGCGGCTCGACTTCGGTCGTCCAGAACGCAAGGCCCGCCAGCGTCTGGGGAGGCGCCGGGCCAGGCGCGAATGCCTTGAAGTGTGGCGGCTCGGGGAATTTCGGCGAAAAGGTCGCCGTCGGAAACAGCTGCTTCAACTGCCCCTGCAGCCTGGGATCGACCGCCGATTGACTCTGAACGATGATCGCGACCGAGAGAACCAGCGTCGCGCACCCCAGCCATCTCCGCATGTGAACGTGGAAGCGATTATGGTGCATCCCCGGCCGATCGACAACGGCTCGTGCCGGTTCCTCAACCGAGCTGCATGGCGACACGCCGCGGCTGCCCGCTTTGGCGCGCGGGATTGGTGATCACCAGCTTGAAGTCCTGGGGCCTGGTGCCGATTTTGGCAAAGTCGCGGACACCTTCAGAGGAACGGCTGTACCTGAAAAGGCACGTGTAGTCCGTCGATCGGACCCGGCCGGCCGTATAAACAGGTTCGACGGGCACCGGAGTGGTGCCGATCGAATTGCCGGCGGCGTCGACGATAGACACACTGTCGATAAAAGACGATGAGAATGTTTCGGTAAACGGTGGGGTGCTGTCGCGATCGACTCGGATACGTACCACGATCTCTCGATACGTCCCGTCCGCCGATTCCCATTGCCGGCCCTGCGCAACGGAAATCACGGAGAACGTGTAGACCCCCATTTCGATGGGCTCGCCGATCGCCGAAACTGTTGTGATCTCACATCCCGAAAGCGCACACGCGGCGAGAGCGGCGAACGCGACACTCCTCCATCGGCTCATTGCAACCGGCGATAGGTGCTGCGGGCCTCTCCGTACCTCTGCGATGCCGCGCGCAATTCGACCGCCGCGGCCTCGCGTGTCTGGGCCGCGAACTGGTCTTCCGTGACCCGAACCATGTAGAACGCTTCGTAGTGCGTGACGGCATTGCTGATTTTCACGTTGAGGTCGGTCAGCGCACGATCGTCCCAGCGCTCGAGCAGGTTGCGGCCGCCGGCCGCGTCCATCAACGCGTTGACCCGTCTCAGCGCGACGCGGCCGTTGGACCGCGCCTCCTGGTCTCCGCGCGAGGCCGCCTGGCTCTGCTGCGCCAGTTCATCGAGTGCCGTGACAATTTCACCTGCGCACGGGAGGTACTCGGACCTCGACAGCCCCTGCTCTGTGTACGTGAGATTCCGGCATGCGCTATCGCTCGGTATGCTCGAGCCGCAGCCGGTGGCCGCGACGGAGATGAGACAAGCGACGAGCGCGTGCCGCCGGCGTGCAAGGATGTGCATCAACATCGCGTGTATGGAACCGCAATCCTGATACCAAACCGCGCCTCCTGATTTTCGGGGATTGTGAAGTGAGTGAGGGACCCGCCGGATTCAAAATCGTGGGCGGGATCCGATTATCATCACCTGGTGATGAAAACACATTGGACCTGGCTGGCCGCACTCTTCCTTTTGCTGGGCGTGCAGGCGCCCTCCGCCCAGACGACGGGCCCCGTCGCGCTGGCCGACGTGCAGAGCATGAAGTGCTCGTTCACGCTGATGGCCACCGGCACGTGGGATAAGAACGTGCCGAGCGCCGAGGTGACGAAAGCCACGCTCACCGTGCAATACGCCGCCATCGACACGCAGGACGGCACCGCGAACGTCGTCAACGTATCGTCGTCTTCGGCAGGTGCGCCGCACGTGACCGTGCGCGTCCTCGCCGACAACCTTCATTTTCTTGCGATGAACGTCTCGGGATCGGTATATCTGACGACGGTGTTTGCCGACAAGGAGAGCCGGAGCGGGGGCGCGTTCAAGGCCGTGCACACACGGCACGAGTTCACGCCGGTACGGCTCGCGGGCTGGACCTCGAGGCCCGAACAGTATTACGGGCACTGCGAGGTCGCGAAGTAGCCGCGCCCGGGCGCGCTAATGAATCACTTCGCCATCGACATACTCGTCGTCGATGGGATCGAAGTGCGGAATCTCGAGCGTCCGCACAGCTTCGATGGCCGATGCCAGCACCTGCTCGGCCTCGCGCGACGTCTTTCCGCGAAGCCGCCGACGGGCGGCGCGAAGGGCGCGCAGCACCTGCGCGCGGTCGAATCGTTGTCCCGAACAGTGGTCGCAGAAGCTCACGATGGCCTCACCATCGTGTCAGATTACCACTGACAGGGCGCCGCTACTTATCTTTTGCCGGCGAGCAGTCGGTACCGATCATCTTCAGTGAAGACACCTGGACGGTCCTGACGCCTTCGGCGGCCGCCGCTTCTTTCGCGGGCAACTTCGCCGCAAGAGGCGGCATCAGCGAACCCGCGACTTCCGCCGGACCGTGGACTGTACGTAGCGTCCGGCTTTAGCCGGACCGTGCGGGTCCTCAGTAAAACACCTTCACAAGCAGGTAGCTGAGCGCCTCGGGCATTTCCGGAAACCAGTGCGGCATCCCGGCGGGCACCCACATGACATCGCCCTTTCCCAATTGATAACTCTGCCCGCCTTCGATGCTCGCCCCGCGAATCTGACCGGGGCCGGTTTCCTTGCCCCCAATCATCTTGCCGCCCAGCACTTGCGTGGAGCGCCCTTCGACGACGTAGAACAGGTCGCCCTCGTTGGCGTGAATCTCGACGACGGGGCGATTGTCCGCGGGAACGTAGGGACCATTTCGAAATCCGCCCGACACGCGCAGATTCGGGCCATCGGCAATCGGCGCGGCCTTCTTCAACGTCGGTGCGACCTTGTCATGGCCCACGAACACGAGCGCGGCTTTCGCGTCCTTGGCCATCACCGGAACGGTGACCTGGTAGTAGCTGATCGATGGCGTGACGCTCGTGAACGACTGGGTCGTGCCGGCCGGAATGACGATGACATCGCCTTTGGTCAGTTGCTGTGACTGAGTGCCCGCGACGAACTGTCCTCCGCCGTCGGTGACGAACAGGATCGTCGTCGCCTTCTGCGTCTCCAGCGCGCCTGGTTTGTCTCGATGGCCGCCCGCCACGCGCAATTGCGGCCGCTCGAAGAGCACGCCACCCTTCGCGAGGGCCGCATCCACCTTATCGCGGCTGACGTACGCCACGCCCGGTTGCGCCGCAGCGCTCGCGGCGAATCCGAGCAGGAGAAGACCCGCGGTCAGTGAACTCTTCATCGGCGTTGCCTCAGAAGCGAGAGAATCTGCTTCACATCATCCTTCACAATAGCAAGGTCGGTCTTGAGCGTGGCGACGTCCGTTTTGAGCGCAGCGACGTCGACCTTGAGCACGGCGACGTCGGTCTTGAGCGCACCGACATCAGTCTTGAGAACAGCGACGTCGGTCTTGAGCGCACCGACATCGGTCTTGAGAACAGCGACGTCGGTCTTGAGCGCAGCAACATCGATCTTGAGAGCGGCAACATCTGCCTTGAGGCCAGCAACGTCGCTCTTCAAACCGGCAACATCGCTCTTCAGACCCGCGACGTCGATTTTGAGACCCGCGACGTCAACTTTGAGACGGGCAATGTCAGTCCTGATCGGCGCGAGCTTCGTCTCGAGCTTCTCATCCCACGTCTTGTCGAACTGGTCGAAGTGGTAGACAAACGCCTTGTCGATTAGCTCAGCCTGCCCACGGAACTGCTCTTGAATGGTCTGACTGCCCACCTTCACCTCGAGCGCCGCCACACGATCGGCCAATAAATCTGATTCCATACGCCCGACATCTGCGAGAGGCGTACCGCCTGAAGCTAGCATCGTCCCTAAAGAAAAACAACAAGCCCGAATCGTGATCGCAGATTCTGATCAGCGCGACCTGGGCGACTATTGAATCGCTGCGACCTTGTCAGTCAGCTGACCTACTCCTCTCTGCGTTTCGCCAATATAATTCCTCGGTGGGCGCTCGTGGCATTTCATTTTCGATTCGAACGACCTGTCTTGCCTTCTTGACGATCGCGTCGGTCCTTCAGTGGATCGCACCAGACGCAGCGGCGCAGACTGAGGCATTGCCCACCGTCCTCATCACGCGTCAGCTCGCAACCGCCGAAGGCCTGAAAGTCGGCGACACAGTGGCGCTCGCCGCCAAGGCAGATGGCAGCGCTTCCCGTCGTTTCCGCGTTGCGGGAATCTACGAGCCCGTCCCCGATCCGATGCGCCTGGCGGTGAAGCGGCTCGAGGCCCGCCTGCACCTTCCCGACCTCCTCGCGCTTACGGCGGATCCATCAGATCCGTTGTCCACTGAATCGGTGACGGCCATCAACGTCGCGCTGAAGGATCCATCTGGCGCCGCCTCGTTTGCGCGTGACGTCTCCGCGTCGATTCCGATTCCGCAGCTGACCGCGCGTCCCACCCAGGGCGGCGAAGGCACGGCACGGCTCTTCGTGGTGCTCGATCGCTTTCACTTTTCAATCGCCGTCGTCACCGTCATCGCGAGCACGGTCTTTCTCCTCGCGCTCATGGTGATGCTCGTCGACGAACGGCGGGAATCGGTGGGCATCCTCCGGCTCATCGGGCTCCGAAAGGGACGCATCCTGCTGCAGATCTTTGCCGAAGGCCTGCTCATCGCCGTCGCCGGTGCGCTCTTCGGGATCGTCTTTGCCGCCGCACTCCAGGGTGTGGTCAACGCCTTTTTCCAGTGGCGATACGACACCGCTCTCGTCTTCGTTCGAATCACACCGCAGATCGCGCTTCAATGCGTGCTGCTGTCCGTTCCCCTGGGCGTGCTGGCGAGCCTCGTCTCGTCGTGGACGCTGCTCCGCGGCAACGTCCTGGACCTCGCGAGACGATGAGCCCGTTTGCCTTCGCCCTGCGGGGTCTCATTCGCCAGCCGGGACGCGCGATGCTCGGCATCGCCGGCATCGCCGCGACCGGAGCGCTGCTCTTCGACATGCTGATGCTGTCGCAGGGGCTTGTCCTCTCGATGGAACGACTGCTGTCCGACATCGGTTTCGACATTCGCGTATCCGCAACGCAGGCGGCGCCGCTGACCGGCCCTCCGATCGCGAACGTGTCCGAAACCGTGAAGACGCTCGCCGCGCTTCCGGGCATCGCCGACGTCGTGCCGCTCCGCATCGGGGAAGCGCGGATTGACCTCGGTGACCGTCCGCGAGACATCACGTTCATGGGCGCGAATGCCCCTGCCCGGAAACCCTGGACGCTGATGCGGGGGCGCGACATCGACCCCCGGTCCGAACAGGACCAACCGGGGCTCCTGATCAACGAGAACCTCGCACGCCGGCTCGACCTGAAGCCGGGTTCGACCATTACGCTTCGCGGCGCCTGCACCGCCAACTCCAGCGTGCCGCCCATCATCTTTCGAGTCGAAGGGATCGTCGAATTTCCGTTCGATCAGGCATCGCAGCTGACGACGGTCACGACGTTGAAGAATTTTTCGCGCACCTGCGGTGACACCGCGGAAGACGAAGCCGACATGCTGATGGTCGCGTCGCGGCCTGAGCATGGTCCCGACGCCGCCGTGGATGCCATCAGGCGTATCCGTCCAGACCTGACGTCGGTGACCAACGAGGAGCTCGTCGCGCGATTTCAACAGGTCGAGTTCTCGTACTTCCGGCAAATCTCGTTCGTGCTCGCCACCATCACGATGTTCTTCGGGCTTCTCCTCATCACCGTGCTGCTTTCGGTCTCGACCAACCAGCGGCTTGGCGAGATTGCCGCGCTGCGCGCGCTCGGTTTTTCGCAAAGAAGGATGGTGAGCGACGTGCTCTGGCGTTCCGCGCTCCTCGTCGGAGCCGGCGGACTGCTCGCCCTGCCGCTCGGCTTCGCCCTCGCGATCTGGCTCGACGAGCTTCTGCAGACGATGCCTGGCATTCCCGCCAACCTGCGGTTCTTCGTCTTCGCACCGAGGTCGCTCCTGGTCTATCTGGCGCTGCTCGGCGCCACAACGATCGTGGCGGCCATCTATCCGATGCGGACCGTTTCGCGGCTGCCCATCTCGTCGACGTTGCGGACGGAGGTGATCGGGTGATCGCGTCATCCGCGGGCGCGATCGTCGAAGCGCGCGACATTTCACGAGTGTTTCCCATGCCCGCGGGCCCGGTGACTGCGGTTCATGGCGTGTCGCTGCGCATCGACCCAGCCGACTACGTCGCCATCTGGGGACCTTCGGGCTGCGGGAAATCCACGCTCCTGCACATGCTGGGCTGCGTCGACACGCCGTCGAGCGGATCGCTCGTCTTCGAACATCGCGATGTGGGCTCGCTTCCCGACGCCGCTCGCAGCGACATGCGGCTCCGGAAGATTGGGTTCGTCTTTCAACGCTTCTTTCTTCTTCCCATGCTGACGGCCTGGGAGAACATCGAGCTGCCGCAGGCCGAAGCTCAGGTGGCCCGCGACGCCAGGCGCCAGCGCACCGCGGAGCTGCTCGAATACGTGGGACTCTCCCATCGGGCGCACCATCGACCTTCGCAGCTCTCTGGCGGCGAGATGCAGCGGGTCGCCGTCGCGCGGGCGCTGGCCAATCGTCCGGTGCTGCTCCTGGCGGACGAGCCGACCGGCGAGCTCGATCGCGCAACCGGCGAGCAGATCGCGCAGCTGTTCGATCGCGTCCGGCACGACGGCACGGCGGTCGTCATCGTGACGCACGACCAGGCGATCGCATCGCGCGCGAGCCGCACGCTCGTCATGCGCGATGGCCGGATCGAACGGGAGGGTTTGCCGGGATGATTCTCAGGCTCGCCCTTCGGTCGCTCTTCACCCATCCCGTTCGCACGCTCGTGCTGGCATGCGGCTTCGGCCTGGGCGTGGGCGTGATGGCGATGTTGCTCGGAGTCGGAGAAGTGATTCTCGACCAGGCGCGGTCGCCCGCTCTCAGCGGTGCCGGCGACGTGGTCATCGCCAGCAACGCCGGCCGTCTGCCGTCGGCCCGCTGGATCCTCTCGAGCGGACTCCGCAATGCCGGACTCGAAGGCCGGGTGCGCACGGCGTCGCCGTCGCACAGAGCGACCTTATATCTGGTCAGGAACGGCAGGACCGTTCCGATTCGCGCACACGGCGGAATCCCCAGCCTCGAGCGTGAGGTCGGCGATGGCGAAACCGCCGGCGTCCCGTCGTGGACCGATGCGGAGTCCGACGCGGCGTGGGCGTCTCCCGATCCCGCCGCCGCGTTGATGGCGCTCGATCGCTTTCATCCGATCCCCGACGTGCCCTCGCGTGCCGAATCGTGGGCCGAATGGCTGTACTTCAACGGCCGCGAGGGAGACACCCGCTTCTATCTCACGTTCATGGTGGGCGCCAGGCGCGGCGAGGGCTCGCGTGACGCCGGTGTTCGACTTCAGCTCGAGCGAGCCGGCGCACGCGCATCGTATTCCGCGCGACACGAGGTGAACGAGGCAGAGATTCTGAAAGACGCGCCAAACCTGACGATCGGAACGAGCCGCGTCCGGCTCGAAGGCCTCCGCTATCACATCACGTTCGATCTTCCCGCGGAATCACCCGGCACCGGTCGCGTCACCGGCGACATCTTCATCGATGCCCTGCCCGGTCGCGCATTGCCGCCGCTGACGATTCACGGCGCCGGCGGCTGGGTGTCAGGCTACGTCGTGCCTGTCATGTCGGGCCGCCTCAGCGGCACGTTGACGGTCGATCGCCAGCCAATCACGTTTCGCGATGGCGCCGGCTATCACGATCACAACTGGGGATTCTGGAAGGACGTGTCGTGGCGATGGGGACAGGTGCAGCACGGCGATCTGTCTCTCGTGTATGGCCGTATTACTCCGCCTGCCGATGCCGGCGACGCCGAGCGCATCCCGGGATTTCTCGCGGCGATCGGGCCGGACGGTCCGGTCGGATACGCGTCGAACGTGACGATCGAAGAGACCAACGAGGCCGGCACAGGCCGGCCGCGCGGCATTCGCGTGACCGGGCGTGGCACATCGCTGGATGTCACGATGGAGTTGACGATCGACAGCACCGTCGTGACACAGACGCGTACTGGATTCCTTGGCGGCGGGTTGGATTTCCTTCAGATGCGCGCCAACTATCGCGTGAGCGGCCGGGCCGGCGATCGCGACGTCGACTTCACCGCTCCCGGATCGGCCGAGACGTTCCGCGGCCGGTAGGGCGGGACCTCGGGGGCTGTGTGGCGTGGTCAGGGCGGGACCAGGCAGGGCGGGACTTCGGTTTTTGCTGCGGTAGGGCGGGACTTCAGTCCCGCCCACAACTGATAACTGACTACTGACAACAGAATACTGCTCTAATCCACCGGCTGATACTCCGGCACGCGGTTCACGATCGGCTTGATCGTCCGGAGAAACGCGTAGACCGCCTTGAGATCCTCGTCGGTCGCGTGTCGATACGCGGGCCACGGCATCGGCGGGTTGATCGGACGCGAGACGCCCATGTGCCGTCCGGTGCGAATCGTCTTCACGAACATCTCCTCGGTCCAGATGCCAAGACCCGTGTTCGGCTCGGGCGTCAGATTGAACGCGTAGCTCACGCCCCAGGGTCCGCTGTAGGCGGTGTTGGTGCCAAAACTCGACGCGATGTATGGCTCGGCGGCCTTGACGGCCGGCAGCGGACCGATTTGCTCGGGATGGCCCGAGAGGAAACGCGTCATGTCCGGCTCCGGCCCCTGCGGCCCCATCTTCCACGGCGTGTGGCAGTCGTTACAGCCCATGATCTTCACCAGATATTCGCCCCTCTGGACCACGGCGTGGTTGGGTGCCAGAGATGGGTCACCACCCTGGGCCCCGCCACCGGTCAGACTCACAAACCCCACGGATGCAATCAAGAGAACGACGGCCGATGCGATGAGAACGGTTCGATGCATGCTGCCTCCTAATTCCTGTCGCCCATTAACGCGACAACGGAGACAGAACCCCGCAATGCAGTTCTCAGTTGTCAGTTTTCAGTTGTCAGTACGTAGTGTCCGGCTCATAGAAGCCGGACCCTCAGCTGGACCCGCCGGGTGACAATGGGCAGGTGCACCGCTCGCTTCGCTACCTCTGGGCCAGTCCAGCCTCGCTCCTCGGCCTCGTACTGGCGTTCTCGATGCTCAGACGCGGCCGGGCCTCGATAGTGGACGGGGTTGTCGAAGCACACAGCCCGCTCCTGAGACGTGCGCTGGCAGCATTGACTCCCCTGGCCGGCGGCGGCGCCGCGGCGATGACGTTGGGGCATGTCGTGATTGGGCGCAGCGCTCACGCGCTCGAGGCGACCCGCGCGCACGAGCGCGTGCACGTGCGGCAATACGAAGTGTGGGGACCGCTCTTCATCCCGGCCTATTTCATCGCCGGCCTGTACGCAGCTCGCCCGAGGGCGCCATCCGTACTTCGACAATCGATTCGAACGCGAAGCCTGCGAGTTGGACTCCCGGACTCTTTGACTCTCTCGGACTCCTGGAAGCGTTTCAAAACCGGGAAAGCGGGTCCTGTCGCCGGGCTGCCCCGTCCCGTCCTCGGTCCGAACTACACGTGTACGGGAGGCGGACCTGCGAGCGTGGCCGGGGCGGCCCCGCCCGGCGCCACCCGCTTCCATTAGGTTTTGAAACCTTAGGACTCTTCCGACTCTTTCGACTCCCCCGACTCTTCAGACTCTTCGGACTCCTCCCATTCTTTCCTCTTCGCCGCCCTCTGCATCCGCCGCCTGATAATCGCCGCCAGCGCGATGACGGTCACCCCCATCCACAACGCCGTCTGCGTCGTCAGGAACGGACCGACGCTCGTCCAGAAGCGCTGGCCATTCCAGAATGCGATCTCCGCCTCGGCGACCGACTCCCCCATCACGCTTGCAAACGCGCGCTCGAACGTCTCGCCTCCTCTCATGCGGCGAAGGACGTTGGCCGGCGCGTCAGCGCCGTGACGCCGTATCAGCTCGCGAACGAATGCCGCCGCCAGCGTGTAGGCGCGGGTCTTCGATCCCTCATCGGCGGCGAACATCGCGTCCACTCTATCGAGCGGCGTGCGCGAGACCATGACCATTTCGCTGACGAGCCGCGCCTGATCTTCCAGTCCCCACGTCCGCTCGCCGAGCACGGCCAGCCCTTCGTGGAACCACAGCGGCAGCCCCGCGCCGCCCGCGGCGCGCGCCATCAGCACGTGCGCCACTTCGTGATGCAGGACATCCTCGAGCGTGTCGTGCGGATATTGCGGCGACCGCGCGGGAAACAGCACGATGAGGTTCTGGTCGGGAAGGGCGTAGCCGGCCGTGGGCGGTGGCGTCCGCTTGGCCATCTCGTAGCCCTCCGGCAGCAGCACGACGCGGATGTGATCGCCCGCCGCCTCCAACCCGACCAGGCGCATCACGCCGCGAAGCCGGTTCGGATCGAACGACGCAAGCCTGGCGCGCGCGTCGGCCAATTCTGCGGGCGCTTCAATCTGAAGTTGTGGAATACTGCCAGCCTGCACGTGCCATGATCCCGTACTTCGATCCGCTAGGGCTCAACTTCGATCCGGTAGGGCTCAACTTTAGTTGAGCCCCCAAGGAGACTTCATATGACCTCAATCCGCCTTCATCTCGCCGCCGCGCTCGTCATCCTCATCTTCACGTCGCCGGCGATCCTCGCAGGAGATCAGGCCGCCGCGCCGATGAACCGCGTCACCGCCGCAGAGGCCAAGGCCGGCTGGCGATCGCTGTTCGACGGGAAGACCTTCACTGGCTGGACGCAGCTCGGCGAGCTCAAATGGACAATCGTGGACGGGGCGATGGTGGGCGACGCCGTCTCTCAGCCTGCCGCCAAGCCGCTGCCTCCGCCGGCCAACAATCCGAATGGCAAGCCGATTACCTGGGCGACCGGATTCCTCCGCAGCGTGGAAACCTTCTCCGATTTCGAGATGACGGTGGAATTCTGGAGCGAAGAAGACAGCAACAGCGGCGTCTTCATCCGCGTCGGCACACCGACCAATCCGAACAGCCTGGGGGGCGGCTACGAGATCAACATCAGCGATCCCCACGCGACCTCTCCGACCGGCAGCATCGTCGGCGTGCACTCGACGCTGCCGTATCACATAAAGGCGGCGGGTAAATGGAGCCGCTTCGACATCCTGGCCGAGGGACCGCACCTGGTCGTCAAGGTGAACGGCGAAACGCTGACCGATACGAACGACAACAAGCTGACCGACGGCGCGCTCGGTTTTCAGGCAGGGGGGCCAACCGGTTCAGGCGTGATCAAGTTCCGGAACATCAAGGTGCGGCCGATCAAGAAGTGAACGTTTTCGACGCAGAGACGCTGAGTCGCAGAGATCTTTCTGAAAAACACAGAATCCTCTGCGCCTCTGCGGCTCTGCGTCAAGGTTTTCTCTCCGTCACTCTCACTTCGAACATCTGCCGTGTCCCATCCTTCGCGAGCGCGGGAAAGGCAAACCTGTCGCCCGCGCGGTTCCAGCATGGCGCGGGGTCGATGCGCAGGTCGCCACCCTCGTAGCCGGTACGATTGAAGTCTTCGGTCTTGATGAACGTCTTGTCCGCGCGCCGCACGATCGTGTAGTGCATCGTCGCGCCCGTCGTCGCGCCGTTCACCAGCAATCTCCCGTCGCGTGAAAGCGCCGTGTCGCCTTCGGGATCGCGGAACATCTCGGGTCCGCCGATCGTGTCCACGATCTCCATTTTCAGCGAGTCGTACACAATCAGTTTGTCTTCGACTCTCCCCAGCAGACGGGACTTGAAATCCCACTCGGGGTGGCCGCCAATGAAGATGCGCTGCTCCACAAGCCCGGACCCGTCGGGTTTCACCGTCATGGGCACATTGATGCGGTCCTTGGCCCCGAAGTCTCCTCGCACGAAGAAGAAGATGCGGTCCCCTTCGCGATTCCACAGCGTGTGATTCAGGAACAGCGGCTTCTTGTCGATCTGCGGATGCCGCGCGGCGAGCATGTCGCGCATTTGTTTGAACGTGACGATCAGCTTCCGCTCGCCCGTCTTCACATCGACGACGAACAAGCCGTCGTCAGATGGATGGAGCACATCGCCGGTCCAGTCCCACGTGCCCGGATATCCGGTGACCGGGCGCAGCCGCGCCATGCGCGCGTAGTTGATGGCGGCAAACATCCCGCCGTCCTGCTTCACCCCTCCGTTGGCCACCGGCTGAGTGTCGAAGCGGTACTCGCGCACGCGCTTGCGATCGACGACATCGTAGATCGCCGTGAAGACTTTTCCTGATTTCGGATCGCGATCGTTGAAGAAGAACTGCCTGGAAGGTTGCTCGGGATTCCAGTAGATCATCGCGCCCTGCTGCGGATTCCACGCGCGCGTCTCGTCAATCTTCGTTTCGGCGTAGTTCTTCTGCGCATCGAGCAGCACGATCTCGGCGGCGTCCTGCGGTCCCGGCATGCGATCCTGAAACGTCGTCCGCAGCGCGATCAGGTACCTCCCGTCGGCACTGTAGGGACTATTCCCGGCGTGCCCGATGTAGCCATAAAAATGATGCGACGGCCCAGACGTCAGTTGCCGGACTTCATAACTGAGCTGTGTCTGCGAAGCGCCGCCAACCCAACTGACGACGCAGATGAGGGCCGCAGCACCCCAGGCGATTCGCCTTTTCGTCCTGTTCAGCATTGTGCATGGATTGTCTCATGCGACGTTTGCCCATGACAGTTGTAATATCTGACTGTCGACATGCTCCGCTATGTCTAGCAGCCAGATTGCTGAACCGTGGAATTCCTTCCTCTCTGACCTCGACAGGGGACTTTCGACACGCCTTGTGCTTCACTGCCTGGGCGGTTTCGCAATCAACCTCACCTATGGTTTGTCGCGGCAGACCGCGGACATCGATATGTGCGAGGTCGCGCCCATTACCACCAAAACCGACGTTCTCGCTCTCGCCGGCGAAGGAAGCGCTCTGCACAAAAAACACAGCGTGTGTTTGCAGGTCGTCAAGATGGCGAGTCTGCCCTACTACTACGAAGAGCGGCTGAACGAACCGTTCCGCGGCGCATTTCGGCAGCTTCAATTGCTCGTGTTGGATCCGTACCGACCTGGCGCTCAGCAAGCTCCGCCGAAACTCCGATGTCGATATCGAGGACGTGAAGTCTCTCGGCGCATCGGTCCCCCTGGACCTCAACGTGCTGCGATTGCGGTACTACGAGGAAGTTCGCCCCTACTTGACAGGCCCACCAGAGCGGGGCGACAAGGCCGTCGACCTGTGGTGCGACGCCATCAATGAGTCGCGTCACTGATGCGGCGTGTTTGCCGAATCTGGTAGTATCGCCTTCGATGAATCCCCTGACATTTTTTCGCCGGTCGCTGATGCTCGTTGTGACGACAGTCTGGGCTCTGTGGACGATTGGCGCAGCCGCGCAGTACTGGACGCCTCAGGCGCTTCCAGGGCTCACGCTCGAGCTCGAAGAGTCCATTACGATGCCGGTGCTTGGAAAACTCGACGGAGCGACGACCCCCAACGAGTCGGCCATCGCGAGAGTGAACGCCATTCGTGAAGAGACAGGCGGCTCCCATCGTCTTTTTCTTCCTGTCGTGTCGGGCCAGGTTCTCGTCTACGAGAAGAAAACCAAAGCGTTCACGACCTATCTCGATTTCAACGGGCACGGCGACAATCGCGGGCTCTTCAAGAAGTTCTATACCCTGTCCGGGTACGGCAATGGCTTGAACGGTTTCAACCTGGATCCCGACTACGCCACCAACGGCAGGTTTTATACGACGCACATGGAGGACCCCAGCATCGAAGCGCCTGCGGGTCCCCAGAACACTCTGTTCCCGAATCTGAAGGTGGACGGCTACACGACCACCGCACCCATCTCGACGCCTGGTCCGGTGATGCATCAGGGCGTGATGATCGAGTGGACCGACACCAACCCGTCGAACAACACCTTCGAAGGCACGTCGCGCGAAGTGGTTCGCATC
Organism: Vicinamibacterales bacterium; assembly: GCA_963832375.1. Taxonomy (GTDB): domain Bacteria; phylum Acidobacteriota; class Vicinamibacteria; order Vicinamibacterales; family JAMQPK01; genus JAMQPK01. The sequence goes on along the minus strand of CAWHUA010000005.1, from coordinate 221,583 downwards.
TGGTTCAACACGCGCAACCACCAGTTCGGCGAAATCGTGTTCAATCCAACAGCGCGCCGCGGCGACCCCGATTGGCGCGTGGCCTATATTGACGTCGGCGATGGCGGCTCCGGCGAATCGAGAGTCGTCGAAATTCGCTCGAACCCGCAGCGGCTCGACACCATGGTCGGAAAGGTCATCCGCATCATTCCCGATCTGAAGGAGCACGCCGGCTCGAGCACCGTCAGCGAGAACGGCCGCTATCGCATTCCGAACGACAATCCGTTCGTCAAGACGCCGGGTGCGCGGAAGGAAATCTGGGCATATGGCTTACGCAATCCGCACCGGCTGGCGTTCACGATCGATGCGGCGAACCCCAGGAACAATCGCCTTGTCGCCAGCATCTGCGGCCTCAACACGTGGGAGATGATCTCGATCATCCACAAGGGCGCGAACTACGGCTTCCCGCTGCGCGAGGGGAACGAAGCCGTGACGCTGGACAACGGCACGACCCCGCTGCCCGCCGACGACAGAATTCCGGTGATGATCGACGCCACTCAGACCGCCGGCACAGTTGCGCCCGTCTACCCCGTCATCATCTGGGGTCACGACATGCGTGGCGGCGACTGCGCCGCCAGCGGCTATCTGTACAGCGGCTCCGTCGCGGCACTTCGTGGAAAATTCATCTACAACGACCTCACCACCGGCCGCATCTGGTATTCCGAGTACTCCGACATGCTGGCGGCCGACGACGGGAATCCGAAGACGATGGCGAACATGCACGAAGTGAAGATCCTGTGGAACGATCCGCACGATTCGCCTGATGCCGGCAAGCAAATCTACGACACGATGTTCCCTATCGTGCGAAAGACCTTCCTGCAGCGCGGGTCGAAGTCGGAGAACATGAACGGCCGCGGACGTGTGTCGGGCGAGCACCGTGCCGACGTGCGCCTCACTGTTGATCAAGCCGGCGAGATGTATGTCTACAGCAAGAGCGACGGAGTAATCCGCCGCATCATCGCCGCCACGCCGACGAAATAACCTTTGGACGTTGCGGTTCGTGGGTTCGTGGAGTTCGTGCGGTTCGTGGAGTTCGTGGGGTTCGTAGACTCGCCAGCATCAAGGTGGCGCAGGGCTTCAGCCCTGCCACCTGCCACGCGTCCACACTGAACGACGTTCATCCGCGCCTGCCTTCGAGAACGCGCGACAAAACCTGACGACATCGTTGGCGTTGGTTTTGCCTCTCGCGCACCTGCAGCCACAGCGCACACGCTTGCCACCGGTACGGCGCGGCTTCAGCTGGCCAACGCCGGTCGGGCGCGGCTTCAGCGTGCCCACACCGGTAGGGCGCGGCTTCAGCCGCGCGATGAGATCGAAGAGGTGCCACATGATTCTCCGAATGGCGTGTGCGATACCCGTGTGCCTTCTCGCGTCGACCGCTCACCTGCTTGCCGGCGACGTCGTCGATCTCGCGGCCAGCCTGATTGGACGTCCCTATGTGTGGGGCGCCGAAGGTCCCAGGTCCTTCGATTGTTCCGGCCTCACGCAATACGTCTTTCAGGAATTCGGCATCGACCTGCCCAGGCGCGCCGTTGATCAGTCAAAGTCCGGCGATCCGGCCAGACGGCTGCAGCGCGGCGATCTTCTCTTCTTCTCCACCGATGCCGATCAGTCGCTCGTGACGCACGTCGGCATCTACGAAGGCGCCAACGTCATGATTGACGCGAGCAAGCGGCACGGCCGGGTCCGGCGCGACAACCTGCGCGAGGACTTCTGGGTCGACCGATTTCTGTTCGCCCGTCGTGTCAGCGCACTTGCCAGCGACGACGAGCCTCGAGAGACGCGAGATGACCGCACCGGCGATCCTCCCGGGCGGTCGAGCGACCGCCGGCGTGCCGCCGTGCGGATTATCGAGCGCATCGCCGGGGAATTGTTCAAGCTCCCCACAGGCACGAGCCGTTTGCGATAGGATTGACGTCCCAAACGGAGGACATGAATGGTTCTAACTAAGCCAGAGCTCGTTGAACAACTGCACAAGGAAGTTCGGATTCTGATCCATCTCGCCGGCAAGTTCGAGCGCGACCAGGCCGATTACCGGCCGACGCCGAAGCAACGGAGCGCGCTCGAACTGCTCCGCTATCTCAGCTTCATGGGGCCGGCGGTCGTCTCCGCCGCGAAAAACGGGGCGTTCGACGGCGCCGCGTGGCAGGCCGAGGTGGCGGCTGCCGAAAAGCGCAATCTGCACGAAACGATCGCGGTCATCGAGAAGCTGCCCGCGAAGTTCGACGAGCTGCTGGCGGGCATGTCGGACGTCGACTTCCGCGCCGAGATGACCGGTTTCGACGGCAAGCCGCTGTCGCGCGGTCTGTTCATCGTCAGCGTGGCGCTGGGCGGACACGCCGCGTATCGCACGCAGTTGTTCTGCTACCTCAAGTCGTGCGGGCACGAGCAGCTGACGACGGCGAATCTCTGGCGGGGTGTGGACGCGGCGGTGCCGGCGTAGAAGGCCAGCCTCGTTGTACCTCCTGCTGCCGCTTGTCAGCGCCATCGTTTACGTCATAGGCGCGCTGCTGTTGAAGCGCGCCTCGGACCTCGGCGCCGACATCTGGCGCACGACGCGCATTATCAACTACACGTCGGCACTGGTGGCTGCGCCGTTGTGGATGCTCGGAGGAACGATTCCGGCATCCGCACTCTGGTGGCAGCCGCCGGTTGCTGCCGTGCTCTTCTTCACTGGCCAGATCTTCACGCTGGTGGCGCTGAATACGGGCGATGTCTCCGTCGCCACGCCTGTGCTCGGCCTCAAGATTCTGCTCGTGGCGCTCTTGACGAGCGTGCTGCTCGGCGATCCCATCGGACCGCGGCTCTGGACGGCGGCGGCGCTCAGCAGCGCCGCGATCGCGCTGCTCAACCTCAGTCCCGGCCATTCCCACACACGCGTCCGGACGACGATTCTGCTCGCCGCGCTGGGCGCGACGTCATATGCGTGTTTCGACGTGGTGGTGCAGAAGTGGTCGCTCGCCTGGGGAACGGGACGATTCCTGCCGATCACGATGGCGTGCGCGGCCGTGTATTCCATCCCGCTGAATCTGTTCGCGGCGCCAAGACGCGAAGGCGACTTCGGCACCTCGCCGAATAACACCCGCTGGCTCTCCGCCGGTGTGGTGTGCTTCGCGGTGCAGGGGCTGATGTTCATCTCGTCGGTCTCGCTCTACCGGCAGGTGACCAGCGCCAACATCCTCTACAGCTCTCGCGGGCTGTGGAGCGTCGTCGCGGTCTGGGCCATCGGCCACTGGTTTTCCAATCGCGAACAGCACCTCGGCCCTCGCGTGCTGGTGTGGAGATTTGTAGGAGCCGTCTTGCTGATGGCGGCGATCTTGATGGTGCTTGTGGATTACAGCAGCTGACGCGACAGTTCCCACAGGCGTTGATTCGCCATTCACGACTGGTTTGCGCTACCTGAGCGCAAACTTCACGCATCGCGGTTTCTCTACACTCGCGGCCCAGAATCCTCTTCCCGCTTTTCGGGCCTCGAGCTGTGCCTTCGCCAGCGCCGCATCGTTCTCGAAGCGCGTGAAGTGACACGCGAGGCCGGCCTGAAGCAGTTCGAGGCTGGCGTCTTTGCCATCGACGATGACCCGTGCGACGAGACGGTCGTAGTTATCGACGTCGGTGGCCTTCACTTGAACCTTCCTGTCGAACATCAGCACCCGCGTCGCGTTCCGCGCCTGATTGCTGAAGGGCTCGCTGATTTCCGGAGCGTCGATACCCTCGAGCCGGACTGGAATGGTATGTGACGTGCCGTCCAGTCGGATGCGCACGCTGTCGCCGTCGTGCACCGATACCACGGTGCCCGAGACTGTCTTGTCGACCAGCCGCATCAGCTCCGCGCGGCGCTGAGCGTTCAGCGGCGGCGCGACGACAAGGATCAAAAGAACAATGACCGCGGCGGCCTGAAGCCGGTGAGAGTCGCCGATCAGTTGGTCGCGCTCGCTTTCATCATGCGCGCCTTGATAGCCGCGCGATCGACCGCGGCGCCTCGCAGGTACACGTCCGAAATCTTTCGCGTGTTCTTGATGTCGTCGAGCGGGTTCGCATCGAGCACGACAAAGTCCGCGCGTTTGCCCGCAGCGACGGTGCCGGCATTCTCCATCCGCAGGAACTCCGCGGCGTTCTTCGTTGACGCGACGATGACATCCGAGGGCGTCATCCCGGCCGCGACCATGTCTTCCATCTCCACATGATGGCTCCACGGAACGCCGCCATCGGTACCGAGGACAATCTTGATGCCCGCGGCGTGAATCTTCGCGAGGTTGCGTGCTTGAATACCGTACGCCTTCTGCGCGTCCGGACGGTCGGTCGCACCTGCCTGCAGCTTTTTCACTTCGTCCGCCGGCAGGCTCTCGGCCAGCCAGCTCATGTCGGTGGCCACGCCGCGATCGGGCAGGTTGGGCGCAACGACGAGGTTTGCATGCTGCTTGAAGAGCGCCAGTCCTTCTTCGTCGATGTCGCGATCGCGCACGCTGTGCGCAAAGGCATCGAGGTCTGCCCGCAGCAGCCCTTTCGCGTCTTCGAGCGTAAAGATGTGCGCCGTCACGCGGAGTCCGTTCTTGTGCGCTTCGTCGATGATGGCGCCATAGAGCGCGGGGGTCAGCTTCTTGTATTTGCCGTCGCGGTCGTCGACCCAGATTTTCACGAAGTCGACTTTCCTCGCGGCCAGTTCCTGCACGGCCTTCCGCGCTTCGGCGTCATTGCTCACCCAGTAAGGCGCCTCTGTGCGGCCCGGCTCGGGCATGGTGATCCCGCGACCGGCCGTACGGAACAGGGCTCCGTTCGGCACGACTTCATCTCGCACCTGGAAGGCGACATCGCCCGTATCCTGGCCCAGACTCGCGACAGCCGCGACGCCGTAGTACGCCTTTCGCTGCAACCTGTCGACCAGCTCCTCGCGCACCGTCGGCATGTGCGTGTGCGTATCGACGATCGCCGGCATCACGGTCTTGCCGGTCAGGTTCACGCGGCGCGCCCCCGCCGGGACTGGCACATCGCCCGCCCTTCCAGCTTGCACAAACCGATCGTTTTCGACGATGAAGACGCCGTTCTCAATCGCCGGGGACCCGTCACCGACAATGAGCCGTGCGCCCTCGAACGCCGTGACGTTTGATGCGGCGGCAGCCGGTGTTTGATCAGAGGATGGACCGGAGCAGGCCGCGGCCACGAACAGGCACATCAGAGCGCCGTACAACACTGATTTCCGTCGGTGCATGAGTCCTCCCTGCCAAATTGCCGCGTTCCCAACTCACCTGTCGCCCTGCATGTTAGCGCGACCAGTCGTCGCCGGCCATCCCTCAAAGCCCTCACGGGGTCCAGGAATTCTGAGGCCCATGCACCGTGGAGCTGTCGCCCCTGCGAGGTTTGTTTCCTCGAATGCTGACAGCGCGAACTATGACTGGTGCCTTCATCGCCCTTTCGTCACTAGTCCTTCGGCGAATCGCTCAAGTGTGCTCAGATGCGCCAACTTCGAGCACCATCGGTCTGGAATGCCCTGGACGCCGTAGTAGGCGCCTGCAATCTGCCCGTACACCGCTCCCGTCGAATCGGCATCGTCTCCCAAGTTCACCGAGGAGCGCCCCGTGCTCGAACGACGTGCTCTTCGCAAACGCCCACAGCGCCGCCTCGAGGCTGTTGACGACATAGACCGATCCCCGAATGGCCGGCGGCTCGCGCTTCAGGAAAGAACCCGCCGCGACCGTGAAGATTCGACGGGTCAGCGGCTCGCGATCCCAGAGGCCAGGCACTGGTGTAAACAGCGGCGCCAGCAGTTCCTGTTTGGATCGGCCCTGTAAAGCGCCGATGATCAGTCCGCCGAGGTAGCGGCACGCATCGACTGCCTCTGTCGCACCATGCGTCGTCCGTGAGCTCTCGGCGCATCTCGCGATGGCAACTTCGGGATCGTTGGCGAAGAACAGCGGCACCGGCGCGAGGCGCATGATCGAGCCGTTTCCGGCCGTATCCTCCGCCGTACTGCCCGAGCACGGGTCGCTGGTCCGCTCGAACTTCGCAAGCGCCTGCATGACGGTGGAGCCGATGTCGAAACACTTGCCGTTGCTGCTGTGGTGTCCGTGGCGCTTCCAGCGAACGTACCGCGCGAGCTGATCAACCGCATCGAACTCGCCCGACTCGATCAGGCTCTCCGCCAGGCACAACGCCATGGACGTGTCGTCGGTCCACTGCCCGGGCTCGAGGCCGAACGGGCCGCCGCCGACCATGTCGGTGATCGGCTCGAAGCTGCCGGGCGGCGAAAACTCCAACGTGGTTCCCAGCGCATCCCCGGCGGCAAGCCCGAGCATCGCCCCGCGATAGCGGTCCAGCAGGTTCATCGAGTTTCTCCGCTCAGCCTCGGCGAAGGTATAAGCGGGACTGAAGTCCCGCTCTACCGAAGTTGGAAGCTGGACACTGCCGACAAAGACCGGTGTGGTGCCGTGATGTGCCCAGACGCGACACAACGATGCAGCGCGATCAACAACACGATCAGCCATCGATGCACCTATCTTCGGTTGGAGGAGGTCGCGTTGGGCCAGCGGACAAACGGCAGCCACGCTTCGGGAAAGCGCATGGCCACCGTTTCGCCGCTCCTATTTACCACAGTGCTCCTCGTCCCCGATATGAAATTGATAATTGTGCTACCCGAAACCACGACGGCCATTGGAGTACTCCGTTTGGGGAGCGTGAATCGCAGTATCTTTGCCATCGTCCGTCCTACATGTGCAGCTCGAACGCCGCCAGGTGCACCACGCGCTCGTCGGCCACGAGAGCCGCAGCCGCCAGGCGTTCGCCGGCCACGCGCACGGTCTGGCCCAACCCGACCGTCGGGAACGACTGCCCGTCCGCTTCCGCCGCAGCAGCCACCATACGGATGAAATTCAGGGCGACGGCTTTCGCATCGTCGACGTCAATCCTCGGCTGACCGGGGCTGTCCAGCGGATCGATGGCATCCAGCGCGTAGCTTCGGACGAGCTTCGGAAACACGGCGCCGAATATCTGCTCGCTGTCGAGGAACTCCAACCCGACGGGAACGCCGTCGATGAGAAACACCGCGCCGCACTGGCCCGCCTCTCGCGGGAACGCTCGCACGAACGCGTCGATCGAACGGTGATGTGCGTCGAACATCCGCGACATCGCCGCCGTGTCGGATGAGGCGGACATTCTCGCGGACTTCGCGGCAATGTCGTTCCAGATCCAGCCCTGGTCGCTGCGCGCCTGGCCGGTGGCCGCCAGCGATTCGGTGACCTGCGCGACCTTGGCCGCCCGCGCGTGCAGGTACTGCGCGTTCGGCGACGCCGCGAACCGGCCGCTTCGCCGATGCCACCGGCCGGCTTCGACGCAGGAGACGGGAATCACCACGGTCGATCCAGCCCCAACGAGAATCGTCAAGTTGATGATGCGGTTCTGCTTGGCGCCGATCAGCTCTTCCCCGTCGAGCAGCAGCACCGACGTCTCGCCGCGGTTCGAGACACGCAGCTCGGGCACCTGTCCGGCCTCGGAGACCTCGGTCACCTCGAAGTCGCCGCGCGCGAGCGCCTCGTCCAGGCCGATACAGTCCATCGGCAGCTTCGGATTGCCCAGCGTCAACGGCACGACCGACAACCGCTCGAACGAAGTCTTCGCGCCGAGATTCACGTCCTCCAACGTCATCGCGATCGGATTTAGCAAGCAGCACGCTCCTTTTTGCGCAACTAAAGTTGCGCCCTACCACTTTGCGCAACGAGTAGCGCAACTAAAGTTGCGCCCTACGACATACGGCGCCCTACGACATACGAGTCTAGGGAGGGGGCGTGACACGGCGGGTCACACCTTTAAGTACCTCCAGGGATTGGGGATTAGGGATTGGGGATTAGGCCAGGGTCTGGGATTAGCGGTGCTCAGAAGCCGACGCGCTTCCCTGAGAATCCGGACGGAGCCATCAGTTTCCGGATCGCTCGGAAGACCGCTGCGAACTGCGAGTCGTACTTGGCCTCCAGCGCTTCGAGCTTCCTCATCAGATCCGCGTGCGACTCGAGCATCCGGCGCAGTCGGACAAAGGCTCGCATGATTTCGATGTTCACCCTCACCGCTCTCGAGCTGCGTAGCACTCCGGACAGCATCGCGACGCCTTGCTCGGTGAAGGCATATGGAGGCGTGCGGCGCCCACCCCAGGAACTTGAGATCACAGATTGTGATCTCAAGTTCGCGAATTCGACGTTGCTGAGCCGGAACATGAAATCGGACGGGAAACGCTTTCGGTTGCGCTTCACGGCCTGGATAATCTCCCTGGTCGTGACAGCGTAGAGTGCCGCAAGGTCGCCATCGAGCATCACATTGCGGCCGCGCACCCTCAGGATGGCACTCTCAATCCTCTTCGCCGGAAGGCCAGCGTTGCTAATCACAGGGCGCCACAGCGCGACACGCCAATGCGAGAGCCGTGCCATCTACCTTTTTACGTGCCCAGACTCCAGCACAACGTGGCGGACAACTTGAGGTCACAGTTTGTGACCTCAAAGCCGTATTTGCTCGACACACCCGTTTCTTGCTGTACCCTCAGGCGCATGCCACGCAACGCCGAGGTCATCAGACAGTGGAAGGTTCTGCGTACGCTCGAAGCCAGCCGGCAGGGCGAAACCATTGCCGGGCTCGCTCGTCAGTGCGAGGTGACGACCCGGACCATCTGGCGTGACATCGTCGCGCTCCAGGAGGCCGGCTTTCCCCTGATCGATCAGAAGCCGGACGGGCGTACGCGATGGAAGCTGCTGCCTGATGGGTTGAAAGGCCTGCAGAATTCCGGCCTGTCGATGAGCGAGCTCGCGTCGCTGTACTTCAGCCGCGCGCTCGTGCAATGCCTGGTCGGGACTGCGTTTCACGAGGATGCCCGGAGCGCGATGGACAAGGTCGCTGCCGCGCTGCCACAACGGATGCGCGTGTTCCTGGATCGCCTGCCGGCCGTGTTGAACGTGAAAGCGAATCCAGGGAAGAAGCGCGAGGAGACACGCTATCGCAAACACATCGCCGATCTCTTGAACGCGGTGCTCGAGCATCGGCAGGTGAAGATGCAGTACTACTCGGCATCGAGCCGGCAGACCAAACACTATGAGGTCGAGCCGTATCGGCTCGCCTTCGCACAAGGTGGCATGTATCTGCTGGCCCAGGTTCCGAAGTATCGCCAGCTGAGGACGTTTGCGGTCGAGCGAATCAAGTCGCTATCGGTGACCGCGCACACGTTCGATGCACCCGAGGGTGCCTCAACGGATCCGTTTCCCAACTCGCTGGGCGTGCACACGGGACCGGCGGAGCGGGTAGAGATTGAATTCTTGCGGGAAGCTGCGGTCCATGTGAAGGAGCGCACGTGGCATCCGTCGCAGCAGATTCGAGAGAAATCCGACGGAACGATCCGGCTTAATTTGAATGTGTGCCACGACTGGTCGCTAAGAAGCTGGATTCTCAGCTTTGGTCCGCTGGCAAGGGTCGTGTCCCCCTCGTCGCTGGCTGAGTCTATTTTGGAGCAGCTGGAAGACGCACGGGACGGGTACGCGCCGCATTTGGATTTTGAGCTGCACACCGATTCTCGTGGATTCGGCGATCATCCCCAGTTACCGTTCGGCGTGCGAACAACGTAGATTGATACCGCAAACGATTGAGGTGCGTGTTGGAACCGTCTAGCGATTCGCGCCTCGGACCTCACCCTTCAGCATCACAACCGGCGCCGATGTCACCACTCGTCGGGCGTTTGCGGATGACGCGAATCGCTGATCGTCAATCACCCGCGCCTCGATGGCAATCTCTAGCGTCTGGCCGTCCAATGGGTCCGGCACGATAGTCAGGGACGTTCCAACCACACGGAAGGCATAGCCACATCCGTCGTCTGGCGTATCGACCCAGTTGTTGCAGAAAGCCAGCGATGCAAGGTCGCCGGCACGCACGAACCAGTAATCACGAAGCAACTCGTCCAGTGAATTGCCGCCCGCGGCGTGAAGGTACGAATCGCGGGCTGACGTCATCTCTTCAAAAAATGCGCGCCACTCCGGATTGTCGGCGTAGCGGCGGTACACGTGCAGACGGTGTTGAGCGCAGAGAGCAGCCGCGTACGGATCCGATGCAAGAGGCCCGAGGCCCAGGGACGACGTGTCGCGCTTTACCGCATCGGGCACCTCGGTGAAATCGAGCAACTGCCCCCTCGTCGCGTCCACAACGAGCGCCTCGTCTGCCACTGCCCATCCACAGTCATGCTGCTCGACCGCACGCAGTATCGACGCCTTCCGTGGCGACTCAGGAAAATAAGAAGACGACCAGGCGCGCATGATGCGCGCCGCCAGTGCGGCATGTGCCGGCTGCGTGATCAGCTGCTGGGACGAAGCGAGCCGTCTGATGATCAAAGGCCGATATCGCTCGGCAGGACTAACCGCCTTCGCCAAGGCTACGGCGAGTCAAGAAGTCCTGCGCTACTTCTTCAGTGACGGATGCACATACCCCGCGGTCAGCACGCGCGCCGACGGTCGGAAGCTGAGATAGTCCACGTGATCGGGGATCGTCACCCAGCCGTGCACCGTGCCGGCGGGGATGATGATGATGTCGCCCACCTTCACGTCTCTCGTCACCATGTCCGATCCGACCACGGGTCCGCTGCACGAGGGGCCGTTCAGCTCCTTCGTCACCGCGGAATCGGGCGCCGAGCGGCGACCGTTGACGATGTGCCCGCCCGTCACCATCGTGCCGCCGCCGGAAATGATGTAGTAGCCCTCGGTCTGCTCGTCGTGCGTCAGGCCGTTCGGTGCGCCTGCCGGGGGCGGTGTTGCGCTTTTTTCGCCACACGGCTCAGCCGGAGGCTGGTTTGCGCGGGCGGCACCGCCTCCACCTCCACCGGCTCTCGCACCGGGCGCCGGCGTTGCGCCGCGATGGACGACGCCCACGGCGAAATTCTCGGGGCCGATATCCACCACCCTGATCTGACGATCGCCTCCTGGCTGCTTGTTGACGATGTCGACCTCTTCCTTGGTGATGTAGGTCGCCGGCTTCGACGAGCCAGACTGGCCGAGCGCGACGCAAGGAATGAACGACACCACGACGATCACGACGTTGCGGATGATGGTGCGCATAAGCTGAAGGGTAACTCAGCCGGTGGGAATTTGCACGGCGGTTGAAAGGGATTCAACCGCCGTGTGGCTGCCTGCTACCTGCGACCCTGATCGGTGACGTTGACGATGAACTCGCCGCGGTTATCGGGAAGATGGTCGTCGTTGACGCCGAAATACAGGCGCCCCGAGACCGGCGCCACGAACGACTGGCGGTTGCCAACGAAGATCGGTCCATAGTTGTCGATCCGCCCGATCAGAGCGCCGGCCGGCTGGTTGAGAACAGGAGCATCAGGGGCGCGACGGCCACTGACCGAACCGGCTGGCGACGCCGTATCCTGTGCGTTGTCGCTCATCTGAATATTGCCGCTGGCGTCCACCATGATGGAGTCGCCGGCTCGAACGGTGATTCCCGAGTCGGTCCACCGCTGCTGGGGGTTCACACGCACGGCCCGCGACGCTCCGCCGCTCGTGGCGACCGCGCCTGGCGCTCCACTCGACGCGTCGAATTCGTTCCTCGAGAGCCGGCCGTCGCGATTCGCATCGCGCTGGCTGAAGCTCGCCGGCGACCAGTGCCACTCGTCGCGGGCGATCGAGCCGTTCCGGTTGTAGTCGAGTGCGACGAACTCGTCGTAGTTGTCGTTGGTCCACTCGGCGCCGCCCGCGACTTCGAAACGGGTGAGCACGTCGTCGCGATTGCGGTCGAGATCGCTGAACGCGACGCTGCTGCCGTGCCATTCGTACCGCTCGACACGCCCGTCGTTATCCCAGTCCATGTCGTCGAACGTGTCGACACGATCGTCGTCATAGTTCGCGCCGAGGAATTCCGACTCGCTCAGCGCGCCATCGCGATCGCGATCGACGCGGCGGAACGTCTCGCGATCGAAGTGCCACTCGTTCGCGCTGATTCTGCGGTCGCGGTTGTGATCGAGATTGTTGAACCCGGCCGCTGTCCAGCTGGCAGCGCGCTCATATCGTCCGGGAACGTGGTCGGCAGTGTCCCAGTTGGCGTTGCGCTGTGCCCCGACGCGCACTTCATCACCGGACAACTGTCCATCATTGTTCCAGTCGTGGTTCCCGAATGATTGAGCCGTTCCGCGCCATTCGCTGCGCGAGATGGCGCCGTCGCGGTTGGTATCCATCGACTCGAACCGCATGCCCTGAGCATGCGCATCCGCCGGAGTGGTCAAACTGACGACAACCGCAGCGGCGGAAAAGGTGGCAAGAGTAAGAATTTTGGACGACATAAAGCTCCTCCGTACGGAGGAGTGCATATGGCGTGCCTGATGGGTGTTCAACGCTCAACGCAGGACCGCGTGAAGTCCGGCTGAAGCCGGACACTACTTGTTCCGACGCTCCGGCAACGTGAACACGTACAACGCCTGACCGCTTTGAGGAATCTTGATCTCCGGCGCGACGGCGGAGGGCACGTTGCGCGGGCTGCCACCGCCGAGACCGGCCGCGACGGCGATGTACTGCTTGCCGTCGATGCTGTAGGTCACCGGGAAACCCTGCGCCGAGGTGCCGAGGCGCGTTTCCCACAGCACCTCACCCGTCCGTACATCGTGCGCGCGCACGGTGCGATCGATGTCGCCGACAATCGCGATTCCGCCGGCCGTCGTCACGACCCCCGTCAGGTAGCCGGCCCGCTGCGTGTGCTTCCACAACTCCTGCATCGTCCGCACGTCGTAGGCCGCGAGCTTACCAAGGTGATCGTCGGTCTTCGGCATCGGCAGGAACCGTCGCACCGCGCCGTTGCCCCCCTGCTCTGTCTTGCGAACGGTGAAGTCCATGCACGACTGACTCAACGGCACGACGAGCACGCCGGTGGGCTGGTGATAACTCATCGCCTGCCAGTTCTTGCCGCCGGCGGTGCTGGGGCACACGTTCAAGGTCTGATCGAATCGCATTTCGAGAATGTCGGGCCGGTAGCTCGGCACGCCGGTTTTCGTATCGATGCGCTCCCAGATGGTCTGACCCACCATCTCCTTGTAGCCAAGGAATTGTCCGGTGCGCCGATCCAGCTTCCACAACACGCCGGCCTTGCCGGCGCTGAACGACACTTTCTGCGTTCCGACGTCGACGAGCACACGCTCGAACACTTCGTCGAGGTCGAACGACTCGCCGGGCGCGTGCTGAAAATACCAGGCGAGCTTTCCGGAATCTGCGTTCAGCGCGAGCGTGGAATTGGCGTACAGCGTCTTGTCGAATGGCGTCGTCCCGCGATTGAGGAACGACCAGGGTTTCGATTGTGCGGTTCCCCAGTACGTGAGGTTCAGATCGGGATCGTAGGAGCCGGCAACCCAGGTCTCGACGCCCGCACGCGATTCCTTGGGGAGGTTTCCCCACGTGTCGTACCCAGGCTCGCCTTCGCGCGGGATGGTGTGGAATCTCCAGACGCGCTTGCCGGTGTTCACGTCGATGGCGCTGATGAAGCAGCCATCAGCCGTCGACGCATTGCGCCCGCACCCGGTGATGCCCTGCAACACGTTGTTGCCGATGACGATCGCCCCGCTCGTCGATGGATGCGGTATATCCGAAAGCGGCGTATCCCACAGAATCTCTCCATTGCGTGCGCTCAACGCCACCATGTGCGCGTTGCTCGCCGGCAGGAGTATCTTGTCTCCGGAGATGGCGATGCTGCGGATGCCGCCGTACCCTGGGGCCTGATCGGGACCGACTCGCGTTTCCCAGATGAGGTTGCCCGTCTTCCCGTCGATCGCCTGGACGATGTTGCTGGGGCTGGCGAGATAGATGACGCCGTTGTGCACGATGGGCGTCGTCTGGTTCGCACCCGTATCGTTCATCGCCCACACCCAGGCAAGCTTCAGATCCTGCACGTTGTCGCGCGTGATCTGATTCAACGGGCTGTAGCTCCATCCGTGATAGTTGCGCCGGAAGATCAGCCAGTCTTCGGGCGGGGGATTCTTCAACATCTCCGGTGTCACCGGCACGAAGTTCTTCACTTCGCCCCGTACGGTGACGCCTCTGATCGAGGAGGCTCCGCCCCGTCCCTGTCCGCTTCCAGTTCCGGCGCCGAGCGCCATCGATGGAGGCGCCGATCCGCGGCCCGCCGCGATGGCCGCGTTCAGTCCGCGCGTTGTCTCGCGCGTCAGCGCCTGAGTGCCGGCTGTGGCGCCCATTCGCTGCATGACATACGCGACGATGTTGAGCGTCACCTCTTCGCCGAGACTGCCTGGTGCGGCAGGCGGCATGCTGTTCATGATGTGCGTGAAGAGCTCGTTGACCGGGCGCGTTCCCCAGGCGTTTCCGAAGTTGATACCGGTCAGAGGCGGCGCGTCACTCGAACCGTTCAGCTCCGGGCCGTGGCACCCTGCGCAGCTGACGTTATAGGCCACGCGTCCGGCGTCTGCCTGTGCCTGCGTGTAGCCGCTGGCGGCGCCACCTGGCTGCTGCGCGACCGTCACGCTGACGAACACACCAGTTGCGATGGCTGCTGCCGACGCCAGAGCGATCAGATTCTTCATGGTGTCCTGCTGCGAAGAAGGTTGGCGATATGAGGTTTCGGCGGGATGGTAACCCAGGCGGTGCGGTTTTACTACCGGATTGACGCGGCTCGCACGGACGTCACGAAGCGGGGAGTCTGATACCGATATCGGTGAGCTTCGCGAGGATCGTCCCGACATCGCGGCGGATCATGCCGAGCTCGTGGTCGACCCGGTTGAGCCGCTCGTCCATGGCCTCGAAGCGCTTGTCCTGAGCGGTGAACCGAGCGTGTATTTCAGCAAATCTGGCATGCATCTCGGCGAAACGCCGATCGATCGGCTCACGTGCGTTGGAGATTTTGATCGATGGATAGAGTTTGGCGTACGCACGCATTTCAACGTGCGATCGTGTCGCCGCGTTGGCGGCGCCTTCGACAGGGCTGAAGCCCTGTGCCACCGGGGAGGCGCACGCTTACTCGAAGCGCTCCATGCCGCGCGGCTTCCACACCTTGCTCGATTCGGGCCTCAACAGATGCCGGATGAGCGCGCGCGCGTCTTCTGGATGCTGTGCCCGCGAAGAAACAGCAATGGCCGTGTCGATCCACAGGCCGTACACCTGGGGCACCGGACCGACCAGCTCGATCTCCTTGTACGGAAGAATCTGGCTGATCGTCTGAATCGCCATGTCGCCCTCACCCGCGGCGAGCGCCTGGCCGCCTTCGCCCTTCGTGCTCGCCGGCGCGTTCACGCCCGCGAACTCGGGGCGCTTGAGCATGTCGTCGATGATGGTCGCCACCATCGTCCGCGACGCGGGATTCGAGCGCATCACCGCCTTCGCGCTCTTCAGCGCGGCCGCGAACTTCTCCGGCGTCGAAATATCGGGCTTCGGTGCGCCGGCTTTGACCGCCAGACCCATCCGGTTGCGGCCGAGCGGCATGAACTGCCCCGACACGCCGCCCTCGAGCGCGAGCGTCGTCATCAACTGAAACGGCAACACGATGACGTCGGGCGGAGGATTGCGCGTCGTCATCTCCTGGACGATGGTGCCCATCCCGACGACGTTGATGCCGACCTTCTTGCCGGATTCTTTCGTGAAGCCGGCCGCAATGTCGGCCATGCCCGACATGAAGGCCACACCGGGACTGAGGACCCGGACATCAGCTGTCGCGTAGTCACCCGATGTCGGCGAGGCCACCGGCGCCGTCGGCTTCTGCTGACCGGCGAGGTTGGCGACAACAACCGAAGAGACGATGACGGCAAGGGCGGTCACATGAAGGCGGCGCATGATGCACTCCTGATTAACCGCGCCCCGGGCGCAGGCGCGACTGTTAAGCGGGAACAGTGTAGCCGGAATCGACGAGCGATTCACGCACCATCGGGACCACCCTGGTGCCGAACAACTCGATGCTCTTCATCAGCGCGTCGTGAGGCAGCGTTCCGTTGCTGTATTTCATACTGAAGCGGGAAAGCCCGAGGTCCGTCACCGTTCGCACGATCTTCGCCGCCACGGTCTCGGGCGAACCGACATACAGCGCCCCGTCGGGACCGGCTTCGCGCTCGACGTCGTCGCGTCCACGCGGCGGCCAGCCGCGCTCGCGCCCGATGCGATTCATCATCGCCAGATAGTGCGGCCAGACGTCCTCTCTGGCCTGTTCGTCGGTCGCCGCGACGTGCCCCGGCGAGTGCACGCCGATCGCGCCGGCCTCGGCGAAGTGACTGGCGTTCGGCGCGCTCACCACAGGCTGCTTGCCGAGCTCCTTCAACGCGCGCTTGTACAAATCGACATAAGGAACGAACCGCTTCGCACTGCCTCCGATGATGGCGAGCGTCAGCGGCAGGCCATGACGTGCCGCGCGCACGACCGACTCCGGACTGCCACCGACGCCAATCCACGTGCGCAGGCGCCCGTTCTCGACGGGAGGATGAACGGTCTGATTGGTCAAGCCGCTTCGCGTGTGCCCCTCCCACGTGACGGGCCGCTGCTCCAGCAGCTTGACGAAGAGATCCAGCTTTTCCTCGAACAGCTCGTTGTACTGCGACAGATCGTAGCCAAACAGCGGATACGACTCCGTAAACGAACCCCTGCCGAGGATCACTTCCGCGCGCCCGTTCGATACCGCGTTGAGGGTCGAGAATCGTTGAAACACCCTGACGGGATCGTCGGTGCTCAGCACCGTGAC
Source organism: Vicinamibacterales bacterium (assembly GCA_963832375.1). GTDB lineage: Bacteria > Acidobacteriota > Vicinamibacteria > Vicinamibacterales > JAMQPK01 > JAMQPK01. Next base: position 204,876 of record CAWHUA010000005.1, on the reverse strand, counting down.
GGCCGAGCCCAGAAGCATGCGGTCGGTCTTGCCGGCAATGGCCGCCAGCACGACTTCGGGCGCCGACACGGAAAAGTCCGCGCGATGATGCTCGCCAACGCCGAACGCATCGACGCCAACCCGGTCGGCCAGCACGCCTTCGGCCACGACGTTTCGCAATGCCTGCGCCGGCGTCACCAGACGTCCGTCGCCGTCGAACACCACGTCTCCAAATGTATCCAGACCCAGTTCAATCATGTCGATCGAGTATGACGCACACGCACGTGAAAAGGATTCGACCGCACGGTCAGACCCTCATAAGGATGCCGGACACCTTCTGTCCGGTCGATGCCTGCAGCGCGGTGACGTACAGACCGACCTGCAGCGCGTACTTGCCTCCGCGCCGAAACTCTTCGTCGGTCTTGAAATCGACAACCGTCCAGCCCGTGCCGTCGCCGAATGCGAGATCGACAAACCCCTCGATGAGCCCGCCTTTTTCATCACGCAGGGTCACGGGAACCTCACGCCGGCAGAGACTTTCCTTCTGGGCGTGCCGCGCGCGCTCGAGAACAGGATGCGCCAGCACGTTGGTGACCGCCGCGGATGCAAACGAGATTTCCTCGCCGGGCGCCCCAAGCGCGCGGGCTTGAGTCGCGACCACGCGCTCGATGGTCGCCGGGTCGGCATCGAGCGGCACCGTGGCGAGCACCGCATGCACGAGCGCGCCGAAGCGAATGCCGCCTGGACGCTCCTCGTGTCGCGGGATCTCGATGACAGACACAGCGGGCGCGGACGGCAACGACTCTGCTTCCGTCGACTTCGCCCACGCCGTTGCGGGCTGAGCCGCGATTGAGGGAACGAGCGCAGCAGCCGTCGTCGCGTCGCGCCGCTCGCGCCACCCCTTGTACGTCTTCAAGCCGAAATCGACGATGGCATTCGGCACGTCTTTGACGATCAGGTCTGGCTTGCGGATGCCGCGCGAAGGCTCGACGCCAAGATCGAGCACGTGCGGATCCCACCAGACGATGTTGGCGGCGTCGTCTTCGGCGAGTCCAGACGGACCCGCTCTACGTACGACGTGATGCAGACCAGGACACACGGTGCTGGCATTCGCGGGGTCGCCGTCCGGACGCATCACAACCGAATCCTTCGTCGTGAATTCGATGCAGCCCGGCGGTTGAATCTGCTGCCGGCGTGTTTCTCTTGCCGGATAGATCGCCGAGTTCAGCGATTGAATCCAGCCCTCACGTTCTTCGTCGCCGACGGCGGGAATCACGAGGAGATCTCTCGCGCGCGTCGCGGCGACATAAGCGAGACGAGCACCCTCGGCACCGTCGCGGCGAAGCTCGTCCTGCTCGTGATCGATCAGATCCCTTGGCGAACAACCGGCGAGCTGAATCGCGCACATGCCACGCGCGGCGTCGAGATAGCGGCTGGCGGTCGCGCGGTGCAGCTTGGCCGTCATGTCCACGAGCACGACGACGGGAAACTCGAGGCCCTTCGCCTTGTGGACGGTCATCAGCCGGACGCCGTCGCTGCCCTCTTCGAGAATCGGCGCCTCGGTCGCCTCGCCGCTTTCCGCCTGCGTACGCAGCTCGTCGAGAAACCCGCGGAACGAGATGCCGCCTTCGGCTTCGTATCGCCGCGCCAGCTCGGCCACGTGCGACACGTTGGCCAGCACCTGCTCGCCGCCGTGCTCGAGCGCGAATCCGACGTGGGCGCGGGTCGCTTCGAGGAGCTGCGAGATGGTCGACGCGACGGGTAGATGGTTGCGCGATTTGTGCAGCGATTGCAGCAGCGCGAGGGCGGAAAGGATCGGGGTGAAGCGATCGAGATCGGCGCGACTGAAGTCGCGCCCTACCAGAGTTCGGCTTTCACCGTTCACCGAGAAGGGATGACATCTCCCGACCTTGTGGCGATATTCGAGCAGGTCTTCGTCGCCGATCGCGAAGAGCGATCCCCGCAGCGTCGCGAACACCGACAGCTCGTCGTCCGGCCATTCGATGGCAGCCAGCGCGGCGCGAAGGGTTTCGACTTCGGCGCGATTGTGGAACGTCCGGCCGCCAATGAGAAGATGCGGGACACCGCGCGCTTCGAGGGCCTGCACGTACGAGCGTGTCACGTCTTCGTCGTAGCTGACAAAGCGTCGGAACAGCAGACAGATGTGCCGCGCCTGGAGGGGCACCAGGTGCTCGCGCTCGGCGGGCTGAAAGCCCATCGCGGCGGACGCCCGCGAATCGACGGCCGATGGACGTTCGGCGACCTTCCAGCCACTCTTGTTGATCAACCAGTGGATATACGCACCGACGGCATCCGGAAGCGACTTCTCGATTTCGACGTTCGAGACACGCCTCACTCCGTAAGGACTCGGAACGGGCAGCACGACGACCGATTGCTGATCCGGCGCATCCGAACGGAACGGCTGCAAGGGGACGTAGTCGGCCTGCAACGAATCGGCGTCGCCCGTCATCACCGGCTCGAACGCCGCGTTGATCACGCGTTGGATGTTTGGCTGCGAGCGGAAGCTGGTCTGCAGGGTCACCTGCTTCGCGCCGGCGGCCTTCAAGATTTCGTAGACGTCCCTATAGACGCTTACGTCGGCCCGCCGGAAGCGATAGATCGACTGCTTCGGATCTCCCACGATGAAGAGCTTGCCCGGCACGGGGCGCACCTGGCGCCAGTCGGTGACCGACGAGTCGTCTGATGCCAGCAACATTAGAATCTCGGCCTGCAACGGATCGGTGTCCTGGAACTCGTCCACGAAGATGCGCTGGAAGCGCGACTGAAAGCTGCGCCGCACGCCCCCATCGTTAAGAATCAGGTTCCTCGCCTTGAGCAGCAGATCGAGAAAGTCGAGCGCACCTGCCCGGCTCTTCGCCAGATCGAACTCGTCGACGCAGCCTTGAAGCTCCTTCTTGAGGAGGACGGCCAAGTCGGCATTCGCATCCCGCTCGAACGACGCGAGGCCGCTCATCAGGTGTTCGCGCGCCTGCCACACGTCTTCGCGCAAGACGTCCTTGCGATACAGCTTGCCGGTGCCTTTCCTCGCGTTCTTGAAATCGCGATTGCGGCCGAGCTCGATGAGCGACGCTTCGAGACGATCGTAGTCGCGCTTGACGACCGATTCGGTGCGCTGCAGGTCGTCGCAAAGCTGGCGAGCCAGCCGGCTGTCGTAGAACAGGTTGTCGTACTGATTGGTTGGATTGGCCAGCAGCTGGACATAGTCGCTCAGCTGCGTGACGAGCGCGTCGATGCGCGATGTCCGATTGAATGGATGACGCGTCCACGGGCTCTCGAAATCGCGCCACTCTTTCAGCTCCCACCCGGCCCGGCTGATCCGGCCGATGGGGCCGTCATCGAACTCCGCCTGGGGACCGAAGAAGCCGCTGAAGCTGGGCCGGCGCAGCGATCGGCGGACGCCTTCGGGCGGGTCGGCAAGCTGATCTTCCATCCAGCGGCGAAACGCGTCGTCGTAGAGCCGATGAGCCTGCCCTTCGGTGAGCACCGTGAAGAGCGGATCGACGCGCGCTTCGACGGGCCGCTCGCGAAGGAGATCGGCGCAGAAGCCGTGGATGGTGCTGATTTGGGCCTCTTCGAGGTGGCCGAGGGCTTCGTCGAGCCGGGTGAGTCTGTCGGGGTTGGCGGGGCTGCCGCCTTCGCGCTGACCGCGCTCCGGCGAGCCAGGAAAGCCCTGCGCCACCGGTACTTCCGCCGCTTGCGGCGCGCTTCTTCCAGCGCTTCGCGCAGACGCAGCTTGAGCTCGCCGGCGGCCTTTTCCGTGAACGTCACGGCAACGATTCGTGAGATCTCGGCGCGGCCGGTCTCGATGATGCGGATGATCCGCCGGACCAGCTCCGTCGTCTTACCGGTCCCCGCGGCCGCCTCGACGATGATGGTGTCGTCGAGCGCCGATTCGATGGCGTCGCGATCCTTCTGATCGGCAAGCTTCTTCGCCTTCATGGTTCCCCTCGCAGCGCGAGGAGATCCGCGATCTGCTGCTTCGATTTGCCTTTCGCGCGGTATTCCTGGTCGGGACCACAGACCGTCAGAAAGTCGCAATACCGGCACGCCTTCTCCGCAGGCGCCGGCGGCAGCGTGCCCGACTCTATGGCGCGATCGATGATTTCCATCACGACGATGCCGGCACGGCGGCTTGTGTCGGTGATGAGCACCGAGTGCTCGGTAAATCCGCCGGCCGTCGTGCAGTAGGAGAAGCGCGCGCTCTCGACCGTACACCCTGTGGCCGCCTCGATGGCAAGACTGTAGATAACAGGCTGAAGCTGCTGGCCTCCGCCGATAATCGAGCGGCGCTCGGAGCGATTTTTCGACGTCTTGTGGTCGGTGACGCGGAGGATCGTGCCGGGTCCTGCAGGACTCGGCTTACCTGCCGGAGCGGTAATCGGCCTGCGTTTCTCGACGAGATCGATTGATCCGCGCAGCTTGAAGCGCCCGTCGATGACGACAGGCTCCGGGCGGCTGTTCGGATCGCGCGGCGCAAAGGCCCCTGGTTCGGTCGCCTCGTTCGGCAGGCCAAACGCGTATTCGAAGTACCACGGCTCCCAGTCCTGCGTCTCGGCAAAACGGCGGGCCCACACGTGCAGATCGGTCCGCATGCTGGCAATCTCGTCCTGCCACACGCGATCGACGGCCGGCGCCACCTGTTCGGCGTACTTGGCGGCAATCCGCGTGAGCGTCGCATCGAGAATTGCGAGCACGGCTTCGATCGGCGTCGTCGCAATCGGCTTCTTCTCCCGCTGAAGCGCCCGGAAGAACTCGGCCTGCACTTCGTGGAACAGGCTCCCTTTCGTGAGCGGATCCAGCCGCTGAAGCGGCTCGGGCTCTTCGAGCGGCTCGAGCCTGTAGAGCGCGGACAGCAGAAATCGATACGGGCAGTACGCGTAGTTCTGAAGCGCCGAGACGGAGTACGACCGCTTACCGAGACGCTGCGCCTGGAGATATGGGCGCGTGGCATCGGTCACACGGACAATGCCATCGAATTGCGACCACTGGGATTTCGACCGCGCCCATCGCTCGGTGGCCGACCTCCGGAGGCAATCGTTCAACCGCAGCATGTAGTGCGCGTGCCCTTTCACGTCGTCGCTGCTGCGCATCAGGACACGAAGCACCGAGAGGTCGTGCTCGAAATCGTCTATCGCATCCTCGGCGTGTTGAGGCGCCGGCCAGGCCAGGCTTGCGTTGGCTTCCTGTGCGGCTTGCGTCTCGAGCCGGTGGTGATCCGGAATTTTTCCGGTGACCGCGCGCATGACTTCGAGCGCGTAGAAAGACGGCACGCGCTGGCGGGCTTCTGCCGTTTCGATGCGCGGGAAAGACACGTAGAGGCGTTCGGTCGCCGCACCCACGGCAAAGCGCAAAAGCAGACGTTCGAGATCGGCGCGATCGTCCCGCACGGCCAGGGCAGGGCTGGAGGCCGAGGCATTCAATTCTTTCCGAAGATCGTCGACGAGCAGCGGATCTTCACGAAGCTTCTGGGGAAACAGCCGTTCCGCGAGGCCAGGGACGAACACGATGCGGAACGAGCGGCCGCGGGCCTGGTGCGGGCTGCCGACAAAGACGCGGCCGTAGCGGTTTGCGGGCGGCTCGACCTCGAGCGACATGAGCCGATCGGTAAGCACATCGCGCACCTCGGCCAACCCGACGGGTCCCACGGCACCCATCGGCCGGAGATCGGCAAGCACGCTCAACACATCGCCAGGCGTGCGAAGCACGCGCGGCACCAGACCCTCGAGGCGCTGCAGCCAGTCGCCCCACGAAGACGACTCGGGCCAGCCGGCCATTACTTCGATGATCGGCAGCGCGTACGTGCGCAGATGCGCGAGCTGCTGACGCTCGCGCGCGAGACGCAGCACTCCGGGCGAATCGGGCTCCTCTGATTGAAGCGCGCGGATCTTCAGCTCCCACTCGCGATCGAGGCCGTCCAACCTGCGCGACCACCGATCGGCCCCGCCGATGACGGCAGATTCGACGAGCAGGGCTTCCCACTTCCAGGGGGCGCGGAGCGTACCGCTGACGGCCACCGACGAGGGAGGCCGGGCAATGGGCGACGGTTGGTCGATGGTCAATGGTCCTGGGGGAATGGGCGATGGAGCTGGCGATGGTTCGTCGTCGAAGGGCAGGAATCCGTCGACGGGTAATCGGTTCTTGCCTGTGTCTGGCTCTTCAGGCTTCACCGCGACGTCGGATACCGCACCAAACACTTCGTCTGCCGGCGCAACCCAGCCGGAGCCATCCTCGCCGTCGAGCGCTGCCTGACCCGACGCGTCCAGGTCTGGAACCTGGGCCAGCGACAGATACTCGGCAAACCGCCTGGCCGAGAATTTCTCGACCGCGCAACTCAACAGCGCGAGAAACGCCCGCCCGGCGGGATGCGGGCGGCGCGTTCCGCGGTCGAAGTACGCGGGAATCTTCGCTCGGCTGAGCGCGTGCTCGAGGACGCCAAGGTACTGCTGAGGCGACCTGACGAGTATGGCCATCTCGTCGAAGCGCGCGCCGCGCGCGGCTTCCTTGAGCAGACGCCGCGCCATCTCGACACACTCGCGCCCTTCACCAGGCGCCGAAAACCAGACGAGCTCGCCGCTCGGTTCGCGCTCGGGCGGCGGCTCCGGAGAAAACAGATAGCGCGTGAGGTGCCCGAGATCGGTGTCCTGATCGCCCTGAACGGCCTCGGCCACAACACCCCGTGCAACCAGCTTCCCAAGCGTCCTCGAATCGCCCGATGGAATCGTGATGAGCGCCTTCGGCGCGCCCTTCACGAGCGTCCAGAGAAACGTCGCTTCTGCTTCGGAATCGAACGGGACGTCGAGCAGCAGGACCGGCATGGATCCGAAGGGCGTCAACGGCACCGGCCGTGGCGCCAGCGCTGCCGTCGCTCCCGCGAAGAGCGTGGCTCTATCGCTCGCCCCCGCCTCGTCCATCAGAAGATCGACGCGGTCCAGCAGTTCCGCCAGGTCTGGCCCGCTTCGACTCAAACGACTCAACTGCTGGCCCGACGCGCCGGCCAGTCGCAGCTCTGTCAGCGTTCGCGCGAGCGCTCGTGGAAACCCCGGCGTACGCGCGACCGGCGAAAAATATTCGAGCACGTCATCGCGATTGGCTTCGAAGGTCGCGCGCGTGGCGACGGCCTCGTGCCCGAGCCCCGTCGATGGCGAGCGATCGTTCGAAGCCATTTGCAACAGCGCCAGCTTCGCCGCCAGCTGGGTGAACGACAGTCGATGCAAGCCGAACGTCGCACCTTTCTCGACTGCGATGCTTCGCGCGAAATCGTCCACGGCTCCGCGTGATGCGCCGACGAGCAGCACCTCGTCGCCGGGCGCGAACTGATCCACGAACGCGCGCGCTTCGCGCACGCGGATGGCCGCCGCGGGTGACTGAATGGCCCGCATGACCGTGCGGGACGAGGTCACGTTCGCTCGTCGAGGCATGGGCACACCCCTCGCTCGGTTAACGGCTACGGTCGGACGAGATTGTCTGGGGGGAAACGAAGGGTTGCCGATATCGCGTCATTCATCATCTCCTTCTCGGACTCCATGCCGAGAAACCGGGCACGGTGGCGTTGTGACCACCGTTAAGGGGGAAGTCTATCATGCAGGGCTAAAGCCCTGCGCCACCGTTGCGACGCGTTTTCCGATCGTACGTAGTGTCCACCTTTAGGCGGACCGCGTGAAAGTCCGGCTAAAGCCGGACACTACGTACGATACGGAAACGCGCCGGCTCTACGGCAGACGCAGCACCTGGCCCGGCTTGATCTTGTCGGGATCGGTCAGCACGTCCTTGTTCAGCTCGAAGATCTTCATGTACGAGCCGGCGCTGCCGAGATGCTCCTTCGCGATCTGGCTGAGCGTGTCTCCTGATTTCACCGTGTAAGTCCTGGCCGCAACGGCCGCCGCCGCCCCAGCCTTGCCGGCTGTCGACGTGGCACCCGCGACGGGACCACCGGTCACCTGAATGTCTGCCACGACGTCTTTCTGCCACGTGGGGATCGTTTTGATCGCGGTCCAGATTTCATTCTTTTCCGCCTCGGTCGCGACGGTGCCCTTGAAATGCAACTTACCGTCACGCTCCTCGGCGTTGCCGTGGAACTTTCCCTTCGACGTCTGAATCGCGTGTGCGTACGTGTCTCTCAGTCCCATACTCACCTCCCAAGTCCAAAGATCGACTCTACGCCTACGGAGAATCGACGTCTATCCTTATTCGAGTGCGGCGACACTGCACGAGCAACTCTTTGTTAGCTCTCGGTACCGGCGCTCGCATCGGGTCTGCATCGAAACGCGACACCGCAAAGCGGACTCGACGCATTGCTCGGCGCGCTCGGTGGCGGTAATCACGCGCGCTCCTCGAGCGTCGACGATGTGCTGAAGAATGTCGGGAAAATATTCGGAGGGCGCTAGACGTCTCGTGGCTCTTTGCCGAGCACGCTCTCGATATTCGCCAGCAGATCGGACATGGTGAACGGCTTCGGCAGCAGCCGCACGCTCGCGTCGGGCTGCCCGCCCTGCATCACCATGCTCGCGGGATAGCCCGACATGTACAGCACCGGCATGTTCGGGCCGGAGTTTCTTGAGACGGTCGGCAAGCTCGGGGCCGCTCAGTTGCGGCATGACGACGTCGGTCACGAGCAAGTGGATGCGCTCGTCGGTCGCCGACGCCAGGGCAATCGCTTGTTCCGGTTGTGCCGCTTCGATCACGTGGAATCCATGACGCTCGAGCGCGAGCTTCGTGAAGCGCCGGACGGCGTCCTCGTCCTCGACGAGCAGGATGGTTTTGCGGCTCACCATCGCCGGCCCGGTCTTGACGGGTGTCTGCACGATGACAGGCACGCGCCCGGACGCCGGCAGAAAGATCCGGAACAGCGTGCCCTTGCCGACTTCGCTCTCCGCCGAAATGAACCCGCTCAGTTGCTTCACGATGCCATAGACGGTTGACAACCCGAGGCCCGTGCCTTTGCCAAGCGGTTTTGTCGTGAAGAACGGCTCGAAGAGGTGCTCCTTCGTCTGCGCATCCATGCCGGTGCCGGTGTCGCGAATCGTCATCAGCACCTGCTGGCCCAACGCGGGTGCGGGAATCCGATCGGCATCCGCCGCGTTCTTCGTCGCAATCGTCAGCGTCCCGCCCGACGGCATGGCGTCGCGGGCGTTGAGCACCAGGTTCATCACCACCTGCTCCACCTGGCCGGCATCTCCTGTGACGGAGTGCAGAGCGGGATCGAGCTCGATCTCGACGGGAATCGATTCGCCGATGAGCCGCTCGAGCATCGGCTTCAACCCTTCGATCACCTCGTTCAGGTTCAGATCGCGCGGCTGAACGATCTGGCGCCGGCCAAAGGCGAGGAGCCGCCGGACGAGGCCGGCCGAGCGCTCGGCGGCGCGCTGCACTTCTCTCAGATCGTTCGAGATCGGCTTGTCGTCCCCGATCTGCCCGAGGATCATGTCGACGTATCCGATGATGGCCGTCAGGTTGTTGTTGAAGTCGTGGGCGATGCCGCCCGCGAGCCGGCCGATGGCTTCCATCTTCTGAGAGTTCGAGAGCTCGGTCTCGAGCCGCCGGCGCTCGGTGATGTCGACGATGACGCCGGTCGCACCGGTAATCTGGTGCCGTTCGTCCCGCAGGGGCACCGACCAGGCTTCGAACGTCAGTTCCTGCACTTCGATGTGGCTGCTGAACGTCTCGCCCGCCAGCGCGCGCCGGACGTGCTCGCCGAGACCTCTGAACGGCTCGAACTCGATCTCTTTGAACCGCTGGCCGACAACCTCCTGCGGCGTCACCCCGACCGCCTGCAGCGCCTGCCCCGCACAGAACGTCGCAACCCCGTCGCGATTGCTCGCCCACAGGACGAGCGGCAGATTCGACATGACGACGCGCAGACGCTGTTCGGCGGCGCGCAGCTCGTCTTCGGCGCGCTTGCGGGCGGTCATGTCGCGCGACAACCCGAGCACGGCCGTCACGTTTCCGTCCTCGTCTGGAATCGGCGCCAGCCACGTGCTGAGCCACACCTCGCGATCGAGGTACATCGTCCTGCCTTCGGCGTACACCGGCTTACCCTCGGTGAGCACCTTGCGAAGGTTCTCGGCCTGGCGTTCGGCAACCTGTGGCGGAAAGATCTCTGTGCGCAGCCGGCCGATGACGCGATCGGGCGTCGTGCGCAGCTGCTCCGCGGCCGCCTGGTTGACGTACTCGACGCGATCGTCGCGGTTGACCACGAAGATGTGGTCCTGAGCCGCGGTCGTCAGCACGCGGTAGTAGGCCTCGCTGCGGCGCAGCGCATCTTCGATGTTCCGGCGACTGGTGATGTCGATCACGAAACAGATGAAGCCGGCGTCCTTTTCACCAGCGGGAAACGATGTCGCCGACACGATCGTCGAGACCAGGGAACCGTCTTTGTGAAGAAAGGGAATCTCCGTGCGTCGCTCTGCGCCCTCTACGGGCGCTTCGAAGCACTCGCGTACTCGGACGTGCTCGCTGGCGGGAACGAACGACAGCAGCGCCGCATCGGCCATTTCGGCGGGCGTCCGCCCAAGCAGAGTCGCCAGGTTCGGATTGACATACTGCGTCGTCAGCGCGGCGTCGAGCGTCCAGACACCCGTGCCGAGCGCGTCGAAAAACGCGCGCTGGTCTGGGCCGCGTCCGAGCATCCAGTTTCGAAGGCTGTCGAAGGCCATGCGGCGGGCAGCAACATGCTATCGCACTCCAGCGATCTTCCAACCTCCTGTCCGACGATCTTCTGGCCTCCTGTTCCATGAACCGTTAAGATGCTGCCTTCCGGAAGGAGCTATCCATGAAGACCCACGCACGATATCCATTGATCGTCCTCTCTATCGCCCTCGTATTCGCGCGTATCGGCCATGCTCAGCAGGATTTCAGCAAGGTCGAGATCAAGACGACTCAACTGAGCGGCAATCTCTACCAGCTCGAAGGACAGGGCGGACATATCGGCGTGCTCGCGGGGCCCGACGGGGTGCTCATGGTCGACAGCCAGTTCGCACCGCTGAGCGACAAAATTGTTGCTGCGATCAAAGCGATCGGCCCGTCGCCCATCAAGTTCCTCATCAACACGCACGTGCATGGCGACCACACCGGGGGTAACGCCAACTTCGGTGCAATGGGCGTGACGATCATCGCCCGGCCCCAGTTGCGCGCACGGCTCGAGAAGCCCGCTCCCGGCGCGAACGGCGCACCGGGCACACCGGCTCCTGCGGCGGCGCTGCCGCGGTTGGTCTACGACGCGCCGATGACGCTCTACATCAACGGCGAGCAGGTGCAGTTGATTCCCATACCTGGCGCGCATACCGACGGCGATACGCTCGTGAAGTTCGTCAACGCCGACGCCATCTTCACGGGCGATTTCTATCGCTCGATGGGCTACCCGAACATCGACCGCGCGAACGGCGGGACGCTGACGGGCATGGTGGCAGGGCTGTCCAAGATCGTCGATCTCTCCGGCCCCTCGACCAAGGTCGTTCCCGGCCATGGACCCGTCGTCGATCGCACGGCCGTGGCAGCCCATCGCGACATGATCATCGCGCTGCGGGACAAGATCGCGCCGATGGTGAAGAAAGGGATGACCGTGGAGCAAATAACGGCAGCCAAGCCGACAGCGGACTACGACACGAAAGTGCCTGGCATCGGCACCACCGGCGATCGCTTCATCGGACAGCTTTACGCGGAAGTCGGCGGCGCTAAATAGCTGCGCCACCATTCGCAGATTGGGAGATTCGCAGATAGACAGCGCTGAAGCGCTGTGCCACCGAAGCGACTAGGCGTGAAAGTCCGGCTAAAGCCGGACACTACGTACTACTGATCGGTGGCACAGGACTTTAGCCCTGTCACTTGGTCGGTGGCGGCGGCCAGAACGCGGGATCCATCGCCAGCAGATCGGCGCGATAGCTCACGCTGGTGGCCGTCGGGAAATTGGCCGGGACTTCTTGCGTGACCGTGCCGGTGGCCGCCCATTCGGTGCCGCGCTGCGTCAGCACGACGAAATCGACCGAGCTCATCGCCGGCACGTCGTGCCCCATCGGCAGGTGCACGATCCGCCCCTTCCCGAACGACAACACCATCACCATCGGCTCGTCGCGGCCGGTTCCGCGGTTTTTCGGATCCGCATACGCGGTCGCGAGCACGGTCATGTTGCGGCCAGGCCCGCGCAGGTTCGTGTACAGCTCGTCGCCGTGATGCATCCAGGTCTTCGGCAGCCCTTTCATGATCGGATGGCTCGCCGTCGCGAACCGTCACGAGAAACGGCAGCCGTGCGCCGTGCGCGCCGGCGCGTCCCGGCGTCTCGTCGGACACGAGCTTCCCGTCCTTGAAATACCAGAGCGGGCCGGATTTCTCGTCGCGCCTCCCCACCCGCCAACCCCGATCATGTCGTTGAACGCCGGCCAGTGCGGAAAGGCATTGTCGGCGCCGTGAATCGACACGAGGCCGCCGCCGCTCTGCACGAACTTGCTCGAACGACGCTTTCAGCTCGTCGCCCCACTCCGGCGCCTTCCCGTCGATGCCGTTGTTGTAGTTCATCATCACGACGCGATAGGCGCAGAAGTCCGGCTTGAAGCTCGCGAACGCGGGACTGGCCACCTCCGGCGCGGTGACGACGGTCGTGTCGAAGAGGCCCGTTTCGTCGAGCATCTTCTTGAAACCGGGGTCGTCGACCGCCAGTCGTGATTGTTCTGGCCGTCCAGCAGCATCACGCGGATGCGACCCTGACCGCTCACGCCGGTGGCAAGAAGCAGAGCGATCAAGAACAGGGTCGGGAGGGGTTTTCGCCCGAGTCCGGGAAAACCCCTCCCGACCCCTTTCTGCGTACTCATCGTGCCTCCGGAAGGGCGAACGCGTACAACGTGCTGCCGCCGCCGAACACGATGTACTGACGTCCGTCGAGCTCGTAGGAAATCGGCGAATTGTTCACGCGACCGATCGTCGAATGCCACAGCGTCTCGCCGTCGCTCGTGCGAAGCGCCAGCGCGTTGTTGTTGTTGTCGCCGGAAAACGTCAGACCCGTCGTCGTCGTCAGGACGCCGGCCGCACCGGCGCCCTCGCCGATGTCGTGGCTCCACTTGTATCCGCCCGGTCCTGATAGTCGATGGCGCGAAGCGCCGCGCTCGAGTACACGCTCGAGTTCGCGCCGGCCCAGCCGTACGCGCCGTGCTCCTTCTTGAAGAAGTAGATCCCCCACGCGTCGACGGCGCTGACGACGAGCAGTCCGGATGCGGGATCGAAGCTCGGCGATCGGTAGTTCGTGGCGCCTGCTTCGTTCGGCGCCACGAGCCGTCCGTCGCGCTTCGGTTCTTTGTCGGGATTCGGGATCGGCCGCCCGTCCTTGTCGATCTCCTTCGCCCAGTTGACGGCCGCAAACGGCTTCGTCACGAGGCTCTTGCCGGTGATGCGATCGAGCACGAAGTAGTAGCCGTTGCGCGACGCCTGCAGCACCATCTTGCGCGGCGTGCCGTTGAAGTTCCGCGTCGACGAGCACCGGCACCTCGGCCGCGTCCCAGTCGTGCGTGTCGTGCGGCGACGCCTGAAATCCCCACGCCAGCGTGCCGGTGTCGGGATTGAGCGCCACGATCGCGCACGTCCAGGGATTGTCGCCGGGACGCGCCTCGCCGTTCAGCACCGGTGTCGGATTGCCGGTGCCGACGTACAGAAGATTCAGCTCAGGATCGTACGTGCCGGTCATCCACATCTGTCCGCCGGTGGCGCCGCCGGCGATCGAGCCCGGCGTGCCGGGAGGCGGCGTGCTGTAGAACGTCCACTGCAGCTTTCCGGTATCGGGATCGAACGACTTCAAGATGCCTGGCAGGTTGTCGAAGTCTCCCGCGACGCCGACGATGACGTGATTGCGGATGACGAGCGGCGCGTTGGTCGACCAGAAGCCGCGCTTCGCGTCGGCAATCACGATGTCGTGCCTCACCTTGCCGTCGCGCGCATCCAGACCGATGAGATGCGCGTCGGGCGTCGTGAAGTACACGAGATCCTTGTAGACCGCGACGCCGCGCTGCCCGATGTGGAAGGCATCGTTGGTCGGGATGCGTATATCGCCACAGCTGGCGTGCCGTCGCGCATCGATGGCCCAGACGTTATCGGGCGCCGTGAGATAGATGACGCCGTTGGCCAGAACCGGGCTCATCTTGAGCGACTGCGTCTGGTCCTGTCTGAAACGCCCACGCCAGCGTGAGCTGATGGACGTTGGCCGGCGTGATCGCCGACAGCTTCGTGTGCCGCTGTCCGCTGTAGTCGCCGTGAAACGTCGGCCAGCTGTCGACCGGAGGCTTCAGCAGCGATCGCGGGATCGACGCTCTGAGCGGCGACGGCCGCGGCGAAGGCGCAAGCGAACAGAATCGATGACGCAACGGTCTGGGCATGGACATGACCGTTCTCTATTTCAACGACTGCAGGTACGCGAAGACATCGTGCATGTCCTGCTGTCGGTGTACTTGCTGAGCTGATCGACGTGCGCCTGAAGCGGGTTGTCGATCGTCGACGCGCACCTGCTTGACCGGCCACGATCGCGTCCAGCCGTCCGCGTCCGTGATCGAAATCGAGAACTCGTCGTGCTGCACGACTCTTGCCCGTCACGACCTGTCCGTCGCGCAGGTCGTCACCGTCGCGGTCGGCCTCGCCGGCGCCGGTCCCGCGTCGCGACCCGAACCGGGATACAGCAGGCGGTGCAACAGCGCGAGCCCCTCGTAGCGCGAGCCGACCTTCGCGAAGTCGCCGGATTGATCGAATGGCACTTCGCGCAGCCGCCCGCACCGTTGAAGAACTGCCGTCCTGCCTCGAGCGTTGCCGGTCTGCAGGTCCTCGACGTCCACGGTGCGGCGGCCTCCGCCGGCGGCCTCGGCCTTCGCCTTCGTGTCGTGGATGAACGCCACGATCGCGGCGATATCGGCATCGCTCAGATTCGATTCCGGGCATCCCCTTGTCGGGACGTCCCTGACGAATGAGCGGTCCAATCTTGTCGCCGCGCACATCCTCGGCAACCAGCGTCGATCGGATGAGATCGGGCCCGACTCTCGCCGCCGCCGGCGTCGCGGCCGTGACAGAAGCCGCACTGGGCGACATAAGCGCGTCTCGTCCGGCTTGAATCTGTTCGGGCGGATACGACTGCGGCGTCTCCGTTGCAGGAGGCGGTTTCGATGCGGGGCTCGCCGCTCCGCGGCCCTGTCCTTCCACCGGCGCTGATGCGAGCGCGCACAACAGCACAACGCCCGCGCCGATTGGCAAACACGAGTCGGGAGAGCCGGTCGCAATGAAATCATCGTTTGATCGACTAAACTTTGGCCGTCGAGCGTAACAGACATGGCGCGCGCACTGGCAATGGATGTCTGTCCTCGGAATCGACGTCGGAACCGGCGGCTCGCGCGTCGTCGTCGTCGACACAGACGGTCGCGTCGTCGCGTCGGCGACGGCCGAGCATGCGCCGTTCGCATCGCCACGCACGGCCTGGGCCGAGCAGGATCCCGAAGACTGGTGGCGCGCGAGCCGTGAGGCGATTCGCGAAGCGCTGACAGCGAGCGGCGTCGAACCGTGGATCGATTCGCGCCGTCGGTCTCTCCGGTCAGATGCACGGCGCGGTGCTGCTCGACGAAGCGGGCGCCGTCGTGCGGCCGGCGATCATCTGGTGCGATCAGCGGACCGAAGCCGAATGCCAGTGGCTCGACAGAGACGCTCGGCGACGACGCGACTGCTCGAGCTGACGTCGAATCCCGCGCTCACCAACTTCACGCTGCCGAAGCTGCTGTGGGTGCGCACGCACGAGCCCGATGCCTGGAGGCGCGTACGCCACGTGCTGCTGCCGAAAGACTTCGTGCGGCTGCGGCTGAGCGGCGAATACGCGATCGACGTGGCCGACGCGTCGGGCACGCTGATGCTCGACGTCGCGCAGCGCCGGTGGTCGCAGGAGATCGATCGATGCGGCCGGCATCGACTCGCGCATGCTGCCGCGACTGTTCGAGTCGCCCGACATCTGCGCGCGCGTGTCGGCGACGAGCGGCAGCGGAAACCGGCCTCGTCGCCAAGGCACGCCGATCGTCGCGGGCGCCGGCGACCAGGCGGCCGGCGCGGTCGGCATGGGGATCACGCGGCCGGGCGCCGTCAGCGTCACGATCGGCACGTCGGGCGTCGTGTTTGCGGCCACCGATCGTCCGGCGCTCGATCCCGAAGGGCGCCTGCACACGTTCTGTCACGCGATTCCCGATCGCTGGCACGTGATGGGCGTGACGCAGGCGGCGGGCCTGTCGCTGCGCTGGATGCGCGAGCAGCTCGGACTGAAGGAACACGGCGACGCAGGCATACGCGATGATGACGCGCGAAGCCGCGGCGATCGAGCCGGGCGCGGACGGCGTGCTGTGGGCGCCGTACTTGATGGGCGAGCGCACGCCGCATCTCGATCCCGACGTGCGCGCCGCGCTCGTCGGTCTCGCCGCGAATCACACGCGCGGTCACATCGTCGCGCGCGGTGCTCGAAGGGGTGGCGTTCAGCCTGCGCGACTCGTTCACGATTTTCAACGAGCTCGGCGTGCCGGTTCAGCGCGTTCGCCTCGGAGGCGGCGGCGCACGGTCGCCGCTGTGGCGACGAGATTCAGGCGGACGTGTACGGACATGCGGTCGAGACGGTGGACGCCGACGAAGGCGCGGCATACGGCGCCGCGCTGCTGGCCGGTGTCGGCGCCGGTGTCTGGCCGAGCGTGGACGAAGCGTGCGATCGGCTGGTGCGCAGTTCGGTCGCCGCATCGCCGGACCCTGCGCGTGTTGCCGTCATGAACGAGCGCTACGCGGCGTATCGCGCGCATCTACCCTGCGCTTCGCGCGATTGCGGGTGAATGGCAGGCCTGACTGGGCAGGCCTGAAGGCCTGCGCCACCGATATGACAGCGGTGGCACAGGCTTCAGCCCTGTCATGGAGCACACTCTATGTCCGACTCATATAGCCCTCGCCCCGAACACAAATTCTCCTTCGGACTCTGGACGGTCGGCAATCGCGGCCGCGATCCGTTCGGCGATGTCGTACGGCCGACGCTCGCCGCCGAACGACGCGGTTGCGCTCGCTCGCCGAAGTCGGCGCGTGGGGCGTCAACCTGCACGACAACGATCTCGTCCCGATCGACGCCTCGCCCTCGGAGCGCGATCGCATCGTCAGGGAGTTCAAGTCCGCCTGCGAGCGGCACCACATCGTCGTGCCGATGGCGACGGTCAATCTGTTCTACGACCCGGTGTTCCGCGACGGCGCATTCACGGCGAACGACCCGCGCGTGCGCGCGTACGCGGTGCAGAAGACGCTGCGCGCGATGGATCTCGGCGCGGAGCTCGGCGCGAAGATTTTCGTCCTGTGGGGCGGCCGCGAAGGCACCGAAACCGACGCGTGCCGCCGGGCAGACGAAGCGGTCAAGCGGCTTGCGCGAGGCGGTCAACTATCTGTGCCAGTACTCGATCGATCGCGAAGTACGGCTTCCGGTTCGCGCTCGAGGCCAAGCCCAACGAGCCGCGCGGCGACATCTACATGGCCACGACCGGCAACTATCTCGGATTCATTCCGACGCTCGATCATCCGGAGATGGTGGGCGTGAATCCCGAGGTCGCGCACGAACAGATGGCCGGGACTCAATTTCGTGCACGCGGTCGCGCAGGCGTGGGAGGCGGGCAAGCTGTTTCACATCGACCTGAACGATCAGGTGCCGGGCCGGTACGACCAGGACTTCCGCTTCGGATCGGCCAACCCGAAAGCCGCGTTCTTGCTCGTGAAGTTTCTCGAAGACGTCGACTACGACGGGCCGCGTCACTTCGACGCGCACGCGTACCGGACGGAAGACTACGACGGCGTGCGCGAGTTCGCGCGCGGCTGCATGCGGACCTATCTCATTCTCAAGGAGAAGGCGGCGCGGTGGAATGCGGACAGGGACATTCAGAATCTCCTGGGTTCCGGTTCCGGTTCCAGTTCCGGTTCGGGTTCAGGTTCAAGTTCGGGTTCTGGTTCCGTTTCCGGTTCGTTGCCCGCGCGCGATGCCCTGCTCGCGCAGAATTTCGACCGGACCGCGATGGCGGCCAAGGGGCTGAACTACGAGCGTCTCGATCAGCTCACCATGGAGGTGCTGTTAGGGGTGAGATGAGCTGCGCGCATTGCCTCATTGGCGATTGACGATTGCCATATTGATTGGTGATTGACCGGGCAATCGACAATCAATCCGGCAATTGACAATCGTCAATGTGGCAATGTGAGCCTTTGCACCCTCCAGTTCGACGTCTCAGCCGCATAGACCTCGTACTCGGATGGGCACGCGAGCTGGTGCACGCCTGAGAACTGCTTCAGCTGCCGCCCCGAGCGTCCGATGACGCCGAGCACCTTGCCGTCGAGCGTCACCTTGAACAACCTGCCGGGATAGGTCGACTCGCCGACAAACAGCACCTGATTCGGTCCCGGCGTGATGCAAATCGAGTTGGGCGCGCCAACCATCGCGGCGCCCGCGGCGCCCTGCGGCACGTTGCCGTTCACCGGACGGGTTCCCGCTGGCGGAGGCACGTCGATCGTGAACATCCGCAGGAACTTCCCTTCCCCGTCGAACACCTGGATTCTGCGGTTCGACCGATCGCCCACATACACGTTGTTCTTCTGATCGATGACGAGGGCGTGCGGCAAACGAAACTGACCCGGCTCCGTTCCTTTGCTGCCCCACGACTTCATCCAGTCGCCGTTCCTGTCGAACTTGGCCACGCGGGAATTGATGTAGCCGTCGGTGACGTAGCTGTTGCCGTCAGAGTCCCAGGCAATGTCGGTCGGCTCCCGAAACAACCCGTCCGCATGCGGCAACGGCGGCTCGCGATCTTCCCACGGCTTCGTTTCGAGATCGACCGATTCGCGGCGCCGTCCGAACACCATCATCACGCGCCCGGCCGGATTGAACTTGACGACCATGTCCGAGCCTTTGTCGACGGCCCAGATGTTGTCGTCCCGGTCGATGCGCACCGTATGCGCGAACGACCACCCGTAGAGGCCCTTGCCGATTTCGCGAACATATTTGCCCCGGTTGTCGAACTCCCACAGCGCCGAGGCGGTGGGCGCATACGCAGGACCGTTCGCGCTGTTCGTGCGCGTGAAGACGAAGACATGGCCCTTTGAATTCACCGCGACCCCGGACACCTCACCGAAATGAAGGTCGGCCGGCAGCTTGAAGAAGTCGGGGTCCGACTCGAAGGGAAGCTGTGGAACGCTCTGTTGAGCCGAGATCGGCGCCATCAGACACAAGCCAAACGCCATGGTGCACGCCCGCAAGACATGTCGACGGTCCATCGAAGCCTCCTCGTATGTATCCAATTGTATCTCCCGCTCGTCGGAGCCTCGCTGGGCCATCACTCTCTGCTAAGATGCGCCGTCAATCACAACCCGACGTGAAGAGCCCTCTGCGGATCCTCACCGGATTCCTGGCCGCAATTTCCATTGCGCATCTATCGGCATTCGATGCCGACGAGCCACGCGCGCGGTACACCGTCACCTCGTGGACCGAACGCGACGGCATGCCCTCGAGCTACGTGCGGGCCGTCGCGCAGGATCAGGCGGGATATCTCTGGATTGCCACGTACCTCCGGACTCGTGCGCTTCGACGGCGTGCGCTTCGTGGCCTGGAAGTCGCGGGACGGCAGCACGCTTCCAAGCGACGACCTTTCTGCCTTGCTCGTGGCGCGCGACGGCAGCCTCTGGGTGGGAGGCTTCGGCGGCGTGACGCGTATCGTCGATGGCCGCGTCGATAAGAACGCCTCCGCCAAAGACGGCTTTTTCGACGGAACCGTCGCGGCGCTGCTGCAGGATCGCGCCGGTCACATCTGGGCGGCCGGCCAAAGCGGTGTCGCGCAGTTCGACGGCACACGCTGGCAACGCTTTGGCCACGACCACGGCCTTCCGGAGCTCGCGGCGACGCGCCTGCACCAGGACTCCGCGGGAACAATCTGGGCCGGCACGAGCGTCGGGCTTTTCAGGCAAGCCGCAGGAGGGCACACCTTCGAGGCCATTCCATCGCTCACCTTCGCGATCGAGGATCTCGCACAGGACGCCTCGGGCCATCTTGTTGTGCCGCATCCGACAACGCTCGTTACAAGCGTCGCCAGCACGATCCCCAGACCAGACGACCCCATCCTGCAGCGCGCGCATGGCACGCGACTACTGCGCGATCGCGACGGATATCTGTGGATCGGCACGCGCGGTCATGGACTCGTCCGCTACCGTGCCGGCGCCGGCCTGCCTGCGTTCAGTCGGGTGACGACCGAGGATGGGCTATCGGCCGATTCCGTGCAGGCGCTCTTCGAAGATCGCGAAGGCAACATCTGGGTCGGCACGCCGTTCGGCCTGAACCGGCTGTCGAACAATGCCGTGATTCCGGTGCCGTTGGGCAACGACATGACCGGTCACGTGCGCGCCGTCGCCGAGGGAGGAAGCGGTACGTTCGTTGCCACCGACGAAAGCCTGCTTCAGTTCACCAGCACCGGCCTGACCGATTTCGGCTGGAAGAAGCGGCTGTCCGACCACACGCTGATCGCGCTCCACTACGACGATCCTTCGCAAACGCTCTGGGTCTCCACCAATCAGGGGCTGGTGCGGTTGAAGTCCGGCCGGCTCGCCCGGTTTCCCACTCCCGACGTCGGTGTGCTCACTCGAATCCGATCGATCGCCATCGATCACGAGGGACGGTTGTGGCTGTGCGACGTCGATCGCGGTGTCTATCGATCGACCGACAGCACGCTGACGCACTTCGTGCTGGTCGCCCGCGACAAGGCGGCGTCGACGGTGCTGGCCACCAGGGATCACCGGGTGTGGATCGGTTTCCTCGACGGCACGGTCCGGTCGTATCTCGACGAACGGTCCGAGTCGTTCTCGACAGAACATGGCCTGCCCGGTGGCGGTACGGTGAGCGCCATGCACGAGGATCGGAACGGCACGCTGTGGGTCGGTACGCATCGCGGGCTGAGCAGGTACGCGAACGGCCGGTTCGTGACGCTGACGAAAGCCGAAGGATTCCCCGGACCCGGGCCAGTCTCGATCGTCGACGATGCTCGAGGGCAACTGTGGCTCGGCGTCACGGGCCTGGGGATCTTGCAGCTGAGTCCGGCGGAGTTCGACGCCGCCGCGCGCGATCGCGCGCATGACGTGCAGTACCAAATGTATGGTCCGGCTGACGGCCTTCGAGGCACGCCCGTCCGGGCGTTCGGTACACCCACGGCGGCCCGGACGAGCGATGGCACGATGTGGTTTCTCACGGGGAACGGGGTGGGCGTCGTGGATCCCGCACGCCTTGCGGCACGGCAGCAGACCGCGCCGCTCGTGATCGAAGAGCATGCTGACCAACAACGGCGAGCACATGCCGCTCGCCGATCTGAATCTGCCGCCGACGACTTCCACGCTGCAGGTCGACTACACGCTGCTGAGCCTCGCGCCGCTTTCGCAGGTGAGCTTCCGCTACAGGCTCGAGGGCTTCGACGCCGACTGGATCGAGGCAGGCACGCGCCGTCAGGCGTTCTACACGAACGTGGGGCCAGGCTCGTACCGGTTCGTCGTCGAGGCGCAGGGCGACGAATCCCGGCGTGCCTCGAGCGAATGGCGCTTCTCGATTCTCCCCCGCTTCTACCAGACGACGTGGTTCGGATTCGCGTGCATGTTCGCGGCCGGCGTGTCCGCCTGGGGACTCTGGCAGCTGCGGCTGCACCAGATGCGGCGGCGTTTCTCCGCCGTGCTCCAGGAGCGGGCACGCATGGGGCGCGAGATTCACGACACGCTCCTGCAGGGCCTGGTGGGCGTCGCCGTGCAGTCCAAGGTGATCGCCGAACAATTTCAGTCGTCCCCCGACGCGGCCCGCGAACGGCTCGATCGCCTGCGCAAGCTCGTCGAGCACTACATCGCCGAGACCCGCCAGTCCATCTGGGACCTTCAATCGACCGCGCTCGAAGCGAGCGACCTGAGCACCGCGCTGCGCGACGCCGGACAGGCGCTCACCGCCGACAAGAACGTGCGATTCGAGCTCCTCGTCCGCGGCAAGCCGTATCCCTGCCCGCCGAGGGTCGAGGAACACCTGCTTCGCATCGGACGCGAGGCGGTCAGCAACGCGGTCAGGCACGCGCATCCGGCGCGCGTACGCGCCGAGCTCATCTACCAGCGCGATTCGGTGCGCCTGCGCATCATGGACGACGGCAAGGGCTTCGATCTGAACGACCCCGGATTCACGGCCGGCGCACACTGGGGACTGACGAGCATGCGGGAGCGCGCCCAGCAGATCAACGCCGAGTTCCAGCTGGCCAGCACCCCGGGCAAGGGCACCGAGCTCGATCTCCTCGTGCCGGCGGTGCCGGGCAGATAGGCCGTGGAGCTCTCAGCCATCCGGGTCCTGTGCGTCGACGATCATCCGATCGTGCGCGACGGCGTGTCGCTCATCATCGACATGCAACCCGACATGCAGGTGGTCGGCGTGGCGTCGACCGGAGAAGAGGCGCTCTCGCTCTTCAGCCGGCACCATCCGGACATCACGCTGATGGATCTCCAGTTGCCCGGTATCAGCGGCCTCGAAGCCATCAAGAGCATTCGCATCGAGGACCCCGATGCGCGCGTCATCGTGCTCACGATGTACGAGGGGGACGAAGACATCTACCGCGCGCTGAAGGCCGGCGCGTCCACGTACCTGTTGAAGAACACGCTCTCGGACGACCTCGTGCAGGTCGTCCGCGAAGTGCACGGCGGCAAACATCCCCTCTCGGCCGAAATCGCCGAACGGCTTGCGGCCCGGAAGACGGAAGCCACGCTGACGCAGCGCGAAACCGACGTGCTGAAGCTGCTGGCGCAGGGGATGCGCAACAAGGAAATCGGCGCCCACCTCGGGATCACCGAAGAAACGACCCACGGCTACATCAAAAACATTTTCGCAAAGCTGAAGGTCCAGGATCGAACGGCCGCGGTCACGGTCGCGCTGCGCCGCGGAATCATTCATCTGAAGTAAAAAAAAGGACGTTGCAACGCGTCTCCGCGTCGCAACGTCCACCCTAAGCCCTAAGCCCTCAACCCTGCTAGAGCGTCAGCAGATTGATTTCCGCCGTGCTGTCGCCGAACTTCTCCGATTGCACGCCGTACCTGTCCATCAGTCCCAGCATCAGGTTGGCCAGCGGTGTGCCCTTCGGGAACTTGACGTGGCGGTTCCCCTTGAGCTGCAGGGTCTTTCCGCCCACCAGCACGAGCGGCACGTTGTAGTTGTTGTGCACGTTCGCGTCGCTCATGCCGTCGCCGTAGAGCACGACGGTCGAGTCGAGCAGCGTGCCATCGCCATCCGGCACCGCTGCCAGCTTCTTGAGGAAGTAGCTCATTGTGTCGACGTGATAGTGGTTCAGCTTGGCGAAGTTCTTCATCTTCTCCGGGTTGTTCCCGTGGTGCGACATCGAGTGATGCGCTTCGGGCAAGCCGATTTCCGGGTACGACCGGTTGATGTTCTCGCGGCACATCATGAACGTGCTGACGCGCGTGATGTCGGCCTGGAAGGCCACCACCTGCAGGTCGAACATCAGCTCGACGTACTCCCTGAAGGTCGGCGGCACGCCCACCGGCTGCTCGGGCACCGAGAAATCGGAGTTGTACGACTCGGCCTTGGCAATCCGCTGCTCGAGGTCTCGCACCGCGTCGAAGTATTCGCCGAGCTTCGTGCGGTCGCGCGTTCCCAGCTTGCCGTTGAGCCTCGCAATCTGCTCGCTGAGCCGGTCGAGAATGCTGCGATCTTCGTTGACGCGGGCCGCGCGCTCTTCGGGCGTCGCGCCGACACCAAACAACCGCTCGAAGACGAAGCGCGGGTTGGTTTCCATCGGCAGCGGCGTCGTCGGCGTTTTCCACGACAGCGAGTTCATGTACGCGCAGGCGTAGCCGTGGTCGCACGCCCCCACCACGTCGTTGCGGTCGACCGAGACTTCCAGCGACGGCAGCTTGGTGTCGCGGCAGATCCGCTCGGCGATGATCTGATCGATGGTCGTGCCCGCTTCGACGTCGGAGCCTTCCGTGGCCTTCGGGTGCATGCAGCTCATGAACGCCGGCGCGGCACGCGGATGCTGTCCGCCGACATCGCCCTGATCGGTGCCCGGGAAGTTGTCGAGCCCGGTCAGGACCATCATCCGATCGCGGAACGGCGCGAGCGGCTGGAGCGACGGCGAGAGCTCGAAGCCTACGCCTTCGGTGGAAGGCGTCCACTCGAACATGTTCGCGCCGTTGCCGATATAGATCGGCGCAAAGCGCGGCACCGATGGCGACGCCGCTTTCATGGCGGGGACCATCGCATCGAGAAGCGGTAAAGCCATTGTTGCGCCCACTCCGCGCAGGAACGTGCGGCGGGGCAACGCCAACTTGGTGATCACCATCGGACAGCCTCCATCTAGTTCGTAGACCCGTGTGCGGTTTTCATCTGAAACGGAACGCTCGTCACCACGCTCTGAATGAGCAACCCGAAGCGAAGATTGTCTGCTGCCGCCTCGCGCTTGATTCGGCGCACGGCCGGCGCATCGCTCGCCTCGAGCCCGCGCCCAAGCGCATAAATCAGCAGCTTCTCGGTCATCGTCGTCAGGAACTCGTCGGAATGCCGCATGAGCACCTGGCGAAGCTCGGCCGGACCGTTGAACTTCGTGCCATCGGGCAGCTCCGCCGACGCGTCGACGGGCGCGCCCGAGATATAGACCTCGCGCCACTCGCCGATACCGTCGAAGTTCTCGAGCGAGAACCCCAACTGGTCCATCTGCGCGTGGCAGCCCGCGCACACCGGATTCTTGCGGTGCGCCGCCATCTGCTCGCGCATCGGCAGAATCTTCCGCGGGTCGCGCTCGTCCTTCAAATCGGGGACGTTCGGCGGCGGCGGAGGCGGGGGCGCGCCGAAGATATTCTCGAGAATCCACTTGCCACGAATGACGGGCGACGTGCGATTCGGATACGACGTCGCCATCAGAATCGAGCCCTTGCCGAGCAGGCCGCGGCGCGGACTGTCGGCCGCCAGCGCCACGCGCCTGAACCGCTCGCCGAACACGCCGGGAATGCCGTAGTGCTTCGCGAGACGTTCGTTCACGTAGGTGTAATCGGCGTCGAGCAAGTCGAGCACGCTGCGGTTCTCGCGGACGATGCTGGCGAAGAACAGCTTCGTTTCCTGCTCGAACGCTTTGCGCAGATTGTCGTCGTAGTGGAACAGCACTTCCGGGCTCGGCTGGTGGCCGGCCACGTTCCGGATGAACAGCCACTGCCCCGCGAAGTTGTCCACCAGAGCCTGCGAGCGCGGGTCCGCGAGCATGCGGCGAACCTGCTGCTGCAGCACTTCGGGCCTCTGCAGCGTCTTCTTCTCGGCCGCCTTCAGCAGCTCGTCGTCTGGGATGCTGCTCCACAGGAAAAACGACAGGCGCGACGCCAGGTCCAGATCGCTGACGCGAAAAGCCGTGTTGGCTGCGGCGCCGGCGGGCTCGCCCTCGAGCCTGAACAGGAAGTCGGGGCTCACCAGGATGGCTCGAATGGCCATTTCGAGGCCCGGCTCGAATCCGCCACGCGTCGCCCCATCCTGGTATGACGCCATCAGGGGTTCCAGATCGGCAGAGGTGACAGGGCGCCGGTACGCGCGCCGCGCCAGCGTCGACACGATCGTCCTGGCACAGGCGGTGTCCTGGCTCGCCGACGCGGGTTTGCACGTCAGCACGTGACGCCGGCTCGCCGACTCGCCAACCGATGTCGTGCCCTGCTGAGGTCCGGTAATAGTCACCGTCGACAGATTCGGCTGCCCGTTTCCTTTCCTGTACGGTTCTCGCAGGACCGACCGATCGAAGAGGTCCTCGAGGTACGCGGAGGTCTTCGCCACGAAGTACACCTGCACCAGGTGCTCGCCGCTCTTGACCGGTACGGTGAACTGCAACGCTTCGATGACCTTCTTGTCGAGATCGTCGGTGACATACGCGCCTGCACCACCGGGGACGCGACCACGAGCGAATTCGGGGCCGCCGACGGTGCCCGTCCAGATCTTGACGTTGTCCAGGCTCACTTCAATCTGATGCGGCTCGGCGGTGACCCCTTCGAATCCGCCCGACACGCCGGTTTCCCGCGGACGCATCTCGAACAGGTACTCGCCATCGGCCGCAAAGTAATGGCTGAACGCGACACCGCCGCGCGATCCGAACGGCAGATCGTCGCTGGCGCGCAGGCTCTGGTCGCTGTCGGTTGGCACGCTGACGGTGTCCGGCGTCGGGATGCCTCGCGGCCGCCCAAGCGCCATCTGGCTGATCTTCGCGGCCGCGCCGAGATAGCGTTCGGTGAGCGCCGCCGATAAGCGTCAGCGCGTCGGCGTTGTTGTCGAACCCGTGTCCCGCGACATCCGCCGGCAGCATCGACGCGGCGTCGATCTCGACGGCGAGCAGGTCGCGAACGGCATTGGCGTACTCCTGGCGGTTCAAACGCTGCAGCGACGCGCGACCGGGATTCACGTGTTCGAACGCGGCCCGATCGAGCTCGGTCTCGAGCCACGTGGCCAGACCTGCCGAGGCGTCCTTGTCGGGCCGGGGCCGCCCTACCGGCGGCATCGCTCCCGTGCGCACCTTGCGGACGACTTTCTCCCACTCTTCCGCGTGACTGCCAACGTCGGACGAGGTTCAGCGTGTCGAGCGCGAGCCCGCCGGTCTTGAGCCGCTGGTTATGGCAGCTGACGCAGTACTTGGCGAGAACGGCCTGCTGCGAATCGCGATCGCCGGCTGACACTTGTCGAGCGGTGCCCGGCGTCGACGGCCGCTGGGCCGCAGACGGCGTGTTGTACGCCACGGCCATGACGAAGCCCGTCACCGCCGCGAAAACCGCCACGCGCCCTTTCATCGCAACACCTTCATCAAAGTCCTTTTCTAACGATCACTTAGCGGCGCACACACCCAGGCCGTCGTGATGTATCTAGAGTAGCGAAGAGTCAAGCGGGTTGCCAGTCCCCAACTTGGGGGGTGTATCCGGTTTGCAGGCGCCGATGGCGCCTGCAAACCAAGCTGCTTACTGACCTTAGAGCATTGTGCGTAGTGTCCGGCTTTAGCCGGACTTTCCGCCAAAGGCGGACACTACGTACGCTCTAGAACGTATAGCGGAAGCCGATTCGGGCAATGCGCGGCGGCACGACCGCCGTGGCATACGCGAAGGTCGGCCCCGACTGGAAGTTCGCCGTTATGGGCGCGCTCGAGTTGAACATGTTGAACAGGTCGAAATCGAGCTGCACGCGCTGGCCAGTCGAGAACGGGAACCACTTGCTGGCCCGCACGTTCACCACGTGGATCGCATCCGTCTTCTGTGACCCGAATTCCTCCATTTTGAGGGTGACGGTGCTGAGCTGCCTCAACGGCGGGCCGCCGTCCGGATCAACCGCACGGAAGATGGTCTCACGCTGGTTGAGGATGCCCACCTTGCTCTGAAGAAACGCCCCGAGCTGGATGCCCCACGGCGCCATGTAGGTTCCGCTGAAGTTACCGGCCCACTTCCACGTCTCATCCAGTCTATTGAGGTCGAGGTTGGGATCGTCTTCGAACAGGTTGGCCCACACGTGATTCTTGATGGCCCAGACCGACGCCATCGCGCCCCAGTTGCTCGATGTGCGCTTCGTCACGGTGAACTCGATCGTCTGGTACGAATCCTCGCGGTCGGTGTTCTGCTGCTCGTTCTGCACGAACGCCGCTCCCGCATAACGCGGATCGTAGTCATAGATCGTCACCGAGCCGCCATCGTCCGCCGTATTCAGCAGGCCGTCCGGTCCAGGATCGCGGCGGGTGAGCGGGATGTTGTAGGCGCTGCGCGGACGCGCGACGTTGCGCGTCGCGTAGCGATCGGTCACATCCTTGTAGACATAGAGCGCGCGAAGGCCGAGGTTCCGCATGACCTCGCGTTCGACGCCCAGCGTGGCCTCGCTCGTCATTGGCGCGCGCAGTTCGGGATTGAGCTTCGCGCTGCTCTGCCCGGTCACCATGATGAAATCGCCGCCCTGGCCCGTGCCCAGGTTCGGATTCAGGTTCACTTCGCCCGCGTCGTAATCGCCGTTGGCGTTCCCATCGCGCCACCGGAACTTCGTCGTGACGTTGGCCATCGAGTTGTAGGCATTCGCGAAGCCATCGTCCATGCCGTTGACGAATCGCCCGTACGTCGCTTTCACGATGGTCCTGTCGGCGACGTCCCACGCGAGCCCGAATCGCGGAACCACCTTGTTCCACGCCAACACGTCGAGCCCATCGAACGACGTGGCAGGATACAGCGTCGGGAACTGCGGGCTCGCGTCCTTGGACTGTTCCGGCAGAAACGAGGTCTGGTGCTCGAAGCGCAGGCCCAGGTTCAACGTCAGTCGATCGCCCACACGCCATGTGTCCTTGATATAGCCGGCATAATAACTGGCGCGCGAATCGGGCTGCGTCGGCGAATTGCGAATATCAATCTCGGCAGGTACGGGCCCATCGAAAATCAGCGTGTAATCCCCAGACGGATGGACACGCCAGCCGACGCTGTTGCGGCGCCAGTAGAGCGTGGTGCCGACTTTCAGCTCGTGCTGCCCGCCGAACGATTGTTGCGGGAACATGCTGAGGCCGCCGTCCAACTGCCACTTGTCGCGATATTCGAGGTTCGTCTTCGGATTGGCGCCGGTGTTGAGGCCGGTGACGCGATCGAGGCGCGCCGGATTGCCCTTCACGACCGGCCCCGCGAAGTTCGAACGCCACGGCGCGTAGTCGGCCAGGTAGCCGCCATAGCCGCCCACGACGTTGAAGACCATGCGGCTCGAGAGCGTGCTCTGCCACTCGCCTTTGTACATGGAGCTCGGGTTTTTGTAATCGAGGGTTGACTCGAGCGGACGGAACCGGTTCGGCTCGGGCGGAAGCCCCTGCGGCTGATACTTCATCGTCGGCTGCCACGCCGCGATCAACCGATTGTTGCTCGTCGGCTGGTACGACACCTTCACAGAACCATGTGACAGACGTGTCCTGACATAGCCCGGAGGCTCATCGCCCGTCAGGTATCTGCCATCCGGACCCGCGTTTTCCGCGAAACCGACGACGCCGGACACCTTGTCCTGTTGAACGAACGCACCGTAGAACCAGAGCTTGTCGCGAACGATGCGACCGCCAACCTCGGCGCTCAGGTCGTAGAGATGCTTCAGCGGCTCCGTGTCGGTCAAGCCCTGAGCTTTCAACTCGTCGTTCAGATTGCTGCCCTGCAGGGAGGGATGCTCGAGCGATGTCATGAACGAGCCATGGAACTGATTGGATCCGGACTTGATGACGGCGACCATCGACACCCCCGGCACCGACACTTCCGCGTCGTTGCCCGACGTTCTGATCTGCGCCTCTTCGAGCGTCAGGCTCGTCATGTAGACGCCGGAGCTCGTCCCGTCGGAGATGTCGATGCCGTCGATCTGGATCTTCACGTTGGCGGTCTGGCCGTAGCTCTCTGCGGCCGCGCGCACACCCATCCAGCTGTCGCCAACGTCGACGCGGTTGGTCGTCACGCCTGGCGTCATCGCGAACAACTGCTGCAACCCGCGGCCGACCGGCACCGATTCGAGTGTCTCGGAGGTCAGGTTGACGCTGGTCGTCGTCGACGTCATGTCGACCACCGGGCTGGCGCCGGTGACCGTGATCGTCTCCTCCAGCCCTCCGACGCTCATCGTCGCGTCGACGCGGGCGACGAACCCGATCGTCAGGCGAAAATCGTCCAGAACATAGGACTTGAAACCGGCCAAGCTCGAACGCGATCTTGTACAGGCCGGCGGATAGCTCGCCCACGCGATAGTTGCCGTCGGGTTCCGTCACCACCACGACCTGTCCGCTTCTGCATGGCGGGACTCGGTGATCGTCACGGTGACGCCCGGCATCGCCGCGCCCGCTCGTCTTTCACGGTGCCGTGAATCGTGGACAACGCGCTCTGGGCTGCCGCCGGCAGCGCCACGAGGATCAGTGCCACGGCCACCCACGCTGTAAGAAATGTGGCCGGCCACCTTCCGCTGTTGTGCTTCTGCCTCACCATACTCGCCTCCTGTTTAACCACTTCGCTCATACGTGTGTCGTGAGCGGTGCGTGCATGCGTCGTTTGTGTTCGAGTGACATGAGAATGACGTCGGGCGTGACGGGCGCCCGCCGGAATACGTCGACACCGACCGCATCGGCGATCGCGTTCATGACGGCGCCATAGCCTGCGCCGACCGGTGGCTCGCCGACGCCGCGCGCGCCCACGGGTGTTTCCGGGTCTGGAATGTTCAGCGCCTCGGCATTCAGCTGCGGCGGCGTGTCCAGAATGCTGAGGGGCTTGTTGTAGTGGAAGCGCCGCGCCAGCGCGGCGCCGTACCGCTGGTCGTAGACGATGCGCTGCATGAGCGCGTGCCCGATGCCGAGGCAGCTTCCACCGAGGATCTGACACTTCAGGCTGCGCGGGTTCACCACCGTGCCGACATCGCCCACCGCGAGGTAGTCCACGAGCGTGGTTTCCCCCGTTTCGATGTCGACCTCGACCTCGGCGAAGCCGGCGATGAACGAAAATGTGTCGCCGTCGCGCGGAAACGTGTCCTTGGCGACGCCCATCAGGCCGCCGCCGGCGAGCGCGCGCGCCGACTCACGCGTCACGGCGTGAATCTCCTTCGGCAGCTCGTGGCCGTCGTACTCGCCGCCGAGCTCCATCGCCCGGCGCGCCGCCTGCTGGTAGCTCAAACCTCGAGCCGGATTCCCGCGACGAAACACGCGTTCCTGTCCGAGCTCGTACTCGCCGGGCGCCCCGCCGAGATCCCGCACGGCGATCTCCTGCAGCTTCCGCTTCATGTCGAGCGCCGCCGCGTGATTGGCGCGCGTCGCGGCATGTGTCGTCTGGCTGCCGACCGACATCGGGCTCCATGGCAGGTGCTTGCTCGTGTCGCCCCAGATCACGTCGACCCGATCCCAGGGCATCTGCAGCGTCTCGGCCGCGATCCGTGCGAGATCGATCACGGAGTGCGTGCCCAGGTTGCCGACGCCTGTGTGCACGTGGAGCCGCCCGTCTGGCCGGATCACCATCAAGCCGTCGAAGCCGATCGACCCGGAGGGATGGGTGCCGACGGCCACGCCGATGCCGCGGACGTGCGAGCCTCGCGGAGAACCGGCCTGGCTCTTCCGCTCGTTCCATCGGAACAGCTCGCTGCCGCGATCCAGCGCCTGCCTGACGAACGCGCTCGTCAGGTGCGGGCGCGATCCATCAACGCGCGGTGCGCCATAGGTCGCTTTCCCTTCCGGTGAATTGATCTTCCGCATCTCGACCTGATCGATCCCGAGTTGTTTTGCCGCCTTGGTGATCGCCGATTCCATCAATCCGTTCGCCTGCATCCAGCCCGGCGATCGCTGCTGGGATCGTGGTGGCGTGTTCGTCAGCACACTCACGCCGCGCCAGCGCATCGACATCGGCTGGTAGAGCACCGAGACGGCGTTGCCGGCCGAACGAAAGTCGCCGAAAGATCCGTACGAGCCGTTGTCCTGCACGATGAAGAGATCGATGCCGGCGATCCGTCCGTCTTTCCTGAAGGCGACCCTGGCGCGGCCGGTCATGTTGGTGCGGCCCCGGCCGATGAAATGCTCTTCTTCCCGCGAGACGCGCATCATCACCGGTGCGTTCGCTTTTTTCGCGAGCAGCGCCGGGATGGCCATCGAAATGGGACCGCCGCCCTTGCTTCCGAACCCGCCACCGCAATATTCGGACACGAGGACGAGCTCGGCGGGATCGATCGCCAGCCAGTTCGCGATGTTGTCCACCGTGCGGATCACGCTTTGCGTCGAGGCGTACAAATGCAGCTTGCCGTTCACCCAGTACGCCATCGCGCTGCGCGTTTCCATCGGCTGATGCGACGTGGACTGCACGACGAAGGTCTCGTCGAGCGCGAGCGCGGCGTCCTTGAACGCCGCGTCGAGATCGCCGAAGCTCCATTGCTCGGGCACGGCGCCCATCGGCAGAAGGCCGTCGCCCTCGTCGGCGAAATCGGCCTCGGTCCATTTCAGCGTCCTGATCTCGGCGCGCGGCGGGCTCTGCCCCGGGGCCGGCGGATACCACACGTTGCCCAGCGTCCGGGCGTTCGGTCCGTTTGGCCGCAGGCTTTCGAGCGGATCGACGACGAACGGCAGCGGCTCCCACGCGACTTTTATCTTTTCGATCGCCTCGGCCGCGACGAGCTCGTCCACGGCGGCAACCGCCGCCACGGGCTCTCCCTGATAGTGGGGCTCGTTGGTCAGAGGCCGCTCCGCGCCGGGCGCCAACGGCGAAGGAGGCGCCGGCAAGTCGTCGGCGGTCAGGATCGCTTTGACGCCGGGCATCGCGAGCGCGCCCGTCAGATCGATGCGGCGTACCCGCGCGTGCGGCAGCGGGCTGAGGAGCAGCTTGCAGAACAGCATCCCTTCGGCCCGGAAGTCTTCGGCGTATTTGGCCTGGCCCATCACCTTCGCGATGAGGTCGGGCGTCGTGTAGTCGGTGCCGACGTATTTGAGCGGCGGCATCAATTCGTCCTGGTTCGCTGCTGGCGCGAGTACTCGGCGCCGCGCATCAGCGCCGTGAGGATCTTGTCGTAGTCCTGGCAACGGCACAGATTGCCCGAGACGCCGTGGGCGAGCTCGGCTCGCGTCGGGTTGGCGTTGGTCTTGAGATACCCCACCGTCGCCATGATGAATCCCGGCATGCAGAACGCGCACTGGAAGCCATGTTCATCGACGACACCGCGCTGGACGGGGTGAAGATGCTCCGGCGAGTCTGCCAGCCCTTCGATGGTGATGACCTGTCTCGATCGAACGGTATGCGTCAGGACCGAACAGGAGTAGTGAGGCACGTCATCGATCAGCACGGTGCACGCGCCGCACTCCGCGCGATCGCAGCCGAGCTTCGTGCCGGTGAGACCAAGCTTGTAGCGCAGCGTCATCGCAAGGGTCTCTTGCTTCATGACGTCGACGTGCCGCACCTGTCCGTTGACGTTCAGCCTGATGAGCCGCTCGGTGGAGCCGGACGCACGCTGCCCGATGACACCCGGCGCCCTGAACAAATAGGTCGCGGACGCGGCGACCACACCCGTCGCGATCGCGCCTTTGATGAACGTCCGGCGAGAAATTACACCCCGAGATTCGGGTGCCGCTTCAGGGGCCTCGAAGTTGTCCGTCGTGGTTCGAGGGTAGTGTTCTTACCCTTACGGGCACTACCCCCCTAATCAGGGGGGTTTTGTCGCAAAAGTGGCGATTTTTATCCGGAATTGTGGTGAAGCTTTAGCCGGTTTTCATCGCGGCCTTCAGACGCACCGGCGTAAACGGGACCTCCCGGAGCCGCACGCCCGTTGCATCGAAAATCGCGTTGCCAATCGCCGCCGCCGTCACGGTGGTCGACGTCTCGCCCGCCCCGCACGCCTCGGCATCCAGAGCGTTTATCAAGACCACCTGCAGCGCCGGCACTTTAAACCCGACCGGGAACGTGTGGTACGTGCGCCAGTCCACGGACGTGACCTTCTCGTGGTCCCACGTGACTTCTTCGAAGAGCGCCCGACTCATGCCGTGCAGCGCGCCTCCTTCACACTGATTGCGCAATCCATCCGGATTGGAGATCGGGCCGCAATCGGCCGCCATGACGAGCCGCTTCACATCAACGACACCGGTATCGAGGTGGACATCGACCTCGGCCACCATCCCGCAGTAGCCGTTGTCGCCTTCATAAAGGACGCATGCAACTCCGCGACCGGACAAAACGGTTCCGGGATCCGTTTTCCGTGGGGTTGGCGAAAAACGCGCCTGCCAGTTGGCGGCCGTTGCGGCGGCTTGCACGACATTTTTCAAGCGCGGATCCCGCAGATGACGCAGTCGGAACTCGACCGGATCTGCCTTCGCGGCGGCCGCGACCTCGTCCATCATGCACTCGTGCGCGAACGTATTCTGAAGACGGCTCGGCGAGCGCAGCGGACCGGTCCAGAACGGTGACTCGATCGTGCGCGAGAGCATGCGCTCGCCTTTGACGGTGCCGGTACCGCCGGCCTCACCATTGACGGTTCCCGTGACATAGGACGGCACGACGTTCGATCCGTTCGCGAGCGGCCCCTTGGGCGGCGGCGCCGGCGACAGCGGGGTGAACGCCGCCGGCTGGAACCCGGCGAGAAATCCCGTCACCTGATTCCCCGGCAGCGTGTGGCCGGGCCGGCCTCCGCGCACCGGCGACCACGCTTCGTAATCCCACGCGACGATGGTGCCGGCGCGATCGAGGCCGACGCGCTGATCGACGACAAACGCGAGGCCGAAGTTTTCGTGCGCCATCTCGTCCTTGCGCGAGAGCTGCACGCGGACAGGGCGGCCCACCGCCTGCGACATCAGCGCGGCGTCGTAGGACACCGTATCCGCGCCGTTGATGCCGTAGCAGCCCGAACCGCGCGAGTAGATGACCTTTACCTGCGGCGGCTTCATGCCGAGCACCATCGCGCAACTGTCGCGCTGCGGATAGACGCCTTGCGTCGGCGACCAGATGGTGGCGCTGTCGGCTTTGACATCGGCGACGGCGCACGAGGCGCCGACCGATCCGTGCATGTGATACGGATGCAGGTAGGTCGACCGCACGACCTGCGCCGCCGACGCGAGCGTGGCATCGACATCTTTCGAGTCAACGAGCATCGCGTCGCGGCTGGGCGCCTTGCGCATGTGATCGTAGAAGCCTGCCTGCGGCGGAAGCGCGGGGCCGGGCTTCCAGCTCACCTTCAACCGGTTGGCCGCCTGCACAGCCTGCCACTGCTTCTCGCAGACCACACCGACGAAATCCTTCTTGACGACCACCTTGACGAGGCCGGGCATGCCGCTCACCGAGCTCTCGTCAACGCTGATGACGGTGGCGCCCACGGTGGGCGGACGCACGACGCGGCCGTGCACCATGCCGGGCACCCGGACGTTGTGCGCGTACTCGAAACGGCCGGTCACCATGTCGGCCATGTCGAGGCGCTTCACGGGATTCCCGAGGATCGTCCACTCGCGCGCCACCTTGCGCTTCGCGTTGGTATTCAGTTGCAGATTGAATTCCCTGCCGCCGACGAGCTCGCCGTAGGTGATCGTGCGCTCTCCCAGATGGACGACGCCGTTGCCGGCCGTGAGCCGTTCGACCGACACGCCCCAGTGCTTCGCGGCCATCTGCAGCAGCGCCTCGCGCGCGGTCGCGGCGGCAAGCGCCAGGTTCGAGTGGTTGAAATTCTGCGGATGCGATTGCGCTCCCGACGTCACGCCCTGGTCGGGCGTCAGCCCCGTCACGCACTGGATCAGCTTGACCTGATCGACGCGCACGCACAGCTCTTCGGCGACGAGCTGCGTCTGCGCCGTAAAGAGACCCTGCCCCATCTCGCACTTGCCTGTGTACGCGGTAACGATGCCGTCGGCGCCAATCGACAGCCAGCCGTCCAGTTCTTTCGACGGATTCCCGACCAATGTCGCCACGGCCTGGCCGAATGCATCGGCAGGTGTCAGCGCGAAGCTGACGATGAGGGCGCCTGCGCCTTTCAGCATCGCCCGCCGGGAAACGCCGACGCCGTGCCTCTCGGGATTAGGGACTAGGGATTGGGGATTAGCAGAGCGTCGCTGGTCGGAGTTCACGCCGCACCTCCGTTTGCGTAGCGCTTGATTGCGGCAATCATGCGCTGGTGCGTGAAGCAGCGGCACAGCACACCGGATAACGCCTGGTGAATCTGGTCGTCAGTCGGCTTCGGCGTGCGATCGACGAGCGCCTTGGCCGCGAGGATGACGCCGCTCAGGCAGAAGCCGCACTGCGCGGCCTGTTCGTCGATGAACGCTTGTTGAATGGGATGTGGCTTGTCCGGCGTGCCCAACCCCTCGAGCGTGGTGATGTCGCCGTTTGCGACCGTCTTGACCGGCGTCACGCACGATCGAATCGCCTGGCCCTTGACGATGACGGTGCAGGCCCCGCACTGGCCGAGGCCGCAACCGAATTTCGGACCGTTCAGCGCGAGCTCGTCGCTCAGCACATACAGCAGCGGCGTCGACTCGTCGACGTCGACGGTTCGTGCCTGGCCGTTCACACGGAGATTGATTTGTGCCATTACTTCACCCGAGCTCTCAGCTCTTCCGTCCAGTTGATCACGACGTTCAGCGGGTTGTTGCCTGACACATCTTTGATCATCACGAACTGCTGGCCGTCGTGCGACACGTCGTAGTTGGGAACCGAAATGTGCGTCCCGAACACGTAGCGCCGCTCGAACAGCACCACGGGATCCGATAAACGCGGCTCGCCGGTCAACGAAACCTGGACCGCCATCATCTTGTCACCATCCCGGTAAAACAATTCCCTGCCGTTGGCGTTCCAGACGGGTTGCGTTCCGTCGGCAGTCGAGACGAGCCAGCGTCGATCGGGTCCGGGAAACGCTCGCAGGTACACCTGCGCCCGGCCCGACTCCTGCGACACATATACCATCCATTTTCCATCGGGAGACAACCGGGCGCCACCCTCATAGCCGGGCGTCTTCACAAGCGGCCGAAACTCTTCGCCGCTCTTCAACGCCGTCATGTAGATGTCGCCCGACTCCGATCCATAGCGCATGAAAATCAACGTCCGATCGTCAGGGGCGACAGATGTGGGCACATCGGAATCATTCGTGCCGGCGAGCGTTCCGCGAACGGCAGAATCGGCGGTGCCCACCCACAAAATCCCCGCTGGAGTGCCGAGTACAAGGCGAGTTCCATCTGGCGCCCACTCGAAGTAGCTGGTGTTCTCGGTCCCAGCTACGCGCTCGAACGTGCGGCGGGAGAGATCCTGAATCCACACGTCTGAAGCGACCTGCATGGCCATGAATCGACCGTCGCGGCTGAACCGCGATCGAACATACGCGCGCGGCGTGTCGTTGACCGGCGTCTCGACACCCACCCGGGATACCGAGACGACGCGGTACGCATCGGCCGCCATCGTGCTGTAAACGAGCGATCCCGTACTCGAGACCGCGACCGCCGCCTCATCTCCGCCAGGAATCCGCTCCTCGAGACGTACCGGCGTGCCGTCGACCGTTCGGTCGTCGGGGTCGAAGGGCACAGCCAGCAAGGCCCCATCGCGTAGAAAGAGAAGATGTCCGCTTCGTGCGTACATCGGCGACGTGGCACGATCGAGAATCTGCGTGCGCGATCCCGTGGTGATGTCGACGATACCGACGTCGTTGGTCTTGCCGCCGTCGCGACGAATCGTGAAGAGCACCGCTTTGCCATCGGGAAGCGCTATCGGTGCCAGATGCGCGATCTCCCCGCGCCCGGCATCCAGCGTCGTCAGCGCCTTCGACTCTCCACCTGACACCGGCACGACCCACAACGTCGAATCGCGCACGTAGACAATGCGCTCGCTCGACGTCCAGGTGGCGCCGAGCAGCACGTTGACG
Organism: Vicinamibacterales bacterium; assembly: GCA_963832375.1. Classification (GTDB taxonomy): domain Bacteria; phylum Acidobacteriota; class Vicinamibacteria; order Vicinamibacterales; family JAMQPK01; genus JAMQPK01. The sequence goes on along the minus strand of CAWHUA010000005.1, from coordinate 167,522 downwards.
CCAGACCCTCCTGCGACCGTGCTGATGAGACCGTCTGCCAGCGACATCTTCTTGATCTCACGTGCGTTGCTGACGATGCCCAATGACTGGCCGTCTGGCGAGAAAAAACACCCGACAGAACCGTCGGTGCCTTCGAGAGCACGCGTGGTGCGCTCGTCGAGATTTCGGAGATAGGTTCGGCGAAGTCCATTCTGGATGCCGACGTAAGCCAGACGTCGTCCATCGGGCGAGATGGCGAGCACATTGCTCGCGTGAGACGTCAGCTCGACGCCATCCGGCAGATTCAGCTCGAGCCGCGTGACGGGCCGGTCGACCGGCCTGCTGACGGTGCCCCACCAGAGAATGAACATGAGGAACGCGGTAAACGCGAACATCGCCGCGACGGCCCAGCCGCTCCATAGTACCCAGGGCGAGGCTTTCTTCTGGATCACGACCGCGTCCGCCGGTGTTCGACCCGAGAGCGCGTCTTCGATTTCAAGACGCACGTCCGCGATGTGGTGGAATCGCCGGCTGGCGTCCTTTTCCAGGCAGCGGCGGATCAGCTTCTGTACGGCTGGCGAAACCGTCGCCGGCAGCGTTTTCCAATCGGGCTCCGTAGCGATGACCGCGGCCAGCACATCGGTGACCGTTTCGCCGGCGAACGCACGGCGTCCGGTCAGCATCTCGTAGAGCACGCAGCCGAATGCCCAGACGTCGGTACGGGAGTCCACCACCTTGCCGCGAGCCTGCTCCGGGCTCATGTATGGCGCGGTCCCAAGGATGACGCCGCCGGACTGGGTCTGAAGGCTCATCGTCGGCGACAGCGACATCGACAGCGAAGAGGGTGAGGCCTCGGCGGCCGTCAGCATCTTGGCCAGGCCGAAGTCGAGCACCTTCACCTTGCCGTCGGGGGTGACCTTGATGTTGGAGGGCTTCAGATCGCGGTGCACGACGCCGCGGCTGTGCGCGGCTTCCAGCGCGTCAGCGACCTGCCTGGCGATGTTCAGCGCGTCTCGAACGCCGAGCGGGCCACGTGCGAGCATGTCGGCGAGCGTCGGCCCGTCCACCAGCTCCATCGCGATGCTGTTGACGCCGTCGGCCGACTCCAGACCGTACACGGCGGCAATGTTCGAGTGATTGAGCGACGCGAGCAGCTCGGCCTCACGTTGAAATCGCGCGAGCCTGTCGGGATCCCGGGAAAACTGATCTGGAAGAACCTTGAGCGCGACGTCGCGCTTCAGCCGCGTATCGCGCGCCCGATACACTTCGCCCATCCCGCCGGCGCCAATGGCCGAGACGACTTCGTACGGCCCGAGACGTGTACCGGCGGAGAGTCCCATTGATGGCGTTTGAATCGAAGAGCAAACGGTCCGGCTGAAGCCGGACACTACGTACTTTCGCCGAAGCCAGACGTCCTAATCCCTAATCCCTAATCCCTAATCCCTAATCACTTTTTTTTGACCAGCTTCCGCACGTTCGCGCCGTTCACCTCGCCGATGTAGATGTTGTCGTTCGCATCGACCGTCACGGCCGTGGCGTTCTTCAGGCCCTCGACCTTGTCCACGATCTTGCCGTCCTTGATGTTCATGATGAACAGGCAGTTGGCCTCGGTGCCGTCGACGACATACAGCAGATCGCCCTTGACGTACACGCCCCATGGCGTGCCGAGGTGGTTCCACTGCTCGATGAACTTGCCGGTCTGATCGAACACCTGTACGCGTTTGTTGCGGCGGTCGCCAATGTAGAGGCGGCCGCGCGAATCGATCGCGATGCTGTGCGGCTCGTCGAACTTGCCCGGCTCGGTGCCCTTGCCGCCCCACCACATGACGAACTTGCCGTCTTTCGAGTACTTCACCACGCGCGTGTTCGTGCTCTCGCCGTCGGCGATGAAGATGTCACCGTTTCTCGCAATGACGAGATCGGCCACGCCGTTGAAGGCGTCGGTCGATTCGTTCTCGCCGACGACGCCCTTCCGGCCCAAAGTCATCAGGAGCTTGCCTTCGGCGTCGAACTTGAAGACCTGATGGTCGCCACGATCGGTCACCCAGACATTCCCATCGCGATCGGTCCGCAGGAAATGGGTCGTCTTGAACATCCCCTGTCCCCAGCCCCGCAGGAACTTGCCGTTCTTGTCGAACGCGATGATCGGCATTGACTCGATGCGGTGGAACACGTAAACGTTGCCTTTGGAGTCGACGTCGACGCCGGTCGCGCCTCCCCACTTCTCGACGCCAGGCGGAAAGTGCGCCCAGTTCTCGACGACCTGGTACTTGCTGTCCGCTCCCTGGGCATGAACCGCGCCCGGAGCCGCCATCGCCAGAAGCGCGATAAGAAGAAGAATGCGTGTGCTGGTCATGCGCGAGAAATTAGCACAACCAGGGATGTAACCAGGAAGAAAATGCCAGCGTAGAAGGTAATGTCCACTTGCAGGAGGGTGTCATGATCACGACCACCGTCATCGACAGCGTTCGCAGCCTTCTCCCCACCCTGCGCGCACGGCGTCAGGACATCGAACAGGCCCGTCGTCTGCCACCAGACGTGGCGAAGGGGCTTCGCGATTCAGGCATCTTCAGCCTTTCGGTGCCGCGGGCGATCGGTGGCCAGGAAGGCACGCCCATGGAGATCATGCAGGCGATCGAAGAGGTGGCCACCGCCGACGGATCGGCCGGCTGGTGCGCCATGATCGGCAGCAGCGGCAACATCGCCGCGGGGTACATCAACGAGCGCGGGGCGAAAGAAGTCTGGCCCAATCCCTCGACACCCACAGCCGGAATCGCGGCCCCGGCCGGCGCCGCGGTGCGCGAAGACAAGGGCGTGCGCGTGGGCGGCCGGTGGGCCTTCGCGAGCGGCATCACGGACTGCGACTGGCTGTGGGCCGGCTGCATGGTGATGGACAACGGCAAGCCGCGCATGACGCCGACGGGCCCCGAGATCATCCACGTCTGCATGCCGGTGAGCGACGTCGAGATTCACGACACGTGGCACGTCAGCGGCCTGTGCGGCACCGGCAGCAACGACTTCAGCGCGACCGACGTCTTCGTCCCTGAGCACCGCATTTTCAAGCTGCTCGATCCGTCGGGTCATCGCGCGGAGCCGCTCTACCGCATGCCCCCCGTACAACTCTTCGTCTTTCAGCTGGCGTCGGTCAGCCTCGGCATCGCCCGCAGCGCGCTCGACGAGCTGACGGCGATGGCGCAGGCGAAGGTGCCGACGATGTATCAGGCGCCGCTCGCCGATCGGCCGGCGACGCAAATCGAGCTGGCGCGGGCGGAGGCCGCGCTGGGCGGAGCGCGTGCGTTCCTGTTCGACACCGCGCGCGAGATGTGGGAGACGGTGCTCGCCGGCAAACCCGTGACGGAGCGTCAGCTCGCGCTCGCACGCGCCGCCGCGGCGCACGCCGTCGAGACGGGCACCAGCGTCACGAGAACCGCCAACACGCTCGCCGGCGGCAGCGCGATCTACACCAAATCGGCGATGCAGCGCTATGCGCGCGATGCCGAAGCGATGACGCATCACTTCACGGTCGCGCCCCACGTGTGGGAAGAAGCCGGACGGGTGCTCTTGGGGAGAAAGCCAAACACGCCGGCCTTCTAAAAAGCACGCGAGGTTCGTGAAAGTTCGTATAGTTCGTGAGGTTCGTGAGGTTCGTGAGGTTCGTGAGGTTCGTGAGGTTCGTCAGGTTCGTGAGGCGGGGGTTCGTGAGGTTCGGGTTCGAACCCGCGAACCTACGAACCTACGAACCTACGAACCTACGAACCTAGAACCTACGAACCTACGAACCGAACGAACCGAACGAACTTTACGAACCGACGAACTATACGAACCCCGGTGATCAATGATCTTTAAACAGTTCTATCTGAACTGTCTTGCCCACGCGTCGTACCTCATCGGCGATGAGAAGACGCACGAGGCCGTCGTCGTCGATCCAAAGCGCGATGTGCAGGACTACATGGATGAAGCGGATCGCCAGGGTCTGACGATCCGCCACGTCTTCCTCACGCACCTTCACGCCGACTTCATCGCGGGCCATCTCGAGCTTCGCGACCGGACCGGCGCCCGGATCTACCTTGGGGCCAAAGCGCAGGCCGAATACGCCTTCACGCAGATGGCCACCGGCAGCACGCTCGAATTGGGCGACGTGCGCCTCCAGGCGCTCGAAACACCGGGACACACGCCCGAATCGATCTCGATCCTCGTGTACGACCTCGCCGCCGACACCACAAACCCGTACGCGGTGCTGACCGGCGATACCTTGTTCATCGGCGACGTGGGCCGGCCCGACTTGAGAGCGTCGCTCGGCTGGTCGGCCACCGACCTCGGGCAACTGCTCTACCACTCGATTCACGAGCAGTTGCTGCCGCTGCCCGACGCGACGCTCGTGTATCCCGCGCATGGCGCGGGGTCGCTGTGCGGAAAGAAAATCAGCAAAGAGACGGTGTCGACCATCGGCGAGCAGCGGAAGACCAACTACGCGCTGCAGCCGATGAACGAAGCCGACTTCATCGCGCTCGTCACGGCCGACCAGCCGGACGCACCCTCATACTTCTCCTACGATGCCGTCCTCAACTCGAAAGAGCGGCCCACGCTCGAGCGTGTCCTGGAACACGAACTTCGGCCGCTTTCTCCCGAAGCGTTGATTGCGGCGATGAAGAGCGGCGCCCAGGCGCTCGACGTCCGCGATGCAAGCGAGTTTGCGGCCGGGCATGTGGCTGGCAGCATCAACATCGGCCTCGGCGGACAATACGCCACATGGGCGGGTACGCTGCTCGCTCGCGAACGGCCGATTGTCCTCATCGCATCGCCGGGCCGCGAGGCCGAAGCGGCCCTGAGGCTGGGGCGGATCGGGTTCGACAACGTGGCGGGCTATCTCGATGGAGGGATGCTCACGCTGCGGGATCGCGACGACCTGCTGGCGGCCACGCCACAAGCCTCCGCGGATTCGGTCAACGGATCGCTGGGCGCCCCAGACGCGCCGTATCTCCTGGACGTCAGAACTCCCGGCGAGTGGCAACAGCAGCACATCGAAGGCAGCGTCAATATTCCGCTCAGCCGGTTGGCGAGCCGCCTCGACGAGGTGCCCCGCCATCGTCCGATCGTGGTGTTCTGCGCCGCCGGCTATCGATCGTCGATGGCGAGCAGCCTGCTGCTGCGTGAAGGGTTCTCGCGCGTGGCGGAAATGACCGGAGGGATGAGCGCCTGGGCGGCAGTGACACACGCATTGCCGCATTCTCAATTGACGAATGGCAATTGATTGACGATTCGCAATTGACGACTGACAATTGCCAATCATTCCGGCAATTGTCAATCGCCAATGCGGCAATGTGTGAATCTGCTAGAGCCTTCGAATCTGCACGTTGCGGATCTTGATGTCCCCGGCCGTGTACTGAAGCGCGATCGGGCCGCTCTTGAGCGTGCTGTCCATCGCGTCGACCGTCTTCGTTCCATTCAGCACGACGACGATGTGCGGACCGCGGAGCGTGATTTCGTACGTGTTCCACTTGCCTTCGGCGTCGACAATCGCGATCGGCGGCGCGTAGTTCGGGATGCCGCCCGTGCGGCCAGACTGATCCTTCCGCTTGTCGAAGATGTTCGCTTCGTAGCAGGTCTTGTCGGTGATCTTCGTCCCGTCCATGCAGCGCATGTAGACACCGCTGTTGCCGCCGTTCGACGACCAGAACTCGACCTTGATTTCGAAGTCGGTGTAGTTCTCCTTCGACACGAGGTATCCCGTGCCCATGTTGGCCTGGACGGCACCGTCGACGATCTGCCAGTTGGCGGTTCCGATGACGTTGAAGCTGTTCAGGTCCTTGCCGTTGAACAACGTGACCCAGCCATCCTTCGTCTGGGCGGTGAGCCCCTGGACGGCAAGGCCGAAGACTGCGAGCGCGATGAATGACAGACGCTTCATTGTTTCCTCCAGAAGTGGGACATTGTATCCAGTATCTACCGCCGCCGCGACGGCTTCCTTGCGGCTTTCTTCTTCGGCGCGGCCTTTTTAGCGCTTTTCTTCGTGATCTTGGCAGCCTTCTTCTTCGTGACCTTCGTGACCTTCGTGACCTTCGTGGCCGTTTTCGTGGCCTTCGCGGGGGCCGGGGCCGGCGCGACGCGTCTCTTCGATTGCGCCGCGAACATCGCGCCCTGGCGATCCACGCCGGTGAAGACCATGTCGCCGCCAGGTACTTCCATTGGCTCGTGCGCGATGAGCGCGCCTAACTCTTTAGTGGCCTCGGCGGTTTTCCGCGCATCGCGAACGAGAATGTAGGGCAGCCATTGCGGGCCACCGGGCGGCATCGTACCAGCCGCCGGCGTGAACATGCCGCCAAGCTGATGGCCTCCCGTGCCGAAGATCTGGTAGATCCCCTGCGGCCCCATCTCCATGGCCAGCATCTTTTCCCAGCCGAACAGCTTCGAGTAGAAATCGAAAGCGGTCTGATAGTTGCTGGTCAGCAGCTCGTGCCACGAGAAGTCACCGATCTGCGGCTCTTTCCATCGCACCCGCTCGATGCGCGCCGAGACGGCAAACATGGCGCCCTGCGGGTCCTGAAGCACGGCCATCCGCCCCACACGCGGCACGTCGGCGGCCGGCGTCACCACCTTGCCGCCCAGCTCGACCGCCTGTCGCACGGTCGCATCCACGTCCAGTGTGCCGATGTAGTTGAGCCAGTGCGGCGGCGGCGTGACGACGTTGGGAATTTCATGTATCTGATACAACCCGGCTCGCCCTTCCCTGCCCATCGTCCAGACCTGGTAGGAGGGGTTCGGGTCCCACGGTTTGCTCTTCCAGCCAATCAGCCGCGAGTAGAAGGCGTCGGCCCCGGTCGTATCGGTGGTATTGAGCTCGTGCCAGACAAACAGTCCGCGGTCGGAGGTCGTAGGCATGCGCAGATTATAATGACCATTTTCGGCACTCGATCCGGGTCGATACGGGGAGTCTGCCCACAGTTTGTCCTTCGGAACCTATGAATAAGCCAGCAAATCACATCTTTCTCTTTTTCCTGCTGTCGTTTAGCGTCGCGGCGTGCGGGGGCGGCGAGGGCGCGGCGGCGGGTGGCGCGGGCGGCGGCATGCCGGCCATGCCCGTCGACATCGTGACGCTCGAGGCGAAACCGATCGAGCAGACCACCGAGTTCGTGGGAACCGTGAAATCGCGTCGATCGACCGACATCCAGCCGCAGGTCGAGGGCTTCATTACGCGGATCGCGGCCAGGCCCGGGCAACGCGTCTCCAGCGGCGACCTGCTGATGGAGATCGACTCGCGCGTGCAGCAGGGCCAGCTCGCGGGCCTCGACTCGGTGAGGGCGCAGCGCGAAAACGATGTTGCGTACGCGCGACAGGAGGCCGAGCGCGCCGCCAAGCTGCTCGCCGCCGGCGCCTCGAGCCAGATGGATGCCGACCGCGCGGCCAACGACCTGAAAGCCGCCGAAGCGCAGTTGCGAACCGTGCAGGAGCAGATTCGCACGGCCCGTACCGATCTGGGTTATTACCGCGTGACCGCTCCGACAGCCGGCGTCGTCGGCGACATCCCCGTGCGCGAAGGCGATCGGGTGACAAAAGCGACCGCGCTGACCTCGATCGACGCCAACGCGGGACTCGAGGTCTACATCAACGTGCCGGTGCAGCAGGCAACGAAGTTGCGCGTTGGTCTTCCCGTCCGCATCGTCGACGACACGGGCGCCACGATCGCGGAAGAGAAGATCAATTTCATCTCGCCGTCGGTCGACGAACGCACGCAGACGGTGCTCGTCAAGACACCGGTGTCGGTACCCGGCACGCTGCGGACGGCTCAATACGTCCGCTCCTTCGTCATCTGGTCGACCGAGCCCGGCCTCACCATTCCAGTCACCGCGGTCACACGTATCAACGGCCAGTGGTTTGCGTTCGTGGCCGAGGCCGGCGAAGGCGGCAAGGGGCTGGTCGCCAGGCAGCGTTCCGTCGAGCTCGGCCCGGTGGTTGGAAACTTCTACACGGTGCAGAAGGGTTTGAAAGCCGGCGAGCGGTTGGTCGCGGCCGGCATCCAGAAGATCCGTGACGGCTCCCCGGTGGAGCAGGCTCCCGCGGCGAAGGGGAGCGCGTAATGTTCACGGACGTCTTTATCCGGCGGCCCGTTCTTGCGACGGTCTGCTCCATCCTCATTACGCTGGCCGGCGCGATCTCCATCCCGACGTTGCCCATCGGGCGCTATCCCGAGCTCGCGCCACCGACCGTCGCGGTCAGTGCGTTCTACACCGGCGCAAACGCGCAGGCCGTCGAAAGCGCGGTGACCACGCCGCTGGAGTCGGTGATCAACGGCGTCGAGGGCATGCTCTACATGACCTCGGCGTCGACCAACAACGGCCTGAGCACCATCACGGTCACCTTCGAAGTCGGGCGTAGTCCCGATCTCGCCGCCGTCGACGTGCAGAACCGCGTCAACTCGGCGCTCGGCCGCATGCCGCTCGAGGTGCGCACCAACGGCATCACCGTCACGAAGGGATCGGCCGGATTTCTCGCCGGGCTCGGGTTCTACTCCGAGAAGAACCAGTACAGCTCGCTCTTCATCAGCAACTACGTCGACCGCTACGTGCGCGACGACTTGAAGCGCGTGCCCGGCGTGGCCAACGTCATCATCTTCGGCGAGCGCCGCTTCGCGATGCGCCTGTGGCTCGACCCCAACCGGCTCGCGGGTCGAGGGCTGACGGCTACCGACGTCACCAACGCGTTGCGCGAGCAGAACGTACAGGTAGCCGCCGGATCGGTCGGCGCCGAGCCGTCTGCCGAAGATCAGATGTTCCAGCTCAGCGTGCGCGCCGCCGGACGGCTGACCGAGGTGAGCGAGTTCGAGGACATCGTCATCAAGGCAGGCGCGGACGGCGCGCTGGTGCGCATGCGCGACATCGGACGAGTCGAGCTGGGCGCCGAAGACTACTCGTCCCGGTTGCGATTCTCAGGAGTCGAGGCGTCGGGCGTCGGCATCATGCTCCTCCCCACCGCCAACGCGCTGGAGACGTTTCGCGGCGTGGCGGCAGCGATGGATCGGCTCGACGACCAGTTCCCGCCCGGACTGAAGTGGCAGCTCGCATTCGACAACGTGATCGTCGTGCAGGAGTCGATCGTCGAGGTGCTCAAGACGCTGGCCGAAGCCATCGCGCTCGTCATCCTCGTCATGTTCCTCTTTTTGCAGAACTGGCGCAGCACGCTGATTCCGGCCATCACGATTCCCGTGTCACTGATCGGCACGTTCGCATTCGTCAAGCTGTTCGGCTACTCGATCAACACGCTGACGCTCTTCGGCATCGTGCTCGCCACCGGCATCGTCGTCGACGATGCGATCGTGGTCATCGAGAACATCGAGCGGCACATGCGCGAGTTCAAGAAGAGCGCGCACGACGCGGCGGTCGACGCCATGCGCGAGGTCTTCTCGGCGGTCATCGTCATCGGCATCGTGCTGGTCGCGGTGTTCCTGCCGGTCGCGTTCTTCCCCGGCACGACGGGCCGCATGTATCAGCAGTTCGCGATGACGATTACCTTCTCCGTCATCCTGTCGGTGTTCAACGCCGTCACCTTTACGCCGGCGCTGTCCGCGCTGCTGCTCGACGAAGAGAGCCACGCGCACGGCCGGTTCTTTACCGGCGTCAACCGCGTCATCGACGCCGGCACCGACCTCTACGTCCGCGCGGTCGGAGGTGCGCTGCGCTGGAAGTGGGCGATGGCGCTCCTGTTCGTGTTTTCGCTTGGCGCCACCTGGTGGGTGTATAACGCGGTGCCGGGCGCGTTCGTCCCGGCCGAAGACGAGGGCTATTTCATCACTATCGTGCAGGCGCCATCCGGCGCGTCGATCGAGTACACGACGAACATCATGAAGGAGGTCGAGCAGATCTACTTCAAGCAGCCGGAAATCGCGGGGGTCTTCTCGGTCGCGGGCTTCAGCTTCAGCGGGGCCGCGTCGAACAACGGGCTGATGTTCGCGCGGCTCAAGTCGTTCGACGAGCGCGAGGGGGAGGAGCACTCGCTCGGAAGCGTGCTGAATCGCATCCGCGGCCAGGTGTTCGGCATTCCCGGCGCCCTCGTGATTCCCGTCGCCCCGCCGCCGATTCAGGGCGTCTCGTCGTTTGGCGGCTTCCAGATGGAAATCCTCGACCTGACGAGCGCCGATATCACCCAGCTTGCCGACGTCACGCAGCAGGTGGCCAGCACCGGGAATCAATCGGGTCGCGTCGCCGGATTGTTCTCGGCCTTCACGGCCAACGATCCGCAGCTCGTCGTCACCATCGATCGCGACAAGGCGCGATCGCTCGGCCTTCCGATTCGTGAAGTGACCGATGCCCTCGCGGTTCTGCTGGGCTCGCAGTATGTGAACGATTTCGATTTCAACAACCGCGCCTATCGCGTGTACGTGCAGGGCGATCAGCAATTCCGGGCCGAGCCGGCCGATCTGAGCCAGTATTACGCCCGCGCGTCGAACGGCGACATGGTGCCGCTGTCGGCGGTCGTGCGCACACGCGAATCGACCGCGCCGGCGGTCATCAACCACTTCAACCTGTTTCGCTCGACGGAAATCACGGGTTCGGCGCTTCCCGGCGTCAGCTCGGGACAGGCGCTGCAGGAAATGGAGCGCATCGCGCGTCAGACGCTGCCGCAGGGCTACGACTTCGCCTGGGCGGGGTTGTCGCTCGAAGAAACGAAGCTCGGCCGGCAGGCCGCCTATCTGTTCCTGTTGTCGATCGTGCTCGTCTATCTCGTGCTGGCGGCGCAGTACGAGAGCTGGGTTCTGCCCTTCATCATTCTGCTCGGCGTGCCGCTCGCCGTCTTCGGTGCGCTGAGCGCTCAACTCCTCCGCGGCTTCTCCAACGACGTGTTCTGCCAGGTGGGCCTGGTGATGCTCATCGGCCTGGCCGCCAAGAATTCGATTCTGATCGTCGAGTTCGCAGAACAGCTTCGTACGCAGGGACGATCCATCGTCGAGTCCGCGGTGGAGGCCGCGCGCATCCGGCTGCGGCCCATTCTTATGACCTCATTTGCCTTCATTCTCGGCGTGCTTCCTCTGGCATACGCGACCGGCGCGGGCGCCGGCGCGCGCAACTCGGTCGGCACGGCGGTCGCGGGCGGCATGCTTGCGTCGACCTTCCTGTCGATCCTCTTTATTCCGGTCCTCTACGTGATCATCAGAACGATCGCGCCTGGGACCAAGAAGAAGCGCGTGTCGAAACGCGCGGCGGGTGTGGCCCATGTATAAGATTGCCGCGGCCGCACTGGCATCGCTCGTTCTACTGTTTCCCGCATCGCTATCCGCGCAGACGATCCAGCCCGTGGAGTCGGTCACGCTCGATCAGGCCGTCGAGCGGGCGTTGAAGAACAACCCCACCGCCGGACAGGCGATCCAGGGAATTCTCCGGGCCGAGGCGCTTCTGCAGCAGGCGCGCGCGGTCACGTTGCCCCAGGTAAATGCCAGCTTCACGGGAGTCGTCAACAGCACCGAGCGGCGCTTCGACGACGTGGTGACGAGCCCGCGGATGCAGGGCACGATCGCCGCCAGCGCCTCGATCCCGGTACTTGCGGCGGCGGCCTGGGCGGCGAGAAATCAGGCGCAGGATCAGGTGGAGGTGGCGAACTTCTCGAGTGCGGACGTGCGCACGAACATCGCCGTCGCCACCGGGCAGGCGTACCTCGCGATTATCGCGGCCAAGCGCCAGGTGGACGTCAGCCTTCGCGCACGCGAGAGCGCGCTCGCCCATCTCGACTACGCGCGACGCCGCCTCGAAGCGGGCGCCGGCACGCGGCTGAACGAGCTGCGCGCCGCCCAGGAGGTGTCGAGCGACGAGGCAAGGCTCGAGGTGACGCAGTACGCGGTCCGCGTGGGGCAGGAAGCGCTCGGGGTCCTGATGGCGTCAGGCGGTCCCGTCGACGCGGCAAGTGAGCCGGCGTTCGACGTGCCTGCCGCCGCGGACGAAGCGGGCTGGATGGCCCTGCGCCCCGATGTGCGGCTCTTCACGGCCGAGGAACGCGCGGCCGATCGCGTGTGGCGTGACAGCTCGAAGGACTGGTTTCCAACGGGTGTCCTTTCGTTCGATCCGCAGGCGCTCGTGCCGGCGAGCATTTTCACCTCGGCGCGCAGCTGGCGGCTGGTCGTCAACTTCTCGCAGCCGATTTGGGACAGCGGTCAGCGGAAGGCGGTGAAGATGGTGCGCGAAACGAATCTCAACAACGCGCGGCTGGCGCTGACCGATTTGCAGATTCGCGCGCGCTCGGAAGTGCGGCTGGCCCAGGACCTCGTTCGCACGAGCGAGCGCGCGTTCAACAGCCTGCGGCTGGCTGCCGAGCAGGCTCAGGAAGTACTGAACATCACGACCTTCGCGTTTCAGGCGGGCGCTACCACGAACCTCGAGGTGATCGATGCGCAGCGCCAGGCGCGCGATGCCGATTCGTCCGCCGCGGTCGCGCAGAACACGCTGATGCGCGCGCAACTGGACCTGCTGACGGCACTGGGACGGTTCCCGCAGTAGTTCTCTGATCCGTCTCTAGTAAATCCGATTCCCAGACTGTCACGGCTCAAGGCCGGCCGAACTCGACGCTTCGAATCCTGGACTCACCATCTTCGAGCGCGACGACAACCGTGACGGCTTCGCTGTACACGTCACCACCGATGCTGACGTATGCCCAGCCCAGGTCACCGGATTCCTGACCGGGCCAGCTTTCCATGGTTGTTCCAATCTCGATCGGGCCAACGGACTTCCAGTCGGTCGGAACGAGCGCCTCGAACAACACCTGCATGGCCTCCACTGTGGTCGCGGCCTGGTATTGCTTCGAGGTCATCGCCCAGGCGGTGGGATAGTCGCGACGGGCGAGGGCCTCGGCAAAGCCCAGGGCGACCAGCTTGTAGTCCCGATCTCTCCCGCCTGCCACGTGTCCTCCCGCCGTTGACGTCGACCACTCACGAACTCGCAACGAACATCAGTCGATCCGCCGGCCGTCGATCCACACAGATTCGATCGTTCGCGTGTTCTTGATATCGGCGAGGGGATCGGCGGTGAGCACGACGAAATCGGCGCGCTTGCCCGGTTGCAGGGTTCCGCCATCGATTCCCATCACCTTCGCGGCGTTGCCAGTAGCGGCCACGAGCGTCTGCATGGGCGTCATGCCTGCCGTCACCATCAGTTCCATTTCGACGTGCTCGAAGTAGCCCTGCCAGCGGCCGGTCCCGGTGCCGCTATCGGTCCCCATGGCGATCATCACGCCGCGATCTGACAACAGCTTCAAATTCCGAAGCGCCTGATCGAATTGCTGCCTGGCTCGCGCCGTCCCCGGATTCGCCTTGATCTTCGCGTGCAGCGCGGGATCTCTAACACGCGCGATGTTCGCCGCGTACAACGGCATGCCGCGCAGGAAAAATGCGTCGTTGATATATTCGGGTGTCGATTCGTACTGGAAGACCGATAAATCGCGCGTCAGAGTTGGAATGTAGCCGACGTTGCGCCGCTTCAGCTCCGCGATGAAGGCCGCATCGACGTCGTCATCGCGAATGCTGTGCGCGATGACGTCGAGTCCCGCATTCACAAGCCCCTTCGCATCGGCAAGATTGACGAGATGCGCTGCCACCCGCAGTTGCCGCCTGTGCGCCTCATCGATCAGGGCGGTATATACCTCCGGCCTCATGTCGTCGCCGTTGTTGCCCTCACCGATGCCCGTCTTGATGATATTGACGCCGAGCGCGTGACGATCGGCAATCGTTTTCCGCGCCACCTCGATCGTACCGGCCGTTGCGCGGGCCCCGGACACGAACAAGCGCGACCGCGTGAGCGGCCCCTTGCTGTTCTCCTCGCTGACCCGCACGCTGTGCACGCCGTCATCGCCCAGCGCGTAGACCGTCGTGACGCCAAATTTCGAATAGAGCTGAAGCTGCTGGATGATCTGGTCGTAGACCGTCAGAGCGCGGTCGCCGTTGCCGAGATGGCCGTGCGCGTTGATGAGGCCGGGGATCACCGTTTTGCCCGCCAATTCGACGCGCGTCGCCCCAGCCGGAATCTTCAACGACGCCGCCGGACCGACACTCTCGATGCGGCCATTGGTGATGAGCACCGTCACATTGGCGAACGGCGGCGCACCGGTACCGTCGATCACCCGCGCGCCGACCAGTGCGAGCGTCGCGCCCGTCGGTTGAGCCGAGACGGAAATAGTTAGCGCCGCCAGAAGAACGAACGAAAAAACCCGCATCGTATTCTCCCGACCGGCCTATCCCGGCGAACTCCCCTGGGTGTTGGTGTAAACGGCGTAGAGCGACTGCCCCGCCGCCATGAACAGGCGATTGCGCTTCGGTCCGCCGAACGCGACGTTCGCGCACACTTCCGGCAGGCGAATCCGGCCAAGCAACTTCCCGTCGGCATTCCACACCGTCACGCCGCTGTAGCCGATATTCGCGCCGGCGTTGCTGCTGGCCCACACGTTGCCAAAGACGTCGGTGCGAATGCCATCGGTGCCGCAGCGGATGCCGTCGACCATGAAGTCCGCGAGCGGCCGCGGCTTGCCGAGCTGAAAGCCGGTTCCGAGCTCGAAGACAGACACCTGGCCGCGATTCACGATGTAGACGCGTTTGTAGTCGGGCGCGAACGTGATGCCGTTGGGAATACCACCCAGGGCCTCTTCGCTGATCGCCATGTCGAGACGGCCGCTCGGATCGACGCGATACACGTTGCAGCTGAGCTCGCGCTTCAGCACGCCCGAACCGGCCGGCTGCCCGACTTTCGCGTTCAACTGTCCCTGCTTGTTGCTCGGGCCGCCCGCGGCATCGGGCATGCCCTCATAAATCGACCCGCCGTACGGAGGATCGGTAAACCAGTAGCTGCCGTCGGGGTGACAGGCGATGTCGTTCGGCGAGTTCAAGCGCTTGCCCTGGAACGAATCGGCAATGACGGTCACCGACCCGTCATGCTCGTAGCGCACCACCCGGCGGCCCGAGTGCTCGCACGAGAGCTGGCGGCCCTGATGATCGAACGTGTTGCCGTTGCTGTTACCGGAGGGCTGACGGAACACCGTGACGCGGCCGTCTTCCTCGATCCATCGCATCTGGCGGTTGTTCGGGATGTCGCTCCAGATCAGATACCGGCCCTGCCCGTTCCAGGCCGGTCCCTCGCACCACATCGCGCCGGTCCACAGGCGCTGGATGGGCGTGTTCCCCACGCGCAGCGCGTTGAAGGACGGATCGATCGTGATGATGTCGGGATCAGGGTACGAGACCGGCTGCGAAAAATCTCGTGGCGGATTCGAGATGACGCTGGGCGGTGTCGCCGGCCCGAGCGCTGTCGAGGGTTGAGGCGTCTGCGCACGCGCCATTCGCGGCGTCAGGGCCGCGACACCCGCAGCGGTACCAATCCTGGCGAGAGCTTCACGACGCGAGATCATGTCTCCTCCTGGAAGCTAGTCGTCGTCTTTGTGCTTGTCTTGAACTGCCAGGATTTCTTCCAGGCATTCAAAGAAGACGTCCACGACGCGCGGATCGAAGTGCTTCCCGCGTCCGTCGCGCAATAACTGTAACGCTTCTTCGTTCGGAAAGGCAGGTTTGTAGGGGCGCTCGCTCGTCACGGCGTCGAAGACGTCGGCGACCGCGCAGATGCGGCCCCAGAGGGGGATGTCGCTGCCGGCCAGACCGCTGGGATAGCCCGCGCCGTCCCACCGCTCGTGATGGTGCAGCGCGATCACGCGCCCGGCCTGCAGGATCTGGGATGTCGAGTTGTCGAGAATCCGGCTGCCGATCGTCGAATGCTGCCGCATGACCGTCCACTCGTGCGGCTCGAGCGACGAGGGCTTCCGGAGAATCGACTCGGGCATGGCGATTTTGCCTACATCGTGCATCCGGCTGGCGTGCAGAATCAGTTCGACCTCGGCGGGAGGCAGCTTGAGGCCGCGCGCGATGACCGCGCTGTACTCGCTCATGCGCTGGATGTGCCGGGCGGTCACCTTGTCCTTGTACTCCGCAAGGATCGCGAGCCGCTCGACCGTCTCCAGTTGCGCCTGGTAGGCCATGCGCTGCGCTTCGGCTGTCTGCTCGAGCGCTCGCCGCAAGCTGGCGGTGCGCTCCTGCACCATCTCCTCGAGGTGGGCCTGGTAGCGCTTCACCTCGTCCTGCGCTTCCTTCATCTTCAGCAGCGACGTCGCTCGCACGCGCAGCTCGGTGACGTCGACCGGCTTCGCGATGAAGTCGCTGGCGCCCGCCTCGACCGCGTGCAGCCGGTGTTCCCTGGTCTCGAGGGTCGTCACCATGATGACGGGCACGTCACGGCCGGCCGGATCCTGCCGGATGCGGCGGCACACGTCGAAGCCATCGAGCCCGGGCATGACGACGTCGAGCAGGATGAGATCGATGCCGAGCTGCAGCCTGGCCAGCCCTTCGACGCCGTCGCGCGCCGCTTCCACCTGATGGCCGAGTCCTTCGACCAGCATCTGGGTCATTCGCCGGATGCCATCGTCATCGTCGATGACGAGCACGCGCTTGCCGGATGGATGGGGTCGGGAGGGGTTTTCGATTGGCGTGGTCGAAAACCCCTCCCGACCCCTTTTTTCCGGGAGCCTTTTTTCCCAGCCGACCAGGGCTCTCCGAATGGCTCCGACGCCGGATTCGATCTCATCGACCAGCGGGCCGATCTGCTCGAACGAACCATCCCTCGCGCTCTTCACCAGCTCGGCGCAGGCGCGCGCGACAGACTCGCCGCCGACCATCGCGACGCTTCCCTGCAGTGAATGGGCCGAACGAAACAGGCCCTCGCGATCGCCGGACGCGACCGCCCGCCGCATCGCTTCCGTCCGGGAGGAACTGTCGCTCATCAGCGAGTCGATGAGCTGCGCGACCAGCGTCTGCGAGCCGCGAGCCTCGAGGTCGCGCAGATGACGTGTGACTTCTCCGGCGGGATCTGATGGATGCACGTTGGCCGCTCTACCGTTTGGCGCTCACCGTTTGCAGCCGTTCGAGGCTGTCGCTGCAGAATCCGACGAGCTGTTCGGCGGTGAGATCGGACGCGAACTCCTCGGTCAGCTCCAGCGTGTGCCGCGCCCAGTCGCGCACCACGTTTTCGTACTCGTGACACGCGCGCGCGAGATCGCCGCGGTCGCGGTAGAGATTGCCGAGCCAGAAATGCGCGAGCGCGAGAGAGTCGTCCAGATAGAGCGCCCGTCGCAGCGACTGCTGCGCTTCATCGAGACGCTGCTGGCGCGACGCGACCATCCCCACGAGCAGGTGCGCACGCGGTTCGAGGTCGCTGAGCTTCAGTACCGTTTCGGCCTGCCGCATCGCGTCGTCGAAGCGCCCGCGATTGGCGTAAAGCCCGCCGAGCAGCAGGAGCGCCGGGACGAAGGTCGGGCACGATTCGACCAGCGACGAGAGCGCTGTCTCGGCGGCGTCCCAGTCGCCGGCGCGAAACGCGGCCAGACACACGTCGTAGCGGCCGGTGACATCTTCGACGGTGTCTGGTGTCAGAAGGATTGGCGCCGTAACGTTCCGGCTTGATGCGGCCGATCCATGACGGCCTCCGGTCACGGCGCGACTAAAGTCGCGCCCTACCACCAGCGGCGAAACCGATTGCCGGCTGGCCAGGCGGGGTGATGACCTGCGCGCCGAAGACCTGGCCGCGGGCTTCTGCGGAACCGGGGGACTCTTCCGGTAGCAGAAGGCCCGCTCCTGTTCGACGAGCGCGAATCCATCGGACAACTGCCAGAGCGATTCGGCATGGCCGAGCAGCAGATATCCCTCGCCGGCGAGCGTGTCGTAGAGGCCCTTGATCAACTTCCGCGTCACGTCGGCACGGAAGTAGATCGCCACGTTCTTACAGAACACGATGTCCTGCGGTCCCGTCGAGGGCATGGGTGTCTGCGTGAGATTGCCGTACTCGAACTTGACGTGCTTCTTGATCGTGTCGGCGAGCGAGAAGGTCTTCCCCTCGCCCACGAAGTAGCGATCGCGCAGCCGCCCCTCGACGTTTCGCATCGCGCGCGCGGTGTAGACCCCGGCCCTCGCTTTTTCCAGGACTTTCGTGTTGAGGTCCGTCCCGATGATGTCGATCGTCCAACCGGGACACGCCCGGTAAAAGCCCATGTCTTCGAGCGTCAGCGCTATCGAGTACGCCTCTTCGCCGCTCGAACAGCCGGCGCTCCAGATGCGAATCGTCCGGTTTTTGTCGCCCTTCGCCAGGCGTTCTGCAATCAGCCCAGGGATGATGTGATTGCGAAGCAGGCGGAACTGCGAGGCATCGCGAAAGAAGCAGGTCTCGGTGACGGTGACGAGGTTGAGCAGGTTGCGCAGCTCGGCCTCGACCATCCGCGGCGCCTCGCCGCGAAGCCGCTCGACGTACTCATCTTCGCTGTCGAGCTCCAGCTGCTGCATGCGGAGCGAGACGGACGCCGACAGCGACACGCGCTGGCTGTCGTCGAAGCGGAGCCCGCAGCGTTCCTCGATGAGGTCGCGGACCGCGATGAACGAGGTCAAATCAGCGATCGCACACGCTCCACGTGGAGAGCATTCAAGCAGCGGGCGATGCCCGCCGGCGGCAGCACCTGCTGCGCGGCGCTCAGCTCGATAGCCGAGCGCGGCATTCCGAAGATCGCGCTGGTCTCTTCGTCCTGCGCGATCGTGACCCCGCCGGCCTGCCGGATGGCGAACAGGCCCTGGGCGCCGTCCGATCCCATGCCGGTCAGCAGCACGCCGGCCGAACGCGGGCCGTAGACTCTCGCGACCGATAGGAACGTGACGTCGATCGACGGCCGATGGCCGTTGACCGGAGCCGAGTCCGTCAGGTGCACGCGTCCACCGATCGCGGCCACGAGATGCGAGTTCTCGGGCGTGAACAGCACGCGGCGGGGCACGATGGCGTCCCCTTCCTCGGCCACTTTGATCGGCATCGCACACCGTTCCTGCATCCAGCGCAGCATGCTCGTCGTAAAGCCGTCCGTCATGTGCTGAACGACCACGATGCCGAGGGCATAGGTGGACGGCAGGCTCGACAACAGGGCTTCGATGACACGTGGGCCACCCGACGACGCGCCGATCACCACGACGTCGGCGGCCGGGCCGACGAACGAATCGAGCTGCGACGACTCCTGCGCGAGCAGCTTGCGCGCGCCGTGGATGTGGGCGATCACCGGCACCTTCGACAGCGACTTCACCTTCTGCACGAGCTTGCCGGCGGCGTTGTGGAAGCGCCAGTCGGGCATCAGCGCGGGCTTCTCGACGACGTCGAGTGCGCCCGCGGCAATCGCGTCGGCGCGCGAATACGTGCCTTCCTTGTCGAAGAACGAGCTGAGGAAGAGCACCGGCGTCGGATGGCGCGCCATGATGCGGCGGGTGGCTTCCATCCCGTCCATCCCGGGCATCATGAGGTCCATCGTGACGAGATCCGGACGGAGTGTCGCCGTCAGCTCGACGGCTTCGGCGCCGGTCGCGGCCTGGCCGATGACGCGAATCTCGGGATCGGAATTGAGCAGCGCCGTCAACACTTCGCGCGTCACCGCGGAGTCGTCCACGATCAGGACGCGCACGGCCGGCGAACGGCCGCTGGACAGTGGTGTCTGGTGGATCTCAGACATGCACGTCCTGCCTTCTTGCGCGTCCGATCAGACGTCGCACCGTGTCGAGCAGCTGCGTCTGGTCGAACTCGCGCTTCAACACGTAGGCGTCGGCGCCCACTTCGAATCCGCGGCGGCGATCGTCGACGGTATCGCGCGAGGTAACGATGATGACGGGCAGGTCGCGGAACTCCTCGTCGGCGCGGATCCGCTCGGTCAGCTCGAAGCCGGTCATGCGCGGCATGTCCACGTCGGCGACCACGAGGTCCCATTCCTTGTGCCGCAGCGCATCGAGCGCCTCGATCCCATCGCTCGCGATTTCAGATTCGTATCCAGCGGCAACCAGAATGTTCTTCTGCAGTTCGCCCGCGACCAGCGAGTCGTCGACCACCAGCACCCGGCTGACGCGCGGCGCGGGGCGGCGAGACAGCTCCGGCACGGCGCCCGTTGACGGCGCGCGCGAGGCGAGATCGAACAACGCGTTGACGTCGAGGATCGGCACGATGTCGCCGTTGCCGAGCAGTGCAGCGCCGGTGAACGTCCGCTGGTGACGGAGCGGCCCGCGCAGTTCCTTGAACACGAGCTCCTGTTCTTCGTGGACGGCTTCGACCAGGATGCCGAAGCGGCCTTCGCTGCCTTCCGCGACGAGCAGCGTCTGCTGAGTGGCTGTCGGCGCGGCCGGCACCTGCAGCATCGTCGAGAGCGGCGTCAACGGGACGGTTTCGCCGTCGACCTCGGCCACGGGACCCCGCTGAAGCTGTCCGATGTCGCCCGGCTTCACCTGCAGAATGCGTCTGATAGCGGCCGTCGGCATCGCGAACAGCTCTTCGCCCGCCTCGAGCAGCACGACGCGCAGCAGTGCGAGCGAGAGCGGCAGGTTCAGCGTAATGGTCGTACCCCGGTCGAGCTCCGACTGCACGCGAACGTTGCCGCCCAGCCGTTCGACGACGCTTTTGACGACGTCCATGCCTACGCCGCGACCCGAGACGTCGGTGGCCGTGGATCGCGTGCTGAATCCCGGCTGGAAAATGAGGTCGAGCAGCTGTTCGGCGGACCATCGCTCGATTTCGCCAGCCGGCGCGACGCTTCGCTGAATGGCGACCGCCCGGAGCATGCGCAGGTCGATGCCGCAGCCGTCGTCTTTCAGCGTGATCAGGATGCGATTGCCCTGCTGCTCGGCCGACAGCACGAGCTGACCGGCCGCCGGTTTGCCGATGCGCTCGCGATCGGCCGGCGTCTCGATGCCGTGATCGACGGCGTTGCGCACGAGGTGAATCAGCGGTTCGGCGATCTGCTCGATGATCTTCTTGTCGAGCTCGGTTTCGCGGCCGCGAATCGTCAGGTCGATGTCCTTGCCGAACGAGCGGGCGAGATCCCGCGCGGCGCGCGGGAAGTTGTCGAAGACGGACGCGACCGGGAGCATCGTCAGCTCGATGACGTTCTGCCGCAGCTCTTCGCTGATGAGATTCAGGCGCACGCGGTCGTCGCTGAAGTTGACCAGGAACTCGCGCATGCGGCGCGTGACGGAGTCGAGCGCGTCGGCGTACTCGGAAAGCTCGGCGCCTCTGTCGGTGTCGGCCGTCTGCGGGGTCAGGCGCGCTTCGCGGACGCGATCGCGAAGCCGGCTCAACACGCGTTCGAGCCGCCGCAGTTCGGTGTGCCGCTCGAACGCCTTGAGGCTCTGCACCACCATTTCAGGGGCCAGATGCGCCAGCCGCTCGAGCTTGTCGACCGGCACGCGCAGCGACTGCCGCAGTTCCTGCGCCGCCTCCTTCCCCGCCTCCTGCTCCCTGGGGTCTGACCCCGGTACAGTACGGGGGTCAGACCCCATTCCAGGCGCCAATTCGATGTAAGGCCCATCACTACTGGGCTTTGCAGCTACTGCTGCTGGTCGTGTACGGGGGTCAGACCCCGGGTCGACGTCGAGGACGGCGGACAGCTTGGCGCAGATTTCGCCGACTTCAACGGGATTCAACTGGCCGCGCGCGAGCGCATCGACCCGCAGCCCCATGAGGTCGACCGATCCGAAGACCAGGTCGAAAGCGTCGCCGTTGAGGACCGTTGGCACCTGCTTGGCGGCGACAAACAGGTCTTCCAGCTTGTGGGCGATCTGCGCGATGTCGGTGAAGCCCAGCATCAGCGCGGACCCCTTGATGCTGTGCGCCTCGCGCATGGCCTCGGCGATCGCATCGCGCGCGCCCGGCGTCTGTTCGAGGCGCAGCAGCGCCGCGCCCAGCGCCTTGAGGCGGTCGCGGGCCTCTTCGACGAATTTCCCGACGAAGGCCGAGGTGTCGAGTGGCTTCATCACGCGGTCAGTCGCCCCGGGTCCAGCAACAAGAACACTTCGTCGTTCCGTAAACCGGCAGCGAGGAACGCCTGCGTGCGTTGCTGTCCGCGCAGCACGGCCGGCATCGGCGTCAGGCCGCCGAGCGAAACGGGCACCACATCGATCACCCGCCGCACACGCAGCCACGCACCCCGGGTGCCGCGTGCCCAGTGCAGCCACGGCCCATCGGCTTCGCCATCACTGAAGTAGCGGTCGAGATCGAAGCACGGGGTCGGGAGGGGTTTTCCGCCCTCCTGGGCCGGAAAACCCCTCCCGACCCCTTCCAGATGACCCACTTCGGCCGCGACGATCGCCATCAGGCAATCGGCGGCCTCGAAGACCAGCAACGGGACGACAGGGCCCGGCGTGGTGGTCATAGCCTGATCACCCGGGCCAGATCGATCAGCCCCATCAGACCCGCCGACACGCGCACCGTCCCGACGAAACACGCCGCACGCTCGGCAGGCCACGTCGCCGGCGGCGCCTCAATCTCGCCGGCCGTCACCGAGTAGATGTCGGCAATCGAATCGACGATGAGACCGAGCGGATCGCCGAATCCCCGCAGCGCCACGATGAACGGCGGCGCCTCGGTTGACGCCTGAGCCGGCAAGCCGAGCATCGCGCGGACATCGAGCGCGCACAAAATCTCCCCGCGCAGGTTGACCAGCCCCGCCACGCCGTGCGGTGCGCCGGGCACGCGACGCAGATGCGTCACGTGCGCGACTTCGCGGAGCTGCTCGAGCGGCAATCCGTACACTTCGTCCCCGAGGTAGAACGCGAGGTACGACACCCGTTCCTGGTCGGCCGGCTGCTCTGCCTCGCCGTCGCGCTGCTGCTCGATCGCGGCAAGAATCGCGTCGGGATCCATGTCTACAACTTGAACTCTCTGATCCGGGTCTTGAACTGATCCGCGAGCAGGTTCAGCTCGCCGACCGAGCTCGCCGACTGCTTCATGCCCGACGCCGCCTGGCGCGTGACCTCGGCCACCTCGCGCATCGTCTGGACGATCTGCTCGCTCGCGCTCTGCTGCTGCTGCGTCGCGAACGTAATCTGACGGATGGCCTGCGTCGTGCGGTCGACCATCTGGATGATCTCTTCGAGGCTCCCCCGCGCACGCGTGGCCAGGGAGACGCCGTTCTCGACTTCCTTCACGCCCTGCTCGGTCGCGAGCACCGATGTGTTCGTGGCGGACTGAATTTCGCCGACGATCCCTTTGATTTCTTCCGCCGACTCGCGGGTGCGTTCGGCCAGCCGCCGCACCTCGCTCGCCACGACAGCAAACCGTTTGCCGTGCTCGCCGGCCGCCGCCGACTCGATGGCCGCGTTCACGGCGAGCAGATGGATTTCGCCGGCGATGTCCTTGATCAGATTGAGCACTTCGGAGATGCGCTGCGAGCGCTCGCCGAGCAGCAGCGTCTTGCCAGAGATATCTGCGACCCGGCGGCGAATCTTTTCCATCGCCTCGAGCGCTTCGCCCACCGAGTCGTAGCCCGTATGCGCCGCCTGCGCGCTGTCGTCGGCGATCTTCTCCACCGCGGTCGCGCTCATCGCAATCTGCTTGGCGGTGTTGGTCAGCTCCTCCATCGTCGCGGTCACCTCCGCAATCGACGCCGCCTGCTCAACCGAACCCGTGGCGTGCTCTTCGGCCGCCGTCAGCACCTGTGTCGAGGCGCCGGTGATCTGAATGGAGGCCTGCTGCAGGTCCTGCAACAGCTTTCGAAGCTGGTCGGCCATGTCGTTCGCGGCAGCGGCGAGCATGCCCAGCTCGTCGTTGCGATTGACGGAAATTCCGTTCGACAGATCGCCGGCGGCCACCGACTTGAGAAACGGCACCAGCGCCATGATGGGCCGCGAGAACTGCGTGGCCCAGTAGAGCGACCCGGCGGCGGCCAGCGTGGCAAGGACGATCGACAGCACCATGATGGTCCAGAGCAGGCTGCCCAGCGGCGCAAACGCCACGTCGGTGCGCATCAGCAGGATGGTCCGCCACGTGTCGGGAAGGTACGGCTTGCGCTCCGTCGTGGCGTAGCCCACGAGATACGTCGCGTCGCGCACGTCGAGCTCGCCGCTGCCGGCCTGGTCGGTGACGATCGTGCTGAATTGTTCGAGGCCGAGGGTCGACAGGCGCGTGCGGCCCGGCTCCCAGCCCGTCAGAAACGGCGGCGCCGTCAGAATCGCGTTCTGCGAATTGGCCAGCACGAGATACCCGCGCTCGTCCTGTCCTTCGGGCAGCACGCGCACCGCCTGCAGAATCGACGAGATCTTCGGCCAGTCGAGCACGGCCACGATCACGCCCACCGACTTCGATCGGTCGAAGCTCGCCTGCAGCGGAAAAGAGAGCGGCATACCCACGCGCCCCGTCAGGTCCTGCAGCGCCGGCGAGCCGACCCAGGATTCACCGCGCCGCGCGAACTGCAGGAATTCGCTCGCGCCCACGTCGCGCCCGCGCAGCGACGGCATCGTCGACGCGATGACCGTGCCGGCCGCATTCGCCACCCAGAACTCCTGCGCGATGTCGGAATTGCGTTTGGCTTCCTGGAGGAACTGCAGGATGCGCCCGTCGGCGTCGCTGGTGACGGTGTCGTCGCGGATGAACCCGAGCTGCGACCAGACGGCCAGATTCTGCTGTTGATCGAGCAGCAGGCGCTCGAGCTTTTCGTCGCTCTGCGTGGCGAGCGTCTCGAGATTGAAGCGGATGCGCTCTTCCAGCGCGTCGCGCGCGATCACGTACGCCAGCACGCCGACCACCGCGATGGGCAGCAGAGACAGCGCGACTGATACGAGCGCGAGCTGCCACCGGATATTCAGTTTCAACGCCATCACTTGAGCCCAGTGACCTTGATCACGGCGACCGTTTCGTCCACTTCACCGGGCGACACGTACGAAATCGCGCCCGGAACACTTGCCACGAACCGCATTACAGCCCGCGCCGACCGTTGCGTCGACGGCGGCGACAGGCCCTGGGTCATCGATTGCTGCACCCAGTATTCGGCCATCTCGCGCACCGACCGATTCAGCACCTGTCTCGAAAAGACGTCCCGGATCGCCGCGGTGCTGTCCCAGTCGACGGGCACCATCGGCTCGGCGTTCGACCACATCCGCGACTGCTTCATGAAAATCCGCCGCACCTCTGCCACCGGCAGCGATCTCACCGGATTCTCCTTGTTCACGATGATGACGAGGTACGGGCTCTGGGTAGACGGAGCCTCCATCCACAGAACGACCAGCAGCCCCGCCAGCAGCACTCGACGCGTCACGTCAAATCTTCAGAAGAAAAACACCGCCGCCGTCGCAAACCCGTTGAAGGGTTTGGCTTCCGCGCCTCCCTCCTCGGAGTGGAGGAAGTCGCGCTCCAGCGGCTGCGATCGGTAGAGCTCCCCCTTCAAGGCAATCTGCGGATACGGACGATAGTTCAGCCCCACGATGTGGCGGCGCTCCGCGCGCTGGATACGCGGGCTCTCGAGCTGCTCGGCGCGGTAGAACGTGATCCAGTCTTCGTCGATGCGCCACGCGGGCTGCAGGTAGAAGCCCGTGCGCGTCTGCTCGAGCGACGTGCCCCGCGCCCATTCGGTCTGGAAGAGGAAGCTCGAGATTTCGATCTGCGACTCGAAGCCAAACACGTTGTCTTCGGCCAGCGTGTTGTTGGTCAGCCCGATGTTGCCGCGATAGATGTCGGCCGCCACGTTGATCCGGCGCACGGCGCCCGATGCGGGGAAGCGCACCTCTCCCCGCGCGCCCCACGACTTGGCGTCGCTGAGATCGGCCTGGCTGTTGCCTTCGAAGTTGTTGTTGGCGACGTAGAACTTGTAGCCGACGCCGAGCTCGGAGTTGCCGACCGGCCGCGCCGTGTTTCCCTGGAACATCACGCCGACCAGTTCTGCGGGAAACAGCTCGCGAAGATAGATCGGGGTGGTCGTCGAGAGCGTGAGGTTCGGGTAGTGGTTCTGCCACCAGTATTGAGGTGACAACTGTTTCCCCACGCGCAGCCCGGCGTAACGATTGTGGTTGTATTCCATCCACGCGTTCTCGACCGCCACCTGGCCTTCGCCGCTGAGATCGGTGCCTGTATGTCCCGCTTCGCCTTCACCCTGCCCGCCTTCCTCGCCACCTTCCGGCGCGATCTCGGGATGGTGCGGCACGTTCTGCAGCTCGAGCTCCATCAGGAAATTGAACTTGCCCAGCTGCTTCGCCATGATCACGCCCAGGTGATGCTGCTGGAACGCCACGGGTTCTTCCGATCCGTCGGCGGAGAATCTGAAGTTGTAGTACCCGTTCAGGTTCACCTTGCTGTTGACGACCTCGCGCAGCGAGCTGATCGAGTCTTCCTGCGCCTTGATGTCGGCCTGCAAGTCCTGCACCGCAGCAGTGGTGGCGGGCGGCTGCTGTTTCTCGAGCGCTTCGATGCGCCTGAGCAGCTGCGAGATCACGACTTCCTGCTTCGCGATCTCCGCGCGCAGCGTGGCAATCTCGTTGCCCTGCGCCCACGCGGGCCCGACGCCGGCGGCAAGCGCCATCACCGGCACCAGAAAAAAGATGCGTGTCATCAATCGCTCCTTCACACATTTGCACAGCCGCACACGTCGACCGCGAGCGCACTGGTACTGCACCGGTTATCGGCCAGTCGCGAGCCCGGGACTAGGAAACTGGAGGAGTGCGGAAAGGGGGAGGATGAGGGATTCGAACGTGTCAAGACGCTCGAATCCCCCATCCTGGAGGAGCCGCGAAAATCCCGCCTAATCTCTGTCGCGATCCCTGTCTCTGTCCTTCACACAGTCTTCAAAGGTCAGCACAGGGAGCTGGCTGGGCACGAACTTCGGAATCAGCCTGCACAGGTTTTCTTTCTTCGCGCGGTCGTCGACGAGCCCGGTCCGGACAAACTGCGTCACGTCGCGGAGCTCCTGCTCGGACAACTTGATGCCGCCCTTCTGGAACACCGGATCCAGCAGTTCCACGGGAATTCGCGGGCCCATGCGCGCGTAGAGATCGCGATCGATGCCGGCCCGTGCCGGGTTGTACGGCTGCGTCGGGTTCACGTGGAACCGGATCGCATCGTCCAGCCTGGCAAACGCGCCGTTGTGGAAGAACGCCGGCGAGAGCGCGATGTTACGAAGCGGCGACGCGCGGAAGCGATACTTGTCGGCCTCGTTCATGGAGACTTGCATCGCGCCGAAGTCTTCGTTCGAACCCGGTCCGTCGTAGATCATGTTGCTCTTGCCGACGCCGAACTCGGGGGCGAGCTGGGGGATACCGGCCACATAGTTCTGGAAGTCGCTGAACATCTCGTTCGCCTTGCCCTTTACGGCGTGGCACGTGACGCACTTGCCTTCGCCGAAGAACACGAGCGCGCCGCGCTTTTCCGCGTTGGTCATCGCGTTCTCGCGGCCGCGCGCGAACTGGTCGATGGGTGCGTTGGCGAAGACGAGCGTGAACTCGAACTCCGCGATCGCCCGCGCGAAATGGTCGATGGTAATCGGCCGGCCTCGGCGCACTTCAGCGAACACTTTGCCGAACGCAAGCCGGTAGCCCGGCGTCGCGTTGAGAATCCGCATCCCCATCTGCCGGATCGGCTCGTTCCGGTATCCGGTGCCATCAGGAGCCGGAAGCGGCAGACCGTGGCCGTCGTCGAAGATGCTGAAAGGGCTGGCCGGATCGTTCAAGCCCGTGAATCCCGCAACCTCCACGGTCTCGGTCGGCGGAATGAACGCCTGCGCCTGCAGCAGGTGATCGTGGTAGCTCAGCGACTGCTCTTCGGGGAACGTGAACGTAAACCCGAAGTTGTTTCGGAACGGATCGCCGAGCCCGTTCGGCGTGAGCGAGTTCGCGAAGAACCGCCCGTTCCACATCAGCTTGGGATAGAACGCGGCGTTGACGACCGTCGGCGTCCGCCGCTGATTGCGCGGCCCCTGCCGGTTCGGTCCGACCAGCTTGTTGCTGTCGACGCCGATCGCGATCGACTGCGTGTCGCCCATCCCGCTCGACGGCGAATGACATCCGGCGCACGTGTTGTCCTTGTGCAGCGAGTGGCCGTTGTCGAAGAAGAGCAATCGTCCGAGATTGGCGAGGTCTATGTCGATACGACGTCCCAATCGATCTTCGAGGTCCGATTCGATGCGGCCGCTGAAGCGATGCTCGCGCAGCACGCGCGTCAGCTTCGCGTCGAGGTTCTGATCGCGATCGCGGTCGTCGTTGTTGTTGTTGGCGTGGACCACGAGTCCCAGTGAGGACAGCCAAACCAGTCCAGCCGCCGTAATCAATTTTCCGACTTTCATATGCGTCGGTCTCCCGTCCCGACAGATGGAGCGGTCGGGCAACGCCGGGGTGTAGGCAATTCCGACACCACGTGCGAACGGCGGACGCGGAACGGGTAATGTGTTGGCAATCAGCGACTTGCGAATTCGGGTGAAAAGCGGCGCGCATTGACGAGGTGCTCCGTTTCGGCACATGGCAAAACAGAGCATCTGCAAGCAGAAGCTTTCACAGCGACTTAGCGCGCGTTCCGTTTCTGCAACAGAACCCCTTTTTGACCCGCGCCGCGCCGCGACACACCAACTGGCTTGTTTATCGGTAGTTCCCGCAATCGGTATAGCGAGAAGGGGTTTTGTGCGTGCCGAAATGGCACAGACGACCACGAAAGCGAGATCGCTAACGGATGCGCTCGAGCGCTCCCCGAATCTCGGCGAGGAGAGGTGTGAGGTCGGCCGATTTCCTGACGAACGCGTCGGGCCGTGGTTCTCGCGCGATGTGATCGGGATCGTCAGGTGCGCCCGACGTCAGCATGATGACGGGCACCGCTTCGGTGGCCGGATCGCTGCGCAGCGCGAGCAACAGTCCGAACCCGTCGAGCCCCGGCATGATGCTGTCGGTCACGACGAGATCGGGCAGCGATTGATGCGCCAGCGCCAACCCGTCGTTGCCGTTGGTCGCGGTGGCGACCTCGTACTGCTCGTTCTCCAGGATGGTGCGAAGGAAGTTGAGGACCGTGTCGCTGTCGTCGACAACCAGGATTCGACTCATGAAACCGGTGGTTCGTTCCCCGAGCCCGAACGCCTGCCCGATGTGAAGAGGTAATCGAGGCGCTGCCACTCGACGGGCGGCTCGCCACGGCGTTCGGCGTCGGGCCCTGGCGTCTCGGCAGGCGAATGATCAACCGGCCGCCGGCGATCCCAGATGATTTCGACGGTCGGATCGGCGCCAAAAGTACGCCGCAGTAATTCGTAGGTCAGAAAGCGGCCGCGCCGGACGATGATGCGTTCCATCGACGTCGTCGATTATATCGCCGCCGTGCGCGATGCGGGTGTGGTGGGCAATGGGCGATGGGCAATGGGCCACAGGCCATGGTCGCGAGCCGCAACGCCGGCACGATCACCGGCCTCACGACCGGCGACCGACAAAGGCCCATTACCGATTGACCATGGCCAATCGCCCCAGCCGATAGGCGACGGTCCCGCGGTTGGCATGCAGCGTGCCGTTACCGCCTGGCATGAAGGCAAAAAATATCGATGAAGTCGTCGTATATCGTGAAGCGCTCGAGGCAGAGGATGAAGTTTCTGCAATCCTCGATCGTCCCGCGTTTGGCAAAGAACTCAATCTAAAGGGACAGCTCGATCGATCCTCGAGCCGCATTGCTCCGCTGATCTCTGAGGGTTTTGGCCAATTGACCGATCGTCATGTTGCGACCTACCTCGCCCGCGCGCGCGGCTCTGCGTCGGAGACAAATACTCACCTGCGCAAAGCTCGAAGAAAGGGAATTATCTCGATAACCGAGCACGAGCGTCTGTCAGGCAAGTACACAACGATCGGGAAAAGACTGACTCGGTGGATTCACTACCTTGAAGACTCCGACTGGAGGCACCGGGGATAAGACAACCCGCGCGACCATGGCCCATCGCCCCACGACCATTGCCCATGGCCCAACCGTCAATGCGTCATCGCGTACAACAGCACGTTGATGCCGATCGCGTAGCCTTCGACGGAGAACTTGTAGAAAAACTCGGGATCGTCCCCCTCGCGCTCGTACGCGTCGCCGAAATCGGTGTTGTGCGTCGTCAGCACGACGATGCGGCCGCTCGAATCAACGAGCGCGTAGGCGTGGGGCGTGCGGCTGTCTTCCCGCTGCTCGGAGGTCTGACCGGTCCCGCGATAGAAGCCGATGTTCGGAATCTGAGGAATGCGCTTGGCGCTGAAGAGCGTGTGAAAGATCGAATGGTTGATCGGCAGATCCACGAGCGGATACTCGGAGGCCGGCAGCACTTTCCGCAGCTCGGCCAGCCAGTGGTCCCACGCGTAGCTGCCCCAGGCATCGTCGGCCCACATGAAGCCGCCCTTCATCAGGTACGCCCGCAACGCTTCCACCTCTTCGGGCCCGAAAAACGCGCGGCCGTGGTTGGTGACCGCCACAAACGGGCACTTGAACAGCTCGGGCTCGGTCGCCTGAATGACCACGTGGTTCGGTGTCCCGTCGCGGTCGAGGTCGACCGCCGCGTTGGAAAGCTCGGACAGCCGAATCGACAGATTCTCGTCGGCGCGCGGGTAGTCGACGCCCCACCCTCCGCCAAAGCCCCCATAGCCCCCGCGAAACGCGATACGGCAGAAGTTGAAGTCGCCTTTGAACGTGTCGGCAGTGGGACGGCGGATGCCGTACATGCCACCTCCGCCGCGCTGTGCCGACAGCGCCGCGGTCGCCAGAACCAGCACCAGAAAAGACACGACGCCCTGCTTTACGCGCATCGGGAAACTGATAAATTGTATCGCGTCATGAGGAGACTCTCTGTCCTTGCTTTCGTGCTGACCGCCGCGTGCAGCGCACCAGGCCCGCCGCCGGCGCCGGCGGCAACCACGCCTGCGCCCGCTCCAACTCCCGAGCCTGTGACCTTCGGCCAGCATCGTCATCTGATCCGCACGTCGAACGCCGAAGCGCAGCGGATGTTCGACCAGGGGATGGCGCAGGCCTTCGGCTTCAATCACGAAGCCGCGATCCGATCGTTCGAGCGCGCGGCCGAGCTCGATACGAGCGCGGCGATGCCGCACTGGGGCAAGGCGTGGGCACTCGGACCCAACTACAACGTTGACATCGACGATGAGCGGGCGAAGCTGGCCGTCGAATCGGTCGCAAAGGCGCAGTCGCTCGCCACGAACGGTCCCGAGAACGAGAGCGCCTACATCGCGGCGCTCGCCGTACGCTACTCGGCCGATCCCAAAGCCGACCGCCGGGCCATGGCGCGCGCGTTCAGCCAGGCGATGGGCGATCTCTCGCGGAAGTATCCCGACGATCTCGACGCGGCCGTCATCTACGCGGAAAGCGTGATGAATCTCACGCCCTGGAAGCTGTGGACGCTCGACGGCAAGCCGACGGCCAATACCGATCGCATCGTCAGTGTGCTCGAAGCCGTGCTGCTGCGGAACCCGAATCACCTCGGCGCGAATCACTATTACATTCACGCCGTCGAAGCGTCACGTACGCCGGCGCGCGCGCTCGCGAGCGCCGAGCGGCTCGCAAAGCTCTCCGAGTCGTCCGGACACCTTCTGCACATGCCCGCGCACATCTACGCGCGCACGGGCGATCACGCCGGCGCCGCGTCCGCCAACGCCGCAGGCGCGGCGGCCGATCGGCGCTACATCGCAACCGCACCGCCAAACGGGATGTACGGGATGATGTACTACCCGCACAACCTGCATTTCCTGGCCGACTCGCACATGATGCAGGGGCGATTCGCCGACGCACATCAAGCCGCGATTCGCGCGGCCGACCAGCTCGCTCCGCACGTCGCCATGATGCCGATGCTCGAATCGATGGTGACCATGCCCGTGTCGGTCCTGATGCGATTCGGCAAATACCCGGAGATTCTCGCGTTTCCCGAGCCGCCGGCCGAGCGGACGGTTCAACGCGCGTGGCATCACTTCGCGCGGGGCACGGCGTTCGCGAAGACCGGCAAGATCGAGGAGGCCACGGCCGAACGCAAGTCGCTGACGACGGCCATCGCAGCAGTTCCCGAAACGATGGCGTTTGGTGGAGGCGGGTGGGCCACGGCGCCCACCGCGTTGAACGTGGCGGCGCTCTCGCTCGACGCGCGCATCGCGCACGCGCAGGGCGACTACGATCGAGCAGTCAAGTTCTGGCAGCAAGCCGTCGCCGGGGCCGATCAGCTGCCCTATGACGAGCCGCCGGTGTGGTTCTACCCCGTTCGCGAGTCACTGGGCGCGACGCTCCTCGCAGCGGGCAAAGCGCCGGAGGCCGAGCGCGTATTTCGCGATGACCTCGAGAAACATCCGCGCAACGCGCGATCCCTGTTTGGTCTGCAGACGGCGCTCGCGAAGCAGGGACGCGAGTCCGAGGCGGTCCTGGTGCAAAGCGAATTCGACGCGGCGTGGAAGAACGCCGACACGAAGCTGGTGCTCGAGGATTTCTGATCGGCTGTCTCGACGCAGAGACGCAAAGCCGCAAAGATTCGGATCTTGAAAAACAAAAGACCTCTGCGACTCTGCGCCTCTGCGTCAACCCTGTCTTTGGCTCTAATCAGAACCAGGGTTCGTCGCCGCTCGGACCGTAAATCGACGGCACCCTGCCGCCGGCCATCCGCAGGTAGACCGAGAGCTGCCCGCGATGGTGGATCTGATCGCACAGCATGAACCACAGGAAATCGATCTTCGGGATGTCGCCGAGGGTCTTCGGCCCCGTGAAAAACTTCACGGTGTCGCTAGTCTCGGAGTCGGGCATCTGCTCGAGCAGCGCGACGGTGCGCTTGAAGCTGCCTTCGACGGCTTTCACAAGCTCGTCGTACGACTCCGGCGCCGACGGAGGCTTTCCGGGCGGCGTCGACCAGTCGAAGCCGGTCGTGAGCGCCTTTTCGGCAAGCCCCTGCTCCAACGCGAACAGCCATACGAGATCGCGGGCCGAGTTCGACTTCGGCGTCGGCTTCAGATCGAGCTGGTCTGCAGGATATTCCCGCATCACCTTGAGAGTGGTGGCCGTCTCGCGCTTGAAGCTGTCGAGAAACTGTAGACGAGGGGTTGGTGTCTGCATGGGCGCACTATAGTCCTGCCCCGTCGAGTCAAGACGATGTAAAAGTTCTGGAAACTCTCATGTCATCTGCGGCGCTGGCCCGCGGATTCGTGCGACACTGCGCCAGGAGCGAATACATGCCACGGTATGTTGCGGCACCGATCGTGCTGCTGCTTGGGGTCCTCGCGGCCGCGTCGGCGCTCGACACAGCCCGTTCGGCCGAGCCCAACCGTCATCTTCTGCTCGTGCTCGATGGGTTACGACCCGACTACGTGACGCCCGAGGTGATGCCGAATCTCCACGCCCTCGGACGCAGCGGTGTCGTGTTCGCGAATCATCATTCGGTATATCCCACCGTCACGCGCGTCAACTCGTCGTCGATATCGACCGGCGCCTATCCAGAGCGTCATGGCATTCTCGGCAACGCGGTGTTTTTCCCGCGTGTCGATGCCGGCCGGTTCCTCGATACGGGCCAGCGATCGAATCTCGAGAAGGTTCAGGCGGATCAGGATGGCGTGCTGCTGACCGCCACGACGCTGGGCGAAGTGCTGCAGGCCAACGGCAGGACGATGCTCGCGCTCGGCGCGGGGACGACCGGATCGGCCTTCCTGCTCAATCACAAAGTGTCGGGCGGCGCCGTCATGCACACCGAGTTCGCGCTGCCCGAGGCGCTGTACGCACGCGCCACCAGCGAGCTCGGTCCGGCGCCGGCGGAGGGACATCCGAACGACGCGCGCAACCGCCGCGCGGTCGAGACGTTTCTGAAAATCGGACTGGACGCCGCCCGTCCGTCGGTGACGGCCATGTGGCTCAGCGATCCGGATACGACGGCGCACGCGCTTGGCATGGGACATCCGACGACCGTCGAAGCGCTGCGACGGGTCGACCGCGAGATCGGAAACATTCAGAGCGGGCTGAAGGCGCTCGGCCTGCTCGACACGTACAACATCTGGGTGACCTCCGATCACGGGTTTGCGACCTATGTCGGCGCACCCGACGTGCGCGCGTTGCTCACACCGTTTGCCGGGACGCTCGCCGACGGCTCGCCGCGGATCGTCAACGGCGAGACCGCCATCTACGTGCGCGATGGCAATCGTCAGGTGATGGGACAGATCGTGCGGGCGCTGCAGACAACCGACGGCATCGGCGCCATCTTCACGCGTGCCGTGACACCCGGTTCGCTCGACGGATGGGCCGACGGAACGCTCTCGTTCGACGCCGTGCGCTGGAGCCACGCGCGCTCGGGCGACATTCTGTACTCGCCGGACTGGACCGATCAGAAGAACGCGAACGGATTTGCCGGGACGAGCGCCTCGAACGGTGTGGCGGGCCACGGCAGCTCGAGCCCCTTCGAGATTCACAACACGCTCATCGCCGCCGGGCCCGACATCAGGCAGGGCGCGACGGTGGCCGTGCCGAGCGGCAACGTCGATTTCGCGCCCACGTTTCTTCACATGTTGGGAATCGCGGCCCCGTCGACCATGCAGGGACGGCCCTTGCTCGAGGCGCTGCGCGTGCCCGGTACCCAGAAGCCGGCGACGGTGACGAAGACGGAGCATTCCTCGCGCACGAAAGACGGCGCCTACAGTCAGACTGTCTACTTCTCCATCGTTCGGGCAGGCGGCAAGGAGTACCGATACCTCGATTACACCAGGGTCGTGCGAAGCGTCACAGGTACAGCCACGCAAGGCCCAGGAACACAAAGAACCCCATAGAGTCGGTCACGAACGTCAGCAGCACGCTCGCACCCTGCGCGGGATCGCGTCCGATGCCGTGCAGCTTCAGCGGCACGAACACGCCGACCGCAGCCGCAATCAGCAGGTTCAGGACGATCGCGGCCATCATCACCATGCCAAGCGTCGCGCTGTTGTAGAACAGCCCGGCAGTGAGACCGGCCATCCCGCCACAGATCAATCCGTTCAGCAGGCTGACCAGCAGTTCCTTGTAGAGCAGATGGCGGCGCGTGTCGTCAGTCAGCTGCTCGAAGGCGAGACCACGGATGACCAGCGCGATCGTCTGGTTGCCGGTGTTGCCGCCGATGCTCGCGACAATGGGCATGAGCGTCGCCAGCGAGACCAGCTCCTGGATCGTCGTCTCGAAGAGCCCGATGAACCGCGTTGCCGCGAACGCCGTCACGAGGTTGACGAACAACCAGGGCGACCGATTGCCGGCCGAGCTCCAGACCGAGGCGAACAGATCTTCGGCTTCTCGAAGGCCCGCCATCGCGAGCGCGTCGTTGTCGGCGCTGACCCGGATGAAATCGACCACCGCATCGACGGTGAGGCGACCCACGAGCTTGCCGCGATCGTTGACGACCGGCAGCGACACGAGATCGTATCGCTCGAAGGCGCGCGCGGCCTGCGACGCCGCATCGGTCGGCTGAAACGCCAGGGGCTCGCGCTCCATGATTTCGGCCACGGCCATGCCAGATTGCGCGATGACGAGCGACTGAAGGCTGAGCGCGCCGCGCAGCAGATTGCGGCCATCCACGACGAACAACCGATCCAGATGATCGGGCAAGTCGGAGCGCGCCTGGAGATCGCCCAACACATCTGCGATGGTCTGGGTGTCGCGCACGGTCACCACATCCACCCGCATGAGGCGGCCGACCGACTGCGGTGGATACTCGTCGGCTTGCTGCAGAAGGGTCCTGTCGATCTCGCCGAGCGATGCGCGCACCTCGCGCATGACATCGTCGGGAAGATCGTCGGCCACGTAGGCCAGATCGTCGGGATCGAGGGCCGCGGCAATCTTGACCAGGCGGCCGCGACCGGTCTCGGCGATGAGCGATCCCCGCACGGTCGCATCGAGCTCGACCATCGCTTCGGCGGCCTGAGCCGGCTCGAGGGCGTTCCAGATTTGCAACCGGTCGTCGATCTCGAGACCCTCGAGCACGAACGCGAGGTCGGCGGGGTGCAATCCCCGCACGGCGCGCTGCAGGTCTACGGCGTTCTGACGCTGCTGGAGCTGCGCGGCAACCCCACGTTGAGAGCGGTCCTGGCCGACGGCCAGCGTCACGAGCGTGCGGTGGTGCTCCAGGAGGGTCGCAATGTCATCGAACGTCCGATGCAAGTCTGTGGCAGGTCTTCGTGGCGGCATGGTTACACCGAATTTACATAAGTGACGTGACACTGTTGTGTCATTTTGGGACAATCTGACTCGCGGTGTGACAGACGGCGCCAACTTCTCAGACCCCTCGCTCTACATCAACCGTGAGCTCAGCTGGCTTGCCTTCAACGGGCGCGTGCTCGCCCAGGCCGAGTCGGACGCGCATCCGCTCCTCGAGCGGGTAAAGTTCCTGGCCATTGCGGCGAACAACCTCGACGAGTTCTTCATGGTACGCGTGGCCACGCTCGCGCGCCAGCGGCGCAGCGGCCTCGAAACCGAGGCCCCCGACGGGCTCACGGCGGGGTCGTGCCTGCCCATGGTGCGGGCGAGGGCGGAAGGGATGCTGCGGGAGATCGCCGCCTGCTGGGAGCACATCTTGCGCCCACTGCTGCACGAAGAAGAGATCACGATTCTCGAGCCGCCGGACTACTCGCCGGCCGTCCTGGAGTTCCTGCAGGAATATTTCAGCCAGCGCGTGTGCCCCGTGCTGACGCCGCTGGCGTTCGATCCAGGCCATCCGTTTCCCTACATTTCCAACCGCAGCAAGAGCTTCGCCGTCGTCGTGGAAAGTGATTTCCGCACGCGGTTCGCACGCGTGAAAGTCCCCGACGTGCTGCCGCGGTTCGTGGCCATTCCCGCGATGATGTCCGGCCGACGCGGCCTGACGTTCGCGCTGCTGGAGGACGTCATCCGGCTCAACCTCGGCCAGCTCTTCCCCGGCATGGAGATCGTCGACGCCCACCTGTTCCGCGTCATCCGCGAGACCGACATCGTGCTGCAGGAGGACGATGCGGTCGATCTGCTCGAGTCGGTGGATCAGGGTCTTCGCGAGACGCGGACCGCGCACCTGGCGCTGCTGCAGGTGGACGCCGAGATGCCACCCCGCGTGCTCGATATCCTGATCGAAAACTTCGAGATCGAACGTGACGCCGTCATGCGCTCGTCCGCGCGTCTCGGGTTCGCCGACTGGATGGCGCTGACGAGCGTCGATCGCCCGACGCTGAAGGACGTCCCGCTCATCCCGCGCATCCTCTGGCGCCGCGAGGGCGCCGACGCGATCTTCGATCAGATCAAGTACCGCGACACACTGCTCCATCATCCGTTCGACTCGTTTTCGGCCTTCGAGGCGTTTCTCGACGCAGCGGTGGACGACGACCAGGTCGTCGCCATCAAAATGACGCTCTATCGCGTCGGCCACAAGTCGCCGCTCGTCGAGCGCCTGATGGCCGCGGCCGAGGCGGGCAAGCAGATTGCCGTGCTGGTCGAGCTGAAAGCGCGTTTCGACGAGCGCAGCAATATCGAATGGGCCTCACGCCTGGAAGAAGCCGGCGTGCACGTCGTGTACGGGCTCGTCAATCTGAAAACGCACTGTAAGCTGTGTCTCGTCATTCGCAAGGAAGGCGAAGTCATCCAGCGTTACGTCCATATCGGCACGGGGAACTACAACCGCGCCACGGCACAGGTCTACACCGACTTCGGGCTCTTTACATCCAATTCGCGGATCGCAGCCGACGCCTCCGAGCTGTTCAACTACCTCACTGGCTACTCGAAGCAGACGCACTACCGCGAGCTCATCGTCGCGCCAGTGGCGCTTCGCGAGCGCCTGACCGCGCTCATCGACCGGGAGATCGAGCATCAGCGCGCGGGCCGGCCGGCCGGCGTCATCATCAAGAGCAACGCCATTTCCGACCCGGGTATCATCCAGGTGCTGTATGCCGCGTCGCGGGCCGGCGTGCCCATCCGTGCGATCGTGCGAGGCATCTGCTGCCTGCGCCCCGGGATTGCCGGCATCAGCGACACGATTGAAGTCCGATCGATTGTCGGACGGTACCTGGAGCACTCGCGCGTCTACTATTTCGAGAACGGCGGCGAGCCGGTCATCTATCTCGGCAGCGCCGATCTGATGGAGCGCAATCTCGATCGCCGCGTCGAGGCGCTCTGCCCCGTGCTCGATCCCGATCTCGCGCGCTTCATCCGGCACACCATACTCGACGCGTACCTGACGGATACGGAGCGCACGAGCCTCCTCCACTTGGACGGCACCTACCATCCGCCGAAGGCCCGAGAGGTGGCCGTCGACGCGCAGCAGCAGCTCACCAGCTGGTAGGTTCGCGATTATCGCGGGCGCTTCTTCCACTCCACGAACTCGCGCGTCCAGATTAGAAGATCGGCCACGTTGAGCGCGCCATCGCCGTTCATGTCCATGCGACGGTCGACCTCCGGCGGTTCGTGATGATGGCCTGGTCGATTCTTGAGGTTGATGAGATGGGACCGGGCAATCGCGACCGCCAGCGCCGCCGCGTCCTGACCGTCGAGATCGGCGTCATCGTCGAAGTCCCCCGCCAGCGGATTGAACCCCACGACCAGCGGATCGTGATCGGACGCCGCGAACTCGTTCGGTGCGAAGTACGCAACCTGCGCGGCGGGGCTCTTCGCATTGCTGTCCAACGCCTGCAGCGCAGCCGGCTCGTCAGCATTGATGTGCAGGTGCGCGATGTCCTTGACGAGCGGCAGCGCTGCTCCATTCACCAGGGCATGATCGAGCGAGCCCAGCTGAGACGCAAAGTTCTACTTGGCGAGTGTTTTTGGCATGGGCAACATCGGCTCACAGCATAATCATCCGCGTACGATTCGCAACGACGATCCAGCATCACACACAATTGTTTGCACCGTCGTGTGCAGAACTTCATCCAGCAGCACCAGGCCCGTCATCGATCTG
Organism: Vicinamibacterales bacterium; assembly: GCA_963832375.1. Taxonomy (GTDB): domain Bacteria; phylum Acidobacteriota; class Vicinamibacteria; order Vicinamibacterales; family JAMQPK01; genus JAMQPK01. The sequence goes on along the minus strand of CAWHUA010000005.1, from coordinate 128,870 downwards.
TTACGATGCCCGCCTACGTTCCTCTAGAGGACTCATGCGACACGCGATTTCGCTGCTCGTCGGCATTTCGCTGACAGCCATCCTTGCCGCGCAGGATCCACCTGGTGGCACGCCGGGCCGGCGTGTGCTTCTCGATGCGCACAACGCGTACCCGTATCAGGGCCGGTGGAGCGATCGCCTCGATCGCGCGCTGGCCACAGGAGCGCCCATTGCGATCGAGCAGGATCTGATCTGGCGTCCGGCCAGCGGCACAACACCGGCGCAGTCGATCGTTTCGCACGGCGAGCCTTTCACCGGGGGTGAACCGACTCTTCGCGATTTCTTCGAGCGCATCCGGCCGATGGTCATCACGGCGCTCGCGTCCGGCGCGCGCGCCGGCTGGCCTCTCATCACGCTGAACCTCGATTTCAAGGACAGCCATCCTGAACACTTCGCGGCGATCTGGCAGCTGCTCGATGACTACGTCGCGTGGCTGACAACCGCGCCACGGGTCGCCGACGGAAGCACCGTGCACCCCCTGACGCTCGGCCCCGTTCTCGTGCTCACCGGAGCCGATCCGTCGCAGCGTGTTGTCTTTCACGATGCAGTGCCCACAGGTTCTCGACTTCGCCTGTTCGGCGCCATCCAGCCCGGACACTTCAAGGCCACGAACTACCTGCGCTGGTCCAACAACCCGTGGAGCGTCGTCGAACCCGAGGGGCAGAATCAGGCCGCCGAATGGAGCGACCCAGACGCACACCGTTTGCGCGAAACTGTGAATGCGGCGCATCAGGCGGGCCTCTGGATTCGCTTCTACACACTGAACGGGCACCCCGCAGCCGATACCGAACGTCTGGGGCTGACGCCCGGCTACAACTTTGGATCCCTCGACGCCGCACGCATCCGGTGGCGCGCGGCGATGGCCGCCGGCGTCGACTTCATCGCCACCGATCAGTACGAAGAGTTCGCACAGATTTCACCACCCTGAGTTTTGTCCGTTACACCTCTGTCGCGCGCGCTGCCTACGATGGCTCGAACGCGTTCCTTACGGAGGTCCTACATGCACTTCAGCAGAGCCGTTGTCCTGGTGTTCCTGTTCGTCGTGTGCATCTCGAACGCAGCATTCGCGCAGGTCGATCGCGCGGCACTTACGGGCGTCGTCCGCGATGCATCGGGCGCGGTCGTGCCGGCGGCGACGATTACGTTGACGCCCGTGGCCGGCGGGGTCGCGCGCCAGGCGCAGGCGACCGATGCCGGGACATATCAGGCGACGGGCCTCGTGGCCGGCGAATGGCTCGTCGAGATTTCAGCGACTGGATTCCAGACGGTCGCCCAGACCGTGCGGCTCGAGGTCGGCCAGCGATCGCAGCTCGACGTCACGCTTCCTGTCGGCGGCGTCAGCGAGCGCGTCATGGTCGAAGGTGTCACGCCCCTTCTCGACACGCAATCAGCCGTCCTCGGGACCGTCGTCAGCGAAAAGGAAATTGCGACGCTGCCGCTCGCGCTGCGCAATTGGGACGACATGCTCTTCCTCGTGCCGGGCGTGCAGGGATACCGCTACACGGAAGAGTCTGGCGGGACATCGGCCGGCCGAACCGGCGGCGTCAGCGTCCACGGCCACCGCTCGCTTCAGAACAACTTCCTGCTCGACGGCGTCGACAACAACAGCATCTCGACCAACGTCCAGGAGCTGTCGACGCAGGTCTCGCGACCATCGATTGATGCCATCGGCGAATTCAAGGTCGTGACGACCCCGTTCACCGCCGAGTACGGCCGGGCGCCTGGCGCCACGATCTCGGTGACGACCAAGTCGGGCAGCAACTCGCTGCGGGGCAGCGGCTACTACTACTTCCGCGACGAGCGGTTCGATTCGAACACCTTCTTTGCCAACCGCTCGGGGCTGCCCAAGCCGACCAACAACCAGAACCAGTTCGGCGGCAGTCTCGGCGGACCACTGCGAACCGGGCGGGCGTTCTTCTTCGCCGACTACGAAGGCACGCGGATCACACGCGGCGTGCTGCGCACCGGCGTCGTGCCGACCGCCGATCAGCGCCGCGGGGTTTTCACCTCTGCGATTCGCGACCCGCTGACCGGGCAGAACTTCGCGAACAACACGATCCCCGCCGATCGCATCGATCCGGTGGCCGCAAACATTCTTCAGATGGTGCCGCAGCCGAACGCCGCGGGCAGCAGCAACTTCATCCGCCAGCCCGACATCACCGACGACAACGACCGCTTCTCCGGGCGCCTCGATCTGCGCGCCTCGTCCAGCGACAACCTCTTTGCACGCTACAGCTACAACAAGCGGTTCCGTTTCGTCCCGGGCTGGTTCGGGGGCCTGCTCGACGGCAGCTCGACATCGGCATGGGGCCGGAACGATCTGAACTCGCAGAGCGCCGTCTTCGGCTGGACGAGAATCTTCGGTCCCGCCGTGGTCAACGAGTTCCGGCTGGCGTGGGCGCAGGGACGTTCGGACGGGTATCAGGATCCGAAAGGCGAAGACGGCATGTCGGCGATCGGATTCACCGGCGTGCCCGACGAGAACCGCACCGGCGGCATCCTCGGCGTCGACATCCAGGGCTTCATCCGCATGGGCTCGCCGAACTTCATGCCGAAGTATCAGCACACCGACCAGATGCAGTTCATCGACACGATGTCGTGGCTGAGCGGGGCGCACCAGTTCAAGTTCGGCACGGAAATCATGGCGCCGATGCAGAACAACTACGTCGACGTGCCGGCCACGCGCGGAGACACGACCTTCCGGAACAACATGTTCACGACGAACGCGCTGGCCGACTTCCTGCTCGGCTACGCGACGTCGGTGCAGCTGTCGAACTTCCACGAGGTGCACCAGCGCCAGCACGCGTACTCGTTCTTCCTCCAGGACGACTGGCGCGCCTCGGATCGCCTGACGCTGAACCTCGGCCTGCGCTACGACTTCGTCACGCCCCAGATGGACGCCGAGAACCGCCTCGCGAACTTCGATCCGGCAACCGGCCAGCTGTACTACGCCACCGACGGCGGTCTCGAGGACCGCGCGCTCGTGAAACCCGACCGCGACAACTTCGGCCCACGCCTCGGCCTGGTCTACAAGGCAGACCCGAAGACCGTGCTTCGCGGCGGGTACGGGATCTACTACAACCTCGTCGAGCGCATCGGCTCCGAGGATCAGCTGGCGCTGAACCCGCCCGGACTCCGCAACATCAGCATCACGGCGCCATCGGGCGCCACAACCCCCGCGTTCATTCTCAAGAACGGATTTCCCGCCGAACTACCTCGACCCCGGCGAACATCAACTATCGCTCGCTGCTCCTGCGCACCGCGCAGCGTGATGGCGAGAGCTCCCAGTTCCATCAGTTCGCGGTCGGGATGGAGCGTCAGATCTCGGCGACCTTCGTCGCATCGGCGGACGTCATCGGATCGGTCGGGACGCAACATCACGCTGCTGCGCAACCTGAATCAGCCGGCCAACGGCAACGGCGCGCGGCCGTATCCCAACTTCGGGGCCATTCAATACCGGGATCACGCGGGGACCTCACGCTACCGTGGCATGGATCTATCCCTCGAGAAGCGATTCAGCCAGGGCTACAGCTACCGCGTGTCTTACACGCTTGGCGATCAGCGCGACAACACGCCCGAGCATCTCTCGGCGGCGTCACCGCGTCCGCAGAACACCAACGATCTCGAGGCCTGGGAAGGCCCGGGCGACAACGATATCCGCCATCGATTTGTCGGCAGCGTGATCGCGAATCTTCCGCTCGGGCAGCACCCCATCGCACGCGACTGGCTGGTGGCCGGCATCCTGACGGCGCACTCCGGCCGGCCGTTCACGGTCACCCAGGGTAGCCTCGAGGGTGCGGGCTGGGTGCCGAATCGTGTCGCCGAAACCGAAGGCCAGAAAACGGTCGATAACTGGTTCAATGTCTCGGATTTTCAGGTGGTGCCGGGCGGCACCTTCGGAAACGCTGGCAGAAATATTCTTCGGGGCCCGGGCTGGATGACCGTTGACGTCAGCCTGCAGCGACGGATTGTGATGAACGGCGGGCTGGCTGCAACATTGCGTTACGATGTGTTCAACCTGACGAACCAGACGAACTTCGGCAATCCGAACGCGGACATCACTTCCGCCGCCAATCGAGGCACGATCAGCTCGCTGGCGGGGGATCCTCGCTCCATGCAGTTTTCCGTGAGACTGGAGTTCTAGCGTGAAACGCCGGCAGCTGCAGTTGCTCATCATCGGGCTCGCTGCGACAGCGTGGGCGGCGCTCACTGCCGTTGAACCAGAGCGGGAGTGGCTTGCCGGCGATTCTCACATTCACAGCCACTGGAGCGCGAACTACGACGACACGAAAACCCCTCCCGACCCTATCATCGGCGTCGATGGCCGGTATCCCACGCCGGTCAACGCCGAGCGTGCGCGGATGTACGGCCTGGCCTGGATGGTAACGACCGATCACGGCGGGCCGAATCACTCGAAGCTCAATCTCACACGCGCGTACGCGGAACTGAAATCGTCGAGAGAGACAGTGCCCGAGGTGCTTCAGTTTTACGGCATGGAACTGAACATGCCCGCGATGGATCACCACACGCTGATCATTCCGCACAGCGATCAAGAGGCCTCGATGCTGTACGACATCGAAAGCCGGTTCGATTCACAGGACGCCTGGCCGGCCGATCCGTCGCGCCGCCAGGAAGCGCACGCTCAGCTCGCGCTCGAGCATATGAAGGGATTGCCGCTGCTCCCGCTGGTGTTCGCCAATCACCCGGCGCGATCGGCCACCGGCGTGGGGATGTACGGCGCGGACGAACCGCGCGAGTTCCGTCAGAACCACAACACAGCGCCCGACGTGTATCGAGGAATGGAAGGTGCGCCCGGCCATCAGGCTGGCACGCTCGCGCCGGACGGCTCGCAGAAGAAGGACGAGGAAGGGCAGCCCGCGGGATTTCGCGGCGGGTACAGTCGCGAAGGCGCCCATACCTTCGGCGGCTTCGATCAGATGACCGCCATCGTGGGCGGCTTGTGGGATTCGATGCTGGGCGAGGGCCGGCGATTCTGGATCGTCGCGACATCCGATTCCCACGCGCACTATACCGACGCCATGCGTCCCGGATCGGATTTCTGGCCCGGGCAATACCAGAAGACCTACGTGCACGCACTCCGCAGTTATCAGGGTATTCTCGATGGGCTGCGCAGCGGCCGCATCTTCGCGGTCGCCGGTGAGCTTGTCGACGCGCTGAACGTCGAAGCGAAGGCCGGCAGCGGGACGGCCGGCATCGGGGACACGTTGTCTGCCGAACGCGGGGAGGCGGTGACCGTTACGATTCGATTCCGAGACCCGCAGGCGACGAACGCACACGGAGACAACCCGCGCGTCTCGCGCGTGGATGTCATCGTGGGCGACGTCACGGGGACGCTGGCGGATCCGACGATCGACCGTAACCCCACGACGCGCGTGCTCGCCCGCTTCACCGAAGAACAGTGGGTACGCGAAGGGGACTGGGCCACGATGACGACGCTGCTGCCGAAGCTCGACCGCAGCATGTACGTGCGCGTGCGTGGCACGAACACCCAGGACCTCGAGCCGCCCATGGACACGCAGGGCGAGAGCCCGTGGAGCGATCTCTGGTTCTATTCGAATCCGATCTTCATCGACGTGGCGCGATGACGATCGGTCGATAGGCACTGGTCAAGGGGCGATGGGCCATGGTCTGTCGTTACGGACCATGCCAGACTATCGCCAAGTGCCCAAAGACCATCGCCCTTCGACCACCGCGTCCCACATCATCAGCGCGGCCGACCGCGACGTTCCTGTTTCGAATCCAACGAAAGTCCTCTTTCCAAAGGCCGGATACACAAAGCTGGATCTGGTGCAGTACTACCTCGCCGTTTCCGACGGCGCGCTGCGTGCGGCCGGGGGACGTCCGAACGTGCTGGTCCGCTATCCGAATGGCATCGGCGGCGAATACTTCTACCAGAAGCGTGCGCCGGAATCACGGCCCGACTGGATCGAGGTCGTGACGCTGCGCTTCCCTTCCGGGCGCAGCGCCGAGGAAGTGGTCCCGCGCGATGCCGCGGGGCTGGTGTGGATGGCAAACCTGGCGTGCCTCGAGCTGCACCCTCACCCCGTGCGTGCCGAGGATCTGGACCATCCCGACGAACTGCGGATCGATCTCGATCCCGTGCCGGGAGTCGTCTGGCAAGAGCTGCAACAGGTCTCGCAGGTCCTGCACGCGACGCTGGACGAGCTGAAGCTGGTGGGCTGGCCGAAAACATCCGGCTCGCGTGGCATCCATGTCAACGTGCGGATCGAGCGGCGCTGGACGTTCGACCAGGTACGGCGGGCGGCGCTCGCGCTCGCACGCGAGGTGGAACGGCGTGCGCCCGAACTTGCCACTAGTAAATGGTGGAAAGAAGAACGTCACGGTGTGTTCCTCGACTACAACCAGAACGCCAAGGACAGAACGGTGGCCGCGGCGTACTCCGTGCGCCCGACCGAAGACGCGCGCGTGTCGGCACCGATGACGTGGAGCGAAATTGACTCGGCAGAGCCGGGCGATTTCACCCTGCGCACGATGCCGGCGCGCTTCGCGGGTATGGGCGATGTGCACGCCGCGATCGACCAGCATCCCTGTTCGCTCGAGCCGCTCCTCGAGCTATCCGCGAAGCAGGAACGCGACGGTCTTGGCGACGCACCATGGCCGCCGCACTATCGCAAGCAACCTGGCGAGCCGTCGCGGGTGCAGCCGTCGAAGCGCCGCCAACCCTCGCGCCCGCTCGTCGAGATCGGACGGGCGCGGCACCTGGAAGACGCCATGGCCGGACTCGAGCGCTGGAAGGAACGGCATCCCGATGCGGCGACGCACCTACAACCGGCCGATGTGCTCGTCGATCGCATGCGCGGACGTTTCAGAACCTGGACCAGGATTCGTGTGAATCTCGAGCACGTGCCGGAAGAGCTGCGGCCCTCGCAGGAATCGCTCGACCCGAACGAGGAGATCAACGACTGGGGTGGGCCGCCCCAAAAACGTTCTCGAGCTCGTACGGCGTCGTAACCTCCAACTGATCGTAGCGGCAGTCGGCGGGTTGTCGATCCGGCCGCCAGCGCTGAAAAATCGCCGCGTGACGGAAGCGGTCTCCCTGCATGTGGTCGTACTTCACCTCGCACACCCGCTCGATGCGCAACGGCTCCCACGACAGATCCTTCCCGGCACTCCAGCGGCTCTGCCCGCCGGGCATGCGACTCGTCTCGGCACCGGCTTCGGCCCAATCGCGCCACGGATGATGCTCGAGCGCCTGCTCGCGCAGCGGCGCCAGCTCGTCGGCCAACTGCGCGCGCATGGCCATCGTGAACGCGGATGTGACGCCAACATGCTGAAGCCGTCCCCTGTCGTCGTAGAGACCGAGCAGGAGCGAGCCGATGAGCCGATCCTTTCCGTTCTTGTGCCACCGAAAGCCCGCCACGACACAATCGGCCGTGCGCGCGTGCTTGACCTTGATCATCGCCCGCCTGCCGGGCTCGTAGACGCCACGCTCCGGTTTCACCATCACGCCATCGAGTCCGGCCCCCTCGAATCGCGACAGCCAGTCCGACGCGATCGCGCGATCGCGTGTCATCGGCGTCAGATAGATTGGCGGTCTGGCCCCTTCGAGCAGTGATTCCAGAAGCGCGCGCCGCTCCTGCTGCGGCGTCGCACGAAGGTCCCGGCCGTCGAGCGCGAGCAGGTCGAACGCGACAAACGACGCCGGCGTTTCTTTCGCCAGCTTGGCCACGCGAGATGCGGCCGGGTGCAGGCGCAGCTGCAACATGTCGAAGTCGAGACCGTGAGCGGTCGCAATGACGATCTCCCCGTCGACGATGCAGCCATCGGGGAGAGCGGCGAGGAACACGTCGTGCAGATCCGGAAAATAGCGATCGAGGGGGCGCGAGTCGCGGCTCTGGATGAACACGTCAGAATCGCCGCGAAAGACGACCGCGCGAAACCCGTCCCATTTGGGCTCGTACAACAGGCCGCGGCCCGCCGGGAGCTCGTCGGCGAGCTTCGCGAGCATGGGTTCGATGGGCGGCAAAATGGGAAACACACCTGGCATTATAAAATGCCGGGACGGCATGTCGAGAACCTGCGGTAGTTCACACGACCCCAATTTGGTCTAAGCTATCCTCGGCAAAACTCGAACGCCCCATTCATACCGCCCTTCATGGAGGGACCACAATGACACGTAGCTCCAGCCTGACGCCGATCGTCGTCGCCCTGGCCATGTTTCTTACCGCCGTTCCATTGATGGCCCAGGAACCACAGGAGCCTCAGGACACCCACGACACGCTGGAAAATGTCGACACCCTGGATGCAGAGGTCTCGTTTACAGCCGCGGACGTTTTTCTCGAGCTCAACGACACTGACGGCGATCTCGGCTTGCACGGGTCGACGGCCTCGACAACGCCCTGGATCCTGATGAAAATCATCGGACCGACCGGACTCCTCCTGGAGTTCACCACACGCCCGGAACTGACCGCACAAGGAATGTCGCAGGTGGACTTCGAGAGCGCCGAGCCGCCGTTCGATGAGCTCTCGCCAAGCCGGTTCTTCCGTCGATTTCCCGAAGGTCGATATGCGATCGTGGGGCATGGAGCGAAAGGTGAGAGGATCAAGAGCTATGCAAGCCTCTCGCACATCATGGCTGCGGTGCCCGGGAACGTCCTGTTAAACGGCGTGCCGGCCGCGCGCAGTTGCGACGACCCTCTGCCGACGCTGGTCGCGCCGGTGACGGTCACGTGGGACCCGGTCACGCAGTCGCACCCCAGGATTGGAAAACGTGGTCCCGTCAGAATCGCCCGCTACCAGATCTTCGTCGAAGGGGGCCGCATCAAGCTCTCGACCGATCTGGAGCCGACGATTACGTCATTCGACATACCAACAGCGGTCACCGACGGCGCGCGCGAATTCAAATTCGAAATCATCGCGCAGACGAGCACGGGCAACAACACCGCGCTCGAAACGTGCTTCCTCGTTCAATAGACGGCCAGCTCAGGCAGCCCGACGACGCCGTTCTGGAACGTCGTCGGGCGATTCAGCGTCTAAAACACTCGAGACATGCGATCGCCCGAGGAATCGGTCCTGGACCCGCACGATGCCCTCACGCTCGATGAGCGCGACCGGCTTCGTCTCCTCGGCGAAGTGTCCGAATCGATCGCGTCACACCCTGACTTGAACGAACTCTTTCGCGATCTCGCACAACGGCTGCCACGGATCGTCCCCTTCGACTACATCAACCTCGTCCTGCACGACGCGTCGCGCAATGTCATGCGTCTTCATCTGCTCGCCGTGCCTCGACGAGACACGATTTCAAACCCGGCATGGAGTTCCCCGTCGATGAATCGCCCGGGGGCTACGTCTGGAAGACCGCAGCAACCGCTGATCGTCAACGACATTGCCGCGGAACACCGTTTTCCGAACCTGATTGCGCGGCTGCGCGAAAATGGCGTGCAGTCGTTTTGCGTCGTCCCGCTGACGACGGCGCTGCGGACGGCTTGGGGCGATGGGGTTCGGCAGTCTGCAGCACGCGGGTCTATCAAGAGCGCGACATCAGCTTCATGCAGGAGGTGGCCAAACAGATTGCCGTCGCCGTCGACAACGTCCTGCACGAAGAGAGCGCCCGTACGGCGCAGTCGGCACCTCGCCCGCGAGCGCGATCGGTTCCGCCTGCTGCTCGAGGTGAACAACGCCGTCGTCTCGAGGCTGGACATGGATGCGGTGTTCGCATCGGTCAGCACGTCGCTGCAGCGCGTGATCCAGCACGATGGATGCAGCCTGCTGCTCTTCGAGCCCGACACGCGGCCATTACCGTTGCCACGTGCTGAAAGTCGACGAAGAACGAGAGCTTCGTCGAAGAGGGCCAGGCCGACCACACTATGGTGTCGCCCGGCTGCATCGCGATCTCGACACGCGCGCCCGTGGTCTTCAACGAACACGGACCTCAGGAGCCTGCAGGCCAAATCGAAGGTCGCCCAGTTCCTGCTCGCCGAAGGCGTGAAATGGTTCTGCAGCATTCCCCTGCAGTCGCACGATCGCATGCTCGGCACCCTGAACATCGGGCGTCTCACCGAGAATCCGTTCAACCCGGACGAAGTCGAGCTGCTGACACAGGTGGCGCAGCAGGTCGCCATCGCCGTGGACAACGGGCTGGCCTATCGCGAGATCGCGGAGCTGAAGGAAAAGCTGAACGAAGAAAAGCTGTACCTCGAGGACGAAATCCGCACCGAGCACAACTTCGAAGAGATCGTCGGCGACAGCGCCGCCGCTGAAGCACGTGCTCGACGCAGGTCGAAATCGTCGCGCCGACCGACTCGACCGTCCTGATTCAGGGCGAGACCGGCACGGGCAAAGAGCTGATCGCCCGGGCCATCCACAACCTCAGCGGCCGCCGCGCGCGCACGTTCGTGAAGCTGAACTGCGCCGCCATTCCGACCGGTCTCCTCGAGAGCGAGCTGTTCGGGCACGAGAAGGGGGCCTTCACCGGCGCGATCGCGCAGAAGCTCGGCCGCTTCGAGCTGGCCAACGGCGGAACGCTGTTCCTCGACGAGGTCGGCGACATTCCGCTCGAGCTGCAGTCGAAGTTCCTGCGCGTGCTGCAGGAGCAGGAATTCGAGCGCCTCGGCAGCACGAGAACGATCCGCGTCGACATCCGGCTGGTCGCCGCGACCAACCGCGACCTGGCGACGATGGTCACCGACAAGGAGTTCCGGAGCGACCTCTACTACCGCCTCAACGTGTTCCCGATCGTGAATCCACCGCTGCGCGAGCGCCGCGAGGACATTCCGTCGCTCGTCCAGTACTTCACCACGAAAGTTCGCGAGGCGGATGAACAGGCCCATCGACACGATTCCCACCGACACGATGAACGCGCTGTCCGAGTACCACTGGCCAGGCAATATCCGCGAGCTCGAGAACTTCATCGAGCGCGCCGTCATTCTGACGCGCGGCTCGAGCCTGGCAGCGCCGCTGGCGGAGTTGCGGCAGCCGCGAAACGGCCACGACAGTGATGCGCGGCGCGATTGAGTGAGTTCACGCTCGAAGAGGCCGAGCGCGAGCACATCCGTCACGCGCTCGAGGCCGCCAACTGGCTGGTCGGCGGTCCGTCGGGCGCCGCGGCGAAGCTCGGCATGAAGCGCACGACGCTGCAATCGAAGATGGCGAAGCTCGGTATCGAACGCCCCTCGGCCCCCCGATAACCTGCATTGCCACATTCTCAATTGACGATTGCCCCGATCCAATTTGGCAATCGTCAATCGAAAATTCGGCAATGCTCAGAAGCCCGTGCCCGCGCCGGGGCGGAACAAACCCTGCGGAGCCGTGGCGGGCAGCGACACGACGGTCGTGCCTCGCGAGCCTGTATCCGGATCGCTGACGGCCGGGCGCCTGCTGCAACGCTTCGTAGCTGACGAGCGCCGACTGATGGTCGAGCATCGCCTGCAGCAGATTCACTTCGGCCTGCAGGAGATCGCGCTGCGCCTGCGTCACGAGAAAGCTCGTCGACAGACCGACCTCGAAACGCCGCTGCTCGACGTCGAGCCGCTGCGCGTGCCACGGATTGTCCGGCGCGTGTCGCTTCGATGCGCTCCGCCGTGCTCTGCACCTGCCTTGCCGCCTGACGCAGCGTCTCGCCAATCTGGAGCTGCAGGCTCGCGATGCGCTGCGTTGCCTGCCGCCGCTCCACCGTCGCGCGCGCCAGGCCCGGCCTCCTCGTAGCTGCGGCCGAGCGAGTAGCTCACCGTCAGGCCGACGCTCCACGTCGGATACGAGCTGCCGAACATGTCGCCGAGCACGTCGCCATAGCCCGCGATTCACGGGTGCCGGTGACGGTACCCGGGAATCCGCCGTCGCGCAGGAACTCGCGTGCCGCCCAGGCCGTTGCTGCGATACGACGTCTCGAGCCTGACGTCGGGCAGCTTCTGATTGTCTGAAGTAATCCATGTTCGTCGTCACGTTGTCGATGTCCTTGCGCGCGCGAGCGAGATCGTAGCGCCCGGCGAACTCGCCTGACGGCGATCGCGTCCACGTCTGGCAGGACGCCGCTGCCGATCGGCTCGTCGACTGGGGCTGAGGCGCGTCCGCCAGAACGACGTGTCGGCCGGATCCATGATGAGCCGCCGCAGACGATCTTCCGCATCGCCAGCCGCCGCAGTCGCGCGAATCAGATTCTCGCGGCGCTGGGCGACCTCCGCCTCGGCCTGCAGCAGGTCGAGCGGAGGCGTTTGACCGATGTCGACGCGCGCCTTGTTCTGACGCACCAGCTCCTGAGCCAGCTCGAGCGAGCGCTGCTGCACCATGACGTTCGCCAGCGTGGCCTTCAACGTCCAGTACGCCTGCTTCACCGCAGCGGTCGTTTGCACGACCGATTCCCTGACGCGCAGCTCCGAGCTCTCCAGGCTGCGCCGTGGGACGATCGTCTGCTGTCGCGCGAGATCCATCTTTCGGTCTTTGAGCAGCGGCTGCGAGAACGCGAACTGGAATCCCGACTGCAGGCTGGGATCGAAGCTCGTCAGCGGACTGTCGGACGTGGTGCGGGACGTATCCCACGAGAAGTGCCACGTGCCGGCGCCCCACGCGAGACGCTGCCGCACACCGGTGGACGAGAACCAATCCCTGGTATCGACGCCCCGCTCGCCCAGGAGAAAGTTCGACGGCGGCGTGGAGTTGCTCGTGGCGCCGACGACCGTGGAGAACACTGGCGTATAGGCGCTCTCGCTCTCGGACACCCGGGCGGCCTCGACCTGCGTGCTCGAGCGCACGCTGGCCAGATCGGGATTGTTTTCGATGGCCCGGCGAACGGCTTCGTCGAGGGAAAGGACAGAGTCCTGGCGGCGCTCGTCGGGTCGTCGGTCGTGGTTCGTCGAGTTCGTGGGGTTCGTAAGGTTCTGTGCCGACACGATTATTGACGAGACCAGAAGACCAAGCGCGATGACGTATGTCCTTCTCATAATGCAGACTCCGTTGCTGGCGTGGCCATCGGCGACAACACAGCCTCTGACGCTTCCGCGCGATGCGTGCGCGCCAGGAGCATGTAAATCGACGGCACCACGAACAAGGTGAAGAACGATCCGATGACCATGCCGGTCACGAGCATGATGCCGATGCTGTTGCGCGCGCCCGCGCCGGGCCCGGTTGCAAGCACCAGCGGGAAATGTCCGACCACGGTGGCCGCCGTCGTCATCAGAATCGGGCGAAGACGGGTGCCCGCCGCCTCGATAATCGCGCGCAGCTTGTCCTTGCCCGTCTCCTGCAGGTGATTCGCGAACTCGCACGATCAGGATGCCGTTCTTCGACACCAGGCCGACGAGCGTGATGAGCCCCACCTGGCTGTAGATGTTCAAGCTCGTGAAGCCGAGGAACGAAAACAGGAGCGCGCCCGAAATGGCCAGCGGCACCGAGCCCGCGAGGATGATGAACGGATCGCGGAAGCTTTCGAACTGCGCCGCCAGCACGAGATAGATCAGGATCGCCGAGAGCAGGAACGTCCCGAGGAACTTGCCGCCTTCCGTTCGCAGTTGCCGCGACTCTCCCGCGTAGTCGATCGTGAACCCTTCTGGAAGGGAGGCGCGCGCTTCGTCTTCGAGGAAGCGCAACGCCTGATCGAGCGGCACGGGCGGCGGGATGACACCCTGGATGCGCACCGCGTTGAGCTGCTGGAACTTCTTCAGCTCGCGCGGCTGTGTCGTGGTTTCGAGGGTCGCGAACGTGGAGAGCGGTACGAGCTGATCCTTGGAGCCCGTGACGTAGATCCGCGAGAGCTGTTCGGGCGCCAGCCGTTCGGCGCGCTTGATCTGCGGAATGACCTTGTAGCTGCGCCCCTGAATGCTGAAGCGGTTCACGTAGTTGCCGCCGAGCAGCGTGGACAGATCCTGGCCGGCCTGGCTCAGCTCGACGCCCTGCGACCGCACCTTGTCGCGATCGAACACGACCTCCGCCTGGGGCTGATCGAACTTGAGATCGGCGTCGGCGAAGATGAACATGCCGCTGGCAAACGCCTTCTGCACGAGCTTCTGCGCGATTTCGTTCAAGCGCTCCGGTTCGGCCGGCGAAGCGATGACGAGATCGACAGGAAAATCGCCACCGCCGGGCAGGGCCGGCGGCGTGAGCGGGATGACTCGAATGCCCGGAATCTGCGACAGCGGGCCCATCGATTCCATCAACAGCTGTTGCGCGGTCTTCGTCCGCTCGCTCCACGGCTTGGTCACCATCCCGCCAAACCCGCCGGTCGGGTAGGTCAGCTGAAAGATGCTCTTGCTCTCGGGGAACGACCGGTACACATCGGCCACCTGTTTGGTGAACAGCGACGTCTGGTCGATCGTGGAGTTCGCCGACGCCTGGATGATGCCGAACACGACGCCCTGATCCTCGGCTGGCGCCAGCTCGCGCTGGGAGAACATGTAGAACGGCGCCATCAGCAGCGCGACGATGACCCACAACGTCAGCACGACCGGGCGAAAGCGCAGCGTGCCCGTCAGCGTGCGCGTGTACGCCTGACGCACGCTGTCGAATCGCCGGTTGATCCAGCCGGCGAACCCGCGCTCGGTGTCGCCCGCACGCAGCAGCTTCGCGCCCATCATCGGCGAGAGGGTCAGCGCCACGATGCCCGACACGATGACCGCGCCCGCCAGCGTGAACGCGAACTCCCTGAAGAGCGAACCCGTGAGGCCACCCTGAATGCCGACCGGCGCGTACACCGCTGCCAGCGTGATCGTCATCGCGATGATCGGGCCCACGAGCTCGCGCGCGGCTTCGATGGCCGCCCGATATGCGCTCTTGCCCTCGTGCAGGTGCCTCTCGATGTTTTCCACCATCACGATCGCATCGTCGACGACGAGGCCCACGGACAGCACGATGGCCAGGAGCGTCAGCAGGTTGATCGTGAAACCGGCCACCAGCATCAGGAACACGGCGCCGACGAGCGAGATCGGGATCGCCACAATCGGGATGATGACGGCGCGGAACGAGCCGAGGAACAGAAAGATGACCACGATGACGATGAGCAGCGTCTCGGAAAGCGTGCGCAGCACCTCGTCGATGGCGTCCTGGATGTACTCGGTCGAGTCGTACGGCACACCGAGCTTCATTCCAACCGGCAGTTGAGACTGGATCTGCGGCAGCGCCTGGCGCACGCTCGCGATCACGTCGAGCGAGTTCGCGGTCGGCAAGACCCAGACCCCCAGGAACGTGGCGGTCTCGCCGTTGAACCGCACTTCTTCTTCGTAGTTCTCCGCGCCGAGCACGACGTCGGCGATTTCGCCAAGGCGCACGACCACGCCGCCGTCTTCTTTCACGACGAGCTGGCGAAACTCCTCTGCCGATCGGAGATCGGTGTTGGCGATGAGGTTGACCGACACCATCGAGCCCTTGGTCCGGCCGAGCGCCGACAGGTAGTTGTTGCGGGCCAGCGCATCGCGGACGGCTGTCGGGGAAATGCCGTACACCGCCATGCGCTCGGGCTTCAGCCAGATGCGCATCGCGAAGGTGCGGTCGCCGAGAATGTCGGCGCGCTGCACGCCGCTGATGGCGCTCAGCTTCGGCTGGACGACCCGCGTCAGGTAGTCGGTAATCTGGCTCTGATCGAGCTCGGCCGACGAGAACCCGATGTAGATGGCCGCGAACTGGTTGTCGGCCGTTTCGAGCTCGATGATGGGCGCCTCGGCTTCGGGCGGCAGGTCGTTGCGCACCTGCGCGACCTTGGCTTGAATCTGCGTGAGCGCCGCGTTGGTGTCGTAGTTGAGCTTCAGGTGTACGGTAATCGTGCTCACGGCCTGGGCGCTGGACGACTCCATGTAGTCGATGCCGTCGGCGCTGGCGATGACGCGCTCGAGCGGTGTCGTGATGAACCCGCGCACGAGGTCGGCATTCGCGCCGACGTACACCGTCGAGACCTTGACGATCGCGATATCGCTGCGTGGATACTGCCGCACGCTGAGCGAGCGAATCGACTGCAGCCCGGCAATGACAATGACGAGGCTGACGACGATCGCGAGCACGGGGCGTCGTATGAAGAGATCTGTGAATCGCATCGAGTGAACCTTTCAGTATGGGCGATGGGCGATGGGCAATGGTCATCGGGCGATGGTCGATGGTCTATCGGTGGGCGCCTATGGCCCATCGACCGCCGACCATCGCCCATCGACCATCTACGTCAGTTGTCCGCCGGCGTCGGCGACGGATCGTTCGCCGGCTGCACCTTGTTGTTGACAAGCACCGCCGCGCCGTTGCGCAGCTTGAAGACACCAGATGTGACGACCTCGTCGCCCGGCTTGACGCCCGCGACGATCCCGACCTGATCGCCGCGCGCCCCCTCGACCTTCACGAACTGCTGACGCACGCCTTTGTAGGTGTCGCCGTTCGGTCCCTTCACCATGCCCACGATGAACACGGAGTCGCCGTACGGGGCGTAGCTGATCGACGTCGCCGGAAGCGCCACGAGCGAGCGTCCCTTCCCCACGGCCACCTCGGCCTGTACGAACATGCCCGGCCGCAACGTACCTTCGGGGTTGGACAAGGTCGCCTGGACCTGGATGTTCCGCGTGTTCTCGTTGACGGTCGAATCGATCGCCGTCACACGGCCGAGGAATCCGGCGCCTGCCAGGTTCTTTGGTCCAGCCGCGTCAGCAAGCGTGATGCGGACCTCGCGGCCCATGCGCATCTGGGCGATGGCGTCCTGCGGCACATCGAAGTTCACATAGATGGGATTCAGCGACTGGAGCTGCACGATCGGATCGCCACTCGACAGGTACTGCCCGAGATTGACCTGACGAATACCCAGGATTCCGGAGAACGGCGCCCGGATGGTCTTTCGCTCGATGGCCGAGCGAATCTCCCCGACCCGCGCCTCGGTCTGCTTGCTGTCGGCCGTGGCGCTGTCGAACTCGGCGCGCGAGATCACGTTTTCTTTCAACAAGCCCTGCATACGATCGAAGTTGACGCGGGCCAGGTCGCGCTGTGCTTCCGCAGCAGCAAGCTGCGCCCGCTCCTGCCGCGTGTCGAGCTCGACGAGCACGTCGCCCTGCCGCATCGACTTTCCGGAGTCGAACGCGATGCGATCGATCGTGCCCGACAAGTCGGCGCTGACGGTGACACCTTGAACGGCGGCCACCGATCCAATCGCGCTCACGGTGGCAGGCCAACCTGTCTCCCGCGCCGCGATCGTGGTGACGGCTTCGGGCGGCATCTGGAACGAGGCCCCTTGAGCGATGGCCGCCTGAATCTGCTGGAACTTCACAAAGCCGAGACCGCCGATGAGTCCTGCCATCACGGTCAACATGAGGAGCATTCGTTTCATCATGCCGATCGACATGGCAATTTCCTTTCCACATCGCGTGGTGGTCCAGACAACGCAGAAATTCGAGGAAAAGGGCCACTCTGTGACGGAGGAGTGCCGAAGAAGTGCCGAACGCGGTTGCCGAATCTTCGGCACTGTGCCGATTTACCGGCACCCGTCTGCGGCTTTTTCGACGGGCCTCATCAATTGCTGAGTGAAATGAGGGATCCCAGACGATGCGGCCGCGGTACGCCTTCTGCAATTCGCGGCGAGGAGGTTTCACCGGTGACGATCCAGGCCGCACTCAACGGCACGCGATCGGGGACGGACCACCCCGAAATCCCGATCACGCCGCGAACACAGGCCACGGAGGCGAAAGCCTCCGTGGCGGCGGGCGCGAGCGCCATCCATGTGCACGTGCGCGACTTAAACGGCAACGAGTCGCTCGCCGCCAGCGACCTCGCCGACACGATCGGGGCGATTCGCGACGCGTGCCCGGGCATTCCCCTGGGCGTCAGCACGGGCGCATGGATCGTTCCCGATCTCGCGAAGCGCCTCGCGATGATTCGTGCGTGGAACGTGTTGCCGGATTTCGCGTCGGTCAACCTGCACGAAGCGGGCGCCATCGACGTCATGCAACTACTACTCGACAAGGGCGTGGGCGTGGAGGCCGGAATCTGGAACGCGCCGGCGGCTGCCGCGCTGGTTGGCAGCAAGCTGGCCGACCAGTGCGTGCGGATTCTTCTCGAGCCGGCAGAGGCGTCGTGCCGCGCATCCGCGAATCTCACGCAGATTGAATCGGTGCTCCAGGGCGTGGAAACCCCGCGGCTGCTGCACGGCTTGGGTCACTATACCTGGCACTTCGTCGAGCTGGCCGTCAAGCGCCGCTACGACACGCGCGTCGGTTTCGAGGATACTCTCAGGCTACCGGATGGCACGCGCGCGGCAAGCAATGCCGACCTCGTCCTCGCCGCCCGGGAGATTATCGAGAGGCTGACGCTCGTTGAGCACGCGTGATCTCATCGATTTGTTCGTACTCGGCGCGATTTGGGGCGCGTCATTTCTCTTCATGCGGGTGGCCGCCCCCGCGTTCGGACCAATTCCGCTCATCGCCGCGCGCGTGGGCATCGGAGCGGTGTTTCTCGTGGCGGTTCTGGCCAGGCGCGGCGGGCTGAAGGGGCTCTCGCAGAGCGCCGTGCCGCTGGCGGTTCTCGGGACAATCAATTCGGCCGTGCCGTTCACCTTGTTCGCGTATGCCGTGCTCTTTGTCACCGCCGGTTTCGCGGCGGTACTGAATTCGACGGCACCGCTGTTCGGCGCGCTCGTCGCGTTTGTCTGGCTGCACGAGACCCCTTCGGGCCAACGTCTGCTCGGGTTGCTCGTCGGCTTCACGGGCGTGCTCATCCTCGTCTGGGACAGGCTGTCGTTCTCGAACGATGGCGGGACCTGGGCGGTGGTTGCGGGATTGACGGCGGCGTTTCTCTACGGCATCTCGGCGAACTACACGCGAAGGCACCTCGGGAGCACCGATCCGCTGGTGAACGCCACCGGAAGTCTCGTCGCGGCCACCGTGGTGCTGCTCGGTCCGGCCGTCGTGTACTGGCCTCGAACCGCGCCGGACAGCGTCAGTTGGATCAGCGCAATCCTGCTCGGCGTCTTCTGTACGGGAATCGCCTACGTTCTGTACTTTCGACTGCTGTCTCGCGTCGGACCGTCGCGAACGCTCACGGTGACGTATCTGATTCCGGTGTTTGGCGTGTTGTGGGGATACGTGTTTATCGGTGAGGTGATCACACGGCGCATGGCGCTGGCGGGCGCAGTGATCTTCGTGGGCGTTGCGCTCGCCACGGGTGCCTTCAAACGCAGCCTCGCGAGCGTGTGAGGTGGCTGGTCTCAAAACTGCCGGTGATGTGGCACAGGACTTTAGTCCTGTCCGCCAGCCGCCCGATCGACAGGGCTGAAGCCCTGTGCCACCTTCGGCGGCTGGCGCACTGAGCAGTTTTGAAACCGCTTCTAGGAGTTGACGTGGTGCTCGCGCACCACGCCGATCGATTCCGGCCGCACGGGCCTGGAAGTGGCAGCCAGGGCTCGATACTGCGCGAATAGAGGAGCGAGACCAGATTCCCATCGCTGGGCCAGCGCGTGCTGCCGCGCCGCACGTCCCATCAATGCGCGCCGGTCTTCGGTCCTGACCAGTGCAGCCGTGCCGACGATGAAGTCGGCATCGGAGCGGCAGACGATCGCGGCGTCCGAGGTCGTGCGCTCGCGCGCAGCACCTTTCGCCATCACGACCACGGGCAGACCACAGGCCTGCGCTTCGAGGACGGCGTGATGCGTCGATTGCCGCTCGCTCGGTGAGACGAACACGTCGGCGGATGCCAGCAGCTCGGGCATCTGGGAATCGGGCACGTGGCCGAGAAAGATGGCGTGCGGGCACTTATACCGAAGGCGCATGAGCGCCGGGCCGTCGCCGGCCACGATCAGCCGATGCATCGGACGCGTGCGGCGCAGCTCGAGCTCCATCGAGAGCAACCGCCATACGCCGTGCTCTTCCGAGAGCGTGCCTGCGTAGATCACCGCCGCACGGTCTGGCGATACTTGCCATTGTTCGCGCAGGCTCGCGCTTCGCTTCCTGGGGGTGAACGTCTCGATGTCCACTCCAGGACGCCAGGCGGCCACGTTGGCGGGGTCCGTGAGGCGGCCGAGCGTCGTGTGCGCGCACGCCGACGACACGAGGACTTTGTGGCAGACCTCGGACAACGTCCGAAGGTACCGCCGCCTCAGCGCCGTTGTCATCAGAGAGTCGAGGTCGAACGAACCAACGAGCGGCAGGTGCAGCCTCGCGGCGAGAAGCAGCGAGGCAAGCGCGACGTGCCCGCACGAGGCGATATGGACGAGCTCGATGCGCTGGCGCCGCAAACGAGCGATTAGTTCATTCACCCGCAGCAATGAGGAGAGACCAGGTTGATTGAGGTAAGGAATGACGTGGATGTCGTCGGGCGAATGATCCACGAGCCCGGCGGTTGTGGTCCGCAGACCGCCAGGTGCGTCAAGATCCCATTCCGCGAAGAGAGCGACTCGCACCTGAGAGTCGAGTATTGTCAGCCCGCGTAACGGCGCGGGGCACATGCTGCAACGAGTGCGTAAACATTCGGTTATAGTGCGGTAAACATGAAGCTTTTGTACGGTTATCTACAGAACTATTGGCGCCTGGTTGCGTTGGCTCTTGTGCTGGCGACCATCAATCAGGTCTTTTCGCTCCTCGATCCCCTGATTTTTCGATACGTCATCGACAACTACGCGACGCGCTTCGCCGAGTACACCACGAGCGAGTTTTTCCGGGGCGTCAGCCTGCTGCTGGCGGCGGCCGTCGGCGTGGCGTTCGTGTCGCGCGTCGCGAAGAACTTCCAGGATTACTACATCAGTCTGATCACCCAGCGGCTCGGCGCCCAGCTCTATTCAGACGGCATCCGGCATTCCCTCGAGCTGCCCTACTCGGTGTTCGAAGACCAGCGCAGCGGCGAAACCCTCGGCAAGCTGCAGAAGGTGCGCGCCGACGTCGAAAAGCTCATTTCGGCGTCGATCAACGTGCTCTTCACCTCGCTGGTCGGGATCATCTTCGTCATGGTCTACGCCTTCTCGGTGCACTGGCTCATCGCGCCTGTTTACTTCCTGACGGTTCCCGTCCTCGGGCTCATCAGCTCGGTGTTGAGCAAGCGCATCAAGACGATTCAGAAGCAGATCGTGGGCGAGACGACGGCGCTGGCGGGATCGACCACCGAATCGCTGCGAAACATCGAGCTGGTGAAGAGCCTCGGCCTGGGCCAGCAGGAAATCGAACGGCTGAACAGCACGACCGGCAAAATCCTCAAGCTCGAACTGAAAAAGGTGAAGTATCTGCGAAGCCTCAGCTTCATCCAGGGCACCGCGGTGAACTTCCTGCGCACGAGCATCCTGTTCCTGATGCTCTACCTCATCTTCCGGCGCGACATCACGGTAGGCCAGTTCTTTTCGCTGTGGATCTACTCGTTCTTCATCTTCGGGCCGCTCCAGGAGCTGGGCAACATCATCAACATCTACCGCGAGACCGAAGCGTCGCTGAACATCTTCGAAGGCATATTGCAGATACCCAAAGAGCCGCGGCCGGTCAATCCGCTGCCGCTGGACGACGTGCGCACGCTGGAGTTCGATCGAGTGACATTCCAGCACCAGTCGGCGGCCTCACCTGCCGTGAGCGACATCGCGTTCGCGGTGCGACGCGGCGAAACGATCGCGTTCGTCGGTCCGTCCGGCGCGGGAAAGACGACGCTCGTGAAGCTGCTCGTCGGGCTGTACCCGCCAGGATCGGGCCGGATTCTGTACAACGGCCTGTCGAGCAGCGACATCGACCTCGACGCGCTGAGGGAACGGATCGGCTTCGTCACACAGGACACGCAGCTCTTTTCCGGCACGATTCGCGAAAACCTGCTGTTCGTGAATCCGAAGGCGACAGACGCCGAATGCCTCGACGTGCTTCGCCGGTCGGCCTGCGACAGCCTGCTCGCGCGGGCGGCGAAAGGACTCGACACGGTCATCGGCGAGGGTGGCGTAAAGGTGTCCGGGGGCGAAAAGCAGCGTCTCTCGATCGCCCGCGCGTTGCTCCGGCGGCCCCAGCTGCTCGTCTTCGACGAGGCCACCTCGTCGCTCGACTCTTTGACCGAAGAAGGCATCGTCGAGACGATCCGCGACGTGGCGAGTACGGGCGAGTCGATGACGATTCTCATCGCGCATCGCCTGTCGACGATTCTTCATGCCGATCGCATTTACGTCCTCGAGCGCGGCCGTATCGTCGAGACCGGCCGCCACGACGAGCTCGTCGCGCAGAAGGGTCTGTACTATGCGATGTGGCGGCAGCAGATTGGCGAGCGCCGGGGGTCGGAGACTGCGCAATCAGGGATTCGGGATCAGGGCTTGGGGATTGGCGCCAATCAGCCGGTACCCGTCAGGTGAAGTCGTACGGCGCAAGTCGACAGTCGTAAGGCGCATGTCGAAGTCGACAGTCACTGGCCACGCCGGATTCGGTAGCGCAGGGTTTCAGCCTGCCTATCCGGTGGCGCAGGGCTTTAGCCCTGCCTGGCCACCCGCACAACCAGATCCGGATCCAACAAGCTCAACGTCACTCCGTTTCCCGTACGCTCGAAGCGAATACGCACGGCCGGCGCGCCCGCAGGATGAAACTCGAGCCTGCCGAGATGCGTGAGCACGCGCCGCGTAGCGCCAGGACGAGCGATGCCGAGCGCATTCTGAACGACATCGACGACAAACGCGTCCCGCGACCCGCTGCCAAAGGCGTAGCGGCCTTCAAGAGATGTCCGGTCGGCTTCAGTCAATGGCTCGACATCTCCTGTCTTCGGCAAATTTCCAACCGACTCGAGGAATCGCAGCACCTCTGCCGCCTGCGCGCCGCCCGCGCGCGCATGATTGACGAGCGGGATGCCGTGTGGGCCTCGAAGTTGATTCACATTCGGAATGGCGGCGGCAAATGCCTTGACGACATTGAGCTGCCCCAGCATCGCGGCGGAGAAGATCGTGGGACCGGCGCCCTGCTCGATCAGCAATTCGGCGATGGCACGGTTGCCGACGTGCGACGCCCCGCCAAGTGCGGTTTCCCAGTCGCCGTAACCCCAGTCCCAGGAGGCCTTCGCAAGGGAGGGATGTTGGGCGAGGAGCTCCTTGACGCGCGCGAGATTCCCGTGCGCCACACCCACCATCTCCTTGACCAGAAAGGCGTGCTGGCTTGGAAATGATTCGTCACGCGCCGCACCCGGCGCGGGCGGCGGGCCCGGCCACGCAGGAACGGCGTCAGATCCCTGCGCCCGGGCGAAATCACCTAAAAGAACGAACGTCCCGAGCGTGGGAACAAATCGAACGAATTGCCGACGGTTCAACATAGCCGGCATGTTACACGTGAGTCGCAAGCGAGACGAACGAGGATTCGTTGAGGCGCCAACCCGCCTCGCTGGAAAGACTTGAGACTACGGATTAGGACTCGCTGGGAGGACGTGTTCGCGCACGCCAGACTCGATCATGCGGGCGGCTTCGAGGTCCAGACCGTCGAGCGAGCCGTTGGCGGACCGCGCGATTCGACGCGTCCACAGATGCGTGCCGTCGTCCAGTCGAATCAGATGCATCAGCAGGGTCAGATCGCCGTTGGTCGGCTGCAGTTGTGCCAGGATGAGGTGAGACGCGCCTGTTTGCGCTTCGATGTGATCGAGATCGCGCGCATTGCGCGGCATGCGCAGGATCGCCGCGTTGCCGACGATGCCGATCCGATTGGGACCCAGGCTGGTCAGCCGATCGACGACCGTGTCTGAGAGCGCATGGACGGCCCGGTCGTAACGGCTGTCGCCCGTCTCGTTATCGAAGATCGAAACCGCCACGATTGGCCGCCGCGGCTCGCTATCGAGGCGATCGCTGAAGGCCACAACCAGGGCACCCAGAACCAGCAACACGGCCGCGCCAAGTGCGACGCGTACCGCACGGGACGAAACAGACATCCAGCCGGTCGGCTGGACACAACCACCGGGCACGATGGGAGCGGCAACTGCGCCGGCAGCGACCAGATCCTTGCGTGTGACCGGAGCGATGAACTTGAACCCCCGCCTCGGCAGCGTCTGGATGAAGCGCGAGCTTTCGCCGGTGTCGCCAAGGGCCGAGCGGATCTGACTGACACAGTAGGCCAGCCCGCGATTGAAATCGACGTGCGTATCGTTGCCCCAGACCCAGGCGCTCAGTTCCTCGCGCGACACGGTTTGCCCGGCTCGCTCGAGAAGCAGGCCCAGCGCGCGCGCAGGCTGGGGCTCGAGCGCAACAAGACGCCCGGATTTCCGCAGCTCGAGGGAGGCAGCGTCGAACTCGAACACGCCAAAAACGTAGGTCATCGCGGGCCTGACAAGACCAACTCTACCGAAAAAGAGTCTGATGGTGGTATTTGGAACTTCCGGCCGCCAGGAACCCAATCACCGATTAGCGTGACCAGCGACCCTTCAGACCCGGAACTGCTCGAGCGGATGGCGGCGGGCGATCGCGAGGCGCTGGCCATCGTCTTCCGCCGGCACCATCGAACGGTGTACCGCTTCAGCCGGCAGATGCTCGGGTCGAAGGAAGCCGCCGAAGACGTCACGCAGGATGTCTTCGTGGCGCTCACCAGGAGCGCCGCCCGGTTCAATCCGGCGGTCGCGTCGCTCTCGACGTATCTGTACGGCATCGCCCGCAACCTGGTCCTGCAGCAGTACAAGCGCAGCAAGGTGCGCATCGAGATCAGCATCGACGCCATCTTTGACGAAGACGATGCCGCGCTCGCGACCGGCGCCGATCCCGCTGAATCGATCTCGCGCACGCAGATGACACGGCAGCTTCGCCTCGCGATCTTTCGCCTGCCGGTCCACTATCGCGAGGTCGTCGTGCTGTGCGAGCTGAACGGGCTTTCCTACGAGGACGCCGCGCAGATAGCCGGGTGTCCGGTCGGCACGATCCGGTCACGTTTGAGCCGGGCGCGGCAGATGCTCATCGAGCGATGCCGCGCGCTCATGAAGGTCGAGAGTGCCGGAGAGAAAGCGCACCAGATTGACGAAGAGGTTGGGAAGCGATGGCTGATACTCACGAAGAACAACTGCTGAGCGACCTGCTCGGGGACGTGGCTCGAGAGGACGAGCGCCTCGAGGCGCCGCACCTTGAAGCGCGAATCCTGGCATCCGCGTCGCTTCCAGAACGTGCGCGGCGTGCACGTTCGAGAGCGTGGGTCATGTGGCCGGTCGCGGCCGCGGCTGTGTTGGCGATTGCCGTGAACGTCCGTCCCGAGCCGGGCACGACCGACAGCGCGGCCCAGGAGTCGACCGAAGTGACGCTCGCGGGTCCCCCCCCGGCGCCTGTTCCAAGGCAACCGGAGTCCGCGCAGGAATCAGTACGTAGTGTCCGGCTTCAGCCGGACCGTTCGGTACGTGTACCCGGCTTCAGCCGGGCCACCCAGCACGTGGTGTCCGGACTGAGCCGGACCGTCAACCCGCCTCTGATCAACCGTCGGCCACAGCAGCAGCTGTATCGCCTGCCGCACACAGCCAGGTCGAATTCGTCCCGCTTCTGCCCATGACCGAACAGGAGCGCGCCGGCCCGTTCCAGATCGTTCGCGTCCAGATGCCGGGCGCCTCGCTGGGCTCGCTGCGGTCGCCGCTGGTACCACCAAATGAGATGATTGAAGCCGACGTGCTTCTCGGAGAAGATGGAAGAGCGCGCGCCATTCGCGTCAATACGAGCGGTTCGGATTGACCCCTGGAGGCCCCGATGATTCGCAAGATGTTCGTCCTCGCAGTCCTGCTCACCCTGGCCGCGCCTGGCGTACGCGCGCAGGGCGGAGCCAACGTCATCGGCTTCAGCAGCCCGATCAACATCGAGTTCATGAACGAACCGATTACCGTCGACAGCGAGCCTCTCGCCGGGGCGCCCTACTCGGCGGAGGCGGTGACCGATGTCGTCCAGGTGCTGGCCGACGGCAACCGCATCGTCCGGCAGAACAAGGCCCAGATGGCCCGGGACGGCCAGGGCCGCACGCGCCGCGAACAGGGGTTTGCGATGTTCGGCCCGCTCGTCAATGGTCCTGGCGCCGGTGACCAACCCCGCAGCGTGCAGATCTCCGACCCGACAACGGGCACGATGATCATGCTCGACCTGCAGAACAAGGTTGCGCACAAGATGCCCGCGCCGCACATCATGATGAACAAGATGACCGGCGCGGCATGGACGGCGGCCGCCGGGGTGAGGGTCCAACAATCGGAAGTGGCCGTAGCACCACCGCCTGTTCCACCGCCAGCTCCCGGTGGCGCGGGAGTGGGAGTCGGAGCGGGAGTTGGAGTAGGAGTGGGAGCGGGCGCTAGCGTGATGTATCACAACACAACGGCCATTGCTGGTTTCGCTGGTCCGAACGTCGCCCAGCCGGCCGTCGAGCAGCTCGGCACGACCTTCATGGAGGGTGTTGCAGTCGAAGGCACGCGCAGCACCACGACCATTCCGGCAGGCGAGATCGGCAACGAGCAGCCGATCACCATCGTCTCCGAGCGCTGGACGTCGCCAGATCTGAAAGTGCTCGTGATGAGCAAGCAATCGGATCCGCGGTTCGGAGAAACGACGTACCGGCTCACGAACCTCACGCGCGGCGAGCCGTCGCCTCAGCTTTTTGAAATTCCGAGCGACTTCCAGGTGATCGACGCAGGGTCCAGGCGGGAGATGGTCTTCGAGCGCAAGATAGCGAAATAGTTATCAGTTGTCAGTTATTAGTTGTCAGTTTTCAGTTTTCAGTTTTCAGTTTTCAGTTTTCAGTGGCTCGCAAACTGAGAACTGACTACTGAGAACTGAAAACTGGCTCTAGTGCCAGCGCTTGCGCGGACGGAAACGCTTCCGGTTGCCCCCTGGCCCGCCGGCTGGCCGTGCGGGCGCGTGCCCCTGGCCCTGCGGCTTCGGCTGTGAGGTTCCCTGCCCCTGGGCATGTCTCGCGCGCCGATCGGCGTTGACCTTCGCGCGGCCGCGTTCTTCGGCCTTCCGTGCACGAATTTCCGCGATGCGCTGCGCGTGCGGCACTTCCAGCCTCGGCTCCGAGCGCGCGTTGTAGTCGAAGTCTGGAACCGTCACCCTCGGCAGGCGCTTGTTGATGGCGCGCTCGATCGCCCGGATGTTCGATTCATCCTCGGGCGCGACGATCGTGAAGGCCGATCCGGTCAACTCGGCCCGTGCGGTCCGGCCGACGCGATGGATGTAATCCTCAGGCACGGCCGGCACATCGAAATTGATCACGTGTCCAAGCGCGCTGACGTCGATGCCGCGCGCCGCAATATCGGTCGCAACCAGCACACGGTATTTGCCGCTCTTGAACCCGGCCAGCGCGTCGGTGCGCTGCGACTGAGACCGGTTGCCATGGATGCGCTGAACGCTCACCTTCTGTGAATCGAGATATTTCGCCAGCCGATCGGCGCGGTGCTTCGTGCGCGTGAACACCAGGGCGTCGTTGATGCCGCCGTCGTTCAGCAACGACAGCAGGAGCTTCGCCTTGAGATGAGAAGGGACCGGGTAGACGGCATGCGTGATGCCGGTCGCGGGCGCGGCCTTGCGCTCGAGGTTGATCATCACCGGGTCGTGCAGCATCTCGTGCGACAGCTTCACGATCGGATCGGGCATCGTCGCCGAGAAGAACAGCGTCTGCCGTTTCGAGGGGATGTGCCGGAGAATCCGCCGGATGTCGGGCAGAAAGCCCATGTCGAGCATGCGATCGGCTTCATCGAGGACGAGGTGCTCGAGCCCGCCGAGCTTCGCGTACGGCTGCCGGAAGTGATCGAGCAGCCGCCCCGGCGTCCCGACGATGACGTCGACGCCGCTGCGGAAGGCGTGCTCCTGCGGGCCCATGCCGACGCCGCCGTACACGGCAAAGCCGTTGATGGGCGTGTGCACCGTCAGATCCTTCAGGTCTTCGAGAATCTGCGCCGCGAGCTCGCGCGTCGGCGTCAGGACGAGCACACGCGTCGTCCCGCGGCTGCTGCGCGGTAAGCCCAGCAGCCGGTTGACGATCGGCAGAAGGAATGCGGCGGTTTTCCCGCTGCCCGTCTGGGCGCACGCAAGCAAATCGCGGCCGGCGATCGCCGGCGGAATGGCATCGGCCTGGATCGGCGTCGGGCGCTGAAAGCCCAGGTCCTTGATGCCCCTCAATAGATCCGGGTGAAGGTTCAGATGGCTAAACGGCATTGGTTGGCAGCTATTGTGTCATGGCGTTATTTCGCTTGCACAGACAGCGTCACCTTGACGTCGTCGCCCACCAGGAAGCCGCCGGTTTCGAGTGCGGCGTTCCAGCTCAAGCCAAAGTCCTTGCGGTTCAGCGTGAGCTCCGCTTCGAACACGTGCTTGGTGTTGCCCCAGGGGTCCTGCGCGGCGCCGAGAAAGCTCGCCGGCAATGTCACCTGTCTGGTGGTGCCGTGAATCGTCAGATCGCCGACGACATCGTAGGTATCCGGTCCGCGTGGCACAACCGATGTGCTCTCGAACGTGAGGGTTGGAAACTTCTCGACGTCGAAGAAATCGGCACTGCGAAGATGGGCGTCGCGCTGGGGTTCGGCCGTGTCGATGCTCGCCGCGTTGATGGTGACCGACACGTGCGAACGCTCGGGGCTCGCCTCGTCCAGGGCGATGGTGCCGGCGAAATCGGTGAAGCGTCCGCGGACCTTGCTGAGCAGGTGACGCACCTGGAACGCGACTTCAGAATGGCTGCGATCGATGACAAGAGTGCTGGCTGCGACGGCGGTTTGGGTTTTCATGATGCTGTCTCCTTAGTTGTTATGACGCTATGTGTGTAAACACCTATTAGCCCGGAAAAATTCCCTCACGGGGCGCTCCGGACCTCCTCCAGCAAATCGATGAGCTCTCGGAGCCGCTTCTGGCTGAGGTGCCCCAGCTGCCTGGCGTGAATAGCCGGCAGCTCGCGATCGATCTTCTCGAGGAGCTTCAGGCCCTTGTCGGTAATGTAGGTAGCCACGAAACGACGATCCTCGCCGTTCCGGCGGCGGTTGATCAGCCCGCTGGTCTCCATCCGATCGAGCAGCCGCGTCACGTCGGGCACCTGCGTAACGAGCCGCTCCCCCACTTCGTTCCGGCACAGGCCGGCGTCTCCCGCCCCCCGCAGAATCCGGAGCACGTTGTACTGCGTGATCGTGAGATCGAAGGGCTTCAGGGCTTCCGCTCCGGCGTGCTCGAGGAGCGCGGCCGTGCGCGCAATGCTCAGGATGGCCTCTTCCTCGACGCTCTTGAAGGGCCGTGTCATCTTCAGTTCGTCGCGCAGGGTCTTCATAACTTGATGAAACCATTATACGTGTTATAACACTTAATTGCAACCCCCCCCCCGGTACGTAGTGTCCGGCTTCAGCCGGACCGTGTCTTGGAAAAAAAGCTCGAAGACCCCTACGCCCGCCGCCGCGCGGCGATAATTTGCCGTTGACGAGACGATGCTGAATGCGGAGCCGCAAAAGCCGGCTCTTGCGCTTGGTCAGCGAACGGTTTTCATTCCGGAACGAATTCTACCAAAGGGGACGTCCGGGACATCCGGCCAGGACACCCCCTCTCGTTGTAAATTCAATGAATTCGAGGGTCTTTTGTTGGTGCCGTCCTTGCAATCTCAGCTGACGTACCCGACAAGGAGGCTGTATCAGATGCGCCACAGTGCCCCGGCCATCGTCCTGGCTCTTGCACTGCTCGTCCTCTCCCCCGCCCTGGTGGCCGCCCAGCAGCCGGCGCCCGACTTCCTGTTCGGTCCCCCCAATGGCATGGTGGGATTTCGAAGCGGCTGGGTGTTCGCGCGCGCGGAGAGCGATCTGCAATCGTTCATCCAGCGCACGCTGACCGTCGACCGCAGGGATTTCGACGCACCGGCCATCGGCATGGACATGGAGTTCTGGGTCACGCCGCGGACGAGCATCGTCGGCGGCTTCGACTGGTCGCAGGCGAGCAAGCTTTCGGAGTATCGCGATTTCGTCGACAATCAGCGTCTGCCGATTACACAATCGACGAGGCTGCGCGAGTTCAACCTGAGCGGCAGCGTCAAGTTCGCGATCACGCCGCACGGGCGCGAAATCAGCAGGCGCGCGTGGATTCCGGCTGCCGTCACGCCCTACGTCGGCGCGGGAGCGGGCCTGATGCGCTACGAGCTCCTGCAATACGGCGACTTCATCGACGTCAATACGGTTAACATGGAGATCTTCCCCGAAACCTTGCGTTCGGACGGATGGAGGCCGACCGCACAGGTGTTCGGGGGCGTGGATATCAAGGTCGCGAAACGAATGTATCTCAGCGGCGAGGCGCGTTATCTCTGGTCGAACGCCACGCCCGATTCCGACTTCGATTTCGACTCGATCGATCTGACCGGTCTGAAGGCAACGGTCGGCATCCATTACATGTTTTAGAGGACCTTATGGCACACAGATTCCTTCCGGCTTTCGCGATTGCATTAGCGATCGTCTCGGCCCCGGCGATGGCGCAGGATTCGGCGACCGGATTCGATTCGAGATGGAACGCGTATCTGGGGTGCTGGACGATTGCCCAGGATCAGCTCGGACAGCAGCCCGTGATGCTGGCGCCCGGCACGATGGTGTGCGTCAGGCCGTCCGGACGATTCGGCGTCGCCATCACCACCACCGTGGACGGCAAGGACGTGCTCGACCAGACGATCGTCGCCGATGGCTCGGCCCAGCCGCTGTCGCAGGGCGAATGCAAGGGCATGCAGACCAGCGAGTGGTCGCGCGACGGCGAACGGCTGTTTACCCGCGTCTCGCTCGACTGCGCCGGGCGGCCCGCCCGGACGGTTTCGGGCATCACGACGATGGCCAAGGGACAGTGGGTGGACGTGCAGGCGATCGTCGTCGACAACGATCACGATCTGCGCGTCAGGCGGTATCGCCGCTCGAGCGATCCGTACACCGGAATGCCCGTGACGACGACCGCGCCGCTCAATGTCGAGGACATCATCGAGGCCAATGCGAAGGTGCAGTCGCCGGCGGTCGAAGCGGTGCTCCTGGAAGTGGGCGGGCGATTCACGTTGAACAGCCGGGTGCTCAGACAGCTCGCCGACGCAAAGGTCTCGCCCGATGTCATCGACCTCATGGTGGCGCAGGCCTATCCGGACCGCTTCGATATCGACAGCGGCGTGTATCCGCCCGCGCCCGTGGCGTCGGGTTCGTACTCGACGTCCCCGAACGATCTGAACGCGACGATCGTCACCGGCGGCGGCGTGGGTTATCCCTATCCGCTCTACGATCCGTTCTACAGCAGCTATTACTACTACTCACCGTTTGCGTATCCGTACTATTGGGGCGCGGGCTATCGTTATCGCTACGGCTATCCGTACTATCGCAACTACTACAACTACTACGGGGCCCCAGGGTACCCGTACTATCCCGGCAGTATCTACACCGGCGGCCCGAGCGATCCAGGATCGGGCTACGCGCCGCCAGGATCGCCCGACTCGCGAGGCGGCAGCGGCATTGCCACGAGCCGCGGGTACACCCGCGTGCGGCCGGCGGGAAGCGGTGGCGGGGGTGGTGAAAGCGCGACGCCTACTGGCGGAGGAAGCGTTGGCGGAGGCCGGAACGTGGGTTCGTCGGGTTCGTCAAGTTCGTCGGGTTCGTCAAGTTCGACGGGTTCGTCGAGTTCGTCGTCGGGTTCGTCGAGTTCGTCAGGTTCGTCGAGCGGTGGCAGTATCGGCGGAGGCGGGAGGACGGCTCAGCCTAGGTAGAGATGTCAGTCATGGCAGATGGCAGATGGCAGATGGCAGATGGCAGATGGCAGATGGCAGATGTCAGCTGACCTGATCTTCCATTAGCCATTTGCCATGACAGGAATCACTCAGTCCCACCCAGTTTCTTCAGCAGCGCAATCGTTTCGGGGAAGTTCGGGGCACGCGATGGCGCGCGATCCGCGTCGTTATCGTCGTCGGCAATCGCCGCGGCCGTAATTGCCGCGCCTCGTCGACGGGGAACCGCATTGCCCGGCATCAGCGCGGCCAGCGGCGTCAATCCGCGCCGGTTCTTCGCGTTCAGCTCCGCGCCACGGTCTGCGAGCAACTGCACTACGGTATTGAGCCCGCGTCCGGCAGCGACGTGGAGCGCGGTATCGCCCGCCTGATTGGCGCCGTTCACATTGGCGCCGAGATCGAGCGCCATCGTCACAGCTTCCAGAACTTCGCTTTCCGGCTCGACGACGCCACCGTCGATGACGGCAATGCCGCGACGCGTGGAGTTCCCGCCCGCACCGGCGCCGGCCGCCACCATCAACGGCGTGGCCCCATCTCGCGTCGTCAGCGTGGCGTCTGCCCCATTGGCGACGAGCGCCTTCATGAGGTCGGGCTCGAGGAAGCGCGCCGCCAGCAGATACGGAGTCGATCCGATGAGTGTGGCCGGCAGATTGTAATCGGTCGTATCACGGCGGATGGGCGTGCCTCTCGCGAGGCGCACGTTTGGATTCGCCCCGCGCTCGAGCAACGCCTTCACCAGCGTCACATCGCTTCTGAGGATGGCCGCGTGCATGGCGTTGTAGCCGGCATCGGCCGCGTTCGGGTCGGCGCCCTTCTCGAGCAGCAACAGACCGACTTCCGTGTGACCACTGTGCGCCGCCACGACGAGCGCGCTCATGCCTTCCGGTAGTTGATCGTTGACGCTGGCCCCGGCCGCAAGCAGCAGTCTCGCCGACGCCGCGTCGCCCGACCGGGCGGCAAACAGCAGCGGCGTGCTTCCCCCTCGCAGTACCGTGTAGTTCAGCTCTTCGCGACCGAATCGCTGCGTCTGCTCACCGACCACCGTCTGCGGAAAGGTGCGCGAACGCGCGTTGATCTCGGCGCCGGCCTCGACGAGAAGACCGGTCACGTCAGGATGCTTCTGGGCGGCCGCCCACATCAGCGCGGTCTGGTCGTGAGACGTCTCCTTGACGTTGACGCGCGCGCCTTTCACGAGCAGGGCCTTCACGCCGCGCGCATCGCCCGCGCGGGCACAGGTCATCAGCACCGTCTCGCCGTTGATCGACGTGGCGTTGGCATCGGCCTTTGCCGCCAGCAGGCGCTCGACCATGACGCCGTTGCGATTGATGCAGGCGACGTGCAGCGGCGTAAACCCGTTCTCGTTCGCAACAGCCGCGCGCGCGCCGGCCTTGATCAGCACGTCGGCGATCGTCAGGTCGTCCACGTGGGCGGCCCAGTGCAGCGCCGTCGTGCCGTCACCTTCCGGCGCGTTCACGTCCACGCGCTGTTTGACCAGCGTGCGAACCGTCGCGACGTCTTTCGCCCGGATGGCCTTGATGAGACGCACGTCGGCCGCCGCAAACACGCCTGCCTGCGAGAGGAGCACGACGCAGATTCCGGCAATGACTTTCGCGGGCATGGCTATAACGACAGAATCTTCACGTCGACGCGGCCGGTGCTGTCGCCGAACTTGTCCATCGTGACGCCGAAC
Source organism: Vicinamibacterales bacterium (assembly GCA_963832375.1). GTDB lineage: Bacteria > Acidobacteriota > Vicinamibacteria > Vicinamibacterales > JAMQPK01 > JAMQPK01. The sequence goes on along the minus strand of CAWHUA010000005.1, from coordinate 95,588 downwards.
TGATCCATCAGCGTCAGATGCAGGTTCGCTAGCGGCGTGTCCCTGAACCGGATGTGCCGGCCGCCCTTCAGGAAGCCGGTCCCCTTGCCCGCCATCACGATGGGAATGTCGTAGGGATCGTGGCTGTTGCTGTCGGCAATCCCGGCACCATACATCATCGTCATGTGATCGAGGAGCGTGCCGTCGCCGTCGGGCGTGGCCTTCAGGCGCTCGAGGTAGTACGCGAACATCTTCATGTGGTAGGCGTTGATCTTGGCGACCTTCTCGATCTTCTCCAGCTCGCCGGCGTAGTGGGAGATCGGATGATGCGAATCGTTCACGCCAATCTGCGGATACGTCATGCCGCTGTGCTCGCGTCCAACCATGAACGTAATGACGCGCGTCAGATCGCACTGATACGCCAGCACCTGCAGGTCGAGCATCAGCTTCATGTGCGCTTCCCAGTCGCCGGGAATGCCCGCGGGATGCTCGACGAGCGGCAGCTCGTCGCCGGCCTGCGCCTCGGCGAGCTGGATGCGCTGCTCGACGTCGCGAATCGCCGACAGATATTCCGTGAGCTTGACGCGGTCCGACGCGGGCAGCGCGCCCTGCATGTGCGCGACTTCTTCGGTGACCGAGTCGAGAATGCTCTTCTGCTGACGCATGCGCGCCGCGCGCACTTTCGGATCGGTCGTGCCGGCGTCACCGAACAACCGCTCGAACACAACTCGCGGGTTGTTCTGGGTCGGCAGCGGCGTGTTCGCGCTCTTCCAGACGATGGTGCTGGTGTACGGGCAGGCGTAGCCGGTGTCGCAGGCGCCCGACGTCTCGCCAGACTCCATCGACAGCTCGAGCGACGGCAGTTGCGTGTATTTGCCGGTCTCGTTCGCCAGGATCTGGTCCATCGAGATCCCCACGTCGAGCCACGTCTCGCTGGTCGGCGGCGAGACGTTCGTCAGGAACCGGGTGCTGGCCTTCGCGTGGGCGCCGCCTGGCCGCTCGCGCGTCGGCAGGCTGTTCAAACCGCTCACGACGAGCACGTCGTCGCGGAACGGCGCCAGCGGGCCGAGGGTCGGCGTCAGCTCGTAGTTCACGCCGACAGCCGTCGGCAGGTAGTTCTTCATGATCATCCCGTTCGGCACGTAATAGACGCCGAAACGGTTGACGGGTTTGGCGGCGGTCTTCTGCCACGCCGACAGCGCCGGCACCATGCTGTCGAACAGCGGCAGCGCCAGCATCGCCCCCATGCCGCGCAGCACCGTGCGGCGCGGAATCGCCTTTTTCGAAATGATCATCGCTCGCTCCTCATCCCCACTCTCGTCTCGGGCTCGGGACGTTCCGTGCTCTGCCCCGCGGCACCGCTGAACGGCGTGCTCGTGACGACACCCAGAATCACCGACGACCAACGATAGTCGCCCGCCGCGGCCGCGCGCGCGATCTTCCGGATCGCCGGCTGATCGTAGTACTCGATGCCGCGTCCGATCGCATACGCCAGCAGCTTGCCGCTGAGCGTTCTGACGAAGTCTTCCTTGTTCTCGGTCAGATAGCTGCGCAGCCCGTCAACACCCGTGAACTTCTTTCCGTCGGGCATCGCGGCGCTCGCATCGACCGCCACTGCATCGGCCTCGACGCGCCACTTTCCGACGGCGTCGAAGTTCTCGAGAGAGAAGCCGAGCGGATCCATCCGCTGATGGCACGACGCGCACGCGGGATTTTTCCGGTGCAGCTCCATGCGCTCGCGCAGCGACTTCGGCTGCCCCTCGGCACCGGCCTCCTTGAGCGCCGGCACGTCGAGCGGCGGCGGTGGCGGCGGCGCGCCGAGCATGTTCGCGAGCAACCACCGCCCGCGCATCACGACCGAGGTGCGGTTGGCGTACGACGTCACCGCCAGCACGCTGCCCTGCCCCAGCAGACCGCCCCGATTCCGGTCGGTCAACTTCACTGGACGATAGTGGCTGCCGTACACGTTCGGAATGCCGTAGTGCTTCGCCAGCCGATCGTTGGCAAACGTGTAGTCCGCGAGCAGAAGATCGGTCACGCTGCGATCCTGCTTCAACTGATCGGCGACAAACATGCGCGTCTCTGTGGCGAACGCCTCGCGCAGGTTTTCGTCGAACTCCGGATACAACTGCGTGTCGGGCACGAAGCCGGCGAGCTTGCTCAACTCGAGCCAGCGCGTCGCAAATCCCTCGACGAGCGCCTCGGAGCGGGGATCGCGCAGCATGCGGCGCACCTGCTGCTCAAGGACGGCCCGATCTCTCAGCTTGCCGCGAATCGCGGCGTTCGTCAGCTCTTCGTCGGGAATGCTGCTCCAGATAAAAAACGACAACTTCGACGCGAGGTCGATGTCGTCGGTGCGCGCCGACTTCACGCGGAAGATGAAGCTCGGCGCCGCCAGCACCCGTTCGAGACCGCGCTGAATGCCGGCGTCGAAGCTGTTTTCCTCGGTGCGTCCTGCCTTGTAGAAGTCGACGAGGACCTGCGTTTCGGACTCGGCGACGGGACGGCGATACGCACGAGCGGCCACCGTCGAGAGAATCCTGCGCGCGCACGCCTCCTCGTCCGCAGCGTTGGCGCCGCCTTTCGGCGTGCACACGTACAGCCCGCGGCGCGTGGGCGACTGGCCGGGTCCGGTCACGTTGAAGGGACCGCCGATCGACACCGTCTTCAACGCGGGATAACCGAAATACAACTCGTTCGTCGTGCGGCCGAATCCGGTCTGCAGCGGCTGCTCGATGCCTTCGGGCTCCCAGAGTCGTCTCACGAATGAGACTCCGACCGAGTGCGGGCCGGCCTTCACGGGCACGCGAACTTCGAGTCCGCGGTCCGCCGTCAGCATGTAGTGCTCCCATTCGGGATCGCCCGGCGTGTTGCCCGCGAAATTCTCGGGTGTACTCATGCCCCTGGCTTCGCCGCCGATCGAGAACCGCTTCAACAGGACGCCGTCGAGCCTGATGTCGACCTGATGCGGCTCTCCCATCCCGACGAGGTAGTCGTAGAGCTGGCGCTTGAGCTCGAGCTTGATGAGGTATTCGCCGTCGACGGGGAACTGATAGTTCACGGCAATACCGCCGCGCGAGCCGAACGGCAGATCGTCGCTCATGCGCTCGTCCTGCACGAAGTCGCGCTCGACCTTGAAGACGTCGACCACCGGCTTGCGCGAGGTGTCGCCCACCGCGAGGCGGCTGATCATGCGCGCGGCCGAGAGATAGTTTTCCAGGAGCGCCGGCGACACGGTGAGCACGCTGGCGACGTTGTCGAACCCTTCCTGGTCGGCGTCATCGGTCGAGAGCACCGCGCGGCCGTCGATCTCGAGGCCGAAGAGGTCGCGAATCGCGTTCGTGTATTCGGTGCGGTTCAGCCGGTGCACCGGCACGCGGCCCGGATTCGGATTGGTGGCCGCGGCCGCATCGAGCGCGCGTTCGATATGCGCGGTCATCGCCAGATACGTGGTCTGGTCGGGACGCGCCGCCGCGGGCGGTGGCATCTCGTGCGTCCGGAACTTGCGCGCGATCTTCTCCCAGACCTCGGCGTCGGCGGCCACGTTCTGCGGGTCGAGATGATCGATCATCAAACCCGCGACCTTGCGCTTCTCGTTGTGGCAGGTGATGCAGTACTTCGAGAGCGTGGCGGAGGCATTGACCGGCGGTGTGACTGGAGCTGGTGCAGCTTGGGCCTCGAAGGCGGGGCTAAAGCCCCGCACTACCGGAGTCGAAGCGAGCGAATTCGACGCTCCAGACGATGGACGATCGACGATGGACGATGGCCGATCCACGATCGCTTGCCCCGCGGCGGCTGTGAAGACAGCCCCACAGGCGGCGAGGAAAAACGTCATTCTGAGCGGTTTTTTCATCTTGCGCACACCACTCCCGGCCGTTTCAAAGGAACGTAATTAGGATAGCAAGGCCGCAGTCGGCAGGCTACCCCCAAACGTCGCAAAATGTGGTGATTTCGGGGATTTCGTCAGTCGTGCGGATGGTTTCTGACGTATTCCGCGTCGGCGGCGGCCTTCTCGCGCTGCACCTTGCCCGCGCGCTTGCGCCCGTCGGAAAGGGCCACCTGCCGCGACCCGTCCGAGCTCGGGGCAAACATCGAAATCAAGCGCTCGAGATCGGTCCCCGCGCACGATGGGCAGGCCGCGTCGCCAGAGGAAGGCAGTTTGAGAAATTCGAAGCGATGGCCGCACCCGCGGCACTCGTATTCGTAAATGGGCATGGGCGCTCTATAACCCTTCCGCCTTCATCATAACGCGCATTTCCTGCTGCGCCTGGTCGAGCCCCGCGGCGATCTCGGTCGTCAACGTCAGCAGTTCGCGCGCGAGCGTCGCACCAGCGTCGGGAGAGGTGGCCGTCCGGATGTTCTGCGCCACGGCGATCGCGCGATCGGTCGTCGCATCGGTCTGGTTGAGCTTCTCCGTGACCGACGCGGCGTGACTCTTGACACCGGCCGACGCGCCTTCGGCGGCCGCGGCGAAGCCCACATGCTGCACCGCGCCCGCGATGGCCTTCTTCACGCCGTATCCAGAGGCCGGTCCTTTCGGCTCGACCGACGGATCGAACGCGTGCAGCACGTGTCCGGCGTGCAGCTTCAGATCGTCGAGGCTGGACGATTTCGACGTCAGCAGCGCGTGCGCCGACGCCACGCGCGTGTCGCTGATGGCTACGGTGAGCAGGCCGACCGTGCCCGGCGTGTCACGCCACGCGATCATGACGTGCCCGATGTGCGAGTGCACCAGCGGCAGCTCGATGCGGGCGATCATGATGCCTTTGTCGGTCATCGTGCCGGTCACGCGCACTGGTCGTGCCAGCCGGAGGGGCAGGCCCGCGAAGTCCTGATTCGCGATCGGGATGGCGTTCTGCTGATCGTCCACCACCACGTACTTCGCGAGGCTCTTGAGACAGTGGAACGCACAGTCGCGCTCGGTCATCCCGCTCGACGCCATCATGGCCTGATGCGATCCGGCACACTTGTTCTCGCTGATCACACCCGACCAGGTCTGCGGGCTCTGCGCCAGGGGCGCAGAGCTCAGCAGGACAACCAGAACCGCGACGAGTCTGTGGCGCATCCCTTGATTATGGCGCGAGCGAGGCCGTGTAGGCCGAGATGTTGATCAAATCCTCTTCCGTCAGCTTGGCCACGACCGGCTTCATGAGATCGGCCCACACGCCCGCACGCGCGCCGGTCTGCATGTCGAACATCTGCCGGGCGCTGTAGCTCGGCGAGCGTCCGGCGAGGCCGGGCACCGGGCCCAGTCCCTTCAGATCCGCGCCATGACAGATAGCGCACGCCGTCGTCTTGCCGCCGCCGCTCTTGACGAGCGCTTCACCTTTCTTGATGCTTCCGACCGGCACGTAAGCGACAAACCCCGAGCGCGGATCGCGCAGCGCTTCGCGCGCGTTGTCTTCGGGCATCTCGATGATGCGCTGGCCGAGCGCCTCGGTTTCGGCGCCAAGGCCGATAAACAGGCCGCCCGCGATGCGCGTCTTCGGCACCGTCTTGCTTTCGACCACCCTGATCCACGGCGTCCATTTCATCGAGCCGAAGTACTGCGCCGCGGCGCGAATCTCTTCGTCGGTCATCGCCTTGGCAATCGCGATCATCGCGTTGACGTTGGCCTTTTTCGGATCGGCGCTCTTGCGCGCGCCGCTGCGGTAGTCGGCCATCTGCTGAATGAAGTACGAGACCGGGAATCCGGATACCGGCGCGTTCTCGGCGCGGCCTTTCCCGTTCGGGTAGTGGCACAGCGCACACGCGCGGACGTTGCCGTCTTTGCGTCCGCGCGCGACGATGTCGGGCATCGGCGGGTGATCGCCCGGGTGCCAGTCGGCCGGGCCGAAGCCGTCGCGAATCTGCGGCAGCGTGAACTGGCCCGTGCTCCCCATCAGGGTTTTTGGCGACCCATCGTCCTGCGCGGGCGGCTGGGCAGGCGGAGGCGTGGAGCCAGGTTCGGGATACCCGTATGCCCATCGAGGGAGATTGGCCGGCGCCGCGGGCGTCGCCGCCGCAGCCGCACCCTCCTGCCGCGCAGGCTGCGCCTGCTGGGCAATGATGGACGCCGTTGCGACGAGTAGAGCCATCGCCAGGAGTGAGAGTCTTCGCATTGCGCCTCCAATGGTCCGGCTGAAGCCGGCGAATTCCAGTGTCAGATTGTGTCTACCCGGCACATCCACCCGGTGTGCGGGCTCTTGTCGCGTTCCCATCCGGGGTGTATGCCCGCGTCGCAGAAATATATCTTGCCGTCCAGCATCGCGAGACCATGTGGATCGGGATCGCCAACCGCCAACTGGATGCTCTCGCGGATGGCCCCTGTCTTCGCATCGATCTTCACCAGGCGCGGTTCGTCGGTCCCGTCGACAATCCACATCGCGCCGTTGTCCCAGGCGAGGCCATGCGGCCGCTGTATCTGCGTAAATGGATGCGCGACGATGGGCTGAAACGTTTCCGTATTCACCTGCATGAGCGCGCGCAATCGCGACGCCACGATCCACAGCGTGCCGTCCACGTACTCGAGTCCTGTCGCGCCGCCTCCGCCCAGCGGAACCGGATGCCGCCTGACGAGGGTGCCGTCCATCTGGCACTGCAGAATCTCCGAAGTGGTGCTTTCAATCTTTATCGGCCGATCGAATTGCGCGGCGCCGTTGGCCGACAGCCACAGATATCCGCCGCCAACCGCGAGACCACTGCAGTTGTGGCAGTCGGTCTGAAAAGCCTTCAGCACCTTGCCGGTCATGTCCATCAGGATGACGCGGTCGGTCACCTGCTCGCCGATCCAGAACCCTTCGGGCGACACATCGAGCGCGTTCGGATGACCGTCGGCCGTTTTGAAGAGCTTGGTGACCGTCGCTTTCCGCACCGGCGGCGGAGGCGCGGTGGGCTTCGCCGTGCGGACCTCGCCGGGCGCAAGCGGCCGTCCGCCCTGCGCGAGCGCGGTCATCGGTACCGTCGCGAGCCCGGCGCCCAGTGCGGCGAGGAAGTCCCGGCGTCTCATCGGCCTACTCCCGGGAAAGGGGTCGGGTGCAATTTCACCTGATCCCGTTTTTCGTGTGGTCAGAAAGTGCCGCAAGCCGATGAAAATGTCAATTGGCGGCAATTTCGCTCAGTCTGGCGTGCCGTTTGCTTTCCTGCTCATTGTGAAAGCAACGATTGCCGGCGTGGTCCTCGTGGCTGCTGGTGTCGCCGCGCTGGGGGGATTCGAGACCGGAGACGGCATTCCCGCGCCGCCCGAAAAGGAGTGGCACGTACGCAACGATGCGCTGGCGCGTGCACACGTGTTTCGCGAAACCGCATTCGACGCGTCGGCGATCGACTTTACGTTCGATCCCAATGGCGGCGTGGTCGACGCCGGCCTCACGACCTGCAGATACAAGCCCGACGACATTTCCGGAACGACGCCCAAATTCGATTGCGAGCTGCCCAACGGCGAGCGCATCAAAGTGAAGTACGGGTGGACCAACGAAATTCCCTCGGAATTGGTGTCCACCCGTCTCCTCCATGGGCTTGGGTTCGGGGCCGATCGCGTGTCGCTCGTTGATACAGTCCGCTGTTACGGCTGTCCCTTTCAACCGTTCCACTCGCGATCGCTCGCCGAGTTCATCGGGCTCGCCGGTGTGCTCGACAGACACATCGACTACACGAGGCATCGCGATTTCCAGCACGTCAGCGCCGAGCGCAATCTCGACGGCGAGGCCATCGAGGTCGGCAAGGCGCGCGGATGGGGGTTCTGGGAACTGAAACGCATCGACCCGTCGCGCGGCGGGGCCTCGCGCGCCGAAGTGGACGCGCTGCGATTGATGGCGGTTCTGCTGCACCACTGGGACAACAAGACGGCGAACCAGCGGCTCGTGTGCGCTGACGCCGACACGGCCAATTGCGAGCATCCGCTCGCAATGATTCAGGATGCCGGCTCCGCGTTCGGACCAAAAAAGCTCGACCTCGATAAATGGAGATCCAGGCCGGTCTGGTCCGGCGATCCTTCCACGTGCATGCTGTCGATGAAGGGGATGCCCTACGGCGGGGGCACGTTCGAGGATGTCGCGATTTCCGAAGACGGTCGCAGGCTGTTGGGCGATCGGTTGCGCCAGCTTTCTCCCGCGCAACTGGAAACACTGTTCTCGATCGCGAAGCTGGATCTGGATGAGGTCGCCGAGTGGGTCTCAGCGTTTCAGGAAAAGGTGCAGCAAATCGTCAGCCGGCCCCCGTGCCCGCCGGCCGCTCGTTCTTAAATCCTGACAATTGTTCGGTGATTTGCGCTCGCGCGGTGATTTGCGCTCGCGCGCAGAAGTGAAAGGGAGGGCCGGCCCAGGGCCGGCCCGACGTGCCTTTAGATGACTGGCCCTCTCCGTCCCGTGGCGAGATGGATCACCAACAGGATGATCCCGACGATGAAGAGAATCCATGCGATCTGCGACGCAATGGCCGCAACACCCGTGGCGCCGAGCACGCCGGCAACGAGGCCGACGATGAGAAAAACGAGCGCGTAATACAGCACAGCAACACCTCCTGCGTCGGACAAAGCAGAAGATGTGCCGTTTCTTGTCGCCCGCGTATCGCGTTTTCGCGAGCAAAAACGCAATCGCCCGAGCGCGGGCTCCCAAGATGTGTCGTGGAACGCTGCAGTCCTGGCGTGGCACGGATCTCGTAGTGACGGGAGAAGGAGGATCCATGAGACTCAGGCTCAGCAAGCTCGACCGGAAACATCCCGAAGCCGCACGGGACGCCATGGAAGACATCAAGGACTTTGCGGGCGATCCCCGGCCCGTGCGCAACGAAATCAAGTATGTCAGCGCGAATCGCGATCGCGCGCTCGGCGCATCGGATCGCACCGGCCGTCACTACGATCACGACGGAAAAGCGGCCAGTCAAGCGGAGGACGAAGGCATGAAGGCCCCCGCAGATGACGAAGCGGACTGATATACACTGCCCGCGTGCGACTCTTCACACTCATCGCGATCATCGCGTCACTTGGATTCACCGGCTGTGGGGGCGCAGAAGCGCCATTGACGTCTCCGCCACCTACAGCGTTTTCACAGGTGGATCTCACGACCGGTAGTGGCGCCACGGCTCGGCGTGGCGCACGTCTCACCGTGCACTACACCGGGTGGCTCTACGACTCGAGCCGGCCCGACGCCAAGGGCAAGCAGTTCGACACGTCGATCGGCGGCGAGCCGTTCACGTTCCGGCTGGGCAACGGCGATGTCATCGGCGGTTGGGATCGGGGATTCGACGAGATGCGAGTCGGGGGCAAGCGACGGCTCATCATCCCGCCCGATCTCGGGTATGGCGCATCCGGCACGCCGGACGGCACTATTCCTGCCAACGCCGGGCTCGTGTTCGAGATGGAACTGCTGAACGTTCAGTGAAAACGGGGTCGGGAGGGGTTTTCCCGCACTACAGCGGAAAACCCCTCCCGACCCCGTTTTTCCTTACCGTGCCGAGCCGAAGTCGCCGGCGAGATCGTCGAGCCCGTGGACGCGCTGGGTCGACGGCGCCGGCTGATAGTCCTGAACCGCCGATACCTCGCCGGTTTCGATCAGTTGCTTGAAGCGGCGCAGATCTTCGGCAATCTGATGCTGTGGGTCTTCGCCCAGCAGCCACGCGACCGTCGCGCCGATCTTGCCCGCCGGCGGGTCGTACTGCAGCTTCACCCGCACCTCAGTCGCATGCTCGCCTGCCGGCTTGAAGCGCACCGAGCCCGCGCTGACCACGTCGGACTCTCCCACCGATTTCCACGACAGCAGTGTGGGCGGGATGTCGTTGATGATCTCCGCATCCCAGCCGAACGTCACGCCGAGCGGGCCTTTCGCCGACCAGTGCGAGTGCAGCCGATCGACGACGCGCACTTCCTCGAGGTGCTCCATGAAGCGCGGCAGGTTCTCGATGTTCCGCCAGCAGGAATACACGTCGCTGACCGGGCGATAGATCGTGATCGCGTCTTCGACGATGACGCCGTGCTCGCCACCCAGGTGGCGTTTCGTCGAATCATCGAGGCGGCGCCGATCGGCGTCGATGGCCGCCGTCACCGGGCACCAGCCGCTCGCGCCGCGGGCGATGAGGCCCAGCCCCGTCGCTTCCAGCGCGCGATTCGCTCGCTTGTAGCCAAGTGCCGCCAGGGCGGCACCGGCAATCATCGACGTCCACCGGGCGGTCGGAGAGATATTGTGTTTGTACATTGATGTCATTGATGGCTCCGTTCGAGACGCCCCGCGTCATGCTCGGGGGGTATGGGGATGAGGGTGCAGGATGTGTGCCTGCTGGAGTCGGAGAGTCCGGGAGTCTTAGGAGTCCGAGGAGTCCAAAAGAGTCCGGAGAGTCGATGAGTCCGAAGAGTCCTCTGAGTCAGCCGCGGCGGAGCTCGGAGAGCAGCTCGCGCAGGTCTTCGGGCAGTGGCGCTTCGAACGAGACGAGCGTCTGTTCGACAGGATGCACGAAGCCCAGCCGCCACGCGTGAAGCGCCTGACGGCTGAAGGGAACCGGACGCAGCACCTCCGGACCATAAACGTAACGGGCTTCGCCGACGAGCGTATGGCCGCGCAGGCGCGCCTGAATGCGAATCTGATTCCGCTTGCCCGTCGTCAGCCGGACTTCGACGAGCGAAGTCGATTCGAACGTCTCGACCACCTTGTAGCGGCTGATGGCTTCGGCCGCGCGCGGGTCGTTCGGATGCGTCTCTTTCTGGATCAGCGCTTTCTGATCCCAGACGAGATGGTCGCGCCAGGTCCCCGACGACGGCTCAGGATGCCCGTAGACGACCGCCAGGTACACGCGTTCCGGCGATCGTTCGCGAAATTGCTGCCTGAGCGCCGCCTGCGTGCGCGCATCCTTCGCGAAGAGCACGACGCCTGATGTATCGCGATCGATCCGATGGACCACCAGCGGCTTGCGCTTGCCGTGCGATCGCAGGTGCTGTTGGATTTGATCGAAGATGGACTCCTCTTCGTCCCGCCGCTCGAGCGGCACCGAGAGCAGCCCGGCCGGCTTGTCGAGCACGATGAGGAACTGATCCTCGTACAGAATGCGTAGAGGCCCCGCCGTAAACGGCGTCGCTCTGCGGCGCGCGCTGCCGGGGCGATCTTCCCACACGCGGATTTCATCGCCCACCGCGAGCGGCACTCGAATCTGGTCGCGCCCAGCTTCCGTCCCGTTGACGAACACCTTGCCGCGTTCACGCGCCGCCGCCGCCTTCGATCGCGACCCCATCCGCCCTTCCGCCCCCAGAAACTTGTCGAGCAACTGTCCCGCGTCTTCCTCCGAAACCTTCCACACGACTCCATGACTCTTCGGACTCTTCGGACTCTTCCGTTTCATTCCTTCTCCGGCGGCGCCATCAGATTCGCTGCGGTCTGCAGCCCCTGCGCGACCTCCGGCAGAATCCCCATCCGCACGTAGATCGGACGCACCAGCGCGCGAATCTCCGGCAGTTCCTGCGAAAACCAGACGGCCGTCGCGAAGCACAGGAGGCCGCTGAGCACCACAGTATGCGGCGCGCCAATGCGCGTCGAGAGCCAGCCCGCCAGCAGGCTGCCGAACGGCGCCGTGCCGAGAAATGACATCGTGTAGAAGCTCATCACGCGGCCGCGCTTCTCATCGTCGACGATCGTCTGGATGACGGTGTTGGTCGACGCCATCTGCACCATCATGCCGAATCCCGTCACGATCATGAACGCGAACGACACCCAGAGCCAGCGCGAGAGGCCGAATCCGATCAGGCCTGTTCCGAAGACCACGGTGTTGATCAGGATCACCCGGCCGAGCCCGACGACCGACTTGCGGCTGGCGAGCCACAACGCGCCGCTCAGCGCGCCGATACCCGACGCGGTCATCAGAAACCCCAGCGTGTGCGGACCGCCGCCCAGAATCTGATCGGCAAACACCGGCATCAGGACCGAAAACGGCATCGCGACCAGGCAGAGCCAGGCGAGCTGGGCCATCAGCGATCGGATCGGCCGGAACCCGAAGACGTACCGCCACCCTTCGAAGAGGTGCTCCATCATGCCGGCGTGGGGCGCCACGCGGTTCAGCAGGCGGACGTTCTTCATCATCAGGAGCGCGATGATGACCGCGAAGTAGCTGATCCCGTCCACCAGGAAACACCACGCCTCGCCCGAGGTCGCTATCACGACACCGGCAATCGACGGACCGACCAGCCGCGCGGCGTTGAACATCGACGAGTTCAACGCGATGGCGTTCGCGAGGTCGTCTCTGTCCGTGATCATGTTGCTCAGGAACGCCTGGCGCGCGGGCATGTCGAACGCGTTCACGAGACCCTGGACGGCGTTCAGCGCGATGACGGCGGGCACCGTGATGTGGCCGGTGAACGTCAGAACGGCCAGCGTGAATGACTGGATCATCGACACCGTCTGCGTCACGACGAGCACACGATGACGATCCCAGCGGTCAAGAAAAGCGCCCGCGAACGGACCCATCACGAAACCCGGAAACTGTCCCGCGAACCCGACAACGCCGAGCAGCATCGCCGATCCCGTCAACCTGTACACCAGCCAGCTTGTTGCCGTCATCGAGATCCAGCTGCCGATGAGCGAAACGATCTGTCCGCCAAAGAACAACCGGTAGTTGGGATAGGAGAGCGCGCGGAGCATGAACGCGACGCGGGTCATCGTCGATCGTCCATCGTCCACCGTCGATCGTCTGGAACTGATCTTGCACATATCAATGGACGTGCACCACGAACAGCACTCTCACCTGCCCCACCAAGCGCTGTGGTTTGTCGCAATGCTGATAATGCTGCTGTTGTTACTGACGAGAGAGGCTTCATCCGTCGGACGCTGGACGATCGACGATGGACGATCGACGATCAGTGCGTCATCGCATACAGCAGGATGTTGATGCCGATGGCGTAGCCCTCGACCGAGAAGTTGTAGAAGTAAGTCGGATCGTCAGCTTCGCGCTCGTAGGAGTCGCCGAAGTCGGTGTTGTGCGAGATGAACACCATCACGCGGCCCTTCGCATCGAGCACCGCGCGCGCGTTGGGCGTAGCGCTGTCGGATCCCCGCTCCGACGTCGTCCCGCTGTAGACCCACGCGATCGACGGAATCTGCGGAAAGCGCTTCGCGTCGAAGAGCGTGTGGAAGATCGAATGGTTCATCGGCACGTCGATAAGAGGATATTCGCTGGCCGGCAGAACCTTCCTCAGCTCCCGCTCCCAGTGGGCCCACGCATTCGAGCCCCAGAAGTCGTCAGCCCAGAGGAACCCGCCCTTCTGCAGGTACTCGCGCAGCGCCTTCGCTTCCTGATCGTCGAAGAAGGTGGCGCCGACCTCGGTGATCATCACGAACGGGCACTTGAAGAGCTCGGGCTCTGTCGCCTGAATGACCACGTGATTGGGTTGGCGTTCGGAATCGAAGTTGACGAGCGCCTTGGTGAGCTCGGCCAACCGGATCGGCAGGTTCATGTCGGCGCGCGGGTAATCGACGCCCCACCCGCCGCCGTCTCCGTCGTACGCTTCGCGAAAGGCCAGGCGGCAGAACGTGAAGTCGCCGTTCCAGGTGATGTCGTCGGGCCGCTTGATGCCGTACATACCGCCGCGGCGTCCCCGTCGCTGCGCTTCGAGGAGGGCCGTCGTGCCTATGATCAGGACGAGGCCAAGCGCGATCAGTTGTTTCACCCTCATAGGGCCCGTGATTGAGTCTACACGACCTGCCCGGCGGGACGCGTCAGTGGACTTCGCCCTCGCACTCCGGACATTGAATCTCGACAAAGTGGAGCCACGCCGCAATTTCCCGGGCCGACGGAAGCGCCGACACGTTTTCGGCCGACGCAATCCACTGCATTTCTCCCCATCGATCGGCGACGGCGCACCCAGGCAGCGGCATCCCCTCAATCGGGTTGGTCGTCACCACCACGACCGCGTCGTGCACGGCCATTGCCTTCTGGGCATCGCGCAGCTCCTGGATGTAGGACTGCGCGTCGGCCGACGCGTCTTCCGACAGGCACACGAGCGCCAGGTTCTTCTTCTGCCATAGATCGGCATAGCTCACGTGCACATCGTCGATGGTGGTGCACTCGAATCGCGGAATGTGATCGCCCTTGTTCAGCATCGTTCCCTACAGAGTAAAGGTGTCGCGTTCGTTTTTCAACGTTCAAACGACTCGCGTTTGCTCGATTCGGACAATTTGATGATGTATTCTTCGGGATGTTCCCAGAACATCGTCTTTAGTTCCGCCAGACTGGCCGCCCCGCCGTAACTGATTGAAGAAGACAGATGTTTGAGCATGCCGGCGATAATGGGACGCGCAGAACCACGCAACGGCACGCTGACTTCGAGCCCTTCGGCCCCGAGCGTGTCGACATCGACCGTATCGGCGTCTTCGACGTCGAGGCGATCGACCATGGCGCCAATCGACGCCATGCCCCGAAAGACCTTGAACGGCACGCGGACCACCTTCTGCGATTCCGGTAGTACGACAGATTTGTGCACGGTTTCGCCTGGCGTCTCGAGCGTGCCGGCGAACGCGTTGCCAAGCATCACTGTATCGCCGCCAAACAACAGCGCTTCGATGATGGCGCCGTCGCGCTTGATGCCGCCGTCGGCGATCAGCGGAATTTTCGAGCCAACCGCCAGGCGGCACTCCACCAGCGCCTGAAGCTGAGGAACGCCGAAGTTGGTGTTCAGCCGCGTCGTGCAGCCCCCGCCAGGACCGATGCCGACTTTGATTCCGTTCACTCCCCGCTCGGCCAGGTATCGCGCCCCTTCGATGGTGGCCACGTTGCCGGCGACCAGCTCAAAGTCGCCGAATCTGGCACGAAATGCCTCGAGCGCCTTGGCCATCACGACCGAATGGCCGTGCGCGATATCAACCACGAGGACATCGGCGCCCGCTTTGATGAGCTCGGCGGCCCGCTCGAGATAGTCGCCCTTCGCACCGATCGCGGCGCCCACGCTAAGGCGGCCCTGGGCGTCGCGCGTGGCCAGCGGCAGGCGCTTCTGCTCGATGATGTCTCTGGCGGTAATGAGGCCGACGAGCACACCGCTGGCGTCGACGAGCGGCAGCTTCTTGATCTTCCGCTCGATCATGATGTGCTCGGCTTCGTCCAGCGAGATCTCGCCCCGGTGCACCACCAGCTTGTCGAGCGGCGTCATGCGGTCGCTGACCCGCTTCTCGCCCGCCACGAACCGGACATCGCGCGAGGTGAGCAGTCCCTGCAGCTTGCGCGCCCCGTCGACGACGACCAGCGTGCCGACCCCTGACTTCTGCATCATGCGGGCGGCGTCTTTCACCCTGTCGGACGGCGACACGGTATAGGGATCGGGAATGACGCCGTGCTGCGTGCGCTTGACGATTTCGACCTCGCGCACCTGCGCGGCGATGTCGCCGCCGCGGAAGCCGCGATCGATGATGCCCAGGCCCCCTTCTTCGGCCTGGACGACGGCCATGGCGGCCCGCGTAATCGTGTCCATGTTCGCCGACACGATCGGATGCTTCAGCGTGATGTGCTCGGAGAACCGCGCGGAGAGATCGATGGTCTTCGGATCGCGACGCTCGAGCACGCTGAATCGAGGCGAGAACAGGAAGTCGTCGAACGTGCAACCCCGGACCGCGTCCAGCAGTTGAGACATGCGGTCATCATAGCCTGACTGATATCATGTACACCTTTTGAGAAGTCGCCGCATCCGCTATCGCGCGTTCGCGATCGGCCTCGCCGGGATTCTGGCGGGCGCCATCGGCGATCTGCTGTTCGCGCAGGGCGGCAGCCCCATCACCGTGCTGTCGCGCGAGGGACGGCGCACGCTGCCGGCCGTCGAAGTGCAGAACCGCCAGATGGTCGGCCTCGACGACCTCGGCAATCTCTTTCAACTGCAGATCCGGGAAGACGCGGCCGCGCACGCGGTCACCGCCACCTACAAGAACCAGACGATCGTGCTCACTCCCGATCAGGCGCTCGTGTCGGCGTCGGGCCGCCTGGTCTCGCTGCCCGCGCCGCTCGTCCGGCGCAGCAATCGATGGCTCGTGCCGGTCGAGTTCATCAATCGCGCGCTGGCGCCGATCTACGACGTGAAGCTCGATTTCCGCGCCGACTCGCGCCTGCTCGTCGTCGGCGATCTGCGAGTACCACGGCTGACGACCCAGTACGACGACACACCTTCGTCGCTGCGGGTCACCTTCGAGATTACGCCGCGGTTCAACGCCACCGTCACGCAGGAACAGAACCGGCTGCTGGTCAGCGTCGACGCCGACGCGCTCGATGCGTCGCTCACCGCACCGCCGCAGCAAGGCCTGCTCGGCGCCCTGCGCTTCGCCGACGCGAATACGATTCAGATGGATCTCGGCCAGCGGTTCAGCTCGTTTCGCACGTTACCGGCAACTTCACGCGGTGCGGCGTCCGTCATCACGGTCGAGCTGCTTGCGGCCGCCGCTCCCGAGTCGACGGCGGGGCCGGCTGCAACGCCTCCACCAGCCGCAACAGCGTCCCCGGTTCCGGCGACGCCATTGCCGGTGTTCGGCGGCGCCGCTCGTCCCACGCTGCGCACCATCGTGATCGACCCTGGACATGGCGGCGACGACACCGGCGTGAAGGGGCCTGGCGGCGCCAGCGAGAAGGAACTGACCATGGCCATCGCACGGCGCCTGAAGGGCGCGATCGAAGGACGTCTCGGCATGCGCGTCCTTCTGACGCACGAAGGCGACAATCGCATCGGCGCCGACGCCCGGGCGGCGCTCGCCAACAACAACAAGGCCGATTTGTTCATCAGCCTGCACGCGAACGGATCGCCACGGCCAGCCACGCGCGGCGCCACGATCTTCACGCTCGGCCTCGATCGCGTCGGCGAAGACGCGCGCCGGCAGTCGCAGGCCGACAGTGCGGTGCTGCCGGTGTTCGGCGGCGGATCGCGGGAAGTGTCGATCGTCGAATGGGAGCTCGCCCAGGCCAGGCATCTCGACGGCTCCAATGCGTTTGCGGGCATCGTCGAAGAGCGGATGCGCGCGGTGGGCGCGATGGCGTCGGTCGGGCTCCAGCGCGTGCCGATGCGCGATCTCGCCGGCACCAACATGCCGGCGGTGCTCATCGAGCTCGGCTACCTGTCGAACCCCCAGGACGAAAAGCTGCTGACGTCGGCCGAGTTCCAGAACGGCATCGCCGTGGCGCTGACCGACGCCATCGCCGCGTTCAAAGATCACCTCGAGGGCGCGCCTGACGCGCCGCCGCCGGCACCATGAAGTATCGATTGAAGTATCAATCGCGTACGTTTGGCTTGTACATCGGCCTGGCGACCGTTCTCGGCGTTGGTCTCATCGTGTTGCTGGTAATGGGGCCGAGATGGCTGGCGACCGTTCCCCAGGCGGAGATCGCCACGGTCGCCACCACGCCGGCCGCCGAAGCACGGAAGATCCGCGCGCGTTTGTTCTATGTTGACGAGCAAGGGACCGGCCTGACCGGCGTCGAGCGGGAAGTGTTGTACGGCGAGGGCACGATCGAACAGGCGAAGCGCATCGTCGAAGCGCAGATCGCGGCGCCACCCGAGCCGCTCGCGTCGGCGATTCCGACGGGCACCGCGCTCCGCAGAGTGTTTTTCACGAAGGCCGGCGACATGTATGTCGATCTCAGCCCCGAGCTTCGGCAGAATCATCCCGGCGGCACCACGAACGAGATTCTGACGGTCTATGCGATCGTCAGCGCGTTGACGACGAACCTGCCGGCCGTCACCGGCGTGCAGATCCTCATTGACGGCAAGGAGGTCGATACGCTCGTCGGCCACCTCGACCTGCGGCGGCCGATCGAGCGCGATCTCAAATGGATAACCAACTGATGCGAGTAGACAACAGAGCCCCCGACCAGCTTCGCCCCACACAACTCCACGCGCAGTACCTCCTGCATCCGGAAGGGTCCGTGCTGATCGAATCGGGACGGACGAAGGTGATCTGCACCGCGTCGATCGAGGACCGCGTGCCGCCGTTCCTGCGCAATACGGGAAAGGGCTGGGTGACCGCCGAATACGGCATGCTGCCGCGTGCGACCTCCACGCGAAACACGCGCGAGGCCTCGACGGGCAAAGTGGGCGGCCGGACGCAGGAAATCCAGCGACTCATCGGCCGCTCGCTTCGATCGGTGATGAAACTGGATCAGCTCGGCGAGCGGACCGTGTGGATGGACTGCGACGTCGTGCAGGCCGACGGTGGCACGCGCACGGCGGCGATTACCGGCGCCTTCGTCGCCCTGGTGCTCGCGCTCCAGAGCGTCCGCGAAAAGGGACTCCTTGGCGAGATTCCGGTGACCGACTACGTCGCGGCCACGAGCGTGGGCATCATCGAGAGCACGAGCATGCTCGACCTTGCCTACGAGGAGGACTCGCGCGCCGAAGTCGACATGAACGTCGTCATGACTGGCAGCGGCAAGTTCATCGAAGTGCAGGGCACCGCCGAGGGACTTCCCTTCGGCCGGGACGCGCTGAACGATCTGCTCGATCTCGCCCAGAAAGGGATTGGCCACCTGATCGCGCTGCAAAAGCAGGCGGTGGGGCACATCCTGAAGTAGTCGGTGGTGAAGAGCGTGCTGATCGCGACAACGAATCCAGGTAAGGTTCGCGAGATCCTGCGCATCCTCGACGGACTTCCACACGAATTGAAAACCCTCGCGGACTTTCCTGGCATACGGGTTCCAGAAGAGACAGGCGCCACGTTCGCCGAAAACGCGTCGCAAAAGGCCAGACACTACGCCGGCCTCAGCGGCATGGTGACCATGGCCGAGGATTCCGGGTTCGAGGTCGACGCGCTGAACGGCGACCCGGGGATTTTCTCGGCGCGCTATCTGCGCGAGGACGCGACCTACGACGAGCGCTTCGCGGACATCTATCGTCGCGTAGGCGGCGCCCACACCGAGAATCGTCACGCGCGGTTTGTCTGCGCGCTCGCCGTGGCCCAGGGTGACGCGGTGATCTTCGAAACCACCGCGACCGTCGAAGGCGAACTTGCCGCCGCGCCCACCGGACCGAACGGCTTCGGCTACGACCCGGTGTTTTTCTTTCCACCGTACGCACGGACGTTCGGCGAAGTGTCGGACGAGGAAAAGACCGCCGTCAGCCACCGCGGTCAAGCCATGCGCGCCTTTCGTGAGTTTTTGTTAGGCACCTAACGCACCCATCGCACCCAATTCGGCCCTTCGCTTGCATCGCGCACGAGAATGGCAGATGAAACGACTCACTCGTATTGGCTGGATAGCACCCCGACCCCTCGCTTCTCGCCCTTAAAAGAAGATATCGCCGTCGACGTGCTCATCGTGGGCGCAGGCATCACCGGCATCACGGCCGCGTACCTGCTGAAACGGGCAGGACACAGTGTCGCGCTCGTGGACAAGCAGCGGTGCCTCGGCGGAGAGACCTCGTTCACCACGGCACACCTCTCATGCGTCACCGATTCGCCGCTCTCCCAGCTTGTCGGGAGCTTCGGCCGCGACCACGCGCAGGCGGCCTGGGACGCTCAGCTCGCGGCCATCGACGCCATCGATAGCATCGTTTCGCGCGAGCACATCAAATGTCAGTTCGAATGGGTACCGGGATATCTGTTCAACCCGGAGCCACAAACAGGCCGGCGCACCGACGCCGAGCCTCTCGACCTCGAGAAGGAAGCACGAGAGGCCGCCGAGTTGGGCTTCGACGCCGAGTTCGTGCCGACCGTGCCTTTCATCAACAGACCGGGAGTGCGGTTCGAGAACCAGGCGAAGTTCCACCCGCGGAAATACCTGAGCGCGCTCTTGCGCCTTCTGACCGCGGGCCAGGGCTGCCAGGTGTTCGAGCAGACCGAAATCGAGGAGATCGAAGGCACACCGATCACCGCCACCACGCGCGATGGCCATCGCATCCACTGCGAGCACATGCTCATCGCGACGCACGTGCCGCTTCAGGGCAAGGTCGGATTGCTGCCGGCAACCCTTCTGCAATCCAAGCTCGCGCCCTACACGTCGTACGTGGTCGGTGGATGGGTGCCGCGCGGGACGGTCGACGAAGCGCTGTTCTGGGACACCGGCGATCCGTACGACTACCTCCGCGTCGATCGCCGGCACGATCATGATTACGTCATCTTCGGCGGCGAGGATCACAAGACCGGACAGGTGGAAGGCACGACGGAATGTTTCACGCGTCTGGAGCAGCGGCTCAGGCGGCTCCTGCCGGACGTCGCGGTCACCCATCATTGGTCCGGACAGGTCGTCGAGACCAACGACGGGCTTCCCTACATCGGCGAGACCGCCGAGCGGCAATACTCGGCCACGGGATTTTCGGGCAACGGCATGACCTACGGCACGCTCTCGGCGATGATGTTCGCCGACTACGTGGCGGGCGTACAGAATCCCTGGGCCGAGTTGTTCGATCCGGGACGCACGAAGATCAAGGGCGGGGTCTGGAACTACATCAAGGAGAACAAGGATTACCCGTACTACCTCGTCCGCGATCGGTTTGCCGGCGCCGCGACACGATCGTTGCGCTCAATCAAGCGGGGCACGGGCGAGATTGTCGACGTCGACGGACAGCCCGCGGCCGCCTATCGCGGCCTCGACGGGAAAATCCATGTGCGTTCGGCCGTCTGCACGCACATGGCATGCTACGTCCACTGGAACGAGGCCGAGCGGACGTGGGACTGCCCCTGCCACGGATCGCGCTTCAGTGTGGATGGCGACGTGATGGCGGGGCCGGCGGAGGCACCGCTGGCCGTGATCGAAGAAGTGAAAGAGCGCAAATAGTCGGAAGGCGAAAGTCGGAAGACGGTAGGCGAAAGGCGGCGATGACTGCCGCCTTCCGACTCTTGACTTTCGCCGTGCGACTCCCTAGTTCGACTTCGTCTTGGCGACGTTCAGCTCGCCCAGCTTCGCGATCATGTCTTCGGCCGACGTCTCCACCTTGATGGCCTTGTCGATCGCGAGGATCTTGCCATCGGTGCCGATGTAGAACGTCCAGCGCGTGGCCATCCCCTTGGCGTTGAGCACGCCGTAGGCGGTCGCGACTTCCTTGGTCGGGTCGCTCAGCAATGGAAAATCAGCTTCCTGTGCTTTAGCAAAATCGGTGTTCTTCTCGATCGGATCGACGCTCGCCATGAAATAGGCGACGTTGAACTGCCGGATCTTGTCGCCGTTCATCGCCAGCGACTTGCACTCGACGGTGCAGCCCTTGGTGAACGCGGCGGGGAACCACGCGATGACGACCGCTTTCTTGCCGGCGAAGTCGGCGAGGTTGTACGTCTTGCCGTCGCTCCCCTGCAGCTTGAAGTTCGGCGCCGTGTCCCCGACCTTCAGCTCGACGGCCGGCGCCTGGGCGAACGCCATGGTGGCGAACCCGAGCACAAGTCCCGCAATTCCAAGAAGGTTCACACTCTTCATTGCCTGCCTCCAGTTACTTGTCGATCAACATGAATCCGCCACGTCGAATCGAGATTATGGCACTTTTTCGGACCACACGCCCACTTTCGCTCGACGCGCGGACGCCTCGAGCGCGAGGAACTCGTCTCTGCGCGGATGCGTACCCTGGCGATCGGCGTAGCCGTAGCCAAGGCGGATCATCTGGGCGTTCAGGAGCGTTTTGCCAGCCAGAAAGATATACGCGTAGCGCCGCCCCTCGCCATCACCTATCCGGTAGCCGTCGTACACGATTGTCACGCGCTGGCCGACAAACTTCGACAGGTACGCGACGGCTTCCGGGCCGATGTTGATACCGCCGACGAGCTCGGCGGAATGCGGCGCGCCGGCGGATGGGGAATCGCCAGGCGTCACGCGTATCAGCGCGTTGGCGCTTCGCAGCGGCGGCTCGACGCCTCGCAGACTGATCACGCCCACACCGCAGATCGTGAGCGTGTAGTCGCGCCCGTGGGCCACGGCGAGCAGGGTGTCGGGCTTGCAGGCCACGTCCTGTGTCGTACGGACCGCCGAGACAAACGCGAGAAATACGAGGGCGAGCGCAACAAGCATGGCGTCTCCTCTCACCGAACGCAGGCCTCATGGTAGCTGTTTTGACACACCGGTTTCCGTGAATTTGCGGGCGGGCGTAGACTGGCAACATGTCGATCGAATCTCAGGACGATCTCGACGGAATCACGCACGCCGGCCGTGTGGTCGCGGGCGTGCTGAAGGCCATGGCATCGGCGGTTGAAGCGGGAATCACGACGCGGGATCTCGACGGCATCGGCGCCGCTGTGCTGAAGCGCGAAGGGGCCCGATCGGCGCCGCGCCTGCACTACCGCTGCCCTTCCGACAACCTCATCAGCGTGAACGACGAAATCGTGCACGGACTGCCGGGCCCGCGCGCGTTGCGCGCCGGCGATGTCGTGAAGCTCGACGTGACAGCGGAGGTCGGTGGATACATTGCCGACGCGGCCACGACCGTCATCCTGCCGGGCGGACATGAAAATGGTGAGCGGCTGCGCACCTGCGCAGTCGCGGCGTTCGAAGCCGGCTGTACCGCAGCCACGGCGGGCCGCCGCGTCTCGGAAATCGGCCGTGCGGTCGAGCGCGAAGTGTCGTCGCGGGGGTTCTCGGTGCTGCGCGAGCTGAGCGGCCACGGGGTCGGCCGCCGCATCCACGAAGAGCCGACCGTCGCCAACTACTTCGATCCCTTCCAGCGCGACATCCTGACGGACGGCCTGGTGCTGACGATCGAGCCGCTCATCTCGGAACAGAAGACGGGCATCATGCAGGACGCCGACGGCTGGACGCTGCGCACGCGCAACGGCTGCCTCGCGGCCCACTACGAGCACACCATGATCATCACCAAGGGCGCCCCGATCATCGTCACGATCTAGGATCAGGGTACCGGGGCCAGCGTGGCCGGTTCGCGCAGCACGCGCACGTGCAGAGGATCCCATGCGCTGCCCTGCTGGATCGACCGAACCGACACCGGAAACGGGGCGTTGTTTGCGGTCGTCACCGGAAGCGGCTGGGCGCCCAGGTTCACGCGAAGACCCTGCTGCGTGAAGATCGGAAAGCCCTTCTCGTTCACCAGGACTACCGGCGTCGGCTTGACCAGCTCGGTCTGTGCGCGCGCGACCGGAGTGGCGCCGTTCACACACATCCAGACCAGGCACAGCGCGATGACGGTCAGCACGGTTTTCGTATAGAGGTCGGTGTTCATAACGTCGCATTGCCTCCACTGATGACGACAGCCACGGTTTCGCCCGCCGCGGGCTGGTACGCGCGCGACAGGAGCGCGGCAAATGCCGCCGCGCCGCCGGGCTCGGCCGCAATTCTCATTGTGTCCCAGAGCGTTTGCCGGCCGCGCACGATATCCGCGTCGGTGACGAGCCTGACGCTGTCGATGTACTGAGTCGTTTCCAGGTACATCAGCTGCCCGACCCGCCTTGGCGCGAGCGAGTCCGCCGCGATGCCATTTGCGGGCGCATCAACCGGCTTTCCCGCCTTGAGGGCGAACGTCAGGGTCGGCGCCTCTTCCTGTTCGACGCCGATGACGCGAATCGATCCGCGATACCAGGCCGCAATCCCGCCAATCAGGCCTCCGCCGCCAACGGCGACGAGCACCATGTCGACCTCGGGCGCCTGCTCCTCGAGCTCCAGGGCGAGCGTGCCTTGCCCGAGGAGCGTCTCTGGATCGTCGAACGCGTGAATCGACAGCGCGCCTGTCTTCTCGCGCCACTCCTCGCTGGCTCGCAGCGCTTCGTCGTAGCGATCGCCGACGATCTCCAGCCGGGCGCCGGCCGATCGAATGCGCGCGATCTTGGCGGGCGACGAGATCGTCGGCACGAAGATCGTGGCCGGCACATTCAGGCGCGCGGCGGCGTAGGCCACTGCCGCCCCATGATTGCCGCCCGAGGCCGCGACGACGCCCGCCGGCGGGATGTCTCGCGTCAGCAGGTGGACGAACGCGCCCCGCGCCTTGAACGATCCCGCGCACTGCAAGTACTCGAGCTTGAAGACGAGCCGGCAGTCCGGCAGCCCGAACTCCCCGCCCGGCACCTCGACGACCGGCGTCCGGCGGACCCAGGGCTTGATGCGTTCGTATGCCGCGGCAATCTGCTCGCGGCCGAGGTTCGCGCCCATTCGGCTTGACACGTTACTTCGTTAAATGGCAAATTGTCAAAGTGACGATTGCCGGGGTGGTCAAGGCGGTGGCCAACGGGCGGCGGCTCGAGATCCTGGACTGGTTGAAAGATCCGCGCGCGCACTTCCCGCCGCAGGTCTATGGCGATCTCGTCAAGGATGGCGTGTGCGGGCTCTTCATCGCGCGCAAGCTGCGCGTCGGGCAGCCGACCGCCAGCGAGCACCTGCGCATCCTGACCCAGGCGGGGCTCATCAAGGGCAAGCGCATCAAGCAGTGGACGTTCTACAAGCGCGACGAGAAGCGCATCGCCGAGGTGAAGCGCGCGTTTCGCGACGCGTTGTGAGAAGGACGCAGTGACGAAGGCCGCAGCGGAACCGAAGACGTGGTGCTGGTCGCCCAGCTGCCCTGCGGCACCTGCGTGCGCATCGAGCTCACGCTGCGCCTGGCAGATATCCCCCCTCGACCGGCGCAGTCGATGCCGCTCGTGATCGCGTGACCACGAAGCCACGAAGACACGAACCTAACCACGACGACTCGACGACACGACGGGAACCAACGACGGCACGAATCTAACCATCACGACGCGACGACACGACGGGGACCAGACGTACGGTTGCGGGTTTCGTACGTATCTGGATTCGTACGTAGTGTGCGGCTTCAGCCCGACCCGGTTGCAAGACTGCGCGAAGGATCCGGCGCCCGAGAAGCTTTACGTCGTGTCTTCGAGTCGTCGTGGTTTGATTTTCTTGTCTTCGTGGCCTTGTCTTCGTGTCTTCGTGTGCTTCGTGGTTTGTCTTCGTGGTTACAGCATGTGCGCACGGGTCTCGTCGATCAGCTGCTTCAGCCAGCTCATGTACGGCGTCCCGCCCGTGCCGCGCGGGTCGTCGGTCCAGCGATTGATGTACTCGTTGGCCCACCTGTAGTGGGTCTCCCGGAACGTCGCAATCTGCTCGAGCACGTCGTTGAACGGGGCCGCATCGGCGAGCTCGCGGAGCGACGGCATCGCCTCGATCTCGCTCAGCACCTCGCGATGGGCGATCGGCATGAAGCGCCGCATGTCGGCCAGGTGATTGGTCAGCACCGACGGCTGGTGCGGAATCTTCATGAACGACACCAGCGTCGGCATGATGCTGCTTTGCGCGCCCGTCTCGCCGCGAAAGTTCATCGGCCCTTCCGACACGCCCTCGTACACCACGTTCTCGAAGAAGCGGATGTACGGCCGGAAGGTCTTGTGATACAGCGCCGGGTCCATCTTCTCCGGGATCCGGCGCAGCACCGTGATCTGCTCGCGCAGCGCGGACCCGATCTCGACAAGCGCGGCGTTCACGGCACCGGCGCGATCTCCACCTGACGCCGATCCCACGCGCCCGATCGCCGCCAGAATGCGCGCCGCGATCGCCTCGATCTCGACGTGCACCAGGATGAACCAGTGCTCGTCGTACAGGTGGACGAAATCCTGGATCGTGTCGATGTTGCCGAGCGCGATCGGCTTCGCCCGGTCGAATCGCTTCCAGTTGTACAGCGCGTAGCCGTCGTAGCTGAGAATCGGCGGCCGGCGCAGCAGGTTGCAGACCGTGCAGAGCGGCACCGCGAGGTTCCGCGGCAGCAGCGTCGCTCGCGGCTGCGACGTCTGGTTGACGTAGGCCGAGGCCAGGAACCCGACGCGCACGTAATAGAGATGAAGCCGCCGCAGATAATCTGGCGCATCGCGGTCGTCCGGACACGGCGGGAGCGTGAGCCCTCGCGCGTAGTCGCGGAAGTGCTCGTCCTCGAGCAGGCTCGGAAGATCGCGGCCGATCTCGTCGAGTGCAGACAGCGGCGAGCCGTATGGAAAGGCGACAAGCGGATCCTCGGCGGGCAGAAATCCGCGTTCGGCAAATACGCGATCCATTCCAGAGCCAGATTATAGAACCTGACGCTATACTGCGCTGTTCACAAGGAGGAGCGTATGGCCAAATATCTGGTGGTAGCGACGTATACGGCGGAAGGCGCGAAGGGCGTGTTGAAGGACGGTGGATCCAAGCGGCGCCAGGCTGCCGAGGCGGCGCTGAAGAGCGTCGGCGGGAAGGTCGAAGCGTTTTACTTTGCATTCGGAGACGAAGACGCCTATGTGCTGATCGACGCCCCCGACAACGCGTCGGTCGCGGCCGCGTCGTTGACGATCGGCGCCAGCGGCGCCGTTCGCACGAAGACGATCGTGCTCCTCACGCCCGAGGAGATGGATCAGGCGATCAAGAAGGCGCCGGCCTATCAGGCGCCCGGGCGCTGACGGATTTCTATTCGCGTGTCACGTCTCGGGCACCTTTGTCTCCGCGCAGCCCCACGAACGCGGAATGACGAAGGTGCCCGTCTCGTGTCCATTCGGTGAAGGCGATCTCTACGACGAGCGTGGGCTTCACCCACGCCAGCGCCTTCATGTCTTCTTCGGTCACCCCCTCGCCCCAGTGTCCGGTCTTGCCCGTGGGTAGATCGGCGAACGGGCACTTCCCGGTCTGCAGCGGGCGCAGTGCCCCGAAGATCGCCGCCCGTTGCGCCGCCGTGAAGCCGGCCCGGACGCGGCCGGCGAAGCGCAGCTTCCCCTTCTCGTAGTATCCGACCACGAGCGACTGGAAGGTGCGGTTCTCGGGTTTGTACCCACCGACGACGAATTCCTGGCGGTGCTGGACTTTGAACTTCTGCCACGCGCCGCTGCGCTTCCCGGACTCGTAGCGCGAGTCGCGACGTTTGGCGACGACGCCTTCCAGCCCTACGCTGGCGATGGCCTGGACGATCTGATCCGGAGTGCCTCGAAGCTCGTCCGAGAATTCCAGATCCGATTTGGCGACCAGCTTTTCGAGCGCCGCCCGTCTGACCGCGAGCGGCTCCCCCCGCAGATCCGTCCCATTGAGGTGCAAGAGATCGAAGGTGAAGTAGCGGATTGCCGTGGCCTTCGCCGTGCGATGCTGCAGCTGCTGGAATGACGGGCGTCCGGACTCGTCGAAGGCGACAATCTCGCCGTCGATGACCGCGGCCTTCGCGGTCAATTTTTCTGCAGCCTGTCGAACGGCCGGGTACGACCGGGTCAGGTCGTTCCCGTTGCGCGAGATGATGTTCACCCTCGGACCGCTTTTCAGCACCAGCGCGCGGTAGCCGTCGAACTTGGCCTCGTACAACCACGCGTCCCCTTCCGGCAGTGCTGTGACCGGCAGCGCGGCCATCGGCTCGATGAATCGCACGTCGCGCATCAGACTCGGATGGCGGACTACGCGGTCGCCCTTTTCCGGCTAAGGCGCCGAGGACGCATGCGAAGGACAGATGTCCTGTGTGTAACCCAAATGGCCAAGCCGATTGCGTAGGCAATGACGATGGCTTCGGCTACTAGCGAGAAGTGGAGTTCGCGCATAAGCCTCCTTGTGTTCTCTTTGCGGATCGAATCGCCACCGACGCGCTGGTTCGCTGGCAGCGCAGCGGCTCTCTCAGCCGGAGCAATCCGTCGATCGTGCTGGTCAGGCGGGACTCCTCCGCGGGCATGACAAGGTACGAGGCTCCGGCGCTGCGTGCTTCCGCATGGAGCACGGGATCGAACGAGTTGTGCGTGATGATGCACGGCGATGCAGGGTCGAGCGCGTATCGCAGCCAGGCGAGATGGAGACCATTGAAATCTCCCAGACGAACGTCGGACACAAAGATGCTGGTGCAGCCGGTCCGTATCCACGCACGGGCTGCTTCAAAAGACGTGAGCGTGACAATCGAACATCCAATCCCGCGAAGCGCCCTTTCAACCTGGACGCTCATCGCCGAATCAACCGACACAACCACGACGTCCGGTGATGACTGCTCCGACATTTTTACCTCCTGGCCGGGCCATTCGTCCCGGGCCACTGAGGGCAATTGACCTGCCACCACGATAACATCGCAAAGTCTTGAAAGAGAGCCCCTTAGGGCAAAGCACAGAATTGTCCGTGCTTTTTCTTGCATTGTTTCTTGGCTATAGCGACGGACGATTGCACAAAATCTCATCAGACAAAACTGGAATCGACAGTTCTCAGTTATCTAGTTATCAGTTATCAGTTCTCAGTTTTCAGTTCTCAGTTTTCAGTTCTCAGTTATCAGTTCTCAGGCTTGAACTGCCACTGCCAACTGACGCGGATAACTGAAAACTGAAGACTACTCAAGGGGCTCGCACATGAGCAGCGCGAAATCGCCGATCGTGGCGAAGCCCAGCCTGTCGTACACCCGCCTGGCGGCCCGGTTGTGGTCGCCGGTAAACAGGACGAGTCGCCGCAGGCCGTGCACCCGGACCGCATCAGCCATCAGCGTCTTCATGATTGTGGTGGACAGGCCGAGGCCTCGCCTTTCCGGTACGGTGTATACGCCGCCGACCTGCCCGATGTGTTTGTAGAGGGCGTTGAGTCCCGCGGTCGCCGACAGGCGGTCATCTTCAAAGTATCCCCACCATCGTCCTGCTCGGGTGCCGTCGTCGAAGAGCGCCTTCCGTTCGGCCGGCGTCCCGTGGCGCGGCAGCCCTTCCTCCCGGGCGAACGCGTCGTTCAGCGCGTCCCATTGATCGAAGTCGTCAGGCTGCAGACGTCGCACGTGTGGCACGGCAAGGGGTGACGCAGCGGCGTCGGTGAGAGCGCGCGCCTGGAGGATTTCCTTGCACGCGTAGATTTCCTTGAACGAGGGGCGCTCGCGCAGGATGGACCAGATGGCGTCGGCGATCTTCCATTCCCCGAGCACGCCGCCGATGGGTCGCGGCTGGTTGAGGGATGCCTCGACGATCGCGCGCGCGTATTCCGTGCGGCCGCCCGCCTCGGCGAGGATCGGCGTCCGGCGGGTCAGGCCGAACACGGCGCGGACATCGCCGTCGTGCTCGATGAGTTTGAAGTCGCCCGAGTTGAGCGTCTCCCCCATCCGCGGGCCGTTGGTGGCCAGGATGCTGAGAAGGAACATCGATGTGTCGGCGTGCTGTTCCAGGAAGCGGCGGACGATCGGCAGGTCCTGTTCGTCGACCGCGCGCACGCGCGGAGGGTCGGCCATGACGCGGGCCATTCTACTGCTGAGCTGCTGGGCCCATGTTGACGGAACAACTCCCGGTTCGTCAGTACAACGACTACACGGGCTGCCTTCTCGGTGACGGGCCTATTATTTTTGGAAGGCCTTGTCACTTGCGCATCCTTGCGTCCCCCGGTGCGCCCGTAGCGGTGGGCGTACCCTCATACCGATTTGAATTCTTGTGAATCGCGCCGATTTAGTGCCTGACCGAATTTGCTTTGCACGACTGGCGACGCTGTGGAAAATATTTGGGTGGCAAATGTCTACAAGCAGGGCGAGCATATCTGCTCGCTCTACGAATCCGAAGACGAGCAAGTGACGGTTGCCGCTGAGATCTGAGCGATGGATTGCGGCGTGGGGAGCGTTGCATGTATGTGGCGCATTCGCATGTGGCGTTGAGACGCTTCCGCATGGCGCTGACCGATGCTGGCATTGACGCCGCGGAAGCCGTCCGTCAAGGGGCCCTCCTAGAAGCGATTCATGCCGACGCTCACCTTGCGGGGGGACGCTTTGACTGCGAGCGCATGCTCAGCATGCTAAACGATGCCTTGGAATCGGCCTTGAACAACGGCTTCAGTGGCCTTCGCACGTGCGGCGATATGTCGTGGCTGTTAGTGGAGTGCGAGGGCCGTGAGCAAGCGCGGGACTACGAAGCCTTATTGAATGAGTTTTTCCGGGACAATCGCGCTGCCGGGATGTGTCAGTATGATCGGCATCGTCTTCATTTACATCGTATCAACGACGCACTAGCAACCCACTCTTCGACCGTCATTGACAGGCGTCACCAGCCGAACCCACTCTATAAAACACTTCAGGATCGGCGTAAACGCCCACTACCGCGCTCGTAACGCTTCGAGTCGTTCCTGACCGTGTCAATTTTGTTGACCTCTCAGGCCACGCTCCTCGATCGTACGGGTAAAGTTCGCGATTTCGTGAGAAGTGAGACGACTGCTCCTCATCATCTCATCGTGCTAAACTTCACAATCTCCAGCGGCTTCCGGCTTCCGCAGGATCGGTCGGGGCGTAGCGCAGCCTGGTAGCGCACCTGCCTTGGGCGCAGGGGGTCGCTGGTTCGAATCCAGTCGCCCCGACCACTTTTCGAGTCCGGGGTTCCACCGGGGTTCCACCCTTCGGGCGATGCGAACGTCACGCCGCGGCCTCTCGATTTCGCCCCCTTCCCACAGCAGGCTTCCAATCCGACAGTTCGTCAGCCAGTTCCGTCCTCAACGCCTACTTGCGCCCGCCGATTCATTGAGCCCGAACACCGATAGGGTCTATACTTCTGGTATAGACCAAACGAGGGGATTGTGAGTACCACTGCCAAGCTGTTCAAGAACGGGCGAAGCCAGGCCGTGCGGCTGCCCCGCGAGTTCAGGTTCGAGGGGGACCGGGTCAGAGTGCGCCGCGCTGGGAGAGGCGTGCTCGTCGAACCAGTCGCCACCGATGTCACCGCGTGGTTTGCCGAACTGGACCGACTCGCATCCGAGCCCTTCATGCCGGAGGGACGTCAGCAGCCACCGACACCTGAGCGAGACGTGTTCGAATGACGACGTACTTGCTTGATACGAACGCGTGTATCGCGTTGATCAACGGCACCGAAATCAACGTGCGCCGACGATTTAAGCGAGCCGTGGCTCGCGAGAGCGTGATCTTGCTCTCGTCGATCGTTACATTCGAGCTGTGGTACGGCGTTGCGAAGAGCCAGCGGAAGGACAGTAACACTCAACGGCTCGAGACGTTCCTTGGCGGCCCACTAGAATGGGCTCTCTTCGACGAAGACGATGCGCGCGCCGCAGGTACTGTTCGCGCCGAGCTCGAAACCGTGGGTAGGCCTGTCGGCGCCTATGATGTCCTTCTCGCGGGCCAAGCCCGAAGGCGCGGCGCGACACTTGTGACCTCCAACACGAAGGAGTTCGCGCGGGTGCACGGTCTGAAGTGGGAAGACTGGGCGGCTTCTCGTCGCTGAACACGACATCGACCATGATCTCGGGGTCTGTCGACCGAACATCGTCGTCGGAAGCAAAGATCGCCCTGTTCCGATCGCTCTTCCGAGGCCGCGACGACGTGTACCCGCGTCGGTTCGAAAGCCGCAAGACGGGCAGGGCTGGCTACGCACCTGCCTGTGCCAACGAGTGGGTCCGAGGCGTCTGCGAGAAGCCCCGCATCAAGTGCGCCGAATGTCCCAATCGTCGGTTCCTTCCAGTCACTGACGACGTCATCCGCTGGCACCTGTCAGGTTGCGACGCCGAGGGGCAGCCCTTTGTCGCTGGCAGTTTCCCGTTGCTTCAGGACGAGACCTGCTTCTTTCTCGCGGTCGATTTCGACAAAGCCGGCTGGCGCGACGATGCCGCGGCGTTTCGTGAAACGTGCTGCGATCTGAATCTTCCAGTCGCGCTCGAACGGTCACGCTCCGGGCGAGGTGCGCATGTCTGGCTCTTCTTCGACGAGGCAATTCCGGCCGCGCTTGCCCGAAGACTGGGATCGCATGTTCTCACCGAGACCATGGAGAGACGGCCGGAGATCGGCCTCGATTCGTACGACCGGCTGTTTCCGAGCCAGGACACGATGCCGCAAGGGGGATTCGGAAATCTGATTGCTCTGCCGCTTCAGCGGGCGCCGCGAAAACAGGACAACACGGTCTTCCTTGATAGCGCCTTTGTTCCATGGCCCGATCAGTGGGCGTTTCTCGCGAGCGTTCGAAAGATAGGGAGGTCGCAGGTTGAAGCGATCGCCGAGGACGCCGAACGACGAGGCCGCATCCTCGGGGTACGGTTGCCACCACAGGACGATGGAGAAACAGAGCCCTGGACCGCACCTCCATCACGTCGAAGAGAGGCTCCGATCGTCGGGAATTTGCCACCGACATTGGACGTCGTTCTTGGCAATCAGATCTACATCCAGAAGCAGGGGTTGAATCCTGGACTTCGAAACCGGTTGCTTCGACTGGCAGCATTTCAGAATCCCGAGTTCTACAAAGCGCAGGCGATGCGGCTGTCGACGTACAACAAGCCGCGCGTCGTCGCGTGCGCCGAGGACCTCGCTCATCACATCGGGCTGCCCCGTGGCTGCCTGGATGACGTTCGCAAGACACTCACCGATCTTGGCATTCGGATGGCCATTCGTGACGAACGCCGCGACGGCAGTCGTTTGGAGGTGACCTTTCAGGGTGAGCTTCGGGACGAGCAGAAGGCTGCAGCGGACGCCATGCTGCGGCACGAGAATGGTGTACTGGCGGCCACCACCGCATTTGGCAAGACCGTCGTCGCCGCGTGGCTCATCGCTCAACGCGGCGTCAATGCGCTCGTGCTCGTCCATCGGCGCCAGCTGCTCGATCAGTGGGTCGAGCGCCTATCGACGTTCCTTGACATACCTGTCAAACAGATCGGTCGGATCGGCGGAGGTCGAAGTCGACCGACTGGAACGATCGACGTCGGCATCATTCAGAGTCTCGTCCGCAAGGGCGTGGTCGCTGATCTGGTCGCCGATTACGGCCACGTGATCATCGACGAATGCCACCATCTGTCGGCGCACAGTTTCGAACAAGTTGCCCGCCAGTCCGAGGCTCGATTCGTCCTTGGCTTGTCGGCAACCGTCGCACGCAAAGACGGTCACCATCCAATCATCTTCATGCAGTGCGGTCCGATTCGACATCAAGTAAATGCCCGTGCACAGGCGGCATCCCGCCCGTTCGAGCACTTCGTGCTCGTTCAGCCGACACCGTTTCAGCCGAACAGAAATCCTGATCGGGACAAGCGCGTCGAGTTTCAGACTCTGTATCAAGAGCTGACCGATGACCAGGTGCGGACTCGGCGGATCTGCGAGGACGTCATCGACGCCGTTCGCAATGGGCGGTCGCCGTTGATACTGACCGAGCGCAACGACCATCTCGACCGCTTCGAACAGGAGCTTGCGACGCGCGTCGATCACGTTGTGGTCTTGCGCGCTGGCATGGGCAAGAAGCAGCGGCATGCACTCAGTGAGCGTCTCGCAGCCATCCCGCGCCACGAAGGGCGAATTATCCTCGCGACCGGAAAATACATTGGCGAAGGATTCGATGACCCACGTTTGGACACGTTATTTCTGACGCTTCCTGTTTCATGGCGAGGAACGGTCGCCCAGTACGCCGGCAGGCTGCACCGTCTCTACGACGGGAAACGCGAAGTGCGCATCTACGACTATGCCGATCTCAACGTGCCGATGCTGGCGCGCATGTTCGATCGGCGATGTCGCGGGTATGAGGCGATCGGCTACACGATCCTTCTGCCGGCCAGCGCCGTTCCAGGATGGCCTGCCGATGTCGTTCTTCCGTCCGATCCGGTCTGGAAGCGCGATTACTCCGGTAGCGTGCGGAGGCTCATTAGAGACGGCGTCGACACGCCGCTGGCGAGCCTGTTCGTGCACACCGCCCGGCCGATGCCGGAAGACGCCGAGGGTGCGGCGCGGGCAAGAAGTGCAACGGAGGCATTCCTCTACCGGCGACTGGACACCCTGACGGACACCAGCGGACGCTTCCGTCTCAACGTAGCGCTCCCGATTCCGTTCGACGGCTTCGGAACCCTTGAAGTCGACTTGCTGTGCGCCGACGCGTGCGTGGTCATCGAACTCGACGGCGGGCAGCACCTCGCTGATCCCGTTGCGTATCGTCGCGATAGACGCAAGGACCAGTTCCTACAGGAGAACGGCTACTTCGTGCTGCGCTTTCTTGCCGAGGATGTTGGCAAGGAGTTAGACGCTGTGCTCGATGCCATCCTGAGGGTGCTCGCTCGACGTCGCCAATCGGCAACAAGAGCCGAGCCTCTCAAGTTCGTACGGCGAGGC
The DNA here is from genome assembly GCA_963832375.1 of Vicinamibacterales bacterium. Taxonomy (GTDB): domain Bacteria; phylum Acidobacteriota; class Vicinamibacteria; order Vicinamibacterales; family JAMQPK01; genus JAMQPK01. Next base: position 61,768 of record CAWHUA010000005.1, on the reverse strand, counting down.
GGTGAATGAAACCGCTTACGACCCGTACGCTCGCGGTCTCGCATCGCGCGCCGGACGAAGACGGCCGGTCAATGCGGCCAGCGACGATCGGCAAGAAGAATCGCTAGCGGCCTTGGCCGAACCCGCAACGATTGGGGGCCAGGACAGGGGGTCATGGCGCCAAATGCGGCGAAAAAGACGGTATCTCTTGGGTTCCAGCGGGGTTCCACCCGTGATTTCTGGCCAGCGATGTCCTGCGATTGCGTGCATCAAATCGTTTCGGATCAAGCAGTTGGAGCCCATCTGTGTCTCGCATAATGTCGCAGGAGCTCGCGAGACCGCGCTCTTTGGCGCAGGGGGTCGCTGGTTCGAATCCAGTCGCCCCGACCAAATTGCCCAAAGATTCGCAATTTCCTTAATAAACTGACGAATGCTGCGGACTGACCCCGTTTGGGCGATTCCCCAAGACTGCCCGACCAACCCCTCCAAACCCAGGATCGCGGCCAGTCGCTTGATGGGCAGCCCCGCTTCTGAGTTTCGCGCCAACATCAGTCCTCGGACTGGCGCGGCGCGTGACGTTGTTTCCAAAGTGCTTTTAGAATCCGTTCGCGCTGTTCTGCTGGAATCGCGTACTCCTGCCCACCACAATGAGGGCACCGCGCAGTCAGTCGGCCACCCGGCAGCTGATTTTTCAGTTCAGCCTTGGAAAGGGAATCGTCCACATTGTGGCCCTTCGGACACCGCCAAGAGAAGGCGATTCTTGTGCTCATAAGAGGACGCCCGGCCTTGCAGTTCACGCATCCACAATCATCTTGAGTCGGTGATTCTGGACTCAGCATGGCAATGTCGGAAGTCCAGGGCTGTTCGTGTAAGTTCGGTATAGCTATGAGACTCGGTTCGTGTTTCGAACACTACCTGTTTCCGTCACGCGGAAGCTCATTCATTGATATATCTCACCTTGAATGGTTACTCGTATCTCAACGCCACGAGCGGATCGACGCGGGCGGCACGACGCGCCGGAATAAGCGCGGCGGCGAGTGCAATGACCGTAAACACAGTCACGACCGCCGCCAACGTCGCCGTGTCGTGCGGCGCGAGATCGAACGGAACCGCAAGAAAGGACGTGGCGAAGTACGCGAGCGCGGTACCTGCCAGCAACCCTGGGACAATCATGGGGAGTGACTGCCTGCTGACAAGCAGAAGAATGATTCGCCGATCGGCGCCCACTGCGGTGCGGATGCCAATTTCACGGGTTCTAAGGGTTGTTAGATACGCAATCACACTGTAGATTCCCACCGCTGCCAAGATCAGCGCAAGAAGGCCGAGCCACGTGAAGACCTGCGTGGTGAGCCGCGAGAACAACAGTGCCCGCGATTGGAACAGATCGTCGTAGGTTCGGACGTCGAATAGAGGCACGACCGAACCGATCTCCTTCAGTTGCGCGCGGATGGGAGCTGCCAGCGCCGTTGGGTCACCCGCGCTCAACACGACTATCGTCATCATCGACCGGAACTGCTGCGACGCCGGCATAAACATGAACGGCTGCTGAGGTTCTCCCAGGAAGCTGTACTTGCCATCCTTCACGATGCCCACGATTTGCATGACTGGGCCGTTGCGATCGCGCAGATGGACGGTTTTTCCAATCGGGTCCTCCTTGGGCCAGTACCGGCGGGCCATTGTTTCGTTGATGACCATGACTCCAGGGCTGGAATTCGTATCTCGCTCATCGAACACACGTCCGCCTACGAGCGGTGTGCGCAGCACACGCCAGTACCCGGCGTCAACGACATTCCTCCCAACCGAAATGCGACTCTGCCCGTCTGGGGCGTCGTATCCATCGATGTGGAGAAACGATGATCCTCCATTAAACGCCAGCGGTACGAACTCGGCGAGTCCAGCTGAGGCCACGCCAGGGAGCGACTTCACCCGTTCGAGCGCATCTTCGTAGAACCGACGAGTCTCCTGCTCCGAATAGTTGACGAGACCAGGATTGACCGACATGAGCAATACATGATCCGTGCGGAAACCGGGATCCGCACTCCGCTTACTGACGAAGCCGCGAATCGACATACCGGCGACCGTGAGAACGACGATCGCGAGCGTGATCTCGCACGCCACGAGCACGTGCCTCTGGGTGAACCATCGGCGACGTCGATCAACCGTCACCGAAGTCTTCAGCGCCGGAACGAGATTGAGCCGGGCACTCTGCAGAGCTGGCGTCAGGCCGAACAGAACGCCAGTTGCGATCGATGCGCCAAGCGTGAAGAGAAGCACTCGCGCGTCGAGTCTCGCGTCGATGAAAATCGGCATATCGGTCATGGCAAAGCTCGCGGCGAGTGCGCCAGAAAGAAACTGAATACCGGCGTACGCGATCGCCATTCCCAAGACCCCGCCGGCGGTTGCCAACACCAGACTCTCGGTGAGGAGCTGGCGAATCAATCGGCCCCGCGACGCGCCAATGGCGAGCCGCACGGCGAACTCTCGTGTTCGGCCGGCCGCGCGCGATAGCATCAGGTTGGCCAGGTTGGCGCACGCGATCAACAGGACGAGACCCACGATGAGGATGGCCACACCCGCGCCCTGATAGCCCATCGTGTCGAGCCTTCCTCGCGCACTCACTTCGGGCAACACTTCCACGGAGCGCCCTTTGTTTGTTTCCGGGTACGTTTGCTTCAGGGCTCCCGCGAGCGTCACCATCTCGGCGTTCGCAGTGTCCACATCAACATCGCGCCTGAGCCTCCCGAGAATATTCAGCCAACGATTCGACCGATTCGTCAAGACATCCTCGGCTCTACTGCTCTGTAACTCACGAATCATCGAGATCGTCACGTAGAGATCGGGGTGAAAGAACAAATCGGTGCCAGCGAACCGTTCCGGCGCAATGCCAACGATCGTGAACTCGCGTTGTCCCAGGATGACCGGCTTACCAAGCACGGCCGGATCGGCGTTGAAATGCCGATTCCAGAGGCTGTGACTGAGCACAGTAACCCGCTGTGCGCCTGGCTTGTCATCCTCAGCAGCGAATCCTCGACCAATCCCAGGCTCAACTTCGAGAGCGGAAAAGAAATTACCGCTGACCGCCCAGGCGCCGAACAGCTGTGGGATTTCGTCCCTGTTCCTCGACATTGCTGCGAGCACGCTGCTGTACGCAACGATCCCTGTCAGCGTCTTGGTTCGATCGCGATAGTCGATGTAGTCGGGGACGGAATGCTGGCCGTTGGGTGCCTCCTTTGTCACGCTGAACACACGCACGATCTCGCCTGCTCGGGGCACGTCGGGTGGGCGAAACGCTGTGGCATCACCGAAGCTGAACATGGCGGTGTTCGCCCCGATCGTTAACGCGAGCGTCAGGAGCGTCGCCATTGCGAAGCCGGGGCTCCGCTGCAAACTGCGTAAAGCGTTGCGGATGTCAGACATGCGGACGTGAGCTATCAACCTACGTGCCACTGAAATTGGGCGGACTGCGAGGGCGACACGCTGTTTCTGGTCATTCCTGGGATTGACCTTCCCACTGCCGGACGTCCTGAGCCATCCGGCTTCAGCCCGACGCATTGCATAGTGTGCTCGAGCATCGCCTCGACCCCATCACAGGCACGGTCGCTGGCGTTCATGCGTCGTGGTACGGGCTGAGTTACGCCTCGGGTTCTGGAATCTCCACTGGTATCTCAGGCGTCGTCGGCAACACTTGGCACTAACACTCGCTGAGGTGTACTCACTCACCCTCTGCCTGTCCATTGGCATACTGGCTGGTGGTCGCCTCGTCGAGGTCGCATTCGACGAGTGGCCTTTCTACCGCGAATATCCGAACGGCCCTACCCTCGAAGTATTTACCTATTCCCATCAGCTCCCACCTTCAGGCGTATCGGCAAATCGACCCGGATTTGCACATATCGCGTTTGCTGTTTCTGACGAGCCAGCGGCGCGGGCGGAGTTACTTGATGCGGGGGGTAAGGCCGTTGGGGACATCGTGACGGTCACGACGGCAAGCGGCGCGCAGATCACCTGGTGCTACGTCACCGACCCAGAGGGGAACATCATCGAACTGCAGGCCACGTCGAGCTGACGCTCGCTCGCGCCTGTAATAATGCTGAGGCGGCGCAAAACAACTTGTTGGCCGATCCTGTGGTACGTCCATCTGCCACACGAGTGCAACGACCGACGACGGGATTAGCGAATAGTCCGAGCCACGCGGAATCCTACGTTGTCCCGAATCTGGTTCGGGAAATAGGTCACGTCGCCACGGTGGGCGGATCGCACGGTTGTCCAGTCATACGAAAATGAACCACCCCGCCTTGTCCTCGCCACATCGTTCGACACACGAAGCGCCGAGTCTTCGACGTCGTCGCGTCCTTCCGATGGATACGGTCGGCGACGGTCAAACGTCCACTCCCAGACGTTACCAAGCATGTCGTAAAGTCCCCATTGGTTGGGGAGTAGTTGGCCGACCGGAAATGCGCGCTCCTTGCGTGTCGTCGCGTCATACCAGGCGTGCTGCGGGAGTAGACCGTCATCGTCTCCAAAGTGATGGCTCACGGTCGTTCCCGCACGAGCGGCATATTCCCATTCCGCCTCGGTCGGAAGGCGGTACCCTGTGCGATGCAGGTAGTCCGCTGGCAGTTCGAACCCATTCGCGGCGTCGATATTCTCCGGGTATACCCATTCGCGCATGGGCAGGCCGGCCTGGTCGCTCAGCCAGTTGCAGTACCGGGCTGCGTCATACCAACTGACGGCCACTTGAGGACTGTCTGGCGTCCGCGAGAATTGCTGAAAGCGTGGGGGATCGCCGAAGCGGTTGGTCGCAGCGGCTTTCCACATCGCCGCATACTCCGGCACTGCCGCGAGAAAGCGGCTGAACTGAGCGTTTGTGGTTTCGGTCGTCGCGATGGCAAACGTGCGGGGAATGGTGACGCGATGAAGCACTTCCTCAAGAGCGCGTCCACGCTCATTGGCTGGAGACCCCATCTTGAACGTACCGCCGGAAAGCACGACCATCATATGGCTCTGATGCTCGTACGTCCGCTGCGGTGTGGCACCGATCACGGCGATTAGCGTCAGCACACTAGCCACATTCGCCAGCATGGCTCTTCGAACACGACGAGGGCGTTTCATTGTCTGGTTTTGACGATGGAATTCGCGCTTTCGTTGTCGAAGCCGCCTTCGCCAGAGCTGCAAACTGCCAACGTCCTGCCATCGCGATGCCGTGGCAGTGGGCCACGCGCTGCTGCCATCCCCCACCCCCTTTAGGGGTGGCGGCGGCGGCAGGCACCACCGACGTGCAATGAGTTTCAGAAACTCGAAGACCCTCACCTTTCTCGCTCGACGCCGATTGCTATAAGAAAGGCGTCAGCAGTCTCACGCTGGCCGGGCAGATCGTTCTGGACGATGCGATGCGCGCGGCCCCCATATCTCGAATCCGAGCGTGGATCTCGGGGATGGGCGGCCTGTTTGCCGTGTTCGATGTGGCGGCGCGCCGGGCAACTCAGGCTCGCCGGTCATGAATCTGAATGGCGAGATCGTGTCAGACACCGGCGGGAAGAGGCCGTCTCCGTCTGTCAAGAAGCGCTAGCGTACCTGTCAGAATGGGAACGGAACGAGCACGAGAAGGAGATCCACGAACTAGAGCGCCTCGCCCCTAACTCGCTCGCGGCCCGTGTAGACCTTCAGATGGCGCAGAGCGATTACGTACCACACGCTCCCGTACTGGCGTGTGAGACCCTTAGTGACCTGACACGCTACCTGTGTACACTCGGGCGTGCTGAAGAAGCACGACGTGAGGTTGAAGCGCTCACTGCGAGATACCCGCGCGGGTCATTTCGCGACTACGAGTTCCACGACCACCGGTTCGGGCGACGCATCAAGGTTTCGGTGACAAAACGTGAACAAGCGACTTTGCGACGAATCGAGCGAGCACTCGGGTCGCAGGGAAGAAGGCGACTTGTTCAGAATCGGCGCAAATTTCTCGGATGACTGTTGGGCTCCGGAAAGCATGCTAACTGATGGTGGTCTCGCTGTTGGTTCCGCTCACCGTGCACCTCCGCCAGCAGGTTCGACTCCCGCCGCCTCCACCATCTAACTCCTTCTGCCGAAAAGATTTGTCATTTTCGGCAACCCCCGTCTCCAACATGTCTCCAAAATTTTCCTAGCCTGTCGCCTTCTCCAGCAGCCGAATGGCCTGATCGAGCGCGCTCGGACTGAGGTGCATGTATCGCTGCGTGGTCCCGAGGTCCTGATGGCCGGCGAGTCTCCTGGATCGCGGCCGAGGACAGGCCCGTGGGGACCGATCGTCGTAGCGTTCAGGTACTTGACTAGCTGTTCAATTGTGTACACCTGTACCGGTTCCCGCGTATAGTCAAAGCTTGAAGCGTTCTCGAACTGAGCCCGCCCGTACCCACCGTCCATCGAGGCGGTCGAGGCGGTTAGGCGCCGTTCCAGATTTGCCAACGGGGTCTGCCCTCGAATCGAAGCAAAATGGGACGTTCAATGCCCTTGAGTTCCTCGACTCGGTGGGATTCGCGAGAACGGATCGTGAAGTATCGGCGAACCGACGTCATTTTCAACCAAGGTGATCCCTGTGAGAGCGTCCTGTACGTCCAAAAGGGTAGAGTGAAGATCTCGGTGCTCTCGAAGACGGGGAGAGAGGCGGTCGTGGCGATGCTGGGCCGCGGCGACTTCTTTGGCGAAGGAGGCTTGGCGGGTCAACCCGTCCGCATGGGGAGCGCGACGGCGATCACGGACAGCACCATCCTCATCGTGGACCAGGATGAGATGGTGCGCCTCCTGCACCAGCAGCACGCGCTGTCTGATCGGTTCATCGCTCACCTGCTGGTGCGCACCATCCGGATCGAACAAGACCTCGTCGACCAGCTCTTCAGTTCCAGCGAGAAACGGCTGGCGCGGAGACTGTTGCTGCTCGCGCGGTACGGCGAGCACGACAATCCCGTGCGGGCCGTCCCGGCGATCTCCCAGGAGACGCTCGCGGAAATGATCGGCACGACGCGATCGCGCGTGAATTTCTTTATGAAGAAATTCCAGCGACTGGGGTTTATCGACTACAAAGATGGGCTCAAGGTCCACAAGTCGCTGCTCACGGTCGTCTTACACGATTAAGGATACCGTGCCGGCTGCTCAGGAGTTCGTCGAACATTGTGTCGCGGCGGATCTGGGGCGAATCCGCCGCATCGCGCGACACACCGCCCGATAGACAACCGCGTAAACCAATCGCTTTAGAGCATAGTAGCTGCCTGGATCGACGGCGAGCACCTTCCGTTCCCGATTTTTCGACGATACGCTGTGGTAACCTAACATGCCTGCTAAATATTTGCCGATCGACGCGTGCGGTCGCTTGGGAGCGGCGTGACGGCCCTTGGAGATGCGGCGCTGCGGCAGCTCGCGCTGAAAGCGCTAGCGCAGCGTGCGGGGTCGGCCACGGGCGCGAAGGCTCTCGCGGCTGCGGCGCAACGCGCCTACGAGGATCTCGCCCGGGTGGCGGCTCCGCTGATTGGCGAGGTTGGCGTCGATGCGCTGACTGGTCGCACGTTGTATCTTGCGCAAACGGAGATACCCGTGGCTGGTGCACACGCGCGAGCCGGACGAATGGAGCGGGCCATTTGCTCAGATCGTTTTCTGTCTGGAGCGACAGGATCCCGCCGTCGCCACTGAAGCCGCCGGAGCGGTGCTCATAACACTCACGGGGTTGCTCGTCACCTTCATCGGGGAACCCTTAACCGCGCATCTATTGCGACAGGCGTGGCCCGATGCCTTTTCCGACGCGAGCATTGAGGAGACATAAGGCATGACGGACCGGGTTGCGATTCGCCGACTTCCCACGGGCGTTCCGGGACTCGACCAGATCCTGGGTGGGGGCCTGCCGGAGTTCTCCTTCAATCTCATTGCCGGCACTCCAGGCGCGGGGAAAACGACGCTCGCGCAGCAGATCATGTTCGCCCTCTCCGGTCCTGATCGTTCCGCGCTGTACTTCACCGTCGTCGGCGAACCCCCCCTCAAGATGCTGCGCTATCAGCAGCAGTTCACCTTTTTCGATGTCGACCCGCGTGAATGAGTCGGTCCGCTACGTCAATCTGAGCCAGGAGGTCGTCAACGGCACGTTGGAGAAGCTCATGGAACGCATCGTTCAGGAAGTCGAAAAGACGAACCCCCGCGTGGTGATTGTCGATTCCTTTCGAACGGTGGCCCAGGCTGGCCAGCGGACACAGGCCGGCGACCTCGATTTGCAGTACTTCGTGCAGCAACTGGCCGTCCGGCTCACAGGCTGGGAAGCGACGACGTTTCTCGTCGGCGAGTATGAACCCACGGAGGCTGAACAGAATCCGGTCTTCACCGTCGCGGACGGCGTGCTGTGGCTCCTTCAAAGCCTCGATCGGAATTCGATGGTTCGCAAGGTGCAAGTCATGAAGATGCGTGGACAGGCACCCATTCCTGGGCTGCATACCTTCCGCATCACGGACGATGGTGTGCAGGTGTTCCCCCGGGTCATCGTCGGGCCAGAGGCGAAGTCGCGACCGGCAGTGGCAGGCGCGAAGCGCAACACCCCGAGAACGGCTCTCGATTGGCGTCAAGGGATTGGACGACATGCTCGGCGGTGGCATTCCGGCCGGCTACTCGGTGCTGCTCGCCGGCCCATCGGGCTCCGGCAAGAGTGTGCTCGCCACCGAGTTCATCATCGAAGGCGCGCGTCATGATGAACCTGGCATCATCGCGGTGTTTGAGAAGCGTCCCACCGAGTACGCGCAGGACGGTTCAAGTGGACGGCGGTTCGAGCGGTTCGTCCGCGAACGCAAAGTGGGCATCATCCACACGCGTCCGCTGGATCTCTCCATCGATGAAATGCTCCATGAAATTGTTGAAGCCATTCACAGTCTCAAAGCGCGTCGGCTGGTGATCGATTCGCTCTCCGGGTTCGAGCTAGCACTGGCGCCGACGTTTCGCGAGGACTTTCGGGAGTCGCTCTATCGCATGGTCGCCGTGCTCACCGGGATGGGCATCACAATGATGATGACGGCGGAGCTGGAGGACAGCTACAGGGATCTGCGCTTCAGCCCGCACGGCACGGCATTTCTGACCGACGCGATCATCATGCAGCGCTATATCGAATTGAAGGCCCAACTGCAGCGCGTCATGGCCGTCGTGAAAGTGCGTGGGAGCGCTCACAGCAAAGATCTGCGGACGTTCGAGATCACGGAACAAGGGATCGTCATGGGCGAGACGCTCGCTGGGTACGAAGGCCTGTTGACGGGCAGCCCAGCGTTGATCCCAAGCGCCCCGTCAGAGACAGTTGACAAAAAGCCACATCGACGACGCGGGCAACGGCCGACTCAACGGTGAGCATGTAGAAGCATGTTGGTGGCCGTGTCAAACGCCCGATGCGCAGTCTGGCTGGGAATCTCCGGGTAAGTCGCTAGCTTCCCACGACTCCGAAGAGGAGGACTGCGGTGAGACAGAGAGAGTCTCGGATCCTTAGCCGATGATCACTCGATACTAAAGATGCTCATGAAAAACATCCTAAATCCTGCGGCGTTTAAAGCCGACGGGGAAACTGCTGGGACAACGCGGTGGCGGAATCCTTTTTCAGCAGCCTGAAGGAAGAACGGATCAAGAAGCAAATCTACAGGAACCGAGAGAGCGCGTCGGCCGATGTCCAATCGTCTGAGTGATTCGCCCTGGGGATGAGCTGGAGCCAACGGGGGCTTCACGTGACATGGAGATGCGTTCCGCCCCATGAGCCGTTTTCGCCTCATCTCGCGCATGACCGGGTGAAAGACGAGGAGCACCCATGATCCGTTCAACGCTAAGGCGGCTTAGCGCGTTGACGATGACCGCGGCACTGCTCCAGAGCAGAGAGCAGAAATACTGGCAGCCGTGGATCTTCGGCTGGCGCCGCTGTGTCCAAGGAACGGGCTGCTGTGTCGGTCTCGCTCCCGTTCTCATGTGCGCGAGGTACGGAACGGAAACGAGTCAATCATGAACAAGCCGGTCGTCCTCACGCTCGTCTTCGTGTTGGTCCTCCCGGCGGCGCTGCAGGCACAGGATACGCCGCGTGCGGACATCTATGTAGGGTTTCCGCTCCTGTATCGAGCGGATTCAAATTCGTTGTCGCTGTTAGGCGTACACGGGTCGCTCGCCCTCAATGTTAGTGAACGGTTCGGACTAGCTGCCGACGCTGCCGGGTACTTTGGAGAGGTGTTTTCCGATCGTTCAATCTCGACATTCCTCGGCGGACCCGTGTTCTCGCTGCGATCGGGCACGATGCTGCAGGTGTTCGGGCACATGCTCCTTGGCGGAGCGCGGCTCCTTGGCGCAGCGCGGGACGGCTCCGCGGACACGGTCTTCGCGACTGCGTTCGGGGGTGGTGTAGGCGTACGAACCGGCACGCGACTCGCCGTGCGGGCCCAAGTCGACGTTCTGACCACACGTTTTAGAAGCCAGACCCAGAACTTCCTGCGAACCTCCTTCGGCGTCAGCATTCCGCTGAGCAGACTCTCTAATTAATTAGTGGCTTACGGTGCGGGTGCAACCGCAGACGACTTGCAAGCGAGGCCGGCGGTGTCGAGCACCATGACGGCGTCGACAGAGTTGGGTGGTGGCACGTTTTCGGCGTCGCGCAACGCTAACAGCTGCAGCAGCACTGCACTGGTCCGCGCGATCAACTGCTCGATATTCATGTCGTTGATGGTGGCGAGGTCAGCCGGCGTGCGCGCTGATCGCGACTCTTCGAGCGCGGTGCCGAGCAGCTGCGACAACTGCACCAATCGCTGATGATCGGGACTGCCGGGCTTCAAAACCTCTAGCTGCTCGACGATGCCTGCGTATTGTTCGCACATCGACTGCAACCGCTGCGTGTTCGGGTGGTAGTCGAGAACGAACTTGTCGAGTTGCTGGCGGCGTAAGACGTTGACCGGGTGCTTGCGTCGCGCAAAGTTCAACCGAAGGAAAGTGCCGCAGCGGGGGCACCTCCCTTTGCCCTCCGGCTTAACCTCCGCCTGACATTTCCTGCACCACGTCGGCGGCAGCGTATCCGGCTCGCCATAGCGCGGCTCGGGGCTCCTCGGCGTCGGGCGGGGCGGGCGGGTCTGGTTGGCACACGTCGGGCAACGCCGCGCCGGCCGGGGCTTCGGCCGCCTTCGGCGAAGGCGCGACAAGTGGACAACAACGCCGGACCGTCCGGCTCACCGTTGGGGGCTTTCGGGGCGGCCGGTTGCAAATCCTGTTGCAAAGGGGCGTCTGAATTGTCAAATTCGCTAGACATTTCGCTTTGGACTTTCTGCCTCTGGGCGCAGGGGGTCGCTGGTTCGAATCCAGTCGCCCCGACCACTTTCAACGTTTTCCTAGCAATTCCTCTGATTCCGTCATTCGCCAACGACGGATTCTGCCCACCGATACCCACGAAAAACCCGAAAAGGGGATCACAAAAAGGGATCACACAACGGCGGCACGGGCGAGTTGACTTTTTCGTCCGTCGAGTGCAAAAGGTAGAGTCATGTTCGAAGTCCGCCTTCGGTTCCCCTTTCCTCATGCTGACAAGCAGCATCAAGTGACAGCGTTATCTCTTACCGAGATTGCCGACCTTCAACCCTTCTGGGAAGCGAATGATGGTGAACCTCTGGAGGAATACAGATGGGAGACCGGGTCGCGTGATGACGCGGAACGTATGGCCGGTCGCCTCAGGAATCTCCGCTACAAATTGCCAGATCGACCGGAGTCGCTTCCTCCTCACGTAGAGGTCGTGGAGGTAGAGTCAGGCCCGCAACTCTGAGAACGACGTTCGCCAAAACCTACCTTGCGCGTGCGTCTCACCCCGCTACTCTTCCCGCCATCAGCACCTCCCGCGGCATTGCGTATCTCAATCGCCACTCGATCGTAATTGGCCGTTCCCCGTCCGCCCCATCTGGCTCCACCGGCCCCAGATACCGAAACGCCATTGTCACCCCGGGGCGCTCATCCGCCCGCTCCCGCGCGTTTCCTGGTAACCGGCTCGAGGCGCTCGCGGGCGACCGGCGAGGCCAACACAGCATTCGAGTCAACGATCAGTACCGCATCTGTTTCGTCTGGTACGACGGGGACGCCGACGATGTGGAGATCGTGGACTATCACTAACGCAGGAGGAAATGATGGCGAAGAGTCGCCGACTACCGCCGGTGCATCCCGGAGAGGTCCTGCGAGAGGATCTCATGGCACCGCTTGGGCTGAGCATCAACGGCCTCTCCCGCGACCTGCGGGTGCCTGTCACCAGGGTGAGCGAGATCGTAAACGGCCGCCGCAGCATCACGGCGGACACCGCGCTGCGTCTGGCGCGCTACTTCGCGATGACGCCGCAGTTCTGGATGAACCTGCAGGCTGCGTACGACCTCGACGTCGCCACGCGCGCATTAGCAGACCGGATCAAACGGGACGTGCACCCGCGCGAGGCTGCATAGGGTTCTCCCGCCGGGTGGCAAGGTTGGGCGGTCACAGGAGGACGATTCACGTGCGCAGCCGCTGAGGCGACCCGAATGTGCTACGACGCCGGCTGCACCTCCTCAAACGGCAGCGGACGGAGCAGGATGGCATCGATCACCGCGAAAATCGCGAGGTTCGCCCATATCATCAGCCATCCATACTCATGGCACCGATCGTCCCCGATTCACGAACCATCAAGGCCTTCCCTACTCGAGCGGCGCTCGAACGCTGGATGCGGAAGAACCACGCTCGCGAGACGGAGCTCTGGCTGAAGATCTACAAGAAGGGTTCCGGAGCCGCGACCGTGAGTCTCACCGACGCGCTCGACGTGGCGCTCTGCTGGGGATGGATAGACGGCATCCGCAAGGCCTTCGACGAGCAGTCGTTTCTGCAGCGCTACACGCCGCGGCGGCCGAAGAGCATCTGGAGTCAGATCAACCGGACGCATGTCGCACGGTTGACGGCGGCCGGCCGGATGACCGAACACGGTCAGCGGCAGGTTGACGCGGCCAAGGCGGACGGGCGGTGGGACCGCGCGTATGCGCCGATCCGCAGCACGACAAGAGAGAGCATTCCCGCCGATCTGCGCGCGGCCATCGAGGCGAGCCCACGAGCACGCAGGACATTCCGGAAGCTCGGGCGCATGAACCTTTTCGCGCTGGCATTTCGCACCAACAACATGAAGACCGCTGCCGGCCGCGCAAGAAAGATCGCGTCGCTCGTCGCCATGCTGGAACGCGGCGAGACGATCGTGCCCGAGCGCTGACAGTAACGAACGTCATTCACAATCGGTCCACGTATGGTCCGGCTAAAGCCGGACACTACGTACTGTTGCGTCGCCCGGCTGAAGCCGGGCACTACGTACTGCGCGGTACATGGCGTCGGATGAGCGCGAGCGAGATGACGGTGACCGACATCGCCGCGGCGACGACGGTGAAGAAGCCGCGGCTGCCGGCCGTATCGAGCGCCCACGCCCCGGCGTAGCTGCTGAGAATCGCACCGAGCCGGCCGATGCCGGCCGCGCTGCCCACACCCGTCGAACGCAGCGCCGTCGGATACACGTGCGCCGCCAGCGCATACAGCGTCGTCTGGACGGCGTTGATCAGACCACCGGTCAGCGCCAGCATCACCACGATCGGAAACGTCGCGCTGTCCGCGCCGATCGTCATCCCCCGCATGACGATGGCCGACACCAGCGCGCCCACCGCCATCGCGATCATCGTGATGCGCGAGCCGATGCGCGCGATCGCCAGCGAGCCCGCGATGGCACCGATGACCCCGCCGAGATTGAACGTGGTGATGCCGATATTCGCGAGCGATCCGAGCCCCGCCCCCGCCAGCATCGAGGGCACCCACGTGAAACCGAGATACACGGCCAGCAAACATGAGACATACGCTCCCCATAACGCGAGCGTGTCGCCCAGATATGGTGGCTTCAGAACGGTGACGGCCGATGGACGATCGACCTGCGCGTCAGCGGTGTCGATGACCACCGTCGCCGAATCGAGGGAATGACCCATTCGCTGCAGCGTAGCGAACAGCTCCGGCCGCCGGCCGGGATGCCGCGCAAGATATCGAGGCGATTCGGGAAGAAGCCAGAAGAGGAGCAGCGCCGCGGCGAAGGGAAGAGCGCCACCAAATGCGAACAGTCCCCTCCATCCGACGACAGGAAGCGCACGCTCTGCGATGAGCCCAGCCAGCATGGCGCCGAGCGGCACACAGACGATAGTCAAGGTGACCGCAAACGGCCGATGGCGGCGTGGGACGAACTCAGATGAAAGCGTCGCCGCGCACGGCAGCGCGCCGCCAAGCCCGATGCCGACGAGCAGCCGCAGCGTGCCGAGCGCCGCAATGCTGTTCACGAACGACGCGGCGATCGTCATCGTGCCGAAGAGCAGCATGCTTGCGATGAGCGCGCCGCGCCGGCCCGATCGATCGGCCACGACGCCGGCCAGGCCGGCGCCGATGAGCATCCCAACGAAGCCGAGCGCCCCGACCCTGGCAAACGCAGCACGAGGCATCGACCACTCGCGCATGATCGATGGGATGGCAAGACCGAGCAGCTGATTGTCGATGCCGTCGAAGATGATGGCGAGCGCGCTCAAAAAGACGACGAATTTCTGATAGCCGCTCCAGCTTCCTTCGTCCAGAAGCTGGCCGACGTCAACGGAGCGGCCGGCGGTCGCCATCTATTCGGACGGGTTCTTTCCGCGGCTCGTCAACACGTCTTGCGCAAGACGGAACGCGTTGTTCGCGGCCGGCAGACCGCAATACACGGCTGCCTGCAGGAACACTTCTTTCACGTCATCGGCGCTCATCCCGCTGTCGAACGCCGCATTCAGGTGCATCTTCAGCTCGGCGTCGCGGCCGAGGGCCACGAGCATGGCCAGCACCAGGAGACGCCGCGTGCGCTCGTCCAATCCGGGACGCGTCCAGATCTCCCCCCACGCGTAGCGCGTCAGCAGGTCCTGGAACTCGGACGTCAGCTCGTCTCGCGACGCCATCGCGCGGTCGACGTGCGCATCGCCAAGCACGCGCCGGCGTACGTTCATTCCCGCGTTGAAGCGCTCGGATTCATCCATCTCAGGTCCCTCGAGTACCTCTCTACCCGGCCAGGTGCGTCATGACCGCGTTGTTGAAGTCGTTCGCGGCTTCGATGTTCGACAGATGCGAGGCGGACAGGCGCACGAGGCTCGACCCGGCAATCGCGTCCGCGATCTTCTCTCCGTGCGATGGAGGTGTGGCCGGGTCGCGATCGCCGACGATCACCAGCGTGGGCGTGCGAATCCCCTGCATCGCGATGTCCAGATCCATGTCGCGTATCGCCGCGCAGCATGCCGCATACCCGTCCACCGGCGTCGCGACGAGCATGCGCCGGCAGCGATCGACCTCGCCCGGCGCGCGCTGGATGAACTCGGGCGTGAACCACCGATTGATGACGACATCCGCCAGAGCCGCCATGCCGTCGGCCTGCGCCACACGAATGCGCTCGTCCCAGAACTCGGGCGGCCCGAGACTCGACGACGTGTTGGCGAGCACGAGACGGGTCACCATGTGCGGCGCGTTGGCGCCGAGCCACATCCCCACCATGCCGCCCTTCGAAAGACCGCAGAAGCTCACCTGGCGAAGACCGAGGCCGTCGATCAACATGGCGGCGTCGAGACCGAGGCGATCGATCGTGCACGGACCTTGAGGGGCATCCGATCGCCCGTGCCCGCGGCTGTCGTAACGCAGCACGCGAAAACGCTTCGACACCGAGGGCACCTGCGGGTCCCACATCCCGAGATCGCTCCCGAGCGAGTTCGAAAACATCACGACTGGCCGATCCTCGGGTCCATCCAACAGATAAAAGAGACGACAGTCGCCCACAGACAGATACGCCATTCACGAGACTCCCGGAGTACGGCGACGCGTCGCCAGCATGCGCTCGACCAGCCGTTTCGCGTGCGCGGCCTGGTTGTCGTAGTCGAACAGGGCGTCGAGCGCAGACGCATCGAGGTGCTCGGCTATCGAGGGTGTTCGCGCAAGCACGTCGCGTAGATGCGCGCCGCTCCCGGCTGCACTACGGCTCGCCTCTTCGACGAGACTGTGCGCGCGGTCTCTGCCGATGCGCGGCGCGAGCGCCATCATGACGGGCTCGGCGTAGACGAGTCCTCGAGTGACCTCGAGATTGCTGCGCATGCGGTCGGCGTTGACCTCGAGACCCTGAATTGCTTCGAGCGCACGGTTCGCCGATCCCCATGTGAGCGAAAAGATCTCGGGCAGCGTCTCCCACTCCACATGCCAGCCACCCAGCCCACGCTCGTGCTCCTGCGGCATGGCGGCAAAGAGACTGGCCACGAGGTGCGGCACTCGCCCCGCCGCGGCGAGCATGACTGCGCACGCCACCGGATTACGCTTGTGCGGCATCGTCGACGACCCGCCGCGACCGGGCGCCGGCGGCTCAGACAGCTCACCCACTTCGGTCTGCATCATCAGCGAGACGTCTCGCGCGATCTTGCCAAGCACGCCTGCGAAGAGCGCGAGCGCGGCGGCCAGGTCGACGAGACGATCGCGGTGCGCGTGCCACGACAGATCGGGCTCGGGCAGATTCAGCTCTGCCGCGAGGAACGTGGACATCGCCGGCCCCGCGTCGCCGAGCGACGCCAACGATCCGGCAGCACCGCCGAATTGCAGCACGCACGCCGCATCGCCGGCGTGTTCGATCCGGTTGCGTGCGCGATCGACCGCCGCACACCAGCCAGCCGCTTTCAGACCGAAGGTGATGGGGACCGCATGCTGCAGCCACGTCCGCCCCACCATGGGCGTCGAGGCATGGGCCTGCGCCAGCGATGCCAGCGTGTCGGCGAGTTTTTGCGTCTCGGGCAGGAATCGATCGAGGCCCCGCCTCAACTGAAGCACGAGGCCGGTGTCGATCGCATCCTGGCTGGTGGCACCCCAATGTAGGTAGCCTGCTGCCACCGCATCCTTTCGAGCGACGAGCTGCGTGAGAGCAGCCACGAGTGGGATCGCAGGATTGCCGGCGCCGACTGCGGCCGCGCCCAACTGATGAATGTCGGACAGCTCTCGACAACATTCAGCGATGACGTCCGCCGCACGAGAAGGAATGACGCCAGCCTTCGCTCCGGCCCTGGCGAGCGCCACCTCGAAGTCGAGCATCCCTTGCAGGCGTGCCGTGTCTGAAAAGACCTCGCCGGCAGCGGTGCCTCGGAACAACGGATCGAGCATCGGCGAGTCAGCCATCAGAAGTCGAAGAACACGGTCTCGGACTCGCCCTGCAGGCGCACGTCCCACTCGAACATGCCCGGCGCCACTTCACGCGCCACGAGGGTGTCGCGCCGGCCAGGCTCTACGAGGCTCAGCACCAAGTCCTCTGAATTGCCCGGGCCGTCCGGAAAGTAGATGCGGCTGTTGAGATGCCGGAGGAGGCCGCGCATGAAGATGGCGACAACTATATGCGGAGCCTGCGGCTTTCCATCGGGCCCCGCCACACGCCCGGGCCTGGTCGTCGCAGAACTGAAAGCTGCCGTCCGCGCCGGTCGGCACGCGGCCAAAGCCGGAAAACCCATCGTGCCGCTCGCTGGTCGCGTACTCGCCTTTCGGATCGGCCTGCCACATCTCGACCATCGCATCCGCCACGCCCGCACCATCGCTGTCGATCACACGGCCGCGAATCGTGATGAGCGGCCCGGCGAAGCGTGCGTCCACGAGCTTGTCGTTGAACAACGTGCACAAGCCAACATGGAAGAACGGCCCGACGGTCTGCGATCCGGTTCCAATCATCGTTTGTCCCAGGGCGTCATTTCTCCCAGGGCGTCGCGTTCCGGCCGCGCAGCACCATGTCGAACCGATACCCCAGCGCATGCTCGGGCAGCGTCGAGTCCCAATCGAACGTCGAAACGAGCCGGTCGCGTGCGGCGGCGTCGGGAATGCCGTGCAGGACGGGATCGAACGGCAACAGCGGGTCGCCCGGAAAAGTACATCTGCGTGACCAGGCGCGTGAGAAAGGCTTCGCCGAAGAGGGAGAAATGGATGTGCGCGGGACGCCACGCGTTCTGGTGATTGGTCCAGGGATAGGCACCCGGCTTGATCGTGACGAACCGGTACCTGCCCTCTTCGTCGGTCAGCGTCCGGCCGCAGCCCGAGAAGTTCGGATCGAGCGGCGCGTCATGCCGATCGATCGCGTGCGCGTATCGTCCGGCCGCATTGGCCTGCCACAGCTCGACGAGCGTATGACGGATCGGGCGACCGTCTTCGTCCAGCACGCGGCCGGTGACGATGATGCGTTCGCCGAGAGGCTCGGCGTCGTGCGCACGGGTGAGGTCGTGATCGAGCGGCCCCAGGGCGTCGCGGCCAAACACAGGCCCGGTCAATTCGGACATCGTCTGGGGCATCAGAACCAGTGGTTTCGATGGCGCTCGTTTTCTGCTGGATACGTACGGCGGATACAGGTGTGGCGGCTGCGTCCCCGAGGGCACCGGACCGTACAAACGCTTCGTGGTCGACATCACATTTTCGCGTGCGCTTCGGCCGTGCGCTGCAGCAGCGCACGAAGCGCCATCAACTCTGGCTCCGAGGGTGCGTCCGTTTCAACCACCTGGCTGGCAAATCGGACCGCCCAACCCGTATTTTCGACGACCTTCTCGCGCGTGGCGCCCGGATGCAGGTGCGTCACGACAAACTCACGCGATCCCGTTTCCGGCTCCATGATGCAGAGGTCGGTGATGATCGCCGCTGGTCCATTGCCCGGCAGATTCAGCCGTGCCCGCGCGTCGCCGCCATCGAGATACCCGGCCGACGTGATGAAGTCTACCTTCTCTACGAACGTTCGTCTCGATTGCTGCAGCACGATGAACACGTCGCGCGCCAGCGACGCGATCTCTGACGCTCCGCCCGCGCCGGGCAACCGCACGGCAGGCTTATCGTACGGCCCGATCACCGTCGTGTTGATGTTGCCGAACTTATCCACCTGTGCGGCCCCGAGAAACCCGACGTCGATGCGACTTCCCTGCAGCCAGTAGCGAAAGATCTCCGCCGTCGAGACGACGGTATCGGCGGTATCGGCCAGCTCGCCGTCGCCGATCGAAAGAGGCAGCACGTCGGGCTTGGCGCCAATCGGGCCCGATTCGTAGATCAGCACGATATCGGGCGCATGCGTGAGACGCGCGAGGTTGGCGGCCGTCGACGGCAGCCCGATGCCGACGAAGCAGACGACGCCATTGCGCAGCCGGCGGGAGGCGGCAACGGTCATCATCTCGGTCGTCGTGCAGGCCGGCGGCTGGCTCATGCCGCCTCGCCGTTCGTCACATGACGTGCGAGCCACTGCTGAAAACTCTCGCGCGTGCGCGCAATCTCGTCCCATTCCTTATAGAAGCGATTGTCGCGCTCGTAGTAGCCGTGCGCGTAGGAGGGCTTCGCTCCACCCCTGGCGACCGCGACAGCGGCAAACACCCAGTGCGGCAGCACGCATGCGTTGAAATCAGCATCAAGAGCGTCCACGACTTCCTCGACCGTCGCAATCGCCCGCCTGGCCGCGAGCACGGCTTCCTTCTGGACGCCGACGATACCCTTGACGAGCACGTTGCCCTTGCGATCGGCCTGCTGTGCGTGAATCACCGTGACATCGGGGCGCAGCGCGGGTACAGCCGTCAGCTCCTGCCCCGTGAACGGGCAACGGATCGGCTTGATGCGATCGCTGTGGCGTGGAAGATCGGAGCCGGCATAGCCGCGCAACACGGCAAAGGGCAATCCCGCCGCTCCCGCGACGTACGCATTCGCCATGTCCGCATGGCTGTGCTCCTCGAGCTCGAGCGGGTTCGGCCATCCATGCTCCACCGCGTCGCGAAATCTGTGGAGCGATCCAACACCAGGGTTGCCGGCCCACGAGAAGACGAGCCGCCGCGCACAACCGGCGCCGATCAACTGGTCGTAAATAAGGTCGGGGGTCATCCTCACGAGCGTCAGGTCGCGGCGCTTCTGGCGGATCACTTCGTGTCCGGCGGCGAACGGGATGAGGTGGGTGAAGCCCTCCATCGCGACAACGTCGCCGTCGTGGAGGACCTCGGCGATCGCTTCGTGCAGCGTGACGATCTCAGGCATCGATCGGAAACCCCACGTAGTTTTCGGCCAGGCTCGTGGCGGCCGCGCGGGAGCTGACGACATAGGTGAGCCGCGCGAGCTGAAGCCGATACTCCGCACCGGAATCGTCCCCCGGGAACCGGTGCAGCATCGACGTCATCCAGTAGGAAAAATCCTGCGCGCGCCAGACCCGGCGCAGGCACGTGTCGGAATAGCTGTCGAGCCTCGTCTGGTCGCCGGTGCGATACGACTGCACCAGCGCACGGGCCAGGTGCCACACGTCGCGCACCGCAAGGTTCAGCCCTTTCGCGCCTGTCGGCGGAACGATGTGCGCGGCGTCGCCGGCCAGGAACAGACGTCCGAATTGCATGGGCTCGACGACAAAGCTGCGCATGCTTGTCACGTTCTTCTCGAGCACCGGCCCTTCCTTCAGCGTCCAGCCATCCCGCCTCGCGAACCGCTTGTGAAGCTCGTCCCAGATCCGATCGTCCGACCAGTTCTCGATGCGATCGTCGTGCCCGCACTGGACGTACAGCCGGCTCAACCCGGGTGTGCGCAGACTGTGCAGCGCGAACCCGCGCTCGGACGTCGCGTAGACGATCTCGTCGGTTGAGGGCGCCACCGCCGCGAGGATGCCGACCCAGCCAAACGGATACTCGCGTTGGTATGTCGCGAACGCCCCTGCCGGCAGTTGCGTGACGCGAAATCCCGTGGGCCCCATCGCATCCGGCGACGAAATCGCACTCGATTTCGGTGCGTCTGCCATCGAGCGTGCACCGGATTCTCGGCCGTGTAGAGTCGATGTCATGCACCGACACATCGCCGACCTCATAGTGAATACACGCGCCGGCGGCGAGCCGCGCGGCGACGAGATCCTTGACGATTTCCTGCTGGCCGTAGATGAAGATCGAGCGCCCATCCGTCAATTCGGTCAACGGAATGCGATGCGCCTCGCCCTGGAATCTCAACTCGATACCGTGATGGACGAGCCCTTCGCGTCTCAGGCGATCGCCAACACCGGTTGCGACGAGCAAATCGACGGTGCTCTGCTCGAGCACGCCGGCACGCACGCGCTTTTCGACGTACTCACGGCTGCGCCGCTCGACGACAATCGACTCGACGCCTTCGAGGTGGAGCAGGTGCGACAGCACCAGTCCCGCCGGGCCGGCGCCGACAATCCCGACTTGTGTCCTCATAGCGCGATCTCTTACACGCGCTCGAGGATGGTTGCAACACCCTGGCCGACGCCGACGCACATCGTGCACAGGGCGTATCGCTCGCGCGTGCGGGCGAGCTGATACGCCGCCGTCGTCACCAGCCGCGCGCCGCTCGCCCCCAACGGGTGGCCGATCGCGATCGCGCCGCCGTTCGGATTGACGTGCGGCGCGGCGTCGGGAACGCGATGCTCGCGAAGCACGGCCAGCACCTGAGCGGCAAATGCCTCGTTCAGCTCGATGATGCCGATGGCAGCCAGGTCGAGCTTCGCGAGCTGCAATACCTTGTGTATCGCCGGCACCGGGCCAATCCCCATCGTGCGTGGCGCGACGCCCACCGCCGCCGACGCCACCACCCGGGCACGCGGCGTCAGGTTGTGTTTCTTCACCGCTTCTTCCGACGCGACGACGAGCGCCACCGCACCGTCGTTGATGCCCGACGCATTGCCCGCCGTCACCGTTCCACCGGGCTTGACGATGGGCTTGAGCCGGGCGAGCGATTCGAGCGTGACGTTCGGCCGCGGATGTTCGTCGGTGGTCACGAGCGTCGCTGTCTCACCAGGGCGAGCGATCGAGACGGGCACGATCTCTTCGGCGAGCCGGCCCGCCATGAGCGCCGCGGCCGCGCGCTGCTGGCTGCGCAGCGCGAACGCGTCCTGATCGTCGCGCGAGATCTCGAACTCCTCGGCCACGTGCTCGGCCGTCTCTGGCATCGAGTCGATGCCGAACCGCGCTTTCATGAGGGGGTTCACCAATCGCCAGCCGAGCGTCGTGTCTTCCATCTTCGCGTCGCGCGAGAACGGCTCTGCGGTCTTGGCCATGACGAACGGCGCGCGCGACATGCTCTCGACGCCGCCGGCCACGATGAGCGACGCCTCGCCGCTTTTGATCGCACGCGCGGCCAGGATGACGGCGTCGAGGCTCGAGGCACACAGGCGGTTGACCGTCAGGCCCGGTGCGTCCTGCGGCAGGCCTGCCAGGAGGAGTGCCATGCGCGCGACGTTGCGATTGTCCTCGCCCGCCTGGTTCGCGCACCCGTACGCCACATCGTCGAGGGCCGCCCAGTCGACGCCGGGATTCCGGTCGATCAGCGCCTTGAGCGGAATCGCGGCCAGGTCGTCGGTGCGCACCGACGCGAGGCTGCCGCCATACCGGCCGATTGGCGTCCGGACGGCGTCGCAGACAAAGGCTTCTGCCATAGCTGGAAGTCTCTGACTTCGCGCCAGCCGGTGTCAAGCCGAATATCGGTCTAGTTGTGCGATAATCGCACGCTGTGGCCCGCCTTCGCACGCCCGCACCGCTCGGCGCTTCGGCGCGGCAGGCTCGCCGCCGGTCGGACCCCAACTTCATGCTCTCGCTCGCGCGCGGGCTCGCCGTGATTCGGGCGTTCGGCGAGACCGATGCCGCCCTCCCAGTCGCCGAAATCGCCCGCCGCGCGTCGATGTCGCGCGCCGCCGCCCGGCGATGCCTGTATACGCTCGAGCGGCTCGGCTATGCGGGCGGCGCCAACGGCGCCTATGAACTGACGCCGAAGGTGCTGATGCTGGGCCACGCCTACCTGGCGTCGACGAAGGTGGCGCGCGCCGCCCAGCCGGTGCTCGAATCGGTGTCGGAGCGCCTGCAGGAATCGTGTTCGCTAAGCGTGCTCGACGGCACCGACATCGTGTACGTGGCACGCGCCGCGATGAGGCGTATCCTCTCAATCGGCATTTCGGTGGGCACGCGGTTGCCGGCCTACTGCACGTCGATGGGACGCGTGCTGCTGGCCTCTCTCGACGAGAAGGAGCAGGCGGCGTTGTTGAGCCGGATCGATCTGACAGCCCAGACGCCACGTACCATCACCGATCGCCGGGCGCTTCGCACCGAGCTGCGCCGAGTGCACGCGGCCGGTTTCGCGCTGGTGGATCAGGAGCTGGAAATCGGCCTGCGATCGATTGCCGTGCCCGTTCGCAGCCGTGGGGTGGTCGTGGCCGCCATCAACGTCGGCGTCCACGCCGCTCGCGTCGATCTTCGAACGATGACGCGGCAGTACGTTCCCGTGCTGCGCGAGGCGTCCGAGGAAATCGGGAACGCAATCGGCACGACGCTCGGATGAGAGCTATGCGAAGCGATGTCATCGGCAGCCTGCTCCGGCCGGCGTTTCTGAAGGAGGCGCGTCAGAAGTTCCAGCAGGGCGAGATGAAGGCGTCGGAGTTCAAGACCATCGAAGATCGCGCGGTCGATCAGGTGGTGGCGTTGCAAGAGGCTGCCGGGCTGAGCGTCATCACCGACGGCGAAATGCGGCGCTACGCGTTCTTCGGCCATCTGGTCGATGCCCTGGAAGGTTTCGACAAGTTCGCCGGCTGGTCGGTGACGTTCCGCGACGGCGAAGGACACGAGGCGGCGCTCCAGCGGCCGGTGGTCGTCGGCAAGCTGCAGTGGCGCCGGCAGATGGCGGTCGAAGAATTCACGTATCTGCGAGGGCGAACGAAGTCGCACGTCAAGGTGACGCTCATCAGCGCCCAGCAGGCGGCCGCCTACTACGACCCCGCTAAATCGAAGGGGGCGTACGCCACGCGCGATGCGTATCTCGCCGATCTCGTCGACTTCACTCGCAGAGAGATCGCGGAACTACGCCGCCTCGGATGCGAGTACGTGCAGATCGACGCACCGCAGTACGCGGCGCTGCTCGACGAGAAGTTTCGCGAGGGCTACCGTCTGCGCGGCAGCGATCCTGACCGGATGCTCGAGGAATGCATCGAGCTGGACAACGCCATCATCAGCGGCCACGCGGGCGTGACCTTCGGCATCCACATCTGCCGCGGCAATCACAAGAGCATGTTCTACGCGTCGGGCGGGTACGAGCGCATCGCGCAGACGATCTTCCGGAAGGCCGGTTTTCACCGCTTTCTGCTCGAGTATGACGACGACCGATCGGGCACGTTCGAGCCGTTGAAGCACGTGCCGGACGATCGCACCGTGGTGCTGGGGCTCGTCAGCTCGAAGCGGCCGGTGCTCGAGTCGCCGGACGCCTTGAAAGCGCGCATTGCGGAAGCCGCGAAATTCGTTCCGCTCGAGCGGCTGGCGCTGAGCCCGCAATGCGGGTTCGCGTCGACAGAAGACGGCAATCGGCTGTCGGAGGACGATCAGCGAAAGAAGCTCGCGCTCGTGGCGTCGGTGGCGCGAGAAGTGTGGTAGCACAAACCCGCAGCGACAGGGCTGAAGCCCTGTGCCACCGTTAGAAACGAGGTTTCAACCAGGCGCGCCAGTCGCGCAGTGAGGTACGGCCCGACACGCGCGACCAGGCGCCGTCCGGTCGATCCTTCCAATCCCTGTCCCGGCGGCCGCCACGCCACCAGGTACGCCGATCGGGGTTCGTCCGACGTTCCATCGACACGACCGAAGGGAGCTCGGCGATTTCGGCTGGGAGAGTCTTGTGTGTCATGCCCTCCTTTATCGGTACGACCTTGGAATACTTCACAGTTCGACATCCAGGGCCGACTAACGGTCCGGCTAAAGCCGGACACTACGTACTACCGGTCCAGCCGGACACTACGTCCTACGGGTCCGGGATATGTACTGTACTGATCCGGACGTCGTGGCCGCCCGGCCAAAGCCGGGCCCTACCTACCAGGGACCGCCCGGCTGAAGCCGGACACTACGTACTTCTGAGGAAAAGAGCGGTACACTCTTGCCGGGCCAGCCCTGCTGAGCCGATCCTCGGCTCGCTTTCGCACTCCGTGATGAGGAGACGTATGCCCTTTCACTCGGTCACCGCCCGGCTTTCGTACGGGGCCGCCGTCGGCGCGGCCATCGTGGCGTTGTCCGGCTGCGCGACCGTCAACCGGCTGGCGGTGAAGAGTGTGGCCGATACGCTATCGGAGGGGGGAGACACCGTCACGTCGCACGACGACCCCGACCTCATCGCCGGGGCTCTGCCGTTTGCCTTGATGCTGCACGAATCGCTGCTGGCGTCGGTCCCCACGTACGAGCCGTTGCTGACGACCACGTGCAGCCTCTATACGACGTACTCGTTCGGCTTCGTGGCCGCCGACGCCGAGGCGCTGCAAAAGGACGACTACGACCGATCCAAGCGCCTGAGCGACCGATCCTTTACGCTCGCGCAGCGCGGGAAGAACTTCTGCTGGAGAGGCCTGGAGGCCAGGTTTCGCGGCATCTCGGACGCGCTGAAAAAAGATCCCGCTCGCGCATTGGAGCGCTCGAAGAAAGAAGACGTCAAGCTTCTCTACTGGTCCGCGGCGTCTCTCGGTGCCGCCATCTCGGCCGGCGGACTCGACCACCCCGAGCTGCTCATCGACTGGCCGGTCGTGCGGGCGCTGGCCGAACGCGCGATGACCCTCGACGAACCGTGGAACAACGGATCGCTCCCCGAGCTGATGATTACGGTCGAAAGTCAGGGCGAGGCCCTGGGCGGATCGGAAGAGCGTGCGCGGAAGTACTTCGCGCGTACCGTGGAGATCCAGAAAGGCTTGTCGCCAAGCCCCTACGTCGCGCTCGCGACCGGAGTGGTCAAGAGCAAGCAGGACCGGGCCGAGTTTTCAAAGCTCCTGGAACAAGCGCTGGCCATCGATCCAGAACAGGATCCGAGCCGGCGTCTCATTACCATCGTCACCCAGCGGCGTGCGCGCGTGCTGCTCGACCGCATCGACGACTTATTCCTGGAACCGGCTCCAGGTCTGAATTAACCGGAGGCATGTGTATGTTCGGCAAGATTCCCCTTCGACTGGCTCTCGCGCTTGCGCTGGTCGCAACCGTGTCCATCCGCGCGCAGGCGCCCGTCAACGTTCGGCTCGCAACCCTCGCCCCCGACAACTCGCCCTGGACCGGGCGCGCTGCGCTCGATGGGCACCGCATGGGAAAAGGCTACCGAGCGGCGCGTGCGACTGACCGTGTACGCCGGGACGATTCCGAGCGAATCGTCCGCGATCGCGCGCATGGCGGTCGACGGCCTGCAGGCCGCCACGCTGATGGTCGCGGGGCTTTCGGAAATCGACGAGGCCTTCAACATCTTCGGCGTCCCGTTTTTCTTCGAATCGGATGCCGAGCTCCTGCACGTTCAGCAGAAGCTGACGCCGCTCATCCGCGAGCGGTTGCAGGCCAGGAAGTATCACCTCATCAACTGGGGAAACGCCGGCTGGGTACAGCTGTTCTCCAAGCAGCCCATCCGCACGATCGACGATGTGAAAAACGCCAAGCTCTACACCACCGAAGGCAACCCGAAGATGGTGCAGTGGTACACGTCGAACGGATTTCACGCCGTTCCGCTGGCGGCCGGTGAAATTCCGAAGCAGCTGAAGCTGCCGACCGGCGCGATCAACGCGGCGCCGATGCCACCGGTCTACGCCGTCGCGCTGCAGATCTTCAAGGACGCCCCGAACATGCTCGACATCCGTCTCGCTCCGCTCGTCGGCGCGACGGTGATGACCGATTCGGCCTTCAACAAGATCTCGTCCGACGACCGCACGAAGATCCTCGCCGCGGCCGCGACGATGGAACAGCAGATCAACGCGCAGGCGCCGGCGCTCGACAGCAAGTCGATCGCGGCGATGACCGCCGCAGGGCTGACGGTCATCAAGCTCGACGCGAAAGCCACCGCCGAATTCCGCGGCGCCGCCGAAAAGCTGGCCGGCTCGCTGCGCGGCGGCATGATTCCGGCCGACGTGTACGACCTCGCCGTTCGCGAACGCGACGCGTTCAGAAAGGCGAAGCCCGCGAAATGAAGGCGGAGGAGACCGAGGACCTCATCGCCTCGCTCGCGGCACTGGGCATCATGATCCTGCCGCTGAGCGAGGTCGTTCTTCGGCGCTTCTTCAACACCGGCGTTCCCGGGGCCGCGCCGTTCACGGCCCACCTCACGCTCATCGTTGGACTGGTGGGCGCCTCGATTGCCGCACGCGAGGGCAAGTTGCTCTCGCTCGCCACCGGCACGATGCTTCCCGAGGGACGACACGCGGCACGTCGCCGGCATCGTCGCGGCGCTGGTCGGCGCGCTCGTCACGACCATCCTGGCGCTCGGCGGGCTGCGTCTCCTTCAAGTGCATCGTGAGGCCGGCAGGGAGATCGCGCTCGGCGTCCCGATCTGGGTCGCCGATCTCGCGTTTCCCGTCGCGCTCGGACTGATCGCGCTGCGCCTGGTCTGGAAGGCATCGCCGACGATGGCTGGTCGCGCGATGGCGTCGGCTCGGCATCGCCGCCGGCGCGTGGATCTCGACGCACCCGGAGCTCCTGCTGGATCAATCCGGTTGGCCGTGGATCGCCGTGCTCGTTGGCGCCGCGATCCTCGGCATGCCGATTTTCGCGCTGATCGGCGGCGCCGCCGTCATCCTGTTTCTCGTGCAGGGCGATCACCCCGCCAACGCCATCATCGGCAGCTACGACCAGCTCACCTCGAACGATCTGCCGGCGATTCCCGCTGTTCACGCTCGCCGGATTCCTGCTCGCCGAAGGCAAGGCCTCGGATCGTCTTCTTCGTTTCTTTCGAGCGTTCTTCGGCTGGGCCCCTGGCGGTACGGCTGTCGTGACGGCGGTGTTGTGCGCATTCTTCACGCTGCTGACGGGAGGATCGGGCGTCACCATCCTTGCGCTCGGCGGATTGCTGCTGCCGGCGCTCCTTGCCGACGGCTACAGCGAGCGCTTCTCGCTCGGCCTGCTGACCGCGGCCGGGTCGCTGGGCCTGCTCTTCCCGCCGTCGCTGCCCCTCATCCTGTACGGCATCGTCGCCGAGGTCCCGATCGGGGACCTGTTCGTCGGAGGTCTGCTGCCGGGCACGTTGATGCTCGGCGCGCTTGCCGCGCTGGGCGTCCGCGAAGGCATGGTGACGGGCAGCGCGCGCCACGCGTTCACGCTTCGCGAAGCGGCAGGCGCTACATGGGCGGCGAAGTGGGAGCTGCTGCTCCCGGTCGTCATCATCGCGTCGCTTCTCGCCGGCGCCACGACGGTGCAATCGGCGGCGCTGGCGGCGCTTTACACGCTCGTCGTGCAGCGGTTCATCCAGCGCGATCTCGCGGGCTTCGCCGATCTGCGCCGCGCGATGAGCCACTCGATTGCCCTCGTCGGCGGCATCCTCATCATCCTGGCGGTCGCCGTGGGATTTACGACGTACCTGATCGACGCGCAGGTGCCGGCCCGGCTCGCGGACTGGGCGCAGCGAGAACATCCACTCGAAGTGGGTGTTCCTGCTCGGGCTGAACGCGTTTCTGATTGTCGTCGGCGGGATGATGGACATCTTCTCGGCCATCATCGTCGTGGTGCCGCTGGTCGTGCCGATCGCGACGCATTTCGCGATCGACCCGATTCACCTGGGTGTGATCTTCGTCGCCAACTCCGAGCTGGGCTATCTGACGCCGCCGGTGGGCGAGAATCTCTTCGTCGCGTCCTACCGGTTCAACAAGCCGATCCTTCAGCTCGCGCGCGCGATGCTGCCGATGTACATCATCCTGCTCATCGGCGTGCTGCTCATCACGTATCTGCCGTGGCTGACGACCGGCCTGTTGCAGAGATAGTTCACGGTCCGGCTAAAGCCGGACACTGACGTACTGTCATTTCTGAACGCCGACGCCCTTCATCGATTCGAGCTTCGCCAGGTCGAGGCTCGACACCGCGGCCTGCAGCGCGTTGATATCGACGCCGTCTCCCTTGGCGTTGACGACGAACCGATCGCCGAGCACGATCGCAAACTCGTTGGTGCCGCCCGTTTTCGACACGCTTCGATGCACGAGCCGGCCGCCGACGCGCTCGGTCCGCTCGGAGACCTGATCGTTCTCCTTTTCGCCCATCACGCCGGCCCACGACGCCAATCCCATGATGCCGCTCGCACCGCCGGTGTCAGTAATCTCGAGATTCACCCGCTTGCCTGCGTCATCGCCATAGGTGGCCTCGGCCGTCGCCACCATGATGCCGGCCATGCCCGAGCGCTGTGCATCACTGCTCTGCTTCTTGAGGCCGGCGAAGGTCTCCGGAACGAACGGCGTGAGCTGATCGAGGCTGATGGGCTCGACGCGCTTGCCGCCGCCGAACAGCGTGCCCATCGCCTCGAGCGCGGCCGCCGCCTGTCCCGCGGTGTCACCGCTCTTCTCCGCCGATTCCATTTTTTGCGTGCTCTTCTCGAGGCTCTTGCCGAGCGCCTCGAGCTTGCCGAGCGCGCTGTTGGGATCGGTCGTCAAGCCACCGGAATCGGATCCTCCAGCCGCGCCTGCGCCAGCCAGCCCTGCCATCGCAGCCGGGGCCATCACCAATCCGCCGACGACACCCAGCACGATGGTGAGCACGATGGCGCAGACGACGACCACAGCCGTGTATCCCACGGCCTTGTCCTGCGGCGCCTTCATCAGATGTGGCAGACCCAGATAGAGCAGATAGATGCCGTACAGGCCCGCCAGCACACCCAGCACGCTGAGCGGGGGAAAAATCTGAAGCACTCCCGCGATCCATGCAGGTGTGTACGAGTACACAGCCACCTTCATCGCCTGACTACTGTTCTGCTGCCCGCCGAACGTGGGCGCCGAGCGCGTTGATGATGAAGGCGAGGATCACCACGCCGACAATCGCCATGACGAACATGAACACCGCGCTCGTCAGGCCGACCATGAACGGCGCGCGATATGTTCCGACGAACGGGATCGTCGTACCGACCAGCGACCCGCCGATGAAGCCGGCGATGGCGCCGATAGCCGCCAACGGCATGACGTAGCCTGTGATGAGCGATCCCGTGGAGGATTGTTCCGCCGCGATGACGGGCCACTCGGTGTTCGGAGTGGTGATGATGTTTTGAGCGCGTGTTTTCAAATCCATGGAGGCGTATTAAGCATCATCGTTGCGCCCGGGTCAACGAAATACGCCAAAAACACCGCGGTGAACGGTGTTCGGTCGACTACAGACCTGCGGCGGCCGACCGGATCTGCTGACGCCAGCGCGCAAGCTTGCTGAGGAATTCCGCGGTTTCCTTTGGATATTCAGCCCGGGCCCGTGCGACATCCTTGTAAAAGAAGTCGACACCGCCTGGCGACCAGGTCGATTCCAACTCGTCCTCCGTCACGACTTCCCGGCCCAGCCATCCGTTCATCGCCCTGGCGAGCACTTCGAGCGATTTCCAGTTCAGTTCGTCGAACATCGGGGCCGCAATAGCAACCTTCGCCAGTGATTGTGGCGACCGGCCCGGGGTCTTCAACAGCTTGTCGAAGTAGTACGACTCCATCCCCATATGACGTGGGAGTTGGGCATAAAACCAATTTAGAGCCGTCGCGCCATCCCCGCTCAGCCGCCACCTGGCGGCCGCAAGCTCGAGGCGATCGCCGCCTTGATAGTCATCCTGGAATCGCGAATAGGCTCCGTCGAGGATGGACGCCGACGACGCCGGCCTCAACTGCGCCGCGGCAATCGCCCACCACGAACTGATGAGCGGGTCGGAAATCCCTCGCGGCAGGTAGCCCCGCTCCCAGGTCTCCTGATCGAGCAGCGCTGTGGCGTCGCCGGAACGCAGCAGCACGTCGGCATGCTGAAGAATGAACAGGCACATGCGCGCGTAACGGTGATTGTTCGAAGGCCTCGGTTGCAGGTCGGGATCGTCACTTCGGATGTTTCTCCGCAACACGTCGACAAGGTTGTCGGCGCCAAGACGGCGCGCCATCTCAATCAATTCGTCCTCCGACGCCAGCACTTCCGATCCCATCTCCCGATGCAGCCAGAGCAAGATGTACGTCCGGTCGGGCTCCGGCAGCCTGTCAATCTCCACACGCAGCGACCTGATGGCTGGAACCCTGTCCTTCATCGTCGGGCTGGAGCTGTGGCCGACTCTGGCGAGGCGCACCATCCACCATCCAGCCGTCGATGTGCGGCTCGCTCGCGGCTTCCAGTAGGCATCGAAGCCGGGTTGACCCCTCAAGCCCCGCGGCCCGTAGTAGAAGCCGCCGCTCTCCATGTAAACGCGGACGATGGCCGTGGCGATCTGCCCGACGGTCTGCTGCGTCAGCACGGGCGGGATTTTCATCATCGGTGGAGCGGAATGCGGCTGAGCTGCGGGGAATGTCGTCGCCGCATCATCGACGAGGACGTCGATCGCCGGAAGCAACTTCGGATCGTCGGTGGCATACGCGGCCACGAGCGCGAGCGTGCGGACCCGCGGGTCGGGGTGCTTGAAGAGGGGCACGACATCGGCCACCCGCCACGAGCGGTTCTCCAGGAATGCGCGCAGCCGTAACAGGGGCGCGTGGGCTTCCGGCGGAAGCCAGAGTGCGGGTTCGCGCAGTCCGTACAGGAACTCGCCCGGACCGAGCACAACGATGTCCCGGGCGAGCGCTTCGAGCTCGGCCGAGAGGGGAGTAATGATGCGGGGCTGAGCCGCCGAAAGCGTGGAGAGAGACAACGTGATGGCCGCCGCGATGCAAAACCGCGCGATCACGTGTCGTCCTGGGAACGGCTGTTACAGCGAGCGGGTCAGGAACGACCGGGCGTACTCCGCTAGACGAAACAGCATCACAAGCGTCATGCGGGAAAGAGCGACGCCCAGGGTCATCGAGCCGGCAATGAGTGCGATAGCCACCATTGAGGCGTGTATCGGCAGCTTGCGGCGCTTCCATCACGGCCGTCTTCGCGCCGAGGCGCGCTCCGGCGAGACAGGCCGCGGGAATGCTGCTTGCAGTAAGTGAATGTGCCAAAGATCATGAGAAGACGATTTTCGTACGCGCTAACGGCGGGGGTTTTGTCCTCCGGTGCACCGGCAGGGCTGCTCGGGGTTCGCCTTGCGAAATCACATGCAGACAAGATGTCGCTGCGAGAGGTCGGCACCGAGCTCCGGTCCGACCGGCTCGCTTATCTGTACATCGGCGGCGCAACGGCGTTCATCTTCGCCATGTTCGGCTACCTGCTGGGACGGAAAGCCGACCGGCTGGCGCAACTGTCGGAGACAGACCCGCTGACGGATCTGCTCAACGCGCGGGGTTTTTCGGTGCGTCTCGACGCCGAAGTGGCGCGCGCCAAGCGCTATCGCCAGCCTTTAAGCCTCTTGTTCCTCGATCTCGACGGACTGAAAGACATCAACGATCGCCACGGGCACAAGGCCGGCAGCGAGGCACTGCGCCGGGTGGCGAGCGTCATCCAGGCAGAAATGCGCGCGAGCGATATCGGCGCACGGTGGGGCGGCGACGAGTTCACGATCGTCGCGCCGAACACCTCGAACGGCGCCGCGATGTCGTTCGCCGAGCGCATCCGCTCGCGCATTGCGGAGCAACGCATGGATTGGCGCATGACGGCGTCGATTGGCGTCGCCACGCTCGGCGATGACGGAAATGTAATCCTGGAAGATGCTTCGTCCCTGATGCGCAGCGCCGATGCGGCGATGTACTATGCGAAGCGCTCTGGAAAAAACACGGTCGCCCACGCCCTGTCGTAGAAACCACGGCGGAAAAAATTACCCAGCGATCGAGTTTTATACAGGATCGACCCTGGCGGAACTGAAGTTCCGCCCTACCGGAGAAATCCGCTGGCCTGCATCCAGTTCGCGAGAACCTTCGGCCACTCCGCCAGCGCCGCGTCGTTCATCGGCATGCCTACGCCGTGTGGTCCATCTTTGAACACGTGCATCTCGGCCTGCACGCCGGCTTTCCGCAACGCGAGAAAGTAATAGATGCTGTTTTCCACCGGCACGGCCGTATCGGCGTTGGTGTGAAACAGGAAGGTTGGCGGCGTCTCCTTCGTCACGCGCGTTTCCATCGACATGCTTCGCACGAGCGCGGCATCCGCGTTTTCTCCCAGCAGGTTGGTTTTCGATCCCTGATGGGTCCACGGCTCGGTCAAGGTGATGACGGGATAGCCGAGGATGGCGAAGTCGGGCCGGCTGCTGACGCGATCGATCGGGTCTTTTGCCGACGGGTTGCCGCGATCGAAGAGTGTCGACGCGGTCGCGGCAAGGTGCCCTCCCGCCGAAAAGCCCATGACGCCGATGCGATCTGGAGCGATGTGCAGCTCGCTTGCCCGCGACCGCACGATGCGAATCG
The DNA here is from genome assembly GCA_963832375.1 of Vicinamibacterales bacterium. Lineage (GTDB taxonomy): Bacteria > Acidobacteriota > Vicinamibacteria > Vicinamibacterales > JAMQPK01 > JAMQPK01. The sequence goes on along the minus strand of CAWHUA010000005.1, from coordinate 28,554 downwards.
CACGCTGCATATCTCCGAGCTCGATCGGATGGTGATATTTCGGTCCGAGCCGGTACTTCAGGACAAAGGCAGCGATACCAAGGGAGTTGAAGTAGTTCGCAGGGAGCCTTCCCTCTTTGTTCATCGACAGCGCGCGGTAGCCGCCGCCCGGCGCCACGATGACGGCGGTCATCGGCCCAGTGGTATTCGGAGGCATGTAGACCGTGATGGTCGGATTGTCTTCGGGCGTGTTGCCGAGCGTCCCGGGCACGTCGCGTGGCTCCCACAACGGCCAGGTCTGCGGCTCCTGAAGGATCGGTGGCGGCGCCTGTGCGAACGCGGTGGACGCGCTCGCCAGCATCAACACCGTCGACAGCACCCGGCAATAGACGCGCCGCATCGTGGCCTCCTCGAACGCTACTTCAGGCGCTTGATTCTAAGATTCCTGAACTCGACGGACGCCCCTGCCGGATCCTCGGGATGAGCCGATTGCAAGCCGATGGCGCCTTCCGCGCGCCGCTTGTCGTGCACGTCGACGACTTTCTTGCCGTTGTACATGACGAGGATGTGATCGCCGTTCAAGGTCGCCTCGAACGTGTTCCACTGCTTCGGGACGATCACCGTGCCGTCGGGCGCCTGCGCCACGTTGACGATGCTGCCGGTCAGGTATTCGCCACCGGTGCGATCGGTCAGCACCTTGTCGCGAATCTGCAGCTCGTACCCGGCCGGCTGCGGCCGTCCCTGGCGCAGCATCAGCGCGGAGTTCACGTTGGGATGCGCGCGGAACTCTGCCCTGATGACGAAATTCGTGAAGTCTTCCTTCGTGAGAATCGTCGCGCCGGGGTTCGTCTGATCGTTGTGGATGACGCCGTTCGCGACGCGCCACACCTTGACCTGACTCTCGGGCACGATGAACTTGTCGAGGCTCTTGCCATCGAACAGGAGCTCGAATCCTTCCTTTTGTTCCGCCGCCGACAGCGTGTTCGGCGCGCCGTTCTGTGCCGCAATCGGCATCGGACTGGTGAAAGCAAGAGCGAGAATCCCCACGAGCATCGCGCGCATCATGATTGTCATGCGGCCAATGATACGCCCGCTCGCTTCTGTGACATAATCGCGGGCCTTCAGTTTCGACGCAGAGCCGCAGAGACGCAGAGATATCTTTGGGTCTTTCTCTGCGGCTTTGCGCCTCTGCGTCAAGGCGGGCACTCGGAATGCAACCCACACCGTTCTCCCCTTCCGGTTCTCTCGGCCTCGACTTCGGCACCACGAACAGCGCCATCGCGACTGTCGCAGGCTCTCAACCGGTCCTCGCCGCTTTTGCGGCGTCCAGCGGGGTGACGCACACATTCCCGTCCATTTTGTATTTCGAGCGGCGCAAGGAAGGCACGACGACACGTCTGACGTCGGCGGCCGGCCCCAGAGCTCTGGACCGGTATCTCGAAGCCGAAGAGAAAGGACGCCTGATTCAGTCGCTGAAAGCCTATCTCGCCGACCGGCGCTTCGACGGCACAGGCGTGTTCTCGCAGCGCTACAGCCTCGAAGACATGATCTCGCTCATCGTCCGTCATCTTTTGACGGACGCGACCATTGACCATGGACGATCGACTATTGACCATCGACCAGCCGCGATGCCTTCCCGCGTCGTCGTCGGCCGTCCCGTTCACTTCTCCAACGCCGAGCATCACGAAGACGACGAGTTCGCGCTGGGACGGCTGCGCGAGGCCGTCGCGCTCTGCGGGTTCGCCGAGATCGTGTTCGAGTACGAGCCGGTGGCGGCCGCGTACAGCTACGAGCAGACGCTCGATCGCGACGAACTGATCCTCATCGGCGACTTCGGCGGCGGCACGAGCGACTTCTCCGTCCTGCGCGTCGGTCCGGCACCGCGGCGTCGCGGACGCACGCCAGACGACATCATCGGCACCGATGGTGTCGCCGTGGCTGGCGACGCGTTCGACCGGCAGATCATCCGCAAGCTGGTCGCGCCGCGGCTGGGGCTCGGCTCCGAGTACCTCTCACCGCCGAGCAAGTTCCTGCCCGTCCCGAGCTGGCCGTACGAACGGCTCGAGCGCTGGCATCACCTGTCCTTTCTCAACACGGCGAAGAACCTGGAGATGCTCGAGCACATCCAGCGCAGCGCGCTCATTCCCGAGCGGCTGGCGGCCTTCGTGCACCTCATCAAGAGCGAAATGGGATTCCGGCTGCACGAAGCGGTGCGCCGGACGAAATTCGAGCTCTCAGCCGAGACCGAGGCGATGTTCGAGTTCCACTGCGAGCCCGTGTCGATTACGAAGAAGGTGACGCGGCTGGACTTTGAAAAATGGATACAGCCCGAAGTCGAGCTGATGGCGGCCTGTGTCGACCGGCTCCTGACGACCACCGGCGTATCGGCCCGCGACATCGATCATGTGTTCCTGACGGGCGGCTCGTCGTTCGTGCCGGCCGTGCGCAACATCTTCGTCGAGCGATTCGGGTTGCAGAAAATCACCGGCGGCGAAGAGCTCACGTCGGTGGCGACCGGATTGTCGCTTCGCGCGGCACGGCAATGGACTGACTGAGTCCGCGCGCAAATGACGTTGGCAGATTGACAGATTCGCAGAGTGGAAGACAGCGCTAAAGCACCGATGCGGTTGGCGGTCGGACCGGCAACTCCCAACGGCACAAGCTTCAGCCTGCCCCCAGAGGTGGCACAGGGCTTCAGCCCTGTCTCAGCAGTGGCACAAGACTTCAGCCCGTCTCAGCGGTGGCACAAGACTTCAGCCCGTCCCAGCGGTGGCACAGGGCTTTAGCCCTGTCGGGTAACGGGCACAGACATTGCGCATCCCCGCGCCATGTTTCCACGACGTCCCGGACGCATCAAAGGCTTCTCGTACATCGGTCTCCATGGATATTCCGCCACGATCTGCACGCACCTTCGAAAGCCGGTGTTCACAAGCGGCGAGGTGATCACCCCGATCTTGATGACAATTCGTCAATGCGCGGTGTCGTACACCTTCGCAATTCATGCGTACTGCTTCATGTTCGATCATCTTCATCTCGTCGTCGCCGCAACTGAGGAACAGTCGGACTTCCAGCGGTTCATGTCCCACTGGAAACAGCGCGCGGGATTTCAGCACAAGCACCGGACCGGCGAATCCTTGTGGCAGGAGAGCTACTACGATCATGTCCTGCGCGACGATGAGGAAATGGCGAGAACAGTGCGCTATGTGCTGGAAAACCCCGTGAGGAAGGGATTGGTGCGCGAGTTCCTCGAGTATCCACACAGCGGATCTGACGTGTACAGCAAAGAACAACTGAAGGAATTCTGGCAGATCAAACAGGGCTGAAGCCCTGTGCCACCGGTACTCTCGCGTCTACAGCAGTGAGCAGCTGAAGGAATGCTGGCAGTTCACACAGGGCTGAAGCCCTGTGCCACCGGTACTATTAGCGCCTATAGCAGTGAGCAGCTGAAGGTCTGGCAGGGCCACAGGGCTAGAGCCCTGTGCCATCGGCACGTCCATGGTAGTGAGTAGCTGACGGTTCTGGCCGGTTCAACAGGGCTGAAGCCTGTGCCACCGAAGTGGATACGATATAGAGAGCTGTCAGTGATGCCTACCGGCGGGCGTAGACGAACTTGCGGTCGCCGCCGGTCCGCAGCCAGGCGGCTGCGTCCTGATCGAGCGAAAAACTCCCCTCGCGGAGATCGGTGAACTCAACAGCATCGAACCGCGGACGCATCAACCCGCTGCGGGCATGGGTGTGAGTGCCAAGCAGGAAGTGACCAATCTCGTGCGCCAGCGCGCGGCCCAGGACCACGCCGAGCCGCTGCTCGTCGAGCGCCGTCAGCTCATATCCCGCGCTGCTGCGGGCACTCGCGACCAGCCACTCGGCCCGCTCAATCGAAATCAGTGCAATCGGGTGGCTGTTCAGCGATTCGCACGAGCTCGCCGACCGCAAACGGGCCGACAACCCGCGAGGGCAGCGCGCGCCGTTCCACGATCATCGCGCGAACCCGATGTGGCGCGGGCGACCGCGGGTCGGTTCGCCGGCAACCACTCGATATCGACACCTTGCTGTCGCCAGATGGCCGCCGCTTCGGCCATCATTACGGACCGAACCGCTCCGGGCAGTGTGTCCGCGACGGTGAGCAACACCTCGACCCGCGAAACGGGCGGCGATTCTCTCTCCTGAGCTCGAGCCGGAGACGGGCTCAGCAGGAGCACCCCCAAAAGGGGCGACACGCAGGACACACAGGAACGAGTCACGTGGTAACAACGGTGTAACACGCCTTGGCCGCGAGTGCAACATTAATGTAAATTATTTTCCACAATAGCTGTGGAAAACCTTGTAGCTGGAAGAAGACAGGAGGCTTAGCTGGACGGAAAACTGGCTGGAATTTTCATCAAACGAGCCCATGGTGGCCCGATGGATGCCAGGGACTCGGCCCTCCTGGAGGCCGAGCGCGGCCTGGCAGGGAACGCCGACCGGGGAGGACGCCGGCAGGTGACGCTGCTCTCTTCGGAGCGGTGGAACGAGCTGATGGCAGAGGTCGGCGCTTCGCTCGAGCCCCACGCGCGCCGGGCCAACCTCGTGGTCTCGGGTCTCGATTTCAAGGACGGCCGCGGCCGGATCTTGAAGATCGGGTCCTGCCGGCTGCGCATCGGAGGGGAGACGCGGCCCTGCGAGCTCATGGAAGAGGCCGCGACGGGCTTGCAGGCCGCCATGCGCGAGCGCCTGGGAGGCGGCGTGTTCGCGGAAGTTCTCGACGGCGGTGCCATCGCGGTCGGCGACGCTGTCGCCTGGGAAAACTGAACGAACCCGCCTGTACATGCGCGCTACAGCCCTGCTGGACGCCGTGTCCACAGAGCCGGACCAGCCACTCGGTCGAACCTGGTCATCATCTTGCTGTCGTTTAAGCTGTGAGAGACATTCTCGGCCTTCGCCGCGACGATGACCGCCGCCACCGAGACGATCGCCGGTCCTCGGAGCGCGGATTCGCGGACCGCCGGCGGATCAGCCGGCGGACGCGTACGCTTCGCGGCGTGCTGATGGGCATGTTCGCCATGTCCGTTCCGGCGTCAGCCTCGAGAGCACCTGCGCTCCGCATGGCGCCTCAGGGGTTTGTGTACACAAGCGAGGCGTTCAGCGCGCTGCCGGCCCCGATTGCCTACAACGACACCATCGCCGAAGCCGCTGACCTCTACAGGCTCGATCCCGACCTGATTCGCGCCATCATCCGCGCCGAGTCGGCGTTCAACCCGTTCGCCGTCTCCCGCGCAGGAGCCCAGGGCCTGATGCAGTTGATGCCTGCCCTGTCGGAAGAGCTGAACGTGCTCGATCCCTTCGACCCGCGCCAGAACATCTTCGGCGGCGCGCGCTACCTGCGGCAGCTGCTCGACCTCCACAAAGGCAACCTGAACCTCGCAGTCGCCAGCTACAACGCCGGGCCCGGTGCGGTCGATCGCTTCAACGGTATTCCCCCCTATCGCGAGACCCGCGACTATGTGAAGAAGGTGAATGCGTTCCTGAAGCGGAGCTCGAAGAAAGTAAAAAGTCGAAAGTAAAAAGTTGAAAGTGAAAAGTTGAAAGTGGAAAGTAAAAAGGGGTGAGAAGGCACTTTCCGCCTCTCACCCCTTCGACTTTCTACTTTCGCTTTCGACTTTCGACTTCTTCTTTCTACTTTTTACTTTTTACTTTCTACTTTCCACTTTCTAGAACGAGTACCTCAACGACACCTGCGTCTGGCGCGCCGTGCCGAGTCCGACCGTGCGATTCAGCGGACCGAGCATGTAGCCGAACGTGCCGGCCTGCGCGTCGGTAAACGGTACGCCCGCCGTGCCGTTCGGCAGCGTTGACGCCGGGTTCTCATAGTTCAGGTGGTTGGTCAGATTGAACATCTCCACGCGAATCTGGAACGACTGCGACTGCGCGAACTGGAAGTCCTTGCTGAACATCAGGTCGAGCTGCGCGAACTGGGGCCCGCGCAGCGCGTTGCGGGGGAGATTGCCGAACGTCCCCGGCTGCGGGGTCGTGAAGGCGGCCGGATTGAGCCACCGCACGCCGTCCTTCAGGTACGGGTCCACACCAGGGACCACATCCGGGCGCTGCGTGCCCCGGCTGTTGCCGCCCGGAATGTTGGTCACCGTCGCACCGTTCACCGTGGCGTTGTCGGGCCGGCTGATGATGACGTTGATGGGTACTCCGCTGCGCGCGTTCACGATGCCGCCCACGCGCCAGCCGCCTTTCCATGCGCCCTGGCCGGGGATGAGATACACGAGCGAGCCGTTGAACGTATGCGGGATGTCCTGCGGGTTCGTGCCGTACTCGGTCTCGTAGTCGAACGTGTTCCCCGCAGTCGCCGCCTCGTTCGAGCCCTGGGTCGTGCCCTTGTTCTGCGAATACTGATAGTTCACGCCGCCCGACAGGCCCGAACGGAACCGGCGGGAGAGGCCGAGCTGGAACGCGTCGTACGAGGCACGACCGCACCCCGAGATCGCCTGATTGTTAATCACCAGCCCATCCAGGCATGCGGAGGTCTTGTAGTCGATCTGCCCGTAGGTCGGCTGCTGACGCTGGCGGGTGTTGAAGTCCAGCGTGTTCGCCACGCCGCGCAGGAACATGTCTTTGCCGCGGCTGCCGGTGTAGCCGACGGTCAGGTTCACCGCGCCCGGCAGCTCGCGCGAGACGCTGGCGCCGTACTGCATGTTGTATTCGTCCGGCCGCTCGTGGGTGTACCCGCGAATCGAGAGCGCGTTCAGGTACTGCGACGGCGGCACCGGATACGCGAGGCCGTTGTTGGGGACGTCGGCGGCGCCCACGCGGCGGCGCTCGATGGCGTTCTCTATGGGCTGGATGCGGTCTTCGAACTGACCCGGGCCGTAGAAGAGCCCGAAGCCCGTCCGGAACACCGTGCGGTCGTCGATCCGATAGACCGCCGACAGTCGCGGCGCGAAGTTGTTCTTGTCGGCGTTGTAGAAGTTGTCGGGGTCGGCGCCGAAGTTGTTCTCCTCGACGAAGAAGGGCTTCGAGTTGCTGTTCTTCTCTTTCACGGGCGAGTAAAAGTCATACCGCAGGCCGAGCTCGAGCGTCAGGCGGTCGTTTGCGCGCCACGAGTCCTGCATGTAGCCGATGAGGTAGTGCTGCTGGGGGTAGAACACCGGCGAGTCGAGCGCCACCGCAACCGCGTTCGGCCGGTTGTCGATGAAGTCGGTGATGCTGTTGTAGGTAATCTCGGTGCTGCCGAGGAACTGGAAATCCGACTCCAACTGACGGTACTCGCCGCCGAACTTGAACGTGTGGGTGCCTCTGGTCCAGGTCACCGCGTCGCTAAACGAGAGGGAGTAGGGCTCGAAGATCGAGCCGGTCGTCGACGAGGCGCTCGTCGCGCGAATCAGCAGCCCGCTTCGCGCGATGCCGGTCGTGCCGCGCGCGTCAATCGACGACGAGGTGACCGTGCCCGACAGGGAGACACCGACAGGGTCGTACCCGGCGACACTGCCGAAGGCGGTGGCGCTCGTCGTCGGCCGGTTGTACCCGACCTTGGCCTCGTTCACGATGCTGCGGCCGACGAGCGACTGGTAGTTGAACACCATGTTCTGCGGACGCTGCCTGGCGCGGACGCGGCGCGGTGTGACCGTCCGGTCGGGCGTATCGAGGTCGCCGTCGCTGAAGAGGTAGCGCGCGTAGAAGGACTGTGAATCGCTGAACCGGTGATCGACGCGCGCCGACAGGCTGTTCTCCTCCTGCCGGGCCGTAGTGGTCTGCGTGGCAAGCGCGAGGAGCGGGTTTCCCACGACAGCCGTCTCTCCAGCCGGGAAGCCGTTCAGCAGCGGCGCCACCGCCTGCGTGCGGGCCGGGCTCTGCCCTGCTCCCGAACCGACGGGCTCGCCGGCAAGAATCCGCCGGCGGGCTTCGGCGCTCGGCACGGCTTCGGTGAAGCTCAGACCGGTCGTCTGGCGAAGCGCCTCGAAGCTGCCGAAGAAGAACGTGCGGTTCGACGCAATCGGGCCGCCCAGCGAGCCGCCGAACTGATCGAGCTCGAGCTCCTGTTTCTTGTCGTCATATTTGCTTGCCGAGTCCAGCGCGTCATCGCGCCTGTACTCGAACAGCGATCCGCGGAACGCATTCGTGCCGCTCTTGCTGACGACGGTGATGTTGCCGCCCGCGCCGAGGCCGCTCTCGGCCGGCGCAAGGCCCGAGTTCACGCGGAACTCCGCGACCGATTCCATCGACGTCTGCAGGCGGAACTGCGAGCCGGTCGAGTTCAGGTAGCCAGGGCTCGCGTCCCATACGTAGGTGCCGTCGACGCCGTCGTAGTTCAGGTAGTTCTGCTGGTTCGACTTTCCATTGAAGCGCACGCTCGCCCAGCCGCCGTTGCCGTCGCTCGTCGCGCCGGTCGCCAGCGTCATGAGGTTCGCGAAGTTGCGGCCGTTCACCGGCAGCGTCTCGATTTCCTCAGGTGAGACGTTGACGCCGATCTTCGCCGATGACATGTCGAGGACGGCCGAGTCGGCGGTCACGGTCACCGCCTCCTGCAGCCTGGGCCACGGCCATCGTCATGTCAAGGGATTCCACCTGGCCGACGCCGAGGAGCACGTCGCGCGACTGCGTCGCGAATCCCGACAGCTCGAAGAGCACCGTATATGTTCCAGGACGAAGGTTCGTGATCGTGAACGTGCCGTCTCCATCGGAGACAGAGTTTCTCATCGCACCGGTTTGCTTCGAGGTGACGGTGATGGTCACGCCTGGCATCGCTGCCTTCGAATCGTCAAGAACGCGACCCATAATTCGTGACTCGGTCTGCTGGGCCACGACGACTGCCGGCACGAGCAGTGCCGCCAGCGCGACGAATGCTCCCACGAGCCTGAAATAACGCTTCATGGAATCCTCTCCCCTCTCAAGAAAAATCACCTTTAGTTCAGGAGAGAGCTTAGGAAGCCGCCGTGATGCGGCTGTGACGGGGTCGTAAAAAGGACGTTAACTTGCGAAGGCGTGGCAGGACATCGAGGCTAAGTCCAAGTGAATCAAGGCATTGCGCTCGGACCAGAAAATAGGCGAACGCGCCGATCGCGGTGATCTTATCGGAGGCATGGCGGCCCTGTAAACGCCAGTTAACATCCATGTAACGCGAATTAACACCCCTGAAACGCGTCCGACATCGACTGGAAACCCTGCGTTTATATGCTCTTTGCATGCGATCACTAACCTCGATTGTGCTGATGCTAGCCCTCCCGACGCTGGCCGCCGCACAAACCGCAGCCGCAAAGAAGCCTCCCTCCGGCTACGACAAGGTGTGGGGCAATTTCACGGACCTGGTACACCGATGACGGGAACCCGGTGGTGCAGCGCGTGCTGCTGAGCGGCCGATTCCACTACGACTTCGCGGACTCGGATGCCGACGAAGGCGACAACAGCGAGTGGAACGTCCGTCGGCTGCGCATCGGCCCGCGCATCACCTTTTTCAAGACGTTCCTCCTGCACAGCGAGGTGGAACTGGATCCGCAGCGGCACGACCCCTTCTACGTGCCGCTTCACCGATTTCTACGTGCAGTGGACCAAGAGCCCGAGGATCGTGCTGACCGTCGGCAAGCAGGGCGTGCCCTTCACGCTCGACGGCGCGAACTCGTCGCGAGAGCTGCTGACGATCGACCGCAGCAACCTGGCTAACAATATGTGGTTCCCGACGGAATATCTGCCGGGCGTCAGCGTGTCGGGCAGACGCGCGGCGTGGGTTTATCGCGTCGGCGTGTACTCCTCGGGCGCGGCGAACAGGGAGTTCGGCGAATTCAACGGCGGCACCGCCACGCTCGGCGTCATCGGCTACGACTTCGCGCCGAAGCTCAAGGTGCGCGAAGCGCTGCTGTCGGGCAACTACGTCTATCAGACCGCGGACCGCGACAACACCTTCACGCGGCAGTTCGACCACATCGGCTCCATCAACTTCAGGTTCGAAGACGGCAAGTGGGGCGCGCGGACCGATTTCACGATCGGCGTCGGGCTATCTCGGGCAAAGCAACATGTGGGCGATTCAGGCGATGCCGTTCTTCAACATGACGAACAAGTTCCAAGTCGTCGGCCGCTACACGTACATCGACAGCGACGATTCCGAACGGCGTCCGTCTGGCCACCTACGAAAGCCGCGTCGTCAGCGGCAGAGGCGACGAATACAACGAGCTGTATCTCGGCGCGAACTATTACTTCTACGGTCACCGGCTGAAGCTGCAGACCGGCATCCAGTTTGTCGACATGAACGACCGGGCCAACGACGGCGGCGCCTTCTCAGGCGTGTCGTGGACGACCGGGCTTCGGGTCGGCTGGTAGACACGTTCGACCTTTCTGGAGGAGCATGATGAGGAACTTGACAGCAATCCTCGCCGTGCTCGCCCTGACCGCGGCATGCGGGGGTGGCGGTGGCGGACCTGTAAAGCCCCCCGAAGATGCGGCGGCGGGCACTGAGCCAGATTAACGGCGCCGGAGCGACGTTCCCGTATCCGATCTACTCGAAGTGGTTCTCCGACTACAACAAGCTGCACCCGAACGTGCGGATCAACTATCAGTCGATCGGCTCGGGCGGCGGCATCCGGCAGCTGATCGAGCAGACGGTGTTCTTCGGCGCGACCGATCAGCCGATGACCGACGAGATGATCGCCAAGGCTCCGGGTCCCGTGCTCCACTTTCCCGACCGTGCTCGGCGCCGTCGTGCCGGTGTACAACCTCGAGGGCGTCGACACGCCAGATCAAGTTCACCGGTCCAATTCTCGCGGACATCTTCCTCGGCAAGATCACGAAATGGAACGACGCCGCGCTCGGCGAAGATCAACCCGGGCGTGAAGCTGCCGTCGACGCGCGATTACGGTCGTCCATCGCTCGGACGGTTCGGGCACCACGTTCGTCTGGGTCGACTACCTCGTCGAAGATCTCGCCGGAGTGGAAAGAGAAGGTCGGCGCGAGCTCGTCGGTCAACTGGCCGGTCGGCGTCGGCGGCAAGGGCAACGAAGGCGTCGCCGGGCTCGTCAAGCAGACGCCCGCGTCGCTCGGCTACGTCGAGCTCGTCTACGCCCTGCAAAACAAGATCACCTACGGCGCCGTACAGAACCAGGCCGGCGAGTTCATCATCCCGGATGTGAAATCGGTCACCGCCGCCGCGGCCGGAGCGATGCCGACCATGCCGAAGGACTTTCGCGTCTCCATTACCAACTCGCCAGGTCAGGGCGCGTATCCCGTGTCGTCGTTCACGTGGATTCTTCTGTACGAGTCGCCCGACGAACAAGGCTAACGCGGCGACGATGATCGATTTCATGAAATGGGCGCTCGGCGACGGCCAGAAGCTGGCCGCCGATCTCGGTTACGCGCCACTGCCGGACGCGCTCGTGCCGATGGAGCTGGAACAACTCAAGCGGATTAAAGTACAGTGATGCGCTTCATGGCCCGCTCGGGGAGCGATCTCGGGTTCAAGGTCGGAACGGGCGCGTTCGCCGCGCTCGTGCTGGTTCTCGTCGGGGCGATCGGCGTCGTGCTCTTCCGAGAGTCGATCCTGTCGATTCGCGAGTTCGGGCTCGGGTTCTGGGTGACCGACACCTGGGATCCGGTCGCGCACGACTTCGGCGCGCGGCCGTTCATCTGGGGCACTCTGTACTCGTCGTTGCTGGCCCTGCTCATCGCGGCGCCGATTTCGCTCGGCATCGCGACCTACATCTCCGAACTGTGTCCGGCGTCGCTCCGGCAACCGCTGATTTTCCTCACCGAGCTGCTCGCCGCGATTCCGTCGATCGTGTACGGCCTGTGGGGCCTCTTCGTGCTGGTGCCGCTCGTGCGCGACCTGGAAAACGCCATGCCCGAGGCGCTCCGCGCCCTGCCGCTCTTCAGCGGGCCGCCGATCGGGCTCGGCATGCTGTCGGCGGCGCTCATCCTGGCGATCATGGTCACGCCCTTCATCTCGTCGCTCGCGCGCGAAGTGCTGAAATCGGTTCCCCGCACGCAGCGCGAGGGCGCGTATGCGCTCGGCGCCACCGCAGCTGGGAAGCGATTCGCGTCGGCGCTCTCCTACGGCCGCACCGGCATCGTCGGCGCCATCATGCTCGGGTTCGGCCGTGCGCTCGGCGAAACGATGGCCGTGACGATGGTGATCGGCAACAGCCCGACGGTGTCGTGGTCGCTCTTCGCGCCGCAGTACACGATGGCGGCGGTCATCGCGAACGAATTCGCCGAAGCCGTCGACGATCTGCACCTGCACGCGCTCATCGAAATCGGCCTGGTGCTGTTCACCATCACGCTCGTCGTGAACGCATGTCTCACGCATGCTGATCTGGAACATGAACCGGCAGGCGCTGCCAGCGAAAGCGAAGCTTCAACCAGCAGCCGTGGGTGACGCCGCATGACCCGGAACACACGCCGCCGCGTCTTTTCACAAATCGCCGTGATGCTGTGCGCGTCGTCGGTGATCCTGGCGCTCATCCCTCTCGCGCTGATCCTGTTCTTCGTCGCGTCGCGAGGCGTGCAGTCGCTGAACTGGGACTTTTTCACCAAGCTTCCGGTGCCCGTCGGAGAAGCTGGGCGGCGGCATGGCGAACGCCATTCTCGGCACGCTCATGCTGACGGGATTCGCGGCGCTTGGAGCGGTGCCCGTGGGGATTATCTGCGGCGTCTACATGTCGGAGTACGCGGGCACGCGGCTGGCGTCGGCGGCGCGTTTTGCGGCCGATACGCTCAACGGCGTACCGTCGATCGTGATTGGCGTGTTCGTCTATGCGATTGTCGTGCTGCAGCTGCGACAGTTCTCGATGATCGCGGGCAGCGTCGCGCTGGGCGTGATGATGATTCCGATCATCGCCCGGACCACGGAAGAACTGCTCCTGCTGGTGCCACAGACGCTGCGGGAAGGAGCGCTGGCGCTCGGGGCCACGCGCGCCCGCGCGACGTTCAGCGTGGTGCTGCCCGCCGCGCTCCCTGGCATCATCACGGGCGTCATTCTGGCATTGGCGCGGATTGCGGGTGAAACCGCGCCGCTGCTCTTTACGGCATTCAACAATCGCTACTGGAGCACGAACCCGCTGCAGCCGACGGCCTCACTCACGGTGCAAATCTTCACCTATGCCAGCTCTCCCTATGAGGACTGGCACCGTCAGGCCTGGGCCGGCGCGCTCGTGCTCGTCAGCATCGTGCTGATTTGTTCCCTGCTCGCCCGCACGGCGACACGCCGCCTCGAGCGGATGAACACCGGCAGCTAGTAGGGTTACTACCTATGGGTTAGTTACGACTCCCACCGGGCAGGAGACGCCTGTTCCGCCGTGCCCGCAGTAGCCGCGCGGATTCTTCGCGAGATACTGCTGATGGTAGTCCTCGGCAAAATAGTATTCGGGTGCGGGCTGAATCTCCGTCGTGATCGATCCGAATCCCGCCGCCGTCAGCCGCTTCTGATATTCGTCGCGCGACTGTTGGGCTGCGCGGCGTTGCGCGTCGGAGTAGTAGTAGATGGCCGAGCGGTACTGAGTCCCCACGTCGGCACCCTGCCGCATTCCTTGCGTCGGATCGTGACCTTCCCAGAACTGCTTGAGCATGGCTTCGTAGGAGGTCCTGACCGGATCGAACACGACGCGCACCACCTCGTTGTGCCCGGTCTGACCGGAACAGACTTCCTCGTAGCTCGCGTTGGGCGTGAAGCCGCCTGCGTAGCCGACCGACGTGGAGTGCACACCGGGCAGCAGCCAGAATCCTTTTTCGGCGCCCCAGAAACAGCCCATGCCGAAGAGCGCCAGCTCTTTTCCGGCGAACTCATCGTCGAGGGGCGTTCCCTGGACAGCGTGGCGATCGGCCACCATCATCTTCGCCGCACGGCCGCGCAGCGCTTTGTCGCGCTCGACCATCGTTGTTTTACGAAACATGTCGCCCTCTTCAGCCCACGTCCAACCACCAACCACCAACACCAGCTACAAGTAATATAGCCCAATGGCGACGATGATTCTGGCAAGCGCGACGGTCACGGGAGAAACAGGATACGCACAGACAATTGCGGCGGCGGGTCACCAGTTCACCTCGGACGAACCCGAGAAACGAGGGGGCAAGAATACAGGGGCACCGCCATTCGAACTGATGCTCAGCAGCCTCGGGGCGTGCACGAGCATCACGCTTCGGATGTACAGCGAGCGCAAACAATGGAAGCTCGGCACGATCGGCGTCAGGCTGCGGCTCCTGAAAGACGGCGAGGAGCCGCTTCGGATCGAGCGGAAGATTTCCGTCAGCGAGGCGATCGACGCCGAACAGCAGGCAAAGCTGCTGGAGATCGCCGACAAGACGCCGGTGACCCGCGCGCTGGCGCCCGGGGTGGCCATTCAGACCACGCTTGAGCTGGAAACTAGAAACTAGAAACTAAGAATCTACTAATCGATCTCCAACTACTAACTGATCTCCAAGAAGATTCAGATTCCAGATTTTAGCTTCTAGTTGCAGTCACCCACCCGTCTCGTTCCAGCTGCGTCGCCACCAGCCCAAACCGCATGACGGCGTGTTCCACACGGTGCCAGTCGTGCAGCCAGGTGCGCCGTACGACGCGATGGTCCTCCTCTTCACGGACTTCCCACCCGCGTTCATCTGCCTCATCGACAACGAATGCCCTGACGTGGTCTCGACTCTGGAGCCGCCTGGTGAAAATCATGCCCACCTCCGTAACCTACCAGACAATGGTGCTGCCAAAACCGAGCCAGCGGAAAAGCCCCATGCCGACGCCGGACAGATCTGGAACGGCGTGCAAAACTGTCGTGTTTTCAGACGGACATGACCGGAGAACGGTACGAAAACATGGGCAGAAACGTGACGTAACTCAGAATTAACAGGCCGGCAATCGAGCAGTAACACGCCCGTCTTATTGTCCTAGTCGATGACAAACCTGAGCAAGACGCGGGTGTTGATTGTCGAAGACGAACCCGATATCGCCGGGCTCATGAAGCATGCACTGGAACGCGGCGGCGAGATGAACGTCGAAATCGTCAACACCGGCGCGGCGGCGCTGAAGAGCGTCATGGAAGAGCCTCCGGGCCTGGTCCTGCTCGACCTCAACCTGCCCTTCATCGACGGCCTGGAGGTCTGCCGACTGCTGCGGGGGCGCCCCTCCAGCGCGGCCATTCCGATCATCATGGTCACGGCAAGGACCGGCGAAGCGGATCGCGTGTCGGGCCTCGAGCTGGGAGCGGATGATTACGTCACGAAGCCCTTCAGCCTGCGCGAGCTCGTCGCGCGCGTACGCGCGGTGCTCCGGCGGCCGCCGCCCGTGGCGGGAAGTGATCGGAATCCGGGTTACGAACGCGGCCGTCTGGCCATCGACTTCGAGGCCGTGTCGGTGCGGGTATCGGGATCGCCCGTGCGGCTGACCAAGCGCGAGTTCGAACTGCTGCGGTTCCTCGTCGAAAACCGGAACCGCGTGTTGTCGCGCGATCGGTTGCTCGAGCGTGTCTGGGGACTCGACCGGCAGGTCGAGACGCGATCGGTCGACGTCCACGTCGGCCGCCTGCGCGGCAAGCTGGGCCAAGCCGGCCGGCAGATCGAGACGGTCATCGGCATGGGTTACCGGTTCGTCGAAGAACAAAACATGGTGGAAGACTGAGCCATACTGTGACGTGGAGATTCTTCGCGGACAGGTCTTCGCCCTCTACCTTTTCGACATCGCCGAGGCGGCCGATCTTCATGTGGCCGCGGCCAGCATAGGCGGCAGCGTTCGAGCGAAGTTCGCGCCCAAGCCCGCCACTCCGGCCTACGTCCAATACCAGCAACCACCGCTCGTCTTCGACGGGACGATCGTCGACCTTCCGTCGATTGACGGGTTTCGCACGGGCTTCAAGCTCTTCGACTACGGCGTCATCTCGTTGCGGCTGACCCGCGACTTCCAGGGATCCTGGCCCGAGCTGGCCGAGCTCTCGAACACGCTCATCGAGAACGAAGCACTGGAGCGGCAGGCCGAGCAGGCGTGCCGCGCGGTGGCAGAGCGGCTGACGAATGCGATGACCAAGCCGCGGTCGACCGCGCTGTCAGAGGACTACCTGGTGATCGCGATCAACGAGATGAGCGAGCCGCACACGGCCGAAGCGCTCGTGCGTCACCACGGCGACGTGATCGCGTCGCTGCTGCGCGGCGAGCGAGCGTCGCTGAGCCAGCAGGAGCGGGATGAAGTCCTGCGCCATCGCATCTCGTATCTGGCCGACGACCTGGTGATTCCCACATGGAACGCGGCGTTCGTATACGATACGGTCGCCGGAACACAGGCGGCGGTCGAGATCATCGAGTTCGCCAATTCGCAGCTGCTGCAGTTCCGGTATTACGACGAACTGCTCGACGGCGCGCTCGCGGAGATTTATCCCAGGATTCAGAAGGAAGCGCGCTGGTACGACGCGATTCTCGGACGGCACTACGCGCGCGCCGCGCGCCAGGTGCACGCGCTCTTCATCGATGTGAACGAGCTGACCGATCGCACCGAGAACGCGCTGAAGATCGTCGGCGACGTCTACGCGGCGCGTCTCTTCTCTCTTGTGGGCGCGCGCCTCGACCTCGATCGGTGGAAGACCAGCGTGAGCGAGAAGCTGAAGACGATGGACGACATCTATCGATTCGCGGTCGAACATCTCGGCATGGTGCGCGGCGAGCTCCTCGAAGTGACGATCATCGCGATCCTCGTCTTCGAACTGGTGCTCTTCTTCCTGGGAATCATGGTCTGACGTGAACGACGTCCTTGCCATCATCCTCGGCGGCGGCCAGGGCTCGCGCCTGTTTCCGCTCACACAGCAGCGATCGAAACCAGCGGTGCCCATCGGCGGCAAGCACCGGCTGATCGACGTCCCGATCAGCAACTGCGTGCACGCCGATCTGCGGCGGATCTTCGTGCTGACGCAGTTCAACTCGGCCTCGCTCAACCACCACGTCGTGCAGACCTACCGGATGGATCCGTTCTCGCGCGGGTTCGTGGACATCATCGCCGCCGAGCAGACGCCGGAGAGCTCGAGCTGGTTCCAGGGCACGGCCGATGCGGTCCGTCGCGCCACCCGCCATTTCATGCGGCACGAAGCCGACTACTATCTGATCCTCGCGGGCGATCACCTGTACCGGATGGACTACGGCCGGCTGCTCGATGCCCACGTCGATGAAGATGCCGACATCACCGTGGCCGCGCTTCCCGCGAGCGCGGGCGACGCGCCGGGGATGGGCATCTTCCGCTTCGATCGGGATGGCCGCATCATCGGGTTCGAAGAGAAGCCGAGCCCCGAGCGCCTCCTCGAAATCGGCAGCAGCACGCCGGACAGCCCCTTCCACAATCAGTCCAACGAATCGACCAAGCCGTTCATCGCGTCGATGGGCATCTACGTGTTCTCGCGCGCCGTGCTGTTCGACCTGCTCCAGAAAACCAGCGCCACCGATTTCGGCCGCGAGATCATTCCCGGCGCGCTCGACACGCATCGCGTCCGCGCCTACCTGCACGACGGCTACTGGGCCGACGTCGGCACGATCGAATCGTTCTACGAGGCGAACATCAGGCTTACCGAGCCGGACGCGCCGTTCAGGTTCTACGATCCGCGCAAGCCCATCTACACACACGAGCGGTTTCTTCCGCCGTCCGAGATGCGCGCGTGCACGCTTCGCGAGTCGATCGTGGCAGACGGGTGCATCCTGGACGACTGCACGATCGAGCAGTCGGTCGTCGGCATCCGCACCCAGGTCTCGCGCGGGACCCGCATCAGGCGGTCGGTCCTGCTCGGCGCCGACATGTACGAATCGGAGACCGCCACGCCGCTGGGCATCGGCCGGAATGTCGTGCTCGACCGCGTCGTCATGGACAAGAACTCGTCGATCGGAGACGAGGCGCGACTGGTCAACGAGGCTGGTGTGCAGGACGCCGACGGGAACGGCTATTTCATCCGGGGCGGGGTGATCATCGTGCCCAAAGGGGGCCGCGTGGCGCCTGGAACCAGCATCTGAGAAACGGTTTGCAATCCGTAAGCGACGCGGCTTGTATCACCTAGGTATCCGCGGTCCAAAGTTTACACGGCCGTCACGTAAAGTACGACACCATCATGCCGCCCAAACCTATGTACAGGACACCAATGCCCATGATTTTTACAAAGCGACTGGCCACCCCGGGCCATAGCCGTCAGCTCACGATTGAGCGAAATATCGCGTCAGGATGGATCGCGCGCGAGCACGACGACAGCGACATTCGCACCAGCCTTCTCCACGACTGGCGGCACGTCGAAATGGCCATTGCCCTCTTCGAGCTGAAAGCGCTGGCGTTGCAGAACCAGGGGTGGTCGGAAATTTCCTGAAGCAGTTTTCTACTTGCCTATCCTGCGCAAAACGCGAGGCGTGAGGAACCACCGAAGCCGGCCGGCCCCGGTGGGCGGGAGGGCCGTCACGTCAATCCGGCAGATCGCACCCTTCTTGAAATCCAGCGCGCGGCGCAACCCGATCAACCTGCTGGCCAGTTCGCCGATACCCGGCTCGTGACCGACGAGCGCGATGCGATGCCGGCGCTGCTGCTTGGCCAGATCCTCGACAATGGCGTTGTGCGTGCCGCCGGGCGCAAGCGACGCCACATTCACAATCGGCGGCGTGTTGCGGAACGCGCCGGCGACGATTTCGGCGGTCTGACGCGTGCGCACGAGCGGGCTGGTCAGGATGACATCGAACTCGACGTCCAGCGCCAGAAGCGCCTTCGATTCGCGCCGCAGCTTCTGGATGCCGTCGCTCGAGAGCGGGCGTTTGGTGTCGTCCGGGTAGGCGTCTCCGCGCTCCGCGGCCACTCCGTGCCGGATGAGGTACAGCTCGAACCGTTCGTTGTCCATCGGCTATTTCGCGTGCGAGGCGGCGGGCGGTGTGCCGGTCACGTGCGCCTGACGGCGCGGCGGCATCGTCAGCGCCGGCACGATCTGCTGCCGTACTTCCTTGACCACCACGGCCAGCTTGTCGCGCTGCTCCACGAAGCCGGCGTGCAGCCGGCGACACTCGCGATCCAGAGAGTCGGCGTACACCGTCAGGTCGCCCATGTTCGATCCCACGCCCGGAGCCGTTTCGGTCTCACGCACGTGTTTGACGAGCGTCTGCAAATCGTGCATATCGCCCAACCGCTCCTGATGGCGCTTGAGGATTTTCAAGAGCGGCGCCGTGCCGGCCACGCCCGCGTCCCGCGCGATCTCGAGCGCGTAGCGCAGTTTTTTTGCCGAGATGCGCACGCCGTGCAGCCGTTCGGGCGCGTACAGCGGGCCCGTGTCATCGAGCATGGTGCTGAGCCGTTTGGCGCGCCGCATCAGGCGGGTGGCAAGCACGCCCCGCCACTCGGCTTCGAGCTTGCGCTCCGCCTTCTGTTTCCGGACCTGCCCTTTGCGTCGGCCGTTCCCGTCGGCCACCCGCTCGAGCTTTTTCAGCAGTCGCTTGACGTCGCTGACGGGCGCATCGCCGTCGAGCTCGTCGCGCAGCGTCTTCCGCCGCGAGGCGATTTCGCGGCGCACGATTTCCAGGGCCCTGTCCGACATTCCCGGGGGCACGGCTCTGTCTTCGAGCAGGTGAAGCTCGACGTCCAGCTCGCGGATGGGACCCAGCGCGCGCGTCAGGGCGCGCATTTTTTTGTTGAGCTTCTTGACCTTCGCCGGCGGCGCCGCAACCGCGACGATCGGCAGCGCTTCGCGAATCCGTCGCGACGCCACACGGGTCTTGTGCAGGCCTCGCGTGCGACCGCTGACGAATTCCGGCCACACGGCGCTGAGCTCGTTCAATCGTTTGCGCCAGAGCTTGTCGCGGGGAGTTGTGGCGTTCATGCTAGGATGCGGGACGGGTCATGCAGCGCGCGAGCCGTCTTCGGTACCCACCATTATAGAAAGTCTGTATGACGGTGACAATGCCTTTGTTTTCAAATAGATGCGGATAGCAGCTATCGACTGCGGAACCAACTCGATCCATATGATCGTGGTCAGGATCCGGCCGGACCTGTCCTTCGAGGTCATCGATCGAGAGAAGGATATGGTGCGCCTGGGATCGGGTGGTCTCGATGGCAAGGCGCTGACGACCGAGGCGATGGCGGCCGCTCTGCAAACTTTTTCGCGGTTTCGCCGGCTGGCTGAATCGCATCAGGTCGAAGAAATTCTGGCGGCGGCCACGAGCGCGGTGCGGGAGTCCGGCAACGGCGGCGAGTTCCTGGCTGCCGTCGAGCGCGAAACGGGGATCAAACCCCAGGTGATCTCGGGCACCGAGGAAGCCCGCCTCATCCATCTGTCCGCCATCTACGGCGTCGATGTTGCAGGTGCTTCGGCCGTGGTGGTGGACATCGGTGGCGGAAGCGTCGAGATCACGCATGGTGCCGGCACGTCGATGCGGGTCGCGAAAAGCTTCAAGCTGGGGGTGATCAGGCTGACGGAGCGCTTCGTTCGTACCGATCCCCTGTCGGGGCGCGACGAGCGCAAGATGGTCGTGCACATCGAGGAGGAGCTCGCGAACTATCTGCGCGATATCCGCACGGCCGGCTTCGACCGCGTGATCGGCACCTCGGGTACCATTCTGAGCCTGGGCACCGTCGCGACGGCGGAACGCCGGGGGCCGAGCGACGAGATTCGCAACCTGCGTGTTTCAGCCAAGCAGATACATCGGGTGCGCAAAGACGTGATCGACCGCAGCATTTCGGAGCGCATGAAGATGCCGGGGCTCGACCCGCGGCGGGCCGACCTCATCGTCGCGGGCGCCGTGCTGCTCGATACGATTCTCGCGCATCTCGAGGCGAGCGAGATGACGCTGTGCGATCTCGCGCTGCGCGAAGGTCTCGTGCTCGACTACATCCAGCGCAACCGCAAGCACATCGCGCAGGCCGGACAGTATCCCGACGTGCGCCGCCGGAGCATCGTCGAGCTGGCGGAGCGCTGCAGCTACTGGCCGGAGCACGCCAACCAGATCGCACGCCTCTCGCTGGCGATCTTCGACCAGACGCAGAAGGTGCACGGCCTGACGGACCGCGAGCGCGAGTGGCTCGAGTTCGCCGCGCTGCTGCACGACATCGGCACGCACATCAGCTATCCGCGGCACCACAAGCATTCGCATTACCTCATCAGGAACGGCGATCTTCGCGGCTTCGAGCCGGACGAATGCGAGATGATTGCGCTCGTCGCGCGCTATCACCGGAAAACGACGCCGAAGAAATCGCACGCCGACTTCCGCTCGCTGGAGCGGAGCAAGCGCCGCACCGTGCGGACGCTGTCGGCCATTCTCCGGTTCGCCGAAACGCTCGACCGCAGTCACGCACAGGCGGTGATCGGCGTCGAGATCCTCGACCGCGGCGAGGAGTACCTCATCAAGCTGCGAACAACGGGCGATTCCGAGCTCGAGCTCTGGGCCGCCCAACGACAGACCGCACCGCTCGCGCGCGTCCTGGGCAAGCCCATCCGCGTGAGCGCCGGCAGAGTCTCTTATGCTGAACAACCTGAGCGCACCGCACGAATATCCGGGGAAGCTGTTCGTGGTCGAAGGCATCGACGGGTCGGGAAAAACCACACAGCTCGCCCTGCTGGCCAAGTGGCTGAGCGCCGCAGGGCTGCGAGTGTTCGTCACGGAGTGGAACTCGTCGGCGCTGGTGAAGACGGCGACGAAAATGGGAAAGAAAAAGAATTCCCTGACACCGACGACCTTCAGTCTGCTACACGCCACTGATTTCGCCGACCGGCTCCTGTACAACATCGTGCCGCCGCTGAAGGCGGGCATGATCGTGCTGGCCGACCGCTACGCGTACACCGCGTTCGCGCGCGACGTGGCGCGCGGGGTCGATCGCGCCTGGGTGCGCGACCTCTACAGCTTCGCCGTCCGGCCCGACCTCGCGCTCTACTTCCGCGTGCCGATCGACGTCTCGCTCGATCGCCTGATGGCGCGCCGGGTGAAGCTGAAGTTCTACGAGGCGGGGCTGGACATGGGGTGGAGCATCAGCGCGCAGGAGAGCTTCCGGATTTTCCAGGGCAAGGTGCTCGACGAGTACGACCGCCTGGTCGAGGAATTCGGCCTCAGCGTCGTCGATGCGTCGCTCGCGATTACCGATCAGCAACAGATGGTGCGCAGTCTGGTGTCGAGGCAGTTGGAGAAGCCGGCGTTGGAGCTGGTCAACCAATAAAGCGGTGAAGAGCGATGACCGATCATAAAGACAGCATCAAAGAAGCCAGGGACCAGACGCCGGAATTCGGCGCCAACGGACACATCCAGCCTGGGCGCTATTACGGTCACGGCCTGCCCTACGCGCCGATCGATCATTACCCGGGCAAGATCATCGCCGTCGAGGGGACCGACGGCGTGGGACGCAGCACGCAGATCCGCCTGCTGCGCGAGTGGCTCGAAGTGCAGGGGTACGGCGTCGTCGAGACGGGGTGGACGCGCTCGGCGCTTATGCAGCCGACCATCGAGCTCGCGAAGTCGAGCAACACGCTGAACAAGTTGACGTTCGTGCTCCTTTACGCCACCGATTTCGCCGACCGGCTCGAGAAGGAGATCATCCCGGCGCTCAAGGCCGGTTTCGTAGTGCTGTCCGATCGGTACATCTTCTCGGCGCTGGCGCGTGCTGGCGTCCGGGGCGTCGATCGCGCGTGGCTGCGCAGCCTCTACGGGTTCGCCATCGCCCCCCACCTGGTCTTCTACCTCAAGATCGACGTCGACACGCTGATTCGCCGGGTGCTGTCGGCCCGCGGGATGGACTTCTGGGAATCGGGCATGGACCTGAAGGGGGGCGACGACATCTACGACAGCTTCCGGTCCTACCAGAACAAGCTGTTGCGCGAGTATTCGTCGATGGCCGACGAGTTCGGCTTTCGCGTGCTCGACGCGCGGCGGCCGGTTGACGTGCTCCAGGACGAGCTGCGCCGGCAAGTTCAGGCCTTTCTGGTGAATGCAGACGGGCCCCAGGCGCCGGAACCGGAGCCCGTCGAGAAGCATTCATGACACTCCCTGTGTCATCTGCGGGTGTTAACACGGTATTAACACCAGCGCGATACAGTAGAAAACGTGCCTGACATTATGACGACTGCCCCGCAACTGGCGGCGCCCTCGCCGCGGCGCGCCGACGCCAAAGAGACGCCGTTCAAGATCCGCGTCGACCACCTGAACTTCTACTACGGCGAGTCGCGCGTGCTTCACGACATCTCGGTTGCCCTGCACGAAAACCAGGTATCGGCGTTTATCGGGCCGTCAGGGTGCGGCAAGAGCACGTTTCTGCGCACCTTGAACCGGATGAACGACATCATCCCCGCAACCCGCGTCGAGGGGAACATCCTCATCGACGATCACAACGTCTATGCCGGCGGCACCGACGTCGTCGACCTGCGGCGCCGCGTGGGCATGGTGTTCCAGAAATCGAATCCCTTCCCCAAATCCATTTTCGAGAACGTGGCCTATGGCCTTCGGATCAACGGTCTGGCCAAAGACCGGGCCGATCTGACCTACCGCGTCGAGGAAAGCCTGCAGCACGCCGCGCTGTGGGACGAGGTGAAGGACCGGCTGCACGCGTCGGCGCTGGCGCTCTCCGGCGGACAGCAGCAGCGGCTCTGCATAGCCCGCGCCCTGGCCGTGCGCCCCGAGATTCTGCTCATGGACGAGCCGGCGTCGGCGCTCGACCCGATCGCCACGCAGCGCATCGAAGAGCTGATCTACGATCTCAAAAAGGACTACACGATCGTCATCGTCACCCACAACATGCAGCAGGCGGCGCGCGTCTCCGATTACACGGCGTTCTTCTGGCTCGGCAAGCTCGTCGAATACGGACGCACCGATCAGATTTTCACCACGCCAAGGGAAAAACTGACCGAGGACTACATCACGGGACGATTCGGCTAATGGAACGACAACACTTTCAACAGGAACTCGAATCGCTCAAGGAGCGCCTGCTCGCCATGGGCGGCCTGGCGGAAGAACGCGTCCGCACGGCGATGCTGGGTCTGGTCGAGCGCGACCCCGACCTCATCGACGAGGTGCTCAACGGCGACATGCCGCTCAACGAGCTGCACATCGAGATCGACGACCTCTGCCTGAAGCTGCTGGCGCTGCACTCGCCCATGGCGGCCGATCTGCGGGCGATCATGGCCGCGATCAAGATCAACAGCGACCTCGAGCGCGTCGGCGACATGGCCGTCAACATCGCCGAGGCGGCGCGCCGGTATGCGTCGCATCCACCGGTCAAGAAGCTGATCGACATTCCTCGAATGGCCAACACGGCCCAGCGCATGCTGCGCGACGCGCTCGATTCGTACGTGCGGGGCGACATGCAGCTCGCCCAGCACGTGCTGGACGAAGACGACGACCTGGACTCGCTGAAGACCCAGGTGTTTCGCGAGCTGCTGACCTACATGTTGTCGGATCCCTCGACCATCGAGCCGGCGCTCGACCTGATTCTCATCTCGCGCCATCTCGAACGCATCGGCGACCATGCCACGAACGTCGCCGAGGACGTCATCTTCATGGTGTCGGGCCGCGACGTCCGTCACCACGCGGCGGATCAACAGCCCTGACGGGCGTTCCAGGGTTCCAGTTCCGGTTCGGGTTCTGGTTCCGTTCCGGCTCTCCGGTTCGTTCTGGTTCCCGGTTCCGTTCTGGTTCCCCGGTTCCATTCTGTGAACGGGTTCAAGGTCCACCTGCGAAGCGCCAACCTAGAACCTTGGAAGTCAAACATTAGAGCCGAACCGGAAACCCGGAACCGAACTGGAACGAGAACCGGAACGGGAACAGGAACCGGAACCGGGAGCCGTCAGGTAGAATGTGCGGTTGTGCCTGCTCGCGTGTGTGTTTTTTGCCGTCGCGAGCCCGCCCACGCACCCTGGATTCCCTTCTGCAGCGAGCGCTGCAAGCTTCAGGATCTTGCCCGGTGGGTCGACGGCGGCTATCGCGTGCCGGCCGAGCCCGTTCAGCAAGACGCAGAAACAGACACCCTCGAGCACGGCGGGGGCGTCGTGAGCGAACGACGCGAGTCGGGCGACGACGAGACGGACCAGTAGCGCGCTTATGGCTGACACGCTGACGATTACCGACAACCGCACGGGCAAGCAGTACGAAATCCCCATCAAGGAAGGCGTGATTCGGGCCACCGATCTCAAGCAGATCAAGGCGGTTGACGACTCGGGGCTGGCGACCTACGACCCGGCCTTCCTCAACACCGCGGCCTGCCGGAGCGCGATTACCTATATCGACGGCGACAAGGGCGTCCTCTGGTATCGCGGGTATCCCATCGAGGAGCTGGCCGAGCACTGCACCTATCTCGAAACCGCGTACCTGATCCTCTTCGGAGAGCTGCCCACCGAAAAGCAGCTCCAGACCTGGACCGACGAAATCACGCAGCACACCCTGCTGCACGAGAACGTCAAGAAGCTGATGGAGGGGTTTCAGTACGACGCCCATCCGATGGGCATCTTCATCAGCACGGTCGGCGCGCTGTCGACGCTCTATCGTGACGCCAAGCTGGTCTTCGATCAGGACTCGCGCAACCGCCAGCGCCTGCGCCTCATCGCCAAGGTGGCGAGCATCGCGGGCTACGCCTACCGCCACAGCATCGGTCGCGCGTATGTGTATCCCGACAACGACCTGAGCTTCACCGGCAACTTCCTCAACATGCTGTTCAAGATGACGGAGCTGAAGTACCGGCCCCACCCGGTGCTCGAGCGGGCGCTCGACGTGCTCTTCATCCTCCACGCCGATCACGAGCAGAACTGCAGCACCACCGCCATGCGCGTGGTCGGCAGCTCGCACGTCGATCCGTATTCGTCCATCGCGGGCGCCGCGGCGGCGCTCTGGGGCCCGCTGCACGGCGGCGCGAACGAAGCGGTGCTGCGCATGCTCGAGGAAATCGGCACGATCAAGAACGTGCCGGCGTTCATCTCGCGCGTCAAGGGGGGCGACGGCCGCCTCATGGGCTTCGGGCATCGCGTCTACAAGTCGTACGATCCGCGGGCGAAGATCATCAAGCGCATCGCCGACGAGGTGTTCGAAGTGACCGGCCGGAACCCGCTGCTCGATATCGCGCTCGAGCTCGAGCGCATTGCGCTGCAGGACGAGTATTTCGTGACGCGCAAGCTGTATCCGAACGTCGACTTCTACTCGGGGCTCATCTATCAGGCGATGGGCTTTCCGAAGGACTTCTTTCCCGTGCTCTTCGCCATCCCCCGCACCGCCGGCTGGTTCGCGCAATGGGAAGAAATGCTGAGGGACTCGGAACAGAAGATCGCGCGGCCGCGGCAGATCTACGTCGGACCCACGAAACGCGGATTCGTGGCGCGGGACAAAAGACCGTGAGAGTTCCGGGTTCCGGTTCCGGTTCCCGTTCGGGTTCGTCGTTCAGGGTTCTCCTTGCCGCTGCGCTGGTCGCGGCGGCGTGCGTCACGGAACCCCAGGCCCAGGGCCCGAAGCCGGACATCAAGTTCGATTCCGCGCGCGCGTACGAGCACCTGCGGCAGGTCGTCAGCTTCGGCCCGCGTCCGGCGGGCTCGCCCGCCATCGAGCGCACGCGGCAGTACATCATCGAGCAGCTGAAGACCGCCGGCGTGGCGGTGACGCAGCAATCCTTCGTGGCGAAGACGCCCATCGGCGACATTCCCATGGTCAACCTGATCGCGACGATTCCAGGCGCACGACCGGATCGCATCGCGATTACCGGCCACTACGACACCAAGCTCTTCCGCGAGTTTCGGTTCGTCGGGGCCAACGACGCCGGCTCGAGCACGGCGTTCCTCATCGAAATCGCGCGCGTGCTCAAGGCGCGTCAGAACGCGCTGACGATCGAGCTGATTTTCTTCGACGGCGAGGAAGCCACGCTGCGCGACTGGGGCGGCACCGACCACACCTACGGCAGTCAGTACTACGTGGACAACGGGCGCAAGACCGGCACGCTGTCAGGCCTCAAGGCGATGGTGCTGGTGGACATGATCGGCGAGCGCTCGCCGCGCTTCATGCGCGAGGCCAACTCGACCCCGTGGCTCACCGACATCATCTGGTCAACCGCGCAGAAGCTCGGCCACGGTTCGGTGTTCGTCAACGCCAGCACGCCGATCGAAGACGATCACGTGCCCTTCCTCAAGGCTGGCGTGCCGTCAGCCGACATCATCGACCTCGACTACCCTGCCTGGCACACGCAGGCCGATACGCTGGACCAGACGTCGGCCCGCAGCCTGCAGATCGTCGGGGATGTAGTGCTCGCCTCGCTGCCGTCAATCGAGGCTCGCCTGGCCAAATAGCGGCCAACGCAACACGACGACGCGACGAACTCGACGACGCGACACGAAAACGAATCGAAAACAGCTTCAAGTGAGCCCGGTCGAACGACTGGTCCTTATGCCGAAATCTCGGCGCGTTATCGTATTGTGAAGGTGCACGACGATATGGCCTTCATCAAGAGTTTTCTTGTCGGACTCCTTGGGCTGGTTGCCTACTTCGTGTGCGTGGCGCTCTGGACCGTTCGCGGGTACATTTCGATTGGTGAGGGTTCGGGCGGAATCGGCTTCGTCAGCGTCGGACTAACCGAGCTCATCCTGCCTGGCGGCCTCATTGCGTTCGCGGTGGCGTTCTGGTGGAAATGGAGAAGCACGCGCCAAAGCTCCACGAAGGCATGAAGGCGCGTGCATCGACCTAGTTTCGATGAATCCAGTCGGCGATGTCTGCGACTACCCGAAGGTCGACGTGACCCAGGCGGAGGTACTCCTCAGGCATCGAACGCCCCTCGCCTGAAATGAACAGGTGGTTCAGAGCGGGGTACAGCCTCAGCGTCGCATACGCGCGTCCTTCGAGCGCCCGCTTCCAGCCGGTAAAGTCTGCTGACGTCACCTGATAGTCACGTCCGCCCTGCAGGACAAAAATCGGTTTTCCGAGCTTTGTCGCGAGCTCTTCGGGCCGGTAGTCTCGCAAGTCGAGCCAATAGCTCGCCGGCATCGGGCTGCCCATGAAATCGACGCTCATATCCGCCCGCAGCTGAGGGTCGCGCACCCGGCGCGCGAAATCCTGCGCGGCCGATGTCTCGGGAGCGTCTGCGCCCCTCAAGTACGTGAACTGATCGACGATGACGTCTTCGAGTGGGCGCGTAGTGCCGGCCAGCACGATGAACCCCTTGAGGGCGGCCGAAGCGGATGCGATGCGTGGGGCCAGCATCCCACCGAGGCTGTGACCGAGAACGAATAGTCTGGCTTTATCGATGCCGGGCTGTGACCGAAAGCCGTCAACCGCCGCGACTGCATCGTCAACCGTCTCGTCCTTCACCGTTCCGGTTTTCGGCCTGACAGACGCCGGCCGCTTGTCATAGCGGAGCACGGCGATGCCGCGACTGGCCAGGCCCCACGCCAGATCCTTGAAGACCTTGTTCGGCCCGATAGTCTCGTCGCGGTCGTGCGGCCCCGAACCGTGAACCAGGACGACGCCCGGCGCGAGCCCGGCCCGCTTCGGCAGTGAAATGGTACCGGGCAGATTGAATTCGCCCACCGCAACGGGTGTTTCGGCGAACATCGACTGGTCTGCGTAGGCGGGCGGGTTCCATGCGGCGGCGTTCTTCGGCGGCCCGAGAAAGAACAGGCCCGCGATCTTTCCCTCGTCGTTGAATGCGAGGCGAATGACGAAAGGGGTCTTTTCAAACGCCGTCGT
>CAWHUA010000004.1:0-367258 GCA_963832375.1 Vicinamibacterales bacterium | reverse complement strand
GCTGTCTTCACAAGAGAGTTAGTTTCCTCCCACCTTCACAATGACGGTTTCGTAATCTTCCGGCGGACGCGAGTTGGTAGGTTGTGACTACCGATCAGACCGATGCTCATACCCTCGAACTGTGAGGTCACTCGAAGGAAGACCACTCGTTGCCAGATTGTCTTCGGAGTAACCGCTGCCCCAGACGATAGTGCTGCCCCAGACGATAGTGCTGCCCCAGACGATAGTGCTGCCCCAGACGATAGTGCTGCCCCAGACAATGGTGCTGCCCCGGACGAATGGTGCTGCCCCAGACAATGGTGCTGCCCCAGACAATGGTGCTACCCCAGACAATGGTGTCTGGCGAGAGAGATCTATCTCCCAAAGTACCCGATCCCCCCACATCGATCTCGTTGCCCCGACATCACCTCGCGCGTCCGGGTGCGTGAGTTGCCGCGTGTTAGTGATGGTTGGCGAACAGCTCGTCATCATTCCTGACGACACGACGCTCTCTCCCTCAATCATCGTGCTCTGCGGGCTCGGCCCCTTCAGCGCCACGCCAATCGCCGCCGCCGCGTTCAGACTGCCCGCGCCAGCGCCCACCAGGCCGGCCTCCGGCATGAACGTCGCCGACGACTGCAGCGTCATCTTCACCTGCGCCGGCGTCAGCCCGCTGTTCGCCTCGAGCACCAGCGCCACCACGCCGCTCACCACCCCCGTCGACATGCTCGTCCCGCTCAGCGACGCATAGGCGTCCGCGCCCGACCCCGACGCGTGCAGGCGCGGATGATCGGCCACCAGCGACGCGCCCCGCGCCTCGGCCGACACGATCTTGTTCCCCGGCGCCACGAGATCGGGCTTGATGAGCCCGTCGAACAGCGTCGGTCCCTTCGAGCTATACGTCGTCAGCTCGTCATCCGAGCGGCGTCGCCGTGCTCTTCGTGTTCAGCGCGCCCACCGTAATCACGTACGGATCGATTGCCCGGCGACTCGATGAGGCCGTACACGCTGCGCCCCTCGGCGTCCTTGCCACGATTGCCCGCCGCCGCCACGACGACGATGCCCGCGTGCACGGCCCGTTCGACCGCTTCGCACATCGGGTCGTCCATGTAGGACTGACTCGACGGGTCCGCCCAGCGAGAGGTTGATGACGCGGATGTTGAAGCGGCGGCGGTTCTGGATCGCCCACTGAATCGCATCGAGCACGTCGCTGGCCTTGCCGGTGCCGTCGGCGCCGATGACGCGCAGGCTGATGAGATTGCGCGCCTGGCGCGACGCCGCGGAAGGGTGTCTGAAAAGTTGCATCCTGCGGATACGGAGAGCTGCCGGCGATGATGGCGCCGATGTGGGTCCCGTGGCCGTACGATCTTCTGTAGGTCCGGGGCCCTTCCCCGGACTGTCGCATCGCCGACGAAGTCTTTCGCGAACACCACGCGGCCGGCGAGAGAACGGTGGCCGGTCCAGACGCCCGAATCGATGCAGCGCGATGCCGATGCCCGCGCCGGTGAACGGTCACAGGCCCGCCAGCCCGGCCTGCACCTGGTCGGCGCCGATGGCCGCGTTGCGGATCGACATGAACGACCGTCACCTCGACGTCGCGCGCGACGTGATCGCGTTCGTGCTGATCGCGTCGATTTGCCCGCCGCATTGGCCTGCAGCACGGCGCCTTCGGCTGAGCCGTTTCCTGATGCGCAGCCCGTGACGCGTGGCGATGGCGCTACCTCGTCGTCCGTGCCCTGGACGATGACGTCAATCGGCTGCTTCGCAGACTCGAGGCGACGTGTTTGCGGAGGCTTTCCGGCAGGCGCGCCGTTCCTGCGCCCAGAGCGGGGCGGCGGAAACGGTACACCAGCGTAAGGCCAGTGAGAACTTCGATGCCCACACCAGTTGTGCCTCAGCGCCATGGTGCGCTCCTCTCCGAACGGACGAACGTTACGACTCGCGCGTGCCCGAGTCGGCGCCGGCTTCGGCGATGGCAAACGGATCCGACCGCAGTATCCGGTGTACCCGCCGGCTGCGCGGTGACGGCCGACCACACAGGCCTGCGGCTTTCGTCGAGCGACGACGAGCAACACGCGCTGCGATCCGCCGATGGTGCGAATCGTCTGCAGCTTGCCCTCGCGGATGCGGTTGTAGATGGTCCGCCGCGACACGTGCAGCAGGGCTGCGGCCTGATCGATGGTGACGCTTCGCCCAAGGTGCTGTTCGAACATCTGCTTCAACCCTTCCTGTCTTGTGCTGGGGGGCACCCGCCATCGCATCCTCGCCCAGCCGGCACGGCCGTCGGAGCACTGGAGTGCGACAAAGCGGTTAATTCGTGTTTTGTATTGGCGAACCTCGTGCCACTTGCGCCGGGAATTCCGGCTGATCCGGTGAAGCGAGCTAACTTATTGCGGCGTAGAAAGTTGGTGCGGTACGATGCTGATGAAGGGCCGTTCGGGAAATTACCGGAAGGCAGCTAATCCATTGGCCGATTTTGATATGGCACAAGAAAACCACGACCCGCGGTGGGGAATGCGACCTCGCGGGAGGTTCTGCGACAATTTTGCGTGCAAATTTGAAGGCGCCGCCACGCGCGCCGTGGCGGCCAGCCCATTGGCCAGTGAGGCGAAATTTGGCTAGGCCCGCCGGCCCGTCCCGCCGCGTGTATGCCGCGTTCGGCATCGCCGCCGTGGTTGGCATGGCGGTCTTCGCGATTTGGTGGATCACCGCCGAATCCCTTCGTCTGCAAAGCGAGCGCGCTGCCGAAGCGAAGGCTGCAGTGGAAAAGCCCGGCGCCGAAGCGCTCGTCGAAGCCGGCCTGCCGCGAGGTGGCACGCTGACGGGATCGACCGGCACGGCCGCGCTCTCTGTCGAGCGCCTGACCGGTGCGACGCTGGTGCGCGTGAACCGCGGGACCGACGGCGTCGAGCCGTGGCTGGCAGGGTCGTGGACAACCTCGCCCGACAACCTCACCTACACGCTCAAGCTTCGCCAGGGCGTCGCCTCGTCCGACGGGACGCCGCTGACCGCCGAGCTGGCTCTCGCCGCGCTGGCCACGGTGAAGGCTGCGGGCCATCCGCTCGCGCTTCGGGCGGTCGATCCGCTGACGCTCGAAATCAAGTTTCTGCAGCCGTTCGCGCCTGGTTTGCGCGTGCTCGATCGCGTGCCGCTCGCCGGCTTCGGGCCGTTTGTCGAAAAAGGCAACGGTGCGTTCGTGCCGAACCCGCACTACTGGCACAAAGCGGCGGACGGATTGCCGCTGCCGCGCCTGGATGAAATCGTGCTCGCGAGCGGCCGTCCCGGCGAGCACGATTTCAGCGAGCTGCCGATTCTTGCGGAAGAGTTCGAGACGCTGAAGAAGATCGAGCAGAGCGGAAAGGCGCGCCTGTTCAATCTCGGCCCCGGCCTCGACGCCGACGCCCTCTGGTTCGCGCCCGCGAGGGATGGAGCGGGCGCATCTCGCCGAAGCGCCGAAGGCGCGAAGGCGGACAAACCCGCGGAAAACGCGAAGGCGGACAAACCCTGGATGGCGGACGAAAAATTCAGGCTGGCCGTGTCCACCGCGATCGATCGCCGCGAGTACTGCAAGCAGGTCTTTTACGGCGCCTGCGATCCGATTTCCAACCCGGTGACTCCCGCCAACGCATCGTGGTTCAATCCCGATCTGCCGCTCGGCCGCGCCGATGCGCAGCTGGCGCGCGCGATGCTCGCCGAGCTGGGTCTTCGCGATCGCACCGGCGACGGCGTGCTGAACGACGCGGCTCGCCGCCCCGTACGCTTCTCGTTGCTCATCCGCAACGACGTGGCGTCTTCGGCGCGCGCCGCCACCTTCATCGCGAATTCGTTGAAGGGCATCGGCGTCCTCGTCGACATTACCCCGGTGTCCGCCAGCGTGCTCGGGGCCCGGCGGCAGAAAGGGAACTACGACGCCATCTACGATCGCATCGAGATGGACGACACCGACCCGGCGATGAACCTGGAGTTCTGGCTCAGCTCGGGCACGGCGCACGTGTGGTACGGCGCGCGTTCCGGCGCCGCCGGCCGACTGGGAGCGCCAGATCGATCAATTAATAATGAAGAACGTGTCGACGTTCGATCGCATCGAGCGGTTGCAGGCCTTCGTCGACGTGCAGAAGCTCTACCATCAGCACATGCCGGCCATCTTCTTCGGTGCGCCGCACGTGCGCATCATGACGAGCATGCGGGCGTTGAACGCGACCCCGTCGCCGCTGCGGCCCCACCTCTTGTGGAATGCCGAAGCGCTCGCCGCGCTGAAGTGAAGGCTAGCGTGGCCCGATGCTGTTCAGCAGGAAGGCCATCATGGCGCCCATCGCGGCAACCTGGCCGACCCAGAACAGAAACGACCACTTCAACAGTTTGGCGTGCGAATGTGCAAGCCCAACCGCGGTCTCCCTTCGAACGTTGGAAAACTCCGCAGCCATTTCGCCCCGGATGCCGGCAAACTGCGTGGCCATCTCGCTTCGGACGGCGGCAAATTCCTTTGCCATGTCGACTCGGAGGCCGGCAAACTCCTTCGCTATGTCGATGCGCAGCGCGCCAATCTCCTCGGCAAGCCGCCGCTCGAACCGCTCTCCGGCTATGGCGAGCACGTCGTCCTTCCACTGACGGCCTGCGTTGTTGACCACCATCTGAAGCTCCGCCATGCCGTCATCGCCAAGCTTCTCCCTGAGCGCACGAACCGCTGACATTGCAGTGACACCTTTCCGACCCGACGACGACGATGCCATCGTCTGGAAATCGTCGTCAAGAAGAAAAGCGTGCCAGAACCGACTACCATAGAACGCGGTAAACGAGGCGCTTCCATGACAGAGCTGCGGCAGGACATCGGCCACGCGATTCGACTGCTGCGGCGTGCGCCGGGATTCTCCGCGCTCGCGATTGCGACGCTCGCGCTGGGCATCGCCGCCACCACATCCATCTTCACCATCGTCGACGCGGTGTTCCTTCGTCCGCTGCGATTTCCCGAGCCGCAGCAACTCACCATGCTGCTGCCGAGCTCGGGCTCGCGTCTGTCGCCGGAGTATTTTCACGAATGGCGCACCGAGCAGCCAGACGTTCGACGACATGGCCGCCTGGTACGACGAGCGCGCGAACATGACGGGACGCGGCGAGCCAGTCGAGGTGCGCGTCGATCGTGTCACGTCGAACTTCTTCGACGTGCTCGGCGCACCGCCTGCCGCAGGGCGCACGTTTGCGACCGAAGCCAGCCTCGGCAGCGAACCGCCCGAAGTCGTGCTGAGCTACGGCTTCTGGCAGCGGCGTTTCGGCGGCGATCGCTGGCCGCGATTGGTCAAACGATGACGCTCGACGAGGAGATTCTCACCATCGTCGGCGTGATGCCTGCGGCGTTCGCGGTTCGCACTAACGAGCTGGCCGAGTCGCGCGCCGAGGTGTGGAGGCCGTTCCGCCTCGTGGTCGGAAGCCGCAGCGACGGGATGGGCGGGATGCTGAACGTCATCGGACGCCTCGTGGCGCGGCGTCACGATCGAGCGGGCGCAGGCAGAGCTTTCGGTGATCGCGCGACGGCTCGAAGCAGCATCCTCTCGTACAGCAGCGACTGGCGCATTACCGTCGTGCCGTCTGCTCGACGCCACCGTGCGCGACGTGCGGCTGATGCTGCTGGTGCTTTTCGGAGGCGTGGCGCATTCTGCTCGTCACCGCGTGCGTGAATGTCGCAAACCTTGTGTTGAGCCGAAGCGCAACGCGCGTTACCGAGTTTGCGATCCGGCAATCGCTCGGCGCGACGCGCTGGAGGCTGGTGCGGCAACTGCTGACGGAGGCTGCGGTCGCTGTCGATGCTCGGTGGAACGCTTGCGATGGTGCTCGCGGTGTGGGGAACGGATCTGCTCGTGTCGCTCGTGCCGGCCGGACTCGATCTTCCGCGCACCCGCGAGATCGACATCAGCGCGAAACATGCTGCTGTTCGCGCTGCTCGTCACGACGGTGACGGCGATGCTCGCTCGGGTTCGTCCCGTCGCTCGGATCGGCGCGCTCGGCGGCAGCGGCGCTGCGCGAGACCGCGCGCGGCTCCTCGTCGGGCGCGTACCGGCAGAACTACACCGGTAGCGCGCTCGTCGTCGCGGAGGTCGCGCTCGCGCTTTTGCTTGTGGCCGGCGCAGGACTGTTGAGCCGCAGCTTCTGGGAGTTGGCTCGCGTCGCTCCGGGATTCCAGCCGGAGGAGGTGATGACGCTGCGCGTCACGCTTCCAGCGGCCAGGTACGACACGGATGAAAAGATCCGTGCGTTCAGCCGCGACCTGTTCGAACGTGTCGAGCGCCTGCCGGATATGCAGGCGGTCGGTTCGGTCGGCTATCTCCCCATGAGCAACACCGGCGTCGGCGAACACTTCGAGATCGAAGACCGCCCGCCCGTTCCGCCGGATGGAGATCGGCCTTCTTCCTGGATCAGCACGGCAGGTGGGCGCTATTTCGAGGCGATGGGAATCAGGCTCGTCCGTGGACGGTTCCCCCGCCATTCGGATACTGAACGCACACAGGCTGTGTTCGTCATCGACGAAGAACTCGCGCGCAAGTACTGGCCGAATCAGGATCCGATCGGCGCGCGCCTCATCTGGCGCAGGGACGGGGAGGTGAGGCTTGCCGGCGAGGTGATCGGCATCGTCGGAGGTGTGCGCTGGGCCGGAAGGGCCAATAGCGCGCAACCGACCGACGTACTTCTGGTTTCCGCAGAATCCGGGCCGCGAGCTCAACATCGTCGCGCGCGCGGATGGCGCGCCGGCGCGCCTGGCCGCTCTCATCGCAGCCCAGGTACGCGAGATCGATCCCAATCAGCCGGTGGGCGAGGTGCGTGCGATGGAACGATCTCGTCTCGGACGACCTCGCGCGGCCCCGATTCACGATGCTCCTCGCTCGGCGCGTTCGCGTCAGCCGCGCTGCTTCTCGCCGCCATCGGCCTCTACGGCGTCATCGCATTCTGGGTGACGCAGCGCACGCGCGAGATCGGCGTACGCGTGGCGCTTGGCGCCGAGTACGCCGACGTGCTCAAACTCGTGATGCGGCGCGGCATGCTGTTGATTGGCGCGGGCCTGGCCATCGGCGCGGCAGCCACACTGGCGTTCGGCCGGGTTCTCTCGGGATTACTCCATGGCATCAGGCCGAGCGATCCGGTGACGCTCGTTGCGGCCGCACTGGTACTTGCTGGGGTGGCGATGATTGCGACCTACGTTCCCGCCCGCCGCGCGGCGACAGTTGACCCCCTTTTGGCCCTGAAATGTGAGTAATTCTCGCTGGTACGTGGGTTGCACCGAGGCCCGTCAGCCTGTCGCCATGTCCCCTGGAGAGGGCGGTGGCTGATAACTGAAACAAGAAACTAAAAGCTGAAAACTGACGACTGAAAACTCTATGAGACTCCTCCTCGCCCTTATCGCCACGGTTCTGCTGTCGGCGTGCGCCACCAACCCGGTGACCGGCAAGCGCGAGATCTCCTTCATGAGCGAGGAGAAGGAAATCAGCCTCGGCCGCCAGCTCGATGCGCAGGTGCGCCAGGAGATGGGCCTGTACGAGAACGAAGAGCTGCAGCAATACGTGCAGGAGCTCGGGATGCGGCTCGCCACGCGATCGGAGCGGCCGAATCTTCCGTGGAGCTTCGCGATTGTCGATTCGCCGGCGGTCAACGCGTTCGCGCTGCCGGGCGGGTTCATCTACGTCACTCGCGGCATCCTCCCGTATCTCGACAACGAAGCGCAGCTCGTCGGGGTCCTCGGGCACGAAATCGGTCACGTCACGGCGCGCCATTCGGCGTCGCAGTACACGCGCGGCATGGGCACCTCGCTGGGCGTGCTCGTCGGCAGCATCTTCGTGCCCGAGATCGCGCCGTTCGCCGATCTTGCGGAAGTGGGCGCCGGCATGCTGTTCATGAAATTCAGCCGGGATGACGAGCTGCAGGCCGATGCGCTGGGCGCGCAGTACACCGCCGGGGGCGGGTGGGATCCGGAACAGGTGCCCGCGTTTCTCAACACGCTCGCGCGGATTTCCGAGGCGAGCGATCGCAACGGCGTGCCCAACTGGCTCGCCACGCATCCGCAGCCGGAGAACCGCGTGCAGCGTGTCGCCCAGACCGTCAGCAAGGTGCGGGCGGCCGGGCCGGATGGCACGTGGAACATCGATCGCGACGGCTATCTCGCGCGCATCGACGGCATGATCTTCGGGGACGATCCGGAAGAAGGCGTCGTGCGCGGCAATCTGTTCCTGCACGGCGCCGATGCGGTTCTCGCTGGTGTTTCCCGAAGGCTGGGAGATTACGAACACCTCCGAGCAGGTCGTCGCGCAGGAGCCGGGCAACAAGGTCTACATGCTGATGCGGACGCTCGAGCCGGCGCGCGCGCGTTCGCTCGAGGAGGCCGCGCAGCAGCACATGCGCGGGTCGGGCTACAAGGCCACGAACCTGACCAGAACCACGATCGACGGGATGGACGCGGTGGTCGGGACGTATGAAGGCAGCGCGTCGGGCATCGGCAAGGTCACGTCGCGCGGCGCCCACTTCGTGATGGGCCGCAGCACGTATTTCATCGGCGGCATCGCGCCCCCAGACGCCTACGCGCGCGTCGAGGGCGACTTCGAGCAGACGATTCAGTCGTTCCGTCAGTTGAGCGCGGCCGAGGCCGACGCCATCCAGCCGAACCTGATCGATCTCTACACGGCACGTGCGGGTGATACCTGGCAGTCGATCGCGCAGCGCGCGGGGAAGGGCCTCGTCAAGGCGTCCACGCTGGCGATCATGAACGATCATGCGATCGACGATCAGCCGAAAGCGGGAGAGCGGTTGAAGATCGTCGTCGCCGGCTAGCAGGCCTCAGAGCCTCACGCCCAGCAGCACCGAAAACGCATTTGTCTTCACCGGCGCGGGATCCGGTTCGACCGCGACGTTGGAGAGGCCGCGCGTCAGGCGTGCATCCACCATCCATCGTTTGTGCTGCAGGCCGCCACCGACGATCAGCATGAAATTTCCGCCCTTCACCTGCTCCCCGAGATCGGTGTGCCGCCCGGGGTCGGCGACCTGGCGAATTTCGGCGTTGCGCTTGAATGCAAACGAGGGCCCGAAAATCAGATAGAGCGACGTGCGCTCGTTCGTCTGTTTCGACAACCGGGCCAGCAGCGGGAACTCGAGGTAGCGAATCAGAATCACCCTGTCGGCCGGCGCTTCCTGCTGGCCCGATGCCGTGTTGACGGGCGGCGCATCCTTGTCGCGAATCCGGTGTCCCTTCGCGGCAAAGAGCAGCTCGGGCTGGATCGTCAGCGGTCCGCCGAAGCCGATCGCCATGAATCCGCCAAAATTCATCGTCGGTTCGAAGGCCACCGGGACGTCTTCGGGCGAGAACGTCTGCACGCTCGTCAGCGACGTGAACGACGGCCCGAATCGCACGCCGTACTGGATCGTTCGAGTCGAGGCGGTCTGAGCAGCAGCCGGTGGCGTCTGGGCAGGTGCCGGGGCCGGTGGTGGTGTCTGAGGCGGTTCCTGAGCTCGAACCAGGGCGGTACTGATGAAAATCAACAGCGCAGCACAGGCGCTGAACCGGAGTCGCGTCATCTTGTTCCGCGATCTTACAACGCGGAGACGGATAATCCGCCACCCACGAGGTCAGTCCCCAGTTCTCAGTGGTCAGTTTTCAGTTGTCAGTTCTGAGTTTTCAGATCTCGGTCGTTAGAAGCTATCTCATAAATGCCCGGAGCAAGATCCGGGCACAGGCGAGCTGCACCATGCCCAGGTAGTTCCCGACGTGTCGCTCCCAGCGGGTGACCACGCGGCGGCAGTTGTGGAGCCAGGCAAAGAGCCGTTCGATTTTCCAGCGGCGCTTCGCGCGTCGCAACGGCCGGCCGTCCTGCGTCTTCGCGCGGCCCCGACGATTCGCCGCGATCATCTCGATGCCGTACTGCGTCATCAGCAGGTCGTCGAGTCCATCGCTGTCATAGCCGCGGTCGCCGATCAGGCACCACGGGAGGTCGGGGAGGAAGCGCGCGTCGAGGGTGGCGGGGACGAGGTGTGGCTCATACGGTGAAGCGCTGGCCACGTGCACGGCGATAGGAAGACCGCCGCGGTCGCAGATCGCCATGACCTTGGAGCCTTTGCCACGGCGCGCCCGTGCGCAGGACCCACAGGCGCCGTTCATGACGACCCGCGGATCGGTCCACGGCCGGCCGCGCCCATCCGGGCGACGGCGCGGGCGGAAGGTCGGTTCGAGCACGGCCCATTGGACGTCGGTGAGGTCCATGCCGTCGAGTACGACGGCGATCCTACCGATGTTTCCGTTGATGCAGCCCGGTTGTCAGGGCAACTGTTCTCTGAGGTGCGGGCGGCAGAACGGCCATGCGCCAAGCACCAGCAATAGGCCACCTACAACAATGAATACGAGGGTCACGGAAAAGCCGGCCAGGAAATGCGGCAGAGTATAAGGTTCGCCCTCGAAGAACAATCCATACACAATTCTCACCGCAAATAGCGCGACAAACGCAAATACAGGGAACAGTGCGGACAAGATGCGCTCGAGGACTGAACCCTTCATTCGGCGCGACCAATATGCGGCGAGGGCGCCGACGAATGGCAGCACCAGATATGGGATGGCCATGAACTGGAATCTGTTCTTGTCAAAAGGCAACCAGATGAGCACGAAATAGAATCCGAAAAACAACAGACAGGATGCTGCTCCAGGCAACCACACCTTCTTGATATGCAAATCCATGGAAGGTCTCTTCTGACTCACTGACTTCGGCACAACGGGCCGCCAGAATTGCGCCCGATAAGGCTGACCCGCTTCACTGTCTCACCGCGCAGGTGCAGCGCGCGGATTGGTCCACGGCCGGCCGCGCCCGTCCGGGCGACGGCGAGGACGGAACGTCGGTTCGAGCACGGCCCACTGGGCGTCGGTCAAGTCCATGCCGTCGAGTACGACGGCGATCATACCGATGTTTCAGGCGGCTTCCGTATTTATGAGACAGCTTCTAGCTGCCCGCCGAGTGGTGGCTGGCGTGCTGTCTGTCCTGAATGGTGTCGAAGAGTGATTTCAAAGAGATCGCCGGGAGCCGCTTGAGCGTCTGATGGACGGGATCGACGGCGATGCCGGCCGACTCGAGTTGCGTCACGCCGAGAATCGGCTCGCTCTTCTCGGGACCGAAGATAATGCGCCCGGCGGTGATTTCTCCGAGGAACTCAATCTGGGCCAGGCCGAACGGATACTCAACGCAGCTTCCATCGGCCAGCTCGTACCGGCGCAGCCCGACAGGGCGAATGCCGGCTTTCCGAAGCGCCGATGCCGGTGCCATCGAATCGGTGGCGCCGGTATCGACGAGGAACTTCCTGCGATACGTCTTCCTCGATCCCTGCCGAGCCTTCACCCGAACAGCCACGTGCATCAATCCCATTGTAACGGCATCAATGGCAAGCCGGGTGCCGTGGGCGAATGCAGGCCAATCAGCGTGTTTGACTCTGAAAGTGGCGAATTCTGCCAGGGTCTCCCACGCCGGACGTTATAATTCGCGCCACTCCAGATGTCGCTGGCGCCCGGCGTTCGTCTCGGCGCATACGAAGTCCTCTCCCTCATTGGCGCGGGCGGGATGGGCGAAGTGTATCGCGCGCGCGATACGCGGCTGGGCCGCGACGTCGCCATCAAAGTCCTTCCAGACGCATTTACCAACGATAGCGATCGCTTGGCACGCTTCAAGCGCGAGGCGCAGGTGCTCGCGTCGCTGAATCATCCGAATATCGCCGCGATCTACGGGCTGGAAGAAAGCCCCGCCGGAAACGCGCTGGTGTTAGAGCTGGTCGAAGGCCCGACGCTCGCCGAGCGCATCGCACACGGCGCGATTCCGTTAGATGAAGCCCTGCCCGTCGCGAAACAGATCGCCGAGGCGCTCGAGGCCGCGCACGAGCACGGGATCATTCATCGCGATCTGAAGCCGGCCAATATCAAGCTGACGACCACGGGAAAGTGAAGGTGCTCGACTTCGGTTTGGCGAAGAGCGGTCGAGCGCGTCAGGCTCCCGGCTTCAGGCGTCGGGCCTTTCACAATCACCCACCATCACTTCCCCGGCGATGACGCTGGGCGGCGTCATTCTCGGAACGGCGGCTTACATGAGCCCGGAACAGGCGAAGGGCAAGGCCGTCGATCGACGTACCGACATGTGGGCGTTCGGGTGCGTCCTGTACGAGATGCTCACGGGCAATCGGGCTTTTGAGGGAGACGACGTGTCGGACACGCTCGCGGCGATTTTGCGCGCAGATCCGAATCTGACACATTTGCCGGCAACGACACCGCAATCCATACGCCGGCTTCTAAAACGCAGCTTTGAAAAAGATCGCACGAACCGATTGTCTGATGCGGGCGATGCGCGGCTCGAAATAGACGATGCATTGGCTCCTGAACCACATGTCCAGGCGGCGATTGACCCGCGTTCTCGTGGTTCCCGGGAACGGATCGCACTTGCCGTCGCCGCGCTCGCGGTTCTTGGTGCCATTGGAGCCATAGCGGCGCTTTTCCTTCTCAGAAATCCGGCCAGAGCGGCGACACCGGTGACCTTTCAGCTGTTCACGCCTGAAGGCACAAGGTTCCAAGGTGGGCCAAATTTCCTGAGTCTGTCGCCAGACGGTACGCGTCTCATATTCGCTGTCGCAGACCAGGGCGCCAATGTCGTCCTTTGGCAGAGAGCGCTCGACGCGCTTTCCGCACAACGGATTCCAGGCACGGAAGGGGCATCCCATCCATTCTGGTCGCCCGACGGACGGTTCGTTGCGTTCCACGCGGGCGGCAAGTTGAAAAAAATTCCCATCTCCGGAGGTCCGGCACAATTGATTTGCGATGCACCAGCAGGATTCGGAGGAACGTGGAATAGCGACAATGTCATCCTGTTCTCGCCGAGCAGAACAGGACCTATCCATCGTGTCTCAGCGAATGGCGGGACCACGACCCCCGTGACTTCGCTCGAAGGCCAAGGCGATATCAGTCACTCGTGGCCTCATTTCCTGCCGGACGGCCGTCGGTTTCTCTACTATGCGCGCAACCCGCAACAAGGCGGCATCTATCTAAGGTCGTTGGACGCGGAGAACGCGAAGCTCCTCGTTCTTGCCGACTCCAACGTCTCGTATGTCGAGCCTGGCTATCTCGTGTATACGCGCGAAAATGTGCTCCTGGCCCAGCCGTTCGACGCGCGCGCGGGAGAGATCACCGGTGAACCCGTTACCCTCGCGGAGGAGGTCTACCGGAATCCGACGACGGGTCGCGCAGCATTTGTGGCATCAAGTGGAGTACTCGCGTATCTCAGTCACTTTGCCAGCGCGGCGTCCCAGTTGGTCTGGCACGATCGCTCTGGTCGTGTGATCGCATCGATGGGGCCGCATGATGAAGCGAGTCTGCTTGCACCTGAACTTTCCCCTGATGATTCAAAGGTAGCCGTACAAAGAACGTTGCAGAGCAATACTGACATTTTCGTCATCGACGCTATTAGGACGGAGCGTCTTACTCTGGACCCAGCGACCGATGCTTTCCCCATCTGGTCACCGGATGGCGGTACCATCGTCTTCGACTCGTCCAGGAAGGATCGCCGCAACCTATTTCAGAAGGCATATCCCAACGCGGGGAATGACGAACTGCTCTTGGATATGCCCGAGGCACTCGCTGCGAATGATTGGTCCCGCGATGGCCGCTTCATTCTCTTTACGGCATTCACGGCACCGAACGATGGCGACATTTGGGTCTTGCCTGTTGCGGGCGACCGAAAGCCATACCCGTTGGTAAAGACTGCCTTTGACGAACGTAGCGCAAGCTTCTCGCCCGACGGCGGCTGGGTGGCATACAACTCGGCCGAATCGGGCAGGCTCGAAGTCTACGTGCGCTCATTTCAAGGCTCGGTGCGGCAGCGGATGATTTCCACTGGCGGAGGCAGTCAGCCGCGCTGGAATCATGACGGATCGGAGTTGTACTACATCGCACCTGACGCGATGCTGATGGCGGTACCGTTCAAGATTGCCAACGATGTTCCAGAGCCGGGACGTCCAGCGCCGTTATTCCAAACACGGATCGTCGGCGGGGGCGTGATTGTGAATCAGCGTCGCCAGTACGATGTGTCGCGGGACGGACGTTTTCTCATCAACACTGGCGATGCAGATGGTGCCGCGGCACCG
Source organism: Vicinamibacterales bacterium (assembly GCA_963832375.1). Classification (GTDB taxonomy): domain Bacteria; phylum Acidobacteriota; class Vicinamibacteria; order Vicinamibacterales; family JAMQPK01; genus JAMQPK01. Next base: position 353,146 of record CAWHUA010000004.1, on the reverse strand, counting down.
ATTACGGTAGTGCTGAACTGGATGGACCAATTTATTCGACGCTAGTTGAAGTAGATATGAGGCAAATGCATGCAGTTATCGGCGCGGCTGGCTCTTCTGTGTCTCCTCGTCGTCTCCGCACCCGCGGCCCAGCAGCGCTCCATCGACGGCTTCTTCCGCCAGTTCAGCGACGGGTGGGTGCGGCTGAATCCGAATCTCGCGGTGTTCACGCGCTACTTCACGGGTGAGGAACAGCATCGCCTGGAACAGCAGATGACGTCGTACTCGGACGCCGCCGAACGTCAGCGGCGCGAGTACCTGAGGAAGGGGCTCGCAGAGCTGGGGAACTTCGACCGCGCGCGCCTGACCGATACCGAGCGGCTGTCGGCCGACCTGCTGCGGTATCAACTGCAGCAATATCTCGACGGAGAGAAGTTCGACGACTACGAGTTTCCGCTCGATCAGTTCAACGGCGCCAACATCAACCTGGTGAACGCGCTGTCGGTGCAGCACGCCATCCGCACGCCCCGGGACGCCTCGAATTACGTCGTCCGGCTTGGACAGGTCGCCCCGTGCATGGCGGAAGCGCTGGTCGAAGCGCGAGCGCGGGCGGCGAAGGATCTCATCCCGCCGCGCTTCATCCTGAACCTGACGATTACCCAGATGCGGCGATTCGTCGAGACGCCGGTGGCGCAGAATCCGCTCGTCACGTCGCTGGGCGAGGGCGTGTCGCATATCAAAGAGCTCGCACCAGCGGAGCGCGCGGCCCTCGTGTCGAAAGCCGAGCGCATCGTCTCCGATGCCGTGTATCCGGAATGGAAGACGGCGATTGCATTCCTCGAGTCGCTCGTGCCGCGCTCGGCCGATAACGCCGGGCTCTGGCGGTTCGAAGGTGGCGCGGCGGCGTACGCGCACTTCCTGAAGGGATATACGACGACGAGCCTGACGCCGGACGAGATCCACGAGATCGGGCTGCGTCAGGTGGAACGGCTCGAGCGCGAGATGGACGGAGTGCTGCGAAAGCTCGGGCGATCGAACGGAACGGTGAAGGAGCGGATCGAACAGCTCCAGAAGGATCTCAGCTATCCGCTGACCGAGGACGGCCGCAAACAGATCATGGCCGACACCGACGGGCTGATCCGCGAGGCCGAGCGGCGATCGGCGCTGCAATTCGATATACGTCCGAAAGGTCCGGTCATCGCGCAGCCATATCCGCGCTTCCGCGAAGCCAACGCCGCCGCGTCGTACACGGCGCCTCCCGCCGACGGCTCGCGCCCCGCCATTTTTCAGATTCCGCTGCGTCCCGACCGCATGACGAAATTCGGTTTGCGCACGCTCGTGCATCACGAAACCGTGCCCGGCCATCATTTCCAGATCGCGCTGATGGTCGAGGACCAGTCGCTGCCGAGGTTCAGGCAGCTCCGATTGTTTGGCGGCATCTCGGCGATTACCGAAGGGTGGGCGCTGTACTCCGAGCGGCTGGCCGCCGAATCGGGCTGGTATGCCGACGATCCGGAGGGGCTGCTCGGGCAGATGGCCGCCGAGCTCTTCCGCGCCCGGCGCCTTGTGGTCGATACCGGACTCCACGCGAAGCGCTGGACGCGCGAGCAGGCGATCGCGTACGGCATCTCGGCCAGCGAGGTCGAACGTTACGTCGTCTACCCGGGTCAGGCGTGCTCGTACATGATCGGGCAGCTCAAGATTCTCGAGCTGCGCGATCGCGCGAAGGCGCGGCTGAAAGACAAGTTCTCGGAGCGGGCGTTCCACAACGTCGTGCTGAAGGTCGGCGCGGTGCCGTTGGAGATGCTCGAGCGGGAAGTGGAACGGTACGTTCGCAATTAGGGATTACTAGGGATTGGGATTAGGGATTAGGGATTAGGAAGAATGGCGAAGCGGTTCGCGTTGATCGCGCTCGCGTCGCTGATGGGCTGCACCACGATCGCGCGGGCGCAGGCCCCCATCGCATTGGACCTCGTGCTCGAGCGGTTCCGTGCGTACATGACGACCTACGGCGACGAGTATGCGTCGACGATCGCGACGGAGCGGTACGAGCAGAATGACGGTCCCGTCCGCGCGACGCTGGAATCCGAATTCGGCATCATCCGCCTGCAGGATACCCCGCAGTGGCTGGGCTTTCGCGATGTGCGTCGCGTGAACGGGCGGGATGTCACGTCGCGGCCGGCGCGCCTCGCGGAGATCTTCACGAAGCCTTCAGCGGCGGCGCTGGTCACAGCGTCACGAATCACCGCCGAGAGCGCCGCCTTCAATATCGGCCCCGGTCGCCGCACGCTGAACAACCCGGCGACGATCCTCGAGGTGCTCGACCCGCGACATCACGCGCGCTTTCGATTCTCAAAAGATGGGGAAGGGCGCGTGGAGGGGACGCGCGTATGGGAAGTGCGCCTGGTCGAACACGCGCGTCCCACGCTGGTGCGCACGTCTGCCGGCGAGGACGAGCCCATCGATGGCCGTGCGTGGATCGATCCGGCAACGGGGAGGCTCCTGCGCGGCGAAATCAAGGTGGTCGCCCGTCCGGGCCGAGGCGGCCGCCAGCCGCCTCCGGTGACCCTGGGCACTGGCGCGACGATTCCTCACACGCTGGGTGTGGGGCTCGGACCGATCACAGATACAGAAGAACGGCTGACCCTGACGGTCTTCTTCGGCCGCGAACCTCGCCTCAATCTCTGGGTGCCGGTGCGGATGAGAGAACGCCACGAGGAAGGGCCGAGGATGCTCTTTCGCGGCGAGGCGACATACAGCAGCTATCGCCGGTTCACGGCGGAATCGCGCATCGTGCAGGAAGAGGCGAAATGATGGAGGAACCGTCGCGCTAGAATACCGCCATGGATGCCGATGAACGGGCCCGCAGGATTCTCGATGTCGCCGAACGCGCCCCGAGAGAAACTGGCCCGGTGACTCTCCGCGCCGACTATCTCGAAGATATCGCGCGCGTCGAGGCTCTCCCCGAGAATCAGTCGGGCGCTGACAAGAGCTGGTTCCATCGAGTCATTGAGAGCTCCAGGCGTATGTATACCAGAGCGGCTCAGAAGCGTTGATCTGTGGACGAGTTTGCCGCGCTCGTAAGGGTTCTCCGTGAGCGCGAGGTCCGCTTTGTCGTCATTGGTGTCTGGGGCGCAAACTTCTTTGCCCACGCCGCCGGAGCCGTCTTCACCACGCAGGATCGCGATCTGTTTCTCCCACCTGACGCCGACAACCTGATGCGCGCCTGGGATGCGTGCGAGGCTGCTGGTCTCTCGCTGTGGTCAGACAATGAGCCGCTCGACACTCCACACGATCGATTGGTTGCCGATGCCGTTGTCGCTCGACGGGCGCTCGTCCGAGCCACGCGCGGTGGGCTCCAGATCGATCTGACGCTCGTGATGGCGGGCTTCGATTTCGAAGCGGTCTGGAACGAACGCCGGCTGTTCGTCGTCGACGGCGTGGACATTCCGGTCGCCCGGCTGGCCCACATCGTCGAATCGAAAGCCGCGGCCGGGCGTGAGAAGGATCGCCTGTTTCTCGCGACGCATGCCGACGCGCTCCGCCAGTTGCTGGGGCCGCCAAAGAAATAACCGCGCCGGCAAGGGCATTCGGGTAGCATCTGGCCAATCCCCAAGCACTGCGCAGTCGTTGAAAATCGGAGGTGACAAGTGGCGCTTCGAATCCTTGATTCCGCGACTTCGGTGCTGCTCCTTGCGCTGGTGACCGCCGCGGCGCAGCCCGCGTTCGCGCAGCAGCCCGCGCGCGGCCCGAACGTGCTGGTCATCATGGCCGACGATCTGAACAACGACATGGGCGTGTTCGGCCACCCAATGGTGAAGACGCCGAACCTCGATCGCCTCGCGAAACGGGCGGTGCGCTTCGATCGCGCGTACAACCAGTTTCCGTTGTGCAGCCCAAGCCGCGTCTCGTTTCTCACCGGCCTGCGTCCAGACACGACGAAGATCTACGAGCTGCAGACCGATTTCCGGACGATTCTGCCCGACGTGCAGACGCTGCCGCAGATGTTCAAGCGCAACGGCTATCTGACGGCGCGCGTCGGCAAGATTTTTCACTACGGGAATCCGGGACAGATCGGCACGAGTGGCCTGGACGATCCGGCTTCGTGGGATGTCTTCATCAACCCACGCGGCGTCGACAAAGACGAAGAGACGGTGCTGACCAATCTCACGCCGGCCCGGCAGCTGGGCAGCGCGCTCGCGTACTATGCGTCGCCGGCGCCCGACGAACAGCACACCGACGGGAAGGTGGCCGCGGAAACGATCGCGCTCCTCGAAAAGAACAGGGATCGCCCGTTCTTCATCGGCGCCGGCTTCTACCGTCCGCATTGTCCCGTTCATCGCGCCGAAGAAGTACTTCGATCTGTATCCGCTCGATCGCATTCCGGCGCCGCCGGCCGCCCAGGGGTCGATGCAGCCGCCCGCCGCGTGGTTTACGGTTCCGCCGAACTGGGACGTCGGCGAAACGGGTCAGCGCGAGAACATCAGGGCGTACTACGCGTCGATCACCTTCCTCGACGCCAACATCGGCCGCCTGCTCGACGCGCTCGACCGGTTGAAGCTGGCCGACAACACGATCATCGTCTTCATGAGCGACCACGGCTACCATCTGGGCGAGCGCGGTCAGTGGATGAAGCAGACGCTCTTCGAGCGATCGGCGCGCGCGCCGCTGATGATTGCCGGTCCTGGCGTGTCGGCCAGAGGACGCTCGACGACACGTATCGTCGAGTTCGTCGATATCTACCCCACGCTCGCGGACCTTTCGGGATTGCCTGCGCCCGCCGGGTTGCACGGGCGATCGCTGAAGCCGTTGCTCAACAATCCGCAGGCGGCGTGGGAGCATTCCGCGCTGACGCAGGTGCGGCGAGGCACAGGCGATGCGACGTTCATGGGCTACAGCGTACGCACGGACAGGTGGCGCTACACCGAATGGGGCGACGGCACACGCGGAGTTGAGCTCTACGACGAAGTGGCCGATCCCGCCGAGATGCAGAACCTCGCCTCGGATCCGAAGCACAAGACCACCGTCACCGAGATGCAGCAGCTGCTCCGGCGCATGCAAGCGAGCGGGAGACGGTGATGCGCCGCGCAGTTTTCACCGGCGCGTTGTTTGCGGCAGTGGTACTGGCCCCGAGCTCATCGCTAGCGCAGGGCCCGCCGAGACCCAACATCGTCTGGATCTCGAACGAAGACATGAGCCCGCACCTGGGCGTCTACGGCGACGCGCTCGCGCGCACGCCGGTGCTGGATCGACTGGCGAAGGAATCCATCCGCTACACGCGCGCCTTCACCACGGCGCCCGTCTGCGCGCCGAGCCGGGCGGCCATCATCACGGGGATGTATCAGAACGCGATTGGCGCGCAGCACATGCGGACCACCGAGGATCGCGTGCCCGAGTTGCCCGGGCCGTATCTCGCGGTGCCGCCGTTTTACGTGAAGGCGTTTCCGGAGTATCTGCGCGCGGCCGGCTACTTCACCAGCAACCGCGTGAAGACCGACTACCAGTTCGGCGAGCCCTTCACCATCTGGGACGACGTCGGCAACGACGCGCACTGGCGCCGGCGGCCCGACAAGAGCCAGCCGTTCTTCTCGGTGTTCAACCTCGTAGTGACGCACGAGAGCCAGATTTTTCCGTCCAGCCCCGCGCGCAAGGGCAAACCGCTCGTCACCGATCCAGCGAAAGTGCCGGTGCCTCCGTACTATCCCGACACGCCGCTCGTCCGTCAGGAGCTGGCGCGGATGTACGACAACATCGCCGACATGGATCGTCAGGCCGGCGAGATTCTCGAACAACTCCAGGCAGACGGACTGGCCGACAACACGATCGTCTTCTACTGGAGCGACCACGGCGACGGCGTGCCGCGCGCGAAGCGCTCGCTGTACGACTCGGGCCTGCACGTCCCGCTCATGATCCGATGGCCGAAGATGGACCCCGCCATTGCCAACAGCGTCAACGATCAGCTCGTGAGCATGATCGATCTCGCTCCCACTGTTCTGGCGATGGCCGGCGTGGACGTGCCGGCGCATCTGCAGGGACGAGTGCTCGCGGGACCGAAGGCGGTGGGCGCTCCGACGTATGTCTTCGCGGCCCGCGATCGGATGGACACCGAGTACGACATGATGCGCTCGGCTCGCGACACGCGGTTTCTCTACATCCGCAATTTCGCTCCCGAGCAGCCCTATGCGGGGCACATCATCTACCGGAACCAGAGCGACATCATGCAGGAGTGGTTCAGGCTGCAGGCAGAGCGAGCGCTCAGCGGTCCAGCGGCACTGTGGATGCGGACGCACCGGCCCGCAGAGGAGCTGTACGACACGCAGGCCGATCCCCATCAGATCCGCAATCTGGCGGACGTGCCGGCGCACAAAGAGACGTTGCAGCACATGCGCAGGGCGGTGACCGACTGGATGACGCGCATCAACGATCAAGGTCTGGTGAACGAGCCCGAGATGATTCAACGCATGTGGCCGGGCGGCGTGCAGCCGGAGACCGCTCAGCCGTACATCGTGCTGCGGCGGACGCCGGACGTTCAGTCGCGCACGCCGACGATGAGCGTGAAAGGACCGACGGAGGTCGTCATCTACGTACCCACTCAGGGCGCGTCGATCGGCTACACGACGGAAGACGGTCCGTCGGCGAGGTGGCGGTTGTACACGGGGCCGATCCTCGTCAAGCCGTCCATGACGCTGCGCGCAAAGGCCATCCGCTACGGGTACAAGGAGAGCACCGAAGCACGGACGTCGTTCTCCGTTGACTAAGCGTAGTGTCCGGCTTCAGCCGGACCGTGACTGGGTTCAGGCATTGCCGCTATGCGAACGCAACCGCGATCGAACTTTCTGTTGCTTGTCGTCTTGATGTGTTGTGCCGCTTGTGCAGCGCCTCCGCCGCTCCAGCGATTCGACTATCCAGTGACGCGCACGGCCGATCAGGTCGACAGCTACCACGGCACGCAGGTGGCCGATCCATATCGGTGGCTGGAAGACGACAATTCCCCTGAAACAGCGAAGTGGGTTGAGGCACAGAACGCGGTCACGTTCGCGTACCTCGACAAGATTCCGTATCGCGCGCAGCTCAGGGCGAGGCTCGAGCGTCTCTACGACTACCCCAAGTACTCGGCGCCGTCGAGAAAGCGCAACCTGTTCTTCTTCTACAGGAACGAAGGGCTGCAGAACCAGAGCGTGTTGTATGTCCAGCAGGGGATTGACGGCACGCCCGAAGTGCTGCTCGACCCGAATGCCTGGTCGGCCGACGGCACCGTGCGGCTGCTGACGTTTTCGCCGTCGAAAGACGCGAGGCATGCCGTCTACGGCGTCTCGCGCAGCGGCTCCGACTGGGAGGAGTACAGCGTTCTCGATCTGCGCACGCGCAAGCCGCTGGCGGACAAGCTGGAATGGGTGAAGGTGTCCAGCGTCGCCTGGCGCGGCGAGGGGTTCTACTACAGCCGCTATCCCGCGCCGGAAGCAGGCAAGGAGCTCTCGTCCTCGAATGCGAACCATCGCGTCTTCTATCATCGCCTCGGCACGCCTCAATCGGCCGACGAGCTGGTCTTCGAGGACGCGCGCAATCCGCAACGGTTTCACATCCTCGATACGACCGAAGACGAGCGCTTCGCCATCCTGCAGGTACACGATCGCGGAACCGGCAAGCAGGGCAACGCGTTGTTCGTGCGCGACCTGTCACGGCCGTCATCGCCGTTCGTACCGCTCGTGCCCGACATCACCGACGATACCTACGAAGTGGTCGACAACGTCGGCGATCGCATTCTGGTGGCGACCGACCGGAACGCCACGAACCGGCGCGTCGTCAGCATCGACCCGCGCGCCCCGTCGGAAGCGAACTGGAAGACGGTGCTGCCGGAAATACCCGAGCCTCTCGAGAGCGTGGACATCGCGGGCGGCAAGTTGTTCGCCACCTACATGAAAGATGTGGCGACCCGCGCTCGTGTGTACACCCTCGATGGCCAGCTCGAGCACGAAGTGGCTCTGCCCGGACTGGGTTCCGCCAGGGGCTTCACCGGCGATGCGGACTCGACGTTCGTGTTCTACACGTTCACGTCGTTTACGATCCCGACCGCCATCTACCGCTATGACATCGCGACGCGCGCCAGCACGCTGTTTCGTGCATCTGAAATCTCCGGCTTCGATGCCTCGCGCTACGAGACCACGCAGGTCTTCTTCAACAGCAAGGACGGCACTCGCGTGCCGATGTTCCTGGTTCACCGCAAAGGCCTGGCGCTCGACGGAAACAATCCTGTCTTGATGTACGGGTACGGTGGATTCAACGTCAACACGGTCCCGGCGTTTTCTCCCGTGAGGCTTGCGCTGCTCGAACAGGGTTTCGTCTATGCCAGCGTCAACATGCGCGGCGGAAGCGAATACGGGGAAGCCTGGCACGACGCCGGGACGAAAACGCGGAAGCAGAACGTGTTCGACGACTTCATCGCGGGTGCCGAATGGCTGATCGCCCGAAAGTACACCTCGTCGGCCAGGCTCGCGATGGCGGGCGGGTCGAATGGAGGGCTGCTGGTGGGCGCGGTGGCGAATCAACGGCCCGAGCTGTTTCGCGTGGCGATTCCCGAGGTCGGCGTCATGGACATGCTGCGGTTCCACAAGTTCACGATTGGCTGGAACTGGATTGCCGACTACGGGTCGAGCGACAACGCGGAGGAGTTCAAGGCGCTGTACGCGTACTCGCCGCTGCACAACATCAAGTCAGGAGTGAAGTACCCCGCCACGATCATCACCACGGCCGATCACGACGATCGCGTCGTGCCTGCGCATTCGTTCAAGTACGCCGCCACCATGCAGGCGCGGGTGAGCCATGAAGCGCCAGTGCTGATTCGCATCGAAACACGCTCGGGTCACGGGGCAAGCAGCACCGCGAAGTATCTCGAGTCGAACGCAGACGTCTACGCCTTCCTGATGCACAACCTTGGGGCGCTGCCGTCATTTGCGAAATAGGTCATCCAAGACACGCATTCGCGGTGACCTCGAGGTCGGGCAGCACCTGGGAACGAATCATCTGCGTTCCGGCGAACGTCGTCTCGGCGGATGAGGCACAATCGACGATCGCGATCCGTCGCTCTTTCTCGTACACCAGCCAGCATTCGCGCACACCGTATTTCCGATACCACTGCAGCTTGACGGTTCGATCGTAGTACGCGGTGCCTGGCGGGGCCACTTCGACCACCAGATCGGGCGCTCCCCACACATGATTCTTGATGATGCCGGCGCGTTTGTGGGAAATGAACATCAGATCGGGTTGCACGATGATGCCTGCTTCCTGGTCGAGCACGACATCCATCGGTGAAACGCAGACGTCGCCGAGACGCCGCTCTTCGACATGAGCGCTCAGCAAGCGGAACAACCGACCGACAACGGTCTGGTGTGCGTAATAGGGCGTTGGCGGTTCCCGAACGAAGCCGTACACCAGTTCGGCCGGCCGGTTCGATTCGGCCCTGCTGAAATATTCGGTGGTCGTGATGCGCTTCTCCATACCGACGACGATGCCATCGTCCGGGGTAGTGGTCAAGGAGAGAATCTCAGTTCGCAGTATGATCGCGCACGAATGCCACTCATCCTGAACAACGCGCTGCCGCTGCATTGGGCCGTGGCAGGGGCGGGCATTGCGGCCGTCACGCTGTGCCTGCTGTTTGTCGCGAACCGGAGGCTCGGCATCTCGGCGGGATTCGAGGACGTGTGCAGCCTCGTGCTGCAGCAGCCGTACTTTTCCCGGGGCAGCCTGCGCGCGTCGCGGCAGTGGCGTCTGCCGTTTGTGGCCGGCCTCGTGCTCGGCGGATTTCTTTCGGCGGTCTTCAGCGGAGGCTGGCAGCTCACGTGGTCGCTCGGCATGTTCGACCAGACTATCGGGTTTGGTCCGGCGGCAAAACTGGCCTGGATGTTCGTGGGCGGGCTCTTCATCGGGTTCGGCACGAGGCTCGCCGGCGGATGCACGAGCGGCCACGGTATTTTCGGCATGTCGAATCTCGAGCTGCCGAGCCTGGTCGCGACGATCAGCTTCATGGCCGGCGGAGTCGTGACGACGCAGCTGTTGTACCGGGTGGTGTTCAACTGATGCTGCTGCTGTACATCCTGCTCGGGACGGTCTTCGGTTTTATGCTCAGCCGATCCGGCGCGAGCGACTACAACTACATTCAGCGCATGTTCCTGTTCGAGGATTTCCACATGTACGGGCTCATCGGCAGCGCCGTCGCCGTCACGGCGCCTGCGCTCTGGTTGCTGCGGCGCAGTGGGCGCACGACGTCGGGTCGATCGCTTCAGGATGCAGGCAGACGCCGCCACCATGGGCACGTGGCCGGCGGGTTGCTGTTTGGCGTGGGATGGTCGATCGCAGGCATGTGTCCGGGGCCTGTTTTCGTCAACATCGGCGAAGGAAAAATCTACGCCGTCGCGGCACTTGCGGGGGCGCTGGTGGGAACGGGATTTTTCGGCGCGATCTACGCGCGCCTGCAGGCGCCGCTGCGACTGCCGCCGCTCGCCGTTGGAACTGGCGAAGGCTAGCCAGGTCAGTTTTCAGTTCTCAGTAGTCAGTTCTCAGTTGCGATCTCGTAGGCGCGGAGTTTAGTGCCCGCACTCAGTGACATGCGCGTTCAGACCCAATCTCGATTCACCAATCCCTAATCCCGAACAGGTACACGCCGCTTGAGCTCTTCGAACCAGTTGAGCACGAGATGCATCTGCTGGCTGTTGAGCGCGCTGGCAGGCCCGCCTCTATCCGCGTCGACCGCTCCAAGAATCCGACCGTCAGGCGCCATATCGACCGGCCGCATCGAACTGGAGCCAGCGAACCACATCGGTCCGCGGTTCAGGCTCGACGGATGGCCGAAGCTGAAGGACGGTGATGTCGTAATGGCGACAGTATCTGAACGTCCTGCCGCGACGTCGTAAATGAGCTCACGGCCATCTGCAGACCACAACGGATGATGTCCTCGCTCCTTCGACACCTGATATTTGCTGCCGGTGGGGGGAACGGCTGCACGAACACCTGTTCAGTGCCGGTTTCCGTCGTCGTATAGGCGACCCACTTTCCGTCTGGCGAGAACATCGGAGCGATCGGCTGCTTCGACTGGACTCCCGGGAAGGCGGTGACTTTCCGATCGTTCATCGTGAGCGTCCAGAGTGTGACGACTGGGCCGGCATCATATGAGAGGTCAGCTGGGACCGGAACGCCGCGGGCCGCACCCGGCCGCGTTATGATTCCATCATGGCGCCTGTCATCACCGCATTGCCCGGCGGCGAGCTGATCGCGCGCGGTCTCACCGATCGCGCCAGCGGCATCTCGTCCCTCGAGGCGCTACTCGTCTCGATCGGGGCCCCGCGCCTCGAACGGCTGGGGTTCGAGGTCCGCGATCCCATTCCCGCCGCCGAGCGCCGGCTGTACGACCTGCTGCACGCCGCCGACCCCGATGCCGCGCATGGCCGCTACAACGCGCTGATTCGCCGGCTGGTCAGCTTCGAGCGTGCTGCGGCATGCGTCAGGTAGCCGACGTCGATCGGATTCGCCGTTTCATGCAGGTGTTCGGCGCGGCCGCGGAGGTCGCGACCCGGGTCTACTTCACCGGCGGCGCGACTGCCGTGCTCCTGGGATGGCGCGAAAGCACGATCGACGTGGACATCAAAGTCGAGCCCGATACCGACGCCTTGTTTCGCGCCATTCCGCGCATCAAGGAATCCCTGCAGTTGAACGTCGAGCTCGCCTCGCCGGTCGATTTCATTCCAGTCCGGCCGGGATGGCAGGATCGCAGCCCGTTCATCGCGCAGGAGGGGCTGGCGGCCTTTCATCATTTCGATCCGTACGCCCAGGCGCTGGCGAAAGTCGAACGCGGTCACGCTCAGGACCTGACAGATGTGCGCGAGATGCTGTCGCGGGGTCTGATCGATTCAGCGGGAGCGTGGCAGTATTTTGCGAGCATCGAGCCTCAGTTGTATCGGTACCCGGCAGTCGACCCGCAGTCGTTTCGACGTTCGGTTGAAGAAGCGTTCGGTCCGTCGCCCTGACGCATCTCAGACGAGGCGCCCTTCCAGGTACGCGAGACGCTCTCTGATCGATGGTCGATTCTCGCTCTGACATCGCACGCGCTGGCCGGCGATGGCGGCCCGCCCGTCCAGCCACCCCTCGAGGCGCGCGATGCGTCCGTCCATCTCGCGGTCGAGCGCCGCGATAGCCTCTCGCCAGATGTCGGTGCTGCCCAGGCGCACGACGGCATCGGCGCCAAGGTTCTCGATAAGCGATCCGAGCAGGTTCAGTCGCTCTTCGTCGCTCCACAGCAATCGCCCTTCGACAAGTTCAAGTTTCTCGGGAGCAAGCGAATAGCGTGCAGTTGCCTCTTCGCCCGTCCATCTCCTGCCTTGTCGCCGAATGTCCCACTCTGAATGTTTCACGGCGTCGCCCTCTATTCAGGACGACGATGGCATCGTCGCGGGAGACGAAGCAAGGAAAAGGTCATGCCATCTCAGCCCATTCTCGGCGAAGGAAAAATGGAACTGGCGAAGTTGATTTCGGGGTTCGGCGTGCCGCGGCTGGCCAACGTGTGTGACCAGCCGTGGCACTCGGGCGTTAGACCTTCGCGTGTGCGGCTTGCAGCTCGGCCACAACCGCCGCGCTGTCGAAATATTCCTGGAACGCGACGACCTTCCCATCTCTCAGCGTGAACGAGTGCACCCACACAGTGTCGAGCGCCTTGCCGGTCGCCCGGACGGTGGCCGTCTCATCGCCAAATACGATCACGCGGTCGCCCTGCGCGATGAACTCCTTGGGCTCGAAGCGTGAGATCTCGAAGATCTCGTTGATCGTGCCAAAAAACTCGGCGACCGCCTGACGGCCCGTGCGGCGTCCGCTCGTCTTGAGCTCGGGCGGGCCCGGCGTGACCCACTCGATCTGCTCGTCGAGCAGAGTCAGTAACGTTTCAATGTCGCCATGGCCGAATGCGTCGTAGCCGCGTCGAACGACGTCGAGATTCTGCTGTTCGCTCATCGTGTCTCCTCCGATATGAGAAGTGAACCGCGGAAATGCGGAGAGTGGAAGTCGGAGAGCCTACAACTCCGATGAGCACAAGGCAAGAAAGATCGGCGGGGAACGTTACGGCGAGGGCCATCCGGTGGACGGCAGCCCCGGCGTCACTTTCACCGCGTTCTCGTAGTACAGCTTCCGGAGCACGGCGTCGGGGAGATTCATGCCGTACAGCTTCCAGAACGCGTGATAGTCGCGGTAGTAATCGAAATATTCATCGGCGGTCTCGAACACACGCCAGTAGTACGGGAACTCCTCGGGGGCGTAGGTGTCCTTGCCGAACAGCACGCGATTCTGATACTTCGTGAAAAACGCCGCGGCCGCTCTGCGGCTGACGGCCGAAGTCGTACAGGACGGCGGCCACCTCGAGATACACATTCGGCAGCCTGTCGAGCAACGCGCCCGCGCGCTTGAGGTCGTGGCCGTGGTAGGCGAAGTGCGCCGCGATGAATCTGCGTCTTCGGATGCTTCGCAAACATGCGATCGCGCTCGGCGATGAGCTGGTCGAACTTCACCTGGTTCGGGCTGTAGTTGCGGCGGCTCGGAAACAGCGCGAGCTCGAGCCAGCGCTCGTTCGTGTAGTCGGGCGGATCGAAGAAGGCCGGCGGCTCGCCGGTGTGAATCAGGACCGGCACATTCAGCCGGCCCGCGGCGGCCCACACGGGATCCAGCTCCGGATCGTCGATCGCAATCCGCGATCCGTCCGCCTTGCGCGTCGTCATCCCCAGGTCCTTGAAGATCTTCAATCCGATAGCGCCGTTCCTGACGTCCTGTTCGAGCTGTGCCGCGGCTTTGGCGCCCCAGCCCGCTGCGAACCCGGCGAAGTTGAGGTTGGCGAAGACGGTGAAGCGATCGCGATACGGGCTCTTTCGAATCGCGTCGACGTTCTGCCTGAGGCGCTCGCCGCTGCCGCCGCTCAGGTTGTTGAGCACGCGCAGATTCAGCGCGTCCATTTCGCGAACCAGGCGCGCCATGTTCTCGGGAGTGGCCGACTGATGGCTGTGGATGTCGACGACAGGGAACTTCGCCCTCGGCACCGGATGCTCCTCGACGACCAGCGTCGATTTCGGCCGGTAGTCAACGATGCTGGGCGGGGGCGTGTCGGGCGCTTCACAGCGCCCGATGCGCACCAGGGTTTGCCCCGGCGGGCACTCGCCCGCGCGCGCCGCCGTTCCGGGTGGGGCCGGGCCTTGCGTACGCTGAGCGACAATCAGCGCAGAAGCCGCAAGCAGGATCGAACACGTGACGATCGAGATGCTTTGGCGCATGGAGAAAGATTCTACGCAAAGCCACCATTTTCCCGGCAAGAAAGCCGTCAATGCCGTGAATTTGGGATAGGGAATCCCGTATGGGGGGGTTACGATAGAGGATCTCGAAAAGGAGCTGAATGTCGAACTCTGGGAAGAGCTGGGTGTTTCGCGTCGCGGTCGCCGCAGCGCTGGCCGCGAGCGTCGTCAGTACGCCTGATGCCCAGCAGAAATCCGATCCGGCAACGGCGGCGTCGGAGCCGGCATATCGCGCCGTCGTCAACACCTATTGCCTGTCCTGCCACAATAGCAACTCGAAGGCAGGTGGCCTCGAGCTCGATACCATCAACGCGCAGCCGCTCGGCGATCACGCCGAGGCGTGGGAAAAGGTTGTTCGCAAGCTTCGCGCGCGTCAAATGCCGCCAATCGGCGCACGACGGCCCGACGAAGCGGCCTACACCTCCTCGCTGGCCTCGCTCGAAGCCTCGCTCGATCGCGGGGCAGCCGCCACGCCCAATCCGGGCCGCACCGACACGTTTCGACGGCTGAACCGCACCGAATACCGCAACGCGATTCGCGATCTGCTGGCGCTCGACATCGACGTCGCGGCGTTATTGCCGAGCGACTCGGCAAGCTTTGGCTTCGACAACATCACGGTTGGCAATCTGTCGCCGACGCTGCTCGAAAGCTACGTGACGGCAGCGGAGAAGATCAGCAGGCTCGCCGTGGGCCGCCCGAGCCTGTCGCTGGGCGGGTCGACCGTGAGAATCAAGCCCGACATCACGCAAGAGAATCACCTCGACGGAATGCCGATCGGCACTCGCGGTGGTGCGCTGACTTCTCATGAGTTCCCGCTGAACGGCGAATACGAGATCTCGATTCGGCTTTCGCGCGACCGCAACGAGCACATCGAAGGCCTGCTCGAGGCGCACGAGATCGAGCTGCTGCTCGACGACGAGCGGCTGCGGCTCTTCACCATCGAACCGCTGAAACTGGACCAGGCCACGTCGGCGGCGGACGCGCCCTCGCATGCCAATCTGGACGAGCATCTCAAGTTGCGCGTGCCGGTGACCGCGGGCCCGCACAAGCTGGCCGTCGCGTTCCCGAAGAAGCCGTTCCTGCTGCTCGAGACCGCGCGTCAGCCCTACGAGGCTCACTTCAACTATTACAGGCATCCGCGGCTGCAGCCGGCTGTGTACGAGATCTCCATCATTGGTCCCTACAACACCGCCGGAGCCGGTGACACGCCGAGCCGCAGGCGCGTGCTCGTGTGCCAGCCGGCATCAAACGAAAGCGCGTGCGCAAAGAAGATTTTGTCGACGCTGATGCGGCGGGCGTATCGCCGGCCGGTCAGCGATGCCGATCTGAAAAAGCCGTTCGAGCTGTACCAGAGTGCCCGGGCCGAGGAAGGATTCGATGCCGGGATCGAACTGGGGCTGTCCGCGATCTTGTCGAGCCCCGAATTCCTGTTCCGGATCGAGCGGGATCCCACCTCCGCCGCTAACGCGGCTACGGCGGGCAAGCCCAGTTCCCCGGCTGCCGCCGCTACGGCGGGCAAGCCTGCCTACACCATCAGCGATCTCGAGCTGGCGTCGCGCCTCTCGTTCTTCCTCTGGAGCAGCATTCCCGACGACGAGCTGCTCGACGTGGCGGCACGCGGCGATCTCGACAAGCCGGCCGTGCTCGAACGTCAGGTGAAGCGGATGCTCGCCGACCCGAAGGCCGAAAACCTGGTCACCAACTTCGCGTCGCAGTGGCTGCACCTGCGAAACCTCGACACGATTACGCCGGACATGCGGTTGTTCCCCGATTTCGACGACAACCTGCGTCAGGCATTCCGTCAGGAAACGGAAATGCTCGTCGAGAGCGTCATCGCCGAGAACCGCAGCGTGCTCGACTTGTTGACGGCCAATTACACGTTCCTGAACGAGCGCCTGGCGAAGCACTACGGGATTCCGAATATTTATGGAAGCCGCTTCCGCCGCGTCACGTTCGAGGAGCCTGCCGCGCCGAAGCCCGACGACGACGCCAGCGGGCGAAGGCGGGGTGGGCTGCTGCGGCAGGGCAGCATCCTGCTCGTTACGTCGTATCCCACACGCACGTCGCCGGTGATTCGCGGCAAGTGGATTCTCGAGAACGTCATGGGCGTGCCGCCGCCACCGCCGCCGGCAAGCGTGCCGCCGCTGGAAGATGTGAAGGGCGTGAAGAAGAGTGCGCCGGTCCGCGAGCGCCTGGCGGAGCATCGGAAGAATCCCACGTGCGCGGCGTGTCATCGTCTGACGGATCCGGTCGGGTTCGCGCTCGAGAACTACGATGCCGTCGGGCGGTGGCGAACGCTGGATGGCGGCCAGCCGATTGATGCGTCGGGGACGCTCTTCAACGGTACCGAGCTCAACGGTGTGGCCGGGCTGCAGAAGGCGATACTGGATCGTCCCGAACTGTTCGTCTCGACGCTCACCGAGAAACTGCTCACTTTCGCCACCGGGCGCGGCGTGGCGTATTACGACGCGCCGGCCGTTCGCAAGATCGTTCGCGACTCGAGCGCGCAGAATTACAGATTGTCGTCGATCGTCATGGGTATCGTCACGAGCGTGCCCTTCCGTATGAGGACCTCATCATGATCATTTTCAAGAAGGCGCTGCCACGGCGTACGTTCCTGCGAGGTGTCGGCGCAACGGTCGCGCTGCCGCTCCTCGACGCGATGATTCCCTCGATGACTGCGCACGCGCAGACGCCGGCCAAGGCCATCAAACGGCTGGGATTTGTCTACATCCCGATGGGATCGGACATCGCGCGGTGGACGCCACCGGGAGAAAGCGGCGCGCTGACGGAGTTGTCGGTCACGCTCAGCCCGCTGGCGCCGGTGATGAAGCATCTGACCGTGCTCAGCAACATGGAGTTGCGGAACGCGTATCCGGGGACGCACGCCACGTCGAATGCCGCATTCCTGAGCGCGGCGAAAGCCAAGTGGACCGAGAGCAGCGACTACTTCCTCGGCACGACCGTCGATCAGATTGCCGCGCAGCAGATGGGGCAGGAAACCCAATTGCCCTCGCTCGAGCTGTCGATGGACCTGATGGAAGTGGTCGGTCAGTGCGACAACGGCTATGCCTGCGTCTACCAGAACAACCTGTCGTGGTCGTCGCCGACGACGCCGCTGCCGTCCGAAGCGCACCCACGCGTGGTGTTCGAGCGGCTGTTCGGCGAGGGCGGCAGCTCGGCACAGCGGCGCGCGGCGCTCGGCAAACGCGCCAGCCTGCTCGACTGGGTCCGCGAAGACATCTCACGTCTGCAACGCGAACTGGGCGCGACCGATCGCACGAAGGTGAACGAGTACCTCGACACCGTGCGCGAAGTGGAGCGGCGGATTCAGAAGGCCGAAGCGCAGACGCGCGAGAATCTGCTGCCAGACCTGGATCGTCCCGTCGGCGTTCCCGCTGCGTACGAGGATCACGCCAAGCTGATGTTCGACCTGCAGGTGCTGGCGCTGCAGGGCGACATCACCCGCGTCATCACGTTCCAGCTCGCGCGCGAAACCAGCAACCGGAGCTATCCGGAGATCGGCGTCCCCGATCCGCATCATCCGACGTCGCATCACGGCGGCGATCCCGAGAAGGTGGCGAAGATCGCGAAGATCAACCAGTTCCACGTGTCGCTGTTCGCGTATTTCCTCGAGAAGCTGAACTCGATTCGCGAAGCCGACGGCACGCTGCTCGACAACTCGCTGTATCTGTATGGCAGCGGCATGGGCAACCCGAACGTGCACAGCCACATCGATCTGCCGATTGTCGTCGCCGGCGGGGCGGCGGGCAAGGTGAAGGGCGGACGGCACATCAAGTACGCCGAGCCGTCGCCGCTCGCGAACCTGCATCTCACGATGCTCGACGCCGTCGGGGTGCGGCTCGATTCGTTCCAGGACAGCACCGGAAAGATCGACACCTTGTATAACCAGAGTCTTTAGAGATGCCCATGATGCGCCACATGCTCGTCAGATGTTTGGTTGTCATCGCGTTCTTCGCGACTGTTGCGACGGTATCGGCGGCAACCGATGCGCCGCTGGCTGAAGCCGTGCAGCGGATGGATCAAACGGCCATTCGCACGCTGCTCGCCAAGCGGATCGACGTCAACGCGGCGCAGCCGGATGGCACGACGGCGCTGCACTGGGCGACCTACAACGACAACGTCGAGCTTGTCGGCCGCCTGCTTGCGGCTGGCGCGAATGCCCTCGCCGTCAATCGATACGGCGTCACCCCGCTCTCGCTCGCGTGCGTCAACGGCAATGCCGCGATCATCACGCGATTCCTCGATGCCGGCGCCGATGCCAACGCCACCCTGCCGGGCGGCGAGACGATGTTGATGACGGCCGCGCGGACGGGGAAGGTCGATGCCGTGCGCGTGCTGCTGACGCGCGGCGCCAACGTCCATGCGAAAGAACCGCGGCGTGGCCAGGATGCGCTCATGTGGGCCGCGGCCGAAGGGCATGTCCAGGTGATCGAGGCGCTCATCGAAGCGGGGGCCGACTTCCGGACTCCTCTCGACTCCGGCTTCACGCCGCTGCTGTTCGCGGTGCGCCAGGGCCGCATTCCAGCGGTGAAGGCGCTGCTGAAGGCGGGCGCCGACATCAACGAAGTCGTCAAGGTGAAGACCAATCCGAAACTGCCGGAAGGTGAGCGCTCGTTGCGCTCCGGCACGACGCCGCTGCACGTGGCGGTCGCCAACGGACATCTGGAGCTTGCTGCAGAGCTGCTGGAGGCGGGGGCGGATCCCAATTCCGCCGTGCAGGGCTTTGCGCCGCTCCACATGCTGGCATACATCCGGAAACCGGCTATCGGCGACAGCGATCCCGGTCCGGACATTTCGGGGAACGTGTTGACCCTCGAGTTTGCCAAACGGCTCGTCGCCAAAGGCGCAGACGTCAACGCGCGCATG
This sequence comes from Vicinamibacterales bacterium, assembly GCA_963832375.1. Lineage (GTDB taxonomy): Bacteria > Acidobacteriota > Vicinamibacteria > Vicinamibacterales > JAMQPK01 > JAMQPK01. The sequence goes on along the minus strand of CAWHUA010000004.1, from coordinate 333,962 downwards.
ACGAGGCGGGCGAACCTGACCAACACTCGTTTCCACGAAATTGGCGCGACGGCGTATCTGCTCGCTGCGATGACGGCCGACGCCGATTACATGAAGGCGCTGGTCGCTCTTGGTGCCGATCCGAAGCTGACCAACGGCGAGGGCAGCACGGCGCTGATGACTGCGGCTGGTCTCGGTACACGGTCTCCCGGCGAAGATGCAGGTACTGAGGAGGAAGTGATCGAAGCCATGCAGGTGGCGCTCGATCATGGCGCCGACATCAACGCGGTGGACAAGAACGGCGAAACGGCGATGCACGGCGCGGCCTACAAGAACCTTCCCGAAGCGGTGAAGTTTCTCGCGAGCAAAGGCGCCAGGATTGATATCTGGAACACGCGAAACGAGCACGGCTGGACGCCGCTGACAATCGCGCGCGGCTACCGGTTTGGCAACTTCAAACCATCGGCCGTCACCGTGGCTGCGCTCGAACAGGTGATGCTCGCGGCCGGCGTCATCCCACCATCCGAAAAGGAGGAAAACGCGAAGGGGTACGACATCTACGCTCCGGCGAATACGCGTAAGCCGCCCCAGCCATAAGTTGTCACGCGCAAATCAATAACTGAACATCGGTCATCGCCGATCGGCATTCGACGGCCCAACACTCCTGGTTCGATCCGCTGCCTTTCCCGAGGGAGGTTTCGATGCCTGCTCTTCCGAGGTTTCTTGCCGTTGCTCTCGTCGTCACATTCATGGCATTTCCACGTCACGCAGGTGCACAGGTGCTCGAGGCGACGCTCTACGGCATCGTGCAGGATTCGTCGGGTGCCATTCTTCCCGGCGTCACCGTGACGGTCACCCATCAGGGCACCACGCTGACGAGAGAGACCGTTTCGGACGGACGTGGCGAATTTGCGTTGCCCGCCCTGCCGGCGGGGTCGTACACGGTCAAGATCGAGCTTTCGGGATTCAAGACGTACGAGAACCGGGGATTGACGCTGAGCGCCGGCCAGACGGTGCGGCAGACGTTTGCGCTCGAAGTGGGGACGCTGGCAGAGACCGTCACGGTCGCCGAGAACGCGCCTCTCATCGAAACCGCCACGACGGCGCAGGTGCAATCGCTCGGCGAGGAATTGCGCGAGATTCCGGTCTCGCGGAGGAATCTGCAGAACGTCATCCTGCTCAGCTCGGGCGTCAGTTCGGGCGACAACTCAGTCGCGGGCGGCCGCGCGTTCCGCGTCAACGGCGTCGGCGACGGCGGCAGCGCCATCACCGTGGACGGCAGCAGCGCCCAGACCAACCCTGAAAATCGCGGCTTCGGCAACTACGGCGGCCAGAACCAGATCGAGATCCTGAGCGTCGAAGCGGTCGCCGAGGTGCAGGTGGCCAAGGGCGTCCTGCCGGCGGAGTACGGAGGCTCGATCGGCGGTCAGGTCAACATGATCACCCGTTCGGGGACCAACCAGTTCCACGGATCGATTTTTGAGAACTTCCAGAGCGACGCGTTCTCGTCGCGCGATCCGTTTCTGCCGCCGACGACGGCCAAGCCCTCGATCAGCTTCAACCAGTTCGGCGGATCGCTCGGCGGGCCGATCCTGCAGAACCGCGTCTTGTTCTTCACCAGCTACGAGGGCTATCGCGAGGAGTCGGGCGTGACGGTGCAGGGGAACGTCGCCACACAGGCGACACGCGATCGGATGCTGGCCGCGCTGCCGTATCCCGAGACCAGAATGGTGCTCGACAACATGCCGCTGCCGAACGTGCCCATCAACGCCGACATCGGCCGGTACACCGATGCCAGGACGCTCGTCCGGCGCGACAACACGTTCCTGGGCAAAGTGGACTTCCAGGCCGGCGCCGGCAGATTGTCGGTGACCGCCTCGCGGATGCGGCCGTTCGCCACCGTTCCGCGAATCCAGATCGAGAACAATCAGCAGTACACGAACGGCTCGAAACGCCTCTCGACCAACTACGTGCTGACGCGCAATTCGTGGGTCTCCGAAAGCCGGTTCGGCTGGAACCGCAACACGCTCGATCGCTTCGACGAGTTCTGGCTCGCGGAATCGCCCACGCGGGGGGCGCAGGAAGACCTCTATAACGTCCGCAAGCGTATCTCGACGTTCAACGTCACGGGCTTCTTCGGCAGCGGGGATACCGAAATCCTTGCCTTGACCTACGACGCGTACAACCTGGACCAGAAGTTCACGCGGGTCTCGGGTGCCCACACGCTGAAGACCGGGTTCCGGTGGGCGCGCGAGATCGGCTTCAAGTCGAATCCGCAAACGAACCGGTTCACGTTCGCCACCCTCGACGGCCTGCTGACCAACAAGGCGACCGACTTCCTGCTCGCGATGGGCAACCCGCCGCATCGTGCGTGGGTCGACCAGTTCGGCGGGTTCATCCAGGACGACTGGCGCGTGGGCGATCGGTTCGTGCTCAACCTGGGTCTGCGCTACGACTACTACCCGGGGTTTGGCTACACGTCCAAGGATGCCAGCGATCCCGCGGAGGTCAACAATCTGAGCAATCCCACCGACATCCGCAAGATGGATTTCGGTGCGCCGCGCCCGCTGGACAAGCCGATTGACGATGACAAAGTGAACTTCGCCCCTCGCGCCGGATTTGCCTGGACGGTCGACGAGGCGGGCAGGACCGTCGTGCGCGGTGGTGTCGGGGTGTTCACCACCGGCCACATCATGGCGTTGTTCCAGAACGCGGTCGCGCGCCCCTTCACCCCGATCCGCCAGGGCTGGAATCGCACGGAGCAGGAGGCCCGCGGCATCAGCTGGCCCAACACCTATGCGGAAGACGCCGAGAAGATCGCGATCGCGGACTCGGGTGGCAAGAAGAACCAGTACTACATGTTCGAGACCGACATGAAGAGTCCCGAGACCATGCAGGCCACCTTCGACGTGCAGCGGCAAATTGGAAGACGGGCGTCGGTCTCGGCGGGCTACGTCCACACCAACGGGAAGAACCTGCCGATCCTCCTGAACTTTGCCAACGCCTACGATCGGGTGACCGGCGCCCGGCCCAACCCGGCCGTCACTCCCGGAGGATGGTACGTCACGAGCGGGCAGACCATGACGTACAACGCGTTCGAGGGGAACTTCAACCTCAGACGGGTCCATGGCGTCGATCTGGCGGTGCACTACACGTTGTCGAAAGGCTGGTCGGAACAGGGCGCCAATCTCATTGGCAACTTCAACAGCTCGATTGGCGACACCACCTACAACAACACGCAGGACTTCTTCGATCCCTACCTCGACGCCGACTACTCGCCGTTGATCGGGGAGGTCCGCCATCGCGTCACGAGCACGGTCGTCTACGACATGCCGTGGCTGGCCGACCGCAGGGACGTCGTCGGTAGCGTGCTGGGCGGGTGGCAGCTGTCCAGCGTCCTCAATTTCCGAAGCGGCGAACCGCTGCGGATTACCCAGGCGTCGGGCATCGCGAACAGCCGGCCCGATTACAACGGCGGTAACCAGATATTCGACAACTGGCGCGATACGCTGCAGTACCTCGATCGAACCGCGTACACGCTGGTGCCGACTTCGCCGACGACGGGGGCGACGATTCGGCCGGGCAACCAGAACTCGTCTGAGGTGCGCGGGCCTGGCCGCCGGCGTGTGGACCTGACGCTTGCGAAGTCGTTCACCCTGCGCGGCAGCTCGCAGATCCAGTTTCGCTTTGAATCGTTCAACGTGTTCAACTGGCGGCAATACAACAATCCCAATACCACGGTCACGGCGCCGACATTCGGGCAGATTACCAGCGTTGCTTCGACGAGAACGGGTCAGATCGGGTTACGATTCACCTTCTAAGCTGTCACGGCGGTAGAGCGCGACTGTTTTGTTGCGCTCTACCGCGAAACAAGTCGCAAAGCGCAAGTCGGAAGTCGCAAGGCAAATCGCGAGTGTCCGGCTCGCTAACGGTACGTTTCGCTAGAGCGTTTTCGACTTGTACATGGTACGGCCTTTGTGTACTCCTCTCGCGGGAGGTCCGATGGCGCCGTATTCAATGGACTTGCGGAAGCGGGTGGCCAGGGCATGGGATGCCAATCCGGACGCCGACGCGATCGCGGCGAAATATGAGGTGAGTCGGGCCTGGGTGCACCGGCTGATCCAGCGCCGGCGAGAAACGGGGTCGCTCGCGCCGCGGAAGCAGACGAAATTTCGGTCGCGAGTCTTGGCGGGTCGGGAGGATCGCCTCGCCGCCCTGATCATCGCCCGGCCGGATGCGACGTTGGCCGAATTGCGCGAGGCGCTGCCCACGAGGGCCGCGCTCAGCACGCTCTGGTTGGAGATCGATCGGTTGGGATTGACGGTCAAAAAAAACCGTACACGCCGACGAACAGCGGCGCCCTGATGCGAACTACGTCAGGCATTGCGGCTACCGCCTCACTACATGAAAATCGAAAACGCTCTAACAATACGTATTTGTCCCGCTCCGGATGCGCGAGCGGCATGACGTGGGCACATGTCTGCTCCAGTCGGGCGATGCGACGTAGTCGGACTACCGCAAGTTCGTGGTGCAGACCCGCATCCTGCCCTGAGGTCACCCGCCGTCTCGCATATTATCCAGCCGACCTCCGACAGACATGATGTCGAGCACGAAGCGCGGGCAGTGCGCCCGATGGTGATCCGACGCAGACCATATTGAAGTATGGTGTCGATGCTGGTATTCTGGAAGGCGCGATGAAGTCGGCCCGCAAAGTCACTGTCGAGTTACCGGCCGATCTTCTCCGGCGCGCGCAGAAATCGTCCGGTGACGGCGTCACGGCGACCATCCGGAGGGGACTCGAGCTCGTCGCCGCCGGCGAGGCGTACCGCGATCTCAGAAGGCTGAAGGGCAAGGTCTCGTTTTCGGTCGATCTGGCGTCGCTGCGCGACGACAGCCATGATCGCCGCTGATTCCAGCTCGCTTATCGCCTATCTTTCAGGTGCGGCCGGCGCGGACGTCGATGCTGTCGATCGAGCGCTCGGCGACGCGCAGCTCTGCCTGCCGCCCGTCGTGCTGACGGAACTGCTCAGCGATCCGAAACTGCCGAAACCGGTCCGGTCGTTGCTGACGCGCGTTCCGCTGATAGAGCCGACGGCGGGTTTCTGGGAACGCGCCGGCGATTTGCGAGCACGAGTGATGGCGCGGAAGCGTCGTGCCCGTCTGGCCGATGCGCTGATCGCCCAGAGCTGCCTCGATGGCGACCTTGTGCTCATCACACGCGACCGGGATCTTGATGCCTACGCGGAAATCGCCAAGCTCAAGATTCTGGGTACGTAGGGAGAAGCTGACCATGCTGAGTCGCACCGCGCTGGTCGTGGTCTGCGCCGCTCTGTCTGTTCCTGCCGCGGCGCAGGACAAACCGATCACCATTCGTGCCGGCACGGTGATCGACGGTTCGGGCAAAGTGCTCCGCGACACTACGGTGGTTGTGATCGGGCGCCAGATCGTCCGCGTGCAGGAGCGCTCGGCCGAAAAACCTGACTACGACCTCGGCCAGGTGACCCTCCTTCCGGGATTGATCGACACGCACACCCACATCGACACGCATTTCGGCCGCGATGGCCGCGCCGTGAACGACGGCGAGAGCGAGGCCGATCGCGCCTTGTATGCGCTGGAGAACGTGTACGCGACGCTCATGTCCGGCTTCACGACCATTCAGAGCATCGGCGCGCCGCTCGATCGGGATGTGCGCGCGGCCATCGAGCGCAGCGCGCCCGGCCCGCGCCTGCTGACCTCGATTTCGTCGCTCAACGATCAGTCCGGCACTCCCGACGCTATCCGGCAGCAGGTTCGGAAACTGGCCGCTGACGGTGCCGACGTCATCAAGTTGTTCGCCTCGAAGAGCATCCGCGAGGGTGGCGCCCAGACGATGAGCGACGCGCAGGTGGCCGCGGCCTGCGACGAAGCACGAACGCTGGGGAAGAGAACGTGGGTGCACGCGCATGCGCCCAGCGCGATCGCGGCCGCGGTCCGGGGCGGATGCACGGCGGTGACCCATGGCTTTCAAGCGACCGAGGCCGAGCTGCAATTAATGGCCGGGCGGGGTACCTATTTCGAGCCAAACATCGGCGTCGTCATGCAGAACTACCTGCGGAATAAGCCGAAGTTCTTCGGCATCGGCAACTTCGACGAAGCCGGATTCAAATTCATGGAGACGGCGATTCCGCCGAACATCGCGATGTTCCAGAAGGCCATCAAGCAGAGCGGGCTGAAGATTCTGATGGGCACCGACGCCGGCGCCGGCGCGCACGGGCGGAATGCCGACGAAATCATCACGCGCGTGCGAGAGGGCGGTCAGTCACCGATGGAAGCCCTGACGTCGGCGACCTCCCTCAACGCACAGGCGCTCGGGCTGGGCGATCGCATCGGCTCGATCCGGCCCCGGATGGACGCCGACCTGGTCGCCGTCGACGGCGATCCGCTGCGGGATATCACGGCGCTGAACCGAGTGGTGTTCGTGATGAAAGGCGGCAGGGTCTACCGGAACACGGTTTCCGGCGTTTCAAAGTAGATGCTGCGGCGACCTCCCGAATTGCGAATCGAATGACTCGATGCTGAGGCTGAAGATTGGGGACGTGACGATCGTCTCGCCGTTGATGTTGAACTCGACCCGCAGGCCGACGTAGATCCCGTACTGCTTCAGGAACCCTCCGCCGAGCGTGCTGCCCGTCAGCCGCGCTTCCGTAAATTCCTGGAAGAAACGCCCGCCGCGAACCAGCACGTCGCCAGTGGCGCCCGATCGGACGAAGACCTCGTACGCCTGCTGATGTGTTCGCAAAACGATCCGCTGCATGGGCTGGAGAGTCTGTAGTTGGACACCCTCCGAACGCTGCCAATCGCGTTCGGCCCAGTTGGACAGGACCGATGTCGAGGGATACAACGTCGCAGGAGTGCTCACGCCACCACTGTGGTGCAAATCTGAGGCCGTACCGAAATAGTTCGTCCGGCATTTCCGGGCCCGCATATAATCCGCCGATCCTGCAACCGGTATGACTCGTCAAGATGCTCAGCGCTTCTTCGATCGCCGCATCGACGCCTGGCGCGCGCGTGATGTCGACGCGGTCGTCGAGGGCTATACCGAGGACGGCGTGCTGGAGAGTCCGATTGCCGGCAAGGCGACCGGCCGGGGCGCCATCGAGGCGGTGCATCGCGGCTTCGTCATGAGCTTTCCGGATTTCACGGTTGACAGTCTGGGCCTGGTCATCGAGGACAGCTGCGTGGTGCAGCTCGTCACCTTCTCCGGGACGAACACCGGCGGCTTCATGGGCGTGCCCGCGACCGGGAAGCGGTTTACGTTTCCGGCGGCGCTCATCTGCACCATGCGCGACGGCCTGATCGCCCACGAACGGCGTGTGTACGACTTCACGGGGTTCCTGATGGAGATCGGCGTGTTGAAGGCGAAGCCTGTGTGACCATGGCGGAAACCCCCGACGTCCGAACGGCGCGCCTTCAAGTCGACGATCCGCTCGGTCCGCGGGTCGTCCTCATCGACAAGCCGGTGTTCCGCATCGGCCGGAAGAGCGAGAGCGATCTGCGCTCGGTCGGCACCGACGTGTCGCGCGAGCACGCCGAGATCGTGCGCCTCGACGACGGCCGGTTCGTGTTGAAGGATCGCGGATCGCGCTGCGGCACGTTCGTGAACGACGAGCAGGTGACCGAGCGGTCGCTGCGGCACCGCGACAGGATCCGGCTCGGTCGCAGCGGCAGCGCCGAGATGGTGTTTCTCGCCGACGACGGGGCCGACTCGCGGCTCAGCCATTCGTCGGGCCTCGTCGATCTTCCGGCCGCTGACGACGCTGCTCGATCGGCTGCGCGGGCTCGGCTCGGCGCGCGTGCTCGACGAAGTGCTGGTGCTCGTGATGGACTCGGCCATCGACGCGACCGGCGCCGAGCGCGGGTTCATCATGCTCGCCAACCCGAAAGGCGAGCTCGAGTTCAAGATCGCGCGCGCGCGCGGCAAGGTGACGCTGTCGGGCAAGTCGTTCGCGACCAGCCAGAAGATTCCGCAGGAGGTCTTCGCCACCGGCCGCGAGCGGATCGTCGCCGACCTGCTGGACGCGCGATCTCGCCGGCCAGCATCTCGGCACCGTCGCGCTCGGCATCCGCCACGTCCTCTGCACGCCGCTGCGCGTCGTCCGGTATCTCGAACGATCGGCCGCGCCAGGCCGATCAGCGGCCGATCGGCGTGCTGTATCTCGACAGCCGCGAGAAGGGGCAGCTGATGTCCGCCGGCGGCGCGCAGCGCGCTCGAAGCGGTTGCCGGCGAAGCCGCCTCGGCGATCGAGAGCGCGCGGCTGTATCGCGAGGCCACCGAGAAGGCGCGGCTCGAACGCGAGCTGCAGCTCGCCGCCGAGATTCAGCGCGCGCTGCTGCCCGAGGCGCTGCAGTCGGGCGCCGCACTTCGACGTGGCGCCGCGTCGTCGATCCCGTGCCGATCGATCGGCGGCGACTTCTTCGACTATTTCAACCTCGCCGGACGGCCAGTTCGCGTTCACGCTCGGCGACGTGGCGGGCAAGGGACCGCCGGCCGCGCTGCTGACCGCGATGATTCAGGGCGCGTTCGCCGCGCAGGTGACGTCGACCGACTCGCCGGCCGCGCTGATGGCGCACGTCAACCGCACGCTGATCCGCCGTGCGATCCAGTCGCGCTTCGTCACGGTGATGTACGGCGTGCTCGGCGCCCGACGGCCGGCTCACCTACAGCAACGCCGGCCACAATCCGCCGATGCTGATCGGCCGCAGCGGCGTGCGCCGGCTCGAGACGGGCGGGCTGATTCTCGGGATTGTTTCCGCACGCGACCTATGAAGAGGAAACGCTTCAGCTCGAAGACGGCGACACGCTCGTCGTCTTCAGCGACGGCGTGACCGAGGCGCTCAACGCGGCGGGCGACGAGTTCGGCGAAGAGCGGCTGCTGCCGTGCATCGACGACACATCGCGGCAGCACGCCCGAGGTGCTGCTCGACCGCATCCTGGCGACGGTGCGGACGTTCGCGGCGAGCGCAGCCCAGAACGACGACGTGACTGCGCTCGTGCTGCGGTACAGCAGACGAAGCGTCTAGCTGAATTGCTTCAGCGCGTCCTGCTCGGAGTCGAACGTGTCGAACACGGTCAGCAGCTTCGTGATGGTCAGCAGATCGTGCAGCCGCTTGGTGAGGTTCACCAGCTTCATGCTGCCGCCGGCTTTCGTGACCGTGGTGTAGGCGCCGACGAGCTCGCCGAGACCGGCGCTGTCGACGTGCGTGACGTCGGCCAGGTTGACGAGAATGTTCTTGTGTCCCTGGTGCACGAGGCTGTTGATCTTGTCCTTGAACAGCTGATCGTCGCCTTGCGTGAAGGTGATCTGGCCCGAGAGATCGAGGACAGTGACGTTGCCGGCCGAGCGTTCGGCGATCTGCATATGACGCTCCTTGGGGGCTGAGAACGGGACGTGTTAGGTGCGCCGGGATACTAGTGCAAGCCGCAGTCGGGTGCAATGGGGTTGCGTTGGGCTTGTCCGCGTCGCGATGTGCGAAGCAGGCGCGAAGGCGGCTTGTCCGCCGTAGCGACGTGCAAAGCAGGCGCGAAGGCGGATGCGTCGTGAACGCCTGGAAAGGGGCTGGATATGGCAGTCGAATCGGTGCTGACACGCGATGAAGTGACAGCGTTGTTCGAGCGGCGCCAGGACGCGTTCGACAATCTCGATGCGGATGCGCTGGTGGGCGACTATGCCCACGACTGTGTCGTCGAAAGCCGCGTCGCAGGCACGCTGCGCGGGCCGTCGGCCGTCGATCGCGCCCGCCGCGCGTGGTTCGAGGCGTTTCCCGACCTCAAGTACCGGACCGATCGGCTCATCATCGACGGGACACACGTCGTTCAGCTGCTCACGCTCGAAGGCACCGACATCGGCGGGCTCATGGGGCTCGCGCCGTCGGGCAAGAGCTTCAAGGCGCCGGCGGTGTTCGTGTACGAGTTTCGCGACCGCAAGATCGTGCACGAGACCCGCATCTACGATTTCACCGGCGTGCTCGTACAGATCGGACTGTTGAAGGCAAAACCCGCTTGACGACCTATCTTCCAACGGTGTGCGACCTCGACACCTGGAGCGGCCGGCCGTGGGCCGGCGGGGTGCAACTGGGAGAGCTGCGCGCGCTCGAGACGCTCGAAGTGCGGACGAAGAACTCGCTGTATGAGATTACGGTGATGGATCCGCAGCGCGGCGACGTGCTCGTCCGCGGCGGGGCGTTCTTCCCGGTTTACACGAAGGTCCGCCTGGCCGGTGCGTCGCTCGCCGGAAGCTTTCTGAAGCTGTTTGGGATCTACGTGGGCTTCAGCATCGAATTCGCGACCGGCGCCGAAACGATTGTCACGACCCGCGTCCGTCAGATCGCCATCGTGCCTTCGCGCCTGCAGTCCTGAGTCTGACAGCCCTCAGCCCTCAGCCCTCATCAGGGTCGTTGCACCATCGGCACGAACCTGACGCCAATCGTCCGCTTTTCGGTCGTGCCGCTCGCCGACCGGCTGATGATCGCAATCTCCTGATAGTCGGTGCCGACAGGGACGACCATGATGCCGCCCACCGCCAGCTGATCGACGAGCGCGTTCGGAATCGTCGGGGGCGCCGCCGTCACGATGATGCGATCGAACGGCGCGCGATCGGGCCATCCGAGATAGCCGTTTCCGGTCCGGACGTCCACGTTGCGATAGCCGGCTTCCGTCAACGCGCGCCGCGCCCCCTCGGCGAGTTCCGGCACGATCTCGATGCTGTAGACGTGCGTCGCAATGTCCGCGAGCACGGCCGCCTGATAGCCCGAGCCCGTGCCGATCTCGAGCACGCGGTGCGCGGGCTCGAGCTGCAGCACGTCGGTCATGTAGCCCACGATGTAGGGCTGTGAAATCGTCTGTCCGCGTCCGATCGGCAGCGGCCGATCCTCGTACGCGTTTGGCCGCAAGGACACTGGTACGAAGAGATGCCGGGGCACGCGCGCCATCGCCTGCAGCACGACCTCGCTCCGCACTTCACGTGCACGGATCTGCGTGTCCACCATCTGCTGACGCAGCGCCTGCCAGTTGTCCGCTTGTGCGTATGTGAGCATCCCGGCGAACATCACGAGCACGACGACTATAATCATGTTCATGCGACGTGTCGGCCGCGTGGTGGCGGCAATCGCGGCATTCGGGTTCGGTTATCTCGCGTTCCTGTATCTCACGTTACCCGATGTGCGGCTCCTGCGCACCGAGAATCCCAAATCGACGGCCTTCATGTACCTGCGCGTCCGGGAAGCCAGGCGCGAAGGACGCGATGGACGGTACGAACATCGACCCGTGCCGTACAGCCGCATTTCGCCGCATCTCAAGCGCGCGGTGCTCGTCGCCGAGGACGCCGGCTTCTGGGGCCACGAGGGCATCGACCTGGAGGAAATCAAGAAGTCGCTCGAGGCCGACTGGGAGCGCGGGTCGCTGATGCGCGGCGCGAGCACCATCACGCAGCAGCTCGCGAAGAACTTGTATCTGTCGCCGTCGCGCATCCCCACACGCAAGCTGACCGAGCTGTACATCACGCGCCGCCTCGAACACGAGCTGAGCAAGACGCGCATCTTCGAGCTCTACCTGAACAACATCGAGTGGGGCGATGGCATCTGGGGCGCGGAAGCCGCTGCGCAGGCCTACTTCAATATCCCGGCGTCCGCGGTCAGCCCCGATCAGGCCGCGCTCATGGCGGGGGCCATCATCAACCCGCGCGTGCTGAACATCGCGAAACCGAACGGACGCCTGCGCGCGCGTCAGCGCCTCATTCGTGCGCGGATGGGAAGCGTCACGCCGCCGCCAATCGTGGCCGTCCCGCCGCCTGCCGACAGTCCCGCGCCGGTGCAGTCCGCGCCCGAAGAACCCGAAGCCGAGCCGACGCCACCGCCCGATCCGGAACCCGAACCGCAGCCGGAACCATCAGCGACCTCACCGGCGGAACCGGCACCGGACCTGGAATCTAAAAACTAGAATCTAAAATCTAGAATCTGAGCTCTCATCGAAGATTCTAGTTTCTAGATTTCAGTTTCTGGATTCCAGTTTCTCGATTCACCTAGCCCGGATACGGCCCGTTGATGTACTGCTGGAGCTGCTGAATCATCTCGCCCTGTACCGTGATGACCGACCTCACCAGGTCGCCGATCGACACGATCCCGACGATCGACGTGCCTTCGATGACCGGGAGGTGGCGGATGCGCTGATTGGTCATCGTGCGCATGCATTCCTCGACGGTGTGACCGGGCGTGACGGTGGTGACCGGGCACGTCATGATGTCGGCCACCATGGTGTCTTTCGACGACCGCGATTGCAGGACCACCTTTCGGGCGTAGTCCCGCTCGGAGAGGATTCCCACCAGCATGCCGTCGGAGACGACCAGGAGCGCGCCCACCGAATTCTCGGCCATCAGGGCGATGGCCTCGTACACCGAGGCGAGGGGCGAGATAGTGAGGACTTTGCGATCCTTCCGGCGCAGAACGGAACTGACGGTGTCAGGCAACATGCGCACCTCCGTCGTAGGTTTCGAAGAGTCGGCAATTATACGCCCGATACGGGTTGTCCGTACCTGAGATTCGGAGCCTGGAATCGGGAAATCGAGCGCGTATAATCGGGCCGTTCGGCACTTCGCCGGACGAAGGGCCACACTACGATGCGACCATGGCCGGCGCTCCTGTTCGTGGCGCTCCTCCTGCCTGCGTCCGCCGGTGGGCAGCCGGTCACTCGACGCGCGTTCGTCGACGCCACGCATGCGTCTGGCGGCGCGGTGCTCGACCTGAAACCCGCGGATTTTCGCGTCACCGAGGCCGGCGAGACCCGCGAGGTGACGTCGGCGGCGCTTACCAGCCGGCCGTTGCGCATCGTGCTCCTGGTCGACACCAGCGACGCCATCCGCCAGCCGATCGGTCAGATTCGCACGGCGATCGCGACCTTCCTCGACGCCCTCGATGCCGGGCACGAGATGATGTTCGTTACCGTGTCCGGTACGGCCCAGGTGCGCGTGCAGCCGACGACAGACCGCGCTGCCATGATCAAGGTCGCCCGGGATCTTTTCGGCACGACCGGTGCGAACACGATGTACCGCACGGTCGATGACATCTTCCATCGCTTCGCTCAGACCACGGCTCATCGTCCGGTGTTTGTGGTCGTCACTACCGAGGGATTCGAGTCGACGCAGAACATCAACCCGCAGGAAATCAAACATATCTCGGATCACTTCATCTCGCGCGGCGGAACGCTACACAGCATCAGGCTGATCGTGCCATTGACGGGCCAGACGTTCCGTGGCGGCGCCCTGACCGAGCTTCCCGTCACGCAGATGGTCGCCCGCGACAGCGGCGGGGCCTATACGGACACCTCTCCGAACGGACTGCTGGACGTCCTGCAGCGGCTGGCGGGGGTCATCAACGACTCACACGCGTCGGCGGCGATGGTCTATCAGGTCGAGTACGCCGGCGCGCAGATCAAGGGTAGAAAGCCGGCGATCCCCGACGTGAGAGTCGATCGCGAAGGTATCCAGCTGAAAGTGTTCGCCGCACCATGAGGAGGGCACATCTCCTCGCGGCGCTTGTGCTTGCCGCCGGTGTTGACATGCCGGCCTCGGCCCAGACAAATACCGGTGAGATTGCGGGCATCGTGCGCGATGCGCAGGGCCTCGTGCTGCCCGGCGTCACCGTTGTCGCCGAACACGTCGCGACCGGCGGAAAAACCGCGCGGACGACGGACGAGGGCGGCCGCTATTTCCATCCCTACCTGCGCGTCGGCCGCTATGTCGTCACGGCCGAGCTGCAGGGATTCCGGCGCGGCGTTCGCGATGGCGTGGTCCTGCAGGTGGGCCAGGTCGTGAGCCTTGATTTCATGCTCGAAGTGGGCGGCATGACCGAAGAAATCAGGGTCACCGCCGAAGTGCCCCAGCTTCAGACCGCCAACGCGGAGATCAGCAATATCGTCGACAACCGCCGGATGGTGGAGATGCCAATGAACGGGCGCAATTTCATTACGCTCGCGCAATTGAGCTCCGATGTGGTCCTTCCTCCAGGCGGCACGAGAGGCGACGCGCTGCAACAGGCGGGCCCGCTGCCGAACGTCGGCGGACAGCGATCGGGTCACAACATCTACCTGCTCGACGGCGTGAAGGTGACCGACGAGCTGTTCAACAACCTCGTGATCAACCCATCGGTGGATTCCATCGAGGAATTCAAGATTCAGAAATCGCAGTATCCAGCCGAGTTCGGCGGCAAGGCGTCGGCGCTCATCAACGTGGCCACGCGGGCGGGTTCGAACGTATTTCGTGGCTCGCTGTTCGAGTTCGTCCGCCACGACAAGCTGGACGCGCACAATCACTTCGACATCAAGGACGAGCCGGTGCCGCCGCTGCGCCAGAATCAGTTCGGCGGGACACTGGGCGGTCCGCTGGCCCGCAATCGGAGTTTCTTCTTCGCCAGCTACGAAGGGCAGCGGATGCGCCGATCCCAGTCGCGGACGTTTTCGGTGCCGACGCTCGAGCAGCGAAACGGGAACCTATCGGGACTCGGCCCGATCTGCGATCCCGCGTTGGCTGGATGCGCGCCGTTTCCCGGCAACCAGATTCCGGCCGGACGCCTCGATCCGCTGGCGGTCTCGTTCCTTCAACACGTGCCGCTGCCGACCTCGGATGCGCCGGTTCAGAACCTGACCTCGGTGCAGCAGCTCCGGAGAAACGCCAATCAGGTGAGCGTCCGGATCGATCAACGGCTGATGGCGAGCGATCAGCTGTCGGGACGATTCAGCACCTTTGACGCGAACGAGTTCCAGCCGTTCGGCACGAGCGCGCTGCAGGAGACGCTGGTACCCGGGTTCGGGCGCTTCGTCGACACGAAGGCACGAAACCTCGGCCTCGGCCACACGCGTCCCTTCGGCACGACGATGATGCACGAAATCAGGTTCGGCTGGATGCGGGTGTCGGGCGGGCAGACCAGCGAGAACCGCGGCGTCGATTTCGCGTCGCAGGTGGGGCTTCGCGGTGTCACGGGCGATCCGCGCGACGTCGGATACCCGCAGATTTCGACGCGCAGCCAGTTCAGCACCTTCGGCGATCCGACGAGCTTCGTGCGGAGGAACAACGAGCATTTCGAGGTCTACGACAGCCTGCTCGTCGATCGCGGCGCCCATCGTCTGAAGTTCGGCGGGTACTTCTACCACCTGAACCTCCGGCCCGAGCAGCCGGACAACGCGCGCGGCGTCTTCACCTACAGCGGCCAGTTCAGCGGCGATGCGTTCGCCGATTTTCTCCTCGGCTATCCGACAACGGCCGTGTCGGGAATCGGACGGGGGGACGAGGACGGCGTCACGAACTGGTGGCACCTGTACGCGCAGGACGACTGGCAGATGCGTTCGAATCTGACGGTGAATCTCGGGTTGCGCTACGAGCACAACCAGCACATGCGCGATTCACGCAATCACCTGTCATCGGTCGATTACCAGACGCCTGGCGGCCGGTTTGTGATCGCGAGCGACGAAGACGGCCGCATCAGCCCCGATGCCGCCGATCTGCTGCCGCTGATTCCGATTCCATACGTGACGTCGAAAGCGGCGGACTGGGAACGCGGGCTGCTGAGCCCGAGCCTGGTACGGCTTGCGCCGCGCACGGGCCTCGCATTGTCCCTGAACGACGATCGCGCCGTCGTGCGCGGTGGCTACGGGGTCTTCCTGAATCAGTGGGCCTACAGCGTGCAGACAGCGTTTGCGCGCAACCTGCCGTTCTTCTACACGAAACAGGTCGACGTCCCGACGACGCAACACGTCCCCGTCTTCCAGACGCGCAACATCCTCGAAAGCGATCCGACAGGCGTCGTCGCGCCGACGATCATGGATCACGCCTACGCCGTGGAATACACGCAGACCTGGAGCGGCGGGCTGCAGTACCAGGTGCTTCCGGCGTCGGTCGCCGAAGTGTCGTACATGGGGTCGTGGACGCTCGGCGCGGACAATGCGACGGTTCACAACGTGCCGGAACCGGGTTCCGGTCCGATTCAGCCCCGCCGCGCCATTCCACAACTCGGCCCGATACGCTCGATCAGGTTCGACGGCAAGTCGATTTACCACGGGCTCACCTTCAAGCTGGACCAGCGGCTGCGCAACAACTACTCGTACACGCTCAGCTACACCCTGTCGACCTCGAAAGACGATGCCTCGAGCCCGGGTGCGACCGAAGCGGAGACGAACGTCCCGCAGAACGTGCGCAACATTTTCGGCGCCGGCGGCGAGTGGGCGCACTCGAGTTTCGATCATCAGCACCTGTTCGTGGCGAGCGCGACCTGGGACGTGTTCGGCGACTGGCGCGTCAGTGGGGCATTCCTCGTGCAGTCCGGGGCGCCCTTCACCGTCAATCTGGGCGTCGATCAGGCCAACATCGGTGCGGGACCGGCGCAGCGTCCGGACCAGTCGCGCGATCCGAATCTGTCCGGCGGCGAACGGACGCCCGAGCGATGGTTCGATACGGGCGCGTTTTCGCTACCGGCGCTGTTTGCCTTCGGGAGCGCGCCGCGAAACAGCGTGCTCGGGCCCGGCTATACGAGCCTCGATCTCTCGCTCTCACGGCTCTGGAGGCTGGGCAGCTCGCGCCAGCTCGAACTGCGCTGGGACGTCTTCAATGCGTTGAACGCGTCGAACTTCGATATTCCGAATCGCACGTTCGGTACGGGAAACTTCGGCCGCATCTTCAGCGCCAGGAGCCCGCGCGAGATGCAGCTCGGCATCCGGCTGAGCTTTTGAACCGGCGATTCCTCAGCGGCATATAATTGCGCCAAATAAGGAGCCCTATGCGAATGACGTCTTCCCGCCTGTTGCGTGACCTCGCCGTGGTGTGTATGTGCCTGACCGCCGGCGTCGGCGTCTACGGCCAGACCGGCGCCCTGAAGGGCGAATGGCGTGCGTACGGCGGCGATACCGGACACACGCGCTACGCGGCGCTCGACCAGATCAACGCCGACCAACTTCAGCAAGCTGACCGTCGCCTGGCGGTTCAAGACCGATCATCTCGGGCCCGCGCCCCGAATTCATGTTCGAGTCGACGCCGGTCATGGCCAACGGCGTGCTGTACTCGACCGCCGGCAGCCGGCGCGCCGTCGTGGCGCTCGATCCGGAAACCGGCGAAGCAGCTGTGGATGCACAGCGAGCGCGAAGGCGCGCGTGGGGCGGCCGGGCCGCGGCAGCTTTCGGGCCGCGGCCTCGCGTACTGGACCGACGGCAAAGAGGAACGCATCCTCTACGTGACGCCCGGCTATCGGCTCGTCGCGCTGAACGCGAAGACCGGCATGCGCGTGCCGGGCGTTCGGCGATGACGGCATCGTCGATCTGAAGCAGAACAACGATCAGGTGATCGATCCGCTGTCGACCGAGATCGGCCTGCACGCCACACCGATGGTGGCCGGCAACGTCGTGATCGTCGGCGCCGCGCACCGCTCGGGCGGCGTGCCGACGGGCAAGACCAACGTGAAGGGGTACATCCGCGGCTTCGACGTGCGGACCGGCAAGCGTCTCTGGATCTTCCACACGATTCCGTCGCCGGGCGAATTCGGCAACGAGACGTGGCTGAAGGACTCGTGGTCGTACACGGGCAACACCGGCGCGTGGGGACAGATCAGCATCGATGCCGAGCTCGGCATCGCGTATCTGCCGGTCGAGAGTGCGACGGGCGACTACTTCGGCGCCGATCGGCCCGGAGACAACCTGTTCGCCGAGAGCCTCGTCGCGGTCGATCTCCAGACCGGCAAGCGCAAGTGGCACTACCAGCTCGTGCATCATGGCATCTGGGATCACGACATCCCGTGCGCGCCGATCCTGGTCGACATCCGGCGCGACGGAAAGGTCATCAAGGCCGTCGCACAGCCGACCAAGCAGGCGTTCATGTACGTGTTCGATCGCGTGACGGGACAGCCGCTGTGGCCGATCGAAGAGCGGCCGGTGCCGAAAGGTGACGTGCCGGGCGAGTGCTACTGCGCCGACGCAGCCGTTCCCGCTCAACGGACGCGGCCAGCCGTTCAACTACGACCGGCAGGGATTCGTCGACGACGATCTCATCGACTTCACGCCCGAGCTGCGCGCCGAAGGCGTGCAAGGCGATCTCGAGATACAAGTACGGTCCGATCTTCACGCCGCCGGTCGTCAGCAAGGCGGAAGGGCCGCTGGCGACGCTCACGCTGGCCGCGGCGGGCGGCGGCACGAACTGGCCGGGCGGCTCGTACGATCCGGAGACCAACATCCTGTACGTGAACTCGCAGAAATCGATGAGCCAGCTCGGGCTCGTCCCGCCCCGCGATCCGTCGAAGCAACGATCTCGCGTACGTGGTCGGCAACGCGCTGACCGGCGCACGGACGACGGGCGGCACCGGATCGGCGGCAGGCGGCGAGCGAGCGCTCGCACCTGGCACGCCGGCGGCCGCTGCCGGCGGCCGCGCCTGCGGGAGAGGGAGGCGGCGGCGCGTCGGTCTGAACGTGCAAGGTCTTCCCATCATGAAGCCGCCGTACGGCCAGCTGACGGCGATCGATCTCGGCAAGGGAGAGATCCTCTGGCAGGTGCGCGCACGGCGAAACGCCGGACGCGATCAAGAATCACCCCGCGCTGAAGGGCCTGAACATTCCACGCACCGGACGCCCTGGCGTTGTCGGATCGCTGACGACGAAGACGCTCGTCATTTCCGGAGAGGCCGGATTCGGTCCGACGACCGACAGGCGCGCGCGGCGCGATGCTGCGCGCGTACGACAAGGCGACCGGCAAGGAAGTCGGCGCGGTGTACATGCCGGCACCGCAAACGGGATCGCCGATGACCTACATGCTGAACGGCCGTCAGTACATCGTCGTTGCCGTCAGCGGTGCCGGATACTCCGGCGAGCTGATCGCGTTCAGGTTGCCTTCTTAGGGACCTGGGACTGCCTGTGTTACCATATATGGTAACCATATGCAGAAGACGACCGTGTACCTCGATCCGGCCGACTATCGCGCGCTGAAGCAGATCGGGGCGAAGAACGGTCGTCCGCCCGCGGAGCTCGTGCGCGAGGCGGTGGCCGAGTACGCGGCGCGCTACGGGAAGCGGCGGGCGGCCAAGAGCGTGGGGGCATTTTCGAGCGGGCGCCGCGACCTGAGCGAGCGGGCCGAAGCGCTGCTGAAGGGGATGGGCCGACCGCGGTGATCGTCGCCGATACCGGCGCAATTCTGGCCCTGCTCGATAGAAGCGATCGACACCACACCGCGGTCCGCAAGCTCTACGAAGAACGGCCGGACGCGTGGCTCCTGCCCTGGGCGATCCTGCCCGAAATCGACTATCTCGTGGCCCCGAACTTGGCGCTCGCGCGCAGGAGGCCTTCCTGGCCGATCTGG
Organism: Vicinamibacterales bacterium; assembly: GCA_963832375.1. GTDB lineage: Bacteria > Acidobacteriota > Vicinamibacteria > Vicinamibacterales > JAMQPK01 > JAMQPK01. The sequence goes on along the minus strand of CAWHUA010000004.1, from coordinate 314,628 downwards.
CCGACGGTTCCTTCGCCGTCGAACATGGCATACACGAGGATCTCGTCCGTGCGCACGCGATCGGCCGCAAATACCGGTCGCTCCGTCTCGGGCTGGTCGATGCCGTCGTTATTGCGGTGGCCGAGCGGACTGGCGCCGAGGCGATTGCCACCCTGGACTTGCGGCACTTCGGTGCCGTGAAGATCGACGGGGCGCCGCTGCTGTTACCAAGGGATGCGCGGTTGTGAGCGCGCTATTTTGATCCAGCGCCGCGCGCAGGCGCCGGCGGATGCAGCGCCGTAGACGGCGGCACAACTCCCTGCATCCGGATGTAGGTCGTGATCGTCCCGTAGTCTTCGGCCGAGTGCACAACGCCGTAAATGAACGCGTGCGCGCGCGGGGCCGACACCTGCCCGCTCGACGAGCCGCCAAGTGACGGGGCGATTTCCATCAGCCATTGCTCGGACGCTGCCGCGAGCACGCGATCGCAATACGCGATCGATTCCTTGAGCGCGGCGATGATCGCGCTCTTCGACGTCATCTCACGCAGGTTGGGCGGCGCCTGCTTCTGAACGCCGGGCGGCAGCCCGGCCTGATGGCAGAACGAGTAGTGCGCCCCGGTGGCGTGATTGATCTGCTCGCCGAATGTCCGCACCTCGGGGGTCGGCCGGAACGCATAGCTGGACTCGGGGATCATCTCCGCCGCCATGACGAGATAGTTGGTGAAGACGTTGAACGAGCGCTGAATGCTGCCGCCGAGCGGGCGATTGGCGAACGTGTCCAGCCGCCGTTTCTCCTTCGCGGCCGACTCGTCGAACTTCGCCGCCAGCGATTCGCTGTGCGCGACCTGTTCGGGCGTCAGGCCTGGTGCAACCGGACCTTTGATCTGCGCGGTGGCAGGCGCGGCGAACAGCAGCGCGACGAAAACGATCGGCTTGATGCGCATCATGGCCTGAATGGTAACACTCGGCATGGCAGGGCAGAAGCCCTGCGCCACCGAAATGAGCGATGTGGTGAATTCAGTTGTTGGCCGTGGCCGAGGCGATGCGGCGGGCGCCGATGTAGCGCGATCCCCAGTAGGTAGAGGTCAGCGCTTCCACCCGCACGACGCCGGTCGAGTTCGGCGCGTGGACGAAGCTGTCGCCGCCGATGGCAATCGCGACGTGCGACGCGCCGTCGCCTCGTCCTTTCGTGTTGAAGAAGATCAGGTCGCCCGGTTCGATGTCCGACGGCGTGATCTTGTCGCCGAACTCCCACTGCTCTTCGACGACCCGCGGCACGGCGATGCCGTACTGGGCGAACACATACTGGACGAGACCGCTGCAGTCGAAGCCGGCCGGGTCCGTGCCGCCGAGCCGGTAGGGGACGCCGCGGAAGCCCATGGCAAAGTCGGCGACGGCGCGCCGGTCGAACCGGTGGCCCAGGAGATCGGGAACGGAAAGGGCGGCGCCGGGATCCACAGCGGCCGCACCTGACGCATCCTCCGCACCTGGATCAGTGGGCGCCACCGTCGGCGCACCTGGAAACGGGCGGGGGACACCGCCGCTGGTGGCACAGGCCGCCGACCCGACGGCCAGCGCGGCCATCATTATTAGTGCGAGCTCAGGCCCGGGCCGATTGCGATGAGCCGGAAAGGGCATCGGTGTGAATTATCGGCGCTGACGCGACGGAAGTACAGTCCCCACAGTAACTTGACAGGCCTGAGGTTTGCCAGCGAAACTATTTGTGCACCTTCGCCGCGAGCGGCGTCGAGGGACGCGACAAGAAAAAGATGGAGCAGACCCTCCTTCTCAACGCGACGTACGAGCCTCTGAAGGTCGTCAACTGGCAGAAGGCTATCACTCTGCTTTGCCAGGGGAAGGTGGAGGTGATCTCGGTCTACGACCGGGAAATTAGGGCAGTGTCCTTCAGCATCAAGCTGCCTTCCGTCATCCGCCTCCTTCGCTACATCAAGATCAAAAGACGCTTCGATTACGTGCCATTTTCGAGGGCGAACATCTACGCGCGCGACAACCACGCGTGCCAGTACTGCGGCGACGCGTTTTCGACGAGCGAGCTCACGTTCGACCATGTCGTGCCGGTCGCGCAAGGCGGCCGGAAGGACTGGGAGAACATCGTGACCTGCTGCGTCAGCTGCAACCGCCGGAAAGGCGGGCGCACGCCCGCCGAAGCCGGCATGCACCTCGTGAAGTATCCGAAGCGTCCCGAGTCGGTGCCGGCCATTCGCATTACGATCGGCTTACGCAACGCGCCCGACAGCTGGCGCGATTTCCTGTACTGGAACGCAGAGCTCGACGAATCCTGACGGTTTGACGCGTCTCACCTCGATTCAACCTCACTGGGCCGTGGAAGGTGGCCGTGTCACCATCCACGGATCCGGGTTTCCCGTGGACGGCCCCACCCTTCCGGACGTCACCATCGGCGAAGCTCAGGCGCGCGCCGTGTACGCCTCGTCGTCCACGATCGCAATCCTGGTCCCGGGTGGGCTCGATGGCGGCCGCACGGCCGTACGCGTCTCGGACGTGCCAGGCGAGACGGCGCTCCTCGAAGTGGGCATTCCGTTCGCGACCGGTCTGCATCAGGTCGACAACCCGGTGTTCGATCGGGAGGGCAATCTGTACGTCACCTACAGCGGCACGCGGGGACAGGAGGTGCCTGTCTCGATCTTTCGGGTCGGTCCGAACGGACGCCGCGAGTCGTACGTCTCGGGCATCGTGAACCCGACGTCGATGACCTTCGACGCCGCGGGCCAGTTGTACGTGTCGAGCCGGTTCGAGGGATCGATCTATCGCGTGTTTCCCAACGGCACGCACGAGCCGTATGCCAGCGATCTGGGCATCGCGTGCGGTCTCGCGTTCGATCGGAACGGTGTGCTGTATGTCGGCGACCGATCGGGGACGGTCTTCGCGGTGCAGCCCGACCGCACCGTCAGCGCGATCGCCACGCTGCCGCCGAGCGTTGCGGCCTTCCACCTATCGGTCGGGCCCGACGACTGCGTTTACGTGTCGGCGCCGACGCTGGGTCCGTACGACTACGTCTACCGATTGGATCCGGCCACGGGCGCCATCGGTAAGGTCTCGTCGCGATTCGGCCGGCCTCAGGGCATTGCGTTCGACTCGCAGGGTGCGCTTTATGTGGTCGAGGCGCTGGCGGGATCGAACGGCTTGTATCGCGTACGGCCGGATGGCGCCACGGAGCTCGTCGTGGCGGGGCAGTCGCTCGTGGGTGTGGCGTTCGATCCCAACGGCGGTCTGGTGGTGACGTCGAACGACACGGCTTACAGGTTGAACGTACCGATAAGACCTTTGGGTTAGATACCTCCAGTGTCAATTCGGACTTAAGCAGTACGCCGCTGTACTGCATCTCTTCCCAGGTCTGGTCGCCCCACAACACTTCTTTGGACGGATCGGGGTTCGCTTTGTTGGCGGGCGAGTTGTCGTACCACGCCGTCGAGACGATCTTCGCGCCCTTCGGCACCTGCAGCGGCTGCGCGAACATGTAGTAGGTCTGCCAGTTGAAGTCGTATCGGGGCACCGACAGGATCGCGCGCGTTTCTCCGCCCGGCAACACCAGCTTGTAGTCCCACTTCTTGCCGCGCAGGTGCGTGTGCGGGAAGATGCCCCACACGGTGGCATTGTTGACGAACTCGAGGTCGGTCGTCACGGCCACATCGGCGGCGCCGGGCGGCAATTTCAACGTCCCGTTGAAGAAGTGCTGCGCGCGCAGCTCACGCGAGGGCGGTTCTTTCGCAAACGTAATCCCCACCTTCGTGCGATCCGACCCCGCCTTGCCGATGGCGGTGTAGTGCATCTGGAGCTCGATGAGGCCACCGGCCTCGAGGCGGAAAGCGGTGCCGTCAGGCGCGATCTGGGGATTCGTTCCCGGCGCATACGTCGCAAGCAAACGCTGCGGCATCGCTTTGAGGTCGGTCCGCTGGGGCCGCTCGCCGGTGTGTCGATTGCGCGGAGCCTGCATGTCCTTCGCATTGGGCCTGGCCAGCGGCACGCGAACCTCTGGACGCGCGCGGTAGTACACAAGGACGTGGTGCACCAGCGCGCGATTGCCAGGCCTCACTTCGATCGACTTCACCCACTTCGACTCGGTAAAGTTCGTCGGCACATAAAAGTACTCGTACTCCACGGTGCCCGACGCGGGAACGGGATAGTCCTCCTGCATCTCGAGGACGACGTCGGGTGTGCCGAGTACCCATCCTTCGGCGAATGTCGGCGCGGGTGGCAGATCCTTCGATCGCCCTTTGGCGCGCCCTCCGCGGCCCATGCCATCAACGTTTTCCGTTCGGCGTCGGTCAGGACTCGTTCGTTGTGAAACGTGCCGGCGGGCGCGTCCGTGTGCCACGGCGGCATGGTGCCGTTTGAAATCACTTTCAGGATGGCCTTGGCCCAGGGCCGCGCCTGCTCGTAGGTCATCAGCGACATCGGCGCGATTTCACCCGGGCGATGGCAACTGACGCACTGCTTGAACAGGATTGGCGCGACGTCCCTGGTGAACGTCGGTGTGCTGGCCACCGGCTGTTGCGCACGCATGGGCACAGCCGCGCGCGTGCCAATCAGAACGGTCACTATGCCGAATAGGATGACGGTGTTGCGCATCGGGAGATTTTAGAGCGTCCTTCGTAATCTGCCAATCTACCAATCTTCCAATCTACCAATTCGGATTTACACCCTATTCGTACCTCAAAGCGACCATCGGATCGACCCGGATGGCCCGCTGCGCGGGGATGTAACCGGCCGCTGCCGCAACGGTCGCCATCACGGCAATGGCCGCCGCCATCGTCGCGGCATCCGTGGGCTCGAGGCCAAACAGCTGCGACGCGATGAGGCGTCCTGCACCGATCGCAACCGCAATGCCGATGACCACACCAACCGCAACCAGCAGCATCGACTCGCGGAGCACGAGGCCGAGCACGGCGTTACGCTCGGCGCCCATCGCCATTCGAATGCCGATCTCCCGCGTCCTGCGCGAGACGTTGTACGACATCAACCCGAACAAGCCGATCGCGGCGACGAACAGCGCGATGCCGCCGAAGAGCGTGTACGCCTGCGCCAGCACGCGCTCGTGCGCGTAACGGCGTTCGATCTGCGACATCTGCGTTTCGACGGTGACGATCGGGATGCGGGAGTCGACCGCACTGATGGCTGCACGCACGGCGGTCAACAGCATCGCGGGATCGCCGGTGGTCCGCACGGTGAAGACGAGATCCTCAGGTCCGGCCTGAAGATACGGAAGGTAAAGCGTTGGAGGCGCGGGCTCGCGAAGGCTGTTGTAGCGGGCATCTCGCAGCACACCGACGATCTCGAAATTGCCTGACTTCTCGGGCGACCTTCCGGCCCGGCGGCCCACGGGACTCTCGTTTGGAAAAAACTTTCGCGCGGCTGCCTCGTTGATGATGGCCACTTCGGGCGCCCGGGTGTCGTCACGATCCGTGAAACTGCGCCCCGCGACAAGCGGGATTCCCATCGTCGCAAAGTAGTTCGGCGCGACGATGACGTAGTTGATGTCGTCGCGATCGGACTCGTAGGCGGCGCGTCCGCCCGGATAGGTGCGTCCCTGGACGAACAAGCCGGTTTCGCTCGTGTTTCCCGAGAGCAACGTGGGATTCGAGACTGTGGCCGATCTCACACCGGAGACGGTCTGCAGGCGGTCCATGGCCTCCCGCAGGAACTGGAATCTGCGCTCGTCGGTCACGCCGGCGCCTTCGGTGTCTACCCGTACAAGCAGCAGGTTCTGGGGATCGAAGCCGATGTCGACGTTGCGGAGATTCTCGAGCGTGTGGAGGAAGAGGCCGGCGCCGACGAGGAGCACGACAGAAATCGAGACCTGCAAGACCAGCAGCGCCTTCGAGAGCACAGTGCTGGAGCCTGCGACGCTGCGGCTGTCGTCCTTGAGCGCGATGCCCACGTCCATTTTCGTCGCCCGTAGTGCCGGCGCGATGCCGAAGACGACACCTGCGAGAACCGTCATCCCCGCCGCGAACACAAGCGTGCGCCAGTCGGCTGGCACGGTGGTGCCGACAGGGGCTGGCAGGAGCGACTGTCCCCAGCGGGCGAGCAGCAGGCCGACCCCGCCGCCAAGTGCCGCCAGCAGGAGGCTTTCGGTAAGCAACTGACGTACGACGCGAGCCCGTGTCGCGCCCATCGAGAGCCTGACGGAGACTTCGCGCCGCCGGGCAGCCGCGCGCGAGAGCAGGAGGTTCGCCACGTTGGCGCACACGAGCAAGAGGACAAGAGCAACGACGGTGCCGAGCAGGCTGAGCGCCGTCACCTGGCGCTGGTCGCTGTCGTACGTGCCGCGGCTGGCCGAATCGACGAGCAGGTGAGGCACCGCGATCCGCCCCTGATTGTCCGACCGGTTGCGGATCTCTTCGGAGGCCGAGGCTAGATAGGCCTGCATCCCCGCACGGGACTGTCGTTGAAATACAGATCCGAGATTGCCATGCACTTGTTCTGGCGTAACGCCCGGTTTGAGCCTGCCCGTCACCTGGACCCACCAGACTGTCGGGTCGTTCATTCGAGGCGCATCGCCGCTGATCCGATCGTCGAGTCGAATCGGCATCGTCAGGGAAGACCCCTGTGCCGACACGAGCTGAGTGCCCGTGAACGATTCTGCGGTGACCCCGACAATCGTGACCGGAAGGTTGTTGACCCGAATGACAGTACCGATGACGCCGGGGTTCGACGAGAATCGCGTTTGCCAGTAGAGATAGCTCAACACCGCCACTGCGGGTGCCGCGGGATTGTCGTCCTCCGGCAGCAAGGTGCGTCCGATGCGCGCGCTCACGCCGAGGAGCTGGTGATAGTTGCTCGAGACCATCAGCGATCTGGCCTGCTCCGCCTGCTCGGCGATCGTGACTGTGACGCCACCCGGCCGGCTCGCCGCAAGATCCGTCATCGTCTGGTTGGCGGATCGAAATTCCAGGAACATGGGATAAGAGAACGTGGCACGGATCGGCTGGCCGTCCGCGCTTCGCCCGCTGTTCCCGTAGTCGCTCTGATCGGTCGACATTTCGTTTTCGCCGCCCCATTTCAGGCGGACCAGCGAATCGGGATCCTGGACCGGCAGCTTCCGCAGCAGCAGACCGTTGACGGCCGTGAACACCGCGGCGTTGGCGCCGATGCCGACCGCCAGCGACAGCACGACGACCGCGGTCCACCCCTTGGCCTGTGCCAGCACGCGGATGGCGTGGCGGATGTCTTTCAGCATGCCGTCGTCATTATCAAGCAGCATGCCCGCCTCGGCGAGCTCAAATGGCGGAATTCAGGGCCTGAAATCGCGACGAGCGTCCGAAGTTGGGACGAACGCTTCGCTTGCGGGACTCTGTTAAACTCGCGAATGACCCAGCTGCAGGAGGATGCATGTCCGTCTTGAAGGGGGCAATCCCGTGCCTTCTGCTGAGCACGATTGTCGTCGCGCAAACCCCTGAGCGAACGTTCCCGCCGAGCGTAGCCACGCGGGCCGTCATCGAAACGAAGCTCGCCGAGCTGACTCGGCAAATCGATGCGCTGTCGGTCAGGAAGACCGATCCGGCGCTCGTGGCCGATGTCGCCATCTATCAGAAGGCCGCGCAATTCATTCTGAGATATCCAGAAGAGTTCTTCACCGCCGCGTACGTGCCCGAGACCATCCGCGCGCTCGATACGGGCATCGCGCGCGCGAAAGAGCTCGAAGCGGGCACGGCGTCGTGGGCGAAGAAGGCCGGTCACCTGGTGCGCGGCTACACGTCGCGCGTCGATGGCAGCGTGCAGCCGTATGGCCTGACCATTCCCGGGTCCTACGATGGCTCCAGGCCCATGCGCCTGGACGTCTGGCTGCACGGCACGCAGCTGCAGCTCAACGAAGTGCGGTTCATCACGCAGCAGGAAGCGCCGCACGAGACCTCGCAGATCGCCGCGGACGACTACATCCAGCTCGAACCGCTGGGACGCATGAACCTGTCGTATCGCTATGCCGGCGAGACCGACGTGTTCGAGGCCATCGAGTCGGTGCGGTCCCGTTACAACATCGATCCAAAGCGCATCGTCATTCGCGGTCACTCGATGGGCGGCCAGGGCGCCTGGCATCTCGGCCTGCAGCACACGGGCCGATGGGGAGCGGTCGAGTCGAGCGCCGGATACGTCAGGACGTACACCCAGGCCAAACGCGTGATCAAACTTCCGCTGCCCGCGTATCAGGTTTCGGGGCTCACTATCTACGACGTCGATCAGTACGCGCTGAATGCGTTCAACGTGCCGACGGTCGCCTACATCGGCGAGACCGATGGCAATGCGGGCGCGTACGAGATGCGCGATGCCTGGATCAAGGAAGGATTTCGCTTTGCGCAGGAGACCCAGTATCGCTGGACGACACGCGATCTGCGCGCCTTGTTTCTCGTCGGGCCCAAGACAGGCCATTCGTGGCATCCCCAGAGCAAGGCCGAGTCGGAGGCCTTCATCCGCAGAGCCCTTCAGGAGGCGGACAAAGCGCCCATGCGCGTTCGCTGCGTCACCTTCACGACTCGTTTCAACGAGTGTCACTGGCTGTCGATCGGCGGCCTCGACGAGCACTACGTGCGCGCCGAGGTCGATGCGGCGCGGACCGACGATCTGAAGTCGTACACGGTGACGACGACGAACGTGAACCGTCTGTCGTTCACGGCGGCTGCCGCCAGCTACACGATTGACGGGCAGGAGCTGAAGGCCGGCGCGAACCCGACGTTCGACAAGAGGACCGGCAAGTGGACGATCGCGCGCGGGCGTCCGCCGGGTCTGCGGAAGACCCACGGCCTGCAGGGGCCGATCGATGATGCGTTCATGGAAGGGTTCCTGGCGGTGCGGGGTAGCGGGCAACCGTGGAACGCCGCCGTCCACGCCTACGCGAGGGGCAAGCTCGACACACTCACGCACGAGTTCGCCAAGTGGGTGCGTGGTGATATTCGCGTGAAAGACGACTCCGCGGTCACGCCGGCCGACATCGCCAGGTACAACCTGATCCTGTTTGGCGACCCCGGCAGCAACACGCTGATCGCGAAAGTCATGGCGTCGCTGCCGGTGCAGTGGACGCAGAGCGACATCACGGTCGGCTCGCAGAAGTTTCCCTCGGCCGGTCGGGCGCTCGTGCTGATCTATCCGAACCCCCTCAACCCCGAGCGCTACGTCGTCATCAACAGCGGCCACACGTTCACCGTCGATCGCATCGCCGCCGAGACCGAGTCGATGTTCTTCCCCCGGCTGGGGGATTACGCGGTGGTATCGACAAACGGCGATGTGGCGCTGTCGGGGTTCTTCGATGAGAGCTGGAAGCTGAAGTAGGCGTGAGATTCGTCGTCTTGTCCATGCTCGGGGCCGCGCTCGCATGCGCGCCACGGCCGGTTCCGGCCGTCGCGCCCCGCATCACCCCCGAACAGCTCGCGACTCGACTTGCCGAGGCCGATCGGCTTGCCTCGCGCGGCTGCTATTTGTGCCTCAAAGAGGCCGCGGCCGCGTATGCCTCGCTGCTGGAACTTTCAGACGATCAGGTCCTCGCGCGAAAAGCGCTCGAGAACAACCTGATGCTCGTCCTACGCGAGGTCGAGCTTCGCCTGCCCGATTCCGGCGCGCGTGAGGCCGCCGAACAGCTTCAGGCGAAGGTGCCGGCGAGCTACGCGTTGTATTTCGAGGCGCTCGATGCGCTGCGCCGTGCGCCCGACGCTCCGCAATACGTGCGGGGGGATCGAACTCTACGTACCGCCGGAACAGCGCGCGGTGCGCACGAAGCTCGCCGCCGAGCTCGAAGAGGAATGGCCCGCAAGCGCGATGAAAGCGTACTTCTACCTGGTCATGGCGCTGAACGCCGGAAGGGTCGCCGAGCTCAAGCCGCAGCTCGAGGGAATCCTCAGCACGTTTTCAGACGATCTCTCGCTGAAGTACCGCACGCTGGCCTTCCTGCCGCTGTTCTCGATGGAGGCGTCGCGCGATCTCATCGGTCAGGAAACGGGCTTCGGCGAAGTGCATTTCCTGGTCGGCCAGCGGTCGGTCATGAACGGCGATCTCGCCGGCGCGTACCGCGAGCTCGCGCGCGCGCACGAACTGCTGCCCGACAGCGCCTCGATTTCTTTCGTGCGGGCCAACATCCTGATGTCGTACGCGCGCTATGCCGAAGCGCTCGCGGGATTCGACCGCGTCCTGGCCGCCGGCCCCGACGACGCCGCCCTGCTCGGCAGGGCGAGGGCGCTCAGCTATCTGAAGCGGCACGACGAGGCGATTGCCGTGCTCGACGAGCTGTTGACCGATTTGCGGAGCAGCCCGGGCGAAAAGTACTACTGGCGCGCGTGGAACCGCCTGCAGAAGAAGGAATCGCAACCCGCCTACGACGATGCGACGGCCGCGCTGAAGGCGATGAGAAACAATCAGGTGTACAACCTCGCCGGCATGGCTGCCTTCAACTTGAGCCACCTCGTGGAGGCGCGCGACTACTTCGACAACGCGCTCCAGATGGACCGCGCCGACTGCGATTCGCTACGGTACCTCGGGCAGATCGACTCGTTCGAGCGAAGCTGGAAATCCGCCGCCAGCCGTTTTTCCCAGGCAGCTGCCTGCTACGACCGCGCGATTGTGCGAATGCGCGGTGAGCTGACCACGTACGAAGACGACATCACCGGCCTTTCCAATGGCCTCATCGAGACCAAACGCGCCGAAATCGAGGACGCGGAGGCGCTGCGCGCGAACTCTGCCAGCAACGCCGCGGTGGCCACGAAGAATGCGGGGCTGACAAAGTAGGCTACAATTGAGAGTTTCAGGTCCCCCAAACACAGCACACAGAGATGGGTCAGGGCTGGATAGCAGTACGCGGCGCCCGCGTGCACAATCTTCGCGACATCGACGTCGACATTCCGCGCGACAAGCTCACGGTCATCACGGGGCTGTCAGGGTCGGGTAAGTCGTCGCTCGCCTTCGACACGATTTACGCCGAAGGACAGCGCCGCTACGTGGAGTCGCTGTCGGCCTACGCCCGGCAGTTCCTCGAACAGATGGAGAAACCTGACGTCGATCTCATCGACGGCCTGTCTCCCGCCATCTCGATCGAACAGAAAACGACGGCGTCGAATCCGCGGTCGACCGTCGGCACCGTCACTGAAATCTACGACTACCTGCGGCTCCTCTTCGCCAACATCGGCGTCCCGCACTGTCCCCAGTGCGGGCGCGAGATTTCCGCCCAGTCGCTCGAGCGCATCATGGACATGGTGATGCTGTATCCACAGGATGCGCGCATCAACGTGCTGGCGCCGGTCGTCCGCGGCCGCAAGGGGGAGTTCAAGAAGGAGCTGGCGGAGCTGAAGAAGAAGGGGTTCAGCAAGGCCCGCGTCGATACCGTCTTCCGCTCGCTCGACGAAGACATCAAGCTCGATCGCCGCCGCAATCACTCCATCGACATCGTCGTCGATCGCCTGATCGTCAAATCCGGCATCGAGCGCCGCCTGGCCGAAGCCATCGAGATCGCGTTAAACCTCGCGGAAGACATCGTCGTCATCAACACATTGGATGGCGGCGACCGGCTGTTCTCGCGCCGGCTGGCCTGTATCGAGTGCGGGATCAGCATGCCCGAGATGACGCCGCGCGCCTTTTCCTTCAACTCGCCCCACGGCGCATGCACCGAGTGCCAGGGTCTGGGGGCGATGCACGATTTCGATCCGAACCGCATCGTGCCCGACCAGACCAAGTCGCTCCTCGACGGCGCCATCGTGCCCTGGGTGAAGGGCGACCGCAAGCTGGTGCGCGAGGCGATCGCCGGGCTGGGCAAGAACCTCGGGTTCGATCCCGCCACGCCGTTCACGAACCTGACGAAGAAAGTCCGCGACCAGATTCTCTACGGCGGAAACGGAAAAGGATTCGAAGGCATCATCCCGAATCTCCGCCGGCGTTTCGACGAAGCGTCGTGGACCGAGCAGGACGATCTCGACGTGTACCGCTCGCTGCGTCCGTGCCCGGTGTGTCACGGCGAGCGTTTGAAGCCCCAGAGCCTCGCCGTGAAAGTGAAGGGCCGCACGATCGCCGGTTACGTGAACCTGCCGATCAGCGAAGCGTACGACGTCTTCAACAGGCTGGATCTGAGCGAACGCGAAAATCTCATCGCCGGACGGGTCCTGAAAGAGATTCAGGATCGCCTGCGATTCCTCTTCGACGTTGGTGTCGGCTACCTCACGCTGGGGCGGGGCGCGACGACGTTGTCGGGGGGTGAGGGGCAGCGTATCCGTCTGGCGACGCAGATTGGCGCAAACCTGACCGGCGTGCTCTACGTGCTTGATGAACCGTCGATCGGGCTGCACCAGCGCGACAATCGCGCGCTGCTCGGCACGCTGCGCCATCTGCGCGATCTTGGCAACACCATCATCGTCGTCGAACACGACGAAGAGACGATCCGGGTCGCAGACTACCTGATCGATCTCGGACCCGGCGCGGGCGAACACGGCGGGAAGGTGATCTTTCAGGGTACTCCCGAAGAACTTCTGTCAGGGCTTAGGGCTGAGGGCTCAGGGCCCAATGGAAAAGATTCGCTGACGGGGCAGTACTTGCGGGGCGAAAAGATGATCGCCATGCCCGCGTCGCGCCGTCCGGCGGTCAGAGGCGATCTCGTCATTCGCGGCGCGCGCGAGAACAACCTGAAGAACATCGACGTGCGGATTCCGCTCGGTGCGCTGGTGGCCGTGACCGGCGTCAGCGGTTCGGGCAAGTCCACGCTCGTGAACGACATCCTCTATCGCTCGCTTGCGCGCGAGCTGTATCGCGCGGGCGACGAGCCGGGCCTGCACGACGCCATCGAGGGCATCCAGCACGTCGACAAAGTGATCGAGATCGATCAATCGCCGATCGGACGCACACCCCGCTCGAATCCGGCAACGTACACCGGTCTCTTCACATTCATTCGCGAGCTCTTCGCCTGGATCCCCGAAGCCAAGGCTCGAGGCTTCCGGCCGGGGCGGTTCTCGTTCAACGTGAAGGGCGGCCGCTGTGAAGGCTGCCAGGGCGACGGCGTCATTGCCATCGAAATGCATTTCCTGCCCGACGTCTACGTCACGTGCGAGCAATGCAAGGGCCGGCGGTACAATCGCGAGACGCTGGAGATCCAATACCGTGGAAAATCGATCGCCGATGTGCTCGATCTGACGGTCGATCAGGCGCTGCCGCTCCTGGAAAATTTTCCTCCCATCGCGAACAAATTACGCACCCTCCAGAGTGTCGGTCTGGGCTACGTCGAGCTCGGGCAGTCGGCGACGACGTTGAGCGGTGGAGAGGCGCAGCGGGTGAAGCTCGCCAAGGAACTGTCGCGCAGGGGCACCGGCCGAACGCTGTATATCCTTGATGAGCCGACGACTGGGCTGCATTTCGAAGACACCCACAAGCTGCTCGACGTGCTGAACAAGCTGGTGGACCAGGGCAATACCGTCGTGGTTATCGAGCACAATCTCGATATCATCAAATCGGCCGATTACATCATTGACCTCGGACCCGAAGGCGGGGCAGGCGGGGGACGAATAATCGCCCAGGGAACACCTGAAGAGGTGGCGAAGATCGCCGAATCGGCGACCGGGGAGTTCCTAAGACCGTTACTGACGTCAGTTCTATGACGGTCTGTGGTAAGATTGCCACACCCTTACAGCCGTGTTGTGTGGTCCTCGTACCACAAAGGGTCATCGGGCCATACTAGAATTGAAATTGGCCTTTTTCGGTAAATATCAACGATACAGCCACTTAGCGTCAAACAGTCGTGACACGCGGAGACAGGCACCGGAATTGCTCTAGAACGGCCGGCTCATAGCGTTCTAACAGCCTGCTCCTCAACGACTAAATGGACTCTCAGCGCACACTCAAGCGACCCGTCTCCTGTGCCGGCATCGGACTTCACTCCGGCAAGAAGGTCACGCTTTCTCTCAAGCCGGCGCCGGCCGATCACGGGATTCGTTTCCGCCGGTCCGACCTGGGAGGCCTCGAGATCCCAGCCGTCGTCGGTCACCTCGGCGGGATTCTGTACGCCACGGGCTTATCGCTGAAAGACGGGTCGGTCGAGACGGTGGAGCACCTGCTTGGTGCGCTCGTCAGTCTTGGCGTCGACAACGTCACCGTCGAGCTCAACCATCCTGAAGTGCCGATCATGGACGGCAGCGCCGCGCCGTTCATTTACCTGATTCACGAAGCGGGCTTGAAGCGGCTGGCCGCGCCGAAGCGGTTCCTGAAAGTCGTCCGTCCGATCGCGTTGTCGCGCGGCGACAAGCGCATCGCGCTCTATCCGTCGGATCACTTCAAGGTGACCTACAGCATCAGCTTCGATCACCCGATGCTGCGTCATCAGACGCGGACGATGCAGATTACCGAGGAGTCGTTCATCGAGGAAATCGCGCCGGCGCGCACGTTCGGCTTCCTGAAGGAAGTCGAGATGCTGCGGCAGAACGGCCTGGCGCTGGGCGGCTCGCTCGAGAACGCGATCGTGCTGGGCGAAACGGGCGCGTTGAACGCGCTGCGTTTCGAAGACGAGTTCGTGCGCCACAAAATCCTCGACGTGATCGGCGACATGGCGCTCGTCGGCTATCCAATCATCGGACATCTCGTCGCGCACCGCGGCGGCCACGCCCTGCACACGGCGTTTGCCGCGAAGCTGCTCGAGGAAACCGACGCGTGGCGGCTGGTCGAAGGCCAGTTCGACCCCGCAGGTGTCGGCTCCGCAGTGACCATCCCCGTCAAGAGCACACCGCGCCTCGCGAATTAGAAAAAGGGGTCGGGTGCAATTTTCGGCTGCAACATTTGTCCCGAAAATTGCACCCGACCCCTTTTTCGCCGCCCGGAGCAAATTCCCCAAACCGGTATCAAAGTTGGTAAGGTCCCGCGCGTAATTCCCCCCTCCCGCCGGGCCGATAGAACGACTGCGCTCTTCCGTTGCGGAACTGAAGTTCCACCCTACATCGATGCGATAAAAGGACGGCCATGACGCTCCACCCTTTCAGGCTCGCGATTCTCCTGGTACTGCTCTCGTCGATTTCAGTCGCCGCGCAGCTGCCTTCAGGCAATCTCACCGTGGTCAGCAGCGGCCCCACGGGAGAAGCCGACAGCCTCGAGCAGGTAAACGAGATCCGGATCGTGTTTTCCGAGCCGATGGTCGCGCTCGGCCGGATCCCGCAGCCCGTCACTGCACCGTTTGTCACCATCGCGCCGGCGATTCCAGGGGGCGCGTTCCGCTGGTCGGGCACCACGATCCTCATTTACACGCCCGATCCCAAACGAAAGCTGCCGTTCGCCACGCGATACACCGTCACGGTGAACACGTCGGCGGCAGCCACCAGTGGCCGGCGGCTCGCCGCGCCGTATACGTTTACGTTCACGACGCCCACCGTCAAACTGCGCGCCGCCCAGCCGCTCCGCAGAAACGGCCGGTACGACGGCCCCATGCTGGTGGCGTTCCGCTTCAACCAGCCGGTCGCACCTGCAGAGCTGCTCTCGCATCTCGCGCTGAACTTCGAACCGCACGACTGGGACAGGCCCCAACTGAGCGACGCCGGACGGGCACGCTTGCGAACGAACAACCGGCAGGCGGTCGCGCGGTTCGATGCCAAGGTGGCCGCCGCGGCGACCGCGGCCGCGTCGACTGCGCCCCTTACATTCGCGCTCGCACAAGACTGGGACAAGAAGCGCTTTCCGCCCGCGGACGACCTCGTCGTCGTGGAAATCACGAGCCCTGTGCCGACCGAAAGCTGGATCAGGGCGCGCATCGACACGCAGTTGCGAGGTGTGGAAGGCCCCGCGCTTCCGACGAAGCCGCAGACCATTCGCATCGAGGCCGAGGAAACTTTCTTTGTCGAAGGGTTCCAGTGCCGCCGCGAATGCGATCCGTCCAATTGGAACCCCGTGCGGCTGCGAGGCGGCGGCGTCGATTTCCAGCGCTTTCAGGCGGCGCTGTCGGTTCGTGACGTCACGGATGCCGCCAGCCAGCCGCTCCTGAAACCGTCGCAACCGGCGCGGAAAGAAACGTGGCAGTACGATTTTCCGTCGGATATTTCGCTCGAAGACGCGGGCTTCGCCCGTCAGCCGCCGGCTCGCAGCTACGTTGTGAGGCTCGATGCCAGCCTGCAATCCGCGCGAGATGGACAGACGCTCGGCTACGACTGGACCGACATCGTCGAGAACTGGCACGAGTCGGCGTTCACCAGCTTTGGCGACGGTCATGGCGTGTGGGAGTCGACATCGGGCCAGGTGGTGCCCTTCTTCACGCGCAATTTTCTCGACGCCACGCAATGGGCGCAGCCGGTGAGCCGCGGTGATCTGATGGAGACCATTTCGGCGGTCGATCCCCGGTTCACCGAGCTTCCGCCTGGCGCCGGTGTCAACCGGACGCTCCGCACGAAAACGGACGCCATCCAGTCTGCCGGCATCGATCTTTCCCGCGCGCTCGGGCCCGCCGGCCGGGGCATCGTGTGGCTGGGCGTGCACGAAGGCAACCCGATCGACAAGTCGCGCAGGCGAACGAGACAACCCGATCGTTCCACCATCGTGCAGGTGACGAACCTCGGCGTGAACGTCAAATACAGTCCGCAGAACACGCTGGCCTTCGTCACGCGTCTCGATACCGGCGAGCCCGTGCCGGGCGCGCGCGTGTCGCTCATCAGGCGTGACGGTGCCGTCGCGTGGGAAAGCACCACCGGCGCCGACGGTGCGGCGATCGGTGGAGCGGCACCGCGCCTCGGGCGCGACTGGTACGAGCCGGCCCTCGACTTCATCGTCGTGGCCGAGAAGGACGGCGACCTCGCCTATGCGGGCAATTCGTGGCACGAGGGCATCGCGCCGTGGGACTTCGGTGTCTATCCAAACCCGGCTGAAGCCGATCCGCTGTTGCGCGGATCGGTCTTCACCGATCGCGGCGTGTACCGGCTGGGCGAAGAAATTCACTTCAAGGCGATTCTCAGATCGGATACGCCGACGGGCATCAGGCTCCTGCCCGCCGGCACGGCGGTCGACGTCAGCGTCCGTGACAGTCAGAACAAAGAGGTCGATAAACGCACGATCAAAGTGGGCGAATGGAGCAGTTCGGAGTGGACGCTCAAGTTGCCTGGCGATGGAGCACTGGGGACCTATCGCATCAAGGCATCGTGGGGCGGTGTAAAGCCGAAGCCCGGGAAGCCAGACGATGACGACGAAGAGATGGAGCCGGCGGTCACTGGAACGTTCCTCGTCGCCGCGTACCGGCGCCCGGATTTCCGCGTCGATGCGACGCTCGGCAGCGACTCGGACGTGGCCGGCGCCAGGCTGACGGGCGTCGTAACCGCGAAGTACCTGTTCGGTGCGTCAATGGGGAAGCGCGCCATCAGTTGGAAGGCCACGCGCGAGTCGATCTGCAATCCGCCGGACGCCATCCGCGAGCACTTTCCTGATTCGCGTTTCGTGTTCGCGGGTGATTGCGCCAGGAGGATGGGGCCCGAAGACGTCGGGGCCGACGAGAACGTGCTTGGGGCGAACGGTCAGTTCACCATGAACTTCGACACGTCCGCCGATCTGGGACGTCCATACCGGTATGTGTTCGAGGGCGATGTCGAGGATGTCTCGCGTCAGCGCATTGCCGGCCGCGCCAGCTTCGTCGTCCATCCCGCTCCCTGGTATGTCGGTGTGATGGTGCCGTCGTACTTCATCGATCAGAAGACCGGTCTCAGCACGGCTGTCGTGGCGGTGTCCAACGAGGGCAAGGTGGCTGCCGGCGTACCCGTGGAAATCTCGATCAAGCAGATTCAGTGGCACAGCGTCAGGCGTGCCGAGGGGAACGGCTTTTACACCTGGGACACCACGCGCGAGGAAACCCAGGTCGGCACCTGGAACGTGACGTCGGGTGCGGAGCCGGTTCCGCTGCAGATTCCGTTTTCGAGCGGAGGATATTTCGAGCTGACGGCGGTGGCGCGCGACCAGGCGGGCCATGTGACTCGAACGTTGACGAGCTTCTACGTGCTCGGCGAGGGATACACGGCGTGGGAGCGGTTCGACCACAACCGCATCACGCTCGTACCCGAGCGCAACACGTACCGGCCCGGCGACTCGGCGCGCATCATGATCCAGTCGCCGTGGGAACGCGCCACGGCGCTCGTCACCACCGAGCGCGAAGGCGTGCGCACGCACCGGCAGTTCGCGCTGACGTCCTCTCAGGAGTACGTGACGGTTCCCATCACCGAAGACGACATCCCGAACGTCTACGTCTCGGTGCTGCTCGTCAAAGGCCGGACGAGCGCTGAAGCGGAGCGGGGCAACGGGCCCCCGCGAGCGGAAGCGCCTACCGGGGGGCAGGGGCCCCCGGAACAAAGCAATGACGGCAGCGATCCGGGGAAGCCATCGTTCCGTCTTGGCTACGTCGAGCTCAAGGTGGACGATGGCGCGAAGCGCCTGTCGCTGTCGGTGAACGCGGACAAAGAAGAGTACCGGCCCGCCAACACCGCGGCCGTCAAAGTGCAGGTCAAGGACTTCCGCGGCGCGGCCGCATCGAGCGAGGTCACGCTGTGGGCCGTCGACTACGGCGTGCTCTCGCTCACGGCATTCAAGACACCCGACGTGCTTCGCTCGGTCTACCTCGAAAAGGCGCTGCAAGTGGTGAACGTCGATAATCGGCAGCGGCTCATCAGCCGCCGCGCCGTGATCCCGAAAGGCGAAGATGAGGGCGGTGGCGGCGGAGCCGAGAGTGGCGCCGACGGATCGACGCGCAAGGATTTCCGCGTCCTCGCCTTCTGGCTCGGATCGGTCACGACCGATGCCAACGGAGTGGCCAGCATCGACGTCAAGCTGCCCGAGTCGTTGACGACCTACAGGATCATGGCGGTCGCCGCAGACAAGGCCTCGCGCTTTGGCGCGGCCGACAGCGAGATCCGCATCAACAAGCCGGTCACGCTGAAGCCGGCGTTTCCGCGCTTCATGGCTGTGGGAGACACGTCGCACTTCGGGTCGGTCGTCACCAGTCAGTTGAAAGAGGCGGGCACCGCGATTGTCACGATGCGGAGCCTCGACCCCGCGATCCTCGAGATCAAAGGGAACGGCCGGCAGGTCGTGCAGGTGGCGGGCAACGGTTCGATCGAAGTCAGGTTCGACACGGTGGCGAAGGCGATTGGTGCGGCGCGCGTGCAGATGACCGCCCGGCTTGGCGAGGAAAGCGATGCCTTCGAGGACGTGATTCCCGTGGAGGTGCTCGTCTCGCCGGAAACCGTCGCGGCCTACGGCGAAGCGCAGCCCAACGCGAAAGAGACCATCGTGATGCCCGCCGGTGTGGTTCCCGGTTTCGGCGGGCTGAACGTTCAGGTGTCTTCCACCGCGCTCGTCGGGCTCGGCGAGGGCGCGCGGTATCTCGTCGAGTATCCGTATGGTTGCGCGGAGCAACAGGGATCGCGCGCGCTTGCCATGTTGCTCGCGTCGGATCTCGGTGAGGCGTTCAAGCTGCCGGGCATCGACGCGTCAGACCTGCGCCGCGTCTCGCAGGAAACGATCACAGGTTTGCGCAAGTTCCAATGCGCGGACGGCGGGTTCACCTATTGGGCCGGCGACTGCCGGTTCACGTCGGCGTATCTCACGGCATACCTATTACACGTCTTCCACCAGGCGGCAGCCTTGAAGTACGACGTCGACAGGGAGATGCTGCAGCAGGCGTATACGTATCTCGAGAAAGAGTTGAACGAGACGCCGCCGGCCGACGATGGATGGTGGCCGGCATATACGGCGTGGCAGACGTTCGCGGTGAAAGTCCTCGTCGAGGGCGGACGAAATCAGGACTCGCACATCAACCGCCTGTACACGCGCCTCGATCGCATGCCGGTGTTCGCAATGGCCTATCTCCTCGACGCGCTCGCGGCGAAGGGCGAGACCGGCCGCCGGCCGGAAGAGCTGCAGCGCCGAATCGCGAACGCCATACTTCCCGAGGGTGGCAGCGCCCACGTCGAGGAGCTGAGCGATCCGTATCTGCTCTGGTTCTGGAATTCGAACGTCAACTCGACGGCCATCGTCCTTCGATCGTTGATGCGCGGCTCGAGCGCGGATCAGCTGGTTCGCCCGATCGTGCGCTGGCTGCTCGCGGCGCGAAAGAACGGCCGATGGAACAACACGCAGGAAAACGCGCGCGTGATGGAAGCGCTCGTGGCCTATTACCAGAAGTACGAGACCGATGTGCCCGACTTCCGCGCCGTCGTGAAGTTCTCGAACGACGAGCTCGTGCGCAGCCGGTTCGAGGGCCGTTCGGCCGAGGCCGTTACCCAGGACGTGCCGATGGCGACGCTCGCCGCCAGGACGTCACCGGGTTCGAAGCGCGAGCTGACGTTCACCCGGGAGGGGACGGGAACGCTCTTCTATGTGACGCGTCTAAGTACGCCTCGAACGAGCTCTACCAGCAAGGGCTCGACAGCGGGTTCAACGTCGAGCGCCGGTACGAGCCGTATCGGGAAAACGGCCCGGCCGCGGCGCCCGCGCTGTCGTACAAGGCGGGAGATCTCGTCAAGGTCACCCTCTCGTTCAACCTGACGAAAGAACGGCGATATGTGGCGGTGACCGATCCGCTGCCCGCCGGCTTCGAGCCGGTGGAATCGTGGTTCGCGACGACCGCCGCGGCCCTGAAGGGCGAGCAGCAACAGCTCGAGCGTCAAGGCGGCTGGCAGAGCTGGTGGATGCACGGCGGATTCGATCACATCGAGCGCCACGACGATCGCATCCAGCTCTTCGCCACACGGCTCGACGTAGGGCGCCACGAATTTACCTACATCGTGCGCGCGACGACGGCCGGTACGTTCCGGACGGCTCCGGCCCACGCGGAAGAAATGTACGAGCCTGAAGTGTTCGGCCGCACGGAAACGGCCGTGATCGAGGTCCAGCGGTGACGCGACGGCTTTCGCCGCGCATCAAAAGGGCGATCATCGGAGCGGGTGTCGCTGCTCTTGCGGCCGTCGTGTGGTTGCGATTCGGTCCGCTCTCCGCCGATCTCCTCGATCCGGGTGAGCACCAATCGACGACCGTGCTCGATCGGAATGGAGAGGTGCTGTACGAATCGCGGTCGGAGGACGGGACGCGCGGCGTCTGGCTCGACGGCCGCGCGCTTCCACCGAATCTCGTGTCGGCAACGATTGCCGCAGAGGACCGCCGCTTCTACCGCCATATCGGTCTCGATCCCCTGGCCATTCTGCGCGCGGCGTGGCGGAACCTGCGTGAAGGCGCCATTGTCGAGGGTGGTTCCACGATCAGCCAGCAGGTGGCCAAGCTGCTCGTCGCGCGAGCCAACAGGGGCGCCGGTCGCGCGCGCGGCTGGTCTGCCAAGATTCGCGAGGCCATCGTCGCGTTTCGCCTCGAGCATCGCTTCGCCAAACAAGAGATTCTCGCGCTCTATCTCAATCTCGCGCCATACGGCAATCAGATCCAGGGCGCAGAACGCGCGAGCCACGCCTACTTTGGAACGTCCGCCAGCATGCTGACACCGGCGCAGGCGGCGTTCATCGCCGGACTGCCGCAGCGCCCCTCGCGCTTCAATCCGTTTCGCAACACGGCCGCCGCATTGAGCCGGCAGAGACGCGTCATCGACGACATGGCGGCGCTTGGCTTGTTGAGTCCCGTGCTGGCCGCCGAGGCGCGAGCCGAGCGGTTGACGTTCCAGCACGACGCATCGACGTGGGTCGCGCCGCACTTCGTCGAAATGGTGCTGGCGAGCTACAAGGACGCGCGGCCCCATCGCATCGAAACGACCCTCGACGCCGGCCTGCAGCGCGACGTGCAGGGCATCATCCGCAGTCAGCGTCCCACGCTCGACCAGCATCGCGCGCGGAACGTGGCCGTCGTCGTCTTGAAGAACGATACGGGCGAGTGGCTGGCCTGGGAAGGATCGGGCGACTACTTCGACGCCGCGCATGGCGGCACGATTAACGGCCCGCTCGCACTGCGGCAGCCGGGGTCGGCGCTGAAGCCGTTTACCTACGCGCTGGCATTCGAGGAAGGCTGGAGCCCGGCATCGGTCGTCGCCGATGTGCCCTCTCACTTTCCGACGGCGGAGCCCGGCATCGTCTACAGCCCGCGGAACTACGATGGGCGATTCCGAGGGCCGCTGCTCGTCCGCCGCGCGCTCGCCGGTTCGGAAAACGTACCCGCGGTGGCCGTGGCGGCCGAGATCGGCGTTCCCAAACTCGTGCGTTTCCTGCGCAGCGCGGGGCTGACGTCGTTCGACAAGACGCCTTCCCATTACGGCCTCGGCATGACGCTCGGGAATGCGGAAGTGCAGCTGGCGCAGCTGGCCGGCGCGTACGCGACCTTCGCGCGAGGCGGCGTGCTCGTCGCGCCGGTGGCGATTCCCGACAACCGTCGCACCGCGATCAGGTTGATTTCGCCGAGGACGGCGTTCTGGATCACCGACATTCTCTCGGACGCCGACGCACGCGAGTACATCTTCGGGCGTGGTGGAAGCCTCGACTTTCCATTTCCGGTCGCCGCGAAAACGGGCACGTCCGAGGGCTACCACGACAACTGGGCGATCGGTTACACGCGTGATGTCACGGTTGGTGTGTGGGTCGGCAACTTCGATCGCTCGCCCCTGACCAACTCTTCCGGCGTCACCGGCGCCGGGCCCATTTTTCACGGAGTGATGCTGGCGGCACAGAAGCGCGTCGCAGGGGCACCAGATGTGATGGACAAGCCGCTGGCTGTGCCGACGGGCGATGTCACACGGACATCAATCTGCGCGCTCTCCGGCATGCGCGCCGGCGAGTCGTGCCCGGCGCGAGTCGGCGAATGGCTGCCGGCCGGCGCCGCCGATCTTCCGTGCAGCTGGCACCATGCCAGTGAAGACGGCGTCATCGTGGTCTGGCCGCCGGAGTACCGGCAGTGGGCGCAAACGGATGGTCGATGGGCAATCGGCGGTCGGCCATCGGCGCTCGTCGATCGTCCATCGTCGATCGACCATCGTCCAGCCGATCGCCGATCGCCGACATTTGCGATTCAGAATCCGCCCGAGGGCGCGACCTACCTGATCGATCCCACGCTGCGATCGTCCTACCAGACGCTGGCATTTCGCGTCTCTGCCGATCGTACCGCCGGCCGCATCGAATGGACGGTGAACGGGCGCACGATAGGAACATCGGACTCGGACAAACCCCTCCAGTGGCCGCTGTCGCCCGGCACTCACCGAATCGTCGCGGCTGACGACCGGGGCCGCAGTGCGGAAGCGACAATTCTCGTCAGGTGAGCTTCAGTCTCATCAGATGAGATCCAGAAAAATGGTCTGTATCAAGTTGTATCAGGCCCCTACCGCCTTTCCCCAGAACGACTTACACTGCTCTCCAATCTTCTAATAGATCTAGTAGTTCCCGGTGGTTCGGGCCAGCGTCCAGGACTTGTTTTCTCTTCAGGAGGACGGATGAGCACGATGCACGCGTCACTCAGGGTTCGAGGCTGCGCGATCACGTTCGTCACGATTGCGGCGATCCTGTTCTCCGTTGCGGCCTCTGCACAAACGCTTTACGGCACGCTGGTCGGGAACGTCACCGACGAGACCGGTCTCGCGGTGCCCGGCGCCACCGTCAAGATGACGCACACCGAGACCGGCCAGACGCGTGAAGGCACGACGAACGCGACGGGCGGCTACAACTTTCCCAATATTCCAACCGGCACGTATCAGGTCGACGTGACGCTCACCGGGTTCCAGTCGGCCAGCTTCGCGTGACATCGTCGTGCCGCAGAGCACGTCGGTGCGCGTCGACGTCAGGTTGAGCGTGGGTACGCTGCAGGAGACGGTTCTCGTGTCGGGCACGGCGGCGGTGCTCCAGACCGAGAGCGCGGCGGTGCAGATGCAGACGACGAGCGAGCAGATCGTCAATCTGCCGACGGCCGGCCGCTCGTATCAGAGCTTCATCGGGCTGATGCCCGGCGTGGCTGCGCCGTACATGATTCAGGCGGGCGGCATCAACAACCCGGCGCGGTCGATGGGTGTGTCGATCAACGGCCAGCCGCCGAACAACACGCTCTTCAGAATCGACGGCGCGGCGGTGACCAATCAGTGGTATCCCGACATCCAGTCCTACAGCCCGGCCCTCGAAGCGGTCGAAACGGTCAGCGTCGTCACCAACAGCTTCGACGCCGATCAGGGCATGGCGGGCGGCGCGGCGGTGAACGTGCAGGTGAAGAGCGGCACGAACAGCGTGAGCGGTTCGCTGTTCGAGTACCTGACGTCTTCGGCGCTCAAGAACCGGCCGTACTTCCTCCCCGCGGGCGCCGACAAAGGTCAGGACAACAAGAACATCTTCGGCGGCACGATCGGCGGGCCGATCGTGCGGAACAAGCTGTTCTACTTCGTGAGCGTCGAGAGCGAGGTGCGGCGTGTGAAGGACGGCACGGTGCAGCTCGCCGAAGGCGAGGTGTCGACCGGCACGACCGGCCTGAACACGCTGGCCCCGGCGGACCTGCGGGCCGGGTCAGTTTGGCAACACGAATACGGTTATCTACGATCCGCTGACGGGCGCGAACGGCGTCGGGCGCGTCCCGTTTGCGTTCGCCAACTGCCCGGGCTGACCTCTGTCAACGATCCACGGTTCGCGAGCTGCAATTACATCCCGGAAAACCGCATCAATTCGATCTCGCGCTCGCTGCTCGCCGAGCTCGTGCTGCCGACGGGGCCGGGGTACACCGACAACTACTACGCGCGTGACAACTACGAATCGACGCTGCACAAGATCGACACGAAGATGACGTGGACGCCCGGCAACCGGCTGAACCTGAACAACCGGATCAGCTGGCTCGGGAGCCGGCAGAACAGCCACGGCATCTTTCCGTCGCTCGACGGCGCCGAGTACAACCCGCTGAGCGTCGGCCGCCTCTGGCAGGCCAACATCACGAGCGGATCGGTGCTCGCCACTTCCATCCTGTCCCAGTCGTTCGTCGTCGACGGTGTGTTCGGCTACACGCCGTATCACAGCTGGGTCGGACCTGAGGGACCGGAAGACGAATGCTGGGGCGATCACTTCGCGATTCCCAATGCCTGCCAGCCGCCGCGATCGCGCGACCGCGCGGCGCCGCAGTTCAACATGGGCCCATGGGCGCTGGTGACGCCGAGCCAGATGCGCGACTACGCCGACAACCAGATGCAGTTCAGCGGCAACGCCGGCTGGACCAAGGGCACGCACAACGTGAAGTTCGGCTTCGACGTGCAGCACAACTACCTGAATCACTACGAGACGCAGGTGCCGGTCTTCACGTTCAACGGCGGCGCGACCGCGCTGAGCGGCGGCACCGCGCCGAACACGCTTCAATCAGTTCGCCGATTTCCTGCTGGGGCTGCCGTTCTCGCGCAACGCACAGGTGATGACGCCGCTGCTCGACACCGACGGTGCGAAAGGGCGCGGAGTGGCCGGCGACGGTGCGCGGCTGGGCGTCGGGGCTGTACCTGCGCGACCAATGGCAGATCACGCCCAAGATGACCGCGTCGGTTGGCGTCCGCTGGGAGTACTACCCGTTCCCGACGCGCACCGATCGCGGGCTCGAGATGTTCGACTTCAACACGCAACCTGCTGCAGGTGTGCGGCATCGGCGCCGCCAACCCGCAGGTGTGCGACATCAAGGTCCAGAAGGATCTCTTCACGCCGCGGCTCGGCTGGGCCTACCGGCCGACCGACGACACGGTCATTCGCGTCGGCTTCTCGCGCAACCCGCAAAGCGACAACGCGATCACTCGCGTGGGCGGCATCGCGCAGGCGTTTCCGCAGGTGATCCAGATCACCGAGCAGGGACCGAATACCTTCACACCGGTCGGCTCGTTGAGCGCCGGTGTGCCGCTCGTGCCGGCGCTCGATCTGTCGCCCGGCGTCGTCCGGCTGCCGGCTGGTGCGGGCGTGACGACGCTCGAAGGAGAATTCGTCCGCGGCACGATCACGTCGTGGAACGTCACGGCGCAGAAGCTCTTCCCGCATTCGCTCAGCGTGACGGTCGGCTACGTCGCCAACCGTCAGAACGATCAGACACGTCAGGTGAACCTCAACTACGGTCAGATTGGCGGTGGTGCCGCGAGCCAGCCGTTCAACCAGCCCAACCTCACCAACGGTCTTCGCACGACGGCTGCGATGAACGTGTTCAGGCCGTGGGGCAAGATCACCTACGATTCGCTGCAGCTCAGCGTCACGCGCCGGATGATCGCGGGCTTCCAGTTCACGTCGGCGTACACCTACTCGAAGGCGATCGACTGGTGGGCGGGCAACATCGCGATCCCGGAGTTCTACCACCTGAACAAAGCCGTGCAGGGCGGTGGTACGTTCCAGCAGGCCCGGCTCGGCACGAGCACGCCGCACAAGGTTGACGCCTCGGTGATCTATCAGCTGCCGTTCGGCCCGGGCCGTGCGCACCTCAACTCGGGTGGCGCGCTGGCGGCGATCGCGAGGGACTGGCAGGTGAGCTCCACGTTCACCGCGTACGACGGTACGCCGTTCACGGTGACGTCGGCTACCACGTCGCTCAACGCCCCCGGGAATCCGCAGCTGGCCGACCAGGTGAAGGACAAGGTCGAAATTTTCGGCGACGTGGGTCCGCAGACGCCGTACTTCGACGTTCTCGCGTTCAAGTCGGTGACCGACGCCGCGGTTCGGCAACGGCACGTTCAACAGCCTGCGCGGGCCCGGCGTGCTGAACTTCGACCTGAGCCTGAGCCGCACGCTGGCCCTCGGTGGGGCCAAGACCCTGCAGCTGAAGGTCGATGTCTACAACCTGTTCAACAGGCCAACGTTCGCGAGCCCGAGCGGCACGAACGTGTCGAACCTGCAGCTCAATCCGGATGGAACCGTGCGCAATCTGAACGGCTTCGGCGTCATCAACTCGACGCAGAGCGCCGGACGTGAATACTCGGAACGTTACATCCGTCTTGGCCTGCGGATGGGGTTCTAAGAGGGCTAAGGGCTGAGGGCTGAGGGACGGTCAGGGCGCAACTTTGGTTGCGCCTTGAAATGGTGCGAATGAAAGCAACTTCGATCTTTGTGCTGACCGCCGCGATCGCGAGCGGCGTCTTCACCGGCTCGAATCTTCTCGGGCAATCGGCATCGCCGGCTGCCGGTGAATTCGAGCAGGACGTGCTGCCAGTGCTGTCGCGGAGTTGCATCCGGTGTCACAACGACCGGCTGCAGACGGGCAAGCTGAGCCTCGAGGGGTTCCGCGACGGCACAGCCGCCCGGCAGCGGGCCGACGTGTGGCAGAAGGTGCTCGACAAGATCACAACCGGACAGATGCCTCCGCGACCGGCGGCGCCGTTGCCTTCCGGCGACGTGGCCGCGGTGTCGGCGTGGATTCGCACGGTGCCAGGCATCACGGAGATCGCCGCGGATGCATCGGCGTCCGATCCGGGGCGAGTCACCGCGCGCCGGCTGAACCGGGTCGAATACAACAACACGATTCGCGATCTGCTTGGCGTCACGATCCGCCCGGCCGACGAGTTTCCGATAGACGACTCAGGCTACGGGTTCGACAACATCGGCGACGTGCTGTCGCTCTCGCCGATGTTGATGGAGAAGTACGTCAACGCGGCGCGGGTCGTCGCTCGAGCCGCGGTGTTCGGCGAGGCGCTACCCGGAAAAACCGGGACAGCTGATCGTGCTCACGCCCAAGAAGATGCAGGACGACCTGCAGGCGAAGGGCAACGAAACGCCGTACTCGATGCGCGGCACGCTGTACGCGACCTATCACTTCCCGGTCGACGGCGAGTACGAGTTCAGGTGGCGATACGGCAACTACCGCGGTCGCGGAAAGCCCGTCGGGCCGGGGCGGCCGTTCGCGAGCGCGGCCGCTGCTCCAGCAGACCCGCTGCCGTCGGCCGATGTCGTGCAGCCGGCACCCGAGCCGGCCCGTGGCCGGGGACGCGGAGCGGTCGCGGCCGGCCCCCGCCGGCCGCCAACCGACGAAGAGCGAAAAGCGCGCGAGGAGAAACTGCGCCAGGCGTTTCCGCCGATGCTGATGAGCTTCAGCATCGACGGTACGCACGGTGGCGAGCGACTACGTCGAAGGCGACGGCAACTACAACTACTCGCACGGTGACAACGTCGCGCGCGTGAAAGTGACCGCGGGCGACCACCGCGCTGCGCGTGTCCTGGCCGGATCTCGCGAACCATCCGAACCCGTTCGAGCTGATCAACGCCGACGGCCGCCAGGAGCTGTTCGTCGACTACATGCGGGTCCTCGGCCCGTTCAACCCGTCGGCGCGCTTCGCCGACGGCCAACAAGAAGATCTTCGTCTGCGGTCGCAGGAACTACGCGCCGCGTGCGCCCGTCAGATCGTGACGAACCTCGTCACGCGCGCCTACCGCCGGCCGGCCACGCCGGACGAAGTGCGGCGGCTGCTCGATCTCGTGAACGAGGTCCAGCAAAGCGGACTCGCTCGAGCACGCCGTGCAGCTCGCGATCGAGGCGGTGCTCGTCTCGCCGAATTTCCTGTTCCGGATCGAGCGCGATCCTGAAACGGCGGTCGGGCAGGGGTTTCCGGAGGGGGCGAGCGAAACCCGCTCGCCGACCCCGTATCGGTTGAGCGACCACGAGCTCGCGTCGCGGCTGTCGTACTTCCTCTGGAGCAGCATGCCCGACGACGAGCTGTTCCGCGTGGCCGGACAGAAGCGGCTTCACGAACCCGCGGTGCTGAACGCGCAGGTGACGCGGCATGCTGCAGGACTCGAAAGTCGTCGGCGCTCGTCGAGAACTTCGGCGAGCAATGGTTGAACCTGCGCCTGATGGATCGAACGAAGCCGGACTCGGAGAAGTTCCTGTCCGTTGACGACGAGCTGCTCGACGACATGCGGCAGGAGACGCGTGCTGTTCATCAGCGCCGTCGTGAGAGAAGACCGGAGCATCCTCGACTTCATCGACGGCCGGTTCACGTATCTCAACGGTTCGCTGGCGCGCTACTACGGCATCACGGGCGTCGACGGCGAGAAGTTCCAGCGCGTCGTGCTCGACGGCAACGAGCGCAGCGGCATCGTGACGCAGGGCTCGATCCTGACGATCTCGTCCTACGCCACGCGCACCTCGCCGGTGCTGCGCGGCAAGTGGGTGCTGCGACAATCTGCTCGGCGCGGCGCCGCCGCCTCCGCCCGACAACATTCCGCCATTGCAGGAAAAAGATCTCGGCACGGCCGCCTCGATGCGCGAGCGGCTGGAGCAGCATCGCGCCGAATCCCAGCTGTGCGGTCTGCCACGATTCGATGGATCCGATCGGGTTCTCCCTGGAGAACTACGATGCCGCGGGCGCGTGGCGGCTGAAGGACGGGAACTTCGACCTCGATACGACAGGCACGCTGCGCGACGGCCGGATCGTTCACCGGAGCGAAAGGCCTGAAGGCGCTGCTGCGATCCGATTCGGGGGCGTTCGTCCGACATTTCACCGAAAAACTGATGACCTACGGCCTTGGCCGGGGGCTCGAACGCTCGGACCGGCCGGTCGTCGATCAGATTGCCCGCGGCGCCGCGGACGAGAACTATCGCTTTGCGGCGGTGGTGACCGGCATCGTCAACAGCCAGGCATTTCAAATGCGGACCAGGGCAGAATAAGAGACTGATATGAAGCACTCTTTCGCGACGGACAGTTTTGCGGGGCATGGGGGCGGCCGTTGCGCTGCCGTTTCTCGATGCGATGTACCCGGCGTTTGCGTCGCAGGCCATCAAGAAGTCGCTCGCGCCCAACCGCATGGCCTTCCTCTACGTGCCGAACGGCATCGTGATGGAAGACTGGACGCCAGGGCACCCCATCGCGGCTGCCGCGCTGGGGACCCCGCCTGCCGGCGCGCTCGGTTCGAGCCCGCTTGGCGAACTGCCGCGGATTTCACGCGCGCTCGTGCCGTTCCGTGACGACGTGCTCCTGTTGACGGGGCTGACGTCCGACGCCGGCCGTGAGCACGGCGACGGCGGCGGCGACCACGCGCGCGCCGGCGCGGCGTATCTGACCAGCGCGCATCCGAGGAAAACCTACGGCAAGGACATCAAGGCCGGCCTGTCGATGGATCAGGTGGCAGCCCGTCACCTCGAGGGACAGACGAGGTTCGGATCGCTCGAGCTCGGATGCGAGGAAGGCATTCAAGGCGGCAACTGCGACAACGGCTACAGCTGCGCGTACAGCAACAGTTTGTCGTGGCGTACAGAGAACACGCCCAACCCGCCGGAGATTCGGCCGCGGGCGGTCTTCGAGCGCATGTTCGGTGTGGCCGACGACGAAAAGGATCCGGCGCGGCGTCAGCGCATGGGAAGTTATCGGCGGAGCATTCTCGACCTCGCGCTCGGCGAGGCCCAGAGTCTCAAGACGTCGCTGGGCGGCGACGACAAGCGCAAGCTCGACGAGTATCTGTATGCCGTTCGCGACATCGAGAAGCGGATTCAGACCGCCGAAGCGCGCAATGCCGAGCGCGTGCCTGTCGACGCGCCCTCGGCCAGCGTGCCCGATGACTTCGCCGAACACTCAGCGCTGATCGTCGATTTGATGGCGCTCGCGTTCCAGACCGACATGACGCGCGTCATCACGGTGCTGCTGGCCATCGAGCAGAGCCCGAGGAACTACCCGGAAATCGGCATCACCGAGGGACACCACGGCCTCACGCACCATCAGGGCGACAAGGCCAAGATCGAAAAGGTGACGCAGATCAACGAGTACCACATCAAGCAGTTCGTCTACCTGCTCGAGAAGTTCAAGTCGATTCGCGACGGCGACGGCACGCTGCTCGACAACTCGATGATCGTCTACGGCAGCGGGCTCGCCGACGGCAATCAGCATCAGCACCACAACCTGCCGGCGGTCGTCGCCGGCCGGGGCCGTGGCGCCATCCGTCCCGGGCGTCATATCCGTTACGCGGAAGAAACGCCGATGGCGAACCTGTTCCTGTCGATGCTCGACCACATGGCGGTACCGATCGACACGTGGGGCGACAGCAACGGCCGGCTGGGCGGGCTCTCGGACCTCGGGTAGAGTCGGGCGACTCTCCCGGGCCGCCTATGGCGCCTTGACGAAGACGTTCGTTCCCTTTGACGCGTTCGACACGCTCTGGGATCGAGCGACGCTGCTTCCGCCCGTCTGGTAGCCGTGTTCCACGGCGACGTTGATCTCGACCGTCATCTCGGTGCCCGAGGCGCTCAGACTCCGGGTTTCCTGCACGGTGATTGGCCGATCGTTGATACTGACGACGAGGGTGGTGACGAGCCGCTGACCGTCCCACTTGAACAGGCCGACGCGCTCCTGAGAGCCCGCGGGCTTCTCGGCAGACAGAAGATACCTGACGAGCTCGGTGCTGCCGTCGCGCGTGGTTTCGACGCGCACTTCGCCGGGAGTCTGACGGATGAGGACCGTGACGGATTTAATGGGGGTGCCCTGGGCAGCCGCTTCGCTCCGCGCGAGATCCATGTTCCAGGTTCCCGAGAAATCGGGACGGTCTTGCGCGCTCAGACCGGCCGAGCCCAGTCCCACGATGCAGATCGTCGATAGCAGGAGTTTCATAGTGACATCCTCGCTGCAAGGCTCGTACCTTCTATTTTATCATCGGCTCGCCATCGCAAGGCCGGTTTTCGTCGAAGCGCCGGCTTGCTAGAGTACGGTCACCTATGACACACATCACACGCGCGACGATAGTGAGCGCCGTGCTGACCGCGGCAGCCGTGCCGCACGCGCAGGCACCCGCGCCTGCCGCACCGCAGCAGGACGTGAATGCGTACTACCAGCTCGGCCCCGATTCGCTCTCGCACGACGGCGTGCCGAAGGGCGAGATGCGCGGGCCGTTCGTGCTGCCGAGTCTGGCGTACCCCGGCACACAACACACGTACTGGGTGTACGTACCGAAACAGTACAATCGTGCGGCTGCGGCAAGCCTGATGATTTTCCAGGACGGTCAGGCGTTCAAGGACATGGACGGGAATATCAGGGCGCCGAACGTGCTCGACAACCTGATCTACCGGCGCGAGATACCGGTCATGCTGGCCGTGTTCATCAACCCCGGACGCACGCCCGAACAACCCGAGCCGCACCCGAAGAACTGGGGCGATCGCGACACGAACCGGCCGACCGAGTACAACTCGCTCGACGACAAGTACGCGCGCGTGATCGTCGACGAGCTCATGCCCGTGCTCTACAAGGAGTACAACGTCTCGAAGGATCCCGAACGCCACGGCATCGGCGGCGCCAGTTCGGGCGCCATTGCGGCGTTCACGGTGGCGTGGCAGCGCCCCAACGACTTTCGCAAGGTGCTGAGCATCGTCGGCAGCTTCGTGAATCTTGGCGATCGTGGCGGCGACACGTATGCCGACATCGTGCGGAAGAGCGAGAAGAAGCCGATTCGCGTGTTTCTGCAGGATGGGCGCAATGACAATCGCGGCACGGGACGCGGCGGGGGCTACGACCAGCGCCGCGACTGGTTCTTCCAGAACGTGCGTCTGATGCAGGCGCTCACCGATAAGGGCTACGACGTGAACTACACGTGGGGCATGAACACGCACGGCCAGCGGATGGGCGGTCCGATCCTGCCCGAGATGATGCGGTGGCTCTGGCGCGACCATCCGGTCTCGACCAGTCCGGACGACACGATCGAGCGCTCGTTCAACGAGCCGAAGCCGTAGGGCGCAACTTAAGTTGCGCCCTGCATCGTTACGCCCTGCGAGTTACCATTGTCCATGCGCCGCTGCCTTGTGTGCCTCGTCATCGCCGCCACCCTTGCGATGGATCCGGCACGGCCAGTTGCGGAGGAAACGTTCAATCGCGGTCTCGTCGCGGTCGTGAACGACGCGGGCCAGGTTTATATCGGCTGGCGTCTCTTGAGAGCAGACCCTGCCGGCGTCGCCTTCAACGTGTATCGCCGCACGGCGGGGGGCAATCCGGTCAAGGTCAATGCCGCCCCGATTACGGCGAGCACCAATCTGGTCGACACCTTTGCACCGAAGGACAAGGACAACAGCTGGTTCGTCCGCGCCGTTGTTCGCGATGCCGAGCAACAGCCCTCAGAGACGGCAATCCTGCCCGCGAACTCGCCGCCGAACCGGGTGCGGTCGATCAAGCTGCATGGCGACTATCTTTTCAATCGTGTCGGCATCTGCGATCTCGACGGCGATGGCGTCTTCGACTACGTGATCAAGCAGCCCGGCGCCGGGCACGGGCTCGATCCGGGCACCATTCGCGAGAGCCCCGACACCTTCAAGCTCGAGGCCTACAACGGGCGGACCGGCGCGTTCATGTGGCGCTACGACCTCGGCTGGAACATGAACATGGGCGTCTGGTGGACACCCTTCATCACCGGCGACTTCGATGGCGACGGCAAGGCCGAGGTGGCGCTGAAGATGGCGCCGTATGCGGCGACGAAGCAGGAGGCCACGATCGCCGAGGGCGGGTTCGTGCTCGACGGTCCGGAGTACATCACCGTCCTGAACGGCATGACGGGGAAGGAAATTGCCCGCGCCGATTGGGTCGAGCGCGGCGACCCGGTGCGTTGGGGCGACAATCGCGGGAATCGTGTCAACCGAAACCAGATCGGTGTCGCGAAGCTCGACGGGAAACGGCAGAGCATTCTCGTTGCGCGTGGAACCTACACCTTCATGTACGTGGACGCCTGGAATCTGGTTGACGGCAAGCTCGTGAAGGCGTGGCGCTGGTTCGGCGACGAGACCGATCCGCCCGTTCGCGGGCAGGGCGCGCACGGGATGCACGTCTACGATTTCGACGGCGACGGCAAGGAAGAGATCGCGCTCGGTTCGGTGATGGTGGACGACAACGGCAAGACGCTGTGGTCCAACGGCCTGGGACATCAGGATGTGTTCTACGTGGCCGATATCGTCCCCGAACGGCCGGGTCTCGAGATCGCGTATGGATACGAGGATCGGCAGCCGGTCAACGGCATCCAGGTCGCCGATGCGCGCACTGGCAGGATGATCTGGGGACACCCGAATCCGACGACCCACATCCACGACTGGGGGATGTTCGCCGATATCGATGCCTCAAACCCCGGCTACGAGTTGTACGCGGCCGAACAAAACCGGAAGCTCGGTCAGTTCCTCTATTCGGCGAGTGACGGCAAGCTCTTGTCCACCGATGATCTGGGATCCATCACGTTGAACCCGGTGCACTGGCTCGATGGCCCCCAGAAGGTCTACAACATCTTCAGCTATCGGGGCGATACGACCACCCTGCACAAGTACGGAAGCGCCCACCCCGTCGATACACTCGAAGGACGAATCGTGGCGATTGCCGACGTGGTGGGCGACTGGCGCGAAGAGTTAATCCTGACGAAGAACGGCGAGTTGCGGATCGCCACGACGACCGTGCCGTCTGCGAGCCGTCACGTGACCCTGATGCAGGATACCCTCTACCGCAACGATGTCGCGCACGCGTCGATGGGATATTTCTATCCACCCAACACCAGCGCTCCGCTGTTCCCGGAAGTCTTCAAACGATGAGAGCTTCTGCCGTGCTTCGACTGGCGTTCTGCTGCCTCCTGGCCGGGGTGTTCTCGTCCGCGCCGCTCGCGCTCGAGCGCAAGGACGTCACGTTCAAGATTTTCCAGTTCCCGGCGAATCAAATCCCGCGCATCGATGGCAAGACCGACGATTGGGCCGGCGTGCCCGCCAGCTATGCCGTCGGCATGGATCAGCTCATGGACACCGAGCAGGGCCATGGGATGAATCACGATACGAAGAACCTGGACGTGACGGTCAGGGTCGGATGGGTGAAGGGGCTCAACCGGCTCTATTTTCTCTATGAGGGATTCGACAACTACTGGGACTTCGCTGGATCAGGACTGCACAACGACATCTTCGAGGTTGTCGTCGATGGCGATCTGTCCGGCGGTCCGCTGATCGACATCTACCATCGAGACGTCTGGACGCCGGAAGCGGTCGGACCGCGTTCCGAGCTCGATCCGCGGGTGCCGCGGGCGGACGCGCATTTCGGCTATCACGGCGTGCACGCGCAGAACTACCACATCTTCACGCCGCCCGGCGACAAGGACTGGACCATGGCGTGGGGCTGCGCGCAGTACACCAAGGACCTTCCCTATGCGAACGCCGCCTACGACTACAACGTCAAGCCCGGCGGGTCGGGAAAACTGGTGCTCGAGTTCTGGATCACGCCGTTCGACTATGCCGGGTGCGACGGGCCGCAGCGCGCGATCGAATCGCAGTTGACCGAAAACAAGCTGATCGGGCTGTCCTGGTGCCTCATCGACTACGACGACGTGAACGCGAAAGGGCGGGTGGGGTTCTGGAATCTCTCGCACAAGCAGACGTTTTTCGGCAATGCCGATCAGCTGGTGGGATTCAGACTGATGCCGCTCGAGGCTGTGCCGGCAGCGAAGCTGCGGGCGTACTGGACGCACAAGGTGGTCGACATGAATCGACGCCTTGTGGCGTTTACCGATCAGTCGGTGGGGCAGGTCACGTCGTGGAAGTGGGAATTCGGCGACGGCAGCACGTCAACGGAGCAGCATCCGCAGCACGTGTACACGCGCGCCGGCGACTTCGTCGTCACGCTCGAAGTGTCGGGGCCTGAAGGCACGTCGCGATTCCAGCGCGTGTGGGACGTATCGGTACGTTAAGAGGAGTGTCGTTGTCCCGGCGCCTGCGGGCGCACCCGCGCGCGGTGATGGTGTAGAATCCGCCGCATGAAAACATCTTTAATCGACACAGTTCTCGCCATCGCTGCGCCCGTTGCATTGGTTGCGGCCACGACTGTCTATGTGTCGAGCCAGGCCGCACCTGCCGCACCCGCTGCGCCCGCCGGCCAGGCACAGGGTGCGCCGGCCGGTCCCGGCGCTCCGCAGGCTCCGGGGGGACGAGGCGGCGGCCGCGGCAATCCGCAGTGGGGACGCGGACCGATCAGCGTGATGCTCGTGACGAAAGGTCACGGCTTCAATCCCCGCGAAGAGTTCTTCCAGATGTTCGACGCTCTCGGATCGGATATCCGATGGTCGTCCGTCGAACATCCCGCGGCGGAGTACCTGCTGTCGCCGAAATTCAGCGAGCCGTTCGATGTCTACGTGTTCTACGACCGCGCCGGCGAAGGATTCAGCACGCAGGCGCGCGGAGGTGGTCCGGCACCTGTCATCCCGAAGGACGCGAAGCTCGTGTCGAACGATCGCTACTATCCGCAGCCGCCGCGGGAGCTGAAGGAAGAGCTTCCCAAGCTGTTGAGAGCCGGCAACAAGGGATTCGTCTTCCTGCACCATTCCAATTCGTCGTGGGTTCAGGTGTGGCCCGAGTATTCGGAGGTCGTGGGCAGTGCGTGCGACTGGGATTCGCCAGTGACGGTTCGCGGGGTCGAGCACCCGCCGATGGGTTTTTTCCAAAACACCGTCCAGAAGATGACGATCGTCGACAAGGCCCATCCGATCACAAAGGGCATCGAAGATTTCGAGATCACCGACGAGTCGTACAACTGCGTGTTCTTCGAGGAATCGGTGCACCCGTTGATTCGCACCGACTTCAACCCGAAGAACGCGCCGCCCCAGCGTAACGGCGCCCCCCCGCGGATGCTGAACCCGAAGGTGGAATCCAGCAATCTGGCTGCGTACGTGAAGGCTGCCGAGACAAGCCCGGTTGCGTATATCCAGATGGGACACAACGCGAGCGGATGGACCAACCCCAACTATCGTCAGCTCGTCGTGAACGCGATCAAGTGGGCGGCATCGCCCGAGGCGAGGGCCTGGGCAAAAGCGAATCCGAAGAAGATTTTCAAATAGGATAGTACGTAGTGTCCGCCTTCAGGCGGACCTCGTGAAAGTCCGGCTAAAGCCGGACACTACGTGCTACAGGCGCCGCAGACGCTCCATCGGCCGCTTCAGCGAGTAGCCGCGCTTCTTCAGATCGGCCCAGACATCGCCGAGCGTTGCCACGCGCTCCGGCATGTTTCGCAGCGTGAAGACCGCGGGTGCAGCCTCGCCGCGCTTCACTTCGTCCCACGTGCATGGCGCAGATACCGGCGCCCCTCGCTTTGCGCGCACAGTGTAGGCCGCGGCGAACGTCGCGCTGTACTCGTTCCTGCCGGTGTCGACGTAAATCCGCCCGCGGCGATCGACCTTGCTGAATTCCTGCGTCAGGTGGTCCGGTGCGTGGCTGACGAACAGTTTCCCCACCGCATGGGCAAACCGTGCGACCTGGCCCATCTCTGTCTTTCCATCGAGCGGAACGACGATGTGATAACCCTTCGACCCCGAGGTCTTGATCCATGACGGCAGCTTGAGCTCGGCGAGCAGATCGCGCAGGCCGGTCGCCGCGGCGCGAAGCTTGTCCAGATCCTCCCTGGACGGATCGAGATCAAAGACGCAGATGTCGGGGTAATAGAGACGGGGAACCCGGGACGTCCAGACGTGCTGCGTGATCGTGTTCTGATTGGTGACCCATAAGAGCGATCGCACATCCGTCACGACCGGGTGATGGACGACGCCATCCTTCTTCGGGACTTCGACGCGCGTCAACCAGCCGGGAAAACCCTTCGAGACGTCCTTCTGCCAGAAGCCCTTTTTGCCGATGCCGGCCGGGTACCGCTCCATCGTGATGGGACGGCCGCGCAGATGGGGCACGAGGACGGGCGCCATCGCCTCGTAGTAGGCCGCGAGATCGCCCTTGGTGATGCCGTCATCGGGGAAGAGGACCTTCTCGGGGTGGGAGATCACGGGCTGCTCACGAACTGCAGGGGGCACCAGTCCAATTTGAACACGGGAGTCCAAGGGCACAGAAATACAAACAAGAGATCAGGAGACCAGGAGAATTAATCTCCTATGGTCACAGTCCCACTTCGCTCGTCCTCCAACCACAGAGCTCTGCATCGACTTCGCCCTGTTGGCGCCCGACGAATGTGGGCCGGTCTCCGACGACCGCCAGCTGTCGGTTAGCTTCCTGCTACGCAGTCTTTGGCCGGGCCTTGTCCTGCTTCTTTTGCTCCTCTTGTTTCTGTTTCGTCAGTTGCTGTTGTTTGTTTTTTTCCTTGTCCTTCTTGCCACCCTTGTCTCCCATGCCTGCTCCTTCTCAACCATCATGACTCGTCACGGCGGGGCTTCGCGCGAGGCGGAACCCAAAGTCATTGTATCGGAACGACGGATCGAGCTTACTGCGCAGCGTGACGCGGCAAATGGTGTGCGCGTGGCGCCACGCTCCGCCGCGCGCGGCACGTCGCACGCCTTGGTCGGGGCCAGCGGGATTTCGCTCCGGTGATCGGCCGTAATAGTCCTTGTCGTGCCAGTCGGCGCACCACTCGTGCACGTTCGTCGCGATGCCGAGAAGGCCGAAGGCTGTCGGTTCGCCGAGTGTCACCGGCCACGGCGCCTGTAATGGACCGCGTCCGCCGTTCGGAATCCACTCCGGCATCACGTCACCCCACGGGAAGAGCGCCTGCTCAGGGCCGCGCGCGGCGTATTCCCACTCGGCTTCGGTCGGCAGCCGGACCGGACGGCCATCTTGCTCGGATCGCCATGTGCAATACGCGACCGCATCGATCCAGCTCACGCCGACGACGGGGAGATCCGCTTGTGCAAACAGGGGAGACGACCACTCGCGGGGTGGCTCGTGCTGTGTGGCGTCCACGAAGCACTCGTATTCCGCGCGCGTGACGGGACACACGCCCAGCTCGAATCCATCGACAAAAACAGGATGCGGTGGACGTTCGTCCTCGTAACCGAGCGCAGTGCCCATGGTGAACCAGCCTCCCGCGATCGGCGCGAACGCTGGGACGAATACGGACGAGCGCGAATCAGCCATGGTGCGATCATAATGCGGGATCGAAGAAGTCAGGATTCAGAATGCCGGTGGCGCCGGATCAGTCCTGAGTAGTCGCCAAGGGCGGATAGCGTTCTTCACCCCGGGCTCATTAGGCTTGATCCCAAACGCGGCTGATGCTAAACAACGGCAACCAGCCTTCGCTCGCTCGCCACCATCGCGAGCTACGGCTGGCAAGCTCTTGTCATCGAGCCCGTCGAGGTGATGAGGAGGCGTATGCGCGCTTTATTGATGGTTTTCATCTGCTCCGTCACGCTCGCGGCACAGCAGGCGGGTGCGCCTCTGGTGACGAATCAGGATCTCCTTGCCGGCCTCCCGAGCGATGGCTCCAAGTGGCTCATGTATCACGGGAACTACTTCGGGCATCGTTACAGCCCGCTGACGCAAATCACGCCGCAGAACGTCAATCAGCTCAAAGCGCAATGGACGTTCCAGACGACCCTCACTCCAAGTTTCCAGACGACTCCGCTGTTCGTCGATAACGTGCTGTACGTCACGGGCTTCGGTGGAAATGCGTGGGCCATTGACGCGCGATCGGGCCGGCAGATTTGGCGGTATCGCCGAAATATGCCGGCCGACTTCCGCGGTGGAGCTCAAAACCGCGGGTTCGCCGCACACGGCGACAAACTCTTCCTCGGAACGGGAGACGCGCATCTCCTGGCGCTCGATATGAAAACGGGCGACGTGATTTGGGATGTGGAACTGGCGGACTACAAGAAAAGATACTCCGCGACGGTCGCACCGCTTGTTGTCAAGGACAAGGTCATCATCGGCCCCGCCGGCGCCGAGTATGGCATTCGCGGATTCATCGATGCGTTCGACGTGAACACGGGCAAAAAGGCGTGGCGATTCTATACGGTGGCCGGCCCCGGCGAGCCGGGCGGCCAGACCTGGCCGAAAGGCACCGACGCCTATCTGCGCGGCGGCGGCTCGATCTGGGTCACCGGCACGCACGATCCTGAACAGAATCTCGTGTTCTTCGGCACGGGCAATCCGGGGCCCGATTACTACGGTACGGTACGCGAAGGCGACAACCTGTATACCGCATCGGTTGTCGCGCTCGACGTCGATACGGGACAACTGAAGTGGCACTTCCAGTTCACCCCGCACGACGTGCACGACTGGGATTCCACTCAGGTGCCCGTGCTTGCCGATCTGACCATCGGCAATCAGCCTCGCAAGACGATGCTGTTTGCCAATCGCAACGGGTTCTTCTACGTGCTCGACCGCACGAACGGCCGTATGATTCTGGCAAAGCCGTTCGTGACACAGACGTGGGCGAAGGAAATCAGCCCCGAGGGACGACCAATTTTGCTCCCAGGTTATATGCCCACCGAGGAGGGTACGAGAACGTGTCCCGATCTCGGAGGAGGCACGAACTTCTTCTCTCCGTCGTACGATCCGGCGCAGCGCCTTTTTTTCGTGAACGCGCGTGAGACGTGCGCCATCTATTACTCCTGGAACGAGCCATTTAGAGAAGGGGAACAGTACGAATCCGGCGGCACGACACGCCCGCGCGACCAGCGCAACTTCGGCGCCCTGCGAGCAATCGACCCGCTGACCGGCGAGCGCAAGTGGGAGTTCCGCTATCCGACGCCGTCCTCGTCCGGGATTCTGACGACCGCGTCAGGACTGGTGTTCTCGGGTGACGGCGAGGGGAACATCATCGCGTTGGACTCGCGGAGCGGCAAGTACCTGTGGCATTACCAGGTCGGCGTGGGTCTTCGGTCCACGGGCGGAACCACCTATATGGTCGATGGCCGCCAGTATCTTCTCGTGCCGTCCGGGAGTGCACTGACGGCGTTCGCGTTACCGCAGTAGGTGCCATGTTTTAATGCTGGGACGCGAGCGTCCTTTACTGAATCGCGATCGGGGAGCGCGCCTGCCCTGACGTCTCGGAAAACCAGGAAATCTTCTGACCCGACAGTCCCCGATTGGTCCTGAGTAGTCGCCCAGTATTGACCTATCCAGAACGGCGCCGAGGGTCCCCTGATCTTATGATCTTGTGATCTTGTGATCTTCTGATCTCATGTTCTCCGTGCCTTCGTGTCTCCGTGTTGAGACTGATCCGTGCCCTCGCGAACGACGTCGCGCGGATTCTTGTCGAAGCGCACGCCAAGCAGCCGCGGATGGCGCAATTTGCCATGCACAGTCCATTCGATGAAGGCGACCTGCACGACGATATCCGGCCGCACCCAGTGCGCGCGGATCCTTGGCAAGCCCGTGGCCTTCGTAAAAGGGGACCGGGGCTGTTCGATATCGTCGAGGCGCTTTCGAAGATCGAGCAGCAGCTTCGTGTCGAACCCGGTGCCGAGCTTTCCGGCAAACACGAAGTCGTCCCCCTCGTAATATCCGAGGAGCAGGGCCCCGAGGCCCACCCGTGCCCCTTGCGGATCGGTGAAGCCGCCCACGACCAGCTCCTGCGAGGCCTCGCACTTCATCTTGAGCCAGTGCTTCGATCGCCGGTGCTCGTACGGAGAGCCGCGCCGCTTGGCGATGACGCCTTCCCATCCCTCACTGGCGGCACGTTCCCAGGGGTGTTCGTCTTCGACCAGCGCCACACGCGCCAGCGGCGGTGTGAACGGCAGCGTCTCCAGCAGCGCGCGGCGTTCTTCGATCGGCAGCGACGTCACCGCCTGCCCGTTCAGCCACAGGATGTCGAATACGTGATAGCCGCTGCGGCCG
Source organism: Vicinamibacterales bacterium (assembly GCA_963832375.1). Taxonomy (GTDB): domain Bacteria; phylum Acidobacteriota; class Vicinamibacteria; order Vicinamibacterales; family JAMQPK01; genus JAMQPK01. Next base: position 273,271 of record CAWHUA010000004.1, on the reverse strand, counting down.
TCCCACGTGACCTCTCCATCCAGGATGACCTCGTTCACGGGAAGGCGTGCGACCGCGGCGGCCACCTCGGGCAGGTGCTGCGGCAGACGGTTCCGCGAGAACAACCCGACCTCGTCGCCATTTTTGTAGGCGGCGAGCCGGATGCCGTCGAACTTGCGCTCGAACAGCCAGTCCCCGCCACCGAAACGCTCTTGTGTCAGCGTCGCCGCCATCGGCTCGAGCCATTGAGGCATCGCCATAGGGGAGGGCACAGAAGTAATCTAAACGCGGAGGCGGGTTTCATCCAGTGACTCCTTGTTTTATATTGAGAACCCTGTGTACTACCAGGCGGCCTTTGACACGCCCGGCGGTTTCACTCCACCATAGGCGATGATCTGGAGCGAATCCTGACCACCAATCCCATCCTCGATTTCGCCATCGACACGTCCGCCATCAACTACGTGGGACACGGCCTTCAGCGGCCAGAGTGCATCCTGGCCGAGTCCGACGGTACGCTGTGGTCAGCCGACGCGCGGGGCGGGGTGGTGCGCATTTCGGCCGACGGCTCGCAGCAGATCATCACGCAACGCAGCTCGGCGGAGTTCCAGAACGCCCACAGCGAAGCCAAGCGGTACCTGGAAGGCACGCTCCCGAACGGGCTCGCATTCGCCCGGAACGGCGATTTCCTGATTTCGAATTTCGGCACCGATTGCCTGGAGTTGATGTCGCGCGACGGCTCGTCGCGCGTGCTCGCCGACACGATCGACGGCCAGCCGATCGGCAAGGTGAACTTCGTGCTGCGCGATTCGCGTGATCGGATCTGGATCACGGTGTCGACGCGGATCAAGAACTGGATGCATGCCCTGCGTCCCGATCTCGACGACGGCTACCTGGCCCGGTTCGACAACGGGCGCTTCACCATCGTCGCGGACGGCTTTCATTTCACCAACGAGATTCGCTTCGACGCTCAGGAAGAGTTCCTGTACGTCGTCGAGACGACGGGCGGATGCATCACGCGATTGCGTATCGACGAATGCGGCAACGCAATCGGGCGCGAGGTGTTCGGCCCGCGTTCGCTGGGAGTCGGGGCGTGGCCCGACGGCATCGCGTTCGACAGCGCGGGCAATTTGTGGGGCACGCTCGTGTATTCGGACAAGCTCTTCGTGCTGACGCCGAAGGGCGATCTGCGCGTGTTGCTCGACGAAGGGGATCCGGTCAAAGTGGGCGCGCTCGAGCAGGCGTTCCGCGCGAACCAGGTGACCGAAGACGTGTTGTTCGCGACCGGGCGGGGCATCGCGCCGTGGATGGCCAGCGTGACCTTCGGCGGACCCGATCTGCAGACGGTCTACATCGGGTCGTTGAAGGGCCACCGGATTCCCTGCTTCCGCGCGCCGGTTCCGGGGTTGCCGATGGTGCACTGGCGCGACCGCTCTCCCGTTGACACCGTCGGCCAATCCTTTTAGACTCCCTCTCGCTTCATCAAAATCGATTATCGATAATATCCAACGGCGCGGGCGCGGACGCGGAGCCCGGCCGACAGGAGACGCGCATGAAGATCGATCGACGAGCGTTCTCGCGCACCCTTGCGCTCGCCGCGGCAGGTGCCGCGCTTCCCGCTTACGCACAACAGAAGCTGAACCTCCGGATCGGCCACACCGGCATCACCTGGCCCTGGGGCAACCCGCCCGGCGGGGGACCAATGCGGCTCGCCGATCCGCCCGCGGTCGACCAGATCGCCAAAGACGTGTCCAGCCTCGGGTTCTACGGCCTCGAGCTCTTCGGCTGGCAGATCGACGGCATGGAGGCGCACGGCGGCATCGGCCGCGCTCGTCGAGAAGTACAAACTCCCGTTGATTTCGAGTTACGGCGGCCCGAACCTGACGGATCCGGCGCAGCGGAAGCCGTCGCTCGAGCGAACGGTCGCGACCGCGAAGCTCGTCAAGAAGTACGGCGGCAAGGTCATCGTCTTTGGACCGAACGGTGTGCCGCGCGACAAGTTCAACTTTGCCGAGCACAAGGCCGGCATCATCGAGGCGCTGAACGAGGGCGCGAAAGCGGTGTCCGACCTCGGCCTGACGCCGGTGCTGCACCAGCACACGGGCACCTGCATCGAGACGCGTGAAGAGACCTACGCCGTCATGGAGGCCGTCGATACGCGGTATCTCAAGTTCGGTCCAGACATCGGCCAGTTGCAGAAAGGCGGATCCGATCCGGTGCAGGTCGTCAAAGACTTCCTCCCGATCATCCACCACCTGCACCTGAAGGACTATGTGGGCGGGCAGCCATTTCTGGGATACTGCCCGCTCGGCCAGGGCAAGGTGAACGTGCCCGCGATTCTGGCGATGATGAACGGCAGACAGATGGACGGCATGGTGATGGTGGAGCTCGACAGCAGCCCTGACATGCCGATTCCCGCCCTCGAGTGCGCGAGGATCGCGCGGGTGACCTCGTGAAGCAGGGCGTGACGCTGAGGGCGTGATGAAGACGCGAGACAAGAAACCTCGATTCGAGCGGCGTGTGCTCCGTGACGAGATTCGCGAGCAGTTGATCGAGCAGATTCTCAACGGCACCCTCGCGCCCGGCGAACGCATCGTCGAGATGCGCATCGCCCAGCAGTTCGGCGTCAGCCAGGCGCCGGTACGCGAGGCGCTGCGCGACCTCGACCTGCTGGGTTTTGTGGCCAGCTCGCCGTTTCGCGGCGCGATCGTCAGGCAGATTTCGACCGAGGAGCTGCTGCAGCTCTATCCCATCCGCGCCGTCCTCGAGGGATTGGCCGCGCGCCAAGCCGCGTCGCGCATCGATCCGCCGACCCTCAAGAAGATCGAAGGCCTCCTGGCGACGATGCGCACGGCCGCCGCGCGGGGCGACAACCGCCGCGCCGTTGAGGCCGATTTCGCGTTTCACTTCACGATCGTCGAGGCATCGGGCAACCGCATCCTTCAACAGATCTGGGATCGCATGCGCCTCGCCACCACGACCTTCCTGACGGTCACGAAGTCGCACCATCCGCTTCGCGAGATCGTCGAGCGGCACGTCGCCGTGGTCGATGCGTTGAGAACACGCGATCCCGAGTCCGCCGAGCGCGCCCTGCGCGTGCACATCGAGGAGCCCGGACAGTGGCTTCGCGCGGCGCTCGAACAGGAAGCCGCGGAAGAAGAACAAAAGGTCAGCCGCAAGCCCCGAGCCGCCCGGCGCCGTTGAAACAGGAGATGCTCATGATGTCCCGCACCGGATCATTTTTTACGGCGCTCGTGCTCGGGGTCGCCCTGCTCGCGTCGGTGACCCAGGGCGCGTCGAAGAATTTCGTGCCCGACACCGTGTTTTCGGGTTCGAGCCTCAACGGCTGGAGCCCGATCGGCAAGGCGCGCTGGCGCGCGGAGAACGGCGAGATCGTGGGATCGGCCGATGCGGGGGCCGGTGGATGGCTCCTGTCGGACAAACCCTATCAGGACGTTGCCGTGTTCGCGTCGTTCAGATGCGCGGCCGGATGCCAGACCGGCGTGCTGTTGCGCGCCGAGAAGACCAGCGACGGGGGCCTGAAAGGCATCCTGGTGTCGCTGAACGAAGGCGACCTTGCGACCTATCGCGTGACGCTCGACGCGCAGGGCATCGAGAAGTCGAAAGAGCGCCTCAGGGGGCCGGGGGGAGGGCAGCTTCGCGTCGCGCCGCCGCCTCCAGATCCGGTGCCGAATGCGCCCGCACGCGCGGGAGGACCGCCCCAGATTCCTCAAATGCCCGGTGGGATTCCATCGCCCATTCCGCGTCCCACGACCGGCCTGCGCGCGGGCGACTGGAACACCGTCGAGCTCGTGCTCGACGCCAATATTCTGCGCACGTTCCTCAATGACGCGGGAGGTGTAGGCGACTCGGTGGCAGAGCCCGAATACGGCTCGTTCGGTCCCTTCGCCCTGTTTGCCGGTGGGACGGGCGAGGTGCGCTTCAAGGACGTCTCGACCAAGGATCTCCAGCCGCGCGTCGCGCGTCCCGAGCAGGTGTCGACGCGTTTCAGGATGCAGGCCCTCAACGAGTTCTATTATTCGTGGGGTCCGGCCGTTGCCGATTTCAATCGCGACGGCACGCCCGACATCGTCGCCGGCCCGTATTACTACCTCGGTCCCGACTACAACGCGGCACGCGAGATCTACGTCGGCGGCACGATCGATCCCGGCACGCAGTACTTCAACGGCCTGCAGTACCGCGTACGACTTCACCGGTGACGGGTGGCCCGACGTGCTGAACGCGATCTTCCAGCGTCCCGCGGTTCTGTACGTGAACCCGAAGGGAGAGTCGCGCCGCTGGGAAACCTACACCGTGACCGACCGGATGTCGTGCGAGTTCATGCTGCTCAAGGACGTCGATGCGGACGGTGTCCCCGAGTTCCTGTTCAAGGACAGCGAGAACCGTTTCGCCTATGCGAAACCGGATCGTGCGAACCCGACCGGCCTCTGGACGAAGACGTACATCAGCGAGCCCGGGCCATGGGCCAACCACGGCATGGGCGTGGGCGATGTCAACGGCGACGGGCGTGCCGATTTTCTGAACGCGTTCGGCTGGTGGGAGCAGCCGCCGGCTGGGCAATCGTCGATGGGCAATAGGCCATCGTCTGGATGGACCTATCACCCCGAGGCGTTCGGCCGCTGGACGCGGTCGAGCCCGGGCGGCGCCGAGATGGCCGTGTACGACGTCAACGGCGACGGGCTGAACGATGTGGTCACGTCGATGCAGGCGCACGGGTGGGGACTCTCGTGGTTCGAACAGAAGAAAGCCGCCGACGGGAAACGGTCGTTCGTCGAGCACCCGATCATGACGGATTTCTCCACGAAGAATGCCGGCGGCGTGACCTTCTCGCAACTGCACGGCGCCACGTATGCCGATGTCGACGGCGACGGATTGCAGGACTTCATCACCGGCAAGCGGTTCTGGTCGCACCTCGACACGTTCATCGATCCCGATCCCCACGGGGCGCCCGTGCTTTATGTGTATCGCACCGTTCGTAACCCGAAGGCGCCGGGCGGCGCCGAGTTCGTGCCCGAGTTAGTCCACAACCGATCCGGCGTGGGCTCGCACCTGTCGGTGGTCGATCTCAACAAGGATGGCAACGCCGAGATCATCACGTCGACCAAACGTGGCACGTTCATTTTCTGGAACAACTGGAAAGACGCGAAACGATGACTGCTAGATCAGCCGGATTACTGGTCATCGTTCTCGCCGCTACCGCCGTCACTGTCGCGCAGACGCCCAAGCCCGAGAAGGACTGGGCGTCGCACGGCTACGACACGGGCGCGCGGCGGTACTCGCCGCTCAAGCAGATCACCACGGCAAACGTGTCGAACCTGCAGCTGGTCTGGAGCTACGACACGCCGGCGGCCGTTCCGCCTTCGCCGATTCGTGGCGGTGGAGCCGCCGCAGACGCCGGGGAGGGAGGCGCCGGTGCGCCGGCCCGCGGCAGGGCGGATGCGCCCGGCGGGGCGCCATCGCGGCCCGCGCCGAGACAGTCGGCGTCGACGCCGCTCGTGGTTGCCGGCGTGATGTACATGGTGACCCCCTACAACCGGGTGGTCGCGCTCGACGCCGATACGGGGAAGGAAATCTGGGTCAAGGACATCGGCAACACGCCGTCGATTCGAGGGCTCGCGTACTGGCCCGGGACCGGCGCGATTCCCGCTCAGCTCGTCTTCGGCACGTCTGATTCGGCGTCGCTGCTGATCTCGCTGAACGCGAAAACCGGAGCATACACGCCGACCTTCGGACAGGGAGGGAAGGTCGATCTGCGCCAGGGCGTCGGCGAGAAGTTTCCCAAGCTGCGCGTCGCGCTGTCGTCGCCACCGGCGATTTACAAGAATCTTGCGATTACCGGCCAGCACTCGCAGGAGAGTCCGAGCCTTGGTCCGTCCGGCGACGTTCGCGCCTGGGATCTGCGGACCGGCAAGCTGGTGTGGACGTTCCATACGATTCCGCAGCCGGGCGAGCCGAACCACGAGGTCTGGAAAAACGATCAATGGGTCGATCGCGCGGGCGCCAATACGTGGGGCTTCATCACCGTCGATGAGGAGCGCGGCATCGCGTACGTGCCAACCGGCACGCCGGCGACCGACTTCTACGGGGGCGACCGCCTTGGCTCGAACCTGTACGGTTCGTCTCTCTTGGCGCTGGACGCCACAACGGGCAAGTTGAGGTGGTACTTCCAGACCACGCACCACGACAACTGGGACTACGATCTATCGGCGCCGCCAACCTTGATTGATGTCAAGCGCGACGGACGGACGATTCCGGCCGTCGCCCAGTACACCAAGCAGGGCCTGCTCTTCATCTTCGATCGCGTCACCGGCAAGCCCATCTTCGGTGTCGAGGAACGGCCCGTCGTGTCCGACAACCCGATCCCGGGGGACGAGTACTGGCCGACACAGCCGTTTCCGATCAAGCCTCAGGCGATCGGGCGCATGACCTTTGCGCCGTCAGAGATCGCGAAGGTGACGCCGCAGCACGAGGCGTACTGCAAAGGGCTGCTCGAACTGGAGGGCGGCGTACTGACGGGTGGACCGTACGCGCAGTACGGTCCGAAGCTCAGCGTCATCTTCCCGGGATGGACCGGCGGCGGCAACTGGAACGGATCGGCGTTCAACCCCGACCTGGGCCTGCTCTTCACGCCCAACCAGGACATCGGCATGCTCAACAAGATGGTGAAGAGCACGACCGGCGAGAACATGTGGGCGCGCCGCGGTCCCGACAACGCGCCGCAGATGCTCGGCACGAATTTCTGGGACGGCGCCAAGGGCTGGCCGTGCCAGCAGCCACCGTGGGGCGAGCTCGTGGCCGTCAACGTCAACACCGGCGACGTCGCCTGGAGAGTGCCGCTCGGTTCGTTCGAAGAGCTCGATGAGCTTGGCGTGCCGACGACCGGGACGCCGAACCGCGGCGGCCCGATTGCGACGGCCGGTGGTCTCGTGTTCATCGCGGCCTCGCAGGATGCCCGCTTCCGTGCGTTCGACGCGCGAACCGGGAAGGTGTTGTGGGTTGCCGATCTCACGGAAAACGGCCGCGCGGTGCCGATCACGTATCAGGGGAAAAAGGGCAGACAGTACGTGGCCATCATGGCGGGCGGTGGCCGGCCAGTGGCGAGAAGATTCGAGGAGAGCCGCATCGGCGGCCGCCTGCACGTGTACGCGCTGCCTGAATAGTACGTAGTGTCCGGCTTCAGCCGAACCCTGCGCGAATCCATGTCCGGCTTCGGTCCTGACCAAACCTCGTAGGGCGGGTCTTGGAGTTCAAGACCCGCCTTACCTAAAGGAGTGCTCGAGATGAAATCGTACCTGTATGGTTTGACGATGTTTCTCGGCGTTGTGCTGACCGTGCACCTTGCGATGAACGGCAAGGTCGGTGCGGTGATTGGCAATCCTCGCGTCGGCAACGCGCTCTTCTGGTGCATCGGTGCCCTGATGGCCATCCTCATCGGCGCGAGCGGCTGGCAGTCGGGCGCTTTGAGCGGCCTGCGACAGGTGAATCCGTTGCTGCTCACGGCGGGCGCGATGGGGGCGTCGCTCGTCTTCGGCATCGCCTGGCTCATTCCGCAAATCGGCGCCGGCCCGATGACCATGATGCTGCTGGGCGGGCAGATTCTCAGCGGCATGGCGCTGTCGCACTTCGGCTGGCTGGGGTCTCCTGTGCAGCCGCTCTCCTTGACCAACGTGGTGGGTGCCGCCATCATGGTCGGCGGGATTTTCCTGGCGACACGTGGATGATCGAAGACACTGGCTGCTGATTCTGATTGCGGTTGCCGCGGTCGCGGTCGTCGGGTGGATGTACGCACGCCGGACAATTCAACCAGGTGACACGCCATCGCCCGGCGCCTCCAATAGTGGAGCGCCGGCCTCACCCGGTGGCTACGCCGATCCCGCCGTGTGCGCGACCTGCCACGGTCAGATTGCCGAAACATTTGCCCGTACCGGAATGGGGCGATCGTTTTCGCGCGTGCGCCCCGGACAGACCCTCGGCGATGTCACCAGCGCCAACCGCCTGCACCACAACGCTTCGGATCGCTCCTACACGATGGTCGAGCGCGGCGGCGCCTTCTACCAGAGACGGCATCAAGCCGGCTTCGATGGCCAGGACACGAACGTCGTCGAGATCCAGGCCGACTATGTAATCGGCTCGGGCAATCACGCGCGTACGTTCGTGCACCGCAGTCCCGACGGCCGGCTGCTTCAACTGCCGGTCAGCTGGTACGCCGAGCGCGGCGGCTACTGGGCGATGAGCCCTGGCTACGATCGGCCCGCGCACCCCGACTTCCGCCGAGTCATCGATACGGGATGCATGTCGTGCCATAACGGCTATCCGCGGACGCCCGTCGAAGACGACGGGAGCGGTCCGAAATTCGGTCAGACGCTGCCCGAGGGCATCGATTGCCAGCGGTGTCACGGGCCCGGCCAGGCGCACGTGGACGCGAGCAAGGCGAACACGCTCGACGCGGCCCGGCGCGCCATCGTGAACCCGGCAAAGCTCGACCGGGAACGGCAGCTCGAAACGTGCATGCAGTGCCACCTCGAGCCCACGAGCACACCGCTGCCGTTTCAGATACGCCGGTACGAACATCAGCCGTTCGCGTTTTCGCCAGGTCAATCGCTGGCGGATTTCTTCATCTACTTCGATCATGCGCCTGGAAGCGGGCGCGACGACAAGTTCGAAATCGCGAGCGGTGCGTACCGTTTGTTCAAGTCCGCGTGCTTCCAGCGCAGTCAGATGACGTGCCAGACCTGCCACGATCCGCACGATATCCCGCGCGGCGCCGCGGCCGTGCAGCAGTACGTGACCGCGTGTCAGAGCTGCCACGAGAACGTCCACGCGAAGGGCGCACCTCGGGTGCAGGGCGCCGCAGCCGGCAGCGCGACGTGCCTCGATTGCCATATGCCGAAGCGGCGTACTGAAGATGCGGTGCACGTCGTCATGACCGACCATTACATTCAGCGCCGCAGGGCGGCGCGCAATCTTCTGGCGGAGATTCAGGAGACTGACGCGCTGAGGCGGGGCGACTATCGCGGCGAAGTCGCGCTCTATTATCCGAAGGCGCTGCCACCGACTCCGGAGAACGAGCTGTATCTCGCGATGGCTCAGGTTCAGCAAGGCTCGAATCTGACCGCCGGCATTCAGCGTCTCGAACAGGCGATCGAGAAGCACCAGCCTCGTCGAGCTGATTACTACTACGAGCTCGCTCGTGCATATGCCAAGGCGGCGAACTATCAGGCCGCCATCCGCTGGTCGGACGAGGCGCTTCGACGTGACGCCACGTTCGTGCCGGCCCTCAAGGAACTGGGCGGGGCCGCCGACGCGATCGGCGACATGACTCGGGCCGCGCAGGCGCTGGAGAAGGCTGTCTCAATTCGTCCCAAAGACGCGACGACGCTGGCCGATCTCGGCAACGTATACTTGCGCCAACAAAGAATAGATGAGGCGGTGAAGTCGCTCGAACGTGCGCTTGCGCTCGATCCAGATTTGCCGCTGGCGAACAACACGATGGGCCTGGCGTCGCTGAGGAAGGGACTCGACGATGCCGGCGAGCGGCATTTGCGCGCGGCGATCCGGGCGCAGCCCGATCTCGCCGAAGCGCACAACAATCTCGGCAATCTGCTTGCCGGACGAAAGGCTTACAGCGAGGCGGGTTATCACTTCGAGCGAGCGATCCAGAACGATCCAACCTACGTCGCCGCGCGACACAGCTACGGACTCGTGCTCGCCCTCTCGCGCTCGTATCAAAAAGCCGTCGTCGAACTCCAAAAAGTCGTAGAACTCGCGCCGAAATTGGATCAGGCGCACGTCGATCTCGCGGATGTGCTGGTGGCGATGGGGCGAACGAGCGACGCAGCGCGCGAATACGGGATTGCGGCGAAGGGCAGTGACGCTGCGGCGCGTCAAGCGGCGCTCGAAGGATTGCGCGCGCTCGAGCGATAGCGCGTGAATTGTGCGACCTGCAGCGTCATTAGCCCTTGACAAAGCGGGAACGGTCATCGATTATCGATTGCTCAAAGCGGCTATTTTCCATACGTCGGCAGCAATGCAACCAGGAGGTTACATGTTCAACCGCCATTCGGCGTGGACTCGGGCGGCGTTGGTAATTCTTTCTCTCATGGTTGCCGTCCCGGCCATGAGCCAGAGTTTTTACGGGTCTCTGCTCAGCGTCGTCAGCGACGCGCAAGGGGGGGTGATTCCGGGGGCGACGGTCATCCTGATCAACACCGCGACGAACGAACGGCGCGAAGACGTGAGCGCTGTAGATGGGGCCGCCCGCTTCCTCAATCTCGTGCCCGGAACCTACAGGCTCGAAGTCGAGCTGACGGGCTTCCAGCGCTTCGTGCGCGACGGTATCGAAGTGAACGTGCAGTCTGCGCCCCGCATCGATGTCTCGCTGACGCTGGGCAGCCTCGCAGAGACGATTCAGGTGACGGGCGAGGCGGCGGTGCTGCAGACCTCGGAAGCGTCGGTCGGCATTGTGATGGAGAGCAGCCGCATACGGCAGTTGTCGCTGAACGGCGGCAACGTGCTCAACCTGATTACGCTGGCGCCTTCCGTCGTGCCGCAAGGCGGCAGCGAAGGGAGCTTGACGGGCAAGAACGTGTTCGCGGCTGGCAACTACCAGATCGGCGGCGGCACGGCGAACCAGAGCGCGTCCTACTTCGACGGCGTGACGGTGCAGGATTCGGCCTACGGCAACATCGTCGTGCTGACGCCGAGTCCGGAGGCGGTCGAAGAGTTCCGTGTGCAGACCAACAACAGCAGCGCCGAGTTCGGCCGCTTCACCGGCGGCGTTGTGAACATCGCGTCGCGCTCGGGCACCAACACCTACCGGGGCAGCATCTTCGAACAACACCGCAACAAGGCGCTCAACTCGAACACGTTCTTCGGCGAGCGCGCCGGCCTCGACAAGCCGCCGTTCGTGCAGAACAACTTCGGCGGGTCGATGGGCGGTCCGGTGCTCAGGAACAAGCTGTTCTTCTTCGGCAGTTACGAAGGCTACCGCAACCGCGAAGGTGTGTTGTTCCGGCGCACGGTGCCGACGGCCGCGATGAAGAACGGTGACTTCTCCGACTATCGCGGCAGTGGTACGACGGTCGTGCCGATCTACGATCCGTGGACGCAGTGCGGCATCAACAACCCCGGCACGGGGGTCTTCAACGGCGTCTGCGGCGCGCCCGGCGTGCCCAATCGCCAGCAGTTTCCCGGCAACATCATTCCGCAGAACCGCATCAGTCCGATTGCGAAGAAGTTCCTGGCGTTCCCGATCTACGGCGAGCCGACGGTGGCCGGCCGCTGGACCACGAACAACTTCGAGAAGAACTCCTCGATCGGCGGCGACAACAACCAGCTCAACGTTCGTGCCGACTACAACATGAGCCAGAACAACCGCATCATCGGCCGGTACACGCGATTCGACTCGACCAACCTTCCGGTGGACGTGTACGGCAACGGCCAGACCAACGGCGATCCGTACTCGCCCGAGCATTTCATCACGACGCAGTATATGGTGGCCGACACATACACCTTCAACTCGTCGACGGTGCTGGACGTGCGGTTTGGAATGATGCGGTGGGACTACGATCGCACCCCGGGCAACCTGGGGACGGACCCGGTGTCGACGTTCGGTCTTCCCGTGGTGCCTTACGGCCAGATTCCCGAACGCAGCGACGGAGTCCCGCCAACCCTTCCGAACATCGGTGCCGGCTCAAACCAGGTCATCGGCACCGGTCTCATCTACGCGGACGACTATACGTATTCGCTCACGCCGACGCTCACCAAAATCATGGGCGCTCACACCGTGAAGGCGGGCGCGAACATCCTGAACGGCGAGGTCAACTACTTTCAGAACAACAACGTGGGCGGCACGTTTACATTCGCCAACAACCCCACGGCGCTGGATGGAACGAATCCGCAAGCAACGGGCGATCCGTTCGCGTCGTTTCTGATCGGTCAGCCCACAGGCGGGACGTACCAGTCATCGAATTTCAACTACGGCCGCACGCGGTACCAGGCGTACTTTGTCGAGGATTCGTGGCAGATGACCCCCCGGCTGACCGTGAACCTTGGAATGCGCCTGGAGAAGCCGGGTGCGTACTTCGAGACGGAAGACCGCCTCGTGACCTTCAACCCCGACTTGGTCAACCCGCTTCTGGCCGGGAAGACCAACCCGGAAACGGGAAAGCCGTACCTCGGTGCGTACGAGTTAGTGGCGAGCTCCGGGCAACCGGAGCGCACGCTGAGGAAGAACCCCCTGCAGTTTGCGCCGCGTGTCGGCGTGGCGTATCGCCTGACGGACAACACGGTCGTGCGCGCCGGTGGCGGGACGTTCTACGTGCCCTCGACCGTACGATTTCCAGATGGGCCGACGGGCAACCCCGTGAACATCCGAACCAATAACATCGCGACCAGCGTCGACAACAACCGTACCTTCTTCACTGACTTAAGCAATCCGTTCCCGACCGGCGTGGATAACTATCCGGGACGCGATCCCAGCTTCCAGCAGGTGCTGCTCGGAGGAACCGGCAACCAGTTCTACCGCGATGAGGAGGGTTATCCGGGACGGACGCAGCAGTTCAACGCGGCCGTGCAGCATCAGTTCGCGAATCAATTGTCGGTCGAGGTCGCGTACGTAGGCCTGCGCGGCAGCCACCTCCCCGCTACCCTGAACCGGAATCAGCTGGGGCTGGATCACATCAATCGCGCGGCGAATGACACAACGGTGTGCAGTCTCACGAACAACGTCATCATCCCGCAGGGGCAGCCCGGGTATACCTCGACACAGCGCGACACGTGTTACGGGGCGTATCTGCGGCAGACCGTGCCGAATCCGTTCCTGGGGATCGTTCGCGAGGGCGCGCTGTCCACGACTACCGTTCAGCGCAATCTCCTGCTGAATCAGTTCCCGCAGTACACATCGGCGAACGAGCCTGGATATTTCGGCGAAAGCAGCTACAACGCCCTGCAACTCCGGGCGGACAAACGCTTCGGCGCCGGCAGCGTTATCAGCGCGAACTACACATTCTCCAGGAATTACGGCAATGTGGAGACGGTGACCGGCTGGCTCGAATCGGGGGCCGGGAACCCGGCCGCCGGCTACCAGACCAACGATCTGGAGAACGAATTCGCCCTGAGCAGCTTCGACGTCCCGCACAGGTTCGTCTTCAACTACGTGGTGGACCTGCCGTTCGGCGCCGGCCGCCGGTTCGGAGGAGGGGCGACCGGTATCAGCAACACGCTCATCAGCGGGTGGACGCTGAGCGGCTTCACCACGTTGCAGGCAGGATATCCTCTCGCATTTACGGCAACCCCTAATTTGATCGGCTCGGGTTACGGACTGCGCCCGAACGTCGATCCAAACTGCGACAAGCAAGTGTCCGGCTCCGCCGTCGATCGTCTGAATGGCTGGTTCAACACCAGTTGCTTCAGCGTGCCGAATGCGGCTTTCGTCGCCGCTACTGCATCCACGGATGCATCGGTGCGGTGGGACCTTGGCAACGCGGAGCGGACCGACCCAGACCTGCGCGCGCACGGTATCAACAACTGGAACATGGCCATCTCGAAGACGACGCGCATCGGCGACAGAATGAACCTGATGCTGCGCCTCGAAGCGTTCAATCTGTTCAATCGCGTGCAGTTCGGCCCGCCGAACACGCAGGCGTCGACGGCGCCCACCAGTATTTTCGGCCAGGTCACCTCACAGGCCAACCAGCCACGGTTGATGCAGCTGGGGTTGCGGTTGACGTTCTAAGCTAGATGGTGGTTGTTAGTTGGTAGCTGGCAGGTTGTAGGTGGTAGGGCGCAACTCAAGTTGCGCCCTACTTTTTTGCGCCCTGCTTTTTTGTTCCTCGCCGCTTACATCTTCTGCCATTCCGCCGAGAGCTTCTCGAGCAGCGGAACCGGCGCGTCTCCGTCGTGCACGACGACTCTGTATCGCAGGCGCAGGGTGTGTCCGCCCGGAATCGTAAAGGGCCCGCCAGCGACGATGACCGGGTTGAGCATCCACAGGTGGCTCGAGTTGTGCCACGTCGTATACGGGTTCGTCGGGTGATCTATCACCGCGAAGCCGACGACCTTGCCCGACGCTTTCAGTCTGATGCTGAAGTCGTACCACGGCTGAGGACCCCAGTTGAGATCGGGCAGAGAGTAATGCGCGTCGGGCAGATCGAGCTTGCCTTGCGAGCTCGAGAACCACGAATCTCCGTCTTTCCGCCCCTGCACGTTGAAGCCTCCGAACGACGCCCGGTTCAGCACGTATTCGACCGTCGGCGTGACGCGATACTCCATATCGAGCACATAGACGCCGTCTCGTTCTGTCACCACCGCCGTGTTCACTTCGTCGAGCATCTTGCGGCTGCGAACCGTCCAGTCGTTGCGAATCTCGACTGTGGCCTGCGCGGCATCGGCTCGAAGCAGCTTGACGTCACGAGTCTCGATGACGCGACCCTCGCGGGTGGCAAACGCCCCCCATCCCCAGAAGTCGGCCTTCGTGATGTTCAGCGCGCGAAGCGGCTTGTGAGGTCCATAGTTGTCGAGGTTGACGGGCGCGCGGAATTCGGAGTCGTGCCAGCCGAAGTACATCCCGCGATGGTGCGGATGATCGTCGGGCGCCAGCGCCGTGACGGGCTCTCCGGTCGGCGTGTTCACCGGATGAAAACACGCCACGCTCGGCGAGGTCAGCGGGCTGCCTTCCGGCTTCTTCGTCAGGTACTCCAGGACGACGCGGCCGTCAGGCGTCTTGAGCTGCATCCCGTATGTGCTGGGCTGAAGGGTGTAGGCCGATCCAGGTTTGGCCTGACCGGCCAGCTGATGCCCGCCGAGCACCCAGACCAGCGCCGCGCATCCGACCGCTGCCGATATCCGTCTCACGATGGTCATCGCTGTGCCCCTTTCGCCCGCGGGTTGCCCCGGAAGATGTATGTCGGGAACGACAGCATCATAACGTCGAACGATCCTCGAGAATCATCGCGCTGCCTTTTTCCGCGATCATGTAGACCGGCGCGTTCGTATTGCCCGAGGTAATCCTCGGCATGATCGACGCGTCGACCACCCGCAAGTCCTGTATCCCTCTCACGCGCAGGCGATCGTCGACAACCGCCATCGCATCGTCTCCCATCTTGCACGTGCCGACCGGGTGGAAGATGGTCGTGCCCAGTTCGCCGGCCCCGCGCGTGAGTTCGTCGTCGGTCTGGTAGCCGGGCCCGGGACGAAACTCGTCGGGCTCGAATCTCGCGAGCGCCCTCGCGGCCATGATGCGGCGCGTGAACCGCATGGCATCGACGGCGATGGCGCGATCCTCCGGCGCGTCAAGGTAGTTCAACTTGATCTCCGGATACGCAGCCGGATCGGACGACACGATGCGGACCCATCCGCGTGAGAGAGGACGGAGATTGCAGACGCTCGGCGTGATCGCCGGGAAGGTGTGCAGCGGATCGCCGAACTTGTCGAGCGAGAGCGGCTGGACGTGCCATTCGATGTTCGCCGTCGGTTGTGCCGGGTTGCTCCTGGCAAAGGCGCCCAGCTGTGAAGGGGGCATCGTCAGCGGGCCGGTCTTGAACAGCGCGTACTCGGCCGCCATCGCGATCTTGCCGAACACGCTGTTGACCCGCTCGTTCAGCGTGACCGGTGTTCTTCACCTTGTATTGCATGCGGATCTGAAGGTGATCGTGGAGGTTCTCGCCAACGCCGGCGAGGTCGAGAACCGGCTCGACGCCGCGCGCCCGAAGCGTGCCGGCCGGCCCCACACCAGAGAGCTGAAGCAGCTGCGGCGACCCGATGCTGCCTGCGGCCAGGATGGTCTCCCGTCGCGCCTCGGCGAACGAGCGCCCGTCGCGCGCATGCGCGAGCTCGATGCCCTCGCTGCGCAGTACGCCATTGCGGCGCCCGATTCGCAGCCGCTCGACGAGCACGTTGGTCATGACGGTCAGGTTGGGCCGTGACAGCACGGGCCGCAGGAAGGCCTTCGTGGCGCTCCACCGCACGCCGCGCTTCTGGTTCATCTGGAAGTACGCGCTGCCGAAGTTGTCGCCGCGGTTGAACTCGGGGATCTTGGGTATTCCGCATTCTTCCGCCGCGTTGCGCCAGGCTTCCAGAATTTCCCAGCGTACGCGGCTCTCTTCGACGCGCAGCTCGCCGCCGGCGCCGTGCATCTCGTCTGCGCCGTGCTGATAATCCTCCACCTTGCGGAAGAGCGGCAGCACGTCGTTCCACGACCAGCCTGCGTTGCCAAGCGAGGCCCAGTAGTCGTAGTCGCTCTTCTGCCCGCGCATGTAGATCATCGCGTTGATCGAGGAGCATCCGCCCAGAACGCGGCCGCGCGCGTAGTGGATCGATCGGCCCGCCAGATGCTCATCGGGTTGCGTCTTGTAGCACCAGTCGGTCCGGGGATTGGCGATGGTGTAGAGGTAGCCGACGGGGATGTCGATCCAGAACCAGTCGTCCTTGCCGCCGGCCTCGACCAGCAGCACCGTGGTTTTCGGATCGGCCGACAGCCGGTTTGCGAGCACACAACCGGCGCTGCCGGCTCCGATGATGATGTAGTCCCAGGTAGTAGAGGTCACGGAGGAGATCTAGGGGTCGGGAGGGGTTTTCGATCGCTGCGTGCGAAAACCCCTCCCGACCCTTCTTACGGCAGCGAGAGCGCCACGAGCTCGGCGGGGAAATTCGCCGCGCCGATGGCCACGACGATGTATTGCTTGCCGTTGACCATGTAGGTCATCGGATTCCCGCAGGTGCTGGCCGGCAGCTCCATCTCGTGCACCACCGCACCTGTCGCCTTGTCGTAGGCATAGAACATCGGGCCGCCGCCGCCGCCGCCACGGAACAGTCCGCAGCCCTGTCCCGCGAAGGCCAGCGTCCTGGTGACGACAATGCCGCCTTCGTCGGCGCGCCCGGTCTTGGGAATCGTCAGACCCTTCAGCGCGGGATGTGTCTTGATCCACTCGTAGGTGTCGCCGTTGGCCACCTGCCAGACGATGTCGCCGGTGTTCATGTTGTACGCGGTAATCCGTCCGTACGGCGGCTTGATGAGCGGCAGTCCCTGCGGGCCGATCCCCCACGGACCGCGGCTGGCCCCTGGACCGAGCACAGGGGGCGGGCCGCCTCGTCCGCGCCCGCCACCGCCACCGCCGGCTTCCGGATCGACCGGGGCGCCGCCACCTCGCGGGCCCGCGGCCGTCCCGCCGGCCGGACCTGCGGCTGGCCCGCCGCGTGCCGCCGGCGGCGCGCCACGTCCACCACCACCGCCGCCGCCGATGAAGTTCATGTCCGACCGGTCGGCGCCGGGCTGAAGCGCGTTGTTGCTGATGTTGGTCACCGACGGCACGTACAACATCTTTGTTTCGGGATCGAACGCCGCACCCTGCCACAGCGCTGAACCTTGCGCGGCGGGAATCTGCAGCGTGCCCCGCAGCCCGTTGGTGCCCGCCACGATCGGCGGTGTGTAGAGCGGTCCGATCTTGTATTCCTTCAGCATCGCGCGCGCTTCGGCGTTCAGCTCGGGCGTGAAATCGGTGAGATCCGCCTCAGACACCCCCTGACGGTCGTACGGGGCCGGTTTGGTCGGGTGCGGCTGCGTCGGCGAGTACCATTCTCCCGGAACATCGCCCGCCTCGACCTTACGCTCCTCGATCGGCCACACAGGCGCGCCTGTGACGCGGTCGAACACGAACAGATAGCTCCATTTCGTGGTCTGCGCGACCGCTCTGATCGGCTTCCCGTTGACCGTGATGTTGATGAGCGTCGGCGGTGATGACAGGTCGTAGTCCCAGATGTCGTGATGCACGAGCTGCTGGTGCCACACGCGCTTGCCGGTCCTCGCATCCACGCACACGAGGCTGCCCGCGAAGAGGTTGTTTCCCGGACGATGGCCGCCGTAGTAGTCGCCGGTCGCCGACTCGACCGGCAGATAGACGTAGCCGAGCTCTTCGTCGGCGGAGAACGGCGACCAGACCGACGTGTTCCCGGTGTACGCCCACGAGTCGTTCAGCCAGGTGTCGTTGCCGAATTCGCCCGGCTGGGGAATGGTGTGGAACGTCCACAGCCGCTTCCCTGTTCGGACGTCCCACCCGCGGATGTAGCCTTTCGTGTTTTCTTTCGATCGAGGCGCCGTGCCGCCGACCATCGCCGCGCCGATCACGATGACGTTCCGGACGACGACGGCCGGAGACGTCGAGCTGATGACGCCGTCGGCGGGCGGCGGCTGATCGAAGTCCTGATAGAGATCGACGACGCCGTTTTTGCCGAACGCTGGATCGGGCAGGCCGGTCTTCGCGTCGAGCGACACCATCTGATAGCCGCGCGTCAGCAGGATGATGCGGGCCTGCTTGCCGTCGGTCCAGTACTCGACGCCGCGCGAGACGCTGCGCGGCGCGCGATCGCCGCGTTGTCCTTCATCTAACCGGTACATCCATAACGTTTCACCGGTGGCGGCGTCGATCGCGGCGACATTGGGACGGAAACCGGCGGTCGTGTAGAGCACGCCACCGACCATCAGCGGCGTGCCTTCCATGTTGTTCTGCGGCCGCATCCCGTAGTTTTCCGTCTTCCAACGCCACGCGATGCGCAGGTTCTTCACGTTGTCGCGGTTGATCTGATCGAGGGGAGAGTACTTGGTGCCTCCGAGGTCGCCGCCCCAGTGCGGCCATTCACCGTTGGTGACACCCGTTTGCCCGGAGACGACCGCCGACACCGCGATGCAGCCAGCGACGAGCGACAACGCCAAGAACCGTTTCATCATTCGACTCCTCATCGAAAGCCCTGACGCAGAGTCGCGGAGGCGCAGAGTTTCTTCCGAAAACGATTCTCTGCGTCTTTGCGTCTCTGCGTCGAGTGTCATTTGTAGCCGTGCCATAGCCAGGTCAATGCATCGGGAAGCGTCTGGTTGACCACGTTCGCGTCGGTGTGGCGCGCGCCTTCGGCGTACACGAACTTGTGCGGATAGCCCTTGGCTTTCAACACCTGCGACATCCGCTTGTTGGCGAGTACCCAGTTGCCGTGGGTCTCCTCGTCGCGATCCATGCCGTTGTCGAGCTCGCTCACGTGAAACCAGATGCGAAGCGGTTTCCGATCGGCGTTCGGGATGAGCGTCGAGTGATATTCCCACGCGCCGAACGGATAGGCCGGGTTCGAGCCGCGAGCCTGATCGACGAAGGTGCCCGAGTAGCTCAGGACCCGGCGATACAGCTCCGGATGGAACCACGCCATCGTCAGCGCGCACGCCGCGCCCGAGCTGCCGCCCATCGTCGCGCGGCCCTCCGGGTCTTTCGTGAACTTCACTTTGTAATCGCGCTCGATTCTGGGCAGCACCTCGGTCTCGATGAACGTCGTGTACGTGTCCGAGACCGTGTCGTACTCGAGGCCGCGCTCGCTGCCCGGTCCGTCGCCGCCGCCGTGCTGGACGAGCACGGCGAGCATGACGGGCACCTTCTTCTGATGGATCAGGTTGTCGAGGGCCGTGGGCACCGAGTAATGGTATTTCGGGTTGTAGCCGTCCTGCACGACGATGAACGGCGCCGGTGTGCCGGCGACGTACTGCGCGGGGATGTACACGGCGACCGGCCGCTCGTACGGCACAACCTCGCCGGGCTTGTCGCGCGAGATGCCTTTGTAGATCTTGCTGTCCTCCGACTTCATCGTGAACCGGTGAATCGTGCCCCGCGGGGCGTTCGGGTTCGGGACGAGGTCGGGTGGAGTAGACCAGGGCGGGCGCAGCGTCACATCGCTGTCGTCGAGCATGTTCGGACGCGGCGGCGGTGTCCCCCTTCCGCGCTGGGCTGCCGCCGGGGACTGGATGGCGGCCACGAACACCAGTACGCAGCACGCGACATAACGTGACACGGTCATAACTCTCACCTTTTCCATTAACGTACCGTCACGACGGTCTGCGCCACCTGAAGGGCATCGGGGTTCGAGTTCGAGCGTTCACGCGCCTCGAGCCGCAGTACATACCGGCCCGGCGCGATGTCCTTGAGTGGCAGGCGGCCAGTGTAGCCGAAGCTCGTCCAGCGCGCACTGCCCTCGCCGTTGGCGATCACGTCGCGTGCGCTAAACGCCTCGCGTCCGTCCTCAGAGACGAGGCGCGCGGCGACGTCGATTTGCCGCTGCCCGCGTCCTGGCGTCGTGTCGTAGATTTCCGCGAGCCACGTCAGCGTGTCGCCCTGTTCGAATTCGCGCTGCGTGGTGGCGGGGGCGCCAAGCAGTTTCTCCGCCACCGCATCGCGCTGAGGCGTAAACACCGCCGCCGCCTGCGCGGACGACAGGAGCACGCCGCTCATCATCAGCGGTTTCGCGGTGAACTCGGGCACGGTGATGTCGGTGAAGACGGTGCCCGACTTCCCTGTGAGCGGATCGCGCGCCCCGACGCGCAGTTGGTACCGCCCCGGTGGCAGCGCCGTTCGCGAGTTGAGGCGGATGCCGAGCGATTTCAGGCGCTGATACGTCTCGGGTTTGATCGCCAGATTCAGCGCCGCCCGCGTCCCCTTCTGAGGCCGTCCGTCGTCGTTCAGCGCGAAGTACGAGACCTCGACGGAATCGGCGAAGAGACCGTTGGGCTGCGGAGCGAACTCGAGCAGCCGGCCGTCCAGTTCGACGGTGATGGCCACGTCGGCCTGTTTGGCCGTCCCCCGGAACGGCACCGCCTGCACGGCGAGCGTCAGCCCGGACTGCTGCACGGCGTTGTTGAGTACCGCGCGCAGCTCGGGGGTCGTATCGTTCTCGCCACCGGAGCGGCGGTCGCGCGCCCACCGGTTCAGGGCTTCGGCGCGGCGCTCCTCGCGCGTGGGCCCGCTCGACGAGGGATATCCGCGGCGTGCAAGCGCCGTCAGCCCCGGACGTTTGAGCCTGACCTCGATTCGATGGAAGCGGCCGTCGCGTGGATGCTGTGGCGGTGTGTAGCCGAGCAGATAGTACCGGCTGTTCGCGTCGTTGATGCGTTCGTACGCCTCGACAAACGAGTTCGTATCGACCGCCGCGAAGCCGCCCGTGCTTTCCGACAACGTGCGCAGGCTGTCCTGAGTCAAACGCATCTCGCCGATGAGCGCCTGCGTACCGCTGAACGGCGTGCCGACCGGTCTGGTCGGATCCGTTCCATTCGGTCGGGCGCACCGGCTCTCATGTTCTCCACAAAGTCGGTGGTCATGCCGATGAGACCGCGCGGATCGAGCGCGTAGATGTTGACGTTGGCCCTGGCAGCGGCGTTCACCACGTTGCGCGTGGCGGTGATGATTTCGTTGCCGCTCTGCGAGCTGAACGTTTCGGCCATCGGATAGTCGATGCCTTCGCTGAACCACAGCAGCGCCTTGCGGCGTCCCCGCACACCCTCGAGGTACTCCGAAAGGCTCTCGAGCGTGTTGAGCACGCCGATGGCGCGCTGGCCGCGCTCGAGATTGCTGGGGTCGAACGACTGGTTCCGCACCATCGGATCGAGGCTGTTCATGCCGGCGGAGAGGTCGGTATCCGTGCTGCTGAGCTGATTCGTGTAGTAGTTCTCGATGCGCTGCATCTCGGCCGACACCAGGCGCTGGCCGAAGAAGCTGTCGACGGCGCGGAGGAGCAGCGCGGGATCGTTCGTGAATTCCTGGGCGGCATCCTTCCGTCCGCTGGTGACGACAACCGCGGCCAGATCGCGAGGCCCGAAGCGCTGCTCGATGAACTCGCGAGCGTGGCGGCGGACAATGTTCGTGCGCAGCGGCGCGACGTTCAGGTCGTCGAGCACGATGATGTACACGCGTCCAGATTCCACGTCGCGATTCGATCGCACATCGGCGGCGACCGGGCGGCCTCCGAAGGCAAACGTGGTCCGCTGCTGGACGGGCAGTTCGATGGACGAGAACGTCTGGATCGCCTGCGGCTTGCCGTCCTCGAAGACCTCGAAATCTTCGGCGGCGAGGTCGCCGACGAAATTGCCCGCCGCATCTTTCACGGTTACGTCGACGTCGACGATGTTGACGCTGACCTTGAAGGTGGGCTGCTGTTGTGGCTGCTGAGTGGAGGCGCGCACGCCGAGGCAGGCGACAAGGACGAACGACACGCCAAGGCGGCCAAATACGTGATTATTCATTCTGGATACGAGAAACTATTGTCTAACGGGCCGGGCGGGAGCACAACAGTGGATGGCGTGGCGCATGGGCCGAGGGCGGATGGCACGCCTGCGTGAGCTTCCGGGGGATGAGGGGCGCCGTCTTGCGCCTGTGCTCATCGTTTCCCGATATGGGACGTCCAGTTCAGCACAACGGCGAGCGTGTTTGGGTCGTTCCCTGTTGGCTTGGCCACAAGAATGCGCTGTCCATCGCGAGACACATCAAACACCTTCCCGGGAACGGTCGGCAGTCCGACGCAGAACAGCTCGCGCGTCTCGCCAATTTCAATACTCGAGGCGCTCTGGATGCGGAGTTCGGAGGACACCAAGGTGCGACCCTCGGTGAGATAGAAGATCTCCCGTCCGTCAGCTCGCCAACGAGGGTGCATTCCTCCCACACTTGAAACCGCAAGTTTGCCAGCACCGGATACCGGCGCAACGTAGACCTCACTCCGGCCCGTTTCACTCGACTGATACGCCGGCCAGGCGGTTCTTGCGATCTTTCTCCAGACAGCGTCGAAGAAGCCTGACGACCGATGATGGTGTCGATACCGGAAGGGCATCCCAGTCAGGATCGCCCTTTAGAACGCCCGCAAACGCGTCCGGCAGAATCTTGATCGCGACGTCACGCTTCAGCCGATTGTCGCGTGCTCGATAGACCTCTCCCATCCCGCCTGCACCGATCGCGGCGACAATTTCATACGGACCCAGACGAGCGCCAGGCGATAGGCTCATGAGTGACAGGAACGGGCCGGATTATAAGCGCTGTTTTGCGCAAATCGGACGATTTGTCCTCCTCGGTCCGGACCGAGTTCACGGCCGGATTCCGTAGTCGGCGCAGGTTTCACCTGCGAACAACGGCTGCGACTGATGCGGGAATTGCTGCTCTGCTTCATACGCGTTGTGTGCGCGGCAGCGCAATTCAAGATTCTCCGCCGTCGTCGCGCCACCTTTGGCGTAGGACACGACATGATGGAACTCGAGAAAGCCCGTCTCGCGGCAGTGTCCTTGATTGCCATTAAATGCGCATCGGCCTTCGTCGCGGCGCCATACCTCGCGCTTCACCGCGGCCGGAATGTGCCGCAAGTTCTGCTTCACTTCGCGACCGGCCTGGGGGCGATTCACGGCTGCGAGCTTTCTTTTCGACAGCTCGGTGAGCAGCAGCGTCAGCGCGCGATCGAAAATCGCCGCCGGATCGCCATTGGGAATGCTGTGTCGTAGCAAATCCTGTATCTGTCGCAGCTTGTCGTGAGTGCTGCGTTCCACTGTGAATTGCACCTTGAAACGTTCCGGTGCGAGTGGCTTGATCTCTGGCGGTCTCGCCGGTGCTGCGACAACCGCTCGCGGCAGTGGTTGTCCGGCGGCCTCTCGTGCGTCGATGGGGTCAATGGTCAATCCCATTTGCGACGTCACAGCCGTCTGAGGCGTTGGCAGCTTGCGGACAACAGCCGGCACATCCGGTTGCGGCCTGACGCGTGCCACCAGGTGTTCCACTTCGCGCTTGCTCTTGTGCCGCGCGGCGTCGAGGAGTTCGCCGTGATTGGCGATTGTCAAATGCGGCGCGAGCAAGCCGACGGCCGTCAGATGCAGCACGCCATCAGCCAGCCGATCGAGGATGACGGGATAGCGTCGTGCGGCCAGGAGGCAAATTCCTCTCATGCGACGCAGCGACGCCGGTCACTTCCCAAAAGCTGTCAAGAGTTTTTTTGCGGCTGGAGCCCGAGGAGTCTGTAACGGTCTAACCCGCGCTTTCGGGCGTCAGGACGTAGCCGTCGCCATGCACGGTGCGGAGGAAGCGCGGGTTTCTTGGGTCCGACTCGATCTTCTGGCGCAAGCGCGATACCGCCCGATCGACCGAGCGCGTTGTCGTGGTGTCGAGAAACCCCCAGACCTCTTTGAAGAGCTCGTCACGGTACACCACCCGTGAACGGCGCTCGGCCAGCACGCGCAGGATCTCGAACTCGCGATGCGTCAGGTGCAGGTCGCCGCGAGGACTGATCGCGGTACTGCTCCGGAAATCGATCGTGACCCCGCCCAGCCTGATGGCGTCGATGGCCGGCTTCACGCGGCGCAGCACGGTATTGATGCGCGCGACCAGTTCTTCCATGTCGAACGGCTTGGTTATGTAGTCGTCGGCACCCAGGCGAAGCCCCGTCAGCTTGTCGGCCTTTTCGCCGCGTGCGGAGAGGATGATGATCGGCGTCTTTCCGCCATGCCTCAATACGCGTCCGAGCTCGAACCCGCTGATGTCCGGCAGCATCACGTCGAGCAGCACCAGATCCGGGCCGAACGAACGGTACAGGCTGAGTGCCTGGTCCCGGTGCGAGGCCCACTCCACTTCGAATCCATCGACCAGCAGGTTGTCGCGCAGGATCTGAGCCAGCGACGAGTCGTCTTCCACGATCAGGATTTTCGCGGCCATACTTGGCGGACGACTACTTCGCGCCCACCCGCAGCTTGGACGCCATCGCGCACTCGGTCATCACGGTGAAGTAGCGCTGCACGCCGTCGGTCCCGACGATGAACGGATGATCTTCGCCCGGCTGACGCGGCGCCGAGAGCAGTCGCGCCTTCGTGTAGGCGCCGTCGTACTCGCTGTGGTTGGAGAGCAGGACGCTGGCGCCCGCATCGGCCGCGGCCTTGGCGATCTTGCGCTGCGAGGCGATGTATTCGTCCCACCGCGCGCCGTCGGTGCCGAAGGCGCCGGTCAGCGTGCCGCCAGAATAGGCGACCATCACCGTGCGCGCCCTCGTCCTTCACCGGGAACACGTACGACAGCGTGCCCGGCGAGTGGCCCGGCGTGAACACGATCTCCACAGTGGTATCGCCCAGCGTCAGTTTCCTGCCCTCCGGTCCCACGGCGATGTCGCGCTTCGGCACGCCGCCCGCGGCGGTGGCAGGCCGCTTCAGCGTGGCCTCCCAGTCTGGTGCACCCATCACGACCTGGGCGCCGTAGCGCTTCTGCAACTCCGCGGCGCCCTGGTCGTGGTCGCCATGCGCGTGGCTGATGATCACGTACTTGATGTCGCGCGGATTCAGGCCGAGCTTGGTCAGTCCGTCGATGATCTCCGGCTCGGTGGCCCAGGCGAAGTTGGTGTCGATGATGATGATCCCGGCGCTGGTCTGGAGCGCCCAGGAGGAATGCTGGCGCGTCCCCAGCCAGTAGAGATTGTCGAACACCTTGAAGGGCGGCGCATACCAGTTGGCCCGGTCTGGCGTCTGGGGCGCGCCGCCGCGCGCGCCGCGCCGCGCCGCCGCGCCGGCTCCGCCGCCGCGCGGCGCGCTGGGCAGGCAGAGATTGACGAAGGTGGCGCGGTAATCCTGTCCTGCGGCCGTCCTGGCGGTGACGATATGCGTGTCAATCTGGCTCAACGGCGCCTGCGCGAGGGCAGCGGCACCCAGGAGCAGGGCCGAAAGCAAAGCAATCAAGACTGGCGCGCGCTTCATGACTTTTCTCCTCTGTGGAAAGACGGTACTACGAAATCCTGCACACGGCATGTCAGCCTCTCGCCACGGGAATCAGCAACGTCGCCGTCGTGCCGCTGCCGACTTCGCTGGTCATTTCCAAAGCCCCGTCGTGATCGGTGGCAATCCGGTTGACGATCGCCAGGCCAAGTCCATTGCCATCGCCCCTCGCCGTGCGTCCGCGCACGAAGCGGCGCTTGACCTGCGGCAGTTCGTCGGGCGAGATGCCTCTTCCGCGATCGACGACGTCGAAACGGACGTGCCCGTTCTCGCTTGATGCCCGGATGGCCACCGATTTCGCGCTGCCCGAGTGCCGGATGGCGTTGTCAATCAGGTTGTCCAGTGCCAGCACGAGGGCGGTTCGATCGGCCCGCACGGGCGGGATATCGGTCGGCACCGTCACCTGCACGTCAATATCACCGTCAGCGAGCTGCCGGCGAAACCCGTGCGTCGCTTCTTCGATGAGCACGGCGGGATCGTGCGATTCGAACGAATAGACCTCTGTCACGTCGGTCACCCTCGAGTACGCGAGCAGGTTGTTGACCAGACGTGTGAGCCTTCGCTCCTCGCGCACGAGCAAGCCCGCATATCTTTTCAGATCCTCATCCGTCTTGACCCGCCCACGCGCAATCGTTTCGCCAACCGCGCGAATGGTAGAGAGCGGCGTCTTGAGCTCGTGCGTGACCGTGGCGACAAAATCCGCGCGGACCGTTGCGACGGCGGCGCTCGCCCGCGCGGCTCGCGCCGTGGCGATGAGGCTGAGCGCCAGGAGCGCGACACCCGCGATGACGACGATGAGGCTCCGCTGGGCGCCGCGCGAGGCCAGTACGAACGTCGGGTCGCCGGCCGCGCTGGCCGCGACGGTCCACGATCGTTGGGCGAGATCCGCGGGCGGATCGACGGCGACGATCGCGGGATCGAAAAACAACACCGGAAACACGCGCGTGGCCACTGTTTGACGCATGGCCGGTTCCAACGAGCCGGCGATACGCCGACCCTGGTCGTCGAGCACCGCGAAGGATGTGACGCTGGCACTCCCCGCGATCCGAGCCACCTGCTGGAGGATATCGGCGAAATAGTGTTCCCGCGCCCACTCCAGGTTGACGGCAATACCAAACACGCGGTCGAGCCGTTCCCGGGTGACGCCCTCGTAGGCGATGAGCGCGACGATCTGGTACGGGACCCCTTCAATTGACGTATCGAACACCGAGTAGCGGTGGCGCGAGGCCACGTCAGAGTCGATCCGCCGACGCAGCGCCGCGAGCTCCGGCGGATTGCGCCGCGCTTCGACAGGATAGACATCGGCTCGCCCGTTGGTAGCGAGCCAGGCAGGCCGCCGATCGGTCCGCGCGAACAGGACCGTTCCGTCGCTCGACGGCGTCCACCCGAAGAAAAACTCCGGATAGGGATACCGCGCGAAAGCGAGGGCGACGAGGTCGTTGGCCTCGTAAGGCGGCGCGAACGCGTGCCGGTTCTGCTCCGGGCTGTTCAGGATCGACGTCTGCACGCCGGACATGTCGCGCGTGAGCGCGCGGGTGAGCAGGTCGGCCGCTTCGTTGCCACGGTGGTCGGCAAGCAGCGCCGCGCTCCGCTGCCATTGGTCGGTGACGCGGTACCCGAACCAGGCAAGCGCGCACAGCCCGCAGCAGATGAGCGCGGCGAGCCAGGTCGACGGCTCGGCGACGAGCGCGCGCGGCCGCGTGATCATCGCCTCAGTTCCCGCTCGCGGTAGTAGAGCGCCGCGCCCGGGTGCAACGGCACCGGCGTGGCAGGCGCACGCTCGGGCGCCATCCCTTTCAGGAACGGCAGCTCGGCGCGGAGCTGCGGCAGCATCCGGAAGAGCCCGTCGGTTAACCGGCGTACCACGGCGTCATCGAGACCCGCACGCGCCAGGAGCACGACGTCCACCGAGAGGGTGTGGACGGGTTGATCTTGCCCCGGGTAGGCGCCGGCCTCGATGATTTCGGACCGGAAGAAGGGATACGCGGTGCGCAGCCGGACCATGGCGGGTCCGCGGATCTCAAGCAGCCGCGCGCCCGCTTGCGTCAGGCGCTTCGCGTCGTCGTTGGGGACGCTCGAGATCGTGAAGGCGGCATCGATGGAGTTGTCCAACAGCATCGCGTTCGTCCGCGGTACGCCGGCCTCGACTTCCTGCACTTCGCCCGCCGAGAAATACCCGTCCAGCACCAGCCGGGCGATAACTGCTGCGCCACTGCCATCCGGGCCCACACTGACGCGGCGCCCCCGCAGTTGGTCGAGCGAGCGGATTCGCGAGCCGGGCCCCACCAGCAGTTGCACGGCGGAGGAATTGAGGACGGCAATTCCGCGGATGTGGCGCAGCGATTGCGCCGACGTGCGCAGCCTGCCGTTGTAGGCCATATAGGCGATGTGGGCCTGGGCGAGCCCGATATCGAGGGTGCCGTCCTGGAGTCCTTCGATGTTCTGCAGGGATCCCGACGTCTCTACAGCCTGCACCCGGACGTCGGGCATGAGCTCCCGAAACCCCTTCACCAGAGCTTCGCTGAACGGCCGGAAATTGCCCGGTCGCGAAGCCGGTCGACAGCCTTATCGTGACGGGTTCAGCGGTGGCGGCCGACTGGACTCGACCGCATCCCACAACGCTCAACAGGGCGATGAGGGCGGCTATCGAGGAGAAGACGATGGGCCATCGGGTGGAGGCTCTTGTGCCACTCGGGGACGCGCCTGTCAAGGACTCCCCGAGCCATGTCGCAACTTGTCACAATTTTTACACCCGCCGCCCCGCTAAAATGACCCCATAAATCAGTCAGGTTTCAGCCTGGAGGAAATATGAAGATCGGGTGGAGAAGTCTGCTCCTTGCGGTGTTCGTGTCGGCGATGGCGTCGAACATCGGCGCGCAGGCGCTGTATGGCTCGCTGCTCGGCAACGTCACCGACGAAACCGGAGCGGCGCTTCCCGGCGCGACGGTCACCATCACTCAGCGCGAGACGAACCTCGACGCGGGACGTCGTCACCAACGAGACCGGCAGCTACAACGTGCCCGAACCTGCTGCCGGGCACCTATCAGGTCGACGTCAAGCTTGCCGGATTTTCGACCTACACCGCGCGCGACATCGCCGTCCGCCAGGGGCTCGACGTGCGCGTGGACGCGCAACTTGAAGCGTCGGCGCGCTCGAAGAGTCGATCGTCGTGTCGGGGCAGGCGGCCGTGCTGCAGACCGAGAGCGCCGCCGTGCAGTCGCTGACGACCGCCGACGCAGCTCGAGACGGTGCCCACCAGCGGCCGCGCGTACCAGACGACGCTCGCGCTGATGCCCGGTGTCGCGCAGCCCAACTACGACTCAGTCCGGCGGCAGCAACAACCCGACGCGCGCGATGGCCGATCACGGTCAACGGCCAGCCGCCGAACAACACGGTCATCCGGCTCGACGGCGTCTCGCAGATCAATCAGTTCTTCCAGCAGATTCAGGCCTACAGCCCGAGTCTCGAGGCGATCGAAACGGTCAGCGTCGTCACCAACAGCTTCGACGCCGATCAGGGGATGGCCGGCGGCGCCGTCGGTGAACGTGCAGGTCAAGAGCGGCACGAACACCCTCGCCGGATCGCTGTTCGAGCACGTCACGGACTACCGGATGAAGTCGAAGAACTTCTTCCTGCCGGCCGGCGATCCGAAGGGCACCGGCAGCGTGCACGTCTACGGCGGCACGGTGGGCGGGCCGATCAGCCGCAACAAGGTGTTCTTCTTCGCGAGCGTCGAGCGGACGCGCCAGCGCACCGAAGCCGGCAACGCGTTGTCGAACTCGGGCGCCAACGGACTGCGCAGTCTGCCGACGATGGCGATGCGCGAGGGCAACTTCGCGGGCACCGGCACGGTGCTCTACGACCCGCGCACCGGCGCGGCGAACGGCACGGGCCGAGTGCCGTTCGCGTTTGCAGAACTGTCCGGGCTCACGCGACTGTCCGGATCCGCGAGTTCGACGGCGTGCAACTACATTCCGGCGAATCGCATCAACCCGATTGCGAAGAACTATCCTCAGCAAGCTGGTGGCGCCCGACGCTGCCGGGATTCACGAACAACTACTTCGCGACCAACAGCTACGACACCGACTACAACAAGTACGACGGCAAGATCACCTGGACGCCGAACGCGCGCGTCATCGTCAACGGACGGCTCGGATACGCCGACAGCTACGAGGACAGCGCGCCGGAGCTGCCGTCGATCGACGGCGGCGATCGAACCCGATCTTCCAGGGACGCATCTGGGACTCGACGGTCCACAGCCACTCGCTGGCGGTCACCTCCACGCTGTCGCCGACGATGGTGATGGACGGCGTGTTCGGGTTCACGCGCACCGACATGCTGGCGCGTCCGCACACGGACGACTGCTGGGGCGAGCTGCTCGGCGTCAAGAACAGCTGTCAGCCGCCGCGATCGCGCAGCACGGCGATTCCGTCAGATCACCGCGAATCGACCTACCGGCTGGCTGGCGGCGGCGAGCCGCGCGCCTATCGCGATCCGCAGTGGAGCGGCGCGATGAACTTCGGGTGGACGAAGGGCGATCACAACGTCAAGTTCGGCGGCGAGATGAAGATCCTCCATCAGAACCACTACGAGACGCAGACGCCGATCGTTCACGTTCAACGGCGGCCGGACGGCGCTCGCGCCGGCCGGCGCCGAACAACTTCAACGCCTTCGCCGATTTCCTGCTGGGCGAAGCTGAACTCGCGCACCTCGGAATCGATGACGCCGATGATCGGCGACGAGCCGACGGTCGAGAACATCGATGGACTTCCGGCCGGCGACGCTGCGGTCGTACCAGTACGGCGTCTACATCCGCGACCAGTTCGAGCTGAACAGCAAGATGACGGTGTCGGCCGGCCTCCGCTGGGAGTACTACCCGCTGTCGCAGCGCGCCGATCGCGGCCTGGAGATCTTCGACTTCCAGTCACGGCAGCTGCTGATCTGCGGCGTGTCCGGCAATGACGCACACGTGCGGCATCACCGTCGAAAAGAATCTGTTTACGCCGCGGCTCGGCTGGGCGTACCGCCCACCGAATCGACGGTCATCCGCGTGGGATATTCACGCAATCCGCAGAACGACACGTCGGGCCGCAACCAGATGCCGCCGTTTCAGGCGTTCCCGGCGACGATCATCCTCAGCGAGCAGGCGCCGAACACCTACGCGGCGATCGGCAGCCTGAACGACGGCGTCACCATCGTGCCGCAGTTCGATCTTGACCGTGCGGCAGTGTGCGGCCCAACGCCGGCATGACGACCTATCGCGGCAAGTTCGAGCGCGGCACGATCGCGTCCTGGAACGTCAGTTTTCAGCAGCTGATGCCGCACGACCACAGCCTCACCCTGGGCTACGTCGCCAATCGCCAGCGCGACATGACGCGCAACCTGAACAAGAACTACGGGCGGCTGGGCGGAGGCACGGCCAGTCAGCCGTATCGGCGACTTACCACCTCGGCCATCAACGTGCAGGGTCCGTACGGCCAGGTGGACTACGACTCGTTCCAGGCGAGCGTCAACAAGCGGATGTCGCGCGGACTGCAGTACACGGTGGCCTACACGTTTGCCAAAGCCATCGACTGGTGGGCGGGTACGATTCCGCAGCCCGAGTACTGGGACCTGAACAAAGGCGACCAGGCGAACAGCAATCCGCATCTGCTGAACACGTCCGTTGTCTACGAACTGCCGTTTGGCGAAGGCCGCAAGTTCCTGTCGCGATTCCGGCGTGCTGTCGGACATCGTGGGTGGCTGGCAGATGAACGCCTTCTTCACGGCGCGCGACGGCACGCCGTTCACGGTGACCGCTTCGGCCGCCGTCGCTGAATGCCGGCACGGGCACGGCCCAGACGGCAGACCAACTGAGGACCCTGCAATACTCGGCGGGCTCAGCCCGTATTTCGACGTGACAGCGTTCAGGCCAGCCTACTGAAGTGCGCTTCGGAACGGCGGCGTACAACTCGCTCCGGGGGCCTGGTGTGGCCAATCTCGATCTCAGCTTCTTCCGAAGCTTTTCGCTGGGCGGCGTCCAAGACGTTGCAGTTCCGGATCGAGGCGCTGAACGCGACCAACACACCGCACTTCTCGAATCCGGCCGCCAACGTCGCAGAATCTCCAGTTGAATCCGGACGGAACCGTCCGTGCCCTCAATGGTTTCGGGGTAATTACGACCACCAACCGGCTGGGGCGCCAATATGACGAGCGGGAGTTCCGGTTAGGGCTGCAGGTTGCACGTTCTAAGTATGCGAAAATAGAGGCCACCGAGGAGCCATTGATGACGCGGAAGGTGTTTGCCGGATTCGTGGTTTGCGCTATCGTCGGGAGCGGCCTGGCGACGCGAACGATCGTGCGGACAGGCGCAGGCAACGCAGGCGCACGCTGAGGAGTTTCAAGCAGCAGGTGCTTCCGGTGCTGCCAAAAGCTGCATGGGTTGCCATAACGACCGCACGAAGGCGGGCACGCTGAGCCTCGAACCGTTCAAGAATCCCGCGACGGCGCTGGCACAACCGGCTGTCTGGCAGAAGGTGCTGGAAAAGGTGTCGACCGGTGCGATGCCACCCGCGACAGCGGCGCCGCTGGCGCGAGGCCGAACGCGACGCCGTCATCAACTGGGCGCGGAACTTCCGGGCCGGACCGCATCGACGGCGCGATGTCAGTGGCCGGGCGTGTGACGGCGCGGCGCCTGAATCGCGTCGAATACAACAACACGATTCGCGACTTGCTCGGGGTCGCGGCGCGTCCCGCCGACGAGTTCCCGGTCGACGACTCCGGCTACGGGTTCGACAACAACAGCGACGTCCTCTCGGTCTCTCCGCTCCTCATGGAAAAGTACATGCAGGCGGCGGAAACGATCTCGCGTCTCGCCGTGTATGGCGAGACGTTGCCGGCCAAGCCGACGCGGCTGGTGCGGATGATGAACCGGCGCTCGCAGGACGCGTACGACACGGTGGTCACGGAGGGCAATTCGGGAGTCTACCTGCCGTATTCGCTGCGCGGCGCGATGTACGGCAACTACACGTTTCCAGTGGATGGTGAATACGAGTTTCGCCTGCGGATCGCGAACTTCCGCGGCGACGACGCGGATATCACCGATGACGAACGAGCCCGCCGGGCCGAGGAGCGCCGCAAGCTCTTTGAACAGCGGCGGCTCGAGCGCGAGAAGGCCGCCGCTGCGGCGGCCGCCGCAGGGACCCCGGTACCGCCAGGCGGCGGTGGCAGAGCGGGTGGACCGCGTCGCGAGCCCACACCAGAAGAGTTGAAGGCACGCGACGAGGCGGCGAGGAAAGCCGCGCCTCCTCGCAAGCTGGTGCTGTCGGTCGACGGCGCGCCCGTCATCACGACGGTCATCGAGGGCACCGGAGCGTTCGGATATTCGCAAGGGGAGTTCACCGCACGTGCGACGGTCAAGGCCGGCGAGCGATTCCTGCGCGCGTCGTATCCGGAGCTCGCGGACCTTGCCGATCCGCGCGAGAACATCAACCCGGATATGCGGCGCGGCCTGTTCGTGGACTACCTGGACATCGTCGGTCCGTTCAGCCCGAGCACGGCGCCACCCGCGAGCTACACCAAAATCTTCATCTGCAATCAGACGACGACGCAGTGCGCGAAGACGATTCTGAGCAGCCTGATGGAGCGCGCGTACCGCCGTCCGGTGACCGAGGAAGAGCTGAAGTCGAAGCTCGATCTGGTCGCCCTGGCGCAGAAGGAAGGCGACACGTTCCAGGAAGGCATTCGACTGGCGCTGCAGGCGATTCTCGCGTCGCCGAATTTCCTGTTCAGGATTGAAGCGCCATCGTCGAGCGCCGGTCGTCCATCGTCGATCGGCGATCGTCGTCCGACGGGTGGTCCGGTGCTGGCAATGGCCGCTCAACGGCCGGCGATGGCCGATCGACGTTCGACGACGGACGAGCATCCGGTCAGCGACGTCGAGCTGGCGTCGCGGCTGTCTTATTTTCTCTGGGCCAGCATGCCCGATGCCGAGCTGATGCGTGTCGCCAAGTCGGGGACGCTTCGTCAGCCGGCGGTGCTCGACGCGCAGGTCCGGCGCATGATGGCCGATCCCAAAGGCTACAACCTGGTCGAGAACTGGGCCGCGCAGTGGCTGCAGCTGCGGAACCTTGGACGGACCAAGCCCGATCCCAAGCGGTTCCCGACGGTGGACGACGAGCTGCTCGACGCGATGCGTAAAGAGACGAGCCTGTTCGTCGAGACCATCATCAAGGAAGATCGCAGCCTGCTCGATTTCATCGACGCGCCGTTCACGTTCGTCAACGGTCCGCTGGCGCGTCACTACGGCATCACGGGCGTGGACGGCGAGGCATTCCAGCGCGTCACCCTCGATGGCGAGCAGCGCAGCGGAATCCTCACGCAGGGGGCGATTCTCACGGTGTCGTCCTATCCCACGCGAACGTCGCCGCCGGTCCGGGGCAAGTGGGTGATGGAGAACCTGCTGGGCACGCCGCCCCCGCCGCCGCCCGACGACGTGCCGTCGCTGAACGAATCGAACATCGGCACGGAAGTGTCGCTGCGCGAGCGTCTCGAGCAGCACCGCAGAGATCCGAGCTGCTCGCCCTGTCACGTGCTGATGGATCCGCTCGGCTTCGGACTCGAAAACTACGACGCGGTGGGCGCCTGGCGCACGCATGACGGCAAGTTCCCGATTGAGACGGCCGGCACGCTGCCCGGGGGGCAGACGTTCACGGGATCGAAAGGGCTGAAGGAAATCCTCAGAGGGAAGTCCGATGCGTTCGTGCACAACGTCACCGAAAAACTGCTGACCTACAGCCTGGGACGCGGGCTCGAACGGTTCGATCGCCCGACGGTCGAGGCGATCGCCACCCAGGTGAAGGCGAACAACTACAAGTTTTCGTCGCTCGTGATGGAAGTTGTGAAGAGCAGACCATTCCAGATGCAGAGTGTGGAGGCCGCGAGACCATGAATCTGATTTTCAAGAAGCAACTTCCAAGACGGACGTTTCTGCGTGGAGTGGGCAGCCTTGTGGCCCTGCCCATGCTCGACGCCATGGTGCCGGCGTTCGTGAAGGCCGCCGGCTCGTCGCCGACCCGCCTCGCGGTTCTCTATTTCCCCAACGGTGTCCAGATGGACACCTGGCAGATCAAGTCCGATCAGCAGATTGCCTCTCTTCCCGAGGCGCTGCCGCGAACCTTGGCGCCGCTGACGAAGTATCGCAACGACATCACGATTCTGAACGGGCTGACGGTCGACGGAGGACGCGCGCATGGCGACGGTCCCGGCGACCACGGCCGTGCGGGCGCCAGCTACCTGACCGGCGCGCATCCCAAGAAGACGTTCGGCAAGGACCTGCAGGCCGGCGTCTCGATGGACCAGTTCGCGGCGAGTGCCATCGGCAACCAGACCCGGTACGCGTCGCTCGAACTGGGATGCGAAGAGGGTATCCAGGGCGGCAACTGCGACAACGGCTACAGCTGCGCCTACAGCAACAGCATCTCCTGGCGTACACCGTCGACGCCGAACCCGCCCGAGATTCGTCCGCGCGCCGTCTTCGAGCGCCTGTTCGGCTCGGGCGAGATCGAGCGCGATCCCGTGAAGCGGGCGCGAAAGGAAAAGTACCAGAAGAGCGTGCTCGACTCGGTGCTGCAGGACGCCAAACGGATCGAGAACGCGGTGAGCGCCGCCGATCGCCGCAAGCTGGACGAGTACCTGTACGCGGTGCGCGACATCGAGACGCGCATCCAGAAGACCGAGTCGGAGAGCGCGCTGAATCCCGATATGGGTCGACCGTCGCCGAGCGTCCCGGAGAACTACAACGAGCATACGCGCATCATGTTCGATCTGATCGCGACCGCGTTCCAGACCGACTCGACGCGCATCATCACGTTCCTGATGGCCATCGAGCAGAGCAATCGCGCGTATCGCGAGATCGGCATCGCCGATTCCCATCACGGGCTGACGCACCACGGCGGCGACAAGGAAAAGGTCGAGAAGTGCATCCTTATCAACCAGTATCAGATTGAGCAGTTCGGGTACTTCATCGAGAAGCTGAAGGCGACCAAGGACGGCGACGGCACGCTGTTCGACCACATCATGGTCACTTACGGCAGCGGCCTGAGCCGCGATCACGATCACGACGACCTGCCGACGGTGCTGACCGGCAAGGGTAATGGCCTGTTCCATCTCGGCCGTCACGTCACCTACGCGAACGAAACGCCGCTCGCGAGCCTGCACGTGGCGATGATGAACAAGATGGGCGTGCCGGCTGAGAACTTCGCCGACAGCAAGGGCAAGCTCGGGTATCTGTCGGACATCTAGACTGCAGGGCGGGTCCTGATTGTGGACCCGCCGCTGCTGGAAGCCCGATGATCCGCACGCGTCTTCTCGTGTTTGCGCTGGCGTCAATCGCGGCGCTCTATCCCGTGCACGGACACGGAATGGAGCGCTCCGCGATGGATCACCTCCTCGCGCTCGCGCGTACGCAACCCGACTCGCCCGAATTCCGTCAGATGCTGCTGACGCGTCTTGGCGAAGCGTCCGTCAAGAGCGGCGAAGCGTTCGATTCGAACGGCCCCGATTTCATCTGGGCCGTCGAATCCGCGTCACAGCCGTCGATGATCCTCGACGATCAGCCGGCAGGTCCCCTGCGCCGGATCGCCGGAACCAACCTCTGGTTCCACGTGGCGCAGCTTCGCGTCGGCACGTCACATCGATTTCACTACCTCGTCAACGGAGCGAAGTTCGGCGGCTCGTACGACGTGCCGGCATACACGCCCGACTCGTACGCGCGGCCAGGTGTTCCGCAGGGGAAGATTTCCGAGAAGCTGGTTCACACGAGCAAGCTTTACGGCGGCATGGAGACCAACTACTGGATCTACGTGCCCGCGCAGTACAACCCGGCCGTTCCGGCGGCGCTGATGGTCTGGCAGGACGGCGAGCGCTACATGACGCGCAACGTCGAGGAATCGTGCCGCCTGTGCCCGAGCCTGTACCGGCTGCAGGAAGTCACCGACAATCTGATCCACGACAAGAAGATCCCGGTGATGATTCACGTTTTCGTGTCGCCCGGCACGTTGAACGGCAAGCCGCTGCGCTCGATCCTTTACGACACGGTGTCTGACAAGTACGGACAGTTTCTGCTCGAGGAACTGCTTCAAGAGGTCTACGCGAAGTACAACATCCGCAAGGACGCTTACAGCCGTGCGATTCAGGGACAATCGTCCGGCGGCATCGCCGCGTTCACCGTCGCGTTCAACCATCCGGAAAGCTTCAGCCGCGTCTACACCGTCGTCGGCAGCTTCACGGCGCTCCAGTGGAAGCCCGGCGAGCTCGATGGCGGCAATATCTACCCGTTCAAGGTACGGCGGGAGCCGAAGCGCAACCTGCGCGTGTGGATGAACGACGGATCGGAAGATCAGGAAGCGAACTCGGGAAGCTGGCCCCTCCAGAACATCCAGCTGGCGAACTCGCTGAAACTCAAGGGCTACGATTTTCACTTCAGCTTCGGCGGCGGGTCCCATCACGCCGCGCTGGCGGCGTCAGAGCTGCCGCAGTGCCTCACCTGGCTGTGGCGGGACTACGATCCGGCCCGCACAGAGCAGGTGTTTGAACAGAGCGCCGAAGAGCAATCGAAACCACCGTTCCGCGTGCGAATCTACAACCGCTGAGGTGTCGGAATTCACGACAATGCACGACACGTTCGCTTCCTGGTTCGGGTTTTTGGATCCGATGCGTGATATTGGATAAAGGTTTTATATCGTGATATTTAGACGCGCATTGTGAGACAAAACAATTGACAGGTTCCCGACTCTATCCTACGCTCCTCGTCTCAGGCTTATAACGATCGTTTCGGTCGCCGGAATTGGCGCCCCCACGGCACGTATGTGTGGGGCGATGTCGAGTTGCTATCGACCCCAGATTCGGTCTCTAGGAGGAGGCTTACATGAAACTCTGCACCGCAGCGCGCGCCGCTCTCGTTCTCGCGCTGTTCACCCTCGTCGCGACTCCCGCGTTGGCACAGTTACAGTCGGGCCGCATCGTCGGGACGATCCTTGACCCGCAGAAGGCCGGCATTCCAGGCGCCACCGTGACGGTGACCAACCTGGCGACCAACATCAGCCGGAGCACGGTTTCGGATGCCGAGGGCAACTACGTGGTCACGCCGCTGGATCCTGGCACGTACAACGTGACAGCGGAAGTCTCGGGCTTCCAGACGACGCGCCGCGAAGGCCTGACCTTGACGGTCGGGCAGGTCGCCAGAGTCGAACTGACGCTCAGCCTGGGCTCGTTGTCTACCGAGGTGCAGGTGACGGCGGAAACGCCGCTCCTCAACACTGAGTCGGCGACGTTGAGCGAAGTCATCACGAACGAACAGATTGTCGATCTGCCGCTCAACGGCCGCGGCTTTCACGAGCTGGCGCGCCTGACCTCGGGCGTCGCGCTGCTGCCGCCGACCGGCAACACGCAGCCCGTGCGACCGGAGGTCGTGAACGGCAACGTCATCGGCGGCGTCGCCGGCGCGCAGACCCGGTTCCTCCTCGACGGCGTGGACATCACCGAAGAGCACCAGGGCGGCACCTGGATTCAGACCTCGGTCGATGCTTTGCAGGAATTCAGCGTGCAGCAGAACGCGTACTCGGCCGAATTCCACGGCGCGGGCGCCACGTTCAACGTGACGACCAAGTCGGGCGGCAACGTGTTCCACGGCAGCGTGTTCGAGTTCCTGCGCAACGACGCGTTCGACTCCAAGAACTTCTTCGCGGCGAACAAGGAAAAGCTCGAGCGCAATCAGTTCGGCGGCACATTCGGCGGACCTGTGATCCGGAACAAGAGCTTCTTCTTCGTGAGCTATGAGGGACACCGGCGCGAACAGGGCGTCACCGATGTCAGCGTCGTGCCGTCAGCCGCCCAGCGGGCAGGCGACTTCAGCGGTCTCGCGCCGATTTTCGATCCCCTGACCACGACGACGGTCAATGGTGTGGTGACGCGGACGCAGTTTCCCAACAACCAGATCCCTGCCAATCGCCTCTCGCCGCAGGCGCTGGCATTCTTGAAGTACATCCCGCTGCCGAATGCGCCTGGCAACACGTTTACGTCGAACCCGATCACCCAGTTCACGGCCAATCAGATGACGCTGCGTTTCGACCAGGAGATCAACCAGCAGAACCGGTTCTTCACCCGTTTCAGCCGGCACGTGAACGCGGAAGACCGGCAGGGCTGGCCAACGCTGGGTGCGACCCACCTTGATGGACCGGCCATGAACCTGGCCATGTCGCTGACGTCGAACATCGGATCGTCGCTCGTGCACGAAGTGCGATTCAGCCGCATGTATGGCGAGTACC
Organism: Vicinamibacterales bacterium; assembly: GCA_963832375.1. Lineage (GTDB taxonomy): Bacteria > Acidobacteriota > Vicinamibacteria > Vicinamibacterales > JAMQPK01 > JAMQPK01. Next base: position 234,445 of record CAWHUA010000004.1, on the reverse strand, counting down.
GATCGACGGCGTACTTCCAGGGGGAGGGTGTCAACCTGGTCCAGCAGCAGGCGGGCATCAAAGGCCTCGAACAGACCCAGGATCCCAATATTGCCAGCATCCCGGCCTTTACCATTTCCGGGTACGCCGGCTTCTCCGGCAATGCCGGTGATGGCCGTCCGAAATGGCAGGACCGCGGCGAGTACGAAGTGACGGACAACCTGACCTGGATCAAGGGTAAGCACATCTTGAAGTTCGGCGGACGGATGTATCACCGCAACATCCTGTTCACCGACGCGCGCAGCCACAACGGCGTGTTCAACTACACCGGCGTCGTGACGCAGCGTCCGGTGACCTCAGCGGGCACCGGCGTGTCTTTCGCCGACTACATGCTGGGCTATCCGGCGAGCGTCACCCGGTCGAATCCCGCCACGTGGTGGGGCGGATCCGGAACGTACTGGCATGGCTTCTTCCAGGATGACTATCGGTTAACCGACAACCTCACCATCAATCTTGGACTGCGCTACGAGCACACACCGTGGCTGACGCCTTATCGTAACCAGGGCGCCATCTTCGATCCGACCCAGGCCAAGTCCATCATCGTCTCGAGCGAGACCAGCCAGATCGATCTCTCCGCGCAGGCACTGGCGGACGTCGGCTATCAGTTGTTCGGCGATCTGATCCAGACCAGCAGCGAGGCTGGCCTGCCGATCCAGTTGACCAAGAATGACAACGGGCAGTGGGCGCCGCGTGTGGGATTCGCGTACCGTTTGGGCGAAAGGACTGTCCTTCGCGGCGGCTACGGCATGTTCTACGAAGCGGAGGGCACGAGCGGTCGGTTGAACTTCCACTTCCTGCCGTTCAGCATGAGCGAGACCGTGAACGCGACGAATCCTGGCACCGTCATTCCCACGCGAACCATGGGTGACTTCTTCCAAGGCGTGCCGTTCGGCTCCTCGGTCGGCAGCGTCGGCTGGAACCCGCTGACGCTCGATGCCGATTTCGGAACAGACCAGCGCTGGAATTTCGGTGTGCAGCGCGAAATCGCCAGCCGCATGAGTCTCGAAGTGAACTACGTCGGGACGAGGGGCTTGAACCAGCAGGAGGCGGAGCCGATCAACCTTCCGGCCGCGGGTCCGGGAACGCCATTCAGAGCCGCCGTCCGTATCCGCGCTTCGGCAACATGAACATCCACAGCCAGGCGCGCGACACCGAGTATCACGCGCTTCAGAGCAAGCTGCAGAAGCGCACGTCGGGCGGCGTGTGGTACCTCGTGTCGTATACCTACTCGTCGACCGAAACCACCAGCCAGCACCCGGCATCGGCGGCAACTTCACCTACGACACCGGCCCGGCCGCCTTCGACGCGCGGCATCTCTTTGCGGCGAGCTTCGGCGCGGAGTTGCCGTTCGGTAGAGGCAAACGGTACATGAGCGATGCGGGAACTCTTGCCAACGGATTCTTTGGCGGCTGGCAGGCGCAGAGCATCATCAATTTCCGCAGCGGTCTTCCGTTCACGCCTACGGTGTCGCGCGACGTCGCAAACACCGGGTCGGGGCGGGCGTGATGCGCAGCGTCCGATCCAGGTCGCGATCGGGTGAGAAGGACGAGCCGACGTTCCTCCAGTGGTTCGATCCGACGGCCTTTGTGGTGCCGGCGGACTTCACCTACGGCAACACCGAACGCGGCGTGCTCCGCGGCGACGAGCAGTGGAACGTGGATTTCTCGATCTTCAAGCGGTTTGGCGTAGGAGGTTCCAAGACGCTCGAATTCCGCGCGGAGGCGTTCAACCTCCTCAATTCCGTCTACTTCGACCTGCCCGCCACGGCGATCGATACGGCGACCGCCGGGCGCGTCACGTCGACGTCGAATGCGGCGAGATCGCTCCAGTTCGGGTTGAAGTTCCTCTTCTAGCAGCTACCAGGGGGTCGGGAGGGGTTTTCGCTCGTTCGAGCGAAAACCCCTCCCGACCCCTTCTTGATATCATCTACACGTGAACAAAGCCGCTACGCGCCGTTCCACACGGACTGACGTTCCGATTTCCCGTTACCGAGTACAAGTGCTGGACCGCACGATTGCCGTGCTCCAGACCGTGGCTGATTCCGACACCGACCTCGCGGCGGCGGAAATCGCGCGACATCTCAGGCTGCACAAGAGCACGGTCCATCGTCTGCTCGTCGTGCTCGAGCACTATCGCCTGATCAAGCGGAGTCCTGAGGGCACATACCGGCTCGGCACGCGCCTGATCGAGCTCGGCGAATCGGCCATCGCCAGGCTGCGGCTCAGCGATCACGCGCAGGCCTTCCTGCGCGAGCTCGCCAACCAGACTGGCGAAGGGGCGCACGTGACGATCTTGAGCGGCACCGAGATGCTGTCGATCGCGCACGTCGAGGGGCGCTGGAGCCTGCAGTCGCTGACGCGGTCCGGCCAGCGGACGAAGATTCACTGCACGGCGGCGGGCAAAGCCGTGGTCGCGTTTCTCTCCGAGGACGCATGCAACGAGCTGATCGCCAGGCTGCCGTTCGTGCGCCACACGAGCCGCACGCTCGTGAAACCGTCGGCGTTCCGGATGGAGCTGATGCGCGTGCGCGAAGCGGGCTACGCGGTAGACGACGAAGAGTTCGAGGAGGGGCTGCGATGCGTCGGCGCCCCGGTGTTCGACCATCGCGGTCACGTCGTGGCGTCCATCAGCACAGCCGCACCGGTGTTCAGGCTCAGGAAAGACCGGGTGCCGGAGGTGGCACGGCTGGTCATGGCGGCGGCGCGCGGCTTGTCGGAAGACCTGGGCTACCAGAATTCGACCGATTCCAAACGGGAACCGGTGGCGCGGCCGGCGTCCGGACGCCTGAAAGGACGGCGGTCGTAACGCGATTTCACAATGTGGTATTCATTTCGCGTGCGTGAAACCTCGGGGCTATAATCAAAGGACATCTGTAACGGCTTTTCACGAGGAGCCTCCGCTATGCGGCGATTGATCATCCTGGCCCTGTTCGTGCTCCTGATGGCGCTGGCAGCGACCGTGCCTCCGACGACGACGTCGGTCTCGGCGGCGCCGGCAGCTGCCCCGACATTCAATAAGGACATCCTCCCGATTCTCCAGAGGAATTGTCAGGAGTGTCACCGGCCCGGCGCCATCGCGCCGATGTCGTTCATGAGCTTCACGGAGACACGTCCGTACGCGAGAGCGATTGCCAAGGCCGTCGCCAACCGGACGATGCCGCCATGGTTCGCGGACCCGACGGTGGGACACTTCGAAAACGCGAGGTTCCTCAACGCGGCGGATATCACCGCGTTCACCGAGTGGGCCGAGAAGGGCTCGCTCGAAGGTGATGCGAAAGACAAACCCGCACCTGTCGTGTTCAACGACGGATGGACGATCGGCAAACCGGACATCATCGTGTCGATGCCCAAGGACGTCGAGATTCCGGCGACCGGCATCCTCGATCAATCCAACGTGCTGGTCTACGCGCACTTCGAGAAGGATATGTGGGTCAAATCCGCCGAGGTGCTCCCGGGAAACCCGCGCGTGGTTCATCACATGAAGGCGTGGATTCGGCCGCCGAACTCGCCCTGGATGAAGGACGCGCCCGAGGGCGTGCTGTACAGTCCGCCGCGCGGATCGGGAGGGTTTGACGGCGTGGCCCCTCAGGCACCGCCGCTTTCGGTGACCGGCTACCGGCCCGTGCAGGACATTCTCGCGAAGTACAACCCTGGTGTCGCGGGACAGGAGTTCACGACCGGTAACGCAGCCAAGTTCATCGCCGCCGGCTCGGACATCGTGTTCGAAGTGCACTACACCGCGAACGGCAAGCCGGAAACCGATCGATCGTCGGTCGGCATCGTCCTGGCCGATGGTCCGCCGTCGCAGCGCCACCTCACCACCACGGCGATCAGCGAGCGCGACTTCGTGATACCGGCGGGCGCACAGAACGTTGAAGTGCGTGGCGAAACGGTCGTCAACGAGCCCGCGAAACTGGTCTGGATTCAGCCGCACATGCACTATCGGGCGAAGGACTACGTGCTGACGGTCGTCTATCCGTCGGGCGAAGAGAAGACCGTCCTTCGCGTGCCGAACTACCGGTTCGACTGGCAGATCGGCTACGAGCTGGCCGAGCCGCTGGACCTGCCGAAGGGCACGAAGTTCAAGACCGTCGCGCACTACGACAATTCGGCCGCGAACAAGTTCAACCCGGATCCGAAGGTGGACGTCAAGTACGGCGCCCAGAGCTGGGACGAGATGCACGTGACGTTTGTCGGCGTCGTGATCGACGCGAAAACAAACCCGGCTCGTACGTTTGCTGCCGGCCGCCGTCAGGCAGTGGCTGCGGTCGCCGAGTAGCGAGGTCGCGGGGTTTACCAGGGCGCTCGCGGGCTGAAGACGGCCTGCGAGCGCCTTTTTTTTGCACACTCCATTCATCGCAGGTGCGCCATGAATCGCCGCATGCTTCTTGCTGGTATCGTGCTGCTGTCGTCGGTGGCAGCGGGTGTCTGGACGCCAGCTTTCGCGCAAAGCGCCGAACAAGACGTCCGCAAGGCCGAGCGCGATCGCTTTGCGGCGATGTTGAAGGGCGACGTGGCCGCGCTCGACAAGCTCCTCGCTCCTGAACTGATCTACACGCACGGCGACGGCCGCGTGGTGGACAAGGCGGCGTTCATCGCTGATCTCAAAACGGGCGATTTCAAGTACGTGACCATCGACGCGCCTGAGCCCACGGTGCGCGTGTTCGGCGACGCGGCAATCGTGAACGGCACGGCCGGCATGAGCGTGGTCAACAAGGGCGCCCCGGCGAAGATCAGAATCGTGTACTCCACGACGCAGGTGCGGCGAAACGGGTCGTGGCAGATGGTGTCGTGGCACGCCACGCGGCTGGCGCAGTAGGTATCGGTATGGAGCGGTTCAAGGTTCTAGGTTCTGTGGTTCTGTGGTTGTGGGGTTCGGGTTCCTGGTTCAGGGCTCGCACGTCCTGGGACAGCAGGGGCCGGCGCCGGCTCCACGCGGGCGGGCGGCCACCTACGAGCTGACCGACGGCCGGACGATTGCCGGTACGGCGCTCAACCACGATGCCGCGGATGACGTGCAGCTGCGCACGGCAGAAGGCAAAGTGCTGCTGCTCAGAAAATCGGGCGCGCGATATCGAGTCGTGACGTCCACCGTCGACTGGCCCAGCTACGACGGCAGCCCGAGCGGGAATCGGTACACCTCGCTAACCCAGGCCTCCCGCCGCGCCGCCGCACCGACCGCTCGCGCAGCGGATCTCGCACTACGATCCCGCGAAGAACCGCAAGGCGCCTTCCGTGCACGCGGGAGCAGGACCGATGTTCATCGGGTCGATGTTCGAGAACGAGCACACCGATACCAACCTGTGGTTTCTGCACCGGGGCAACATCCCGCCCAAGGCCGGCATCGGCGCGCATTTCCACAACAACTGCGAGGAGATGTTCATCATCCTCAACGGCGAGGCACAGTTCACGATCGACGGCCACACGTCGGTGTTGAAGGGGCCCGCGGGTGCGCCCGTCCGGATGGGGCACTCACACGCGATTTACAACCACACGAACGAGACCGTTGAATGGATGAACATCAACGTCGCGGGCATCAAGGGCTGGTATGACGCGTTCGATCTCGGCGATTCGCGCGCGGGCGCGCCAGTCGAACCGAATACGAATTTCATGACGCTGCGGCTCGATCGCGCGCTGCTGCGTCCGTTCAACGCCCTGCACGGCGGCACCGGGGCGGTGCAGGCTCGCCGTGCGCTCGACGTGCCGGTGTTCCAGGGGCCGTGGGGATATGTCGATCACCTGCTGATCCCTCCCGGCGCGTCGATTGGCCCGGCGACCGACGCCGAAATTGGCGGCTTCTACTACGTGCTCGCGGGGGAGGGCACGGTGAAGGTCGGATCGGAAAGCGCGCCGATCAAGGCGCACGATGCCGTGCCGTTGAATTTCAACCAGACCAGATCGTTCGAGGCGACCGGCACCGCGCCGCTCGAGCTGATGGCGATTGGCATCGTCAAGGACGCCACGCGACGCTTCCAGATCGTCGGGCGCAATCCGTACGTCGCCATGAAGTGATCGAAAAAGGGGTCGGGAGGGGTTTTCGCGCGAAGCAAGCGAAAACCCCTCCCGACCCCTTCAGCGTCCAGCGCTCGGCGCCACGGCGATCCCGTGCGCGTCCTCAGCTTTCCTCGTCCAGTCCGCATCGCGTCGTGCGACCCTCAGCGACAGGATCAGGGCGCTCCCGGTGAGACCACAGAACACCAGATACAGAAGTCCGGCCGTATAACCGCCCGTACGATCGGCGAGATACCCGATCAGGTACGGTCCAGCAAACCCTCCGAGGTTGCCGGTCGCATTGATCAGCGCGATGCTGGCAGCCGCGGCGGGGCCGCTCAGAAAGATGGTCGGCAGCGCCCAGAACGGAGAGGGGAACGAATAGAGCGCCATCGTGGCCAGCGAGAAGGCGGCGATGGCCAGCACGAGATGGTTGCCGGCAGCGATGCTGAGCGAGAGAGCCAGCCCGACGAGGAACAGGGGAATGGCTGCGTGCCAGCGCCGCTCGCGGGTCTTGTCGGAATGCCACGCCGTGACGAGCATCATCGGGATGGCCGCCATCCACGGAATGCCGGAAATCAGAATGACCTGCGTGGTGCTGAGACCGGAAATCCGGCGCACGATTGTGGGCAGCCACGAGCTGAGCCCCACGCTGTTGGTGATGTAGCAGAAACAGCAGAGGGCCAGGATGATCACTTGAGGATGCCGGAGCGCTTCGAGCGTGCTCAGCTTCTTCGCCCTGGCTTTCCGCTCCTGTTCGCGCCTGAGCTCGCCGTCGATCCACTCCCGCTCGTCCTGTGCCAGCCAGCGCGCGTCGGCGGGCCGGTCGGTCAGATAGAAAAACGCGATCGCGCCAAAGGCGACCGTCGGCAGTCCTTCGAGGATGAGGAGCCATCGCCAGCCGTTCCAGCCGAGCCAGTCGAGCCGCATCAGCGGTGCGGCAATCGCGGCCCCCACCATGTTCGACGCCGGGATGGCCGTCATGAACATCGCCACCGCCTTGGCGCGATCTTCATAGCGGAACCAGTGCGTCAGGTACACGAGGACACCCGGAAAGAACCCGGCCTGTGCAATGCCCAGAAAGAAGCGGACCCAGTAGAACTCGGAAGCGGTGTCGATCAATCCGCACAGCGCCGCGAGCGCGCCCCACACGACCAGGCTGAGCGTGATGAAGTTGCGGGCGCTCCAGAGCTCTGTCAGCAGCGTCGAGGGAATCTGCAAAAGGAAGTAGCCGATAAAGAAGATTCCGGCGCCGAAGCCGAAGACGGTGTTGGAGAAGCCCAGGTCGCTCCTCATCTGGAGCGCTGCGTACCCGACGTTGACCCGGTTCATGTAGTTGAAGACGTACAGGATGAACAGGAACGGCATGATGCGCCGGATAATTCGCCGGCGGGTCCGCTCGCCGATGTCATCGTGCGTCATGACAGCGCTCATCAGTTCCTCCGGATTGATCGGGGGCGGCCATTATAGCGGAAGCCGAAGTCTTGACTGGCAAAACCCGGTCTCACGTGTCATTGTTGTGGCCGACAACCGGCTCGATCGTCAGAAGGAGGACGTATGCGCCGACAGTTCCCGCTCGCCCTCGGATTGATTTGGTTCGCGGCCTCGTTCTCCCCGGCCGGACAGGCGCCCGCGCCGCCGTCCGGCGCGACTCAGGAGAAGCTCTACATCTCGCTGGAGTCCACCGACACGGTGGCCGTCGTCGACCTGAAGACGTTGAAGCACGTCAAGACGCTGAAGGTGGGCAACCACCCGCACGGCCAGGCGTCGCCCGCGTCGCAGGACAAGCTGTATGTGGCCGCGGAAATCGGCGGCACCGTCACCCTCATCGATACGATTCGTGACGAGGTCGTCAAGACCTTCGACGTCGGGTTTGGCGTCGAGCCTCAGAACGGCGCCATCACGCCAGACGGCCGGTTCCTCTATCAACCGTCCTACGCCGGCTACTATCAGGTGTTCGACACTCAGAAAGAAGTGATCATCGAATACATCCACACACTGGGCATCGGACACAACACCGTCATGGCGCCTGACGGACGGTTCGTCTATCTGCTGCCGATCGCCGGCGGTCCGGGGCATTTCGCGCGCGAGTCGCTCGGCCTGCCGAGGACGCAACCGAAAGAAGTGACGGTCGTCGACGCGCGCACGCACAAGGTGGCCGGCACGATTCCGGTCGGAACGGGCCCGAGGCCGGGCACGATCAGCCCGGATGGTAGGCGGCTCTACATGAACGTCGACGATCTCATGGGGTTCCTGATCATCGATACGGCGGCGCGCAAGGTGATCGCGAAAGCACAGTACACACTCACGCCAGATGAACAGGCGGTGAGAAGCCGATCGCACGGCATCGCCGTTGCGAACAACGGCCGCGAGGTATGGAGCAACGACGTCGTCCATAACCTGACGTTCGTGTTCGACGTGACGGGTGACACACCGAAGCAGATTGCGCGTCTTCCGGTCGGACGTCAGCCGTACTGGATCATGACGTCGAAGGACACCAAGACGGTGTACGTCGCGTGTCCTAGCAGCGACGAGCTCATCGCGTTCGACGTGGACACCAAGAAAGAGAAGGGACGCATTCAGTTCCCCAACGGATCGCGTCCGACCCGCATGCTCACGGTCGCCGCTCCGACCTCTGCCTTGAGGACATCGCGGTGACATGAGCACGCGGAGGGTCTTTCTCGCCTGGCTCGCGCTTGCCGGTTTTGGCCGGAGAGCGCGGGCCCAGGTTGCAGGCGCTCCGATCAAATACGCCACGCTGACGCGGCCGGTCAGCATTCCCACCCAGGCCGTCGTGACACCCTGGCGCCCCGTGACGTTCGTCGCCGAAGCGATGGCGGCGGCGACCCCAAGGGCGCAGCCGCGAAGGGTCCTCATCAGCGGGGTGCTGTTCCGCCGTGGAAAAGCGACAGGGGCGGTTGATGCGCCGGTGTCGCTGGAAGAGCTGAGCGCACTCTGCGTCACCTGTCCCCACGAGCAATGTCAGGTCGATCTGGTGAGCGACCAGGCCCAGTTAGACCGGATGGCGCGCGGAACCGCTACGCATCCCGTGTTCGAATGCGGCTGCCACCTCAGCGTATTCGACGCGGCCGAAGACGGTGCGCGAGTCTCCGGCGAAGCTCCACGAGGGCTTTACCGGTTTCGCGTCGGGGCCATCAAGGGGGACACCGTCGAGATCACTGAAATTGAGGATGTGGCTCTCTACGAGGTCTAAAATGAGCGATACTCCCCGCATGCACCGGATACTTTGGCTCTGTTGCTGCGTCGTACTGCTGACCTCCATCGTGCGCGCGCAGGTCCCGCAGAATCCCGCGATGGCGGGCCGGGAACCGCAACCTCAACAGGCGTCGATCCCCGAGGTCAATCCGTTGTCGTCGGAGGCCGATATCCGTGCGGGCGAAGTGCTGTTTCAGAAGCATTGTTCGTACTGTCACGGTTCGTTCGGCGAAGGGGGGCGCGGCGCCGATCTCACGGCGGGCGTCTACCGGCGGGGTGGACGAGACCCCGAGCTCTACGCATCGATTCGCAACGGTATTCCGGGAAGCGAAATGGCGCCCGTGCGCGTCACCGACGATGAAGTGTGGCAGATGGTGGGCTTCGTCAAACGGCTTGGCTCGCAGGGACTGCTCGAGAAGGCCCCGGGCGATTCGTCCGCCGGCCGGATCGTCTACGAGAAGCGCGGATGTGTTACGTGTCATCGCATCGGACGCGAGGGGGGCAGTCTCGGACCGGACCTGACCGAAATCGGACGCCGACGCGGCCTGAAGTTTCTGACCGAATCGCTCGTGACACCCGAGACCGATATCCCGATTGCGTTTCGTGGTGTGCAGGTGGTGTTGAAGTCGGGGCAGACGGTCACCGGCATCCGGCTGAATCGCGACGACCTGTCCATCCAGCTGCGCGACACGCGCGACAACCTGCGGTCGTTTCTCATGGAAAACGTCCGGGAAGTCCGCTTCGACAAGCCGTCGCTGATGCCGTCATACGCCACGATGGATCGCAAGGATCTGGAAGACATGGTCGCGTACTTGAACTCGTTGAAGGGGGAGCGATGATCTCGAAGCGAGCCGGAACGTGGACAATCGCGGCGATTCTCGTCACCGCCGCATCCTGGACGTTGAGCGGCCAGAGCGCGCCGGTGACATCCGACCGCCTGTTGAAGGCCGACCAGGAGCCCGGCAACTGGCTCATGTATTCCGGCAGCTACAGCGGCTGGCGCTACAGCCGCCTGAACCAGATCACGTCGCAGAACGTCAAGAACCTGCGGGTCAAATGGTTGTTTCAGGGCCGCCACATCGAGAAGTTCGAGACGACGCCGCTGGTCGTCGACGGGATCATGTACCTGACCCGGCCCGAAAACGCCATTTACGCGCTCGACGCCGTCACCGGCCGGCAGCTCTGGATGTACGAGCATCGAAACCCCGAGCGCACGTTCAACTGCTGCGGCCGGGTGAATCGCGGCCTCGCGATGCTCGGCTCGACGTTGTTCATGAACACGCTCGACATGCACGTCATCGCGGTCGATGCCAAATCCGGACGCGAGCTCTGGAAGACGCAGATGTTCGATCACACCGCTGCGGGTGGCTATGCCGCTCCCGGCGCGCCGCTCATCGTCAAGGACAAGGTGATTGTCGGCATGGCCGGCGGCGAGCGCGGTGTCAGCGGCTTCCTCGATGCCTACGATCCGAAGACGGGACAGCGTCTCTGGCGCTTCAATACGATCCCCCAGCCCGGCGAGCCGAACTTCGGCACGTGGAATGGCGATTCGTGGAAGACCGGCGGCGCCTCGACGTGGAACACGGGTTCGTACGACCCCGACACGAACACGCTCTTCTGGGGCACGAGCAATCCGTGGCCGGACTACTTCGACGACATGCGCGCCGGCGACAACCTGTATTCGTGCTCGGTGCTCGCGCTCGATCCCGATACAGGCAAGCTGAAGTGGTACTACCAGTTCACGCCGCACGACACGCACGACTGGGACGCGACGCAGAATCCGGTCCTGGTCGATACGACGTTCCTGGGACAGCCGCGCAAAGTGCTCGCGTGGCCGAACCGCAACGGGTTCTTCTACCTGATCGATCGCACCAACGGACAATTCCTGTCGGCCAAGGCGTTCGTGAAGCAGACGTGGAACGACGGGTTCGACTTCGAGAAGAACGGCCGGCCCATCGTCAGGCCCGGCATGGAGCCGACGCCGGAAGGCAACGACCAGGTATGGCCGGGCATCGACGGTGGCTCGAACTGGATGGCACACAGCTACAGCCCGCTGACGAAGCTCCTCTACGTGTTCGCCCGCGAGGAGCGGCGCGTCTACACCAAGAACGAAGTGCCCCATCCGACGACCGAACCGGGCGGTCCTGGACCGTCGCCGCAGCAACTGTTCAATCGCGGCCGCGGCCCACGCTTCGCCCCCGAGGAGAGCTGGGGTAAGGCGATTGCCATCGATCCTGCCACCGGCAACATCAAGTGGGAGCATCGCGTCGTGACGCCACCCTGGGGCGGGCTGATGAGCACCGCCGGCAACGTGGTGTTCGGCGGCACGATGGAAGGGATCATCTTCGCGCTGGACGCGACGACCGGCGAGCGGCTGTTTACGTTTACCAGCAACGGCGCGGTGTATGGTTCCGCGATCAGCTATCTGGCAGAGGGCAAGCAATATCGTCTCGATTCCGGCCGGCGACCTGCTCATAACGCTCGGGCTCGACTGACGGCATTTCGTTTGCTCCTAACGAAGCATGGCGAGATCCGTCTTTCCGTCCGCCAGGACGGCCGTTCTGCTCGTCGATGTCATCAACCTGTTCGATTTCCCGGCTGGCGGCCTGCTGGCGCGCCGCTCGCTCGGTCCCGCGGCCAACATCGCGCGATTGCGCGATCGTGCTCACGCTGCAGGCGTGCCCGTCATTTACGTGAACGACAACTGGGGCCGCTGGCGGTCCGATTTCAAGGCAATCGTCGCCGATTGCAGCCAGGCGGGACGGGCCGGCGCCCCGATCGCGAGGCTTCTTGCGCCGACGCCGCGCGATTTCTTCGTCTTGAAGCCCCACCTCTCCGGATTTCACGAGACACCGCTCGATACGCTCCTGCTGGCCGGCAATGTGCGCACGGTCATCATCGCGGGCTTTGCGGCCGACAACTGCGTGTTCTTCACGGCTGCCGACGCGCACATGCGGGACTATCGTGTCGTCGTGCCGTCCGATTGCTGCGCATCGGAAGAAGCCACGGAACGGCGGCAGGCGCTCGCCAGGATGCGCAGGATTCTTCACGCCGACACCCCCTCGTCACGGCGTATCCGACTGCGACGATGACCGACACGAACCTGGCCATCGCCGCGCTGCTGCTCGACTTGTCGGAGGTCTACCGCCCGTCGGCCAGGTTCTGGGGCTACAAGAACGCCTCTCGCTCGATTCGCCGTCACCCCGATTTCCTGTCGGAGCTCAGCGACCGGGAAATTCTGCAGATCCCAGGCGTGGGCCCCGCCTCACTGCGCGTGGTGCGCGAATTCCTCGACATGGGCGAGTCGGGCACGGTCGCCCGGATTGTGAGGGAGAGCGGAAAGCTGGACGAGGTCGAAGCACGGCGCGCACTTCGAAGAAATTTCCTGAGCGCGGCGATGGTACGTCGTGTCCTGGGCGACTCGGGGAACGGCGCGGTTCGACGTGGGCAGTACCTCGGCGACTTTCAGATGCACTCGCAGGGCAGCGACGGCGTCGACACTATCGAGACGCTTGCGCACGGCTGCCTCGCGCGTGGATATCGCTGCATGTGTGTGACCGATCACTCGTACGGTCTGCCGATCGCCGGAGGTATGACCATGGATGGCATGCGCGCGCAGCACGCCGAGATCGACGCACTGAACAGCAGCTTCGGCGGCGAGTTCAGAATCTTCAAGGGCGTCGAGGCGAACCTGCTGCAGGACGGATCGCTCGACATGCATCCATCGGAACTGGCCGAGTTCGATCTCGTCGTGGCCTCGCCGCACTCGAACCTGCGCAAGCGAGTCGATCAGACCGAGCGGATGCTCATGGCGGTGGCGATCCCCGGCGTGCACATCCTGGGACACCCTCGGGGGCGCATCTTCAATTCGCGCGCGGGTATCGTCGCGGACTGGCCGGCCGTGTTCAAGCGTGCGGCGGAAACGGGAGTGGCCATCGAAATCGACGGCGACGTCTCCCGCCAGGATGTCGACTACCGGATGGCGACCGCGGCGAAGAAAGCCGGATGCCTTTTCGCGCTCGACAGCGACGCGCACGCTGCCAATCAGCTCTGGATGGCCGACTACGCGATCGCGCATGCGCGGCTGGCCGGCATCCCCGCCGGTCGCATCATCAACTGCTGGCCTCCGTCCGAGATCGCGGCCTGGGCGCGAACGTTTCCACGCGCGACCGCGATGAGGGCGGCTACTTGACGATGAGGGGCTTCAGCGTGGTCGGCGAGCCGTTGTTTTCGAACCAGTCGATGCCTTCGCTGACCAGATCGAACTTCAGCAGGTAGTTTCCGGGCGTCTTGGGCGCCACGATCTCGATGGGCACATCGAGCGTCGCACCGGGCTTGAGCGTTTCGGGCAGCCACGCGCGGGCGTAGTCGCGCTCGATGAGCGCGCCCGCCTCGTCGCACAGTTGCGCGCCGAGCCGGACCAGACGACGGCCGTACGAGGCTTTGGCGGGGAACGGCCGGTCGCAGACGTTCTGCACCCGCGTCTTGATCTTCAGCTTTTTCTCGGCGCGCGTTTTCAGGGGGCGCGTCGGGAAGAAGCGTTTCCTGATCTCGATCTTCGCCCTGGGCGTGGCCCCGGGAATGGCATTGCCCAGACCGGTCATGTCCCAGATTTCGTTCTTGATCGTCTCGAAATCGGGCGTGCCGGGCACGAAGCGGCGCGAGAACGAGCTTTCGGGATGGTCCGTGATTTCCCACGACAGGCGGTCGACGCCGATCTCCGCCGCCAGCTGACGCGCGCGATTCATCTCTGCGTCGCTGTCGTTCCACTTGAAGAGGATGTAGCGCCAGTTCAGGTGCGGAACGTCCCGCCTCGATTTCCGCTTTTCTTCCGCCATGATCCGCAGGTTGCGGAGGGCGAGGTCGAACTTTCCGCGCTGGCGGTACTGGACGTAGGTCTCCTGTGAAGCGCCGTCGATCGAGAAGGTGACTTCGTCGATGCCCGAGTGCGCGAGCCGGCGCGCCGATTCTTCGGTGAACATCAGGCCGTTCGTGCTGGTGTAGAGATAGATGTGCGGAAATCGTCCCTTGATGTACTCGCACATCTCGATGGCGCGCTTGTGCAGGAAGGCCTCGCCGTAATTGAAGAAATCGATGCGCACCAGTCCCGGCCCCGCCTCGTCCACGACATTCCGGAACAGGTCGAAGTCGAGCATCCCGGCGTTGCGGGTCTTCGTGATGCCGGTTTCCGGCGCGCAGCACGCTTCGGTGCACGAGATGTTGCAGGCCGCCGTGCATTCGATGTACAGCCGGCTGGGCAGCCGTCCGGCGTCGAGCGACCGCTCCTTCGGCGCTTCGGCCCGGAGCGGCAACTTCAGCGGGCAGTCACCGCAGAAGGTCGAGCCGCCGGCGTTGAGGTCGGCGCGCAGCGTGCTGATACGGGTGTCGTTCCAGATTTCGCCGATGCTGGCGACTTTGGCGTCGCCCAGGACGCGTTTACCGTACGGATCGGCGCAGCCACAGACGATGCGGCCGTCGCAGAGCATGACGAGCGTGCTCCACGGCCACGTGCATTGGAATCTCGTTGAAAGGTAATTGAGAGACAAGGCTATTTCTTCGTCAATTTTCTCATAAGTGCCTCGGCCCGGTCGTTTTCGTACTTCACCGAGTTCAGGAACAGGCTTTCGGTGAGATAGGCGCGGCGTTCCTCGTCGGTCATCTGGTCGATGAGCTGCCTGATCTCCTGGATCATATCCTCGAACGATCGCTCGAAGTTCCGCTTTACCGTCAGCTCGCGGTACAGGGTCTCGAGGATGGCCAGAAGATCGCCGTCGAGGTTGATGCTCGCGCCCGTCGTCGTCTTTATGGTGCGCATGATCGGTCTCTCAGAAGCTCTTGACGGCCGTGGCGGCGTCGCTGTGTATTTCCATGAACTGGTTCACGCCGGTCAGGGTGAGCATCGTCTCGACCCGGCGCTGCAGCGCCGCCAGCTTCAGCGTGGCGCCGGCGGTGGTCGCCTGGCGATACAGGTCCATGAGGCAGCCGATGGCGGCGCTGTCGAGGTACTCGACGCCTCCGAAGTTGATGACGATCTTGCGCGACCCTTTGGCGATTTCGCCGGTCACCGCGTTCGAGAACTCCGACAGCGACGGATGGATGAGCCGTGCCGGTGCGGCATTGACCACGACCACATCGCCGGATTGTTCGCTCGTGACGCTCATGCGCGCTCCTGTCAGGGGTCAGACCCCTTTTTCCTTTCGAAGGGCTTCGATCTGTTTTGCCAGCTCCGCCCGTCCGCGGTTGATCCGCGACTTCACCGTGCCTTCCGCCACGCCGAGCTGGCTGGCGATTTCCTGGTACGACAGCTCGTGGATGTCGCGTAGCAGCACCGCCGTGCGAAGCGGGGACGACAGGCCCCTCAGTGCCTCGCGCAGCAGGGCGACGCGATCCTGCAGTTCGACCCGCGCGTGCGGGCTGGGTCCGGGCGCTTCGGCCTGGACGTCCGCCGCATTCACCTCGCGCGCGAAGATCTCGCGATCGCGCCGGCCACTGCGGTAACGATCGATGCAGTAGTTCCGGCTCACGCTGATGAGCCAGGTCTGGAAATTCGCCCGCTGGTCGAACGTGCTGAGCGAGCGAAAGACCTTGAGGAAAATCTCCTGCGTCAGATCTTCCGCCTCTTCGTAGGTGCCGACGAAGCGGTACGCGACGTTGAAGACCTTTCGCCAGTAGGTGCGGACGATCGTTTCCCACGCGGCCTGGTCGCCGTCGCCCGCGCGCTGGATGGTCGCTTCGATGGACACCGGCGACTGAATCATAGCCTAGTGTAAGATTCCCACGTGTCAGGGTTTTTTCGCGACGCCGGGGTGCTCGTCTGCGATGGCGTGCCGCTCGACCAGATCGTGCGCGATCACGGTACGCCCCTCTATGTTTACAGCGCCGGGTCGATCCGCACCGCGTACCGCGATCTGGACGCCGCGTTCGGGTCTCATCCGCATCGCATTCATTACGCGCTGAAGGCGAACTCGTCGTTTGCGATCGCGCGCCTGCTGTGCGGAATCGGCAGCGGTGTCGACGCGAACTCGATCGGCGAGGTCGACCTCGCGCTGCGCGCCGGATTTTCCCCGTCCGACATCGTCTTCAGCGGCGTCGGCAAGTCGCCGGACGAGATCGAGCGGGCCGTCCAGCTCGGGCTGAAGGCGATCAACGCGGAATCGGCCGGCGAGCTCGAGCGGATCGATCGCGCGGCCCAGGCGCGAGGGGTGCGAGCACGGGTAGCCGTGCGCGTGAATCCCGACATCGACGCCGGCACTCACCCTCACATTTCCACGGGCCTCCACATCAACAAGTTCGGCGTGCCCCTCGAGCAGGCGGCCGGCCTGTACCGCCGGATGTCGGCACAACCCGGACTCCAGCCGGTCGCGATTCACGTGCATCTCGGCTCGCAGATTATCAGCACCGAGCCGATTCAGCGCGGGGCAGGCGAGGTCGTGCGGCTGGCGCGGGAGCTGCGCGACTCGGGGATTCAGCTCGAGCACATCGATGTCGGAGGCGGCCTCGGCATCTCCTACGACGGCTCGCGTGTGCCGTCGGCGGCCGAGTACGCGGCGGCGATCCTTGCCATCGTGGCGCCCTCGGGCTTTCCGGTCGCGCTCGAGCCGGGACGATCCATCGTCGGCGCGTCGGCGGTGCTCGTCGGGCGCGTGGTGGACATCAAGCCCGCCGCAAGCGGCCGTCACTTCGCCGTGCTCGATGCCGGGATGACCGAGCTGATGCGCCCGGCGCTGTACGGCTCGTTCCACCGAATCGAGCCGGTGACGCCCCGCCAGGCGCGCGAGATCTGTTACGACGTCGTGGGCCCGGTGTGCGAGACGACCGACGCGCTCGGCCACGATCGCCGTCTGCCCGCGCTGGAGGTCGGCGATGCCCTGGCGATTTTGGACGCGGGCGCCTACGGATCGGCCATGTCGAACAACTACAACCGGCGGTCGTTGCCGCCTGAAGTCCTGGTGGACGACGGCAAGGTCAGGCTGATTCGCCGCCGCCAGACGATTGACGATCAGCTTGCTCTCGAAACGAACTAGCTTGAGATTCCAGATTCTAGTTCTTAGATTTTAGTTCTTAGATTCTATTGACCTGATGTCCGGCACATTGATTGCGTTCGAAGGGCTCGATCAGAGCGGCAAAGAGACGCAGGCCCAGCAATTGCGCGAGCGGTTGCGCGAGACCGGCCGCAAGGTGCGGCTGCTGTCGTTTCCCGATTACGGGACGTCGATCGGCGAAGAGATCGCGCGCGCGCTGCAGGGCGAGCGCGAGTACGGACCCGACGTCATGCAGCTCCTGTTTGTGGCCAACCGCCACGAGCGGCGTGAGGCGATCCTCGAATGGATGGCCGGCGGACTGATTCTCCTGTGCGATCGCTATCGGGCGTCGAGCATCGCGTATGGCGAGGCGCAAGGGCTCGACGCGGCGTGGCTGGAAGACATCCAGCGCTTCCTGCCGCCGGCCAGCCTCACTGTTTACGTGGACATCGCACCCGAGACCGCCGCCAGGCGGAAGGCCCACGACCGGGATCGATACGAGCGCGACCTGGTGCTGCTCGGCCGCGTTCGAGAAAGCTATCAGCGGCAGGCCCGCCAGCCCGACTGGGTGCTGATCGACGGCGAACAGACCAGGGACGCCATCGCCGAACAGGTGTTTGCGGCCGTGTCGGCCCGGTTGTCGACGCCCGATCAATAGGGACTGCGAACGCTCAGTCTCGCCGCAGCCTTCGCCAGAACACGGTCGTGGGTCCATAGCCGCGCTCCGGCCAGCAGAGCGGAGCCGACGAGATGCGCATCAAGCCATCCAATACCAGAGGCCATCAGGCGATGGCGCTCGATGAGGAGGAGCAGTTCCTCATGCTGCATCAATGGTGCCTCTGGCAGCGTCTGAAGCATGCGTAGAGTCGAAGCTCTCGAGGGCAGGTATCCGCACGCGAGCTCACCGATGATGAACGGATGGCAGAGCGCCTCGTCGTTTTCGAGGCACTTCACCAGGGAAGCATTGCCGTGTCTGAAGTGGTCAATCCAGACCGACGAATCGACCAGGATCATGGATTGCGGAAGTGTGGAGGACGACGCCGTGGCGCCGCCGCGGCCCTGGGCTCGGTTCCTCCGAGTGCTATCAGCCGTTTGGCGTTCTCGCGCCTGATCAACGCCTGCAGACCGGCGTGGACGACGGCCGTTTTCTCTTTCAATCCGGTCAGCCGCATCGCTTCGGCCAACATCCGGTCGTCGATGATCAACGTCGTCCGCATATGCATAAGTATGCCTGTTTAATACATACGTGGCAAACGGTCTACCCGGCGGCGCGGCCACGCGTGACGACGCGTGCTGTCGTGAGCGCGAAGACCTCAGAAGCCCCCGATTCCTTCAGCACGCGGGCACACGATTCCAACGTCGCGCCGGTCGTGCTCACATCGTCGATGAGCAATACCTTCGTTTTCGAGATGCGCGGCCTGGTCAGCAGACCGCGACGCAGCCGGAACGCGCCTGCGACGTTTGCCCGGCGGCGATCGGCGACCAGCTCGACCTGCGCTCGTGTGTGCCGTGCGCGAGTCAATGCCTCGACCACCGGCAAACCAAGATGCCGGCACAGCTCCCGGGCCTGATTGAAGCCGCGTGAGTATTGACGCCTCCAGTGAAGCGGGACCGGCACCACACAATCGGCCTCGGTGAGAAGGTCGGCCCCTCGATCGCGCATCAGGGCGGCAAGGGGACGTGCCAGCGACCGGCGACCACCGTACTTCAGCGCGTGGATGATGTCTCTGAGCGCGCCCTCGGTACTCGCCGACGGCTCGTGCGCGAGTGACGGTGGAGCGATGCCTCCGACACAACGTGCACAGGGATTGGGGATTAGTGATTAGTGATTGGGGATTGGGGATTAGGGACGGGCACTGGTCTAGGGGTTGGGGACGGGGGACTGGTGATTGGGACAGGCGTGCCAGCGGGTCGCCGCACGCATCACACACCGGCGGCGTAATGGGCCGAACGGCCGTCCAGCAGCAACGGCACACACATCCCGACAATGGTTCGTCCAGAACCGCCTCGCAGACGGCGCAG
Source organism: Vicinamibacterales bacterium (assembly GCA_963832375.1). Classification (GTDB taxonomy): domain Bacteria; phylum Acidobacteriota; class Vicinamibacteria; order Vicinamibacterales; family JAMQPK01; genus JAMQPK01. The sequence goes on along the minus strand of CAWHUA010000004.1, from coordinate 215,157 downwards.
GCTGGCGCCAGCAACGCCGCGACAGAGGCGTTGCCCAGTGCAGTGATTAGGGATTGGGGATTAGGGATTAGAACAGTCAGACGCGTCACGGCCGTGTGCGTTCATTTTGCAGACGCAACTCCAGCGATTCAGCAAGGCCGTGCAGCATCTTGCCGATGGGTTCTGTCAGTTCCAGGCCAGAGACCAACATCTCTTCAGGCACAAGTCTGCGCCGCCGTATCAACTCCAGAATCGTCTCGATTTCCGCGTGTGAACCGAGCGAATAGGAGAGATGGTTGAGATACGCCTTCGTCGGACGTCGACTCCCTTCTGCGATGTTCGAGGGCACAGAAAGGCCGGCAGGAATCAACTGATTGGAAAAAGTGAAGCGGTAGGGATGTGGGATTGCCTCGACGATATCGAAGCAGGCATTCGCGAGATCCATGCTGACTTGCCAGACAATCAGATCGCGGAAGGAGTTGATTGATGTCATACCGGCCTCTGAGGGGCTCAGAGGCAAGCGGCGTGCCCAAAGAAAGCCCAGGGATTATTGGCTAGGATCGGGGACTGGTGCAGAAACAGCCACGCTCGGTGGTTACGAAGACGTCAAAATATGCAAACAAGTCGCGCTCACCACCGTGCCTAATCCCTAATCCCTAATCCCTAATCCCTTGAGAAGTCCTAATCCCCAATCCCGAATCCCTAATCCCTAGGATGAGCGTTCGGCGGAGCCGGATCTGGTACGGCGATTCTGTCGGCGGATCCCCATAGACGCTCAAGGGCGTAGAAAGCACGCGATTCAGGTGAGAAGACGTGCACGATGAAATCGAAGTAGTCGACGAGGATCCACCCGGCGCGTTCGCCACCTTCCACATGCGCCGGCTTCACGCCGGTCGAGCCGAGCGCATCCTGGATGGCGTCCGAGATGGCCTGAATCTGCCGGGTGTTGGCGCCGGTCATGATCACGAAGTAGTCCGTGAACCCGTGGGCCGGCCGGAGGTCGAGCACCACGACGTCGACGGCCTTGCGATCCTGTGCGGCCTCGATGGCCCGCTGCACCTGGGCGGGGAATTTTTTCGATGAACGTTTGCGAGCTGGGGTCACAACACCGCCGCGACTGGTGCCGGCACGTACAAGCGATGCCGGCGGATATGGCCGGCCACGCTCGACGGCACGAGACTTTCAATCGGCTCGCCGGCGCCGACACGGCGTCGAATCTCGGTGGATGAGACGTTCGGCGTATCGGCCTCCACCGACAAGACGGTCGGCCGCATCGGATCAGGGACTGGGGATTGGGGATTCGGGATTAGGTCGGCCGGGCGTGGCGCGCCGGGGCGCGACACGACCACGAAGTTCGCGAGACCGAGGATGCGTGGATAGTCGTACCAGGTATTCACTTCGGCGAACGCATCGCTGCCCGTAATGAAATACAAATGTGACGGCGCATATCCCTCGCGGTGGAGTGCCTCGAGCGTGAGCGCCGTAAAGGACGGTCCCTCGCGCCGCAGCTCCAGATCCGACACGATCATATCGCGTTCGGCCGCGGCGAGTGCCGCCATCGCGAACCGGTGAAACACGGACGCGCGCGGCTCGATGCTGCGATGGGGCGGCGTGCGCGCGGGGAGGATCAGAATCCGATCGAGCGACAGCTCGCGCCTGGCGGCCGAGGCGGCCTCGAGGTGACCCAGATGGATCGGATCGAACGTCCCGCCGAGAATGCCTATTCGCGGTGACGTGACCGGCATCGTCTAGTCTTCTCGGCGTGCTCCCGCACGCCGAGCAACCACCTCGGGCTCGGCCGGTGCAGGCTCGCCCTCGGCGACTGACAGATATTTCCACGCGGTTTCCAGCAGCGTATTCAGTCCCTCGCCGGTGACCGCTGAAATCCGATGAAAGGGCAGATCGCGCGCCGCCACGTACGCGCCCAGCGCATCGACCGAAGACGGGTCGGTGACCGAGTCCATCTTCGTGGCCGCGATGATCTGGGGCTTCGAGGCGAGCTTGTCGTTGAAGAGCGACAGTTCACGCCGGATCGTCTCGAAATCCTCGATCGGATCGCGGCCCGACGCGCCAGACACGTCGACGAGGTGAATGAGCACCCTCGTGCGATCGAGGTGCTTCAGAAAGCGATCGCCGAGCCCGCGGCCTTCGTGCGCGCCTTCGATGAGCCCGGGGACGTCCGCGACGACGAAGCTGCGGTTGTCGCCGAGCGACACCACGCCGAGGTTCGGAATGAGTGTCGTGAACGGGTAGTCGGCAATCTTGGGCCGCGCCGCCGAAATGCGCGAGATCAGCGTCGATTTTCCCGCGTTGGGAAATCCGACGAGTCCGACGTCGGCGAGGAGCTTCAGATGAAGCTGCAGCTGCCTCGTTTCCCCGGGCGTGCCTTCCTCGAATCGGCGAGGGGCGCGGTTGGTCGAACTGGCAAACCGCGCGTTGCCGCGTCCGCCGATGCCACCCTGTGCGAGGAGCACCCGCTGGCCGGCATCGACGAGATCGCCGATGAGGACCGTGTTCGTCGCCGGGCTCCGCCGGCTTGGCGTAGATCAGCGTGCCGACCGGCACTGCCAGCTCGAGATCGTCGGCGTCGCGGCCGGTTCGATTCGACCCCTGGCCGTGACCGCCGCGTTTTGCGTGAAACTCGCGATTGAAGCGATAGGAGACGAGCGTGTTGAGATGGGGGCTGGCGAGGGCATACACCGATCCGCCCTTGCCGCCGTCGCCGCCGTCCGGTCCGCCGCGAGGAACGAACTTCTCGCGCCGGAAGCTCATGGCGCCGGCGCCGCCGGCGCCGGCCTCTACGAGGATGTCGACTTCGTCGACGAACATGGGAGAGGCGTGAAAGTGAAAAGTAACAAGTGGAAAGTCAAAAGTAAGGAGTGAAGACTTTCTACTTTCTCACTTTTTACTTTCAACTTTCCTGTGTCACTCGAGCGGCAGCACGCTGATGCGGCGGCCACGGGCGCCGTGGTCTTCGAAGCGTACGCGACCGGCGACCTTGGCGAAGAGCGTGTCGTCTTTGCCGAGCCCGACGTTGAGGCCGGGCTGGAAACGGCGTCCGCGCTGGCGCACGAGAATCGATCCACCGGTCACGATGTTGCCGTCGTGGCGCTTGACGCCGAGCCGCTGCGAATTGCTGTCGCGGCCGTTGCGTGAACTGCCCTGTCCTTTTTTATGAGCCATGGGTGTTACTCGAAAGTAGAAAGTAAAAAGTGAAAAGTTGAAAGTGTGTTTCAGCCGACGATGTCGGTGATCCGCACCTTCGTGTAGAACGCGCGGTGTCCGGCCTGCTTGCGGAAGCCCTTGCGGCGCTTCTTCTTGAAGACGCGAACCTTGGGTCCGCGGGCCTCGCCATCGACGACGCCCGAGCACCTTCGCGCCGCTCACAAACGGGGCGCCCGGCGTCAACTCACCGCCGTCCTTCGCCAGAAACAGCACCTGGTCGAAGGTCACTTCCTTGCCTGCCTCGGCGGCCTTCCCGTCGAGCTCGACGGTGATGCCCGGCGCGACCTTCACCTGACGACCCCCGGCTTGGATAATGGCGTACACGAACACTCCTCCTTGACTCGCTATCGGAAACAAGAGATTATATCACAGGCGTTAACCGTTCACGGTGAATGGTTTACGTGAACGAGGGACCTTACTTGATCAGCACTCGCGAGCCCCTGACCCTTTGCGTGCTGAGCGTGCTCAGGAAGCGCGGGATGATTTCGTCCATCAGCTCGAAGTAGGACGACAGCGCGGGCGTGTTGTCGTTCTGGTTGTAGAGCCGCTCTTCGCGCAGCGCCTCGGAATAGATCTGCGCGCCCGAACGGCCGTCGATGAAGATGAACTTCTCCTGCAGGATGAAGCCCTTACGCTCCATGTACTCGCGCACCGGCTCGATGTAGCGGCGGCCGAGCCGGTCGAACGTTTCGCGCTCGCGCTGCACCATGCCCGACTGCGAATGCGGCGATGAACAGCACGGTGCCGGTGACGATCAGCGGATTCTGATATTCCTCGCCAATCCGCTTCCAGTAGTCGGCGTCGGCGAAGATGTGTTCGTAGGGCTGCAGATCTTTTTCGTTCTTGATCGCTACCGGCTCTGTCGACTGCGCGGGCTCCGCGTTCGGTCCGGCAGCCTGGCCCTCGGTCCGCGTCCCGCGGCGACGTCCATGAGCGGCAGCACATCGGCGTCGATGACGCGCAAGTTCGACTTCATGCGCAGCTGGCTGCGCAGCAGGCGGACGGTCTCGAGGTTGCCGTCGACATCGTCTGTGCCGCCCGAGATGAACCCGGCGATGAAGACGCGCTGGAAGGCCGACACGTCGAGCTTGGCCGCGATCGGCGTCTCGATCGGAATCTCGTAAAAGCTGGCGCAACCGGCGACCGCCAGCCGCGAGGACGCAGCTAAGGAGTTTGAGACTGATTCGTCCGGTCATGGATTTCCTTGAACAACTCGAAATTCTGCCGCACCAGCGTGTTGTCCGGCTCCAGCTTCAGCGCGCGCTCGTACGCCTCGGCGGCCTTGTCGAGCATGCCCTCGTGCTCGTAGGCGACCGCGAGATTGTTGAACCCCGCCGCATACGTTGGATCGATCTGCGTCGCGCGCTCCCACCGGTAGATCGCTTCCTTCCACAACCCCCGCTGGGCCACGGAGATGCCGAACTCGACCTGTGCCTTGGCGTCGGCCCGTGCGTCCGCGTAGGCGACGCCGCCGAGCGAGATCAAGAGCCCAACGACAGATGAGAAACGTCCATAGCATAGGGACACTTCCACTATAGCAGGGAAGCCCGGCCGGGCTTAGTATTACCTTAGGTCAGGTACCGGCTCGCGCGCTGCGCCAAGGAGCAGTCGTGAGTGCCAACATTTTTGCAATATCTACAGGCGATCTTCGTTATCCCACCGCCCTCGCCGCCATTCACGATCCGCCAGCCGACGCTCTGGGTCAGAGGGGGTGTCGACATCCTCCGCGCGCCGTCGGTCGCCATCGTCGGCTCCCGCCGCGCGTCGCCGTACGCCCTCGAAGTGGCGCACCGGCTTGGTGCCGATCTGGCACGCCGCGGGGTGATCGTCGTCAGCGGCATGGCGCGCGGCGTCGATTCCGCCGCGCACCGTGGCGCGCTCGACGGCGGGGGCGTCGACCGTTGCGGTGTTTGGTTGCGGTGTCGACGTCATCTACCCGCCCGAACATCGCGCGCTCGCCGAGCGCATCGTCGACCGCGGGGCGCTCGTCAGCGAGTTCGATCCGGGCAGGCCTCCTTTGAAATTCAACTTTCCGCAGCGGAATCGGATCATCAGCGGGCTCTCGCTGGCGGTGGTGGTCGTCGAGGCGGCAGAGGGCAGCGGTTCGCTGATCACCGCCGATTTCGCGCTCGAGCAGGGACGCGCCGTGCTCGCAGTTCCGGGCAACGTGCTCGGAGGGCGGAACTGCGGCGCGCACGCCCTCCTGCGCGACGGTGCAAAGCTCGTCGAGTGTGCGGACGATATCTTGGAGGAGACTCCACACAGGGCTGAGGGCTGAGGGCTTAGGGCTCAGGGATGGAAAAGAATCCCGCAGGCCGCGATCCTGCGTCTCAGGATCCAGTTCTGCGGTCGATGGACGAGGGCGACGCCTACGATCTCGACGAGATTGCAGAGCGCTCGGGCGTCGATCGTGTGAGGCTGCTGCCGCGGCTGGTCGAGTTGGAGCTCGCGGGTGCGCTCGGTCGCGTCGAAGGCGGCCGATTCGTACGATTTCGGCGGCCGTGCTAAGGTATTCGAAAGGTCCCCATGGCAAAAAAGCTCGTCGTCGTCGAATCACCGGCGAAGGCAAAGACAATCAATAAGTATCTCGGACGCGACTACAAGGTGCTCGCGTCGATGGGGCACGTCCGCGATCTGCCGAAGAGCAAGCTCGGTGTCGACGTCGACGAAGGCTTCGCGCCGGTGTACGAACCGATCGCCGCCCGCAAGAAAGTGATCGCCGAGCTGAAGAGCGCGGCAAAGGACGCCACCGACATTTACATCGCCACCGACCCGGACCGCGAAGGCGAAGCCATCGGCTGGCATCTCGCCGAAGAGCTCGGCACGAAGAAGAAGAAGATCCACCGCCTCATGTTCAACGAGATCACCAAGAAGGCGGTGCAGGAAGCGATGAACCATCCGGGCCAGATCGACATGAAGATGGTCGATGCGCAGCAGGCGCGCCGCGTGCTCGATCGCCTCGTCGGCTACAAGATCAGCCCCCTGCTCTGGGACAAAGTCCGCCGCGGTCTGAGCGCGGGCCGCGTCCAGTCCGTGGCGCTGAAGCTGATCTGCGATCGCGAGCAGGAGATCACGAGATTCGTGCCGGAGGAGTACTGGCACCTGTTTGCGTCGCTCGCCGGTTCGGTCGCCGCCCGAGTTCGACGCCAAGCTGGTCAAGCACCGCGACGAGAACATCAAGATCAGCGACGAAGAGCAGTCGAAGGACGTGCTGCGCGATCTCGAAGGCGCCGCGTTCGTCGTCTCGTCGGTCGCGACCAAAGAACGCAAGCGCAACGCCGCGCCGCCATTCATCACGAGCAAGCTGCAGCAGACCGCCCGCTATCCGGTGAAGCGGACGATGCAGATCGCCCAGCAGTTCGTACGAGGGCATCGAGCTTCCCGGGCCTGGGCGTCGAAGGTCCGGTCGGCCTCATTACTTATATGCGCACCGACTCGACGCGCGTCTCCGACGATGCGCTGACCGCGGTGCGCGCGCATATCGGCGAGACCTTCGGGGCCGAGTACGTGCCCGAAAAGGCCAATTTTTTCAAGACCAAGTCCGACGCTCAGGACGCGCACGAAGCGATTCGTCCGACGTCGATGGAATACGACCCGGAAAAAGTCCGCCCGTTTCTGACCTCGGAGCAATATTCGATTTACCGCCTCATCTGGAACCGGTTCGTGGCGTCGCAGATGCCGCCGGCGACCTTCGACGAAACGACGGTCGACATCGCGGCGGGCGACTACCTGTTCCGCGTCAAGGGCACGGTGCCGAAGTTTCCGGGCTGGCAGGCCGCCTACGGCATGCAGACGTCCGCCGAAGACAAGCCCGAGACGGAGAAGGAAAAGGACGACGACGACAGCCCGTCGGGCGTGCTGCCTCCGCTGGTCGAAGGCGACAGGCTCGAGCTGAGGACGCTGCGTCCCGAGCAGAAGTTCACGCAGCCGCCGCCGCGCTTCACCGAAGCGACGCTCGTGAAGGAGCTCGAAGAAAACGGCATCGGCCGGCCGAGCACCTACGCGTCGATCATCGGCGTCCTCCAGGACCGCGAATACGCCAACAAGGTCGAAGGGCAAGTTCAAGCCGACGGCGCTCGGCATGATCATCACCGACCTCCTCATCAAGAGCTTCGACGACATCCTCGACGTCGAATACACGCGGAGCCTCGAAGAGGATCTCGATCGCATCGAACAGGGCAAGGCCGACTACAAGGGCACGCTGACCAGCTTCTACAAGAAGTTCAAGAAAGACCTCGCCAAAGCCGGCAAGGAGATGCAGAACCTCAAGGAAGGCATCAAGACCGAGGAAATCTGCGATCGCTGCGGCAAGGGCATGGTCATCAAGGTCGGCAAATTCGGTCCGTTCGTCGCGTGCAGCGGCTATCCCGACTGCACCAACACGCGCGAGCTCGAGAAGAGCGAGCCCAACGCCGACACCGACGAGACGCAGGACGAGATGTGCGAGAACTGCGGCAAGCCGATGGTCGTCAAGCGCGGCCGGTTCGGCCAGTTCCTGGCGTGCACCGGCTATCCCGAATGCAAGACGACGAGGAAGATCATTTCGGCCGGCGGCGCGATGAAGGCCGCCAAGCCGGATCAGATCCTCGACGAGAAATGCCCGAAGTGCGAGTCGAACCTCGTCATCAAGCAGGGGCGCTTCGGCGAGTTCACCGCGTGCACGAACTATCCGAACTGCAAGTACGTCAAGATGAAGTCCACGGGCGTTCTGTGCCCGAAGGACGGCGGCGACATCGTCGAGCGGAAGTCGCGGCGCGGCAAGGTCTTCTACGGCTGCGCGCAACTATCCGGACTGCGACTTCACGCTCTGGAAGAAGCCGATTCTGGAAGCGTGCCCGGAGTGCGCCACGCCGTTCCTGCTCGAGAAGATCACGAAGAAGGCCGGCCGCCAGCTGATCTGCAGCAAAGAAGACTGCACCTACATGCGCGATGCGCCGCTCGAAGAAGAGCCGGTCCCTGCCTAGCGGATTGGAGGCTAGGGATTTGGGATTAGGCCCAATCCACATCATCGGCGGCGGCCTGGCCGGTTGTGAGGCGGCCTGGCAGGCGGCCTCGCGCGGCGTTCCCGTCACCATCCACGAAATGCGGCCGGTTCGGCCGACCGAAGTCCACAAGACCGATCGGCTGGCCGAGCTGGTCTGCAGCAACTCGTTCCGCGGCGACAAGCTCGACAATGCCGTCGGCCTCCTCAAAGAAGAAATGCGCCGGCTCGACTCGCTCGTCATGCACGCGGCCGAGCATCGCGCGCGTGCCGGCCGGCGCGGCGCTGGCGGTCGATCGCGAGCTGTTCGCGCGGACGGTCACGGAGGCCATCGACGACATCCGCTCATCACGCTTTCGCGCGAGGAGATGACGTCGATTCCCGGCCTCGACGCTGGAATCGCCGGTGATCATCGCGACCGGTCCGCTGACGTCTCCCGATTTGTCCGGTGCCATCGTCCGGCTCGTCGGCAGCGAGCATCTGTACTTCTACGACGCGATCAGCCCGATCGTGCTCGCCGAGTCGATCGACATGACGAAGGTGTTCCGGGCGTCACGCTGGAACCGGAACGTTCGGCGCAATCCAGGGTCGATCCAGGGATCGGCGAGCGGGATCGGCATCGGTTCGACCGCTGACGCGCCAGACGTGCGGAATCGACGATGGGGAAGGCGACTACCTGAACTGTCCGATGAACGCGGCGCAATATCGGGCGTTTTATGCGGCGCTGACGACGGCCGAGTCGGCGACGGTGCACGATTTCGACAAGGAGAAATTCTTCGAGGGCTGCCTGCCGATCGAGGTGATGGCGCACCGCGGCGAAGACACGCTCCGATTTGGTCCGATGAAGCCGGTCGGGCTGACGGATCCCGCAACCGGGCGGCAGCCGTATGCGGCGGTGCAGCTGCGTCAGGACAATCTCGCCGGCGATCACTACAGCCTCGTTGGCTTCCAGACGCAGCTCAAGTGGGGAGAACAGGCGCGCGTCCTGCGCATGATTCCCGGCCTCGAGCAGGCCGAGTTCGTCCGCTTCGGCATGGTGCACCGCAACACCTACATCAACGGGCCGACGGTGCTGCACGAAACGTGGCAGACGCGGGCGAACCCGTCGCTGTTTTTTGCCGGCCAGATTTCCGGCGTGGAAGGCTACGTCGAATCGGCCGCCTCCGGGCTCATTGCCGGGTCGCAACGCGGCGGCGCTGGCGCGCGGCGAGACGCGTGCGCGTGCCGCCGAGAACGACCGCGATCGGTGCGCTCGCGTTCTACGTGTCGCACGCCAACCCGCACGACTATCAGCCGACCAACATCACGTTCGGCATCATGGAGCCGCTCGAGCCGCGCACATTCGCGACAAGCAGAAGCGGAAGCTGGCGATCTCGGAGCGGGCGCTGCACGACCTCGACGAGTTTCGGCAGAGACGCTGACGCGCAGAGCGTAGTGCGCGAGCATCTCTGCAGTCTCGGCCGCGCCTGCGTCAGAATCGAGCATGAAGGACGACGCTCAAAGACTTCCTGCAGCATCTCCGCCGCCGCGACGTCTCCGCGCACACGCTCGCGGCGTACGAAAACGACGTTGCGACGTTTCTCAAGCACACCGCACACATCAGGCAGAAGCCGCTCGACGACGCTCGGCGCAGCCGACGTCGATACGTTTGCCATTCGCGCGTTTCTCGGCGAGCTGCAGCAGGCAGCGCATCTCGGCCTCTTCGGCGGCGCGCAAGCTGTCGGCGATTCGGACGTTCGTCAAGTTCCTGCGGCGTGAAGATCTCCTCGACGACGATCCGGCGGCGCTCGTCGCGTCGCCGAAGAAGCCCGAGACGATCCCCGCGCACCTGACGCTCGACGAAATGAACCGGCTGCTCGAGATGCCCGACTCGTCCACGCCGCTCGGGCGGCGCGACCGCGCGATCCTCGAGTTGTTCTACGCGTCGGGTCTGCGGCTCAGCGAGCTGGTCGGACTCGACATCGAAGACGTGAACCTGTCCGGCACGGATGGTGCGCGTGCTCGGCAAGGGGCGGAAAGAGCGGCTCGTGCCGTTCAACACCTCGACGGCTGAGGCTATCCGTGCGTGTCTGAAGGATCGAATGGGTGCGCTGGGTGCGGGCAGGTGCGAGAGGTGCGTCAGAGTGCGAGGGGTCCGAGAGCGAAGCCTGGAAGGCCAGAGCGGCGCGCAGGCGCCGCTGTTCCTGAACTATCGCGGCGGCCGCCTGTCGACGCGGAGCGTCGATCGGCTGGTCAGGAGATACGTCGCCGTAGTGCGGCGCGAAGTTCGGCATCAGCCCGCACGCGCTGCGCCACTCATTCGCGACGCACCTGCTCGCGGCAACGGCGCCGACCTGCGCGCGATTCAGGAACTGCTGGGCCACGCCCGCCTGAGCACGACGCAGCGCTACACGCATGTCAACGCGGCGCAGCTGATCGACGTCTACAAGAAGTCGCATCCGCGGGCGTAAGAGTCGACTTCAAGAGTCAACGGTCGTGAGTCCAGAGTCCAGCAGTCGCGTCGATGACTCGTCGACTGGACTTTCGACTCTGGACTCCCGACTGTCGACTTGCGACTGCCGACTCGTGAGACTGTCCGACTACTCCGGTCTCGCCATCGCGAGCGCCTGTTCGCGCGTCAGGTCCATCTGGTGCACCTGTTTCGCGTGCTCCTGGGCTTTTGCGATCAGCTTGATCGTCCGTCTCCGCCCTTGACGATGAACCCGCAGGGGCAATTGATGACTTTCTGCATGACAGCTCCTTTCTGCAGTCCGTAATATAGGCGCCGCCGTTACCGATCAAACATTGCGGCGAGCTTGGCAAAACCTTGGCGACGCCACGAATCTACCTGACCGGGCGAATTGCGGTCGAGAACGGCGCGTGCCTCGCTCAACGAGCACGAGCTCGTCGGCCGCCAGGGGCGGCTCGCGTTTGCCTACCTGATCACCGAGCGCCACCATCCTGTCGCGAAGGAACAGCTGAGTTCGGTCATATGGCCAGATGGCCGACCTCACGAGCCCGAGGTGGCCTTGAGCGCCAATCTTGAGCAAGCTGCGTGCGGTGCTCAAGCGCGTTGGTCTTTCGACGATACAGCGTCGATCGACGTGCTGTCGGGATCGGTGCACCTGCGCCTTCCTTCGGACGTGTGGATCGACGTGGAGCATGCGTCGAACTCCATCGACGAAGCCGATGGCGCGTGGCGCGCCGGCCAGGGCGGCGCAGCATGGGGACAGGCGCTGGCCACGGTCGTCATCGCCAGGCGTTCCGTTCCTGCCTGGCGACGAAGCCCCGTGGATTGAAGCTCGCGGCGAGCGAAGATGCGGACGCTGTCTGGTGCGCGGGCTTCATGTGCTGTCGATGGTCAGTGCCCGGAACAACGAAACCGCGCTCGCCGCTGCAATATGCGACGGAAATTGTCGACCTCGAGCCGTTTCAGGAGACAGGCTACCGGCACCTCATGCGCCTGCACGCGCGATATGGGCAATCGTGGTGAGGCGCTGCGCGTGTTCGGCAGATGCCGCGAGCTCTTCAGCGATGAGCTCGGAGCGGATCCGTCGCAGGAGACCGAGCGGGTGTTTCTCGAGATTTTGCAGGGCAGGACAGTGAGATCCGTGGTCGATGGTCACCAGTCGCATGGTCGACAGTCAGTCGAGTAGCGCGACGTGTACAACGTCGCCGACTGCGACTTTCGACTGTAGACTTGCGACTGTCGACCCGCTTCTAGCTCGCCGCGCCACCATCGGCCGGCGGCCGCGCGGAAACTCGATGCCGCAGCGTCTTGATCTTGTAGTTCATGACGCGCGGGCTGATGCCGAGCAGCTCGGCCGCGTCCTTCTGCACCCAGTTCGACATCTTCAGCGCTTCCATCAGCGCGCTCCGCTCGATTTCCTCGAGCGGCACGCCTGACGGCGGAATCTTCACGAGCGCCGACGTTTCGCGCGTGCCGCGTCGAGCCGGCGGTCGCCGATCTCGCCCAGCCGGAGATCTTCCGACGCGATGAACTGCCCTTCGGTCATCAGAATCGCGCGCTCGATCGAGTTCTCGAGCTCGCGGATGTTGCCGGGCCAGTTGTAGCGCAGCAGCATCTTCTGCGCGTCCGGATCGATGCCGTCGATCTTCTTCTTCAGCTCGCCGGCGAACTTCCTCACGAAGAACATCGCCAGCGGCGATGATGTCTTCCTTGCGCTCGCGCAGCGGCGGCATCTCGACCGAGACGACGTTCAGCCGGTAGTACAGGTCTTCGCGGAACGCGCCCGACGCCACCATCGACGACAGATCGCGGTTGGTCGCGGCGATCAGCCGCACGTCCACCTTCTGCGTGCGCGTGCCGCCGAGCCGCTCGAACTCGTGCTCCTGCAGGACGCGCAGGATCTTGGCCTGAATCGCCGCGCTCATGTCGCCGACTTCGTCCAGGAACAGGCTGCCGCCGTCGGCCTGCTCGAAGCGGCCGATGCGCTGCCGATCGGCGCCCGTGAACGCGCCCTTCTCGTGTCCGAACAACTCCGATTCGAGCAGCGTCTCGGGCAGCGCCGCGCAGTTCACCTTGACGAAGTTCCGCGACGCGCGCAGCGAGTTGTGATGGATGCGCGCCGGCGATGAGCTCCTTGCCGGTTCCCGTCTCGCCGCGAATCAGCACGGTCGTGTTGCTCTTGGCCACCTTGCGCACGACCCCGAGCACGCGCTTCAGCGGCTCGCTGGTGCCGACGATGCGGTCGAAGTCGTAGATGTCGTTCTGCGTGTGCCGCAGGTAGTCGAGCTCGTGGCGCATCCGCCGCATCTCGAGCGCCTTCTCGATCTTGACTTCCATTTCTTCGATCTCGAACGGCTTCTGCACGTAGTCGAACGCGCCGCTCTTCATCGCTTCGACCGCCGTGTGCACCGATCCGAACGCGGTCATCAGGATGACGGCCGTCGACGGGATGCAGCGTCTTGGTCGTGCGGAGCACGTCGAGACCGTCGCTGCCGCCCATCTTCAGATCGCTCAGCACGACGTCGAAATGCCCGTCGTGAAGCCGCTCGATCGCCTGGTTGCCGTTCGGGAGCCTCTTCGACTTCGTGATTGGCGGCCGTCAGCGCCCGGGCGAGCCCGCGCCGGAGGGCGTCGTGATCGTCAGCTATGAGAATGCGACCCATAATTCTCCTACTCGTCCGTGGAAGTCCGCGCCGGCACCGGCCTGGCAACGAACCAGTCGTTGGCTCCCGACACCGGAAGCGTCACCCGGAAGCACGTGCCGTGCGCGCCCGTCTGGATGTCGATACGCCCGTCGTGCGCGTCGACGACCTTGCGGACGATCGCCAGGCCGAGCCCCGATCCCTGAGGCTTGGTCGTGAAAAACGCGTTGAAAATCCGATCGCGCAGCTCGCGCGGCACGCCCGGTCCGTTGTCGGTGACTTCGACGATCACCGATCGTGTGGCGAGCGCGTCGCCGATCGGCATGTGTCCGTCTTCCTCCAGCACGCCTTCGTGCGCGGTGACTTCAACGGTGCCCCGGCCTTCGAGCGCCTCGAACGCGTTGATCAGCAGATTCGTGAACAGCTGACAGAGCTGATGATGGTCGCCCTGGATCGGCGGCAAGCCCGCTGTCGATGTTGATCTGCGAGCCTGATGTGGCGGCGCGGAATCTTGGTTTCGGCCAGCGTGATCGAGGCCTGCATCACGTCGGCGAGCGCGGTGTGTTCGACCTGCAGCCGGATGGGCCGGACGAACTCGAGCGCCTCGTGCACGATCTGGTTGGCCATCTTCGCTTCGCTGATGATGTCGTTCAACAGCGACTGCGCGTCGGGCGACTCGGCCACCGCCGCCTGGCGCTTCAGCAGACCGGCCATGACCTCGATGCCCGCCAACGGGTTCTTCACCTCGTGCGCGATGGCGGCCGCCATTTCGCCGAGCGCGACGAGGCGGTCGCGCAGCCGTTCGCGTTCCTCGAGCTGCTCGACCTTGGTCAGGTCCTTGAAAAACAGCGCGACGCCGGTCGAGCGTCCGCGCTCGTCTCGCACGTGCGACAGCGTGTACCCGATCACCTTGCCCGTCGTCTTCAGGCGCAGTTCGGCGCGATTGGGCAGGTGGCTCAGCTCGAACGCGCTGTGCAGCACCCGCACCATGTCGGGGTGTTTGGCCAGCACGACCGAAAAGTGGCGGCCGACCGCGCTCTGCGACCGCTTGAGCTGGAAGATCCGCTGCGCTTCGGCGTTGATCTCCGCGACCTTCCCGTCGCGCGTGATGGCCAGCACGCCGTTGCGCATGCCGGCGACGAGCCGACGGAAAAACCGGTCGGACTCGCGGCGCTGGCGCCCTTGCCCGGTTGAGGCAGTCCGCTGGCGAGGCCGCCGGCGGCTCGTTGGTGGCATCAGGGGCTCAATCGCGAACGGCAGTTTGGCGAACTGCGGGTTCTCCATGGGTTGATCGAGGCACGGGAGGGGCAAACGCCGTGCCCGGGCGCGCACCGCCAAAAATGCGCTAAACCCTTGAAATGTAAGGCTTCGCGTGCAACTTTGCGACCCGTCAATTACATTATCGTCATCTGGGGGGCGGTACTGTAACCAGAAACTGGAATCTAGAAACTAGAATCTGGAATCTGGAGTATCTGGAGTCCGAAATCTGACAGCCCAGATCTCTAGATTTCAGATCTTAGATTTCAGATTCTCAGATTTCTGCAACTCTTCCCACCGATGCATCAGGTCGCCGAGCTCCCACATGAGCGCCTGGTGGCGATCGATGACCGGCTGGGCCTGGTCGCGGTTGTCGTAGAACCCGGGAGCCGACATGGCGGTCTCGATGTCTCTCATCGCCTGCTCGCACCCGGCGATGCGCGCCTCGAGATCGGATATCTCCCCCTGCCGCCGTTTCGCCGCCTGATCGCGCTTCTTCTGCTCCGACGCGGCACGCTTGCGCGCGTCGTGGTCGGCGGCTCCGCTGGCTGCCTCTTTAGCGCGACTGAAGTCGCGCCCTACCGGGGGTGTTGAACGTTTCGAACCCGCCTTCGCGCCCGGCGCTACGGCTGGGCAAGCCTGACGAACCTGACGAACCCTGTCCGTGCTCTTTACTCCACAGGTACTCCAGGTAGGTGCCAGGGAACACGATCGCCTCTCCGTGTCCAATCTCGATGATCTTGGTTGCCAGCTTCTCGACGAAGTAGCGATCGTGCGAGACGAACACGAGCGTGCCGCCGTAGTCGTTCAGCGCTTCGAGGAGGATGTCCTTCGAGTCGAGATCGAGATGGTTGGTCGGCTCGTCCAGCAGCAGCGTGTTCGACGGCCGCAGCAGCATGCGTGCGACGGCCAGCCGCGTGCGCTCGCCGCCCGACAGCACGCCCGCCTTCTTGTAGATGTCGTCGCCCGAGAACAGGAAGCCCCCGAGAATGTTGCGGATGGCCGGCACCATGTTCATCGGCGAACCCGACACGAGGGTTTCGTACACGGTCAATTTCGGCTCCAGCCGAACCGCTTCGTCCTGCGCGAAGTACTGCATGACGACCTGGTGACCGTCGCGGCGCGTGCCCTGGTCGGGTTCCTCGACGCCCGAGAGCATCCGCATCATCGTGCTCTTGCCGGCGCCGTTCGGTCCGACGAGCGCGATGCGGTCGCCGCGCTCGATGAGCAGGTTGAGCTTCGAAAAAATCACGTTCCCGCCGTACGCCTTGCGCACGTCGTGCAGCTCGACGACCGAGCGCCCGCTCTTCGCGCAGACCGGGAACGTGAAATGAATGCGCTTGCGCTCGGGCGGCGCCTCGATGGGCACCACTTTCTCGAGCATCTTGATGCGGCTCTGCACCTGCGCGGCCTTGGTCGCCTGGTAGCGGAAGCGATCGATGAACATCTTCACGCGCGCGATCTCTTCGTCCTGCTCGTGCTTGGCCTTGCGAAGCGCGTCCATGCGTGCGTCGCGTTCGGCGATGTAGTGCGTGTAGGTGCCGGGGTAGTCGGTCAGCTTGCGAAGGTTCAAGTCGCTGATGCGGGTGACGACGGCGTCGAGGAAGAACCGATCGTGCGAGACGAGAATCACGGCGTGGGGATACGCCGAGAGGTACTCCTCGAGCCAGTTCCGCGCTTCGAGATCGAGATGGTTGGTCGGCTCGTCGAGCAGGAGCAGCGTCGGCCGGCCCAGCAGCAGCTTGGCGAGCGCGAGCCGCATCTGCCACCCGCCCGACAGCGAATCGGTCGGGTGCTCGAACGTGTCGTCGGTGAAGCCGAGACCGCGTAGAACCGTGGCGACCTTCAGGTCGATGTTGTAGCCCTCGCCGATGCGAAATCGATCCTGGAGCGCGCTGTAGCGATCGAGCATCGCATCGTGCTCGTCCGCGGCGACCGTCGCGTCGCCGAGACGCTCCTCGATGGCGTGCATCTCGCGCTTCACCTCGAGCAGTCCCGCGAATGCCGAGCTCGCTTCGTCGAGAATCGTCCGGCCTGTGTGCGACAAGCCGTCCTGCGGCAGGTAGCCCACTGTCAACGCCGATGGCTTGACGATGCCGCCCGTGTCGGGCTCGTCGAGACCCGCCATCATCTTCAATAACGTGGTTTTGCCCGCGCCGTTCGGACCGCACAACCCGACCCGCTCACCCTCGTCGATCTGCCAGGTGATGTCCTCGAACAGCACGCGCTCGCCGAATGACTTGCGGATGTTGGAAAGCTGTAACACTACTTAACTAGGGCTCAGGGCTCAGGGCTTAGGGGGGACTAACCGGGTTCCCCAATGGCTTTCGCGGCCGCAGCCAGCACCTGCGGAACGCGGAACGGTTTCGTCAGGTAGCCGGACACGCCGAGATTCACCGCTTCGATGGCGGCGGTCTCGGTGGAATAGCCCGTGATGATAATCACCGGGAGACTGGTCTTGAGACGTTTCGCTTCGCGAATGACGCTCAGCCCGTCGATGCCCGGCATCTTCAGGTCGGCAATCAACAGGTCGTAGGGATACAGCCGCAGCCGCTCGAGCGCCGATCGCCCGTCAGAGGCGGTATCGACGTCGTACTCCGCGAGCGCCAGCGTTTTCGACAGCAGATCGCGAATGCTGGACTCGTCGTCCACGACGAGAATGCGCGGGCGGTCGGCACCCTGGCGCGGCGCGGGTGCGGGCGTCTCGGCCGTAGCCGCCGCCGCGCGCGACCCGCCACGGGGCCGCTGGCTGTCGAGCCAGGCGTCGATGTCGCGCTTGCGGAAGCGCCATTGGCGTCCGACCCGGACAGCCGGAATCTTGCCGGCCTTGATCAGCCGGTACACCGTCCGCAAATTGACCTGGAGGTACTCGAGCACCTCTTCGGTCGTCAGGAAGGTTTCGTCCATTAGTTGGTCGCGGGGGCCCCCCGCCCCGCTCCTCGCCGCTTCGCTTGCGGGGCCCCTACGCCCCGCGCCGCTCGCGGCGATCGTTCATCGATGCCCCATCTCACCGCTTCGCGCGCGGCCAACATGCTACTCGCGTTCAACTGGGAGGCGCACCGTGAACACGGCGCCGCCGTCGGGATGATTCGATGCCGCGATCTGTCCACCGTGCTCTTGAATGATGCCATAGGTTATCGCCAGTCCGAGGCCGGTGCCCTGGCCGACTTCTTTTGTCGTGTAAAACGGCTCGAACAGCCGCGGCATGGCCTCCGGCGGAATTCCCGGACCGGTATCCCGGATGCGCACCACGACCTGCCGCTCGCCGTCCTCCTCGACCAGCGCCGTGTGCGACTCGATACGGCCGCCGCCACCGACGGCCTGCTCGGCGTTGAGCACGATGTTCAGCAGGGCCTGCTGAATCAGCAGCGGGTCGGCTTTGACCCGCGGCAACCCCTCCTCGTGGCGCCGCACGACCTCGATGCCCGCCGCGCGGAATGCCGGCGCGCGCAGCGCGAGCACGCGCGAGAGCGCCGCGTTGACGCTGGTTCGCCGCCGCACCAGCCGACCCGAGCCCGCAAACACCAGCAGATTGCGCACGATCTTCGCCGCGCGGTCGGCTTCTCGATAGATCAGCTGCATGTCCCGGCGAAGCGCTTTCGGAAACGCACCGGTCGTGCGCAGCAGTTCCAGGTGGCCGAGCACGCCCTGCAGCGGGTTGTTCAGCTCGTGCGCGATGCCGGCCACGAACTGGCCGAGCGCGGCGAGCTTCTCCGACTGCACGAGGCGGTTGCGCAATTCGGCGCGCTCGGCTTCGAGCTGCGCTTGCGGCGTGACATCGCGCGCCACAAGCACGATGCCCATCGGCTCTCGTTCTTCCCCGACGAGCGGCGTCACGGTGACATGGAAGATGCCCCGGAGCTCGCTGTCGTCGACTTCGCCGTCGACGAGGCCCTCCGAATCCTTCGCACGCGCGATCTGCTCGTTGATTTTCGCGCCGACGATGTCCGCGAGCCGGTGATCGATCAATTCCTGCTTCGGGCGTCCGATGCGATCGAGAAACGCCCGGTTCACGTGGACGAGCCGGCCTTCTTCGTCGGCCACCACGACGAAATCGGTCAGCGAGTTGAAGGTGTTCTCGAGCTCGCGCCGCGAGCGCAGCACGGCATCGAGCAGCAGGACGTTTTCGATCGCGCTCGACAGCCGGCGGCCCAGCTCGTCGGCGCGTTCGATCACCTCCATCTGCTCGCCGGGCTCGATGCGCACCTCTTCGAGTACCAGCGTGCCGAGCGCGCGCCGTTTGCCTTTCAGCGGAATCGTCACCAGCGCGGTGTAACTGCCCGCGCCATCGCCGCCCCCCGGAAACAGCTCGGCCCGCTCTCCGCGCAGGGCGCGCGCCGCGGGCGCGAGCGGATCTGAGGTCGGGATTCGCCGTTCCTGCGCCATGTACACGACGTCGGACGAGGCGGACAGCACGACCATGCGCGCGCGTCTGTCGTGCAGCCACACCGAGGTGCGGTCGGCGCCGAACACGCGGTTGGCGCCCGTGCACAACGCCTCGAGGCCCGCCGACAGCGTCGTGCTCGAGACATCGCGGACAAACACCTGCAACAGTTCCCTCAATTGATGATGCAGATGGAACTCGCCAGCCGTCCTCGCCCGTTCGAGCGCGACCGCGAAGGCATGACCGACCGACGCGGCCCGATCGAGCTGGTCCGCCGATAGCGGCGCCTGGCACCCGACGACCAGTACGCCGATCTGTTTCTGCACGTGTGTCAGGGGCACCAGTACGGCAGGCCCGGTGCCGAGTTCGGAAGCGCAGGAGATGACCTTTGAGACATCGGGGACCAGATGCGGTGTTCCGTCCTGGAACAGTGTCTGGGGGAGGTGCCGGACGTGCCAGGGATCTGGCGGTAGCTGTTCCACCCCGGACGCCGACATGGCGTGCAGGGCGTCACCGGCGCGGTTGAAGTGAAACAGAATCGAGTTTCGGCCGTCGACGGCCGAAACAGCGTGATGATGGAGCACCGGAAGCAGGTCGCCCAGCCGGTCGGTGGCCGTCAGAGCCTGGAACAGGCCGGCCTCGCGTGACACGGCAGATAGTGTAATGGCTTGGCGGTATGATGGACACACCCCAACCAAGGTGCGTCTCCAAGGGTTTTACAGGCCGAATCGGGGGGTGTGTCGTCTAACCCAAGTGAACACCAAAGTCGGCTCTAAAGCATGACAGCGCTTACAGCTACAGTTCCTATGAGGCCGTGGACCGACGAGGAGCTGGTCGCGCGATCCAAGACCGGCGATATGGACAGCTTCAATCAGCTGGTGAAGCGATGGGAGCGGCCTATCTTCGCGCTGGTGTACCGGACGCTCGGTCGCGAGGAAGACGCGCGCGATGTCACGCAGGAAACCTTTCTCCGCGCATTCCGCGCGTTGTCCGGCTTCAAAGGCGACGCCAAGTTTTCGTCCTGGCTCTACCGGATCGCGCTCAATCTGTGCCGCGACTGGATGCGGAAGGAACGGCGCGCGCCGCTCGTCGCGGTGCCCGAGGGCGTCGATGTCGAGCAGCTGGCGGCCGAGCGTGGTCCCGTTGAAACGGTTGAAGATCTGGCGGCGCGAAGCGAGCTGAGCCGCGAGGTGGCGAGGGCGATGGAGACGCTGCCGGCGGAACAGCGTCAAGCCATCATCCTGAAGGAGTATCACGGCCTCACCTTCCAGGAAATTGCCGACCTCATGAAGTGCCCTTTGAGCACGGTGAAGACGCGCGTGTATCAAGGCCTGTCCACGTTGAGAAAACAGCTCGGGCAGCAATTGGCTCCCCGGCGTGAAAGTTGAGTGATCGCCATGACACAGCACATTGCCGACAATCACGAAGCCCTTCTCGCTTACCTCTACGAGGAAGGCGATCCCGCCGAACGACTGGACGTGGCGCGGCACCTGCAGGAATGCGCGCCTTGCTCGGTTGCCGTCCTCGAGTTCCAGAACGTGCGCGGCATGTTGCACGACTGGACGCCGCCGGCCACCGAGCTGGGGTTTCGAATCGTTCAGGAAAAGCAGGCCGTCCCGCTACCGCCGCGCGCGTTCTCGTTCTGGCCGCCGGCGTATGGCGGCTGGGCCCGCGCAGCGGCGGCGGTGCTCGTGTTTGCCGCGGGTATGGCGGTGTCGCAGTTCACCGTGCGCTACGACGCTGGCGTACTCATCGTGCGGCTGCGCCAGTCCAACACCGAGCCCGCGCCGAGTCCGAATGCGCGCGATATTGAGCTTGCGGCAGAAAACGGCCCGGGTGTCACGACCATTCCGGAGCGACCGCTCGACAACCGGCTGACGCCAGTGGCGACGGATACCTCGACCGAGCAGTTGCTGCAGCGCGTGCGCTCGATGATCGATCAGAGCGAGCAGCGTCAGCAGCGCGAGCTGGCGCTCCGGCTGTCCCAGTTGAACAGCGAAGTCGATGCGCAGCACCAGGCCGACCTGCTCCGTATCCAGCAGAACTTCGGTCAGCAGCAGGAAGACGTGATGAATTACCTCGTGAGAACAGGGGGCGCGAAGTGAACGTGGTCAGCCGGGCGCTCGTGACGAGCGCCGTGTGGACGGTGGCGGTCTCGGCGGCCGCGCAGAATACTGAGAGAGCGGCGCCGCCGACCGCGGCACAGATGCAGGCGCGTCAGCAGATCGCGGCGTTCGAAGCGGCGCTCGAGAACGCGGTTCGATACGGGACGCAGATGCTCGATCAACGGCTGCAGCAGTCGAGCGCGGCCAATATGGTGATGCTGGCGGGGATGCCGAGGGCGCGCGGATTCCGGCTCGACGACTACGGCGTGATGTTCGACGTGGAATTTCCGTCGATGCGCCGCAGCATGGTGTGGAGCCTGCAGGAGCTCGAGCGCACGAACACCGCCAACGCCGCGCTGCGCACCGCGCAGCCGGGAAGCGGCGTTCAACCGCGCGAGATCTACCAGAGCGAGATTACGAACGCGCTGCTCAACGTCGTGCTCGACTATCCCGGCGCGCTCGGGATCGGGCCGGGCGAGTGGCTCACCGTCGCCGCGCGCGAGACCGTCGTCGATCGGCGGTTCGTCAACGGCGGCGTGATCGAGGCGCCGATGACGGTGATTCTGCGCATGAAGGGCAGCGATCTGCAGGCGTTGCGCGAGCACAAACTGTCGCGCGACGAGGTGCGCACGAAGGTGGATGTCAGGCACTACTAGGGATTAGGGATTAGGGAGACCCTGGAGGAGCCGGAGCGGGAATTCGGTGTCGAATTAAGATATGCAGATGCGCCGGATATCGAAGGTCTTGTTTGTCGCCGTGTTCGCGTCCCTGGCTGCCTGCGGGGTTGGATCGGGGCTGCCGATCAGCAAGCTCGTCCAGCCCGTCGACGTGAAAACGGGCTGGTTTGACGCGGGTATCGAGAACGGCAAGAACAAGCTGGTGCCCACGGTCATGCTCACCCTCAAAAACGTCAGTACCGAGCCGGTGGCCAACGTTCAGTTGAACGCCGTCATTCGCCGAGTAGGCGAGACCGATGAGTGGGGGGGTGCCTACCAGAAGGTGATCGGCAACGACGGCATCGCCCCGGGCGGAAGCACCAAGCCTATCGTCCTCAGGTCGAACCTCGGATACACTGGCCCTGAACCGCGCGCGCAGATGCTGAAAAACAGCCAGTTCGTCGATGCTCAGGTCCAGTTGTTCGCCAAGCACGGGGGCGCCCAGTGGACCAAGCTGGGTGAGTGGCAAATCGCGCGAGAGTTGCTCACTCAGTAGCGCTGCGTGCCTCCTTCGACACAAACATCTCTCGAGAGGCGGCTGGGGCCGTTCGACGG
The DNA here is from genome assembly GCA_963832375.1 of Vicinamibacterales bacterium. Classification (GTDB taxonomy): domain Bacteria; phylum Acidobacteriota; class Vicinamibacteria; order Vicinamibacterales; family JAMQPK01; genus JAMQPK01. The sequence goes on along the minus strand of CAWHUA010000004.1, from coordinate 192,864 downwards.
CGCCGCCATCATCATCGCCAACGTCATCGGCGGCGGCATCTTTTTCCTTCCGCCGGTCGTGGCGTCGATGGTTCCGCACCCATTCTGGTTTCTGTCCCTCTGGGTGGCCGGTGGCGTGCTGGCGTTCTTCGGTGCAGTGGCGTACGCCGAGCTTGCGGCGTTGCGGCCGCGCGCCGGCGGCGAATACGTGTACTTGCGCGAAGCGTACGGGCCGCTGGCCGGCTTCTTGACCGGTTGGACGTCGTTCGTCACAGGCTTTTCCGGTGCGATGGCTGCGAGCGCGATCTTTTTCATGATCGTGCTCAATCGCTTCATCCCTGGAGTGGCCAACCCCGAGCCCTTCTTCGTCATTCCGCTCCCGTATCTTCCGTTGACGTTTTCCCCTCACACGTTGATGGCCATGGCGCTCGTCTGGCTGTTTGCATGGGTGCACGTGGGCGGTATCGGACCTGGCCGCTTCGTGATGAACGTGCTGGCCGTTCTCAAAGTCACGACGCTCATCGCGTTCATCGCGCTCGGCTTTACGTTGGGCACGGGCTCGAGCGCCAATTTCCAGCAGGCGGCGGGATCGGTGTCGGCGACCAACTGGCTGCTGGCCCTCGTGCCGGTCATGTTCACGTTTTCGGGATGGAACGCTGCGTCCTACATGGCCGAGGAAATTCGCGACCCCGGGCGCAACGTGCCGCTGTCTCTGCTGCTCGGTACCATCTCGGTCATCATCATCTACGCGATGCTCAATGCGCTGTACCTCACCGCAATGCCGGTCACCGAGCTCGCCGCCGTGAAGGGCAGCGTGTTCGATCTCATCGGCGAGCGCATTCTAGGCGCGCGGGCCGGCGAGATTCTGGCCGTGGTGACGTTGATCAGCCTGTCGGCTGGGATCAATGCCTGGACGTTCGCGGGGCCGCGCATCTACTACGCGATGGCGCGCGACGGCGTATTTTTTCCCGCCGCGGCGCAGGTGCATCCGAAGTTCAAGACGCCTCACGTGTCGATCGTAGCGCAGGCGTTGTGGACGAGCCTCCTGATCCTGACGGGCAGCCTCGACACGCTGTCGAACTACGTGGGGTTTGCGATCACGCTCTTCGCGGGCATCGCTGTTAGTGCCGTGTTCGTGCTGCGCGCGCGCGAGCCACAAGCGCCACGGCCGTACAAGACGCTTGGCTATCCCATTGCGCCGGCCATCTTCGTCTTCGCCAGCCTGGCCATCGTGCTGAATGCGTTCTATCGCAACCCCGGACCGTCGAGCCTCGGCCTGCTCGTCATCGCGTCCGGCATTCCGCTCTACCTCTGGCTCACACGACGCGGTTGACCCTCATGTAAGGCCTCGATAGACTGCGGTTGAGTGATCCACGCCACGACCATTCTCGCCGTGCGCCACAAGGATCGCGCCGTGCTCGCCGGCGACGGTCAGGTGACGCTGGGCGATACGATCGTCAAACAGCACGCCAGGAAAGTCCGGCGCTTGTACAACGACAAGATTCTCGCGGGCTTCGCGGGATCGGCCGCCGACTCGTTCGCCTTGTTCTCGCGCTTCGAGGCCAAGCTCGAGCATATCCGCGGCAACCTCGAGCGCTCGTCGGTGGAGCTGGCGAAGGACTGGCGCACCGATCGCGCGCTGCGCCGGCTCGAGGCGATGCTCGTCGTGCTCGACCGATCGTCGATGTTCCTGCTCTCGGGGACGGGCGACTTGATCGAGCCGGACGAAGGGGTCATCGGCATCGGATCGGGCGGCACCTACGCGCTCGCCGCGGCCAAGGCGCTGGTGCGGCACACCGATCTCGACGCCCGCGCCATCGCCGAGCACGCGATGAACGTGGCGGCCTCCATCTGCGTATACACCAACAGCACGCTGGCGATTGAAGAACTCTGATGGCCATCTCGCTTCCTGAGACGCTCGCGCCCCTCCTCGATTCGCTGACGCCGCGCCAGATCGTCGCCGAGCTCGACAAGTACGTCATCGGGCAGAAAGACGCCAAGCGCGCGGTGGCCATCGCGCTGCGCAACCGCATGCGCCGGCAGAAGCTCGCGCCCGAGCTCGCCGAGGACGTGGTGCCGAAGAACATCCTGATGATCGGGCCGACCGGCGTGGGCAAGACCGAGATCGCGCGCCGTCTGGCCCGGCTCGCCCAGTCGCCGTTCATCAAGGTCGAGGCGTCGAAGTTCACCGAGGTCGGCTACGTCGGACGCGATGTCGAGTCGATGGTGCGCGATCTCGTCGAGCTGGCCGTCGACATGGTGCGCGAGGAACGGCTCGAGGAAATCCACGGCAAGGCCGAGCAGAACGCCGAAGAGCGCCTGCTCGATCTGCTGCTGCCGCCGCCGCGCGCCACGCTGGAGCCCGAAGAGACGTCCGCGGGCCGGAGCTTCGACTACATGCCCGGCGCGCCGGCGCAGGATTCGTGGAGCCAGACGCGCGAGAGATTCCGCGAGCAGCTGCACGATGGGCGCCTGGATCAGCGTTCGGTGGAGATCGAAGTCCGCGAGCGGGCGTTTCCGTCGTTCGAGGTCGTGACCGGCTCCTCCATCGAGGAGATCGACATCAACATCAAGGACATGCTCCCGGGCCTTATCCAGGGACGGACGCGCAAGCGGCGCATGAAGGTGCCCGAGGCGTTCGACTTCCTGGTGCAGGAAGAGGAAGGCAAGCTGGTCGACATGGACAGCGTGTCGCGCGTGGCGGTCGAGCGCGTCGAACAGAGCGGCATCATCTTCGTGGACGAGATCGACAAAATCGCGGGCCGCGAAGGCGGCGGGCAGAGCGGACCCGACGTGAGCCGCGAGGGCGTGCAGCGCGACATCCTGCCGATTATCGAAGGCACCACGGTGAATTCGAAGTACGGGATGGTGCGCACCGATCACATCCTCTTTATTGCGGCCGGCGCGTTTCACGTGTCGAAGCCATCCGATCTGATTCCCGAGCTGCAGGGACGCTTTCCCATCCGCGTCGAGCTCGAGCCGCTCGGCAAAGACGATTTCGTGCGCATCCTCACCGAGCCGAAGAACGCGCTCGTCAAGCAGTACATCGCGCTGATGGAAACCGAGGGGATCACGCTGCGTTTTCTCGACGAAGCGATCGATCGTATCGCCGACTTCGCCACGCGCGTGAACGAGCGTACGGAAAACATCGGTGCCCGGCGCCTGCACACGGTGATGGAGCGTCTCGTCGACGAAATTTCCTTCGAAGGTCCCGACCTGCGCGATAAGATCATCACGATCGACGCGGCGTACGTCGACCGCATGCTGGCCGCGATCGTCAAGAACGAGGATCTCTCACGCTATATCCTGTGATTCGCCGAATCGGGTTGTCGTTTCCGCTGCTACGGACGTTCTTTCTCTTCCTCTGCCTTCTCTGTGGTGCCTGTTCCGCCGCATGTGGCCGCAAGGGGCCGCCGCTCACGCCGCTCGTGTATCTGCCGAGGGCGGTCACCGAATTTGCCGCCAAGCGAGTGGAGAACGAGGTGGTCGTCCAGTTCACGGTCCCGACGCTGAACACCGACGGGTCGGGTCCGGCCGATCTGCGCCGGGTCGAGGTCTACGCGCACACCGGTCCGCTGCCGGCCACCACCGATTTTCTGAAGTACGGCACGCTCGTCGCCTCGATCGACATTGCCGATCCCGAGAAACTCAAAGCAGAGAATTCTCAGCCGGCCGCCGGCGAGACGAAGGCCGACGCGCCTGATGCCGCAGGCGCCGCGCCATCGGCCAATGCGGGCGCGGAGGCCGGATCGAGCGACCCGGCCAGCCAGGTCGGCCGGAAGATGACCGAGCAGGGCTGGCTCATCAGCGTGCGCGAACCGTTGACCGACAAGGAAAGGGAAACCGGTCCGATGCCGCCTGCGCGGGCAGCGGCGCCCGCTGCTCCCAATGCGCCTGTGGTGGAGACGCTCGAGACGCCGGGCACGGAGAATTTCGAGCTGGCGCCGACCCGTTTTTATACGGCCGTTGGTGTCAGCCGAAGCCGCGGCCGGCGCGGCCCATACGCGGGCCCGTTGCGCGTTCCGCTCGTCGAGCCGCTGATGCCGCCCACCGAGATTGCAGTGGGGTACACCGAAACAACGATTTCGCTGTCGTGGCCAAGACAACCCGAAGACGCGGCGCTGCCAGCGCCCGCGGCTGCGCCAACCGCAACGAAGCCGGCCGCAGCGGCGCCGGGCGGCGCGCCGCCTGCACCCGTTTCACCGGCGCCTTCGAGTCCTGCGACGAGTAGCGCACCAGTGCCGGCGCCCGCCGCGGATGCGCCACCTGTGGCGGTCACGCCACCGGTGCCAGCGCCTCCGGCGCCGGCGCCAGCGCCAGTCGTGCCGCCTGTCGCCCTGCAGGAGACCGCCGGGACATACGAGGTGTACGCCGACCTGGAAACCTCGGATACGCGAGATGTCGCGCCGCCTGCTCCGCCGGCGACGGCGGGCGCGAAGCCATCGCCTGCTGCCGCCGCCATCGCCGCCGCGGCAAAAGCCGCCGCCGCCGGGCCCGCGCCTCGTTACGGATACAACGTGTACGACAAGCCTGCCTCCGCGCCTGCTTCGCAGATCGCTACGGCGGACAAGCCCAACGCACCGAGTTCTCCGGTTTTGCCCGTGAACAAGACGCTCCTCACGGCTACGACCTTCGCCGATCCGCGCATCGAGTTCGACGTCGAGCGATGCTATGTCATCAGGCGTGTCGAGTTGTCGGGCGGCGTCGCCATCGAAGGCGTGGCGTCGGCGCCTGTTTGTGTGACACCCCGCGATACGTTTGCACCCGCCGCCCCGAAGAACGTCCAGGCGATTTCCGGTGGCGCCGGCCTGAGCCTGTTGTGGGACGCCAATACCGAGGCCGATTTCGGGGGATACCTGGTCTTGCGCGGCGAAGCGCCTGGTGACAAACTTTCCCCTCTGACCCCGGCGCCGATTACCGACACCTCGTTCAACGACACGACCGTCCGGCGCGGGCGGTACTTACGTGTACGAGGTGGTTGCCGTCGACAAACAGACCCCCGCGAACCGAAGCGCGCCGTCGAACCGGGTCGAGGAAACCATCAGGTGAGCGGGGCGAAACTGTTCCGAATCGAGCACGAGGGCCGGCCACGGTATGCGTTGGAGACAGGAGGCGGATATCGGCTCGTTGACGGCGGCGACGACCTGTCGGACCTGAAAGAACGCGCGGCCGCCGCGGGCGCGGCGGTGAAGCCCGCGAGGATTCTGGCGCCTGTGGCGCCGTCGAAGATCGTGGCCATCGGGCTGAACTACAAAGATCACGCGGCCGAGATGAACAAGCCGCTGCCAGCCGAGCCGCTGATGTTTCTGAAGCCGTCGACGGCCGTGATTGGTCCCGGCGATCCGATACGGATTCCGGCGGGTGTTGGCGAGGTACATTACGAGGCCGAGCTCGGGGTCGTCATCGGGAAACAGGCGTCGCGAGTAGCTGCCGATAAGGCATTGGAGCACGTGCTCGGGCTGACGTGCCTCATCGACGTGACGGCGCGCGAGCTTCAGCGGAAGGACGTTCAATACACGCGCGCGAAGGGATTTGACACCTTCGCCCCCATCGGGCCGTGCATCGCGATGGGGCTCGATCCGTCGGCCCTCGAGGTCGAGGGTTGGCTGAACGGACAGCGGAAACAGGCATCGAATACCCGGCAGTTGATCTTCAGCGTGGCGCAGATCGTCGCGTTTGTTTCGAACGTCATGACGCTCCTCGCGGGCGACGTGATTGCGACCGGCACGCCGTCGGGCGTGGGACCGCTGAAATGCGGCGATACATTTTCGGTGAAAATTGAAGGTATCGGTGAGCTGACCAATCCGGTGGCCGGGTAACGCGAAATGGCAAATGGCAGATGGCAAAGCGGTGACGTGAACGATTGAGAGGAATCCTATGAAGCTTTTCCTGGATACGGGCAACATCAAGGAGATCGAGACACTGGCCGCCATCGGCATCATCGACGGCGTCACCACCAACCCGTCGCTGATGGCCAAGGAAACCGGCGACTACCGCAAGACGATGAAGGAGATCTGCCGGATCGTGCAGGGTCCCGTCAGCGCCGAAGTGCTCTCGACCGAGTGGGAAGGCATGTTGCGCGAAGGGCGCGACCTGGCCACGATCGACGAGCACATCGTCGTGAAGGTGCCGTTCACGCGCGATGGTGTCCGCGCGTGCAAGACGCTCACGAAAGAGGGCCTCAAGGTGAACGTCACGCTCGTCTTTTCGGCGGCGCAGGCACTGCTGGCGGCGAAGGCGGGCGCGACGATGGTCAGCCCGTTCGTCGGACGTCTGGACGATGTGGGCACGACCGGCATGAATCTCATCCAGGAGATCGTCGAGATCTACCGGAACTACCCGTTCCAGACCGAAGTGCTGGTGGCCAGCACCCGGCACCCCCTTCACATCGTCGAGGCGGCGAAGATGGGAGCCGACATCTGCACGTGCCCCGCGAAGGTGATCGATCAGCTCTTCAAGCACCCGCTGACCGACATCGGGCTCGCGAACTTCCTGAAAGACTGGGAGAAGTCGCAGGCCGCCCGAGTGTGATGAGTCACGAGCGGCGCGGGGCGATGGGGTCCGCGACAAATCATGACCAGGCTCGATGAGCTCGAGCGCCGGGCCGAGCTTGGAGGTGGCGACGAGCGCCTCCAGCGCCAGCGCGCGGCCGGCAAGCTGACCGCGCGCGAGCGCGTCGAGCTGTTGTTCGACCCCGGTACCTTCGAGGAGGTCGACAAGCTCGTCACGCACCGCTGCCTCGATTTCGGGATGGCCGAGCAGGTCATCCCGGGCGACGGCGTCATCGCCGGACACGGCCGTGTCGACGGCCGCGTGGTCTGTGCGTTCGCGCAGGACTTCACCGTGTTCGGCGGATCCCTTTCCGAAACCAACGCCGCCAAGATCGTGAAGATCATGGATCTCGCGATGAAGCTGGGCGCGCCCATTGTCGGGCTCAACGACTCGGGCGGAGCGCGCATCCAGGAGGGGGTACTGTCGCTCGGCGGGTACGCGGATATCTTCCTCCGCAATACGCTGGCCTCGGGAGTGGTGCCGCAAATCTCGGCGATCATGGGCCCGTGCGCCGGCGGCGCGGTGTATTCGCCCGCGATTACCGACTTCACGATCATGGTGCGCAGCACGAGCTACATGTTCGTGACCGGTCCCGACGTGATCAAGACCGTGACGCACGAGGAGGTCTCCAAGGAAGACCTCGGCGGCGCCATGACCCACAACGAGAAGAGCGGCGTCGCGCATTTTGCGGTCGACGACGACCGTGCGTGCGTGCGGCTGATTCGCGACCTCCTGGGATTTCTCCCGAGCAACAACCTCGATCCCGCTCCGGCGATCGAACCGTCGGACCCCGCCGATCGCGAAGACGAGGCGCTCGATCGTCTCGTGCCGGCCTCGCCGAATCAGCCGTACGACATGCTCGACCTGATTCATGCGATCGCCGATGGCGGCGGGTTCCTCGAGGTCCATCAGCACTTCGCGCGCAATCTCATCGTCGGGTTCGCGCGGCTTGGCGGAAAGACGGTGGGCATCGTCGCAAACCAGCCCGCGTATCTGGCCGGCGTGCTCGACATCGACGGCTCGGTAAAGGGAGCGCGGTTCGTGCGCTTCTGCGATGCGTTCAATATTCCGCTCATTACCTTCGAGGACGTGCCCGGATTTCTCCCCGGTACGGCGCAGGAGTTCGGCGGCATCATCAAGCACGGCGCCAAGCTGCTGTACGCCTTTGCCGAGGCGACCGTGCCAAAGGTGACCGTGATCACGCGCAAAGCCTACGGCGGCGCGTACTGCGTGATGTCGAGCAAGCATCTGCGCACCGATTTCAACTACGCGTGGCCGACAGCCGAGGTCGCGGTGATGGGCCCGGAGGGTGCGGTCAACGTGCTCTACCGGAAGGAGCTCGAAAGCGCCAAGGATCCGGCGGTGGAGCGGGCGAAGCGGGTCGCCGAGTTCCGGGAGAAGTTCGCCAACCCGTTCATCGCGGCGGCCAATGGCTTCGTGGACGAGGTGATTCAGCCCCGGACGACGCGCCGTAAGCTCATCATGGCCCTGTCGACACTCACCACCAAACGAGACAAGAACCCTCCCAAGAAACACGGGAACATCCCGCTCTAGCCGGCTTCCTGCTTCCGACTTCGGGCCTCGGGCCCGCAGGCGGCAGCCCGGAGCGGGAGGCCGCAACCGCGTCTGCGTAAGTGCTCGCCGGTGATAGAATTACAGACGCGCTGCCACTCGTTTTGACCACTTGAACAAGCTGCTTATTGCCAACCGCGGCGAGATCGCCGTACGAGTGATTCGGACGTGCCGTGACATGGGCCTCGGCACGGTTGCGGTCTACTCCGAATGCGATCGCAACGCGCTGCACGTACGGCTTGCCGACGAGGCCTACGCCATCGGGCCCGCTCAGGCTTCGGAGAGCTACCTCCGGATCGATCGCGTGATCGATGTGGCGCGCCGCGCCGGAGTCGACGCCGTGCATCCGGGGTACGGGTTTCTGGCCGAGAACGCGGAGTTCGCCGAAGCCTGCGCACAGGCGGGGCTGACGTTTGTCGGGCCCGACCCCGCGGCGATGCGCGCGATGGGCAGCAAAACCGCGGCGCGAGAGATCGCGGTGGCGGCCGGCGTGCCCGTGGTTCCCGGCGGCGGCGATCCCGACGCGATCGGATATCCGCTCCTGGTGAAAGCCGTCGCGGGCGGCGGGGGAAAGGGCATGCGCGTCGTGCGCGCGCCCGGCGATCTCGCAGGGGCGGTTCAACTGGCGCGATCGGAAGCGTTGTCGGCCTTTGGGGACGACCGCGTGTATTTCGAGCGGTTGATCGAGAAGCCGCGGCACATCGAGGTGCAATTGCTGGGCGACAGGCACGGCACGATCGTGCCCTTCGTCGAGCGCGAATGCTCGATTCAGCGGCGGCATCAGAAGCTGATTGAAGAAACGCCATCGCCATCGGTGACGCCCGAGCTGCGCGAGCGGCTGATGTCGGCGGCCGCGGCGATTGGCCAGGCCGCGAGGTACTCGAGCGCCGGCACGATTGAGTTTCTCGTGGATGCCCACGGTAACTTTTTCTTTCTCGAGATGAACACGCGGCTGCAGGTCGAGCACCCGATCACCGAGGCGGTCACGGGCATCGATTTCGTGCGGGCGCAAATCGAGATTGCCAGCGGAGCCCGGCTTGAAGCGGCAACAGGCCTCGACGCGACACGGGTCGGTCTCGACACGACACGGGTAGGGCTCGACGCCACACCGGTAGGGCTCGACTTTAGTCGAGCCTTCGCCCGCGCAAACGGCCACGCGATCGAAGTCCGCGTCTATGCGGAAAACCCGGAAACGGGATTCCTGCCGTCACCGGGCTTGATTACGCATCTGCGCGCCCCATCGGGGCCGGGGATTCGCGACGACAGCGGTGCCTATGAGGGCTGGACCGTGCCGACCGCGTACGACCCGCTCGTCTCGAAGGTCATCGCGTGGGACTGCGACCGGCCGGGAGCCATCCGGCGCATGGTTCGCGCATTGAACGAGTACGACCTGCGGGGCATCAGCACGACCATTGGATTCTGCCGGGATCTGGTCGGATCGCCTGAATTTGCCCGCGCAGAGTTCGATACAACGTATGTCGATCGGCTGCTCGCCGGGACCGGCCGGGACGGGGCGGGTGCTGATCACCTGGCGGAGGTCGCCGCCATTGCAGCCGCCTTGTGGGCCGAGAAAAGGGGGCCGGGAAAGGTGATGGCCCGCCAGACCCCGCTATCAGGGCGTGACTCTCTCTGGGCGGAACGTGGCCGTCTCGAGTCGCTCAGATGACCGTGGAGGTCAGCGTGGACGGCCGCCCATGGAAGATCGGGATCGAACCGGCGGAGCGGCCGGGGCAGTTTGACGTGACGGTCAAAGGAAAGCGGCGGGTGATCGACGCCTCCTGGGTTGATGCCGATACCTTGTCGTTGCTGGATGGTGCCCTCGTCCATGAGATCCGCCTCGAACGTCGCGAGAACGGTGCGGTTGGCGTAGAAATCGGCGGGCGGGTGTACGAGGCGGCGGTCGCACCCAGGCGGGGTCGGGAGGGGTTTTCCGACCACGTGGCCGGGAAAACCCCTCCCGACCCCGCTTCGAAAACGGATCCCGGAACCGTTTCCATCAAGGCGCCGATGCCGGGCCGGGTCGTGCGTGTCCTCGTGGCGGTAGGCGATCGCGTGACGGCGCGGCAGGGGGTCGTCGTGGTCGAAGCCATGAAAATGGAGAACGAGCTCCGGGCGCCCGGAGACGGCATCGTCATGGAAGTGGCGGCCAGGGCAGGGGCGGTCGTCGAGCGCGGGGCAGTGTTGATCGTGATAGGGAAGAAAGACCAGGGATTAGGGATTAGGGATTAGGGATTAGGGATTAGGGATTAGGGATTAGGGATTAGGAGTGCCGCTCAGGTTCAAGCGCTTCGAGCGCATCAGATCGCACTTGGCGTTCCGCTTCACGCGGTTCGGTGTCGCCGCGCTGGCGGTGACGCTGGCCGTGTCGATCGTGTCAACGCTCACCGTCGATCTCGGCCCCGGGCTGCGCGCGCTGGCCGAGCGCGAAGGGTCGAAGCGCGTCGGCCGGCAGATGCGGATCGGCCGGCTCGGCGTCCGGCTGGTGACCGGCAAGTTCGTGCTCGAAGACTTTTCCATCGCCGGGCTCTCGGCGCAAGACCGCCCCTTCATCACGGCCAAACGCATCGACATCTCGCTCGCGTGGGATGCAATGATGCACCGGGAAGTACTGCTCGACTCGATCGAGATGACCGACTGGCACATGGTCATCGAGCAATGGCCCGGCGGAGTCCACAGCTTCCCGAAGTTCAACATGGGCGGCGGCGGTGGACCGCGGCGCTTCGTTACGACGATGCAGTACGTGCGGACGCGAAAGGGCACGGTGACATTCGAGGATCACGGCGCGCCGTGGGGCGTCGTCGCGCGCAACCTCGACCTCACGGTGACGAAATTCGCCGGGTATCGCGGCGAAGCGACGTTCGCGGGCGGCACCGTCTGGATTCAGAAATACGAGCCGATGCACATCGCGATGAAGGCCGTCTTCCGCGTCGACGGCGGCATCGTGCACTTCGAGCGGATGGTGCTCGATACCGACGGCGCGCAGTCGATCATCACGGGCGATGCCAATATCCCCGCCTTTCCTGAGATGACCTATCAGGTGAAGTCCACCGTCGACTTCAAGCGCATGCGCGAGCTCTTCTTCGCAAAAGAGAACTACACCCTCTCTGGCGAGGGAAAATTCGACGGCGTGTTCCATCTCTTCAAAGGCGGGCGTGCGCTGACCGGCAGCTTCGAGAGCGAGGTCGCGGGCCTTCAGATGGGTGAGCTCGACTATCAGTTCCCCAATCTGAAAGGCAGGCTCGGCTGGTTTCCCAATCGATTCGAGGTCACCGATACCACCACCGACTTCTACGGCGGCGTCGCGGACCTGGAGTATTCGATACTCTCGTCCGGGAAACCGGGTCAGCCGTCCAACGCACGGTTCGACGCCGTCTGGGAAGACATCGATCTGGCCGCGTTCAGCGACTTCCTGAAGATGTCGGGGCTGCGCCTGGCCGGCCGATGGAGCGGACGCAATCTGCTCGAATGGCCGCTCGGCCATTTTCGTGAGCGATCCGGAGACGGCCATTTCGAGGTCGTGCCTCCAGCGGGTGTGGACGTGCTGGCCGGCACGCGGGCGAGCGATTTTGCGAGCGGCCCAGATACGGGCGGCCTTCACCCGGGCCTCGGTCACCTGCCGATTGCCGGCCGCGTGACGTATCAATATGACGGCGTGGGTGTGGCCTTTTCCGACGGCCGCTTCTCAACTCCCGCGACCGACGTCACGTTCAGCGGCCGGACCGCATGGGGCGACAACTCCAACATCCCGTTCCATGTCACGAGCGCTGACTTGCAGGAAAGCGATCGCGTGCTGGCCGGCATGATGACGGCGTTCGGTGCGCCCACCAATCCCATTACCGTCCGGGGCTCAGCCGAGTTTTCCGGTGTGATGACCGAGGCGATCGGGCGGCCCCGCGTCGAGGGGCATTTCGTCGCGCAGGATATGCATGCGTTCGACGTCACCTGGGGGCGCGGCGAAGCCGGCCTCGTCATCCAGAATGCCTACGTCGACGTCACCGGCGGTCACATGCAGAAAGACGGCGGCGAGATCGTCGTCAATGGCCGCTTCTCGCTGGGATTCCCCAGGCGCGACAAGGGCGAGGAGATCAACGGCCGCATCCACGTGGCGAACTGGACCGCCACCGATTTCAAGCACGCGTTCGACATCGACGACTACGACGTCGAAGGCATCATCTCGGGCGAGTATCACTTGTACGGCCCGTACCAGGGGCCGTATGGCTTCGGCAGCCTCACCATCGACAATGGCATCGCGTATGGGGAGCGGTTCGAGACCGCAACGGGATCTCTGCGATTCGAAGGCAACGGCGTGCGCATCGACAGTATCGCGATGAAGAAGAGCGGCGGGACGGCGGAAGGCGCGGCGTTCGTCGGGTGGAACGGCACCTACTCGTTCAACGCGACCGGACGGCGCATCCCGATGGACAGCGTCAAGGCGACCGCCTACCCGCAGGCGAAGCTGACCGGATTCCTCGAGTTCAATGCCGACGGCACCGGTACGTTCGACGTGCCCCGCTACCAATTCCGCGGCCGCATCCGCGACCTCTTCGTCGCTGACGAGGGTGTCGGCGAGGTGACGGGACGGCTCGACATTCGTGGCGACTCGATGACGGTCGAGCTCGAGGCGGCCTCGCCGCGCCTGGCGGTGTCGGGGACCGGACGCATCGACCTCACCGAGGCGCAGGACGCCGACATCACGCTGCGCTTCACCGACACGTCGCTCGATCCGTATGCGCGCGCGGTCGAGCCGCGCATCTCGCCGTTCACGACGGCGGTCGGCAGCGGCACGCTGCGCATCGTCGGACAGCTGGCCAATCGCGACAGGCTCGCCGTCGACATGATGTTCGACCAGCTCCAGGTGCGGGCGTTCGACTACGCGCTGCGAAACGCCAAGCCGATCCACGTGCTGATGAGCAACAACGTCGCCCGGATCGACGACATGAGTTTCATCGGTGACGGCACCGAGCTCGATGTCACCGGCACGATGGACATGAACGCGCGCCGCGTGGCCGGGCTCGCGCGCGGGCGCGCCAATCTGGGCCTGCTGCAGGGGTTTTACCGGAACATCCGCAGCTCCGGCAACGCCGAGCTGACGGCGCAGGTCAGCGGCTCGCTCGATGCGCCGGTCATCCTCGGCCGCGCGACGATTGAGAACGGCCGGCTGCGCTACTTCTCGCTGCCGCACTCGCTCGAGCAGGTGAACGGCACCATCCTGTTCGACTCGCGCAACATCCGGCTCGACGGCCTCACCGCGCGCGTGGCCGACGGGCAGGTGAACTTCGACGGCCGTATCGGACTCGAAAACTACGCTCCCGCCGACCTTGCGCTGACGGCGAGCGGCCGCCGCATGCGCCTGCGTTATCCCGAAGGCGTGCGCTCGGAAATCGACGCTGATCTTTCGCTGACCGGACGCGTGACGGCGCCGGTGCTCGCCGGGTCGGTGATGGTGCAGAGCGCGCTCTGGACGACGAGGTTCGACACCGGCGGCAACCTGTTCGACCTCGGCGGGGGATCGGGCGGTGGGACCCCGGTCGTGGCGGGCGCGGCGTCGACCAGCAACATTCCGCCCGTGCGCCTGGACGTGCGGGTCATCGCGCCCGGGACGCTGCGCATCGAGAACAGCAACGCCACGATTGTGTCGAGCGCCGACCTGCAGTTCCGCGGTACCTATGAGAGGCCGATCGTCTTTGGACGCGCGGAGATTCTCGCGCGGCGAGTTCATCTTCGAGGGGCGGCGCTACCTCGTGACACGGGGCACGATCGACTTCACGAATCCGTTGCGCATGGAGCCGATGTTCGACATCGCCGCCGAGACCCAGGTTCGCGTCCCAGGGCAGACCTATCGCGTCACGCTGAGCGCGTCGGGCACGATGCAGCGCCTGCGGCCCGTGTTCATGTCGGATCCTCCGCTGGCGCCCATCGAAGTGGCGTCGCTGCTGCTCGGCACCGCGACAGGGCAGGATGCCGACCTGCGCCGGCTGCAGAGTCCAAACACTACTGAACAGCAGCTCGTGCAGGCGCAAATGGCGCGGATGCTCGTGAACCCGATCTCGGGGCAGATCGGTGAAGTCGTGGAATCGACATTCGGCGTCGACACGTTCCAGCTCACCCCGATTCTGTCGGATACGACGCAGCAGTCGACGCGGTTCAACCCGTCGGCACGCTTGACCATCGGCAAGCGCATCTCCAACCGCGCCTACCTGACGTTTTCGCGCAGCCTCAGCTCGACGAGCGATCAAATCGTTCTCCTCGAATACGATCAGACCGATCGCCTCTCCTGGATCCTGACCCGGAACGAAGACGAGAGCTATTCGCTGGACATTCGTGTAAGGAAAGAATTTTGAGGGTGTTCCGCCGCGGGCGTTCGGCTGACGCCGGACGCTGCGTACTGCTGCTGCTCGGGTTGCTCGCCATCGGCCGCACGTCCGAGGCGGCCGTCACCGATTACATCGGTAAGACCATCGTCGAAATCCGGTTGCAGACCAACGGCGTCGACGTGCGCGATCCGACGCTGCTCGAGATTATCGAAACCGACGCCGGGTCGCCGCTCGTCATGGGCGAGGTACGCGAAAGCATGGCGCACCTCTTCGGCCTGGGACTGTATCAGGACGTGCAGGTGGACGCATCGCTTCGCGACACGGGCGTCGTGCTGACCTACAACCTCATTCCGGCACAACGCTTCCGCAGGATTGCTTTTTCGGGGCAGCTCGGCGTTCCGGAAGCCGAACTGCGCCGTGTCGTTCTGGAACGTCACGGCTCGTCGCTTTCGCTTGCGCGATCGAGCCAGGTGACGTCTACGCTTCAGACCGTGTATCGCCAGCGGGGCTATCCGAAGGCCGAGATCACCATCAGTGCCGGCCCCACGCGCGAGCCGTCTGACGCGACGATGGTGATTGCCATCCGGCCCGGAGCGCGGGCGCGTATTGCGGAGATCGACGTGCAGGGCTCGCCGCGTGGATCCCAGGCGCAGCTGCTGGGCGCGCTCGATCTGCGTGTCGGCGATGGCTACGACGGCGTGGAGCTCGATGAGCGCCTCATCAGGTACGCCGGCGAGCTGCGCGCAGAGGGGTACTACGAGGCCCGCGTGACGCAGATCGCGCGCTTCGCAGACGCAGATACCGCCGTTGACCTGACCTTGAGCGTGGAGCCAGGACCGCGCGTCGAAATCGATTTCCAGGGAGATCCGTTGAGCACGAGTGAACGGAACCTGCTCGTGCCGATCGCCCGGGAGCACTCGGTCGACGAAGATCTGCTCGAGGACTCGAAGTTCGGCATCGAGCGCCACTTCCGCCAGCGTGGGTTCTGCAACCCGCGGGCCGACTACCAGCGCGCCGAAGCAGAAGGTGTGCTGCGGGTAACGTTCACCGTGACTCGCGGACCCCAGTGCATCGTCGAGCAGGCCGACGTGACGGGCAACACGTCGATCACGTCGGCAGAGCTGGCGCCGCTTCTCGTGACGAAGAGCGGACTGGCGTTCAGCGACTCGACTGCCGGCGCCGATGCGTCACGAATTCAGGGCTACTACCGCCAGCGCGGGTTCGCGGGAGTGAAAGTGACGTCGCAGCTCGAACGGCGCGAGCCGAAGGCCGGCAGCGAGTACGTGCGCGTGCGGTTCGTCATCGCCGAAGGCGTGCGTTCGATGGTCGATTCGGTGTCGTTTTCGGGCAATACCGCCATCGCCGCGGAGCTGCTTCGCAAGGCCGTGACCTCGTCCCCGGGCCAGCCCTATTTCGAGCCGCAGATCTCGGCCGATGCCGACAAGATTGGCGTGTTGTACCTCAATAGCGGGTACCCGGAAGTGACGGTGCAGCCCGCCCCGAAAGGCATCGGCGATGGATCGAAGGTCGAGTTGCACTTCGATATTCACGAAGGCCCACAGATCCTGATCGATCATGTGCTCATCGTCGGCAATCAACGCACCAGCCGCGAGACGATTCTGCGCGAAGTGCAGCTGAAGAGCGGGCAGCCGCTCTCGCAGGAGCAGGAAGACGAGACGCGGAGGCGGCTTACCACGCTCGGTCTCTTCCGACGCGTTGATATTTCCTATCTTCAGCTTCCAGGCGAAACCAACCTCCGGGACGTCGTCATCACCATCGACGAGGCCCCGGTGACGACCATCTCGTACGGCGGCGGCATCGAAGGTGGCCGCCGGCTCGTCCGATCGGTGGCCGGTGGCGATGCCGTCGAGGAATTCCAGGTCGCGCCGCGCGGGTTCTTCCAGGTGAACCGGCGCAACCTGTTCGGCAAGGACCGATCGATCGGCTTGTTCACGAGCGCCAGCTTTCGTAAGACCGGCCTCAGCGACCTGGAAAGCCAGGCCCCGGTTCCGGTCGACGACGGGGGATACGGGTTCAACGAATATCTGGCGCGGCTGACCTTCGGCGAGCGAAGCATCTTCAATACCGCGGCCGACTTCACCTTTACCGCGGCCGTCGAGCAGGGCGTTCGATCGAGCTTCGACTTCAACCGCCGTGGCGCCAACGCGATCTTCACGCGGCGGCTTACGCCCGCGGTCCTGGTGATCGGCCACTACGGTCTCGATCACACGAAGCTCGTCAACATCAAGTCGGACTTCGCCGCGCAGCCGATCATCGACCGGTTGTTTCCGCAGGTGCGCCTGTCGAGCGTGGCAGGGTCGGTGCTTCGCGACACGCGGATAGATCCCGTCGAACCGGATTCCGGCACGCTCACCGGCGCGGACGCCGAAGTGGCGGCGCGCGCGCTTGGCTCGCAGGTCGGTTTCTTCAAGACGTTTCTCCAGGCATTCAGCTACCGGCGGCTGCCAACCGCACGCTCGACCGTTCTCGCCTTCGGCGCCCGCGTCGGGCTGGCGACGGGTTTTGCGAGAACCGTCAACCGCGAGGGACAGGAAATCACGGTCGAAGACATCCCGGCGAGCGAACGGTTCTATGCGGGCGGCGAAAACACGGTCCGCGGCTTCGCGCTCGACCGGCTCGGCACGCCCGAGACCATCGACCGGGACGGCTTTCCGAAAGGCGGCCACGGGCTCATCGTGCTGAACGCCGAAGCCCGCATTCCTGTTCGCGGCGGGCTGGGTGCGGTGGCGTTTCTCGATGGCGGCAACGTGTTTGCGAACGTCGACGACATGGATCTCGCGGAACTGCGGGGGTCGGTCGGGTTCGGCCTGCGGTATCGTTCGCCCGTCGGTCCGATTCGCGTGGACCTGGGATTCAAGCTCGATCGCAGGCTGCTGCCGAACGGAGACCGGGAGCCACTGACCGCGCTCCACATCTCGCTGGGGCAGGCCTTCTGATGGATACACGTCAGGGAAGAAGGCAGAAGGAAGAAGGACTAGGGCTGCTGGTTGGCCTGTGCGTGATGCTCTTTTGCCCGCAACCTTCAGCGCTCAGTCCATTCGTCGTGAGTGCCAGAGCCGAGATTATCGAGAAGGTGCTCGCCATCATGCCGGGCCAGATCGTCACGCTGTCGGATCTGGAAGCCGCACTCGATCTGGGCCTGATTGAGGCGCCGGCTGCGAGCGATCGCCTGACGGGAGGCTTGGGCGCGCTCGTCGATCGCCTGTTGATGCTGAACGAAGTCCGCCGCGTCGTGCCGCCGGAACCGACGGCTGCGGCCATCGATGCGCGGATTGCGCGCATGCGCGCGCGATTCGGATCGGCGGCCGAGTTCTCGCGCGTGCTCGCGGCCAGAGGCGTGGACGAAGCCGTGCTCAGAATCTACGCGGCCGATGACCTGCGGCTGGCGTCCTATCTCGACGAACGGTTCTCCGTGGCCTCACAGCCGACCGACGAAGAGGTCCGGCAAAGCGGTGAGGCGGCCAGGCCGAGGCTCGCTGCCGAGCGGCGTCAGTCACTCGTCGGCGCCTGGATCGCCGATCTGCGGCGGCGCGCCGACGTCACGATCGTGCAGTAACGAGAAACACGAATATTTCGGCAGCGTTGAAGCCCGAGTGACTCACGACCGGCGCGATGATGCTGCGTCGCATGAGATAGACCGCTCCCCAGAACGCGCCGAGTATCGTCGTGGCCAGCACCGCATCCCATCCCTGCAGGCTGTGGCCGAAGCCGAACACCAGGCTGTAGAGCACCAACCCGACACGCCCGCCACCGAGATACTGCTCGAAGCGGTGAAGGATGAACGCGCGCTGGATCTCCTCGCGCAGGCCACCGCTGATCGTCGCGACGATGGCGAGAATGAGCGCCTGCATCGGCGTCTGAATCAGTTGCTGCAGCGGGTTCTCTTTCACGTTGTGAAGCGCGGGAAAAAGCACCCGGGTGGCCGACAGCACCGCGACGGCGAGGGCGAACACGACGACGGTGAGCCCGAGGCCGAGCCTGAACTCGGGGCCCACCGGCAGCCGTCCCAGGAACACGTCTCTCGGGCCGCTCTCCCTGGCGGCTCAGCAGCCAGAAAATCAGGGCGATGAGCACGGTCGCGTCGAAGAGCAGCAGCGTCGCGATGTAGCCGAACGAGAGCTCGCCGTTGGTGAGCGGCGTGAATCCCGCCAACGCGAACATGTACGCGATCGCGAACTGCGACGGAATGCCGGAGCACAGGGCAATCTCGAAGAGCGCCGTCGCGCGAGCCGTGGCGACCGCGTTGTGGTGTGGGCTCGGGCAGGGGTCGGTCCGTGGCAGCGTCCAGGCCTCTGATTTTACTGGGAATCTCGAGAAACCGCGTTCAGGTGGCTTCGTCCTCGACCGGCGACGGAGAGTGTATATATTGCGTTCGACCTAAAACTGACGCACAATATATAGTAGTTTGCGGCTTGACATCCTACAGAGTCGAGCGCATATTTGACCGCCTGAACGCGAGCAGATAGGCGCGGGGCCTCCCCCAAGGTTTCTCGCAAAGAACGTCGCGTCGGCATCACAGGTCAGCATCAGTAGCGAATACAAACCCAAAGGCGAAGTTTCGCTCTGGCCACGCATTTTTCAAATTTCTGGGCAGGGTCTGGCGTCCGGGAACGGGAAACGCCGGAAATCGGAGGGTGAGAATGGAACGAGGCGAGGCTCACGACATCACAGGCTCTGAGCAGCCAACCGCGCAAGAGCACAGACAGCCGGGCGCAGGACACGGCATCGAGTGGCGAGCGCCGTACGGCTCAGTCGCCGGGGCTGGAGTTCCCGCGCTTCTTCACGCTGCCCGACGTCGATCCGTTCGACGAGGTCACCTGGGAGCGGCGGTCGGCCGTCATCGGCAACGAGCGCGGCGAAGTGGTGTTCGAGCAGCGCGACGTCGAGATGCCGTCGTTCTGGTCGCAGCAGGCGACCAACATCGTCGTCTCGAAGTACTTCCGCGGGCAGATCGGGACGGCCGAGCGCGAGCACAGCGTGAAGCAGCTCATCGGCCGTGTCGTGGACACGATTACCGAATGGGGCCGCCTCGACCGCTATTTCGCGAGCGAAGCCGATCTCGAGAGCTTCAGCGCGGAGCTGAAGCACCTGCTCGTCTACCAGAAGGCCGCCTTCAACAGCCCGGTGTGGTTCAACTGCGGATTCGAAAAGAGCCCGCAGTGCTCGGCCTGTTTCATCAACTCGGTGCAGGACACGATGGACTCGATCCTGACGCTCGCCCGCACCGAGGGCATGCTCTTCAAGTTCGGATCGGGCACGGGATCGAACCTGTCGTCGATCCGATCGTCCAAGGAAGTGCTGGCGGGCGGCGGCACGGCGTCGGGGCCGGTATCGTTCATGAAGGGCTACGACGCGTTTGCGGGCGTCATCAAATCGGGCGGGAAGACGCGGCGTGCCGCGAAGATGGTGATCCTTAACGTCGATCACCCCGACATCGTCGAGTTCATCAACTGCAAGGTCGAAGAAGAGAAGAAGGCGTGGGCGCTGATCGACGCCGGCTACGACGGCTCGTTCACGGGTCCGGCGTACGCGTCGGTGTTCTTCCAGAATTCGAACAACAGCGTGCGGGTGACCGACGAGTTCATGCGCGCGGTGCTCGACGACGGGAACTGGTCGACCAGGGCGGTGACGAGCGGCGAGGTGATGGAGACCTACAAGGCGCGCGACCTGATGAAGCTGATCGCCGAAGGCACGTATGTCTGCGGCGATCCCGGCATGCAGTTCGACACGACGGTCAACGAGTGGCATCCGTGCCCGAATACGGCCCGCATCAACGCGTCCAATCCCTGCTCGGAATACATGTTCCTGGACGACTCGGCGTGCAACCTGGCGTCGATCAACCTCATGAAGTTCGTGCGGTCCGACGGCGAGTTCGACGTCGTCGCCTACAAGGCCGCGTGCCGCACGCTCATCACGGCGCAGGAAATTCTCGTCGACAACGCGAGCTATCCGACGCCGGCGATTGCGAAGAACAGCCACGCGTATCGGCCGCTCGGCCTCGGCTATGCGAACCTGGGCGCGCTGCTGATGTCGCGCGGCCTGCCTTACGACAGCGACGGCGGGCGCGATTACGCCGCGGCGCTGACCGCCATCATGACGGGCGAGGCGTACGCGCAGTCGGCGCGCATCGCGCGCGACCACGGCGGCCCGTTTGCCGGGTACGAGACCAACCGCGAGCCGTTCCTGCGCGTCATGCGCAAGCATCGCGACGCGGTGAAGGGCATCAACGTGAAGAACCTGCCGATCGAGCTGTACAACGCGTCGCGGCAGGCGTGGGACGAGGCGGTGCGCCTGGGCGAGCTGTACGGCTATCGCAACGGCCAGGCGACCGTGCTGGCGCCGACGGGCACGATCGGCTTCATGATGGATTGCGACACCACGGGCGTCGAGCCCGACATCGCGCTCGTGAAATACAAGAAGCTCGTCGGCGGCGGGTTGATGAAGATCGTCAACCAGACCGTGCCGATGGCGCTCGCCAAGATCGGTTACAACGAGCAGGAAATCAAGGCGATCGTCGAGTACATCGATCAGAACGAGACGATCGAAGGCGCGCCGGCGCTCAGAGACGAGCACCTCGCCGTGTTCGATTGCGCGTTCAAGGCGCGCAAGGGCCAGCGGTCGATTCACTATCTCGGACACATCAAGATGATGGGCGCGACACAGCCCTTCATTTCCGGCGCGATCTCGAAGACGGTGAACGTGCCGAAAGAGGCGACGGTCGAAGAGATCATGGAGGCGTACATCGAGTCGTGGAGGCTCGGTGCGAAGGCCATCTCGATCTACCGCGACGGCAGCAAGCGCACGCAGCCGCTGAACACGTCGAAGGACAAGGACAAGGCGCAGGCCGAGGTGGAGAAGGTGGTGGCCGCCATGGCGCAGCCGGTCCGCCGCCGTCTGCCGGACGAGCGTCAGTCGATCACGCACAAGTTCGACATCGCCGGCCACGAAGGCTACATCACGGTCGGGCTCTTCGAAGACGGGCAGCCCGGCGAACTGTTCCTCGTGATGGCGAAGGAAGGGTCGACGATCTCGGGCTTCGCGGATGCCTTCGCGCAGGCCATCTCGTACGCGCTGCAGTACGGCGTGCCCCTTCAGGTGCTCGTCGACAAGTTCAGCCACGCGCGCTTCGAGCCGTCGGGCATGACGCGGAACCCGGACATCCGCTTCGCGAAGTCGATCGTGGATTACATCTTCCGGTGGCTGGCGACGAAGTTCCTCTCGCAGGAAGCGCAGTATCACGCGGGCGTCAACAACCGGGACGAGCGGCGGACCGAGGAGCGTCCGGCGGCCGCCCCATCCACATCGGCGGCGCAGCCTTCCAGGGCGGTCTCGGAGCCGAAAAAATCAACGAGCAACCCGACTACGTACGCCGCTGCCGCAATCCAGAACCAGGAAGACGCGCCGCCGTGCAGCATGTGCGGGTCGATCATGGTCCGGAGCGGAAGCTGCTACAAGTGCGCGAACTGCGGATCGACGAGCGGGTGCGCGTGATCCCGCGCACGGACGCAAAGAGAAAATCCCGGTAGCGCAGCCCTTCAGGGCTGCCGGCAGATAACCGCTTGGGGTAAGGACGGGGCCGACGCGCAAGCGTCGGCCCTTTTTGCTTGGTGACAGCGTATCGGATGTTATCGAGACTGGTATCTGCAGTAACCTGACGGCAAAGCGGTGAGGCAGAAAACGCGCCGGATCGTGACGTCAGTGGCGGTGATCGCCGGCATAGGAGCGGCGGCCTATGGCCTGGGGCTCTTTCCCGGGCGTGAGGCGCGGGCGCGGCGGGTTCGCGAGGCGCTTCTCGAAGAGCTCCGAACGGTCACGCTGAAGAACTGCAACTTGAAGCGTTACGGCGGCGCACACGACGGTGGGTATCTGATGTGCGAGAACCTGACCGGCGGCGTGCAGACGGCGTTTTCGTACGGGATCGATACCGAAGACAACTGGGGATGCGACGTTTCCAGGCTGCTTGCCGTGCCTGTCCATCAGTACGACTGTTTCACGCCCTATCGCCCGACGTGTGACGGCGGACGATTCGTGTTTCACGACGAGTGCGTCGGACCCAGAGCAGAAACGGTCGAGGGACATCGGTTCGACACGATCGCGTCCCAGATCGCGCGACATGGCGATGCGAACGGGGTATCGCTGGTCAAGATCGACATCGAAGGGGCCGAATGGGATTCGTTGATGGCGACATCGGATGTCGTGCTCGACAGGATTGTGCAGATGCCGATGGAGCTGCACGGCACAGACCAGCGCAAGGTTCTCGAGGTCGTACGCCGGCTGAATCGCCAGTTCTACCTCGTCAACCTCCACTTCAATAATTTTTCGTGCTCGCCGGAGGCCGCGCCCCTGCCCGGACGGGCCTACCAGGTGCTGTGGGTGAACAAGCGCATCGGCGAGCTCGACCCGAACGGGCCGTCACCTGCGCCGATGAGCCGGCTCAACGCGCCGGACGGACCGAATCATCCCGACTGCCAGCTGGGACAGACCGCGGCACCCTAGTGTCGCGTCTCTGAAGTTCGTTGGCATTCGGCCAGCGCTGCATCCCGGCTGGCTGCGTTGCTCATCGCTCAAATACTCCCGGTATTCTCACTCTTCGCGCCTTGCCATCCGGGCGCATCGCCGGCCTCGGTGCACAACGAACTTCAGAGACGCGACACTAGCGCGGTGCGTATCGACGCAGAGCCGGGAAACGAATCCTGTTATACTCCCGCGCGAATATGAAACGGCATCTCTGGCTGCTCGCTGGCCTCGTGGCGGTTGCGGCCTTCTCGAATGTTCACACGCGCGTCCGCGCCGCCCAGGCGCCGGCCGCGCCCGACCCGGCCGACCTCGCGGAAGGTATGCGGCTCTATCAGCAGAAGGGCGACTGCCGTGCGTGCCACGGTTGGGCGGCTGACGGCGTCAAGGGCGACAACCAGATGCCGGATGGCCCGAGCCTGCGAGACAAGAAATACACGCGCCAGTTGCTCGTGCTCACCATCAAGTGCGGGCGGCCGAACACGCAGATGCCCGCGTACGACAAGTTTGCCTACACCGACGGCCGCTGCTTCATGATGACGCAGGCCGATCTGGCCAAGAACGCGCAGCAGATGCCGGACCCCCCCTCCACGCTGCAACCGCGTGAGATCGACCTCATCGCCGACTTCCTGATGGCCAAGGTCGTCGGCCAGGGACCGATGGACCACGCCAAGTGCGTCGAGTTCTGGGGCAGCGAGGTCGAGGTCTGCAAGAGCCTGAAGAAATAGTCGTCAGTTCTCAGTAGTCAGTTCTCAGTTTTGTACGACTCACAACCAACGACACTGAAGACTGAGAACTGCAGACTGACAACTGACAACTGAAGACCGCCGAAGACCGATCCGTCCACGTTCTGGACACACTGAGAAAAACCTACTGAGGCATTCGGCACAGGCGCCGTCAAGAACGCCTGTTTTTCGCGGCTATACGGACACATCCGTATGGCGTAATTCCTGCTGTGCATGATCCGAAATCGCACACGTCAACAAGGAGGAGATCCACATGCGCTATGCGTTCGCTCTCACGTTTGCCGCACTCTGTACGATAGCGGTCGCTGCCCAGACACCCGCACCCGCGCCACAGGGCGACAAGCCGGCGGCTCCGGCTCCTGCAGCGCCGGCACCTGCTGCGCAGGCGGCCTCGGCGGGCAAGGTTACCTATACCGGCTGTCTCAAGCCGGGCACGGCCGCCGACAGCTGGACGCTCGAGAATGCGGAGGTCGCGTCGGTTGCCGGGAAATCAACCGCGACTTCGGGTTCGGCGTCGAAGATGACGATCGGGCTGTCGGCGAAACCGACCGAGAATCTGAAGCCGCACGCGAATCACAAGATCGAAGTCACGGGTACGGTGAGCAAGACCGGCGCAGCTTCGTCGTCGTCGACCACGCCAGGCCAGACGCTGGCGGTGGAATCGTTCAAGATGGTGGCCGCGACCTGCCCGTAGTCTCGTTCGATCGATCGACCGCTGTTTCGACGCAGAGGCGCGAAGACGCAGAGAGAGAAGTTTCTTCAAGAAACGAAAACTCTGCGACTCTGCGTCCCTGCGTCGCAACGGCAACCGTGGGTCGGAGCACGCAATTGTCAGCCAGGCCACGAAATTTGTAGCCGCCAGCCGGCCATCACACAAAATCAGCCCGAAAACGCGCCGGTCTGACTCTTGCTCCCTGCCGGGCGTCATGATGCACCTGATTCGTCCGGCATTGCGGCGGTGCGGCATCGCGGTGTCGCCCGCGTCCGTGATTTGTTCCGAGCACCTGAAAACGATGACCATCGACGTCGATGGACGGGCTCGCGTGGACGTGCGCGAGACGCTCGTGTTCCTGCATCAACCGAAGGCCGGCGATTTGTACGACTCCTGCTCGATTGATGCGAAAGCCCCGCTGACGTCGTTCATTCGCCAGTCTCCCGACGCGGTCGATACGGGACAGCGGCTGAGCGGCAAAGACACGGTGGTCGTCGACTGGAAGCCGAAGGGGGCGGTTGTGCCCTACGCGCTCTACGATCACCAGTACAGCTGGTATCCGGAAGGGTCGCACACGCAGCCGGCGCTTTGCGCCGAGTACCATTGCGAGAAGCGGACGGGGAACTTCGTGTTCGAGATGATCACGCCGCAGGGCTTCGAGGTGGCGGTGTCATTCCCCCGGCCGGGCTGGCTGCACACGAGATCCGAGCGTACGCTCATCAAGTACGCGCTCAAGCAGCTCGAGGCCGGCGGAGAGCAGCCCACGATTTCGGAGAACGGCCAGCGCGCGCAGTGGAAGATCGTCGGTCCCAGGCTGGGAAGCCGTCACGTCTGCGTCGTCTTTCATCGCCATGGCGTGGCGCTGTGGCAGGACGACCTGAAGAAGGCGACGCTCCGGTACAAGATCAACCAGTTGATGGGGCGTCTCGCGCCAACGAGCAGTTGACAGTCGTCAGTTATCAGTCGTCAGCAGTTGCTTGAACTGAAGACTGATAACTGAAAACTGAAAACTGACCTAGTTCAACGCGAACACGAACATATAGCTCGAGTTCTCGAGCTTGTCGTACTTCACCGGGTGCAGGTGCCTGCCGCCGGCCTGCACGGCCAGATACTGCTTCGGGCCGATCGAGTACGTGACCGGCGCGCCCTTCAGCGGCGTGCCGACGTTGAAGCGCCAGAGCTCTTCGAGCGTTTCGTCGTTGTAGGCCACGATCCAGCCGTCCTGAAGCGCGGTGAACACGAGGCCGCCGGCCGTGGCGAGCGTGCCCGAACGAATTTCGATATCGGTCACCGCTTTCGCGATCATCTTGTGGTTGATCGTGTCGAACGCCGTGATCGATCCATAGTAGAGATCGCTCGTATACGTGCGCTTGGTGGTGTTCTTGTCGTCGATCCCCCCCTCGGGTGAGAGGAACGCCACGGTGTGGCCATTCTGCGAATAGCACCCTTCGGTGCCGACACCGTAGGCGATCTTTTTCACCGGGTTGTACGACGTGGGCTGGTGCGCGATGCCGCCGTGCCACGTCGGGCAGGTGCGCTTCATGGGATCGCCGCGCAGCGCGCGCGCCTCGGGGTTGTACACCTGCACGTCGAGCTTCGGGTTGTATTCCACCGGCTTGCCGGTCTCGGGGTCGAGCCCCTTGGTCCAGTTCAGGTCGTTCACATACTGCGCGCCTTTGACGAACCGGCCGTTGGTGCGATCGAGTGAGTAATAGAAGCCGTTCCGGCCGAAGTGCCCGACGATCTTGCGATTGATCTTGTCGATCACCGTGTCGTAGAGCATGTGGACGCCGACTTCGTCGTAGTCCCATGAATCGTTCGGCGTGTACTGGAAATACCAGGCCAGCTTGCCGGTATCGACGTTCAGCGCGACGACAGCGTTGGTGTAGAGGTTGTCGCCCGGCCGCGCCTGCGGGTCGTACGCCGGGACCGGATTGCCGGTTCCCCAGATGGTAAGCCGCGTTGCAGGATCGTACGACCCGGTCTGCCAGATGCCGCCGCCGCCGGTTTTCCAGGCGTTGTTCTTGTCTTTCCAGGTCTCGCTGCCCGGATCGCCCGGCTTCGGCACGACGTACCAGCGCCACAGCTCGTTGCCGGTGCGCGCGTCGAGCGCCGCAATCCACCCACGCGTCTTTCCATCGCCGGCGCTGTTGACGATGATCACTTTGCCTTCGGCTGTGATGGGCGCGGTGAAGAACTTCTCCCTGCTGCCGAATTCGTTGGCGACCGCTACTTTCTTGTCCCACACGATTTCGCCGTTGGCGCGGTTGACGCCGATGACGCGGCCGTCAGGCAGGTTCGCGATGACCAGGTCTTCCCAGAGCGCGATCCCGCGCGAGCGTGAGATGTTGCCCTCGTGTGCGACGCCTGGATCGGTCACCCAGACGAGCTCGCCCTTGTTCGGGGCGCGCGCGTCGATCTTGTAGAGCGTCCCCCACCCGTCGCTCGTGTACATGAATCCGTTGTCGATGAGCGGATTCAATTCGCTTTCGGGGCCGTTCTGCCCGACGTCCTGCATTCCGCCGAGCGCCAGCGCCCAGACCATCCGCAGGTCTTTCACGTTCTCGCGGGTAATCTGCGTCAGTTTCGAATATCTGGTCGACGCGTAGTCGCCGTTCATCATGAGCCAGTTCTGCGGCTCGTTCTGCGCGTTGATCAGACGGTCTCGGTTGACCGTCATCGAGTACTGGCCTGCCAACGTGGCCATGGCCACGACCACGATGACGCTCGTCAACGCCGCGCCGGTTCCGGGGCCCTTCCGCACGCCTGGTTGCATGGAACTCTCCTTGAATGGGATCGCGCGATACTAAGCCTCCGGAAGATGTTAGGCAATACCAAAGGACGGCTGTGGCTGTCGACCCCTTTTAAGCGAACCGCAGCTTCGCGCGGAACTCGCGCAACAGCAGCGTCACGTTCATGCTGAGCTGGAGCAGCGTCGCCCCGACGGAGAGCCACCAGATCCATCGCAGCTCGAATCCCGCCATCCGCGCGAGCAGCAGGGCCGGCACCGCGACGACGATGATGCGGGTGAGCGATGCGATGAGCGGGGGAATCGTATTGCCCATCGCCTGGAACATGCTGCCGTTCACGAAGATGATGCCGGAGGCGACCAGGCTCCACGAAATGATGACGAGGTACTCGGCGCCGACGGCAATGACGGTCGGATCGGCGGAAAAGAACCGGATCATCGCCCCGGGCACGATCTGACACGCCAGCGTGACCAGCAGTTGCAGGCAAACGGCCATCAGCGCCGCCCTCCGGAACGTCTCGCGCACCCGCTCGGCTTTGTGCGCGCCGAAATTCTGTCCGGCGACCGGGGCGACGGCGAAGCCGAGCGCGACGACCGGCATGAAGCTCGCCTGGATGATCCGCTGGCCGATCCCGAACCCGGCCTGGGCCGCGGCGCCGAACGGCCGGCTGATTGTGTACACGAGGAACAGGTACACGGCCACCAGGGCGAACTCGACGCCGGCGGGCAACCCGATTTTCAGAATCCGGCCCCACATGTCGCCATGCGGTTTCAGCTGGATGTGCAGCTTCAAGTACGCAGCTCACCTCGAAGAAAAAGATCGAGAGCCAGATGGTGCCGACGAAGATGGCGACGAGCGACGCGAGCCCGGCGCCGGCCACGCCCATCGGACGGCCCGTGAGCCAGCCGAACATGAGGGCCGGTGCGAGCACGATGTTGATGAGCACCGTCACGGTCTGCACGATCATGCCCGGCCTGAAGTTGCCCGTTCCCCGAAGCGCGGCGCCCATGACGACCATCGGGAACTGCAGCGCCATCGCCGGGATGAACCAGGAGAGATACTCGATGGCACGTGCACCGCTGACCGGGTCGGGGCTCAGCGTATTCACGTACGCGTCGCGCAGCGCCGTCACGACGATCAGGAACACCACGCCGATGCAGGCGGCGAGCAACAGCGATTGCGTCAACACCAGCTGTGCGTGCTCTCGCTCCTTGCGGCCGGCGGCGTGCGAAATGAGCGTCGTGGTGCCGACGGCGAGCATCTGGGTGATGGCGAGCACGACGAACGTCAGATTGCCGGCGATGCCGACACCCGCGAGGGCTTCCTTGCCGAGACGGCCGACGAAGTACAGATCGACCAGGAAGTAGAGCGTCTGGAACACCATCGTGACCAGCATGAAGCTGGTGGTTTTGAGCAGATGGCGGTTGATGGACCCTGTCGTGAGGTCTTCCATGCGCGGACGATGGTATCAGACTGGGCGATGGGCGATGGTCGTGGGTCCAGGGGCGATGGTCGACGATTTTCCTCGTCAACGCGTCGCACTTTGCGTAAGAATTCCCGCTTCGCCACAGGAGGGATAACCCGTGACCATCCCCGTCAAAATGACCGTCAACGGCCGTGTCTACCAGCGCGATGTCGAGCCCCGGTTGCTGCTCGCACATTTCCTCCGGGAAACCATCGGCCTCACCGGAACAAAAGTCGGCTGCGATACGAGCCAGTGCGGCTCGTGCACCGTGTTCGAGAACGGCATCGCCATCAAGTCTTGCACCCGGCTGGCCGTGCAGGCCGATGGATCGACGATTACGACCATTGAAGGTCTTGCCAAAGACGGAAAGCTCGATCAGATGCAGGAATCATTCTGGAACAAGCACGGACTCCAGTGCGGGTTCTGCACGCCCGGCATGATCATGGCGAGCATCGATTTCCTGAACAAGAACCCCAGGCCGACGCCCGAACAGGTTCGGCACGGGCTGGAAGGCAACCTGTGCCGCTGCACGGGCTACCAGAATATCGTCCGCGCTGTGTGCGACGCGGCCGCAGTGGGGAGGCCGCGATCATGAGCGCCAAGGTGTTTGGCTCGGGCATCCGCCGCCGCGAAGATCCACGGCTCATCACCGGCACGGCCACCTACACGGAAGACGTGGTGCTGCCGGACATGGCGCACGCGGCCCTTCTACGCAGTCCGCACGCCCACGCGAGAATTCGTTCGATCGACACGTCGCGCGCGAAACAGGCGCCCGGCGTGCTCGCCGTGTTCACGGCCGCCGACACCGAGGTGGCACTGAAGCCGATGCCCTGCGCGTGGCTGTTGCCGAATGCCAACCTGAAGGTCGCCACGTATCCACAACTCGCCAAAGACACGGTCCGGTACGTCGGCGACTGCGTGGCCGTCGTCGTGGCCGAGAGCCGGTACCTGGCCCAGGATGCGCTGGAGCTCATCGACGTTGATTACGATCCGCTGCCTGTCATCGTCGATCCGCAGAAGGCGACGGCCAAGGGCGCTCCGCAACTGCACGCCGATATTGCGGGCAATCAGGCGTTCCACTGGACCGTCGCCGGCGGCGATCTCGACGCGGCGTTCGCCAAAGCGGATGTCGTCGTCAAGGACCGCATCATCCAGCAGCGGCTCATTCCGACCGCGATGGAGACGCGGGGATGCGTGGCGAAATGGAGCGCGGCCACCGGTGAGCTGACGCTCTGGAACACCACGCAGAATCCACACATCGTCCGGTTTCTCTCGTCGCTCGTCACAGGCGTGCCAGAAGACAAGCTTCGCGTCATTGCCCCGGAAGTCGGCGGCGGGTTCGGCAGCAAGATTCCGACAATCCCGGGCGACTTTCTGACGGCATTCTGCGCGATCAAGCTCGGCCGGCCGGTCAAGTGGTCGGAGACGCGCAGCGAGAACTATCAGGGGACGACCCACGGCCGCGATCACATCCAGGACGTCGAGCTTGCCGCCACGCGCGAGGGCAAGATCCTCGGGCTGCGCTGTTCCGTGTGGGCCGGCATGGGCGCGTATCTGTCGACGGCGGCGCCGGGCATTCCGACCATCCTTCACGGCCTGATGTTGTCGGGCCCGTATGCGGTGCCGGCAGTGAAAGAAGACGTCTACGGCGTCTACACCAACACGACGCCGGTCGAGGCGTATCGCGGCGCCGGCCGTCCCGAGGCGACGTTCATGCTCGAGCGCATGATGGACAAGCTCTCGGACGAGCTGAAGATCGATCCTGTGGAAATCCGCAGGCGGAATCTTCTGCCGCCGTTCGAAGACGGTTGCAACGTCGTGACCGGACTCACCTACGACAGCGGTAACTACCAGGCGGCTCTCGACAAGGCGCTGAACCACGTCAAATACAACGAGCTGCGCGCCGAGCAGGCGAAGCAGCGGAAGCAACCGAACGGCAAATACCTCGGGATCGGGGTCTGTACTTACGTGGAAATCTGCGGCCTCGGACCGTCGCAGGTCGCCGGTGCGATCGGCTTCCAGGGCGGTCTCTGGGAAAGCGCGATCGTCCGGTTTCACCCGAGCGGCAAGGTCAACGTGTTCATCGGCGCCTCGCCCCACGGTCAGGGTGAAGAGACGACATTCGCGCAGATCGTGTCGAGCGAGCTTGGCGTGGACGTCAACGACGTCAAGGTCATCCACGGCGATACCGACAGCACGCCGATGGGCTGGGGAACGTACGGCAGCAGGACGACGGCCGTCGGGGGGGCCGCCCTGGCCGTGGCCACACGCAAGATCAAGGAGAAGGCCAGGCTCCTTGCGGCACATCTCATCGAGGCGGCGCCTGAGGACATCGAATACGAAGACGGAAAATTCTTCGTCAAAGGCGCGCCGAGCCGATCGAAGACCATCCAGGACATCGCGCTGATGGCCAACGTCGCCTGGAACATGCCGGCCGGCATGGAGGCGGGACTCGAGGCGACGAGCTTCTACGATCCGCCCAACTTCGTCTATCCGTTCGGCGCGCACGTGGCGGTGGTCGAAGTCGATCGCGAAACCGGCAAAGTCGACGTGAAGCGGTACGTTGCCGTCGACGATTGCGGTCCGCAGATCAACCCGGTCATCGTCGAAGGGCAGGTGCAGGGTGGGGTGGTGCAGGGCATCGGACAGGCCCTGTGGGAAGGTGCGGTGTACGACGACGGCGGACAGCTCGTCACGGGATCGCTCCTCGACTACGCGATTCCCCGTGCCGACGTGCTGCCCGATATCGAGGTGCTCTCGACCGTTACGCGATCGCCGCATCATCCGCTGGGCGTGAAGGGTATCGGCGAAGCAGGCACGATTGCCTCGACGGCTGCGATATATAACGCCGTCGTCGACGCGCTCGAGCCCTTTGGTGTCGACAACCTCACCATGCCCCTGACGCCGGAACGTGTCTGGCGCGCGATGAACAAATAGGAGCCTGTCATGTTCGCACCGTCATTCGACTATTACCGTGCGGGTGCCGTGAAAGAGGCGCTCGCGCTGATGCAGCAACACCCGGGCGCGAAGTTGCTGGCCGGCGGCCACAGCCTGATCCCGCTGCTCAAGCTGCGACTGACCACTCCGACGGCGCTCATCGACATCGGGCGCATTCCCGAGCTGAAGGGCATCGCATCTTCCGGCGGCACCATCCGCATCGGCGCGCTGACGACGCATGCAGAGCTCGCAACCTCTCCGGTGCTGAAAGCTGAATGCCCGATGCTGAGCGATGCCGCCGAGCACATCGGCGACGCGCAGGTGCGCAATTGCGGGACCATCGGCGGCAATGTCGCCCACGCGGATCCCGCGTCCGATCTGCCCACAGTACTCGTCGCCCTGGATGCCCGTTTCGTCGTCGCGAGCTCGAAGGGCGAACGAACCGTATCCGCGAGCGAGTTCTTTCAGGGCATGATGACGACGGCCCTCGACGCCAGCGAGATTCTCACGGCCATCGAGGTGCCGTCGAAGAAAACCGGGCAGGGCATGGCCTATATCAAGTTCTCGCATCCGGCGTCGCGTTATGCCGTCATTGGCGCTGCGGCCGTCGTGACCATGAAAGGCGGTTCGTGCGAGGCCGCGCAGGTGGTGATCGGTGGGCTCGTGCCGGTGCCCGCGCGGCTGCGCGAGGTCGAGGCCGCGGTCAAAGGGGCGCGCCCGTCCGACGACGTCACGGCCAAGGCTGCCGCTGCGGCCACGAAACAACTGGGGGGAGACATTCTCGGAGACATCTTCGCGTCGGCCGAGTACCGCAAGGCGATGGCCCCCGTTTACGTCAAGCGCGCGCTGGCTGCGGCGTTTCAGCGGGCGTCGTAGCGTGAGCCTCCCGGCGTCGGTCGACGAGCTCGAGCGGCTGCTGGCCGGCCAACGTTATGTGGCCGATCGCAGCCTCGTGATGGCGGTCTACCTCGCGTTGAAGCTGAAGCGGCCGTTGTTTCTCGAAGGCGAAGCCGGCGTGGGCAAGACCGAAATCGCGAAAGCCCTGGCGGCCGCGCTCGAAACCGATCTCATCCGCCTCCAGTGTTACGAGGGGCTCGACGTCAGCCACGCCCTCTACGAGTGGAACTACCCGCGCCAGCTCCTCGAGATCCGCCTCCTCGAGGCCAGCCACGAGCTCGATCGCGTTCGCGCCACCGAGCAGCTGTTCACCGAACCGTTTCTCATCAAGCGGCCGCTGCTGCGCGCTCTCCAGCACGAGCGCGGCCGGGTTCCCGTGCTCCTCATCGACGAGCTCGATCGCGCCGACGAGGAGTTCGAGGGGTTTCTCCTCGAGCTGCTCTCCGACTACCAGGTGACGATTCCCGAGCTCGGCCCCGTTCGCGCATCCGAACCGCCGGTTGTCATCCTCACGTCGAACAGGACACGCGAGATTCACGACGCGTTGAAGCGCCGCTGTCTCTATTTCTGGATCGAGTATCCCGATTTCGACAAAGAGCTTCGCATCATCACCAGCCGGATGCCCGATGCGCCGCGGCGTCTTGCCGAGCAGGTGACGGCGTTCGTGCAGGAGCTTCGCGGCGCCGATCTGCACAAGCTGGCTGGCGTCTCGGAGACGCTCGACTGGGTTGCGGCGCTCGTCGCGCTCGAACAGGATCAGCTCGACGAATCGACCGTCGAGCACACGCTCGGCGTGCTGCTGAAGGATCACGACGACATCGAGTCATTGCGGGGCGAGCGGCTTGCGGCGCTGGTGAAAGACGCGCGTGCCCGCGCCATGGCGCTCCCGTAGGCAATACCACCAGTCGTGCCTGAAAGCCTCTTAGCGAACCTCCTCATGTTCGCCCGGACGTTGCGTGGCGCCGGCGTTGCCGTGCGCGCTGGCGGCGTCCCCGATGCCATCCGCGCCCTCGAGGAGGTCGGCGTCTCGAGCCGCCGCGATGCGCACGACGCGCTTCGGGCCGTGCTTGTTTCACGCCATGAAGATCTGGCGTTGTTCGATCGGCTCTTCGAGCGATTCTGGCGCGTCTGGAGGGAGCCGTCGGACCGTCAGATGCCTCAGCCAATGGGCATTCCCAGGCGCGCGCGGGCGACGGTGAAGATGCTGGCTCCAGGGGCATCCCCGTCGGAGCCGGAAGCGAGCGACACGGGCGGGAACGACGAGCCTGTCACGTTGCAGAGCTACAGCGCGGAGGAAGTCTGGCGCCGTAAAGACTTTGCCACCTTCACCGCGGCCGATTTCGCTCGTGCCCGGGATGCCATCGCCAAGCTCACCTGGAATCCTGGAGTCCGCCTCACGCGGCGATGGAGCGCCGGCGGCCGCGGCGCGGTCGATCTGCGCCGTGTCCTTCGCGTCAACCTGAAGCACGGCGGAGAGCTGATCGCCGTCCCTCGTCGCACGCGCCGGATTCGGCCGCGCCCGCTGATTCTCATCTGCGACGTCAGCGGCTCGATGGAGCCGTACACGCGCATGCTCCTGCTGTTTGCGCATGCGCTGGCGGGGGGCCATCGCCGAATCGAGGTCTTCGTGTTTTCGACCCAGCTGACGAGGGTGACGCGCCAGTTCGCCGGCGTGAGGCCCGACGCCGCACTCCTGCGCGTGCGCGACGCGGTCCGGGACTGGTCGGGAGGGACGAGGATGGGCGCGGCTCTCCATCGCTTCAACACCCATTGGGCACGTCGCGTGCTGCGGCGAGGGCCGGTGGCGCTCCTGATTTCCGATGGATGGGATCTCGGAGATCCCGACGTGCTCGGGCGCGAAGTGGCCCGCCTCCAACGCAGCGTCCATCGCCTCATCTGGCTGAATCCGCTGATCGGCTCGCCGGGCTACGAGCCGCTGACCCGCGGCACTCGTGCGGCGCTGCCGTTCGTCGACGACTTCCTGTCGGTGCGCGACATGTCGAGCCTCGACTCGCTCGCGCGCCATCTCAACACCCTGGAATAGAACACTAAGATCTCGAAGAAAGCGCCACACAAGATCACAAAGGATACTGGAATAAACAGGAGATTAAGAGACTAGGAGAACGAAGATCTTTGTCTGAAGAAGATCTCAAGAGTCCTCCTAATCTCCCAATCTCCTGTAAAGAACCATGGAAGCCCGAAGACTCACGTGGACGCTCTCGGTGGCGCATGCATTCAGCTCGACGGCATTCCTCGCCTCGTCGACGGTCACATCGATTGTCGGCGCCGATCTGAGCGGCCGCACGTCGTGGGCGGGTGTGCCGTCTGCCGTGTATCTGGTCGGCGTGGCCGCCGCGTCGTTGCTCCTGGGATATGCGATGGATCGATGGGGCCGGCGACGGGCGCTCTCGACTGGTTATGCGATCGGCGCCGTGGGCGCCGCGATTGCGGCCTGGGCGATTGCGGCGCGCAGCTTTCCCGGCTTCGTCGGCGGACTCGCACTGATGGGGCCGGCGAGCGCCGCAGCCGGCCTTTCGCGCTTCGTTGCGGCCGAAGTGCACCCGGAAGCCCAACGCGGAAGGGCCATTGCCATCGTCGTGGTGGGCGGCACCGCGGGCACGCTCATCTGGCCATCGCTGTCCCTGTTGCTGGGACCGCGGCTGACCCGGCTGAATGTGAGCGACCTCGTCTGGCCATTTGGCGTCTGCATGGTGCTGCTGGCATGCGCGGCGGTCGTCATCGCGACGCTGCTCCGGCCCGACCCGCGCGAGATTGCCCGCGCGCTCGCCGGAGGTCGTGTGCAGGCGACACCGCGCGCGCAAGGCTCCGCGCCGCTCGCGCACGTGCTGCGGCGTCCCGGTGCGCGCGTCGCGATTCTCTCGATGGTTGCCGGCCATGCCGTCATGGTGATGGTCATGGTCATCACATCGCTGCACATGCGGAATCACAACCATGCGGTGACGGCGATCTCGCTGACGACGTCACTTCACGTGCTCGGTATGTTCGCGTTCTCGATTCTGTCTGGAAGGCTGGTGGATCGCGTTGGCCGTGCGCCCGTCATCATGGCCGGGGCGATCGTTCTGGCCCTGGCCTGTCTGGTCGCTCCGCTCTCGCCGGCGTTCGTGCCGATTACGTTCGGCCTGTTCCTGCTCGGGCTCGGATGGAATTTCTGCTTTGTCGGGGGCTCGTCGCTGCTGGCCGATCAGCTCTCACCCGACGAGCGGGCGCGCACGCAGGGATTCAACGATTTGCTGATGGGACTGGTGGCGGCTTCGGGAAGCTTCCTCAGCGGCCACGTCTTCGCGGCCGTTGGCTACGGCACAATGGGGCTCATTTCTGCAGTGCTGGCCCTTGCGCCCTTAGGACTGGCGTTGTGGTGGCAGGCAACGGGGTCGCGGCAGCGCGCAGGCACGGCATAGTTCACCGGCCCGTGCGCGGCCCGACCTGCGGCGTCGCTGACGTTACGCGATCGCGGTCGTGACCATCGCAAACGGTGCGACGGCTACGGCGAGCGTCACCAGGCGAGTGCGGAGGCGTTTCATCTGTTCAGCCATGATTTGATCCTTCGAAATGGGTGGTCCGATGATCCTCCGAAGGAGCAACGGAGGTGCCACGCCCGGCGGCTGCACCGTTGTAGCTCACGCCCCGATAACGTGTTGACCTGAAACCCTTTTGCCGTGCGCGATCGTGGTCCATGCGCAGGCGTGCGCTTAATGGCAGGGATCGAACGACGGGAACTGTAATCGGGCACACGGATTTCGCGCCCGCCGGCTCAGCCGTTCGAGACAGACTGCTCTTCGCCGAACATGTCGGGATAGTGCAAGGCGCCACACGACGGGCAGACGCCATGGCTGAACTCGGCTTCCGAGCGTCTCGAGATGAACGACTCGAGGTGCTCCCAGTCGCCCCGCTCGTTTCGGATGCTCTTGCAGAAGGAGCAAATCGCGAGCAGGCCTTCGAGCACCCTGACCTGCCGGCTGAGCTCGCGCTCGAAGTCGGCCAATCGCGCGAACCAGAGCGCGAACAGCAACACGACAACGCCCCTGAAGAGCGTGGCCAGTATCGAAGGGTAGACGTCGGCGTAAGGTTGCGACCAGGCGAGCGCCAGGATTCTCACGAGTGGTACGGCGATACCCAATCCGATGGCCGCACGCTTTCCCGAGTACCAGGCGGCCAGGATCACCGGCACCGCGTAAAGCACGGGAAATGTGGCGTGAGGACCGGTCGAGTGGTCCACCCAGACCAGAAGGGCGCCGAGTGCGATCCACCAGCCAGGATGAATGCGGCCGGGCGGCAGCAGCCACCAGGGACGAACATTCATCGTTCTCAGTGAAGTATAGCCCCGACCGCCCCGGTCGCGGTTCTCGCGGGCGGTCCTCGGGGTCGGGAGGGATTTTCGCAGAAATCGCGACAAAGAAAACCCCTCCCGACCCCGACTAGTAACTAAGGCGCGGTGCAAGGATATAACGCAGGTCGCGAAGCTCGCGGTTCAATCGGGCGTGACGCTGACGCCACAGCTCGAACCGTCCTGCGATGCAGTCGAGCAGTTGCGCTTTGCCTGCCGCTTCCTCGCGAGCGGCAGCGCGCCGATAGAAGTTGGCGCCCATCTGGGCGTACCAGCGGATGTTGTGCCGGCGGCGCATCTGTTCTTCGAAAAATCCGGCCATCAGCAGGCACTGCGCTCCGGCCGCTTCCATGTGTGCGCTATCGCGAAACGGGTCGCGGCGCGCGATGAAACGGTCGTAGATGGCGCTCAGGTCGGTCGGTGGCGACAGTTCGTCTTCGGCGTCGATCGACACCTGCGCGTAGTGAGCGAGCACGCTGGCGTTTACAGAAGTTCCTGTTCGTCGGTCGCGCTCTCGGATACATCGCGGAGCCCGACGACGAAGAACTCCAGTGTGGCCAGATGGTCGCTACCGAGGAGTTCCTGAAACAGCCCCATTTGAACCAGATATCGGGCAAAAAGCCGCCCTGCGTTAATTGCTCTATGCGAATTTCGTGCCTCTGTTACGATCATGAGAACCCATGCGCAAATACTGGCTTGTCCTTATAACTGTCTCATTTTGGTGGTCGATTACGCATGCGCAGACTCCGGCGATCGCTGGGCCGGCAGCGCCGCGGCTGGTGCTCGTGATTTCCATCGATCAGATGCGGTTCGACTATCTCGACCGGTTCAATCCCCTCTATAAGGGAGGGTTGCGACAGATCAACGACAAGGCGGGCATCTTCACGAACGCCAACTATCGGCATGCCTCAACCGAAACGGGACCCGGTCACGCGGTCCTGCTCACCGGATCGCATCCGAACCATTCGGGCATCGTCGCGAACGACTGGTGGGATCCGTACCTGAAGAGGGTCGTCAACGTCATCGACGATCCGGTCCAGCGCACCATTGGCGGCGAGGGACGCGCGTCCTCCCCGGCGAACCTCCTGACGTTTACGGTTGGCGACGCGCTCAAGGCGAAATCGCCGCGGTCTCGCGTGGTCGGTGTCGCGCTGAAGGATCGCTCGGCCATCCTCATGGGTGGGCGCCGTGCAGATGCGGCGTACTGGTTTGAAAACGCTGGAGGCAACTTCATCTCGAGCACGTTCTACATGGACGCCGCGCCGGCGTGGCTCACCGACTTCAACCGCAAGCGCAGCGTCGATCGGTTCGCGGCGAAGGGATGGAATCGTCTCATCGACGATGTGGCCCTGTACCAGAAGTACGCGGGCAAGGATGCCATTGAAGGCGAGCGCGACCGCAAAGACATCGCGTTCCCGCACCTGTTCAAAGGCGTGCCGCCCCAGGAGGCGTACCACGTCGAGTTGCGCCGGTCGCCGTTCGCCGACGATATCGTGCTCGATTTCTCGCTCGAAGCCATGAAGCACCACGAGCTGGGCAAGGATGCCGACACAGACATTCTGGCGATCGGATTTGCCGCGACCGATGGCGTCGGTCACAACTGGGGCCCCGACAGCCAGGAGCTGATGGACCAGCTGCTGCGTCTCGATGGCGTGCTGGGCCGGCTGTTCGCGCAGGTCGATTCGACGGTGGGTCTGGCGAACACCCTCATCGTGCTGTCGGCCGATCACGGAGCACGTCCGCTCATCGAGCTCTCGGCCGAGAAGGGGCTGCCCGCGAAAAGAGTTCCGCCGAAGGTGCTGGAGAGCGCCGTGAGGACCGCGCTCGAGCAGCGTTATCCCGGCGTGAAAAACCTGATCAGCCACTTCGCCACCGACGTCTACTTGAACGAAGAGGCGGTGCGCCAGAACGGGCTCGACTGGAAAGAGGTCGAGAAGACGGCAATCGACGGCCTCATGTCTACGGGCCTGGTCGAGCGCATATACACGCACGATGATCTTCGAAGTCTCGCGCCGCCTTCGGATCCGGACCTGGAGCTGTTCAAGAACGCGTTCTACGCGCCGCGCAGCCCGCATCTGAACGTTCAGCTCAAGCGGTACGTCTACGTCAACTCCGCGCTCGGCGGCACCGGCCACGGCAGCGTGTACGACTTCGATCGCCACGTGCCCGTCGTCTTCATGGGCCGCGCGATTACACCCGGGCGATACGCGGACGCGAGCGGCCCGGAAGACATCGCGCCCACGCTCGCCCGTATTCTGGGGCTCGAGTTTCCGCACGAGCCGGACAGCCGTGTGCTCGTCGAGATGCTGCCGGCAGCCCAGAGCGTTCCGAGCCGAACGACGCACTCACATCCCTGAGGCTCACGTCGTCGGCGGTGCCCCAGCTCGTGCGCGTGACGTTGTCGATGAATCGTGCCGCACTTAACGCGCGTGCAGGACAGGCGAACGTGCGGGCCGCAGCCGCGTCGTTCCTGCTAAGATGCGAAGATGCGCCGCGAGTCGGTCACCATCGGCCACAACACCATCAGCTATCTCGTGGCCGAGAAGGCGACACCGGCCGTCCGGCCGCCTCCGGTCAGGAACGCCGTGTTCCTGCACGCGTTTCCGCTGCAGGCCGCGATGTGGGAGTCGACGCTGGCCGCCGTTCCGGAAGGCTGGCGCGCGATTGCGCCGGACTTCCGCGGGTTTGGCCGCACGCCGATGCCGGCCGGGAATTCGATCGGGCTCAGCGATCTGGCCGGTGACGTCATCGACCTGCTCGACCGGCTCGACATCACCCAGGCCGCCGTCGTCGGCTGTTCGATGGGCGGCTACGTGCTGTTCGAGATCCTGAAGAGCGCGCCGCGCTATCTGGGCGCGGTCGGCCTCGTGTCGACCCGGCCAGGGGCCGACAGCGACGAAGGGCGCAGCAATCGCGAGAAGATGATCGACCTGGTCGTTCGCGAGGGAGTCGGGGCTGTCGCGGCGCAGATGGTGCCGAAGTTGCTGGGCGCGACGACGCAACACGACCGGCCGGACCTCGCGACTCACGTCAACAATCTCGTCGTCGAGAACACGCGCGAGGGCGTCAAAACGGCGGTCAGGGCGATGATGGAGCGTTCGGATTCGACACCGATGCTCGGCAAGATCGACGTACCCACCCTGATCGTTCACGGTGTCGAGGACGCGTTGATTCCACCCAGCGAGGCAGAAGGCATGCACAAAGCCATCAGGCACTCGCAGCTCGAGCTCATGCCGGTGGCCGGCCACCTCCCCAATCTCGAGCGGTCGGAGCTCTTCGAGTGGCGGCTCTGGCAGTTTCTGAACAAGACATGACCATGAAATTCAAGGTGCTTGGCGCTATCGTGCTCGCAATGACGATCGTGCAGCTGCGCGCGCAGGACTACAAACCATCGCCCGAGCTCGAAGCGCTGCACGTGCCCTTCGATGCGCTGCTCGATCTGCACGTGCGCGATGGCCTCGTCTACTACCGTGCGTTGCAAGGCGATCGCGACCGTTTGAACCGGTACATCGCATCGCTGAATACCGCCGCGATTGCGGGGGAGTTCGCGCAATGGTCGGCCGAGCAGAAGAAGGCGCTCTGGATCAACGCCTACAACGCGCTCGTGCTGCAGACCGTCGTCAACAACTACCCGATTCGGGCGCGAGCGTCGAACTATCCCGCCAACAGCATCAGGCAGATTCCCGGCGCCTTCGAGAAGACCCCGCATGCGATCGCGGGCAAGAGCGTGACGCTCGATCAGATCGAGAACACGGTGCTCGCCGAGTTCGACGATGCGCGGGTGTATATCGCGCTTGGGCGGGGCGCCGTCGGCAGCGGCCGGCTGCGGAGCGAAGCGTTCAGTGGCAAGGCCGTGAACCGGCAGCTCGACGACGCCCGCAAGCAGTTCGTCGCAACGCCGCGATGGACCAAGGTGGACGCGCTGAACGGCAAGGTGAGCATCAGCCCGATTTTGAGCTGGCGGGCGAAGGAGTTCATCGAGGAATTCTCAGACGACTCGTTCGACCTGCCCAAACGCGAGCCCATCGAGCTCGCGGTGATAGGATTCCTGCGGCCGCACCTGCTGGAGGCGGAAGAGGAGTTCATCAAGAAGAACACCTTCCAGCTCAACTATGAGCCCTTCGACTGGAGGCTCAACGACCTGACCGGCGGGCGGCCGGACTGAAAAAGGGGTCGGGTGCAATTTTACGAAATGCGTAAAATTGCACCCGACCCCTTTTTCTACAGCCATGGACCTCCAACTCCGCGGCAAGGCCGCCATTGTGACGGGATCGAGCCGAGGGCTGGGGCTGGCCAGCGCGAAAGCACTCGCGGCCGAAGGCTGCCGTGTGTGCCTCTGTGCGAGGGGTACCGAGGCGCTCGAGCAGGCGGCATCGGCGCTACGCACTATTGCAGGCGGTGAGGTCATCGCCGTCCCCGCCGACCTGTCGACCGCCGCCGGGCCCGAGAAGGTCGTCAGCGCCGCCCTCGAGGCCTTCGGAGGCATCGACATCCTGGTCAACAACGTCGGAACGGCCAAAGGCACCGACATCGTCGATACGGCCGATGCCGAGTGGCAGGACGCGCTCGACCAGACGCTGTATCCGGCCATCCGCATGTCGCGTCTTGTCGTACCGCACATGCGGGCGCGCGGGAGCGGATCGATCGTCATGATCGCGTCGATCTGGGGACGCGAGTCGGGCGGCCGGATGGTCTACAACGCGGTGAAGGCGGCCGAAATCAGCCTCGCGAAGGCGATGGCGCAACAGCTTGCCAAAGACGGCATTCGTGTGAACAGCGTGGCGCCCGGATCGATTCTCTTTCCCGGAGGATCGTGGGAGAAACGGGTGAAGGCAGATCCGAACGGTCTGGCCGACTTCGTGCGCGCAGAGCTCCCGTTTGGACGTTTTGGCCGGGCTGAAGAAGTGGGCGACGTCGTGGCGTTTCTCGCCTCGCCGCGGGCGAGCTGGATCAGCGGCTCATCTGTGACAGTCGACGGCTGCCAGTCGCGGTCGCAAATCTGAACGACCGGTGCATCCGCGGCTTGTGCAGTGAGGGCGTGGCCCGCAATTCCGGCTGGTTGGGAGCAGTGGAGAGATTTCGTGGTGCCTTGACTGGCCGCCGCCGTGTGATGCGGGCCAGCATGCCCTCGGCGGATTCGGTTTCGACGTCGTCGAGCTCTGGTGTCTCGACGTGAAGGAACATTCCCCTGCGCCGCACCCGCGGCTCGCCTTCATCCATCAGAATCTCCTCGTGCAGGTGGCCGTCTTCGCCGATGGTAACACGATGCGGTACACTTTGAACGCACTCCTTGTCGATCATCCTCACATCGAGCGTGCTCTTCACCTGGCTGCTGCTCGTCGCGGCCTTCGGCGCCCTTGGCGGATTGTTCTTCGATCGCATCGGACGGATTGAACCGAGCTGGGCACATCTCTACGACAGCATCTGGGCCGGCCTCGCCCTCACGGTTCTGGGGCTGGTCGTCTGGCATTTCTTTCTTCCGGTCAGTGCCGCGCTCGGCCCCTTCGCATCGCTGTCGGGGGCGGTCATCGTCGTCGAGCGTCGCTGGTTCCGGCCGCTCCTTCAGATTCGCTCGCATCTCCCGATTGCGCTCGGGGCATTCGCGCTGGTGGTCTGGACGGCCAATCACTCGCTGGCCGGCGGAGGCATGGACGACTACAACTACGAGTTCCAGGCCGTTCGATGGTTCTTCGACTATCCGCTGGTGCCGGGCCTGGCCAATCTGCACGGACGGCTCGGATTCAACAATTCACATCACCTTCTTGCCGCGTTGTTGAGTGCCGGACGCTGGGCCGGGTACGTGAATCATCTGGTCAACGGCTTCGTCGTGGCGCTCACGCTGGTGTACGTGCTCGTCGCGATCGTGAGGGTCGCCCGGCGTCCCGGTCCTCCGGACACCGTGCCGCTCTTCGCGGCCGTGCTCGTCGCTCCGACTATCGGCCTCGTGTTGTTCGGCATTTTCGGCCCGGCAATTTCTACGCTGAAGGCCGATGTGGCCGTCACGGCCGGTGTGGTGATTCTGTCCTGCGTCTTTCTCAGATTTGCGTGTGTCGCGCCCGGAACGTCGGAATACCGGGTCAGCGCGGCCACGGCCATCCTCGTCGGGTGCCTGCTGGTGACCATCAAGCTCAGCGCGGCCGCGTTCTGCGCGGTCATCCTGTGTGTCGTGATGTTTCGCGTGGCGAGAGACTTCAGGCGAACGGCCGCCAGCGACGTTTTTCCGCGGTTGCCGATGTTCGCGGCGGCCGCGGGTGCAATGCTGGTGGGCGGCTTCCTGCTGCGAGGCGTCATCCTGAGCGGATATCCGCTCTATCCGTCTTCTGTGTTCGGGCTGAACGTCGACTGGCGTGTGCCGCCCGCGCTCGTCGAGGCCGATCGCGTGTTCATCAAGACCTGGGCGCAGTTGCGGCCGACCTACGACATGGCACAGGTGGCGGGCCAGGAGTGGGTGAGGGGATGGCTCAACTCGCTCATCCTCACGCAGAAGCTCAGCATCGTTCTGCCTTTCGTGATTCTGGTTGTGCTCGGTCACGCCTCCACACCAAGAAAAGAGTCAGACCCTGTTTCGGGGATGTGGGGGCTGCCCGTTCTCGCGGCAGCTTCCAGCCTGGCGCTCCTGGTCTGGCTCACTCAGGCGCCAGCCGCCCGGTTCGCCTCGATCTATTTCTGGATACCGCTGGCCTGCGTGGTCGTGGCGCTGGTCGTTCAGGACCCCAGACCGGAGATCGGGAGGCGCCTGGCGGCTATGTCGCTCGGACTTGCGGGGCTCGCCTCGATTGCCATCATGACGCTCCTGCGGTATTCGAGGGTCGACGCCATCCACCAGCCCGGCGTGCTCGTCGTCGTAGCCTTTGCCGCTGTGTGGGCGATCACGCTGCTCGTGGCCCGCCATCGCGCGAATGTCCTTCTGACGCTCTACATCGTGCTCGGGGTCTCGCAGATAGGCGAGCGCGTGGCGGCGCACGCGCTGCGGGGCCGGTTCGACGAGATCGCTGCCATGGGCTGGTATAACGTGCACGCGTTGCCAGAGGAGCCCGTGTTCTGGTACACCGTGCGACACACGGATTCGGGACAGACCATCTATCATACGGACGCGACGAGCTTCAACACGCCGATCCCCAACACGCGATATTTCAACCGTTACCTCGAGCTTCGAACGCCGGGCGACCTGCGCAACGGATTCCGGAATCCGGCGAGTGCGTCCACGGAGTTCGGCTACACCGTGCACTACGTCAGCTGGCCAAGCGGCGGAACCGAAATCGTGACTCCTCCTCGCGAGTAACAGACACTCATGCGAATACTAGTAACAGGTGGTGCAGGCTATATCGGCAGCGTGATGACCGACGTGCTCGTCGAGCGCGGCCATGAGGTGACGGTTCTCGATAACCTCTCGCGCGGGTACCGGGATGCCGTGTCGCCGGCCGCGACGTTCGTCGAAGCGGACCTCAACGACACACCGGCCGTGTTGTCGACGCTGAGACAGCGGCGGATCGACGCGGTCATTCACATGGCAGGCGTGGCACTGGTCGGCGAATCGATGGAGCAGCCGGGCGCCTACTACCGGACGAATTTCGTCGCCGGGCTGAGCCTGCTGGAGGCCATGCGTGACGCCGGTGTGAAATCGATTGTGTTCTCATCGACCTGCGCGGTCTACGGAGTACCCGAGAAGACGCCGCTCGACGAGGGCATGCCGACGCGGCCGATCAA
Organism: Vicinamibacterales bacterium; assembly: GCA_963832375.1. Classification (GTDB taxonomy): domain Bacteria; phylum Acidobacteriota; class Vicinamibacteria; order Vicinamibacterales; family JAMQPK01; genus JAMQPK01. Next base: position 148,353 of record CAWHUA010000004.1, on the reverse strand, counting down.
TCCGTACGGCGAGTCCAAGCTCGCCTTCGAGCGCGCGCTGGCCTGGTTCTCGAAGGCGCACGGCTTCTCCGTGACGTCACTCCGCTACTTCAACGCGGCCGGCGCAAGCGAGCGATCGGGCGAACGCCACGACCCCGAGACGCACCTCATCCCGCTGGTGCTTCGGGCGGCCGCCGGCACCGCGCCACAGGCAACGATTTTCGGCGACGACTGCGCGACGCGCGACGGCACCTGCGTACGCGACTACATCCACGTGCTCGATCTCGCGGATGCGCACCTGCTCGCGCTCGAGCGGCGCGAGGGGCGGATGGATATCTACAATCTGGGATGCGGCGGCGACGGGCACACCATACGCGAGGTGATCGCGTGCGCTGAGAGGGTGACGGGAAAGCGGATTCCAACCGTCATCGGTCCCCGGCGTCCGGGCGACCCGCCAGTGCTCGTCGCGTCCTCGGACAAAGCGCGCCGCGAGCTCGGGTGGAAACCGAGCCGAGACCGCCTCGAGATGATGTTGGAATCGGCCTGGAAGTGGATGAATCGAAAAGAGTGAGGGCTCCCTTACGCCTTCGCTCCCGCCTTGGCGGGCGCTTTCTTCCGGCTGGCGACCGTCTGGGCCCCGAACTTCTTCGTGAACCGCTCGACGCGGCCTTCCGTGTCGATGAGCTTCTGCCGGCCCGTGAAGAACGGATGGCAGTGCGAGCAGATTTCCAAGTGCAGCTCTTTCTTGGTCGACCGGGTCTTCCAGGTCGCCCCGCAGGCGCACCGGGCCTCTACCTCGTGGTATTTCGGATGAATGCCTTCCTTCACGACAAAACTCCCTTCGAGGAAACCTCGATTATAGCAGGCTTCCCGCCGGCCCGGCGAACCGGCCGCCTAGTGGAGATCGGCCGTAAACGGGAAGGGCTTCACGGGCGTGCCGGCTGGCATGAACCACAGATTTTGCCTGTCAACCCGCAGGTACTTCGACGCGACCACGTAGTCTCGGGCACTGAAGTAGTCGAGGAGGTCCTGCCGCACCTCGGGATGGGATTCGACACAAAGCAGGGTCGGTTTGAACCGCCCGATGTCGAATCCGGCCAGCGCCTGCGGCTCGTGCAGCTCGATGTCGAGTGAGAGGAAATCGATGCGGCTCACCCCCTGCGCCTCCAGCAGGTCGTCGAGCGTGATGGTCGGCACCTGCACTGTCTCCGTGACGGCGCCAAATCGTTCGGTGAAGGCGCGCTCGGAGGACGACACGAAGGTCTGCTTGCCGACAAAGAGCGTCGCGTTCGTAGAGGATTTGTCCGAGACGAAGAAGGTGAAGAACTTCGTCCCCGGCCGATGCAGCCGGTATCCCTCCCGATACCTCTCCAGCGCGTCGACGGCGATGCCCGTCCACCCGAGGCGGTTTTCGAGGTAATACGTGTTGCTGAGTGTCTTGTAGTCGGCCGAGCCGACGTCGAGGAAGGTCCCGCCGCGCTTGTCCTGGAAGAAATCGCGGATGATCCACTCCTCGATGCCCTCCGAAAACCGCTCCGGCCCGTAGGTCGCCGCCAGCCACTTCGATTCCTGATCGTCGGCGAAAGGCAGCGGCAGGATGCGAACGCGTAAGTCGTAGAACGGGTTGTCCGGCGTTCGCGTCGCACGCAGCGCCGCCAGCGTGGCGCCGGCACCCATCAGGAGGCCGACGAACAGGAGAATCCCGGTCGAAAGCGGACGTTTCCTCGTCATCGACCTGTTATCGGCCGATGACCATCAGGGAATCACGTGCGTGCGGTCCCAGCGGTGCTCGCGCAAGGCGTCAACGAGGCGCGCAGGCAGCGGTTCGGCGTCGCCGGCGGCCAGATTCTGCTCGACGTGCCGGATCCTACGCATGCCCGGAATGACCGTGCCCACATCCGGGTTTGTCAGGATGAAGCGCAGCGCCACCTCCGGCAGGTCCATACCGCTCGGTACGAGCATAGCGAGGCGGTCGACGCGCCCGAGCGTTTCTGCCAGATTGGCCGGCGTGAAATATACGTTCCGCCAGTCGCCCTCCGGCCAGGCGCTCTCCCTCGTCAGAGTGCCAGTCAAGCTGCCTTCGTCGAACGGCACGCGCGCGATGACCGCGACATCCAGCTCGCGGCACGCGGGGAACAGCTCGTCTTCGGGGTTCTGGTCGAAGATGTTGTAAACCACCTGGACCGAGTCGACGAGCCCGGTCCGGAGCGCCTTCAGGACATTGGAGGGTTGCCACCGGTTGACGCTGATGCCGAAGCCGCCGACCAGCCTGCGGCGCTTGAGATCTTCAGCCGCCCGCTGCCAGCCGCCGTCCTCAGCCCACGCGTCGCTCCACACGTGAAGCTGCTGCAGGTCGAGGTGCTCGAGGCCGAGATTGCCGAGGCTCTTTTCCGTCATCTCGATGATGTGGCCGGCGGGGAACACATCGGACACCGGCGTCTCCGCCCGGCCCGGCCACTTCCAGTCCTTCGGTGGCACCTTCGTCGCGACGTAGAACCTCTTTCCCGGGTGCCGCTTCAGCGCCTCGCCGAGCAGCTTCTCGCTGCGTCCCATGCCATAGGCGAACGCGGTGTCGTAGAACGTACAGCCCAGCTCGATTGCGCGATCGAGCGATTGGCGCGACTCCTCGTCGTCCGAGCCGGTCCATCCGCCCATACCCCACATGCCATAGCCGATCTCCGAGACCTGCCAGCCCAGACGCCCAAATCGTCGATAGCGCATCGTCATGCCGGCTTTCTCGCGTCGATGATGTAGCCCAGTGCGAACGGGCGTGTTTTCGACAGCCCGCTGAGCGCGAGCAGTGTTTTGACCAGTTTCTTCGGCGCCGAATGCGTCGGCGCAATGCCCGCACGATAGTACTGCACGCTCCTCACGTCGTACCCCAGTTCTTTCATCAACTCCATGACGATCCAGGCTGGATACTCGCGGTAGTGGATGTCACCGCGATCGATGACGTTCCCGTCCCGAAGCTTGACATCGCGAGAAACGCGGGCGTGCCCCACAGGACGTATCCGTCTCCGAGCAACCTGACGCTGTTGGCCAGCGTCGACGGGTTCGGGGTCGTCAGGAGAGTGACCCCACCGGGCCGCAGGATACGATGAACCGCCTGGAGCAGGCCGGCGGGATGGTTCAGCACGTGCTCGAACACCTCGCCGAGCACCACCACATCCATCGAGGTATCGGCGTACGCGGTAAGCGGCGGCGCGTCGTTCAGGTTGCCGCTCGTGAATCCGATGTTCCGTCTGGCGAACATCTCATCGCGCTTCGGGTCGTCGCCGGAATCCATCGCAAACGTCCGATAGCCGAGCTCGTTGAAGAGGCAGGCGATGTACCCGTTGCGCATCCCACCTCGAGCACCGAGGCTGGTTGACCGTTTGCCGACGGAGGCCTCGCTCGCGCCGCCAGCTCGACGATGGTCCCGACGCGTTGCGCGTTCTCCGGCCAGTACGTATTCAGGAACCACGGGTTCCAGTGGAACTCGTCGAGCAGCGCACCAACGGCATCGGCATACGACTTCATCGAGCGGTCCACTCCCGCAGTGTCTGCCACACCTCCGGCAGGCCCGTTTCCTTCATGGCAGATACAGGCAGTACGCGCGCGCCGTAGTTTCCTGCCAGAGCCTTCACGGTTTGCGTCTGCTCGCGTTGGGCGAGTTTGTCCATCTTCGTTGCGACGACCGCAATTGGCAAATCCCGACGGAGCAGCCACTCGTACGCGGCGGCATCCTGCCGCAATCCCGGGTGGCGGCTGTCGATCAGGTGGAGGATGCCCGCGAGCGTTCGCCCAGGATTCGCGTCACGATCGAAGTAATGTTCGGTCAGCGCTTCGAACTCTTCCGCCGAGGCGGCGCCGCCTCGAGCGTATCCGTAGCCGGGCAGATCCACCAGGTAGAACGGGCGCACGTCGCGGTTGGCGATGACCCCTTCGATCAGATAGTAGTTTGCCAGGCGCGTTTTCCCGGGCGCTGCGCTCGTCCGGGCGATCTTCTGTTTGACGAGAGCGTTGATCAGGCTCGACTTGCCGACGTTGGAGCGGCCCACAAGGGCGACCTCCGGGAGGCCGGTGCGTGGAAAATCGGCGGCCGATGCTGCGGATATCACCAGACGGGTCAAGGGTTCGAGGGCTCCAGGGGACGAGGGTCGCGATCCCGAAGCAGGCGTGGCGCCGACATCGCGACAGAAAGCCACGCCCGGCCCATCAGCCAGCCGCGTCGCGGGTTCCGAACGATTGTTCGCGACAGATCGATCACACCGTAGCGCAGGACGAAGGCCGACAGCACGCGCGCCGGCGCGTGAAGGAGGTAGGTCGCGAACAGATTCCGGATCCGGAAGTACTCGACCATGTCCGACGCGGGACCGGGCGGAGGGTCGACATGATCGACGCCGGCCGATGGCACCGTCACGATGCGATGTCCCGACTTGAGCACGCGGATACACAATTCGAGATCTTCCTGATAGAGAAAGAAGTCGTCCCGGAACCCTCGCAGTTCTTTCAAGAGCCTGGCACGAGCCAGAATCGAAGCGCCAGGCACGTACATGACGTCGAAGGGCAGCGGGCCCTGTCCGGGGGCGCGCTCGGTGATGATTTTCAACGCGAAGACGGGATCGAGCGCGAATCTCCCGCCGGCAGAACGGACCGATCCCGACGACTGATCGTACATGACCGGTGCGACGAGGCCCGCGTCCGGGTGCCGCTCGAGGTACGCCATCATCGAGCTCAAGCATCCCGGCCGCAGCGCGACGTCGTCTTCGGTGAGGTAGATGTACTCGCCCGCCGCGGCTGCGATGCCCGCGTTCATCCCGCCGGCGAATCCGAGGTTCTGGTCGTTCTGGACGAACCGGACCCTCGGGAACCTCGACACCACGGCTGCAATCGCCTCGCTTTTCGGGCTCTTGTTGTCGACGACGACGATGTCGAGCGAGGGATAGGCCTGATGGATGACAGACTCGATGGCTTGCTGTAGAGGATCGGGCCTCGCATAGCTCAGGATGACGACGGTAACCAGGGGCGCCATGGCGGCGGTCACGCCCTCATCGCGGCTCAGCCTTGCGCTGAAGCACGTAGAGGACGCCTGGATTGCTTCCGATCAGCCGGGGGAACTCGTGAGACGACACCCTGGCGTATCCCGGTTCGTCGCCGAGCGAAATCAACAGCGGGGGGTTCTCGGCGCCGGTGACGCGATTCAGCAACGCCCCCGTGACCTCGAATCCGCCCTGGAAGTTCTCGATGGGCACTCCCGTTCGAAGAACGGCGTCAGTGGCCTGCCACCTGGCGCGGTTGAACGAGAACAGATCTCTCGTGGCGGCGATGTCGAACGCGGCCAGCACGCCGACGAGCGCAAGGGTGACGCTGGCTGACGCACGCGACATAGAACGAAACGATCCAAGCGACGTCAGAAATGCGAGCACCAGGATGACCACAGGACCGAGATAGCGATCGAACATGAAGCCGGCCGCGAAGAGTGGCGCAAGGTAGGCCGCGCACGAAACGAAGGCGAGCACCGCCGGCACACGCCCCGGGCCGGCCCATAGGCCGGGACCGCGGGACACGACGTGGTACACGACCACCGCCGCTGCCAGACCTGCGGCAATCGTCACCGCCACCCACGCCGGTGCGGGCGCGCGCGGCCAGAGATCGGCGCGCGCCACGAGAATCGGACTCAAGCCGACGTCGTGAAGGACGTTGCCGAAGAACGGCATCTGCACGCCGTATTTCACAACGTACGTCGCAGATGCAGCAAGAGCGGCGCCTGCCGCGATGGCGGCCCGTCTGTCCAACGCGACGCGGGCGAAGAGCGGCACCGCTGGCAGCACGAACAGTCCGGCGTAGAAGTACGAACCTGCCGCGGAGTGAAATGCCAGGCTGGCAAGCAGTCGTGGATTCGAGAGCACGTGGAGAAGCTGCCCCTCGCGGAGGCTGTAGACCGAGGGGGTTCCGGTGAAGCGCAGAAACTGGCCGTAGGCGAAGAGCGCGGCCGCAGGAACGACGAGACATGCCACCGCGGCGACAGGTCTCCGTTCCGGCGCCGGCACCGTCAGCAGGGCAGCCATCGCGCCGATCGCGAACGCGACGCCCGTCTGTCTGATGAGCGTGGTCGCGACGAGCAGCAGCATGGCTCCGACGAGGTACGCCGGGCGGCCTGTGTTCGCGTAGTGCAGTACGCACACGAGCGCCCACACTCCGAACGCGAGCGCCGGAACGTCGGTCATGAAGGTGAAAGCGAGCGGGAAAACGACCGGGCACAGCGCCACGATGGCAGCGCCTGCGCACGCCATGGTTGGGACGGCCCCCGAGAGCCTCAACAGCGAGTAGCTGCCAAGCGTCGCCGCCCAGGCCAGCACCAGCGTCGACACGCGCAGGGTGGTGAACGAGAAGCCCATCGGCTGGCTGAACAGCCATCCCCAGAGCACCTGCGTCGCCAGGGGCATCGACGTCCACGGGTTGAGGCGCCATTCACCGTGCTCGACCAGGCGTTGCACGGTCTCGGCGTAGGACCAGTCGTCGTTGATCGGAAATTCGCCGGAGGGATGCACGAGGACGATCGCGAGCACCCATGCCGCGGTTAAAACGACACGGGCGCCGCGATCGGAAAGGGTCAATCGTCAGTGCGTGATGGTGTCGTCCGCGTCGACGACGTCCACCGCGGGTGCCGCCACTTCGGGGGGCAGTGCCGCGGGCATCGGACCCGACACCGCGATCTTGAGGACCTCGTCCATCGTGCTCACGAGATACATGTTGAGCGAGTCGAGGACGTTCTTGGGAATGTCCGCAAGATCCTTCTCGTTGTCCTTCGGCACGATGATGTTCTTGATGCCGGCGCGATGGGCCGCCAGCACCTTTTCCTTCACGCCGCCGATCGGCAGCACTTTGCCGCGGAGCGTGATTTCTCCCGTCATCGCCACGTCGGTGCGCGTCGGCACCCTGGCAAGCGCCGAGACCAGCGCGGTTGCGAGCGTGATGCCGGCCGACGGACCGTCCTTCGGGATCGCCCCCTCGGGCACGTGGATGTGCACGTCGGTCTTCTTGTTGAAATCACGCGCGATGCCGAACTCGTCGGCCCGCGACCGCACCCAGCTCATCGCTGCCTGCGCCGACTCCTGCATGACGTCCCCGAGCTTGCCGGTGAGCGTCAGGTGCCCGCGTCCCGGCATGAGCGTCGCTTCGGTCACGAGGATCTCTCCGCCGACCTCGGTCCACGCCAGCCCCGTGGCCACGCCGATCTCTTCCTTCTCTTCTGCCAGCGTCGGACGGAACCGCGGCACGCCGAGGTACTCGGTCACTTTTTCGGCCGTGATGTTTTCCTGGAACGTCCTGCCTTCGGTGACCACCTTGCGCGCCACCTTGCGGGCGATCGAGCTCAGCTCGCGCTCGAGGTTGCGCACGCCCGCCTCGCGTGTGTAGCGCTGAATGACGACCTGAATCGCTTCGTCGGCGTAGGCGATGTTCTTCGAGTCGAGGCCGCTGCCCTCAATCGCTTTGGGCGCGAGGAAGCGCTTGGCGATCTCCAGCTTTTCCTGCTCGGTATACCCGGCGAGCTGGAGCACTTCCATGCGGTCGCGCAGCGCCTGCGGGATGGTGTGCAGCACGTTCGCCGTGCAGATGAACATGACCGACGACAGGTCGTACTCGACGTCGAGGTAGTGATCGAGGAACGTGTGGTTCTGCTCGGGATCGAGCACTTCGAGCAGCGCCGCAGACGGGTCGCCGCGGAAGTCCATCGACATCTTGTCGACTTCGTCGAGCAGGAAGACCGGGTTCATCGTGCCGGCCTTCTTCATCATCTGGATGACCTGACCCGGAAACGCGCCGATGTAGGTGCGCCGGTGGCCGCGGATTTCGGCTTCGTCGCGCACGCCGCCGAGCGACAGGCGCACGAACTTGCGGTTCATCGCGCGCGCGATCGACTTGGCGAGCGACGTCTTGCCGACTCCGGGAGGTCCGGACAGCGTGAGGATCGTCGCCTTCGGCTTCTTGACGAGCGCGCGAACGGCGAGGAACTCGAGGATGCGGTCCTTGATCTTCTCGAGGCCGTAGTGATCGTTGTGCAGAATCTCTTCCGCGCGCTTCAAGTCGCGGCTTTCGCGCGACTTCTTGTGCCAGGGCACCGCGATCAGCCAGTCGAGGTAGTTGCGCGAGACGGTGGCTTCGGCCGACATCGGGGGCATGGCTTCCAGGCGCTTCAGCTCCTGGATGGCCTTCTCCTCGACGTCCTTCGGCATCTTGGCCTGTTCGATCTTCTTCTTCAGGTCGTCGATCTCGTTGCCCTTGTCGTCCTTGCGGCCCAGTTCCTTCTGGATCGCCTTCATCTTCTCGTTGAGGTAGTACTCCTTCTGCGCCTTCTCCATCTGCTTCTTGACGCGAGACTGGATGCGGCGATCGACCTGGAGCTTGTCGACCTCGATTTCGAGAATGCCGGCGATGCGGTTGAGGCGCTCGATGGGTGAGACGATCTCGAGCAGGTTCTGCTTCTCGTCGACGCCCACCAGCAGGTGGGCGGCGATGGTGTCGGCCAGGCGGCCCGGGTCGTCAACCCGGACGGCGGCAATCATGGCGTCGTAGTGCAGGTTGTTCGAGAGCTTCACGTACTGCTCGAACAGCGACACGACGCGCGTCATCGTCTCTTCGATGTCGGCCGGCATTTCCTTCTGGCGCGGCAGCACCTTGACGACGACGCGGAAAAAGCCCTTGTCTTCCTTCCACTCGACGGCTCGCGCGCGCTCGACACCCTCGACCAGGACCTTGATGTTGCCGTCCGGCAACTTCAGGCTCTGCACCACGTTGGCCACGCAGCCCATGGTGTAGATGTCGTCGGGCTTCGGGTCGTCGGTCGATGCGTCGTGCTGCGCCGCGAGGAAGATCCGCTTGTCCTTGCCGAGGGCGTGCTCCAGCGCGCGAGTGGACGAGGGCCGCCCGATGACGAACGGCATCATCATGTGCGGGAAGACAACGACGTCGCGCAGCGGAACGATAGGTAAGGTCTCGTAGACTTCCAATGGGGCTCCTGTAACGTCAGATCGGGAGATCTAGGGATCTATTGATCGGCAGATCGAAAGATCTCTAGATCCCTAGATCTAAAGATTTATCCGGCTTTTTCCACCAGCGTGATCGGCTTGTCCCTGGCCTCGACGACTTCACGCGTGATGACGCACTCGCGCACCTTCTTCTGGTTGGGCAGCGAGTACATCAGGTCGAGCATGAGGTCTTCGATGATCATGCGCAATCCCCGGGCGCCGATCTTGCGCTCGAGCGCCGATTCCGCGATTGCCTCGAGCGCGTCGTCCGCGAAGCGCAGCTTCACGTTTTCGTACTCGAACAACTTCTGATATTGACGCGTAATCGCGTTGCGGGGTTGCGTCAGAATCTGGACGAGCGCCGCCTTGTCGAGCTCGTGCAGCGTACCGACGACCGGCAGCCGGCCGACGAACTCGGGGATGAGGCCGTACTTGATCAGGTCCTGGGGTTCGACCTTCTCGAGGGTGGTGCCGAGGTCCCGCTGCCGGTGCGACTTGACGTCGGCCTTGAAACCCAGCGTCTTCTTGCCCGCCCGACGCTCGATGATCTTCTCGAGGCCGACGAACGCGCCGCCGCAGATGAACAGGATGTTGGTCGTGTCGATCTGGAAGAACTCCTGGTGCGGGTGCTTGCGGCCCCCCTGCGGCGGGACGTTGGCCACCGTGCCTTCCAGGATCTTCAGGAGCGCCTGCTGCACCCCTTCGCCCGAGACGTCGCGGGTGATCGACGGGTTTTCATCCTTGCGGCAGATCTTGTCGACCTCGTCGATATAGATGATGCCCTGCTGGCACTTCTCGATATCGCCGCCGGCCGCCTGCAGCAGCTTCAGGATGATGTTCTCGACGTCCTCGCCGACGTAGCCCGCTTCGGTCAGGGTCGTCGCGTCGACAATCGTGAACGGCACCGAGAGCAGCTTGGCCAGCGTCTGCGCGAGCAGCGTCTTGCCGGTCCCCGTGGGACCGATCAGCATGATGTTCGACTTGGTCAGCTCGACGTCGTTCCGGCTGCGCGGCTGCTTCTGGATCTCGATGCGCTTGTAGTGGTTGTAGACGGCAACAGCCAGCTTCTTCTTGGTCGTTTCCTGCCCCACGACGTACTCGTCCAGGAACTTCTTGATTTCCTGGGGCACCGGAAGGGCCGACCGGACGCTCCGGTTGTCGAACCGGTTGTCGTCCGCGATGATGTCGTTGCAGACCTCAACGCACTCGTCGCAGATGAAGACCGTGGGGCCCGCGATGAGCTTGCGGACGTCGTTCTGGTCTTTGTTGCAGAACGAGCAGCGCAAGACCTCGTTTTCGCCTTTTGCTTTGACCATATTGGGGGATTACGCCCTTTTCCTGATTACATCATCAATAATACCGTATTCCTTGCCCTGGTCGGCACTCATGATGTAGTCCCGCTCGGTATCCTCCTGAATCCGCTTAACTAACTGACCCGTATGGTGCACGAGGATGTCGTTGAGCCGCTCGCGCATGCGGAGGATCTCCCGCGCCGCGATGTCGATGTCGGTGGCCTGGCCGCCCAGACCCGACATAAGGGGCTGGTGGATCACAATTCGGGAGTTGGGCAGCGACAGGCGCTTCCCCTTGGCCCCGGCTGAAAGCAAGACCGCGGCCATCGAGGCCGCCTGGCCGATGCAGAGAGTCTGCACGTCCGGCTTGACGAACTGCATCGTGTCGTAAATCGCCAGCCCCGCGGTGATCGATCCGCCCGGGCTGTTGATGTACAGCGTGATGTCCTTGTCGGGATCTTCCGCTTCGAGAAACAGCATCTGGGCGATCACCAGGTTCGCCACCGTATCGTCGATCGGCGTGCCGATGAAGATGATGCTGTCTTTGAGGAGACGCGAGAAGATGTCGTACGCTCGCTCCCCTCGGTTGGTTTGTTCCACGACCATGGGAACGAGCTGCATGCGCGAGTCTGACATAAAGGGAGCACTCCGCCTTGAGTAGGGTATCGGCACTAGTCTCGGGTGACTTGAGCCTGAGACAGCACGTAATCAATCGTTTTTTCCCGTCGTAGCCCTGCCGCGATGCGCGACAACGCGCCTTCCTTTTCCAGTCGCGCGCGAACCGCCGCCGGCGTCAGCCCGCTGCGCTCGGCGTACTGCGCCACGTCCTTGTCGATCTCCTCCTCGGACACGGTGACGTTCTCGCGCCGCGAGATCTCGTCGAGCACGAGCGCGCTCTTCACCGACTCGCGGCTGGCGTCGCGCTGGCTGTCGCGGAACTGATCCCAGTCGATGTTCGCGCGGCGCGGATCGATTTTCTGATCCATCAATCGCCGGGCGAACTCTTCGGTGCGCCGGTCGAGCTCCCGTTCCACGAGCGAGTCTGGAATGTCGACGCCGACGCGCGCTGCAAGCTCCTTCAGCAGACTGCCGCGCAGGTTTCTGTCGGCTTCCTGCTCCGCCTCGCGCTCGAGGTCCTGCTGGATGCGCGCGCGCAGCGCGTCGAGGGTGTCGAACTCGCCGAGGTCTTTCGCGAACTCGTCGTCGAGCGCCGGCAACACGCGCTTGCGGATGTCCTTGACCTTGACACTGTAGTCCATGCTCGTGCCGGCGAGCTCCTTGACGGCATAGTCGTCGGGGTAATGGATCGTAAAGCTCTTCCCGGCCCCGGGCTCGAGCCCCTTCAGGTTGTCGTCGAATCCCGGGGGATTCGCCTTCGCGCCGATCTCGACGACCACATCGTGATGATGGTCGTCCTTCTCGCCTTCGGCGGTGGCTTTGCGATCGACGTCGAGGGTCACGGTATCGCCGTCGTCGACGGCGCGTCCTTCGACCGGCTCGAAGCGCGCGGCGCGGTTCTGCAGCTGCGTCATCGTCGCCTCGACGGCGTTGTCTTCGAGCGTGACCGCGGGACGCCGCAGCGCGAGCGTGTTCAGCGGGCCGGGATCGATGGGGGGGAGCGTTTCGAACGTCGCGGTGAACGTCAGGGCCTGGCCTTCGTCGAGCGAGACGTCCTTGACGTCGGGCGTGTCCACCGGTTCGAGACCCCGCTCGCGAAGCACCTCGTCAATCGCGCGCGGAATCAGATCGTGCGCAACGTCGTGCAGGATCTGCTCGCGGAACCGCTTCTTGATGAGAGTGGCCGGGACCTTGCCCTGGCGGAATCCCGGAATGCGCGCCTGCCGGCTGTAGCTGCGGGCCACTCTATCGATTTGGGCATCGACGATGTCGCTGGGAATTTCGACGGCTACGCTCTTTCTGGTCTCGCTCAAATCGGCGAATTCGGTTTTCATCAGCCTTGATTGTATCAACGTTTGCCGGCGAAAACCGCGATGCGGTAGCCCGGCCCTTGATCGATCACCGTAAGTGGCGTTCTCCCGCGTATGACGTCGGAGACGTCCGGAAGGTATGAGTCGGGAATGGTCGTGACGATGAAGTCCGATTGCGCGGCGAGCCGTCCGTGTGCGCGCTTGTCGGCAAGCGGCACTGGCGTCGCGACGCGCATCGGGTTGCGCCCGACCAGCGCGAAGTACGGCGTGACGTCGGCAAAGCCGATGAAGACGCTGGCGCCCGGCGGAATCACGGCACGCACCGCGTCGCCGAGCGCCGCGTAATTGCGATGGTCGTAGCGATGGATGTTGTAGCCGAGGATGGCCGCTTCGCTCGCGAGCGCGCCCGCCAGCGCGAGATACGCCAACCGGTGACGGCTGACCGCCAGCGCCAAGGCGACGCACCCGAAAGGAAAGAAATACAGGAAGTACCCCGTCTCGTGTGCGTAGGTGGCCGCAGCGAACGAGAGAACGGTCCCAACCACGAGCAGTTCGCTGCCAGCCGGCCTGCGCGGCGTGAATGCGAGCCACGCGGCTGCACCGGCGACAGCGGCGATGGCGATGGCATGGTTGCGGGCCATCCAGAATTGATACCAGTAGGGAGGCGATAGCTGTTTGCGCGCCAGCTGAAGCGCCATCTGCAGCTGGAACGCGTCCCAATCCTGCAGTGCGTAGATCAGCCACACCACGCCGCCGAGCACAAAACCGGTGCATGCGTTGCGGATGTCGCGCCAAGGCCGACGCGTCAGTGCCTGGTCGGCGACGATGGTGGCCATCGGGACAACGCCGAGCGGATGCGTGAGGAACGCCAGCCCCGCGAGCATCCCGGCGAGCCACACCATCCGCCGGGTGTGCGCGAGCACGGCTGCGAGACTGAGAGCGACGCAGAGCGTGTCCATCCTCGCGAACACGGCGCGGCTCGTGAGCCAGTACGACACCGCGCACAGCGCGCTGACCGCGAACGCCGGCCACGGTCCGGTCCACCGGCGCGCAAGCAGATACACCAGGGCCACGATGCTCAGGCCGCAGGCGAGCGAAAACAGCCGGGCCTGTTCCAGCCCGGGACCGAATATCCAGAACCACCCGGCGAGCGCGACGAAGTAAAACGGCGGCTGCCAGTAGATGTACTGCTCCATCGTCGGCACGAGCCCTTCATAGAGCGTGGTGCCGAGATAGCCGTCGTTGAGAAGCGTGATAGCAGGGTCGACGAACCCCGGTTCGTCACTTCCGGGTGCGGGGTACTTGGTGAGGAGTGGAACGCACGCCAACAGGCACACCAAAACAGCCGCGAGAGGAAGGAAAGGCTCGGTGCGCCGCATCAGGGAGGTGGATTGCGAAAGGGGGGAGTTGAACCCCCATGACCTTGCGGCCACCGGATCCTAAGTCCGGCGCGTCTGCCAGTTCCGCCACTTTCGCACAAGGTCCTTATATTACTACTAGTTACCACGTGCCCATTCCCCGCACGGAATTGCTCCCTGGCTCTGCGCTTTCCAGCCCAGCGGTCGATAAGAAGGCTGTCGCGTGTCCGTTCGCGTATCGCGACTGACACGACTGTCGGCCGAATTGTCCCATTAAGTCATACCTAGTCGTCACGGGCGTATCCCTTTCGATGACGCGCATCGACAGGGCCCTCTCTGTGACCGACGGGGCGGAGCTGCATCTGATTGCGTTTCCCACGATTGTAGAGCTTGTCGGCGGATCGCTGCCTGCCGAGCGGGCTCGTGCCATGTTCCGCCGTGCCACCGGTGGCGCCGACACCGTCATCGTCGTGGCCGAGGCGGGACTGGATGTGCAGTCGGTGGCGCGCGCCATCCACGACAACAGCGCGAGGCGCGATGGCCCGTTCGTGTCGATTGACTGCGGGATTCCCGACATCGCCAGGCTGGACCAGCAGATCTTCAGCAAGGCCGCCCTTGGAGGCACGCTCGCGCTCCTCAATCTCCACGAGCTGCCCATCCCCCTGCAGGTCAGGCTGGCGCGCCTCCTGCGTGACGGCCAGCTGGACACTGATGCCTCGGGCGCCGGGGTGGGGTTCGACGTTCGCGTCATCGCCACCGTGAACGGAGAACCGGATGCGGCGATGCAGGAGGGCACGCTTCGCCGCGATCTGTTCGCGCGTTTCAACCTGCTCTTCGAACTGCCGCCCCTGCGGCTGCGAGCGGCCGACATCCCGATGCTCGTCGGCTGCCTCGTCGGCGACGCGGCGGCCGAGGCACGGGTTCCCGTGCCGACCTTCTCGCGAGAGGCGCTGACGCTGCTCGCCGCGCTGCCATGGCGCCGCAATTTTCACGAGCTCCGCGAGGTGCTCGAAGTGCTCGTGCGTGCCGTCGTTGGCGGCGCGGTGCGCCTCGAGGACGTTCTCGATCACGTGGCGCTCGAACCGGTCGTGTGGAGCCAGGGTGGTGCGACCAACCTGCGCGATGCGCGCCTCAGCTTCGAGCGTCATTTCATTGCGAAAATTCTGACCCGCCATCGCGGGCGGATGGACGATGCGGCGCGCTCGCTCGGCATGCAGAGAACCAATCTTTATCGGAAGGTACGCCAGCTCGGCATCGGCCTCCCAAGGACCAGGTAAATCACCATGAAGATCGTCAGACCTCGCATCTTTGGATTCGCAATGATTTGCCTGGCAGGCGTGCAGGTGCCGAGCGCCCAGGCCCAGCTCATCGCGCCGCGCGAAGCCGCGCAACTGCAGTTCGGCCCGCTGTCGATTTATCCGAGCGTGCGGGTGGTCGATGTCGGCATCGACGACAACGTCTTCAACGACACGGTTGGCGAGCGGGACGACTACACGTTCACGATTGCCTCGCGGGTGATGGGCGTGCTCAAGATGGGCGCCAACGAGTTGATGGTCTCGGGCGGCGGCGACTACGTCTGGTTCAAGGACTTCGTGTCGCAGCGGTCGACCAACTTCAACTACGGCCTCCGGTTCAACATGTCGGCGAGCCGCTTCAAGCCCTTCGTCGGCGCCGAGCGCAACCACACGCGAACGCGCCCCAACGTGGAAATCGACACGCGGGCACGGCGGGTGGAAAACCTGTTTCTGGCGGGCACCAATTTCGACATGTCCGACCGCCTGGCGCTGACGGCGACCGCGCAATATTCGGATTCAATCTATGAGGACGGCGAGCAGTTTCGGGGCGTGCAGCTCGACGAGGCGCTGAACGAGAACGCGCGGACCTATACTGCCGGCGTCCGCTATGCCGTGACGCCGCTGACGACCTTCTCGGTGCTGGGCAACTACCGTCAGGACATCTTCACGAACTCGTCCCTGCGCAACTCGAAGAGCTACAGCGTGACGCCGATGATCGAGTTCGCGCCCGATGCCGTCATTCGCGGCAGTTTCGCGGCCGGCTACGAACTGTTTGATCCCGAGGATCCGGAGCTGGTCCAGAACCGGGGACTGATCTACGAAGGCAACGTGAACTGGTCGATCGAGACGCGGACGACGTTTGACGTCACCGCGAGGCGGCATGTAAATTATTCGTACCAAGACACCGAGCCGATGTATCTGCAGTCCGGTCTGCGCCTGCTGGTGTCGCAGCGCGTGTACGGACCGCTCGGCTTGCAGGGTTCTGTCGAGCGGCAGTACCTGACTTACCGGTGGCGGCGTGGCGTTCCCCCAACGCCTGGTTTGGAACCACGACAAGATACCGCCGACGTGATCGGCGGTGGCGTGCTGTTCGATTTCGGCCGCGGCTTTTCGGTACTGTTCGGTGCCGAACGAATGAATCGGCGCTCAGAGGACGAACTGAGGCAGAACTTCAATCGAACCCGTATCATCACCAACATCACGATAGGCCAGTGAGGATTTCTATGGTGGGTCTCTTGTTCGTGCTCCTTCTGGTTCCCGCGACCGCCGCGCGTGCGCAGACCGCGCCGGCGCCTGCGCAAGTGCCCGCTCCGCCGCCGCCGCCGGTTGGCGCCGCGCAGCCGATGGTGACCAAGGATTACGTCGTCGGGCCGCAGGACGTGCTGAACATCATCGTCTATGGCGAACCGGCGCCGTTGACCGGGCGCTTCCGCGTCGACAGCGACGGCACCTTTCCGTATCAGTATCTGAATCGCGTCAAAGCGGAAGGGCTGACCGTGGCCGCGATCGAAGAGACGCTCGAGAAGGCGCTCGGCGACGGGTACCTGCGAAACCCGCAGGTGTCGGTGGAAGTGGCCGTGTATCGCAGTCAGAACGTCTACGTGCAGGGGCAGGTCCGATCGCCGGGCAAATATTCGCTGCAGTCGAACGCGAGCCTGATGGACGCGATTTTTCTCGCCGGGTCGACTTTGCCCGAAGCGGGGAACTGGGTTGAAATCTACCACCAGGGGGGGCAGAGCGGGCCGGCGACGTCCTATGTCGGTACGAGAGCGCCCGACATCCGCGTGCGTCTGACCGACGTGCAGAGCGGCAAGGCGCAGACCATGCAAATCAAGGACGGCGACACCATCTTCGTGCCGAAGGCCGAGCGCATCTACGTGACCGGCGAGGTGCGATCGCCGGGCGCCTTTCCCTACGATGACGACATGACGATCTTCACGGCGATATCGCTCGCCGGTGGCGTGACCGCCAAAGGCTCGAACACGCGCATCTCGATCACGCGGCTCGTCAACGGCCGGCGGCAGGAAATCGACGCGAAGCAGGAAGACACGCTCAAGCCCGGAGATCAGGTCACCGTCAAGCCGCGCCGCCTGTGAGAATCGTCTTCCTCAATCCGAGCGGCGAGCTCGGGGGAGCGGAGACCGCACTCATCGAGCTTTTCGCGGCCGTTCAGGCCGCCCGCCCGTCATGGACGCTCCACCTCATCGCCGCGCGGAGTGGACCGTTCGTCGACCGCGCCGCCCGCCTTGGGATTTCCGTTCAGGTACTGGACTTTCCACCGTCGCTCGGCCGGCTTGGCGAATGGGGCCGGCGGGGTTCGCTCGCCAGACAAGTGCGGCTTGGGATCGCCGCCGCCAGGGCCGCAGGGCCAGTGATCGCCTATGCCTCGCAGCTTCGCCGTGAACTGGCGAATCTCGATCCAGACGTCGTGCATACCAACGGATTGAAGATGCACCTGCTGGGCGCCCGATGCCGTCCGTCGCGCGCGAAGGTCGTGTGGCACCTGCACGATTACCCCGATTCGCGGCCGGTCAGTGCCATGCTGTTGAGGATGCACGCCAGACGCTGCACGACGGTGGTGGCGAATTCGGACAGCGTGGCCGATCGAGCCCGTCAGATGTTTCCCGCCGCGCTTCGCGTGCACGCGATTCACAACAGCGTCGATCTCGATCGCTTTCATCCGGCCGGGCCGTCACTCGATCTGGACGCGCTGGCGGGACTGCCCCCGCTGGCGAGCGGCGGCATCCGCATCGGGCTGGTCGGCACGTTCGCGAAATGGAAGGGGCACGATGTCTTCCTGCGGGCGCTCTCGCAGGTGCGCGCGGATGTTCCCGTGCGGGGGTACGTGATCGGCGACTCGATTTATCAGACCGATGGGAGCCAGTATTCGGTCGCGGCACTCCGCGAGATGGCGACGGGCATCGGCCTCAACGGCAGCGTAGGGTTTACCGGCCATGTCGACGACGTGGCCGCCGCGATGCGATCGCTCGACATCGTGGTCCATGCGAGCGTCGAGCCCGAGCCGTTCGGACTCGTGATTGCCGAGGCGATGGCCTGTGGACGTCCGGTCATCGTCAGCCGGGCCGGAGGCGCCGCGGAGATTGCGCAGGCCGGCGTCGTGTTCCACACGCCTGGCAATGCGAGCGAGCTGGCCGAGCGCATGAGCCAGCTCGTTGGCGAGCCCACGCTTCGTGGCGCCTTGTCGAAAGCCGGGCGCACCGCGGCCGAGCAGCTGTTCAGTCGCAAGCGCCTGGCCGAGGCTTTAATCCCCGTCTACGAGTCCGAAGCCCGAAGTCCTAAGCCCTAAGCCCTAACCATGAACGTCCTCCACGTCCACAGCGGCAACCTCTACGGGGGCGTGGAAACATTTCTGCTGACCCTCGCGCGATCGCGCGAGCTCGCGCCCGGCATGGACATGTCGGTGGCGTTGTGCTTCGAGGGACGGCTCGCGCGCGATCTGCATGCCGCGCGCATGATGCCCGTGATGCTGGGCGAGGTCCGGCTGCGGCGTCCCGACAGGGTCCGTCGTGCGCGCCAGGAGTTGCGGTCGCTCCTGGCCACACACTCGTTCGACATTGCGGTGTGCCATCAGGCATGGCCGCACGCCATCTTCGGATCGGTCATCAAGGGCGCGGGCATCCCGCTCGTGTCCTGGGTGCACATGGCGCAAACCGGCGGGCACTGGCTCGATCGCCTCGCCGGCCGCATCGAGCCGGACTGCTACGTCTGCAACAGCAAGTACACCGCGTCGCTGCTTCCACCGACGAACGCCCGGGTTGAGGTCATCTATGCGCCCGTCGCCGCACCTGACGCACCCGCCTCCGCGCTGGATGACCGATCGCTTCGGCGCGGCAAGTCCAACGCGCCTGTTGCGATCATTCAGGTCAGTCGCATGGAAGCGTGGAAAGGTCAGCGCGTCCTTCTGGAGGCGCTCGCTCGGCTTCGCGATGTACCCGAATGGGAGTGCTGGTTCGTCGGCGGTGCGCAGCAGCCGGCCGAAGCCCGTTACGTTGAAACGCTGCAAACCACCGCCGCGGCGCTCGACATCGCCAATCGCGTGCGTTTTCTTGGCCAGCGATCCGACGTGTCCGCGCTGCTGGCCTCGGCAGACATCTTCTGTCAGGCCAACATCGGGCCGGAGGCCTTCGGCATCAGCTTCATCGAGGCGATGTACGCCGGACTTCCGGTCGTGACATCGTCGATGGGCGGTCCACTTGAAATTGTCGACGACACGTCCGGCGTGCTGGTGCCACCCGACGATGCACGGGCGCTCGCCTCCGCGCTGACGGGTCTTCTGAACAATCCAGCCGGGCGCGAGCAGCTCGGTCGAAACGGCGCCGCGCGCGCGCAGGCGCTGTGCGATCCCGCAACGCAGATGCGGCGCATCGCCACCGTGCTCGAATCGGTGGCGGCCGTGCGCATGACGGCCCATTGAGCATGATTCCCGTCATTGCACGCGAGCCGCTGTCTGTCCGGGAACCCGAGTATCGGGAGCTCGAGAAGTACGAGTTCGGCTCGGCGGATGAGGATGCACGGAAGATTCGGGGGCCGCACGAGGAGCCATGGCTCAACGTGCTGGACCAGTGCGAGCCGGCCTCGCCGCCGGCCATCGAATTCGCGCTGGCGCATCCGGCCATCAGGCCGCTCGTCAAGGGCCACGTGATCGATCTCGGGGCCGGCACCTGCTGGCTCACCGCAAGGCTGTCGACGCTTTTCGACGTCGACGGGGTCGTCGCGCTGGACATGTCGGAGCGGTTTCTCACCGAAGTGGGCAGCCGCGTGATCGAGAAGCGCGGGGGACGTCCGGACAAAGTCCAATTCGCCGTGGGATCGTTCAACAGGATTCCCCTTCCCGCCGAGTCCTTCGATTGCGCGTTTCTCGTCGCCGCGATTCATCACTCCCTCAGCCCGGTCAAGACGCTGATCGACGCGCGCCGCGTGCTGCGAACCGGCGGGGCGCTGATTCTCGTCGAGAGCCCGAGCTCGGTCGTCCGGATTCGCGACAACCGCCGCCGCGCGATCGAGATCAGCCGGTACTCGGGCGCCACGGAAATCTGCTATACAGCGGGCGAGCTCGAGTATCTGCTTCGTCACGCCGGATTCGAGCGCATCTCGTTCTATCCGGTCGATGTGCTCACGCGCGGCGTCCTGCGGCGGGGGCTGCGCCGGCTGCTGCGCGCGGCGCGCCTCGAGAACCTCTTCAAACCGCCCGTCTATGTGATCGTGGCACGATGATGCGTCTCGCCGTTCTCAGCTCGGGCTTGCCGGCTGTCGGCCAGAAGCGCGGCGGTATCGAGCGGGTCGCACACATGCTGGCCCACGGCCTGGCCGAGCGCGGGCACCACGTCGTCGTGTTCTCGCACGACCGCAAACCCGCCGGTGCCCGGTACGAAGTGCGTGAGCTCCCATGGAAGTCGTTCGTCAACACGTGGCTCGGCCGGCGGCTCACGTTTGGTTATCTCGGCAACGTGCTTGCGCTGCTGCCCGACTACGGCGAGTTCGATGCCGTCATCGCCCATGGCGACAGCCTGCTGCTGCCGCTCAAGCGAAAGCCGGTGCTGAGGGTGATGCATGGAAGCGCGCTGCAAGAGGCATGGCATGCGAGGTCTCCCGCCCGGGCCGTACTGCAGGTCGGTGTGTACGGGCAGGAGCTCGTCACCGCACTTCTCGAGCGCGGCACCGTCGCCGTCAGCGAAAACGCGCGACGCCACAATCCGTTCGTGCACCACGTGATTCCCAACGGCGTCGACACGAGAGTCTTCCGGCCACATCCAGGCGCCAAGACACCCGGGCCCTCGATTCTGTTCGTTGGTGCCCTCGACGGACGCAAGCAGGGACGATTCCTGCTCGATGTGTTTGCCGGCATCATTCAACCTGCCCGTCCCGACGCGCAGCTGATGTTCGTGGGAGCGTCGGGACCGTCGATGACTGGCGTCACCTACTACACCGGCATCGACGATCTCGCGCTGGCGCGGCTCTACAGCAGCGCGTGGGTGTATGCCTCGCCGAGCACGTACGAAGGCTTCGGCCTGCCCTATCTCGAGGCGATGGCGTGCGGCACGGCCGTGGTAGCCGTCCCGAATCCCGGCAGCCGCGAAGTACTCGCCGGCGGACGCTGCGGCAGGGTCGCCGATCGCGCCACGTTTGGCGCCGCGATTCTCGAGCTGCTCGACGACGCGCCAGCCCGTCACGCGCTGGAGATCGCCGGCGCCGAGCGGGCGAAAGAGCTTTCCGTGGACCTCATGGTGGAGCGCTACGAGGAGATGCTGCGCCGCCTGATTCATTCCGATGCGAGACGAATCGCCACAGCCTAGCCAGCTGATCTTTCCCGTCCAGCTTCAGCCCTTTGAGCGGGACGAAGAACCGCAGATCCCGCAGGGGCACGAGTGGGGCTGGCTGGAAGCCTTCGTGCTGATTCAGGTGATGTGGGGCATGCTGCTCTTTCTCCCTGGTTCGCAGGCCTATCGCACCTACATCCGCGCGTTTCCGTACGTGTCGAGTCTTCTTGCGCTGGTGATTTGCACGCGCTCGATCGGCGCGGATACCGCGAGCCCCGGCGCGCGCTGGGTGGTCACGTCATTCCTGCTGATGGTCCTCATGCTGATGCACCCCGGCACATGGATGATGGCCGGCGTCGCGCAAATCGTGTTTCAGCTGGCGCTGGCGGCGCCCATATTCTGGGCCGTTCGCGTGTGGCTGACGGCCGAGCGCCTCGAGCGGCTCATCTTCCTGGTCTTCGCCGCGCACTTCTTCAGCGCCGGCCTCGGGCTGCTGCAGGTGTACTATCCGGACACGTTCCTGCCGCCCGAATTCAGCTCGCTCGGCCTGAAGCTGAATCCCGAGTTCGTTCATGAATTGAGCTACCTTGGCACCGACGATCGTCTGATCGTGCGGCCGCCGGGTCTGAGCGACATGCCTGGCGGCGCGGCGATCTCCGGCGTCATCGCGGCACTCCTGGCGTTCGGGTTCTCGACGCGCGCGAATCTCACGGTCGTGAACCGCGCGTACTATTTCGGTGCCGTGCTCGTGGGCATCACTGTCGTGTACCTCACGCAGGTGCGCTCGGTGCTGCTGATGCTCGTCATCTGTATGCTGGCGGTGGCGTTTGTCAGCCTGCGGCAGGGGCGCGCGATACAGGGGGGGTGGCGAGCCGCGCTTGCGACGGGTCTTGTCATCGGCTCGTTCGTCTGGGCGGTCACGCTTGGAGGCGATGTCGTCTCCGATCGGTACGAGGACATGGTGAACTCGGGTGTCGTCGAGACCTATCAGACCAACCGCGGGTTCTTTCTGGAGTACACGATTCGGGAGCTCACCTACGAGTTTCCGTTTGGCGCCGGCCTCGGACGCTGGGGAATGATGTCGGTGTACTTCGGCGAGCCGAACTGGCAGTACGAGTCGCTCCACGCCGAGATTCAGCCGACGGGCTGGTTGTACGACGGTGGCGTCTTCATGTGGTTCGTGTACGGCGGTGCCATCCTGGCCGCGATCCGGAACACCTATCGCGTGGCCATCGACCCAGACCATCCACTGCACGAACTGGCGAGCATGGCGCTGTCGGTTCAGCTGCTCATCGCGGGGCTGTGCTTCACCGGGCCGGCGTTCAACACGCAGCTCGGCATTCTGTTCTGGCTGATGACGGCGATCGTGTATGCGGCGCAGCGGACGGCCTACGTTCAAGAGGCGCTCGCGGCCGAAGCTGAAGCTGAAGCCGAAGCTGAAGCGGCAGCCCAGTCCGAGGCCGACGGCGAGGCGCATGCACACGCCCGGTGAGACATGAGCGGTCGAAACGGTATTCTGAACCTCGGGTGCGGCCGCCAGCGGATTGACGGCGCGGTGAACGTCGATATCAGCGACCGCGTCGGGGCCGATCTCGTGCACGATCTCTCCGTCCTGCCGTGGCCCCTTCCCTCGAACGCGTTCCATGAGGTCCACGCCCAGGACGTCATCGAGCACCTCGATGACACACTGCGCGTCATGGAAGAGCTTCACCGCGTATGTGCCGGCGGCGCGCGCGTCCACATCGTCGTGCCGCACTTTTCGTCGGGCAACGCCTACACCGATCCGACGCACCGCGTGTACTTCAGCGCGTTCAGCTTCGACTACTTCGATCCCGCGCACGCACTTGGCTTCTACAGCCGCGCGCACTTCAAGCGTGTGCGGTCGCAGATCGTGTTCTATCCCACGCTGGCCAACAAGATCGTGCATCGCCTCGCGAACCGGCACCCGCAGGCCTACGAACGGCGGTGGGCGTGGATGTTTCCGGCGTGGTTCCTGTCGATCGAACTGGAAGCGGTGAAATGACCCCCGTCGCCCGTCCGCGCGTTCTGCATCTGGTGCCGGCATTGTTCGGCGCCAACGGCGCCACGGCATCATCGGCGGCGCCGAGCGCTACGCGCTCGAGCTGGCTCGCCATATGGCCGACCAGGTCCCCACCCGTCTCGTAACCTTCGGCGCCGATGCCGGCGAGCGATCGGTCGATCGGCTCAGCGTACGTGTGATCGCGGGCGGATGGGCGGTACGCGGGCAGTGGGCCAATCGCTGGTCGCCCGTCGTGGTGCGAGAGATTCTCGGTGCCGATGTCGTGCACTGTCATCAGCAGCACATCCTGATGAGCAGCACGGCCGCGGCACTCTGCCGGATGACCGGCCGCCGCGTGTTCGTCACCGATCTTGGCGGCGGCGGCTGGGATATCTCGGCATACGTCTCCACGGACAGGTGGTTTCACGGCCACCTGCACATCAGCGAGTACAGCCGCACCGTGTTCGGCCATCGCGACTCGCCCGGTGCGAGCGTCATCCTCGGCGGCGTCGACACGGCGAAATTTTCGCCGGTCGCCGCACATCGCGCGCGATGGCGGTGTCCTGTTCGTCGGGCGGCTCCTGCCGCACAAGGGCATCGCGAACCTGATCGAGGCGCTGCCGGCGGGCCTGTCGCTCGATATCGTCGGGCCGCCGAGCGACACGCCGTATGTCGCACGGCTGCACGAGCTCGCCAGGGGCAAGGCCGTCCGGTTCAGACACGACATGACCGACGAGATGCTCGTCGACGCGTACCGCCGCGCGTTGTGCGTGGTGCTGCCGAGCGTGTACCGAACGCCGGAGGGAGAAACGAACGTACCCGAGCTCCTCGGGCAGACCCTGCTCGAGGCGATGGCCTGTGGCGCGCCGGTTGTCGCCACCAAGGTGGCGAGCCTGCCCGAGATCGTCGAGGACGGAAAAACCGGATTCGTCGTCGAGGCCGACGACCGTGACGCGCTCGGCGAGCGGCTGCGGTGGCTGGCCGAACACCCGGCCGAGGCGGCGACCTTCGGGGTGCACGGGCGCGAGGTCGTGCTCGAGCGGTTCCGGTGGCCGCAGGTCGTCGCACGATGTCTGTCCGCGTACGGCTCGCTCAATTAGAGCAGTTCTCAGTTCTCAGTAGACAGTTCTCAGTTTTGAGAAAACTGAGAAATTACTGGACTGATAACTGAAGACTGAAGACTGTGAACTACGCTGAATGGCCATCATTCACCTCTTGACGCCCGAGTACCCGCCGGCGGTTGGTGGTGTCGGCGACTACGCCCGACAGGTGGCGCAAGGTCTGGCGGAGGCCGGCGATGAGGTGCACGTCTGGTGTCCTGGCGAGAACGGGCGGGAGTATCCGGCGGGCCAGCTCCGCGTTCATCGCACGTTAGGGAAATTCAGCGCCGAGGACCTGCGCCGAACCGACGCTGGACTGAACGCATGTCCGTCGCCGCGCCGGATCCTCGTGCAGTGGGTTCCGCACGGGTACGGCCGGCGCGCGATGAACCTGCCGTTCTGCCTCTGGTTGCGCCGCCGCGCCGCCAGGGGCGATCGCATCGAGTTGATGGTCCACGAGCCGTATCTCGAATTCGCCGGGACGTGGCGGCAGAAGGCCGCCGCGGCCGTGCATCGTGTGATGACCGTCGTGTTGCTGCGGGCTGCCGATCGTGTCTGGATGTCCATCCCCGCGTGGCAGCCGCGACTGCAGCCGTATGCGCTCGGCCGCGTGGTGCCCTTCGCGTGGCTGCCGATTCCGACCGCACTGGATGCGCCCTCTTCGGACGCGGTGACACATCTTCGCGCGGCGCTTGGCGCCGATCGGGCACGGCTGATCGGCCACGTCGGCACGTACGGATCGCTGGTCTCGACGCTCCTCGATGCGTTGCTGCCGGACTTGCTCCGTGACATTCCGGACGCGCGGCTCGTGTTGATCGGCGAGAAGAGCGGATCGTATGCGGCCGGGTTTCTCGATCGGCATCCGGAACTGCGCGACAGAATCATCGCAACCGGCTTTGTCGAGCCCGCTCACATCGGCACCCACGTCGCCGCGTGCGACGTCCTCATCCAGCCCTATCCGGATGGCGTCAGCGCGCGCCGCACGACGACCATGGCGGGGTTGTTTCTTGGGGTTCCGGTCGTGACGACCAAGGGTCACCTGACCGAGCCGTTCTGGGAGCGATCGCAAACCGTGCGGCTTGCCGAAGTGGGCGACTGGCGCGCATTCAACGCGCACGTGTCGCGCCTGATTGCCGCTCCGGACGAGCGGCGCCGTTTGTCGATCGACGCGCGCCGTTACTACGACGAGCACTTCGACGTGCGGCACACGATTGCCGTTCTGAGGTCCGCGGCGTGATGCCCGACCGCAGGGAGATCGCCGGCTGGCTGCTCGTGGGGGCATCGCTCGTCTATCTCTGGATGTTCATGCCGCGAGGATGGGTGCCGCACGACGAAGGGACGATCGCCCAGTCGGCCGTCCGCATCCTGCTCGGCAACCTGCCCCACGTGGACTACCAGGAGCCGTACACCGGCGGGCTGTCGCTGCTGCACGCGGCCGCGTTCAATGCGCTCGGCGTGGACCTCGTGCACCTGCGCTGGGTTCTCTTTGCGGCCTTCGCGGCCGTTCAGCTGCTGATCTACCTCATCCTCAGAAGATTTCTCGAGCCCATCGGGGCCGCGCTCGTCGCGGGGCTGTCGTTGACGTGGAGCTTTCCCAACTACTTCGCCTCGCTGCCCTCGTGGTGGGTCCTGTTGTGCGCCATCGTCTGTGTCTGGGCTTTCATCCGCTACACGGAAAGCGGGTCGCTTCGCTTCGCGGCGGCGGCCGGGCTTGCCGCCGGGCTGTCGATCGCGTTCAAGCAGACAGGCCTGTACATTCTCGTGGCGCTCATCATGGCGTTTCTGTACGGGCGGGGGCACCGTGTGGTTCGCATCGCGACCGCACTTGGAAGCATCTGCCTCGCGATCGCCATTCTGAAGATCAGGATGACGTCGATCGAGTCGATCTACCTGCTGTTGCCGATTGTCGCCTGCGGAGTTCTTCTGGGTGCGTCGGAGGAATCCGATTCCGACCATGGGGAGGACGCCCATCGTGCCGGCGCGCTGGCCGTGCTGTGCGCCTCGCTGCCTCTGGTCGCCGGCCTCATTCCGTATGTGACGGGCGGGCACCTCGAGCCGTTGATCAACGGGTTGTTCATCCTCCCCCAAAAGCGGTTGCAGTTTGCCAGCCTTCCGATGACCCAGGGGGGGTACATCCTGTTGGGGCTCCCGTGCGTGGCGCTGGTGATGCCGATCGCGCGGCGGATCCACCTCCCCACCAGGCAGTTCGTGCTGGCGTTGACGGGGCTGTCCGTGGTGGCGGCAATCGCGATTGCGGTGAGCTTCGATCGTTACGCCGCATACCAGCTCTTCTGGCAGTCGGGCCGCGCGTTTGCCGCGCTGCTGCCCGTCGCGGTCAGCTGGCTGCTGGCGGTGCGGTCCGATGTCGACAAGAAGCAGCGGCGCATTCTCTTTTGCGCCACGGCGATGCTGGCGTGGGCGTCGCTCGTCCAGTTTCCGTTCAGCGGGGCCATCTACTTCTGTTATGCCGCGCCGCTGGCGGTCATCGCGGGCGCCGCCTGCGCCCGGTATTTTTCGAATCTCAGGAATCCCGCGCTGCTTGTCTGGTGTGCATCGCTCGCCGTGTTCGCGGTGCTCACGATGAACAGGGGATACCTCGACAGTCTCGGCGCCTGGCACCAGCCCATTGCCTTCGATACCAGGCTCGACATGCCGCGCGGACATCTGAACGTCCGGGCCGAGGAGGCGCGAACCTACCGGCGCATCGCCGAACTGGTCGCCGAGCACATCGGACGTGGGGGACTTATCGCCGGACCGGACTCGCCCGAGGTGTATTTTCTTGTGGACCGCCTGAGCCGGACTGGCACATTCTTCAATTTCTTTGCGGACGGGGAGGATGAGGCGGCGCTCTGGCTTCGCGGCAGGGTTGTCGTGCTGAACCAGCGGCCGCAGTTCTCAACGGTTCCATCGGGGCAGCTCGCCGCGCGGATTCGCGAGCGGTTCCCCCATAGCGAATCAGTCGGGCGTTTCGAGGTGCGATGGCGTTAGCAGACGCACGGGATCGGTTGATGGAGCATCCGGCGATCTACGCCCTCTGGCAGGCGCCGTTTGCCGCGCAGAAGTTTGCGCCCGTGGAACGCCGGTTGCGCGAACTGCCGGTCCGCCGGGTACTCGACGTCGGCTGCGGCACCGGAACCAATGCCCGCAGGTTCGAACACGCGGAGTACGTCGGCCTTGACATCAACGAACGGTACCTGCAGATGGCGCGCGCGCGGTACGCGGGGAAATTCGTCCAGGCCGATCTCACGGAGGCCGATCTGTCGTCGCTCGGAACGTTCGATACGATTCTCGTGAACAGTTTTCTGCATCACGTGTCCGACGATCACGTTCGCCGGATTCTGAGCCGGCTGACCGCACTCGTCGCACCAGACGGGCGCGTGCACGTGCTCGAGCTCGTGCTGCCGCCGCGCCTGTCGCGGGCGCGCGTGATGGCGAAGCTCGATCGCGGGCGATTCGCCCGCTCGATCGAGAGCTGGACCGGGCTCTTCAGCGCGGTCTTCGAGCCCGTCGTGACCGAGCCTTACACCTTCGGTGGAGGACTGTGGGCCATGATCTATCTGCAGGGCCGGGTGCGCCGGTGAGACTGTCCGTCGGCATTCCGATCTTCAACGAGCAGGACAACATCCCGGAACTGTTGTCGCGCCTCGGCGCCGTGCTCGATGGCATCCCGGGCGGACCCCACGAGATGGTGTTCGTCGATGACGGGAGCACGGATCGGACGCGGAAAATGCTCGAGGACGCCGCGGCCGGCGACCGGCGCATCAAGGTCGTCGTGCTCTCGCGCAACTTCGGCCACCAGGCGGCCATGGGCGCGGCGCTCGATCACGCCGAGGGCGATGCCGTGGTGCTGATGGACGGCGATCTCCAGGATCAGCCCGAGGTGATTCCGGAGTTCGTGAAGCATCACGAGGCCGGCGCCGATGTCGTGTTCGCGCGGCGGAAAACGCGTCAGGAAAGCTGGCTCAAGCGGGCCGCCTATCGCACGTTCTATCGTCTGATCTCGACCCTGTCGGATACGGATCTTCCGCTCGACAGCGGCGACTTCGCGCTGCTCGGGGCCCCCGTCGTGACGACGCTGAAGGGCTTGCCCGAACATGAGCGGTATCTGCGCGGGCTTCGCGCGTGGGTGGGGTTCCGGCAGGTCGGCATCGACGTCGATCGCGCGGCCCGGTTTGCCGGTAAGCCGAAATACAGCACCTGGAAGCTCATCAAGCTGGCGCTCGACGGTGTGTGCTCGTTTTCGATTGTGCCGCTGCGGGCCGCCGCAGTCACGGGCGCGCTGGCGATTGCCGCCTCGGCGGCCTTCGCGCTGTACGCCATCTACGTGCGCCTGGCGGTCGGCGAGGTGCCGGCAGGGTTCACGGCGTCGTTGTTGATCATGACGTTCCTTTCAGGGGTGCAGCTGCTGTTCCTCGGCATCATCGGCGAGTATCTGGGCCGGGTGTACGGCGAAGCCAAAGGTCGTCCACCCTACATCGTGGCGCGCGTGCTTGGTGCGAAGTAATGCAGTCCGAGTACACCACCGCCTACAGCGATCTGTATCGCCGGCACTGGTGGTGGCGCGTCCGCGAGGAGATTCTGCTGAAGGAAGTGCGGCTGATTCTCGGACACCGGACGGGCACGAGAATCCTCGACATCGGCTGTGGCGCCGGGCTGTTCTTCGATGCGCTCGACGTCTTCGGACATGTCGAGGGCGTCGAGTCCGATCGCATCGCCGTGGAGCAGAGCGGACGCTGGCGCAACCATATCCATCTGGGCGATCTCGACACGTTCACGTCGAGCGGCGGGTTCGATCTCATCCTGATGCTCGATGTGCTCGAACACGTTGACCGCCCCGAGGCGATGGTGCGGCGCGCGGCGAGCCTGCTTGCCGCCGACGGTCAGATGCTCATCACGGTGCCGGCATTCGACGCGCTGTGGACCTCACACGACCAGCTCAACGGCCACGTCAAGCGGTACGCGGCGGGCGAGGTGCGGCGCCTGCTGCAGGCCGCCAGTCTCGACGTGACGGGAGCCCGGTATCTGTTCCAGTCGCTGACGCTTCCGAAGCTGGCCGTCCGGGCGAAGGAGGCGTTGATCCGATCGGATGCCGCCGTGCCGCGCGTCCCGCCACCATTCCTGAATTCGGCGCTGCAAACATGGTTTCGCTGCGAGCATGCGATTGCCGGCTGGCTTCCATTCGGAAGCTCGGTGATGGCGGTTGCGCGCCGGGCTGCATGAAATGAGCGCGTCATACGTGCGAACGCTCCGCCCGACAACCGGTTGGGTCTCGATCGACCTCCATGAGCTGGCGGAGTTTCGCGACCTGCTGGTCGAGCTCGCGCGCCGCGACATCAAGCTGCGCTATCGCCAGACCGCGCTGGGCATCATGTGGGTGGTGCTCCAGCCGCTCATTGCCGCCGGCGTGCTGAACTTCGCGTTCGGCATCGTCGCTGGCGCCAGGCCGCCGGGAGGGTCCTACTTCTTGTTCACGTTCGTGGGATTGCTCGCCTGGAACCTCTTCAGTTTCACACTCAGCAAGACGAGCTTTTCGCTCGTGGGCAACGCCTACCTTGTCAGCAAGGTGTACTTTCCGCGCCTGATACTGCCGTTGTCGGGGACGCTCTCGACGCTGCTGGATTTTGCGGTGGCGCTGGGCGTGTATGTCGTGCTGCTCGCGTCTCAGGGATCGTCGCCGCCAGCGCTCGCCCTGCTGTTGCCGGTCTGGGTCGGCCTCATCCTGTGTCTCGCGCTGGGGGCAGGGTTCATCGCCGCCGCCCTGACGGTGAAGTACCGCGACATCCAGCACATCCTCCCGATCGTGGTTCCGTTTCTCCTGTACGCGAGCCCCGTCGCCTACGACGTCTCGCAGATTCCGGCTCGCTATCAGACGGCCTTCTATCTCGTGAATCCGCTGGCCGCCTTGATCGCCGGGATGCGCGCCTCGCTGGTGCCCGGCGGCGCCCTGCCTCCGCTCGCGTTCATCTCGTGGTCGGTGGCCGTCGCCCTCGGGCTCTTCGTCTTCGGCGCGGCCGTTTTCAAACGCACGGAGCGAAGCTTCGCCGATGACGTCTAGCGGGCTCGCCATCTCGGTTCGGGGCGTCGGGAAGCAGTACACGATCCGTCACGACTACACCGCGCCGACGACCCTCGCCGAGGCGATCGTGCGGCGCGTGCGCCATCCCTTCGCGCGTGCCGAGCGGGAGCAATTCTGGGCGCTGAAGGACGTGACGTTCGACGTCGCGCGCGGCGAAGTGCTCGGGTTGATCGGGTCGCAACGGAGCGGGCAAGAGCACGCTGCTCAAGATTCTCTCGCGCATCACCGAGATGTCGGAAGGCGAAGCCGATCTCCACGGGCGGGTCGGCAGCCTGCTCGAGGTGGGCACGGGATTCAACCAGGAGCTGACCGGCCGCGAAAACATGTTCCTCAACGGCGCGATTCTCGGGATGACCCGTGCCGAGATTCGCAACCAGTTCGACGCCATCGTCGCCTTTGCCGGCGTCGAGCGCTTTCTGGATACGCCGGTCAAGCACTACAGCAGCGGCATGTACGTGCGGCTGGCCTTCGCCGTGGCGGCTCACCTGCGAAGCGAGATCCTGATCGTCGACGAAGTGCTCGCGGTGGGCGACGCCGACTTTCAGCGGAAGTGCCTCGGCAAGATGCGCGACGTTGCGACGGACGGACGCACGGTGCTGCTCGTAAGCCACAACATGGCGGCCATCGGGAGCCTGTGTTCGCGGGCCGTGCTGCTCAAGAACGGGCGCGTGACGCTGGCCGGCGATGTGGGTGACGCCATCGAGGCGTATTCCGCGCACGAAGAATCCACGCTGGTCGGAGACTTGCGCGATCGGCACGATCGGACCGGCGCGGGAGGCGTGCGGGCGACGACGATTTCGATGACCGCGGCCGATGGCGAGCTGACGCGCTCGATTCGCTACGGTCAGCCGTTCGACATCCTCATTGATTACGAGGCGACGGCGCCGCTCGAGCACGTGCTCGCGAGCGTCTCGATCAACATGCTCGACGGGACGCGTGTCGCGACGCTGTCCAGCGGATTCCGCAACGAAAGCTTCTCGGTTGCCAAGGGCGCCGGGACGCTGGCGTGCCGCGTGCCGGGGCTTCCGCTCCGGCCCGATACGTACGCGCTCGACGTGTTCATGCACGGCCATCATGCCTTCCACGATTACGTCGAGCGGGCGATGACGTTCGACATCGCGCCACGCGATGTGTACGGCACCGGCCGCATGCCGCAGCGCAACGAAGGCGCGCTGATTACCGACTACCACTGGCGCACCGTCGAGCGCGAGGTGCTCTCGGGGCGCTGATGCGAGTGGCCGTGCTGGCGTGGACCGCTCAGCGGCTCGGCGGCATCGAGGCCTATCTTTCGCTCGTGCTCCCGGCGATGGCCCGCGCCGGGCTGGATCTGGCGTTCTGGTACGAGCACCACGAAACCGGCGAACGCCAGCGGATCGATCTGCCCGTCGAGACGCCGCTGTTTTCAGCCGCTGAGCTCGGCGCCGCCGGGGCGACCGAACGGCTGCGCGACTGGAAGCCCGATGTCCTGTACGTGCACGGGCTGCACGACACCGGCGCCGAACGCGATCTTCTCCGTATCGCGCCGGCTGTACAGTTCGTGCACACCTATGTCGGTACCTGCGTCAGCGGCACCAAGACCCACACCCGTCCCGGCACGATCGCGTGCGACCGGCACTTCGGCGCACCCTGCCTGGCGTACTACTTTCCAAGAGGATGCGGCGGCAACAGCCCCTCGACGATGTGGAACCTGTATCGTGAGCAATCACGCAGGCTCACGCTGCTGCGCGAGTATCGCGCCGTGCTGACCCACAGCGCCCACATGCAGAGCGAGCTCGACCGTCACGGCGTCCGCTCCACGGTCGTCCCGTTCCCGGTGACGTCCACGCCGGGGCCGGACGACTACCGTGGAGGCGCGTCGCTGAACCTCCTGTTCGCGGGCCGCATGGATGCGCTGAAGGGTGGGGCGTTCCTGCTCGATGCGCTGCCCGAAACGCAACAGCGGCTCGGGCGGCCGCTCCGGCTCACCATGGCCGGCGATGGACGCGACCGGCGCGAGTGGGGAGAGCGTGCGCGAACCATCCAGGCAGCGAACAGCGACATCGAGGTGACGTTTCCGGGCTGGCAGACGGCCGAGCAGCTCGACGTGCTGATGGCGAGAACCGATCTTCTCGTGGTTCCGAGCGTCTGGCCGGAGCCCTTCGGTTCGGTGGGACCGACGGCCGCGCAACACGGAGTGCCGGCCGCGGCGTTCGCCGTCGGGGGCATCCCGCAGTGGCTTCGTGAAGGCGTGAACGGGCACCTCGCGCCGGGGCATCCCCCGTCGGCCTCGGCGCTCGCGAAGGCGATTGTCTCGTGCGTACAGGATCCGCATCACTACGCCGCGTTGTGCGGTGGCGCTCGGAAGGTCGGCGCGTCGTTCACGATGGACCGGCATCTTCCCGAGTTGATGAGAGTCTTTCGGCAGGTGGCTGAGTGACGGCGAAGCCGCTCGTGACGGTCGATCCTCACCGTCTACAAACGCCTCGACTATCTTCGCGCCGCGCTTGGCGGTGTGGCCGCGCAGACCTTCGGCGACTACGAGATCATCGTCGCCGACGATTCCGGATCGTCCGACGCAAGGGAGATTGCGACGTCGGCGTTCGCGGACGGCCGGCTTCGCTATGAAGCGAATCCCGCGACGCTCGGAATCGCACGAAGCCTGCAGTCGGCGCTCCGAAAAGCGCGTGGCCGCTACATTTCAATTCTGAACGACGACGATGTGTGGGAGCCGGAGTTTCTCGCGCGCCTCGTGCCTGCACTCGAGGCCAGCCACCGCCGGGTCCTGGCGTTCTGCGATCACTGGATCATCAGAGAGAGCGGTGAAATCGACGAGCCGCGCGACGATCGAGAACACCACCGCGTACGGGCGGCTGAACCTGCGGGCGGGAGACATCGACGACTCGCATGCGCTCGTCCTTCAGCAGAATGCCGTGCCGGTGGCGATGGCATCGGTCTTCAGAGCGGGCGCGTTCGAATACGCGAAGCTGGTGCCCGAGGTGGCCGGTGCGTACGACTTCTGGATCGCGAGCCTGCTCGCGGCATCCGGCGGTGTGTTCTATTACGTCCCCGAGCGATTGACGCGGTACCGGATTCACTCCGGGATGGAGACCGTCAGACGCAGCCCTGAGAAGAGCGAATGCTTCGTGTTCATCTGGCGCTCGCTGCTCGAAAGCGGGCGTTTTCCTGAATTGACGCCCTACCTGCGCGCCCGGCTGGCGGAATCGACCGTCAGGGCCGGCCGCGATCGGCTGTACTTCAACCAGCTCAGCGAAGCGCGTCTGCTGTTTCGCGACGCCTTCCGCACGTCGCCGGGCTGGGAGCCGTGCGCGTCGTATCTGATGTCCGTCCTTCCCCGTGCGGTGCGGAGGGCGGCGGGTCTGTCGCAGTCGTGAAGGTCCTCTACTTCTGCGAAGGGTTCACCGACATCCGATTCGTCGTCGGGTTGTCGGAGATCTGCGATCTCACGATGGCCACACCGGCACGCGAGTTCCGCGAGAGCGGTCTGTCCGAGCGCATCGCCGAGAGCGGGGCGCGGCTGAGCGTCGATACGATCGACGGCGGCCGGCTGGCGTTCCAGGCGCGCTCGATCCGGTATCTTCTCCGGCACATTCGCGGTTTCGACGTCGTGCTGTCGCAGGAGATGGGCCGCGGCTCGCTGAATGCGACGATCGTCGGCAGACTGACGGGCGTTCCGGTCGTGACCTACCTCGGCACTTCTCCTGTGGAGTACTTCCGGTGCCGCCGGGAGCGCGGGCAGATCGGCCAGATCGAGGCCATGGCCGGCGAGATGTTCCTTCGCGTGGCGATGAGCGTCAGCGGCCGGCTGGGGACCGCGGTGCTCACCACGGGGCCGTATCTGCGCGATCTCGCGGCGGCCATTCCTGCCCGCGCCTTTGAGGGCTACTATTGCGGCATCGATACCAAGCTGTTCAAGCCGGTCACCGCCGGCGAGCGCGCAGCGCTCCGACGGCGGCACCAGCTTCCGGAGAACAGGTTCCTCATCCTGTTTTCGAGCCGGATCAGCCACGAGAAGGATCCCGAAACCGTGCTGCGCGCGGTGACGCTGGCGCGTGCGCGGGGACTCGATGCGGTCGTGCTCAATCTTGGCGGAGGCTTTCAGGAGTTCGTGAACTTGCCCGGTCGCTCGGCCTGCCGGACGCGGCCGAGTGGGTCATCGGTCGTCCTGCCGTCCATCCCATGAAGGATCTCTGCGAATACTTTCAGGCGGCCGACCTCGTCGTGCAGGCGTCGCTGGCGGAGGGTGCTGGCATGTCGCCGCTCGAGGCGCTGGCGTGCGGCACACCGGTGGTGGCCACGGACGTCGGAGGCCTGGCCGCTCAGTTGAAAGGCATCGCGCAGTTGACGCCGCGGCGGGATGCGAACGCGATGGCGCGACGCCATCCTGTGGGTCGCCGGTCACCGCGACGCAGCGGGCGAGCAGGCGCTGCGCGGACGCGCGTTCGTCGAACAGACGTGGTCGCGCAGACCGGGCGTTCTCCACGATTTGACGCGGTGCTCGAGCGAGGCCTGTGGCAGATCTGCGTAGCGCGATCAGCACCGGCCACTACGCGCGCAAGCAGATCTTCTCGCGCGACCGGCTCGTCGCGTGGAGCCACGCGC
The DNA here is from genome assembly GCA_963832375.1 of Vicinamibacterales bacterium. Lineage (GTDB taxonomy): Bacteria > Acidobacteriota > Vicinamibacteria > Vicinamibacterales > JAMQPK01 > JAMQPK01. The sequence continues at coordinate 113,417 of CAWHUA010000004.1, read as the reverse complement.
GCCGATTCGACACCGGCGTCGCTCTGGCGCGCGAGTTTCGCGGCAAGCGCGTGCTCGACTTCGGCAGCGGCGACGGGACCTTCCTCGCTCTCACCATGATGAGTGACGCTGCGCCGGCCGCGGCAGCGTCGGCGCCGAGATCTCGCGCGAGGTCGTCGAAGATTGCCGGCGCCGGTATCACAGCGAGCCGCGGCTGCAGTTCGTCCAGGTCGAGCGAGCTCGACACACGCGACCAGACGGCCACCTACGACGCCGTGTTCTGCATGGAAGTGCTCGAGCACGTCGTCGACTGGGAACCGGAGCTGGCGCGGATGGCGCGGCTGCTCGCGCCCGGCGGCACGCTGATCGTCAGCGTGCCCGTCGAGACGGGCATGCCGGTCGTCGTGAAGCAGACCGTTCGGCGGATTGCCGGATGGCGGGGCGATCGGACACTATCCCGGGACGAGCGTCGTACTCGCTGGCCGGAGCTGCCTGCGGCGGTGTTTGCCGGCGATCGCCAGCATCTCGTGCGGCCGGTGTTCGACACCGGCAGCGGGCCGGCGCACGATCACAAGGGTTTCAACTGGATGGTGCTGCGCGAGCGTCTGCGCCGGCAGTTCGTGATCGAGCGCGTCGTCGCCAGCCCGTTTCCGTGGCTCGGACCGCCGACTGGCGACGCAGGTCTGGTTTGTCGCTGCCGTGTCAGAGCTCGCGTGACAATCCGTTCGCGTTGGCGTCGTCTGCGACTTCGTCGAAGAGGGCTGGCCCAGCATGGATCTCATCGCCGACATGCTGATGCAGACGCTGCCGCGCGTGTCGGGAGTGGCGGATCGAGGCCGTGCAGCTGCGTCCGCCGATGACCCGGCGGTGGAGCCGGCTGCCGCTGGTCGGACGGAGCGCGCGCATGCAGCTCGCCGATCGTCTGACCGGACGGTTCTGGGACTACCCGCGATGGCTCGCGCCGCGCGTGCGCGATTTCGACGTGTTTCATATCGTCGATCACAGCTACGCGCACCTCGATGCGGGTGCTGCCGGCCGAGCGCACGGTCGTGACCTGCCACGATCGTCGATGCGATTACGCCGGCGCTGCTGTCGGTGGCAGACGGGTCGGGACGATTTCGCGAGGTGTCTGAGCGAACCTCTCTCGACCCCGTTTCACCCGGAAGGGCTGCTGGCGCGGTCGGTGCTCGACGGCGTCTCGCGCGCAGCGCATGTCGCGTGCATCAGCGAGGCCACCAGGACGAGCTCTGCTGGCCAGCGGACGCGTCGCACCGGCACGTGCCAGTGTCATCTATCTCGGCGTGCATCCGAGCTGCACGCCGGCATCGAACGGATGCGCTCCGGACGCGCAGACCTGCTGCACGTCGGCAGCACGATTCCACGCAAGCGCATCGACGTGCTCCTCGAGGTCTTTGCCGGAGCGTCGGACGAGCCATTCCCGGGCTTCGGCTGGTTCGTGTCGGAGGGCCGCTGACGTCCGAGCAGCGCCGACCTCGCGACCCGCCTCGGCGTTGCTCGGCGCCATCGTGCGAAATGCCGACGCTCGATCGCACGAGCACTTGCCGAGCTCTACCGACGCGCCTCGCTCGTGCTGCTGCCGTCCGATCGCGAGGGATTCGGGCTGCCGCTCGTCGAGGCGATGGCGTGCGGCACGCCGGTCGTGGCGAGCGCGATACCGGCGCTTCAGTGAAATCGGCGGCGATGCCGCGGTGTATCTGTGCCGCCGGGCGACGTCCCAGCGTGGGTCGAGACGGTCACGCGGCTGCTCGCAGGAGAAGGATCGCAGATCCGAACGCGCGTGGCAGGCTCGCCGCGCCGCGTGTGTGCGTCAGCGCCGCTCGATTCAACTGGAAGACGTACGCCGACCAGATGACGAAGCTCTACTGCCAGGTGGCGCAATCGTGAAGGTGCTCCACCTCGGCAAGTTCTACCCGCCGGCGAAGGGCGGCATGGAAGCCATCCTGCGCCTGATCTGCCGAGAGACGTCCGATCACGTGCAGAACCGGGTGCTCGTCGCGAACGATCGGTTCGCGCAGCGTCGAGGAGCGCGATGGTGCGGTCGATGTGGTGCGGCTTGCCGTCGATCGCCAAAATCGGCGCCGTGGCCGTCTGTCCCGGCTTTCCGGTGCAGCTCGCGCGGGAGGACGCCGATCTGATCGTGCTGCACGAGCCGAATCCAATGGCACTCGTTGCCTATTTCCTCGCGCGGCCCAGCGCGCAAGCTCATCGTCTGGTTCCACAGCGACGTCATCCGGCCGAGCTGGCGCTACCGGCTCTTCTATCGCCCGTTTCTGCAGTTCGCGCTCAAGCGCGCCGCGCGGATCGTCGTGTCGTCGCCGCCGCTCGCGGAAACGGCGCCGGCGCTGCGCGAATGGCAGTTCAAATGCGTGGTGATTCCTTTCGGCGTCGAACGGCCGGTCGAATCCGCGAGCGTGGCGGCGCGCGCCGAAGAGATTCGACGCGAGATGAAGCAGCCCATCGTGCTCTTCGTCGGACGGCTCGTGCCTTACAAGGGTGTGGACGTTCTGCTCGACGCGCTGCGCACTCGTCGGCGGCCGCGGTCATTGTGGGCGACGGACCGCTCAAAGGCGCGCTCGAAGCACAGGCGCAGGCGGCGGGTATGTCCGATCGTGTCAGGTTTGTCGGACAGGTGAGCAACGACGAGCTGGCCGCGCTGTATCGCGCGTGCGACCTCTTCGTGCTGCCGTCGGTCACGCGGCAGGAAGCGTTCGGCGTCGTACAGATCGAAGCGATGGCGCGCGGGAAGCCCGTCGTCAGCACGGAACTCGGTACCGGCGTCGCATGGGTCAACGTGCACGGCGAAACCGGCCTCGTGGTGCCACCGCAGGACCCGGTTGCCCTGCGCGACGCGATCGAACGCCTGTTGGGCAATCCCATGGAGCGGCAGAAGATGGGCACGGCCGCGCCGAGCGTGCGCGATCGGTGTTCGCCGTCGATCGCATGGTCAACGCGATTCTCGCGACGTACCACGAAATCGGAGGCACAGGTGTCCGGCGCCAAACGGTTGCTTGACATCCTGCTCGCGGGCTGCGGGCTTGATCGTCTCCGCACCCGTGGCGCTCATCCTTGCCGGGCTGATCAAGCTCGAAGACGCCGGGCCCATCTTCTTCACGCAGGAGCGCGTCGGACGGCGCGGACGCCACTTCCTCGCGTTGAAATTCCGATCGATGATTCCCGATGCCGAAGCACGCGTCGGGCCGTTCAGGCCGGCCGAGAACGATCCGCGCGTGACGCGCATCGGCCGGCTGATGCGGGCGACCGCGATGGACGAGCTGCCGCAGCTCTGGAACATCTTCCGCGGCGACATGAGCTTCGTCGGGCCGCGGGCGCTGCGTCCGGGCGAGATCGAGGTGAACGGCAGTGGCACGCATGGAGTGGCTCGAGGAGGTCCCGGGATTCGAGGCGCGCTGTGCCGTGCGTTCCGGGCTTGACGGGCGTCGCACAGATTTACGCGCCACGTGACATCGCTACGACGTCACAAGTTCCGGTACGACCGGCTCTACATCCGCCGGCAGTCGTTCTGGCTCGACGTGCGGCTCATCCTGCTCTCGTTCTGGATCACGTTCCGCGGCACCTGGGAAGCCGCGGCGAAGCGCAAGTTTTAGCGAGTAGAATGCCCGCGATGCAGGATGTGGTGATCATCGGCGGAGGGCCCGCGGGGCTCTACGCCGGAGCGCGCCTGGCTGCCGCCGGCTTCGACACCACCCTGCTCGAAGAGCATCCCGCCGTCGGGCGAGCCCGTGCATTGCACGGGCGTCCTCGCCGCGGAGGCATTCGACGAATTCAATCTGTCCCGCCGCTCGCTCCTGAACGAGCTGACGACCGCACGCTTCTGGTCTCCGGCCGGCCGCCAAGTGAGCTACTCCGGCGGCCGCGTCGAAGCGGTGGTGATCGATCGACGCGTGTTCGATCAGGAGCTCTGCGCGACCGCGCGTCAGCGCGCGGGCGTGTCTGTCGAGCAGGATGCGCGCGCGAGTGTCGGCGCTGCAGATCGATCGCAAGGGCGTCACGGTGAAGACCGCGCAGGCGACATCCGCGCGCGCGTCGCGATTCTCGCCTGCGGCGCGAACTACGCGCTTCATCGGCAGGTCGGGTCTCGGCATGCCGCGGATGTTCCTGCACACGGCGCAGATGGAGCTGCCGGCCTGCGCAATCTCGGCGACGTCGAGCTGCACTTCGGCAGTGAGATCGCGCCGAAGGGATTCGGTTGGGTCGTGCCGGTGGTGCGCGGACACGCAGCAGTGCGCGCGCGTCGGCGTGATGTGCGAGAGCGACGCGCCGCGGTATTTCGACCGGCTGACCGCCCGCGTGAGCGGCCGCTGGGGCATCGACGAGTCGGCCATGCGGCGGCCGCGGCAGAAGATCCTGCCGCTGGCGCCGCTGTCGCGGACGTATGGCGATCGACTGCTGGCGATCGGCGATGCCGCCGGTCTGGTGAAGCCGACGACCGGCGGTGGCATTTACTACAGCCTCGTCAGCGCCGCGCTGGCCGCGGATGTGCTGATCGACGCGCTGCCGACAGACGACCTGAGCGCCGAGCGGCTCGCGCCGTACGAGCGTCTGTGGCGCGAGCGGCTCTCGGCCGAGTTTCAGGCCCAGCTCAAGCTGCGCCTGGTCGCACACCGCATGAGCGATGCCGACATCGAAGACCTCTTCGAGCTGGCGCGCACCGACGGCGTCATGCCGATCGTGCGCCGCACGGCGTCCTTCAACCGCCACCGCAAGCTGATCGTCGAGCTCCTGAAGCACCCGCCCGTCCGCCAGCTCAGTCCTCCGCCGACTCGCGTTCTAATCCCAGACAGTTCGACAGGAGATCAAGAGGTCAGGAGAATTCTGTTCGAAAAGAATTTCTCCTGATCTCCTAATCTCCTGTTTTGTTAGAAGAGGCTGAATCGGAATGAGGCGGTATCGGTCTGGCCGCGCGTGGATTCATCGGCAGCACGTGGCTCTCAGGCTCCTTGCGCGAGAACCAGTCCGCAAGACGCATCGACCGACGCCGCGCTTCTGGGGAAGGATGTCCTGCAGCTGCAGCAGCACCTCGATCACTTCCTCGAGCCGATGGACGACGCCGATGCCGCGCTCGGTCGCCTGCTGTTCGAGCGCTGTCGTCGCCCATCGCAGGATGAGGATCGCCTTCGCCTGCGACGCGCCGACGACCTCGAGGCAGTTCAGAAACTGATCGTCGATGACGACATCGAGCCGCAGCGCGTTCGCGATTTCGCCGCGCGAGCCCGGAACGGTGACGACGGCCGGCATGTAGAAGCCGTACGCTTCGAGCCACGCCTGACTCTGAAACTGCACCGAGTCGCCCGCGGTCGGAGATGCGCGAGGTGAGAAACGACACTTCCCATCGGTACCGGCGCGCGAGCTGATAGAGCCGTGCGATTTGTGCCGGCTCGTACGGCGCGAGCCCGAGCCACCAGTTCGGCGTCTCGGTAATCACCTTCCACACGCGCTTCGCGTCGGCTGCCGACACGGCATCGAGGTCGGGCATCGGCGACGATGGCCGCTGAATCGACTTCGCGGCCGAGCAGCTCTGGCCGCCGCGTCGAGAAACGCCGTTCGGAAATCCGCGACGACGCCGTCGAGATCGAAGCCGATTCGCAGCATCAGTCGCCTCGTGCGCGCGTGCGCGTGTGTGGCGATCGCCGCCAGCACAGCACACAAGCATGGCATTGGCTGGCATTCTCAATCCCGTCTCCCAGAAGCTCTGCAGCAAGCACGCCCGCGATGCCGGCCGCGGCGCCGCCCGCATCGAGATAGTCTGACCGCTCGCATCGTCCGTCAGCCGCGAGCACACGAGCGCGAAGAACGCGCAGAGACCGAGCGCGGCAGGTACCGCCAACGAGCGCGCCTCCTTCGGCGGCGAGCTGCAGATAGTGATTGTGGGCGTGGCCAATAGAGTATCCCGGCTCGGCGGTCTGGTAAACGGCGACCGCCGTGCCGAACGTGCCGGCCCCCGTGCCGGTCACGCGCGAAATCGGTGAATCATCCGTCTCGCGTCGGCCCAGATCGCCGTGCGTCCGCGGCCCGCGTCGCCGGCTGTCAGCAGCGTTTCGTCGAAGCGCGTCGATGAGCGAGTCGAAATTGGCGAACGACAGCGCGACGACCACGAGCAGCGCTCCCTGAAGGATCGTCCATCGCAGACGCCCGGGCCTTTGCGCGCGCTTCGCGACAGCAACGTGCTCGCCGCCATGCGCCGACAGCAAGCCCGATGAGCCCGGAGCGCGACGTCGAGATCAGCACCGCCAGCGTCATCACGCACACGCGAAGCGACGAGCCAGACGCGCATCGAGCCGAGCTGCTTGAGCGCCGCAGGCCAGCGCTGCGACAGGCGCTGCGCGCGTGTCGACGGGCGCGCGCGCGAGCAGATAGCCGAACACCAGCGGACAGGCCATGATGACCCACGTGGCGAAATGATTGCGGTTCACGAACGGGCCGTACGGGCCGTGCGCCGGCGTCGAGCGGCCGCCAGATGCCGTAGAGCAAGCTCCTGGTTCTGCGACGCGCTGGACGATGGCGGCCACCGAGGCGACGAGGCCGATGACGGCAATCGGCGCGGATCGATGCCGGCCCGCTCCGCCCTGTTCGCAGATCTGCCGGCACGTCCAGAACAAGAGCACCGCCGCAGGCAAACACGCCGAGCGCCGCGACCGTATCGCGCGGCACGATGCTGATGGGAAGCACGCGTGCTCGGCGTCAGCGGCCGGCGGCATCAGCCACACGGCGGCGCGCAGCGACACGCGCGTGCGGATCGATGACGCGAAGCACGGAGTGAGGCAGCGGGACGAGCTGAAGCAGCAATCGCGGCGACCGAGAGGATCAGCATGACGTCGAGCGACGTTCGTGCGCGCCGTGTCGCCGATCGATTCGGCCGGACGACCACGAGGCCAGCAGCACGACGCCGCACGCCGCGGGAATCCACACCCAGGGATACACGCCGCCCGCCGGGAACGTCACCCACGCCAGCACCAGCGCCACGGCCGTGGCGCCGCGCGGCGCGGAGCGATCTACGCCGCGTTCGATCTGACGTAGTAGTTCTTGTACTTGTAGCCGTAATAGCGGGAGTAATAGTACTTGTTGCGGACGATGTCAACGCGATTGAGCACCGCGCCGAGCACGTGCGGCCGGCTCGTCATCAGCGTCTCGACCGCCCGTTCCGCCAGCCGGCGCTGCGTCATCTCCGAGCCGATGACGAACACCACGCCGGACGACCCACGGAGCGATGATCACGGCGTCGGTCACCGCCAGCACCGGCGGCGTGTCGATGAGGACCCAGTCGAACGGCCCGTTCTGCACGTTCGAGATGAGCGTTTTCATCCGGTCCGACGCCAGCAGCTCGGACGGGTTCGGCGGCGTCATGCCGGCGGTCATCACCCACAGGTTCTGGACGTCCGTACGGACGGATGGCCTGCCGCGCCGTCGCCTGGCCCGTCAGCAGGTGCGACAGGCCGATGGTGTTGTCGATGCCAAGCGTGCGCGAGACGCTCGGGCGCCGCATGTCGGCGTCGATCAGCAGCACGCGCGAGCCGCCGTACGCCAGCGCGATCGCCATGTTGCAGGCCGTCGTCGTCTTGCCTTCGAGCGGCTGTGCGCTGGTCAGCGCGATGACGCGCGTGCCCTTCGGTGCCGCTGCTGAACACGAGCGACGTGCGGAGCGCGCGGAACGCCTCGCCGAATTCGTGCGGCACTTCCTGCGACAGCAGCGGGTGATTGTTGCCCTTGACCGCCGGCACGAGCCCGAGGAACGGCAGCTTGAGCCGCCGCGTGATGTCTTCGGGCGTCTTGACGGTGTCGTCGAGGTAGTCGATCGCCAGGACGAGGCCGAGCGCGAGCAGCAGCCCGGCCAGCGCGCCCAGCAGGAGATTCCGGCGGACGTTGGGCGTGAACGGCGCGCCGGGCACGACCGCGCGATCCATCAGCCGCACGTTGTTGCCGCCGCTGTTGCTGACAATCTGCAGCTCGTTCTGCCGCTGCAGCAGCGCCTCGTAAATCTGCGCGATTGCTCTGCGCCTCGCGCTCGAGCACCGTGTAGCTGACGCTCTTGCGGTTCAGATCCATCGCGGCGCTCTTCGACTCTTCGAGCGTCGCCGGCGAACCGGCGCTCCTGGGCGCGCGCGGTCTCGTAATCGCTGCGGATCGCGTCGACGGCCGCCGTGAGCGCCGCCTGGTAGCTGCTTGGTCGTGTCGATGATCGCGTTCTCGTTCTCGATCACCTGCGGGATTCTTCGGCCCGTACCGCTCGTTGAGCTGCACCTTCTGGCGCTGCAGCTCGGTGAGTCGCGTGCGCGAGGCTCTGAACCGGCGGGTTCGAGGTCACGGCCGGCGAGTCGGCCAGCGCGGCCGGCGGCAGCGACTTGACCTGGTTGTAGAGCGCTTCCTTCTGAATCCGCTCGCTTCTGGTGCGCGTGTACTGATCGTTCACCTGATTCAGGCTCGGCGACGACCGTGTTCTGGCGATCCTCGAGCGACAGCGCGTTGTTCGTCTCGCGATACTCCGCCATCGCGCGCTCGCTGTCTTCGACCTTCTTCTGCTGCTTCGCGATTTCGCTCGGCGAGAAAGTCGAGGCTCTTCCGCGTCGCGGCGGTGCGGAACTCGAGATTGAACTGCACGTACTCTTCGACGCAGCGTGTCGGCCGCGCGCGCGGCGAAGTGCGGGATCGGACGACGTGACCGACACGTTGACGAGCCGGCTCCCGCGCACCTGATCGACGCTGACGCGCGCCGAGAAACCCGTTGACGAGCGCGTCGGCCGTCGTCGGCTTCGGCGGCCGGCGTGCTGGACGGGGCCGCTCCGGCGGCCTGACGCACGCAGCGCCCTTGCACCTGCTGCTTGATCGTGTGCGAGGACCGAGCTCAGTCCGGTGCGCTGCGGCCCCCTGACCGTTGAACTCCGGGAGCGTCTCCGAGGTGCAGCTTCGTCACCACTCTCGATGGCGAGCTCGCGCCCGGTCAGAATGCGAAGCTGTGTCTGGTAGTACGGCTCGGGATCCTGGTGTAGTCGCGGGTCGTCGCCGTGTTGAAGCCGGCGACGGTTGCCGCGCGGTCGTCCTCGATCAGCACGCTCGTCGTCGCGCGATACATCGGCGTCGTCGTGTAGGTCCGCACGATGACCGCCGAGCATGACCAGCAGGAAGATCGTGACGATGACGTAGCGGTATTTGTAGATCGCGTTCAGGCGATCGAGCAGATGCGTATCCGAGTCCGCCGGAAAGAGCCCTTTCGCGGCAGCAGAGGCTGCGGACTGGCGCGCGGCGGTAGGGGCGTTGGGCCGTTGACTCGGGTCCATTTCGCTTAGCAATTTATCGGCTTAGGGTTGAGTTTTCGACAGTGCACAATAACGAACTCTATATGACAATTTAGAATTGTAACGACATTCTGTCAATGCCGCGAACCACGACATTCGCTTTTAGTTCGTCACGTGCGCCGGCTGGAAGCCTACTTTTCGGGGCTGAGCGGCGGGTCGTCCGGATCGGCGACAGCAATACCCGCCAACGATGCCACCGAAAGCAGGGAGTTGGCTGTTGGCCGAAGAGGCCGGCCAAGGCGGGCAGGCGCGAGGGGACCATCACCGTGGCGCGCGCGACGTCGCCGGCCTGGGCGATGATGACGTCGCCGACGGCGAGCAGTCGACCCAGGCGATCGGAGATTTCGACGACGTATGGAACCTCGGGCCGTGCGATGAAACTGAACTTCGCCGACTGATTTGCAGATCGCCACCTGCTCGATCCGTTGTTCGGCGAGATTTCGCAGGCGGACGGGTGCATTCGGGACCGGCACCGAGTTCGTATCGGCAGCGGTGCCCTTGATCAGGGCCTCGCCTTTTTTCACGGACGTCCCACCGTGGTGGGGGCGCCCAGCGTGCCCGCCGGTTGGACCACCTGTGAAGACGCGGTCGCGGTGAACAGCGCGAGAAGGCCGATGGTGATCGACAACTGCCTCATCATGCCCGAACCTCAGTGTGCCATTCCGTGTCACGCCGTTCGAATTCGTAATCGGAATGCCGTGATAATCTCTCGAAACTTCGAATGAATCGGCGAATTCGCGTGTTTGCACCCGCTACCGTTGCCAATCTCGGGCCAGGCTTCGACGTGCTGGGACTGGCGCTCAGCCGGCCGGGCGACGAGCTCGAGGCCGAGCTGCCCGATCGTCCCGGCGTCGAGATCGTCGACGTCACGGGCGATCGTGGGCCTCTTAGCCGCGACCCCGGAAAGAACGTGGTCGGGACGTGCCGCGGCCGATGTTCTGCGACGCACCGGCGCGAATCGAGGCGTGCGGCTCTGGTTGCACAAACAGATGCCGCTGGCGAGCGGGCTCGGCAGTTCTGGCGCCAGCAGCGCGGCAGGCGCGGTCGCCGTCAACGAGCTGCTCGGCAGGCCGCTCGCCGCAGACCGACGTCGTGGCGAGCGCGATGGAAGGCGAGCGCGCCGCATCGGGGACGCCGCATGCCGACAACGTGGCGCCGAGCGTCATGGGGGGCATCGTGCTCGTCCGCAGCTATCAGCCCTTCGAGGTCATTCGCGCTGCCGGTCCCCGACACGCTGCACATCAGCGTGGTGCACCCGCACTGCAAAGTGTCGACGGCCGAGGCGCGCCGCTCGTGAAGGGCCGCACGTACGCGCTCGACGACATCGTGCCGAACCTCGGCAACGTCGCGGCGCTCGTCGCGGGTCTTGGCCGTGGCGATCTCGGGCTCCTGGGACGCAGCGTCGAAGATCGTCTGGTCGAACCGCTCCGCTCGCGGCTGATTCCGGGATTCGATGCCGTCAAGACAGCCGCGCTCGAGGCTGGCGGGCTCGGCTGTTCGATTGCCGGGTCCGGGCCCTCGGTGTTTGCGTTTGCGGAGAGCGTGATCGCCGCTGAACGGATCGGCGCCGCCATGCAGGCCGCATTCCGATCGGCGGCCGGCCTCGACAGCGATCTGTTCGCAGGAAAGGTGAGTAGTCAGGGTGCGCGCGTGATATGAAACTGGCGGCCATCCTGTTCTGTGCCGCCGCCCTTCCGCGTCTTGCCTACCTGCTGCTGATTCGTCCTCCAATCGAAAGCCAATACTGGGCGTTGTCGGGCAGTCTGGTTCGAACGGGAACGTTCACGATCGATGGCCTTCCCGTGACCGACTTCGAACCGCTCTATCCGCTGTTTCTCGCCGGCGCACGGCTCATCGCGCGCGACTCCGTGCTGACCGTCCAGCTGATGCAGATTGCGGTCGCCTCACTCGGTGCGGTGCTGCTGTACCGGCTCGTCCTCGGCCGGACGGGATCGGCGCGCGCCGGCGTGTTCGCCGGACTGCTGTTTGCCGGTTATCCGATGCTCGTCCGGCATGCGGCCACGGTTGGCGATTCGTCACTCACAACCGTCCTGCTCGTCGGGTTTGCCGGCGCCGCCGCGTCGATCGCGGGCGTCGCGTCTGCCGCGATCGCCGGCGCCTGGCTCGGGCTCAGCATGCTCAGCCGGGCCATGGTGTTGCCGCTCATGGTGCTCGTCGGGGCTGTCCTGGTGCGGCGAGGCCAGGCGCGCGACGCAGCGGTGGTCGCCGGTGTGGCGATGCTCCTCGTGCTGCCATGGTGGATTCGGAATCACCGGGCGAACGGATCCTGGTGGCCGACCCGGAGCGGAATCAACCTCTTCATCGGCAACTCGCCATACACGGCGGCGCTTCTGCCCGACTACGATCTCGACCTGCTCGAGCCGGTGGCCTACGAGCTGGCGATGACGGCCCGGCCCGACATCGTGCCGGGCAGTGCGGACTACATCCCGCGCATCGATGCGTACCTGACGAGCGCCGCGATCGAGCACATGAAGGCCTCGCCGGTGCGGACAATCACGGAAAAGCTCGCGAACGTCGGGTACTTCCTCTCGCCCCGGCTGATCCCGCTGTACGTCTCTGGTCCGGAGACCCGCGTGACGCTCGCACCACTCGATAAGGCCGTTGTCGAGGCGCCAGTGACACGTCCGCGAATCGAAGTCATCAGCCACACCCTGGCCGCGTCGTTCGTGATGCTCGCGGCTGTTGCCGGCATTTACCTGCGCCGCCACGTGCTCGCGCACGACTTTGCGCTGTGGGCGATCGCCTGCGTCTTCGTCGTGGTCTATGCCGTGTACGTGCCCGCCACGCGATACCGCGCACCGATGGAGTTCGTGTTGTTCTTCTATGCGGCTGTCGCGCTCGCGCGTGTGCCGGAGAGACGCGATGGTGTCTGACAACCGCCGCGTCATCGATGGCGGTCACCGCACTCATCGCCGTGGGCGGCGGGGCTGCGCCTTCAGATGTATCTGTTCGACCGATCGTTCTGGTGGCCCGAGGCGGCGCTGGCGCTGAACATTCTGCGCAAGTCGGGTTGGGACCTGCTCGGCCCCTATGAGTTCCACCAGGCGGCACCGATTGGATTTGTCCTCGTCACCAAGGCCGTCGTCGCTCATGTTCGGCGATTCCGAGCGCGTGCTGCGGTTGCCGGCGTTCGCGTGTGGTCTCGTGTCACTGCCACTGTTCTACATGGCCGCGCGTGCGTACCTTTCAAGTGGAGCAGCGCTTCTGGCCCTCGCGTTTTTCGCGCTGTCTCCATCGGCTGTCTACTGGAGCGCGAACTGCAAGCAGTACAGCTCCGATCTCACGTTCGCGATTGCGGCGTTGATTCTGGGCGATTGGCTCGCCCGGCACGAGCTGACGCGCGGCCGCGCGGCCGGCGCCGCGTTCCTGGGTGTGGTCGGCGTGTTCTTCTCGTTTACGTTCGTGTTCCTGCTGACGGGTCTCGCTGTCGGGCTCGGGGTCGACCGCACCGGCGCGCCGCGACTGGCCTGGCCTGTCGCGCGTCGGCGCGGTCGTGGCGGTATGGGCGGTTGGGTTCGGCGTGAACCACCTCGTCTCGCTGCGGTCGGTCGACACGGACGGCTTCCTCAGAGCGTTCTGGGCGGATCGGTTCATCACATTCTCTGACTGGCATCGCAGCTACAGTCTCGTGGCCAGCGCGTTCATCGTGCCGCTCGATCTCGTCACCGTACATCCCTGGCCGCTCATCCCAATCTGCGTGGTGGGCATGCTGGCCGTGTTCGTCCGGTTGCGCTCGCACGCGCTCTTCCTGGCGGTGCCGGTCATCGCGTTGGCGATCGCGTCGCTCTTTCAGCTGTACCCGTTCTGGCACCGGATGATCCTTTTTGTGCTGCCCGCTTCTGCTCCTGCCGACGTGCGAAGGCGTGGCGGTCATCGTGCAGCGGATGCGGTCTGTCTGGACGCCGCTTGGCGCGTTGGCCGCGGTCGCGCTCGCTGGCTCCCGATGAGCGTGAGAACGGTCGAGCATCTCCGCGCCGGCCCCAGACCGTTTCTCGAGGTCCGGCCGATGCTGCGGCATATCAGCCGAGCGCGTGCGTCCCGGCGATGTGATTTACACAGGAGAGCTGCAGCCGGTCTACGAGTACTACAAGGATCGGCTTGGCCTTGGCGCCCATCCTTACGTCGTCGGCCGCTATCTCGACCGGGAATGGTCCGAACACGACGACCAGGTGCTGCTGTCGTTGAAAGATCGCCCGCGAGTGTGGGCGCTGACAGGAGACTGGCAGGTTCAGCCGGGATTGGAACAGTTCGCGAGGCTCGTGCAGATCATGCCGAACGACGATCTGACGTTGAGCCTGTTTGCCGTCCCAGGATCGCCTCGCACACCTCTTCCAGACGCGACAGCCTCCTCGGATAAGTGAGTCGCGTCACCGGCACCACCTTCACGAGATCCGCCGCCATCCCGAACTGATGCTCGAGCCGTGCCTTGTCGACCTGGATCAGGTTGAACGTCGATCGAATCACTTCGAGAAACGCGCGCTGGCCCGTCAGCGGGGTGAGCGTGACGCGCGCGGCGCGGCGGCTGCGTGCCGGCCCGGACAGCACGTACAACGCATCCAGCGGAGCGGCATCGGACGAGGCGCGATGGCTCGAGAGCGGCAGCACGAGCTTGCGCGTTCCTGGGTTCAGCCGGTGTATTCCCGATCGTCCCAGCAGCGAGCGCGCGACCGATGGAAACAGCTTGAGCCGTGCCGGTCCGGCACAGGCCAGGAACCGGTTGCCGTCGAACTTCAACGCCAGCACATCGTCGGTGAGGAGCGGGAACCCGCGCGCGACGAGTGCCGCTCCGAGCGTCGATTTTCCGTCGCCGCAGTCCCCGAGAAACGCCACCGCTGAGCCGTCGATGACGACGGCTGTGGCGTGCAGCGGTTCGTATCCGAACGAGAGCAGAGAAAACGACAGCACCTGTCCCAGCAGATACGTCGTCAAGGCGTGACGAGTGGCCTGCTCGAGCGGGCGACACTCGATCGTGCGTCCGTCTGGGGCCACGAGAAACTCGAAGAGCCGCGCCCATCGCAGGTAGGTGGAGCCGTCTTCGAGCCGCGCGCACTCGAACCAGTGCGCCGCACGTGATGGAATCTTCGCGATCGCACGCACCTGGCCGAACCGCCTGGCGTCGGCGCGTTTCAGTCGAACGTCAGGCGCGCTGTCTTGGGAATTCCGGGGGCAGGAAAGCGGGAAGTCGCACTCGACGGTGAGCCCGTACAAGCGGTATCGCACGGGCATTCGATCTAGGTGTTCGGGTTGTTGTTCTTCGTCCGCGGTTTTCCGGTGCCGTCGTTGTTGGTGCCCGACTTGCTGGCGGTCACCTTGCGGAAATCGCCGTGGACCTTCAGCGACGGCGTCCGGTAGGTCCGCTTGGGCGTCGCCGGCTGCTCTGGCTTGCGTTTCATGCGTGCTCCTCGTTGAGGACGTGTCCGCCCAAGAATACCCGAAGCCACATTTCGAGGCCATACGTGTCGGCCATGTCCCAACTGTCCGAACAATCCTCGGCGGTCAGCAATCCGGCCAGGCGGGTGAGCTCGGGGGCCAGTCTTTCCGGATCGAGGTAGCCGAAGCGTACGGCGAGACAGTTGCGGTTCAACGTGTGCAGGATCGCGCCGGCATCGTCGTTGACACCCTGGCTGACGAACGCGCTGAAGTCTGACTTCCATGTGCGCGCGCGGATCGAATCGGGCAGGATGCCGCGCATCGCTTCGCGTAAGAGGGCGCGCGGCACGCCATCGGGCGCGTGCATCTCTCCGGGAATCGCCATCAGAAACGCGATGAGATCGCGATCGAGGAACGGAAACGCCGCTTCGAGCCCGTACCGAGCGCCGACCTTGCTGTTCCACTCCATGCACTGCACCTGGTACTTCGAGCGGGCTTCGATGTAGATGGCACAGGCATGGGCCGAGTGAAACGGCCCGTCAAGCGTCGCCAGCTTGTAGCGATGCTTCAATGCGGTTCGGAGAAACGATGGTGCAAACCATGACTTCGGCCGGGGTGGCGCGAACAGCCGCATTCGAAGCCATTTGAGCGGCGCGGCGAGCGAGCGTGGCACGTGGTACCGCGCGGCGTCGACGAGCAGCAGACGCCGGCGCCTCGTGGTTTCCTCGTTGCCGAAATACCGGCCGTACTCGCGCGTGTGACGCCAGATCGACGGCCATGCCCCTCGACGGAACAAGTCGATCAGGTACGCGCTCGAGAAGAGCATCTGATCGCCCCAGTGCCCCGACAGCATCGAGCGTGCCCCGGTGGCCGCGGCCCGCACGTGCAACTCGCGCGTGACGCCCCACATGTAGTCCACAAACGGCGCTTCGATGGCAGACACCTGTTCCCGCGCGCCCTCGACGAGGCCGGTCCGCGTCTCGATGGTGAAGCGGTCGAATTGCAGATCGAATCTGTCTTCGATCTCACGAAGAAACTGCTGCTCATCGGTATTCACGCGATCGGAGACGTAGGAAAGCCCGGTGATTGAGGGAGCCGGCAGCTCGCCGTTACGGCGCAGCGTCTCCGACTGACAGATGATGGACGACGAATCGAGGCCGCCGCTTACCGAGAACGCGACCGGGAACGCCGAACGCGTTCGTCGTTTCACGGCGGTGGCAAACCGCTCATGGAATGCCTCGACATATTCCTCGGACGTCTTCAGACGCAATCGAGCCTGGGTGTCGAAGTTCCAGTAGCGGCGGCTGGAGGTTCCCTGACGCGTGGCGACGACAATGTGCGCGGGGACGACGGCGGAGATGCCGCGAAAGCACGTGAGGTCCTGCCGATCGAGCGGTCGCGCGCCGACGAGCATGAAATCGGCGACGCCCTCGTCGTCGGGCTCGGCCGGGATATCGGGATGAGCCAGCAGCGCCTTGATCTCCGAGCCGAAGGCGAACAGGCGCGGACTGTGGAAGTAATAGAGGGGGCGGACGCCGAGCGCATCCCGCGCCAGGATGAGGCGTTCTCGGCCGGCGTCGAGAATCGCGAGCGCGAAATCGCCGTTGAGGCACTCGGCGAACCCCTCGCCGAAGGTTTCGTATGCCGCCAGCACACAGCGCGCATCGCTGGCGGTCGCCTCGAGCTCCAGGCGTGTGACGAGATCGCTTCGATTGTCGATGCGGCCGTCCATCACCAGGATCGCCCCGGAGGCGCCGGCGAGCGGGAGATGTTCTCCCTGCTCTTCAGGCGTGACCCAGGAGTGCTGGCAGGCGAGACCCGCGGGGCCGGACAGATACAGGCGTTCGCCGTCACGCCCGCGGTGGGCGAGACGGGCGCTCATCGTGGCGAGCACGCCCCGCTCGATTGGGCGCGCGTCGAGATTCCACACGCCTGCGATGCCGTTCATGATTCGATTCGGACTTTATAATACTTTGCGATCATCGATGGCTCGCGCCAACATTCCTTTATCCTCGACCGTTGCGATTGCTCACGACGTGCTGGCGAGCGAGCTGGGCGCCGAAGTCGTGATGTTGAACCTGAACGACGGCACCTACTACGGCCTCGATGGCGCCGGCGCGGAAATCTGGAAGCTGCTGGAACGCACGGCGACAGTGGACGAGATCGTGAGTGCGTTGGTCGAGCTCTATGACGTCGATCCAGCACGCTGTCGAGAAGATGTCTGCACGCTGGTGAGCCATCTCGTCGAGCGCGGGCTGGTGGAGATTCGCGAGCCGTCATGACCGCGGCGCGCATCGGTCCCGCGGCATTGGCCGTGACGGCGTGCCTGATGCTCGTGAGCTTCTTCATCACCCGCGGGCGGGCGCCGACGCCCTGGCCGGACGCACAGCTTTACGCGTCCATCGCGCGGTCGCTGCAGATCGATGGCAGCGGCGTGCCATCGACGACCTGGTTCTCGCCGGCCGCGGTCGATCACCTTCCTTTCTACGGTCCTGTTTTCTTCACGCTCATGTCGTGGTCGTTCGCGGTGTTCGGATTCTCGATCGAGAGCTCGAAGCTTCCCGGTTTGCTGGGCGTGGTGCTGGTCGGGGCAGGCGCCGCGTGGCTGGCGTCGTGCTTGAGCGGCGACCGTACGCGATGGTTGCTGGCGATCGTGCTGATATGGCTCACGCCAGAAATCGGGGCGGCGGCGACCAGCGGCGACATGGAAGCTCTTGCCATCGGGTTTCAGTTGATGGCGCTTGCGGCATTCGCGCGTGGCTTGCTGGTGCCCACGCGAGGGGCGATGGCGGGGTCGATCGCCGGAGGGTTCCTGCTTCTCGCGGCGCTGACGACACCGCGCAGCTATCCGTTTGTCGCGTCTTTCTTGTTGTGCGCGTGCGCGACGGCATTCATGACGCGTCGGCCTGGCGCGCTCAGGCAGGTCGTGATGGCTGGTGGCGTCTTCACAACCGGCTTCGTGCTGTGGACTCTCCTCGAGCACGGTGGTCCTGTTGCGTGGGGCCGCAGCATGTTCTTCATCCTGACGCGCGAGGACACGGATGTTGCGATGCTCGAGTCCGCGACGCGTGTGTTCGCATTCAACTGGTCGTCGGTGGTGACGCCCGCGGCGGCGCTTGCCGGTGGGGTGCTCGGGTTCTGGCATCTCGTCCGGACTTCTCGCGGTGACGACACTCAGGCCGTGGCGGCGCTCTTCGCGCTCGCGGCCACAATTGCCACTGGCGTGATCGTTGTCTGGGGCATGAACATCACGTTCTCGCTGGGCATGTATTTCGCCGTTCCGGTCCTGGCCGTGGTTCTGGCGTTGCCGCGACGTGCCTTCGGTCTTCCGACGGCTGGGCTGGCTGCCATCGTCGCGGCGTTGGCGGCGGTCAACCTTGCGGTGGCCGGGGTTCGTGACCTTCGGATTGCGGCCACCTGGGAGGCGCGCGACCCGGTTCCCCTTACAGAATTCATCCGCCGGCAGGTTCCCGAGGGGTCCTCGGTCGTAGGACCTGACGCGTTGTATTTCTTTCCAGTTGAGGCAGCCGGCTCTCACTATCGATCGTTTGTCGCGTCGAGCCATGCCGACTGGGCGCGGTGGGCCACGCATCTCGACGCGTTTCGGCCACCGGGCCATCGCCGCGCCGCTTCGCCCGGCTCGTTGAGATTCTTCATCTGGCAGGCGGGCGATGATGTGCCTGGCGAGTACGCGTGCGCCGTGCGCGTCGCCGGCTATGCAGCGCCGCCACTTCACTTGAATCGCCTCGCCCCCTTGGGTGCGTCGTGGGATGTTGGATTTCCATCGACGGATCTCTATCACCTGCCGCCGGCGTGCCCGGTCGGCTACGATCCCACCGGGACGAGAACCGAGTGAATACGTTTCGCATCCTCGCGCGGTTGACCCCTGCCGACAGGGCGCGTCTGGCAGAGGCGTTTGTGCTCATCGTGTGTGTGCGGATCGGTCTCCACGTGTTGTCGTTCCCCGAGCTCACCCGCCGACTCGATCGCCGCGCACAATCGAGCCCAAACCAGGGGGACATCCTGTCGAGAATCACGTGGGCTGCCGCCGCCGTCACGCGACGCCTGCCGGGAACGACGTGCCTTGCGGAAGCGCTGACGGCGTGCACGATGCTGCGGCGCCACGGATACGACGCGACGTTGCGTATCGGCGCGCGCAGTGGCGCATCCACCGTGCTCGAGGCGCACGCGTGGGTTGAATGCAGGGGCGAAGTCGTGATCGGCCACGTGCCGGAACTCGAGGACTATGCCGTCCTCACGTGACTCGTTGACGCTCGTCGCCGCGTTTCTGCGCGGCGACGTCAGGCGGTGGAGCGATCTCGCGCTCGACGCGCGACAGTTCCTCGACCTGTGCCGCGAACACGAGGTCGAGGGTCTCTGTTTCGAGCGACTGTCGAGCCTTGATTCTGCCGAGAAACGGATCTCGGATCCGTTTTCTGAGGCACCGGATGAAAACGGATCCGGGATCCGTTTCTCGACGGCCGGCTGGCCCCGGCAGGTGTGGGAAGAGCTCTCGGACGCGGCCCGCACGCGTGGCGCGGAAGAGCTTCTGCGCAAAGCAGAAATCCGTCGCGTGGTCGCCGCGCTGGCGGACGCCGGGATCCGTCTGATTCTTCTCAAGGGGACGCCGCTCGCCTACACCATGTACGACTCGCCGGCATCGCGCCCTCGCGCCGATACCGACCTCATGGTCTCCGCCGCAGACGTCGAGGCGGCTCGCCAGGTGATGCGATCGCTCTCGTACGTGGAAACCGTGCAATGCCACGAGCTGCTTTCGCAGTTCGAGGTTCAGCAGTGCGATCGATTCGGCGTGGTCCATGCCTTCGACGTGCACTGGAACATCAGCACGCAGCCCGTCTTTGCCGACCTGCTGCCGTATGACGCGCTGCTCGGCCGCGCGATCGCTGTACCTGCGCTCGGCGAGTCGGCCCTCGCCCCGTGCCGTGTGGACGCGCTGCTCCTGGCGTGCGTCCATCCCGTGATGCACCATCGCAACGAAGAACGACTGCTGTGGCTCCTCGACATCCACTTGCTCGCGTCGGGGTTGTCGGCGGCCGAGCGGAATGAGTTCCAGGAGCTGGCTCGGGCCAGGAAGGTCACGGCGATATGCCGCCGCGCATTGGAGCAGGCTCGGGCGCTGTTCAACACGCCGGTTGACGCCGATCTCATCGCCGGGCTGAACCGCGCCGCGGCGCCGGAACCCTCCGCGCGGTATCTGGCGTCTGAACGGAGGTGGCACCACGAGACCCTTGCCGGCCTGCGCGCGTTGCCACGGCTGGGTGACCGCGCCCGGTTGCTGCGCGAGGTGCTGCTGCCCAGCCCCGGCTACATGCTCGGCGCCTATGGCCTCCGCGATAAGCCATTGGGCACGTGGCTCTTGCCGGCGCTTTACGTGCACCGCAACGTGCACGGCGCGTGGAAGATCCTCGCTGGGAAAAAGTGAGATAATGCCCAATTAACCCCGAATCATGGCTGCAGTTGACGATCCCAAGACGCTCGGCAGAACCCGGCTCTCGTTTGCGAGCGAAGCCGATATCGACGAGTTCGTCGCCACGCTCGAGAAGTTCGAAAGCGGCGAGCTGACCCCCGACCAGTGGCGCATGTTCCGGCTCGTCCGCGGCACATACGGCCAGCGTCAGGCCGGAGACGTGCAGATGATGCGCATCAAGATTCCACAGGGAGTCTTGACCCAGCCGCAACTCGAGGCGCTGGCCGAGGTCGGCGAGCGCTTTTCGCGCGGCTTCGGGCATATCACGACGCGTCAGAATATCCAGTTTCATTTCGTCAAGCTGCACGACGTCGAGCCCGCGATGCGCCTTCTGGCCGATGCCGGCCTGACGACGCGCGAGGCCTGCGGCAATTCCGTGCGCAACATCACGTGCTGCCCGGAGGCTGGTGTCTCGCCCTCAGAGCTCTTCGACGTCACGCCATATTCGGAAGCGATGACGCGATATCTTCTGCGCCATCCGCTCAGCTCGTCGTTGCCGCGCAAGTTCAAGATCGCGTTCGAGGGGTGCACCGACGCGGATCACGCGCTCCTGGGCATGCACGACCTGGGCTATCGCGCCGCGATCAAGGACGGCAAGCGCGGTTTCCGCGTCGTCGTGGGCGGCGGCACGTCGATCATGGTGAAGTCGGCGGTGCCGGTGCACGAGTTTCTGCCGGCCTCCGAGATCTTCAACGTCGCCGAAGCGGTGATTCGTGTGTTTCACCAGTTCGGCGACTACAAGCACAAGCAGGCGAACCGCCTCAAGTTCCTCATCAAGTCGATCGGATGGGAGGCGTTTCTCGCCGAGTACAACAAGAAGCTGGCTGAATTCAGGTCGGCGGGCGGCGCGAGTCTGCCGTTCGATCCCGAGTGTCCGCCCACCGAGCAGGCGCCGGCGTGGCGCCGCATCGATTCTCCGCCGATTCTCGAAACAGTGTCGCGCGCGATGAGCTCGCAGGTGACCGGTCCCGGCATCGTTCCGCAGGTGCGTCCCATGCTGCCGACGATGAACGGCGACTACTCGCACTGGCTCAGCACCAACGTGCGCAAGCAGAAGCAGAGCGGCTATTTCGTCGTGAACGCCACGATTACGCTCGGCGACTTCACGAGCCAGCAGATGCGCATCCTCGGCGATCTCGCGACCGCGTTCGCCGACGGCATGGTGCGTATCACGGCGGAGCAGAACCTCGTCTTCCGCTGGGTACCGACCGACGCCGTACCGGAGCTGTACCGTCAGCTCGCGGCCGCAGGACTGGGATTGGCCGATGCGGGCACGATTGCCGACGTGACGAGCTGCCCGGGCGCCGAGTCGTGCAAGCTCGCCGTCACGCAGTCGCGCGGGCTTGGAAGATTCCTCGGCGACCATCTGCGGGAGCATCCGGAGCTCATCGCCAAGGCGCCAGATCTGCAGATCAAGATCAGCGGCTGCCCGAACGGGTGCGGACGCCATCACATCGCCGGCCTGGGATTCCAGGGCAGCGTCCGCAAGGTGGCCGGCAGGGCGATTCCGCAGTACTTCGTGATGGTGGGCGGCGGGCCGGACGGCGATGCCGTGCGCTTTGGCCGTCTGGCCGCGAAGATTCCCGCGCGCCGGCTGACGGCGGCGCTCGAGCTGTTGCTCGATCTCTATGTCTCCGACAAGCAGCGACGGCGAGACCGCCACGGCGTTCTTCATGCGAGTGGATGTGGAACGCGTCAAGAGCGTGCTGTCCGATCTCGAAAAGATGACCTCGTCATCGGCGGTTGCGGACGACTACGTCGACCTCGCGGAGACCGCGCAGTTCAATCCCGAAATTCAAGAAGGCGAGTGCTCGGCGTAAGTCGAGCCTCGCTTCACCGCTCGCTCTGGGCCTCGTCCGCCCTTCCCAGACCACTCGGAAACGCTTTTCTGTATCTCGCCGCCGGTCTCCTGCGTGCCGACGATCTCGATGCGGCCGCGCGCAACGAGTGGAGCGACTTCAGCATTTCAGATGAAGACGTGGACGCCGGGCTGTCGCGGGACGAGCGTCAGTTCTTCGAGGGCCACCTCCGATCCGGCGATCGCGTGCTGCTCGTGGGCTGCGGCGCCGGCCGCGATCTGCTGGCGTTGGGCCGTCTGGGATACGACGTCGAGGGTCTGGACCACTCGCCGCAGGTCATTGCGATCGCGCGCGCGCATCTCGCGCGGCACGGTGCTGCGGCCGCGCTGCACACGGGGGCGATCGAGTCCGCCGCGCTCGATCGACGCTACGACGCGGTGATTTTTTCCAACGGCTGCTATTCGCTCGTTCGAGGCGCGCGCCGCCGAGCCGCGGCGCTCGCGAGCGCCGCCGATCATCTCGCGCCCGGAGGGCGAGTACTGGTGAGCTATCACGGGTTGACGCGCCAGTCTGCACCTGGCTTGTGGCTGCTTCGCACGAGCGCGCGCGTGGCACGAGCCGACTGGTCGCCGGAGCCCGGCGATGTGTTCTGGCGTCACCGGCCTGGCCGCACGCTGCGCTATCGGCATCACTTCACGCGCCAGGCGCTGACCGCGGAGCTCGAAGCCGCGGGTTTCCGCCCGATTTCGGTCGAACAGGTGGAGGGAAGCCTGACATGGGTGGCCGCAGTGCGGCCATAACGCGATGAAAACGCAGACGATTAGGGGCTTGGACCCAATACATCAGGAAATTCGATACATCGAATGTAAAAATTGTATTTTACTTATGGCTAGGGGTACCAGATAACTAGTCCTTCTTTATGGATCGCGATCCCGGGTGTCCACCCGCGCAAGGCCTCTACGACCCCGCCTACGAGAAGGACGCGTGTGGCGTCGGGTTCGTCGTCAACGTCAAAGGCGTGCGCTCGCATCGCATCGTGCGGCAGGCGCTGCAGTTGCTCGTCAACCTGCTCCATCGCGGTGCGTGCGGCTGCGAGGTGAACACCGGTGATGGCGCCGGCATCCTTATTCAGATGCCGGACGCGTTTCTCCGGAAGCAGGTGCTGAATCTCGGTATCGAGCTGCCGCCCGCCGGCGAATACGGCGCGGGCTGCGTCTTTCTGCCGAGCGATCCATCCGCGCGCGCCACGATTGAGGCGGTCGTCGAAAAAGTCGTCCACGAGGAAGGGCAGGTGCTGCTCGGCTGGCGCGATCTGCCGACCGACGATCGCCTGGTCGGGGCATCGGCCGCCGCGGTCGAGCCGTACTTCAAGCAGCTGTTTGTGGGAGCCGGATCGAAAAGGGGTCGGGAGGGTTTTTCGCCCGATCCCATCGAAAAACCCTCCCGACCCCTTTTCGATCCCCAGTTCGAGCGCAAGCTCTATGTGATCCGCAAGCGCATCGAGCACGA
Source organism: Vicinamibacterales bacterium (assembly GCA_963832375.1). Taxonomy (GTDB): domain Bacteria; phylum Acidobacteriota; class Vicinamibacteria; order Vicinamibacterales; family JAMQPK01; genus JAMQPK01. Next base: position 89,922 of record CAWHUA010000004.1, on the reverse strand, counting down.
GGTCGACAAGCTGCCGATCGCGAGCACCGACAAGAAGTACTTCTACATTCCCAGCCTGTCGGCGAACACGCTCATCTACAAGGGCATGCTCATCGCCGATCAGATCGAGACGATGTTCCCCGATCTGATGGATCCGGACGTCACCTCGGCGCTCGCGCTGGTGCATCAGCGCTTCAGCACCAACACGTTCCCGTCGTGGCCGCTCGCGCATCCGTATCGCTACATCGCGCACAACGGCGAGATCAACACCTTGCGCGGCAACATCAACTGGATGCACGCGCGCGAAGCGATGTGCGAATCGGACGTCCTCGGCGACGATCTGCAGAAGGTTCTGCCGGTCATCCGCGAAGGCGGCAGCGATACGGCGACCTTCGACAACGTGCTCGAGTTCCTCGTCATGACGGGCCGCTCGCTCCCGCACGCGGTGCTGATGATGATTCCCGAGCCGTGGGCCGGCCACGAGACGATGTCGCCCGAGCGCAAGGCGTTCTACGAGTACCACGCGACGATGATGGAGCCGTGGGACGGCCCGGCGTCGATCGCGTTCACCGACGGCAAGGTGATCGGCGCCGTGCTCGACCGCAACGGGCTTCGTCCGTCGCGCTACTACGTGACCAAGGACGACCTGGTCATCATGGCGTCGGAAGTCGGTGTGCTCGACGTGCCCGACGAGAACATCCTGCTCAAGGAACGGCTGCACCCGGGCAAGATTTTCCTGGTCGACACCGAGCAGGGACGCATCATCGAGGACGAGGAGATCAAGCGCGAGCTGGCGTCGGAGCAGCCCTACGCGAAGTGGCTCGACGCAGAACATGGTGGCGCTCGAGGACCTCAAGCCCGCGCCGCTGCTGCCGCTGCCCGATCACTACACGATGGTGAACCGGCAGCGCACGTTCGGCTACACGCAGGAGGATCTGAAGATTCTGCTCGCGCCGATGGCGCTCAACGGCGAAGAAGCGATCGGCTCGATGGGCACCGACACGCTCGCTGGCGGTGCTCTCGGACAAGCCGCGCCTGCTGTACGACTACTTCACGCAGCTCTTCGCGCAGGTGACCAATCCGCCGCTCGACGCGATTCGCGAGGAGCTCGTCACCTCGATGGGCTCCACGATTGGCCCGGAGGCGAACCTCCTGAAGCCGGGCCCCGAAGCCTGCCGTCAGATCAAGGTCAAGTCGGCCATCGTGAACAACGAAGAGCTGGCCAGGCTGCGCCACATCGACGAGCGCGGTTTCAAGTCGATTACGCTGCAGATGCTCTTCGACGCCGATTCGGGCGGCACCGGGCTGTCGCGCGCGCTCGAGGATTTGCAGCGCCGCACGAGCGAAGCGGTCGAGCAGGGCTACACGATCATCATCCTGTCCGATCGCGGCGTGAACATGAAGCTCGCGCCGATTCCGAGCCTGCTGGCGACCGCTGGCGTCCATCATCACCTCGTGCGCGAGGGCACGCGCAATCGCGCCGCGCTCGTCATCGAGACCGGCGAGGCGCGCGAGGTGCATCACCTGGCGCTGCTCATCGGCTACGGCGCAGGCGCCGTGAACCCGTACCTGGCGTTCGAGACGCTCAGCGACATGATTCGCCGGGACATGCTGCCCGGGCTGACACACGAGAAAGCGGTCAAGAACTACATAAAAGCCCTGAACAAGGGCGTGCTGAAGGTGATGTCGAAGATGGGCATCTCGACGCTGCAGAGCTATCGCGGCGCGCAAATCTTCGAAGCGGTCGGCCTGGCGAAGGACTTCGTCGATCGCTATTTCACGTGGACGGCGTCGCGCATTGGCGGCGTGGGCATCGAGGCGATCGCCCAGGAAGTACGCGCACGCCACGAACTGGCCTTCCCGCTGCGCCCGGTCGCCGAGCGCGATCTCGACGAAGGCGGCGAGTACCAGTGGCGCCGCGACGGCGAGTACCACCTCTTCAATCCCGATACGGTCTACAAGCTGCAGCACGCGACGCGCAGCGGCCAGTACAAGATTTACAAGGAATACACCCAGGCGGTGAACGAGCAGACGCGCAAGCGTGCGACGCTGCGTGGCCTGTTCGAGCTCAAGGTGGCGGCCCAGCCGATTCCGATCGAGGAGGTCGAACCGGCGGCCAGCATCATCAAGCGGTTCGCCACGGGTGCGATGTCCTACGGTTCGATCAGCAGCGAGGCGCACGAAACGCTGGCCATCGCCATGAACCGGCTGGGCGGCAAGTCGAATACGGGCGAAGGCGGCGAGGATCCGGCGCGCTACATTCCCGACGCAAACGGCGATTCGCGCCGGAGCGCGATCAAGCAGGTGGCGTCGGCGCGGTTCGGGGTCACGAGCGAGTACCTGGTGAACGCCGACGATCTGCAGATCAAGATGGCCCAGGGCGCCAAGCCGGGCGAGGGCGGTCAGTTGCCGGGCCACAAGGTGTACCCGTGGATCGCGAAGGTGCGTCATGCGACGCCCGGCGTGGGGCTCATCTCGCCCCCACCGCACCACGATATCTATTCGATCGAGGACCTCGCGCAGCTGATCTACGACCTCAAGAACGCGAACCCGCGCGCGCGGATTCACGTCAAGCTGGTCGCGGAGGTGGGCGTCGGGACGGTTGCGGCGGGCGTGGCGAAGGCGCATTCCGACGTCGTGCTGATTTCCGGCCACGATGGCGGCACCGGTGCGTCGCCGCTGACGAGCCTCAAGCACGCGGGCGTGCCGTGGGAGCTCGGCCTCGCCGAGACGCAGCAGGTACTGGTGCTCAACAACCTGCGCGATCGCATCGTGGTGCAGGTGGACGGTCAGATGAAGACGGGCCGCGACGTCGTCATCGGCGCGCTGCTCGGCGCGGAAGAGTTTGGATTTGCCACGGCGCCGCTCGTCGTCCTGGGCTGCGTGATGATGCGCGTCTGCCACCTGAACACCTGTCCGGTCGGCGTGGCGACCCAGGACCCGGAGCTGCGCAAGCGCTTCAACGGCCAGCCCGAGTTCGTCGAGAACTTCTTCCACTTCATCGCCGAGGACGTGCGCGAGCTGATGGCGCAGCTGGGCTTCCGGACGATGGACGAGATGATCGGGCGGGTGGACAAGATCGATATCACCAAAGCGGTTGACCACTGGAAGGCGGCCGGCATCGATCTCTCGCAGATCCTCTACAAGCCGGTTGTCGCGCCAACCGTCGCCCAGCGCTGCGTCCGCGCGCAGGACCACGGCCTCGACAAGGCGCTCGACAACGAGCTGATTCGCCGTTCAGAGGACGCACTGCTGCACCGCAAGCGGGTCGAGTTCAGCATGCCGATTCGCAATGTCAATCGGACGGTGGGCACCATTCTCGGCTCGGAAGTGACGCGCGCCTTCGGCGCGAAAGGGCTGCCGGACGGGACCATTACGATTCGCTTCAAGGGATCGGCGGGGCAGAGCTTCGGCGCGTTCGTGCCGCCGGGCATGACGCTGACGCTCGAGGGCGATGCCAACGATTACTTCGGAAAAGGGCTGTCAGGCGGCACGCTCGCGGCGTTCCCGTCGTCGAAAGCCATGTTCGTGCCCGAAGAGAACATCATCGTCGGCAACGTCACCCTCTATGGCGCGACGAGCGGCGAGGCGTACCTGCGCGGAGTCGCGGGCGAGCGGTTCGCCGTGCGCAACAGCGGCGCGTGGGCAGTCGTCGAAGGCATCGGCGACCACGGCTGCGAGTACATGACGGGCGGCCGCGTGGTCGTGCTGGGCAAGACCGGACGCAACTTCGCCGCGGGCATGAGCGGCGGGATCGCCTACGTGCTCGACCGGGACGGGACGTTCGCCCAGCGGCTGAACACTGGGATGGTCGATCTCGAGCCGCTCAGCGACGACGACCGGAGAACGTTGCGCGAGATGATCGAGCGCCACGTGCTGTTCACCAACAGTTTGTATGCGAAGTCGATCCTGGCAACGTTTGCCGATCTTCCGTTCGTGAAGGTCATGCCGCGCGATTACAAGCGCGTGCTCCTGGCCGAAGCGAAGGCGAGGGCGGAGAACCGCGAGCCCGCGTTCGCAGAACTCGTCGGCACTGTCTAAGAAACAGGAGATTAAGAGACTAGGAGAATTCTTTTCAAAGAAGACTCCTAATCTCTTAGTCTCTTGTTTTGTTTTTTCTTGAGTTATGGGTAAACCAACAGGTTTTATCGAAATTCACCGGAAGAAACAGTCGACCCGTCCTGTGCCCGAGCGGCTCAACGACTGGAGAGAGGTCTATCTTCCGTACGCGCAGGGAGAGCTCCAGAAGCAGGGCGCGCGCTGCATGGACTGCGGCATTCCGTTCTGCCATCAGGGCTGCCCGCTGGGCAACCTGATTCCCGACTGGAACGATCTCGTGTACCGCGATCGATGGGAGCCGGCCATCGACCGGCTGCACGCGACGAACAATTTTCCCGAGTTCACCGGGCGCCTCTGCCCGGCGCCGTGTGAAGGGTCGTGCGTGCTCGGCATCAACGACGACCCCGTCACGATCAAGTCGATCGAAGTGGCGATCATCGAGAAAGCCTTCGAACAGGGCTGGGTGACCCCCAAGGCGCCGCTCGTGCGCACCGGCCGGAAGGTCGCGGTCATCGGCTCCGGCCCGGCCGGACTGGCGGCGGCCGAGCAGCTGAACCGCGCGGGTCACTTCGTCACCGTCTTCGAAAAGGCCGATCGCATCGGCGGGCTGCTGCGCTACGGCATCCCCGAGTTCAAGATGGAGAAGAAGGTCCTGAATCGCCGGTTGACGCTGATGGAACAGGAAGGCGTGACGTTCCGCACGAAGGTCAACGTCGGCGTAGACCTGACGATCGATCGGATGAAGTCGGAATACGACGCGATGGTCCTGGCCGGCGGCGCCGGCTGGCCGCGCGATCTCCAGGTGCCGGGCCGCGAGCTGAAGGGCGTCCATTTCGCGATGGAGTACCTGACGCTCTCGAACAAACGGGTGGAAGGCGACACGATTGCTGACGCCGACTTCATCACGGCCAAGGGCAAGCGCGTCGTGATCATCGGCGGCGGCGATACGGGAGCCGACTGCCTCGGAACGGTCCACCGCCAGGGCGCTCTGTCCGTGCATCAGTTCGAGCTGCTCCCGAAGCCGCCGGACACCCGCGCCGCGGACAATCCATGGCCGACATGGCCGAACGTCTTCCGCGTGTCGACCGCTCACGAAGAGGGGGGCGAGCGGGTGTACTCGGTCTCGACCCAGCGTTTCAGCGGAGACGACCAGGGGCGCGTGAAGAAGCTGCACGGCTCGACGGTCGAGCTCGTGCGCAAAGACGGCAAGATGTCGTTCGAACAGGTGCCGGGCAGCGAGTTCGAGATGGATGTCGACCTCGTGCTGCTCGCCATGGGCTTTCTCGGCCCCGAGCGTCAGGGATTGCTCGAGAATTTCGGCGTCAAGCTGACCGAGCGCGGTAACGTGTGGCGCGACGCGAACTGGATGACGAGCGTGCCCGGCATCTTCGCCGCCGGCGACATGCAGCGCGGCCAGTCGCTGATCGTGTGGGCGATTGCCGAGGGCCGCAGCGCGGCACGCGGCGTCGATCTCTTCCTGATGGGCAAATCGGATCTGCCGGCGCCCCTCTCGTAACGAAAAACACAAAAAAACAGGGTTCAGGAGATCAGGAGAACTACTAATCCTGATCTCTTGAACTCCTGATCTCTTGTTAGATCTTTCCGTGTGTGTGTTGTCGCGTTCTTTGCTTAGAACGCCGTCAACTCACCCAGTTCATCGAATAAATCCGAGGCGCTGCCGACGATGTCGGGCTCCTGCCGGCTTCGCAGCTCGTCGACGACGGCCGGCGAGACGTAGAGCTCTTCGACGTTGAGCGTATCCATGATGCGCAAGACGCGCATACCCTCGTCCGCTCCCCGCCCGCAGCTTCGCATGGCGATCTCGAACGCGGCCCGGGGTGTGTCCGCCACGATCGGAATCTTGCCGCGCTCGAGAAATCCGCTGGTCAGCACGTTGGCGTAAGTCGCGTCGCGGTCGATCTTCGCGTGCAGGCGGCGTGTGATGACGTCGGCGAGCCCGACGCCAATCGCGTTGCCATGCGACTGATCGGTGAGGTCGCACACCATCATCGCCCCAACTCGCGGCGATTCGGCATCGTCCTCGCCGTTCACGCCGATGCGCCCGGTCACGTTCGGATCGATGCCGACGCCGCTGATGTTCTTCCCCATGCGGTCGATCAGGAGCACGTCGACCTCGTCCACCGGCAGACGCGGCATGTGGCGCCTGGCCAGATCGAGCAGCCGGGGCTCTTCGTCCGCGAGTTCACGGGCCATCAACACGCGCACGTCCAGTGTTTGATGCAGCGCGTTTTCGACCAGGCCGACGCCCGCAAGGATTTTTCCCGTTGCCAGCACCTGCGCCGCTCCCGGCGCGATCAGCTCGCGCAGTCCCCGCACGCCGAACTCGTGCACGGCGCGTGCGCCCTCCAGCTTGCCCAGGCCGATGAGCGCCATTTTCATCAGGCCGCTCTCGTACGACCCGTGGTAGTCGGTATGCGGCTTGATGCGGTTGACGAGAATGACGCCGTCCGACTCGTAAGCGTGCCGATCCATGAAGATCCCGAGCGGCAGTTCGCCGCGAGGCAGTTCCACGACATCCATCGACGACCGCACGGGCGCGCCCACGATCTCTTCGACGATGCCGTACTCCTTGAGGATCGCGGCCTGACCAACGCCCGTCGCACCGCCGTGGCTGCCCATTGCGGGCACGACGAATGGATGGGCGCCGCGGGCGCGCACGTACGCGGCGATCCCGGTGATGAGCGCGGCGAGGTTGTCGATGCCGCGACTGCCGGCGGCGATCGCGATCCGTGTATCCGGTCGAACCAGGTCGTTCAGACGCTGAAGCTGCTGTTGCAGGGTGGTGCGCGGATCGTCGAGGTGCGTGCGATCGAATCGCTGGCGAACTTTGATGAGCTGTTGTCCCGGCATGTTCGGCACTCAATTGTCTGATCGGTCAGGGCCTTTGAACCAGTGTCCCACCCTCGACGCGCCCGAGTGCCCCAGCTCGGCACAGGTGTGCCGGACTTGAACACGAAGCCGATCGGCGCAGATTTGCTGAGAAATTCCGCCGATCACGCCCGCCGATGCGAGAAACGTGTGCAGGTTTGGCACAGGACCCTCGTCTGGCCTTGCGCTGCTGCGTAACTTTCCCGACACGATTAAGCCTCGATAAATCAAACAGTTAAGCCTCGTGTAAGAACGACGCCGACAGCCTGGCGTCGAGATTGCTCTCTCACCCGCGCCCGTTGCCAGAGGCCATTTATGAACACTGTGCGGCTCCCCAGCTCACGCTTTTTGAAGTTCTTCGCGGTCGTCGCCCTCATCGCCGCTTCCACCTTCGGCGTCGGCGGGCAACGTCACCGCGCCAGTCTCTCGAGCGATCTCTTGTCGTTCGAAGGGCGCCTCTCGACTGCGCGCACGCGCGTCATCGTACGCGGATCCAAAACGGAAATCGAGGCGATGGCCTCGCGTCACGGCCTCGCGATCGCGCGATGGCTCGATGGCGCGGCGGTCGTGCTGGCCAACAGCGGGCAGGTGTCCGATCTGGCCGCCGATTCGGCCAACGACGTCCTGTCGGGCGACGCACTGGTCGCGCCGTTCATGGATGTCTCGAACGCGTCGACCGCGGCCGATCAGGTGAGGGCAGGACAGAACGGTGGTTTGCTCGGCATCGGCGGCATTGCAGGCGTGAACGGCTCGGGCGTCACGGTTGCCGTCATCGACACGGGCATTTCCGATCACCCCGCTCTCTATCAGAAAGTGATCGCCAGCGTCAGCAAGGTCACCGGCGATCCTTCCACCGACGACGCACACGGCCACGGCACGCACATCGCCGGCATCATCGCGGGCGGTGGGTCGGCCTCGAACGGCATCACGACAGGTTTTCGCGGCGGTGTCGCACCAGGCGTGAAGCTCGTCAACGTCCGCGTCCTGGGCCCGGACGGTACCGGGTACACCAGCGACGTCATCGCGGGCATCGAGTGGGTGATCGAGAATCGCGACAGGTACAAGATTCGCGCGATCAACCTTTCGCTCGGTCATCCGGTCACCGAGCCGTCCACGACCGATCCGCTCTGCCAGGCCGTGATGAAGGCGAGCATGGCCGGCATCATCGTCATCGCGTCGGCGGGGAACGCGGGTAAAACCGATGACGGTTCGCCGATCCTCGGAGGCATTTCGTCGCCGGGCAATTCGCCGTACGCGATTACCGTCGGTGCGATCAACACCAAAGGGACGTCCGATCGTTCAGACGACATCATGGCGACTTACAGCTCGCGCGGGCCGACGAAGTTCGAGAACGCCGTCAAGCCCGACGTGGTAGCGCCCGGCAACAAGATTGTGTCGCTCGAGGCACGCGGGTCGTACCTGCGCCGCACGTATCCGCAGTTCCACATCGCCGGCAGCTCGACGAACGGCTACATGCACCTGAGCGGCACCAGCATGTCGGCCGCCGTCGTCACCGGCGGCGCCGCACTTCTGATGCAGGCGCATCCCAAGATCACGCCGGCCCAGTTGAAGATGGCACTGCAGAGCGGCGCCACCTACATGGCCGATGGCGGTTTGATGGGGGGCGGAGCGGGCAGCGTGAATTTCTGGTCGAGCCGCAAGATGGCGTCGAGCGGTCTGACCAATCTCGTGTCCACCCTCGTCGGCGGCGTGCTGACGCCCGCCAGCGGCGTGATGTTCTGGGATGCCGGCACGATGACGACGCGGCTCTACCGCGGGTACGGGCTCCGGGTCCTCTCGCTCCTCGAGGCGCCGCTGGCCTGGCTGAGCGCGGGCTACCTGCGGTCGGATGAGTTGAATCTGCTCGGTCTCTCAAACCCGCTCTCGCAAGTGCATCCGAACGAAGTGATCTGGGGCGACGTGTCGCGATGGTCCGCCGATCAGGAAGTCATCTGGGGCGATCACCTCACCAATCCCGAGGGCCAGGAAGTGATCTGGGGCGACTCCAGGAAGATGGAAGGCGAAGAGGTCATCTGGGGCGATTCGATCGTCACCGATCAATAAGAGATGACCGGACCGCGAAACGGGTTGCGTGCGTGGGTCTTCGCGGTTGGCGCCGTCGGCGTTGCGGTCATCGTCCAGTCGGTTGTCTCGCTGCAGACGACCCCGCATCGATACGAGTGGCTGATCTTCGCGGCCCTCACGGCGGTGGCCGGCTCGTTCTCGCTGAAGCTCGGGTCCATCTCGGTCCGAGTCACGGTCTCCGACACGTTTTTCATCACCACTGCGCTGCTCTTCGGTCCGGCCCCTGCGACGCTCGCGGTGGCGCTCGGCACGCTCATCGTGTCATCGAAGCGCGGTCATGCGCGCGAGCGAGTGACCTTCAATGTGTCGGCGTGCGCGTTTGCGGTCTGGGCCGGCAGCCACGTGTTCTTCTGGATGGCCGGTGTGCCGCCGCTCTCGCAGGTGCAGTCGCCGGCCGTCGATCTGGTTGTGCCGCTGCTCGCGTTCACCGCGGTGTACTTCCTCACGAACACGCTGGTGATTGCGATCGCCGTCGCACTCGACACGGACCGGCCGACACTGGCGGTGTGGCGCGAGCACTTCCTCTGGCTCATGGCCACGTACTTTGCGGCCGCGTCGGTCTCGTTCTGTCTCGTCCTCGTCATGTACGAGGCGGGTCTGACGGCCACGATCCTCGTGCTGGTGCCGCTGCTGCTGGTGTTGCACCTGACGTTGCGGTCATCGATCGGGCGGCTCGACGATGCGACCCGCCATCTGGCGCACCTCGATCGCTTGTACCTCTCGACGGTCGAGACGCTGGCGATGGCCATCGATGCCAAAGACGACGTGACGCACAGCCATGTCAGGCGCGTGCAGGTGTACGCGCTCGGCCTGGCGCGCGCGCTGGGCGTCAAGGACGAAGCGACGCTGAAAGCGATCGAAGCCGCGGCACTGCTGCACGACACGGGTAAGCTCGCCGTGCCGGAACACATTCTCAACAAGCCCGGCAAGCTGAACGAAGCCGAGTTCGAAGAGATGAAGCGCCACGTCGACGTCGGCGCCGACATTCTGTCGCTCGTCGAATTTCCGTATCCGGTGGTGCCCATCGTGCGCTGCCATCACGAGAACTGGGACGGCACCGGGTACCCGAGGGGCGTCGTGGGCGCGGATATTCCGATCGGCGCGAGGGTTCTTTCGGTCGTGGACTGCTTCGACGCGCTCACCTCCGACCGCCCGTACCGGTCCGCATTGTCCGACGAGCAAGCGTTCGACATCCTGCGCGCGCGGCGCGGAACCATGTACGAACCGCTCGTGGTGGACACCTTCATCGGCGTGCATCGCGAGCTCGTCGCGCAGATGGCGGCGTTCCAGCCGCACGACGCGCTTCGGCAGATTACCCGGTCCGTTGCGGCGCCTGTCGCCGTGCCGCCACCGCCCGTCGTGACACCCGCCGGGGTGTCCGACGACGTGCTGGCGTTCGTGAGCCTTGCCCGCCTGACCGCGGGCGATGCGTCGACGAACGACGTGCTGGCGCTCGCGTCGAAGCTCGTGAAGGATGTCGTCCCCGGCGCGACGATTGCGTGGTACACCGTCGATGAAAGGGGCTCTCTCGCGTTGCGTCACGGGGCAGGTCCGGCCGCAGACAAGATTGGCGGTACGATGCTCCGCCTCGGCGAGGGCGTCAGCGGCTGGGTCGCGGCGCAACGTCAGGTCATCGTGAACTCCGAGGCGCGGCTCGACCTCGGCGAGCGCGCGCGTCTGGCGGGAGGGCTCGCATACGCGCTGAGCGTGCCGCTCATCGCACGCGAGTCGCTGGTCGGGACGCTGACGTTGGACTCGACGGCGATATTTACCGAAAACCAGAGCCGCCTGGTGCAGGTGATCGCGCCGCACCTCGCGCAGGCCATCTGGACGGCCCGGCGCGACGAAGCGTCGCACACATCCCAGAACACACAACACGCGAACGCCTCCACCGAACTGCGTCTCGTCTCGGCGCGCTAGCGCGCCCCTCCTCCAACATTCCCGTTCACGTTCCCGGTTGGTCCGGACATTCTTGTTCGCGACGTATTGGGCGATCGGAGAATTTGCCGAGAGTTTTTCGGGAGTTCGCACATTTGTCGATTGGCGTTTACCTTGCTCTGTGATGCTCCGGACGTCGGGCGATGGCTGCCGCCATTCGGCGCGCGTCATCGCTTCGACGCAAGGAGAGCGCATGCGGATCGAGCCTTGGGTGGGTGTGATGGTGAGTGTCGTGCTGTTGTGCGGAAGTGCGACGTCGGCGGACGAGCGGGAATGCCGGCGGTCGACGCTGCCCGCGAACGTGGAATTTTTCTCCGACCTCAATCGTGTGGTCCAACGCATCTACGACCGGTCGCCGACATTCCGATCGCAGTGCGAGCGCATCGCGAAGGCGTCGAATCTGCTCGTTCGCGTGCACATCAACACGAGGATTCCCCCGGCGTACCGCGCGCTGACCGTCGTGTACCGCCAGGGATTCGAGATACAAGCCGACGTCAACCTGCCGCCGGGCAGACATTTCGCGGAGATGCTCGGGCACGAGTTCGAGCACGTGCTCGAACAGGTCGAAGGGCTCAACCTGCCACGCCTGTCGACGGTCCGCGGCTCGGGCGTATGGGCGGTCGATAAACATCTGTTTGAAAGCCTTCGCGCGCAGGAGGCGGGCAGGATCGTCAGCCTCGAAGCTTACAGAAACCGGGCCCGGGCGACGGACTGAAACCAGAGAGTAAAAAGTGAAAAGTGAAAAGTAAAAAGTAGGAGTCCGAAGAGTCGTCAGGAGAACCCGAACAGGAAAGATGCGCCGAGGGCGAGGAGCAGCGCCCCGACGATGATTCGGAAGCGCCTGTCGGGCACGTGCGCGAGCAAGGTCTCTCCGAAGAGCGTGCCCACGATTACGCCCACCGTGGCGAGGGCGATGATCGGGACGAGCCCCGCGAGCTCGCGACCTTGGAACGCGACGAAGACGGGCACGCGCGCGGCATCGACGAGCAACGCCACGGCCGTCGTCGTCGCGACGAACTGACGCTTCTCGACGTCGAACCCCAGCATGGCGGCGGTGCGGATGCCGCCCTGATTACCGACGAGGCCGCCGAAAAACCCCGATAAGGCTCCTCCGAGCCATGCGAGCGCACCTCGCAGGCGCCAGCGCTGGGCGAAGCCCGTCAATTGCGACGTGCCGGCCAGCACGAGGAGCGCGCCGAAGACGATTTCGAGCGCACGGTTCGATGCCCACGTGTTCAGCAGGGCACCGGTGAGGCCGCCTGCCGCGCTGGTGAGTCCGAACGATTTGACCAGGGTCCAATCGACGTCGTGTCGGAATCGCCAGAAACGGAGGGAGGTGCCAACGGCATGAGGAATCGAAACGGCGGCGACCGCCAGCCTGGCGCCGGCGGCGGCCGCCATCGCGGGCGTCAGCAGGCTGCCGATGCCGAATCCCGCAATCGAGGCGACCGCGCCGCCTCCGATGCCGGCGAGGAGAACGAGCAGGTCGATCAGATCAATGTTTCGCGAACACGCGCAGAGCGCCGCTCTTGTCGAACGACGTCACGTTGAACGGCTGCGGCGTGACTCCAGGATAGTCCATCCCCGGCGAGCCCGCGGGCATGCCGCCGACCGCGATCCCGGCGATCGCCGGTTTTTCCTTCAGCATCCGCTGCACGTCGGCGGCGGGGACATGTCCTTCGACGACGTAGCCGTTGACCACCGCGGTGTGGCACGACTGCACCTGGTCGGGCACGCCGCGCGATTTCTTGATCTCGGTCAAATCGTTGAGATCGGTGGTGCGGACATTGAACCCGCTCTTGCGCATGTGCTCGACCCATTGCGAGCAGCATCCGCATGTGGGCGTCTTGAAGACTTCCACCAGCGGTCCGGACGCTTTCTGCTGGGCTGCCGCGCCGAACCCGACCAATGCAAGCGCCGCTGCGGCAAGCGCGATACTGGTGCCTCGAGACATCGGAACTCCTTCTGAAGTATCTTACCCTTTTCGCAGGTACTTCTCGAAGGCCGCCAGCGTTTCGGCACTGACGTGGTGCTCCATGCCCTCCGCGTCCGATTCGGCGACGCTGGCGGGCACGCCGAGCGCGGTCAGGAAACGGGCGACGAGATCGTGGCGCTCGCGCGACTCCTTGGCGAGGCTGCGGCCCGTGGAGGTCAGGAAAATCGAACGGTACGGCTGCGTCGTGACGAGGCCCCTCGTCTGAAGGCGCCGCAGCGTCTGCCCCGCGGTCACGTGCGTGACGCCGAGGCCGCGCGCGAGATCGACGAGGCGAGCCTCGCCGTTCTTCGCGATGAGATCGGCGATCATCTCGACGTAGTCCTGCGCCAGTTCCTGCGAGTGGTCGTTGCGGCGTCGGGCCGCGTGTCCGCGCGGAGTCGCGCGACGGCCGGCAGACGTGGGTCGTGGCCGTTTCATATCCGATGCAACCCCGTTAGAGTGATTTCAGGAATGCCATCAAGGCGGCCTTGTCGACGTCGCTGAGCTGCTCGAAGCCGCGCCGCGCCAGATCCGCTTCCCGGGCGTGCCTCAGCACGGCGTGCTCGATGGTCGCGGCGGAGCCGTCATGGAGGAGCGGGCGACGGAATCGCAGCCCCCACAGCGCCGGCGTGCGGATTTCGTGTGGGTCCGCGGATGCCTGCCGGATGCCGTCTCCGGTACCGACCTCGTGCAGCAGCAAATCAGAGAAGAGGTCCACCCGCTTCCGGTTGAACAGCGGATTCGCGCTCGCGCCCGTCATCAGGACGGGCACGTGACACGTCGCGCAGCCGAGCGACTGGAACACTTTTTCGCCGGCCTGCGTTTGCGGCGTCACGCCCTCGCGCGCCAGGGGCGCGAGAAATTTCATGAAGCTCGCGAAGTTGTCGATGCCGCGGCGGCGCGTTCGCGGATCGGCGATGTCCTCGGGATCGGCGAACGGATCGCAGAGACGCATGCGATCGGCGGCCACACCGTGCGCCATCTCGGCCGGGAAGAGATCGTTGGTAATGCCCATCTCGTTGCGGTACGCGTCGGCGCTGAAAGTCAGCAGCGTGGCGTGCTGTGCCTTCCATCCGAAACGGCCGACGCGCCGGTCGCCCGTCGCCACATCGACGACGATCGCGGCACGTCCGCTCACACCGTCGCCGTTGCGATCGAAGGGATCCTCGAGGTCGCGCAGCGTGTCGTCGGGAATGGCTTCGACCAGGCCGGCGCCGAAGACGGGTATGGGCACGCGCCGCGCGAATACGTTCGCCTCGGCCGGCACGATGGGCTGGCACGCGTGGCCGGGAACCGAGAACAGGTGGAACAGCGTTTCGCCCGTGCCATCCAGCGTTTCGAATTCCCCTCGATCGTTCAGGCGCCCTGCGCGCATCTCGGCGACGGGGCTGACGCCGCCGACGACCGGCACGTTGTGGCAGACGGCGCAACTCGTGCCGTTGAACGCTGGTCCGAGCCCTTCCTCGGACGCCTCGACTTCGAGAAAGTCGTCCAGGCCAATCCGGAACTCCTCGAACTCGACGGGCGTAATGCCCGGGAGCGGACCGCCGGGCTGCGCCGTTCGCGTTTGCGCGACCGCCAGAGCGGTGGCGAACACCGCAAAGGCCGCGCCGATCATCAACCGGATGGACATTGTGTTCTCTCTATTCGGCGATGAGCGTGCCACGCATGAAGGAATGGCCGGCCCCGCACAACTTCGAGCACTCGAACGTGTAGCGCCCGGGTTTCGGCGGCTCGAACACCACGGTCGCCACTCCCTTGCCGCGCTTCGGGATCGCGACGTTGACGTCGGTGCCGAGAATCCGGAACCCGTGATCGGTATCGTCGCTGCGCAGCCTGATCTCGACGGGCTGTCCGGCTTTCACCTTGAACTCCGACGGTGTAAAGCTGAACCGCTCTACCGAAATGTCGACGACCTGCGGCTTTTGCTGCCGTGCCGCGATCGCCCCGCCGCCGACTGCGGCGATGACCCCGGCGGTCACGACCACGACGTTGAATCGCGTGAAGATGCGTGTCATCAGAACCACCATCCAAGGCCGATGTTGAACGAGTTGGGCGCGGGAAGGATCGCGCTCTTGCTGCGTAAGATCGAATAGTCCACCTTGATCGCAATGTCCGGATCGGGCCAGTACGTGGCTCCCGTGGTGAACGCATCGCGGTCGAACTCTTCGAGCGGGAGGTAACCGTCCGGCATGCGGTACTGGGTATCGAAATTTTCGTAGCGCGTGAAGATGCCGACATCACCGATGCGGGCGCCCGAGATGACGCGGTACGCGGCCTCGCCGTAGAAGCCTCGCATCGCACTGGCGACGTTCGGATCCACGCCGACCGCCCGGCCGAGCGCATCGTTCAGCTCGGCGGCGTTCGACACGCTGACGTAGGCGAACTGTCCGCGCAGCTCCAGCCGATCGCGCGCCAGACGAACATCGGCTTCGCCGACGGTGACCGGCACGTCGAATCGCGGCCGGAATTCAAAGCCCGAACGTCCGGTCCAGAAGCTCGCGCCCGCGGTCAGTCCCGGCACGCCGACGAATTCGAGCCGGCCCGTGAAGGCAGGGCGGCCGATGTTCGTATCCGAGCCCTTCTGCCGCCCTTCGCGGATGCCTTCCTCTGCCGTGAACTCCCGCGCGTTCAGCGGCGACATGACGTACGCGCGGTAGCGCCACCCGCGTCCGACTTCGCCGTGCACCCCGACGCCGGTTTCAAACCACGTCGTCGGGATGATCACGGTATCGACAAACGGCCGCTCCACCCCGTAGTAGACGGGTGGCTCGTGCCGCTCGTTGATGATGCCGACCGGCACGAGCATCATGCCCGCGCGCAGGTTGAATCCGCGCGAGAGCAGGAAGTCGACGTACGCCTGCTCCAGCTCCAGCGCGCCGGCTTCCTCCGGTCCCTCGACGAACGCGTGCTCGAGCTCGAGCTCGCTCACGAACCGGATGCGGTCGCTGAAGTTATGGGTGATGAGCAGGACGAATCGATGGAAGTCGAGCCGCGCATCCTCGAATTCGTTCTTGTTGAAGTGAAAATCCATGTAGCCCGACACGCCGGTCGTGCGATCGGCGGGCGGGTCCGCCTGCTGGGCCATCGCCGGCGCGACGCCGAACACGGCCGCCAGTGCAGCCGCGTGCAGGACCTTGATTGAAGGGCTGGCAAATCTGTGAAAGATAGACTTCAGAATGTAGCAGAGACTACATCAAGAAACCGGCCGCTGTCAACGGCCGGCAGCCGTTGACAGCGAGCGTGCGATGCGGTCGGAGTGGGTGGTCCCGGACGCTACTTGGAGATCATCTTCAGCGCGGTGGCGTGAAGCATCTTCGTCTTCTTGTCCTTGGAGTCCATGACGTCGCCCGTCAGCGTGACGGTGTGGGACATGTGGGGGACGAGCTTGGCGTTGTTCTCGCCGGCCAGGCCGCCCATCGTCATCACTTCGTACACGTCGCCTTTCTCGGTGACGAGCGCGACCGTGCCGCCCTTCTTCGCGCACGCCTGGGCGCACGTTTCGCCCATGCCTTTGTGCGCGTTGGTCGTGTTGGCCTTGTCCTTGGTGTAGCAGGCGAGATCGACGAGAACGCCGGTGACATCTTCCGCGAACGCCGACGCACTCAGAATCAATACGAGCGCCGCCGCCATGATGGTGATTCTCTTCATAGTTCCTCCGTGGGAGCGGATGTTAACACCCCTGTCGATCGAGGTCGAGACAGGCCGCAAGGGCGGTAACGAGATCAGAGTATGCCGGCGACGAACGCGCCACAGCTCGCGAACCCTGCCGCCAGCGCGAAAACCCCAAGCGTGCTCTTCTTCTTGAGCTGCCACCACATGTAGTAGCTGCCAAGCACCATCAGGACCAGGCCAAGGGCCAGGGCGTCCATCGCAAACACCCACACGCTGGTCACCATCCAGTCGCGCTCGCTCGCAGGTTGATTGAAGCGGGAGCCGCTGAAGGTGTGAAAGATCTGAAAGGCGTGCCACCGGCCGTTCCGAAACTCGCGCAGGTACGCCTGCTTGGCCGTCAGGTCCACCCGCACCTGTGCAGTCCCGTTCGGCCGGCTCACGTTGAAATCGATGTGCCACACCGGCTGCGCGGCCGGCCAGTCGATTTCGCCCTGCAGCCCGAGCTGGCGCATCAAGTCGTGCGTCCTGGCGGCGAGCGTGTCGCCGTCGGGCGTTTCGATCGGCGTGTCGAGACCAATCCGTCGCTCGGCCCTGATCGTCCACCAGAGGTAGATGCCGCTCAGCGAAATGAACAGGAGCAGATAGATGGTCGCGTCGGCCAGCCATCTCCACACTCGCATGCCGACCCAGTTCCCTCGAATCGCCACGTTGTGCGGTCCCGGCATCTTGTGCAGGTAGGAAAGCGATTCCCAGACATTCATCGGACGCCGCATGACGAGGGCCGAGCGCCCGTCGAGGTCCACATCGACGTTCGACTCCAGACCGGCGATCGAAACCGGAAAGATGAGATGCCGATCCCGGGCGACATAGCGAAGAAAACCAATCTCGCCGGACACGCCGACCTGCGGCAGGATGTGTCTGGTGAGCTCCACCGCATCGCGGCCTTTCAGCCGATCGAATCCGTCTGGAATCTGGAGATTATGGAAGGCTTCGGAGGGCGGTGGTGTGCCTGGCCTCAACTTGCCATGGTTGAGGTAGAACACACTCACCGCGAAGAGCAGCACGAATGGGCTGACAAAGAGCCCGAAATACAGGTGCAGGTCGCGAAGCCATCGGTAGACCAATGCGTTCTCCGCGAAAACGCGCTACTTGTGGTCGTGACCGGCTTCCGCCGCCGGTGCAGTCTTTGCGCCTTTCACTGCGATCGTCGTGACCGATGCGGGGTCCTTGGATCCGCGCTCGCCAACCCAGTGCCGCACCGATCCGTCCGCGAACGTCTGATGCGCCTTCCACTGCAACGTGCCCGACTGCGGGTTGTGCGCGGTAAACGTGAACTTCGCCGCCGGCTCTTTCGGCTTCATCTCTTTCTTCCACGTAATCGCGACGATGCGGTCTTTGTCCTTCTTGACGTCGAAGGTGAAGCCTTCACCCGAAGCTACCTGCATCACGTGCAGGCCGGCGGGCACTTCGAGTTCGACCGAGCTCGACGCCACCGTACCCTCGACCATTGCGACGATCGTGTAGACCTGTTCGGCACCTGGCGCCGATTCGCGCGGTGTCACGACGACATGCGCATCGAGGGTGGCGGCCGCAAAGATCAGGACGAACAAGGCCGATGCCAGATATCTGTTCATCTATTCCCCCTTTATTTTCTCATTGTAGGTCATGGCTTCGAGAAATCGACCTCGAGTTGAACCGGCTTCATCGTGGCCTCGATCTGAAACTGGCGCTCGCCGCCGGCGGTTCTCACCGTGACGGTATGCGCGCCATACGGGATTCGGCCGTTGAAGGGTGTTTCGCCGGTGCGCTCTCCATCGACGAGCACTTCCGCGGATTCGTTTGCGGTGACGTTGAGCGCGGTTTGCGGAACGAGGTTGATCGTCGTCGTTTCGGTTGGTCGTACTTCGACGGCGCGTGTCTCGTCGTAACCGACCTCGCGATTCTGGAACCTGAGGCGGTATTTGCCCGAAGGCAGCATGGCACGCCCGCGATCGTCGACCGTGACCGGCTGAGCGGCGTTGGTGATGCTGATGTCGAACGGTGCAGAAACGGCCACAAACCCTCCCACCGTAGCGGCAGCATCCGCAGGAACCGCGCCCGGCTTGTCGATCGTCGGCTGAGTCGGCGCGGGCACCGTCGCCTGTGTGCCGGGAACTGGTGTGGGCACTGCAGCCGGCGGGGCGTTGCTGTCGACCGGGGCCGTGTCCTGCGGCGCGCTCGCCTGAGTCACCCCGCTGGATGTGCCGCCGCGAAGGCTCGGCCACAGCCAGACGCCCGCCGCTCCTGCTCCCAGGAGTGCGGCAACGATGGCGACGCGAGGTAACCAGGTGCTGCCGGCCGGCTCGCTTGCGCCAAACATATCGTGATCGAGAGGTTCGTGGGGTTCGTGGGGTTCGTTGGGTTCGTAAGGTTCGTAGGGTTCGTGAGGTTCGGACCTGCCGGCCGAAGCCGAGACGGCCAGCGGTTCGGGAGCCAGATCGAGACGTTCGGCCTCGGCCCATTGGGCCTGACGTGTGTGAACCCAGTCGATCATCGCCTTTGCGGCGGCAACCAGATGTGGCGATGGACCGCTGACCTTTGGTGCTGGCGCTCGTACTGGTGCCGGCGCCTGCGCGGTGGTCTCGCCCGCGAGCATTATGCGGATGTCCTTGGCGATCGCCGTCGGATCGGCCGATGAGACGGGAGGCAGCTTCAGCGTGAGCACGCCGCCCGGTATCGCTCGGAGACGCGCAAGGAGGTCGGCCTCTCCTTTCGCGGGTCTCTCGGGCAGCAGCACGAGGTCGGGCACGCGCTTGTTGATTGCAGTAATGGCAACCGCACAGGAGTCAGCGCCGATGAGCTCGCATCCCTGCAATTCGCGCGCAAGACGGGCGAGCGTGGGGCTATGGCTGTTTCCCGGGTTGATGGCAAGTATCAACGCCACGCAGACTCATATTAGCGCGCCCGTGAGGAATCGGTCGGGTTCGATGTTTCTCGTCTCTCATATAAGATCACAATTGTGAAAAAGAGTGCCAAACAGGCTGTGCCGAAGGAGGTCGAAGCCCTGCGCGCGTCGATGGCGTCGCGGCTGGGCGCGCTCGAAGAGGCGCTGGCGAATCCCGGCAAGCACGCCTCGCTCGAATCGCTGATTCGCGACCTGGCGCGCGTGGCCACCGACGAGGCGGACACGACCGTGCGGCAGGTGGTGCACGACGCACAGCGGCACGGGCAAAGCGCGGCCGCTGCGGCGCGCGGTGAGGCGGAATCGGCGCTGGAATCCGAAAAGGGCACCGTGGCGCAATTGCGCCAGGCGCTGGACAAAGCGCAGGCCGAGCTGAAAGAGCAGCGTCGCGTCGTCGACGCGGCCGCCCGCGACTCGTCCGGCGCGCAGCGCGAGGTCGAAGCGGTGCAGCAGCGCCTCGAACAGGAGCAGGCCGAACGCGCCGCTCTCGAACGCGAGCTTGAAGCGGCGCAAGCCGCCGCCCAGTCCGAACGGACTCGCGCCGCTGGTCTCGAGCAGGCCGTCGAGCAGGTCCGTGGCGAGGCGCAAGCCTCGCGGGCGGTCGTCGAAGCGCAACAGCGCGAGATTGCGGCAAAGCTCCAGGAGTTCGCGGCGCGCCATCAGGGCGTCGATCAGCAGCTGAAGGACGCGCAGGCCGCCCAGGCTGCCGGGCGGGCGGAAATGGAGCAGGCTCGCGCGACGGCCGATACCGAGCGCGCGGCGGCTGCGCAGTTGCGCGAAGCGTCGGCCCAGCTCGAACGCGATCTCGAGTGGACGCGCGGCGAGCTCGCGGCGGCGCGCCACGAGATCGACGGAATGCGCCGCGAGACGGACGCCAGGCACGAGGCCCTCTCGCGCTCGGAATCCGATCAGAGCCATCTCCTCGTTTCGGCACAGGACGCCGCTCGTGCCGCCGATGCACGGGCCGAAGAAGCCGTTCGTGTCGCCGACGCACGAGTCGAAGAGGCCATTCGTGCCGCCGATGCACGAGCGGAAGAGGCCACTCGGGCGGCCGATGCACTGGTCGACGAGGCCCTGCGCGAACGCGATGCGCTGAGGCGCGAGCTCGAGCTGGCCCATGAGGCGATTCGCGAACGAGAGTTCCTGAGGCAGGAGCTGCAAACCGCGCACGAGGAGCGCGACGCGGCGCGATCGCTGCAGTCGGGGCCTCAGCTCGTGATCGATGGCGACGAGGAGCCCATCGAGGAAACCGTGATCGATCTGACGGTCGATACGAGGGACGAAGAACGGCAGCGGTTGATTGAAAACCGGATCCGGAGCCTCGAGGGCGCGCTCCGGGATGCTGAGGCGCGTGCCGAGATCGCAGAGCTCGAGCTCGATCAGCAGCGGCTGCTGGCCCTTCCACCCTCGGAGACGCCGTCCCTGGCGATGGAGTCCGCGCTCTCCTCGGATGCGAACGAACCCGCGTATCGAGGCCCGGCGCGCGGTGCCAAACGTGTCGCGATTTCCACCGAGGTCGAGGTGCAGATCGACGGCACCGAAGGCAAACTGATCGATCTCTCCGTCACCGGTGCCCAGGTGCTGACGCCGTTCTCGATGAAACCGAACAGGCTGGTCAAGCTCACCATGCCGATGGGCGACAGTCTCATTGCCTGTAAGGCGAAGGTGATGTGGTCGCGCCTCGAACCGAAATCCGGTCAGTTGTGGTACCGCGCCGGGGTGTCGTTTACGAGCGCCGATCAGTTCGCGCTCGAAGCCTTCCTCAGCAGCCACAGACAAGACGCCTGATCGGCGGAGCGACAGATGGAGGTGCCCGCGATGTCTGCGACTATCCGGCGCGCGCTGAAGGTGGGACTGTGTGCGAGTGTCATTGCCGTTCTTGCGTCGGCCGGCGGTTCGACGCTGGCGCGTCAGCAGCCGCCCCGGACGTCGCTTTCCGTCACGGGGGCTGCCAGTTCCGCACCGTCGCTGGCGGCGCTCGACCGCACGATTGTGGCGGTCTGGGCCGCGAGCAGGAATGGCGCAGCGAATGTCTTTGCTGCCGTGAGTCAGGACGCCGGTGTGACGTTCTCGGAGCCGCGCCGTGTCAACGATCAGGACGGCGACGCGAGCGTCAACAGCGAACAGCCGCCGCGCGTCGTCGTGTCCGGCCCCGTCAACGCGCGCGCCATCACCGTCGTCTGGTCAAGAAGAAATGACGG
Source organism: Vicinamibacterales bacterium (assembly GCA_963832375.1). Classification (GTDB taxonomy): domain Bacteria; phylum Acidobacteriota; class Vicinamibacteria; order Vicinamibacterales; family JAMQPK01; genus JAMQPK01. The sequence continues at coordinate 68,240 of CAWHUA010000004.1, read as the reverse complement.
TCCTCAGCGGTCGCGCCAGGATGTGGTGCGGGTCGCCCGCTCGACCGACGGAGGCCGCACATTTTCTCCGGCCCGCACGATTCACGATCCCGCGTTTTCGGGCGCACGCGGCTGGGAGTCGCTCGCGACCGGGCGGTCAGGCGCGGTTCATGCGGTGTGGCTCGACGGGCGTGACGCCAACCGGAAGATCGCCGACGAGACGGCGCATTCCGGCATGCCCCACAAGGGGCAGCCGCCGCAGGACGTCTATCACGGCATCCTGACCCCTGACGGACGCCGTGTGGAGACCGTCATTGCCAGCGGCGTCTGCTTCTGCTGCAAGACCGCCGTCGCCGTCGACGTGAAGGGCACCGTGTACGCCGCCTGGCGTCACATTTTTCCCGGCAGCATGCGCGACATCGCGTTCGCCAGGTCGACCGACGGCGGCGCGCATTTCGATCCGCTCGTCCGCGTCAGCGAGGACAAGTGGGAACTGAATGGCTGTCCGGAAGACGGACCCGCGCTGGCGGTCGATCGAGCCGGAACGATCCACGTGGCGTGGGCGACGCTCGTGACTGAGGGCGACGAGCCTCGAAAAGCCGTCTTTTACGCGACGTCCCGGGATGGCCGGACGTTCTCGGCGAGAACCCGTCTGCCCGCTGCCGGCATCACGCCCGGACATCCGCAGATGACGCTGGCAGCAGATGGCGGAGCGGTCATTGTCTGGGACGAGACGGTCGACGGCGTGCATCGGGTTGTGCTGGCGCATGCATCGCCATTGCGCGCGATCGGGCCGTCGCGGGTGCTGAGCGGAACCGAATCAGCGTCGCACCCGGTCATCGTTCGAACGGGTCGCGACCTCGTCGTGGCGTGGGCGAACCGCGACGAATCGGTGATTCGAGTCCGTCGAGTCGAGCCGGCAAAATAAACGGTTCAGGGATCCGTTTTCGGAGGACGCCCGCGAAAACGGATCCCGGAACGGTTTCTACACGGGGAGGATTGTCATGGAACGAGACGTAGTGTGTGGAATGCAGGTCGATCCCGCGAAGGCCGCGGGCACGAGTGAATACAACGGGAAGACGTACTACTTCTGCGCGAAGGCATGCAAAGCGCGATTTGACGCCGATCCCGCCAAATACGCCAAGTAGCCGCGTCCTGATGACAATGACGCCGCCCCCCGCGGAAGAGGAAGTACTCGACCCGGTCTGCGGAATGATGATCCTCCCGGGTGACGCAGCCGGCCACTTCGACTACAACGGCCAGACGTACTACTTCTGCAACGAGTCGTGCCTCGAACAATTCAAGGGCAACCCGGCGCAGTTCCTCGACACGAAAGCTGCCGATCGAGCGTCCGCGCCGGCCGATCGGGATGCCGACTACACCTGCCCGATGCACCCGGAAGTCCGGCAGAAGGGTCCGGGCGCGTGCCCGATCTGCGGCATGGCGCTCGAGCCAGTGGCGGTGTCGCTCGAGGAGCAGCCCAACGAAGAGCTCGAGGACATGACGCGGCGCTTCCGCGGATCGGTGGCGCTGACCCTGCCGATCCTTGCGGTCATGGTGTCCGAGTTCCTGCCGGCGAGACCCATCCAGCACGCGGTGTCGCCAGCCGTTCTCAACTGGATAGAGCTCGTGCTGGCGACCCCCGTGGTGCTGTGGGGAGGTTGGCCCTTCTTCGTCCGCGGCTGGGCATCGATCGTCAGCCGTCACCTGAACATGTTCACGCTCATCGCCCTTGGCGTGGGCGCGGCATTCGGGTTCAGCGTGGTGGCGACGCTGGCGCCGGGCCTATTCCCGGATACCTTGAGCATGCACGAGGGCGTGGGCGTGTATTTCGAGCCGGCGGCCGTCATCGTGGTGCTCGTCCTGCTGGGGCAGGTGCTGGAGCTTCGGGCGCGGGGCCGCACGAGCGCGGCCATTCGCAGTCTGCTCGGGCTGGCGCCAAAAACAGCGCGGCGTATCGGGACCGACGGCCTCGAACTCGACGTTCCGCTCGGCGATGTGCGGGCCGGCGACCGCCTTCGCGTGCGCCCCGGGGAGCGGATTCCTGTCGATGGCGCCGTGCTGGAAGGGAGCGCGGCCGTCGACGAATCGATGGTGACGGGCGAGCCCATTCCTGTCGAAAAAGATCCGGGGGACGGTGTCACCGGAGGGACCATCAACACGACGGGCGCGTTCATCATGCGTGCCGAACGCGTCGGGTCCGATACGCTCGTCGCGCAGATCGTGCGCATGGTGAGCGACGCGCAGCGGTCGCGTGCGCCGATTCAGCGCCTTGCCGATACCGTGTCAGGGTGGTTCGTGCCCGCGGTCATCGCGGTCGCGGTCGTCACGTTCGCCGCATGGGCGCTCGTGGGGCCGGAGCCGCGGTTCGCCCATGCGCTGGTCAATGCCATCGCGGTCTTGATCATCGCGTGCCCGTGCGCGCTCGGGTTGGCCACGCCGATGTCGATCATGGTCGGGACCGGACGAGGCGCCGAGGTCGGCGTGTTGTTCCGGAATGCCGAGGCGCTCGAACTGCTCGAACAGGTGACGACGGTGGTCATCGACAAGACCGGGACGCTCACCCAGGGAAGGCCCGCGCTCGCGTCGATCGAGGCACACCGCATGGACGAGGCCACGCTGCTGCAACTGGTGGCGAGCCTGGAAAACGCGAGCGAGCATCCGCTGGGTTCGGCGATTGTCGCGTCCGCTCGCGAACGGAACCTGTCGCTTTTTCCAGCCAACGAGTTTCGTTCGGTGACGGGACAGGGTGTAGCCGGCACCGTCGATGGCCGCAAGGTCGCGGTCGGCAACGTCCGGTTCATGCAATCGTTTGGCGTCGACACCGGCGGGCTCGTCGAGAGTCTCGAGGCGCGTCGCCGCGAGGGTCAGACGGTCGTGTTCGCGGCGGTCGACGGCGTGCTGTCAGGCATCATCGGCGTCGCCGATCCGGTGAAATCGACGGCACGCGAAGCCATCGACCAATTGCACCAACAGGGTCTGAACGTGATCATGCTGACCGGCGACAACAGGATGACCGCGCAAGCGGTGGCCGGAGCTGTCGGGATCGACCAGGTCGAGGCCGAAGTACTTCCGGAGCGCAAAGCAGAGGCGGTTCAACGCCTTCAGGCGCAAGGCCGCCGCGTCGCCATGGCGGGAGACGGCATCAACGATGCGCCGGCGCTGGCGAGGGCCGATGTGGGGATCGCGATGGGCACCGGGACCGACATTGCCATCGAGAGCGCGCACATTACCCTGGTCAAGGGAGATTTGCGCGGCATCGTACGCGCGCGCCGATTGAGCCGGGCGACAATGAAGAACATCAGGCAGAATCTGTTCTTTGCGTTCGTGTACAACGTGATCGGCGTGCCGATTGCCGCCGGTGTGTTGTATCCGTTCGCCGGCCTGCTTCTGAGCCCGATGATCGCGAGCGCGGCCATGACGTTCAGCTCGGTTTCGGTCATCGGCAACGCGCTGCGTTTGCGCCGGGTGGAGTTGTAGCGCAGCGATAACTCGTGATGAAGGAGAAGATCATGCTCATCAACCGTCGCACCTGCCTGGCGCTGCTTGTCGTGGTTGCCGCTGCTGCGAGCGTACAGGCACAGGGGGTTACCAAGGATCCTGTCGCGGGTATTCGCAACATGGCTCGTCTCGAGACCACGGTCGCGTGCGCCGGCGCCATCACCACCGACGCCGTGCCCGAGATCGGGAAGATGGGGTTCGTGTCGATCGTGAATCTTCGTCTGGCCACCGAGCCCGGCGCGGAAGTCGAAAAAGAGGCGGCTGCGGCGAAGGCCGCGGGACTGAAGTACTTTCACGTGCCGTTCGACGGCAGTCCAGATCCGGTCGCGGCCGAGGCATTCCTGAAAGCGATCACGAGCCCGGGCGCCGAGCCGGCGTTCATTCACTGCGGCGGCGGCAACCGCGCCGCGACCATGTGGCTGATCAAGCGGCTGGCGATCGATCGCTGGGAGGTGGATCGTGCCGTGGAGGAAGCGGCCGCCCTCGGGCAGACGAGCCTGCCGCTGCGCAAGTTCGCCATCGAGTTTGCGCAGTCGCGACGTGTCCCCGCTTCGAAATAGCGCCATGAGAAAGAGGCTCATCGCGGCCGCGGTGGTGGCCGCGGCCGTTCAGGTGTCCGCGCAGTCGAGTGGCGCGTCGCTGGCATTGACGACAAAGCCGTCGCCGCTCGGCCTCGGCCAGAATCTTTTTGAAGTCACGGTCAGAGATGCGAAAGGGCAGCCCGTCACCAATGCCGACGTCGGGATCGTCCTGCTGATGCCCGCCGATCCGAAAACCAAGCACCCCGAGATGAAGACCGAAGGGAAACTGAACAATATCGGCAAAGGCACCTACAACGGCATCGTGATGGTGACGATGGCGGGGGAGTGGGAGGTCACGATGACGGCCAGTCGTGACGGGAAGTCCATCGGGCTGAAGAAAGAACGGCTGACGGCGTACCTCACGCGCCCGAAACCGCCCGCCTCAAACGGGAAGTGAGCCATTTCCTGTTTTGACAATTGCGACACGAATGTCGGCGTCAAATTGTTTTTCTCCAAGTTTGTGTGTTTGGCCGGAAGCCCACACCGCCATATTGCAGGATTCCTTAACAAATCACCGGAGTCGCCCGCACCGCATGTGGAACCAGCTTTGCTCATGTCGAAGGGTAGGGATTCTTCTACATGGCATCGAACCCAGCGGGGTTGAAACTGGCCGAGGCGACCACCACGACGAGCGGCACCGCCGAGCTTCGACGCTTGTCGACGCTGCTGGAGATTAGTCAGACCTTGTCTGCGGGCGCGCACCAGAAGACCGCGCTGCACCAGGTCCTCAATATTCTCGAGCGTCATCACAGCGTGATCCGCAGCACCGTGGCATTGCTGACGGCTGCCGAGGAGATCGAAGTGGTGGCCTCGGAAGGGCCGGGCGCCGGTAAAACGGACGTGAAGTTCCGTCTGGGAGAAGGCATCACGGGACGCGTCGTGCAGAGCGGCAAGCCGATCGTCGTGCCCCGCATCTCGCGCGAGCCGATGTTCCTGCGGCGCACGTCCGAGCGCCCGGAGCTGGCGCGCGAGGAAATCAGCTACGTGTGCGTGCCGATTCTGCTCAACCGCAAGGCCGTCGGCGCGCTGGGCGCCGACTTCCGCTTCAAGCCCGAGCGCGAGTTCGACCGCACGGTCAAGTTCCTCGGCGTCGTGGCGTCGCTCATGGCTCAGTGGATTCGCATTCAGCGCGTCATTGACGCCGAACGCGATCGCCTGCGGGAGGAAAACACCCACCTCAAGAGCGAGCTGCGCGAGCGCTACGACTTCTCGAACATTCTGGGCACCAGCGGTCCGATGCGTCTCGTCTACGAGCAGGTCTCGCAGGTGGCCCGCACCGACACCACGGTGCTCGTGCGCGGCGAGTCGGGCACCGGCAAGGAGCTCATCGCCCAGGCCATTCACTACAACTCGCTGCGGTCAAAGCGCCCGTTCATCAAGGTCAGCTGCGCGGCGCTGCCGGACAGCCTCATCGAGTCCGAGCTGTTCGGCTACGAGAAGGGGGCCTTCACGGGCGCGCACGCCCCGAAAAAGGGCCGGTTCGAGCTCGCCGACGGAGGCACGCTGTTCCTCGACGAAATCGGCGAGATCAACCTGGGGACGCAGATCAAGCTCCTGCGCGTGCTCCAGGCGCGCGAGTTCGAGCGGCTCGGCGGCACGAAGACGATTCGCGCCAACGTGCGGATGATTGCCGCGACTAACAAGGACGTCGAGCGCGCAATCGTGGACGGCAGCTTCCGCGAAGATCTGTACTACCGTCTCAACGTGTTCTCGATTTTCATTCCGCCGCTCCGCGAGCGGAAACCGGATCTCCTGCTCCTGGCGGATCACTTCCTCGAGAAGGCGTCGCTCGCCCACGGCAAGCACATCAAGCGGATCTCGACGCCGGCGATCGACATGCTGATGGCCTACCACTGGCCAGGGAACGTGCGCGAGCTCGAGAACGCCATCGAGCGGGCGGTCGTGGTCTGCGATGGCCAGGTCGTGCACGCGCACCACATGCCGCCGACGCTCCAGACGGCGGCCTCATCGGGCACGACGATGAGCCTGTCGTTGAAAGATGCCCTCGACGCCTACGAGAAGGACCTCATCCAGGACGCGCTGAAGACCTCGCGGGGCAACCGCGCGAAGGCCGCCCGCCTGCTCAACACGACCGGCCGCATCATGAACTACAAAGTCCGCCTGCTCGGGATCGACTGGCGCCGCTTCAAGAAGTAACAAAACCGCCGGCCCGCACGATCACTCCTACAACTTTGTCATGAGCCGCCGCCACGCGCCCGCGCCGCCGACCGCGGGACGACGCGGCGTCGTTCGTTTTGACTCCGCGCCAGATCTTGAAAGTTACATCAATGTAGGCGTACACAAGGCTCCTGACGTGTTTGTGGGATTGGCGGATCCTCACAATCGCCGAATTCCTGAGGAAAATTGCGATCCTCGCGATTTACGCACTGGCATCCCTCGTGCACTGACCCGAAGAACGGGCCTGCATCAACAAGGCGAAGTGAACCTCGGCCCGCCGCCGATGTTGCGCGAACACGCTCTTAACCTCGATGCGCCGGCGCTCGTGGCGCCGCCGGATCACCTCATGTGGGAGGACTACGTGATCGAAACTTCGTCTTACGTTTCCCGATTCACCCGTATTGCCCTGGCAGGAGCCATGGCGCTGACCTTGGCGGCCGGCACCGCGAGCGCGCAGGACGATCCCAATCCCGGCGCCATCACGCTGACCGCCGGTATCGACTTTCCCTCGGTGTACTTCTTCCGGGGCATCCGTCAGGAAGCCGATCCGTCGCTGACCATGTTCGCGTTCGGCGACGTCGGCATCGCGCTGTTCTCGAACGACCAGGGCCAGAGCGCGAGCGTGAACTTCGGCGTGTGGAACAGCCTGCACACGGGCACATCGGGGACCGGCGCAGACCCGAAGAAGCCCAGCCATTACGAAGAGGACTTCTACGTGATGCTCAACCTGGGCGTCGGCAAGGGCATCACGATCTCGCCCTTCTACACCGCCTACACCAGCCCGAACGGCTCGTTCGGCACGGTCAAGGAGTTCGCGTTCAAGGTCGCGCACGCGAGCAGGTTCGCGCCGTACGGGATCGTGGCGTTCGAGATGAGTGGGCAGGCGGACGGCGGCAGCGACGAAGGGACGTACGCAGAAATCGGCGTGGCGCCGAGCTTCCCGCTGGGCGACAAGGGCGTGACACTCGGCATTCCCGTCAAGATGGGCTTCAGCCTGGGCGACTACTACGAGGCGAATGGCGAGGACAACGGCTTCGGGTACTTCGATCTCGGCGTCCTCTTCACCGTGCCGTTCAGCAGCGCGCCGACGAAGTTCGGCACCTGGAACCTCCACGGCGGCGTGGATTTCTTTGCGCTGGGTGATGGCACGAAGTACTTCAACGTCAAGGATGGAACGCCCGAGGGGAGCCAGGTGATCGCCTCGATCGGGATTGGCCTTTCCTACTGACGTGCGACCCGGGGGCTAGGGACTCTGGACGGGGGATTGGGCGTGAACGCGCGCCCCAATCCCTCATCGCCCCATCCCGTGGGCGAAGTATCCTTTATGGCGTCATGGATCGCGATGGGTCCCATTAAGGGAAGGGACGTCGAACAGGCGGAACTGCGTCTCCGCCTGTCGGCCTCTCTCGACCTGGCGCGCCACGAGCTCGTCGACGCCACCGAACGCGGAGACGGCGGGCACGCTGCGCTCGCCCGCTACGCCGAGTCCATCGACGGCATCGTGCGCGAGCTGGTCGACCGCGCGCGCGCGCAGACGCGCGCGCCGCTGGCCGTGTTCGCGGTCGGCGGCTACGGCCGCAAGTCACAGTTCCTCCATTCGGACATCGACCTGCTCATCGTCTTCGGTGGACCGCTCGGCCGTCCCGAAGAACGCTTCGTCAAGGCGTTGCTCCATCCGCTCTGGGACTTGCGGTTCCAGGTCGGCCATCACGTGCGCGAGTACACCGACTTCGATCGGCCCGACACGACGAACCCCGAATATCTTCTGGCGCTGATGGATCTGCGGCCGCTCGCCGGAGACCAGGACGTGATCGATCAGCTCGAGACCACCCTGAAGGCCTCGGCCGACGTCTGGCGCCCGATGGTGCTCGACGCGCTCGTCACGCTGACCGATCAGCGCCACAGCGAGTTCTACGACACGCTCTATCAGCTCGAGCCTGACGTGAAAGACGGGCCCGGCGCGCTGCGCGACATCTGGGCCACGCGGCTGATGCTGAGGCTCGGCGGCGATCGTCGGGGCGGCGTGCGCGGGGCCTCGCCCGATCGATTGAGGGAAGCCGAGGAATTTCTCATGCGCATCCGGTCGGGACTTCACGCCGACACGGGGCGCAACCTGAATGTCCTGAGCTACGAGTTGCAGGAGAAGGCCGTCGATCGCCTGGGTTACACCGCGCCGGACATGCGGCGCCGCGTGGAAGCCCTGATGACCGACTACTTCAGGGACGCGCGCAGCGTCACACGCGCGCTCGGCCGCGTCCGACGCGCGGCGCTGCCTCCGCCGCCGACGCCCATCCGGCTTGTCGACGACAACCTGATGTGCGTCGTCGAGGGGATCAACTTCGCCGACACCTCCAGGGCGGCGGCGGAGCCGGACGAATGGCTGCGCGCGTTCGAAGCGGGGGTCGCGCGGAATGTCCCCGTGGCGGACGATGCGCTCGCGCTGATCGAGCGCGAGCTGCAGAAGCACAACTACCAGCCCGAGGTGTTCCTGGCGACTGCGGGCCACCAGATCCGGCTGCTGCAGTTCCTGCGACCGCGGCCCGGGCTCGCCGCGCGGTTGGGCGAGATGCGCGATTGCGGCCTGCTTGGCGCGATCTTTCCCGAGCTTCACGAGATTTCGTGCCGCGTGACGCGCGACTTCTATCACAAGTACACGGTCGACGAGCACACGCTGCTGACGGTGCGCAACGCCGAGCGATTGCTGACCAACCCTCGATTTGCGCCGATCCTGCGCGAGATCCGCACGCCGGAGCTGCTCGTGCTGGCGCTGCTGTACCACGACGTCGGCAAGGCACGCGAGGGCGATCACTCCATCGTCGGAGCCGAGATGGCGGTCGCCATGACCGCCCGCCTGAGCCTCGGCCCTGACGCACGGCAGACGATCGATTTTCTGATTCGCCAGCACTTGAAGATGTCTCGCATCGCGTTCCGGCGCGATACGGAAGAGCCCGAGGTCGTGCGCCAGTTTGCGACGTTGTTCGCGACCGAGGAGCATCTGAAGCTGCTTCTCCTCCTGACGTTGTGCGATGTCGGCGCCGTGAGCCCCGACACGCTGACCAGCTGGAAGGAAGAGCTGTTGTGGCGGCTCTACGTCGATGCCTACAACCAGATGACCATGGGCTACGGCGACGACATCATCGATCGCGATCAGGCCCTGGTGGCGGCGCTGCAGGCGAATCGTCCCGAGGACATCACCGAGCGCGAGATGGCGACCTTCCTGGAGGGGCTGCCCCGCCGGTATCTGATTCTGTTTTCACACGAAGCGATATATCGTCATGTCAGGCTCTCCCGCGATATCCGGCCCAACGAGGCGCATTTCTTCCTCGAGAAGAAAGCCGAGGTCTGGGAACTGACCGTCGTCTCGCTCGACAAGCCGTTCCTGTTCTCGAACATCTGCGGCGTGCTGGCGTACTTCGGCATGGACATTCTGAGGGGCCACGCGCTGACCAGCCTGGCCGGGCTCGCGGTGGACGTGTTCGAGTTTGCCGACGGCGACGGATTTTTCGAGCGCAACTCGCTGGGGCGCAAGGAGTTCGACCGGCGGCTCGACGAAGTGGTGAGCGGCAGGACCGACGTGACGTCGCTGCTCAGGAGCAAGGAAGGCAGCGTGCTGGCCAAACGGACGCTCCTTCGTCGCACGCCGAGTGTATATTTCGACGCGGCACACTCGCAGCGCTATACCGTGCTGGAGCTCGTGGCCGACGACGCGCCGGGGTTGTTGTATCGTGTCAGCCGGGTCATCTCCGATCACGGAATCGACGTCGATCTGGTGCTGATTACGACCGAAGGACAGAAGGCCATCGACGTCTTTCACATTACGCAGGCCGGGGCGAAGCTGACCGAGGCCGCCGCGGCCTCGCTGAAGGCCGACCTCGAACGCATGCTGCAAGAGGCGAGCGAGGAACGGGCGCCGGAACCCCGCGACCAATGAAGGAGACTGCATGAAGCTGATAAAGGCGATTGTTCGGCCCAACATGGTTGACAACATCAAAGAAGCCCTCGGCAAGCTCAACATCGCCGGCATGACCGTGACCGAAGTCCGCGGCCACGGCCGCCAGAAAGGGCACACCGCGGTCTATCGCGGCCGTGAATACGAAGTGAGCCTGCTGCCGAAGATGGAAATCGAATGCGTCGTGCCTGATGCCTCAGTGGACGAGGCCATCAAGGCCATCATCGGCGCTGCGCGAACCGGCGAGATCGGCGACGGCCGCGTGTTCGTGATGCCGGTCGAGCAGGGCTACAACATCAGGACCGGTGAGAAGGACGTGTAGAGACGTGTCAGTCGCAAGGCGTCAGTCGAAAGTGGGCAGTCCCAAGTCGGTCGCGCGTCGCAGTCGACAGTGGCGGTCGACTGTCACCGGGCACTGGCGCCTTGCGACTCCCGACTTCCGACCCTTCGACAAGCTCAGGATCGCCCCGAGCGAAGTCGAGGGGCGACTTTCGCCTTGCGACTAAACCGTGCCGAACCCCTCAGATCTCTTCCTGTCACCCGACCTCACCGAGGATCAGGCTCGCGCGTACCTTGCGTCGCTCGGCTTCCGCGATGTCGCGGCCGTCGACAGCCAGCTTCAGCAGATGGCCGACGATCTCGTGACGCGCGAGGCGCTGGGGCGGCTCGCCCCCGACTTGCTGGCGGCCGTGCTCGAATCGCCGGATCCGGATGGGGCGGTGGCCGCCATCACGCGCTACGTCTCCGGTCGCAGCGGCCGGGCGATGTTTCTCGACTACCTCCGCGAAGACCCTCGCGCCCTGCACGTCCTCAGCTATGTGATGGGCGCATCGCCGCAGCTTGGCGAGATCCTCGTTCGCACACCTGAATACTTTCATTGGCTCGTCTCGCAGGTCGAGCGCAGCGCGCCCGATCGCCAGGATCACGAAGAGGAGCTCGTTTCGGCGTTCTCGGCGATCGACGAGCCGGCCGAAGGGCTGAACCTGCTGAGGCGATGGAAGCGGCGCGAGACGCTTCGCATCGGCACGCGCGATCTGCTGCGCAGGGAAACCGTTCAGACCGCCGCCTCGCAGCTGTCGGACGTGGCGTCGGTGGCGATCGACTTTGCGCTCGCCAGTGTCATGCAGCAGCGCCTCGTGGCGGACGGCCGCGATCGTCCGCCGGGATCGTTTGCCGTCATCGGCACGGGCAGGGTCGGCGGGCGGGAGATGAGCTACGAGCCCGACGTCGATCTGCTCTACGTGTACGACGCGCGCAGCGTCGACGGCGCCGGCGCGACGGGCATGCGCGAGTTCTACGAGCGGGTGGGATGCGATCTGACGGCGGTCTTGCGGGAAGAAACCCACGACGGAAGCCTCTATCGCGTAAGGCTGCCCGCCTGGCCGCAGACCGACGGGTGGCTTCGGGCGTGCTCGCTCACCGAGTACGCCGAGCGTTATGCCGCGCTGGGCGAGATGGCCGAGCGGGCATCGCTGACGAGGGCCCGCCACATCGCGGGCGACGCCGAGCTGGGCTCGCGCTTCCTCGCCGCGTGTCAACCGTTCGTGTACCGCGAACAAGGTGGCGAGAACGGCTTCGAAGCCATTCCGGTGACCGATCGCGACCAGGATGAAACCCTGTCCACCGTCGAGTTGCTGACCCAGTCGTTTCAGCTCCGGCACGGCGCCCGCCATGCCGCACTCCGCCACACCGGCACGCTCGGCACGCTCGACGCCATGGGGAAGGCAGGCCTGATTTCAGAACAACTCTGCCGCGAGCTCGACCACGCGTACGTCTTTCTTCGATCCACCGAGCATCGCCGGCAGCTGGGACTGCACGAAGATCTTCAGAAGCAGATCGACGCATCGCGCGAGCGCGTCCGGTCGCTCATCCGCAGCATTAACCTCTGACGCGGTATTCGCAGATTCGCAGATTGGTAGATTGATTGGCGGATTTGCAGAATATTGCTAGAGTGACGATCGGACCGGCGGCTCTCAATCTTCCAATTTTCAATCTGCGAATCTGCCAATGCTGGATGTAGTAGGAGTCGGAACCAACTCCGTCGATGACGTGATCCAGCTCGGCGGAGAACTGTCTGCCGTGCTGGAATCGAGCAAGGCGCGCGTGACCAGCCGGCACGTCATCATGGGTGGCCAGACGGCCACCGTGACGGCGGCGTGTGCGGTCCTGGGCTTGCGAACCGGTTACATCGGTGCGTTCGGATCGGACGCGAACGGCGGGCTGGCGCGCGATGGATTGCTCTCGCGTGGTGTCGATCTCTCGCATGCTGTCGTGGCCGATGCGCCCAATCGCGGAGCGATCATTCTCGTCGACACGGCCGGGCGGCGGACCGTGTTGTGGCATCGGAGCGGACATCTGGTCGTTCCGCAGGACGTGTTGACGCCAGAGTCGGTGGCGGCTCGCATCGTCCACGTGGATGACGACGATCTGCAGTTGGCGATGGCTGCCGTGCGCGCCGCGCGTGCGGCGGGTGCCATGGTGACGAGCGACATCGAGCACCCGGTCGATCGGGTGGAAGAGCTCATTCGAGCCGTGACCTATCCGATCTTCGAGCAGCATCTCCCCCTGCGCCTGACCGGAGAACGCGACCCCGAGCGGGCGCTGAGGAAATTGCGCCGCCTGAACGAGGGCACCCTGGTCATGACGCTGGCGGAAGAAGGCGCGGTGGCGCTCGAGGGGGACGCGTTTTACACTGCGCCTGCCTACAGCGTGAAGGTCGTCGACGCCACGGGTGCCGGCGACGTGTTCCGTGCGGGATTCATCTACGGACTGCTTCAGCAATGGCCGGTGCCGGAGATTCTCCGGTTTGCCAATGCGACGGCAGCCATCAGCTGTACGCGACTCGGCGCCATTCCGTCCGTGCCGGCCCTCGACGAGGTCCTTGCCCTTAAGAAGGGCTCCGGCCTGGCCCCTTTCTTGAAATAGCTCCCGGAGCTATTTAATCGTGTTGACGAGGACCCGCTGCTTCGTGCGGTGGGCTTCGGTTGCGGCGAGCGCCGTCCGAAGCGCTTCGACGCCGTCCTTGAGCACCACCGCGGGCTCGCGGCCTTGCAGCACGTTTTGCGCGAAATTCTGGAGTTGAATCGTGTAGGCGCGTTCGAACCGCTCCATGAAATACGGAACGGTATCGTGGGCGACGCTGTTCTTCGTCATGGTCAGCAGCGGCGTCTCGCGGATGTAGCCGACCCGCAGTGTGCCCGCGTCGCCGAGCAATTCCGTGCAGATGTCATAGCCGTAGTATCCGTTCCGCGTGAGATCGATGACGCCCAGCCGGCCGTCGGCGAACTCCAGGGTCGCGATCGCGTTGTCGATGTCGCCGATCGACGCCATTTCCGGATAGGCGAGCACCGCGCCTGTTGCCGAGATCGCCTCGACGTCTCCCATGAACCACCGGGCCAGGTCGAAATCGTGGATCCCCATGTCGACCATGATGCCTCCGCTGCTGGCGGGATTGGCGTACTCGAGGCTCGGCCGGAAGGGATCGCGTGAGCTCGATTTGAAGACCACGGGCCGGCCGATGACGCCCTGGGCGATTTTCTCCTTCGCCGCCGCGTAGCCGGGATCGAACCGGCGCATGAAGCCCATCTGGAAGAACACGCCCGATTTCTCGACCGCGCTCGCCATGGCCGCGCACTCGGCCAGACTCAGGGCCGGTGGCTTTTCACAGAAGGTCGGCTTCTTCGACCCGGCCGCGATGACGACGTTGTCGCGGTGCGCGTGGGTGGACGTGACGATGACGATCGCGTCGACGTTGCGATCGGCGGCGAGGTCGTCGGCCGACGCGTACGTCTTCGGCACGTCGAACTCGTCCGCGATCGAATCGGCCAGCGTGCGATCGATGTCCGCGACCGCGACGACCGTGGTTTCCGGAATCCGCGCCGCGAGATCGCGCACGTAGACTTTCCCCAGCCGGCCCAGGCCGACCACTCCGACTTTCAGCCTTGTGCGTTTCATAAGAAAAGGCTGTTAGTGTATCTCAGCCCCATGGACTATCTCGTCGAAGCAGACCGGGTCAGCAGAGCCTTTCCCGGCGTCCTTGCGCTGGACGACGTGTCGATGAAGGTGCGTCCCGGCAGCGTGCACGCGCTCATGGGCGAAAACGGCGCGGGCAAATCGACGCTCATGAGGATTGTCGCGGGCTTCGATCGGCCCGACTCCGGCCAGGTGGTGCTTCGCGGCCGCGTGGCGATGATCCATCAGGAGCTGCACTTGATGCCGCCCATGACGGTCGCCGAGAACATCTGGCTCGGCCGCGAACCGCTGACGCGACTCGGGTTCATCGATCATCGTGCGCTGGCCCACCGCACGGCCGAACTGCTCGAGGAGCTCGCCATTGCCATCGATCCCGAACAGCGGGTTGGCGACCTGACGATTGCCGGCAGGCAGATGGTGGAGATCGCGCGCGCGGTGTCGTACGAGGCAGACGTGCTCATCATGGACGAGCCCACCTCCACCTTGTCCGAGCGCGAAGTGGATCATCTCTTCCGGATCGTCGCGGATTTGAGATCCCGCGGAAAGGCCATCATCTACATCACCCACAGGATGCACGAGATCTTCCGAATCGCCGACGAAGTCACCACCCTTCGCGACGGGCGGGTGGTCGATTCCAGCTCGACGGACCGCCTCGATCGCGACCGGCTGATCGCCTTGATGGTGGGACGGGAATTGACGCAGATGTTCCCGAAAGGGAACACGCCGACCGAGCGAGTGGTTTTGTCGGTCAAGCATCTCGCCGTTGCAGGCTCATTTGCCGACGTATCGTTCGACGTGCGGGCGGGAGAAATCCTCGGCGTGGCCGGACTCGTCGGATCGAAGCGCACCGAGGTGGCCGAGACGTTGTTCGGGCTCCGGCGCGCCTCGTCCGGTGGCGTGTCCATCGACGGCCGCCTGGTGGATATCGCCTCCCCGGCCGTGGCGATCGACTTGGGCATGGCGTTTCTCACCGCGGACCGAAAGTTGAGCGGGCTGCTGCTGCCGCTGAACGTTCAGGAAAACATGGAGATTGCCGTCCTCGACGACCGGTTCATCAGCATGGGCTTCGTGAACGCCGAGAAGCTCGGCGCCAGTTGCCGCGACATGGCCGGCAGGCTGCGCGTGAAGACACCCAGCTTGTTCGAGCCGATCCAGACGTTGAGTGGCGGCAATCAGCAGAAGGTGCTCGTCGGCCGGTGGCTGTTGACCTCGCCGCGGATCCTGATTCTCGACGAGCCCACGCGCGGCATCGACGTCGGCGCGAAGGCCGAGATTCACCGTCTGATTTCCAATCTCGCGGCGGACGGAGCGGCAGTGGTGATGATCTCGTCGGAGATGCCGGAGATTCTCGGCATGAGCGATCGCGTCATGGTGATGCGCGAGGGGCGCGTCGCCGGCTTCCTCGAAGGACCCGGCGCGAATCAGGTCGATCTGATGAGGCTGGCTTCGCAATGAGCCAGCCACGGCGACTGTCTCACGATACGGGGATCTTCCTGGTGCTCGTCACCATCGTCGTGCTCTTCGAAGCCGTGGGCTGGAGCATTCGAGGCACGAGCTTTCTCTTCAACGCGCAGCGGCTGCTCGTCATGGTGCTGCAGGTGTCGATCATCGGCCTGCTGGCCATCGGCGTGACGCAGGTGATTCTCACCGGGGGCATCGATCTGTCCTCGGGGTCGGTCGTGGCGCTGTCTGCGATGATCGCGGCCAGCCTGGCGCAGACGGCGAACGCACGCGCCGTGTTCCCCTCGCTCGTCGATCTGCCGGTCGTCATTCCCATCGCTGCGGGTCTCGCGACGGGCGCCCTGGCCGGGTTCGTCAACGGGCGGCTGATCGCGCTGACCGGCATCCCACCCTTCATCGCGACGCTCGGCATGATGGTGACCGCGCGCGGGCTGGCGCGGTACTACACGCGCGGACAGCCCATCAGCATGTTGTCCGAGTCTTACACGCGTATTGGCGAAGGCGCGCTGCCCGTGGCGATGTTCATCATCACGGCGATCGTGTTTCACGTCCTCCTCCGTCAGACACGATACGGGAAATACACGTACGCCATCGGCGCAAACGCACAGGCTGCCCGTGTGTCGGGCATCCGCGTGGATCGGCATCTTGTGCTCGTGTACACGGTGGGCGGCCTTCTCTCAGGGCTCGGCGGCGTCATGACGTCCGCGCGTGCGGCGAGCGGGCAGGCCGGCATGGGCATGTCGTACGAGCTCGATGCCATTGCGGCTTCGGTGATCGGCGGGACGAGCCTCTCTGGAGGCATCGGACGGATCTCGGGCACGGTCATCGGCACCGTGATCCTGGGCGTCATCACCAGCGGATTTACCTTCATCGGGTTCGACGCTTATATTCAGGACATCGTGAAGGGGGCCGTGATCGTGCTCGCCGTCGTGGCCGATCGCTATCGCCATCGAGGCGCTCACCCGTAACCGGAGGACGCTCGTGATATCGAAGGTGAGATTCGGATGCCTGGCCGCGCTGCTCGTGCTCGCACTCGGTGGCCAGGGTTGTGGGTCCTCTGCGCCCCGGACACCCGTGATCGGGGTCTCGATGGCGCATTTCGACGACCTCTGGCTCACGATCCTGCGCACGTCGATGACCGAGCACGCGGCGACGCTGCCTGGCGTCGCGCTGCAGTTCTCCGACGCCCAGGGCGACGTCGCCCGGCAGCTGAATCAGATCCAGAACTTCGTGGCGCAGGGTGTGGCCGCGCTCATCGTGAACGCCGCCGACACGTCGGCAACGCCGAGCATGACCAAAGTGGCGCGCGACGCCGGTGTGCCGCTGGTGTACGTCAACCGGCGGCCCTCGGAAGAAACGCTGCCGAAGGGGGTCGTCTTTGTCGGCTCGGAGGACTCGCAGGCCGGCACGCTGGAAATGGAGGAGCTCGCACGGCTGATGAACCACCGGGGTAACGTGGCGATCATGGTTGGCGAGCTGGCGTCCAACGGCGCGCAGCTTCGGACGAAGGCGGTCGAGGACGTGGTCGCGAAATATCCAGGGATGAAGATCGTCGAGAAACAGGTGGCCAACTTCCAGCGCGAGCGCGGGCTCGACCTCATGAACAACTGGCTGACGGCCGGCACGAAGATCGACGCCGTGGCGTCGAACAACGACGAGATGGCGATCGGCGCGATCATGGCGATTCAACAGGCCGGCGCGAAGCAGGGCACGATCCTGGTGGGTGGTGTCGATGCCACGCCCGATGCGCTTGCCGAAGTGGGGAAGGGCACGCTGGCCGTCACCGTGTTTCAGGACGCCCGCGGCCAGGGGCGGGGCGCCCTCGACGCGGCGCTGAAACTGTCGCGTGGAGAAGCGGTCGACAGCTTCGTCTGGATTCCGTTCGAGCTGGTGACGAAGGAGAACTACAAGAGTTTTGAGAAAAGGTAGTTCGTTGGGTTCGTCGGGTTCGTAGGTTCGTAAGGTTCGTGGGTTCGTACGGTTCGTACGGCGCGACTGAAGTCGCGCACTACCGGTTATTCGGTCGCAGGCTCGAACCCAGACGAACCCCACGAACCCCGACGAACCCCACGAACCGACGAACCTACTATTAACTCTTGAACCGCCGGTAATCGATCGAGTACTTCCTCACCTGATAGTTGATGATCCGCTCGGTCGTGTTGAGCAGGCGCGCCGCTTTCGCGCGGTTGCCGCGCGTCGTCTTGAGCGCGTCCGAGATCAGGTCCTTCTCATAGGCCGCGACGGCGTCCCGCAGCGAGACGCGCGTCACCGTGCCCGACGCTTCGGCGGTCTGCAGCGTCGGCGGCAGGTGATGGGCGTGGATCACGTGGCCGTCGCACACGAGCACGCGCGCTCGAGCGTGTTCTCGAGCTCGCGCACGTTGCCCGGCCAGTGATAGCTCATGAGCATGTCGATGGCGGGCGTCGAGATCCGCTTGATGTTCTTGCTGTGCGTCGCGCGAGAACGTCTCGAGGAAGTGATCGGCGAGCAGCAGGAGGTCGGTCTTCCGTTCGCGCAGCGGCGGCACGAAGATCGTGAAGACGTTCAGCCGGTAGTAGAGATCCTCGCGGAACGTGCCGTCCTGGATCGCCTTCTCCAGGTCCTTGTTGGTGGCCGCGATGAGCCGCACGTTCGACTTCAGCGTTTCGGTGCCGCCCAGCCGCTCGAACTCGCGCTCCTGCAGCACGCGCAGCAGCTTGACCTGCGTCGCCGAGGTTGATGTCGCCGATTTCGTCGAGGAACAGCGTGCCGCCCTCGGCCAGCTCGAAGCGTCCCTTCTTTCGCGCCTGTGCGCCGGTGAACGCGCCCTTCTCGTAGCCGAAGAGCTCCGATTCGATCAGGCTCTCGGGCAGCGCCGCGCAGCTGACCTTGACGAACGGCTTGTTCGCGCGCGAGCGAGTTGTAGTGAATCGCGTGCGCGATGAGCTCCTTGCCGGTGCCCGACTCGCCGCGAATCAGCACCGTCGTCTTCGTCCGCGCGACCTGCGACGACCTGCTCGCAGACCTGTCGCATCGGGCCGCTGGTGCCGAGCAGATTCGAGAAGTCGTAGCGCTCCGCAGCTCCTGGCGCAGGTGGGTGTTCTCGTCGAGCAGCTTCTTGCGCTCGTTGTCGATCAGGCGCTGCACCTTGACCGCCTGGGAGATCATCGACGCGACGACGCCGAGGAACTTCTGGCGTGCGGTCGTAGTCGCGGTCCGGCTTGAACTTGCAGATCGACGCCGAGCGCGCCGACCGCCTTGCGGTTGAGCACGATCGGCACGCAGATGAAGCTGAGCTCCTGCTGCGGCAGCTCGGTACGCTGCGAGGCGCGGTTCAGGAACATCGGCTCGCGGCTGATCTGCGGCACGACGATCGGCTTGCCGCTTTCGACGACGCGTCCGGTGATGCCTTCGCCGAGCTGATAGCTGACGCGGTAGCCCGGCCGGTCGAGGCCGTCGGACGCCTCGACCTGGAGCTGCCCGGTGTCTTCGTCGAGCATGACGACGGTGCTGCGCACGGCGCCGTGGTGGCGGCCGAGAATCTCGAGCACGCGGTGCAAACCGGCCTTCAAATCGAGCGTGCCCGTCAGCGCCTGGCTCGTGTCGAGCAGCGTGGCGAGCCGGCGGATTTCACGAGCCGAGGCGTCGGCCGGCTTGGCGGCGGTTCTGGTGGCGCTCATCGGGGGAATCGAAATTCAGACAAGAATGTAACCTTGAAGTATTGGAACAACATGATTGTTGCCCGCAGGGCGCTGCGGCGTCAAGCGCTCACCCCCATATAATCCTCAATAAGAATGCCGGCCTTCGAAACGCTCGATCCGGAGCTGAGGGGCGTCCTCGGCAAGCGCATCCGCGAGCTGGGGTTGAAGCTCGAGGGCTCGCCCGTCGAGCCGTACGTGCGCCAGCTGTACAAGGAGCTCGAGCGGCGGGGGCTGCGCAAGTTCCGGCCGGTGTGCTACCTCACCGACGAGTGGGGCTGTCCCGATATGCAGCCCGTGCTCGGCATCCCGTTCTATCTCGCCGACCCGAATCTCGGCCGGCTCGAGCGTGCGATCGACGATCTCGAGGACAGCCGCGAGATCATGCGCTACATGCGGCACGAGGCCGGGCACGTCTTCAACTACGCGTACCGGCTGTACACCCGTCCCGACTGGGTGGCCGTGTTCGGCCCGTTCGACCGCCCGTATCGCGACAAATACCGGCCGGTGCCGTTCAGCCGCAATTACGTGCGCCACATGGAAGGCTGGTACGCGCAGAAGCACCCCGACGAAGACTTTGCTGAAACGTTCGCCGTCTGGCTGACGCCCGGCAGCGCGTGGCGGCGCCGGTACAAGGGCTGGCCGGCGATGCGGAAGCTGCGTTACGTCGATCGGATGGCGCGCACGTTCGCGAGCGAGGAGCCGATCGTGCGCACCGGTGAAGTGGACATCACCGTCGACGACATGCGCCTCACCGTCGAAGAGTTCTACCGGCGCGCCGAGAAGGAGCGCGGCCTGCGCGTGGACCTCGCGATGGACGCGCATCTGTCCGAGATCTTTCTCACGCGGAAGCCGCGCGAAGGGCGTCCGGCCACGCAGGTCGTCACGAAATACCGGCGCGAGCTGATCGACAAGATCACCTACTGGACCGGCGTGCGCCGCGAGGTCGTGCGCGCGCTGGTGGAAGCGATCGCGAAGAACTGCGAGCGGCTGAAGCTCTGGGGCGAAGTCGGACGTGAGCCGGTCTACCTCGTGGAGTTGACCGCGTTCGGCACAACGTTGGCGATGAATTACCTGACTCGTGGTACCTTCACCGGGGATCGCCGAGCGAAGAGCGCAGCGCAGAGCCCGAACGGGAAACGTCCCAAGCCTAAAGTGGAGAGCCCGAAGGCCGAAGCCGACTAATGGCAGGAAAACTCAGAATCACGGTCCTTTACGATCGGTGGGAGCCCGAAGACGACAACGCGGGCACCAACGGCAAGGCGCCCCTCGTGCGAACCCTCGACAAGAAGGAAGTCGAGGAGGAAGTCATCGATGCGCTGACCAAGCTGGGTCACGAGCCGGCGCTGCACCAGCTCGACGGCTCGCTGAAGAGCCTGCACGCGCTGGCGAAGCTCGACACAGACCTCATCTTCAACCTCAGCGAGTCGTTCGGCGGCAACGACACCGCCGACTACAACATCGCCGCGTACCTGGAGCTCGTCGGCAAGCGCTTCACGGGCGCCGGCAGCCACGGCCTGATGCTCGCGCAGGACAAGAGCGTGGCGAAGAAGATCTTCGCGTTTCACGGCATCGCCACGCCGGTGTTCGCCCGCTCGTTCCGCGGCCGCCTGGCGTTCTCGCACGAGTTGCACTTTCCGGTCATCGTCAAGCCGATGCGCGAAGACGGCTCGATCGGCATCGAATTCGACGCGGTAGTCTCGTCGATCAAGGAGCTGATGGAGCGCATCGACTGGCTGCACGGGCAGTTCGACTCGCCGATCCTCATCGAGGAGTACGTGGACGGGCGCGAGATGTACGTCGGCGTGCTCGGCAACGAGAACCCCGAGGCGCTGCCCGTCATCGAGCTGGATCTCTCGAAACTGCCGGAGGGCACGCCGAGGATTGCGGCGGCCGAGGTGAAGTGGGCCAAGGGCACGAAGGCGTATCGCGATACCAAGTCGATCGTGGCCACCGACCTGTCGGAAGAAACCACGGCACTGCTGCAGTCGACCGCCGTGTCGGCGTATCAGGCGCTCGAGCTCCGGGACTACGGGCGCGTCGACATGCGACTCAAGCCGGATGGCACGGTGGCGGTCATCGAAGTGAACCCGAACCCGTGGCTCGCCTCGCGTGCCGAGCTCGCGCAGGCCGCGCGCAAGGCCGGCCGCACCTACAACCAGCTGGTCGAGGAGATCCTCGGCCTCGCCATGGGTAGATACTCCCACTGATCGAGGGGTGTGAGGACACGGAGCGTGCTTAAACACGGAGGGACAGAGGCACGGAGGCACACTGAGTCTTTTGAAAAATTTGTCCGTGTTTCTCCGTGCCTTCCTGACGCCGATGCCTTCCCGCGATCACCACATCCTCTGGAAAATCTCGAGTGACGACGCCACGACGACGTGCGTCATGGTGAGCTGCTGCGGCGGGGCCGAGCTGCAAATCGTGCGTGCCGCGCAGGGCGAGGAAGAGATCGTCCTCCGCGAGCTCTATCCCGATCGCGACTCCCTCTACGAGCGCGCCCGCGAGCTGCGCGAGGAAACGCGCTGACGCGTGGTGCCTCTTCCGCTGAAAGAGCTGTTCGTCCCCGGCTCGATTCCGTTCTTCCTCTTCATGCTGCTCCCCGGTGTGTGCCTGCTGTTTCGCCGGAAGGACGGCGGGCGCGTGGGCCGAATCTGGGTAGCCACGCTGGTCGCGCTCTATTGGGCTCTGAGCACACCGATCGCCGCCGTCGCGTTCATCCGATCGTTCTCTCCCGACTATCCGCCGGTGATGTCACAGGCAGACGCGCGCGGCGCAACGGCCGTCGTCGTGCTGGGCGCGGGCATGGAGATTCATCGATCGCGCGGCGAGTCCCGGGGCGTGCCCACGCGCGAGGGATGGCTGCGCGTCATGGAGGCGGCGCGGGTGTCCCGGGTACTCGGCGGGGTGCCGATTGTCACGACGGGCAGCCACGGCTCTGACCAGTACACGGAAGCCGGGCTGATGGCGCATCAACTGCAGGAGCTGGGCATACCGGTCGATCGCATCATCAAGGAAGAGCACGCGAGCAACACCCGCGATCACGCATTGCTCGTGCCGCCGGTCCTGAAGGCACACGGCCTCGGTCAGTTCGTGCTGGTGACGTCCAGACAGCACATGCGGCGATCCCTCGCGGCGTTTCGTGTCGCGGGCACCGACCCGGTTCCTTCGGCGCCCGAAGAGTACGTCAGCCGCGGCGCACGCTTCGAAATGTACCTGCCATCCCTTGCCGCGCTTCACCTCAGCGAGCGCGTTCTGTACGATCTGTTTGCGATCGGCTACTACAAGGTCAGGGGGTGGGCGTAGTGAATGACTATTCGCAGATTGGCAGATTGGCAGATTGGTAGATTAAATGGCGAGATGCATCGAACGGTTCTCGCGATCGCAATGATGGGACTGGCGGCCTTGCCCACGGCTGCGCAAGAGATCGCTCGCTTCGCGTCCGCGACTGAAATTGTTTCGCTGAACATCACGGTGACCGATCAGTCACGGCAATGCTTTACTCGCTATCCCGCGTATTGGAGTGCCGGGTGGGATGGCTGCCCGGTACCAGATCTTGCCAAGGCCGCGTTCGAAGTGCTCGAGGATGGGGTGGCACAGCGCGTCGAGCTCTTTCATCGCAGCGACGTACCCATCGCGCTCTCACTGCTCATCGACGCGCGATCAGCGGCAGACGCACGAACAAGAGATATACAGGACGCGGCGATTGCGCTCGTCCGAAAGTTGCGTGCGACCGACATGGCAGATGTTGCCGGGTTCGTGAGGGGCGGCGAGGTCCACCAGCCCTTCACTGCCGATCGTGGAACACTCGAACGCGCCATACGGAGGACCGCACCGTTCAAGCAAGCACCTGTTCATGATGCACTCCACCTCCTGCGACGTAGACTCGAAGCGGCGCCAGCAGAGGGAGCCTACCCGATTCGGAGAGACGCGATTGTGTTCCTCACCGATGGAGGAGATGCATCGCCGTCGATGAGGTTCGAAGAGACGCTGAACCTGGCGAAGCGGTCGCATGCGGCCATCTATGTGATTGCACTGACGGGTGAGGGGCAGCTTGAAGGAAACCGCGAATTCACGTCCGCGTTGCGGCAACTCGCAACGGTCACCGGAGGGCGCGCGTTCTTTCCCCAGGATGTGCGCAGCCTGGCATCGATGTACACGCAGATCTACGATGAGATTTCCGCGCAGTACACGCTCGGCTACACGCCCGCGAATCAGCGGCGCGATGGCCAGTGGCGCACGATTATGGTGCGTGTGAGTCGCGCGGATGCAGGAGTCCGCACCAGGCTGGGATACTTCGCGCCGCAGGCGCAGTAGCCCACGCCAATCTGCGAATCTACCAATCTACCAATCTGCGAATTCAGCGATTTCGTGAGTGGGGCAGCGAAATCGTAAAGACTGCCCCGCCTTCCTTCCGATTGTCCGCCTTGACGCGGCCGCCGTGCAGCTCCACGAGGTGCCGCACGATCGACAAGCCCAGCCCGGTGCCGCCGGGATCCTGCGTTCGCGACTTGTCCACGCGATAAAAGCGCTCGAACACGCGCTCGAGATCGGTTTCCGGTACGCCGGGGCCGTTGTCGGCGACGGTCAGCAGCACGCGCCCGCCGTCGAGGCGCGCGCCGAGCTCGATACGTCCACCGTCGGGCGCGTAGTTCACCGCGTTTTCCATCAGGTTGCGCAGCACATCGTGCATCTTCGTGGCGTCCGCCTCGATCGTCTGGGCAGCGGCATCGACGCGCACCTCCACCTGGATGCGCTTTCGATCGATGCGCTCGGAGAGGTCGGACGAGACCGAGTGAAAAAGCGAGGCGGGCTCGATGGGGCGGAGCTCGACCGTTTCCTGCAGCGCGTCGAGCCTGGCGAGACGCAGCAAGTCGCGAACCAGCCGCTCCATGCGCGCGGTGTGGCGTTCGATGACCTCGAGAAACTTCTTGCGCTGGTCCAATTCGCCCGAGTCTTCCAGCAGCGCTTCCACATAGCCGCGTACGGCGGTCAGCGGCGTACGAAGCTCGTGCGAGACGTTGGCGACGAAGTCGCGGCGCACCCGATCGATGCGGCGGAGATCGCTGATGTCGTGCAGGACGAGCACGGCGCCGCCGCTCGCGGTCGCCGGCGTCGCCTGGGCGCGGAAGATCCGCGGGGCCTCGGTCGCCCCGAGCGGCACCTCGATGGGCGCGCCCTGTTCGCCCCGAAGCGCCGCACCGAGCTGCCGGACGACGGCAGGCTGGCGTACGGCTTCGACGTAATGACGCCCGATCAGATCGCTTTCCAGATTCAGCATCCGGCGCGCGGCGTCGTTCACGAGCCGCAGACGTCCCTCGCCGTCGACGACCAGCACGCCCTCGACCATGCCCGACAGGATCGCGGCCATGCGCGCGCGATCGGTCTCGAGCTCGGTCACGCGCCGCGACATCTGCGACATTTCCACGGTCGTGCGCCGCGGCGTCATGCGCGAGCGCCGTGTGGCGACCGCCATGCCGATCCACGCGCCCACGAGGCCGTCGCGAGCGCGACCAGCACCGAGATAATCAGAGTGGTCATGACCTAGGGGTCGGCCGTGAGCTTGTAGCCGAACTGCTGCACGGTCACGAGCGCTTTCTCGAGAAACGGCAGCTTTTCTCTCAGCCGCCGGACGTGGACGTCGACGGTGCGCGTCGCGCCGGGATACTGGTAGTCCCACACGTCCGACAGCAGGCGATCGCGCGAGAGCACGCGGCCACGGTGCTCGAGCAGATACTGGAGCAGCAGGAACTCCTTGGCGGTCAGGCGGACGCTCTCGCCGTCGTTCGAGACCGTGTGCCGCTCGACATCGACGCTGATCGGACCGCAGCGCAGGATGCGCTCCTTGGTCGGTGACGGCGCGGTGCGCCGCAAGAGCGCGCGTACGCGCGCCATCAGCTCGTTGGGGCTGAACGGTTTCACGACGTAGTCGTCGGCGCCTGAGTCGAGTCCGAGAATCCGCTCCGATTCTTCGCCGCGAGCCGTCAGCATGACGATGGGCATCGCGGCCGTGCGGTTGTCGGCCCGCAGCGCCCGGCACACTTCGAGGCCGTTCAGGCCCGGCAACATCAGATCGAGGATGACGAGATCCGGCGGCGTTTCGCGCGCCGCGGCCAGGGCGCGGCCGCCGTCGCCCACGATGTCAGCGCGTGTACCCGGCTTTTTCGAGGTAGTGCGCGATCAGCGCAGCGATATCCTCGTCGTCTTCGACGATGAGAATTTTTGGCATCTGTCAGTGAATGTCCGACGACAAAAATCGCCTGACCATCCTTGCACAAAAGTGCGACGAAAGCCTACGGCGGGAGGGCATTCCGGCCGAAACCATCATGTAGATGGGCTGGCTTGCGCTCGGCGCCGCATATTCGATCCTCTACGCTGTTATCGGTGCCTACCTCCGGCCGCTTACAGATGTCCTTCCCTGGTTTCGTATCTTCGCATTACTGATTCCGCCGTTGGTCGGTGTGACATTTATCGTCATCCGGCGTCACACGTGGGCGGGGTGTCACTGGCTGTTCTGGGCAACGCTGGCCCTCGGACTGCTGATGTCGGGCATCAGCGTCGTCGGCTGGTCCGTCGACGAGATGCTGCTGGGCGTCAGCACGTCCTGGCTCGGGTGGCACGCGGTGTTCGCGCTGTTCGGCGGCGTCGCGCCGCTTCTCGCCTTGCTCGCGCAGCCCCATCGCGGGCCGCGCGAAAAGGTCACCGCGACGATTGCGGTGGACATCGCCGGCATCGCCGTGCTGACGGGGTTTCTGTATTCGCATTTTGTCGTGGCCTCCGATTCGGCCGTGGCGGCTGGCGCGTCGGGCCCGCTCCTGCTGCTCTCGGAGCTTCAGCAATTCCTGGTGTGCCTGGGCATGGGCATCGCCGCGATGTTTACGCCGGACCCGGGATGGAAGCAGGTGTACCGGCGCCTGACATTCGGCCTCGTCGATCTCGTTCATCACGCTGTCGCTCGGCAACATGGAAATCTGGCAGGGGTTCTATCAGAGCGCGTCGCTCGGCGACGTCATGTGGATTCTGCCGTTCGCGTTCTATCCGTGGGCGGCTGTCGGAAGCGCCGAGATCCGCGATTTCGCTCATCGAAGTGGACGAGGCTCATGCGGCCACGTCGCGCCCGTGGGTCATCTTCGGCGGTCTCGCGCTGCTGCCGCTGATCGACTACGGCCTGCGCCGGGCCGCGCCGGCCGGCCCGTTCGATACCTTCCAGGACCTGTCGATGGCGGTCGCGATCGTCTCGGTGCTGCCGCTGCTGATGGCACGTCTGGCGGTCGAGCGTGCGGAGCTGCGTCAGGTCGATGCGAAGCTCCGGCTCATGGGCGCGGCCGTCGAAGAAGCCAACGAGCTCATCGTCATCGTGTCGCGCGATGGGCAGCATCCGCCATGCGAACCGGGCGTTCTGCCAGGCGGTCGGCTACGAGCTCGTCGACCTGCTCGACACGATCGCGCGCGTCGGTCGTGGCCGACGAGTCGCTGCCGAAGCTCGAGGAAGTGCAAGAACGTCACCAAGGGACAGGCATGGAACGGCACGCTGGTGCACCGCCGCGCCGACGGCTCGACGTTCCAGGCCGCATGCGCCATCGTTCCGCTGACCAACGAGCAGGGGCACGTCACGCACTACGTGCAGATGGAGCGCGATATCACCGAGGAGCTCCGGCTGCGCGGCCAGCTGATCCACAGCGAGCGTCTGTCGGCGGTCGGTCAGCTCGTATCGGGCGTCGCGCACGAGCTGAACAACCCGCTGCAGTCGATTCTCGGCTTCACCGAGCTGCTGATCGACGCGGAAGAGCGGCCGGAACTGCGCCGCGACCTCGAGCAGGTGCGATCGGAAGCGATCCGCGCCGGCAAGATCGTGCGCAACCTGCTGGCGTTCGTGCGGCGATCGTCGTCGGAGCGGACGATGGCCAGCATCAACGACATCGTGAAGACGACCATCTCGCTGCGGTCGTACGAGTTCGGATCGGCCAACATCCGGCTCTTCGAGAGCTACGGCGAAGGGCTGCCTTCAGTGGTCGTGAACCCGGAAGAAATTCAGCAGGTCATCCTGAATCTGATTCTCAACGCCGAGCAGGCCATGCGGTCGGCGCACCGCGGCGGAACGCTCACCGTCACGACGAAGTGCGTCGATCTGATGGTCACGATCGAGATCCAGGACGATGGCCCCGGCGTGCCACAGGCGCTGGCGGGGCGTGTCTTCGAGCCGTTCTTCTCGACGAAGGAAGTGGGCGAAGGCACCGGCCTGGGCCTGTCTATCGCGATGGGCATCGCCGAAGCGCATGGCGGCGCGTTGACGCTGGTGCCTAGCGGCAAAGGCGCCTGCTTCCGCCTGTCGTTGCCCGCCGTGGACCCCGAGGAGGGCCTTCCGGTTCCCACGCTCGTTTCCGCGCACCGGCAGTAGCAAGTCCCTCGTACATCGCACGTTCTCTCCACGTCCGCCATGCTAGGATGCGGCCTGTCTTCCGCTCTACCGTGGCGTCTCGAGAGCAGATCGCATCGAGCACACCGCTGTCATCACAGTGTGCGCCGCCCTGATCTTCGTGGACCTGCGGCTACCGCCCCTGTGCGCGCTGTCCGTAGCCGCAGGTTCCGCCGGAATGTTCGACGGTGCGGACAGCGTCTCCCGGATCTTGTGCGTGAGCGCGTCGATCGAGAACGGCTTCTGAATGAAGTGCGCGGCGGCCTTGCGGACGCCGTGTCGCAGGATCGCGTCGTCCGAGTAACCCGACATGTAGAGCACGCGCGTGTCGGGACGGGCGGCGGTGAGCCGCTCCGACAGGATACGGCCGCTCAGGCCGGGCATCACCACGTCGGTCAGCAGCAGATGGATTCGGCCGCGATGTCGTGCCGCAATCTCGAGCGCCTGATCGCCGGCCGACGCCAGCAGCACGGTGTAGCCGTTCTTGCGGAGCATGTTCGACACCAGCGCGCGCACGCGGTCGTCGTCTTCGACCAGCAGAATCGTCTCGTTGCCGTCTGGTGACGCCGTCCGCTTTGATCGGCGCGGGCTTGCCGAGGTCAGTCGCCCGCGGCAGGTAAATGTAGAACGTCGTGCCGTGTCCGATACGGCTCTGAACTTCGATGGCCCCGTTGTTCTGCTGCACGATGCCGTACACGGTCGCGAGCCCGAGCCCCGTGCCCTTGCCGGCTTCCTTCGTCGTGAAGAACGGCTCGAAGATTCTCGACATCGTCTCGCTGTCCATGCCGCTGCCGGTGTCGCTCACGGACATCTCGACGTAGTCGCCGGGCTGCAGCCCAGGATGCGCCGCGACGCCGATCTTGTCGAGCTCGACGTTGCGAAGCTCGATCGGTAATCTTTCCGCCCTTGGGCATGGCGTCGCGGGCGTTGATGACGAGATTCACGAGAATCTGCTCGAGCTGCGTGCTGTCGGCGAGCACCGGTGTCAGGTCCGGCCAGATCTCGGTGCTCATCTGGATGTCGGCGCCGATCAGCCGCTGCAGCATCGCCTGCATCGTCTGCGACGAGCTGATCGAGCGCAACCGCCTGCTGCGTGATCACCTTCGCGCCGGCTGAACGCCAGCAGCTGGCGCGTGAGTCCCGCCGCGCGATCCGAGGCCCTCAAAATCTCTTCCGCGTCGCTTCGCCGCTCGTCGCCGGACGGCAGGTTCTGCGCGAGCATTTCCGCGTAGCCGTGGATCGCCATGAGCAGGTTGTTGAAGTCGTGCGCCACGCCACCTGCGAGCCGGCCGATGGCTTCCATCTTCTGCGCCTGGCGCAGCTGCTCGTCGCGCTGCTGGAGCGTGATCCTGCGACTGCTTGCGCTCCATCACGTCGCGCACGACCGCCGTAAAGGCCGTGCCTTCCGCGCTGTGCAGCACCGCGAGGGAGAACTCGCAGGGGAACCGGCCGCCGTCCTTGCGCATGCCGGTGACTTCGATGATGTGTCCGAACGTGACTTCGTCGGTCGCAGGGCTCGGGAGCGCGGCCGTCCACGCCGCGCGATCGGACTCGCCAATCAGATTCACGATCGGGCGACCGAGCACTTCGCTGTTCCGTATACCCGAACGTCGATTCCGCGCTCCGGTTCCAGAAGGTGATGTTCGCACCTCGTCCGTCGAAACGATGGCGTCGCGCGCCGACTGCGTGACCGTCGCGAAGCGCTGGTACGAGGCGTTCAACCGCTCGGCCTGACTGCGCAGGCTGCGTGTCATGTCGTTGAACGCCATCGCCATGGTTGTCGCTTCGGCGCTGCCGCGCGCCGGGAACGATGCGACTCCAGTCGCCCGCGGCGATGTCGCGCGCGGCGGCGGCGATGTCCATCAGCGGCTGGCTCATGCGCCGGCTGAACAGCAGTCCGCCGCCCAGCGCGATGACGAAGCCGCCGATGCCTGCAAGGACGAGCGACAGGCGCAGCTCGTCGAGGAACTTCTGGGTCGGCGCCCAGTCCTGCAGCAGCACGAGGTGCCCCGCCTGGCTCGCATGGTCGGGGAAGAGCGGGAATGCCCCGCCGATGAACTGCCGGTCACCGATCCGCCGTATCTCTGACGAGATCGCATCGGCGCTGGCGAGATTTCCGGCGGCCACCAGGGCCGCAATCTGTTTCTGCTCGTTCGGGCTCAGGCTGCTGCCGGCGAGGCGATTGCCCGTCACCAGATTGATTTCCGCGCGTGTGATGCGCGCCAGGTCCTGCGCCACGCGATCGTCGAGAACGAACCCGAACGTAACGACGCCGATGACTTCGGCTTCGGTGAATTTCGCCGGCTCCGACGTGATGAGCACAAGCCGGCCGTCGATGGGCACGATATCGCGTCGCGACTGTCCGGCGGCGGCGCCACGGATCGCCGCGATGAGCGTGTCTGGCATCGTCAGGTTCGGCTGCCATCCCGGCGTGGCCATCGGGGTGCCGGTCGGCGTCGAGACGATGGCGAATTGCGCGTTCAGGGTCGCCCGGTAGCTCTCGGCCATCTCGGTGAGCGTGGCGACGTCGCTGGCGACGGCAGGCGACAGCATCATCGAGCGGAACACGGGCAGTTCGGTGATCAACCGTGTCTGCTGCGCCGCGACCGCCGCGCGATCGTCAACGAGCCGGTAGAACGCCGTGCGGGCCGCTTCGAGGTTGTCCGAGGTGCGCGCGACGGCGCTGCGCGTCGCGACGCGCGTGGCGGTCAACACGACGGCGGCCACCGACAGGGCGACCAGGACGAGTACCCCGGCGGCGACCCGGGCTTCCATCCGATCCTGCCAGTGGATTTCCTTCCTAATGGACGACATGATCCAGACGCAGTGAGTAGGTCGCGCTGAAGTCGATCGTGTGCGCCTTGAGGTGCGGCAGATCGCCGCGCTGCCGCAGGTAGTTGAGCTGCAGGGTGACCGGGCCGGGCAGCCGGACTCGTGTCCCCAGCGTCAGCCGCCTGGCCTCGCGGGCCCGCGGCGAAGGCGCTGTATAGTCGAGCCACTCTGCGCGCGTGAACAGGGTAAAGGGGCCCATTCCCTCGCGGTGGACGAGGCCGTCGACGTAGAACCCGTTTGTCTTCACGCCTTCGTAGGAATGACCCTTCAGGAACTCCCCGCGCGCCTGAATGCCGGCGGGGTGAGACCATCGGGCGTCGATTCCGCCGAACGCCTGGCGGCCCACCGCAAATCGCCGCGAGAGATAGGGGTTGCTGCGTGCGTAGCTGGCACCGACGATGAACTGGCCGCGATAGCCCTGAACGCGGACGGAGGTGTCTGTGCCGGTCTCCCGAACGGCGTACCCGACGTCGTGCGGACGGCTGACACTCGCCTCCACGAACAACTGCGGCACGCCACCAGTGAACATCACGCCGTCTTCGAGCCAGTTGTTCGAGATGCCGAAGTACCCGTCGTAGCGGATGAGCGGCGGGCGCACGAATCCGGAATAGCCGTAGTCGCTCCGCGTGTAGATGCCGAACGGCATGCGGAATCGTCCGGCGCGAACGCCGAGCAGGCTTCCACCTGGACGGAAATACCGCTCGCCGAAAGCCTCGATGAGCTGGGTTTTTCCTCGATACGGATACGCGGCGCCGAACACATCCGAGCCCATCGGATCCATGCCCGATACGCTCTGCCCGAGCAGCGGCGCATCACCAGCCCAGCGATCGCCCCACGCCATCTCGGTGAAAAATTGAATGCCTGCCGGCGCCTGGCCGAACAGCCGCAACTGCGACGCGGCCGCGCGGATTTCCTCGCCCGAAAGACCGGCAGTCAAATCCACTTCGGCGGACACGGCGGTCTGCGCGCGAGCCGGTACGCGGACGACGGTGACGAGCAGCAGTGCGGCGAACACGTGGAGTGGCTTTACCAATGGATTTCGAAAGGCTGATTCCCGTCGACGGTGACCGAGCCGGTGAGCGGCTGCCCGCCGCCCGGCCGCCACGCGTGATAGGTGTAGGTGCCTGCGGGGACGCCGGTGATGTGGAAGGTGCCCCGATCGGTGGAGACGGCGAAGTATGGCGACTCGACCGCCAGGACATACGCCGCCATGTTCGGATGAATGTTGCAGAACACGCGCGCCAGGCCTGGCTTGTCGAAGACGATGCGCTTCGACGTGCCTTTCGGATACATCCCCAGGTCGAACTTCTTCCCGTCGCGGAACGAGAAGACGTTGTGAAATACGCGATCGTTGTTCGGAAAATCAACGGTCGAGCCCACACGGACGACGAGCACGTGCGGCGAGAACGTCAGGTTCCGCTGGTCGAGCACAATCCGGGCCCTCTGAACCGGGGCGGGCGCATTCGCGGCTTCGAGCCAGACCACCGCGTTCTGCACGGGTTTGCCGGCATTCTGCACGGTACCCGTCAACTCTGCACCGAGCGCGGGCACGGCCGCGATCAGCACGAGGGCGGGGAGGATCCTGACAGACCTCATGCTTGGTATATCGGTTGGAAATGCCGTTGAATTCACCCCCTTTTTGGTAGACTTCCGCTCACCATGCGCAAAGGATTCCTTGGTCTGGCGTTGTTTCTGGCTGTCGTCGCGTGGCCGGCCGCCCAGACGCCGTATTACCCGCCTGCCGGGCAGTGGGCACGCAAGACGCCCGCCGAAGTCGGCATGGACGCCGCCAGGCTCGACGACGCCGTGCAGTTCATGAAGTCGCACGAGGCGACGTCGCCGCGGCGCGACTTCTCGGACCAGGAAATCGTCAACGGGAAGCTGCTCGCGTCGATACCCACCGAGCGCGCCGGCACGAATGGCCTGGTCATCCGGAGGGGTTACGTCGTGGCCGAGTGGGGCGATACCGAGCGCCCCGATCCGACCTACAGCGTGGCCAAGAGCATGTTGTCCACCCTGGCTGGCATCGCGCTCGATCGCGGGCTGATCGGCAAGGTCGACGATCCGGTTGCGGCGCTCATCAAGGACGGCGGATACGATTCGCCGCAGAACAACCGCGTCACCTGGCGCCATCACCTGCAGCAGGAATCAGAGTGGGAAGGCGAGATGTGGGGCAAGAACGCGAACTTCATCGGCACGGACGCGTTCGGCCGCGCCGAGCGGAAACCGCGCGCGATTCAGGCGCCCGGCGCGTTTTACGAATACAACGACGTCCGGATCAACCGCTTCGCCCTGTCGCTGCTGCGGATTTTCAAGAAGCCGCTTCCCGACGTGTTCCGTGACGAGGTGATGAATCCGATCGGCGCGTCCTCCACGTGGAAGTGGGTGCCCTACACGAACGCGTACCTCGACATCGACGGCAAGCGGATGGTGTCGGTGTCGGGCGGCACGCGCTGGGGCGGCGGCGTGTGGATCAACAGCTTCGACATGGCGCGGTTCGGGTTGTTGTGGCTGCGCAACGGCAAGTGGGGCACGAAGCAAATCGTGTCGCCCGGTTACGTGAAGATGGCCACCACGCCGAGCGCACATGGCCCCGATTACGGGTTTCTGTGGTGGCTGAATGCCAAACAGGCACTGTGGCCGGGCTCGCCGGCCGATGCCTACCGCGCGGTCGGCCAGGGCGGCAACATCATCCTGATTTCACCGAGCCACGATCTGGTCGTGGTCTGGCGCT
The DNA here is from genome assembly GCA_963832375.1 of Vicinamibacterales bacterium. Lineage (GTDB taxonomy): Bacteria > Acidobacteriota > Vicinamibacteria > Vicinamibacterales > JAMQPK01 > JAMQPK01. The sequence continues at coordinate 34,960 of CAWHUA010000004.1, read as the reverse complement.
GGAGCGCGGAAGCCGGCGAAGGCTTCAGGCGCGTCGTCGCGGCCATTACGAGCTGAGCCGGGCTCCGAATGAACCTCGCGCACGTATCTCTGGCCGCGCTTGTCGTGGCGATCCTGGTCAGTTGTTTCACCGAGCTGAACGTCGGCATCCTTGCCCTCGCGCTCGCGTGGATCGTGGGCGTCTACGTCGGCGGCATGCCGCTGAACGACGTCATCGGCGGCTTTCCCGTGTCGCTCTTTCTCACGCTGGCCGGCGTGACGCTGCTGTTCTCGCAGGCGCAGCTCAACCGCACGCTCGACCGCATCGCTCATCGCGCGGTGCGGCTGTGCCGCGGCAACACCGGGCTCATCCCGATCATGTTTTTCATGCTCGCCTGCGCCCTGGCGTCACTCGGCCCTGGCAACATCTCGACGGCCGCGCTGCTCGGCCCGATGGCCATGGCCGTCGCGGGCCGTGCGGCCATTCCCGCGTTCCTGATGATCATCATGGTGGGCAACGGCGCCCAGTCCGGCGCGCTCTCGCCCTTTGCGCCGACTGGCGTCATCGTGAACGGCTTGATGATCAAGATCGGGCTGCCGGGTCATGAGTGGTTCACCTACTGGACGAATCTGGCCGCGCATGCGGCGGTGGCGTTCGGCGGGTACGCGCTCTTCGGCGGGCTGAAGCTCTTCCAGTCGTCCGCGGTCGCCACGATCGACCACAAACCCGACGAGATCGAGTTCGACCGCAGCAACATCATCACGATGGTGGTGATTGGCGCGCTGCTCATCGGAGTGCTGTTCTACGGGGTCAACGTCGGGATGGGCGCGTTTGCCGGCGCGGTGATCCTCGCCGTCGCCGGCGCCGCCGATCACAAAGAGTCGGTCAAGAAAATGCCGTGGTCGGTCATCGTGATGATGAGCGGCGTGACGGTGCTCATCGCGCTGATGGAGAAGACAGGCGGCCTCGACCTGTTTACCTCGGCGCTGGCCCGACTGGCGACGCCGGGGACCATAACGGGCGTCATCGCGTTTGTGACGGGGCTGATTTCGGTCTACAGCAGCACGTCCGGCGTGGTGCTGCCGGCGTTTCTCCCGACGATCCCGGGCCTGATCGAGCGGCTCGGCGGGGGAGACCCGCTGGCCATTGCCGCCTCGATGAACATCGGCGCGCACCTGGTCGATCTGTCGCCGCTCTCCACGACCGGCGCGCTCTGCATCGCCGCGGTGGCGTCTGGCGAGAACGTGCGCAGCGTCTTCAACAAGCTCCTCATCTGGGGCCTGTCGATGACGGTCGTCGGCGGGGTATTCTGTTACATCTTCTTCTGACGATCGGCCACCACAAATCGGCCAATCCACCAATCAATCTGCCAATCTACCAATCTACCAATCTACCAATCTGCCAATCTGCCAATTCAGGGTACACCGTAGCCTCTGGCTGCCACCGGCCACACGCCGACGACGTTGTGACCGTCGAGCGCGTACACCCGGTCGTGAAGGTTCATCGTCGGATCGATGTGTGAGGGCACGAGCGCCAGGCGATCGCCTATCTTGATCGCGCTCGTCGGCGGAATGGCGATGATCGCGTGCTCGTCGTTGAGCGCGAGCACGGTGGCCTCCTTCATGCCTTTGACCGATGGATGGCCGTGATCCTTGGTACACGCTTTGTGGCCCGCGTCGATGACGCAGCGCTCGGGGACGGGCCGGCTGACCACGGTGCCGAGGACGAAGAGCGCCTGCTCGAACGGCATGCCCAGGCAGCCGTAGTCGCTGTCCATCAGCGCATAGGAACCCGCCTGAATCTCGGTGATGCCTTCAATCTGGCTGCTGATGTCGTAGCTGCCGGTTCCGCCTCCTGACACGACGTCGGCCGGCAAGCCGACGGAGGCAAACGCCTTTGCCGTCGATGCCATCAGGTTCATCGAGCGTCGAACGGCCGCTTCGCGCTCGGCGCGATCGTGGATGCCCACCGCGTGCCCTTCGTAGCCCATCACGCCGCGCAGTTTCAACGCGGGCCTGCCGAGCGCCGCTCTTCCCAGCGCGACGGCCTCGTCACCGGGGGTCACCCCACAACGGTTCTGACCCACGTTCAAGTCGATGAGCACATCGATGGTGACGCCGGCTTCCATGGCTGCGGCACTCCACCGTTCGAGGCCGACAACCGAGTCGACCGCCACCGTGAGTGCGACCGTCCGCGCGAGGGCGGCAGCCCGCCTGCACTTGTCCGGGTCGACGATCTCGTTGGCTATCAGAATGTTCGTCGAAACGTTCGCCGCGATTTCCGCTTCTCCGATCGTTGCGCACGTGAGCCCGGTACACGAGCCGGCGGCGAGCTGACGCCGCGCGATTTCCGGGGTCTTGTGTGCCTTGAAGTGCGGCCTCAATTTGCACGAGCGCGACGCGAAGTAACCGCTCATGAGGCTGATGTTGCGCTCCATCGTGGCAACGTCGGCGATGAGGGCGGGAGTTGGAATGTCGGAGATGGTCATCGTATGGCTCGTTGCACGCGTGCGAGATCGTCGCGTATGGATGTGTCGTTGGGGCTCAGTTTGAGGGCGGTTTCCAGGCTGACGACCGAGTCCTTCAGGCGGCCCTGCAGGGCCAGCAGTTTCCCTAGCAGATGGTGAGCGTCGGCGTTCGTGGGGTTCAGCGCCAGCGCACGCTCCGCCTCGGTAAAGGACTCCTCCATCTTCTGCGCGTCGAAGAGCGCGGCCGCAAGATTGTAGCGCGCGGTCGCATTGCGTTCATCGAGGCTCAGCGCGCGGCGGAACTCGGCAATCGCCCCGTCGAATTGTCCGCCCTCGGCCAGGCCCGCCCCGTAGGAGATGTGGGCGTCCACGAGCAGCCGCTGCGCCTCCGCATCGTGCGGCGTCATCGTCAGGACCATCTGAAGCTGCGAGATCGCTTCCGGCCATTTCAACAACCGCATGTACGAATGACCCATGAGCCGCCGCGACCACGGCACCTCCTCGCGCATCGGGTGCCCGGCCACCAGCTCCTCGAGCTCGCGGATCGCTTCGTCGTAGCGCCTCAGGTTGAAGAGCGCGACACCGAGGTTGTAGCGCGCGCGAGGATCCGATCGGGCACCGATGCGCAGAAGGGGAAGGGCCTCCTCGTCGCGACCGAGCCGCGCGAGCTCGCCGCCCACACCCGCATACGCCATATCGGTCGGCCATCGTTCGAGCGTCGTTTCGGCCAGCGTCAGCCAGGATTGATGTTCGGCGTTCCGGCGAATCGTGGCCGCGCCCAGCACGACGACGACCACGGTGACCACGGCGGCCGCCATTCGGCGCGACGTACAATCTTGCAAGGTCTTCCAGCAGTAGCAGGCGATCGCGAGGCCTGCGACGACCGACATGAGCGGGAGATACATCCGCCGTTCCGCACCCACTTCAGTTGCGATCGGCACGAAGCTGGACGAGGGCGCCAGCGTGATGAAGAACCACGCACCGAGGAACGCGGCCGCGGGATTCCACTTGAAGGCGGCGGCCGTCACGAGGACGAGCGCGCACGTTGCGAGCGCCTGAGGGAGGACATCGCCCAGCGAATAACCGACGGCCGAACCATAGGTGATGACGAGATCGACCGGCCAGAACACGAGCCTCAGGTACCGCAGGATCATGACCGACTGGTTGAGCAGATACGTCCAGACGCTGATGCCGGTATCGAATCCTGCTGAGCCGGCGCGTGGCGTTGCAGCCAGTTCGTAGGCCAGAAACACCCACGCAAGCGATAGTCCACCGTAGAAGCGCCAGCGAGCCCTGAAGGCGCCGCCGAATGACTCGTACAGGAAGACGCGATCGTACAGCACGACCATGAGCGGTGCGGTGGCCATCGACTCCTTGGTGCCCATCCCGAGCACGCAGGCGCCAAGCGCCAGCGCGTGCCACCGCATCGGATGTGCGGCGGAGTGCGCGCGCAGGCTCGCATACAACGTGATCAGATAGAACAGCGCCATCAACGATTCGGTGCGTTGCGTGATGTAGGTCACCGCATCGGTGGCGAGCGGGTGCACTGCCCAGACCAGGGCGATAGCCGTCGCGAGATCTGCGCCCGCGCCATCGAAACGAGGCGCCAGGTTCGGAAGCGCGAGCGTCCGGCGCACGATGCCGAAGAGCAGCAGCGCGCAAGCCACGTGGATGGCGACGTTCGTGGCGTGATAGGCGGAGACGTCGAGGCCGCTTGCCGCGTAGTTCAGCGCGAAGCTGAGGCCGGCAACCGGTCGGCCCGCCAGCGGCGTGTTGCGCGGGTGCGATCGTGCCGCCGCGATCGATCGAATGCTCGGGTTCTCGACGATCGAGGACTGGTCGTCGAAGATGAACGGTGCCGACAGGCTGTTGGCGTAGACGACCGCTACGGCGACAGCGATCGCGAGTGCCCGCGCCCAGATGCGCGTGGGTCCGGGGCCGGACCGGAGACGTTTTGAATTGCGACGGCGATCGCGTGTCAATTCGGCAGATACAAGGACATCAGCGTGAGATTGCCCTTGATGTCCACGAATTCATGCGCCACGCCCGACGGCACGAGAATCCAGTCACCTTTGCTCACCACCTGACGCGAGCCGCCCGAAATCGTTTTCCCCGACAGGTTGGTCCCGTTCTTTGTCGCATTCGGAATCGTGCCGCCTGTGACGATGGTGCCGGTTCCGTCGACGACGTGGAACAACTCGGTGACGGCTTCGTGCAGCGACGCGCCCTGCGCGACCGGGTTGCGCTTCTCGACGTTGACGTTGTACGGCCCGATCGTGAACACGCGCACGTTCGTGCTGCGGCTGTCGGGTTTGCCTTTTGCGAGGGCGGTCGCGACATCGGCTGCCGACATGTAGCTGACGCGATCGCGCGGAGCCTGGGGACTGGCTGGCTGCTGAGCAGAGATGGGTGAACACAACCAAACGATGACGCCCGCGGCGGCAAGCACGCGCATGGTGGCCTCCTGTGGCGCGGATTCTAACAGAGGGCTGTCAGTGCGTCATCGCGTAGAGCAGGACGTCGATGCCAATCGCGTAGCCGTTGACCGAGAACGTGTGGAAGTAACTGGGGTCGTCGCCCTCGCGCTCGTAGGCGTCGCCGAAATCGGTGTTGTGCGTCATCAGCACGATGACGCGCCCCTTCCGATCGTAGATGCCGCGGACGTGCAACTCGTCGCTGTCCGGGCCCCGCTCCGACGTGCGCCGCTCGTACCGCCACAGGCCGACGTTCGGAATTTGCGGCAGGGAGTGGACAGGAAACAGCATGCGGAACATCGTGTGGTCGACGTTCAGATCGACGATGGGGAACTCGGCGTGCGAGAGCGCCTTGCCAATCTGGTTCTCCCAGTTCCGCCACGCGCGGCTGCCCCAGAAGTCGTCAACCCACAGGAATCCGCCCTTCAACAGATACGCCCGGAGGTTGGCCGCTTCTTCGTTGTTGAAGTAGGAACCGCCCGGCTCGCTCATCATGAGAAACGGGCAGTGGAACAGCGATGGATCGGTCAACCGTACAACCACCGGATACGGATTGCCTTCGCCGTCCTGCGTGACTCGTGTCCTGGTCAGCTCCATCAGCCTGATGGAGAGATTTTCGTCGGCGCGCGGGTAATCGACATACCAGCCGTCGCCATCACCGGCGGCGCCGTTGCGGAACCACACGCGGCAGAAGCGGAAGCCGCCGTCGTAGTCCGGCAGCCGTCCCGAAGGGTCAGAGGCGAGCGGCTCGCGCCGGGCCAGGAGACGCGGTACTCCATACTGCGCGGCAGCCGTACCCGCGATCAATACCGTGGCGACGACGATCAAAGCGGGAGCCCGCATAAAAATCGCGAATCAGCCTATTCAGAATCCATGCCGTCGAATTATAGTAATTCCTCTATGGAATTCGTCCGTCATCCCAGGGCCAAACGTTATCTTATCCGCGTAAAAGCCGACGGAAGTGTCCGGATCACGGTACCTCGATGGGGCTCGCAGCACCACGCTGAGAGATTCGTCGAAGAGCAGCGTCCGTGGATAGAGCGTCAGCGCGCGCGCATCACCAAGCAGGGCAACCGTCGTCTGGCGTACACACCGGAAGCGATTGAAGAGCTCAGGCAGCAGGCGTCGATCGAACTACCTGCTCACTTATATCACCTTGCCGACCACCACGGGCTCGCGGTTTCCGGGGTCAGCATCCGCAATCAGCGATCGCGATGGGGATCGTGCTCGCCAAGAGGGCACATTTCCCTGAACTGGCGCCTGGTGTTGATGCCCAACGATATCCGTGACTACGTGCTGATTCACGAGCTCATGCATCTGCGGCGGCTCGATCACTCGCGGCACTTCTGGCGGCTGGTCGAGCATGCCTATCCCAACTATCAGAACGCGCGCAAATGGCTGCGCGAGAATAAACACCTCATCGGGGAATGGGCGTTCCAGGACTAAAGGTGTTATTCGACCCAGCCCACTAACGGGGAATGGTCCGATCCGTATCGATGCTCGACCTGTCGATAATGGGCACGCCGGTCTTTTCCCGTCCGGAAGAACAGATAATCGAGGACCCGCAGGGACAATCCCGGCCGATCGACTGAAACGGGAGTCGCATCCTGGAGACGGTCGAGAAACCGCACCGCGCGCTCATCGCGGCCGTGCCAGGTATTGAGGTCGCCGCCGATGACGAGCGGCCCATCCGGCAGGCGCGATGCCATCGATTGGACTTGAACCTCGCGCAGCCATGGCGTCCAGAAAACCCACAGCCGGCGGGATCCGCTTCCCAGCGCGTCGAGGTGGACGGCGCCCACCGAAACCGACGCCGCCTGCGCGATGATGACGACGCGGCGCTGACGTTCACCCGGCAGTTCGATCGCCACGAGATCGGACAGCGGAAGGGTTGAAAGGATCGCGTTGCCGCGATCCTCGCGCGGGTCCGCGTCTGATTTGCCATTGCGCATGGAAGGCACGTACACGAGCGAGAGTCCCAGCTCGCGCGCAATCTGGAGGATGTCGGCCGAGGCCGCATCGCGATGGGCATCGATGCGGCTCGCGCCCGCTGCGTGCCTGGCGAGCGCGGGCACGCCATCGGTTCGGACGGCTTCCTGCAGCAACAGGACGTAGTGGCCGACCTTGCGTCCGCCGGTGAGATCGCCTTTGCGCAGGTCGCCGACGAATGCCCGGACATCGCCGCTGCCGACGTGAACGTTCCAGCTGACAAACGTGATGTCTTCGATGCGGATGGACGGGGAGCCGGTGGCGCCGAGGGGCTGAACCGCCGCAGCACCTACGCCGGCACACCATCCATCCAGGCGCTCACGTTCTCGTGCGCTCTCCGGTGCGAACCACTGAAGCGATGCAGACCGGCACCCGCCGGCATCAACCGGCACCATGGCCGGTGGCGTCCAGCGGACGCAGCCTGAGAGGAAAAGCGCAGAAAGGAAGAAGGAAAAGGGAAGAAGGAATAAAGAAGGCCGAGGAAGGAATACGGGCACGGAATTCGACCGAGTATAATTGGTGGTTCCAACCCACTACGACGCCGGAGTGGTGAAACTGGCAGACGCGCGGGACTCAAAATCCCGTGGGGCTTAAACCCCGTGACGGTTCGATTCCGTCCTCCGGCACCAAAACCTTAACAATTTCGCACGGAGGGGGTCGCTGCCGGTTTGCCGCCGAGGTGCGACTTTAACTGTTCTTTAACACTCAGGTGTCTGCCTGAGGCGCTCGAAGGGCGAACGTATCTCAGAGTAGCCCTTGGCACAGGCGCCTTCGGCTCTCGCTGGACGAACTGTTCGAGCCATTGACACCTCAGGCGAATTCGCGCGGGTATAATCGCGACTCAAAGAGTCCAACAGAGGAGGCTCAGGCACAGATGGCCCTCTCTCCCGGCGCCCGGCTCGGTCCGTATGAAGTCGTCCGCGCGCTCGGGGCGGGCGGGATGGGCGAGGTCTACAAAGCCCCCGACATGCGCCTCGATCGAACCGTCGCGATCAAGGTCCTGCCGAGGGAGGTCGCTGGCGATCCCGATCTGCGGGCACGCTTCGAGCGCGAGGCCCGGGCGGTCGCCGCGCTCGACCATCCAAACATTTGCGGCATCTACGACGTCGGCAGCGTCGATGGCACGCACTACCTGGTCATGCCGCATCTCGAGGGCCAGACGCTGGCCGCACGCCACGAGAAAGGACCGCTCCCGCTCGATCTGGCGCTGAAGATCGCCATCGAGATTGCCGACGCCCTCGACACACATCGTCAGGGCATCATCCATCGCGATCTCAAACCGGCCAACGTCATGTTGACGAAAGCGAGCTCGAAGCTGCTCGACTTCGGCCTGGCGAAGTTGCGGACGACGGCGGCACCCATTTCGATGTCGGGCATGACGCGGCTCGCCACGCGGGTCCCAGAGACCTGTACACGGCATGCCACGTGAATGAGATGCGTCGATTCGCTATTCGTGCCGATCGTGTGTCCCGTTGGCTGGAAGTCCAGCCGGTGCTCGCGGTCCCGCGCGCTACCGAATCTGCGGACTCCCTTGGGGGCTCCCGTGAGAGCGAGGGTGCCGCTGGCGAGGAGGGGAATATGAGTCGCGTCGGCCGAAGCTCGCTCGTTGTCGTGATCATTGCAGCCGGACTGCTCGCCGGCATCCTGGTGCTGCGATGGCGATCGCAAAGCGACACCTCAGCCGAGCGGCGTCAGCCTCAAGCTTCCGTAAACGCGGCGCCCGCTGTTTCGGCCGGGCCTCCCAAACCGAGCATCCCAGCAGCCGATTCGCAGCCTCCGCAGCAGATGTTGCCCGGCGATCCGTTGCCTGCGCCTGCGGTTGTTTCCGGTAACGTCGAGGAGCAAGCAGCCATCCTTGCCCGGCAGGTTCTTTCCGGCAGCAACGCCACGGGTGCCGCCCTCGTGGCCGCCATCCGACACGCTGGTTTTTCTTTTCGCAGTTCCAGCGGCACGCTCGACGCGCCGCCCACCGACCGGTCGCAAGGAATCGCGTTCGACACCTGGGAGGTCAATGCCCTCGCCGAACTGATGCGCAATCGCAAGAGCGTCACCGTGCCACTCTCGAGCTTTGCCGATGGCCTCGCGGCTCCGCTCGCCCAGCTCGCTGACGCGCCGATGACCGACCTACTGCTCGATGGCGTGCGCCGGCACGCTCGCGAGAGCGACGGTCCCATGCTTTTCTGGGCCATGTTCATCGTGGAGCTTGGGCGTCAGGCGACGACGCACCAGCCTTACGACCTGCTCGGCCAGGTGGATTCCGCGACGACGTCGCTCGATGCCCTGCAAATGATGTTGATCTCGAAGCGACTGGCGGGGGACGTGGCCGTGCTGGCCTACCCAGAACACGCCAAGAGGAATCTTGCCCTCCGGCTGCCGTCGTGGGCGCTGCCGGTTGTGTATGCCCAGTCGGGGCCGTGCACGTTCAAGGACGCGCAAGGCGAGATCGTGGATTGGGCCGCTCTGGCAACCACGACGGGTTTTGAAAAGCTGATGGAATTTCTCGAGAGCAAAGGCGTGGCTGGCGCCGGAACCATCGCCAGACTCGGGAACTACGCCAATATCGTGCTCGCCTACGCCAAGTTGGTGATCAGTCACCTGGCGTTCGATATTCAATTCGGGATGGAGAAGGCTCCACCATTGATCCGCCCGACTGCCATGAGGCCGCAGGCAGGCGAGCCCAAGACCCTCGTGGCGACGGCGAAAATGGATCTCGGCAAGGTCGAGTGGGTCAACTGTTTCCGCATCGTGTTGAACGCGATGGGTTTGGACTTCAATGTCGATGCCAGCGGTCCCATTGCGGACGCAAGTGTCTCGTGGACAGGAATCAGTGGCTTCAGCGAGGGGGCCATCTACGGCGGTGGACCGGAGCAGATTGTGAGGTTCGTGAACGACCCGGGAAGCCGCATCCAATCCGGCGGCGGCATCTATGCGCCCAATGCGATTACGAATCAATTGACCGACAAAGAAGGCAAGGCGCGTGTGAAAGTCGAGGGCGTCGGCCAGAGACAGAATCTCGGGCGGCAACCGCGATCGGTGATGAAGCAGGCCACCGCAGGCGCGATGCTCGTTCTGAAACCGGCCAACCTGTACCGCGACTTAAAGGACGCCGGCTCCACGGCGATCGGTGGACTCGGAGGGCTGCTGACGATGCCCGTGGAGCTGCTCTACCGCACCAGGTGGTCGTTTGGCGGCTGGTACACATTTCCCGTACAGGACTGGAAGGCCGGCAACGGGTGGACAGGCGCGGTCAGTTACACCCGAATCGAGCGCAAGGACTCAGCAACCGCGTCTACGGGGAAATGCTGCGGCGGCAAGCCCACTCAATCCGATTCCAGTTCGTCGTTCGAGGAGACACTTCAATATCGCTGGGAGATCCCGAATAATTCCGACTCCGCGATGTTGACGCCCGGGTTCAGCATGGCGACCGCCGACTACACCCTCACTGCTCGTTCGACCAAGACGGTGCGATCGCATCACCAGGGTTGGTCGGTATGCCGCGGCGGAGCCCGTCCGCAAGCCTTTAGGAGTCATGAGCGGACGGATATCGCGCAAGCGGATTACACAGATCAGGCGCAACTGACGGTGAGCCTCGAAACGGATGGGTCGTTCCTCATCAATGGAGGCGGCCCAAATCGCCGCGCAACTGGAACGACGCAAATGACGGAAAAGAACGATCACAACGACGGCTGCCATGGCCAGGAGCCCACTCGCACGCGAAGTCTCTCCGGGATCTATCGACCGGCGATGTGGCCAGGGAACATCGAGGGGACCGCGGATCCCAATACCGACGCATTGGTCGGCACGCTGACACGAGTGCACAAACATCCAGGCGCGAATACCACAGTCACCCACATCTATAGTTGGCAACTGCACCGCTAGATGCAGGCCGGGGTTCAAATCCCGCCTTAAGAAATCTGCGAATTCGCTAAGGTTGTGGCGCGGCGCACATTACTCAAAATCCCGTGGGGCTTAAACCCCGTGACGGTTCGATTCCGTCCTCCGGCACTAACTTCGTAAGTCAAAAGGCGCAAGTCGATAGTCGTAAGTCGCAAGGCAGTCGCCTTGTCGCCTTGTCGCCTTGCGCCTCCAGACTTCCGACCTTCGCCTTGCGACTCTATCGCGCGGCCACGAATGGCTGCCGCTTTCTGAACAGGTCCTGATGGCGCCGAATCATGTCGGCCAGCGTCACGGGGGGATTCAGCGCAAGCGCTTCGTCGGCTACGGCGATGGCGCGATCGAAGTCGCCGGCAGCGGCGTGCGCGACGGCCACGACGTCCAGCGTGTTCGCGTCGCGCCGGCGAGTGAGCGTGGCAGCTCGCTCGGCCAGCCGTACGGCTTCTAACGGATCGCGGACCGACGCATCCGGCGCCGCCGCATAGAGCGATGCGAGGTTGGCCATCGCCGTCACCCAGTCCGGGTTCAGCTCGAGCGCGCGGCGGAATCGCGCGATGGCCTCGGGCATGTCTCCGAGCGCGCGCGCGATCAACCCGGCATTGAGATGCGCCTCGGCCAGCCCGGGATCGATCCGGGCAGCCTCCCGAAACGACGCGAGCGCCGCCTGCGGCCGCCCCAGTTGCAGGAGCGCCGATCCAAGGTTGTTGTGGGCGATCGCATAGGCCGGCCGGAGCTGTAGCGCGCGCTGATATTCGGCCACGGCGTCATCGTGCCTTCCCGCGCCGGCGAGGGCTGTGCCGTAGTTGAAATGGGCGGACGCGGAATCCGGCTTCAGCCTCAGCGTGGCTTCGAAGTGAGGGATCGCATCGGCGGGGCGATCGAGCTCCATGTAGAGAACCCCGATGTCGTCGCGCAGTGCGGTGCGGTTGGGCTCGCGCCGGATCAGCGAGTCGAGCCCGATGACGTCATCGGCCATCCACTTGGCGCGAAACGTCTGGTCGAGCACCTGGCGCTCGGCGGGGTTTTTCGGCATCACCTGAAGCCAGAAATCGCCCATCTCTTCGGTCGACTGCTGCCCCCACGGTACCCGCACGGGAGGTACCGCCGGGTTGCGCGGGTTGGCGGGGGAGTTGTCGTAGCGATATCTCATCGTGACGGTCGTTCCCCTCGGGAGGGGTACCGGAGTCTGATAGCGGTAGACGTGCTGCCACCGCATATCCCAGTCAGAGATTGAAATGAGAGTCCGGGTGTTCCCATCGGGCAGCGTCGCGATGCCCGTCACGGTGCGCGCGCGGTAGTGAGCGTGAGGCTGCACGGCGAGCACATCGGTATCGACCGGCATGACGAACGAGTCGTCTATGGTGTAGCTGGCGTCGCCCGCCGGGATGTCGATGCGCTGATTCGACAGCCGCAGCATCACGGGGATCTCCTGAGGAGGATCGTCGGTGAAATACAGCGCGATCGTAGGCTGAATCGACTCGGGCTTGCCGCTGGGCACGAGATGAAGCTGCAGGACGAGGTCGCTATTGGGCGCTAATTTCCACGCGAGTCCTTTCGGAAGCAGTGGAGCCGCCTGGCCTGGCGTCCATCCAAGAAAATGTCCGTCCGGGTAGACGGCCGACCGCACGATGATGCCGTCGTATCCGGGCGCGGGATCTTGCTCGTCGAGCTGTCGCGAAGCAGGAGTCGCGTCGACGCGGATATTGGCATGATGGACGCGCGGGTTGTTCGCGCGGAACTCGATGCCCCGCACGTACCGCAGACGATCGACCGGAATGGGCAGCACGAATACGCGTGAGACGTCGGCGCCACCGGCCGCCAGGGAATACGGCGCGGGCATCGTCAGCACCAGATCCGGATTGCCGAGCTGCCAGCCGCCCGTTGGTGTCGGGGCGTCCGGCAGGTCGCGGCGGTTGCCCTCGCGCGCGCCATCCGCGACCCAGCGTTGAAAAATTTCGATCTCCGCATTCGTCAAGGGATCCAATCCGATGAACTTGTGCGCGGATGGATCCGCTTTCCACGGAGGCATCACGCGATTCTTCGTCACGAGCGCGATTTGCGTCGCATGCGATCGCGCACTCGCGTAAGAGAGAAGGCTGAACGGCGCCGAACCGCCAGGCCGATGGCACTGGACGCAGGACCGGGAGGCAATCGGTGCAACGTCTTTTGTGAAGGTCACTTGGCCGAACGCGGGCGTTGCGGCAACCAGCACGACGGCGACGAGGCGGCCTACATGCTTGTACATCAGAGTGTTACAGTCGAAATTCTCTGAAGCGTGCAAATGTGTGTAAGGGCGAATATATGGCAAAAACCGGCGTTTTTTTGCCCGATCCCGTTGTTCGTTGGGCGTTTTCCGCAGTATACTGGAAGGACGTTCATAGTCAGTTTCACGCCTTCATCACACACCGCATGACGGGGGAATCACTGTGACATTCCAGGTCGGCGACAAGGTCATCTACCCCAACCAGGGGCTCGGCGTCGTGACGCGTATCGAAGAGAAGACCATCCTCGGTACCACCTGCGGTTTCTATCATCTTCGCATTGTTGCCAACGAGACCACGGTGCTCGTGCCGATCGACAACGTCGACGGCGTCGGGCTTCGTCGTGCCATTGGCGATGAGGAAGTCGAGCGGCTGTTCAACGCGCTCGGCAATGGCAAGATCGACAACCACCAGAACTGGAAGGGTCGATTCAAGGACAACTCGGACAAGATGCGCACGGGTTCGATCTACGACGTGGCCGACGTGCTCAAGAGCCTCACCTTGCTGAGCCGTTCGAAGAGCCTGTCGTTTCGCGAGAAGCGGATGCTCGATCGGGCGAAGTTCCTGATCATCTCCGAAATCTCCGAGGTCATGCGCGAAACGTCCGAGTCGATCGAGGGCCGGGTCGAAAAGGCGCTCGAGCGCAGCTTCGCCACCCGCACGCGTGCCATCGCCCGCGCGAAGGCCGCGAAGGCCAGCCCCCCGCCGCGCACGGTTGTACCGCGCCGGGCGGTTCGCGCGTCCTAGGCACTACGTCGCAGAAGAGGGGTCGGGAGGGGTTTCCGCGGAACGTGGGAAACCCCTCCCGACCCCTTTTTTGCTGTACGCTCAGGCACATTGGCGACCGCGATAGCAGCCGTTCGATCCCTTGCCGCCTACCTCGCCGTGTCCATCTATGTGGCGATCTCCGCGCCGATCGGAATGGCTCTGGCGCTCACCTTCCGCTGGAAAAACCTGTTGTACATCCTGGGGCACTGGGGCGTCGCGCTTGGCACGGCGCTCGCCGGCATCCGGACGCGCGTGGCAGGCCGCGAACATCTGCAGCCGGGTCGGGCCGTCATCTTCTGCAGTAACCACCAGAGCAACATCGATCCGCCGATCCTGTTTCAGGCCCTCCACCCGCGGCTGCACATCCTGTTCAAGCGCGAGCTCACGAGGCTGCCGCTGCTGGGGCGAGCGTTTCAGATCGGCGGCTTCGTGCCAATCGACCGGAACAGCCGCGAGCATTCGATGGCCGCCATCGAGCAGGCAGCCGCGTCCCTCCGGAGCGGCAATTCGTTTCTCACGTTTCCGGAAGGGACGCGCAGCCGCACCGGAGCCTTGCTGCCCTTCAAGCGCGGCCCGTTCCTGATGGCGCTCAAAGCGCAGGTACCGGTGGTACCGGTTGCCATCCAGGGTGGGACGGCGTCGATGAGGAAGGGAAGCCCGATTGTGCGGCCGACCACGGTCAGCGTGCGGATCGGCACACCTGTCGAAACACGAGGCATGGAGCTGTCCGATCGCGAGAAACTCGCCGACGAGGTCCGCGCGCGCGTCGAGCAACTGCTGGCGCTGGGGCCTGTTACTTGAGGCCGAGTCGCTGGCCGACGCGCAGCCTCCTCAATGTTTCATCCATCCGCTTTCGTTGTGTCTCCTCCCGCTTGGCCTGGGCAATCCAGCCGAGGTACGCGCGCCGCTCGGTGGGAGGGAGCGTCTGGAAGAACGTCCAGGCCTTCGCGTCCTTCCTGATGGCGCGCTCAATAGAGTTCGGGATCTCCACTGGCGGAGGGGCATCGACCACGGGGCGGCCTTCAGGGCTCCTGGCGAGCCCCGGCGCGGCCAGCCGTTTCAGTGCCTTGAGCTCCTTATAGCGCTTGATGTTGATGCTCGACCAGTTGCTCTCGCTTCGGCGCGGGGTGAATTTCCGGGCGTAGCAGTTGTCGTCGATCCGCTTGACGAGGCTGTCGATCCATCCGTAGCAGAGTGCCTCATCCAGCGCGTCCTTGTAGGCGATCGCCGGTTTCCCGGTGTGCTTCTTGTGAAAGATCAGCCAGATTTCTGATTCGGAGTCGTGGTGGCCGGCGAGCCAGGTTCGCCAGCGTTGACGTGTCGCAGCGTGGAAGGTCTTCATACATTGCCATATTCTCGATTGGCAATTGTCGATTGATTGGCAATTGAGAATCGTCAATCAACAGGGCAATTGTCAATTGAGAATGTGGCAATGCGTGAGTCTTATTGCGCTCCGTAACGAAAAGGTCAGTTGCCATGGCTTCAGGGCGGCGCCGTCGGTGGAGACGATGCCTTCGGTAAGCTCTACGATGACCGTGCGGAACGTGGCCCCATCGTCGGGGCCCAGACGAATCTCGAGCGAGCGCCTGGCGCCGTCGTACTTGAATGGCGGAACGCGCTCGGTTTCGCCGGGATTCGCCGGGGAGCTCCCGCCGCCGGCTCCCGAGAACGCCCAGCGAACATGTCCCTTGAAGCTCTCGGGATTCATGTCGCGTGAGAACTGAAGCCTGATCGTCGCTTTCAGCGAGACATCGGTCTCCCCCTCGCCGGGATCGCTGAAGATGACTACGGGCGGCGGACCCATCTGGAGAATGGGCGGCGTTTCGGCATTCCTCGTCTCGATCGTCGGCTTGGTGATCGCGACCTGTTGCCCCTCGACCCAGACCAGCCCTTTGCCTTCGCGGACAACGCCCGAGATTTCCAGCCAGGTACCCGTATCGACGCGCGCGCCGATGTCGAGACTGAAGCCCTTGCCGCGCGGACGCAGGCCCGTCACCCAGACCGCGCCGTCCGCGGCGCGCAGCACGAAGTCCCACTGACTGAGGCCCGGTCCCTGCGGCACGTCGCCGTACAGATTGCGCCCACGGAATTGTCCGACGATTTTCACGCGTTCGCCGATGAAGCCGGTCGGCTCCATGGCGATCTGCCGCACGGTGACGGGGCCATCCGCCGGTTTGACGGTGACCGCATCGGTGATGTTGAGCGCGATCACCTCGCCCGGCCGGGGCCACTCGCCTTCGATGCCATTGGGCAGCAGACGATCGAGGCCCATGGTCGCGATGCGGGGGTCGTCCCGCTGCAGGCGCCCGACGTCCCAGAAACTCGCGCGCGCTTCGATGGGACCGTCGACCGGCGGCGTCCCGCTGAAGATGAGCGGAATCGATCGGTCGATGCCCGTCGACAGCAAGACGGGCCGATCGCGCGTCACGAGATTGCCTCGCACGACGATGAGCTGTGCCTGGTAGAAGCCGGGATAGGCCAGGAGCGCCGCCGGCGACGCCGCGCGCCGGGTGGTGGTCTGAGCCTGAGCGTAGGTGTCCGTGGCGCTCGACACCACGAGCGCGGCCAGAACGATGCAGATGGTGACGAACGGCACCCCTTCGATTGTACCTGTTCCGCCTGGAACCGCTATAGAATCCTTGTGAAATTGGCGATCAAGCGCAAGCAACTCAGCGATCAGGTCTCCGAGCTGACCACGAACCGTCTCTCGGTGTATCTGCGGTGCCTCAACTCGCTGGATGCCGAAGGCGTCAGCACGGTCTCGTCGCAGACCCTCGAGCGGCAGTTTCACCTCAACGCGGCGCAGATTCGTAAAGACCTCGCGTACTTCGGGGAGTTCGGCGTGCGCGGCGTCGGCTACTACGTCAAGGATCTCAAGCAGCATCTGCGTCAGATTCTCGGGCTCGATCGCCGGTTGAAAATCGCGATTTTCGGCGCCGGGAATCTCGGGCTGGCGCTCGCCGACTATCAGGGATTCCAGCAGGAGGGCTTCCAGATCGCCGCGCTTTTCGACAATCTGGCGGGCAAAGTCGGTCAGCGATCGCGCGGCGGTGTGCCGATCTTCGACATCAAGGATCTGCGCAAAATTGCCGCGCGCGACAAGATCATGATCGCGGTGATTGCGGTGCCGGCCGAAGCCGCCCAGCAGGTGGTGAATCAGGTCGTCGCCGCCGGCATCAAAGCGGTGCTGAACTTCTCGCCGGGCACGCTGCGCGCGCCCGAAGACGTGAAGCTGAAGAGCGTCGATCTGACCGTGTCGCTCGAGAGCCTCTCCTTCTATCTGGCTCAGGAGATCGAATGAAAAGCCGGAAGCCAGGTTTGTCCCACGTGGACGAGCGAGGCCGGATTCGCATGGTTGATGTCGGCGAGAAGGCCGAGACGGCGCGCGAAGCCGTGGCGCGCGGGCGCATCACGGTGGGACGGGCGGCGCTGAGCGCGATTCGCGCCGGGAAGGTCAAGAAAGGTGATCCGCTGCAGACGGCGCGTCTCGCCGGTATCGTCGCCGCCAAGCGGACGTCCGATCTGATTCCGCTCTGTCACCCTCTGCCGCTCTCGCACGTGGACGTCGACATCGTCCGCGAGAAAGACGGCTATATGATCGAATCGCGGGTGCGCACGACGGCCCGCACGGGGGTCGAAATGGAAGCCCTCACCGCGGTCGCGGTCGCGGCGCTCACCATCTACGACATGCTGAAGGCGCTCGACAAGACGATGGTCATCGGCGAGATTTGCGTCGTTGAGAAGCGGGGAGGACGATCCGGGGAATATGTGCGGAAGGGAGGTTGAATCAGCATTGCCACATTTTCGATTGACGATTGCGAATTGATTGGCCAATTGCCATTCCCCAATCAATGCGGCAATTGCCAATCGACAATACGGCAATGCCCGTATCCTCTTACTCTCTCGGCGGCGGCTCTATGTGGATAATCGCGTCCACTATCTGCGGGTAGCGTTCCATCAAGAGATCCTTCACGCGGTGCGAAATCGCGTGCGCGTCGGTCAGCGGCGTCGCGCCGTCCATCCAGATATGCAGGTCGAGAAACACGTAGTCGGCGGGGCCGCGCGATCGAATTCGATGACAGCCGAGCACTTCCGGTACCCGCTCGACAACCTGCCGGATGTCCTGCTCCGAGATCACGATTTCATCAGACAGAATCCTGGCCGCGTCGCGCGCGATTTGGAAGCCGGCGTGGCCGATGAACCCCACGATGACGAGCGCCGCCAGCGAGTCGAGGACGGGATACCCGATCGCCGAACCGATCAGCGCCGCGATCACCGCGAGCGACGTCAGGACGTCGCTTTGCGTGTGCCGTGCGTCGGCCAGCAGCAGCTCGCTCGACAGGCGTGTCGCGGCCCTGCGCTCGGCGCGCACGACGGCGAGATTGGTGGCCAGCGTCCCGAGCATGACGAGAAAGCTGAGGGCGGTCACCGTGGGCGCGTCGCCGGAACGGAATCGCACCACCGCGGCCCGTGCCACCTCCACGACCACGATGAGGAGGAAGAGCGCAATGGCACCTGCCGCGAGCGTCTCGAATTTGCGGTGGCCGTAGGGATGATTCGCGTCGGGAGGCTTTCTCGCGAGGCGCAGGCCCACCAGCGCCACGACGTTCGACGCGCCGTCGGTCAGCGAATGGAACCCGTCCGACAGGATGCTGATCGATCCGCTGATCTGGCCGTAAATGATCTTGGCCAGCGCGACGGCAACGTTGAGGAAAAGGATGCGGAGAAGGACGCTGCGAACCTCGGTGAATCTTGACTCGGTTCGCATGGAATCACGATTGGCAGATCAATGCCCTTAATCTACCAATCTACCAGTCTGCCAATCTACCAATGGTGTCGCTAGAAAAGTCGTGCGCTCGGTATCGGCCACCAGCGGACCTGGACCTTGCCGATGATGTAACGCTTGGGAACGAAGCCCCAGTGCCGGCTGTCCGAGCTGTTGTTGCGGTGATCGCCGAGCACGAAGTAGTAGCCTTCCGGAATCACCTGCGGGCCCCAATCGTCGTGGGCGCGGAAGTCCTCGGGCACGAACTCGTCTTTCATCGGCGTTTCGTTCACGAAGACGTTGCCGTCGACAATGCGCACCGTATCGCCTTCCTCGGCGATGACGCGCTTCACGAACGATTTGTTCGGGTCGATGGGATAGTAGAGCATCACGATGTCGCCGTGATGCGGCTCGCCGATCCGGTAGGCGAGCTTGTTGACGATCAGGCGATCCTGATCCTCGAGCGTGGGGGCCATGCTCATGCCCTCGACGCGAGCGACCTGGAAGCCGAAGGTGACGATGAGGGTCGCGTACACCGCCGCCGACGCGAGCGTCTTGAACCAGGCGACCAGCTCGTCGCGCACCATCTTGAGGCGTTCGGCGGTCTTCGAGCGGGCGGCAGGATCGGCCCCACCCGGCACCGTGACGATGAGGGGCGCCGACACGGAGGCGCCATCGCCGGCCATAGCCGGTTCCATGCCCATCCGCATCTCGGCTTCGGCCAGGTCGAGCTGGCGCCGCGACTCTAAAGCCTCAGGTAATCCCTGAGCCGCTTGGTCTGAGCGCGACTGACCGGTATTTCCGTCGCCTTCGCGTCCTTCATCCTGAGGATGTAATTCCTGCTGAACCAGGGGACTATCTCCTTGACCTTGTTAATGTTAACCAGATGCGACCGGTGAACCCTCCAGAACATGCTCGGGTCGAGCCGGGACTGCAGCTCGTCCAAAGTCCTGAAGTTGGACGTGCCTGCCAGCTGGCTGGTTACTATGTTAATCGAGTCATCGGTAAGTGAGGCATAGATAATCTCTTCCGCCTGTACCAGCAGGAAGCGCTCCCCAACCTTGACAGCAACACGCTCACGTTTGCTCTGGCGCTCCGACATCAACTGCACGATGCGCTCGACCTGGTCGTTCAGGGGGGCCTCTTTGGCCGCGGTCACTCGCTGTCGCGCGCGGTCGACGGCCTTTTCCAGCCTGGCCGCCTCGACCGGCTTCAGCAGATAGTCCACCGCGTTCACCTCGAAGGCCTCGATCGCGTGCCGGTCGAACGCCGTGACGAACACGATGCTGGGCGTCGTGCCGTTCTGGATGAGCCGGTGCGCTACCTCGAACCCGTTCAGGCCGGGCATCTGGACGTCGAGAAACAGGACGTCCGGCGAGATGCGCTCGACCACGCCAATGGCCTCGAGGCCATTGCCCGCCTGGCCAATGACTTCGAGGTTCGGCATCTGCTCGAGCATGTAGATGAGCTCTTCTCTCGCGAGCTGCTCATCATCGACAACGACCGCTTTCAGAGGCATACCTTGGATCGTGACCGTGTGCGGTTCGCCGTCAACCGTTCGCCGCTAACCCTTATCGGCACGTGACGGCGGGTCCTGTTCATGCCGTAATCCGCTCGGTCGAGACCATGTCTGGAATCTCCAGCCGGATAATCGTCCCGAGGTTCGGCACGCTCGTGATTCTGACGCGATACGCCGCGCCGTAAATGACGCTGAGGCGTTCATTGACGTTGCTGAGGCCGATGCCGTCGGTCAGCGCCGTGCCGAGCCGGTCATCGGTCATTCCCATCCCGTCGTCTTCGACTTCGATAATCGCGTGGTCGTTCTGGCGGGCCGAGCGGATGATGATGCGCCCGCCGCCCACCTTGCGCGAGAAGCCGTGCTTGATCGAGTTCTCCACGAGCGGCTGCAGGATCATGCTCGGCACGATGATGTCGAGCGTGTCGGGGTTGATCTGCTTTTCGACCTTCAGCTGTGGCCCGAACCGGATGACCTCGATGTCGAGGTATTCGTCGATCGATTCGAGCTCTTCGCGGAGCGTCACGAAATGGTCGCGGCTTCGCAGCAGCCGCCGCAGGAGACCCGACAGCTTGACGACCACCGTTCGCGCCGTCTCCGGATTCGAGCGAATGAGCGACTGAATCGAGGTGAGCGTGTTGAAGAGAAAGTGCGGATTGATCTGGCTCGCCAGCGCTTCGACGCGGGCCGTCAGCAGCAGTTTCTCCTGCTCCTGAAGCCGATGCTCGATCCGCGCGTTGTTCCAGATCTTGATCGGCGTGGCCACGCACAAGACCGTCGTCAGCACCACGAGGAAGACCCATCGCGCCGACATGTTTTCCATTTGGAGAAGGAAGAGACGAGTGACATTGGGCTCGTCGTTGAACCGCCAGCCGAGCGTCTGGCGCAGCAGCTCGAGCGCCACGGGGGCGAGCAGCAGAATGACGGCCCAGTCGACGCGGACGTTCCTCACCATCCGCCAGATGTGACGGTGCAGCTTCGTGAACACGAAGGGTGAGAAGTGCCAGATGTCTTCCTTGTTGGGGCAGGCCTCGCGAAGGCCGCCACCGGCAAACCCGCAGCCCACGGCGAAGAACAGGGCGATGAACTCGCCCGCGAGGAGCGCGGGCGCGGCGACCATCAGCCCGACGATCGCGCCCGCGTACGGGCCCGCGATGAGCCCCGCCAGGAAGGCGCCCTCGAGGGTGAGATCGGCCGCGTCGTAGTTCAGCAGCAGGCGCGAGGAGACACCCGCCGCCAGCGGGATGCCCAGGCTGAACGCGAACAACAGGCGTTCGGGCCACGCGCGCCGCTCGGAGATCAGGATGTGGCGGAACCGGTGATAGCGGACGAGAATCGTGGCCAGCGCGGCGACAATCGTGATCTTGACGACCAGCGTCGTCAGCAGGAACTGGGCCGCGGTGAGAAACCTCAGTGGAGCATCCTCGCTGGGGAAAGCTTAACAAATTGTGGCGTACAATGTGGGGAGCATGATTAAGCGGATTCTCGAGAACACGAGCGCGCTCGTCACCGGCTTCGCGACGACCTTCAAGTACATGTTCAAGCCGTCGGTCACCGTCAATTACCCGGATCAGAAGGTGCCGATGTTTCCCAAATGGCGCGGGAAGCAGGTGCTGATGCGCGACGAAGCCGGCCTCGAGAAATGCGTGGCGTGCGGGCTGTGCGCCGTCGCGTGTCCGGCCGATGCGATCTATCTCGAGGCGGCGGAAAACGACGGCACGGTGATGGCCGGCCCACGCTATGCGATCACCTACCAGATTCACAAGACGCGCTGCATCTTCTGCGGCTACTGCGAAGAAGCGTGCCCGGTGTCGGCCATCTTCATGGGCAAAGACTACGAGCTCGCCGTGTACAACAAGAGCGATTTCATCTGGGATAAAAAAGAACTGCTCGTACCGGCGCCACCTGACGCTGTGACGCCCGCCCGGCGCTGACAAGACAACCGCAGAGGACAGAATCATCCCCTGTCTCCCTCTTTGACTTACCTCCGTTCACGAAGAATTCTCTGTGGTAAAACCACAGTCGATGCTTTTCGGAGCAGTTGGGGACCTGCACGGCGACTTCGACGCGCTCGATCGCGCGATGTCACGCCATGCGGATGTCGCGTTCTGGGTATGTCCCGGCGATCTCGCGGCCGAAGACGGCGAGTACCCCCGGCCGCGCGCTCCGCTGTACTGGATCAAAGGGAACAACGAAGACTTCGACTTCGTGGCCGCCCAGCCCGCCGGAGGCGGTACGCTGCCCAACCTGCACTTCATCCCCAACGGCTCGTGCGTGCGTGCGCATGGGTTCGTGCTCGCCGGGCTCGGCGGGACCTTCGCGCCGACCTGGTACGAGCGGCCCGCGTCCGACCTTCGCCGCCTCTCGCCGCGCGATGACAGGCGGCGGCACTTTGTACATGAAGAGGTCACTGCCTGTAAGACGATGTCCGGTGTCGATATCTTTCTGTCGCACGAAGCGCCGCGCCCGTTCCCGCTGCCACGCGTGAAGGACGCGGGCAAGACCCCGATCAACGAAGTGCTCTCGGGGATGCGCCCTCGTCTGCACCTGTTCGGGCACCATCACCTGTACGCGGTGGCCGAGCGCCAGCATGTGCCGTCGATCGGGCTGGAGCAGGCGTCGGTTTCGTACCTAATCTTCGATGGCAGTACCCTTGCTCACCAACGTCTGACAATCTGATATATAGTTTTCGACGGAGGCGTATGGCGCTGCTCTTTCCGCGAGAAGAGGATAAAGACTTCGCGGGCTCGACCGACGCGGCAACACGATCATTGTCAGTCATCTCTCTCGAGACCTCATTTGTCCAGGGTGTCTACGAGAAGATGGCCTCTGTTTACGATCTCTTCTTCGGCCTTCCTCTCCATCACGGCCGGGCCACGGCGCTCCGGCGCATGGCCATCGAGCGCGACGATCAGATCCTCGAGGTCGGCGTCGGCACCGGTATGAGCCTTCCGCTCTACCCGCGGCGATGTTCGGTGACGGCCATCGACCTGTCGGAAGGGATGCTCGAGCGCGCGCGCACCCGCGTACAGCGGTACAACCTGCGCAACGTGCGTCTGATTCAGATGGACGCGACGAAGTTGAAGTTCCCGGACAACTCGTTCGACATCGTCTTTGCGCCGTACTTCATCAATTGCGTGCCCGATCCGCTGGCGGTCACGCGCGAGATGCGGCGTGTGTGCAAGCACGGAGGGCGGCTGGTCTTTCTGAATCACTTTCTGAGCGATCGCCCGATCACATCGAAGCTCGAGCGTGCCATCGCGCCGCTGACGGTACACCTGGGGTTCAAGTCCGATTTCGATCTGCCGGCGTTCCTCGCGCAGACGGGGCTGCGTGCCTCGTCGATCGAGAAGGTCAACGTACCGCGTATCTGGTCATTGGTGATCTGTCAGAACGCGGAATGAACCGGCTGTCGGACTATCAGACCTTCCTCACCCAGTTTCTTCGCAGCTACAGCACAACCGGTTCGGTCCTTCCCAGCGGACGTGCGCTCGGCCAGGCCTTGTGCCGCCATGTGGGCGCCGACGGAGGACCGCAGAGAATTCTCGAAGCGGGGCCGGGAACCGGTGCCGTGACCGGGTGCATCATCGATCGCATGGGGCAGGACGACCAGTTGTGGATGGTCGAGCTGAACCCGACGTTTGCGGCGCACATGCGCCGCGCCTTCGAGGACAAGCCGTCGTTTCGCGACGTGGCGAGCCGGTGTCATCTCATCGAGGGCCGCGTGCAGGAGCTCGGGCAGGAAGCCCACTTCGATGTCGTCATTTCGGGCCTGCCGCTGAACAACTTCTCCTCGGACGATGTGCGGACGATTCTCCACGCGTATGCGAAGCTGCTGAAGCCCGGGGGGGTTCTCTCGTTCTTCCAGTACATCCTGATCCGGCCGGCGAAGATGGTCGTCAGCACCGGCTCCGAGCGCGATCGTCTGAAAAAGGTGGGGGAAGCGATCGACCGCGTCCTGGGCGAAAGCGAAATCGCGCGCGAGTGGGTGTGGACGAACGTGCCGCCGGCCTGGGTGCACCACATCCGGTTCTGACGCAGATATGGCAGATGGCAGATGGCCGGGTTATCGCTCGTTATGGCAGATCGCAGCTGGAAACGGCATTGCGTGATTTGCCATCTGCCATCAGCCATCTGCCATGACATGGGTTAGTATCTCCGCCGCTGCGACCTCTGCCCCATTCAACTCCGGTTTTACCGGCGGCGCCGGTTTGTCGAGCAGCCTCTTCAGCGCCGCGCGCCAGTTTCCCGACAGCAGATCGTGCTGTTCGATGAACTCTGCCCTCAGGTACTTCGGCATTTCCCGGACGAGCACGTCGTATTCCGCAAAGTGACCGCGCGACGTGTACAGCAGCGCCGTGTCGTTGGCGATGGCTTCGCTGATGATGCCGTAGCCGGGCTTGGTCGCCACGACGTCGGCCGCGCGTACGAGGTCTTCATACCGCAGCCCTCGCCCGTACAGTTCCTGCTCTGAAATGTACAGCACGCCGGCCGCCGGCTTGATGGTGTGCTCCCGGGCGGGGAGATCAGTCGTCGCAATGGTGTACTCGGTGAGCGACGCGAGGGCGGCGGTGTCGAGTCCCGAGACGCCGTAGCCGCCGAACGACATCAGCACGAGCGGCTTGCCTCGCGCGCGGGCAGGGAGGCCGAGCTTTTGCCGCACGTCATCCGGGTCCCGTTGCGACCGCCGCGCGATGAACGGGATATCCCGCGTCAACGACTCCAACCCTTCGAATCCGGCGGCCATCGGCAACCGCAGTGCGAGCGTCGCGGTCTGATACGCCGCGCGAATGCCATCCACGAACGCGCGCGGCGCGTGGTCCGGATAGGCTTCGTAAATCCAGTCCCAGGTGAAGTTGCCGATGGCGATCGACGGAATCCCCGCCGCGCCGGCCGCGGCGAACGCCAGCGGCGGGATGTCGCCGACGACGACATCGGCGCCATGGGCGCGCAGGTAGGTCGCTTCAGTGGCCGCCAGCCGCGGCATGTGCCGCTGGAACTCTATGGCCCGCTGCAGGCTTTCGTCGAGATCGATGTTCAGGCTGTCGAGCTGCACCATGCCGGTGTCGCCCTCGAACTCGACGAACTCTATTCGGCCCTGGAGCGTACGCTCGAAAAGTCGTCGGGGCGCCGACGTTCGGACGACCACGGCGGTGTCGGGCCGCGCGCGAAGGAGCGCATGGATGACCTCGACGGTGCGTGAGGTGTGGCCGAAGCCGTGGCCTGAGACGTAAAAGACGATGCGATATGATGGGCTCATGGACGAACGGGACTTCTTTACCGAACGGCCGGAACAGAAACCGGTTCAATACACCTGTCCCCGCTGTAAGCGGCGCAACGAGTACATGGTGCGGTGGATGCGCCGGACGAAGAAGAAAAGCCTGCCGCCGGGGGCTGATGCCCGTGACCGCGCGCTGTACGCGAAGCTGCGCGATTATCTCATCCGGATGGACGACGACGTCACGTGCAAGACGTGCCAGAAACGCTTCGAGATTCCCTCGCATCAGTCGATGGTCTTCCTCGACGAACGCGGCAACGCGCCCGCTGGAAACGACGATCCAGACGACGACAACCGCGGAAATCGCGCATAATGGTTTTTCCATGAAATCCGGGTTCTGGCGGGGCGCGTTGATACGTCTCGTGGCCGTGGCACTGGCCATTGGGACGGTGTCAGACGGCCGGGCGAGCCGGATAGCCTACGCCCAGGGCGTAAGCGATCCGGTCGTCATCAAGGCGCGTGCCGCCATCAATCACGGGCAGTACGCGGAAGCCGAAGCCCTGCTCAAGCCGCTGGCCGCGAAAGCGCCGGAAGGCGAAGCGGCCCTCGAGCTGGCGCTGTTCTACGAGCTCCTTGGGCGTGTCGACGAATCGCGTCCGCTGCTCCAGCGCATTGCCGACATGCAGGTCGGGCCGCGGACGTCGCCCGCCGAGTACGGGCGGTTGGGCCGTGCCGCCCGCTCGATCGGTGAATTTCAGCTCGCCAACGACGCCTATCGCCTCGCCACCGAGAAAGCACCCACCGATCCGGCGCTGCACACGGGCTGGGGCGAGCTGTGGCTGCACGTGCACAACAACGCAGAGGCCGCGAAGTCATTTCAGGACGCGCTCTCCGCCGACGCCAAGTGGATCCCAGCGCTCGTCGGCATGGCACAGGCGCTCGTCGATGTGAACCCGCCGGGAGCCGAGAAAGCCATCGAGCAGGCGCTGTCGCTCGATCCGAACGTGGTCGAGGCGTACCTGATCCAGGCGCAACTTCAGCTCGACAAGAGCGATCGTGAAGCGGCGAAAGCGTCGATTGCCAAAGCCAAGTCCATCAATCCCAACAGCCTCAACGCCTTCGCCTGGAGCGGCGCGGTCGCCTACATCGAAGGCCGTCAAGCCGACCTCCAGCAGGAGGCCGCCGCGGCGTTGAAGATCAATCCCCGGTTCAGCGGCGCCTACCGCGTCCCGGCAGAGCTGGCCGCCGCGAACTATCGTTTCGAAGAAGCCGTGGTGATGAGCCGCAAGGCGCTCGAGGTCGATCCGAACGACGTGCGCACGCTCTCGGCGCTCGGCGTGCAGCTCCTGCGCACGGGCGACGAGGCCGAGGCGCGGCAGGTGCTCGAGAAATCGTTCGCCATCGACAAGTTCGATCAGACGACGTTCAACCTGCTGACGATGCTCGATTCGCTCGAGAAGTTCGAGGTCGTCACCGAAGGCAACCTCGTGTTCAAGAGCCACGCCAGCGAAATGCCGGTGATGCGCGAGTACGTCGGGCCGCTGGCGCAGCAGGCGCTCGACATCTTTGCGAAGAAGTACGACTTCGTGCCGAAGGGGCCGATTCTGATCGAGATGTTCCCCAAGCACGACGACTTCGCCGTGCGCACCGTGGGACTGCCGGGGATGATCGGCGCGCTCGGCGCCTGTTTCGGGCGCGTCGTGACGCTCGACTCGCCGAAAGCGCGTCCCCCGGGCGACTTCAACTGGGCCCCCACGCTGTGGCACGAGCTGGCGCACGTCATCACGCTGCAACTGTCGAAGCAGCGCGTACCGAGGTGGCTCACGGAGGGGATTTCGACCTACGAAGAGAAACTCGGATCGCCCGCATGGGGACGCGAAGGCGAGCTCTCGTTTGTCGCCGCCTACGGGCAGGGCGAGCACATGACGCTGCGCGAGCTGAATGCGGCCTTCCAGGATCCCGAAAAAATTTCGCTCGCCTACTACGAAGCCTCCATCCTGACCGAGCACATCGTCGAGAAGTACGGCATGGGGGCGCTGCGCAAGCTGCTCATGAGCTACGGCGAAGGGCTCGAAGGTGAGGCCGCGTTGAAAGCCGGGCTTGGCGTGGACATCGACACGCTGCAGGCCGATTTCGACACGCTGCTGAACGCGAAATACGGCACCATCGTCAAGGCGCTGAGGCCACCGAAGGAGCTCGAGCCCGGCAAGGGGAACCCGGAGTCGGTGGCGGCGGCGTTTCCCGACAGCTTCCAGGCGCAGGTCGCCTACGGTGAGTTCCTGCGAAAAGCCGGGCGCATCGACGAGGCGTTCAAGGTGCTCGAGCGCGCGGCCGAGATGGTGCCGATGGCGACGGGGGCGCGAAGCCCGCGCGCGGTGATGGCGCAAATGGCCATCGAGCGAAAAGATGCGCCGCGTGCCGTCAGCGAGCTCGAGAAGCTGATGCAGTACGAAAACACCGATCTCGATGCCGTACGCCAGCTGCTCAAGCAGTACGAGATCACGAAGGCACCGCCTGCGAAGCTGCTGTCGGCGTACGAGCGCATCGCGCAGCTCGATCCGTTCGATGCGGCCAACCACACGGCGCTGGGGCGGATGAAGCTGCAGGCGGGCGACTCGCGTGCAGCCGTGCGCGAGTTCCGCGCCGCGATTGCCGCAGGTACCCTCGATCCGGCCGGCGCCCACTCGGATCTCGCGGAGGGCTATCTGGCCATCGGCGACAAGGTGCTGGCGCGCCGGGCGGCGCTGGCGGCTATCGAAGTGGCTCCGGGCTATCCGCGCGCGCAGGACTTGCTGCTGAAGGTGGTGGGGCAATGATCCGGGTTGCCCGCGTCTGCCTGCTGATGGCGCTGGCCGCTGCGGTGGCGCCTGATCTGGCTGCAGCCGACGAGCGTTACGCGCTTGTCGTGTCGGGCGCGTCGGGCACCGAGAAGTTTGCGGAGAACCAGAAGACGTGGGTGTCGTCGCTCCAGTCGACGCTCCAGAAACACCTCGGGTTCGCCGCGGACCGCATCATCGTGCTTGCTGAAGGCGCAGGCGAGTCCGATCTCGCCAATCGCGCCAACGTGATGCGCACGCTCACCATGCTCAAGCCCAAGCTCGCGGCCGACGACACGCTGCTCGTCGTGCTGCTCGGTCACGGCACCTACGATGGCACCGCCGCGAAGTTCAATCTCGTCGGGCCCGACATGGACTCGCGCGAATGGAAGGCCTCGCTCGACGGCATCGCCGCACGGCTTGTGTTCGTCAACACGACGAGCTCGAGCTTCGAGTTCGTGCAGACGCTGTCGGGCAAGAATCGCATCGTGATTGCCGCCACCGATTCGTCCGCGCAGAAATACGCCACAGTCTTCCCGCAGTACTTCATCGAGGCGCTGACCGACCAGGCCAAGGCGGACAACGACAAGAACGGGCGGTTATCGGTCTGGGAGGCGTTCACCTATGCGAGCCAGGCGGTGAAGCAGGCGTTCGAGCAGAAGGGCACGCTCGTGACCGAGCGCTCGATCATCGACGACAACGGCGACGGCGTCGGGAAAGAGGCCACAGCGACAGCCGCGGGCGACGGCGTGCTGGCCAGAACGACGTTCCTCGATGCCGCACCAGCCGCGACGTCCGCGAACGCCGCGGTGGCCGCCCTCGACAAGCGCCGCATTGCGATCGAAGTCGAGATCGAACAGTTGAAGGCGCGCAAAGGGGAGATGCCTGCGGGCCAGTACGAAGAGGAATTCGAGCGCCTCGCCATCGAGCTCGCCAAGATCTCCGCACAGATTCGATCCGCCAAGTAGTCTTTCGTCTCAACGCAGAGACGCGAAGACGCAAAGAATTTCTATCAATCCATGCTTCGCGTCTTGGCGTCTTTGCGTTGGGACGATGAGATCAGGTAGCCCAGCGTGTGCGGGACGGTTTTTTCAGCACCAGCACCCCCGCCACTCCCGAGAGAAATCCCGCGACGTGCGCCCAGAAGGCGACGCCACCCATCCTGGCGCCGGTCTCGGCGAGCGATCCCACACCGCTGAAGAACTGCATCACGAACCAGATACCCAGGAACACGATGGCCGGCACCTCGATGACTTCAAAAATGATAACGAGCGGCACGAGCGCCAGCACGCGCGAGTTCGGGTACAGCACGAAATACGCGCCCATGACCCCGGCAATGGCGCCGCTTGCGCCGATGGTCGGGACACGCGAGGCTGGATTCACCCACACGTGCGCGAGCGCGGCGGCGGCGCCGCAGGCGAGATAGAACAGCACGAAGCGCCCGTGGCCGAGCCGGTCTTCCACGTTGTCGCCGAAGATCCACAGGTACAGCATGTTTCCGAGGAAGTGCAGCCACCCTCCGTGCAGGAACATCGACGTGAACACGGTGAGAAGTTGCAACTGAGCCGGCACGACGCCGTATGTGAAGAGAAGCGACTGCAGCTCCCGATCGGACAGTGAGACTTCGAACAGGAACGCGGCGGTGTTGAGCGCGATGAAGATGACGACGAAGAACGGAAACGTTCGCGACGGAATCACGTCGCGCAGCGGAATCATGCGATCGATTGTGC
Source organism: Vicinamibacterales bacterium (assembly GCA_963832375.1). Lineage (GTDB taxonomy): Bacteria > Acidobacteriota > Vicinamibacteria > Vicinamibacterales > JAMQPK01 > JAMQPK01. Next base: position 5,083 of record CAWHUA010000004.1, on the reverse strand, counting down.
CATAATCCTTGACCGTACCGATGAAGTGCCGCGCGTGTGGAACCGAAATCGCCGAGAAGGCGCTGATCTGTTTTCGATGTGGCGCGTCCGTTCAGGAAGCCGTTCACAAGCCGTACGTCGCGACGAAGAAGAGGCGGTCAATCGTCGTTTACGTGATCCTGGCGATGGTCGTGCTCAGTGCGTGCGATCGGCTTCTGTAATAGATTTGCGTTCGTGGGCGGATGATCTGTGACGGTACCCATCGAATCTAGGATCGCCTACAGAAGATCAGAAGGTCAGAAGGCCGGTGATCAAACATTCTTCTTGTTTCTCTTTGATCTTCGATCTTCTGTTGAGGAGCGTACACACGTTTTCGGGCACGTCGCGCCTTCGTGTCATCGTGGTCCTTCGGCGCGTCCGTCTCCACTGCCACCAGAACGCCAGCGCGAATGCGATAAGACCCCACGGGAAGAGAGCCTCGAACAATCCAAGGCTGACGGCACCGACTCCGCCAGAGCCTTCGCCGACAGAGATGTGTGCGCGCGCACTCCAGATCGTCATGCAGACGATGTAGGCGACCAGCCCAAGGAATCCGACAAGAAAACTCTTGATGAAGGCCATCTCGTCGTCCACCTTCACAATACGATAACGCGACGACACGACGAGCGCGACGTCAATTTCCACTGGCGGAGCAAACGAGGGTGTCAGGACAGTGAGTGGCATCGACTTCGCGGTCCGCGAAGTCGATGCAGCGCTCCGTGTCCGTCAGATGATCTCTTGACCTTCTGATCTTCTGTTCAAGACAGGTATTCGCGTCGTTGTCCTCGTCGCGTCATTGTGCTCGTCGTGCCGTCGTGCCGTCGTGCCGTCGTGCCGTCGTGCCGTCGTGTTGTCGTGATAGGCCGTGCCACGGCTGGTAAGATATCAGGCCAGGTTCGATCCTTTCAGAAAGCCCCCGGATGTCGAAACTGACTCGCTTGATTATCTCGATCCTTCTGGTCGCACCGTGTGGTGTGACAGCGGCGCCCGATTTCGAGGCGCTCGGCCGCGAGACGGTCTCCGAGCTGGCAGCAGGCGCGTTCGACAAGGTCGTGGCCCGCTTCGATCAGAAGATGACCGCGGGGCTGCCGCGGGAGAAGCTTGCCGCCATCTGGGTGCAATTGACCAACCAGATCGGCGCACACAAGAGCGTCACGTCAGTACAGATCATTCCTGTTCCAGCGCAAGGCGTGACCGCTGTCGATCTGACGACCATTCGTTCGAACATGGGACTCTCCTTGGCGGCCTCACATAAAGAGGCCATCGCGTAGGATTTCGAGCCGGATCGCAGCAGATGCGCATAGGAGCGGCATAGGAATTTCGCAGGGGCGTCGTTGCCACTGCCACCATCGGCCGCGCGGTCGGCGTCCGCCATTCATCCGAAGGTATGCCCGACCTGACACCTTCATTTGCAAACCTCGCTCCGCAGCAATGTTTCAACACCATGAACTGCGACGGGCGGCGATCTTCGCCATCGCCAAGCTCATGGGCCCGAGCAAAGTTTCACGTTGAACCCTTCCCCACCCCTGCCCAGAATCAGCGCGGCTGAACGGGGGAGTTTCTGGAGGGATGACAACGACGGCAGCGACGCGGCCCGCCGGCCGGAGACGGACTGCCGGCTTGACGCTGGCGGCGCTCGGCGTGGTGTTCGGCGATATCGGCACCAGCCCGCTCTACACCGTCCAGACCTGCTTCAGCGATTTCACCGGGCTGAAACCGACGCACGACAACGTGCTCGGCATGCTGTCGCTGATCACCTGGGCGTTGATCATCGTCGTCACCCTGAAATACGTCATCGTGGTCATGCGCGCCGACAATCGCGGCGAGGGCGGCGTGCTGGCGCTGATGGCGCTGGTGTCGCGCGAGCCGGGCATCTCGGCGCGCCGGCGCAACGTCTATGTGATCCTGGGCATGCTGGGCGCCGCCCTGTTCTACGGCGACTGCCTGCTCACACCCGCCATCTCGGTGCTGAGCGCCGTCGAGGGCCTGAACGTCGCCACACCAGCCTTCCAGCCGGTGATCCTGCCGATCGCCATGGCCGTGCTGATCGGCCTGTTCGCCATGCAGCACTTCGGCACCGGCGGCCTCGGCCATCTGTTCGGGCCGATCATGCTGATCTGGTTCGCCATCCTGTTCGTGCTGGGCGCGCGCCAGATCGCGCAGCAGCCCGAGGTGCTGATGGCGCTGTCGCCGCACCATGCGTTCGCCTTCGCCATGAAGCACAAGACCGGCGCCTTCGTGGCGCTGGGCGCGGTGACGTTGGCGCTCACGGGTGCCGAGGCGCTCTACGCCGACATCGGTCATTTCGGCCGCAATCCCATTCGCGCCGCCTGGCTGATCGTGGTGTTCCCCGCCCTGCTCGCCAACTACTACGGCCAGGGCGCGCTGCTGCTGGCCGATCCCGCCGCCGCTTCCAACCCGTTCTTCCGGCTGGCGCCGGAGTGGGCGCTCTATCCCCTGGTCGTGGTCGCCACGATGGCGACGGTGATCGCCTCGCAGGCGACGATCTCGGGCGCCTTCTCGATGGCCCAGCAGGCGACCCTGCTGGGACTGAGCCCGCGCGCGAACATCCGGCACACCTCGCCCAGCGAGTTCGGCCAGATCTACGTGCCGGCCGTGAACTGGCTGCAGCTCGCGGGCGTGCTGGGCATCGTGCTGGCCTTCAAGACCGGCCCCGACATCGCCTCGGCCTACGGCATCGCCGTGACCGGCACCATGCTGATCACCACCGTGCTGGTGCTGACCCTCGCCGTGCGCAGCTGGAAGTGGCCGTGGCTGCTGGTCGTGCCGCTCTTCCTCCTGCTGCTGGTCGTCGACGGCTCGCTGTTCTCGGCCAACATGCTGAAGTTCACCGAGGGCGGCTGGGTGCCGCTCGTCATCGCCACCGTGCTCTTCATCGCCATGTGGACCTGGTATCGCGGCCGCCAGGCCGTGTCGCAACGCGAGCACGAGCAGGCCGTGCCGATCGACACGCTGCTCGCCACCATCGACCCGGAGACGATAAGTCGCCCGCAGGGCACGGCGATCTATCTCACGACCTTCTCCGACAGTGCCTCCAACAGCCTGATACAGAACCTGCGCCACAACGGCGTGCTGCATCAGCACGTCGTGCTGCTGACCGTCCACCTCCTGGACGAGCCCTTCGTCTCGCCGGAGGAGCGCCTCAGGGTGCGCGAGCTGGGCAGCGGCCTGCACCGCGCGGTGCTGTGCTACGGCTTCATGGAGAAACCCGACGCCGGCCACGACGTCGCCGGCCTGGAGAGGCTCGGCATCCCGGTCGATCCCGTGCACACGTCGTTTTTCATCGGCCACAACAACGTCGTGAGCGGCGAGCATCCCCTGCTGCCGAGCTGGCAGCGCCGTCTATTCCTGATGCTGAGCCGCTTTGCCGCCAGCCCCACCGACTTCCTCGGGCTGCCGGCGAACCGACCGTCGAGCTGGGCAGCCGAATCGAGGTTTGAGCATAGTCCTCGTCGTTAATGTCGAGAACGACAAAGCTGTCATCCTGAGCGCAGCGAAGGATCTCATGCCGGTTGCAAGCGGCGATGAGGTCCTTCGCTGCGCTCAGGACGACATGTCACCACTCCCCGCACCCGAAGCGCAGCAGGTTGCCGTGCGGGTCGTGGATGTAGAACTCCTTCATGTTCCACGGCCTCACCTCGAACGGCGAGAGCTTGGGCACGCCACGCTGCCTGAACTCCTCGTACAGCGCCGGCACCTGGCCGCCGCGGATGTAGCATGACGTGTTTTCCGGGAACTGCCGGTCGGCGGTCTTCCAGAAGTGGATCTCCATGTCGTCGCGCTTGACGATGAGATAGTCGCTCTCGGCGTAGTCGCTGGCGAAGCCGAGCTGGTCAACGTAGAAGTCGCGCGTCTCGCCGATGTCGAGCGAAGCAAGACCGGGATGCAGCGGGCGAAGTCGATGCTCACGCGTCGAACGACGTCAGCGTGATCGCCTCGCGGGCCGGTGGCTGCAGGCCGCGCGCCAGCAGGTCGGCCAGGCGGGCGAAGATGCGGCCGGCTTCGAGGCAGCCGACGTCCTGCGCCACCGCTTCGGCGGTAATGTTGAGCAACGCGTTGCCGGCGAGGTCGCGGCATTCGGCCGGCAGGTCCTCGACGGCATCGGCGATGATCTGCATGGCGCGCTGCAGGTCGGCGACGCGATCCGCGCTCAATTGAGTCTCCCCGCCGCATCGCCGGCCGGCGGCGCCAGCCGCAAGCCCGGCACTCGCCAGCGCGACCGAGAAGGCCTTCAACCGCACCGCCGCCACCCGCGAGGCCGTCGGCGCCATCATGATGTCGAGCGACGCGAGCAACGGCCCGTCGAAGTCGCCCTGTGCCAGGCCGCACAACGCCACCAGCGTCGCCTCGTCGCGACTGACGCTCGAGCAGTCGGGACGATGGATCTCCATCGCCCGGCGCGTGCCGAACAGGAAGGCGTCCATGGCGATGGCAAAGTCGGGCAGCACCTCGAGCACGCCGGCCGTCTTGAATCCCTGGTGCAGCACCGAGCCTTCCGCCGGCAGCGCACGATCCTGCTGCCATTGACGCAGTGCCCACAGCACGAATCGCTCGCTGATGGGCAGGCCGCAGGCGCAGCCGGGTCGGCCGCAGCCCATGCGCGGATCGCCCCCTCTCGAGGGAGTTAACCCTTTGTTCCGCCGTGCTTTCCATGGCTCACCGAATGTTGAACGCCGTTGACAGAAGAGGCCGACTCTATGCAATTGAGAGTCGTTCGCAAGTTAAAAAGAGGGGAACAGCACAGGCCATGAGCCAACCACCGCGTGCGACGCGGCCGGACGATGTCGTGGGGGAGACAACCGACATCGTGCCACCGTTCTGGCAACGGACGGACCGGTCGACAGCGTCACGCTGATGAAAGGCCGGCGCGAACTGATCATCCGACACGGCGCCGACACTTATCGTCTCGAGAATCACCGCTTCCAACAAGCTGATCCTCACGAAGTAGATCAACGAGTACGTACCCCGGAAAGCCATCCCTTTCCGGTCAAACTGCCCAGCCAGCCGATCCGTCGAGGATCCTAGCCAGCCAGGCGTCCTTTTT
>CAWHUA010000003.1:0-871634 GCA_963832375.1 Vicinamibacterales bacterium | reverse complement strand
CATCGTTGCGTGATGCGGCTCGCGAATGGTTCGTCGATTATCGACTATGGATTCACCGCAGGCGCCTCTCACACGAACGTGGTTCGGCTCCCGTCAGGACTTCGAGTACGACATCTTCATCTCTTACCGAAGAGGCGACGGGTTGCAGATTGCCGAGTGGCTGAGCCGGCGCTTGCGCGCGTACCGGCCGCCGCGCGGCTTTCCGCGGACTCTCGCGCCGCTACGTGTCTACCGCGACGTCGAGCGGGAACGCGTCACCCCCGCGATCTGGGAGGAACGCATCCGTCCTGCGCTGGTCAACTCGCGCTTTCTGATCGTCGTGCTCACCGACAGCGTAGCCGCGCCGCCTGGCGGCGCGGTCAGCTGGGTCATTCGCGAAGTGTCCGGATTCCTGGAAACGCCACAGAAATCCAACGTGATGATCGTCCGCGCGGACCCGCGCGTGCCACTTCCGCCTGAAATCATCGCGCATTTTCCGGATCCGGGATGGCTCGACGTCCGGCCGTCACACCTGCGGTGGTGGCGGCGACTCGTCGCGCGCGGCACGCTTCAGGACAAAGTCTCGGCGCTCGTCGTGCCGGCGTTGGACATTTCGGACGCCGAAATCCCACGCCTCACACAATTGGCAGAACGAGAGAAGCGTCGTGTCGCGTGGGCGATCACTGGCGTATCGGTTGCGCTGGCGCTGGTCGTCACTACGCTTGCGGGCATCGCGTGGATGCAGGCCATTGCCGCACGAGAGGCGGCAACGGTACGGACGGCGGAAAGCATCATTGAGTCCAACCCCACTGCGGCAGCGCTCTTGTTGTTGATGCTGCCGGACGGTGAACCGCCAGAGGGGACGATCGCGGCGGCAACTCGACTCGCGCGTACACCGTTGAGCACCGTATTGTGGGGCCATCAACTTTGGGTATCGAGCGGCGCGTTCACGCCTGACGGTACTAAAGCCGTGACCGCGAGCGGCGACGGGACGGTTCGCGTCTGGGGCGCGAACGGGACTGGATCCCCGGTCGTGCTGTCCAGTCGAGACGTGTCGGCGTCTCTCGGGTCTCCTCGAGCGTGTCCTTGGGCGCATCACCGTACACCCAGATGGGCGAAGCGTTCTCGCGATCGCAGGAGAGCGTGCACGACTCTGGCGCATTGATGGCAGCTCGGAACCACGGATTCTGGGCGGACATTCCGGCTGGATTCGCCATGCGGTATTCAGCGCCGACGGCGCGCGGATTCTCACGAGCGCATCCGACGAGACCACTCGCATCTGGAACGCAGACGGGCTCGGCACGCCGACGGACGTACCGATCGAGGGGACCGCCTTCAGTCCAAACGGGTCACTCATCGTCGGGCGGCGCGGCCGCACGATCGAGGTTTGGCGGAGCGATGGCACGTCGTTGCCGTACTCAATGGCCCTTGAAAGCGGTAACGCCGCGGGTTTTTCCGATGCGACCTTCAGCCTCGACGGACACGCCATCGTCATCGCTGCGGGAACGCTTGCGTACGTGTGGCGATTCGAAGACTCCTCGGCCCCGAAAATCCTCCGGGGCCACGAACAAGAGCCTCACGAGTGCCACGTTCAGTCCAGATGGGACCCTTGTCTTGACAGCCAGCGACGACGGGACCGCACGACTGTGGGACGTCGTGGGGCAGCGCGAGCCCGTGGTCCTCCGCGGACACGCCGGCCGCGTGTTCAGCGCGGTCTTCTCCAGCGACGGCACGCGTGTGCTCACGGCGTCGGAAGACGCCACCGCGCGGGTGTGGCACGTGAGCGCGCGTGAGGCCCCATTGATTCTCCGCGGGCACGAGGGCTATGTCATGAGCGCCGCTTTCAGCAGCGATGGCGCCCGGGTCATTACGACTGGCGCGGATCGCACGGCGCGCATCTGGGACGTCAGCGCGCCGGCCGATGGTCTCGCTCGCGACGTTTCAGGAACACAGCCTTCGCTCTGCGAGTGTCGATCCTGGCGGCCAGTTCATCGCCACGGCCCACACGGATGGCACGGCGCGCCTGTGGCCGACCGACGGCAAAGGAGACACACGAGAGATTGCGCGGGCACCAAGATCCGGGTGAACACCGTCGCATTCAGCCAGGACGGTCAGCGCGTCGTGACTGCCGGCAGCGACACGACCGCACAAATCTGGCGCGTGGACGGCTCGGGTGTCCCAGTGGTCCTCAACGGACACGGACACGGTCTATAGCGCGGCCTTCAGTCCGGACGGCACACGCGTGGTGACGGCGTCGGACGATCGGACCGCTGCGATCTGGGCCATCAGTGGCGGCGCGCCCCAGATGGTGTTACGAGGTCATATGGCTGCCGTTCGGAGCGCCGCGTTCGACCGAACAGGCGCGCAGGTAATCACAGCGAGCGAGGACGGGACTGCGCGCGTGTGGCGAATCGGCACCGATCCAGGAGCCGCTCGTGCTCGGCCGTCACGGCACTGATGTTCGCGCCGCAGCCTTCAGTCCCGATGGCCGGCGCGCAGCGACAGCGGATGCGAGCGGCGTCCTTCGGCTGTGGCGCCTCGATCGCGCGACGGATCCTTCGCTGATCCTGCGCGGCCACGCGAAGCAGATCAATACCGTGGTATTCAGCGCCGATGGCACTCACGTCGTGACTGCGAGCGATGATGGCACGGCTCGCATCTGGGACAGCGAAACGGGGTGGGAAGAGGTGATGCTTCCGCACACGACACCAGTGCTCAGCGCGCAGTTCGCCGACGCCGGCCGTCGCGTCCTGACCGCGTCCGGAGGTGGCGAAGTGCGCGTGTGGGCGATCGACTGGGGAGAGCTCCGCACTACTCTCCGCAGCCGCACTGCCGCATGCCTGACGGATGAACAGCGGCGCAGGTATCTGGGTGAAACGCCGGAGACGGCGCTTCGCGCGTTCAACGCTTGTGAAGAGTCGCACGGACGGCCTCCAGTTCAACTCGAGCACGTTGCGTCAATCGGTGAGGAGCCGGAACCGGCGACATTCGAGATGACGATCATCACCGCGCCGCGCGCACGGTAATCGGTACGCTCACGGTCGCGGAACCGTTCGCCTCGAACCAGCCAACGCCTTCGCTGACCAGGTCGAATTCAAGCGTGTATTCGCCCGGTGGCAGCGGATTCAAAATGAAGTCGATCCCCTGCGTACCGACCAGGAGCCGTCTCGTCTGCAAGATGGATGCGTGCGTAGTCGACGTCCAGCGGCTTGCCGTCACTCGTTCTGAGGTGGACTCCCAGATTCACGCCACCGACCTTCGTTGCACCCGGGAGCCACGTCGCCTGGCCGACGTTCGTCAGCGTCGCGTGACCACGGAGCGACTCGTTGGAAGCGACTGCCTGTTGTTCCAGCCGGATTGCAATCTTCGCCTTGAGCTGGAGTCGCCCCCGGCTGTCCGACCCGGAAGCGGAACCCTTATTGAGGAAGAATGTCTGATGACCCATCAGGTAGCCGCGCAGCTTGTCCCCGTAGGCATCGAGTTCCGCACCTCCGGCAATCAGATCATCGAACTGTTGGAGCGATAGCAGATATGGCTCGGTGCTGAAGACAGCCAGTTCGAGGCTGGTGAAACCTGCGACTCTCGCCCAATCCCACACCTCCGTGAGAACCAGGTCGTTTTCGACGACCGCAAAGTTCTTCATTTCATACTGCGAATGCGCCGCTTTCGATTGGTTCGGCCCAGGCTCCGAAAAGCCCGCAACGCCACCGGGCCGGAGTACTCGTCCGAGCTCGCACAGCACTTCCGCGGGATTCGGTACATGATGCAGAGCGTCGAAGCAAATAACACGATCGATGCTTTCAGATGGCAGATCGATCCGGCGGCCGTCGAAGAGCAGGAATCGCGGCTCCGCCAGGGGTGCCACCACTGGCACACGGTTGAACAGCTCCTTGCCAAGCGCGAGCGCCGTCGGTGACACGTCCATCGACGTGACTGCGCACCCGAGCTGCGTCAGAAACCGCGTGGTCCAGCCCGCGCCCGCGCCGAAATCGAGCACCTGCATCCCTGAAGCGAGGCGCATTCCGCTGAGCAGATGGGCGAACGATCCAAGCAGATCCGGAGCGTCGTGAATGTCGGCGAGCGGCTTCGCATGGTAGCGATCGGCCTGGTCTCTCGTCCGCCGGTAATACTCCTCCGCGGCACCGAGCAACTCTTCGAGAGTGTGGTCTTTGATCAATTCGCGAACGTCAACGAAGCCGTCCGGCCGCTCGGCCGGTGGATCGTAGAAGCGCCGCGTGGTGCGCCGCCGCAGCCGGTCGTGGAATTCATCGGACGCGGCAAGCTCCACCGCCACATCGCGGAGCGTCAAGCCGTCTTGATGAATGAGGTCCAGGTAATGGCGCCGTCCTCGTTCGTCGATGGCTCGTGCGAGGAGCAGGCGGTAAAGAACGTCGAGCCCCGCATCGCGCTCTGAGCCCGTCAGCAGGTCCGGCCGCCGAAGCCGGGGGAACACCACGCGTCTCAAGCGGCGAAGTTGCCGATTCAGGAAATCCCGCGTCACTCGCGCGACAATGTTACTTTAGGAGCCCGCTGATGAACGCCGCGCTCTCCCGCGCGTCAGATTGCGCGGCAAACCGCTAGGCCAACTTGCTGCCGACGAGTAGCGCCAACTCACGCCACTTCCAGAGACAGTCTACGTTGTGTGACTTGCCATCGGCATCGTGCTGGCGGCGATTGCATCGCGCTTGATGAGCGCGTTGCTCTACGGCTTCGGCCCCGACTACATCACGACGGTCGCCCTCGTCTCGCTGATTCTTATCGGCGTGGCAGTACTCGCCTGTCTCGTTCCCGCACGGCGCGCGTCGCGCATCGATCCGATGATCGCCTTGCGGCAGGAATAAGCGCGCAGGGCTTCAGATGGCGACGTCTGGTACTGAAATTGCTATCAAGGAACGGGGGACTTATGAAAATCTCACCGTTCAAGCGAAACCTCGCCGTGGTTGTCGTGTTCGTATGCACTCTTGGCGTGGCGGACTGGGCTGCGGACACTGCCAGCGCCGCAGATAAGAAGGTCAAGCTGTCGGGATGTCTGATTCGCGGCGAGGGCGATTCCGGATACCTGCTGATCAATCCTCCGGCGGAACCGTCGTTGAACTCACCCGATCGTCAAGTCAGGCCAAGCGTCCTGGGAACGAGCGGGGACTACGCAACCATCTTCTATTGGCTCGACGGGGACGGCGACCTGAGACAACACATCGGCCACCGGGTCGAGGTGGAAGGCGACCTGAAAGACAACGTGAAAGACGGCGAAATCAAGACAGAACGGAAAGACAATTGGACCGAGGTGGAGGTGAAGGCGGACGGCCGGACGATGAAGGCGAACGTCCCCAACACGTCAATGTTCCCGGTCTCGGCACGAGACAAGGAACGCAAAAGCGACATCCTGGTTCGCAAAGTCGACGTCGAACGGGTGCGCATGCTCGGCGCGTCGTGCAGCGAGTAGGGAGTGGGAAGAAAGTAGAAAGTGAAAAGTGAAAGCTTTCCTTACTTTCTACTTTCCACTTTTCACGTCCATTTTCCAGCCCCAACCTCCCCGGCCCATAGGGTGTATACTGGATCCGTTAGACCGGTCCTGAGCCCGCCAGCGTTCGTCGAGTGCCCCCTCCTTTGGGTGCGCGCCGACAGGCCCACTTCGGCCATTGATCGGAGCGCACATAAGACATCCGTCAGGTCTGTATCCCGCTCTACGTGTATCCATGTTTCAATTCAAGACGGGTTCGAAGGAGGACTGATATGTTCAACAACATTTCCATTTCCAACATCAATTCAAAGTGGCTTCTCGGCGGCTGGCTCGGTGTCATGGTCGTCCTCGTCGCGTTCTGCGTGGGCATGCAGGCACGCGTGTCGACCAGCGCCTTCGTGCTGGCGCTTGGCATGGCGCCACCGATTGTCTTCATGCTCTTGCGCGCCGGCGCGCCCGCGCCGACGGTTGCGGAGATCCTGCATGCCACGACGGTGAAGGACGGCCGCTCGTGAAGCCGGCCGTTCCGTGCCCTGCGCCCGCTCTTCAGGAAGACAGCGATGTCGGCCTGGCCATGCCGAGTCCGTCCGTCGAGCACGATGAACCAGCACCGCCTGTCACTCCCGTGCGGGTCATCGTGCCGTTCGGCGACTTTCTCGAGCGTCGCAAGGAGCGATATGGCGCCGCGGCTGAATCCGCGCGCAAGGACGTCGAAGGGAGCCACAAGTAATGTCTGAACACAATGGCGACCGGGCTCGATTCCAGAAGAACCGAAAACGCAAGCTGCTGTATCGCGAGCGAGTGCGGTTGCTCGTGGCGAGACTTCGGAAGAAGACGGATGAAGCGGCCTCAGCCGATACGCGTGCACGCGCGCTCCCGCGATGACTGATTTGATCTGGATCTCTGTCGCCGCGGTTGCGTTGACGTTCTGGGCGTACCGCCATTGGCCGGCTCGTGCGAAGGACCTCGGCAGGATCAGTCCGCGATGGCTCCAGGAGCAGCGCAACGAGACTCGGGATAGGTAGGCAGTCACCCCGCCTTCAGCGCGCCGGCAGGATCGACACCGAGCGCGCGTCGGGCCGGCTGGACGCAGGCCAGCAGCCCGACAACGATCATCAAGACCGACGTGATCAGCATCTTGTCCCAGTTGCCGCGGAAGGTGAGATCCGTCTGCCACACGAATATCACGAAGAGAAGATTTCCAGCCGCCACGCCGCTTCCCACGAGCGCGACCGGCCGGAGGAGCACCGCGGACAGCAGGCGCATCGAGCTGGCGCCGAGCGCCGACCTCAGCCCGATCTCGCGCGTCTGTCGGGCGACGCTCACCGAGGTCAGCGAGAAAATGCCGACCGCCGAGACGAACAGCCCAAGGCAGACCACGCCGATGATGGCCGCGGCGCCCACCATGTGGGGCAGGTCTACGCGCCACGCCAGATCCTCGAGTGACCGAACCTCGGAGACGCGCACGTCGGCGTCGAGTGCGAGCGCGATGTCGCGGATGCGCGGCATCAGCGGCGCCGGGTCGCCGCTCACACGCACTCCCATGACGACGGAAGGAAGCGTGGCCGGCGACGCTGCGTGGAACACGTACGGCGCCTCGCCGAAATCGGTGGGCGTCATCCCGAAGTCGCGCACCATGCCCACGATTTCGAACCACGGTTGCGGTGCCGCCTCCTGGGCGACAGCCCCGTAGCGCACGCGGCGGCCTACAGGACTCGCACCGCCCATGAATCGGCGAGCGAACGCCTCGTTCACAATTACCGCGCGCGCGCCGTCCGTGCGGTCGCCAGTGTCGAAGTCGCGACCGGCGAGGATCGGCTTGTCGAACGCCTCGAAGTAGCCAGGCCCGACGGTCGCTGTCCAGAGATTTCGCACGGACCTCGGTGTGGCTCCGGTCGATACCTCCACCTCGGCACGCCGCACCGATGGGTCCATGCCGGGCAGACGGTCGCCGAACACGACGGCCGCCACGCCTGGCTCCTGCGCAAGCCGCCGTGTGAGCTCACCGTACAGTTGCTCGATGCGTCCCGGCGTTTTCGATGCCGTGAGCTCATCAGGCAGCGCCGGCGGCGCCTCGTGATCCAGGCTGGTCTCAAAGGCCAGGTACCTCTCGGTGGGGAACCGCGACCTGACAATCCGATCGTTTACCGCCTCCCACGTAATCCCCATCGCTGGCGGGATACAGATCACGGTCGCCGCGACCTGCACGATCATGACCGTCGTCCAGACGCCGCCGAATCGCAGCGTCGAGCCCCGATGACCGAGGTCCTTGACGTACTGCCCCTGAGATCCCGTCGCCTTGAGAGCCGGGAACAGCCCGAAAACCGCGGCGCCGAGAACCGTGAGCACGACCGCATAAAGAATGGTGGCTGGTTTCAGGCCCGGCGCGATCCAGAACGGCTGGCTCGCGCTATCGCCCGAGTAGAAGGCCGTCATACCCCACTTCAACCCCAAATGCGCGGCGCCGAGACCAAGGAGCGCCGCCACCGACGCGAGCACCAGTGCTTCCACGAAGAGCTGGGTGATCACTCGCCTGCGGCTGGCTCCGAGGGCATGCCGCATCGCGAGCTCGCCTTCGCGTGTCGCCGTGCGGGCATAGACGAGCGTGCCGACGTTGGCACAGGCGACGAGGAGCACGAGCAGGATCGGCAGGTGGGTCGCCGCCAGCTCCAATCCTGACCGGTCGCCCGGAGATTCGCCTCCATAGGCGAGGACGCGCGGACGGAGTCGCCCGTGCGTCCTGGGCGATGCCGTCGCGGTGCGCTGGACGAGGGTTGTGACTTCGGCGTAGGCCTGTGCTTGCGTGACGCCCGGCGCGAGCCGGCCGAACACATCTATCGACGGACCTTCGAGCGGGGCGTATCCCGATGGCCGCAGTTTGAGTGACACCCACAGCTTGTGGTTGACCGGAAACGCGAAGCCCTCCGGCATCACGCCCACGATGGTTGTCGCCGTCTTACCCAGTTGTACCTGTCTGGCCAACCACATCCGCACGTCCGCCGAACTGCTGCCGCCAGACGCCGAAGCCGAGGACGATGACCGGAGGCGCTCCGGGCTGTTCGTCCGCCTCGACGAGCGAACGGCCGAGGAGCGGCGGTACGCGAACGAGACGGAACGCCGATGCGGTAATCTCCGCCACCATCGCTGGCTGCGGACGCGCGTCGCCGAGCGCGAGCGTACGATCGAGCGTCCGGTACGCGCCGAGATCGCCTACCGTGCGAAGGTCGCGGCGCCAGGCGAGAAAGTCGTGCAGCAGCCTGCGCTCGTCGCCGCCGGCCATTGGATCGCGCATCTCGATTTCGACGACCCGTTCTCCATCTGGAAGCGGCAAGGTCGGGCGCATCAGATCCTGCATGAAGTCGTACCAGCCGGCGCCGATGCCGACCGCGAGGGCGAGCGCCAGCACGCACGCCGCGGTCAGGCCCGGGTATTTCACGAGCATGCGGATGCCGAGTTTCACGTCGAGCGACAGTCCGCTCAGCGATGCGAAGCCCAGGCCGTCGCGCAGCGCTTCCTTGTGCGTCTCGACCCCCCCGAAGGCGGCGAGCGCCTGGCGCCGCGCTTCGTCGCGCGTCAGCCCGTGCGCGCGCATCAGCTGCTCGGTCTCCATCTCGATGTGAAACCCGAACTCGGCCTGGATGCGGGATTCCGCGTGTCGACGGGCGACGAGCAGGCGCAGGCGCGCGCGAATGGCGTCAACGGGTGCCATCACGTTGCACGCAGCACCGCGTCCAGCGCGGCGGCAAAGCGCTTCCAGTTTTCCAGCTCGCTGCCGAGGGCGCGGCGTCCGGCCGCGGTGATCCGGTAGTAGCGGGCCTGCCGGTTGTTGTCCGTCACGCCCCATTCGCTGGCAATCAGGCCGTCTTTCTCCATGCGCTGAAGCGCGGGATAGAGCGAGCCCTGGTTCATGGTGAACTCGCCGCCCGAGATCTGCTGGATGCGCTGGCTGATGCCCCATCCGTGCTCGGGCGCGAGCGCCAGTGTCTTCAGCACGAGCAGGTCGAGCGAGCCGCGAAGGGCGTCGATGGGTGGGCGTGACGGCACGGTGACTCCAGGCAATGACGCTGGCGCGTTTCTTCTGTAGCTGTCGAAAGGAGAGTAGCGCTCCCTCTTGTAGTTGTCAAGAGGAGTGCCCGGCATATAATCCGGGGCATGCGTTCAAACATCCTTCGTGCGCCCGGCGTCCTGGCCCTCTTCTGCGCAGCCGTCGTCACGGTGGCGGCGCAGGGGGTGAAGAAAGAGCAAATCGCCGGCATCTCGACCTTTGCCCGGCTCGATACCACCATTGCCTGCGGCGGCGCGACGAGCGCCGACGCCATTCCCGAGCTGAAGAAGATGGGGTACCGGGCGATCATCAACGTGCGCAGGGCGAGCGAAGCGGGAGCCGACGTCGAGGCGGAAGGCGTGGCCGTCCGCGCCGCGGGGATGAAGTACGTGCACCTGCCGTTCGATCCGCAGTCACCCGACCCGATGCTGATCGACAACTTCATCGCCGCCGTCACCGCGGCGGACAATCAGCCGGCCTACATCCACTGCGCCGCCGGCGGCCGTGCCGCCGCGCTGTGGATGATCAAGCGCTGGAAAGCCGACGGCTGGGACGAACAGCGCGCGCTCGACGAGGCGGTCGCGCTCGGATTGAACGAGCGCTTCAAGCCGTTCGCGCTCGAATACATCCGCACGCACACCCGTTAGAGCAGTTATCAGTTATCAGTTTTCAGTTATCAGTTATCAGTACGTACTGTCCGTCTTCCCGCCTCCGCCAAGGCTACGGCGGTCTCGCCGAAGCGCCTTCGGCGCGAAGGCGGAAGCCGGGCACTACCGCGAGAATTCGCACCCGCAATCCTCCAATCTGCGAATCTGCGAATCTGCGAATTCGGGTCTCAGGAAAGATCAATCCGTGCGGAGCGCCGTGATCGGCGAAACGGCGGCCGCTCGCCTGGCCGGGACGATCGCCGCGAGAAACGCGCAGGCGGCGAGCGACACGATACCCGCGCCGAGTGCCAGCGGATCCCAGAACCTCACGCCGTAGAGCTGGGCAGAGAGCAGATAGCCGGCGCCGACGGCCAGCGGCAGGCCGAGCACGAGGCCAATCGCCACGCGGCGGAATGCCCCCTGCAGCACCATGCCGAACACGTTCGACTGTGCCGCTCCCAGCGCCATCCGGATACCGATCTCGTTGGTTCGTTGCGCGACGCTGTATGCCGTCACTCCGTACAGCCCGATGGCCGCGAGCGCCAGGGCGACGAGCCCGAACAATCCGGCGAGGCTGGCGACGGCCCGTTGCTGATTGAAGGCCATGTCGATCTGCCGCTGCAGCGTCCTGACCGACGCCACGGTGAGGTTCGAATCGGCCTCGGCGAGCGCGCGCTTGATCTGTGGCTCGAGCGTTCCAGCCGGCACGTCGGTCACCAGCAGCAGCCCGGTGATGAAGTGCGACTGTTTCTCGATGCGTTTCATCATCGGGTTCTGGTAATCGACGGTCTGCGCGAGCGGCACGTAGAACATCGGCCGTGCCGGACTATTGAGCGCGAACCCGGCGAACTTCGCATCGCGCACGACGCCCACGATGCGGAAGGTGTTCACGTGTTCGGGCATGTTGAGGCCGAAGTGCTGATCGAGCGGCTCCTCGCCGTTCTTGAAGAAGCGCTGGACGAACGCCTCGTTCACGACGGCGACCGTTTCTGCGTTCTCGTCATCGGCGGGCGTGAAGTGACGGCCTTTGACGATCGCGACGCCGAGGTGCTGTAGATAGTTCGCGCTCACCCGGTCCCAGGACGATCCGGTCTGATCGCCGGGAGCCGGCGGCGGGTGACCCGCGATGAGCACGCCCTCGCCCCAGTTGTCTGTCAGCGGGTTGTAGAGGGCCAGACCGGTTCCGCGTACGCCTGGGATGCGATTGAGCCGCTCTTCGACGTTGCGATAGAGCGCGGTGAGCCTCTCAGGTGGGTAAGTCGCCGGTGGCCGGTTCATCGCTATCAGGACGCGACCCGCAATCTCGTACCCGAAATTCTGCGTTTCAAGGTTGTTGAGGCTGCGGGCCAGCATCATCGATCCGGCGACGAGCACGACCGAGATGGTCGCCTGGACGACGAGAAGGGCCCTGCGTGCGACCGACGATCGATCGCCCCTGATGCGGCCGGCCCCGCGGAGCGCATCGATGGGATCGGTGCGCGTCGCAAACCACGCCGGGGCGGCGCCGAAGATGAGACCGGTCGCAAGCGCGAGCGTGAAGGCGAATGCCAGGACGAGCGGCGACGGATTGGTCTCGATCGGCAGGAACGTGGCGCCCGCGAACGCGAGCGCCACGAGCAACCGCGCCGTGCCGATCGCCACCACGAGGCCCGCGATTCCACCGGCCACGGCGAGCACGAGGCTTTCGACGAGCGCCTGCGACACGATCGTGCGGCGCGACGCGCCGAGCGCAAGCCTGACGGCCGTCTGGCCGCGCCGCGCCACGGCGCGCGCGAGCAACAGGTTGGCGACGTTGGCACAGGCAATCAGCAGCACCAGCCCGCACACCCCGAGGAGGATTTGCAGACTCCGTCCGTACTGCTCCTTCATGATGGCGACGCCGGCGCCGGCGGGCACCACGTTGATGACCTGCTGCGAGAGGCTCTTCATGACGCCGGGCATCCAGTTGGCGGGGTAGCCCGACTCGTGCTGAATCCATTGATGAAGAATCCCGGTGAGCCGCGCATCGACACCGCTGGTCGTCGCACCGGGGCGCAGCCGGCCAATCACGCGCAGCCACGCGCCAGTGGACTGCCGAAGCAGAGAGGTCTCGCCGCTGATCACCGGCTCTTTCTGGAGTGGGATCCAGAGATCAGGCGGATCGGCGCGAAGCGTCTCGCCGAAGAAGCCCGGCGCCGTTACGCCGACGACGGTGAACGGATGACCCTCGACGACGAGCGTGGCGCCCAGGATGGACGGGTCGCCACCGTACGTGCCCTGCCACGCGTGATGACTCAACACGAGGACCGGTGGCGAGGCCGGCGAATCGTCTTCTGGCGCGATGCCGCGTCCGATGAGCGTGGGCACGCCGAGCGTCGAGAAGTAGTTGCCGGCGATGAAACTCGACCGGAGAGGTCTTGCGGCCGTCTCGACATCCTGCCGTCTTACTCCGTAGCGCGATCCGCCTGCCTGAAATGCCGTCACCTGCTCGAATTCGGGCAGCTCGGCTTTCAGGCGCTCGAACAGCGGAAACGAAAACATGCCCCACCGATCTTGCGGGCCGCCCTGCACGCAGCAGTTGGCGCCGTCGCCGATGCGGTACAAGCGAGCAGGGTCGCTCACCGGCAGGGAGCGCAGCATCACCGCGTGAATGAGCGTGAAGATGGCCGTGGTGCCGCCGATGCCGAGCGCGAGCGTCAGTACCGCAGTGATCGTGAAGACGCGCGCGGTCCAGAACTGTCGCAGCGCGTAGCGGACTTCACCGATGAGTGTGTGCAAGCAGGACTCCGTTCGATGCCACGTCGGGTTGTCTCTATGACTGGCATTAGACGGGTCGGACGTTCGATTAGTTGCAGGAACGGTTCGTAAGGTTCGTGGGTTCGTAAAGTTCGTAGGTTCGTCTGGTTCGTAGGGTTCCGAACCCCACGAACCAACGAACCCGACGAACCTGACGAACCCGACGAACCGACGTCGTTAGGGCCCCCGTTCGAGTTCAAGGCTTCCCGACGAGCGGAAGCGTGTACTGAATGTTGAAGTCCACCAGCGCAACCGCCTCGGTGGTCAGCGCCTTGCCGGATTGTGCCGCGACGTCGGCGCGCAGCGCCCGCAGGATGCTGTCAGCCTGGTCCGGCTGGCGCCGTGAGATCGCGCCGCGTGCCGCCTGCAGCTTGTCGGTGATGTCGCGCGCGATGGCGTCGGTCGAGATCCAGCGCATCCTGCGAGCCTGCGCCACCTGACCCGCGAGTGCCGCCAGCAAGGTATCGGCCGTGCGTGTCACTGGGGCGGCGGGTGCGAGCGTCATGCCCGTCACGCTTCGCGACTCGATGTACTGCTCGAGCTCCTGATCGAACCGCTCCGCTTCCAAAGCATCGTCCCCAACCTCCACCACGGGCGCCGTGTCGGGATCGACATGGGGAGCAAGCGCGAATCTCCGGATTGCCGGTGGACCGTGACTGGAAAGCGAAAACCCGCCAAGCCGCTGCTTCGGCAGGACCAGGCTTTTGTCATCGGTCGACACCCAGCGTGCGGTCGCATCCGTACCCACCGTCGTCCTCCAGCCTGGTTGCGGCGCCGACAAACCAACGGGAACAGGCACTCCGGTTTTCAGACTCTTGACGGCGCCGGGAGATGTGACGAAGTATCCCGGGCCGTTCTTGAGGCCCGCGGCGGACGGCGCCGAAGCCCCGGCCGGCACCGAGATGTCGATGGCCATCCTGGCAATGCCGGCGTTGCTCCCGGCCGCGTTCTCGAGCGTGTACCGATACACGAACACGTCCCCCGCATCCCTCGCGACGGACACGTGTAGGCGCGCCGCCGACAACGATGGCGGCTGAGCCTGCCCGCGGCCAGCCGCAGGGAGACCGAGAGCAATTAAAGCAATCACCAATCGCTTCATGCGTCCAGACGCCCATGTTAACGGGTGACGTGTGACGCGGTTATACAGGGGACGGAAGAAAGTGAATGGCCGATACAAAGTGAGGCAAACCTTTCGGGTCAGATGGCGTCTAATCCGGCATACAGGAAGCTTCGCGGTTTGGTCCGGACGGTGACACAATAGTCAATTCGCGCAAAATGGGCCGTAAATATCTGATTCTGGCGTTCGTTCTCGTCTCCGCCGTGGGCGGTATGGCGCTCCTGCAGGGGTCGGGTGGCGAGGACGGCACCCCGACGAGCCCGACCGGGTCGATCCCTGTCGCCCGGGGCCCGTTCGTCCGGACGCTCCGAACGACCGGAATCATCGAGTCGATCGGCTATCACAACGTCACGGCGCCCCGGCTCGTCGGCGTGTCGGGCCCTACCGGTAATGCGCTGATTATCACGAAGCTGGCGCCCAGCGGTTCGCAGGTCAACACCGGCGACCTTCTGGTGGAATTCGACCGCCAGAACCAGCTCAAGGCGGCGCTCGACCGCCGCGCCGAGTACCTCGACCTCGAGGAACAGATCCGGAAGAAGCTCGCCGAGCACCAGCAGACCCGTGCGACAGACGATGCGGACGTCGCGCTGGCGAAGCATGGAGCCGCGATGTCGGCGCTCGAAATGAGAAAGAATCCGCTCCTCCCCCGCATCAACGTCGAGAAGAACGAGCTCCGCCTCGAGGAGTCGGAAGCGAAGCTCAAGCAATTGCAGACGACGTTCGATCTCAAGCGGCAAGCCGAACAGGCGGAAGTGCGCATCCTCGAAATCCAGCGCGACCGCGCCCAGACCGCGATGAAGAACGCCGAGGGGAATGCCGACAGGATGCTGGTACGGTCGCCGATTCCCGGCATCGTCGTGTTGCGGATGAACTGGCGCGCGGGGCAGATGGTCGAGATTCAAGAGGGCGAGGAAGCGCGCCCGGGCATGCCGATCATGCTGGTGGTCGATCCGTCGGCGATGCTCGTGCGCGTCAAGGTGAATCAGGCCGACGTGCATCTGATGCGCGTGGGGCAGCCCGCGCGCATTTCGCTCGATGCGTATCCCGAGCTCGACTTCAAGGGCCGCGTCGAGCAGATCGCTCCGGCGGGGACCCCGAGCCGGCTGACCGAGAAGGTGCGCAACTTCGTGGCGATCGTCAGCATTCAGGGGAATCACCCGAAGCTGATGCCCGACCTGTCCGCGGCGGTCGACGTTGAACTGGAGCGAAAGGACAACGTGATTGTCGTGCCGCGAGACGCGGTTGCGGGGGAGAAGGATCACTTTTCGGTCGTCGTGGTGGATGGCGATCGGACGCGGACCCGCGACGTCACACTCGGGCCGATGAGCGACCACGAAGTGGTGGTGGCGTCCGGTCTCGAACCGGGCATGGTCGTCCAGCGGCATGTCTCGCACTAACGCGCGACGAATCGCCGGATTGGTCGTGGGCGTGGTGGGCCTCGTCGCCATCGCGCGTGCGAGCGGCATCTTCGGACGCGGCGACGCGATCGACGTGCCGACGACACCCGTCATACGCGGCGAGTTCATCGACTACCTCCAGGTGCGGGGCGAGGTGAAAGCCGTTCGATCGGTGCCGCTGACCGCTCCGTCCTCGGCCGGAGATCTTCAGATTCTCGCGCTGACCAAGAACGGCGAGAGCGTGAAGAAGGGCGACGTCGTCGTCCGGTTCGATCCCGTGCCCGTCGAGCGCACCCACGCCGAGAAGCTCTCGGAGCTCAAGCAGGCCGAAGAAGAGATCGGCAAGACCGAAGCCCAGTACCGCATTCAGGAGCAGCAGTCGGAAACCGACCTGGTGAAGGCTCGCTACGACGTGCAGCGCGCCGAGCTCGACGCCGTGGACCACAAGTTCCTGGCCGCGCTCGACGTCGAGCAGAGGAAGCTCGCGCTGGCGAGCGCCAGGGAGAAGCTGAAGCAGGCCGAACGGAAACGCGAGGCGCTCGGCGCCATCGCGAAGGCCGAAATCGGCAGCAAACGGCAGAAGCGCGACAAGGCGAAACTGGACGTGCAGCAGGCCGAGCGGCAACTGGGCGCGCTCGAGCTGGTGACGCCAGTCGACGGCGTCGTCACGATCATGCCGAACTGGCGGGCCTGTTGCCCGCCGCCCGAGTTCAAGGCTGGCGATCGCGCCTTTCCGGGTCAGGTCATCGCAGACGTGCCGGATCTGGCGACGCTGCGGATCAACGCGCGGCTCGAGGAAGCCGAGCGCGGCCGCATGCAGCAGGGCCAGCAGGTGATCGTGCGCGCTGACGCGATCCCCGATCGCGAGCTGAACGGCAAGATCGGCGAGATCAGCACGCTCGCCCGTATCGATTTCTCGAACTGGCCGCCACAGCGCAACTTCGATCTCAGCGTGCAGCTCGACCAGACGGACGAGCGGCTGCGCCCTGGCATGAATACGTCGGTACGCGTCGCCATCGATCGCGTGCGCGATGTCGTGCTCATTCCGGTGCGGGCGGTGTTCGAAAAGAACGGCCGCACGGTGGCGTACGTCGCGAGCTCTGGAGGCGGGTGGGAAGAGCGCCAGCTGCAGATTGCACGCCGCGGACAGGAACAGCTCGTCGTCGGCGACGGTGTGCGGGCGGGCGAACGTGTGGCGTTGAAGGATCCGATTCCGCCGGTGAAATGATGAGACTCAGCTGGTCAATCCTCGGCATGCTGGTGGCGGTGCTGGCGATCGTCGCCCTGGTGACCATTCCGACCCAGGGCGTACAGACCGGCGGCGTCGCAATTCCGACCGCGCAGGTGATGGAGGGCGACGTGCCGGTGGTGGTGCATGCCACCGGCGAGCTGCGGCCTGTCCGTTCGGCTGGATTGGTGGCGCCTGCGGTCGGCGGTCCGCTTCAGATCCTTCACATCATGGGCACCGGCACACCCGTCAAGGCGGGTGATGTGGTGGTCGAGTTCGATCTGAGCGAGCAGACCGAACGGCTCGCGCAGGCGCGCTCGGAGCTCGAGCAGGCAGAGCAGGAGATTACCAAGCTGCGCGCCGATATCGTGGTGCAGAAGGCGCAGGACCAGGTGGCGCTGCTGACGGCGCGGTTCGATGTGCGGCGCGCTGAGCTCGACGCGCAGGCCAACGAGATGCTCAGCGCGGTCGACGCCAAGAAGAATCTGCTGACGCTCGAGGAGGCGAAGCGGCGGCTCGCACAGTTCGAGACCGATCTCCCTTCGCGCGACGCGACCAATCGCGCCTCGATCGCGGTCGCCGAGGAAAAGCGGAACAAGGCGCGGCTGATGATGGAAACCGCGCAGCGGAACATCGACAACATGCGCATTCGCGCGCCCTTCGACGGGCTCGTGGCCGTGAAAGACAACGACAGCGTCGGAGCCGCCTGGACCGGCGTGGTTGTTCCCGAATATCGCGCCGGCGATACCGTCTATCCCGGCCGGCCGGTGGCCGAGGTGCTCCACGAGTCGGGACTCGAGCTGCTGGCCAGGGTCACCGAATACGACCGCGCGCATCTTGTTGCGGGGCAGAAGGCCGAGGTCGCCATCCACGCGGTGCAGGGCGAGGCTCTTCCGGCGACGATCAAGTCCGTCGCGGGCGCCAGCCGCCGCAGCGACTTCTTCGGATGGGACTCGACGCGCATGTTCGACGTCAACCTTCAGGTGTCCGGCAGTGCCGCGAACCTGCGTCCCGGGTTGACGACGCAGGTGGAGGTCAAGGGCGATCCGATTAAACGCGCCCGGTATCTCCCGCGTCAGGCGCTCTTCGAGCAGGACGGCAAGCCGGTGGTCTTCGTCCGCCGGGGACGCTCGTTCGAGCCGCGCGAGGTGAAGGTGTCGGACCGCACCGAAAGCCACGTCGTCGTCGATCTCCCTGTCGGTACCGAAGTCGCACTCCGGAACCCGCTCTCGGACGACAGAAGGAGCGGTTCGAGCGCCGGACCGGTGAAGCCGGGCTCGGGTAGCTGACCGTGAAGCGGTTCCTGCCGGATCCGAATTCCGAGTTCGGGACGTGGCTGCAGGACCTGCAGTTCGGCCTCGACAATCTCCGCGTCCACAAACTGCGCTCGCTCCTGACGATGCTCGGGATGATCTTCGGCGTTGCGGCTGTGGTCGCGATGCTGTCGATCGGCGCCGGTGCGCAGCAGCAGGTGATGGCCTTCATCGAGCAGCTCGGGGTGAGGAACGTCATCGTGGAGGCGCGCGAGACGATCGATCCCCAGGCATTCCAGAAGATCAGGCAGACCTCGCCCGGGTTGACCTTCCAGGATTTCCGCGTCGTGCGAGCCACGCTCGAAGGGGTGACGGCCGGGACGCCGCGCAAGCGCTTCGTGCCCTCGAAGATGCTGCCCAAACCGCAGCGAGACATGCCGACGGTGTACGGCGTGATGCCCTCGTATATCCCGATCGGCAACCTGCGCATCGCCGCGGGCCGCTTCTTCGACGAAGGCGAGAACGAACGTGCGTTACCGGTGGCGGTGCTCGGCGAAGGGGCCAAGGCGGCGCTCTTCGGTCCCGACGAAGCGGTCGGGCGTTACATCAAGGTCAACGAGCAGTGGCTGCGCGTCGTCGGCGTAGCGGGGCCGCAGCTGAGCGTCCGGAGCGAAACGGTCGGCGTACCCGAGCAGGATCGAAACAACCTTATTTACGTGCCGCTCTGGACCGCCATCCTCAGGCTCGAAGACAACTACAGCCGGTTCCGCGACGAGATCGACGGCATTTATCTGCAGCTCGAGCCGGGCGTGGACAGTGTGTCGAGCGCCGAGGTCATCCGCGGCATCCTGAACGCGTCGCACCGGAATACGCCGGACTTTTCGGTGATTGTTCCAGCCGAGCTGCTGGCCGAACAGCGGCGCACGCAGCGCATCTTCGAGATCGTCATGGTCGCGCTGGCGTCGATTTCGCTCCTGGTCGGCGGCATCGGGATCATGAACATCATGCTCGCCAGCATCCTGGAACGGACGCGCGAGATCGGCGTCCGCCGCGCGCTGGGAGCGCGGCGCCGTGACATCGTGCGGCAGTTCCTGATCGAGACCGTCCTGATCTCGTTCGTCGGAGGCACCATCGGGGTCGTCGTCGGCGTGGGAATGTCGCGCCTGATCGGTCTTCTGGCCGGCTGGTCGACCATCGTGACCGCGAGCTCGATCCTTCTCGCGTTCCTCGTGTCGGTGACCATTGGCCTCGTCTTCGGTCTTTACCCGGCCCGCCGCGCGTCGCGCCTCGACCCGATCGAAGCGCTTCGCTACGAGTAACGGGCTTCGCGCTGGGCGATGGGCAATGGTCCTGGGGCAATGGGCCATAGTCGACCACCGACCGACCAGTGACAATGGCCGATTGACCATAGCCCATTGACCATCATGACGCGTGGTACCCTCAGCATATGACCCGGCGTGCCTTCGTGTTCGGCATACTGGCCACGGCCGCGGCAGCGTGCGCGGTAAAGGTTCGCCCGGCGAGCGTGCGCGCGGGGTACCTGCAGCGCGGGCTCGCAAGCTGGTATGGCGATGGGGACGGATACGATGGGAAACTGACTGCCAGCGGCCAGCGCTTCGACAAGAACGCGATGACGGCCGCGCACTTCGACCTGCCGTTCGGCACACGGATCAGAGTGCGGAACCTCAGGAACGATCGTGACGTCGATCTGACGATCACCGACCGCTTCCCGGCCGAGACACTGAACAAGGGGCGGATTCTGGATGTGTCGTACGGAGCCGCGAAGAAGCTCCGCATGGTCGAAGATGGCGTCGTGCCGGTGGAGATTATTGTGCGAGCTTGACGGAGGCCGACTCGTCACGGCCCAGGTACTTCGGCAGGTTGGCGTGATTCACTCGCACGGTCGAGGTCTTGCCGGCGCGTCCGAGCGATCGGGTGACGGCCTCGTTGAGCGTCATCATGATCGCTCCGCCGTCGCCCGCCGTCACGACCAGCTCGCGCGCGGCTTCGAGCCTTTCCTGCTCGCCGACGTCCAACAGCTTGTTGATCGTTTTTCTGCCGTCGACCCACACAATCACCCAACTCGCGGAGTTTGCCAGCAAGGTCATCCTCAGAGGCTCGTTCGCGATCGCGGCGGCGTCAGCAGGAGCAGGAGCAGGGGCCGGAGCAGGGGCAGGAGCAGGAGCAGGGGCAACCGGTTCACTTTTTGACGCCGTTGCCACCGGTGCAGGGCTGGTGCTCACCGCGACGATTGTTGGAGGCGGAACGCGTCTGGATGGCAGCGTCCTCGGTCCGGCTGAGTGCAGCGGCTTGATCGGCCGCGCGTCCAGCGTCTTGATCGGCGTTTCGGCTGACATGAAATCGCCGAGCGGGTTTGCCGGCACACTCCTCGCCCAGCTTCGAAGCGTGTCCCATTGCGCCCATCTTCTCGGCGCCGCAAACGTCATGACGCCCGCGAGGACGATGGCGAGGACCACAACCGAGGCGACGCGTGTCCAGTTGCCCGATCCGTTGAGGCGAATCCTGGTTGAGTGGCCCGCCGTGGCGGTGTCGGCAACCTTCTCCGCAGCCTCCCGCTCCGCGGGCGGATAGCCGTGGGTGACCGGGCTATCGGGAAACTGCGCGACAAACTCCGTGACGATGACCTCGGGATCGAGCTTTACCGAAGTGGCAAACGATCGTACGTACCCCCGGCCGAGCACGCCACCCGGCATGTTCGCAATCTCGTCGCGCTCGAGCCCTTGAAGGACGGAAAAAGAGATTTTCGTCGAATCCGCGATCTGTCGCAGTGACAGCCCGCAGCGTTCACGTGCCTTCTTGAGCTTTGCGCCTACCGTTGCTGGCGATCGTTTTCGGCTCATCGAGAATCCGAGCAGGTCCAGGTGGGGGGTGGCGACTGCCGCCATATTACATATCGGCATCGGCGCTGGCAGAAAACAGTCGCCATCTCTTTCGCCAAATTTGAGATCGCGCGCCGAAACTTGTCAGCCGCGCGCGCCCGAAGCGGACGTGCTGTTCGGAATTTCACACGGCTGCACGGGCGCATCGATTGCAGAATGGCGGCCGGTCCCGGCCATGCCATCCATCATTCGACTGTCATCGACGAAAAAGACCCACGCCCTGGCGATCGCCGTGCTGGCGATCGCGGGCGCGGCCACAACCGGAAGCGCGGTCACGCGCCGTGCCAATGTGCCGTCCGCCGCGGCGGCGTACAGACCCCGCGAGGTACGCGGCAGAGTTCACCGAGGCACGCCGGCGCGACGACTTCGCCGCGATGGAGACCTACAGACCGGGCTACGCGTTCTGGCAGCACGTCTTCATCATGCCCGACCACTCGATCGCGTACGGCAGCGCCGTGGATGGACGCCTGCTCGCGTTCTTTCCCACGAAGGGAGACTGGGTACGCGACGTGGTGTGGGCCGATCCCGCGATTGCCGACATCCTTGACGGCGAGACTCTCGCCCGCAAGCTCGGCGAACGGCGCGAACAGGTCGCGACGCTCATGGAGCAGCAGACCGGGCCCGTCCTGTACAACTCGACGCGCGGCGATGCCTTGCTGCCGAACGCGCGCAAGTACGGACGGTTTGTCGGCGAGTGGGCGGCGATCTACGAGCGGTTCGGCGTGCCCGCCGACATCGGCCTGGCGCAGGCCATTCTCGAATCGGGCCTGAGCCCGTCGCGGCGCTCGGAAGCGAACGCCGTCGGCTTCTGCCAGTGGCTGCGCAAGAACTGGATGCGGCTGAACCGCCTCTCCGATGCCGAGATCGACGGCAACAACCAGACGACGCAGGCGCCCTACTGCGCGGCGTACCTATCGGTGCTCGCGACCAAGTACGGGTCGTTCATTCCCGCGCTGTCCGAGCACAACGCCGGTGGGACGAACGTCGGGCGGGCGCTCATCAACGGCGAGCGACTCGGTCAGACCGATGTCCGTTCTCGATACCTTCTCGGTGCCCAGCTCGCCCGCGACCTTCGCGCGCTGCCCGGTGCGGATTATGCGGATGTCGTGCGCACGTACGGGCCCCGCTCGTACCTCTACGCGGAGATGATCTTCGGCAACGCGTTCAACGTCAGGAACCTGATCGAGTCGGAACCCCAGGTCCCGATCTACGCGATGCGCACGCCGCGCGCGATCTCACTGGACGAAGTCCTCAGCCGGACGAATCTCTCCGTGGAGGAGGTACGTCGATTCAATCCGTCGTTCGTCAAGCTCATTCCGGCGCAGTCCACGCTCTACCTCCCGTTTCACGTCAGCGAGTTTGGCGAGGACGTGGCGTTCTGGCGCGCCCCACCGGACGTGCTGTATGCCACCGTCCTGAACGACTTCGTGCGCCTGCCTTCCGGCGTGGAACGCTGGGACAATCCCACCTTCCAGCCAGTCCTGAAGGAATTCCGGCGACGGTTCAAGGCCACGCAGACGGAAGAAGGGAACGTGATGGCGGCCGTGTTGACGTACGCCATGGACCAGGCCTACACGAGCCCCCGGCGCGCCCTGTTGAATGAGTTCCGGGACAGCGACAAGGTGCGGCAACTTTTCAAGAGGGGAGTGCTCGAACTCGACTCCGTGCAAGGTGCCGAGGACAAGGGGCACCCGCAGGACACTGAACGGCGCTCGAGCTCCATGCGGGACCTGCCAATGCGGGATGGGTTCCCACGCTCGTATCAGCCTGTCCTGTACGCTTCACCGAGCCAGCAACTGATACGCATGTTTGAACCGTAATCATGGACGTGGCCGCCACATCGGTACGAGGCGCAGTTCCTCGAACAGCCGATTTGCCGCTGCCGAGCGGCCTTGACAGTCATTTCGAATGTGCCCGAAGCGGCCAAGCCGCTCGTCGGCTGCAGCGGCTGGTTAGCCAGTTGCGCGTCATCCGCGATCCGTTTCAAAAAAGAACCACCGATGGCCTTCGAGATCTTCCGCCCGGTATCGTCGCCCCGGGGAGCCCTCTTCGATCTCAGAAAGAATCATCGCACCTGCGGCCTTTGCTCGTTTGAAATGCTGATCCAAGTCGTCCACGTAGACGAGTACGCCATCGACAATCCAGGGCACCGTAGACCACTTGCGTGCCTGTTGGCAAACCTCCCGATGGTGTTTCGGACTACGGTAGTCCGGTGTCGGCGACGCCAGCATGATCAATCCCTTACCCGCTTCCATCTCGCCGTGTGAAAGCGTCCCATCCGGCGTGGTGAGACGCGCCGTCTCATGAAACCCAAACGCCCTGCGAAGCCATTCCAAAGCCGCGATGCCATCCTCGTAGGAGATCATGGGGATGACGGACGGGGGGCTGGCAACTGGTGTAGTGTTTCTCACCGACGTTCGACGTTTGCGCGTGTTCGCCGCCTTCTTGCCCGCGGCCCGACGTTTCCACGTGGTCGCCGTTTTCCTAGCCGCCGTTCGACGCTTCCGAGTGGCCGCAGCTTTCTGAGCTGCTGACGTCGCCATCAGTCCACTCCTTCGGATTGATGAATCCTTGATCTGGCTAACTAGTAATAGGCCGACCGGCATATCACGGCCGACCCTGCGAGGCCCGCAGCATAATGCCAAACCGACCCCGTCGAAGAATGTCTGCAACTTTATTTGGTCACACGGGTAGTCTTCTACACGCACTAAGAAAGGATGGCGTACTGAACCCGCCGTCCACCGCGAACCGGGAACGCGCACGGCTCGACGCCCTCGGCCCTCTGACGGCTGGCGAGAACACGGTGTACCCGATCCTGCGGCGACTGAAGTCCGACCGGCAGCTCGAAACCTTCACGGCCCAGTCACCGGCCGGCCCCCCTCGACAATATTATCGGCTCACCGCTCAGGGGCGGGCAAGGCTCGACACACTCGAACATGAATGGCAGGGAATGGTGGCGGCCGTGAACCGTTGCTTCAAGATGAAGGAGGCGTCGTGGTCAAGCATCCGCTCGTAGAACGTTACGTCACCAGGCTCGAGACAGAGCTCGGATCTCTCGCCTGTCCTGAATCGCAGGACATCGTCGACGAAATTCGCAATCACATCGCGGAGGCCTCTGCCGTTGGCAGGCCGCTCGATGCCATTCTCGAGGCGCTTGGTCCCGCCGACATCCTCGCGCGCGCGTACGCGGTCGAGCTGGCGCTGAATCCGCGCGATCGGCGGGTGAGAGCGTTCACGAAATTCATCCAGCTCGCCGGCCTCGTCGCCGTCACCAGCTTTGGAGCGCTCATCGTCGTCGGCGGGCTGGGACTCGTCGGTATCGGCTTCAGCGCGTCAGGGCTCGTGATGTTCGTCATCGGCGTGCTGGAATCCGCGGACATCCATCTGCCCGGCGTTCAGATGAACGGGATCTCGCCCATGTGGGCGATCGCATTTTGGTCCCGTCGTGATTTTCGTGGGGCTGGCCACGCTGGCGGTCGTTCGGGCCTACATCCGCTCCACGGTTGGAACGTGGCGTCGGGTACTCCCGCGGGGACGAGCGCTGGCGAACCCGGCCGGATAAAGTAGTTTTCAGTTGTCAGTTCTCAGTGTTCAGTTCTCAGTTGCGAAGCCACTGACAACTGACGACTGACAACTGACGACTCAGAACACAGGAGTTCCCCTGACGGGAGTCGGGCGGCCCTTCGATTCGACTATCTGTATCAGCGCCCGGGCTCGCACGAGCGCGTTCCGTAACTCGAGCAGCCCCTGCCGTTCCTCGGGGGGAAGCGGCAAGTACTGCGCCACCATGTTGACCAGCCCCTCGTCGGTGGCCTCCGGCGGGACCTTCGAATCCCCGCCCTTGGTGATGATCTCTTCCAGCCGCTGACGCTCTGTGCGAAGGGCCGCTCGTTCATCCTCGTTCAGGACTTCAGGTACGGCGTCCACGCGCGCGAGCCGGTAGAGGCGGCTGTCGTCTTCGCCCGAGACACGAAACTTCACGAGCCCCCGGAGCGTAATCCTGAATCGTCCGCCTGGCATCTCCTCGGCTTCGTCGATGATCCCCGCACAACCGACCTCGTAAATCGGCGGCCGTCCCGCGTAGTTCGCTTCGAACCCCGGCTTCAGCGTCGTCATGCCGATGATGCGGTCGCCCTTCAGCGCGTCGGCCACCATCGCTCGATACCGCGGCTCGAAGATGTAGAGCGGCCGCGACAGGCCCGGAAAGAGCGTCGGGACTTCGAGCGGGAAGATGGGAATCACGGACGGAAGCGCGGATTGCGCGGGGACAATCCCGCCGGCGGCGAGGACGATCGCCATCGCGCACGCGAGTCTCTTGAACGGCATTAGCCTCTCCTCGATGCGCGTGATCAGTGATCGAGGGGTCGGGAGGGGTTTTCCCCCAAAACGGAGGAAAACCCCTCCCGACCCCTCCGACATAAGGAGACTATTTCATAACCGCTCTGAGTGGCACAGGACTTTAGACTAGGACTAGAGAAGTCGTGCTTTCAGCTCCCGAGCGCGCTCGCGGCTCACATCCAATTCAACACCGTTCGTGAGCCGAACCTTCCACGTACCTGACGTCCACCGAACCAACTCGCGCGCGTAGTTGAGGTTGACGATGGTTGCCCGGCTAACGCGAAAGAAGCCGGCCGAGGCAAGGAGTGCTTCGAGATCCGCGATCGTCCGGTCGGTTGTAAGGCGATCGCTGGAAGTGTGTAGGAAGGTGAGCTGATCCTCGATCAGTGCGTACAGAATTTCCTTGGGTGACAGCAGAATAAGTCTGTTCCCACGGCGGCCGACGATTTTGGCCGGCACGCCGCGGTTCAATGTCGCGAGCGTCTGCTGCAGTGAGGCACGATAGCGCTCAGCTGGGGCCATAAGTGTGGTCCGCACCTTGTCGAGCGCCTGTGCCAATCGCGCCGCCTGGACGGGCTTGAGCAGGTAGTCGATGGCGTTGGCCTCGAATGCGCGGACGGCGTACTCGTCGAACGCAGTCGCAAAGACGGTGATCGGAGGAATCTTGATTTCGCCGATCACGTCGAATCCATTCAAACCGGGCATCTCGATGTCGAGAAACAGCACCGCGGGAGCGTCCTCGGTGATGTGCTCCAACGCGGCAAGGCCATTCGCCGCTTCACCAACGACTTCAACGTCAGGGTGCGCCGACAAGAGACGAATCAGGTGCGCGCGCGCCGGAGCCTCATCGTCGACGACCAGCGTGCGCATCATGACTCGATCGGGACCCGAATCGTGGCCGTCACCATGCCCGGTTCCGGGCTCGACAATTCCAACTGTGCCCGGCCGTCGTAGGTTAACCGGAGGCGCTCGCGCACATTCCACAATGCGTGACCAGGGCGCACAAACGCTGCGACGTCGTCGATACCATCAGTCGGCCCCCTTACAGTCAACTCAAAGTCCCGATCAGATCGCCGCACATCCACAACGACGGTTCCTCCGTCGATCCGTGGCGCTATACCATGCCTGACCGCATTCTCAACCAACGGTTGCAGGGTGAGCGCTGGGAGAACGAGCCCGTGGACAATGTGTGGATCGGGGAGCATCCAGGAGAGGCGGTCGCCGAAGCGAGCTCGCTCGATCTCCAGATATGTGCGCGTGAAATCCAGCTCCCGATCCAAGGGAACGAACGCCACGTCATACGAAGTGAAAGCGTAGCGGCTCATGTCGGCCAGCAGACCGATTGTCTGCTCTGCGGCCTCGGGATTAGGCTTGATCAGTGACGCAATCGTACTCAAGGTATTAAAGAAGAAGTGCGGATTGATCTGCGCCCGAAGTGCCGAGTTGAGCGCCCGGGCGTCTGCCACCTCTTTCTCTGCGCGCAACGCATACCACTGACTCAGAGCGATGGTCAGAATCGCTGCGAACACGCCATCGGCGATGGCGAGTCGCGTCAACAGTGGGGGCACTGAATCTTGTCGGAGCGCGAAGATTACGAGTGCTGTAAGGCAACCCAACGTGGCGCCCACAATGGCCGTCGTCCAGACAATCAGCCGCGGATGTCTGGACGATTGAACAAGCCTTGAACGCAGCAGGTAACTGACCGGCAGACCGCAAGCCACGTAGAACGACACCGCGAACGTGATCCCGATGCCACTCGCCCGCAACAACCATACCCGCGGATCCCGCCAGAAATATGGCCAACTACTCGTTGGCGTGACGAGGAAACTCAGCGGCAACCCGACTACTGCGCCGAATACGATCGCGCGTACGAGCGCTTCCGGCAACTGTCGCAGTGGAGGTGCGCCTGGCGGCCACAACCATCGAAGCAAACGTATGATCATTTGGTTCGGACGCTCGGTGGAGCAAAAGCCCCAGCCAATGTCATGCCGCCGGGGAGGGGGGTGAGAAGCTCAATGCCAACCTGCGATGGGCCTGTCTCGACGTAGGCGCGCGTCGTCACTCCCGCAATGGCGGCATCCCGTCCTCGGATCCAGCCTTGATGGACGTTACTGTAGTAGAAATCGTTCAGGGCTTGTTTGTCCATCCACCAGCTGAAAATCAGAAACATACCCGGGTGGTCGAAGCTCATGGCCGTGTGCGCGCCCAGCATACCGGGCGACTGATACAGCGCGTCCATGATCTTCTCAAGCCACGCTGGTTTGTCGTTGTGACGCGTGCGTTCGAAGGTCACACTGGCGACCGCAATCACCGGCGACGTTCGCCTGCTTACGCGCGGGAACCGATCTCGCCCCGTTCCGCTCGACGCACCGGCCGATGCCTTCGCTCGTTCGAGGGCCTTCTCCGCATGTGCGCGCAGCGATGCCGGCAGTGTCCCAAAGTTCGGATGACTGATCGCGACTTCGAGATCTTCCCGCGCAATCTTCTGTTTGTCATAGAAGGGCGGAAATTCGACGTAACTCAGGCCACGGGTCAGTCTCACCATGAGATCCGCTGGCGCGAGTGCCACTGCTTGGTCCATGTCGGCCATCCCGAATTGGAACCGTTCCATGGCTTCTTCAAGGGAGGTCGAGAGCGAGAGAACACCACGCATGACGCGGGCACTTCCGCGGTAGGCCAAAGCCTGCGCATGCGAGGGGTCGGATACCAGCAACCTTGAGAAGGTGTCTTCTGCTGCTTTGTAGGTATCGTCGGTCCGCGCTGCTCGCGCAGTTGCCAGTTGGTCGATGCCTTGGGTAAGCAAATCGGGCGAGGTGACTTGTGTTGAGACCGGAGACACGAATAGGACGGTTGAGAACACGATCGCGCAGACGGCTTGTAACCTCATGGATTCCTCCTGCGCCCAGTGTCATCGTGGTGGCGAGCGTCAGGAAGAGAATCCGGGCGAACGGTCGTAAAGGCGGTGTGAGTCGTAGTTAAAGGAGTCGCACGTTGGTCTGATCAGACAGACTGTCCACCGAGTTTAGTGAGGTGGCACAGGACTTTAGTCCTGTCCGCCAACCGCCATAATCGACAGGGCTGAAGCCCTGTGCCACCTTCGGCGGCTGGCGATTAGGCGCGACGAATCAACGGGCGGACCGACGCCATCACGATGAGGACGAGACCGAACGTGCAGACGATCGTCGCCCCGGTCGGGAGGTCGAGAAGCACGGAAAAGTACATTCCCAGAATCGAGACGAGGATGCCCATCACCCAGCCGATCGCGAGCCGCGAGCCGACGGTGCGCCCGTACAACATCGCGCCGACCGACGGCACGATCAGATAGCAGAAGACGAGCAGCACTCCGGCGATGGCGACCGAGCGGGTCACCATGAAGCCGAAGGACGCATAGAACAGGAAATCCCAGAAGCGCACCGGAACACCGCGCGCCGCGGCACCTTTGGGATCGATCGAGATCTCCAGAAAGCGCCGCCGGAAGACCCAGTGAAAAATTCCGATGACGACGTAGATCGCGGCGGTGACCCAGACCTCTGGCCACTGCACCGACAGGATGTTGCCGACCAGCATGTCCTTCAGATGCTCGGCCTCCCCGGTCGCCTTGCTCATGGCGAGAATCACCGCCGCCGACGCCACCGCGTAGGAGATGCCGATGATGGCCTCCTGCGGAATGTCCGCTTCGTGCCCCTTGATCATCGCGAACACGAGCGCGCCGACGAGCGTCGCCGCCAGGCTCATCCAGTAGATCGCGGGCTCGTGCGGGTCGTAGCCCTGCCACACGCCGATGGCCGCGCCGAGCGACGCGATCTGCGCGAGCGAAAGGTCTACGAAAATGATGCCGCGCTCGACGACGTGCAGGCCGAGGTAGGCGTGGATGCCCGCGATGATGAGCGTGGCGGCGATCGCCGGCAGCAGAAACTGAAAAGTCGCCCACTCCATTCGCGGCCTACTTTCCCATCGTCCGCTTGAGGGCCGCGACCACGGCGTTCACGTCGTAGTCGAAGAGCGCGATGTAATCGGTGGCTTCCTTGCTGCCGCCGACCGACGGGGCCAGGACGAGCACCTCGCCGCCCACCTGCTTGCTGATCGCCTGCGGCGTCTTCGAATCGAAATAGGGCTCGACGACGATCAGCTTCACGCCCTGCTTTTTCATCTCCGCGATGAGGTCGATCGTGTGCGAGGTCGTGGGCGGGATGCCCGGTTTCGGCTCGACGTAGCCGATCACGTTCAACCCGAAGCGCTCCATGAAATTCGGCCAGGAGCGGTGATACGTCACGATTTTCGTCCCCTTGAAAGGGCCCATCGCCGCGTCCCAGCGGCTCTCGGCGGCCGCCAGCTTCTTGTCGAACTCCGCGTATCGCTGGTCGAAGTAGGCGCGATCGGCCGGCGAGAGCTGGCCGAGCTTGTCCTTGATGGTCTGCGCGATGCGCCGGCCGTTGGCCGGGTCGAGCCAGTAGTGGGGGTTGCCCTGCGAGTGGACGTCGCCCATCGCGCGCGTGATCTGCCCGGTCGGAATCTCGAGGATTCTCACGTTCGCCGAGGCATCGAGATAGCCGTTGCCGCCGGGCTGGATCCTGGCGTTGCGGCTGCTGGTGATGAGCGGCGTCAGCCAGCCGGTCTCGAGCTCGCGGCCCACGACGATCAGCAGATCCGCGCGGCTCATCTCGAGGATGAAACTGGGCTTGGGATCGACGAAGTGCGGATCCTGATATCCCTTCGCGAGCCCGACGGCCGTGACTTTGTCGCCCCCCACCTCGCGCGCGAGGGAAGCGAGATCTTCCGTCGTGGCCACCACGCGCACCGCCGCTGCAGACGGACGCGCCGCCATGGCCCCGAGCGCCGCGGTGAAGAGCATCAATCGCATGAACACTCGCATGTGGACACCTCTCTAGAACGGATGCGCGCCGTGCGCGCCAATCGCAAAGTTGATCTGAAACAGGAACTCGTTCGCGCCGGTGCCGTCCGCGTAGTTCGTGCGCCGGTACTGTCCGCGCACGAGGCTGAACTCGCTGGGCCTGAACGTCAGGTGGATGGCTCCCCCCGAATCGTGGAGCTCACTCTCGAGGGCGCGGCCCGATCGATCGCCGCGCGCACCGACGAACCAGCGCCGGGCGAACTGGTAATCGCCGCTCGCATAGAACCCCGAGGCGTTCTCCCGGCCGCCCGCCGCGAGCGTCTGCCGGCTCCACATGATTTCGGTGCGGCCGACGAACTGACGGTAGATGGCGCGCCGCAGCGGACGATAGCGGAACGTGACGTCCATGCCGATGCGCTCGGTATTGAAATCCGGCACCGTCGAGCTCGGCCCAATCGCATACGACCCGCCGACATCGAGGTTGGTGCCCTCGGTCAGATCGCGGTAGCCCCGAATCCGGCCGAGGTAGTGCAGGTCCGAGCGGGAGTCGCCGCGAAAGACGTCGGAATCGCCCCGATAGACCTCGCCGATGGCGTCGACGAACATGAAGCCGTTGGGAATCAGCTTCGACACCGACACCCCCGCGTCCGCGACGCCCTCGTCGCCTCCGAACAGGTTGCGCGACACGAGCGGCCGATCGACCCACGGCAGGATGTGGGTGTGCATCGCGTTGACCTTGCCGAACTGCTCGCGCATCTTGCCGGCCTTCAGCAGCAAACCGGCCGGCAGCGCCGTGAACGTGATGTAGCCTTCCTCGACTTCCAGTCCCTCTGGCCCCGCGGACAGAAAGAAATCCCCGCGTGCGTACGGATCGACGACCGCTTGAAACGCGGCCTCGACTTCGGTCAGCGAGAGCGACGGCTCTTCGCTGAACGGATTCTTCCCGGCGGCGCCGGCGAAATTGCCGAGCACCGAGATGTCGGGGTTGAACACTTTCAAGCTGCCGGCCGCGGCTGCCGCCGTCTGCAGCGCCGGCGCTGCCGCCGACGTGTCCGGTGCCGGCGCAGGCACGGCGGACGCAGGCGGCGCCTTCGCCTGGGCGAGGCGCGCCTCGAGTGCCGACAACCTGTCCTCGTACTGCTTGCGCAGTGTTTCGAGGTCGGCCTTCAGTTGATCGATCTCCTGTCGCAGTGCCTGATCGGCGGTCTGGGCGAACGAGGTCGCCGGGATCGCCAGCAGACAAATCGAAGCCAGGCACGCCCGCGCGAGACGGAACGGCTTCACGTGTATCCTCCAAAGCCCCGCGCGCTACCGCGCGAGCGGCTTGAATCTACTGATGACGGGCGCAACTCGCTCCGCAGGCCACGGCCATGCGTGTGCGAATCGGCCGGAGGAGCTGGAGGTCAGGCGAGAGGAGGCGCGCGGGCGGGACGGCTGGTCGATGCAATCTGTTGCAGCTCGACAACCGGCGCCTTCGAGACAAGTCCGGCGTAGCTGTGTGGAGTGTAAACAACAGGGAGATTTGGACTTTTGAACCGGCCGTTCGACACCCACCAGTGACAAATTGCGCAGTGAGGTGAACCGACGGGTGCGACACGTGCCCTTATGTGGTGTTCCGAAGGGTCGTGGCGGGCGATGGCCGGAGTGCACTCGTCATCGTTGTCCACGCCGTGCAGCAGCAGCGCCGACATCGGCACGGCGGTCATCAGCGCAACCGTCAGGGCGACGATCGCGAGGCGGACGCGTCGAACGATCAAGCGCATCGATTCCAGAGTACCGTACGACAGGCAGGGGAAGTCAACAGCTACAACAAAAGCCACCTCAGCGGCAGACAAATCATCGGGTGCGCAATTGTGCAAACCTGGCATCGGTGAAATTCGCCAATGAAACGGCGTGTTTTCGAGCGCGACCGCAATGCGTGAGGTGGGCACCGTCTTTGCCTTCTGTGGGTCTCCAGACAACTTATGGAAGGTACGAATCAAAGCTCGCGGCCTCCTCGTGACGGGTACTCGAACCTCATCTCGAACGGTCTGGTGCTCTGGCGCATCACGATGGAGGGGCGCCCCGATCGACTGGGGATGGTGTTCGAACTTCCAGAAGGATTGTTCTTCGTCGTGGACGACGATCCCGAGGGTTCAATGCCTTACACCGTCCACGAACAACATCCCGACGTCATCAGCCTCGTCGATCGCGCTGAAGACCTCAAGCAGTCGCTCTGCAAGTGCGGTTGGATTGAGGTTGAAGAAGACTAGACGCCCATAGGTTCCTGTTCCGGTTCCGGTTCCCGTTCGGGTTCCTGTTCCCGAGCGCTATTCGGTTGCTGAAACCGGTTCGAGCTCGACCGTCACTGTCACCCGCCGACGTTGCGCCGAGATCGTCGCGCGACGTGTGACGCCAGGCAGCCCCGGATAAATCACTCTGATCGTGTACGCGCCGGCGGGCAGATGCGGCACCGTCACGGGCGTGACGCCGCGGTTGATGCCGTTCACGAGCACGCGCGCGCCGGACGGCGTGGACGCGATCGTCAATTCTCCATCGATCTCACCCGCCCGGGACGTCGACGTCGCCGTCGTTTCGGGCATCGGTTGTGCGGGCAGCACGATCGAAGAGCGTGCGGCCGGGGAAGGCGCGGACTCGGAGGTCTCGATGTTGGACGATTGTCCCGCGTCAATCGCCACGGGAGCTGATCGAGTCTCAGGGAGGACGCGTGCCGGCGCTGGTGCGGCCGGCGCCAGCCAGCGCGCGAGCGTGTACGCCACGGCAAACGTCACGGCCAGGATGATGGGAATCGTCACCGGCGTCAGGCGCCGCGGCGTGGCCGGAGGAAGGGCAGTGCTGGATCCGCCGGCAGTCTGAAACTCGCGACGGAAGTGCTCGATCACCTCGCGCGGATTCAATCCGATCGCCACGGCGTACGCGCGAAGATAACTCTCGCGGTAGAACTGGTTCGCCGGCCACTTCGACAGGTCGTTGCGCTCGAGATCCCGCAGAAAGGCGACGTTGATTTTTGTGTGCGCCGCGACCGCGTTGAGCGCGATGTTTCTGCGCAGGCGGGCTGTCCGGAGCGACGCGCCGAAGGTCGGCGGCACCACCGCGTCGGGCGAGTGTTCGATCAGTTCCACCGGAGCTACTCCGTAACTCGATCGTACACCCAATTCGCAGCTATCGTGAACCATTCCTGACACTTACGGACCCTCCTGCAAGAATTTCCCACGCCGCCGTTCTAAGGCAAGGAGGATTCATGACGCACAGCTTCGCTCGACTGGTCATCGGCGGTCTCGCGCTCTTCGCCGGTTCGGGAACCCTCATGACTGCTTCAACGGTTCCCCAGCCCGTTTCGAACGTCGACATCCTTGTTGGCGGGACTTCCCAGCGCAGGTATCTGCACGACGGGCGTTGGTACGTCGAGGCGTTCAAGGGGCGGGAATACGCCATCCGGCTTCGCAATCCCTATGGCGTCCGCGTGGCCGTGGCGTTGTCGGTTGACGGTCTCAACACCATCGATGCGCGCCATACCACCGCGTCCGACGCACGCAAGTGGGTGCTCGGTCCCTACGAGACCGTCACGATCAGCGGATGGCAGACGAGCCGGACCGAGGCTCGCCGTTTCGAATTCACAACCAAGGAGCAATCCTACGCGAAGGCTCTGGGCCGAGGGGCCAATCTCGGCGTTATCTCCGCGGTGTTTTTCCGGGAGCGCGTTTTGACGACCAGGTCGGAGACCGCCTCGAACGACGCGCGGCTTGGTGCGCAGGCACCGAGTGCGGCGCCGGCATCACCTGCAGAGGGGAAGCGTGCGCAAGAAGCGGACGCGCGCGGCCGTGACTCGGAATACGCCGCGACCGGGATGGGCCGGCCGACCGACCACGCGGTGACGCAGGTGTCGCTCGACCTGGAAGAAACACCGGCCCAGACCGTGAACATCCGGTACCAGTACCGGCTGCAGCTGGTGAAGCTCGGCATCGTGCCGCCACGTATGCCGGTCGACCCGCTTCAGCGCCGCGAGCAGGCGCGGGGCTTCGAACCGGGCTTCAGCCCGGAACCGCCGTCCCGGCGATAACCGGAACCGCCGTCCCGCGATAAAAGGAATCGGGCAGTCAGGGGGGCGGAACTAAAGTTCCGCCCTACCGCCTCTACGGAGCGTTAAGATCACCTTACCGTGGGAGGCTGCATGCGAGTGTCGCGCCCGGCGTTGGCGTCGCTGATCGGTGTCGTCCTGGTGGCGGGTGCGCAAACGGGCTCTGCACAAGCCCCACAGCCCGAGCCGCGCCCCTTCCAGACCGAAGTCAACTACGTGCGCGTCGACATGTACCCGACGGTCAACGGCAAGCCGCTCGCCGGGCTGGCCGTTGAGGATGTCGAGCTGCTCGAAGACGGTGTGCCCCAGAAGATCGAGCAGTTCGAGCACGTCTCCATCACCGGGCCGCGCTCCCAGACCACCAGACCCGACCCGTCATCGATGAACGACATGCGGCGTGCGGCTCAGGATCCGCGGGCCCGCGTGTTCGTGCTGTTTCTCGATCCGCGGCACGTGGACGTCGACGGGTCGTTGAGGGTCAGGCGTCCGATGATTGACGCGCTGAACAAGCTCATCGGCGACGACGATCTGATTGCGGTGATGACGCCCGACATGGCGGCGCGGGGTCTCACCTTTTCGCGCCGCACCGGCAGCATCGAGCAGATGCTCACTCCGCATTGGGGCCAGGAAAACTGGATGGGCTCGAAGGATCCGGTGGAGGCGCGCTACGACGCCTGCTACGGACCGCCGATCATCGATGGCGAATGGATGGCGCAGCAGATGATCTTGCGGCGGCGCGAGGGGCTGGTCCTCGATGCGCTGGACGATCTGGTCAAGTTCCTCCGCGGGCTTCGCGAAGAGAGAAAGGCCGTCATCACGATCTCCGATGGGTGGCCGCTGTACGGACCCGATCCCAAACTCAGAAAGCCGCTGTTTACGCCCGGGGATCCGCCTGGACAGGTCGCTATCCCCGTCCCCGTCCTGGGGACCGATCCGAAGACGGGAAGGCCGACGACGAAGGATCCAAAAGGTTCGGGGGTGACGGTGTCCGGCGACGGCCGGAACGCAACCGAAGGCACCCTCGATCGGGCTTCGTGCGAGGTCGATCGCTATTCACTGTCCGATATCAAGAACGAGCCGCGGTTCACGAGCATCATGCAGTCGGCCAACCGCTCGAACGTGTCGTTCTATCCGATTGGACCGAGCGGTTTCTCTGCCACGGCTTCGCCCTTTACCGCCCGGCGGCGATCGCTCCAGACGATGGCGGACATGACCGACGGTCTGGCCATTGTGGAGCCGTCGTTTCTCGATTCGGGCATCCAGAGGATGGTCGACGATCTCAGTTCGTACTACCTCGCCGGCTACTATTCGGCTGCCAAGGCGGACGGGCGCTTCCACAAGATCACCGTTCGCGTGAAGCGGCCGGGCGTGCAGGTTCGTGCGCGCGCCGGTTATCTCGCAGCAGCGCCGGCCGAAGCCGCGTCGCGTGCGTCGGCGACGGTCTCGTCACCCGACGCGGCAGAAGCGCAACTCATTGCACGAGCGTTGAATCCCCTTGCCGGGCTCGGCCGCGAGCGGCCGCTCTATGTTCAGGCTGCCGTTGCCAGGAACTCCTCTGGTGCCGCGGTCGTGAAGGTTGTCGCCGAAGTTCCTCGCGGCAACCTGCGCGGCGATGATTGGAGCAAGGGCGGGCAGATCGATGCGACGCTGCGAACGGCCTCGGGTGAACTGGTAATGACGGAACGCTTTTCGCTGACGGCTGGTACGTTCGTCGCCGAATTTCCATTCACGGCCGGCGCTCCGCTCGCGCCCGGCGACTACGATATCCAGCTGCGCGCAAAAGGCGTGGCGGTGCTCTCGCCGGCCATCGACACGGTCCGTCTGACCCTCACGTCGGATTCGGCCGGCGGCGCCCTGTTCCTGCGCAGGGGGCCCGGTACCGGCAACCGGGACGTCTCAACGGCCGACGCGCGGTTTCGACGCACCGAGCGGTTGATTCTGGAAACACCGACGACCGCATCCGCCAGTGGCCCGACCGGGCGCCTCCTCGATTGCACGGGCAAGCCGTTGAACGTACCCGTGACGGCCACGATTCGCGACGCGGCGGACGGATCGCGCTGGCGGCGCGTCGAAGTCGCCCTGGCGCCTCTGGCTCCAGCCGACTACATCGTCGAATCGACGTCGGGCAGCGAGCGCACATTGACCGGCGTCAAGGTCGTGCCGTGACGCGCGCACAACGCCGGCTTGCGCTGCTGATTCTTCTCGTGGCCGTCGCGCGGCCGGCGGCCGCTCAACGGCTTCAACAGTTCACTCCCGCGCAGGGCGACTTCGTCGTCAAGAACTTCAAGTTCAGTTCGGGCGAAGTACTGCCCCAGTTGCGGCTCCACTACTGGACGCTCGGCAAGCCCAGGCGCGACGCGTCGGGAATGGTCCGCAACGCGGTGCTGATTCTGCACGGGACCGGTGGCAACGGCTCGGTGTTTGTGGCCAACCCGTTTTTCGCCCCGCAGTTGTTCGCGCCCGGCGCCGTGCTCGACGCCGACCGTTATTTCCTCATCATGCCCGACGTGCTGGGGCACGGTCAGTCGGCCAAACCCAGCGACGGCATGCGCGCGAAGTTTCCGCGCTACGGCTACACCGACATCGTCGAGGCGAATTATCGCCTGCTCACCGAAGGCCTGCGCGTCAACCATCTGCGGCTCGTGATGGGCACGTCGCTGGGCGGGATGCTCACCTGGGTCTGGGGCGAGCGCTATCCCGACTTCATGGATGCGCTCCTGCCGCTCGGCAGCCTGCCGACGCAGGTCAGCGGACGCAACCGCCTCTGGCGGCGCGTGATTGCCGACGCAATCCGCAACGATCCCGAATGGAAAGGTGGAAACTACGTCACGCAGCCGCAGAGCCTGAAGACGGCGCAGGAGATGCTGTTCCTGGTCAGCAGCAATCCCGTCCTTCGGCAGCGGATGATGCCCACGCTCGAGGAGAGCGACGCCGTCATCGACGCCGTCGTCCAGAGCGGCATCAAGACGTACGATGCGAACGACCTGCTGTACGCGATCGAGGCGTCGTGGGACTACGATCCGGGACCGTCGCTCGAGAAAATCCGTGCGCCGCTCTTCGCGATCAACTCGGGCGACGATCTGATCAACCCGCCGGAGCTTGGCATCCTGGAACGTGAAATCAAGCGCGTCCCCAGGGGGCGCGCGATCATGATTCCGTACGGTCCGCAGACGCAGGGGCACGGCACGCATTCCGTACCTGCGTTGTGGAAACATCATCTGGAAGAGCTGCTGAAGATTTCAGAACGCTAGGAATGACGGACCCGGGTTCCAGGGTTCCTGTTCCGGTTCCGCGTTCGCGGTGGGCGGCGGATTCAGGACGCCGACATTTCTTTTTGATACGCGCGGGTTTCGAGGCGTCACCACGAACATGGAACTGGAACGGGAACCTTGGAACTACTGTCGCGTGGATCACGCCTCGAGTACTTCGATGCCCGTGTCGTCGGCTTCAACGCGAAAGAAAAATCCGTCGGTCAGGCCATGCTGAGCCACCCAGCTGTGGATTTTCAGCGCCACCGCCTCGGCTTTTTCCTGGTCGTTCCTGCCCGGCATCCGCTCGTGGGCGGCGGCCGTAAACCGCAAAGCGCCGGTCATGGGGTTCGTCCCGGCGCGATCGACGCGCAGACGGACGACAAAGGCCTGGCGGCTGCTGGACGTCTTCTCGCGCTCCAGGCTTTCCTGGTGGATCGTGCCGTCCGATCCATCCGGCCACCGCAACATGCATCCACTGATGTCGAAGGTCATAGGTTGTGGGTTGTAGTCTAAACGCAGACTGAATTCTAAATGATGATGCACGCCGCGCGCTCCCTGAGAAAGAGTCCCGGCTTCACCGCCGTGGCGGTGCTGACGCTCGCCCTCGGCATTGGCGGCGCGACAGCCATCTTCAGCGTGGCCGATGCCGTCGTGCTTCGGCCGCTGCCCTATGGCGACCCGGGGAGGCTGGTCGCCATCTGGATGAGCGATCGCGACCGGAACCAGCCGTTCGTCGAATTCTCGTATCCCGCCTACCGTGAGTGGCGCAACCGGAGCCGGCAGCTCGAAGCGGTTGCGGCGATATCGTCGGTGAACGACGAAACGATTCTGACGGGACGCGGCGATCCGATGGCGGTCGAGGGCCGATGGGTGACCGGAGATTTCTTTTCGGTGCTGGGCGTCGCTCCCGCGTCCGGCCGGGCGCTCGCGCCAGATGACGACCGGCCCGGCGCGCCCGCCGTCGTCGTCATCAGCGATCGGTTCTGGCGCGATCGGCTGTCGGCCGGGCGCGACGTCGTGGGCCAGTCGCTGACGCTCGACGGCAAACCCCACACGATCGTCGGCGTCATGCCACCCGGATTTGCGTATCCAAAGGGCGCGCTGTATTGGGCCGCGGTCGCGCCTGCCGGGGGAGACCAGCTCATCGAGAATCGCAACATATTCTGGATGGTCGGCCTCGGCCGGCTGCGTCCTGGCGTCGATCGGGAAAGCGCACGAACCGAGCTGACCGGCATCTGGCAGCAGGCGCACCGACCGTTCTTCCCACCCGATGCCTATCGTTCGGCGCTCACGCCGTTGTCTGACACCATCTTTGGTCCGACGCGTGCGGCGATGTTCGGGTTGCTCGGCGCGGTCCTGCTCGTGCTGGTGATGGCCTGCGCGAACGTGGCCGGGCTGCTGCTCGTGCGGGCGACCAGACGCCGGTCGGACGTCGCCGTTCGTCAGGCCCTGGGCGCGAGCCGCAAGCATCTGGCGCTCGAGGCCCTTGCCGAAACGTCCTGGCTGGCGCTCGCCGGCGGTGTCGGCGGTCTCCTTATGGCCGTCGTGGCCACACCGTTG
Organism: Vicinamibacterales bacterium; assembly: GCA_963832375.1. GTDB lineage: Bacteria > Acidobacteriota > Vicinamibacteria > Vicinamibacterales > JAMQPK01 > JAMQPK01. Next base: position 832,753 of record CAWHUA010000003.1, on the reverse strand, counting down.
ATCGTCGCGTTGTCCCCGGCCGATGTTCCGAGGCTCGAGTTCGTGGCCGTGAATACGCGTGCCTTCCTGTTTGCCGCGGGCGTTTCGGTACTTGTCGCGCTTTTGTCGGCTCTTGCACCCATCACGCTCGCCGGACGCCGGTCGCTGGGCGACGTCCCGCGGCGGGCGAGTCAACGTGTGATCGCTGGGGGCACGCGCACCGGGGCTCTGCTGGTCGTGGCCGAGATCGCGATTGCGGTCGTCGTGGTAGTTGCGGCGGGGCTCGTCGGGCGCAGCTTCGTGAAGCTCGGCCAGGTGCCGCTTGGATTCTCCCCGGATCGGCTGCTCACGGTCCGCATGACGCCGAAAGGCGAGCGGTACGACGAGACGCCGCGCGTCAGCGCGTTCTACCAGCAGGTCCTGGAGCGCGTGCGGGCCGAGCCTGGCGTGGCTTCGGCCGGCGCGATCACGATCCGGCCGCTGTGGAGTACGGTCGGATACGACGGAATCTTTACCCTGGAAGGGCAGTCCGAATTGGACGCGCGCCGCAACCCGCACGTGAACTACATGGCCGTGAGTGCCGACTATTTCCGCACGATGGGCATTCCGATCCGGCAGGGACGCGTGTTCACCGACAGAGACGCCTCGGGCCAGCCTGGCGTGGTCGTCGTCGGCGAGTCGATGGCGGCGCGCATCTGGCCGGCGCAGAGCGCGATCGGGAAACGGCTGATGGTTCCGATGTCCGGCACGCCGTATCACAAGACCTTATTCACGGTGGTTGGCATCGTCGCCGACGGCCGGTATCGCGAGCTGCAGGCCACGCGGCTCGACATGTACATGTCGCATCTGCAGGCGGACACGCCGCTCGGCTACCTCGTCGTTCGTGCGACTGGAGAGCCGACGGCGCTCGCCTCGAGCGTCCGCGCCATCGTGCGGTCGATCGACGATACCGTCGCCATCACGGAGATCGCGTCGATGGATCAGATCGTGTCGCAGGCGCTGGGGAACCCGCGATTCGCGGCGATCGTGTTCGGCATGTTCGGACTGGTGGCGCTGGCGCTGGCGGCGCTCGGTGTGTATGGCCTGCTGGCCTACGCGGTGACGTGCCGCACGCAGGAAATCGGCGTCCGCATGGCGCTCGGTGCGCGTGTTGCCGACGTGCTCAGCACCGTGCTTGGCAGCACGATCCGCTTGACGCTCGCCGGCATCGCGATCGGTCTCGTGTCGGCGGCCCTGCTGGCGCGCCTCGTCGAAGGATTGTTGTTTGGCGTCCGGCCGTCAGACCCGATCACGTTCGCGATGGCGCCCGTCGTGCTCGCGTTTGCCGCGCTCGTCGCGTGCCTCGTCCCGGCGCTGCGCGCGGTGCGCGTCGATCCGCTGGTCGCACTGAGATATGAGTGATTGAAAGTCCGGCTAAAGCCGGACACTACGTACTGAAAACTGAAAACTGACAACTGAAAACCGGCGACCGTTCACGTCCTGTGCTTGACGACGAGCGAGCGGCCGAAGCTGCGTTCGAACCGCTTGTCGAGGTCTTTCGCCAGCCAGGACGGCAGGAGCGGTACTGTCAGGGTCGTCCGCCGGCCGGTTTTGCATTCAACCGTGATCCGCCGCCCGTGCGGGCACCGCGCTTCGATCTCGTCGGCCAGCGCAAGCACAATCGCCGCGCGCTCGAGCCAGCCGTCGTCAACGAGCTCGGTGGGAAATGTCATCGACGGGATCACGGCATTTCGGTGACCTGCTCGTTGTACGATGGCGGCGGCGAGACCCAGCTCCTCGTGCGAAAAGCCGGTGAGATCGGTCGTCAGCAGGATTTCCGCGACGTGCTCGTGCCGCTCGAGGACATCGAAACTGCGGCCGATGTCGAGGACGTGGGCCGCACGGTCGAGGGCGAGGCTGATGCTGTTCGGAGCCCTTGGCAGCAGCGCCCGCTGCAGCACCGCCGCCACGCCGCGGCGTCGCGACGCGGCCTCGGACCTCCAGCCGCTGAAGCGCGAGATCAGCGAGAGCAGCGACGCTTCCTTCACCGCGTCAGGCGACGCGATGGTCATGTCCAGCATGCCGAGCGCGACGCCCTCGCGGACGCCCTGGCCAGAAACGAGGATCGTCTCCGCGCGCACGAACTCGGCCAGCGTCTGAATCGCGATGGCGCCGCCGACGATGGAATCGGCGCGCTCCGCGCTCAAGCCCGGAATTTCATCCCGTCGCTTTTCGCGCACCGCGGCGAGCCGATCGACGACATCCGCGAGGCGATCGACGGAGAGCTCGTATCCGTGGAGGCTCGTAATGGGGTATTTGCGGGTTTGGCGATCGATCTTGGCCAGGTTGCGCACGGTCCCACCGGTGCCAACGAGGCGGTTCGTCGATGTGACCGGACGAATGCGTTCCCTGGCCAGCCGCCTTCGCACGTGATCGCGCAGGCGCCGCAATTGTTTGCGGCTGGGGGGATCCGAGGTCAGAAATTTTTCACTCAGGCGAAGCGCGCCAAAGGGCAGGCTCGTCGCGTGCACGAGCTTGCGGCGCTCGAACCGGGTAATCTGCACGCTGCCGCCGCCCAGATCGAAGAGCAGCCCGTTCGACACCATCAGCCCTCGCACGGCGCCGGTGAAGCCATAGCGCGCTTCCGTCAGGCCCTCGATGATTTCAACGTGGATGCCCAGCTCGCGCCGCACGCGCTTGGTCAGGATGCCGCCGTTTCGCGCATCGCGCATGGCGGCCGTGGCGACCGCGACGATGCGCGCGGCTCCCGCGCTGACGGCGATGGCGCGAAAGTCGCGGAGCGCCTCCATCGTGCGCGCCATGGTCGCTTCGCTCAGCGTGGCGTCCTCGTCTACGTCGTGGACGAGGCGAAGCGGGGCCCGCGACCCGGCAAGCAGGCGCAGGTGTCCGGCCGTGTCGCGCTCGAACACCATCACGCGGCCCGAGTTCGAGCCGATGTCGATGACGGCGATGGGGTCTCCGCTTCTCACGCGCCTGGCCGGCATTCTATCTGGGATCGGGGCACAGCCGGCTCTTCGATGTGTGTATCATCAGGTCCGCATGACCACCGCTCCGGCGCCCGCACATGCGGGCCGGGCCATGGGCGAACAATCGCCGCCTGCAACGGTCCCGTTTTCTCAGGAGACGCTCGACGAGGGAGCGCGGCGCATGGTCTGGTTCGCCGCGGTTGTGGCGATCGGGATCGTGGCGTGGCATGTGGCTCAGCGTTTCGCGCAGCCGCAGATTGCGCCGATTCTCGACGATGCCGTGAACCGCCTGGCCGCGCTGCTGGTGGTGCTGACGGCTGTCGGCCTGATCGCCCTGCAGCGTTATGGCGTCGTCACGTCGCTGACGCTCGTCGGCCTCGGCATGGGGTTCGAGATTGCGGCTGCCTTGTCGATTGGGCTGCTCGAGACATCGCTCCCGTTCGATGCCACGACTCGAGTACTGGGGCTCTCGGCGATCGGGCCTCTCATTGTGTTCGCCGGTTCCCAGATTCCCACCAGGCCTGGTGTCCGGCTGACACTCGCGCTTGGGGCCGCGACGATGTGGCCGCTCGCCCTTTGGATCAACTCCAACCGCTTTTCGTTCGTGAACGAGTCGTCGCGTGCCGCATGGGTCTGGGCAGCGATGAACTATCTGTTCGCGATCCCCGCGTTTCTCCTGGCCCGGCGCTCGTACAGAGCCACTCAAACGGTGCCGGCGGTGCAGGAATTGGGAAGCTATCAGTTGATATCGCCGATCGGTGAAGGCGGCATGGGCGAGGTGTGGCGTGCCAGGCACAAGATGCTCGCGCGTCCCGCGGCCATCAAGCTCGTCAAACTCGACGCCGGGCAGGCCCAGTTGCTGGCTCTGCGCTTTCATCGCGAGGCCAATGCCATCGCGGCGCTCCAGTCACCGCATACGGTGTACCTGTACGACTTCGGCACGACCCCGCAGGGACGGCTGTACTACGTGATGGAACTGCTCGACGGCATCAGCCTGCAGACGCTCGTCACTGCATTCGGTCCGCAGCCGGCCTCGCGCGTCGTGGCGCTTCTGCGGCAGACGTGCCGATCGCTCGAGGAAGCGCATCAGAAGAAGCTCGTGCACCGCGACCTCAAGCCGTCGAATGTGATGATCTGCCAGGTCGCGACGACCTGCGATTTCGTGAAGGTGCTCGACTTCGGCCTGGCAAAACCCTTCGGTACCGCCGAGGCCGCCAACCTGACGGTGGACGGTGTGACCGTGGGTACGCCTGAATACATGGCACCTGAAGTCGCGGGCGGCAGCAGACGGATCGATGCCCGCGCGGATTTGTACGCGCTCGGATGCGTCGCGTACTTCCTGATCACCGGAACGCTGGTCTTTACCGATTCGAGCTCTGTCGCCATCGCCCTCAAACACATGAAAACTCCACCTGAACCTCCATCCCGGCGCAGCGGCCGGTCAGTCCCCGCCGATCTCGAGCGCATCATTCTGAAATGCCTCGAGAAAGATCCAGGTGCGCGCCCCGCCTCGGCGCAGGACGTGGAGCGGATGCTCGCCGCGTGCAACGTGCCCCCCTGGACCGATGAGGACGCCTCCGCCTGGTGGACGCGTCATTTGCCTCCAACCTCAACTCTGCGCACCTCGTCACAGGTACAGCCCCGATGAAAACATCTGAGCCACGAACCCTCGCGACGCATCCAGAGCTGCGCTCGCACCAGTCGCTGCCGTACTTCAAAGCGCTGGGCGAGCCGCCAAAGAACCTGCTCGAGCGGTTGCTGTCGGTGTTTGCGGACGTTCGCGCCGGCGAGGGTGTGGGCGCGCTGCTCCTCGCGCTGAACATCTTTCTGCTGCTCGCCGGATATTCGGTGATGAGGCCGGCGAGGGACGGGCTCATCCTCTCGGAAGGCGGCGCGGTGGCCGCTTCGTATTCCGCCGCCGCCCAGGCCGTGCTGTTGACGCTCGTCGTGCCGTTTTATGGATGGCTTGGCACACGTGTCGATCGCATCCGGTTGATCTCCATCACGATGACGTTCTTTGCGTTGACGCTCCTCGGTTTCTGGGCGGGTGGGAGCGCCGGGCTACGGGAAGGCATTGCGTTCTATATCTGGATCGGTCTCATCAACGTCTTCATCGTGTCGCAGTTCTGGGCGTTCGCGAACGACCTGTACACGGAAGGTCAGGGGCGCCGGCTGTTTCCTTTCATCGGCGTCGGCCAGTCGCTCGGCGCATGGGTAGGCGCCGCGGCAGTCACGCCGCTCGTTCGGAGCCTCAACTACACGCCCTACACGCTGATGCTCCTGGGTGCGGGCTTCCTGATGTTGGCGCTGGGCATCACCCTCATCGTCAACCGGCACGAATCCAGGCGCGCCGAGCCGGAGGCCGCCGCGGCGGGCGTGGCGACGCTCGGTGCTCAGGGCGGGTTCGAGCTCGTGTTGCAAGACCGCTATCTCTTCTGGATCGCGATCCTCATCGTCCTCCTCAACGTCGTCAACACGACGGGCAACTACATCCTGAACACGCTCCTCGTGGACGAATCGGTCCGTCGATTCGGTTCGGGCGAGAGCGCGCTGGTCGCCAGCCGGCAGTTCATCACGGCGTTTTCGGGCTCGATCAGCGCGACCGTCAACCTCGTGGGCTTCCTCGTTCAGCTCTTCGTCACGTCACGCGTGATTCGGTTCATGGGCGTTCGCGGGGCGTTGTTCATTCTCCCGGTACTGGCCTTCGTCAACTACGCGATTATCGCGGTGGCCCCGATCCTGGCGGTCGTGCGCGTCGGAAAAATCCTCGAAAACAGCACCGACTACTCCCTTCAGAACACGCTTCGCCAGGCGCTGTTCCTGCCGACGTCGCGCGAGGCCAAGTACAAGGCCAAGGCGGCGATCGACACCTTCTTCACGAGGGCCGGGGATGTGATCTCGGCAGGGTTCGTCGCGCTCGGCCAGGTCACCGGCCTGCCGACAGCGGCCTTCGCCGGCATCAACGTCGCCCTGACCGGTGTGTGGTTGTGGGTCGCCGGTCAAATCGCCAGGGAACACCGCAAAAAAACGGTGTAAGGGAGTGATAGGATGGCCTAGGAGCCTGTCCGAGTAATAGCATGGGTCGCGCGCATGGGGCTTGCGAGGCGAGAGCGAGGCACGAGGAGGAGGCGATGTGGGACATCGCCGACGACGAGCAACGACGAGCTCGCCCGCAACCCCCATGCGCCCTGCGGGTTCCGGCGGCGCGCCGGCATCTGCGGCGTTGCCGCTCCTCGCCAATGTCCCGCATTGCCTGCGTCGCAGCGCCTTGCAGCTGCCGGCACGGCGCTCGGAACGCGACCCATGCTATTACTCGGATAGGCTCCTGAGATCGGCCCCGCCGTGACAACGCCATCACGATCGGACTCCTCGTCGGCAGTCGTGACCGCGATCATCTGTGCGGCTCTGGTCACCGCGCAGTTCGTGGGGGCCAAAGCTGCGCGCGACGCGCTGTTTCTCGCCAGGCTCGACGTGACCGCGCTTCCGGCGATGGTCATCGCCACATCCATCTTTTCCATCCTGCTGGTGGCCGTGAATGCGAAGGGTGTGTCGCGGCTCTCGCCGGCAGGATTTGTCCCGTGGGCGTTTGCCGTCAGCGCGGTTCTGCTCGTCTTCGAGTGGACGCTCCTGCGGATCCTGCCGACGATCATCCCGGTGGTGGTCTACCTGCATATATCGGGGATCGGTCCCATTCTGGGGTCGGGGTTCTGGCTCGTCGTCTCGGAGTGTTTCGATCCGCGGACGGCCAAACGAAGCTTCGGGCAGATCGTTGCCGCCGGCACGATCGGCGGTCTGCTGGGCGGGTTGCTGGCCGAACGCGTCGCGGTGTTGCTCGACATCGGCGCGATGCTCCCGGTGCTGGCCCTGTTGAATCTCGCCTGCGCCTGGCAGGTCAGTCGCCTCGCACCGCCCCGGACCGCGCCCCGGCACTCGAGCGAGTTCTCACCAGAGCTCACGCCCGAGCCGGCATGGTCGGGCGTGCGCGTGCTCGTCGAAAGGCCGTACCTGCGGCAGCTCGCCTTGCTCGTTCTCCTCGGCACCACGAGCGCCGCGCTGATCGACTACCTGTTCAAGGCGCAAGCGGTCTCGACATTTGGAACCGGCGAAAACCTGCTCAGATTTTTTGCCATGTACTATGCGGCGGTCAGCCTCGTGACGGTGGCCGTGCAAGCCGCGCTGAACCGTCTGGCGCTCGAGCACATGGGGCTGGCCCTGACAACCGCCACGCCGTCGCTCGCGCTCATGGCCGGCAGTCTGGGCGCGCTGGCGGCGCCGGGACTCGAGAGCGCGATGGTCGCGCGAGGCGGGGAGACGGTGTTCCGCAACTCGCTGTTTCGCTCGGCCTATGAGGTGTTCTACACACCGATTCCGGTCGGCGAGAAGCGCGCGGCGAAATCGATTATCGACGTCGGCTTCGACCGTCTCGGCGATGCCGTCGGCGGCACCGCCATCCGATTCATCCTTCTGCTGGCGCCCGCCGTACAGCATACGGCGATCATGGCCGCGACGATCGTCAGCGCGGCTGCCGGGGCGTTCGTGGCCAGCCGGCTCAATCGTGGCTACATCCAGACGCTGGAGCGAAGCCTGCGCGACCGCGCTGATGAAGTCGATCTTTCCGACGTCCGCGATTTGACAACGCGGACGGCGATATTGAACTCGACGTGGCGATCGCAAACCATCGCGGCATCCTTGCATCCCACGGAGCCCGATACCGACAGACCCGGAACCCAGAGAGGTCCGGCGACTCTGGAGCCCGAGGTGCTGGACATCATGCGGCTGCGATCGCGCGATCGCGATCGCGTTCGATCGGTGCTTCGGCGCGGCGGCGAGTTGACGCCCGCGCTGATTCCGCACGTCCTCCCGCTGCTGGCCTGGGATCCGGTCGCCGACGATACCATCGCGTCGCTGCGCCAGATCGCTCCGCGCCACGTCGGCAAACTCGCCGATGCGCTGCTCGATCCCTATGAGGAGTTTGCCGTCAGACGCCGAATCCCTCGAGTGTTGAGCGTCTGCCGTTCGCAGCGTGCCGTAGACAGCCTGCTGCTGGGACTCGACGACATCCGGTTCGAGGTCCGTTTCCAGTGCGGACGCTCGCTGGCCACGATCGTGGCCGCACAAGCGGACGTGCGCATCGAATCCGCTCGCATCTTCGAGGTGGTGCAGAAGGAGGTGGCCGTCGGTCGCCCTGTCTGGGAAGGACGGCACTTGCTCGACGGTCTCGACGAGGGCGATTCGGACGCGTTCGTCGACGAATTCATCAGGAACCGCGCGACCCGGAGCCTGGCCCACGTGTTCACGCTGCTCTCGCTCGTGCTTCCGGCCGAGCCGCTGCAAATCGCCCTTCGCGGCCTGTACGTGGAGGATCAGAATCTCCGCGGGACGGCGCTCGAATATCTCGAGAGCGTGCTCCCCCCGATCGTTCGCGATCCGCTGTGGCCGTTCCTTGAAGATCGCCGGGCTGCCAGGTCCTCTCGCGGACACGACGATATCGTCGCCGACCTGGTGCGATCGAATCACTCGATCATGCTGAACCTCAAAGAGCTCAAGCGACGGGCCGACCAGGCCGAGGGCAAAAAGCGTGAGGGACAACCGACCTAGGATGAGGTAAGCGGGGAACGCCATGGGAGAACACAAGCTCAAGCAGCGCATCGGGCCGCGCGAACAGACTTCCGCGCCTGGCGGGACGCCGACGACGCATGCCGGCGGCGGCCTTCCAGACGATCTGTCGAACGAGCAGGTCGAACGGCTCGCTCTGTTCAGTCTCCTCGGTGTGGTGCTCTGGACGACTGGTCTGATGATGGACTACGTGCTGCAGCTGACGACGCCGACCGTCTATTCGCTGGTGCAAACCTCGAAGTTCCGGGTCGTCGAAGTGGTCGGCATCATCACGTCAGGGCTGACCTTCTTGTATTTGAAGTACTCCCGGCATTCTTCATACGCCAAGACGAATGCGAGCCTGGGCTACATGCTGCTGTGTGCCGCGCTGATCGCGGCGATGAATACGTGGATTTCACTCCCGCCGCTCAAAGGCGCAGATCATCCAGGTATCGTGGGTGGCGATTCTGGTGCTCGTGTATTCGATGATTGCGCCGGCGAATCCTGCCAGGATGCTGGCCGTGTCGCTTGTGGCGGCGTCCATGGATCCGCTTGGCGTCTGGTTCGCGCATCTGCGTGGTGTGCCCGTTCCGTCGCCCCTTCAGACGTTCGTACTGTTCTGGCCGAACTATGCCTGCGCGGGACTGTCGGTGGTCCCGTCGCGTTTGATGCGTCACTTCGGCCGAAAGCTGAGCAAGGCGCGAGAGATGGGGAGCTACGAGCTCGTGGAGCTGCTCGGGCACGGAGGCATGGGTGAGGTCTGGGAGGCTCAGCATCGCCTGCTCGCGAGACGAGCGGCCGTCAAGCTCGTGCGTCCAGAGCTGTTGGGCGCGGCGAGCGATGAAGAGGCCAGGCTGGTGATCAAGCGGTTCGAGCGCGAGGCCCAGGCGACCGCCGCCTTGAGCTCGCCGCACACGATCAATCTCTTCGACTACGGCGTCACCGATCAAGGCGTGTTCTACTACGTCATGGAGCTGCTCACGGGTCGCGATCTCGAATCGCTGGTGCGGACGTTCGGACCGCTCCCGGCAGACCGCGTGGGCTATCTGTTGCGTCAGGTCTGCCATTCCCTCGCCGACGCGCATGCGCGCGGTCTGGTTCACCGCGACATCAAGCCCGCCAACATCTACGTCTGCCGGATGGGCCTCGAGTACGACTTCGTCAAGGTGCTGGATTTCGGTCTCGTCAAGGTGAACAGCGATCGCGCGCGACTGGAGCAGACCTTGCTGACGGCCGAGCAGAAGACGACGGGAACGCCCGCCTACATGGCGCCTGAAATCATCCTCGGCGAAGCGAAGGTCGATCGACGGGCCGATGTGTATGCGCTTGGCTGCGTGGCCTATTACCTGCTGACCGGGCAGCTGGTGTTCGAGGCCGACACCCCCATGAAGATGCTGCTTCAGCACGTGCAAGCCGAGCCCATCCCACCGTCTCAGCGGACGGAGCTGCCGATCCCGCACGATCTGGAAGCGCTCGTGCTGGCGTGCCTCCAGAAGGACCCGGACAAGCGGCCGCAGAATGCGGAGATGCTGCTCGGGATGGCCTGCGGCTGCAAGAGCGGCGATCGGTGGACGTCCGAGTCTGCGAAAGCCTGGTGGCGGACACATCTTCCTGAACTCACGCGGCCGCTGTCGCTGGGCGATCCCGTGTCCGACGGCGCAGGGCGCGCCGTGATGCAGCACTAGCGCAAATCATCCACGCGATTGTCGGAAATCGCGCCGTTGCCCGACAACTTCGTGCCGCGTCGTTTTTGCGTTGTGCTCGCGCAAGCGGGGCACTACGCTCCATCGTGGAGGCCCTTCAATGGTGCGAATCCTCGTGTGCGTGTGCCTGTTCGCCTGCCTGGCCGTTTCGATCCCGGCCGAGGCCCAGTTTCAGATTACGACCGGCGCCATTCAGGGGTCGGTCCTGGACTCGACCGGAGGCGTGCTTCCCGGCGTGGACGTCACCGTCGTCAACGCCCAGACCAATCTGTCGCAGAGTCAGTTGACCGATTCGTCGGGGCGATTCGCATTCCTCCAGTTGCCGCCCGGCCGCTACAAGGCGACGTTCCGGCTGTCGGGCTTCTCGACCATCGAGCAGGACGAGATCGACCTCACCGTCGGGCAGTCCCTCAACCTCACCCTGCGCCTCGCGGTCGGAAACGTCTCGGAAACGGTCACCGTCAGTGGCACGCCCATCGTCGAGACGACGCGTGCCGCGGTTGCATCGACGCTGAATGAGAAGACGATCGAGTCGACGCCCATTCTCGGGCGGAAGTTCGAGGACCTGCTGACCTTGACGCCCGGCGTCAGCATCGTGCAGGGGCCCGACGGCGACGAGATTACCTTCGCCGGGCAGCGCGGCATCTTCAACAACATCAGCCTCGACGGCGGCGACTACAACAACGGTTTCTTCGGCGAGCAGGCCGGCGGCCAGCGTGCGCCGATCGACATCACGCTGGACGCGGTGAAAGAGTTTCAGGTGATCGCCAGCGGGGCGCCGGCCGAATTCGGCCGCACGGCGGGCGGTGTCGTGAACGTGATCACCAAATCGGGCAGCAACGACGTCACCGGATCGCTCTTCTACTTCCAGCGATTGGAAGGGCTCACCGGCGACTTGTCCGACGGCACGAAGCTCGAGGACTTTCATCGCGAGCAGTTCGGCGGCACGATTGGCGGGCCGATCAAGCGCGACAAGACCTTCTTCTTCGGGGCGTTCGAGGGCCTCACCGGCGATTTCCAGCGTCCGAATCTCGGAACTCCCCTTGGCACGCCGTGCCCCTTGGCTGCGCCGACCATTCCGGCCAACGCGGCGCTCATCAACTCGCAGCCGGACTGTCAGCGCGTGGCGCTCCTCAATTTCTTCCAGTCGCGTCTGGGCATGGACGAGAGCGTGCCGATCGATCACCCGATCAGCACGGTGGCGATGCTCCTGAAGGCCGACCAGACCATCGGCGCGGCGAGCCGGCTGTCGACCTCCTATAACTTCACCCGTTCGCGCAAGGAAAACGAAACGTTCGACGTCGGCACCTACGGTCCCTCGGCCAACGGGACCGAAGGCGACCCGTCGCACATCAACCTGCTGAACGCGAACTACTTCACGACGTTCGCCAACAACAAGCTCAACGAATTTCACTTCACCTACTCGCACGAGACGCGGCCGCGCACGTCGAACGAGTCGCCGCTGGCGGCCGATACCGGCATCGGCGCGATCGCGCCGAGCTTTCGATTCGGCGATCCGTTCTTCCTGCAGCCGAACGTCGACGAGACGGTCTGGCGCACGCAGTTGAAAAACAACCTCTCGATCGTGCGCGGCGGCCACACGTGGAAGATGGGCGGCGAGTGGATGCACACGATGAACGACCAGGTCTTCCGCGGGTTCTTCACGGGCCGGTATCTCTTCGACGGAGTCGAAGGGTTTCTCCGCTACACCTCGCCGGCGGCGTCAGGCGGCTTCGGCCCGCGCACGATGGGCTGCAGCGGTGGCGTGTACGTGACGCTTCCCACGCTGTGTCCGGCGGGCACGTCGCCGACCGGCGGCCCGTTGCTGTTCTATCTGCAGGGGGCGGGCCGCACCGGGCTGGCCACCGATGCGACCGGCGCGTCGAGAATTACCAACGACGAATTCTCGCTGTTCGTACAGGACCAGTGGCACGTGCGCACCAACGTGACCCTGCAGTACGGCCTGCGGTGGGACGCCCAGTTCATGCCCGAAACGGTGGATCCGCAAACGACGGCGTTCGCGCCCTTCCTGAACAACCCGAAGTTCCCGTCCGACGGGACGATTCCCGATCAGGTCGCGATGTGGCAGCCGCGGGGCGGTGCGACCTGGGATCTGCGCGGCGACGGCAAATCGGTCGTGCGCGCCAGCGCCGGCCTCTATTTCGCCCGCCAGAACATGCTGAGCCAGGTCGGCTCCGTCACGACCAACGGCCTGCAGCAGCAGACGATTTTCGTCAGCACCGATAACGTGAGGCAGTTCGGCGCCACGCCGCCTGCCTGGCCCAATGTCATCACGCCGACGCCTGTCGCGGCAGGGCAGTTTCCGCTCTTTACCGGCGTGCGCGTGTTCCACCGCGACTACGCGAATCCCCGCACGACGTCGTTCAACGCCGGCTACGAGCAGGAGATCGCGCCCGATGTGGCCGGCTACGTGGACTACATGTACGCCCGCGGCAGCAACCTCACGCGGTTCATCAACTACAACCGCGCCGATGCCGGCAATCCGTTCGGCCCGCAGCTCGACGAAACGATGGTGACGACGAGCCTCGGCAAGTCGGACTACCACGGCCTGACCCTCGGCGTGCGCAAGCGCCTCTCGCGCAACTACCAGCTGGAGGCGAACTACGTGCTGTCGCGCGACAAAGACGACGATTCGAACGAGCGCGATCCGTTCACCGATCGCGCCTTCAACTTCAACGATCTGTCGCTCGACTACGGCTACTCGGATCGCGACATCCGGCACAAGTTCAACCTCTTCACCTACGTCGTGGCGCCGCACAGCATCCAGGCGAGCGCGCGCGTGCAGGCCCGCGGGGCGCAGCCGATCACCCCGAACCCGCGCGTGCAGAACGGGGTCGATCTCGGACGCAATACGCAGCGGAAGGACAACGAGTACTTCAGCTTCGACTGGCGGGTCTCGCGGCCGTTCCAGATCAGAGGCGATATGATGTTGATTCCGACGATCGAGATGTTCAATACGTTCAACAACGCCAACAACATCAACCCGCTGTCGACGCCGGCGCTGTTCAACTTCGACGGGTTCCTGCGAACCGGAGTGGGAGACCCGCGCCAGGTGCAGCTGGCGATCAAGATGACGTTCTGACGTGGGGGTGATGGCGTCGCTGGCGAGGGAGTTCGAGCGCGAAGCGCGGACGACCCGCCGGCTGCTCGAACGCATACCGGCGGACAAGCTCGGCTGGCGGCCGCACGAGAAGTCCTATACCGCCGGGGCGCTCGCGTCGCACATCGTCGACTGCGTCAGATGGGCCGACGAGATTTTCGCGAAGCACGAGTTCGACCTCGACCCGGCCGACTTCAAGTCGTACCGGGCCGAGTCGCTGGACGATCTCCTGCGAACCTTCGACGAGAAGGTCGCGAAGGCCCGACAGACACTGAGCACGGCCACCGATGCGGCGATGCTCCACCCGTGGCGCTTCAAGGTGCGAGGGAAGTTGCGGTTCGAGCGGCCGAAGCCCGACGTGTTCCGCGACTTCACGCTCAGCCACCTGATCCACCATCGAGGGCAGCTGTCGGTCTATCTGCGGCTGCTCAACGTGCCGGTGCCCGGTGCGTACGGTCCGAGCGCGGACGAACAGTTCTAGGCAGTATTCAGTGCTCAGTCGTCAGTTTTCAGTCGTCAGTTCTCAGTTGCGAAGCCACTGAAAACTGAGAACTAAAAACTGAGAACCGAAGACACCACTACGGGCGGACGACGTACCAATTGTTCTGGACGTCGTGCGCCAGCTTGTTCACCGTTACCGATCGGAAGCCGGCCCGCCGCAAGTACTCCTGCGTCTTTTCCTCGCCCCACATGGCGCCGAGCCCCTCGCCGCCCTGCGCGAGCGACACCGTCATGCAATGCATGCACGAGATGGTGTACAGCAGCGTGCCCAGCGGATGCGCGACGTCCTTGTGCACGTGCCTCGTGCCCGAGATGTCCTGCATCAGGTAGACGCCGCCAGGCTTCAGCGTGCGCCGGATGCCTTTGAGGACGTTCAACGGTCGTGCCTGATCGTGAATCGCGTCGAACGTCGTCACGAGATCGAATGCCGCCGGCTCGGCCGTGCGGTCGAAATCGCTGAGGTCGTGCGCGACGTACTCGATGTTCTCGAGGCCCTTCGCGTCGCTGCGCGCGAACGCGGTGGCCTCTTCGGAGAGGTCGATGCCGACGAACCGGCTGTTCGGGTAGCTCGCCGCCAGGCGCCGCAGAATCCGTCCTCGCCCGCATCCCAGGTCGAGCATGCGGATCCCCTGCTCCAGGCGCGCCGTCAGTCCGGGCACCAGCGGCAGAATGTGCGACTCCAGCGACGAGAGCACCGATTGCCCGCTGTCTTCGGCCATCACCTCGTGGAAACGCGTGAACCTCGCGTACGGCACGCCTCCACCCCTGCTGAAGCAGGCGACGATGTCGTCTTCGACGCGCCCGAGCTCGCCGATGTACTGCGCGAACACCGACATGTTGTCGGCGGCGGCGGCGCGCGTCAGCGAGGCGGCGTGCTCGGGCGGCAGCCGGTAGCAGCCCGACGCGGGATCGAATTCGACCACCCGGCCGGTCACCATCGCGCCGAGCCACTCCCGCACGTAGCGCGGGCTGAGGCCGGCCTCGGCGGCAATCCGGTCGCTCGTGGCTGGCGGGAGCCGGCTCATCGTGTCGAAGAGCGCGGTGCGGTGTCCGATCGAGACCATCAGACAGAGCGCGCCGTCGTTCAACGCGCGCAGCAGGCGCTCGGAAAACGGCTCGGCTTGAATGTCGGGTTCGGCATGTGCGGCATGTGCGGCTTGTGTCATGTTCATTCCTCCACTATCAACACAGCCAGCGTAGTCGCGTGGGCGCGCGATCGGCTAGAGTCGAACAGGTCACTTTACAGACGGATATGCCATGTCCGATACGAATGAACCGCTTGTCGTGGTCATCCTGGCGGTGCCGGAGTCGACCGCGTCGACGCTGTACGGCATGTACAAGATCCTCGAGTCGGCCGGACGCGACTGGGGTCTGGTGACCACCGGGACGCCTGGCGAGTCCCGCATCCTTCCCGTTATCGCGTCGAGACAGGCCGGAGGATTCCGCGCGCAGAACGGTCTCTGGATTGAGCCGGGATGCACGCTCGAGGACTCTCCCACGCCCCACGTCGTCGTCATTCCCGATCTGCTGACCGGACCGGACGCCGATCTTGCCGGGAAATATCCCGTGGAATCAGAGTGGCTGCGCCGGCAGTACTCGGCGGGGGCCACGCTGGCCACTGCGTGCACCGGCGCGCTCGTGCTGGCCGAGGCCGGGCTGCTGAACGGACAGGATGCGACAACACATTGGGCCTACTGCGACGCCATGGGGTCGAAGTATCCCGGCGTTCGTCTCCATCCGAACCGGGCACTCGTGGTGTCGGGCGAGGGACGGCTCATCATGGCGGGCGGCGGAACGTCGTGGCACGACCTCGCGCTGTTTCTCATTGCGCGGTTCGTCGGCATGGAAGAAGCGATGCGCGTCGCGCGCCTGCACCTGCTCGACTGGCATCACGTCGGACAGCAGCCGTTCGCCGCGCTGACCCGCGGCAAACAGGTGAGCGACGCCGTGATTGCGAAGTGCCAGGGATGGATTGCAAAGCACTTCGACGAAGATTCGCCGGTGAGCGCGATGGCAGAGCTGAGCGGGCTGGCCGAGCGCACGTTCAAGCGGCGCTTCGCGCAGGCGACGGGCATGCCCCCGCTCGACTACGTGCACGCGCTCCGTCTCGAGGAATCAAAGCGGCTGCTCGAGACGAGCGCGCTTCCGCTCGACGAAATCGCGAGCCGCGTCGGCTACCAGGACGCGACGTTCCTGGGGCGTCTCTTCCGGCGCAAGGTGGGGTTGACGCCGGCGCAGTATCGAAAGCGTTTTCGCGCGCTCCGGCACGCGCTCGAAGGCGGCGCGCATCACTTGACGGCAGGAAAGTGAGGCTTCAACGCCGCGAACCAGGCTTGCAGGATGTGCCTACGCGGCCGGCGCCTCGGTCTCTTCGGATATTTCCGAGACCAGCGCTTCGGTCGTCAGCAGCAGCGACGCGATGGACGCCGCGTTCTGCAGCGCCGATCGCACGACCTTGGTCGGATCGATGACGCCCGCGTTCACGAGGTTCTCGTATTTCCCGGTCAAGGCGTTGAAACCACTCTCTGGTTCCATCGTCTTCACGTGCGCGACGACGACCGTGCCTTCCTCACCGGCGTTGTTGGCAATCCACCTCATCGGCTCTTCGACGGCACGGGCGATGATGTTGACGCCGACCTGCTGATCGCCTGCAAGCTTCAACCCGGCAAGCGCCTTTGCCGCCCGGAGGAGTGCGACGCCGCCGCCCGGCACGATGCCCTCTTCTACGGCCGCCTTCGTGGCGTGCATGGCGTCCTCGATGCGGGCCTTCTTTTCCTTCATCTCGGTTTCCGTCGCCGCGCCGACCTTGATCACCGCGACGCCGCCGACGAGCTTGGCGAGCCGCTCCTGCAGTTTCTCGCGGTCGTAGTCGGATGTGACTTCCTCGATCTGGGTCCGAAGCTGCCTGACCCGGCCTTCGAGGGCCTTCTTCTCTCCTGCGCCTTCGATGATCGTCGTGTTGTCCTTGTCGATCGTGATCTTCTTCGCCGCGCCCAGATCCTCGAGTGCGATGCTCTCGAGCTTGATGCCCAGGTCTTCGGTAATCGCGCGTCCGCCCGTCAGGATGGCGACGTCTTCGAGCATCGCCTTTCGCCGGTCGCCGAAGCCGGGTGCCTTCACCGCCGCGACCTGCAGCGTGCCACGCAGCTTGTTGACGACGAGCGTGGCCAGCGCTTCGCTTTCCACATCCTCGGCGATGATCAGCAGCGACGAGCCGCCTTTCGCGACTTTCTCCAGCACCGGGAGCAGGTCCTTCAGGTGCGACAGCTTCTTTTCGTAGATGAGAATTCGCGGATTCTCGAGCACCACTTCCATGCGCTCGGGGTCGGTCACGAAATAGGGCGACAGGTATCCGCGATCGAACTGCATCCCCTCGACGATCTCGAGCGAGGTGTCGATCGTCTGGGCTTCCTCGACGGTGATGACGCCGTCCTTGCCGACTTTTTCCATGGCCTCGGCGATGACCTTGCCAATCGGTTCGTCGTTGTTGGCCGAAATGGTTCCCACCTGCGCCACCATGTTGCCGCTCACCGGCTTCGACATTTTCTTCAGCTCGGCGGTCACGACGTCCACCGCGCGATCGATGCCCCGCTTGATGTCCATCGGATTGGCGCCGCTGACGACGTGCTTGACTCCCTCGCGAAAGATGGCCTGTGCGAGCACAGTCGCCGTGGTCGTGCCGTCGCCGGCGAGATCGGATGTCTTGCTCGCGACCTCGCGCGCCATCTGCGCGCCCATGTTCTCGAGGCGATCTTTCAGGTCGATTTCCTTCGCGACCGTGACGCCGTCCTTGGTAATCGTCGGCGAGCCGTAGGCCTTGCCGAGAATCACGTTGCGCCCTCGGGGTCCGAGGGTGACTTTCACCGTATCCGCCATCTTGTTGATGCCGCGGAGGACCGTCTGACGCGCCTGCTCGCCGTACACGATTTGTTTGGCCATTAACTCTTCTTCTCCGTCTTGTCCGTCTTTTTGGCGGCGTCGTCGATGACGGCCAGCACTTCGTCTTCTTTGACGATGAGGTACTCCTCACCGTCGAGCTTGATGTCCTGGCCGGAATATTTTCCAAACAGAATGAGGTCGCCCGACCGTACATCCAGCGGGATCCGCGTGCCTTCCTCGGTCATTTTCCCGTCGCCGACGGCAATCACTTTTCCCTGCTGCGGCTTTTCTTTGGCGGAGTCGGGGATGATGATCCCGCCGATTTGCTGTTCGCCTTCATCGAGGCGCTGGACGATGATTCGATCGTGAAGCGGTCTGACATTCATAGATGCAAGTCTGTCGCGCCCGCCGGTTGACCGCTGTACCCGATTGCACAACCCGGGACGCGCAGCCGGTCTAGAGTGAATCCATGTTCAGACTGATTCCGACGATGAGACGCGGCTCCGCCACCGCGTTGTTACAGGCAGCAACGGACTATCCCTCGGTTGAGGCGGCGCGCCTCGGCGCCGCCGAGCTGCTGCGCGAGGATCGCATCCTCAAGGTCATGATCGTGCGTGAGGGTGGCTACGTGGAATACGTCGATCGCTAGGGAACGGCCGTGATGCGCACCATCGCCGAGCCGAGCTCGTAGAAGTCGGGGACTCCGCAGCTCGTGCACATGACGCGCCAGCCCCGTGCGGAGCGCTCGCCGGGTCTCGACCCGTTGTTCGACTGGTGCACCGCCAGCGGCGCGCCGCATCCCTTACAGATGAAACCGACCCACGCCTGATCGCCGGCTGCGGCGCTCGTGCCGCCGCCACCGCCTTCGTGCACCTTCTTCATCGTCTGCGTCCTGTCAAGCATCGGCCCGCCCCCCGCGTCCCATCGTTCGAGCGTAGCGATCGTGATGGTCCTCAATGATGCCCCTGATCGATCGTGCCGGTTGTGGTCTCGGCTCGACGGCCAACGGCGAGTCTCGATGTGCGATCCACGACGCGAATCCGCTGGACGATTCACCGAGAAATTGCGGCCGCGGCCACAGCGAGAAGGATGGTTGAAACCTGAGCATGCGCAAGTCTCGCGTACTCCGTAACCCGGAACTGTCTCCTATAGAACACCCCGCCATGCGCTGCATCGCACAGACATGACCTTCTTCAGGGATCGATGCCCGGCGCCGCCTCGAGGAATTTCGCGAGCTTGGGATTGTCGGGGAAGTCGCGCGCGAGCCGTCGTGCAATCGTCGTGGCTTCGCTCAGTTGCCGGTCGCGCACCAGCATTTCCCACAGCGCGAATTCGGCCTCGACGCGAACGAAGAACTCCGATTCGGCAGCCGCGGCTTCGCGCGCGCCGAGAAATGCGCGTTTTTTGCTGCCGCCCCCGAGCACCCAGCGCGTGCCCCTCGCCATTTTGGTGTCGACGATGTAGTCGATCCAGGCTCTCGCCACGCGAGCGCGCATGTGGCGTGGATTGTTCTTGAGCGCCGCGTCGAGCGACCTTCTTGCTTCCCAGTACTCGCTCCAGCCGGTCTTGCGGCCGAGGGTCTCGAGGTGCAGCCACACATAGTTCAGGTTCAGTTTCCCGAGAAAAAACAGCGCATCGGCGTCGCCGGGGTCTCGCTGCAGTTGCGCACGAGCCAGCGCCTGGCCCTTTGCGGTGTCGTGGAGAAACACTTTCAGCAGTTCCGGGCACGCCACGCACAGCTTGAAGGCTTTCCCCTTGTCGGTGTCAGGGCCGAGCGCGTCTCTCAGCTGGAAGTGCAGCGCAGAGGTGCGGACCTCATACGCGGCCAGCGCGTCGACGTCAGACCCCTGCACGTCGAGAGCCATGTCAGCCGCCGCCGGGTATCGCGCGTTGAAAAACGCGCGCTGCGCATCGGCCAGCGTGGCCCCACCGGCATCGGCAGGCACCGAGGTGGCCATCGTGAGGATGGCCGCCAGGCAAACGTTTGAAAGCGTACAGCTCAAGAGATCTGACAGCATACACCGCGAGGCGTGCACGGCGCTGTCTCGAACGGAACAGTGTCTCGATCTGTACAGCCTCGGTGCATGCATTCCGTCAGGCTTACTGGTAGTGAAGTAACCCCCAGCACGCGATAAGACCAAGCCCAGGACGCAGCCGGTCCACGGCGGAGAAACAGACGCGCACGGTTTGAGGCAGTTGGAAGAGGGAGAAGCAGATGCTGCACGAATTCATTGCCACACACCGCGACGAGATCATCACACGCTGTCGCGCGAAGCTGGTCGCGAAGTCGATTCCACAGTCGACTGGCGCCGGGAACGATCACGGCGTCGCCGTGTTCCTGGAGCAGCTCGTGAAGGCACTGCGCCTGGGTCACCAGTCCAATCCCGAGATTGCCAACACTGCGCTTCACCGCGGGCATGACCTGCTGGCCGAGGGGTTCACGCTGTCGCAGGTCGTGCACGAATATGGCGACATCTGTCAGTCCATCACGGAGCTCGCGGTGGAAATGGACGCCCCCATTCACACGGATGACTTTCGCATGTTGAACTGCTGCCTCGACGAGGCCATCGCCGGCGCCGTCACGGAGTATGGGCGCGAGCGAGATCAGTCCGTCCGGGATGAAGAGCTCGCGCGCGGGAGCGAACGCCTTGGATACCTGGCTCATGAATTACGGAACCTGGTGAATACCGCGATCATGGCGTTCGAGGTGCTCAAGTCGGGGAATGTGGGGGTCGCGGGAAGCACGGGGAGCGTGCTCAATCGGAGCCTTCTGGGATTGCGCGCGCTGGTCGGCCGGTCGCTCGCAGAGATCCGTCTGACAGAGGGCATCCAGAATCGGGAGCGATTCCTCGTTGCCCCGTTCATTGAAGAACTTGCGCCGCAGGCACGCATGGAGGCCGAGTTACGAGGCATCACCCTGACCGTCGGGCCGATCGACAGCGGAGTCACGATCGAGGGAGACCGCCAGGTGCTCGGGGCAGTGGTGACAAACCTCCTGCAGAACGCCTTCAAGTTCACGCGCCCCGGGACCATCGTCAAGCTCCGCGTCGGGGCCGGCGCCCAGCGTGTGCTGATCGAGGTTGAGGACGAATGCGGCGGCCTCGTGGCTGGAAAGACCGACGACCTGTTCCGCCCGTTCGAGCAGCGTGGGACCGACCGGACCGGCCTGGGCCTGGGCCTGGCGTTCAGCCGATGGGGCGCCGACGCGAACCACGGTCGGATCTACGCGCGCAGCCTTGCCGATCGTGGATGCGTCTTCACGCTCGACCTGCCGCGCATGCAGGGTTCGTCTGTCGTCACGGTCAATCACTAGGAGGATGTGGCGGTGTTCTGAAGGGGCGCGCTTCTAATTGGAGTCGAGCTTGATCGCGTCCCGCATGTCGAGGAGTTCGCGCCGCATCTCTTCGACCCTCCGCATGCTTTCCAGCGTGGCCTTGAGCGTCTCGGCGGTCGCGTGCACAGCCTCTACCGTGGCGTGACGAGCCGCATCGGCGGCGTGCCGTGCGTCTTCCGAGGCCGATCGGGCCGCCTCACCCGCTTCGCGCAGGCGCTCCCGTTCCTGCCGCACGGTTTCGAGCGCCTCACGATGCTGGTCGCGGACCACGCGCGCTTCTTCCGCCAGTTGCCGGAAGCGTTCCGCCTCATTCCTGGCAGACTCGGCTTGTTCCGCGACAATACGTTCGGTGTCCATGCCAATGCCCTTTCGAGATTACCCTCGAAGCGGATCCCGGCCCCCGATTACGCGAATCAGCACGACCACAATCGCGATGACCATGAGGACGTGGATGAACCCGCCAAGCGTGTAGGACGAGACCATGCCGAGCGCCCACAGGACAAGAAGCACGATGAAGAGCGTTGAAAGCATGATAGATGTTCCATCCCGTTAATCGATAGTAAGAGTCGTCTATGAGTGACGTCTGTGCTCTTGTGCACACGCCCTGCTGTGCACTCGGGCACATACGGCGCTCGCACGCCTGACCTACGATCGCTCCAGTCGGCAGTCGTCCCGCAAGGAACTTCCGAGTCGGCCACTTCAGAACGTCAGAAAGAAGGTCCCAGTGAAAAGAATCGTCATCGCTGCGGCGATGGGTCTGTGCATGGTGTCGCTGGCGGCAGTCTCGTCCGCGGACACACTCGTCATGAGAGATGGCACGCGGCTCGAAGGCACTGTCGTGGGTATCGCGTCGCGAACCATCACGTTCCGGCACGCAGACGGCGTGACGCGCCGCTACACGACCACTCAGGTCGCGGCACTGGAATTCCTGTCGGCTGAACGCCCGAACCCGCGCGCTGTCAGCGGTCTCAGGCTCGAGGCGCCGGCTGGAACCCAGCTCATCGTCAGAACTGTGGAAATGATCGACTCCCGAAAAGGAGGGGCCGACCAACACTTCTCGGCGATTGTCGAAGAGGACGTCGTCAACGCAGGCCAGGTGATTGTTCCGGAGGGGTCGAGCGTCTGACCAGGTATCGCCGCCCGTCGATCGAGATCGAGTGCACGTCCAGCACCATCTCGGGACTGCCGGTCGTGCCCGCCAGACGACACTTGCCGGATGACGAGCTGGAGCAGAGACGGTTCTCACGTTCCGGCTGGACAAGGCCGTCGCGCTGCAGGCCGAACAATAACGACGTTTCGAGAATCTGCGAGGGGTCGCCGCCGCTTCACCCGAGCCGATCGTCGGCGGCGTGATTGGAGAAATGCTGTTGCGAGCGGCCGTGCCTAGTGGACAGCGGTGAGCACGCGATCCGCGCGAAAGGTTTCGAGGTACTCGAGCGTCGTGAGCTGGTCCGACGTGTACCAGAGGTCGCCGCCTTTTCCTGCCGCCAGCCGCGCCCCCCTGGCAACCGCATACTGCACAGTCCAGCCGTCGCCCCGGAAGACCAGCGACATCACGTCGTCCGGCATCGCGGTCACGATTAACAAGTGGTGTCCACCGTCGACTCGAGACACCACGATGTCGTTCAGTTTCAGAGCGCTTCGATTCACCAGGCGCAGCCTCCCCACGCGTCCGCGTGCTCTCGCTATCACGCGAGCTTGACGTTCTCGCCTCTCGGCCCCTTCGGTCCATGGCCAATGTCGAACGTCACCGACTGACCCTCGCGGAGCTGGTCGAACGAGGTCTGTACGCACGCCGACTGATGGAAGAAATATTCGATCCCGTCGCCCGCGGCGATGAATCCGAACCCTTTGTCGCTTACAAGACGTTTGATGGTGCCGGTCGTTGCCATTTGCGATTCCTTGTCGTATGCCCGTTGATTCGCCGGGTGAAACGTTGACTGTCAGGCGCGCCGCGTAATGAGCTTGTGGTGTTCGCCGGGCGCGTGCCCGTCGCCGCGAAGCACCTCCTGGATGCAGGCCCGTCGTGCCCCGAGCACCCACTTCAGGTTTTCCAAGGCCTCCAGTATGTTGACCTCAGTCGAGCAGACGAGGATATCGATATTCACGGTGGCGGTGTCGCGCCACGCGTGAAGAACGGCATGCGACTCGCTCAATATCACGAAGCAGGTCAGTCCCCGCTCCGCATGGGCATGCGCGTGGCTGTGCACAATCGTCGCCCCCGCACACCGCAGCACCATCACGAAGAGCTCCGCGATCTCGCTTTCTGAGATCTCCGAGATGGCCGCACACTCGTTGAAATCGGCGGAGTAGAGCACCGGCGGTATCTGACCGGTCATTGCGCCACCATACCCAAGCATGTGGCGTCAGGCTGTTCAATATGGAACAACCCGCGGGGCTAAAAGAACCGCACGCCCATCAGCACTGCCGACGAGAGCACAACGACGGCAACGAAGAAGACGAACAGCTTGCGCCGGGTCGCACGATCGTGTGCCGCGCCGCGCGCCTGCCAGGCCGCCCAACGCTCCGCGAAACCGTCGTCGACGAATGGTTCTGATGACATGCTCCGACAGTAGCGGATCACCGCAATGCCGGCTGTGCTCTTCAGGACAGCGCCGTCACGCCTCGCCGCGTATTGTCAATACATGCTCTGGCTCATCATCGGCATGGTCGTCGCGGCTCTCGGCGTCACCCTGTGGCTGTCGCGCTGGATGGGCCGCGAGGAGGGGTTGGGCTGGGTCAGCGGGCGATGGCTCGCGGAACTGCGGCGGGATCGGGAATCGTGAGTGAACTGACGACTCTCTCAGGAGTGGCGTTGGTCTACATGGCGCTCGTGATGTGGGCGACACAGCCGTCACACGAGTGCGTGCTGATTGAAGAACCGCGCCGGCACCTGTATCTGGGCCGTCAGCTGGACCGGGAACATCTGCAGCGGGATGCTTTGAAAATACGCGCGGTGGCCCGGCGTTACGCGTCCGGGCTGTCGTCCCGGTCCGTTGACGGAGAGATAGCTAAATGTGAGGAGACCCTCGCTGGTCACCTAGCCGCCGCGCATGACGTGCCCGTCGAAGAGGTATACGGGGCGATGTCCGTCGAGCCCTGATCGTTGGAGGCTCGCCGGTGTCGGCTGCACTACGCGGGTTTGACGTTCTCGCCTCTCGGCCCCTTCACGCCCTGCCCCACGTCGAACGTCACAGCCTGACGCTCGCGCAGCTGCTCGAATGGGGTGTCCGTGCAGGCCGATTGATGGAAGAAATACTCGGTGCCGTCAGGTGCCGCGATGAATCCGAAGCCTTTTTCCGTGACCAGTCGCTTGATTGTGCCGTTCATCGATGTGCCGAAGCCTTTCGTTACGATTCTTGACGCTGTTCGAGCTGCGCGATTCTCGCGACGGCTCGTTCCCTGAGCTCCGCGGACTCGGTGGCAATCTGTCGCTCGCCGGCTCGCTCTGGCTGCGGCCGGCGGCGATCGAGCGCCGCGATGAACTCGTGGAGACGGGTAATAGCCAACATCTACTAATGTTACTCGGTTATGGCCCGGATCCGGTGTGTTTTGTTTGATACAGCGTGGTCAGGGCCGGAATTGCGCCTTGTTTTCGGTCTTGGCCTTTTCCTGCGCCGCAAGCGAGTCCTCGGCTTCTTTCTTCTGCCGCTCAAGCTCGCGCTGCGGCGCCTCGGCGGCGTCCATCCGGACAGCCGTGGCGCTGGCCTGCCGCGCGAGATTGTCGAGGCGTATGGACGTGACCACGAGCCGGAACGCACTAGGTTGCGCGCCGCGCAAGAGCGTCACGGAGTACTCCGCGTCACCCCAGATGGCGATGGGCGTTTCGAAGAGGCCGTACCCGCTTGTCTGGGTGCCGATCGGCCTGGACGCCAGCCGGGAGGTCGGTCCGTAGGTCTCGCTGACCGCGGCGATCATGTCCGCGGCCGCCATGCCCTCCGTGCGGCGACGGTCGTAATCGACGATGACCGCGTACAGCTGGTCGTCATAAAACCTGAACAGCATCGTGTCGACCGGATCCGTCTGGGGCGATTCGCCCCGGGAGGAGTATCGCGGTCGCCATTCCAGCTCCACGATGGCGGCGGGACGTGCGTGGATGACCTTTGCCGCCGTGGCCATGGAGCCTGTCAGCTTTCCGACCGAGGCGACATCGCTGCCCAACTGGAAGTCCCGATAGCTGAAGGGTTGCTGCGCCGCGAGCGTGGACGCCGACAGCAGAACAAGACCGGTGCAGTACGCAAGGGCGCGATGGTTCATGAACATATTCCGACAGTACATGAAACCCGAGCCCTCGGTTGTGCTGAACAGCACAGACCCGATCGTGGCCCGCCCTTTATAGTCCGGGCATGTCACGAGGGATACGTTCCCGTCCTTCGCCGTCTGCCGTCAAGCCGGCGCGCAAGCCCGGTACGACACGACCTCACCTGCGGCTGCCGGCGGTTGTGCAGCGGCAGATCGAGCACATTTATCTTCAGCTGGATGCTCAGTTGACGCGCCTTGCGGAAATTCAGCTTCAATTCGACGATCTGCGTTCTAGAATCAGACATCTTTAAGTGCCTGCTGCTCGATCTGCGGTAAGATCTCAGCAAATGCCACGGCGCCCGAAGAGGCCCGCCGCGAACGCGAATCTGGACTCGGCCACATTCGATGCCGAGCGGTTTCTCGGCTCGTCGAGCGTGTCCAAGAAGGTCGTCGAATACCGTCCGCGTTCCGTGATCTTCGCGCAAGGCGATCCTTCCGATAACGTCATGTACATCCAGAAGGGGACCGTCAGGCTCTCGGTCCTGTCGCGTGCAGGCAAGGAGGCCATTGTCGCGATGCTCGGGCGCGGCGATTTCCTCGGGGAAGGTGCGCTCGCCGGGCAGCGCGTGCGCATGGCGACCGCGACCGCCGTGTCGTCCACAACCGCCCTCGTCGTGCCGAAGCAGCAGATGGTCCAGCTGCTCCACGAGCAAGCGGGGTTCTCGCAGCTGTTCATCACGTTCATGCTGTCGCGGAACATCCGCATCGAAGAGGATCTCGTCGACCAGTTGTTCAACTCCAGCGAGAAACGGCTGGCCCGGACGCTGATGCTGCTGGCTCGCTATGGGATGGAGGACAAGCCGCAGGGTGTGCTGCCGCACCTCTCGCAGGAGACGCTCGCGGAAATGGTCGGGACGACCCGATCGCGCGTAAATTTTTTCATGAACAAATTCAGGAAACTGGGATTCATCGAATATAACGGCGGCCTCAAAATCCACCCGGCGCTCCTCAGCGTTGTCCTGCACGACTAGCCGTCCGGCGCAGTCCGACGAGACGCACACTTTCAGCGTTGGCCTGGCGCCGCTCCGAGGATGAAACGGCGCAGCAGCGCCCATCTGTGTCCCTCGTCGCCGATTTCGAGAAGTGGCAGAAGAAAGCGATCGCGGCCGACCGTATACGCGAGGGAGTACGCCCGGTAGCGGTCGACGTACGCAAGCAGAGCGTCCGGATGCTCCATGGCTGCGACCTTGCGTAATGCGTCCGCGGCACCGTTGCGGGTCAGGTCAGCCGCGAGATAACTTCGCACGACCGGGCCGGCGGCAGCGGTCAACCGATCGACGAGTGCGCAAATGTCGGCATAACGCGCAGCCTCGGCCGGATCGAAACCGACCAGCGGAAAGAGAACGTCGCGGAAAATCCGAGCACGTTCCTCCGCGCCGAACGTCATCGAGGCGGCTGCCGAGGCCACGGCTTCGGCTCGAAATCCCTCGGGGCTGAACAGCGGCAGCGCGGCCAATTCCCTGCGACTCTGTCCCCGGAGCCAATACTGCTCGCGCAGGCTGTTGTAAACGTGATGCCCTGGATAGGCCTCGTGGCACGCGAGCGTCAAGACGTCGTCCACCGAGTGGGACAGCACGCGATTGACCTGAAAGACACTTCGGTAGCGCCCCAGATACACGCTGTAGCCGCTCCACGGCTTGTCCGCCACGTATTCCACCGAAATCGTTTCACCGGGCGGCAATACGAGAAACTGCCGGGTTCTTTCGCGGCACAGCTCGATCGCACGAGTGAAAGCAGCCTGCAGTCGTGGACGTGGCACCGCGAACGCGCGCTGATAGGCAGCAAGCCTGCGCGCAAGCGGCCCATCTCCGGGCAGCAGACGCTGCAGCCTGGCACGATGCGCAGACGAAGGCTCTGGAGATACGATCTCCGCGTCCAGTCTGAAAAGCCGCTGGAGCTCCACATCAAAAGCGAGCGTGGCGCCCGACAGCTGTTCGTATCGTGACGCGACGGCTTCGAGCTGATCCGCCATAACGGCGGCCCGCTCGCGCTGGTCACCTTGCAGATGAAACCGGTGAAGGTGAGCGGCGAGCGAACGGCTCCTGAGTGGAATCGCATCGGGCGCGGCCGATGTGGCGGCCGGATACCCGTCGTCGTGGTGAAAATCGACGGAGTCAGGATCGCTTGCGGCAAGCTCGGCGACTAACCGAAGGTATTCGGCCGCGTGGAGGTCGAGCGATTCGGGCCCGTCGCGGGGAGCCGACAGCGACACGACGGCAAACGCCGGTGCCAGGAACGCCAGTCCAATCAGCGCGGTGAGGTTGAGGTCACTCGCTCCTGCGCGCAGCGGCATCTGTGGCTTCGATGAACGGGACGTCGATCCAGTAGGGATCGTCGTTGACGACAAAGGCGACTCGCGCCATCACGTCGACGCCTGCGACAGGTTTTCCCCTGGCCAGCCAGCTCTCTCCCCACTCGTCAACCTCGGCTCGCAGTATCTCCTCGGGCGCCGACCCTCTCGAGATGGTCAGCGAGACATCCGAGGCGGTCGCCGCAGGCAGGTCGGCGCGGGCCGCATCGCTGAAGTAGAGGCGGTGCGCTCCCGACGATGTGAGGACGACCTCGAAGTGCAGGTCGCCTTTCATGTAGACCATCCCCCCATGATGCGGCGTGTGATCGCCGTGAGCGGCCGTTCCATGATGATCGGGCTCGCCGGCGTCTTTGTCTTCGGCTGCCGCATCAGAGTCGGCAGGCGTGGCGCGTGCCGTCGGCTCGCTCGAACACGAGATGCACAGCGCGGCGAACCCACACACAAGCAACAGAAGGCGCATGGCAACCGATTGAGCAAAGTCTGCGCCACCGCACCGTCAATGCATCATGCGCGGAATTCGCTCTGCGTGTTCTTCATCCATGCGTTCGAACCTGCCGCACGCGCATGAACAGCTTCGTTCAAAGCGTGGTGATTCATCGACAAGAGTGTGACTCTCGTCGACTCGAAATCGCATCCAAACGGTCCAATACGCGTACGCATTCCGCGCTCGCGGCGCTGACGTCAACGTTCTTGTCGATGACGCCGCGAGGATCATCAACCTTGTACGAAAATCGAAGAGCAGGCCGGCCCTCTGCAACGCACGACGCGTGATTTCGCGCGAGATTTCTTTCATCCGCGAAGGATCTGCGGCGTGGCACGTCCGTTGCTCCCGGCGTGTCGCAGGCGATGCCTGAAGGAGGGCCTGCATGCTTCGTATTTTCACTCTTGCGCTTCTCACGTCTCTGTCGACGGCGCTTGCGTCCGCGCAAACCACCAGTTCCACCACGGCAACGGTCACCGGCACGGTGACCGATCAGCAGAGCGGTGTGCTGCCCGGCGTGACGGTATCGCTCTCCGGGCCGAGCATGATGGGCGTGCAGACGCAGGTGACCGACAGCATCGGGCTCTATCGGTTCGTGTCGATCCCGCCCGGCGAATACAAGCTCGTGTTCGAGCTCGCTGGCTTCGCCACGGTCAACCGCGAGGGCGTTCGCCTGACGCCAGGCTTCACCGCCACGATCAACACGCAGATGGGGGTCGCCACCTTAACGGAGAACGTGCAGGTGACCGGCGACTCGCCGGTCGTCGACACACAGTCGACGGCGATCAATACGACCTTCGACAAGGAGACGCTGGCGAACCTGCCGAGCGCGCGCGACTACTGGGCGGTGCTGTCGGAAGCGCCCGGCGTCAAGCTCGCGCGCATCGACGTCGGCGGCAGCGCCGCCGGCACCCAGACCGGCTACTTCGTGTACGGCACGACCGGGCCAGAACCGGCCGATGGTCGAGGGCATCAACTCGACGGAAGGCACGGGGTCGTTCGGCAACTACGTCGACTACGGGTCGTTCTCGGAGATTTCGATCGGCAGCGGCGCCTCGAGCGCAGAAAGCCCGGTGCCGGGCGTCTACACCGTGCTCATCAGCAAGTCGGGCGGCAACCGCTACACCGGCTCGTTCTACGGCGACTACGAGTCGCAGGACCTGGCAGTCGTTCAACATCGACGCCGACCAGATAGCGGCCGGCGTGATCGGGGGCGGCGGCCTCGAGCCGCGAGACACCAATCGGCTTGACCAGCTATCGCGATCTGAACGCCGACATCGGCGGGTTTCTGAAGAAGGACAAGCTCTGGTGGTACGCATCGGTGCGAAGCCTCGACTCGGCCGTCCGCTACACGAATTTCCCGGTCAAGCCGCACGAGACGCACCTGGGCAATTTCACGACGAAGGTCACCTATCAGCTGTCGCAGAACAACAAGCTGATCGGCTACTACCAGCCGAGCACCAAGGTGCAGAAGAACCGGCTCGACCGGCAGCTGCTCGGCGGCACAGCCGCGATCCATCTCACCGACGACGCCAGCTTCCGGCAGGACTACAGCCCGCTGCTCTGGAAGGCGCGAATGGAACTCGGTGCTGTCGCCGTCGACGTTCTTCGAAGTGCGCACGGGGCAGTTCGGCTACAGCTGGCCGGATACGCCGAACGGCAGCGGCATCAGCTACGAGGATCTGAACACGAGCATCGTGTCGGGAAAGGCGCGCGCGCGCCAGCTCAACATCCAGCGCACCCAGGTGCTCGGCTCGCTCAGCTACTTCAAGGACAACCTCGCGGGCAATCACAACTTCAAGGTCGGATGGGAGTGGTTCCGCGAGACGAGCACCCCCAGCGGTTTGCCGGATCGTACAACGACGTGCTGCACGTCCTTCGCAGCGGCGCTGCCATCCGAAGTGATGCTCTTCGAGCCGGCGAAGTCTGAAAACGGTCTCTACACGATCGGCCTCTACGCGCAGGACACCTGGCGGCTCAACAACAGGGTCAGCGTGAACGCCGGTGTCCGCTTCGATCACTACCGCAACTTCCTGCCCGAGCAGGAGCACGCCGCCGGGCAGTTCACGTCGAGCCCGATCATCTTTCCGGCCGTCAGACGACGTGAACACGTGGAACCTCGTCGCGCCGCGGCTCGGTCTCAGCTACGCGCTGACCGCCGACGGCCGGACGGTGCTCAAGGCCAACTACGGCCAGTACTGGTGGAATCCGGGCGCGGCGCTCAGTCAGGACGTCAATCCGAATCCCGAGACCTGGAATCGCCGCTACGTGTGGAACGACCTCAACGGCGACCGTCATCTGGCAGGCTGGTGAAGAAGGCCGGTTGAACAGCTCGGCGGGTGGCGTCAGCAGCGTGGTGCTGGCCGAGAATCTCGAGGACACCTACACGCAGGAGGTCGCGTTCTGGCTCGAGCGCGAGGTGATGGCCAACTTCGGCGTGCGAACGGGCGTCGTGTGGCGCGGCGAGCGTCAGCTCGCGATGCAGTTCAACGCCAACCGGCCGTACTCGGCGTTCAACGTCCCGGTGACCGTGCGGGATCCAGGCGTCGACGGCGCGCTGGGCAACAGCCGACGACGGCGGGACGTTTGCCGCCTTCAATCTTGCGGCCGACTATCTGGCGCTTCCCGTCGTGAACACCTACGACAACGTCGATGGCGCCAGTGCCGACTACTACACGTGGGAAATCACCGCGACCAAGCGGATGAGCAGCCGGTGGTCGGGAATGTTTTCGTTCACGCACACCTGGAGCGAGGCGCAGGAGAAGGATTATTTCGGTCAGGTATTCCGGCAGAACGACCTGCCGATCACCCCGAACGATCTCATCAACACCGAGCCGGACGGCAAGGTGAAGTACACCGACTGGTCGCTGAAGCTGCACGGCACCTATGAAGGCCCTTGGGGGTTGAAGATCTCGCCGATGCTGCGTCATCAGGCCGGCCAGAACTTCGGGCGGACATTCACGGCCGTCCTCAACTACGGCACGGTCCGTATTCCCGCCGAGCCGCTCAACACGCAACGGCAGGACAACGTCAGCGTGTTCGACTTCCGCGCGGAGAAGGTGTTCCGTGTCGATGCGGGGATCACGGTCTCGCCGTTCGTCGACGTCTACAACGTGTTCAACACGAACGCCGGTACAGAACATCAACTGGGCGTCCGGGGCCTCGTTCCTTCGCCCGACCAACATCGTGCCGCCGCGCGTGGCGCGCATCGGCGCAAAGATGAACTGGTAAGTCGGACGGGAGGCGAGCCGTACACGTGCGTATCAGGCACCTGCTCATGACAATCGGCGCAGCCGCGGTGTTTGCCGCGGCCTGCGCCCCTTCATCGAACGAGCCGGCGGGCCAGCCTTCGAGCCCACCCGCCAAAGTCGCGCTTGGCATCCGGCCCGACGGCGACACGGAGATCTCGCCCGACATGAGCCAGGTGCGTTCGGAGGATCTGAAGAAGGTCTACGCGTACATCGACGAGCACATCGACGAGCACGTCGAGAACCTGCAGCGGTGGATTCGCCAGCCGAGCATCTCGAACTCGGGCGAAGGCATTCCCGAGTCGGCCGAGATGGTGAAGGGCTTCTTCGAGCAGCTCGGCTGCCAGGAGTCGCGGGTCTACGACGTCGGGACGACCGAATGGGGCGCGCAGGGCAACCCGGTCGTGTACGCCAGGTGCGACGAAGGCGCGCCACGCACGCTCGTCATCTACTGGATGTACGACACGATGCCGGTCACCCAGCCGGACGTGTGGATGGCGCCGCCCTTCGAAGGACGCCTGGTCGAGCAGGCGCCGTTCAAGAAAGTGCTGATCGGCCGCGGCGCGACGAACTCGAAGGGGCCGCAGATGGTCCAGCTGAACGCGTTCATGGCCATCAAGGCGGTCACCGGAAAGCTGCCGGTGAACCTGATCTTCGTCGCCGAAGGCGACGAAGAGCGGATGTCGATCGGCTTCCGCCAGTTCGTCAAGATGCATCCCGAGCTCTTCAAGGACGCCGAAGCGATGTATCGCTTCGGCGGGCAGAGCGCGAGCGGCGGCGGCGAGCTGTCGGGCGGTTCGGAAGGCTGCGTCTACGTCGAGCTGACGACGAGCGGCGCGAAGTGGGGACGCGGCCCGACGGTCTCGGACATCCACGGCGGCAACAAGCGCAGCGTCGACAGCCCGGCATGGCGGCACATGCAGATGCTGAAGACGCTCGTGTCCGAAGACGGCAACCGCGTCCTGATACCCGGCTTCTACGAGAACATCGAGCCGCTCTCGCCGACGATGACGGCGAAGCTCGAGGCGGGCGCGAAGAACATCGACCTGAAGATCGCGGCCGAGAACCTCGGCGTCGCGCGCTTCATCGCGGACGATCCGCTCGACGTTCCTCAAGATGGCGCGCTACGGCACGTCGATGAACCTCGACGGCATCTGGGGCGGCAACATGTACGCGGGCGGGGCCGGCGCCATTCTGCCGAACAAGATCACGTCGAAGCACAACTTCCGCTACCTGCCGAAGCAGGACGGCATCGACATTACTCAAAAGCTGCGGGCGCATCTCGACGCGCAGGGCTTCCCGGACGTCGAGATGAAGGTCATCGGCGACGTGCCGTGGGCCAAGATGCGCTACGACACCGACATCGCCCGCGCGCTCTCGCGCACCTACGACATCTTCGGCATCCGCTACAACCAGCCGGCCGACGAGCCGTCGATTCTCGGCCCGTACTGGCCCGCGTATCTGTTCGCGGGCAGCCCGCTCGACATCCCGATCGTCGGCGGCGCGGCCGGGCACGGCGGCAGAAGCCACGCCGCGAACGAGTACTTCGTCATCGAAGGCGCCGGACGGGTCTACGGGATGGCCGGCGCCGAGAAATCGGTCGCCACGGTTCTCTACAACTTCGCGGGACTCAACAATGCTGCCGCTCATACAAATTAGCGATCTCAGCAAGACCTACGTCGTCGGCGACGTCAAGGTGCTCGCGCTCCGCCGGGTGTCGCTCGACATCACCGCCGGCGAGTTCGTGACCATCGTCGGACCGTCGGGGTCCGGGAAGTCCACGTTCATGCACATCCTCGGCTGCCTCGATCGGCCGACGAGCGGGAGCTACGTGCTGAACGGCCGCGACGTGTCGAAGCTGTCGAGCGACGAGCTGGCGCACGTGCGCAACTCGACGATCGGGTTCGTCTTCCAGAGCTTCAACCTGCTGCCGCGCACGTCGGCGATCGAGAACGTGGAGCTGCCGCTGCTCTACAACGGGAACAAGTGCGCGGCGTCAGAGCGGCGGCAGAAGGCGATGACGGCGCTGTCGGCGGTCGGCCTGGCCGATCGCGCGCATCATCATCCCAACCAGCTGTCGGGCGGGCAGCAGCAGCGCGTCGCGATCGCGCGCGCGCTGATGACCGAGCCGCCGATCCTGCTCGCCGACGAGCCGACCGGCAACCTCGACACGCGCACGAGCATCGAGGTGATGGAAATCTTCCAGCAGCTCCAGCGCGATCGCGGCATCACGGTCATCGTCATCACGCACGAGCATCAGATCGCCGAGTACGGCACGCGCATCATCGGCTTCCGCGACGGCCGGATCGTGTCGGACGCGCCGAACCCGCGCGTCGCGGGTCGCGAGCGAGGAGCTCGAACAACTGCCGGCGCCGGTGACCGAGGTCGCATAGGTGACGCACCGCGAGACCTTCGAGCTGGCCACGAAAACGCTGCGGCAGAAATCCCCTGCGCTCGGCGCTGACGCTGGTCGGCATCACGATCGGCGTGGGCGCCGTCGTGACGATGGTGGCCGTGGGCAACGGCGCGCGCGCCTCAATCGAAGAGCAGGTCGTGGCCGCGGGCATGAACGTCATCACCGTCGTGGCCGGCAACTACCAGATGAAAGGCGAGGATCGGCAGCGGCGGCGTCGTGGATCACCAGGCGTGGTTCGACGTTGCCTGGCGACATCGCGCTCGCTCTGCCTCGCACCCTGAAGACGATCCGATGGAGAAGCACGACCATCCGACGGCCCGTCAGCGGCTCGGCGACTCGGCCGCCGGGCCTTGGCGCCGCGGCCACGCTGACCCGCGCCGACGCGGCGGCGATTCGATCGGAGGTGCGCGGCGTGCAGTACGTCTCGGCAGGAGTGCACGAGTCAGCTCGCGTGGTGCGCGGCGATCGCCGCTGGTTCACCCGTCTCCACGGCGCCGAAACGGACCTGCCCCGCATCCGGCGGAGCTGGACCTTCACGCACGGCCGATTTTTTTCCGAGCCGCGAATCAGAGGACGGCGATCAGGTGGTCGTGCTCGGCACGGTGGCGCATCAGCGTCTGTTCGGCGGCGAGACAAATCCCGTCGGCGCCGAGGTGCGCATCTGGAACCAGCCTTTTCGCGTGATTGGCGTGGTGGCGAGCACCAACTGGGCGACGACCGGGGCGGTTGGGCGACGATCAGTTCGACGCCGTGTACGTGCCGCTGACCGCAGTCCACCGGCTGCTCAACCTCACCAAGCTCAACAGCATCACGATCACCTCACGCTCGGCTGGCGAGACGACCAACGTGTCGCGCGCCGTGACGGCGCTTCTGCGCCAGCGTCACCGCATCGGCGAAGCGCATCCAGATGATTTCGTCGTTCGCACCCAGGCATCCGTCGCCCTCGGCAAGGGTGTGTCGAGGGACGTAGCGAGAGCGATCACGGGCAACGCACCCGGCCTCGAGCAACTGACGCTCGAACAGCTGTCGAAGACGCTCGAACGCTCGAGCCGGACGATGACGCTGCTGCTGGCGAGCGTGGCCGGCGTGTCGCTGCTGGTGGGCGGCATCGGGATCATGAACATCATGCTGCTGTCGGTGACCGAGCGCACGCGCGAGATCGGCCTTCGGATGGCGATTGGGGCGCGGTCGCGCGACGTGCTGACGCAGTTTCTTGCCGAGGCCGTCACCCTGAGTCTCATCGGTGGGCTCATCGGCGTCGTCCTTGCCATTGCGGCGGCAAGCGGAGTCGAGCGCGTGCTGCGGTGGTCGGCCGACGTGTCGTTCGGCGCCATCGCATTGGCGGTGGTTGTGGCCGGCGCGGTCGGCGTGTTCTTCGGACTGTACCCGGCCCGCCAGGCCGCGCGGCTCAATCCGATTGACGCGCTGAGATTCGAGTAGAGCCGTGCCGATCACAACCTGCTTCCGCCTGGCGCTCCGCACTCTTCACCGCAACCGCCTGCGGTCGGCCCTCACGCTGCTGGGCGTCACGATTGGCGTGGCCGTCGTCATTACGATGGTCGCCCTCGGAACCGGCGCGCGGATGTCGATCGAGCAACACGTCAAGGCGGCGGGCACGAATCAGGTCACCGTCGTGGCGGGCAACTACATGCGGATTGCCGACGATTTCGGTTCCGACGTCATCGAAAGCGCGGGCGGCGAGACGGCCGATGACGGTCTTGGCGGGCTCGCTGGAGGCTCGGGCACGTCGACGTCTCCGCACAGCGCGGCTGCCCGAGAAGGAGGAGCGACTGGTGGCCGGGGCGTGGAATTTCCCCGCGCCTGCCGGGCCGCGGCGCCGCGAAGACCCTGACCGTTGAGGATGCGGATGCGATTGCCCGCGAGATACGAGGCGTGAGCTACCGCGCCCCGGGTGTCTCGGAAACCGCCGTCATTCGGAGCTCAGGGACCACACTCTTCGGACGCCTGCAGGGCACCGACACCGATCTGACCTCGATCAGGGTGCTCACGCCCGAGACCGGGCGGTTCTTCACGCGAGAGCAGGTCGAGCGCCGCGAGAACGTGGCCGTGTTGTCGTCGACGGCGAGAGACAAGCTCTTCGGCGTGGGCGCTGACGCGATCGGCCGAACGATCGAAACCCGCGGACACACGTTGTCCGTTGTTGGAGTCGTCCGCCGAGCGGGAGGGTTTGGCGGGGCCGATGCACTCGATGAGGTGTTCATTCCCTACACGACCCTGCAGGACGTGCTGCGCATCACGCATCTCCACAGCGTGCTCGTTGCCGTCGAGGTGGCCGGCGAGTCGTCGCGGATATCGCAGGACATCGTGCGCGTGCTCCGCGCGAGACACAAGCTGGGCCCTGACGATCCCGACGACTTCACCGTGAAGCCCCAGGCCAGGGACGCGGTGATGGGGAAGGGCATCAACCCGATGCTGGCCCGCGCCGTGATGGGCAGCGTCGTCGGCCTCGACAAGATCACCCTCGAAGAGATGGCCCGGACGCTGGAGCGATCGAGCCGCACCATGACGCTCCTGCTCGCGAGCGTTGCGGCCGTCTCGCTGCTGGTCGGTGGCATCGGCATCATGAACATCATGCTCGTCTCGGTGACCGAGCGGACGCGCGAGATCGGCCTGCGGCGCGCGGTCGGCGCGCGCAGCCGGGATGTGCTGATTCAGTTTCTCGCCGAGGCGGTGACGTTGAGCATGGCCGGCGGCCTGGTCGGCATTCTGCTGGGGATCGCGGCGTCGGGCAGTGTGGGCCGTCTGCTGCGCTGGACCACGGTGATCTCTCCGGCGAGCGTCGCGATTGCCGCGGGTGTCGCCGCGGCGGTCGGCATCTTCTTCGGGTTCTATCCCGCGCGCCAGGCTTCGCAGCTCGATCCCATCGATGCGCTGAGGTACGAATAGATGCACTACACCACGGGTTTCCGAATTGCGCTCAAGGCGCTCGGCCGCCACAAGCTGCGCACGTTTCTGACCATGCTCGGGATGATCATCGGCGTCGGCGCCGTCATGACGATGGTGGCGCTTGGCAACGGTGCCCAGGCCGCGGTCGAGTCGGACGTCAAGTCGGCCGGCACGAACCTCGTGTACGTGAATGCCGGCAACTACACGCGAGGAGGGGACGAGCTTCGCGTGGCGGCCGGACGTGGCGCGGCAACGACGCTCACAGCAGACGATGCCGCGGCGATCGTGCGACAGGTGAAGGGCGTCATGCACCTCGCGCCGGGCGTGTCCGATCGCGCGCCGATGCAGGCAGCCGGCGCCCGCTATTTCGGCCGTGTCGATCGGCACCGTGCCGGCGTTCGCGCTCATGCACGCGTGGCGATTCAAGTCGGGCGAGATGTTCACCGAACGTGACGTGGAGAGCGGTGCGCCGGTGGCGGTGCTCGGGTCGGAGACGAGCGCGCGGCTGTTCGGACCCGACGCCAACCCGGTGGGGCAGGCGATCGTCGTGCGCGGCCGCAACTACTCGGTGACGGGCGTCACCGAGAGCCGCATCGAGGATCAGGCCGACAGCATTTTCGTCCCGTACACCGCGCTGCAGCGCGCGTTCGGCATTCAACACATTCAAACGGTCACGATCGCGGCCGAGACCGCGGGAGAGACCGCGCGCATCGCTGGCGACGTGACGCGGCTGCTGCGCGTGCGTCATCGGATCGGCAAGGGCGACGGCTCCGAAACCGAAGGCGTGCCCGACGATTTCACCGTTCGCACCGAGGCGGCGAAAGCGCTTTCGCAAGGCCTCTATACATCGGCTGCGGTGTTCGTGCTCGCGAACCTGCCGCAGCTCGATCAGATTACGGCCGAGCAGATGTCGGGCACGCTTCAGCAGACCAGCAACACCCTGACGGCGCTGCTCGCCAGCATCGCCGCCATCTCGCTCGTCGTCGGTGGCATCGGCATCATGAACATCATGCTCGTGTCGGTGACCGAGCGGACGCGCGAGATCGGTCTCCGCCGAGCCGTCGGCGCGCGCAGCCGCGACGTGCTGGCGCAGTTTCTGATCGAGGCCTTCACGCTCAGCGTCATCGGCGGGCTCTGCGGCATCATCTTCGGCTTCGCCGCCTCGAGCGCCGTGACGCGCCTGCTCGAGTGGCAGACGACGATGTCGGCATGGGCGGTCGCGCTGGCGTTCGGCACGGCGCTGGCCGTGGGTGTGTTCTTCGGATTCTATCCCGCACGAAAAGCGTCGCTGCTCGATCCCATCGACGCATTGAGATTCGAGTAGGGCGAGCCTGCGTTCTTTCCAGGAGGAGGGTTATGCGACATCGACTGTTCGTCTCTTCGCTCGTTGTTGCCGTCGCTGCGATCGGTGCGGGATGTTCGACATCGGAAAGCGGAGCGCGCCGCGCCGGCGCCGACGGCGGCACCCGCGGCGCCGAAGCTCGGTATTCGTCCCAACGGCGACACCGAGGTGTCGCCCGACCTCGGTAAAGTGAAGTCCGAAGAGTTGAAGAAGATCTACGGGTACATCGACGAGCACATCGACGAGCACGTCGTGAACCTTCAGAAGTGGATTCAGCAGCCGAGCATTTCGAACTCGGGGAGGGCATTCCCGAATCGGCGGAAATGGTCAAAGGTTTCTTCGAAGAGCTCGGGTGCCAGGAATCGCGGGTGTATGACGTCGGGTTGACCGAGTACGGCACGCAGGGGAATCCGGTCGTTTATGCGAAGTGTGACGAAGGGCAGCCGCGCACGGTGCTCATGTACTGGATGTACGACACGATGCCTGTCACGCAGCCGGACGTCTGGGTGGCGCCACCGTTCGAAGGCCGCCTGGTCGAGCAGGCGCCGTTCAAGAAAGTGCTGATCGGACGCGGCGCGACCAACTCCAAGGGACCGCAGATGTCGCAGCTCAACGCGCTCCGGTCGATCAAAGCGGTGGCCGGCAAGCTGCCGGTCAATCTGATCGTCGTCGCCGAAGGTGACGAAGAGCGCATGTCGATCGGCCTCCGCCAGTTCGTCAAGACGCATCCGGAGCTGTTCAAGGACGCCGAAGTGCTGTGGAATGACGGCGGCCAGTCGCCGTCGGGGCGCAGCGGGATCAGTACCGGCGACTCCGAAGGCTGCGTCTACATCGAACTGACGACGAGCGGTGCGAAATGGGGCCGGGGGCCGACGGTCTCCGACATCCACGGCGGCAACAAGCGCAGCGTCGACAGTCCAGCATGGCGCCACATGAAGATGCTCGCGTCGCTCATCACGGAGGACGGCAACACCATCAAGGTTGACGGTTTCTACGACGAAGCGGTGAAGCCGACCAGGGAACAGTGGGAGAGGTGGAAAGAGCAGGCGAAGTTCATCGACATGAAGGAAGCGGCAGAGAACCTCGGCGTCGCGCGGTTCATGGCCGACGATCCCGTTCAGCTCATGCACGACCGCAACTGGATCTCGTTCAACATGGACGGCATCTGGGGCGGCAACATGTATGCGGGCGGCGCGGGCGCGATTCTGCCGAACAAGATCACGTCGAAGCACAACATCCGCTACGTGCCCAACATGAAGGGGCCCGATCTCGTCGAGAAGATCAAGAAGCAGCTCGTCAAGAACGGCTATCCCGACGTCGACGTCAAGCTCATCGGCGACGTGCCCTGGCGGGTCGGCAAGCTGACCGGCGACATGCCGATCGCGCAGGCGCGCGCGCTGGCGATCATGCAGGTGCCGCACTCGCTGCCCAAGGAGCTCGAGAACATGACCGGTGGCTACTGGCCGGCCTACCTCTTCGGAGGCGATGGCCCCGTTCAGATGCCGATTTCGAGTGCCGGCGTCGGCATGGGCGGCCGGGCGCACGCGGCCAACGAGTTCTACGTCATCGAGGGCGCGGGCAAGGTCTATGGCATGGCCGGCGCTGAAAAGATGAACGCGACGGTGCTCTACAACTTCGCGGGCCTGAACTAGTCATGCGTGCTCGGTCCGGGTTAGCATTCGGGCATGATCGAACCCGGAAAGAAAGCGCCGGCCTTCACGCTGAACGATCAGGACGGCAAAGCGCACAAGCTCGCCGATTACGCCGGCCGGCCGGTCGTGTTGTATTTCTATCCGAAAGACGACACGCCCGGCTGCACCAAGGAGACGTGCGACTTTCGAGACCAATTGCCCCGGTTCAAGACCGCGAAGGCGGCGGTGTTCGGCGTCAGCATTCTCGACGAAGCGAGCAAGGCGCGCTTCGCCGGCAAATACGACGTCAACTTCCCGCTGCTGGCCGACACCGATCATGCCGTCGCGGAGA
The DNA here is from genome assembly GCA_963832375.1 of Vicinamibacterales bacterium. Taxonomy (GTDB): domain Bacteria; phylum Acidobacteriota; class Vicinamibacteria; order Vicinamibacterales; family JAMQPK01; genus JAMQPK01. The sequence continues at coordinate 792,685 of CAWHUA010000003.1, read as the reverse complement.
AGTACGGAGTGTGGCAGCAGAAATCTCTCTACGGCCGCAAGTTCATGGGCAACGTCCGCACGACCTATCTCATCGACACTGACGGCAAGGTCGCCCGCCGGTGGGACAACGTGAAGGTCGATGGCCATGCCGAGGAAGTGCTCAAGGCGGTCAGAGAGCTTTAGCAATTCTCAATTCTCAATTCTCAGTTCAATGTTCAGTTTTCAATTGTCAGTTTTCGGATGCGCACTACTGAGAACTGATGATTGAGAATTGAACTGATAATTGATTACTGAAAACTGATAATTATCTCGGCAACCTCTCCTTCGGAATCCCCACGGCCACCGCGATGTTCCGCAGCGCCTGCTGCACGACTTGAGCGTTGGCCGGTCCGAAGCGCAGAAGATGCTTCTGCGCTGGCGACAGCGCCTCGAGCCGCGAATCTTCGAACGCGTAGCCGATGCCGTGCGGCACGACGCGCACCGGATCCTTCAGCGTCGGCGTCGAGAGCAGCTTGATGATGGCGCTCTCGAACGTCGCGTCGAACGAGCTGTTGTATCCGAGATCGCGATGCGCTTTTTCCATCAGCGGCTTCAGTGTCGCGTACAGGCGCGCACAACCTTCCGCGTCGAGGGCGCCCACCGCAGAGGCGATCGGCGTGTATCGCTGGTAGCTGCGCGGGTCGATCGTCATCTGTCCGTTCCGTTCGATGATCTGGAAGCGGGCCTTCGGGCGCATCTGATTCACGTGCACGCCGGGCGACTCCTCCGCGGCCACGTTGGATACGACGACGGTGAAGTTGCGGATGAGGTCGTCGGTCGCGAGCCAGGCCGCCACTGTCGGGTTCGACGACAGTTCGGCGACGAGCTTGCGCACCAGCCCGTCGCTCTGCTCGATGGGCGGAAGCGTGATCGCGGGCGCGCCGCGCCCGGCCGCCGTCGAATCCGCGGCCGCAGGTTTCGGCGCGCTCGTCTGGGTTTCCGGAGCAGCCGGCGATCGGGTGAATACGTAGTAGGCGAGACCGGTTGCCACGACGAGCAGGGCCGCCACGATCCACCGTCGGTTCGATTTGAACGATTGCAGCGGTGGCGGCTGGTCTGGTGACTGGCGCAGTTCGTAGTCGGAAAGGTTCTGAGCCATTCACCATTGTGTCACGCCTGCGCTACACTCGCGCGAAGGAAAGCCCATGTCCGCCCCTTCGAAAATGCTGGTTGTCGGGCTCGTGATGTGTGGCCTCGTGCGCTCCGCGCGCATCGAAGGGCAGGCGGCGTTCCCCCCGCGCCTGGAGGAATACCTCACGAAGACCGCCAGGCTGTCAGCAGACGAACGGACGACGCTTCAACGAGGAGCGCCGGTCGCGAAGGTGATGGAGGGCGATCCCGCCAAAGAAGTCGGCGTGTTAGGGGTCGTCTGGATCGCCGTGCCGCGGGCTCGCTATGTGGCGGCGCTGAACGACATCGAGCGCTTCGAAGCGGGCGGAGGATTTCGAGCGACGAAGAAAGTGAGCGAACCCGCACGCATCGAGGATTTCGCCGCGCTCGTGTTGCCCGATGAGGACGTGGCGGATCTCCGATCGTGTGAAGTCGGCGACTGCGAGTTGAAAGTGAGCGCCGAAGGTCTGGCTCGCATGAAGAAGGCCGTGAACTGGTCTGCGCCGGATGCGAAGGCACAGCTCGAACGGCTCGTCCGCCAGATGGCGGTGGACTACGTCAACGCGTACCGTCAGGGAGGCAACGCGCGGCTCGCGGTGTACCGGGACTCGACGAATCCGACGTTCGTCGCCAACGAGTTTCGCGAACTGGTGAAGGGGATACCGGAGCTTGCCCAGTATCTGCCCGACATGCGTCAGTACTTGCTCGACTATCCCAGGCCCGTGTCGCGGCCGACGAGCTCGTTCATCTACTGGCAGGAGGCCGAGTTCGGTCTCAAGCCGACTATCCGGCTCAACCACGTGGCGATTCAGGACGGCGACGACGCAACGGTCGTGGCATCCAAGCAGCTCTATTCCAGCCACTACTTCTGGACGGCCCTCGAGCTGCGCGTGCTGATCCCCCAGCCGTCGCGTGGCCAGGGATTCTGGTTCGTGACGATCAATCGCAGTCGTTCCGACGGCTTGAGCGGGTTTGTCGGCCGTATCATCCGGGGGAAGGTTCGGGAGAGCGCGCGAAGCGGGCTGGAGTCGGGGCTCACCGCCACCAAGAAGTACCTCGAAGCGCGCTGACGCGGACGCCCCGCGAAATTCACCACCTCGGGGAAAAATCCCCACCGGCCGGCCGAACGCGCACGCAATCGGGCGCAATCAGGCACATTCCGCGGGTACGCCGCTTGCTCGTGCTGGTGCGGAGGCACCCTATGAACGCGCTGCTGGCTGTTGCCGATGACCGGAATCCCCTGAAACTCCTCAAGCTGATGAACACGATCGTGGCGTTCATGGGCGGCGCCATAGCCGCCATGTTTGCGCTCGCGATTCTGGCGATGGCCGCCGGGCTCGTGTTGACCGCGGCGTTCGAGGCCGTCCAGTGGTTGTTGCGTTGAGTAAGCAGCTGGTTCCGCGTTCCGGTTCCAGTTCCGCGTTCGAGGTGGGCGATGGATTCAGTACGCCGTCCTTTCAGAAAAGATGCGCACGGTGATCGCGGCGCCACCGCGAACGGGGAACCCTGGAACAGGAACCCAGGAACCGCAGGCGTCTAGAGCTCGTTGCCGCTGCGCTCACCGCGCTCGAAGGCCGTGACGTTCCGCAGGGTGGTCTCGCTGATCACGGCCAGCGCCTCGCTCGTGAAGAACGCCTGGTGTGCCGTCACCAAGACGTTGGGAAAGGTCAGCAGTCGCGCGAACACGTCGTCGGTAATGACGTGCGATGACAGGTCCTGGAAGAAGAGGTGCTCTTCTTCCTCGTAGACATCGAGCGCGACGGAGCCGACGTGCCTGCTCTTCAGCCCTTCGATCAAGGCCGCGGTGTCGACCAGCGCTCCGCGGCTCGTGTTGACGATCATCACGCCGGGTTTCATCTTCCGAATCGCCGCCGCGTCGACCATGTGCCTTGTCGTCGACGTCAGCGGCGCATGCAGCGTGACGATGTCGGACTGCGCCCACAGCTCGTCGAGCGTGACGTATTGTGCGCCGAGCGCGACACACCCGGGATTCTGCGCGACGTCGTAGGCGAGAATCCGGCAGCCGAATCCGCTCAAAATCTTCGCGACGATCGCGCCGATCTTGCCGGTACCGACCACGCCGGCGGTCCGCGTGTGCATGTCGAATCCCAGCAATCCATCGAGGGAGAAATTTCCGTCGCGGACACGCGCGTAGGCCCGGTGGATGTTCCGGTTCAATGTCAGCATGAGCGCCACGGCGTGTTCGGCCACCGAATGTGGCGAGTACGCCGGCACGCGGGCGACGGTGAGGCCGAGCGTTTGCGCCGCGGCGAGATCGACGTGGTTGAAGCCGGCCGATCGCAGCGCAATCATCTTCGTCCCGCCGGACGCCAGATGCCGCAGCGTCACTTCGTCCAGCGTGTCGTTGACGAACGCGCACACGGCCGGCGCCCCGGCGGCCAGCGGCGCCGTTGCCGGCACGAGTCGCGGCTCCAGGTAGTCGATTGCATGGTGTGTCCCTCGATTGGCGGCATCGAAGAACTGCCGATCGAAGCGCTGCGTGCTGAAAAAGGCGATGCGCATGCTCCCGATTATTCACGAGAATGCTAGGATGCCGGCATGCGTCCGCTCGAGCGCATGGGGTGGAATGATTTCTTCGCAGAACAGCTCGCGGAAGAGTCGACGAGACCCTCTGTCGCGCGCGTCGTGGAAGAACAGCGAGGCGCCTATCGCGTCGCGGGTGACTTCGACGGATGGGCCGAAGTCAGCGGCCGATTCCGTCACGACACCCGGACAGCGGCAGACTTTCCCGCGGTCGGCGACTGGGTCTGTCTGACGGCCCCGGCGGCGACCGAGCGCGCCATCATCATCCGTCGTCTCGACCGCCGCAGCACCGTCTCCAGAAAAGCCGCCGGCCGTGCGGTCGAAGAACAGGTGGTGGCCGCCAACGTCGACACCATCCTCCTGGTCACGGCGCTGGCCGAGGATCTCAATCCCCGGCGTATCGAGCGCTATCTCACGGTGGTGCGCGACGCCGGGGCGGTGCCCGTCGTGGTGCTCAACAAAACCGACTTGAGCGCCGACCCGGTGTCCGACGCGGCAGACATTTCCCGCCGCCTGCCGTTTGTCGATGTGCTGGCTGTCAGCGCCAGGCAGGGCGACGGTCTCGACGCGCTGACCGCGTATCTTGCACCAGGCCAGACGGTTGCCCTCATCGGCTCCTCCGGTGTCGGCAAGTCCACGCTCGTGAACCGGCTGCTGGGGCAGGATCGCCTGAAGACGGCGAGCATCCGCGAAGCCGACGGAAGAGGGCGTCACACCACCACGGCGCGCCACCTGGTGGAGCTGCCGGGCGGCGCGCTGCTCATCGACACGCCGGGCATGCGCGAGCTGCAGCCGTGGGTGGACGAGTCGGCGGTCGCGGAAACCTTCGAGGACATCGCCGCGCTGGCGGCCGGGTGCCGCTTTGGCGACTGCGCGCACCAGACCGAACCGGGATGCGAGGTGAGGGCCGCCATCGCGCGCGGCGATCTCGACGCCGAGCGGCTCGAGCACTACCGCCACCTCGGACGTGAGGTCGCCTTCGAAGCGCGCAAGCGCGACAAGGCCGCGGCCGCCGCCGAGAAAAAACGCTGGAAGAAACTCCATCAGGAGGCCAGAGAGATCTACAGGAACAAGGATCGAGGCAGGCGCTGACGGCGGGGGCAGAGTCAGGACGGAGCCCGGCAGACAAGCTTGTGACCAAATCCCGCCGACCCAACAAGTTTGTGGGTCCGGCGTTTTGCCCGCCACAAGATCGGCTATGCTTCGCCACCTCTCGCACGGCACGAGTTCTCGATGTCTGACGTCAAATTTCGAAGCGACACAAATGTCGCTCATTAACCGTAAGACCTACGCGATCGTCGCCTCGAGTTTGCGAGCGCCTTTGCCCCTCGAGCGGCCATTATCGGCGGGAATTGTTAACAAAAACGTCGAGATTGGGTCGTCGGGCGTAGCGAGCGCCGGTTGGCGCTGATCTTGATAAGCATGTCTCCTGGAAATCGTGTCCTTCCGTCGCAATTGTGATTCAGGACGTCTCGCCGGCTGCTAGAATGCACGGCCACCTGCGTTCGAAGGACACACGAAACGACGACACGCCATCATACAAAGCGGCAGGAAGCGGCGGCCGGCGGCCCCGCGACGAAGGAGGACGACAGCATGGGCTCAGCGGTATTGGGTGAAGCGATCAGCGCGATTCGCGACTGGTCGGAGACGAAACGGAAGGAAATGCCGAACGGCAAAGGTACGTTCGGCAGTCTCGTGTTCAACGACGCCGAGCAGCAGAAGCGGTTGCCGAAGCCCGTCTACGACGCGCTGCGCCGCACGGTGACGCACGGGGAGGCCCTGGATGCGTCGGTGGCCGACGCGGTGGCCGCCGCGTTGAAGGACTGGGCCACCGAGCACGGCGCGACGCACTACACGCACTGGTTCCAGCCGCTCACCGGCATCACCGCCGAGAAGCACGACTCGTTTCTCGCGCCCGTGACCGACGGGAAAGCGGTCTACGAGTTCTCGGGCAAAGAGCTCGTCAAGGGCGAGCCCGATGCGTCGAGCTTTCCGTCGGGCGGCATGCGCTCCACCTTCGAGGCGCGCGGCTACACCGCGTGGGACCCGACCAGCCCGCCCTGGCTGCTGAAAAGCGGATCGGCCGCCACCCTCGTCATCCCGACGGCCTTCGTCAGCTGGACGGGAGAGGCGCTCGACAAGAAGACGCCGCTGCTGCGCTCGATGGAAGCGCTCTCGAAGCAGGCCGTGCGCGTGCTGAAGCTCTTCGGCTCGAAGGCCAATCGCGTCGTGACGACGTGCGGCCCCGAGCAGGAGTACTTCCTCATCGATCTCAACTTCTATCTCTCGCGTCCCGACCTGATTAACGCCGGCCGCACGTTGTTCGGCGCAAAGCCGCCCAAGGGGCAGGAGCTCGAAGATCAGTACTTCGGCTCGATCGCCGAGCGGGCGATGGACTTCATGTCGGAGGTCGAGACCGAGCTGTACAAGGTGGGCGTGCCGGTGAAGACCCGGCACAACGAGGTCGCGCCGAGCCAGTACGAGATCGCGCCGATCTTCGAGAACGCCAACCTCGCCACCGATCATCAGATGATGACGATGGAAACGATGAAGCGGATGGCGCCGAAGTTCGGCCTGGCGTGCCTGCTGCACGAGAAGCCGTTTGCCGGCGTCAACGGATCGGGCAAGCACCTCAACTGGTCGATGAGCGACAGCCTGGGTAACAACCTGTTGAGCCCGGGGAAGAGCCCGCACGACAACGTGCAGTTCCTCGTGTTCTGCACCGCGGTGCTGCGCGCCGTCAACAAGTGGCAGGGCCTGCTGCGGGCGAGCATCGCCAGCGCGGGCAACGACCACCGGTTGGGCGCGAACGAAGCGCCGCCGGCGATCATCTCGGTGTTCCTCGGCGACATGCTCACCGACATCTTCGAGCAGATCGAAAAGGGCGGGGCGAAGAGCTCGAAGAGCGGCGGCGAGCTCGACACCGGCGTCATGGTGTTGCCCAAGCTGCCGCGCGATTCAGGCGATCGCAACCGCACGAGCCCGTTCGCATTTACGGGCAACAAGTTCGAGTTCCGTGCCGTCTCGTCGGGCCAGAGCATCGCGTATCCGAACATCGCGCTCAACGTGGCGGTGACCGAATCGCTCGACTACATCGCGACCGAGCTCGAGAAGCTGACCAAGGGGGGCAAGTCGGTCGAGAAGGCCGCGGGCGAGCTGCTGCCGAAGATCATCAAGGAGAACAAGCGCATCATCTTCAACGGCAACAACTACTCGCAAGAGTGGGAGAAGGAAGCGGGCAAGCGCGGGCTGCTGAACCTGAAGAACACCGTGGATGCGCTGCCGCAACTCACCGCGAAAGAGGTCGTCGCGGCGTTCGAGAAGTACAAAGTCCTCAACGAGCGCGAGCTGCACGCGCGCTACGACATCATGGTCGAGACCTACAACAAGACCGTGAACGTCGAAGGGCAGTTGATGGTGTTGATGGCTAACCGGTACGTGCTGCCGGCGGCGCTCGAATACCAGAAGAATGTGGCGCAGAGCGTGTTCGCGGTCAAGCAGGCCGGCGGCAAGTCGGTCGAGGGCAAGAAACTGCTCGATAAGGTGACGAAGCTGACCGACAGGCTGAAGGCGGGTACCGACAAGCTCGAGAAAATCCTTGCGCACGAGGGGAGCGGATTGGCCGAGAAACACGCCAAGCACTACCGCGACAGCGTGATTCCGGCGATGGCCGCTGTGCGCGAGGCCGGCGACGAGCTCGAATCGATCGTGCCGCACGCGATGTGGCCGCTGGCGACTTACCGAGAGATGTTGTTCATCAAGTAGGTGGTTTCGACGCAGAGACGCAAAGTCGCAGAGTAAAGAATTTACAAAAAACTCTGCGCCTCGGCGGCTCTGCGTCGTTCTTTTCCGCTACCGGGGATCCAGGTCAATCGAATAGATCACGTCGCCCGCAAGATTCCTCAACTCCACTGTCATCACGCGCGACGTCCCTGAAATCCTGACGAGGCCGAAGAACTGCAGGCCGTCGCTCGGCGGGCGGTTCGGCCGGCTGCCGGGCGGCACCGCCGAGAAACGGAGCTCGGGCCCGAACGTCCCGTCGAGCTCGTTAGGACCGAACGTGCCCGCGTTGAGCGGTCCCGCCACGAATTCCCAGAACGGATCGAAATCCTTGAATCGCGCGCGCTCGGGGTCGTAGTGGTGCGCGGCCGCATAGTGGACGTCTCCGGTGATCCACACGACGTTCCGAATCCGCTGCTGCCGCATGAAGCGAAGCAGGTCGGCGATCTCGTGCTCGCGGCCGAGCGGACCGCCGGCATCGGCGTTGGCGATGGCTTCGAATCGCGTGTCGCCGTCTCGAACGACGAGGCCGATCGGAAGATCGCAGGCAATGACCTTCCAGACCGCGTTCGACGAACGCAGCGCGTGCTTGAGCCAGACAATCTGGTGCGCGCCCGCGTGAACGGTCCCGGCCCCCGGCGCGGGCTGGGTGTTGGCGGAGTTCGGTGCCCGGTACGTGCGCAGGTCGAGCGCGAACACGTCGACGAGCGGGCCGTACGCGATCGAGCGGTAGATCGGCGGAATCGGGCCCGACGTGGGGCGGATCGGCGAGTACTCGAGGAACGCGCGCCTCGCGTGCCTCGCGAGCACGTGGACGTCCTTCTCCGTGTATCGATCGTCGTCGGCGAGGCTCATGCCCGGGAACCAGTTGTTCTTCACCTCGTGGTCGTCCCAGAGCCACACCTGGGAAATCTCGGCGTTGAACCGGCGGACGTTGTCGTCGAGCAGGTTGTACACGTAGTTGCCGCGGAACTCGTCCAGCGTCTCCGCGACCTTCGACTTCTCCGGCGTCGTCAGGTTCTTCCACACCGTTCCGTCCGGGAGTGCAATCTGGTCGGGGACCGGCGAGTCCGCGTAGATCGTGTCGCCGCAGTGAACGAACACGTCCGGTCGGGCGCGACGGATCGTTTCGTACATCCGCATGCCGCCGAATTCCGGGTTGATACCCCAGCCCTGCCCGACGGTGTCTGCCGACCATGCCAGCGTGACATCGCGAGCGCTGGCCGGTGCGGAGAGAAAGCTGCCGCTGTGAGGCACGCTGAGACTGCGCGGCTCGGCGAGATCCTCGAATTGCACGCGATAGAAGATGCGTTGATCGGGCGGCAAGCCGGCAAGATCGACGCGCGCGGTGTGCCCCGATGGCTCGCCGGTCGCCGGGCCCCGGACGCGCCGCGCGTTCTGAAAGGATTCGGTCGTCGACCACTCGACCAGCATCCGCGCCGGACGGTCGGTGCGGCTCCAGATGATGGCGCGGTCGCGCGTGACATCGCCGCTGGACACGCCATAGGGAATGCCCGGCCGTGCGGCGGCCTGCCGCAGGAAGGCCGGGGAAAATGCAAACCCGCCAGCCACTTTCAGCGTCGTCGCGAGAAACGCCCGGCGTCCTCGATCGCCACGATTGATGGCTCGCACTTTGGGGTATAGTCCTTTGCCATCATAGCCGCGAAAGCGGAACGGAGGCTGGACGTGGATACTCACGTGAAAGTCCTTGCGGTCCTGTACATCGTCTTCGGCGCGCTCGGCACTCTGACCGGGCTCGGTCTGATGGCACTTCTCAGCGTCATCGGGGCGGCGGGCGCTGCCTCCGATCCCGATGCATGGCTCGCGCTGCCTGTGCTCGGCCTGACAGGCGCGGCGCTCGGCATGTTTATCTTGACGCTCTCGCTGCCCGGCATCGTTGCGGGGGTCGGCTTGCTCAAATACCGGCCATGGGCGCGCGTTCTGACGATCGTGCTGTCGGCGCTCAACCTGATGAACATTCCGTTCGGAACGATCCTCGGTGTGTACGGGCTGTGGGTCATGTTGTCCGACGCAGGCGCGCGACTGTTCGCACCGCCGAGCGTCACCACGTAGATCTATCGATCTTAGATCTATAGATCTAGAGATCTATCAGATCTAGAGATCTAGGAGGTCCTGCATGTCCGCTCCTATCAGCCGCCGCGATCTGCTGCGCGGAGGACGCGACGTCGCGGCGGTGTTGAGCCTGTCGACGCTCGTCGGAACCGAGACGCCGCTGGTGGTGGCGCCGGTCGAGGCCGCACAGAACGCGGCGCGCGCGGGCGCCGATGTGTACCGATCGATCGGCGTCAGGCCTGTCATCAACGCACGCGGTACGTTCACGATCATCAGCGGCTCGCTGATGCTGCCCGAAGTCCGCGCCGCGATGGACGCCGCGTCGCGCCAGTACGTGCACCTCGATGAGCTCGCCGAGTCGATTGGCGCTCGCCTGGCCACGTTGACCGGCGCCGAATGGGGTCTTGTGACGGCCGGATGTTCCGCGGCGATCACGCATGCGACCGCGGCGTGCCTCACCGGCGGCAATCCCGATCTGCAGGTCCGCCTCCCGAACCTCAGCGGCTTCGCCAAAGACGAAGTGATCATCCCGAAGCACTCGCGCAATGTGTACGACGCGGCCGTCCGCGCGGTCGGGACGCGCATCATCGAAGTGAGCTCGGTCGACGAGCTGCAGGCCGCGCTCGGTCCGCGCACGGCGATGATCTACGTGCTGGCCGGCACGAGCGCAGACCAGAGCGTGATCAACACAAAGGCGATTGCGCAGGTGGCCACTCCCAGGGGTGTGCCGATTCTCGTGGACGCCGCCGCCGAGATCCTCACGATCCCGAACGTCCACCTGCAGAACGGCGCCACGCTGGTTGCCTATAGCGGAGGCAAATGCCTGCGTGGGCCGCAAGCCGCAGGGCTGCTGCTCGGCCGCAAGGATCTGGTGCGCGCGGCGTGGGTGCACAGCGCGCCGCATCATGGCCCCGGGCGCGCGCTGAAGGTCGGGAAAGAAGAAGCCATGGGCATGCTGGCGGCCGTTGAAGCATGGGGCAAGCGCGATCACGATGCCGAGTGGAAGCGCTGGACGTCGTGGCTCGATCACATCTCGCGCCGCATGTCGGCGGTTCCCGGCGTGACGACCAACGTGACCGAACCCGCCGGACTGTCCAACCGGACGCCTACGCTGCGCATCTGGTGGGATCCCCAGCGCTTCGGGTTTTCGGGTGAGACCGTCGCGCGTACGCTCTTCGAGACGGAACCGAGAATCTATCTCACGCCGGGACGCCGGCCGGGCCCGCCCGTCGAGACGGGCGTCAACGTGACGCCGTACATGATGTCGCCGGGCGATGAAGCGGTCATCGCCGACCGGCTGCATGCCGTCCTGACGTCGCGGACGCTTCGCGAGCCCGCTGCCGAGACGCGCGCGCCTGCAGCCGACTTGACCGGCCGCTGGGACGTGCGCATCGAGTACGCGGCTGGCTCGTCCACGCATACGTTGCACCTCAGGCAGAAGGGCAACGAAGTTGACGGCACGCACCAGGGCGACTTCGTGGCCCGCGATCTGAGCGGGACGATCAACGGCAGCGACGTCAGCCTTCGCAGCAACTACGGCGGTCAGACCGGAGACGCGCTGTCGTTCACGTTCACCGGGAAGGTGTCGGGGAGCGAGATGTCGGGCGACCTCGACATGGGCGAGTATCTGGGCGCGAAATGGAGCGCGCGGAGACGCTCGTGACAACAGAATTTCCACAGAGAAAGTGTGATTCGCCTCTGTGGTACGTCGGCCTGTTACTGGCGGTGTTCTGGTCGCCGCTTGGAGGCGCACCCCGATACGACCTGCTGCTACGCGGCGGCCACCTGATCGATGCGCGGAACAGCATCAGCGCCGTCCGCGACGTGGCGATTTCGGGAGGGAAGATTGCGGCCGTCGCGCCGAAGATCGATCCCGCTGACGCCGTCAAGACAGTCGATGTCAGTGGGTTCTTCATCAGCCCCGGGATCGTAGACATTCACACGCACGTCTATGCCGGCACCGGCGAGGCGCGTTCGTATGCCGGCGACAACAGCGTCTATCCAGACATCGTGGCGCCCCGCTCTGGCGTGACGACGGTTGTCGACACCGGCAGCTCGGGGTGGCGCAACTTCGAAGACTTCAAGCAGCGCATCATCGATCGCTCATCTACTCGTGTCCTCGCGTTTCTGAACATCGTCGGCCATGGGATGCGCGGCGGGAAGTTCGAGCAGGATCTGGCCGACATGGCGGCGAAGCCGACCGCCGACATGGCGCGCCGTTATCCCGGGCTCGTCGTCGGCATCAAGACGGCGCACTACTCAGGACCCGAATGGGCGCCGGTCGAGCGGGCGGTCGAGGCGGGCACGCTCGCCAGCCTGCCGGTGATGGTGGACTTCGGCGCGCGCCGGAACGAGCGGCCGCTGTCGGAACTGGTGATGGCGAAGCTGCGGCCGAACGACATCTACACGCACGTCTACTCCGGGATTCGCGGAGAACAGGATCCGTCGGGCCAGGTGAACCCGGCGCTCTGGGAGGCCAGGAAGCGGGGCGTCCTCTTCGATGTGGGCCACGGGGCCACCAGCTTTGCGTGGCGCATCGCGGTGCCCGCGATCAAGGAAGGATTTCTGCCCGACACGATTTCGACCGACATTCACATGGCGAGTCTGAGCGGCGGGATGAAGGATATGCCCAACGTGATGAGCAAGTTTCTTGCGCTCGGCCTTCCGCTGGACGAGGTGATCCGGCGGACGACGTGGAATGCCGCTCGTACGATCCGCCAGGAGGCGCTCGGGCATCTTTCGCCCGGCGCGAATGCGGACGTGGCCGTGTGGCGCGTGGAGAAGGGCCACTTCGGGTACGTCGACGGTCCCGGCGTGCGCCTCGATGGCACGCAGCGGATCACGTGCGAGCTCACGTTGCGCGACGGCAAGGTTGTTTACGATCTGAACGGTCTGACGGCGACAACACGGTAGGGCGCGGCTTTTGCCGCGCTCAGGAGGATCCGATGACATCGAACCGCCGAAAATTTCTCACGAAATCCACGGTCGTGGCTGCCGCCGTGGCGCTTCCCGCGGCTGCGGGCGCGCAGACGACCGCCGGGCAGAAGCCCGTGAAGCGCGTGATCTGGCCCAACGGCAAGCCGCCGGAAAAGCCGCCCCTCTTCAGCGGCATCGTCACGTTCGGCAACATGGTGTTCATCGCCGGCATCGGGGCGCACTTCAAGGGAGACATCGGCGAGCACACCAAGCACGTGCTCGACGAAATCGAGAAGCGTCTCCTGTCGGTCGGCTCGTCGATGGACAAGGTGCTGAAGGTGAATGTGTACTTCAACGACTTGAAGGATTACGCGGGGATGAACGCGGCGTTCCTCGGCCGCTTCGGCGCGGAGCCGCCCGTGCGAACCACCATCGCCGCGGCTGGTGGAATTCCGGGCGACTCGCTCGTCGAGATCGATTGCATCGCCGCGATCTGAGCGTCGAGCGCGCGCGCATTTTATTGCTCGTCCAAAAAACTTCGAGGGTCGCTAGGCGTCACTAATGGGACTGTGACGTCTATTGAGTTTCCGCACACCGTTCATTGCGGCGCGCAAGAGGTGTGGGTCCCCAATCCGTTCGCTCCTGTCGTCGGCGGAGCGAACAGCGTTGTTCCAATCTGCATCAATTCCCTTCAGCGGCGATTGCGACCACCCGGCAAATTCTGAGTAACAAGACAGTAACTAGGTGTGGATCACGTCATGCCAATGCATGACGCGGAACTCCCGAAGGCGGTACGTACTCTGCATTTGGAAGGCATGCATTGGCATCAACCCCTGCCGCACCCTGAATCCTCCGGACAACAAAGAAGAATTTTTGTACGCATGCGAAAAACTTTCCGTACGCAATTGAGCGGACAATGCCGTTGAAACCGCGGACCCGCTCGAGCGCTCCACACACGCGAATCGCGCTCTATTCGCACGACACGATGGGACTCGGTCACATGCGGCGGAACCTGCTGCTTGCGCAGTCGCTCCGTGCATCGCTGCCGAACGTGGCGATTCTGATGATTGCCGGTGCGCGCGAGGCGGCGACGTTCTCGATGCCCGCGAACGTCGATTGCCTGACATTACCGGCATTGTCGAAGGACGGCGCTGGCCACTACGCCAGCCGCCACATGCCGCTTTCGCTGCGGGAGATCGTCACGGTGCGCTCCGGTGCCATTCGCGCCGCTCTCGAGGCGTTCGAACCCGATGTGCTCATTGTCGATAACGTACCGTGTGGCGCCGCACGCGAGCTCGATGCCACATTGAGATCGATCGCCGCGCGCGGTCGTACGCGCGTGGTGCTGGGACTGCGCGACATTCTTGACGAGCCCGCGGTCGTCCGCGCCGAGTGGCGTGCGTCGGCAAACGAGCAGGCGATTCTGGACTACTACGACGCCATCTGGGTCTATGGCGATGCCCGCGTGTGCGATCCCGTGGTCGAGTACGGCTTTGGTCCCGACGTCGCCGCACGCGTACGCTTCGCCGGCTACCTGGATCAACGCGAGCGCCTGGCGTTTGCGAACGAGTCCGACAAGGCGGTGTTGACGGCGCTCGACTTCCCGCCCGGACGGCTGGTGCTCGGGGCGGTCGGTGGCGGACAGGACGGCGCCCGGCTGGCTGATGCGTTCACGCAGGCGCAGCTGCCACCGGGAACGAATGCATTGCTGCTGACCGGGCCGTTCATGCCCGCGCGCATACGCGAACGAATCCTGCGTCGAGCCAGGCAGAATCCGCATCTGCGCGTGCTCGAGTTTGTCCGCGAGCCTGCTCTGCTCTTGCACCAGGCGGATCGCGTCGTGGCGATGGGCGGGTACAGCACGACGTGCGAGATCCTGTCGTTCCAGAAGCACGCGCTCATCGTGCCGCGCGTGAGACCGCGACGCGAGCAATTCATTCGCGCTCAGCGGCTGGCCGACCTTGGCCTTGTTCACACCATTCACCCCGATGAGGTGACGCCTGAACGCATCGCCGCGTGGCTGGCGCGCGATCTTGGTGCTGCACCGGACGGTACGACGCACCTGGATTTCGGCGGGCTTCGCCGCGTGCCTGAGCTGTTGCAGGAGCTGCTTACCGACTCGAACGTTGCGATGACAACCAACACTCGGAGGAATGTGCATGCGTCGATGTGAGCGGCCGGCCGTGGCGTACATCGTCAAGCGCTATCCCCGGTACTCCGAGACGTTCATCGTCACCGAGATCCTGGCGCACGAGGCGGCGGGCGCGAACATCGAGATCTTCGCGCTGCGGCCTCCTTCAGATACCCACTTTCAGGATGCGATCGGGCGGGTTCGCGCGCCGGTGACCTACATACCGTTCGAGCGCGTGCGAACCGACGACTTCTGGGCGGCGCTTCGGCAATCGTCCGCCTCGTTGCCGCGCCTGTGGGAGGTCTTGAGTGAGCGTGCCGGCGAAGACGCCCGCACGGTCTACCAGGCCATCGTCGTCGCTCAGCTCGTCGTCGAGCGCCATATCTCACACCTGCACGCCCATTTCGCGACCTCGGCGACGTCGGTCGCCCGTCTCGCCGCGCGTCTGGCGGATGTGCCCTACAGCTTTACCGCTCATGCCAAGGACATCTACGGTCCGGATGTGAGGCATGACGACCTGAGAGACAAGCTGGCCGATGCGTCAGGCGTCGTGACGGTGAGCGACTACAACCTCGCGTATCTTCGCCAGACGTTCGGTCCTGCGGCCGACCGCGTGACGCGGGTGTATAACGGTCTGCCACTCGACGAATTTCCTTATTCGAGTCCGGGCGACCGGCCGGCGCTCATTCTTTTTGTCGGACGGCTGGTCGAAAAGAAAGGGCTTGCCGATCTCGTCGACGCGTGCGCAATTCTCGATCATGCCGGGTGCTCGTTTGCGTGTCACATCGTCGGCGAAGGCCCACTCGAAGCCTCTCTGCGCGAGCGGATCGAACGGCTGCGACTCTCCGGACGAGTGCTCATGCTCGGACCCCGCCCGCGAATCGAGGTCGTGCGTTATCTGCAGAAGGCCTGCGTCTTCGCTGCGCCCTGCGTCGTGTCGTCCGATGGCGACCGCGACGGTCTCCCGACGGTCCTGATCGAGGCGATGGCAGTGGGCACGCCGTGCGTCGCCACCAACGTCAGCGGCATTCCCGAGATCGTCACAGATGAGCTGACGGGTCTCGTCGTTGACGAGCACAAACCGTACGCCCTGGCGGCGGCGCTCGATCGATTGCTGACAGATACCGCCCTGCGAGTCAGCCTCGCGAGCGCCGCCCGAGCTCACATCGAGCGCTCCTTCGATGCGCACCGAAACGCGGAGCAGATTCGGTGCCTTTTCCAGCTCTCGGACACGACGCCTGCGGCGGTTCATGAGGAAGTCGGATGATGCGGGTGGCCTACGTCTCCGCCGATCCCGGCGTCCCGGTCTACGGCCATAAGGGCTGCTCGATTCACGTTCAGGAGGTTGTGCGAGCGCTGAACACCTGGGGCGCGACCGTGACGATCTTTGCCGCGCGCATCGGTGGCGCCCCTCCGCCCGGCCTCGAGAGCGTTGCTGTTCATCACGTGACCAATGACGTGGCTCGCGATGCGCCGGCACGCGAACGCGCCGCGATGCGAGCGAACCGCGCATTCGGCCGTGCACTGTGGCGCCACGGGCCTTTCGACGTGGTCTATGAACGGTACTCGCTGTGGGGCTTTGCCGGCATGCGTTTCGCGCGCCGTGGGGGCATTCCGGGTGTGCTCGAAGTCAACGCCCCTTTGATCGAAGAGCAGGCAGAGCATCGGTACGCTTTGTCACAGAGCAAGCGCCTCCCGGATCGCGAGGAAGAATTTTGCAGCGGCCCACACCATTGTGGCCGTGTCGACGGAGGTGGCCGATTACATCAGACGCTTCCCCGGGACGGAGGGTCGTCTGGTGGTGATACCGAATGGCGTCGATCCGTCCCGGTTTCCCTCAGCCGAAGGTCGGCGGCCTGGCACTCGTGAGGGCTTTACAGTCGGTTTCGTTGGCAGCCTGAAACCGTGGCACGGCCTGCCGACGCTCGTCGACGCGTTCGCTGAGTTGCATCGAGAGGATCCGACGGTGCGCCTCATCGTCGTGGGGGAAGGCCCATTGCGCGTCTCGCTGGAAGGTCGCCTCGAGACCTACGGCATCAGTCCAGCCTCGCGATTCACCGGCGCCGTGAGCCCGCAGTCCATTCCCGCTTTGCTGTCATCGATGGACGCCGCTGTGGCGCCGTACGCGGCGCGGCGGGATTTCTATTTTTCGCCTTTGAAGATTCTCGAGTATATGGCTGCCGGCCTTCCGATCGTCGCGAGCCGCGTCGGACAGATCCAGCAGCTCATCTCGGATGGGGAAACAGGCCTGCTGTGCGAACCCGACGATCCGCGATCGCTCGCGGAGCGGCTGCGACGGCTCCGCGACGACGCCGCATTGAGGCTCAGGCTCGGAGCGGCCGCACGCGCGACCGTCCTCGAAAATCATACGTGGCTGGATGTGACACAGCGCATCTTCGCGCGTGCAGGTGTCGGGCTCCAGGAAGTGCGATGCTGAAAGGCGGACAGCTGCCGCAGAACGACCGTGTTCCAGGGATGGTTGCGCTCATGCGACGTTTCTGGCCGCTCGTGTGGAAGGAGCGGCTGGTCGTGACAGCGTCGTTTATGGCGCTGCTGGCCGAAATCGGTCTGCGGCTGCTGGAGCCCTGGCCTCTCAAGTTCGTATTCGACCGGCTCATTCCAACTGACGGGACGCGTGTCTCGAGCGTGCCGATCGTCGGGACGCTCAGCGCGACTTCGCTGCTGGCGCTTGCCGCAGTGTCGGTTGTGGTGCTCATCGGTCTGCGGGCGTTTGCCTCGTACCTGTCGGCGGTCGGGTTTGCCCTTGCGGGCAACCGAGTGTTGACCGAAGTGCGCAGCGACCTGTATCGCCATCTGCAGTCGCTGTCTCTTGCCTTCCACCATCGCGCCCGCCAGGGGGATCTCACGCTTCGGGTCATCAGCGATGTCGGCATGCTCAAAGACGTGGTCGTCACCGCCTTTCTGCCGCTCGTCGCGAATGTCCTGATTCTGGCGGGGATGCTCGCGATGATGTTCGTCATGGAGTGGCGGCTGGCGCTCGTTGCCACGGCCGTCCTGCCGTGCTTCTGGCTGTTCACGGGGCGCGTCGGACGCCGCATCCAGCACGCCTCACGGGTTCAGCGGCAGCGCGAGAGTGCGCTCGCGGCAACCGCCGCCGAGGCGGTTTCGGCCATCAAGGTCGTCAAGGCGCTCTCCCTCGAAGCGGCGTTCGCGCGCAGCTTCACGGCCGACAACCGGCGCAGCCTGACCGACGGCGCTCGCGTGAAGCGGCTCTCCGCCGGCCTCGAACGCACGGTCGATCTGCTCATTGCGGTTGCGACCGCGCTCGTGTTGTGGTCCGGCGGGCGGCTTGTTCTGGATCGCACGCTGTCCCCGGGCGACTTGATCGTCTTCCTGACGTATCTGAAGAACGCCTTCAAGCCGATTCAGGACCTGGCGAAATATTCGGCACGGCTCGCGAAGGGCTCGGCAGCGGCTGAACGTGTGCTCGATGTCCTCGATCGCACGCCCGACGTTCGCGATCTTCCGGGCGCCACGACGGCGACCGCCTTCCTTGGGGCCGTGCGCTTCGATGACGTGAGCTTTGCGTACGAGGCCGATGCCGCGGCGCTGAACGACATCCAGCTCTCGTTGCAGCCTGGTGAGCGGATCGTGCTGACGGGACCCTCCGGCGGAGGAAAATCGACGCTCCTCAGCCTGCTCTTGCGTTTGTACGACCCTTCGAAGGGCGTCGTACGGATCGACGATCGCGATATCAGGCGATTCACGATCGAGTCGCTTCGCAGTCAGATTGCGGTTGTCCTGCAGGACACCATCCTGTTCGCCGCGACCGTGCGCGAAAACATTGCCTTCGGTGCGCCACACGCGTCGTCCGCCGATGTCGAGGCAGCCGCGAGGCTGGCAAACGCAGACGGCTTCATCCGCGAGCTGCCCGGCGGGTACGACGCGATGGTCGGCGAACGAGGCGTGACTCTCTCGGGTGGACAGCGTCAGCGCATCGCCATCGCACGAGCGGCCATCCGTCGCGCCCCGATTCTGATTCTCGATGAGCCCACCACGGGTTTGGACGAAGCGAATGCCCGGGCCGTGACGGAAGCCTTCGAGCGTGTCGCCAAGGGCCCCACGACGTTCATCGTTACCCACGATCCACGCGTTGCGGCAACGGCCGACCGCATCGTGTACATCGAACGCGGGCGCATCGTCGAGCACGGTTCACCGGCAGAGCTGTTGCGCGCTGACGGTCCGTATGCCCGGCTGCAGCGGCTCTACAGCGCCGGTTCCCACAACCCGGAGGACACCGTTGTTACGACCGGCCGATGATGATCTCGTTCGGCGGGATCGTCACCTTCCCGATCTGGCGCTGCTGCTGGATCCCATTCGTCTCGCCGAGCGATTGACGACCACGCTTGGCCGCTCGGACATCTCGCGCGTCGAGGTCAGTTATCTCCGCTACAAACCCTCGCAGAGTTGTCTGGCCGCATGTCGCGCGGAGATAGACGGGCGGCGGATTGAGTTCGTGGCGAAGGCGTACCGCCCGAGTGCGAACGACAAGCTGCTCAAGGCGACGATGCGGGCGGCCGTCCCCGGGCCGTTGGGACCTGGCCGGTTTGTCCTCGACGAGAGCGCGGTCGTCGTGTCGGTCTCTCCGAACGACCTGGGATTGCCACACCTCGCTCGGCTGATGTGCCCCGACTCCGCTGCGCGGCTACTGGAAAGGATCCCCGGTTACGCAGGTACGGCCGGCTGTCTGGAAACGTTGCGGCACAACCCCGAGCGGCGGTTCGTGGGCAAGCTCGTCGTGGACGAAAAGGCCATTGCCACGGTGCGCTGCTACGCCCGGCGAGACGGCGAGACGATGGCCGCCAAAGCCGGCGCGGTCAAAAGTCGGGGCCCGCTCCGGGTGGCGCGGCTGCTGACCCGCTGGACACGACGATCCGTGTTGGCGTTCGAGTGGCTCGACGGCGAGCTGCTCGAACGGGCGATCCGGCAAAGGTCTGTGCAGCCCTCCAGCCTGGAGCTCGTCGGTACCGCCCTCGCCCATCTGCACGATCAAGAAGGGCGGAGGTTGTCACGTCGGACCGGTGCAGCCGATGCGGCGGCCATTATGTCGCTTTCACACCATCTCGCGTTTCTGCATCCACCGATCGCCAGGCCGGTCCGCGAGCTGGCCAGACGAGTCAGCGCCGGTCTCGTGACGAATGCGGACGGCGTGTGTCCGTTGCATGGCGACTTTTACGCAAAGCAAGTGCTTCTCAATGGATCGACGGCAGGCTTCATTGATCTCGATGAAGCCTCGCTGGGAAATCCCGCCATCGACTTTGCGCGATTTCGCGCCGATCTCGAGGTGTGCGTTCTGTCAGGGGATCTCCAGGCAGGCGAGGTCGAATCGCTCATCGACGGCATGCACGAGGGATATCGCGCAGCCGGCCGGACACTGCCGTCAGATCTGAATCTGCATATCGCCGCGCAGTTGCTTCGAGTTGCGGCGCATCCGTTCCGCCGCCGAGAACTGGCCTGGCCGAGCAGCCTCGAGGCGATTCTGGGTCGGGCGGCCGCGTTTCTCGATAAGGGCACGAGTGCGAATTGGAGTCTGACCCCCGCGACATCTCGGGGGGCAGTCCCCGACGATCCACTCATGCCCTTCCTGGGCGCCGCCCTGAATCCGGCCGAAATCGCCAGCACGTTCGCCCGCAATCTGGATTGTCTGAACGCGGCGAGAAAGACACGCATTGTGCGCATCTCGGTTGGGAGACACAAGCCGGGGCGACGCTGCCTCATCGCGTACGACCTGTCAGTGCAGGACGTAAAGGGTTCAGTTCACGACCTTGCCATCGTCGGCAAGGTGCGCGCGCGAGGCGCAGACAGGAGCACCCACGACCTTCAAAGAGCATTGTGGGCCGGGAGCTTCGGTCCCTCCGCACCCGATGGCATTTTTGTGCCTGAGCCGCTCGGCGTCGTGGAAGACCTGCACATGACGGTACAACGGCGTGTCCCAGGTACGCCTGCGACCGGGCTTCTGGAAGGCTCATCCGGCATTCAGCTTGCCCGACGCGTGGCGGAATCAATCTACAAGCTGCACGCCACGCCGGCGCCACGATGGCGGCGGCACACGGTAGAGGATGAACTGCGAATCCTTCGGGAGCGGCTCGCGGCGGTCATCGAAGCCAATCCGCTCTGGCAAACGCGGATCGAACGGGTGTTGGGTGGCTGCATGCGGCTCGCGGCCCGCGTTCAGGAAGATTCGTGGTGCGGCATCCACCGCGATTTCTATCCGGACCAGGTACTCGTCGATGGAGAACGGCTGTATCTGACGGATCTCGATTTGTACGCCCACGGTCCTGCCGCGCTCGACATCGGAAACTTCGTCGCCCACGTCGAGGAGTACAGCCTGCGCCGCTTCGGTCATCCGGAGCATCTCATCGACCGGACAGAGATGCTCGTCGAGCGGTATCTGCAATTGTCGTCGACCACCACCCGTGAATCCATTGACGTATGGGCGACGCTGTCGCTCGCCCGCCACATCGCCATCAGCTGGTCATTGGCCGAACGCCGTCAGTTTACGCCGGAGCTGATCGAACTGTGCGAATGGCGGATCCTGGAAAGGAGCACACAATGACGCGAGTCTGGCTCTGCCTGCTTGCCATCATCATTAGTACTGCGAGTGCGGCGTTCGCACAGAACGGAACAACCGGTGAAGAGACCACGCCGGTGTCCAGCAGCCAGGATCCGGGCACGGTTCCCACAGCGCCGACACCGCTTCTGACCGCGCCGCCACCGTCCCATGGTCCGTGGATGCTCTTCGCACGGGTCTCGAACGGGCTTTCCTCGAACGTCAACTTCGATCAGGAGAACCTCGGTGCCTATGGCGCCGTGCTGGGTGGCGGCGTGATGTTCGTATCGGACGACTTCGAGTTCAGCTACGAGCTTGCCGGGCATCAATATACGAATACAGAGAAGTGGAATCGCGTCAGCCAGCGACTCGAAGCGACGTTCGAGCGTCGCCTGACGCGCAACTGGGAATTCGAGGCGGTCGGTCAGGTGGGCTTCAAGGGCACATCCGAGGACCGGGACCTCGTCGATCAGGATCTGGAAATCATGCCGCGCGTGCAGTACCGCTTCAGCCCGGACCGCCGAATCCGTTTCTTCACCGCTCACAGGCTGAAGCGATACAACGACGCTCCGGAGACCAACGCCCGCAAGCACTATGTAGGAGTCGAGTTTCGCGAGGCGCTCGGCGAAGGACGCCACTGGGAAGCGGGTGCCCGTTTCGAGACCAACGACGAGGATCTCGCGAGAGGAGACTACCAGCGCTGGACCTACTGGCTGGAGCACGGGATGCAGCTGACCAGCAGAGACATGTTCGTGATGCAGCTCCGCTACCGCCTCAAGCACTACACGAGCCGGGTCGTGGAGATTGAGGATGTCGATCACCTGCGCCTCGATCACCGCTTCGTGCCGGGCATTGCCTGGATCCACATGATGAATCACCGATTCGACGTGCGGTTCGATTACACCTACGAGTCGAACTACTCGAACGATCCGAGCAAGGAGTACGGCGCCCACATGGCGTGGACGAGCGCCGGCGTACGATGGTGATCATGTCATGGCAGTTCATTTCCATTTCAAGTCGCGCGTCATCACGCCAAGCTGGCGCCCGTCGCGCGGCGGCTTCCACATCGGGTCGACTCTCAACACCACCCACTGGGAATCGGGCTTGGCGTCCTTCGCGGCAGGATCGAGCTGGTAGCTGATGGTGTGCCACTCGTGGTCGGTCAGCCTCTGCGTGTCGATCACCTTGCCCCGAACCTCGACGGTGATCGTTTGCGGCATGGGTGCATTCGATCGCACGCCCATCTCGAAGCCCTTCGCATCGGGAGGTGCGTGCAGATAGGACGTCGGGCCACTCCACCGGAACATGATGCCGGGTCCCCCGCGCTCGGGCCGGTAGAACCCGCGCGTGCGGCCGGCAGGGTCGAGACCCGGCGCGTAGATCGGCTCCTCGGCTTGCCACGCCTGCCCATCGATCACCGGACCGTTGATCGTGAACACATCCATGTAGGGAAAATGATCGGCGGCCCAATCCGCGCTGCTCCACGGATAGACGGCGAAGGTGCGCGGCCGCGGGGCGTGTTCGTCCAGTTTCATCGCGGGCGTGCCGGGAAACGGATTCTTCAGGCCCATCGTGTCGGCGATGGTTGCAGGGATGTCGCCGATCATCGTCGGCGCCTGCGAGATGCGGATCGGGCCGGTCGTCTGCGGCGGCTTCACGACGAGCAGCGCAAGCGCGCTGCCTGACATGTTCGACAGCGGACCTCCGAGCGTTTCGCGCTCGCCGGTGAACCCATCCGGCGTGATCGCGATGCCGTGATCCGACGTGATGAGCACCATGCTGCTGTCGTAGATGCCGAGCTCGCGCAGCCGGTCGAGAAACTCGGCGACCAGCCTGACCGCGCACCGGGCCTGGCCGGTGTACAGCTCGCGCGACGCGCGCTTGATGCCGATGTAGCGGCAGTCAGCGTCGAGCGTCATCGGCCAGTGAGGAATGCCCACGTGCACGTATTTGTAGAGGGGCCGATCGTGGGTCACGTGCAGCCGTGGCGTGAAATCCCTCATGAACGCTTCGGCGTTCACAGGGAAATGACGACGGCCGGCCGTGTCCGAGTTCTCCTGGCCGAACGCGTTCTGCAGCCGCCACGACTGGTTGTTGTAAATCGCCGGCTTCAGCAGATGAAGGGAGTGCCGGAAGAGCGACAGGTCGGCGAGCTGCCAGGCCGTGAACCGCACGTATGCGTCGTAGGTCACGTACGGGGTCGGAAGGCGGTAGTAGTTGGTGGCCGACGCCCGGTCGTAGACCAGGCCCGAAATCGCATCCACCTGATAGCCCTGTGCGCGCATCACGTTGAAGATCGATCCGCGTTTGAAAACCCGGCTCATGAACCGGCGCATCGGTTCCTGGTTCCGGTAAGGCTGTCCTGTCAGCATCGTCGGGATGCTGACGATCGTCGTCGGGAACGCGCCGGCGTGATCGGCGAAGAACGTGAATCCCGGGAAGCGGCGGTCCATGTCGGCGCGTTCCGCTTCGATGATGTCGAGGAAGACATCGGACTGAAAGCCGTCGAGCACGAAGTGGAACACGTTCCGGGTCGACGAGGCTTCGAAGATGGCGTCCGGCGGCCCTTCCCATTTCGTCCGCGCCTCGGGGTCGGCTTTCAGAGCTGTCACGGCGAGCAGCGCCGCCTGCAGGGCGACGAGGATGCGGCTGGCGAACACCGACACGGTAAACAACCGCTGCGCGAAAATGATGAGGAGGAGCGGCAGCCCGATCCAGAGCACCGGCTCGTAGCGATTTCGCCAGGCCTGTCCCGTCCAATCGATGTCTTCGCCGTTCAGCACGCCGTAGTCGCCCACGATCAGGTTCCCCTGGACCCAGAGGACGAGACCAAGACCCACTAATCCGACGAGGTAGTGGCGATAGAAGCGCTCGGGCAGCGCCAGGCCAATAAGGATGAGCACGCCCGTGACCCCGAGGATCATCGGCGCCAGGTGCACGATGATGCTCGGGAACGGCGCGCTGAACTCTTCGGGGTTTCCGGCATACAGGGTATGCGGGCCGAACAGAAGCAGTTGCAGGGAGGGGAGCAGCGCGGGAAACAGCAGAGCGAGTGCGCGGCGCCAGCGTAAATCGGGCATTTCTCGACGCAAAGTATAGCGTGCAGGGCAAATCCACCCTGCTCCCCCAAAGGGTTGAGGTCAAAGATCAGAGGTCGAATTCGACGCAAAAAACCCGATAATGGAGAGAGTCAACGTGACAACGATGCGACTGGTGTGGCTCGCGGCGGGCAGCATGCTCCTGTGGGCACCCATGTACACCCGGCAGGCTTCGTCGCAGGTGCAGAAACCCGCGCCAACCGACGTCTCCTCGCACGCGGCGCTGGTGAACCGATCGTGCGTCAGTTGTCACAGCGACAAGCTGAAGACCGGCGGTCTCTCTCTGCAGCAGGTCGACGTGACCAGCGTGAGCGCTGACGCCGGTGCGTGGGAAAAGGTCCTGCGAAAGGTGCGTTCGGGAGAGATGCCGCCGCCCAACGTGCGCGATCGGCCCGACGACCGGAAGAGCTGACCGCGTTCGCCACTTTCCTCGAGACGACGCTCGACCGCGCGGCTGCGGCAAACCCCAATCCGGGCCGGGCGCCGGTTCACCGGCTGAATCGCGCCGAGTACAGCAACGCGATCCGCGATCTGCTGGCCGTCGACGTCAAGCCGGGCGAGTGGCTGCCGGTCGACGATTCGGGCTACGGATTCGACAACATCGCGGCCGTGCTCTCGACCTCGCCGGCGCTGCTCGAGCGCTACATGTCGGCCGCGCGCAGGGTCAGCCGGCTGGCCGTCGGCGATCTCGCGACGAAGCCGTTTGAAGAGATCTACGAGGCGCCGCGCGATCCGTTCAAGGGCGTCCGCAACGAGCAGCTCGAGCGACGACCTGCCGTTCGACTCGCGCGCGGGCATCTCGGTGCAGCACTACTTTCCGGTCGACGCGCGAGTACGTCTTCAAGGTCCGCGTTCCGGGCGTGCAGCCGACCGGCGAGCGAACAGGAGATCGATCCGTTACCAGGTGCGAGTGCCGGTGAAAGCCGGACTTCATTCGGTCGGCGTCACGTCGCCTCGCGAAAACCTCAAGGCGGAAAGCGAAGCACCGGAGCGAGCGGAGGCGGCGCCGGCGGACGAGCGGGGTTCCCCAGGTGCCCTATCCGGTCGATCTCCGGTTGGACGGCGCCCGCGTGAAGCGTTTCGACGTGCCGGGCGGCACGCCGGAAGTCAGCCAGCTGATCATCGGCGGTCCCTACAACGCCGACCGGTCGCGGCGACGACGCCGAGCCGCGCGAAGATTTTCGTCTGCCGCCCGGCGAAGACCGTGACGGCAAGAGCGCGGCGTGCGCGCGCACGATTCTCGACGCACGCTCGCGCGGCGCGCGTTCCGGCGTCCGGTGACGCGCGCCGACATCGAGCCGCTGTGCGCGTTCTACGAGAAGGGCCGGAGCGTGCCCGCCGTAGCCGCGGCAGCGGCGGAGGCGGGCGACTTCGACAGCGGCATTCAGCGCGCGCTCGAGGCGCTGCTCGTGTCGCCGGAGTTCCTGTTCCGCGTCGAGCACGATCCGGCGCGCGCGACGCCGGGCAAGGCCTATCCGCGTCAGCGATCTCGAGCTCGCGTCGCGGCTCTCGTTCTTCCTGTGGAGCAGCATTCCCGACGACCAGCTGCTCGACCTGGCGGAACGGGGCAGGCTGAAGGATCCGGCTGTGCTCGCAGCAGCAGGTGCGGCGCATGCTCGCCGATCCGCGCGCCGATGCGCTCATCTCCAACTTCGCCGGGCAGTGGCTGCACCTGCGCAACGTCGAGACGGTGCAGCCCGATCCGGTGATCTTTCCGTTCGACGAAGCGCTGCGCCAGGCGTTCGTGAAGGAAACCGAGCTGTTCGTCGCGAGCATCGTCCGCGAGGATCGCAGCCTGCTCGATCTGCTGACAGCCGACTACACCTTCGTGAACGAGCGGCTGGCCGAGCACTACGGCATTCCGAAGGTCTACGGGTCGCAGTTCCGCCGCGTGGCGTTGACCGATGCCGAATCGCCGCGGGCTGCTCGGCCAGGGCAGCATCCTGACGGTGACGTCCTATCCCAACCGCACGTCGGTCGTGCAGCGCGGCAAGTGGATTCTCGAGAACCTGCTCGGCACGCCGCCGCCGCCGCCGCCGGCCGATGTGCCCGAGCTGAAGGCGAAGAAGAACGGCAAGGCGCTGTCGCTGCGCGAGCAGATGGAGCAGCACCGGGCCAATGCCGTCTGCGCCGCGTGCCACGCGCGGATGGATCCGATCGGGTTCGCGCTCGAGAACTACGACGGCGTCGGCAAGTGGCGAGACCGAAGATGCCGGCGCGCCGATCGACGCCACGGGAAGGCTGCCGGACGGCACCGAGTTTCAGGGTCCGGCCGGGCTGACGCAGCTGCTGCTGACGCAAATACCGCGAAGATTTCGTGCGGACGGCCACCGAGAAGCTGCTGACCTATGCGCTCGGGCGGGGCGTCGAGCACTACGACGAGCCGACGATTCGCGCGATCGCGCGCGGCAGGCGGCGCGCGACGACTATCGGATGTCGTCGCTGATTCTCGCGGTCGTGCAAGAGCACACCGTTTCAGATGAGGCGAGCGGCGCAGAACACCAATTAGCGAGCGGAGTGCATGATCATCACCAACAAAGCGCTTGCCGCGTCGGACGTTCCTGCGAGGTCTGGGCGCCGCGGTGGCCCTGCCCGTGCTCGACTCGATGTTTCCGGCCTTCGCCTCGCGCGCGTCGGCGCTGGCAGCGCGCCAAGGCGCCGGTGCGGCTCGGGTACGTCTACACGCCGAACGGCATCATCGGCTGCTCCGACAAGAGCCCGCAGCCAGTTCATGTGGACGCCGAAGACCGTCGGGCGCGAATTTCGAGTTCAGCCCGACGATGAAGGCGCTCGAGCCGTTCCGCGAGAATCATCGTCGTCTTCAGCGGCCTGGCGCAGGTGACCGGCCGGGCGCTCGGCGACGGTCCTGGCGATCACGCGCGCGCGACCGCGACCTTCCTCACCGGCGTGCATCCGTACAAGACCGGCGGCGCCGACTTCCAGCTGGGCATCTCGGCCGATCAGATCGCCGCGAAGGAGTTCGGCAAGCACACGCAGCTGTCGTCGCTGGAGCTCGGCGCTCGAGCCGCAGCCGCTCGCCGGCAACTGCGACTCGGGCTACACCTGCGCGTACATGTCGATGTCGTGGCGGGGCGAGACGAGCCCGCTGCCGGCGGAAATCAATCCGCGCGCGGTGTTCGAGCGGCTGTTCGGCGACGGCGAGAGCACCGATCGCGGCCGCTCGGCGTGCGCGGCTGGAGAGCCAGAAGAGCGTGCTCGATTACGTGACGCCGGCAGCCTGTCGCGTCTCGCAGGGCAGCCTTGGCGCGGGCGACAAGCGCAAGCTCGACGAGTATCTCGAAGCGGTGCGCGACATCGAGCGGCGGATTCAGCGTGCCGAAGAGCAGAACGTCCTGATGCAGCTGCCGCACATGGAACGGCCGAGCGCGGTGCCGGACGACTACCTTCAGTACTCCAAGCTGATGATGGACCTGCAGGTCATCGCGTGGCAGACCGACATGACGCGCGTCGCGTCGTTCATGATGGGCCGCGACGGCAGCAACCGTGCCTATCGCGAGATCGGCATCTCCGACGGCCATCACTCGATCTCGCATCACCAGCAGCGATCCCGAGCGCGTCGAGAAGCTGATCAAGATCGACGAGCTGCACACGTCGCTGTTCGCGTACCTGCTGAAGAAGCTGCAGGACGACGCCCGACGGCGACGGTACGCTGCTCGATCACTCGCTCGTCGTGTTCGGCAGCAGCCTGAGCGAATCGAACATCCACACGCACGACGATCTGCCGATCGTGCTCGGCGGGCAACGCGGACGGCCAGGTGAAGGGCAATCGCCACCTCGTCTACCCGAAGGAGACGCCGCTGAACAACCTGTTCCTGAACATGTTCGATCTCGCGGGCGTGCCGCACGTCGACAGGCTTCGGCGACAGCACGGGACGGTTGACGGATCTGTAGATGGTTCGTAGGTTCGTGGGTTCGTCGGTTCGTCGGGTTCGTGAGGTTCGTGGGGTTCGGCGGCCAGCGGTGGCACAGGGCTTCAGCCCTGTATTGCCTGATCCTGATCCTTGCCCTCACTCTCCAGGGCGCCCTGCTCGCCCAGCAGAGAGATCTCCGCCTGCTCGACGCCGTGAAGCGGCGCGATCGCGAACGCGTTCCCGTCGCTGCTGCGCGCCAAGGCCGACGTCAACGCGGCACAGCCCGACGGCGCGACCGCGCTCGCCTGGGCGGTCCACCTGGGCGAGCGGACGATGGCCGAGGCGCTGCTCGATGCCGGCGCCAGGTCCAATACCGTTGACGAGTACGGCGAGACGCCGCTCACGCTCGCGGCGGCCAACGGCGACGCGGCGCTCGTCCAGCGGCTGCTCGCCGCCGGCGCCAAAGCGAACACCGCGCGCTGGAACGGCGAGACGGCCCTGATGATTGCCGCCGGTGCGGGCAGCGTCGATGCCGTGCGTCAACTCGCGCTCCATGGCGCCGACGTGAACGCCGCCGACCCGCGCCGCGGCCAGACCGCGCTGATGTGGGCCGCCGCCGAAGGTCACGCCGATGTCGCCAGGGTGCTCCTGGAGATTGGCGCCAACGTCAAAGGCCGTCTCGAAGAACGGGTTCACGCCGCTGGTCTTTGCCACGACGAAAAACGACGTCGCGACGATCGCGGTCGCTCCTGGAAGCCGGCGCCGATCCGAATTACGCGCTGCCGTCGGGAAGCAACCCGCTGATGGTGGCGATGGCGTACCGGCACACAGCGGCGGCGATTGCGCTGCTCGACGGCGGCGCCGACGTCAACAGCCGCGACCGCTCGGGCAACACGCCGCTTCATCTGGCCGCGCAGGTCGGCGATCTGGCGCTCGTCAAGAAGCTGCTCGAGAAAGGTGCCGATCCGAACGTCCGCACGCCGCGGTCGCAGCTGCCCGCAGGCGGGGGCGGGGGCGGTGGGGGCGGCTTCCGAACCGCCGCCGGCGAGCAGACGCCGTTGATGATGGCGGCGCGCGGCGACTACGAAGACGTCATGCGCGCGCTCGTGGCGGGCGGCGCCGATCCGAAGCTGAGGGCGCAGGACGGGTCGAGTGTGCTGATGGCCGCTGCGGGCGGCGCTCGGCTGAAGACCTTCACATACGCGTACGAGCTCGATCCGGACGTGCATGTGGTCACGACGCCCACGCAGAACTCGATCATGCACGTCGCGGTCGGCATGAACGGGCGCACGCAGCCCGAAGTCGTCGAGGTGATGCAGTTCCTTGCCGATCGCGGCGCGAAGCTCGACGAGATGAACGCGGCGGGGCGGACGCCGATCGCGTTGGCCGACGGCCTGCCGGTCGATCTGGCTGTCGATTTGCTGACCAAGCTCATCACCGAAAGCGGCACGACGCCCAAAATTCCCTCGAAACGCTGAATGCGCCCCACAACGTTCGCGCGTTCGTCCCTGGCCATCACAGTCGTGCTCGCGACGGGCATCGTCGACTGGACCGTTCGCGCACAGGAGCAGGTCAAGACTGTTGCCGACGGGGTGTACACCGAGGAGCAGGCCGATCGCGGCGCGGCCGCCTACGACAACGCCTGCAGCGGCTGTCATCGTCCGGATCTCGGTGGTGCCAACGGTCCAGCGCTGCGAGGCGATCGCTTCGCCAGAATCTTCGCCGGCAAGGATTTGAAAACGTTCTACACCAAGATTGCGACCACCATGCCGCGCGGCGCGCCGGCGAGCATGGGCGACACGGTGTATCTCGATATCGTCTCGCACGTGCTCAGGGAGAACGGATTTCCGGCAGGGACCGAGGATCTGACGGCCGAAGGGCTGTCGAGCATCAACGTGTTGCCGGGCCGGCCGAAGCCTCCGCCGCCCGTGGGCGACTTCTCGTACGTCGAGGTCGTCGGGTGTCTCGTGCCGGGGCCCGAGAATACCTGGCTGCTGTCGAAAGCCAGCGAACCCGTGGGTCTGCGGCCGACAGGATCGCCCGCACCGGATAAGACCGCCGCCGCCGCGACGCCTCTCGGCACGCAGGAATTCCGCCTGCTCGATGCGATGGCGTACGACCCGCAATCGCACAAAGGCGAAAAAATGTACGTCCGGGGCCTCCTGATCAGATTGCCGGGCGAGCAGCGGATGACCATCAGCTCGATCGACTCGATCGCGCCGGGATGCCAGTGATGCGCCGCGATCGCGGTCCGGCTTCCGCCGTCGCTCGCAGGAAACAGGCGAGCTTTGGCGCGACCCGCCATAGCCTTGGCGAAGGCGGGGAAGCCGGACACTACGTACTCGTCGCGGCGTTGGTCTTCGCGTTGACGGCCACCAGTGCGGCGCAGTCGACGGAGTCGGCCGCGAAGACCGTGTGGGACGGCGTGTATACCGAAGATCAGGCGGCGCGTGGTCAGCATGAGTACGCCACGCACTGCTTGAACTGCCACAAAGAGGACCTCAGCGGTTACGGCGGGCTGCTCCGAGGAAGCCGCTTCATGGAAAAGTTCCGCGAGGCGAGCCTGCATCTGCTCTTCGACAAAACCAGGACGACGATGCCGCGCGGTGCGGCAGGGAGCCTCAGCGACGAGGCCTACGTCGACATCGTGAGCTACCTGTTGAAGATCAATGAATTCCCCGCCGGGCCCGAAGAGCTTCAGACCGGGCAGCTCGCGAACGTTCAGGTCGTGTCGAAAACCGGACCGGAGCCGGTGCCGAACTTTTCGCTCATTCGCGTCGTGGGTTGTCTGACGCAATCGGACCGGGCATGGCTGCTGACGAACACAACCGAGCCGGCCCGCTCGGGAAACCCGCAGCCGAGCGCCGAGGAAAAGAGCGCCGCCGCGAACATGCCGCTGGGCGCGGAGACATTCGACCTGATGGTTTCGGCGGCCTACTCGCCCGAACGCGCGATAGGCCAGAAGGTGGAAGTCCGCGGGTTCCTGATTCGGCGCCCGACGCTGAGCCGGATTAACATCACGTCGCTCGAAACGCTGCAACCCACTTGCGGCGGCTGATCGTCCTTCTCATCGCCTTGCTCGTCACCGGGCCGCTGGCGGCCCAGCAGGCTCGACGGCTGCTGTTCGTCGTGGTGCCGGGTTCGACCAGCCAGGTGGAATATCAGGGTGTCGGCATCCTCGTGTTCGACATCGACGGCGGCCACAAATTCCTCAAGCGCATTCCCACGTGGCCCGTGCCGGCGGGGCAGCAGCCCGAACACGTGCGTGGCGTGGCGGCCAACGCGCGAACCGGGCGTTTGTATGTCGGCACGGTGAAGCGCCTCGCGGCATTCGATCTGGCCGACGGGAAGATCGTCTGGGAAAACACCTACGATGGCCGCTGCTGCGATCGCATTGCGCTGTCTCCCGACGGCGCGACGATCTACGCCCCTTCGTTCGGAACGCCGAAGTGGTACGTCGTCGATGCCGTACGGGGCGATCTGGTCACGACGATCAGCGTTCCCGGCTATCCGCGGCAGACCCTTTTCTCACGTGACGGTGCGCACGCATTCCTTGCGGCGTGGGAGTCCTCGATCCTGACCGTCGTCGAGACGAAGACGCACAAACCGGTCAGGGACGTCGGCCCGTTCTCGAGCTTCGTGTGTCCGTTCGCGATCGACGGCAAGGCCTCGCGGGCGTTTGCGAATGTCGACGGCCTGGTCGGATTCGAGGTGGCCGACCTGCAGACCGGACTGATTCTCGACCGCGTGGTCATCGAGGGATACCAGATGGATGCGGCAGGAAAGTTCGAATGCCCCAGCCACGGCATCGCCCTTACGCCGGACGAACGCGAATTGTGGGTGGCAGACGGCGTCGACAACCGCATCCACGTGTTCGACGCGACGACCTATCCGCCTGTGCCCGCCACGACCATCGAGGTTCGCGCGCAGCCTCGCTGGATCACGTTCGGGCTCGATGGCGGTTACGCGTACCCGTCCACGGGAGACGTCATCGACACGAAGTCGAAGAAAGTGGTCGCGACGCTGGAAGACGAGCGCGGAGCGTTCGTGCACAGCGAGACGATGATCGAGGTCGCGGTTACGGCAGGACGCTTCGATTGAGGAGATCCATCCGGGCGAACTCGCGCGCTTCGGCAAATGCGATGTTCCGCAGCGCGCGCTCGGCCATGCGATCGTTGGCTTCCACGGTGTTGCTGCCGTCATGCGGCGTCAGGATCACATTCCGCAGCGTGCGCAGGTCGCCGGCGCCCGCCGGTGGTTCGTACGGCTCGCGTTCGAACACGTCGAGCGCCGCGCCCGCCAAACGGCCGGTCGTCAGCGCGCCGTAGAGCGCGGATTCATCGACGACCGCGCCGCGTGCCGTGTTGATGAGCCACGCTCGTCTCTCCAGCAACGCCAGGCGCTCGCGATTGATGAACCTTGCGTTGTTCGCGTTAGCGGGTATGTGGATGCTGACGAAATCTGCCCCTCGAACCGCCGTCGCGAAATCGTTCGTGACCTCGTCAACGTGCTCGATCCCCCAGGAGTCTCGGCGCCGGGTCTGGTGCAGCCGACGACCTGCATGCCGTAGCCGAGCGTGGCGATCCGCGCCGTCGCGCGTCCGATCTCACCACATCCCACGATAGCCAGCCGCTTTCCCCGCAGTTCTACGCCGGTGGCGGGTTTCCAGGCGCTGGCCGCCATGGCGGCCGCCGCCGGCACGAGTCCTTTGGCCGCTGCCGCGACGAGCAGCATGGCGTGTTCGGCCACCGACTGGTCCAGCACGCCGGGGGTGTTGGTGCACAGAAGACCCGCCTCCGTCGCTCGTTTCAAGTCGAGGCCGTCGTACCCGACGCCGAATCGTGCGATGACGCCACCACCGGGCAAGGCTTCGTAAAGGGCTCCCGCGAACCTGCGGCCGCCAACGATGACGTATCGGACCTGATATTGCCTGATGGCTGCCGCAAGATCTTCTTCGTTCCCGGGCGTACGCAGGCATTCGAACCCCGGCGCGTTCGTGAAGCGAGGTTCCGCCTTGCCGTATTCCGTGTCGGTGACGAGGATTTTCGGGGTCGTATCCGGCATGCTCGGGAGAAGTTATCATTAATCCCCTTAGTGGCCCTGCCCATCGCTTCGACTGTGGCGGCTCCGGGTGATTCCCGCGTCCGGCGGAAAGTGCTCGCCATGACGGTGACGCTGGCGGCCATTACCTATCTCGATCGGGTCGCCATCGGCGTGGCGCGGCCGCACATCGCGCGCGATCTCCAGCTCGATGCCACGCAGATGGGCTACGTCTTCAGCGCGTTCTATCTGTCCTACGCGCTCTTCGAGATCCCGACGGGCTGGTGGGGCGACCGGGTGGGCACGCGGCGTGTGCTGACGCGCATCGTCTGCTGGTGGTCGTCGTTTACCGTGCTCACGGGCTTCGTGTTCGGCTATCCGTCGCTGCTGGCCGTGCGTTTTCTCTTCGGTGCGGGAGAAGCCGGCGCGTGGCCGAACGTCGCGCGCACGTTCTCGCGCTGGTTTCCGCGGCGCGAGCGCGGCACCGTGCAAGGCATTTTCTTCATGGGCGCGCACCTCATGGGCGGACTCACTCCGCTTTTGGCGACCGCGCTGCTCGGGGTCATGGACTGGCGAACGATGTTCGTCCTGTTCGGATCGATCGGGTTCATCTGGGCGTTCGCGTGGTTTCGCTGGTTTCGCGATTCGCCCTCCGAGCATCCCGATGTCAGCGCGGCGGAGCGAGCCGTATATCGAAGATGGCGCCGCGGCCGACAGCGGTCACGCGCTGGAGCCGACCCAGTGGAAGAGGTTGCTGGCCAATCGCACGGTGGTCTGCCTCTGCCTGATGTACTTCACGCAGACGTTCGGCAATGCGTTCTACGTGACGTGGCTGCCGACCTACCTCGCGTCGAGAGGCCTGACGGGAGTCACGGGCAGCATCCTCGCGGGCTGCCCGCTGATGTTCAGCGTGGCCGCCGATTTTTTCGGCGGCGTGACCACGGATCGCGCGGTGAAGCGGCTCGGTCTCCGGCTGGGCCGCATCATCGCCGGCGGCGGTGCGCTGGCCGCGGCGGGCCTGTTCACGATTGCGGGTACGTTCTCGTCATCGCCGGTTACGTCGGCGTTGCTGATTGCGCTTGGCGGCGCCTCTTCGAATTTTCTTCTCGGATCGGCCTGGGCCACGTGCCTCGACATCGGCGGCCGGCGGGCGGGTTCGGTGAGCGCGGCCATGAACACGTCGGGCCAGGTTGGCGCGATTTTCAGTCCCATTCTCGTGGCGTTCGTGGTTCAACGATTCTCGAACTGGAGTGCGCCGCTGTATCTGACGGGAGGTCTCTTCCTGCTGGGTGCGACGTGCTGGCTGTGGGTCGATCCGACCAAACCGGTTTCCGACTGATGGATTTTGTGGCGTAGGGCTCGGCTTCAGCCGAGCAGGAGGCGCGAACAATGAAAAACACGAACAGGCGGGAATTTCTGCAATCCGCGCTTGCCGTCGCCGCGGCCTCGCGGCTCTCCGCCCAGACTCCCGCCGCAAACGAGTGGGGCGGGCCCGTGCTGGATATCCACCTGCATCTCAGGCAGACCGCCGATGGGAACGCGATACACCTCGACGGGTCCGGCGTCACGAAGGCCGTGCTTCTGACCAACGTGAACGCCGAGGATCGCGCGAAAGCGGTGGTCGTCTGCCTATCCCGGCCGGTTCGTGCGATTCGCGAGCATCGACGTCACCCAACCCGCTGCGATTGACCAGTTGCGAAAGGCCGTGCAGAACGGCGCGATCGGCTACGGAGAAATCAAGTCGCAGGTCGAGGCCGCGGGGCCCGAGATGCAGCGCCTCTATGCGCTTGCGGCCGAGCTGAACGTGCCCATCACGATTCACTTCCAGGAAGTGACCCAGCCTGGAAGCCAGGGCGTGTTCAACACCGGGCTGAAAAAATTCGACGCCATGCTCAAGGCGTTCCCGAAGACGACGTTCATTGGTCATGCCGATGCGTTCTGGGCGAACGTCAGCGCCGATTATGCCGAGGACACGTCCTATCCGAAGGGGCCGATCAAACCGGGCGGTGTGACCGATAAGTTTCTCGGCGACTACGAAAATCTGTATGCCGACATGTCGGCGAACTCGGCCAACAATTTCCTCACCCGCGATCCCGAGTTTGCCGCCAAGTTTCTCGAACGGCACCAGAACAAGCTGATGTTTGGCAGCGACTGCCCGTGTCCCGACGGCCGTGGCGGAACCACGGGCCGGTGCGTCGCGCGCGCCACGCTGACCGCGCTGAAGAAACTGGCGGCGCCGAACGTGTTCAGGAAGATCACGTGGGAAAACAGCACACGCCTGCTGAAGATTTCCGTGTAGTACGTAGTGTCCGGCTTTAGCCGGACACTACGTCACGAGGACAAGAGATGAAACGGATGGTCCAGGCCCTCGGCGGCGTTGTGGTGGTGTTCGTCGCGTCCACGGCGTCGGCTCAGGCTCCTTCTTCGGCGGTCGCCACCTATCAGAGCCGCTGCGGCAATTGTCATGGCGCCGCCATGACCGGGGCGAGCGCGCCGGCGATTCTGACGTACGTGAGATATCACACCGACGCCGAAGTGACGGCCGCGATCGGCGCGCGCCACACGCCGCCTCTTCGGCTCGAGGATGCCGAACTACGTCAGGTGCTGACGGGCGTTCGCGAGCTGGCGGGGACGAATCCCGCCATGGCGACCGGCGGCTTCACGGGCCGGCGTGGAGGGGGCGCGGGTCGCGAGGGCGGTGCGGCTGCGCCACGCGGTGGGGGTCCTGCACGCGAAGGCGGTCCGGCGCGCGGCGCCGGTCCGTCGCCAGGGCCTGCCACGAGCGAGCCTGCGCGCGGATCGGCGGTCGCGCCTCGAGCCGAGACGGTCACCATCAAAATGGCCGACGGGCGCTCGCGAACCGGCCTGCTGTTCGCGCAGTCAGAGGTGTCGGCCGTGCTGCTGGAGAACGGCCGGTACGTGCTGCTCTTGAAGGACGGCGACGTCTACCGTGAGAAGCCGATTGCGCCCAAAGCGGACTGGACGCACTACGACGGCAGTCTGACCGGCAATCGCTACAGCCCGCTGGAGCTCGTCAACGCATCCAACGTGCAACGGCTGGGCGCCGCCTGGATTTTTCCGATATCCGGCAGTCCGCGAGCGGTGCAGTCGACGCCCGTCGTGCAGGACGGCATCATGTACGTCACCGGGCGCGAACGAAATCTTCGCGCTCGATGCGACGACCGGCCGCCAGATCTGGACCTACAGCCAGCCCCGCACCGAGGGCATCCTCAGCGAAGGCGGCATCGGGACCAATCGCGGCGTCACGATCGGCGGCGACAGGGCGTTCATGGTGACCGACCACGCGCATCTCCTGGCCTTCAATCGATTCACCGGAGAGAAGCTGTGGGACGCGGAAATGGGATCGCACGTCGACTCGTACAGCTCCACGTCGCCACCGTTGCCCGTAGGCGATCTGCTCGTGGTGGGCGTCGCCGGCGGCGAAGAAGGGGCGCGCGGCTTTCTCGATGCCTATCGCGCGTCGACCGGCGAACGCGTGTGGCGCTGGTACTCGATTCCGAAGCGCGGTGAAAAAGGATCGGAGACCTGGGTCGGCCAGGCGCTCGAGCACGGCTGCGGCGCCACCTGGATGCCCGGCTCGTACGATCCGCAGCTCGATCTGATCTACTGGGCGATCGGCAATCCGTGTCCCGATATCGCGGGAGAAGAGCGCCTTGGTGACAACCTCTACACGTCGAGCGTCGTCGCGCTGAACGCGAAGACGGGCGAGCTGAAGTGGTACTACCAGTTCTCACCGCACGACACGCACGACTGGGACGCCGTGCAGCCGATGCTGCTCGTGGACGACATGTGGAGGGGCAAGCCGCGCAAGCTGCTGATGCACGGCGATCGGAACGGCATGTTCTACGTTCTCGATCGCACGAACGGCGAAGTGCTGCTGACCGTCGAACCTCGTCGACGAAGGTGACCTGGCACAAAGGGTTCACCGCCGACGGCAAGCCGATTATCGACCCCGCGTCGATATCCACCAAAGAGGGCATAGCCGCGTGCCCGGCGGGCGGCGGCGGCGCGAATTTCCAGGCGACGTCGTACAACCCGACGACGAAGCTCTTCTACGCGCGCGTCAGCGACAGTTGCGGCATCTACACGTCGCACGACGATCCGCTGGCCACGGCCGACAACCGGTGGTTCGGCCGCGGCACTCCCGGCGCCAAGGCGCGCGAACAACTGGCCGCGCTGTTGAAGGACTACCGGACGGGCGTGTTCATCCGGGCGATCGATCCCTTTACCGGCAAGAAGGTGTGGGATCTGCCCGCGCCTGTCGGACGGTCGGGCGTGCTGTCGACGGCGAGCGGGCTGGTCTTTCTCGGCGGCGGCGGAGGACTGCTGGTGGTTGACGGCAAGACGGGCAAGCCTGTGTGGAACGTCAACATCTCGCAGACGACACAAGGGTCGCCGATGACGTTCATGGTGGGCGGAAAGCAGTACATCGCCCTGCCGGGGACGAACTCGATCACGGCGTACGTGTTGTACTGATCCCCTGTCATGGCAAATGGCAGATGGCAAATGGCAGGAAAATGGCAGAGGTCCGTTTCTGCCATCTGCCATCCGCCATCTGCCATGACTAGAAGGTCTTACTTCGCAGGCGGCGCCGCGTACGGCCCCACCTCGACCTTGCCCTGCGTGTCTTTATCCTTGCCCAGCTCGGCCGTGACGCCGTTGGCGATGGCGGCCGTCTCGCTCGCGTTCTGGAAGCAGGTGAAGTCGGGACGATCGCGCCAGGCCCACGGACCGCAAAGCTTCTTGCCGGCGCCGATTGCCGCGTCGTGCACCACGTTGATCAGGCGTTCGTAGTCGGGTGAGCCCTGCGAGTAGCCCGAGAAGTTGCCGAGGTCGCCGCTCGCGGCGAAGATCGCGTCGACGCCCGGGATCTTCGCGATCTCGTGCGCGTTCTTGACCCCTTCGATCGTTTCGATCATCAGGATGAGCACGATGTTGTCGTTGATGGTCTGCCTGTATCCGCCAGGCACGCCGCCCCACATCGCCGCGTCGAAGCCCTGGCCGCCGCCCTGGCTGCGCTTGCCGAGGGGCGGGAAATACGTCCAGTCGCGCGCGGCGGTGGCTTCCTGCACGGTATCGACGGTCGGGACGACGATCACCAGCGCGCCGGCGTCGGTCGCGCGCTGAATCTCGCGCTCGTCGGCGTACGCGATGCGTGCGCCGGGCACGGCCTTCGCGTGCGGGCAGGTACGCCACATCCGCGCTGCGTGCGACCAGTCGCGGTCGTTGTGCTGCATCTCCGTCCAGATGTAGTCGTAGCCGGCGTTGGCCATCGCGCAGTAGGTGAGCGGATCGGTCGCGCTGAACACGGTGCCGCCGGTGACGCGGCCCCCCGCCTTCAGCTTCACCTTGACCGGATTCCAGAGTTTCGAACCCGCGGGCGCAGCCGTGCTCGTCCCGTATTTCCAGGTGGACGGATCAATCGAGCCGGTGTTGACCGCGCCGGGCAGCGGTTTCTCCTTTGCTCCGCTGTCCGTGCCGGCCGGCGCCGCCAGCGGGAACTTGCTCTTGCCCGCGTCAGCGTTGTTCGCGTACGGGTCGGCGCGTGGCTGGTTTCTGACCGCCGCGCCTGAGCGTAGAACGTGACAATCCCGAGAGCTGTGCACAGGGCCACAGCGAAAAGCATGCGTTTCACGTCGAGCCTCCTTCGTTCGTCCAGCCTTCGCCCGCTTAGGCGGGCTACGGCTGGCAAGTTATGGCGCGCTCACGCTGATGGGCGTGCCGTCCCTCAGGGCGGTGTGCCCCTGGGTAATGATCAGTTCGCCGGATTTGAGCCCCGATAGTATCTCGATATTTTCCGCATCGACAAGGCCAATCACCACGGGGCGGCGTTCAGCGACATCCCCCGCTGCCACGACCACGACCGGCTGTTTGGGGTCGTCTTTCAGGACGGCAATGGCCGGGACGAGCGGCACGTTCGATCGCTGCTCGGCGTCGATTTCGACGCCGACCTGTGTGCCGGGCTGCAGATCGGTCGGCGTGTCGAACGCCAGGGTGATCTCGATGCTCCTGGCGCCCACCTCCGGCGCGGGGCGCGTCAGCACCCTCAGCAACACGGGCGCCGCCGTGGCGCCTGATTGGGGCACAGCTACGCCACCCCGCGCCATGGCTCCTTCCGCGATGGCTCTGGCGCTGGCGCCGACCACGAACCGCCCGGCATCGGCGACCGAGACGGTTGCGGTCACCTGGACCTGCTTCGGATCGATCAGCCGGAGAATCGCGTCGCTATCTTCGGGCCGCGCGGTGTCGCCCACGTTGTGCAGCCGTTCGGTGACCGTGCCGTCGAAGGGCGCCCGGACCGCCGTGCTCTGACTTTGCGTCCCGGTCGCCGTCGCGGCCGCCTTCGCCGTCAGCAGCTCGCCCTCGGCGCTGGCGAGCTCCCGCTCCGCATCGTCCATTTCGCTGCGCGATGCGGCGCCCCGATCCACCAGCGCCTTCAGTCGGCTTTGCGCCAGCCGCGCCTGCTGCACGCGAAGCTCTGCCGCCTTCACACCGGCGGCGTCGACGACGGTCTGCGCGCGAAGAGAGGGGAACTCGAAGCGCACGAGCACCTCGCCGCTTGTGACAGGGTCGCCGACATTCTTGGTGACTTCGGCAATACGTGCGAGCTGAGGCGCCACTACCGCAAAGGTCGCGCCCGGAAGCGTCGAGACGATGCCGGTCGCACTGACCGTGCCGCGGATGTTGCCAAGGCGCACGCGTTCGACGATGACGGGAAGGGCCGGTTCTGCTTCAGTTTCGCGCTGGCTCGCGCGACGGCAGCCGGGGAGCGTGGCGAGAAGCAGAAGAAGAGGGATGACTGAGCCGCGCATTGGCAGATTCGCAGATTGGAAGATTCGCAGATTACAGCATGCTTTTGCGTAATCTACCAATCTGCCAATCTACGCAATCTGCGAATGGAGCGTCAGTTATTTACGCGCGTGCGCGCGACTTGGGAGGCATGGAGGCCCGTCCGGCGAGGGGAGCGACGATCTCGGCCAGACGATTGAACACCCGTTCGTAGCCTTCCTTCTTGTGCAGCAGGTGGGCCTGATTGCGTCGAATGCAGTCTTCCTCTTCCTTGGTGAGGCTGAGGCCGGTCAGCACGACGACCGGGAGATTGACGAAACGATCGTCGAGACGCATCAGCTCGAGCACTTCGATGCCCGAGCGGTTGTCGTCGAGGCCGATGTCGAGAATCATCGCGTCGAGCGAGGCCGATGACTGCTTCAGCCGCTTGAATGCGGTATCGGGATGCGAGGCCACGAGCACGTCGTATCCGTACAGGCCCAGGAAGTCTTCGAGCATGTTTCGGACGGCGATGGCGTCCTCGACCACCAGAACTGTCCGTCGAGTCCGCTGCGGGGTCACGCAGGCTGCCTCTCCAAATCGGATGCCAGTGGGTAAATTTTTCACAGCTGCGAATCGCCCCACTTTTGCTCATGTTCGCGCGCTCTTCGCGCCTGCGGGTGTGCTGCAGCGGCACACGGGCCGTCGAGATCTGTCATGACACGTTACGGTAGTGATACGATTCGGCGAAACCATGGCTTTCCGGGAGGTTGCGGGGCATCGGCGCCTGCTGAGCCTGCTCGCGCGCGCTATCGCCCGCGAGTCGCTGACGCCAAGCCTGATTGTTGTCGGGGCCCGAAGGTGTCGGCAAACGGCTGACGGCGCGATCGTCGATCGCGCAGGCGCTCAACTGCGAACGCTCGGCGGCCGCCGAGCTTGGCGAGGCGACGCCCTGCCATGCCCCTGGACGCATGCGGGAAATGCCCGGCCTGCCGCCGCATCGCGCGCGGCGTGTTTTCCGACGTGGAAATCATCGAGCCCGGCGAGAACGGCTCGATCAAGATCGACCAGGTACGGGCGGCGATCGAACGGGCCGTGTTTCGTCCGTTCGAAGGACGCCGGCGGGTCACCATCATCGATCAGGCCGACGCGCTGGTCGAAGCCGCTCAGAACGCGCTCCTGAAAACCCTCGAAGAGCCGCTGCCCGCGTCGGTGTTCATCCTCGTCACCTCGCGTCCTGACGTGCTGCTGCCGACCGTGCGCTCGCGCTGCGCGCATCTGCGATTCGGCCGGCTGCAGGTCGCCGAAGTCGCAGAGGTGCTCGAGCGTTCGCACAGGTACTCGCAGGCCGACGCGCTGACGGCCGCCGCCGTGTCCGATGGCAGCGTCAGCCGGGCGCTCGATCTCGATTCCGGCGAGTTTGCCGAGGCCAGCGCGCGACGCCGAGCGCCTGCTCGAGGTGGCGGCGCGCGATCCGCGCACCCGCCTGGAGCAGGCGCAAGGATCTGTTGAAGGGTGGGCCGACGCCCGCGGTCGAGCGCGAGCACCTGGCCGCGAGGCTGCAGGCGATGACCTCGTTGCTGCGCGATATCGGTTTGCTGACGAGCGGCGCCGATGCGAGCTTGCTGGCCAACCTCGATCGCCGCCCCGCGCTGGAAGCGTTGTCGCGCTCGCTCGGCGTCGATCGCGTCGAACGCGCATTTACGGCCGTCGCCCGCGCGCAGGACGCGCTCGACGCAACGTCGGTCCCAAGGTCGTCGCAGACTGGCTGGCTATTAATGTTCACTAAGCAGATTGCCGATCGACTCAAGATCCGGAGCGTCAGCGACGGCAGCGCGTGGGGGTGGGGCCCCACGCGGAGTAAATAAGTTCAATGACCGCCGCCAGTCCGCTACGTCTCCGTCAAGTTCTCGCCCATCGGGCGGCCGCAGACATTTCTTCTGAACGATCTGGCGTTTGCCGACGCGCCCTGCACGGCCGGCGAGAAGGTCGTCGTGCAGTCGGAAGACGGCAGCGCCGTTGGCGCTGTCGTTTCCACGCCGTCGACGGTCATGGAGCGGCGTCAGCCTGCCCGAGGACTCGCCCAACCGCGTCGTCCGGAAGGCGACGGCCGACGATGTGATGGTGCGGCTCAAGCGGCAGCAGCGCGAGCAGGAGGCGCACCGGGTCGCGCTCCTGAAGATCCGCGAGCGCGGCCTCGAGATGAAGCTGACGCGCGTCGAGCAGCTGTTCGACGGGTCGCGGCTGATTTTCTATTTCACGGCCGAAGGCCGCGTCGACTTCCGCGAGCTGGTGCGCGAGCTGGCGTCCGAGTTCCACACGCGCATCGAGATGCGGCAGATCGGCGCGCGCGACGAAGCGAAGATGCTGGGCGGCTACGGATCCTGCGGCCGGCCGCTGTGCTGCACGACCTGGCTGAACGCGTTCGAGCCGGTGTCGATCAAGATGGCCAAGCAGCAGGACCTCAGCCTGAATCCATCGCGGCTCTCCGGCCTGTGCGGCCGGTTGAAGTGCTGTCTCCGCTACGAGCTGCCGAACGCGAAGGGTGTGAAGGGCGGCGGGTGCGGCGACGAAGGCGGGTGCAGCAATCCCACCGGGTGCGGCACGGGCGGCTGCGGATCGTGCGGCGACGGCGGCTGTGGATCATGCGGGACTGGGCTGGGGATTAGGGATTGGGGATTAGGGATTGGTTCAAACGAGAGTACTCCGACGACTCCAGGACTCTCCAGACTCTGTGATCTCTCTCGACTCTTCGGACTGCATGACTCGCGGACTCCGCTGACTCACCGACTCTTCTCGAACGGCTCTTGATCTCCTGATCTCCTGTAGATATGTCGCTCCCGCGAATCGGAATAACCGCCGGCGATCCGGCCGGCATCGGTCCCGAGATCGCTCGCAAGGCCATGAGCGACCCGCGCGTGCGTTGCGGTGTGTGAGCCGCTTTTCTATGGTCCCGAACAGGAGTTTCCGCCAGGCGTGCTCTCGGCCGAGGCTGGATCTGCGGCCTACGAGACCATCGTGCGCGCGGTGCGCGATGCGCAGGCGGGCGGCATCACTGCGATCGCCACGGCGCCGATCAACAAAGAGGCGCTGGCGCTCGCCGGCCTCCCCTGGCGCGGACACACCGAGATGCTGGCCGACGCTGACCCACGCGCAGCGCGTGGCGATGATGTTCTGGTCGGAGAAGCTGCGCGTCGTGCTGGCGACCATTCACATTCCGCTCGCGCGGGTTCCGTCCGCGCTGACGATCGAATCGGTGATGGACATCATCGACCTGACGCTGCCGCGAGCTGCCGCGCTTCGGCATTCCGCACCCGCGTCTCGCGCTGGCTGGCCTGAACCCGCACGCGGGCGAGCACGGTGTGCTCGGGATCGAAGAATCGCACGTGCTCGAACCTGCGGTTGCACGCAGCGCGAAGGCGGGCATCGACATCGCCGGCCCGTTTCCCGGCGATACCGATCTTTCTGCGTGCGATGCGAGGCGAGTTCGACGCCGTGATTGCGTGCTATCACGATCAGGGGCTGATCCCGATCAAGATGGTGGCGTTCGGTCAGGCGGTCAACGTGACGCTCGGCCTGCCGATCATCCGCACGTCGGTCGATCACGGCACGGCATTCGATATTGCCGGGAAGGGGATCGCCGATCCCGAGAGCATGGTGCAGGCGGTGCTGCTGGCGGCGAAACTGGCCGGCGAGAGCCGGGCGCGACGCCAATCGACCGCGAATCTGTAGTGCAGGCTTCAGTTCTGCTTGGAGTTCGCGTGTTGACCCTGGCGCCGCTCTTTCCTGGCGAAGTACGCCCCGGCAATCCCAACCAGAATAATCAGACTGACGATAGGGGCAATCACCAGCAAGGCCTGCTCACTCATCATTTTCTCACTCTCTCCACAGCAACGCCGGCTGCGAATGACCCACCCGATATTCCGAGTATGGCGATCCACGCCCAGACTGTCAAAGGCTCGTGCACCATCACGAAATCGAGCGGGATGAACACTGCGGTCAATACTGCCGCGTCGCGAAGGAATTCTCCGCCCATCTCTGCGGTTGTCTTCCGCTCGCTCATCCCGGCTTCCGGTGCAAGCACCGGGCCGAACAATTTCCGGTATGATTCTCGGCGGTGAGGTTCTCGCGTACGCATCTTTCGAATCTTCCAGGCACTGACAACAGTGCGGCATTCTCAACGGTAGCGCTGGGCTTTCGCCCAGCCATCTCCATGGCCGACAAAACCGCGCGCGAAGCCGCCCAGAAGAACATCGCCGAGAACCGCAAGGCGTTCCACGACTACCACGTCATCGAAACGTTCGAGGCCGGCGTCGCGCTGCTCGGCACCGAAGTGAAGTCGATTCGCGAGGGGCGCGTGAACCTGCGCGACAGCTACGCGCAGGTGAAGGACGGCGAGGTGTTCGTCCACAACGTGCACATCCAGCCCTACTCGCACCGTGGCTACGCCGACCATCCTCCGCTGCGCGCGAGGAAGCTGCTCCTGCACAGCCACGAAATCCGGAAGCTGATCGGCAAGACCATCGAACGCGGCATGACGCTCGTGCCGCTGCGCCTGTATTTCAAGAACGGCCGCGTCAAGGTGGCGCTTGCGCTGGCCAAGGGCAAGCAGGCGCACGACAAGCGCGACGCGATCAAGAAGCGCGAGGTGGACCGCGAAACCCGCGCTGCGGTGAAAGACAGAAAACGCTGATGAGAGTGCTCGTCACCGGATCGCGCGGCCAACTCGCCGGCGCCATCATCGACGCCTTCAAAGACGCAGCCGACGTGCGCGCGTACTCTCGTGACGAGCTCGACATCACCGATTTCACCGCCGTCATGGCTCGTGTTGGTGCGGATCGCCCGGACGTCGTCATCAATTGCGCCGCGTACAACAACGTCGACCAGGCCGAGGAAG
This sequence comes from Vicinamibacterales bacterium, assembly GCA_963832375.1. Taxonomy (GTDB): domain Bacteria; phylum Acidobacteriota; class Vicinamibacteria; order Vicinamibacterales; family JAMQPK01; genus JAMQPK01. The sequence continues at coordinate 747,844 of CAWHUA010000003.1, read as the reverse complement.
ACGCCGCCGCCGCCTTGAATGTGAATGCCTTTGCGGTGCGAGTGCTGGCGAGAGCGGCGGCGGAGGCCGGCGCCACGCTTGTGCACTACAGCACCGACTTTGTGTTCGACGGAACGGCGACGAGGCCCTACGACGAAGAAGACGCCCCGAATCCCAGGAGCGTGTATGCGCAATCAAAGCTGGTCGGCGAATGGTTCGCGCTCGAAGCGCCGCACGCGCTCGTTCTTCGTGTGGAGAGCTTGTTCGGCGGCATCCAGGCGCGGAGCTCGATCGATCGCATCGTGCGCGCCATCGCAAACGGGGAAGAGGCCAAGGTGTTCGTCGACCGGACGGTGTCGCCGAGCTATGTCGCCGATGTTGCGGCCGCGACGAAGGCGCTCGTCGAGCGCGGCGGCCAGGGCTTGTACCATTGCGTCGGCACCGGCCACGGGACGTGGCTGGATGTTGGCCGTGAAATCGCCCGCCTCTTGCGCAAGGAGCACGAGGCTCGCCTGATGCCGGTATCGGTGGCGAACGTGTCGCTCCGGGCGCCGCGTCCACAGTATGCCGCGCTCGCCAACGACAAGCTGAATCGAATTGTGGCGATGCCCACATGGCAGGATGCGCTGCGCAGATATCTGATGTAGCCCGCGTGGTACCATCACGCCGATGCTCGTCTCTCTGAGAGCCCTGATTGCGGCGGCGCTGCTGCTGCGGCTCTTCGGCGTTGCGCGCGAGCTTCTTCCCGGCACCGCTTTCCTCGTCAGTCTGCTGGTGGTCCTGCACGTGGGTGGCATTCTTGCCAGACGCGCACGGATCGCGGCATTGGCGCGACATCGCACGCGCGCATGCGTTCCCGCTGGGCCTCATTGCCATCTGTGTGCTCGCGGCGCTCGTCCGGCTTCCGGGTTATGCCGGCGATCTCGGCCACACGCCGCTCGATATCGACGAGCATCGGTTCGCGGCGTCGGTGAAGCACTACTTCGTGACCGGCGAGCTGCAGCACACGACCGTGGAGCACTATCCCGGCGCGGTGTTCTGGATGTTCGCTGCGGCATCGTTGCTCAGTTTTCTCCGCGGCCTCACGAGCGGTTCGGTGGAGCCCATCACCGCGATGCCGGTCGCGGAGTTCGTGCAGGCCGCGCGTCTGGCGAATATCTGGGTGGGTGTCGCAACCGTGGCTGTCACGGGTCTGATCGGCCGGCGTCTATCGGGATCGGCCGCCGGCCTGCTGAGCGCGGCGCTCGTGGCCATCGTGCCGCTGTCGGTGGACGTGACAACGCTCGCGCGCAACGATCCGGGCATGGTGCTGGTCGTCTGTGCGACGACGCTCGCTGCGCTTGTGTATTACGACAACGGAAAGCGACCGTGGGCGATCGCGGCCGGCGCGCTCGCGGGTGTCGCCGGCGCGATCAAATACTCGGCCGTCTTTGCGATGGTTCCGGTGACGATCGCGGCGATCGCCGGTACGCCGGGCCAGCAGCGCGTGCGGATGTGCCTTTCGGCATTTGCGGCCTTCGTCGTGGCCGTTGCCGTGACGAACCACTTCATGTGGGCCGATGTTCCGAACTTCCTGAAGCAGCTGTCGGATCAGGTGGCCATTACGGGAAGTGGGCACTGGAACGCGACCGCGAATCCCGCGTGGTTCTACCTGGCGACGCTGGCCGGACCTGGTGCGGGATGGCCGATCGTATTCCTGGCAGGCGCGTTTACGGCCTATGCGCTCTCGACGCGCGACCCGCGGCTGTGGATCGTCGTCAGTTTTCCGCTGTTGTACATCTGGTTCATGACCGGGCGCCCGTCGCAATTTGCGCGCTGGGTGTACCCGATGCTGCCGTACGTGTCGGTCGCCGGCGCCGCGGCGCTCGTGACGTTGACGCGAGTGCTGCATGCCGCACTGGCGGCGCGCCTCCATCCCCGGCGCCGCCTGGCGGATCTGGTGGCGGCTGCGGCCATGCTCGTCGTGCTGTGGCCGCCCGTATGGTCTGGAGCGGTGTCGTTCAGCCGTCGTGTGATGGCGCCCACCCACGCGCTGGCCGAGGCATGGATTCGGCAGCACGCACCACAGGACAGCACGGTGTTGCTGGGCCGCGACTGGCTCGATGTTCGTGGCGCGCCGTTCACCGCGCGTCGTGTTGCAAATCTGCGGACGACACTCGACGCCGGTGTCGAGCAGGTTGCCGGATGCAACTGGGTGGTTGTGCCCGAGCCGGTGTTCGGCCACCCCACGCTGCGCCACCTGGTGCTGGCCGAACGATTCCTCGCGAGGTCTTCGTTCAGGGGGAATCTGGGTCTGGACTACGAGGTCTACTCCGTTCCGGCTCTCCCGGTCGCCGGCGCCTGTGGCAATCCGTCGCCGCGCTGACGTACAATTCTTCCGCATGTCCAAGCGAGCGCTCATCACCGGCATTACCGGACAGGATGGCTCCTATCTCGCGGAGCTCCTGCTCGAGAAGGGCTATGAGGTTTTCGGTGTCGTCCGGCGATTGAGTGCGCCGAACGACTGGCGGATCGATCACCTGCGCGGTCGCGTCACGCTGTGTCCGGGCGATCTGCTCGATCAGCTGTCGATTATCCGTCTGCTCGACCAGCACAAGCCCGACGAGTTCTACAACCTGGCGGCGATGTCGTTCGTGCCGGCTTCGTGGGACACGCCGCTCCTGACGGGCGAGTTCAACTCGCAGGGAGTGACCCGGGTGCTCGACGCCATCCGGACGGTCAATCCGAGGATCAAGTTCTATCAGGCGTCGTCGAGCGAGATGTTCGGCAAGGTGCGCGAGATTCCGCAGACGGAGAATACGCCGTTCTACCCACGCAGTCCGTATGGCGTGTCGAAAGTCTTCGGGCACTACATCACGGTGAACTATCGCGAAAGCTACGATCTCTTCGCGGTCTCGGGCATTCTCTTCAACCACGAGTCGCCGAGACGCGGGCTTGAGTTCGTCACCCGCAAGGTGACCGACGGCGTCGCGCGCATCAAGCTCGGCCTGGCCGATTCCCTGGCGCTGGGCAACCTTGACGCCCAGCGCGACTGGGGCTTTGCCGGCGACTACGTGCGCGCGATGTGGTTGATGCTTCAGCAGCCTGCGCCGGACGACTTCGTGATCGCGACCGGCGTCAGCCATTCTGTCCGCGATCTCGTCGAGATTGCCTTTGGCCGCGTCGGACTGGACTGGCAGAAATACGTCAAAACCGACCCGAAATTCCTGCGGCCGGCAGAGGTCGACCATCTGATTGGCAATCCGGAGAAAGCGCGGCGGCGTGCTGGGTTGGCAGCAGAAGGTCGACTTCAAGCAGCTGGTCGAAATGATGGTCGACGCCGATCTCGAGAGGCTCTCGCCTCGTGAGGTCGCGCTCACCGCAAACAATCGTTGAGGCTGGCCGTCACCGTCTGGGCACCTCTTGAGGTCGAATTCCAATTCCCTGGACGGCCGGGATTCCCTTCGTAGATGCACTGGCTTCATCTTTATAGCTGCGTTCGTGTGCCTGCCTAGTGCTGGCCTGGCAGCGCCACCGTTGCGCGTGAAAGCCTACGTGTCCGGGTTTTCCGCCCCGGTCGCGTTCGTCCAGGATCCCGATCCTTCCATTCAGTACGTCGTCGAGCAGGGTGGTCGCATTCGCGTCATTCGCGACGGCGTTCTGCTCGCCGCGAGCTTTCTGGACTTGTCCAGTGCCATTTCGTCCGGCGGAGAACGCGGCCTGCTTGGCCTCGCCCTCGCGCCCGACTACGCGACGAGCGGTCGCTTCTACGTGAACTTCACCAATCAGGCTGGCAACACGGTCATCGCGCGGTTTCGGCGATCGGCCAATCCGCTAATCGCCGATGCAGGCTCGCGTTTCGATCTGCGCTGGGGTGGCGCCAGCGGCGACGCGTTCATCGTGCAGCCGTTTGCGAATCATAACGGCGGTCACCTGGCATTCGGACCGGACGGATTCCTCTACATCGGCCTTGGTGACGGCGGCTCAGGTGGCGATCCGGGCCATCGGGCGCAGAATCCGGCAGAGCTCCTCGGCAAAATGCTGCGCGTCGACGTTGACGTTCCGGACACGCATCCAATCGGCTACCAGGTGCCTCCCGACAATCCGTTTATCGCGAGCGGACCGCCAGGGACGAGGCCCGAGATCTGGAGCTTCGGGTGGAGGAATCCGTGGCGATACAGCTTTGACGATCCCGCGCGCGGCGGCACAGGCGCGCTCATCATCGGCGACGTGGGACAGAACGCGTGGGAAGAGATCGACTACGAGCCGTCCAATCGCGGCGGCCGAAATTACGGATGGCGAAACCGCGAAGGGGCGCACGATTTCGACACGTCGGTTCCGCCGGCATTTCTGCCGTTGGTCGATCCCATTCACGAGTACGACCACGGTGTTGGCAGGTCCGTCACCGGAGGATACGTGTACCGGGGGAGTGTGCTGGGCCCGGCGCATCGAGGCCGATACTTCTTTGCAGATTTCATACGCGGGCGAGTGTGGTCGATTGGACTTGCGATCAATCCCGGAACCGGCGAAGCCGTTACGACCGACGTCATCGAGCACACCGCAGAGCTCAGCGCCGGCGGACCGCTCGGCAACATCAGTTCGTTCGGAGTCGATGCCGATGGCGAGCTGGTGATCGTGGGCTACTCACGCGGCACGCTCCTCAAGGTTGTGAACGCCTCGCCGAACAGCGGCGACTTCGATGGCGACGGCAAGACGGATCTCACGATTTTCCGGCCCGGAGGCGCTGACTGGTTCATCCGCCAGTCGGCCACGGGCTACGCGACCAATACGGTTCGCCAGTGGGGTTTCGCCAATGACGTGCCGGCACCGGGCGACTACGATGGTGACGGCCGAACCGATCTCGCGGTCTACCGTCGTTCAGAAGGCGTGTGGTACATCCTGCAGTCCAGAACGGATTCTTTGGTGACACACCCACTTGGGTTCACGAGCGACCTTCCCGTGCCAGGTGATTACGACGGCGATTTCAGGACGGACCCGGCCGTGTATCGCCGGTCGACTGGCGTCTGGTACATCCTGAGCTCGAGCAGTAATTACGCAACGGTGGAGTCACACCAATGGGGGCTCAAGGGCGACATTCCGGTGCCGAGTGATTACGACGGGGATGGCAAGACGGACCTCGCAGTGTACCGGCAGTCGACCAGCACCTGGTACATCCTGACGTCCAGCAGCGGCTTGACGGCGAGCCGTGAATTCCAGTGGGGCGTGACTGGCGACGTGCCCGTGCCCGGCGACTACGATGGCGACGCGATCACCGACCTCGCGGTGTATCGACCGGCCACCGGGGTGTGGTTCATCCGGCAATCGACGACCGATTTCGCGACGTCCGTCTCATTCCAATGGGGGCTCAGCGGGGATATCCCAGTGCCGAGCGACTACGATGGCGACGGCAAAACCGACCTCGCCGTGTATCGCCCGTCCACCGGCACGTGGTTCATCGCGCACTCGACGAGCGCCTATGCCACGTCGGCCTCGTACCAATGGGGACTGAGTGGCGACATGCCGGCCTCCCAGTCGCCGCTGGCCTATGCGCTCGCCACCCGGTCGACGCTCGCCACCCAGGTGCGCGCCAGCGATTTCGATGGCGACCGCCGGAGCAATCTCACCGTCTTTCGCCCGTCGAACGGCACGTGGTTCAGCCGCCGCTCGGCCGAGGGGTTCAGCCTCGTCACCACGGCCCAGTGGGGCTTGCCGGGCGACATCCCGGTGGCGCACGACTACGAGGGGGACGGCCAGACCGACTTCGCCGTCTATCGCCCGTCCACCGGCGTCTGGTTCAGCCGCCTCTCCAGCTCGGGCTACACCACATCAATCTCGCGGCAGTGGGGCATCCCGGGCGATCTGCCGGTGCCCGGCGACTACGACGGCGACGCGATTGCCGACCCGGCGGTCTATCGAGCGGCCAACGGCACGTGGTACGTTCTGCAGTCCACGACGAACTATGCGGCCTCGGCGGAGTTTCAGTGGGGGTTACCCGGGGACCTTCCAATACCCGGCGACTACGACGGCGATGCGGTCACCGACATCGCCGTGTTCCGGCCGTCCACCGGCGAATGGTTCATCCGGTACTCGAGCACGGGCTTCGGAACGTGGGCCGCGTTTCAATGGGGCCTGCCCGGCGATGTTGCCATCCCCGGTGAGTATGACGGCGATGGGAAGACCGACCTCGCCGTCTATCGACCGGCCACCGCCGTCTGGTATCGCCTCCTGTCGACCACGAACTTCACCGGATTTGTGCAGCACCAATGGGGCCTGACCGGGGACACGCCGGTACCGGGTGACTTTGACGGTGACCGCAAAACCGATCTGGCCGTCTGGCGCCCGTCCACTGGAATGTGGTACCTCTTGAAGTCGAGCACGGACTTCACCAGTTTCGATGCGGTGCAGTGGGGACTCTCGGCGATATCCCCATCCTCAGGCGTCCGTAAGGAGTTCGGGGGAGTGCGCATCCAGTAGCACGACCGCGCAAGGGCTACGCCGCCATGTCGGCAGTACAATACGCGTGCGTTCAGCGCGATGCGAATCGGATTCGACGGCAGAAGCCTGGCATCACCGGCAGGTGGCGTGCGGCGGTACGCGGGTGAGCTCCTCGACGAGCTCGTCCGGATCAATCCGAATGACACGATCGTCGTCTTTGGGGCATCGGCCGATGCCGCGCAGCCGCACGCCGTGCAAAGCCGCTCTGTCAGGCAGACTGCTTCCGACGAACCTCGGCTGGTCGCTGGTCGATCTTCCGCGTGCCATCCGCCATGAAGCGGCTGGACGTCTTTCACGCTCCTGCCTACACCGCCCCGCTGCGCGGCGCCCATCCGCTGGCGCTCACGATTCACGACGTCAGCTACGAGCGGCATCCCGAGTGGTACCCATATCGACGAGACGCGATCAGACGCTGGTTCTACAGGCGAAGCGCGCGGACAGCCGACGTGATCATCACCGACTCGGACTTCTCGCGACGGGAGATCGCTGCGGCATACGACCTCGACCCGAGTCACATCAGAGTCGTGCCGCTCGGTGTCGGCGGTCCGTTCCTCGCCTCGACGCCGCCTCGGCGGCCGGCGGATGTAAAGCAACCGTACGTCCTTCACGTGGGCGATCTCCACGTCAGACGCAATCTGCGAACGCTCGTACGGGCGCTGGCGCGACTGCCCATCTGTTTCTGCGCAGATCACGCCGCCACTGCTCGTGCTGGCCGGCGCCGACCGCGGTGAGCGCGCGAACATCGAGAGCGAGGCTCGACGCGCCAACATCCAGATTCAGTTTGCCGGAACCGTCAGACGATGACGCGCTCGTCGCCCTCTACGCCGGTGCGGCGGCGTTCGTCTATCCGTCCCGGTACGAAGGCTTCGGATTGCCGCTGCTGGAGGCGATGGCCTGCGGTGCGCCGGTGATCGGCGCACGTGCCGGCGCTATTCCTGAAGTGGTCGGCGACGCCGGAATCCTCGTGGACCCCGACGACGAAGTCGAGATGGCCGCATGGATCGGCCGGTTGATGACAGATGCCGACCTCGCGGACGGGTTTCGCAGAGCCGGCCGGAAGCGGGCGATGGAGTACACGTGGGAACGCACAGCCCGGCAGACGACCGAGGCATATGAGGAAGCGATCGACCAGGTCGCGGAAGCCGGCAGGCGTGCCGCTCGATGAGCTCGAGACTCCGACGACATCGACGTTTCGGTCATCGTGCTCAACTACAACGGCCGGCAGTGGCTCGAGGACTGCCTGACCGCGGCCTCGCGACAAATGGACGATCGTCAGGAGCTCATTCTCGTAGACAACGCGTCGACCGACGATTCCGTCGAGTTCGTGCGTAGGCAGTTCCCCGCTGTCCGATTGCTCGTGCTCGACCGGAACTTCGGTTTTGCGCGGGGCAACAACGTCGGCGCGCGGATCGCTCGCGGGCGCTATCTCGCATTCCTGAACAACGACACCATTCCTCAGCCCGGATGGTTGAGCGCCTTGAGAGCGCCCTTCGATCGCGATCGCGCGAGCCGCCGTCACGACATCCCGAATCGTGTATCTCCACGATCCGTCGGTCGATCGACAGCGCCGGTGACGGCTACCTTCGCGCCGGCGGCGCATTCAAGCGTTTCCACGGGGCGCCATCGCGCGTCCGCCGGCCAGTCGGGAGAGGTCTTCGGCGCCTGCGGAGCCGCCTGCATGTTCAGAAAGGACGTGTTCACGGACCTTGGAGGATTCGACGAAGACTTCTTCATGATCTACGAGGACGTCGACATCTCGTACCGCGCGCGGCTTCGCGGATACCGATGCACCTACGTCGCCGGACGCGATCGTGCATCACGCGGGAAGCGGCGCGTTACGCCGCAACAGCGCGATGTCCGTCTATCTTCGGGCAGCGCAACCTCGAATGGACGTACCTGAAGAACACGCCGTGGCCGCTGCTGATTCGATCGTTCCCGAGTCACGTGCTGTACGACGGCGCCGCTCTGCTCGCGTACGGCGCTCAGGGCCTGCTCGGACCCTACCTGAAGGGCAAATGGGCCGCGCTGAAGGGCATCCCTGCCATCCTCCGTAAGCGGTCGGCGGTCCAGAGCGGGCGGCTGGCTTCGACGCGGGATCTCTGGCAGGCGATGGACGGAAACTGGATTCGCAGGAAGCGCCTGGAAAAACGCTTCGATTTCAGACCGTGACGGCCGGCCTCACGCGGGGATCATGGCCGCTTAAGGATCGGAATGTCTCCCGGCAGTCCCCATTGAATGATGTCGAACATCGTGAAGTCCGTGCTCGACTTCAAGAGGTACCACATTCCAGTGGACGGGCGCCAGACGGCCAGATCGGTTTTGCGGTCACCGTCAAAGTCACCCGGTACCGGCGTGTCCCCGGTCAGGCCCCATTGGTGCTGCACAAATCCGGTGAAGTTCGTGGTCGACAGGAGGCGATACCAGACGGCGGTGGCCGGTCGATAGACGGCGAGGTCGGTCTTCCCATCGCCGTCATACTCACCGGGGATGGCAACATCGCCGGGCAGGCCCCATTGAAACGCGGCCCACGTTCCGAAGCCCGTGCTCGAGTACCGGATGAACCATTCGCCGGTGGACGGCCGGAACACGGCGATGTCGGTGACCGCATCGCCGTCGTAGTCGCCGGGTATTGGAAGGTCCCCGGGTAACCCCCACTGAAACTCCGCCGAGGCCGCATAGTTCGTCGTGGACTGCAGAACGTACCACGTGCCGTTGGCCGCTCGATAGACCGCCGGGTCGGCAATCGCGTCGCCGTCGTAGTCGCCGGGCACCGGCAGATCGCCCGGGATGCCCCACTGCCGCGAGATCGATGTGGTGTAGCCCGAGCTGGAGAGGCGGCTGAACCAGACGCCGGTGGACGGGCGATAGACGGCGAAGTCGGTCTGGCCGTCCCCCTCGTAGTCGTGCGCCACCGGGATGTCGCCCGGCAAGCCCCACTGGGCCGTGGTGACGAGGCTGAACCCCTCGGCCGAGCGGCGGCTGAACCACGTGCCGTTCGACGGGCGAAAGACGGTGAGATCGCTCCGGCGGTCGCCATCGAAATCGCTGGCGCGCACCTGGGTGGCGAGCGTCGACCGGGTGGCGAGCGCATAGGCCAGCGGCGACTGGGAGGCCGGCATGTCGCCACTCAGTCCCCATTGGTACGAGGCCGACGTGGCATAGGCGCTCATCGAGTGCGCGATGAACCACGTGCCTGTGGACGGGCGATACACGGCGAGGTCGGTTTTGCCGTCGCCATCGTAGTCGCTGGGCACTGGGATATCCCCGCTGAGCCCCCATTGGAATGAGACGGACGTCGCGAAATCGGTCGTCGATTGCCGGATGAACCACACCCCGGTGGCCGGTCGATACACCGCCAGGTCGGTGATCGCGTCGCCATCGTAGTCGCCGGGCACGGGCACGTCGCCAGTCACGCCCCACTGGAATTCACGGCTCGCCGTCAAGCCGCTGCTGGACGTCAGGATGTACCAGGTGCTGGTCGACTGCCGGTACACTGCGAGGTCCGTCTTGCCATCCCCGTCGTAATCACTCGGCACCGGAATGTCGCCCTTGAGCCCCCATTGGTGTGACTCCACCGTTGCGTAATTACTGCTCGAGCTCAGGATGTACCAGACGCCAGTCGACCGGCGATACACGGCCGGGTCCGTCCTGAAATCTCCGTCGTAGTCACCAGGAACCGCGAAGTCATTTGCCGTGCCGAGCGCGTAGGTCGCCGCGGAGTTCGTGCGGGATTGCAGGACATGCCACACACCGGTTGAAGGGCGATACACTGCAGGATCGACGCGGCCGTCCGCGTCATAGTCAGCAGAGACCGGCACGTCGGTCGCGAGACCCCACTGGCGGGTGGTGTTTGTCGCGTACCCCGTGGTCGAGTTAGCAATGAACCAGGTTCCACTGGATGGACGGAAGATCGCAAGGTCAGCCTTGCTGTCGCCGTCGAAGTTGGCGACCACAGGCTGAGTTTGGCCGGCGCCGACAACGACGGGCCACCGCGAATACGCGGCGTTCGAGTTGCCCTGGAGGTCGTTGATCACGACGTAGATGAAGTACTGGCCGCGGGTATTCGCATTCCACACGAACGAGCCGGCTCCGGCCGAGGCGGTGTCGTTGCCAATCTGCGTCAGGCCGCCGTTGGACGGGTTGCGATCGGTGTCGCGGTACAGCGTCACCGTTCCGCCCTTGCTTGCAGTTCCAGCGGATCGTGTAGTTCGTGCCCGTGGTGACGCGTTCGAGCGCGGTAAGCTTGATGCGCTTGACGTAGAACGGCATCGGGTTGCTGAACTCGTGCACGTCGAAGCGAAACCGATCGATGCCGGGCGTTGCGGAACTGCCGGGCACCCAACCCGCCTGAGAGCCTTCCTCGATCGGCAGGATCGTCCGGTCGGCCATGTCGACGCTGAATTTGTCGAGCACGTTCGCTCCGGCGCGCGAGTTGAAGATGATGTCGTCCGACACCGATTCGGTGGAGCCGACGACCCGCCAGCCGATGCGGGCGACCGAACCCGTTGATGACCGATCGCGCGAGCCTTGGGTAATCCGAACTCGACAGTCAGAATGCGATAGCGGTTGCGGATCGATCAGCGTGCCCGGCGGCCACACCAGCGCATGATCGGATCGCCCACCGTAGCGCCTGGTGCCGCGACACTCGTGCCGAAAAGCACGCGCGTATTGCCAGAGCGATGCCAGCCGGCGTCTCCGCCGGGATGGTCGTAATCTGCGCGGCTCGGGACGTCGAAGAACCCGTCGACGTCGGAGATCGCGTCCATGTCCCAGGGATTGCCCAGTTGAGTCGTCGCGAAGTCGTCCGTGCTGCCTTCCTCCGACGGAGAGGTCACCGTCAAGGTCGGCGCCGCGTTGACGACGTAGGTCGTCGAAGACACCGCGACGATGTGGCGCGACCGCGACGGTCGTCGCAATGACCCTGTAGGTGCCGGGCGCCAATCCTCCCGCGTAAAACGTGTAGGCTCGCCACGCCTGCGTTGCTGCATCCGGCTGAGCGCGCTCGGCTGCTGGATGTCACGTCCTGCGCAGGGCGAGCAACGTCGCAGGAGTCGTGTCTCCGGATGTAGTCTGAGAGATACAAATCGAACTGACCGTCTGTCAGTCCAGACCACGCTGACAGTGCGGCACAACTGCGGATTGATGTTGACCAGGCGAATCCAGTCGATATAGAGGTCGAACTGGGTCAGATACGAAGGAGAGAACTGCAGCGATCGAATCAGACCGTTCCAGGGTGCCGAGCCACTTCTGATGCCCAGGCGTCGACAGATCGACGAAGTACGTGCGCCAGCCCGGAGTGAGGTTGAAGATGTTGCTGCTGCTCTGCGTGCCGTCCCACAGGTTCGTGCGGTTCCAGCCGAACGCGTGCCTGCGGCGCGCCGTCGATGTACATGCGAATCGCGATCAGCTTGTAGAGATTCGCGTCGATCGGATAGTTCGTTCCGGTCTTGCCCGAGGGTGCTGCGTTCGGGTTTCCCGGTCTCCAGCAGGAACAGATTCGGGTTGGTGCCGGTTGTCGCGCTGAAGATCCCATTCGAGAATGAAACGTTACTCAACTCCGGTGCCGGCAGATCGGCGCCATGCAGGAACCAACCGAAATCGGTCCTCTCGTTCATATCCCACGGATCCTGAAACGATCGCGTGGCAAAATCGTCCGCTGACGCGACGGCGGCCTGGCCGCCCAGTGTGATGGTCTGCGCCTGCACGAAGTCCGGTGTGCACACAAATGCGCATACGAGAGCCGCGGCGAGAATGAAGTATTTGAGATGGCATTGGTAATCCGGGCGCCTTCCGTATGCAGAGTTCGATCCAGACTGCCTTGGGCGGACATAGACAGGCGTTATCCGGTGCTGTAGCCTGATGCGCGTTCCAATGCGGTACACGCTCATTACATTTCTCGCCTGTCCGATGTGTCTGGGCGAGCTCGCGGTCACTGTTGCCAGCAGAACGCCAGTCGCAGCATCCCGGTTCGAAACCGGATCGCCATCGACGCGGATCCCTCCTGAGGGTGCCATCGTCGCGCCGCTCGGGCCCTTGCGCGAGCCGACGGCGATCAGGTCTCTTCTCGAGCGCCATGCCTCGAGTCCCGCGCCTGCCGAGCGCGACTACGCGGTCGAAGTCGAGCACGGTCTGCTGATCTGCCAGTCGTGCGCACGCTGGTTTCCCGTTGCCGCGTGCCTGCCGGAGCTGCTGCCCGATCACCTTCGCGATCCGAGAACGCGATCGACGCAGTTTCGAGGACTGCACGCAGAGGTCTTCCCAACGATCTGGTCGATGCGCTGAGAGCGGGTCCGACCGGAACCGAATCGTCTGTCGCCGACGGAGGCGCGTCGTACAAGCGAGCCGAGATCGGGATCAGCGCGAAAGTGGACGATCCGAATTTTTTCTCGCCCGGGTATTCATCGCCGTTCAATCCGCACAGCGCCGAATTCACCTTGTACCTGATCAAGCTCTTCGGCGCTGCCGTTCCGCTTCTCGAGCTCAAGACCGGAGATACCCTGCTCGACAGCGGTTGCGGATACGCATGGACAACGGAGTGGCTGTACAAGAGCGGCGTTGAAGCGATCGGCGTCGACATCTGCCGCACCTACCTTGAAATCGGCATGCAGCGGATGGGCGAGAATCGACCCCATCTCATCGTCGCGGATGTCGAGAACCTGCCGATTCGGAGCACCGTCGATCGATGCCGTCCTCGCGTTCGAGAGCGCGCATCACATACCGGATCGAAAGAGGGCGATGGCGGGTTTCGGCCGTGTACTGCAGCCGACAGGGCGCATGGTGCTTGCGGAGCCGGGCGCCGCGCACGAAAATGCGCAGGTGTCGGTCGATGTGATGAACAAGTACGGCATTCTCGAGAAAGGCATGGAGCTGGACGACGTGCGAGACTACGTGGCGGGAACGGACCTCGGAAAGCCCGAGCAGATATTCCTGCTGCGTGCATCCGATCGCGAGGTCGGCTCGACCATCGATCGCGCATTCCTCCGCACCCATTCGGTCGTCGAAGGCAACCTGTTCCGAATCCACCGCCATCAGGCGCATGCTCGATACCGTCGAAGACCGCCTGGCACAATCCGCGTCGCGTCGTGTGGCCCAAGGTGAAGCGCCGCCTGAAAGGCGCGCTCGTCAGGCTTGGTCTCGAATGAGCAGTCCGGACGGCGTCGACAGATGTCGCTGGTCGAACAGCCCGCTTCCCGGCTGACGGCGCTGGCCGTCGACGTCGTGCTGGCGGTCGGCTGCTACTTTGCGGCCTTCGGTCTGCGATTCGACGCCGCTGAATTCGCGCAGTTCCTCCCGTCGGCGCTCCGCACGCTGCCGCTCGTCGTCGTATCGCAGGTCGCCGCGCTCTTCGCCTTTCGCGCCTACACATATCGGCAGGGCCGCAGATGGTTTCCGCGACTGCTCGCGGGCATCCTGGTCGGAACAGGCGCGGGGGCGCTGCTGGCGTGGCTGATCTATGGATTCCAGGGAGTCTCCCGCATTTCGTTCGCCGTCGATGCGCTGCTTGCTCGCCCTCGCGGCGTTCGGATGGCGCGCCGCCGTCAGCCTGATGCGGCTCGCCCGGGCTGCTCGCGAAGAGCAGGCATCGCCGCACGAAATGGAAGATCGCACCGGACCGCCGAGCGTCAGCGCCGGGCTGCTCGGCATTGGTGCGCTACCGGGAGCTCCTGCAGAAACCTTGTCCTGCGGGACGTCAAGCTGAAGTACAGGGGCTCGGTGTTCGGCTTCTTCTGGTCGCTCGCCAATCCGATATTGATGGTGGTGACCTACACGATCGCGTTCCGCTACATCATGCAGGTCCGAACCGAAGGCTTCGTCTTCAACCTGCTCCTGGGTCTGCTGAACTGGACGTTCTTTTCGAGCTCGGCGATGATGTCGACCGGCGTCGGTCGTTGGAGCGGGTGCGCTGGTCAAGAGCGTGGCGTTTCCGCGCGTGATTCTTCCGGTGGCAACCGTCCTGTTCAACCTCGTGCAATTCCTGCTGGCGATTGCCGTCTTTCTTCCGCTAGTCGCTGGTGATGTTCGGAGTCGCGCCGACGCCGGCCATGCTGCTCTTTCCGATGCTTCTCGCGCTGCAGATTCTCTTCACGTCCGGTGTCGCGTTCGCGCTGGCGACCTTGACGTCGTTCTTCCGCGACATCAGGCACATCCTCGAGATCGCGCTGGGGATCCTGTTCTGGACGACGCCGATCCTTTATCAGTACGACAGCCTGCCGGAGTTTCTTCAGATTGCCGATTCTGCTCAGCCCGATGTCGTCGTTCGTCATTGCCTACCAGGAGATCTTTCACTACGGACGCGTGCCGGACCTCGCCGTCTGGCTTGCGGCCGGCAGCTACGGCGTGGGGATGTTCGTTCTCGGCGCGTCGCTCTTCGTGAGCACCGAAGATCGACTGGCGGAGCAGGTCTGATGTCGATCGTCATCGAATCACAGGGCCTGTCGAAGCAGTTCTTCCTGCGGCACAACCGCTCCGGATCGATCAAGGAGCGGTTCCTCGGGTTGATTCATCCATCCCACCGCGAGCGGACCGAGGAATTCTGGGCTCTGCGCGACGTGTCGCTGTCGATCAAGCGGGCGAGGCCGTCGGCATCATCGGACGCAACGGATCGGGCAAGAGCACGTTTCTGCGTCTGGTTGCGGGCATCCATCGGCCCACCGAAGGACGGCTCGCCGTGCAGGCGCGGCGCCCGCATCGGCACGATGATCGAGCTCGGGCATCGGCTTTCATCACGATCTTGACCGGCGCCGAGAATCTGTTCCTCAGCGCCTCGGTGCACGGCCTGACCCGCGCCCAAATCGAAGCGCTCTACGATCGCATCGTCGAGTACTCGGGGCTTGCCGCGTTCATGGACGTGCCCATGAAGAACTACTCGTCCGGAATGACCGTTCGTCTCGCCTTCGCGATTGCCGCCAATCTCGATCCCGACATGCTCCTGCTCGACGAAGTGTTCGCCGTCGGCGACGAAGCGTTTCAACAGCAATGCATCCGGACGGTCCGGCAGTTCAGGGCCGACGGCAAGACGATTCTGTTCGTGTCCCACTCCGCTGCGGCCATACGGAGCGTGTGCGATCGCGTGTGCCTGCTCGATCGCGGGCGGCTGCTCTTCGACGGCGCGGTCTCCCGCGGGCTCGAGGAATACCAGTCGCGTGGCCGCCAGCTCGCGCGCAGGTGGGCGCGCCTGCCGAGGTGGAGCAGCACGACCAGGCCGAAGGCGGCTGGCACCGTGTCGTGCCGGGGGGACACTGGGTCAGAGTCGGGGGAATGGGCGTTTCGAGCTGCTCCGCCGTGAAGGGCTGCAGCCCGCCGATTCCGTGCTCGATATGGGGTGCGGCAGTCTCAGCACCGGCCGGCACCTGCTGGAATATCTCGACCAGGGTCGCTACTGGGGATTCGACGTGAATCAGGCGCTGATTCTGGCCGGCGTGACCATGGAGCTGCCGCGTCTTCACGTGCCTCCGAGCACGGTGCGTTTCTCTTCAACCAGGAATTCGATCTCTCCAGCGCTCCGCAGGGATTCCGATATGCGATGTCCGAGGGGTTCTTCTCGCGGCTTCCGTTGAACCGCATTGCGCGGTGTATTGCGGCGGTCACGCGGAAGCTCGCTCCCGACGGCCGATTCTATGTGACCTGGTTCGAAAATCCCGATCCTCGAAGCTTCGAGCCGATCGATCGGAACGGATTCACGACGTTTCCCGATGCCGAGCCGTACCACTATCCCTTCCAGATGCTGGCGAGCATCTGCGACGCCATCGGTGCACGTGCCGAGAAGATCCAGCCGACGACGGCACATCCGCGCGGCGAGTCGCTGGTGATGATTACACCCGAGCCGATGACGCGACTCCGCCCGAGATTGCAGGAGTTGATCGACGCGAGCTCGTCTCGCACGGTCGCCGAGCGCGAATGCGATCGATGCGGCGGCGGGGGCAGGAGATTCGGAAATCACGGCCGTTGCTCGATCGCCAGATCGCCGTCCTCGAAGACACGCTCGAAATGCGCAGGGCCCTTGCCCGCATTCAGTCCACCTTCAGCTGGCGGGCCCTCGAAGCGCTTCGCCGTCAGCGGCTGGCGCTTCGTCGTCTCGCGATGGCTGTCGCGGGGACTGCAGCGGGCGGTGGCGCAGGCGATCGATGCCTGCGTTCGCGCAGGCATGCGCCGACTGGGCGTCAACGTCGCCGGGCTACCTGAACACCGAAAGCGGAATGGGCGAGGCCGCGCGGCTCAGCGTCCGATCGCTCGCAGGCCGCCGGTATCCCCGTCGTCCTCAACAACGTCGCGTCCCGGCTGCGGATGCACGACGGAACGTACACATCGTTCACCGACGACAATCCGCACCCGTTCAACCTTGTCCACCTCAACGCCGACAACATGGAATGGTTTGCGCGCGAGCGGGGCCGGGCATACTTTCGAAACCGATATACGATCGGATACTGGTTCTGGGAGCTCGCCCAGTTTCGCCAGGATTGGATGTCGGCCTTTCGGTTCGTCGATGAGGTGTGGGTGCCGACCGAGTTCGGGCGCGCGGCGCTGGCCGCCGAGTCGCCTGTGCCGGTGACGTGCGTGCCGCTTCCTGTCGTGGCGCCCACGGCGCCGGCGTATCGACGTTCGCACTTCGACTTACCGGAAGATGTGTATGTGTTCCTGTTTACCTTCGACGTGTCCAGCCAGATGGAGCGAAAAAACCCGCTTGGCGTCATCTCGGCATTTCGTCGCGGCGTTCGGCGCACGGCGCGACGTCGTGCTGGTGCTGAAATTCACCAATGCCGAATACGATCCGCCCGGCATCCGCGAGCTGTATCGCGCAGCAGAGGGCATCAACGTTGTGCTTCGCGACGGGTACATGGCGCGAGATGAGCTGGCAGGGTTGATGGCCGCTGCGGACTGCTACATCTCGCTGCACCGCTCCGAGGGCTTCGGACTTGGTATTGCCGAAGCGATGGCCCTCGGCAAACCTGTGATCGCCACCGAGTACTCCGGGCCTGCCGACTTTCTGACGCCGGCAAACAGTTACCCGGTCGACTACCGCCTCGTGCCGATCCCGCGTGACTACGGTCCGTATCTGGAAGGATTCACGCTGGGCGGAGCCCGACGTCGAGCACGCCAGCCGGCTGATGCGTCATGTCGTCGACAATCGCGAGGAAGCAGCGGCCCGTGGACGCCGGGCGGCGTCCGACATCGCCGAGCTGCGATCGCCTGCCCGCACCGGGGCGCATGCTCGCGAAGCGTCTGGAAGCGATCTGGCAGGGCAGTGGCTGACCACATTATCAGCGAGGGCGGCGTTGGCGCGGCTCGAGAGCGAGAACCGCGCAGTCCGGCAGCAGCTCGACCTCGTGCTGTCTTCCAAAGGGCGGCGTCTGCTCCTCATGGCCGGCGCATCCGCTGTGGAGTCTCCGCGCGGCCGCTGCCCGGCTGCTCTACCTGAAGCCGGTTGCGGCAACACGCGAGCTTTGGAGAGAGTTCCGCGCGCATCGAATCTCGTTGAGCTCCGTTGCATCGGCAGCACAGGCCATCCCGACGCGGTGCCCACGTTCAGTGGAGCCGCGAGCTTGGCATCAGCGGCGAAATACACGAGGGACTGCTGTGTGACTCAGGCTCGCGCTTCACGTTCAACGACGCCTGCAGGACCCGGGGTCGACTTCGTGTTCGGTGCGCGCTGTTGCCACGGGACTGGGAGACGACCAGCGCGAGTGTCGAGTTCAAGGCCACCGTGCGGCTCGTTCCGGCGGCGAGCGCAGTGCGTCGCGCGTGTTGAATCCGTCGAAACGATGGAGCGATCGCCGCTGGCGAACGCTTGACGTCGCGATGCCGCCCGACGCCAGTGGCGAAGTCGCTGTCACCCTCGAAACGCGGACGCTCGGGACGGCCGTACAGCCTGCCGCGTCGCCTGGGGCGAGCTCATTCTCGAATGGCCGAGAAGCGCGGCCGAGCGCCGGCAGCTCGCCCGTGGTGCGGTTCGCCGGCTTCGAGAGTGGGGCTCGCGCGGCACACTCGAGTACGCGCGAGGCCGCCGACGCGGCGACGACGAGGCTGCCGCGTACGCGCAGTGGGTCAACCAGAACGCGCTCGACAAAGCGGCGTTGGAGACGCTGCTGGCCGACGCTCGACGCACTTCCATACCGTCCGCTCATCAGCGTCATTACCCCGGTTCACAACACGCCGCCTGATGTTCTGGCAGCCTGCATGAGATCGGTCCGCGGCCAGGCCTACCCGAACTGGGAGCATTGCGTCGCCGATGACGGATCGACGACCGTCGGGCACGACGTCGGCTCTTCGTCGGTACTCGGACGACCCACGCGTCCGGCTCGTGACCATGGAACGCGGTCACGTGTCGGCCGCGTCGAACGCCGCGCTCTCGCGTCGCGACCGGCGAGTTCGTCGCCCTTCTCGATCACGACGACGAGCTGGCGCCCGAGGCTCTGGCCGAGGTGGTTCGATATCTCAATCCGCATCCGGACGCGGACGTCATCTATTCAGACGAAGACAAGCTCGACGAAACGGGCCGGCGCTGCGAGCCGTACTTCAAGCCCGACTGGTCGCCTGAGCTTTTCCTGAGCTACATGTACACGTGTCACCTGATGGTCGTGCGCCGGTCGCTCGTCGAGGACGTCGGCGGATTTCGTCGAGGGTTCGAAGGCG
Organism: Vicinamibacterales bacterium; assembly: GCA_963832375.1. Taxonomy (GTDB): domain Bacteria; phylum Acidobacteriota; class Vicinamibacteria; order Vicinamibacterales; family JAMQPK01; genus JAMQPK01. The sequence goes on along the minus strand of CAWHUA010000003.1, from coordinate 728,761 downwards.
CGCAGGACTACGATCTTCTGTTGCGCCTGATGGAGAAGACGACGCGCATTCATCACATCCCGCGCATTCTCTACCACTGGCGGAAAAGTCCCGGATCGACGGCGTCGGCCGGCGCCGTGAAGCCGTGGGCCCTCGAGGCCGGCCGCCGCGCGCTGGAGGATCACGCGCGAAGAGCCGGCGATGGCGGCCGAGGTGCTGCCCGGGCCGCATCCCGGAATGTATCGCGTGCGGCGTGCCATTCAGAACGAGCCGCTCGTGTCCATCGTGATTCCGACGACGGGACGGCCGCACGGGAGTCGCGGCGATTTGCTGGCGCAGTGCCTGCGAAGCCTCGAGAAGACGGCATGGCGCAAGCTCGAGGTGATCGTGGCGACCGACAATCGCGAATTGAGCGCGGCCGCGAGGCAGGCGCTCGAACGGTTGCCACATACCGTCGTCGACTATTCGGCGCGGGCGCCCTTCAATTTTTCGCACAAGGTCAACGAGGCGGTTCGCAGCGCTCGAGGCGAACACGTGCTTCTGTTCAATGACGACCTCGAGGTGACGTCTGCAGACTGGCTGACGTCGCTGCTCGAGTTGTCGCAGATTCCCGATGTCGGCGCTGTGGGGGCAAAGCTGGTCTACCCGGACGGCCGTCTGCAGCACGTCGGCATCCTGATTGGCGTATGCGGTGTGGCGGCGCATGCCTTTCATCGGTGTCCCGGGTCCACGGACGGCTACTTCGGAAGCGCCGTTGTGACGCGCGAGTGTTCGGCGGTGACGGCCGCCTGCCTGATGACGCGGAAGGCCGTGTTCGACGAGGTCGGCGGGTTGGACGAAGAGCTCCCTGTCGACTTCAACGACGTCGACTACTGCCTGCGGCTGCGCGCGGCCGGATATCGCGTCGTGTTCACACCGTACGCCGAGCTCATCCACCACGAATCGGCGAGTTTCGGACGCCGAGTGCAGAGTCCTGTGGAGTGCGTCGCGCATGCGCGAGCGATGGGGCGCGCGCTCGAGCGAGACCCGTACTACAATCCGAATCTCTCGAAACTCTTCAGCGACTACCGACTGCAGCTGTGACGTCCACCATCGTGCCTTGTGCGATCTGCGGCAGCACGCGCACGAGGCGGCTCTACACGAAATCCGGGTTTGATATCGGCGCGCTGCGTGCGTTGCGGGCTCGTGTATGCAAATCCGCGCGCACCGCGCGAGGTGATTCAGGCGCGTTACAGCGGCGAATATTTCTGGAAGGAGTATCTGCCCGCCCTTGGTGTGGTGGACGGCCACTACGACCTGTCGCAGTTCGACGCGCGGTACGCGCCGCTCCTCGAACTGCTCGGGCCCGCCGACGGCCGCCGGCTGCTGGAGATTGGATGCGGCGCCGGATTCTTCCTGAAGACCGCCGAACGAATCGGCTGGCGCGTGACCGGCATCGAGTTGTCCGCCGAAGCCTCGAAATTCGGAATCGAGACACTGGGACTGGATATCCGCCGGGAGCCGGCGGAAGCGATGACCATTCCCACGGGGACGTTCGACGCGGTCGTGATGTTCGACACGATCGAGCACCTGTTCGATCCGCGCGCTGCGTTGATGTCGTGCGCCCGCGCGCTCGTGCCTGGCGGACTGCTGTCTCATTGCGACCCCAAACTTCCGATGCCTTCAGCCGTCAGCTGCTCGGATCGTCATGGGCCGTGCTCAGTCCGCTCGAGCACCTGTATTACTTTGACGAACGCACTCTGGGTCGTCTCGTCGAGGACTGCGGGTTCACCGGTGCGAGGTTCGTTCGCGAGAATCCCGCATGGACGCCGCAGGAAACGATGAACTTCGTCTACACCCATTCGCCTCGCGGCATCCGGGCGCGGTTCGCGGCCCTCATCGGGCGCATCGGCGGCGAGCCGCTCGCGCGCGCCATCCAGCGCGCGGGCGACAGGACATCCTGCTGTGCCTGGCCACTCGGAGGTCGGCTCTCTAGAGAGCGCGTCTCTCACAACCCTCTAGTACGTAGTGTCCGGCTTCAGCCGGACCGTGAAGGCGGAGACGACTCGAAGCTGTCCCGGGCTTGCGCGCGACGAACCACGTCTGCTGGCCCGAGGAGCCGCCACGCCGGAGGAAATCCCAGGTAGAGGCGGACGAGCCACGGCGACTGGGGCAGCCGGCTGCGCGTCGTGTAGGGCAGGAAGCGCGGGATGACTTCCGACGATTTCGAAGCCGAGGCTCTCGCAGGCTTCGACCAGCGTTCGATCGGTGAGCGGCAGATGATGGTCGACGAAATCCCAGTACGCGCCGCCGACGAATCGGATGTTGGGCTGCAGCACCAGCAGGCGGCCGCCGGGCCGCAGGACGGTGCGTGATTTCCGGCGAGCGTCGTGAGGAACGTCGCCTTGTCGGGAAGGTGTTCGATGAAGTTGCTGCAGAACACGACGTCGACCGAATCGGCCGCAACCTTCGTCGAGAGATGATGGCTCGCCACGAAGACCTCTTCGGTGCCCACAGGCAGCACCCGCCCCGACAGATGCTCGATGTCGACCGCGATTTGCGTCCGCAGTGGATGTGACGGAGGAACTCTCCGAAGCCCGCGCCCAGATCGAGGACGACGTCCGTCGGCGATTGACGTAGCGCTGAAAGAAATGCCGGCAGAGCACCTGCCAGATCGCATCCTTCGCGTTGCGATCGGCTTCCGGAAAACGTGTGGCGTAGAGCGAGTCGAGTTTCATGTCAGCCTGAGCGCAAGGCACCAGAGTACGAGCGAGATGAGCAGCATACCGAGAGATCGCGCGACCAGCCATCGGCAACGACCGACACCCAGCCGACCTCGACCGGATCGCGAAATGCAAACCAGAAATCAGGATTGTCGATCCTCTGCGACGACGGTGAACGGCACCGTCGGGGCACGGAATCGCCGGCGTCCATCCATCTGCTCCTTCGCGAGCGGTGGCCAGTACGTCGCGTGTCCTGGCCGGACGCCACCTCCCTCATCCGAGAGACAGAGTGGGCTCGCCAAGATACCCCGCAACCTGAAATTTCAGAAATGCCGAACGCGTGCACGGTGGCAGAGTACGGCTCTCGAAGCGGCCGACCGACGGGTTTCCGACGGCCGGTGAACGATCCCAGAGCGACGATCGGAGCGGGTCCGTCGGCGTCGTGGGATAGGCGCCGTCCCTGACGAAGGGCCCGTCGCCGCCGTGAATCGGATGCCGATCTCCACCGGTTCGCGGATATCCGGTGGAAGAATCTCGCGAAGGTACGGGTGTCGAAGCCATCGCGTTGGCGAGCAATAGCGGATCCGAATAGGGCACCTGAAACGGAAACGGCTTTGCCGCGAACGCCGCCACGTCGTCGGTGGCCATGAATTCCCGGATGTTGCGAGTGTAGGCGTCCATCCAGGCGCGACGGGTGAGCGCGCCGATCCGAAGTGCGTCCTCGGTAATGCCGGTCACTCCCAATCAATCGCGAAAGCAAGCCAGCGAGAGACGCATGCCCATCGTGAGGCGAGCCTTGAAAGGCCGACCGGCGAAACGGTCGTGAAGCGCCAGCAAGCGCCATGGCATTCGCGACGAAGCCGAGGCTCAGGATATCCATGTAGCGCGAGGCCGGCGCACGCGCCGCCAACGCCTCTCGAATACGCGAGCGCAAGCGCCTTGCAAGAGCAGTCCACGCGGCGAGCGCGAATCGTGAGCGCCTCGAGCGTCGGTCGACCGCCCTGATGCGACGCAGAACGAGCAAGCACCACCATGGCGAGACGGCGCCACATTAACACGCTGAGCGCCGGGGACTCGATCCACGGCCACGCGGCGTTCCGGGCGAACGCCGTCGCCAGGCGCCCAGGGTTCCGGCCTTGTAGGGCGCATGATGCGGGAGTGGCGGGAGACGCGGTCGCGATCCCCACCGCAATCACGACCGCGGCGGCGGCGAGCATTCAATCCCGACGCTCGCCACCGCCGCCGATCCTCAGGAGACGGATCACCGGCGGCACCAGGAGCGCGACCGGCGTGAGCAGTCCGCCGGCGGATGTGAAGAGGGAGCACAACGCCCAGAACCAGCCGAGAAGCCACTCCACGAGCCGGCAGGATAGCGGATCGTCAGCCAGAGCGCGAGTACCGTAAAAAGAAGAAGGAAATAGAACGCGGACTGAAATCCGGCGAGCGTGTTTTCCCACGAGAATGGCAGCGTGAACACGACGCCGATCGTGAGCGCGATGAGGTCGATCCAGCGGCGCCCTGCCCGATCCAGAACATTCCGAACGAGAACGACCGCCGTTCCTGCATGGATGCGGCGTTGACGACCTGCTGCAGCTGCGGATCCCACTGGCCGTTTGCCAACAACAATCCCATCGCCAGCAGACGCGTGAAAAACACGCGATGCTCGTTGTGCAGTGCGAACATCTGGCGCCAGGACAGGCATCCATCGTTGAAACGGGATGTACAGGAGTCCGGCCTCACGACCACCACTGATCCTCGAACGGAACGGGAGCCGGGAAGTAATGCATGAGGAGCAGCTTCGCCGAAAAGCTCGTCAGAAACACCGCCGCGAGCCACCCTGCGAAGAGCGCGCGAGACTCGCCTTCCGCCTCGACGCCAATCTCGGTCGAAACGGTGTGACCACCGATTAGCGCTACGCGCCAGCAGTGCGATGCAGCAGAGCGGAAACCAACATCAGCGGCAATCGGCGTGACTCGACAATCCGATTCGCGTCTGCAGGCCGACCGGTCGGCATCACGAAGTGCATCAGCAGGATAGGGATCGTTCCCGTTCGAGACGATGTGAACGCCTGTCGTCTCGGCTGCATCGACGCCACTTGGTGCAAGGGCAGAAGGCTCGCCGGATTGAGCGTGGACACGACCTTTCCCGCTCGAATCCACTACCCGAATGCCGCTGACTGAGGACGTCGGCAGGCGCGTCGGTCGGGTCGAACGAATACCGAGCAGATTTGAGGCGGGAGCGGGAAACGAAGCCGCTGCGTGCGCCGGGCGTTCGCTCGAGTGGAAGCCGGATCGACTGCGCCTCGGAGAACCCGTCGCCGGCATCCCAGTACAGTTGGGCCGCGCTGCCCGGCGACGTGCGAATGTCGACCTCGAGTGCCGTGTGCCTTGCCGGTGCGCGTCATCCAACTGCCGTGCAGCCGTGACGATCGAGAGCGCGATCGCGGAGAGACTGAGGGCCGAGATACGCCATGTGCGACACGCGTGTCGTACTGGTCGCCGCCGCGGTCCGCAAGGGGTTCTCGCCCGGGTATCATACGGGACATCGAACGTCCGTCCCCATGCGAATTCTGATCACCGGTGGTGCCGGCTTCGTAGGTTCGAACCTCGCATTGGCGCTGAAGCGTCAGAGCGCGAGGTCGACGATCGTGGCCTTCGACAACCTCCGCCGGCGTGGAAGCGAATTCGCGGTCGGAAGACTGCGGGCGGGCGGTGTCGAGTTCGTCCACGGCGACGTGCGCTCTCCGACGATCTTGCCGACGCCGGCGCCTTCGATCTCCTGCTGGAGTGTTCCGCGGAGCCGTCCGTGCACGCGGGCTACGATGGCAGTCCTGCCTATGTCATCCAGACGAATCTGATCGGCACGGCCAACTGCCTCGAGGCCGCGCGTCGTTGTGGGGCCGACGTCATCTTCTTGTCGACGAGCCGCGTGTATCCGATTGCAGGGCCTTCGTGCGCTACCGCTGGAGCGTCGTCGGACTGCGACTGGACGTGCCGGTCACGCGCAGGGCACAGGGTGGTCTGCGCGACGGCATCGCGACAGGATTTTCCGCTGAGCGGGTGCTCGTTCCATGTACGGCGCGACCAAGCTCGCCTCTGAATTGCTCATCGAAGAATACCGGGCGATGTACGGACTCCGGGCCATCGTCAATCGTTGCGGCGTGATTTCCGGTCCGTGGCAGATGGGAAAGGTCGATCAGGGCTTCGTGGTGCTCTGGGCTGCCCGGCATCTCTTCGGCGGCGCGGCTGACCTATACCGGATTCGGCGGTGAGGGATTGCAGGTCCGGGACGTGCTGCACGTCGACGACCTCTACAGTCTTGTGTCGAGTGAAATTGCGGACTTCGCGAAGCACGATGGCGCGACGTACAACGTGGGTGGCGGTGCGGATCGAAGCGTCTCGCTCGCCGAGCTGACCGAACTGTGCCGCGCGCGCATCAGCGGGACGATTCCTGTCACGGGCAGTGCGTCGACGAGCGCCGCGGACGTGCCCTATTACGTCACGGACAATTCCGCACGTGACGACCAAGACCGGCTGGACGCCGCGCCGCAGCGTGGCGGCATCTCCTCGACGATGTGTTCGCGTGGTTGCGGGAGCATCGTACGACCCTCGAACCGCTGCTGTCGGGCGGAGTCGCGTGCCGCCGGCCGCCGTGCCGCTCAAGACTGCTCACTGAACATGTCCGTTGTGCTGATTACCGGAGCTGCTGGACTCGTCGGGGGGACAGGCTGCCCTCTTCTTCGCCGGGAAGGGTTTCGACGTTGTCGGGATCGACAACGACATGCGCCGCTACTTCTTCGGCGAGGATGGCAGCACGGCGTGGCGCAGGGAAGCGCTCGAGCGCGACCTTCCCGGGTATCGGCACGTCAGCGCCGACATTCGCGACGCGGCCGCCATGGATCAGATCTTTTCACGATACGGCCGATCGATCGCGCTGGTCATCCACGCCGCCGCCCAGCCGTCGCACGACTGGGCGGCGAAGGAGCCGATCACCGACTTCACCGTCAACGCGAATGGAACGCTGGTCGTGCTGGAAATGACCAGGCGGCATTGTCCCGATGCCGCGTTCATCTTCACCAGCACGAACAAGGTGTACGGCGATACGCCGAACCTGCTGCCGCTCGTCGAGCAGGAGACGCGATGGTCGGTCGACCCGGCGCATCCGTACAGCGAGCACGGCATCGACGAGAACGATGTCGATCGACTCGTCGATGCACAGCGTGTTCGGCGCGTCCAAGGTCGCCGCAGACGTGCTCGTTCAGGAGTACGGGCGATACTTTGGCCTGAAGACGGCCTGTTTTCGTGGCGGCTGCCTGACGGGACCCGGGCACTCTGGGGCGCAGCTGCACGGGTTTCTCTCGTTCCTGGTCAAGTGCGCGGTGACCGACCGCCCGTACACGGTCTTCGGGTACAAGGGCAAGCAGGTCAGGGACAACATTCACTGCCACGACCTGGTGAACGCCTTCTGGCACTTTTCGCAGGCGCCGCGGGCCGGCGCCGTGTACAACATGGGTGGCGGACCGACCTCGAACGTTTCGATGCTCGAAGGGATCGCGATGGTCGAGCGATTGACGGGCCGGCCGATGCAATGGACCTACAGCGATGTCAGCCGTGCCGGCGATCACATCTGGTACGTCAGCGACCTGCGGAAATTTCGGCGGGATTACCCTGGCTGGGACCTCACCTACACGATTGAGCGGGTGATCGAAGACATCTACCTGGAAATGAGCGACCGGCTGTCGCATGCGGGGACCGATGCCCATTGAAGTGCGCTCGCTGGCCGAGTGGGAAGCCGACTGCGTCCCCGGCATGCTCTCCGTCGTCATTCCGGCGCACAACGAAGAGGGACGCATCGGCGGAACGGTCCGCGAGATTCACGAGGCGCTCCGTAAAGCAGGAATTGCGCACGAGATTCTCGTCGTCAACGACAACAGTACCGATGGGACGCAGGCAGTGCTGGATACGCTGAAGCAGGTCGTGGCCGAGCTGCGATGCGTGACGAACAGTCCGCCTAACGGCTACGGATACGCCGTGCGCGCAGGGCTGACGGCGTTCCGTGGCGAAGCGGTTGCAATCGTGATGGCCGACGGGTCGGATTCACCCGCGGATCTCGTGACCTACCACAGGAAGCTGCAGGAAGGATGCGATTGTGTGTTCGGGTCGCGATTCATGTATGGGGCGGAGATCGTGGACTACCCGGCGTTCAAGCTTGTCTTCAACCGGTTTGCCAACACGTTCATCCGGATCCTGTTCTGGATGCGCTATAACGACGTCACGAACGCGTTCAAGATGTACCGCCGTTCGGTCATCGCGGGGCTCCAGCCGTTGCTGGCTTATCATTTCAACCTGACCGTCGAACTGCCGCTCAAGGCCATTGTTCGAGGGTACTCGTACGCCATCGTGCCGACGTCCTGGTACAACCGGACTTCAGGGGTATCGAAGTTCAAGATCAAGGAGATGGGTTCGCGCTATCTCTTCATCGTCCTGTATTGCTACCTCGAGAAATATTTGTCGCGCGAGGATTACCGCAAGCGCAGCGACTTGCGCGAGAAGCAGTTGCAGGTGTGGTCACGTTGATGGGGAATTCCAGTTGTTCGAGCCTGATCGCGGCGCGAAGGCAGACGGGATCCTTCGAAGCCTGGCGAGGCGAACGGCGGACGATTGATCAGGCTCGGCTGGTGAGACCTTAATCGCCAATGACAGTAGAAGAAAAACGACGTCTCGTTGCGAGCCGAACGGATTGGTGGCATGCGATCGATGTCGGGGATGGGATCGTGACGCCGGGCTCCTGCGGCGTTGCCTTACAGCAATTCATCTGGAACACGCTTCAAATGCCTGTCGACATGACCGGCCTCAGAGTGCTCGATGTCGGCGCATACGACGGGTTTTTTTCATTCGAGTGCGAACGTCGCGGAGCTGAGGTCGTCGCAATTGACGTGGTTCCTGAAGACTGCCGGTGTTTTGCGCTAGCCAAGCGCCTGCTGGGAAGCCAGGTGCAGTACGTTCAGATGTCAGTGTATGAACTCGATGAGAAACGACTTGGCGGGCAGTTCGATCTCGTCTTGTTTCTTGGAGTCTATTACCATCTCCGGCATCTCTTCAGTGCGCTCGACAACCTGTGGACGCTCACTCGTGGCGAGTTGCGAATCGAAACACACATCATCGACCATCATTTCATCCTCGGTGACGGTTCGGCCGTGGAGCTGAAGTACGTCGATCCGCGTCTGGTCGATGTCCCCATTTATCGGTTTTACCGATTGAACGAGTTGCACCCGGTCGACTATAGCAACTGGTTCGGAGGAAATGTCAAGGCGGTGACCGAGAGCCTGGCGAGCGCGGGCTTCACGCCGACGCTGCTTGGCACTTGGGGTAGTCGCGGCGCATTCCGTGCGGTAAAGAACCCAGTTAAGCCAAGGGAATGGGAATACGGCTCGTACGAGGGGACAAAGTTCACGCTGAACGCGGACGGGTCATGGACCAGCCATTGGATGGATCCCCATAAGCACAGGCCCTAAGAGCGATAGTCAACCTGGCCCAGTTAGATACCTGACGTCGTCGAGGTGATCAAGCCGCAGAATGTTCGAACCTGACTCCTCCCTCGGATCCAGCTCGCTCGGCGAATGGGGCCGTGCCGCGCCCTACCTCCTCAGGCCTGTCGTCTTTCAGGAGCCGGATCGTCTCGTCCATCCGCCCTCGTGGCTCGAACACATCCCGTTCGCATTCTGGATCGTCGATGCGCTGCGGCCCGATCGCTTCGTCGAGCTCGGAACGCAGTCCGGCAACAGCTATGCCGCCTTCGCGCAGGCCGTCGCTGCGCTGCAGTTGCCGACGGCCTGCTATGCGATCGACACGTGGAGGGGCGATGTGCATACGGGCGCGTACCGGGAAGAGGTGTTCAATCGCTGGCGCGACTATCACGATCGGCGGTTTTCCGGGTTCTCCACGCTGATTCGCGCGACCTTCGATGAGGCGGTGACACGGTTCGCCGACGGCAGCATCGATCTCCTGCACATCGACGGCTACCACACGTTCGACGCTTCGCGGCACGACTTCGCGAAGTGGCTTCCGAAAATGAGCCGTCGCGGCGTCGTGCTGATCCATGACATCAACGTCACGGAGAACGGATTTCGGCTCCTGGCAGCTCTGGCAAGAGATCGAACGGATCTATCCCTCGTTTTCGTTTCTCCATGGTCACGGCCTCGGCGTGCTGGGCGTTGGACGCGATTTGCCCGAGCGCGTCGACTGGCTGGTGAACCGTCGTGGCGAGGAGTCCGAAGAGCTGGCCCACATCCGCACGTTCTTCTCGCATCTTGGCCGGCGCGTCGGGCTTCAGTACGAATACGCGCGAGGCAAACGAGCGGTCGGCGTGCTGCGCGCCCGATTGCTCGAGGCGTCGAGCGGCGCCCAGGAGGCCGGCCGTCTCGAGACCGCGGAACTGGAGCATCGAGCGCGCGCAGTGGGAGCAGCAACTTCGCGCGCTCGAATGGCGGTCCTCGAAAGAGTGCGAGTGGCGCGATGAAACGATCCGCGAGCTCGATGCCGAAGCGAGGGCGCTGGCCGCACAGCTGCAAAGCGCGCGTTCACCGCGCCCCGGAGTCAGCGAGCGCATGGGCGTCGCGCGATGGGGAATCGGGCCTTCGCCGCAGTAGAGTGTGGCGGGCCGCCACGTTGCTTCTGACGGCGCCGCGTGTCCTGGCAATGGCATGCACATCGAGTGGCGCTCCGACGATCGACTGCGCGCCGTCAGCCGCCTGCTTGTCAGTCCACGAACGCTGCGCAGCGCGTGCGTATTGCAGAGAGCGGCCTGTTCGACGCCGCGTACTACGCCACGCAACATCAGGACGTGGCGAGCACTTACCGACATCCGCTGATTCACTACGTTCTCTGGGGAGCGCGAGAGGGGCGCCGACCACATCGCGCTGTTCGATCCCGCGTACTATCTGGCTCAGTATCCCGATGTCGCGAGATCTCAATGCGAACCGTTGAGCCATTTTCTGCTGCATGGCGCGCCGGAGCAGCGAAGCCCGATTCCGCTGTTCGACAGCAAGTACTACCTCGAGACGTATCCGGACGTTCGGAAGTCGGGCTTCAACCCGCTCGTTCACTTCGTGAGCGTCGGCTGGCGCGAAGGCCGGAACCCGTCGCCCGACTTCGACTGCGCGGCCTATCGCGCGCGCTACGAAGATGTGCGGACGTCCGGGCTGAACCCGCTCGTCCACTATCTCGAGATCGGCCGTGAACAGGGCCGCAGGGCCATTACCGTCGCCGAAACGCAGCTGCCAGCGCCACCTCGAGTCGGCCTGACCTCGAATTCCATCCGTCCTCGTGCGCTCACGCCCGCCACTGATCGTGTGCCTGACGCACGTGTGCCCGTTTCCGCCGTACGCGGGCAATGCTTACCGCATCCAGCGCATGCTGACGGCGCTGCAGACCTCCGGGTTTCGGCATCTTGCCCGGTGATCGTGCCGCTCGAGTGGGGAAGACCCGGATGAGGAATCCATCAGGAACGTCGAGGAGCAGTTCGGGAACGTCGTTGTCGTCGATCGCAACGGCGGCATTCGCTACACCCTGACGGATGTGCCGGATGTCCTCGCGTCGCTGGATCGCGAGTACACCTCCCGTTATTCGGCTGCGCTTGGCGAGGACGAAGTGCGAAGCGGGCGCGCCAGCGAGCTGCTCATCATCGATCGAACCTACTGCCACGACGCCGCGATTGCCGTCATGCTGCGGCTGCATTCGGCGCTGACCAACTACGTGCTCTTCGCCGAATACGTCTGGATGACGCGCGTCCTGCCGCTCCTTGATGTCGCGCGCCATCAAGGTGATCGACACGCATCGATGTGTTTTCGAGCAAGAAGGACAAGGTCCTCAAGTACGGGATCCGTGATTTCTGGCTCGAGCCCGAAGAGGAAGCGCGGCGAATCGCGCTGGCCGATCTGGTCGTCGCCATTCAAAGCGACGAGCGCGAGGCTCTCCAGCGGCTGGCGCCGCACAGTGCAGTTGTCACAGCCGGCATCGATTTCGATCTGCGTTGGCGAGCCGGAGCTTCCCCGAGACCGGATCGTGCTGTACGTGGGCTCGGGGAACCCGATGAACGTGCACGGCCTGCGCGAGTTCCTGAAGTTTGCGTGGCCGTCGATTCGCGAGCAGATTCCTGATGCGGTGCTGCGGGTAGCCGGAGCGGTCGGAGAGGCACTCGACCATTGCCCGCCAGGAGTCGAGGTCCTCGGCCGCGTCGCGGATCTGGACGGGTTCTACCGAACCGCCCGCGTGGTGATCAATCCGGCGCTCGCCGGAACCGGCGTCAAGATCAAAACCGTGGAAGCGCTGAGCCATCTGCGTCCCGTGGTCACCTGGCCGACCGGCGTCGAGGGTCTGCCCCACGAGCTCACGAATCTGTGCGACGTGGTCCGGGACTGGTTCGAGTTTTCGAGCCGTGTCGTATCGCGACTCGCTGACCGATCGCAGCGAAGCCTTTTCAGCGGCGGAGCGGCAGGTTCTGGAGCGTGCCATATCGCCGCAGCAGGTATATGGCGACCTTATCGCGAGCATCCGCGAGTTGTCGAAGCGTAGGCCGATTCGACCGCGACGTATAGCCGATGACCAGATGCGGGCCGTCCGCTGGACATCTTCGTCGACCTCACCGGCGAGGAAGAGCGGGCTCGCAGAGACTCGAGCGCGACAGCATGGCCTCAGCCGGACCTCTTTCACGCCTGCGGCGCGGCGAGTGGTGTGCGTTGTCCATCCCGATCTGCGGACGGCCGTCGCCAAGGCGGCTGCGCCGCTGGGATGGACGCTCATCACGGCGAGGTCGGCCATATCCGCCTGCAGCGAGGCGATGAAGCGCGCGAGCGCCGAGCAGTCGCCGCTTCTGCTGCTGCACGGACGGGTGGATGTGTCCGGCGAAGCCGTGGCGGTGATGCGTCAGGCTCTCGATCGCGATCCGATGTTCGGTTGCGCGGCGGCGCGGACGCGGTGCTCGACGGTTGCTGTGTCAGACGGCCGTCGCGCGGACTCACTCCCGGAGCATGGGTTCCGCGCAGGACGCTCGCCGACACGCCGGACCTGGAGATCTGCCCCGAACTGTTCGAGTCGGCGTCTGTTGCTGTCTCCGGCCATCGTCGCCGAGTTCGGGCCGCTGGATGAGCGCTTTTCCACTCTGCCCGGCGCGATCGTTCACTACCTGTCGCGTGCGAGGCGCTGCGGGTATCGGACGGTGCTGGCGAATCGCGCGGTCGTCGCGGCGCGCGGCGCCTCGTGTCACGAAACGGCGGAGCCGTGCTTCGGCTGCAACCGTGAGCGACGAGTCGCTGCTGCGTCGAGTCAGTCCTGATCTCGATCGACGCTGGGAAGAATTTCGAGCGGCGGGCGAACGAGCGGTTCGAGCATCTCAGCGCGCACGTCCACCGCACCGCGTGCCGGCAGCGCGCAGACGGTCGCTGCTGCTCGACATTCGCAACGTCGGCACATGTGCACAACGGCACCAGTCATGCCGGTACTCGGGTGCACCGATGCCATTCACCGCCTTTCTCCGCCGCTGGACGTCACGGTTCTTGCCAGGCCGTCCGCCATGTCAGTTTCACGATCGAGAGCGCGCATGGCCTGGCTGGACGTTGACGACGACGATACCGGACAGACCGTTCGGCGCGGCACTGCGCCTTTCGCAGCCGTGGCACATCCAGGAGATGATCGATCTGCATCGGGCGGCGTTCTTCAATCTGTACTTCATGCTCGACACCATCTCGTGGGACGTGGTGTATCCACCGCCCGGCGACTCGACGGGACGTGGAGCTTTCTCGCCGATCACGCGGACGGGTTCCTGTTCGATTCGGCGTTCACCGAGCGGAGATTTCTCGCACGATTCGGCCAGGCGGCCGATACGCCTCGCGCTGTCTGCCACTATCCGTTCAATCCGGCCGAGTATCTGGACAATCGCGCGCAACGCGCGAAGACGTCGGATTTCATCCTGGTGATCGGCAACGAGCTCGACCACAAAGATGCGGTCCGGACGATCGAGCTGCTGTCGAGTGCCTTTCCATTTCGGCCGCTCGTGTCGCTGGGGCCGAAGCTAACTGAAACCCCGTACCTGCGGGCCTACCGGTCGGGCAGCTTGTCCGAAGCCGACGTGTCGCGCCTGTACGCCGAGGCGAGAGTTCGTGGTGTTCCCGTCGTTCTACGAGGGCTTTGCGTTCCCGATCGTCACGGCGCTGGCCCATGGCAAGACGATCATCGCGCGACGGTCGGAGCTGCTCGATGAAATTGCGGGACGCTGCTCGACTGGAAGACTCATCGCCTTTACTCGTCGCGACCAACTCGTCGATATTCTCGGTCGGCTGCTTCACGGCGAGCCGGTCAAGGAAGAATCGATCGGAACGTTTGCGACAGACGTATCGCGGCGATGGTCCGACGTCGCAGCGGATCTCGTCGCGTTCGTGGAGAAGGTGAGCAGTCAGCCTGCGCGGGCGCGTTGGTTGAGGCGCCAGCAGGCCGTCAATCAGCTCCTGGCGTTTCGCGCCTGAGATCGCCACACCCTCCTTGCTTCCAAGGACAGTTCATGGTAAGAAATTCGGCTTGCCATCCACGATAATCGCCCGACGCACTTCACCGTGGCGTTTACTCCAGGTGATCGCCACGAGCGTGGCTATGACTGTTGGCGCTGCCGGGCAGGATGCTGCGCGCGAGCGCGGATCCCAGCGAGTTGCGGATGGCCCTCTCTTGACAGTACGGACGCCGGAACCAGAACAATTCGAGCTTTCGCTCGAGGAGCTCGAGCTTGAGCCCCCTGACAGTTCGCGCGCGTCGCAAGCAAGTCTGCAGTTACCTCCGTTAGTTTCCGTTGTTGCCACACGAGACGGCCGTTCAATTCTACGCGTCAGAGCGTCCGATCCTCAGGATCTCCTGCGCATCAGCCATGAGCTGGAAGCAGTGAATCCAGGCAGGCGGATGAACTGGGTTCTGTATCGACCTGACGTAGCGAGATCACCTGCAAGCCGGGTTTTGCTGACGCACGAGGTCGGCGTGATTCTTGATGCAGGTGTGTCGCCCGACGAGCTCTTGTCAAGTGTTGCTGGCACTCCGCGGGCGGTTCAGGGGGTGCCGAATGCATATGTGATTGATGGGGCGGATCCGTTGTCCGCTTTGAGTCTTGTCGAAAAGTTGAGGCAGCGCTCGGATGTTCGGACTGCATATTCCCTGGTAAAACGCCAACTGTCGACGCGCTGAGTTTCGGTCACTTCCGGGAGAAACGATGACTCTGCTACGGGCCGCAAGCCTTGCCTGTGTGGTTCTCTGGCCGACGTCTGTCCAGGCGCAGTTGCCCGATCTGGTGCAGACGGCGGTAGGTAACCCGCCGCCGACCGTTAGTCTGGGGGGCACGGTGGCGACCTCTGATACGGCGTTGAACCAAGGCGGTCTGGTAGCTGTGCCGTCGACGACACGCTATTACCTGTCGCTGAACACAACCAAAGACTCCTCAGACGTGCTTCTTTCTGGCGGGCGGGGGATCCCGGAGCTCGGGGTGGGCAATGCGCATGCTGGCGCAGGTAGTGTGACTCTCTCCTTCACGCCAGTCCCAGGCGCGTACTATCTCGTTGCCTGCGCGGACGACCTCCAGGTCGTTAGCGAAAGCAACGAGACGAACAACTGCATCGCATCTGCGACCCAGGTGGTGATTCAAAGCGGGGATGCACTCCTCGAGAGCGAGTGGCATCTGAAATCAAGAAGTCTCGAGCCCGCCGGTGCCAATATCCGAGCAGCCTGGACGACAGCTCAGGGTGCCGGTGTCGTCATCGGGGTCGTTGACGACGGCTTGCAACACACGCATTCCGATTTGCAGCCAAACTACGATCCGGCCCTGTCGTTCGACTTCAATCAGAACGACGCCGATCCGAGTCCGGTTGCGAGTGGCAGTTGCGCGATCTCGGACTGTCACGGCACGTCGGTGGCGGGTGTCGCGGCGGCCCGAGGTGGCAACACAGTTGGAGTGGCGGGAGCGGGGAGATCTGCCTCCCTCGCGGGTCTGCGGTTAATCAGCGCGCCTACGACGGACGCGCAGGAGGCATCAGCACTCGGGTACCGGTCTGATGCGATACACATCCTTAATAACTCGTGGGGACCTTCGGACGATGGAGCAACGCTGGCAAAGCCTGGACCGATGACGCAGGCTGCAATCGAAATGGCGGCCAGCTCCGGGCGGAATGGGTTGGGCAGAGTTCTCGTGTGGTCTGCGGGTAACGGGCGCCAGAACAATGACAACTGCAATTTCGACGGTTATGCGACGAACCGATCTGTAATCGCGGTTGGAGCCCTCGCCGATTCCGGGCAGCAGGCCTCCTACAGTGAGCCATGCGCCGCGTTGTTTGTGACAGCCCCGTCAAATGGGGGGAGTCGCGGCATTACCACAACGGATCTTGTTGGTAGTGACGGCTATTCATTTCCCTCTTCCAACGACTACACCTCCACCTTTGGAGGTACGTCGTCGGCAGCCCCTCTCGTCAGTGGTGTCATCGCGCTGATGTTGCAGGCCAACCCTTCGCTTACCCTCAGAGACATCCAGCATCTGCTAGCGAGGACAAGCCACCGAATCAATCCTGGAGATGCAAGCTGGACGGCAGCACGATATCCCCACAGCGAAAATTTCGGGTTCGGTCTCGTCGACGCAGCAGCTGCCGTCGCGCAGGCGGCGACGTGGCGTACGGTGCTGCCGGAACAAGTGATCCTTCCGGCAACGCACGAGGTGAACGTCGGCATTCCAGACAACGACGCCGCCGGACGGATTGATTCGATTTTCATCGACCCTGCCTATGGGAATTTCCGTGTCGAGCGTGTTGAGGTCGTTTTTAACGCGGCGCACATCTGGCGTGGGGATCTGGAAGTCACATTGATCTCGCCAAGCGGCGTCGTGAGCCATCTGGCCACTCAGCGACTATTCGATTCCAACGATAATTTTGTTGGTTGGCGGTTCGGCTCGGTGCGCCATTGGGGAGAGTCTGCTGCCGGATCCTGGACGTTACGTGTGGCGGATCGCGACGCGCTAATTGCCGGCGTGTGGCAGAACTGGACGCTTCGAATTTACGGGACTCAATCAAGTGCTCCCTCTACCACGGCGGTACCCACTGACTTCGACGGTGACGGTCGCAATGACTTGGCGCTTTACCAGGCCGGTTCCTGGCAGATTCAGAACGGCCAACCGAAACAGTGGGGATTCCCATCCGATGTGCCGGTTCCTGGTGACTACAACGGGGATCGGTTTGCAGACGCTGCCGTGTTCAGGCCATCCGAGGGTAATTGGTACATTGAAGGGCAGGCCCCTATTCAGTGGGGGTCCCCTGCCGATTTGCCAGTTCCGGCGGATTACAACGGCGACGGCCGATCGGACATCGCCGTGTTCCGGCCTAGCAATGGCACGTGGTACGTGCGCGGTCTCGCACAAGTCCAATTCGGACTTCCGGGTGACATTCCAGTTCCTGGTGACTACACGGGCGACGGCCGCTCAGATTTTGCTGTCTACCGCCCATCCGAGGGCCAGTGGTACATCCTTGGTTTCGGAAATTTTCAATTTGGTCTAGCAGCGGATGTTCCGGTTCCCGGTGATTACAACGGTGACGGCCTTACTGACATCGCCGTCTGGCGTCCTGCTTCCGGGGAGTGGTTCGTACGTAGTCAGTTCAGCGTGCAGTGGGGACTTCCTGGAGATCTCCCCATCGGGATGGACGTAAATGCGGACGGCCGCTTTGAACTCGTGGTCTATCGGCGTGAAAGTGGAACCTGGTTCATCAAGGATCCGTTCACTGGCGGCGTTGTTGTGACACAGCAAGGCGCGCCCGGATCCGTGCCGGCGATGATGCGCCCGTGGCTGGCGCGGACGACCGTCGGTGACATGGAAGGCGATCGTCGCGCCGACCTCACTGTGTTTAGACCTGCGAGCGCCAGTGGTTCACTCGTTCGGTGCCCGCGCGTTACGTGCTGCAGCAGCAACTTGGCGCCTCGGCGATATTCCCGTTCCGGGTGACTACAGAGGCATCGGACGGAACCAGGCCGCTGCGTATCGACCGTCCGACGGTACGTGGCGTATCGCCGGCGGCCAAACGATTCAATGGGGTATCTCCGGAGATCAGCCCGTTCCGGGCGACTACGATGGTGACCTCCGCACCGATGTCGCGGTGTGGCGTCCTTCTACGGGCGTTTGGCATCTTCTGTATTCGTCCCTCGATTATCGCGGCGGACAAGCTTTCCAGTGGGGACTCCCCGGAGATGTGCCGTTGGCGGGTGACTACGACGGCGACCGTAGGGCCGACCTAGCGCTGTTTCGTCCAGGAACCGCCGTCTGGTACGTCCTACTGTCATCAACTGGCTTCACGGCGCCGCTTGTGGTGCAGTGGGGTCTACTCGCGGATCGGACAGTGCCTGGCGACTACGATGGCGATGATCGAACAGACATCGCCGTCTGGCGTCCAGCAGACGGCACATGGTACGTCCTCCTTCATCCACCAACTACACGGCCTACACTGCGACTCAGTGGGGGTTTTCGAACGATGACCCAGTACCCGCCGACTTCAACGGAGACGGGAGAATCGATTCTGCGGTTTTCCGTCCGTTCGATGGAACGTGGTACGCCTTCTTCCAGTTCGTTGGCGTGCAATGGGGGCTGGTTGGAGACGTTCCAATGCCTGATGTCCCCTGAGGTGAGCACGATCCAATTCACGCTCCGACGAGCGGCGTCGTAAATCATTCTCGAATGCAACCCCTCGCACTTCAAGATGCCAGTTCGCGCCTGGGCGTCATCCTCCACGCGCCTGATATGCTAGTGCCGAGTGATGCACGGAGCCGAAGCCCGCGATGAGTCTCGATTTAGACATGGATTCTCTAATTGATGCAGCGTCGTTTTCGCCAGCGTCGCTGCGGTCCCCGAGCGCCTGGATGGGTCATGTGCCGCTGGCTGCATGGGTCATCCGACAAGTGGCTCCCAGCATATTCGTCGAGCTCGGGACGCACACTGGGAATTCGTACTTCTCATTCTGTCAGTCTGTGGTCGAGGCAGGGCTGTCCACCAAGTGCTACGCCGTTGATACGTGGCAGGGCGATGAGCATGCCGGCCTCTACGACGAGAAGGTTTTTGCACAGGTGAATACGCACAATGAGGAGCGCTACGCAGTCTTCTCGCGCCTTCTGCGCATGACCTTCGATGATGCACTCAGTCACTTCTCTGAGGCATCCATCGAGCTGTTGCATATCGACGGACTCCACACGTATGAGGCGGTTCGTCATGACTTCGAGGCCTGGCTGCCAAAACTGGCGCCTGGTGGCGTTGTCATGTTTCACGACACCGGTGTGCGCGAGCGGAATTTCGGCGTCTGGAAGCTCTGGGAAGAATTGCAGACGAACTATCCGGACCACATCGAGTTTTCGCACTCGCACGGTCTTGGAATACTGCAATTGAACAATGCGCCGGAGGCCAGGATGCAGAAATGGCTGCGGCTTGATCGCTCCGGGAAGGACAGGCTTAGGACCTACTTCGCAGTGTTGGGATTACAGCAAGTGGAGCGATTTGAGTTGAACGCTGAGCTGACCACGTCAAGGCACGAGGTTTTGGCGCGCGACGCTCAGGTCGCCGATCTCAGGCAGCATGCGTCCAACCTCGAGGCGATAATCGTCGACCTCAGGCAACAGGCGTCCAATCTGGAGCAGGAACTGTCGACGCGCGAGGCCAATATCGCCAAGCTCGGTCGAGCCGCTGCCGAACGCGATGCTCAGATCGCCGACCTTCGGCAGCACGCCTCCAACCTGACCCAGGAGTTGTCGTCCCGCGATGCAGTGGTTGCGAGCCGCGGCCAAGACCTGGCAGCGCGCGATGATCTGATCGCGGACCTGAGTCGGGACGTAGACGCCATCCGTCATTCCACCAGCTGGCGCATCACAGCCCCGTTACGCTGGGTGGCCGTTGGAATCAGAAAGGCCCGACGGGGGGGCGACGCCACCGTGGGCCAAACGGGCAGTCCTTCGGAATAACACGGTTCCTGTGCTTAAGCAGCCCATCGAAGAACAACGATGGACTTGTGAAGGTGCATCCGCACGATGGAGGTGCGGCTCATTGATCCAGGACGAAGCGACCGGATATCTCCATCCACTCTACGCCCAGTCATTGGACGAATTCGGAACGCCGAGACTTCTGTGGGAAAGCGGTGGCTGGATTCTCGAGCGACAAATTCCAGCTTCACCCTATAACGATGCAATGGGCTGCTACCCGCTATTTACCTGCCGGGATTGGTCGCGGCTTCACGTCGACTTGGAGAGCCTTGGAGAATCTTTGGTGTGCCTGTCGGTTGTGACGGATCCCTTTGGGGAATACGATCCGGCCTACCTGAAAGACTGCTTTCGCGATATCGCAGTACCTTTCAAGGAGCACTTTGTCGTCGATCTAACCCGTTCGCCCGAAACGTTCGTTCACCCGCATCATCGCCGCAATTTGCGCAAGGCCCTCAACCTGGTGCAGGTCGAAGAATGTGCGCAGCTTGAAACGTGCCTCAAGGATTGGACAACTCTCTATACCGAGCTGGAGGCGAGGCATCACATCACAGGAATAGCCGCTTTTTCAAAGGAGTCCTTTGCCGGCCAATGGCGTGTGCCTGGTCTTATCGCGTTTCGGGCGGTCCTCGACGGTGGCACGGTTGGCATGTTGATGTGGTATCGACAAGGGAATCGAGCCTACTATCATCTTGGCGCGCACAGCGCCCTTGGTTATGAGACGGGCGCATCGTTTGCTTTGTTCGACTATTCACTGGACTACTTCGCTCGGCAGGGGCTCGAATGGCTCGACCTGGGTGCTGGAGCCGGGACCAAGGCCGACATGAAGTCCGGGCTGAACCGCTTCAAGCGGGGCTGGGCAACCGGCACGCGCACCGCCTACTTCTGCGGAAGAATTCTGGACCCGGAAAGATACGCCGCCGAGACCAAGCGGAGTGGGCAGACCTCGTCCTGTGGCTACTTCCCGGCTTATCGAAAGGGTGAGTTCGGTTAGATGGAGGAGAAGAAGTATCTCAACATCGTCTCGCACTACGAGTCTTGCCTGGAGCGGTACGGCGACACGCACCTCGGCGTTGACTGGCCGAAGCCGCAAGACGTTGAGCAGCGCTATCGTGTCATGCTCGAAGTCATCAAACCAGAGTCGCGTGGCCACAACGTCCGTCTCCTCGACTTCGGGTGTGGGGCGTCGCATCTCAACGAGTACATCCTCAGGCAGCGACTCGGCAATATTGACTACGCCGGCCTCGACCTGTCCGAGAAGTTTGTCCACCTGTCCAGGAGCAAGTTCCCGGGAAACCAGTTCTTCTGCCTGGATGTGCTTGACGAGCACGTGTCATTGCCGAACTTCGACTACATCGTGTTCAACGGCGTCTTCACGGAAAAGCGCGACCTGTCTTTCGCCGAGATGTTCGCGTACTTCAAACAGCTGCTGAGGCGGATGTTCGATCACGCCGCAACCGGTATGGCTTTCAACGTGATGACAAAGCATGTCGACTGGGAGCGCGAGGAACTGTTTCACGTGCCGTTTGATCAGCTGGCCGAGTTCATCACAAAGGACCTGTCGCGGAATTTTGTCTTCAGAAACGACTACAGCCTCTATGAGTACACAACATACGTTTATCACTAGAGCACGGACGACGATCTGGACATGTCGAACGTAATCGTCTTCGGCGTTCAGGACTTCGCACAACTGGCAAAGTTCTACCTGCAGCACGACAGCGAACACGAAGTCGTCGCGTTCAGTGTGAATGAGCAGTACATGCCGGAGTCCAGGACCTTTGAGGGGTTGCCGGTCATCCCGTTCGAGGTGGTGGAGAAGACTTACACGCCTGCAGAGGTGAAGTTCTTCGCGCCGATGTCACCAAGCGGGATGAACAGGCCGCGCGAGTCTGTGTGCACGCGCAGATCAGGAAGAAAGGCTATGGGATGATTAGCTATATCAGTTCGAAGGCTACCGTCTTTCCTGACGTACCTATCGGCGACAACTGCTTTATCCTCGAGGACAACACCATCCAACCCTTCGTCTCCATTGGCAACAACGTGGTGCTCTGGAGCGGCAATCACATCGGGCATCACAGCGTTATCAAGGACCATGTCTCGTTCACGTCACATGTCGTGCTGTCCGGTCACTGTGTGGTGGAGCCATTTTCTTTCTTTGGCGTCAATGCGACCATCCGCGATCGTGTCCACATCGCCGAAGGCTCGCTGATCGCGATGGCGGCCGCGGTGACCAGGGATACCGAGCCGTGGGGCGTGTACAAAGGCAACCCCGCTCGAAAGAGTGAGGTGGTGAGCACGGATCTGGATTTCTGATTCTCGTGTCGTGTAGACCGGTCAAGGCATGAAGTGGACAAAGAAAGGCGTGATCTTCACGCCGGATCACAACTACGACTGGATGATTTCCCACGCGTCGCTTCCGGTCGTTGACCAGGCGCGCGATGGAGTGCTGCGAATCTACTTTGGAACCAGAGACGGAAAAGGGCGCTCGCATACGTCCTACCTTGAAGCCGAGGCCACTTGCCCGGAGAATATTCTCTACGTTCACGACAGGCCGGTGCTGCCCTTGGGAAGGCCGGGAACATTCGACGACAGCGGCGTGATGCCTTCTTCGATCGTCACTCATGAAGACAAAAAGTACCTCTACTACATCGGCTGGAATCCGCAGGTCACTGTCAGTTATCGCCTGGCAATTGGACTGGCCGTCAGCGATGACGGCGGTCGTTCGTTTGACAAGATGTCAGAAGGGCCGGTGTGCGATCGGTCTTTTGATGAGCCCTTCTTCAACACGTCACCCTGGGTCATCGTTGAAGGCGACAGGTGGAGGATGTGGTACATCTCCTGCACGGGGTGGGAAACCGTCAATGGTTCGCCAGAGCCACGCTATCACGTCAAATATGCCGAGTCTGTTGATGGGATTCGCTGGCAAAAAACTGGGCTGGTCTGCATCGAGTACGACGAGGTGACGGAGGCCATCGCCCGACCCTGCGTCTTCAAAGAGGACGGGCTTTACAAGATGTTCTATGCGTTCCGCAGGGTTCTCAACTACCGCACCGATCGCGATCAGAGCTACAGATTAGGCTATGCGGAGTCGGTCGATGGGCTCGCCTGGACAAGGCGCGATGACGAAGCGGGCATCGACAAGTCCGAGCATGGCTGGGACTCCGAAATGATGGAGTATTGCTGTCGCTACGAACATGACGGCCGGAAATACCTGTTTTACAATGGGAACGGATTCGGTCGCTCCGGCTTGGGTTACGCGGTGCTGAATGAAGAATGAGAGCGTCGATTCACGCCTTATGGCTTGTGCAGAGATAGTAGAACTGGTAGACCTGGTGCACTTCGATGTTGGCGAGGCTGGAGGGCATCGATTCAACGGGGCAACGATGGATCACGTTATGACTTGATAGTACTTTCGTGAAGTACAGCTTCTCGACGAGTGACGCGTGCTCGTACAGCTGCTCGTCGAGAAAAAGAACCAGCCCGCCCTTCCTGGCGACGCGAGCCATCTCTTCCAAGGCGAGTCGCGGATCGCTGAACGCGTTGACAGCCCCATAATTCAGAACGACATCGAAAATGCCCGACCGAAACGGCAGCTGTGCCGCGTTCGCGAGGACAAAATCCATCGGGATGTGCTCGCTCGCCATAAACGCCTGCCCCTGCAGAAGCATCGTTTCCGACAGATCCAGGCCCGTGTAGTCGGCATTAAGTTTCATCCATCCGTGCCGATACAACGAATTGCAGGTGCCCGTTGAGATGTCGAGGACTTGCAGCTTCCCTGGTCGTCCAAGGAGCTCTTGTATCACTTGAGAGTGAATCTCGGTAAAGCTCTGTGCGGGCTTGAAGCGAGTGAGGAGCACCGAGATTCTGACTGGTATTGCCAGAACAATCAGAAACAGAAAGTAAGGATGCTTGAAGAAAAAGTAGGTGACAGACAGGACAACGACCATGGTAGCGATATTGGTGACCGAAAGGCGAAATGAGTCTGGTGTGGCAAGAAGGTTCGCAACACGGACTCCGATCGCGGCAAGAATGAACACGATCAACGCGTAGGTCGTCCACCCTTTCCAGTTCTGTCGAGCCGGCCGCACGGGGAGCGACAGGAAAGGCATCAGGTATTGGTAGTAGGTGCCCAGCAGGCCATTGTAGAAGTAATCGCGCAGTTCTCTGTCTTTCCGTCCGATGTTGCTCTCGACGTAAAGTTGCGGAATGCCGTTCACGCACGGATACTTGTGGCCGCAGCTTTCGCACCGCAACAGCGTGGCATCGGTCTGCCATGTGCTCTGCCGGCAATTCAAACATTGATAGTTGGCGATGTTCATGCCGCTGATAACAAATGCCAAAGGATATCTGACGCTCTTACCCGCTTCAACTGCCATGCATGGTGATGACGACAAGGAGAGAGTGGTTTTGCCTCTCGATGCAACGGACCGGGGCAACATCGGTCGGAAATTCTTCAGGGACTTCGGCTTTCGGTGGGCTAGCTGGCCAGCGGATGCCAGAAACAATTGGTTTTAGTTGCGTGGTCCCGCAGCGATTGCGAGGCCATTTTGTTCATCGCCAGATTTCCGTTCTGCAAACGCCGTTGAAGACTCTCCGTGGTTCCTGCCAGATTTTCATAAGATCTTGTTCAATCGGTTTCCGAAAGCGAAATGTGTCCTCTTCACTAGAGATCCGGATGCCTGGTTTCGTTCGATGGTACGTCACTCGGCGGTGCTGTGATCGGCATTACCCGGATCCATTAAAAGGTGTATAGACGAGAGCGTGAATACCTGGGCCTCCTATCGTCGGGTGCCATTGACGACGACGCCGAGATCGGGTGTTTTCCAGGAAGACGATGAAGATTGTCGATCACGCACGACACTACCAGGAAGTTTATCGCCTCCATAACACCGAAGTGCAGGACTTCTTTCGCAGACATCGTCCAGGTGCTCTGTACGTGGGCAGCCTGGAGGATCCAGACAAGTGGACGATGCTGGGGAACTTTCTTGGCCCTGAAGTGTCGGATAAGTATGATAGTCACGAAAACGCATCGTCGAGATGATCAAAGGCAAGATTGTTCTCATCACAGTGCCCTGCGATCAGGGTGACATTCTCCGCGACTTTTTGGATTGGCACCTTCAACAGGGCATCGATCTGATTCTGGCGATGGACGGCGGCTCGACGGACGGCAGCACGGACATTCTGGAGGAGTAACTCAAAGACCGGCCGTGTCGTGTGGCTCCCCCTTCCCGAACGCGATCTCACGAAGTACGTGCTCGGCAATGAGCTCGCGTCGCTCGCTCGCGAGCGCTATGAGGCAGACTGGATCGTCCTCTGTGACGTCGATGAGTTTCTGTGCTCGAAAGGCCGCGATCTGAGGACGATCTTGCAGGAGGCGGAAAACGACGGCCTCACCCTGCTGACGGTGCCGCGACGCACCATGACCGGGCCGCCGCTTCAACTTGGCCAGCGGGCAACGCAGGTCCTGACCTTGCGGATCGACCGTACCGTGGAGCCCACCGCCGAAGAGCAAGTGTCGGGGAATCTCCCGGTTCCGTTTGCGTTTCTCGAGGTTGGCGGACATGTCATTGTTCGCGCTTCGGCCTTCGCCGAGGTACGGGGCAGGGGCTCACATTGCAACGACAGCCTGGGGAAGAAGTGGAGTACATGGGGATCTGTATATTCTGCACTACGCCATGCGTGGGTTCGATTCGCTGTGCCAGAAGGTACAGAATACCGCGGCATTCCTGGCTACGAACAGTCATCTCCCGCTTGGCTGGGGCTGGCACTGGCGTCGCTGGATTCGCTTGCACGAACAGGGTCGGCTAAGAGATGACTACGACCTGCAGTTTGTGTCGCCCGAACGAGCTGGGGAGTTGGTCCAAGAGGGCGTCTGCGTCTACGACCACACAATCGCCGACTGGATTGCCAGCAAGGAGTGCAAAGTGAGCCGCCACGGAGTAGCCAACTGGATGGGTCGGCTGTCAAAGGTGGCCCTCAGCCCGTTGAGAAGACTGTCGTTGCGATGATCCCCGTCATGCGGCCGAAGCTTCCTACGGCGCAATCCTTGCTGCCGTATCTCCGTCAGATCGATCGCTCGCGTGTCTATAGCAACTTCGGTCCGCTCTGCTTTCAATTCGAAAGCCGGCTCGCGGCCCACTTTGGCGTCCGTGATGAAGCCGTTACCACCGTAGCCAATGGCACGCTGGGCTTGACGCTGGCTCTCACGGCGCAGGGCGCAAGCCCTGGGACGTTGTGCGTGATTCCCGCGTGGACGTTCATTGCTTCCGCGCAGGCGGCGACGATGGCCGGTCTGGTTCCCTACTTTGTCGATGTCGATCCGGTGACGTGTGCTCTGGATCCGGGCGCAGTCACCGAAATCATCGAACGTGCACCCGGCGACGTGGGCGCCGTGATGCCAGTCGTTCCGTTTGGCCAGCCGATCGACTTCGATGCGTGGGACCGGTTCCGATCGAGAAGCGGGGTGCCGGTGGTTATCGACGCCGCCGCCGGATTTGATTCCCTGACGCCGACAGACACACCGGCCGTGGTCAGCCTGCACGCGACAAAGGCCTTTGGTATCGGTGAGGGCGGGTTCGTCCTATGTGCCGATTCGTCCCTGATCCGCCGAGTTCGTATGCGAGCGAATTTCGGGTTTAGCGGAGAGCGGAGAGCGATTGTCCCCGGACTCAACGGCAAGTTGAGTGAGTATCAAGCCGCGGTCGGCCATGCGGCGTTGGATGAGTGGGGCACGGCCAGAGCCGACTGGTTGGCGGTGGCAAGTGCGTATCGCCGACGACTGGCGCGGTCCGGCGGTACGCGGCTTCAGGCGGGGTTCGGTGAATCCTGGGTGTCGTCGGTATGCGTGTTTGTCTTTGATGGTCCAGATGCAGACCAACTGGAGGGCAGGCTTCAGAAAGCCGACGTCGAGACACGCCGCTGGTGGGGCGCTGGTGCACACACACACCCGTCAACTCATCACTTTCCGCGAACCGCCTTGCCGGTCACTGACCAACTGGCAAAGTCGACGATCGCGGTGCCCATCTTCAGGGATATGAACTCCACCGAGATTGAGAGGGTCGCGGACTGTGTGATGGCGAGTGAGGCACTGTAAAGGCGTCAGTTGCAAATCTTGCCCAGGTTCTGACGGCGTGTTAGGCTGCGACGATTTGTTACCTCTAATGACTTCTCCTGCCAGAGCTGAACGCCCGAGGCTTACATGCGGGTGCTGACCGTTTTTGTGCGGAATGGCACGACCAAATATGCAACGGCGGAAGAGGAGCTGGCGGAGCTCTTCCGGACACAACTGGCCGATGTCGAGCGTACGACGCTCGTCGTCGATACGGCACTGCCGGCCTGTGAGGTCGAGCGCGCGCCGAACCGCGTGGTGATGGGCGGCGACAACTCGGTGCGCGAGTTCTCCGCGTTCGATGCCGGTGTGGCGGCCGTCGGCGACGACATCTGGGAATACGACCTCATCAACCTGACCACGTCGGCGTTTCGCCAGCTCTACTACGGACTACCTCGAACGCTTTCGCCCGGACGTGCTGGCGGCCGATCGTCGACCAGTCCGGTGTGCCTCGGCCACATCGATTGCTACAACCACCCGATCGAGGTGAGAGGCTGCGTCAGCCAGCACTGGATGCGAACGGCCTGCCTATTCCTTCCGCCGACAGAGCTCAAAATCCTCGGAAGCTTCGTCTCGACGCGCGACCGTGAGGAGTGGTTCAGCGGAGATCCGTCGGCGCCCTTCCGAGCGGATGCGCCGCTCTCGGACACCTACAAACGGCTGATCACCGACTGGCTGATGGGCAACGACATCGGGCAGGGCGTCACATGGCACACCCGGATACCCTCGACGAGGCGAGCCTGCCGGAGTTCGAAGCGCAAAGCCATGGCGATTCTCAACGAACATCTCCTGGGGCTCCGCCTGCGCGCCGCGGGTGTCGCACCATCGACGTCACCTGGCTGTCCGGGACAGCTGGCCGGGCGACGCCCGGACGCCATAGACTGGAGCACTCCTGGTGGCGGCAGCTCGCCGACCGCGATCGCCACGCGCTCACGGTAAGCACCGCGGCTCCGGTGGCCTCATGAAACCGGTGACGTTCAGTAGGTGACGTGGGCGGAGCTCTCACTCAACGCTTGACGACATCATCGCCGCGGCGCCGTCGCTGCACAAAGCCGGTACATTTTCGACCTCGTGCTTCAGGCGATTGCGCGCCACGCGTCCGCAGCGCCCGATTTCCGCGTCCGCAGAGACCGGGTCAGGGGCCAGCACGCTGCTGTTTTCGCATCTGAGCCGGCGTCACACGGTGTTCGCGCTCGATGATGGAACCGACAGCATTCGAGCGGTCGAGACATCGCCGCTGCTGCGTCCGAATGTCGTCACGTTCGTCGAAGGGCCGACGCAGCTGACCCTTCCATCTCACCGGTTCGTCGAGAAGCTGCAGCTCGTCCTGATCGATGGCCCTCACGCGTATCCATTTCCAGACCTGGAGGACCACGTACCTCTGTACGAACACCTGGACGAGCACGCGCTGCTCATCCTCGACGACATCCACATCCGCAGCATCAACAACCTGTTCGACTTCCTGCACGCGGACGACATGTTCGATCTGCAGGAGGTCGTCGAGACCACCTCGTTCTTCCGGCGCACGGCTGCGGAGACGTTTTCGCGCGTTGGCGATGGCTGGTGGCTGCAGGGCTACAACCGTCGCGACTTCGAAGCGACGCCGGCCGTTGCCGGTGTGTCGGAGCGCCTGATGCGTTCGTCGACTGCCACCTCGTTTTACATAGATGAGCTGGGATCTCTCAAGAACCCTAGCCGACGGCCATTCCTGAGCGTTCCGGCGTCAGAGCCGCTCCTGCTGTCGGGATGGGCTATCGACGAACAGCATCAGCAGCCCGCTGCGTGGGTCGAAATAGTGCTGGACGGCATGCCGTATCGAACCGAGGTCGCGTGTCGCTCGGGGTGACGTCGCGACAGCCAAGGGGAACCCTCAATATTTGCGTTGCGGGTTCCGCACCATCTTCCACCGGACCGCGTTGCTGCCGGTCGTCACGCGATTGCGCTGCGGGTTGTCTTTCAAGGCGGAACCGCCTACTACGAAGCCCCTAGGCTGACATTCACGGCGGAGTGAACTCGTCGCGAACGGCGCGGTACGGCGAAATCGCGCTCACAATCGCGATGACCCGGTGCCTGGCGAGGAGCCGTGCGACGAAGCCGATTCGCCTGATATTTTCCTCACGGCCTTCCCGGTTGAAATCGAGACCGCGGGAAATGTGATGACCCGTCACGTCTCCATCGAGCAGTTCTGCGTCCAGTCCGCGACCGGTGAGCTCGTGCGCAGAGCATAGTCGCCACCGACGTTTTTCCGCAGCACTCAAGCCTGTAATCCAAACAATGACGCCGCACGATCGAGGGTTGGACATGATCTCGGTCCATAGCGTAGATCACGTGGGCGATGTTCCGCTCGCTTGACCGGCATCGCCGAAGGTCGGTACAGTGTCCCCGGACGTTGAGCTCCGATCTCGCCTTAGGATTCCTCGCAGCGATCCTGTCGCTTGTCCTCTGCGCCGTCGTCCGGCGAATCGGACTGCGGGGTTCTGTCTGATTGCCCTCCTCGTGAAGACCGGTGGCACTCGGTCGCCACACCGAGCATGGGAGGTGTGGGATTCGCGATGGCCGCGCTCGTCGCGACTGCGGCATCCGTTCTACTGACCGGCCGCTCGGCGGATCGCGCATTCGAAGTGGCGGTACCGGGGGCAGCGGTGGCGATGCTCATCCTCGGCATCCTCGACGACCGCCTTCAGTTGTCACCGCTCGCGAAGCTCGTCTCGTCGCTGATCGTCGGCGCGCTCACCGTGTTCGTCATCGCGGGGTCGCTGGGTCGAAGCCTTCCCTGGCCGGCCACGCTGCTGGCCGTCGTCTGGTTCGGCGGCGTCGTCCACGCGCTGAACCTGCTCGACAACATGGATGGGCTCGCCGGTGGCGTCGCGCTCGATCGCGGTTGCGTTTCTCGGCGTGTTGTTCTCGCGCGACGCTCGGTCCGTTCTCGTGATGTTTCTCGTGGCCGTCGCGGGAAGCCTCGCCGGGCTTTCTGTACTGGAACCGCAAACCGGCGCGACTGTTCATGGGCGATTCCGGCAGCCTGTTTCTGGGAGGCACCCTGGCGGCGGCGTCGCTGGTGCCGCTGATTGATCCGGGCCTGGAGTTCTACCGCTCGGCGATCCTCGTGCTGCTGGTGCTCAGCGTGCCGCTGTTCGACACCGGCTTCGTGCTCGTGCTGCGGCGACTCGCCGGGAGAAAGGCGACGCGCGGAGGGACCGATCACGTGTCCCACCGGCTCGTCTCGCTGGGATTCTCCGAGCGCAGCGCGGTCCGCATTCTCTATCTGCTCGGCTTGTCTGGCGGTGTCATCGCGCTGATGATCTGGCGCGAGGGGCTGCAGCCGTTCATGCCCGCGGCTGCGCTCTATGGCGTCGCTCTCATCCTGATAGGCGTCTACCTCGCGCGCGTGCGGGCGTACGACGCCGACGATTTCGGCGCGCTCAAGCGATCGTCGTTCGGTCCGTTCCTGACCGATCTGACGTTCAGGTGGCACGCAGGCCAGGTCCTGCTCGATCTCGTGCTGATCGCGGTGTGCTACTACACCGCCTACCGCATACGGTTCGAAGGAACCGCGTTCTCGACGTTCGCGCCGTACCTCGCGGCGTCGCTGCCCGTCATCATCGGCTGCAAGCTTACGGCGCTATACCTGTCCGGTCTGTATCACCGCTCGTGGGAGACCTTCAGCCTCGTCGATCTCGTTTCGGTCGTTCGTGGCGTGATCGGCGGCTCGATTCTGTCCGTGCTCGTCGCTGTCTATATCTACCGGTTCGAGGGATTCTCGCGCGCCGTCTTCCTGATCGATGCCATGCTGCTGCTCGCCGCCGTCGTCGCCACCCGAGCATCGTTTCGTCTGATGGGCGACGCCGCCAACGTGCGGCGACGACAGGCCAGGCGCGTGATCGTGTACGGCGCCGGCGCCGGCGGCCATCTGCTCGTTCGTGAAATGCGCGCCAATCCTCGCTGGAACCTGCAGCCGGTCGCATTTCTCGACGACGACCCGTTCAAGCGGAACCGGCTGATCCTCGGCGTGCCGGTGCGCGGTACGGCGGACGATCTCGAGCGCGTCCTTCGCTCGTATCGCGTCGACGAGCTCATCATCAGCACGCAAGCCTTGAATGGACAGATGCGAGAAGCACGCATTCGAACCATGTGCGACGCGCAGGCATTCCGGTGCGGCGACTGTACCTCGACATCCGGTGAGGCCCGACTGTCGCCGTCGTCATCGTGAACTTCAACAGCGGCGAAGCGCTGGCGTCCGACCCTCGACACGCTCGACGCGGCTCTTCGCCGGACTCGGGTGGGAAGCGTGGTCGTCGACAATGCATCTTCGGATGGCAGCGAGCGGCGCCGCGCTGAATCGCGAGAAAGTCGACGCTCGTGCGCCAGCCGAGGAATGTCGGATTTGCCGCCGGTGTGAACGCGGGAACCGCCGCGACGTCCGCGCCATTCGTGCTCATGCTCAACCCGGACTGTCGCCTTACAGCCGGACTAGCGGTCGCCGCCTGCTGGAGGAATTGCAGGAGCATCCGCGATGTGCGGTGATCGGTCCGCAGATTCTCAACCCCGACGGTACGCTGCAGGAAAGCGCGCGCGGCGACCCGAACATGCTGACGGGCCTGTTCGGCCGCACGTCACGTTCTGTCGCGACTGTTTCCGAACTCGTCCGCTCGTCCGCCGGAATCTTGCCTCAGTGCACGACGCTGAGCGACGCGACGCTCGAGCCAGCGCGTCGACTGGGTGTCTGGCGCATGCATGCTGGTCCGGCGCGACGCGCTGGCGGAGGTGGACGGCTTTGACGAAGGGCTACTTCCTCTACTGGGAGGATGCCGATCTCTGCCGGCGCCTGCGCGGCGCCGGCTGGGAGACGCGCTACCTGGCCGGACGCGTCGTTGTGCACGACGTCGGGCAGATCGAGCCGGAACGCGCGCGCGCTGGCGAATCGCGAATTTCATCGCAGTGCGTACAGATATTTCGCGACACACGTGGTTCCGCAGTGGTGGCATCCGGGACGCGCGCTCGGATGGCTGATTCTGATGCTCCGTTGGCGCTTCAAGTCGATCACCGGTTGATTTCCGACCTACTGGATCAGTGATAGTGTTCACTCGCGACATGCCGCGAATCGCATGGTTCACCCCGCTGCCTCCCGTCAGATCCGGCATCGCACAGTACAGCCGCGAACTTCTGCCGTCGCTCGCGGCCGTGCATCAGATCGATCTGTTCGTCGACGGACGGCCGGAAGACGTCAGCGCCCCGGACGCCGGGATGCGCGTGTTCAGCGCCCTCGACTTCGTCTGGCGCGAACGCGAACGTCCATACGATCTCATCGTCTATCAGCTCGGCAACGCGCCCTGCCACGACTACATGTGGGCGTATCTCGTCAGCTATCCCGGTCTCGTCGTCCTGCACGACGGCCAACTGCACCACGCGCGCGGGCGGATGCTGCTGCAGCAATGGCAGCCGCGGCAGGACGACTACCGGCGCGAGTTCTGGTTCAACCATCCCGACGCCGACAAGGATCTCGCCGAGCTCGGCGCCGTCGGTCTGCTGGGATCGCTGACCTATCTGTGGCCGATGCTGCGCGTCGTCGTCGAGTCGAGCCGCCGCTGCTCGTGCACAACGACTGGCTCGCCGAGCAGATTCGCGAGCGCTATCCGGGCGCGAGCCGTCGACGGTCGTCGAGATGGGCGTGCCTGAGCCGGCGCCGCGCGCCGATGCGCGGCAGCGGATTCGATCGCGGCACGGCATCCCGGACGACGCTGTCGTCTTCACGGCG
Organism: Vicinamibacterales bacterium; assembly: GCA_963832375.1. Classification (GTDB taxonomy): domain Bacteria; phylum Acidobacteriota; class Vicinamibacteria; order Vicinamibacterales; family JAMQPK01; genus JAMQPK01. The sequence goes on along the minus strand of CAWHUA010000003.1, from coordinate 696,196 downwards.
TTCGGCAAGATCACGCCGGAAAAGCGCGTGCGGGAAGCGATGCGGGCGCTGCCCGCGATCGCCGAGCACACTCCCAATGCTCATCTGCTGCTTGCCGGTGAGGCCGTCGAGTACTACGACATGGCGCGTGAAGCGTCACGTGCCGGGATCGACGAGCGGCGTCACGATCGCGGGGTATGTCGACGACGACGAGATCGACGACTATCTCGCCGCGTCGGACGTCTGCCTGTGCATGCGGTGGCCGACGTCGCGCGAGACGTCGGCGTCGTGGCTGCGATGCCTGGCCGCGGGGAAGCCGACGATCTCCACGGACCTGGTGCACACGGTCGACGTCCCGACGCTGGATCCGCGCAACTGGTCGCTGCTGGCACGATCGACAGGCCGGCGACCGCGAGCCGGTGCGGCGTCAGCATCGACATTCTCGACGAAGATCATTCCCTGAAGCTCGCGATGCGGCGGCTCGGCACGGACGAGAAGCTGCGAGCGACGCTCGGCGCGAACGCGCGCGCGCTGTGGGCGAACGATTCCGGCTCGAACGACATGGTTGCGGGATACCAGGAGGCGATTGCGAGCGCGCTGCTGCGGGCCGAACGTCCCGGAGCCGCGCGGAACCTGCCGGCGCATCTGCGGGCGGACGGGACCGAGCACGCCGAGTCGCTGGTGAAGGAAATCCCGGTTCGGAGTACCATCTGCGCGATGCCGATTGAGCAGAAGGGGAGCGCCGAAGAGCTCGCCCGGCTGAAGCACGGAGCGCGACGAGGCCGATCGCCTCTACAACGACGCCCTCACGAAGCTCGACGCCGCGATTCAGAAGCCGCGCGACCTTCCGCATCCGCCCCGCCCGCTACGATGAGTTCCAGATCACGCCGCTGAACGAGCGATGGGAGCTGCTGCCGCTCAAGCCGGACGAGGGCAGCGGCTGGCTGCGGCGGCTGCGGGCCCACGCGTGGGCGATGGTGGCGCCGCTCTTCGAGCGGCAGCAGGCATTCAATTCGGCGCTCGTCGATCACGTCAACCGCAACATCGCGATGCACCGTGAAACGACGCGCGCGCTCGAAGCCACGATCGCAAGCGCTGCGCGACGATCACGGAACGGTTCATCGAATACCAGACGCTGCTCATGCTCTACGTGCAGCAGATCACGCCGTACGTCGACACGAAGGATCGACACGTGGCAGGGCTGATGCACGGGCTCGCCGCCGGACTGAGCGGCCTGGGCGACGAGATGCAGAAGCGGTGGGAATCGATGGCGACGCGCGCAGCGGCGGTACGATGCGCAGGTCAACGATGTCGCGGACGACGCTCGGCGTCATGCACGCGGGTCACCCAGACGCTGAAGAGAGAACTCGAAACGGGCCTGCCTCGCCGAAGCGATCTGGACGGCGGCGCGAAGGCGGGTGTGACGGGCTTGTCGCGCCGAAGCGGCGAAGCCGCGAAGGCGGATGCGGCGGCGCCGTCGTCGCTTGACTCCTATAAGTACGTCGGGTTCGAAGATCAGTTTCGCGGATCGCAGCTCGACATTCGCGAACGCTTTGGAGGCCTACGTGCCGCTTTTCGAGGGGGCGAGCGATGTGCTCGACGTCGGCTGCGGCCGCGGAGAATTTCTCGATCTGCTCCGGGCGCGAAGGCATTTCCGCGCGGGGAATCGACTTGAACGACGAAATGGCGGCCGTGTGTCGCGAGCGCGGTCTCGATGCCACCGTCGGCGATGCGCTGAGTTATCTCCAGGCGCAGCCCGACGGTTCGCTCGGCGGGCTCCTTGCGGCACAGGTCGTCGAACACCTCGACCCGGACTACCTGATGCGGTTCCTCGAAACCGCGTATCACAAGCTCCGGCCGGGGTCGAAGATTGTCCTCGAGACGATCAACCCGGCGTGCTGGTACGCGTTCTTCTCGAGCTACATTCGCGACATCACGCACGTGCAGCCGCTGCATCCCGACACGCTACAGTTCCTGCTGAGTGCCAGCGGCTTCCAGAACGTGAGCGTTCGCTACAGCGCGCCGTTTCCTGAAGAGGCCAAGCTTCAACCGCTTCTGCAAACACCGGGCAGGATGGAAGAGACCTTCAACGAGAACGTGCGCCGGCTGAATTCACTGCTCTTCACGCATCTCGACTACGCCGCCATCGGCGAGCGCCTGTCCTAGGACGAAAAGATGCCGGTGGTATCGGCACATCTCGCCGCTCTCGCTTACGGGTTGGTCGTTGCGCTGTGCGTGCTTGGTGCCTTCTATATCATCGGTCTGCTCGTCATTCCCGAGCGATGGCAGAGCTCTTTGCGCTGGCCCGACGCTCTCGTGCTGGGCCTGACCCTTTACGTCGTGCTCTGCTGGATCGCCATCAGCTCGCGCAATATTCCGCTCAAGTTCATCCCGTACGTTCTGGCTGCCATCATCTGGATTCCTGTTTTCAATCGCCTGCGATCGCTGCGAGGAACGCTCTCGACCCGCCTGCGCAGCCGGGAAGCCCGACGGTGGCTTCTCGATTTCAGCATCCTTTACGCGCTCGCCTATGTCCTGACTCCCTCAGCGGGCCCCGGGTTTCTCCCTCTGGGTCCAGGTGACAACCTGACGCTCGTCACCTACGCGAGATACGCACGCCAACTGTTCGAGTTCGGCACCACGGGCATCGAGCTGGCTCCGTTTGACTATCTCCAAAGCCCCGCGAGCATGTATGTGCTGGCCTGGCAGTCCCTGATGTTCCTGCGCGATCCGTTACAGGGCGCGCTGCCGACGCTCTTTCTACTGGCGGCGCTCTTCGGGATGGTCGTGACGGAAACCGCTCGGACGGTTTGTGGACTCACGCACCGCGGCTCTATGGCCATTGCCTGCGTCGTGCTATCTGCGCCGTTATTCCGCTGGTTGATGAGTGCGTACGGTATTGCAGAGGTGCTGGCGGCGGTCGCGTTGCTCTACGTGCTCCGCGGGCTGACGAGGGCCGCCGCAGATCGATCGGCCGTGTCATACCACGGTGTCTGCGTGGCTGTGGGAGGAATCCTCCTGATGTTCACGGTGCCTCCGTTGGCTGGCTGGGGACAGCAGGTCCCACGCGGAATCGCGGCGCTTCTGGATACTGTGTCGTGGGCGTCGCTGTTGGGATTGCCGGCTGCGATCCCGGCGGGCACAGAGCTTCTGCCTGAAGCCCGGCTGGCCTCCGTCATCGTGCTTGTGCTCGTTCCCGTTCTCCTGGCCGCCATTGCGCGTGCCGCTCGCGGTTTGCGCACGCTCGATTGGCCGGGCATCACGGAAGTTGATCGGCGGCTCGCGAGGGCGCTGGTCGCCTATGCGGTCGTTGCGCTGACGCTCGGCAACGTCGTCGTCTATGCGGTCAGCCGCCCGAGAGCGGCTCGCAGACCGGCGGAGTGGCGTCAGCTCGAGGCGGTCAATGATCTGCCTTTCCGCGCTCTCACGTTGAAGGTTTCGGACGAGCCAGGCGGCCTGTCGACGGCTCTCGTGATGTATTACCTGCCTGGCCGTAAGGCTCAGGTGTTCGGACGTGCCGTCCCGGCGCAGGATCTGCCCTTCAACGAGGTCTCGAAAGAGCAGCCGCTGTTCGTTCAGAACTTCGGTTGCGTCGGTGCAGGGCACACCGATGCAGTGTCGGTGGAAGGTGTTGGGTGCCTCCTGCTGGCGCCTCCCAGCATGACGCTGGGCACCTCGTATCTGTTCAACCAGACCTTCATGTTCCTTGACTTCGATTACATGACGCCTCGCGAGGCGGCAGGCCGCTGGAATACGAGACCGACGCTTCGTCTACAGGTGAGAAGCGATCCTCAGAGAGTCCCCCTCGATCGAGATGTGTTCCTCAACCTTCTCCTGCATCCCATGACTCCAGAAGGCACGAAACCGCGCCAGCTGGTCTTTTCCTGGGGTGTCGAGCACCGTGGCCAGGCGCTCCTCGGAGAGCGTCAATGGTTCAGTCTGCTGGTGCGGAGAGGCGACTGGAAGGGCGATCGGCTGTGGATGCTCCCAGTTACGATCGATTTTCTCGATGGCCGGGCCGTTCTCTTCAACGAGATCGCGTTGACAGACGAGCCGCGTGGAACAGTCGTGGGCAACTAAAAGCCGTTTCAAAACCGGGAAAAGCGGGTCCTGTCGCCGGGCTGCCCCGTCCCGTCCTCGGTCCGAACAACACGTGTACGGGAGGCGGACCTGCGGGCGTGGCCGGGGCGGCCCCGCCCGGCGCCACCCGCTTCCATGAGGTTTTGAAGGTTGCGGGTGCGGGCGCTCAAACGACGACGTCGGGACGCAATTCGCGGATCAACTTGACAGGCGTGCGGTCGGAAAACAGCGTCACGTAGTCAACGAACCTCAGGGCGGCGAGCATTTCTGCACGTTGAGGCCCCGTTCGCGGATCGCCGTTCACCCCGACGACGAGCAGCTCGCCGCCAGCGCGTGCGTCCTGCAGCGCGCGGAGATGACGCACGTTCAACGACTCGAACGATCCGCTCGTAAAGACGACCTTCGATCCCTGAGCGCGCGCGTCCCGGACTCTCGCCGCGGCAGCGCTTCGCGACAGCACTTTGGAGCGGGCCTGCGAGGACTCGCCGCCCAGGACCCTGGCAAGCGTTTCGGAATCGGCGACGGCGGTGCCGACCATCCCGACCACGATCCCGGCCGCAGCATTCGCCGCTCGTGCGGCGTCTCGGACGCTCACGCCGCCCGCCACCGCCATCGTCAGTACCGCCGCCACAGTATCGCCGGCGCCGGTGACGTCGAACACCTCGTGGCGCTGCGAGGCGGTAATGTGAGTGTGTGCGATTCGGCGACGATCCCGTTCGAACAAGTCCATTCCGTCGGCGCCGCGGGTGACGAGCAGTGCCCGAAACCCGAGCGTCCGGATCAGGAATTCGGCACGGCGCCTGATTGTGGCGTCGCGACTGGTGGCCGCGACGTGTGGCGCCGCTTCGGCGAGCTCCTTCTCGTTCGGTGTCAGCACCTGGGCTCCCCGATACTTCCGGAAATCGTGCCTTTTCGGATCGACGACGGTGAACGGTCTGTGCCGCCCTTCAAAAATCGCGCGCAACACTTTGTTGCTGAGAACGCCTTTGGCGTAATCGGAGCACACGATGCCGATGGAACGGTTCCGCGCGCGCCTGAGGGCAGCCATCAGACGATCCTCATCGCGCCTGCTGAGCGCGTCGCGAGTTTCCCGATCGATGCGGAGCATGTGCTGCCCACGGGCGATGACGCGCGTTTTCACGGTCGTGGGTCGAGCGGTGGACTGAATGACGCCCGATGTGTCGACCCCGGCCTTCGAGAGCCATTGAACCAGCCATCGGCCCGGGTCGTCCTTGCCGACAACTCCCACCAGCCGCACGCGACATCCGAGCGCAGCCAGATTGAAGGCCGCATTCGCCGCGCCGCCTGGCCGGTCTGCCTCGCGTTTCCAACGCAGCACCTGAACCGGCGCTTCGGGCGAAATGCGTTCCACGTCTCCCCAGATGTAGTGGTCGCACATGATGTCGCCGACCACGAGGATTGGCGCCGACGGAACGGGCAGCTCAGCCATTGGGTGTGGAGATTATCGCCCAGTTGCCGACTTCGATCGAAAGGCGATCGGCTTCGGCGTCCGTGGCTTCAGCGGGCCGCATTCGAAGGTCGATCTGATGAAATCGGCGGGATGAAGGCTCCGGCAGCGCGACCTTCGCTGTGTGCCACTCGCGCCCGGTGAGTTCAACCGTGTGACCGGCGACACCATCGACGAGCACCTCGACGACCAACGGTTGTTCGTCGTTCGAATGCGAGCGCAGGGGGATGTCGACGCGACGCGTGCCGGCAGGCACGAAGAACCTGGATCGAGACGCCATCATGCTTTTCGCAGAAAGTCCGTAGCTGACCTGCGAGAAATCGACCGTCTGCGACTTCGCGTGTACCCTCCAGGGAACCGACAGCACGAGAAGCGTGAACGCGATGGCCGCGAGAGCGTTCGCATACCGGGCGCTCGATGTAGCGAGAGAGCCGGCAGCGACAACGCCGAGCGCCAGCCAGAACGGATACGCCACCTCGGGCACCAGCAGGGGGTGGCCACCCAGCCACGACAGGACAAATGCCGCCACGCCGACCGTTACGGCAACCGTGGCGAGATCCGGAGCCGATGGCCGAGTGCTCCGTGCTCGAAAAGCCAGGGCAAGCAGGGCCGCAAAGACAACGAGTCCCACCACGCCAAGCTCGCCCGCAATCTGCGAGAAGTTGTTGTGGGCGTTTTCACGCTTGTAGAACGCGAGCAGTTCCGGAGCGGAAAAATGGTACGACCACAGCGGGTACTGGCCGACGCCAACGCCGAATAGTGGATTCGCCACAAGCATCCGCCAGGTCGTGCCCAGGAACAGCCATCTGACCCTCACCGCATCGGACGCAAAGGGACCGAAAAGCTCGCGGGGCAGCAGCAGCCACAGCGTGACCGCGGAGGCAGGCAAAGTGACCATCGCAAAGGCGACAGCCTTTTTCGTCCCGATGAACCGCCCAACGGTCCATATCACGACGAGACAGGCTGTCACGAGCATGACGGCGACGATAGCGGTTCGCGATCGCGTCAAGACCATTGCGCCGAGCGACACGAGCCCGCCGGCAATCCATCCAGGCAGGCCGCGACGATGGCCGAAGGCCAGCCCGAACGCGACGAACATGGCCATGGCGAAGAACGAGCCGGCGGCGTTGACGTCGGCCACGTGCGTGCTCCACCTCCGTTGAAGCACCAGTCCGAGCAGGGATGATTGTGCGTCCAGAGATCGAAGCTCCGTTGCGACATCCTGAAAGGTCAGCAGCGAAGTGGTAACGGCGCCAAGCACCAGTGCTGTCGCCAGCTGGCGGCTGAATTCCGGCGACCGTGTCGTGTGTGAAGCAGTGAAGAGCAGAAGCGCCACTCCTTCGAGCAGGAGCATGGCGTGAAAGATCATTCCGTAGTTGCCAAACGTGGCGAGGTAGCCCCGGCTTGCATATGTCAGCAGGTTGGAGACGAACGGCCACGCGTAGTCGCGCTGAATCTGCAGAAACCAGATCTGCTCGGCGCACGATGCGGCGACGATGAGGCCGAAGACGAGCGCGGCAGTCTCGACGCGCGTCGAAGGGAAGCCGCGGAACTCGCGCAGCGTCCAGCCGCGCACCAGCGCGCCGGCGAGAAACGCAAGGACGAGCGCTTCGGCGCCGCGCATCTGCGAATCGAGCGTGCGGCTGCCCACCTGTCCCAGTGGTACGAGGGCCGCGAGCGCCAGCAACCCGTACTGCGGACGGAAATAGGAGAGCAGGGCCATGGCCAGAACGGCCAACTGCATCCAGGAAGAGACGCTCGGGCTCCAGAATATGGACTGGAACAGCAGCAGAACGATGGCCGTGAACGCGGCAATCAGTCCGAGGATCACGATGCGGCCGTTCATCTGCGTGCAGTATACTTGCTCGGTTGTCGAGCCATTTTCCCCAGGTTCAGGCTCTCTCCGTGTGCTCTGTACAATCCCGCTCCGAGAGAAGTATCATCCCTTGAGAGTCGCGCGCTGGGCGGCTCCCCAAGGGCACCATGAAAATTCTCTCTTTCGAAAGCTACGACGAATACAAGGGCGTTCAAGTCAGCGCAAACAAACTCAAATTCAGCCAGGTGTATGCCGAAGATCCCGAGCTGAAGCGCATTGCCGCACATTTCCTGAAGCACAGCCGCGGTGAAGGGCTTGGCCTGTGCCACGGCGTTCGCAATGGCTACGAGGTTCGCAAGCTCCGTTCGCTTCTGCCCGGCGTCAACATCATCGGAACGGACATTTCACCCACCGCAGGGCAAGTTGAAAACTGCATCGTGTGGGACATGCACGAGATCAAGCCGGAATGGGCCGGCGCGGTCAGCTTCATGTATTCGAACTCGTGGGATCACGCCTACGATCCGAATCTCCTGTTCGCCCGATGGAGCGAATCTCTCGCACCAGGCGGCCGCCTGTATCTGTCGTACACCGATCTGCATTCCGAGCGGGGGGTCAACGAGAATACGAAAATCGACGTGGTTGGCTGTTCACTGGATGAGCTCGTTCGGATCGTGCAGCCATGGCTCGTCGTCGACGAAATACTTGAAGTCGCCCCCGCGCTGACGCTGCAAACCTGGAGGCGCCGGCTTGCTTACCTGCGCGAAGGGGCGCTCGAGAAAGCTCTGACGGCACGATTGATGTCGAGAAGGGTCCAGATACTCGTGCTGCGCCGTTCGAGCTGACGGTTATTCGCTCGCGGGTACAGCGCGTTTGACTTCCAACCGCTCCACGGTCACGGCTTGCGCGCGAGCACGATGTACTGCGCTCCGAGCGGAATCCACGCGAGATGTCTTTCGAGCGGCCGGAGCCATCGCAACATCCGCGGAAAGAAGAACAGATGGTCGGTTCGAACGATCTCAAAGCCGGTCTGGCGAAGCAGCGTGCGCGCTTCGGGAGGCGAGATCGTGATCGCGTCGCGGTCGAACGGAATCCGGCTCATCACCAGGCGCGTGCCCGGATTCCACGGATTGTTTTCGCAGAACGCGAAGAGTCCGCCAACCCGCAGCGATTGGTTCACATATTCGAGCGCGCTGGGTCTGTCGGACGGCTTGATGTGGTGAAAGACCCCGTTGCAGAAGGCGATGTCCATGCGGCCGGCCGGCGTGTAGTCCTTCCGCAGGGAATAACGTACTCTCGGCGACCCGTGGTCGAGTCTGGCCCGTTCGAGCAGGCCTTCAGACACGTCGATGCCGGTCACGTCGACATTCAGCATCGAAAGGAAATGCGGAGTGCTCGCACCGTTGCCGCAGCCAAAATCCAGGAGCGACGTCGGGGCCAACGGTAATTCTTTCAGCTGGCGTGCCAGCCACTGCACACGGCCCATCGCGAAGTAATCGGAGTCTTCGCCCGAGTACTTGAGGCCACGCTGAAGCGCGTCGACGTAATCGGCAGAGTAAACGTCGAAGTCGGTCACGTCACATTGGCGAGATGGCGGTCAGCGGATGGTTGGAGCTCGAAACGACGTCCACAGCCGCAGTGCCGTCTGCCTGTTCACGCTTGATCTGCTGCTCCTTCCAGATCGAGACAACCTTGAAAAGAACGGCAAACATCAACACATGGCCGGCGTTCAACAACGCGAACGCACCCACCAGCAGGCGCGACCAGTGCAGCGTTACATGCCCGCTCGTGAACAACTCGACCAGACCCGGCCACAGCAAGAAGGCGGCAGCGCCGAGAAGGGAAGCCACGAGAACGGCCACAAGCGCGCCTCGACGCAGGATGCCCCTGCACAGCGACGACCAGAATGAGCCGGCTTCGGGCCGCCGCGATCCGAGAAAGGCCATCTGATTGGTTAACGCGGTAGCCAGCAGCAGGGAGAGGGCGAAGGAACCCAGGAGAAAACAGGCCACAAAACGGTAGATCATCCATTCTTCGACCTGGGCGTTCCTCAGGTAGAACTCGATCGGGTACGCGGCCAACAGAAGCGCCGTCAATACACATAGACCGATGCCGGCGAGAAAGATCTTTTCGGGTCTGTAGCACAGCACACCCGAACCGATCGCGAGGAGGAATCGCCAGCCGTCCCGGAAAACACTCAGCTTGCTCGTCCCGACTCGTTCCTCGTACTTCATGGGCAACTCGATTACCCGCAGATCGTTCAGGAGCGCCCGAGCGCTCATCGACGGCGTGAAGTGCAACCCATCCGGCAGCGGCAGGAGATGCCGCAGCGCGCTGCGCTGGACGACGCGCATGCCGCTGGCCGTATCGGTCACATGGCGTCCGCAGAGAAACCCGAGCAAGAGCGCATACATCCGATTGCCGAGGCGACGAATGCGGGGCATTTGCGAGTCTGGCCCGAGTCGCGATCCCAGGACGACGTCGGCGCGTTCGTCGATTGCCGCGCGACACATCGGGCGAAGTACGCCGGGTCGCACGTGCCATCAGCATCGAGAAACCCGAGCAGATTGCCCTTCCCGCGTTGCCAGCCTTCCTTGATGGCCGCCCCGTATCCCCGATTCTTCTCGAACACGATGACGTGCACGTCGCTGAAGCGCCTGGCCGCATCCTGTGCAAGTTCTGCAGTGCGATCCGTCGAGCCGTCGCTGACCACGAAAATCTCGACGTGATCCAGGCTGGCGGCTGCGGCAATTTCGGGGCGAGCCTGCACGCAGCGCAGGAGCGTGCGGGCTATTGCGCCCTCTTCGTTGAGGGCGGGGATCACGATGGTCAGGCTGCGCATAAAGGACTTCGCGGCGCTGAGCTGCCGGAACAGGTGCGGATGTCAGCGGCAGGGATACCGCCGACAATCGGCAAGACTCACGTAACGATAGAAGATCCTCAGAAGGCCGTCAATCGAGCCCCGGCGTCGCGCGGGCGATCGCGCTCTCGATCAACGCCTCACCTGGCGGTGTCCACGTTTGTACCAACCCGCCCGGACGCGTTAGCATAGGCGCGTGTTCCGCAAGCGTGAGTGGGTGCTTCTTGCCGGTCTGCTAATCGCGTACAACATCAATCTGAGGCAGGTATCGTCGCACGATACGTACGCGTCGCGATTCGTGCCGATCAGCATCCTGCGCGACGGCGATGTGATTCTTGATGAGTTCGTCTCCGAGGAGATGAAGCGGCACGCCGGGGAAAATGTCCTCTCCGATAATTTTGTCTACCTCCGCGGTCATTTTTACGACAGTCATCCGCCGATCGGGCCGCTGCTGGCGCTGCCAGTGTACGCGCTGCCGGCCTGGATTGGAATCCCGCGCAATGCAGAGCTCGTCGCCAACCTGTTCTCGAAGCTGGCGGCCTCGCATTATGGTCGCGCTCTCGGCCATCTTCGATCTTGCGGGCGTCGAGGAAAGTGCTGAGCGCGCTCGAGGCGATCGGGAACGAGGCCGGGTCTCGAGAGCGAGCCGGGACTCGAGCAGATCGAACGCGCGACATTTCTCGCGGCGATCGCCTACGGTCTCGCCACCTCCGTCTGGTCGACGGCGAGCCTTGCGATGTGGACGCATACGCCGGCTGTACTTGGCTTCGCCCTGGCGCTCTGGGCGTTGACGGCCGGTCGATCTGGTCTCGCCGGCGCCGCGGTCGCTGCGGCCTGCTTTGCCAGGCCCGCGACCGCACCCGCCGCAGGCATTTCTCGGGCTGTATCTGATTCATCGTTCCCTGCGCGAATGGACATCGAGCACGGGTGCTACAAACCGTCGCGCAGACTTGGTGTCATTCGTTGCAGGCGGCAGCGATGGCCGGGCTGGCCGGCGTCCTTTACAACTACTGGCTGTTCGGAAACCTGCTCGGTGGCGCTCCGTTCCGCACCGAGATCTGGCTTCGGGAGTTCGGGACCCGAAACATGTTTGCCGGTTCGCTGCCGGATGGGTCTGGCCGGACTCACCGTCAGTCCAAGCCGCGGGCTCCTGATTTACTCACCGATCGTGTTGGTCGCGACTCTACGGTGCGATGCGGGCGTGGAGATCTCCGGCAATGGACCGACCGAACCCGCGTTCGGACGAGCGTGATGCGATCCTGCTGCTGCGGTACGTCAGCCTTGCGGCGTTGCCATTCTGCTGACGTATTCGAAGTTCATTGTCTGGTGGGGCGGACACGGCTACGGACCGAGGTATCTGACCGATGCCATGCCGTTCTTCGGTCTGCTCTTCGCGCCGGGACTGTCTGCCGGTCGTCGACGACGGCTCTCGTGCGCGTGTCGCAAAGATGGCCGTGACGGTCGCCCTGGTGTATTCCATCTTCATTCAGGCCGTCGGCGCCTTCTGCTGGCCCGAGTCGTGGACGACGGACAAGAGCCGTCCCTATCGATACCGCCTGTGGGATTGGCGCGAGAGTCAAATCGAGTCGTGCCTCAAAGATGGTCCCGCGAATCGATCCCGCCGCGAAGCGTCTGATCGCGAAGTTCGGTCTGCAGTACAAACGCATCAGCCGGACCGCGTTCGCGCTGGGCTCAACCATCGCACGAGCAGCTTTTTCCCAGGCATGCTCGTCCGACCGATCACCTCGATCTCGTTCGGCCCCATCACCTGCATCACCCGCAGGCCGACGACCACGACCACGACTCCGACCATCGTCAGCACGGCCGCTTCGATCACCGACGTAGTCCACACCTGACGAATACCAGAGAGAACGAGCGCCATTGCCGCCGATACGACGGTGACTCGCACGGCAAATGCCCAAGGGAATCGGACATCGTAAGCACGCCGTGCTGCGGCGTAGCCGATGAGAGACACGGCCAGCCGGCTGCCGCCCAGGACGAATGCGGCCGGGACGAGGCCAAATCGACCAGCGACCCACACGAACAACGGTGCGCCGACAATCATGGCGGACTGAGCGCCGAGAACGGGACGATAGCGCTCATCCACCCAGAGCACGAGCACCGCAACCGCCAGAGCGGTCTCGGCGAACAGAAGAGCGACCAGCACGCGCGCAACGGGCACGGCGTCCGCGAACGGCCGGCCGTACAGCAGCGGCAGATAGTCCGCCACCATGACCCACAGACCGAAACCTGCGGGCACGACGAAGAGCACCTGGACCTTGTTCATCAGGTCGAAGGCGCGCTGGAGCTGCGCGTGTTCGCCCGCTGCAAGCACTCGCGCAAACGCCGGTCGATAGACTCCCCGGAATCCCGAAACGACCAGCGTGACGGTGGACGACGCCACGAAGTAACCGGTGGCGAACAGGGCGACTGGCTCCGGGCTGCCAAGCAGGCTCACCAGGACCGGACTCGCGAACGCCGGCGTCGCGAAGTAGAGGGACAAATCCCGGAGATAGGTCACGCCGGAGAGTTTCCAGATGCGGGCGAACGAGGGCATCAATTCCCGGGGCTCGTGTGGTTCGCCGGCGACGGCGCCCAGCTTCCTTGTTCACGACAACGATGGCCCAGATGGCCGTCAGCACCGCCGAAATACTGAGTGCGGCGATGACGCCCGCGATTTGGAATCCCATCGCGACGACGAGCGCGGCCAGGCAGACATCGAGCAGGCCGTTCAGGAGCGAGAGCAGGTTGACGCTCAACTGCTGAAGAAATGAATCGAGAGCGCGGTAAAGATAATCGAGCAATGCGCGAGCCACGAGAAGGGCGGAGATCCATCGCAGGTAGATCGGACCCTCGGGCCCGAGATTGAGCTGGGCGCCAAGTGGCACGGCGAACGCATTGAGCGCGACGACAACCGGCAGCAGGACACCGAGGCGAATCCACGCAAGGCGCCATACGAGCTGAGTCGCCATCCGTCTCCCGCCGCGAACCTGCAGTTCGGGGATGAACTTGGGCAGGGAACCCGCCAGGCCGAGGCCTGAATAAAAGAGCAGCGAGTTGGCGATCCCGAGCACGACGTCGTACAGACCCGATTCGAGGCCGAAGCGTCGACGTATCAGAATCGAGAGCAGCACGCCCGCGGCCGTGACCACCGGCAGGAGCGCGGTATTCCAGAACACGGATCGCGAAACCTGGTGCAGCAGCAGACCGGGCGGTCGTCTGGCTCCGCTGCCGGGCGATGGTTCAGCCACCCGCGTGCCTCGATACCTGGCGGTAGATGTTCTCGGTCTGCAACGAGATGCGCCTCCAGTCGTGGCTGGAAAGAATCTCTCGACGATGTTGTCGAGCGTGCTCGCGATAACGTGGCGAGTCGAGCACTTCGACGACGTTCCGCGCAAACTGGTCGACATCGCCGAACCGGTGCAGCAGGCCGTACTCATACTGCGGCACGAGCGACTGCATGATGCCTACGGGAGTGCCGACGAGAGGTCTGCCGCTTCCGGCCGCTTCGACCGCAACAATCCCGAACTGTTCGTATTGAGAAGGGAAGAGCACGGCATCGGCGAGCTGGTAGTAGCGGGCGATTTCGCGGCGATCGGTCATCGCTCCCAGGAGAATGACGGCTCGCTCGAGCCCATGCTGCGCGAGTCTCGCGGCAAACAGATCCCGTTCGCGTACGTGCACGTCTCCAATCATGATGAGCCGCAGCTTTCGTCCCGCGGCAAGCAACCGCTGAACAACCTCGAGCGTATCGAACGCGCCTTTCGGCGACATCACCTTGCCGACAAAGAGCAGGACCTGCTCACCAGGACGGATTTCGTGACGCTGGCGGAGATCGTCCACCTCGTAATCCGGCTCGAACAGCTCGGAATCGACGCCGAACGGCACGATCGTGTTCTCCGGCAGCTCGAAGCGGTCGGCCCGCAGCAGTTCGACTTCGTGCGCGGACTGGGGAATGACGTGAGCGGCGCGGCGAACCAGCCGGCGTCCCATTGCGGCGTCGAACGAACGCCGTTGCCACGTGAGCGGATTCAGCATGTAGACCGGTGTGGTCACGTGAGGCGTGTGCCGGAAGGCCGCTGTGGCGTGGGCAAATACGGTTCCGAAAAAATAATATCCGACGGAGTGCACGACATCGACATCGTCGAGCGATCGAAAACCAGCCGGTGTGAGGAGGCCGGGAGTGAAATAGTACGGCGGATGGTTGGCCAGTGCGGTGGGGAACCGTGTGACCAGCAGATTCGGTCCCATGCGTTCGCTGGTGATGCGATTCGACGAGAACGTCGTCGTCAGGACCCGGACGTCGTGGCCCTGCGCGATGAGGTATTCAGTGAGTCGTCCGGTATACGTGCAAAGGCCGCTGACAGCGGGCCAGAACTTGTGGCAGAAGAGGGCGATTCGCATGCGGAGGGTGATATACTTTGCGCCTGCTGAAAAACGCGTCCATAGTACCTCCACACCGCCTCGAATGCATGTTCCACCACTAGGTCAGCGCCTGCGCGCGGCTCCCTGGGTGCTTCTGATCGTCGTGTTCGTGATCTCGCTTCCTGCGGTGACGGTCCGCTTCTATGCGTCGGATGAGATCGAGTACTTCGCCTATCTGCGATCGATGTGGTTCGACGGCGATCTGTCGTTCGACAACGAATACCGGTACTTCTACGATCGCGGCATCGCGCGGGGATGGCGCTTCGAGGAGACCTTTCTCGACGGTACGACGGCAACCGGCCTGCGAATCAACTTCGCGCCGGTCGGTTCGGCCATTCTGTGGTCGCCGTTCTACGTTCTCGCGGATGCAGGCGTGAGAATCGCGCGCGCCGTCGGCAGCGACGTGCCGGCCGATGGGTATTCGACGCCCTACATCGCGTCGGTCGTCCTGGCCTCCGCCCTCTACGGCTTTCTCGCGATTGCACTCTCGACATATGCGGCGTACCGGGTGGTCGGCAATCTTCCGGTGGCGACAATCAGTGCCTTCGTCGTGTGGCTGGGGACGCCGCTTCTCTTCTACATGTACCTCGCGCCCGGGTTCTCGCACGCGTGCTCTGCGTTTGCGGTCGCGGCATTTGTCGTGCTCTGGTTGCACGTACGGCGTGACTGGTCGCTGGCAGGCGTGATCGCCCTGGGGATGTGCGCGGGCGTCATGGGAATGGTCCGCGAACAGGATCTGTTCATGGCCATCGGCCCGGCCATCGACTTCGTGGTCTGGGCGTCGCGCAAGGTCAAATCCGGCAGCTTGTCCGTCTCAGCGGCCGTCGGGCGAGCCGCCGCGGGAACCGCGACAGTCGCCATCTGTTTTCTGCCTCAACTGCTGACGTATGTTGCGCTGTTTGGACAGGCCCACGCCTTCCCCGACGGTTCAAGGCAAGATGACGTGGACCGCCCCGTATGTGCTGAAGGTGCTGGCGTCGCCGTCCAACGGCCTGCTGTTCTGGACGCCGCTCGCGCTGCCGGCGCTCGCCGGACTCGTCTGGCTGGCGAGCCGACGCCGGCACGCCGGCGGGCCGGGTGCCGGCGATGATCCCGACGAGCGCTGGTGGATTGGGTGCATCTGCCTCGTGATGGTGCTGACGCAGATCTACGTCGGCGGGGCGTTCGAAACGTGGGCGGGCGCCGGCTCGTTCGGCCAGCGGCGCCTCGTGGGGCTCACGGTTTTCTTCGTCGTCGGGCTGGCGGCCTTCATCATGGCATGGCCGAAATCCGTGCGGCGATACACCGTCTACCCGATCCTGCTGCTGGGCGTCTGGTGGAATCTCGGCCTGATGGCGCAGTTCGGCACGCGCCTGATGGATCGGCAGCATCTGGATCCGCCGCTGAACGCGTACCACAACTTCGTGACGATTCCACGCCAGTTGCCGATACTTGCGTATCGTTACGTTCGCGATCGCCAGTCGTTCTATCAACCGCTGCCGCTGCCGTGATTTCGTCGCGGCTGCTGCAACTCGTCAGGTGTCCTGACTGTCACGATCGCTTCGAGGGATCGCCTTCGAGCCTGCGCTGTCGAGGGTGCGGGCGCACGTTCGAGGGGACGAGCGAGGACTTTCTCGTGCTGCGCCCCGGCGAAGCCTTCGGCGAAACGACGAAGTTTCTCGACGAGAGCTTTCACTCCGACGGCCGGGACGAGACCGTCTCTCCGCCGCTCCTGTCGGCCGCCGTGCGCAACACGATGCTGCGGAAATTTCTCGACATGAAGTCTGGACGACGTCGTGCTCGATCTTGGCTGCGGCAGCGGCCGGTTCTGCGTGTGGAGCCTCGATTCACGGTGCGCACGTCGTCGGCATCGATACCGGCACGTTCTTCGCCGCGGAAGCGCGGTCTGGCGTCGATCTCGTCGTCGGCGAGCTGCGCAAGCTCCCGTTTGCCGACGGCAGCGTGACGAAGGCCTACACGATCGATGTGCTCGAGCACCTGTCGCCCGAAGGGCTGCGCGTGACGCTCGCCGAGATGGCGCGCGTGCTCGCGCCAGGCGGATCGCTGTTCGTGTACACGCACGTGCGCCAGCAGTCGCTGCTCGCGCCCGCTGCTGCGAGCTGATCGCCGGCACCGCGTCGGCGATCGAACGGCTGGGGTTCGCGGATCTGACCATCGAAAAGCTGCGCAAGACGGATCATCTGAACCCGTTGATGAGCCGCGCACATCTCGACGAGGTGGCGGCCGACGCCGGGTTCCGCGTGGCGCGATTCCGTACTACACGCCGCTGCTGTCGTCGATCGCGGAGAACATCCTCGTGCCGGTCGCCGCGCACGCGATGGCCCGGAGGGCCGCGCGCGCGCACGGCAGGATCGGCGACTGTCGATCGGCGGCGCCATGCGCACGGCACGGCTGGCGGCCAAAGCAGCGCATCGCGAAACGCGGCATGGCGTATCGCGCGCTGCAGGCGCATGACGCAGCGTCGTCGATGCTCGACGTCGCGCTCTTCGGGCGGATGCGATCGGGGCCGTTTTTTGCGCTGCTGGTGAAGAGGTCCGGCTAAAGCCGACGCTACGTACTGACGTGAAGATTCTGTATTCGGCCATCGATCAGATCGTGCCCGCGCGCGCACGGCGGATCGGTGCACGTCACGGTCGGTGGCCGAGGGGCTGCGCGCGCTGGGGCACGAGGTGCACGTGCTCGTCGTCGCCTGGCGATGGCGGGCTTTTCCCGGCGGGCCCGTGACGTGGTGGGCGATGTCGCCGCCATTCGGCGACCGCCGGCTGCGGCTGCTTCGCGCCGGCGACGTGGTGCGCCGCGCGCGCGCGATCGGCCCCGATGTCGTCATCGAGCGGTACTACAACTTCGGCGGCGAAGGCCTGCTGGCCGCGCGCCAGGTCGGTGCGCTCGCGGTGCTCGAGGTGAACGCGCCGGTCGTCGACCATCCGGGCTCGGCCAAGCAGTGGCTCGATCGCTGCGCTGATCGTTGCAGCCGCTGCGCCGATGGCGCGACTGGCAGTGCCGCACGCGCGACCTCATCGTGACGCCGAGCGCCACGAATCATCCCAGACACGTTCCGGCGTCGCGCGTGCTTCAGACCGAGTGGGGCGCCGACACCGATCGGTTTCGGCCCGGAGCGCCCGGTCCGGTCCCGTTCGCGCGACAGCCGGCGACACCATCGTGGTCTTCGTCGGGGCGTTTCGCGCGTGGCACGGCGCGATGCACCTCGTCGAGGCGATGC
Source organism: Vicinamibacterales bacterium (assembly GCA_963832375.1). Taxonomy (GTDB): domain Bacteria; phylum Acidobacteriota; class Vicinamibacteria; order Vicinamibacterales; family JAMQPK01; genus JAMQPK01. The sequence continues at coordinate 678,351 of CAWHUA010000003.1, read as the reverse complement.
GGGCGCTGCGCGCGCGAGGCAGACGCGACATCAAGGCCGTGCTGATCGGCGACGGGTCCCGAGCTGGTCCGCGCGCGCAACGCGCCGCAAGGGCTCGATGGCATCATCACGTTCACAGGTGCGCTTGCCACATGAGGCGATGCCCTGCGACGCTGGCGCCGCCGATATCGGCGTCGCGCCGTTCGACGTGGCCAGCGCATCCGCCGCTGCAGCATCGAGTTTCTACTGGTCGCCGCTGAAGATCTTCGAGTACATGGCGGCTGGGCTTGCCGGTCGTCGCGCCGCGTATCGAGCGGCTGACACGCATCGTCAGGCGACGGACCGTGAGGGCCTGCTCTATGATTCGCGCTGAGCCCGATGCCCTTGCGTCGGCGCTCTCGCGACTCGCGGACGATGCGGAGTCGAGACGGCGTCTGGGCGCCGCGGCCCGGGCGCGCGCTGGTCGAACAATTCAGCTGGGAGCGACATTGCCAGGCGCTCGAGCACGCCATACGGTCCGCACGCGATGCGCATCCTGATCGCCACTGACGCGTTTCCGCCGGTCTCGGGCGGCAGCGGGTGGAGCACGTACGAGCTCGCGAGAGGGCTGCGCGCGGCGGGCCACGAGATCCACGTCGTCCGGACCTATTCGGAGCGCGATCCGGTTCCCGAAGAGTACGACGGCTTCGAGGTGATCGGCTTTCCCGCGTTCGCGCCGCGCGTGCCGTTTCTCCGCAACTACTTTCGCAACGAGCGGCTCTACGAGCGGCTGAGCGCGTATCTCGTCGCGGTGATTGAAAAAGAGCGAATCGATCTCGTTCATGCGCAACACGTGCTCACGGGCCGCCCTCGGTGAGTGCGGCAGGGCGGACCCGTATTCCGTCGGTGTGCACGGTTCGGGACTACTGGCCGCTCTGCTACTGGAGCGATGTCCTCAGCGGACCCGGCGGCCGGCACAATTTGTCCCGGATGCTCGCGGCGGCGATGACGCGATGTCTCCCGCCGCGAGCGGGAGTGGCATGGCCGCTGACCCTGCCTGTCATCCCGTATATGCGGGCGAACCTGCGACGCAAACAGCGAGCCTGGCCGATGCGAACGCGATCGTCGCCGTGAGTCACTCCGTGGCCCGTGCACTCAAGCGACCGCGCACCGAACTCGCGCCGCGCGCGGATCGACGTCATTCCCAACGGAGTCGATGTACCAGCCGTTCGCGCGCACGTTGACGCGTCGCCGCGGCCGATGGACGAACCGTACGCGCTGTTTGTCGGGAAGCTGGCGCAGAACAAAGGCGTAAGCGCCCTGGTCGATGTGGCCGAACGCGCCCGTCTCGCGATGCCGCTGGTCGTCATCGGCGACGGTCCGGAACGGGCATCGCTCGAGATCGGCGGCCGCCGCGGGACCGTAGATATCAGGATTCTCGGCTGGCTCGATCGGCGCGAGGTCTTTCGGTGGCTTCGCCATGCGCCGTTGCTGATGTTCCCGTCGACCTGGCCCGAGCCGTTGAGCCGCGTGCTGCATCGAAGCCAGCGCGCTGTCGCCGTGCCCATTGCGGCGATGAACACCGGTGGCACGTCGGACATCATCGTCGACGAGGAAACCGGCCTGCTGTCGGACTCCGTTGACGGCCTGGCGCACGACGTCGCGCGCCTGGCATCCGATGCGGCGCTTGGCACTCGCCTCGGCGCCGCGGCGCGGAAGCGGGTGGAGACCATGTTCGATCTTCCGATCGTGATTCAGCGAATGGAAGGTCTTTACCGCGAGCTCGCCTCCAATTCGGCACATCGGAACCGGAATGCGATCGCGTGAAGGCCAGTCGCTGCGTGTGGCCGTTCTCGCGCGCTCCGTGTATCCATTGCACCGCTATGGCGGATTGGAACGCCATGTCTACGACCTGGTGCGTTGCCTGCTGGCGCGCGACCTCCGGGTCGCGCTCATCGCGCCACCGCCTGCTCGAGAGCGCCCCCGTGACGTTCGAGCGGATGCGGTGTTCCGGCACCCCAATCTCACGATGCATCCCGTGCCCTATACGACTTTTCCCTTCGCGAATAGACGCGGCACGACGATCCTGGATCGGAGCACGGCGTACCCGCTGTTCGGGCTGCGCGCCGGGCGTCTGGCCGCTCAACTCGCGATGGCCGGTGAGGTCGATATCGTGCACGGGCTCGGGGCAAGTGCGCTCGGCTATGCGTCCAGCAGATTCGAGCCCGGCACGCGGGCGCCGTTCGTCTTCAATCCTCAGGGACTGGAGGAATTCGGCGCAACCGATCCGTCGCGGGCACCATTGAAACGGGTCGCCTATTGGCCGCTCCGAATCGCCGTTCGCCGTACTGCGCGAGCGGCAGACTGCGTCATTGCGACGGATCGGTCGCTGGTCAATCCGCTGCTCGGCCATCTGCCGGTCCGCTCGAACGTTGTTCGCGTGATTCCCAACGCCATCGAGCTGGCCGACGGCGACCGACCGGCCCTGGCCGACCAGGCGCAGTCGCTGCGCGTCCGTGTCGGCCTTCAGCCGGATGACGTGCTGCTTGTCAGCGTCGGCCGGCTCGAGGCAAACAAGGGATTCAGCGTGCTCGTTCGAGCGCTTGGATTTTTGCTGCAGCGGCGTGCGCTACCGTCGCACTGGCGCTGGGTGCTCGTTGGCGATGGTCCGATGCGCGGCGAGCTCCAAAGCCAGGTTGCCTCGGCCGGGCTCGGTGGCCACGTCGTATTTTGCGGCCGCGTCGAGGCGGACGAGCTGCACGGCTGGTACGAGGCCGCGACGTTGTTCGTTCATCCGACGTTGTATGAAGGCAGCTCGCTCGTGACACTCGAGGCGATGGCTCACCGGCGCGCTGTCGTCGCAACGCGTGCGGGCGGTTTGCCCGACAAGGTCATTCCGGGCGGGAACGGCTGGCTGGTAGCGCCAGGCGACGCCGCGGCCCTGGCTGATGCCGTTGCCGACGCGATCTCCGATCGGCGCCGGCTCTCGGTCATGGGCGAGGCCAGCCGTGCCCTCGTCGAGCGTGAGTTTTCGTGGGCGGTTGCGACCGACCGGCTCCTTGATCTGTACCGGGAACTCCTCACCCCTGGCGGTTCGTTGTAGGCTTCAGACGTGCGTGCCGTTATCGTCTGCCTGGCGCTGGTTCAACTCGCGATCTCTTTCGTCTACATCCTGGCGGGCGAGGCGACGATCAACGCGTTCCTCACCAACGACGATACCTACTACTACCTGCAGACGGCGTGGAACGCGCGTCATCTCGGGTTTGTCACCTTCGATGGGATCAACCCGACCAACGGCGTGCAGTTTCTGTGGTTCACGATCCTCTACGGCCTCGCGTTCCTCGCAAGCGACAAGTCGATGTTTCTTGCCCTCGCGTCGGCGGTGGCAATCGTCCTGACCTGTGTGCCGTACCTCGTCATCTGGCGGCTTCCGCGCCAGGGCTCGAATTCACGCCAGACGTATGTCTCGGTCTTCATGGCGCTCGTCTGGTTTCTCATTTGCGCCTATCGACCGAACCGCTACCTGACGGGCCTCGAGTCGCCTCTGCACGCCGCGATGATCTGGACGATCGTGCTTCAGTACGTGCGGATCCGGCGTCTTCTCGCCCTTGGCGCGCTCGCCTCATCGTCGGTCCTCTTCTTCGTTGTGCTGCTGGTGCTGAACACGTGGGCCCGGCTGGACAGCTTCGGCCTGTCGGCGTCGTTTCTCATTCTGCTCCTGTTGACGATTGACGGGCCGCTGCACCCGACGCATCCGACCACGTCACTCCGCCGATCCCTGCCTGCAGGTACTTACGTCGCGGCCGTTGCAGTGATTGTGGCGGGAGCGGCTGCGCTGTTCGGGTTCTTTCAACTATCGGGCGGCAGCCTGATGCCAGTGAGCGCGCTCGTGAAGGGGTATCAGGTCGACCGCTTCAGCCTCGGCGCTTTCTACAACTGGTCGCTCGTGCTCTTTCCACTGAGGATACAAGGCGCCAACCTGCTGAACATTCTGGGCATCGTGGCGATGTGTGCCTCATTCTGGAAGCTCGTGCGCATGCAGGTCGATGCCGGTGACACCGACGTTCGGGCGATGCGGCTCGTGGCGATGGCCCTTGGGGTCTCGGTGTTCATCCATTCGCTGGTCACGTTCGGCATGTTCCGTTACTACTACTTCTGGTATCTGTCGGCGTCGTTCACCTACTGGACGATCGTGTTCTCGTCGTTTCTGGTTGAGTTCGTCGAGCGCAGGGCCTGGGGGCTCCGCCGGACAGCCGCCGTCGGCCTGGCCGTTGCCGTCGTGCTCGTCAGTTCCTGGCGGTTGACGGAGCCGGCAGAGAACCTGGCGGCAACGCGCTACCGGGCGGCGAAGTGGATTGAGGCGAATGTGGGCAACGAGACGATTGTGGGATCGTTCAACGCGGGACAGCTCGGCTTTTTTTCCAACCGGGCGGTCGTGAACCTCGACGGACTGATCAACAACGTGAGCTACTTCGAGGATGTCCTTCGAGATCCGTCGCCTGACGCGCTTGCCGCGTACATGCGGAGGGTGGGCATCGATTGCGTGGCTGACTACGCGCTTGGCCGGTGGCGCGAGTCGATCGAACGCGAGTTCACGACAATCCAGCAGTTCGAGCTCGCAGGGGGTGGCTCGTTGAGGGTCATGACGCGAGCTTCTCGAGCTTCACGACCAGAACGAGCGCCGTCAGGCGCTGCAGCCCCTTCGCATACGGTCGGTCGCTGAGGGCGCGCGAGAGCCCGTCGTTGAGGGCCGCCATGCCCGGCACCAGCTCCGACGCACAATACAGGCTCACGTGCGAATGGTCGACGAGTCTCAGACCATTTGGCTTCCCAATCTCTCTCAGTTCATCGACCGTCATCTTGCGGTGCTGGATCCTCGAATCCTTGACGACGGTTCGCTGTGCCGGTCGTACCTGGCTCGGCCGGCGCAGCGCGCGCCTGAGCCACTTGACCGGCCCCGAGTCGAGCAGCGCACGAACGGGCCGGTCGAGCTGCCTCGAGCCATTGCTGCCATTCGGGACGGTGACGATGATGTGCCCGCCGGGCCTGGTGACCCTGACAAGCTCTCTCAGATGGCTGACGGGATCTTCCAGGTACTCGAGGACGCCAATGCTCAACACGAGGTCCACCGACGCGTCCGGCGCATCTATCGCATCGCCGTCGGCGACCTTGAATTCATGCGCCGGGAAAAGCCGACGGCATTCCGCGATCATGTTGGCGGAGACGTCGATGCCGAGATAGCGCGTGCGCGAAGGGTCGAAGAGCTGGACGAAATCGCCCGTACCGCAGCCGACGTCGAGTACCGAGCGGACCGGCAGGTTCGCCACCATGCGCTCGACGGCGCGATAGCGCATCGCGTAGACGTGATTCGCCAGCCGATCGTGCCAGGTGGGCGCGTAGCTGTCGAAGTGCGTGCGAATCAGATCCTTATGGGTTGTTCCGGTTGTGTTCACCGTGCACTCGCTATGCCCGCGACATCGCGTGCCGCGTCCGATCCTACCTTGTAGGCGGGATTGTAGAACGCGGCGTCGGGGTCCCTGAAGTATATCGCGCACAGGTCGGCATACTCGTGCAGAGGTAAGACGAAGAAGCCCTCGACGTATCGGGCTTTCGGAAGCAGGCGGATGTTGAACGCGTTCAATCCGAGAATGTAGTGATCGAATTTGCGAATCTTTATCTGGGACTTCCACATCCGAATGGCGGCCGCCTTCTCTTCCGCGACATCGCTGATGTCGACCACGATGTTCGAGATGACGGGCGAATACACCTGATAGCACCAGAGCTCGGTGCTCCTGGGAAGGAGACCGGCCTGCCAGACGTGCCACAACAGTTGATTGGCCCGGCGATGATCGTCGTGATCGTCGAACAGCACCGGCAGGAAGAGCGCATCGATCGGCTCGGCCGACAACGCGGCGCCGAGCTGCCTGACGCTGTCGTCTGTCAGCGGAATGCCATGAACCGGGAAATGCAGAAATTCCGTGCGGTATCCGATGTGGCGGGCGACCTCCGCGGTCTCAGACAGGACCTCGCCCGCAGGGTTGCCCGACGTCAGGTAGATACAGCGGATATCCGCGCCGGCGTGACGGGCATGAATCAGTGTTCCTCCGGCGCCGAGCATCTCATCGTCGGGGTGCGGCGCGATGATCGCAATGTGCTTTCCCCTGGGGAAGCTCAGCTCGAGTGGCTGGAGCGTCTGGTTGAAGCGCATCGTCGAGACCACGCGCGCGGAAGCCTTGAGATCCGTGAGCGATGTCCAGTCGCGAATAAAGAACTTGTAGGTCTGCCGGCTGTTGATCGTCCGCTCGAGTCGTCTGATCAACTGGTGCGCGACTGTGTCGCCGGCGCGCTTTCTCACTGCGGCGGCGAGTTGGCTCGCGACAATGGCTACGCCCACGAACACCCAGAGCGCCTGCCAGTGCTGCGGGTCGGACACGCTCCAGGCTTCGTACGGCGGCAGCAGAAAGAAGACGAACGCGAGCGTCGCCGTGATGGATGTGACGATCGAGAAGAGGAGGGATGAGAGGGTGCCCGTGACGAGCACCGCCAGCAGCAGCAGCAGGGCCGCAATTGTCGGGTTGGGCTCGTCCTGGACGGCCCGCAGCCCGCCGGTCACAACGGCAATCGCGACCAGACCCGCAAGCCCGGCTCTGACATCCCGGCTTTTGATCATTCGCCCTAGTCGTCCGGCGAGCGCGTTGGCCATATGATTGCCTCGGTCCCAAATCCTAGCAGAATGACGTTTTCCGCGACCAATGGCGGCCGACCGCGACACGCGCTCGAGTGCGGGCTGACCACTCGTCTGCCAGATGCCGCCACTCGATCGGCTCTCACGGAGTTTTATCGGACGAACGCCGGATATGCCCACAAGCAGGCCGGTCACGACCGCTTGTACTTCCGGCGCTTGCTGCCGGTGATGGAATCGGTCGCCCTTGGGGCGGCACCTCGGGTGCTGGAAGTCGGCTCGGGAGCCGCCGGCGCCTTGCACGCTTTCCTGGCTGCCCGTCCCGGTGCGAGCGGCATTGCGATGGAGGTGTCGGCGCCGTCGCTCCAGCGCGCGGCTGAAACCGGAACCGCGGCGCTGCGGCCGATAGCCGGCAGCGCGCTGGAACTCCCGTTTCGAAGCCAGTCGCTCGACGCCGTCATGGCGTTCGAGGTCATCGAGCATCTTCCAGACGTCGGGCAGGCGCTCGACGAGATGCTCCGCGTGCTGCGGCGGCCCGGGCATATCATCATCGGCCTTCCGAACCACGCGTCGCTGTGGACGCCGATCGAGGATTGCCTCCGCGGCCGGACGCGCCGTGCGTTCGGTGTCGAGCGCGGCCGAGGGGCGTGGCGGTGGTGGCGGCGGAACGCGGGGCTGGCCTGGCGGAAGCGTCTGTCGCCGAGCGTTGAGTTTCTGTATCGCGAACCGATTCTCGACACGGCCCAAGGTGGCGACGCCGATGCGGTCTACTACGCGGCGCCGCTCGATCTGTTGCGCTTCTTCCGGAGCCGTGGCGCCGAGCTCGTCACGAGCAGCGCGCGGGTCCGGCTGGGCTGGCTTGGACGCGTGCTGCCGGTCGAGCTTCAGGGATCGACGGTGATGGCCTGGCGGATCGATTAGAAATTCGTAAAGTTCGTAAAGTTCGTGAGGTTCGTGGGGTTCGTGGGGTTCGTGAGGTTCGTGGGTAGGTGCGATAGGTGCGAGGGGCCTGCCGCGCCGAAGCGACCGGGAGGGCGGGACGAAGGCGGGTGCGGCTAGAGCAGGCCTTCTTCCATGTTCTATTGCTCGGCAGTAGCGGTCAGTCGATCGCTCCCCGGCTTCATGCGAATGGAGCTAGCGGATGATGAGCCGATCGAGCTTGAATAGCGGCAGCTGACCGTTTCTTTCGCCGAGGTCGAGGACGATTTCGCTGATGGCCGGGCGAATCGGATCGGCCGGGATCCTGATCGTCAGGTCCTGATAACCGGTGGCATTCATCGTCAGCCTCGTCAATTCACGCCCTTCCAATGAAACACCGACACGTTCCGGCATCGGCCCTGGCGCTGCGGACGCCCGCAGCACGAGCTCGACCGATCCCTTCGGCAGCGACACAAAGATGACGGCCTTCGACGTGACCGGGCGCGCGTATGTCACCTCGGCTCCACCGGCCGACCGCTCCCGCTCTTCGAACGACCAACCAGGACCGAGAAACCGGTGGGCGGCCCGCGGACCGACGTCGATGTCGCCCGCTTCGAGCCTGACGGTCGGATTCCAGAACGATCGGTCGGCGTGCCATGAGGCCGCATCGACCAGAGGGCCGTCGATCGTCAATACATCGATGCGGTCGAGATAGTCTTTCGGGAAGCGCTGCCGCGGGTCGTACATGCCGAACGTGCGCGTCCGGGGCTGTTTCGGGTCGCGTTCGATCATGGACAGATCCGAAGATCCACCGGGCAGCCCGAGGATCTCGAGCATCGTCGGCTGAAGGTCGATGTGTGCGGTCGGCGCGTCGGAAATTGAAATGGGGCCGTTCCGTCCGGGCGGCTTGATGAACATGATGGCTTTCGCGGTCCCGACTGTCGCGGGCAGCCGCGTGGCGGACGGTCCCGGCAGAAGCGAAAGACTGTCGCTCGTTCCGGCGAAGCCGGTCGGCTCCAGGTCGGTCCCATGATCGGACGACACGATGATGAGGCTGCTGTCGTAGATGCCGAGCGCTCTCGCGCGATCGAGGAGCGCGCCGACGAGCTTCACCGCGCATCGCGATTGCTCGAGGTACGACTGGCGCGACATGTCCGTGAGCCCGAGGAAGCGGCAGTCGCGGTCGACCACGATCGGGCGATGCGGCACGCCCACGTGGAGCAGCTTGTAGACCGGCCGATCGCCTCCCACGTCCATCCGTGCGGTGAAGTGCTCGACGAACGCCACCGAATTGCTCGCTTCGTGTCTTCTGATCTGGGCAGGTGAATCGCCGCGATCCATCCAGATCGCACGGTAAAACGCGTCGGGATGCGCGACGCTCGCTTCCTTCAGCCGGTGCGGCACGTGCCGGAACAGCGACAGCTCCGCGAGCGCGCGAGCCGCCACCGCACGGTAGTCGCCCTGGCTGATGAACGGCTTTCTGATGCGGAAGCGTGCGCCCTTCCAGTTCGGCGCCGATTCCGGACCCAGCCACTCCTCGAGCGACTCAACCGGCACGATCGACATGGCGTCGATGTCGTAACCGGCGCGGCTGACCTTGTCGAGAATGGACGCCCGCTTGAACGCGTCGCGCACGAACTCCGGTGCCGGCCTTTCATTCCGGTACTCGAGACCGGTCAGCATGGCCGGCATGCTCATCGACGTGGTCGGGAACGCGGCCGCGTGATCGGCGAAATAGACGAAGCCGCTGAACTGCCCGTCGAGCACGGCACGATCCTGCGCGAGGATGTCGGCGAAGACGTCCGACTGGAACTCGTCGAGAACGATGTGGATGACGTTCTTCGTGGACGAGAACCGATAAATCCCGGCTGGCGGCTCCACCCACTGCGGCCGTTGTGCCGCGAATCCGGCATCGGTGGCCGCGACGGCAACGGCCTGGACGCCGATGAACGCGGCCGACGCCAGAGGCGCGATGCGGCTCACGTGGCGCGAGAAGATTGCGGCCAGCAGCAGGGCAATCAGGAACGCGCCAGTTTCGTACGGGGCGCGCCCGGCGTGTTGTGCGAGGTTCAGCTCCTGTCCTGCGACTCCGCCGTAGTCGGCATTCCACAGATTGCCCTGACCCCACAGCGCCAGCCCCGCACCAAACAGGATCGCGGCGTACAGTCCCGCGAGGCGACGAGAGAAGAGCGCGACCACACAGCCAGGACCGAACAAGAGGAGCCAGTGAATGCCCATCGTCTTGAGCAGCCACGGCGCGGCAATCTGGATGAACGGGACGGCGAACTCGCCGGTGTTGTTCGCAAAAATCGTGCGGGGACCAAACATGAACACGACAGCAGGACCCAGCAGCGCCGGAGCGGCGACGAGCCACAGACGGCCGGCATACTCGCGCGCGCTCTGCGGCGCCACCGCGGCACGCCACGTCTCGAGGTTGCGCGCGGCGAGACCACCGACCAACAGCAGGGTCAACGCTGTCCACAGGAACGGTCTGATGCGGCGCAGCCCGCGTGCCACGGCCACAACACGGACATCCCGGGCATCGACACGCGCAGTGAAGAGCTCGCCTTCGAGAAACACCGACGGCGGCTGGCCCGAGAGTGCCCGCTGGACGTTCAGCGCCATTCCCCCGCCGAACTGCTGAAAGTCCACCGAGAGTTCGTGCGAGCCGGCGTCGAGCGCGACCTGCCGTCCGATCGTCCGCATTCCCTCGGTCAGGTTGCGTCTCAGCAGCAGCTCTCCGTCGAGCCGCAGTTCGACCTCGTCGTTGCCGCCGGCGAAGAACTCGACGGTCCGTGCTTCGGGCAGGAAGAAGAAACCGCGCCATCGCGCGCTGAACTGCTGGCGTGGCTGTTCAGCCTGGTTCTCGAGAAATGCGAGAGTGATTTCGGAGGCCAATGATTCGACGGGCGCACCGCGAAAGCCTGTCTGCCCGTAGACAGATCGAACCACTCCGGACCGCGCCACGGCCCTGTCGATGAATGAAGGAGCCGCGGCGAGCACGCCCGCGAGCGCCAGACCGGCAGCCATTCGCCGCGCGAACCTGGCACTCGTCATCGCTCGTCGAAACGTTCACGCGATCGATGGGTTATCATGTTTTCGCCCGATGAACGACAGCTGGACGCATCGATGGAAGACGGTTCTCGCACCGGCTCTGTTGGTCACGCTTCCCCTGTGCCTGTTCGGCCCGTTCACCATCTATTCGGGTAACGAAGCCGAGTTCACCGCGAGCTTCTGGGTGCTCGTGCGGCCGCTCCTTCTTGTCGGGGTGGCACTCTCGTTGGCGCTCATCACCATCGGCCTGCTGCTCCCGGCACGGATCTTCCGCGCATACACGGCGCTTCTCTTTGGATTGGGAATCGTCTTGTGGATCCAGGCGAATTTTCTCGTCGCCGACTACGGGTCGTTCACCGGCGCCGCCATCGACTGGACGCTTGAATCCTGGCGCAATCCCTACGAGATCGGCATGTGGGTCATCGTGCCGATCCTCTGCGTCGCCGCGGCGAAGTACGTGTTCCCCGTGGCGGCGTTCGCCAGCGGAGCCCTCGTTCTGATGCAGACGGCGACCCTGGCCGCCTCTGCCGTTCATGCCGACCCGCGTACCCGTCCTGAATGGAACGGTCCGGCCGAGACGATGTTCGAGTTGTCGAGAACCCGGAACGTGATTCACCTCGTCCTGGACAGCTACCAGTCCGACCTGTTCGGCGAAATTCTCGAAGCCGATCGGGCGGCGCTGGACCAGAGCCTCTCGGGCGCCGTGTTCTTCGCCAATCACACCGGCGCGTTCCCGACCACGATCGTCAGCATCCCGGCCATGCTGACCGGCGCGGCGTACCGCAACCAGGAACCGCTGCAGCACTACAACCGCGACCATTTCAACCACGGATCGCTGTTTCAGTCGCTGCGATCCGCAGGTTATCGCGTCGACAGCATCACGGAGTTCCAGTACGACAGCAATTCTGCCACGAACTTCTACCGTATGCGGCGGCCGTACGTCAGCTACGAGGAGTACGTCCGGTTCACGACATGGCAGCTTGCCGATCTCTCGCTCTTCCGGCACGCCCCCCATGTGTTGAGGCCGCTGATTTACAACAATCAGGCCTGGCGGCTCCAGACGATCTTCGGTCCGGGCGATACGAGTACCCGGCGCTACCATTCCACCAACGGACAGCAGGTGCTCGGCGACTTCGCGAGGCGCTTCCGGCTGGCGACCGACGAGCCGGTCTACAAGTTCATTCATGTCGGCATTCCACATCCGCCTGCGGTGGTGACGGCCACGTGCGATTTCGCCGGCGTCCTTCGCCTGACGCGCGACAACTCCAGGGCGCAGGCGCGCTGCGCGGTCACCAGGGTGGCTGCCATATTCGATCGTCTGAAAGAGCTGGGCGTTTACGACGATGCCCTGATCGTGGTGTCGTCGGACCACGGACTCGGCCACGCGCCGCCGCGCTTCGCCAACGATCGTCAGATTCCTCTCGGTCAGGTTTCGGTGCTCGCCGGCAAGGCCATGGCCCTGCTCATCGTCAAGCCGCCTCGGAGCAAGGGCGCCGTACGCATTTCATCTGCGCCCACGACGATCACCGACATACCCGCCACTATCCTGGATGCGGTCGGGGTCGCGCACACGTTGCCCGGCGAGCCCGCCTTGAAGCTGGCCGACGACGCCGTTCGGCACCGCGCGTGGGCGTTCTATGCCTGGGAGAACGAAGACTGGCGGCAGCGCTACTTCGACTCGCTCGACATCCTCGACATCAACGGCCGCGTACTCGACGGCAACAGCTGGACGTTGAGCGACACGATTTATGCGCCGGAGGGGAAGACAGAGGAGGTCCGCACCATGGGCGTCTACGACACGCATCGGAGCCGGTCGGGTTTGACGTATCGCTGGACGTCGCCGGTCGCGTTCTTCCACGCGCCTCCGAACGCCCGCGGACTCGAAATGAAGATCCGCTCCATCGCGCCGATGCCGCAGGCGGTGAAGTTTCGCGCCGGCGACCGCGTGCTCGACACCGTAACGCTCAAAGACCAGGAGTGGGTGACCGTCAGGCAGAACCTACCGCCCGCAGCATCTCCGGCGGCCAGGTGGGTAGAGCTGCGCGTCGATCCTGCCTGGACTCCGAGAGGAGAAGCACGCACGCTCGGCGTTCAGGCCCGCGATATCGCCTGGGTGCGATAGGGGCGTCAACCGAGCATTTCTTCGGCCGCGCGCAACACGCTTGCCGTCGAGATGCCGGCCAGACAATCAGGGATGACACCAACACAACGCTCGGGCGGACGTCGCATCAGGTTGCACGGGCTGCAGTGAATGTCGATGCGCACGATCTTCGAGCGCGGCGACAGCGGCGCGTAGCGCGAGGGTAGAGACGGGCCGAAAATCGCGAGGATGGGCGTGCCGACCGCCGCTGCGAGGTGCATCGGCCCGGTGTCGCCGGTGATCAACAGCTTGAACCGTTCGAGCACCGCGGCCAGCACCACGAGATCGGTTTCAGGCGGCAGCTCCAGAAGCGGCACACCCGCCGGCCACGCGGCGCGCACGGCGTCAACGACCGGCTTGTCGCTCGCCGAGCCGACGAGCATCACCGATGCACGGCCCGATCGGGCGAGTTCGGCGCCCACTTCTGCGAAGCGAACCGGGTCCCATTCCTTGACGCGACGTCCGGCGGCCGGCTGAATGCCGACGAGCGCACGATCCCCGGCGCCCGCGACCAGCGTTGCCGCTTTCCGGCGCGCTTCATCCGGAATGTTGAGCCTGACGTGCGGGTGCTCGCCGGCCGGTTTATGCCCGAACCCGCGCTCCACCAGTGCCGCCGCGTTGACCGCGACGTGCGCGTGCGGATCCGCCGCGATCGCGTCGGTGAGCAGCGCCCCGCCCCCGCCCGAGTTGAACCCCACGCGCCGGCTCGCCCCTGACAATGCGAGCAGCAGGTTGCTGCGGATGTCGGGCTCGAAATTGATGGCGAGATCATAGTCGCGGCTGCGCCACTCGCGCGCGCGCCGGACGAGAGCCGGCCATGTGGAACCCGCTCCCTCGCGCGTCATCCATGGCACATCGAGCGTTTCAACAACGTCGATCCCGGGTATGAGCTTCGCGAGCGCCAGGTTCCAGCTCCCGACGATGAGATCGATGTGTGCCTGGGATGCCAGCGACCTGATCGACCGGATGGCGTCGATCACCATGAGCAGGTCGCCAATACGCTCGAGTCGAAGGAGCAGTATCCGTTCGGGCGGGCCCGTCGATGCGCGGGCCGCGTGCGGCCATCCGAACAGACGTGCAGTCCGAAGGCCGGCATCGGCAAGCCCGACCAGCATGCGTTCCTGCCGATAGGGAATCTGCAGGTGCTTGAACACTACCGAATCTCGGCCTGGTCGACCATGACTCCGAGCGCGCGGTCATCGGTACCGCCCAGGACGTCGCGGGGCGTCCACGTCGTGCTTTCGATGCGGACCTCGGCGGCGCGATGTGTCTGTGCCAGCTCGGCGGCAAGCCCGGCAGGCAAAGCAAACAGGTGATCGCGGAACTGCCCATCCGGCTCGGCCGTGCCAATCGGGCGATCCGCCAGGAACACGGCCACACGCGCGGGCGCGACCTGGCGCGGCCGTCCGCCGCTCATGCGAAGCACCACCGCGCGGGCGTCCGCTCCGATCCTGGAAAACGAGAAGTACGACCGGTCGCGAGTCCAGCGGAACGTCACCCCGTCACCATCCATCCGCTCTTTGCCGTGAAATCGAACGAGGTTGAGATCGTCGGCGCCTCCGACGTCGATGCGGAATGCGCCGTCCCCGATGTCGCCGTCATCGGCAAACCGGTAGATGGTCAGGTCGAAGGGCACCGTTCGGACGCGACTCGGATAGTGCAGATAGTCCGTTGGCTCGTACTCCGGCACGGCGAATCGCTCGGTTGCGACCGTTTCGACGTGGATGCCGGGCGACAGCAGGTCTGTGCCGCCGCCGCCGATGAAGTACACGTTCGCATAGTGTGTCCTCGCCCAGGCAAGGAATTCAGCGAACGCGGCTTTCTCGGGGCGGGGGCTGTAGAGGACGAGCACGTGACGAGCCCAGATGTATGACAGCGGAAGGGCCAGCGTGTGAAGGTCTGATGCGGCACGGGATTCGACGAGCACCAGATCGTTGTCGCCGAAACGCGCGGCGAGACGTTCGATCTCCGGAATCATTCCCGCGTATTCCACGTGCCTGCGAATGGGCTGCGACGCGGCGAGGTAGTGCCGCCCGAGGAAGAACACGACGACGAGGCCGGCGGCGGCAGCAACGGATCTGATGCCCTTTTTCCCCATCCACACCGGCGCAAACAGCGCGGCCGATGCGAACATCAACGTGCCCGGCAGAATCTCGGTCAGAAACCGGCGTGCCAGCCAGAAGTGTTCGGGCCAGACCCTGAGCTTATAGAGAAACAACACCGATAGCGTCGTGACGGCGAGGATGAGCGCAGGAGCCCGCCAGAACGATTGCCAGACGACGAGCGCGTAACCGGCCATGGCGAGCCAGAGCGCGAGGCGCGTGACATAGAGGTCGGCGAACGTGCGCACCGCATGCGCATCGTGCGCGGCAAGCAGCCCGGCCGGCTCGCGAAAATACAAGGCGTAGATGCCGCCCGCGATGACGACAGCGATCAGTGTGAACGGCAGCCACGTCCTCGTGGCGGCCGCGACCTTCGGGCGACGAACGGCGTACAAGAGCACACAGATCGCGAGGCCGAACACGGCGAGGGCAGCATGGTGCACCGGTCCGACGACGTGCTGAAAGTAAAAGAGCGGGACGTCGATGTACGGTCGCACCTGCGTCAGATAGTAGATGGCTGACACCGCGATCCACGCGGTCAGCGTCGCCAGAAATCCTGCACGAACACGATGGCCATCCACGTGTGCCAGCAGAGATGCCGCCACGACCGGGCCTATCACGACGATCGCCGGCAGCCTGGTCATGAAGACCAGTCCGAGAAGCGATGCGGCGATCGGACCAAAGAACGGGTCCTCGTCTTCGTGGGCGTACGCATGGGCGAGCAGCGCCGAAAACATCAGCGCCTGGGTGACGATCTCGGAGTTTGGATAGCGGGCATACCACGTCTGAATGACGTGCACGCTCAACAGCAGCGCCGCCGCTGCGGCCGGAACCGGTCCGACGAGACGCCTGGCTGCAAAATACACCGCGAGAACGCCGAGGATGGCCCACCACGCCATGACGCGCCGCGTGCCTGTCACACCGTCGAGTCCGTACGCGATGGCGATCCAGACAGGGTACCCCTGTGGAAACTGGGCGGTCACCGCACCTGTCTCGGGGTCACGCAGGTGGAAGCCCATGAATCGCAAGCTGTAAAAGGTCGGATTCTCCGAGTAGGGGAAGAACAAATCGCGTGAGGACTTCGGCACCGCTGCCGCGACGCTGTCCGTCGTGACGAGCGACTGGCGTTGAGCGATTTGAATGCCTTCGTTGACGTAGATGCCGGGATCCCGGCCTCCAACGACGTATTCAGCCGCGGGTGCCGCGAAGTACATCCATGTGCTTACGGCGACGAGCCCCGCCGGCAACAGCGCACTCCAGTCCGGCTTGCGCGAGGTCGGCCCGAGCCGCAGGTTCCCGAGCGACGCCCCCGCGAACAGGCCCGCGAGCACCGTGTTGCACCAGACCAGCGTCGTGAGGGTATAGGCACCCATCGCAGCGAGGAGAAGGGCTACCGTGGTCGTGATGCCGATGCTGATGACGACCGACCAGAACACCCGCTCATCGGCCGGCAGCGACGCCCGCTTCGCGCGATCGCCGACCGGCAGCCGGAACAGGATCGCTCCCGGCAGATAGGCGATAGCGATCAGGCTTGCGATCGTCAGCATCGCTGGTAGATGGCCTCGAAGTCTTCAGCCACGCGGGCCCAGCTGTGCTCGCGCTCCACGAGCGCGCGCGCCTGCCGGCCCATCGCGAGGGCGGCCGACGGCTCGCGGAGCAGACTGTCGATGGCGTCGGCGAGGGCGCGGCTGTCGCGCTCGGGCACGAGGCGTGCCGTCTTTCCGTCGGTCGCCATCTCGCCAATACCGCCTACCGGAGTCGCCACGAGCGGCGTTCCCGAGGCCATGATCTCCATCACCGCGTTCGGAAGCCCGTCGACGTTCCCGGCCGCATCGTGCACAGACGGCGCGACCGCGACGTCTGCGGCCGCCACGAGCATGGGCACCTCGTGGTGCGGGACGTTGCCGAGCAACTGGACCTGTTCAGCCACCCCCGCGGTTCCGGCGCGCGCGCGCAGCTCGGCTTCGAGATCACCCCCGCCCGCGATGGCCACTCGAATCAACGGGTGCCGCAGCCGGAGAAGGCCTGTTGCATCGATCAAGTGTTCGAACCCCTTCTTTCTGACGAGCCGGCCGATGGCGACGACCATCGGCACATCGTCGCCGATGCCGAGGTTCGCGCGAACGCGACGCCGGGCTTCCGCATCGGGCCTGAACCGGTCGTGGTCTACGCCATACGGGATCACGCTCGAGCGCGAGGAGTCGGCGCCAATCGCCACGGCGCGTGCGCGCAGGTCTTCGCTGCACGCGGTGACCCACCGTGCCCGGGAAAATACCGCTCGTGCGGCCACTCGGGCGGCGGCATGACGCTCGGCGACGAACACGTCCGAGCCGTGGAGGCTCACCACGAGCGGAATCGACCCGGCGGCGGCGGCCGCGATGACCCCGCCCGGCACGACCCAATGTGCGTGCACGATCGTGGCGCGTTTCTTCTGCGCGACGCGAAGGGCCTTGAACCATCCGGCCAGCAGCGCGAACGGTGCCGCGGCGATCGCCGACGCGCGCAGGCTCACGTCGGCGCGCATCCCCTCGGCGTAACCGAACGTGTTGAGACCGGCTGTCGGCGCATAGTGAAAGAGATGGAAGTGCACGCCGCGTTCGAACTTCGGTCGATCCCATTTCGGATGCCAGGGCGCGACGACGTGCACGTCGTGGCCGCGTGCGGCGATGCCCTCGGCGATGGGCTGCATGAAGCTGCCGACCGAATCGCCTTGGTACCGTGGGTACGACGAGGCCACCATCACGACCGAGTGTCGCGAAGACGAAGGCACGCTGCATCGTACAGGACCGCCTCCCGCGATACAATGAGGCGGCTTTCGACCGAGGATGCCCATTCAACGCGTCATTGTTTGCGAGGTGCAGGTGCCGTTCGTACACGGCGGCGCCGAGTACCTCGTGCGCACGCTGCATCAACAGCTTCGCGCGCACGGATATCAGACCGAGCTCGTCAGTGTGCCTTTCAAGTGGACGCCGAAGAAGGAGATTCTCGCGCACGCGGCCGCATGGCGGCTGATCGACTTGAGTGAGAGCAACGGCGCGTCGATCGATCTCGTGATCGGAACGAAATTTCCATCCTACTTCGTCCGTCATCCGAACAAGGTGGTATGGCTGCTGCACCAGTACCGCGCCGCCTACGAATTGTGTGGAACGTCGTACAGCGATTTCACACACGACGATGAGGACGTCGGGCTCCGGCAGTCGTTAATCGATCTGGATACGAAGATGCTCGGCGAATGCCGCCGGCTGTTCAGCATCGCGCAGAACACGTCAAACCGGCTGGAGAAGTACAACGGCCTGACCGCGAAACCGTTGTACCCGCCGCCGCCGTTTGCCGATCGCCTGGAGCCGGGCCCTTACGGAGACTACGTCCTCTTCGTCGGACGGCTGGAATCGATCAAACGGCCCGATCTTGCCGTCCGCGCCATGTTGCACGTCGATCGTCCCATACGGCTTGTCGTTGTCGGAGACGGAACGTGTCGAAAGCAGACCGAGGAGCTGGCGGCCTCGCTCGCCATGACCGATCGCATCGACTTCGCCGGCCCGGTCGGCGAGCAGGGCCTCATCGACTTGTACAAAGGCGCGCTCGCGGTCGTCTACACGCCGTTCGACGAGGACTACGGCTACGTGACGCTGGAATCCTTCCTCGCGCGCAAGCCGGTGATTACCGCGACCGATTCCGGTGGACCGCTCGAGTTCGTGCACGACGGCGTCAACGGGAGCGTCGTCGAGCCATTGCCAGAGGCGATTGCGTCGGCGATTAACCGCCTTGCCGCGGATCGGTCGAAGGCCGCACGCCTGGGTGATGCCGGCTACGACCGGGCACGCCTGGTGACGTGGGATGGCGTGATCGAACGGCTGGTTGGAGAAAACGGTTGAAGAAACTGATCGTCCAGATTCCCTGCCTCAACGAAGCCGCAACGCTGCCGGCCACTCTGCGTGACCTGCCGCGACACATCCCTGGCGTCGATGCCATCGAAGTCCTGATTATCGACGATGGGTCGACCGACGACACGGTGGACGTGGCACGTGCCCACGGTGTGACTCATGTCATCTCGCTCCGGAACCGGCGTGGCCTTGCTGTGGCGTTCACCACGGGCATCGACGCCGCGTTGAAAGCAGGGAGCCGACTTCATCGTCAACACAGACGGAGACAATCAGTACGCCGGCGAAGACATCCTCGCGCTCGTCGCCCCCCTGGTCAGCGGGGAAGCGGATATCGTGATTGGCGATCGCAACGTGTCGGCGCTCGCAGCACCTGTCGTGGACCCGCAAGCGGCTCCAGCATCTCGGCAGCTGGGTCGTGAGGCAGGTGTCGAACACGAAGGTTCCCGACACGACGAGCGGGTTTCGCGCCTACACGCGCGAGGCGGCGCTGCGCATGAACATCGTGTCGGACTTCACCTACACGCTCGAGTCGATTATTCAGGCGGGCAAGAAGCGCATGGCGATCGCGCATGTGCCGATCCGATCGAACCCGAAGACACGCCCGTCGCGTCTGTTCGACAGCGTGTGGACCTACATCAAACGCTCCGCCTCGACCATCGTGCGCATCTACGCGATGTACGAGCCGTTCAAGGTGTTCATGAGCATCGGGTTCTTCACCTTCGCGGTCGGGCTCGCCATCTCGTTCAGGTTTCTCTACTTCTATTTCAACAACGATGGACAGGGGCACCTGCAGTCGTTGCTGCTGGCGGCGGTGCTGATGATTGTCGGATTCCAGGTCATGCTCATCGGCCTGGTTGCCGATGTCATCTCCGCCAACCGGAAGCTGCTCGAGGACTTGCTGTATCGCGTCCGATCGATGGAGTTGGGACATAAGGACTAGTTCGTAGGTTCGTAGGTTCGTAGGTTCGTAGGTTCGTAGGTTCGTAGGTTCGTCGGGTTCGTTGGGTTCGTAGGTTCGCAGGTTCGCAGGTTCGTAAAGTTCGTCGGGTTCGAGGGTTCGTAAGGTTCGTGCCGGCTGTAGTGCTAGATGCAGGCCGGGTCCTGTTCTTCAGGCCCGGCTCTTGGAACCCGACGAACCCACGAACCCGACGAACCCACGAACCCAACGAACCTACGAACCCCCACGAACCCCACGCCTTGAGCGATGAACGAGATCGATGTTGCGGTCATCGGCGGAGGCGTTGTCGGCCTCGCCGTGTCGTTGGCGCTCGCCGAGCGAGGTGCAGGCGTCTGTCTGATCGAGCGCGATGCGCGATTCGGGCGAGGCATGAGCACGCACAATAGCGGGGTCATCCACGCCGGCATCTACTATCCGCCGGGCACGCTCAAGGCCAGGCTGTGTCTCGAGGGACGCGATCGCCTGTATGCATTTTGCCGGCAGCACAATGTGGCTCACCAGCGGTGCGGCAAGTTGATCGTGGCAACCGCCGAGAGCGAACTCGACGAGCTCGCGGGGCTCTGCGCCCGCGGACAATCAAACGGCGCGGCGTCGCTGGAGATCGTCGGCGCCGACTTCATTCGAGGCAGGGAGCCTCATGTTCGAGCTGTGGCAGCGATATGGTCACCGGATACCGGCATCCTCGAGGCGGAAGCCCTGATCAACGCGCTGAGCCGGTTGTGCCAGGCCAACGACGTGGCGATGCTCGTCGGGACACCGGTCGTCGATGCCGCCGCGTCGAACGGGGGAGTCGAGCTCGTCACTCCTCGCGAGCGTTTCGTCGCGCGAACCGTCGTGAACGCCGCTGGTCTCCACGCCGACCACGTGTCGGCGATGCTGGGTGGAAGGCGTTTTCACATCAACCCGTGCAGAGGCGAATACGCCGAGCTTGCGACGTCGAAACGGCACCTCGTCAACGGCCTTGTGTATCCGCTGCCGCACGCCGACGGATCGGGTCTGGGTGTGCACCTCACCCGCACGACATGGGGGAGCGTGCTCATCGGGCCGACTGCGGCGTATCAGGATTCGAAGGACGACTACGAGAGTGCTCGCCTGCCACTCGAGGCCTTCCTCCAGCCGACACAAGCGCTGCTACCAGAGATCACGCTGGCCGACCTGCAGCCGGGCGGCACAGGCATCCGCGCCAAACTACACGGACCGCGTGAGAAATTCGCAGACTTTCTCATCGAGCGCGATGCCCGCAACGCGCACCTGATTCACGCGGCCGGCATCGAATCGCCCGGCCTCACGTCGTGCCTCGCGATTGGCGAGATGGTGGCCGATCTCTGGGAGCACAGGTGACTCATGTCGGGTTCGTCGGGTTCGTTGGGTTCGTCGGTTCGTTGGGTTCGTCGGTTCGTTGGGTTCGTCAGGTTCGTGGGTTCGTTCCGTTCGTCGGTTCCGGGCGCCACGAACTCCACGAACCTCACGAACCTTACGAACCTCACGAACCTCACGAACTCCACGAACCTCACGAACTCCACGAACCCCACGAACCCCACGAACCCCACGAACCCCACGAACCGACGAACCGACGAACCGACGAACCTACGAACCTACGATAGGATATGTTGGTTATGCCGGCTCAGAAAGTCCCGCTGCTGGATCTCAAGGCGCAGTTCGCGCCGATTCGCGCCGACGTGCTCGACGCGATGACGCGGGTGTGCGACGCGCAGCAGTTCATTCTGGGGCCAGAGGTCGAGGCGCTCGAGCGCGAGCTCGCTGCATTTCTCCACGTTCCTCACGCGATTGGCGTCTCGTCGGGTACCGACGCGTTGCTCGTGGCGCTCATGGCGCTCGACGTGGGTCCGGGCGACGAGGTCGTGACGACCCCGTTTTCGTTCTTCGCGACGGCCGGAAGTGTGGCCAGGCTGGGCGCACGCCCGGTGTTCGTCGACATCGATGCCGAGACCTTCAACATCGACACCAGTCGTATCGAAGCCGCCATCACTTCGAAGACCAAAGCCATTGTCCCGGTGCACCTCTTCGGGCAGAGTGCCGGCATGGACGCCATCACCGAAATTGCCACGCGCACGTCGGTGCCCGTCGTCGAGGATGCGGCCCAGGCTATCGGCACGAAATACCGCGACCAGATCGTCGGTGGGCTCGGGGCGATCGGATGCTTCTCGTTCTTTCCCACGAAGAACCTCGGAACGTTCGGCGACGGGGGGCTGGTCACCACGCGTGACGCGGCGCTTGCGCGCACGATGCGCGCGATTCGGCAGCATGGTGGAGAGGTGAAGTATCACCACGACTCGGTCGGCGGGAACTTCCGGCTCGATGCGCTCCAGGCTGCGATTCTGCGCGTGAAGCTCCCGCATTTGAATGCCTGGACGCAGGCGAGGCAGCGCAATGCGGAACGTTACGATGCGATGTTTGCGGACGCTCGGTTGACCGACATCGTCAGGCTTCCAGTGCGTGCTTCGGACAGCACGCACATCTATCACCAGTACGTGATTCGGACACCAGAGCGCGATCGGCTGCGCGCGTTTCTGCAGGATCGGGGCGTGGGTACCGAGGTCTACTATCCGGTTCCGCTTCATCTGCAGCCGTGCTTCAAGGGACTCGGGCAGTCGGCTGGCGCGTTCCCGAGAGCCGAGGCGGCCGCGAAGGAAGTGCTGGCGCTGCCGATCTACGGCGAATTGACCGAGATACAACAGGGATGGGTCGTCGAGACGATCCGCGAATTCTTTCAGAAGAGAGCGTGACATGGACTTGCTGGCGCGAATCAAGAGTGGTGAGGCACGGGTCGGCATCATCGGCCTCGGATACGTCGGGTTGCCCCTGGCCGTGGAGTTTGCGAGAGCCGGCTTGCACGTGATCGGCTACGACGTCGACCAGTCGAAGGTCGACATGCTGATGGCCGGCAAGAGCTACATCCCGGATGTGCCCAGCGACGAGCTGGCGGCGGTCGTGAAAGACGGCACCTTCCGCAGCACCACCGACCAGCGCGAGCTGGCCGATGTCGACGTGATCGACATCTGCGTGCCGACGCCGCTTCGCAAGACCCGCGACCCGGATCTGTCGGTACGTGGTCAAGGCGATCGAGGCGACGGCGGCTGTCCTGCGCAAAGGGCAGCTCGTCATTCTCGAGTCGACGACGTATCCGGGCACGACAGAAGAAGTGGCGCAACCGGAGCTCGAGAAGGGCGGTCTGAAAGTGGGCCACGACTTCTTCCTGGCGTTCTCGCCCGAGCGTGTCGACCCCGGCAACAAGACCTACACGACCAAGAACATTCCGAAGGTCGTGGGCGGCATCGACGAAATGAGCACCGAGCTCGCCGCCGCGCTGTACGGCAAGATCGTCGGGAAGGTCATCAAGGTCGGCAACACCCGTGTGGCGGAAATGGTGAAGCTGCTCGAAAACACGTTCCGCGCCGTCAACATCGGCCTCGTCAACGAGATTGCGCTGATGTGCCACCGGCTCGACATCGACGTGTGGGAAGTCATCGATGCGGCCGGGACCAAGCCCTTCGGGTTCATGCCGTTTTACCCGGGTCCCGGGCTTGGCGGGCACTGCATCCCCATCGACCCGTTCTACCTGTCGTGGAAGGCGCGACAGAGCGGCTTCGAATGCCGGTTCATCGAGCTGGCGGGGAACGTCAACGGCTCGATGCCCGAGTTCGTGATCACCCGCGTGACCGACGCGCTGAACTCGGTGAGGAAGAGCATCAACGGCTCGAAAATCCACATCCTCGGCGTGGCGTACAAGAAAGACGTGGGCGATGTGCGCGAGTCGCCGGCGCTCGACATCCTCGAGCTTCTGCACCGGCGTGGCGCGACGATCAGCTACTCCGATCCCTTCGTGCCGTCGTTGAAGCTCGCGGAGATGACGCTGGAATCGACCGATCCGGGCAAAGGCAGCGTCGACTGCGCGGTGATCTGCACGAACCACTCGTCGTTCGACTACGACGCGCTCCTGAAGAAGTATCCGCTCATCGTCGACACACGGAATGCGTTGCGAGGCATGAAGGGACCGGGCGTCTTTCGGCTATAGCGATCCGGGACCCGGAGACTGAATTGCGTGCGGTTGACTTGCTTCTCCGGTGAGCCATAATCTCGGGTGGTTTTGCGCCACGCACCAGGCGCCGACAATCCGGGTGCGGGACACTCTCGACATTGAAACCATGTCATCCGACTCAGTCACCGCAATGAACGATCGGGTCGGCGTGGTCATTCCCGCCTACAAAGAGGCCGACAATATCGCCAACCTCATTCGGGAAATTCTGGGACACGTTCCATCAGCAGCGATCGTCGTGGTCGATGATTCGCCGGATCTGGCGACTCAGGAGGCCGCCGACCGTCCTGGTTTGCTGCAAGTGAAGGTCATTCATCGCGACAGGAAAGGAGGCCGTGGATCGGCGGTGCTGGAAGGCGTTGCGCAGTTGCTGCAACAGGGCTGCACTCAAATCCTGGAAATGGACGCTGACTTTTCACATCCGCCCTCCCAGATACCGTCGCTGCTGAAAGAGGCCATCGATCGCAGGCTCGGCCTGCTCGTCGCCAGCCGCTATCTGCCGCAGAGCCAGATTCAGAACTGGCCGTTGTCGCGGCGCCTGTTTTCGCGGTGCTCGAACATGCTTGCGCGCGTCGTGCTCGGCGTCCCGATCGCCGACTATACGAATGGCTTTCGCGTCTATTCGCGGCCGGTGGCGGAGACGATGGTGGTGACGTGCGGAAAAGAAGGGCGCGGGTTCATCGCCCTGAGCGAGATTCTGGTGAATCTCTATTACCGGGGATACGCGGTTGGGGAAACGCCGACGATTTTCGTCAATCGCGTCCGTGGCGAAAGCTCCGTCAATTATCAGGAAATACGCGACGCCCTGACCGGGCTCATCAAGATCTTTTTCTTGAGGCGCCGGTTGGCGCGTGACAAGGGTGTCGCACGAGAGACGCCCGCTCCACGAATCGATGCAACGGGGCCGCGCGGCAACCCCGAAGCGTTGTAGTCGGATTCCGAACGGCCCCACACTGCATGACAGACTGGAAACAGGTCATTCGCGAGGAGTGGTATCGCCGCCATCGTGCGGCCGGGCCGGCACCGTTCTTTCCGCTGATCAGCCAGAGCTTCGACGACCGGGAAATCATCGCCACGGTCGATGCGCTTCTGACCGGCCGGCTCACCATGGACGATCAGGTGCGCGGCTTCGAAGCGCGTTTCGCCAAGTACGTCGGCGCGAAGCATGCCGTGATGGTGAACTCCGGTTCCTCGGCCAATCTCCTGGCACTGGCCGCGGCGAGTAATCCGGCGCGCAAGACCCGTCTGAAACCTGGCGACGAGGTGCTGATTCCGGCGGTCTGCTGGTCGACCTCGCTCTGGCCGATCGTGCAGATGGGGTTGAAACCGGTGTTCGTCGATGCCAACCCCCAGACCTTGAACATGGATCTCGCCGATCTGCGGCGGAAGATCACCCCGAGGGCAAGGGGAGTGATGGCGGTTCACATTCTGGGAAACGCGGGACCGATGGCGGAGATGCTCAGAATCGTCAAGGAGCGCGAACTGCTGCTCATCGAGGACACCTGCGAGTCGCTGGGGTCGCGCTTCAAGCGTCGTTATCTTGGCACCGTGGGCGATTTCGGCTGTTACTCCTTCTATTATTCACATCACATCACGACAGGTGAAGGCGGCATGATCGTGTGCGACACGCTGGAGGATTGCGATTTGCTCAAATGCCTCCGCGCGCATGGATGGTCGCGTGAATTGTCCAACCGGGCCCGGGTCGAGAAAGCCAACAAGGACATCGATCCGCGCTTTCTCTTCGTGAATCTCGGCTACAACGTGCGGCCGCTCGAAGTGCAGGGGGCGTTCGGCCATTGTCAGCTCGACCGGCTGGCGTCCATGAATGAAATCCGGAATGACAATCGCGAGCGGATCATTTCGGCATTGCGGGAGCATCCGCGATGGAACGGGCAGTTCGAGTTTCCCGTGGCGGGCAAGGATGTGCTTCCGGTGTGGTTCGGGTTCGTCGCGCTGTTGAGTCAAAAGCATGCGAAGCATCGCGCGCGATTCCTCGCATACCTCGGCGACAATGGCGTGGAGAATCGTGCGGTGGTGAGCGGCAATTTCACCCGGCAGCCTGCGCTCAGGCTCCTCGGGCTGAAATTCCGTCCACGCGACTTTCCCGGCGCCGAGGCAATCAGCCGGCGGGGATTCTTCGCCGGACTTCATACCGAGAAGCTCGCGGACGAAAAGATAGAGCGGCTCGTGACCATTCTCCTTGGTTATGATTTCGGGCCCTGAACGTTGACGCGCCTCTCCATCGCGCGACGGCTCCACGAGCGCTCCCGCGGTCTGATCGTCGCCGCAGCCATCATCGGTCTTGCCGCCCGACTGGCATTCGGCTTCCTGTACTGGGTAGACAAACCGCTCACGCACGACGAGCGCGAGTATCTGGAGCTTGCGAGGAACCTGGCGACGGGCCACGGCTTCGCCTACGATCCGCTTCCGCCTCAACCACCCGACGAAATTCCACCGCAGCGCTTTGGCCGTGCGCCAGGATATCCGGCGTTTCTGGCTGCCGTATCGTTCGGACTGGTTGATGCTCACCCGCGCTCGACTCCCGCCGCCGTCAAGCTGGCGCAGTCGGCCGTGGGAGCACTTGGCGTGATCGTCATCGGAGTTCTGGCGGCGCGCGCCGGCGGTCCTGCTGCGGGTGCGCTCGCCGCGATCGGTGCGGCCGTGTACCCGCCCCTTGTCTGGATCTCCGCATACGCATTGAGTGAAGCGCTGTACTCGCTGCTCGCGCTGGCCTGCGCGCTGCTGCTCGCCCGGGCCATTGACGCGACCGAGCCGCATCTGCCGGGTCAACGCCAGCCCTACTTCGCCCTCGCGCTGGGAGGCGTGCTGGCTGGCATTGCCGCGCTGGTTCGTCCCGTGATGGTGCTGTTCGTCGCGCTCTACGCGGCCTGGCTGCTCTTCAGGCGGGCACCGGTACATACCGCAGCCTTTGTGCTGGGCGCGGCGATCGTGATCGCTCCATGGACGCTGCAGAGCAGTCAAAGGGCCCATCGCTTCGTGCTGATTGCGACCGAGGGGGGCGTCACTTTCTGGACCGGCAATCATCCGCTCGCGAGCGGCGAGGGCGATCTCGCCGCCAATCCCCAACTGAAAAGCGCCGACATCGAGTTGCGCAAACGTCACCGCCACCTCGATGCCGACGCGCTCGAGCCGATCTACTACCGCGAGGCCTTCGATCACATCCGCGCCGAGCCGGCGCGATGGCTCGGCCTCATGGTGCGAAAGTTCGTCTATCAGTGGATTCCTGTCGGCCCTTCGTACCGGCTGCACTCAACGCTGTATGCTGCGACCTCGATTGCTTCGTACGCGGTCGTGCTGCCGTTCGGCATCGCCGGTCTGGTCTGGCTGGTACGGAACCGCCGGGTGCCGGTCGTGCTCTTGCTGCTGGCGGCGTCTCAGGTGCTGGCCGGGCTGATCTTTCTTCCGCAGGAACGCTATCGGATTCCGGTGATCGATCCGGTGCTGCTGATTTTCGCCGCCGTGTGGCTGACATCAGCAGTACGTAGAGTCCGGCTTCAGCCGGACTGGCGTGTGTCCACCTGAAGGAGCGACTCTTTACTTGACGACGCCCGCCAGCGGGCTGCTCGCGCTCGCGTACATGCGGCGTCCCATTCTGCCGGCGCGGTAGGCGAGACGGCCGGACTGGACGGCGAGCTTCATGGCGGTGGCCATGGCCATGGGATCCTGTGCTTCGGCGATGGCCGTGTTCATCAGCACGCCGTCCGCGCCCAGCTCCATGGCGATGGTGGCGTCGGACGCGGTTCCCACACCGGCGTCGAGGATGATGGGCACGCGCGAAAACTCGCGGATGATGCGGATGTTATTGGCGTTTTGAATGCCCAGGCCCGAGCCGATGGGTGCGCCGAGCGGCATGACGGCCGCGGCACCCGCATCTTCCAGCTTCCTGCAGACAATCGGATCGTCGGTCGTGTACGGCAGCACGACAAACCCTTCCTTGACGAGAATCTTCGTGGCGACGATCAGTTCCTCGTTGTCGGGGAACAGCGTGCGCTCGTCGCCGATAACCTCCAGCTTCACCCAGTTCGAGAGCCCCGCCTCCCGCCCCAGCCGGGCGGTCCGCACCGCGTCATCGGCGGAGTAGCAACCGGCTGTATTCGGCAGCAGCGCGATCTTGTCCGTGTCGATGTAGTCGAGCAGCGATTCCTTCGTGCGATCGCTGATGTTGATCCGGCGCACCGCCACGGTCACCATGTCTGCACCCGACGCTTCGTGCGCCCGCTGCATGACCGCAAAGGAAGAATACTTGCCGGTTCCAACGATAAGGCGCGACGTGAACTCGCGCCCTGCAATGACAAGAGGATCCGCATTAGTCATGGCCACCACCAACAAAATTCACAATCTCGACCTGGTCGCCGTCCTGAATCTGCGTGCTGTCATAGTGGGCGCGCTTGACGACGTTCAGGTTGTGCTCCACGGCCACGCGGCGTGGATCGATGTTCAACTGCGCGAGCAAAGCGGTCAGCGTGAGCGGACCGGCGAGCTCGTGCGGCTCGCCGTTCAACGAGATCGTCATTTTAGCTCACGAAACCGGTTCGTAATCGGGTAGCGGCGATCGCGGCCGAAGTTCCGCCGGCTGACCTTGACGCCGGGCGGAGCCTGCCGGCGCTTGTACTCGGCGACATACAACATCTGCTGGACCTTCATGACCGTCTCCCGCGGCGCGACGGTGGTGGCCAGCTCGTCGACCGATTTCTCTTCCTCGATCAGGCCGGTGAGGATCGCGTCGAGCTCGTCGTAGGGCGGAAGCGAATCCTGATCGGTCTGGTTCGGTCGAAGCTCGGCCGTCGGTGCGCGCGTCAGCGTGCGCTCGGGGATGACGTCAATCGCCGCGCTCTTGGCGAGGCGCGGCCGATTGGCGTTGCGCCAGCGGGACAACCGGTAGACTTCCGTCTTGTAAAGATCCTTCAACACCGAAAACCCGCCGCACATGTCGCCGTACAAGGTCGCGTAGCCGACCGACATCTCCGACTTGTTGCCTGTCGTCAGCAACATGTACCCGAACTTGTTGGACAGGCCCATCAGGAGCAGGCCGCGGATCCGTGCTTGAAGGTTCTCTTCGGCGACATCGCGGGCACGACCTTCGAAAACAGGCGCCAGAGCCTCTTCGGCGCCGGCCATGACGCCCGCAATCGGCAGCGACAGCAGCCGGATGCCCAGACGGTCGGCGACCAACTGCGCTTCTTCCATGCTGACCTGGCCCGTGAACGGCGACGGAAGCCGCACGCCAAGCACCCGCTCCGCACCCAGCGCATCAACCGCGACGACGGCGCTCAGCGCGGAGTCGACGCCACCCGAGAGCCCGAGCACGATTCCCGGAAATCCGTTCTTCGCGACGTAATCCCGCAGCCCGACGATGAGCGCGTTGTACGTGTCCTCGAGTGGATCGCCGGGCGGCTCGACGTGGCCCGCCTCACAGGACCAGCCATCGGCTGTCTTTCGCCAGTGCGTCATCTCGACCGATTCTTCCCAGCCGGCCAGCGAGCGCACCAGGTTGCCACCCCTGTCGACCGCGAAGGATCGTCCGTCGAAGACGAGCTCGTCCTGTCCGCCCACCTGGTTCACGTACACCAGCGCGCGCTTGGTCTCGCGCGCACGCGCGCGGGCCAGCTCGAGCCGCGTCGGGAACTTGCCGGCCTCGAACGGAGACCCGTTCGGCACGAGAAAGAGCTCCGCCCCCAGGCGCGCAAGATGTTCGGTGATCGCCGGCGTCCAGATGTCTTCGCACACCGGCACGCCGATCGTGACGCCTCGGACACCGACCGGCTCGGGCATCGGCCCCGCCGCGAACACCCGCTTTTCGTCGAAGACGCCGTAGTTCGGGAGATCCGACTTGAAGCGCGGCGCGATTGTTCCTCGATCGATGACGATGGCCGCGTTGTACACCCGGCCGCCGTCGCGCCAGGGGGTGGTCGCGACCAGAGCAGGACCGCTGCGACTCTCGCGCACGAGGCAGTCGATGGCGGCGTGACACGCATCCACCACAGAAGGACGAAGGACCAGATCCTCTGGCGGATATCCGATGACGGCGAGCTCTGACAGCACCACGAGGTCGGCGCCGCCAGCCGCGGCACGCTCGCGCGCGGCGCGAATACGCGCGAGGTTGCCGTCGATGTCGCCAACCGTAGGATTGAGCTGAGCGAGGGCAATGGTCAACTGCATCAGAACCGCTTGTTCTCCCTCACACTCTAGCATGCACTAAAATCACCGCATGCAGATCGGAGTGCCCGCCGAACGGTTTCCTGGAGAGCGCCGCGTGGCGCTCGTCCCCGCGTCGATCGCCGCGTTGAAGAAAGCGGGATTCGACGTGGTGATTGAGAGTGGTGCTGGTGCCGAAGCCGGGTTTCCGGATTCGGCGTACCAGGACAAAGGCGCCCGCGTCGCCAGCCGCGCCGACGTGTTCGCGGCCGACGTGGTGCTGCAGGTGCGCGCCGGCGACTTCTCGAGCATGCGTGCGGGGCAAGTGATCGTCGGTATGGCCGATCCGCTCGGCTCACCTGACACCGCGCGCGCGATCGCGGCGAGCGGCGTCACCGCGTTCGCGCTCGAGCTGATTCCGCGCATCACGCGGGCCCAGAGCATGGACGTCCTGTCGTCGATGGCGACCATCGGCGGGTACAAGGCCGTGCTCCTGGCCGCCGGCACGCTCCCGCGCATGTTTCCGCTGCTGACGACCGCGGCCGGAACCATTACGCCGGCACACGTGTTCATCGTCGGCGTTGGTGTGGCCGGACTGCAGGCCATTGCCACCGCCCGCAAGCTCGGCGCCGTCGTCGAGGCGTACGACGTGCGTCCGGCGGTGAAAGAGCAGGTCCAGAGCGTCGGCGCGAAATTCGTCGAGCTGCCGCTCGAAACCGCGCAGGCGGAAGACAAGGGCGGGTATGCGAAAGCGCAGGACGAATCCTTCTATCAACGCCAGCGCGAAATGATGGCGCGCGTCGTCGCCTCGAACGACGTCGTCATCACGACAGCCGTCGTGCCCGGAAAGAAGGCGCCCGGTACTCGTGACCGCCGAGATGGTTCGAGGCATGGCGCCGGGCTCGGTCATCGTCGATCTGGCGGCGGAGCGGGGCGGTAATTGCGAGCTGACGCGTCCCGATGAGGTCGTCGTCGAGCGCGGCGTCACGATCCTCGGTCCGACGAACCTGCCTTCCACCGTTCCGTATCACGCCAGCCAGATGTATGCGAAGAACATCACGACGTTTCTGCTGCACCTGGTGAAGGAGGGCGCCGTGAAGCTCGATCTGAGCGACGAGATCACACGGGACACGCTGATCGCGCAGGGCGGCGAAGTGGTGAATCCGAGAGTGAGAACGGCGCTCGGGTTGCCGGAGTTGGTTGCGCGCTAGAACTGAAAGTAGATGAACTGCGCACCTTCAAAGCTCCCGAACAGCAGCACGAGATAGAAGACTCCAGCATAGAGTGCATACCGGACCGGAGGCACCAGCTGAAGCGGGGCTGATTCAGAATCCCTCCTGGCCTGGTAAGCGTGCACAACCATCAGCGGGCCGACGATGGGCACGATCGCTGCGAGCACGACGGGCAGTGTAAAGAGCGTCGGTAGCAGGTCGACGGCGACACGACGGGTCAGATCGGACACCTGGCTCACCGACTCGGCACGGAAGATCAGCCAGCCGTAACAGGTGACGTGGAACATGATGATGGTGAGCACCACCCGCTGCCAGTTCAGCCCTGGAGCGACAGCAATGCTGCGCGCGGCGCTCCATCGTTCGATGCCACGAGCCACGACCAGGGCAAGGCCCTGATATGCACCCCACAGTACGAACCGCCAGTCCGCGCCGTGCCAGAGCCCGCCAAGCACCATCGTGAGCATGAGGTTGCGCAGCGTCGCGATTTCGGAGCCGCGGCTCCCACCGAGAGGAATGTACAGGTAATCCCGCAGCCAGGTTGACAGACTGATGTGCCAGTGTCGCCAGAATTCCTGCGGCGACGCGACGAAGTACGGAAACCGGAAGTTGATGTTCAGTTCGATGCCGAGCAGTTTCGAGATGCCGCGGGCCATGTTCGAGTATCCGGCGAAATCGCCGTAGATCTGGAAGGCGAAGGCGTAGGTCGCGACGAGCACTTCGGTTCCGCTTGCGGACGAACCGGCGCGATAGGCCGACGAGACGATCTCCGCAAGGTTGTCGGCCACGAACATCTTCTGGAAGAGACCCCACCCGAACAACCACATGCCTTCGATGTTCTGCTCGGGTGTGAGCGTGCGCGGCCGGGCAATCTGTGGCAACAGCCGCGACGCACGCAGAATGGGCCCGGCCACCAGGTGCGGGAAGTACGCGACAAACAACGCGAAGTCGATCAGATTGGACTCGGGGGGGATCTCCCTGCGATACACGTCGATCACGTACGAGAGCGTCATGAACGTGTAGAACGAAATACCCATGGGGAGGACAACGTGCAGCGTCACCGCGTCGAGGTGCCACCCTGCGACCGCAAACATCCCGGCGAGGCCATCGGCAAAGAAATTGAAGTACTTGAAAAAGCCCAGAACGCCGAGGTTGTAAACCAGGCTGACGATGAGCGCGAGGCGGCGTTTGTGCGGTGAAGGCTCGCTGCTGATGTAGCGCGCCATCTGAAAGTCGATGATCGTCGATCCGAGAAGCAGCGCCAGGAACCGCCAGTCCCATGCGCCGTAGAACACGTAGCTCGCGGCGAGCAGCATCAGGTTCTGCGCCCGATGCGGCAGCACGCGGTACAGTCCGTACACCACGGCGAAGAACACCGCGAACTGAAACGAGTTGAAGACCATCAGCCGCGGCGGCCGGGGATGAGCCCGCTGGTGATGAGGAAGCGCGCGATCGCGTCGGCCGCGACCTGATGGCCCCTGGCCGTCAGGTGCGAGTTACGCACGAAGTGCAGCGTGGAGACGTCGCGCGTGGAAGCGAACACCGGAAGCAAGTTGAGTATGGGGTAGCCGAGTGGCGTCAGCGCGCTGGAAAACCGCTCGGTCGCGGCGTGCCGCTTCACGACTCTTCCCATACCGGTCGCGGCTGCCGACACGCGCTCGAACTCGGCATCGTTGGTTTCGAACCGTGCCGGCATCAAGACGAATGCGGCGGCCGCGCCATGCTGCTGCGCCTCTTCGGCGATGCGGCCAAATGCGTGCGTGGCGATCGTGATGCCTTCACCCACCATGGCAGGCGGGTCCTCGAGATAGATCGCGAGCGGCCGTTCGGCGACGGCATTGGAGACGCGCGCCCGGAGCTGATCGGCGCGCTGGCGAACGATTTGGAGCACGACGCTCGAACGGACGATGTCGCGCAGCGGCGAACGAGGGCGTGCGGTCTCATTTCCCTGCGTGATGCCGCCCGCCGCGAGCGTCGCACGGGCGTCGAACGCTTCGATGGCGTCGTTTCCGACCGAGACCAGAACCAGCACGATATCGGGGTCGAATTGCGCGGCGACGTGACGGTAGAACAGCCACTGTTCGACTGGACCATAGCCCTGGACGCCACCGTTGATGACGCGCCATCGAGAACCGGTTCCGGATTCGTTCAGGTGGGCTTCGAGACGCTCGCCCATGGTGTCGCGGAATGGGACCTGCACCGCGAAGACGTACGAGTCTCCCAGGATCAGCACACGGCGCTCACCCTCGGCCTTTGGCCCGATGGCGTCGTCGTCTCGCACGCCTTGCGCGTTGATCGCGAGCTCGGTGTCGAACTCGGACGTCCAGTACCGAATCGTTGCTCCAGGACGCAGGCGATACCCCACCTGACTCTCCGTGATGAACAGCGACTGGAATGCGGCTCCGGCCTCGGATTGGCCGAACACACGCAGGCCGGCTTCGAGGATCGCGAATTCGGCCACCACGATGATCGCGATGAGGCCGCATTGCTTCATGCCAATCGAGATTCGGCGCATCCTAAGGCGGCTCAATTATAGCGGTCGACTCAGCAGCAGCTTATTGCGGGATTTTGGCCTCGCGCAACGTGAGGTGGAACGAGCCGACCGCAAGCTCTGACTGTACCTGCACGGGTACACGGTTGGGCGTGTCGCTGATCCAGAGGTGAATCGGCCGGCCGTTCGGCTGACCATCATCGCTGTAGAGCATCGTGCGCAGCCGGAAGCTCTGGAAGGGGCCCGCCGGCGTCTTGACGGTTTCCATCCCCGCCACGGTCACCTGCGCGCGATAGCTGCGGCCACCGGTGGCCACCGGAATCGTTTCCTTCGCGCCGACTTTGAGGGGCAGCGCGCGCATGACGTAGACCGCCGAGAGCGCATCCTGCGTGAATGCCGGAATGGCGAACTCGCGTTTGGTGTTCTTCGCGGAGGTGTTTTCGAACGTGGCCTTCCGCGTGGCATTGTCGAAGATGGTCACCTTCATCTGATGCCGTTGGCCTTCTTCGCTGTAGACGCCCGCACGTTGCGGCAGCAACGTGTACACATCCATCAGCACGTCGGCCTTGTAGTACAGCGTGTAGACCTTCGACATGAGCGGCGTGGGCCGCGCCTCGGCGACCACGTAGTAGGCGATCGAGTTGTACGAAGGGCGCTTGGCCTGCACGTGCATCGTTACGGTGCCGGCGCTCACGTAGTTCGAGTACGACACGTCGTAGGTGAGGAGCTCACCAGTCTGGAACGGCACGCGGACTTCGCCGCGTGGTTTCGCCGGCGCCGCCGGTGCTTTTGGTGCGGCCGGCGCGGCCGGCGGACGGGCCGGACGCCGTGCTGTCTGTCCACTCAGAACCTGGACGCCCGCGAGGCAAACAAGCACGAGCACGCCTATCTGTTTCATCCCACCTTCCAGCCGTCGTCCTGAAGCTGACGCATCTGCGCGGCGCAGCGCTCGATGAGCTCGGTCGCGTCTTCGATGCGATCGACACGCTTGTGCCCGGCGCTCGACGTCATCACGAGCAGAAATCCTGCGCCTTCCTCGTCGCGGCAGATTTCGTAGCGAATCTTTTCGCCGTCCCGATCGAAAAGCCAGACCACCTGCTTAAGGTACCACAGGCCTCCAGTGGTTGAGAGCGAAGGTTGCCGCTCCGAGAAGCCCGGCGCCCGGGTTCAGGATCACTTTCACCGGAATACGCGTGATGAGCGCATCCATCGGTGACTTATTTTGAAACGCGTGCATGAAAACAGGCCATCGCAGCGCCGGAAGGATGCGTGGCGCGATGCCGCCGCCGAGATACATGCCACCGGTGGACAACACCGTCAATGCGAGATTGCCTGCCGCGGCGCCGTACGCCGACACGAACACTTCGAGCGTGCGCGTGCAGTGCGGGCAGCCGCCTTCGAGCGCGCCTCGCGTGATCGCGGCGGACAGATGATCGGTGGCCTCGGTGGTGGCGCAGGTGTGCGGGAAGAGCACCCTGTGGATGTGAGTGAGTCCGCGGCCCGATACCACCCGCTCCACGTCGACACGCCCGAACTCCGCTGCCAGCGCGGCGGCGAGCGTCTGTTCGTCGGCGTTGCGAGCGGCAAAATCCACATGACCGCCTTCGGACGCGCGCGGGACGAGCCGTCCGTCGATGTTGGGGAGCACCGCGACGCCCAGGCCCGTGCCGGCGGCGATCAGACCGACGGTGCCGCGAGGGTCGGTCACGCCTTCATGGAGCACGGCGATCTCGTCGGCGTTGAGGACCGGGATCGACCAGGCCAGCGCTTCGAGATCGTTCAGCAGATGCCCGCGCGCGATCGAGACGTCCTGTCGAAACTCCTCGATATCGACGACCCATGGCACGTTGGTGAGCCGCGCCCGCGTTCCGTCGACCGGCCCGGCGACGCCGAAGCTCGCCGCCTCGATCTCGGACGCCCGGGTTCCGGTATCACGGAGAAACTGCGCCGTGAGCGAGCCGAGATTGTCGTAGTCGAGCGTGCGGTAGGTGCGCGAATCGATGAGCGCCGGACGCGCCGCACTCGGCTTGAACAGACCGATGATGGTTTTCGTCCCGCCGAGATCGCCCGCGAGCAGCATGGTTAACGATTGTAGTGCGAACCGAGGGGATGCCGGGCTCGGCGCGCCGAAGCTTCCGGCGAAGGCGGCCCGAAGCGCTTGACTTCTACTCTGGCCTCATTCATTCTCGCCGCAACGTTGCCTTCACAGTCTTCAAGACTCCCGCTCGCCGATGAGGTCGTCGTGTTCACCGGAAAGCTGTCGTCGCTCGGCCGCAAGGAAGCCCAGGCGCTCGTGATCAGACTCGGCGGGTCGTCGGCGGACGAAGTCTCCGCCCGGACTACGCTCGTGGTGGTGGGCGCCGAAGGATTCGCGGGCGCGGAGAAGAGCGAGAAGCTGAGGAAGGCCGAAGAGTCCGGCGTCCGCGTGATGAGCGAGAACGACTTCTGCCGCATGGCGGGCATCCACCCGCCTGAGGATCTCAAGCAGCAGTATTACGGCCAGCGCGATCTGCTGAGCATGTATCCGGGCCTCCGCCAGGACCATTTACGGTATCTGGAAAAATGGGGCCTCATCCGGCCGGTCATGCGCACGCACACGGAAACGTATTTTCCGTTTTCCGATCTGCTGCTGATTCGGCAGGTGAGCGCCGATCTCGCGTCGTTGCCGTTTCGCGCGATCCTGCGATCGCTGCAGGCCGAGCGGAGCGGGCAGCTCACGTTCGACTTTCGCATCGACGCAGAGCCGGCCCGCATCATCAAGCTCACGCGCCCCAGGCCGAAAGAGCCGGGCAGGGACGCGACGCTGCCGGTGCCGGCGCCTCAGACGCTCGCGGAAGAGTACTTCGCCAAAGGCTCGGCGCTCGACCTGGACGAATCGCGTCACGGCGCGGCCGCCACCTGGTACCGCAAGGCGCTCGAGATCGATCCCTATCTGGTGCCGGCGATCATCAATCTTGCGAACATTCACTACGGCAAGGACGAGCTGGCGGAAGCGCAGGCGTTATACGAGCGGGCGATCGGACTCGACCCCGAGTTTTTCGAGGCGCACTTCAACCTCGGCAACATCTACCACGACCTCGGCCGCTTTCAGGAAGCGGCGGCGTGTTATCGCACGGCGCTCCGTCTGAACGGCAACTACGCCGACGCCCACTTCTATCTGGCCATTACCCTCGAGAAGACAGGCCACTCGGCCGAAGCCAAGCCGCACTGGCGCTCCTACCAGCTGTTGTCGCCGAACGGCGAATGGGTGGAGTTGGCGAAGGAATTCTCTGAATAGAACAGGGATTGGGGATTGGGGATTGAGGGATTAGTTGGGACTCAGGGATTGGTAGTGTGACAGCGTCGCTGCACTAATCCCGAATCCCCAGTCCCCAATCCCTGGTCTTGTCAGTATCCGTAGTCTTCCGGGGACCGTTTCTTTGGTATCCGTCGCACCTTGTAGAACTGGCAATCGGGGCACCAGGCTTCGGCGTCGAAGCCGGTCGTGCCGGCCATGGGCTGCACGTCGCGGTGCGAGCAGAAATCCTGCGGGTTGCCGTCTTCCGGCGCCTTGCGCCAGCGACAGCTGTGGTAGCGCTGAACGGCCGCGGACTGCGCCGGCGTCTCTTCAGGCGTGGCAATCGCGGTCGGTTTCGACTGTGGGGAGCTCGAATCGTCGAACATGTATTTTGATGGCTAACGGGCTCGGAATGTAATGATGCCGCGGACCGGATCGTACGGGGAAACCCCGACCGTCACGCGATCGCCAGGAACGACCTTGATCCGAAAACGGCGCATGCGGCCGCTCAACTGAGCGAGCACTTCATGCCCCGCGTCGCATTGCACGCGATAGAGACCTCCGCTGTGTACCGCCACGACCGTTCCCTGCATATCAATCAAATCGTCTTTGCTCAAACTGGCTCGAAATCCTTTCAGGCGCGTCTGCCCGGGGACAAACGTTCGAGCGTTCGAAAGCTCCGCAATACGGCCATCGCATGCGTGTCTTCGAGCTCACTGCTGGCAATGATTGTGCCACAGATGGAGACTATGCTCCAAGATTTCGTACGGCCTTCTCGACCTCCGACGCTAAGTGTGCGTAATCATCACCACTTAGCTTCATCGGCGCCCCGAACACCACGCGCACCCGACCCGGTTTTGCCATCTTCCATTTCTGGTGCAGCACGCGGTCGACGCCTTCCAGGTGAACAGGCACGACCGGCACCCGCAGCCGGGACGCCATCATGCCGATGCCCGGACGGAACGGCGCGATTTCTCCATGGTCGGTGCGTTTACCTTCGGGAAATATCAGGACCGAGAAGCCCTCGTTGATGAGCTCACCGGCATACCGCAGCGTCTGCCGCGCGCCAGCCTCGCGCTGGGGCAGCGGGAATGTATTGAAGAACGCGGCAGACAGGTAGTACTCGAGGCTCTTGGCGACTCGCTGTCCGCGCGAGTACCTGGTCGGGGAAGAAGTGCGCCTTGAAGAACTCCTTGGCCATAGCCGTGGCGAGCCGACGGCGCCATCGGCCGGGGAGTGCCGCCAGAATAACGGGCACGTCCATGTGGCTCTGATGGTTGGCGGCGAAAATCACCGGCCCTTCAATCCCCTGCAGGTGCGGCAGCCCGTCGACCTGGATCCAGGCAAATACCCGGGTCAGCGGCAGCAGGAATCCCGGGAGCGTGATCCGGCGAAGCGCCCGGAACGGGAGCGTGCGATTCCATGACGGGAAATCTACCGGCTCCGGTGTTTCCGCTGCGGGCGGGGCGGCCGCCAGGCGCGCCAGATCGGCCACCGTCGACGCGTTCGAGAAGGCGGCTTCGTCGAGCGTCGTGTTGAGCGTCTCTTCGAGCGCCACCATCATCTCGATGCGCTCGAGCGAGCTGAGCCCGAGCTCTTCGAGCGTGGCCGCGGGACTGACGGTGCGCCCGCCGGCATACCGGGCAATGACCGCCTCGACGCTCGTGCCGGGCGATCTCGCCGAATCGGGCGCCGCGCCGGTTTGCAGCCATGCGCGAATCTCGTGACGTTTCAGTTTCTTCGTCCCTTCCGTTCGCGGCAGCTCGTCTCGCGGCCACACGCGCGCGGCCCGAATGCGCTGATGATCGGCCAGCTGCGCGTTGGCGATTCTGACCACGTCGTCGGGATTGGTGCCTGGTTCGACGATGAGCGCGACATGGACGCGCTCTTCGCCGTTCTCGGTGACGCCGACGACCGCCGAGTCTTTCACGCCAGCGATGGCATTGACGACGCGCTCGACATCTTCTGGAAAGACGTTGAGCCCTTCGGGCGTCACGATCATTTCTTTCTTGCGCCCGCGGATGAACAGACGTCCCGCTGCGTCGAGCTCGCCGATGTCTCCGGTGTGGAACCAGCCGTCTTCGAATGCTGCGCGCGTGGCTTCGGCCGCGCCGTAGTAGCCGGTTGTGACGTTGTCGCCGCGCACCAGAATTTCTCCGTCTGGCGCGATTCTGATGTCGACGCCGGCGATCGCTTTGCCGACCGATCCCTTGCTCGTCGAGAACGGATGGTTGAGCGTCACAATCGGCGCCGTCTCGGTGAGACCGTAACCCTGGACGACGACGAATCCGAGGCGTCTCCAGAACGACTCGAGGGCACCTTCGAGCGGCGCGGCGCCGACGACGCACGACCAGAACTTCAAACCGAAAAGACGATGGATGGCGCGATAGCGCCACCATCGCTTCGCGACGCCTTCGTGTGCCGCGGGCACTTCGCGAATCTCGGGATGGAGACGCGCGACATGATCGGCGAGCACGTCGAGAATCTTCGGCACCGAGACGAGCACCGAAATGCGGCGTCGCTTGATCTGCCGGACGATCTCGTGCGGGTTGTACCCGCGGATGAACACGACCGTGCCGTGGAGCATCGGCGGCACGAACGTGGCCATGGCTTGTCCGAATAAGTGACTGAGCGGTAAGAGGTTGAGGAATCTGATGGGTGAAAAGGGGCGGGCGTACGTCCTGTATTTCCTGACTTCCCGCTCGACCGGCACGATGTTGGCGAGCACGTTGCGGTGGGTCAGCACCACGCCTTTCGGCTCGGCCGTTGCGCCCGACGTAAAGATGATCTCGACGATGTCGTCGCGTGTGACGTGAACGGGCACGAACGCCGACGGATCGAGCGCGCGGAAATCGATGTCGGACAGTTTCCACGCGATTGGGTCGTCTGCCTTAGCGCCAAGTTTTAGGTCAGCTAACTCAACATCATCGCCGAGCAAAAGTATTTTGGCGCCGACGATGCGTGCGACGCTTGCCAGAAAATCGTGAGATGCGCGGAAATCAATCGGGACCGCGATCGATCCGTTGAGCAGGCATCCCCACAACGCGATGATCCACTCGGGCCGGTTCTCGCTCCAGAAGACAACTTTGTCGCCTTTCCCGAGGCCCGCGGTTTGCAGGCGCGCGGCAAACCCGCGCGCGGCGCGCGCCGTTTCTGCGTAGGTGTATGATCGCGTTCGAAATCCATCGTCATAGACGAAAAAATTTCCACGTCCCGTGGAGACATCGTCGAAAAAATCGAGTAAGGTATCCCGACGCATCGGCTGAATTATGATGTAGGAACCTTCATGCGAATCTTCCTCACAGGTGCGACAGGATACATCGGCTCCGCAGTGCTCGATGCGCTGTTGCGCGCCAATCAGCA
Organism: Vicinamibacterales bacterium; assembly: GCA_963832375.1. Classification (GTDB taxonomy): domain Bacteria; phylum Acidobacteriota; class Vicinamibacteria; order Vicinamibacterales; family JAMQPK01; genus JAMQPK01. The sequence continues at coordinate 638,082 of CAWHUA010000003.1, read as the reverse complement.
GGTCACCGCGCTCGTGCGTACTCCGGCCGCGGCCGATGCGCTCGCCTCGCGCGGCGTCGCGCCCGTGCTCGGCGATTTGCGGACGGTGAAGTCGTACCGCGGCGCGGCCGATGCTCATGATGCGTACATCCATGCGGCGGCGGATGCGAGTCCCAGCCGCGAAGAGGTCGATCTCAAAGCGCTCGAGACGCTGCTGAGCGCCGCATCCGAGAGCGCGAAGTTCTGGCCGGTGTCGTTCGTGTACACGTCAGGTCTCTGGGCTCTGGGATCGAATGCGCAACCGATGGACGAGTCGGCTCAGGTGAATCCAGAGCCGTTCCGGGGCTGGCGGCCGGCGCACGAAGAAATGGTCCTGCAGGCGGCCGGGCCGAACCTGCGGACGGCGGCGATCCGCCCGGGCATCGTGTATGGCGGAAATCGCGGAATTGTCTCGGATTTATTGAAAAACGCGCTGAACGGCCTGATTCGCGTGATTGGCTCCGGCGACAACTACTGGCCGCTCGTGTACGACCGCGATCTGGCCGATTTGTACGTCCGCGTCGCCACCCTCCCCGAAGCCTCCGGTGTGTATCACGCGAACGATGAAGGGGACGAAACCGTCAACGCGATCGTCGAGGGCATCGCGAGCCAGATGTCGATGCCAACCGACGTCCGGCATGTCCCGCTCGAAGAAGCCCGCAAGAAGCTCGGCGCCTATGCCGACGCGCTGGCGTTGAATCAGCGTGTTCGCGGTCCGCGCGCACGCGCGCTGGGCTGGTCGCCGACGCTGCACTCGGTCGGCACGAACGTCCCGCGTCTGCTGGAAGAGTTCCGCCGCGCGCAAGAACGTGCGGCCTGATCTGCAACTCCACCGCAAAGGCGCAAAGCCGCGAAGAAAAAATTTCTAAGAGCTTTGCGTCTTGGCGTCTTTGCGTTGGGACATGGAAAGAATCCGCGCGGCGAGTGCGATGCCTTCCTCTGTGGTCTTGATTTCCCCGTCGAGCTGCCTCTCGTAGACCTGCTTCAACAGCGCGCCCATGTCGCGGGCCTGGTTTCATGCCGAGGTCGAGCAGATGCCGGCCGAGCAGCAGCGGCTTCGGCGGACTGCTGATCGACGCCGAGCGCGCGCGCGCGTTCGAGGAACCAGTCCATCGCCGTGCAATCGAAGTCGCCGGTGCGTCCGAGACAATCCGACTTCGCGAGCCGCGCGAGCAGCTCGAGGTTCGCCTTCTGCGCGAGCCGGCGGAACGCGCCGTCGGTGAGCGTGTCGCGCACCTTGTAGAGCATGCCGGGCTTCAGGTGGTGCGCGACGAGCCCGAGCACCTGCGTGCGCACGTCGATGCCGTCGATCGTGTGGACGTTCAGGCGGTCGAGAAACGCGGTGGCCGGCGCCACGCCTGCTTCCTCGTGATTCAGCGATCGGATCCGGCCGTCGATCCAGCGGTCGTCGCCGGCTTGCCGAGGTCGTGCGCAACGGCGCCGAGCATGACGGATCAGCTGATCGGCGCGGTCGAGATCGTCGATGCGCCGCCGCGCCTGGTCGATCACCATCAGCGTGTGCATCCACACGTCGCCTTCGGGATGCCACTCGGGCTCCTGCTCGCAGCCGACGAGCGCCTGCAGCTCGGGAAACAGCTGATCGACCACCCGCAGGTCGAGCGCGAGCGCAAATCCGATCGACGGCCGCGCGGCCCGCAGCAGCAGCTTTTCGATCTCTCCCCAGATGCGTTCCGGCGGCAGATCGTCGAGTCGAATCGCCGGCACAGCACCGCTGGTGTCCTCGTCGAGCGTGAGCTCGAAGCGTGCCGCGAACTGCACGCGCGCGCAGCACGCGGAGGCTGTCGTCGCCAAACGTCGTCGGCGTCGACGACGCGCAGGACGCTTGCGGTCGAGATCGCGCGCGGCCGTCGAACGGATCGATCGTAGGTCGTCCGGTGAGCGGATCCCACGAGATCGCGTTGATGGTGAAGTCGCGCCGGCGGGCGGCGTCCTCGAGCGACATGACGGGATCGCCTTCGACGACGAAGCCCTTGTGTCCGCGTCCCGACTTCGACTCGCGGCGAGGCAAGCGCGATGTCGATTGAGCCGATCTTGTAGACCGGAAAGCTCTGACCGACCGGTTCGACGCGGCCGAAGCGGCTCGAGCAGCGCGCGGCAGGTCGGCTGCGGCGATGCCGAAGACCTCCATGTCGAGGTCCTTCGGAGTCGCGGCCGAGCAGTCGATCGCGCACCCAGCCGCCGACGATGAGCGCGCGGCCGCCGCGCGCGTGCACGGCGCGCGCGAGTGTCGGCTGCCTCAAGAGTAGTGCTCCGTGGAGCCATTTCGCGAGCGCACTTCGAGATGATAATGGCGAATCATGCGCAATCGAATGCTCCTGCACTCGCCGCCGTTCTGGTGTTTGCCGGGATCGCGACCTACGGCCAGGCGCCGCAGACCGAGCGTCATCTGTCGAACGTGACCCAGCTGACGTCCGGCGGCGAGAACGCCGAGGCGTACTTCTCGCCCGACGGCAAGCAGCTCATCTTTCAGACCAACCCGGGCACGCCGGACACCTGCGACCAGATCTTCACGATGAACGTCGACGGCTCGAACAAGAAACAGTTGAGCAAGGGCGGGCGCACGACGTGCGGGTACTTTTTTCCGGACGGCAAGTCGATCATCTACGCGTCGACCCACCTCGGATCGGCCGCGTGTCCGCCCCGGCCGAGTTTTTCGCGCGGGTACGTGTGGCCGGTCTACCCCGAGCTACGACATCTTCCGATCGTCCCCCGACGGGTCGAACGCCAGGCGCCTGACGAGCACCCCCGGCTACGACGCGGAAGCGACGATTGGACCTGACGGCCGCATCGTGTTCACCAGCGTTCGCGACGGCGACATGGAGATCTACTCGATGAACGGCGACGGCTCGGACGTGCGCCGGCTGACGAATCGTGCCGGGACCGGACGGTGGACCCTGCTTCTCGCCCGACGGCACGCAGATCGTGTTCCGCGGGCGCCCGATCGGCGAGGCGAAGGAGCTGGCCGACTATCAGGGACTGCTGAAGGAAGGGCTGTGGCGTCCGACGACGCTCGAGATCTTCGTGATGAACCGCGACGGCAGCAACCTGCGTCAGGTGACGAAGCTCGGCGGCGCCAACTTCGCCCCGGTCTTTCACCCCGACGGCAAGCGGATCATCTTCGGCTCGAACATCAAGGATCCGAAGGGCCGCGATTTCGACCTCTTCATGATCAACCTCGACGGCACCGGCCTCGAGCAGATCACGTGGAACAACACCTTCGACGGCTTCCCGATGTTCTCGCCCGACGGGAAGAAACTCGTCTTCGCGTCGAACCGGAACGCGAAGGCGGAGGGCGAGACGAACGTGTTCATGGCGGACTGGGTTGAGTGATGTCAGTCGCAAGGCGCTAGTCGAAAGTCGTCGGTCGCAAGGCGAACGCAAACGCGCCTTGCGATTGGCCTTGGGACTGGCCTTGCGACTCCCGACTCCCGACTTGCGCCTTGCGACTGGCCTGGCGACTGGCCTTGCGACTCCCGACTTGCGCCTTGCGACTGGCCTGGCGACTGACGACTCCCGACTTGCGCCTTGCGACTATCTGAGCCCGAGCAACTCCACCTCAAAGATCAGCTCGGCGTTCGGCGGGATCACCCCTCCGGCGCCGCGGGCGCCATAACCCAGGGCGGCGGGGATCGTGAGGCGCCGTTTTCCGCCGATTTTCATCCCGGCCACGCCCTCGTCCCATCCTTGAATAACCTCGCCGGCGCCGAGCGTGAACTCGAACGGGTCGTTTCGATCGACCGACGAGTCGAACTTCTCGCCTGTTGTCAGCCAGCCGGTGTAATGGACCTTCGCTTTTTGTCCGCTGCCTGCAACGGCGCCCGAACCGGTGTGGAGATCCTCGAATTTCAGGCCCGAAGGGGTCGTCACGACGTCTGCCATAGGTTGCGTCTCCTAAAGTCTTGATGTTATATTCGTCAGGTTGTATTGGAGTCAGGAAACCCTATCTGACTCCGAACCGCACGGAAGAGGCTTCTAAGGCCACTTTCCTTAGCACGGCTCGCGGAAGGACCGCGGCGCAACACAACATTATCAATAGGGCATTGCATCGGGCGCCAAGCCATTGCGGCTTCCAGGCCCGACGCGCTTTGAGCTGATGAGGTTCTGCCTCATTCGCTGGTGGAGTTTTTTCTCGTGCCGACTATCAGTCAGCTTGTCCGCCATGGTCGGATGAAGATCGTCAGCAAGACCAAGAGCCCCGCGCTGCAGAACAGCCCGCAGAAGCGCGGCGTCTGCGTGCGCGTGTTCACGCAGACGCCGAAGAAGCCGAACTCGGCGCTTCGCAAGGTCGCGCGCGTGCGCCTGACCAACGGCATCGAGGTGACGACCTACATTCCGGGCGTCGGCCACAACCTGCAGGAGCACTCGCTCGTGCTCATCCGCGGCGGCCGCGTGAAGGATCTGCCCGGCGTGCGCTACCACGTGGTGCGCGGCACGCTCGACGCGGTCGGCGTGCAGGGACGCAAGCAGGGACGTTCGAAGTACGGCGCGAAACGGCCGAAGGCATAGCGCCCTGGGATTGGGGATTCGGGATTAGGGATTAGACATGCCGAGACGAAGAGTGATCGCGAAGCGCGAACTGGCTGCGGACCCGCTCTACCAGAGCCAGCTCGTCACCCGCTTCATCAACACCGTGATGCACGGTGGAAAGAAGAACACGGCCGAGGGCATCCTCTACCGCTCCTTCGACATCATCAAAGAGAAGACCGGCGACGACCCGCTCAAGGTGTTCAAGAAAGCGGTCGACAACGTCAAGCCGAGCCTCGAGGTGAAGTCGCGGCGCGTCGGCGGCTCCAACTATCAGGTGCCGGTCGAGGTGAACCCGAATCGCCGCCTGTCGCTCAGCATCCGCTGGCTCGTCGGCTTCGCGCGGGCGCGCGGCGACGGCAAGACCATGCAGGAGAAACTCGCGAACGAGTTGATGGACGCGGCGAACCTGCGGGGCGGCGCGGTGAAGAAGCGCGAAGACACGCACCGGATGGCGGAGGCGAACAAGGCCTTTGCTCACTATCGCTGGTAAGGAAAAAGGTCGAAGAAAAAAGGAATAGAACGGCAAGGCAATGCCAAGGTCACATTCTCTAGAAAAAACGCGGAACATCGGCATCATGGCGCACATCGATGCCGGCAAGACGACGACGACAGAGCGGATCCTCTTCTACACCGGGATTACGTACAAGATCGGCGAGGTGCACGAAGGCACCGCCGTGATGGACTGGATGGAGCAGGAGCAGGAGCGCGGCATCACGATCACGTCGGCCGCCACCACCTGTTTCTGGCGCGATCACCGCGTCAACATCATCGACACGCCGGGCCACGTCGACTTCACCGCCGAAGTCGAGCGCTCGCTGCGCGTGCTCGACGGCGCGGTCGCCGTGTTCGATTCGGTCGCCGGCGTCGAGCCCCAGTCGGAAACGGTGTGGCGCCAGGCGGACAAGTACCGTGTGCCGCGCATCTGCTTCGTCAACAAGATGGACCGCATCGGTGCGGACTTCAAGCGCACGTTCGACCAGATCATCTCCAAGCTCGAAGCGAATCCCGTCGCCATCCAGTTGCCAATCGGTTCGGAAGAGCATTTCTCGGGCGTCATCGACCTCGTGAAAATGAAGTCGATTACCTACAAGGACGAGACGATGGGCGCCGACTACATCGTCGGCGAGATCCCGGCCGACATGATGGACGAGGCGAAGCACTATCGCGAGCAGCTGATCGAGAAGGTCAGCGAGGCCGACGACAAGATTCTCGAGAAGTACCTCCACGGAGAAGAGCCGACCGAAGCGGAAATCAAGGCGGCGATTCGCAAGCGCGTCAACAGCTCGGTCCGCGAGAAGGGACAGGGCGCGTTCGTGCCGGTCATCTGCGGATCCGCCTTCAAGAACAAGGGCGTCCAGCCGCTGCTCGACGCGGTTGTGGACTTTCTGCCGTCACCGCTCGACGTACCCTCGATTGCCGGCATCGACCCCGACAAGAAGGTCGACCCCGACCATCCAGAGGCCGCGCTCATCGAGCGCCCGGCGAGAGACGATGCGCCGTTTGCGGCGCTCGGATTCAAGATCATGACCGACCCGTTCGTGGGTCAGCTCACGTTTTTCCGCGTCTACTCGGGAGTGTTGATCGCCGGCGCGACCGTCTACAACGCGACCAAGCAGAAATCCGAACGCATCGGGCGCCTGCTGAAGATGCACGCGAACAAGCGCGAGGAGATCAAAGAGGTCTATTCGGGCGATATCGCGGCGGCTGTGGGGCTGAAAAGCGTCTCCACCGGCGATACGCTGTGCGACGAGAAGCATCCGATCGTGCTCGAGTCGATGGATTTCCCGAAGCCGGTCATCTCGCTGGCGATCGAGCCCAGGACGAAGTCCGACCAGGAGAAGCTTGGCATCGGCCTCCAGAAACTGATGGCCGAGGATCCGACGTTCCAGGTGCAGACCGACCAGCAGACCGGCCAGGTCATCATCGCCGGCATGGGCGAGCTGCATCTCGAGATCATCGTCGACCGCCTCAAGCGCGAGTTCAGCGTGGAGGCCACGGTCGGCAAGCCACAGGTCGCCTACAAGGAAACGCTGACGCGCCCGGCCGATGGCGAAATGAAGTACTCCAAGCAGACCGGCGGCCGGGGCCAGTACGGCCACGTGAAGATCCATTTGTATCCGGGCGAGCCCGGCAGCGGCTATATCTTCGAGAACGAAACCACCGGCGGCTCCATCCCGAAGGAATTCATCAAGCCGATCGACCAGGGGATCAAGGAAGCGCTGACGCGGGGCGTACTCGCGGGCTATCCGGTCGATGACGTGCGCATCGAGCTGTACGACGGTTCGTTCCACGAGGTCGACTCGTCGGAAATGGCGTTCAAGATTGCGGGCTCGATGGCGTTTCAGGATGCCGCCAAGAAGGCCAAGCCCGTGTTGCTCGAGCCGGTGATGCGCGTCGAAGTCGTCGTCCCGAAAGAACACATGGGCGACGTGATGGGCAACCTCTCGAGCCGGCGCGGCCATATTCACTCTCAGGAAGACAGGGGCGGCACGCAGATCATCCAGGCGCGTGTGCCGTTGTCCGAGATGTTCGGCTATGCCACCGACCTGCGGTCGCGCACGCAGGGCCGCGCGACCTACTCGATGCACTTCGATCGCTACGAGCAGGCGCCGTCAAATGTCAGTGAAGAAGTTGTCGCAAAGGCGCAAGGGAAATAGAGGCAAACATGTTCTCCGACAAGATCCGGATCCGGCTCAAGGCTTATGACTCGCGCGTACTGGACCAGTCGACGACCGAGATCGTCGACACCGCCAAGCGCACAGGCGCCCGTCTCGCCGGCCCGATTCCGCTGCCGACGGCCATCAACAAGTGGACCGTGCTGCGCTCGCCGCACGTCGACAAGAAGTCGCGCGAGCAGTTCGAGATCAGGACGCACAAGCGTCTGATCGACATCTTCGAGCCGACGCCGCAAACCGTCGACGCGCTGATGAAGCTCGACCTGCCCGCCGGTGTCGACGTCGAGATCAAGGCGTTCGGCAAGGAACACGTGAAATAAGCAGCTATCAGCCGTCAGCTGTCAGCTCTCAGTAGCTGTCAGCCGAACCGACTGATAGCTGAAAGCTGAGAGCTGATAGCTATGGTTACAGGAATCATTGGACGCAAGGTCGGCATGACGCAGCTGTTCACCGAGGACGGCTCGGTCGTGCCCGCCACGGTCATCAAAGCGGGCCCGTGCGTGGTCGTGCAGCGCAAGACCGCCTCGACCGACGGCTACGAATCGGTGCAGCTCGGGCTTGTCGACAGCAAGCCGGTGAAGGCGACCAGGCCGCTCGCCGGTCACTACAAGAAGGCGAACGTACCCCCGACCCGGGTGTTGCGGGAAGTGACGCTCGCGAAAGACGGCGATCCGAAAGTCGGCGATCAGGTGCTCGTCACGATGTTCGAGAACGGCGAACGCGTCGACGTCATCGGCACGAGCCGCGGCAAGGGCTTTCAGGGCGTCGTCAAGCGCCACCACTTCGCCGGCGGCGCGGCGACGCACGGCTCGATGTTCCATCGTGCGCCCGGCTCGATCGGCGCCTCGTCCTTTCCCTCGCGCGTCGTCAAAGGGATGCGCGCGCATGGACGCATGGGCGGCGAACGCGTCACGGTGCGAAACCTGAAGATCGCCAAGGTCGATCCGGAGAACAACCTGCTGATCCTGCGGGGCGCGATACCCGGTGCGCCCACCGGCTACGTCATCATCCGCAAGGCTGTGACGGCGAAACGGATCAAGGTCGCCCAGGTTGAAAAACCGAAGGGCAAGAAACAAAGCTAGCCCCGCGACAACTAATTTATGAAGATCGACATCGTCAACACAGACAACAAGAAGGTCGGCTCGCTCGAACTGAGCGACGACGCGTTCGGCGGCCAGGTGAACGACGGGCTCATCTGGGAGTCGGTCGTGCACACGAACGCGTCGGTGCGCCGCGGCACGCACAAGACCAAGAATCGCGCGAACGTGGCGGGGAGCGGCCGCAAGCCGTGGAAACAGAAGGGGACTGGTCGCGCGCGGGTCGGCAGCGTGCGCAACCCGTTGTGGCGCCACGGCGGCACCGTGTTCGGCCCGCAGCCGCGCAGCTACGATTTCCAGCTGCCGCGCAAGGTGAAGCGCGGCGCGATTGTCGCCGCCCTCGCACAGCGGGTTCAGGATGGTGCGCTGGTTGTGGTCGACGCGTTGAGCGCCGCCGAGAGCAAGACGAAAGGCGCGACCGAGTTGTTGAAGCGTCTTGGCGCCGATGGCAAGGCCCTGCTGATTGACGTGAAGCCGGACGAGAAGCTGGGGCTCGCCGTTCGCAACATCCCGGGCGTGCAGTTCCTCCCGAGCGCGCGCGTGGCCGCGCGCGACGTGATGGACGCGTCGAAAGTCATCGCGACCAGAGCGGCCGTGGAGAAACTGCAGGAACTGTAAAGAGTCCGGAGTGCGAGAGTCTCGGAGAGTGAAGAGTCCTAGAGTCGAACTGGGAGCTGACAGCTGAGAGCTGAGAGCTTATGAAACTGACAGACGTGATCCGCAGGCCGCTCATCACCGAGAAGACGTCCATCATGCGCGAGCGGGATGGCCGGACGATCGTGTTCGAGGTGGCGACCCACGCGAACAAGACGGAAATCAAGCGCGCGGTCGAGACGCTGCTCGGCTCGAAGGTCGAACACGTCCGCACGGCGATGGCGCACGGCAAGGTGAAGCGTCAGGGACGCTTCGCCGGTCAGCGCTCGGATTGGAAGAAGGCGTACGTGAAGCTGCGCGAAGGGGAAAAGCTCCCGGAGTTCTTTGAAGGAGCCTGAGGCAGAACATGGGCATTAGAACCTACAAACCGACGTCACCCGGACGGCGCTTTCAGACGGTCCAGACATTCGACGACCTGACGACGAGCAAGCCGCACAAGCCGCTGGTCGAGAACCTGCACCGGTCGGGCGGCCGGAACAATCACGGCGAGCTCACGTCGTGGTTTCGCGGCGGTGGTCACAAGCGGCTGTACCGCATCATCGACTTCAAGCGCGACAAGAAGGACATTCCGGGAAAAGTTTCCACGATTGAGTACGACCCCAACCGGTCGGCGCGCATCGCGCTCGTCACCTACAGTGACGGCGAGAAGCGGTACATCCTGCAGCCGCTGGGCTTGAAGGTCGGCGACAGCGTGGTCGCCGGCGACAACGTGGACATTCTCCCGGGCAATGCGCTGCCGCTGAAGAACATTCCGCTCGGCACGATGCTCCATAACGTGGAGCTGAAGCCGGGAAAGGGCGGACAGATTGCGCGGAGCGCCGGATCGTCGGTGCAGCTGGTCGCCAAAGAGGGCGACTACGCATCGGTGAAGATGCCCTCGGGTGAGATTCGCCACATCGCGATCGTGTGCTACGCGACCGTCGGTCAGGTTGGCAACCTCGATCACGAGAACGTGTCGATCGGCAAGGCCGGTCGCAGCCGGTGGCTGGGCCGCCGTCCGCACAACCGCGGGGTCGTCATGAACCCGGTCGACCACCCGCATGGCGGCGGCGAAGGCAAGACGTCGGGCGGACGGCATCCCGTATCGCCGTGGGCCTGCCGACGAGGGATACAAGACGCGCAATCGCAAATCGACAGACAAGTTCATCGTCCAGCGCCGGCCGAAGGGCGTGAGATAGGACGGGTACTAGGGCTTAGGGCTTAGGGATTGCGGATCAGGGATCGGGGATTACAGTCATGGAGCGAGACAGGTGTCAGGAGCCGGAGCGGCGCGGGGCGAAGGGGCCCCGCAAGCGACAGCGGCGAGGAGCGGGGCGAGGCGGCCCCCGCGACAAATCATGAGCCGATCATTAAAAAAGGTCCTTCGTCGATACACCGCTGCTCGAGAAGATCGAGTCGATGAATCGCACGAACGAGAAGAAGGTCGTCAAGACCTGGTCGCGCCGCTCGACCGTGGTGCCCGAAATGGTGGGGCATACGCTCGCGGTGCACAACGGCAAGAAGTTCATTCCGGTCTACGTCACCGAGAACATGGTCGGACAGAAGCTCGGCGAGTTCTCGCCGACCAAGACGTTCAAGGGGCACACGACGAAGACCGAGAAAGCCGCGCAGATGGCTGCGGCTGCTCCGGCTCCGGCCGGCGCAGGCGGCGCGGGTGGCGGTGCGGGCGCCGGCGCGAAGGCGGGTGCCTAGTCATGGCGATTGAAGCGCAGGCGACAGCCAAATACGTTCGCACCTCTGCCCAGAAGGCCGGCCTGGTGATGGATTGATCCGCTGGCCGTGACGTGAACCGTGCGCTGGCCACACTGCAGTACACGCGTAAAGGCGTGGGGCACGACATCACCAAGCTGCTCCGTTCGGCGATCGCCAACGCGCAGCAGAAGGATGGATTCGGCGGCGACGTCGATCGCCTCGATGTGTCGGCGTGCTACGCGAACCAGGGGCCGTCGATGAAGCGGATTCGTCCCGCCCCGATGGGCCGGGCGTTCCGCGTGGTGAAGCGCACGGCGCACCTGACGGTGCACGTGGCGGAGCGGGCGCTGGACATCGCGCCGATCGTGCCGGAACCGGCGCCGAAGCGCGGTGAAAAAGCGCCTGCGGCGAAGGCCAAGGCGGCGCCAAAGGCCGCGGCGAAGAAAGCCCAGGCGCCAGCCAGGAAGAAGGCGGAGCCGGCGAAGAAGAGTGCAGCGCCGAAGAAGAAATAGGGCTTAGGACTGAGGGCTAAGGGCTAAGGGCTGAGTGAAGCGTTCGGGGCTTCGACAAGCAGATCTAGCGCAGCGAACACAGCCGAGCCGCCGTGAGGCGGCGAAGGCACAGGTCGTGGGGGTCGGGCCCCACGACAACTGAGAAAGGTCCAACTCGTGGGTCAGAAAGTTCATCCGTACGGATTCCGGCTCGGATTCAACAAGACGTGGAAGTCGCGCTGGTTTGCCGATCGCGACTACGCGAAGCTGCTCCACGAGGATCTCGCGTTGCGCGCGGATCTCAAGAAGCGGTTTTCGCACGCCGGCGTCGCGAAGATCGAGACCGAGCGCGCCGCCAACAAGCTGAAGATCGACATCCACACGTCCCGGCCGGGCATCATCATCGGCCGCAAGGGCACGGAAGTCGAGAAGTTGAAGGCCGAGATCCAGAAGCGGACCAACCGCGAGGTCTTCATCAACATTCAGGAGATCCAGAAGCCCGAGCTCGACGCACAGTTGATTGCCGAATCGGTGGCGATGCAGCTCGAGAAGCGCGTCGCGTTCCGCCGCGCGATGCGCAAGGCGGTCGAGTCGGCGTTGCGGTTTGGCGCGCGCGGGATCAAGGTGCGCGTGTCCGGCCGCCTGAACGGCGCCGAAATCGCGCGCTCGGAGTGGAACCTGCACGGCCAGCTTCCGCTGCAGACGCTGCGCGCCGACATCGATTACGGCTTTGCCGAGGCGAGCACGACCTACGGCCAGATCGGCGTCAAGACGTGGCTCTACAAGGGCGAGCGTCTGACTCCGAAGAGCCCGAGGGAAGAACAGGAATTCAGGGAACGGGCCCCACGAAGACCATCGGGCCCGCGAGATGCGAGACAGTAACTCCAGGGATTCGGGACTGGGGATTAGGGGATTAGTTCAGCGACGCGTGCTGCACTGAGCAGTAAATCGTCGCAACTACCGCCGAGCGGCCGCAGGCCGCGATGGCAAGGTCGCGTGGGCCCCGCGACAGAGAAGAAGACGACGTTATGTTGATGCCAAAGAAAGTCAATACCGGAAGCAGCAGCGCGGCCGCATGAAGGGCAAGGCGTGGCGCGGCTCCGACGTGTCGTTCGGCGACTTCGGTCTCCGGGCGCTCGAGCCGTGCTGGCTGACCGACCGGCAGATCGAGGCGGCCCGCGTCGCCATGACACGGTTCATCAAGCGCGGCGGCAAGATCTGGGTGCGGGTGTTTCCCGACAAGCCGATTACCAAGAAGCCGCAGGAAACGCGAATGGGCAAGGGCAAGGGCGCGCCCGACCAGTGGGTGTGCGTCGTGCGGCCCGGCAGGATTTTGTTCGAGATGGAAGGCGTGTCGGCGACCGAGGCGCGTGAGGCGCTGACGCTCGCGGCGTCGAAGCTGCCCATCCAGACGAAGTTCGCGACCCGGTTCGCCCAGGAGAAAGCGTCATGATGGATGTGGCCGAACTGCGAGATTCTCTCGGTCGACGACCTGGAGGCGCGCGCCAAGGAGCTGGAGGATCAGCTCTTCCGGATGCGGCTGCAGCAGTCGCTCGGCCAGCTCGACGCCCCGCTCAAGCTGCGGTTCACGCGCCGCGATCTGGCGCGCATCAAGACGGTGATTACGGAAAAGCAGGGGAAGGCGTAATGGCGGAAAAGTCTGAAAAGGAAGGCGTCGTCGTCAGCAACAAGATGCAGAAGACCTGCGTGGTCGCGGTCGAATGGCAGGTGCGTCACGGGCTGTACGGCAAGACCGAGCGGCGCACGTCGAAGTTCGTCGCGCACGACGAGAACAACACGGCGAAGATCGGCGACCGCGTCGCCATCGTCGAGAGCCGACCGCTGAGCAAGCGCAAGCGGTGGGTCGTGACGAAAATCGTCCGGCCCGCGACGGTCTAGATAGGTCGCGGAGCGGCGCGGGGCGAAGGGCCCCCGCAAGCGACGCGACCGGAGCGGGGCGTGGGGCCCCCGCGACAAAGGTTGGAGAGCAGTCATGATTCAGATGCGATCGATTCTCGACGTGGCCGACAATTCGGGCGCGCGCAAGATCGCCATCATCAACCCGATTGGCGGATCGACGGGGCGCTACGCGCGGCTCGGCGACATCGTGACCGCCTCGGTCAAGGAAGCGATTCCCGACGGCACGGTCAAGAAGGGCCAGGTCGTGAAGGCCGTCATCGTCCGCACGGTGAAGGAGCAGCGCCGGAAGGACGGCAGCTACATCCGTTTCGATCGCAACGCGGCGGTGCTCATCAACGACCAGCGCGAACCGATCGGCACGCGCGTGTTCGGGCCGGTCGCGCGCGAACTGCGCGAGCGCCGGTTCATGAAGATTATTTCGCTGGCGCCAGAGGTGCTGTAAGAGCTCTCAGCCCTCAGCTGTCAGCTTTCAGACTTACTGAGGGCGACTGACAGCTGAAAGCTGATAGCTGAAAGCTGATAGATATGTCGCAACTACAAAGTCCGATCCGGAAGAACGACAACGTCCTGGTGATCGCGGGCAAGGACCGCGGCAAGAAGGGGCGGGTGTTGAAGGTCGAACCGCTGCGAAACCGGCTCGTCGTCGAGGGCGTCAACATGATCAAGCGCCACACGAAGCCGAACCCGCAGCGCAACATCAAGGGCGGCATCGTCGAACGCGAGGCGTCGCTGCACGCGTCGAACGTGCAGCTCCTGTGCCCCGAGTGCGGTGCGCAGACGCGTATCGGCCACAAGCTGCTCGGCGACGGCCGCAAGGTGCGGATCTGCCGCAAGTGCGAGGGAGTGGTGGATAAATGAGCCGCCTGAGAGAACGCTACGAGAAGGAAGTCGTGCCGGCGCTCACCAAGGAGTTCGGCTACAAGAACGTGATGGCCGTTCCGAAGATCAAGAAGGTCGTCGTGAACATGGGCCTGGGCGAGGCGACGTCGAACGCGAAGCTCATCGAGGTCGGATCGGCCGAGCTCGCGAGCATTACCGGCCAGAAGCCGGTGGTGCGCCGCGCGAAGAAGTCGATCGCGGCCTTCAAGGTCCGCAAGGGCCAGCCGGTCGGCACCAGCGTGACGCTGCGCGGCGAGCGGATGTACGAGTTTCTGGACCGCCTGCTGGCGATCGCGCTGCCGCGCGTCCGCGACTTCCGCGGCGTGTCGCCGAAGGGGTTCGACGGGCGCGGCAACTTCACGCTCGGGCTCAAAGACCAGTTGTTGTTTCCGGAAATCGACTACCTCAAGGTCGACAAGTCGCGCGGCATGAACGTGTCGGTCGTGACGACGGCCCGGACCGATCAGGAAGCGCGCAAGCTGCTTCAGTTGATCGGCATGCCGTTCAGGCAGGTTCAGTAGGAACTGATAGCTGAAACTCAGACTGAGAACTGAAGACAGCGATAAGGAAGCACATGGCTACAACGGCAAAGATCGCGAAGGAACAGAAGCCCCCGAAGTTCAAGGTCCGGCTGCGCAACCGCTGCCACCTGTGCGGCCGGCCGCGCGCCTACCTGCGCAAGTTCGCGCTGTGCCGGCTGTGCTTCCGCAAGCTGGCGCTCCAGGGCGACGTCGCGGGCGTCACCAAAAGCAGCTGGTAACGAAGCCGTCAGCTTTCAGCTGTCAGCTCTCAGGAGCTGTGGGGCGGAGGCCGCTGATAGCTGAGAACTGAGAGCTGATAGCTAAGAGCTAGTAGAGAGACGAAAACATGACAGATCCAATCGCCGATATGCTCACGCGCCTTCGCAATGCCGTCATTGCGAAACATCCCCGTGTCGATGTGCCCGTGTCGAAGCTGAAGATCGAGATCGCGCGCATCCTCGAGGACGAGGGCTACATCCAGGGCTACAAGCTCGTGGACGAGAAAACACCCGAGGCCGCCAGGGCCGTCGCGCCCCGGCAGCTCATTCGCATTCTTCTGAAGGACGGGCCGCACGGCGAGAAGGTCATCACCGGTGTCGAGCGCATCAGCCGACCCGGCCGCCGCGTCTATTTCCGGAGTACCGAAGTTCCGTCGGTGCTCGGCGGACTCGGCACCAGCATCCTGACGACGTCGCGCGGGGTCATGACGGGCCGCGCCGCACAGCGTGCCGGTGTCGGCGGCGAAGTGCTTTGCAACGTGTGGTAGCAGCTGAGAGCTAAAAGACATGTCGCGAATTGGAAAGAAACCGATTTCACTGCCGAAGGGCGTCACGGTCAAGGTCGCGCCCGGCGCGCTTGATATTCAGGGACCGAAAGGGAAGCTGACGCAGCGCACGCCGCCCGGCATCGCCTTCGAGGTCGTGGACGGGCAGCTCAAGGCGGCCCTCGAGCGTGAGGATCCCGAGCTCGGCAAGTTTCACGGCCTGGCGCGCAGCCTCGCGGCCAACGGCGTGCTCGGCGTGACCGAGGGCTTCAAGCGCGAGCTCGATATCGTCGGCGTCGGCTATCGCGGGGAGGTCCGGGGCAAGCAGGTGGTGTTCGCGCTCGGCTATTCGCATCCGGTGGTCTTCGACGTGCCGACGGGCATCGACATCGCGATCGACAAGCAGACGCACGTGACGGTGACCGGCGTCGACCGCCAGTTGGTGGGACAGGTCGCCGCGAACATCCGCCGGCTGCGCAAGCCCGATCCGTACAAGCAGAAGGGCGTGCGCTACACGGGCGAGCAGTTGAAGAAGAAGGCCGGGAAGACGGGCACCAAGTAATGGCAAATGGCCAATGGCCAATGGCAGAAAACGCCTGAAGCCGGACGCCTGAAGCCAGACAGCGAAAAGAACATATGCGTATCAAGACTCGAGAAGATCGGCGTCAGCGAATCAAGCTGCGGCTGCGCAAGCGCATCGCCGGCAGCGAGCAGCGTCCGCGCCTGACGGTGTTCCGCAGCCTGGCGCACATCTACGTGCAGGTGATCGACGACATGACCGGCAAGACCGTGGCGTCGGCGGCGACGACCGAGCCCGCGCTGAAGTCGGGATTGGCCGGCAAGACGCGCGGCGGCAACAAGGCGGGTGCGGAGTTCATCGGCCAGACCATCGCGCAGCGTCTGAAGGACAAGGGCATCACCAAGGTCGTGTTCGACCGCAACGGCTACCTGTATCACGGCCGGATTCAGGCGGTGGCCGACGCCGCGCGCAAAGCAGGCCTGGAGTTCTGACGCCCCATTGGCAGATTCGCAGATTCGCAGATTGGTAGATTAATTTTATGCAGCGTATTCGCGAGAAGATCGATCCATCGCAGTTCGACATCAAGGACACCGTGGTGTCGATTAACCGCGTCACGAAGGTCGTGAAGGGCGGCAAGAACCTGAGCTTCAGCGCGCTGGTCGTCGTCGGCGACGGCCATGGCGTGGTGGGGTTTGGCGTCGGCAAAGCGAAGGAAGTGCCGTCGGCCATCAAGAAGGGGATCGAGTCGGCGAAAAAAGGCCTGATTCGCGTGCCCCTGCAGGGCACGACGATTCCGCACCCGGTGGTCGGCAAGTTCGGATCGGGCGCCGTCATGCTGAAGCCGGCGCCGGACGGCACGGGCATCATCGCGGGCGGCGCGGTGCGCGCGGTCGTCGAGTCGGCGGGGTTGCAGAACGTGCTGACCAAGTCGCTGGGATCGGCCAATCCGCACAACGTCGTGCGCGCCACGTTCAACGGACTGATGTCGCTGAAAGATCCCGTGATGGTCGCGCGGCTGCGCGGCAAGGACCTGGAAGACCTTGTCATTTCAAAGGGGTAAAACCGCCATGCCAAAAAGAACAGCCAAGCCGGCCGGCGACAAGCGTGTGAAGGTGACGCTCGTCAAGAGCACGATTGGATTTGGCAGGAAACAGGCAGCCGTGGTCGAAGGGCTCGGGCTCCGCCGTATCCGTCACACGATCGAGGTGGCCGATACCCCCGCGACGCGCGGCATGATTCACAAGATTCGTCACCTGGTCACGGTTGCGGAATAGTAGCTGGGGATTAGGGATTAGGGATTAGGGGCATGGATTTATCAAAACTGAAGCCTCCCAAGGGGGCCAAGCATTCGAAGAAGCGCGTCGGCCGCGGTCATGGCTCGGGCCAGGGCACGCAGGCCGGGCGTGGACACAAGGGTGCGAAATCGCGCTCGGGCTTCAAGCGCAAGGTCGGCTTCGAAGGCGGTCAGATGCCGCTCAAGCGGCGCGTGCCGAAGCGCGGGTTTCACAACCCGTTCCGCATCGAGTACGCCGTGGTGAATCTCGATACGCTGGGCGAGCGGTTCGACGCGGGCACGGTCGTGACGCTCGATCTGCTGCGCGAGCGCCGGCTGGTGCCGGCATCGGCGGAGCGGGTGAAGGTGCTCGGCCGCGGTGAAATTTCGAAAGGGTTGACGGTGCGCGCGCACAAGTTCAGCGCCGAGGCGGCGAAGAAGCTCGCGGCGGCTGGCGGCGCGGCAGAAACTCTGTAAGCACATGGCCATCGACAGCGTTAAAAATCTTTTCGCGATCGCCGAGCTCCGCAAGCGCGTCCTCTTCACGCTTGCGCTGCTCATCGTATATCGCATCGGGAGCCACATCACGATTCCCGGCGTGAATCTGGCGGCGCTGCAGCAGCTCGCCGAGCAGGCACGGGGGACGATGTTTGGCCTGTACGACATGTTCTCGGGACAGAACCTGTCGCAGATGACGATCTTCGCCCTCGGCATCATGCCGTATATCAGCGCGTCGATCATCCTGCAGTTGCTCACGGTGGTGTGGCCCTACCTCGAGCGCATCTCGAAGGAAGGCGAGCTCGGCCGCCGCAAGATTACACAGTACACCCGCTATGGCACGATTCTCCTCAGCGTCGTTCAGTCGCTGGGGATTGCGATCTGGCTCGAGCGATCCACCGAGATGGCCGGCGGCCTGCCGCTCGTCTACGAGTCGGGCTGGGGCTTCCGTCTGATGACCGTGCTCACGCTCACAACGGGGACGACGCTCGTCATGTGGCTCGGCGAACAGATTACCGAGCGCGGGATCGGCAACGGCATGTCGCTCATCATCTATGCCGGCATCGTCGTCGCCCTGCCGTCGGCCATCATCACGACGTTCGATCAGCTGCGGACGGGCCAGATGGGGCTGATTCGGCTGATTCTGCTGCTCGTCGTGATGGTGTTGGTCATCGCGGCAATTATTTTCGTCGAGCGGGGCAGCCGGCGCATCACCGTGCAATACGCGAAGCGCGTGGTTGGACGCCGCATGTATGGTGGAGCCAGCACGCACATTCCGTTGAAGGTCAACACCGGCGGCGTCATTCCGGTCATCTTCGCTTCGTCCATCCTGGCGTTTCCCGCGACGATCGCGCAGATGTTCGCCAACGACCCGACGCACTGGATGACGGGGGTCACCGATCAGCTGCAGATGGGGATGCCGCTGTACAACCTGCTGTACGTCAGCCTGATTATCTTTTTCGCGTATTTCTACACCGCCATCATCTTCAATCCCGATGACGTGGCGGAGAACATGCGGAAGTACGGCGGGTTCGTTCCGGGCATCCGTCCCGGCAAGCGCACGGCGGAATACATCGACACGATTCTGACGCGCATTACGCTCGCGGGTGCGCTGTACCTGGCGTTGATCGCGATTCTGCCGGACTTCCTGATTACGGGGTTCCGGGTCGCGCCGATTCCGTTCATCGGCGAACGACTCGACGCCTTCTTGCCGCGGTTCATCACCGAAGGCATGGGCGTGACGTTCTATTTCGGCGGCACAACGCTGCTGATCATCGTCGGCGTGGCGATGGACACGATTCAGCAGGTCGAGTCGCAGCTCATCATGAGGCACTACGACGGCTTCATGAAGAAGACGCGTATACGGGGCCGCCGCGGGTAGATGGGCCTTCGCGTCGTGATGCTCGGCCCCCCGGCGTCGGGCAAGGGGACGCAGGCCGAGCGGCTGGCACAGGCGCGCGGGATCCCGAAGATCTCCACGGGAGACATGCTGCGCGAAGCGGCGCAGAACGGGTCGGAACTGGGGATGCGCGCGAAGGCCTTGATCGATCGGGGCGAGTTCTTCGGTGACGACGAGATGGTGGGCATCGTCAACGAGAGGCTTGCGCGGTCCGACGCCGCGGGCGGGTACATCCTCGACGGGTTTCCGCGAACCGTGCCGCAGGCACGGGCGCTCGATACCCTGGTGCAGGGAAAGCCGCTCGTGATCATCGATCTGGCGGTGCCGGATGCGCAGTTGTTGAAGCGGATGCAGGGGCGTCGCGTGTGCCGCGGGTGCGCCGCGATTGCGGAGCCCGGCACCCATCCCGACGCGTGCGAACGGTGCGGCGGCCGGCTGATGACGCGAGCTGATGATGAGGACGAACAGGTGAGGCACCATCGCCTCGAGGTGTATGCCCGCGAGGGCAATCCGCTCGTCGAGTACTACCGCGGGCGGCCGACGTTCCGATCGATCAATGGAGCGCAGACGCCCGATCGGGTCGCAAGAGACCTGGCGGCACAGATCGACGCCATGGCGTCTGCGGTGCAGTCATGATCGTGTGCCGGTCGGCCACGGAGCTGCAGCGGCTGCGCGATGTGAATCAGCTCGTCGGCCACGTGCTGGAGCAGTTGCGGGAAGCGGTGGCGGTCGGCGTGACGACCGAAGAGCTCGACGCGCTGGCCGAGCGGGAGATTCGCGCCGGCGGCGCCGTGCCGGCGTTCAAGGGCTACAAAGGATATCCGGCGACGATCTGCGCATCGGTGAACGAGCAGGTGGTGCACGGGATTCCGTCGACGAAGACCGTGCTTGGCGATGGCGATATCATCTCGATCGATCTCGGCGCCAGGATGGGCGGTTTCTTCGGCGACTCCGCGGTGACGGTCGGTGTCGGCCAGATCTCGACGCAGGCAGGCGACCTGCTGCGTGTGACGGAAGAGTCGTTGTGGAAGGCCATCGAAGCGGTTCGCGCCGGCGCGCGCGTGTCGGATATCGGGTACGCCGTGCAGAACCACGTCGAGAAGTTCGGCTTTTCGGTGGTGCGCGAGTTTGTCGGCCACGGCATCGGTTCGGAGTTGCACGAAGAGCCGCAGATTCCGAACTACGGGGAGCCCGGCCGCGGCCCGAGGCTCGCCGAGGGTATGGTGCTGGCCATCGAGCCGATGGTGAACGTCGGCGATGCCGGCGTCAGGGTCCTGAAAGACGGCTGGACGGCGGTGACGTCGGATCGCAGCCTGTCGGCGCATTTCGAGCACACGGTCGCGGTCACGTCCGATGGTTGCGAAGTGCTCTCGCGGGTGAGAGCAAAGGAACAAGCGAATGAAGGTACGAGCGTCAGTCAAGCGCATTTGCGATAAGTGCAAGATCGTCCGCCGCCGCGGCGTGGTGCGGGTGATCTGCTCGAATCAGAAACACAAGCAGCGTCAGGGCTAGGGACTAGGGATTGGGGATTAGGGATTAGGAGTTCCTGAAATGGCACGAATTGCAGGCGTCGATCTCCCGCGAACGAAGCGGGTGGAAATCGGCCTCACCTACATCTACGGCATCGGACGGCATCGGTCGAACGTCGTGTTGACGGAAGCGGGCGTGAGCCCCGACGTCCGCGTCAAGGACCTGTCGGAAGACGACGTGCGCAAGATCAGCCGCGTGCTCGAAGAGCAGGGTGGCGTGGAAGGCGATCTCCGCAAGGAGATCTCCATGAACATCAAGCGCTTGATGGAGATTGGCAGCTATCGAGGCGGGCGGCACCGTCGCGGCCTGCCGGTCAGAGGCCAGCGGACGCGCACCAACGCGCGGACGCGCAAGGGCCCGCGCAAGGGCGCCGTGGCGAAGAAGAAGGTTGAATAGCGATCAGCTACCAGCTCTCAGTTTTCAGTAGCTGAGACGACTGAAAGCTGAAAGCTGAAAGCTAGGAGCGAAGGCAGCATGGCAAAGACTGACGCAGAAGGCGCCGCCCCGGAAAAGCCTGAAAAGGGCGAAAAGGGCGCGAGAAAACCCCGCAAGACATTCAAGAAGCGGGGCGAGAAGCGGATTGTGCACAGCGGCTACGCGCACATCCACGCGTCGTTCAACAACACGATGATCACGATCACCGACACCGAGGGGAACGTGATTGCCTGGTCGAGCGCGGGCGGCGTCGGATTCAAGGGCTCGCGCAAAGGGACGCCGTTCGCCGCCACCCAGGCCGCGATTGCCGCCGGCAACGTCGCCAAGACGGTGGGGCTGCGGTCGGTGGAGGTGCGCGTCAAAGGCCCGGGATCGGGCCGCGAGTCGGCCATCCGCGCGCTGCAGACGATCGGCATCGAGGTGAAGTCGATTCGCGATGTCACGCCGATTCCGCACAACGGCTGCCGGCCGCCGAAGCGGCGCAGGGTCTGAGGCGGGTTCGGAGGTTCAGTTTCGGACGTGGTTTCAGATTCCAGTTTTTAGATTTTAGTTTTTAGTTTCAAGAGGAACACTTAATGGCCCGTTACGTAGGTCCGGTGTGCCGGCTCTGCCGGCGAGAGGGAATGAAGCTCTTCCTCAAGGGAGAGCGCTGCTACACGGAAAAGTGCGCGATCGAGAAGCGGAACTTCCCGCCTGGACAGCACGGCAAGACGCGGAAGGCCAAGCTCGTCGGCTATGGCGTCCAGCTGCGCGAGAAGCAGAAGGTGAAGCGCATTTACGGGGTGCTCGAGGATCAGTTCCGCCGCTACTTCGAGTCGGCGGAGCGTCAGCGCGGCATCACCGGCGAGACGCTGCTGCAGCTGCTCGAGCGGCGGATGGACAACGTGATCTACCGGCTGGGCCTCGCGACGTCGCGGCCGCAGGCGCGTCAGCTCGTGCGCCACGGCCACTTCCTCATCAATGGCAAGAAGGTCGACGTGCCGTCCTACTCGGTGCGCGTGGGCGATGTCGTGACCGTGCGCGAGTCGAGCCGGAACACGCCGGCGATTCAGCACGCCATCGAAGAAGTGAAGGGGCGCGGCATTCCCGAATGGCTGTCGTTCGACGCCAACGGCATGACGGGCAATGTTCGATCGCTGCCCACGCGCGAGCAGATCAATCTGCCGGTGCAGGAGCAGCTCATCGTCGAGTTGTATTCGAAATAGCTCTCAGCTTTCAGCTCTCAGCTTTCAGTGGCTGCGGGCTGTTAGCTTCTGATAGCTGACAGCTGTTAGCTGACAGCTTGACCCAGTCACCGGCCCGCAGCCTTTCAGACCTGCGGTGGGAGGCCGGTGATCATACTTGCAGGTCTGGAGCGTTGATGAAGGCGAAGGGCCCTAAGCCCTCAGCCCTTCTCAACCCGTAGGGAGGAATAGAGATGTTGTGGAAAGGTTTTCAGCGTCCAAAGCGGCTCGAGTTCGAGCGCGAAACATTAACAGAGCGTTTCGGCCGGTTCTACGCGCAGCCGTTCGAACGCGGCTTCGGCACGACGATCGGCAACGCGCTGCGTCGCGTGCTGCTCTCCTCGGTTGAAGGCGCGGCGATCACCGCCGTGAAGATCGACGGCGTCCTGCACGAGTTCTCGCCGATTCCGGGCGTGGTCGAGGACGCGACCGACATCATCCTCAACCTGAAGCAGGTGCCGCTGAAGATGCACACCGACAGCACCAAGACGCTGTACCTGCGCGTCGAAAAGGCGGGCGAGGTGAAGGCGCGCGATATCCAGACGGACGCCGACGTCGAGATTCTCGAGCCGGATGCGCGGATTGCCACGGTGTCGGAGGGCGGCAAGCTGCACATGGAGATGCGCGTCAAGCGCGGCCGCGGCTACATCTCGGCCGACAAGAATTTCGACGACGATCTCGGCATCGGCTGGATTCCGATCGACTCGGTGCACTCGCCCATCAAGAAGGTGAACTACCTGGTCGAAGCGGCGCGTCTCGGACAGACGACCGACTACGACAAGCTGACGGTCGACATCTGGACGAACGGTTCGGTGACGCCGCGCGACGCGATCTCCCTCTCGGCGAAGCTCGTCCGCGATCACCTGAACATCTTCATCAACCTCGACGAGTCGGCCGACGAACAGGCCGACGCGCAGACCGAGCCGCAGCAGACCGGGTCGCTCAACGAGAACCTCGACAAGAGCGTGGAAGAGCTCGAGCTGTCGGTGCGGTCGTACAACTGCCTGAAGAACGCGAACATCCGGACGATTCGCGAGCTCGTGCAGAAGACCGAAGGCGAGATGCTGAAGACGAAGAATTTCGGCCGCAAGTCGCTGAACGAGATCAAGGAGATCCTGCACAGCATGGGGCTGAGCCTCGGCATGCGCATCGATCAGCCGGCGGGAAGCCGATCGGAATAGACAAACGGTTCGTCGGTTCGTACAGTTCGTCGGTTCGTAAAGTTCGTTTGGTTCGTCGGTTCGCAGTTCTCCGCCGCCAGCGGAACGCTGCGGCCGAACCAAACGAACTGACGAACTCACGAACCCACGAACCCGACGAACTTCAGAGAGATAAAGTTATGCGTCACAGAGTTGCACATCGAAAACTGGGCAGGGTCACCGAACACCGGGTTGCCATGCTCCGCAATCAGGCGACGGCGCTCATCCGCTACGAGCACATCGAGACGACCGTGCCGAAAGCGAAAGAGCTGCGGCCGTTCGTCGAGCGCCTCATCACCATTGCCAAGCGCGGCGTGGCGGCGGGTGACGGCAAGGTGCTGCACGCGAGACGGCTCGTGGGGCGCGACCTGGTCGACGGCGAAGTGGTCATCAAGCTGTTCGATACGCTCGCGCCGCGCTTTGCCGATCGTCCTGGCGGGTACACGCGCATTCTGCGGCTCGGCTTTCGCCGCGGCGACAGCGCCGAAATGGCGCAGCTCGAGCTCGTCGGCAGCGAGTACGATCCCAAGGCCGAGAAGAAGCCGGGGAAATCGGCCCAGGCGCCGAAGCCGAAGTCCAGCGTTGGCGGCCGCCTGCGCGCCGCGGCCAACCGGCTCCGCGGCAAGAAGGAAGAAGACGACTCGTCCGAAGCACGGAAAGCCGCGAAAGGCGGCCAGACCAAAGGCCGGGCCGCCAAGCGGACAACACCGCAAAAAGCCGGCTAAATCACCCTCTGATGTCCGTCCAGAACTAGGGATCCCCTGAAGTCCAGGGATCCCTGGTTTTTGTAACGATTCCAAACACAATTCATCGCTGAAAACCTGGTACCGCCCGTGCAGTAGTGTGCGCGTGGCCGTGCGGATTGAGCACCACGCAAACAAGGCAGCGGCAGAGGCCGCGGGACTGCACTACGTCGCCGACGCTGAAGCGGGAATCTCGCGTATCGGCCGCGGAAAATCGTTCGCCTACCGCGACGCGAAGCGGCGACCGGTTCGCGATGCGCGGACGCTCGATCGGATCCGGTCGCTGGTCATCCCTCCCGCCTGGACGGACGTCTGGATTTCGGTGCGCGCCGACGGGCATCTGCAGGCCACCGGCCGCGACGCGCGAGGGCGCAAGCAGCATCGGTATCACGCCGAGTGGATCGCGGCCCGCGACGAGTCGAAGTACGACCAGACGATCGAGTTCGCTCTCGCACT
Source organism: Vicinamibacterales bacterium (assembly GCA_963832375.1). Lineage (GTDB taxonomy): Bacteria > Acidobacteriota > Vicinamibacteria > Vicinamibacterales > JAMQPK01 > JAMQPK01. The sequence continues at coordinate 613,548 of CAWHUA010000003.1, read as the reverse complement.
GCCCGCGATTCGCCAGCGCGTGCAGGCCGATCTGAAGAAGCCGCCGCTGACGCGCGAGCATGTGCTCGCCGTCGTCGTGACGCTGCTCGAGAAGACACTGATCCGCGTCGGGAACAAGGAGTACGCGCGCGCCAACAGGTCCTTCGGGTCTGACGACGCTCCGGGACGAGCACGTGCAGATCAAAGGCGCATCGCTGACCTTTCACTTCCGCGCCAAGAGCGGTGTGATGCAGACCATCGAGCTCGACGATGCCACGCTTGCCCGTATCGTGAAGCAGGTTCGAGCGCTGCCGGGGGAGACGCTGTTCCAGTATCTCGACGCCGATGGCACGCGCCAGTGTGTCGATTCGGTGGCCGTCAACACGTACCTGCGCGCCATCACCGGCCACCCGTTCACCGCCAAGAATTTCAGGACCTGGGCAGCGACGGTTCTCGCCGCCCGGGCGGTGTGCGCGTTGCCCGAAGCCACGTCGGACACCGCGTTCAAGCGGCACATCGTCGGCGCGATCGATGCGGTGGCGTCGAAGCTGGGCAATACGCGGGCGGTCTGCAGGAACTCCTACATCCATCCCGGCGTGTTCGAAGGATACAAGCGCGGACTGACGATAAGCCGGAACCAAACCCGGCCCGCGGAGAGCTTACCTTTCGGCTGACGAGGCCGCCGTGGTCGCGATGTTGAAAGGACGGGTCCGTCCATCGCGGCGGGAGAGGAAGGCGGCCTGAGCCCTCAGCCCTATTTCATCGGTCCGTAATCGACCGAGTTCATGAACACCGACTGGACCGACGTGCCGACCTGCATTTTCTTGACCACTTCCATCCACTCCGGATCCGTGCGGAAGGCATTCCACGCCGCATCGCGGGCCGCCGCGTCCTTGTACGCCAGTATGTAGATGAGCGTGCTCTCCATGCCCGTATTCAACGGCTGCCAGAAGCCGACAATCGTCATGCCGTGCTTGCGGAACAGGCGATTGGTGTTCTCGCGGAAGCGTGAATGGAGCAGGTCAATCGAGCCCGGGCCCTCGCCCTTCACGGTGTAGGTCCTCAACTCGAAGCAGCGCGAATCGGACGCGATGTTCTTGCCCGTGACCCCTGGACCGCACGGGGGGGTGGGGGCCCCTCCTCCCCGCTGCGGGGCGGGAGCCTGGGCCCGGGCGGCGGCGGCGAGCGACACCACCAGCACGCCGGTCATGAGAATCGGAGAAATATGAGGAAACCGCTGGATCATTGAATGCCTCCCTTGAGAATACCGGGGGGCGAGTCTAGCAGAATTCTTGACAGTGGAATATCCTGAGAGCATACATAACGCGATGCTGGCGACCCTTGCGGCGATCTTCGTGTCGGCGGCTATCGTGTCGGCGCAGGGCCCCGTCACCAACCGGATGCCCGCCACCACGCTGCGCGGTACCATCGTCGAAGTGACCTGTTTCCGGCAGCAGGGGGCGGCAACCGTCAGCAGTCCAGAGCAGATGGCGTGCGCCAAACAGCGGGTCGCGGCCGACGGGCGGCTCGGCATCCTGACGGAAGGCGATGGGCTGTTCCAGATTACCGGCCCGTTCGCCGCGAACAAGTTCGCGAAGGTCGCGCCGTTCATCGGTCAGCGCGTCGATTTGAGCGGCACGGAAGTGGTCATCTCCAATAACTACGATTACAAGAATTTCGAGGCGGAGAAGATCGCACCGATCAAAGGCAAATAACGGGGGCTCGCGGATTACAACAGTGGAGGCTCTGATGAGATCTCTTTCAGTCCTTGCGGCGGCGTCGCTGGTCATGATGTTGACGGTCGCGTCAAGCGCACCCACCTTTGCGCAAAGCGCTCCGCCGGCAGTCACCTTCACCAAGGACGTCGCGCCGATTCTGCAGCGCTCCTGCCAGAACTGCCATCGTCCGGACTCGAGACGCGCCGATGTCGCTGATGACCTACGAAGACGCGCGTCCGTAGGCGCGGTCGATCAAGACCGAGACGCGTCGCGCGCATGATGCCGCCCTGGCACGTCGAGCGCAACATCGGCATCCAGAAGTTCAAGGACGATCCGTCGCTGACCGACGCAGGAGATCGCGACGATCGCCGCCTGGGTCGACCAGGGCGCGCCGAAGGGCAACCTGGCCGACATGCCGCCGCCGCGCGCAGTTCGCCGATGACGAAGTGTGGCACATCGGCAAGCCCGATCTGATCGTCGAGATCCCGCAGCCGCACGTCGTCGCCGGCCGCCGGACCCGACGTGTGGATCGACTACATCGCGGACAGCGGCCTGCCTGGAAGATCGGTACGTGCAGGCGGTCGAAACCAGGCCGGGCCCGGCGCGCGACCGTGATGCACCACCTGCTGACCTACCTGCATTCAGGATGTCTCCGAAGGCGAGAAGCTCGTCGGGCAGGAAGACGTTCGCCAGACGCAGACCGAGACGTTCCTGAACGAATATGCCGTCGGGAAGAACGGCGACATTCTTCCGGACAATACCGGCAAGCTGATGAAGGCGGGCGCGAAGGTCCGCTTCAACATCCACTACCACTCGAGCGGCGAGCGAAACGGTCGATCGTTCGCGCGTCGGCATCAAGTTCTATCCGAAGGGCTACGTGCCGAAGTACCACCAGATTTCGCTGCAGATCGCCTCGGCGAACAGCGAGCTGGATATCCCCGCGGGACGGGTGGCGCGCAGCGAGGGCTACTACCGATTCGACAAGCCGGTGCAGGTGACCGCGATCCAGGCGCACATGCACAACATCGGCAAGCGGATGTGCCTCGAGGCCATTCTGCCCAGCAACAGCACGCTGCAGCTCAACTGCATCGGGTGGGACTTCAACTGGCACAAGGTCTACAACTACGCCGACGAAATCAGCCCGCTGCTGCCCGCGGGCACGGTGCTGCATTCCACGCTGTGGCACGACAACACGAAGGCCAACCGCGCGAATCCCGATCCGAGCAACTGGCGCGGATACGGTCAGCGCACGGTCGACGAAATGGGGTTTGCCTGGGTGACGTGGACGAACCTCGAAGAGGCCGACTACAAGGCCAAGGTCGCCGAGCGCAGCAAGGTTCGCGATACGAACTAGAATCCGGAACGCCGAGTTTTTGATTCTATGAGACAACTCGTCGCGTTGGTCGTGCTTCTCGGGCTCGCCATCGCCGCCTCCGCGCAGGAAGTGGCGATGAGCGAGATCAAGTTCAACTCGGGGCAGAGCCTTCAGCCGGCATATGAAGGGTGGACGCGCAACCCCGACGGCTCGCGCAGCATGTGGTTCGGTTACATGAACCGCAACTGGGAAGAGACGCCCGACATCCCCGCCGGTGCCAACAACGGCTTCGGTGCCTCGTCAGAAGATCTCGGACAGCCCACGCATTTCCTTCCGCGCCGGCAGGCGTTCGTGTTCAAAGTAAACGTGCCCGCTGACTGGCCCGTCGACCGGGACCTCGTGTGGACGGTGACGGTGAACGGCACGACGCTGAAGGCGTACGGCTCGCTGTGGCCGGTCTGGGAGATCGACGAACAGACGATGTCGGCGAACAACGGCGGACGCACCGCGAGAACGTTCGGCGAGCCCGTGAACAAACCGCCGACGATTCCTTCCGAGATGCCCGCGCAGAAAGCGACGGTGGGACAACCGCTGACGCTGGTGCTACCCGTCAGGGATGACGGGAATCCGACGGCGGAGACGCGCGCACGCGGGACGGGTGGGCCCAGAGGCCGCGGGACGCCGGGGCCCAACGCCGGTCCGCCAGATCCGTTTGCCGAGGCCGCTCGCGGACAGTTCCGCGTCAAGTGGGTTCAGTACCGCGGCGCAGGGAAGGCGAAGATCACGCCGTCGGAATCGACGGTGCTCGGCGCCGACGGCAGGCCGAACCTCGTCGAGGGCAAGTCGTCGACGAAAGTGACCTTCGACAAGCCAGGCACCTACACCCTTCGCGCGTACGCGTTGGACGGCGACGCCTTCTTCGTCACGCAGGACGTGGTGGTGACCGTAGCGCCGCAGTAACTGGAGATCTAGAGATCTAGAGATCTAGATATGAGATCTAGAGAACTGGTGATCTAGAGATCTGGTGATCTGACGAACTGAGGGCCTCCCTAGATCCCTAGATCAGTAGATCAGTAGTTACGCCGATCTACTCCGCCTCCACCTCAGCCCCACGCTCGGCCTTGCTCGCGGCGATGATCTTCGCCTGGAGGGGTGTCGGGACTTCTTCGTAGTGGGAGAACTCCATGTGATAGCTGCCGCGCGCGCCGGTTGCCGACGTGAGATGCTGCTCGTAGGTGAGCATCTCGGACATCGGCACCTGCGCCTTGATGACCGTCGTGGCGCCGCGCGTGTCCATGCCGGAGATGCGGCCGCGTCGGCCGTTGAGATCGCCCATCAGGTCGCCGGCGAAGTCTGACGGCGCGTAGACCTCGACGTTCATGATCGGCTCGAGAATCGTCGGCCGTGCGCGCGTCATCGCGTCTCTGAACGCCAGCCGGCCGGCCATCTTGAACGACAGCTCGTTCGAGTCGACGTCGTGGTACGAACCGTCGAACACCGTCACCCGGAAATCCACCATCGGGAAGCCCGCGAGGTAGCCGCGCACGCGGGTTTCCTGGATGCCCTTCTCGACAGCCGGAATGAACTGCCTGGGAATCGACCCGCCGAATATGTCGTCCACGAATTCGAAGTCGGTGCCACGCGGCAGCGGCTCGACTTTGATCTTGCAGTCGCCGAACTGGCCGTGGCCTCCGGTCTGTTTCTTGTGCCGGCCGTGCGCCTCGGTGGCGGCCTTGATCGTCTCGCGATACGGAATGCGGGGCGGTTTCAGGTTGACGTCCACGCCGAAGCGCCGCTTCAGCTTGGCCACCGTCACTTCGATGTGCAGCTGTCCCTGTCCCGAGAGCAGCAGCTCCTTCGTCTGGGGATCGCGGCTGTAGCTGATCGACGGATCCTCCTCCTCGAGCCGGTGCATCGAGGTGCTGATCTTGTCTTCGTCGCCGCGGCTCTTCGGCTCGATGGCGTATGACAACACCGGTTCCGGGAACTTCGTGCTGGGAAACACCGCCGGGTCCGCCTTGTCGCCGAGCGTGTCGTTGGTGAGCGTGTCCTTCAACTTCGGGACCGCGCCGAGATCGCCGGCGTGCAGCTCGGGCACGTTCGCCTGACCTTTTCCCTGGAGCAGGACCACGTGACCGAGGCGCTCGGGCGTGTCACGGGTCTTGTTGTGCACGGTCGAGTCGGCCTTGAGCACGCCCGACATGACGCGGAACATCGTGATGCGGCCCGCGAACGGATCGGCAATCGTCTTCCACACGAACGCCGACGCCGGCCCGTTCTCCGAGAACGGGCGGACGGCTTCTTCGTTCGTCTTCGGGTTGAGCATCGTCAACGGCCGCTCGGCCGGCGACGGCACGTAGCCCACGATGGCGTCCAGGAGCGGCTGGACGCCGATGTTCAGCACAGACGAGGTGCAGAGCAGCGGAAAGACCTTGCCCGACGCCGTCGCGCTGCGCAGCCCGGCCACGAGCTGCTCCTGCGTGAGGGTGCCGGCTTCGAAGAACTTCTCCATCAGCGATTCGTCGTTCTCGGCGACCATTTCGATGAGTGCCTCGCGCGCGGCGGCTGTCTGGTCGGCCAGCTCGGGCGGGACCGGCGACTCGCTGAACTTGCCGCTGCCGTCGGGCAGGAACACGTAGGCCTTCAGCGCCACGAGATCGACAACGCCGCGAAACGACTTCTCTTCGCCAATCGGGAGCTGCACCGGAACGACGGCGCGGCTCAGCGCGCCGTGAATCGACTGCAGCGAGCGTTCGAGGCTGGCCCGCTCGCGATCGAGACGGTTGACCACCACGAGCCGGGGCAGCCCGGCTTCCTCGGCGGCCTGCCACGTCTTTTCCGTCTGCACCTGCACGCCGGAGACCGCGTCGACGACCACGATGGCCGCGTCGGCCACGCGCAGGGCCGCGCGCGCGTCGGCCAGAAAATTCGCCATGCCCGGCGTATCGATGAAGTTGATTTTCGCTTTGTTCCACTCCGCGTAGGCGAGGCTGGCCGAGAGGGTGTGCTTGCGCAGGATTTCCTCTTCGTCGAAGTCGGTGACGGTCGTGCCGTCGTCGACCTTGCCGAACCTGTTGACCGATCCGGCGTCGAAGAGGGCGGCCGAAGTGAGCTGGGTCTTTCCGGAGCCGCTGTGGCCGACAAGAGCGACATTCCGGATGTTCGCTGCGTCATAGACCTTCATAGACGGTAGTCCTCCGAAACGGGGTCCCGGTGCGGCAGGCGCGCCGGGGTAACCAAAGGGGGTGAACGGCCATCATAACCCGAGCAAAACCGGTACGGGATGGTTGTTGTTCGGATCGGGCGGCCCGGACGTTGTAACGGGTGAACCCCCCAGGAGTCGCCTGTAGAAATGGAGAACGTCATGGTCTACCTTGAGCCCGCAATCGACGAGCGCAGGCGGTTACGCGAACCCGAACGGCCGGGGGATCCCCTGCTGAGCGACGAGCCGACCATCGAGCTGGTGGTGAAAGCGCGTCAAGGCGACCGGCTCGCCATGGAAGCCCTGCTGCAGCGCTGCCTCCCGCCATTGAAACGCTGGGCGCACGGCCGTCTGCCGCCGGCGGCGCGCGGCCGCCTCGATACCGGTGACCTCGTGCAGGAAGCGGCGTTACACGTGCTCGGCAACCTCGGGACCTTCGAGCCGCGCCACGTCGGGGCCATGCAGGCGTACCTGCGGCAGTCGGTGATCAACCGAATCTGCGACGAAATCCGGCGCATCGGCCGGCAGCCCCCGCCGCTCGAACTGCCCGCCGATCACCCGTCCGACAGCACGTCTCCGCTCGAGGACGCGATCCGGCAGGAGGAGTACGAGCACTATCGGGACGCGGTGGCCCATCTCTCGCCCAAGGATCGGGCGCTCATCGTCGCGCGTATCGAAATGCAGTGGAGCCTCGCCGAAATTGCACACCGGTACGGCCTGCCCACGGTTGACGCGGCGCGCATGGCGGTCAGCCGCGCGGTCAAGCGTCTGGCCGCGGATTTCTCTGCACGCACCAGGCCGTGACGCCACCATTGGCAGGCGCGTTCGCCGGCGCGTGTCAGCGCGTTAACTACAGAGAGCGAACGGCCGATGCCGGCGCTGGCAGGAATCCAAGGAGGACAACATGCGTGTGCGAAGACTCGTTCACATCTTGTGCGGCGTCGTGCTTCTCGGCGTCGTTGCGACCACGCCCACCGGGGCTATCGACGCTCGTCGCACGACCCATTTCACGTTCAGGGCTCCAGTTGCGCTGCCGGGCGTGACGCTGCCGCCTGGTTCGTACGTGTTCGAGGTGCTGAACCCCGACATGAGCGGCGACCTCGTGCGCGTCTCAACCCGCGACCGCAACAGGACGTACGCGCTGCAGTTCACGCGCCCCGTGCATCGCGATCGGCGCGGAGACATGAAATCGACCATCACGCTCGGTGAAGCGGCGCGCGGTTCCGCTCAGCGTATCAAGACGTGGTTTGCCGAAAACCAAACCACCGGCCGCGAGTTCCTCTATTACTAGTTCCTACCTTTCACCCGCCATACCGGTTGTCCACGACAGCTGGTGTGGCGGGTCACGCCTTTGGAAGCTATCAGCTGTCAGCTGTCAGCTATCAGTTGTCAGCTGTCAGACCTTTTCGAAGGGGAAGGCTCGCGATGAGGCCGCTGAGCATGCGTTTGATTTCGGCCGCATCCGTTCCAATCCTAGCGGTGTCGGACTTCTTCAACAGCCCGAGATCGCCAATCAGGATCGAGAAATACTCCAGCTCGCTTGCTGAACCGAGCGACATGTAGAGAAATCTGGCGAACTCCTTGTCCCCGCTCCGCGCGCTTCCTTCCGCTATGTTGGCTGCAACGGAAACCGCTGCGCGTCTTGTCTGCGCCGTGAGTCCAAACGTTTCAGATTTGGGAAGATCCGCGGTTCTTGCGTAGACGTCCAGGGCAAGGCTGTGCGCTTTCTGCCACACTTTGAGCTTTCGAAAGTCCTGCATCGGCGGGCACTCCTTTCTAACTGAGAACCGCGAACGGCTGACAGCTGATAGCTGATAGCTACTCGTACCTCAGCGCTTCAATCGGATCCAGTCGGGCGGCGCGAATGGCGGGATACATGCCGAAGGCGATGCCGACGGTGGCGGAGAATCCCAGGCCGATGGCGAAAGACCAGATGGGAAGAGAGATCGGAAAGCCGGTGATCAGGTGCGCGATCACGCCGATCGCGCCACCGAGGAGAATTCCGAGGACGCCGCCGATCGACGTCAGCACGACAGCTTCGGTGAGGAACTGAAAGAGCACCTCGCGCCGCCGCGCGCCCAGCGCGCGCCGGACGCCGATTTCACGCGTGCGCTCGGTCACCGAGATCGACATGATGGCCATCACGCCGATGCCCCCTACCATCAGGGCGATCGACGAGATGACGACCAGCGCGAAGAACGTCGCGCTGCTGATTTGGTCCCAGAGCTTCAGGAACTGATCCTGCGTCTCCATATTGAAGTCGTTCGGGTCGTCGAGCTTGAGACCGTGGCGGCTGCGCATGATGCGCTCGATCTCGGCCATCGCCTCGGCCACCCGGACGCCGGGCCGCGGCATGACCGAGATTTGAACCGGCATGATGATCGAGTTGCGGAACACGCGCACGGCGCGCAGGCCGAAGATGCGCTGGTAGCTCGTATAGGGAATGACGACGAAATCGTCGGCGCCCGATCCGAACCCGCCGGCGGCGCGCTTGGCATAGACCCCGACGACCTCGAACCGCTCGCTCCCGACCCGCACCATCTTGCCGATCGGATCGATGCCGGTGGCCGCGAACAGCAGCGTATAAGGCGTGTTGCCCAGCACGACGACGTTCTTGCGGTACTGCACCTCGGTGCCGTTGAAGAACCGGCCTCCGAGGAACGGGATGTTGGTGCCTTCCTGGAAGTTCTCCGTCGTGCCGAAGACGATGATCGGTTTTGTCCGCTGATCGCGGTAGAACACGCGCTGCTGAATCGAGCCGGGACCGCCGCCACCGAGCTGGACGTCGACCGTCTGCAGCAGCGTGGCCTGCTCCTCGATGGCGCGGCTGTCGGCAATCGTCAGGTTCGGCCGGCTCAGCAGCGTCTTCAACTCGTCGCCGTTCACGAAATTGGTGAAGCTGAACCGGGAGATGATGATCGTGTTGGGGCCAAGCTGCTGAATCAGTCCGCGCAGCGATTGATCGAATCCGCGGATGAGCGAGGTCATCGCGACGATCGACGTGATGCCGATGACGACGCCCAGCACCGTCAGCCCCGAGCGCATCTTGTTGCCGCGCACGGTTTCGAAGGCCATGATGATGACCTCGCGCAGCAAACCGTAGCGGATCCTTGGTGCTTTCATAATTTGATTGTCGCGGTGTCTGCGTTTTTCTCTATTCCTTCTTCTTTCTTCCTTTTCCTTTACCTGCTACTCCCGTCTCAGGGCTTCAATTGGATCCAGCCGCGCGGCGCGGAGCGCCGGATACAGGCCAAAAAACAGCCCGACGATGGCCGTGATGCCGATGCCCAGCGCAACGGACCACAGCTCGACCGACGCCGGAATCGGCGTGAATCTGGCGATCGTCGTCGCGATGGCGCCGCCGAGCAGCGTGCCGATCACCCCGCCGAACATCGACAGCACGACCGACTCGGTGAGGATTTGCGACGTGATATCCGATCGCCGCGCGCCCAACGCTTTGCGCAGGCCGATCTCGCGCGTGCGCTCGGTCACCACCATCAGCATGATGTTCATGATGACGATGCCGCCGACGACCAGCGAGAGTCCGACCACGCCGACGAGCACCGCGAAAATGCCGTTGGTCGCCTGGTGATAGATGTCGAGGATGGTGTCCGACGTAAAGATGCCGAAGTTGTCGGGCTGTCTGGGTTTCAGGCGGCGAGCGCTTCGCAGCGCCATCATCGCCTCGTCGGTGGCCGCCGCTATCTGCGATACGTCGCGCGGCTTCACCGAAACGGACAGTCGCGGTCTCGAGCCGAACATCATCTGAAACTGCCCGAGCGGGATGACCACGAACTCGTCCTGCGAGCGGCCGAGCAGTGTCCCGCGTTTGGCGCTGACGCCCACCACACGGAAGTGCATGCCTTCGATCTGAATCGGCTTGTCGAGCGGGTCCAGATCCGCGAACAGGCGGTCGGCCGTGCCCCAGCCGATGACGGCAACAGGCCGTGACGTCTGAACTTCCGCGGGGCTCATCAGACGTCCGCGCTCCGCATCGAAGCTCGAGAAATTCACGTAGTCGTCGGTGACGCCCTGGATGCGGGTTTGATCGATCGATCGGTCGCGGTAGGTGACGCGGCCGTTCGAACTGGCGTCGGCCATCACCGACCCGGCCAGCTCGCTGTTACGCCGGATCGCACGCACGTCGCCCAGCGTCATGCGCGGGTTGTTGCGCACCTTCTCGAACTCTTCGTCGCTGCGGGTGATGGGGTACTGCTGAATGTTGAAGGAATCCGAGCCGGCCTGGTTGAGAATCGCCGACTTGACCGACGCGTTCAATCCCTGGATGAGCGAGACGACCGCGATGATCGACGTGACCGCGACAATGTTGCCAAGCACTGTCATCAGCGAGCGCAGCTTGGCCGCCCAGATGGCACTCAGTGCGATGCCCGCCGCGTCGAGATACTTATTCATATCTGGCCGGCGGGTCCATAGAGCAGGACCCGCCCTACGTATGTAGGCCGGGTCTTGCCCTTCAAGACCCGGCTCCCGGGTTCCGGTTCGCATCCGGGCTGGTCTGCACCCGCACCGGGTCGCCGTCGGCCATGCCACGGACGCTGCTGTACGGGCCGGTGATGACCTGGTCGCCGGATTTGACCCCCGCAAGCGCCTCGAAATAGCGATCGCCGGCAATGCCGATCTTGATCGGGAGGAACTCCGCGCGTCCGTCCTTGATCAGGAAGACACCTTCTGTTTCTTTCCGCGTCTGTCCCGGCTCGAGCTCGACCGGCGTCGTCGTCGCCGCCGGCTGGTTACCGCGGCCTCTGTCGACCTTCGGCTGTTTCACGATGCCGCCTTTCGCGTCGTAGATGAGCTCGCGCACCGCCACCGCGGGAATCGGAACCGCCACCACGTGCGTGCGCGTGGCGGTGGTGATGTCAGCAGTGCAGGTGAATCCAGGACGTACGTCTGGCACGACTTCGTCCAGCACGACGACGACCTTGAAGTTCGTGGCCTGCTGCGACTGTTGCTGCTGCTGACCGGTCTGCCTGGATCGGGCTGTTCCCGATCTCGGTGACGTGTCCCTTGAACGTACGCTCAGGCATCGCATCGATGGTGATCCTGGCTGGCTGTCCCACAGACACGTTAGGAATGTTCGTTTCGTCAACCTCGACTTCCGCCTGAATCACCGACATGTCGGCGACGGTCAGCAGCACCGTCCCGGCGTTGTTCATGGTGCCGACGACCGCCGTTTCCCCTTCCTGGATGTTCCGGCGCGTCACGATGCCCGCAATCGGCGCCTCGATGCGCACTTTGCTGAGGTCGAACTGGGCGCTGTCGAGCTGCGCGCGATCCTGCCCGAGGCGCACCTCCTGCGTCTTCACCTGCTTCTCGCGCTCGACCAGCGCCGATTGCGCCAGCCTGACGTCGTTTTCCGCGCGCTCGAGCGTCTCGCGCGGCGTGAGCTGCATCTTCCACAGCTCCTGCTGCCGCTTCAGGTTCTGCTGCGCGACCTGCAGCTGGACGCGGGCCGTCTCGACGCCCTGCCGCGCCTGGTCGAGCGCCGACTCCGCGCCGCGGAGCGCCGCCTGCCCGCTTTCCACGCGCGACCGCAGCGTGCGCGGATCGATTTGCATGAGGAACTGGCCCAGCGCGACGCGGTCTCCTTCGTTGACGGCCAGATCGACCACGCGTCCCGATGTGTCGGCGCTGATGTTCACGAAGCGCTTCGGCTGAATCTTTCCGGACGCCGACACGACCGCCTCGAGGTCGCGCTGCCGAATCGTCTCCACCGTGACAGTGGGTGCGGTCGTCCGGCGCGTCCACCACGCGTAGCCGCCGGCCGACGCGATGAGCACGAGCGCGACCAGCGCGATGATGATTTTCCTGTTTCGCGACAACTAAATGCCTCCTCGAAGAGCCTGCGTCAGCGCGAGCGCGGCGGCGCCCGCCGCATAGGCGCCAAACAGCCAGCGCGCAATCGGCAGCGTGCGCGTTCGGTACAGCAGGCTCAATCCCAGCGCAACGAGCACGACCCACCAGAGGACAAACACGTCGAGCGCGCCGAACAGACGGGCCGGAAACGTCGATTCGCTGAACGAGGGCAGCACCATGCTGAGACTCGTGGCGCCGCCAAGCGACTCGCGGGCGTAGTTGACCGGTGCCGCGACCAGTGCGCGCACGGCGAAGATGGCCGAGGCGTGCACGACGATCGTCAATACCTGGGCAAAGGTCGCGTGGCCGTTGCCGGTTCGATTTCCGAAGTCACTGCAGCGCGCCGGCGAGCGCCAGCCAGCCGACCGGCCACCCGATGAGAATCACCGCCGCGCTCATCGCCGGGCGGTACGGCACAAGGTCGCGCAGCGCGGCATATGTGTCGTCGCTGACCACCGTGCCGAACGATTCGAGTTGCCGCACCTGCTGATCGAGCGCGGCGAGCTGGCCGACGCGTGTCAGCAGAAACCCGACGCTGCACGCGGTGACAATCGTCACGATGACGAGCGCCAGACCGAGCGACTGGGGGTTCGCGATGGCGCCGGCGAGCGTCGCGCGCGGCGATCGCACCATGCCGGCCACACGTTGTACGGCATCGGCCAACAAACGCTGTACTCCTTATGGTTCTTCAACTAAGACGTGCACGGGTGCAGCGCGGTTCCGTGGTAGCATTCCCGGCCGTGTTCAACCTTGTCCCGAAGGAAATGTTCTTCACCAAGGGTGTCGGCAAGCATCGGGAGAAGCTCACGTCCTTCGAGCTGGCGCTGCGGTCGGCGGGCATCGCCGCGTGCAATCTCGTTCGCGTGTCCAGTATCTTTCCCCCGGGCTGCCGCATCATGTCGCGCAGCGAGGGCATCAAACGGCTCAAGCCCGGCCAGGTGACCTTCGTCGTGATGTCCGAGACGGCCACACGCGAGCCCCACCGGCTGATCGCGGCCACGGTCGGTGTGGCCATTCCACGAGACTCGAAACTCTACGGCTACCTGTCCGAGCACCACAGCTTCGGCGAGAACGAGGATACGGCCGGCGACTACGCCGAAGAGCTCGCCGCCGAGATGCTGGCGACCACGCTCGGTCTCGAATTCAGTCCCGACAAGAGCTGGGACGAAAAGAAGGAAGTGTACCGGCTCTCCAATCAAATCGTCCGCACACAAAACGTGACCCAGACCGCCGTCGGCGACAAGAACGGCCTGTGGACCACGGTCGTTGCCGCCGCCGTGCTGGCGGGGTGAGACAGGGCCGAAGCCCCGTGCCCAAACCTGATATTAGACACCGCGCCCGAGCGCTACGCTAGCCATCGGCGCCGGTGGCGTGCATCATCAGGGCTGTAACATGCGCGGATGCGCACCATCGTCCTCTTCGCGGTCCTGCTCTTCTTGCCAGTCCCGCTCTCGATCGGCGCCCAGACATTCGGCGACATCGGCACGCGAGCCGAGGGCATGGGCACGGCGTTCGTCGCCGTCGCTGACGACGCGAGCGCCGTCTATTGGAACCCGGCGGGCATTGCCAACGGGTCGATCTTCGATCTTCAGGTCTCGGTCGCGAAAGGCTCGACGGTCTTTGTCGGCGCCACCCTCCCGGTCTTCGGCCTGAGCTACTACCGGGCTCACCAGGCCACCCGTTTACCTACAGTTTCACCCTCGCCTGACCGAGAAAACGGGGGATCGGGACAGGTGCCGATCCGTACGCTCACGACCACGAACGTCGGCTTCACAGTCGTGCAAACCATTGTGCCTGGGCTTGTTGTAGGCACGACGACAAGAATCGTATCGGGGGCGGTCGAGCTGGCCGACGGCCGGACGACCGTCGATTTCGATGCAGGGGCCATGGTGTCGGCCTGGGATATCCGGTTCGGCCTGGTGGTCAGGAACCTCCGGGAACCTGAGTTCACCACCGAGTCCGGGCCGGTGACGATGAAGCGGCAGTTTCGAATCGGCGCCGCGCTGACGCCACGTTCGGTGGCGTCGGGCGTGCACGGGCCGTTTTCGCTGGCGGTCGACGCGGATCTGACGACCACGCCTGGGCCATTCGGCGACTCCGGCGGGTCGCGGCGGTCGGCGGAGAATACTGGCTCGGCGCAAGGTCTGGTTGGGGTTCGAGGTGGGGTTCGCTGGAGCACGCTCGGCGACTCGAGCCGTGCGCTGTCCGGCGGAGTCACGCGTGAGGCTGCCGCAGTCGACGTACGTCGAAGGTCAGGTGACCAAGTCGAATGAATCGGACGAGAAGACGTGGAATTTTGGCGGGAGAATAGCATTTTAGGTCAGTCATTGACAATTAATGTCATCAATCATGAACTCCCCATGGCCGTTCGCATCGGCGAACTTCTTCTAAAAGAGAAGCGCATCACTCCGGACCAGCTCCAGGAGGCCTTGAACTACCAAAAGGCCAACGGGGGGAAGCTCGGCTTCAATCTGGTCAAGCTCGGCTTCGTCAAGGACGAAGAGCTCACCGCGCTCCTCAGCAAGCAGTACGGCGTCCCGTCGATCAACCTCGCCCAGTTCGAGATCGACCCGGCGGTCATCAAGCTGATTCCGGCCGAGACCGCCCAGAAGTATCAAATCATCCCGCTCAGCCGCTCGGGCGCGACGCTCACGATCGCGATGACGGACCCGACCAACGTCTTCGCCATGGACGACATCAAGTTCATGACGGGCTACAACGTCGAGCCGGTCGTCGCGTCGGAGACGGCGGTCAGCGACTCGATCACCCGGTACTACGCGCTGCGCCAAGGCCGCCGCGGCAGGCGGCGCAGCGTCGATGCGGCGGCGCCGAGCGCGCTCGAGATGGCGGCCAAGTCGATCGAGGAGATGTCGGTCGCCGGCGCCGACGACGTCGAAGTCCTCCAGGACATGGAGGAGATCAGCGCCGAGTCGCTCGAGCGGCAGGGCGGCGAGGCGCCGGTCATCAAGCTCGTCAACGTCGTGCTGATGTCGGCCATTCAGAAGGGCGCGAGCGACATTCACATCGAGCCGTACGAGAAGGAATTCCGCGTCCGCTACCGCGTCGACGGCATCCTCTACAACATCATGGCGCCGCCGATGAAGATGCGCGATGCGATCACCTCGCGCATCAAGATCATGGCGAAGCTCGACATCGCCGAGAAGCGGCTGCCGCAGGACGGCCGCATCAAGATCCGCTTCGCCGACAACGGCAACTCGAAGGACATCGACTTCCGCGTCTCGTGCCTGCCGACGCTCTTCGGCGAGAAGATCGTCATGCGTCTGCTCGACAAGGACAAGCTGATGCTCGACATGACGAAGCTCGGCTTCGAGCAGCGAGTCGCTGGCCGAGATTCGAGGTGGCGATCAGCAAGCCGTGGGGCATGGTGCTCGTCACCGGCCCGACCGGCAGCGGCAAGACCAACACGCTCTACTCGTCGCTCGCGAAGATCAACACGCCGGAAACCAACATCATGACCGCGGAAGATCCGGTCGAGTTCAACCTGCCCGGCATCAACCAGGTGCAGGTGCGCGAGAACATCGGCCTGAACTTCGCCGCGGCGCTCCGCTCGTTTCTCCGGCAGGACCCCAACATCATCCTGGTCGGCGAAATCCGCGACTTCGAGACGGCCGAGATCGCGGTCAAGGCGGCGCTCACGGGCCACCTCGTGCTCTCCACGCTGCACACCAACGACGCGCCGAGCACGATCAACCGGCTGATGAACATGGGCATCGAGCCGTTTCTCGTCGCGAGCTCGGTGAACCTCATCTGCGCGCAGCGTCTCGTGCGCCGCATCTGCGCCAACTGCAAGGCCGATCATCCGACGCCCGCGCAGGCGCTCGTGCAGGCCGGCTTTTCGGCCGAGGACGCGAAGAGCGTCGTGCCGAAGAAGGGCAACGGCTGCGAGAAATGCAACAACACCGGCTACAAGGGCCGCGTCGGTCTCTACGAGGTGATGGACATCACCGACGAGCTGCGCGAGCTCATTCTGGTGGGTGCGTCGGGTCTCGAGCTGCGGCGCAAGGCGATCGAGGAAGGGATGCTCACGCTCCGGATGAGCGGTCTCCGTAAAGTCAAAGACGGTCTGACGACGATAGAAGAGGTAGCGCGGGAGACGGTGAAGTGATCGTGCAATGGCAATTGTCAATTGGGAATTGCAGATTGAGGAACACTAATGCCCCCAACATTGCCTGAACTGCTCAAGATGACCGTCGACCTGGAGGGCTCGGACCTCCACCTGTCGATCAACACGCCGCCGCAGGTGCGCGTCCACGGCAAGCTGCGCCGGCTCGAGATGCCCGATCTGACGCCGACCGAAACCAAGCAGCTCGCCTACAGCGTCATGACCGACGCGCAGAAGAAGCGCTTCGAAGAGACGCTCGAGCTCGACTTCTCGTTCGGCATCCGCGGCATCGCGCGGTTCCGCTCGAACGTCTTCAACCAGCGCGGCGCGGTCGGCGCCGTCTACCGGTTGATTCCGGAGCAGATCAAGGGGTTCAAGGATCTCGGCCTGCCGCAGGTGCTGGCGACGCTCTCCGAGCGGCCGCGCGGGCTCGTGCTGGTCACCGGTCCGACCGGCAGCGGCAAGTCGACGACGCTCGCCGCGATGCTCGACAAGATCAACGACGAGCGGAACGAGCACATCCTGACGATCGAAGATCCGATCGAGTACATCCACCAGCACAAGGGCTGTCTGGTCAATCAGCGCGAGGTGCACAGCGACACCAAGGGCTTCAGCGAAGCGCTGCGCGCCGCGCTTCGCGAGGATCCCGACATCGTCCTCATCGGCGAGTTGCGCGACCTCGAAACGACCGAAGCCGCGCTGCGCATCGCCGAGACGGGGCACTTGACGTTCGGCACGCTGCACACGAACTCGGCGGCGCAGACGATCAACCGCATCATCGACATGTTCCCGGCGCACCAGCAGTCGCAGATCCGCACGCAGCTGTCGCTCGTGCTCGAAGGCATCGTCTGTCAGGCGCTGCTGCCGAAAATCGGCGGCGGCCGCGTGGTGGCGCAGGAGATTCTCGTGCCGACGCCGGCGATCCGCAACCTGATCCGCGAGGACAAGATCCACCAGATCTACTCGTCGATGCAGGCGGGTCAGGAGAAGCTCGGCACGCAGACGTTCAACCAGTCGCTGGCGACGCTTGTACATGACCAAGCAGATCACGCTCGAAACGGCGCATGGCGGCGTCGTCCCTGAAGGACGAGCTCGAGCAGATGATCGCGCGCGGCGTGGGCGTGGTGCAGGGCGCCGGCCTCGGCGCGCGTCCGGGCATGCCGCGCGGCCGCCGATGACGGAGCCGGTACAGGAGATAGGTAACAAGAGGTCAGTCATGCCTACATTTGCATATTCGGGTCGGACGCGCGGCGGCGAGACGGTCAACGGCGAGCGCATCGCCGACAACGCCGACGCCGCCGTCGCGGCGCTGCGGCGCGAGCAGGTGCATGGTCACGCGCATCGCGCCGACGAAGGAGAAGGCGGCGGCGGCGGCGAAGAAGGGCAAGCTCGGCAAGAAGGTCAACGCCAAGAACCTCGCGGTGTTCATCCGGCAGTTCTCGGTCATGATCGACGCGGGCCTGCCGCTCGTGCAGTGTCTCGAGATTCTCGGCAACCAGGAAGAGGACAAGAACTTCGCCGAGACGATTCTCGCGACCCGGTCGGACGTCGAAAGCGGCGCGTCGCTCGCCGACGCGATGAAGAAGCATCCGAAGGTCGTTCGACCCGCTGTTCACGAACATGATCGCCGCCGGCGAAGCCGGCGGTATTCTCGACACGATTCTCAAGCGGCTCGCGACCTACATCGAAAAGGCCGTCAAGCTGAAGGCGCAGGTCAAGTCGGCGATGATCTATCCGATCGCGGTCATCGTCATCGCCGTGCTCGTCGTCGGCGTCATTCTGTGGAAGGTCATCCCGACGTTCGCCGCGCTGTTCGCCGGCCTCGGCGCCACAGCTGCCGCTGCCGACGCGCATCGTCATCGCGCTCAGCAACTTCCTCGTCAGCTTCATGCCCTTCATCATCGTCGGCATCGTCGCCATCGCGTTACGCCTTCAAGACGTACTACGCGACCACGGGCGGCAAGTATCAGATCGACGGCATCACGCTGAAGACTGCCGGTGCTCGGCCTGCTGATGCGCAAGATCGCCGTGGCGCGGTTCTGCCGCACGCTGTCCACGCTGCTCAGCTCGGGCGTGCCGATTCTCGACGGCCTCGAGATTACCGCGCGGACGTCGGGCAACTCCGTCGTCGAAGAAGCCATCCTGGTCACGCGCAAGAGCATCGAGCGCGGCGAGACCATTTCGGCGCCGCTGAAGGAGACCGGCGTGTTTCCGCCGATGGTGACGCAGATGATCGCCGTCGGCGAAACGACGGGCGCGCTCGACACGATGCTCGTCGAAGATCGCCGACTTCTACGAAGAAGAAGTCGACACGGCCGTCGCCGGCCTGCTGACGCTGCTCGAGCCGATCATGATCGCGTTTCTCGGCGGCGTCGTCGGCGGCATCGTCATCGCGATGTATCTGCCGATCTTCGACCTGATCAGCCAGCTGGCGGGATAAGGACGAGCGTGGCGGAGCGCGACATTCGTCGCAAACTCTTCTGGCTGATCGCCATTCGCGTCGGCATCAGCACGCTGCTGCTCGGCTCGGCGGTCTTCGTCCAGCTGACGGCGCCCGGCACGTTTCCGGGCGAGCCGCTGTTCCTGCTCATCGGCGTGACGTACGCGCTGAACATCCTCTGGTCGCTGACGCTGAAATGGGCGGAGCGGTTCACCGATGGATGGTCGACATCCAGCTGGCCTGCGACGCGCTGATCGTCTCGGGCTTCATCGCGGTCACCGGCGGCATCACCAGCTACTTCGCGGCGCTCTACGTGCTGCCGATCGCCGCCGCCAGCAGCGTGCAGTTCCGCCGCGGCGGGATGATGATCGCCACGCTCAGCGCCCTGCTGTACGTCGGGCATCGTGCTGACGCAGTATTTCGGGCTTGCCGATCTGCTCGGCGTGCCGTTTCTCGAGCACCGGGGCACGCTGCCGCCGCTCCGCATCGTGGCGTACACGACCGGCCTCAACGTCTTCCTGTTCTTCTCGATCGCGTTCCTCAGCGGATCGCTGGCCGATCGGCTGCAGCGGGCGGGCGCGCGGCTCGAGCGCGCGTCGAACGAGATCGCCGACCTGCAGGCGTTCAACCAGCACGTCATCGACAGCCTGGCGAGCGGCCTCGCGACGACCGATCCGCAGGGACGCATCCTGACCTTCAATCGCGCGGCCGAAGCGATTACCGGCCATCCGGCGCGGGCGGTCGTCGGCCGGCGGATTGAGGAGGTCCTCGACCTGCCGCCCACGGTGGCCGCCGAGCTCGATCAGCCTCGCCGGGCCGGGCCGCGGCCGCCGCGTCGAAAGCCCGTATCGTACCGGTGACGGACGCCAGATCGAGCTCGGCTTCACCGCGACGCAGCTGCGACGCCAGGCGGAACGCCGGCCTGCTGTTCGCGTTTCAGGACGTCACCGACATCAAGAAGCTCGAGCGCGACGCGCGCCTGCGGCAGCGGCTCGCGGCGGTCGGCGAGATGGCCGCCGGCATCGCGCACGAGATTCGCAATCCGCTGGCCTCGATGTCGGGATCGATTCAGATTCTCCGCCAGGAGCTGCCGCTCACCGAAGAGCAGGCGCAGTTGATGGACATCGTGCTGCGCGAATCGGAGCGCCTGAACGACACCATCCGCTCGTTTCTGGCGTACGCGCGGCCGCAGCGATTTTCGATTGCGCGGCTCGATGTCCGCCGGGTGCTTGAACGACGACGGCGCTGCTCCTGCGGAACAGCTCGGAGCTGCACGAGGGCACGTCATCGACGTCCACGTGCCGGCGAGCGAGGTGCCGTTCGAGGCCGACGAAAACCAGATCCAGCAGATCGTCTGGAACCTGGCGACCAACGGCCTGCGGGCGATGCGCACCGGCGGGCGCCTGACGCTGGGCGCGCGCATCGAATCGGCGGACGGGGGCGCGAACGAACTGGTCGTGCTCGAGGTGTCGGACGAGGGCGTGGGGATTCCGGCCGACGAGCTCGACGCCATCTTTCAGCCGTTTCGCGGCACCTTCGCGAAAGGCACGGGTCTCGGGCTCGCGATCGTGCATCGGATCGTCAGCGACTACAGCGGCGAAATTCAGGTGAGCTCGACGCCGGGACGCGGCACGATCGTCAGCGTGCGCCTGCCGGTTCGTGTGCCGGCACCACCGCCTGATCGGAGTGCGATGAATCAACCAATACTGTGTCCCTGAACAAAGAACTCGACAACGCCGAACCCGGAACGGGCAGCCCGGAACCCGGAACTCGCGCCGCGCAGGCGCGACTGCTCGTCGTCGACGACGAGCGGTCGATGCGCGAGCTGCTGTCGATCGTGCTGCGGCGCGAGGGCTACGACGTCACGCTTGCCGAAAACGGCCGCAAGGCGATCGACGAGCTCGAGCGCGGCCGGTTCGACCTCCTGATCTCCGACATCAAGATGCCCGACATGAGCGGCGTCGAAGTGCTGCGCGCCGCCAAGCGCATCGATCAGGACATGCTCGGCATCATGATTACCGCGTTCGCGTCGGCCGACACCGCCATCGAAGCGATGCGGCTGGGCGCGCACGACTACCTCAGCAAGCCGTTCGACGTCGACGAGCTGAAGATCAAGGTCCGCAACGCGCTCGAGCAGCGCCAGCTCCGGCAGGAGAACGTGCTGCTGAAGCGGGCGCTCGGCACGAGCGCACCAGTTCGCCAACATCGTCGGCCGCAGCGAGAAGATGCTCGCGGTCTTCAAGCTCATCGAGCAGATCGCGCGCACCGACAGCACCGTGCTCGTCACCGGCGAATCGGGCACCGGCAAGGAATGGGTGGCGCGCGCCATCCACTTCTACTCGCTGCGGCGCGATCGTCCGTTCGTCGCGCTGAACTGCGGCGCGCTGCCCGAAACGCTGCTCGAATCCGAGCTGTTCGGCCACATGAAGGGCGCGTTCACCGGCGCCAGCGTCAACAAGAAGGGGCTCATCGAGGCGGCCGAGAAGGGCACGCTGTTCCTCGACGAAATCGGCGAGATGACCCCGATGATGCAGGTGAAGCTCCTGCGCGTGCTGCAGGAGCGGAAGTTCCGCCGGCTCGGCGGCGTCGAAGAGCTCGAGGCCGGCGATGCGCGTCATCGCGGCCACCAACCAGGATCTGACGAAGATGGTCGCCGACGGCAAGTTCCGCGAAGACCTGTTCTACCGCATCAACGTCATCCCGATCCAGCTGCCGCCGCTCCGCGAGCGCGGCGAAGACATTCCGCTGCTCGCCGAATATTTCCTGTCGAAATATCGCGATCAGATGGGCAAGGACATTCACGGCCTCTCGCAGGAGTCGATGGATCTGCTCGATGCCTACGACTGGCCCGGCAACATCCGCGAGCTCGAGAACGTCATCGAGCGCGCGGTCGCGCTCGAAAAGAGCCAGATGATTCTGCCCGACAGCCTGCCCGAGCACATCGTGCGGCGCGTGGCCGAAGGGGCCCGCGGCCGCAGGTCTGCTGCCCGAATCGGGTTTCAACCTCGAAGAGCACGTCGAAGGGCTGGAACGGGAATACATCACACAGGCGCTGGTGCGCGCGGGTGGCGTGCAGGTAAGAGCAGCCGAGCTGCTCGGCATGACCTTCCGGTCGTTCCGCTACTACGTCAAGAAATACAATTTGAAATGATGCGGTTGCCCGCGCACGGCGACAGGCCGATGGCGTTCGCTTTGCTGGCGCTTTCACTGGTCTATCTCTGGCTGTTCGTACCGCGAGGCTGGATTCCGCACGACGAAGGCATGCTGGGCCAGTCGGCCGAGCGAGTGCTGGCGGGCGGGCTGCCTCACATCGACTACGAGGAGCCCTATACCGGCGGGCTGACGTGGATGCACGCGGCGGTCTTCAAGCTGGCCGGCATCGATCTTCTCTATCTGCGGTGGCTGCTCTTTGCGGGAGCGGTGGCCGCGCAGATGCTCACCTACCTCATCCTCAGACGGTATCTGGAACCTGTGGCGGCTGCCGTTGGCGCATGGGTGGCGCTCGGCTGGAGTTTTCCCAACTACTTTGCGGCGTTACCCTCGTGGTGGCTGCTCGTCTGCGCCCTGGCGTGCGCATGGTCGTTCGCGCGCCATGTCGACACCGGCCGTCCGATCGACGCGGCCGCTGCCGGTCTTGCCGCCGGAGTCTCCATCCTCATCAAGCAGACCGGACTGTACGTCCTGATGGCGCTCGTCATGGCGCTGGTCTATGCCCCTGGCGCGGAGCGCGAGTCGCACCAGCCCTCGCGCCGAGCGCAGGTTCCTGCCGTCGCTGTGGCCGTTTCCGGCATCGTGCTGGCGTTCTGGATTCTCAGGGCACGTTTGTCGAACTCCGATCTGCTGTACCTTCTTCTGCCCATTGCCGCGTGCTGCTGGCTGTTGTTTTCGAACCGCGGCCGCGGCGCTCAGACCGCTCTCCTCCGGGGACTGGTGCCGGCACTTGGCGGAGCTGCCGTCCCGCTGGTGTGCTTCGTCGCGCCGTATGTTCTCGATGGGCAGGTCGCCACGTTGATCAACGGCGCGTTCGTGCTGCCGCAGCGCCGCGTGCAGTTCGCAAGCTTCGAGATGCCGCCGGCGCACTGGATCTTCGCCGGTCTCCCGCTCCTGTGGGCCGTCGCTCCGGCGCCATCACTCGCTCGATGGCCGCTGCGAGGCTGGTGGCCGTCGGCGATAGTTCTCTCCCTGGCAGCGGCTGCGCTGGCCGTGCGTGGTCTCTACAGTCCAGCCGTCTACCAACTGATCTGGCAGGCGGCTCGTGGCGTAGCGGCGCTCCTACCTGTGGCGATTTGTGTGGTGCTCGCGCGGCCACGTGGGCAGGACACGAAGGAACGGCGGATTCTCTTTGGGATCGCCGCCATGCTCGCCTGGGCGTCGCTCGTGCAGTTTCCATTCAGCGCGCCGATCTATTTCTGCTACGTCACGCCATTGGCCGTCCTCGCCGCGGTGGCCCTGGCCGGCAACGCCGGGGTGGCCACGCGTCCCGCCTTGCCGGGGGCAGCCCTGCTGCTGCTGGTCTTCGCGCTTGCGAGCATGAACCGGGGCTACATCCACAACCTCGGTGTGGTGCACGAGGTGATGGCGCCGACGGTGCCGCTCGAGCTCGAACGGGCGAGCCTTCGAGTGGGCGGGCCGGACGCAGTGATGTACCGGCGCCTCTTGAGACTGATCGCGTCGCGCATCGGTGACGGCCAGCTCGTCGCCGGCCCGGACGCACCGGAGGTGTACTTCCTGGCCGGCCGCTTCAGCCCATCGGGCACGCTGTTCGACTTCTTCGACGATCGCGGTTCTCTGGAGGGTGGAACGAACGACCTGCCTGGCTGGCAGAACGCGCGCGTCGTCGTGCTGAACCTCAGCCGCCGGTTCTCGCTCGGACCTTCGACCGACCTTGTGGCCAGAATCGAGCAGGCGTTTCCGCACTCGAGAGTCGTCGGCACGTTTGAGGTGAGGTGGCGGTGAGCAACAGGAATGACGCCCCCGCGGGTGGGTGGCGCCGGTCGATTTATGCCACGAGGACCTCAGCGCATGTGCTGTTCGCAGGGATAGTGTGGCCCTTCTTCACGGTTGTGAGTGCGACGTTCGAACTGGCCGACCTTCCGTACTACTCGCCGCCGCTGAACGATGCCTTCTTTGCGGCCCTGGCGGGCGTGTCTCTTCTCGTTCCCGACATGCTGGCGGCCGGTGGCATCGTGTTCGGTGCCTCGAGTTTCATCTTCCGGTACCTAGGAGTCGACACGGAGGGCAGACATCTGAGCTTCGTCAGACTGGGTGTCGAGCCCCTGCTCGCGCTCCTGGCCGTCGTTGCCGGTGTTGCCCTCTGGTATCCCGGGGTGTTCGGTCATTACTGGGTTGCACCGTTCCGCAGCCTGCCTGTCGCCGCTGTCGAGCTGCTGCTGATTGTCGTCGTGATGGCCGGCTCGTTCGCTTTTGGAAAGCGCGGGTGTCGAGTGCGTCTGGCCGGCGCGCTCATCGCCCTCGGCGTTCTTGCTCCTGTGCCATTGACGACGCGCGCGGCTCTGACAGAGTTGGGCGGCACGCCGCCGGACCTCGTCATTCTCGGACTGGACGGGATCTCCTCAAGCCGATCCGATCGGGCCCCTCCACGGATGGGTACAGCGGCGCGGCGGCACATGGTACGAGCGTCCTGTTGCGCCCGGTCTGCTCACGAATTCAGTGTGGGCGAGCATTCTCACGATGCAGCCGGTGAGGGTGCACGGTGTCTTTCACACATTTCAGCCGCTTCCTGAAGGACATCCCGCGCTGCTGGCTGCGGCCCGTGCGCACGGGTATCGCACTGTCTCGGTATTTCCCGATCAGCTCACATGCACCGTGGGTTCGAGAGCCCCGTTCGATGAAGACCGGAGCGGTCCCGTTGGCTGGCGCCAGGTGCTGCTGGCCACGGTCGCGAACAACTCGTTTCTGATTCCTCTCGTCAGGCCCGTGTTACCTCGAGCATGGCCGAGCGCCATTCCCCCGAACCATGCGGGAACGTTCACATACGACGTGCGCCGGGAGATCCGCGAGCTCCTCCGTGCAGGCTCGGACGGTACGCGGACGCTCGTCTTTGCTCACCTTACTTATACCCATCTGCCTGCGTATCCCGCCATGCGGGACCTGTCGTGGGCCGACCTTCGCGCGATCGCTGGTGCGGCTGGAGGTCTCGTCACGGATCGCGCCTTCGATTGGCAGGACGTCGATCGCGATACGGATCCGGTCAAGCTGCATGCCTGGAAGCTCCAATACATGCAACGCGCGATTGAGTCCGAAGTTGAGGCCGCGGGGTTCACCACAAGTGGACGCCGGCTCATCCTGTTTTCGGATCATGGAGATCGCAGGGGACTCACTGTGGACAACTTCCACGACGAGCGGTATCACCAGGTGCTCCTCGCGACGTTCGGCATGCCGGCGCGATGTGCTGCGAGCCCGGTCTCACTCATCGACATCGGACTGCTGGCCGGGCTCTCGGACAAGCGCGCCAGATCCGAGGTGGAATTCACCCTTGCGCCTCAGGATCTCTGGCCGGCGCTTGTGAGGAGCGCCCGACTGCGCTGGTCGGGAGACGTGGATCTCGACGCTGGCCTTCTCGCACAGGTATTCCAGGGGCTGCGACGCCACGAGCCATGGCAGGGCCAGCTCTCGTGCGCAGGCGGCGAATGACGAGGAACCGACCGGTGTTTGTCGTCATGTTCGCGGCCTATCCCGTTTTGTTCATCGCCGTGTCGAATCCAGGCCAGGCCGCACCGGATGCTGTGCTGACAGCTCTCGCGATTGCCGTCATTGCATCCCTCTTGTTCCTGCCGGCGTCGAAGTTCGTTCTTGGATCGTGGAATCGCGCAGCGCTTGTGGTGGCGGCTCTCACGCTTCTATTCTTCGCGTACGGGCCCGTGCACAGCGCATTCGAGGGATCGTTTCTCGATTCGCTGGCCCAATCGACCGGTCCGGCCGTCTATCTTCAGTCCATTGCGCCCTGATGTACATCCGATTCAAACCAGTGTCTGGCTCGTCGCCCTCGCCCTTGTCTGGCGCACTTTGAAGAGGACGGCCGACGAGTGGGCCGAACTCATAGTGAGCGGCTGCAATGCGATCGGCGTCGTGCTCTTGGGGCTGATTGCGATTCAGGCGTTCAGGACGACCGAACTCTTCCTGGCTGAGACGGCTGTGTCTGGTTCGGCAGAGAGCGGAAGTGTCAGCGCGTCTCGGGACCATCCCGACGTCTACGTGATCGTCCTGGACGGATATGCGCGTGCAGACGTTCTTCGGCAGCGCTACGGGTTCGACAACTCTCCGTTTCTCGACGGGTTGGTGCAACGTGGTTTCCATGTCGGGGATGCGAACAATGCCAACTACAACTGGACATTTCTTTTCGCTCGCCTCCAGCTTGAACATGGACTACGTGCAGCCTCTGCTGGGGGAACGAATCTCGCCGGCGGTAGAGACCCATGCGCCCGTGTACGACGCGGTGCGGAACAACGCCGTCGCAAGATTCTTGAAGGCCAGGGGCTATCGCGTAGTCCACTTTCAGTCAACCTGGGGAGCGACGCTCCGAAATCCGTACGCGGACGAAGAAGTGCCGTGCCAGCGTGGGGTGTTCGCTGACGAATTCCATCGCGCGCTCGCAGAGGCCAGCTGGTTGAAGATACTGCAATCGCGCATCAGCACCAACCTCGCCGAGTGTTATCGGACGGCATTCGGCGAGCTCGCGAGGACAGGTCGCCGAGCGGGACCGAAATTCGTCTTCGCACACTTCATAGTGCCGCATCACCCATATCTGTTCGATCGCTCCGGCCGGGTGCTTGTCGATGCCACGCTTTCGAATCAGTTCGACTTTCAGAAGATGCTGTGGGAGCAGAAGGCGAAGTACGTCGATCAGCTGGTGTACGTCAACGAACAGGTTACCCGGGTGATCGAGCGCATACAGGCCGAATCAGCGCAGCCGCCAGTCATCATCATTTACTCGGATCACGGACCGAATCTCGAGAACGGCATGTCGCAGCAGGAGAGAATCAGTGTCCGGCTCGCGAACTTTGCCGCGTATCTCCTTCCCAATGCGCCGAAGGGACTTGTGCCCTCGGATGGATCGCTGGTCAATCAATTCCGTTACATCCTGAACTATTACTTTGATGGCCAGATGGAGATATTGCCCGACCGCTACTACTTTTCTGAGTTGGCACATCCCTACGAGTTTCAAGAAGTCGCGCGTTCCAGCTTGCATGCCGTCGAGCGCCCCTCCCAGGGTGTCATCCATTGAAACCGCTTCAGCGCAGGCAGTTCGACGCTGTCTGGGTTGCCTGTTTCGCGGGGGTGTCGATCCTCTATGTCGTACGGCTGAACGACGTCGCAGGCATGATGGTAGATGACGCGTATTACATCCTGCTGGCCAAAGCGCTCGCAACGGGAGAGGGCTATCGCCTCATCAGCTCGGGTACAACGGCCATCCTGCCGCTCTATCCTCCTGGATTCCCGTTCATCCTGTCGGCCATCTTCCGTGTAGCGCCCGACTTTCCCGAGAACGTGTGGCTGCTGAAGAGCCTCTCAATCTCCGCCATGCTGGCAACCGGGGCGCTCACATACGTGTGGTGCCGGCAGCATCGCATCGAGCGCGATCTGGCGGCGTATGCGGCCCTCGCTCTCACGCTCACCCCGGCATTCGTGTTCCTCGCGACCTCTACGGTGATGTCGGAGTGTCTGTTCACCTTCGTGCAACTGGCGGCCGTCTTCGCCATCCATCGCAGCAGTCAGGTTGAGCATCCCCGCGGTGTCTCGCTTGTGATCCTGGGCGCCGTGATGGCAGGTTCGGCAGTCCTGATGCGATCGGCAGGCATTGCGCTGCTGGCAGCCGCAGGCATCTGGCTTGTCGCACGGCGCGAGTGGAAACGCGCGGCCACGTTCGGGGCGGTCGCCGCGATGTGCGTTCTTCCCTGGCTCATCTACTCGCGCGCGAACGCCCCGACTCGTGAAGAGCGCTTCGCGCATGGCGGATCGATTGCTTACGCCTACCAGGAGCAACTGTGGATGCGGTGGGCGGGCGCGCCAGGCTCTGGAACCGCGACCGTGGCAGACCTGCCCGGCCGGGTTGCCACCAACATCGAAGACATCTTCAGCCGCGGCGTTGCCGGCATATTCCTGCCAACCCTGTTCCGTGGGCCGTTTGAGAGTGGTGAAGAACTGGTATC
The DNA here is from genome assembly GCA_963832375.1 of Vicinamibacterales bacterium. Classification (GTDB taxonomy): domain Bacteria; phylum Acidobacteriota; class Vicinamibacteria; order Vicinamibacterales; family JAMQPK01; genus JAMQPK01. The sequence goes on along the minus strand of CAWHUA010000003.1, from coordinate 585,727 downwards.
GCTCGGCGGGACTGTGGGAATCAGGACGGGGAGCATGGGGAGTGCCGGTGCGACGAAGGTCATTTCCGCGACACTGGGTCTTGTCCTCATCATCGGCTTCGTTTCGACGGTGCGCAGGAAGTGGACCGTGGCCGAATTACTGGTTCCCCTCTCCCTTGCGATCGTTCTCATCTGGCCGTTCTGGAGTTTTCGTTTCCTCCTGCCGTTGGCGCCCTATCTGTCCGTCTATCTGGTAACTGGAGTCAGCGCTCTGGCTGCATGGCTTTTGCGAGGTGCCGGGCAATCACGATTACTCGCCGCGAGCGTCGCACGAACCGTACTGCTGTGTGTGATTGGCCTCAGTCTGCTCGATCACGCCGGTTACGTCTGGCTTGCCCGCGACAGCTCCCAACCCGACCGTATCCAGTGGCTGGCCCAGGCGCGCGAGGTCGAGTCGGGCCTCGCATGGGTGGACCGACATGTCGCCAACGATGTGGTCGCCACCACCAACCCGGCGCTCGTGTATCTGCGCACCGGCAGAAAGACGATCTCGTTCGACGGCCCGATCGACACACTCCTGCACGCGCGACGCGAGATCCGCTATGTGGCGTGCTTCGTTCTGGTTCAGGCTCCCACAGGCCCCGACGTCAGATTGCGCTATACCTCGCCGAGCGGGTTCTGGATCGCGGAGATCGGCAAGCCGCACTGACAATTAGTGCAAACCGCAATTGACAAACTTTGTCAATTTCAAGCTCGGCGGCGTGGTAAAATCAGAATTTACTCTATTCGTTAAGACTATAACAATCAATAGGTTAGAAGGTTATCGCGGTCGAGAGCCATGCTTGGTATGAGGGTTGCTCAAGAGCAGGGCGTCCCGACGGCGCGCTTGGCCGTCGATGGGTTTGTTCATCACGGCTGAGCGCCGTATCAAGGAGAGAAACTATGAGAACCGGAAACAACAAGGGCTTCACACTGATCGAGCTTCTGATCGTCGTGGCGATCATCGGCATCATCGCGGCGATCGCGGTGCCCGGTCTGCTTCGCGCCCGCATCGCGGGCAACGAAGCGTCGGCCATCGGTTCGATGCGCGCCATCAGCAGCGCGAACCTCAACTGGATGACCAACTGCGCCAGCGGCCGCGGCTATGCCGACGGCCTCGACGACCTCGGTATCCCGCCGACCAGGGCGGCCAGCCGTTCATCAGCCCCGACCTCTCAGCGACGGGCACGATCAGCAAGAGCGGCTACTTCATCACCTATGCGCCCGTCGGCACGGCAATCACGGGCTCACGACGTGCTCGACCGCGACGGTGGCGACGCCGGGCTACGAAGCGTTTGGGGCGCCGTCACGCCGAACACGATCGGCGTGCGCTACTTCGGGATCAACGAGAACAACACCGTGTTCCCGACGAGGACACGTCGCCGTCGGCGGTCACGTTCAACGCGACGAGCGCGTGCGGCGGCAACGGCACGGCCCTGAAGTAAACGGGGAGAAGACCGGGCGTTCGACAGGAGGCAGGCTCATGCGTGGCCAGGGATGACGGAGGGTTCACGCTAATCGAATTATTGATTGTCGTGGCCATCATCGGCATCATCGCGGCCATCGCAGTGCCTGGCCTCCTGCGAGCGCGCATCGCCGGGAACGAAGCGTCAGCGATTGGGTCCATGCGGGTCATCAACAGTGCCAACCTCAACTGGATGACCAACTGCGCCAGTCGGTCGAGGCTACGCGGCCGCCCTCGACGACCTCGGCAGTCCGCCGACCAGTGGTGGCCAGCCGTTCATCAGCCCCGACCTCTCGGCGACCGGCACGATCAGCAAGAGCGGCTATTACATCACCTATGCGGCTGTCGGCACCGATCACCGGGCATTACGACGTGCTCGAGTGTGACAGTCGCAACACCGATCTACGAGGCGTTTGCCGCGCCGACCGCGCCCAACACGACCGGTGTCCGCTACTTCGGCACCAACGAGAACCAGACGTTGTTCGAAGACGCCGACGGGAGCCCGGCGGCTGTCACGTTCAACGCGACGACCCGCGCCGCGATCAACGGCACGGTCGTGAAGTAGCCGGCCGCCGGCTTTTGCGGCTCAAGCGACTTCGCCGCGGAGCGGCCGATAATACTTGGGCCATGTTCGCGATTCGCACGGAGAACCTCACCAAGGACTTTCAGATCGGATTCTGGCGCCCGAGGCCCTATCGCGCCCTCGACCACCTGAACCTCGAGGTCGCCCAGGGCGAGACCTTCGGGTTTCTCGGCCCCAACGGGGCCGGCAAGACGACGACCCTCAAGCTGCTGATACAGCTGATTTTTCCGACGTCCGGCTCCGCTGAAATTCTGGGAAGACCTGTCGGCGATGTCGGCGTCAAGCGGCGCATCGGCTACCTTCCCGAGAGCCCCTACTTCTACGACTACCTGACCGCCGAGGAGCTGCTGACCTATTTCGCCGACCTTCTGGGGTACGACGGCCGGGAACGAACCGAGCGCGTCTCGGCGCTGCTCGACGAGGTCGGCATCGCCGGCGAGCGGCGCCTGCAGCTCCGGAAGTTCTCGAAGGGCATGCTCCAGCGGGTCGGCATCGCCCAGGCCCTGCTGAACGATCCCGAGGTGGTGTTTCTCGACGAGCCGATGTCGGGGCTCGATCCGCTCGGCCGCCGCGAAGTGCGCAACCTGATTCTCAGCTTCGCGATCGCGGATGCACCGTCTTCTTCAGCTCGCACGTGCTGTCGGACGCGGAAGCGTTGTGCAACCGTGTCGCCATCATGGCGGGCGGCAGGCTCGTCGCGAGCGGCCGCATCGCCGACCTGCAGGCGTTTCAGGCGCATGGCTGGGAGCTTGTCGTGGGCGACCTGACCGCCGAATCGCTCGAACGTCATCGCGCGCGCGTCGTGCGCGTCGACGCCGCTCGGTCACGATCGCTATTCGCTCGAGTTGCCGCTCGAGCCCGCGCCCGAGCGGCTGCTCGCGCGACCTGGTCGCGGCCGGCGCGCAGCTCGTCTCGCTGAACCCGATCCGCGAGACGCTCGAAGATTTCTTCATCAAGAAGGTCGGCGAGCAGCCGGGCTCCCGCGTTGTCGACGACAGCCCGGCAGGCATCGTAGATGAGGGTCGTCCGCACCATCGCGGTCAGCGTCTTCAGGGAGTCGGTGCGCGACAAGGTCCTGTACAACCTGGTGTTTTTCGCGGTGCTGCTGATCGGCGTGTCGTACCTGCTGAGCCAGCTGACGGCCGGGCAGGACGTCAAGATCATCAAGGATCTCGGCCTGGTCGCGATGTCGGTGTTCGGCCTCTTCATCGCCGTGTTCATCGGCATCGGCCTGGTGTCGAAGGAAGTGGAGAAGCGCAGCATCTACGCGCTGCTCGCCAAGCCCATCCGCGCCAGGAGTTCGTCGTCGGCAAATACCTGCGGCCTCGTGTTCACGCTCCTCGTCAATCTGGTCATCATGACCGTGGCCTACTACGCCGTGCTCGGCGCGCGTGGCCTGGCTCGACGGCGCGTGGTTCCGGCCGCAATGGAGCGCGCCGGCCGTCGATCCCGCGCTGCTGAAGGCGATCGCGATGATCTTCCTGCAGCTGGCGATCGTGACCGCGGTGGCGCTCTTCTTCTCGACGTTTTCCAGCCCGATGCTCTCGGCCGCGCTGACGTTCGGTCTGTACGTCGTCGGGCCATTTCAACGCGGACCTGAAGAACTTCGAGACGATCGTCGATTCGAAGCCCGTCGTGTATCGTGGCGCGCGCGCTGTACTACCTTCTGCCGAACCTTGCGCCGCTCGACATCAAGAACGAGGTCGTCCATGCCGTGCCGGTCCCGGCGGGCTACCTCCTGCTGAACACGGCCTATGCCGTCGTCTACATCGCCATGCTGGTGTCGGCGGCGACGTTCATCTTCACGCGGCGCGACTTCAAGTGACGTCGCGGCGCGCAGACCGTCAAGTTCGTGTCTGCCCTCGTGGCGTTGCTCGCGCTCGTCGTGACCGCTGCAGGTCGTCCGCGAACGGGCGTTCGCCTTCAACCTGGTCGAAGAGGATCTCCTCTACGTCCGATCGGGCGAAGTGATGAAGCGGGCGTCGCTCTCCTACGACGCGATGATGGCGACGTCTACTGGATCCGCGCGCTGCAGCACTTCGGCGGCGAGCGTCAGAAGGAACCCGCGGACCGGCAGCTTCGATCTGCTGTATCCGCTGCTCGATCTCACGACGACGCTCGATCCGCTGTTTACCGTGGGCTACCGGTTCGGCGCGATCTTTCTCGCCGAGCCGAAGCCTGGCGGCGCCGGCCGGCCCGACCAGGCGATCGCGCTGCTGGAGAAGGGCATCGCGTTCGATCCGGCGAAGTGGGACTACTACCAGGACATCGGCTTCATCTATTACTGGCACCTGCACGACTACGAGCACGCCGCGGAGTGGTTCGGGCGCGGCGGAGAGGTCGACGGGCGCGCCCTGGTGGCTGCGCACGTACGCCGCGGTCATGCTGACGCGCGGCGGCGACGGCAGGCGTCGAGAGCCATGTGGGTGCAGATCGGCCAGAACGAGAGACGAGTGGCTGCGCCAGAACGCACAGACTTCGGCTGGCACAGCTCGACGCGCTCGACAACATCGACGCGCTGCGGACGATCGTGGCCGAGTTCACGAAGCGAACGGGCCGGCGCCCGCGTCGTGGGAGGACGTGGCCGCCGCCGGTCTGATTCGGGGCGTGCCGCTCGACCCGGCAGGCATACCGTACGCTCGACCCCGAAACCGGTGAAATCGGGGTCAGGCGCGATTCACCGCTGTGGCCGCTGCCGACAGAGCCGGCGGCCGCGCCCGAGCTGAAGAACGCCGAGCCGCCGCCGGTGCAATGAAATGAGCGTGCTCCTCGTCATCTATATCGCCGCGCTCGGGCTCATCGTTCGGCAGCTTCCTGAACGTCTGCATCCATCGGCTGCCCCTGGGGCTGTCGCTGGCCTGGCCGGCGTCGCATTGCCCGAGCTGCGACGCGCCGGTCAAGCCGTACGACAACATTCCGATTGTCAGCTACCTCTGGCTGCGCGGACGCTGCCGAAGCTGCCGCGTGCCGATCTCGCCGAAATATCCGATCGTCGAGCTCGTCACGGGCGCGCTGTTCGTCGGCGCGCTGTTTCTGTTCGATTCGCCGCTGCTCGTGCAGCGGCTGCTGTTTGCATGCGCGATGGTCGTCCTCTTCGTGATCGATCTGGAACATCGCATTCTGCCCGATGTCATCACGCTGCCCGGCATCGTGATCGGGTTCCTGTTCAGCTTCTTCGTGCCCCCGGGCTGGGTCGATTCGCTCATCGGCATCGTCGTCGGCGGCGGCTCGCTGTGGCTCGTCGGCGAAGTGTATTTCCGCGTCCGCCATGAAGAAGGCATGGGATTCGGCGACGTGAAGATGCTGGCGATGATCGGCGCCTTCCTCGGCTGGAAGCTCATGCTGCTGACGCTGGTGCTCGGCTCGATCATCGGCTCGATCGTCGGCGTCGCGATGATTCTGCTCCACCGCGGCGACATGAAATACGCGCTCCCGTTCGGGACCTTCCTGGCGCTCGGCGCGCTTGCCGCCAGCGCGGTCGGCGAACCGCTGGTCACCTGGTACGCGTCGTTTTTCCGATGAGTCGGCCGGTCTACGCCATCATCGGTCTGACCGCGATTGTCGCGGCGCTCATCGGCATCCTGATCTTCGCCGTGTTGCGCTTTGCCGCGGCGGCGAGGACGCGCGCCTGACGCTTCGCGACAACAATACCGAGTCGGCGTTCGTCACCGCCGCGCTGCACGACGCGCTGAAGAAGCTGAAAGCGCAGGAGCGCGAGATGTCGGCGCGCGCCGAAGCATCGGAGCGTCTCAGCGAAGAGATCGTCGAAAGCCTCTCGTCGGGCCTGCTCGTCGTCGACAGCGACGGCCGTCGATTCGCATCGTCAATCCAGCCGCGCGCCGTCTCCTGAGCTGCGACGCGTCGGCGGTCGGGCGCCAGTTTCCCGCGGTGCTGCCCGCACCGCTGGCGCAGGTCATCGACGAGTGTCTCGTCACCGGAACGGCGATCGTCAGGCGCACGTTGCAGGTCGAATCCGCGGACGGGGCGCCGGCCTATTTCGGTGTGAGCGTCTCCCCGCTGTCGGACGGCTCGGGATCCGCGCATGGCGCCATCTGTCTGTTCACGGATTTGACGCCCGTGATGGAAATGGAGGAGCAGCTTCGCCTGAAAGAGAGCCTCGCGCAGGTCGGCGAGCTCACCGCCGGGATCGCCCACGAATTCCGAAATGGTCTGGCGACGATTCATGGCTACGCGCGACTGCTCGACATCAACGCGCTGCCGCCTTCCTATCATCCGCACCTCCAGGGTATCCGCCAGGAAACCGAGGCCCTCGGCGAGGTGGTGACCAACTTCCTGAACTTCGCCCGGCCCCAGCAATTGATGCTTTCACCAATCGATCTCCGCGCGATTGCCGACCGTGCCGCCGACGAAGTGCGGAGCGACGTGCGAGCCCAGGGAGGCGATGTGATCGTGCGAGGTGATTTTCCCGTAATCGAGGGGGACGACGTGCTCTTGCGTCAGGCATTCAGCAATCTGTTGCGGAATGCCGTCGAGGCCTGCGTCGACGCGTCGATCGCCCCGCAGGTCGTCATCGACGGACGCCTCGAATCGGGGCACGTTCGGGTGTCGGTTGACGACAACGGTCCCGGGTATCGCCGTGCTCCGATCGGGAACGCATTTTCAGGCCGTTCGTCACGACCAAAGGCAGAGGCACCGGGCTTGGGCTGGCTTTGGTGCAGAAGATCGTCGTGACGCACAACGGCCGGATTCAGGTTGGCGCCGGCGCAGGGGGCGGAGCGAGCTTCCAGATCGTCCTGCCGATGGCGACGAATTACGTGATTCGTGACGAACAGTAATTTCGTGTGCAGAATCTGGGTCCTCGGGCCGAAAAAACAATCCTGAAATTTCGCGCCGATAAGTCCCTCGTCCGACAACGAGATAACCCGGCCCAGCTGGCACACCCGTCCAATCGGCCCTGTATTTGCGGTAGGGGGGGCCGTGGTCAAGGTGAATTCGAATCAACGCGGGTTTTCGCTGATCGAGGTGATCGTCGTCGTGGCGATCATGACGACCCTCATGGGTCTTGCCGTCGGCGTCACGATGAACGCGGTGAACGCGGCGAAGGCCGACAACTCGACCGGCGCGCTGATGAACGTGCTCGAGGTTGCGCGAAACCAGGCGACCTCCCAGCGGCGCGACTTTCAGCTCGTGTTCACGCAGCCCAACAAGGTTGAAATCTTCCGCGTCGAAGTCCCGAGCAACGCGACGACGCTCGATCGCAGACCGCGCTATCTCGAGAACGGCCAGATCTTCAAGCGGTTTACCGGCGTGCCGGATACGCCGGACTCGTTCGGCCACCCGGGCGCGATTGCCTTCGGCATCGACGCCGACGATCCGGTTCACGAGCGACGGAACGCTGATCGACTCGAGTCGGCGACGTGCTGAACGGCACCTTGTTCGTCGGCGATGCAACGACCAGGAGACATCGGCGCGGGCGGTGACGATTTTCGGCGCGACCGGGCTCATCCGATCGTGGGCATGGAATGGCACGGCATGGGTGAACTGATGACGACACAACCGATTCGACGCACGCGAGATCTCTTCCGAGGGCTTCTCCCTGGTCGAGGTCATCATCTCGACGGCGATTCTCGCCGACCGGTCTGCTGACGCTGGCCGGCTACATGGCGTACGGCCTCGCGTACATGTCGGGCTCGTCGTTTGCGGTGCTCGCGCGCGAAAAGGCGCGCGAGGCGGTCGAGAGCGTGCACACGGCGCGCGACACCGGACGGCTGACGTGGGCGAAGATTCAGAACGATACCCAGACCGGCGGCGTGTTCAAGGACGAGCTTCACCGATCTGACGGTGCGCCGGCGCCGACGGTCTGGTCAACACCAACGACGACGGCGCGATCGAGGAGCTTCGCACGCCGGGACCGGACGGCATCCTCGGAAACACCGACGACGTCGCGCATGCCGCTCAACAACTTCAAGCGACAGATCGCTGATCACCGATCTGATGCGGGACGGCACGTCGGACGTCAATCCGAACCTCCGTCAGATCACGGTCACCATCAAGTACACCGTACAGGGGATCGAGCGCTCGTACGTCATCACGACGTACGTGTCCTCGTATTCATAAATGCAAATCATCAATCGCATCATTCGTCGCCGCCGCAGCAGAGAAGCCGGCTACAGCCTCGCCGAAATGCTGATCTCGATGGGCATCATGACCGTCGTCATGGGCGCGACCGCGGCGGCGCTGACGACCAGGCGTCGAAAATGCGCGACGCGCGCGGTCCTGATGACCGGCGTGAACAACTCGCTGCGCACCGGCATGGACCTGATGATCCGCGACATGCTGCAGATCGGCTCGGGGCTGCCGCCCGGGCACGTCATCCTGATTCCGTCCGGCACGGGTGCGGTGCAGATGAACATTCCGGGCCCTCCCGGCACGGCGTTCGTGACGCCGGTCGGCGACCTCGACTGGGCCGCGGTCATTCCCGGAAACGGGCTCGGGCCGACGATCAACGGCGTGGCGACCGACACCATCACGATGCTGATGGCCGACAACAACTTCGTCGACATGCCGCTGACCGGCCTGACGAACACGACGTCGACGATCGCGGCGACGCAACCCGGCGACCGGAGCCGGCCATCAACATTCAGACCGGCGTCGAATCGCCTGCTCGCCGGGCAGCTGCTGATGCTCGAGAAGGGCTCGCACGACGACGCTGGTGCAGATCACGACGATCAACTACACGAGCCGGCGGGTGACGTTCGCCAACGGCGATTCGCTGAAGCTGAACCAGACGGGGGCGGCGGCCGGCAACGTCGTCGCCCTCCGCGCGGCGGCGCCGCCCGATACGCCTGCGGCAACGGCACCATTCCGACGACGGCCACGCGCGTCCGCATGATCAGCTACTACCTCGACAACTACGGTGTCCGGACCATCCGCGGCTGGTCCGCCGGATCAACAACGGCCATCCGACCACGTTCAACAACATCGTACGGCACCGCCGTGGCGATCGACATCGAGAACCTGCAGTTCACCTACGACCTCGTGGACGGCGTGAACAATCCGTCGAACGTGTCAGTTCGTCACCGGCGACTACACGGCGAGCGGCGCGTGCAGCCCGAATGCCGTGCTCGCAGGCGCAGATTCGCAAGGTCAACATCGTGCTCATGGGCGCGGTCGGCGAACCCGCTGCCGGGCAAGACCAGCGTGTTTCGCAACATGCTGACGTCGCAGGTCAGCCTGCGCGGCATGGCGTTCGTCGACGAGTATCTCGCGCCGTAGCGCGAAATGCAGTGCCGCCTTCAGGCGGGACTGGTCAGTGAGGAGACAGATGAGAACCGGTTCACATCGATCCGGCGAATCGGGCGTCGTCCTGTTGACGACGCTGCTGATTCTGATGATGGTCGTCGGCGCTGATGGCGGGCTTCTTCGCCGCCGTCAACTCGGACGTCAGCGCGCGACGGCCATCGACCGCGACCAGACGCAGGCCTATGCCGTGGCGCACGCCGGCCTCGAGAAGCTGACGTCCGACCTGGCGCAGCTGTTCGCGGCCGACTTCAGCCCGAGCAGGAGCGCAGATCCTCGCGCTGAACGCCTACCCGCCGAGCATCACCGGGTTCGAGTTCAAGGAGCCTGGCGGCGCCGCCGGATCGGGCTACAAGGTGGCTTCAGCAAGACCGACGTGAACGGCAACCCGTGCCCGAAGACACCAACGGCAGCAACATCACGAGCGGGCCCGTACAAGGGTTTGAAGGGCATCATCACCAAGTATCCGATCACGATCACGGCGCGATCGACGACCGGCAACGCAGAAGTGCGGCTGCGCCGCGAGCTGCAGACCGTCGCGGTGCCGGTGTTCCAGTTCGGCGTGTTCTCGGAAACCGACCTGACGTTCTTCGCCGGCGACAACTTCGACTTCGGCGGCCGCGTGCACACCAACGGCAACCTGTTCCTGTCGAACGCTGACGGGTATCACGCTGACCTTCACCGACCGCATCACGGCGGTCAAAGAGATCTTTCGAGCGCACTTCTCGAACGGCTCTCGGTCTGGCGAGCAACTACTTCACCGGCAGCGTGGTGGTTCCGACGGCAATCGGCTCGACCGGCCGAAACCTGAAATACACCGGGCCGAACGAAGCGAGCATCACGTCGGCTGCCAGGGTGCGACGCCGACGCTGAACACGAGCTGGACGTCGATTTCGACGGGCACCTACAAGAGCATCATCCGGAACGGGCTGACCGGTGCGAAGGTGCTGAACCTGCCGCTCGTGTCGCAGGGCGCGACGCCGATCGACATCATCCGGCGGCCGCCTGCGAGCGAAGAACACGACCAACCCGCAGGTCTATCGGTCAGCGGATGTACTCGCAGGCGAGCCTGCGCATTCTGCTGTCGGATCGGGCGGCGACATCACGGACCTGCCGACGATCGTCACCGCGACGCCGCCGGTGTCGCTCGACTGGGCGGCGGGCGCCGCCCGCGGGGTACACCGTCGGATGCGACGCATCCGCCGCTGGCGCGCGCCGATCGGCCCGTTTCGCGACGGCACCGACGTTCGCCTCGACGCAGGCATCGCATGAGCGGCACCGCGCCGAACATCCGATCACCGTGTCCGCCATTCCGGCGGAGTTGAAGCTGCCGGCCGTTGACGGTCGACCGGGCAGGGACCGATCACCTGCACCGGGAAAATGTCTACACACGTTCATCGGGCTGCAGCGGCTTCCGCACGATTGGCCTCATCAGTAACAATCAGCCTCGTGGAGCGGGACGTGTCACCGATGGGTTGCACTCGCGCAACCAGTGTCGACGCTGACGAGCGGAGCGACGAACATCACTTCGCTGATCACACCGGTCACCATCAGCGTCAATTCAACGCTCGCGTTTACCAAGCGCTACTTCTGGGTGAACAGCACGGACACGAATCCGACGCCGCAGAACAGCGTGCTCGTGACCTGCACCGGGTACGACGACGGCGTCAACACGCCGTTCACCGAGTGCTCGTGGTCGGGCAACTCGGCGCCCGGCAACAACTACACGCATTTCGACGCAACTCGGTCGTCGACGCAGGGCGCCGCGCAGATCGGCGGCTTCATCAAGATCGAGAAGCAGGATGAGCGACGGCGTCTGGACCGACGTCACGATGGAGATCCTCAACTTCGGCATCGGCGACAGAACCAGGAAGGGCACGGCGTGCGGCGATCCGAACCCGAACGCGATTCTTCGCTTCCAGCGCCTGCGCGACAACGGTGGCGGCACCTGCGATTACTTCCAGAGCCCGAATCCGCACGATTACTGGCCGAACCAGCTGTACGACACGCGCGAAGGCAACTACCGCGACGTGGCGACGACCGGATCGGGATCGGGCATGCGCGTGGGCGGCGTCATGGGGTACATCGCGCTCGACGTCGACCAACCTTGCCAAGTGGTTCTGCGGGACGATCGGCGACCACTGGCACCGACGCGTGGAACAACAACGGCTACATCGTCTATTTCTCGGATCGCCGCGGCGACCATAACGAGGACGCCACGCCGACCGCCCACGTCGAAACCGGGGAATACGGGTTCGAGGATTTCGTCAATCCGGCCAACGCCGACGGCGCGCCCAACACCACACTCGACGGTGCGACCACCGGAGCCGAAAACGTCAACGAGTTGAACATTCCGACCAACACAACCCGCGAGACGTACGGTGAAGACCCGGCCGACTGCACGGCGTTGCAACGTGTTCGACGCGGCGTGGACCACGCTCTCTACAACGCAACCGCGCGGCCATGGCTCTTCTTCACATCGACCAACAGCGCCAATCCCGGCATCGCCAGAATCAACCGGCCCGTACTGTTCCGGCGCGCATTGAAGCTGATCAAGGGCGGCATCTCGGCGGCGTCAATCCGCTTGCCGGCCCACGGGGCTGACGTCGCCGCCGAGAACCCGGTGTACGTGCAGGGCAACTACAACGCGACGACGGTGAACAACGACCGAGCCCAACGTCCCGTGCGCCGATCATGGCCGACGCGGTCACGCTTCTGTCGAACAACTGGAGCGACCACACGTCGTTCCGGTACCCGAACATCCGCTGACGACGCGCAACGCGACGACGACGGGCTTCCGCTTCGCGGTCGTCGCCGGCAAGGGCAAGTCGTTCCCGTGGCCGACTGCGGGCATCGCCGCACTTCCTGTTCGGCACCGACGGCGGCGTCGGTAACTTCCTGCGGCTGCTCGAGGACTGGAACATCAGCGGGCGTGGTCGATCAACTACCGCGGATCGATCGTCAGCCTGTATCACAGCCGGCAGGCGGTCGGCACGTTCAAGTACGGACACGAACGTGTACGACTACGGCGACCGAAACTTCAAGTTCGACGACGACTTCCTGATGCCGGCGCTGCTGCCGCCGGGCACGCCGATGTTCCGCGACGTGAACACGCTGACGTTCCGGCAGATCCTCCGGCCGACGCAGTAAGACGCCGGGTCTACAAGACAAGACCCGGCCTACATCTGTACGTAGGGCGGGTCCTGTGGACCCGCCACGACCTCGCGTTGCACGATCTGCCCTGCGGCGTGGCGTTTTCTGCCACGCCGCGGGCGCCACTCGCCAAACGCCGAACAATTCCGCGCGCACGTCCGGACCGTGGCTTGCACCATTCCATCGCGTGCAGCGCGGCTTCTCGCTCGTGGAGACCATCATCGCGACCGGCCTCATCGTCGCGGCACTGGTGACGCTGGCCCAACTGCTGGCCATCGGCGTGCAGGCGGGCGGCGCCGCACGCATCCGGACGACGTCGGCGCTCCTCGCCGGCCGGAAGATGGAAGAGCTGCGGGCGCGGACGTGGGAAGCCGTGCTCGGAGACGGTCGCGCGTCGGTCGAGTATTTCGACGGCCAGGGAAGTCGTGTGTGTGGGGACGCGCCGATGCCGTGCGGGCCGACGGCCTACGTCTGCCGATGGTCGGCCGAGCCGGCGGCGTTCAACGCAAACGTGCTCGTCATCGAGGTCGAGGTGGCAGCCATCGCCACGCGTGCGGGCAGGACGACGCTTGTCAGCGCGAGGTCGCGAAAGCGATGATGCGCGAGCGCGGGTTTTCCCTCGTCGAGCTCCTCGTTGCGATGGCCATCATGCTCGTCGTGATGGCGGCGGTGTTCCGGTTGATCAATCCGGCCTCTGGAACGTTCGACGCAGAGCTCGAGCGCGTCGAGATGCAGCAGCGCGTGCGCGCCTCAGCCGACGCGATCGTCAACGAAGTGCTCGTGGCGGGGGCGGGTGCGGCGATTCCGGCGGTCGCGCCGTTTCGCCGGGGAGAACGGAATCCGGATGCCTTCGGTTCGGCGTACAGCGATCGTCTGTCGGTGTCCTATGTGCCCCCAGACGCAGGCGTCGAGGATACGGCAACCGTCACCTTCTGGCTCCGGACGGATCCCGGCGAAGGCCCTCAACTGATGCGGTACGACGGTCGGCAGAGTGACGTGCCGCTGGCCGACCACCTGTCGAGTCTGCGATTCGACTACTTTGGCGGCAACGGAGAGGCGATCGACCGCGGGCGATTCACGGATGGTCCCTGGCTGACTGGCGCGAGCGGGCAACCCTTCGATGCCGATCTGCAGGCGATACGGCGGGTCCGCATCACGCTCCGCGTCTCGCCCGTGCGCGTCATGCTCCGAACGCCCCTCCCCGATCGCGAGATGGCGATGGACGTCGCGCTGCGCAACCTGGATCGTCCATGATGCGCGCGTCGATTGTGCCGTCCCCGGAACGTGGCGCCGCGCTCGTCATCACGATTATGGCCGTGGCGCTGCTCTCGGCCCTGGGCTTGTCGCTCGCGATGATCGTCGACACGGAGACGAGAATCTCCGGTCAGTTTGCCGGCGGGCGCGAAGTGTTGTACGCCGCGGACGCCGCGATCGAGATCGCGGCGCAAGAGCTCGTTGGCGTTGGCGACTGGAATCGCGTGCTGGCGGGCGAAGCGGTGTCGGCATTCGTCGACGGTGCGCCAACCGGACAGCGGGCGCTCGCGGACGGGCGGCTGATCAGCTTGTCAGGCGCGACAGACCTGGCGAATGCCGAACCACGACCGTGGGGTCCGAACAACCCGCAGTGGCGGCTGTTTGCGTTCGGCAGGTTCGGCCACGCGTATGTCATCGCATGGGTGGCCGACGACCCGGCGGAAAACGACGGAGATGCCACCCGGGATGGCTCCGGCGAAGACAACCCTGGCGCTGGCATCGTGGCCCTCCGCGCCGAGGCATTCGGCCTGAACGGGGCCCACAAGGTTCTCGAGGCGACCGTACGCCGCTTATCGGAGGAGCCTCTAAATCCTAGTATCGAAATGATTTCCTGGCACGAGATCCGCTGAAATCCATGCTGATGACCGCTGTGCGATCGGCCGATAAGATGAGGAGTATGCCCAAGTCTCATTACCTCCTTGGCCCAGCCTTCGTTCTCCTCCTGTCGAGCGCGACGGCAGCCCAGAGCCTTGCCGACGTGGCGAGAGCCGAAGAAGCCCGGCGCAAGACCATCAAGGGGACGGGGAAGGTCTATACCAACGACTCCCTTCGCGGGCCGGATGGCGGAGAAGCGCCTGCGCCTCCGCCGACCGCCACCACACCCGCGTCGGGCGGCGATGCCAAGCCGGCGACGCCGGCTCCAACCGCACCGGCGCCCGATCGTGGCAAGGATGAGAAGTACTGGCGCGAGCGCATGGCGTCCGCGCGAAGCGAGCTGCAGCGCACGCAGGCCTTTCACGATGCGCTGCAATCGCAGGTGCAGGCGCTCTACACGGAATTCGTGGGGACCGACGATCCGGCGCAGCGCGCGGTCGTCGAGAAGAAACGTCTCGCGGCGCTCGCGGAACAGGAGCGCGTGAAGGGCGACATCGCGAAGCAGACCAAGGCCATTGCCGAAATAGAGGACGAAGCCCGTCGGGCCAACGTGCCAGCCGGCTGGCTGCGTTGACGCGGCGCGCGTCAGCGGTGGCTCCTTCCATTCTGCTCGTCGAAGACAAAGACTCCCTGCGCACGATGCTCAAGCTGGCCATCGAGGGCCAGGGGCATGCTGTCGTCGAGGCTCGCCATCTGGGCGAGGCGAAGCAGGCCATGCAGCAGGATCGTCCGACGCTCGTGCTCACGGACCTTCGCCTGCCTGAAGGTGACGGCTTTGGCGTGCTGCGAGCCGCCAAGGAGCTGGATCCTGAGCTGCCCGTCATCGTGATGACGGCCTACGGCAGCATCCAGGACGCGGTGGCCGCCATGAAGGAAGGGGCGCTCGACTTTCTCGCGAAACCCGTCGATCCCGATCACCTGCTGCTGATGGTCGATCGCGCGCTGGCGCAGCGGAAGCTCATGACCGAGTACATCCTGCTGAAGGAAGAGCTCGGCGCGCGGCGCGGAGCGCCGCAGATTATCGGCGACGCCCCGTCGTTGAAGCACGCGATCCTCGCGCTGCAACGCGCGTCCGGATCGGATGCCACGGTGCTGCTCGAAGGCGAGAGCGGCACGGGCAAAGAGCTGTTCGCGCGGGCGCTGCACACGCTGAGCCCGCGCTCGGACGGTCCGTTTGTCGCCATCAACTGCGCGGCGATTCCCGACAACCTGCTCGAAACCGAGCTCTTCGGGCATGAAAAGGGGGCGTTTACCGGCGCCGTGGCGCGCAAGCCCGGCAAGTTCGAGCTGGCGCATCGCGGCACGCTGTTTCTCGACGAGATTGGCGATCTGCCGCTGGCGCTCCAGGCGAAGATTCTGCGCGCGATCGAGGAGAAACGCTTCGAGCGCGTGGGAGGCACGCAGTCGCTGAACGTCGACGTGCGCATCGTGGCGGCGACCAACAAGGCGCTCCGGGCGGGCGTCGCCTCGAAGCAGTTCCGGGAGGATCTGTACTTCCGGCTCTCGGTGTTCCCGATCTCGATTCCTCCGCTGCGCGACCGGCAGGTCGACATCCCCATTCTGGCGCGCCATTTCGTCGAGCGGTTCTGCCGCGAGCTGAAGAAGACGCCGGCGATGCTGGCGCCTTCGGCCATCGAGGAGCTGCAGAAGTATCACTGGCCGGGCAACGTGCGCGAGCTCCAGAACTGCATGGAACGCGCGGTCATTCTGTCGGAGACCGACACCATCCACGCCCGGCACCTGAACCTGACGCTGCACGCGCCGCTGCCGGCGACCGAGCCGCCGAACCCGTGGGACACGTTCGACTTTTCAGGCACGCTCGCCGAGGTGACCCGGCGCGCGCAGACCGAGGTGGAAAAGAAGAAGATCGAGCAGGCGCTCAAGGACGCGGGCGGCCACGAGGGCCGCGCCGCCGATATCCTCGGCATGGGGTTCAAACCGCTGCTGGCGAAGCTGAAGGAGTACGGGTTGAAATGAACACTGTCATGGCAGATGGCAGATGGCAGATGGCAGTCATGGCAGATGGCAGATGGCAGAATGCAGCGGCTCCGCAAAGAAGGACCTGTTGAGGAAATAGCGCCCCTCCTTTCTTACTCGGCGAAATTCTCAAGAAAAACTGAAGTCTCGACTGGCACCGCTGTTGTTCTCCTGTCCGAGATGCCTCAGCAATCACGGATCATCTGCGAGCGCACATTTGAGTTTGGATCGCGCATCCTGAAGCTTGGCGATCGGATCTATCCGCGAGGACCCTCAGGCCGTCTCGTGGCGACGCAGTTGATGGACTGCGGCACCTCCGTCGGTGCAAATGCGGAAGAAGCAGAAGAAGCCCAGTCGAAGGCCGACTTCATTGCGAAGTTGAGCATCTCACGCAAGGAAGCCAGGGAGTCCAGCTATTGGCTGAGGATGGCGGTGAAGAATGAGATCGTGCGTGCGGAAGACGTGAAATGGGAGTTGAGTGAGGCCAGGCAGCTTCTTGCCATGATCAGAAGCGCGATTCGGACCGCGCGATCGTCACCCGACAGAGGCAGATACTGACTATTTGTGGATTTGCCATTGGCCATGTGCCATGACAGCGATCATTCAGTGCCATTTGCCATCTGCCATGACAGGTCTCATTTCTTGAGTCCGACCCTCTTCAAGGCTTTCGCCAGCTCATCCTCGGACACGTCGGTGGCAATCGTCCAGCTGCCGATGCCCGTGCACAGCACGTAGTGCAGCGTGCTATTCACCACCTTCTTGTCGTGCCGCATCGCCTCGAGGACCTCTTTCGTCGATAGGTCGCCGACCGGCGGCAGCGGCCCGAGCTTCATGATGATCTTGCCGAGCGCCTCGCGGTCGGTCCCCGTCATGACGCCGCGCGCCACAGCGATTTCGGCGGCGACGATCATGCCGTAGGCGATCGCTTCGCCGTGGCGGAAGCGCTTGTACTTCGTGACGGCCTCGAGGGCGTGCCCGGCGGTGTGACCGAAATTCAACATCCGCCGTGGACCGCTCTCGCGCTCGTCCAGCCCGACCACGTTCGCTTTGATCGTGCAGGACTCGCCGATGATCGGCACGAGGGCGTCGGCCTTGCGGGCGAAGATGGCGTCCATCTCGCGGTCGATACGCTCGAACAACGCTCGGCTCGACGTCATGCCGTACTTGATCACCTCGTAGAGCCCGGCGCGGAACTCCCGTCGAGGCAGCGTTTCCAGCAGCGCCGGATCGATGGCGACCAGCGACGGCTGATGAAACGCGCCGATCAGGTTTTTCCCGAGCGTGTGATTCACCCCGACCTTGCCGCCGATCGCGCTGTCGACCTGCGCGAGCAGCGTCGTCGGCACCTGCACGAGCGGGATGCCGCGAAGGTAGGTGGCGGCCACGAAACCCGCCATGTCGCCGATGACCCCGCCTCCGACGGCGATGATGAGGGCGCCGCGATCGGCTTCGAGCTTGATGAGTGATTCGTACGCGCGCGCCGCGGTCGAGAGCTGCTTGAACTTCTCGCCATCGGGCAGGAGGATCGTGTCGGTCTTCGGCACGGCCTTCGACAGCGTCTTGCCGTGCAGCTTCCACACGAGCGGGCTCGACACGAAAAACCGGTGCGAGGCCGGCTTCGGCGATGACTCGATGAGCCGCCCGAGCTGGGCCGTCACGCCGTGTTCGATGTAGATGGGATAGGACTGCGATCCGGTCCGGACGTCTACACGCAGCATTTGGAGTCAGCAGTTTTCGGTCTTCAGTCTTCAGTTATCAGTAAGTTCGCAGTGTGCTCGAACTGATGACTGTCAAACTGAGAACTGAAAACTGCTCTAGTATACGTCCGGTGGATGTACGCGGCGACTTCATAATCGTCGGCAGCGGAATCGCCGGGCTCCGCGCGGCGGTTGAGCTGGCGACTGCGGGCGACATCGTCATCATCACGAAGGCCGACCCGAGCGAGAGCAACACCGAATACGCCCAGGGCGGCATCGCGGCCGCGATCGGTCCGGACGATTCCACGGAGCTGCACGCGCGCGACACGATCGTCGCCGGCGACGGTCTGTGCGACGAGCGTGCCGTCCGCGTGCTGTGCGAGGAGGGGCCGCGCTATACGCGCGAGCTCGTCGAGTGGGGCGCCAGGTTCGATCGTGACCACGAGGGGCGGCCGGCCCTCGCATCGGAAGGCGCTCACCGCGTGCGGCGCGTGCTGCACGCCGCGGATGCCACCGGGCGCGAGATCGGTCGCGTGCTGTGGGAGCGGGTGTCGTCCACGACACGCATCCGCGTGCTTCAAGAACACGCTGGCCGTTGGTGCCATCGTCGAAGACAACCGGTGCGTCGGCGTCCGATTCCTCGGCGACCGTGGCGAGCCGGGTGAGGCCCGCGGCCGGGCGACGTTGCTCGCGACCGGCGGCGCGGGCCAGGTCTTTGTGCAGACCACCAATCCCGAAGTGGCGACCGGCGACGGCATCGCGCTGGCGTATCGGGCCGGTGCGCGGGTCGCCGACATGGAGTTCGTGCAGTTCCATCCGACGGTGCTCGACGTTGAAGGCGCGCCGCGGTTTCTGTTGTCGGAAGCGCTTCGCGGTGAGGGCGCGCAGCTCGTCACCGCTGCCGGCGAGCCCTTCATGACGCGCTACCACCCGTCGGGCGATCTGGCGCCGCGCGACATCGTCTCGCGGAGCATCGTGCTGGAATCTCAGCGCACCTCGGGACCGATCTTCCTGAATCTGCGGCACATGGATGCCGACGAGGTCCGCCGGCGATTCCCGATGATTGCCGCGACGTGTCTCAAGGCCGGCTTCGACCTCGCGCGCGATTTGCTGCCGGTCGGGCCGGCGGCGCACTACCTGATGGGCGGCGTCGAAACCGATCTGGACGGACGGACCTCTATCCCGGGCTTGTTTGCCGCCGGCGAAGTCGCGTGCACGCGGGTCCATGGCGCGAACCGTCTGGCGAGCAATTCGCTCCTCGAAGGTCTGGTGTTCGGTGCGCGCTCCGGCACGGCGATGACCGGCCCGATCCGCGCGCCGGATCTGCCCCCGCCGATAGAGGGGTCGGGAGGGGTTTTCGCCGGGCATCCGCCCGGGCGAAGACCCCTCCCGACCCCTCTCCACGAACCCGCGATTCGCGAGCTGATGTGGACGTCGGTCGGCCTGTTCCGCGAGCGCCCGGGCCTCGCCGATGCCGTGGCGGTTCTGAATCAGGAGCAGGCGGTACTCGACGATCAGCTGGCGGCCGGCGCGGGACTCGATCGCGAGGGCTGGCGGCGCGCAAGCCTGGTGACGGTCGCGACCCTCATCGCACGCGCGGCACTTCGGCGCGAGGAAAGCCGCGGCGGGCACTTCCGCACCGATTTTCCCGCGCACGACGATCTAAAATGGAAGGTTCATATCTCCGATCATCGATGAAACAATCAAAACTTCTCTTACAGACCTACCGCGACGCGCCGCGCGATGCCGATGTCATCAGCCAGCAAATGATGATGCGCGGCGGCATGATTCAGAAAGTGGCGGCGGGCATCTACGACTATCTGCCGCTGGCCCTTCGCAGCATCCGCAAGTTCGAAAACATCGTGCGCGAAGAGCTCGAGCGCGACGGCTGTCAGGAGCTGCTCATGCCCACCGTGCAGCCCGCCGAGCTGTGGCAGGAGAGCAGCCGATGGCAGTTCTACGGCCGCGAGCTGCTGCGCTTCAAGGATCGCAAGGGCGCCGACTTCTGCCTCGGTCCCACGCACGAGGAGATCATCACCGACATCGTGCGCAAGATCGTGAAGAGCTACAAGCAGCTGCCGATCAACCTCTTCCAGATCCAGACCAAGTTCCGCGACGAAATCAGGCCCAGGTTCGGCTTGATGCGCGGCCGCGAGTTCATCATGAAGGACGGCTATTCCTTCCACGTGGACGATGCCGACGCGGACCGCGAATACTGGCGGATGTTCGAGGCCTACAAGCGGATCTTTACGCGCCTCGGCGTCAAGTTCCGCCCCGTCGAGGCCGACAGCGGCGCCATCGGCGGCAGCTTCACCCACGAGTTCCACGTGCTGGCGGGCAGCGGCGAAGACGCGATCCTCAGCTGCAACGCGTGCGAGTACACGTCGAACGCCGAGAAAACCGAAGCAGCGGCCATTCCTTATCCCTATGGGTCGGAACCCGTCCTCGAGTTGAAGCCCGCGCACTTCCACACGCCGGGCATCGTGCAGATGGAAGAGCAGGCCAGGGCGTTCAAGGACGGCGAGCACGACGGCCTCCCGCTCGACCACGCGTCGAAGTTCTATCTCTACCGCGCGGCCAGCGGTGCGACGACGTGGGATGTCGGGCTCGTCCTCCGCAGCGATCACGAGCCGAATACCGTGAAGATGAAGAACCTCATCGGCGCCGATTCGCTCGAGCTCGTGCCGCTCGAGGAGGCCGAGCGCCGCGCCGGCACGAAGTCGGGGTTCATCGGTCCGGTGGGGCTCGATGCGCCGATGTACGCGGACCGGTGCCTTGAAGGCGCGTTCAACCTGACCTGCGGCGCCAACAAGGAGGGCTACCATCACTTCGGCTTCAAGCCCGATCGCGACCTGAAAGACTTCAAGGGCTTTCACGACTTGCGCATGGCGCGCGAAGGAGATGCCTGCACGCGCTGCGGCAAGGGGACCTACGAGGCCTTCCGCGGCATCGAGGTCGGCCAGGTGTTCAAGCTGGGCACGAAGTACTCGACGTCGATGAACTGCGTGTATCTCGACGATGCCGGCGCCGAACGTCCGATGGTGATGGGCTGCTACGGGATCGGCATCACGAGGACGGTCGCGGCCGTCATCGAGCAGAACTACGATGCCGACGGCATCATCTGGCCGTGGCCGGTCGCGCCGTATCACGTGCACCTGGTCACGCTGGATTCGGCGAAGCCGGAGATTTCATCGGTCGCGAATCAGATCGAGGCCGATCTCGAGTCCGCGGGATTCGAGGTCCTGCACGACGACCGCGAGGGCCTCAGCCCCGGCGTCAAGTTCAAGGACGCCGATTTGCTCGGCATGCCCTTGCGCCTGACGGTGGGCGCCAAGGGGTTGAAAGACGGCGTCGTAGAACTGCGGGATCGCCGGATAAAGGAAGTGGTGAAGGTGAAGCCCGAAGACGTGCTGACAGCGGTGGCGGGTGCGCGGGATAGGATGACTTTGTAATGGCAGATGGCACATGGCAGATGGCAGAAAGACTGCCATGCCATGTGCCATCAGCCATCAGCCATGTCTGAACTCTTCTTCTTCCCGACCAACCACGCGATGCCGATGCTGATGATGTAGAGGCCGATCATCGGCACGGCGACGATGGCCTGGCTGGCCATGTCGGAGCTCGGCGTGATGACCGCCGCGACGACGAAGATCACGAGGATGGCGTACTTGAACTGCCGCGCCATCCACCGCGCGTTGACCACGCCCATCCGCGCGAGAAAAAACACCAGCGCCGGCATCTGGAAGACGGCGGCCATCCCCAGCAGCATCCGCATGTAGAGGCTGAACGAGTCCTCGATGCGCGGCATGAAGGACACGAGGTCGCTCGAGAAGCTCGCGAAGAACCGCCACATCAGCGGGAATGCAACGTAGTGCGAGAAGGCTGCGCCGCTGATGACGCCGACGCTCGACAGCACGACGAAGGGAAACGCATAGCGGCGCTCTTTTTGGTAGAGCGCCGGCGCGACGAACAGCCATACCTGAAAGAAGATCGGCGGCGCCGCGATGAACAGCCCCGCGATGACCGCGATGCGGATGTACAGCATGAACGCTTCGGTCGGGTAGGTGTAGATCATCGTCTCGCCCGGCCGGAGCGCCTGCCGCAGGGGCACCATCACGAACGCATAAATCTCGTCGATGAAAAAGGCGGCGATGGCGACGCCGAGGCAGAGGGAAATCAGCGCGCGGATGATCCGCTTCCGGAGCTCGTCGAGGTGCTCCAGAAACGACATCTTGCCGCCGCCTTCGTCGTCGTCGTCGAACCAGCTGTCGGACACGTCGCGCGTTTGAAGAGTCTCGGGTGCTCCGCGAGTGGAGGCGAGCTAGCCCACGCTCTCGCGGGGCGCCGTCTCACCCTCGGGCGCGGTCGTGGCGACGGGGGCCGGGCTGGCCGGCGGTGTGGCGGCGGTCGGTGGAATCTGAGCGGACTTACGCGCATCCTGGAGCTCTTCGGTGCGGATCTCCTCCTCGAGCGTGTTTTTCAGCTCGTTCGAGGCGCGTTTGAACTCGGCGATGCTCTTGCCGAGCGACTTGCCCAGTTCCGGTAGTTTTCGAGGGCCGAAGATGATCAGCGCGATGACCGCAATGACCACCATCTCCGGCATGCCTATCGGACCCATAACGTGGCTTACTCCTTAGGATTTCGAGTCTTAGATTATACCTTCTTTCGTAGTAACATTTTACGTGACTATGCGCACTTACCGTTCGGTATCCATGGCGGCGTTTGCCATCGCCCTCTCGGCGCTGGTCGGCGGCTTTCTGGGCGGGCGCGTCCTGGCCACCCAGGACGGCCTCCCGGAACGCATGAACGTCTTCACGACCGCGCTCAGGCAGGTTGAGCAGAAATACGTCGAGCCGGTCGAGTCGGATCGCGTCGTCTACAGCGCCATCAACGGCATGCTCCAGACGCTCGATCCGCACTCCAGCTTCATGGATCCGAAGGCCTACGCGCTGCTGCGCGAGCGGCAGGAAGGCCACTATTACGGCCTCGGAATCAGCATCAACGTCCTCGACGGCGACATCACCGTCATGTCGCTCTTCGAAGGATCGCCGGCGTACAAGAAGGGGATCCGCCGCGGCGACGTCATCGCCCGGATCAACAGCGAAGACGCCAAGGGCTGGACGAGTGAGCAGGCGGTTCTGAAGCTGCGCGGACCGCGTGGGACGCCGGTTCAGGTGTCGATTCGCCGCACCGGCTACGACAAGCTCGTCGATGTGGAGGTCGTGCGCGACGAAATCCGGATTCCGAGCGTGCCCTCCGCGTTCATGATGAACGAGACGACGGGATACATCCAGCTCCGTGACTTTTCGGAAACGACCGATCGCGAGCTCGGCGCGGCGCTGCGCGAGCTGACCAAGCAGGGCATGCAGCGGCTGGTGCTCGACATCCGCGAGAATCCAGGCGGACCGCTCGACCAGGCGATCAAGGTGTCGAACCGGTTCCTGCGCAAGGGCGACCTCATCGTCTACACGCGAGGGCGCATCTCGAATTCCGATCAGAACTACCACGCCGTCGAAAACAGCGACTACACGAACATTCCGATGGTCGCACTGGCGAACCGGCGCAGTGCGAGCGCGTCCGAAATTGTGACCGGCGCCCTGCAGGATCACGACCGCGGCCTCGTGGTCGGCGAAACGACGTGGGGTAAAGCGCTTGTGCAGTCGATCTATCGGCTCAGCGAAGGCGCCGGGCTCGCCCTGACGACCGCGCATTACTTCACGCCGGCGGGGCGCCTCATCCAGCGGCCGTGGGATGAGAGCTTCGACGAGTATCTCTCCTATACGACGCGCGAGCAGGATGCGAACGTCCAGCATTCCGCGTCGCAGTTGAAGTACACGCTGCGCCTCGGCCGGAAGGTCTACAGCGGCGGTGGCATCGAGCCCGACTATCGCATGGCGGGGCCGATTGAAGGCTTCAACCCGGGCAAGTTCGCCCGCCGCCTCCATCCGACGATGTTCGGGAACTACGCGCAGCGGTTCGACCGCGAGGGCGACGACCGGTTCGGCAGCGCGACCGATCAGAAAGCCCGCCAGCGCTTGACGCGAGATTTCACCGTCGACGACGCGATGCTGCAGGACTTCAAGGCGTTCGTCAAGTCGCAGCTGCGCGATCCGAGTCAGTTCGACGAGGCGGGCTTCACCGCCGACGTCGAGTTCGTCCGGGCGATGCTGCGCTACGAGATCGACGTCGCGTTGTTCGACGTGGCGACGGCGCGGCGGCATCTTTTGCAGAAAGACCCGCTGGCGCAGTATGCGCTGACGCTGCTTCCCGAGGCCGAGAAGCTGCTGCGCGCCGAGCCCACCAAGGGTACGCAGGTCGCCAGGAAGTAGGCGCTCCTTGTCCACCGCCCCTCTGGACGGTTAGGTCGGCTTCCCTACTACTCGTAGGGCTCTAGTTTGTCCTTGCCCCTATATTTGGGGCTTGTTACACTGGCGACCGTTTCAGGGCCCGGGGCAGTGGCCCGATTCGGCCGCGTTGCACATCTCACTGGTCAGCTTCATCGAGCGACACCCAGCCGCTCGTTACCTTCCGCCGGACACGCGGGAGGTGCCGCGCGGCTTTTTGTCTGTACATCCATCGCTAAACGGTTTACGGTAAACGGCTAACGGACTTATATGCGTCTTCAACAACTCGAGATCGCGGGCTTCAAGTCGTTCTCCGATCGGTCGCACCTCTCCTTCGATCGAGGGGTGACGGCCATCGTCGGCCCGAACGGCTGCGGAAAGAGCAACGTCGCGGACGCCATTACGTGGGTGCTCGGCGAGCAGAGCGCCAAGAGCCTGCGCGGCGACCGCATGGAAGACGTCATCTTCAACGGCAGCGACGCGCGTAAGCCGACCGGTGCGGCCGAAGTGCGGCTGCGGCTCAGTGACGTGCTGTCGACGCCGATTAGCGTTGACGTGCCGGCAATTGAGCCGGGCGACAACGGGGATGCCGACGACGACCGCCCGTCGGTCGCGCGCACGATTGAAGTGACGCGACGCCTGTATCGTTCGGGCGAAAGCGAATACCTGATCGACGGCGAGGTGTGCCGGTTGCGCGACGTGCACGAGCTCCTGATGGACACCGGGCTGGGCGCCAAGGCCTACGCGATTATCGAGCAGGGCAAGATCGGCATGATCCTGAGCTCGCGTCCGGCCGATCGCCGCCAGCTGATCGAGGAAGCCGCCGGGATTACCAAGTACAAGGCCCGCCGGCGGGCCGCCGAGTTGAAGCTCGAAGCGGCGCAGCACAATCTGACGCGCCTGGAAGACATTATCTTCGAGCTCGAGAAGCAGTTCGGATCGCTCAAGCGCCAATCGGCGAAGGCGCGCCGGTACAGGCGGCTGCGCGACGAGCTGAGGCACTGGGAGAAGCTGCTGTTCGCCGGCCGGTATCAGGAGTCGGCGCACAAAATCGAATCGCTCCGCGCGCGGCTCACGGATGCGCACATTCGGGAGGCCGCGGCGGCATCGGCGGTGGCGGAAGCCGAAGCGGATTTCAGCCGCGTGCGCCTTTCGCTGGTCGATGCCGAGGGGACGGCGACCCGTGCCCGCGAGGCCGTTCACGCCTGCGAGCTCGACATCACCCGCCGGCAGCAGCAGATTGACTTCAACCGGGAGCAGATCGCCGCGATCGCCGCGCGCGCCGAAGAGGTGCGCGCAGAGCTGGCGGCGCTCGAGGCGCGTCGCGAGCCGGGACGCCTGCTTCTGACCGATCGCCGCGACTCGGCTGCCCGTGCCCTGCAGGAGCAGCACCATGCCGCCGGCGAGCTCGCGCGGATCGACCAGGAGTACACCGAAGAGAACCGGCGCATCGAAGGACTCGAGGCCGACGTCGAAGCCGCGCGGTCGGAGGTGTTTTCGGCACTCAACGTGGCGACGACTTTGCGTCATGCCATCCAGCACGCCGAAGAGGCCAGCCAGCGCGTGTCGGAAGAGCTGTCCAAGCTGGGCGTCGAAGAGTCCGAATTGCGGATGGAGCGGGAGCGGCTGGAAGACGATCGCGCGGTGACCTCCGACGGACTGCGCCGCGCGAAGGAGGCGGTCGAGGCATCGCTTCACGCGAAGACGGCCCGCGAGACCGAGCTGGCGACCGCGCGCATCGAGCTCGAATGGAAATCGAACAATCTGCAGGCGCGCGAGCGCGAGCTGGCCGGACTATCGGCCCGGCTTCGGTCGCTGACGGATCTGGAGCAGGCGCGGGCCGGCTATACGGACGCCGCGCGTATCGTGCTGCAGCAGGCGAACGGCCGCGTTGGACAGCAGGGATCGGTGGCCGACTACCTGGACGTGGAGCCGAAATACGAGCGTGCTGTGGAAGCCTGCCTTGGCGATCTGCTCCAGCACGTCATCGTCTCGAGCCATCAGCAGGCGCAGGCCGGGATCGACCTGATTCGCCAGGAAAACGTCGGGCGCTGCGGCTTCGTCGTGCTCGAGGGCGCCGATCAGACAGCAGTGTCCGGCTTCACCCGGACCGTTTCCGGCGCCTCCGGGTTGCCGGACGGCTTGGTCCCACTCCATTCGGTGCTTCGCATCAGCGGCCCGCACGCCGGCGCGATTGACGCGGCCATGCCCGACGGATTCATCGCCGACGATCTTGGCGCGGCGCTGAACGCGGCGTCCGTCACCTCGTCCTGCATCGCCACGCTGGCGGGCGATATCGTGCGTGGACGCATGCTCGTGTCGGGTGGTGGCAAAGACGAAGGGCGTGCCATTCTCGGCATCAAGCGCGAAATCAAGGAGCTGCGCGATCGCATCGCCGGTGAGGAAGCCGAGCGCGACCAGTCCGTGTCGGACGTCGCCGCGCTCGAGACGCGCATCGCCCAGGCGTCGAACGCGCTCTCGGCCGTGACGGCCGATCTGCATCGCGAAGAGAAAGCCATCATCGGCCTCGATCTGCAGTTGCAGCGGTCGGCCGACGATCTGCAGAAGGTGCAGAAGAAGTTCGAGCTCCTGGAAATCGAGCGGCGCGGCGCCGACGAGCAGCGCCAGGGGCTCGAGGCGCGCCAGCGCGAAGCACGCGAGTCGATCGCGCGGCTCGAACAGGAGCAGCGGGCCGCCGACGAGAAGCTGTCGCAGGCTCAGCACCGCCTCGGTGATGCGCGCGAATCGCTTCAGGCCCTCGCCCGTCGCGCGGCGGAAGCGAAGGCGTCGTACGCGACGCTCGTGGAGCGCTCGAGCGCGCTCGACGCCGAGGTCGTACGCCTCGAGGAGAGCAACAGGGATCTCGAAGCGCGCGTCGGCGCCGCGGAAACGAGCGGGGCCGATCTCGAACGGAAGAGCGCCGGCCTGAAACGGTTGATCGACGAGACCCTGCAGATGCTCGATCGCGACGGCGAACGGCTGGACTCGCTGTGCGGGGGCGTCCGTGAGGCCGAAGCGTCGCTCTCGGATTTGCGGATGGAGGCCGATCGCATCGAAAAGGGGACGCGCGAGTCGAGGAAGGTGCTCGACGCGATTCATGCGGAAGTGGGCGAGCTCGACGTGACGCGCGCGACCGAAGAAAGTCATCTGACCCACCTGGCACAGTCCTGCATTGATACCCTGCAGCTCTCGCTCGAAGAGGTAGTGGCCGAAGTGCAGCAGGCCGCTTCCACGGTCGAGTCCGGGACCGGGACCCAGGTGGGGACCGGGACCCAGGCAGGGCGCGACTTTAGTCGCGCCGACGACGATGAGATAACTGACGATCCCGAGGAAGGCGCTGACGCCACGCCCGAGCCCGCAATCGCTGCTACAGCCACGCCCGACGAGCACATCGTGCGCCTTCGTCAGAAGATCGATCGGCTCGGCCCCGTCAACATGATGGCCATCGATCAGTTCGACGAGCTCAGCACGCGGCATCAATTCCTGACAACCCAGCGCAAGGACCTGACCGATTCGATTGCGGCGACCGGGGACACCATCAAGAAGATCGACGAAACGAGCAAGGTGCGCTTCCGCGAAGCGTTCGCGGCCATCAGGGAGAACTTCCAGGGGACCTTCAGCACGCTGTTCGGCGGCGGGCACGCGACCATCGCGCTGCTCGACGAGACCGACGTCCTCGAGAGCGGCATCGAGGTGATCGCCTCGCCGCCCGGCAAGCGCCTGCAGAGCGTTCAGTTGCTGTCGGGCGGGGAGAAGGCGCTCGCGGCCATCGCTCTGATGTTTGCCATCTTCAAGTACAAGCCCAGCCCGTTCTGCGTGCTCGACGAGATCGACGCGCCGCTCGACGATGCGAACATCGGGCGGTTCGTCGAAATGCTCCAGGGAATGCAGGAGCACACGCAGTTCATCATCATTACGCACAGCCGCAAGACCATGGAGATTGCCGACCGGCTGTACGGGGTGACGATGGAGGAGCCGGGCGTGTCGAAGCTGATTTCCATCGAGTTGAACTAGAAAAGGGTTCCGGGATCCCTTTCCGGGGACGGAACTTCCGGGCGGTTGGCCTCGTCAGGTACCAGTACCTCATGCACCCAGCCCTTCGCCCCGGGCCAGCCTCCCTTCTGGCCGGCCTCAGCGTCGTTCTCAGTTTGGGGTGCGATGTCACCATCAAGGACGGCGACGTCTCCGTCCGGCACGTCCAGGGGCGTGCCACCGAGTCCTGGGTCCGCAAGTACCCGCTGGAGCCCGGGGGGCGGTTCCGGATTGCGAACAACAGCGGGCCCATCGAGATTGTGGCCGGGGAGGCCGGGACGGTCGAAGTGGCTGCGACGATCGCGGCGACCGCGATGACCGACGAGCGGGCGGCCGAATTGATTCGCGGGGCGAAGGTTAACGAGACCGTCGCCCCCGATCGCGTGGCGATCGTGGCCGAATCCCCCCGTCGCGGTGGCAATCTCGAGATGAGCTTCAAGGTGACGGTGCCGCCGGATGCGGACGTCGAGGCCACGCTCAACAACAACCGGCTGAAGGCCGACGGTTTGCGCGGACATATCAAGGCCATGGTGGTGAACGGCCGGATCGAGCTCACCGGCCTGCGTGGTACGGTGGATGCGTCGACCGTCAATGGTTCCGTGTCGGTGAAGATGGCGGAGATCACCGGACGCGTGCGCGTGGAATGCACGAACGGTCAGATTTCGATCGAAGTGCCGAAAGACGCGAAGGCGACGCTCAACGCGCGCTCGGTGAACGGCGGCGTGACTGTCACGGGACTGGACACGCAGGAGTCCTCCACCGGGCGCCGGATTCGCAGCGTCGAATCGCCGCTCAACGGCGGTGGACCGGAGATTGACGTCCGCGCGAACAACGGGCGCATCACGATCGAAGGCAAATGACAGGACGTAGCGCCCGCGGCAGTACGTAGTGTCCGGCTTCAGCCGGACCTCGAACATGAACGAGGACAAAGCCACCCGCTACCATCGTCTCGGCCGCCGGGCGGCGATGCTTTCGACCGTCTGGACCGGCGTCATCCTTGCGGGTTTTCTCTTTCTTGGCGGCTCGACCGCCCTGCGTGACTGGGCCGCGTCCATCGCCGGTTCAATTCCCACGCTTACCGTTGCGTTTTACATCCTGGTGCTTTCGGTCCTTGTCGATGTCGCGACGCTTCCATTCAGCTTCTACCGCGGGTTCCTTCTCGAGCGACGCTACGGCCTGTCGACGGAAACGAGGCAGCACTGGTTCAAGGACCATGTGAAAGCGGTGGCCATCGGTGTGCTGTTCGCGGAAGCGGCGGCGGTGTTCGTGTACTTCACGCTGCGGCACTGGCCGGAGTGGTGGTGGCTGGTGGCCGGCGCCGGGTACTCGCTGGTCACGGTCGTGCTGGTGAACCTCGCGCCGGTGGTGCTCTTGCCGCTGTTCTTCACGTTCAAGCCGTTGCAGAAGGAAGTCCTGTGCGATCGTCTCCAGGCGCTCGCGTCGAAGGCGGGCACCCGCGTCATGGGCGTCTACGAATGGACGCTGAGCGACCGGACGAAGAAGGCGAACGCGGCGCTCACGGGCATCGGCCACACACGGCGCATTCTTCTCTCGGACACGCTGCTCGCCGACTACACAGACGACGAGATCGAAGTGATCCTGGCGCACGAGCTCGCGCACCACGTGCATCGCGACATCTGGACATCGATCGTCTTCGACATGGCGCTGACGTTCGCGGGGTTCTTCGCCGCGCACTATCTGCTGCAATGGGCGGTGCCGTTTTTCGAGCTGCGCGGCGTCGCCGATCCCGCTGGCGTGCCGGTGCTCGTGCTGACGGCCTCGATCCTTGCGCTGTGCCTGAAGCCGGTGATGAATGCGGTGTCGCGCTCGCACGAACGGCGCGCCGATTCGTATGCCCTCCAGATGACCAGCAATCCTTCCGCGTTCATTACCGCGATGAAGCGGCTCGGCCAGCAGAATCTCGCCGAAGAGAACCCGTCGCCGCTGGTGCAGGCGTTCTTCTACACGCACCCGCCGATCAAGGAGCGTCTCAGCGCCGCGCAGCAGTGGAAGGCCGCGTAAGCCCACTCCTCTCGACGCAAAGACGCAAAACGCCATGAGACCTAGATCGACATCGATTCGCGTGCGTATGTCCGGCTTTAGCCGGATTTTCGCGAGGTTCACTGGTCCGCCGGCCGTCCTCGTCGCGCTCGAGTTCGATGGAAAGCGTCAAGAGGCGACGACAACCATCTTTACGATTCCACTCGACAGCCCTGGCATTCCTGCCATCGTGCCCCGGCCTCGCGAACATCACCGTAACGGCAATCCACACAATCGGTAAGCTACCTTTGCATCGACACGGAGCGTACCTTGCTGACGAGGGGTGGAATTGCCATATCAAATACAGGCTGTTTTGCACAAGGCACAGATCTGTGGCCGGGAACTCGTCGAACGTGAACGTGAATGCCGAGAACGGCTTGTGATCTCCGCGAATGAAGACTCTGTGCCGGCCTGCGCGAGGAATGTCCGCCAGGAACACAGATGAATCAGGTGAAAGCGGCACCCAGCAGCCATTGTCGAGACGGAGCGAATAGTTCTCGGCCGCGGGCGGAACGTCGGGGAACTTTCATGAGTGTGCCTCCGAATCGGATGACGCGCTCATTCAACACTCCTGGTCGGCTTGACTGAATCACTGGCCAGATGCTCCACCTTCGTGGCCAGGTCATGAGCGAGGTGCCGCTGCATCGCTGTTCGCGTGTCGGGATTCGCGTTGAGATAGGGCTGCAGCGTCCCAAGCTGCCAACGCACGGCACGAACCGGGGTTTCTACTACCGCTTCGACGTCGGCCTGAACACCGGTGAGGATCAGCGCAGAGGCGACGAGCTGGCCATCTCCCAGCACGCCGAGGACGTGTCCGTCCTTCGACACCTGGACCGTGCCACTGACGATGAGCGACACGGCGTCTGGAACCGTGCCGCGCTCAATCATCCGATCCCCGGGTTGGGCCGTGACCCAGGATCCAATGCTCAGCACCTGCAGGACCTTCCGGGGCGGCAAGTCCCGGAACACGAGCCGTCGAACTTCCTCTTCCTCTGCCGTCAATTTGACAGGTCGACGCTCCATGAAGAGGCGCCATGATTGAAACGAGTTGATTCCCGCAAAACCCACCGTCCACGCGAGCGGCGCCCACAGCGTTGTTGGCTGCAGCAGGAAATACGGGATCGACACCACCGAGGCGCCCACCGCAAACAAACGCAACCACAGGATGTCGCGAACGCTGTACGCCACCAACAGCAGGATGTTTGCGGCATGGATAAAGTAGTCGGGCGAGTAATTCGTCATCGTTGTCATCCATTGGCACGGCAGTCGTCACGCCCTGGCTGCAACGAAACGGGGGATGTCTCGGTGGGTTTAACGGTGCAATTGAGCTGCGCGCCCTTTTCCCCATCATGGCACAGGCCGTTGGGACGCGTCGGCTCGAATTGAGTGCGAGCCAGCTCGGAGCGGCTTGCTCGGTTACTCTCGTCTACGTCGACTTGTGTGTCTAACGCCTTCTGACGTAGACGCGCGTGGCTGTCTTCGGGCGTTCCTTGCTGCGCTGTTCGCGGAACTCAATGACGAGCCGCCCACGCGGGTCCAGCAGCCAGATCGAACCCCGGGCCGTGGTGATCTGCGCGCCGGTTAGGTCCGGTGGACCGATCCTCGACTCGCTGATCAGCAGCTGCGTCCCGAAAAACGTCACGCCCCAGCTGCCCTGCAGGGACTTCCCGTCAGCCCGGCCTGCGTCGTACACGATTCCGCCCGAGCCGAATTCGAACGTGCGGGCTTCCGGGTGCGTGCCCTTCTTTGACGGGTGCGCGATCGTCAGCGCACGGGTCGTCTGCGCGATCAACAGCTCATCGGCGGGCAGGATGTCGAGCGTGTCAGGCTCGTCGGGCTCCGGGCGAGCGTCGGTGATCACCCAGCGACCCGAGAAGTCGGTCACCCTCGATTGTGCGACGGTGCTCGAGCAGAGCAGCGCGACCGCAAGCGCGGAGGCCGCAAACGCTTTCCGCATGAATTCGTGCTCCGTTTGACACCGTTTTTGTCTGGTTGTTCGGGCGCGGGAGAGAACCCACTTGACATATATAAGTTTTTGCTTATATTAGTAAATACTTATATATGACGCCCGGACCCACTCTGGCCGAACGCCTTGCCGTGCTGGCCGATCCCACCAGGCAGGCGCTGCTCGACCTGCTTCGCGAGAAGCCACAGCGGGTGGGCGAGCTGGCCGCTCGGCTGCCCGTCAGCGGTCCCGCGGTGTCGCAGCATCTCAAAGTGCTCCAGAAGGCCCAGGTCGTGCGCGACGAGTGGCGCGGCACCAGCCACTACTTCAGCCTCGACCCGCACGGGTTCGACGCGGTCAGGCAGTACGCCGAAGTCATGTGGCAGGACGCGCTGAATGCGTTTGCGGATTACGTCACCCAGCAAGAGAACTTGCCGTCCGTGAAGCGGCGCAGGGAGAAGAAGCGATGAACGCCGGCCAGCAACTCAATCTCTCGCCAGTGGTGAAACGCGTCGTCGTCAAGTGCGGCACCGAAGACGCGTTCCGGTATTTCACGGCCGATTTCCAGAAATGGTGGCCGTCTCACACACATTCGGTCATCGCCATGTCGAGCGACGGCGCGAAGCATCCGGCCTCGTGCACGATGGATCCGGGAAGCGGCGGCCTGATCGTCGAACACGGAGAAGGCGGCGAACGATACGTGTGGGGCACGATCGTCACCTGGGACCCGCCACGCAAGGTGGCGTTTACTTGGCACCCCGGCAGCGACGCGAACCTGGCGCAGACCGTGGAGGTGACCTTTGCGGGAATTGCCGGCGGCACCGAAGTGGTGCTGACGCACGGCGGTTGGGAGCGCCTGGCCGGGCAGGCTGCCGCGACGCGCGAGGCCTACGACAATGGCTGGGAAGGCGTCTTCAGGAGCGCGTACCGTGAATATGTCGATGCGCAAGCATGAGTTGGACCTGCGTTTACGGTTGCTGATCGAAACGGCGGACCATTGTCACGCCGTCTCAGGAGGCTACCGCCTGCGCTTCGCACGCAGCCACGCGACGCTGCAGTTCGTGATCGATGCGCTCAACGCCAACCCGGCGCTTCGTTTCCAGATGACGACCGACCACACGGGTACGCGCTGGCTCGAGATCAGGATGCCCGACGAGCCGGCGGAGCGGCTGCCCGGCGAATCGGCGTCGAAAAAGGCGGCTCGTTGTGTGGTGGCGTAAGTGAGGTGGGCTGAAAGTAGAAACTAAAGCGACTCGTCAGAATGATGTAGCGGGCGCGGCAGCCACGCCAACTCCGCCCGGTCCGAAACGTGTACCCGGTCCGGCTAAAGCCGGACACTACGTACGAAAGGTTGCGGGCTTCCACTCCGGTCACGTATCGCCCTGTCTGCGATCCGCCGAGGCGGTCGAACGTGGACACCCATACCGCCGCACCGAACAGCTTGCCGGCGGCGACGTTCAGAAGGTACAGCGCCAGGACGATGCGCGTCAGGCGGAGCGGCCATACTTTTCACTTTCTACTTTCTACTCTCTACTTTTTACTTTCCACTTTCCACGATCAACTCCCCGACCATCTTCTTGCAGCCGTCGTCCACCGAGAGGTTGCAGTAGATCGGAAAGCGGCCCGGCTGATCGGCCCGGAACTCGAAGACGATGGGCCTGCCCGCCTCCACGCGCTTGGCGATGCGGTACTTGTCGATGGTGAAGCTGTGCGGGATGTCGTCGGTGGAAAAGCTCACGCGCACGAGATCGTCCTTGTGAACGACGATGCGCCCGGGACTGAATGCGTACTTGTGCGCCGAGACCGTGACCTTGCGCTCGCTGCCGCCCTCCTGCGCCCGTGCCAGGAGGCCGAACAGCGCCAGCATCAGTACGAATGCCGAGCGCGCCGCGATAGTCCCGGCAGAGACCGAAAGTGAGGACGTCATGATGTTCTCCTTCCGGGGGAGGCGGGGGCAATCCCGAATCAGCGGATTCGCGGATTGGAAGACTGGCAGATTGGGGAGGGCCGAAGCCCGGCCCCAATCTCTCACCCAGTTACAGACTTTAGTTTACTCCGATTTGCGCGACGGGCCACCTGCGCCGGCGGCGGCACCTTCGTCCTGCAGCAGCGCCTTGCGGCTCAGCCGGATCTTGCCGGTGGGATCGATGTTGATGACCTTCACGAGCAGCTGCTCGCCTTCCTTGAGCTCGTCCCGCACGTCCTTGACGCGATGGTTCGCGATTTCCGAGACGTGGAGCAGGCCGTCGGTGCCGGGCATGATTTCGACGAACGCGCCGAAATCAGTGATCCGCTGCACCTTGCCCATGTAGGTCTTGTTCAGCTCGGCCGTGGCCGTCAGCTCCTGGATGATGGCGATGGCCTTCTGCGCCGCCGCTTCGTCGGCCGACGCGACGTTCACGCTGCCATCGTCCTCGACGTCGATCTTGACGCCGGTGCGCTCGATGATGCTGCGAATCATCTTGCCGCCCGGTCCGATGACGTCGCGGATCTTGTCCACCGGGATCTTGATGGTGATGATGCGCGGCGCGTAGGTCGAGATGTTGCCGCGCGGGGCGGTGAGCGTCTTCTGCATTTCCCCGAGGATATGCATGCGGCCGCGGTTCGCCTGGTCGAGCGCCTCGCGCATGATCTGCGCGGTGATGCCCGTCACCTTGATGTCCATCTGCAGCGCCGTGATGCCCTTGGCGGTGCCGGTCACCTTGAAGTCCATGTCGCCGTAGTGGTCTTCGGCGCCCGCGATGTCCGACAGGACCGCGTACTTGCCGGTCTTCTCGTCCATGATGAGGCCCATCGCGACGCCGGCCACCGGAGCGCGCAATGGCACGCCGGCATCCCACATCGACAACGTGCCGCCGCAGACCGTCGCCATCGACGACGATCCATTCGACTCGAGGATGTCCGACACGACGCGAATGGTGTAGGGGAACTGCTCCTCAGTCGGAAGCACCGGCTGCAGCGCGCGATCGGCAAGCGCGCCGTGTCCAACCTCGCGCCGGCCGGGGCCGCGGAGGAATTGCACTTCGCCCACCGAGAACGGCGGGAAGTTGTAGTGCAGCATGAACCGGCGGTAGATCTCGCCTTCGACCGTCTCGATTTTCTGCTGGTCGTCCGAGGTGCCGAGCGTGACGGTGACGAGCGCCTGCGTCTCGCCGCGCGTGAACACGGCCGAGCCGTGGACGCGGGGCAGCACGCCGACCTCCGACCAGATCGGCCGGATCTGATCGAACTTGCGGCCGTCGAGCCGCACGCCCTTCTGCAGCACTTCGTCGCGCAGGACTTTTTCCTTGAGCTCTTTGAAGATGGCCTTGGCTTCGACCTTGCGCTGCACTTCGCCGTCGGGCAGCGATCCGACGAGCTCGCTCAGCACCTGATCGACCGACCCGTAGTTCGCCAGCTTGTCGCGCATGCGCATCGCGTCGGCGAGCGGAATCATCACCTTCTCCTCCACCTCGCGGTAGAAGACCGGGTTGTATTCCTTCTTCGCGACTTCGCGCTTCGGCTTACCGGCTTCCTTGGCGAGCGCGTCGATCTCGGTGACGATGCGCTTGATGGCGGCGTGGCCGGCCTCGAGGCCCTGCACCACTTCCTCTTCGGTCACTTCCCTGGCGCCGGCCTCGACCATCACGATCGCGTCCTTGCTGCCCGCCATCACGAGGTCGAGCGAGCTCTTCTTGCGCTGCTCGTAGGTCGGGTTGATCACGTACTTCCCGTCGACCATGCCGACGCGCACGCCGGCGATTGTCTTCTGCAACGGGATGCTGGAGAGCGCGAGCGCCGCAGACGCGCCGCTGAGCGCCAGCACATCCGGGTCGTAGTTCGCATCGGCCGACAGCACGAGCGCGATGATCTGCGACTCGTTGCGCCAGCCCGCCGGAAACAGCGGGCGGATGGGACGATCGATCAAGCGGCTGGTCAGCACTTCTTTTTCGGACGGCTTGCCCTCGCGCTTGAAGAACCCCCCGGGAATGCGTCCCGACGCGTAGGTGTATTCCTTGTAGTCGACCGTCAGCGGAAGGAAGTCGATGCCTTCGCGCGGATTCGGTGACGCGCAGGCTGTGACGAGGACGACCGATTCGCCCATGCGGACGATGACCGAACCATCTGCCTGCTTCGCGTACTTGCCTGTCTCGAAGGAAAGGGGTGTGCCGTTGATTTCAAGTTCTCGTCTGTACATTTATGCCTCGGGTCGGTACGTCAGTGTCCGGCTTCAGCCGGACCGTGGTGCTACTTGCGGATGCCCAGGCGGCGGATCAGTTCGGCGTAGCGCTCCGAATCCTTGCCCTTCAAATAGTCCAACAGGCGGCGGCGCTGCCCGACCAGCTTGAGGAGGCCCCGGCGCGAGTGATGATCTTTCGCGTGGGTCTTGAAGTGTTCGGTGAGATAGCCGATGCGTTCGCTGAGAATGGCAACCTGAACTTCAGGAGAGCCGGTGTCGGAGTCGTGGGTGCGGTACGAGGAGATGACCTCGGTTTTGCGATCTTTGTTCAAAGCCACGGGTCGTTTACCTCCGCGAGCGGCCCAGCAGATGCCATCGGTGGAATCGCATGGTCCCCGGTCCGTCGCAATGTGTTAGTCCCAAACGAGTAATTTTAGTCCAGTACTACACCCGGATGCAAAAGCCCGGTGACGCCGCCGGCGCGCGGTTCTGCGATCGCCACGAGGCGTCCGTCGGGGTGCAGAAGCCGGACTCGGCCGCCCCTGGAGAGGCCCGTCAGCGCCGCCGCCCCCCTTACGTGTGCCGGGCCGATGAACCCGCCCCGGGCGGCCAGCGACGCTCCCTCGGGGGTGAGCGTGATCGCCGGAAGGGACGGGAGCAGATCGCGCAGCGGTATCACACGCGCGGCGGCTTCCTGCGGCCGCCGATCGATGAGGTCGAGACCGACGGCCTCCGATAGCGAGAAATCACCGCTTCTGGTCCTGACCAGGCCGGCGAGATGCGCGCCGGTGCCAAGGCGGTTGCCGATGGCATCGGCGAGGGAGCGCACGTAGTAGCCGGCCGAGCACACGAGGCGCACGCGCAGCAGGCTGCCGCGCCATTCGAGCACGTCGAGGGCGGTCACCGTCACAGTCACCGGGTGCAGCCGCACGGGCGCGTTCCTGCGCGCGAGGTCGTACGCGCGGTCGCCGTCGATTTTCTTGGCGGAATAGGCCGGCGGCTCCTGAAGGTAGGTGCCGCGGAACTCCGCGACCGCTTCCTCGACGAGCGACGTTGTGATAGCGGACACGGCGCGCGTGTGCTCGCGTGTCACGATCTCGCCGCCGCGATCCAGCGTCGTCGTGCTCACGCCGAGCTCGATGTCGGCTTCGTACTCTTTGTCAGCAGACGACAGGAATTGCGCGAGCCGCGTCGCCTTGCCCAGGACGAGCGGCAGCACGCCAGAGGCCAGCGGATCCAGCGTCCCGGTGTGACCGACCTTCATCGTCGTCGATCGTCGATCGTCCATCGTCGATCGTCTGGAGAGGGCCTGCCCGCCGGAGCGCGGAGCGCGAAGGAGGGCGCGGCGGACGACCGCGACGACGTCGTGCGACGTGGGTCCGGCCGGCTTGTCGATGACGATGACGCCGTCGGCGAAAACCGTGTCAGATCCCACAGCCATCGTGCCTTCTCGAACTCAATTCTTTGCGCCTGTGCTTATTTGCGTTGGGATGAAGCCGAATCTCATGCCAGCGCGCGGTTCAGCTCGTCGACCAGCTGACGGCGGACGTCGGCATACGGGCCGTTCAGCGTGCAGCCGGCCGCGTTCTTGTGGCCGCCGCCGCCGAACCGATTGGCGACGCGGTTCACATCGACATCGCCTTTCGACCGCAGGCTGATGCGGAAGGTGCCGGGCTCGACTTCCTTGAAGAACGCGACGGCCTGAATTTCCCTCACGGTCAGCGGCATGTTGATGAGCCCGTCGGAGTCTTCGTGCGTGGAGCCGGTGATGCGCAGCAGCTCGAGCGTCAGCGCCGCGAGCGCGGCCCGGCCGTTCGCCTCGAACTCGAGGTTGTGCAGCACGGCGCCCATCAGCCGCAGGCGCCCCATCGTGCTGTTGTCGTAGACCGCCCGGGCGATGGCCTCGGGTTCGGCCCCGGCCTCGGTGCAGCGCCGGCAGATCTCGAACGTTCTGGACGTGATGTGCGAGAAGTGAAAGCCGCCGGTGTCGGTCAGGATCGCGACGTAGATATGCGTCGCGATTTCCGGCGTCAGCGTCACGCCGAGCGCCTCGATGACGTCGAACACCATCTCGCCGCAGGCCGCGGCGCGCTCTTCGAACCAGTTGATCGCGCCGAAGTTCGAGTTGCCCGGATGGTGATCGATGTTGATGACGAAGTACTTCTCGAACCCGTCGACGCCGGTGCGCGACAGGTTGCCGCATTCCATCACGATCGCGGCGTCGAACTGCCCGTGCACGGTGGGTGATACCTGAATGTCGCGGATCCCGGGCAACGTCTGGAACTGCGGCGGTGTGGGATCTCTGTCCACCAGCTGCACGTCCTTGCCGAGCTGCCGCAGCGCGTGGGCCATGGCCAGTTGCGAGCCGATGGCGTCGCCGTCGGGCCGCGCGTGCGATGTGATGACGAAGCGCTGCCGTTGGCGAATCGCGTCGCGGATCTCGGCAATGGGGTTAGCGGTCATCGGTCTCCGAAGCGTCGGATGAGTCGGGCTGGACCGCCTGCTCGTCGGCAATCTCCTTGAGGAGCTGCTCGACGCGATCCTGGTGTCCGATGCTCGCATCGAACTCGAAGTGAATCTCGGGCGTGCGCCTCAGCCGCAGACGCTGGCCGATCTGCCGCCGCATGAAGCCGGTCGCGCGTTCGAGCGCGCGCGCGGTGTTCCGGCGTGCCGTCGCATCTCCGAGGCTGGTGTAGTACACGCGGGCGTGCTGCAGGTCCGCCGTCACCTGCACGCGCGTCACCGTGACGAACCCGACACCGGGATCGTGCAGCTCGCGCGCGATCATTGTCGTGACCTCCGCGCGAATCTGATCGGCGACGCGTTCGGGTCTGGAACCCTGGCCCATATGAACTAGTGATCTCCTGAACTAGTGATCTCCTGAACTGGTGATCTCCTGAACCTGGTGATCGACTGAGCTAACTGATCTGACCGAGATCAATGGATCTCCAGATCCCTAGATCAGTAGCTTTACTCCGTTACCCCAGAAACTCTACCTCAGTACGTGCGATCAAGCCTGGCTCCACGCGCTCGATTTCGGTGACCACGGCGGCCAGCTCGCGGTCGGCGTGCTGTTCTTCGTTGGAGACGGTGACGACGCTGAGGCCGGCGCGCTGCCAGAGGTCGTTGTATTCGACTTCGGCAACGGCGACGTTGAATTTCCTGATGCGATCCTTCACGCTCCGCAGCACCATCCGCTTCTCTTTCAGCGACCGGGCACCGGGAATATGGAGCTCGATGGAGAGGTGGCCAATCACCATTGCGGATTCTCGATTGACGATTGCCGGAATTGAATTGGGCAATCGCCAATCAATGTGGCAATCGTCAATCGAAAATGGGGCAATGCAGGCTACGCCGAAACGGCTACGCGTTCGACCGTGAACACTTCGATGACGTCGCCCACTTTCACATCGTTGTATTTGTCGAACGCGATGCCGCACTCGAAGCCGGCCTTCACCTCGCTCACGTCATCCTTGAAGCGCCGCAGAGAGCCGATCTTCCCTTCATGCACCAGAGCACCGTTGCGGACCAGCCGCGCCTTGGTGTCGCCGCTGCGTGTGATGCGCCCGTCGACGACGTAGCAGCCGGCAATCGTTCCCGCTTTCGGTACCTTGAAGATGTTCCGCACCTCTGCCGCACCCAGCCGTACTTCCTTCAACGTCGGCTCGAGCAGTCCGGTCATCGCCTTCTTCATTTCGTCGGTGACGTTGTAGATGACGGTGTGATGACGGATGTCGACCTCTTCGCGCTCGGCCAGCTGTTCGGCGTTGCGGTCCGGACGGACATTGAACCCGATGATGACGGCGTTCGATGCCGACGCCAGCAGCACGTCCGATTCGTTGATGGCGCCGACGCCCGAATGGATGATCTTGATGCGCACGCGCTCGTCGCTCAACTTCGCCAGCGTGTCGGCGAGCACTTCCGCCGAGCCCTGCACGTCCGACTTGATGACGATCGGCAGGTCCTTCATGCCGCCTTCGGCAATCTGCTGCTGCAGCGATTCCAGCGTCAGCCGGCTGCCCTTCGCCCCGAGCGCCTTTTCCTTGGCCATGCCCTGGCGGTAGGTGGCGATCTGCCGCGCCTTGGCCGCATCGGCCAGCGCCTGGAACGCATCGCCGGGCTGCGGCAGCCCGGTCAACCCGAGGACCTCGACCGGCGTCGACGGCGGCGCCAGCTTGATGGGCTTGCCGCGATCGTCGATGAGCGCGCGCACGCGGCCCACAACCGGACCGGCGATGAACGTGTCGCCGACGCGGAGCGTGCCGTCCTGCACGAGGATCGTCGCCACGGGACCGCGCCCGCGATCGAGCTTCGATTCGAGCACCGTGCCCGACGCATTGCGCTTCGGATTGGCTTTGTACTCGCCGATGTCGGCCACGAGCAGAATCATTTCGAGCAGCGTGTCGAGGCCGGTCTTCTTCTTCGCCGAGACCGGCACCATGACGGTCTGCCCGCCCCAGTCTTCGGGCACGAGGTTCAGATCCGAAAGCTCGCGCTTGACGCGCTCCGGATCGGTGCCCGGCTTGTCGATCTTGTTGATCGCCACGATGATCGGCACGTTCGCCGCCTTCGCGTGGTCGATCGCTTCGCGCGTCTGCGGCATCACGCCGTCATCGGCCGCGACGACCAGCACGACCACGTCGGTGACCTTCGCGCCGCGCGCGCGCATCAGCGTGAACGCTTCATGGCCTGGTGTGTCGAGGAACACGATGTCGCGGTTGTTGGCCGTCGTCACGTGATACGCGCCGATGTGCTGCGTGATGCCGCCGGCTTCGCGTTCGGCGACGCGCGCCGTGCGGATGGCGTCGAGCAGCGTCGTCTTGCCGTGATCGACGTGGCCCATGACCGTCACGACGGGCGCCCGCGCAATCGTGTCTTCCGGTTTCACCTCTTCCGCTTCCACCTCGAGCATGTCCTGCTCGAACGTGCGCAGCTGCACCTCGGCGCCGAATTCGCGCGCGATCATCGACGCCGTGTCGGTGTCGACCGTGCTGTTGATGGTCATCATCAGCCGCTTGTCGAGCAGCTTCTTCAGCACGTCTTTCACGCGCTGGTCGAGCTTGTCCGCGAGATCCTTCACCGTCATGCCTTCGACGAAGGTGACGGTGCGCGTAATCGGTGGAGGCGCGACCGAGGCCATCGACTGCGACCGCACGTCGCGGCGCTGTTCGCCGTCCGGGCGCCGGCCCATCTGCGGCCGCATCGGCGGCGGCGTGAATCTCGGCGCTCCCGGACGCTGCTGGCCGACACCCCCTGAGGGGCGCATGCCCTGCGGCGCTTGTGGTGGACGGATTGGCGGTGATGGCAACGGTCGCGGACCGCCAGGCGGCATGTTCGGCCGCATCGGCGGCGGATAGGACGGACGCTGCGGCGCCGGGCGCGTCGAAACACCACCCGGTCCGCCGCCCGGTCCGCCGGGTCGCGCGAGGTTGCCGGTCGCCGGAGGCAGCGGAGCCGTGGGCCTCGGCGGCACGATCTTGTCGGATGGACGAAGGCCACGACCCGACGGCCGGGTTGGCATCGCAGGCACGGCCGAGGTTCCTGGCGCGTTCGGTTCTTCGATTCTCAACCTGATGCTCGGCGGCACCATGCGGCCCTGTATCGGCGCAGGCCTCGGTGGGGCAGCGGGTGCGGCTGCGATCGGCCGAGCAGGTGCGGTCGGCGGTTGTTCAATGACAGGTGTGGATGGCAGTCGCTGTTCCTCAATGAAAGACGGAGGTTCGGATGTTTTCGCGATCGGCGCGGGCTCTTCGACCGGTTCCATCACCGGTTCGGGCTCGGGCGGCTCCTCGTATACCGGCTCTTCGACAACCGGAGTGGCGGAAATGGGTGCGGCCGCAGGCGCCGGGGGTTTGGCGGTCTTGACCAGGCGCGGCGGCGCCAGCGTGGGTGCCGCCGGCTTCGCCGGCTCCGCCTTCTTGGCGCTGGCCGTCGGCTTCTTCGCACCGGGCTTGGCGGCCGGTCCCTCGGCGAACATGTCGCCGCCGGGCAGCGTGACGTTGCGCTCGCGCGCGAGCCGCTCGACGAACTGGCGCGCCACGACCTCTTCAATCGTGCTGGACGCGCTCTTCAGCTCGATGCCGTGCGCGCGCTTCAGCAGCGCGAGCACTTCCTGGCTGCTCGTGTTGAGAAGCTCCGCGACCTTGTAAATACGAACTGTTGCCAAATAAATCTCCTACTGCCTGCTCTTCCTCTGCCGGCGCGTTCCCCGCGTACGGCGGCGAGAATCCGTTCTGCCGTCTTCGCGCCGATGCCCTGGACCTCGGATAACGCGTCGACGCTGGCGAGCGCGATCTTCTCGGTGCTGTCGTAGCCCGCCGAGATCAGCCTCTGCATCGTCTTGTCGCCGATGCCGGCGATCGAGAACGACGGCGCCGCATTCTCCGATTCGTCCGCGACGGCCGCGGCCGCTTCGGTCTCGGCCGGTTCGGCCTCCGCCTGTTCGACCTCCGCCTGTTCGGCCTCCGCCGGTTCCTCGGTCGCGCTCGAATCGTCCGCGAACCCTTCGAACTGCGCCTCGATCTCGCGCCGCTTCTCTTCCTCGCTCTTGATGTCGATGCGCCAGCCGGTGAGCTTCGCGGCGAGCCTGACGTTCTGGCCCTTCTTCCCGATGGCGAGCGACAGCTGCTTGTCCTCGACGACGACCTCGACCACGCGCTCCTTGTCGTCGACAATCGACACGCGCTGCACTTTCGCGGGGCTGAGCGCGTTGGTGACGAGCGCGACCGGATCGTCCGACCACTCGACGATGTCGATCTTCTCGCCGCGCAGCTCGCGGATGATCGCCTGCACGCGCGTGCCCTTCATGCCGACGCACGCGCCGACCGGATCGACGTCGCGCTCGCGGGAAAACACCGCGACCTTGGCGCGATCGCCGGCCTCGCGCACGGCGCCGCGAATCTGCACCGTGCCGTCGTAGATCTCCGGCACTTCCTGTTCGAAGAGCTTCACCAGCAGCGCCGGGTCGGTGCGCGACAGCACGATCTGCGGGCCCTTCGTGCTGCGGTTGACGCCCTTGATGACGGTGCGCAGGCGCTCGCCGGGGGCGTAGCTCTCGCCCGGGACTGCTCCTTGCGCGGGAGGCTCGCCTCGATGCGTCCCAGCTCGACGACCATGTCGCCGTTCTCGAAGCGCTTCACCGTGGCGTTCACGACCTCGCCGATGCGCTGGCTGTACTCGCCG
The DNA here is from genome assembly GCA_963832375.1 of Vicinamibacterales bacterium. Classification (GTDB taxonomy): domain Bacteria; phylum Acidobacteriota; class Vicinamibacteria; order Vicinamibacterales; family JAMQPK01; genus JAMQPK01. The sequence goes on along the minus strand of CAWHUA010000003.1, from coordinate 541,964 downwards.
AAGATGTTCTCGCGCTCGGCCTCGCGGACCTTCTGGAAGATGACCTGTTTGGCCGTCTGCGCGGCGATGCGCCCGAGCACTTCCGTGGGCTTGGGAAATTCGATTTCCATGTCCACTTCGGCCTCGTCGCCATACAGCTGCTGCGCTTCCTCGAGGGAGATCTCGGTCGCCGGATTCTGCACCTCCGTCACAATCTGTTTGACGGCGAACAGATCGACCTGGCCGGTGTCCTGATTGAAGCGTGTCTTCAGGTTCTCGTTGGTCTTGTAATACTTCCTCGAGGCGGTCAGCACGGCATCCTCGATCGCGGTGATGACGACATCCGCTTCGATGCCTTTCTCTTTCGCCAGCGCCTCGATTGTCTGCATCAACGGGTTAGACATTGTTTGATCCGGGGCCCCTCAGCCCTCAGCCCTCAAAACTCCACTTCCAAGCGAGCGCGGGTGACGAGCGCGATCGGGATGAGTTGTCGCTTTCCCGGCGTCGTTTCCATCACGATCGCGTCGTTCTCGATACCGCCCAGCCGCCCCTCGAAATGCGTCTGTCGATCGACCGGCTGCGAGACCACGATTTTCGCGAGCCTTCCCGCAAACCGCCTGTAGTCGCCCTTGTTGCGCAGCGGCCGATCGAGCCCGGGCGACGACACCTCGAGGGTGAAACTCTGGTCGATCACTTCCTCGACGTCCAGAATCGCGCTGACATCACGGCTCACGCGCTCGCAGTCCTCGATCGTCGGCGACAGATCCGCCCGCCTTCGCCGCTCGGTTTCGTCGGCGATGGCCGCGTCGCTGTCGGCAAAGGGAACGTCGAGAAAAATCCGCAGCATCCACCCCGTCGACTCGCGCCGGAACTGAACGTCGAAAATCTCCAGGTTGTACGAGCGGGCCACCCGCTCGGCGACTCCACGAATTGTGTCAATGAGCAGCGTAAAACCACCCCCAAAAACAAAAAGTGGGCACAGGCCCACTTTCAGGTCTTGCAGGCTCTTACGAACCTAAAAGTTTATCACAAGGGCCTGTCGACTCCGGGGCGGACCACGAGATCATAGTCGCGAGCGCCCACGATTTCCGCCTGAAATATCGCCCCCGGCCGCAGGGACGCGGGGTCCGCCTCGGTGAAGTACACGACCGGGTCGATGTCGGGCGCCTGCCCGGCCAGCCGGCCTCTCCAGACGAGGTCGTGCTCGGGGGAGGGGCCGTCCACCATCACCTGGACATGGGTGCCGATGCGCTGCTTCTGCGCCCGCGCCACGATGCGCTTCTGCTCGGCCATCAACGTGTTGCGGCGTTTTGCCTTGGTCCCCGCCGGGACGTCGTCCGGAAGGTCGTACGCCGTCGTGCCTTCCTCGTGTGAATACGTGAAAACCCCGACGTGGTCGAACCCGACGGACCTGACAAAGGCACACAGTTCGTCGAACTCGGGCTCGGTCTCGCCCGGGAATCCCACGATGAAGGTTGTCCTCAATGAGACGCCGGGAACGCGGTCGCGGATCCGCCTCAGAAGCTGCTCGTAGCCCTTGCCGGTCCCCGGCCGCTTCATCCGCCGCAACACCGCGTCAGACGCGTGCTGCAACGGCAGGTCGATGTACTTGACGACCTTGTCGCACTCCGCCATGGCATCGAGGATGTCGGCGGTAATGGTCGTGGGATACAGATACAGCAGCCGGATCCAGTCGATGCCGTCCACCTGGTTCAGCTCGCGAAGCAGCGCCGGAAGGGCGGCCCCTTGAGCGAGATCGCGGCCGTAGAACGTGGTGTCCTGCGAGATCAGGATGATTTCGCGCACACCGCGTGCGGCGAGCGACCGTGCTTCGCGGACGATCGTGTCGATCGGCCTGCTGCGGTAGTGACCGCGCAGCGTCGGGATGATGCAGAAGGAGCACTTGTAGTCGCAGCCCTCGGCGACCTTGATGTAGGCGAAGTGCCTCGGCGTGGTGAAGACGCGAGGAGACTCGGCGTCGTACAGGTACGTTGGAAGACTGGGGATTAGGGATTGGGGATCAGGGATTAGGGTGAGCGGAATGGTTCGCCTGCTGCCCGCGCCCTCGATGGCGCCCACAATCTCCGGCACCTCGCCGGTGCCGAGCACGGCGTCGATCTCGGGAATCTGCGCTTTCAGCTCGTCGCGATAGCGCTCGCCCAGACACCCGGTGACGACCAGCCGCTTGCAGGTGCCGCTTTTCTTGAACTCGGCGAGCTCGAGGATCGTGTTCACCGACTCCTCTTTCGCCGAATCGATGAAGGCACATGTGTTGATGACGATCACGTCGGCATCCGCGGGGTTTGGCGTCAGCGTGTGGCCGCCTTCCTGCGAGAGCCCCATCATCACTTCAGAATCGACGAGATTCTTTGGACAGCCAAGCGAGACGAAGCCAATCTTCAAGGTGTCACCCGATACATCATCCTGGGGAATGGCGTCGCTTCACGGACGTGTTCGAGGCCGCAGAGCCACCCGACGACGCGCTCGATGCCCATGCCGAAGCCGCCGTGCGGAACCGACCCGAAGCGGCGCAGGTCGAGGTACCACTCGAACGCTTCCTGCGGCAGGTTGTGGTCCTTGATCCGCTGCAACAGGACGTCGTAGCTGGCCAGGCGCTGGCTGCCGCCGATGATTTCGCCGATGCCTTCCGGCGCCAGCATGTCGACGCACAACGCGAGCTCGGGGCGCGCGGGGTCGGGCTCCATGTAGAACGGCTTGACGCTGGCCGGATAGCGATGGATGGCCACCGGCCGATCGAAGTGCTGCGAGAGACGGTCTCGTCGGTGCCCCCCAATCGCCACCCCACTCGAACGGTTGACCCTTCTCGTGGAGCAGCTTCACGGCGTCGTCGTACGAGATACGCGGAAACGGCGCCTTTACGTTCTCGAGCTTCGACGTGTCGCGCTCGAGCGCCTTCAGCTCGCGGCGCCGTTTGTCCAGCACGCGCGAGACGACGGCCACGACCAGGCCCTCGGCCAGATCGATCACATCGTCCAGCGTGGCGTAGGCCATTTCGGGCTCGACCATCCAGAATTCCGTGAGGTGCCGCCTCGTCTTGGATTTCTCGGCACGGAAGACCGGACCGAAGTTGTAGACCCGCCCGAGGGCCATCGCGTTGGCCTCGGCGTACAGCTGGCCGCTCTGCGTCAGGAAGACTTTCTGGTCTTCGAAATAGTCGACCGGAAAGAGCGTGGTCGTGCCTTCGCACGCCGCGGGCGTAAAGATGGGCGTGTCGGCGAGGATGAACCCCTGGTCGTTGAAGAAATCGCGGACCGCGCTGATCACTTCGTGGCGAACGCGGAGAATCGACTGCTGTTTTTCAGACCGGATCCACAAGTGCCGGCGATCGAGCAGGTAATCGACGCCATGTTCCTTGGGCGTAATCGGATAATCGACCGACGGTGAGACGATCTCGAAATCCGAGACGTCGAGCTCGTAGCCGCCGGGCGCGCGGCTGTCCGCGCGCACCGTTCCGTGGACGATGACCGCGGTCTCCTGCGACAGATGGTCGGCCTGCTTGAATTTCTCGTCGCCGACCGCCGCTTTGGACACGATGCCCTGGATGAACCCCGTGCCGTCGCGGATCGACAGGAAGTGAATCTTCCCGCTCGACCGCCGGTTGTGGAGCCATCCGCGGATGGTGACCTGTTTGCCGTCCTGCTGCGCGATTTGGTCGATATAGGCAATCATTCGATTTCGAACGCGGTCAGCCGGGACGTGTCCAGCATCAGTGCCTCGAGCCGCCGGCGTGCGCTGACGGCCTTCGCGAGCACCGTGGCGGGCGACTCTGCGTTCCTCACTTCGTACATCAACACTCCATCGTAGCCGATCTTTTCGAACGCCATCACGGTGGCCGCCCAGTTGATGCTGCCCTGGAAGGGAACCAGGTGGTCGTCGCTCTGCCGGCGGTTGTCGTGGATGTGCGTGGTGACGAGATACTCCGACGTCGTTTCGATGGCCTCGGCCGTGTCGCCGAGCATGTGCGCGTGGCCGACATCCATGCAGATGCCGAGGTCGGCGCCATCGAAGCTGCGCTCGATGATCTCGATCAGATCGGAGGGCGTCGAGAGGGCGTTGCCCATCACTTCGAGCGCCACCTTCACGCCCGCCGTCTCGGCCAGGGACTGGATTTCCTCCACGCTGCGGATCGCCGCCTCACGATGGTTGTCGTCTGGTCCGGGCTTCCAGGCATCGGGCACGCCGAGGTGCACGACCAGGTACTTGAAGGGAATGACCCTGGCGATGTTCAAGGCCGCCGCCATTTCGCGGAGCGTCGCCTTTCTGGCGTCGGCGTCACGAGCCGCGGTTGAGAACGTGCGCTGGCCGCGGCCGTTGACGAACACGTCGGTCATCGGTGCGTGGACGGAGTGCAGTTCGAGGTTCGCCTGGATCAGCCATTCTTTCAGCGTCCCGATCGCCGTCTCGTCGTGATAGTCGAAGTGGCTGCGCGTGGCAAAGAGCTCGACGGCCTCGAATCCGCTGGCCGCAATCTCGAGGACGTGCGCCAGGTCCAGCCGTTGTTCGTGATACAGGTGAGTCGAAACACCAAATTTCTTCATACATGCCAAAAAAGGGGCGGGCCCCTTTCGTCCTAGAACAGGATTTCGCGGAGCCGGGCGAAGCGCGGGTAGCGCTCCAGGTTCGTGCGAACGTTGCTCAACGTCCTGGGAATGTACTGAATGTACACGGGATTGCGCCGTGCGGTCGTCTGATGGCCAAAGGTGCCGAGCGCCTTCAGATTGCGCTGCACCGACATGAGATCGAATCGCCGCCGGTACTCCGAAAACGCATCGGGCGTCGCCCCGGCCGGGCCGCCAAGCTTCAGATATCCGCGGATCAGATCGTCGACGCGCGCATCCGGCAGGTCCACGTACGAGTCGCGCAGCAGCGACGCCAGATCGTAGGTGTCGGGCCCCATGCGGGCGTCCTGGAAGTCGATGATGTAGAGACTGCGGTCGTGCAACATCAGGTTCCGGCTGTGGTAATCGCGATGGCACAGCACGCGCGGCTCGGCCGCGAGCTCGTCCACGATCCGCAGGAACTCCTCGTTCAGCGCTTCGCGGGCGGCCGCCGTGATCGAGGCGCCGTGATACGCCTCGAGGAAGTGTTTGACGAAGAAATTCATCTCCCACATCAGCTTGTCGCGATCGAAGGCGATGCGATAGGGGATGAACTCGTCCGACTCGAGCTCGGCGCCCCTGCGCTGCATGCGAAACACGAACTCGACGGCCTGGCGGTAGAGCGCGTCGTGGTCGGCGGGCTGCGTCACGCCGAGATGCGCCTGCAGCGTCACGTCGCCGAGATCTTCGAGAATCAGGATGCCGAGGTCGTCGGCGTGGCCGGCAATGGCCGGAATCGGGAGCGGGATGCTGGTGAACAGCCGGCACACGTTCACGAACGGCAGCTCGTCGTAGACAAACGGGGCGTCGTACACCGCGAGGACGACAGAAGGGTTGTCGGGCCGGAGAATGCGGAAGTACTGGCGCGTCGACGCGTCTCCGGTGAGCGGCACGACGCGCACCTGCGGATCCGCAAGCTTCGCGCGCTGCAGGCACTCGTCGATCCTGCCCCGTGTTTCCTGCACTGCCGTCGAGGGTGTGTCCATCAGCGGATGTCCGTCACGTCGAGCCGTCCGTCTTTCTGAATGATGGCGCAATTCTGGAAGCTCGCTCCAGAAAGAATGTGCACCCCGTCGGCGATGATACAGCGCCGCAGCGTGGCGCCCTTGCCGACCTGTGCGCCATCCCAGACCACCGTATCGACCAGATGCGCCGTCGGGTCCACGATCGAGCCGGGCCCGATCTGCGGCACATCGCCCTCGGCCCTGCCGATCGCGAGACACGCCTCGAGATAGTCGGCCGGCGTGCCCACGTCCCAGAACTCAGCTTCGCACAGGAATGCACGCACGTGGCCGAGTTCGTCCTTGACGAGCTCCTTGTACAGACCGCCGATGCTTTCCGCCGGCTGGTTCAGCGGCAACCGCGCGAATGCCGACGGGTGTGCCATCTGCACGCCGACAACGTGATACGAGCGCACGCGCGAACCCGCGGGCACGACGCTGTGAAAACGTCCCGTCGAGTCGACGATGATCCCGCCGTACCGCTCGGGCCATACGTTCGGCATTACCGCGATGGTCACGAGCGCGCCGGTTTCACGATGGCTCGCCGCCAGCGCGCCGAGGTCCACGCTCGTCAGCGTATCGCCGTTGATGATGAAAAAGTCATCGTCCGGCAGGAGCGACAGCGCCTTGCGCGGCCCTCCCGCCGATCCCAGCACCGGCGACTCGAACGAGTATCGAACGCGCACGCCGAGATCGCTGCCGTCGCCAACCTGCGCCGTGATGGTTTCGGGCAGGTGGTGAAGGTTGAGGACGAAATCCCGGACGTCCTGCTTCGACGCGTAGCGGATGATGCGGCGCACGAGCGGTTCGCCCGCCACGGGCACCGCAGGCTTCGCCCGTACCCACGACAGCGGCCGCAGCCGCGTGCCGAGACCGGCCGTCAGGATGAGAGCGGCGTGAGGCAGTTAGGAATCCTCGAAGAGCATGTCGGCGAGCGGCAATCCGTGCTGCTCGCAATGCTTCAGGTAAAGCCCGCGATAGGAGTCCGTCAGGTAGTCGGCGGGCGTCCGCGCGAGCGCCTCGGCCATCCGGCGGATGCCCTGCTCGCCACCCTCGATTTCGACGAACGTGCCGACCGGCGTCTCGTCAATCGCAATGGTCACGTCCTCGTGCGCGAACTCTTCGCGGTACTTCTCGTACCGGAACCACACGTGAAAGCCGATCTCTTCGAGCACGTGCATCAGGAGCAGCCCGTCGCCGACGACGGTTTCCAATTCCTCGCGCAGCTTCATCGGCGAGTTTTGAACCGGGCCCTTGAAAGTGAGGAGCGTCTTGCCGCACTCGAGCCGGACGCGCAGCACGCACCGGCGCTGGCGCAGTTGATCGTCGCGCGTGTCGAGCAGGTAGTCTTCCTGCAGCCGTCTGCCTCGCAGCGGCGTGGCGCCGGTCGCCAGAATCGCCTGCCTGGCTTCCTGCGCGTCGCGAAAGCAGAGTTTGATCTCCCGCTCCAGCGTAGCGGCCATCGCCGCATTCTATACCTGGGCGGCTGGGCCATGGTCGATGGTCAAAAGGCGATGGGCAAAGGTCGCCCATCGACCGCCCATGGCCTATCGCCCCTTGCCCATGGCCCATTGACCATCTAGACGGCAATCGTCCGCCGCGCTCCACGCCAGAACAGACGCCGGGTGAACACGTACATGGCGAAGCATTCGAGGGCGAACGGCGGGAAGCCGAAATACCCGAGAACCGGCATTTCGAAGATTTTCACGTTGCCGACGATGGGCACGGTGTAGATCCACTTCGCTCGCGCCCAGAAGTTCCAGAACTCCCACAGCCCGCCGCAGATGAAGCCCGCGATGAGCAGATTGGTCATCCGTTCGTATGTGCCGTTCCGGAAATCGCGCAAGAGCGAGTCGTCGCCGGCCCATGCATTGATCGGGTCGAGCAGAAAAATGAAACCGAGGAACACCGGCGCGGCCAGGTACGGGGACGGCCAGATGATGGGCAATAACAGCATCGCGGCGCCGAACACGACGCTCACGTAGTCGGCGGTCGCCAGCTCGTAGTCCACGCGCAACAGTCGCCGCGATTCCGCGTCGGCTTCGGTAGAACCAGTCCTCCGCGCACCTCGAAGAATCGCGACGAGCTCGGCGGTCAGGAAAATCCCGGGCGAGATCGTCGCAAACGCCCACGCGTACCCGAAGTAGCGGAGCAGCAGGTTGTCGGGAAGATTGATGTAGTGCCAGTTCTTGATGAGCAGGTTGTAGCCTTCGAACACGACCCACAACGGAATCGACATCAACGCGAGGAACACGAACTCGCGGAAGTGCCTCGTCAGCCACGACGAACGCCGCTTCGTGTAGATGATCCCGTCGAGGATGAGGATGTATCCCGTCCAGGCAAACGGCGTGTGCCACGTCCAGAAAGGCTCGACGTGCGCCAGCATCGCGCCTTCCGACAGCGCGAGCGTGACGACGCCGATCCAGAAGTGAACAGGGAAGCGCATGTGATCCGATCGCGCGTTACGTGAGGCGCACGCGGTAGGAGCATCCCTTCAGCGCGGGCGCGCCGACGCCCTTGCCGAACAGGAGCACCTTGTGTGTGCTGCCCAGCCCACCCGGCAGCAGCAGCGTCTTCATCGCCAGACGGCGCGGCAGCGAGAGGTCCTCGAGCTCGGCGATGCCCAGGCCCAGCATGAAGTATGTCTGATCGAGCCGCGCCAGCACATCGAGGCCCGACCGTTCGGCCGCGCGCGTCACGGCGGTGAGGTCCACGTGGGCCGTGATGTCGGTTTCGCCCGGCTCCTGCAGGAAATCGACCGGCTGCGCGTGTTTCTTGAACGACGTCAGCGTACCTGCCGCGTGTGAAACGCCGTAGAGCTCGCGCTCGTCGTGCCCGTAATCGATGATGACCAGAAACCCCGTGCCAAGCGCGGCGGCCGCCTGCGTCATCCAGTCTTCGGCTGCCAGGTTCACTTCGGCGCGCCATCCCACCCGCATCTCCGCACCCGCGCGTGCGAGGTATTCCGCGATGCGCGTCGTGGAGGGATGCTCGAATCGCTCCACGAACCGGTCGCCGGAGATATCGACGAACACTTCGCGGAGTCCGCTGTCCGTCATGACGACGACGTGGGTGGGCAGCGCGTCGAGCAGTTCGTTGGCGAGGATGACGCCGGAGACGTGCTCCGGCAGATTCGTGCCGCTGTGCTGAAGCAGTGGTTCGTGCGGGCCGAGGGTCTCTGTGTGGGCCGCGCGCGCGGCGGGGGACCGCTCGACGAGAGAGAGCCGGATGGCGGAATAGAACGCCGGGTCGTGGCGGCGCGCTGCGTCGAGGATGTCGCGAGACAGGCGCCCGCTGCCGGCCCCGCACTCGACGAGGTCGAAAACGGGGTCGGGAGCGGTTTTCCTGGTCATCCGGGAAAATCGCACCCGACCCCGTTTTCGGCCATCACCCGCCACATCTCGGCGAACTGCTTCGCCAGCAGCTCGCCGAAGATGGGGCCGACATCGACGCTCGTAAAAAAATCGCCCGCGCGTCCCGTTTTCCGGGCCGCGCGGGCGTAGTAGCCGAGCTCAGGATGATAGAGCGAGAGCTCCATGTACTCCGCGAAGCTGATGGGGCCGCTCGTTCGGATGCGATCGGCGACCAGCTCGCGGAGCATCAAATCACAACAACTACTGCTTGCGAACGGTCACGAACTGCTCGTCGCCGCGGCGGTTGATCAGCATGCCGACCGCGCGTCCGGGCGGCACCGCCCGCAGCGCCGTGCTCGCCTCGTTCTGGTTCGCCACCGGGCGGCGATTCACCTGCAGAATCACGTCGCCGGGCTGCAGGGCGCGCGCCGCCGGGCTGTCGGGATCCACGTCGGTGACGACCGCGCCGCGGATATTCGCCGGGAGCTCGAACTGCCGCGCGATCTCGGGCGTCACGTTGTTCAGCGTGATGCCGAATCCCGCGCCCGAATCGCCCGCGCCGGTATCGCCGGCGTCGGCCTGACGTGGGGTTTCCGCTTCGAGGTTCAGCTCTTCGACGCGCACGTTGAACGTGCGTTCCTTGCCTTCGCGCACGACCTTGAGCGGAACGGTCGTCCCGGGTGTCGTGGCGGCCACGAGCGCCGGCAGATCGTCGCTGCGGTTGATCGGCTTGCTGTTGAACTCGACGATGACATCGCCCGGCTCCACACCCGCGGTGGCCGCGGGTCCGGCCGGCACCTGCGCGACGACCGCGCCGCGCCGATCTTTCAGGCTGAGCGCTTCCACTTCATCCGGCGACACCGGCCGCACCGACACGCCTATCCGCCCGCGGGTAATCTTGCCCTGGCGGAGGCCCGGCAGGACATCGCGAACCGTGTTGATGGGCACCGCGAAGCCGATGCCGATGTTGCCGGCCGCGCCGAACGTCGATCCGCCGCTGTAGATCGCCGTGTTGACGCCGATGACCTCGCCGCGCACGTTCAGCAGCGGGCCGCCCGAGTTGCCGGGATTGATCGCCGCATCGGTCTGAATCAGCGGCTGGCGGCGTCCAGGTGTGAAGTCGAACGCATTGCGTCCCGTCGCGCTGACCACGCCCACGCTGACGGTGTGCGCGAGGCCGAACGGGTTGCCGATCGCCATCACCCAGTCGCCCGGCTCCATCTGGCTCGAGTCGCCGAATTTCGCGACCGGCAGGTCGCGCATCGGTTTCTCGACGAGCTGGATGAGCGCGCTGTCGGTCAGCGGATCGCGTCCGACCACCTTCGCTTCGTAGTATTCCTCGTCCCTGTCGTCGAAGAACTGCACTTCGATCTTCGTCGCGCCTTCGACCACGTGGTTGTTCGTCAGGATGTAGCCATCCTTAGCGATGATGAAGCCCGATCCCGCGGCCTGCGTCTTCTCGCTGTTGCGCGGTCTGCGCTGTGGCGGCTGCTGCTGTTGCCCGCGCGGATTCTGATTCGGCCCGCCCGGCGTTCCGAAGAACCGCTCGAACAGGTCGTCGTTGCCGCCTCCGCCTCCGCCACCGAAGAACTCGCTCAGGTCCTGCGTCCGCTGCCGCGACTCGGTGCGGATGCTCACGACCATCGGCGACTGGGTCTTGGCGATGTTTCGAAATGTCGTGGCATCCACGGGACCGCTGAGCGGCGCCGTGTTGGTCGCAGGAATCGCCATCGTCTGGGCCGACGAGGCCGGCGACAGATCGAGGCGTGAGGCGATGACCATGCCCACCACCAGGGATGCCATGGCGATGAGGACGACATAGAAGATCGTCGTTTTCCGTGAAGATGAACCAAACAAAGACATGTCTGAAACCTCCGAAAAATCCGGATGAAAACCGCTTACGCGAGCCGAACGATTTCCGTTTGCGCGGGGCCGGTCACGAGCGCCTCGCGAGGGCCGTAATACATGTTGATTTCCGTACGCACACCGAACGATTCGAAATACAGCCCAGGTTCGATGGTGAAGCCGGTGCCGGGAAGCAACCGCCGGTCGTCATGACTCTCATAGTCGTCCATGTGCACGCCGTTGCCATGCACATCGCGCCCGAGGTTATGCCCGGTACGATGCAGAATCCGTTCCCCGAATCCGGCCTGCTCGAGCACCTGCCGCGCCGCGCGGTCGACCTGCCAGCCCCGCAGGTCCCGCTGCTGGCGGGCCGATTCCTGCACGAGCGCCACCGCCGCATCGCGCGCCTGACCGATGGCCCCGAAGGCGCGCGCCATCTCGGGAGGGACCTCCGGACCCGTAAACCCTACCCACGTAATATCGGCGTATACCGCCTGCGGGTTTTCCTTCTTCTTGCCCCACAGGTCCAGCAGCACCAGCTCGCCCTTCCGGATGGGCCGCGAGCGGCGCGCGGTCGGCAGGTAGTGCGGATCGCCAGCGTTCTCCTGGGCGGCCACGACGGGCGCCGAGTCGCTGACGAGGCCTTCTTCTTCGAACCAGGACGCCATCTGCTGCTGAACCGCGAACTCCGTGAGCGCGTCCCCGTCGCTGGCGCGGCCGGCAATCAACTCGAACGCGCGATCTTTCACCCGATAGAGCGCCGCCGACGCGTCGCGATGCGTGGCGAGCGCGGCCTCGTCCCATACCGCTTCGAAGCGCTGCACGAGATCCCCGGACGACTCCACCTCGATGCCGCGGCTGCGCACCAGTTCGACCGTGCCGGCGTCGATGCGCGAGATATACGGAATCGCACAGTCGCGCGAATACTCCATCGCCACGCGCTTGACGCCGCTCAACAGTTTCGTGAGCCCGGCGTCGAGTTGCTGCCGGCCCGCATAAATCGTCTTTTCGCCCGGCAGGGCATCGAGCGTCCGACGCTCGATCGCGTGCACAAGGCCGCGCGGTTCGCCGCTGGCGGGCACCAGATAGAACCAGCGGCGCGTCGTCATCTTTGCGCCGTTCGCGGTACCGACCAGCCGGGCCGCGATCGGATTCGAACCGTGAAAATCGTAAAGCAGCCAGCCGTCGAGCCCCTCGGCTTTGAGCGATTGCTGCACGGCCGCGACATCGAGTGGCATGGTCTGAAGTAGTGTCGGTGTCAGCGTAAGCGTTCGGCTTCAGCAGTGGTCTATTGTCCGGAATCCGCCGGACTGCAAGAAAACCAGTATAGCCGCTCTCACTACTTGGACGCCCGCCTTTCCCTAATGGTTTGCTTATAATGGGGAATGCGCGCCATCACGATGTCTTCGATCGGCCTGGTGCTTGCGACCGCTCTCGCCGCCGCGCAGCAGCCGCCGTCCCCGCAAGAGTCCACCGCACCGCCCACGCCGGAGGTCACCTTCAAGGTCGAGGTGAACTACGTCGAAGAAGATGTGCGCGTGGTGGACCGCGAGGGTCGTTTCGTGCGCGGCCTGAAGCGTGAAGACTTCCAGGTGTTCGAGGACGGCAAGCCGCAGAAGGTCGAGACCTTCGGCATGGTCGACATCCCCAACACGCGGCCGCGCACCCCCTTGTATCTCGGCCCCGACGCGCTGCCCATCGAGCCCGATGTCGCGGTCAACAAGCAGGTGCTCGACGGCCGTCTCTACCTGTTGGTGCTCGACGACTATCATGTGGCGCCGCTGCGCAGCCAGAACGTGCGCAACATCGCGCGCCGTTTCGTGCGCGAGAAGCTCGGCCCCGACGACCAGGCCGCGGTGGTCGTGACGAGCGGGTTGCGGCGCGCGTCGCAGGACTTCACGCAGAACCGGCGGCTGCTCATCGAAGCGATCGACAATTTCCTCGGCCAGAAGCTGACGTCGGCCGGCGTCGAGCGCAACGAGAAGATGTCGCGCGAGATGAACGCGGCCGGCGCACCGATCGACGATGCGGGCGAGCCGATTCAGATCGATCCGGCCAACCGCTACGTCACCGATGACAGGGCCAACGAACGCACCTTCCAGGCGCGTCAGGCGCTGAATTCGCTGCGCAGCATCTCCGAGTGGATGTCGGCCATCCAGGGGCGGCGCAAGGCGATCATCTACATCAGTGAAGGCGTCGACTACAACCTGTTCGATATTTTCACGGGCGGCGATCCGACGAACTTCAATTTCGAAAACTTCAACATGATCCAGACCGAGACCTACGACACGATCGCTGCCGCCTCTCGCAGCAACGTGCAGATCTACTCGGTCGATCCGAGAGGGCTGACCACGATGGGTCAGGAAGAGATCGAAATCGGCGGGCTGGCCGCGGGCGCGTACAACCTCGGGCCCAAACAGCTCCTGCAGGAGCTGCAGTCGTCGCAGATGAACCTCCGTCAGCTGTCGGAGGAAACGGGCGGCGTCGCGTTTGTCGGCCGCAACGATTTCAACGCGGGCTTCGATCGCATCGTCGAGGAGAACAGCCAGTACTACGTGCTCGGCTACTACTCGACCAACGACAAACGCGACGGCAAGCTGCGCAACATCGACGTGCGCGTCGCGGGTTACCCGGACACGCAGGTCACCTACCGCAAGCGCTACGCGGCGCCGCGCGGCCGTGGCCCCAAAAACACCGCCGCGGGCAAGCCGCTCGACCCGTCCAAGAGCCTGAATGCCGATCTCGTCAACACGATGACGTCGCCGCTGCCGAAGACGGGGATTCAGCTGCGCGTCAGCGCCATTGCGAAGAAGGGCGCGGGCAAGACCACCGACGTGGAAGTGCTGATCGATACGCTCGGCCGGGACCTCACGTTCGCCGACAGGAACGGCACGTTCGTCAACAGGCTGTCGTTGCAGGTGGGCGTCTTCAACAAGGAAGGGAAGTCGATCTTCGCCGAGCGGCCCGACGTGGATCTGAACCTGCGGCCCGAAAGCCACGAGCGCGTCACGCAGAACGGCGTCCGCATCCTGCGCCATCTCTCGCTGCCGCCCGGGCGCTACCAGCTCCGCGTGGCGGCTCAGGACAGCGGCAAGGTGAAGCAGGGCAGCGCGCACCTCGATATCGACGTGCCGGACTTTACCAGGGAACCGCTCGCCATCAGCAACGTCGCCATCGCGTCGACCGCCGATCGGTCGGTGTACTCGCCGCCGAAGCCCGGCTTCGATCCTTTCAATGGACTGCTGCCCGGATCGCCATCGGCGCTTCGCCAGTTCCCGAACAACAGCGAGTTCGCCACGGCGGTCGAGGTGTACATCAACAAGCCGACACCCGTGCACACGTTCGACGTCACGACGGTCGTCCGGGCCGATGACGGACGCGTGGTGTTCAACCGCAGCGTCGAGCGTTCCACCGACGAGCTGCACGGGACACCGGGCGGGTTTGGTTTTACCGAGCGCATTCCGGTTCAGAACTGGACGCCGGGTCTGTACGTGTTGCAAATCGACGCGAAGTCGCGCCTGAACGACATCGCGCCGGCCTCACGCGTCATTCAGTTCGAGGTCAGATAATGAGCCGAGCGTTCGGGATTCTCTTCCTGGTTTTCGTCGCAGTGTGCATCACGCAACCGGCCATGGCCCAGACTCCGGCGTTCACCACGATTGTGAAGGGCGACGCGAGCGAACAGCAGACCGCGCGGCAGGTGACCGTGCGCACGGCAGCCGAGTGGAAAGCCCTCTGGAAAGACCACGCGCCGAGCGCACAGATGCCCGCCGTGGATTTCAGCAAGGACATGGTGGTGGGGATTTTTCTGGGATCCAGGCCGAGCACCGGCCACGAAGTGGACGTCGTGGGTGTCCGGACCCAGGAAAAGGACCTGATCGTCGAGTACGTCCAGAAGCAGCCCGGCCGCGGCACGATGGCGGCGCAGATTCTTACGGAACCCTATCACCTCGTGTCGGTGCCGATGTTCACCGGCACGGTGCGGTTCGTTCACGTACCCGCAACGCCTCGATAACGTCAGGGCAGGGCACGATACTCGTCATGGCAGATGGCAGATGGCATCTGGTTCGTTGCCATGTGCCATGCGCCATCTGCCATGACGTGCGCAGCTAAGTATTCGGTCCCGGCTTCAGGACCTTCGTCCCCTTCATCGATACCGGCTTGACGGTCCCGTTGTTCTGCTCGAACTTGTATTGCGGGGTCGTCATTCCGGGGACTTTCGGCGACCGCAGCGTAATCGTGGCGACGTCGAGCGGCTGAAGCGGCGTCTTGAGGCGCTGCCGATCGCCCGTGCCCTGCAGAGGCTGGCCGCCCGCGTCGTACCAGAACTCGCTGATTTGCAGGCCCACGATTGCGTTGGTCACCGACATGTTCTTGACCTGGAAGGTCGTCACGATGGTGTTGCCTTCCAGCTTGGCCGTCTGAAGGAAGCCAAGCTCGGCCTGCCCTCGGAGGGGCGGGGCCGACTTTTTCAACACCGACGTGCCGCCCGCGGGGGCCGGCGCCGGGGCGGGCTTCTCCTGGGCAAGCATGGTCATCGACGCAGGGGCTGCCAGAGCAACCGCAACCGCGAAGGCAATTGCATATCGCACGCGCATCTTGAACTCCTTAGGAACTGGATCTTGGGCGCATTATACCCGCCTTCGCGCCCCTGTCGTCCAGCGCTTCGGCGAGGCAGGCCTACATCTCCCCGTTCCAGTCCTCCGGCTCGGGGGTAATCGACCGGATGATCTCCATGTGCCATTTGCCGCCGCCCCAGGGCTCGATGACCTCGGTGGCGACCACGTCAACCAGGATTTCGGCGAATGTCCGCCCTTCCGGGTCCCCTTCGAGGTGGTAGGCGGGCTCATCCCAGCCGAAGTTGGGGTAGAGCACGATGGTCAGGAACAGGTCGTAGCCGTCATCGACGACGATGAGCTGGCCGCACGGGCGTTTGGTGGTCGAGTGATAGATCAGGTACTTCTCGGCGCTGTGCGCACGGATATACCGCTTGAGCGCGAACTCGCGCGCGACGATCTCCTCAATCGCGATCTTCTTGTCCCAGCAGTCGCGGCAATAGCGCTCGTCGCCGCGGGGCTCTGACACGTCCTTGGCGCCGCACAGCGCGCAACGCGCCTTAGCGATGGACTTGCGAGGCACCTGAATCCTTTACCTGCCTGGCCGCGGGCGCGTACATCTCCTCCACGTATTGCTTCAGCATCCGGGCCCCGCAGAAATGCGGCGCCACCGTGCGGATGCATTCCTTGACGAGCTGCAGCCACGCGTGCGGAATCCCCAGCTCGTCGCGCTGGTAGTAGGTCGGCACGACCTGTTCCTCGAGCAGCCTGTACAGCGAATCGGCATCGGCCGCGTCCTGGGCCTCGGGATCGTCCATGGTCTTGCCGCCGTCGATCACCCATCCGTTCGCGCCGTTGTAGCCTTCGGCCCACCAGCCGTCGCCGATGCTCAGGTGCGGCACGCCGTTGAGGCCCGCCTTCATGCCGCTCGTGCCGCTCGCTTCGAGCGGCTTGCGCGGCGTGTTGAGCCACACGTCGCACCCCTGACTGAGGAAATGCGCGACGTGCAGATCGTAGTCGTCTACGAATGCGATCCGCCCGCCGTAAATCGGGTCGATCGCGTGCCGGTAGATCTGCTGCAGATGGCGCTTGCCCGCGTCGTCGGCGGGGTGCGCCTTGCCGGCAAACACGATCTGCACGTGCCGGCGGTTGGCCGACAGCAGCCGGATGAGCCGCTCGGGATCTCTGAAGATGAGCTCCGGACGCTTGTAGGCGGTGAAGCGGCGCGCGAAGCCGATCGTCAGCGCACCGGGATCGAGCAGCGGTCCGGCGGCAACGACAGCCGCCGCGCTGACGTTTTCCTGCGCCCACCGATCGCGCGCCCGCTGGCGGATGAAGGTGAACAGGAAGCGCTTCAACGACTGGCGCGCGTTCCAGAGGTCGGTATCTGGAATCTCGAGCACGCGATTCCAGAACTCGGGATCGTCCTGCCGTTCGTTCCAGTCGGCGCCCACGTATCGATCGAGCAGCTGCGCGATTTCGGCGGACATCCAGGTCGGCATGTGCACGCCGTTGGTGATCGAGGTCAGCGGGTGCTGGCCGTTGCGCTCGCGCTCCTGCAAGAGCGGCTCCCACATGGTGCGCGTGACGTCGCCGTGCAGTTTGCTGACGCCGTTCGAGAAGTCCGACGTGCGCAGCGCGAGGGCGGTCATGTTGAACTGCCCGTGGTGCTCGCCGAGCGCGAGAAAGCGGCCGCGGTGTTCGGTGAGCGGACCCCACGCGCCCTGCAGGTGATGCTCGACGCGATCGAACGCGAACGCATCGTGGCCCGCGGCCACCGGCGTGTGCGTCGTGAAGATGGTCGCGCGCCGGACGGCGGCCAGCGCTTCGTCGAACGTGATGCCGTCGGCGAGGTGCTCGTAGATGCGCTGCAGCACGACGAACGCCGCGTGGCCTTCGTTCAGATGCCAGACCGCCGGCGCGATGCCCAGCGCCCGAAGCGCGCGGACGCCGCCGATGCCGAGCACGATCTCCTGCTGCAGCCGTGTTTCGCGATCGCCGCCGTAGAGGCGCGCGGACAGGTCGCGATCCTGCGGGGCGTTTTCCTCGAGGCCGGTATCGAGCAGGTAGAGGTTCACCCGCCCGGCCGACACTTTCCAGACATTGGTGAGCACGGCGCGGTCGCCCAGCGGCACCGCCACGACGCACGGCGATCCGTCCGGCTTGAGCGCCTGCTCGATCGCCACGTCGGGCCAGTTGAGCCGCTCGTAGACCTCGAGCTGCCACCCCTCCGGCGACACGGTCTGGTGGAAGTATCCCTGCGGGTACATGAAGCCCACGCCCACGAGCGGAATGCCGAGGTCGCTCGATTCCTTGCAGTGGTCGCCGGCGAGCACGCCGAGACCGCCGGCATAAATCGGCAACGACTGGTGAATAGCGAACTCCGCCGAGAAGTACGCGATGTGTGTGTTCTGCAGATCCGGAAACCGGCGCGCCATCCACGTGTTCGTGGCCGCGTAGGCTGCGTCGAGTCCGGCCACCGCTTCGTCGTAGGTGGCCAGGAAGTCTGCGTCGCGCGCCATGTGCTCCACGCGCTCGCGCGAGACGAGCCACAGCATCTTCACGGGGTTGTGCGCGGTGGTCCGCCAGAGCTGGTAATCGAGATCGCGGAACACCTTGCGAGGGACGTAGTGCCAGCTCCACCAGAGGTTGGCGGCAAGCTCATCGAGCCGCCGAATGCGCTCGGGGAGGGGCGGAAGGCCAGCGTAACGAGTCATCGAACCACCGATCGTAGTCGGGCACCTTCGTTGGCGTCAATGAAGCCCCGGCGGTATTCGCGCAAGGCGGGGGTTCGCGCGACAATCCATGCCGTGGCCACGAGACAGCCGAGGCCGCCGGTGACGACCGACGCGCGCGCGCCGAGCCACTGCGCCACCGACCCGGCCTCGAGCTCGCCGAGCATGGGCCCGCCCTGGAAGAACACCATGTTGATGCCCGTCATGCGCCCGCGCAGATGGTCGGGCGTGCCGAGCTGCCTTATGACGTTGCGAAGCACCATGCTTACTGTATCGGCCGCACCCGTCGCGGCGAGACACAGGAAGGTGAGCCAGAACGACTGGGAAAGACCAAACAGAATGGTCGCCAGCCCGTAGACGCACACGGCCCGGATGAGCACCACGCCGCGCCGTTCGATGCGCTCGATGCCGTGCACCATGATGAAGCTCGTCAGGACCGCGCCGACCGATGGCGCGGCGTACAGCCAGCCGTAGCCCCGCGCACCGACATGCAGCACGTCCTGCGCAAAGATCGGCAAGAGCGCGGTGGCCGACGAGAAGAACGTCGCGAAAAAGTCCAGCAGCATCGTCGAGCGGATGATGGGCGACGAGAACACGAATCCCAGACCTTCGCGCACCGCGCGCACGCTGATGTCGCCGGCCTCGCCGGCGGCACGCGGCGGTACGTCGCGCATCATCAGCAGCGAGCCGATGACGCAGATGAACGACACCGCGTTGACGGCGTACACCCACTTGACGCCGAGCGTCGCGATGACGATGCCGCCGATGGCCGGCCCTGCGACCGACGCGATCTGCACCATGATCGCGTACAGGCTGATCGCGTTGGGCAGGTGATCGCGCGGCACGAGCGTCGGCATCAGCGACTGGCGTGCCGGACCGTCGAACGCGCCTGCCGCCGCGCCAACGGCGGCGAGGGCATAGATCGGCCACACGTGGTCGAGACCGAGATGCGACAGCAGCGCGAGGACACTCGCCGTCACGCACATCGTGGTTTGCGTGAAGAACATCATGCGCCGGCGATCGGAGGCGTCCGCGATTGCGCCTCCCGCAATCGAGAAGAAGACGATCGGCATCAGCCGGACGAGCCCCACCATGCCCAGCGCGATGGGCCTGCGTGCAGGATCGACGAGCAGCGCCACGTGCCACAGGATGGCTGCCGTCTGCATGTAGGAACCGGAAAAGGAAATCAGCTGCCCGGTCCACAGCAGGCGGAAGTTTCGATGCTGGAGCGCGGTGAACGGCGAGGGAGCGTTGGTGGCCACGGGCAGGCAGATTTTATGATGTAAGATTTGCGCCGTATGCAGTTCGATTTTATCGACGGTCTTTTCGTGCTGATGCTGGCGACGTTCATCGGCCTCGACGTCATCCGGCGCGTCTCGCGACTGCTGCACACACCGCTGATGTCGCTCACCAACGCCATCTCGGCCATCGCCGTTGTCGGGGCGATTCTACTCGCTGGCGAGCAGGAGTCGCGATTGAGCACGGTGCTCGGCGCCATCGCCGTCTTCGCCTCGACGACCAATATCGTCAGCGGGTTCCTGATTACCGATCGCATGCTCAAGATGTTCAAGAAGCGAGAGCCTGCCCCTTCGACAAGCTCAGGGCAGGCGAAATGAGTCGCGAGCAATGATCGATCAGCTGATCCAGCTGGTCTACCTCCTCGCGACCGCGCTCTTCATTTTTTCCCTCAAATGGATGAGCGATCCGGCGACCGCGCGCCGGGGTGTGTTTGCCGGCGTCGGAGGCATGGCGCTCGCCATCATCGGCACGCTGATGCACCCGCTCATCATCGGCTACAGCTGGATCGTCGTGCCGCTGGTCCTGGGGGCGCTGGCGGGTATTCCGCTCTCGTGGGTCCCGCTGACGGCGGTGCCACAGCGAACCGCGCTGTCGCACGCGTTTGGTGGTCTCGCCGCCGGTCTGGTTGGCACCGCCAAGTATTTTCTGTGGGCCGAACACCACGAACTGACCACGTTCCGCATGGGCGCGATCGCGATCGAAGTGATCCTCGGGTATCTGACGTGCACGGGCAGCCTGGTCGCGGCCGGCAAGCTCCAGGAAGTGATTCCGACCCGACCGATCATCTACCGCGGCCAGAACGTCATCAACCTCATCCTGCTCGCCGCGGCCGTCGTGATCGCCGTGCTGCTGATGCTCGATCCGAGCCGCACCGTGCTCTTTCCGGCGCTCATCGTGCTCGCGCTGGCGTTCGGCGTCCTGCTGGTGCTGCCGATTGGCGGTGCCGACATGCCCACGGTGATTTCGCTGCTGAATTCGTATGCGGGGCTCGCCGCCGTGGCGATGGGCTTCGTGATGGAGAACAAGCTGCTCATCACGGCCGGCGCGCTCGACGGCGCGTCGGGCCTCATCCTGTCGATCGTGATGTGCAAGGCGATGAACCGGTCGTTCACCAACGTGTTGTTCGGCGCGTTCGGTCAGGTGAAGGCCGCCAGCGGGCAGGTGGAACAGCGGACGGCCAAGAGCGCGACCGCCGAGGACGCCGCGCAGCTGCTCGAGAACGCCTCGAGCGTGGTCATCATCCCGGGATACGGGATGGCGGTGTCGCAGGCGCAGCATCGCGTGCACGACCTGTACGAGCAGCTCGCCAAGCGCGGCGTGGATGTGAAGTTCGCGATCCATCCCGTCGCCGGCCGGATGCCGGGCCACATGAACGTCCTGCTGGCCGAGGCGGAGATTCCCTACGACCGCCTCGTCGAGATGGACGACATCAACCCCGAGATGCCGCGGGCGGATGTCGCGCTCGTGATTGGCGCCAACGACGTAGTTAATCCGGCGGCGCGCCTCGACAAGGACAGCCCCATCTTCGGCATGCCCATCATCGACGCCGACAAGGCCAAGGTCGTGCTGGCCATCAAGCGGTCGATGAACCCGGGCTTCGCCGGCATCGAAAACGCACTGTATTTCGCCGACAACACGCTGATGCTGTTTGGCGACGCGAAAGGCGTCATCGGCGAGGTCGTGAAGAATCTAAGCGGGCAGAGCGGAATCCATTAGTACCTGCGGCTTTTGTTTCTCGTCTCGACGCAGAGACGCCAAGACGCAGAGAAGAAATGGATCCCTAGCGCCCATCACACATAAGAAGATCGGAATTCCGGCTTTGCGCCTTCGCGTCTTTGCGTTGAGACGGCGAATTCAGTGGCAGGGGCTCTGCCTCATAGAGCCGGCGCGTGTTGCCGATGGCCGAGATGATGGCCGTGATCACCAGGCCGATCGCGCCGACGATCCCGCCGGCGTCGAAGAGCAGCATCCGCACGCCAAACACCGTGACCACCGGCTTCACCGTCAGCATCAGCGCCCCAACCGCGAGAAGGATGCGCAGCTCGGTGGGACCAAATCCCCAGAACGACATCTGAAACCGGCCGACGCAATACGTCGCGAGAAAGATCTCGATAGAGAGGATGTAATACGCGACGAGGAACGCGGCGGCGATGATGGGCGTCATGGCGCCCGAGATGGCCAGCCCGCTGATGACGAAGAGGATGCCGAACGTATCGAGGATGTGATCGACGTAGAAGCCGTAGCGCGGCCGCTGGTGGCCGCGCACGCGCGCGACCGTGCCGTCCAGGCTGTCGCCGAACCAGTTGAGCGCGAGGAACAGGATGACCCCTGCCAGGGCCCCCGGTACCGCGTGCCGCGTCGCGAACGACACGCCGACCATGAACATCGACACCAGGCCCAACGCGGTCAGGTGATCCGAGTTGACGCGACCCGGCAGACGCTCCGCGATCCAGATCAACACGCGGCGCTCGATCCCGGTCAGCAGCCCATTCGACTGACGTTTCGCCTCGACAAACCCGTTTGGCATTCCGCCTCCTGGTTCGATATGCGCAAACGGGAGGCGGAACGGCTCAGGCGCGGGTCAGCGCTTTTTCGAGGCGCCTTTTCTCGGCACTTTGGCACCCGCCCGGCGGGCCTCCGACAGGCCGATGGCGATGGCTTGCTTGCGGCTCGTCACCTTCTTGCCCGATCCGCCGCTCCGAAGAGTGCCTCGCTTCCGTTCGTGCATGGCCCGCTCGACCTTCTGGGTGGCTTTCCTGCCGTACTTCCGGCCGCCGCGTTTCTTCGCCACGAGACCTCCTATGTCCGATTCCTGGTCATGTTGTCCATGGACCTTTCCACGCCGCGATCGTGCTTGCATGAATTCAGCGAGACGCGTGGGGGAGCGCCACGGTCCATCGAAGCAAGGAACAGGCCGGAAACTTGCAGGAGCACGCGCACGGCCAACCTTCGCTCGCCTGCCAGGTGTTGCGAGCTCCGGTTGGCAAAGCTTTTATCGATGGAGGACTGAATGGCTGAAGACCACAAGAGCGGCGGTCAGGTCTCGCGCGACCAGTTGATCGACCTGCTCAACGAAGATCTCGCACGGGAATATCAGGCGATCATTGCGTACGTTGTTTACTCACAGGTGATCAAAGGCGCCGAGTACATGACGATCGCGAAAGAGCTCGAGAAGCACGCGGGCGAAGAGCTGGCGCACGCGCTGACGATCTCGAAATTGATCGACTACCTCGGCGGCGCGCCGACCGTCGCTAGCAAACCGGTGAAGACGTCGGAAAAGGCCGAGGACATGCTGCGTTTCGATCTCGACAACGAGAACGACACGATCAGGAATTACCGCGAGCGCGTGCGGCAGTGCGAGGCGCTGGGCGAATACGCCATGGCCGAGCATCTGCGCGAGATCCTGCAGCAGGAACAGGAACACCAGATCGACCTGGCCACGGCCCTGGGCGAAGAGGTGCCGGACGTGTCGAAAATGAAGGGCGACAAGGGCAAGGGCCACGCGGAAGAACGGGCGATTCACTGAAAGCGGCGGCCGCGCGTTTCCGGTCCGAGCCAGATGAGCGCCGACACGGCCAGTCCCGACAGCGCGATCGAAACGGTCATGGCGGTCGACAGCGTCCAGCCGTCATCGACAAGGCGCCCGATCGCAAACGACGTGAACGATCCTGCGAGAGCGCCGGCGTGATAGCAGAATCCCGCGCCGGCGCCGCGCACCTCGCTCGGAAATCGCTCCGTGAGGTACGAGGGGAACGCGCCCCACATGCCGTGCGCCCCGAATCCAACGGCCAGCGCGCCCGCCAGCAACAGCGTGGAATCCGTGCTCGTGACGTAGAGCGGTGCGCAGGCGACGCCGAGAAGCGCGGCTACGGTGACGGCTCCGCGGCGGCCGAGACGTCCTTCAGAGACGCCGCCCCAGAACGCCGATCCGGTGATGCCCCCGATATTCAGCGCGACGACGTAGGGAAGCGTGTTGAGCCCCCGGCCCTGCAGAAACGTGGCGTACCAGTAGGTCACTGAGTAGTACGACACCATGAAGCAGGCCGCGAGCGCCGAACAGTGGATCGTCGTGGCGACGAGGTCGCGTTCGAAGATGCGCGCCAGCGAAACGGCGGTCTTGCGCCGAGCCGCACCGGCCTGGCGATCCAGGGCGGTCCAGACCGGGCTTTCGGTCACGCTCGAGCGAATCCACAGCACGAGCATCGCCGGAATGGCGCCAATCCAGAACATCGCCCGCCAGGCCTCGTCCATACCATCGCGCAGCAGCGGGTAGAGCGTCTGGATGACCAGCGCGGAAGAAATGTAGCCCCATGCCCACGCGCCCTGGAGAATGCCGGCCGCCGCGCCTCTGAGCCGATCGGGGAGATGCTCGAGGGCGAGCGGCATGCCCGCCGCCCACTCGCCGCCCATGCCGATGCCGAAGAGCGCGCGGCAGGCGAAGAGCATCGCGTATGACGAGGAGAACCCGCTCAACACGGTGAAGAGCGAGAACCAGATGATGGACAGCATCAACGGAAGCTTGCGTCCCCATCGATCGGCCGCAGTACCGGCGGCGGCGCCGCCGATGAGCCGGAACATGAGCGTCACCGTCCCGAGCGCGCCTGCCAGCGCGTTGTCGATGGTGAAGCTGCGCTGAATATCGGCGAGCACAAATGTGAGGATGGTGAAATCGAAGCCGTCGAGCATCCAGCCGAAAAACGCGGCGGCAAAGGCACGTTTTTGCTGGGGCGTGAGGGTGGGGAACTCCCGGAGGAACTGAATCACTGTCTGGTACTAATACACCATCATCGGGAATCTGCAGATATTTCAGCCCTTTCGGGTGGCGAGTCTCTTGCTACGGCTCACGCTGGCATACATGCGCAGCCACACCCGATCGATTGTGCTCGCGGTCCTGACATGGCTCCTGCTCCTGCTGCTGGCGGTGATACCCGCGGGCGCCGCGCTGCGTTCCCAGGCCCCTGCATTACCGGCGCCGCAGGCAGCGCAGCCGGAGAATCCGCTGTCCGCCGACTCGCTCGAGACCGAGCATCGCCAGTCGCTGGGGTCCTGGGAGATCGATTTTCACGCGTTTGTCGCGCTTCCGCTCGCCACCCTGCTCGGGGCGGCACTCGCCCTGCGGCCTCGCCGCCGGGGCACGCCCGAGCGATCGTCGCAGGTGGTGCAGACGCAGATCATCCTGTCGATCATCGGTGCGCTGGTCATGATCGTGGTGGGCACCAGCCTGGCCCGCGCATTCGGCGTGGTCGGTGCGGCCGGCCTCGTGCGCTACCGCGCCAAGATCGACGATCCCAAGGATGCCGGAGTCATGCTGACGACGCTGGCGGTCGGGCTCGCGTGCGGGATCGGCGTGTACGGCCTGGCGGTGTTCTCGGCGGGCTTTCTGGTGGCGATTCTGTGGATCATCGAGTCGTTCGAGCCGCGCGCCCGCAAGGAATTCATCCTCGAAGTCCGATCGAAGGAAGCCGTCAAGCTGCAGCCCACAGTCGAGGCGCTCCTGCGCCGCCGCCGCGTGAAGTACGAGCTGCGCGAGTCGCAGCCCGAGGAGTTCTCCTTCCTGGTCCAGATGCCGATGGACATGAAGACCGACGGCATTTCCGCGGAAATCATCGCGCTCGATCCGGATCAGGGTACCGGTGTGGAGTGGAAGACCGAAGGCAAGAAGAAGGCGGCTTGAGGGGCATGCAGCTGATCATACAACCGAAAGACAGTCTGACGCCGCTCGTCGCGGCGATCAAGAAAGCCACCAGGCAGATCGAAATCACGATTTTCCGCTTCGACGTGAAAGAGCTGCAGCGCGCGCTCGAAGGGGCCGTGACACGCGGCGTGAAGGTACACGCGCTGATTGCGCACACGTCGGGCGGAGGCGCCAAACGACTTCGAAAGCTGGAACTGGACCTGCTGAACGCTGGCGTCACCGTTTCGCGCACCGACGACGACCTGGTGCGCTACCACAACAAGATGATGCTCGTCGACTGCGAGACGCTCTACACGCTCGGGTTCAATTTCACCAGGCTCGACATCGACAAGAGCCGGAGCCTGGGACTAGTGACCAGGAACAAGGCGATCGTCGCGGAAGGCCGGAAGCTGTTCGAAGCCGATTCGACGCGCCAGCCCTATACGGCCGGGCACGACGCCTTCCTCGTGAGCCCCGAGAACGCGCGGACCGGCCTGGCCAGCTTCATCAAGAACGCCAAGAAGGAGCTGCTCATCTACGAGATGAAAATCAGCGACCGCCAGATGGTCAAGCTCCTCCAGGAGCGCGTGAAGGCGGGCGTCGACGTACGCATCATCGGCAAAGTGTCGAAGAAGGCGGACGGCTTGAAGGCGGAGAAGATGCCGGGGATGCGGCTGCACCTGCGTGCCATGCTGCGTGATGGTCAGGAGATGTTTCTGGGCAGCATGAGCCTTCGCGGTATCGAGCTCGACAAGCGCCGCGAAGTGGGCATCATCGTCAAGGAGCGCGCGGCCGCGAAGCAGTTCCGCGAGATCTTCGAAGAGGATTGGGCGAAGACCGAGAGCGGCCGGAAGAAGACGGACGAGAACCAGAAGAAGGAAGAGGCCCAGGCCGTCGCGTCGTAAGAAATAAACCGTTTCTCAGTCGAGTAGTCCGAAGCTCCAGAACAGCTGCACGCCTTCGCCACCACCAAACCCCACGTCCATCCGCCCGAGCGCTCGTCCCTTCCGCACGTAGCTGAGGCTGAAGCCGGTGGAGGTATGAAGATTGTCGAACAGCTCTGGTACGCGGGGCGCCACCTGACCTGAATCGACGAACACCGATGAGTGGATCGAGCGATGCAGCGGAATGCGATATTCCGCCTGAAGCAGGAGCGCATTGCGATCGCGGAACCGGTAGTTCCGGAAGCCACGCAGCGTCGCGCGGGTACCATCGGATCCGATGAGATCCGGACGGAATGACTTCAGCCCGCCGCTGCCGCCCAGCGCGTACCGCAGATAGAAGGGCACCTCGTCGCCGGGATTGGTCCAGGCGAGGAAGCTGTGCAGCGTCAGCAGTTGACCCGCCCTGAGACCGGGAATGCGCTGCTGCATCTCCGACTCCCACCGGTGAAAATTGAACGTCCCGTCCTTGTGATCGCGAACGCTTTCCGCCGTGAGCTGGTAAATGCCGCGATACTGAGTTGATCCGGCAATGTCATTGATGCGCTCGGGAGCGGGGGCGGCTGGATACATGAACTCCACAAAGCCCCGATACCGCCCGAACGTTCGCTCGACTGAAAACCCTCCCGGTACAGTGGATTCGACGAATCTCTGTTCGATCGACGGAACGGATTGATTGGCGCCGCGGCCGATATCGCTGACGTAGAGAGCCGCACTTCCGCCGAACCTGAACGCCGGTATCGGCCTGTGCGAGCCTCGCGCTCCTACGGTCGTCTCGCGAAGCGAGAACGCCGAGCGATCGGCCAACGCGGTGGCCGCTCCGATGCCGAAATAGTCAATCCTGTTCATATCGCGGACAGCGCCGAAGGCGCCAAGCGTCGAGCGTCGCGAGAGTGAACGGCGTCCAAATTCGCCTTGCAGCAGCCAGTAGCGCCGAATCGTCACGATCGCGTCGCCCTCGCGATACCAGCGTTCATCGTCAGGAGAGTCGTAGCCGACGCCGAATCCGAGTCCTCCTCCCGACACCACGCCACCGATGACAGGGTGAACGGGTTTGTCGAAGGAATCGAGCACCGCCTTGCCCCACGACGGGACCGGCACATCCTCGAAACTACCGCCTGTACCTTGCGCGTCCTGCGCCTCGACTGTCAGTGGCGCCAGGGGAATGAGCGCCGCCATGAGAAGGCAGGTGAGAGTTTTCATGCTCCCCAGAAAGATGCATGGCGCGTGCCTGTCACGCTTCCATGACGCATCACCGTCCGTATGGTAAGAGCCGTTGGTACGCGCCTTGCGACTGTCAGAGGCTGGAGGACATTGTGGCGAACAAAAACAGCAAGCAGAATCCTGGAGATATTCTCGGTTTGAGCCGCGTGGAAGGACCGAAGCTGCCGCATCCGCCGTCTGATGGCAGCGGTGCGAGAGGAATCGAGGTGCGTGGCGAGCCGACACGTCACTGGGGCAACGAGGATATTCCGCAGAGCGACGGCGCGTCGGGCATCGACATGGGCGGCGCCGGCGAGGGCACGCACGTGTCGCCGGAGCATCCACGACCGAAAGTCGAGGACGACATCTAGGCGGCTTCGCCCAGGAGCGCGAGAAACTCTTCGCGTTCGAGGCTGCCTTGCGCCAGCAGAGCCTCCGCCATGCCGTCGAGCACGGCGCGGCGGCGGCTCAGCGTGTCGACAGCCTGGTCGAACGCACGCGTCAAGAGCGCCTCCACTTCGGCTTCGATCCGTCCGGTCGCCTCTTCACTCCACTCACCCGATCCCGAGTCGCCCGCGCGCCGGCCCCGATTCTCAATGCTCTGGAACGCGCCGATCGTCGACGACATGCCGAACTCGCACACCATGCGGCGGGCCAGTCCGGTTGCGCGCTCGAGATCGTTGGCGGCGCCGGTCGAGAACTTGCCGAACGCGAGGTGCTCGGCGGCCCTGCCGCCCAGGAGCACCGCGAGGCGATCCATGAGCTCGTCTTCCTGCAACAGGTTGCGATCTTCTGGTGTCTGCTGCATGTAACCGAGCGCGGCCAGCCCGCGCGGGACAATCGATACTTTGTGCACCGGCTCGGCGCTCGCGGCGAGCTCGGCCACGATGGCGTGCCCCGCTTCGTGGAAGGCCACGATGCGGCGTTCCTTGGTGTTGATGAGCCGGTTCTTGCGCTCGAGGCCGACGACCACGCGATCGATCGCGGCGTGCAGCTCGGGCATGCCCACTTCGCTCTTCTCGTGGCGTGCCGCCAGAAGCGCCGCTTCGTTCAGCACGTTCTCGAGATCGGCGCCGACCATTCCAGGCGTACGGCGCGCGACGTACTCGAGGTCCACGTCGCCCGCCAGCTTCACCTTGCGCGCGTGAACCTGGAGGATGGCATGGCGGCCGATGCCGTCGGGGCGGTCCACGAGCACCTGGCGATCGAAGCGCCCGGGCCGCAGCAGCGCGTTGTCGAGAATCTCGGCGCGGTTGGTGGCCGCCAGCACGATGATGCCGTCGTGCGAGTCGAAGCCGTCCATTTCGACGAGCAGCTGGTTGAGCGTCTGCTCGCGCTCGTCGGTGCCGCCGCCGCCGTGCGATCCCGCACGGCTTTTGCCAATGGCATCGAGCTCGTCGATGAAGATGATCGCCGGCGCCTTCGTCTTGGCCTGCTCGAAGAGCTTGCGGACGCGCGAGGCGCCCACGCCGACGAACACTTCGATGAATTCAGAGCCGCTGGCCGAGAAGAACGGCACGCCGGCTTCGCCCGCGACAGCCCGCGCCAGCAGCGTTTTACCCGTGCCCGGCGGGCCGACCAGCAGCGCGCCCTTGGGCACGCGTGCGCCGAGCGAGGCGAACTTCGCGGGGCTGCGCAGGAACTTGACGATCTCTTCGAGCTCTTCCTTGGCTTCGTCCACGCCGGCCACCGAATCGAAGCCGGTCACCGGGCGCGCGCTCTTGTCGCGCGCGCGCAGGCGCCCGCGGGTGAGCGCCGTCATCGACCTCACGGGGTTCATGCGCTTGTACGACAAGCCGAGGATGAGCACGAAGGTGAGTCCCGCGACGATGCCCAGGACGAGCGCGACATTCGATTCGTCCGACCTGATGCCCTGATAGGTGATGTTCTTCGACTCGAGCAGCGGGACGATCGCGTCGTTGGGAACCGGCGTCGCGACCCACAAGGCGGGCGCACCGGCGCGACGCGCGCTCTCGGTTGGCGTCGCGCGCACCTCGGTTGGCGACATCCGCACCTCGCGCACGTCGCCCTGCGCGATGTGACGCTTCAGCGTGCTGTACGGAATCTCAACCGTGTCGTTCTTGCTGCAGCCGGCGGCGCCGAGTGCCACGAACAGGAGAAGAAGGAGAAGGCGCGTCCAATACATCAGTGAAACTGAAGGGGGAAACCACTTACTAGTGTAGCAAGGCGGCCGGTCGTGACCGACGTGAAAATGACCGTGAACGGTGTTTACCGCGTCAACGCGGTCGCGATCGCACCGCGCAATTCTGTAGACTCCGGCGTCACCGCGCTCGGGAAGAACGCCACCACCGCGCCGTCTTTGCCGATCAGGTATTTGGCGAAATTCCACGACGGCAGATGCCCGCTCGAACCGAGAAACGTGTAAATCGGTGACTGATTCGGACCGGGACGCGTGACGAGCTTGGCGAACATCGGAAAGGTGACACCGTAGTTCTTTCGGCAGAACTCGGCGATTTCTTGCGCCGTGCCCGGTTCCTGGCCGCCGAAGTCGTTGCTTGGGAAGCCGAGCACCGAGAATCCCCTGGCCGACATCTCGCGGTGCAGCTTCTCCAGCCCCTCGTACTGCGGCGTGTAGCCGCACTCGCTCGCGGTGTTGACGACCAGCGTCACCTTGCCGCGATACGCCGTGAGGTCCGCGGGCTGGCCGGCGAGTGTCTGCGTCTTGAGATCGTAAAAGGACGATCGGGGCTGGGACATGAGCGGTGCGGCAATGAGAAGGATGAGAGCTGCCGAGACGGCAAGCCATCGGATGTTCATGAACTCTCAGGGTAGCACGGGCCCGCGACGGCCACTATGCGTCCCCTGAGGATTGCCGTTGCAGTGACGGCTTCTCGCAGAAATCGTTCATGAACGTCTCAACGGCGGCCGGGTCTGCATCCGAGAACTTCACGCCGGTCCGATAGACCGACAGGCTCGTGCCTGGTTGCTCGAAGGTCACCCAGACCACGCGCCCCTTGCA
The DNA here is from genome assembly GCA_963832375.1 of Vicinamibacterales bacterium. Taxonomy (GTDB): domain Bacteria; phylum Acidobacteriota; class Vicinamibacteria; order Vicinamibacterales; family JAMQPK01; genus JAMQPK01. The sequence goes on along the minus strand of CAWHUA010000003.1, from coordinate 511,779 downwards.
GATGAGCTGTCCGGTCGCGGTTGGCACCACCATCCGCACCAGCTGGTTCGGCTTGACCGCCTGCCTGAGCAGGGCCTGGGCGCCGCCCAGGGACAGGTCCACCAGCTCGCCGGGGACGGCATCGACGACCACGTCGATGCCGCGCCGGATCCGGATGCGCTTGGCATCGCGCGCCTTGTCCGAAAACTGCAATGGCTTCTTCGGTGCGGCCGGCGCAGGGGCCGGTGCGGGATTGGCCGGCGCCGATGCCGCACGGACGGCTTTCAACGGAGCGGGTTTCGCGACGGCGGGGGCGGGAGCCGGCACCGTTCGCGCCAGCGCCTCCTCAACGGACGGATCGCCAGGTTCACGCTCGCGCACCATCTGCGAGAGCGCGCTCGACAGCTTCTGGCTGACCCCCTCGAGTTGCCGCCATTGCGCGTCGGCGGCGGCTTTGGCCGCGTTGGCGGTCTTGACCTGCTGGAGCAGATCGGCGCGCTCCGCCGTCAATGCCTGCACCTGCTGTTGAGTGCCGGCCAGCGCCATGCTGTTAGCCTCGGCCTCGCGTTGCGCGGTCTTCAACTGCGTCTGCAGCGTCAGCATCTTCGCCTGCGCGGTGTCGATCGCCGTCGTCAGTTTCTTCTGCTCTTTTTTCGCCTCGTCGAGCGCCGAGCGCAGCATGATGTTGGCGGCGGTTTCGGTGCTGAGGCGTGCCTTCAGCTCGACTTCGATGGCCGCCAGCGCCTGCGCGGCCGCGGCTTCGGCCTGCTTCCGCGCCTGCTTGGCGCGCTCGGCGACCGCATCCGAGACGTGCTGGGCGGCGGCGTCGATCGTGGCGCTGTTGTCGGTGTCGTCGAAGGCCGCTTCGATGGACGAGATCTGCAGATCGAGCGCGGTGCGCAGCGACCTGAGGTGCTGCCGCCAGTCGTCCGAGACCTGGCGTGCCAGCGTCTCGAGCTGGGCGCGAATCTGAGCTTTCTCGTCCTGGTTGGCCATCATGCTTAACGCGTCTGAATTTCCATCAGCCGCTCAGCAATTGTGGTACCGCGCAAATCTGCGGATTTTGTGGCCCGGCGGCCTCTTCGAGCAGACAGTTTTGAAAAGCGAGGCGCGATTCCTGTAAGAATTCACGGTGATGCATCACGGTCTTCACACACACTTCGAGGCGCCCATCGGCCTGGAGACCTTACAGGCACTCGTGGCGCGGTATGTGGAGATGGTGCGGATAGACGCCCAGACCTGCTCCCGCGGACTATCGCGCCGGTTTGGATCTGGCCTGCAACCGGGCGGCACCATCCATGCGCGGCCGGCCGGCACCGCCGGCGGCTACGAGGAATTTCGAATCGAGGGCAATCGCGCCGTGTTTCCCGATGTCAGCGGCCTGGTGTTCACGATCCCGCTCGTAGAGTGACGCGGCCTCATTTCGGCGATGCGGCCGCACCTTCTTCCTCGGTCACGAATACCTCGGCAATGATGCTCACCCGGGCTTCCCACCAGTGCCCGCCTTTCACCGTGCCATCGGACAGCGCGACGGTTCCATGCGCGTGCACGGTGGACAGTCCCTGGGCGTTCACCGAGATGCTGCCCATGAGCGACACGATTTCCGCTTCCTCGTTGAGCTCGATCTTCTTCTGCCCGACACCTCGCTCGACATCGGTCCAGCCGAACAGCCCCTTGTCGATCGCTCCGAGCGCCGTGAAGTGTCCGTTCCGGATGTGATACTTCTCCGCGAACTCGGTGAGACCCGAGAGGATGTCGTCGCCTTTGGTCATGTTGACGCGGTAGGTCCTGGCGCCTTTCCCGAGGTCGGTCACCTTCAAACCGGGTGCGAGACCTTTTCCCGGGCGGGTTCCCCTGGGTACGTATCCTTCAGGTGTAGGCGGCGGAGTGGTCGTCTGCTGGGCCGTGACGGCGGGGCCGCCCGCCAGGATGAGTCCGCCGACGATCGAGACGGAGAGGACACGGACGATTCCTGAGCGAATGCTCATGGTGCACCTCGCGTGCACACTATCGGGGCAGCGGTTTCCGGTGTCAAGCGGACCAGAAACCCGGCATAATCCCCTTTTCAGGAGGGCCGCGTATGAAGAAGTTCCTACCCCTTTTGGCACTGGTCGCGTTCACCGTTTCACTCGCCGCGCAGGGAGGGGCCCCCAACACACTTACCGCGAAAGAGAAGGCTGAGGGCTGGAAGCTCCTGTTCGACGGCGCCACGTTGAACAACTTCGTGCCGCAGGGCAAGGCCGTGTGGAAGGTCGTCGACGGCGCGCTCAAGCCCGAGGTCGCCGGCGGCTGGCTCGCGACCAAAGAAGACTTCACGAATTTCCAGCTCCACGTCGAGTTCCGGACCAGCGCGCCAAACATCAACAGCGGGGTCTTCCTGCGGCGCGGCCGCCAGGACGGCGACTCGCATCAGATCGGCTACGAGCTGCAGATCCGGAATCTGGCGCCGGGCGACAAGCCCTACGACGGCAAGAGCGACAACCACAACGCGTACTACACCGGCAGCTTTTCAGGTCATCTGAAGAGCAAGAACGAGCCGACTGTCGTCATGGGGCAGTGGCACGCGTTCGACGTGACCGCGCAGGGCGATCACTTCGTCGTGCTGTTCGACGGGAAGAAGGTGCTCGACGATCGTCATGCCGAGTTCAAGTCGGGGGCGATCGGGCTGCAGCGCACCGGTCAGGACATCGAGTTCCGCAGCGTTAAAGTTAAGCCGCTGTAGAGAGGTCCGAGGGTTCCGCACCATCTCAGGCGCCACCACGAACCCGGAGCCTGGAACCGAACGGGAACCCGGAACCGAACTGGAACCCGAACCGGAACAGGAACAGGAACCGGAACCTTGTTGTTGGTGAGGGGGCAATGGCGAAGGTTTATGTGATCAATTGCCGCGATGCCGGCGTGGAGTGCGACTTCGAAGCTCGTGGCGACACGCTGGACGAGGTCATGCAGAAGTGCGCTGACCACGGGATCAGCGCGCACGACATGAAGGGGTTTGGACCCGACCTGTACTTGAAGATGCGGCGGTGCGTGAAGGTGATCGACGAAGGATAGTCGTCTGGCCTTACCATGCGCAGGATTCTGCTGGCCCTTCTGCTCTTTGGCGGGAACGTAGACGCGCAACAGCTCACATACGAAACGGCAATTCTTTCGAGAACACTTCCCGCCGACACCCAGTCTGGAATCGGCGCTTCTCCCGACTTTGTGCAGCGCCTCGGGCGGTCTCTCCTTGCAGATCTGAACGCCGGGACGACCCGGCTTCAAGTCACGGTTTCGGACGAAGCCGTCCGAATTCAAAACCTGGCCAACGCTCACACAACCGTTGTGCCCAGGATCGGCGAGGTGCGTTCGATTGATTCTGCCAGGCGAGTCTATTGGACCACTCCGCAGACTCCTGTCACGACCGCGATCGAAGGCGTAGGCGCGAGGCTTCGGTGGCACCGGACAGGTCGGATGGAACGATTCGGCGACGTGGACGCCGAAGAAGTGCAGTTCGAGATCGAGCTGTTCCCGGCATCCGAGCGGGCACCGACCCTTCCTGACGAGGGTCCGTTCATCGTCTCCGGAGACGTCTGGGTTGCGCCGAAGTATCAGCGATACGCAGCCATTGGCGCGGCGCTCTGGCCCAGAGCAGTGAGCGTGCTCCCAACGCTGGCAGAACTCGCTCAACTTGGGTTGATCGTGAAAAGCGCGATCACCATTGATCTCTTGAGAATTCAAGTCGAGACATCGACCTCTGCTATGGCTGAGCAGCCGGTCGACAACGGGCTGTTCACGGTCCCGGCGAGCTTTCGACGCGTCTCACCGCCTACTCAGGCCAGTCCAAGAGTGGTTTACAGTGCGCCCGCGCGCTATACCGCCGAGGCGGCAAGTCAGAAAATCGATGGCGTCGTTCTTCTCGAGGTCACCGTCAGGACTGATGGGAGCGTGGTGAGCCCGAGGATCATAAAGTCATTGGGATTCGGTTTGGATGAGGCTGCGATTGAATCTGTCTTGAAGTGGAAATACGAACCTGCTCAGCGTGACGGAAGGCCGGTTGAGGTGCAAGTGATTGTAGCTACGGGTTCACCTACCGTGAGCGTCTATCAGCGCCGCGCTGATGACGCACCCGCCAGAGTGACATGAGTATGACCCGAACCGATGTCGCGATCGTGTCGCTGAGCCTTGCCCTCTGTAGCCAGTTCCCTGCGGCGCAATCAGACCCGGACCTTGTCGGCATTCTGGCGAGGATGAGCGATTATCTCCGCCGGTACGAAACAGAGTTGTCCGCACTAGTGGCAGAAGAGCGCTACGAACAGTGGATTGAGACAGGCGGCGCGACCCCGAATGCTTCTTCCGGGCGGGTACGAGAGAGCGCAGGTCCAGGGCCAACCAGGCGCATTCTCATTTCCGAATTTCTGATGATTCGCTGGCCTGGTGAGTCTGCCTGGCTTGGATTCAGGGATGTCATGTTCGTGGATGGCGTTGTCGTCCGCAACCGGGAGGAGCGCCTGGTGAAACTGTTTACGGAGGGACCGGCCGATGTCCTGGGGCGCGCGGAACAGATTTCACGAGAGAGCGCGCGTTACAACATCGGCACCGTCGCGCGGAATATCAACGTGCCGACCCAGGCTCTCGACGTTCTTCACCCTCGATTGAACAGTCGGTTTTCTTTCCGTCACCTTGGCACCGAGGCCGTGGAGGGAGCGGAGGCTGAAAGGATTGCGTTCGAAGAAACGAAGCCGCCCTATCTTGTTCAAACGCCATCCGGGCAGGGCGTTCGGACACGAGGCCTGGCCTGGATCGATCGCGCCAGCGGCGCCGTTCTTCAGACGCAGCTTGATTTGGTCGTCGCCGAGCCACGCAACCAGCTTCGCTCGCGTGTTTCCGTCACGTTTCGTGTGGAGCCCGGCCTCGGCATTCGCGTGCCCGCTCAACTTCGCGAAACTCACGAACAGTTCGATCCCGCCGGACGAGTCGGCGGGGCTGTTCAGACGCACGGCCGGGCTGAGTATTCGAGGTTCCGGCGCTTCGTGGCCGAAACGCGTGAGCTGATCAAGTGACGGCGAAGGACTCGCACGTAGCGGGTTCAGCGAGCTGACGTATCGATCGGCGGATAGATCTGCGAGTGCGCGAGCCCGGGATGGCGCGTTCCATAGCGAGCCGGCACATCCTGCGTCCAGTTGCTCGGAATCGTCAGGCAGAATGCCAGGAGAGTCGCCAGCACGAGCGGCTGCCAGAGCGGCGGGTTGAGATCGGCGACAGGATACGAAGCGCTCCGTCGTGAGGCACGTCCTACCAGGCGTTCCCGCTGTTGCAATCGAGCGAGCAGCACGACCCCCACGATCATCATGACGATGTTCAGCGTCTGGCCCGTGCCGAGTGCAAGACGGTGCGTCGGATAGTCGCGAAAGAGATCGATGAAGATCCGCGGGAATGCGTACCAGAACACGAAACGAGCGGCGGTCGCGCCTGGTGTTGGATTGGTGCGCCTCACCCAGAGCAGGTACGGCACGAGCAGGATGTTCTTCGCGCCGTCGTACAGAACGACCGGGTGCCGGAATCCCTCCGCATAGGGGAACTGAACGGCCCATCCCACCTGGGTGACGGATCCCACGATCGCGCCGTCGATGAAGTTGCCGATCCGGCCAATGCCAAGCAGAAACGCGCCGGGAATCACCAGAGCATCGGCCAGTGCCCGGAATGGCTTGCGGTGCAGATAGCTGAACGCGGCAGTCCCCGTCGCGGCGCCGACGAGCAGTCCGTGTGTGGCCATGCCCCCAAGCCAGAACGCGGGAATCAACGGCAGGTGCTCGCGATAGAACGGCCACTCGTCGAACGCGACTTCGATCGTGCGCCCGCCGACCAGCACGCCGATCGCGATTGAGGTTGTGAGGGAGTACACCTCAGCGCGCGTCAGCCGGAGGTGATGCCGGGCGCGCTGGAGGTAGCAGTAGAGATTCAGGAACCCGAGGCTGTAACTCAGGCCATACCACCACAGATGGATGCCGCCGATCGAGGCGATGACGGGATCGATGTGATGGACGAAGCCGTGCCCCATGCCGTTGGATGCGAATTCGCCGTCCAGGCTGGCTCATGGTCGGGACTCGACAGAGACCATCAGTTGCCGTACGTGACGCCGGGGTAGATCACGTTTACGACCGCCCAGAACAACGGGTCGAAGGCGACGTCGAATACCTGCCACGCGACAATCAACCCCACCATGCCGAAGGATGAGGCCATCAGGATCTGCTGATACCGTCGGCCGGTCTCATCGCCCAGTAACAGCACGACGGCCGCCGAGCCATCAAGAGGCGGCAGCGGAATCATGTTGAGGCACGCCATCATCAGGTTCATCGAGAACAGGACGCTCAACACGAACGTGATGCCCGGCCACATGCCGCCTTGGTCGGTGGCGACGATCGATTCGAACCCCGCGGAGTCCGGTGGATAGAACACGCCGGCCGCGACGCCAATGTGAATCGCCACGACGCACATGAGCGCGATGAGGACATTCGCTGCGGGGCCGGCGACCGCCATCCAGCCCGCGCGCTTCGGGTGCCGCAACGCCCATTGCGGATCGTACGGGGCGCTGGCGTAGCCGAACGGCCAGCCCGACAGCAGCGTGGAGATGACGGGCAGCAGGACCATGCCGACGGGCTCTCGCTGAATGTGCGGGCGAGGATCGAGCGACACCTGCCCGCCATGGTACGCGGTGAGATCGCCGCCTCGTTTGGCCGCCCATGCGTGCGCCGCCTCATGGAGCGTCGTCGAGAACAGAAAAGCGATGTAGTAGACGAACCCGTTTGCGAGGTGATCCATCGTGCAGTGCCGAGATCTTTATCGGCGCTGCGTGGAATGAGGGTCAGCGTGTGGATCGATGTGTACGATTCTGGAACTCGCGCAGCGATATTCGGCGACGATCCGTCCAAAGTCAGCTAATGACGGTTACCTGACCGGCGGCTCGCCTTTGAAGTAGATCACCACGACGAGAAGAACGAGCATCCCTGCCAGAAAGACGAGCGGCGAATATTCGTCTAAGGGGAAGTGGCGGCGTAAGAACCAACGCACTGAACCCAGGCCACCAGGAACAGCCAGCCCTGCCAGTTCTGCGGTGGCCCCCATCCGTAGCCGGATAGTTCGCGGGAAACCAATAGCGATGTTCGCGTTTCATCAGCTGGCCGTTATTCCGGCTGGCAATCGAATAATCTCCTGAACTTCTGATCTCTTGTGTTTCTTGAATCTACCGCGGGCAGAGCGAAGGTTGTGTTGGCTTGCCAGCCGTAGCTCGGTGCGAGCGCTGAGGTCCGCCTTCGCGGCAGCGCCGCTACGGCGGACAGCGGAAGCGGGGATTCCGCAGAGCCAGTGTTGGTAGATGTCGCCTAGGTTCAGAACGTGCCAAATCATTAAGGATTTTGCATCTCGAACGTCAGCGCGTGCTGACTGGACCGGCTCGTGCTGGGTAGTTCGTTAGCTTTTGGTTAGCTATTTTCCAGGCAAGCACTGTCGCCAGAACCCTTAGGTTACGGTCGTGCCCTACGACGACGCCGAATCAAACCTCACGATTACCGCGGTGATATTGTCGCGGCCGCCCGCCTCGTTCGCCTGAGCCACCAGCCTCTGGCAGGCAGCTGCTGGATCCGATTCCGCGCGAAGAACCGTTGCGATCGCCTCGTTGGTCACCATCTCGGTCAACCCGTCGGAACACAAGAGCAGGCGATCGCCGGCATGCACGTCGAGTGCGTGCGCTTCCACATGGACGCCGGCTTCGGCGCCGCCCACCACGTTCGTAATCACATGGCGGAGCGGGTGCTGGGCGACCTGCTCGGGCTGGAGCTCGCCCCGGCGGACCAGATCCGCCGTGACCGTGTGGTCATGCGTGATCTGGCGCAACTCGTCGCCTTCGAACATGTACGCGCGACTATCGCCGACGTGGACGACACATATCCGGTCGTCGAGATGAAACGCCAGAGTCAACGTCGTGCCCATGCCGCTCAGCTCCGCATGCTCCAACGATTCCGCGACGATCCGATGGTCGGCCTCGTGGAGCGCTGTCTGAAACTGTTTGAGGGCCGTCTGGGCTTCGGGTTTGTCCGAATGGAAGAACCACTTGAAGGTATTGAGCGTGAACTGCTCGATCGCGACGACGGCCATGGCGCTGGCCTGTTCGCCGGCACGGTGGCCTCCCATACCATCGGCGACGAGAAACAAATGACCGCGATCGTTTCCGAACTGCGCCTTTGGCTCCGGCAGGCTCGTCTGCCAGATGCGCATGGTCTTGGTGAGCTCGGCGATCAGAAACTGATCCTCGTTCGACGGTCGCACCCGGCCGGTGTCGCTGATGCCGAAGGCCTTCACAATCAGCGAGGAACGTCCCATCTGCGTATCAGGCTCGTTCATAGACGTTTCACGGAATCGACCTGACCGAGGTCGCCAGCGCGCAGCCTCCATTCATGAGGGTCACACGGTATCGGCGTTCTCATCTTGTGACCGTTCAAAACAGCACACCGCTGTCTGATCAGCGTGCTTTCGCCGACACCGCGTATCAGTTGGCCGCCCGCCGCCGCCGGCTGCAGCGCATGTTAGGCATCGGCCGCCTCCACCACGGGAAAGGCCGCCAGGATAAGCTGCAGGGACCTACGGATCTGCGTCAGGTACGTCTGGTCAATATCGAAGCTGAAGTGGAGGCGATTATCACTTCCAGGGGCATCGCACGCTTCGCCGTGCACGCGAACATGGCCTTTTCTGTCGCCCGCGAGGGAGAACGCAATCTGCCTTTCCATGGTGGAAAAGCTGGCGGCACCATCAAGTGTCCTGCTCAGGCCTTCGACTTCCTCCAGGAATGCTCGAAATTCCTCTGATCTCAGGTCGGCAGGGAAGGTGCCGCGAAAACCGCCGGTGACAATCTCAACTTCACATGCGACCCAGTTCCCATCCCAGTAGTCGAAGAGGCCTGGGTGATTGCGCGAAAGCGCCCGAACGACGACATGCTGTCCATTCTCGTCGCCGATGATGAGTTCGGTGCTGGCTGTCATCGTGTCTCCGAATGCCGCCATTTCAGGTTGGCGAGTCGAATAATCTTCTCCTGAACTTCTGATCTCTTGTGTTTCTTGAATCTACCGCGTTCGCGTGAACCAGAGCGAAGGTTGTGTTGGCTTGCCAGCCGTAGCTCGGTGCGAGCGCTGAGGTCCGCCTTCGCGGCTGCGCCGCTACGGCGGACAGCCTCCGCGAGAACCTGAGCGGAGGCTGGTGCGGAAGCGGGGATTTGAACCCCGATGGGATTGCTCCCACTAGCTCCTGAGGCTTCAGAGGTTGGCATGCAAACGTGTTAACTGATTGATTCTACTAATGGAGCGTACGCACACGTGAGCACGTGCGTGCGCTCCGTTCGGACTTTTTCGCACATCCTTCGCACACCGAAGTGCCGCTTCACCGTGTGGTTAGCGCGAGATTCGCACGGGAACCTAAGCATCCAATTCTGCCGCGAGAGCAACCCACCCGTATGTGTCACTGGTGCTCGCGATGGGATCGACAAGAAGAGAACGCAAAATGCTCGGATCGGCTCTTCCCATGGCTTCCAGAGCCGCCGCGCTCATTCCGGTGGGTGCGCCCTTCAACCTGAAACGGAGAGTCGGTTGGGTCAAGGAGTCGGAAGAGTCTCAGAAAGAGTCGGAATAGTCTCAGATAGATCGGCGCGCAGTAATTCGGGCTGACATTGCCTTCACTTAGCGAGCACGTCGGTGCGGTGGATTGGTATTCGCACGCCCACGCGGATGTTCACCTGCAACACTCGCAACCGTTCGTCGGGAAAGCGCCGAACGAGTTCAACGGCGGGCAGTTGCGGCCAGCATTCATGGCCCGGGAAGTCGCCGTCAGGCCACTGAACTCGCTGCGGATCGGTGGCTTGGTCCGCCTCGAGGATGAGGAACCGGACCGGCCCGCTGATGTGCGTCGACTGTGGAGAATCGGCGCACACCTCCGACCGCATGATTCGCGACCGATCGATGGTCGGTTCGGCATAGAACCAGGCCTCCCGCGGCGTAATGAGGACGGCGGCGGGATCGTTCCTCATTTGTTCCAAGACAAACCTGCGAGCTTCGGAGAACTCATACGTCAGCCGCAACGATGGCCACGGGCGCGGCTCCGCGCCGAGTACGATCCTGCGCCACACCAAGCCTTGAGCAGTCGGGACGAACGCGGCTCCGATCTCCACTGCTGTCATCACCACGAACACCAGCAGATAGGCGCGGCTCGACCATGCGATAGCGGTGAGTCGACGGGGGGCATCGGCGCTATCCATCGTTGCCAGACAATAGGCGATGCACACAGCTAGTGGTCTCAATGGTTCATAGTACCGTCGATCGACGACGTAGCCGTAGGTCCCAAACAGCATGCACGTCCAGAGAAACACCGGCAGGAGGATGAGCAGGCCTGCGGCGACGACTCGCAAATCGTAGTTCCAGGAAGTCACCGGTTGGCGCGTCGCAGTCACCAAGGCAACCGGTATCCAGACGAGCACGATGCCAGCCACGAGAAGTGCGGGCAGTTCGTATCCGGTCGCGGCCCAGAATCGCACCGTACCTGGAAGCCAGAAAAACACGCCCGCATTGGCCGCCGCGAGCATCGGCAGAGTCTCCCACGCACGGGCGCCAATAGCGCCGAGCCGCGCGCCATCCAGTGAAACGCCACCTGGAGCAGCGCCACTGAACGTTGAAAGAATGACGTAGCCTTGGATTGCCACACCGGGCAGCAGACCTGATCCAAATGCCGCGAGCCGTTTCGCCGCCAATCTGCCTCGAAGCCGGGACTGGGCGAGGATCACGAGAACAGCGTAGGGAACCAGAAACAGACTCGCATAGCGGGCCAGCACGCAGACGCCGATGAGTAATCCTGCGAGCGCGTCACGCTTGACATCGAGCTGTGCCGCTTCGTCTGGTGCCCGCGTCAGGAACATGAGAACCCACGGGACCGCGGCCCAAAGCGCGATGTCGGTGCCGCCCCACGGGCTTGTGAACAGCACCGGGCTCGCAGCGGCTATCCAAAGAGAGACGGATAGCCAGAAACGACTCGTGCGGTCGGGGCGGCCCATATAAAGGAATGCCAGTCTTCCCCAGCCCCACCAACCCGCGAGTGTGGCCACAGATCCCCAGATCTTCCCAAACGCCGCCGGGGCGACGCCGACTGCCATCATTGCCGCCGCGAAGAATGAGTACCCCGCAGAATAGTGCGTCATGCCATGCAGCGCGAGAGGTTTGGAAAGATCCTCAGCGGCACGCCAGTAGATAACCAGGCCTTTTCCCTCGAGCAGATTTTGTGCCGCCTGGATCTGAATCGTGATGTCGTCGACACCGGTCGCATGCAGCAGTCTCACGATCGTGATGACAGCAGCCGCCGACAGCCAGGGCAGTAAGAATTTCTGCTCTGTCACGTCTTGCGCGCCAGCACCAGGTACTGCGCTCCCAGCGGAATGATGACGAGCATTCGTTCGAGCGGGCGGAGCAGACATAGCGAAGGAAGGCTACACTAACGTTGCAATACGGAATCGTCAAGGTAGTACAACACATTTGGGAAGCAATTCGGTTTGCGAACACCGCGCCACTTCCCGAAGCCTTTGTGCTGGTTCACCGCATCGACCCATTCGTGAAGGAACTCGCGCTTCGTCTGGTCCTCTTGGCTATCGCGTCCCTTTACCTCAACGACCAGCATTTCCCCGGAACGCAAGCGGACGATGAAATCTGGGCGGAACTTATGTACTGCCCCTTGGAACATGTAGTGAATTTTCAAATCCTAGATGGTCGTTCTTCACCCACGCATCGACATTCGCGTGGTGGTCCAACGCGAACGCTTCTGTCGCTTCCCAAGTGCTGTCCGCAACGCAGTAGTTGACGTGTGACTTCTCCGAGTACACGCACGGTCTGCCCGAATACCACGGGCGCATGTCCGCCGTCGACCGGATTGGACTATCGGTGTCGAAGACCGGAACAGTTATCGCGGCGGTCAGCGGCGGTCTTCAATGCGAAGGAGATTGCCGGGTTGCTGTGACACGGACTGTGCCCGCGATAGCTATTACGTCGAAGCGCACAAGCTGAGGTGTCTAGTGGCCGCACGTCGCCGCGCCAATGAAACCAGCCTTCGGCGCCATCCATGTTCGTCTGTGTGCGAAAGATCGTGCGAAACGGGAGGCTGGAGGCACCACGCGCTGAACGGGAATTCCCTAGTAGCCATCTCCGTCTTACCGACACGTACAGCACTCGTCGTACAGGTGATTCTGATTGCGCCCAATCATGACGGGGTAGTACGTTTCTGCTTCGGCGGCTAGGGTAGCTCCCGAATGCCGGTTCTCCGCACCGGTCGCCGCCGATATTCCCATTCTTGCGGAGCTGGCGGAGACAGCCCATGTCGAGTCGTGCTCGCTCGCGGACATCACTTGCCAGTAAGAAAAGGATCGATCGCGTCACTGGGTGGCTGTCTCACGAGCGTCGACATGCCGAAGAGCGGCTAACCGCGCTGGGCTTGAGTGCCGATGCATGGCGAGTGCTCGACGATGTGGCGGTTGAGTGGGACGGCATCTCGACCGGCTTTTCACGTGCCGGTGCCGAGCAGGCGCTTGGCGGCCCTGAGATCATCAACGGGTGCTGGACGATCCATGCTGAGGCGTGGGCATGGGCTCAAGTGGCCGCGATTGCCGATTTGGGCACGGCGGATCCGCGCCAGTCGGAAGCCTCCGCGATGGCAGTGCAGCGACTGCTCGACTGGATTGAGACGCTGGCGCAGGATCACCAACTTCGGGGCGTGATGCGGGGTCGAGCGAAGGTAAGCGCCGTCAGCCGTAAGAAAACCGGACTGCGTTCGCTCGTCGACAAGGCTAAGGCGCAGGGCCACGATACGCGAACCGGCGTGCTTGAGTACCTAAAGAAGCAACCCGGCGTCACGATCGATTACGCGAGCAGTTCGCTGCAGATCGAAGATCGCGTCCGTTCCTTTAGGACGATCGACAACTATCTCGCAAAGAAGACGACTCCCACCTGAAAATTTTTCACACGAGCGCGCGCTTGTGTGAGTCCCGTCTGCTGATACTGGCGAGCATGAGAATTAGTGAGGGCGCGCAAGTTGACGGCCTTAGCGATCAATGGCTGACTCTTCAGCAGGCGAGTGAGCGAGTTCGAGCGCATCCAGCCACTTTGCGACGGCTCATCAAAGCCGGATTGCTCAGACACGCGCGTGTCGGAGCTGGCCGCAAGGCGATTCGGATAAAGGCGAGCTGGCTCGACGCTGCGTTGGAAGCGGCGGCGACGCCGGTCGAAGCCTAGGGAATACGCGGTGAGCGCCAAGCTAGCCAAGCTGGTGCTGCGGAGTGGCGTGCCGACGAATCTGAAACTCGTTGCCGTCATGATGGTGCTGTACGGCAAGGAAGACGGATCCAGCATTTTTCCCAGCATCGGCCGCGTCGCGCGCGAGTTAGGAATCAGCCAGAGTCAGGTAAAGCGCGTGCTGAAGCAATTGCGACTGTTGGGCGTGCTGGTGCCGACGAGCGCTGTTTCCCCGGACGGTCAACCTCTGGGCGGCCGTAAGCGTGCCACGCGCTACCGATTGAATCCCGATGCGCTGCCAGTGCAATCGGCAAAACGGTGTCACCAGTGAAACCCTTTCGCGGTCGGAAACGGTCGCACCGGTGCAACCCTTCCAGAAAACGTCGCGCACGGAAGGGGTGTCATCTGGTACCGAAAAGAGTCGCATTCATGCGCCAAAAAGGGCCGCATCCACCTATCTGGCGAGCACACCGGTCCGGCTCGCGCGAGCGCTCGAACGACTGGACCCGGAGCCCCCGAAGCCGGAAACCCCGCCGGATTCGCACACGATTCGCACAAAACCCGCCGTACAAGAAAACTACCAACCGGAGCGGTTGGCCGTAACTCATTGAAGCTATTTGGTGCGGAAGCGGGGATTTGAACCCCGATGGGATTGCTCCCACTAGCTCCTGAGGCTAGCGCGTCTGCCAGTTCCGCCACTTCCGCAGTGGTGAATCGCCGGGCAGGAAAACGACATTATACCCGGTCAGCGAACCTGGCCTTCCCGAAGTCCGTTCAGGTGATGCAGCAGCGCGGGGAACTGCTGCGGCTTGTAGAACAGCCCCCCGCGGTTGACGCGCACGAGCTCTTCCTCCAGCGGCGAGAGCGGCCGGCCGGTGAAAATCAGCACGGGCAGCTCCGCGTATTCGCGTGTCCCTCGCACGAACTGCAAGAGACTGAGCCCCGACCGGTGAAGTCCCGTCTCGTCGGGAAGCCCCACATCGAGGACAATGGCGTCGACCTGTTCGGTCGCGAGCACCTTGAGCGCAGCGCTGACGTTGTCTGCCTGAAGCGGGACGTACCCCATGAGCGTCAACGACGCACACATCGTGGTCCGAAGCATGACCTCGTCTTCCACGACAAGGACGGCGGGGCGAGATGTCATGGCCTCACGCGCGCGCTACTTGCAACAGCACGTATCGGTGCCGCAGCAATCGGCTTTGCAGCAGCAGTCAGCGGCGCAGTTCGGACACGAACAGCCGTCTTTGCAGCAGTCGCAGCACGACTGAGCCCTGGCGCGCGACGTCTTACCGAACATCGACAGCACCGCGCGGACGAAGGATGGAAATTTCATGACGAGAGCGTAAAGGTTGCGGTAACTTGAGAGTCAAGCCCTTGACCTTGAAGTCGACTTGAACGTTTCTAATCAGGCCATGCTCATTGGAGACATCGCCAGGCTGTCGAACCTCAGCCCGGCGACCATTCGCTACTACGAAGAAATCGGCTTGCTCACCGCGCCGCTGCGGTCGGAGGCGGGATATCGCCGCTACTCCAGCGCGACCGTCGACGAGCTCATGTTCATCCGAAAGGGCCAGGGGCTGGGGTTTTCGCTCGAGGAGATCGGCGAAATCCTGAAGATCAGCCGCGCCGGCGAAGCGCCATGTTCACAGGTGATGGAGCTGGCCGAGCGTAATCTCGCCGCGACCGACCTCCGCATCAGCCGATTGCAGGCGTTGCGCGATCGCCTGACCGATCAGATTGCGAAGTGGAAAGGAAGGCCCGTGGCCGGCTGCTTCGAGGGCGGTGGTACGTTGTGCGAGATTATCAACTCGGCCGAACTCCCGGCGGAACCGCCGCGTGACTGACTGACACGGCCCAGCCAACACCCCGTGGCCACGCTCCTCTGGGTCCTCCTCGGCCTGTTCGCGCTCAGAGTGCTCGG
This sequence comes from Vicinamibacterales bacterium, assembly GCA_963832375.1. GTDB lineage: Bacteria > Acidobacteriota > Vicinamibacteria > Vicinamibacterales > JAMQPK01 > JAMQPK01. The sequence goes on along the minus strand of CAWHUA010000003.1, from coordinate 496,593 downwards.
TCAGCTGCTCGTGGCCGCGGGCGCGGCGCCGTTCCTCCCTCCGATGGACGACTGGCAGTCGGGCTTGTTGCCCTATCCGCTCCTCGTCCTCTCGCAGGTGCTCATCCTCGGCCTCTTCGGAATCGTGTGCGTGCAGTTCACGCGCGGCCGCGGCTATTTCGTGCGGTATCACACGTGGCTGGCCACGCCACTCTGGATCGTCGGCTGGATGTACGCCGCAGCGATGGTCGTGCGGTACGCGTTGCTGCGCAGGGACGCGATTCCGGTGGTGTTTCACCTGGTGCTCGCGGGCTTCCTCGTCGCCGTTGCCCACCATCATCGCCGCATTGCAGCCCCGCGCTGACCCGCCCGGCGATTACCAAAGTCGGACAACCCTGGTGAACCCGATACCAGAAAGGGAAGTAGTTCCTCATTTAGCAGACAAGTAGTTCTCTGTTCGGCACACATATCCCCTGGCCCCAAACTTTTCAGCCTTTCAAATGAAACTCGCCCTTTGGTGTGACTTGTGCATAGGGGCGGGTAGGAGAAACTACTGTGGATGGTCCAGACTCACGGCGTGGAAAGCTTCCGGAAATCCGTGCGGAAGAGGACACGATCACGTTTCTCATCACGGTAGGTCTGCCGACTGGCGTGCCGGGACGTTTGTTCCTGCGCTGCGACCGTGACGGAGAAATCTACGCCTCGATCGCACCGGTACCTCCGAAGAACCGGCGCTAGCCGACGCGCGGCCTGTTTGCGCCAGACGACGTAAACAGGGCGCGCGCCGAGCCAGCGTCGCTCGCCTCGAGCCCTTCTTCGCCTCGCGGACGCCTTCCGCGAACTGCACGAACCAACAATCCGAATTGACGAACTCCAAAAAACAGGAGCGATCCGTGTAATCTGGTCGGACAAAGGAGTCCGTCATGGCCAAGGGCCGCCTGTTCAAGTTCTTCATCACCTTCGTCATCCTGTTCGGCGTCGTGACCATGGCGGCGATCGTCGGCGCCTGGATCATGGTGCGCCGTGGTCCCAGCGTGCCCGACCACTCGACGCTCATTCTCAGGATTGGCGGCGAGCTTGCCGAGTCGCCGCCCAACGATGTGTTCGGCCAGGTGACGGGAGGCGCACGCGTCGAAACCGTACGGAGCTACGTCGATGCGCTGCGCCGCGCCAAAGACGATGCGCGCATCGAGTCGGTGCTCATCATGCCGACGCCCTTCGCGTCCCCCTTCTGGGGCAAGGTACAGGAGATTCGCGACGCGGTCGTCGACTTCAAGAAGTCGGGCAAGCGCATCTCCGCCTACCTCGAGTACGCAGGCGAGCGGGAGTACTATCTGGCATCGGCGGCCGACCGGATCTACCTGATGCCGACGAGCGGCCTCGACGTGGCGGGCGTCGCGACCTACGAGGTCTTTCTCAAAGGTACCCTCGACAAGATCGGCGCGCAGGCCGACTTCGAAAAGATCGGCGACTACAAGACGGCGCCCAATCAGCTGACGCAGACCACCTTCACGCCCGCGCACCGCGAGATGACCGAGTCGCTGACGCGCGACATGTACGACCAGCTCGTGCGCGGCATCGCCGAGACCCGCAAGAAGAGCGTGGAGGAGGTCCGCGCGCTCATCGATCAGGGGCCGTTCCTGGCCGAGCATGCGCTGAAAGCCGGCCTGGTCGATACGCTGGCCTACGAGGATCAGCTCGACGACCACGGCGCGGTCAGCAAGAGCGGCACGGTCGAAGGCGAGCGCTACGGCCGCGCCAGGGCCGCATCGCCGCCGTACGGCGCGCCCCGCGTGGCTGTGGTGTACGTCACGGGCGTCATCAACTCCGGCGACGGCGGATACGATCCGCTCAATGGCGAGGTGACGGGATCGATGCGCCTCGTCAAGGCGATCCGGGCGGCGCGCGCCGACGATCTGGTGCGCGCGATCGTGGTGCGCATCGACAGTCCAGGAGGATCGAGCATCGCGTCAGACGTCATCTGGCGTGAGCTGACGGTGACGAAGAACGAAAGGCCCGAGCGCCCGGTCGTGGCGTCGATGTCCGACCTGGCGGCCTCGGGGGGCTACTACGTCGCCATGGCCGCGCCGAGCATCGTCGCGCAGCCCGGCACGCTCACCGGGTCCATCGGCATTTACGGCGGGAAGTTCGTGACCGGCGGTACCTACGAGAAGCTGGGCGCGCACATCGAAGGCGTTACGATAGGGCGCAATGCCGGCCTGGAATCGCCGCAGCGGCCGTTCAACGAGAGCGAGCGCCAGAAGCTGCGCGAGCAGATCGGCAGCTTCTACAAAGGCTTCGTCGAGAAGGTGGCAGCGGCGAGAAAGATGCCTTTCGCACGTGTGGACCAGCTCGCGCAGGGCCGGGTCTGGACGGGCGCACAGGCCCAGCAGCTCGGGCTGGTCGATGCGCTGGGCGGGCTCGATCGCGCGATCGCGCTGGCGAAAGACCGTGCGGGCATCCCGGCGGATTCACAGGTTGAGGTCGTCACGTACCCACCCCGGCGAACGCTCGCCGAGATGCTGATCGAAGAGCTGACCGGCGAGGGCAGCGATCGCCAGCTCGAGGCGATGGTGTCTCTGGTTGGAGGGATGCGCACGGCCGAACGCCGCGCGCTGGGATTGCTGACCGCGCCCGCGAGGTTGTTCAACCCCGGCGAGCCGCTGGCGTTGATGCCGCTAGGGTATCTGCGCTGAATTGGTAGATTGGAAGATTCGCAGATTGGCAGATTAATCTACCAATCTCACAATCTGCGAATCTGCCAATGCGTGCGTCACCCTATCGCGCGCTTGAGCGCTTCGGGATCGACGTCGATCTTCATCTTCGCGCGCGCTTTTTCCATGTAGGCCTGATAGAACCGCGCGCGGCGCTCGCTGAGCATCTCGATGCGGAACTTGTCCTTCGCCATCGCGTAATCCGCGGCGCTCACGTCCTGACGCGACGCCACCTTCACGATGGCCGCGCCCTGCGGCGTCTGGATCGCCCCGCTGACCGTTCCCGCCGGCGACGAAAACGCCACCGCCTCGATTTCGGGGCTGCGGCCGATGTTCGGGATGACGCCCTCGCGCGCGATGGGATTGGTCGTCACCGCCTCGAGGCCGGCCGCCTTGGCGGCGGCCTGGAAGTTCGCCGCGGTCTTCAGCTGTGCCGCGAGCGCCTCGGCGCGCTGCCGCGCGAGCGTCAACGCGCGATCCTGAATCACGTCATCACGCACGCGGCTCCGAACCTCGTCGAGCTTCGGCAGGTACGAGTCCTGCTTGGCCGACACGTAGAACAGCACGACGCCGGTCGGACCGGGAATCGGCGTGCTGACGGTGTTGTCGGCCTGATCGAACGCGGCCATCGCCACCTGCGACTGCGGACCGAGACCTTCGATCATGCCGCCCCGCGAGAAGAAACCGGACTCTTCGACCCTCAGGCCCCGCGACGCGGCGGCCTTGTCGAGATCCTGCGGCGTCTTGGCTGCGGCAGCCAGCGCATCGGCGTTCTGCTGCGCCTGCGACTCGGCTTGCGCGCGCGCCAGCGCCGATTCGATTTCCTTGTAGACGTCCGGATCGGTCACCGCCCGCACGATGGCCGGCTTGCGATCGGTCACCTTGATGATGTGATAGCCGAATTCCGTCTTCACCAGGTCGCTGATTTCTCCCGGTGCGAGGGCGAACGCGGCGGTCTCGAATGCCGCCACCATGCGGCCGCGCGAGAAGTAGTCGAGGTCGCCGCCCTGCGGGGCGTTGCTTTCATCCTGCGAATACTTCTTCGCCAGGCCGGCAAAATCGGCGCCCGATTTCGCCTGCTTCAGTATCTGCTCGGCTTCGGTGCGGACGGCCGCATCGTCTTTGCCTTCGGTCGTCAGCAGGATGTGGCTCGCGCGAATCTGCTCGGGCGTCGTGTACTTGCCGAGCTGCGCGTTGTAGTTGCGCTCGACGTCTTCCTTCGACACCTTCACCGTGAGCGCCAGCTCGGCGGGATTCACACGCACGAACTTGACCTTTCGCTGGTCGGGAATGCGATAGCTTTCCTTGTTCTTGTCGAAGTGCGCGGAAATCTCCGCGTCGGTCGGATTGGCCTGGGTCTTGAAGTTGTCGGCGAGCACCGACACGACATCCAGCGTCACCTTCTCGTTACGGCGTTTGTACTCGCTCTCGAGATCGGTATCCGACACCGACATCCATTCGGTGAGACCAGCCCGGAACTTGTCGAGAATCAGACCCTCGCGCACCGACGCCTCGAAGACCGACGGGGTAATCGGCGGGTTCTGCTGCGCGAGCAGCTGGCGATAGCGCTCTTCACCGATGAACTGCCCGTTTTCCTGCAGTCCGGGAATCGCCATGATCTGCACCCGGACCTCGGCGTCGCTCACGGTGATGCCCGCCCGCTCGGCTTCGGTCAGTTCGGCCTTCTCCTGAATCATCTGCTGCAGCACCTGCTGGGGCACCCCCATCTGCTGCAGGATTTCGTCGGTCACCTTGCCACCGTACGACGCCCGGTACGCCTGTATCTGGGCCCTGTAGCGGCGCTGGAAATCGCTCACGGAAATCGTCTCTGCATCGATGGTAGCCAGCCGATTGCCGGCCGGCGTCATGCTCTGATTGATGCCTGTGTACTCCGCAGGGATATAGAGCCAGACAAAGGTGAGGACGACCAGCGCCAGACTCCACTTGAGCCAACCCTTATGGCGCCGCATCCGATCAAGCATCGTCATTACAGGTCAAACCCCCTCAGAAAAATCCTTCAATGGCCGATAAGACAAAGAGTTGAGGCGGATAATCGTAGCATCGACTCTGTAATGACGAGCAAATCCGTGTTTTGGTTGGGCGACCTACTCCTCTCGAGCGGCTGTGTCCGCGCTGAGACCGATGGAAGCCCTATGGTAGTATTTACGTAATTTAGAAGGACTTACGGGAGTTTGCCTTCTCACGAAGATGCCGGGTGCACCGCGTACCAATCCAGCCGTCCCCCGCGGCGCTCAGGCAGATCTGGCGGCCCGTCTCCAGCTCGGAGCGAGCGGTCTGCAGGACCGGCTGAACCGCCGGGACACGCTCATTGAGCTGATCCGATCGGTCAATGCGACGCTCGATCCGCGGAGGGTCGCCGAGGCGCTGTTGGGCCAGGTGCAGACGTGGTTCCCGGCCTCGTGCTTCGCTGTCGCGGTGCAGGACGGCTCGCGGCACGCGTCACTTATCGCTGAGCGCGGGCCGTGCGAGCCGTACACAGACGGTCTCGAGCGGGTCGCGCGGTGGATCACCGAGCACAACGAAGAATTCATGACCGCGAACCTGGCGACCGACGAGCGCGTGCCGGAAGGACCGGCGGCGGCCGTCATCGGGTTTCCGCTGCGCTGCCGCGCGCGAACGATCGGTGCGCTCGTGGCGCTCGATACGGCACCGTCGAGGGACATGCCGCGGCTCGAGCCCGAGGTCCTGACGGCGCTGCGGACGATGCTCGAGATCCCGGCGCTGGCGCTCGACACGATGCTGCACGTGCGCCGGGTCGAGGAACTGTCGGTTACCGACGATCTCACGAGCTTGTACAACTCGCGTTACCTGAACCAGGTCCTGCGGCGTGAATCGAAGCGTGCCTCGCGCAGTGGCCGCCCGCTTTCGCTGTTGTTTCTCGATCTCGACGGGTTCAAGTCGGTGAACGACCAGCACGGGCACCTGTGTGGAAGCCGCGCGCTGGTCGAAGCCGCGAGCGTCATCCGCGGGTGCGCGCGCGAAACGGACGTGCCCGCCCGATTCGGCGGCGACGAGTTCGCCCTGGTGCTGCCCGACACGGGCAGCGAGGGCGCCGTGGCCGTCGCCGAGCGCGTCCGCGAGCGCATTGCCGCGCACGCGTTCCTGAAGGCGAGCGACGGCCTGGACATCCGGCTGACGGCGTCGGTCGGGGTGGCGACGCTGCCCGACGTGGCGGCGTCGGCTGAGGAATTGATCAAAGCGGCCGATACCGCGATGTACCGGGTGAAGGACCGTGGCAAGAACGGCGTGGTGCTGGCCACCGAACCGGTTTAACGATTGATCTAGAGATCTAGATGGGATCTGGTGATCTTGAGTTCACAAGTTCAGTAGTTCACTAGTCCACAAGCTTTAGCGTAAGGAGCCTATGAGCCTTCGTTCGGTCTTTTCTCTTTTCTCGAGCGATCTCGCGATCGACCTCGGCACCGCCAATACGTGCGTGTACGCGCGCGGTAAGGGCATCGTGGTGAACGAGCCGTCGATTGTCGCCATCAACAAGCTGAACGGCCGCGTCGAAGCGGTCGGCCGCGATGCCAAGGAGATGCTCGGCCGCACGCCCGGCAACATCGTCGCCATCAAGCCGATGAAGGACGGCGTCATCGCCGACTTCGAAGTCACCGAGAAAATGCTCACCTACTTCATCAAGAAAGCGCACAATCGAAATGTGTGGGTGCGCCCGCGTATTGTCATCGGCGTGCCCTCGGAGATCACGCAGGTCGAGAAGCGCGCGGTGAAAGACAGCGCGTACCGCGCGAAGGCGAGCGAAGTCCATCTGGTGGAAGAGGCGATGGCCGCGGCGATTGGCGCCGGCATGCCCATTACCGAGCCGTCGGGCAACATGATCGTGGACATCGGCGGCGGCACGACCGACATCGCCGTCATCTCTCTGGCCGGCATCGTGTACAGCAAGGCCGTACGCGTGGCGGGCAACGAGATGGACGAAGCGATCATCCAGTACATCCGCAAGACCTACAACCTGCTCATCGGCGAACGCACGGCCGAGCAAATCAAGATCGAGATCGGGTCCGCCTACCCGCTGGAAGAGCGGATGACGATGGAAATCAAGGGGCGGCATCTGATCGAAGGGGTGCCCAAGACGATCACGATTACGGACGAGGAGATTCGCGAGTCGCTCACCGAAACGGTCAACGTCATCGTTGATGCCGTGCGGGTGGCGCTCGAGCGCACGCCGCCGGAACTGTCGGCCGACATCGTCGATCGCGGCATCGTGCTCACGGGCGGCGGCTCGATGTTGAAGAATCTCGACAAACGCCTGAGAGAAGAAACCGGCCTGCCCCTCGCGATGGCGGAAGACCCGCTGTCGTCGGTGGTGCTGGGAGCCGGGAAGATGCTTTCGGACTTCAACCTGCTTCGGAAGATTTCAATCGACTAGGCCACCTTGCAGTCCATGGCCACGGATTTTCGTCAGCGCACGGCAGTGCTTTTCATCGCTGTGCTGCTGGGGCACGTCATCCTCATCTCGGCGCAAGTGAACTCGCGCGGGGGTGTACCGCTGCTCGAAGTGGTCACCTTCGGTGCGTTCGCGGAAGTGCAGCGCGGCGCGGCCGGCTTCACGGGCGGTTTCCGCGGTTTCTGGAGCGGTTACGTGAACCTGCGCGGCGTGCGCGCCGAGAACGAGCAGCTCAAGCAGCAGCTCGGGGCGCTGCAGGTGCAGTTTCAGCAGGAGCGCGCGCGCGCCGAGCGTGCGCGGCAGCTCGAGCGGCTGCTCGGGTTTTCAGAACGACCTGCAAATCGAGACGCTGCCCGCAGGCGTCATCGGGGCCGGGTCGACGACCGATTTCCGCGTCATTACCATCGACCGCGGCTCGAGGAACGGGGTGGTGACCAACATGGCGGTCATCGCACCCACGGGTGTCGTGGGCCGTGTCGTCACGCCGACCCTGCACGCGTCGAAGGTGCAGCTGCTGATCGATCGCAACGCCGCAGTGGGCGCGCTGGTCGAGCGATCGCGCGCGCAGGGCATCGTCGTCGGCAGGGGCCTGGACACCGTGCGCATGGACTTCGTGGCGGCCACGGCCGACGTGAAAGTGGGCGACACGATCGTGACGTCGGGCATCGACGGGATCTATCCAAAAGGGTTCGTGCTCGGGCGGGTCGAGGGCGTCGCCAACAACGGCATTTACAAGGCGGTGCGCGTCCGGCCGACGGTTGATTTCAACCGGCTCGAGGAAGTGCTGGTCGTCAAGACGCCGCCGTCGCAGGCGATACCCGGAGAAGGTCCCTCGTGAGGGCACTCGGTATTGCCCTGGCCATAGCCGTCGCGCTGGCACTGCAGACCACGATTGCACGCTTTTTCACACCTGGTGCCGGGCTTGTCGATCTCGTGTTCGTCGTCGTGGTCTACATCGCGCTGAGCGGCGGGCCCACCGCGGGGCTGATCGCGGGCTCGGTGGCCGGCCTGGCGCAGGACTCGCTGGCCGCGACCGGGGCGCTGCAGATTGCCATCGGCGCGGGGACCGTGACCACCCGCAGCATCATCGGCATCGGCGGGCTGGCCAAGACCGTCGTCGGGTTTTTCAGCGGAATTGTGGGCAGCCAGTTCATCGTGGCCCGGCCCCTGCCGCGGGCGCTGGTGTTCTTCACAGCGACGGTCGCCCATGCGATCATATTCGTAGGCCTGTACCGGCTCATCGACCGGGCGTACGAGCTGCCCACGTTCGGGGCGATTTTCCGCCAGGCCGGGGCCAACGCGCTGGTCGGCGTGCTCATATTCCAGATAGCCGATGTGCTGCCGGGCTTCGTCGATCACCGGCGCACGATGGGTGGGAGAATGAGGATCAACCGGCGGTTGGACTGAAAAGGGAATTGGCAATTGCCAATTGAGGATTGGCAATTGAAGAACAGGGTTTGAAATGTCTGATTTCAGCGGATCCACAGACGATCGCCGAAGCGTCACGATTCGGCTCGGCATTCTTCAGGTGGGATCTGCCGTCACGTTCACGCTGATCGCGTTCAGCTTCTGGTACTTCCAGGTCGTCCAGCACGAAAAATACAAGGAGCTCGCCGAGAACAACCATCAGCGCACGATTGCGCTGCGCGCGCCGCGCGGCGTGCTGTTCGATCGCGACGGGCGTCCGCTGGTCGAAAACCGAAGCTCCTTCAGCATCTCGATCGTCCGCGAGCACACCAAGGACATCAGTCACACGATTCGCGTCTTGTCCGAAGTCGCAGGTCTCGATCCGAGAGACGTCACCGATATCGTCAACAAGCACAAGCGCGAGCCGACCTATCGACCGATCGTCGTCGTGGACGACGCGTCGCTCGCGCAGGTCGCGGCCGTGCTCGCGCGGCGGTTGGAGTCTGAGCTCCCGGACGTCCAGGTCGAGGAAGTGCCGACGCGTCTGTATCCGGCGGAGGCGTTTGCGGCGCACCTGTTCGGCTATGTCGGCGAAGCCAGCGAAGGGCAGGTCGAAGCCGATGGGCTGGAGAGCGGCGCCATCGTGGGCCAGGCCGGCGTCGAGAAGATCTACAACAAGCTGCTGATGGGCGAGGACGGCGCGCGCCGCGTGAAGGTCAACAGCATGGGGCGCGAAATCTCTACGCTCGAGGAGATCCCCTATCACGAGGGGCGCCGCGTGCAGCTGACCATCGACGCGGACCTGCAGCGCGCCGCAGAGGAAGGGTTCAAGGCGGGCGGGTTCAACGGCGCGGCGGTCGTGATGGATCCGAGGACGGGCGAGGTGCTCGCGTTCACGAGCCGTCCGGGATACAACCCGAACGACTTCGCGGCGGGCATCGATCGCGCGACGTGGGCCGGGCTCAACACCGATCCGTTGAAGCCGCTTCAGAACCGCGCCATCCAGGGCCGGTACTCGCCGGGATCCACGTTCAAGATCGTGGTCGAGGTCGCCGCGCTCGAAGAAGGCATCATCAGCCCCGATTTCAGGGTGTTTTGCGGCGGCAGCGCCGTCTTCTTCGGCCGCCCGTTCCAGTGCTGGAAGAGAGGCGGGCACGGTAGTGTCGACATGCGCCGCGCGCTGGAGCAGTCGTGTAACGTGTACCACTACACGATCGGCAACATGCTCGGCGTCGACAAGATTCACAAGTGGGCGACAGTGCTGGGCCTTGGCGAGAAGACCGGCATCGACCTGCCGAACGAGATTGAAGGCATCGTGCCGTCGACCGAGTGGAAGCGGCAGCGTTACAACGAGAAGTGGTACGCCGGCGAAACGATTTCCGTCTCGATCGGCCAGGGACAGGTGTCGATTACGCCGATCTCGCTCGCCGTCATGATGTCAACGGTGGCCAACGGCGGCACCCGCTTCGTTCCTCATCTGCTGAAGGCGGTGGACGAGGGCAAGGGGTGGCAGCCCGTGGAACCGCCCGCTCCCAAGTCGCGCGTGACGATGAAGCCCGCCACGATCGCGGCGGTGCACGACGGGCTGTATCTGGTGGTCAACGGCGCGGGCACGGGCGGCCGTGCGCGGATCCCGGGCAGGGACGTGTCGGGCAAGACGGGCACGGCCCAGGTGATCTCGCTGCAGGGCGGGCGGAAGGCGGCGGGCCGCACCGAGCGCGACCTCCGCGATCACGGCTGGTTCGTGTTCTTCGCGCCGCGCGACAACCCGGAAATCGCCGGCGTCATCTTCGGCGAGCACAACGAGCACGGCGCGACGTCGGCGCCGATTGCGAAGCACGTGCTCGAGACGTATTTCAACAAGAAGGACCATCTGCCGCTGCCCAAGCTGACGATGCCGGCGCCGGTGGTCCCGGCCCCCGAGCGGGACGAACCGCCCTTGCAGGAGCCGGCGACGCCCGTTGCCGATGCGGAGCCGCGCCGTAGCGCGCCGCGCGTAGGCGGGAACTGATGATCGAACGACGCCTGTTTCTTCACCTCGACTGGCTGCTCATCGGCGCGATCTTCTGTCTGTCGATGATCGGTGTGGCGATGATCTACAGCACGACCGGTAGCTGGAGGCTGCCAGTCGTCCAGCTGTACGCGATCATCATCGGCGCGATCGCCTTCGTGATCCTTCTCGCGATCGACTACCGCGCGCTCACCGACAAGTCTCATTTCGTCTATCTCGCGCTCATCGGTCTGTTGATCTACGTGCTGGCCTTCGGCACGATCGCGGGCGGCGCCCGCCGCTGGATTTCGTTCGGGTCGTTCAACCTTCAGCCATCCGAATTCGCCAAGCTTGGCGTGGCGCTCGTGCTGGCGAAGTTCTTCGGCGAGAACCGCCGGGGCGCGCCGACCTCGGGCGACCTCGTCATCGGAGGGTTTCTGGCCGGAATCCCGCTCGTCCTCATCGCGCGCGAGCCCGATCTCGGAACCGCCGTCACGCTGGTGCCGATTTTTCTCGGGATCGGATATGTCGCCGGGATGCGCACGCGCATTCTCGGCATCCTCGCCGCCATCGCCATCGTCACGGCGCCGATCGCATGGAGTTACGCGCTCAAGCCCTATCAGAAGAGCCGTGTGGAAACGTTCCTCGATCCGTCGCTGGATCCGAAGGGCGCTGGCTATCAGCAGATCCAGGCCCAGATCACGGTGGGATCGGGCGGCTTGTGGGGCAAGGGCTATCGCAAGGGCACCCAGGGACAGCTCAGGTTTCTGCCGGTCGCCCACAACGACTTTATTTTTTCGGCGCTTGCCGAGGAGCAGGGTTTCGCCGGTGTACTGGTCGTGCTGAGCCTCTACCTGATTGTGATCTGGCGCTCGCTCGAAGCCGCCCGCCTCGCCAAAGATCGGCTGGGCGCGTACCTGGTGATGGGCGTGCTGTCCAGCTTCCTCTTTCAGGTGATTTACAACATCGCCATGTCGGCCGGGCTGCTGCCGGTCAAGGGTTTGACGCTTCCGCTGTTGAGCTACGGAGGGTCGTCGATGATCGCCACGCTGGCGAGCTTCGGCCTCGTCCTCAGCGTGCGGATGCGACGGTTTACGAATTAGCTGGATCGGTCCATGAGCATCGCTTTGCGAACACTGATCATCGTCATTCGCGCGCTCTGCTCGGCTTTCACCGCCGATCCGCCATGGAGCTTCGCGAATGCAGAAGGAAATGATCATCTCGGCCAACGGGCACGAGACGATGGTCGCCATCCTCGAGGAGGATCTCGTCACGGAGATCTTCGTCGAGCGCGAGCGGCATCGAGGCGTCGTTGGGAATATCTACAAGGGCCGGGTCTCCAAAGTCCTGCCCGGCATGCAATGCGCGTTCATTGACATCGGCCTCGAGCGCGACGGGTTCCTCTACGTCTCGGACGTCGTCAACACGATCGAGGAGTTCGATCGGCTCGACTCGGGTGACGACGACGAGCAGGAGGGAGCCGGCGGCAACGGCAGGGGCGGGGGCTTGTCCGCCGGAGCGCAGCGCGCGGAGGCGGGCGATCGGGGCAGGGGCCGCGAGCGCGGGCCGCAGCCGAAAATCGAAGAGCTCCTGAAGGAAGGCCAGGAGATCGTCGTCCAGGTGGCCAAAGAGCCGCTGGGCACCAAGGGCGCGCGGCTGACGTCGCACGCCACGCTGGCGGGCCGCTTCCTCGTCTTCATGCCGACGGTCGACCACGTCGGCGTCTCCCGCAAGATCGACTCGCGCGACGAGCGCAGCCGCCTGCGCGGCATCGTCAAGAAGTTCCGCGAGGAGCACGGCTTCGGGGGCGGGGTCATCATCCGCACCGCGGCCGGCGGCCGCCCCGACGCCGACATCCTGAGCGACCTCGACTATTTCAACGGCATCTGGAAAGACACGCGCCATAAGTTCGAAACGTCGCGGGCGCCTTCGGCGATTTATCGCGAGCAGAGCCTGGTCGCCAAGCTGCTGCGCGATCTGCTCACCGAAGAATATCTGGCGATCCGCATCGACAACCCGCAGGAACACCGGCACGTGATGGACCTGGTCGCGCGCATCATGCCCACGCTGGCGTCGCGCGTGAAGCTCTACACGAAGGACTATCCGATTTTCGAGGAGTACGGCGTCCAGGCCGAGATCGACAAGGCGCTCAAGAGCAAGGTGTGGCTCAAGTCCGGCGGTTCGATCGTGATCAACCAGACGGAAGCGCTCGTGGCCATCGACGTCAACACGGGCCGGTACGTCGGTAAGCGGACCGGGCGGCTCGAAGACACGATCGTGAAGACGAATCTCGAAGCGGTGCAGGAGATCGTCCGCCAGATCCGGCTGCGCGACCTGGGCGGCATCATCGTGCTCGACTTCATCGACATGGAAGAGCGGAAGAACCGCCAGAAGGTCTTCCAGGCGGTGGAGCTGGAAACTAAGAAGGATCGCTCGCCGTCCAAGCTGCTCCAGGTCTCGGACTTCGGACTGGTCATCCTCACGCGCAAACGCGTGAAGCAGAGCCTCGAGCGGGTGCTCACCGAGCCGTGCCCGTACTGCTCGGGCACGGGGGTCATCAAGTCGAGCTCGACGATCTGTTACGAGATACTGTCAGAGGTCAGGAAGATCGGCGCCGATCTCAACGGCGGCGGGGTTGTGCTGCGTGTGAACCCGGAGATCGCGCGCGCGCTCAAGGAAGAGGAGCGCGCGGTGATGGCGGACCTGAAGCAGGCGCTCGGCAAGGACGTGATGATTCGGCCCGATACCCACCTGCATCACGAGCAGTTTGATTTGATGGCGCTGTCGGACCGCTACGCTAAGCACTAGCCATCCAGAATTCGCAGATTCGCAGATTGCCAGATTCCGGTCGTCTCAACGCAAGGGCCGCCAAGACGCAAAGAAATCGTCTTCAGGGAATCGGCGGGCGTCGCGTCATCTCACAATCTGCGAATCTGCCAATCTGCGAATGGTGCGTCAGTTCCCTGCCTATCTGCGGGTAATCGTCAGGTTGCCGTTGAACGTCTGCACGCGCAGGCTGGAGGCGCCGTCGCCGTAGGTGCCGCGCACCGTGCGCGGGCCGCGATCGCTGTCGCGGACCGGTCCCTCGCTCTTGATCGGGAAATCCACGCGAATGCGGCCGTTGAAGGTGTGCGCTTCGAGCTCGAAGCCGGGCTGTTCGGCCAGCGCGATGGCGACATCGCCCGAGTGCGATTCGATTTCATAGCGCCCGCCCTTGGCGAGGCTGGCCTGCAGATCGAGATCGCCGTCGAGCGATCGGATGTGCGCGCGGTCGCCCGACCAGCCGGTCATGCGGACGTCGCCGTTGATGGTGTTCACGTCGATCGCCCGCGCCGCCAGCGTCTGCACCACCAGGTCGCCGTTGACGGTCGAGATCGACAGCTGGGCATCCGCGCCGGTATTGGTGAGCGTGACGCCGCCGTTGACGGTCTTCACCGCCGACAGTCGAGGCGTCCCTTCGAGCGCCACGTTTCCGCTCACCGCTTCGACCCGTAGCTCGCCCTTCACGTTGGTCACGCGGATGTCGCCCGAGACCGTGCGGAGATCGACGGCCGCATCGCCAGGCACCTTTACGCTGAACTCGACGTCGATGCCGCGGCCATCCCCGCCGCGTCCATCCCGGCGCACGCCGTGCTCTACGCGCACTTCCACGCGGTTGGCCGTCGTGTAGGTCTCGACGATGGCGTCGGCAAGACGCGCCTTGGCTTGTTCGGCGTTCGGACCCCACGCGCGCTTCAACGCTTCGACCTCCATGCGGTCGGCCGTGCCGGGCGTCACCTGGATGTTGCCGGAAATGTTCGAGAGCATCAGCGTCGACGCTTTGCCGACCGGAAAGGCGCGTGTAAACGGTTCGGTCGACTCGACCCACCCTTCAGGAATCCGCCGGCGATTGGGCTCGCGCGGCTTCTGCCGCGGATCTTTGGGCGGCACCGGCGGCACCGGCGGAACAGGGAACTGCCTGGCCATTTCGGCCACCTGTCTGCTGAACTCGCGCGTGACGTTTTTCTCGATCTGGACCTGAATGTCCTTGTTCTTGAATTCCGCCTCGAGCGCCTTCGCCTGCTCCTTCAGCGCCTTGGCCTGCAGCTTGAACGCTCCCTCTTTCCAGAACTCCATGTCGAGGTCCACGTCGACATCGATATCCATATCCATATCGAAATCGGAGTATCTAGGTGCGTTGGGCTTGTCCGCCGGAGCAATGGGCGCAGGCTGCGCGGCGGTGGGCTTGTCCGCCGGAGCGATGGGCGCAGGCTGCGCGGCGGCGGATTGCGCCTGGGCCGTATGGGGGGCCAGGGCGAGCACCGATGTCGCGAGCAACAGCGACGCGATGGAAGTGGTCATATCTCGGATTCCTCTCAGGACCTTGCGTTCATGAGCGAGACGGTTTCCTGCAGGAGTGCCACCTTCATGCGGAGCGCTTCGAGCAGGCTGGTTTGCGCGACGAACGAGTTCGGGTCGGTTTTCAGCGCGGCGCGGGTGTCGGCGATCGCGCGATCGATCGAGCTCAGGCTCTGCGCGATGTCGGCCGCAATCGCGGGATCGAGCGTCGTGTCTTTTCGGACGGTGAGTTGTTCGAGCGACGCGATGGCGTTCAGGTAGTGCTGTTCGGCCAGCTGCAGCTCCGATGCGGCGCGTGCGAGCTCGGCGACCGGCTCGCTGCCGCCGTTCGAGGGGCGCAGTGACAGGCCGAACCACGCGGCGGCGCCGAGAACCGTCACGAGCGCAGCGGCTGTTGCCAGGGCACCCCAACGCGGCTGCCGCGTTGGGGACCCCGCCAACTGCCCCCATGACGGTGCCCGTCCCTCCCGGCCGAGCGACGAAACCCCGTGCGGCGAACGCGGGGTGTCAATCTTCGCCGAGATGGCAGTCCACACGGCCGGTGAAGGGGTGACCCGGTCCAGTGTGGCCGCCGCCGCGCGGATGTCGATAAGGTCGCTCAGCAACTCTCGGCAATCGGCACATCCGCGGCAGTGCGCGTCGAGCTCTGCCTGTGCCGCCTGGTCGAGCGTGCCGTCGACCGCTTCGCTGATCCATTCGCTGTATCGATCGCAGTTCATACAGATGCCGTCAGAAGCGCCCGCAGCCGCAGGCGGGCTTTGTGAACCTGTGATTTCGACGTGCCCTCGCTGATGCCGAGGATCTCCGCGATTTCGCCGTGTTGAAATCCCTCCACGTCGTGGAGGAGGAACGCCGCCCGCGCGCCTTCTGGCAATCTCTTGATGGCGCGCTCGAGGTCGAGCCGCTTGATGCCGCCGTCGCTCACCGCTTTCGGTCCTGCCATGACCTGTTCGTCCAGTGGTTCCGTCGCGCTCGTGGCGCGGGTCTGGCGGCTCTTCAGGTGATCGAGACACCGGTTCATCGCCAGGCGATAGAGCCAGGTCCCCACCGAGGAGTCGCCGCGAAATTCTGGAAGCTTTCGATAGGCCTGGAGGAAGATCTCCTGGAGCAGATCCTCCGCGTCGGCCCGGGTCCCGCACATCCGCCACGCCAGGTTGAACAACCGCGTCGAATGCTGCCGATAGAGCTCCTCGAAAGCTGGGACATCAGCTCTGGACACTCGGCAAGGTTAGACGAGGCCGGGGGCAGGGGGGTTGTCAGGTCAATCAGCGCATTGGCAGATGGGAAGATAGGCAGATTGGTAGATTACGAGGGATAAAATCATTAGAGTGTATGAGTTACGGCAATTTTCAGCCCGTAATCTTCCAGTCTACCAATCTCCCAATCTGCCAATGGCCATTTCGCTATTTCTTCCGGCTCCAGCGGAGGGCTGCGAAATTCCGGACCCGTCCTCCCGCCACCACAACACCTTCAGCCAGCAGGAGCGCGCGCTTGGCAAACAGGTCGCGACCGTAGCCGCCGAGTTTCCCGCCCGCCGCAATCACCCGGTGACAGGGGACGGAGGAATCGCGCGTTTCCCGCATGATGTTGCCGACCGCGCGGTGGGCACGGGGCCGCCCGGCGGCGGCGGCGATGTCGCCGTAGGTGGCGACGCGCCCATGGGGAATGCGACGTACTACGCTGCGGACGCGGGAAGCAAAATCGGACTTACGCACCATTGGAAGATTGGAAGATTGGTAGATTGGAAGATTACGGATTACGGATTACGGACTATTCCTACGAGCCTCTCCTGAGCTAATTGATTTCGCACGCTTCAGCGTCCGAGCCTTTTGATCTTCATCGACAATGGCCAGCTTCGAGACGAACAAACGGCTGGTATAAGCCCGGCACACCGCGCGATAGTTCGCGGCAACAGACGTGCTGGCATCAATCAGCTGTTGGCTGACTCGGCGGCCCGCCAGGCTGTTGGGAAGCTTGTCGCAGAACTTGACGGTGGCTACAGCAAATTCTTCGGTTCGGGCCTTGAGTTCTTCGGACTTCTCAGACATGCCTTGTGGAAACGCATGATTCGTGCCGGCTAACTGGATTCGAAAATTACCGGATATCTACGCCTCGTGAAACAAAGGCAGAACAATCTGCAACGAATGTCTCACTCAAACGTTGCAGTTTCTTAATCTACCAATCTTCCTTCTTAATCTACCAATCCTCCAATCTACCAATCTGCCAATTCAGAAGCTCACCCGTAAGCCCCCGCCCGCATGCAGTCCGCCGACATTGACCTCGACCGGTGCGCCGGTGGGCTCGAAGTCCTTCTTCCCCGCTGCATAGCGGAAGAGCGCGCCCACGCCGATGTGGTCGGCAAAGCGCCACGTCATGTCCACGCCGGCGTTGTATCCGATGACGGTCTCGCGTTCGATCGTCGTCGAGGCACCGGGAAACGCCAGCGTCGTGAAAGGAAAGACCTCTTTGTCGAGCGACATCGTCAATCCCGTGACGAACGTCTGTTCGGTGATGAAGAACGACGGCCCGCCGAAGACGGTGAAGTCGATGTTCGCGGCCGCGGGAATGATCCAGCCGACGGTGATGTGCTGGCCCAGCTCGCGGCGTATGATGCCGCTCAGCTCGGACTCCGTGGTGCGCGGGCGGCTGAACTGCAGCGGATGCGGCACGCTCGCCTCGACGTTGCCCGGGCCGCTGTTGTCGAAGAAGGAGACCGCGAATCCCGCCTGCAGCCCGCGCCACACGCGCACGCCCACGCTCGCGTCGTAGAACAGATCCTTCGGTGTCGTCCGCTCGAAGGTGAATCGTCCCTCCTCGAGGTACTGCTGGAACGTCTGCACTTCGCTGATGTCCGTCGTCGTGGCCTGCTGCCCGACGTTGCCGGCGAAGCGAATCCGGTCCTGAGCGGCGGCGCGTGAGGGGAAGGCGCCGAAAACGCAAAGGACGGAGAAGATAACGACCCGCATCAAAACACTCCCACGGCGTTCCAGGCCAGTTCGACCTGCGTGCGCTCGCCGCTGCCGGGACCAAAGAGGTCCGTGGCGGCCTGAATCGTCGCGCGCCGCGCGTCGGAGAACCGCGCGTTGGGGGCCAACAGCAAGGTGAAGGCGCGGTAGAACACTCGCTCCATCCGCTCGATATTGGCCATGCCGACGCCGGGCACGTTGATGCCGGACACGCTGTTAGTGCCGCCAGCTACGGCCAGATAAAAAGCGTGGGTGGCAATCGTCAGGTTGTAGTGCACGCCGCCGTCATCGACCTCCGTGCCGATGAACCGCCGAAGTGAGTAGTGGTTGGGCTCGCCGCCCGCGACCGGGTTGCTGAGCGAGCGCAGATACCCCGGAGGGAACAGGTACACCTCTTCCGCGATCAGCCAGTCGGCCTGGTCACGGCCGTTTCCCACGGGCTGATAGAAGAACTCCGCCGCCGCGCCCATGATGTCGGAGAACGCTTCGTTCAGTGCACCCGACTCGTCCTGATAGATGAGCCGCGAACTGAAATCGGTGACGCCGTGCGTCCACTCGTGGGCCATGACGTCGAACCCGCCCACCAGGAAGGTATAGGCCCTGCCGTCGCCGTCACCGAACACCAGCAGGCCGTCGCAGCAGTAGAACGCGTTGTTGATGAACGTCCCCACGACCTCTGGAGACTGCCGGTTGGCTTCCGATCGCGCCAGCGGGTGGACGATGCTGTCCACTTCTTTGTTGCGATCGTCCATGCCGGACCGGTTGAAGCGCGTGAAGTAGTAGTCGTACACGAGGCCTTGAGCGGCGTGCGCATCGACGGTAGGCCCGTCATTCCACGAATTGTCGCTGTCGGTCGCGATATCGGAATTGAACAGGACGCCCGTGTTGAGAAACATGTTCAGACGGCTGGGGGTTCCCGGGAACGCCAGGGTGAAGCCTTGCGCGGGACGCAGCTTGTCGACCGCTTGATAGGTGCTCGAGGTCTGGTTGGTGCTCAGCTTGCGGAGGGCGCCGAAGACGCCGTTGCCCTGTCCGATCGCGGCTTGCGAGTGGATGCCGTTGATCGAGCGCACGATCGCGCCCGACTGGGCATCGACGTAGACCTCGCGAATCGTCCAGTCGCTGCGGACGATCATGCGATAGGCGAGACGGTAGCCGCTCTCGACGGGCACGATGCCCAGCGTCGTTTCGCCGGGAATCTGCGCGCCTGCCGGCGCGGCCGCGACGGCAATTTCGTTTGCGCGCTGCGGCGAGAGCGACGCGCTGACATCGAGCTCGAGCCCCTCGTAGAGCCGCCCGGTCACGCTGATAGTGGAACGTCCGTCCATCTGGCGCACCACCTGGCCGCCGAAGACGGGGAGACCCTCATAGAACTGCGACAAGCGCTCGACGGATCGGCCGGCGATCATCTTGTCGTCCGCAACCGATGCGATGTCGAGCTGGCCCGCGCCGAGCATCGTGTCGACGCGATTCAGGGTGTCGGGCAGGGCGTCCTCGGACGCAGCGATCCCGGACGATCGGCCGTTTTCGACGGGAGCCTGTCCGACGATTTGGGAGCTTCCTGCAAGAAGAACCGCGGCCACGGCCGCGCTGGGAACCATCTTGTCAACGCCGAGCATGCACACTCCTTGCGCCGGGGGAGGCAGGAGCAAAAAAAGGGGTCGGGTGCCTTTTTTCTGGTTGGCGGGAAAAAAGGCACCCGACCCCTTTTTTCGCCGCCTTCAGAATATCAGCAATCAGATGAATGCCAGGGGGTCCACTCCGTAGTCGGCGGGATTCAGCGGAGCGGTGACCGATGACGCACGATCGCCTCGCGTGTCGGCTTCGACCTCCCACAAGTTGATATCGCGCGGCAGATCGAGCCGGGTACCGTCGGTGGCAAAGAGCACGCGCACTTTCGGGCGGTACGGATCGGGCGCGTGCACCTGCAGCACGATGGCGATCTCTCCGGAATCGAGTTTCACGAGATTCCCGACTGGATAGATGCCGAGCAACTGCACGAACCGGCGGATCAGGTTCTGGTCGAACTGCTTGCCGTCGTTTCTCTGCAGCACGGCCACGATCCGTTCCGACGGGAATGCCTGCTGGTACTTGCGCTGCGACCGCATGGCGTCGTACACGTCGGCGATGCCGCACAGCATCGTCGCGAGGTTGAGCGTCGGTCTCGAAACGCCGTGCGGGTAACCGGTGCCGTCGAGACGCAGGTGATGCTCGAAGGCCACGACGGGCGCCAGCGGAGGAATCTCCGGCGTGTTCTTGAGAATCTCGGCGCCGTCCACGACGTGCTGCTTCATGATGGTGAATTCTTCGTCCGTCAGCTTGTCCGGCTTGTTCAGGATCTCCGACGGGGTCTTCACCTTGCCGATGTCGTGCATGAGCGCGGCGAGGCCGAACTCGCGCAGCATCGGACCGTCGACGCCCAGGCCGCGCGCCTGTGCCATGGTCAGGATCGAGACGTTCACCATGTGCGTGAACGTGTAGTTGTCGTAGTCCTTCAGGGCCGTCAGCGCCATCAGCGCCGAGCGATTCTGCACGACCGCCTGTGCCAGCCCGTCGATCATCGACTGTGCCGCCGACGTATCGGGCCCGGCGTCGCTGCGCGCGCTTTCCCAGAGCATGTTGGCCACAGACACCGCCTCGGAGTACATCTTGCGGATCGTCGAGGCATCGGTGGCTTCCTGGGGCGCGGTTTCTTCGAGCGTCACGCGCCCGACTCGAATATTCGTGGAATCGAGCTGAGCGGCGGCTTCCTTCAGCGCGTCGCCCGAAAACGTCTTTTCGAGCTGACCGAACTTTCCGGCGAAGGTCTTCAGTTCGTCGAGCGTGACCGCCCGCGAGATCGTCACCTTCTCGATGCCGAGCGCGCCGAAACGGCGGATGAGCTCGCTCATCGAGGCGCTGGCCTTGGTCATGGGCAGGTCGCCGACGATCAGCTCCTCGCCGAGGATGCCGATGACGACCGTTTGATCGTGCTGGTGCAGCGAGCGGAGGGCTTCGGCGAGCCCCTCGAGGTTGCGCAGCACGATGGGGTGCGCCGGCGCATAGAGCTGGATGCCGCGCAGCGCGGCGCCGAAACGCCGCAGCAGGTCGTCTGAAAGCTGAAAACGGGCTGTTGAATCGATCATGACTGTACCGCCCGGGCGGCCGATCGGACGCCCCTCGGTCCTGAGTTGACGGCTTCTTCCAGGACGCGCTGTGCGGTCGGCGTCCCAATCTGGTGGAGGGCTGCCGCCGCGGTGCGCCGCAGCTCGGCAGTCCTGAGCGGTGCCCACCATTCACCGCTGTACAGCGCTTCCCTCAAGAGCTCCACGGTGCCTTCCGCTTTCAGCGCTCCGAGCGATTCCACCGCGCGCAGGTACACCGAGCGGAGCGGCCCCTTGCGATCAATTTTTCGGACGATGTACTCGAAAAGAGGAATGGCGCGCTCGCTCCGCATGGCCACGAGCGCCCCGGTCAGCGCCTCGCGCGTCTGATTCGTGCCGGTGGCGAGGGCCCGTTGCAGTTCTGAGTACGCCTCTTCGGTCCCAATCGAGAGAATCGCGCGCACGGCTTCGCGCTGGACGTGGGGCTCGGCATCGTCGAGCAGGGTCGTCAGGTCGGGCAGCGCCTCGGTTCCGCCGAACTCGCGCAGCAGGTGGATCGCGGTTCGACGCACCGCCGGGTTGGCCGACCCGCGCAGCTGTTCGACGGCGTTGCGTCCGGCCGAGCCGAAGCCGAGCAGAATCTGCGTAAACCGCTGGCGCGCAACCGCCCGCTTTTCGACCGCGAGCGCCTCGGCCAGGGTCTTCAACACCGATGGGCCGGCCAGGTGCAGAAGCTCGGTCAGTTTCTCCGCGGTGACATCGTCGACCGTTCGCAGGTGCGACACGACGTGCGTCATCATCGATCCGCCGATAAGGGCCGTAAGCCCGGCCGTCGCGGCGGGCTTCCGTGGCCCGTCGTTCTTCGCTTCTTCCGCGAGCACGCGCGTCAGTTGGACGGCCGCATCGAAATCGCCAAGCAGCAGGCAGTCGTCGACGTGACCGACGACGGGCTTCATCAGCCCCTGCCAGCGCTGGGGATCCGCCTCGATGTTCAGCAAATCGAGCATCAGACGCAAATCGAGCGCGCGCACTTCGGCGGGACCGACCGACGACACCCAGCCGCCGATCCGCTCGGGCGGATCGTCTGACACCCGTTCCACCTCGATCGCCTGCGTGCGCGCCTCCGACAGCTCGCGCGCGTACGACTCCGACACGAACTGCTCGTCGCGGTACGACGTCAGCATGTCGGCCGCGTTTTTCCAGATGTCGAGAAAATCCTCGGTCGAGCCGAGCGGCGACTGCGCCACCTGCGCACGCGCGATCTCGAGCAGGCCCGCGCGCCGCTCCGGTTCGGGCACCAGCGCCTGGAACGCCTGGGCCAGTCGCGTCGTGGCGCCGCCCTTCGAGACGATGCCCTTTGCCACGAAGTTGCCGAGCGTCGCGTCGTTCATGCGGCTCGCGATCTGCAGCACCAGATCGGCGGCCTTGTCGGCGCGTCCCTCATCGGTGGCCAGCAGCTCCAGCAGCAGTTCGGGCGTGAGCGTGCCGAATCCCTGCGCGATGTTCTTGAGCATCGGCTCGAGCTTGCCCGGATCGGTGCGTCCCACCAGATCGATGACGCCGCGCAGCATCCGCAGCAGGGCGGCGGCCTTCGATCCCATGGCCCCTTCGTCGCTCTGCTCGAGCGCCATGATGAACTCGCTGAAGCGCTGGGGCTCGCCGCAGACCTCGATGAGATGCTTCAACGTGTCGTTGTCGATGGGCGCGTCGGGGTTGAGGCAGGCGCGGATGATGTCGTCCCACTTTGATTGCGCCATGCCCTCGCGTTCGCGCAGGATGTCGGCGTAATCGATCTCCTGGAGCTCCAGGTGGGACTGTCCGGTCGCCGCCCACAACTGGCCCACGCCCCCCGCCGACCGGACGTCGTCGAACGACTTGGCGAGGATGTGGAGGAACGGCAGCCAGCCTTCCGGTTCCGGGCTCGAATGCAGCATGACCATCCCGATCATGTGGTCGTGCAGCAGCGTGCCCGTTTCGCGAACCGCCTGGTCGGGCTTCACGGCCGCCGCGCCGTTCATCAGCAGGTTGTCGGGCACGACGCCCAGCGGACCGATCCGTTCGCGGTGATGCGCGACGAGGCGTCGGTCAGCCGTGCGAGCGACAGTTTGATGGCGGGATGCGACAGCGGATACAACGTGACCGCCCGCGCTGCGGCCTTGATGGCCCGCGCGAAATCGGTCAGCTTCGCCGTGCTGTCGAGATCGAGCTGCGGAACGTCTTTTTCCTGAGTACTCATAGCAATGTCAGCGGATCAATGTCGATCGAGTCCGGATCGATGGCCTCGACCACCGCGCGCGGGTATTCGCCCCGCGCGTCGCGCTCCCACGTATTGGCGAAAAACGGCTCTTCGAGCCGATCGCCCTTGTCGTCGAACACGATCTTCACCTGCGGCCGGAACGGGTCGGTCGGGTGCTCGGCCGTGATCACGCCGACTTCGTCGGTGTTGAGCCGCACGAAATTCCCGACGGGAAAGAGCCCCATGATGTTGACGAAGCGTTTGAGCAGCTTCTGGTTGAACGCCGGATTGTCCTGCTCGCCCATGATCGATCTGATGCGATCGGTGGCGAGACCCTGCCGGTACGGACGGTTGCTGCGCAGCGCGTCGAAGACGTCGGCGATGCTCACGATCATCGTGCACAGGTTGAGCTCGCGGTGGCCGATGTTCTCGGGGTAGCCGCTGAGGTCCTGCTTCAGGTGGTGCTCGAACGCCACAATCGGCGCGAGCGCGGGCATCTCGGGCGTCTTCCGCAGGATGTGCGCGCCGTCCACGACGTGGCGCTTCATGACATCGAACTCGTCCTTCTCGAGCTTGCCCGGCTTGTTCAGCACCTCGAGCGGCGTGTTCACCTTGCCGATGTCGTGCATCAGCGCGGCGAACCCGAACTCTCGCAGCAGCGGACCCTCGAGGTTGAGCGCCCGCGCCTGCGACATCGCGAGCACCGACACGTTCACCATGTGCGTGAAGGTGTAGTTGTCGTACTTCTTCAGCGCCGTCAGCGCCATCAGCGACGTGCGGTCCTGCGTGACGACCTTGGCCAGGCTGTCGATGATCTTGCGCGCCGCGTTCGGGTCGGGCTTGTCGCCGGCCTTGGCCTGCTCCCAGATGTCTTCGGCGGTCTCGACGGCGGTGTTGTACACCTTCTTCGCCATCGCGATGCCGGTGTGCTCGCCATCATCGGCTTCGACAGTGATCTTGCCGATCGTGATCCGCCTGACCCCCCTGGCCAGCAGCCGGTCAGGCAGCGGAACCGTCGTTTTGCGATCGGCGAACACCTCGACGAGCGTCTTCAGCTCGTCGCGCGTGACGCCCTGCGTCGAACGAGATCTTCTCGATCTCGCGCTCGTGCATGTCGCGAACGAAGCCGACCAGCTGCGCGGAGAACTTGCCCAGCCTCAGATCGTTGACGACGATGTCGTTGCCGAGGAATCCGACGACGGCGTTGCGGCTGGACTGGAGGTTCTTGGTCGTCGACCGCGAGCAGCGTGTCGATGCTGCGCTGTACGAGCGGGTGCGTCGAGGCGTAGAGCTCTCCCGCCCGGATGGCCGCCGACAGGCGTCGCACGAGATCTTCCCGGAGAACGATGTCACTCATGACACGACCTCGCCGCTTTGCCAGCCTGCGCAGCAGGCGGTCGCCTTCCGAGGCCGCCTTTTCCAGCGCGCTGTTTCGATTCCTCGTGTACCGATCGATGCCAGCGTCTCGACCGCCGCGTCCTTCAACACCCGGTTCTTCGAAAGCGCGAACCACCGTTTCCGGCCGGCGACTCTGGCGATTGGCCGGACGGCCGTGTCCGTGTGCACCAGCTTGAGCGCGTTCAGCGTGTCGAGCACCACCGTGTGGTCCTTGCCGAGCGGCTCGCTTTCGTCGAGGATACGCACGAGCATCGGCACGACTCGAGTGTCGCGTCCCGCGACCAGCGCCTCGATGACCGCCCGGCGCTGTTCGCCCGTGGCGGCACGCAGCACGGTATGAATGGCTCGCGCGGCCGAAGGGTCGTCGGATGTTCGCCATGCGCCGTCACCGCCGCGCGCACGACTCCGTGGATCGCCGCGGCGGAGCAGCGGCTGCAGCAACGGCACCGCCTCGGCTGCCGCGATCCGTCCGAGGATGTCCGCGACCTCGCACTGCACGAACGCCCGCTCGTCGTCCACGAAGACGGCCAGGCGCGACACCGCCGGAGCGCCGAATCCGACGATGATGTCGGTGGCGCGCACGTCGGCCGCGGTGCGTTCCTGAATCCGCAACGTCATGCCGAGCACGTCGACGACCGGCGGTCCGAGCAGACGGCAGATGGTCGTGAAGACCTCGAGGCTCTCGGCGTCGAAATCCCCGATCATGAGCAACGGTTTCGTGCATCGCGGCGGACGTCGCGAGACGGGCGAGCGCCTCGCGGCAGGCGCCGGGCGCGACGAACTTTGCGTCGCTACTGGCCTCGAACAGCGCCAGCGTGACGCTCGTGCGCGTCGGCGTAGTCGCCCGCCATCAGCAGGTCTTCCGCCAGCGCGGTCATGTCGTCCGCAATTTCCGCCGCACGCTCCGCGTCCGCGCTCGAGCTTGAGCAGATCGATGATGAGCACGACCGACAGCTTGCGGACGTTCTGCTGGCCGAGGCTCTCGGTCCATGCCGGCATTTCCTCCGGCAGATCCTTCAGCGGCCATCGTCTCGCCGCGCGCGGTGGCGCCGTCGAGCTGCGCGCGATACTGCTGCGAGACGAACGGCTCGTCGTTGTACGAGATCAGCAGCTCTTCCATCGACGACCAGATGGCCTTGAACTGCTTCGACTGGCCGAAGTTGCTTTCCGAGAGCATCGTGCGCGTCATCGTCAGCACGCGCTGCTTCCGTTCCGGGTCGGGGGCGATGGTGTCGAACACCTTGGCGAGCCGATCGGTGGCCTGGCCCTCCGTGGCGAGCGCGGTCGCGAGCAGCTGCGCCACCTTCTGGTCGTCGAACGCGCCCGTGAGCCCCTGCACGACCTGCACGGCCGACGCCGGGGTCGTCTTCGCTCTGCAGCATCTCGCATGACGACGTACGGGTCCAGGTTCGCCGCCGCCGTCGCCAGGTTCTGCATGACGGCGTCCGAGTTTTCGGCGGCTTTGACCGACGACGATGCTGGCCAGGTGGCGGAACGCGGCCAGCACGGTGGCGGCCTGCGTGGTAATCATCGGCGCGCCGTCCGGCGTGCACTTCGGCTCCATGACGGCAGTGGCGAGCTCGCCGATCTGCAGCGGATCGCCCGCAATAGCCAGCAGCCGTAGCTGCGCCGCTTCGTCCATCGTTTTCTGGCCCGATACGATCGAGTGCACGATCGACTTCCAGAGGTCGTCGTGCGTCCGCTCGCCGTGCCGCTCTTTGTCTTCGAGCACCTGCGCGAAATCGATCTGCTCGAGCGTGATTGAGCCGTGGCCGTCGTGGCGCCACACGCCCTCGGGGCCGCCGCGTTCGCGCAGCCGCTCGCGGTCGAGCGCGAGCAGGTGCAGCAGCTTCGAGATGGCCTCGGGAGGCACCTTGCCGGCGAAGGTCAGCCGAAGCAGGTCGCGGTCGTGGAGGAGCCTGGCGGCCTCGACGATCTGGGGGCTGGAAGGCACCGGGAAGCTCTCGATCAACAGGGTGTCGGGCGTGATGCCGAGGGAGAACACGGCGTCGTTGGTGGCGTCCTGGATGGCGTTCGCCAGGCGCTCGAACGACGCGCGAACCGCCGGATGATCTTCGGGATACAGGGTCCAGTGGCGGGCCGCCGAGACGAGCGTGCGGGCGAAGGTGGTGACGCCTTCCACGAGCTCCGGTGCAAGTTTGACGGCCTCGGGTTGAGAAGACACGATTCTTCGGTATTATCGGACCGACACAGTCCACGGATGCGCGCTGTCGACATCATCCAGAAGAAGCGAGACGGCGGCGTGCTCACGCCAGACGGAGATCCGGTTCTTCGTCGCCGGAGTTACCGATTTTTCACTTCCTGACTATCAGGCCGCGGCCCTGCTGATGGCCGTTCTGCTGCGCGGCATGACCGCCGGAGGAGACCTCGGTGCTCACCGATGCCATGGTGCGATCGGGCGTCGCGTGTCGATCTTTCGGACATTCCGGGCGTGAAGGTCGACAAGCACAGCACCGGGGGCGTCGGCGACAAGACCTCGATCGTCATCGCGCCGCTGGTGGCGGCGTGCGGCGGCGTGGTGCCGATGATGTCCGGCCGCGGGCTGGGGCACACGGGCGGCACGCTCGACAAGCTCGAGTCGATTCCCGGGTTCCGGACGAACCTGTCGATTCTGGAGATGAGGGCGTCGCTGTCGGCGATTGGCTGCGCCTTGATCGGCCAGACTGCGCAGATCGCGCCGGCCGACAAGAAGCTCTACGCGCTGCGCGACGTGACCGGCACCATCGAAAGCGTGCCCCTGATTTCCGCGTCGATCATGAGCAAGAAGATCGCGGAGGGCATTGACGCGCTGGTGCTCGACGTGAAGTGCGGCAGGGGGGCCTTCATGAAGACGCGGGAAGACGCACGCGCGCTCGCCGAGTCGCTCGTCGCCATCGGCAAGTCGGCCGGCGTCCGGACGGAGGCGGTGTTGACCGCGATGAACTGGCCGATCGGGCTTGCGGTCGGCAACGCCAACGAAGTCATCGAGTGCATCGATCTGTTGAAGGGCCGCGGCCGCGCCGATCTGATGGCGAACTCGCTCGAGCTCAGCGACCGCATGCTCGTCGCCGCGGGCATCGCACGCGATCGATCGGACGCCGAAGCGAAGTGCCGCCGCGCGCTCGAATCGGGCCAGGCGCTCGAGCGACTGAGAGCGATTATCGAACGCCAGGGCGGCGACCCGCGCGTCATCGACGACTACAGCCTGATGCCGCACGCGCCCGAGGAGCACATCATCAGGGCGCCGATCGACGGGTTCGTGACCGAGCTCGACGCCGGCTTGATCGGACGGGCTTCGGTCATCCTCGGAGGCGGCCGCGATAAGGTGGACGACGAAATCGATCCGGCCGTCGGGATCATGATTCCCGCGACGGTGGGCGACGAGGTGCGGGCCGGAGATCCGGTGTTGCGCGTGCAGTACCGTTCCAGCGAACGGCTGGGACACGCGCTCCCGCTTTTGGACGAGGCGGTGCTGGTGAGCGAGTCGCCCGGCCCGTCGATGCCGATGGTCATAGGCGAGGTGGTCTGATGCTGGCTGACAGGATGGTGCGCCGGTGTGCGCTGCTGCTCGGTGTCGCGCTGCTGCCGGGCTGCAGCCCCCGCGCGTTTGCGGTCGGCGATCCGAGCTTGACCGAAACGGGCATCGTCTTCGACATCGGCGGCAAAGACGATCGCTCGTTCAACGCCGCGGCCTGGAACGGCGTCAAGTGCGCAGAAACCGGGAAGTGGCCCGATGGCAGCGACTGCGGCAAGCCGGCGCTCGGCGTCGTGCTCCGCGATGTGGAGCCTGGCACGCCGGTCAACATCGAGCCGGCGATGCGGGCGTTTGCCGAGCGGCGGTACGACCTCATCATCGGCATCGGGTTTGCGCAGGCGCCCATCCTCGATACCGTCGCGCAGGACTATCCGGACATCCAGTTTGCGATCATCGACGGCGTCAGCGAGCTGCCGAACGTCGCCTCGCTGGTGTTCAAGGAGCACGAAGGCTCGTATCTCGTCGGCATCCTCGCGGCGATGACGTCCAGGACGGGCACGCTGGGATTTCTCGGCGGCATGGACATCGGGCTCATCCACCGCTTCGCGAAGGGCTTCGAAGAAGGCGCCAGATCGGTGAACCCCGACATCAGGATTCTCGAAAACTACGTGGGCGTCACCGATGCTGCCTGGAACAATCCCGGCCAGGGCAAGGAGCTGGCGCTCGCCCAGATCGCCAAGGGCGCCGACGTGATTTTCACGGCCGCGGGCAATTCCGGTCTCGGCGCCTTCGACGCGGTCGAGGAGATGGGACGTGATGCGAGCGGGCGTGCCACGCACTTCGTCATCGGCGTCGACTCGAATCAGAACATGGTGAAGCCGGGCTTCGTGCTGACGAGCATGGTGAAGCGCGTCGACAACGCGGTCTATCAAATCGTGAAGGAAGTGAAAGAGAAACAGTTCAAGGCGGGCCTGCACGTCTTCGGGCTCGAGAGCGACGGCGTGGGGTATTCGGTCGACGAGTACAACAGGGACTTGCTGACGCCGGATGCCATCAAGGCTGCTGAAGAAGCCAGACGGAGAATCATCGCGGGCGAGATCAAGGTGACGGACGCGATGTTTCAATGATGCCGAGCTTAGAAACATCACCAAGCGCTTTGGCGGCGTCCTCGCCAACGACCATATCAACATCGCGGTCGAGCCCGGCACGATCCACGCCATCGTCGGCGAGAACGGCGCGGGGAAGTCGACCGCCATGCGCATCGCCTACGGCTTTTACACCGCCGACAGCGGCGAGATTCTCGTCGACGGCGAGGTCCGCGGCATCAGGCGGCCGCACGACGCGATTGCGCTCGGCATCGGCATGGTGCATCAGCACTTCATGCTCGTCGATACGATGACGGTCGCCGAAAACATCGTGCTCGGGGCCGAGACCGGCGCAGGCGGCTGGACTCGCCTCGACATGGACGAGGCCAGTGCGCGTATCCGCAGGCTGTCGGCCGAGCTCGGGCCTGTCGGTCGATCCGGATGCCCTCATCGAAAATCTCTCGGTCGGCCAGCAGCAGCGTGTCGAGCTGCTGAAGGCGCTCTATCGGAACGCGCGGCTCCTCATCCTGGACGAGCCGACTGCCGTGCTGACGCCGCAGGAGGTCGAAGAATTCTTCGCCATCCTTCGCAGGATGCGCGAGCAGGGAAAGACGATCATCATCATCACGCACAAGCTGGCCGAGGTGCTTGTCGATCTCGGATGAGGTCACCGTCATGCGCGACGGGAAAGTGGTCGGCCGGGTGAAGACGAACCAGACGAGCGCGGCCGAGCTGGCACGGCTGATGGTGGGCCGCGACGTGCTGCTGCACGTGGAGAAGTCGCCGGCCAGGCCCGGCGCCGTCGTGCTGAGTGTGCGCAGCCTCTCGGTCGGCGGCAGCGGATCGTCGAAAGGGGTCGGGAGGGGTTTCCCCTGAGTCGGAGGGAAACCCCTCCCGACCCCTTTTTCGCCAGTCCGATTCCTCGGTGAAGAACATTTCGTTCGACGTGCGAGCCGGCGAGATCGTCGGCATCGCCGGTGTGGAAGGCAACGGCCAGCGAGAGCTGATCGAGGCGATTGCCGGCCTCGTGAATCCGGCGCTCGTGTCGGGTGAGCTCGTCTTCGAAGACCGGCCGCTCGCCGGGCTGGACGCTCGCGCGCGCCGCGAGCGCGGCATCGCGCACATTCCCGAAGACCGGCATCGCCGCGGGTTGCTGCTCGAGTTCGGTCTCGATGAGAACGCCATTCTCGGGGTTCATTACAGGCCGCCCGTTACGACCGGCGTCATGATCAACGAACGCGAGGTGAAGCGGCGGGCCGCGGACATCATTCAGCGGTTCGACGTGCGGCCGCCGAATCCCGCGCTGCCCGCGCGCGCCCTGTCCGGGGGAAACCAGCAGAAGCTCGTCATCGGCCGCGAATTCGAGCTGCCGCCGAAACTGCTGCTCGTGGCTCAGCCCACGCGCGGCGTCGATATCGGCGCGATCGAGTTCATTCATCGCAAGCTGGTCGCGCTTCGCGATGCGGGTTGCGCGGTGCTGCTGGTCTCGGCAGAGCTCGAGGAGGTCATGTCGCTCTCGGACCGGTTGCTGGTGATTCACCAGGGGCGGATTGCCGGCGAGGTCGATCCCGCCAGCGCGAACACCACCGCCATTGGATGCCTCATGACAGGAGCGCAGCCAGGTTGACCCGCACGTCATCGTCGCCGTTAGCACTCCTGTTTCCGCTCGTGGCCGTCCTCGCGGCCTTTGCCGTCGGCAGTGTGTTCGTGCTGGCCATCGGCGACAACCCGCTCGAAACCTACGAGCTGCTCCTCGGCAGCGCGCTGTGGTGGCCCGACGGCATCGGCTACACCCTCTTTCTCGCGACGCCCCTCATCTTCACGGGACTTGCGGTCGCCGTGGCGTTCAGGGCCGGGCTCCTGAACATCGGTGCGGAAGGGCAGCTCTACGTCGCGGCGTTTGCCACCGCCTGGACGGGGATCGTCCTCGGTGGTCTGCCGGCCGTGGTGCTGGTTCCGTTGTGCATGGTGGCGGCGGTATTTGCCGGTGGCATCTGGGGCGCCATCCCGGGGCTGTTGAAGGCGCGCTTCGGATCGCATGAGGTGATCAACACCATCATGATGAACTTCATCGCGGTCGCCCTGGTCAGCTACTTCACGCAGTACCACTATCGCGTTCCCGGCGATCCGATTCTGCAGTCGGCGCCCATCTCGGAGAGCGCGTACATTCCACGGCTCGGTGCGATGATTCCCGGGCTGCCGGCGCGCATTCCGCTGAATGTATCGTTCCTGCTCGCGCTTGCCGCCAGCGTCGCGGTGTACGTGTTTCTGTGGCGAACGAAGTGGGGCTACGAGATTCGCGCGACGGGCAGCAGTCCGTCGGCGGCCGAGTACGGCGGCATTTCCGTCCCGCGCCAGATTGTCCTTGCCATGACGATTTCCGGCGCGCTGGCCGGCATGGTGGGCATCAACGAAGTGCTCGGCTATCGGCATCGCTACTACGACGGGTTCTCCGACAACTACGGATTCACCGGCATCGCGGTCGCGCTGCTGGGCCGGAATCATCCCGCCGGCGTCGTGCTTGCGGCGCTCCTGTTTGCCGTGCTCTCGCGCGGCGGTATCCCGGTTGACGCGTTCACCCGGAACGTCACCAAGGACATCGTGCAGATTCTGCAGGCGACGATCATCCTGTTCGTCGCCGCGGAAGCGATGTTCCGAGGCCCTCTGACCCGCTTGATGCACCGGGTGCAGGAGGAGCCGCGCCATGGCTGACCTCTTGACGATCTCGCTCGTGTTCTCGACGATCCGATTGTCGACGCCGCTCGTGCTCGCGGCGCTCGGCGGGATGTTCTCGGAACGGTCGGGCGTCATCAACATCGCGCTCGAGGGCATGATGCTGGCCGGCGCGTTCACGGCGGCGGCGATGACCTATTCGACCGGCAGCCCGTGGACGGGCCTGGCGGCGGCCATCGGCGCAGGACTGCTGGTCGCGCTGATTCACGCGGTCGCCTGCATCCGCTACAAGGCCGACCAGGTCGTCGTCGGGACGGCCATCAACATCCTGATGATCGGCTTGCCTGGATTTCTGAGCGGCGCCTTCTTCATGTCGTCCGGGTCGACGCCGCAGATTCCGATCGAGCAGCTGATCCCTCGCGTGCCGATCGTGCTGGCGTTCGCGCTGGTGCCGATCACGTGGTACGTGCTGTACAGGACGCCGTTCGGGCTGCGGCTGCGCGCGGTGGGAGAGAATCCCGAGGCCGCCGATGCCGCGGGGATCAACGTGGCAAGGATGCGCTACAGCGGCGTGCTGTTGTCGGGCGCGCTCGCCGCGATTGGCGGCGCGTATCTGTCAATCGGCCAGTCGTCGCTCTTCACGCGCAACATGACATCGGGGCGCGGGTTCATCGCGCTCGCCGCGCTCATCTTCGGAAAATGGCGGCCGCTGCAGACCATGCTGGCGTGCGTGTTCTTCGGGCTCACCGAAGCCGTTACTATTCAGATGCAGGGCGTTGTTAAACTGCCGTCCGGCGAAGACATCCCGGTGCAGTTCATTCAAATGGTTCCCTACGTGCTGACGATCGTCGTGCTCGCGGGCTTCATCGGGCACTCGCGGCCGCCGCGCGCACTGGGTCACGCATACGAGAAGGAACGGTGAGCGCGTCTTCCTATTACGATCAGGTGCAGAGCGCGGCAGCGCGCGTGCGATCCACATCGGCCCGCATCCCGGATGTCGCCGTCGTGCTCGGGTCGGGGCTCGGCGATTTCGCCTCGAGCCTCGAGCGCGCGACGTCGATACGCTACGAGGAGATTCCGCACTGGCCCGCGTCCAACGTGGTCGGCCACGAGGGGCGTCTCGTCATGGGCGAAGTGTCGGGCCGGCTGGTTGCCGCGCTGTCCGGCCGCGCGCACTTCTACGAAGGGCACGATCTCGGCACCGTCACGTTTGCCACCCGGGTGCTCGGCGTGCTCGGCGTCAAGGTGCTGATCCTCACGAACGCCGCGGGAGGGATTAATAGGGCATTTGCGCCCGGCGACCTGATGGTCATCGACGACCACATCAACCTGCTCGGGAGCAACCCGCTGGTCGGGCCGAACGACGAACGCTTTGGCGTGAGGTTTCCGGACCTCACCGACGTCTACTCGCCTCGGTTGCGCGCCATTGCCAGCGAGGTGGCGGCGGCGCAGGGCCAGGTGCTGCGGCATGGAATTTATGTTGCGTGCCACGGGCCGTCGTACGAAACTCCTGCAGAAGTGAGATACCTCCGGTTGATCGGGGGGGACGCGGTGGGGATGTCCACGGTCCCCGAGGCCATCGTGGCCCGGCATATGGGTCTCGAAGTGCTGGCGATTTCGTGTATCACGAATCTGGCCGCGGGCGTGCTGCCGCAGCCGCTGAACCACGAAGAAGTACTTGAGACGGCGAAGCGAGTGCGGGGACAATTCCTCTCGCTGCTGAACGCCATCATAGTGAGGATCTGAGTGGCCGAACAGTCTGTCGTGTCCGTCGTCGCGCTCGAGATTTCTGACGGGAAGGAGACCGAGTTCCTCACGTTGACCGGGCGTTTGCAGGGACTGGTGCGCAAGAAGGGGTACGGCACCAACCAGCTGCTGCGCGACGGTTCGCATCCGCGGCGGTACTACGACATCCGCATCTGGCGTAACGCCGAATCGGCGGCGCTGGCCGAGAACGACGGCGACATCAAGAGCCTGCGGCACGATCTGGAGCAGTACCTGCAGTCGACGCCTTTGGTGGACGTGGCGTGGGCGGTGGAGATGGGGCTCGCGACCGCGGGACCGTGGCAGGAACGGCGGGTCGTCGGCGATCGGCGAGGGGCGATCGACCGCCGGTCGAACAGGCTGGAGTTCGCGGGCGCGGAGAGGCGGTTCGGCGAGGATCGCCGCGTGATGCTTCGCCGTGTCGACGGGGCTGGTCAGATCGCCGAATCGAACGGGCAACCCGACATCGTCCGCGCGGCGAGGGCGGCGCGCGAGCGCGCGCAGGCGGCGTTTTCGGACTTCAAGGTCGGGGCCGCACTGGAAACCGAGGACGGGCAGATCATTACCGGCTGCAACATCGAGAATTCCACCTACGGCCTGACGATGTGCGCCGAGCGTGTCGCGATGTTCAAGGCCGTGTCCGATGGCCATCGATCCTTCAAGCGCATTGCGGTCGTGGCGGACACCGCTCAGCCCACCTCGCCCTGCGGCGCGTGCCGCCAGCTCCTGTGGGAATTTGCCGGCGACATCGAAGTGATCCTGGCCGACCTCCACGACGTGAAGACGCGGCATCGGTTGAAGGATCTGCTGCCGCACGCCTTCGACGCGCGCTTCATCGAATGAACGCGGGGAAAGATCGAACGTCAGGTTCGTCGGGTTCGTCGGGTTCGTTAGGTTCGTTAGGTTCGTCGGGTTCGTCGAAGTCCGCCGAACCTGACGAACGCCACGAACTCTACTGAACCGACGAACTTCAGCGACGAACCTCACGAACTTCACGAACTTCACGAACCCCACGAACCCCACGAACCTCATTACGAAGTATCATGACCCGTGCTTCCCACAATTGAATGGAACGACGCCGGCATCGTCATGATCGATCAGCGCAAGCTGCCGGGCGCCGAGGTCTACGTGACGTGCAAGACCGCCAAGGACGTCGCGAAGGCCATCAAGACGATGGTAATTCGCGGCGCGCCGGCGATCGGTGTGGCGGCCGGCATGGGCCTCGCCCTTGGCGTGAAACAAAGTACCGCGACCGGCACGACGAAGCTTGCCACCGAGTTCTACAAGCTGTGCGAGATGATGGCCGACACCCGGCCAACCGCCGTCAATCTCTTCTGGGCGATCGATCGCATGAAGCGCGTGTTTGCCGAGGCCGCGTCGTCGGGACAATCGGTCGATCAGATCAAGGTGCGGCTGGACGCCGAGGCCCGCGGGATTCACGACGAAGACGTCGCGAGCTGCCGCGCGATGGGAGCGCATGGTGCGAGCGTGGTGCCCGACACGGCGCGCGTGCTGACGCACTGCAATGCGGGCGCACTGGCGACCGCCGGATACGGAACGGCGCTCGGCGTGATTCGTGGCGCGGTGGAGCAGGGCAAACACGTCGCGGTGCTGGCCGACGAAACGCGCCCGTTCCTGCAGGGCGCGCGTCTGACGGCATGGGAGCTGACCCGCGACGGGATCGACACGACGGTCATCACCGACAACATGTCGGGAGCGCTCATGCGCGGCGGCGAAGTGGATCTCGTGGTCGTCGGCGCCGATCGCATTGCGGCCAACGGCGATGTTGCCAACAAGATCGGCACGTACACCGTCGCGGTGCTCGCCAAAGAACATGGCATCCCGTTTTATGTGGCTGCGCCGGTGTCGACGATCGATCTGGCCACTCCGGACGGCAGCCTGATTCCCATCGAGGAACGGAACGCGAAAGAAGTGACGCACCTCGGCCCGGCGCGACTGACACCCGTGGCCGCCAAGGTCCGGAATCCCGCGTTCGACGTCACCCCGAACAAGTACGTGACGGCGATCATCACCGAGAGAGGGATCGTCCGGCCGCCTTACATCGAAACGCTCGCCGCGCTCGTGACAGGGACGCCTTCGTTGGCCACCAAGTAAGTCTGAAACGGGGCCCCTTCTTCATATGTTGATGCTGGGGATTGAAACGTCGTGCGACGAAACGTCGGCGGCGGTGGTCTCGGAAACCGGCGGCAGGTGGACGATCGGATCGAACATCGTCGCGTCGCAGGTGAACATCCACCGCGAGTGGGGCGGCGTCGTGCCCGAGCTGGCGTCGCGGCAGCACATCCGCGATATCTGCGGCGTCGTACGCGCGGCACTGGGCACCGCTCAGACCGATCTGAAGCAGCTCGATGCGATTGCGGTCACGCAGGGCCCCGGCCTCGTCGGTTCGCTGCTCGTCGGCGTCTCCTTCGCCAAGTCCCTCGCGCTGTCGCTCGATCGACCGCTCGTGCCGGTGCACCACCTCGCCGGGCACATCGAATCGTTGTTCCTTCAGCACGGCGACATCGCTCTGCCTCTCGTGGCACTCGTGGTGTCCGGAGGCCATACGAGCCTGTACGTAGTGAGAGAACCCGGCCGCTACGAACGCATCGGGCGAACGCGGGATGACGCGGCAGGGGAGGCGTACGACAAGGTCGCCAAGCTGCTGGGACTCGGATACCCGGGCGGGCCGATTGTCGACAAGCGCGCTCGGAACGGCAACGACGAAGCCATCGCGTTTCCGGCGACGCGCATGACCCACGCCGATCGGAACGCGCCGCACATGAAAGGGGATCTCGACTTCAGCTTCAGCGGGCTGAAGACAGCCGTGCTGCGCCACGTGCGGCAGCGCGCGGAAAGCGGGTCTCCTTTGACCGAAAGGGAGATCGACGACATCTGCGCCAGCTTTCAGCGCGTCGTGGTTTCGACTCTGCTGGATCGCGTGTTCGATGCGGCCGATCGTTACCATGCGCCAAGCGTGGGGATTGCGGGCGGCGTGTCCGCGAACGCACGCCTCAGGGCCGACTTCGCCAGACAGGCCGAGCGTCGCGGCATTCCTGGGTACGTCCCGCACATTTCGCTCTCGACCGACAACGCGGCGATGATCGCCGCCGCCGGTCTCAGAAATTTTCACGCGGGAAAGCGCGCGGGGCTGGACCTGAATGCGGATGCGAGTCTGCAGCTGTAACAGGAGTTCGTAGAGTTCGTGGGGTTCGTGAGGTTCGCGAAGTTCGGACCGACGAACCAAACGAACCCACGAACCTGACGAACCCACGAACCCACGAACCTTTTTATTCCCCGATCACCTTTATCAACACTCGCTTGTTCCTGTTGCCGTCGAACTCCCCGTAAAAGATTTGCTCCCACGGCCCGAAGTCCAGTTTGCCCTTTGTGATGGCCACCACGACCTCGCGGCCCATGATCTGCCGCTTGAGGTGGGCATCCGCGTTGTCCTCGCCCGTGCGGTTGTGGTGGTAGTGGTTGGGATCGGGGTTGAACGGCGCCAGCTCTTCGAGCCACTTGCCGAAATCGTGGTGCAGCCCGCGCTCGTTGTCGTTGATGAAGACCGATGCCGTGATGTGCATCGTGTTCACCAGCACGAGCCCTTCCTGCACGCCGCTTGCGCGCACGGCTTCGTCGACTTCCGGAGTAATGTTGCGGAACGCCATTTTCGACGGGATGTTCAGCATCAGATATTTCGTGTGTGCTTTCATGCCCCGTAAAATACCCTAAACACGATGCCCACCGACTCTTTCGAGCTCGTCCGCAAATGGTTTCAGGCATTCAACGCGGGCGATCTGGACACCCTGACGGCCCTCTATCACCTCGATGCCACGAACGACTCGGGCACGACGATTGCCAACGGCCGGGATGCCGTTCGCGAAGAACTGGCCGCCGCCTTCGCGCGGTCGTCGCAGCGGACCGTGAGGATGATCGCCCGGGTGGAAACCGGCGCCATGCACGCCGAATGGCGCGGCCGCGAAGCGAATGGTGAGGGCGAGATTGCGACCAGTGCCGGGTACGACGAGTTCTGGATCGAGGATGGCCTCATCCACCGCCAGCGCTGTGTGTTGCATCCGCTCAGTTTTCAGGCCGAGGAGGATGTCGTCCCGGTCAATGCGACGCGGCCGTCGCGGCAGTATCCAGGCCAGCCGATTGTCGGCGTCGGGGCGGTCATCATTCATGAAGGCAAGGTCGTCCTGGTGAAACGCCGCTTCGAGCCGCTGGCCGGGCAGTGGAGCCTTCCGGGAGGGCGTCTGGAGCTGGGCGAGACGCTCGAGGCCGGCCTGGCGAGGGAAATGCTCGAAGAAACCGGCCTCGAGGTTGAAGTCGGGCCCGTCGTCGACGTGTTCGACCGAATCCTGCTCGATCCCGAACGGAAGGTCCGGTACCACTACGTGCTCATCGACTATCTGTGCAGGCCGGTGGGCGGGCGTCTGAGCCACGGGTCCGACGTCGCGGCGGCGGAGTATGTCGATCCCGCCGGGCTCGAACCCTATCGTCTGACGCCCAAAGCCACATCGGTGATCGAAAAAGCGGTCGCGGCCGCAAGGACTCACGAATGGCCAAAGAACGTGCGCTGATTACGGGCGGGTCGGTTGGCATCGGCGCCGCACTCGCCGAGGTCTTTGCCAGCCACGGCCACGACCTGATTCTCGTCGCGCGTAAACGCGACAAGCTCGAGGCACGCGCGAAAGACATCCAGCAGAAGTTCGGCGTCGATGTCGTCTGCCTGCCCGAGGATCTCGCCGATCCGCAGGGCCCGCGCCGGCTGCACCAGGCCGTCGTCGATCGGGGCCTCGACGTCCACATGCTGGTGAACAACGCCGGTGTCGGCCTGTACGGAAAGTTCGCGACGACCGACCTGGACGCCGAGCTGAAGATGATTCAGCTGAACTCGACCTCGGTGGTCGATCTCACGAAGCGATTTCTGCCGGCGATGATCGAGCGGCGCAGCGGCCGGATTCTGAACGTCTCGTCCACCGCTGCGTTCGTGCCCGGCCCCTGGATGTCGATCTACTACGCATCGAAAGCGTTCGTCCTCTCCTTCTCGCTGGCCATCGACTACGAGTTGAAGCCGCACGGCATCACGGTGACGACGCTCTGCCCGGGACCGACCGAGTCGGAGTTCAAAGTGCGCGCAGGGTCGCAGCGCTCGCGCCTGTTCGAGGCGTTCGTGATGGACGCGCCGCGCGTGGCGCGGGTTGGATACGACGGGATGATGAGGGGGAAGCCGGTGGCGATTCCCGGGATTCGGAATAAGCTGATTCCCGTCGCGGCGCGCCTGGCGCCGAGGCCGTTGATTGCGAGGTTGTCGCACCGAGCGGCAAGGCCGTCGGAGAAATAGAGCTCAGTAAGGAAAAAGGAAGAAGGGAAAAGGATAGAGCCAATGCCGTTCGAGCTGACTCGCGACAATGCCTGGAATCTGCTGACCGAGTACACGAAGAGCGAGAGCCTGCGGAAGCATGCGCTCGCCGTCGAGGCCGCGGTGCGCGGATACGCTCGCAGGTTTGGCGAAGACGAAGAGGTCTGGGGCGTCGTCGCGCTGTTGCACGACTTCGATTACGAGCAGTATCCCGACCTGAAGGACCACCCGTTCCGTGGCGCCGAGATTCTTCGCAAGCGCGGCTGTCCGGACTTCGTCATCCGGGCCATTCTTTCGCACGGCGAGCATACGAACACGCCCCGCGAATCCAGGCTGGAGCACACGCTGTTCGCGTGCGACGAAATGGCGGGGTTCGTCACGGCCGCGGCCCTGGTGCGTCCCTCGAAGAGCGTCCAGGATCTCGAGGCGTCGTCGGTCGTCAAGCGGATGAAGGACAAGGCGTTCGCCAAGGGCGTGAGCCGCGACGACCTGCGAAAGGGCGCCGAAGAGCTGGGGCTGCCGCTCGACGAGCACATCGGCAACGTGATCGGATTCATGCGGGAGCGGCGGGAGGTGTTGGGGCTTTAGACTCGAC
This sequence comes from Vicinamibacterales bacterium, assembly GCA_963832375.1. Lineage (GTDB taxonomy): Bacteria > Acidobacteriota > Vicinamibacteria > Vicinamibacterales > JAMQPK01 > JAMQPK01. The sequence continues at coordinate 457,096 of CAWHUA010000003.1, read as the reverse complement.
GCAGAGCCGCAGAGGCGCAGAGTTGCATTTTTCGAAAAGAAACCTCTGCGTCTTTGCGCCTCTGCGTCAAGATCGTGAATCCCAGAACCCAGAACCTTGAACTACTCACGGAACAGGTGTTTGCCCACGTTCGTATAGTCAACTAATGTCGGATTCTGTCGCCATCCTCGACCGGGTCGGCGTGCGCTACGGCACGCAATGGGCGCTGGCCGATGTCTCGGCGGTGTTTCCTGCGGGAGCGGTCGGCCTGCTCGGCCCGAACGGCGCCGGCAAGAGCACCATGCTGAAGGCGCTGCTCGGGTTGATCAAGCCCGACAGCGGCCGCATCGGCGTGCTCGATCTCGACGTGGCCGTGGCGCCTCTCGACATCCGCGCACGCGTCGGCTACATGCCGGAAAGCGACGCGCAGATTCCAGGGATGACCGCGGTTTCATTCGTCGCGTATTGCGCCGAGCTGTCCGGGCTGCCGGCCGCCGATGCGATGCAGCGGGCGCACGAGGTCCTCTACTACGTCGGCCTCGGCGAGGCCCGCTATCGCAACGTCGAGACCTATTCAACCGGCATGAAGCAGCGCATCAAGCTCGCGCAGGCGCTCGTGCACGATCCCGATCTCCTGCTGCTCGACGAGCCGACCAACGGCATGGACCCGAAGGGGCGCGAAGAGATGCTCGCGCTCGTGCGCGACATCGCGCACAACAAGCACATCAGCCTCATTCTCTCGTCGCACGTCATGCCCGACGTCGAATCGGTGTGCGATGCGGTCGTCGTGATGAATCGTGGAAAAGTCGTCATGCAGGGGCCGATCGCGACACTCAAGAAACCGACCGGGCACATCTTCGAAGTCCGCGTCAAAGGCAACAGGGACGCGTTCGTCGAGCGGCTGCGCATGCAGGCGTTCGAGTGCCGCGAAACCGACGCGGATGAATTCCGTGTGCTCGTGCCGGCCAACGCGGGCCCCGAGCAGTTGTTTGCGTCGGCGGCTCACGTGGGGGCGCAGGTGCGTCATTTGAAGCAGAGCGTGCCGACCCTCGAGGACGTGTTCGCAGAAGCGATGGGGGAGACCTAAATGCCTATCCATCGCGAGCGGTACCGCAGACGGGAAGGCGGCCTCGACCTGGCCGGCCGCGCATGGATGGTCATCGCGGCCAACGGCCTGCGCACGCTCGTGCGCAAGCGCGCGTTCCTGTTTCTCATGATCCTCGCATGGATGCCCGTGGTGGTGCGTGGCGTGCAAATCTGGGCGGCCGCCAATGTGCCGGGTATGGCCGAGATGGGCATGCTCGCCGTCACGCCGCGCATGTTCCGGGACTTCCTCAATCAGCAGGACGCGATGACATTCTTCATCACGGTCTACGTCGGCTCCGGGCTGATTGCCGACGACATCCGCGCCAAAGCGCTGCAGCTGTATCTCTCGCGCCCTGTCACCCGGCCGCAGTACATCGCCGGGAAGGCCGCGATTCTGATGGCCGCGCTCGCGACCATCACCTTGCTCCCCGGGATGCTGCTGCTGTTGCTCGTGCCCGCGTTCATGGGCAGCATGACGTTCGTGCGCGACAACCTCCTCCTCATCCCGTCGATTTCCGCCTACTCGATCATCAAGATCACGCTGTCGACGTTCATCATCCTGGCGCTGTCGTCGTTGAGCAACAGCCGCTGGTTCGTGGCGGTCATGTATGCGGGTCTTGCGTTCTTCACGCACGCGGTCTACGGCGTCATCGCGGGCGCGAGCGACAGCACGATGTTCTCGTGGGTCTCGATCTTTTCCAACGTCCACCAGGTCGGCGATGTCCTGTTCCGCGTGCCTCCGCGCTACGACACGCCGCCGATCGTGTCGGCCGGCGTCATCGCGATGGCCATTGCGATTTCGGCGTTCGTGCTGAGCCGGCGCATCCGCGCCATCGAGGTGGTGACGTGACGGCGTCGGCCGTCGTGCAGACCGACCACCTGTCAAAGTGGTACGGCCAGGTCATCGGGCTGAACGATATCAGCCTCACCATTGCCGGCGGCATCACGGGATTGCTCGGTCCGAATGGCGCCGGAAAATCGACGCTGTTGAAGCTCATCACCGGCCAGTTGAAGCCCAGCAAGGGATCGGTGAAGGTGCTGGGCGAATCAGTGTGGGGAAACCCCGGCATCTTCCGCCGCCTGGGTCTCTGTCCGGAACAGGATGCCTTCTACGATCGGATGACCGGACACGAATGGGTGACGGCGCTCATGCGCCTTCACGGGTACGGCGAGCGCGACGCCTCCGACAAGGCGATGGCGTCGCTCGAGCAGGTGGATCTGCTGGAAGCGGCCAACAAGCGCATCGGCGCCTACAGCAAGGGCATGCGTCAGCGCGTGAAGCTCGCCCAGGCGATCGCGCACGAGCCCGAGCTGCTGATCCTCGACGAGCCGCTGTCGGGCATGGATCCGCTGGCGCGCCGCAAGACGATTCGGCTGCTGCGCAACTGGGCCGCGGCGGGACGCAACGTCATCGTCTCGAGCCACATCCTTCACGAGGTCGAAGCGCTCACGTCGGACATCCTGCTGATGCACCACGGCCGGGTGCTGGCCGAAGGCAACGTGCACCAGATTCGGGATCTCATCGACGAGCATCCGCACACGGTCTGCCTGCGCTCGAAGCAGCCCCGCGCGCTCGCGACGGCGCTGGTCGCCAGCGACGACGTGTTGAGCGTGCGCTTCGAGGAGGACGCGGTGTTCGTGCAGACGGCGAAGCCCGACGCGTTCTACGCGCGCGTAACGGAGATGGCGGCGACCAACGGCGCGGGCGACATCTACGAAATTACGTCGCCCGACGACAACCTGCAGGCGGTCTTCGAGTATCTGGTGAAGTCATGAGGTCGGGATTCTGGAACGCCGCGTTTCGTGTGTTCGAGATTTCGATCACCCAGATGCTCTGGTCGAAGCGCACCGTCTTCATGCTGCTGGCGACCGGTGCGCCGGTGGCGATTGCCATCCTGCTTCGCGTCATCGACTCCATGGGCTTGTCGTCGTTCAAGGTGAACGGCGTGCCGGTGGCGGGGCCCGTCATCTTCGGCGGCATGATCTGGCTCTTGTATCTCCGCTTTGTGGTGCCGGTGCTGGGCGCGTTCTACGGGACCTCCCTGATTTCAGACGAAGTGGAAGATCGCACGATTACATATCTGTTTACGCGACCCGTGCCGCGCGGGTCGATCATCATCGGCAAATATCTCGCCTATCTGGTGTGCACCGGCCTGGTGGTGCTGCCGTCGGTCACCACGGTCTACCTGCTCATTACACCCGTCGCCGGCGGCAGTATCGGCGCCACGTTTCCGCAGCTCCTGACCGACCTTGGCCTGCTGGCGCTCGGGCTGGCGGTGTACGGCGCCGTGTTCGCGTTGATTGGCGCGCTCGTGCCCAGGCCGCTGGTCGCGGGGCTGTTGCTCGTATTCGGCTGGGAGCAGGTGGCGCTCATCGTGCCCGGCTATCTGCGCCGCTTCACGGTGGCGCATTACCTGCAGTCTCTCGTGCCCCACTCGATGCCCCAGGACGATACCGTCTCGGCCATCCAGTCGCTCTTCTCGGCGCCGCCGACGGCCACGACGAGCCTCCTGTCGCTTGCGGTCATCCTGGTGGGCGCGTTGTGGCTGGCGGCTCGGACGGTTGAAAAGCGGGAATACATACTTGATCAATGAGGTTCGTAGGTTCGTTGGGTTCGTAGGTTCGTAGGTTCGTGAGGTTCGCCAGGCCTCCACCGTAAAAAAGGCGTGTGCGGAGGCCTGGGACACCACGAACCCTACCGAACCGCACGAACTGTACGAACCGGTGCGGTCGCCAGGGAACCGTGGGGTCCGGCATTCCGTCTAGGTGGGTATAGCCATGACAAGAAAAACCCGCTATTTCCTGTTCGGTGCGATTGGCGCGCTTCTGGTCGGCCTTTCGGGCGGATTGATTGCCTATCTCGCCTACGACCGGAGCGCCGGTGTACCGGCCGGGCTGCCGCCGGAAGTCCGCTATGTGCCTGCCGATGCCGAGGTCGTGGCGTTTGCCAACATCCAGGACGTCATGACCTCCGACCTCCGTCGCGAGCTCATGCCGACCATCGAAGCGGGCTCGCACAAGGGCCGGCAGATGATGAGCGATTTCGCCGGCATCGACCTGGAAAAGCAGGTCCATCACATCGTGGCGTATGTCGAGCCCCACCAGACACCCGGTCAGCAGGACCCGCAACGGCCGGAGATCCCCAGAATGCTGCTGCTCGTCCAGGGCTCGTTCGAGCCCGCGCGGATCGAGCAGGTCATCCACGATCGCGGCGGAATCATGGAGGACTACAAGGGCGGGAAGCTGTACATGCATCCTGACACCGAAAAGCAGGTGGCCGTGGGACTGCCGGGACCCGATCTGATCGTGATCGGACAGGTCGATCTCGTGCGTCGCGCGATGGACCGTGCGCGCGACGGGGCCCGCGGCGCCGAGGACATCACGTCGAACGACGAGATGATGAACCTCATCAAGGACAATGCCGGCAGCACGGCATGGGTAGTCGGCCACTTCGACGCGATGCGCCGCCGCATGCGGCTGCCCAGCGACTTCTCCGTGCAGGTGCCGGCCGTGCGCCTCGTGTCGATGAAAGCGCACGTGAACGGCGGCATGAAGGCCACGATCCGCGCGGAAGCCGGCGACCAGGCGGCGGCCGATCAGCTGCGCGATACCGTCCGCGGGTTCGTCTCGCTTGCGCGGCTCCACAGCGGGGGAAAGCCTGGCTTCGATAGCGCGTTGAAGTCGATCGAGCTCTCGGGCACCAACAAAACCGTTCAGATGTCCTTCGCCGTTGCGCCCGATACCCTCCGCATGATTGCTCCACGACGGCCGGACGCGCCCGCGCCGCCTCCGCCTCCAGCTAAGTGATCTAGAATCTAAAAGATCTATAGATCTCAAGATCTAAGATCTAAGATCTATAGATCTATTCGCCCGCATGGAGCTCATCTTCTTCTACGGCACCCTTCGAACGGGATTCAACCGCACGACCCGTGCGGGCATCGACTCGTTTCTGAAATTTGCGGGCCGCGGCTGGATTAACGGCAAGCTGTTCGATCTGGGAATTTATCCGGCGGCCGTGCCGGCCAGCGATGCGCGCGTGTGGGGCGAGGTCTTCGAAATCACGGATCCGCCCACGGTGCTGGCCGCGCTCGATCGCATCGAAGGACATCGGCCGTCGGAACCCGAGCGCAGCCTCTACAACCGCGTCCGCGTGCCGGCCACGCTCGATGACGGCTGCACCGAAGATGTCTGGGTGTATTTCTACAACGCGCCGCTCGGCCGGGCGCCCCGCATCACGTCAGGCGACTACCTGGAGCATCTCAAGGCACGATAACTGTCATGGCAGATGTCAGATGGCACATGGCAGAAGGTACCTTTCAGCCATCCGCCCTCCGCCATCTGCCATAACTGGCGTACTCAAACGAGCCGTCGTCCGGCTTTGATGGCTTCAATAAACTCCACGATCACCGCGTGGATGCGGTCGGAAGGCTCGATGAACTCGATGCCCGATCGGTAGTGCACGATCTCCTGGTCCACGTCGCTGATGCGGCAATGCGCCACCCGGCCTTTCAGCACGACGGAACGCCCGCCCAGGGTCAGCCTGATGTCGTGAAGCGAATTGAGGTGGAGGGGAAAGGCGGTCTCGACCAGACAGCCCCCCTGGCTGATCTCCTTGATCGACAGGGGTTGGAACACCATGATCTCGCCATGGAGCTCCCCGAGAATCTCAACTCGTTCCCGGTCGCGCTTTTCAGGGGGGGGCGCCGTCACGCCCGGGTACGGTACCAGACTTTGCCGTCAGTGTACAGATTCATACCGGCACTGGAATCAAGATGAAAAAAGGGCGGAAGCCATACGCTCCTCGCCCCCCTACGCCGACTGAAAAAACTGAGAACTGAAAACCGGTAACTGGCGACTAGCTAGTTCAGCCGCAGCGGAACCGGCTGGTTGAACACGTCGTCGGGCAACTCCACCGATTCGTTGCGTTCCACTTCTTCCTCGGTGGTCACGGTGCACGTGACCACAGGGATATCCTTCGTATCGGCATCGAGCTTCAACATCGATAACACCTGGAAGCCGTCCATATCGTCGATGTCCAGGCAAACGATGATGAGATGCGGGGTCAGACGTTTGATATGGCTGTACGCGTGTTCGGTCGATTCGACGAACACGACGTCGGTACTGGCCTGCGTCGAGAACTGTCTCGAGCAACCCGTTCAGTTGAGACTGCTTGCTGACCACGACAACCTGCTGCGAGGTGCGCCTCGCAATGTCGGTCGGTCTCGTCTCGATGGTGGTCATCATGGTCTCGCCTCCCGTTGCCCACCATCTAATACAAGAACCACGCCAAAGCCCGGGTTGCGAAACAGCACAGGAAAAGGGCCTGTTCTTCAGGCGTTTGCGCGCAATGTCATTCGATTTGGAGCCAAAAGGATGCGTACAAAAAACTGGGGGAGCAAAATGCTCCCCCAGACTGCACGAATGTAACCAGAGTGTAGAGGTGAGTTTTACTGTCGTAGGGCGGGTTTCGTACTGCAAAACCCGCCCTGCGACCGAACCAAGCGAACCTACGAACTTAACGAACCACCCTACGAACCTACGAACCAGACTAGAAGAGGAACTTCACCGAGAATTGCCCCTGCGTGCCAGGTTCGAAGAGGTCGTCCATGCCGTAGCGCGGATCGAACGCATTCGCACCGTCAGACGTCCCTCTGATCAGGGCGTTGTAGTCGTAGCCGTTGAACAGATCGACGTTGGCCAGGTTGATGGCTGACGACGGGCGTGGCGTGCCCGCGCCCCGGTTCAGGTAGTTGAACACGTGTCGCGCTGTCTTCTGGTTGAAGAGGTTCAGCAGCGTCAGCTCGAACCGCAGCCGCTTGTTGCCAGCCATTGTCATCTCTTGCGAGACCTGCAGGTCGGTCTTGCTGTACACCGGCGTCCGGCCCAGGTTGCCACGGCCCTCCACGAAGAGCTCCGTCTGGTTCACCGAGTTGACGTAGGTCGATCTCGGCGTGCCGCTGCCCATGTAGACGAACGCGCCGATTTGCGTGTTCTGGAAGATGTTGTAGGCCCCGTAAAACTTGGCGACTACTGGCCGATCGGTCGCGAGCCGGCCGAGCACGTCGAGCTTGCCATGCGAATCGAACATGGCGTCGTCGAGGTCCCAGCCCCGGTTCACATTTCCGCCCTCACGGAAGACCGAGCCCGACTGCTGCTGCGCGGTGGCCGAGCTGACACCGGTGGTCGGTGTCCGGATTTCGTCCGAGCTCGCCAGCCCGGCGTAGTTGCCATAGAGCCGGCTGATCGTCAGGTTCGCGCTGCCGAACCAGTTGTTCGCGAACCGGCGGCTGATGCCTAGTTCCACAGCGTCGTACTGCCGCTTCGGTTTGGGCATGGGGAAGGAACCGCCGCCCGTTCTTGGCGCGGCTGACGCCGGCATGATCGATGTGGCGCCCTCTCCGGGGTTGCCGAGGAGGTATGCCTCGTTGCCGTTGACGAGCGCACCCAGGTCTTCGATCGTCCGGTTCAGGTTGTTGTGCACGTAGTGGAACGTCGCCACTGTGCTGGGGTTCACTTCGAAGTCGAAGCCCGCGCTGTAGCTGTCCTGCGACATCGGCTTCGCGTCCGACACAACGGTGTCGAAGCTCGGCACGCGACGATCGCGACAGTCACCGCCACCGCGCCAGAGGTCGCGACCAGGTGCGTCGGCGAAAGTCGCGGTAATCGGATCGTTCAGGTTGTCGATCGCGCGGTACTTGATGCACCAGATGTCGCCACCGAACAAGGCACGCGGCATCTCGTACTTCGTCCAGTCGTAGTAGCGGCCGTAGCTGGCATACGCCTTCGCGCGGCCAGTGCCCGTCACGTCGTAGCTGAACCCGAGGCGCGGCCCAAGCTTCTCAGCCCACCCGAATTCAAAGACGTTTTCCCGAACCTCAGTCCTGTAAGCGGGCACTTTTTCGTTTTCCGTCCGGACGCCGATGTTCAACGTCAGGCGATTGTAAATCTGCCACTGATCCTGGATGTAGAGCGAAAGGATGTCCGCCCCAGCTCTGCCGAAAGTGCCGTTATTGTGAACGGCATAGTAACCGTACGCGCCCCTGTCGGTGGGAAGTTGTACCTGACCTGGCAAGCTGAGCAGGTTCGAGCTGCCCCAGAAGATGTCGACGTAGCCGCCGGGATAGAGCGAATTGACGTCATTGATTGTGTGCTGGTATCCGAATCCGCCCTTCAGCGTATGCCGGCCGGCACGCTGGAAGGTCTGGTTGTAGTCGGCGTTGAACAACGCGCGCTTGGTCGTATCGAACTCAGTGATCCTAGCGCGCGGCGCATTCTGCGTGCTGACTGATCCCTGAAGACTCACTGGGATGGCGCAGCCGACGCAGGCTGAGGTTGCCGTCTGATAGGTGTAGTTGGTCGTCTGCGGAATGCCCGTGTCGGAGAACCGATCGTGGAAATAACCACCGCGGAAGATGGCATACGCGCCGTTGGAAATCACCACGTCGACGTTGCCGTTCACCTTCGCCTGCATCTGCTCCCAGCCGCGTTCTCTGTTGACGTCGTTCGCAGCTTGAGAGCTGGCGAGGAAATCCGCGCCGAAGCCGTTGTAGACTGGCAACGTGCCTGTCACGTACGCGGGCGTCAGGAGCGACGACACATACGCGTTGACGCGGCGGCTGCCGACGCTGACCTTGCCGAACGCTTGGATGAACTTGCTTGTCCGCTCGATATCGCCTTCCTCGGTGCCATTCGAGAACTTGTAGGTGTTCGTGCGCTGGTTGATACGAGGCGAGAACGATCCGAAGAAGAAGAGCCGGTCGCGGACGATGGGACCACCGATCGACCCGCCAAACTCCTGGCGCACGTCCGCCTGCTTGTCGTCCTGCCAGGTACTGAACGGTCTTGTCGTCGATCGGGCTCAACACGAGCCGCTTGACGGGGCCGGCGCTGAGCGGGCTGCCGTCGAGGTAGTAGTGACCCTCGCTTGTGAAGATGTTGCCACCTGACTTGGTGACCGCGCTGATGACGCCGCCGAGCGCGCCGCCGAATTCGGCTGGAATGCCCGTCGTCTTGACCTGCACTTCCTGGATGTATTCGAACACCGTGTTCTGACGCGACGCGCCGTTGATCAAGCTGTTGGTGACGACGCCGTCAATCGTAAAGGCGTTCTCGGCGCCGCTGGCGCCGTTCACCTGGAAGCCGCCTTCGATCTCGCCCGAGTTGACCGACGGCGCGGTCAGCGCGATCGACTGGAAGCTGCGACCCTTGGGAAGCCGATCGATCTGCTCGGCCGTCACGTTGTGCGCGACGATCGTGCTGTGCGTGTCGACGAGCGGCGCGTTCTCAGCCGTCACCTGCACAGCTTCGGTGACGTCGCCGACCTTCAGCGACTGATCGACGTAGTAGGTGCGCCCCAACTGAACCTGGAAGTTGGCGATCTCCAGCCGCGCAAAGCCGCTCAGCTCGAACGTGACACTGTAAACACCGGGGTCAATGCCGATGCGGTAGACACCGACCCCATCGCTTATGGTGTTCGTAATTCGGGTGGTTTTCGTATTGACCAACGCAACCCGAACGCCGGGCAGTACATTGCCTGTCTGGTCAATGATTCGACCGGTGACATAACCGCTCTGTTCCTGGGTGTGAACCACCGAGCTTGGCCAGAGAAACGCAAGAAGTGATGCCGTGGCAAGAAGTTGAGAGAGCCGTGAAGGAACGTGATGCATAACGGTTGCCTCCTCGGGCACGTCCGATATGCAAACTCAAGATCTTGGTGGTTGCTGAAGCCGCTGATTGCATGCATGTCTGCACAAAAAAAGGGGGAGCAGGATGCTCCCCCCTCGAACGCACGAACTGAAGAAGCGCGGTGCTAGAACAGGAACTTCACCATGAAGTGAGCGGTCGTGCCTTCGCTCCACAGGTCGTGCATGCCGTACCGTGGCTCATTGCCGATCCCGTTCCGACCGTCCGTTGTGGCCGCGATCATTGCCTTGTAGTCGTACGGCTGCTTCAAATCCTGGTTGGCCAGGTTGATGGACGCCGCAGAGCGGTTCCGGTTCAGCAAGTTGAACTGGTGCCGGGCCGTCTTCTGGTTGAACAGGTTCAGGACGTTCAACTCCAACCGCAGGTGGTTGGTGTTACGCATCCTGATTTCGTGCGAGAGCAGAAGGTCGGTCGTCGCAAGCATCGGCGTCCTGCCCTGATCGCCACGGCCTTCGACGAATACCTCCGTGCGCGTTGATCGTTCTGACGTAGGTCGTCAGCGGCGTGCCGCTGCCGACGTACTGATTCAGGCCGATCTGCGTGCCGAACGGCGTCATGTACGCGCCGTACATCTTCAGGACGTGCGGACGATCTGTAGCCAGACGACCCTTCGGATTGAGATTGCCGTGTGCGTCCCACATCATCTCGTCGAGGTCGAATGCGCGATTCGCGTTTCCGCCGGGGCGGAACGACTGAGCCCCCTGCTGCTGATCGACCGCGAAGTAGCTGAATCCCGGGGTGCGGATTTCGTCCGAGTTAGCGATGACCCGCGTAATTGCCGTATAGACGGCTCAGGACGTAGCTCCCACCGAGGAACCAGTTACCCGAGAACCGCCGATTCAGCGACACCTGCAGCGCGTCGTATTGCCGTTTCGGTCTCGGAACGTCGAACGGGCTGGTCGCTGGTTGAAACGAACGCTTCCTTCATGAGTCCTTCACCCGGGTTGCCGTAGACGTAGACCTCGCTGCCGTCTATGCAGCTGTCCAACGTCCTCGATTGTGCGGATCAGGTTGTTGTGGACGTAGTTGACTGACAGCAGCATCGGTGGGCTTCAACTGGTACTCGATGCCTCCGCTGAAGCTGTCCTGGCTCATCGGCTTCATGTCCGGATCGAGCTGGTCGGTGCCGAAGCTCGGGACACGATGATCCTGGATAGCCGGCGGCATTGCCCCACAGATCGCGGCCCGGCATGTTGTCAAGACTGATGCTGTTGATGATCGACGGATCATCGAGCGGGCGGTAGTACGTCGTCCAGATATCGCCGCCGAACGTGCCGCGCGCGAGCTCGTACTTCGTCCAGTCGTAGTACCGGCCGTAGCTGCCGAACAGCTTCATGCGGCCGTCGCCGAACACGTCGTACGCCGCGCCAATTCGGGGTGCCATCTTCTCGCCCCATCCGAACTGAATCGCGACGTCCCGGTCTCTGAACGCGGGAATCTTCTCGTCTTCGAAACGCACACCGAGATTGAGCGTCAGCTTGCCGACGCTCCACTGGTCCTGCACGTAGAAGTGAGAGATGTTAGCGGACGCCTCGCCGAACGTCCCGAGGTCGTCGACCGCGTAGTAGCCGTATGTGCCCCTGTTCGAGCCGACGCCCGGCACCGTGCTCGTCACCGCGGAATCCCACCAGATTTGGACGCGGCCACCAGGGTAGCGCTGATCCACGTCGTTCTCGTTGTGCCGCAAGCCGCCGCGCCAACCTTCAACGTGTGGTATCCAGCAGCGCTGAACGAGGCGTTGTAGTCGGCCTGCAAGTACGTCTGCTTCGTCGTGTCATGGTCGACGATTTGAACCGCAGGAGTGTTCTGGGTGAGACGCGGTCCCGCGAACCCTGCCGGGCACGAAGCGCTTCCGGCGATGCAGGGCGCTTTCGTAGTACCACGGAGTGGTCGACGGAACGCCCGTGTCGGCGTAATTGTCGTAGAAGTGCCCGACCTTTACGCTCACAAACGAGTTACTGGACACGGTGATGTCCGCGTTGCCCGTGAAATTCCGCTGATCGGTCTCGTAGCCGCGCTCGAGGTTCACGTCGTTGCTGGCCTTCGAGCTCGAGATGATACTGAGGACCGACGCCGGTATAGGCGGGCAGCGTCCCGGTCGGATGTCGTCGGCGTCAACAACGCGCCGAAATACGCGTTGATCCGGCGGCCGCCGTAGCTGACCTTCCCGTAGGCGCTCATGATCGTCTGATCGCGCTGGATCTCGCCAGGATCGGTGCCGCTGCTGAACAGGTATTCGTTGGTGCGTTTCGTTGAAACGAGGCGAGATCGATCCAAAGAAGAAGAGACGATCGCGAATGATTGGGCCGCCCAGCGATCCGCCGACTTCGTTGCGATGCGTCGTTCTGCTTCGTCATCCTGAACGGTGAAGACCGTGCGGTCATCCACGGGAGACAGCACCAGACGTTTCACCGGGCCCTGCGCTGAGCGCGCTGCCGCGAAAGTAATAGTGCCCCTCGCCGCTGGAACGCATTGCCGCCCGACTTGGTCACCGCGCTGATCACGCCTCCCAGCGCGCCGCCGTACTCCGCCGGGATGCCAACGGTCTTGACCTGTACTTCCTGCAGATACTCGAACACGGTGTTCTGGCGCGAGTGGCCGGCCAGCAAGCTGTTGGTGGAAACGCCATCGATGGTGAACTGGTTTTCCGAGCCGCTGGCGCCGTTCACCTGGAACCCGCCCTCGATGTCACCCGAGTTGACCGATGGGGCCGTCATCGCGACCGACTGGAAGCTGCGGCCTTTCGGCATCCGGTCGATCTCTTCCGCGGTGACGTTGTGCGCGATGAGGGTGCTGCGCGTATCGACCAGCGGCGCAGCTTCCGCCGTCACCTGGACGGCTTCTGAAATGTTGCCGACCTTCATCGATGCGTTGATGGTAAAAGTGCGGCCGAGCAGCACGTTCACGTCGGGCATGTTCCTGCCGGGCGAAGCCGCTCAACTCGAACCCGATCTTGTAGGTCCCAGGATCGAGCGACGCCCGATACTTGCCGCCACCGTCGGTCACGACGCTGGTGACACGCCCGGTCTGAAGATTCGTGATACGTCACCGTCACACCTGGGAGTACACCGCCGCTGGCGTCGGTGACTTCACCTGTGACCGTTCCCGTTCTGCTCCTGTGCCTGCACGCTTAGGGCAGGTCCGAGCAGCATCCCGAGCGACAACAGGAAGCACAGCAGCAATGGCGCTGCCGGGCCCCGTTCGCGTCGTCTCGTATTCATAGCCTCTCCTTGATAAATGGCCTTGGACGTCGTTATTAACGTTCCAAGGCAAAAGTCCTAACCAGAAAGATGCCAAGTCTGGCAAGCCCTCAATATAACAAATTGCTAACAATTTAGAGATGCATCTCGATCAAATTGCATGCAGATTCAATTTTTCGGTCGCTAGTATCCAAAATTATGAAGTAGGTGTTTCTCTGACAGGGCGAATCGCTGCAAATCTATGAACACTGAAGGGTTGTCCTTCTACAGGGATCGGCGGAAAATCCGATAAACCGTGAGGTATGCCCAACGCTCGATTGACGGCGTTCGTGTTCGCGGTGGCGGTACTTCATGTGTGTGCCTGCTGCATGGGCACAGGCACCAGTCGGCAATCATCTCGGGCCGGGTGGTGTCGTCCGATGGTCAACCCTTGCCCGGTGTGCTCGTAGAAGTGTCCACTCCGAGCGCGCCCGGATCGCGCACGGCGGTGACGTCGGCGAACGGCGACTATCTCGTCGCGCTGCTGCCGCCAGGCACCTACACGATCTCGTTTCGTGCTCGAGGGATTTCAAACGCTGCGGCGCACGCTGAATGTGGCGGGCACACAGCGCGTGACGCTCGACGTGACGATGTCGCCCGCAGGGCGTCAGCGTCGAGGTCGACGTCGTCGGACAGGCCCAGCCGTTTGTCGACACCGCGCAGGTGGCGACCAACTTCAAACAGGACCTGATGGCCGACGCTGCCGTCCAACCGCACGATCGACGCCGTGCTGTTGATGGCGCCCGCGGTTCATCCGACGGGTCCGCGCGGCGCGTACACGATCAACGGCTCGCAATCGTACGAAAACCTCTACATGCTCAACGGCGCGATCATCAACGAGAACCTGCGCGGGCTGCCGATGACGCCGTACATCGAAGATGCGATCCAGGAAGTCACGGTCGCCAGCGCCGGGGTGTCCGCCGAATACGGGCGATTTGCCGGCGGCGTCGCCACCGCGGTGACCAAGTCGGGCGGCAACCGATTCAGCGGATCGTTCCGGACGACGTTTGCCAACGACAGCTGGCGCTCGTTTACGCCGTTCGAGTCGACCGAGCTCATCAACAACCCGTCGCGAAAACCCTCGGACCTGAAGCTCGACATCACCGTGCCGACCTACGAAGCCACCTTCGGCGGCCCGTTTCAGACAGATCGCTTGTGGTTCTTCGCGGCGATGCGGTCGCAGGAGCAGGAGTCGAAGCGGACCACCGTCGGCACCAACATTCCGTATAACTTCGTCAACGACGAGCAGCGCTACGAAGGCAAGCTGACCTACACGCCGAAGAGCGGGCACTCGCTGCAGGGCACCGTATCTCAAGCTGAACCAGGTGCTCGACCAGAACAACTCCGGCTTCAACGTGGCAGACCTCCACAGCCTCACCAAGCAGGGTCAGCCGCAGAGCCTCGTGTCGGTGCAATACACCGGGGTGATGACGCGAACTTTTCGATGTCGGCGCAGTATTCGTCGCGCCAGCTGACGTTCACCGACGTCGGGGCGACGGCGACCGATCCGATCGACGGCACCCTCGTCCTCGATCTGTCGCGCAACCTGCGCTTCTGGAGCCCGACGTTCTGCTCGGGCTCGGTGTGCGGCGACGGCGACGAGCAGCGCGATAACCAGAACTTCGTGGTCAAGGGCTCGTACTTCCTGTCGAACAGCTCGACCGGCACGCATCACATGGCGTTCGGCTACGACTACTTCAACGACAACATCTACGCGAACACGCACGCGTCGGGCAGCGACTACCGCATCCGCACGACCAGCGCAATCATCCGGAACGATCAGATCTTTCCGGTGCTCGTCCCGAACGCGACGACGACGCTCGACTACAACCCGATCGACCAGCTCAGCGAAGGCTCGAACCTGCGGATGCACTCGCTGTTCGTCAACGACAACTGGCGCGTCAACGGCAAGCTGACCCTGAACCTGGGCGTGCGCCTCGACAAGAACGACGCCGACCGATGGCGACGGCGACACGGTCGGCGACGACCTGTCGTTCAGTCCGCGCCTGTCGGCCGTCTGGGATCCGAAAGGCGACGGACGCTGGGCCGTCAGCGGCGGTTTTTCGCGCTACACCATGGCGCTGACGAGCAACGTCGTGGCGTCGACCGCCGAGGGCGGCAATGCGTCAACGAAGCGGTGGGTCTACACGGGGCCGGCCATCAATACCGAACCGAACGCGCCGACCGAGTCGCTGACGAGTACCCAGGACGCGATTAAGGCCGTCTTCGCCTGGCACGAAGGCCTCGGCGGATCGGGTCGTGCTCCCGCCGCTGCGTCGCTGCCGGGCGTGACCATGCAGATTCACGATCCGCTCAGCTCGCCGTATTCGTTCGAATACTCCGGCGGTGTGGCGCGATCGTTTGGGCGCGGTACCGTACGTGCGGACATGATCTATCGAGATTTCCGGAATTTCTACGCGCTGCGCACCGACCTGCAGACCGGGAAGGTGACCGACGGCGTGGGCGGGACCTTCGACCTGAGCCTCATCGAAAACACCAACCGCACCGAGCGCCAGTACGCGGGCCTCTCGACGCAGGCGACATACGATTTCGGATCGCGCGTCTCGCTCGGCGGCAACTACACCTTGTCGCGCGCGTGGGGCGACGTGGAAGGCGAGATTGCTTCAGGACCCAGCGGTGGCACGTCCGGGAACTATCCCGAATATCGCATCGCGTCCTGGAACTATCCGACGGGCGATCTGATGATCGACCAGCGCCATCGCGCGCGCATGTGGGCCACCTATACGCTGCCGGTGGCAGAATCCGCGGGCACGATGTCGTTCGCGCTCTTGCAGCAGTTCGCGTCCGGCGTGCCGTATCCGGCGATCGCGGCCATCAACCCGTCGGCGTTCATGGCCAACCCGGGCTACCAGAATCCGCCCACCGGGATCGAGTACTACGTGCTCGGACGCAACCCGTTCCAGACCGAGGCCACCGCGCGCACGGATTTCTCGGTGAACTACGGCTACCATCTGGGACGGATGGGCGACGTGCGGCCCGAGCTGTTCTTCCATGGCGAGGTCCTGAACGTCTTCAACCAGTTCCAGATGTGCGCGTGCGGCGAGAACGTCTTCCGTAATGGCGGCATTTCCGATCTCACGACCATCGGCATGGGCGTGCAGGTCATCCAGCCGCAGTTCAATCCGTACACGACGACCCCGGTCGAGGGCACGCACTGGCGCGCCGCGAACCTGAGTCAGCCGCTGAACCGGTTCGCCTACACGTCTCCTCGCATTTTCAGATTTGCCGTGGGTTTGAGATTCTAAAAGAGACCGGCTCGTGGGTTCGTGAAGTTCGTGGAGTTCGTAAAGTTCGTCGGTTCGTCAGGTTCGTCGGTTCGTGGGGTTCGTTGGAGTTCGCGCGCGCCGATGTGGCGCGCGCGGTTCGAACCTCACGAACCTCACGAACTTCACGAACCCACGAACCTGACGAACCCGACGCCCCGAGCCCCCCCTTTGTAGCCCCGCGTAGGTAGGCCGGGTCTTGCTTTGTAGACCCGGCGTCAGCCTGTACAATTCCGTGTAATGCAGGAGCTCATCCGGCAGCTGCTCGCCGAGCTGGGGGAAGATCCCACCCGCGAGGGGCTGCTCAATACCCCGAAGCGCGTCGACAAGGCCCTGAGGTTCCTCACGAGCGGCTACAACATGGACGTCGACGAAGTGCTCAACGACGCCCTGTTCACCGTCGACTACAGCGAGATGGTGATCGTGAAGGACATCGATTTCTACAGCCTGTGCGAGCACCACCTGCTGCCGTTCTTCGGGAAGTGCCACGTCGCCTACATCCCCCGCACGAAGGTCATCGGCCTCAGCAAGATTCCGAGGCTCGTCGATATCTTCAGCCGACGCCTGCAGATCCAGGAGCGGTTGACGAGCCAGATTGCCGACACCATTCGCGAGAAGATCAACCCGCTCGGCGTGGCGGTGGTGATGGAGGCGACGCACCTCTGCATGTCGATGCGCGGCGTGGAGAAACAGAATTCGTTCTGCGTCACCAGCTCGATGCTCGGCGCATTCCGCGACAATGCGCGAACACGCATGGAGTTCCTCGAGCTCATCAAGCTACGCACCGCGATTCGCATGGCGCCGGAGCCGATGACGGCGTGTGTCGATGATTGACGGCATGGTCCATGGTCGATGGTCCTGGGGCGATGGGCGATGGGCGGGCTATGGTCGCTGGTCCTTGAGGCTGGCGTTGATCGTGGTCGCGCTCATGGGCGCTGCCTCGGTACCGGTCAGCGCGCAGACGAAGCCCGGGGCGAAACCGACGACCCGAAAACCCGCGCCACCGCGAAAGCCGACGATCGCGCCCGCCGAGATGACATGCCCGTCCCCGCTCGGGGCCGGCGTCAAAACCAAGCACGAGTATTGCGACGTGCTGACCGGCCGCGACCCGAAGGAGGGCATCCTCATCAAGCTGCCTCCTCACCGGGGACCCGTCACGCTCAGATTCAACCTTCACAACCGCCACACCTACTCTGAAGAAGAAGTGCGGCTGAAGCGCGGATTCGCCTCGTATGCGGCCGGCATCGGTGTGCTGACGCTCGATAACACGCTCTTGAGCCGTGCGGCGGTGGCCACCGAGTTTCGTACGGGCGCCGACCTCCTGGAACGCATCAGCGGCGGTGCGGGTCCGGGCGGCGTCAAGGCCGTGGCGCCGGTCGGCAGCGAAGCGATTTCGCTCGAGCTTCCCGCGGAGTTGTCGGAAGTGACCATCCTCGGCGAAAAGCTGACCGTGGTGCGCGCCGACGGCCAGCCGGCCACATACACGGCGAGCGGGCGGCCGATCGCGATCGTGAGCGACGTGACGGTCGAGTACATGCCGGCACCGGCTCCTGCCCGAGGCAAACGCTGAGTGCATCACCATTGGCAGATTCGCAGATTGGCAGATTGGTAGATTACGAATTGAATCTGCAAGTCCGCGAATCTGCGAATCTGCGAATGGAGCCGCCTCCGTCAGCGCTCATCAGCATCATCGTGCCGGTCTTCAATGAAGCGGGCACCGTCCGGGAGGTCATCGATCGGCTGCTGCAGATTCCCTTGCCCGCGCCCCGCGAAATCATCGTCGTCAACGATGGATCCACCGACGGTACGAGACACGTGCTCGACGGCATCGCGCCGGTCGATGGCGTGCTCTCGATCGTGCATGCGGCCGCGAACGGCGGAAAGGGGAGCGCGATTCGCATCGGGCTCGCCCGCGCGCGTGGCACCGTGGTGGCGATTCAGGACGCCGACCTCGAGCTCGATCCCGTGCAGCTGGCCGATCTCGTCCAGCCAATCCTGAACGGCGAGGCCGAGGTCGTGTACGGTTCCCGCTTTCTCGCCGGGCGTCCGTCGGGGCCGTGGCTGTCGATTGCCGCCAATCACTCGCTCACCTGGCTGACCAACGTGCTCTTCGGCGGCCGCCTGACCGACATGGAAACCTGCTACAAGATCATGGCGGCACCCGTCGCACGCGGTCTCCAGCTCGAGTCGAACCGTTTCGACATCGAGCCCGAGATCACCGCGAAGCTGCTGCGCCAGGGGCGCCGCATCGTCGAGCGGCCGGTGACGTTCGATCCTCGCAGCCGCGCGAGCGGCAAGAAGATCGGCTGGCGCGATGGTGTGCACGCGATTGTGGTGCTCCTGAAATACAGATTTCGGCGGTTCTAGGTTCGGGTTCTGCGGTTCTGGGGTTCCGGTTCCAGGTTCTGGGTTCGGGTTCCCGGTTCGGTGACACCGGACCTCAGTATTGCCTCGGTCCGTCGATCGACTTCGTGGTTAGAAAATGATCGCATCGAAACAGAAGATCAGAAGGTCAACAGATCAAGGTTTCTTCTGATCTTCTGATCTTCTGTAAGAAGAGAGCCAGAACCCCGAACCCAGAACCCGAACCTAGAACCCAGCACCCAGAACCCCAGAACCGCATGGATCGGATCGCCACTCTCACCGCCGCGCTCTGTTCCATAGCCGTCGCGGCTGTCGGGCTTCACTACGGCACGTATGCCGCTGGTGGTTCCGATTCGTCGTGCTACGCGCTGATGGCCGATGCATTTGCCGCCGGCACGCTGCAGCCGACGAGCGATCTCGTCACCCAGGTGCCCTGGCCGGATGCCCCCAGGACATTCACGCCCGGTGGCTTCGTCGTTTCAGAATCGCGGCCAGAGGCGTCGGCGCCGGTCTGCGCGCCCGGATTCTCGGTGCTGCTCGCGCCGCTCGCGATGGCCGCTGGTTCCGATGCCATCTTCATCCTCACGCCGATTGCGGGTGCGCTGCTCGTCTGGCTGACGTTTCTCGCCGGGCGACGTATCGCCGGCCCGCTTGCGGGCGCCATGGCGGCGGTGCTGATGTCGGCGAGCCCGCCGATGCTCTACCAGGTGGTGCAGCCGATGAACGACGTGACGACGGCCGCGCTGTGGATGTCGACGTTCACAGCGCTGATCATGCGCCGATGGGCGCTTGCGGGCGTCTGCTGTGGACTCGCGCTACTCGTCCGTCCAAATCTTCTCCCGCTCGCTGCCATTGCGGCCGTATTCGTGATCGCCGATCGCAGCGTGACACGCGTCGCTGAACTAATCCCGAGTCCCCAATCCCTAATCACCAGGGCCGGGGCGTTTCTGGTCGCGGTGCTGCCGTTTGGATTGATGGTGTTGTGGCTCAACCATGGACTCTACGGCAGCCCTTTTCGAACCGGGTACGGACAACTCGGGCAGCTGTTCGGATTTACCGCGCTCCTCGTGAATGCGCCGCGGTATCTGTCGTGGCTCGTCGAGACGCACACGCCGTTCCCGCTGCTTGCGTTCGCCGCGCCGTTCGTTCTGCCCGTCGGCGAGCGTCGCGCAGCCTGGCTTGCCGTGGGCCTGATTCTGGCCACCTGCCTCGTCTATTTCATCTATACGCCGTTTGACGAGTGGTCGTACCTGCGGTTTCTGCTGCCGGCCATCGCGCTGATGCTGGTGCTCGCATGCGCCGTGACGGTCCGGCTGCTCGAATTTGCCCCGGCGCTCGGCCGGACCGCCATCGTGGCGGTCGTGACGATCGGGATCGCGGTCTTCTCAGTGCGCACGGCCAGCGAGCGGCTGGCGTTCAATCTGAGGTTCCTCGAACAACGCTATCGAAGCGCGGGGATTGTCGTGCGCGATACGCTGCCCGCGAATGCCGTCGTGCTTTCCGTCTGGGACAGCGGCGCCGTGCGGTTCCACGGACGGAAAGACGCGCTGACGTGGGAAGGGCTCGACCCCGCCTGGCTCGATCGCGCGCTCGCATGGCTCGAGGAGCACGGGCGCACGCCGTTCATCCTGCTCGAATCGTGGGAAGAGCCGGGATTCCGCAACCGGTTTGCGAGTCACAGCGCGATCGGCAGGCTCGACTGGCCGCCGAAATACGAAATCGATCGGTCGGTGCGGATCTACGATCCGAAGGATCGCTCGCGGTACGATACCGGCGAGCGGATCGACACGGAATATCTGTGGCCCTTGCGCCGCTGAATGGAATCGCATCTCACCTTGGCCGCCGCGCGGCGCATCGCGATCGGCCATTCACTCTTCCAGCCGACGACACTGCAGGGCGCCATCGATCGTCTCGGCTTCGTGCAGGCCGATCCGATTCGTTCTCCGGCGCGCGCGCAGGACCTGATTCTCCGGCACCGGGTCGTCGGATACCGCGCCGGCGATCTCGAGCGGCACTACGCGTCGCTCGACATCGAAGAGGACTACCTGTACGCGTACGGATTCTGTCGCGCGCCGGATGTGGAACCTGCTGCACCCGCGCGCCCCCTCGCGCATGAGCCGGTTCGAACAGAAGGTGCTCGACGTCGTGCGTGCGTCGGGAGAGGTGCATCCGGCGGACATGGAGGCGCACCTGGGCCGCAAGCGTGTCGTCAATGCCTGGGGCGGCTATTCCAAGGCGACCACTCAGGCCCTCGAGCAGCTTCACTATCGTGGACTGGTGCGCATCGCGCGCCGCGAGCGGGGGATCCGGGTCTATAAACCCGTCACTCTGGGGTTGGAGACCGCTGTTGCTGACGAACGCTTGAGAAGGCTGGTGATGGATCTGGCCAGCATCTTCGCGCCCGCGTCGCTCAAGGGCTTGCAGGCCATGGCGGCCCGCTTCAACAACCTCGGGGAGCCACGCACGGTCATCGCTGAGCTCGTGCAGTCGGGCGCGCTGCGGAAGGGCACAATCGACGGACAGTCGTACGCCTGGCCCGCCGAGGTGGAGGCCCGGGATGACGTGCCGCACACGGTGCGGTTTCTCGCCCCGTTCGACCCGGTCGTCTGGGACCGCGCGCGGTTCGAGCGCTTCTGGGGATGGGTGTATCGGTTCGAGGCCTACACGCCCGTCAAGAAGCGCGTGCGCGGGTACTACGCGATGCCGATGTTGTGGGGCGATGCCTTCGTCGGATGGACCAATGTAGGTGCGAAGGGTGCGGTGGACTTGTCTCGCCGTAGCTCGCCAGGACCTGAGCGAGCGAAGGCGGATGCGGGAAGGTTGGAAGTGGATGTCGGGTTCGTCAACGGGCGGCCGCGCGACCGGGGGTTTGCGCGGGAGCTGGATGCGGAGATTGCGAGGATGGAAGAGTTTCTATCGTAGATGGGCGATTGGCAATGGGCAAGGGTCGATGGGCAATGGTCTGGTCGACCATCGCCCGACCATGGCCGATAGCCTATTGACCATCGCCCATTGACCAATCCACCGCGCATATTATTGCTCTATGCGCATCGTGCGATGGGGTATCGTCGGGTGCGGCGACGTCACCGAGAAGAAGAGCGGTCCGGCGTTTCAGAAAGCCGACGGGGCGGAGCTCCTCGCCGTCACGCGCCGCGATCTGGCGAAGGCCGAGGACTATGCCCGGCGCCACAACGTGCCGCGCGTGCACCGGACCGTGGACGATCTCATCGGCGACCCAGACGTCGATGCCGTGTACATCGCGACGCATCCGGCGAGCCATTGCGAGCTCGCCTTGAAGGCGGCCGCCGCCGGAAAGCCGTGCCTGGTCGAGAAGCCGATGGCGACCAACTACGGCGAGTGCGTTCGAATGATCGATGCGTTCCGTGCGAAGCAGGTGCCGCTGTGGGTCGCCTATTACCGGCGTGCGCTCCCCAGGTTTCTCAAGGTGCGCGAGCTGGTACGCGACGGCGCCATCGGCGACCTGACCTCGATTCACGTCCGCGTCACCACTCAGCTCGCGACCGGAGAGGCGGCGAAGGCCTGGCGGCTCGATGGCGACATCGCGGGCGCCGGGTTGTTTCTCGATCTCGGTTCGCACTGCTTCGACCTCATCGACTTTCTTGCCGGGCCGATCACCCGAGCGCACGGTTTCGCGATCAACACCGGCGGGACATATGCGGTCGAAGACGTGACGGCTGCGTCGTTTCAGATTGGCGACAAGGTCGTCGGCACGGGCATCTGGAACTTCAACGCGCCCGAGTCCGGCGATTCGATCGTGCTGACCGGTTCACAGGGAGAGATGTCGACCGCGGTGCTGGGCGACGAAGACGTGGTCGTGACACGGAACGGAAGCCAGAACCGGTATCGATTCCGCAACCCGCCGCACGTGCACCAGCCGCTCGTGCAGACGATCGTCGACGAGCTGCTGGGGCGGGGCCGATGCGAATCGCCGGCCGAAACCGGCGCGCGCGCATCATTTGTCATGGATCGTTGTCTGGAGACCTACCGATCGGCTGGGCGATAGGCGACGGTTAATGGGCCATAGGCGACGGTTAATGGGCCATAGGCGATGGTCAGTGGGCCATAGGCAATGGTCAGCGCGCTGATCGACCAGACCATGGCCCATCGCCCCTTGACCATTGCCTATCGCCCAACACGGCGGCGCTTACAGTCCAGCGAGCCGCGTGTCGGCGTCGCCGAAGCGGGACAACTCGATCCCCATGCGATCCATGATGCCGAGGAACAGGCTGCACATCTTGCGGTTCTCGTCGCCGGCGGTCAGATAGTCGAGCGACCGGCCGGTTTCGAGCGTGCCGCCCAGGCCGCCCGCGAGCACGACCGGCAACTGGGTGCTGACGTGCTTGCTGCCGTTCCACAGGTTCGAGAGGAACATCAGGCAGCTGTTGTCGAGGACCGTGCCGTCTCCCTCGGGCATCGCGTCCAGCTTCGTCGCGAGATACGCCAGCTGGCTCAAATGGAACCGCGAGATGCGCTCGTACGCGTCGGACAGGTTGTCGTGAGATGCCGCGTGATGCCCGTTCCGGACGTCGAGGAACGGGTAGTAGAGCGCCGAGAGGTCGCGGGCGAGCAGCAGCGACGCGACGCGCGTCTTGTCGGTCTGGAAGGCGAGCGCGATGATGTCGCACATCATGCGCGTGTGCTCGCGAAAATCCTCCGGCAGGCCGTTCGCCGGCCGCTCCATCGTGAAGACCGGACGGTTCTTCAGCTTGGCGAGGTCCTCGGCCTGCTCCTGGCTCTTCCGCATGCTGTCGACGCGCTTTTCGACCTCGCGCACGCTCGTCATGAACTCGTCGAGCTTGTGCTGATCGGTGGTGCTCACCTGGCGGCTCAGCGTCGCCGCGCTTTCCCTGACGCGATCCAAAATGCTCAGGTTGCGAAGGCTGCCGCGATTCTCGAACAGCGTGTCGAACGCCAGCGCGGGGTACACCTCGTTGGGCACGGGCGAGTCGGCGTTCTGCCACGAGATGTGCGAGCTGTACGCCATCGAGAAGTTGGTCTCGTGGTAGCCCGTCATCGGCTGCTCGCAGGCCAGCACGATGCTGGGCTGGAGCGTTTCCTGGCCGACGTGGTTGGCGATCATCTGATCGACGGTAATCCCGGCGTGGATGACCGGTCCGCGCTGAATCGGCGCGCCCGACAGCAGGCTGCCGGTCTGGGCGGGGTGGATGCCCTGGCCCGTCGAGTTCTTGTTGAAGAGCCCGTTGATGACGTTCACCTTGTGCTTCAACGGTTCGAGGGGCGACAGGCTTTGCGCGAGCGTCATGTCGGCGCCCGATCCGACCGCACCCCAGTGGTTCTCGTTGACGCCGTTGCCCATGAACAGCACGGCGAAGCGCTTCGGGAACGCGTTCGAAGGCGTGGCGGCGAACGCGGACAGCGATTCGAGCCATGGGAGCGCCATGGTGACGCCCGCTCCGCGGAGGACCGTACGACGGGTCAACTTCATCTCGTCAGCCTTTCTGTACCGAAATACGAACGAAAAATACGAAACAACAGATTTCTTTCTCCTAATCTCCTGATCTCCTGTTTCGCGTTTTCACGAATTGCGGGCTGGTCACGATCGCTTCGACCAGCGCGCTCATCCGATATCCGCCAGCCGCCAGTTTCGCGTTCATCCGCTGGACGAGCGGATCGTCCGACAGCATCGGGGACCGGCCCAGCGCGTATACAAGCATTTTACGGCAGAGGTTATCCAGAAAGTCCTTTTCTCGGTTGGCGCGGATATACGACTGCAGACCCGCCAGGCCGCTTCCCTGGCTGCCTCCCGGGAACGCCGCATGGCTGTCGACCGCGCGGCCCGCGAGGTCTTTCGATCGGGTTTCGCCCACCGGCCCGTAGCCTTCGAACGTCAGGCCGAAGCTGTCGAACCTCGCGTGGCAGCTCGAGCACGCCGGATTCTCGCGATGTTTCACCAGCGTGTCGCGCACGGGCAGATCCATCAGTGCTTCGTCCCTGGGCAGCTCCGGCACGACCGGCGGCGGTGGCGGAATCACTTCGCCGAGCACGCGGCGCGCGACCCAGTAGCCTCTCTTGACGGGGCTCGTGCGCAGGCCCGGAGCGTTCTGCGTCAGAAACGCCGCCATGGGCAGCAGACCGCCGCGCTGGTACTCGCGCGCGTTGTCGATGCGCACCCAGTCGTCGTTGTCGCCCTTCACCGGCGGCATGCCGTAGTGGTGCGCCAGCGCCGGATTGGCGAACGTGTAGTTGCCGTAGAGCATCTCGAGCACCGAGCGGTCGTTGCGGATGACGTCGCTGATGAAGCGCACCGGCTCCTCGAACATCGCCTCGCGCAGGTCGTTCGTGAACTGCGGGAAGCGCTCGCGATCGACCGCGTTGTGCTCTTCGAAGCGCCGGAAATCGAGCCAGTTGCCGCCGAACTCCGTCGCCAGCCGGCTCGCGCGCTCGTCTTTCAGCATGCGGCGGACTTCGGCGACGAGCACGGACTCCTTCCTCAGGTCGCCGGCGGCCGCGCGCGCCCTGAGCGCTTCGTCCGGCATCGTCGACCACAGGAAGTAGCTCAACCGGTTGGCCAGCGCGAAGTCGGACAACGGGGTCGAGGGGACGGTGCCGCGCTCGACGTTCGCCGCCATCACGCGATACGAGAAATGGGGCGACATCAGCACGTTGACGATGAGATCGCGGACCGCCTCTTCGTGCGACAGGTTGTTTTTCTCTCGGAGCGAACGGTAGAACGCCACGAGGTCGGCGCGCTCGGTCTCTGCGAGCGGCCGCCGATACGCACGCGCCGCGAACGCCAGGAACGCGTCGAGCTGACGCGGCTGCGAGTCGAGCCGTTTCTTTTCGATGCCGCGAATGGTCGCGTTGACGAGATCGAAGTGATCCCTGATCGCGTCCATGGCCACCGGGCTGTTGCCGGGCTCGGCCTCGGCTTTCGCCAGGTAGACCTTCTTGAAATCCAGGATGACCGTTTCGTCGGTGATGGCCTTGTCCTCTGGACGATAGCTGCCGGACTCGCGGCCGTTGCCCATCACCTCGCCGCTCTGATTGAAGAAGAACTCGGTGTAGGTGCGCGCCGTGTAATCGGCGATGAACTCGAATTCGAGCCAGAGCGCCTCCAGTTCCTTCTGCCCCTTGTCGTCCAGCACCAGTTCGCTGAGCGGCGTGTCGTCGCGGAAGTATCCCATCACGTTATGGAAGCCCGCGCTCAGCAGCCGGCCCTTGTCTTCCGTGTCGTCGGGATAGAAACGGCCTCGCTCGCGAACGTAGAACGTGTCGGGGAAGACCGAGGCGAATCTCGCGAAGGCCGCTTCGTATCGTGCGCGCTGTCCCGCCGGAACGGCGAGGTCGGGGTTGGCCATGCGCGATTGATACTGTCGAGCCAGCGCGCGGAGCGCGTTCAGATCCTCGCCGTTGAGCCCGCCGCCGATGAGCCCGAGCTTCGCGTCGGGCATCTTGACCTCGACCGGCGGCGGCTCCCCCTCGACGCGCAGCGCGGCGCGCTCGAAATCGCGGCGGTGCGTCGCGTACATCCGGTTTTTCCAGTTCATCAACGGCTGGGTCGCGATGGTCAATCCCTTGACGACAGGGCTCGCAAACTTCAGCGTGGTGTCGTTGCGCATCCGCACGACGAAGTCGCGCATCTCGATCGAGCCGTCGCGCGCGAGGTCCGGTTGGTTGCCTTTCGGAACGGGCAACGCGTGCCACATGGCCTGGAGCTTTGCCATGGGCCCGATCTCTTCCTTCTTCTCCAGGGCATCCCAGACCGTCGCGAGATATCTGGCGCTGACATGCGTGGACGCCGCGATGTCGGCGAGCGTCGCGCGAGGCTTCCCGAGTGCGGACCGGTGTTTGTACACCCACGCGGCGTAAAAATAGTCCGCGAAGTCGGTCTTCTGCCGGTCGTAGAAGGCCACGATCTGCTGGATGCAGTACTTCTCGCGATCGGTTTCGACCAGCATCGGGTGCGGCGCGAACTCGAACCCCTCGGGCGTGAGATACATGTGATCGGCGACCTTGCGCGCGGCCTGCAGATATTTCGTGAGCAGGGCCGACGACATCGTCAAGGACTCGCCGGAGTTGTCGAACCCGGCCTGGTTGGCGGGATCGACGGGAAATTCGCGCGCGGGGCGAATGTCGACCCCGGTGAGATCGTGGATGGTGTAGTCGTATTCGGCGTTGCTCAGGCGGCGGGCGAGCACCACCCCGGGGTCGCCGTCATTTCTGCGCGCCTCGCTCTTCCACGTCGCATCGATCCAGTTCATCACCTGCTGCCGCGCGCGCGCGTCGGGCTGCTTCGCCTGCTTCGGCGGCATCTGTCCACCGGCGAGCTTCTCGCGGACGCGATCCCACCTGGAAAAATCCTGCACGACCGATTCGGCCGACGAGTACTGGCGCAAATCGAACTGCGCGGCCGGCTTCGCCCCGCCATGACAGCTCGTGCAATAGCTGTTGAGGAACGGCTGAACCGTTTCGGCGAACTGGCGTTCCACATCCGGGTCGGCCGGAGGGGCCGCGGTCATCGTCGGACCGCCGGCGAGACAGGCGAATGCGAGCAGGAAGGCGAAGATGTAGCGTCGCAGCATGATGTTGAGTCCCTGTAATTTTACAGAAATCAGCGGCTGCGACCTAGCACTTCTGGCGATGCGATAGGATCGGCACCGAGGGAGGCAACATTCGCAGATTGGCAGATTGGCAGACTGTGAGATTGGCAAAAGTACGTAGTGTCCGGCTTTAGCCGGACCTTCACGCGGACACTACGTACAACCGAAAAACGCCCTCTAGAACTCGAAACGAATCTTGATCTGGCCCACCCGCGGCGTGTTGGTCTGCGAGCTCACCCGCCCGAAATTGGCGTTGGTGATGTTGTTCTGGATGCCGCCGAACACCACGGTGTTGAACAGGTTGAACACGTCGAACCCGATGCCGAGCCTGAACTGCGCGATGGGAAAGTCGCGGCGCACGCTCAGGTCCTGGTTGAACGAGCTCGGGCTGCGGAGATCGTGGGCCAGCGTTCTCGGCGTATTCCCGAAGGTGAACGGCGGCGGCGACCGGAACGCATTCACGTCGATATAGGTGGGCGGG
The DNA here is from genome assembly GCA_963832375.1 of Vicinamibacterales bacterium. GTDB lineage: Bacteria > Acidobacteriota > Vicinamibacteria > Vicinamibacterales > JAMQPK01 > JAMQPK01. The sequence goes on along the minus strand of CAWHUA010000003.1, from coordinate 429,378 downwards.
TTCGTGCCAAGGACGTCGCCATCACCGTAGTCGCCGTTGATTCGCACCGGTCCGCTGAAGTTCGGATTGAAGTCGGCGTAGCAGGTGCCGGCGTTTGGAAGATTGCACGTCGCCAGGATCGAGCCCAGCGGGCGGCCCGAGCGGAACTGCGTGATGCCCGAAACCTGCCAGTTCCTCACGATCGCGCGGACGACCGAATTGCCGCTTCCAGGTTTTCCCTCCGCACCGAACGGCATGTCGTAGACGACCATGGTGTTCCAGACGTGCGGCTGATCGTTGACGCCAACCGACCAGTCCTGCTCGAAGTCGTACCCGGTTCTCGCCGAGAGATTGTCTTCGGTCCGGCTGAAGGTGTAGTTGAACGCCACCGACAGGCCGTCGTCGGAGCGACGCTTTTCGGCGGTGAACTGCAGCGAATGGTATTTCGACCGTGCGACGTTCCCGTACACGTCGGTGACGGCCGAATACTGCGGGAACGGCCGGAGCATCTGCGAGATCGTGCCGTTGAAGTTGGGATAGGGCAGGCCCACGCCCGGCACAATCGCCTGCGCGGCCGCGATGTTGGCAGGCGTCGCCTGCTGCGTCAGGAGATTGCCCAGCGCGAGGTACTTCGGATCGAGCTGGTTCGCATAAAAGCCGCGCCCGCTGCCGCCGAGGAAGTCGCCGCGGCTGCCGGCGTAGGAGGCGCTGACGGTCACGCTGCGCAGCAGCGCATACTGCACGCCTGTGTTCCAGTTCTGATAACGCGGCATGCGTCCGCCAATCTCGGGATCGCCATACGTCACGCCGCCGCCCGTGCCGCGGCCGGTGACGAAGCCGGCGTTGAGTGACGGATCGAAGAATGGCGGCGGGGCATACCCGGGCACACCGTCGTTCCAGTTGTAGGCCGGAGCGAAGCTGGCGTTCGGGCTCGGGAAGCTCGCGTTGGCCGAGAAGCCCAGCGTGCCCGTGCCGTTGCGCGCGCCCGCGCGGCCGCCGACCGCGCCGCGACGCGAGTAGTTGATGCCATAGGCGGTGCGCAGTACCGTGCGCTCGTTCAGCGAGTAGGCAAGGCCGAGCCGGGGACCGACGGCGCCGTAGTAGGTGTTGATGGGCGTGCGGCACTCGCAGCTGTTGACGCCGTCGCCCGCGAACGCCACGGCTCCTCGATAGCCGCCGACCGCGGGATTGGGAGCGGTCGGATCCATGTACGACCATCGATCGTAGAGCTCGGTATACGGCTTCATGATGTCGTATCGGAGACCGAGATTCAGCGAGAGGTTGGGCCGCAGCTTGAAGTCGTCCTGCACCCAGAACGCGTAGGTGTAGAAACGCCCGCTCGTCGCGACCTGAGAATCCTGGATGACCGTCGTGGCGTTGAGCTCGCCCAGCAGAAAGCTCGCGTACGCGTTCCCGCTCGCCGTGTCGAGCGTGCCGGTCGACGTGAATCCGGCCGTCTGCAGATTGCTGAAGCCGAACGTGGCCAGGCTGCCGTAGGTGCGCTCGCGCTCGTCGGCGTCCATGCGCTGCGCCTGGAATCCGAACGTGATGTTGTGCTTGCCGCGCGTCCAGTTCAGGTTGTCCTGGAACGTGAAATTGTTCAGATATTCGGTGAACGCCCGCGCGTCGGTGCCGCGCCACTGTGTCGGCGCGTTCGGTCCCGCGAACGAGACCTCGGGGAAGGACGAGTCGGCCTCGCCGGCCGGCAGTCCGCGCAAGCCCGCCTTGATCGGATACTGACCGTCGATCGTCGCGTTGAAGATCGGCACCGCCAGGCGCGACGCGCCGAAGCCGATCTGGTTGACCCAGTGCGAGCCGAGCACGTAGGTGTGCTTGAGCTGTGCGTTCGTCGGAATTTCCTCGACGAGGCGCGTCTCCGTGTAGGGCAACGGGAGCGAAGTCTGCGGATTCGTGCCGCCGCGGAACTCGGTGGTACTGGCTCCGCTTTGCGTGCGAGACGAGCACCGATCCCTGCTGGCGGTCGTTGAATTTCAGGTCGACTTTCGCCGTAATGCTGTTGTTGTCGAATCCGGTGGGCAGCGAGCCGCCGAGATAATTGTTCTGCAGCCCCGGGCTGGTCGGCTGCGGCAGGTACGACTGGAAGCTGCGCGAGATGGGCGAAAGGCGATCCTGCGGGATGATGTTGCCCGGAAACGCGTCGCGGACGAACCCGGTGCCGGTTGCGTTCGGGCGCGTCGTCCGCGGGTCGTAGATGGGTACCGCCAGCGCGGAGAAATCGCCGTTGCGCTGCGCGAGCGTGGGAATCGACGTCAGCACCGACGGTGTCTCCCGCCGGTCGCGGTATCCGTCGTAGGCGATGAAGAAGAACATCCTGTTCCGGCTGATCGGGCCGCCGAGCGTACCGCCGTACTCGTGCTGGTTGTCTTCGGGCTTGATGCGCGCGAAGTACGCCTTGGCGTCGAGCGCCTTGTTGCGGAAGAACTCGAACCCCGATCCGCGGAAGGTGTTCGTTCCCGACTTGACGACGTAGTTCGACGCGCCCTGCCCGTTGAAGGTCACCGCGGTGCCGCTGGTCTCCACCTGGAACTGGTCGATCGCTTCGACCGAGATGCCGAACGACAGGTTCCGGCCCTCGCCCTGGACCACGGCGTTGGTGATCGGGATGCCCTCGACGTACATGTCGGTGGTGAAGTCCTGACCGCCCATCACGTTGCCCCAGCGTCCGATCGACTGCACGCCAGGCATGATGAACATGAATGCCGTGGGGTCGCGCGGGCCGCCGGTATTCATGACGAGTGGAAGCGCGGTGTACACCTCGTTGCGGATCGTCTGGCCGAGACGTGCGTCCTCGGTGGCGAGCGGCGGCACTTCGGCCGTGACCAGCACTTCCTGCGTGATGGCGCCGATCTGAAGCACGGCATTCAGGCCGACTACGCCCAGCGCATCGACGACGACCGCGTCGCGGGCGTACGTCTGGAAGCCGCTCAACGCCACCGTGACGCGATAGACGCCGGGTGGCAGCGCCACGAGCGCGAAGACGCCCGCTTCTGTTGTCTGCCGTACGGTCTGGATGCCGGTTGCGGTGTTGGTGGCGGTGACGGTCGCGCCCGGCACGGGCGCGCCGGAGGTGTCGAGCACGGTGCCCTGAATGGACCCACCGCCGCCGATCTGCGCGCCGGCAAGACCTGGAGTGGCAAGCAACAGCGTCGTCAGCACCAGCAATCCGCTAACTCTGGACATGGCCGTCTCCTTTGGTTGTGGGTCGTTGTCTCGACCCTACGCCCGGTGGCGGCCAGTTTCAAGAAGCTTGCGCGGATTCGCGCGATTGTTCGATTTTGAGAGTGAAAGGGTCGCGGGAAGTTTCGCCAGACGAAACGGGGGTGCGGGGGAGTGAAAAGTAGAAAGTGAAAAGTGAAAAGTAAAAAGTCGAAGTAAAGAGTCGAAGTAGAAAGTCGAAAGGAATAAAAAAAGGGCGGGTCTGAAGTTCAAGACCCGCCCTACTTTTTACTTTCTACTTTTTACTCTTCACTTTCTTTCTACGCCATCGACTTCTCCCGCGACCCCTTCAGTCCCTGAATCTGAATGACCGGCGGTTTGGGCGCCTCTTTCAGCACGTGCTGGCGGTAGAGGTCGGCCATCTGCTTGTGCTTGGCGTCTTCCTTCAGCTTGTCCTCGAGCGACTTCGCGGTGGTGGCGGCCCGCGCCGCCATTTGTTCTTCGCGCGCGTTGCGGGCCACACCGGCCAGCACCAGATCCTGCTGCTCGCCGGCCGCGACGGCTTCGGCGTTCAGCTTCAGCGCGTGGCCCGTCGTCGGCAGCGGCACCGACTTGTTGCCCGCGAAGATTTCGTGACGCCCGTGCTCGTCGTACCACTTGGTGAGCGTGGCCGTCATGTGCATCTTCTCGATGATGTTGCGCCACCCGATGCCGGTGTTGTAGGCGCAGAAGGAGATTTCGCCCTGCTGCGTGGCATACGGGATGATGCACATCTCGGTGCGGCGGAAGTCGTAGTTGAACAGATCCTGGAACCACATGCCCGCGATGAACAGGAAGTTCCAGCGATCCTGGCGCCGCAGGTCGATGTCGGCCGACGTGCGGTCCTTGCCGACCTTGCCGTAGTTCTTGCCGGTCGCCCCGAAGGTCTTGTCGAACTTCTTCATCAGGTCGATCAGCTTGAAGTGCGTCGGCGCCGTGAACGGGTTGTAGTTCCGCATCAGCGCGAGCGCCATGCCCACAACCGACAGAAACTTGCCGCGGCCGGCGTCGTTCACCTGCGCGAGGTCCTTCGCGAGCTGCTCGGCGTTCAGGAAGGCCGTCACCGGGACTGCTTCCTTCGTCTGCTTGTCGATCATGATCGCCATGCCGACGCCGCAGTTCGGGTGGCAGCCGCACGTGAGGTTGCCCCACTGCGTGTCCGGTCCGTGAACCGTGTCGGCCCAGTCGGTGAAGGTGCCCATGAACGAGATGGGGAACCAGTCGCGCACCGGCTCGCCGAGGCCCGTCTGGTTCTTCACGTCGTGCGCCAGGTGCGACAGCGTGTAGCGCTGCGCCGCGCGGCGCTCGGGCGTCACTTCCTCGTCCCGGCCCGTGAACGACACGGGCTGGAACGACAGGAAGTTGATCTTGCGCGGGTTGTCGAGCGCGAACTCGATGATGCGCCCCACCTGCTCGTTGTTGACGCCGTTGACGATCGTCACGACCGGCACGATGTCGACGCCGTTGTTCCACAGGTTCTCGATCGCCTGCAGCTTGACGTCGAACAGGTTGCCGACTCGGCGATGCGAGTTGGCGGCGTTGCCGATGCCGTCGAACTGCAGGTACGCGTACCGGAGGCCGGCTTCAGCGGCCGCCTTCGCGAACTCGGGGCTCTTGGCGAACTCGATGCCGTTGGTGGCCGCCTGCACCGAGTTGTAGCCGACCTCGCGCGCGTAGCGCACCGCGTCGAGGAAGTACGGCGACATCGTCGGCTCGCCACCCGAGAACTGCACCGACATCTGCCGGCGCGGCTTGATCGTGATGGCGTTGTCGAGCACCTGCTTGATGTCTTCCCAGCTCAGCTCGTGGACGAAGCCCACCTGGTTGGCGTCCATGAAGCAGGGGTCGCACATCATGTTGCAGCGGTTGGTCAGGTCGACCGTCAGCACCGAGCCGCGGCCGTGCTTGATCGTGCTGCTGCCGTGGTTGTGCAGCTTCTCGTCGTTGTGCGCGGCGATGTCGCGGCCGGGGAACACCTGCTCGAGATGCTTGAAGAACTCGGTGTCCATGGCCATGACGTCTTCGAAGTGCCCGTGCGTGGGGCAATCCTTGACCATGAGGATCTTGCCGTCGCGCTCGAGAATCGTCGCGGGAATCTCGCCGACCTTCTCGTTCAGAAGGATGGAGACGTCCTGCTTGCCGTCGAGAATCGCCTGGCGGGCTTCACGCACGCAGACCGGGCAGAGCGAGTCGGTCTTGCGGGGCCAGCCCAGGGGCGGCTTGGTTTTCTGCCACGACTTCAGCAGCGGCTTGTCGGACCACTTCGGGATGAACGACGGACCGGGGTTGATGCGGTTGACGGTGTTGAACACCGACCACGCGCCGTTGGCGGCAACGGCCAGCCCCTTCTCCAGATACTTGATTGGCGAATGCATTCAGTCAGCTCCTTTGGATCAGACGGCTCGACTTCAGTCGAGTCCAAACCGATAACGGGGGACGAAATCGGGACCCAAGATCAGCCAATAATATCGGTAGTTCAGCGACTTACGGGCGTTTTTGCCGTGTACGGGCGCTGGCGGGGCTGAGTGGGCAAACTGGCGACCCGAAGGGCCAACGCCGGGGCGCCGAGGCGCCGGGATTCGGACGAAGAATTCAATGTGCTGCCCGGCGTCCCGGCGCCCCGGCGTTGACAAACAGTGTGACAAACTACGCAGAAATGCAGGTTCGAGACATCACGATCGTGGGGGCGGGTCCGGCCGGACTCGCCGCCGGCATTGCCGCCAAGCGCGTCGGCCTCAATTATTCGATTATCGAGAAGGGCGTCCTCGTCAATTCCATCTACAAGTTCCCGGTCAACATGGTGTTCTTCACCACGCCGGAACTGCTCGAGATTGGCGGGCTGCCGCTCGTCTCGCCCTTCGAAAAACCGACGCGCATCGAGGCGCTGCGCTACTACCGGCGCGTGGTCGACACCTACGAGCTGCCGATCGATTTCGGCGAGCAGGTCGTCGACGTGAAGCGCGCGGTGTCGGGCGACATGTTCGACGTCGAGACCCGCTCGGAAAAAGGCGTGCGGCGCATCCGCCACAGCCGCAACGTCATCTTCGCGATCGGATACTTCGATCACCCGAACGTCATCGGCGTGCCCGGCGAAAACCTGCCGCACGTCTCGCACTACTACACCGAATCGCACGGCTTCTACCGCAAGCACGTCGTCATTGTCGGCGGGGGCAACTCGGCGGCCGAGACCGCGCTCGAGTTGTGCCGATCGGGCGCGACCGTCACGCTCGTGCACCGGCATGCGCAGTTGAAGCCGAGCATCAAGTACTGGGTGCGTCCCGACATCGAGAATCGCATCAAGGAAGGATCGGTCAGAGGGCTCTTCAATACAAGCGTCGTGGAGATTCAGCCGACGCAGGTGATTGTCGAGCGTGACGGATCGAGAGAAGAGATTCCAGCCGATGCCGTCTTCCTGCTGACGGGCTATCACCCCGACTGCGATCTCTACCGCCGGGCGGGCATCCGGCTGCACCGCGAGACGATGTCGCCGGAGTTCAACGCGGAGACGTTCGAAACAAACGTCCCCGGCATTTTCCTGGCGGGCGGCGCGATCTGCGGCCGCGACACGTCGAACATCTTCATCGAGAACGGCCGGTTCCATGGGGAGAAGATCGTGAGCGTCATTGCCGAGCGGGCCGATCGGCGCGGGAAGCATGCGCACGCTTGAGATTCATCCGCCGTCGGTTCGCGCAGAGACCGTCAACGTCCTGAGAGCGGCCGCCGCGATCGTGATGGTCGTGGCCGCGTACATCTTCCGTCCTTCGCTGGGAACGGACAACACCACTCGCCAGTTGGACGCCGCGTTGCTGCCCTATCAGCGGCTGATTCGCGATGCCGCCCCGGCCGAACAGCGGACCTTTCGCGAGTTGCAGGAAGGGTTGCTCGAAGCCGAGCGTATCCGCGCCGAAACCGGCCACTGGCCCGACGTGACGACGCTCGAAGGCGAGGGGATTCCACCGTTCGCGCCCGATCCGACGCGAAAGATCGAGTACAAGTGGACCTCGGTGCGGCAGGACTGGGCGACCAATTATCTCGGTGTGCCGTCGGAGTCGTCGGCCCCCGCGTGGGTGCTCGTCATCCTCGAGCCCGAGCCCGGCGCGCCGGCGGATCCGGCGCCGAACGACGAAACGCATCACCGGCTGCCCGACGGCACGACGCTGCACGTGTCGATCTGGAGTACGCCGGAAGCAAAGCGCCGCAGCGGATTCGCCGCGCTGCGGCTGCCGCAGAATGAAGGCTGGACTAACTGGCTGGTGGGGAGCAATGAACAATAGACAGGCGTGTCTCAACACGGAGACACAGAGGCACGGAGACGACGCAGAGACGCAAAGCCGCAGAGGGTGCGCTGAGAAAACGTCTTTCTCTGTGGGCTGCGCCAGAAAGCTCTGTGGCGATGCGTCGAGCTCGCCGGCCGCGAAGCGGCCGGCTTCGCGGGAAGACACAGACGCAAACACAAGACCCCTCCGAGACCCTTCGGTCTTGTGTTTTGCGTCTGTGTCTTCCCGCGAGGCGCCGCTGGCGCGAGCTCGACGCGCCGCCCGTGCCTCCGTGTTGAGCCTTTCTCTTGTTCTCCTCACGCTCTTGTTTTCTGCCGTTGCACATGCGCAAACGGCAAAGCCGCCAGCGAAGCCGGCCGGACCGTTGAAGATCGGCGTGACCCTGCACCCGTACTATTCATGGACAGCGAACATCGTCGGCAACCTCCCAGGCTACGAAGTGCGCGCGCTGCTGCCGGGCGACATCGATGCCGGCGACTATCAGCCGCGGCCGCAGGACATCAAGCGGATGGCCGATCTCGACGTGCTCATCGTCAACGGCATTGGCCACGACGATTTCATCGTTCCGATGCTGAAAGCGTCGGGCAACACGCGCGTCACGGTGATCCGGGTGAACGCCGAGACGCCGATGATTCGCGCCAACTCGCATACCTTCATTTCTTTCTCGAATGCCATCCAGCAGACCTACTTCATCCAGCGCGCCCTGGCCCGGCTGCGCCCGCAGGATGCCGCGACGCTTCAGCAGAACGCGGCCGAGTACGCACGCCGCCTGCGCCTGATCAAGGCGAAGGCCGCGTCTCAGCTCGCCGAGGCGAAGATCACCCGCGTGGTGACGGTGCACGACGGATACGGCTACCTGCTGCAGGAGTTCGGGCTCGAGGTGGGCGGCGTCGTGCAGCCCTCGCACGGATTGACGCCGTCGGCGGCCGAGCTGCGCGACATGGTGGTCCTGCTCAAGCGGGAGAAGATCGCGGTCGTGTTCAGCGAGGCGACGTTTCCCGAACCGCTCCTGAAGGTGTTGCGCGACGAGGCCGGCGTGAACGTGTACATCATCAGCCACATCGCTTCGGGACCGTTCACCGCGGACAAGTTCGAACGGGAGATGCAGACGAACGCCGAGACGATGATCCGCGCGCTCGTGGGGAAATGAACACGAGCGACCCGCTGCTCGAGATTTCCGGCCTCACGCTGCGTCCCGCGCGCGAGGCGCTCCTCACCGATTTCTCACTGACCGTCGAGCGCGGCACGTTGCACGCCATCGTCGGACCGAATGGGGCCGGCAAGACGACCCTGCTGTCGGCCGTTCTCGGCCTCATACCATTCGACGGGCGCATCGTCGCGCACTGGGCGGGCCGCGGCCGCATGGCGTACGTCCCGCAGCACTTTCAGATCGATCGCACGCTGCCGGTGACCGTGACCGACTTTCTCGCGTTGTCGCGGCAGGATTTCCCCGTATGTCTGGGCGTGACGAGCGCGACGCGCAAGCGCATCGCGCTGCTCCTGGAGCGCGTCGGTCTTGGGGGGATCGAGACGCGGATGCTGGCGGTGCTGTCAGGAGGAGAGCTGCGGCGCGTCCTGCTCGCCAACGCGCTCGATCCGCTTCCAGAGCTGCTCATTCTCGACGAGCCTGGCGGCGGTCTCGACGCCGACGCCGCCCGATGGCTCGACGAGACGCTGATGTCGTTGAAGGGGGAGATGACGGTTCTGATGGTGTCGCACGATTCAGACCAAGTGCGCCGCATCGCCGATCACGTAACCCACCTTCGCGCCGATGACGCCCATCGCTTCGGTGGGCAGGCCGGCGAGCACACGAACCCGCCTTCGCGCCCTTCAACAGATCGCTTCGGCGAGGCAGGCCCCACGAACCCCTCGCACCCACGAACATACGAACCTACGAACCCACGAACCGAAGAATGAGCGATCTCTTCGACTATCCGTTCCTTGTCCGCGGCTTCCTGTGCGTCATGCTGCTCGCGCCGCTGCTTGGCGGCATCAGCCACCTCGTCGTCGCGCGCCGGATGGCGTTTTTCAGCGCCGCGCTCGGGCAGGCGGCCATCACCGGGGTGTGCGTCGGGCTGCTGCTGGGCGAACCGCTGAACGCGCCCTACGGCGGCATGTTCGGCTTCTGCCTGCTTTCGACGCTGGCGATGGTGTACGCGAAGCGGCGATCGAAGCTGCCGCCCGACACGCTGATCGGCGTCTTTCTGGCGCTGACGCTGGGCCTGGGCCTGTGCCTGCTCGTGGCCGTGACGCGTCAGTTCAACGTTCACCAGGTCGAGGCCATTCTCTTCGGCAGCCTGCTGACGGTGACCGACGCCGACCTCGTGCTGCTGGTGATCGCCGCGATCGGTCTGGCGGTTCTGCTGTTCCGCCACTACAACGATCTGCTGCTCGACAGCCTCAGCACGCCGCTTGCGACGGTCCGCGGGATCAACTCCGCGTACCTCGAATACGGCTTTGCCATCGTGCTGACGATTGCGATCCTGGTAAGCCTGAAGGTGATTGGCGCGCTGCTCGTCGAGGCGCTCGTCGTCGTGCCCGCTGCCGCGGCGAGGAACGTGGCGACGGGGACGCGATCGTACCTGCTCTGGAGCGTGCTCGTCGCGTTCGTCGCCGGCGCGGGAGGGCTGTTGATTTCCACGCGCCTGCTCGTGCCGACCGGCGGCGCGGTGGTGCTGGCCTTGAGCCTGATTTTCTTTCTGACGCTCGCCGCCGGATCTCTTCGCAGCCGCGCCTAGGAAAGCTGATCATGGGCAGGGCTGAAGCCCTGCGCTACCGGTCTTCGTGTCTTCGCGTCTTCGTGGTCAGTGCAGCCGCGACTTGCCGCCGGGTGTCGGCAGCATGCGCATTTCGAGCAGCTCGACCAGTGCCTCGCATCGCTCGAGCAGGCTGTTGCACTCGAGCAGGGCCTGCTTTTCGAGCGGGTCGAGATGCTGCGCGATGGCGTGGACGAGATCGGCGTCGGGCACGTCTTTGGGAATGAAGTCGTGGTCGTTCTTGTGCAGCTTGCGCGCGATCAGCCGTTCGAGCCGGTGGCGCGCTTCCTGGATGGCGATCGTCGCGCCGGTCTTGACTTCCTTGATCAGGTCGACGCGGGCCATGCGATAACGCTCGTCTCCCTCACGGGCCAGGCGTTCGCTGGCGATCCTGAATTTCTCGAGACCGCGCAGCATGATGTTGTAGCGCCCGTCGGGCAGCCGATCGGCGTGCGTGATGAAGCCGGCGCAGCCGACCGGATAGACATCGGGTGTCTGCTCGTAGCGCGGCTCCCAGCCGGGCCGCAGCATCACCATGCCAATCAGGCGCTCGGTGTCGAGCGCGTCGGTGACCATAGCGCGATATCGGGGCTCGAAGATGTGGAGCGGCAGCAGCGCGCTCGGGAAGAGCACGACGTTCGGCAGGGGGAAAATCGGAATCTCGGGTGGCAGCATTCGTTACTGAATCTAAAATCTAAAATCTAAAATCTGAAAACAATCTACCAATCTTCCAATCTACCAATCTTCCAATTCAGTGTATGGTCCTGGTCTTCTTGTCCATGTAATCCATCAGCACGTACTGCCCGAGCGTGTACGGCGTCGTGAAATACGCCTTCCCGCGGCAGATCTCGGCGACGCGTCGTACGAAGGCCACCAGCTCGTAGTCGCGCGCCAGCATGAACGTATTGATCATGATGCCGCTCTTGCGGCACGCCGCGACCTCGGCAATGGTCTCCGAGACGATGAAGGGGTCGAGCCCGAAGGCGTTCTTGTAGATGCGTCCGTCGGGCTGCGTCAGGGCCGACGGTTTGCCGTCGGTAATCATGACGATCTGGCGCATGTCCTTCCGCTGCCGGTCGAGGATGCGCCGCGCCAGGCGCAGGCCTTCGCGCGTGTTCGTGTAGTACGGCCCCACCCGCACACGGCCCAGCTCGCGCAGCGGAATCTCCTCGGCCGAGTCGTGAAACAGGATGACGTTCAGCGCATCGCCGGGATATTGAAGCCGGATGAGATTGGCGAGCGCCAGCGCGACCCGCTTGGCGGGCGTGAAGCGATCCTCGCCGTACAGGATCATGCTGTGGCTGCAGTCGAGCATCAGCACCGTCGCGCACGACGACTGATACTCGCCCTGGGCCACCATCAGGTCTTCGTACGTGATGTCGATCGAAAACGGTTCCGGGATCCGTTGTCGCCCCGGACCGTCGAAAACGGATCCCGGAACCGTTTCCGCATTCCGGCGTGCCCGCAGCACCGCGTTGAGCACGGTGCTGCTCGGATCGAGGTTCAGGGCGTCGCCGAACTCATAGGGTTTGGGCGCCGCGATCGTCTCGATACCGGTCGCGTTGTCGCGCGTATCGTGCCGTCCGAGGCTGCTCTTGCCGAGCGAGCCCATCAGATCGCGCAGCGCGCGGTAGCCCAGGAAATCGAGGCTCTTGTCGGTCACCTCGAAGCGCGTCGGCGGCGCGTCGGGACCGAAACCGCCGCCCGTGCCGCGCGACTGTCGCTCGGCGCGATCGGCCTCCAGATCGGGCGCCGGTGAGATGAACCCTTCCTGCATCATGCGATCGATGATGTCCTGGATGAGTTTTTCCAGCTTCGATCGCGCATCGGCCTGGTCGGCATCGGCCGGGTCGCCCAGCAATCGCTCGAGCGCTTCCTCCGGCAGCACGCCGCCGTTGAAGAGCGCGTCCATGATGGCGTCGTGCAGGGCCTGCATCGTGCGGTCGTCTTCGGACTCGCCGTACATGCCGCCGTACGGCGACTGGAAGCCGCTCGACAGGAGTAAATCCGACAGTTTTTCGATCAGCTCGTCGAGATCGAGATCGTCCAGCGGATCGCCCGTATATTTTGAGTACTTGTATCGCACGTTATTTTTTGCGCAACTTAAGTTGCGCCCTACAATCCCTAATCCCTAATCCCTAATCCCTAATCCCTAATCCCTAATCCCTAGCCAGCCCTAGTTGTAATACTTCTTCTTCCCTCCCGGCACCTGGAACCCTTCCTCCATGTCGCGCTCGGCGGTCCGTGTCGTCGGGCGCCGCTGGGGCTGCTCGGCGGCGTGGTACCCGCGATCCTCGCTGCGGCTGATCTTCTTCTGCGCGTACAGGCCCTCGAGGACGAAATCGACCGCCGACGCCAGCACCGGCTCGGGCGCCTTCGGATCGAGATCGAGGTGCTGCTGCGCCAGCTCGACGAGCCCCTGCACTCCCCGGGCCTGTGCGAGCAGATCTTTCGCCGGCGAGGTGTCGGCCGACTGCAGCGACCCGCCCAGGTCGAACCACTCGATGACGCGGCGGACATCGGCGTTGTCGAACCGCTCGCCGAACACGCTGGCCACCGACGCGCGGATGAGGTCGCGGGCGACGTTGTCGGCGCCCTTGAGCTCGCCCTCGTATTCCATTTCGAACTTACCGGTAATCGACGGCAACGCGGCGTACACGTCGGTGACGCGCGCCACAATCGGCGACTCATCGTTGGTCAGCGCGCGGCGCTCGGCGTTGGACAGGACGTTTTCGAGGCACGTGATGGCCAGCCGCTGGCTGACGCCCGACCGGCGGTCGATCTTGCGATCGGCGCGCGCCTGAAACGCAATCTCCTCGACGACTTCACGCACGTAGGCCGGGACGTCGATGTCCTTGCCGTCGCTGGCCCGATCGAGCCACGCTTCCTGCGCCGTGATGTCCATCGCATGCCGCCGCGTCGACGGATAGTGCGTGCGGATCTCGGAGCCGATGCGGTCTTTCAACGGCGTGATGATCTTGCCGCGCGCCGTGTAATCCTCGGGGTTGGCGGTGAAGACCATCAGCAGGTCGAGCGGCAGCCGGATCGGATAGCCCTTAATCTGGATGTCGCCTTCCTGAAGGATGTTGAAGAGACCGACCTGAATCTTGCCCGCGAGGTCGGGCAGCTCGTTGATGCCGAAGATGCCGCGGTTGGCCCGCGGCAGCAGCCCGTAGTGAATCGTCAGCTCGTCGGACAACTGCAGCCCGCTCCGGGCCGCCTTGATCGGATCGATGTCGCCCACCATGTCGGCGATGGTCACGTCCGGCGTGGCGAGCTTCTCGACGTAGCGTTCGTCGCGCGGCAGCCAGGCAATCGTCGTGTCGTCGCCTTCGGCCGCGATCCGCATCCGGCACGCCGAGCAGATCGGCGCGAGCGGGTCGTCGTGGATCTCGCAGCCGGCGACCACCGGCAGGTGCTCGTCGAGCATCGCGACCAGCGCGCGCAGGATGCGGCTCTTCGCCTGGCCGCGCAGACCGAGCAGAATGAAGTTGTGACGCGACAGAATTGCGTTGACCAGCTGTGGAATGACCGTTTCGTCGTAGCCGATGATGCCGGGGAACAGCGGTTCGCCGGTCTTCAGTTTATTTATGAGGTTGTCGCGGACTTCGTTCTTGACCGACCGCCGCACAAACGCCTCGGGAGAGGCTTCGCGAGCGCGGCGCAGCGCGCCGAGCGTCTTGATGGTCGAAATAGTGGCCATGCCCGATTCTATCCCAGCTAGAATCGCGCGGTGCATCCGGCGATCCGGTCGTCGCGGCCCCTCGTCTTTGCGCACCGCGGCGGCAGCAAGATCGGCCCGGAGAACACGATAACGGCGTTCGACCGCGGGCTCGCGGCCGGCGCCGACGGCTTCGAGCTCGACGTGCATCTCTCGCGTGACGGTGCGGTGGTCGTACATCACGACGACCGCCTCGACCGCACGACGCGTGCCACCGGTCTCGTGTCGGACCGCACCGCCGCCGAGCTGGCCGCCCTCGACGTGCCCACGCTTGGCGAGGTCTTCGCGCGTTATCCCACCACCGCGGTCATCATCGAGTTGAAGGAGCGACGGCCGGAGCTGGCCCGTGCCGTCGTGCAGGAGGTCCGCCGCGCCGGCGCCGCCGGGCGCGTCTGCCTCGGGTCGTTCAGCCTGGGGGCATTGCGCGCGGCGCGCGCGCTGGCGCCGGAGATTGCCACCAGCGGCGCTCGCCTCGAAGTCCGGATGGCGTTGTATGGCTCGTGGATGGGACTTTCACCCGGATGGGCGGGGTGTCAGGCCTTTCAGGTGCCGGAAACGAGCGGCCGCACGCGCGTCGTCTCGCCGCGCTTCGTGCGGCTCGCGCACACGGCGGGGCTCGCGGTGCAGGTGTGGACGGTGGACGAGCCCGACGACATGCGGCGACTGCTGGACTGGGGTGTGGACGGCATCATCTCGGACCGTCCTGACGTCGCCGCTGAGACGGTCCGGGAGTGGGTGAGTCGAAAGGCGCCAGTCGGGAGTCGGGAGGCGAAAGTCTACTGACCTTCGACTTCCGACGGACTTGCGCCGACGGACTTGCGCCTACCGACTTCCGACTTTCGCCTGGCGACTATTGGCCTTGCGCCTACCGATTTTAGACGTTCGCCTTGCGACTATTTACCGCACTCACACGGCGGGCAGCCCTTGTCGAAGATGATCTTCCACGAGCCGTCTTTCTGTCTCTGCCAGATGGAGTTGAACGTGCCGATGCGCTGTCCGTTTGGATCGTAGACGGGCCCGCTCGTCATGCCGAGCGTGCCCGACGCGAGCACCTCTACCTCGGCCGGCGCCCATGAAAACGGCGCGGCCGGGCCGTCGAAGAACCGCTTCCAGGCCGCGACCACTTCCGGCTTGCCGTGCTGCACGGTCTTGCTCCCGAAGAACACCGCTTCGTCGGCGAGGAGCGACGCAAAGGCGGTGGCGTTGCGGTCGGCCATCGATTTGGCGAACGCGGTCTCCGCCGCGCGCACCTGGTCTACCGCGCCGGCCGGACCGCTCTGGGCGTGCGCCGGTGCGAATGACGAAAGCAGAGCAAACGACATTGTGCAGAGCGTCAGCGCTTTCAACATTGAGGAGTCCTGTCTTGGGCTTCTGGCTTCGGGCTTCCGGCGTGTCGACTAGCTAGCGACTCACGACCGTCGACTATCGACGATTGACTTTTCCGCCACGTCGGGCGCTTCCGGCTTGCGCTTCAAGAACCCCGCGAGGAACCACACAGCTCCGCCGATGACGGTTAACGCCAGCAACCATCGGACGAGCGTGAGCAGGAACGGCAAATCCATCGACGGCCATCCCGAGAGTTGCGCGGTCGTGAAGCGCTCGGTCATCCAGTGCCAGCCGACGTGACCGATGAGGACCGACGAGATGATGACGCCGGCGCGCTCGGGTACCACTTGTGTAAACAGGAGATTGGCTGCCGGCACGACGATCGCCAGGATGATCAGCGTCCCCAGCTCGAGCCCGACGTTGTAGGCGGCGAGCGCCGCGAGGTGATGCGCCCCGGCGAACTGCAGGGTTTCCTGGAGCGCGACCGCGAAACCGAGCCCGTGGAAGAGCCCGAACACGAGCGCGACGATCCAGCGGTGCTGAAAACGGGGTCGGGAGGGGTTTTCCTCTGCACGGAAGGGAAAACCCCTCCCGACCCCGTTCTCGATGGCGACGTACACGAGCGACAGCGCGATGAGCGCGCCAATCGTCGGCGCGAACCACGTGCCCATGGGCGCGAGGCCGAACGCCGCGAACATGAGCGTGATCGAGTGCGCGATCGCAAACGCGACGAAGGGCTTCACGAGATCGCGCGCCCGGCGATACGGAATCGCCAGCACGATGACAAACAGCAAATGGTCGAGGCCGTCGAGGAACCGGTAGAAGCCGGCCGAGAGAAAGACCCAGGCCGCCTGATGGACTTGTGGATCGAGCCGCACCAGCGGCGTCTCGTCGTGAATCCGGAACGCGCGAACGGCGCCGTCCGGGCGGATGAAGTTGATGTAGGTGGCCGTGCGATTCGCCAGTCCCCGCCCGAACAGGACGCGCATCGAGAAGGACGAGTCCTGGGATTGAATCGGCACGTTCAGCTCGAGATCGAGGAAGCCCTGGTTGTAGTAAATCTGCGTCGTGTCGGGCAGCTTCGCTCCACGCACCCGCCCCATCGCCCCGTCGTAGGTATCGAATGATCGGTCCGACGCCAGCGAGATGCGTGCGTTCACCAGCTCGTAGCGCGTCAGCCGCTCGTCGCCCTCGAGCAGCACGATGCCGTTGGCCAGCTGGTTCGCGGCCTCGCGCAACGCCGGATCCAGGTACGCCATGGCGAGGTAGCCCGTTCCGTCTTTGGGAAGGCTGGCGTCGGCAATCGCGAGCAGCGGCACGCGCAGCAGCACCTGGAGCGTCGTCTGCTGAGGTCTGAGATAGCTCTGTACGACAATCTCGTCGGGAATATCGTGCGCGCCGAGCGGCGCGTACAAGAAGAAGGCAAGAAATGCCGCGACAAGAACGACGGGCGGCATTTTCATGTGGTCACAATGAAAATTGTATAATGACCTTCTCTGTCGTTACCAGTGAGGCACCATGAGAGCTGCAAGCAGAAATTGGACGCAGATCGTCGGGGCGGCGACTGCCATGTTCGCCCTCGTCGCGGGCACTGTCCTCACGTCGACCGCACGCGTCCGGGCGCAGGATGCGGCCGGCGGTAGCGTGTGGGCGGGTGTCTATACCGAGGAGCAGGCGAAGCGCGGCGAAGCCGTCGCGGCCAAACTGTGCACGAGCTGCCACGGACCCGATTTGACCGGCGGCGAGGCCGGGCCCGCGCTCGTGGGCCTCGAGTTCATCGGCAACTGGACGAACCTCACCATGGCGGATTTCTTCGATCGCGTGCACTCGACGATGCCCGCCGACTCGCCCGGTACCATGACGCCGCAGCAGACGAGCGAGGTCTCGGCCTATGTGTTGAAGCTCAACAAGTATCCGGCCGGAACGACCGAGTTGTCGTCGGATCTCGGCGCCCTGAAGGCCATCAAGATTGAAGGACCGCGTTAACTGATGAGGAACATCGCCGCCGGTAACCTCGCCGATCTCGAATCCATCGAAACCAGCGAGTGGCTCGACTCACTCGACTACGTGCTGCAGGAGAGCGGGCCCTCGCGCGCGGGCCAGTTGCTGCAGCAGCTCAGCGAACATGCGCGCCGCCGCGGTATCAGGCTTCCGTTCAGCGCCAACACGCCCTACGTCAACACGCTGTCGTGCGAGCAGGAAGTGCCGTTCCCCGGTAGCCAGGAAATCGAGCGCCGCATCAAGAGCCTGATTCGCTGGAACGCGATCGCCATGGTGCTGCGCGCGAACAAGCACGAGACCGGCATCGGCGGGCACATCTCGACCTTCGCGTCGGCCGCCACGCTGTACGAGGTCGGTTTCAATCACTTTTTCCGGTCCGGTAACGCGGGCGACCGCGACGTCGTCTACTACCAGGGGCACGCGGCGCCCGGCATCTATTCGCGCGCGTTCCTCGAGGGCCGTCTCACCGAAAAGGACCTCGACAACTTCCGCCGCGAGCTCGCCCCGGGCGGCGGGCTGTCGTCGTATCCGCATCCGTGGTTGATGCCCGATTTCTGGGAGTATCCCACCGTTTCGATGGGCCTCGGCCCGATCATGGCGATCTACCAGGCGCGGTTCATCCGCTACCTCGAAGATCGCGGCTTGAAGTCTCCGTCGGACTCGAAGGTGTGGGCGTTTATCGGCGACGGCGAGACCGACGAGCCCGAATCGCTCGGCGCCATCACGCTGCCGGCCCGCGAGAAGATCGACAACCTCATCTTTGTCGTCAACTGCAACCTGCAGCGGCTCGACGGACCGGTCCGCGGCAACGGCCAGATTATCCAGGAGCTCGAGGCCGTGTTCCGCGGCGCGGGCTGGAACGTCATCAAGGTGCTGTGGGGCAAGGACTGGGATCCACTGCTCGCGAAAGACAAGGACGGACTGCTCGCCAAGCGCATGGGGGAAATCGTCGACGGCGAGTACCAGAAATATACGGTCGAGTCCGGCGAGTATCTCCGCAAGCACTTCTGGGGCAAGTACCCCCAGTTGCTGGAGATGGTGAAGCACATTTCAGACGATGAGCTGAAAAAGCTGAAGCTGGGCGGACACGATCCCGTCAAGGTCTACAACGCCTACAAAGCGGCCGTCGAGCACAAAGGACAGCCGACTGTCCTGCTGATTCGCACCATCAAGGGCTACGGTCTCGGTGACGCGGCCGAAGGCAAGAACATCACCCATCAGCAGAAGAAGCTTTCCGAAGACGAGCTGCGCGCGGTGCGCGAGCGCTTCAGTATTCCCGTTGCCGAAGAGAAGCTCGGCGAGGCGCCGTACTATCGTCCCGACGAGAAGAGCCCGGAGGTCACCTACTTGAAGGAGCGCCGCAAGGCGCTCGGCGGCGCGCTGCCGTTCCGCAATTCGAAAACGACGCCGCTCGCGGCGCCGCCCAACCCGGAGCTCTTCGAAGAGTTCGCCAAGGGCACCGACGGGCGTCCCGCCTCGACGACGATGGTGTTCGTGCGTCTGTTGTCGAAGCTGCTGCGCGACCCCGATCTCGGCAAGATCGTGGTGCCGATCGTGCCCGACGAGGCGCGAACGTTCGGGATGGAGGCCCTTTTCCGCCAGGTCGGCATCTACTCGCACGTGGGACAGCTGTACGAGCCGGTCGACATGGACACGCTCCTTTATTACAAAGAGTCGACGGACGGACAGATCCTCGAGGAAGGCATCAACGAGGCGGGCTCGCTGGCGTCGTTCATTGCCGCCGGCACGGCGTACTCGACGCACGGCGTCAACACGATTCCGTTCTTTATTTATTATTCAATGTTCGGATTCCAGCGCGTGGGCGACCTCATCTGGGCCGCCGCCGACTCGCGCAGCCGTGGTTTCCTGCTCGGCGGCACGGCGGGACGAACAACCCTGGCCGGCGAAGGGCTGCAGCACCAGGACGGGCAGTCGCACGTGCTGTCGCTGCCGGTACCCAACTGTCTTTCCTACGATCCGGCGTTCGCGTACGAGCTGGCGGCCATCATCGAGGACGGCATCAAGCGGATGTACATCGATCAGGAGAGCATCTTCTACTACCTGACGGTGATGAACGAGCAGTACCCGATGCCGCCGATGCCCGAAGGTGCCGATGTCAAAGCCGGCATCCTGAAGGGGCTGTACCGCTACAGCACGGCGAAGAACACCGCGGCAAAGCTCAAGGCGCAGCTCCTGGGCAGCGGCGCGATTCTCACCGAGGTCATCAAGGCCGCGGCCCTGCTCGAGCAGTTCGGTGTGGCCGCCGACGTCTGGAGCGTGACGAGCTACGGCGAGCTGTACCGCGACGGCAACGCCTGCGATCGATGGAACATGCTGCACCCGTCGCAGAAAGCGCGGGTGCCGTATGTCGCCGAATGCCTCAACCAGACCGAAGGCGTCATCGTCGCGGCGTCGGACTATCTGAAGGTCCTGCCCAACGCGGTCGATCGCTGGGTGTCGCGCCCGATTGTCTCGCTGGGCACCGATGGATTCGGGCGCAGCGAAGGACGCCGGGCGCTGCGCGACTTCTTCGAAGTGGACGCGCGGTTTGTGGCCGTTGGCGCCCTGTCGGCGCTGGCACGCGACAAGCAGATCGATGCCAAGCTGGTCGACAAAGCAATCAAGGATCTCGGAATCGACCCCGAAAAGAAGAATCCCGCAATTTCGTAGCCGTCAGCTATCAGCTCTCAGCCGTCAGCTGTCAGAATCTGATGGTTCACTGAGAGCTGAGAGCTGAAAGCTGAAAGCTGACTAATGCCAACCGACATGAAGTTGCCCGAGCTGGGCGAGAACATTGAAGGCGGAGATGTGCTCCGCGTCATGGTGAAACCGGGCGATGCGATCAAGAAGGATCAGCCCGTGCTCGAGCTCGAGACCGACAAGGCCACAATCGAAGTCCCTTCGTCGGCGGACGGGGTTGTCAAAGAGATCAAGGTGAAGCCGGGCGAGAAGGTGAAGGTCGGCCAGACGATTTTCACCGTCGACGAAAATGGCGCGGGTGCACAGCCGAAACCTGAGGCGAAGGCGGAGCCCAGGGCAGAAGCACCGAAACGTAAGGCCGACGTCGTCGAGATGAAGCCGTCCAAACCGGCTCAGCCCGCGCCGGCACCTGCACCTGCCGCGGCGCCGAAAGCGGCGGCCGATCCGGCGTCCATTCCCGCGGCGCCATCCGCGCGCCGCCTCGCGCGCGAGCTTGGCGTCAACATCGCCGACATTCAGGGTTCTGGTGCGGGTGGCCGCATCTCGATGGACGACGTGACGGCGTTCGCCCGCCGGCTGTTGTCTGGCGCGACACCCGGCGCTGGAAGGGCGGCCACCGGCGCGGCAGTGGCCCTGCCCGACTTCAGCAAGTGGGGCGCGATCGAACGCAAGCCGATGAGCGGCGTGCGACGCACGACCGCGCACCATCTGACGCACGCGTGGAATACCATCCCGCACGTCTTTCAGCACGATCGCGCCGACATCACCGGCGTCGAGGCGCTGCGCAAACGGCTGTCGAAGAAAGCCGAAGCCGAGGGACGCGCCCCCGTCACCATTACTGCGTTCCTGATGAAGACGCTGGCGGCCGCGCTGAAGAAATTCCCGCAGATGAACTCGTCGGTCGACATGCAGAGCGACGAGATCGTCTACAAGCAGTACGCGCACATTGGCATCGCCGTCGACACCGATCGCGGCCTGCTGGTGCCGGTCGTTCGCGACGTCGATCAGAAAGACCTCTTCCAGATCGCCGACGAGATGGCCGCCGCGGCCGAGAAGGCGAGGAACCGCAAGCTCTCGCCCGGCGACATGCAGGGCGCCTCGATCACGATTTCCAACCTGGGCAGCCTGGGCGGTGGCGCGTTCACGCCGATTGTGAACTGGCCGGAGGTGGCGATCCTCGGCGTTGCGCGGGCGCGCATGGAGCCGGTCTACGTCGAGGGCGAGTTCGCGCCGCGCTTCCTGATGCCGCTGACCCTGTCGTACGACCATCGCGTGATCGACGGTGCCGACGGCGTGCGCATCCTGCGATGGATCGTCGAGGCGATCGAACAGCCGGCCTTGATTTGGATAGAGGGCTAGGGTCAGGTAGTGCGCAACTTAAGTTGCGCCCTACAGAGTCGCCTTAGCCCTTAGCCTTAAGCCCTAAGCCCTAACACATGAGCACACGCCTCACAGTCATCGGTGCCGGTCCTGGCGGTTACGTCGCGGCGTTTCATGCCGCCGACGCCGGCATGCAGGTCACCCTCGTTGACGCCGATCCAAATCCCGGAGGCGTCTGCACGTTCCGCGGCTG
Organism: Vicinamibacterales bacterium; assembly: GCA_963832375.1. Taxonomy (GTDB): domain Bacteria; phylum Acidobacteriota; class Vicinamibacteria; order Vicinamibacterales; family JAMQPK01; genus JAMQPK01. The sequence goes on along the minus strand of CAWHUA010000003.1, from coordinate 407,829 downwards.
CATCCCATCGAAGGCGTTGCTGCACGCGGCCAGGGTCATCGACGAGGCCCGTCACTCGGACGCGTTCGGCGTGTCGTTCGGCAAGCCGTCGATTGACATAGCAAAGCTTCGCGCCTGGAAAGACACCGTCGTCAAGAAGCAGACCGGAGGATTGGGACTGCTCGCGAAATCGCGCAAGGTGACCTTCATCCAGGGGCGCGCCTCGCTGGTTGATGCGCGGACGGTGAGCGTCGAAACCTCGGGCGGGCCGCAGAAGATCGAAGCCGACTACATCATCATCGCGACCGGATCGCGCCCGACGACGGTGCCGAACGTGTCGATCGACAGCCCGAAAGTCCTCGACTCGACAACGGCGCTCGATCTGCCCGATGTTCCGGGCCGGCTCCTCGTCGTAGGCGGGGGATACATCGGCCTCGAGCTCGGGACGGTGTACGCGGCGCTCGGATCGAAGGTCACCGTGGTCGAGATGACCGACGGCTTGCTGCCCGGCGCCGATCGCGATCTCGCGGCCGTCGTGGCCAAGCGCATGGCGACCTACGCCGAGGCGATCTGGCTCGAGACGAAAGTGACCGGCGTAAAGGACGACAAGAAGGGTCTGAGCGTCACCTTCGAAGGGAAGAACGCGCCTGACGGTGCGCAGATCTTCGATCGCGTGCTGGTGTCCGTCGGGCGGCGGCCGAACTCGGCGATTGCCGGCCTCGAAAAGACGAAGGTGAAGGTGAACCAGCGGGGCTTTATCGAAGTCGACGCGCAGCGGCGGACGGCCGAGCCGACGATCTTCGCTATCGGCGATGTGGCGGGCGATCCGATGCTCGCGCACAAGGCCTCGCACGAGGCGCGCGTGGCGGTCGAAGTGATTCATGGCAAGGATGTAGTCTTCGAGCCCCGCGCCATTCCCGCCGTGGTCTTTACCGATCCCGAGCTGGCCTGGACCGGGTTGACCGAGACTGACGCGAAGAAGCAGAACATCCCCGTCGAGATTGCCAAGTACCCATGGGCGGCATCGGGCCGCGCGACGACGCTCGACCGGCCCGATGGATTGACGAAGCTCGTCATCGATCCGGAAACCGAGCGGATTCTCGGTGTCGGCATCGCGGGCGTCGGCGCGGGAGAGCTGATTTCCGAAGGGACGCTGGCGATCGAAATGGGCGCGCGTGCGTCAGACCTGAAGCTGACGATTCATCCGCATCCGACGCTGTCGGAAACGGTGATGGAAGCCGCGGATGTGTTCTACGGGGAGAGCGCGCATGTGTATAAGCCCAAAAAACCCAGGGATTAGGGATTGGGGATTAGGGATTAGTCCTGCCAGTGTTGCTCAGTAAGGTCCATCAAGAGATCGTCACCTGTAACAAATGCGAGCGCCTGCGCTCCTACTGCAATGAGATCGCGCGCGTGAAGCGCGCCGCATTCCGCAGCGACACCTACTGGGCGAAACCTGTTCCGGGATTCGGCGATCCCAACGGCCGCGTGCTGATACTCGGCCTGGCGCCTGCCGCTCATGGGGCGAATCGTACGGGCCGCGTGTTCACCGGCGACGGCGGCGGAGGTTCTGGGGATTTCCTGATGACGGCCATGCATCGGAATGGCTTTGCGAGCATTCCCACCTCTCAGTCGATCCACGACGGGCTGACACTCACGGATGCCTACATCGCGGCGGCGGTGAGATGCGCCCCGCCGGACAACAAACCGACTCCCGAGGAAATCCATGCCTGCAGGCCCCACCTGCACGCCGAGCTGGAATGCCTGCCCAACGTCAAGGTCGTTGTTGCGCTCGGAAAGATTGCGTTCGACGTCTGGTGGCGCGTAATGCAGGAAAAGGGGATTCCGACGAGACCACGACCAGTGTTCGGTCACGGTGTGGTTTGCAAGGTTCCGGGATCGCCGGTCGTGATCGGGTCCTACCATCCAAGCCGGCAGAACACGAACACCGGAAAGCTCACTGCTCAGATGATGTCTGGTGTGTTCAGCAAGACCGCGAAGCTACTCCGCGCTAATCCCTAATCCCCAAGCCCTCAACCCTGAGCCCTCTTAAAGGCGTCCGCCTGTTCGTGCGCGTGATACGAGCTGCGCACCAACGGCCCCGACTCGACGTGTGCGAACCCCATGTCGAGCGCGATGTCCTTCAACTGACGGAACTCGTCGGGATGGTAGTAGCGCGTCATCGGGAGATGCGCCTGCGACGGCCGCAGGTACTGGCCGATCGTGAGAATCGCGCAGCCGGCATTGCGCAGATCGCCGAGCGTCGCGAGAATCTCGTCCCACTCTTCGCCGAGGCCGACCATGATGCCCGACTTGGTCGCGATGTGCGGCGCGTACTGGCGCGACCGATCGAGCAGCTCGAGCGTACGATCGTAGCGGCCGCCCGATCGTGCAAGACGATAGAGGCGCGGAACGGTTTCGGTGTTGTGGTTCAGGATGTCCGGGCCCGCATCGAGCACCGCATGCAGCGCGTCGGCCTGCCCCTGGAAGTCGGGAATCAGGACCTCGATGCTGGCGGCGGGCTGCCTCTTCCGGATCTCCCGGATGGTGTCGGCGAAGATCGACGCGCCCCCGTCTTTCACGTCATCGCGATCCACCGACGTGACGACGACGTGCGCGAGATCGAGTGTGGCGACCGCTTCGCCCACCCTCGCCGGTTCGGCCGGATCGGCCGGCTGCGGACGCCCGTGTCCGACCGCGCAGTACCCGCACGCACGCGTGCAGACATCGCCGAGGATCATGAAGGTGGCCGTGCCGTGCGTCCAGCACTCGCCGATGTTCGGGCACTGCGCTTCCTCGCACACCGTGTGCAGGTGCAGATCGCGCATCAGGCCCTTCAGCCTGAGATACGACGGCGAACCGGGCGCTCTCACCTTCAGCCATTCGGGCTTCGGGACGCGCGGTGTGACTGGCGTAAGAGGAATGACTCTGGACACGTCTCCTCGATCTTAACGGAAAGCCGGCTTTCAGGGATAATTCGCTCACATGCGATTGCCCGCGGCCGGCCCGAATCCACCCGCAGCGCGCGCCGCGCTGGGACAGTTGAACGTCACGTGGCTCGGGCACGCTACGATCCTCGTGACGTCTCCGAAGGGCGTGCGCGTGCTCGTCGATCCGTTCCTCACCGACAATCCGTCGTGCCCGGCCGCCGCGAAGCGCGTTGGGGCGATCGATCTCGTGCTCGTGACACACGGGCACGCCGATCACTGCGCCGATGCGGTGGCCGTGGCCCGCCAGACCGGCGCAACCGTCGTCGCGTCTCCCGAGCTGGCCGCGTGGCTCGAGCGCCAGGGTGTGAAGCATCTGCGCCCGATGAACATCGGCGGCCGCCAGCATCTCTCGGGCCTTCAGATCGCGATGGTGCCGGCCGTCCACAGCAGCAGCGCGCCGGACGGCGCCTATCTCGGTCCCGCCACCGGATTCGTCGTGCGTTTTGAAGATGATACGGCGGTGTATTTCGCCGGCGATACGGCCCTCTTCGGCGATATGCGTCTCATCCGCGACCGTCATGCGCCGCAGGTCGCGTTTCTGCCGATTGGCGATCGCTTCACGATGGGGCCGGACGATGCGGCGCTCGCCGCGGAGTGGTTGGGTGTGAAGGCCGTGGTGCCGATACATTATGGGACGTTCCCTGAGCTGACCGGGACGCCCGATGAGTTGCGGCGCCACTGTCGTCCGAAAGGGATCGAGGTGATTGAGTTGCGTGCGGGGGAGACAGTTGGATGAAGGACAGGATCACGAAGATCACAAAGAGAGGCATCCAACAAGATCACGAAGGATTGTGTTCTTTGTGTTCTTGTCTGGTTCCGTTCCTGGTGATCTTCGTGATCGCATTCTCGTCACACCCGTCCTCCGCCCAGACCCGCGAGCCTGTCCGGTACACGGTATCGTTTCCCGCCCCTCATACCCATTACATCGACGTTGAGGCGTCGTATCCCACCGAGGGTCGCCCGGACATCGATTTGATGATGGCCGTGTGGACGCCGGGGTCGTACCTCGTGCGCGAGTACGAACGGCATGTCGAGGCGCTGACGGCGGCCAACGAGGCGCGCGCGCCGCTTTCGGTGGAGAAGACGCGCAAGAACCGATGGCGGATCGCGACCGGCGGGGCGAAGACGGTCTGGGTGCGCTATCGCGTGTACGCGCACGAGATGAGCGTCCGCACCAACTGGGTGGACGACGAGCTGGCGGTGATCAACGGCGCGTCGACCTTCATCACGCTCGTCGAATCGCCATCGCACCGCGCGCACGAAGTCCGGCTCGTGCTGCCGCGCGCCTGGAAGGGAAGTTTCTCGGGCATGACGCCCGGAACAGGCGCCGACAGCTACGTGGCCGCCGACTACGACATGCTCGTCGACTCGCCCATCGTCGCCGGATCGCCGTCGGTCTACGAGTTCAGCGTCCAGGGCAAGCCGCACTACCTCGTCAGCTTCCGGGAGCGCGGCGTGTGGAACGGCCCTCAGGCCGTGCGCGATCTCGCCGTGGTGGCCGACGCCATCGCGCGGTTCTGGGGCAGTCTGCCGTTCGAGCGGTACTACTTCTTCAACATCATCGGATCGGCACGAAACGGCCTCGAGCACCGGAACTCGACGATGATGAACACGCCGCTCGATGCGGACACGCGCGGCGAGTATCTGCAGTGGCTCAGCCTGGCGAGCCATGAATATTTTCACGCGTGGAACGGCAAGCGCCTGCGGCCCGTCGAGCTGGGACCGTTCGATTACGAGAACGAGGTGTACACCAGGTCTCTCTGGCTCGTCGAAGGCATCACCGACTATTACGCCGATCTCATGCTGGCGCGTGCCGGCGTCGTCACGACACACGAGTTTCTGGGCGCGCTCTCGGCACAGATTCGCAGCCTGCAGATGACGCCGGGGCGCCTGGAGCAGCCTGTCGAGATGGCCTCCTACGACGCGTGGATCAACTACTACCGCGCGAACGAGAACACGCCGAACACCGCGATCAGCTATTACGTGAAGGGAGCGGTGCTGGGATTTCTGCTCGACGCGAACATCAGGCAGCACACGGCCGGGGTTCGTTCGCTCGACGATTTCATGCGGCTGATGCTGAAGCGGTTCTCAGGGGAGAAAGGATATCGGCGCGAGGACGTGCGCGACGTGGCCGCCGAGATCGTGGGGCCCGCGCATGCGCAGGGGATGCGCGACTGGCTCGCGCGTGTGCTGGAAACCACGGCCGAGCTCGACTATGCGCCGGCGATCGAGTGGTTGGGTCTACGCATCACGCCGCCGGCCTCTTCGCCTCGCGCGTGGCTGGGCGTGACGACGACAACGGACGATCAGAAAACGGTCATCTCGGGCATTCGCCGTGGTTCGCCGGCGGCCGTCGCGGGCCTGTCGCTGCTCGACGAGATCGTGGCCATCAACGGCGAGACGCTGCTGCCGGACCAGCTGATCGAGCGGATCGCGCGATTCCCGCCCGGAACGAAGGTCACTTTCACGATCGAGAGGCACGACGTCGCCCGACCGGTCGACGTGACGCTCGGGACCGATCCGGCCCATGGATGGGTCTTGAGCCCGTCGCCGAGTGCCACGCGGATTCAGTCGCAGCGGCTGGACGCCTGGCTGGCCGTCGTAAAAACTAAAAACTAAAAACTAGAATCTAGAAACTGAAAACTGATGACTGATAACTGATGACTACCTAGTGATGATGATGCTCGACGTCGGCGTGCGACGGCGTGCCGAAGCGATAGCGCAGGAACGTGTGGAATGACAGCGGCGCGCCGTAGGTCTCCTGCAGCTCGAGCGGCACGTAGTACATCGTGGCGTCGCCGCCGATCCCGATTTGCCCGAACCCTCCCGTCAGCAGATCGCGCGTGTAGCCGATCGTGAACGCCCCGATGTTCATGGGCTGATGCCCCGGCTGGAGGGATCCGCCGTGCGTGTGCGGCAGTTCCTTTGCCACCAGTTCGATCCGCGAGTACAGGTAGTTCCGTTCGAGCCACGAGATGTTGCTCTCGACGAGGAAGCCGTTCGACACGCCATGGCTCTCGCGCGTCTGGCCCCACGCCGCCATCACGGCGGTAGAGATCGGTCCTGTGCGCGTGTGCGCGACCGAGGCCATCAAACGGACCATGTCGCCGGGAAGGCTCGGCTCCGGTTCGTTGACGTGCGCGCCCGATACCTGCGCGCTCCACGGTCCGCGCATCCACGAGCCACGCAACGACCACGAGTCGAGCGCGCCCCAGTCGATGTCCATCCGGTCTTCGTCAGGCTCGCGGCCCTGAAACCACGACGTTTCGATGCCAATGCCCTGCCGCGCCAGCCCAACGGTCAGCACGCCAGGCGTGATGTGAAGCGAGTCGAGGTGATGATGCGCGAGCGGCGCCTGCGGATTCTCGGCAGCCGACGGCCGGTGCATGAACGGCGGCGGTCCAAGCGCGGGCATGCCAACGGCGGCCCCTGACGTCGTGAGCGTCCACGAGCCCACCGGCTGCGCGTATGCGACGGTCAACGTGGAGAAGAGATCGTGAGGGTGCTGGTAGTTGATGAGCGGAACGCCGTTGTAGGTTTCCCCCGTCTGGAACACCTGAGGCGAGCCGATGTCCTTCAACGTGAAGGGCTCGAACGAGACCATCGAATGAATAGTCAGGTGTCCGTCGCCGAGGGGCCGTTCGCCCCTGCCCATGGCCCAGTTCTGCGATTCGAACGTCTGGATATCATCGAACTTGCGGTGCTGATAATTGAGGCCGGCGAAGATGTTTCCGCTGACGTTCCAGCGCCAGCCGTCGTCATTCGACGGCTGTGCCTCGCCATGTGTCGAAATGAGCAGCGCGGCCACCAAGAAAATGGATCGCGTCAGCTTGACAGGGTCAGACATGCAGGAGGACCATACTGATTGATTATGCGGCACATCCGCAATCGCGCCCGCGTGTTTGCCGCGATTGCTCTCATCTGGCACGCCGTGGCGATCGCCGCCGTGTCGACCGCGCTCTCGTGCGATCACGGCGCACCCGCCGAGCACGCGGGCATGCCGGATTGCCCGCTCCACGACAAGCCCGTTTGTCCGCTTCACGCCGAGAATCACGGCAAGCACGATTGCGATTGTCCGACGATTGGATGCTCGCAAACCGATACGGCATTCACCATGTTCTTCGGCACGGTTGGCGTGCTGCCTGACGTGATGGACATGCCGCTGCCGGCTGGTGCTGACGACGCCGCAGCGGCGATTTCACCGTCGGCGATCTCGCTCGCGCCCGTTCCGCTTTCGCCCCCGCCTCGCGCGTAGTTGCCGCCTTCGGGCGGACCGCTACCGGTTCAGTCAAGTTTCCGTTCAACGACCAAGAGACGGGGGATGACCCATGAGATTTATGGGCCGTGTCTTACTGCTCGCGATTTGCGTGTGCGTCATGACGCGCGCGCTCGCGGCACAAGAGACGATCAACTACGGCACTATCAGCGGTCGGGTGACCGATCCGCAAGGCGCTGTCGTGCCTGGCGCCAGCGTCACGGTCAGGCAGTCTGAGACGAATTTAACACGCGACACATTGACCGACCAGGAAGGACGGTTTCGCTTTCCCTACCTGCGCGTGGGGCGCTACGACGTCGTGGTGCATCTCGCGGGCTTCACGGATGCGACACAGGCCGTCAACGTGACCGTCGGATCGGCGTTCGAGCTTCCTCTTCGGCTCGGGCTCGCCGGGCTCGAAACGAGCGTCGACGTCACCAGCAACGTGGCGGTGCTCGAGTCGGCCCGCAGCCAGATTGCCGGCACCGTTCCAGTCGAGGAGGTCCGGGCCATGCCCTTGAATGGGCGGAATTTCCTGGATCTCGCGCTGCTCGTGCCCGGGGTGTCACCCACCAACACCGGCAGCACGCAGCTCTTCGCGGAAACCTCCGCGGTGCCCGGACAGGGCATCTCGATCGGGAGCCAGCGGAATTTTTCGAACAGCTTCATCGTCGACGGCCTGTCGGCCAACGACGATGCCGCCGGCCTGAGCGGCATTCCCTACGGCGTCGATGCCGTCGAGCAGTTTCAGGTCGTCACGTCTGGAGGGCAGGCCGAGCTGGGACGTGCGCTCGGCGGGTACATCAGCGTGGTGACCAAAAGCGGCACCAACATCGCGCAGGGCGACGTCTACGGGTACTTCCGCGACGACGGCATGAACGCGAAGAACGCGCTATCGGGTACGAAGCTGCCGATGAACCAGCAGCAGTACGGCGCGAGCATGGGCGGACCCCTTGCCCGCAACCGGACCTTCTACTTCGCGAATATCGAGCAACGGCGCCTCGACCAGACCGGCCTCACAACCATCGTTCCAGAGAGTCTTCCGGTCATCAATGCGAGGCTGAAGGCGGTTGGCTACCCTGGTTCGCCAGTAGAAACGGGCATCTATCCGAATCCGGTCGACATGACGCACCTTCTTGCCAAGCTCGATCACCAGATCGGCAATCGCGACCAGTTCACCGTGCGCTACTCGCTCTATGACGTGCTGTCGGAGAACTCACGCGGTGCGGGCGCGCTGAATGCGCCGAGCGCGTCGGCGGGCCTCGACAACCTCGATCAGTCGATTGCGTTCAGCAATACCCTCACGCTTTCCAACCGGACCGTCAACGAGACGCGCGTACAGTTTGCCAGGGGCAATCTGAAGGCGCTTCCGACCGATCCGATCGGACCCGCCGTCAGCATTGCGGGTATCGCGTCATTCGGAACGCAGTCGGGAAGCCCTCAGCGACGGCTCAACACGCTGTTCCAGGCGGTCAGCAACCTTTCTCACCAGGCCGGCGCACATGCGCTTCGCACGGGCGTGGATTTCATCTACAACGACGACACGATCACCTATCCGAGGGCGGTTCGGGGTGCCTACACGTTTTCGTCGCTGGCGAACTTTCTGACCGGCGCCTACAACAACGCCGGGTTCACGCAGACATTCGGAGAATCGGTTGTCGAGCAGACCAACCCGAATGTCGGCGTGTACGTGCAGGACGAGTGGAAAGTCCAGCCGTCACTGACGCTGAACGCGGGGCTCCGGTACGACTTGCAGTTCCTCAAAACCGTCAGCACCGACACCAACAACGTGTCCCCGCGAGTGGGGTTCGCCTGGACGCCGACTGGATCGAGGAGAACCGTCGTGCGTGGCAGTGCCGGGCTGTTCTACGATCGCGTGCCCCTTCGCGCGGTCGCAAACGCCATCCTCTCGGCCGGTAATACGACCGATCTGAATCAGTTGCACCAGATCGGCATCAGTCTGTCGCCGACGCAAGCAGGGGCACCGGTGTTTCCGAACATCCTGGCCGCCCCGGTACCCTCGGTGACGCTGTTCAACCTGACGACGATGGATCGTGAGATGCAGAATGCGCGTTCCACGCAGGCCGGCGTGGAAGTCGAGCATCAGATCGGCAACACCGGCACGGTGAGCGTCGGCTACCAGTACACCCGCGGCGACGGCCTCATCATCTCGATCAACCAGAACGTGCCGACGTGCGTGGCGGCGGGCACGAACAATGGCTGCCGGCCGAATCCGAACTACGCCAACAACAGCCAGTACTCGTCCGAGGCCGAGTCGAACTACCACTCGATGCACGTCTCCTTCGTGCAGCGGTTGACGTCGTGGGGACACTACCGCGTCTCCTACACGTTGTCGAAGTCGATGAACAACGTCGGTGAGTTCTTCTTCAGCTCGCCAATCGATCCGACCGATCTGTCGAAGGATTGGGGACGTTCGGACGACGATCAACGGCATCGGCTGGTGCTCAACGGCGTGGCGATGCTGCCCTGGGCCGTCGAGCTGAGCGGTGCCTTGCAGGCGTACTCGGCGCTGCCGTACAACATCACGTCGGGCGTCACCACGATTCAGGCCACGGCGGGCCGGCCCATCGTCAATGGCGAGTTCATCGAGCGCAATGCCGGTATCGGGAGCGACTTCTTCACGCTCGGGCTCAGGGTCTCGCGCGAGTTTCATGTCGCCGGCAGGGTCCGCGTCGCCGGTCTGGTCGAGGCGTTCAACCTGACCAATCGGAAGAACGTGATTACCCGGAACACGAATTTCGGCCCGGGATCGTACCCGGACAATCCGGCGCCGAACTACGGACAGATAACAGCAGTCGGTGATCCGCGTGCGGTGCAACTCGGTGTCCGGGTGAGGTTCTGATGAGGCCTGGAAAGATCAGCAGGGGAATCGTCGCGGGATTTACATGGTGGCTGGCGGGGAGCGCATGCTCCTCGCCGCCCGCCGAGACGCCGCCATCACTGAAGGCAGCCGAGGCAATAGCGCGTGCGCCCATCGATCTTCGTGTCGCCGGCGCGCTGAACAGGATGCCGTCCCTTGGTGTATCGGGCCAACGCGTCATCGCGTCCTGGACGGCGACGGCGAACGATGTGATGCACGTATACGCCGCGGTCAGTGAGGATTCGGGAGCGACGTTCTCGCCGCCGGTGCGCCTTGACGACGAGAGCGAGCGGGTCTCGGCTAACGCCGAGCAGCCGCCGCGCGTGGCCGTCTCGGATCGGCTGGTGACGGTCATCTGGCCCGCGAGGATCGAGAGCCAATCGACGATCAGGATGGCGCGATCGCACGACGGTGGCCGCACGTTCGGGGCGCCATCGGCGGTGCATGGCGCCGGGTTGACGGGACTTCGAGGATGGCAGGCGATGCGGCCCGGACGCGACGCCGTGCACGCGGTGTGGCTGGACGGCCGCCACGCAGAACCGTCCTCCGGCGGCCATCATCAGCATGCGACGCGCGGGGCGGGCGCGGCCCCGGCGCCTCGTGCGGCGCCGAGGCAGGATGTGTATTCGGCGGTGATTGCCGCGGATGGTTCGATTGCCGAAGCGCACGTGGCCCGCGACGTCTGCTTCTGTTGCAAGACCGCGGTGGGAGTCGCCTCTGGTGGACGTGTCTTCGTTGCGTGGCGGCACATCTTCCCTGAGAGCATGCGCGACATCGCGCTGGCGGTTTCGAGTGATGGCGGACGGACCTTCGGGCCGTTCGCGCGTGTCAGCCAGGATGGCTGGAAGCTCTCAGGGTGTCCGGACGACGGCCCGGCGCTGGCTGTCGATGCCCGCGACAAAGTCCACATCGTCTGGCCGACGCTCATCGAGGGCGCGGAGCCGCGGAAGGTGATCTTCTACAGTTCCACGACCGACGGCACGTCATTCGTGCCGAGGCTGCAGATGTCGAGCGCCGCCGTCGAAGACGCCGGACATCCGCAGTTGGCGGTTGATGAAGCCGGCAACGTCGCGGTTGCGTGGGATGAACAGGCGGGCAGCAAGAGAAATATCGTCGTGCGTGTGTCCCGGCTCGGGAGCGGCCGGTTCGAACCGGATGAGATCCTGACGCCAGACGGGTCTGGATTGAATCCGTTCGTGGCCGGGCTCGCGCGCGGGTTCCTGGTCGCATGGCCGACCGGCGGCGGGGCCGACTCGGCCATCCGGCTCATACGAATCGGCCTCTAGCGCTCCCTCGCGCCGACTACGAACCGCTTCGTTGATCTACGAACAGGTTCGTAATAAGCTGCGCGCTCCATGAAGCCGCCAAAACCGACCGAAGGGGAGCTCGCCATCCTGCGCGTCATCTGGCAGCGGGGCCCGAGCACCGTGCGCGACATCCACGAAGTGCTCGGCCGCACGCAGTACACGACGGTCCTCAAGCTCCTGCAAATCATGTCCGAAAAGGGACTGGTCCGGCGCGACGACTGGGGGCGTACGCATCTCTACCGGGCGTGCCGTTCCGCGTCGCAGACCCAGCGCCAGCTCGTCAAGGATTTGCTCGCGAAGGCGTTCGACGGATCCGCGACGCAGCTCGTCATGCAGGCGCTGGCGGCCAAGCGGGCCACGCCCGCCGAGCTCGACGCCATCCAGAAGCTCATCGATTGCTCGCGCCAGACCCGCCATGGCGACTGACATCGGGTCTCTCGTCGACAGCCGGTGGCTCGCCGCCCTCGGCCTGGGGCTGGTGCACTCGGTCTGGCAGGCGAGTGTCATCGCCGCCGCGGCGGCGCTCGTGCTCCGGGAAATCCGCGAGACCCACCGATACGTAGTGGCTTACGCGGCTTTGATGATGATTCCCGGTGTGTGCGCGGTAACCGTGTGGCGAATTGCCGCCGGGCCGCCATCGTCTTTCGTGCTGCCGCTGGCCGGGCTCGAGGCGATGGCCCCGTGGATCGGATGCGCGTGGATCGCCGGCATGGGTGCTGCCTCGGTACGGCTCGCTGCTGGATGGCTTCGCCTCCAACGGTTGCGCGCGAGCGCCATGCCCGTACCCGAATCCTGGCAGGCGACTGCAGATGCCGTTCGCAGCCGGCTCGGTGTGGCCCGCGCGGTGCGCCTGGTCGAAACGAGGCTGGCCGACGTGCCGGGCGTCATCGGGTGGGCGTCGCCGATGCTGCTCTTTCCGGCCGGTCTCCTGGCGGGTCTTCCGCCGGGTCAGGTGCAGCTCATCCTCGCTCACGAGCTGGCGCACGTCCGGCGCAACGACTTTGTCTGGAACGTCGTTCAGACGGCGATCGAAACCGTGTTCTTCTTCCATCCGGCCATGTGGTGGCTGTCGCATCGCGTCCGCGCCGAGCGCGAGCTGTGCTGCGACGACCTCGTCGTGGCGGAGTTCGGCGGTCGGCAGCTGTACGCCGAAGCGCTGACGAGTCTCGAGCGCCGCCGCGCAGCAGGTGGGGCAGTCCTGGCGCCCGCGGCGAGCGGCGGGGATCTCCTTGGCAGAATCCAGCGCCTGATTGACGGCTCGCGCCAGCCGACACGCGCGACGCCGTTGCCAATCGTTGCCGCTGCTGCGGCGATCGCTCTGATCGCGGTGGCGACGATTGGTGTGGGCGCGGGTGTGGCTCCTGCTGCCGCGATCCAGTCGTCTGTGTGGCTGGGCGCGATCTTCGGATTCGTCGTGGGCGCGCGACACGCGTTCGAGCCGGATCACCTGGTGGCGATCTCGACGCTGGTCACCGGCGAGCGCACGACGCTGCGCAGCGCGCACATGGGCATGTCGTGGGGGCTCGGACACACGCTGACGCTGTTCGTTGTTGCCGGCACGCTCACCCTGGTTCGCGTGGACATGCCCGACGGCGCCGCCGCCGTGCTCGAGGCGATCGTCGGTCTCATGCTGGTCGGTCTTGGCCTGCGCGCGCTCCACTCGGCAATGGTGCTCGCAACGAAGGGGCCGGAGGTCTGGCACGAGCATGGCGGCAGCGTCCATCGTCACCGCACATCGGCAGAGCACGTTCATGTCGGTTGCATCGCGCTGGCCCGACGTCCGTTTGCCGTGGGAATGGTGCACGGCCTTGCCGGCAGCGGCGCGCTGGCTGCCCTCGCGATGACCACCATGCCCGCGACGTTCGTTCAATTCGTGTTCATCGTGCTCTTCGGGTTGGGGTCGACGCTGGGTATGGCCGTGCTCTCGGGTCTCGCCGGCCTTCCTCTCGCGCGTCTCGCCCGCAGGCCGGCCGCCGTTGCGTGGGCCTCGGCTGCGGTGGGGGTCGTTTCGGTCGTCGCCGGCGCCGCGTGGGGCGCTCCGATTCTCTGGGGATGGATGTGAAACGGGCCGGCGCGGTTGTGCTGATGCTCGTCATTCTCGGGAGTGCCGGGTTCGCGCAAGACCGCGCCACGCTGTCCGGCAAGGTCGTCGACACGACGGGAGGCCGGCTTCCGGGTGTGACGGTCATGCTCGCGAGGCCAGGAGCTTCGCCGGTGACGGTGATCGCGGATGCCACCGGACGGTATGACTTCGTTTCTCTGCCAGCCGGCGACTACGACCTGACGTTCAACCTCATCAACTTCGCGCAACACACGCGGCGTGGCATTCGCCTCACCGACGGACAGGCGCTGACAGTCGATGTGGTGCTCCAGCTCACGCTCAGTGCGGACGTGACGGTGACCGGCTGGCGGAGCTTCGTCAACCTTGCCGATGTGAACGATCCCGCCGCCAGCCTCGTGGGCATTGCCGGCGCCGCCAGCGAAGGCGCGATCAGCGCGCGGCAGATCCTCGAGCGCCCGATCATGCGGGCGGGAGAGGTGCTCGAGAGCGTGCCCGGGCTCGTCATCAGCCAGCACAGCGGCGAGGGCAAGGCCAACCAGTACTACCTGCGTGGATTCAACCTCGATCACGGGACCGACTTTGCCACGACGATCGCGGGCGTTCCGGTCAACATGCCGACGCACGCGCACGGCCACGGCTATACCGACGCGAACTTTCTGATTCCCGAGCTCGTGAGCGGCGTGCAGTTCAAGAAAGGGCCGTACTACGCGGAGGAAGGCGATTTTTCCGCTGCCGGCGCCGTGAACGTGAACTACGTGAATGTTCTCGAGCGGCCGATCGTCGAGGCCAGCGGCGGGGGGCAGGGATGGGCACGCGTGCTCGGCGCCGTGTCGCCGCGAGTTGGGGATGGACACGTGCTGGCGGCGCTCGAGCTGAACCACAACGACGGCCCGTGGACGCTGAAGGACGACTATCAGAAGGTCAACGGCGTGGTGCGTTACAGCGAGGGGAACGCGACGTCGGGATTTTCCGTGACGGGCCTGCTGTATCACGGAGAGTGGAACGCGACCGACCAGGTGCCGCAGCGCGCGATCGATCAGGGGCTCATCCCGCGGTTCGGGCACGTCGACCCGACCAACGGCGGCGAGACGCATCGTTACAGCCTGTCGACCGATGCGCAGTGGGCGTCGGGCGAGACGTCGACGCGCGGCAACGCCTATTTCGTCAACTACGCGCTGAACCTGTATTCGAACTTCACCTACTTCCTCGACGATGCGGGCAACGCCGATCAGTTCGAGCAGGAGGATCGCCGAAACTTCTTCGGCGGCCGCGTGACTCATCGGCGTCTCACCGAATGGGGCGGACGCACGGCCGAGAATATGTTTGGCGCGCAGGTGCGGTCCGATCGCATCGCTACGGTCGCGCTGTTTCACAACAAGGGCAGACAGCGATTGTCGACCACCCGCGAAGACCGCGTGGGGCAGACCTCGCTTGGCGTGTTCGCGCAGAACGAGTATCAGTGGAGCTCGGTCGTTCGCACGACGGTCGGCGTGCGCGGCGACGTGTTCAATTTCGACGTCGATGGCGACAATCCACTGAACTCCGGCCCGGCGTCGAGCGGTCTCGTCAGCCCGAAAGCCTCGATCGTGCTCGGTCCCTGGAGCGGAACGGAGTTCTACACCAACGCCGGGTTCGGGTTCCACAGCAACGACGCGCGCGGCTCGACGACGACGCGCGATCCGGGCACGGGACAGCCCGTGGAACCCACCACGCCGCTCGTACGCGCCAAAGGCGCGGAGTTCGGCGTCCGCACCGTGCGGATTCCAAAGGTGCAGACGACCCTGGCCGCCTGGTGGCTGGGCATCGAGTCCGAGCTGCTGTTTGTCGGCGATGCCGGGACGACCGAGCCGTCGCGGCCCAGCCGGCGGCTTGGCGTGGAGTGGGCGACCTACGCCCGCCCGCACCCCTGGGTCAGCGTCGACGCCGACGTCGCGATCTCGCGTGGACGCTTCACCGATGACGACCCGGCGGGCGACCACATTCCCGGGTCCGTCGAATCGGTCATTTCGTTCGGTGCGGCGGTCGACAACGGGAATCGCGCGTTCGGCGGGGTGCGCGTGCGCCATTTCGGCGGACGTTCGCTCGTCGAAGACGACAGCGTGCGTTCCGACGACACTACGCTCGTGAACGGGCAGGCGGGTCTTCGCCTTGGCCGCAACGCAACCGTTGTGGTCGATATCTTCAATCTGTTCGATGCCGAGGTCAGCGACATCGATTATTTCTATACCTCGCGGCTTCCCGGCGAGCCGGCTGAGGGGATCGACGACATCCACCTGCATCCCGCGCTGCCGCGGTCGGCCCGCATCTCTCTCCGCCTGGGATTCTGAGGGGTTTCCGGGTGCTGAACTGATAACCGATAACTGATGACCTATTTCTTGTCGATGGCCTGGGTCCAGAGGGTCGATTTCTTCGGGTGTCATGGTGCCGACCGGCACTTCGCGCGCGTCGAAATAGTTCCAGCGCTCGACGTCGATCAGATACTGCGCGCGCGAGAGCAGCGGACCGCGGCAGAGGCGGATGCCGTCCTCGGCTTTTGGCTCCTGTTTCGCGCGATCGAGCAGCTCGTCGATGACCGCGAGCGGCGCGCGATCGTTCGGATACACGTATTGAAACAGCACGAGGTGCGACAACAGGACGCGCCAGTGCTCGCCGAATCGGGTGACCAGCCTCGGCCAGTTGATGTCCATCTGCCGCGCGCGGACGAGGTGCAGCACGTCGGCGCCGTCGTAGCGCTCGCGCTCCATGATAAAGGCCTTCGACCAGAGCATCTCTTCGATGGGCATCAGTCGAACCGGGAAGCCGAGCGACTCGTCCCACTGCGCATTCGAGAACCACTCGTCGTCGACTTCGGCGACGCCGTTGCCGCCCGAAAAAATCAGGTCGACGAAGAATTCCCGCTGCCGCCCGCCGAAGGCCTTCCCCAGCCAGTGTGGAAAGGTGAGCTCGGCCGAGATGCCGACGTCTTCGAGCGCGCGCGCGGCCCGGTCCCAGTCGACGCGGCGAATGAAGAGATCGAGATCCTTGGTGTCGCGTCCGATCCCGGTGTAGTGGACGAAGGCGTACGCGCCGCCCACAAGGAACTCGACGCTGTTGTCCTGGAACACATTGATGACACGCTTGTAGAACTCTGTCGCGTGCCGGCTGGGGGCCTGAACGGTCGTCGGTGTCACGCCCCCACACAGGCAAGAGGGATGCCACGAGGCACGTATGTTGCTCTGAGACCCAGGATGCGAATCGCTGCCACGGGGGATCTGCATGTCGGCAAATCGTCGCCTGGTGCGTTGCAGCCCTTGCTGTCGCAGATTACGACAGGGGCAGATGTCCTGGTGCTCGCCGGCGACATCACCGACTACGGCACGGTCGATGAAGCTCGCAACGTCGTGAAGGATCTGTCGGCATCGGTCCGGATACCGATCGTCGCCGTGCTCGGCAATCACGATTTCGAAGCCGGCCCGAGCGTGATATCCAGCAGATTCTCGTCGACCACGGGGTCTGCCTCCTGGATGGCGACACCTGCGAAGTGCAAGGCGTCGGGTTTGCGGGCGTGAAAGGGTTTGCCGGCGGCTTCGGACGCCGTGCCCTCGGGCCGTGGGGCGAGCCGATCATCAAGCAGTTCGTGCACGAAGCCGTCAACGAGGCGCTCAAGCTCGAATCAGCGCTCGCACGCCTGCGCACCGACAAGAAGATCGTGGTCATGCACTACGCGCCGATTCAAGGAACGGTCGAGGGAGAGCCCGCGAGATTTATCCGTACCTCGGGTCGAGCCGGCTCGAAGAACCGATCGGCCGGTACGACGTGACGGCTGTTCTGCACGGCCACGCGCACAACGGTCAGCCGGAGGGGCGCACGTCGACCGGTGTCCCCGTCTACAACGTGGCGTATCCGCTGATGCGGAAGCTGACGCCGGAGCAGCCGTTTCGAATCCTCGACGTTTGAGTGCGGGGAAGTCGGAAGCACCTCATGGAAGCGGGTGGCGCCGGGCGGGGCCGCCCCGGCCACGCCCGCAGGTCCGCCTCCCGTACGCGTGTGGTTCGGACCGAAGACGGGACGGGGCAGCCCGGCGACAGGACCCGCTTTCCCTTTGAAACCGCTTCTAGAGTCCTGGTTGGACGCGATGACTCCCGGACTCATGGATCCCACGGCCCTCCGGAGTTCCACTGCACACAGCGTAAAGATTTACGAAATCAGTAAAGTGAACCGCCGCCGATTGCAATAGAATCAGCAACTCCGAAATGGTCCGGTGATTGCACGAGTCTAACTCCCTGAACTCCGGGACACGGCGGGTCTGACTCGTCAATCCGCACGGGCTCCGGAGGACTCCTGGGACTCTCCGGACTCTGAAGACTCTCCGGACTCCGGACTCTCCGGACTCCAGGACTCTCCGGACTCCAGGGACTCTCCGGACTCGGGGACTTCGGGAGACTCTCGGGACTCCCGGACAGGGACTCTTCGGACGTCAAGATTTCGGACTCTTTTTCGGGAGGATACCCATGAAGCGTGTTGCGATGCTCGCCCTTGTGCTCGTCTTTGGAATTTCCTGCGATGATTCACCGACCAGCCCGTCGGATCCGAACGTGGCGAAGTTCACCGCCATCCTGCTGCCGAGCAACGAAGGTGCCGCCGGTGACCAACGCCGATGCCGGCGCCAGCGGCACGATGCAGTTGACGATGACCGTGACCCGCGATTCGGCGCAAAACATCACCGGGGCGACCTACGACTTCATCGTCAACATCACCGGCTTCCCGGCGAACACCACGCTGACCGGCGCCCACATTCACAATGCGCCGGCCGGCACGAATACCGGCGGTCGTCGTCGGCCTGCCGCTGACCGCGACCGATACCGCCGTGGCGACCGGGCAGGCGATCGATCACCAAGACCGCGCTGCAGAGCACGTCGAGCACCGCTGACAGCGGCGCAGGTTGCGCAGGGCGTCTTCAACAACCCGGCCGGCAACTACTTCAACGTGCACACCTCGGTGAACAGCGGCGGCGCGATTCGCGGACAGTTGGTCAAGCAGAACTAGGGCTGGGCTGGTTTTCAGTTGTCAGTTTTCAGTTCTCAGTCTTCAGCGGAAGCACTGAAAACTGATAACTGATAACTGACGACTGAGAACTAATAGAACTTCCTCGAGATATTGAAGCCGAGGAACCAGTCGCTGGTCGCTCGACGCGCCTCGGGCCATCTCGGCCATCGTCGTGCCGAGCCCGTTCGACAGATTCAGCTGAAACACGTGCCCGCGCAGCCGCTTCTCGATGCCGAACGTCTTCAACGAGACGCCAGGCCGGAAGCCGCTCGCGCGGGGCGTCCACGATCCCACCAGGTACACGCTCGGGCGCACGCGAAGCCGCGTGCTCAGCCCGACCAGCAGCGTGTTCGACTCGATGCCCGTCGTCAGATCGGCGCACCCGGGGATGTCGTGTCCGTGGTCGATGTGTTCCTCGCAACCCGGCCGTGCTGTAGGTATTGGAATGAAAGATGTACGACGGCTGCAGGTAGAAGGCCGCGTATTCGCCCATCGTCCGTGACAGAAGAGGGCTGAGCGCGGTTGCGTAGGCGTTGTCCTCGTCTTCCACCACATTGCCGCGGTGGAAGTTGTTCAGGCCTTCGATGCTGGCGACGGCGTTCAGCGTGAACGGCACCGACGCGCTCTGTCGCATGAGGTCGTACTGCCCGAAGAACTGAATCGTTTTCCCGCTCGTCCGGTAAATCCCCGCCTGCAGTCCCCGCATGACGCCGAACCGGTACTCGAGCCCGATCAGCGCGCCGCTGTCGAGGCCGAAGAGATCGCTTGCGACTCTTCCGAAATCGTCGTTCAGCGTCCGCGCAAACCGGTGCGTGATGCGGAACGCGCTCTTGTAGCGCGGCAGCCGCAGCGTCGTCGGCAGGTTGATCAGCGTGAAGTCCGGCTCGACGAAGTTGGGCCGGCGATCGGCGACGTCGCGAGGGTCGGGCGGTGCGGGTGCAGGCGCAGGCTGCGGCTGGGCCGCCGCATCCTGCGCCGTCGCTGCTGCCGGCACAAGAAGGAGGGCTGTCAGAACCGCCCCCCCAATGAGCACTCTAGCAGGGAAAACCGTCGCGCCGCTGCATCCGTTAGAGCCTACCGCAAGTAGCCGGGGTCCGGAGGCGGCGGATCGTTTGAACCCAGGCCGACCAGCACCTGACCGCGGAACTTGGGATCGTCGGGGTTCATGTGATCGTGAAATCCGCATCCGCGCGACGTCGTCAACGGATCCGATGTTCCACTCTGCCCCGGCGCGAGCGCGCCGATCGTATTGAGCGCCGGACAATCCGTGTGAAGGTTGTGCGGTGTCGTCATGAACTGATGCGCGCGCGTGTCGTTGTTGGTCACGCGCAGCCGCTCTCCGAGCGCGACCGACGGCTGGGCGTTGTCCACGCCGTTCGCGCTGAGGTTGATCGTGGCACCCACCGCGCCAGATCCGCCGCCTGACGAGCCCGAAGGATTTGGATTGCCTCCGCCCGCGTTTCCACCGCCGCCGCTGGAAGAGCCGCCGCCGCCGCACGCGATCGCCCACAAGACGAGGACCGACAACGCAATGGAGAGCAGGAGCAATTTCTTCATGCTCTCCAGGGAAGGCAAGGGTGGTGCCGCAGGGAACGAGGAAATCTTCTCCGGTTTGATCGAGTTCCAGATCGATGGATTACGGCGGCCGTAACCCGTTACGCTTTACTGGAACTTGTATTTCGCGAGGTAATAACTCAGCGCGCGCTGGCTGATGCCCATCAGATCGGCGGCGTCCTTCTTCACGCCGCTCGCGCTGTCGAGGGCGCGGCGAATCGTTTCCTGTTCGATCCACTCGATGTTGGTCCGCAGCTTGAGTGACGGCAGGGCGCTCGATGGTCCGGTGGCCACGCCGAGCACGGAAATCGAGCGCGGCGGTAATCACGCCATCGGTCGACAGCACGACGGCGCGCTCGATGGTGTTCTCGAGCTCGCGCACGTTGCCCGGCCATTCATAGGCCGCAAGCTTCTCGTGCACGCCTTCGTCGACACGATCGACGCGCTTGCCGGTCCGCTGCTGGTGCTTGCGGACGAAGTGCTCGGTCGAGCACCGGGATGTCTTCGCGCCGGTTCCTCAAGGGCGGCATTTCGATGGGGATGACGTTGAGCCGGTAGAACAGATCCTCCTGGAACGTACCGTCCAGCACCATCTGCCGCAGATCCCTGTTGGTGGCGGCAATCACGCGGACGTCTACCTGCTGGCTGCGCTCCGATCCCAGCGGCTCGAACTCGCGCTCCTGCAGCACGCGCAGGAGCTTCGACTGCAGCACCGGGCTCATCGTGCCAATCTCGTCGAGCAGGATGGTGCCGCCGTCGGCGAGCGCGAACTTGCCCTTCTTGTTCGTGGCGGCGCCGGTGAACGCTCCCCGGACGTGGCCGAACAGCTCCGATTCGAGCAGCGTTTCCGGGATGGCGGCGCAGTTCACCTTGATGAGCGGCATGTTCCGCTGGGCGCTGCGCGCGTGAATCGCGCGGGCCACGAGCTCTTTGCCGGTGCCCGTTTCGCCGGTGACGAGGACGGTGCTCTTGGTCTCGGCCACCAGCTCGGCTTTACGAATCACGTCTTCCATGACCCGGCTGCGTCCGACGATGCCGTAGTGGTTGAATTCCTCGTCCCGCTCGTTCAGCAGATAGCGCTGGTGCGAGCTCAGCCGCTGGTGCTCGAGGGCGCGCCTGACGACCACGAGCAGCTCTTCGACCTCGAATGGTTTCTGCAGGTAGTCGAGCGCTCCCAGCTTCATCGCTTCGATGGCGCTTTCGATCGTGGCGTGGGCCGTCATCATGAGGATCTGTGGGCGATCGGTTTCCGGCGTGGCCGCGACCAGCTCTCGAATCAGATCGAGGCCCGTGGCGTCGGGCATCATGTTGTCGACGATGAGCACGTCGACGTTGCGTTCGCTCAGCGTGCGCTGCGCTTCGCGCACGCTGCCGGCCTCGAGCACGTCATGCCCCTCGGATTTCAGGGCCTGTCCCAGCGTGCGGCGGATTTTCTGTTCGTCGTCGACCAGGAGCAGGGTGCCGCCTCTAGGCGCCATGTGAACCCTCGCGCGACGGCCCACCTTCGCGCGCGGCGCTTCGGTGGGCAGGCCCACCTTCGCGCGCTGCGCTTGGGTGGGCAGGCAGTTCGATGCGGATCTCTGCGCCGGTGCCGGCGCGGTTCTCGAGCACGATGGTGCCCCCCAGTCCCTCGATGATGTTCTTGGCGATCGCCAGGCCGAGCCCCGATCCGGTCCGCTTCGTCGTGAAGTACGGATCGAACACGCGGGGCATGTCTTCGGCTTTTACGCCGATACCGCGGTCGCGGACGGCCAGGCGCACGGCGTTCCGCATGGCGGTGGTTTCGATCTCGATGTCGGGAGGGGAAAGGGCAGGGCTGAAGCCCTGCGCCACCGAAGAGGCGTAGGCCGCGACCGCCTCGGACTGTCTGGCGGTGACGGCGTGGCGCGCATTGGCCAGGATGTTCACCAGCGCGGTGCGCAGGCGCTCGGCGTCGGTCACGATGGGGCCGAGCGCCGGATCCGTCTTCATGACGACGCTCATCGTCTGGTCGACGCCGCGGGTGGCCTGCTCGACGTCGGCACATAACGCGTTGACATCGGCCGGCGCGTAGTCGAACCGGATGGGACGCGCGAAGTCGAGCACGTCGTTCACGATGCGGTTCAGGCGGACCACTTCTTCGTCGACGTCGGTCAGCGCCTGCTTGATTTCACCGCGGCTCACGTGCTCGTTGCCGAGCGTGCGGAGCGAGGCCTTGATGATCATCAAGGGATTGCGAATCTCGTGCGCGATGACCGTCGAGAGCCGGCCCGAGCGCCGACAAACGCTCGCGCTGCGCGGCCTCGCGCTGAAACCGCGCGATCGAATCGGTCAGCGTGTTGAAGGTCGTGGCGAGCAGCTTCGCGTCCTCGTCGTCGAAACTGGCGGCGTGCTTCAGCGGGATTTTCCGCGTGAGATCGCCCGTCGCCGACATCTCGCGCATCACGTTGGTAATCGTCGCGAGCGGTCTGGTAATCGTGCGCGCGACGGCGTAGCTGAGAATCGTCGCGGCCAGCACGGCGAGCATACCCACCACGCCGAGGCCGGTGTTGATGGCGTTCAGGAACCGCAGCCGCTCGCTGCGCGATCGGAGCAACAGCACGCTTGGCGCCGTCTCGCCCGTCATCGCGGCGGCGGCAGGGCCCAGTGGGCGCCGCAACGCCACGTACTCGCCGTTTTCGAGCGAGATGGTCTGCACATCCGAGGTTTTCAGCAGGGACGCCAGCCGAAGGCGGTCGGCCGCCGGCAGCGTCGACGCCCGGATCTGACCGTCGACGGCAAACACGATGTCGCTTTCCGTGGCGCGCTTGAACGTCTCGGCGAGCTCGTTGTCGAGACGCGACCCCACGGTGAGCGTGCCCATGATTTCGGGCCGGTCGAGGCCGATCTTGATCGGGACCGTCATCACCTGGAGCACGCCATCGGCGTAGGGCCAGAAGCCGCTGGCCTCGCGTCCGGCAAGGGCCTGGTGGATTTCCGGCAGCGCGCCCATCGCGCCTTCGGTGATGTCGAGGTCGCCGGCTGCGGCCAGCACGCTTCCATTCTTGCCGGTCAGCACGATCAGCGGCGCCCGCAGAGGAGCGCGAAGCTGCTCCTGGTAGGCGCGCGCGAATGGCTGGACCGTTGGCGGGTCGCCGGTGTCGACGGCCGCCTTCAGCCGCGGATCGTCGGCGACGAGCCTGGCCATGACGGTGAGCGTCTGCAGAAAGGTGGCGCACTGCTGATCGACCAGCGCGCCCGCTTCGATGAGCCCGCGCTGCAGCTCGGCCTCGGCCTGTCGCGTGGTGGTACGGCTGACGAAGTACACCGCGGCGGCAATGGAGACCACGGCCAGCGCGGCGCTGGCCAGAAAGATGCGATTGGTGAGCGATCCCAGGAGCTTCACGCGTGGCTACCGCAAGGTGAAGTCCGCTTCGACCGCCCCGCCCTCATCCGGGATGACGATGGGCCGCGACTCGCGGATCGAGCCCTCGTTCCACGCGACCAGGTTGTACCGGCCGGGAGGGACGCGGCCGATCTGGTAGCGGCCGTCGGCCGCGGCGACCGCGAAGAAGCGATGGTTGAAGACGAGAATGAACGCGCTCATGTGCGAGTGAATTTCGCAGAATACGCGCACGATGCCGGGGCGATCGAACCGGACCGATTTCGATCGGCCCGCCGCGTACCGGCCGAGATCGAACGGCCGCGGCCCGCGCAGCGAGAACACGTTGTGGTAGGTGTTGTCGCTGTTGGGAAAATCCACGGTCGTGCCGACGGTGATCGCCAGCACGTGGGGCACGAAGGTCTCGTTGCGCTGATCCATCGTCGCACGCTGAGGCTCGCTGTCGGGAAACGCGAGCGCCGGCGCCGATTCGAGATAGACCACCGGCCGCCGCAGGTCCTGCGGTTCCTGGCCCGGATGCATGCCGAGATCGTTGACGTTGGGCCGCCGTTCGACGTGCGTCGTGCGGGGGACTTCGACACGACCGCGGATGATGCCCATCGGTGTTTGCGCCAGAAGGGCAGGGCTGAAGCCCTGTGCCACCGAGATGGCAAAGACGAGCGCGGTGGCAACAAAGATCCTCACAGCCAGAAATGCAGCTGCAGAGCCACGAGCCCCTTGCTGCGGATGAGCCCACCATCGCGCCAGTTGTGCTGGTACGCAAACTTGGCGAGAAAGTTGCGGCGGATGTAGTAGCCGGCACCCGTCTCGATCCGCGTGACGGGCGCATCCCACGTCGGACTGTTGAGCGAAGACGGCAGCGCGCCGAAGTTGAGCCTGTCGAAGCGGCCCGCCACGAAAAAACCGGGCGACACTTTGTAGCTGCCTTCCACGAAACCGCTGGTCGCATCGAGGCTGTGCGCCAGGGTGGGCACCTGCCACTGATTCCAGATCAGCTCGCCTCGCACGAGCCAGTGATCGCGAGAGAGCTCCACGTCCAGGCCCAGCGCCTGCTGGATCGATCGCACATCGCCGTCGGGAAACGTCACGGTGGCCAGTGCTTCGTCTGAGACATAAGGGCCCCGTGCCGCCGATCCGCCCAGGATGAGCCCCGCGTTGGGTCTCCACTCGGCGCGCCCGATGATCTGTTTGCCTGCGTTGTTGTCGCGCGTGCGTGGATCGGACGCCGTGCCGGTGGTCACCGCGACGGCTGCGTTCAGCGACTCGGGGCCGACGCGCACCTGCACGCCGGTGTCCCATCGAAACGCGGTAATCAGCGGCATGCCTGGCGCGACGTTGAGCGAGCCGAGCGGATAGCTCGGCCGCCAGCCGCGCGCGCGCATGCGGATGACGTCTTCGTTCGACGCCGGCAGCGCATCGGGCCGTACCGGTCGTCAGGTACTGATAGGCGAGCGGGTAGCCGATCAACGGATTGCCGGCGCCGTAGTCGCGCCGCGCGAACGCGCCGAAGGTCGGCGGAATCCGTCCCGCCTGAATGTCGATGGGCCGATCGCGCCACGGCCGCACGCGCAGATACAGCGCGTACGGCTTCACGCCGTCGCCGTTCTCGCTGCGGATTTCCGTGAGCACCGAGACCCGGCTCGTGACGCGCACGTCGGCCGTCACGCCGATCCTGAACAGGCGCAGCGCGTTGTGCTCGTAGTCTGTATAGTTGAACCACGCGCCGTCGGTGTCGTCCTGCGGCGTGGCCGAGACGGCGATATCCGATCCGAGGGTGACGATGCCGTTCGCCAGCGACACGGGACCCGAGAGGAAGTCCTGCGCGCGCGCAGGCGTTGCGAGGCTGAACGCCAGCGCCGCGGCCACGGCAATTTTCATGTCGATGCCCATACTATAATCGGCAGGCTCGGCTAAAGCCGGGCCCTACCATTTGCATCATGGCGTACATCATCACAGAGCCCTGCGTCGGAACCAAGGACACGGCCTGCGTCGACGTGTGTCCGGTCGACTGCATCCATCCACGCAAGGACGAGCCCGAGTTCGCGGCCGCCGAGATGCTCTACATCCACCCCGACGAGTGCATCGACTGCGGCGCCTGCGTGCCGGCGTGCCCGGTCGAGGCCATCTACTCGCTCGACGAAACGCCCCGAAAATGGGCCAATTTCATCCGATTTGAACGCAAAGTACTATCAACGTTCAGAATACGGACGTACCATGGGACTGATCGACCACAAGTTCGAAGACAATTTCATCACCACCAACGTCGACAAAGTGCTCAACTGGGCACGCCAGAACTCGTTGTGGCCGATGGGGTTCGGGCTGGCCTGCTGCGCGATCGAGATGATGGCCGCGTCGGCCTCGCGCTTCGACATCGCGCGCTTTGGCGCCGAGGTGTTCCGCGCCTCGCCGCGGCAGTCCGATCTGCTGATCGTGGCCGGCACCGTCACCAAGAAGATGGCGCCGGTGCTCCGCCGGCTCTACGACCAGATGCCCGAGCCGAAATGGGTCATCTCGATGGGCAGCTGCTCGAACGCCGGAGGCCCGTTCCCGACCTACAGCGTGCTGCAGGGGGTCGACAAGATCGTGCCCGTCGACGTCTACGTCTCGGGCTGTCCGCCGCGGCCCGAGGCGCTGCTGTACGGGCTGATGCGCCTCCAGGACAAGATTCGCAAGGAAAACACCGTGCTCCGTAAGGAGCGCGTCATCATGGCCGGCACATCGGAGCCGATTCTCGTCGGCGAGCGCTCATGAACAAGCTGCTCCGGACGATCTTTCTCGTCGACCTGCTGAAGGGGCTGTGGCTCACGTTGAAGTACACGCCCCAGCCGGCCTTCACGTTTCAGTATCCGGCCGAGCGGCGGCCGGTGGCCCCGCGGTTCCGGGGCGTGCTGCGCCTGCAGGTGGAGCCCGAATCGGGCGCGCAGACCTGCATCGTCTGCGATCAGTGCGCCAAGGCCTGTCCCGACGACCTCATCGCGCTTGGCGGACACCGCGAGCCCGGGCAGAAGATCAAGATCCTCGACTACTTCGACTTCAACCTGTCGCGGTGCAGCTTCTGCGGCCTCTGCTCGGAAGTCTGCCCCACGAAGCCCATCAAGGCGCTCATCATGAGCGAGGATTACGAATTGGGTACCTACAGCCGCGAGACCCAGATCCTGCGCATCGACGAGATGTACGACGGGGTGCCCATCGAACAGTACACGCGCTGAAGCGCGTGTAAGTTCCGGTTCCTGTTCCGGTTCCAGTTCTGGTTCCGGGTAATCCAAAATTGCGAAGACACCCGGGCCCGAAACAGCTTGCCCGCACGCCCCCCGACCCCTACAATCCAAGGTAATCGACTCAGGTCAAACCGAGAGGGGCTATGTACTCAGTCCTCAGGCTGGTTCCCTTGGCTGCCGCCCTGGCGGCGGCTATTGCGCTTTCACCCTCCGCCGCGGCGATCTCGCCCGAGGCTGCCGAGGTGCAGCTGCAGCTGGCGAGATTGCTGTTCAACGACGGCCGCTATGTCGAATCCTTCAACGCCTACGAGCAGGGCAAATCGAACGACGATTTTCGAATCAAGCGCGAATCGCTGATTGGCGCCGTCAAGACCGCCTTGCGTCTGGGCGACTTTTCCCATGCATACGCGGACGGGCAGATCCTGGCCCGCGCGTTTCCCAGAAACCCCGACGCGATCGCCAACTACGGCGATGCGCTGTGGGCTGTCGGGCTGTTCGAAGACTCCGAGAAGACATTCCAGGACGTGCTTTCCCTTCAGAAGGATCACGGCCGGGCGCTGCACGGCCTCGCGCGCAGTCTGGCCGCGCGCAACCGGCTGAACGAGGCGCTCGACACGGCCCAGGCGGCCCTTGTCAAAGATCCGCGCGACGCCGAATTCCACCACACGGTCGGGTCGGTCTACGAGCGCATGAAGCGCTACGAAGAAGCGGCCAACGCCTACGGGAGCTACATCAATCTGCTGCCCAACAAGGACCGCAGCGCGAAGGCGGCCTGGGCGCGGGCCGAAGTGCGCTTCCTGCGCGCATTCGGCGCGCGTTCGCCGATCTACATCGATCCTGCGTCCGCGGGCAAGCTCCACACGGTCCCCTTCCGCGTCATCAACGAAAAGATCATCGTCAAGGCGAAGGTGAACAAAGGGCCGCAGATGGACTTCGTGCTCGACACCGGGTCGGAGCAGACGGTCATCTCGCGTGAGACCGCGGCTCGCATGGGCGTCCGTCCCATCGTCAACATCCTGAGCGCCGGCGTCGGCGATCTGGGCGTGCGCGAGCTGGAGCTGACCCGCCTCGACGAGCTGGAGATCGGCGGTTCGCTGAAGATCCAGAACGTGCCGTCCATCATCAAGAATCCGCCGCTGCATGGCCTGCCGACGCGCGAGATGGAAAGCTTCTCGCCGCTGGCCCTCGGCATGTCGCTCATCATCGACTACGATCGCAACCAGCTCATCATGGGCGCGCAGCTGCCGGCCGAAACGGCCGACGTCGTCGAGCTGCCGCTGCGCATGCATCGGCTGGCCATGGTGCCGGGCCACGTCCAGGGCGGGCCGGCCAGCTTCATCCTCGACACGGGCGGGCAGGTGATCTCGATCAGCACCGACACGGCCAGCGGCCTCGAGCGCGGCGAGATGCGAAACATTCCGCTCAAGGTCTACGGCGCGTCAGGGTGGGATCGCGATGCGTTCCTGATGCCGGGCGTAAACCTGAATTTCAGCAAGATCGAATATCGCAACCTGTCGGTGGTGGTGCTCAACCTGCGCGCGCCAAGCGTGCTGCTGGGCTTCAGGCTTGGCGGGATTGTCGGCTACAAGTTTCTGAGCCGCTACCGGGTGGCGATCGACCTCGACAAGAGCGTCGTGCAGCTCCAGGCGCGCGAGACCAAACGCGCGGCGAACTGACGAGGCCACGGAAAAACCTTTAGATCCGTGTCCTTCTCGCCAGGTGCTCCGCGCGGCGCGTCTCGGCGGCGGCGTGCTGCGCCTTCTCTTCATCCGTGCTCACCGCGAGCGGCGGCACTTCCTCGCGCTTGCCGTCGCGTTCGAGGGTGACGAACGTGAGATACGCGCGGCTGGTCATCTGCCGGCGTCCCGTCAGCGCCTGTTCCGCATAGACCAGCACCTCGACCTCCAGCGACGTTCGGAACGCGGCCGTCACGCGCCCCTTCAGCACGATGAAGTCACCCACTTTGATCGGATTCAGGAATTCGAGGCTGTCGACGGCCGCGGTGACCATCAGCGCCCTCGCGTGCCGGAACGCCGTAATCGCCCCCGCGATGTCGATCAGGTGCATCACGGCGCCGCCGAGCATGAACCCCATGGGGTTGGCATCGTTCGGCAGCACCACCTGCACCATTTCGGTGGCCGAGTCCGACGGAGGTTTGGGAGCGGCGGGCATCGGGCGGGACGCGATCAGCTGGTCGTGCGGGCGTCGAGAAACGCCTTCAGCTTCAGCCGCAGTTCCTCCGGGAGGTCGTCGTCATTGAGCGATTGCAGAAGCGCGACGGTCGACTGGAACGTCCCTACGAACGCCGTGCACTCGGAGCATCCGTTGAGGTGCTGGTCGAGATCGCGCCGGACATCGGCGGGGAGCCGCCCTTCGATGTAGTCCGAGAGAAGCTCGACGATACGGGAGCAGGGGGTTGTCATGAGATCTGGAATCTAGAACCTGGAATCTGAAGTCTCCAGATTCTAGATTCTAGATTGCAGATTTTGGATTCCAGATTTAGAAATCGTAGCCGATCCAGACGGCGAACTTGACCTTGCGGA
The DNA here is from genome assembly GCA_963832375.1 of Vicinamibacterales bacterium. Classification (GTDB taxonomy): domain Bacteria; phylum Acidobacteriota; class Vicinamibacteria; order Vicinamibacterales; family JAMQPK01; genus JAMQPK01. The sequence goes on along the minus strand of CAWHUA010000003.1, from coordinate 378,654 downwards.
ATTCCTCCGCGCCGGCCGCACCGAAGAGATACCGTTCGTAGTCCTCGTTGAACATCGTGCGGTACGACCAGTCGAAGTGCACCGGGAAGCCCAGCGCGAAGGTTTCGAGCCCGATGCCGTACGACGCGCGTGCGTCGACCAGGCGGAAGCCGTCGATCCTCTGCGGAGGCCTGATGACGACGCCACCGGGGGTCGTGTCGGCGGGAAACGTCGTCGTCCCGCTGTCCCACGCTTTGAACGGCTGGCCGTCGAGGCCCGCCCCGCCGATGTTGAAGAAGAACACGCCGCGGATGCCTCCGAGCACGCCGATCGGGGTGGCCATGGCGTGAATCAGCGGGTAGCGCAGCTCGGCGTTTCCGTAGAACGCCTTGTGACCGACGAACTGCCGGTAGTCGTAGCCGCGCATCTCGGAGTTGCCGCCGAAGAACAAGTAACCGGGCGAATCGCCGAAGCTCTTGAATCCCACCGCCCGCAGCGCGAACACGCCGTTGGAGCCGATTCGCGCGTAGTAGCGCGCGTCGGTGTCGATGGTCTGACGCGACAGCGTGTTGCCGATCTTCGGCGCGGTTTCGAACGAGAGCCGCATCGTGCTGCCCGAGAGCGGTCCGTATTCGCGGAACACGGTCGTCTCCTGGACGAACGAGACGCCGAGCGGCACCATCATGCCGCTGTTGAAGAGCCGGGTTCCGAAGTTTTCCTGCTGATACCGATCGGCCTCGTCCTGAAGCAGCGGGTCGGCGAATTCCTCGTTGTAGTTGACGAGCCCGCCCGAGAACTCGACGCGGCGGTACCTGCTGAACGGGTAGATGCCGAACGCCGAGCCGCCGCGGACGGTCTGCGTCGCGAGGGCGTCTTCGCGCCTGATGAACGGCGCCAGCGCCGGATCGTAGAAGTAGCTGGCCAGCTGCCCGTAGAAGAACTGGGTCTGCGAGTAGCCCTGCAGCGCGAACTGCATACGCCGCGACAGGTTGACGTACGAGAACGACAGCGTCTTGTACTGCTGTACCGACGCGGCGTACATGCTGAACTGCTGATCGCCCAGGACGTCGGTGAACGAGACCATCGATCCGCCGAAGATGTCGCCGCCGCTCGTGATGCCGACGTTCACCGGCGGGCGGCCGTCGAGGAACATCTTGTCGAAACGGCCCTTCTTCGAGACGTTCTCGGCGACGAGGGTGTGCTGCAGCGGCGGCTGGAAGTCGGTAATCGGCCCGGGGCTCCCGAAGTCGGCCGACGCGGCCGTGTGCAGCGGCTCCTTCAGATCGAAGGTGTGCAGGCTGTAGCTGCCCTTGTAGTAGTCGACAAACGCCAGGCGCGGTGAGGCGCTTTCTTTCGACAGGACCACCGGCGAGAGCACGCCGCCGAGCGCGTCGGTGTACTGCCGCAGCTCGCCGGTCTTGAGGCTCAACGACCACAGGTTGAAGATGTTCCCGTTACGCGCGACTTCCGGCGACAGCGGCGTCGTCGGGTCGGTGGCCGTCGACGAGAAGATGATCGTATCGTTGTTCAGAAACTTCGCCGCGGCCTCGTCCTGCGTGCCGAAGGTGAGCTGCGTCTTGGCCCCCGTGTCGACATCGAGGCGGAAGAGCTTCTGCGACCCGCTGATGCGCGCGATGTAGACGATGAAGCGGCCGTCGGGCGAGTAGACCGGGCCGTAGTCGCCGAACTCGTCGTTGGTGAGGTTCGTGACATCGCCGCTCGTGACATCGAGCTTGAAGATGTCGCCGATCGCGTTGCGCAGGCCGCCGAAGATCACCGAGCGTCCGTCGGGCGAGATGTTGGGCGACTCGGGATTGTCGACGCTCGGCAGGTTGAGACGCTGCTCGATCTTGCCCGTGATCACGTTCTGCACGATGAGCGTCTTGTATTTTTCCTGACGGACGAAGTACGCGAGGCGATCGCCGACCGGCGACCACGACATCCACCCGACCATATTGCTGAGGCTCGGGTACGCGATGGTACTCGAATCCGCGATCCATGTCGAAGCCGGGGGTGAGGTTGCGCACGACCGCACCGTCTTTGGCCGACACGAGAATGATGTCGAGCTCCTGATCCTTCCGGTTGCCGACCGTCATCGCGATGAGATCGCCCGACGGGGACGGCTCGATCGAAATCGCGCTCGTATACTGCGAGCGCGCGGGATCCGGAGACAGATCCTGTCCGTAGTCGGCCGGCCGCTCCTTGTCGCGGAACGCCTTGAACCGATCCTTCAGGTACTTTTCGAACTGCTGGTCGAATTCGCGCGAGCTGATCTGGAAGGCGTCTTCGTACGGGCTCGAGCCCCCGCCGATGGCGCTGCGCCGCAGCGAGAAGAGGAACTGCCGCACGCCGTCCTTGCCCCAGCGCGCTTCGATGAACTCGTACAGCGCGTGGCCCAGGTTGTACACGAGGCGCGGGTTGTTGAAGTCGCCGTAGCCTTCCATCTCGCTCATGCGCGGGATGATGTCGGCGACGGCCGCGTCGCGCACCGTCATGAGGTCGAGCGGATCCCAGATGCCGCGCTCGTACTCGGCGCCGCCCTCGTGGACCCACAGCGGCATGTTGCGGCGGATCAGCGAGGTCGGGATGATGTCGGTACTGGAACACGTGCGTCAGCTCGTGCACGATCAACCCGTAGAGCAGGTCTGACGGCAGATCGATCGGCAGGACCATGCGATGACGCTCGCCTTCGGCGAAGGCCAGCACGCCTTCGGTCGCGGCGCCGGGCGCGATGTTCTGCTGCTCGAACTCGCTGTGGGTCTTGAAAATGATGAGCGGCACGCGCTGGGCGAGGTCGTGCCGCAGGTCGGAGCTGACCTGCTGGTAGGCGCTCTCCGCGTAGCTCGCGACCCGCGCCAGGTGCTGCTCGTTTTCGGGATAGAAGTAGATTTCGAAGTGGTCCGTCTTGTACGTATGCCACTCGAACTGGTCGTAGTGAATCTGGTTCTTGCCGTAGTACGGCGCGAACTGGGACTGCTTGTTAACGGTGGTGCTTCCGCTGCCCTGCGCGTTGACGGTGGAACTGCCCTGCGCGTAAATCTGCGCCCAGGAGCAGAACACATCGGGGGACAGGCGTTGCGCGTGCGACTCACCTGCAGCGGCCAGCACGAAGCCTGCGGCCAGCAACCAGATGAAAGCCCTGCGGTGGGCGCGGGTGCGCATAGGATTACCTCGCGAAATAGTGGGGTGCCACCAGTGAGATTCACGCGATCTTACTGTGATTACACAGCTATCGCAATGACGCCGCAGGAGCAAGAGCCATACCACAGAGCGCCTTCGAATTCGTTCGAAAACCGCCAGGAACCCTTCGGCCATTTACGCTTTTCGGCCTGATTTGGACACAGCGCGTCGACCGGTTCGGAGGACAACCTCCGAAGATCGCTATACTGCGGCAAGGTCCCGTTCAGCATGCCGTCCGCCTTCGAAACCGACGCGCTGACCCATCTCGACAGCCTGTATGGCACCTCGCTCCGCCTGACGCGCAACGAGGCCGACGCCCAGGACCTCGTGCAGGACACCTACGTCAAGGCATTCAAGTCTCGAAAGCAGTTCCGTCCCGGGACGAACCTGAAAGCCTGGCTGTTCACGATTCTCCACAACACCTACCGCAACCGGCGGCGCGACATCGGGCGCGACCCGGTTGACGTCGACAGCGACCGCGTCGATCTGGCCGCGCCCGCCGACCCGGCCGATACGCCCGAGGAAAGCCTGTTGCGCGGGGCCATGGAACCCGAGCTGCAGGCGGCCCTCGATTCGTTGCCGGAAGCGTTCCGCGAGGCGGTCTGGCTGCGCGATGTCGAGGAATTCCCCTACGCGGAGATCGCAGAAATGTTAGGGATTCCGGTAGGCACGGTCATGTCGCGGATCTCGCGGGGCCGTCGTATGCTCTATGACAAAATGGTGCCTAAACATGTTGAACCGGCGGACCGGAAAGTCTCGTCCTAAGGGCAGCGTCAATGCCTAGTTGCCGGGAAATCGACCCGCTGTTTGCCGCCTATGTCGATGGCGAGGCGTCCGCGGACGAGCGGGCCGCCGTCGATGCGCACCTGAAGGCATGCCCGAAGTGCCGGCATCAGACGGCCCTCCAGGCCGTCGTGCGCGACACGGTGCGCGAGAAGCTGTGTCGTCCGGCGGCCCCGGAAGCGTTGCGCGCGCGCTGTCGCGCCGCGGCGCGCACAGGAACCCTTCCATTTGGCATCACCCGATCCACCCTTGCATCGCTCTCCATGGTCGCCGCCCTCACGTTGGTCCTGGGCGGCGTTTTGTTGTACAGCCTGACGGGGCTTTCTCCCACGGTGCTTGCGGCGCAGCTGACGCTCGATCACGTGTCGTGCTTCACCTTCGGCAGTTCGGAGGCGCCCCTCGACGCCGCCGCGGGCGAAGACGCCTACGCGCGCAACTACGGGCGCGAAGTGCACCTGCCACGCGCCACGGTGGAGGGGCTTCAGCTCGTCGGTCTTCGTCGCTGCTATTGTGGGGAAGGGGGTGTGGCCCACGCCCTGTACCGGCTGGGCGGCAAGCCAATCTCGCTGTACGTGATTCCCGATGTCAACCGCGAGCGCGCATCGACGGACGTCTTCGGCCACGATGCGGTCATCTGGTCGAAGCGAAATGTCACCTATGTGCTGGTCGGCAGGGAGTCGCGGGAAGCGCTCGAGAGGCTGGCAGGGGTGATGGAGAAGTCGTTGTAAGGCAAAAGGAAAAGGGCAAAAGGAAAAAACTGATGGCGAGTGGCGTGCTTCGAGTTGTGGGTGTGGTGGCCGCGTTGACCTTCCTGTTGCTCGCCGTGCCGCTCGAGCACGTCGAGGAGCTCAGGGACGTGGCCTTGTCCACTGTCGCGCCGTTAGGCGCGAAGGTAGAGGCCGCACAGTCGCCGGCGTGTGATGCAAATCCGAAGGCCGCCAACCTGAATTTCGTCCTGAAGGATTCCGCCGGCAAGGACTTCCATCTCGCCTCGCTCAAGGGCAAAGTGATCCTGCTCGATTTCTGGGCGACGTGGTGTCCGCCCTGCAAGGTCGAGATTCCCTGGTTCGTCGAGTTCCAGCAGAAATATGGGCCGAAAGGCCTAATCGTCGTGGGTGTGTCGGTCGACGACCCCGCGGCGGCGCTTGCGCCGTTCGGTGAAAAGTTCAAGGTGAATTATCCGCTGCTCGTCGGCGACGGCCGGGACGATATCAAGGGGCCGCGTGGCTACAACGCGGCGTGGGGCCTGCCAAAAACGTTCGTGATCGGCCGCGATGGAAGGATCTGTAAGACACATATCGGTTTGTCCGTTAAAGAACATTTCGAGCAGCAGATCAAATCGCTCTTGTAGTAAGCTCAGGGGCAGATGGCAAAAGGCTTCACACATGCCCGCCTCGCCTGTGGCTGCCGCGTCGCGTTTCGCGATGGCCTCGATGGAAGCCCGTACACCGTCTTTGTGTCCGACAAGGCTCCGGGCTGCCAGATTCGTCTCCACGTCCGCGATCTTCCGATCTACGACTACCGCGAGGCGCTGCGTCCGTCCACGCGCATCAGCCCCGCGGAGCACGAGGATTTCGAAGAGTCCTAGTCGCTCGCCTCTGAACAGAAGATCAGAAGGTCAGAAGAAACTTTACCTAGTCGAATCCCACGCGTAACTCCGCAAGAAACGGCAAATGGTCCGAGGCCATCAGCGATTTGCGCGTCCGCGGAATTTCGACGCCCGCAATGTCGACCAGCCCTTCGTAGTAGATGTGGTCGAGGTGCAGCAGCGGCAAGAGGCCCGGGTAGGTCCGGCGCCGGCGCAGGTGCGTGCGGAGGTCAATCGCCTGGAGCCGTCTGGTGAGCTCCACGGTGGCGAGGCCGCCGCTCCACTCGTTGAAATCGCCTAACAGGATTTTCGGCGGATGCACGCGGCCATCGTGCACGATCGTGGCGAGCCGGCCCGCCTGATCCTTGCGCTCGCGATAGGCGGTGCCGAGGTGCACGTTGAAGAGGTGCAGCGTCCGGTCGTCGATGAGGATATCGGCGCGCTGGCAGCAGCGCGGCTCGCAGGTGCGCCACGACAGGTCGTGCTGCACGTGCTGCCGGATGGGATAGTGCGAGAGGATCATGTTGCCGAACTGATGGCCGCGCAGGTGGCGCACCGAGGCCATCACCCAGCCCATGCCCAGCGCCGCGCCGATTTCCTCGGCGTGTCCCGAGTCGTTCGGGCCCGCACCGATCACTTCCTGCAGCGCGATGACGTCGGCGTTCAGGCTTGCCAGCACCTGGATGGTGCGGTCGGGTACGGTCCGCCCGTCCATGCCGCGGCACCGGTGGATGTTGTAGGTGACGATTCTGAGGGTCTTATGATGGACCGGCGTGCGCATCAATCCAGGTCGAAGTCGCGCGTGGGCTTCGTAATCGGTTCTTCCTTGGCCTGTTTCAGCGCTTCCTCGAATCGTCTGGAGAGCGCATCACCCTTCGTGCGCTCGGTGTTGAACGACTGTTCGAACGCCGCTTCGCGGCGCGCCTTCTCGTCGGCGAGGATCCGTTGCGCGTCCGAGAGCTCGATGTTGAGCCCGGATGCCGGTTCCTTGTGGCCGACAACGCGTGCGAGATTCAGATCGATGACGAGCGTGGCGCCGCAGCAGGGACAGAGCACCTCGCGCTCGGATTGAAGTCGAGCCGTATCTTTCGCAGCCACGGCATCATCATACTCTGGGCCGCCGTCGCGCCAAGAAGTGTTTGGGTATCGGCGTCCACGTGTGGCGACCTCCATAGAAGAGCGGCTTCCGAGTGGGATGTCGTTCCTTGAATTCGCGATATCGCCGCCGGTACTCGCGGAATCGTGCGTCGGGCATCCCGAGCGGCTGGTGTCTGGTGTCGAGCAGCATCCGCTCCACTTTCCACACGTTCTTTCCCGACAGGCGCCAGTCGTAGGCACCCATGACGCGAAGATCGACCAGCGCGAAGGCCGTGACGCGTCCGGTGAGGTCGACGTACTCGTCGAGGTAACTGGCGGCGAGCGCCCGCGGCGTCGCGAAGACGGGCTTTCGTCCGTGCAGCCCCGGATCCCGCGACCGCGCGACGGATCCCCAGAAAAGGGGTCGGGAGGAGTTTTCGCGGGACTCCTGCGAAAACCCCTCCCGACCCCTTTGCTGGTACACGAAGATGACGTGGTCGAGCTCGTCGATCGATTCGAAGCTGATGACGAGCGGCGGGTACCCGTGCTGTTCGAGCACCGTCGCCGCAAACAGCGCCGCCTCGAGGCAATGCGCCGTCCGATGTCGGACGACGCCGCGGAAGCTGCGCAGCGTCGCGCGGCCGGGTGGCGGCTCCGTGTTGTAGGGAAGCGCGTTGAGGTAGCGCTGGACGGCCAGCGGCGTCCGCAGCCTGGCGACGAGCCGACGCTCGGCCGGTGTCAGAGCAGGCGTTCCAGTTCGGTGACGAGATCCGTGGCTGTCCAATCGGCTCCAGCGTAGCTTTTGACGATCCTGCCGTCGCGACCCACGACGGTCGTGCGCAATGTGTGGCCGATCTCCTCCGGGTTCGCCGCCTGGCCTCTGACGAGCGTGACGAGCATGTTCGTGGCAAACCGATCGATCGCCTCGCGCTCGCCGGTGACGAAATTCCACACGCGCGGATCGGATCGGAGTTTCTGCGCATGCGCCTTCAACACCGCGGGCGTGTCGTTCTTCGGGTCGAAGCTCACCGACAGCAGCGCGGCCTTGCCCGTGAGACCCTTCTCCTTGATGAGCGCCTGCGCTTCCGCAAACTGGCGATCCATCGCCGGGCAGGCCGTCGGCATCGGACACGTCGTGTAGATAAAGGTGATCGCGATGGGCCGGCTGGCGCGAATGGTATGGAAGTCGCGCTCGCGTCCCTCCTCGTCCACGAAGACCTGGTTGGGCACTTCGTCGCCGGGCATCAGGTATTTCGCGCCCGGCGCCGTCGGCGCCGGCGGCGGCACATCCGGTTTCGCGGTGCCGGTCTTCGTGATTTTCGTGACGACGGCCTGACTGCCATCCACTTCGATTTCGCTCGTAATCAGGTCGCCGGCCTCGATGGTGTCGAGCATGTTCGCCGTCCGCACTTTCCACGGCATCGTCATCGCGGGCATCAGGCCCTTGATCTCTTCGTGTTTGACGAGAACTTCCATCTTGTCGCGGTTCACGCCGAGAATCTGCCCGCGCATCTCGTAGGTTTTTGCGCTGCTGCACGCGGCCGCCATGATGAGCAGCAAAACAACCCGGAAACCCCGGTATTTCATACGTTAATGCTATGCTTTCCCGGAAGAGATGAGCAAAGGGAAAACTCGTCGTATCGAGATCATGGATACGACGCTTCGCGATGGCGAGCAGGCCGAAGGCATCTCGATGATGCCCGAAGAGAAGCGCACCATCGCGCAGCGGCTGCTCGAGTCGGTCAAGGTCGATCGCATCGAGGTGGCCTCGGCGCGCGTCAGCGAAGGCGAACGGCGCGCGGTGAAGGCGATTGTCGAATACGCCGAGTCGAAGGGCTTCGCGAGCCGCATCGAGATTCTCGGATTCGTCGATGGCAACCGGTCGGTGGACTGGGCGAAATCGGTGAGCGCCCGCGTGATCAATCTTCTGACGAAGGGCTCGCTGCATCACTGCCGCGAGCAGTTGAAGAAGACGCACGAGCAGCATCTCGACGACATCCGCCGGACGATCGAGTACGGCGCGAAGAACGGCATCACGTTCAACGTCTACCTGGAGGACTGGTCGGGCGGCATGCTGCACTCTCCCGACTACGTCGTCGAGCACATCGACGCGCTCACCCGCATGCCCGTACGCCGCATCATGCTGCCCGATACGCTCGGGCTGCTGCACCCGGCGCAGGTGCGCGATTTCGTGAGCCGGATCCTCCGCCGGTTTCCCGGGCATCATTTCGATTTCCACGGCCACAACGACTACGGGCTGGGCACCGCCAACACGCTCGAGGCGGCCATCGCGGGCGCCCACGGCGTGCACGTCACCGTCAACGGAATGGGCGAGCGTGCCGGCAACGTGACGCTCGACGAGGTGGTCGTCGTGCTGCGCGATCATGGGGGCATCGGAACGGCGGTCAACGAGCGATCGTTGTCCGAAGTCAGCAAGCTCGTGGAAGTCTTCTCGGGCCGCCGCGTGCCGGCGAACAAGCCCATCGTCGGGGAGAACGTGTTCACGCAGACCGCGGGGATTCACGCCGACGGCGACATGAAGGGCAATCTCTACGAGAGCCGGCTTACGCCCGCGCGCTTTGGCCGGTACCGCACCTACGCGATGGGCAAGCTGATGGGGAAGGCGAGCCTCGACTTCAACCTCGAGCGGCTGAACATCGCGCTGTCGGCCGAGCAGAAGCAGCAGCTTCTTTCGCGCATCGTCGAGCTGGGGGATCAGAAGAAGAGCGTCACGCAGGCCGACCTGCCGTTCCTGATTTCTGAAGTGCTGCAGACCCGCGAGCTGCGCGTGTTCGAGGTGAAGGACTACTCGGTTGTCACCAATCGCGGACTGCGGCCGACCGCGACGCTGCTCGTACGCTACCGCGACCGCGAGCTGCACGCGACCGGGTTCGGCGACGGCGGCTACGACGCCTTCATGCAGGCGCTGAAGAGCATCGAGAAGCAGCTGGGCTTCGAGCTGCCGAAGCTGCTCGACTATGAGGTTAGAATCCCACCGGGCGGCAAGACCGACGCCCTGGTGGAGACCACCATCAAGTGGGAAGGGGGCATGAAGACCCGCGGCGTGCACAGCGATCAGCTCGCGGCGGCGATTCAGGCCACGGAACACGCCATTAACATGATCGCGCTGCGGAGCGCACCTCCTGCGAAGGGGCACGGGTCACGGGCCAAGGGGCGGGGGGCGCTCAGAGGAATGCATGGCACAGCTCAGCACAAAAAAATCGCTGAATCTCGACGCGGCTAGGGCCATCGGCAATGCGGCCGAGGCCAAAGCCCGCGAGCTGAACTTCACCAACTGCGTCGCCATCGTCGACGATGGCGGCAACCTGATTTATCTCGTGACGATGGACGGGACCCAGGTGGGCAGCATCCACGTCGCGCAGGAGAAGGCGCTGGCGGCCCTTCGTTTCAAGCGCTCGACCAAGCTGTTCCAGGACATGGTGATCGGCGACAAACCGCACATGGCCTTTCTACCGGGCGCCGTGCCCGTGGAGGGCGGGCTGCCGCTGTTCGTCGACGGGCAGATCTACGGTGCGATTGGTGTCAGCGGAATGCCGTCAGACAAAGACGGTATCGTCGCCCAGGCGGGCGCCGATTTCGCAGCGACGTTGAAGTAGGAACCGGGTCTGAGAGGCAAGACCCGGCCTACGCAGGCAGGCCCTGGTAGGCGCAACTTTAGTCAGGGCCTGGTAGGGCGCAACTTTAGTTGCGCGACCCCGATCGCGTTTAAGCAGTTGACAGTCCCTCGGAACCGGTCTATTTTCACGCCTTCCAGATAGATGCAGTTCCAACCATCTTACCAACCGGTAGTGTCCGGTTTGCGCTTCCATCGGGCTTCGGCGGAATCCGCCGCAGTGGTGAAGCGAGCCCGCCGGACCGAGGAGCGGACTGACCATGGGTCGCAGGCTGTATGTCGGCAATCTTCCCTACAAAGCCACCGATGAAGATTTGACGTCGCTGTTCAGCACGGTGGGCGACGTGGCCAGCGCCCGCGTCATGCGGGACATGGCCACCGGCCGTGCACGCGGATTCGGCTTCGTCGAAATGACGACAGACGAAGCGGCGCAGAAAGCGATCGAGAAGCTGCATCAGCATCAGATGGACGGACGCGCCATCGTCGTCAACGAGGCCCAGCCAAAACCGGCGGGCGGCGGACGGCCGTTCGGGGGCAGTGGCGGCGGCTACAATCGTGGTGGTGGTGGCGGTGGCCGTGGCGGCGACGATTACGGCGGCTCCGGCGGCGGGCGACGGGAGCCCCGCTGGTGAATCGTGAATTGGTAGATTGCCAGATTGGAAGATTGGTAGATTAAGAGAAGAACCGTAATCTGCCAGTCTGCCATTCTGCCCATCTACCAATGTCTATCTTTGTCGGTACTTCCGGGTACAACTATCCTGAATGGAAGGGGAGCTTCTATCCGGCCGATCTTGCGGCCGCGAAGATGCTCCCGTACTACGCGGCGCGGTTTCCCACCGTCGAGATCAACTACACGTTCTACCGGATGCCCACCGAAAAGCTGCTCGCCGGGTGGACCAGGCAGGTACCGCCCGCGTTCAGATTCACGCTGAAGGCTCCCCGGCGGATTACGCACGACGCCAAGCTGGTGAACTGCGAGAAGCTGACCGCCGAGTTCTGCCTCGTCGCCGGCACGCTCGGTGAGCAACTCGGCGCGCTCCTGTTCCAGCTGCCGCCGTCACTGAAGAAAGATCTCGCACGGCTCGACGCGTTCATCGACACCCTGCCGCCGAAAGCGCCGGCGGCCTTCGAGTTTCGGCATCCGTCGTGGTTCGACGAAGAGGTGTTCGGCCGCTTGCGCGACCGGGGCCGGGCGCTGTGCGTGGCCGACAGCGAGAAGCTGGAAACGCCGCTCGAGCTGACCGCCGACTTCGGCTATTTCCGCCTTCGCGATGAAGGCTACCAGGCGGATGACATCAAAGAGTGGGCACAGAGGATTGGCGCGCTCGGCGAGCGCTGCCGGGACATCTACGTGTACTTCAAGCACGAAGAGCAGGGCCTCGGGCCGGAGTTCGCCCGGCAGTTGATGAAACACCTGGGATTAGGGAGTGGGGATTAGGGATTAGGGATTAGGGATTGGGTCAGTCGCAAGTCACAAGTCGACAGTCAGAAGTCGCAAGGCGAACCGGTCGTCCCACAGTCCCACGTAGCGCAATCCGATGCGCGCCTTCGGGCGGACAGGTAAACGCTATGCGACTGATCGTTACTAATCTCGGCTGGGTCGTGAGTGCGTGACGTACGCCGGCTATCACTGCGTCGGTACGAGCCGCTTCAGCTCCTCGGACCAGTTGAGGACCACTTCGATCGTCGCCGGTGCCGCGTTCGGATCGCCGGCTGGGGTGTCCTTAATCATGAGGAAGCGCTGGCCGTCGCGGGACACGTCGTAGGTGCGGCCTGCCAGTCCGACCGGCGGTGAGAGGTATGGCCTCTCGAACACCGTCGTCGGCGTGCCGGCACGGAAGGTCGTCGTTGTCTCGACCGGCACCGATAGGACACGGTCACCCTGGCGATAGAACAACTCACGCCCGTTCTGCGCCCACAGCGGCTGGATGCCTCCGCCAGTCGAGACCGGCCATCGGCCGTCGCCAACCGCAGGGAATGGTCGCACGTAGATCTCGTCCTGGTTCGATTCGTTGGACTGATATGCCAACCAGAGGCCGTTCGGAGAGATCTCGCCGTTCATCACGCTCGCGAACGGCAGTTGGAGGAGCGGCTCGGCTTGCCGGACTCCGGCAGTGTCAGGAGTGAAACCGTCCAGCGTCAGAAGGAAGAGATCTCTCCGCTTCGCCTTTGAATCGACCTGCGTGAGGACGAGTTGCTTGCCGTCGCGCGAGAATGAATGAAGGACCTGCACACTGGCAGCGGTTGTCAGCAGCTCAACGGCACCCGGCATATCCGCTCGCTGCCGGTAGATGCCGCCTCCGGTGCGCGAAGAGCTAAAGAGGAGCCATTTTCCGTCCGGCGTCCAAACAGGGAACAACTCCACGGCGGGACCGAAGGTCATTCGTTCCAGCGACGGGCGTGCGAAGTCCCAGGTCCAGATGTCTTGGTCTTGATCTTGGATTGCGAGCGCCAGACGTTTGCCATCAGGCGAGAGACGGGGATGGAAATAACCGCGCGCGGGAACGGGAATGGACTCCTCGCTGCCCTGCCGCGTCACCCACACGAGCGATCGACTCGTACCAGTCGCCACCCCCGTACCGTTCGGCACGTACACCAACGTGCCGTTCCGCGACACACTGAAGTTCGCGGCACCCGTCGCCGAGGTCTGGACCTGCTCGACGGCAGGGACGGGTTCACCACGAAGGGTCAGTGTCGCGAGGTCGAAGCGAACGGCGCGCAGCGTACCAGTCACGGCGTGAATCACATGGCCTGGTTGCACGTAATCGGCATAGCTCGCCCCCCTGATCAGCGTCGTCTGCCGGCCGGTCTGCAGATCCAGCACCGCAATCTGGGCATCAGCGTTGCCGCCGGCCGCCGTGATCGTGAACAGCACGCCGCGACCTCCCGGCAACACCGACGGGAACAGATGATCGGCCTCACCCTTCGCCGGATCGGGCGCGGTGAGGGGTTTCGGCTCGCCGCCTTTTGCAGACACACGGAGCAAGCCTGTCGATGGGTCGTTCGTCGCGAAGACGATCGTCTCGTCATCGCCCCAACTGGCCCCGAGGGCCCGCCCCTGGATTCGGCACAGCGGGACGGGTGAGCCGCCGGTGATCGGCACCTTCTTCAGCTCACTTGCGGCGCCAGTCGTAAAGAATCCGATCCAGCGCCCATCAGGGGACAGGAAGGGTGCATAAACAGACATGATGCCCGGCAGCGCCTGCGCATCGAGTCGATCGATGGCGCGGACCATCAACTGCGCCTGCGCGCCCGCCGGGTACACGAGGTGGGAGCCGTCTGGCGAAATGGCGAGGTCGCGGTTAAAGCCGCTGACGGCGAGCGCCTGGGCGGCTGGTGGCGTAGCGACGAAGCGCGATGTTTGCAGCGCCGGCGGGGGCGCAGAACGCATCAGCGCCAAGGTGGCGAGCACGGCCGCGGCCGCGGCGAGGGCGGCGGCCAGCGCCCAGAGCACCGTCGGGATCGTGGGACGAGACGCTGTGGCGGCGCGCACGGGCGACTCGGCGCCCGCCGTGGTCAGCGCGTCGTCAATCTCGAGTATGGCGTCGGCAGCATCCGCCAATCGCCGCTTGCGGTCTTTCACCAAGCACCGTCGCACAAGCCGGTGAATTGGTGCAGGAGTGTTCGACGGCAGCGCGGCCCAGTCTGGCTCGTCCTTCAACACGGAGGCGAGCACGTGGGAAACCGTTTCGCCAGCGAACACCTGGCGCCCCGTCAGCATCTCGGTCAATACGACGCCAAACGCCCAGATATCGCTCCGCTTGTCCACCGGTTTCCCAGCGGCCTGCTCTGGACTCATGTAGGCGGCGGTGCCGAGGATGACGCCGGCTTGTGTGGCATGGATTGACAGCGTCGGCGACATGGTGGCTTGGGGCGACGTGCCGCCAAGCTCAAACGCCCTGGCCAGACCGAAATCGAGCACCTTCACTGTGCCGTCGGGCCGGACCTTCACATTGGCGGGCTTCAGATCACGATGAACGATGCCCTGCTCATGGGCCGCTTCGAGCGCCCCGGCTATCTGCTTCGCGATAGGTAATGCTTCGTCGATCGGAATCGCGCCTTTCGCGATCCGCTGCGACAGGTCGTCACCCTCGACCAGCTCCATCACGAGCGCGGACACACCTCCGCTCTCTTCGAGCCCGTAGATGGCCGCGATATTGGGATGATTCAGCGACGCGAGCGTCTTGGCCTCGCGCGTGAATCGCGCCAGCCGGTCGGCGTCATGCGCGAAAGCTTCGGGAAGGATCTTGATCGCGACGTCGCGGTCCAACCTGGTGTCGCGAGCGCGAAAGACTTGTCCCATCCCCCCTTCGCCGATCAGCGCGATGATTTCGTAAACGCCCAGACGGGTGCCGGAGGTGAGGGACAACGCTGGAATTATATGGCCGGCGCGACAGCGCGGACGGGATTACTCCTCGAAAACGCCGCTGCATTTACCGACCTAGTCCCGCCCTCTGTTCGCTAAATGGGTTGTGAAGCGCGCCAGCGCATGTGCACACAAAGTGCGACTTCGACTTGAGACTGTCGACTTGCGACTTGCGACTACTAATCCCCAATCCCTAATCCCCAATCCCTTGCTATTAAGTGTGGTGCGTCAGAAAGTTCACGATCTCCCGCTCCGCCCAATACCCGTCGTACCCATTCCGCGACTCTTCGACAAACCCGCAATGCCCGCCCTGTGCGGTGAGCCGTACCGTGACGTGCGGGTTGCCGGTCACGGCGCGCTCCCTGAAAGGTCCGGGCGGAACAAAGGGGTCGTCGGCGGCCGAAATGATGAGCGCCGGCACGCTGATCCTGTCGACGACGCGCATGGCACTCGCGCGGTGGTAGTAGTCGGCGGCATCGTGGAAGCCGTGATACGGCGCGGTGTACGCGTCGTCGAAGGCGCGGATCGATGTGATGCCGGGCAAGGCGTCCAACGACCACTTGCCCGGCCACGCCCTGGCCTTGCGCCGCATGCGCCGCTTGAGGTTCCTCACGAAGTGCCACTGGTAGATGGCGTTTTGCCGTTCTTCGAGCGCATCCACGCACACCGCGAGATCCATGGTCGGCGAGACGGCGCAGACGGCGCGTAGTTCGCGCGGCGGGTTCGCGCCAAAGTCGCCCGCCAGCTTCAGCGTCAGGTTGCCTCCCAGCGAATAGCCGGCGATCGCAAAGGCCGGAAGCCCGTCGACCTCGACGAGCTCGCGCATGACGGCGAGGGGATCGCCCGTCAGGCCGGAATGATACAGACCGTCCGACAGACGCTCCGTGCCGCCGCAGTTGCGCTGGTTGAGGCGAACGGCGTTGAAGCCGGCGGCGAAGGCTTTGTCGGCCAGTCCGCGCACGTAGTGCGCGTCGCTCGAGCTCTCGAGGCCGTGCAGCGCGATCAGTGTCGGGTGTTCCCACGGTTTCGGCTGCCAGTGACAGTGTGCGAGCACGCGTGTGCCCGGAGCCACGTCGAACAGACGCGCTGTGGGAGCCGGCAGCGCGGGAAACGCCCGCGGGTTGCCCCACGCGTACAACGTCATCCAGTGCCCGCCCTTCCAGCGGGGGAGGGGGGTGAAGGGGTGATCGTCGATCGTCGATCGTCCATCGTCGATCGGCAATCGACTTTCGTTGAGACGCTGGACGATGGACGCTGGACGATCGCCGATCATCGTAGTGAGTACACCCGGAATTGGCCGTTGCGATAGGTCATCGGAAGATCGACGTCGCGATCGATGACGAGGTAGTCGAGATCGTATTCGGCGGCGAGACGTCGCAGCTGGTCGGGTGTGAACGCGTCGAGGCCGTTCACGTCTCGAATGCGGCGGAGCGATTCGATCGCGACCTCTCGTGAATACAACGCCAGCGCCAGATCCTTGACTTCCTCGAGATAGACGTCGCGCTCGCCCGCCACGCGCACGCTCGTCCCGTACTTCCACGCGTGGCCGGGATCGGCCAGCACGTAGGTGTCGGCAGGCGTGCCGGCGATCCACTTCATGGCATCGTGCCAGTTGTCCTGTGGAAGTCCGACGCGCACGATCGGATTCCCCGCATGCTCGGCGCGGAACACGTACACCCCGCGCGTGACAGCCGCGGCCAGAAGAACCACGACGATGACGCGGCGAGCCAGCCGCGATGCGGGCGACTCGGCCAGGAGCCACGCAATGTAGATGGCCGCGAGGAAGTCGAGCATCCAGAACACGCGCGAAATCTGCACTTGCAGCGCGAGCGCCACTCCCGCGACCATGAGCGGCCAGACCAGCAGAAACAATACCAGGAGCGCCGCACCTCCGGCGAGCAACCCGACCTCGCGCGGCAGCGCGACGCCGCGGCGGCGCCTCATGTTGTGTATGACGCCGGCGACGGGCAGATAGCTCATATTGACGAGCCAGAACGACGCGTTCCAGTCTGCAGGAAAGATGTAGTCCTTGCCTGCCATGGCCGATGCCCACTGCGGGTCCATCGTGATCAGATGGCCGCGCAGGGGACCGAGCGTGACGGCCCATGCCGCGGCGATCGCGGCGGCGCCGACGCCCGCGGCGACGGGGATGCGCCACCGGCGATCCGAAACGAAGAGCGCCACGCCGATCCAGACGTCAAACCAGAGTGCTGTCGTGGGATGGATCGCAAACGCGATCACGACCAGCGCGACGGCCACCGCGTTTCGGCCGCGCAGGTACGCGGCGATCGCGGACGCCCCCAGCGCGAACGCGAGCATTCTCGGCTGGAAATATGACTCCAGCGAGTTGGCGCCGGTCTGAGTGATGCGGTGGCGCAGCGTCATCAGCGTGGCAAAGAGCACGACGGTCCACCACGATCGGAACAGCACGCCTCCGATGGCGGCAATGGCGCCGAAGAGCACGATAAGCCCGGCCAGGTAGCCGATGAAGAACAACACGGGAACCGATGCGCCGGTGGCGCGCGCCGTCGCCGCGATCGCATCGTCGTAGAGCATGAGCCGATCCTGTGCGTGCAGGATGCCCCGGTCGCGCGGGAAGAGCTGGGGATCGAGATGCTGGACGACCGCCGGCACGTAGAACGCCTGATCGCCGACGCCGTAGCGGTAACCGCCGCAGTTGAGGATCGCGACCAGACAGAACGCCGCGCAAGCCGCGGCCAGCGCCAGTTTGTGCGTGAGCAACGCTGGCGATTCTATCGGGGTCGGGAGGGGTTTTCCCAGCATCGCGCTGATAAAACGGGGTCGGGAGGGGTTTTGCCAATGCCGCGAAAACCCCTCCCGACCCCGTTTTACTCGACCAGATGACAGTGATAACAACCGACGGCCACGCGCGAGCGGTTGTATCCGTACGATCGGGCGAAATCGTAAGCAGGGCGATGCATCAGCTTCGCCATGCCGGGGAGCACGACCTGGCGCATGTAGGCCGCCGTCGACTGGTTGCTCTCCTCCGCGAGATATCCATAGACGGCGTTGCGCATCTGCGGGTCGAGCCACGACCGCGCCTGCTCGAGGCCCGCGAGGCGGAGCTCGGGTTCGGGAAGCGCCCGCACGCCGGGCATCCGCCAGTTTTTCTGGCGCCCATCGGTGCCGTGACACGTCTCGCACGTCACGTTGTCGGCGCCGCCGACGAGCGGTGCGAGCACGCGCCGCGCGAACGGCATGACGTCGCTCTCCATGAAGGCCGAGACTTCCTCGGTGGTCCGGTGATGGCCATCCGGGACGATCGGATCGTCGGCGGCATACACGACCGGTGGCAGCGTGGTGTGCTGGGAGAGTCCGACGAGGCCGAAGAGCGTCGCACACACCACGGCGATGGCGAGCGCCAGTCCCTGATGGGGGTGAAGAATCGACGGTGCACCAGGGCCGAGCGCCTGACGAAAGAAATCGGCGTCGAGGTTTCGCCTGTCGTCCCCGAAGAGCTCGGTTGCTCGCAACTGAAGGATGAGGGCGAGTTCCGGCCCATGGTGAATGTTGGCGAGCTCGAGCCCCGCGGCGTCGCGGCGCGAGACAATCCGAACAGTACTCGTGCCCAGGGCACGTTGCCACCAGGACTGCGACAAGGTGACGCTCTCGATGTCCTCGAGCGCAAGCTCGCCGACCGTACGTTTTTTACGCTGGATGACGATGCGAAAATCCGTGAACGCATAGCGCGTGCGCGGCTGCGAGAGCGACGAGGGGAAGTCCGGACGGGAAGACCAAAGCACCTGTTCCCATGGAAGGGGAAAGATTTCGTCGGTCTGCATGGCCGTTTCCAATTTACGACACCCCTGGATACGTGGCAAGGCACGAAAGTGCGCAAGCTCCCTGCAGTCCTACGGAAGACTGCCGATAGACACGAATGACATGATGTGGATTTTTGAACGCCAGGGCGAACACATGCGGTGCGAAATCCGCCGGGATGGCAACGGCGCGGGCTATGAGATGGTGGTGACCCACCCCGACGGGTCCGAGCGCATGGAGCGGTTCGACGACACGACCGATCTCATCAAGCGCTCGCTCGATCTGCAGCGCGAACTGCTCGAAACCGGCTGGCGGCAGCCGATGCCCTCGATGCCCTAGTGTCCCGAGTCAGAAATCCGTTGGCATTCGGCCGGCGCTGCATCCCGGCTGGCTGCGTTGCTCATCGCTCAAATATTCCCGATATTCTCACTCTTCGCGCCTTGCCATCCGGGCGCATCGCCGCCCTCGGTGCTCAACGGATTTCTGACTCGGGACACTAAAAGCTGACCTTCGGGGCCTGCCGCGCCGACTCCGGCGCTTCGAACAGCGGATAATCCTTGAAACTGAAGACCTTGGCGGTGACGATGCCCGGAAACTGGCGCCGGCTCGTGTTGTACTCCTGCACGCGCTCGTTGTAGCGCATCCGTTCGACCGAGATGCGGTTCTCGGTGCCCGACAATTCGTCGGACAGGCGGTTGAACTGCTCGTTGGCCTTGAGGTTGGGATAGTTCTCGACGATGACGAGCAGCCGCGCCAGGGCGGCGCTCTGCTGATTGGCCGCATTGATCGTGTCGGCGGGCGTCTGCGCCCCCGACAGCTTCGAGCGCGACTCGGCAATCTGCTGGAACACTTCCTGTTCGTGCGACGCGTAGCCTTTCACCGTCTCCACAAGGTTCGGGATGAGATCGTTGCGGCGCTGCAACTGGTTCTGCACCTGCGCAAACTGCGCCTTGACCCCTTCTTCCTGGGACACGAAACGGTTGTAGGAGCAGCCGGACAGGAGCGTCGCTGCCATCAGCACTGACACGAGCGCGATGCGTCGAGTGAACATTGCCATACTCATGATTCTACCGTCATCGTGTTGTTCAAGGGTTTGAAGAAATAGCCAGCGACAGGGCTAAAGCCCTGTGCCACCGCGGTCGGCGTGAAACCAGCAATTTCCAATCAATCTGCCAATCTACCAATCTCACAATCTGCGAATTCCCGCTTCACCAACTCGCTCCACCTCCACCACCGCCTGAACGTCCACCACCAAATCCCCCAAACCCTCCCCCAAACCCGCCGCCGCCGATGCGCCCGCCTCCGCCGAACGGGCCGACGCCGCTGTTCCAGCCGCTCCACGATCCGCCGCCCCAGTGGGGAGGGCCGCGACGCATGCGCGAGCGGCGGCCGCCGCCGCTGTTGCTCATCAATATAATGATGATGATGATCGCCAGAACGACCCACGGGCTCACTCGGCTCACGCGCGGGATGACCTCGGTCGCGGGCTGCGGCACACCGGTCAGCGTCACGCCGCGCCCCTGCGCGATGCGCGCGATGATGCGTGTCGTGCCGGCCAGCAGGCCAGGGCCGTACTCCCCGCGCACGAAGGACGGCCGCATGTCGTCGCGGCTCACCTCGCCGGAGAAGCCGTCGGTGATGAACGGCTCGACGTCGTAGCCGACTTCCACCCAGACGTTGCGATCCTTGACCGCAAGCAGGATGAGCAGGCCGTTGTCTTTGCCTTTGGCACCGATGCCGCGCCCGCGGTTCTCGAACATCCTCACCGCGTACGAGCGAATGTCGGCGTACGGCGCGAACGTGTCGATCGTGGCGACGACCACGACATCGCCGCTCGCCTGCTTCAGGGCCAGGATGCGCCGCTCGATTTCCGCTTCGCTGTCAGCATCGATGACGTTCGCGAAATCGTTTACCGGCCGCGTCAGCTCCGATATGGGCGCCTGCGCGTAGACATATCCGGCCGCCGCGATCAGCGCGAGCACCATCAACGTTATGCGCGCGACATCAACGCCGCGACGCCGCGACGCCGGGATCGTGAAACACATGTGTTTCTGATCTCGGCGCCTCGGCGGCTCGGCGTCAAGAATCATGATCAATGCGACCACCGATCGACGTACTCGACGATGCGCTCGGCGGCGCGGAGGGCGTCGGGAAATCCCTTCTCGAAGTTCTCGAGCGTCAACTGTGTGACCAGTGCCTTTGGCGTAATCCCTTCGAGCCGGGCCACGTTGGTGACCAGCGCGCGAAACGGCTCGACCGCGGCCGCCACGAGCTTTGTGATGGCCTTCTGGTCGCCGGCGGCCTCGATATAGCCCTCACGCAGATGCAGGACATGGCCGCGTGCCTGCACCTCGCACGCGCGCCGCAGTTCCTGCTTTGGAATGGCGACGTCGGCGAGCACGTCGGTGCCGGCGATCACCCGGCGCGTGGCGATGATCTCGCTCAGCTCCAGCGGAAACACGTCGAGCGCGCGCGGCAGCTCCTCTTCGACGATGAACAGCGGCACTTCCAGTCCGAGCGTGTTCCATTTCGATCCATGCTCGGCGCAGCGATTGAGGTCGTCGAGCGTCAAGGTCTGCACGACCGCGCAGGTATGGGTATGACCGCCGAACGACGCGACCATCTTGAGCCGCTCGCCGAAGATATTCTTCAGCTGCGCGGCCAGCGTGTCGATGCTCATAAGTGCATTCTATAGTTATCAGTTATCAGTCATCAGTCGTCAGTTCTGCGTCGTCAGTCGTCAGTTGCCGATCGGCAGGCACGGACATGCGAGTACAATTTCACGGCGATGAAGATGCGGCAGCTGAACGTCGGGTGCTTTGGCGGTGGCACCGGCCTGCCCAGCCTGCTTGGCGGTCTGAAGAACAATCCCTGGCTGCGCCTGAACGCGGTTGTGACGATGTTCGACAGCGGCGGCAGCTCGGGGCAGTTGCGCGACGAGCTGGGTGTGCTGCCTCCGGGCGACGTGCTCAAGTGTGCGCTGGCGCTGGCGCGTAACGAAGCCGAATCCCGCCGCGTGCTGCTGTCGCGCGTGCCCTCGATCGACCCGCGGCTCGCCGGTCACACCGGTGGCAACTTGCTGTTGTCGATGATGGAGCGGTACAGCGGCGACTTCCTGTCCGCTGTCGACGGGTTGCGCGCGCTGCTGGGCTGCAGTGGGAATGTCTGGCCGGTCACCGTCGAGCGCGCCAGCGTGTGCGCCGAGTACAGCAACGGGACGCAGACCCGCGGTGAGGTGGAGGTCGATCGGGGGCAGAGCAGCGGGCAGTTTGTCCGGCGCATCTGGCTCGAGCCGGCCGTCAAGATTCATCCAGCCGTCAACGAGGCCATCCGCGAGTTCGACGCCGTCATCATCGGCCCGGGCAGTTTTTACACGAGCCTGATGCCGATCTTCCTCGTCGAGGGCGTGCGCGACGCGCTGCAGCAGGTGCACGGGCCGGTGATTCTCGTGGCTAACCTGCTGACCGAAGGCAGCGGCATGAACGGATTTACCGCCGGCCATGCCGTGCGGCAAATCTCCGACGCCATCGGCCGGCCGGTCGACGTGGTCATCCAGAATGCCGCCGTACCCTCGCTCGACGTGCTGGCGCGCTATGCCGCCGAAGAGAAGCATCCGCTGCAACTGGGCACGTTGCCGGACGAGACGGAGTTGATCGAAGGCGACTTCTGGCAGGACGAGATCGCGCGCCACGGCCGCCGTAGGCTCTCGACGGCCGTGTGGTTGGCGCTGGGGAATAGGCTTTTGTAAGGAGTCGGGGAGTCGATAGAGTCGAGGGAGTCGATAGAGTCGAGGGAGTCGATAGAGTCGAGGGAGTCAAAAGAGTCGAGAGGACTCGCGCGACTCTTCGGACTCTCCGGACTCTCTAGACTCCCCGCCGACTTTTCCGACTCTTCGACTCCGTCTTTTTTTTTCCTTTTTTGCCACCCTCGCTCTTCCCGGCTTTCAACGCTGCTGCTTTGCGAATGATGTCTTCCAACATCTTGCCGGTGGTGCCGCCTTTGGCGGGACGGTTCGATGTCCAGATCGCCGGTGTATCCGACCCGAGGATCTCGTGGAAGTCGCCGCCGCTCTTGACGCTGAGCGGCGCAAATTCCGCGATGTCGATCGGGCCGGCCCAGTCGTCGCGGTGCTTGATGAGCAGCCAGCTTTTTCCCTCGCCGTAGGACGGACCCTTCGTGCGCACGAGCACCCACGAGCCTTTCAGCTTGTAGCCGTCGAGCGTGAACTTGAGGTCCCCCTTCTTGAGGGCGGCGTCGATGTCGGCGCTTTCCGGCTTCCAGGTGCCGCGATCCCACACCATGACGATGCCCGCGCCGTAGCCTTCGGGAATGACCCCTTCGAAGTCGCCGTATTCAATCGGATGATCCTCGACGTGCATGGCAAGGCGCTTGATCGAGGGATCGAGCGACGGACCTTTCGGCACCGCCCAGGACAGCAGCACACCGTTGTGCTCGAGGCGAAAGTCGTAATGCAGATGGCTCGCGAGGTGTTTCTGGACGCAGAAGAACAGGTCGTGTTTTTTGTCGGCCGACGTGCGGGAAGCCGCGACCGAGCCCGCGGGCTCGGGTGTTTTCTGAAAGTTACGTTTCTGCTTGTACCTGTCTAGAGGCATTCACGGACGGTTCGTCAGGTTCGTGAAGTTCGTCGGTTCGTAGGTTCGTACGGTTCGTTCAGTTCGTTGAGTTCAGCAAGTTCTGAGGTGCGGACGAGCCCTTCGAACCCCACGAACTTTACGAACTTTACGAACTTTACGAACCCACGAACCGATTCATTTTTCTACCATCGTGGTTCACGCCGGCCGCCGCCCCCCCCGCCGCCGCCACCACGGTTGCCGCGCTCGAAGCCGCCGCCACCACCCCCGCCACCCATCGGCTTGGGCCGCGCCTCGTTGACGACCAGCGGTCGACCTTCCATCTTGAACTCGTTCAGCTCCGAGATCGCGCGCTGGGCTTCCTCGTCGCTGGCCATCTCGACGAAACCAAACCCGCGCGCGCGGCCCGTCGCCATGTCGCGCATGATGCGCGCGCTCTCGACGGTGCCGGCACGGCTGAAGAGCTCGGTGAGCTCGGTCTCGCCGGTCTGATATGGAAGGTTTCCCACGTAGAGCTTGCGACCCATAACACTGACTCCTTGGTCCCGTCAGACGGGACACGAAAATACCCGGCGCCGGCCGGATGGCCGCACCGATCGGTTGCGAGACCCAGGGTTCGGCCGTTACACAACGAGCGTTGGCGAGCTTCGCCGAAGGGCATCGCCGGGACGCAGAGAGGGGTTGTATGCGGAGTGTGGGGACTGAGTCTGGGGTAACAACTCGATCGGCACTGCGCAGAAACGGTCGGTCACGCGCACGATACCGCCCAGTATACGCCTGCGCAGTCGTTCACGGTTCTGCGTTCTTGAAACGCCTTCACGATTTTCCGATGGGGGTCAGGTACGGTTGCGACGTGTAAAAAATCGCTACGGTCATCACCTATTCAGGTTTGTACTCGGGCGGCAGCACGTCCGTTCCGCCGAAGAAGAAATCCTCCATCTGCTTGGCCATCAGCTGCTGCGCCTCCTTCTGCCACGGCATCAGCCGATACTCATTGAGGATCATCTTCATGCGGTCCTCCCACATCTTCCAGGCCTGCGCGGAGACGCTGTCGTAGATGCGTTTGCCCAGCTCGCCTGGCCACGGCGCTTCGTCGAGTGCGGGGAGGTCCTTTTGCAGTTTTGCGCAAAACACGGTACGTGCCATGGCGTAATCCTATCAGAGGGCTGAGAGCTGAGGGCTGAGGGCTCAGGGCTGAGGCCCGCCTTCGCGCGCAGCGCTCCGGCGGGTCCGCCGTAGCCTTGGCGAAGGCGGAGCTGAGGGTCGTGTCTATAATCGAGTGCATATGAACGCTCCATCGACGCTCGTCGAGCGCAGGCGGCGGCGGAATTTCGAAGACAACGTCAACGCGTATTTCGACCACGCCGCGAAGTTCTGCAGCTACGCCCCCGGCCTGCTCGATCAGATCAAGACCTGCAACTCGGTCTATTCCTTTTCGTTTCCCGTGCGGCATCCCGACGGCGCGATTGAAGTCGTGCACGCGTGGCGCGCCGAGCACAGCCATCACAAGCTGCCGACCAAGGGAGGCATTCGCTTCAGCCCGCAGGTCGACGAATCCGAGGTCAAGGCGCTCGCCGCGCTCATGACCTACAAGTGTGCGCTCGTCGACGTGCCGTTCGGCGGCGCCAAGGGCGCGGTCCAGATCGACCCGTCACGGTACACGGCCGATCAGCTCGAGCGCATCACGCGGCGATATACGCACGAGCTCGATCGGAAGAGCTTCATCGGCCCTGGCATCGACGTGCCGGCACCCGACTACGGGACGGGCGAGCGCGAGATGTCCTGGATCGCCGACACCTACGGGCAGCTCCACACCGGCGAGCTCGAGGCGCTGGCCTGCGTCACCGGCAAAGCGGTGTCGGAGGGCGGCATCCACGGGCGGCGCGAAGCAACCGGCCGTGGCCTGATGTACGCGCTGGCCGAGGCATGCCGGTCTGCCGACGACATGCGGACGCTGGGCCTGTCGGCCGGTCTCGAAGGGAAGCGGCTCGTCGTGCAGGGCCTCGGCAACGTGGGCTATCACACCGCCAGGTTCTGCCGCGAGCAGGGCGCGATTATCGTGGCGCTCGCCGAACGCGAAGGCGCCATCCACAATCCGAAGGGCCTGAACGAAGAGGAAGTCTTCACCTATCGCAAGCGGACGGGATCGATCCTCGGGTTTCCAGGCGCGACCGACATTCTCGATTCGCGCGGAGCCCTCGAGCTCGAATGCGACGTGCTGGTGCCCGCGGCGCTCGAGAACGTCCTCACCGGCGAGAACGCGCCTCGCGTCAAGGCCAGGATCGTGCTCGAAGGCGCCAACGGGCCGACGACGCCCGAAGCCGACGAGGTGTTCAGGAGCAAGGGGATGATGGTCATCCCCGATGTGTACGCGAACGCCGGGGGCGTAACCGTGTCGTATTTCGAGTGGCTGAAGAATCTGTCACATGTGCGGCTCGGCCGACTCGATCGCCGCCGCCAGGCGGCCACCGAGCTGCGCCTGCTGCAAGCCATCGAGACCGCCACCGGCCGGAAATTCAGCACCGCCGAGCGCGAATCGTTCGTCAAGGTCACCGACGAGCTCGCCATCGTCAATTCGGGGCTGGAAGATACGATGATCGTGGCCTATCAGGAAATCCGCGACACCCTGCGGCGCGAGCCAAAGATGGGAGACCTGCGGACAGCGGCGTTCGTGCTGGCGATTAACAAGGTGGCGATCGTGTACGAAGAACTCGGGATCTTCCCGTAGCACGCATTCGCAGATTGGCAGATTTGCAGATTGGTAGATTACGAGGAAATTCTCTGCGGCTGGGCGTCCGTGCGTTGAGACGGAGAATGTTCCAGCCGCGCTACTTGCACGCGCGCGTCGTTGAAGCACGCGCCGCCGCCGAGATCGGTCAGCGAATCGGGGACGAGCGCGTTGGCCGTCAACTGATTCCAGGTGCTCTTCCGCCATAATCCTTTCGGTAGCGAGACGGTGCCCGCCCGGATCGCGTCGTCTATTTTCACCGCGCATTGCACTTCGCCCAGCTCGTTGAACATTCTGATCGGATCGTCCTGTTTCAGTCCCCGCGACGCGGCATCGGCCGGGTTCATCACGACGGCGACTCCGGGCCGCGGCAGCTCGCCCAGCGTCGAGCTGATGGTCTTGTCGCTCGCCGGCGAGATGAGCGCGAGCGGAAACCGCTCCGAAGCCGGATCGTCCTGGTAGGTGTACAGACCCGGTCGGCGCTTCCGATTCGAGCGCCTCCGGAAAGAGATCAACTTTGCCGTCGAACGTCCTCGGCATGACGTCGACGAACTGAACGGGGCGCAATCCAAACGGAGGAACGGCCAGGCCCGTGTCGCCGATCTGCGTGCCGGCATCGCCCGGCAGCGCCTGGAACACCTGGAGCAGCATGTCGAGCTCGTTGTCGGTCTCGCCGGATTCGAGCACGCCCAGGCGTTTCGCGAGCTCGCCGAAGACCTCGGGATTCGATCGCGATTCGCCCACGGTGTCGATGACCGGCCTCACGAGCTGCAGGCTCAGCGGCCCGTACCCTTTCGCGAAATCGTACGCTTCGAGAAACGTCGTGGCCGGCAGGATGACGTCGGCGTATGCCGCCGTGTCGGTCATCACCTGATCGAAGACGACGGTGAAGAGATCGTCGCGGGCCATGCCCTGGAGCACGCGCTGCTGATCGGGCAGGGTCGCGACCGGGTTGGCGTTGTACACGAACATCGCCTTGATAGGTGGATCGGAGGGTTCCATCAGCGCGCGTCCGAGCTTGTTCATGTTCACGACGCGCGTGGCCGGTTCGGGACCCAGCCAGGGCCTGGTGATATTCCAGGCGCTGGAATTGCTCATCGAGTAACCGCCGCCGCGCACGCCGAACTTGCCGGCCACCGACGGCAACGCGAGAATCGCCATCGCCGCGTTTCCGCCGTTGCGATTGCGCTCGAGTCCCCACCCGCAGCGCACCAGCGCTGGCGACGTGCTCGCGTAGTCCTGAGCCAACTGGTGGAGCGCGGCCTCCGGGACGCCCGATATTTCGGCCGCGCGATCGATCGTCCATGCCGCGGCGCGACTGCGGAGCCGCTCGGCGCCCCTGGTGTGCGCCGCGATGAACCCGGTGTCGGCGAGCCCTTCCTCGAAGAGATACCGATGCATCGAGAGCGCGATGGCGACGTCGGTCCCCGGCCTGGGCGCGATGTGGAGATCGGCCTGACGCGCGAGCGGCGTCGCACGCGGATCGATGACGATGAGCCGGGCGCCCTGCTTCTGCGCCTGCCGGACGTACGGTACGAGGTGAATGCCCGAGGTCGAAGGGTTGACGCCCCAGAGAATGATGAGCCGCGCGTCCGGGTAGTCCTGGTAGGTGACGCACGGCATCTTTCCGTACATCGCCTGTGCCGCGGTCCCCGTCGGCGCCGCGCACACCGTGCGCCCCAGACGGGACGTGCCGAGCCGCCTGAACAAAACCGCGTCCAGCGTATCCTGCGTGAGCAGGCCGTTCGAGCCGCCGTAGCAAAACGGCAGGATGGCTTCGGGGCCCCACTTCTCTCGTACCTCGTTCAGACGACCGACGATAAGCTCGAAGGCTTCTTCCCAGGTCACGCGCGAGAAACGGGCCTGGCCCTTTGGCCCGCTGCGCACGGCGGGATGGCGCAGTCGCGCATCCCCGTACACGCGCTCGCCGAATTTCCTCACCTTCGCGCAAATGTATCCGCCCGTCGGCGTGTTGAGCGTCGAGCCGTCGATGCTGACGAGGCGTCCCTCGCCGACCGTGACGGCGAGACTGCAGGAATCAGGACAGTCGAGCGGACAGGCGGTGTCGACGACGACGTTTTCCATTCCGTGTCAGCATAAAGCATCCACGGCATGCGGCGCGCGTTCAAAATCGGGCTCGTTCTCGCGGCTGCCGTTCTGGCGGCGACACCGCTGCCGCGCGGCCGCGTCGAAGCGGTGTATTCGCGTGGTCTGTATCCGGCGATTCAACCCTGGCTCACCTCGGCGAGCAACGTCGCGCCGTTCGCGCTGTTCGATGTCATCGTGCTGGCCGTCACCGCGGGCGTCCTCCTGTTGTGGACGATGCGTCTGCGTGGATTGCGGCACCGGAACGGAAAGGCGGCCGCCGTCGGCGGGCTCGCGCTCGACACGGTGGCCATCGCCGCGGCCTTGTATCTGTGGTTTCTTGCGGCCTGGGGATTGAACTATCAGCGCCAGCCGCTCCGCGACCAGCTTGATTTCAACGACGAGCGCGTGACGCGCGAAGCGCTGTCTGGCTTTGCCACGCGCAACATCGACGCGCTGAACGCGCTCTACCGCGAGGCGCACGCCGCGGGATGGCCGGAGCTGGCCGACACCGGACGCGTTCTCCAGCCGGCGTTCGTGGCCGCGCAACGCGATTTGGCGATGACCTGGACGGCAGAACCGGGGCATCCCAAACGGACGCTCTTCAATTTCTATTTCACGCGCGTGGCGATCGAAGGGCTGACCGATCCGTTTTTTCTCGAGACGCTCGCCAACCAGAGCATGTTGCCGTTCGAGCGCGCGTCAACGGTCGCGCACGAGTGGAGCCATCTGGCGGGGTACGCTGACGAGTCGGAAGCGAACTTCGTGGGGTGGCTGGTGTGCATGCGCGGAACCGCGCCGGTGCAATACAGCGGATGGCTGTCGCTCTATGGCACCGTGATGAACGCGCTGCCGCGACCCGACCGCGAGGAACTGTCACGCCGGCTCGAGCCGGGACCTCGCACCGATCTCATCGCCATCTCCGAGCGCATCCGATCGCAGATGATTCCGATCGCCAACCGTGCCGGTTACGCGGTCTACGATCGATATCTGAAGGCCAACAGAGTGGAGGCGGGCATTCGCAGCTACGGCGAAGTGGTGCGCCTGCTGCTCGGGACTCGTTTCACTGAAGAGGGCGTCCCTCTGCGCCGATAGTGACGCAGAGGGCACAAAGTTCCAGGGTTCCTGTTCCGGTTCCCGTTCTGGTTCCGGTTATGACGGTAATTGAACGTCGTCCAATGGAAGCACTTGTTCCATCGACGTGTCCGCGCTTGCCGCGGGTGCGGCGGCCGGAGCACGACGCGGCGCGCTGCGGCGCGGCGCCGCACGTTTCGCGCTGCGCTTGGCCGGACGCTTGGCGGAACGCTTGGCTGCAACGCTTTGCGGCTTTCTTCTTGGACGCTTTCTTACTCGTGGGCTTGCGGGATTTTGACGTTTTCTTCTTTGCCATCTTGCGGCGTTTCTTGGCCATGCGCGCTCCTCCAGGTAAATGGGCGCGCGTATTCTAATCTGATAATCTGGTCGCCTGCGTGCTGATTCTTCGTTTCTTCCTCGCATTTCTGTTCCTCGTTGCGGCTTCCACCCCGGCTGTCGCGCAATCCGAGGAGCTCCCGATGCCCTTCCAGAAGGGGACGGTGGAAATCACCGTGCTCGGCGGCACGTCGCTTCCCGTGTCCTGGTTCGAGGCGAACAGCGAGCACCAGTTGAGCATGGTGTCCCTGTCGATCGGCCGGGTCATGGCGGGCGGTCCTGGCCGCGGCAGCCTGGAGATGATGGTGGACGTGACGCCGTTCGTGCAGGTGCGCCAGCCGGAACCCGTCAGGGGCTGGTCGGTTTCGCCGCTGTTCGTGCGGTGGAACTTTCCGCCGATAGGGTCGAGGGTCCGGATTTTCGGCGAAGTGACCGGAAGCCTGCTGTTTACGAGCGACCCCGTGCCGGCCCGCACGACGACCTTCAATTTCAGAGATGAGGCCGGTTTTGGCGTCCGCATCGCCCAGAACCACCGCCGCGCCTGGCTGGTAGGCTACCGGTTTCAGCACATTTCCAACGCCGGGCGGGTGAAGCCGAACCCGGGCGCGAATTTCAACTTCGTCTACCTCGGCCTCAGTTTTCTGCGATAGGCCAAAAACCGTCGGTTTCGGGCTGCCATCAGACAAATCTGTCGATCACACTAGTCCCGGCGCGGCCGCCATAGCCTTCGGCACTCGCCGGCCATCGACACCGTTGTGGCCTTCACCTGCCACCTCCACAGGAATGTAGGACGCCACGCGGGGCCGCGGGCCGCGTCAGCTGGGATTCCCGGAAAACCTGAACAAATCCACCGATCTCGACTGGGACCTCGTCGCGCCGCGTGGTACGCCGCTTGCTATTCCACCAGGCGTGAATAAAAGGCACCCCGATCTTCCTCGTGTGACGGCGCGGGCGCGCGTAAAGGCCTCCCAGGTACTGCTACGTCGGATCCTCTTTACGCACTCATACCTTCCAGCGTAACGCTTCTCTCAGATCCGCGACCAGCGCCGCTCACACGGGGAAGATCGGGCAAGCTGCCGATGGCAGCTTGCCGACCGTTCCTTCCCCGCCATCCCTCGCGACAACTTCCGCGCCAGATCGCCAAGATGCTAGGATAGGCGCTCATTTTCAACGCAGGATTCGCGGAGGAGTGCATCGTGTCCAGCAAAATCGGATTCATTGGTCTCGGCATCATGGGCAGGCCCATGGTGAAAAATCTGTTGAAGGCCGGCCATCAAGTGACCGCATACGACATCGTGCCTGCGGGTCTCGAGGACGTCGTCGCGGCTGGGGCGCAGAAGGGGTCGTCGCCGAAGGATGTGGCCAGTAAGACCGACATCGTCATCACGATGGTGCCGGATGGGCCCGAGGTGGAGCAGGCCGTGCTAGGCCCCAACGGGGTCATCGAAGGCGTCAAGAAGGGCGCGACGGTGATCGACATGAGCTCGATAAGCCCGATGGTGGCGCAGAAAGTGGGCGCGGCGCTCGAGGCCAGGGGCGTCGACTTTCTCGATGCGCCCGTCAGCGGCGGCGAGCCCAAGGCGATCGAGGGCACGCTGGCCATCATGGTCGGGGGCAAACAAGACGT
The DNA here is from genome assembly GCA_963832375.1 of Vicinamibacterales bacterium. Lineage (GTDB taxonomy): Bacteria > Acidobacteriota > Vicinamibacteria > Vicinamibacterales > JAMQPK01 > JAMQPK01. The sequence continues at coordinate 347,825 of CAWHUA010000003.1, read as the reverse complement.
CTTCGACAAGATGGAGCCGATCCTGAAGACGATGGGGGCGACCGTCACGCTCACGGGCAAGGTGGGTGCAGGCAACGTGACGAAGCTGGCCAATCAGATCATGGTCGCCGTCAACATTGCCGCGATGAGCGAAGCCCTGGCTCTGGCGACCAAGGCGGGACTCGATCCGGAAGTGGTGTTCAACGCCGTCAAGGCCGGCCTGGCCGGCAGCACCGTGCTGAACGTGAAGGCGCCGATGGTGTACTCGCGCAACTTCAAGCCCGGCTTCCGCATCCGTCTCCATCAGAAGGACCTGCGCAACGCGCTCCTGGCGGCCGAGTCGCTGAAGGTGTCGCTGCCGCTGACCAGTACCGTGCAGAACATGCTCATCGATCTGATGAACAACGGCAAAGGCGACCTCGACCATTCGGCCATCGTGCAGGTCATCGAGCAGGCCTCGGCGGTTGAGGTGAAGAAGCCCGTCTGAGAAAGGAAAAAGGAAGAAGGAATGTCTATTCCTTGTTCCTTCTTCCTTTTTCCTTATGGAATCTCTCCACACCCTCATTGCTGCTTTCAACCGAGGCAGCCTCGACGTGCCGGCGAATTTGTTCACACCTCGCACGACCTTCTCCCTGAACGGCCGGTCGTACGAATCCATCCTGGGTGGATCCGCTGACGATCCCCTTATCCGCCTCCTCGCGCGCGGCGCGGCGGGGTATCGGACCGCCGCCAAGGCGCTGCAGTATGCGCTGCAGCGCCCGACGGTGACGATCGAATCGTTGTCCGACCCCGATTCCTCAGGATTGCGCACGGCGTCGATTCGCGTGCAGGGCGAATTGCGCCATCCGGCTGAGCCATTTGCCGGCGGTGCGACGCTTCGACTTTCGTGCCACCGCGACGAACTGACGTCGGTCGAGGTGATCTGCGCTGAAGATGATCTGGAGCGGATCGCCGCAAGCCGGCTGGCCTAACAACGCTCGTTGACGCGCGTCTCGTTCCCACATGCAGGGGAAAACGTCGGGAGGGGCGGGGGTGAACAGACGGGATTCGGGAGGGTTCGTGGAGTTCGTCGGTTCGTCGGTTCGTCGGGTTCGTCAGGTTCGATTGGTTCATCGCGCACACCGCACCACGACCGAACCCCACGAACCTACGAACCCCACGAACCTACGAACCCCACGAACCTACGAACCCCACGAACCTACGAACCCCACGAACCTACGAACCCCACGAACCTACGAACCCACGAAACCCCACGAAACCCCACGAACTCCACGAACCGACGGGTTTGGTTCCCCGTTTCAGGGTTTCATATCCGCAATGAAACAGCCAACCGCCTGTGTCCGTGGCGGCACGATCGGCTTGCCGGCGACCAGCGCGGAGAGGGCGTTTCGCAGGTCGTGCTCGGTGGCGGCCGGCCGCTCGCGTCCAAGCTCGACGAAGCGGTTGTCGATGCGCCCGAGATAGACGAGGCGACCGCTCTTGTCGAACACCGCCGCTTCGGGGGTGATCGTCGCGCCCGCCTGCTTGACGAGCCGATGGCCGGGGTCGCGCTCAGCAACCAGCGGCAACCGAAACGCGCGGATGTGCGTGTCGATCGCCGCGGGCGTGTCGAGGGGATTCGGGTAGACCAGCCGGAAGCGGATGCCCTGTGGCGCGAACTGCTCGTAGAGGCGGACGATCTCGGGCGCGTACCGGTTCGAGACGGGGCAGTCGGTGCTCACGAAGAGCAGCACGGTAAGGGCGAGCGCGCCGATCATGCCGTCCCCGGCCGCTGACACGGTGTCGCGCGCAGGCGACGCCCGTGCACGCGATCCATCCGTTTTCTCCGCAATTCCGCTACGTTTGACATGGTACAGCCGTTGCTCGAAGCAGGATCGTCAGCGTGTCAATCCGGAGGCTTGCATTCGTGCGTCATCGATCACGTGTCGCGATCTACGGCGCGCTCACCATCTGCGCGTTGTCTGGGGTGTCGGCTCTTGCCCAGGACCATCAGGGCAGGCACACCTCTTCTTATTATCCCGGCTTTGCGCAGTGGTACCCCTATCCGTACCCGATTATCGGGTACCCCGGACCGGTTCCGGATCACGCCGTGTCGCTGCGGCTGCAGGTCTCGCCGCGCGAGGCGTTCGTCTATGTGGACGGCTTCGCCGCGGGCGTCGTGGACGACTACGACGGCGTGTTCCAGCGCCTGCGTCTTGTGCCGGGCCCACACGAGATCGTCATCTATCACGCCGCGCATCGCACGCTCCGGCAGAACGTGTTCTACAACCCGGGATCCTCGCACACGATTCGATACACGCTCGCGACGCTCGCACCGGGCCAGGCGCCGGAGCCCCAGCCCATGCCCCGCATGATGCCGCCGCCGGGCATGCCGCCCCAGACTGGCGCGCCACCAACCCAGACGTCGCGCTCCGGCACGCTGCTGCTGGGCGTGCAGCCGGGCGATGCCACGATCCTCGTCGACGGGGAATCGCAGAGAGGCCCCGAGCCAGGGGAGCGGCTGATGCTCCAGGTGTCCGAAGGGCCACACCATGTGCGCGTCGAAAAGAACGGCTTTCAACCGTTCGCGGTCGATGTGGACGTGCGCGCCGGCGAAACCGCGAGCTTCAACGTCACGCTCGTTCCATGACATGACGCTGGGGTGGAATATACTTCCATCCTCGTGAGCGCCACTGCCCCTCAGACAACAGGCCGCGATCTGCTCGACGATTGCGTCCACTGTGGTTTCTGCCTGCCGACCTGCCCGACGTACTTGTTGTGGGGACTGGAGACCGATTCGCCCCGGGGGCGCATTCATCTCATGAAATTGCGGCGCGATGGCCGCGACACCGCCAGCGACAGCTTCGTCCGGCACATCGATACCTGTCTGGGCTGCATGGCCTGCGTGACGGCGTGCCCGTCTGGCGTGCAGTACGACTCGCTGCTCGAAGCCGCACGTCCCCAGGTCGAGCGCGAAGCCAACCGGGGCGCCGGCGATCGCGCGTTTCGGCGTCTCATCTTCGCGGTGTTCCCGCACCCCTCGCGTCTGCGGGTCCTGTCGTGGCCGCTCGGCCTTTATCAGAAGCTGGGCATTCAACGGCTCCTTCACAAGACGGGCGTGCTGAATCTGCTTCCAGCAAGGCTTCAGGCGATGGAGCGGTTGCTGCCTCCGATCACGTTCGGAGCGCGCCAGCTTCCCGCTCGCATTCCGGCGCAGGGAACCCAGCGAAAACGGGTCGGACTCCTGCTCGGCTGCGTACAGCGCGTCTTCTTCAGCGATGTGAACGACGCGACGGCGCGCGTGCTTGCCGCGGAGGGCTGCGAAGTGGTGATTCCCCAGACGCAGCAGTGCTGCGGTGCGCTCGCGGAGCACGCCGGCGAAGAGAAGGACGCGATGGAGTTCGCGAGACGCCTGATCGATGCGTTCGATGAGAGCCAGGTCGATACCATCGTGATCAACGCGGCCGGGTGTGGATCTGCGATGAAGCGGTACGGTCACCTGCTCCGGAACGATCCGGCGTATGCGGCGCGCGCGAAGGCGTTTGCGGCGAAGTGTCGCGACATCTCGGAAGTGCTGGTCGAGCTCGAACCGAGGGCGCCACGAGGCGCCGTCCGGTTGAAAGCGGCCTATCACGACGCCTGCCATCTTCAGCACGCACAGGGTGTGCGGGCGCAGCCGCGACGACTGCTCCAGGACATTCCCGGCGTGGAAGTGCGCGAGATCGGTGAGTCGGAAATCTGCTGCGGATCGGCCGGCATCTACAACTTGCTCGAGCCCGGGCCGGCGACCGAGCTGCGCGATCGCAAGGTCAGGAACATCCTGAAAACCGACGCCGAGGCCATTGTGTCGAGCAACCCCGGCTGCCTGCTGCAGATCGCCACCGGACTCGAGGCAGCCGGCCGGCCGCTGCGCATCATGCATCTCGTCGAAGTCATCGATCAGTCCATCCGCGAAGGACAACGAAACTAGCGACGGGCAAAAGGCGCGAAGGACCTGTCGCGCCGTAGCGATGAGCAAAAGAGCGCGAAGGCGGACGGATGCGGCTCTCCAATCTGCCAGCGGTCCTGCTGGCGTCACTCATCACAATCGGCGCGTGGGTTTTCACCGTTCACAGCGCCCGTTCCATGACTTCGACGATGCCGATGCCCGGCGGGTGGTCGATGTCGATGGCGTGGATGAGCATGGGGAACCAGTCCGTGCTCGCGCACGCCGCCATGTTTCTCGTGATGTGGGCGGTCATGATGGTGGCCATGATGCTGCCGTCGGTGCTGCCGGCCGTGCTCCTGCACCGCGGGCTTCTGGCCTCCCGGGTCGGCCGCGGCGACGCGGCCAATGGATCGCAGTGGCTGCTCGTCGCCGGATACTTTTCGATCTGGGTGCTGTTCGGGGCGGTTGCGTATGTCATCGGTATGGCGATCGCATCGGCGGCCATGCGATCGATCCATGTCAGCCTGCTCGTGCCCGCGGCGACGGGGCTGGCACTCGGCGCGGCCGGCGTGTTTCAGCTGACGAGCTGGAAACAGATTTGCCTGCGCCACTGCCGCTCGCCGCTGGAGTTTTTCGCGCATCACCAGATTCGCGGCCCGGCAGACTCCTGGCGTTTCGGCCTGCACCACGGCGCGTATTGCGCCGGCTGCTGCTGGGGCTTGATGGTCATCCAGCTCGTGCTGGGCATCATGAGCGTGCCGCTGATGGCGGCTGTCGCGCTCGTCATCCTTCTGGAAAAGCAGTGGCGGCACGGCGAAACGCTGGCCCGTGTCGTGGGCGCCGCCACGCTGGCAGCGGGCATTCTTCTCTTCCTTCAGGCTACAATCCACCCGTGACTCCGCCATTCGCGTCGATCGACTGGACCAATGCCTGAAAGACTCCTGCCGACCGCCGTCACGCTCGTCGGCACCGCTGGTGTTCGCCTCGGCGCGCCCGCAGATGCCATCGAGGGTGTCGTGCCCGGCATCGTCGTCGAGCCGGCGTCCATCGATGCCGTAGGGGGCCTTCTGGCGTGGGCGTCTCGCGAGAAGTTGTCTGTGCTGGCGCGGGGATCGGGCACGAAGCTTGGCTGGGGGCCGGCGCCGCGTGCGATTGATGTGCTGCTCTCGACGGCGAAGCTCAACGCCATCGTCGCGCATCGTCACGGCGATCTCACGGCGACGATTCAAGCCGGCGCGACGCTCGGGGATGTGAATCGCGCGCTCGCCCGGCACCGTCAGTGGATTCCGCTCGATCCGCCATCTGCCGATCGCGCGACGATCGGGGGCCTCGTGGCCACCAACGACAGCGGGCCGAGGCGTCACCGGTACGGCGCTCCGCGCGATCTGATTATCGGCGTTGAATTCGTCAGAGCCGACGGCCTCCTGGCCAAGGGGGGCGGCATCGTCGTGAAGAACGTCGCAGGCTACGATCTGCCGCGCCTGCTCACGGGGTCGTTTGGCAGCCTCGGCGTCATCGTCACGGCCACCTTCAAGCTCTATCCGCAGACGCCGGCATCGGGCACGCTGGTGGTGGATCTGAAAGATCCGAACGATCTCGCGACGCTCACCGGCAAAGTGCTGATGAGCCATCTCACGCCGACCGCGCTCGAGTTTGCCACGCACCCGCTGCGCCTGATTCTGCGGTTCGAATCGATCGAAGCCTCGGTGCAGCAGCAGTCGCAGACCGCGGCACGGCTCATCGCCGAATGCGGATTCAACGCGCGATTGGTCCCGGGTTCCGAAGAGGATCGGTTCTGGTCGAGCCACGCCGTGTTTGCCGAGGAAGATCGTTGCGCCTTGCTGAAGGTCAGCGTGCTGCCCACCGAACTGGCAACGATGCTCGGGCTCATCGAGCGGCTTGCCGGACCGCGGGGCTACGCCGCGGTGGGACGTGCGGGCGCCGGCGTGTTTCAGCTTTGCATTACCGGCGACGTCCAACTGCAGAAACGCGTCATCAACGGACTGCGCGATGCCCTGCCGCTCGGCCGGGGCAGCGCGGTCGTCGTCAAGAGCCCTCCGGAGCTACGGACGCACGTCGATGTGTGGGGCCCTCTGGGCGACGGCCTGACGCTGATGAAATCTGTCAAACAGCAGTTCGATCCAGCGGGAGTGCTGAGCCCCGGGCGAGGTCCTGGCAATCTGTAACTGACGCAGCATTGGTAGACTGATAGATCGGAAGATTGCTGGATTGATTTTGGATTGGCGATTGGCGATGGGTGATTACGATTTGGCCATTTGCCATTTGCCATTTGCCATCTACATCCGCTCCGCCAACCCTGCCTTCTCCGCCGGATGCTGGCGATACGGTCCCGGCACTTCGCCGCAGAGGCGCGGCGTGGGGAAGACCTTGCCGGGATTGCAGATGCTCGTCGGATCGAACGCACAGCGCAGCATCTGCATCGTGTCGAGGTCGGCCGGCGAGAACATCTTCGCCATCGACGCCGACTTGTCGGCGCCGACGCCGTGCTCGCCGGTAATCGAGCCGCCCGCTTCGATGCAGTACATCAGGATTTCCGACGCGACCTTCTCCGCAAGCTCGCCCTGGCCGGGAACAGCCTCGTCATAGCAGATCAGCGGGTGCAGATTGCCGTCGCCCGCATGGAACACGTTGCCGATGCGCAGCCCCGATCGCTCTTCGAGCGCGCGAATCCGGCCGAGCACCTCGGGCAGCTTCGTGCGCGGAATCACGCCATCCTGCACGTAGTAATTGGGCGAAACGCGTCCCATCGCCGCAAACGCGGCTTTGCGTCCCTTCCAGATGCGCGCGCGTTCCTCGTTGTTGCGCGCGATTAGTATCTCGGTGCCGCCCGTGCGCCGGCAGATGGCTTCGACCATCTGGAATAGCCCTTCGACTTCCGATTGCGCCCCGTCGAGCTCGACGATGAGCACGGCTTCGGCCTTGGGGAAGTTCGGGTGGACGGCGGCTTCGGCGGCTTCGACCGTCAGCCTGTCCATCATCTCGACCGCCGCCGGGATGATGCCTTCCGAAATGATTTCCGAGACGGCGACGCCGGCGGCTTCGGTCGACTCGAATGCCGCCAGAATCGTCTTGACGGCTTCGGGCACGCGCACGATGCGCAACGTGACTTTCGTCACGACGGCGAGCGTGCCTTCCGACCCGACGAGCGCGCCCACCAGATCGAGGCCGGGCGAATCGAGCGCCGCGCCGCCGAGGTGCACGATCTCGCCGCTCGGGAGCACCGCCTCGAGGCCGAGCACATGGTGCACGGTGAACCCGTACTTCAGACAGTGCGCGCCGCCGGAATTCTCGGCCACGTTGCCGCCGATCGAGCAGATCTGCTGGCTCGATGGGTCGGGTGCGTAGTAGTAGCCGCTCGGCGCCACGCTGCGCGTCACCTCGAGGTTGATCACGCCAGGCTCGACGGTGATGCGCTGATTCGGAATATCGATCTCGATGATGCGGTTCAGCCGCGACAATCCAATGAGAACGCCGTCCGGGCGAGGCAGCGCTCCGCCGGACAAGCCCGTGCCATGTCCGCGCGCGATGAACGGCACGGCGTGAGCGTGACAGAGCCGCACGATGGCCTGGACTTCGTCGACGGTGTGGGGCAGCACGACGCAGCCCGGTTTGGCCCTCAGACGCGCCAGCCCGTCCGATTCGTACGTCAGCAGCTCGTTCGCATCACGAAGGAGCCCATCCGGTCCGACGATGCGCTCGAGCGCGTCGATGAAATCGCTGTTCAACATTGGCTTGAGTTCTGGATAGTAGCATGAGCAGTTATCAGTTATCAGTTATCAGTTACCAGTTATCAGTTGTGAGTGGCTTCGTGCCTGAGAACTGACTACTGAGAACTGAAGACTGAAAACTGAAAACTGAAAACTACCTAGCGCTTCAGCTCGGCGAGCCTGCGCTCGGCCTCACGGAGCGCCCGCTCGGCCTTTTCGATCTCGCGCGCTCGCTTCTCCTGCTCTCCTCGCGCCTTTTCTTCGGCCTGCCGCGCTTTCGCTTCTGCCTGCCGTCGCGCGCGTTCTGCCTGCTGCTGCCGAAGCCTGTGCCGCTTGATATCAACGGGAGCGGCGCCGGAGCGACGAGCTGCGGGCTTCGCCTCTGGTTCACTCGTTCGCGGCTTGATGCCGGTGAGCAGACTGAACCCCGCCGGCGGCGGCTCGCGCGTAATCCGCCCGGGCGGTTCGTCGGTGGGCAGCGCGGCCAGCGTACGGCGGACGGTATCGCGCACCGTGTCCGTCAGGCGCACGCCTTTCTTCTCGGCGGCGCCGATCGACTGTGCGAAGGCCTTCTCCAGCGTCGTCTTGTGGAGCTCGCCGGCTTTGCGTGTGTCCGTGGCGCGTCCCGACAAGGCGGCGCGATGCGCGGCCCGCAGCTTTTCGGAGGCATCGACGAGCGCCTGATAGGTCGGCTTGCTGTGCCAGTAGAGGTGGTTGATCACCCACATCGCAAGCGAAGGCTTGACCAGCGAGGCGACGGCCTGTTTGTCGCTCCCGTCGAGCGTCTTTGCGAGCGCGTTGCGGGCTTTCGTGAACTCGTCGAGGGGCAGTCCGTACAGCTCGTCGATTTGCGCCTGGAGATTGGATTTCATCGCGTCACACGTTCAACGGAGCATCGGCCGGCACCTTGTCGAACAGCTCGCGATGCGCGCGAGCGCGCTCGCGGTCGATTTGCTCGGCGGTCGCTCCCAGCCGATCGAGGAACAGGGCCGCAGTGAATCCGCCGGCCAGCGCCAGGATCAGATCAAGGTTGTGCACTCTCCCTGTGAGTCGATCGTACTACGCGACGTCGGCCTCTCTTGTCGGCACGGCGCGGCGTTCGGTCTGGGCCAGCACGCGCTTGTACCACCAGGAGGTGAGGAGGGGGGTCAGAATCGCGGTCACGATCACCGATGCCGCCACCTGAACGGTTGCGGCCTCGGCGACCGGCAGGTAGGTGTTGTCGGCCATGGCCACGGCTTTGGGAACGGCCGCGGAATTCCCGGCTGTACTGGAAGCCGCGGCGCCGGCGATGCCCGAGCCGCCCAGCAGTTTGTCGGCAAGGATGCAGACGAAGCCGGTAACCACGACCACCGTAAGGCCGAGAATGACACCCGGGAGGCCCGCCGTGACCACAGACCTCAGGTTGATGGTCTGTCCGAGCGTGAACGCCATGAACGGCACGATGATCGGCTCGTGCGATCCGAAGAACTCCTTGATGTCGTCGTCCAGGTTGCCGAGGATGGCGCCCGCGAGAATGGGGGCGATGACCGAGAGCATGGTGAGCCACGGAATCACGGCGAGCCCGGCGCCCACGAAAATGAGCATGGTGAGGAACGGTCCGGTCTCGACGCTCTGCACCACGTAGGTGCCCGAGTCTTCCTTGTTGCCCATCACGCTGGTCAGCGCGAGGAACATCCCGCCGTTGGTATCGCTCATCGCGACCATCACGGCCAGGGTGCTCAGTCCCAGAACGCTGCCGCCGAAGTAGTTGGCGATGGCGAGGGCAAACAGCGTGGCCGTGCCCACCTTGGCCACGAGGATCCCGCCGCCGCGCAGCAGCATGCGCGGCGCTGCGCGAAACGTCATTTTTGTGCCCACGGTGAAGAGGTACATCCCCAGGACCGTCGGGTAACCGACTCCCGTCAGTGCCTGAGTAAACCCGCCAATCCTCAGGAGATCGGGAAAAAACGTATTCAGGACCATGCCCAGGAACAGCGGAACGACCATGAGGCCGCCGGGCACACGATTGACGGTCTTGAAAATTTTCATGCGGGCCTATTCTACTTGCGCAAACGACGACAGAACGATATAACACGGTCCCTCTGGAAAATCGACAAGCGAGTTCTCACCATTGGCTCCGCTTCGCCAAGTGGGCGGGCGTGTGCTGGATCGTCGTCTTCTGGAAACTCAGCGCGCCCGCGCTGATGGATCCGGATGAGGCGCACTACGCGCAGCTCACGCGCGAGATGCTGCGCGCGGGCAACTGGATGATGCCGTTGCTCGACGGCCTGCCCTACATCGACAAGCCCGTCCTGTTTCACTGGTTGCAGGGGCTGGCGATTGCGGTGCTCGGGGAAACCGAAACGGCGATGCGGATGCCGAGCGCGATCGCGGCGCTCGCGCTCTTCTGGATGACGCAATGGACGGGCGCGCGGTTGTTCGACGATCGACTCGGCGTGCGCGCCTGGCTCATGCTGGCCACCGTGCCGATGACGTTCATGCTCGCGAGCATCGGCCTCTTCGACATGGTGTTCACGGCCTGTCTGTTTGGTGCCGTGGCGTTCGCGCTCGTCGCGGCGCTGCGCAACCGGCCGGGCCTTCAGTACGTCTCGTACGTGCTGCTGAGCCTCGCCGTGATGACCAAGGGTCCGGTTGCCCTCGTTCTGGCCGGCCTCTTTTTCCTCGTGGGGATGGCGTGCGGACAGGAGTCCCGCCGCGCGCTGCTGTCGTTGCACTGGGTCGCCGGAGCCGTCATCTCCGTGGCGCTGTCGCTGCCCTGGTTTGTGTGGATGTACTACACGCTCGGCTGGCACTTCGTGCACCAGTACGTGCTGGCCGGCAACCTGTACTACATCTCGCAGCCGGTATCGTTTTCCAATCGTGCGTTCAACCATACGTTGTACGTGTCGACGTTCCTGGCCGGATTCTTCCCGTGGAGCGTCCTGGTGATCGGCGGCGCGCTTGATACGGTGAACCGCTGGCGCCGGAGCGTGCGGATTCCGCCGGAGGAGCTCCTGCTCTGGGCCTGGGTGGGCACGGTCTTCATCTTCTTCAGCCTGGCGCGGTTCAAGGTCGATCGCTACGTCTATCCCGCGGCGCCCGCCTGTTGCCTCCTGGCCGCGCGAGCCTGGATGAGCGCCAGCGTGTCGCGAGCCGAGATCGGCGCGGCCCGCGACAATATGTGCGCTCGGTGGTCTCTCGCCACGCTGGGTCTGGTACTGGTTGTCGTCAGCGCGGTTGCCGCGTACACGCTGTTCGACCTCGGGCTCGATCTTCCGGCCGCTGCGATCGTCATTCCGATCAGTCTCGCGGCGGGCGGGGCGGCGCTGGCCGTCGTGACCTTCAGGCGGCGCGTCGTATCGCCCACGCTGTTTACGTCCCTGCTCGTCGCGCTGCTCGTGATTTATGCCTGCGTGGCGGCTATCGGTCTGCCTGTTCTGGAAAGCACCCGTCCCACCGCGGCCGTGGCAGCCGGCCTGAGGCCGAAGCTGGCGGCCAACGAACGTGTCGGGCTCTATCGTCTCGAGAAATGGCGCTTCAGCCTGCGGTATTACCTCGAGCATCCCCTCAGCCGGCTGCAGAACTCCGGCGAAGTGAAGGAGTTCCTCACCAACAAGGGCGGCTACATCCTGATGCTCGACGAGGACTTCGCGCGACTCCGGAACGACGGCGTGAAGCTGCGCTCTGTGGACGAGCGGCGTGCCGTGACGGGCACCACCGGGAAGGGCCTCCGCCGGCAGAAGTGGGGCGCGCTGGTCGTGGCGACGTCGGACGACACCCCTCGTACAGAGGAAAAACCCCGGTAACCCGCCGAAAACGCGCGGTTTGGGCGTACCATGTGAGACCATGGCTAAGCGAACACTGCTGGTACTCATCGGTTGCGTGTTCCTGGTCGCCGGCATCGCCACAGCCGCCGAGCGAGAGTGGGTGAACGGGACCTGGCGGGAGTACAACGTCGAACGGCCGAAGGTGCTCTTCAGCGCCGAGCCGCGCGATCCCAACAGCCACATGCCGCGCACCACCGCCGCGCGCGAAGTCCGCACGTACGTCATCGAGACCAACACCCACCGGCTCGAGCTTCGCCAGGACGCGACGGTCGATACGCCGCGCATCGACGTGCTCGTCGGCCAGCCCGTGCTCGTCGCGATCGACAGGAAGATCGTCTACGTGAAGGACGGAGAAGGCAAGGAGCACAAGCTGAGCCTGCGCAAACAGACCGCGTTGGGACAGGGGGAATCTAAAAACTAGAAATCGAAACTACAAGCCCTTCATGAAGGCTGACAGCGGCTGGCGCTGAGCGCCTGCGGCGTCGAAATTGTCCGGCGCGAGCCAGGCTTCGAATGCGGCTCTGCGCGCCGGCCATTCAGCGTCGGTCATCGAAAACCACGTCGTGTCGCGGTTGCGCTGCTTGTACACGATGGCCTGCCGGAACAATCCTTCAAAGGTAAAACCCAATCGCAACGCCGCCTGGCGCGAGGGCGCGTTCAGGCTGTCGCATTTCCACTCGTAGCGGCGATAGCCGAGCTCGTCGAATGCCCGCCGCAGCATCAGGTACATCGCTTCGGTGGCCGCGGCCGTTCGCTGCAACTGCCGCGAGAAGTTCAGGTGGCCGACTTCGATGACGCCGTTCGCGCGATCGATCCGCATGTAGGCGGCAAGCCCGATCGCCCTTCCGCCGGGGTTGACGATGGTGAAGAAGAGCGGGTCGTGGCTCAGCGCGGTTTTGACGAGCCAGTGCTCGAAGTCCTCTCGATGGTCGAACGGTCCGTACGGCAGGTACGTCCAGCGGCCGTCGTGGTGTTCCGGAGCGCCGAGGCAGCCGTACAGATCGCCCGTGTGTGTCGTCGGATCCAGGGGTTCAATGCGACAGAATCGCCCCGGCATCGAGGTGCGCGGCGGATGGGGCCGGGGGGTCCAACCGGGAAGGGCATCCCCGATCGGCTGGCCGAAATCGTTCGTCGGCATCAATCAAGGCTAGCATTTCCTTCGACAGGACAATCACGTGCACCGCCGGGCGGCCTGCGTCCGGCAGGGCCACCGGCAGACCGTTGGCCTCGTACCGGAGGCGCAGCCGCCGGTGGCCGGGAATCGAGCGCGTTATATCGGTGAAGCACCATCACGCCCAGCGCGACGGTTGCGATGGCGCCGACCAGTTGCGCCACGATGCGGCCGGTGAACGAAATCCAGGCCGAGCGCACCTTGTCCTTCTTTTCCTTCTTCTTCCCGCCGTTGACCGCGTTTGGCGTGTTTGGCGTGTTTGGCGTCTGTGTGTCTTCCATGGTTGAGTAAACGCACTCCACCGTGTAGTTCGAACACTGACACTCCGTCGTTACTACCTATGTGCGCGCGATATTCATCCTGGCGGTCGTTCTGGCGTCGGCGGCGCCCGCAGCCGCTCAATATCCTTCCCTAAAGGCCGGCGACTGGCTGCGCGTGGATTTTCGCGCGAGGTTCCAGGGAGACGTGCGGCGGTCGGACGCGCTGATTGCGGAGGACGACTCCACCCTCGACATCGCGCGGCGCCGTGTGGGCATCGAAGGGCGCGTGGGCCGGGCGCTCGACTACCAGGTGGAGTACGAGCTCGGCCTGAACGAGTGGCGCGACGTCTACATCGACTACCGCCAGCTCAAGGCGTTTCAGGTGAAAGCGGGCATCTTCAAGGTGCCCTTCGGCCTCGAGGAAAACACCAGCTCGACGAAGCTCGACTTCATCTATCGCGCGCGCATCAGCTCGCGGCTGGCGCCCGGACGCGATCGCGGCGTCAGCGTCCATGGCCGCGTGCTCCGGAACATCGTGACCTACGAAACGGGCATCTTCCGCCACGACGGCGACAACGCGCAGCCGTCGGCGAGCGCACGCGTGTTCGGCGGACCGACCATCGCGCTGCGCGCCACGGCGGAACCGTTTCGAGATTCCACGTCCAAGCTCAAGAGCCTGCAGGTCGGTGGCGCGGTCGCGTTCGCGACCCTGCCCCTGGGATTTCCCGCCGTCCGCGCCCGCACGGTTTTCGGTGCGTCCTTCTACAACTCGGATGTCTGGGTACAGGGACGAAGGCAGCGGACCGGGCTGGAAGCGCGATGGCGCCCGGGCCGGTGGTCGCTGCAGTCGGAGTACATCAGGGTCAGCGACGAGCGGCGCGGCCAGAGCGTCGAGAACGGCGATTTGTCTCCGCTCGTGGCCCAGGGCTGGTATCTGAGCGCGACCTATGCGTTGACCGGAAAACGCAGCCGCTTTGGCGTCGCCGAACTGGCGTCTCGCTACGAGACGTTGCGCTTCGGCAGCAACGGCGTTGCCGGCGACGCGTCAACCAGCGCGCGCGCCGACGTGGTTGCCGGCAACACCGATCGCGCGGTGACGCTCGGCGTCAACTGGCATCTCAACAAGTGGATCAAGGTTCAGGCGAACCTCGTCCGGGAAGACATCGAGCGTCCGTCGATCGGGCCCTCGCCGGATCGGGCCGCGTTCTGGAGCCGCGTCTTCAGACTTCAGCTCACGATGTGACCTATGCGTACAATTCTGCCGCTCATCGCCACCCTGTTGCTCGTCGGCGCGTCCCTCGCCGACGCGCAGACGCCGGACGACCTGTTCGACAGCCGGACGCTGCAGGACGTGCGTCTGTACATCCACTCGAGCGATCTCGCCCAGCTTCGCGAACGCTACTTGGAGGACACCTACTACCCCGCGGATTTCGAGTGGCGCGGCATCCGCGCGCGCAATATCGGCGTGCGCGTGCGCGGGCTCGCGTCCCGCAGCCCGACCAAACCGGGCCTCAGAATCGATTTCGACCGGTACGTCGACCCAGCAGACCTTTCTCGGCATGAGCGCCCTGGTGCTCGACAACGCGTTGAAGGATCCGTCGATGATTCGCGAGCGCACGAGTATGGCGTTCATCAAGCGAATGGGGCAGCCGGCGCCGCGCGAGTCGTTCGCCCGAGTGTTCATCAACGGCTCCTACGAAGGCGTGTACGCGCTGGTCGAGGCGATCGGCCCCGCGTTCCTGGCGCAGGCCTTTGGCGACGGGCTGGGATATCTCTTCGAGCACAAGTTCCAGAACGGTTTCTACGGCGAGTTTCTCGGCGACGACTATGAGCCCTACAGGCTGCGCTTCGCCGCCACGACGCACCGTCTCGAGGGGGACTACACGCTGTATGCGCCGATTCGCGAGCTCTTCCGCGAGGTGAATCAGCCGGTGGACGCTGTCTGGCGCGAGCGCGTGGGGTGGTTCATCGATTTCAACCAGCTCGTCACGTATCTCGCGATCGAAACGTTTCTCGCCGAGTTCGACGGGTTTCTGGGGGGATCGGGCATGGCGAACTTCTACCTTTACCGTCCGCTGGCGACCAACCTGCACCGGTTGATTGCGTGGGACCGGGACACGACCTTCCAGGAGATCGAGGCGCCGATCTTCGCGCGCGTCGACGAGAACGCGCTCGTCCGGCGCGCGCTGATGTTTCCGGACCTCCGGCGGCTGTTTCTCGATGTGCTCGACCAATGTGCGCGCGCGGCGGCGCAGGATCGCTGGCTCGAAGCGGAAATCTGGTGGACGCACCAGCTCATTCGCGACGCGGTCGGCCAGGACACGACCAGGATATTTTCCAACGAGGAGTACGAAGGCGCCATCGGCCACCTGCTCGCGTTCGCACAGCAGCGCCCGGCGTTCGTGGCGGGCGAGGTCGCGAAAGCGCGATGAGGCGGTATCTCGTCGCCTTGACGATCGGCGTCGCCGCCTGCGGCGCCGAGATTACGTCGCCTACTCCGCCAGGCATCGACGACGTCGCTGTGCTCATCGGCGCCGCGGATATCGCGGTCTGCGGTGCGGGCGGATCGATGGAGACCGGACGCATGCTCGACACGCAACCGGGCACGGTCTTCATTGCCGGTGACATCGCCTACACGGAGGGAACGGCCGAGCAGTTTCGCGCCTGTTACGACCCGGTCTGGGGGCGGCACAAGGCCCGCACGCGTCCGGCCCCTGGCAACCACGAGTACGGCTCGGCCAGCGCGGCGCCCTACTTTGCGTACTTCGGACCGAACGCAGGTCCGAACGGCCTGGGCTACTACCGCTATCACAAGGGCTCGTGGCTCGTCTTCTCCCTCAACAGCAATACCGAGGGCGCCGAGCGCATGGCGCAGCTCGAATGGTTGAGGCGCGAGCTGGCGACCCAGACATCGGACTGCACGGTCGCCTACTTTCACCATCCGCTCTTCAGCTCTGGTCCGCATGGCACGGTCCCGGCGATGCCGGTTGTCTCTGATTTCTGGCGCGAGCTCTATGCGGCGGGCGCGGATGTCGTGATCACGGGCCACGAGCATTTTTACGAACGTTTCGCGCCGCAGAACCCTGACGGTGCGCCCGATCCGCGATTCGGGCTCCGGCAGTTCATCGTCGGCACGGGCGGCGCACCGATGACGCAGCCGGTCCGGCGAATGCCGAACAGCGAGACCGTCGCGCTGACGTTCGGTCTGCTGCGACTGACGCTCGACGCCCAGTCGTACCGATGGGATTTTCTGTCTGTGGATGGCGGCGCGATCAAGGATTCAGGGACCGGGAGCTGTCACGGGAAGCCGTAGTCCATACGAAAAAGCCGGTCAAAATACGAAACAAAAGATCAGAAGATCAGGAGAAGAATATTTTTTTTTAGAAAGATGTTCCTGGCCTTCTGATCTTCTTATCTTCTGTGAGAAAGCTGTGTCAGTTCCAGCCGGCGCGCCGGGGCTGCCAGTGCTGCGATGTGTGTGCGGCGACCCGATCTCTGCGCTCGAACAGTTTGATCAGGACGATACCGGCCACGAGGCCACCCAGGTGCGCCCAGAACGCCACGCCGCCGCCTTCTTCCCTGAACGTGCTGCTGATACCCCCGACGACCTGGAGGACCGTCCAGTAGATCAGCATGACCCACGCCGGCAGCGGCACGGTCGTGGCGTAGAAGCCCAGCGGGATGAGCGTGAACACACGGACCTTCGGAAACAGGACCAGGTACCCACCCATGATGCCGCTGATGGCCCCCGACGCGCCGACCATCGGGACCGCGGATTCCGGGTTGGCTGCAACCTGCGCTAGTGCTGCCGCGACGCCGCACAGGAGATAGAAAATCAGATAACGTGGCCGCGTGGTCGAGTCTTCGATGTTGTTGCCGAAGAGCCAGAGGAACCACATGTTGCCCAGCAGGTGCATCCAGCCGCCGTGGAGAAACATCGACGTAAAGACGTGAAGCGGCTCGCGGCCGGGATCGGTGACGCACACGAGGCCGTTGCCCATGGGAAATTCGACACCCGGCGGCAGAGAAGCGGTGAGCTCGGCCGGCACCAGGCCAAGATTGCAAACCGACGCCGCGACGGTCTGCTCCGCCCCAGCACCCTGGATGCCAATCCATGCGAGCACGTTGAGGCCGATGAGCGCCATCGTGACGATCGGTGTCCGCTGCGTTTCGTTCTCGTCGTGATAGGGAAACATCGTGCCCTCAGATCAGCCAGCCGCGAATCGTCTCCGCCAGTTCCGGCGAGGCCGCCAGAATGGTCACCTCGTTCGGGGACAGGGCAGTATAGGGCTTACCGCTCAGATGCACGGCTGCGCCGCCCGCCTCGACGATCGCCAGTGCACCTGGCGCGTGATCCCACGGGTGCAGCCGGTAGTAGATGACGAACTCTTTCTCGCCCCGAAGAATCGCCGAGTACTCCGTAGCCGCCGCCCCCGTTGAAAGGCGCGGCTGGTATTTTCCCTCCAGTTTGCGTTCGACCTCTCTGGCCCCATCGCCGGGCATCATCCTCGTGTGGACGCTGCCCCGGGGGACTTCGGTCCTCTCGTGCATCGTTCTCACGCTGTCGCCGTCGATGCGCGTGCCCTTGCCTCGTTCGGCGATGACGAGGTAACCGGAGGGGTGCGCAGCCGGCACGGCGATCCACGACGCGCGAGTCACCCCGCGCTCAACCAGCGCCAGCATCACACCGAAGTCGGCGTTGCCGCGCGCGAAATTCTTCGTGCCGTCGATCGGATCGATCAGCCACGCCGTGGATTCCGAAGACAGCGCCGACAGCAGGTCGGGGTTCTCCGAGACGGCTTCTTCGCCGACAAAGACCGCGCCGGGCACGAGGCCGCTCAACTGCTCGACGAGCGCTCGCTCGGCCGCCTTGTCGGCAATCGTGACGAGATCGTCGGGATCGCCGGGAGTCTCTTTGGAGTGGATGTCTTCCGGCCGCAGGGCCCGGAAGGACGGCATGACAACTGACGACACGACATTCTGGATAATGGCGGCGACGCGATCCAGGCTCAATCCGCATAGTCTATCAACATGGGCTACAATCCACGCCGCATCGACACAGCAAACAACGCCAGAGGAGGTCTCGTGCAACTGATTGTTCTATTGGTGGCGCTCTGCGCCACGCCGGCGTTCGCGCAGTCCAAGTCCGAGGTGATCTACTGGCCCGCGTCCAAGCTCAGCGGGTATTCGCCCACGCTGAAGGACCAGCAGACCGCCAAGAAGACGATGAGCGCGTCGCAGATCCTGTCGGACCTGGGGAACCACAAGTTCGAGATTCTCCGCCGCGATGGCAGCGGCGCGGGCGAACAGCACGCCAACTGGACGGACATCTTCATCGTCCAGGGCGGGGAAGGCACCATCCTGTACGGCGGCAGCATCCCGGATGCGAAAGACACCGGCAACGGCGAGATCCGCGGGCCGAAGCACGTGGGAGGGACGTCTCAGAAAGTGACGGCCGGCGACGTGCTCGTCATGCCGCCCGGCGTGCCGCACCAGACGATCGTCGAGCCGGGGAAGAATTTTTTCGTGCTGATCGTCAAGGTTGAGAAAAAGTAGTCGCCGCAGCGGAGGCGCAATTGCGGGGCGCAACTAAAGTTGCGCCCTACCAGAGGGAGCGCGGCCCGTTGGCTTGTTCCAGGTCGAGCAGGAACCGCTTGCGCTCGAGTCCGCCACCGTAACCCACCAGCGTGCCATTGCTGCCGATGACGCGGTGGCACGGCACGATGATGCTGATCGGGTTGCGGCCGTTGGCCGCGCCCACGGCCCGCATCGCCGATCGCTTGCCAATCGCATCCGCGAGCTGACTGTAGCTGCGGGTCTCGCCGTAGGGGATGGCCTGGAGCTCGCTCCACACACGCTGCTGAAACGTCGTGCCCTCCGGCGCGATCGGAACGGTGAAGGCCGTCCGCTTTCGTGCGAAGTATTCCTCCAGCTCGTGAACCACGTCTTCGAACCCCGATTCGGCCTGTGGTCCAAGTTGCTCGCTTCGCAGATCGGGATGGCCCATATAGAGGCCGCTGAGCACGCCGTTGATCTTCACGAGCGTCAGCGTTCCAATCGGCGATTCCATCAGGAAGTGGCCTGGCATGATCAGGCGACGGCTTCGGGTAATGGGCGCGCCCCCGCTTCCGGCGGCAACTCCACATACGCGCGCTCGCGGCGCCGCGCCTGTTGGAACCGTTCGAACACGTTCCGCTGCGGCTCGAGCCCGATCATGGATCGCAGGGTGGTTCCGGCAAACACGTGCCTGGTCATCGCGGGCCAATGCCGCATCACGAACGACGGGCTGTGCAGGAACGCAGCAGGCATGTGCCTGAGCTTCATCCACCGTTCCGCGCGCCAGCGCATGAACTCCACCTCGGTCGCCGGCACATGTTTCGTGCGAACGACGGCGGTCGTCCCATCGTAGTGAGACATGTCTTCGTCGACGATCAGGCGGTCCTGGCGGAATTGCTGTGTCATCGGCGTGCGCGGATAGGGCGTCGGGTGCTGAATGTACGGCCAGTCCACGTACTGCCGGGCGAACTCGAGATTCGTCTCGATCGATTCGCGCGTGTCGTCGGGGTTGCCCACGATGAGCCCGCCGACGACGAAAAGACCGTGACGATGGAGATGATCGATCGCTTCGATGGTGGCGTTCCCACCCGGCCCGAGCCCGTGCCGCGCATTCTTCGCCCGTGCCTTCAAAAAATCGAGATCGCTCTCGAGGATGTTCTCGATGCCAAGGAAGACGTAGCGGAACCCCGCCCGCTTCATGAGCGGGGCGAGCGTCGCGCCGTGCTGGGCGAGGGGCGAGGTCATGGCCTGGACGAGATACTCGATGTCGTTCAGGCCGGCGTCGATGATCGCCTGACACAACATTTCGAAACGCCGGATGTCGAGCGTGATGTTGTCGTCGACGAGGAAAATCGCCCGCGCACCGTGGTTGCGGGCGTCGGTAATGTCGGCGAGCACGCGATCGATCGAATAGACGTGAAAGTTGCGGCCGCGCATTTCGATGATGGAGCAGAAGCTGCAGTCGTAGGTGCAGCCGCGCGACGTTTCCACGACATCGACCTGGCGGCCGAGCATCGTGTAGCCGTCGAGCACTCGAGCCGTCCTGTTGGGAAGCCGCAACGGGTCTGATTTCAGGTTCGTGATGGCCCGTTCCGGCCCGTGAACCCAGCCGCTCGAGTAGAGCGGGCTTTGCTTTCCAAAACCCGCCGTGCAGCGGCTTGAGAGTCCGGCGATCGACGGCAGGGGCGCGCGCGCTTCCAGCGCGCGCAGCAGCTCACAAAATGTCTGTTCACCTTCGCCGCGGACCAGGAAATCCACGTCCTCGCATGACTCGTAGGCCGCCGGCGCGAGGCTGGGATCGTACCCGCCAACGACAATCCATGTCGCGGGGCGGAGATGCTTGATGAGCCGGGCAATCTTGAGGGCGGTCGCCCGCTGAAACGTCATCACGGACATGCCGACGACATCTGGCTGGTGCTCGCGCATCAGCCGCTCGACGGTGGCCACGACTCGAGACTGCGCGAGGATCAGATCGGCGATCGCGACTCGATGGTGCGGGTCGAGATTGCCGGCGATCGATGACAGCGCGCCGTTGGGCATGCGCACCACGATCGATGGCATGTGTTCGAACGAATCGGGCATCGAGAGGAGGAGGACATTCATTGCTCGCTCGCGCCTTGAAGACGAATGATATTAGAGGACACGACGTACTACTTTGGCCAGACGGGGCTGGTGAGCTCGATCCGCCAGATCGGCCCGCCGTAAAACAGAGGGCCTTCCGACTTCACGAACGCCGGAGCGGGGCCCTCGAGAATCCAGATGTGCGTATCGGGCGGCTGCTTGCCGACCAGTGGCGCCAGGAATCCAGCGAGGCCTCCGATTTCGGCCTTGATGACATAGTGTGTGGCGCGGCGGCTGGAACCTGCAATCGAAAACGACTCGGATCCTGCGGCGGTGATGGCCAGCTTCACCGGACGAGGATCCGGCGTAGCGGCCACAAACGACGCCGAAGCCGCATTCGTTTTAACGCCGAGGTTCTTGAGCACCGGGATGACCATGCCGTTGGCCACATCGGCCGGCAGCTCGAGCTTGCTGTTCTCCACCTTGTCTTTATCGCCTTTTTCCTGGTGGCGCACGACGACCTGGCCGGTCTCGGTGTTCATCGTCATGTCGAGCGTCCAGCGGAATGACGGTCCCCGTTGCACCAGGTGATAGCTCAGGAGACGAAGCACGTCGTTCTGGGAGAATACGGTGGTCTCGTCATGCAGCGAACCGTCCGAGAAACGAAAAATCACCTGGCTGGTAACGCGCCCGCCGCGAACGTTCTGAATCAGATCGCCGCTGGCCAGCGTTTTGCCGTCGAGGCTCTTGAGGACGAGGAACCCGTGGGCGAGACCTTCGGCGAAGCGCACGGCTACCGGTTCCGCTTTCGAGGAAGCGGGGCAGGCGAGCGACAGGCACACCAGCCATCCCGCAAGCGACAAGAATTTCCGCCGCATGTGTGCTTGTTGCATTCTAACGCCCTATACAATTTCCAAACCAGGAGTGGCTGAGCCGATGAACGACGCTGCGAGACAGACGCTGAACCGGAAGGTCGCGATCGTGACGGGCGCAAGCCGTGGCATCGGCAGGGCTATCGCGTTGAAGCTGGCCGCACAGGGCGCCGCAATGGTACTCTGCGCGCGCAACGCCGAGACGCTGCAGTCCGTTGTTCGCGAGATTACCTCGGGTGGGGAAAGGGCGCCGCGATTGCGCTCGATCTGCGCGCTCCGGAGGCTCCGGCGCTCCTGGTGGCCTTCGCGCTGGACACGTTCAAGACAGTCGACATCGTCGTCAACAACGCGGGCGCCACCAAACGCGGCGACTTTCTGTCGCTCACCGACGACGACTTTCTCGACGGGTTCGCGCTGAAATATTTCGGAGCGGTCCGTCTGGTTCGCGCCGCATGGCCTCACCTGAAGGATACGAAGGGCTCGATCGTGAACATCGCGGGCATCGGCGGCCGAACACCCGGGGCCGCGTTCACGATCGGTGGATCGGTCAACGCCGCGCTCCTGTCGTTCACGAAGGCGCTTGCCGCGATGGGTGTGACCGACGGCGTGCAGGTGAACGCGATCAATCCGGGTTCGATCCGAACCGATCGCCTGAAAAAGCGGCTGGCCGAACTCGCGTCACGAGACGGCAGCGGGTTGCTGTCGGCCGAGCATCGATTCGTGACGGCAGAGCAGGTGACAGGCATCGGGGAACCCGCCGATATCGCCAACCTTGCGGCGTTCATCGTCGGACCGGAAGGCCGCTACCTTCACGGCGCGCTGGTCGACATGGACGGCGGGGCGATGAAGTCGATGTGAACTCGGCCCACCCTGTACGACATCGAACGCTCCGACGAGAAAGACAAAAATTGTAATTCCACGCATTCCCCTCACACTGAATCGACCTAAGATTCCAGAGTGATTGGCCCCCATCATTGCTTCAAGCCTCGCGACGGGATCGTCAAACAGGATGTTTCCGGATCGCTGCTCCTCTTTAATATGCAGGACGGTCAGTACCACACGTTGAACGACGTCGGCCGGCGGGTATGGGAACTCTGCGACGGCACGCGTACGCTGTCTGACATAGCGCGCGACTTGTCGGTCGAATACGACTCGACCGCGGCCGCGATTCAGGACGACGTGCTGGCGCTCGTGGGAGATCTTGCCAATGCTTCTCTCCTGGTCCCGGTCGCGGCGCCGGCTTGATCGCGCGCGGGAGGTGCTGCGCACGGCCGACCGGCGCCTCCTTGTCGAGATGATCGTGTTCGCGTCGGCCGTCCCGATGCTCACGCGTCTCAAACCGGCACACCTGCACAGGATCCTTACGCGCCGGCGGAACGCTGCCCAGGCGTCCGCCGAGACAGAGGCGCGCATCGTCGAGCACTTCCATCTCGCGCGTCGAATCGCCAGGCCGCTCGTCGGAATGGGCTGTCTCACCCGCGGCGTGACGCTCTGCTATTTCCTGCGGCGAGCGGGCGTCGACGTGTCGCTCTGTTTCGGCATGGGCAAGATCGACGGCGAGTTTCTCGGCCATTGCTGGCTGACGCGAACGGGCGTCCCATTTCTGGAAAGCCGGGATCCGCACCTTGATTACACGAGGATCTTTTCCATTCCGCAGGACGTGGCCCACTCGTGACGACAACACCGACCGTTCGCCGTTATCAGTTCCTCGGCATGCATCTGGCGGTGACCGGGACGCGGGTCGTCCTCGAGGCCCTGCACAGCCGTCTCCGGTATTTTCCGTCCAGCGGGCAGACGCTCCCCGATTTGTCGTTCGACTTCATCTCGCTGGACCAGGGCTCTGCGCATGTCGTCACGGCTCCCGCGGGTCGTGGCCGGCCCATCGGGCCTTCGCTGGCCGACGGATTCGTGGTCGAGGACCACGACGATGCCGACTGTCTCTACATGAACTTTCGAGACAAAGTCCGGGCGCTCTGCGACGCACCTCAATCCCGGGTGCGGGTTTCGATCGCGCATCCAGAAGCGCCAAACCTGTGGACCGCGACGCGGCCGATATTCGTCATCGCGCTCTTCGAGCTCCTGAAGCGCCGCGGGGACTTCAACGTTCATGCGGCAGGACTCTCGATTGGCGGTCGAGTGCTGCTCGTCGCGGGGCATAGCGGCTCGGGCAAGTCCACACTCGCGGCGGCACTCTGCCGCGCGGGGTTCGCGTTCATGGCCGACGACTACATGTTTCTCTCGCGGCGTCCAGAAGGGCTGCGGGCGCTGGCATTTCCCGAGGAGCTCGAGATTCGCGAGTCGGCTGCCGGCCTGATTCCCGAGCTCAGCCCGCTGCTCCAGACGGTGAGCCCACACGGCTGGTGGAAGCACCAGGTGCGCGCGGAAGACTACTGGCCGACGACGCTCGTGTGGGAGGGCACTGCCGCGGCACTCGTGTTTCCCGGCGTCGCGAACACCCCGACGAGCCGGATCGAATCGATGAGCGCGGCAGAGGCGTTGACCGAGCTCGTCTCGAACATTCAGTACACGCGCAGCGAACTGGCTCAGGAACATCTGGATGTGCTCGGAACGCTCGTTCGATCGTGCGCGAGCTACCGGCTGCACACCGGCCGGGATCTCGATGCGCTTGCCGCGGTCCTTCGAGAGCTTCTTGCCTCGAGCGAATGCGTCGTGGATGCGGCGCCATGACGCCTCTCGACCTTCGGCCAGAGCATCGGTTGCTGCTGATGGCGGCGCGCACGCGCGTCGGCGATGGCGAACGGAGTCGCCTCCGCGAGTTGGCCGTACGCGACCTCGATTGGAAAGTCGTCGCCAGCAGCGCCGCTCTCCACGGTGTCGCGCCGCTGGTGTTCCACACGCTGACCACGGCTGGCGGGATGGATCTCACAGACGAGCGGATTGACGGCTTGTGGCGACGCTTCGCCGTGAACACGGGCAACAGCCTGGTGCTTGGCCGGCAGCTCGTCGAGGTCGTCGCGATTCTGGAGCACGAGCGCATCCCGGTGGTCGCGTACAAGGGGCCGGTCCTGGCGGCCGCGCTGTACGGAAATCTCTCGCTTCGCGAGTTTACCGATCTCGACGTGATTGTTCATCGGCACGACGCCGAACGGGCAGGTGAGGCGCTCGTCCGACACGGCTACGAACCGGAAGTGCCGCTATCGCCCGCCGAGGCTGAAGCTCTGGTCAGGAGCCGCGCGGGCTATTTTCGGCGATTCGATCGAGTGATCGAAGCCGGCCGCGTCGTTCTGGAGCTGCACTGGCGCATTCCCGCGACGTTCGACCTGGATGACGGATTCTGGGGACGGCTCGGTCAGGTGCGCCTCCTGGACCGCGACCTGCAACACTTCGCGGTCGAGGATCTGCTTCTCATCCTGTCGGCGCACGGCTTCAAACATGGCTGGAGCAGGCTGAAATGGCTGTGCGATGTTGCCGAGCTCGTCGACACCAACCCGAATCTTGACTGGGATCGCGCCCTCGCCCGTGCGTCGCGCGCGGGTGGCCTGCGGATTCTGTTGCTCGGCTGTGCGCTCGCGGGAACGATGCTCTCGACGCCGCTGCCCCGGCCCATCGTGGACCGGATCTCGGTGGATCCTGCCGTCGGCCACCTCTCGGCTCTCTTCAGCGGAAGGCTCTTCGACGATCGGCCGAGCCATCACGTGGGCATCTTCAACAACCTGCGGGTGAGAGAACGAATGCACGATCGCGTACGCTACGGGCTTGCGCTGCTCGATACGCTGACCGCGCCGACCGTGAAGGATCGAATGGAGTGGCCCGTTCACGGCGGTGCCCGCCTGGTCGCCCGGGTCACGCACCCGTTCCGGGTGATGCGTCGTGTCGCCGATCGGCATCGCGCGTGACAGTGAGTGTTTCCGGTACTGAGAACGGCCGGTGGAAACGTCTAGTATCCGTGTCGGAGGCCGCATGACACGTAAGGCATACTCCAAACCGGTGCTCAAACACCTCGGGTTGCTTCGCCTGCTGACCCACGTTTACGAGGCGTAGTCTCCTCCGCGTGCGACGCACCTCGCAACTTTGACGCGAGCGCGTTCCTGGTCGAAGGGCCGTACCGGCCGGATGTGCCGGCCAGCACTCTCGATCTTGGCGCGTTCGCGGTCAACGCGATCCTGACCGGCATTCCCACCACTCTTGTCGCTCGGCGCAGCATGCCGCACGCGAGCGATTCCCAGGCCGGATGCAGAGGCCGGCGAATGTAGACCCGCCTCTGCGCTCTCCCGGTCGCGATGTCGTGCTGCACTCTATCTGCCCATGAGCCCCAATCCCTCGAGACCCGCGAATCAGACTGGATGGAGGCGCTGGCTTCCAGGGTTGCAGACCCTCAAGGGATACGAATCGTCGTGGCTGCGCCACGATATCGTGGCCGGGCTCGTGATGACGACCATGCTCGTCCCGGTTGGCATCGCGTACGCCGAGGCGTCTGGCGTGCCGGGCATCAACGGGCTCTACGCGACGATCGTCCCGCTGCTCGCGTATGCCGTCTTCGGTCCGAGCCGGATTCTGGTGCTGGGCCCGGACTCGGCGCTCGCGGCCGTGATTCTCGCCGTCGTGCTGCCGTTGTCTGCGGGCGATCCGCAGCGCGCGCTTGCTCCGGCCGCCGCGATGGCCATCGTCTCCGGTATTGCCTGTGTCGCGGCGGGTCTGGCGCGTCTCGGTTTCATTACCGAGCTGCTCTCGAAGCCGATTCGCTACGGCTACATGAATGGGATCGCGCTCACGGTGATCCTGAGCCAGATTCCGAAGCTCCTCGGATTCTCCGTCGCGGGTGATGGGCCGTTGCGCCGCGTGCGCGACATCCTCGCGAACATCTCTGCCGGCGAGACACACCTCGTCGCGCTGGCCGTCGGCGCGCTCACACTCGTGTTGATCCTGACGCTCAAGCGCTGGCCGCGCGTGCCGGGCATGCTGATTGGCGTCGTCGTCGCGACGGCGATCGTCGCGGCGTTCGACCTCGAGGCAGGCGGAATCTCCGTGCTCGGCCCGCTGCCACAGGGGCTGCCGGCGCCCGAGCTGCCGCGCATCGGCATCGATCACCTCGTTTCCATTCTTACGGGTGGACTTGCCGTGGCGCTCGTCTCGTTTGCAGATACCAGTGTGCTCTCCCGGTCGTATGCGGCACGCCTGCGTGCGCCCGTCGACCCGAACCAGGAGCTGATTGGGCTCGGGGCCGCCAACCTGGCCGCGGGGTTCTTTCAGGGATTCCCGATCAGCAGCAGCTCGTCGCGCACACCGGTCGCCGAGGCGGCCGGCGCCAGAACTCAGTTGACGGGCGTGGTCGGTGCGATGGCGATTGCGCTGCTCCTGGTCCTGGCTCCCGACCTGCTTCGCGATCTTCCGCAGACCGCCCTCGCGGCTGTTGTCATCGCGTCGGCCATCGGCCTCATCGAGGTGTCAGACCTGCGGCGCATCTATCGCATCCAGCAGTGGGAGTTCTGGCTGTCGATGACCTGCTTCGCGGGCGTGGCCGTTTTCGGCACGATTCCCGGCATCGCGTTCGCGATCGTGATTGCCGTCGTTGAATTCCTGTGGGACGGTTGGCGTCCGCACTCGGCCGTGCTCGGGCGTGTCGGCCACATCAAGGGCTATCACGACATCACGCGGTATCCCGATGCGAGCCTGATTCCGGGTCTCGTGCTGTTCCGCTGGGATGCGCCGCTCTTCTTTGCCAACGCCGAGCTCTTTCACGAGCGCGTCCTCGACGCCGTGGCAGCCTCGCCGACACCGGTTCGCTGGCTCGTCGTGGCCGCCGAGCCGGTGACGAGCATCGACGTCACGGCCGCCGATGTCATCAGCGATCTCGAGGATTCGCTGCGTGAGGCCGGCATCGAGCTGTGCTTTGCCGAAATGAAGGACCCGGTGAAGGACAAGCTGAAGCGCTTCGGTCTGTTCACGCGGTTCGGTGAAGAGACGTTCTACGCCACCATCGAGGAGGCGGTGGGCGGGTACCTCTCGGCCCATGCGGTCGAACGCGCGGACCGGGAAGAGGGCGGGGCGTAGCACCTCGAACAATTCACCCGCCCGATACACAGTTGGCTCATAATTCCAGCAGCCGCTGCTCCATGACTTGTCCTTACTGCGGGGCCATTGAATCGGATGTGGGGGGTCTATGCGGGACCTGCCAGACGCCCCTTCCGATCGGATCCTCCGACAACGACGTCACACGAATCAGCCCGGCGGCTGACACCGCCGCCACTTTGGTGTCCGCGGCCGCCGATGGCGATCGTACCGTGATGACGCCACCGGCGGCGCCGTTCACGGCGGCGCCCAGGCGCGACACCGGACCGCTTGCCGTCGGCGAGGCGTTTGGCGCCCGCTACCATCCCATCAGAGTGCTGGGTGTCGGCGGCATGGGCGCCGTCTATCACGTCTGGGATACCGAACTGGGGCAGGACGTCGCCTTGAAAGTGATTCGCCCGGAAACGTCGGGCGATTCGACTGCGGCGCGCGAAATGGAGCGGCGGTTCAAGCAGGAACTGGTCCTCGCGCGCCAGGTCACGCACAAGAACGTCGTCCGCATTCACGACCTCGGGGAAATCAACGGCGTCAAGTACATCACGATGCCGTATCTCAACGGGTCGGATCTCGCGTCCGTTCTGAAGAAGGAAGGCAAGCTTCCCGTCCGCACGGCGCTTCGGATCGTTCGTGACGTCGCTTCGGGCCTGGTGGCCGCGCATGAAGCCGGTGTCGTGCATCGCGATCTCAAGCCGCCGAACATCATGCTGGTGGGCGATCAGGCCATCATCATGGATTTCGGCATCGCCCGATCCACCAGTGCGGCCAGGATGGCGCAGCCGGCCGCGCAACCGTTGCCGTCGCAGATGAGCGTCACGTCCGCCTCCGCGGAAAGCACGATGGCCGGGACGATTCTCGGGACGGTCGAATACATGGCGCCCGAGCAGGCCAAGGGCGAAGCCGTCGATCAGCGCGCCGATATCTACGCGCTGGGTTTGATCTTTTCCGACCTGCTCCTCGGCCGGCGCCGCCTGGAAGGCACCATCGCCGAAGAGTTGAAGCGCCGCATCGCGCAGGCGCCGCCGAAGGTGCGGACGATCGACGCCTCGATTCCGGAAACGACCGAGCGCATCATCGCCCGTTGCTGCGAGCCCGATCCGGCGGCGCGGTTCCAGACGTCGGCTGAGCTCGTGGCGGAGCTCGATCGCCTCGACGAAGACGGCCGCCCGCTGCCGATTCATCGCGTCGTCGGCATGAAGGTGATGGTGGCGGCGGTCGCACTATTCGCCGTGCTCATAGCCGGCACGTGGTGGTTTGCGCGCACGCCGGCCGTGGCGGTTCAGCACGATCCAGTCGCCGTCTTGATTGCCGACTTCGACAACGGTACGGGCGACCAGACGTTCGATCGAACGCTCGAGCCGATGGTGAAGATGGCGCTCGAAGGCGCCGGGTTCATCAGCGCGCACAGCCGAATCGACGTCGGCCGCAACCTTGGCGTGCGTCCTCCCGAGCAGTTCAACGAAGGCGCGGCCCGGCAGATGGCGATTCAGCAGGGACTGGGCGTCGTGCTGGCAGGGTCGATCACGCGGCAGGGCAGCCGGTACGCGATCGCGGTGAAGGCGTCGCAGGCGGTCACCGGCGAGGTCATTGCCGAAGCGACGGAAACCGCTGCGAACAAAGATGAGGTGCTTCCGGCAACGACAGAGCTCGCGAACATCGTCCGCGAAGCCCTCGGCGACGAGCAGTCCGACTCGACGAAGCGTTTCGCCATGGAAGCGCTCTCGGCCACGTCGCTGGACGTCGTGCGCGAGTACGCGGCGGCGATGGATGCGCTCTCACGCGGCCAGTTCGACGAGGCACGGCAGCGGTTCGCGAAGACGTTGACGATCGATCGGGACTTCGGTCTCGGCTATCTGGGGCTGGCGACGACGTCGCGGAATCTCGACAGGCAGCAGGAAGCGCAGGCGTACGCCAAGCAGGCGGTCAGCCACGTGGACAGCATGACCGAGCGCGAGCGCTACCGCACGCGCGGCATGTACTACCTGATCACGAACGACTATCAATCGTGCGTAAAGGAGTACGGCGATCTGATCGCCCGCTACGCCGCGGACGCGGCGGCGCGCAACAACCTCGCGCTCTGCGCGACGTATCTGCGAGACTTGCCGAAGGCGCTCGACGAGATGCGTCAGGTCGTCAAGATTCTGCCCAATCGGGCGCTCTACCGCACGAACCTCGCGTTGTACAGCAACTACAGCGGCGACTTCCAGGCCGGCGAGCACGAAGCGCGCGCGATGACCAAGCCAGGCATGTTCGGCCTGCTCGCGCTCGCGTTTTCGCAGGTGGGGCAGGGCTTCGTGCCGCTGGCGACCGAGACCTACGGGCTCGATCGGTCAGGTCGACGCGCACGGGCGCTCGTACATGACCTCGGGCCTGGGCGATCTCGCCGCCTACGAGGGCCGCTTCTCCGACGCCGAACGCATTCTCGAAGACGGCGCCGCCGCGGACCTGGCGGCGAAGGAACCGAATCGGGCCGCTGGCAAGTTCGCCGCGCTTGGCTACGCGCGCCTCCAGCGCGGGAGAAAGGCGCCCGCGGTGGCCGCCGCCAACGACGCGCTGGTCAACAGCAACGCGGTCAAGATTCGATTTTTTGCCGCCCGCATCCTTGTCGAAGCCGGCGAGATTCCGAAGGCCCAGACCCTCTCAGCCGCGCTCGGGGCTGAGCTGCAGACCGAGTCGCAAGCCTACGCGAAGATCATCGACGGGTTGATCGCGCTCGAAGGCAAGGATCCGCGGCAGGCGATCAAGTTGATCACCGACGCGAACAACCTGCTCGACACCTGGCTCGGTCACTTCGACCTGGGCCGCGCCTATCTCGAGGCGGGCGCGCCGCTGCAGGCGGACTCGGAATTCGATCGCTGTCTGAAGCGGCGTGGAGAGGCCCTGGCGTTGTTCCTCGACGAAGAGCCCACCTACGCGTACTTCCCGCCCGTGTACTACTACCAGGGCAGGGTGCGCGAAGCGTTGAACGCGACAGGATTTGCGAATTCCTACCGCGCGTATCTCGCCATTCGCGGAAATTCGAAAGAAGATCCCCTTCTACCCGACGTGCGCAAGCGCGCGGGCCAATCGTAGCGCGTCAAGCGCCTCAAGGTCCTGCAGGAGTGACCGTAATCGTCACCCACACCTCGAGGGACGTTCGGCTCGTGTCTGCATCCTTCACGACGTAACTGAACGTATCGGCCCCCGTGTAACCAGGCCGCGATGTGTAGGTGAACGACCCGTCGGCGTTCAGCTTCGCCCTGCCATGCGGCGTCGCGAACCCGCCATTTGCAGCGAGCACCGTTCCCGGAGCTGGCGCGACTGTGAGTGTTGGACTATCGATATCGGTGTCGTTCACCAGGACACCGCTTACCCCGGGCACCGCAGGTACCGAGAGCAATGCAGCTGAGGCCACAGTAAACACTTGAGGTGAAGCGGGGTCTGCCCCGCCCACTGGTGCGTCATTCACGGCTGTCACCTGCACGTCGGACGCGCTGAGCGCGGTGCCGAACTGCGCCAGGACGATGTAGGTGAAGTCGCCGTTGGGAAGCTCGGTCGTGTCGTTGAAGAAGAACGCGGCCTGCCCCGAAGTTGCCGCGACGGTGCCCAGCATGGTCCCCCCCGTCCCGATGCTGGAGCCTGCCACGCGCCAGACTTGGTACTGGCTTTCGCTTCCGAGGTTGGTTCGCGTCCAGTCGAGACGAATCCGATGGCACGTCGCCGGTGTCAGCCCGAGACAATTGTCGGTGTACCCGCGAACGATCCCCGTCAAATCGTTCGGCGGCGCAAATCCGTGTGCCTCGACCAGATCGGTCGTCAGCTCGCCATCCGCGCTGTCGCCCAACCCTGAATCGCCCAGACCGAGGTCGCCGCCGCCCATGTCCGCCAGACCCATGTCGGCGAGGCCCATATCGGCGAGACCCATATCAGCCAGACCGAGCCCGGCGCGGCCCAGATCGCCGCGGTTCAAGTCGCCCCGCCCCAGATCGCCCAGCGCCAGGCTGCCGGCTCCCATGTCTGCGAGACCCATGTCGGCGAGGCCCATATCGGCGAGACCGACGTCGAGCGACAGCGGACCGATAAACGCGCCGTAGTCTTGCGTGACCGGATCCTTCACCCAGAACCACGCGCCCACGTTGCGACGGCTTCCGAGCTGGTTGAGGCGGATATTGGCCCAGTCGTTGAACCCGGGATTGAGCGTGTCGATGGTGCCGTCGAAGTTGAGGTCCTGTCCTCCGGACTCGACGGTGGTCGTGGACGACTTGGTCCAGTCGATCCGATCGACGGTGTCCTCGACGCTCCCGCTGTCGACGCGGACCATCCGACGTTCGTTCGTCAGCGGCGGCGTTGCCGTCAGGAGCGGCGTCCCATCGCAGTGTTTCGAGGCCGGCGTACCGACGACGCCTGTCCCCGGCAGGGCGTACCAGCCGGTGCGGTATCTGGGCAACCCTGTCTGCGCATCGAGGCCGAGTCCGCCGGGCTCGCCTGGCAACTTTTCGTTGAGCGCGCGCAGTTGTTGCCCCGAGAAGTCGACAAACGGCGCGCCGACATCCTTGCGAAGCCCGCGCAGCTGGAAGAGGTAGTTCATCACGCTCAGGTAGTTGGGCTTGCAATTGGGCTCAGTCGCGGCGCCGCCGTGCCGGAGTTGAAACGTATGGCCCAGTTCGTGCGCAAGCGTGGCCGCCTGCATGTAGTCCGTGCCGACCGGTCGTCCAGACGCGTCGTTGAAGCCGCCGAGCGCGACCATCGCGTCGCCACCGGGAAAGTCGGCGACGCCGGTATTGGTGACCGGCACGTGGAAGTCAGGGTGGGTCATCTGACAGGTCGTATCCGGAAAGCCAAAATTCGAGTTCGCCGGATCGTGGACCAGACAGTCTTTCTTCGGCAGGCCCAGCGCGTGCACGAACAGGGCGTACCGGAACATGTCCTTGCGCTCGCGATCGAAGACGCGCTCGCATCTGGTCTGCGCGCTTTCATCCATTTCGGCATTGCGGCAGGCGGTGTCCGAAAGCTGCAGCGGCCTGTCTCTCAGGTATCGAAAGCCGCTCTTCCAGCCCACCGTTCCGGGATAGGCGGAGAACTGGCAGATCCAGGGGGGCGCGTTTGCCGCCCGCGTGCATTGGGTCGCCGATTCGTTGAAGGCCTCACCGCCGCGCGCGCCCGTGCGAATCAGGTAGGGATTACCTTCCCCGCTGGGGAAGCCGGCACCGAGGTCGATGTGCAGGCTGATGCCGGGGAGTTGATCGGGATTCGCAACAGGCGCACTGCCGAACATGTCGCCAATCTTCTTGATGGCGGCATGCGTCGGTGCATGTGTATGTGCGGGCTTCGCCACACCGCCGTACGTGGTCGCGCCGGTCTGCATGTAGCCGATCTCGATGAAGAGATCCTTGTGCAACGGGTTCGCCCCCATTGACCACAGGTTTGGCAGTGGGTTGCCCACAGGATCGTAGAGCGTGCCGGCGGATGACTCCCACTTGTCGAGCAGGCCATCGCCATCGCTGTCGTTCACCTTGGTGCGGTAGATGATGGCGCTCCACACGAGACAGTCGTGCGAACCATTACCTGGCGGGTTCACCGACGTCGTCAGCGAGTCACTGCCGATCGCGCTCGTCGGGACGGTCACGTTGTCCCAGGCTTCCCCAAGCAACCCTCGAAACGGGTTCGCTAGGTTCACGCCGGGCGCAATCAGCACCTCGCTCTTATTGGCCTGCGCGCCGCCGACGATGTGCGTCATCTGTCCCTGCGCGTTCGCCGGATCGTAGAAACCCTTGATGACCTGCGACAAGCCGCGAGTGGCGTTGTTCAGCGTGTAGCTGCCATCGTAGATGACGATCGAGTTGAGCGTCGCGCCCGTCAACGGACTCCGATAGATCACGACCAGGCTTGCGCCAACCGCTTTCGGCGTCTTGTTCGAGTTTCCGGTGTCTGGAAGCTGGATCTTGTGCGCTTTGTTGACCCGGTGCCGGCCATCCGGTCCGAGCGGGATGAACCGCTTGACGTCCGCGCGATAGGAATAGGTTTTCTTCACGCCTCCGGACGCGCCAGCGCCGCCTCCGTTGCTCCAGCAGGGAGATGTGCCGAACGGATCTCCGATCACGGCGATCGAACCGCCAGGTGTCGGAATGGCCGGAGGCCCCGGCAGACTCAGCAGGTGACCGTTGAACGTGGCTCCAGCGGAGCCGGACTCCGGGCCGTCGGATGTGACGACCTGCCAATAGAGAAACGCGGACATGATCTCGGCGTCTGTCGGCACGCCGCTCACGGTGATCGATCCGGTCGCGATTCCCTTTACACCGCGCCCCCACAGGCCAACGCCGGCGACGACGTAGTCGCCCGTGACGAAGTAGTTCTTGAAAAACTTCAGGGGTTGGCTGGCGGCGAACCCGCGGTCCGTTTGTGCGGCAATCAGCAGCAACAACGCGAGCGCCGCGGAAAAACTTCTCACAGACGTAAATCGGACAGCGCGGCGAAGGGGGATAAGCGCCAAGGTTTCCTCGTTTTGTGTGGGTCGAACTGGGCTAAAGAGTTCCTTAGCGAACGTTGGTGTTCGCCCGTGCTGGTCCATGCACTGTGCAATTCTGAGAATGGTATCCGATCGATGCAACGAAACGACACCAGCTCGGTCAATCGACAGACATGTGGGATTTGTCTTGATGTCTGACTTTTTTGTAGATTTCAGAACGTCCGCTAGTCTAGTTGCCCTGCGGGCCGTAGCTCGCCAGTGCCTGCGCTTCGTCGTCGTAGACGCCGAGGATGGTCGTCAGTCGCGTGACGACCATCAGCTCGCGAAGCCGGCTGGTAGGGCTAAACAGCTTGATCGAGCCGCCCAGATTCTTCGCGGTCGAACTGGCCTGGACGAGCTCTCCCAATCCGGCGCTATCCACGTACGAGACGTCGGCCAGATCGATGAGGACGCGTTTATGCCCCTGCTGCAACAGCCCGCGCACTTTGTCGTGCAGCATCGTGTTGCGATTTTTCTTCAACGTGATCTCGCCGCTCACTTTGACGATGACCACGTCGCCCGTCGAACGTTCCTCGAGTTGCATGCGCGCGAATTCTAGGTGATCCGGGGCGAAGACGCCAGCATCCGCGATCGAGTGGGAGATCGACATTTATGTCTCTAATCAAGGTATGCACAACATCTTCGTCTGCCTCTTGCTTTTGATTTGCGCTCTTCGCGGGCGGGAGCTCGGAATGTTTCTTGCTGCGCCGGGCTCGCCATGCCCTCACACGTTCAGCCCGATCCGGCGGTAGCCCAGCCGCACCGCCTGCAGGAGCTCGTCGAAGACCTTTACGACGAATACAAGTCGCTGGACGATGGCGAGGTGGCGACCTATATCCCGGAGCTGGGAAACGCCAACCCCGCGCATTTCGGCATCAGCATCGTGACCGCGGACGGACGCGTCTTCGAAGCGGGCGATTGCGGCCAGCCGTTCACGATTCAGTCGATCTCCAAGCCGTTCACCTTCGGGATGGCGCTCGAGGCATGCGGACCCGAGAAGGTCTGGCGGCACGTCGATGTCGAGCCGAGCGGCGACGCGTTCAACTCGATCGAGCTCCAGAACGGGACCAATCGTCCGCACAATCCGATGGTGAACTCGGGCGCCATCACCGTGACCGCCCTGCTGCACGAGCGGTACGGATCGCGGACCTTCGATGAGATTCTGGCGCGGTTCAGCGCCGCGGCCGGGCGGCCGCTTTCCATCGATCACGCGGTGTACGAATCGGAGCGCCGGACCGGTCACCGGAACCGCGCGATCGCCCACCTCCTCCTGAATTTCGGCCTTGTTCCCGCCGATGCCGAAGCCGCGCTCGATGTGTACTTCAGGCAATGCTCGATCCTCGTGACCTCGCGCGATCTGGCGGTCATGGGCGCCACGCTCGCGAACATGGGCCGTAACCCGCTGACCGACGAGGGCGTCTTCGACATTCACAGCGTCAAGCACATGCTGTCGATCATGTTGACCTGTGGCATGTACGACTATTCGGGCCAGTGGGCCTACCGCGTGGGAGTCCCGGCGAAGAGCGGTGTCGCCGGCGGGGTGATGGCGGTCGTCAATCGTCAGCTCGGCGTCGCCGTGTACTCGCCAAGACTCGACACACACGGCAACAGCCGGCGGGGCACCGAGGTCTGCGCCGAGATGGCGTCCCGTCTCGGTCTTCATGTGTTCGATTGCCTGAATCTCGGTTCGAGTTTCCTCGGGAGCCTGCTAAGCTAGTCACCTCCGTGGAGAACGAATTCGAACAGACCATGTTGGCCGGCCGAAGGCCGGACCTCGCGCTCGTGCCCGACACGATTGGCCACTACCTGGTCGTGCTCCAGGGCGCCGAGCCGGGAAAACTCATCGAGATCACCGCGGAGCCCGTGACCATCGGCCGGGATGCGCAGCAGACGCTGGTATTCCAGGACGCCGAGCTCTCCCGGCGCCACGCGCGCGTGTGTCTTTCTGCCGGCGAGGCGGTGATCGAGGACCTGCGATCGACCAACGGGACATTCGTAGAAGGCGAGCGCATCGACACGCCTGTCACGTTGGGGCAGGGCCATGTGATTCGGATCGGCAGCCAGGTGTTCCGTTACGAGCGGCGCAGCCGGCGCGATGCCGAACGCGCGGAGGAGCTCGATCGCGATCTCCTGAGAGCCAGCAACTACGTGCTGTCGCTGCTGCCGGCGCGGCTCGAAACGGGACCCGTGCTGGCCGAATGGCGATTCGTGCCGTCCACGCAACTCGGCGGTGACGCGTTCGGCTATTACTGGCTCAACCCCGAGACGTTCGTGTTCTACCTCGTCGACGTGTCGGGTCACGGCGCCGGGTCGGCCATGCACTCGGTCAGCGTGCTGAATGTGTTGCGGCAGCGGGCGTTGCCCGACGTGGACTTCAACGATCCCGCCCGAGTGCTCGCAAGCCTGAACGCACGCTTCCAGATGGGCGACCATCACGGCCTGTTTCTGACGATGTGGTATGGCGTCTATCACACCGGCGACCGCACGCTGGTGTGCGGATCGGCGGGGCACCATCCCGCATATCTCGTCCCGGCCGATCGTGCGGCTGCGCAGCCGCTCGGGGAATCGGCGCTGATGATTGGCGTGATGCGCGACACCACGTTCCCGGTGCAGCAGACGACCATTCCACACGGCAGCACGCTGTACGTCTTCAGCGACGGTGTCTTCGACATCGAGACGGGCGACGACCAGCGATGGACGCGCGAGGATTTTCTGCCGCTCCTCCAGGCGCCGATCGCACCCAGGAGGGAAGCCGATCGGATCTACGAGGCGGTCAAGCAGGCGGCCCGGCCAGGTCCGCTGGACGACGACTTCTCGCTCCTCGTCGTCACGTTTCCGTAGCAACCGAAACAGCGCGGTCCGGCTAAAGCCGGACACTACGTACTGCAGAGAATCGACCGAAATCTACATAAACGCGATTCGTTCCCGGCGCCCCGGCGTCGCGCTCGTCGAGCCGTCGCGTTACGCATCCACCGGAAACAACTCACAGAGCCGGCCCAGTGTCCCGCGCCCGTGCTTTGAGGACAGGCGCAGCAGACGCAGGAACACCTGCGCGGTGATGAACGCGTCGCCGGCGGCGGTGTGGCGATCGTGCGGGATGATGTCGAACATCGCGCACAACGCGTCGAGCGTGAACCGGCGAATCGGCGGGCGCCCCGCGAAGGCTCCGTCCCGCTCGAGGTGCAGCGTCAGGTCCATCGTGTCGAGGTTGCGATTGGCCAGCGACATGTTCCAGTGACGCCCGTAGCCGGCGTCGAACGTCGCGACGTCGTGGCCGATGTGGTGTCCCACGATGACCCCATCGCGAAGATAGTCGAGGAACCCGGCGAGCGCCTCGGCCTCTCCGAGTCCGCCGCGGCTCTCGTCGCGCGTGACACCGTGGACCGTCACCGCCTCAGTGTTGCGCTCGAGCTCGAGCAGCGCCGAGTACGCATCATCCAGCAGGATCTCCCCGTTCTGGACGGCCACCGCGCCAATCGTCACGATGCGGTCGGTCTGCGGGTTGAGTCCGGTCGTTTCCGTATCGAGCACGACGAAACGAACCGCCTCGATCGGCGTGTCGTCGGTCCACGTCGGCACGAACGACTGTCGGTACCGCTCGACGAAGGGCGCGAGCGTCACAGGGTTTTGATCCATCCCGGGTCTGCCGCGAACTGCACGAGGCGAAGAATCGATCGGAAGCTGCCCTTGAGCAGGTGACGATCCTGACGGCTGAGAAGCGTGGGCGGCACTTCGGATCCGTCGGTCCCTTCATCGATGCCCACGCGACCCTGCTGCCATAACACCAGGCGCAGCGTCTCGGCCGCATCTCTGAAAATCGATTCATGGTCGGCAAATCGCGTTCGCGCGGCGGCGAAGCGGTCGAGCGTCGAGACACCGAGCCCCGCGCCGCAGGCCATGCCGAACACGCGTCCGACATCGACGAGCGGCGAGAGGACGCTTTCGTCGAGCCGGAACACGTTCACGAACTCGCCGGTGTCCTCCACGACGGCGCCCTGAAAAAAGGTGAGGGGCGGAAGGTTCGCGAGGCAGTCGTTGGAGAGCACGTGCAGAAAGCCCTGGTCGACGGTCCCGGCAACGGTCGTTTGCAGGGTCTGCCAAAGCGACGGGGGGCCATCGACAGCACGCAGGTCGAAAAGAAGCCGGGCTTTGTACATCGCCTGAAGGATGGGCTCGTGGACCCAGCCGGCGTAGCGCGACCGCCACTCAGAAACGCCGGCGACATGGAACGGTGCCTCGAATGCGATCTCCGGCGACGGCAGGTAGCCGCAGTCGGCGAGCGCGCCCAGAACGGCGGTGTAGGCGGCCATCGCGCGGTCACGCGACTGACCGTCCTCGAGGATGACCACCGGACGAGGGGACGCCAGCGTCAGCGCTTCGGCTCTGCCCGCGGCGCCGCTGAAGCACCAGCACGCTCCGGGCACGCGCTCGGGTACCAGCGCAATGACTCGCTTGACGATGCCCACATCGGTCGTGTGAGCGAACCGGACGAGCCAGTCCACCGAAGCCGTCCCGGTGAGGTGGTGCCGGATGAACGCGCGTGCGCGCTGATTGACCGCGCGAAGCTCGTCAAACGTCTTCGCGCGATCGACGTCGCCGAGGATCGACACCGGTTGATCGCCGAAAACCGCCGTCAAATCGCGCGGCGAAACGATGGCGTGCACGCGTCCGCCGGCGCCACCATCAGCAGTGAGGGCCAGAGCGCCGTTTTTTGACGCCGCCATCGCGAGCACGCCGTCGGTGACGGTGCCGTCAGGGCGAAGGGTCGTCGGCGGTGCCGTCATCACACGCGAGATCGGCTGATCGAGATCGCCGTCGCCGCCGGCGATCCATTCGAGCAGGTCATGTGATGTGACGATCGCCTGGGCCCGCAGCGCGTCGTCCACGACGGCCACGGCATCGGTGCCCCCGGCAAGCTGACGTGCGATCTCTCGAACACTCTGCTGTGGAGAACATGTCTGGAGGGTTTTCCGCTTCACGAGGTCGTGAAGGAACAGCTCATGTGGTTCCTGCCGCGCGCCTGCGGGGTTGTAGTCGGAGGTGACGCCTCCGTTGGCGGCGACGTGCTGCATCGCATGTGGATACTTCTCGAGCAGGCCGGCGAAGTCCTCGGCGGGGAAGGTGTAGAGCACGACGTCGCTCGACGCCCTGGCCGTGTGCGCGCAGTTCCTGGCGCCGTTGAACCGCTCGGCGCCCAGCATATCGCCGCCGCCGAGGATGTCGCAGAGGACGCTGCGGCCATTCGCCTCGTCCCACAGCGACACCGTGCCCTGCTGAATCACGAACACGTGAGCACGATGCGGTTCCCCCTGCCACAGCACGAAATCCTCGGCTTCGTAAAAGCGCACCCGGCCGCGGTCGGCCAGCGAGACGAGATCCGCTTCGTCGATGCCGTGAAATGGCGGGTGCTTCTTGAGAAAATCGGCGACGCGGTAGCTGATCGCGTTGGTTTCCACGCGGCGATCTTATGCGAAGGCGCTGAGTCGCAAAGAGCAGCGGGCGGCGGGAAGTAGGGGAATGTTTGAGATCAAATATTTGAATCACTCCAGAACACTGATCTAGACTATCGCGGTGAAGACGGACCCGGCGGAACTGCTTCGTGAACGCGGCATTCAGGTCACTGCCCAGCGATTGGCAGTCTTGCGGGCGGTCGCGGGTGCAGCCTCATATCTCGGCCGACGAGCGTGGCCGACGATCGTCAGGGCCGAGATCGGCGCCATCTCGCTTCAGTCGGTGTACGACGCTCTCGCAGTCCTGGTCGGCGAAGGCCTTCTCCGGCGCATTCAGCCCGCCGGATCGCCGGCTCGCTTCGAAGATCGCGTCGGCGACAACCACCATCATTTGATTTGTCGAATCTGCGGCCGCGTGGTCGATGTCGACTGTGCGGTCGGTTCCGCCCCCTGTCTCACGGCGGCCGACGACAAGGGCTACGAAATCGAAGAGGCCGACGTCGCTTACTGGGGACGCTGTCCGGATTGCAGGCCAGGCTCCGCCAAGGCTGCGGCGGGCAAGCACAAGCAGAAGACAACACGACGAACACGAAGAAAGTAGAGGTCAACGTCAACATGGAAAACGAACAGAAGTGCCCGTTCTCGGCCACAACGCACAGCGGCAGAGCGAATCGCGACTGGTGGCCGAATCAGTTGAACTTGGACGCCCTCCACACGAATCACCCGGCGGGCGATCCGATGGGCGAGGCGTTCAACTACGCCGACGAGTTCAAGACGCTCGATCTCAAGGCCGTGAAGAAGGACATCGAAGCGGTGATGACGAAGTCGCAGGACTGGTGGCCGGCCGACTTCGGTCATTACGGTCCTCTGTTCATCCGCATGGCGTGGCACAGCGCGGGCACCTACCGCATCCACGACGGCCGCGGCGGCGCGGGGTCGGGCATGCTGCGCTTTGCGCCTCTCGGCAGCTGGCCCGACAACGCGAACCTCGACAAGGCGCGCCGGCTGCTCTGGCCGATCAAGCAGAAGTACGGCCGGAAGATCTCGTGGGCCGACCTGATGGTCCTGACGGGCAACGTCGCCCTCGAGTCGATGGGGTTCAAGACGTTCGGCTTCGCGGGCGGGCGCGAGGATCGCTGGGAGCCCGAGCACGTCAACTGGGGGTCCGAGGCCACGTGGCTCGGCGACGAGCGCTACAGCGGCGAGCGGCAACTGGCGAATCCGTTCGGCGCCGTGCAGATGGGTCTCATCTACGTCAATCCCGAAGGGCCGAACGGCAAGCCGGATCCGGTCGCCGCCGCGCGGGACATTCGCGAGACCTTCCGCCGCATGGCGATGAACGACGAGGAGACCGTCGCGCTCATCGCCGGCGGCCACACGTTCGGCAAGACCCACGGTGCGGGCCCGGCGACGCACGTCGGCCCGCGAACCGGAGGGCGGCAATCTCGAAGAGCAGGGTTTCGGCTGGAAGAGCAGCTACGAAACCGGCACGCGGAGCGCACACCATCACGAGCGGTCTCGAGGTCACCTGGACCACGACGCCGACCAAGTGGAGCAACGACTTCTTCAAGCACCTCTTCGACTACGAGTGGGAGCTGACCACGAGTCCGGCTGGTGCGAAGCAGTGGAAGCCGAAGAACGGTGCCGGTGAAGGCACGGTCCCGGACGCTCACGACCCGTCGAAGAAGATCGCTCCCGGCGATGCTGACGACGGACCTCGCGCTCCGGTTCGATCCGGCCTACGAGAAGATCTCGCGGCGCTTCCACGAGAACCCCCAGGAGTTCGCGGACGCCTTCGCGAAGGCGTGGTTCAAGCTGACGCACCGCGACATGGGTCCCATCGCGCGCTACCTTGGCCCGGAGGTTCCGAAGGAGCCGCAGTTGTGGCAGGACCCGGTGCCCGCGGTCAATCACGAACTGATCGACGCGAAGGACATCGCCGCGCTGAAGAGCAAGATCCTCGCATCGGGATTGTCGATCTCCCAGCTGGTCTCGACCGCCTGGGCGTCAGCGTCGTCTTTCCGAGGCACCGACAAGCGCGGCGGCGCCAACGGCGCGCGCATTCGCCTTGCGCCGCAGAAGGACTGGGACGTCAACAATCCGCCCGAGCTCGCGAAGGTGCTGAAGACGCTGGAGAAGATCCAGAAGGAGTTCAACGACGCGCAGGCCGGCGGCAAGAAGAAGGTGTCGCTTGCCGACCTGATCGTGCTGGGCGGATGTGCGGCCGTCGAGAAGGCCGCGAAGGACGGCGGCCACGACGTGCAGGTGCCCTTCACGCCGGGACGCACCGACGCGTCGCAGGAGCAGACCGACGTGGAATCGTTCGCCGTGCTCGAGCCGGACGCGGACGGATTCCGCAACTACGTGGGACAAGGACACCCTGTGCCCGCCGAGCATCTGCTGATCGAGCGGGCCTTCCGGCTGACGCTGAGCGCGCCCGAGATGACCGTGCTCGTTGGCGGCCTGCGTGTCCTGAAAGTCGACCGCCGGTCAGTCTGGTCTCGGCGTGTTCACAAAGCAGCCTGGGACGTTGACCAATGACTTCTTCGTGAACCTCCTCGACATGGACACCGCGTGGCTGCCGACGTCCGACGCCGCGGAGGTCTTCGAGGGCCGTGGTCGCACGAAGAGCGACGTCACGTGGACGGCTAGCCGCGTCGATCTCGTCTTCGGTGCGAATTCGGAGCTTCGCGCGCTTGCGGAAGTGTACGGGAGCGACGATGCGCGGGAGAAGTTCGTGCGCGACTTCGTTGCCGCGTGGGACAAGGTGATGAATCTGGATCGCTTCGACGTGAAAGCGTCTGCGTGATTTGTGTACAGAAGATCAGAAGATCAGAAGAAACCGTAATCTTTTGACCTTTTGATCTTCTGTTTCATGCTCAGTCATCCGGCGCGTTCAGCGATGACTGCCTATCGACCGAAGTCGGGCAGCGTCTCGCGAAGGATCCCGAGAATCGCTGCGCGCTCGCTCTCGCTCACCGTCGCGAAGTCGGCACCGCGCTCGCGTCCCGTCAAGACAGCCCCGAGGCGCAGATAGATGTAGTCGCGCACCTCACGTGGCAGACCTGCAAATTGTTCGGAATAGATGAGCGGGCTGAAGCGGTAGCGATACAACCGCCGGTTCAAATCCAGCTGGTACAAAGAACGACGCTGCCTGTCGTGCGGTCCGCGCGCTGAATACGCGTCGGCGAATCCCGATGTGCCTGCGACCGGCGCGGTCAGCGCATGCTCGTCGAGCATGAGGAGCGAGCGCACGAGGACTTCCGCCGGACGCTCGATGCGTCTGCGGATCGACTCGGTGAACTGGCCGGCCGGTTCCCCAAGCCGGACGAGGCTGGCGTGATCGGCCAGCGCGAGCCGCGTTTCCCATCCAACCCTGGTGATGAGGTTCGTGATCCGCACCTGGTGTTCGAGCACCATCAGCGCGACGAGATCGCTGTGGGGAGTCAGGTGCGCCGCCGGGTCGAGAAAGCGATTCAGGCCGGTCACGTTGGCGCCCGCGTCCAGGTCGATCGTGCCCGCCTCGTCGGCTGCCATCTGGTTGCCCATGTGACGGGCGTCTCCGTGCGTCCCGGTGACGTACCATCCGCCCCAGCGCTGTTCGAGCGGGCTGCGATGATCGGTGAAAAAC
Source organism: Vicinamibacterales bacterium (assembly GCA_963832375.1). Lineage (GTDB taxonomy): Bacteria > Acidobacteriota > Vicinamibacteria > Vicinamibacterales > JAMQPK01 > JAMQPK01. The sequence goes on along the minus strand of CAWHUA010000003.1, from coordinate 304,890 downwards.
GACGAGGCGCGCGAGACCGGCATGCCGGTGCGATCGGGGACGACCGAGCGCACGACGAGCCCCGGCACGCCGAGCGTGCGCGGGCTCGCATGGCACTGCAGGCACTCCTCGACGTGACGCGTAATCGTGGGACGCTGCCCGTTGGTCTGATCGAGCGTGAAGAACACGACGCCGGCGTCGGGATCGGTCGCCGCCAGTCTCCAGGAGATCGCCGGAGCGAACGTGATCCGACGGCCGCCGAGTCGTTGAAGTAGATCGCCCGCGGGGCGTTCGGGTAGATGCGCGGGGCCTGGAAGCTCGTCTTCGAGAACACCAGCATTTGCGACGACAGGGGAATGTCGAGCGCGTCGAGGATGGCCGGCAGATAGCCCGACGCGCGATCGTACGCCAGGCGAAGCTGACCGGTGTCGAGTCGCTCCTGCAGGCGTGCCACGGCGTTCCGGCTGCCAGCCTCGCCGTACCGGATCGCCGGATCGTGGACGGGCACGATGTAGGAGCTCTCGAGGCTCAGTACCTGGGCGAGGGTCGCGGTTCCCGCAAGGACGGTGACGGCAGCCCCCAACAATCGTGCGGCGAATGGTCGAGCGATGTTCACGCGCAAATGCCAATTCTAACGGGAATCCCCGCAGGTTGAGGGCCTGGCAACAGTATTCCCATATGGCTATATGGTAGTATTGTCATATGCCCAAGCTCACTTTTTCCCTCGATGACGCCGCCGTGCGGATGCTCGTCGAAACGGCCGAGCGCACCCGCAAGCCCAAGAGCCTCATCGTCCGTGAGGCCATTGCGCAGTATGCCGCGCGTGAGGATGCCCTGGCGGCCGACGAACGTCAGCGTCTGCTCGGCGTGCTCAAGCGCATCAAGCAGGGTCCGCCGACACGCCCGGCGGCGGAGGTCGACCGCGAGCTGCAGGAGATCAGGCACTCACGCCGCGCAGGGTGGAGCCGCCCGGTGCGATGACCATTCACCTCGACACCTCCGTGCTGGTGGACGCGTTGACCGGACCGCGCCGGAGTTTTCGCGCGCTCGAGCGCACGGTCGCCGCCGGTCACGTCATCGCCGTCTCGGCGCTCGTGCTCTACGAATGGCTGCGCGGGCCGCGGACCACGGAGGAAGTTGACGCACAGGAATCGCTGTGGCCCGCCGCCGACGCGCGCGAGTTCGGTCACGCGGAAGCGGAGCGAGCGTCTGAAATGTACCGCCGGCTGAAGCGGGCGCGCGGGCGCGACATGGATATCGCGATTGCCGCGTGCGCGGTGCAGCAGCGCGCCCGGCTGTGGACCCTCAATCCCGACGACTTTCGCGATCTGCCCGCGGTGGAGTTGTACGAGCCTCCCCGATAAGGTCCGCGCCGGCTTCTTCTATACTCACCGACAATGGACGATCGAGCCTTTCTGCGCGAAGCCTACGAGCAGGCGCTGAAGTCGTACCATGAGGGCGGGCTCCCGATCGGTGCGGTCATGGTCGAAAACGGCGCGGTCGTGGCTCGTGGCCACAATCGCCGCGTGCAAGCGGGCGATCCGATTGCGCACGGCGAGATGGATTGCTTTCGACAGGCGGGGCGCCGGCAACGGTACGACACGGTCACGCTCTACACCACGCTGAGCCCGTGCATGATGTGCGCGGGCACGGTGCTGCAGTTTGGCGTGAAGCGAGTTGTGGTGGGCGAGAATCGCAATTTCCCCGGCAACATCGACCTGCTGCGCGCGCACGGCGTCAGCGTCGTGCTGGTGGACGATGCCGATTGCCTCGAGCTGATGGCGCGCTTCATCAAGGAGCATCCTGAGGTCTGGGACGAGGACATCGCAGGACGCACGAGCGTGTGAGACCACGAAGACAGGATCACGAAGAACACGAAGGCGTAACCACGACGGCACGACGGCACGACGGCACGACGGCACGACGGCACGACGACACGACGACACGACGACACGACGACACGACGACACGACGGCACGACGACACGACGACACGACGACACGACGACACGACGACACGACGACACGACGACACGACGACACGACGACACGACGACACGACGACACGACGACACGACGACACGACGATAAGAAGATCACGAAGGCACGAAAACCCCGAATGGACGACGGAGGATGAATCGATGCGAAAAAATCTAGTGCTCCTGGTGCTGCGCTCGGTACGGCCGTTGCCGCGACGCTGGCCGCGCAAACCCCATCCATGAGCTTTTTCGTGACGAGCGCCGGATCGGGTAACGGCGGCAACCTCGGAGGCGTGGAGGGGGCCGACAAGATCTGCCAGACGCTTGCGGCGAAGGCTGGCGCGGGAGCCCGCACGTGGCGCGCGTATCTCAGCACCAGCAATCCCGACGTTCACGCGCGCGATCGGATCGGCGCCGGGCCCTGGTACAACGCCAAGGGAGTGCTCATCGCGTCGAGCGTCGCGGAGCTGCACTCGGACAAGGCCAGCATCAACAACGACACGGCGCTCGACGAGCAGGGCCGTCCGATTAACGCGACGGGCGCGCCCAACCGGCACGATATCCTGACCGGGTCGACGGTCGATGGCCGGGCCACCACGGCGACCTGCCAGAACTGGACGAGCAGCGGCAGCGAGCAGACCGCGACGTTGGGGCATCACGATCGCCTCACGTTCGGCAAACCTGGATCGCCCTGGAACTCGGCGCATCCGTCCAAGGGCTGCTCGCAGGAGAATCTCGTGGCGACTGGTGGAGCCGGCCTGATTTATTGCTTCGCTGCGAAGTGAAATCCGACGTAGGGATGGAGCAGGTGTTCGCGCGACGGGTCAACAGGAATGCGAGGGCAGTCGAGCGAACGGCATGCGGCGGCGGAGCACTGCTGCCTCGCCGCCGCATACGTCCCATCAGCGGCTGCTACTGAGCGACGGGGTCGAAGTGCTCCGGGTCGTACCAGCCAATCGCAATCCGGCAAGAGCCACCCGGCCCGTAGTTGGCCATCGCGTGCAGCATGTAGGGTGGAGCGTACAGAACGTCACCCTCGCTCGCGATGAAGTGCCCCGCTTCGAACTTGGCGGAGATCTGTCCGGTCAGGACGATCCACCACTCGACGTTGTCGGGATGCAGGTGACCGCCCGGAACATTCGGGTTGATTGTGCCGATCGGGGGCGGCGCTGCACCTCGACCTCTGCCTCCCCGGCCGCGATTCGGATTGGCCGGATCGTTGGGATCGGCGAATCCAAAGTTGGCATTGGCATACATGTGACCCGTCCTGCACAAACACGCCGCCCCCGCGCCCCGCTGCAATCGAGTCGTGCAGGTTGAAGTGCGGCCTGTTCGGCGCCACGTACGGGGTCGGAGTGCGGCCGTCGAACCTCGTCTTGGTCACCACTCTTCCGGGCAGCGCCGCAGGCGCGGGGCTGGTCGCGGGAAAGACGGGCTCGTAATGGGCGGCGTTCACCTCGATGAAGACCGCAGGTGCCGCGCCGACGACCTCGTACGAAAAGATGTTCCATGACGGGACGTGGACCATCGAACCACGCTTGGCGGTAAATGCTTCCTGATTCTCGATCTGCCAGCGCATCTCGCCTTCGAAGACCACGAACAGCGTTGGAGTGGCAGGATGCAGGCGCGGGCTCAGCTTGGTGCCTGGAGCCATGGACACGTAGTCGGCCTGGGACTCACCGTCCTTGACGACCGTTTCTTTCCACGAACTCTGGCCCTTGTGTTTGGCCTTCAGGTCCGAAAGTTTGGTGATGAGGCTTGTTGGGGGGCACATAGCCCTTGCCGCCCGGGGCCCTCTGGATCCAGAACTCCTGGGTGGGCTTGGCGGTCGGTTGTTCCTGCGCGCCGAGCCACGCGCTCGCCGCCGCCACGAGGACAAAGAGCGCAACCAATCGGACACGTTTACTCATATTTCCTCCGCTATTCTGGCTGAGCGATGGCGCGCGAACCGTCGCCAGGACGCGACGGAGTATAGCGGGGTCTTGACCACAAGTCGATGGATCCCGGTTCATCTCACTGTATGAAACAAGCCGCTGGTGTATAAGAGTGGCATCCGGAAAGCGAGGTCATCCGATGCCTGTCAGCACCAACCGCCGCGGGTTTCTTGCTAGTGCCTTTCTTGGCGGCGCCACTGCCGCGCTCCCCGGGTGCGCCGCTCCGTCGGCCACGCCGGCGCCCGTCGCTCGTCCCGGCTTACCTGCCGAAAAATACGCCAAGCTCGACGAGGTCCTGAAGCAGCCCGTCCTCAAACGCGAGCTCTTCTCGTCGCCGGTCGATCATCGACACGCTCGAACTGCTCCGCCTGAACAACAACTTTCTCTGCCGCGTCCGCTCGAAGGACGGCGCAGAAGGCATCTCCGCCGCCAACAATTCGCAGCAGCGCTCGCTCTTCGCGATCCAGGTGAACCGGCTGCAGCCCTTCTTCATCGGCAAGGACGCGCGCGATCTCGAGTCGCTGCTCGAGGAGGTGTACGTCTACGAGAGCAACTACAAGCTGCAGAGCCTGGCGCTGTGGGTGCCGCTCGCGACGATCGAGTTCGCGATCCTCGACATGCTCGGCCGCATCGCGAACAAGTCGATGGGGCAGCTGGTCGGCGACATTCACAACCCCAAAGTCGCCGTCTACCGCGCCAACGGCGAACGCGACGTCACCGCCGAAGCGGTCATGGAGAACCTCAAGAGGCAGGTCGCGGAATCCGAGGCCAGGGCGCTCAAGATCAAGATCGGCGGACGCATGAGCCACGTCGAATATCCCGCCGGGCGCTCGGAGAAGCTCATCCCGATGGTGCGCAAGGAATTCGGCGACCAGATGGTCTGCTACGCCGACTCGAACGGCTCGTACGACGTCGCGGAGGGCATCAAGTTCGGCAGGCTGCTCGAGGAGTACAAGTTCGCGTTCTACGAAGAGCCGGTGCCGTTCGATTGGTACGAGGAAACGAAAGCGGTGACCGATGCGCGTGAACATTCCGGTCGCCGGCGGAGAACAGGAGGCCAGCATGCATGCCTTCCGCTGGCTGATTGCCAACGACGCGCTCGATATCGTCCAGCCCGACCTGTACTACTTCGGCGGATTCATCCGCTCGATGAAGGTGGCGCGCATGGCCGCGGCGATGGGGAAGGTGCACACGCCGCACATTTCCGACGGGCTGGGCTATCTCTACATGATTCATCTCGTCTCGGCGATTCCGAACGCGGGGCCGTACCACGAGTTCAAGGGTCTGACGACGAGGTGCCGCTCGAATGCAAGACGTCCTCGCTGAAGACGGAGGACGGCGTCGTCACGGTGCCGACCGGTCCCGGATCGGGCATCGAGATCGATCCGGCGTTCATCAAGAAACACACCGTGGTCAAAGGGTCTCCGGGCTGATCGGCAGAGTCGCTGGCGCGTCAGCCGCTGTTCTGAACGAACGCGCTGATGTCCGCGGCGACCTGTTCGGGCTGCTCCCAGTTCGGGCAGTGGCCCGTTTCTTCGTAGATCGTCAAGCTGGCGCCGGGAAGCGCGGCGATGAAACGATCCTGTTCGGCTCGCGAGAACAGCGCATCGCGGTCTCCCCACAACAGCAGCGTGGGCGCCGTCACCCGTGCGAGCCCGCCGGCATCGTCGTACTCGAGCAGCCGGTCGATGGCCAGGCGCCAGAGGCGCGCCGGCAGCTTCAGACTCTCCGCGACAAGACGCTCGAAAAATTCCGGCGGCAGCGGCCGATGGGCGGTGCTCGCCTGGAACTCGCGCGCGAACTCGACCGGGATCGGATCCGGAAGCTCGCGCAGGGATGCCTGCAATTCCTGCGTGACCGGATTGGATGCCGTGAAGCCGGTGCCGATGAGCGCCAGGCGGGTGATGCGATCTGGTCGTGCGATCGTGGCACAACGCGCGACGAAGCTGCCGAACGAGTGGCCCACGAGCGTGGCGCGTTCGATGGCGAGCGCATCGAGGAAGGCGACGACATCGGTCGCCAGATCTGGAATCGCATAGCCGGATTTGGGGCGATCCGAGTCGCCGAACCCACGTTGGTCGATGGCGAGTACACGATAGTGCCCAGGCAGGAGCGGGAGAACCCGGCTGAACGAGAACCACGAGTCGGGCCAGCCGTGCAGAAAGACGATGGCCTCGCCGCGCGGGTCGCCCTGTTCCGCGTAGTGAAGGCGCGGTCCCGTCGCGAGCCGAACGCTGGCGAATCGCATGGTGTCGACCCGGATTGTAGCGCCGTCCTGCGGCGCTCAAGTGGAATTTTCCATGCGGCGCTCGAACAGCCAGGTATCTCGCGACTCACTCTTTTCTCTATGACTCCACATGGTGTCATAACGTATGGTATACATAGGGTATGAAGAAGACCACCGTCTACTTTCCGCCGGCGCTCAAGCGGGCGTTGACGAGACTCGCCCGGCAGCGCCGGTGCAGCGAGGCGGAGCTGCTTCGTGAGGCGGTCTCGCGACTGGCCGGCGAAGCTGACGCGCCGGTTCCCAGACTCCCGCTGTTCCGATCGACAGGACCATCGATCGCCGAGGACGTCGATCGCGCGCTCGAAGGTTTCGGCACTCGATGATCGTGCTGGATACGGGCGGGCTGTACGCCGCGCTCGACGCCAACGAAACGCTCCACGGCCGTGCCGTCGCGGCACTCGTCGCCGCGACCCCCCCGCGCCTCGTCTCACCCTTCGTGCTCGCGGAACTGGACTATCTGATTGGCAGCCGGGTCGGTCACCAGGCGCAGATGGCGCTCATCGACGAGGTCGCGCGCGGCGCCTATCAGCTCGAAGTCTTTTCGTCCGAGGATGTGGGCCATGCCAGGCGAATCATGGAGCGGTACGCCGACCTTCGCATTGGGTTGGCGGACGCGTCGGTGGTCGTGCTGGCGAATCGCCACAGAACGTTGGAGCTCCTGTGTACGGACGAGCGGCACTTGCGGGCCCTCCGAGGCACGGGCGGCAGGGCGTTCCGGCTGCTTCCGTTCGACGCGGCATTGTGAAAAGCTCCCGGGGATTCGACTACTGCGTTGCGATGTTCGGCCTGCCCTTACGCAGTACGTACCTTCTGAATCTTGCCGGTGGCGGTCTTCGGCAGGTCGTCCACCGCCGTGAAGCTGTGTGGCGTCTTGAAGTGCGCCAGATGATCCCGGCAGAACGCGCGCAGTTCGGCGGGCGAGGCCTGAACGCCCGCGCGGAAGACCACGAACGCATGGGGTGCCTCGCCCCACTTCTCGTCGGAGAAGCCCACGACGGCGGCCTCCTGCACGGCCGGATGCCGCAGCAGAGTGGATTCCACTTCCACAGAAGAGATGTTCTCGCCGCCGCTGATGATGACGTCTTTCAGTCGATCGCGAATCTCAATGTAGCCGTCGGGATGAACCACCGCGGCATCGCCAGAGTGGAACCAGCCATCGCCCATCGCGGCGTGTGTGGCGGCAGGGTCTTTATAGTACCCCTCCATCACCACGTTGCCGCGCACGACGATTTCACCCTGGGTGTCGCCGTCAGGCGGAACTTCCGCGCCAGCGGCGTCGATGACGCGTACTTCCCCGCCCGCGAGTTGTTCCACCCCCTGGCGGGCCTTCTGCCGCGCGCGATCGATCGGCGCCAGCGCCGCATGCTCTGCCAGCGGTTCGCAAATCGTCATGAGCGGTGAGGTCTCGGTCAGGCCGTACAACTGCGTGACGACCCAACCGAGGTCGTCTTCCACTCTCTGAATCGTCACAGCTGCCGGCGGCGCGCCGGCGGTGAGCACGCGCACGCCGCGCGGCACGCCGGCCTTGACGGCATCGGATGCGTTGGCCAGCGCGATGAGTACCGTGGGCGCGGCGCACAGGAACGTGATGCCCTCTTCGGCGATGAGCCGGAAGACGGCGGCGGGCTCCACCTTCCGAAGGCACACGTGGCATCCGCCGACCGCTGTCACGATCCACGTGAACGTCCAGCCGTTGGCGTGGAACATCGGCAGCGTCCACAGGTAGCGATCGGCCGGCGACATCGGCATGTGCATGAGCATGCCCACGGCGTTCACCCACGCGTTCCGGTGCGTGATCATCACGCCTTTGGGCCGCGACGTGGTGCCGCTCGTGTAGTTGATGGTGAGCAGGTCGCGCTCGTCCACGACGGCCAGAACCGGATCGCCCATCGCATCGGCGACGAGCGCCTCGTAATCGAGCCAACCCTCGCGCGCCCCGGTGAGCGCCACGAAATGACGCACGCCGGGCAGCTTGGCGTGAATGCCGTCGATGGCGTCGAGATACTCGGCATCGACGCACAGCACCGTAGCGCCGCTGTGTTCGATCAGATACTGGAACTCCTCCGCCGACAGGCGGAAGTTGATCGGAACGAGCACGGCGCCAATCTGCGGCACGGCGTAGAACGCCGCGAGCTGCGCGTGCGTGTTGGGCGAGATGTAAGCGACGCGGTCGCCATTTTTTACGCCCAGTGCCTGGAGCGCGGCAGACCAGCGGTCGCAGCGCTCGAAGAACTGCGCGTAGGTCCAGCGGACGGCGCCATCGACCACCGCGTCGCGGCCGGCGTAGAGCCGACGCGCGCGGCGCATGAACTCGAGCGGGGTCAGGGGAATCTGCATCGACGGCTTCCAGCGATCGGGCGGATTCTACCGCGGTGCTGGGGGCGCCAGCTTCATTCGTGCCAGGCGCTGGTTGAACCGGGGGTCGACGCGCAGGCTGTCCCATTGCGGTGCGACGGCGAGATGCACAAGAGCGGGGTCATGGCCATCAATGGCTCGATCGAGATGCTCGAACGCGCTGTCGAGATCTCCAGCCCCTGCGCAAAGGATCGCGCGCTGCACCGACGCCGAACCGCCCTTCACCTGAGGCATCTGTTCGAGCATGTAGCGGGCCAGCCCTCGAGACCCGTTGGTGGCATAGGTGTTTTCCATCTCGGCGCACACCTGCTGCAGGTGCGCCATTGCCTCGACGGACACGCCGAAGACTTCGGCACGTCTGAGGTTTTCCGCGACAAAACGATTCATGTCTCCTTGTTGCCAATAGGCGCCGGCGAGGAATTCCCCGGCCAGCAGGTGTCGCGGATCCACCTCGAGTGCCCTGTTCGCCCACACAACCGCCTCGTCGTACCGCCGTTGATGCCAGTACCAGCTGGCGATCTGCACCAGAACGAGCGGCGACCGCGGATCGCGCTCGAGCGCATGCAGCTTGAGCCGCAGACCCTGATCCGGTTTTCCAAGCGCCTCCATGAGGCTGCCGTAATGGAGCAAGGCCTCGGGATGGGCGGAGTTGATTTCGAGGGCACGGCGCAGGCTTTTCTCGGCGCCGACCCAATCCCATTCGCTGAGAAACAGGACCGTGCCCAGTGCCACCTGCGCATCGGCGCACGCATCATCCAGAGCAAGCGCACGCAGAGCCGATGACTTTGCCTGTGCATATGCTTCCTGGTGCGGCACGGACCGAAGGCCCGCCTGCGCGCAACAGGTCAAGGCCAGACCGGCATGCGCGGGTGCGTAGGTCGAATCGATCTCAATGGCCGCGCGAAAGTTTGACACCGCGTGAGGCAGTTCGAAATACGACCCTGACATCAAGTGCAAACGACCGCGCCCGACGAGTTCGAAGACTTCAAGCGGTCGCACCGCCTCACGAGCGGCATACAACTCAGCGTGTGAGTGCACCGTAGAGACGGGTGCGATGAAGCGATATCCCGACCGCGAGACCGTCTCGATAAACGTTGGAGATCGGGCGCCATCGCCAAGGGCCCTCCGCAAGGCCGAGACATGTACCGTCAGGATGCCCTCTTCCACGAAGGCATCCGGCCAGATGCGCGCGAGCAATTCGTCCTTTGTGAGCAGCCGTCCCGGCTGCTGAACCAGCATCACCAACAGATCGTGGGCCTTCGGTGGCAGGTGCACCGGCACCTGGCCGTGTGAGAGACGCCGCTCGTCAACAGCAAGCGTGAACTCGCCGAATTGGTAGACCTCCCGCATAGCCATTGGGTTTAGGCGAATCTTAGCAAAACCTTCGGGACGGCCGACCATGGTGGCGGCTACGCTCTGAATCAAGGAGATCAGCCATGTCCACAACAACAATGCAGGAGATTCTTCTGCAGGAAGAGCAATTGGCGGACGCGAAGCGGACGCTGGACCTCGTCGCCCTCAATCGCATCTACGCCGATGAGCTGTTGATGACGGGAGTGCTGGGTGAACCGACCTGTACCAAAGCCGCGATCATCGACGAGGCGAAGCGCGGCATCGCCCAGCGCGAGAGCGCGGTTGCCGGAGGGCAGTCGGTCGAGACGTCCTGCAACAACGAAGACGTCACGGTGACGACACACGGCGATACTGCCATCGCCAACTATCGGTTCGTCGTGAAGTTCACAGGCCCGAATATCGACGTCCATCGCCGGTACCGGACGACGAACGTCTGGATCAAGCGCGACGGCCGCTGGCAAATCATCGGGGCGCACACGGCGTTCGTGCTCGACGCAAAGCAGGCCGCGATGATCACTGGTGAGGCGCGACCATGACCCTTCATCATTCCAACTCGCGGAGATCGACTTCGTCGGTCTGGACGACACCGAGGTACTGCGCCGCCCATCGCCCCGCGGCATCGAGTGAGTCAGCGGACACGATCACGTATCCGCCAATCAGCTCCTTCGACTCGGCGAACGGGCCGTCGACGACGCTGACACCGTTGGTCGAGTTCTTGTAGCGCCGGCCCCTCGCGCTGGGGCGCATGGTCTCTGTCGCGAGGTGCACGTTCCCGGGCGCGGTCTTTTCGACGAGCCGCGCCAGTTCTGCCCGCTGTGCCGATGCCGGCGCGATGCCGGCTTCCGTCGCGGCGGTGGCCTTTCGCAGCACCATGTAGCGCCGCGTCGCGATCTCCGCGGGACGCGATCCGATGCCGATGTCCCACGGTTCGGTGACGGGACGGATGTCGACCTCGCCATCACCCAGCACTTGGGCCTGGCGCGATGCCCACTCGACGGCTTCGTCGAGCGACCCGGTGCGAACGATGCTGAACGCGGCCGGCAACTCGTTGCCGCGTTCGAAGGGACCTTTAGTGACCTTCCGCGTGCCCGCCGAAAACGTGACCCGCACACCTTCCGAGCTTGGGCGAAGACCCTCTCCTGCGAGAAGTGCTTCAGCCTTCGCAATCCGGGCCGAGCAGGCCACCCACACGCCCAATCAACTCGGGCGTTGGAATCGCGCCCGCTTCCCAGTGCGCGTTGGTCTTGTGCATGATGATGAATCGCATGTTCGTCAGCTCCGGAGGAACTCGACCACCGCCGGTGTCAGCACCTCGGGCTTCACGTTGTGCGTCTGCCCGGCCAGCTCGCTGTGCCGCGCGCCGGGAATGACAGCCGCGATCGCCCGCGCGGCATCCTTCAGCCTCTGGTCGGTCTTCGAGCCGTTCATGACCAGCGCCGGCACTCGGATGAATGCGAAGCTCGATCGAGGAATCCTGAAGCCGGTCATCAGCGCGGCATCGTACGGGAGCGTATGGGCGACGGCCGCGAGCTTGCGCCAGATCCACGGCATCAGCCGCATCAAGACGACGAAGGGAGTGGGCACGCCGACCATATCCTTCATGAAGTACTTCACCGCGCCACCGCGATCGCCGCTCGCAACGAGACGTTTGAGCTGACCTTCGTGCGAGTCGCCGCCGCGCTGACCGCCATCGTCCACGTAGGGCGGCTCGTAGGCAACGAGCTTGTTGATCGCAAGGTTGGCGGCTGCAGCCTGAAGGGCCAGCGCGCCTCCCGACGACAGGCCGAGCAGAGACGCCGACCCGCCGGCTTCCTGGACGAGCGCCGCGATGTCCTCGACCTCGCGTCCCGGGGAATACGGTTGCGTGTCGCCGCTCTGCCCGCGGCCGCGTCGGTCGTACGCGAACACGGTGAAGTGTTGCGCCAGGAGTGGAGCGAGCTTCGGCGAGGGGCCGAAGGCGCGGCTGCACAGAGCACCGTCTATCAGAATGAGCGCGGGGCCGCTGCCGGATCGCTCGTAGGCAATCGGTGTCCCGTCTTTCGACCTGACCTGGTTCATGACGCCCTCCGAATCTCTTCGCATATCTTGCCTCCACCAGCACGTCGAATGAGGGCGGCGGGGATCGACAAATTCACGGCAGGGAGTATCATCCCGCCCATGCCATTCGCATCACCCTCCGTCGGTTCCTCGGCGCGTGCATCGTCGTGGCCTGTGTTGTCGCCACGCCTCTGGCGCAGGGGCCGCGCCAGCCATTCAGTCGGGTGGCCGTCACGGTGACGCCAGATCATCCGGACTGGGCCTATAAGCCAGGCGAGGCCGTGACGTTCCGCATCGACGTCCTGCGCGACGGCCATCAGGTGAGCGGTGCGACGGTGAAATACGGCGTCGGACCCGAGATGCTCCCACCCGTCACCCAGGCGACCGCCCTCGTCGGAGCGAATCCGCTGAAGGTGGCTGGCGGTACCCTGAACACACCGGGGTTCCTGCGACTCGTCGCGACCGCCGAGGTCGAAGGGCGTACGTATCGTGGCGTTGGCACGGCAGGGTTTGCGCCCGACCGCATAGAGCCGACACAGGTGAACCCGCCCGACTTCGATTTGTTCTGGGACGCGGAGCGTCAAGCGGCTGGCGGCGCTGCCGATCGACGCGAAGTGGACGCCGTTGCCGGACTACGGCACGGCGAATGTGGATTGCTGGCAGATCAATCTGCAGAACGTCGGCCTCACGGAGGGGGCGAGCCGGCTCTACGGCATCCTCTGCATGCCAAGAGGCGGCCGGAAAATATCCCGCGCTGCTGAGTGTGCCGGGCGCCGGCGTGCGGCCGTACCGCGGGCTGCCCGAGCTGGCCGGACGCGGCCTCATCACGTTCCAGATCGGCATCCACGGCATTCCGGTGATCCAACCGCAAGAGGTGTACGACAGCCTGGCCCGCGGAGGCCTGAACGGCTATCCGACGTTCGGACTCGATTCGCGCGAGCGGTACTACTACCGTCGCGTGTACACGGGAACGCTGCGCGCCAACGATTTCCTGACGTCGTTACCGCAGTGGGACGGGCGGAACCTGGGCGTGACGGGAGGCAGCCAGGGTGGCGCGCTGGCGATCGTCACCGCGGGACTCGATCGTCGCGTCACCCGGCTGGCGGCGTACTATCCGGCGCTCTCGGACGTGACCGGCTACCTGCACGCACGCGCCGGCGGCTGGCCGCACATGTTCCGCGCGACCGAAGGGCCGGCCGTCCATCGTGACGAGGCCAAGTTCGTCACGACGCGCTATTACGACGTCGTCAACTTCGCCCGCCGCGTGACCGTGCCGGGACTGTATTCGTGGGGCTTCAACGACGAGACATGTCCGCCGACGTCGATGTATGCGGCCTACAACGTCATCACGGCGCCCAAACGTCTGATGCTCGCCTACGACAAGGGGCATCAGTCGACACAGGAGCAAGTGGACGATGTGAACGGCTGGCTGGCCGACGAGCTCGCGGGACAGAACCCGCCCGCGGCGGCTGGACGATGAAGTAGTTTTCAGTACGTAGTGTCCGGCTTTAGCCGGACTTTTACGCGGTCCGCCTGAAGGCGGACACTGACGTACTGAGAACTGAAAACTACTCCTATGGTCTGGGAAGCGCCAGCGCCGCCCTTCCCAGTTCCTCCGCAACCGTCAGGTAACGTCGAACCGATTCCGCTCCAGTTAAGTAAGGATGCGGGTCTTTCGGTTGGCGCGTCTTGAGCGCTTCGATCTTTTTCAGCGTGTTGTCGTACGCGGTGTGGTTCGACACGATCCCTTCCACGCCTAACCTGCCCAGGAGCGCACGATATCGAACCGCAGAGTCGATGTAGTTCTTGATGGCCTCGGGAGCCGTTGCCGCGCCGACGGCTGTCCCGCCCCAGGTCGCCAGTAAATGCGGTCGACCGTTGTCTTTCACGGGGATCACCACGGAAAACGTGCCGGCCGTATGACCCGGTGTCGCGTAGAGCGTGAGCGTGGTGTCGCCCAGCGTGATCTTCTGCTCGTCGGCGGCAATCATGTCGCGCCTGGGAATCGGCGTCGTCTTGTTCTGCTCGACCAGATCCCAGTCCTGTCGTCCCATGACGAGCCGCGGTCCGAATTCGTCTTGAAGGAACTTCGCACCGCCGTGGTGGTCGGCATGACCATGACTGATGATCAGATACTTCATCGTCGCGGGATTCACACCCAGCCTTCGCAGTCCGTCCACGACCTCGTCTTTCACGGCGTAGTCGAACAGCGCGTCGATGACGACGAGGCCGTCTGATGTCTGCACGGCCCACGACGAATGCTCTTTGGTACCGATGAAGTAGAGATTGTCGAAGACCTTTACCGGGTCCTGATGCCAGACCGCCGGCGGTGGCGGCCCACCGCGACGAGGCTGCGCACCAGCGGGGGAGGGGCGCTCGCCACCGCAGACTTCCGCAAACCGGTTGTAAAGATTGATGTGATCGGCTCCGGCGATGGCCTTCGCCGCCGCGCAATGCGCCGCTGTCGTGTCTGGCGACGATTGACCGGCCAACGCCTGGGAAAGAGCAAGAGCTGCAATCAGAATCACCGGCGACGTCGGTCTCACCATTCGCGCCTCCGGCTACATCTTAGAGCAGTTGTCAGTTCTCAGTAGTCAGTTCTCAGTTATGAAGCCCCTGAAAACTGAAAACTGAAAACTGACAACCATGAATTGCGCTCTACCGCTGACTGCGCCCGGAGAGCCCGAGGCGCTGGCGACCGCGATGGCCCGGCACGGCGACGGTTTCGGAGAGATCGACCGTGTGCGTCAGCACCGGCCGCGACCCCGACGCGCGCGTCCGGCCTGCGGAATCGAGAGGCTCTTCGCGTCGAACGGCACCAGGTGCGTTTGGGCCGAGAGCGGGCGAGACGGGTTCGGCGATGCTCGTAAAGCGCACCCCGTGGAGCGGAATCCCGGCCGCCGCCGATCGCGTGTCGCGGACGCATCCGCCGGCCTGCACGCAGAACTCGGCCGCCCATGCCCTTGAGACCAACTCGATGACCGGGGTCAACCGGTCGGCGTTCTCGCGGTTGCGGCCAGCGTTCAACATCGCCTCGAGCCCGGCGTGCAACTGCGCGAGATCGACGAGGTCGCGCGTATCAGGTGGCGCAATAGTGCCGTCGGCGCCGGCAATCGTGGGCATCTCAAGCAGCGCCCGCCATGCGGCGGCTTGCCGGGTTGCGGTTGGGCGGTGGTCCGTGACGCGATTGACGTATCCCACGTCGAATCGCGTACCTTGTTGATCGATGATCCAGGCGATTCGATCGGCGTTGTCCCGAACGATCGTCATCGGTTCGGGCACATAGACCTGCACCTCGGTCCGGGAGTAGCCGCTTGGGAAGAAGCGGACGAAGTAGCCCCCGGGGTGGTACGACCAGCGGCCTTCGGGAATCTTGCGCGACGCGGCGTCGGGCGCCGGATCTCCAGCGAGCACGGCGAGGCGCTCGATCGCGTCGAACGAGGCGCCAACGGTACTCAGCATCTGCCGAAACTGCGCTTCTCGTTCGAACGCGCGGCGTATGGCGGGTGGAAGCGATTGATTGGTCTCGCCCCACGCGCGATCGGTGACCATGCCGAACGCCCCTCCGTTGAGAGCGACGAGCTCGCCAGGAGTCAGCAGTCGCGCGGCTGTGAGCTGAGTGTTGCGCGGCATGTCGCTAATCCGCGTGCGCGCGAGAATCGCCCAGAGCAGCACCTGAATGTCCTGCTGACGAATCTCGGGATGAGCCGCTGCGTTCTGCAGGATGCGCTGCACGGCGTCGCGCTTCGAGCCTTGCAGCGGCGCAGATACGTAGCCATCGCCGCCACCTGGTCCGTGCGTGCCGGCGTGGAGGCAAAAGCTTTCCGCGCTGAACTCGTACGCGCCTGGGCCGACATGAAACGCGCCGGCGGCATCTTGCCGCTCGGCACGCAGTGGCGCGAACGTCGACGGCTTGTAACGATCGAGGAAGTCGATCCCTGTCAGCGCTTCATCGAGGCCCGTCGTCACCGGGGGATCGCCCTCGGTGATGCGATGCAGGCTCGTCCTGTCCAGCAGTGCGCGGAGCTGGCCGGCCGGCGGCCATTGCGCGCGTGCGACGGCCACGCTCGACGCCAGGATGAGTACCAGGGTGAGGATCACGCGCCAGCTCAATCGGTTTGGCATGGGGGCTCCCGGCGCTGCTGGAGCATAAGGGATGCCACGCGTTTTGGCCGTTACGTATTGATGGGATCGGACTTTGGCGGGGACAGTCCCGTCACCGATTCGTGACAGGACGCGAGGACACGGCTGTGCGTTATCAGCTATCAGCTGTCAGCTGTCAGTTCTCAGTGGGTTCGCGACCGAGAACTGAGAACTGACTACTGAGAACTGAAAACTGCTGATGGCGTGTGCTACTCGTGACGTGATCCGGAATCGAGCGCGTCGATCTCGCGTTGAAACGCGGCCGCTGCGCGGTTCGTGAGCCTGCGGGTGAAAAGGTACATGGTCAGCGCTAACGCCGCCACCACGGTTGGGTCCATGAGCGCGCTTATGCGCGGCACGTACCGCGCTGAAGGTATAAGAAGTCTCGCAACATCAAACAGAACAGCGAGCCCAACGACAGCGATCATCAGGATCGGTTGTCGCGCTGGCCAGTTGTACTGCTGATCGCGTCGGCGCTCCAGCTCCGCTCGATACGCTCGCCGCTGGTCTGCCGTTGCCAATTCTTCAGGAGGCCGCGCCGGCCACTGCGTTCTTCGGCGTTGGTACATGCCGATCGCGGCGAATGCGACCAGCCAGGCGAGGAGGAAGGGACGATACCGGGTCATTCCAGGATAGAGGAACAGGCCGAGCCACCCAGAAAGACCCAGGACCGCGATGGTCCACCACCAGAGGCGCAGATCGCGCTGCATACGACCCTGCGCGTTCGATGCTGTCGAATTCATCTGGTCTCCTCCAGCGTTGGCGGTTGCCGTGCTGTTCCCCGGTGAGAGCGCTAGTCGAACTCCGGACAGGAGCGCCAAACCTGTGGCAGAACCTGCCCAAAGAACATTGGACGGCAGTGCCAATGGCGAACCGATACCAACCAGCAGGGTTTGTGACACAGCCGCACCGGCGATACCCAGTAGAGCGTCGGCGGCTATGTGCGCGTTCCGTCGTGGCCTTCTACCAACCCAGGCATCCCGAATCACCACCGCCGCAAGGGCCGCCAACGCGGGAATTCCAACGCGAAGTGGGGCAGAGCGGTCGCCGAACGCGCTTGGGAACGAGCCCAGAGCGCTCAGGAAGGCGACGTAGACAGCCCCGACTTCGGCGGCGACGAGCGGCGCGGATGATGTACGGCGAATCTGTCCCCAGATGGCAAACGGAATGGTTCGAACGGCATCGCCCACGTACTGGCTCGTAGACTCATTGCGTTCGTAAAGATCGCCCAGCACGTGCTCGCGGCACGCCGGTGGCAGGAGCCAAGCGATGAACGCCTCGACTAGCGGATGCGGGCGGGCTTCCATCGGCGGCCTTCCCACGCCTCGCTGAGCACCTCGTGCATGCGGTGAATGCTGTCGGCCGACTGTCGAAGCGCGCGCTCGCCGAGCGCCTGCAGCTGATAACAGCGCTTTGCGCGACCGCCGCGTTCGGGGGTCGGATCGGACAGCCACGAGGTAATGAATCCCTTGTCCTCGAGACGGTCGAGGGTGACGTAGACCGCGCCGAGCGATACGGCCTTCGGGGCCGCGAGTTCAACGACGCGGCCGTGGATGCTGACGCCGTACCCGTCCTCTCGAAGGCTGAGCACCGCCGTCAACACCAGCTGCTCGAACTGCCCGATGGACGGCGCATTCCCCATTTGCTAAACACTGTATGACAAATAGGGATGCCGTGTCAATCCGACTACCACCTGCGACTGGATCAGTTGTTCGCAATCCTGATGTTGCCGATGAACATCCGTTCATCCGCCGTGTTGCCTTGCAGATCGAACGACATGGCGTCGAACTGGAGGCCTGGGGGGATGCCTTTCTCGTACTCGGCGACTTTGGTCTGGCCGACGAACACCTGCAGCAGGTCGCCCTTCTTCTTGAGCGTCACGGTGACGCGGTTGTTCACGGCATTGTTCGAAAACCCCGGCGCTCCCACCCACTTCGACCCGTTCATGTAGCCCGGCGCACCCGGGAACTTGCCCTCGATCTCGACCTCGCCTTGCCGGCCGTCGAAACCGGGACGGATCTTCACGCTGAGGAACGACGCCGGTCCGCCCGTTTTGGACAGCTTGAAGGTCAGGCCCTTGGCGCCCCACCGGTAGTTCTGCGCGGCGACCACGTCGTAGCTCACCTCGAAGTCACGCGGCAGGGGCGTCTTCATGCCCGTCGGCGTTACCTGCATGCCGGCCATCGACGCCCAGTGACCGTCCAGTCCCTTCAACTCCGTGACGACGCTGGAGGCGCCGGTGTTATCCAGAGTGCTTTTCCAGTTGAGCGGCTTCTTGCCCACGGCCGATGAAGAAAAGTCCTCGAAGAACACCACGGCGGGATCCGCCGCGTTCTTCGCGGCCGCTTCGGATGGCTTGCCGACGACAACCGCCTCGGTGAACGACGGCGATCGGAGGGGCTTGTACGGCTGCCCCTTCACCTTGGCGGGATCGAAGAAGTAGTCGTAGATGTACTGGAAGTCGACGTTGTTGAGGATGGCGTTGTGCAGGCTCAGGCTGACCGGGTCGTTCAAGTGCGCCGTCCAGTACATGACGATCCACTGAGGCGCGTCGGTCTTGCAGAGTTCGACCACGCGCGGGATCGATCGTGTAGACGGACAACCGCTTCGGCGTGCCGCCGTTGCCTTCGAACACATCGGCGATAGTTCTCGAGCAGCACGCCAGGCTCCTCCGTCCAGATCTCGGCCGGCTCCTGCAGACGGGCCTTGTACTTTTCTTTGTTGCTTTTGAGAACCGCCAGCCGTTTCTCGTGGTATCGTGTTCAGGTACCCCATGAAGTAGTCGATGCTCTTCTGATTGCCCTTGTTGTCCCGGGCGATCTTCTGCGTCTCGTCAGCGTACTTCCGCGCAACCGCCGCTTCCAGGGCTTGCAGGTACTCGCCCTTGGTGATCGTGACGAACGGATGCCGGCGGTCCTTGGTCAGCACGACGAGTCGCTTGTTCCCGCTGCTGCTGTCCCGCACGAAGCGCGTGGGAAACTGTTTCAGCACCGGGTGGTGTGAGACGTCGGCCGCTTTGTCGAGCTCCGTCCCGTATCCCTGCTGCTCGAACGTCGGCAGCGTGAAGTAGTAGCGCTCGCGGCGTGCTGATGGTGTCCAGGGACTCCCCGTAAAACCCGTTGGCTTCCATGCCCCAGAGGAAGCTGTCGCTCGTCAGGGGCACGATCTTCTTGTTCGCGTCGTATTTCAGCTGCGTGTAGAGCTTGGCGAGTGCCCCGTAGGCGTTGGGCTGCGCGGCCGTGTTCTGGTTGTAGGGGCTCAGCTTGGCATTGCGGACCTGGAGGACATCACCCAGCGCGCCCTTCGGCAGATAGCTGGCCTGCATCCAGTTGGCAAAGAGCTGCGCGATGGAGAGCTGCGCGGGCGAGTAGACGCGGTGATCCAGGGTGATCGGCAGCGTCGCGCCTTTGTAGTTGTAGACCCTGATCCACCCGAGGACCTGGTCCTCGATGGACTGCCGGGGGATTGGCTGGGTCTGGGCCAAGGGGGCTGTCCCGGACAGCGACCACACCAAGGCCAGCGAACCGATCAACGCCGCACGTGCTCTCATGGTTGTCCCTCTGAGGGCAGCGTAGCGGTGAATGCAGCCCGTGGAGAGTCCGGCTAAAGCCGGACACTGACGTACTAACGGAAGTGGAGACTGCTCCAGCTAGTAAGGGTAACCCTTGAGCCTTGGCGTCTTCGGCTTCCAATCAGGCAGGGCCGCGTATTTATCCCCGATTGGCATTTTCACCTTCGGCAGACTCTGCGGCGTCGAGCACCTGGTCCTCCGGGATGACACCGTTGATGTTGAGCAGAAACGCCGTCAGCGCGTACACCTCATCGGCCGTCAGCGTCCCCTCACGATTGAGAGGCATGGCGCGATTGATGTAATCCCAAACCGTCGTCGCGAACGGCGCGCGAAGCGCCAGAATTCGTCCGCGTGCCCAGAGCTCGACATCCGGGCCGGCCTTGCTTTTCATGATGGGCGCCTTGCCCTCGATCCCCGTCGCCCCGTGGCATCCCGCGCACTTCGCGCGATACACCTCGGCGCCCTCCTTCGTCGTTCCGCGCCCCGGCGGGAGCTCCTCTCCGGTGGGACCGATGGAGATATCCCACGCGCGGATCTCCTCTGCACTCGGCGTGCGTCCCACTCCATACGTAGGCGACTGCGCCAGCGCGCAGACGCCCATGAGCAACACGAACAGGAGAACCCTAAGCATTCCCATTGTGGACGCTCCCATCGCTGGCGATCCTCCACGGCTGAATGGTGTTGTCCAGCCCCGGCACGCTGTATGTGGGTGTCAGCTCCGCCTTCCAGTGCGCGGCGACCTGAGCTCGCGACGGTTGAACCTGGCCGATCTCGTCCGTGCAGCGCGAAAGAAGCTGCGGTCTCCTGTCCGTCCCACTTCCACTGATGCGTGAATCGCGTATGCGCCATGCGCTGCGCCGTCCCCTTGATCTCGGCAATGTTCCAGCGCTTGCCGCCGTCGGTAGACACTTCCACCTTGCGAATGGCTCCGCCACCGGACCAGGCCAGGCCTCTGATCTCGTAGAATCCGCGGCCAGGCAGCTGATGTCCGCCGGAAGGGAACGTGATGACCGATTTGGGGCCGATCTGATATTCCAACGCCGCGACTTTCGGATCCCGATCGAGATGCCCGTAGTCGTTGTAGTTCATGTAGTAACGATCAACGACCTTGATTCGCCGCAGATACTTGGTGTGAAAGATTCCCTCGAAGCCGGGGACCATCAGCCGCAGCGGAAACCCTTGCTGGGGCCGCAGGTCCTCGCCGTTCATGCCGTAGGCCAACAGGCAGTCGTCCATCGCCTTGGCGATCGGCATGCTCGACGCGCCCTTCACTTCCTCCGACCCTTCCGCGACGAACCAGGTTGCCCCGCCTTTCAGGCCGCACTCCTTGAGCAGCAGAGAGAGGGGCACGCCGGTCCATTCCGCGCAACTGGTCATCCCGTGCGATTCCTGAACGGTCTTCGCGTTGCGCGACGCCCGATTCCCCGCACACTCGATGAAATGCAGGCGGGTGACGGAGGGCAGGCGCTTCAAGTCCTCCATCGTGAAGGTCAACGGACGGTCCACCATCCCGTGGATCAGGAGACGATGCTCCCGCGGATCGATCTCCGGGATGTAGGCACCACGGGTCGTCCCCACGAAGTGGAGCGAGGATGGCGTGATCACCCCCACCGAATCCTGAAGCGGCGTCGCGATATGAAAGTAGAGCCCGAAGGCATCGGGCGAAGGCCTGCCGCCGTGGGCGATGCGTACCGACGTGACGAACTTTGATCGGTCGCCGTAGGGGATCTGATCCTTGTCCCCCTTGATCATTGGTGGGGAGGCTGGAGGTGCCTGGCCGAACGCGGGTGCCGCGCCTCCCAGGGTGATACCACCGGCCAACGCCGCGCCGCTTTTCAGGAAGTCCCGTCGAGCCGGTCGTTTCGAGTCCATGGTTCTCTCCTTTTAGATGCGCGAGTATGGCTGGCGGGCCTGGAATCGCTCCCGCAGCCGGCAGTATACGCCTGTCCCGGTCGCCGGCGTTCATGGTTATCATTCTGGCCATGTCACCTGGCGATTCGTGCCTTCGCGCCTCATGAGCGGCCGCGGGCAGAAGTATGCCGTCGCGGCCGTCGCCATCACCGCGGTGGCCGCGATCGTGGAGCTGGCCATGGGCCGGCTGCTGCTGTGCCGCTGCGGCTATCTCAAGTTCTGGCACGGCGTCGTGTACAGCTCCGAGAATTCCCAGCATCTGACCGACTGGTACACCTTCACGCACGTCCTGCACGGTCTCGGCTTCTACTTCCTGCTGTGGGTCGTATTCAGGCGTCTGGGCGGAGGTGTGAGATTCCTGATGGCAGTGGCGCTCGAATCGGCGTGGGAGATCGTGGAGAACTCGCCGTTCATCATCGATCGCTACCGGACCGCCACCATCTCGCTCGACTACTACGGCGACAGCGTCGTCAATTCAGTGGCCGACGTGATCGCGATGATGGTCGGGTTCTGGATCGCCCGCAAGGCGCCGGTATGGGTGAGCGTCGTGCTGTTCATCGCGGTCGAGGCCGCGCTGGCGTGGGGGATTCGCGACAACCTAACGCTCAACATTCTCATGCTGATACGTCCGATCGAGGCGGTGAAGAGGTGGCAGCTCGGAACCTGACCGGCTGAGGCTGTCTGAGGGAATGCTTCCTATTGGCCGGCTGGCGCCGACTCTTCGAGCGTTGCGTCGATCCGTCCAACATCACCAGTAACCGGCTGCGTCTGACACGCGACTGACGAAGGGTTCCGCCGAGTGGTTGCTGGCAACAGCAGTCAGGATTTGCCCGCCCGATCGGCATATTCCCAGTCGTAAGGGACGCCGGTTTCGCCGAGCACAAAGCGCACCAGATCGGCGAAGCGCGCCTCAGCCCGAACATCGTTGGCGAGAAGCAGCACGCAACGTCGATCGCGCTCGAGGCAGACGAAGCTGTTGGCGGTCTGCCCGTCGTGGCCGCCTTTGTAGAATCCGCGGCCCTGGGGACCTTCGAACACGATAACCCCCAACCCTGCCGCGAGGTCTGGCCGTTGTTCGGCCTTCGGTAGATAAGGCGCGAAGTTCGGAAACTGGTGGGCCGTACCGATGTGCAGGGATGGCTTGACCATTTCGGCACGCGCGGCCAACGACAGCCCATCGCCCTGTACCAGCGCAGCGATGAACTTCGACAGGTCGCTGATCGTGGTGTCCATCGAACCGGCGACGCGGACATTGGAGCGTTCGTCATGCACCAGCGGTTCGCCCCTGTCGTTCCAGCCGTCGGCCAGATTCGGCCGGAAGTCAGGGCGCCATCTCAGGCTGGTGCGGGTCATGCCCAGCCGCGCGAAGATGGCGTCGGTCAGCTCCTTGACGTCGAGGCCGAGCCCCTTGGTCCTGGCTCCTTGCTCGATGGCGAACTGCAGCAGGCTGAAGCCCTCGCCCGAATAGCTATAGCGTGAACCGGGCTCGAAGTGGATGCGCAGCTTCTGGTCGGGTTCGATGAACCAGAAGTTATCGAACCCGGTGGAGTGGGTCAGCGCCATGCGCGCCGTGATGGTGCGCCAGCGTTCGTCTCCGGCCAGATCGCGATAGGGACCGTACTTGGCCAGGTGGGTCTGGCCCTCGCCGTAGCTGATCAAGGGCCGCTCGAGGTAGTCGGCAAGTGGCGCGTCGAGATTCAGCTTCTCCTGATCCACCAGCGTCAGCGTCGTGTAAGCCATCACCGTCTTGGTGAGCGAGGCGCCGTACATCACCGTGTCGGTCTGGAGTGGATCGCCCTTGGCGTTGCGTGTGCCGTACGCCTGCACGTAGGCCACCCGGCCATCATCGATCACGGCGATCGCCATGCCGTTGGCGCGTGTCTCGGCCATGGCGGCGCGCACCCGTGCATC
Source organism: Vicinamibacterales bacterium (assembly GCA_963832375.1). GTDB lineage: Bacteria > Acidobacteriota > Vicinamibacteria > Vicinamibacterales > JAMQPK01 > JAMQPK01. The sequence goes on along the minus strand of CAWHUA010000003.1, from coordinate 281,431 downwards.
GATCGCAGCAGCGCCGGGAAGGCAGGCAAGCGACACGCTGCTCGTGAGCAGCAGCGCCAGGCATAAGGCCGGTTTTGTCATTAGGAACGATTCATCAAACGGCGCCACCACGCACCTGCCGCCTTTGTCAGCAGTATGAACCCTGCGAAGATGACGACGCTCAACACTGAGTACTCTGCGAGCTCACCCCATTCCTTCCGACGCCATGTACGAACGCCAGCCAGCCGCGCGTCTCGCGGATTGCGGGCGTTGTAGCTCACGGGCAACCGCGCGCCGACCTCGAGGCCTGCGACCGAGCCGACATCGACGCTGTCGACAGCAATCACGGCCTTCCCGCGGCCTTCGGGGACGAAGCGGAGTTCCACGATACTCCAGGGCTGAGGCGCCGGAAAGGAGCCGTCCGTATATCCGCCAATGAACGAGCGCGTCTCCTCCCGCACGCTCTGCACGTCGGCGCTGGCCGTCAAGATCGGTGGCTCGAGCGGCGTTTCCCACGGGGTCGGGAAGACCCACCAGACGACCGCGATGCCCAGGCCTGCCAGGACACCCAGCGCCTTCGGCCATGCAGGCACCCGGCGCAGAGCGGACCTCAGCACCAGGATCGCTCCAAGCACGAAGATACCGGCGGCCATCCATCGCCATGGCACAAGCGCGCGCGTCGACTGATCCGCCGGCCGCGCGATCATCGGCAGCCAGGGAAGATGGCGCACGAGGATAGGGGACCCGGGCTGCAACGAATCGTAGGTCGTCTCATCGAGCCACAGCAGCAGTTTTCCCAGCCCACCCGGTTCGTCGAAGGTCACGGTGCCCCAGAACGACCGGGACCAGGCGCCGGGAATACTGTGGCCGCTCGTGTGATACGAAATTCTCTCCTCTGTGGATGCGACCTGGGCCTGCACGATGTGACCGGCGAAGTCGAGATAGATCGAGGCGGCGTAGAACAGCGCGACGGGCGTGATGAGTTGTGCGAACAGCGTCGGTCCTGGCGAGACCCTCGCGCGCCGGCAGAGCCACCCTGCGAACCACGTCGCGAACGTGACGAGGACGAGCGCGCCGCCGAGGAGCGACAAGCCGCGAATCAGATACTGGACGGCGAGATCCTGTTCCATGAGTCCTGATGATCCTCGTTTGCGGCATTCACCGCGATAACCCGCGTCCGTCGATGAATTGCTCCGCCCACAACTCGAGCGCCACCGGAATCCAGAATCCCTCAGTGGTGGACGGGGCCGACAAGGCGCGGCGCCACCAGCGGCGAACCACAGTGACGTCGACGAGGCCACGCGACGCCATGCCCGGCAACAGGCGGTCCTCCATCAACGCCACGAACCGGCCGCTCCGGAAGTACTGCGCCAGCGGCAGGTTGAATGCCGACTTCCGGCGGTAGACGAACGCCGCGTCGAAGCTGCGTCGGGCGAGCTCCTTGACCATGATCTTGGTGTCTGGTACGCCGGGCGGCAATGACGGCCCCACCAGGTGTTCGGCCGGCAGGGCGCGGGCGAATTCGATCACCTGCCGGTCGAGAAACGGCACCCGCGTCTCGACGCCATGCGCCATCGTCATCTTGTCCTGGCGCACCAGCAAGTCGACGAGGTGCGTCCGCATTTCGTACTTCAGGCAATTCGAGAGATGGTCGGCGTGGCCCTCCTGGAATAGGGCCCGGCGTTTTTCGATAGCCGGCCGCAGATTCGCCGCGGGTCGTAACTTGGAGAGACGGGCTTCGGAATGAAACTGAGACGCGCGAACGAACGTGTCGACCGGGTCGTGCACACGTGGCGGGCACGAACCAGTGGCCGCATTGGCGTCCTGGAAGCGCGCGTAGCCGCCGAATAGTTCGTCGGCACCTTCGCCGCTCAACAGGACCGTGGCATGTTCGCGCGAACGTTGCGCCAGCAACCACAGGGCCAGCGAGTTGGGATGGCTGATCGGCTGATCCATGTGCCAGCTGGCGGCATCCAGCGCGCCGATGAAGGCGGCCTCATCGAACACAAAGCGATGGCTGGCGGCGCGCGCCGTGGCCGCCGCTTGCAGGATCCAGCGCTCTTCCGAGAACTGCGGCTCGTCGAAGACGATCGAGAAGGCGCTCAGATCAGCACGGTGATGTTTGCAGGCCATCACGGTTACGACCGACGAGTCGATGCCCCCGGACAACTGGCACCCCACGCCCACGTCGCTTCGCAATTGCGATTGCACGCTGCGGCCCATCAGATGATCGAGACGATCGACCGCGTCTTCCCGGGAGAGGTGCAGCTTTTCGGAGTGGTCGGGGATGCTCCAATAGCGCGCCTCTCTGACACCATCTGGCGTGATCGTCAGGCGATGGCCCGGCTGGACGTGGCGCACGCCTTTGAGCAGCGAGGCTTCGCCGGCAACATATCGAAATGCCAGGAGCTCGTCGACCTCGGCCGGATCGATCTCGGCGCGGAACATGGGATGCGCCAGAAACGCCTTGGCTTCTGACGCAAACAGCACGGTCGTTCCGCGTTGCGCCCAGTACAACGGCTTGATGCCGACACGATCGCGGACGAGGTGAACGACGCCGCGGCGCGTGTCCGCAATCACGATGGCAAACATGCCATTGAGCCGTTCGAGCATCCGCTCGAGCCCCCTGCGCTCGTAGAGCGCGAGGATGACTTCGGTATCAGTGCCGGTGCGGAAACGGAAGCCGTCGCGCTCGAGCTCGGCCTTGTAGCCGAACGCGTCGTAGATCTCGCCGTTGAAGACGAGCGCGGTCGAGCCGCCGGGGCTGGTCATCGGCTGGTGTCCACGGGCCGAAAGGTCGAGGATCTTCAGCCGCTGGAAACCCAGCGCGGTGTCAGGGATGCCGCCGCGCAGCGACAGGCAGAGTGTGCCGCGATCGTCTGGACCGCGATGACGAATCATGTCCGTCATCGCCCCGAGCACGCTGGCGTCGGCCGGCGCACCATCCAGGTTGATGAACCCCGCGATTCCGCACATCGGTGAGGGGATCTGCCTCGGCCGCCTCGTGGGGCATGGCGGCCCTCTTGATTACCTCCGGTCGTGCGGAACGATGACCGTCACGTCGGACGACGCCAGGTTGCCGGCGCGATCGCGCGCCGAAATCTTGACCGTATACCGGCGGCCGTCCTTATCCGCCCCATTCCGCTGTGCCTCGAGTTGCACCGTGAAACTGAAATGGCCGTTTGCGTCCAACGCGATTGTGCCGGCAGGCTGAACACTGGCGTATTCGTCCGTGACCGCAAATGCCGCGGTCGCGGAGTCGATCCCCGAGTCAGCATCCGTCATTCTGCCGGACAACGTGACCGGTACCCTGTGTCCGTTTGGTGGCGACAGAATTGTCCGCGATGTCGAGAGCGACAAGGACGGCGGGGTGACGTCGTCGATCAACACAAAAGCCGGCGTGAGATTGCGCGTATAGACGGTGCCGTCGCCGAGCTGTCCGGTTCCGTTCGCGCCCCAGGCACGGACGGACCCGTCACCGGCAAGCGAAAGCGAGTGCGCCGCTCCGCCGGCAACTGCGACAACTCCGGAACCTGGACCCAGCGTGGGAACCGGCGCGGGAAGCGTGTGTTGGAACAGCGTGCCGTCGCCTAGTTGACCGCTGCCGTTGGATCCCCATGAGAGGACCGAGCCGTCGGCCGTAACGGCGAGCGTCTGCCCCTCGCCGATCGTGCCGCCGCCGGCGAATGCGATTAGGGGGGAATAGCTGTCGAGACCGGCCGCGGGCACCGGATTCCTTCGCTGCTCCGTCGTGCCGTCGCCCACTTGGCCGCCCCCGTTGAGTCCCCATGCGACAATGCTGCCATCGATCTTCAATGCGGCACCGCCACCCGCGATTGCAGCAATCCATAACGCGGAACCGGGCCCAAGGCCGGCAACTTGCACAGGCGTTGTTCTTTGCGTCGTGGTGCCATCGCCAATTTGACCGCCGGCGTTCTGTCCCCATGCGAGCACGCTTCCGTCATCTCTTAGTGCGTAGGCGGTTGCGGAGGTCACCGCGATCGCTGAGACGTTGTTCAGCAGTCCCACGTTGCCCGCGCCGTGAACCTGCACGGCAAAAGGCTGGTTGGTTGTCGAACCGACGCCGATCTGGCCGTTGCCGTTGTTGCCGCACGCCCAGACCGACCCGTCCGCCGCGATCGCGTACGCGGCGTTGCTCCCCGCCGCTATTGCGATCGCGGCCGGGAGCAACGTCGTCGCCGACGTTCGCACCTGGACCGGAGTTCGCTGCGCCACGGTCGATCCAATCCCGAGCTGCCCGAGGGCGTTGTCGCCCCACGCCCACACGGTGCCGTCAGAGGTGAGCGCGATTGAAAAGTTCCCGCCCGCGGCGGCTGCGACGACGTTGGTCAAGCCGGCGACCATGACTGGCGTCCGCTGGTTCATGGTGCTGCCGATGCCAAGCTGGCCGGCGCTGTTGTTTCCCCACGCGAGCAGCGTCCCGTCTGAGCCGACCGCGAGGGAATGGTTCGCACCGATCCCGGAAGCGACGGCGCGGATTCCGGATCCACTCGAAAGACCGGCGACCAAATCCGGGGATGGGCGGCCGAAGAACGTACCGTCTCCGAGCTGTCCGCTGCTGTTGTCTCCCCATGCGAGCACCGAACCGTCTGCCTTGCGCGCAAGAGACAACCCTGTTGCCGCCGACACCTGCAGGACGCCGGAACCGGCGCCGAGGCCGATGACCGGCATAGGAACTGTGCTCGCGGTATTGTTGCCGGTCCCGAGCTGACCGTTCGCGTTGCCGCCCCACGCGAGTACCGCGCCGTCGGCTCGGAGGGCGAGCGCGTGCGTTCCGGCGGCGTCTATGCCCACGATGTCGGTCAATCCCTGAACTTGGACCGGCGTCGTCCGCGTCGTCACGGTGTCGTCGCCGAGCTGACCGTTTGTGTTGATGCCCCATGCCCACACGGTACCGTCGGATTTCAGCGCGAGCGCGAACGCGCCGCCGGACACCGGGGGCGCCGATATCGCGGTGACACCGGTGAGAAACCCGACTCCTCCCGGTCCTTTCACCTGCACCGGTACGGGCTGCATCGTCGTCGAGCCAATGCCGAGCTGTCCGTTGTTGTTATTGCCCCATCCCCAAACCGTGCCGTCCGACTTGAGCGCGAGCGTGAAATTACCGCCGCCGGCGAGCGCGATCACACTGGACCCGGGTCCGAGATTCGACACGGGTACCGGGACATTGCTCGGACCGACTACGGACGGGTTGCCGAGATTGCTCATGTTGTTACTGCCCCACGCCCAGACGCTGCCGTCCGCTTTGGCGGCGACGGAGTGTGACAGGCCGGTCGCAATTTCGATGACGCCGGAACTGGCGCCAAAGCCGCTGACCTGCACCGGCGTCAGGCGGCTGGTAAATGTGCCGTCTCCGACCGTCCCGAGTACGTTGGTGCCCCACGCGAGGACGGTTCCATCAGCCTTCAGCGCGAGCCCGTGGATTGCCGAGGCAACGAACGCAATGACGTCGGCGGCTCCGCCGGGGATCGACACGGACGACGGCGTCAGGTTCGGATTGGTGGTTCCGTTGCCCAGCGTTCCCGTTACGTTGGCGCCCCAGCCGAGCAGCACGCCGTCCTGCGTGAGCGCGAGTCCGTAGGATCCTTCGCCCGCGGCGACGCGAGTAATGCCGGTCAACGGAGCGAGCGTCGCAAAACCAGGGTGGCCGTGCGAGACGAACAGACAGAGGGATAACCCGAACACGACTCGACGGGCGTATGGCTTCATATCTCCTCTTTGCGAAATGCCGAGCGGGGAGCCCTATCCTACATCCTTCATGACTTCCTCCAAACGGCGGACCGAGCTGTTCCGCCTGGCCCACGCCGATGCCGTGACGCTCTTGCCTTCGTCGAGGACCAAGCGAACCGCCTGCTGCTTGAATTCATCCGTGAATCGCCGACGGGGGCCGTCGGCTGCGTGTCTCTGCCATTGCGGACATCGCACTCACCTTTCGGGAGTCGAGGTCTTCAGCCGCTGGAAACCCAGCGCGGTGTCAGGGATGCCGCCGCGCAGCGACAGGCAGAGTGTGCCGCGATCGTCTGGACCGCGATGACGAATCATGTCCGTCATCGCGCCGAGCACGCCGGCGTCGGCCGGTGCACCATCCAGGTTGATGAACCCCGCGATTCCGCACATTTGTGAGGGTGATTAGCCTGCGGCTGCCGCTCACTTCCTGATCGCGGCGAGCCAATTCTGCATCAGCACCATGCGCGCCTCGTCACCGGGCTGCTCGTCGGCCCTGCGGGTCATCAGCAGCCGTCCGTCCGCTGCCTGGTCGAACGACCTCAAGCGCCTCACGCTCGAATCGCTGCAGCCTGTCCGCGTCGCGCGCGAACGACTCGGGCAGGATTTTCAACGCCACGTCGCGATTGAGCTTCGTGTCGCGGGCGCGAAAGACCTGTCCCATCCCGCCTGCGCCGATCGCGGCGGTGACTTCGTAGACGCCGAGGCGGGCGCCGGGTGTAAGCGTCAGAGGTCACAGATTATAGGGCAGGACGGCACGCTCGATGGGATGACGAACTGCTCTTCGCGTCCCACACCCTGCTGCGTGCGCAAAGGACGGAAGTGGATCTCGGTTTTGTCGAGGGTGGTGAGACGATGATCGAACCGCAGACGTTCGCGTCGTCACTAGATGGCGAGAGGCGACAAAGCGCAAATGTGGGCGACTTGAACACGATTTTTCCAATTGCGTTGCCTGCAATGGTTTGTTCGACTTAGACTGCGCACACGCCGCTCGGTTTCCTAACTAAATCGAACACAGGTAACGCGTCGCTCTCGGGAATCTTGTCTTTGGGAGACCCTGAATGAAACGCGTCCTCTCGCTGGTGTTCACTGAAATACCATGACTCGACCAGCGTTCCGTTCGGCAGTACTCGCGATTGCTGTCGCTGTTTTCGGAGCGGCGTGCGATGACGTGAGTCGAAGTCCCGTCGCTCCCGCGACTTTGCCCTCGGGACCACCATCAGGAACTGTGGTGACCCCAACCGAGCATTTGAATGATCTGCTTCGATTCATGGAGGGCGCGGCGGCAAATGCTCGGCGCGTCGACTGGGAGAGGGCCCGTACCACCGTCTTCGCTGCCGCCGCCAGTGCGCAATCCGTTTCCGACACCTACCCAGCCATTGCAGTGGCTCTGGACGTGCTCGGTGACTTCGAAAGCCACTATCGTGGAGCCGACCGACGCTTGGTTGGGCCGTCTCCCGAGCCAGCGTGCCAATCCGGGTTGACCGAAACCCCGAGCTTGCCGGAAACAATTGGATACGTGAGGGTTGACGGATGTCCCTGCCAGGGAGCGGCCGCGGACCAATATGCGGAAGCGGTCCAGGCGGCCATCAGGACGGCCGATAAGCCAGGGCTTGTTGGCTGGATCGTTGACCTGCGAGAGGATCGCGGTGGCGATATGTGGCCGATGATCGCCGGCCTCGGTCCGATCTTCGGCGAAGGAATCATCGGTTGGATTATCTACAACGATCGTGAATACGAACGTGAGTATCGGGCCGGCGCCGCCCGCAGCCTCGACGAGCCGTTCGCGCGCGTCGTGGTGCCGTACACACTGATCCGCCCATCGCCCAGAGTCGCGGTGTTGACCGCGGACACAACGAACAGCGCCGGCGAAGCGATCACGGTGTTCTTCAAGAATCGTCCTGACACGCGATCCTTCGGCGCCCCCACGTGCGGACATCACCACATCCTTCAAGACTTCAGGATGAGCAACGGTGCGACTCTGACTCTGAAGGTCGCTCACAATGCGGATCGGCTGAAACGCACCTACGCCGGCCGCGTGGTGCCAGATGAGCTCGCCACGGGTCCAGGTGAGGCAGTTAGCCGTGCCTTGGCCTGGCTGCTGAGCTCAGGCCCCCAGCGATGATCAGGCGACCCTTCCGGACAGTCGCCAGTCGTGTAGGAATGACTTCGAGACCCCTAGGACAGTGGTCCTCGGTGCGGCACATTCGCGGCAGACTCTCCAAAATTTACATATGTGACGCTCTCATTCGCCGTGCCTCGTATCACACTGTAAGCAAACATGCTGACAGAGGTGAATCCATGGATTCTGAAAAACTTGACGAGCTGTCGAGCGGTCTCGATGACCTCACCGTGACCGTGGACGAACTCAAAGAAGAGCCAGGTAATATGGACCGCAAAAAACTTGACGTGATTCACGAGGCTATAGAGACAGCTAGCGATGCCGTGGATGAGCTAGAAGATCCAGAGGAGGGTGACAGCGACCGAATAAAGCCCGAGCCCAGGGACGGCTGAGTAGCCTAGCCCGACGTAAGACCTCTAAATTCATCAATAAATACGGGCCGTTTTTGAAGCTCTCGGAGGTGTCTTGCCCAGAGGGTCACCGTCACCTTGGGGCTCTTAGACGGTCGATTCTGAGCCCCTGAGCGTTTGCACCGCTTGTGGGTTGCCAGCGAGACGCCAAGCTGCCGTGCCGCATCTCGATTGGGCAACCCGGCCGCCGACCGCACTGCCTCAGGGCTGATGGCAATTGGCTGCCGTCCTAACCGCTTTCCCTGTGCCTTGGCAGCGCACGCCGTCAATCCCGCATCGCCTGACGGAAGTGCCGCCGAGCGAACTCCCGTCCTGACCCAGTCTTCAGATATCTTTCAAAATCGATCGCCGGTTTCTCCTCGTCGAACTCGATGACCACAAGGCGTTTCCACGGACCATGTTCGGACGTGCGAGGTGAAAGGCCGGCGTTGTGTTCACCGAGACGAGCCTCGATATTCGAAGTTACACCGACGTAGTAGGTGGCTGGCGTCTTCCGGCTCTTGATGATGTAGACGAAACGCTTCGGTAGCACGTCGTGTGCCCAATACAAGGTTCACGCCGCGGCCGTGAGCCGTGATTCGCATCGAAATCTGATGGCGTTACGTAGTTTCGGCATCTGTGGATAGCAACGAACAGTGCAGAACCTTCAACACTACAAGGTGAGCAAATTCCGCTGGGCGCCTTCGTGTCGTGATCAGGACCACGGTTCGCTCGCCAGCCGGAGCCTCTGGCTCGAGCGTGACGTCCGCATGCGCGGCGGGTGATCGTGCGCCGGCTCCGGCGGACAGCCTTCGCGAGAATACAGAGCGAAGGGCGAGTGTGGTGGCTTGCCTGCCGGAGTCTCGTTCGCGGAAGCGGCATAGGTCCGCCTACGCGGGGTGATCGTGAGCCGGCTCCGGCGGACAGCCTTCGCGTGCATTTATGAGCGAAGGCGAGTGTGGTGGCTTGCCAGCCGGAGTCTCGTTCGCGAAGCGGCATAGGTCCGCCTACGCGGCGTGATCGTGAGCCGGCTCCGGCGGACAGCCTTCGCGTGCATTATGAGCGAAGGCTGGTGAGCCGCCTCGGAATCGAACCGAGAACCCGCAGATTAAGAGTCTGCTGCTCTGCCAGTTGAGCTAGCGGCCCACTCGGGGAAAGGTGAGACAGGACTGAAGCCCTGTGCCACACGAAACCCTGATTGTATCTCAGAACCTGCTAGTCAATCACGCGCCGCGGCTGCGTCAGGAAGGCAGTACCACTGGGATCGATGTCGGGCTCGGTGTTCATGGCCGGCCGCGCGTACGCGATCCGCGCCACGTCGCGCTCTCGCTGCGTGAGATCGGCCTCGGCGCATCCCTGACCGCTGGGATACATCAACGTCGATGGATGCGAGGTGTGCCAGAAGCCGAGCGCGTGCCCGACCTCGTGCTTGATGGTTCTGGACCTGATGTGAATGTTGCCGCACTGGCAGCGGTTGTAGTTGAACTCGATCTGGCCGGGATCGGACGCGATGTAGGAACGCCCGCAGTAGTCGACCGAGGAATCGTTGACGAAACGTACCACAATCCAGCCGCGCTCGGTCGGCGGATTCGTGCCGCGCGTGATGCCCGTGACCTGCATGCGACCGCCCGTAAATGACGGAACCGCCGAGCGGATGCCATCCTCGATGCGGAGGAGATCGCTTTCCGGCACCTTCAAGCCGATCGGCATGGTGACGTCGAGGTAAAACCTCGGTGCCGCCGACCAGCGCCGCAACGGCTCCAGACTCGACGGTTCCTCGAAGCCGTTCCTGACCAGCTCGCGATAGGCGTCGGCGAGGCTGGCGGGAATCAGGTCGATGATCGGATTGTTCGTGCCCGAGCTGATCGTGGTCTCACGCGTCAGAAACCCTTCGGCCGACAGCGTCACTCGCTGCGCCGACCGCGTGCCGGTGCCGCTCACCTGAAACACGCCCGTCGCGTCGGTCAGCGTGTTGAGCAACTGCACGCCGCTGATCGCCTGCTGCGTGAGCGCATCGACGACCTGGCCCGAGAGCGTCCACGTCTCGGCCTGCGGCGCGCCCGGCGTGTTCGAGTCCGGTTGCGTAGGGCCCGCCGGTTGCGAGCGCTGACACGCCGCGGAACTGAGTGCCACAACCAGAATCAGCCATCTCATAGGCGATCGTCTGGTTTCGCAAAAAACCGGCCAGCCGGCTATCGTTCTGCAACCGACGGGAAAACGGCGATGACCCGACGAAGGCGTTTCCGATCCGTAAGCGCAAATGCGGGAACTGTAAGCGGGGTGAAAGCTGTGATATGGGATACCCCATGACACAGATTCGCCGAACCGCCATCGTTACAGGCGCGGGCACCGGCATCGGCCGGAGCGTCGCGCTGGCTTTCCTGCGCGACGGCTACGGCGTCGTCCTGGCCGGCCGCCGCCGTCAGCCGCTCGAAGACACTGCGCGGGAGGCACCGCCCGGATCGAAAGCGGTCGTCGTGCCCACAGACGTCGCGGATCCCGCCTCGGTGGCCGCGCTCTTCACCGCAACGCACGACAGTTTCGGCCGGCTCGATGTGCTGTTCAACAACGCCGGACTGACGGCACCGCGGGTGCCGCTCGAGGACCTGCCGCTCGAACAATGGAAGGCGGTCGTCGATGTAAATTTGACCGGAGCGTTTCTGTGCACGCAGGGAGCGTTCCGGATGATGAAGGCGCAAGACCCGCGCGGCGGCCGCATCATCAACAACGGATCCCTTTCCGCGCACGCGCCGCGGCCGCACTCCGCGCCCTACACGTCAACGAAGCACGCCATCACGGGCCTGACCAAATCGACGTCGCTCGACGGCCGGCAGTACGAGATCGCCTGCGGACAGATCGACATCGGCAACGCCGCGACTCCACTGGCCGAGGCAATGAAGGCAGGCGTCCTGCAGGCGCACGGGGCGATCGTTCCCGAACCGACGATCGATCCCGAGCACGTGGCGCGCGCCGTGCTCTACATGGCCAACCTGCCGCTCGACGTGAACGTGCAGTTCATCACCGTGATGGCGACGAAGATGCCGTTTATAGGACGGGGATAGGGAGGTAGTGTGTGGTCCGCCTTCGCGGCTTTGCCGCTCCGGCGCAACAACCTTCGCGTACATTCATGAGCGAAGGTTGGTGCGCCCGAACGGGCTCGCATCATTTCGCGCGGCCGATGGCCGGCCGGATTCGCCTCCCCGGCGCGGCCTAGCGGCGGCGCCGCGATAGCCCCGGCGGGGCGCGAGGATGCCCCACGAATGGCGAACGCCCGCGCGATGGCCGCATGGCCCGGGCCCGGCACCGCCTAGCCGCCCCCTGGGTTTTGTGTCCCCGTCCACCTTTTATTTGTTGCCTGGATTTTCTGATGTGGAGTGCAACTATGTGAAAGCACAAATACATACGCGGGTGTGCAAAATGTTACAGCGTCTGTGACGCAGCCGCTTTATCCTGCTAATTGGTTCTCTCCCCATGGTTGAATCCGATCACGACGAAGAACGACTTGCCCGCGTCGAGCGGATGCTTGCGCAGTGTCGGCGCGAGTCTGCCGAGCTCAGGATTATCGCTGCGTCAAAAATTGTGGTGGTAGTCGTTGACGCGGTGGGTACGAGGCGCGCCGTTGAGCGTGATAAACCGAAACGCACAGACTAAACCTCGGGCGCCGCGCGGCTTCGAGGGTGTCTAAGTCCAATACATACGGTGCATTCGCGGTTATTGCTGGCGCATATCTGTGCTAGTGTTGCCGGCTTGTCGAAGTCCCCGGAGCACGTCACGCCTTGTCCTCACTGTCCGCGCTGCGGTTCTACGATGACGGTCATCGTGAAGGCGCGAAGTTGGGACCCACTCTCCTGCGTGTGCACGGAGTGCGAGTATGTGTGGGAACTGCTGAAAACGCCGAAGAAGTAACGCAGCTCTTTAGTGAGCCTTTTGGGTAGCACTATTCCAGAAAGAATAAGCATACTTTCGCCACGTTGCTTCGCTTGCGTACCTTTTATCCAAAACGATTTTCAGATTTCCCTTGAACTCCGGCCGCGCCCATAGCGATACTCGAAAAAGTTCGTTCGCCACAATGAACGACTAGGGGCTCGACCTCGCGAGCGCAGACACTGCTGCTCGTCAGGGGGGGATTAGAAATAGCGGTCGGCCCGACATAAGCGCTTCCTAAGCCCCACGACTGCGCGAAAACCAGCTTTTTCATTCGCCATCTCTGGCGAACGGAGGTTTTCGCGTGCTGCGTATCAAAGACCGACGCACCAAACTCAATCTCACTCAACCCCGCCTCGCTGCCCTTGCCCGCATGAATCAGGAAAAGGTCTGTCTTGTTGAGCGCGGTCGGCACATTCCGACTCCTCGGGAATTGCAGCGCCTCGCGGCCGTGCTCGGTGTCGCGCCTTCGGAACTCCTGCAGGAGTTGGAGCCATGACTCCGGTCGCGGCGCTGCGACCTGTGGACACGTCGAGCGCCACAGTCATGCTGAAGCTCGAAGAGGCTAATCACTGTCTGGCGCATGCAAAAACCTTACACGAGGTGACGCACATCTATGCGGCAGCGAAGGCGCTGCGAGTCTATGCACGGGAGCAGAAGCTCGGTCGGGAGGTGATGCAGAGGGCGCGCGCCATTACCACGGAGGCTCTTCGTCGGCTCGGCGGATTCCTCAGGGAGACGACGAGGGCCGTTGGCGGCCAACCGTATCAGCATTCTACCGGTCCCCATTTGGTACCGGTAGAAACGCTGGCCGACCTCGGGCTCACGAAGAAAATCTCGAGCCTCGCGCAGCATATCTACGATTTACCGCCGGAACTGTTTCACAACGTCCGCGACGGTCAAAGCTCTCTTTCGGGGGCGCTGGCCCGCATGAAGCGCGCCGCCAATCTCAAGGCGCTCCTTGACCGCGACGGTGGCTCTGCGGCAATCGATCTTCACGTCTGCTCCTGTGCCGACCTGTTTGCGTCGGGCATCAGGCCCGCTGCCGTTATCACCGAGCTGCCCCGCTCGCGTGACCATCTCCCGGCATTTTCCGAGCTCGCCCGCGCCTGCAGCGGCGTGCCGCTCGTCGTCGTCGCGGTGCATACGCCCTACCTACCCGAGGTGATGCAGCGGCTCTGCGAGCACATGACGTATCGCGAGGGGCACATACGCAACAACAGGCTGTGCTTGGTGTTTTGTCACGACGACGACGCCCTCAATCGGGCGAAAGCGCGCGCTCGCACCAAACCCGGCGTCACGCTTCTTCGTCCTTACGAAAGCTGTGAGGAGTATTTCGGTCAAACATTGGCCGGACCGGGGGAGCTCGTGTGCGATCCGTTTCTGACAATCGGAACGGCACTCGCCGCCCTGGAATTCGGATGGTTTTTCATTGGCAGCAGCGTCGATGCTAGCGTCGTCGCAGATGCACGTCGGCAACTCGGGATGGTCAAGAAATGACTGCCGTTGTCTCGATTCCGCTCTGCTGGTTGCCGCAGGTCGGCTGCGCTCTCGTTGAGGGCACCAGCACACGCACGGTGCGGACCAAGGAGGTGCCGGAGATCGGGCGCGCGTATTTGCTCGTTCCACTGTTTTCACTCGCGGGCACTGGTTTCTTCGGGAACGGCTGGTATTTTTCACGATCGACGGGCGCCGTGGCACGGTGCAATTCCGGAGGTCCTTGTTTGCGAAGGACGCGGTGCCGGCGACGCTCACCCTCAAGGGCACCTTCGCTACGCCCGAAACCCAGGAGGAGCGCAAGGCGCGGATCGCCTCCTTGCCGAAGCCGACCGAGGCCGAGAAATTGGCGAAATTGGAGCAGCGGATTGCGGCGATGAAAGCGAAATTGGCCGCCGCACCGGCGGCCCAGACGGCGACGACGGCCACACCTGAGGCGAAGCGGAGAAAGAAATGATTGCTGCCATCTACGCGAGAAAATCCACCGAGCAGAAGGGCCGTGCGAAAGCCCTCTCGGTCACGCAACAGGAGGAAGGCGCACGTGCCTTTGCCACCGCCCGAGGATGGGCGGTGGCCGATACACACGTGTATATCGATGACAAGATCTCGGGTGCCGAATTTGAGGCACGACCGGCATTCCAAAGGATGATGGGCGCGCTGCACCGGACGGCGCCCTTTCAGGTGCTCATCGTTCGTGACCTTGCTCGGCTGGGCCGCGAGTCGTATGAAACGAACTACGCCATCAAGCAACTGGCCGAGGCCGGCGTGGAAATCTTCGAATACGCCCACGGCAAATCCCTCACGCCGAAAAACGCCATGGACAAAGCCATGGGTGCCCTGCAGGGGTTCACCGACGAGCAGCACCGCGAAAAGTCATCACAGCAGGTGCACGAAGCGCATACCAGCAAACACCTGAAGGGCTACGTCGTCGGCGGGCGTGTGTTCGGCTATCGCAACCAGGACGTGTTCAACGGCGTGGATACCCACGGCCGCCCCCTACGCTCGCACGTCGAACGGGTCATCGACCCAGACGAGGCTGCCGTGGTGGAACGTATCTTCACGCTCTATGACGAGGGGTATGGCCTCAAACGGATCGCCACGCTCCTCACGCAGGAGGGTGCGGCGCAGCCGAAACCACCGCTGCGCAAGGATGGCCTGCTGCCGCATAGGGGCTGGGCCTCGTCGACCGTGCGCGACGTGCTCAAGCGCGAGACCTATCGCGGCGTCGTCATCTGGAACAAGACGCGCAAGAAAAGCTCCTGGGGCAAGCTCGACCCGCAGCGAAGACCAGAAGGGGAATGGCTGCGCACGGAGGTCAAAGAGCTGCGCATTATCACGAAGGAACTCTGGGAGCGCGTCGCCGCCCGGCGCACGGACGCCGAGGGCCGCACGATGCGCTTTGCCTCAGGCCGTATGTCCGGGCGCCCGCCCAAGCACGCCGCCCAGAATCTGCTCGCCGGCCTTGCCACGTGCGGCATCTGCGGCGGCGGCCTCATCATCGACCATTCCAACACGAGGAAAGGCCGGTTCAGCTTCTACATTTGTCACCGCAGACGGAACAACGGCTCCTGCGCCAATACGCTGCGCGTGCCGTTGGACACGATGAACGAAGCGGTGCTGCAGGCGATCGAAGAACACGCCCTGACGCCCGAGGCGATTGATCAGGTCATCAGCTTGACCGAGCGCGACGACGTGGCGGAACAGCAAACGGCGTTAGCACGGGAGGCGGCGGACATTTCCACGCGCATCGCCCGGCTCGTGGCCGCCATCGAGACCGGTGGCGAGGCCATGTCCCTGGTGGCGAAAGTGCGCGCATTGGAAACGCGGAGGATCGCCATTGCCGAGGACCTGCGCGGCCTCAGACCCCTGCCACGCCTCGCACCCGCGCTCATAGAGAACCGCCTCGCGGAATGGCGGCGTTTGCTGCGGGCATCGGTGACCCAGGGCCGCACGGTACTGCAGCGCCTGCTGCGCGGTCGGATCATTTTCACGCCTCATCGGAATGTCGTGAGCGGCGAGATTGACGGGTATGAATTCGAGGCGATGACGCGCTTCGACAGACTGTTTACCGGCATTGCCACGCCGCGCCCGGCGTCGCTGGACCCAGGCGATCGTGCAGGCACGGAGGACATTGGACCGGAGGAGATGGGCGAGGGCGATTATGGCCGATTGCTCGAGGCGGCGGCGATGAGAAAGGGTTGGTGCGCCCGACAGGATTCGAACCTGTGGCCTACAGCTCCGGAGGCTGTCGCTCTATCCAGCTGAGCTACGGGCGCGGGTGGGACTCGAAAGTAAAAAGTAAAGAGTAAAAAGTAGAAAGTAGAAAGTGAAAAGTGAAGTAAGAAGTTAATCTTACCTTTTCCTTTTCACTTTCGCCTTTTTACTTTTCAACTTTCCACTTTTACTTCCAGATTCACATTAAGTGCGCCCGGCAGGACTCGAACCTGCGGCCTACTGGTTCGAAGCCAGTCGCTCTATCCAACTGAGCTACGGGCGCCCGACGTCGCGCTGCCGCTTCGTCGCGGCAGGGTTCGAACGAAAATCATAGCACGCACGTCCGGCGCGATCACCATGCGCGCGCCGGAGCGGCGTGGATGCAGCCCTTCAGCCGCGCGCCATCCTTGCCGGCATCCTCCCAGAACACGTTCGATCCGCCCGGGACCGACGGATCCACAATAGCGGCGCGGCTGTTGCCGGCGAAGTGCCCCACGGCCGTCACCGTCCCGAATGTCGAGAGCTGCTCCAGCACCAGGTCGTCAAAACCAGCCGGCACATCGACGAATCCCAGGTAAAGCAGCATGCGAGGACGACCGTCGAGCCGTTTTTCCAACCAGCGCCCGTCGCAGACTGGCCGCGATTCGTCGTGCCTCAGCTCCAGAATCCGTCCTCCGTCGGGAAACTGCCGGCCGTTCGACTGCGCGAGCGAGACGCCCCCATACCACCACACCGCCGGCAGCGCGTGACGCGTCGTCAGGAAGACGTCTCCAGGCCGCCGATCCTTCATGAGCCAGGCCATCGCCGCGCGGTCGTCGGTCGCCCGGTTGCTGTTCGCAGGCCTGTTCGTGCGCAGGTCCCGAACACCTCCATCGACGATATCCACGCAGAGGACGATCACAAACGCGCCTCCCGCGAGGGCCGCCGCTCGAAAGAGCGCCGCGCGCGTGAGAGGCGGCTCGCGAAGAAGACGCACGAACCAGTCAAGGGACAAGGCAATCCCGAGGTACAACGCGGGCAGGAACCACAACGACAGCCGCTCGTACAGCGGCACCATGCGCAGCACCGCGAACACGAAGCCGGATGCGACGACAAGACCGGCGACCAGCCCGAGCATGCGATGCGAGGTGACGGCGAATCCGACGACGGCCAGAATCCAGAACGCTATGGGATACGCACTCCCGCCGGGCTTGTCGGCGAACGATTTCAAGTGGCTGACGATCCAGCGTGGCGCGTCCTGGATGCCGGCGTCAGGCGGCAGCATGGCAAACTGCCAGAACTGCTGCAGCGAGGTGCTCGTCTGCGCGTGGCGGATCGAAAGAACGTAGTGCAGCGCCACCGACACGATCGTGATGGCGACGCCCATCGCGAGCAGACGAAGCGCCTCGGGACGCCGTCGCATCGCGAATGCCAGCACCACACCACACGCGGGCAGCACGAGGAGTGCGCCAAGCGAAAACCAGTGCGCAACGGCGGCTGCCGTCAACCAGATGGCGATCGCGTTCCGGCGTGCTCTGTCGGTCGATGCTTCGGTTGCCGACACCGCGAGAGCGGGAAGCATCAGCCCCCAGAACGTATCGACCGAGTACGGCTTCAGCTCGAGCGCGTAAAAGGTGATCCAGGTGGCGAACGAGCAGAGGAGCACCAGCACGGTGCTGCCGGCCCTCGTCAACCATCGCCGGCCGACATAGAGCGCGGCGCCGACCGTCGCGACGCCGAATGCGGCTGGCAGCGCGCGCAACGACAGTTCCGAGGCGCCGAAGGCGAGCAGGACGAGACGCTGCAGATAGAGCCAGCCCAGAGGAGCGCTCTGATCGAGCCACAAGCGGCCAGCCAGCTCGGAGAAGGATCGATCGCGGAGGTTCAGCGCAATCATCTCTTCGTCGAGCCAGAACGGCCGCATGTTCAGCCACTGGTGCAGCACGATGACGATGCCGATCGCCGCGGTACAAAACGGCAGCCACCAGGCGAACGCCTGTGGGCGGGGCGATCGGGCGGAAAATTGCGGGCGATCCATCCTCGCTGGCCATTATCTGCCACAGGCCTCGGCCGTTGATATCATTAGCGGCCAGATGGCGACGATTCTTCAGAGTGTTCCCGCCGGCCAGAAAGTCGGCATCGCGTTTTCGGGCGGGCTCGACACGAGCGCGGCCCTTCACTGGATGCGGGGCAAAGGCGCGATTCCGTACGCGTACACTGCCAACCTCGGACAGCCCGACGAAACGGACTACGACGAAATCCCCCGGCGCGCGCTGCAGTACGGCGCCGACAAGGCGCGCCTCATCGATTGCCGCCGCCAGCTCGTCAACGAAGGTCTCGCGGCCCTGCAGGCTGGTGCCTTTCACATCACGACAGCAGGCGTTCCGTACTTCAACACGACACCGATCGGCCGCGCGGTCACGGGCACGATGCTCGTGGTCGCGATGAAAGAAGACGACGTGCACATCTGGGGCGATGGCAGCACGTTCAAGGGCAACGACATCGAGCGGTTCTACCGCTACGGCCTGCTCGCGAACCCGAGCCTGCGCATCTACAAACCGTGGCTCGATCAGTCGTTCATCGACGAGCTCGGCGGCCGGAAGGAAATGTCCGAGTACATGCAGCGCGCCGGGCTGGCCTACAAGATGAGCGTCGAGAAAGCGTACTCGACCGACTCGAACATCCTTGGGGCGACGCACGAAGCGAAAGACCTCGAGCAGTTGACCAGCGGCATCAAGATTGTCGATCCCATCATGGGCGTGGCGTCCTGGCGCGACGACGTCGCCGTAGAGCCCGAGGCCGTGACTATCAGGTTCGACGAGGGCAGCCCGGTCGCGCTGAACGGCGCCGCGTTCGACGATGCGGTCGAGCTGATGCTCGAAGCGAATCGCATCGGCGGACGGCATGGCCTGGGCATGAGCGATCAGATCGAGAATCGCATCATCGAGGCGAAGAGCCGCGGCATCTACGAAGCGCCGGGCATGGCGCTGCTGTTCATCGCGTACGAGCGACTCGTCACGGGCATTCACAACGAGGACACGATCGAGCAGTATCGCGACAACGGCCGGCGCCTCGGCCGTCTCCTGTATCAGGGCCGCTGGTTCGATCCGCAGGCGATGATGCTGCGCGAAACCGCTCAACGCTGGGTGGCGAGGGCGGTGACCGGTGAGGTCACGCTCGAACTGCGCCGCGGCAACGATTACTCGATCCTCGACACGACGAGTCCGAATCTCACTTACAAGCCCGAACGGCTCACCATGGAGAAAGGCGTCTCCACTTTTTCGCCGCAGGATCGCATCGGGCAGCTCACGATGCGCAATCTCGATATTGCCGACACTCGCGAGAAGCTGCTGACTTACGTCAAGACAGGTCTGCTGGCGCCGTCACTCGGCGCGGAGATGCCCAAGCTCTCCGACGGTACGAAACCCAACGATAAATAGCGTGGCCTTCGGGTTGCAACAGATGCACGCCGGAGGACGGGTGTGTCTCATCAATCCACCTCAGGTAATGGCGACCTGCGGTCCGGACAGCGCGATCTCGGCAGCACGCACTACGAAATCCATGTCGGGCTGACGAACAAACCCGGTACGGTTGTGGAGCTGGAGTCACCTCCACAGGCGCAGGACGGCGAGCTGCTGCAGTTGACGATCGAGGATGGCCGCGTGCTGCTGTGTCAGGTTCGCGGCATGTCGCCGTACTGCCGCGTGCTCGGCGAGAAATCGATCGCCGAGCATTCCGCGACGCAGCCCGAGCCCCACGATCGGCGCCGGCCGGAGCCGCGAACGGTCGCGACGATCCTCCATCCCTGTCCTCGATGTCTGGCGACCGAGACGGTCATCATGTACCGCAGTGTGAAGCTGACTACACTTAGTTGTCCGGTGTGCGGTCACGAGTGGAGTGAGGCCGGCTCGGCGGTTGCCGGCGCGCCGCGGCTCGATCGGCGCGCGGCCGTGCGTCCCGACTCTGCCGACCGGCGGTCGGTCGCCAGGGTGACGACGCCCTACTGCACATATTGTTCGACCGACACGCACGTCACGACGGTTCGCCGCACCGCCAGCGAAGTCTATTTCGCGTGCGCGCGCTGTGAAGCGATGTGGGTGCTGTCGCGGGGGCGATCGCCCGGCTGAGGTACAATCGGCGATTCGCATGCGTGCCAATCCCCTCACCGCTCCGTGGCCAGGCCCGTATGGCGGGGTGCCGCCATGGGACCAGATGACCCCCGCATATTTTCCCGATGCTCTGGCATCGGCGATTGCCGAGCAGCAGCGGGAAATCGACCAGATCGCCGCCGGCCCCGAGCCACCGACCTTCGAAAACACGCTGGTTGCCATGGAATGCGTGGGGCGCACGCTCGATCGCGTCGAGCGGATGTTCGGCGTGGCGCGCGAGAACGTCACCAACCCCGAGTATCAGGCGCTCGAGTACCGAGTGGCAGCCGAAGCTCGCACGGGCCGCCGACGACATCGTTTTCAATACCGCCCTGTTCAAGCGGATTGAAGCCGTCTACCAGGGCCTGCCGGCCTCCAATCTGGATCCCGATCAGGTGCGGCTGGCGACGCGCGTCTACGAACACTTCGTGCGGCGAGGCGCGAA
Source organism: Vicinamibacterales bacterium (assembly GCA_963832375.1). Classification (GTDB taxonomy): domain Bacteria; phylum Acidobacteriota; class Vicinamibacteria; order Vicinamibacterales; family JAMQPK01; genus JAMQPK01. The sequence goes on along the minus strand of CAWHUA010000003.1, from coordinate 260,989 downwards.
GCTGAACGCGGACCAGAAAGCACGTCTGTCGGCCATCAACCAGGAGCTTGCGGCTCGATTCGCGGAGTTCCGCGCCAAGGTGCTCGCCGACGAGAACACGTGGATCGTGCTCGACCGAGAATCCGATCTCGGCGGGCTTCCCGCGTCGGTCGCGGCTGCCGCGAAGACCGCGGCCGAAGAGCGCGGCCTCGACGGGTCGTGGGCCATCGTGAACACCCGATCGAGCGTCGACCCGTTTCTCACGTTCTCGACCGAGCGGCGTCTTCGCGAGATCGTCTGGAAGAAATTCAAGAGCCGCGGCGACAACGGCGACGCCAACGACACCAGGGCAATCATCGCCGACATTGTCAGGCTCCGAGCGGAGCGGGCGAGGCTTCTCGGTTTCAAGAGCCACGCGCACTGGCGCATGCAGGACACGATGGCGGTCGATCCCGCCGTGGCCCAGAGCTTCCTGCTGAAGGTCTGGCCCTTCGTCGTCGCGCGGGTTCGCGACGAAGTGGCCGACATGCAGACGCTCGCGAGCCGCGAGCAGCCGGGCATCACGATAGAACCGTGGGACTACCTGTATTTCGCCGAGAAGGTGCGCAAGGCGAAGTACGACCTCGACGAAGCGGAAATCAAGCCGTACCTGCAGCTCGACAACATGGTGTCGGCGGCGCTGTGGTCGGCGGAGCGCCGGTTCGGCATCGCCTTCAAGGAAATCACGGGCACCGTTCCCGTCTATCACCCGGATCTGCGCGTGTGGGAAGTGAGCGACAAGGCGACGGGACGGCATCGGGCTGTTTTTTATCTTGACAACTTCGCCCGGGCGGGAAAGCGCTCGGGGGCGTGGGAGACCAGCTACCGGTCTCAGCACACGTTCGACGGGCCCGTGACGTGCATCGAGTCGATCAACAACAACTTCGTGAAGGGAGCGCCGGGAGAGCCCGCGCTCATCTCGCTGACCGACGCGGAGACGCTGTTCCACGAATTCGGTCACGCGCTGCACATGATGCTGCAGGACGTCCGATACCCCGGGCTTTCGACGACGCCGATGGACTACGTCGAGCTGCCATCGCAGCTCAACGAGCGCTGGCTGCTGACCCGGGAGCTCCTCGATCGGTTCGCGCGCCATTGCCGGACGGGCGATCCCATGCCTCAGGCGCTCGTCGAGAAGATCGAGCGCGCGCACAAGTTCAATCAGGGATACTCCACGCTCGAGTACCTGGCGTCGGCCATCGTCGACATGGACCTGCACATGCGTCCTGACGGCGTCGAGGACATGACGGTGTTCGAGAAAGAGGCGCTGGGAAGAATCGGCGGCATGCCGCGTGAGATCGCCATGCGCCATCGCCTGCCAAACTTCGATCATCTCTTCGGCAACGACTGGTATTCGGCCGGCTACTACAGCTATCTGTGGTCCGACGTGATGGCCGCCGATGCGTGGCAGGCGTTTGTCGAAGGCGGCGGACCCTGGGACGCGGGTGTCAACGAGCGCCTGCGCACGCACATCCTGTCGGACGGCAATTCGATCGATCGCGCCGAAGCCTATCGCCGGTTCCGCGGCCGCGATCCGGAGGTACAGGCGCTCCTCGACGCACGTGGCTTTACTGCCGCTTCCATCGCTACCAATTGACGGGCACGTCGCCGAGGTTCACGAGACGCTTCGGCGCCGGAGGGCGGTTGTGCTGTCGGCTTCGCCTGGCGCCGGCAAGACCACGCGCATTCCGCCGGCTCTCATCGATGCCGGCCCCGTCATCCTGCTGCAACCGCGGCGTCTCGCGGCCCGCGCGGTCGCCCGCCGCATCGCCGTCGAGCGAGGGTGGTCGATCGGCCGCGAAGTCGGCTGGCAGATCAGGTTCGAACGGCGCTTCAGCCGGGAGACGCGGCTGCTCGTTGTCACCGAAGGCATCCTGACCGCGCGCCTGCAGCAGGACCCGCTGCTGTCAGAGTTCGCGACCATCATCCTCGACGAGTTCCACGAACGAAGCATCCACGCCGATCTGGGTCTCGCGCTCGCGCGGCAGACGTGGCGGGCCCGCGACGATCTGCGCCTGGTCGTCATGTCGGCGACCCTCGACACCGAGCCCGTTGCGGCATTTCTTGGAGATGCCGCCGTCATACAAGTGCCCGGCGCGAGCCATCCGCTGACGATCGAACATGCCGATGGGGAATCGGTGGCCGACGCGGCGAGCCGGTTGCTGGGGAGAACGGCCGGACAGGTGCTCTGTTTTCTTCCGGGCGCGCGCGAGATCGAGCGCGCGCGCACCGATCTGTCGGGCCTGGCCGCGTCCAAAGGGGTCGAGCTCGTGACGCTGCACGGATCGCTCGACGGCGATGCGCAGGATGCCGCCATCGCGGCGGTCGAGCGACGACGCATCGTGCTGGCGACCAATATCGCCGAGACGTCGCTCACTGTACCCGGCGTTTCGGCGGTGGTCGACACGGGGTTGGTCAAGGTGGCGCGCTACGACGCGGAACGGGGCATCGACTCGCTGACGCTCGAGCGGGTGACCACCGATTCGGCCGACCAGCGCGCCGGGCGCGCAGCCAGGCTGGGACCGGGCATCGTGCGCCGGTTGTGGGATGCCCGCGCGCGGCTGCGGCCCCATCGCGAGCCTGAGATTGCGCGGGTCGATCTCGCGGGGCCCGTCCTCGACGTCCTGGCATGGGGCGCCAGCCCGTTGTCTTTCGAATGGTTCGAAGCGCCATCGGACGATCGCGTCCAGGCGGCGCTTCGCCTGCTCGAGCGTCTTGGCGCGATCGACAAAGAGGCGCACATCTCCACGCTTGGTCGACAGCTTCAGCGTATTCCGCTGCATCCGCGCCTCGCACGCATTCTTCTCGATGGTAGAGGCGCGCCTGAAGTGGCGAGTGTTTGTGCCGAGTTGGGTACAGGTGCGTTGAGTGCGAGAGTCCTGTCGCGCCGAAGCGATATGGAGAGGAGCGCGAAGGCGGATGCGATGGGCGTGTTGGGCCTGGCCCAGGAGTTGAGGCGAATTGCGAGCCGTGCGATCGAGGGCGAGGTTGCCGCGCACATCTCTGACGAGGAACTGCGCCACGCGATCTTTACGGGCTATGCCGATCGGCTTGCAAAGCGCAGGGCCAACGCACGCGAGCGATTCGTGCTCGCCACCGGGCATGGTGCGGTGCTCGCCCGCGAGTGCGACATGGGCGACGCCGAGTACATCGTGGCGCTCGACCTCGTGGCGGCCGAGCGCGACCGCATCAGCGAAGCAAGAATTCGTGCGGCGAGTCCGGTGGACGCCGCATGGATTCAGGCGGCCTCCACCGAGGTCGAGCATCGCTTCGACACCGAGAGCGGGCGGGTGCGCGCGGCGCGCGTCGAGCGCTACGACGCCATCGTGTTGAACGAGACGCCCGTTCGTGTTGAGGCGGCCGTTGCGGCACAGATGCTCGGCGACGCATGGCTTGCGCGCAGCCACGACGAAGCGACGACCCTGTTGATCCGGCGGTTGCGGTTCGCGGGCAGCGAGGTGGATCTGGCAGCGCTCGCGCACAATGCCGCCGCTGCGGCACGCACCATCGACGAGATTGACATCGAGGCACACCTGCCGTTCGATGTGAAACGGGCGCTTGACGAGCGTGCCCCCGCCTCGATCCTGGTGCCGAGCGGCCGAAGCATGAGGCTCGAGTACGGCGACGACGGTTCGGTGTCGGCGTCGGTGAAACTGCAGGAATTGTTCGGCCTCGCGGCGTCGCCCATCATTGGTCCGGCGCGCGTGCCGGTGACGTTTCACCTGCTTGCCCCCAATGGGAGGCCCGTGCAGACGACGCGCGATCTGCGCAGCTTCTGGGAGCGCACGTATCCGGAGGTGCGCCGGGAGTTGAGGGGACGGTATCCGAAACACCCGTGGCCGGAAGATCCGTGGACCGCGCCGCCCACTCACCGGACGACGCGCCGGCGCTGAAAACGAAAAAGGGGTCGGGAGGGGTTTTCGGCGGCACAGTAATCGAAAACCCCTCCCGACCCCTTTTTCGGAGTATCCTCTCGCTCACATTTCCAATCACTCCAGGAGCTCGCCATGAGACGTCTGCACGTGGCAATGGTGGTTACGGTTGCGCTCTCGTTCGGTTTGACGTCCGCCGTTCATACCCAGCAGGGAACCGGAGCAGGCCGCGGCCAGTCGCCGCCTCGCCAGTGGTGGGTCAACAAGGACAAGGGCGGCCAGTACGGCAAGAACAAAGCGCACATCAAGCTTGCGGATCTGAAGGCGCGTCACAAGGGCCAGGCGAACTGGAGCGAGGTCGTCGTCGACGATCCAAACTTCCATGCGACGTACAACCAGGGGCAACCCGGCACGAAGATCACGCCGCGCATGCGACCCGACACGCGCGAGTTCATCGTCGTGGTCGAAGGGGAACTGCGCATCACGCTCGAAGGACAACCGGAGCCGATTCTGACCAAGCGGGGCTCGGTCGTGAACATCCCGAAAAAGACGATGTATTCCGCCGAGGTCGTCGGCACCGCGCCGGCGCTCTGGGTCGACGCGAACCAGGCGAATTTCAAGACGCTGGTGCCGGTGTCCGATCCCCGGCCGCCGCAGACGCCGGGCCACACGATGATGAAGATCGGCATCAACACGACGCCCGCACCGTACACGGGCAACAACAAGCCGCACTTCAATCTCTGGGACGCCGAGAAAGATCCGAAGTTCGCCGGCCAGAACGTGGTGCAGGACGATCACATGTGGGCACAGGCGATCTGGGGTTACGAGAAGAACCTGCCGCCCTACGACGCCAACGACAAAGGGCACTTCCACGTCGGGACCGCCGAGTGGTGGGTCATTCTGAAGGGTCAGATCCGCCACAACATCGAGACGGTGGGCGATTTCACGTCGAACGAAGGGGACGTCGTCTACGCGCCGCCGTCGACGTGGCACGCGACGCGATTTGCCGGCCCGGGTCCGTCGTGCCGGCTGGCGATCAGCGGCTATCAGTTCACGTCGTTATTGGAGCAACCTCAATAAGCTTCGCACCATTGGTAGATTGGCAGATTGGTAGATTGTGAGATTACGGGTTCCGTAATCTGCCAATCTCCCAATCTCCAATCTGCGAATAGTGCGTCAGTTCGCTAGCCTTGTACCTGGGTGGCGCTTAGACAGTACCCATCCCCGTGCACCGTCCGGATGAACTCCGGATGGTGCGGGTCCGGCTCGATCTTCTTCCGCAACCGCACGATGGCGTGATCGACCGAGCGCGTCGTGACGTTCGTGTCGACGTAGCCCCAGACTTCCCTCAACAGCTCCTCGCGGTGGACCACCTTCTCGCGGCGCTCCGCGAGATAGCGCAGCAGCTCGAACTCGCGGTGCGTCAGGTGCACCGGCGTCTGATCGCAACTGGCGCGCTGCGACCGGAAGTCGATGACGAGCTTGCCGATCAGGAGCCGCTCGAGCGCGGGATGCGAGCGTCGCAGCACGGCGTTGATGCGGGCCAACAGCTCCTGGAGATCGAAGGGCTTGGTGATGTAGTCATCGGCGCCCAGCTTGAGCCCCTTCAGCTTGTCCGCCTTCTGGCCGCGCGCCGACAGAATGATGATGGGGACCTTCCCCGATTGCCGCAGCACCGGACACAGATCGAGACCGTCGAAATCCGGCAGCGTCAGGTCGAGCACCACGAGATCGGGCGCCGACGCCCGCACGTAGCTGATCGCCGATTGTCCGTCGGACACCGCCTCGACCCGGTAGCCCTCGAAGATCAGGTTGTCGCGCAGCACGCGCCGGAGTGTGGGGTCGTCTTCGACGATGAGGATGCGCTCGGACACCATGTCAGTCTCCCGCTATCGGTAAGAATACCTTCGCCGTCGTGCCCACACCCAGCTCGCTTTCGAGCACCAGCGTTCCCTTGTGATCCGTGACGATCCGGCTGACGATGGCCAGCCCCAGGCCGCTGCCGTCGGCGCGTGCCAGGCGGCCGCGCGCGAATTTGCGGCGGACCGTCGACAGCTCGTCGGGCGCGATGCCCACACCGCGGTCCTGTATGTCGATGATCACGTTCTGGCCGTCCCGCCGCACGTTCACCCGGACCGCGCGCTGGTCGGTCGAGTACCGAATCGCGTTGTCCATCAGGTTGTCGAGCGCCAGCATCATGGCCGTCCTGTCGGCCCTGACGAGCGGCGTGTCCACCGGAATGTCGACGTCCACCTTGAATTCGCGCTCGGTCAGCGGATGCCTGAAGTTCTCGAGCACATCGTCCATGATTTCGGATGGTGCGACCGGCTCGAACGAGTACACCTCGGTGACGTCGGTCACGCGCGAGTAGGCGAGCAGGTTGTCGACCAGCCGCGTCAGCCGCCGCGCCTCCTGCATCAGAAGCCCCGCGTAGTCGCGGATGGTTTCGCCGCCGATGGGACGGCGAGCGAGCGTGTCGGCCATGGCCCTGATGTTGGCGAGCGGTGTCTTCAGCTCGTGCGTCACCGACGAGACGAAATCCGATCGCATGGCGGTGAGCGCCACGCCCGCGCGGACCGCGCGGATGGCGAGGATCAGGCCCAGCGCCAGCGTCAGCGCGGCCGCAGCCGCGGCGAGCAGCGCCTCGTCGGCCCCCTGCGCCGCGCCGACCAGCGCGGAATCGGCCGACTGGCTCGTGCGAATCGTCCACGTCCTGACGGCAGGATTCGAGCCGAGCGCGACCATGCTGACGGACGGATCCAGAAAGAGGAGCGGGAACTCGCGGACGAGCACGTTGCGCGCGCCTTCGTTGCCCCAGACACGACGCCCCTTGTCGTCGAAGACCGCAATGTCGAGATTGTTGCCGCGCGTCGCAATCGGCGCGACCTGGGAGAGGATATCCGAAAAGTACGAATTCCTGACCCAGCCCAGGTTCACCGTGAAGCCAATCACCGACTGCAACTGCTCCTGCATCGAGTCCCCGTACACGAGCCGCGCCACGATCTGGTACGGCTCGCCGCCAAGGGTCGAATCGAACATGGCGTACCGCACGCGCGACCGGCTGAACGCTTCGACTTCCTTCTTCAGTGCGTCGGTGCCGGGCGGATTGGTGACGACCGTCACAGGATACAGATGCGCTTCCTTCGGCTGCGGCATCCATGCGGGGAAGCGATTCGACCGATTGAAAAACACCACCCCGTGCGGGTCGTCGCGTCCCCAGCTGAAGAACGACTCCGGATACGGGTAGCGCGCGAACGCCGTCGCGACCTGATCGCTCGTGTCCGACAGCGACTCGAGCGACAGCTCGCCCCAGTCGCGGTTGGCGAGCACGCGCGAGTGGGCGCCGCGCATATCGCGCGTGACGGCGGTGACGAGCAGATCGGCGCTTTCCTCCGTATCGCGGGCGGCGAGCAGCTCCGAGCTTCGCTGCCATTCGCGCGTCGCTCGATACCCGAAGCCCAGCAGCGTGGCGATGCCAAGACAGACCGCGACCGCAAGCAGTGCCGTCAGCCATCCGCCCCACGCGATGACGCTTTCAACCTTCATGCATTTACCGTTGCGTCTAACGACGAAGCTCTCGTTGCCTGTAGTACCGCGCCGCGCCCGGGTGCAGTGGCACCGGCGTGGCGGGCGCGCGTTCCAGATTGGGTGGCGTGCCGGCCGGGCGTGCCGCGAAGTACGCGTCGAGCAGCGCGTACACGAGGTCTTCATCGAGGTCGGCTCTGCAGACGAGCGCTTCGTCTATACCAATCGTTCGAACCGCCGACGGCTGGTTCGGGTAGGCACCTGCCGGAATCAGCGTGCGCTTCAAGTGCGGATACTGGGTCCGCATCGCCTCGACGATCGGACCGTCGATCGGGATGAGCCGTGCGCCTCCCTTCAGCGCGGCCGTCACTGTCTGGCTGCCCGGCATATACATCGCGAAGGCCGCGTCGATGTCGCCGCCCATCAACCGTTTCAGCATCTCGGCGTTCGGGACCTTCTCGGCTCGCACCTCGCTCGACTCGATGCCGTGCGCGAGAAGCATGCGGTCGGTCACGAGCGCCACGGAACTGCCGGGTGCGCCGAGGGACACGTGAAGGCCGGCCAGCTCCTGCAGACTGTTCGCGCGCACCCGCGGCCCCACGAGCAGGTGAATGGTGTTCAGTTCGGTCACCGCGAGTCCGCGCAACTGCTCGAACGGCTTGGGCATTTCGTCGAGCTGGCCCGCGTACGCGAGATACGCGACATCGCCGACTGGAATACTGATGTCGGTCTTACCGTTCTGCAGCTCGATGAGGCTCGTGATCGATGAGCCACCTTCGCTGACGATCTGTGGTTTGACATTGGGGAGGCGCTTGAGGGCGTTGGCGAGCTGATTCGACGTATTCCGTGCCAGCCGGATCGTGTACGAGCGTTCGGGCGCTTCGGCCCTGCTCGTGCAGGAACACGCCAGCAGACAAACAGCCGCAACCCACCACACCTTCATCTCGACAGCTCCCGCTGACGGTAATACCGTGCCGCTCCCGCGTGCAGCGGAATCGGCGTCGCCGGCGCGCGTTCGAGGTCGGCGGGCAGGCTGCCGGGCCGCACCTCGAAAAACGCGTCCAGTAGTCGATATACCACGTCTTCGCTGATGTCCGCCCGGCAGGCGAGGAGCAGATCGACGCCGATGGTGTGGACCAGCTCCGGTTGATTCGGATACGTCGCGGGCGCAATCGTCGTTCTCTTGAGGTACGGGTAGCGCGTCCGCATCTGTTCGACGAGCGGGCCTTCGATGTCGAGCAGCCTGGCGCCGCCTCTGGCCGCCGTCACGACGGGTGCGCTTGGGGGTATCTGCGTCATGAACGCCGCATCAAGGTTTCCGCTGGCGAGTTTCTCCGCCGTCTCGATGTAAGGCAGCCGGTAGCTTTTCACGTCGCTGACGGCAACGCCGTGTGCTTCGAGTGCCCGCTCCGCGATGAGCGCCGTGGCGCTGCCTTCCGGACCGAGCGCGACGCGCCGTCCTTTTAGATCGCGAATGGACTTCACCGGCGCATCCCTGCCGGCGACCAGATGCAGCGTGTTGAGCGTGACCACCGCCAGGCCGCGCAGGCGATCGAACGGCGCCTGAGCGCCGTCAAGCTGGCCGGCGTAGGCGAGGTACGCGACGTCGGCCATGGCTATCGCGACATCGATTCGACCCTGTTGGAGGTTCTGAAGACCGATGATGGACGACCCCCCTTCAGTCACGACCTTGAAATCGATATCGCGCAGCTTCGGAAAGGCGCTTTGGAGGTCTCTCGCGGTTGTCGCGGAGATCCGGAGGACCGTCCGTGGCGGTCGTTCTGTTTCCGCCGAGCCTGCGCACGAAATCGCGGTCACACAAAGCACAAAGACGACCGAAAAGTGTCCTCGGAACATGAGAAATGTGCGTTCTACTTGCCACCTTTGACAGCACCCTGTCAACCTCGATTGAGACAAATTGCGACAAATCGTATCGAGGCAGTGACCTATAGTCGGCGTGACTCCAATTTCAAACGTGGGCACGAATCTTCGGAAGGAGAGTCCGATGTCACACAGACGCATCCTGACGAGCGGGCTAGTTGTCGCTGCGGTAATCCTGATCCTGGCCGGTCCTGCCTGGGCGCAGGGCGTGGGCGCGATCGGCGGGACCGTTACAGACTCGTCGGGGGCTGTACTACCCGGCGTGACGCTCACGCTTTCAAGCGCTCAGGGAGGCACCCTGGGTGGCAGCCAGGAGACCACGAGCGATGGACGGGGTAACTATCAGTTCATCCGCCTGGTCCCGGGCACCTATCACGTGCGGGCCCAGATGCAGGGGTTCCGCACCGTCGAGCAGCGCAACCTCGTGGTGAATGCCGACGCCACCGCCCGTGCCGATTTGAGCCTGCCGATTGGACAGTTGGAAGAGGGGGTGGTCGTGTCGGGCGAGTCGCCGCTGCTCGATACGACATCGGCGCTCAAGCAGACCGTGCTGAGCCAGGAGACGCTGCAGGCGCTGCCGAACCGCATTGATGTGTGGTCGATCACGCGCGTCATCCCCAGCGTCGTGGCCAGCAAGGTGGACGTGGGCGGATCGGAATCGTTCCAGCAGTCGGGCATCACCGTTCACGGGACGAGCAACGAGAACGGCTATTACATCGACGGCATGAACGTGTCGAGCACGCAGAGCAGCGGCAGCATCGCCACGTTCTACCTCGATCCGTACGCCTTCGAAGAAGCGAACTTCCGGGCGGGCAACTCGCCGGCCGAGGCATCGACCGGTCGGTCTCGTGTTCAACATGATCAGCCGCACCGGCACCAACCAGTTCCACGGCGGCGTGGTGTTCAACGGCACGAACGCCGGGCTCGGATTCAACAACGTCGACGATGCGCTCGCGGCGCAGTTGCTGCGCAACGTCCCCGCGTCGGTCAAGGCGGCGAGACCCGACTTGAAGCCGACGGCCGACATCCGCTACCTGATTGACTACGGCGCGTGGCTGGCGGGGCCTATCAAGCGCGACAAGCTCTGGTGGTCGACGTCGTTCCACCACTCGCAGATCCTTCAGTATCTGGTCGGGAGCTACAACCCTGACGGCAGCTCGGTGCCCGACGACAACATGCTGTGGAACTTCTCGAACAAGCTGTCGTGGCAGGTCAATTCCAACAGCCAGCTGTCGCACTTCTACATTCTCCAGTTCAAGAAGAACGGCCACCGCGTCAGCGGCGCCGCCTTCTCGGAGACCGGTGCGACGACCGCGAACACGAAGTATCCGCAGCTGCACCAGGTGAAGTGGACGTCGACGCGTTCGGCCCGCATGGTGTACGACGTCTCGGGCAGCGTCAATCGCGTGGACGACTACCAGCCGTGGCCGATAGAGGGGGACTCGGCCAACTGCAAGGCGTCCGTTGACAGGGAGGGCTGCTTTGACGGCCTGATCGCAGGTTTCGATGCCGTCAGCAATACCGCGCTGCGAGTCCTGCCGACCTACCGCGATCTTCCGAACACGCGTGTCTTCATGCAGGGCAGCGTCAGCTACTTCACGACGCAGCACGACATCAAGGCGGGGTACCAGTTCGACTATGCGTGGAACGAGGTGCTCTACTTCTCCTCGTCCGGCATGCGAGCGGTATATCGCTCCGGCGTCCCTGACTCGGCGAACGTCTACAACACACCGGCGCGTTCGATTCCCGAGAACATTCAACAGGGCTTGTACATCCAGGACAAGTGGCGTCCCGGTCGAAAGCTGACGATCAATGGCGGCGTCCGCCTCGACACGAATTACGGATGGCAGCGCGCCATGTGCCAGGATGCCACGCCGTTCATCGACGCACGGTGCTACGACAAGATGTCGGGCGTGCCCGACTGGAAGAGCGTCAGCCCGCGCTTCTCGATGGTCTACGACCTCGCCGGCGATGGCCGCACGGCGCTGAAGTTCGCCGCGAACCGCTACATCATTCCGGTTGGCAGCAGCGTGCTCGATCGCATCAACCCGATCTTCCTCGCCACCGACACGCGTCAGTGGCGGGCGCAAAGCGCGTGTGCGACTTTGGTCCCCGCTAACGTCGGGTGCGACCTCAATGGCGACCTGCTGCCGCAGGCCAACGAGCTCGGACCGTCGACGGGTTTCAGTTCGGGGGCGTTCAACCGCTACGCGCCCGGCTACGACTGGCCGGCGGCGCAGGAATACTCGGCCGAGATTCAGCGCCAGCTGCCGGCGAATGTGGTAATCAGCGCGGGCTACACGCGGCGTCAGAAGGTCAACAACTTCGGATCGCGCAACGTGGCCGTTCCCGAATCCACCTATCAGAAGATGGTCGTCACCGAAAGGAACAGCCAGCAGACGGTGACCGTCTACAACCAGGATCCGGCGCTGCGCGGCAGGCAGGATTTCGTGTGGACGAACGAGTCCGATTTCGACAGCACGTACAACGGCATGGACTTCACCCTCGACAAGCGGTTCAGCAACGGCTGGATGATGACCGGCGGCATCAGCATCGGCGAGACCAACGGCTGGGTGGGCAACAACGATCTCAACAACCCGAACTCGAAAGAGTTCGCCCGGGGGCTCGTCGGCAACGACACGCCGTTCTCATTCCGCCTGTCGGGTCTCTACGATCTGCCGTGGGACATTCAGGCGAGCGGAACCTTCCAGTATCAGAAGGGCTTCCCCGAGCTCACGACGGTCTCGGTCGGGAACGACACGGTGGCCCTGACCCAGGGCACCACAAGCGTCATCGTCGAGCCGCGCGGCACCACGCGGTTGCCCGACCTCAATCAGCTGGACATGAGCTTCAGAAAGGCGTTTCGTACGGGCACCAGGGTGATTCAGCCACGGCTCGACATCTACAACCTGCTCAATTCGGCGACGGTGATCAACCGCGTGACGACCCTGGGGACGAGCTACGGGGCGGTTGGCAACATTCAACGCGGCGCGTTGATCAAGTTCGGCGTCAGCGTCGACTTCTAGAAATCAGAATTGGAAGGTTGGCAGATTCAGGATGTTCTGAATCTGCCAACCTTCCAGTCTTCCCATCTGCGAATGCCGGCGAAGTCGGTCAGTGCTTCTTCGCGAGCTTGACCGTCAGGTAGGTCACCGACTTTCCGTTTTCCACTTCCCAGAAATGCGGCACGCCGGCGGGGGCTGAGGCGACGTCGCCTGCAACCAGCTTCTGCCGCGTGACATTGCCCACGATCTCGCCGCCGCGCACCTCGCCGTCAGCACCCTCTTTTCCACCTTCGAGTTTGTCGCCGTACCGGATGGTGACCTCGCCGTCGAGGACGAAGTACAGGTCGGCCCAGTTGTTGTGCAGCTCGGCGCCGCCGGAGCTCTTCGCGCGGTGGCTGATGTTCTGGAACTGGTGATCGCCGCGATGCACGCCCGGGAACTTGATCGTCTCGCCCTTCTTCAAGGTGGCGACATAGCCCTGGAGCTCGGACGCTTTGTAGTGGACGAATTTCGTCGGCGTAATCGGCGTGTTGCCCGCCATCGAGGCGCTCGACAGGTTCGGCTGCTTCAGGACCTTCACGGTCGTGTAGGTCACGGTCTTGCCCGGCTCCACTTCCCACCAGTGGGGCACGCCCGCCGCCGACGAAGCGATATCGCCGGCTCCGAGCCGTACCGTGGTTGCGCCCACGAGCTTGCCGCCGCCGAACTCACCCGATCCGGGATTGCGCTCGGTGCCGCCTTCGAGCTTGCCGCCGGTGTGATGGATGACCTCGCCATCGACGATGTAGTAGAGGTCGGCGAAGTTGTTGTGCAGCTCCGGCGCCGCAGTGCTCTTCGGCCTGAAGTTGAAGCTCTGGAACTCGTGATCGCCACGATTGATCCGGTTGTATTTGATCTGGCCGCCACCTTTCAGCGTGTTCGACATCGCCTTGAGATCGGTGCCGGGGTAGTACGCGAACTTCATCGGAGTGACCGGCGGTGGCTGCGGCCCCTGGGCCGTGGCCATCGCGACGAAGAAGACGAGGGCCGACAGAACGACAAGGGTCTTCATCACAAGTGACCTCCAGTTGAAAAGGAAGGGGAGGGCGCCACTATAGGGCACCGCGCAAAGCGCGTTTGTCGCAAGTTGTCGCGATTGCTGCGGATGAATGCTATTTCACGATGCGGCGTAAGTCGACCCCTTTAGATCGGAGGAGCGGCGCCCACAGATCTCCAACACGGGCCAGCCGATCGGGCAGCGTCCGGATGGTGAAGTCGCGGGGATCGACGCCCTCGTCGATCTCGTCCCAGGTCAACGGGGTGGACGCGCCGGCAAAGTCGCTGGCGCGTGCGCTGTACGCGCAGGCGAGCGACTTGCCTTCGATGTTCTGCAGGTAGTCCACATAGACCTTGCGGCCGCGGGCGCGGACCGCGCGTATGACGGTCGCCACCTTTGGATGCTTGTCGGCCACGTAAGTGGCCACTATCTGGCAGAAGATCTGGCCAGCCTCGTACGGCGTGCCGTCGCGCAGCGGGATGTAGATGTGCACGCCGCTCGCGCCGGAGGTCTTCGGGTATCCCGTCACGTTGAGCGTGACGAGCTCGTCGCGAACCCAGCGAGCCACGTCGAGGACCGACTCGAACGTCACGCCGGGCATCGGGTCGAGATCGATCGCGCAATGGCTCGCCATAGGCAGCGACTGCACGCGCGAGAACCACGGGTCCTGCGAAATCGCGGCAAGCTGCGTCATGTACAGCAGCGTGAGGAGCGTGCCGCCCACGATCCGGCTGGGCACGTCGTCGCCTTCAATCGACACCAGCCGCACGCCCGCCGGCACGTGATCGGGCGCGCGGTGCTGGTAGAACGACGGAGCTTCGATGCCGTTCGGCAGGCGCTTCATGATGAGCGGGCGGTCGTTCACCACCGGCAGGATGAACGGCGCAACCCGCACGTAGTACCGCATCAGGTCGCCCTTGGTGAGCTTCGATTTCGGCCAGAAGATCTTGCGAAGATTCGTCACGGCCAGCGCCTGGCCATCGGGCAACTGCAGCGTCCCCGAACTCTTTCCGCGCTCGATCTCGTCGAGTTGATCGATCACGGCTTGGACTTTGGCGGAACTGTCCGCCGTCGCTCGCGATATTCCCGCGAGCTCTGGCGAGACCCGCCGTAGCCTTGGCGAAGGCGGGAAGTTCCGCCCTACCGGTGCACGCGCACCGGACGCCGGGGCGGCCCCGCCCGGCGCTACCCGCTTACTCGAGGTTTTGAAACCGCTTCTGGGACTCTTCAGACTCATCGGACTCTTGCGACTCTTCAGACCCTCCGGACTCTCACGACTCTTCAGACTCTCCGGACTCTTGCGACTCTTCAGACTCGTCGGACTCCCAAGACTCTCCTGACTCCCCGGACTCTCTCGCCGGACCGTTTCGGCCTTCACATCGTCTCGCATCCCCAGATAAATCGGATGACGGAGCATCCCGTCATCGGTCCATTTGGTGAATTTCAATTGCGCGACGAGCGACGGCTTCGTCCAGTGCGCTCGCTCGTTGGTGCGAGGCCGTGTGGAAAAAGGCGGGGCGGACGTTTCCAGCGGTTTCAGCAGACGGATCACCCGCTCGAGCTCGCGCTGGTTGAATCCGCTGCCCGTGTGCCCGGCATACTGCAACGCGCCCTCGTCGTAGTAACCGACGAGCAGCGCGCCAAAGGGGCGGCCCGTCGTGCGTGCCTCGGTCCATCCGCCGACGACGAACTCCTGCTCCTTGACGAGCTTCAGCTTCCGCCAGTCCCTCGTCCGCTTGCCGGTGTGATACACCGACTGGCTGTCTTTCGCGATCAGGCCTTCCCATCCTCGTTCGAGGGCCTGCCGATAGAGGGCGCGGGCATCGTCGTGGACGACGTCGCTTCGCCGCAGGATCGGCGAGCCCCGCCGTAGCCTTGGCGAAGGCGGGAACACGCGCTCCAGCCGGGACCGGCGCGCCGTGAAGGGAAGCGGCCGCACGTCCTCGTCGCCATCGCGGAGGATGTCGAACGCAATGAACGCGACACGCCCGGCAGCCGAGCGGCTGTGCGATTCGGTCAGGTGTATGCGGTTCTGCAGGCGTTGAAATCCAGCCGGATCGCCGTGCTCGTCGAGCGCCACGATCTCGCCATCGAGGACGAGCGGCTTCTTCAACGTCTTTGCGAATCGCACAAGCGCGGCGACCAGATCGGGAAACTGCGCGGTCTTTTCGTTGCCCAGGCGCGACCAGAGGCGCACCGATGGCTGCCGGCCCGGCAGGATCTCGACGAGCGCGCGGATGCCGTCGTATTTGGGTTCGTAGACGAGACCGTCAACCGCGAGCGGAGCGTCCTCGAGGGTGGCGAGCATCGGACGCACGGTTCGCATGTCGCTCCGCCATTGCACGGTCGCCATGCGTCAGTAGCTGTACCGATCGTTGAACCATGGTTCCGCGGTGTTCGAGTACCCGCGCTCTTCCCAGAATCCTTTCCGGTCTTCGGCGAGGAACTCGATCTTCCTGATCCACTTCGCGCCCTTCCACGCGTAGAGCTTGGGCGTGATCATCCGCACCGGGCCGCCATGTTCGCGCGGCAGCGGCCGCCCTTCCCACGTATGCACGAGCAGCACGTCGGCGTCGATGGCGCGGTCGAGCGGCACGTTGACGGTGTACGGGATGAAGGTGCCGGGCATGAAGTCGTACCCGGTGCAGAGCACGAACATCGCGCGCTCCATGGGCACGACGAGCTCTGCAATCGTCCGGAACCTCACGCCCTTCCAGTGGTTGTCGAGGCGGCTCCAGGTGGTGACGCAGTGAAAATCGCTGACATCTTCGGCCTGCGGGAGGTCCATGAACTGTTGCCAGTTCAAGGTGACCGGATGTTCCACCAGGCCGCCGATTTCCAGCTTCCACCGGTCGAGCGGCACGTCGGGCTGCTCGCCCAGATCGAGGACGGGCCAGTTTTTCACAAGGTGCTGTCCCACGGGCACCGCAGGCATGCCGTGGCGGTTGGCCGGACCGTCGCCTTCCGGTTTTGCGCCCTGAAACCGGACGTTTACGGTGTCCGGATGCATTTCGCGCTGCCGGTCGATGTATCGCTGGCGCCGCTCGACGATATCGGGGTGCTGGGGATCTGCCACGCCGGTCTGTCCTCGGATTTCAAGCCTATCGCAAAACGGCCGATATAAATAAGGTATGAACCTGACTCCGTGGCAGCGGTCAAATATCCTGGCCGCCCTCAACTACCTGAAAGCTCCGGAACGAATCGTCGAAAGCCCCCAGGCCATCGTGCTCGTGCAGGGACTGATGGAGGTGCTGGATCCCAGCCGGCGCACGATCAGGCTGCAGCGGGAAGCCGCCCGCTCGGCGACGGCCGGAGCGCAGGCGGGACGCGAACGGCGCCAGCGCGATCGCCGGAGCGCCGAACGGCGCAAGCAGCAGGCGCCGTACGACGGTCCCGAGCGCCGCACCGGCCGCGATCGGAGGGCGGGGGATAGGAGGGGTGGGTGAATCCACCATTGGCGGATTCGCAGATTGGAGGATTGGTGGAATGTTGTGGGATTGAATGATTTGCAGATTCGCAGATTCAGGCGATTCTGCCCATCTACCAATCACTCAATCTGCCAACAATCTCCCAATCCACCAATCTTCCCATCTACCAATGGTGCGTCAGTTTTATTAGCGTTTGACGTTCGAAAGCTGTTCGAGTGCGAGCAGCAGCGAGTGATAGCCCAGCCGGCCGTGGCCCTGTGATTTGAGCGCGATGTAGAACTGGCGCACCAGCGCCAGGCCCGGCATCGAAATCCCCATCCGCCGCGACTCGTCGAGCGCGATGCCCAGATCCTTCTCGAAGTGCTCGACGAAGAATCCCGGATCGAAATTCCGGTTCACCATCTTCGGCGCCAGGTTGTCGAGAATCCAGCACTGCGCCGCACCTTTTGTAATCGAGCTGAGCATCGTCTCGAGATCGAGCCCGGCCTTGTAGCCGTACAACAGGCTCTCGCACACGCCGATGATCGTGCCGGCGAGGACGAGCTGATTGCACATCTTGGTGTGCTGGCCGTTGCCGGCGCCGCCCTGATAGACGATGTTCTTGCCCATCGCCTGGAAGAGCGGCATCACGCGATCGACCGCGTCCTTGTCGCCGCCGACCATGATCGAGAGGGTCGCGTTCCTCGCGCCGACATCGCCGCCCGATACCGGCGCATCGATGGCCGACACGCGCTTCGCTTTCGCGGTTTCGTAGATTTCGCGCGCGAGGCTCGGTTCGGTCGTCGTCATGTCCACGATGATGCTGCCCGGCTGTGCCGCATCGAGAATGCCGCCCTTGGTCTGGTAGACCTCGCGCACGTCGTTCGGCAACCCGACGATCGTGAACGTGATGTCGGATTGCCCGGCGACCCCGCCAGGCGTGTCGGCCCATGCGGCGCCCTTGTCGAGCAGGCCCTGTGCTTTCGACTTCGTTCGGCTGTAAATCGTCGCAGGGTAGCCCTTGGCCATCAGGTGGCCGCACATCGACTGCCCCATGACGCCGGTGCCAATCCAACCAATACGCGGTGTGCTCATAAGCTCCTTATTGACTCCGCTAGAGATCCATCGACCAGGGCCAGACTTCGCCGCACGCACGGCAGTGACACCAGCGCACGGCACGGCTGTTGGGGAGGCCCTGGACCTCCTGAATCTCGCCGCAGCTCGGGCAGGTAATCGGATGGGGGAGGTCGCTCGCCCGGCGGCCTCCTCGCGGAATGGCGCGGCGATCGTGCTGATTCGGCGCGCGCCGATCTTTCAGTGTCTCGTCCATCATCCGGTGACATATTATTCCGCCGGCCAGCTGAAAAGAAACCGACGGTAAATACGATGGAACCTTTCGAACGGGAAGTCGTCTCGGATCTCGACGAGCGGACCGACGATCGCGCGGACGCGCGGCGCCGCGTTCCGCTGCACGTGCGCATCCTCCTGGGGCTGGTCGCCGGCGCCGTGCTCGGCAGCACCGCGCGCGCGGTGCTCGGACCCGGGGCGCCGGCGCTGGCGTGGATCATCGCGAACGTGGCCGAACCGGTCGGCCAGTTGTTCCTCCGATCCCTCCTGATGACGGTGGTCCCACTCGTCGTGTCGTCGCTCATCGTCGGCGTCGCGGGCATCGGCGACGTGCGCCGCCTCGGACGCGTGGGCCTGCGCACGGTGCTGTTCTGCCTGGCCATTTCGCTGGTGTCGGTCTTTCTGGGCATCTTCCTGGCCAACACGGTGCGTCCGGGCCTGCGGCTCGATCCCGCCACCCGCGATCTCCTGATGGCGGAATATGCCGTTCAGTCCAAACAGGTGGCCGCCAGCACCACGGCTGCGAGCGAGTCGCCCGTGATGTCGTTCGTGCGCTCGCTCGTCCCCGCGAACCCGCTCGAGTCGATGGCCCGCTCGACGCCCGACATGATCGGCATCATGTTTTTCTCGATCGTGTTCGGCGCGGCGCTGACGCTCGTCTCTCGCGAGAGCGCGGCGCCGGTCATCGCGCTGCTCGACGGGGTCTTCAAGGTGGTGGCGAAGATCATCGACATCGTCATGAAGATCGCGCCTCTCGGCGTCGCGTGCCTGCTGTTCGCCATGACCGCGCGTTTCGGGTTCGGCTTTCTCGTCAGCCTCGGCTGGTATGTCGTGACGGTGCTGGGCGGACTGGCGTTCCACCTGTTTGTGGTCTACGGAGCCGCGCTCAAATTCGGGGCCCGCGTCTCTCCCGTCGAGTTCTTCCGGCGCGCGCGCACGGTGATGCTCACCGCGTTCTCGACGAGCTCGTCGAATGCCACGCTGCCCACCGCCCTGCGCGTCTCGGAATCGAATCTCGGCGTGCCGCGGGAAATCGGCGCGTTCGTGCTGACGGTCGGCGCGACGGCCAACCAGAATGGGACGGCGCTGTACGAAGGGGTGACGGTGCTCTTCCTGGCGCAGTTGGCGGGCGTGGATCTCACGCTCGCGCAACAGTTGATGATCGTCTACCTGGCGGTGCTCGGCAGCATCGGCACGGCCGGCGTGCCTGCCGGCTCGCTGCCGTTCGTCGTGGGCGTGCTGGCCATGGTCGGCATTCCGACACAGCTCATCGCGATCATCATCGGCGTCGATCGGCTGCTCGACATGACGCGGACGGTGGTGAACGTGATGGGCGATCTGACGGCGACGGTGTACGTGGCGAAAAAGGAAGGGGCGACGCTGCAGATCTAGTCCGCCTACGCGCTGTGCGCTACGGCGAGACCAGCCTTCGCGTAAGACCGCGCTGACTCGCCTGCCTAACCGTAGCTTCCGCCTTCGCGCGTAGCGCTTCGGCACGACAGGCCTGCCTAGCCGTAGCTCGACGGACAAGCTAGGGAGAGCGAAGGCTGGGGTGAGTGACGGGGATTGAACCCGCGACGTCCGGAGCCACAGTCCGGTGCTCTACCACTGAGCTACACTCACCACACGACGGCAAACCCTGATTTTACAACAGATGTGGACGGAGGCTGGGCGCGGAGGCTGGAATCTAAAATCTAGAATCTACAATCTAAAATCTGAAAATCCAGAATCTGAAAACGAGAGTCCAGGTGGGCCCCGGATCTCAGATTCCAGATTCTAGATTCCAGTTTCTAGATCTGATTCCTAGCTATGCGCGGCCGCGCGCTCTTTGCCGGGAATCGCCATCAATTCGGGATGCGCGGCGACGTGCGCCTGCACGATCGCTTCGGCTTGCGCCATGGCATCGGCATCGCCGTTGCGGTACACCGTGTTGGCTTCGATGAGGTCCTTCTGGCTCGAAGGCGTCGAGTCGTGGCTGTCGTAGATCGCGGCGACCGGGCAGGCCGGCACGCACGCACCGCAATCGATGCACTCCTCAGGATGGATATAGAGCATGTTCATCGCCGCGAATTCAGGCTCGTCCTTGCGGGGATGAATGCAATCGACGGGACATACGTCCACACACGCCGTGTCTTTGGTTTCAATGCAAGGATCCGTAATCACGAAAGGCATCGTGTCCTCCAGAGTGTCCGCCGGCGAGAAGACCGCTGCGACGGCCGTAATTCTACTTGTGAAGCGCGCACGCAGCAATCCCAACGCCTGATTTGCCAGCGCCGCTGAATCTGTATCTTGGTGTGCAGGAACGGGCCAGATCGTGGTGTCCAGATGCGCCGAAGTGGAACAAATCAAGGCTATTTTCCCTCTTTTCAACACATTAGCCGCCTAAACTCCCGTCAAAACAACGCGCTGCTGTGCCGAACCGGCACAGCTCCGGATGCCTCCGCGGTTTGGCCGTTCTGGCCAAATCTTTACGAATCAGCCAGTTAGGTGATCGCCGGCGGGATGGACGCGAACTTGCTCTATAGCGGGCAGCCATGACACTAGCTCGGTTGTTTACGGTCGCCGCGGTCGTCGCCACGCTCGGTGCGCCAGTCTCCGCAGAAGCGCGTCGCGAAAAGCTCGACAAGTCACTTCGTCAGACAGTCGAGCGCGGATGCGTGGGCACCAAGTCGGTGATTATCAGGACCAAACCGGGTTACCGCGAAGCAGTGCGTCGATCGCTGGCGCACGGCGGACGCAAGGTCAAGGGCGAATTCCCCGCCCTCGACGCGATCACCGCGGAAGTGAAGTGCGAGGATCTCGACAGCCTCGCGGCATCGCTGGCGACCGCGTCGATTTCGGGCAACCACAAGATCACCCCGCTGCAGGTGAACGATGCGTCCCAGCAGTGGACCACGCTGCCCGGAGGCCCGAGCGCCGACGACAACGATTCCGCGCGCCTCAACGAGGCGCTCGCTGCACAACAGTTGCAGGCGAACTTCTTTGCCACGCTCGCGGTACGGCAGTCATCGAACCTCGGCTACGAGAACATCGGCTACGACAACGCGGCGTACGGCACCACCGGAATGGTCTATGGCGGGCAGCCGTCGTCGGTTGGCATCGCGATCATCGATTCGGGCATCCAGGCCGGCCTCGATTTTGGTTCGCGAATCACCGCGTTCTACGACTTCACGCAGGGTGATGTGCGCGTCACCTCGCCGAGTGACGAATACGGACACGGCAGCCACGTGGCCGGACTCGCCGCCGGCACCTACGTCGGGGTGGCGCCGAACGCCCGCCTGATCGGTCTCAAGGTGCTGAACGCCCAGGGGCAGGGATCGGCCGACGGGGTCATTCGCGCGATCGAGTTTGCGATCGTCAACAAGGACCTGCTTGGCATCAACATCCTGAATCTTTCCCTGGGACATCCGATTTTCGAGGCGGCTGCGACCGATCCGATGGTGCAGGCTGTCGAGCACGCCGCGCGTGTCGGCCTCACCGTTGTGCTGTCGGCCGGCAACTTCGGCACCAATCCCCAGACCGGACAGGTGGGTTACGCCGGCATCGCGTCGCCCGGCAACGCGCCGTCTGGCATCGCCGTGGGTTCGGTGAAGACGTACGACACCGTGACGCGCGCCGACGATCACATCGCGGCGTACAGCTCGCGAGGCCCGTCGTGGTACGACGGCTTCGCGAAGCCGGACATTTCCGCGCCCGGCGACAACCTGCTTTCCGTCGCGGCCGTCGGCAGCACCTTGCGTGCGGCCATGGAGAAAAAGGGCAACACGGGCAACTACATGCGCCTGAAGGGCACCAGCATGGCGGCCGGTGTCGTCAGCGGTCTCGCGGCGCTCGTGCTCGAGACCAACGGCGGCCTCACGCCGAACGCGCTGAAGATGGTGCTGCAGTACCTCGTCGGTCCTGGTGAAAGACGCGGTAGACGGGACGGTTGAGGCCGACGTCCTGACGCAGGGCGCGGGTGCGATCAACGCCCCCGGCGCGCTGTCGCTCGCCGCGGCGATCAACCCGGCGGCGGCGGTCGGCCAAGGGTGGTTGACGGCCGGAGTGGAACCGAGCTCGACCATTGGCGGCGAGATCTACCAATGGGCGCAGCGGATGCTCTGGGGCAACTTCATCGCACGAGGCGTCGGCGTCATCGAAGAGCAGCGGGGTTCGTGGGCGCTCAACATCGTGTGGGGCGACGGCCTGGACGATGACGACAACATCGTGTGGGGCAATTCCCTCGATGACGACAACATCGTCTGGGGCAACAGCCTCGACGACGACAACATCGTGTGGGGCAACAACATTGTCTGGGGCAACAACATCGTGTGGGGCAACTCCAACGATGACGATGACAACATCGTCTGGGGCAACAGCCTCGACGACGACAACATCGTGTGGGGCAACAACATCGTGTGGGGCAACAGTCTGCTGGACGACGACAACATCGTCTGGGGCAACTCCATCGATGACGACAACATCGTCTGGGGCAACTCGCTCGACGATGACAACATCGTCTGGGGCAACGCGCTCGACGACGACAACATCGTCTGGGGCAATGCCGGACTGCTGGGCGACATCGTCAAAGCGAAGGTCGCGCGGCAGAAGAAGGATGCGGTCAAGGACGTCATCAAATCCGTGAAGCGGAATCGATAACAGCGCACCCGGGTACGCCCGGTGTAATTCAGGAGGGCATCGTGAGAAAGTCATTCGTTCGTGGTGGAAAGACACTGATGACGGTCGTGGCCGGAGGCGGGTACCGGTCGAAGGCCGTGTGGGGCGCGAAGGTCAACTAGCGCGACGCCTGTGGCAGACCCAAGACTCGTCATCGTGCGGCGTGGCCATTTCGCCACGTTCGAGCTGCTGACGCGCACGTTCGCCGCCGATCCCAGCATGCAGATCATCTGGGACCGTCGCATGGGCGAGCGGCGTCAGTCGGCCGGGGACAGCGCGCCCCGCAACCGGCGCCGGAGCGACCGCCGCCGCGTGCCTCCCTTACAGTGGGGCCAGATGAACTACATGATCGCGACCGAAGGCTCGGCCTGAGCGCAGGTCTGCGCAATCTCCCAATCCGGCAGTCCGCCAATCTGCCGATTCGATCTGCCAATTCTGCTATTCTGTAATTCCCTCGCTCACGATCGACCCCGGAGGTTCTTTCTTGCGCACCGCAAAATTGTCGGTGGCGGCGATAGCTGTCTGCCTTGCCCTGGAAGGAACGGCCGCCGCGCAGGCCATGTTTACCGCGTCGCTGGGGAATGTGTTCGGCGGCGACGCGCCCTCGACCAAGAGCACCTGGGCCATCGCCCTGGGCGGCGGGGGCGCACACGGCATCGGATCGGAGCTCGAGTTTTCGCAAACGAGAAACTTCTTCGAGACGCCGAACGGCGTTGGAACCGGCGACATCGTCACGCTGATGCCGAGCATCTTCGTGGCGATTCCGATCGCCAACGTGCGGCCCTATGGCATTTTTGGTTTCGGCCTGATTCGCATCCGGATGAAATCGGACGAAGGCGGCATCTTCTCCAATATTTCAGAAAACGACTTCGGCTACAGCGCCGGCGGCGGGGTCATGTTCAAGTTCACGCGCCTCGTGGGCGTGCGAGGCGACCTGCGCCACTTCCAGGTGCGCACATCGCGCGGCATCGGCTTTCAACGCTTTACGGTTGGCGTCGTGCTGGGAGGTTAGCCTGAAACTCGAATCTAGAATCTAGAAACTAAAAACTGAGAACTGAAAACTGAGAACTGCCTCAGGCGAGCACCTTGATGACGACGCGCCGGTTCTACGCGCAGCCCGATCCGGACACGCCGATGACGCACGCCACGACAACCGTGCCGACGACCTCTCGCATGGTGGCTCTCCTGGGGTGAGTATTGGGAGTGTTACTTGACCATGTAGCCGCTGCGCGCGCGGACGAAGAGACCTTGCTTGCGCGCCCTGACGACCAGCGCGTGCCAGCCCGGCGCCTTGCCCGGCTCGAACGCGAGGATGTACTGCTGATGGAGCTCGGTCAGCACCTGGCGCGTGACGGTCTGTGCGCTGAGGCTGTCGTACACGGCGAAGGAATCGCCGCCCGTCCACGCTGCCAAATCCGCCAGGGGGCCGCGAATCGGCTGCGGCTCGCCGCTGTCATCATTGACCAGGTGAGTGATGACCAGCATATAAACCGGCACGTCGAGCTCGCTGGCGATGCCCGACACATCGGCCGGCTTCATCCGGCTGGCCGAGTCGACACCGTCCGTGATGACCACGAGCACGCGGCGCCGCTGGCGATCGGAGATCTTCTGCGAGGTTTCCGCGATGGCATCCCACAACGAGGTGGCGCCGTAGGCTGTCATGGCGCTCCATGCGCCGTCGCCCGCATTGAAGGTCGACGAGAACGGCCGAACCTCCTTCAGCGACGTGTCGAACGCAAACATGGCCACTTCGTCGGCGCCGGGCTTGAGGCCGGCGACCAGCGCATCCGCCGTTTCGCGCGCCCGTTCCATCTTGGTCGCCATGCTTCCGCTGGCGTCCATGAGGATCGCGACGCTGGCGGGACTCGGCTCGGACCATACGTTGGTCAACGTACGCTTCTGGCCTTCGTCGATGAGCTCGAAATCGCTCGCCTTGAGATTGGTCACGAGCCGGCCGCGCGAGTCGCGGACGATCGCCGCCACGGCAACCTGCTCGACGCTGCTCTTGAAAACGATGACTCCGGAGTCCTGCGCGGCCACGGACGCCACCGCGAGGAGCGCGATCAGGAACGAAAGACAAGGGCGTTGACGCATAGACACAGTGTCAGATCCCTGACGATCAAATTGTACCAATTGCGCGCTGCGCTCTATGCGCCGACAGGCCCTCAGCGGAGGTCTACCTTGTCGAGGGGAGGTGTCGGGCGGGTTTCACCCGACCCAATAGGCATAGTGCCACGCTTCTTTTCGGCTTTGTAGTCAAAAAAGAACAGAGGCACCCACAGCCCCACCATCAGCGCGACCGCAACGAGAAAACCGAGCAAAAAGTTGAGGTTCAAGTATTCCATGCACAGGAAGATGCATAAATCGTGCGCACACACGCGAGTGTCGTGCTTTTAGTCAGGAACGGATGGGCGCGCCGGCCGTGTCGAGCACCACGGCGTTGCGCCCCGCGTCGCGTGCCTGCGACAGCGCACGTTCCGCCGAGGCGATGAGCGCGATTTCCTGCCACGCGCCATCGCGATCGGGCGTGATGCACGCGACGCCCAGCGTGGCCGTCGTCACGCCGGCAGGTGACGCCGGGTTCGGTTCTTTCATCGCTTCGACAGTCGTGCGCAGGCGCTCGGCGAGCACCATCGCGCCTTTCGGGTCGGTCCCGCCCAGTACGACACCGAACTTGCCAACCCCGCCGTACCTCGAGATGGCATCGCCCGGGCGGTGTACGAGGGGTTTGATCGCCGCCGCGATCCGCTTCAGGCTGGCATCGGCTTCGGATTGGCCCTGACGCTCGTGAAACGCGCGAAAGTGATCGAGCTCGATCATGAGGACCGCGACAGGCAGGCGTTCTCGCGACGCGCGGCGCCATTCGCGCTCGAGAAACTCCTGGAAGTACTGCTGGGTATGAAGCCCGGTCTCCGGGTCGACGGCCGTGTGCCGGATGAGCTCGCCTTCGAGTTGCGTCAGTTTCAGCTCCCGATCGTCGAGCGACGTTTTGAGGGCCTCTTCGCGGATCCGCCCCTGTCGCAAGCCGAGCAGGTACCCGGCGCCTACCAGGAGCAGGCCGAAGAAGGCTAAGGCATAAGCCACAGTCCGGCGCTATTTTAGACCGTTGCTGGCGGATTTTCGCGGTTTATGAGACAATCAAGGCTTCAAAAAAGCTTCACCCTCAAACAGTCAGCCCATCTTGCATTTCTCAGACCCCTCGAAAGCTGTTCAAAATCGCTCAACTCGTGGCCGTAGGCCCCGGCGCCCGCGCCGTGGTGCGCCAGTTGGGCGACCGACCCACGTCATCGCGGCATCGCGGCCGCTTCAATTCGAGACGGCGCCCTATGATGCGTCGCCTGTGTCGTTTACGTCGCTTGGCCTCGACGCGAGGCTCGAGCACGCGCTGACCGAGCGCGGGTTCGAGACGACGATGCCCATCCAGAGCGCGGTGTTTCCCGCTGTCCTCGCCGGCATCGACCTCGTCGCCTGCGCGCAGACGGGCACTGGCAAGACGCTCGCATTCCTCCTCCCGTTGATGCAACGCCTTCTGGGTGCGCCAGGTGCGACGGGTGCGTCAGGTGCGTGTACGCGCGTGCTGATTCTGGCGCCGACCCGCGAGCTTGCCGTGCAGATCGAAGACGAGTTCCAGGGACTCGCCTATCACACCAATCTGTCGAGCGTCGCCGTTTACGGCGGCGTCGAAGCGGGACCGCAGGAGCGCGGCCTGCGTGGCGCGGCCGACATCGTCGTGGCAACGCCCGGACGGCTGCTGGACCACATGGGCACCAACGCCGCCCGGTTCGAGGCGCTCGACGTGCTCGTGCTCGACGAGGCCGACCGCATGCTCGACATGGGATTCTGGCCGAGCGTCCGCCGCATCGTGGCGTCGCTGCCCGCGAACCGGCAAACGCTGTTGTTCTCGGCGACGATGTCCGACGAGGTGGCGGTGTCGGCGAGCCAGATCATGCAGTCGCCGAAGATGATTCGCGTGGGCCGCACCGAAGGGCTGGCGAGCACGATCGAGCACATCGGCCGGCTCGTGCCGGGCCCCGAAAAGGCCGACTGGCTGGGCAAGTTCCTCAGAAGAACGGAAGGAACGAGCCTCGTGTTCGTTCGAACCAAACGCGGAGCGGACAAGCTCGCCCGTCAATTGTCGGCGAGCGGCATCAAGTGCGCCGCGCTTCATGCGGACAGGACGCAGACCGAGCGTTCGGCCGCGATGGAAGGGTTCAAGTCGGGCCGGTTTCGGGCGCTCATCGCGACCGATATCGCGGCGCGCGGCATCGACATCGAGGGTATCGGTCACGTCGTGAACTACGAGGTGCCGGGCAGTGTGGATACCTACGTCCACCGTGTCGGGCGCACCGGACGTGCCGAGGCGGTTGGCAGGGCCTTGACGCTGATCGCTCCGGAAGAGCTGACAGCGCTGCGGGCCATCGAAAAGTCTTTGAACGTTTCATTTGCAGTCGCGTAGCCGAGGCGAGCGGGCAGGAGGGCATTCATGCGCAGATATGCGGCAGGGGATCGCGTTGTGCAGGCACAGTACGGCGCAGGCACGATTGTCGACGTCAACGAACACCACACGGTCATCGAGTTCGACGAGCATGGAACCCGCCGGTTCTCGACGCGGATCGTCGTGCTGGAGTCCAGCAACACGCCCGCGCCGGCACGCAAGGCCAAGACGCGCGCCAAGAAGAAGGTAGTGGCACCGCAGTCGTAGGAGGCGATGAGCAGGTTATGTCAGTCCGGTTATTCGTCGGAAATCTCCCGTACAGCGCAACGGACGTCGATATCCGGCAGCACTTCGGCACGGTCGGCGATCCGATGCAGGTTGTCATTCCAACCGATCGCGACACGGGACGGCCTCGCGGGTTCGCCTTCGTCGACTACGACGATCGCGGGGTTGCCGAGCGCGCGATTCAGCAACTGCACGGCCAGCCGTTCAAGGGCCGGCCCTTGTCGGTCAGCGAGGCCCGTCCGCGCGAAGCCCGTCCGCCAATGGGCGCGGGAGGCTTCTCGGGACCGCGGCCGCCGATGGGTGGTGGTCCCAGGCCGCCGATGGGAGGCGGGCCTCCGGGCGATGCCGGTGGTCCGTACCGCCAGCCACGCGGCGACCATGGGAACCGCAACTTCGGTCCGAACAAGCCGCCCAAGGGTCGCGGTGGATCGAACTTCGCGAAGAGCCGGAACCAGGAAGGCAAGGCCCGTGGTCCACTCAAGGAGCGGCTCAGCGGCCGGATGTTCAGCGTCGACGAGGACGCCCGGTTCCGGGACGAGGAAGATACCGGTCTGGATGTCGATCTGAACGTGAAGGACGAACTGGCCCTGAAGGAAGAGGTGAACCTGAAGGACGAGGACGCGGAGAAGAAGGAAGAGGAATGAGCAAGGAAGAGGGAAGACGGAAGAAGGAATTCCTTTTTCCTTACCACCGGGCTCTCCACGGCCTCGTGTCCACGTGCACGAAGGGGCCGTGGGCCGCGGTCGAATCGTAGATACCGACTCCGCCGATGAACCCGCTCAGCTCGGCAGTCGTGGCCAGCGATTCGAGCAGTTGCGCCAGATCGATGGCATCCTGTTTCGAGACGACGCGGTCCTTGTTGAGGTCGTCCATCCGGCCGTTCCCATCCTTGTCGAGGAAGATGTCGGCCGCGCGCCCCCACTGGTGCAGGCTGTAGGCGGTGTCGTCGAGCAGCTTGTTGTAGAACGGCGTCCGATATCCGCTCATCACGACGATGTCGTCGGCATCCCAGCCCCGCGACTCGAGATGGCGTCCAATCGCCTCCAGCAGGAACACCAGCCGCTCGTCGAGCACCACGTACTTCGGGAACCCGCTTTCCTGTTTCGCCACGAACTGCTTGATGCGGAAGTTCTCGGAGACCTTCTCGTCTTCGTTCTCGTCGGTGACTTCGATAAATCCCTTCGGTGGGATGTAAATCGGGTTGCCCTTCAGCGGTTTGTCGGGATAGAAGCCGATGCGATAGTTGTTCAGGACACCGTTGCGTACCGCCGCGGCCGGCACCATGACGAACGCGGAGAAATCCGCGATGGTGGCGCCCGCCGGATCTTTGACTTTCATTTCATACACGCCCGGCCTCGCCGGCGCTTCCCATGTCCAGCGGTTGGGGCCGACCGCCGTGAGCCCTCCCTGCGGCGCGTCAACGCTGTGGAGACGCGTGCGCGGTGCGCTGACGGCAAGGGGAACCTTCTCGCCTGGCAGCGCGAAAATCGCACCCTCGTCGTACGGAAACGTCAGCGATCGCGCGCTGAAGCGTACGTCCGGCGGCTGGTCGTCTGCGCCGACGGCTGTCGAACGGATGACAGCGCCGAGAACGGCGCCAAGCAAAAGTGTAAGGATTCGTGTACACGGTACGGTTCACGCCGCTGGAAGTGTGCAATATTTGTACGAGCCTTTGCGCGCTTGGGTCTCCAAGTGTTAGAGTAGTGACCTCGGTGCCACCTCTCGAACTTAGTCTCGACATCACACCGCGAGGCCGACTCGACGTCATCGATGTCCGGGCGCAAGCCGCAGCCACCTATGGGGACGTGTTCGAGCAGTATAACCGCTGCCTGTATTGTTCCCTGCACACGACCGCCGGTTACTTGCCGCAGAGCTTCGCGACGCGTCTCGGTTCCGGTCCGCACGCCGTCCGGCCGTACATCGATTTGTTCACGACGGTCTTTCCGGCAGGCGCGGGCTACCAGCACGACGATCTCGATCGCCGTACCGAGCTGACGGCCGAGCAGCGTCCGGTCGAACCGACGAATGCGGACTCGCACCTCGCGTTCATCGGCAGCGGATTGCGCGCGTGCGTGTCGTACGTCACGCGGCGTCCCGGCCCTGTGTCGTTCATCGATCTCGACGGCGTGAACGCCGGAATGCCACGCCGGCGCATCACCACGCTGGTCGGCTACAACAGCGAAATCGAAATCGCCAAGACGACGCTGCACGTGCCGGTGTCGAAGACGCACCCGGTTGACGCGGTGAACCTGAAAGATTCGCGCCTCGGCCTGTACGATCAGATCGACGAGCTCCTCAGGAAGCACGGTGTCGAAAAGGGCCGCGTTCGCCTCAGCCTCGGCCCTGGCGAGCAGTTCGCCAGCCTCACCGTGAACGAGTACGAAACGCTGTTGATGCGGTACGACCTCGCGGAAGTCCTGAAGAACCCGATGCGGTTCGCGGCGCAGAAGGCCAAGCATGCGTGGGACGACCCGCGCGCCGTTCCGTCGAAGGCGTTCGACTACGCCAAGTACGATCTGGTGAGGGCGGTGAACCGTCTCGTCGACACGCTGGGCCTCGCCGAGTCGGCCATCGAGCGTGTGCTGTCGAAAGCGCTGGCTGTTCCCGCGTCCCGCTTTCTCCGCATGAAGCGCTCCGTCGATCTGCTCGTCTCCGATACGAAAGCCCAGGGCCGCGGCGCGGTCGTCGAGGGTACTTACCAGACGCCCATCATGGTCCAGTGGCGGCGCGCCCATCGCGGCGAGCGTCAGGTGACCGCGACGCTCTCGCGATTCGTTTGAACTCCAAAGTTAAAACATTGTAGTGTCGGCCTTTAGGCCGATCGTGTTATCGTCTGCCGCAAATCCCTGTTCTGTGAGCCTGCTGGAGGAAGAGACCATGAAGAAGCTCGTACTCATCATCTGCCTTGCCGCGTCGGTGGCCGTCGTGGCACAGCAACAACGACGTGGCGGCGGTGGCGGATCGCGCGGATCCGGGGCGGAGCCCCCGCATCCGTCCGGACTGGCCTCGAAGGCTCCCGACCAGGGATGGGTCAGCGAAGCGTGGAACGCTCACGAGGGCGGACTGCTGCGCGTGAAGGTCCACCTGCGATTCGGGGTAGAGGCGCCGGTGGGCGCGCGAGGTAAGGAGGGCGCGTGGAAGCCGATGCCCAAGGGGTGGTACTTCGGCCGCGTGTCGATGGTGGCCAACGACCAGCAGAGCAACGTCTATGTGCTTCATCGCAATGACGAGATCGATCCGCTCGTCGTGTTCGATGCCGAGGGTAACTACCTGCGCTCGTGGGGCAAGGACGTCATCGACGATCCGCACGGCGTGCGCGTGGATGCTGAGAACTACGTCTGGGTCGTCGATCGCGCCGGCGCGATTCTGAAGTACACGACGGACGGCAAGCTCCTGATGACGATTGGCACCAAGGGCGTGCGCGGCAACGACGACAAGTCGTTCGGCAGCCCGACGGACCTCGACTGGGATTCGCAGGGGAACATCTACATCGCCGATGGCTATGGAAACAGCCGCGTGGCGAAGTTCGACAAGACCGGCAAGTACGTCGCGTCGTGGGGTACGCCCGGCAGCGGGCCGAGCCAGTTCCGCACGGTGCACTCGATTCAGTTCGACTCGAAGGATCGCGCGTATGTGAGCGACCGCGAGAACAACCGGATCCAGATTTTCGACGCCAACGGGACGCTGCTGAAGACGTGGAACCACCTGGGCTCGACGCAGGGCATCTGGATCTCGCCGAAAGACGAGATGTACGTGCTGACGCACCGCAACAACGTGGAGAACATCACCGCGGATACGCTGGCGGGCCGGCTGATGAAGCTCGATCTCGAAAGCGGCAAGGTGCTCGGCTCGATGGAATCACCGGGGCACTCGGTGAACGGCTCGCCCAACGGCGACATCTTCGTGGCAAGCCTGACCGGTAACGTGTTGCGGTGGATGCCTCATCCGGAGTTTACGCGCTCACACTAGCGCAAAAGCGCGCCGGTCATGGCAGATGGCAAAGGGCAGATGGCAGAAATGCCATTTGCGATCTGCCATTTGCCATGACGGCGAACCCTCAGAATCCAGGGGTGAGCGAAAAGCCCCAAATCCAACCCCTTCCAGGTCTGTCGAACGGCCGCGCGAAGTCGATCTGCGCGACCGCGAAGCCCAGCAGGTTCGTGCGCAGCGTGATGCCGCCGCTCGTGACCGGCTCGCGCGATCCGTTGAAGAACGACGGCTTCTGACCCTTGTTCCAGGTGACGCCGCCATCCAGGAAGAACGCCACTTCGACCGGCACCGGCCCGTAGACGTTGCTGTCGACACCGCGGAACGGGCGCAGCAGCGGGAAGCGGAACTCGACGTTGCCGACCAGCATCCGGCTGCCGACGAGACGATTGTAGGTGCTGCACACCGTGGCCGATTCGCATTCGCCCGCCTCAAACGTGTTGACGTTGTACCCGCGCACGAACTCCGGATATCCCATATAGAGCGGGATGAGACGCGAGTCCTCTGCACCCGCGCCGTACCGGCCGTAGTGGAGGCCCCGGACGGCGATGGTGTAGAAGCGGGCCGGCATGAAGTAGCGACGGTAATCGAGGAGCGCCGACGTCATGTTCAAGTCGCCGAATGTCGGCGAGACCTCCAGACGCGAGCGGGCGCCAGCCACGGGACTCGTGGCGCCGAAGATCGAGCGGTCGGTCACCAGGGCCGTGCTCACCGACGGCATGTTCAAGGGATCGATGAGATCAGTGCTCTCCTTGTTGTCGGATATCACGCCGCCGGTGCGGAGTGAATACGCCGTGGTCTGGACACTTTGTTCGTACGACGTCCGCATGTAGCTGCCACCCAGCTCGAGCCGCGTGTTCTGACTGAACGGATACGACACGACCCCGGTGACACCCTGGTTGATCTGCCGCTGAATGATGGTCTGCTCGACGATCGCAGACTGGCCGTTCACCACGCCCTGCGCGGTTGAGTACCCCCCGGCGAGGTACGGCGACTGCTCGACGCCGACGCCCCAGTTCCAGCGCTTCGCCGTGTTCGTGTAGAACAAGGCGGCGCCGGTGTTCTTGAGCAGTTCCGAGGCGCCGGCGCCGTAGGTGTCGGCGTTCACCTGCGCGTACAGGTTGTGATTGCCGAGCATGTCGCTGAACTGGAACGCGATGCCCCCGCCGATCGAGCCGCCGAACCGATCGATGCCGGCCGAGATGTAGGGCTGGCTGACGGTGTCGAGCTTCAGCGTCGATTTGTAAGGCTGGACTTCGGCCGGAGTGGTGGCGAGGCCGGTCGTGGCATCGCTCAACAGCGTCGCGACCATCGACTCGCGCGGCGTTGGCGGCAGCGTCGCCGCCTGCTCGCGCGCGACGGTCGAGCTCACCGGAGTGCCGGTAAGCCCGTCGGCCTCGATGAGGTAGATGTGGTGGTTGCCTTCCTCGTAGGCGCTCAACGCCAGCGTCTTCGCGTCCATCGCCGACGAAATCGCCGGGCTCAGCGCCGTGATGCCGCTGACGCCGCTGTCGAGATTGGTGATCTGCGCGATGGCACCCGAGGACGTGTTGACCGTATACACGTTGCTGATGCCGTTCCGATCGGACACAAAGAACACGCGCCGGGTGTCGGAGCTCCATTGCGGGTTGATGCTCTTGCCCTGCTCGAACGTCGACAGCGCCGTGATGTCGCCGGTCGCCACGTCGTAGAGCGCGAGCCGGTAGTCGCCCGCCTTCAGCAGCTTTGCGTCGGTGGTGAACCGGTCCGTGACGAAGACGATGCGATCGCCGTCGGGCGACCACGAGGGCTGCAGGTCGGCATAAAGATCGCTCGTAACGCGCCGGCTCGTTCCCGAGGCCAGGTCGAGTATGAAGAGATCCGAGTCGCCGCCCACGGTCGCCGAGAACGCTATGCTCTTGTTATCGGGCGACCAGGTGGGGTTGAGAATCTCGCCAGCTTCCGGCACTTCGATTTCGCGCGCGACTTCGCCGTCTGCGATATTCAGGATGGCGAGCACGGCCTTACCGGCATGCACGCCGCCAACCACGAATTGCTTGCCGTTGGGGCTCCACGAACCGGCGGAGCCGATGAACTGCAGGCTCGTGAAGTGGGAGTCGAGCGCCGTGTCGACGAGCTTCCGCACGATGCGCCCGGTCTCGACATCGCCGACATATAGATCGATCGAAAACAGATCGCGGGACGAGAAGAACACGATATGGCGGCCATCGGGGCTGATCGACGGCGACACGTTCGTGGCCATGCGCGCCTTGTCGGTATTGGTGAGCCAGCGTCCGAACGTATGCGCGCGCGCCGTCGCCTGCATCACCGGCGAGTACTGCTCGCGAATTGCCGCCTGCCAGTCGGCCGACAGCACCTTTTCGTCGACGAGCGTCGAATCCTGGATCGCCAGAATGGCGTCGCCGCTCCGCACGGCTCCCCGGAAGATCTGGCCGATGAGGTCATCGCCGTACTTGCCCCCGATGTAGGCCCATACCGCCTGTCCCCACCGATAGGGGAAAAATTCTCCATTGTCCAGACTTCGTATCTGCGGCAGCGTCTCCTTGCGCGTCGCATCGCGCAGCCACATGGCCGTGTGCGGATCGACCGGGCCGATCGACAGATACTCGGCGAGCCCTTCGACAAACCACAGCGGGAGACGCTCGATGCCCGCGCCCATGCCGCCACCAGCGGGCCGCTGGGCCGAGATGTCGTACTGGAAGGCGTGGACCAGCTCGTGGCCGAGCACGTGGTCCGTTTCCGCGAGCGTGCCGCCGAGCGGCAGCACGACGCGCCGCTTGAGGCCTTCGGTGACGCCTCCCGTACCCTCGCCGAGCATGCCGCCGACCGTGTTGGTCTGTTCGAAATCAGGATGCGACGCATACAGCACGAGCGGTTGACGCGACCGAATCTCGTGCTCGAACACTCTGGACAGGCGCGCGTACCACCGCTCGGCCATCTGGCCGACGCGAGCCGCGTTCTCGCGCTCCTCGTCGTAGAAGTACACGTCGAAGTGCTCGGTCTTGAGCACTTCAAACTTGAAGTCCTTGTACTGCACTTTGTTGCGACCGAAATACTGCGCCTCGGCGGGTGAGGCGGCAGACACGAGGAGTACAAGCACGGATAGGGCACTGAGGGAGAGTCGGCGGGATATCTGCCGCATGGCGAGCTCCTGAAAGAAGGTGGCTGGACACATCCGATCAGAGTTCTGCCAAAGTCGCGCCAACGGCACGACATTCAGATCTTCGAGGAATACCGCGGAAATCCGTGCGATCCGTGTCGAAACTGTGGCGGGCTGTCCTCTGGGACGGTCAATACCTAAGGGAAATAGCTTTTCAGAGAATCCTCATGCCCAGCGCGGAGAGCGCGAGCTCGGTGCCGAGCTCGGCGGTTGTATTGCGGATGTCCAGCGTCGGGTTGACCTCCACCAGATCGAGCGCGAGCAGCAGGCCGGACTCGGCGAACAGTTCCATCAGCAGGTGTGCCTCGCGGTAGTTCAACCCGCCTTTCACGGGCGTACCGACGCCAGGCGCGATCGACGGATCGCACACGTCCAGATCGAACGAGACGTGAATGCCGGCCACGCCGTCGCTCACCGCCTTCAAGGCCTGCGAGGCGACCGTGGCGACGCCGAGCCGATCGATGTCTTTCATCGTGAAGACGTGCACGCCCGAGTTGCGGACGAGATCTTTTTCGCGATCGTCCAGGTTGCGCACGCCGATGAGCGCGGTGTGCTGCGGCAGGACGGTTGGCGAGAAGCCGCCGATGGAGGACAGCTCTGACGGCTCCGGACCGAGCAGCGCGGCGAGCGGCATGCCGTGTACGTTTCCGCTCGGTGTGCTCGCCGGCGTGTTCATGTCGCCGTGCGCATCAACCCACAGAAGCCCCAGCGGTTTCTCGGCGGCCCGGGCGTGCGCGGCCGATGCGGCGACGGAGCCGGCGCCAAGACTGTGATCGCCGCCGAGGACCAGCGGCAGCGCGCCTTCTTCGAGCGACGCGCGCGCGGTCTGATACACGCGATCGCACACTTTCGCAATGTCCCTGATGTATTTCTTTCGCGGATCGCCGTGTTTCTTCGTCTCGGGAATGGGAGACAGCAGATCGCCGCGATCGGCGACCACGCGGCCAAGGGCCGCAATCTTCTCGCTGAGCCCGGCGATACGAAACGCCGACGGTCCCATGTCGACGCCGCGGCGGCTGCCGCCCATGTCGAGAGGGACGCCGATGAGGTGGACCGCCGAAGGCACGGGCCTACAATAGCAGGTAGGAACAACAGATCAGAAGTTCAGATGGTGATTTGCCGAAAAGACATCTGATCCCCTGATCGTCTGTAAAGCATGATGCGCGTTCCCGACATCAAAGTGCCGCCACCCGGACCCCGCGCCAAAGCGCTGCTCGAGCGCGATCGCGCCGTGGTGTCGCCATCCTACCCCCGCAGCGCGCCGTTCGTGATGGCGCGAGGCGAGGGCTGCGTCGTCGAAGACGTGGATGGCAACGTCTATCTCGACTGCTGTGCGGGAATCGCTGTCGCGTCGACCGGCCATTCGCATCCCGACGTCGTGCGCGCCGTCACCGAGCAGGCTGCGCGGTTTCTTCACATCTCGACCGACTACTACCACGAGTCGCAGATCGTGCTGGGCGAGGAGCTCTCGCGGATCGCGCCCGTGAAGGGTCCTGCCAGGACATTTTTCTCGAATTCCGGAACCGAAGCGGTCGAGGCGGCCATCAAGCTCGCGCGGCATCACACGGGACGCTTCAACCTCATCGCGTTTCTCGGGTCGTTTCACGGCCGCACGCTCGGGTCGCTTTCGCTCACGTCGAGCCGCACCGTGCAGCGGCACGGGTTCGGTCCCATGTCGCCCGGTGTGTTTCACGCGCCGTACGCCAATCCGTATCGGCCCGTGATTGGAAGCGGGCGCGATCGGTCGAACGTGGCGTGCGACGCGCTCGCATACATCGAGCACCAGATCCTCGCGCATCTGGTGGCGCCCGACGAGGTCGCCGCCATCATCGTCGAGCCGATTCAGGGGGAAGGCGGATACGTCGTGCCGCCGGAGGAATTCATCCAGGGGCTGTCGAAGATTGCGGCGAAACACGGCATGCTGCTCATTGCCGACGAAGTGCAGTCGGGCTTCGGGCGTACGGGAAAGATGTTCGGTATCCAGCATTTCGGCGTACAGCCCGACATCATCGTTGCCGCGAAGGGCATCGCATCCGGCCTTCCGATGGGCGTCACCATTGCCGGGCAGGACGTGATGGACTGGCCGACAGGCGCGCACTCGAACACGTTCGGCGGCAACCCCGTCGCCTCGGCGGCGGCGCTGGCGACGATCAAGCTCGTCGAAGGCGGGCTGATGCAGAACGCGGTCGAGGTCGGCGGCTACCTGCAGGACCGGCTGCGCGAGCTGGCAAAGCGGCATTCCCTTATCGGAGATGTGCGCGGGCACGGCTTGATGATCGGTGTCGAGCTCGTCCGCAATCGCCAGACGAAAGAAAGGGCAACGACCGAGCGCGACGAGGTCGTGATGGCCGCCTTCCGCCGGGGGCTGCTGGTTCTCGCCGCCGGGGCGAACATCATTCGTTTTTCTCCACCACTCGTGCTGACAAGGGACGAAGCCGACATTGCGGTTCGCCTCCTGAGCGACGCACTTTCCGAAGTGTCCAATTCTTAATTTCATAGTTGACAGAGGCCTTCACGGGAGCGTAGTCTGGGCAAGTCTTAATTGATTAGGTGAACATGTCTCGTCCTACGTCCCCAACGATGACCGACGGCGAACTGCGTCTGATGCGCGTGCTCTGGGAAAAAGGTCAGGCGACCGTCGGGGAGGTGGTGGAGGCCCTCACCACAGGACCGAAGCCCGCCTACAACACGGTGCTCACGCTGCTGCGCATCATGGAGAGGAAGGGGTATGTCTCGCACCGGAAGGACGGGCGTGCCTTCATTTTCCTGCCCGAAGTCGGCCGTGCCGCCGCCAGCCGCAGCGCGCTGCAGACGCTGGTCAACCGTTTCTTCGAAGGGTCGACGCACCTGCTGATGCTGAATCTGCTCGAAGACGAGCAGCTCGCTCCCGATGTCGTGAAGCAGTTGAAGGAGCGGATCGAGGAGGCCTCATGACGGGGTGGCTGCTCACGTGGCTCTGGCAGGGGGTCGTCCTGACGCTGAGCGTCGCCATCCTCTTGAAGGCGAAGCCTTTCAATGCCGCGACGCGCCACCTCGTGTGGTGGGCGGCCCTCGTCGCCCTCGCCTGGCTGGGCTACCAATCATCCCCGTACGGGGGTCTGACCTCCGTACCTGTACGGGGGTCAGACCCCAGTGGCATGAGTTTCGCGCCGGAGCCGCTGCTCCAGGTTTACCAAATCTCCCCGTTCGTTGTTTCGATCCTTCTTGGCGTCTGGGCCGCGGTTGCCCTTGTAAAACTGGTTCGTCTTGTGCCGAGCCTGCACGCGGTGTACGCGCTACGCGACCTGTGCCGGCCGTTTCCCGCTGCCATCGAATCGCGGCTACCGCTCTGGCTCGACGCGAACGCGCGCGGGCGACGCCGGGCAGAGTTGATGATCTGCGACGAGCTCGCGGGCGCGACGGTGCTCGGCTTCCAGCGTCCGTGCATCGCCCTTCCAACCTCCCTCGTCCAGGCGTTGAGAGTCGAGGACCTGGATCAGATCCTTCTGCACGAGCAGGCACACGTCGAGCGGCGTGACGATTGGGCGCGATTGGCGCAGGCGTTGTTGCAAGCGGTGCTGTGGATTCACCCGGCGGTCCCGTTCATCGGCCGCGCCTTGAACCGCGAAAGCGAGATGGCGTGCGACGAATCGGTCATCGCGCGAACCGGCCTTCCAAAGGCATACGCCCGGTGCCTCCTGGTCGCCGCCGAAGTGCGCGGGCGCATCAGGCTCGCGCCGGCGGTCGTGCCGGCATTGTTCGGAAGCCAGCACGATCTCGTGCGCCGCGTCGATCGTTTGCTCCATACGAAGGAGAGTACACGGCGCGGCGTCTCGTGGCTCGTCGTCGCTGGTGCCGCGTGCGCGATTGGCGCGATCTCGGTACGGCTGAACGCCCTGCCGCTGGTTGGCGAGTACGTGGACATGGTCCTGCCGCTGGTCGCCTCGCCAGCCGCGCGCATCGTTGCCGGATTGAAGCCCGTCGCACCGGCATCATCAGTCGCGATTCAGTCCGTCGAATCAATTCCCGCGAGCGCCGCGCCGACGCGTCTCGCCTCGGTGAGCCCGGGCAACGCGCTCAACGAACCTTACGAACTCCACGAACCCTACGAACCCTACGAACTCCACGAACCTTACGAACCCTACGAACCTCGGGGGGCTATGTCCTCCCGCGCCTTCGTAGGTGCGTACCATCAGAATCCGGCAGCGGTCGAGACCGATAGCTCGGGCGGCTGGCGGGCGGCGGCCACTCCCGGCGTGGAGATCGCCAGCGCGGCGCGCAAGACCAGCGTGGGCATTGCCGGCGCGGTCACCCGCGCGAGTGTGTCGCTGGCCAAGAGCTTCAGATGAACCGCACCCGGGCGTCTGCCGCTGTTTTCCTGATCCTTGCCGTTGCCGCGCTCGGCGCCTGGCCCCAGGCTGGCGAAGGGGGGGCGCGGGAAGCTCGGCCCCCATTCGCGGCGTTGCCGGTTCCGCTCAATCTGCCTGGGCAGCAGCTGCCTGTTTCGCGTGAATACACCTATCGGATGGCCGGCAAGATTCGCGCGCTCGTGCTCTGGGTCGGCCGCGACGACGTAGGGTCGGCCGTCATCAAATGGCGCGGGACCGGAGAGCACAAGGCGTTCGAATTGCTGATCGGGACCGATCCCCAGAAAGCGCCGAGCCAGATGAACAAGTGGGGATTTCTGGTCGAGGAGATTCACCGCGGCGAGTCCGCGGTCGTCGGACTCATCTCACAGGAGAACGACGACAGGCTGAGCGACGTTAAAGCCGACCTGAAACATCGTAAAGACCTGCGCGCATTTGATACGATTCGCGGACACGTGACCGCGGTCGGGGCGATGGCCCGCGTCGGAACCCTCCATGCGCCGAGCGAGCTGACCTACCAGTCCGCCGCTACGGTGCTCGATCATGTGCTGGGCGATACGTCGCTGCCGGTGAAACAACTCCCTCGTGCCGGCGGCGTGCGAGCCGGGTTCCTGAGCGCGCTGTCCGAGCTGATGGCAGCCAGCATCGAAAGAAGCCGGCTCAGAGGGTTCCGTATATCCACGGCGATCGCCTCTACGAGCTTCGCCAGCTGGAAATTACCCCCCTTTCCCGATACGAGCGAGACGGACGTACGTTCGATAAGGTCATTCGAGGGCGCTTCGAGACCGGCCTGGCCGGCGCGCGGTCGGGAACGCGCTTCGAGCTCGTATATGGAGCGTCGGGTCCGCTTGCAGGCATACCCATCCTGATCTCCTATCAGCCGAAATGGTGGCTTCAAGTAGACTTGGTGCTCCAAACATGACAATTCACCTGGTCAACCCGAGCGATATTTCGTTCGGGACCGCTGTCATCACCCCCCGTTGGCTCTACGTTCTCGCCGCCGCGACGCCACCTACATATGGCGATCCGCGCATCATCGATGAGACGCTGGAACCCATGGACTACGACACCATCGCTGCTGGCGACGTCGTCGGGATCGGCATTCACACGTTCAACGCGCTGCGGGGATACGAAATCGGTCGAGAGGCTCGCAAGCGCGGCGCCTACGTCGTGTTTGGAGGTATTCACCCACGCTCTACCCGAACGAAGCGCACGAGCTTGGCGCCGCGCACGCCGCGGTGAAAGGTGATGGCGATGTCGTGTGGGCCACGGTCATCGCCGATTGTCTCAGCGGCAATCCCGCGAAGATGTACGACGGCGGACGTGTCAACGGCGTCACCTTTTCGCCCGCGCGATGGGACCTGCTGCCGGCCGACAAGTACATGTGGGGCTCGGTTCAGACGCTTCGCGGCTGTCCGAAGCACTGTTCGTTCTGTTCCGTGTGGAAAACGGATGGGCAGCAACCGCGGCAGCGCACGGCGGATGCCGTCGTTCGCGAGATCGTCGAGCTGCGCCGCATGGGCTTCCGGTTCATCCTGCTGTCGGACGACAACTTCTATCCGGTGACGGTGGAGGATCTGAGGCTCGCCGAGCGTCAGGGCAATATCGCGCGGCTCGAGTCGCTGCACGAGATTCGCCGCGAGCGGTTCGAGCTGATGGACAAGCTCGCGAAGCTGCCCAACGACCTCGTGTTCTATACGCAGATCACCATGGAGGCGGCGGAAGACCCCGAGTTCCTGGAAGCCATGAACAAGGCGAAAATCCGGGGAGCGCTCGTGGGCGTCGAGTCGGTGACGCCCGAAGGTCTGAAAGCCATCTTCAAGGACTTCAACTACGCCGGCGATCAGCTGGTGGAGCGCCTCAAGGAATTCCGCAAGCACGGCGTGCACATCCTCGGATCGTTCATTTTCGGATTGCCCACCGACAAGCAGGAGACGTTCCAGGCGACGGCGGAGCTCGCGCAGCGCGCCGACATCGCGTTCGCGCAGTTCATCATGCTGACGCCGTTTCCGGGCACCGTCGACTTTGCCAGGTGGGAAGAGAAGATGGCGGCCGACCCGACACGGATTGCCGGCCAGCCGCTGACGCGTTTCTGGCTCATCCCCCGCGAGCAGCGGCCCAAGGTGTACACGCCGCATCCCCTGCTGTCGCCCGAGCAGATTCGAGCGGGCACCCAGACGACCTGGGACACGTTCTACAGCATCCCTGCCATCTGGGAGCGCGCGGGCATCATCAAGTCGCTACGCGGTCGCCTGGTCTTCGTGATGATTTCCAAGCTGTACCGCCAGATGTACGCAAACACCGGCATTGCCACCGACAGCGCCCGCGCCAACCGCTCGGCGCAATGGGCGCGGTGGCTCGCCCGGCCCTGCAGGCGCTTTTTCGTGACCAGACCGATGCCGGACTTGCAGGTGCCGAACTAACCAATCGTCTTGACACGTCCCGCGTAAATCGTAAGAGTACCCGCTTACCATCTAGCCATTCGGAGGAAAGATGAAGCGCAAGGCTCTTACTCTGTTCACGGCCCTTCTGCTCGCGTGCGCGGCTGTCCCCCAGGCGCAGCAGGGCTCTGCCGTGATTGCCATTACCGGCGCCCGCCTGGTCGACGGCACGGGCGCGGCCCCCCTGAACGATTCGGTGATTCTCGTCAGCGGCGATCGAATCACCGCCGCCGGCCCGCGCGGCAAGGTGCAGGTGCCGCAGGGCGCGACGGTCGTGAATGCGACCGGCAAGACCGCCATCCCGGGCCTTGTGGACGCGCATTGCCATCTCAATCAGCCGGAAGACGTCATGCGGAAGCTGCTTCCGGTGGCGCTCAACTGGGGCATCACGACCATCCGCATGACCGGCAACGACAAGCCGGAAATCATGCAGGTGTACTACGACGCGAAGGCGGGCAAATTCCCGTCGCCGCGCGTGTATACGGCCGGACAAGGGTTCAACCTGACGGGACCGTATCCCGGCGCCCCGACGATGAAGCCGACGACGCCCGAGGAGGCGCGCAAGGGCGTTCAGACGCACAAGGCGCTGAAGGTCGATTTCATCAAGGTCTGGATGGGCGACAAGGGATTTTCCCCCGAGATCATCGCGGCGATCGTGGACGAGGCGAAGAAGCAGAACATTCCGATTACGGCGCACATCGGCAACGTTGCCCAGGTGAAGCAGCTTGCCGACCTCGGTGTGACCGACTTCATGCACGAAGCCCGCGACGGCATGAACCCGGAGTTCATCACGTATGCCAAGGCGAAGGGGCTGTCGTTTGTGCCGACCATGGGGCAGGGACA
Organism: Vicinamibacterales bacterium; assembly: GCA_963832375.1. Classification (GTDB taxonomy): domain Bacteria; phylum Acidobacteriota; class Vicinamibacteria; order Vicinamibacterales; family JAMQPK01; genus JAMQPK01. Next base: position 218,745 of record CAWHUA010000003.1, on the reverse strand, counting down.
GTCGCGCTGGTACTACTACGAGCACCCGGAGTTCCTGACCATGGATCCGAAGTTCGACGGGTTCTACGCCCGCGGCCGCGCGATGCTGAACGACCCCGAGCGCAAGCAGCAGGTGATCGGCGCGCCGGACTTCGAGGAATCGAAGCAGCGCTTCAAGGAAAACAACTATCCGTTCATCAAGATGATGTCCGACGCCGGCATTCGCGTGATCACCGGCACGGACTGCGGGGCGGAAGCCTCGCAGACGACCCCGGTCGGGCACACGACGCACAGGGAAGTGCAGATGTTCGTCGAGGCCGGCCTGACACCCGTCAACGCGATTCGTGCGGCGACGCTTGACGCCGCGCGTGTGCTCGAGCGCACCGAGAATCCGACCTACGGATCCATTCAGGCCGGCAAGATCGCCGATCTCGTCCTGCTGAACGCCGATCCGACCGCCGACATCATGAACACGATCAAGATCGATCGGGTCATGCGCGCGGGAAAGTGGGTGCCGTAGGAGTCGCAAGGCGCAAGTCGAAAGTCGTAAGGCGTAAGGAACAAGGCAAGGCGCACGTCGCCGAGCGTTCATAGAGTCGGAGGAAGCCGTGGCCCTTGAAATCAGACGAGACATCTACGAGAAGCACGCGTCACTGTTTGGCGAGAAGACCGTCAGCGGGAAGAAGGTCAACGTCGAGGAACTCATCACGAAGCTGACGCGCGAGACCAGCGGCGAATTCCGATCGCTGCTCGGCGTGCGCCATGCGTTCCAGGACCAGGTCGGGCGCCACGAGCGCACCTACACCTTCCTGCCGCCCGACACGAAGATCAGCGACGCCGACGGCCATACCGCGACCGTGCGCGACATCCGTCAGGGCATGCTCGACGCATTCTTCGGGCGCAAGACGCCTCAGGCCTGGCGGCTGAATCCGTCCGTGCCCATCCCGAAGGACACGATGCGCCCGGGTCTCGAGGGCACCGGTCCGGCGATCGATCTCGGCATGGCGATGGGAGCGCTCAACACGGGCGCGGCGTCATGGATGTGGGATTGGGAAGATGCCGGCGGCGACTACAAAGACCAGTTGTATCAGGCGTGGGAGAACCTGCGCGATCTGCTCGCGCATAAGTGGGTGGGGAAGCCGTTCGTTCATCCTTCCAAGAAGCAGGGCGGCAAGCCGCGCGAGTACACGATCGATCTTCCCCCGACAAGTGGCCCACGATCTTCCACCGCGTGCCCGGGCTGCACCTGCAGAACCGTCAGATCGCGCTCGACGGCGAGCAGGTGCCGGCCATGATTCCGGCGCTCGTGATGCACGCGGTGAGCAACTACGACACGCAGAAGAAAAACGGATCCGGGATCTATTACTACGTGCCCAAGGTCGAAACGTGGCAGGAAGCCCGCCTTGTCGCGAAGCTGCTGAAAGGCGTCGAGGAAGGCCTGGGACTGGCGCGCGGCACGCTCAAGATCAAGATGCTGAACGAGCGCGCCGAATACGCGCTCCAGCAGGAAGCGATCATGTGGGTGCTGCGCGAGAACCTCATCGGACCGAACGTCGGCCGGTGGGACTATCTGAACAGCCGCGAGGAGATGTTCCGTTACGACCCGTCGATGGTGATTCCGGATCCCAATACCGTCACGATGACCGACCCCACGCTGAGCTATTACACGATGCGCAACGCGCTCCTCGCGTTGCTCGCCGGCGGCATGCCGATCGGCGGCATGGCGGCGCAGATGCAGAACCCGCAGGCGCCCGAGAACGATCCCAAGGCGCTCCGCGACATCTGGTTCGACAAGCTGCGGGAACGGCTCACCGGGCTGTTCAAGATCGACGGCAAAGTGCACGACACCTATCGCCAGTCCTGGGTGGCGACCATCACGCCGTCGTACGTAGAGGCGGGCCGCGAGTCGCTCGTGACCGACGTCAACGATCTTCAGGCAGTGGTCGACAAGCTGACGCCAGACGAGCAGAAGCGCCTCGAGGCTCTCGGGCTGCTCAAAGACGGCCGGATCACGCCGCTCGAGCTGTCGGAACCGGATCTGGTACCGGAGAAGCTGTTCTCGGAGGATGCGCGCAAGAAGCTGCTGTCGCGGCCGCAAGGGCCGACGACTGAAGACGGTCTCAGGTATGCGATGTACATGGCCACCGAGTTCATGTACCAGCAGCTCCTCGGCAACAACGCCGCGGCGATCTACGACCCGCGCACAGGGCTCCGGTTCATGAACGACCTCGCCACGTATGAAATCTTCTGGCACTTCCTCTATCTGACGGTGTTCCACGGCGCGGAGCTGACCGCCGACGGGAAGTACGCCAAAAAAGGCGATAAGGTGACGCCCGAGCTCTTCATCAAGCTGCTCGACGAACGGCGCGACACCGTGAAGGAGCTGTTCAAGAAGCTGGGAACCGAGTACGGCAAGACCAACGCGGAGCTCGTGCTGACGGTGTTGAAGAGACAGGTTGTGGAAACCCGGCCGGATGGGCGGCTCGTGCCTCAACCGCGCTGGATCAAGTACGGCTCGCGCGTGCTGCTGGCGATTATCGAGGAGGCCGACGCCGATCGGTCGGCGATCCTCGATGCGATCTTCAACGGCAGCCGCGGCGACCTCTCGGGCAAGCCGCTGCGCGCCTACGATTTCGTGTACGACGTCCGCGAGGCGGCTCAGACGGTCGCCTAGAGAAACGGTTCCGGGATAAATGGGGTCGGGTGCAATTTTCGCTCTTGGCCTGGTCGAAAATTGCACCCGACCCCATTTATCCCGAAATTGTTTTCACACGCCGAATGTCCAAAGACAGACCGCCCAAGGCGGAAGACGTGGCGCCCGTCGTCTACGACGAGTTGCGCCGCGTCGCCGCCGCCTACATGCGCCGCGAGCGGCCGGGACAAACCATTCAGGCGACGGCGCTCGTCCACGAGGCCTACCTGCGTCTCGCCCAGGCGGGGACGCCCTGGCACGATCAGAAACATTTCATCGGCATCGCCGCCCGTTCCATGAGGCAGATCCTCGTGGAGCGGGCACGCTCGCGCGGCGCACAGAAACGATGGGGCGGGATGAATCGCGTGTCGATCACCGATTCGCTCCAACTGGCGTCCGATCCCGAGACGATGCTGCCGGCGCTCGACGAGGCCATCACCCGGCTCGAACAGGTCGACGCCGAGCAGGCGAAAATCGTCGAGCTCCGGTACTTCGCGGGTATGAGCGTCGAGGAAGCCGCGGACGTCATGGGTATGTCACCAGCCACCTTGAAGCGGCGATGGGCGCTGGCGCGCGCGTGGCTGTTCCGGGAGCTGTCGCAATGAGCCGCCTTCGCCACGGCTTCGGCGCGCCAGGCTCCGTATGACGCCGGAACAGCGACGACGCGCGCGGGATCTGTTCGAGGCGGCGGTCGAGCAGGAGCCCGCAGACCTCCATCGCTGGCTCAACGAGGCGGCCGCCGATGACTCGCTGGTGCGTGCGGAGGTGCGGTCGCTGCTCGACCATCATTCGCGCGCGGGGTCGTTTCTCGCGCAGCCCGTGGCCGAAGCCGTTCCTCAGCTCCTCGAGGAGGATCGCGCGATCGCGCCGGGTACGGAGCTCGGTCCCTACACGGTGGTCGGCGAAATCGGGCGGGGCGGCATGGGACGCGTGTATCTGGCGTCGGACGGCCGGCTCGGCCGCACGGTTGCGTTGAAGTCGCTGCCGCCCGAGCTGACGCGCGACGCCTCGCATCGCGATCGGCTGCGCCGGGAAGCGCGCGCGGCCGCGCTCCTCACCCATCCGGGGATCTGCACGGTGTTTGCGCTCGAGGAGCTCGATGGCGAGCTGTACATCGCCTCCGAGTTCGTCGAAGGGCACACGATGCGCGAAGAGATCGGCACCACGCGACCGTCGCTCGAGACGATCCTGGCCACGGCGCGCGATCTCGCCTCGGCACTGGCGGGCGCCCACGGCAAAGGCGTGACGCATCGCGACCTCAAGCCGGAAAACGTGATGCGCACGGCGGACGGCCGCATCAAGATCCTGGACTTCGGCCTCGCGCGCGTCGAGACCGGGCCCGGCGGCATTGCCGCGACGCTGACCGCGTCGCTCCCGGGCGCCATCGCCGGCACTCCCGCCTACATGTCTCCCGAACAGATCGAAGGGCGGACGGCCGGTCCCGGCGCCGACGTCTTTGCGTTCGGGGTGCTGATGTACGAGTGGATCTCGGGCCGTCATCCATTCCTGGCCGGCTCGCCGCTGGCCACGCTGGCTCGCGTGCTCGACAGTAACCCGGACCCGCTGACGACGGTGGCAACCGTCCCGGCGTGGCTGTCGAATGTCATCGACCGGTGTCTGCGGAAGTCGGTCAACGATCGGTACGCGTCTGCGTCCGAGCTGCTGTACGCGCTGGACCATCCGGCGATCGTCGAGCCGCCGACGGTGCGCAGCAGCACGTGGTGGCGCACGCATCAGGTCGTGGCGATCGGTCTTTACATCGTCGCGATGGCACACGCATGGCAGATCAAGGAGTGGTTGCGCATCCCGACGTCGCTCTGGGTGTTCGTCGTGATGGGCATTGCCGCCTCAGTGGGTGGCATCGTTCGCGGCCATCTCGTCTTTACCGACGCGATGAACCGGTCGCACCTGCCAGACGAGCTTTCCAGGACGCGCCGGGTACGGCTCTTCACCGATGGTCTGCTGGCCACGCTGTTGAGCGTCGATGCGCTCCTGCTGGCATCACAGTGGCCGCTGACCGCGGTGCTGACGCTCGCGCTCGCCGCCGGCATCATGCTGGCCGCGGTGCTGATGGAACCGGCCACGACGACGGCGTTGCTCGATCCTCGCACCTAACGCACCCCGCCTTCGCGCCGCCGTTCCCGTCGCTTTGGCGCGGCAGGCCCAACGCACCTAACGCACCCAACGCACCTATAGAATGTGTCGGGTGTCCTTTCCAGTCGTCTTCCTCGCCGCCTTCGTGGCCGGCGCCATCAACGCGGTTGCCGGCGGCGGCACGCTGCTCACGTTTCCCTCGCTCGTCTGGCTCGGGTTGCCCTCGACGATTGCGAACGCGACCAGCACGGTGGCGATCTGGCCCGGCTCGCTGGGCGGGATGTGGGGATACCGCCGTGATCTGGAAGGCGTGCCGAAATCGAGTTACATGCTGATCGGTCCGAGCCTCGTGGGCGGCATGGTGGGCGCCGTGCTCATGGTGCTGACGCCAACCGACGTCTTCGATCGGCTGATTCCGCTGCTGATCGTGTTCGCGACCGTGCTCTTCATGCTGCAGGAGCCCGTGCAGCGGCTCATCAAGACGACGGGGAAGACGCACGCCGGATCGACGAACTGGCTGCTCGGCGCGCTCGTCTTTCAGTTTTTCGTCTCGGTGTATGGCGGCTACTTCGGCGCGGGGATCGGCATCCTCATGCTCGCCGCGTTCGGCATCATGGGATTCACCGACATCCATCAGATGAACGGCCTCAAGACATTTCTCGCGCTGTGCATCAACGGCGTCGCCGCCGGGTACTTCATCTGGAACGGGATGGTCTCGTGGCCTCATACGCTGGTGATGGCGGTGGGCGCCATTGCCGGTGGCGTGTGGGGAGCGGGCATGGCCCGCCGCATCGGTCCGAAGGGTGTGCGCAGAATTGTCATCGCCGTCGGGTTCACGATGGCGTTTTCGCTTCTGTTCCGTCTGTAAGTCTGCCTGCGCCGGGACTACTCGTCGCGTTCATCGGGCGCGGACCAAGGTTTAACTCCGACGTTACAGTCGCGCGACCGGACCGTCAGGCCGGTTCCTCATAGTGGTGGTGAGAGAAAGTGAGCCGCCGCTGTGACGTTCACTGTTATTGTCTGCGCCTACAACGAAGAGCAACTGCTACCTGGTTGTCTCCACACGCTGCTTCAGCAATCGTTCCCGCCGTCGGAAATCATCGTCATCAACAATGCCAGCACGGATCGCACAGCGGCGGTTGCCTCCATGCCCGGTATCCGCGTCGTGGACGAGCCTCGAAAGGGCCTGGTCATCGCCCGCGAGACCGGACGCCAGGTGTCCACCGGCGACGTGCTGGTCTACGTTGATGCGGACTGCCGTGCGCCGCGCGACTGGCTGCGGCGGATCGCGCGCGAGTTCGAAGGTCCGACTCCGCCCGTCGCCGTGACAGGACCCTATCGCTTCTACGACTGGGATCTCATCGGACGAGTGCTCATCCGGATGTACGACTACAGCCTCGCGCCGGCCACGCACCTGCTGGCGCAATACGTCTTTGGCCTCGGCGCTGTGCTGTACGGAGGCAACTTCGCGGTGACCCGGCAGGCACTGGCGGCCATCGGCGGATTCGACACGACGATCGAGTTCCACGGCGAAGACACCAACCTGGCGCGGCGAGTCTCGAAAGCCGGTCGCGTCCGACTGAAGCAGGACTGCTGGGTGTTCACCTCGGCGCGCCGCTACAAGACCATGGGGCGCGGCAAGGTGTTCGGCCTCTACGTCAGGAACTTCTGCGCAGAAATTTTTCTTCATCGGCCGTCCGATACCGTTCACGAGGACGTGCGCACCTAAATCTCATGCCTGGATACGAACCTTACCTGCTCTGCGACTTCCACGTGCATACGACGTGGAGCGACGGCCGTCTCACGCTTCGTGAAGTGGTCGATCTCTACGGTCAGACGGGAAAGTTCGACGTGCTCGCGATTACCGATCACATCCTCTGCAAGAAGGATCTGCTGGCGCGCATCGGCCGCATCGCGACGCTCGGCAACCGGAAGTTCTCGGTGACGCCCGAAAGCTTCGACGACTACATGGCCGACATCGAGAAGGAGGCCGCGCGGGCCAGACGGCAGTACGGCATGCTCGTCGTGCCGGGCGCCGAGGTCACGCAGAATTATCTGCGCGCGAAACATAATTCGCACATCGTGGCGCTGGGCCTCAAGAAGTTCATCAGCGCCGACCTGAAGGCGAGGGAGATTCTCGAAGAGATCCGGCGGCAGGACGCGATCAGCATCGCGTGTCATCCCCATCACCGGACGACCACCAGGATGGAAATCGGGACGTGCCATCTGTGGGACCATCGCAAGGAGCTCGCCGCACTCGTCGACGTCTGGGAGGCCGCGAACCGCGACGATCTGTTTTCCGTGACCAGCCTCAAACACTATCCGTATGTCGCCAACAGCGATTTCCACAAGCCGAAACACCTCTACTCGTGGAAGACGCTGGTGAAGTCCGCCAAGACGTGGCCCGCCGTCAAAGCCGCCCTCAAGGCCAACGTCGACATCGCGATTACGTTATTCCGGCGCGAACCGTGTTAGTTCTCAGTTTTCAGTTCACAGTTCTCAGTTGTCAGTTCACGGTCCAGGCAGCGTGACGTGCGACTCGACTGTCGACTAGCGACGCATCGACTGTAGACTGTCGACTTCTCATGCCCGCGACCGTCGTCATCATCATCAACCCGATCTCAGGGCCCGCCCGCCGCGGCCGTGGCCCCGCGAGGGTGGAGCTCGCTCGCCGAACGCTCGACCGGCTTGGCGTGACGGGGGAGGTCCATCTCACCGAACGCGCCGGGCATGCCCACGATCTGGCCAGCGACGCCGTGCTTTCGGGCGCGGAGCTCGTGGTGGCCTGGGGCGGCGACGGGACGATCAACGAGGTCGGGCGCGCGCTGGTGCAGCGCGAAGCAGCAGGCAGCGCGTCCGCCTCGGCTCTTGGCATCGTCCCCGGAGGATCCGGTAACGGGCTCGCCCGGGAGCTGAAGATTCCATTCGATCCGGCGCTCGCGATTGAGCGCGCCGTGCGGGCGTCACCACGATTCATTGACGCCGGCGAGATCGGCCAGCGCCTGTTTTTCAACGTGGCCGGCGTCGGGCTCGACGCGCACGTGGCGGCCCTCGTCTCGACTCGCGTGCACGGTCGTGGCCTGCTGCCGTATCTCACGGCGAGCTTCGGCGATCTCGTTCGATACACCCCGGAGGACTACACACTCGAGTTCGAGAATCGCACCGAACATGTGAAGTCGATAGTCATCGCGCTCGCCAACTCGAAACAGTATGGCTTCGGAGCGCAAATCGCGCCCGCCGCGCACCTCGACGATGGCATGCTCGACCTGATCGCCATTGAAGATCGGGGGTTGGTGGGCAACATCGTGAGGGTGCCATCGTTGTTCACAGGCAGCGTGGATCGACGCGCAGGCGTTCGATCGGAGAAGGTCCGCGAGCTCATCATTCGGTCGAAGAGCCCGATGCTGTTCCACGTGGATGGAGAAGCTGTTCAAGGCGGCGACATGCTGTCCGTACGGATACACCAGGCAGCGCTCCGTCTACGGGCGTAATCAGTCAGCGCCGGTGTGTCACAAGTGTGCACATGGTTGACAGTGCTGTGGGTGGTCGCTAAGCTGGCTCGAATGTTCCGCGAGAAGTCGTGGATTCGCCGGGCCGGTGTCGTCATCACCCTGCTCGCCAGTTTCGGTGCGGGCATGGTTTCGCTGCCGCATACCGACGGGGCAGCAGATCCGGCGTGCAGCCCGGTCGCGGTTGCGCACGACGCACGTGCCCACCACTTCGCAGCCAATCCCGCACCGGAACAGCACCACACCGACCACTGCTTCCTCTGTCACTCGCTGCGTTCGTTCCATCCGGCGTTCGAGGAATTCGAACTCTACGTTCCAGCGCCCCGCGCTCGGCAGCTCCAGGCCGCATCCATCCATCGTGCGAGCACGGTCGAATGGACGCTCATCCCTGGGCGCGCGCCTCCCGTTTAGCCCTTCTTCGGTTTCGGAATTGGAGCGTCAGGTGACGTCGCGGCGCGTTCTGCGATCGCTCGCGTTGTCCTGACGTCCAGTCTCGTCATTCACATTCCAACTGAGAAGGTGTGACATGAAACGCTCGTTTTTATTTGCGTTGATGCTTGCGTTCGCCGCGTCTGCGTCGGCTCAGCCTACTTCTGCGCTGGAGGGCCGGTTGCTGAACTCGCTGTCCGGCGATCCAATCGCAGGGGCAACGGTGGTGCTCGAGGAGCTCAAGACCGAAACGATTTCCGCACCCGATGGCTCGTTCCGGTTCGACCCGCTGGCGCCCGGCCGCTATCACATATCGGTCCGGACGCAGGGGTATTCGAGCCGCCGGACCGAAGTCGCCGTGTCGACCGATCGCGCCTCGGTCGACGTTCGCGTCGATCCCGATCTGCACTTCCAGGAGGTGACGTCGGTCAGCGCCGATACGCGCAGCCAGTTCGACGTCATGCAGCCGACCTCCGTGCTCGCCGGCCAGGAGCTGAGCAAGCAGCTCGAAAGCTCGCTCGGGGCGACGCTCGAGACATTGCCCGGCGTGGCGGTCCGCAGCTTCGGACCGGCGCCTTCGCGGCCGGTCATCCGCGGTCTCGACGGCGACAGGGTACTGATTCTGCAGGACGGCCAGCGCACCGGCGACCTGTCGAGCCAGTCGGGCGACCACGGCGTGAGCCTCAATCCGGCCGCCGCGGAGACCATCGAAGTGGTACGCGGCCCCGCGACCTTACTCTATGGCGCGAACGCGATCGGCGGCCTGGTAAACGTCATCACCAACGACATTCCGACGCGACCCGTTCAGCGATCGTCGGGCCAGGTGACGTTCGACGCGGGAACCGCAGCCAACGAAGGCGGCGGCGCCGGACAGGTTCACCTGGGCAACGGCAGATTCGCCGTCAATGTGGGCGGCGGAGGCCGCCGGTCGGACGATTTCACCACGCCGGAAGGCGACGTGACGAACTCGCAATCGCGAAACGGATTTGCCACGGTCGGCGCCGGATGGACCGGCGAGAAGGCGCAGGTCGGCGGCAGCTACGGATACGACGACACGAAGTACGGGATTCCGGTCGTCGAGGGTGGCGTCATTCAACTCACGCCGCGGCGGCACGCGCTGACCTTTCGCGCGGGCGCCGAGCGATTGACGGGCGCATTCGAGGCGTTTCGTGCCACGCTGGCCAACCGCCGCTACAAGCACGAAGAGCTCGAGGGCGTGGACGTCGGCACGGCGTTCACGAACAACACGACCGAGTTCCAGGTGATGGGCTCGCATCGCGCGGTCGGCCGCATGAAAGGGAGCATCGGTGCATGGGTGCTCGACCGCGCCTTCACGGCCACAGGCGCCGAGGCGTTGTCGCCGGCCGTCGATCAAGGCGGATTCGCCGCGTTCGCCTATGAAGAAGTCACCTGGCCGCACGTCACGCTCCAGTTCGCCGGCCGCGTCGATCACACGGCCTACACTCCTGCAGGAGAAACCAGGCGCGACTTCACCAACGGCTCGGTTTCCGGTGGCGTGCTGTTGCGGCCGGCGGCGGCCGACGATCGTCTGACGATTGCGGCCAGCTTCGCCTTTGCCGCGCGTCCGCCCGCGCTCGAAGAGCTGTTCTTCTTCGGCCTGCATCCCGGCAACTTCGCCGTGGAAGTCGGCAATCCGAATCTGAAATCCGAACGCGCATTGGGCGTCGATCTCTCGTTGCGGTGGCGCGCCGCGCGCGCATCGGGCGAGGTGACCTACTTCCGGAATGACATCAACGACTACATCTTCCGGCGTCAGATGGACGCTGAGGAGTTCGAGGCGCGCCACGATGAGTTCGTCGAACGGTTCGAGGGCCGCGACCCGGCTGGACTGGACGAAGAAGGGGGTGAAGGTGAAGGGGGCGGAGGCGAGGAACCGGAGATCGCCTACATCGAGTACGTCGGCGCCGACTCGGTGCTGGACGGCATCGAGTCGCACGCGGACTTTCAGCTGACCGCCACGCTCTCGGCCGAGCTCGGCCTCGACATCGTTCGCGGGTCGCTGAAAGCCGAAGATTCGCCGTTGCCGCGCATCCCGCCGCTCAAATTCCGAGGCGGACTGCGGTATCAGCACAACGCGCTGCAGGTTGGCGGGCAAGTCGTTGCCGCGGCCAGTCAGGATCGTCTGTCGGTGAACGAAACAGCGACCGACGGCTACACGCTGCTGAGGCTCTACGGTTCGTACTCATTCGGCGGCGCGGGCGCCGTGCAGACGATTACGGCCCGCCTGGACAATGTGACGAACGAGCTGTATCGGAACCACTTGTCCCTGATCAAGGACGTGGTGCCCGAGATGGGGCGCAATTTCAGGGTGGTCTACGCCGTTCGATTCTGACGCGTCGGTTGGGCGATGGTCGATGGGCAAAAGGCGGCGGGCAATGGTCTCTTGCGGATCGACCATGGCCCATCGACCGTTGACGATCGCCTATCGCCCACCTACGGCCGCGCCAGCGCCTGGCGTACCTTTTCCAGGGTGAAGGTCAGCGATTCCCTCGGCATCTGCGTGACGATGGGACGGATGATCCAGGCAAGGGCGAACGGCACGTCGCGAGTAAGCGTGAGCGATTCGCACTGGATATACGTCCCGCCGTCGCGCTCCGCGAATCGCCAGTAGGTGTTGAGATTCCACATGAAGCCGTTCTCGTCGGCCGCAGGTTTCGGTTTTTCCTGCGGCGTCCCGACATCGGCGATCTCGGTGGTCCTGGTGCTGCGGATGCGGCTGTGCGCGCGATCGCCGGAGGGGCGGAAGAACTCCGCCTCGTTTTCCGTATCCATCGTGACGGTAATGACCTTCTTGACGTGAAAGCGCAACGCCACGCGGAAGCGGTCGCCGTGGTGCTCCAGGGTCTTCGAGCGTGCGATAGCGGGCGCGAAATAGCTGGAGTGGCGATCGTAGTCCTGCATCAGCGTCACGGCGTCTTTCACGGTGATGCGCGGAACGAAGACCGTACCGACCCAGTGATGGATGAGCCCATCAGAGACCTCGATGTCCTTCGATCCATCGCGTGTCTGCAGCCGTTCGATGGTGACGCCGCCCTGCTGCAGCCCCTTGACGATTTCGTTTCGCCGGTTCGCGGGCAGCGTATCTATCCACAGGAACTCCCGCGGACGCGCCACTTCGGCGTCGATGCGTTGCTCGGTCAGCCGCGCGTACCGAGCGAAGGCTGCCGCCGTGGCCGGCTTCAGCTCGGTCGCCGAGACCGCTGTGTACGAAACAAGACAAAGTGTAATCGCCAGTTTTCTCGCCATTACTGATGAATGCGTAATAGGAGAATACTCCGGCTCAGTCGGTGACGCGGAAGATCAGAATTTCCTTCACTTCATTCCTGGGGCCCGTGGGGCTGACGGCACTCAGTTCCAGGCGATATTCGTCGGGGGCCAGCGACGCGAGGGGGAGGTCGAACTGCTCGACCCCGGGCGCCAATGGTTCCGGAACCGACCCCAGCTCCCGCATGGTGATGCCACGGCGGTTGAGCAGGCGAGCCGAGACCACCGGCTGCGTTCCCGCCGCGCCATATGCCGACACGCGCACGAGCAGGCGCTCGGAGCGGCTGAACATGCGCGACGACGTGGGAGCGGCGCTGGCGTCGCTGCTGACCTCCGCGAACTGGCGGGCGGAGCGCGTCCGCAGGATCTGCGGCGTCGCAAACGTGGGTCTGGACACCTGGAGGTTGGGCACCGACACGCTGCGATAGTCGGTGTCGAGCAAGGTGCCGCTGCTGCTCTGGATCGCCATCTCGATCGCGATGAGACCGGGCGGCGCATCGAACGTGGCGCGGCTCGCGTCTCCAGGCCCCAGCAGCCTTTCGATGAGCACCTGTCCTTCGCCGTTGATGGCCTTCAAGGTCACCGCGACCACCCGCTGGTTGCGCGGTGGCTCGGCGCCAGTTTCCCAGGTGACGGTGACGCGCGTGAGCCCTTGCGCCGGAGCGCGCGACGTGCCAATCCACGGCCGGATGTACGGGCTCGAGCGCGAGGGCCGGAACGTGACCGTCTTGGGCGCGTTGGCTTTGGCGGTCAACGCAATCGCCGCGGCATCAGACGCCCAGTAGCCGGCGCGTGTTCTCGCCACCGCGCCCGTTCGCTTCACCCGCACCTGCACTCGGCGAAACCCCCCGTCTTCGGGCCCCTGCGGTGTGAATGTCAGGATGACATGGTGATCGAGGTCGCTCGTCACCTGCGTCAACGCCGGTGCCAGGTCGGCGTTGTTCACGCTCGCGCTCCCGCCGGTCTCGTCGGCCATCATGCGCAGCAGGGCGTCATCGTCGCCCGGAGCCGGAAGGGGATCGACGGCATGAATCGCCACGTGATTGCGATTGGCGGCCGACGTGATGGCGCGCGGCTGCGCCGGGCGAAACCCTTCGCTGACGAAGATGAGCGCTCTGCGGCTGGCCGGCTGATCGCCGAGCCGGCGCGCCAGCGCCTGCAACGCGGCCGACACGACCTGGGCGCGAGCCGGATCGGCGGTGCGTGGATCGCGGCTCATGAAATTCCGCTCGAACTCGCTGCGCGGCGTGTAGTCGCCGGCGTGCCCCTCGAAGGCGGCGATCACCTGGCGGATAACCGTTCGATCCTGCGTGAAGGTGATGGCGTGGAGCGGATCGAGCGGTTTCACGATGGCGACGAGATCGCCCTGACGAAGCTGGGCGTCGACGAAACGCAGCAGCGCGTCATGTGCGCGCGACGTCGCCTCGCCGGCATGCACGTGAAACTCGTCGAGCAGGATGCCGAAGACGCGAGGGCTGCCAGCCTGCGGCCGGACGGCGTCGACGGCGCGGATCTCGCCCGCATCGGTCAGCTCGAAGTCGCTGGCCTTCAGGTCCTGCAGCGGACGCATCTTCGCGTCGGTCACGACCACGTCGAGGCTGACGGGCTGGTCGGCGGCAGAGATGGGCACGACGGCTGGCGTCGAGGCCAGCACCGCGATGGTGGCGCTTCCGACCACCATCGTCACGCCGCGTGACGCGATTCGCTTCATCTGAACACGGTGATGTTACCAGCGGATCCGGTCTGCTGCACGCGATCGAATTCGACCACCGCCCGCCTGTATGCGAGCACGGCCCGCAGTTCGTTGTTCTGGGCCGTCGACAGATCGCGCTGGAACTGCACCACCTGGAAGTTGGTCGACATGCCGACGCTGAACTTGCTGTTCTCGGCGTCGAGCTGCTGCTGCGCGAGATCGCGCGCCGCCTGCGCGGCCTGCACGCTCTCGGCGGTATTCTGCACCTGGATGGCGGCGTTGTTGACGTCGCTCGTCACTCCGAGATCGATCTGGCGCATCTGCACCTCGATCTGATTCTGCTGAATCCTGGCGCGTGCCACCGACGCATCGGCCGGGCTCGTGCCGATGTTGTAGGTCATGTTCAGCGCCACGCTCCATGTCGGCAGCCGGTTGCGGAAGAGCGTGTTCAGCGCGTCGAGGTACCCGCCCGGTTCGACGCCGATGACCTGGCCGCGATTGACGCCGTTGCCGTCGCTGCCGGCCGTGATCAGCCGGTCGCCGCCGATGCCGGTCGATGCGTACCGCGTCTGGAAATCGACCTGCGGCAGCCGTTGATTCTCGAGGTAGCGGAGCGTCACGTCGTTCGCCTGGAGGTCCTTGCGCGCGCGCAGGATGTCTGTGCGAGCCGACAGGGCGCGCTGGATGGCGGCCGCGACGTCGATGGGCTCGGGCGCGAAATCGGGACGATCGGTCGGGTCGATGGACATCGTCCACAACGGGTCGTTCGTGCCGCTGACGATGAGGCGCTTCAACGCGATCTCGGCCGTGCGTTGCGAGCCCTCGGCCGTGACGAGCTGCTGCCGCTGCGCGGCAACCTGCGCCTGCGCCTGGACGACGTCGATGGGCGCCATCGTGCCGATTTCAACTTTCGCCTGGTTGTTGCGGTACAGCTCTTCGGCGAGCGCGAGCGACTGTTTCGACGTTTCAACCGACTGCACCGCGAACACGAAGTCCCAGTACGCATTGCGAACGTTGGCGATCGTGTTGATCGTGACCTCCCGAAGCTGGATGTCCGAGATGTCCTGACTGATGCGGGTGACGAGCAATTGCTGGCGCGTCGTATCGATCTTGAAATCGCGGAGCAGCGGCTGGTTGTAGGTCGCCGCCCACATCGGGTTGTACTGCGGGTTGATCGTTGCGGTCGTGTTGGACGTTTCCGAACGCCGGTTGTCGAGCTGCAGGTTGAACGCGCCGCCTGCCCATGGCACGTCCTGCGTCAGCCCGCCGTTGAAGAGGAACGTCGAGTTGTTGATCGTCGCGCCGGTCTGTCCGCCGGAAATCGTGCTCGTCGACGCGTTCTTCGAGTTCGAACTGCTCACGATGGACGACAGCGTCGGGCTGTAGACCGATCGGATGCTGGCGATGTCGACGTCGTAGGTCTGCTGGCCGATGCGTTGCACGGCGATGTCGAGGTTGTTCTCGAGCGCGCGTTTCACCGCGTCCTCGAGCGTCAACGTCACGCGCGGTCCTGTCGCGCCCGGTGGCGCCGTCGACGGCCGGGGCGGCGCCGTCTGCCCGAGCGTCACCTGTCCCTGAAACAGATTCGCGGGCAGTTTCAGGCGTGTTTGAGCCGAAACGGGAAGGGCCATCGAGACGAGGAGGGCGCACGCAAGGATGTATTTCATACAAAAAGATTACGACAAATCGGGGCCGAAGGTTTCGTGATCCCGTCGGTGGGATGGACGATCCCGAAACCGAACGTGCGACTCGACCGCCATTACCTACGTAGCGACGATCGTCAACTGAACCGGCCGACCCGAAGCACCCTGGCCGCCAGGAAGGCCACCAGGGCGGCACCGCCGCTCAGCAGCGCCCCGAGCTTGGTTTCATCGAGAAGGCGCCCATAAGGAAACGCCGCGGTCGCGAAGAAGAGCGCAACCGTGAAGCCAATGGCCGCGATGATCCCGACGACGATCATGTCGCGCCACGTGACGTCGCGCGGCAGTTGCAGGCCGCCCAGCTGCGAGACGAAGGCAGCCGCCGAGATGCCGATCGGTTTGCCAGCGAGAATCGCCACCAGCACGAGCCACGTCCCGGTCCCGGCATTCCCGAAGGTCACGCCGGCATTCGCCAGACCGAAAAAGAACAGCATGCCGGCGACCGGGCGCTTGAAGGTGTGCTCGAATTCGTTCAGCGTGTCGTGAGCGTCCGGTACCTCGAGAAACAACCCGCGGTCGCGGGCGGCGTGCGGCATGAGTGGAATGATCGGTACGAGCGCGAGCGCCGGATGAAGCCCGCCATGATGGAAGGCAATCCACGAAAGAATGCCGGCTGTTGCGAGATATGGCCAGAAGCTCCTGGTGCCGCGTCTGGCCAGCCACCAGGCGACGACCATACCGGCCCCAAGAAACACAAGAAAGGCGATCGGCCGGAAGTCGCCTGTTGGATAGAACGCCGCGATGATCAGCAGGCCCAGTGCGTCGTCGGCAATCGCCAGCAGCAGGAGGAACGGAATCGCCGGATGCTTCGCTCCGAACACGACGCGCGCCACGAGGTAGCTGAACGCGATGTCGGTAGCGCAGGGAATCGCCCAGCCTCGTTCGAGGTCGGGCCGATCCATCACCTTCGTCAGCGCGACGAAGATGAGCGCCGGGCCCAGCATGCCTCCGACCGCGGCGGCCAGGGGCATCGCGGCGCGCCTCGGCGAGTGCAGCGATCCTCCAGGTGCCGTTGCCTCGGTCACCTCCTTCGCCGCCAGCGCGAAGAAGAACACCATCCCGATGTCGTTGACGAAAAACTGAATCGAATGCGCGAAGCCGTAGTAGCTGTCGCGATCGAGGTTGCACCAGGCCAGCGCGAGGACCGTGCCGACGACGAGCAGGCCCGAGTTGTCGATGAATTTCTGCACTAGATCTTGGCGAGCACCGATACGTGAACGCCGGGGACGACATTGGCGGTGGAGAGATAGCTGCCGACCACCTGCGTTCCGTCCCGCCGGCGGATGGTGACCTCTCCAGCCTGACGGCCCGTCCGCAGGAACGCCCGCCACAGGATCTCCATCTCGCGTTCGTCGACCGCAGGTGTGATATCGAAGACCGATGCCGTCAGCAACTCGCGGCGCGAGTAGCCGGTGAGCTCGGCCGCCGAGGCATTCGCCCCGACGTAGCGGCCGGTGTTGTCCGCAAACAACACGGCAAAAGGATGCACGCGTACGGCTTCTTCGAGCCGTATGACGGCTTCATCCTGCGGCGTGGCGCTCGACAGGCTGGTCCGCGCTTCCTGCGTGAGCGTGCCCATCACCTGTTCGAGCGCCGTCATGTGGGTCATCCGGCCGGGAATTATCGAGCATCGGCGAACGTGTCGCAAGCTTGCGGATCGCCCGTCTGCATTCCGCGTCGAAACCATGACACACGCTGGGCCGACGAACCGTGCGTGAACGATTCGGGCACGACACGCCCGCGCCCCTGCTGCTGAAGCCGGTCGTCCCCGACGGCCGCTGCCGCACCGAGCCCTTCTTCGACATCGCCGGGATCCAGTTCGACGCGTCCGGCCGTCGCACGTCCTGGCTGGGCTGCCTCGTGTCCCCAGACGCCGGCATAACAATCGGCCTGCAATTCCACGCGCACCGAACGCTCGTTCGCGCTGCCGCTGAATGGACCGCCCTCGAGTGTGCTCGTCAGGTTCTGAACGTGGTGCCCGACCTCGTGCGCGAGGACATAGGCCTGAGCGAAATCGCCGGGCGCGCCGAGCTTCGAATGGAGCTGCCCGAAAAAGGTGAGGTCGAGATAGACCTTGCGGTCGCCAGGGCAATAGAACGGGCCGGTCGCCGAGCTCGACAACCCGCACGCCGACTGAATCGAGTCGCGGAAGAGGACGGCACGCGTCGGCTGGTAGCTCCCCAGTTTCGCGGACCACGTGTTCTGGATGTCGGCCATGACGGCGTCGACGAAGTCGACCATTTTTTCTTCCTCGGGCGACGACACGGCCGGGCGGTCGGCGACCACCTCGGTGGCGGTGCCTCCTCCGCCGACAACGTCGAACAGGTTGACGCCCGTCAGCCACGAGCCGACGAGCAGGACGAGCACACCCCCGATGCCCAGCGGCATTCCGAGTCCACCACCCCCGCCACCCCCACGCACATCCTCGACGTTGCTGCGATCGCCTCGTGTCCAGCGCATGGGTGTCTCCTTAGCAACTGCTATGCCGTCCAGCCTTCGCTGGTGTGGCGGAATTTTCCACTGAACGATTGCTCAAAGCTCTGGCCATTTGTGGGCCAACTGTATCGCTCGATGGTCATGTCGGGCCGGGCCAGACGCAGCACGTTGAAGCTGTTCAGCTCGCCTCGTCCCCGCGTCGAGAGCGTGCCGGCCTGGACGACGAGCGCCGATCGTCCGGCCACAGTGTAGCGTTCGGCAGTATGCCCCACATGGCTCACGTGCAGATGTCCGGCAAGAAACAGATTGGTGCCCGCGCGCCGCATCTGTCCGCTGGCCGGGTTCAGAACGATCGCGATCATCTCGACTACTATCGTAAGGTGTCGGCCCCCCTCCCGCCCGGACCGAGAGGCAGCGTGCTCTTCGGCAGCCTCGCCGAGGCCCGCCGCGATCCGCTGGCCTTCGTGCTACGGCTCGGCGCCCAATACGGCGACGTCGTGCACGTCAGGCTCGCCACCATTCGCGTCTTCCTGCTCAATCATCCCGACGACATCGAACAGGTGCTCGTCACCTGTCAGCATCGCTTCGCGAAGGGGAAGTCGCTCGGGCGCGCGCGGCGCCTGTTCGGAAACGGCGTGTTGACAAGCGATGGCGCCCTGCACAGCCGGCAACGGCGGTTGATCCAGCCCGCGTTCCAAAAGCCCCAATTGTCCGCCTACGCTGACGTGATGATTGCGCTGGCCCTCGACGCTCGCGACCGCCTGAAGCACGGCGACGACCTCGACATCGCCGGAGAGATGAGCCGGTTGACCCTGGCGATTGCGGGGAAAACGCTGCTCGGGAAGGACGTCAGTGCACTCGCCCGCGAAACGCTGGAGGCCGCCAGCGGCCTGCTCGAAGTGGCGTTGCTGCCGCTGGCGCCCATGATGGATCTTCTTCCGCTGCCGCACGTGCGCCGGCTGCGCGCGGCGCGCCAGGCGATCGATCGAATGCTCACCGGCATCATCGAGGAACGCCGCCGCGATGGGGGCGGCAAGGTCGATCTGCTGTCGATGCTCTTGCGCGCGCAGGCGTCGGCCGGGTCCGACGTGATGTCCGACGAGCAGCTTCGCGATGAATTGACGACGATGCTGCTGGCGGGCCACGAGACGACCGCGTATGCCCTTGCCTGGACGTGGTACCTGCTGGCGGGCCATCCGGAAGTCGAGGCGCGCCTGCACGCGGAAATCGACGCGGTCGTCGGCACCCGGCGGCCACAGGCCGATGATGCGCAGGCGCTGCCCTACACGCGCATGGTGTTCGCCGAGTCGATGCGCTTGTATCCGCCGGCCTGGCTGCTCGGTCGCGTGGCGATCGAGCGTCACGACGTGCGCGGCTACGCGATCCCGCGCGGGTCGGTGGTGGTCGTCAGCCCGTGGGCTGTTCACCGGAACGACGAGTACTTTCCCGAACCCGGGCGATTCGACCCGGATCGGTGGCGTCCGGAAGCCCAGGACTCCCGCCCGCGGTTCTCGTACTTTCCGTTCGGCGGCGGCACTCGAGGATGCATGGGCGAGGTCTTCGCGTGGATGGAGGGCGTGCTGCTCGTCGCCGCGTTCGCGCAGCGATGGCGGTTCAGGCTGCTCGACGACTCATTTGTCCCCGAGCTGCAGCCCGCCATCACGCTGAAGCCGAAACATGGCATTCGCGTGCGCGTCGAGCGCCGTTAGGTAAGGGGTCGGGAGGGGTTTTCGACCGATCCTCCGAAAACCCCTCCCGACCCCTTTTACGCGCGTGTGTTCACACCTTAGTGGCGGCGAAGAAATGCGAGAACAACCCCGCGCGAGACTCCTCCGCGCGCCATCCCTGTTCGTTCGGCCAGAGCTGAGAGAGCTCGGCGTCGCGGAAGCCGGCGCGCACGCTGACGTCCGCGTCGTGTCTCGTCACATCGTTGCAGCCGAGCAGGAACAGCAATGACGAGCCCGCCAGGGCCGTCCGCGATCGCCGCGGCTCGCAGGCAATGAAGCGACTGGTCTGCCGGGCGATGGCCGCGAACAGCGTCGAGAGCTCGCCCTCGTCAAAGTGATGCAGGAACAAGTTCGCGAGCATCATGTCGGCCTGTTCGGGTGCGGGGCGCATCAGCCAGTCGAACACATCGGTTTCGTCGGCGACGACATCCCAGCCGAGTGCGCGGAAATCCGCGCGCGTGCGGGCGCTGATCGTGGGCGCGCGATCGACGAGCACGGCGCGCACGCCGGCCTGCGCCCGGCCCAGGCGTGTGGCGACCCTCAGGAGCAGCGAACCGTCGCCGGCGCCGAGCTCGACAATGCGGCGGGGCATCGGCCGCTGGCCGCGCAAGGCGCGGGTGACCAGCCCGGCGTGGCCCATGAACGCGTTGACCTTGCGAAGATCGCGCCGCGCCTGAATAGCCCGGGGATCGTCCGGGGCAAGGTGATCGAGAATTTCCGGCTGGAGCTGTCGTCGCATTGCCGCAGCGGTCTACGGCCGGCCGTCACTCGACCGCAAGCAGCACTCCGTGACAACTGAAGCCCGCGCCGAACGACGACATCCACCAGTGGCCGCCGGGCGCCTCTTCGTCGAGCGCGGCTTTGAGCACGAAATACACGCACGGGCTGCTGACGTTGCCGTAATCGCGCAGCACCGAGGCGCTCCATCGCGTCTGTTCCTCGGTCAGCCCCACGCGCTGCCGGATCGCCGCGAGAATTTCACGCCCGCCGGCATGGAGAATCCACCCGGTAATGTCCTCGCGCGCCATCTGGTCGCGCTCGAGCCCGTCTGCCAGCACCTCGTCGACATGTCTGGCGGCCAACGCCGGGACGGCGGTCGTCAGGATGTTGCGCAGCATGCCTCGCCGTCGCTCGAATCGCAGCTCGTCACGATCGACCGCGTTCAGCAGTGTGCCCGCAGACTTCCACTCGATCCGCCGCCCGCCCGTCACCGGCTCGGATGTCAGGACGGCGGCGCCGGCGCCGTCGCCGAAGAGACACGCGCTGATGAGCACGCCGGGATCGTCGTCCAGGTACATAGCGGCGCTGCAGACCTCGACGCAAATCGAGAGCACATGGCGCGCGCGGCCCGACGCGATGAGCGCCTCGCCCGCGCGCATGTTCGGTATCGCGGCGCCACACCCCTGTCCGACGAGATCGAGCGCCAGAATATTCGTGCGCAGGCCGAGCCGCTCGCTCACGTAGCTCGTCAGTCCCGGACAGAGATAGCCCGTGCACGTGCTGATGACGACCGCGTCCATCTCGGCCGGCGTCCGGCCGGCGGCGTCGAGCGCGCGCTCAGCCGCCCGCGCGGCGATGACCGGCGCGTGGGCCGCGAACCGCGCGTCGAGCACGTCGGGGTCGAACGCAAACGCTTCGCTGAGGTGATCGAACGCGAGGTGGCGGCTGCAGATGCCGTTGTTGCCGCGCAGCACCTTCCTGAGAATCGCCTGCGATCGGGGATTCAGTCTCGACAAATACTGTGACGCGACGAGCGCATCCCAGCACTCGGTCTGCGTCCAGCGTCGGGGTGGCGTCGCGGTGCCAAGGCCGGCGAGGAACATCTCCTAAATCTAGCCGAGAAAACGGCTTTCAGGTTAAGGTCAAATGATGGCCACCCGTTCGAAATGGCAGCAGCTCCCGACAGAGGCAGTGAACCCGCGCAGCCGCGGCATCGACGCGTTGTCGTCAGGTGAAATGGTCGACGTGATGGTTGTCGATGGTCGTGCCGTTCTGGCCGCCGTGCGGCACGAGAAGACACGCATCGCCCGGGGCGCCGACATCATCGCCGCTGCCGTGCGCGATGGAGGACGACTGATCTTCGTCGGGGCCGGCACCAGCGGGCGTCTCGGCGTGCTCGAAGCGGCGGAGTTGCCGCCCACGTTCGGCATCGAACCGTCGTCGGCCACGGCGATCATGGCTGGAGGTCCGGCCGCCGTGCACCGCGCGAAAGAAGGCGTGGAAGACGACCACGGCGAAGGCGCACGCGCGATGCGCGCGCTTCGACCCCGCCGCAAGGACGTGGTGATCGGCATCTCGGCGAGCGGCATCACGCCGTTCGTACACGGCGCTGTCGAGCGTGGACGTGCCGCGGGCGCGCACGTCATCGGCATCACGTGCGATCCGCGTTCTGCGCTCAGGAAACTCGCCGAGGTCACCATTGTGCTGAACGTGGGCCCCGAGGTCATCGCGGGGTCCACGCGGCTGAAGGCCGGGACGGCCACCAAGGTCGTGCTGAACATGCTGACGACGACGGCCATGGTGCGGGCAGGGAAGACCTATGGGAATTTGATGGTGGACGTGAAGTCGAATTCGGAAAAGCTGCGCGATCGCGCGCGCCGCATCGTAGCGCGCGTGACCGGCCTCGAGTACGAGGGGGCCGATGCATGGCTCCGGCGATCGGGATGGAACGTCAAGGCCGCCATTCTCATGCAACAGCGGGGCATGACGCGCCGGGCCGCGCTGTTACGCCTGCGTGCCGAGCCTCGACTTCGAAAGCTTCTCAGCGGACGGTAAATCCAGAATCACCTCGACATTCGGATGCAGTTGCAGCAGCGATGCCGGCAGCGCGGTCGAGATCTGTCCGTTCACCATGGCCGCGACCGCGCGCGCTTTCGGCCGGCCCGTGGCAACGAGCACGATCGCGCGAGCGTCCAGCATCGTTCCCACGCCCATCGTCAACGCCTCGCGTGGCACTCTGTCGAGCCGCCCGCCGAACAGGGCCGCATTCGCACGGCGGGTTTCGATCGCCAGTGCGGTGCGGTGGCTGCGGGCCCGCAGGACCCGCGCCGGCTCGTTGAAGCCGATGTGTCCGTTGCGGCCGATGCCGACCAGCAGGAGGTCGATCCCGCCGAGCAACGCGATCTCGCGCTCGAACCGTTCGCACTCGGCCTGGTGGTCTGTGGCGGTGCCATTGAGAAAATGCACGTGGCGAGCAGGGAGATTGATGCGCGAGAAAAGGTGCTTGTGCATGAACGCGCAGAAGCTTCGCTTGTCGGTTGCCTGCAGGCCGACGAATTCGTCGATGTTGAAGGTGTGCGCCTGCGAAAAATCGGCGGTGCCGGCGTCGTGCAGCGCGGCCAGTGCGTCGTAGATGGCGAGCGACGTGCGACCGGTCGGCAGGCCGAACACCGAGGCGTGCTTGCGCGCGAGCTGGGCCGCGACAGCGGTTGCGGCGGCACGCCCGGCTTCCTCAGCCGATCGAAAGACGCGAACGTTCATGTGAGGTTGGGACGATAGACCGGCAGCCGCGCGTCGCCGCGCAACTCGGCGAGCGCGAGGCGTACCGCGCCGAGCGCCGGCGGAACATCGAGGCGCATCACGGTGCTCCGGCTGGCGAGTGACGGAAGCTGAAGGTGCAGCTGTTCACCGAGCCAGGGCACCGCCTGGAACATGCCGCCCGACAATACGAAGGTGAACGACTTGCCGGTCAGTTCGAGGCGCGCCATGACGGCCGACGCCGCCGTGATGAGCTCGTCGGCCGCACTTTTCAGAATGCCCGTCGCGACCGTGTCGCCTTCGTCGCGCGCCTGCTGCACGTACTTCGCCACGGCCGCAATCGAGCGAGGGCTCAACTCCTCGTGATACACCTGATAGATCAGTTCCGAGGCGCGCTCGACGCCGAAGTGGTTGAGAAGCCGCTGTGTCAGGCTCGTGATGCGTCCGCGCCCGTCTGCATGACGCACGACGGCGCGCAGCGCGAGACGGCCAATCCAGTAGCCGCTGCCTTCGTCACCCAGCACGTACCCCCAGCCGCCCGCGCGCGCCGATTCGCCCCGCTCGTTCTGCCCGTACGCAATGGATCCGGTACCCGAGATGATGACGATGCCGGGATTGTCGCCGACGCCGGCCCGCAGCGCGATCAACGCGTCGTTGACGACGAGAATCCTGGCTTTGTAGCCGATGCGGCTCATGATGCTGCTTACGATGGTCTCGTCCGACGGGCGATCGACGCCAGCGATACCGAGGCAGATGGCCGATGGCACGATGCCCGTTCCCTCGAGCGTCTTCTCCATCACCGAGTGCACCACCTTCTCCAGCGCCAGCTCGCCGACGCCCTGCAGATTCGCGCCCTCTTCGCGACCCTCCGCGATGACGCGCGCGTCCTGATCCGCCAGCAGGCACGTGGTTTTCGAGCCGCCGACGTCGATGCCAAGAACGAACATTCTGGATATATTACGTGGATGGTCGTCCTCTCCGGCGCCGATCTCGTTCTGCCCGGCCGTGTGCAATCGCGTGCCACGCTGGTCATTGATGGGGAACGGATAGCCGATGTGAGCAGCGCGACGGCCTCGCCGGCGTCCTCCACGCCGCTCGACGGACACATCATCGTGCCCGGGTTCATTGATGTGCACGTCCATGGCGTCGACGGTATCGACGCGCTCGATGGGTCCGATGCCACGGCCGCCATCGCCAGCCGGCTGCCGAGGTTTGGCGTCACGGCGTTCTGTCCGACCACGGTCGCCTGCGGACCTGCCCGCCTGCGCGACGTGCTCGAGAGCGTGGCCAGACTGCGTGGCGCAATCGATGGTGCGGCTCGCGTGCTGCCCGCCCATCTGGAAAGCAACTTCATCAACCCCGACTATCGAGGAGCGCAGCCGATCGAGTGTCTACGAGCTCCCCTTGGAGCGTTGGGCCTGCCGCGCCGAAGCGGCGCAGCCGAGTGGGGCCTGCCGCGCCGAAGCGGCGCCGCCGCGAAGGCGGGTGCGACAGGTGCGGAGGACTTCGATGCGACCGACATCCTTGCCGAAATCGATCGCGCGGGCGGCGCCGTCGGCATCGTGACGCTGGCGCCCGAGCTCGACGGCGCGCTCGACCTCATCCGGCATCTCGTCTCGAAGGGACGGCGGGTTTCGCTCGGGCACTCGGGCGCAGACATGGAGCAGGGACGCGCCGCGATCGAGGCCGGTGCGACTCAGGCAACGCACCTCTTCAACAGGATGCCGCCGTTCGGCCATCGCGAGCCGGGGCTGGTGGGCGCGATCCTGTCGAGCGAACGGGTAGCCGCCGAGGTGATTTGCGATGGCGTGCACGTGCACCGCGACGTCGTGCGCATGGCGGTCTCCACCAAGGGAACGGCCAGGATGATGGCGATCACCGACGGGGTCGCCGTCGCCGGCATGCCGGAAGGCTCGACGGCGCTGCTTGGTGGACGTCAGATTCGCGTCGACAAGTCCGCCGCGTATCTCGAAGACGGCACGCTCGCGGGAAGCGTGACCACGATGGACCGCGTGTTCAGGTTTCTCGTCCGCGACGTCGGGCTTTCACTCGTCGACGCGGCGCACCTGTGCTCCACCACGCCTGCCGCGGAACTGAACCTCACGGATCTCGGCACCATCACCAAAGGCGCCATCGCCGATCTCGTCGTCCTCGATCGCGATTTTCACGTCAGGCAGACCTACGTCGCCGGCCGGCTCGTTTTCAGCCGGTAGCACAAAGACCGGGCTTGCACGCTTCCGGCCCGAAAAAAGAATCCCGGAACCGTTTTGAGTAAAATCGCCGGATGGATCTCGAGCGAAAACTACAGGTATATGCGGAGCTCGCGGTAAGGGTTGCGCTGAACGTGCAGCCCGGGCAGCGGGTGATGATTATCGGACCGCTCGCCAACGGCGGCGCGTCCCTTGAATCAGCTCCGCTGGCCAGGCAAATCGCGGCGGCGGCCTACCGCGCCGGATCGCCGCTGGTCGAGACGATTTACGGCGACGAGGCGCAGCAGTCGCTTCGCTTCAAGCACGCGCCCCGCGAATCGTTCGGCAGCTTTTCGTCGTGGCTGCCCGCCGCGCTCTCCGAGCACGTGCGAGCCGGGCACGCCGTCCTCTCCATAAGCGCGAACGATCCGGATCTCCTGCAGGGGGAGTCGCCCGATCTCGTCAGCACGCTGCTGCAGTCGACGGCCCGGGACATGCGGCCGTTTCGCGAGCAGGTCTCGCGCAACGACACGAACTGGGCGGTCGTTGCGGCCGCGAGCGCCGGGTGGGCGGCGAAGATCTTTCCCGGAATCCCCACGAGCGCGGCGGTGTCGAAGCTGTGGGACGCCATCGCCCGCATGTGCCGGCTCGACACGCCGGATCCTCTCGCCGCCTGGGAGGCGCACCTCGGCAACCTGGCGGCGCGCGCCGAGTATCTGAACAACAAGCGCTATTCGGCGCTCAAATACACAGGGCCTGGCACCGATCTCACGCTCGGCCTTCCCGAGGGGCATGTCTGGGTCAGCGGGCGAAGCGTGAGCCGCGGCGGCATTCCGTTCACGGCGAACCTGCCGACCGAAGAGGTCTTCACGATTGCCCACAAGGATCGCGTCGATGGCACCGTGCGCGCCTCGAAACCGCTCAGCTACGGCAGCACGCTCATCGACGGCTTCAGCGTCACGTTCGAGCGCGGCCGCATCGTAACGATGACCGCGGAGAAGAACGCCGACACGCTGCAGCGGCTGCTCGATACCGACGAAGGGGCACGGCGGCTCGGCGAAGTCGCGCTCGTCCCCCACAGCTCGCCCATCTCGCAGTCGGGCCTGCTCTACTACAACACCCTCTTCGACGAGAACGCGGCCAGCCACGTCGCGCTCGGCAACGCCTACAAGTTCACGTTGAAGCGTGGCAACGACATGAGCGATGAGGAATTCGAGCAGGCGGGCGGCAACCGCAGCGGCGTGCACGTCGACTTCATGATCGGATCGGGCGAGCTCGACGTCGACGGGGTGCTGCCGGGTGGTTCGACCGAGCCATTAATGCGGAAAGGGGAGTGGACGAAGTAGTAAGATTCCCCATCCCAGTCGATGGTGTCAGGAGGGTCGCATTGACAGCGAAACGTCGGTATATGTGCGGGACTGTCGCGGCGTGCGCGCTCGCAGCCGCGGTCACGATGTCGGTGCGTGCCGAGCAGGCGCCTGTACCCGCGACGCAGAAGCCGGCCCCCGCGCCCGGCCCGGCCGCCCCGGTGCTCGCGCCGCTCCCGATGCCGGAAATTCTGAAGCAATACCAACCGGTAACCGCCGACAGGCTCAAGGCGCCACCGGACGGCGACTGGCCGATGATCCGGCGGACGTACGACGGATGGGGGTTCAGCCCGCTCGCGCAGATCAACCCGGGGAACGTCAGGCGCCTGCAGCCGGTATGGATCTTTTCCACCGGCGCCCAGAACGGCCACGAGGCGCCGCCGATTGTCGTGAACGGTGTCATGTTCGTGTCGACGCCGGGTAACCAGGTCATTGCGATCAACGCGAAGACTGGGACGCTCCTGTGGCGGTATCGGCGTCCGTTGCCGACTCCGGTGGTGCTCCTGCACCCCACGAGCCGGGGCGTCGCGGTGTACAACGACAAGGTGTACTTCGCCGCCGGCGAGGCCGTGCTTGTCGCGCTCAACGCGAAGACGGGCGATGAGGTGTGGACGGCACAAGTCGCCGACAACGCCAGCGGCTATTACATGTCGCTGGCGCCGCTCGTCGCCGACGGCAAGGTGATGATCGGCACCTCGGGCGGAGAGCTCGGCATCCGGGGGTACGTCTCGGCATTTGATGCGGAAACGGGCAAGGAGATCTGGAGAACCTACACGGTTCCCGAGCCTGGACAGCCTGGCAGCGAGACCTGGCCGAAAGGCGACGAGTGGAAGACCGGTGGCGGATCGGTGTGGGTGACGGCGAACTACGATCCGGCGACCAATCTGTCCTTCTGGGGCACGGGTAACGGCGGACCGTGGATGGGCGATCAACGCCCGGGCGACAACCTGTACATCGGTGCGACGATTGCCCTCGACGTGGCCACCGGACGCATCAAAGGCCACATGCAGTACAACCCCAACGAGTCGTGGGACTGGGACGAAGTCTCGCCGCCGATCCTGGTTGACTTCCAGCGCAACGGGCGTACGGTCAAGGGCTTGATCAACGTGGCGCGAAACGGCTATCTGTATTTCCTCGAGCGCACGGACGGTCCTATCAACTTCGTTGACGGCACGCCCTTCGTCAGGCAGACCGCCTTCCGCGGCCTCGACACCAAGACGGGCCGGCCCGACGTCGATCCCGACAAGAAGCCCGGTACCGACAAGCCGGCCGACTTCTGCCCGTCCTGGTGGGGTGGAAAGAACTGGCCGCCCGTTGCGTTCAACCCGAAGACGCGGCTGCTCTACATTCCGGCTAACGAGAATCTCTGTTCGACGATCACCGGCCGTCGGGTCGAGTACGTTCCGGGCGTACCTACACGGGCGCACAGACCCGGCTCTATCCCTACCCGGGCGCGAAGCACTTCGGCGAAGTGCAGGCGTGGAACGTCGATACCGGCAAGCGCGTGTGGACGCACACGTTTGCGAAGTCGGCCAACTGGGGACCGATTCTGACCACGGGCGGGGGCCTGGTGTTTTCGGGTGGTACAAACGACCGTATGTTCCGGGCGTTCGACGCCAAAGACGGCAAGGTTCTCTGGGAGACGCCGACCAATTCCGGCATCATCGGCGTGCCGATGTCGTTTTCGGTCGACGGCCGGCAGTACGTCGCCGTGCAGTCGGGCTTCGGCATCGACTCGCGCGGCATGCAGGCGCTTCTCAACCGCGCATTTCCCGGAGAGTTCCCGGAAGTGCCGGAAGGCGGGGCGATCTGGGTGTTCGCGCTGCCGCAGTAAGCGCACGCTGGTTCCGGAACCAATTTTGAAATAGCTCCCGGAGCGATAAACCCGAGGTGAACGCGGTGTCACAGGTGAAGCGGAACATGGCGCTGGCAGTTCTCGCGATCTGCACCTTCGCGCTAGTCCGCCCCTTTGCCCAATCACCGGCCTCACCGCCCCTCGCGGATTGGCTGACCGACGGCGGCGATCCGCAGCGCACGGCCTGGCAGAAAAACGAGCGCCTCCTGAGCGTCTCGAGCGTCAAGGGGATGCGGCTCTTGTGGAAGTACAAGACCGACAACGTGCCCCGCGAGATGCACGCGCTGTTCCCGCCGCTCATCGTCGGGCGTGTCCTCACCGCGGCGGGACCGAAGCAGGTCGCGATCGTCGCCGGTATCTCGGACAACCTTTATGCGATCGACGTGGCGACCGGCGGGCTGCTCTGGAAACACCATTTCGATACGACGTTTTCCCCGTCGCCCAGCGTCAACTTCGGCACGCTGTGCCCGGGCGGGCAGCTGGCGACGCCGGTGATCGGGCCGGGAAAGGCTCCCGGCAGCTACATCATCTATGCGGCGGCGTGGGATGGCCGCCTGCATCAACTGGACGTGGCAACTGGCAAAGCCGTCGCCCCATCCGAGCTGTTCATGCCGCCCAACGGCAAACCGTACGGCTTGAACCTGTTCAACAACGTCGTCTACACGACGAGCGCACAGGGATGCGGCGGCAATCCGAACTACGTGTACGCGTTCGATCTCGCGACGCGCAGAACCGCGACGTTCGATCCGGGCAGCGGCGGCATGTGGGGCCGCAGCGGTCCTTCGATCGGCAAGGACGGAACGATTTACACGGGCACCGGCGACGGCTCTTACAATCCGGAGCTTCGCTCCTACGGCACGGCGATTATCGGCGTGAAGATCGACCCGAAGACCGGGGCGCTGAAGCTGAAGGACTACTTCGGTCCGCCCAACGCCGAATATCTCCTGAAGCGCGACATCGACCTGCAGGTCACGGGGCCGGTGTTCGATCACGATGGCCGCGAGTGGCTCGTGCAGGGCAGCAAGGAATGCCGCACGTGGCTGCTCGATACGAGCGCGCTGGGCGGCGAGGATCACTCGACCGCCGAGCATCGGTCCGCGCTCATCTGCAACGAGGATCAGGACTATCAGGCGGCCGGCATCTACGGCGCGATGGCCAGCTATCTCGACGCAAAGGGCACGCGCTGGGTGCTCGTGCCGTTCTGGGGACCGAAACACCCGAAGTTCAAAGCGCCGATCGAGCACGGCGAAGTGTTCAATGGCGCCGTGGCGGCATTCCGGATGGAAAAGGATCCGGCGACGGCACGCTATCACCTGGCTCCCGCCTGGATCTCGCGCGACATGAAGCACGCCGACCCGCCGGTCGTCGCCAACGACGTCGTCTTTGGATTCGCGAGCGGCGAGGATGTGGTCCTGCGGTCCCCTCCGATGCCGTACGGCGGTGATCCGGCCAACGGTGGAACGCCCGGGCGCATCTCGCGGTCCACCCACGCGGTGCTCTATGCGCTGAACGGACAGACCGGCGACGTGCTCTGGTCGAGCGGCAACGAGATCGCGTCGTGGAACCATTACAGCGGCATTTCCGTCGCGAACGGGCGCGTGTACATCGGAACCTACGACGGCGTGGTGTACTGTTTCGGGCTGCCGGAGGCGGAGCAGCTACGGTGACACGCTTCGCCTCTTGCATGCATTCGCAGATTCGCAGATTCGCAGATTCGCGGATTCAAAGGTTCGTACGCAGGCCTGGTCCTGCCGGACCCACTCTACTAGTGGTTGCTCTCGCCGCGGTGGCGTCCGGCATCCTCTACGGCCAGGCGCGCAGCGCGCCCGACTGGACGACGAGCGGGTTCGATGCGCAGCGATCGTCGTGGGTGCGCGCGGACCCGTACATTTCGATTCCGAATCTGACGAAGTTCCAGTTCATCTGGAAACTGAAGGTCGACAACGAGTCGCGGTTCGGCAACTCGCTGACCGCTCCCGTCGCGCTCGGCAACCTGATGACGTTTCGCGGATTCAAGTCGCTCGTCTTCGTCGGCGGCAGTTCCAACAACGTCTACGCCATCGACTACGACTTCGGCACCATTTTCTGGCGGACCCATCACAACTACGCGGCCGGCGCCCGCGAGTTTTCCGGATCGCCCGCGTGTCCGGGCGGCATGACGATGCCGCTGACGCGCGCGACGCCGCTGGTGCCGCCGGCGCAGCTGGCTTTCTTCGGGTTCGCGCGCCCGCCACGTCCGGCAAAGGGGGACATCGGCGAGCCCGGAAAAGGTGCACCTCAACTGGCCGAGATCGCGGCCCGCCTGGCGGCTCGCGGCAACAGCGGACGCGGTGCAGAGACGCCGGCGCCCGCCTCACCGGCGCGCGGCGCCGCATCCGCCTCCGCGCCTGCTTCGCGGACCGCTACCGCGGACAAGCCCGTCGCACCCAGTACGCGTGTGGTCCGTCCAACCACCGCCGTTTTCAGCGTGGCCGCCGACGGCTTGTTGCGGGGACTCATTCCCGATACGGGCGATCTCGCGCTCGCACCGGCACGTTTTCTTCCGGCGAACGCGACAGCGACCGGGCTCATCTGGACCGAGGGCTTTGTGTATGCCGCCACGACAAATACGTGCGGCGGCACGTCGGAAGCCGTGTGGGCCATGGATGTTGCGTCGGACGCCAGGCCGGTGGTTTCGTGGGATACCGGTGGCGCGCCCGTGGCGGGAATCGCCGTCGGCCCCGACGGGTACTGTGTACGCCGCTACCGGAAGCGGCACGTCTCAATACGCCAGTTCGATCGTGGCATTGGACGGCGCGACGCTGACCGTGCGCGACTGGGTCACGCGCGAGTCCGGGTTTACGTCGGCGCCGGTCGTGTTCACCGAAGGGCAGAAGTCGTACGTGACGGCCACGTCGGATGGCCGGCTCCATGTCTTCGATGCCGCCTCGCTGGGCGGCGCCAATCATCGCGCGCCGCTGGCCATGACGGCCGATGCCGGACTGCGCTTCGCCCCTGACGGTCTCGCGACGTGGCGCGACGAGTCGGGCACGCGCTGGATTCTTGCCGCCCTCGGCGATGCGATCGGCGGCTTCAAGGTCGTCGACAAGGGCGGCACACCGTCGATCGAGCGCGCGTGGACATCGCGCACGATGGCCTCGCCGCGCGCGCCCATCATCGTCAACGGCGTCGTGTTCGCGCTCGCCGGCGGCAACGCGAATGCGAACGCGACGCTCTACGCGCTCGATCCGTCGACAGGCAAGGATCTCTGGACCAGCGGAAGTACGATTACCGGGGTTGCCAGCGCCGGGCTGTCTGCCGGAACCGGCCAGGTGTACGTCGTGACGTCGGACAACACGGTATGGTCGTTCGGCATTCCGCTCACCATAAATTGAAGCCGATGGTTGGGGTTGTACTATCGCTCGGGCTGATCCTGATGTGGATGGCTTCGCCTGCCTCCGCGCAGGACACGCTGCCCGACGCGCCCGGGAAGAAAGAGACGCTACAGGTCTGTTCGGCCTGTCACGAGGCGGCGAAAGCGACGTCCGTCAAGCTGACCCGCGAGGGCTGGGTCGAGACGCTCGATCGCATGAAAGCCTTCGGGGCTTCCGGATCGGACGCCGAGTTCGCGGCGGTCCTCGAATATCTGGCCGCGAACTTCAAGGGTGATACGGTGCGGCCCCTCGACATGAACTCGGCCGAATCGATCGATCTGGAAAGCGTGCTGCAGTTGCTGCGGCGCGAAAGTCGAGCCGTTCTGGAGTACCGAACAAAGCACGGGCAGTTCACATCGCTTGACGACCTCAAGGAACTCGACCCAGTCATCTTCAAGAAGATCGAAGCGAAGAAGGATCGCATCGTCTTCATCACACAGCCGACAAAATGAGACGCACAATCATCGTCCGCGCTCTTCAGCTCTTCCTCCTGGTCGTGTTCGTGCTGCTATCGGTGCTGGCGTTCTATACCTGGCAGACGTGGGATCGCTCCTACGACGAAGTGACGATTCCCGAAGTACACGCGTCGAGCGATCCCGCCGTCATTGCCAAGGGCGAGTATCTCGTCTACGGACCCGCGCACTGCGTTGAATGCCACGCGAAATCGTTCGAGGAATTTCAGAAGGTCGCCAACAACGAGAAGGTGCCGCTGCAGGGCGGGACGAAGTTTACGGCGCCGCCGCTCGGGTCGATCTATTCGAAGAACCTGACGCCCGACAGGGAAACGGGCATCGGCCGCTACACCGACGGACAGATCGCGCGCATGATGCGCTACAACGTCCGTCCCGACGGGCGGGCGTCGGTCGCCCCGATGATGCCGTTCCACAACATGAGCGACGAGGACATGATCGCGATCATCTCGTTCCTGCGGGCGCAGCCGCCGGTGCGCAACGAGGTGCCTGACAACGAGTGGACGATGGCGGGCAAGGTGATCAAGAGCCTGTCGTCGACGTTCAAACCGCGCGAAGCGGTGAACCCGCCGAAGACCGCTCCCGAGGAGAAGCCGACCGTGCAGCGTGGAGAGTACCTCGCGCGATACGTCGCGAACTGCGTGGGCTGCCACACTCCGCTCGACGACACCACGTTCGAGCCGTCAGGACCGGAATTTTCGGGCGGCGAAGAGTTCGAGCCGATGCCGATGCCGGGCGCCGACATGAAGACGTGGTTCCGCACGCCGAACATCACCCCGATGAAGGGCAGCGCGCTGATGAAGTTCGCGGATCGCGCGACGTTCGTCGCGCGCTTCAAGGTGGGCGGCCGTCAGCATCCGGGCACGCCCATGCCGTGGGAGGCGTACGCGAAGATGAGCCCGGACGACGTGGGCGCGCTGTACGAGTTCCTCCACGCGCTGCCCGCGCAGCCGGGCTTCACCGGCGAAGTGACGTTCCACAAGACAGACTAGATCCATCACGTCGTCACCTTTCGTGTGCGCCCGGTTCTTGCATCCGGTACTTCGGGAGCCGGCATGCGTATGGATTTGCTGCACTCGATATGGCGGTAGAGGCACACCGGTTGACGCACGGCCTCGGCACGCGCTGGCACGCCATCCGGCGCCGATACAAGTGGTGGCAGCTCACGCTGTTCGCTGTCGGCGTGATCGCCGTCGCTCTCGGTCATGGGCGCTTTGTTCTTTGCGGTCGGAAACGAACCCGCCCGGGTCTACACCGATGTCACCCCTACCGCCGGTGGAGTCGCCGCACTTCGCCACGGCTCTCGCCGCCATCGTCGGTGCGCCGGTCGAGACCGGCGGCGCGATCGCGATGCTCAACAACGGCGACGAGTTCGTCCCGTCGCTGCTCGATGCGGTCGGCCAGGCCACGGCGCACCATCAACATCGCCGTCTACATCTGGTCGAGGGAGAGCTCAGCGACCGGTTGATTGCCGCGCTCGAGAAGAAGCAGCGCGAAGGTGTCAGCGTGCGAATCCTGCTCGACGGGCTCGGCAGCATCAACGTGCCGGACGAAGACTTCGAGGCGCTCGATCGCGGCGGGCGGGAAAGTGCGAGAAGTTCCGGACACCGAAATTCGGCAAGCTCACGCGATTCCACCGGCGGAACCATCGCCGGTCGATCGTCATCGACGGCGACGTCGGGTTCACCGGCGGCATGGCGGTTTCGGACGTGTGGCTCGGCCACGCGCAGGACAAAGAGCACTGGCGCGACATGATGTTCAAGGTGACCGGCCCGATGGCCGAAGCCTGCAGATCGGCGTTCGTCGATCTGTGGGTGAGCGCTTCGGGCGAGCTGCTGCTCGATCCGGCGCAACTACCCGGTGCCGGCGCCGGCGGTGGCGCCTGGCGTCGACCGGTTCGTCCATCTCGCCAGTTCTCCGGCCGACGACGATCAGTCGATGTCGTATTTCTATCTGCTGCCGGTTCTGGCCGCGCGTAAGAGCATCTTCCTCGCTGTCGCCGTACTTCATCCCGGACGTGCACCTCCAGGAGGCACTGGTGGAAAAAGCGCGGGCCGGCGTGGACGTCCGCCTGCTGCTGCCAGGGGCGCACACCGACAACTGGATTGTCCGGGCGAGCGCTCAGGCGCGTTATCAGGAATTGCTCGAAGCCGGCGTGAAGATCTACGAGTATCAGCCGACGTTCATGCACGCCAAGTACGCCGTCATCGACGGCTCGTGGGCCATCATCGGTTCGCCGAACCTCAACTCGCGCTCGCGGCAGCTGGACGAGGAGAATGCGCTCGGTGTGTTCGATCCGGCGTTTGGCGCCAGGTTGGCCGGCCACGTTCGTCGCAGGATCTCGAGTCGCTCACAGCCCGTCTCGCTCGACGAGTGGCGGCGGAGAAACCCGATGCGGAAGCTGTTCGAAACGCTGTCGAGAATCCTCGATCAGCAATCGTGATCACGAAGACCACGAAGACCAACCACGAAGACACTATTGCGGTTTTCACTTCCGTGCAGCCAGTCGTGGACCACAGAGGATGAATCGACGAACGGAGGGAACACAAGAAGGGCACAGTTTTTCTTTTAGAAAGATTCCCTTCCTCCTCTTTGTATTACCTCAGTTTTCAGCCTGGCCTGCTCTGTGGTAACCAGACGGAAACGAAAAACGCTCTAAGATCACGAAGAAACCGGGTTGGGTAGCGGTGGCACAGGGCTTCAGCCCTGTCGTTAACGAAAACAGAAGGTCAGAAGATCACACGGCAATCTCACACACCAGCGGCAAGTGATCCGAGGCCTGTTTCACGGCGGGGTGATCGCGAATCACATCGCAGCGCTGCAGGCGGCCTTTGAACGGCTCGGGGAGAAAGGCGTAGTCGAGGCGCACGTGAGGGTCCGAGCGTGGTGAACGTGTAGCCTTCATCGCCGTGGAATTTCCGGTAGCCGTCCACGTAGCCCGCCTCGAGCATCATGCGAATCGTGATCCAGCGAATGGACTTGCCCGTCACCCAGGCGAGCGCGCGCAGGCGGGGCGGTAGCCTGTCGATGTCGAGCCGTTCGCCGGGCGCCAGCGTATTGAAGTCGCCGGTGACGACGTGCAGTCCCGTCCTGATGGCGTTCGACGCTGCGCAGCAGCACGCGCAGCTCGTATGCGCGGCGCTGTTCGGTCAGATTGCTGTGCACCGCGCTCAGATGGACGCCGTAGATGCGCACGCCCGCGGCCGTGACGATCTCCAGATACGCGCGCTTGGCCCAGCGCATGCGGCGCCACACATGCTCCGGCAATCGCAACGCGGCTCAGGAACGCAACCGAGTGTCCCGGCGACGAGGCGACGTGCTCGAATACCGCACGTGGCCGCCAGGTGCTTGAACGACCTGCCGGCCGATAGGCTTCCTGAAGAATGACGAGATCGGCTTCCTGGGCCGAGATGATCGCGGCGAGCAGCGACTTCGCGGCCCGCTGCCGCCTTTGAGAATGTTGTAGCTGAGGATCGCGAAGCCGCGTCACGGTTCCTGGATCGTCCCGAAGAGCGTCAGGTACGGCTGTTCATGATGTCGCCGCGAAAATGCTGCACCCAGTCGCGCGTCCCCTGAATGTTCACCGGACGGTGCACCATGTCCATCAGGCGCGACCGCAGCGGCACAAGCTCGGGCGCGATATCCGGGTCCTCGTCGCTCAGCGGCTTCGAGTGCATGCCCGGGATCCAGAACGCGCTGTAGTAGCGG
Organism: Vicinamibacterales bacterium; assembly: GCA_963832375.1. GTDB lineage: Bacteria > Acidobacteriota > Vicinamibacteria > Vicinamibacterales > JAMQPK01 > JAMQPK01. Next base: position 182,722 of record CAWHUA010000003.1, on the reverse strand, counting down.
AGCACTTCGGCGCCGACCAGCGTCAGATCGAGGTCGCTGGTGCCGGGACCGTCCGCGTCGAACGGCGCGCCGTCGACGAAGCGGTGGCCTGTAATGGCGCTGCCACGAAGCACGGCGGCGTGCGCTTCCGGAACGGCCCGCTGCACGACCTCGCAGAACTGGTCGTACATCGAACGTTCGTTGTTGAAGGCGAGCTTCAGCACGCGAGGTCAGCTTTTCTGCGTCGGTCGGCTGCCGCTCCGTCATGGCCGCGCCTGGCCGGCGTCGCGCAGCTTGCGCATCACGCGGTCGTCGATCCAGTGCGGATCCCACCACTCGGTGGCGTTCACGAAGCGTCCGTTCAGCAGCATGCTGAAGTGCAGGTGGTCGCCGCCGGCCAGGCCGGTCTGGCCGCTGGTGCCGAGCGTCTGTCCCTTCTGCACCTCGTCGCCCTCCTTGACCGCAAACGACGAGAGATGCGCGTACAGCGACTGCACGCCCATGCCGTGATCGACGATGACGCAGTTGCCGTAAATGCCGAGCTCAGCAGCGAAGACGCACCTTGCCGCGGTTGGCCGACGTCACCGGCGCGTTGGTGGTCTTGGCGAGGTCGAAGCCGAGATGCACCTGCCGGTCCACCTCCTTGCCGCCGTAGAGATAGGTGCGGAAATCGGCGAAGGACGATTCGATCTGCGAACCGCCGAGGGGCTGAAACGCATCCTGCCAGAGGATGGCGGGCGCCGTCTTCTGCGCCAGCGACGCAATCGTCTCGTTGTTCATCCGTCGAAGGTCGTTGTTGATCTTGAGGAAGGCCGGCAACACATCGTCGGCCGGCGCCTTCAGTTGCGGCGAGCTCTGCAGGATCGCCGGCACGACGCGGCCGAGAAACTTGTCATCCAGCGGAATCCGGCTGTTGCGGAACGTCTTCGGAAAGATGCGGTGGTCGAACTGCGCGCGCGCCGTCGTTGCCGGCCGTGTCGCGCGCGAAGAGCTCCAGCGGCGTCTCCGGCTTCTGGTCGTAGAGCAGCGCGAAGAACGCGATCTTCAGCTCGGGATCTGTGAGGCCGGCAGTCGATCCGGAGAAGCCCGGATAGATTACGTCGCCAACGCGTACGCCGGACTCGACATCTGGCGGCGTGACGCGATAGACGATCGCTTCCGATCCGCCGACGTTGATGTAGTGATGCGTCGACACGACGGCGACGCGCGGGGGCGTCGAGCCGGACCTCGACGTCCCGCGACGCTTCGGACGACACGTGCCTCAATCCGCGCAGCACGGGCCGCGACGCACGCACGCGCACCGTCGCCGGGCCGCTTGCGAGATCCGGGACGGTGCTTCTTCCCGATCGGATGCTTGACCCGCAGCCGCTCGCCTTCCCTGACGACCGACCCTGCCGGCGCCGATGAGAGATCGAGAATCGGAAACGAGCGGCCCTTCTGCTCCAGCTCGACCGTCAGGGCGCTCAAGTTCGGCGCCGGGCGCCTCGATGGTGACGTCGAGCGTGCCCGCCTGGCCGATAACCGATGGCTGATTGATGGCGATGACGGGCCCGTCGGCACGGCCCGCGGAGTAGTACGCGATACCCGCGCCGAGTGCGAGGGGCACGATGAGAAGGAAGAACCATCGGACGATACGCATGGGCACAATTGTCAAGCCCCAGCGCTCGCATTTCGCCGGATCGCCAGGGCTTCGCAGATGTTCCGCGAGATGTCTCAGTCTGATACGACGGCGGTGCGCGTCATCGTGGCGGCGCAAACAGTTTGATGTCGATCGCCGATCCCATGCGCTTGATAACCCGCCCGGTTGGGATGCAGTCGATCGCCAGCGCCGCCGACGGTGCTGTTTGGCACGAACTCGTCGCGAAGGGCGCCTGTCTTCGGATCGACGGTCGCCGCGTCGAAGTCGGCCACGGCGTCGAAGAGGCCGCCGGTGCGGATGAAGGCGTTGACGGCCTGACGCCGCTGGTTGGCGTCAGGCGTGCCCGAGTTGCCGTTGGCCGTGAGCGACGGGGTGATCGTCGCGCCGACGATCTTGATCCCCTTCGCTTTGCACGCGCGAGACCAGCTCGCTGCATGCCGGCGATGATGGCGTCGGCCGACGCGCCGGCGCTGATGTCGTTGATCCCTTCGAGCAGCACGACCGCCGACACGCCCGGACAAGCCGAAGGACGTCGCGATCGAGCCGCTGCAAGCGCGGACGGGCCCGCCGGCGAACGGCTGCGGCGGAGGATAGGTGTCGGGCGTGAGAATGCGATTGCCGCCGATGCCCGCGTTGACGACCGATACACGGTTGCCGTATGCCGCAGTGCAGCCGGCGGGAGAGCACGTCGGGCCAGCGGTCGTCGCCGTTCAGCGTCGACAGCGTGCCGTCTGTAATCGAGTCGCCGAAGCGCGCACACGACCACGGTGGCTGCAGGAGCCATGACATCGACGGCGTCGAGGAAATACCACGACGTGGTCGTGTAACGGAAACGCCGCATCGGTTTCGTCGGCGCTGTGCGCGCCGGAACGATGTCCGCTGAGATACGACGTCTGCAGGGCCTTGGCGTGCCAGGTCATCGGGCCAGTCGGTCCGGCGACATGGAAACGAGATGGCGAGCTTGCGTCCTTCGGTCAACGCGCCAGCCGGCAATTTGAGATCGATCGCGTCGCTGTAGGCGGATGCGCCGGGTGCGACGTCGACGCGTGGCGAGCCGCCGAAGTGCACGGGGCGATTCGTACCCTTGACGATGTTCCCGCCGCTCGCCTGCGACGCCGACATGAACAGCGTCGAAGGTGACCGGCTGCGTGCCAAACGTATTGGCGAGCCGGATGCGAAAGCGATCGCCCCAGAGATCGGGTTTCACGATGAGCCTGAAGGTCTGATCGACGGCGCCTTCGGCGGGCACAGGAAACGCGAACTTCAGGTCGGGCTGCGCGGAAGGATTGCCGGACGGATACGGCCCATGGACGGAGGCCGCCCACGTGGCCGCCCACTTCTGGCCGGCCGGCATGTCGCGCCGGCGGTTGCTGCGCGAACAGGGCCGGACGACTAGCAGTGTTCCGACATATCAGCGCTGCCCGAGATACGTTTTTCGCAGAGATTCGTGCTTTGCGTCTTCGCGCCTTTGCGTTCGAGACCATGGAAGTTACAGCGCCGCTGCGAAGAACGCCAGACACGCCCAGCCGATCGAGGAACCCCAGTCCGCCGATCGGCGTAATCGCGCCGAAGCATCGTCGGTGCCCGTCAGCGCGAGCGCGTACAGGCTTCCCGAGAAGATGAGCGATGCCGGCGATGAACGCCCAGCCGGCGATCATGAGCAGCCGCAGCGGTCCGAAGTGCCCGATCGCTGCTGCGACGATGAGCAGCGCGAAGCACGTGATACATCTGGTACCGCACGCCGATTTCGAAGACCGCCAGCATCTCGGGTGACAGCCGGCTCCGCAACCGTGCGCGCCGAACGCGCCGATCGCGACGCCGAGAAAGCCAAGCATCGCGCCGATCAGCAGAAAGCCCTAGCAGCCCTCGTCATGGCAAATGGCACATGGCAAATGGCAAAAATGGCAGATGGCATGGATGATGGCGGGTTCTGCCATTGCCATCTGCCATCTGCCATGACACGTTACTTTAGCGTCGCTCGCTCCGCCTGCGCCATCATCGCCGTCGCATCGTCTCGCAGAAGATAGCCGTCGCGCACCAGTTGTGTCGGCGGCGGTCGTGACGGCCTGCACGTAGCCGTCGTGATCGGTGTAGCGCTCCTCGAGCGACAGGCGCGGATCGCCGTTCGCCAGCGCGCTCGACTTTGGTTTTCGCGAACGGGATGAACCCGCCGACGGGCGATCCGCGTGATGCACAGCTGGCCCTTGAAGACGCCCGAGGTCGTCAACGTTCCAGCCGGTGTAGGTGCCGAGCGGGGCCATCAGCAGCGGCGATCGAATGCCGGCGACTTCGTTGCCATCGGCATCGACGCGTACCACGAGCTGAGGCAGCGTCGCTCTTGACGACGGGAAGCTTCGCCACGACGCCAGACTGATCGTTGTAGCGGAAATGCGGCCCGAGATCGTAGTCGATGAGCGGGTACTGCAGTCCTTCCGGCGAGGGTTTGCCGGGGATGACCGGAAAGCCCATCGCGGCGCGTGGTGTTCGGGACCAGCGTGCCGTCCGCGATGCTCGGGTACTTATTGGCCGGCATCGGCGTGCTCTTCGTGACCCATGCGACCAGCCCCTTCAGCAGCGCCGTGCGCATCGGGCCGACCGGCGCAGGATTGGACGACAGCGCGCACGCACTCCGGCACCGGGCGCGTGGCGTACGGCGAACCCGCCGGGCCCGCCGCCGTGCGACACGCTCGGCGAAGTAGTACCGCCGGACGTTGTCTGGAAGGGGAATGTCGGCCTTGGCGGTCGTCCCGACGAGCGTGAACGACTGGCGCAGGCCCCAGACTTCGGCGGACCCGAACGTCTCGAGCGATCTTCGGACAGGTATTGGTGGCCCGGCACCGATCGAGCAGGCTTGCGGCAGGACGCTCGCGCGCGGTGTCCTCCCACGGCGTCCACCACACAGGTCCTTCGTGTCCGAGCTCGTACGGCCAGACGAGCCCGCCTGGAAACGCGAAGCGGCGATTCAAGTCGATGAACCGCGCGGAGATGTGGGGGTTCATGCCATCCCACACGATGCGGCCGCGCTCGTCCTGGTTGAAGCCGAGCAGCAGCGACAACTTGAGGAAAGTCCCCGACTGCGAGCTGCCTTCCGCGATCGCGTGGGTGATGCGTCCGGCAACAGGATTCGGCGTGCCCGACGCGTCCTGCTTTTCGTACCGGAAGAACGATCCGAGGTCGCGCGTCGCCGCGAGACCGATGCCGAGGACGAGCGGATCCTTCACCGTGTACCGCAAGCTCGTACAGCAGCGCCGGGTCGAAACCGTTCTTCACGCAAATGCGGGACGGGTCGGGTTTGCCAGGAAACGGCGTCGTCGTGCAATCGGCAAACGCCCAATCGGTGCTCGGCAATTTTCACGACGCCGCCTCTTTACGCCGGTCGGCTTCGGATTCCGATGTCGCCGAGACAGACGTCGCCTTGGCCGTGTCGAGCGACGCGGGCGGATACGGCGACGGCTGATCGCGCGGGATCATCAGCGTCGTCGTATTGCCCTTGAGATTCGTGAAGCGCAGCAGCAGCGGACCGGTGATGCTCGAGCCGTCGCGATTTCTTGCGACCGGAACGCGGATGGTCTGATTGTCGGCGGTGGGCACGACATCGCCCTGCCAGCCGCTGACGAGCGTGACGTGGCCATCGGGATGCAGCGGGGCGTTGCCGTCGCCGCGGTTCACGACCGTGTAGACGAGCACGCCGCTCGCCTTCGACATGTCCTTCGGCTTCACCAGCGAGAACGTCGCGACGTATTCGACCTTGCCGCGCGCGTTGCGCGGCGCGAGCTCGATGTCGGTGATGACGGCGTTCTTCGGATCGGCGGGATCGAGCTCGCCGTAGGCCTTCCCCGAGATTTTTTCGTGAGCGGGACCGGCAGGCTCGACCTTCGTGATTTCCAGCCGCACGACGCTGGCATGCACGGCCGAACCGGCCCACAGAAGAACGCCGACCGCCGCAAGGATTCTCAGGCCAGACATAGAACGCCTCCGCGAGGATTATCGCGTAAGATGTGTCGTCCAACCCTCACAAAAAGGGGCAGTCCCATGCTGGCCTTTCTGATAGTCACCGCGGCAACGTCGATGACCCTGGCGCAGGCGCCCGCGCCCGCCGGCGGGCCGCCGCCGCCGAACGGCGAACAGCTTTACAAACAGAACTGCATCGAGTGCCATGGGCCGGAAGGCGACGAGGTGCCCGATGTCGATCTGGGCCGCGGGCGCTTCCGGCGCGCCACGACCGACCCGGAGCTCGTCGGAATCGTGTTGCGCGGCATTCCAAACACCGCGATGCCGCCGAACAACTTTTCCGAAGCGCAGGCTTCGGCCATCGTCCAGTATCTTCGGGCCAAGGCCAGCCGCGCGGCGGCCGGCGCGGGCAATGCCGCGAACGGGCGGGCACTGTTCACGGGAAAGGGGACCTGCACCACCTGTCACCGCGTGAACGGCTCGGGTGCGCGCACCGCCCCCGACTTGAGCAGCATCGGGCGGCTGCGCAACTCGACCGATATCGAGCGCGCGATCCTGGAACCCGATTTCGCGGTGGTTCCGAGCAACCGCTTTGTCAGGCTCGTGACCCGCGACGGCACCACCATTACCGGACGGATGCTGAATCAGGACATGTTCACGGTGCAGCTCATCGACTCGAAAGAGCAACTCCGGTCGCTGATGCGAGCCGACCTCAAGGAGTTCACGTTCGTCGACAGGTCGCCCATGCCGTCGTATCGCGGAAAGCTCTCGCCGGGTGAAATCGCCGACCTCGTCAGTTATCTCGTCTCGCTCCAGGGCGGAGGTGCGCAATGAGCAGTACGTATGCTGGCGTTCGTGTTTGCCGCCGCGGCGGTTGTTTCGCTGCAGGCGCAGGTGACCTTCGATCGGCTGCTGAACGCGGCAAAGGAGCCGCAGAACTGGTTGACGTATTCCGGCACCTATTTCAGCCAGCGGCACAGCGAGCTCGTGCAGATTACGCCCGAGAACGTGAAGAATCTCGAGCCGGCGTGGATCTACCAGTTGAACTCGCGCGAGCCGACGAGCACGCGCTTCGAAGTGACGCCGGTGGTCGTCGACGGCATCATGTACATCGTGCAGCCGCCGAACGACATCATCGCGCTCGACGCCGTGACCGGCCGTCCGTTCTGGACCTACGCGTACAACCCCTCGCAGCAGGCGCGTCCGTGCTGTGGCCGATTGAATCGTGGCGTGGCGATCCATGGGGACCGGCTCTTCATGGGCACGATCGACGGCCACATGATCGCGATCGACGCGAAAACCGGAGCGCAACTGTGGGACGTCACCGTCGTGCGGCCGGAAGCCGGCTATGCGTTCGCCTCGGCGCCGCTCGTCATCAGGGACAAGGTCATCATGGGTCCCGCGGGCGGCGAATTCGGCATTCGCGGGTTTCTTGCCGCGTTCGACGTCGCGACGGGAAAGGAAGCCTGGCGGTTCAATCTCGTCCCCGGTCCGGGAGAGCCCGGCTTCGATACATGGCAGGGCGATTCGTGGAAGACCGGTGGGGCCTCGATCTGGCTGACGGGATCGTATGACCCCGAATCGAATCTCACGTACTGGGGCGTGGGAAATCCGGGGCCCGACTGGAACGGCGACAATCGCGAGGGCGACAACCTCTACAGCAACAGCGTGGTCGCGCTCGACGCCGACACCGGAAAACTGAAGTGGCACTTCCAGTTCTCACCGCACGACGAGTTCGACTACGACGCCGTGCAGATTCCCGTGCTGGCCGATGCCCAATGGCAGGGGAAGCCGCGCAAGCTGATGTACTTCGCCAATCGCAACGGGTACTTCTACGTGCTCGATCGCGTCACCGGCCAGTTTCTCTCTGGGAAACCGTTCGTCGAGGTGAACTGGGCCTCGGGCCTCGATCCGAATACCGGCCGTCCGATCCGCATCGCGGGCAAGGCGCCGAGCGCGCCGCCCGGAACGTTGATCTTTCCCGGGAATCAGGGCGGCACCAATTGGTATTCGCCGTCGTACAGCCCGCGCACGGGTCTCTTCTACATTCCCACGTGGGCGAACTACAGCAGCCTCTACGTGAGAGACAAAGTCGAGTACGTCGAAGGCCGGAGGTTCGCGGGAGGTGGCGGGCGCGCGCCGGTTCCCGGCATCCGATCGGGACAAGGCGGCTACAGCTGGGCCAAACCTGAAGAAGGCTACGGTGCGGTGCGCGCCATCGACCCGAACACCGGTGCGCTGCGCTGGGAATACAAGATGAGCGATCTCACCTGGGCCGGCGTGCTGACGACCGCGTCGAACGTGTTGTTCAGCGGCAGCGGCGAAGGGTACTTCTTCGCGCTCGATGCGCGCACCGGCGCGCTGCTGTGGAAGTCGCAACTGGGCGCGACGATCCGATCCGGCCCGATGAGCTATGCCGTGAACGGCAAACAGCACGTCGCGGTGGCGTCGGGCAGCGGGCTGTTCGTGTTCAAGCTGCGCGAGTAAAGCCAGCAGAACTCGACGCAGAGTCGCAGAGGCGCAGAGAATAATTTTCGAAAAGACCCTCTGCGGCTTTGCGGCTCTGCGTCGAAAGAGTTGTTACTTGTAAGTCTGGAGATCTTTCCGATTGCAGCCAGGTGGCAACGCCACCGTGGGCGGCTTGTCGCCGGCGTAGCACTTCGGAATGACGTACATCGGTTTTGCGGTCGCTCCCAGGGCGGGCACGACGATGAACGCCGGTCTCGTGGAAACGAGCTGCATGTTGCCGCGATAGCGCAGAATTTCGCCCGGGTCGATCACCACGCTGAACGTGGACGCTTCATAACCGGTTCCGCGCAGTTCGATGCGGTGCGTCCCTGCCGTGATGACCATCGGCCTGCCTCGCAGCCCGAAATCTTCCGCGAGCCCCTCGTAAAAGCCGTCAACGAAGACCTCGACGCCATCCGGAATCGTTTCCAGGACGAGACCACCGTGCTGGACGGGCAGCGGCGGGTTCGGGTAGTAGCTCACGTAGTCGCCCGGACGCCAATAGGGATAGTACGAGTAGGTACGGCCCATATGGTCCCGGAATGTAGATCGGCGGCATGACGACGGGTGGAGAGGCCGGATACCGGCTGCCGGCCGCATATCGATCCGATCCATCCGGCGATTGATACAGGTCCGGGCCCGCCGGGTGCATCCCCGCGAACGGGTCTGGCACGGCGAGCGATACTGGCGGTGCCGGCGGAGGTGGAACCGGAGGCTGCTGTGCCCGAAGCGGCGCCACGGTGGCGACGAGCAGAATGGGCGCCAGTAGCACGCGGAAACCAGCGGTCATGTGGAGTTGATTTCTATACTAGTCCGCCATCGCTCGTTTGTCATGGAGGTTTTCGAAACCTGGATGACCAGCTAATGGCGGGCCCACTCGCGCGCCACGACCGATTCGAGCGTCTGTTTGAGCCGGTCGGCGGTGGGTGACAGGGAGCGTCCGGCGCGCATGATGATGCCGATGCGGCGCGTCAGTTTTTCGCCGCGGATACGGAGCTGGTGCAGGCGGCTGGGCACCGCCATCGACTCGGGCAGGACGCCGATCCCCAGTCCGGCCTGTGTAAACCCCGCGACGGATGTGCCGTAGGTTGTTTCGTACGCCACGGTGCCGACGAGGCCTTCGCGGTCGAACGCGAGGTCGACGATTTGCCGGCTGCTGCTGTCCTTGACCATGAGAATCAACGGATGCTTCGCGAGCTCGTGAAGCGTCATGCTGCGCTTCCGGGCCAGCGGATGATTCGATGCCACTACCGCGCAGAGCCGATCCATCATGAGCACCTGGCTCGTCAGCTCGCGGTCGCCGTAAGTCTGGCTGCTGATGCCGAAGTCGACCTGGCCGGACTTGACCATCGCGGCCACGGTCGAGGCGACGCCGTCGTAAATACGTACGGTGATTCCTGGATACTCTTCCGTAAGCTTCTTGATGGCTCGCGGCAGGAGGCCGGCAGCCACTGACGGCAACGCGGCGACCGTGACGAGGCCCCGCCGGTGCTCGAGCAGCTCTTCGGTGCTGGTGGCGATCGCCTCGACATCGATGAGAATACGCTCGAGCGGCACCAGCAGGTCGCGGCCGGCCTGGGTGAGGGCGACATGGCGCTTGTTCCGGTCGAAGAGCTTGACGCCCAGCCCGGTCTCGAGCTGCTGAATCTGGACCGTCAGCGTGGGCTGCGACATATGAAGCTCGCTGGCCGCGCGGGTAAAACTGCCGGCCCGCGCCAGCGCGAGGAAGGCGCGGATGAGTCGGAGGTCGTGGATCACAGTACCGTTATTATTTTTCGTAATTACTGAAATCAGAACAATTCAATTGTCTAATTTACAGGTGGTTGATACATTTTGATACGTGCCTACAAGCAACTGCGTCCCGTTCGATCGCACGCGCGGTCGCGCGACGCGGGGGAAACGTGCGTCCGTGGAGCAGATGACCGAGATGTTCGACCATCTCAGTCCGGCGCAGTACGCGTTCCTGAGCGGGGTGCTCGCGATCCTCGCGGAACATGGCGAGGAAGCCCTCACCAAGTCGTGCGAAATGGTGCTCGAACGATTCGGAAGCCGTCAGGCGGGTTGAGACCATGGAGAACCTTTCGGTATCCTTCAGGCGTCTGCCCGCATCCCAGGCCACACGCTGGACCTCAGTCAGAATTGTGCCGCCGATGAATCTCGTATTCTTCGGCCCCCCCGGCGCCGGCAAGGGTACGCAGGCCGACCGGTTTGCCGCCAACCATCGCATCCCGAAGATTTCCACCGGCGACATGCTTCGTCAGGCCGTGGCCGACGGCTCCCGCATCGGGACGCTCGTGCGCGACACGCTGCAGGCGGGCGCGCTGGTGACCGACGAGCTCATTATTTCGCTGGTGGCCGAGCGGCTCGAACAGCCGGATACGACCGGCGGGTTCGTGCTCGACGGGTTTCCGCGCACCATTCCCCAGGCGGCGGCGCTCGATGCGATGCTCGCCGAGCGGGGCGGCGTGAACGTCGTGGCGCTCGTGGTCCATGCCGACGAAGTCGTCAAACGGCTGTCCGTGCGCGGGCGTGAGGACGATGACGCGTGGGTCATCAAGGAACGGCTCCGGGTGTACTCCCGCGAAACCGAGCCCGTGCTCGAATTCTATCGCCGGCGCGGCGCGGTAACGATCCTCGACGGCAACCGTCCGCTCGACGAAGTGACCGCCGCGATCGAAGCCGCCATCACAAGAGGGCTGAAGGCTTAGGGCTGAAGCCTAAGGGCTAAGGCTGAGGGTTTTGCACCTCGAGATTGGGACGCCTGCGCTGTCTTAATCACCGCGACGATCATCGCTCGTAGTTCACCGGATTCCAGCGCTTCCTCTGCGTTGGCCCCGACCGAAGGACCGCACCGCATCAACTCCGACGCGATATGACGCAGGTGGCGATTGCACGTATGCATCCGCGCAGTGGGCTGCATCGATTCGCGACACATGGCGCTCGATGGCAGATTGGCAGATTGACGATTGGCAATTGTATTGAAAATTGCCAATCGTCGATCGCCGATTGGAAATCTGAAAGTCAGACAGTTCCGCGCCGCCCGACAGCCATCCTGTAGATAAACAAGACGATCACCGCGCCGAGGATCGACATGAAGGCCCCCGCGCCGTCGTTGGGACCGTACATCCCGAGCGCGCGGCCGACGAATCCCCCCAGCAGGGCGCCGACGATGCCGAGCAGCATCGTGATGATGAAGCCACCAGGATCGCGGCCAGGCATCAAGAGCTTGGCAACGGCGCCAACGATAAGACCGAAAATAATCCATCCCAGAATGCCAAACATCGTAAACACCTCCGAGGCAACCATTGCACAACGGTTGCCAGTTGATGCACGCGGCCGCACGGCCTCGACACCGCGCCTGTCGGGCTAGAGGTCGCGACAGTTCGCGGCGCCTTCGGCAGCGGCCATGCCGGAGGAATCCAGTTGGCGCAACTGCCGCGTACACACCAGTTTGGAGGACGAAGCTTTGGTGAAGTGCCGCGGTGGAAACCTTCATGGCAGCTTCACGTCGCACCGCTACAATCGCGATTGTGATCAACACATTCCTGCTTGCCATGAGCCTGTTTTTCCAGGGTGCCGCGCCCGCTCCCAACGTCGTCCTGCGAACGTTCGACGACGACAAGGTCGGCGCCCCGCCCCCGGGATTCACGCTCGCGGCGGGCCGGGAGGCGGCCGCCGATCGCTGGGTGGTGAAGCGCGATGGCAACGTGCGAGCGCTCTCGCATGAAGGCGCGGCATCACCCCCCGACAGCTTCGCCGTCGCCATCTTTTCCGGCGCGCAATATGGCGATGTCGAGGTGTCGGTCCGCTTCAAGGCCTCCGCCGGCGGGCGTACAGCCGGGCTGGTCTGGAAGTACCAGGATCCGATGAATTATTACGTGGCCCAGCTCGACCTCGTCAGGCAGGAAGTGGCGGTGTACCGCGTCGCGAGCGGCAACCGGATTCGCATCGAACGGGAAGACGATCTCGAGCTCGATCCGGACGCCTGGCACTCGCTCCGCATCCGCCAGGAAGACGGGCAGATTCGGTTCTACCTGGCGGGCATCCGCATCATGACCGAGCGCGATCGATTGCCGCGCGCCCTGGCGAGCGTGGGCATGTGGGTCTCGGGCGATTCGACCGTGATGTTCGACGACTTCCGCGTCGAGGAGAGATTGGGGGGAAAGCCGAAGGTTCCCCCAGGTACACTGCCCGTCAAGCCATGAGAGTGCTGGTGGTCGAAGACGAGGTGGATCTCGCCAACGCGCTGAACCGGGTGCTGACCGAGGCGCACTTTGCCGTCGACGTCGCCAACGACGGCGAGGTCGCGCAGTACATGCTGCGCGAGGTCACGTACGACGCCGTGGTGCTCGACCTGATGGTGCCCAAGCGCAGCGGCTGGTCGCTGCTCCAGGACCTGCGTCAATCGGGCTCGCGGACGCCCGTGCTGATTCTGACGGCGCGCGACGGGGTTGACGACCGCGTGAAGGCGCTCGATCTGGGCGCCGACGACTACCTGCCGAAACCGTTCGCGATTTCGGAGCTCGTCGCACGGCTCCGCGCGCTGGTGCGGCGATCGGGCGGCAATCCCTCGCCCGTCGTCGTCGTTGGCGACATCACGATCGATCGAGCAGCGCGGCTGGTCTACCGCGACAGCGTGCCGGTGGAGCTGACGGCGCGCGAGTACTCGATTCTCGAGCTCATGATCCGTCATCGCGGCACGCTCGTCACGCGATCCGCGATCTGCGAGCACATCTACAGCGAGTCGAGCGACGTGTTCTCGAACGTCATCGACGTCCACATCGCCGCGCTTCGCCGCAAGCTTGGACCGACCGTCATCCACACCCGCAGAGGCCAGGGCTACATCGTCAATGCGTGAGTCGCTGCGCGTCCGCCTGGTGCTCTGGTACGCGCTGGTGCTCACGCTGGTCGTGGTGCTGTACGGCGGCGCCGTCGTCTATCAGTCGTGGCAGGCGGCGATGGAGGGTGTCGACACCGAGCTGCAGCGGTACGCACGCGAGGTGAGCAAGGCGTTGAAGCCGGTCGATGGCGGCCGCTACGACCTCGAGCTGCCCACCGATGCCGAGGCCTACTTCTTCCGCAGCGAGGGCGCGCGGCCGTACTACGTCATCTGGAGCCGTACCGGCGAGCTCGTCGATCGATCCGCCCCCGACCTGCACGTCGGGGTGCAGGGAACGCCGGCGGACGGCCGGCGCGAGGTGTCGGTCCAGGCCGACGGCGGTGCGACGGTGCTCGTGGGCCGGGACATCTCCGATCTCCGGCAGGAACGATGGGACCTGTTCTGGGACGTCGTGCTGGCAGGCGTGCTCACGCTGGTCGTGGCGATTTTCGGCGGCTGGTTCGTCGCGGGTCGCGCGCTGGCGCCGATCAAGCGCATCAGCCGGACCGCGCGGGCCATGTCGGCCGGCGATCTGAGCGCGCGCATCGCCGTCGAAAGCACCGAGAGCGAGCTCGAACAGGTGGCGTCGACGCTGAACGAGGCCTTCGATCGGCTGCGGCTGGCGGTCGAGCAGGAGCGCCGGTTCATGGCCGACGCGTCGCACGAGCTCCGGACGCCCATCTCGGTGCTGCGGGCCGAAACCGAGTGGGCGCTCGATCGCGAGCGAAGTCCGCAGCAATACAAGGACGCTCTGGCCGTGTGCCGCCGCGCGGCGCACCGCATGCAGGACATCGCCGAGCGGCTGCTCACGCTGGTCCGCGCCGAGGCGGCTCCCGATCCCGAAGACCTGACGCCCGTGGCGATGCGCTCGCTCCTCGACGATGTCGTGAAATGGTTGACGCCGATGGCGCAGGAGCGCGACGTGCGCCTGACCGTCACGGGCGATCCCTTCACCGTGAACGGCGATGCGGAGCAGTTGCGAGAGGCGCTGAACAACGTCATCGCCAACGGGATTCTCTACAACAAGCCGGGCGGCAGCGTGGCGATTTCGACACGCCGGCTTGGCGGCACCGCGCGCATCGAGATCGTCGACACGGGCGTCGGCATTCCCGCCGACGCCGTGACGCGCATCTTCGAGCGATTCTTCCGCGTCGACAAGGCCCGATCGCGCGATGCCGGCGGCTCGGGCCTGGGGTTGTCGATCGCGCGCACGATCTTCGTGGCGCACGGTGGCGACATCACGTGCACGAGCGAGCTCGGCGTGGGTTCGGCGTTCGTGATCTCGCTGCCCACCGTGCCCATGCCGGATTCGCGGCTGGCCGTCGCGGACTAACCGGGGCGGGTTCAACACAGAAGATCAAAAGGTCAGAAGAATGCGGTCTTCAGAAGCAAAAGGTTTCTTCTGATCTTCTGACCTTCTGTTCAGGGGCGGGCGACCAAGACCCCGAATTGACAACCCGCGATGGTTGTGGTTTCCTATCTCACCCTGATGATCACCTACACCGCACTTAATTTCGTGCCGCGCGGCACGCGCGCCGTCTCGTACGGCATTCGCGTCCGGGTTTGCGGGAGCAGGTGGGTCCCCTAGGGCAGCCACACCAAGATCAGCCTTCAAAAGGCCATCACCTGCGCAAGCGGTGATGGCCTTTTTGCTTTTCAGGGCGAGGAGCACGACATGCGGGCACTGGCGATAGAAACCGAGCGTCTCGGACGCATCTACAAGCCGCGGAGGAACGAGCGGCACGACACGAAGGAGCGAGTCGCGCTCAGCGACGTCTGCCTTGCCGTGCCGCGGGGGGAATTGTTCGGCCTTCTGGGCCCGAACGGCGCGGGCAAAACCACGCTCATCAAGATTCTCACGACGTTGCTGGCGCCTTCGTCGGGCTGGGCGGCGGTGGAGGGATACGACGTGCATCGCGAGCCGCAGTTCGTTCGCCCGTGCATCAACATGGTCTCGGGTGGCGAAGCCTCGGGCTACGGGCTGTTGACCGTGCGCGAAAACCTGTGGATGTTCGCCCAGTTCTACGGGCTGAGCTCGTCGGATGCCAACCGGCGCATCACCGAGCTGCTCGAGATCGTGAAGATGTCCGATCGCATCAACACCAAGTCGTCGCAGCTCTCGACCGGGCTGCGGCAGAAGATGAACATCGCGCGCGGGTTCCTCACCGATCCGAATGTGCTGTTTCTCGACGAACCGACGCTGGGCCTCGACGTCGAAGCGTCGCGCGACGCGCGGAACTACATCCGGCGGTGGGTCAACGAGCAGACCACTCGAACGGTCCTCCTGACAACCCACTACATGGTCGAGGCCGAGGAGCTGTGCGATCGCGTGGCCATCATCAACGGCGGTCGCGTGCTCGCGTGCGATACGCCGCAGAACCTGAAGCGGCGGCTGCAGCGCGAGGCGATCTTCCATCTGGAAGCCGCGCCGCTGAGCGCCGGCGACGTGGCCGCGATTGCGGCGCTGCCCGGCGTCAGCAAGGCGTCGCATCAGGCCACGGGATCCGGATCGTCGGTCGAGCTGATGCTTCAGGAAGAGCGCGTGCTCGGTCCCGTCATCGGACTGCTCGAATCGAGGCAGATCGGGCTGCGCACGCTGACCAAACGCGAGCCCACGCTCGAAGACGTCTTTGTCGAGCTGGTCGGCCGGAGCATGCAGGAGGTGGAGCATGAATAGTCGATCGTCGATCGTCGATCGTCGATCGTCCGGGTGGTCGCTGTTCGTGCGAACGGTGCTGGCGAGGGCGTACCCCAGGATCGTCATGAACGTGCGCGAGAAGTGGTGGCTCGTGTTCGACATCGTGCTGCCCCTCGTGGGGGTGTGTGCCTACGTGTTCGTGTATCGGGCCAACGGCGCGCATCCCGATCTCATCGGCTTCGTCATTCTCGGCGGCGCGATGAGCGCCTACTGGATGAACGTGCTGTGGGCGATGGGGAATCAGCTCTTCTGGGAGAAGGAGACCGGCAACCTGGCGCTCTACATCATGGCGCCGAGCTCGATGATGGCGATCCTGCTCGGGATGGCGCTGGGCGGCATGGTCACGACGACGCTGCGCGCGGCGAGCATTCTGGCCATCGGCAGCCTGATGTTCGGCGTGCGCTTCGACGTGTCGAACGGGCCGCTGTTGTTGCTCGTCTTCGCGCTCGCGCTCGTGGCGCTGTACGGCATGGGGATGATGTTCGCGTCGATGTTTCTCCTGTTTGGACGCGAGGGATGGCACCTGGTGAACCTGGCGCAGGAGCCGGTGTTCCTGCTGTCGGGCACGTTCTTTCCAGTTCGCAACTTCAATTTCTGGGTGGCCGCCGGCGCGTCGATTATTCCGCTGACGCTGGCACTCGACGCGATCCGGCAACTGACGTCCCCGTCGGGTGTCGCGCTCGGATTTCTCGATGTCGGCACCGAGGTCGCCGTCCTGGCCGGTCTGAGCGTCGTGTTCTTGATAGCCGCGCGCTTTCTACTCGCCCACCTGGAGCGGCTGGCGATTGCGGAAGGGCGGCTGACGGAAAGCCGCGCCTAGGAGATACCTGAATTGGCAGATTCGCAGATTGGCAGATTACGGTTCCACTGAAAACTGAAGACTGAAAACTGAAGACTGAGAACTGAGAACTGAGAACTGAAAACCATGTGGACCTCACTCAAGACCGCAACGTGGCTGGGATGGCAGATTGAATCGAACTGGGCGTCGCCGTCGCTGTTCGCGCTCTATTCGATCGTCAAGCCGCTGACGTCGGCCGCCATCCTCGTCGTGATGTTCGGCATGGTCACCCACGGCAACTTCGCCTCGCCGGCGTTTTCGTACCTGTACGTCGGCAACGCCTTCTACATGTACGTCGGCGCGGTCATGGCCGGAATGGCTCAGGCGGTCGTCGACGATCGGGAGCGATTCCGGACGCTCAAGTCGATGTACGTCGCGCCGGTGCACATTCCGATGTACCTCATGGGCCGCGGCGTGGCGCGCTTCCTGACGACGAGCCTGTCGGTGGCCATCACGCTCGCTTTCGGCGTGCTGTTTCTTCAGCTCCAGCTGAACCTGGGGGATGTGCGATGGGGCTTGTTCATCGCGGCGCTCGTGGCAGGCGTCGCGTTGCTCGCGATGATGGGGCTCACGCTCGCGAGCATCGTCCTCGTCATCGCGCACAATTCCTGGCTCGTGGGAGAAGCGGTGGCGGCCGCGCTCTATCTGTTCTGCGGCGCGGTGTTTCCACTCGAGGTGCTTCCGTGGTGGCTGCGTCCGGTGGGATATCTGCTGCCGGTGACGTACTGGCTCGAGCTCGTCCGCCGTGCACTCATCGGCCGTGTGGCCGATGTGTATCCAACGCTTGCCGGCATTGGCGACCTTCAGCTGCTCGTGCTCGTCGCCATCCTCACGCTCGTCTTCGCCGCGGTGGCGGGCGCGACGTTCCGGCGTTGCGACCACCTGGCGCGCGAGCGCGGGTTGATCGACAGGACAACGAACTACTGACGCTGGCATTGCCATATTGTCGATTGACGATTGCCAAATTGATTGGTGTCCTGTCGCGCGGACAAGGCCCGCGCTTTCTCTCGCATTTTGCCTAGCGTTTTCTCGAGAATTCGACGGCATGCCGGTTGCAATCCCATGGGCAGTGGAGGTGGTCTATGGGGCTTCGAATCGCGCTTGCTGTTGTTCTGGCCGTGTCGGCGTTTTCGATCGATGCGTCGGCGCAAGGGCGAGACCGGGGATATAGCGGGTACAACGACGGCATTACCGTCTACGAGGATCCGGATTATCGCGGCGACAGCGCCACATTTCGCAACGAAGTGGCCGACTTGCGCGCCGACGGCATGAACGACCGGATCAGCAGCATCCACGTCAACGGCAATCAGTCATGGCAAGTGTGCCGCGACATCAACTTCGCGGGCGACTGTCGTGTCTTCACGGGCTCGGTCGAGGACTTGCGCCAGGAAGGCTGGAACGATCGGATCTCATCGATGCGCGTGGTCGGCTTCGCGCGAAATGGCAACAACCGGAACGGCAACAACGGCAACGGCGGCTGGTGGAACAACGGCAACGGCAATGGCCGTGGCAGCCAGACGCGCCTGGTCGTCTACGATCGGACCAACTTCCGTGGCGACGCGCGCGACATCGTCAACAACGCGACCAATCTGGGAGCGCTCGGCGACCGCGCCCGCAGCGTGCAGGTGTACGGAGGCACATGGGAGCTGTGCGACGGCGCGTCGCGCAATTCGCGCTGCGTCACAGTGAGCCAGAGCGTTCCGGATCTGCGGACTCTTGGGCTGCGCGATGGCGTGGCGTCGGTCCGCGAGGTTGGGAATCGGACGCAGAGCAGCCGGCGCTGGTGGGAATAGTGAATCCAGCGTTGGAAGATTGGCAGATTGGTAGATTGGAAGATTACGAATCTGCCAATCTTCCAATAGTGTGCACAGGCAACCCGACCGCTTTCATCAGCGCCAGCGCGTTGCTGTGGGTCACCGGACCGGACCGCATGCGATAGTCGAACACCAGCTCGCCGTGCTCGAGCTGATCCTCGAAATGCACGTTCACGGCACGCCCATCTGACTGGTCGGCGATGACCGTGAGCGCCAGATCGTGGGTCGTCGTGAGGCCAATCGCGCCGCGATCGATGAGATTCCGAAGCAGGGCTTCGGCGCCGATTCTCCGATCGTGCGAGTTGGTCCCCTGAAAGAGCTCGTCCAGCAGAAACAGCGGTTCGGGCGCCTTCCCCGCAAGATCCGCGATTTGCCGGATGCGCGAGATCTCGGCGAAGAATCGCGACCGGCCCGCCTGCAGCGAATCGTGCACGTGCAGCGTGGCGCCCACCGAGAGCGGCGTCAGCGACAGCGCCGACGCGCGCACGGGCGCTCCCGCCATGGCCAGCACGACATTCACGCCAACGGTGCGCAGCAACGTGCTTTTCCCGGACATGTTCGAACCGCTCACGATGAGCAACCTGACGTGTTCGGTGAGCGCCACGTCGTTGCGGATCATCCGTGCCGCGGGCACGAGCGGGTGTCCGAGGCTGACCGCTTCGAAACGGGCGGGACCTGCCTCGATGAGCGCCGGAAACGGATCCTCCGGATGCTCGTACGCGTACGCGCCGATCGAGCTCAATGCTTCGGACTCGGCAATGGCCGACAGCCACGCCAGCACCTTCGGCCCGAACTCGCGGCGCCACGCTTCGATGGCCGAGGCGAGGTGCAGCGGCCACGAGACCAGGGCTGAGACGGGTGCGAAGATGGCGTTCCGGCGCCAGTCGAGCATGTCGGCGAGCCGCGCCAGCCGCCGAATCGCTTCCGACGGCACGACTCCCTGGCTCATCATCTCGCTGCGGATGTTGACAAGACGCGGGCTGCTGAACGTCGCGTGCTCGATGAGCGACAGGGTGTCGGCCAGCGTGTCGAGTTGCCTGAGAGGACGCTCCACGCCGTGGACCACGCGGTCGACGCGCGTGCGGGAAGGGCGGGTCAGCACCATCTTCAGAAGAATGACGACGACGAGGGGCGACTCGGGACCGCCCCGCGCCCACCAGAACCCCGCGCCGACGATGGCCGCCGCCAGGATGATGGCCGCGGCGCGAAGCCAGACACTCTCGGGCGACGCCGGCGCCGACGCCCACGCGCTGAGCGCCGCGGTGTCGATGTCGCTTGACGCGCCGCCGGCAGTCGCCAGGGCCTCCCTGAAGTCCCGGGCCTCGCGAAGCTCGGCGATTGCCGCCTGACGCTGCCGGATCTCCGGCAGGGCGGCGCCGACGGTCAGCCAGCTTGCGAGCCGTTCTTCGCCCAGTTGCGTGCGGGCCAGCGACAGCAGTTGAAACAGCGAACCGGATCCGAAGATGTCGAGGTCACGGACGTAGAGGTGATCTTCGGTCAGGAATCGCGTGCCTGGCTCGCCCAGGTTCTGCCAGCGGTCTTCGAGCCTCGCGATGCCGTGGTCGTAGAAATCGATCGCGCGCGCCGCGCGATTGGCTGCGCGTATGACCCGGTCGTGCCAGGCCGCCAGCAGGGCGAACGCCAGGAGCGGAACGGCCAGCACCCATGGAGTGACGCCGAATTGAAAGATCAGCCAGGCGCAGAGCGCGATTGCGCCGACGGTGCCGAGCCGCGCGTACGCGAGACGGGCGTCGAGGCGGGCCAGGCGCGCATGTTCGTCGGCGCGCGCCGCCCGCCGTTGGCGATATTCGTCAAGTGGGGAATTGGTCAAGTCGCAGACGCCCGGGCCTGCGATGTTACC
Source organism: Vicinamibacterales bacterium (assembly GCA_963832375.1). GTDB lineage: Bacteria > Acidobacteriota > Vicinamibacteria > Vicinamibacterales > JAMQPK01 > JAMQPK01. Next base: position 162,555 of record CAWHUA010000003.1, on the reverse strand, counting down.
TGAATGTGAAACCCACGCCGAATTTCAAATCCGGGCTGTCCACGGCGCCAATCTTGAGCTCGAAGAACAGGCCGTCGCGCTGCCGCGCGCCGAGGAGGATGTTGAAGCCGCCTTCCATGTCCGACCCGTTGTCGTGGTTCAACCAGTTGATGGCCGGGCCGGCGCCGGCATAAATGTTCCAGGGCCTGCCCGCCGTGAACATGTACGTGAAGTCGAAATTCAATCCAACCGTCGTGAGGTCGTCACCGAGGCCGACATCGACGTTCGGACGGAATCGCAGGTTGTCGACGAGCGGCGCCGTTTCGAGGTGGCCGCCAAAGAAGGCCTGATCGGGATCGATCGACATGCCTCCCTGGATGCCCTTTCTAACCTGCGACTGGGCCGGATCAGCCGCCGCCAGGAACAGGATCGAGAATGCCAGGCACACCCAAAATGCATGAATTCGACGCATGTGTCCTCCTGGGCTGTAACCGTTACAAAATACGATCCACGCACGGTCTTGACCGATCGATGTGCATTCAATCGTTACGCCTCCGGGCGCCGGGACCTGTGCGTACGATTTTTGTAATTTCACTGCCACCAAACGTCTGGAGCGCCGTGTTCGTATTTCTGGCGATAGGTATCGCGATTACCGCACTCGCGCACATGTGGCCGGCGCCGTTTGTCATCGACTGGATGGCCGGCGATCGCGCGGTGTGGGAGATGCCACGTACAGGAACGCCCACCGTGTATCTGACCTACGACGACGGCCCGAATCCGTCGACGACACCCGACCTGCTCGATGTCTTGAAGGCCGAACAGGTGCGCGCCACCTTCTTCATCATCGATGCGCATCTCGACGAGGAGACCGCGCCGATCGTCAAGCGTCAGTTCGCCGATGGCCACGCCGTTGCGCTGCATTCGGCGTCGCGCCGATTCATGGTCATGACCCCGGCGCAACTGGGACGGACGCTCACCGGCGCGGCCGATCGCATCGAAGCGCTGGCCGGCGGGAGGCCCTGCCGTGCGTTCCGGCCGCACGCGGGCTGGCGGAGCGGTCAGATGTACGACGGCCTGGGCGAGCTGGACTACCGGCTCGTTGGCTTTGGCTGGATGCTGTGGGACTTCAACTGGTTCCGGGCGCGCGGCGCGGACAGCACCTTCCGCCGCATCGACGCGCGCGTCTCCGACGGCGACATCGTCGTCATGCACGACGGCGACGAGTCGGCTCCCACGCGCGATCAGCGCCACACGGTGGAGGCCACCCGCCGCCTCATCCCCGCGCTGCGATCGCGCGGGTTTTCTTTTGGAACGGTCTGCTAGCCCGCGATGATGCCTTCGCGAATCGCGTAGCGCACGAGCTGGCTGAGCGACGTGAGCCGAAGCTTGCGCATGATGTTCAAGCGGTGGGCTTCGACCGTCTTGATGCTGATGTTGAGCGCCCTGGCGGTCTCCCTGTTGCTGTGCCCCTCGCAGAGCAGCGCGACGATCTCACGCTCGCGCGGGGTCACCGTCGGCGAGCGGAGCTCGGCCGACTGAGTGCGGCGTATTTCCTGAACCGCCTGTTGGGCCGTTTCGAGGGAGGGGAATTTGGCGATGACGAGCACTTCGGTCCGGGGCGTGTCTTCGAGCAGCTGCCGCGTCGCCTCGAGGGCGTCGGCATCGCCGACGATTTCGAGGTGGCCGTCCGAGTCGAGCATCGTTCCGAGTTGTGGGCCTGTGGGAGGTTCGCCGACGATGAGAATGCGTACGTGTTCGGTCGTATTCATAGTGCCTGAAACAGGGTTTGCCCCTCCAAAAAACTGTAATTGCCTTCTGCGACTGGCGTTCTGTGAGGAAAAACCTACAGAGGCGGGTCAATCGAAAGGACTATCACATATATCGTAACGTACTCGGGGCCGAGTTCCAAAAGAGGGGGTGGGGGCCGCCGGCCACCCCAAAACGTTCGACGTATACTGACCCCTGGGTTCCATGCCGCGCGCCGTCGACCCCGATTTCCTCGCGCTTCCCCTCGATCGTCTTGCCGACGCGGCGCTCGGCGCCGCCGCCAGTCGTGGCGCCACGCATGCCGATTTCCGGGTCGAGCGTCTCAACAATCACGTCATCGTTGCGCGCGATCGCGAGTTGCAGACCTCGATCGAGACCGAGTCGGTCGGCTTCAGCGTACGGGTGGTCTGCAATGGGGCCTGGGGGTTCGCGGCGGGGATCGACCTCACGGCCGACGCCGTCGCCAGCGTTGCCCGGCGTGCCGTCGAGGTGGCCGAGGCGCTCGCGCCACTGAACACCGAGCCCGTCACGCTCGCCGATGAGCCCGTATACCAGGACACGTACGTCTCGAGTTACGAAATCGATCCGTTTGCCGTGGCCGAGAACGAGAAGATCGATTTTCTCCTCGGCTTGAACGATCGCACGCTGGGGTCGAAGCTGGTCGATCGGGTGACGTCGCACCTGATGCTCGTGCGCGAGCAGAAGTACTTCGCGTCGCTCAAAGGCTCGCGCATCACGCAGCAGCGCGTGCGCGTGAAAGGCGATCTCACGGCGGTCCGTATCGATAAATCGACAGGCGCGTTCGAAACCATGGGCAACGCGGCCCCGCCAGCCGGGCGCGGCTGGGAGTACTTCACCACCGGCTATGACTGGCTGAAGGACGCGGACGAGATTCCGGCGCTGCTCGAGCAGAAGATGTCGTCGCCGTCGGTCAAGCCCGGACGCTACGACATCGTGGTCGATCCAACCAACCTCTGGCTGACCATCCACGAGTCGATCGGACACTCGACCGAGCTGGATCGCGTGCTCGGCTATGAGGCGAACTACGCCGGTACGTCGTTTGCGACGCTCGACAAGCTGAACACACTCCAGTTCGGCACGCCGATGATGCACGTGACCGGCGATCGTCAGGTGGAGCACGGCCTCTCGACGATTGGCTACGACGACGAGGGCGTGGCGGCGCAGACGTGGGACATCATCCGCGATGGGGTGCTCGTCGGCTACCAGCTCGATCGGCAGATGGCGCACAAGCAGGGCTTCGGCCGATCGAACGGCTGCGCCTTTGCCGATCAGGCCGGGCACGTGCCGCTGCAGCGGATGCCGAACGTCTCGCTGAGTCCGGGCACGAAGAACATCACGCTGCAGGATCTGCTCTCGGGCATGGATGAAGGGCTGTACATCGTCGGCGACAAGAGCTGGTCGATCGACATGCAGCGCTACAATTTTCAATTCACCGGGCAGAAGTTCTTTCACGTGCGCGGCGGCAGGATCGTCGGGCAGGTGAAAGACGTCGCGTACCAGTCGCGCACGACCGACTTCTGGAATTCCCTCGAGGCGGTCGGCGGGCCCGCTACCTACGTCCTTGGCGGCGCATTCAACTGCGGCAAGGGGCAGCCCGGGCAGATTGCGCCCGTGACACATGGGTGCCCCGCGGCGCTGTTCCGGCAGGTGAACATCCTCAACACGGCCGAGGAGGGGAGCTGATCACCCTTCAGGAGACGATCGATCGCGTGCTGCGGCTGTCGAAGGCCGATGCCTGCATCGTGATCGCCCGGCGCGTCGCCGCGGTCAACGTCCGATGGGCGCACAACACGGTGACGACCAACGGTGATGGCGACGAGGCGTCGTTGTCGGTGATTTCCATCGCCGGCCACCGGGTGGCTGGTGTCACGCGCACGCATTTTCCACCCGAGCAACTCGAGGCCATCGTCCGCGAGTCGGAAGCCGCGTGCGCGCGGCGGCCCGACGCACCCGACTACATGCCGCTCCTGCCGGCGTCGGGCGAGCCCGCCGGATGGCACGATCCGCCCGCAGACGCCGACATCCACGTGTTCGATCCGCTGGTGCCGCAACTGTCGACGTTGTACGAGCAGGCGCGGCGGGCGGGCATCCGGACGTTCGGTTACGCCGAACTGCGATCGGAGACCACGCTGGTCGCGACGTCCACAGGATTGAAGAGGCGCCACGGCGAGCGCATTGGCAAGGTGGAGATCACCGCGAAGACCCCCGATTTCGCGCGTTCGTCGTGGATCGGCCAGATGACGCGGGATTTTCTCGATATCGATCTGCGCGCGATGCTCGCGACGCTGGAGCAGCGGCTCGGCTGGGCGGCGCGGCGTATCGACATACCCGCCGGCGCCCACGAGGTGCTGCTCGAGCCGTCATGCGCGGCCGACCTGGCGATCGCCGCGTACTGGTTCATGACGCGGCGCGATGCCGACGAGGGCCGCAGTCCATTTTCGAAGCCGGGCGGCGGGACGCGCATCGGCGAGCGGTTGTTCGGCGATCTGTCCTTCTACTCAGATCCGGCGGAGTCCGGTGTGGAAGCGGCGCCCTTTCACAATGGCATCGAGTCGAGCGAAGCCGCGTCGGTGTTCGACAACGGTCTGGACTTGTCGCGAACCGGCTGGGTCCGCAACGGAACGCTCGAGCACCTCATTACTCCGCGCTACTGGGGGGCAAAAGCCGGGGCTGCGACATCGCGGCCGTACGTCAACAACCTGATCGTCGAGGGCAACGGCCCGTCACTGAACCAGATGATCGCCGAAACAGACCGGGCGCTGCTCGTCACCTGTTTCTGGTACATCCGCACGGTGGATCCGCAGACCGCGCTGGTCACCGGCCTGACGCGCGACGGCGTGTATCTGGTCGAGCGCGGACAGGTCGTCGGCGCGGCCAACAATTTCCGCTGGAACATGAGCCCGATTGCCGCGCTCGCGCAGGCGACGCAGGCGGGGCGCACCGGACTGGCCCTGCCACGCGAGCACGACGAGTTTCTGCGCTCGAAAGCCCCCGCGCTGCGGATCGAACGGTTCAACATGAGCTCGGTGAGCCAGGCGAATTGACCCTTCGCCTGCATTGGTAGATCGGCAGATTGGTGGATTGGCAGATTTGGTCCCAGATTCAGGACGTTGACGCAGAGGCGCAGAGTCGCCGCGATCTTTCGTTTTCCGGAAGACGTCACTCTGCGTCTCAGCGGCTCTGCGTCGAGTCGTGCGTCCCGTACCAGTACAATCAAACCAGCGAATGCGTTTACGGTTGGAACTCCAAACAGATATCCGTGTGCTTTTCGGGGACGGAACGATCGATCAGCTCGGGGCGTTGGCGAAAGAGCTCGGATTCAGGCGCACGCTCGTCGTGGCGGACCCCGGCCTGGTGAGGGCCGGTCATCACGATCACGCGTGTCGATCGCTCGAGGCGGCCGGTGTCGACCCCCTGCATTTCAGCGAGTTCGGCCCGAATCCCGACGCCGGGATGCTCGAGGCGGGCAGGCGTCACGCGGCGAATCGCGGAATCGACTCGATCATCGGGCTTGGCGGCGGCAGCTCCCTCGATTGTGCGAAAGGGATCAACTTCGTGCTCACGCAGGGCGGCACCATTCATGATTTTCATGGCTATGGAAAGGCCGCGAAGCCCATGCTGCCGATGATTGGCGTGCCGACGACCGCTGGAACGGGCAGCGAAGCGCAGTCCTACGCGCTGATCTCCGATCCGGCGTACGCACCAGAAAATGGCCTGTGGCGATCCGAAAGCGGCGTTTCGCGCGGTCATCCTCGACCCGCAGCTCACCCTGACGCAGCCCTCGGCGGTGACCGCGGCGGCGGGCTACGACGCGATCGCCCACGCGGTCGAAAGCTTCGTGTGTAGCAAACGCCATCCGCGGTCGACCGAGATGTCGCTCGAGGCGTGGCGACTTCTCGAGGGCCACTACGAGCGCGTGCTGGCGTCGCCCGGCGATCTCGACGCGCGCGCCGCGATGCAGCTGGGTGCGTTCTACGCGGGAACCGCGATCGAACGCTCGATGCTGGGTGCCACGCATGCGTGCGCGAATCCGCTGACGGCGCGGTACGGCACGACACATGGTGATGCCATCGCGATTCTCCTTCCACACGTCGTGCGCTGGAACAGCACGGTCGTCGATGCGATGTACGCGGATCTGCTGCCGGGGCGCGATTTGGCGTCACGGCTCTTCGATCTTGCGAGAGCCGGCGGTCTGCCGGAAACTCTGAGAGACGCCGGTGCCTCGGAAGATGATTTGCCCGAGCTGGCACGCGAGGCAGCGGCGCAATGGACCGGCCGATTCAACCCGCGTCCGTTCGATGCGGAGGGAGCCAGGGAGATTTACACATGCGCCTTCTGATCCGTTTGACGGTCGCATTCCTCTGCCTGCAGTACGTAGTGTCCGGCTTTAGCCGGACCGTTGGCTTTAGCCGGACCGTCCAAGCCCAGGACGCCGCCTGGCCGCAGTTTCGCGGCAATCCGCCGCTGACCGGCGTCGCGTCCTCGACGCTCCCCGCGGCGCTGAAGGTCATGTGGACCTTCGACGCGGGCGATGCCATCGAATCCTCCGCCGCCATTGCCGATGGCGCCGTGTACGTCGGCTCGGCCGCGGGCGAGCTCGTCGCGCTGGATCTGCAGACCGGGGCCGTTCGCTGGCGGTACAAGACCGGTGAAATCGGAGAATCCTCTCCAGCGGTCGCTGACGGGGCGGTGTACATCGGCGACCTCACCGGGACGTTTCACGCGGTCGATGCCAAGTCGGGGAAGCCGCTGTGGACGTTCAAGACGACCGGCGAAATCCGATCGTCGCCGGTTGTCGTCGGCGATCGCGTGCTGATCGGTTCGTACGACCGCTTCCTGTACGCGCTGTCGGCCGCCAAGGGAGCCTTGGCGTGGAAAGTCGAGTTTCAGGGATACGTCCATGCCACACCCTCGGTGCTCGATGGCGTCGCGTACATCGCGGGCTGTGACGAAACCTTCCGCGGCATTCGCGTCGCGGACGGCCGGGAGGTCCTGAACGTACCGATCGGTGCCTACATGGGTGCGTCCGCCGTGCTCGTCGGGCGGACGGCGTATGTCGGCACGTTCGAAAACGAGGTGATCGGCATCGACATGGCTGCGCGCACGGTGATGTGGACGTACCGTCACCCCGAGCGCCTGTTTCCGTATTACTCATCGGCGGCCTTCATCCAGGGTCGCGTCGTGCTCGGCGGCCGCGACAAGATGATTCACGCGCTCGACGCGAAGACGGGCAAGGAGTACTGGACGTTCATGACGAACGCGCGTGTCGAGTCTTCTCCTGTCGTCGTCGGCAGCCGCGTGTTCGTGGGGTCTACCGACGGCCGTCTCTACGAGCTCGACCTGGCCAAGGGTACAAAGCTCTCGGATTTCGACGCGGGCGCCGCCATCACCGCATCGCCGGCTGTCGCCAGCGGCCGCCTCGTCATCGGGACGCACGACGGCCGGCTGTACTGCTTTGGCTCCTGACGGCCGGATGGATGTTGCAGTACGTAGTGTCCGGCTTTAGCCGGACTCTCACGAGGTCCGCCTGAAGGCGGACACTACGTACAGTCGAAAAACTTTCCGATTTTAGATTTTAGTTTCTAGTTTTTAGCTTCCAAATTCTGAAGGCTCAGTCAGGCAGGTTTTCCTTGGGCGGCTCGGGCAGCCAGAAGCTGGCGATGAACCCGACGAGGTACACAGCGAAGCCGACGGCGGCGGCGACGAGGGCGATCTTGGTGGGTGCGTACGCGCGGTCCGACGTCACGGCCAGCGTGGCCGTGAGCCAGGCGAACGAAGTGCCGATGAGGCGTCCGCCGATGTTGGCGGCGAAGCTTTCCCCGGTGCCGCGCAAGTGTAGAGGATAGACGCGCGGCAGGTAGTTGCCCCAGAAGCTGAACTGGCCGACGGTGAAAAATCCTGCGAAGAACATCCCGACATACAACCAGTTCAGGCTCGTCGTTGCCGCGATCGCGAATGTGATGGGCATCACGATGAGGCCGGGGATCTGAAACAACCGGATCAGCTTGCGGCGGCTGACGATGACCACTGCCAGATAGGCGAGCGCCACGCGTCCCGCCAGGCCGCCGACTTCCTGCACCTTGGTGACGTTCGCGGCCACTTCCTGGGTCGCCAGCCCGGCGCGCGGTGGCGGCATTCCCTGCACCATCTGACGGACTTCCGGCAGCCCCGGAACGATCTGCTGCACCTGCTGGATGGCGCCGAACGCGGCGCCGTACGCGCAGGCGAACATGATGGTCGTCACGATCGTGGTGCGTCGAAGCTCGGGCGAGAAGATTGCGGCGAGGCTCGGCCGGCCCAGCGTGCCGGCCGCTTTCTTCTGCTGCCACGATGGAGATTCCGGCAGGAACGGCCGGATGAGAATCAGCGGAATCGCCGGCAGCACGCCCGACATCAGCGTGTAGCGCCACGGCGCATGGGGATCGGGTATCGAGAAGCCGAACAGATTCAAGGACGGCAGGCTGGCGGCATAGGCGATGCACAGGCCATTCGCCGTGGCGACCAGGATGCCGCCGAGCGACGAAAACGCCTGTGTGTAGCCAAGTACCTTTTCGCGCCTCATCGGGTCGGGGAAGAGCTCCGCCAGCCAGGCAACGGCCGCGACGAACTCCACGCACACGCCGACGAAGACGAAGCAGCGCAAGAGCAGCAGCATCTCGATCGACGAGGAGAAGCCCGACAGAAACGCCGCCACCGCGTAAATCAGGATGCTGTAGGTCAGCACGCGACGGCGTCCGAGTCGATCGGTCAGGTAGCCGCCGAGCAATCCGAAGATGCCGCCCGCGAACGCCGGGATGTAGAACAGCCGGCCTACCCACATCTGAAATTGCGGCGAACCAGGCGCCGCGCCTGTCAGCTCGAGCAGCGCCGGCCGGACGATGAGCGGCAGCATGAGGATTTCGTAGATGTCGAACGCGAAACCGATGGCGGCAATGGCGCAGATCATCCATTGCACCGGCGTCAGCCGCACGGTCGAGTTGGCCTGAGATGTCATGTCCGTCGGATCATAACGTAGGGTGGGCGAGGGCGACGTGCGTGGGCGATCGGCGATGGTCTAGAGGCGATGGGCGACGGTCTGTCGTGTGCGCCGGGCACAGCGGTACGGATCGAATCGGCTCGCCCGCCGCCACACAATCGGCGGCGGCGGGCGACAGAGCTACTTGTAGATCGAACTCAGCACCGCGCCTGCGTCTGCGTCCTCCACGACCGGCGTAGTCTCGAGCGGCAGGAACTCCGACCATTCGGCGATCCAGGCGAAGAGCGCCTTGGCGTCCGTTGTCTCGACCACGGCGACGCCCTTGCCGCTCATGCCGTGCCAGCGGCCGACCAGCGTGACGCCTGCCGGCGGCATCCCGCCGGCCTTGAGGAACCGCGCCACCGCCGGGCGATACGTGGATGCCGGAAGAGACCACTGCACAAGGAACTTCATAGATGTCAGTCTTCCAAACGAGCGAGTATATCCCTTCGTTCGTTGCCGGGCGCTTGTCAGCCTCCGGAACACGCCACGATGGGGCCTGACCTGAATTGATAGCAGGTCCACGATCGCACCCACGCCGATGCCCGCGAGCTAAACCCTCGACGACCGGATTAGTGCCGAGGAAGTCTGAGTGTTGCAACGACGCCCGCATGATCGGATGGCCACAACGCTGAGGGGGTTCGATCGGCTGGATCCTCTCCCACGACGTCAACCCTACGCACTGTGAAGTCACCTCTGAACAGGACAAAATCGATTCGGGTACTCAACAGCGAGCCGGGATTCAGCAGGTCGTCCGCCTGGCAACAGGTCAATCCATTTCCGGTGCCGGCTTCACTCCAGGCATCAACGAATCCAGCTGCCAGCGCCCTGTCGTACGTCGCCGTGCCCGTGCCATCGGCTGGGGAGTTGAGATCGCCCACGTAGATGAGCGGTAAGTCCGTAGCCGCCGGACCTCCTAATATCTCGGCGGCCTGCGCGTCTTGGTACTCCGGATGTCACGCTCAGGCAGTCGCCATCCAGGTGTGTCGTTAGGAACCGAAAAGACCTCCCGCCGGTCTTCCCGTCGACCGACGCCCATCCCCTGCGGATGGTTACCGGCGGGCTCCCTAAGGGTCCAGGAAACACGCAGTTGACGAGAAAGTTCCCAGCCTGAGCGTTAGTGAGCTTGAGGTCCGCGCTCTTGCGCGCGAGGATCACCTCGCGATCGGTGTGGCGAACGTCGAAACCAAGAGAGCTCGGTAGCTCGACATCGAGACCGATCGTCTGCACAACTACGTAGTAGTGCAGTCCGCGATTGGCGAGAGCGTCGAGCAGGATCTGGACGTAGTCGAGGGCTACCGTCGTGGCTGGCGTCGGTGAAAACGGCGCACCCGTCCGGACCAGAACGGCTTCTTGAAGGCCGATCAAGTCTGGACGCGTGGCCTTGATTTCCTCCGCTAACGCGACTGCGCGCTCGGGAAGTTTCTGGTGAGGTAGCCGTTGTATACGGCTGAGACCCTGGCAAGCAGGTCTGGGACGCTTTCGGCGCCGGGGACCGCGAAAATCTCAGCGTTTACGCCATGGTAAACATTCAAGGCCATGACCGTCACAGCGCGTCTCGCGCCGTCATCATCATCATCAACATTCGCAGCCATCGGCGCTGTTGCCGCGACCACCCCCAGTAATGCCACCGCCAGTCCGAGCGTTCTCATCGGCTGCCTCCTCAATCTACTAACTCTTGGTTGATGTGACCTTGCTCGTTTCCTCGACACATCCGCGCCGACGACACCAAGCCTGCGTCATGATCATCAAGATCGAACTTCGCCACGGGTCCAACCGGGGAAGCTACGTCCGCCAACGCGCGAGCGATGAGCCGCGTCGCTCCAGCGCCAGGCCCAGCGCCGACGGCTGCATGCCGTGTTAGGCGCGACCTCACTGGCACACCTGAACTGCGGCACACGTCGTCATCTCGATGACTTGCTGTTGTCCTTGTCCAGGACCGCCTCGAGCACCCGATCGATGGCAACGCGCGCAGTGAGTCTCGGTGTGTCAGGAAGAATACTCCAGCCGGTAAAGACCATCACGAGGTCCAGCTCCGGAAGGACGATGGGCTGCTGACCACCGAACCCCAATCCGGCGAACGCGAGCCGCGAGTTCGTGCCGTACTCAAACAGCCACCACTTGTAGCCGTACTTCACACCCGTGCCGCGGTTCGAGACCGTGACGCTCGGTGTAAGGGAGGCATTCACCCACTCAGACGTAACGATCTGTTTCCCCTCCCACGCGCCTTTCTTGAGATACAGATACGCGATCTTGGCGAGGTCCCGCGGCGCCAAGTAGAGACCACCTTCCGTGTCGGCAAGCCCCGTCGGCGAGCGTTTCCAAAAATGTCGTGTGATGCCGAGGGGCGCAAACAGGTGCTCTACGGATGTACTCTTCGATGTCTTGGCCTGTGGCGGACCTGAATACGTGCGACAGCAACTGCGTCGCGCCGCTACTGTACTGGAACTTCGTGCCCGGCTCCTCCGCCATGGGGCGATCGATCGTGAACCTTACCCAGTCGAACGAGGCTTCCATGAGACTCGATGCGTTGTTGGGATCTGCATAGGGCAGGTCCTCGTTCCAATCGAGTCCCGTGGTCATCGTCAGCACGTGCCGGAGCGTCATGCGACGCTTCCGGTCGTCGATGTTGGCAACCTTCCCGGCGTCGAAGAAGGTGAGCACGGGCGTGTCGAGCGGCGGGAACTGTCGCCTGGCCGCGGCAATGCCAATTACCACCGACGTGACCGATTTTGTGACTGACTGCATCGTATGCAGATCGCCGCGCCGGTAGTACGGGTGCCACCACGGGTTAAAGTAGTTGTACGGACTCGACGAGTCGTGGGGGTTCAGAGGCCCCGGCGTACGTGCTTCCTGGCGGTAAATGTTCGCGTAGTCGTGCCTGTAGGTGCGTTCGTACGCGATCATCCCGTGGCGGATCACCAGCATGCTATCGACGTATCCGTACTTGCCGCTCGCGATATCCGCATCGAGGCGAGCCAGCATGGTCGGGTCGAGCCCGACAGCACGCGGCGTCGAGGACGGCCATGTCTTCGTCGGCCACTGACTTTGGGCATCCGGGGAATGAACCAACAAGGCGGTCAACACCGCCGCGAATATCCAACTCGTCCCGCGCATACTACCTCCGGTCAGGACAATCAGTCGGTTCCTTCGACTTCAGTAAAAGCGCCTAACGGTTAGGTTTCAGCCGCGGCGGCTGATGATCGCACTGCCGCCGGCTGCAAACCGTGTTAGACAGCGCAAGTGAGCGCGTGCGCCGGAGAGGTGTCAGAACGCAAGCGCGAGTCCAGCGAACCCTACTACGCTGACCAAGAGTGCGCCGGGTATGGCGAACCGCAGCCAGCGCGCATACGGGACGCCGGCAGCCAGCAACATCGCGAGCAGTGCACCGTTCGTCGGGTTCAACATATCCATCAGCACCGCGCCTGTCTGGTAGGCGATGACCGCCGCAAGGCGCGGCATTGCTAACAGGTCCGCCATCGGCACCATGATCGGCATCGTGAGCACGGCGTGGCCGCTGTTCGACGGCACCGGGATATGAAGCGCGGCGTGGACGGGAACCATCAGGGCGGCAGCGAGATACCCAGGGACGTGCTGGAGCGGCTGCGAAAGGTTGTGGACGATGGTGTCGATGATCTGCCCATCGGTCAGCACGACGGAAATCGCCCGCGCGACCCCGACGAACAATCCAGCTGCCAGCATGGTCTCCATCCCCTTCAGGAATTCGACTGCCGTCCCGCGCAGGCCGAACCCCGCCAGGAGCCCGACTGCGAACCCCGCTACCAGGAAGAGGGCGGACAACTCGTTGAAACCCCAGTCGAGCCGGAGCACGCCATAGACGTACGGGGCGAACGGGAGAACCACGAGCGCCAGCATCACGCCGTCGCGATACCCGACCGCTTCGCCGGGGAGCGGTCCGAGGTCCGGGCGGATGTCATCGTGCTTCGCCTGCCACACCGTCCACCCAAACCACACGGCCGTCGCAACAAACAACATGCCGACGCGAAGGACGGGCTCGGCGAGAAGGGGAAGTTCCGCGTACCGCATCGCGATGCCACCCGCGAACGGGTTCGTCGGCCCGAACGCTGCCCCCACGACGGCTGCGCCGACGCTCATGGCGAGGGCGGTTATCGCGCCGAAGCCGAGCCCGCGGCTCAGCACCAGAAGCACTGGCACGAGCGCGATGATCTCCTCGTGCATGTTCTCCAGTGCCCCGAATGTCGCAAATATCGCGCTCACGCCGGCAATCACTGTCACAGGGGAACGTGACCGACCGACCAGAGCCGCCACGAGCCTGCCGAGCGCCCCCGTGCGGTCTAGCAGCGCGTACGCGCCGCCGACCAGCAGGATAACGATGATGATCTCCGCGCCATCCACCATCCCGCGCGGAACGGCGAGGACGGCCTGGCCTAGGTCAACTGGCGACGCGTCCACCTTCTTGTAGGTTCCTGCGACAACCACCTCACCCCCGGTTGCGACATCGATGCGGCGCTCGTACTGGCCGGCGGGCAGGATCCACGTCAGGACGGCGGCCACCAGGACGCCACCGAGCAAAAGGACGAACGGATGCGGAAAGCGAATGCGCATGAAACGAAGGTGCGCGAAACCAGTGTCACGAGATCAGCAGTTGCCTAACGTCGGTTGCGCTGTCTAACGCGCGAGCGATGAGCCGCGGCGCTCCAGCGCCAGGCCCAGCGCCGACGGCTCCATCGCGTCGTTGGGCCGTAGGTTCTCATGTGCAATCGAATGGTCAGATCACAGGACGTCGCTTCCCTGCGTCGGTCGTCTGTTCGAATGCGTGAGCCAGGCGAAGAACGGACTCCTCTCCCCACGGCGGCCCGACAATTTGCAGGCCGATTGGTAGACCGTTCTTCGCGAACCCGCAGGGAACGGATACGGCGGGCAGCCCGTAGGCGTTAAACGGTCTCGTGTTGCGCGCATACAAAGCCGTTCCGGCTTCGTCATCCTGCGCTTCGGCGATCGGTATCGGCAAGAGTGGGACGGTCGGTGTGATGAGCAGATCGACATGCGCGAATAGGCCTGGCGCCGCGCGACGCACCTGATCCAGCTCGCGTCGCCGGTCGATATATGTCGCCGTGCGCACGGCCTCACCGCCGCGCAAACGTCCCAGCACGGGCCGCTGAAACAAGTGTGGCGTCTCTCGGACTCGCGCCGCGTGAAATGCAAAGCCTTCCGCCAACATCACGGCGAGCTGCATTTCCGGACTCACCGGCACAATCACGTCCTGTACGCCCGCGGTCAGCTTCGACAGGACGCCAATCGCCTGCTCGACTACCGCTTGCACATCTGCCTGCAGCCCTGTAAAGAAATATTCCCTCGGCACGCCAACCCGCAGCGATTTCGGCCCGCGCTTGATGGCCGCCATCAACACTGGAACCGGTCGATCGACGCTGGTTGCGTCCTGGGCATCGTAACCCGCGATTGCCTGCAGGAGTATCGCAGCATCCAACACACTGCGCGTGAGCGGGCCGACGTGGTCCAGAGACCACGAGAGAGGAATGACTCCACGCGTGCTTACGCGCCCATACGTCGGTTTGAGCCCCACGGTACCGCAGAAGGACGCGGGCAGACGGACCGATCCTCCTGTGTCGGTCCCGAGGGCGCCGTAACAGAGCGAAGCCGCCACGGCGGCTGCTGATCCGCCGGATGAGCCTCCAGCGACGTAGTCCCGGTTCCAGGGATTGTGAACAGGACCAAAGTGACTCGATGCGGATGTCGCGCCCAATCCGAACTCATGCAAGTTCTGTTTGCCGACGATCACCGCGCCTGCTGCCTTGAGTCGCCGTACGACTTCGGCGTCTTCGGCAGGGACGCGATCCGCAAACTGCCCGCTTCCGCCCGTCGTCCGCGCGCCCGCCGTATCGAACAAGTCCTTGAGGCCCACAGGAATTCCATGCAGCGGACCCCGCCAACCGCCTTTCATGATCTCCGCTTCCGCGCGTTGCGCGTCCGCTGTCGCCTGTTCGGCAGTCACGGTGATGAACGCGTTCAAGCTCGGGTCCAAGCGCTGAATCCGCGCCAGGCATGCCGCGGTCAGTTCTTTCGGCGAAACCTTCTTCGTGCGTACGAGCTCGCTCGCCTCCCACAGCGTAGCCGTCGGCAGGTCGATGGGTGGTGCGAGTGGCGGCGCAGCATCGATGGACGAGGGGACTGCGGCGGACGCACAGGCGCCACCGGCTATTCTGAGAAAGGTGCGGCGGCTGCAATCCGTGTTCTGCATAGTCATGACCGGTCAATTTGAGGTCAAGGCCGGTGTCCGGGACACGACGGGAGCCGCATGCAATCGGCCCAACGCATTGGCGATGAGCCGCGCCGCGCGCCGCCACGATACCACCGGCGCGAGGCGTCGGCTCCATCGCCTGTTAGGCTTCGTGTCAACGACGTGTATTTAACGGAACTGGTAGCCCTGCCCAACCCAGTAGTGCCAATCGCCAACGGTGACGTTCGTTGCCGCCCCAGCCGAGGTCGGTGTGAGCTGAGAGAGCGGTACGCCCAGACCACCATGCTCCCACCGGATCATGACAAGCATGTCGTGCGCACACTCATCCGCCGGCGCCATGGCAATGACCTCGACTTCGTCGCCGACCAGCAATGGCGAAACGGCTCGCTGTACCGCGCACTTAGCCGTGAACGGAAACTCAAGCCGGTTTTCCAAGTAGCTGTACCACCCCAAGGCGCGCTCAGCACCGTCGTACGCGTCGACGACCACTTCGGTGTTGATTCGATGCTCGCGAGCCGAGTCCTGTGGGGGCGTCGGCCGCCTGCGGATGATCGCAAGCCCAGCACCCTTGCCTAGTGATTTCCGCGTTACCACGACTCGGGAACGTCGGCTTTTCATTCTTCGCTAAAACCACCGCCTTCGTTCAGAAGGCACCCACTTACCTGCGGGAAGTTTCGGCCCCTGCTGAGCGCGTCCCGCACCACCGAGTGTCCCACACGGGTCAATCGTCAAGCCTCGGGCGTTTGCCTGTCCCACGCACCCATCAGGCTGCGCCTCTTCGAAGTCACCGGGTCAGACCAGCTCGACGGCGATACGGCTTAGACGTGGAGATGAACAACATGTAGGCCGCCGTCGCGACAAAAACCCAGCCGCGAGCCTTCGGCTCGAGCATCAAGCAACCCAGCCAGAGCGCTACCGCCATGGCGCACAAGACCAAGTGCAGACGGTCGCCGCGCGGCCATCGAATGAAGCAAAGGAGAACGCCTCCGAAGTACATGAACAATGTGATGATCTGCCGCGCGTCTGCTTCCATGTCAAGCCTCGCTTGTTCCCGAGACGTGGTGTGGAACCCTCAGTTCCTGAACACTTGACTTACCAAGTTGCTCCGCTCAGAAGCCTAACGTTGCAAATGAGCCGCGCGCCGTCGTTCTTCAGCGGCGCGTCGGCTCCATTTGCGTGTTAGCCAGCATGAATGACTACTTCTTCACGACCTTCGTTCCTTGCGTCGCGACTGCCTGCCATCGTCCATCCCGTTTCACAAAGACGTCAGTGAATCGATATGCACCGCTGACGTCGGCGCCCTTGAATGTTGCCTTGATCGTGTTGAGTCCGGTCACTACCGCGACGTCGCCGTAGACCTGGACCTTGAGGTCCGACAGGACAAACGACTGTGTGCGGCTATCTGGTGCCATCGCATTCGCGATCTCCTGCGACTTGTTGTACGTCACACCTTCCCAGTCCGTGGCGAAGTACTCGGTCGCAAAGAGGCTCTGCAACGCCGCCGAGTCCTTCTTCATCCAGGCCGTGCTCCAATCGTTTTCGATCTTGGTCAACTCCTTTTCAACTGCCGTCTGACCCTGGATTCCGGTGGCGGCGACTACGAACAGCGCGATGATTCCGAGAAGCGCGCGGCGACTCATGGTCGACTCCTTGTGCCCCAAGGCACGATAAGCGTTCGTGACGGTCCTTTGCCGGTGATCGATTGATGTGACTCTTCTGGTCGACGTTCTCCTGTTCCATGCCTGTTGGCGCCGATGTCTGGCTAACGTTCGGCGCTCACCCGCGGCCGCTCGGGATCGCAGCCGCGGCCGACGGGTGCAGCGCCATGTTAGGCACCGCGATTCGCCAGATCGTTTATCGTCCGTGCCGCGCGGATACCCGATTCCAACGCTCCTTGCATCGATCCGCGCAGGAACCACGTTGAGGTATGCTCGCCAGCGAAGTGAACACGACCCTCAGGCGATGCAAGATAAGGAAACAGACGCCTGCCATCGCCCGGTCGTAGAAATGCGTACGCTCCCCGACTCCACCGCTCCTCATCCCATGAGACCGAAAGCACCGATTCCGCCTGTGCCGGCGCCTCGGGAAATACTCGGCCCATCTGATCCAGAGCAAACGTTCGGCGCTGCGCCGCAGGAAGTTTCATAAAGGATCGTGCGTGACGTCCCATGACATAGCCATGCAGAATGCCGCGAGTCCCTGTTTGGCCCGCACTCGATTCCCAAAAGTAGGTAGTCGCGAGATCGGTCGATGCCAATCCGGAAAGACCCTGTTGCACCCAGAAGCTGCAGGAGGGTTACGCGCGAGAAATGCGGCGACCACGTCAGCGGCATCGCACGCGCCGAGTTCGCTCACGTCCGGCGCCTCGCAAGCACCAGCCGATCCGCCGGACTCCTCACGCCCAACGCTCCACGGCTCAGCACGTGCGTGGAGATCGTCGTGCTCACGTCCTTGTGACCAAGAAGCTCCTGCACAGTACGAATGTCGGAGCCGTCTTCCAGCAGATGCGTCGCAAACGAATGCCGGGTATGCCGCGCGCGGCATAATCGGGGTCTCCTCTCCTACGCCAACGTGGGCGAGAAGGGAGCGGAGACATGCTTGATCAATTCCTGAATGACGACGCCGCGGTGCAACGCATGCGCGGGTCGCCGCTGGGACGCTGGCTGAAGCGCCAGGGACTCTCCACAGCGGATCTCCGATGCGATGATCTCCTGTGAAGCTACTGAGCGAAGTAGCGTCGCAGTGTAGCCTCACCCGGCTTCGCAAAATTCTTTGTACCCAGGGAAACCACGATCATCAGCACGGCCGAGATGATGGTCATCGGCACGACGGGAAGGAGTCCGAACACGAACGTGCCCGCGGCGCCCCGCGTGATGATGCGTAGATCGCCGAGAGCCCAGACCGTGATGTCCGATCCCGGCGGCGGCGAGGGAATCACATTCTGAACGATCGCGACGGCCACGACCGATGCCGCCGTCCACAGCGTGCTGGCCAGCGCTCCCCACCGCGTGCTGTTCTTCCAGAAGAGCGCGGCCACGAGCAGCGGCGCGAGCGCGGAGTAGCCGGCAAACGCATACTGCGTGGCGACGTCGAAGATCGACTGAGGAATTTGCAACGCGATGACATAGGCCACCGCCGTCACGATGACGACAAAAGCCCGGCCGGTCAACACCTGCATGTCGTGGCCGAATCGTTTCGTGCCCTGATAGAACGCAAAGATGTCCTCCGTGAACATCGTCGACAGCGCGAGAATCTGCGAGTCGCTCGCCATCACCGCCGCCATCACGGCCGCCCCGAGCAGGGCCGCCAGCCAGATCGGCGCGTAGCCGTCGACGAGCCTCAGAATGACATCGTCGCCTGCCGCCTGCGCGCGCAGCCGTGCGCGATCGGTGGGGGTGATACCGCGTTCGGCGACGCCAGTTCGGCGCGGGCCTCCAGCTTCGTCTGGATGGCGGGGACGGCCGTGGCCTGGTTGGCCACCACGCCCAGGAAGACCGATGGCAGCCAGATGAGCAGCATGCAGATCGGGTAAAGGACGATCGTCTTTCTGAAATACCTCACATTCTGCGCGGTCATACAGAAAATGCAGATGTGCGGAAACGCGATGGATGAGAGCGGAATGAAGGTGTAGCTGAAGAAGTACCACGGCGAAATGCGCTCTCGCGTCAAGAGCGGTGAGGTCGCGGGCGACGCCAGGAGTGCTTCCATCGCCTCGGTGAACCCACCCATGCCTCTGCCGATGACGAACACGGCAATCGTCCCGAAGAGCAGGAAGAGCGTCGTCTGAAGGGCATTCACCCACGCCGTGCCGCGCATGCCGCCAAGAAACACGTACGCCATCACGACCGACGACACAATGGCGCCACCGAGCCAGAAGGGCACGTACCCGTTCGTAATCGCCTGCAGTACCGTGCCGCCGCCCATGACGGCGATGATGATGTAGGGGACCAGCAGAACGGCCTGCACGACGAAGATGACCGTGCCGATGTGCCGGCACTCCCACCGATCGCGGAACATCTGCACGGGGGTCATGAAGCCGTGGCGCTTACCGAGCGCCCAGAGCCGCGTGCCGATCGCGAACAGGCACACCGGAATGACGAGAGCCGACGATGACGCCATCAGGCCGAAGGTCACGATGCCGTTGGCGAACGCGTGACCCGACGCGCCGAGAATGGAGAACGCCGTCATGTTCGTCCCGAAGAGCGACAGCAGAAACACGGTGGGGCCGAGCGATCGGCCGGCGAGAAAGTAATCTTCGGCGCTTGCCTGCTTCGTCGTGCGGAACGCGAAGATGCCGATGTAAAGCACCACGCCGAGATAGGCGAAGACGACCAGCGCGGGAATCATTCCGAATCGTCGAGGTGCGCGGGCCAGGCCGAGCTGACGAGCAGCCAGAGGACGCCGGCCGACGCGACCGTGAACGCGGCGTGGTAGAAGAGACCTATCGGCAGAAATCCGAAGACGAGGGGGCGCGCCTCGCGCCAGAACCAGAAATCCTGGTGGAGCACGTAGAGCAGGGCCACCGCGCTAATAGCAATGCGTCGACTCATGAGATCGAATTGCTTGAGAATATACTACCCACCTATGTCCGAATTGGAGAATGCGAGGACAGCGCTCGACGCGCACGTCCGCGACATCGTCAACTGGCATTTCGATCCGGCGACGGGATCGCCGTTCTGGCTCGATTACGCGAAGAAGCTGGGATGGGATCCTCGCAAGGAAATTCGCGCCTTCGGCGACCTCTCGCGCTTTCCCGCGTTCGAGGACGAATGGCTGCGCGGCGGCCCGGTACAACGCTGGGTGCCCAGGGGTTTCAACGGCAAGCCCATCTTCGTGTTCGAAACCGGCGGGACGACCGGCATTCCCAAGACCCGCGTGGCCGTCGAAGATTTCCGTACCGATTACGAGCTCTTCAGCGCGACGCTGCCCGATGAATATTTTCCGAAGGGCGCCAACTGGTTGATGCTCGGTCCGTCGGGCCCCCGGCGGTTGCGTCTCGCCGTCGAGCACCTCGCGCAGTACCGTGGCGGGATTTCGTTCTGCGTCGATCTCGATCCCAGATGGGTGATCAAGCTCATCAAGAAGGGGTGGATGGAGCACCTCGAGGCCTACAAGGGACACGTGATCGATCAGGCCGTGTCGATTCTGCAGGCCGGCCACGACATCCGCTGCATGTTCACGACGCCGAAGCTGCTCGAGTCGCTGGCGCTGCGCCTCGAGTCGATGGGCACCTCGATTCGCAAAGCGGGCATCACCGGAATTTTCTCGGGCGGCACGGAGTTCACGCCGCAGTGGAACCGGTTCGCGCACGAGGAGCTGCTGGATGGCGTCTACATGACGCCCACCTACGGCAACACGCTGATGGGGCTCGCGGCGAGCGCGCCCAGCGGTCCGGAGAACAACTATAAGATCACGTATCACGCGCCGCAGCCGCGCGCGGTCATCGAAGTGGTCGATTTCGACGATGCGTCGAAGCTCGTCGACTACGGCCAGACCGGCCGGGTGAAGCTGACGACGTTGACGAAGGAGTTTTTCGTGCCGGGGTTTCTCGAGCGCGACGAAGGCGAGCGCGAGCGGCCGCACGAGAAGTATCCGTGGGATGGCGTCAGCGGAGTCAGACCGTTCAGAGGCTTCGCGGCCACGACAACGGTTGGTGTTTACTAGCGGTTCGTTAGGTTCGTGGGTTCGTAAAGTTCGTTGGTTCGTGGGGTTCATGGGTTCGAGGGGTTCGCTCGGTTCGCAGACCTGCTCGAGCAGACGAACCGAACGAACCAGACGAACCTGACGAACTCAACGAACTCAACGAACTTTACGAACCGACGAACCCGACGAACCGACGAACCGACGAACTTGACGAACTCTACGAACTTTACGAACCAGTCCCTATGGTGAACATTCCGATTCTTCGCTGGGGCCAGCCGTATTCGAGCATGGACGTCGATGAGGTGAAGCACTTTCTCACCGGCGAGCCGATTGCCAGGGTAGGACGCGCCAATGCCGGCATGATTCAGCGCGACATGCGCAAGGCGCAGGCCGCCCGCGACGCGTTGCGCAGGATTCCGATCGCCGATCTCATCGCCATGATGAAGACCGCCGGCGATCTCTACTCGAACGCCGAGCTGCCGCTCGGCGATGGGTCGCAGACACCAGACGATTTCGCCAGGCAGCAGTCCGCCAGCACGGGGCTGCCCGAAGCCCTCTGCCGCGCGAACATGAAGAAGAATCAGTTCGTGCTCAGCGAGATGGGCAACATCCTCAAGTCGCTGACGCGGGGGCTCGATCTGGACGTTCTCACGACGGGATACGGCGAAGAGAACGGCGTACCGATCAGCTATCAAGCGCAGAGCCCTGTGCTCGGGCTCGTGCTTCCGTCCAACTCACCGGGCGTGCACACGCTGTGGCTTCCGATCATCCCGATGCAGATCGGGCTCGTGCTGAAGCCGGGACCGCAGGAGCCATGGACGCCCTATCGCGTGGCCGAGGCGTTTTTTCAGGCCGGCGTGCCGCGAGAGGCGATTTCGATCTATCCCGGAGAGGCAGAAGTTGGCGCCGCCGTGGTGTCGGCGTGCGGCCGCAGCCTCATCTTCGGCGGCACGGCCACGGTCGATCGCTACAAAGGCAATCCGCGCGTGCAGGTGCACGGTCCGGGATTCTCGAAGATCGTCTTCGGGGACGATTGTGTCGACGACTGGGAACGCTATGTCGACATGATGGTGGACAGCGTGTTCCTCAACAGCGGGCGCGGTTGCATCAACTGCTCGGGCATCTGGGTCAGCCGCCACGGCCGCGAGATTGCCGAGGCGCTGGCGAAACGGCTGGCGGCCGTGCAGGCTCTGCCGCCCGACGATCCTGCGGCCAGCCTCGCGGCGTTCACGGTGCCCGGCATGGCTGACGCCATCTCGCAGTCGATCGATGTCGATCTCAAGCAGCCCGGCGTGACCGACTACACGGCGAAGTATCGCGACACGCCGCGGGTCGCGAAGAACGGCAACGCCGAATATCTGCTGCCGACGGTCGTGCACTGCGAATCGCCCGAAGCGGCGATCGCGTCCAAAGAGTACATGTTCCCGTTCGTCACGGTCGTCCAGTGCCCCGAGTCGAAACTGCTCGACGCCATGGGCCCGACGCTCGTGTGTTCGGCCATCACCGGGAAGCCCGAGTTGCGGCGGGCGTTGCTGGACGCGACGCACATCGATCGGCTGAATCTCGGACCGGTTCCCACCATCAGGCTCAACTGGCTGCAGCCGCACGAGGGCAACATCGTCGACTTTCTCTACAGGCCCCGCGCGCTGCAGACGGCGGGATGAACATCCTGTTCATCACGGCGGGCGCGGCCGGGATGTATTGCGGCAGCTGTCTCCGCGACAACGCGCTCGCCGCCGAGCTGAAGTCGCGCGGCCACGATGTCGTGCTCGTGCCGCTGTATACACCCACGCTGACCGACGAGCCGAACGTCAGCGAAGCGCGCGTGTTCTTCGGGGGCATCAGCGTGTACCTCCAGCAGCACGCGGACTTCTTCCGGCGGGCGCCCCGCGTGCTCGACAGGCTGCTCGACGCACCGTGGCTCATCAAGGCGGCTGCGTCTGGATCCATTTCCACCGAGCCGCGGTCGCTTGGCGAGATGACGATCTCGATGCTCAAGGGCGAAGACGGGTTTCAGCGCAGGGAATTCGAGAAGCTCGTCGAGTGGGTCGGCACCGAATCGCCGCCCGACGTCGTGCAGTTGCCGAACGCCCTTCTCGCGAGCCTGGCGCCGCCGTTGCGGAAGTTGTTGAAGCGGCCGATTCACTGCACGCTTCAGGGCGAGGATCTGTTTCTCGAGGGGCTGCAGCCGGGCCATCGCGCCGAGTCGCTCGAGCTCATCCGTCAGAACGCGGCTCACGTCGATCGCTTCACCGCCGTCAGCGAGTACTACGCCGGATTCATGTCGGGCTATCTGACGATCCCGCGCGAGAAGATCGACGTCGTGCCGCTCGGGATCAACCTGACCGGCTTCGAGCGCCGGCGCGAGGCGCCAGCCGATCGTCCGTTCACGGTTGGCTATCTTGCGAGGATCGCGCCCGAAAAAGGGCTGCGCGGGCTATGCGAGGCCTACGGGCTTTTCAGGCAGATGCCCGGCGTCGATCGCGCGCGCCTCGAGGTGGCGGGATATCTCGCCGCTGATCAGCGCGCATATCTCGATGACGCCAGGCGCATTCTCGAGCGCGCCGGACTCGGTCAGGAATTTCAGTACCGGGGTGTGCTGAGCCGTGAGGCGAAGATCGACTTCCTCAGAAACCTCGACGTGTTCTCCGTCCCCACAGTGTATGTCGAGCCCAAGGGACTGTTCCTCATCGAAGCCATGGCCTGTGCGGTGGCCGTCGTGCAGCCACGAAAGGGCGCGTTTCCTGAGATGATCGCGAAGACATCGGGCGGGCTTCTCGTCGAGCCCGACGATCCGCGGAAGCTCGCCGAAGGTCTCTACCGGCTGTGGAAGGATCCAGCCGAGCGAGCCCGGCTTGGACAGAACGGGTTCGATGGCGTGCGGCGTCATTATTCTGTGGCGCGTTCGGCCGATCGGATGCTCGAGGTTTACGGGTGCTGACGGTACAGGGATTGAGCAAGTCATATCCATCGCCCGCTGGCGACGTCCAAGTGCTGTCCGCCGTGTCGCTGTCTCTCGCGCCCGGAGATGCGGCCGCCATCATGGGGCCGTCCGGCAGCGGCAAGAGCTCGCTTCTCTACATCCTCGGTGCGCTCGAGCCTCCGACCACCGGAACGGTCACGCTGGACGGCCGGAATCCCTACACGCTGTCTCCGAAGGATCTCGCCGCCTTTCGCAACAAGGAAATCGGGTTCGTGTTCCAGGACCATTGCCTGCTGCCGCAGTGCAGCGTGCTCGAGAACGTGCTGGTGCCCGCGCTGGTGGGCGCGGCCGATGCGGGCATCGACGCGCACGCGCGCACGCTGGTGGAGCAGGTGGGCCTCGGCCATCGCGTGACGCACCTTCCGGGGCAGTTGTCGGGTGGCGAGAAGCAGCGGGTAGCGCTCGCGCGCGCGCTCGTGCGCCGCCCCCGGCTCCTGCTTTGTGACGAGCCCACCGGCAATCTCGATCGCGCATCGGCCGAGTCGGTTGCCTCGCTGCTGTTCGAGCTCCAGCGCACGCAGCAGGCCATGCTCATGGTCGTGACACACAGCGCCGAGCTGGCCGCACGATTTCCCATCCGCTTCGATCTCGTCGATCGAACGCTCCAGCGAGTGGCGTAATCCATGAAGGCGGGCACACTTCGTTCGCGGAGCCTGCGCTACTACTGGCGGACCAACCTTGCCGTCGTTGGCGGTGTGGCCGTTGCCGTCGCGGTGCTCGTGGGCGCACTGATGGTCGGCGTCTCGGTGCGTGCGAGCCTCCGCGATCTCGTGCTGCAGCGGCTTGGGTCGACCGATCGTGTCGTGCTGGCACAAGGGTTCTTCCGCGAGGAGCTTGCGGGCGCCTTCAAACAATCTGTCCCGCTGGTTGTGGCCGAAGGGTTCGTGTCGGCGCAGGAAAGCGGGCGCCGGGCCTCGCGCGTGCAGGTGTATGCCGTCGACGATCGGTTCTGGCGGTTCCACGGCCTGGACGATGTCAGGGCGCCCGAGCGGAACGATGCGCTCATGAGCGAAGCGCTTGCGGCCGAGCTCGACGCGCGAGCCGGCCAGTCGATCGTCCTTCGTGTCGAACATTCCTCGGCCATCCCGACCGAATCGCTGCACGGGAGGAAGGAAGATGTCGGCCGCTCCGTGCGGTTGACCGTGCGCGACGTGCTGGCACCCGAGAAGCTCGGCGAGTTTTCCCTGAGCCCGCGGCAGGGGGCGATTCGCGCCGTCTTCGTACCGCTTGCCCGCCTGCAGACGCTCGTCGGCCAACCGGGTCGCGCGAACGCCATCCTGATCGCCGGCCAAAGCGCGGCAGAGGTGGAGCGTGCGCTCGTGTCGGCCGCGCGCGTGGACGACTTCGGCCTCAGGGTACGCGCGCTCGAGGATCTCGGATCGATTGCCCTGGACAGCCGGAGCACGATGCTCAACGAGGCCGTGGCGACCGCAGCGATGCGAGCCGGGGAACGCGCGAAGCTCGTGGTTGTTCCGACGCTGACCTATCTCGCGAACTCCATTCGCCTGGGCGATCGCGAGATTCCGTACTCCACGATGACGGCGATCGACACGCGGGCCATGGGCTGGTCGAGCCCAGACGATGAACGCCAGCAGCCGGGACCCATCTATCTCAACGAATGGGCCGCGCGGGAACTGCAGGCCAGGCCGGGCGATCCGATCTCGATCGAGTACTACGTCTGGGAAACCGAAGGGCGGCTCGTCACGCGCACCGCCGACTTCCGGGTTGCGCGGACCCTGCCGATTGCAGGCGCCGCCGCCGACCGCGATCTGGTTCCCGAGTATCCCGGCATCACCGATTCGGCACGCGTGGCGGATTGGGATCCGCCGTTTCCCGTCGACTTGAAGCGGGTGCGTCCCGTCGACGAGGACTACTGGAATCGGTACCGCGCCACGCCGAAAGCGTTCATTCCGATCGAGCGCGGGCAACAGTTGTGGCGCTCCCGCCACGGCGCGCTGACCGCCCTGCGTCTGATGCCTCCCGCTACTGTGCCGCTGGCACAGGCGCGGGACGCGTACGAACAGGCATTGCGCCAGGAGCTCGATCCGCTCGCGATGGGGTTCTCGGTGTACGACGTTCGCGGCGAGGGGCTGGCCGCATCGGTTGGCGCGACGGATTTTGGCGAGTACTTCACCTACTTCAGCACGTTCCTCGTCGTCTCGGCGCTCCTGCTCGCGGGGCTGTTCTTCAAGCTGGGCGTGGAGCAAAGGCTTCAGGAAGTGGGCGTGCTTCAGGCGATCGGCCTCGATCCGGCCGCGATCAGGAAGCTGTTCGTCGGCGAAGGCCTGTTGCTGTCGCTGGCTGGCGGTGCCCTGGGCATTCTGGGCGCGCTCGCCTACAGCTCGCTCATCATGCTTGGACTGCGCACCTGGTGGATCGGTGCGGTCGGCACGACGGCGCTGCGGCTGCACATCGATCCTGTGTCGCTCGTCGCTGGGTCTCTTGCGGTCGTGCTCATCGCCGTGGCATCCATTTGGTGGTCGCTCAGGACGCTCGCGACGACGTCTACCCGCGCGCTGCTGGTTGAGGGAAGGGGTCGGGAGGGGTTTTCGCCGCGGTCGCGCGAAAACCCCTCCCGACCCCTTTTTGCCGCGATCGCCGCGGGGGCCGTCGCGATCGCGCTCCTTGCCGGCAGCGCGGCCGGATGGGTGCCGCGAGCCGCCGGCTTCTTTGGCGCGGGTGCGCTCTCGCTCGTGGCCATGCTGTGTCTGGCTGCCGTCTGGCTGCGCGGTGCACACTGGGGACGGCTTCGCGGCCACGGATTGTGGGCCGTATGGCGGCTCGGCTGGCGAAACTCGGCATACCGACCGGGTCGCAGCGTGCTCTGCATCGCCCTCATTGCCTTTGCGACGTTCGTCATCGTCGCGGTCGAAGCGTTCAAGCGCGACGATTCGACTCTCGTCTCCGACAGGCACTCGGGCGGCGGCGGTTATCCGCTGCTGATGGAGACGCTGCTGCCTGTCGTTCACGATCTCAACGATGCCGCGGGACGCGATGCCATGAACCTTCCCGCGGGCGGTGAACTGCAGATCCTGCGCTTCGATCGATTCCGCGTGCGGCCTGGCGACGACACGAGCTGCCTGAATCTGTATCAGCCGAAGAATCCGCGCATTCTGGGGGCGTCGTCTGATTTCATGAACGCCGGCCGGTTCGCGTTTCACGGTTCGCTCGCCGAATCTCCCGAGGAGCGCGCCAATCCCTGGCTGCTGCTCGATCGCGAGCTCGAGGGTGGCGTCATTCCCGTCATCACCGACGCCAACTCGATGACCTACGTGCTGCACATGAAGCTGGGCGATGAGATCGTGCTGCCCGGTTCGTCGGAGCGCCCGATTCGGCTGCGTCTCGTTGCCGCGCTGTCGGACAGCATCTTCCAGGGCGAGCTGCTGATGTCGGAGCGGCGGTTCGTGCGCGCGTTTCCCGAGTGGGAGGGCTACCGCTTCTTCCTTGCCGATGTGCCGCCCGATCGCGCCGGGGCGCTCACGACCCTCCTGGAGTCAAGATTGTCGGATTTCGGGGTCGACGTGGCATCCACGATGGAACGTCTCGCAGGCTTCCACCGCGTTGAATATACTTATCTCTCGACGTTTCAAACGCTTGGCGGGTTGGGACTGGTGCTGGGCACGCTCGGGCTGGGCGCCATCCTTCTTCGAAACGTGCTCGAGCGACGGCGGGAACTGGCGCTCCTTCGGGCGCTCGGCTACACGCCGTCCAGTTTCTTTGTGATGGTCGTCGCCGAAAACGTGTTCCTGCTGGCGGGCGGACTGCTTGTGGGCGCGACGTCGGCGCTGGTCGCGATCGCGCCCGTATTTCTCGATCGCGGCGGGAGGTTACCGGCCCTCACGCTGGCACTTTTGCTCGCCGGTGTTCTCGGCACCGGACTGCTGGCATCGATCGGTGCGACGGCCGCCGCGCTGCGAGCGCCGTTGTTGTCTGCGTTGCGCACGGAGTAGCGTCCGCCGTTGCTCCTGAAGTCGTGTCCGCCTTCAGGCGGATTTGTGAGGAGGCCATGAACAGATCAAGTCGCTTGATGGTTGGAGCAGTCCTCGTGGCCGGTTGCACGGCCGCAATCGGCGCCCAGAATGCCGGTACCGACTGGCCGCAGTGGCGGGGGCCGCGACGGGACGGCACGCTCACCTCGTTCACCGAACCGAAGGCCTGGCCGGAGGCGCTCAACCAGCGCTGGAAGATCACGGTGGGCGAAGGGTACGCCACGCCCATCGTCGTCGGCAACCGCCTGTATCAGTTCTCGCGGCAGCAGGAGAACGAGATCGTGCGCGCGATCGATGCGGAGAGCGGCAAGGTGCTCTGGGAACGCAGCTACGCGGCGCCGTTCGAGATGACCTCGGGGACGAAGCGCCACGGGCCGGGCCCCAAGTCGACGCCAACCTTCGCCGACGGCCGGCTGTTCACGCTTGGCATGAGCAGCATCGTGACGGCATGGGACGCGGCGAGCGGCAAGGAGCTATGGCGGAAGCCCGGCGGTGCGGTGCAGCCGATGTTCCACACGGCGATGTCGCCGCTCGTCGACGGCAACCGGATGTACCTGCATGTCGGCGGCCACAACGACGGCGCCCTGACGGCCTTCGAACCGGCGACGGGTAAGGTTATCTGGGAGTGGAAGGGTGATGGTCCCGCCTATGGCTCGCCCATCATCACGGAAATCGGGGGGATGCGCCAGCTACTGGTCTTCTCGCAGAAGAGCTTCATCAGCATCAATCCGGTCAACGGCGAACTCTTGTGGAGCGTTCCGTTTGAATCGCGCTCGACGACCAACTCGATTACGCCGCTCGTGTACGGTGGCAACACCGTCATCGTCTCGGGCCAGGGGAAGCCGCTGACGTCGTACATCGTCGCGAACAAAGGGGGCAAGTGGGCGGCGGACCTCGCCTGGGAGAACCCGCAGCTGTCGATGTCGTTCAGCAACGCTGTCATCATCGGCGACGCGATCTTCTCCATGTCGCCGCTCAACAGCGGGCAGTTCTTCTGGGCCGATGCCAAGACCGGAAAGACGTTGTGGGCGTCTGAACCTCGTCAGGGCGGGAACGCCGCGATCACGCGCTCGGGCGACCTGCTGTTCGTGCTCAAGGATGACGGGACGCTGATGGTGGGCAAGGCGACGCCAGGTGCAGCGTTTGTGCCCGCCAAGACGTATACAGTTGCAACGAGCGCGACGTGGGCGCCTCCCGTCATCTCGGGCAATCGGATTTTCGTAAAGGACATCGAGACGCTCGCGTTGTGGACATTGAACTAGGGCACTAGGGGTCTGACCCCTTACGGGCGATACTTCAACCATGGGTGAGACGGGCCGAACGGCGGTCGACGAAACAGAGGTCGGCAGCTATTTCGTCGCGAACTATCCGCCGTTTTCGGTCTGGACGGCCGACGCCGTCGAGCGCGACGCGCTGCCCGCGCTGACGTCTCCGCGGGCGCCGGTGCCGCTCGGCCTGTACCTGCACGTACCGTTCTGCCGGAAGCGTTGCCACTTCTGCTATTTCCGCGTCTACACCGACAAGAACGCGCAGGAAGTCGAAGAGTACCTCGACGTGATGGCGCGCGAGTGGGAGATCTACAACACCTATCCTGCCATCAACGGCCGGTCGCTCAACTTCGTGTACTTCGGCGGCGGCACGCCGTCGTTTCTCTCGGTCCGCCAGCTCACGGGTCTGGTGCGGCGGCTGACGGCGGTCGCGCCCTGGACAAGCGCCGAAGAGGTGACCTTCGAGTGCGAGCCCGGCACGTTGACCGAACCGAAGCTCGCGGCGATTCGCGACCTCGGGGTGACGAGGCTGAGCCTTGGCATCGAGAACTTCGACGATCGCATCCTCGAGATCAACGGGCGCGCGCATCGTTCGGCGGAGATTTTCCGTGCCTATGAATTCGCGCAGTCGTTGAACTTTCCACAGATCAACATCGATCTCATCGCGGGCATGCTCGGCGAGACCGACGACAACTGGCGTCTCACGGTCGAGAAGACCATCGAGCTCGCGCCCGACAGCGTGACGATCTATCAGATGGAGCTGCCGTTCAACACGACGATCAGCAGCGACGTGCTGAAGGGCACCGGCCGCTTCAGCGAGCACGTGGCGTCATGGTCGACCAAGCGCCGCTGGGTGGACGAGGCGTTTGGCGCGCTGCAGAAGGCCGGCTACACCGTTGGCAGCGCCTACACGGCCGTCAGAGATCCCGCACGGACGAAGTTCATCTATCGCGATCGTTTGTGGCAGGGCGCCGATCTCGCCGGTCTCGGCGTGGCGTCGTTCGGCCACATCAACGGCGTGCACATGCAGAATCTCGATGGGTGGGAACCCTACAGCGCGAAGATCCGCGAGGGGCTGCTGCCGTTGAGCCGGGCGTACAGGCCCGATCCGGAGGAGCGCCTCATCCGCGAGCTCGTGCTGCAACTGAAGCTCGGGCGCGTTCGTCCCGCGTATTTTTCCGACAAGTACGGCGTGGACATCCTGCAGCGCTTCGAAGAGCCGCTCAACTCTCTGGATCAAGGCGGATATCTCGCCGAGGCCAGCCGCGACATCGTGTCGCTCACCCGCGCTGGGCTGCTGCGTGTCGACTCACTTCTGCCACGGTTCTTCCAGCCCAAGCATGCAGGCATCCGTTACACGTAATCGCGCGAGCCGCATCTCGCCGAACGCCCCTCGGCAGGCTCGGGGCGCCCTGAGCTTGTCGAAGGGCGGGATGCTGTTTCCGCTCGACTTCGTGTATGCGCGGTCGGGCGTCGAGCCGCCGCGGGTGAAGCCGATCGATCCGGATGACATTCCGCTGCCATACCGATCGCTGCTGGTCCATCAGATCGACATGACGCTGACGCTCGAACGGCACTTCGGCGGCCGCGTGACGCTGCGTCCCTTGTCGACGTTTCTCAAGGGCGCGTGGTACTTCCGCCGTGTCCTGCTCGCGCAGGAGTACACGGGCCGTCCGGTCGAGATGGGCGCCATCCGCATCAGGGTCTCGGCCTTTCCCGAGCGCATACGCCGTCAGATCCTCAGGAACGACGTGCCGCTGGGCCGGCTCCTTCGTGACGGCGGCGTGTCGTACGAAAGCCGCCCGATAATGTTCCTGGCGGTCACTCCCAATCCGGAGATGATGGGCGTGTTCTGGATGCGAGAGCCCAGAACGCTCTACGGCCGCCGCACCGAGATAATCCGCAACGGCGCGAAGATCGGCGACATCGTCGAAGTGCTTCCGCTTGTGTGAGCAGAGACGCCCATGCCTTCCGAATATCGGCTGAAACGGCGGGTGCAGTTCTACGAGACCGACATGGCGGGCATCGTGCACTTCAGCTGGTTCTTCCGCTATCTCGAAGAGGCGGAACACGCGATGTGGCGCGAAGCCGGCCTCAGCATCGCCGGCGGCGGAGGCATCGCCTGGCCCCGTGTGGATGCCTCGTTCGAATTCCACCGTCCGCTGAGATTCGAAGATGAATTCGAGGTGCACCTCCGGATCGTCACGCGGGACGCGCGCACTGTCGGCTATGAAGGCGTCATCACGAAAGACGGCGAGCGCGTGGCGACGGGCCGAATGACGATCAAGTGCGTCAGCAGGAAGCCGGGCGAGGCGATGCGCTCGATCGACATGCCGCCGGAGATCGATTCGCTCTTCCAGGTTGCACGCTGATGCCGGCGCCGCAGCTTATCGTTCAGTTTCTCCTCCAACTAACGGTCATTCTGATCGCGTGCCGGGCCGTCGGCTGGCTGATGATGCGTCTGGGGCAGCCGAAGGTCATCGGCGAGATGATTGCCGGCATTCTGCTCGGGCCGTCGTTACTCGGGCTGGTGGCGCCCGGACTGCAGGCCGCCCTCTTCCCGCCTGCGTCGTTGGGACTTCTGTCGACGGTGAGCAAGATCGGTCTGGTCCTGTACATGTTCGTTGTGGGCACGCACGTTCAGACGAACGTCATCCGGCAGGCATTTCGCAGCGCCATCGTGATCTCGATCGTCGGCATCGTGGTGCCCTTCGTGCTCGGCGCGGCGCTCGCGACCTGGTTCCATCGTGACGGCCGCTTCTTTGCGGCAGACGTCCCGCGCACGCTGAGCCTGATCTATCTCGGCGCGGCGATGGCGGTGACGGCGTTTCCCGTGCTGGCGCGGATCATTCAGGAGCGCGGCATTGGCGGCACGTCGCTCGGCACGCTCGCGCTGGTGGCCGGTGCGGCTGGCGATGCCATCGCATGGTGCCTGCTGGCGGTCGTGCTCGTCAGCCTCAATCCGGAATTCGACGTCGCGGGGTTCCTCGGATCGCACGCGATCTTCGTCGCATTCGTCGCGGGCGTGCTGTTTTCGAAAGCGTCGCTTACACGCCAGATCAGCCAACGTGTCGAGTGGATCGCGTCGACGGTGCTGGTGCCGCTCTTTTTCGCGTACTCGGGCTTGTCCACGCATCTCGGCCTGCTCTTGTCGACGGAACTGCTGGTGGTGTCGATTGGCGTCATCCTCGTCGCATCGGTGGGGAAGGGCGCCGCCTGCTGGGCTGCCGCCCGCATGACCGGCCGGCCGAGCGGCGAGGCGATCGCGATTGGCGCGCTCATGAACGCGCGAGGGCTGATGGAGCTCATCATGCTGAACATCGGGCTCGAGCGGGGAGTCATCACGCCGACGCTGTTCACCGTGATGGTGGTCATGACGCTCGTGACGACGCTGGCGGCAGGACCGGTGTTCGAATGGGCGTGGCGCGGATCCAGACAGGTGGCCGATCTTGACGGCATCCGGGCGCATTGATCGCGCGGCGCTCGTCGAGATGCAGTCGAGCCGGCTGTCGCGGCTCGTCGACGAGATCTACGGCCACAACCCCTTCTACACGCGCAAGCTCGACGCGGCCGGGTTGCATCCGCGCTCGCTGGTCTTTCCGCGCGATCTGACGCGGCTGCCGCTGACGACCAAGCAGGAGCTGATTGTCGATCAGCAGTCGGCTCCGCCGTGGGGCACCAACCTTACCTGTCCCGTCGAACGCTACACCCGTTACAACCAGACGTCGTCGACGACCGGGACCCCGCTGCGCTGGCTCGACACCAACGAAAGCTGGCAGTGGATGCTCGAGTGCTGGAAGGCCGTGTACGACGCCGCAAAGGTCGAGGCCGGCGATCGGATTTTCTTTCCGTTCTCCTTCGGGCCGTTTCTCGGATTCTGGACGGCGTTCGAGGCCGGCTGCCAGATTGGCGCACAGTGCATTCCGGCCGGTGGAATGTCGACGCATGCGCGCATCACGATGATTCGGGCGCTGAAGCCGACGGTGCTGTGCTGTACGCCCACCTATGCGTTGCGGCTGCTCGAAGCATCGCGTGAGATGGAACAGGGTCTCGATCCTGCCGGCAGCTCGGTGCGGGTGTTGATTGTGGCCGGCGAGGCGGGCGGCAGCATTCCTTCGACACGCGCGCGAATCGAGCGTGGATGGGGGGCGCGCGTGATCGATCATCATGGCCTCACCGAAGTCGGCCCGGTGAGCTTCGAGTGTTGGGAGTCGCCGGGGTCGCTCCATCTGAACGAAGCCGAGTTCATCTGCGAAGTGCTCGATCCGGCATCCGATCGTCCGGTGGACGATGGCCAGAGCGGCGAACTTGTCATCACGAACCTCGGTCGGGCGCCGAGCCCGCTCGTTCGCTACCGCACGGGAGATGTCGCCGTACGGCGTGTCGATTCGTGTGCGTGCGGGAGGACGTTCGCGCGTCTCGATGGTGGCGTGCTGTCGCGCGTCGACGACATGGTCAACGTGAGGGGTGTCAACGTGTATCCGGCCGCGGTCGAAGCGGTCGTTCGCCGGTTCGACGAAGTGGCCGAGTATCGCGCGACGATTGCCAACGCCGGATCGCTGCGCGAGATGGCGGTGGAGATCGAGCTCCTGGCTGGTGCGGACGGCGCGTCGAGCATCTCCACGCGGCTGGCCGATGCGTTTCGCGACGCGCTGGGCCTGAGAGTGCCGCTGAAGGTCGTCGATGCCGGCACGCTGCCGCGTTTCGAGTTGAAGGCCAGACGGTTTGTGATTGTGGACACTGACACTGACTAGGGATTAGGGATTAGGGATTGGGGATTAGGATCGCGCCGGAGGAACTTGCTGCGAGTGTGGCTGCTGGCACGCCACCGTGCACGATCGACGTGCGATCGAAGGCCGAGTTCGACGAAGGACACGTGCCGGGCGCGCTTCACATTCCGTTCTGGCAGATGGCTGCGCGGTGGCGCGAGGTTCCGGTTGCGCCCCATGTGGACGTGGTGGTCTACTGCGGACATGGGCCTCGGGCGTACATGGCGGGCACGATCCTCAAGCGCCACGGGTTTACGGGCGTCCGGTACCTCATGGGGCACATGAAGAAGTGGCGCGAGCTGAATCTTCCGGTCGAGGGTAAGTGAATGTTGCGGATGTATCTGTGGATTGGCGTTGCGGTGGCGTGCCTGGTGCCCGCAGGCGGGGCGACGTTCGCTCAACCGGCGGCTGTGCGCATGGTGACCGTCGAGGGCGAAGGTGCGAAGTACTGGCCGGTGTGGCGGGGACCCTCGGGACAGGGTTTGGTCACCGGTTCTTATCCGGATTCGTGGTCGGCGACCGAAAACGTCGCGTGGAAGAAACCGGTGCCCGGTCGGGGAAACTCTTCGCCCATCGTGTGGGGCGATCGAATTTTTCTGACGACCGCGCACGACTCCGGACGCCGCGTCTCGCTCGTGGCGTTCCGCCGGACCGACGGCACGCAGTTGTGGGAGACGTTTGCCCCCGACGGGCGAACGGGCCGGCCGCACTACAAGAACGGCCACGCCTCGGCGACGCCGTCGACCGACGGCAAGCTGGTCTACGCGTTTTTCGGCAGCCGGGGGCTTGCCGCGTTCGATTTCAACGGCAAGCTCGTCTGGCATCAGGATCTCGGCGACGTCGACAACTACCACGGGTCCGCGGGCTCGCCGCTCCTGTACAAGAACCGCCTCATCCTCTATCAGGATTTCGACGGCGGATCGTTCATCGCCTCGTTCGACACGGCCACGGGCAAACAGGTGTGGCGCATGCCACGCCGGGCGTTCGTCGGCTGGGGCACACCCGTTGCGGTGCGTGTTGGCACGCGCGACGAGATCATCGTCAGCGGCCAGTCTTCGGTGACCGCCTACGATCCCGAGACCGGTCGAGAGATCTGGGTCTGCGACGGCAACTCCTACGAGGTCATCCCGACGCCCGTTGTTGGACACGGGCTCGTCTTCGCGTCGTCCGGACGCGTCGGGCCCACACTGGCGATCCGTCCGGGCGGAAAAGGCAACGTCACCAGGACGCACCTGGCGTGGACGAGCCCGAAAGGGTCGCCGTTTGTCCCGTCGCCGGTGCTTTCCGGCGATCGGTTGTACACGGTGAACGACATGGCGAGCATCGTCACGTCGTTCGAAGCGCTCACGGGCAAAGTGCTGTGGCAGGGCCGGCTCGGTGTCGCGCAGCGCGAAGGGTTCTCGGCGTCGCCCGTCGCCGTTGACGGCAAGGTGTTCTTCACGAACGATCAGGGCGACACGTTCGTCCTGCGCGATGGTCCGGCGTTCGAGCTGCTCCGGACCAATCACATCGGTGAAAGCACGCTGGCCTCACCGGCGCTGGTCGATGGCCGGTGGTACATCCGGACCGATCGAAGCCTGTTTGCGATTGGGAAGTGATGCGCGTCCTGCTCATTGTCGCCGCCCTCGTCTTGATTGCGGGATGCAGCGCGGGGCTCCATCCCACCGGCACGAAGGAGTTCGATCGGGCGGCGTTCAGGCAGGCGCGTGCGAAATGGGACAACGCCGGGATTACCAGCTACGCAGTTGAAAGCCGGTATATGTGTTTCTGCCCGGCGCACTTGAACGTCTGGACCCGGCTGACCGTGCGCCGCGACAGGGTTGTCGCGGCGGATCCTGTCGCGCCGTTACCTCCGGGAATCTCGCCCGACCTGCTCGGATGGCGGACCGTGCCCGAGATATTCGAATGGATCGAATCGGCGGCCTCGTCGAGCGACGACATGGTGAGCAAGGTCACCGTGACCTATGACGAGGCGCTTGGATACCCGCGCGACATAACGATCCGGTGTGTCTCAACCGTCGCCGACTGCGACCGCGATTTTCATCTGCAGTCGCTTTCCCGCCTGCCGTAAAAGGGGGTCGGGTGCAATTTTACGAAATCCGTAAAATTGCACCCGACCCCTTTTTCAGCGTCCTATTGCAATGACCGCGTCGTCGGTACGGATGAACAACCGTCCGCCGGCCACCGCCGGAGAGGCGAGCTGGCGTGCATTCAGGCGATTGCGCGCGAGCACGCGCGGCTGTTGTCCCGCGGCCAGCACGATCGTCTGACCATCCTCGCTCAGCAGATAGATCTTGCCGTCCGCCGCCACAGGAGAGGCCGTGAAGACCCCACCTGTGCGCTCCTGCCAGACCCGCTGCCCGGTCTTTGCGTCGATGGCGCTCAGCACGCCCACATCGCCCGCCATGTAAAGCAGGCCGTTGTAGTGCACGAGCGATGAGACGTACGGCGCGCCCGTGTCCGTTCTCCAGAGCACGTGGCTGCGGCTGACGTCGCCCTTGCCGCCAGGCCGGATGGCCATGTAGGGACCACTGCGATACCCGCGGCTCGTGTAGATGAGACCGTCATGAAATACGGGCATCGGAATAGGGAAGCGATTCTGCTCCTGGATGTGCCAGAGGAGCTGACCCGTCGCGGGGCTGTGCCCGCTGATGCCCTCGCTCGAGTTGATGATCAGTTCGGGCGTGCCGGAGGTCTGCACGACGAGCGGCGTGCTGTACGAGTGGATGTCGCTCCCGCGCTCGACGCGCCACAGCGTCTTGCCCGATGCCGCGTCGATCTTCAGCAGGTATGCGGTCGGCAGGTGATAGCAGGTGAGGATGAGCGAGTTCTCGAAGATGACCGGCGAGCTGC
This sequence comes from Vicinamibacterales bacterium, assembly GCA_963832375.1. Lineage (GTDB taxonomy): Bacteria > Acidobacteriota > Vicinamibacteria > Vicinamibacterales > JAMQPK01 > JAMQPK01. The sequence continues at coordinate 126,027 of CAWHUA010000003.1, read as the reverse complement.
TGTGCCCCCAGTTGATGTCGAACGGCGCGTACTCCCGCCCCAGATGGCGCGACCAGACAAGCTTGCCGGACAGATCGAGCGCGACGATCTGGCCGGTACCGAACCAGGCATACACCCGGCGGCCGTCGGTGACGGGGCTGGACGACGCGAGGTTGTGCTTGTCGTGGACTTCCGAGAGCCGCCCTTCGGCCGGGAGTTCGTACTCCCACAGCTTCCGGCCATCGGTGCGGTTCAACGCGGTGACGAGGAACGACACCTTGTCGGATGCCGCGGCCGCCGCACTTCCCAGGCCGCGTTCACCGGCCTCTGCCGGATTGCCGCCCTGGACCAGCGTCGGATGGTTGCCGGCGCGGCGGGCGCTGCGGCCGATTTGTGATGTCACAAAGACGTAGTCACCCCACACGATGGGGGACGAGATGCCGAGACCGCGAACGGCGGATTTCCACGCGACGTTCTCGGTGTCGCTCCAACGTTCGGGCAGCCCGGTTTCCGTGGACACGCCCGTTGTCGACGGACCTCTCCAGTGCGGCCAGTTTTCGGCTTGCATTCCGGTTGCCGAGAGGACGATCAGCACGGCCAGCGCGTACGGCTTCATCGCTCGTTTCTCCTTGGAAACACACCACTTTTTAACACACGTCTCAAATCGGATCGCGCGTGCTGGATCGGCGCAACCACTATTCTTGTCGGGTCGTGTGCGGAAATGTAAAAGCCTCCCTGTTGAAATCGTGTGAATTGCTAGGAAATTTGACAGAAAATCCCCGGCACGGTCATTGCCCCTAAGCCGTCCGCCGCGAACTTTGGTGGCCTCTCGAGGGGGTTACATGTCTGCAGGGATTCGGTTCGTCGTCGGTGCGATGTTGGCGGTCCTGTTCTCGGCGCTGTTCTCCGTGGAGGTCCACGCGCAGACCAGAGTGGCGCTGCTGGCGGCCGATACGAATGAGGCCGCTCAGGACGTGAGGGCACATCTAACGGCCGCGGGGTTCGAAGTCGATATCTTCGACGCGTTTGCAGCTACTCCGACGCCCGGTGACCTCGCCACCTACCACGTGGCGTTTACCTGGTCGCATGCTCCCGAGTACCCCTATGCGAACGCAGTCGCGATGGGCGATGTGCTCGCGGACTTCGTCGATTCGGGTCGAGGCGTCATCCAGGCCGGCTTCGCCCTCGACTCAACACCAACCTTCGGCCTCGGTGGCCGTTGGACAGCGCAACAGTATGGCGCATTCTCTCTAGGTGGCTTCGATTTCCGCAACAATCTGACGCTTGTTCCAGTGTTGCCGAATCATCCCATTCTCGCCGGAGTGGCCTCGTTTAGCGGTGGAAACGCGGTTCCCCACATGATCGTGGCCCGTCAGGGTTGCGCGGAGCTGGTGGCACGGTGGAGCAACAACAGGCAGCTCGTGGCTGCAGGCACGGGACCGATCGCCGGCCGCGTCGTGGGCTTGAACTTCTATCCCGTCTCCAGCGACCTCGGTGGGCAGGGTTGGCGCACCGATACCGATGGCCGGCAACTGCTCGCAAACGCGGTCAACCATGCCGCCTCTGCGGTCGCGCATTCGAGCGGACCCGCGGTGGGGATCGTTGCCGCAGACGTAGCCGCGCGCGTGTCCGACGTGCGATGCAAGCTGCACAACCTCGAAACGTTCTCGACGGTTGATGTCATCGACGCGCAGTCGTCCACGCCGACGCTCGCGACGCTTCAGAACTACAACGCGGTGCTCACCTGGACCGGTTCGTCATACGCGGACGCGATTGGGATGGGCAACGTGCTCGCCGACTACGTCGACGCCAACGGCGGCGTCGTGCACTCGCCCGTCAGCTTTGACTCCGGATCCCGTCTCGATGGCCGGTGGATAGTGGGGGACTATCGGCCGATCATTGAAACGGATCCGGCGAGCGAGGCGAACCTGCAGTTGGTGCCGTTCGTGTCCGGCCACCCGATGCTGGCCGGTGTGAGCAGCATCGATGGCGGAGACAGCAGCCATCACACGATCGCGCTGCTCAACTTGGTACCTGACGAGACGCCCACCGTTGTCGCCAACTGGAGCAACGGGCAGCCGATGGTGGTGTTCAAGAAGAAGGCCTCCGGCGGTGGACACATCGCGAGCCTCAACATGTTCCCGCCGTCGAGCGACGAGCTGGCGGATTCCTGGAACCGGCTGACCGACGGCGCGCGGCTGATGGCGAACATGCTCGTGTTCGTCTCGAATCACGCCCCGACCGCGGATGCGGGCGACGATCGGACGATCGAAGCGACCGCCGCGGGCGTGCCGGTCACGTTGACGGCAACGGCGTCCGATCTGGACGGCGACCCGCTCACGAAGACGTGGTCGGGCGTCGGGCCGGCGACGACCGGAGATTCCTTCACGTTCACCGCGATGCCTCCGGCATCCGGAGTGGCATCGCGCACCCACACGGTGACGCTGACGGTCACCGACGGCAAGGGTGGCGAAGCGATCGACGTCGTCAACATCGTCGTCGAAGACACCGACGGGCCGGTGCTTCAGGGTGTGCCTGGCGATGCGACGCTTGAAGCTACTGGTCCTGATGGCGCGCCGTTCAGCTACGGTCCCGTGACCGCGAACGATGCGGTTGACAGTGGCGTGCTGGTCACGTGCGCGCCTTCTTCCGGCAGTGTGTTCCCGGTCGGGAACACCGTTGTCACCTGCTCGGCCAGCGACTCGCGCGGCAACGGCACGACGTCGAGCTTCACGGTCACCGTAACGGAAGGTGATGGCGGGGGCGGCGGCGAGGATCCGGCGACGCCCGGCAAGGTGTTCGGATACGGCTTCATCCGCAACGACGACATGCGCTACGAGTTCACGTTCAGCGCGGTGGAGCGGGCGTCCGGGCTCGAGCGCGGCGGGCTGCTCTTCACGGTCAAGTCCGGCTATTGCAGCCATCACCGCCATACCCGGCGGCACAACGACCGCTTCGTCTCGAGGTCTGTCGACTCAGTTGTGTTCGAGGGTCATTCCAGCGTCGTGTTCAAGGGCACCGGACGCTGGAACGGGCGCGAGGGATACAGCTACGAGGTGTCTGCCGTCGAGAAGCGCGGCAGGTCTCGCCGTTACGACGTCGTCGGCATCACGATCAAGTCTTCGACAGGCGTGATCGTGGCGCAGGTGAACGGCACGCTCGGCGGCGGCAACGTTCAGTTCGTACGCCTGCCACAATAGACAACGTGCGCGTCGTTTCGCTTCTCGTTGTTCTTCTCTATATCAGTGCCGCGCCCTCGGGCGCGGCACTGCCGCAAGAGGCCGCCGCAGCCTGCGGTGATCTGGATGTCGATGCCATTTTCATTGGAAGTCCGGGCAAACCTTCCGAAGTACTCGTATCGTTCGAAGATCGGATTCAGCCTGCGCGCGAACGTTGGCTGAAGGCACAGGCAGAGGCGGACAAGTCGACGGACAGTGACGTCCACATCAAAGCGGTAGACGCTCAGGCCGAGTACGACCATCTTCGCGCGTACTATCCTGCTCCCCAAGCCCTGGTCCTCATCCCGATTGAAGTGGAAACCAGCTTCAAAGGTGTCACAGCGCCCGTCGTCTACATGCAGGCCGCCATGGAAGAGGAGCTTGAGCCTGGCCGCCCGTATATCTTCTTCGGTTACCTCATCATGGCGATGTTCGATGACCGGATTCTGGAGCCCGCCGGAATGCCTCAACCGGTGGAAAAGGCCGAGCTGACGCTTCGTCTGATTCAAGAAGCGCTTTCGGCGTCGCATGGCGGTACAGTGATCGGATCGATTGACTACCAGTTGACGGGCGATCCCGATACGTCGGCAGCAGCAGGCGGGTTGGCCGTCCGCATTGCGTCAACGGGTTTCATGCTCAACACCAGCACCGACGCCGACGGCGTATTTCTCGTATCGGGCGTGCCCTCCGGACAGATCAGTGCGACACCCTCGCTTCCGAACGGGCTGGCACTCGTCAGTGAGAAGTCGGCGACGAGCGTGCTCACGGAGGGCGGTTGCGTGGCGTTACACTTGCGAGCCACCCTGAACGGCCGCATTCGCGGACGTGTGGTCGGGGCAGGAGGCAAACCCAGAGCGGCCCTGACTGTTCAACTCGTTTCGAGCGCGGCCGGGTGGCAGGGGCGGCACTACAGCACGACCACGAACGATCGTGGCGAGTTCGAGTTCCGCGCGATTCCACCGGGATCGTATTTCGTCGGCCACGAGCTCATGCGGAGCGATCTCGTGCCTATTGGAGGGTATCCTCCGATGACCTACTATCCGGGAACGCCCGATCGCGCCGCTGCCATTCCCATCGTCGTCGGCAATGCCACGCAGCACGACGGAGTCGACTTCATCGTCCCCTGACGGGCATCCGGCCAGAGCCTCTGGTAAACTTCCTACGTAATCTTTCAGTATTTACATGAATATGCGCATCGTCCAGGGTATCGCTCTGTCTCTCGTCGCGGCCCCGCTCGCCCTGGCGTTGTCGGCACAGGCCCCGGCCCCGGCGGCTGAGCGCTACTGGCCGCAGTGGCGCGGTCCGCTGGCCAACGGCATCTCCAGGCTGGCGACTCCTCCCCTGGAATGGGGAGAAGGAAAGAACGTGCGCTGGAAGGTCGAGATTCCTGGCCGCGGCTCGGCGTCTCCGGTCATCTGGGGAGATCGCGTCTTCATCCTGACTGCCATTCCAGCCGGCACGGGCGTCAAGGATTCACATGGCCCGCGCGGCGGCATCGCCCCGAGGGGCGTGCATCGGTACGTCGTGATGGCGCTCGATCGACGAGATGGCCGCGTCGTCTGGGAGCGTACCGCGCGCGAGGAAGCACCGCACGAAGCCTCGCACCAGGACAACGGCACATGGGCGTCGGCGTCGGCGGTCACCGACGGGCAGCACGTCATCGCGTCGTTCGAATCGCGCGGCATCTACGCGTACGACATGAACGGCACGCTCGTCTGGGAAAAGGACCTCGGCGACAAGTCGATGCGGAACGAGTTCGGAGAGGGCAGCACGCCCGCGCTCTACCGCAACCGACTCATCGTCGTGTGGGATCACACGAAGGGATCGTTCGTCACGGTCCTCGACAAGAACACCGGCAAGGAGCTCTGGCGCGTCAGCCGCAACGAGATCGACACGTGGGCCACACCGTATGTCGTCGAAAACGCCGGCCGCGCGCAGGTCATCGTGCCGGGCATGAACCGTCTGCACAGCTACGATCTCGAGACGGGCGAGGTCGTCTGGCACAGCGAGGGACTGACGATGAATCCGATTCCGTCGCCGGTCGGCGAAGACGGAATCGTGATTGCGACCAGTGGCTTCCGCGGCAACAACCTGAAAGCGATTCGGATTGCGGACGCGAAAGGGGATCTCACGGGATCGAAAGCGCTGCTGTGGTCGCTCGACCGCGACACGCCGTACGTGCCGTCTCCGCTTCTGTATGACGGGTTCCTGTACCTGTTGAAGAGCAACTCGCCGATTCTGTCGGTCTTCGACGCGAAGACCGGCAAACCTCACTATCAGCTTCAACGGCTCGATGGTCTGGGATCGGAAATATTCTCGTCGCCGGTCGGCGCCGCCGGCCGGGTGTACATCACCGGCCGCGATGGACACACGCTCGTGATTCGCAACGGCGGCGCCTTCGAGATCCTCGCGAAGAACGTGCTGGACGACGGGGTCGACGCCTCGCCCGCGCTGGTCGACAATGAAATGTACGTGCGTGGCTTTCGCTATCTCTATAGCCTCGGGGTCAAGTGAGTGCAGAATCCTGACGTCATTGTCATAGGCGGGGGGCCCGCCGGCTCGACCACATCAACCCTCATCGCGCAACGCGGCTACCGGGTACAGCTTTTCGAGCGCGATCGGTTCCCGCGCTTCCACATCGGCGAGTCGCTGATTCCCGAGACCTACTGGGTGCTGCAGCGGCTCAACATGCTGCCGAAGATGCAGGCCAGCCCCTTCGTCAAGAAGTACAGCGTGCAGTTCGTCAACTCCAAGGGCCGGGAGTCGGCGCCGTTCTATTTCTGGGATAACAAGCCGCACGAGTGCTCGCAGACCTGGCAGGTGGTGCGGAGCGAGTTCGACAAGATGATGCTCGACAACGCGCGCGAGCACGGCGTCGACGCGAGCGAAGGCGTGCGCGTGCTCGAGGTGCTTTTCGACGGCGATCGCGCGGTGGGCGTCAGGATTCGCGACGAAGAGAACAACGATCGCGAGGTGTTTGCCAGGGTCGTCGTCGACGCCAGCGGTCAGACGGCGATGCTGCAGAACCGCTTCAAGCTGCGGCTCTGGGATCCGGTGCTCAACAAGGGCGCCATCTGGACGTACTGGGAGAACGCGTACCGTGACAGCGGGCGCGACGAAGGCGCTACGCTCGTCATTCAGACCGGCGACAAGCAGGGCTGGTTCTGGTACATCCCCCAGCACGACAACGTCGTCAGCGTCGGCGTGGTCGCGCCGTTTTCGCACCTGTTCAACAGGAATCGCGAGAGCCACGAGAAGACGTACGAGGACGAAGTCGAGAACGCGCCCGGCGTTAAGCAGCGCCTCGTAAATGCGAAGCGCATTACCGGTTACTTTGTGACCAAGGATTACTCGTATCGCGCGAAAGAGGTGGCGGGTCACGGCTGGGTGCTGGTCGGCGACGCGTTCGGCTTCCTCGATCCGCTGTACTCGTCGGGTGTGCTGCTCGCGCTCAAATCCGGACAGCTTGCCGCTGACGCCATCGCCGACGGTCTGGGCAAAGGAGACGTGTCGGCCGCACAGCTCGGTTCGTGGGGGGCTGACTTCAACCACGGCGTCGATCGCATGCGGCGACTGGTCTGCGAATACTACGCGGGCTTCAGCTTCGGCGAGTTCGTGAAGACCTATCCCGAGCTGCGCGGCACGGTCACCGACCTGCTGATCGGCGACCTGTTCGACGATCGCGTGGACAAGGTGTGGGGACCGCTGGAGTCGCTGTACAAGCCGGGGAAGGATCGGATTCAGGAGTGGAGCGAGGGCACGCCGGCCGAGGTTGCCGGGCACAAGTCGAACGAACTGATTCTGCCCGAGGGACGGCGGAGATAGGGAAGCACACACATGCGGATACTCGCGGTTGCGACTTTTTGCCTGGCATTCAACGTTGCTGTCACTCCGGTTGCTCGTGCCGAAAACTGGCCGCAGTGGCGTGGTCCTTCGGCCAACGGGATCAGCGGCGAGACGAATCTGCCCGTCACCTGGACGACGACCGAGAACATCACGTGGAAGCTGCCGCTTCCCACCTGGTCCGGGTCGACGCCCATCGTCTGGAACAATCACATCTTCCTGAACGTGGCCGAAAACGGCAGCCTGTTCCTGTGGGCGGTGGATCGCGCCAAGGGCGAGCCGATCTGGAAACGCCATCTCAGCGACGGCGATCATCGCGAGCGCAAGCAGAACATGTCGACGCCGTCGCCGGTCACCGACGGCACCGCCGTCTGGGTGATGACCGGTACCGGCATCCTGAAGGCCTTCGACTTTCACGGCAAAGAGCTCTGGATGCGCGACATTCAGAAAGAGTACGGGCGCTTCGGCCTCAACTGGGGCTACGGCTCGTCGCCGATGCTCTTCGGCGATTCGGTGTTCGTGCAGGTGCTGCACGGCATGAAGACCGACGATCCTTCGTACGTGCTGCGCCTCAGCAAGGCAAACGGGCGGACGATCTGGAGGGTCGAACGTCCGACGATCGCCCAGCGCGAATCGCCCGACTCGTATACGACGCCGACGATTGTGAAGGCAGGGGAGAATCTCGAGCTCGTCATCACCGGCGGCGATGCGGTGACGGGTCATGACGTCAACACGGGCAAGGAGCTGTGGCGGGCCGATTCGTTGAATCCCACGAACGATCTGGCGTATCGCATCGTGGCATCTCCGGTCGTTCACGGCGAGCTCATCATCGCGCCGAGCCGCGAGCGTCCGATGCTGGCGATGCGGCCGGGCGGACGCGGGGATGTCGCGCGCTCCCACATTCTGTGGCAGTTCGAGAACGGCCCCGATGTGCCGACACCGGTCACAGACGGCAAGTACGTCTACGTCATCAACGACCGCGGCATCATGTGGTGCCTCGACGCCAAGACAGGTCACGAGGTGTACGGCAAGATGCGCCTGCGCCCCAGCACCTACAGCGGGTCGTTCGTGATGGCCGACGGGAAGCTCTACATCACCAACGAAGACGGCCTCACGACCGTCGTGCGGACCGGACCGAAATTCGAGATCCTCGCCGAGAACAACTTCGACGACTACACGCTGAGCTCGCCGGCGGTCTCGGACGGCCAGATCTTCATCCGTACCACGGCCGCGCTGTGGGCGATCGGGAAGCGGACCACGAAGTAAGAGACACGACGACGCGACGAGCCGACGACACGACGAAAACCACGGCGACACGACGACGCGACGAGCACGACGACACGACGAAAACCACGGCGACACGACGACGCGACGAGCACGACGACACGACGAACACCACGGCGACACGACGACGCGACGAGCACGACGACACGACGAACACCACGGCGACACGACGACGCGACGAGCCGACGACACGACGAAAACCACGGCGACACGACGACGCGACGACGCGACGAAAACCACGAAGACGCAACCACGAAGGCACGAAGGCAGGAAGTAAGCCAACACACCCGGAGTGGGTAGCGGTGTCCGGCAACAAGAAGGCTTTGCGAAGCCTTCTACGCGCCTGCAGCGGCCCGCAACTCCGACCGGGTCGCCCTCTCACTTACCAGTCCGCGCATGTAGACAGAACTGGTAACATCTGCCCTCACACAACTGCGTTTCCATCAGGGCACGCCCGCTATTCGTGTCTTCGTGGTTCCCGTCGTGCTCTTCGTGCTCTTCGTGTCTTCGTGGTTTTCCGTCGTGCTCGTCGTGCTCGTCGTGCTCGTCGTGCTCGTCGTGCCGTCGTGTCGTCGTGTCTTCGTGTCGTCGTGTTTCCGTCGTGGCTTCGCCTTCGTGACTTCGTGGTTTCAGGAGGTGCCCGATGAGTCAATCCGCGCTCAGCGTGTTTGTCTTCGGCTGGTACATCTTCGCGAATGCCCTGATTCTGATCGTCGCGCCCAACCTGCTGCTCACCACACTGGGCATCGAGCCGACGCGTGAGCCCTGGCTGCGTCTGCTGGGGATCGTGACGCTCGCGCTGTCCTTCTATTACATTCTCGCGGCCTACGAGGAAGTCCTCTCGTTCTTCCGATGGACCATCCTTGGCCGATCGACGGTGTTTGTCGGCGTCTCGGCGCTTGTGCTCGGGGGACTGGTGCCGGCCGTTGTCGTGGTCTTCGCGGTGATTGACGCCCTGGGCGCGATGTGGACGGCGGCCGCTCTCCGCTCGGATCGCGTCGCCGCCGCAGACTAGGTGCGTTAGTGGTAGGATGTGCGCGCCAGCGTTGCCCGCCTGCCGTTTTCGCGCGTCCCTGGAGTAGTCCTATGTTCTTCAGCAGAATTTTGTTCGCGATGGCAGTGGTGTGTCTTGTGGCGTCGAGCCCTGGCTATGCGGACCAGGGATCGCGGCGTGGTCAGGGACACGGCGGGCGCGTCGCAGTGCCGCGGCCGGTTGGAGGGCCGCGACACGTGGTGCCGGGCAGGCCGGTGCCGTATGGCCGGTACTATGGCCCGCGATACGGGTATCGACCGATGTACCGGCCCGGACTCGGTGTGGGGATTTACATCGGTGCGCCCTACCTGCATGGCTATGTGGCGTACGGCTACCCGTACTACGCCGCGCCTTACAGGCACCGGTACGGCTATTACGGTTACGCGGCGCCGTTTCCCTACGCCGCTCCGTACCCCTATCCATATGCTGCCCACGTAGGTCTTTATGCCGTCCCGCCGCCCGGTGCGTTGTACGGCGGTGTGCGACTCGAGGTCACACCGCGTGACGCCGCGGTCTATGTCGATGGCTACTACGCGGGCATCGTCGATGATTTCGACGGCGCATGGCAGCGCGTCGCGCTCGAACCGGGTGCGCACCGTTTCGAGATCGTATCTCCGGGACTCGAGACGCTTTCGTTTGACGTGAATGTCAGGTCGAACGAGACGGTCCGGTACCGAGGCGACATGATCCGCGTTGAGCCCTGAGAGCGCGACACAAAGAAATACAAACAAGAGATCAGGAGATCACGAGGGCCAGGAGAATTTTTCTTCAAAGAGATTTCTCCTGACCTCCTGGTCTCCTGTGGTGTTCTCTTGCCTCTGTGTCGTGCCTTCGTGGTCTACGCGGCCGGCCTGAAGTACAGCACCATGCCCGCGCCCACCGACGCGAGCGCGAAGCCGACGTACAGCATGGGACTAGGCGCGACCTTGGGGGGGTGAAACGCCATCGACAGGAGCACGTTGACGATCGGCGCGCCCCCGAACACCAGCGGCATCACGTAGACAGGCAGGCCGCCTGTGCGGAATGCCCAGATGATGCACGCGGCGCCGGCCGCACCGAGCGCGCCGGCGATCGTGGCGATCAGCAAACCGGTCTGGTTGAATCCGCTGAGACTACCCTGCGAGGCGAGCGCGCCGACCGGAATCAGGACGCCAATCAGGAAATACGCCACGCCGACGCACAAGAGCGCCTTTAACGGGTTGCCCAGCATCACCTGACCGCGGTGGAGCAGGACGCCGTACGCGCCCCACGACAGAACAGCACCGGCCACAAACACAAGCCATCGCATTTATGCGTCCCTCGTTACTTGTTCGCGATCGCGAACAACTGGTTGCGGTTGTTCAAAAAGATCGTCCCGTGCGCCGGCGTCACGGTGGCGTACACCGAGCTGCCCATGTTCATCTCTGCCAGCACCTTCTTCTCGCGTCCCTGCGCCAGCACCGTAATGTCGCCGTCTTCGTCGCCGATGTACACCTTGCCGTCGGCCACGAATGGCGATCCCCAGACGGCGGCGAACAGATCGTGCATCCAGATTTCCTTGCCGGTCTCCGCGTCGAGACAGTAGAGGAAGCCGCTGAAGTCGGAGATGTAGACGAGGCCGTCGGCCACCGCGGCCGTCGAAATCGACCGCCGGATCTTCGTGAAGTGCCACAACCGGCCGCTCTGGGTGATGTCGCCGCGTTTGGTCGCGTCGATGGCGTAGAAGTGGCCGACGCCTTCGCCGTGTTCGGGATCCTGGCCGTTGGCCAGGTACACGCGATCGCCGACGATGACCGGTGTCGAGATGAGCTCGTTGCGCGTCTTCGGCCAGACCGCTTCCTTCGGGTTCGTGTCGAACTCCCACAGCTTCTTGCCGGTCTGCGCCTCGTACCCGCGCGCCCACCCGTCGCCCTGGGCGGAGACCACCTGCACGACGCCGCCAATCGTCCCAACCGAGGGCGGCGACCACTGGCCGTGCAGGATGCGATCCTCGACCGAGTTGTCCTCCCACACGAGCTTGCCCGTCGTCTTGTTCACGGCAATCAGCGACGGGGCGCGCGGCGAGGGGACGTTCACGTGGCTCTCGTCCTGGCCGTTCGACGTGCTCACGAAAATCAAATCGCCCCACATCATCGGCGACGAGTTGGCCAGATTGTGCGGGTACGTGCCGACCTCCTCCATCATGTCGAACGACCAGATGACGTCGGCGTCGTTCATGCCGGTCAGCTTCTCGTCGGTCACCGGGCCGTCGTTTTCCTTGTCGCGGAACCCTTCGATGTCGATCGCAAACAGCACGGCCCGATTGCTGACGTAATACAGCGTCTTGCCGTCGACGAGCGGGGAGGAGGCGACGCCCTGGTAGGGCCAGTCGTTCGCGCGTCCGGCCTCGAGCTTCGCGTGCGTGTGCTGCCACAGGAACTCGCCGTCGGTTTCGCGGAACGCCATCAGCACGCCGCGATCGCCGGGCTGCTTCGGATCGCGCAGCTTCTCGTTGTTGGTGCCGACGAACACGGTGCCGCCGGCGACCACCGGATTGCCGTAGGTCTGCGAGCCGAGGTCTGCCACCCACTTGATGTTCTTCTTCGTCTTCACGTCCCAGTCGGTGGCCAGCCCTTTGGCGTTCGATACCATATTGCGGTCGGGCGTCCCGCCCCACATCGGCCAGTCGCCCGTGCCCGGATCGGAGGCGACCAGTCGAGACGCACTCAGCGCTGCAACGATCAAAGCTATCGCGATTAACGCCCGCGTTTTGTTCATGTCCTAATCTCCGCCTCCGCCAAGGCTACGGCGGACCCGCCGAAGCGCTTTCGCGCGAAGGCGGGCCTAATCCCTGGGTTTATTCGTTCTGCGAAAGTTTCAAGTTGTCGATGTACGCGCCGAACTCCGCGTCGAGAAAGAAGCCTGGCGCGCCCTGGCGATTGCCAATTGGATCGGTCTTGTCGATTTGCCACGCGTCCGGTTCGGCTTCGCCAGTTGTCCACGCTTTACCACGCGCACGGACCTGTCCGTTGGGCAGATTCTCGACCCGCAGCTTGATCGTGTACCACGCGTCGGCCTTCCAGGCGAAGGGCACGACAACCGAACGCTGGGTTTCAGGTTCCCACGGCTCGAGCTTGAGGCGCTGCGTGGTGCCGTACAGCACGAGGCTGTAGCGCTGCACCGTGATGCCGACATCGGCCATCATGCGACGGCGTGTCGGCGCACGCACATCGGCCTGCATCGTGTAGTTCGACCACTCGACGGGACCGATGAAGACCCGTCCGCGCTTGAACAGCGTGTTGGTCGGCGTCTTCTCGAGCACCTTCTGTCCATCCAGCGTCGCCACCACCAATGGCCCGACCGGTCCGGCGGCGTTGACCCATCCGGCCGGCGCCGATTTCTCCGGCAGCGAGTCGAACGTTTCGGTCCACGGTATCGGCCTGACAATCCGCGCGCGCGCTTCTCCGGTGAGCGACCCCACGGCCGCCTTGATCAACCCGGCCTGTTCGCGATCGCCTGCGGCGGTGAACGCCCCGTCAGCGACGGTGCCCTTCAGTCCGTCGAGCGACCACGCAGCCTTTTCCTCGCGCAGGAAACGTCCACGACTGTCGAAGGTTTTCGCGGTGAGCTTGACGGTCTGGCCCGGCGCCACGACGAGCTCCGTTGGTGAGACCTGCACGAAAGCGGGCGCACCTCCGCCAACGACGGCGGGCTCGTTGACCGCAAGGCCGGTCGGCGTCTTCCGCTGCCCGGGGCCAACGGCATAGACGGCATCGGTTGTCGCGAAGAAAATACGGCCACGCGAGATCGCCGCGCCGCCGAAGACCTGTTCGGCCGTGCCCTCCGATCCGCCGATGCTGTTCTTGCTGATCGGCAGCTCGACCTCGCTGAGAATTTCCGCGCGGTCGGCGTGCGGCCGGACAATGAAGAACTTGCCGTTTTCGCTGCCGACGAAGATCTTGCCGTCGGCCATGACCGGCGGCGCCTTCTGCGACGTGCCGAGCGGCTGCCTCCACAGCTCTTTGCCGCTCTCGATGTCGTACACGATCAGGCGCGAGCCGTTTTCAATCTGATAGAGGCGGGTGCCATCGACGAGCGGAGAAGAGAAGCCGAACTGCTCGCCGTAGTGCGCCCACTTGGTGGCCTTGATATCGCCAGTCTGCGATCCATCGATCGCGGCCAGCATCCCCATCTCATTGCCGGTCAGGTTTTCGTCGCCGTGCGAGATGACGACGGTGCTGCCGCTCACCACCACGCCCGTGTTGATCGCGCGCTTCGCGGCGACGTAACTCCAGACCTTTTCGCCCGTTTGAGCCTTGATGGCGTGAATGCCGCCGTCGCCGAGACCGACAATCAGCAGCCTTGTACCGTTGATCGTCGCGATGAGCGGCGCGGCGTAGGCCGTGTCGTACGGGCGCCCGCCAGGGTTCGCGACATACACGATCTCGCCCGTCCGCTTGTTGACCGCGATGATGCGATGCGAGCGCGCGGCCTGCGTGCCCCAGTTCGAGACCGCCGCGCTGACGATCACCAGATCGCCGTCGACGATCGGCGACATCGTCCGGCCGCCGTGCGTGGTGAACGCCGCGAACTCTTCGCCGATCGATCGCTGCCACAACGGCTTGCCGTCGGCGCTCAGCGCGATCAGCGTGGCGCCGACGCTCAACGCGTACACGTTCCCCGTTTCCGGATCCGCTGCCGGCGAGGCCCATCCAACGCGGTGGGGTGGCACGTCACTCTGGAAGATGTTGAACTTGTATTCCCACAACACCTTGCCGCTGTCCGCGTCGAGCGCCATCACCCGTTCCTGCAACGCCGTGCCGCGTCCCGACGGGTTCTGGACGTATACGTGGTTGCCCATGACGATCGGCGCCGAACGGCCGCCAAACGGCGCGCGCCACAGCAGGTTCGAGCCCTTCACATCCCAGGTCGAGGGGAGGCCTGTCTCTGCTGACGTGCCGTCGCGATTCGCGCCACGTGCTTCGGGCCAGTCGCCCATGGCCACACGGCGCGGGCCTTGCGCCAGTGCGGGGGCGGCCGTGATGAGGCAGAGGGTGGCGACTGAAAGGAGGTGTTTCTGCATACGGATTTGGATGTTACTTGAATACGCCCCGGCGGGAAAGGCTGCTTACGACAGGAGTTACCGGCATCGGCACCAGGACCGCGCCTGTTGCGAAGACGCCGACAGCGGCGGCCAGGATGTTGAACATCGCCGCATAGCTGCCGGTGCGTTCCACCGTTGCGGCCAGCAACAGCGGGCCGACAGCTGATGCGACCACGGTGATGGCCTGCGCGACACCCTGGATGCGGCCCAGATGGACGCGGCCGTAGACGCGGGGCCATACGCTGAAGAACAGCACCATCACGAGGCCACCGCCAAGCCCCATCATCGTGGCCCAACCCATCGCCATCCCGATGGAGCTGACGTGCGGGAGCACGAGCAGTCCGATGCCGAGCACCAGGAGCGAGATCGCCAGCAGCACGTTCAGCGCCATGAAGCGCGCGAGCCAGCCGCCGGCGAAATTTCCCGCGAGCCCGGTAATCGCCGTCACGACGAGCGTCTGGTAGTAGATCTCGGGACCGAATCCGCGCTCGGCCAGGATCGATTCGTTGAAGAGGCCGATGCCCGAGGCGACGAGCCCGTACAACGCCGCACCGCCCGCGAAGATCCAGAACGCGGGCGTTGCCAGCGCTTCCTGCAACGTGTATCCCGAGGGGTCCGGGTTCCGGGTTCCAGGTTCCGGGTTCCCGTTCATGGGTTCCTGGTTCTGGTTCGTCGGCTCCTGGTTGTGGGTTCCAGGTTCCAGGCCGTCGGGATGGAGTCCGATCGATTCCGGGCTGCGCCGCACGAGCAAGAGCGCAAGAGGTACGAGCGCGGCGAGGATCGTGGCGCCCACGCCGAACCATGCCGCCCGCCATCCGCGGATTGCACGATCGACCCCACGATGGGAAACGCGATCATGAACCCGATGCTCATCACGATGCTGTACACCGCCATCGCCATATCGATGCGGCGCACGAACCATTGACCGACCATGGCGATGCTGACGACCGACAGCGCGCTCTGGCCGAGCGCGCGCGTCAGCGTGACGGCAATGGCCAGTTCGGTGAACGAGGTGGCGCGGCTCATCCAGCACACGACGGCGCCCAGCGCGGCGGCGACGAGTGCCAGCACCACGCGGCTGCCGGCGCGATCGATGAAGCGGCCGACACCGAACGCGCCGGCGGTGCCGACGAGGGTGGCCCACAGATTCAGTTGCGCGTAGTCCACTCGTCCGATCTTCAGCTCGGCGAGCAACGGCTCGGTGATGAGGCCGAGTCCCTGCGTGCGGCCCGGCAACGTTCCGACCATGGCCGCCGCCGCGACGCCGAGCACGACCCAGCCGTAGAACGGCGCGCGCTGCATGATTTTCACGCTGACGGCGGCGGCGGATCGTGGCGCTGCACCAGCGCCTTGATCGGAATGGTGATGCCTTCCGCGGCGAAACGCCGGTGCAGCCGCTTCACGAACTCGTGCTTGATGAGGTGCTGGTCGACGAACTCCTGGGCGCGAAGAGTGACGGAAAAGCCGACACCGGGATCGCCGAACGTGTGGTACCTCACGAACGGCTCGAACCCGGGCACGCCCCCCGGTACCGTCTGCATCACATCTTTCGCGACGTCGGTCGCGATCCGCTCGACGTGCTCGAGATCGCTCGCGTAGTCGACGCTCGCGTCGATCACGACAGCCAGCTCGAGATCGGGCACGTGATAGTTGGTCACGATCGACTGCGAGAACTTGGCGTTCGGCACGAGCACGGTGTTGTTCGACAGTTGCCTCAGCCGGCTCGCGCGCCAGTCGATGTCGACGAGGTAGCCTTCTTCGCCCGACGACAGCCGAATGTAGTTGCCGACGCGGATGTGCTTGGCCACCGTCAGGTAGAGCCCGGCAAACAGGTTCGCCAGCGTGTCCTGCAGCGCGAGCGCGACGGCAAGGCCGCCGACGCCGAGAGCCGTCAGCATCGGCGTGATCGACAGGCCCAACCCATTGAGCACGACGAGCAGGCCGATGGTCACGACGACGATGCGGATGACATTTTCGGTGAGCGTCGTCGTCGGCATCGCGGCTTCGATAGCCGGGCTGTTCGAGCGGACGAGAATGACCAGGATTTCCGACACGAGGAACGTCAACGACACCGTCGCGACGACGTAGAGACCCTTGTCGAGGGTGGTCGCGGCGTTGGTCGTCAGCGTCCACCATCCTGCGGCAAGATAGACGCCGACCAGCAGGCTCCAGAACGGGATCCGGCGCGCGATCGCCTCGCTGATGGCGTCATCCCAGCGGATCGACGTGCGCCGCACCAGACGACTGACTTGCGTGGCGAAGATGCGACGTCCCACGCTGCCGGCGAGATAGGCGATGGCGATGATCAGCAGAGAGACGAGCGCGGTGCGAGCGGAGTGCGGGAGGCCCTGGAGATCCCAGTTCATCGGAGAGTGATCATATGTCTTTCGCTGCAGATCGGCGACGCCGTGCGATGACCAGTGTGTAGATGGCCAGGTTGATCGCCAGTGCGAGAGCGCCGAGCAGGAGCTGATGAGTCCGCGTGAGTCCTCCCGGATAGAGCGCCGGAAGAATGTAGTGGGCGATGAAATCTCCCTGGTATCCGGTCTCGCCTTGCGCGCGCCGCAGGCGATTCTCGAGCGGTGTCAGCGGACAGATCGATCCGCTGAATTCGATGAAGGCGCCCCAGAGAACGGCGGGGATGTGCAGCCAGATGATGCGCGGCCACCACAGCGCGAGCACGCCTCCGCACACCACGAAGATCACGAACAGAAAGTGGAGGAGGACGACGAGGTCGGCCATGACCGACTCGGCTTTATTTGTCCGGCGCGATCGACATCAGCAACTGCTCGAAGCTTTTCTGCTGGGCGGCGATCGTCTTGGCCGGTCCTGTGAGCTTGAAAAACACGTTGCCACCGGGGCCTTCCGCGATGGCGCCGATCAACCGGTATCCCGGCACCGGCTTGCCCGCCATCATCGGTCCTCCCATTCCGGTATAGGTGCCCGAGGCATCGACCATCGTGATGGCCACGCCGCGCACGGTCTTCTTGTCGACTTTGGCGGCCGCCGGCTTGCCGTCGGCGCCGAGCACCTGGCCCTTCCATCGCTCGACGTTTGCGTCGATCCCGCCACCCTGGCCGGGGCCGAAGAAATTCACCACACACTCGGCGACGCCGGTGTCGCCCGCCACTGGCACGATGGAATACGTCGCGGCGCGCATCGGCCGCTCGCCTTCAGCCTTCCAGCCGGCGGGCGCCGTCCATCGAAGACCGGCCGCGGATTGGGCGAACAGGCTGACGGAAATGAAGAGAAGAAGAGCCGCGAGTGACAATGGGCGCATGTGGCGAGTATAGCGCAGCAGTCGCAAGGCGACAGTCGGTGGTCGACAGGCGGCAGTCGCCAGTGTCACGCTGGCGACCGCCGACAAGTTGCAGTACGGAAAGACAATCGGAAGCTCTAATCGCAGCGTTCGGTCCCGCCCTTAATCGAGCGGACCTGCATCTCGCGGTCGACGAGCATGCCGGAGACGTTGACGCGGTAGCCGACGTGCGACGTGAAGTCGACCCGATGGCTGGCATCGACGAGCTCGATGCGTGCCGAGCCCTTCTTGATGAAGCCCGATCTCCAGCTGCGCGATTTCGGCGCGTGATCGCCGTCGGTATCCTTCAACTTGAACATCCCGTCATCGCGGACAAGGCATCCGGCGATCGTCGTGGCGATGCTCTCCTCGTCCTGCTGCTTGGTGGCTGCCACCGGGCGCGATTCCGAGCGCGATTCCATGACGGGCGTTTCCATCGCGGGTGGTGGCGTGGCTGCTGCCGTCTCTGCCGCTACGTTGGCGGCGACGGGTTTGGGCGTGGCAGCCGGCTTGGCCGCCTTGGCGGACGCGGGCTTCGGCTGAACCGCTTTGAGCGGCTGTGGCGCCTGCTCAGCCATCGCCTCGGGCGAGGGCGGCATGGCAGGCAGCGACATGTCGAGCGCCGGCTGATCGGATTCCTTGGCCGCCGCGTCGAGCGACTGAGATGGCGAGCACGCCACCGTAGCCAGAAGACTGATGAGGCAGGCACTTCCCACGATCGTGTTCGAACGCATCACAGTTCCTCCTTGCGAACTTGTGGACTGACCGCGCGCACGCGGTGACCGGGGGGAGGGAGCAAAGGGAATGCCCGTAAAAACGGGCCGATTCTGGCGGAATCGGGGCCGGTGTTGCACGATGGAACACCCAAAACTGTAAGCGGGCGCCCCCGAAAACGGTTCCGGGATCCTTTTCCGCTCCGGAACCTTATTTCTGCAGGGTGAACTTCTGCATGCGCCGCCCGGTGTCGGTTTCGGCGATATAGAGGTTGCCGCTCGAATCGACCGCGACGGCATGACCGTGCGTAAAGTTGCCGAGCCAGTGACCGGGCCGGCCGAAGCTCGACAGAATCTTTCCGCTCGCGTGATCGAGAATGTGCAGTTGCTCGTTGCGTCCGTTCATCACGTACATGAATTTCTGATCGGCGTCGCGCGAGAACGCAATCCACCACACCGTGCCGCGCGGATCGGGCAGCGTCGGCGTGCCCGTTCGCACCCAGATGTGCCTGACGAACGTGCCCATCTTGTCGAACACCTGGACGCGATCGCCCTGGCGGTCGCAGACGTAGATGAGCCCGGCGCGGCTCATCGCGATGCAGTGCACGGTCTGCGCAAACGCGCCGCTCACGCCATCGATGGTTTCCTGCGGCGTCGCCTGTCGTCCCCATTGCCGAAGGAATTCGCCGTTCTTGTTGAAGACGGCCACGCGCCGGTTGCCGTACCCATCGGCGACATAGAGATCGCCGTTCGCCGGATCGACCACGACTCCGGCCGGGTTGAAGAACTGCGCCTTGGCGGCGTTCAGGGGCGCGCCCTTGGCGGTGCCGTCGGCGGAGTCGACGACGCCGCGTTTGCCGATTTGCATCAGCATCTTTCCCTCGTGGCTCCACTTCTGGACGATGCCGTCGCCGTTGCCCGTCAGCCAGATGTTGAACTCGTGGTCGACGAAGCAGCCGTGAATGGTTCCCGGAACCGTATTCGAGTCGCCAAACGAGTGCACGAGCGTGCCGGCGCGATCGAAGATCAGCACCGATGGCGCCTGCACGGACGTTTCCGCCTCTTCGGCGGTGATGTCGCGCCGGTTGGTGACGACGAGATGATCGTGCGCATCCGCGCAGATGCTGCCGGTCCGCCCGATAATCCATTTCTCTGGGAGTGGCTTGGGCCAATAGGGATCGATCTCGAATCGCTGGGTGTCCTGCGCGAGGGCGTGCGCGGAGAGGCACAGAGCGAAAGTCACGCTGGCGAAGGTTTTGAGCATGGTCTGAACCTCAGCGCGACGTCCTGGCGTCGGTCTCCGGCACGAGCATCCGGATCATTCCATCCTGCCTCGACGTGAGGAGCAGCTCGCCGTCGCCCGTCCGGCTGATGTGCAGATCGACTCGCGAGATGCTGCGCACCCATCGTCTGATCGACGAGTTCGCGCATCGACACACCCGTCCGATTGCCGCTCGCGTCCCGCACGTAGAGCTGGATTTCTTCGATCGGCGCCACCGTCTGCGGGATTCCGTCGTCGGCCTTCTTCATCTCGGCGAGGTCGGCCGCGAACAGACGTCCGTTCTGGATGTCGCCGAAGACGAACTTGCCGCGCAGCGCGGCGATCCGGCCGTGATAGGCGAACCCGTCGGTGACGGCCCGGCCCTCGTCGTGGTCGTAGATCGCGACCGGATAGGTGAAGCCGTCCTTCTCGCGCCCGTTCAGCACGTCGGCGGCGAGCGGAAACAGTTCGTTGAGCAGACCGCCGCGCCAGCGGCCGTTCTCCCAGTAGCCCTCGCGGTTCATCCAGCCGTAGTTCTCGCCGTTGCGGACGATGTTGATCTCCTCGATCTGGTTCATCCCGATGTCGGACGCGAACATCGTCCCGTCGGCGTCCCATGAGAGCCTGTGGGCGTTCCGGAAGCCGTAGGCGTAGATCTCGCCGAGCGTTTTCGGATCGCCGTCGGAGGCGAACCTGTTGGCCGATCGGAATCGTGTAGTCGCCGAGGCCCTTCGCGCCGCCGGTCACCTTCGGGCTGCGCGGGTCGAAACGCAGGATCGCGGTCATCGATCGAGTCGAGGCGCTGCGTCTGGCTGGCGGTATTCGCGTTCGGTCCGCCGCCGTTGCTGAAGCCGTGATCGCTGCCGCTGGTGTACAGCAGTCCGTAGTCGGCATCGCCAGGCTTCGCCGTCGGGTTGAAATCAACCGCTCCCATCGGGTGCGTCAGGTTCGCGACGACGTGAGCTTCGCGAAGCAGCTCTCGTCGCGTGCCCTGCGAAGACGTTGGCCGCCGGAGTTCGTCGCGTGCCACTCCGTGATGATGTTGTGATAGGTCACGTCCTTCAGCGTGAAGCCGGGCGGGATGAAGTCGGGCGTCTTCGGATTGCCCGGGCCACGCTCGGCGTGCACCGTGTAGAACAGGCCGTTCTTCCGCGAACTCCGGATGAAAGACGAACCCGATGAATCCGCTCTCGAGCCGGTTGTAGACCGCATGCGGAAACGTCGCGCGACGTTCGCATACACCTGCGGCTGGTTGTCCGGCGCCGATCAGGTAGAGGAAGCCGCGCGAATCGTTGGCGAAGCGGCGGCCGTCGGGAAGATCGCGCACATAGCTGACGCGCGCCCAGCCCGCAGGCGACACGTCCTGATCGGCGGGGCGAATGCCGCGCGTGTCCGGAAGGCGCACGAGATCCCTGATCTCGACCGCGAGCCCGCGCTTGGTCACCGGCTCCGGCACCGGATTGCTGGTGATCGGAACCGGATTGTTGTTGACCTGAGCGTTGATGGCAACGGCGCTCGCGATCGCCGACAGAAGAACAGTGATGAGCCGCAGGCCTCGCGTCATGAACGACCTCCGTCAAAGAATTCCACTACGCCGGTTTCAAGAGAATACTCCGCGCCGACGATGGCGAGGCCGTTGGCCTCAACGAGCTGCTCGAGGACATCCGAGCCGTGCCGCAGGTGGGCGACCGACATCCGCACGTTCTCGCGGACGGCGTCGCGTACCAGCGTATCGGTCACGGCCGCCCCGCCATGCCTGGCGAGCAGGGGCCCGACCGAGGGCCGGATTCGATCGACGATCGAGCGCACGTTGACGGAGTGGTTCGCGCTCGGGTGCGTCAGCTCCTCGATGGTGGCCAGAATCGCCCCGCACTGCGAGTGGCCCAGCACGACGACCAGGCGCGTGCCATACAGCCCGGCGGCGAATTCCACGCTGCCCACCTGCGAGGGCGCGACGATATTGCCGGCCACGCGAATGACGAAGAGGTCGCCCAGGCCCTGATCGAAGACGATTTCCGCGGGCACGCGCGAATCGGAGCACCCGAGAATGATCGCGAATGGCTCCTGTCCGCCGGCCACTTCGGCACGCCGCGCTTCGTTCGCGAGCGATTCGCGGCTGCGGACGTTGGAAACGAAACGGCGGTTGCCGTCGCGCAGGCGCTCGAGTGCCTCCGGGGCAGGAATCATCCAGCCATCATTTTAGTCCGAGGTCGGGACATCAGTTTGGGGACTGCGGTGCCCAGTTGACGATCACCGTAATCGGCGAGGCGTCGTCGCTGACCGTGTTGAGCAGGAATCTGCCGTCCTGGGAGACGTCGTATTGGAGACCACTGTCAACGCTGTCGATGCCGACGACCTTTGGGGCAAAGAGGGCGATTGGCGCACCGGCATCCAGCGCACTGCCGGTGACCTTGATGGGGACGGCCATCAACCTGCCCTCCGGGTTTATGTAGTACACCTCTTTACCATCGGGACTCCACCGTGGCTGGATGCCTCCTTGCGTCGAGATCTGCCAATTCGAGCTCGAAGCACCCGCCGACGCCGGGGATGGACTGGACGAGTTCGGCTCAAAGAACGGGCGAACATAGACCTCGTAACGACCAGACTCATTCGACAAGTACGTCACCCATCTCCCATCCGGTGAGAACGCGGCACGCCGCTCGTTGAAGGGCGTTCGCAGGAAAACATAGGGCCGGCGATTACCGTCGAGGGGCAGTACCCACATGTCGATGCCCGTTTTTTGATCGTTGCTCTGAAACAGGAGAAATCGTCCGTCCGGCGAAACGTCGTTGGCGGTCTTGTCCTGTTCGGTGGCGAGCAGCAGTTCTTCACCCCCCGGACTCATCGATCGAAACAGGTCGCGCCCTTTGTTTCGTCTCGAATCAAAAACGATGCTGTGGCCATCCGGAGACCAGACAGGATACCGATCGCCCGCGGCATCGAAGGTGAAGCGATTGATCCGGGTTTGATCGATGAGGAAGATGTCGCCGTATTCGCCGCCAAACATGGCAGCACGTTTTCCATCGGGCGATACCCGCGGTGCAGAAAGGGGCGTTCGCGTACCCGTCTGTGGATACGCCCGAAGATCCTCGCTGGATGGCCCGAACGATCCAAGCAATTTTCCAGATCGGTCTGCCCACATGAGTTGCGTCTGCCTCAAGCTCTCTGTGCGATACGCGATGAGACCTGCCGCCGAGGAAGACGCAGGTGCCGCGACGGGGTTTGCGATAGTGACCTCGTCGCCGGCGAGCTCACCTCTATCGACATCGATGCGTCGCGCGCGAAGGATGCTCTGGCTTACGTAAAGCAACCATCCGGGCGGCAGGTGCGCCGCAGCGGCATCGGCAGACGTCAGCTTCCTGGCTTCGCCCGAATCGAGCGTCGCCAGATAAATAGCCCGTGTGTTTACCGGCCCCGGCGCGTAATAGAGGAAGTGACGGCCATCCGGAAGGAAAGACGGTGACATGTGAGCCGTTTGCAGCGGTTCTAACTTCGTCACTGGAACCGGTTCACCTCCCAGCGCACCGATGCGAGCCAATGGACCGAGGACATTTGGGGCGTAGAGAATGATGCCGTCCTGATTCCACGATCCCCCGCGCGGGCTGGCATCGCCGAGCGTCTGCGGGACACCGCCATCGACATCAATGCGCTTCAGTTTGTTGCCGGCGATAAATCCGACTGAGCGGCTGTCAGGGGACCAGAATGGGGTGTACGCGCCCTCAGTGCCGCTGAGCGGTCGCCACGTGCCGGAAGAGATCGATCGGAGCCACAAGCGCCGCTGTCCGCCTGAGGCGACTGTGGCCACGAGACGCTCGCCGTCGGGAGACAGCGAGAAGCTCGAGAGATCGGACCCCGTCGGAACGGCGACGTCGAGCCGCATTTCCCGTGCAGGGGCGCCTGGTCTCACGTATAACGCTGCGGCTGCCATTGCGGCGATGGCTAGGGCCGCCAGAGCCCACGGCAGGGCCCGCCGAACCGGCCGGCCGTTTGTGCCAGCCTGCTGCTTATCTGGCGGCAGTTCATCCCGGGCGACCCAGCGAAGCTCGTCGCAGAGATCGTTCGCACTTTGCCAGCGCGCGTCAGGACTCTTGGCGAGGCATCGCCCGACGACGTGATCGAGGAATCGCGGAATCGCCGGCCGCTCTGCAGAAGCGGGCCGCGGCTCGTGCGCGAGAATGGCGGCGATCAGACTGGCCTGGCTCTTTCCCTCGAACGGCCGCTTCCCTGAAAGCATTTCGTACAGCACGACGCCGAACGCGAAGATATCGGAGCGCGTGTCAGCCTCGGCGCCTTCGAGCTGTTCGGGCGCCATGTACTGGAACGTTCCCAGGATGGCGCCCTGGGCCGTGAGATTCGGCGGTGTCGTCGGCAACATCGACAGCTCGTCGGCGACTTGCACGGTTGCCGACTTCGCAAGCCCGAAGTCGAGCAGGATGGCCCCCGACTTCGTCAGCATGATGTTGCCGGGTTTGATGTCGCGATGGATAATGCCCTGGCGATGAGCCTTATCGAGGGCGTCGGCGATTTCGATAGCGTGCTGAACGGCCTGTTCGACCGGCAAAGGGCCTTTCTGCAGGCGCACTTCGAGCGTCTCGCCTTCGAGGTGCTGCATGACGAGAAAGGACACGCCGTCGTGTTCTCCGACGTCGTAGAGCGCGCAGATGTGCGGGTGCTCCAGTGAGGAGATTGCGCGCGCCTCGCGCTCGAATCGTTCCTTGAACTGTGGATGCCCGGCGCCGTTATCCCGAAGGACTTTAATCGCGACGACGCGATTGAGACGCGTGTCGCGCGCCCGATACACCTCGCCCATGCCGCCGGCCCCGATGCGGGCCACGATTTCGTAAGCGCCGAGACGAACGCCAGGCGCCAAAGGCATGTTTTGTTGGAAGAGGCGCAATTATACGCTACTGCTCCGGGAACTTCAGCAGCACATACGTGATGTGCTTGCCCTTCGGAACCAGAAACGCGTGCGGGATGGTCGCCGGGATGTGAATCACGTCGCCCGGGCCAAGCGGATGACGTGAGCCTCCGTCAAGGCGCGACCCAAGATACTCTCCCGGGCCGCCGCCCGCTTTCTTGTCGACGAGCGTGCCGCCGAGCTGCAGCGTGCCCTCGCCGCTCTTCACGAACACCACGTCGACGATCTGGTCATGCTGCTCGGGAAAACCATCGGCATCGCGGTACAGGAAGCGGAAGCGATGATCGCCGAAGTCCGCGAGCGTCTCGCGAGACGAGTGGTCGGCCCCGACCTTTTTCGACAGCGCCGCGTCGCGCCTGGTCAATTCGTCGGCTTTCCATAGCCGGAAATCCGGGTGATCGGCCGCAAAAACCGGCGAGACGAGCAGGGCAATCGCGATCGCTCGAACCGCAACGCGCATGATTCCTCCTCTTCGACTGTCTCTGACTCTTCGGACTCTTCCTCGGGCCGTCATGTTATCAGCGTATTGATCCGTCAGGTGCCAGTTCGTTACACTGTTGCGCATGCCGTTCAAGAGAGAACTCCTCGGCTACAACCGCGGACAGGTCGACGCCGCCATCGCCAAGCTGACCCTCGACGCCGCCGAGGCGGCGCAGCACGCCGGGCGGCTGACAGCCGAACTGGATCGACAGCGTCTCTCGATCGAGGGCTTGCGCCAGGATCACGATCAGTTGAGTCAGGCGCTCGTGTCCGCCCATAAGGCCGCCCACGACATTCGCAAGGCCGCCGAGGCCGACGCCCAGAACACGATCGTGGAGGCGCGGCAGCGGGGCGACGCGATGGTCCATGAGGCCGAAGAGTCCATCAGGGTCATCGAGTCGGAGATCGACGTGTTGCTCAAGCGGCGGCGCGAAGCGGAGCAGGCGTACGCGGCCTTCATCGAATCGATCGTCAGAACCTTCGAGACCACCCGAGCGACGAGCCGGCCTTCCGCTACCGCGTTTCCCTGATCCCGATATCGCCGAAGTGGAGGGCCGTCAGCGCCTCGCGCGCCGCCCTGGCGGCATCGAGCGTGTCGAACGGCCCGACGATGACGCGCTGCCATTCGGCCGCGGGCACGACCGTGGCGGGATACCCGCTTTGCTGCAGGTCGCCGGCGACGTCTTGTGCTCGTGCCGCCGTCCTGAACGATGCCACTGACAGTTCGAACGATATCGATGGCGCGGCGGCAGCCGTCAGCGGAATCAGCTCGGGCACCGGCTGCGGCGCGGGTGCGGGCGAGGCGGCAGGCAGTGCTGCGGGCGGCAGCGCACTCTGCGCCGGAAACTGACGCACGACGACGATCGACGCGGCGCACACCGCCGACGCGGCAAGAATGGCGATCGGCGCGGCCTGCTGGACGGCCGTGACCGACCAGGGAACGGGAATCTTCAGATCGCGCGCGGCCTCGGTCACGATCCGCACGTCGATCGCGACATGGCCGCCCGCCCCGGCGAGCTCGAGCGACCGGTCGCACAACAGGTTGACGATCCGCGGCACGCCTCGCGAAATACGCGTGATGGCCCGGACGGCGGCGCCGGAAAACGGAAACGCGTTGACCGCGTCGCGCGCCCGCTCGGCCGCGCGGCTCACGATCGGCCGGGCCGGGTCGGCGAGCGCCGCCGCGATGCGCCAGGCGATGTACGGTCTGACCTCTCCCGGCCCGAGCGGGTCGATCCGGCAGCGTCTCGAGATACGCTGATCGAACTGGCGCAACTGATCGAGCTCGAGGAGCGTTTCCAGGTTGGTCTGGCCGGCCAGGATAATCTGCAGCAGCTTGGCCGAGTCGGTCTCGTAATTCGACAGCAGCCGAATCTGCTCGATCGTGCGCAGCGTGAGGTCCTGCGCTTCGTCGAGGATGATGACGGCGCTCGATTCGAGCTGTGCGAGCGTGCCGAGAAAATCGTGAAGCGTCCGCACCAGGTCGTGGCAGCTCGCGTTGGTGAGGGCGCCGCCGCGGATGTCGGCGTTCGAGACCAGGCCGAAATCGACGAGCACCTGCTTGAGCAGATCCTCCGCGGTCAGGAACGGGTTGAGGATGACCGAGATGAACGTTCGGGGAGGCAGTTGCGCGAGCAGCCGGCGGCACAGCGTGGTCTTGCCGCAGCCGATGTCGCCGGTCACCAGCATCAAGCCTTCGCGGCGCGCAAGGCCATGAAGGATCGTGCCCATCGCCCGCTCGTGCGACTGCGATGGAAACACGAACCGCGGATTCGGCGTCAGGCCGAACGGTGTCTGGCGGAAACCGTAGTGAGGCTCGTAGTGTCCAACCGTGCCAGACATTCTGGCACCACGCCCCTCTCGGTGTTTGTCGTCAATCGAACCGTTCGTCGCGGATTACCGCGCCGCGGCCGGTTTCTCTGAGGGCGCGCGGCACGAAAAGTTCGCGGCATCGTCGGTGCTGCCCGAACCTTTGTATGCGGCCACCTGCGGATACGGACACAGCGGGCGCGTGCGATCGATGTTTCCACCGGTCGAACGGAACGCGAGAATCTGATCGGGCGCTTTGCCGCGCTCGACCCAGTCTTCGAGAGCGGGCAGCATGTCGAAGTTGCCCGGCCCCTCGCCGCCACGGCAATGACCCACGCCGGGCGCCATGAACAGCCGGTACGAACCGTGAAGCTTGTCGGCACCGCCGAGGGCCTGCGCGACCTGCTCGTAGTACTGCGTGCTCGTCGACGGCGAAATCTGCGGGTCGCTCCAGCCGTGATACTGAATCAGCTTGCCGCCGCGATCGAGAAACGGCTTCAGGTTCGGATTGAGCGCGTTGATGGTGTCGTTATCCATTTCCTCGGCCCGCACGACATCGGTATCGAAATTGAACTGCTGCACGGTCCAGTTGGGGTTGGCGAACACCAGATAGCGGAACTGATCGAGTCCGGTCGCCCTCGCCGATCCCGTCCAACCCAGATCGGTCCACCCGAGCTCGCTGCCACGCTCGAGACCGGTAATCTCGCGCTTCGTGCTGCGGTTGACCCCTGCCGCGTAGATCGCTCGCACGGTCTCGACCTGGGCCTTCGTCAAACAGGAACCGTCCGGCGCGCCTTTGCATTCGAGCACGCCCGGATCGAACGTGCAGCTCTTCGGGTTGTCGATGACGCCGTCCTTGACGCCGTCATGCAGGTCGCATGCGTTGACGACGGCGGTGTGAAGCATCTGGCGCTGGGCCTGCGTCAGCCGCGCGGCTTCGTTGGCCTCGAGCGGCTTGGCAATCCGCAGCGCCGACGCGGCACGTCCCGTCCAGTCGAGTCCAGGCGCGCCGGCAATGATGCCGTCGAAATCGCCGGGAAAGCGCTGCGCCGCTTTCATGGCCTGCCGTCCGCCGGCGGAGCAGCCGTTCCAGTACGAGTACCTCGGACCGCTGGCGTAGTAGCTCGCGATGATCTTCTTCGACGCGACGGTCATTTCGTGCACGGCGCGCCATCCAAAATCGATCACCTTTTCCGGATGTCCCAGGCCGAAGCTCGCGCCTCCGCCGGTGTGGCCGGTGTCGGTCGAACTGGCCGCGTAGCCGCGTGCCAGCGCCGTCATCATCGCGTCGTAGGCGATGTTGCCGTTGAACGCCCCGTTGCCGACGGCCTGGTACTTGCCGTTCCAGTTCGAAGCCGGCATCCACACTTCCATCTTGATGTCGGAGTCGCTCGACGGCTTCAACGTGACGGCCACGCGGCAGAACGGCTGAAGCCTGGCCGCGGCGCTTTGTGCGTTGCCCGTGACCGACGGCGCGAAACCACCGGCCGCCACCGGCTGCGCAAGCGTCACGGTGCCCCCCTGAAGCGTGAGAGAGGAGAGCGCTTCGCAGGAGCCCGCGGCCTGAATCGAGACCACCTGGTTGCTCTCGACTAAAAACCACGCGAACACGCTGCTGACGCACGCCACTCCGAGAATTTGGATCCAAATCTTCTTCACGGTGTCCTCCGGCGGTTCACAAGATACCGCAATCAACGCGTCAGACCCAAGCTTGTGTATTGACGTGACGGTGCACCAGCAGGAAACTGGAACCACCAGCCGCTGGCGCGGCAGAAAGGCAACGTCAAACATGCGTCGCGGGCTTTTCTTGATCCTCGCGGTGTGCGGGTTCGTATCGTGCAGCAGCGATGCACCAGTGGGGCCGTCTCCACAAACTCCGTTTACATTCTTCGTGACGAGCACGACCAGCACGACAGGAAATCTCGGCGGCATTCAGGCCGCGGACGCGATGTGTCAGCGCCTCGCGACGGCCGTCGGCCACGGGCGCCGCGTCTGGCGCGCCTACCTGAGCGTTGAAGCCGATTACGACAATGGCAACCGGGCGACTGATGCTCGCAGCCGCATCGGCCAAGGTCCGTGGTTCAACATCAACGGCGATCGAGTTGCGGCTAATCTCACAGAGTTGCACGATCCAGGTCAGCGGCGCGGCGACGCGAACGTGTTTCTGGACGAGAACGGGCAGAAAATCAACGGACAGTGGACTGGATCGCCGACACCAAACCAGCACGACATCCTCACGGGATCGAACGCCGACGGCACGCTGATAGCCGGGGGAACGTGTGCCGACTGGACGTCGAGCTCGGCCACGTTGCGGGCGACGGTCGGTCACTCCGACGGCTTTGGTCCGCAACAGAGCACAGCCGGTACGCTCTCGTCGTGGAACAACGCGCACGTGATGAGCAACAGTTGTGCGAACACCGCTCCAGGCGGTGGCGCCGGCCGCTTCTACTGCTTCGCGCGGGAGTAGGGCTGCCAAGAAATCCAAACAGAAGATCAGAAGATCAGGAGGCCAGGAGAATTCCTCGTCTCCTGATCTCTTGATCTCCTGTTTCTTCTGGATCTTTTGATCTGTTTCCTGTTTTCAGGTTTTCCGGAGCCCGCTAGTAGCCCAACCATTGTTCAAGTGGACCCTTCGGTAGCGGCACGAGGACCCAGACTTCGAACATCAGGAACAGCGTCGTCGCGATGACGAGGCCGACGGCGAGGCCACGCGCGGGCGCGTAGCGTCCAAACCACCACATGAACAGCGCGACGTAAAGCGCAGAGGCGACGTAGATGCCGATGAACCCGATCGCGAACACGTAGACCGCGAACGGCAGCAGGACGGCGAGCACGCGCCCGAATCCGGCTCGCGTCACGAAGACGCGGCCACCGGTCGTGCGATCGAACCACGCGCGCGCGAGATTGACGAGGCTCGCAAGACCCAGGAAGACGGCGATGTAGAAGGGGAAGTATCCGGCCGTCGGCCCCTCGGCTTCGCGCCATCCGACACCCAGCCGGAGGCTGTCCGTCATGACGATGCCGGCGGCGACAAGCAGGGCAATGGCGACCGCGATATCCATCGTGCGGATCGAGACGAGTTTCGCGTCGCCGGTCTCCATCGAGTGCTACTTCGCGAGGAAGCCGGCTTCCTTCATCAGATCGACGTGCAGCTTTTCGGTCCCTTCGAGCCACTTCCGAAACGCCGGCCCCGTCATCACCGTCTGGTTGAACGCGCCCTGCGCCATGAATTCCTTCCAGTCCGGCGTCTGCACGACTTTGGAGAGCAGATCGACATAGAACGCCACCTGATCGGGGGTGGCGCCCGGTGACATGAAGATGCCGCGCATCATCTGGTACTCGAGATTGACGCCCGCCTCCTTGCACGTTGGAATATCGCCCCAGGCCATCGACGTGGTCACCTTCGCGGTGTAAGTGCTTCGCTTGCTGTCGAAGATGCAGAGTGGCCGCAGATTGCCCGCCTTCCACTGGGCGACAGCCTCGATCGGATTGTTGACCGTCGAATTGACGTGGGCGCCCACGAGCTGCACCGCGACGGCGCCTCCGCCGGCAAACGGCACGTAGGTGAATTTCTTTCCGCCCGTCAGCCGCTCGAGCGCGGCGGTGATGATCTGATCTTCCTGCTTCGAGCCGGTGCCTCCCATGCTGAACGCGCGATCGTTCCCCGCCTTGACCGCGTTGAAATACGCGCCCGCCGTCTGGTACGGCGACGCGGCGTTCACCCACAACACGAACTGATCGAGCGCCAGCATCGAGACCGGTGTCAGATCTTTCCAGTTGAACGGCGTGCCGGTGGCCAGCGGCGTGGTGAAGAGATTCGACAGCGTGATGATCAGCTTGTGCGGGTCGCCGCGGCTCGCTTTGACGTCGAGAAATCCTTCCGCGCCGGCCCCGCCGGCCTTGTTGACGACCACGAGCGGGCGGCCCATCAGGTTGTGCTTGGTCACGATCCCTTGAATGAATCGCGCCATCTGATCGGCGCCGCCGCCAGTTGCGGCAGGCACCACCAGAGTCACGGGCCTCGTGGGCTGCCACTTCTGCGCACTGACGGGCGACGCCACGAGCACCCCCGCGACCACCACGATCCAAGCCAGGTTCTTCACCGTTCGCCTCCTCGACTTCCCGAAAGCTAGATTGCCGGTTTGACGACCCAGGGACGCTCGACCAACCACGCGAGAAGCGGCCAGACGAGAAGGATGATGCCGAGGGTGACGATACTACCAACCAGCGCGTTCGACCAGAAGATGGACAGGCTGCCTTGCGACAGCAGCATCGCCTGACGGAACGAGCTTTCGGCCATGTCGCCGAGCACGAGGGCGAGCACCAGCGGCGCCAGCGGGTACGACAGCTTGTTGAACACGTAACCGACCGCGCCGAACACCAGCACGAGCCGGATATCGAACATCGCGTTGTTGACGGTGTAGGCGCCGACCGCGCAGACGACCATGATGGTCGGCGCGATGATGCTGAAGGGCACCCGGAGAATCGCCGCGAAGAGCGGAACGCAGCTCAGGACCATGATCAGCCCGGCCAGATTCCCGAGATACATGCTCGCGATGAGCCCCCACACGAATTCCTTCTGTTCGACAAACAGCAGCGGTCCCGGCTGGAGACCCCAGATGAGCAGGCCTCCCAGCAGCACCGCGGCGGTGGGGGAGCCGGGAATGCCGAGCGTCAGCATCGGCAGCAGCGCGCTCGTGCCGGCGGCGTGCGCGGCCGTCTCGGCGGCGACGACGCCTTCCAGCTGTCCGGTGCCGAGCTTGTATCCTTCCTTCCCGAACCGCTTCGCCAGGCCATAACTCATGAACGACGCGGGTGTGGCACCGCCCGGCGTGATGCCCATCCAGCAGCCGATGGCGCAGCTGCGCAGCGACGTCATCCAGTACTGCGGCAGCTTCTTCCATGTTTCGAACACGGAACCGAGGTTGAGCCTGTGCATCGGTCCCCGAAAACGCGAGGCCCGCCTCCATCGACGAGAGGATTTCGCCGAGGCCGAACAGGCCGATCACCGCGGTCAGAAACTTGAAACCGGTCAGCAGGTCGGTGATGCCGAACGTCATGCGCAGCTGACCGGTGACCGTATCGAGACCGACAGAGGCGAGCGCGAAGCCGAGACACATCGAGGCGAGCGTCTTGAACGGCGAGCCGCGGCCCATGCCGATGAAGCTGGCGAAGGTGAGGAATTGCACGGCGAAGAACTCGGCAGGACCGAAGCGCAGCGCGAAGCGCGCGACCACCGGCGCCAGGAATGTGATGACGATGACGCCTGCGAGGGCGCCGACAAAAGACGAGGTGAAGGCGCCTGTGAGTGCTTCGTTGGCGCGCCCCTGCTGCGCCATCGGGTACCCGTCGAACGTGGTCGCGACCGACCAGGGTTCGCCGGGGATGTTGAACAGAATCGACGTGATCGCGCCGCCGAACAGCGCACCCCAGTAGATGCACGACAGCATGATGATGGCCGAGGTCGGCGACATCGCGAAGGTGAGGGGCAAGAGGATGGCGACGCCGTTGGCGCCCCCGAGTCCCGGCAGGACGCCGATGATGACACCGAGCACGATGCCCGTGAACATCAGCACCAGGTTGAGCGGTGTCAGCACGACGGCAAAACCGCCGAGCAGGGAGGACAGCGCGTCCACGTCAGACCCGCGCCAGGGGAGCAGGGTAGCAGCCGGCCGATTGCGCGCGCTGGCGAACGAGCGCGTAGACGACCTCGCACGCAGGCATGGCGACGTTCGTGAGGCGTCCCATCTCGAGCACCGCGCCGAGAATCGCGTCGACTTCCATCGGCCGCCCGCGTTCCAGATCGATGAGGGTGGACGGTTTGTGCGCGCCGACTTCCTCCGCTCCGGCGATGCGCGCGTCGACGTCGAGCGGCATCGTGATGCCGAGCTTCTCGGCCACCGCCTGCGCCTCGACCATCATCTGCCGCACGACCGCGCGCGTGGCGGGATCGCCGGCCACGCGATCGAGCGTCGCCATGGTCAGCGCGCAAACGGGGTTGAACGAGAGATTTCCCCAGAGCTTGACCCAGAGACTGACGCGAATCTGCGGACGGATGGGCACTCGGAATCCGCCGCGGATCATCGTGTGCGCGAACGCCTGCGCACGCTCGCTCTTCGAGCCATCTGGTTCGCCGATGTCGAAGCGATTCGAATAGGTGTGCTCGATGACGCCGGGCGCGATCACCTCGGCTGCGGGATACACCACGCAGCCGATCACCCGCGACGGTGCAAGCCGGTCCCACAACACGCCGCCGGGATCCACCGTTTCGAGCCGTTTGTTCTCGTACGGACCCTTCAGCTTGTAGAAGTACCACCAGGGGACGCCGTTGACGACCGGCACCAGCACGGTCGAGGGACCGAGCAGCGGGTCGATCGAGTCGGCGGCGGCGGGAAGCGCGTTGGCCTTGACGGCGAGAATCACGACATCCTGATGCCCGGCTTCTCTGGGATTGTCCGTGCAGATCGGATGCGTGACGAGCGTGTGCCCTTCGCTGATGAGCGTCAGACCGTTTGCTTTCATTGCGGCAAGGTGGGGACCCCGTGCGATGAGCGTCACCTCGTCCGTTCCGGCCGCGGCGAGCTTCGCGCCGATGAGACCGCCCATCGAACCGGCGCCGAAAACGCAGATCTTCATAGCCCCAGTTTCGCCGCCAGGCCGATCCGCTGCAGCTTGCCCGTGGCGCCTTTCGGAATTTCGTTGAGAAACACGATCTTGCGCGGCAGCTTGAAGTCGGCCAGGCGCGCGGCGGCGAAGTCCTTCAGCGCGCGTTCGGTCACGGTCTGCCCTTCGCGCAGCACGACGGCGGCCGCCACGTCTTCGCCCAGCGCGTCGTGCGGCACCGCGAAGGTCACGACCTGCTGGACGGCCGGGTGATCCATCAACACTTCGTCCACTTCGAGCGGGGAGATCTTCTCTCCGCCGCGGTTGATCAGCTCTTTCAGCCGGCCCGTCAGGCGAAGATAGCCATCTTCGTCGATCACGCCCTGATCGCCGGTGCGGAACCACCCGTTGGTGAATGCCTTGGCGTTCGCGTCCGGGTTGGCGACATAGCCGAGCGTGACGTTGGGACCGCGAATGACGATTTCGCCGATAGATCCCGCCGGGAGCAACGTGCCCTGTTCATCCATCACGGCGACCTCGGGCCCGGCGGCAACCCCCACCGATCCCGGTTTGCGCGCGCGCGGCGGCAGCGGGTTCGACGCCATCTGGTGCGAGGCTTCGGTCATGCCGTAGCTCTCGATGACGGGCGCGCGAAATGTTTCTTCGAGCTGGGCCATTACCGCGGACGGCAGCGACGCGGATGACGATCGAATCAACCGGAGCCTGCTTCGCGCGATGGGGTCGGGGTTTCTGTCCGCTCGCGTGAGAATGGTCTGATGCATCGTCGGGACGGCGGTGTACCAGCTCGGACGCACGTCGTCGAGCCAGCCGAAGAACTTGAGCGGGTTGAATCCCGGCGAGCACCACACCTGGGCGCCGGCGGCGAGCGTCGACAGGACGGCTGCCATCAGCCCGTGAATGTGGAACAGCGGCATGATGTTCAGGCAGACATCGTCGGGTGAGAGCTGAATCGTGCCGACGATGTGCCGCGCGCTGGCGGTGATGTTCTTCTGCGAGAGCGGCACCATCTTCGGCCGCGACGTCGTGCCCGATGTGTGAAGGATGAGGGCGATATCGTTGGCGTCGGCCGCGCCTGTCGAGGTGGCCCGGCCGCCGGGCGTGCCCAGGGGTTCGATGGTGAAGGCGCCGGCTCCGACCGCCGGGTCGGGACACAGCTCGAGGATGGGCACACCCAGTTTCTGCGCGACGGCGCGGGCGGGCGAGTCGACGCCGCGCTCGACCAGCAGCGTCTTGGCCTGCAGATCGTTCAGGTAGAACTCGAATTCCTCGGCGCGGTACACAGGGTTGAGCGGCGCCGTGCTGGCGCCCGCGGCGATGGTGACAAACGCGGTCGCCATGTGCGGTCCGTTGCCGAGCACGATCGCCACGCGGTCGTTCCGTCCGATGCCGAGCTGGTTGAGCCGATCGATGGTACGGCCGGTCAGCGAGCGAAGCGCGGCGTAGGACAACCCTTTCTGATCGAGGCCGGCGACCGCCGTGTCAGCGTCGCGCCCCCCATCGAGCAGAGAGGCGACCGTCTGAAATTCGCGCATAGATCCTCCGGGAGCTGGAAATAGATCGGGGAGTCTATCAGTACGTAGTGTCCGGCTTCAGCCGGACCGTTCGCGGTGGCGTTCAGCCGGACGATCTGCGGTGGCGCACGGCTTCAGCCGGGCCGATCAGCGTGATGTGCATCGGTGGCATAGGGCTTTAGCCCTGTCACCTCGATTCAGACCGGCTTCGGCCGGACCGTGGTTGCACCAAGGTAGGGCTCGACTTTAGTCGAGCAAACTGTGAGCCGGGCGGCCGCGACGTTCTGCTTGCGGCTCACGTGTTGTCGAGTATCTATTCGCCGCGCCCGCAGAACATCGCCGCCACCCGCCTGTAGGCGCCGTACGTCATGTTCGGCTCTCAGTCTCGACCTGTTGCCGCCAACGCGGCGGGCGGACCCGTCTGCCGCCAGGCGGAACCCACACGCCGGTACGCATCGCCTGCCGGCGCTCGCGGCCGCTGTACGAACACGCCTGGCTTGCAGACGGATCCGCCCGTCGCATGGCATGGCAACTGGCCACTGGAAAAACACGAACGCTGGCTGGAGACCGCTGCGTAGTAGTCCGCTTTACGATCGCAGGTTGAGAACCCGCCGGTGTGGCGACACGACCCGCCTTTCCTAGCTTTGAAACCGCTTCCAGTCTCCTAATCTCCTAACCTCCTGTTAACTCTTCGTCGTTCAGAACGTTGCAATCGGATTGACCGGCGATCCCGTACCGCCGCGAATTGGCAGCGGCGCGACCGTCAACAGAAACTCCCAGCGCTTGCGCGCCTGCGCCGCTTCGGCCAGCGCTTCGAGATCGACGCTGTCGAAGACGTACACGCCGAGATACACGAGCGCGAAGTCGTGCACCGCGCCGGTTTCGCCCTCGACGTCGGTCGGCGCCAGGCTCGGCGGTACGTCGCCGCCGAGCAGCGCGACATCGCGCTGCTTCAGCCACGGGATCATCGACGCATTCGGTCCCGACCGCTTTCCCGTCCGGCTCGTGTCGAACGGGCCGACTTTGGCCCGACGGGCCCAGCGGCCGGTGCGGATGAACAGCGCATCGCCGGGCCCCACCTTGACGCCCGCGATTTTTTCCCACGCCTCGACGTCCTGGGCGGTGACCGGCGTGCCCGGTTCCAGGTACGGCACGCCCTTGAGCCGCGGCAGATCGATCAGGATGCCTCTCGTGAACACGCCGTTCTTGAGGTTCACGATCGAGTTTCGCGCGTGCCCGTTCTTCATGACGGTCGCCGGGTCGGGTTTGTAGCCGTTGTAAAAGACGCCTTGATATTCGATATGGGCCAGCGAGTCGAGGTGTGTATGGGCGACGCCGTGAGGGGCCACGCCGAATCTGTCGGTGCCGATCGTGAGCATGCTGTGCTCGTACGGATTCGGGTTGTCGATCGCCACTTCGGTGTCCGTGTCACGGGCCAGCGAGACCGACACACCCTCCTTGACCAGAGCCGCCGCCTGCCGGCGCTTGGCTGGTGTGATGAGGTTGGCGGCGCCGAGCTGATCGTCGGGGCCCCAGCGCCCCCAGTTCGAGAGCTCCTTCTTCCACCGGTCGAAGTCTGCACGGCTGGTCGACTGTGGAGGTGCGCCCGCCGCCGCAGACTGAACGAGCACTATCGACACCAAAACGAGCAGACGCTTCATCTAAACCTCCAAAAAAGCTCCGGGAGCTATTTCGATTTCCGTGCCAGCCGCAACTCGCCGCAGGAGACGCCGACTACTTCCAGCGCTCCGATTCGGTCCGCGCGGTTTTCAGATATGTTTCGATTTGGCCGACGATATCCGGATGCGCGCCGGCGACGTTGCGCGCTTCGCCGGAGTCCGCGACGAGGTCATACAGCTCCAGTGGAGTACCGGGCTTGAGCCGCACGGCTTTCCAGCGGCCGTTTCGCACCGCCTGCTGAAATCCTCGCTCGTGGAATTCCCAGTACAGGTACGGATGCGTCGC
Source organism: Vicinamibacterales bacterium (assembly GCA_963832375.1). Lineage (GTDB taxonomy): Bacteria > Acidobacteriota > Vicinamibacteria > Vicinamibacterales > JAMQPK01 > JAMQPK01. The sequence goes on along the minus strand of CAWHUA010000003.1, from coordinate 89,029 downwards.
CTGCGATCGGCCGCGAAGCGCCTGTGCCATCGACAGGCCGTCGAGGTCCGCGGGGGCGCGCGCACCCACGATGTCGGCGAGCGTGGGCAGCATGTCCCAATGCGCCCAGGCATGGTCGCTGGTGCGGCCCGCAGGCACGACGCCCGGCCAGCGCGCGATCATCGGGACGCGAATGCCACCTTCGTAGAGATCGCGCTTGATGCCGCGCAGCCCGCCGCTGCTCCGGAAAAACGCCGGATCGCCGCCGCCTTCCTGGTGCGGGCCGTTGTCGCTCGTGAACATCACCAGCGTGCGATTGTCGAGGCCGCGTGCGCGGATGAGGTCGACGAGGCGGCCGACGTCACGGTCCATCCGCGTGATCATCGCGGCAAAGGCGGCGTGGGGCGTGGGATGCGATCGGTAGCCCAGCGACGGCACATCGAAGCGTGCGCCGGTTTCCCGCTGGTCAGCCTCGGGATTGCTGAAAGGCTTCTCGGGAAACTGTCCGCGAAAGCGATCGAGCGAATCGTCTGGCACCCGCAACTCGGCGTGCGGCACGGTGTAGTTGAGATAGACGAAGAACGGACGCGGATCCTCGCGCTCGATGAAGGTCGCGGCCTCTCTCGTGAAGAGATCGTTGGCGTACTCGCCCCGCACGTCGACCGGTGCCCGTTCGCCGTTCTGCCACAGGTGGTCGGTGAACTGCCGGTGCGCGTGACGCTGATCGAGGAAGCCGAACGCGTGGTCGAAACCCTGACGATCGGGCATTCCGGTCGTGCCGGGCTGGCCGAGCCCCCACTTGCCGACGAGCGCCGTACGATAGCCCGCGTCGCGAAGCATCTCGGCGATTGTGACGTCTTCCGCACGAAGCGGGATGTCGCCGGCGGCGAAGCCGCCGTTGCCGCGGATCCACCCGTGGCCGGTGTGCCGTCCGGTCATCAGCGCCGCGCGCGAAGGCGCGCACACGGTGCTGCCGGCGTAGTACTGCGTGAAGCGCGTACCTTCCCGCGCGAGCCGATCGAGCATCGGCGTCTCGAATCGCGCCTGCCCGTACGCGCTCAGGTCGCCGTATCCGAGATCGTCGGCCTGGATGAGCAGGATATTCGGGCGAGGCGGCGGCTGTTGAGCACGCGCGGTCATCGCGACGAGCAGCAACGCCGCAGCCGCTGTTTTTCTCATGGTCGCACCACCCGCTATTTCTGGAAGATCGCCTTCGGCATCATCGCGTGGATGCCCTTGGTGCCATCCACCACCTGGGTCACGATCAAATCCATTGCGGCGCTCGCCAGCATGTAGGCGTCGTCGCGCGACAGCCCCTTTGTTTCGACGATCAAGTCGAGCATTTCTCTGGTTGCGATCTTCGCGGCGTCGTCGAGATCGGCGGCCAGCCCCATCGTGATGTAGTGCGTCGGCGTTTCGGCGCGCGGCCAGCGCAGCCGACGTCCCTTGTGCAGGAGGATCTGGACTTCGCCTCTCAGCGACGTTTCGATCGCGGACAGGCACACTTCGCCATGGCCCTGCGCGGCGTGACCGTCTCCAAACGAGAGCAACCCGCCCGATACGTGGACCGGCAGGAACAGCGTGCTGCCCGCACCGAGATCGCGATTGTCCAGGTTTCCACCGAAGATGTTCGGTGGGCCGCTCGGGACGCGTCCCATGCTCACCGGCGGCGCGACGCCCATGACGCCCCAGAACGGTTTGACCGGCACGTGCACGCCCGGGGCGTATTCGACCGTCCTTCGATCGAGATCGATCCAGAGCGCGCGGGCCTTTTCGTACGGGAAGTCTTCGGGCAGCAGACCGCGATTCGGGACGAAGCTCTGGCCGGCGATCGGAAGCCGCACATCCACCGAGCGGATGCGGATTTCGAGCACATCACCTGGCTCGGCGCCGCGAATGGCGATTGGCCCGTTCAGCGTGTGATCGCCGCGATTGGTGCCTTCGACGCCCTCGAACACGGCGTAGAGCTCTGCCGGAATCTTGTCCTTCGGCACGCCGATGCTCTCGAAGAATCGCGGGTTGCCCGACGCCGTTTCGAGCCGGACGACGTCGCCCGAGTCGATCGTGAGGACGGGCTTGAGCGTCGCATCGAAGAAGCCGCGATGAACCGTGGCGGGCGAAGCCTTCAGCTCGTGCGTGCGTGGAGAGGTCTGAGCGGCTGCCATTACTGGAAGCGCCAGAAGCGCCGCGCCGGCGGCAACGATTCGGAGCGTCATTGACTATCCTCCGCGAGTGGCAGGGCTAACCACCTTCGCCAAGGCTACGGTGGTCCGCCGTAGCGTTCCGCGAAGGCGGAAGCCCTGGGCTACTTGAATGCAGGGCTCAAGCCCTGCGCCACCGAAATCCGCCAATCCTCAATCCGTCAACAATCTGCGAATCTCCCAATCTGCGAATCTGCGAATGGTGTTACGCCCGCACCGCGCGTCCGGGGGCAACGCCTGCGACGAGTTGCTCATTGAGGACCACTGCGACACCGTTGACGATGACATGCCGCATCCCGACGGGCGACAACCCGGGCTCGCGGTACGTCGATCGATCGATGACGCGCGCGGCGTCGAAGATGGCGATGTCTGCGTCGGCGCCCTGACGCAGCCGGCCCCTGGTCTTCATCGCCGGCACCCGCGGAGCGAGGCGCTCGGCGGGCATCAGCGTCATCTTGCGAATTGCGTCCATGAGCGTAAGCGATCGGGCGTCGCGGACATAGCGGCCCAGCACCCGGCAAAACGTGCCGGTCGTGCGCGGATGCCCCGTGCCGTTCTCCCAGTAGGAATCGCTGGCGATCATCGCGAGCGGGCTGGTGACCGCGAGCGCGACCATTTCCTCCGTGTTGTTGTGCAGTACGACGGGGCCGCCTGTCTTCCGGTATTTCTGAAAGGTGTCGGGCGTCAGCCGCTCGCCGGTTCTCGGCCATTCGAGCTGCGCGACGCGCGCTTCGCTCGCGCCGTCGTACTCGTCGAGATTGGCCGACTGAATCTCGGTCATGCCGGCGGCGTACGGATACGCCTCGGTCGTCACGTTGACGCCGCGGGCTTGCGCGGCCGCAACCGTCTGCAGCACTTCGCGGGTTGCGGCGCCGCCCGTGCTGTTGATGTGCACGATGTGCAGCGGTGCCCCGGTCTGACCGGCGAATCTCAGGACTTCCTCCACACCAGCGATGCCGCGCCGTGTGTGAACGTGAACCGTCACGCGCTCACGCGTCGCGATTCGGAAGATCTCGAGCAGTTCCTCGTCTTTGGCGGCCGGCGTGTACGCGAAACCCGCGCCGATGCTGACGGCGCCTTTCTTCAGACCCTCGGCGATGCGCTGAGACATCGCGCCGATCTCCGCTGCCGTGGCGGCCCGGTGGGCGGCATCGGCCGTGGGGAACGATGTGCCCGGGTCGCGCATCACCGCCATGCGTACCGGGATGTGCCCGATGCTGACGCCGTGGTTGATCAGGCTGCCGGCTCGCGCTGCGTACCACGCGTCGACGTCGCTCGTGCCCAGCTCGAGCTCGAACGCGGTCGTCACGCCGTCGCGGGCCTGGTAGCGATGGGTTTCCGGGGTCTGCTGGTGGGCGTGCAGGTCGATGAATCCCGGGCAGACGACCAGCCCGGCGGCGTCGATGTTGGTGCGGCCCGTCAGCCGATCCGAGGTGATGCTCGCAAGCCGGCCGTTGATGATGCCGATATTCCGGAGATCATCGAGACCCGACTCCGGATCGATCACCCGGCCGTTCGCGATCACCAGATCGAAGGTCTGCGCCGCGAGCGGCGCGACGGCAATCGATGTAATTCCAACTAAAAACGCTCGGCGGGTAGGCATGTGCAGGTTTGGGCAATCAGATCAGGTTCGGTTAACCTAATACATCCAGGCGTAATTTACATGTTTTCATCCAAATCGACCTTTGCCAGCCTCGCAATCGTGCTGTCCCTTTCTGCTGGCCTTGTGGCCCAGTCGGGCGAGCCGCCGCCGAATACCGTCGCGGCGCCGCCGAACCGCTTGGCGGTCGCGCCGGCGGTTGGCTCGGTGGCCGGAGAGGCATCTGCCACCGACCTTGCGCCGGTCGTGGACGGCAACGTCCTCGACGACAAGGCGTGGGCCGCCGCCAAGGTCATCACGGGATTCTGGCAGACGACGCCAGACGAGGGGCAACCGGCGTCGGAGAATACCGAAGTCCGCGTGATCTACACCAAAGACGTGCTCTACATCGGCGTCGTCAACTACGACCGCACGCCGGAGCTGATTATCAGCGCCGAGAGCCGCCGGGATTCCGTGCTCAGCAACACCGATAGCTTTGCTGTTGTGCTCGACACGTTTCGCGATCGGCAAAACGGCTTTGTCTTCGGCACCAGTCCCGCCGGCATCGAGTTCGATGGACAGGTGATGGGTGAGGGGCAGTCCAGTGGCGGTGGCGGTGGCGGCGGCGGTGGTGGGGGTGGCGGTGGCGGCGGTGGTGGCGGCGGCGGGGGTGGCGGTGGTGGCGGCGGTGGAGGTGGCGGACAGTCCGGTGGGTCTGGCGGCGGCTTCAACATCAACTGGGACGGCGCGTGGGACGTCCAGTCGCAGATGCTCGAGAACGGCTGGAGCGCGGAGTTCGCGATCCCGTTTCGCACGCTACGCTATCCGTCGCGCGACGTCCAGGAATGGGGGATCAACTTCCAGCGCAATATCCGGCGACGGAATGAGACCTGCGTACTGGTCGCCGCTGCCGCGTCAGTACAGATCTCTACAGGGTATCGCTTGCCGGCACGCTATCCGGACTTGCCATACCGGCTCAGCGCAACCTTCAGTTGACGCCGTACGTCCTCGGTGCGGGGACGCAGAAAGGTACCGTTCCCAGCGGCTCGGACGGGAACGGCGAGTTCGGCGTCGACTTGAAGTACAGCCTGACGCCGAGCCTGACGCTCGACGCCACCTACAACACCGACTTTGCTCAGGTCGAAGTCGACCAGCAGCAGATCAACCTCGATCGCTTCAATCTGTTTTTTCCCGAGAAACGGCCGTTCTTCCTCGAGAACGCGGGTCTCTTTTCGGTCGGGATGACCGGCGAAGCGGAAGTGTTCTTCAGCCGTGCCATCGGCATCGGCGGCGACAACGTTCCGATTCCCATCATCGCCGGCGGCCGCCTGACAGGGCGGGTGAACGGCAATACCAGCATCGGCCTCATCAACATGCAGACGGCCGAGGATCTCGAGCGCGGCATCTCGGCGAACAACTTCAGCGTCGCGCGCGTGCAGCAGGAACTGCCCAATCGGTCGGCGGTTGGCGCCATGTTCGTGAACCGCCAGGGAACCGGCGATCTTTCCGGCGATCGCGACTACAACCGGAGCTACGCCGCTGACGGGCGGCTGGGCTTCGGGCAGAACGGCCTCGTCAACGGCTTCGTCGCACGGACCCAGACGCCCGACATTTCGGGCGATCAGTACGCCTACCAGGTTGGCGTGACCCACAACACCGAGGCGTGGCGGCTGGGTGGAGGTTACGCAGAGGTCGGCGACAACTTCAATCCGGAAGTCGGATTTCTCGCGCGCGAAAACGGTTTCCGGAAGGCCGAGCTCGCGGTGAACCGGAACATCCGGCTGGCCGAAGGCAGCTTCTGGAAGTTCCATGAGCTGCGACCGCATGTGGGCTACGACTCGTACTGGACGAACGAAGGCGAGCTCGAAACCAGGCGCATCGCACATCGATCAGCACTGGCAGCTCCGAGCCGCGCACGAGTTCCACACCGGCATGAACGTGACGTCCGAAGGTGTGTTCCTGCCGTTCGAAATCTATCCGGGCGTGGTGGTGCCTGCAGGCAAGTACGACCACACCGAAGGCCAGTTCGTGGCATTCACCGACCAGGGCGCGCCGTTTTCCGTTCGCATGCGCCTGACGTTCGGCGGGTTCTTCGGCGGAGACCGGGTGGTGTACGCGCCTCAGGTGCGATTCAGGACGAGCGAGACGTTCAACACCGACGTGAGCTGGACGCGCAACGATATCGACCTGCCGGGCGGTGCGTTCGTCACCAACCTGGTTACCTCGCGCATCTCGTATTCCTTTACGCCGCGCATGTACCTGCAGGCGCTGCTCCAGTACAACGATCGCGCGAACGTCTGGTCGAGCAACGTGCGGTTTGGCTGGTTGCACCAGGCGAACACGGGGCTGTTCGTCGTCTACAACGACACGCAGGGGCTGTACCGATTCGACGCTGATGCGGCCCGATCGCAGCTTCACCGTGAAGTACAGCCGGCTGCTCGATCTGCTGGACTAGAAAGGCAGGCCCGAAGGCCTGCCCTCCGGCTTACCGTTCGAATAATTTCTGAAGCTCACCACTGTCGTGCGTCCGCGTCAGCGCCAGCATCAACAACACGCGCGCCTTCTGCGCGCTCAGATTGTCGGCCCGGATGCAGCCGAGCTGCCCGAGCTCGACGTCGCGCGCGTAAAGTGGCACGACGCGGCCGGTATAGACGCGCGTGCTCAGCACGACCGGAATGTTCTTGCTGCGCGCCGCCTTGATCGCCTCCAGGGTGCCCGACGTCACGTGTCCGAGCCCGAATCCTTCGACGACCAGCCCGTCGAGACCGCCCTGCTGCAGAAGCAAGGAAATGATTCGCCCATCGGCGCCCGCATACTGATTCACGATCTCCACGCGTCCGAGGGGCTGATTGTCGGCAAGCGGGATCGTCTGCCGTCGGAGCGGCGCCCGGTAGAAGCGCACGGCGCCGAGATCGGCCACGCCCAGCGCCCCGAACTCGAGCGTCTTGAACGTTTCCACCTCGATCGTGTTCGTCTTGGTCACTTCGCGCGCAGCGTTGATCTGTCCGTTCATGACGACCAGCGCGCCTTTGCCTGCGGCTTCCGGCGAGACCGCTACGCGCACGGCGTTGAGCAGGTTCCTCGGTCCGTCGCTGTCGAAATAGGAGGCCGCCCGCTGCGCGCCGACGAGCACAACCGGTTTGGGGCTGGTAACGGTCAGGTCGAGGAAGTAGGCCGTCTCTTCCAGCGTGTCGGTGCCGTGCGTAATGACGACGCCGCTGATGCCGTCGGTGGCGAGCAGTTCATTGGTGCGCCTGGCCAGCCGCCTCCAGATGTCCGGCGTCATGTCGTAGCTGCCGATGTTGGCAATCTGTTCGACCTCGACGCTGGCAATGGTGTCGAGGCCGGGCACCGCGCTCACGAGCGCCGTACCGGTGAGGGCCGGCGCGAGCGCGCCCACTGCCGGATCGAACTTGCTCGCAATCGTTCCCCCCGTGGCGAGCACCACCACGCGCGGCAGCGACGCCTGAGCCTGCGAGGCCGAAGGCTGAGCATGAAGCCCGATGGCAAGGGCGATGACCAGTACGCGCATATATGGGTCTTATTCCTTCTTCCCTTCGTAGTACTTCCTGTACATCCCTCGCCTGAACAGCCAGCCGCCCAACGGGCCGAACCAGTTCAGGACGTGGTACATGTAGCCGAGATCCATCAACTCGATCAGGTTGCCATCGAAGTCCCGGACGAAGAAGAACGAGTGCCCGCGCGGCGACCGCTCGGGCTGGCTGACGATCTCGACGCCTTTCGTCTTCAGGTAGTCGTGCCACTTGTGGAGGTTCTTCACGTTGAACGAAATGTGCGTGAGGCCGACGCCGTTCCAGGGCACGGCGCGCGGGGGCTGCTGGGGCTGAAACTCGAAAATCTCGAGGACGCCGCCGCCGGGGACCCGAATCCAGCCGATCTTGCACGCCGGCCGATCGTGCGTCACGCCGAAGAAGGTGCGGACGCGCTCGGGCGGCGTGTCGGCGACCCCGACGAGCGGGCAGCCGAAAACGTCCCAGTAGAAACGCACCGCTTTGTTGAAATCCGACACCGTGATGCCGGCATGGCTGAACGATCGTGCTCTCAACGTGATCTCCCGTGAGTTCGTATACCACGAAGACAGGGAAACCACGAAGACAGACCACGAAGGCACAACCACGAAGACACGAAGACACGAAGACACGAAGGCGGGAACTCGACGGCACGACGAACGCGACGACGCCGGAGGCGCGAAGTCGTTTGTGACTTGATGGCCTCTGTGTTAGAGGACGAGCAACGGTTTCAGTTCGCGCGCTCGATCGCCGACTGTATGGTGGCCGCGTGGGAGACGATTTTCTCGTCACGCGTCCCCGTTCGAAGCGCGCGCTTCGATGCGGCGGCCGCTTCGTCCAGGCGGCCGGCCTTGTAGTAAGCCCAGGCGAGCGCATCGTCTGTGAAGATATCGTGTCGTGTCCTGGCCACGGTCTCGGCAATCTTCACGGCCTCGGGCACCTTTCGATCTCGCTCGGCCAGAAAGAGCGCGAGACCGGCTTCGGTCTGCGCCAGGCCTGGACCGGCGAGATCTTCGCCGAGCTGGTAGAAGCGTTCGGCCTCGGCTCGATTGCCGCTCTCGGCGTGCAGATCGCCGATGCGCGCGGCGAGGTCGAGGCTTGGCGCACGCGCGAACTGCTCCGAGAATATTGCCAGCGCCGCCGCGCGATCGCCGCGCAGGGCCAGCACTTTGCCCTGTCCGATCCGCGCGTACGGGTAGTTCGGGAAGATGTAGCCGGCACGCGCGAATTCGCGCTCGGCGCCGTCGAGGTTGTCCATCCGTAGATACAGCTCGCCGACATGTGCCACATACCAGGCCTGCGCTTCGGGGTCGTGAGCCGTGGTTGACTGGACCGCCATCTGCATCGCTTCCAGAGCACCGCGAGCGTTGCCCTTGAGCTCGCGCGCGTACGCGATGCGCGCGTACGCCGCCCCGTTCGGACGCATGGTCATCATCGTGTCGAACGCCTCGAAGGCGTCCTCGTACTCGCCGAGCTCGATCGCTGCATCGCCGATGACGCCATAGTTCCACGCGTCGTCGGGACGCATATCGCGCGCGCGCCTGGCGATGTCGAGCGCCTCGCGGAACCGGTGCTGGGAGAGATGGACCGCGGAGAGCAGCCGCAGCGCGTCGTAGTGTCCTGGCGACGTCCTGAGGACCGACGCCAGAAGATGTTCGGCACGGTTCGCCAGTCTGCCGTCTCCCGTCACGCGCGCCTGACGCAGGAGCGCGTCGGACAACAGAAGGCTCGCGCCAACGTCGTCCGGCCGCTCCTGCAGCACACGCTCGGCCTCGGCGATACGCTGCTTCAGTCCATCCGCCGATGTAGAAGGCGCGCCCGGCATACCCACCGCCGGTGCCATCCGCTCGACATCGGCCGATTCGGACGTGCCGCGCCGGCTCGCAAGGTGAGCCAGCGCGGCCACCGCGCCCAGGACGACCACCAGCACAATTCGCTGAACCGTCTTTTTCACGATCCGTCTCCCTCAGCCCTGAGCCCTATCAGTACGTAGTGTCAGGCCGGACTTCACGCGGTCCGCCTAAGAGGCGGACACTACGTACATTTGGAAAACGCCCTAGTGATGCCCATGCTCATACCCCTGATGGGGCAGCGCGAGATAGGGAAACACGTCGGAGAAGGGCCGATCGTTGGCATCGACGCCGTCGCCAAGCAGATTGTTGGGCGAACGATTCGCATTACCCGCGCAGAAACCGAACGACTCGATGATCGGTCCGACGATGGCTCCATACCCGCAGGCGAACGCGCGCAGGTCGATGTCGGTCACGTCGTCTTCGAGGCGGCGGCCGTTGGGGAATCCGGCGAAGTCGCCGGCGAGCACGCCAAGCCGGTTTCCGAGGCCGGCCGCGGCGGTGGGTGGTATCCCCGTATTGAGCCGCAGCAGATCGGCTTTCGTGGTGCCGGTGAAATTCAGGGTCGGCACGCCGGTCAGCAGCACCGCCACCAGATCGCCTCGTCCCGTCTCGGGCGCGTCGTTCAGCACGGGATACAGGAAGTTTTCGAGGCGCGTGACCTCTGGCGACGTGTATCTCCTGGCGAAATTCTCATCGTCTCGAGGATCCGATCTGTTCCAGCGATCCTTCTGGCCGAGCGGAATGACGACCTCATTGATGAGAGGATTCCCGAGCCGGGAGACCCTCACGTACTTGCGATCGTCGTCGTCCCAGTCGCCGCGATCCCAGTCGTCATCATCATCGTTGTTGTCGTTCACCCAGAGGGCGCGACGGCTCGCGCTCGCGTAGACACCGATGACCGCGTCCGGATCCGAGGGTCCTGTGGGCAACTGCCCATCCTTGGTGAGCTGCGTAATCGGCACCTGAATGGCGATCGCATGGGTGTTGAAGCCGCCGACGCCGTCCACCCCGGCCGCGGTCGGCAGCGGAAGGACGTGCAGCGTGTTGAACGGCCGCAGTCCTGCCAGGTCGAAGACCGATCCGAGATCCACGAAAAACGGGTCGTCAACTTGCCCGGCGAACACCTTCACGCCGTTGGACAGCGTGTGGACGGCCGCGGCGTGCAACGTGTCATAGAAGGGCGTCGATCGAGGACCGACATTGACGGGCGGTGTCGCGAGCCTTCTGCCCAGCGTGTCGTGTGACCGCCCGCGGACTTCGGTGACCGCGTAGGTCTGCGGCATGTTCCAGTCGGGATCGTCGAGGCTCGTAATCTGACCCGTGTTGTAGAGGAAGGAGTTGGGATTGCGGACCTTCGTGCGGAAGCGGAACTGGTAGGTCACGTCGTCTCTCGCGTTGCCGTCGTTGTCGACGTGGATCTCGTACAGGACGTTCTCGTCGAAGCTGTGAAAGTTCGGACCGCCGGCCGGCTCTTCGAGCGGGATGTAGTTGGCGATGATGGTGACCATGCCGGGCTGGTCGGGGCTGACGAATGCATAGACGTCGGTGTTGTCGGCGCGCGGATCTCCACTAATCAACGGGGCTTCCCGATGGCTCGAGGCGCCGGTCGGCGTCATCAGCACGCCGGTCAGCGCAATGGCGAATAGGAGCGCGGTTAGTTTCTTCACTACTACCTCCCGCCGCTTGCGGAAGCGGCACAAGCAAACACGTCACGTGTTCCTCACTGCTCTACGGCGGGGGTGGCGAAACGGATTTACGTTTTTGGCAGGCCGAGCTTCAGATCGACCGTCCGGATATGGTCGGCGACGCGCAACGCCTGCGCGACGATGGTCAGGGCCGGGTTGACGGCCGCGGAGGAGGGGAAGAACGACGCGTCGACCACGAACAGGTTCTCGACGTCGTGCGAGCGGCAGTAGGTGTCGAGGACCGACTGGCGCGGATCGGTGCCGAACACCACCGTGCCGCACTGGTGGGTGGTGTTCTTGCTGCCATGTGAATGCGTCATCACGACCCAGAAGCCGAGTCGTCGCAGGATGCGCCTGGCTTCTTTCACGAGCGCCCGATGGGCCCGTAAGTTGTTGGGGCGGTAGGTCATCTGAATGCGTCCGGAAGCGTCGACGACAATCCGGTTCCGCGCGTCGGGCAGATCTTCGGACATCGCCAGCCAATCGACGCCGCGCGCCACCCACCAGTCGTACATCGACAACGGCACCTGGGGCACCACCGTCTGGGCCATGACGCCATGGGTTCGTCCCTGCGACTGAATCTGGCCGAGCGGATAGCGCGTGTGCGGTCCACGCAGGTAGAAATCGTTGATGGCGACCGTTTTCTGGAACACCGTCGGGTTAATCCGGAACGGGTGGAAGCCTTGCATCATCGTCGCCAGATGCGCCATGTAGCGGCGGCCGACGAGACCCGACGAGTTACCGAGACCGGTCGGGTGCCTGTCGCTCGCCGATCGAAGCAGGAGCGCCGCGGAGTTCACCGCGCCGCACGACACCACCACGAGCGACGATTCGACGCGGATCGTCGTGCCGTTCCTTTCGACGTCCACGGCTTCCACCCTGGTTCCGGCCGCGTTTGTGACCAGCCGTTTCGCGAAGGCGTTGGTCCAGAGCTCGACGTTCGGCCGTTCGAGGGCGGGCCGCACGCAGCAGACGTCGGCGTCGCTCTTCGCGTGCACCTTGCACGGAAACGAGTTGCACGTATCGCAGAGAATGCATCCGTCGCGGAGACCCAGCGGCAGCGGCGACGGGTGCAGCCCGAACGATCGCAACTGCGCGACGATTGCGGTCATGACGTCGGCATGCGGAACCGGAGGATGCGGAAATGCGCCTCGCAAGGGCTCGGTGGGGTCGATCCCTGCCTCGCCATGCACGTGATACAGCCGCTCGGCGCGCTCGTAGTACGGCTCGAGCGCGTCGTAGTCGATCGGCCATGCCGGCGAAACGCCCTCCATGTGTTCGACGGCTTCGAAGTCTTCGCGCCGCAGCCGATACAGAACGGCTGCCCCAGAACTTGGTGTTGCCGCCGACGTTGTAGTGGCTATAGGGCCGGAATTCCTGCCCCTGGTCGTCGAGCCATCGCTCTCCGGTCTGATACCGCAAGTGCTTCCAGACCGCTTCAGGACTCCAGTTCTCGGCTTCCTGTGGAACGAAGTCGCCACGCTCGAGGACGAGCACCTTCGCGGACGTGTCCGCCAGCGCGTGCGCCATCGTGCCTCCGCCCGCGCCGCTTCCAATAATGACGATGTCGTAACGTTCGTTCGGCATCAGGCCGTGCGCTGCAGGCTCGAGTACACGCCGTCCATCAGGCGCTGATCCTCGATCGCGCGTTCGAGGCTCATCTCGGGTGCGTGCCCGCTGGTGATCGCCTCATGGAAGTCACGATACATCGCCCGATAGCCGCGGATGTCTCGAAAACCCGGAAAGACGAGGCGTGGGACCCCGTTGCCGCGGGCCAGCACGAAGAGACCGTTCGATTCGAAGGTGATGATGCCCTTGCGGCCGTACAGCTTCGAGAGCCGCAGTCCCCTGAAGAGCGATGGGATCTCGCGGGAGTAGTACAGCGAGCCGACGGCGTCGTTGTCGTACCGGAACGCCACCATCATGCTCTTCGCGCGCGTGTCGGGACCCTCTCGCGACACCGATGGGCGGTAGCCGTCGATCGAGACGATTCTGGGTCCCAGGCTGCCCGCGATGTGCAGCCAGTGAATGCCTTCTTCGAAGAAGGCATCTCCGCCCGCCATCACTCTCGTCGTTGCGCCAGTCGTCGGCGCGTTTCAGCCGTTTGGCGATCGTCGTGAAGTGCGCGAAGACCATGTCGCCGATCGCGCCTTCGGCGACGAGCTTCCTGCAGCACGACGGCGAGCGGCTTGTAGTGATCGTTTTCGCCGACGAGCACCACCCGGTTCGCCTGGTTGCGCGCGTCGATGACGTTTCGGTAGTCCTCCATCCGTGGAAAGGCGGGCTTCTCGACGAGCACGTGTTTGCCGGCCGCCAGCGCGCGCAACGTCAGCTCGACATGAAAACGAGGCGGAACCGCCACGACGACGGCGTCGATGCGCGGGTCGTCGATGGCCGCGCCATAGTCGGCAAAGCTGGCCGTGCCCTGGAAGCGCCGGCAGTACTCCTCGGCCTTCGCACGATCGCGGCTGGCGTAACTGCACGTGATGTGCGAACCGAACCCCTTCAGGTGCCGGCTGTGCACCTGGGTGATGAAACCGCAGCCGAGGAAGGCCAGGCGCAGCGGTTCGCGCGTCAGCACGAGACACCCTTCACGCGCAAAAATGTACCATGATCGGATGCAGTAGAATCCCTCTTTATGTCCCGCGTCGGTCCTCCTCGCGTCCTCAACATCAGCGACCTCCGCCGGCTGGCCAGGCGCCGGCTGCCTCGCGTCGTCTTCGATTACATCGACGGCGGCGCCGACGCGGAGGTGACGCTTCGCGACAACAGCAAGGCGTTCGAAGAGCTCACGTTCCGCCCGCGTGGCGCGATCGCGATTCCTTCGATGCGATCTGAAAACGACGCGTGATGGGCGTGCCGCTCGAGCTGCCGTTCATCCTTGCGCCGGTTGGCAGCAGCCGCATGTTTTACCCGAACGGCGAAGTGCTGGCCGCGCGCGCGGCGGGCGAAGGCAGGCACCGGCGTACGTGCTGTCGACGCTGTCGGGCACTCCGATGGAACAGGTTCGGGCCGCGACCAGCGGACCGGCCTGGTATCAGGTGTATCTGTGCGGTGGGCGCGAGGCGTCGGTCAAGATGCTGAAGCGCGCGAAAGCCGCGGGCTTCACGGCGCTCGTCGTGACGATCGACACCGGCGTGCCGGGCCTGCGCGAGCGCGACCTTCGCAACGGCATCAAGGAGCTGCTCGGACGCGACGTTTCGGGCCTTCCGTATCCTGGGACAGATGATCGTGAAGTCCGGGCTGGATTGCCGGAATGCTGATCGGACGGTGGCCTCATGGAATTTCCCAACGTGCTGCTGCCGACCGGGCCGATGCCGTACGCCGATGTCGGCAAGACGCTCGAGCAGTCGGTCGTCTGCTGGGACGATCTCAAGTGGATCCGCGAGCTCTGGAACGGCAAGATCGTCGTCAAGGGTGTGCACACGGCGGAAGACGCGCGGCGCGTCGTTGACGAAGGCGCCGACGCGCTGGTCGTCTCGAATCACGGCGGCCGCCAGCTCGACGGCGTGCCCGGCAGCATCCGCTCGCTGCCGGAAGTGGTGGCGGCTGTCGGCGATCGAATCGAAGTGCTCGTCGACGGCGGCATCCGAAGCGGCGGCGACGTCGTGAAGGCGCTCTCGCTCGGCGCGCGCGCCGTCCTCATCGGCCGGGCCTACGCGTACGGCCTCGCCGCGGCTGGGGAGGCCGGCGTCGATCGCGCCATTGAGATTCTCCGCACCGGCATCGATCCGGACGATGAAGCTGCTGGGCGTGTCGTCGCTCCACGAGCTCAACCGCTCGTACCTGGATGTGCCGGTTGGTTGGTTGCCAGGCGGAGGGAAGCTGGAATCGAGAAACTAGAATCTGGAAACTAAGATCTAAGAACTAGAATCTGACATCTAGAGTTTGGAACCTGAACGGTCGAAACGGAGTATTAGTTTCTAGTTTCTAGTTTTTAGATTCTAGTTTCCAGATTTGCCTGGCTTCACCATCACCACCCCGAGGTGCTATGGCCGAGATGCATGAGATTGACTACAAGATTTTCGGCGACGACATGCAGTTTGTCGAAGTCGAGCTCGATCCGAACGAGGCGACCGTCGCCGAAGCCGGCGGCATGATGTACATGGAAGACGGCATCGAGATGGAGACGATCTTCGGCGACGGCTCGCAGCAGCAGAGCGGGTTCATGGGCGCGCTGATGGGCGCCGGCAAGCGGCTGCTGACCGGTGAGTCGTTGTTCATGACGGTGTTCCACAACCGGAGCGGCGCAGAAGAAGAAGGTGGCGTTCGGCGCGCCGTATCCTGGGAAAATCATCGCGATCCACCTCGCCGAAGTCGGCGGCGAGCTGGTCGCGCAGAAGGATTCGTTTCTCGCGGCCGCCAAGGGCGTCAGCATCGGCATCGCGTTTCAGCGGAAGCTCGGCGTCGGGCCTGTTCGGCGGCGAAGGCTTCATCATGCAGCGCCTGCAGGGCGACGGCTGGGCGTTCGTGCACGCCGGCGGCACGCTGCAGGAGCGGACGCTGGCGCCCGGGGAACTGGTGCGCGTCGACACCGGCTGCATCGTCGCGCTGCAGCCATCGGTGAACTACGACATCGAGTACGTCGGCAAGATCAAGTCGGCGCTCTTCGGCGGCGAGGGACTGTTCTTCGCGACGCTGCGCGGACCGGGCAAAATCTGGCTGCAGTCGCTTCCGCTCAGCCGGCTGGCGAATCGCATCGTGGCGGCCGTGCCCGGCGTCGGCGCGCGGCGGCCGGGAAGAAGGGTCGATCCTGGGCGCGATCGGCGGCATACTCGACGGAGACAAATAGTCAGGCTTGTCTCGCCGTAGCGGTGGGTGATATGAGCGCGGAGGCGGATGCGACTACAACGAGCCCTTCTCGTGGTCTGGGCGCTGGGCCTCTGCTGGCCGGCGTCTGCCCTGGCGCAAAGCGATCTCGAACGGGCACGCGCGTTTTATAACGAAGGGCACTTCGACGAATCGATCGCGGCCGCGGCCGCGGCCATGATGAAGCCTGCGGCAGCGCCGTCGGCGACGCTCATCGCCGCGCGGGCGCGCCTCGAACGTTTCCGGCTCACGAAGGATCCGCAGGAGCTGACGGCCGCGCGGTCCGACCTCGTGTCGCTGAACCCCCTCAAGCTGGGGCCGCAGGAAGCCATCGAATGGCAGATCGGCCTCGGCGCGGCGCTCTTTCTCGACGATCAACCGGGCCCCGCGTCCGAAATGTTCATGAACGTCATCTCAACAGCCCGTGGGCGGATGCCGGCTCAGGAATTTGAGAAGCTCCTCGAGTGGTGGGCGGGGACCCTGTCGCGCGTCGCCGAAGCGCTGAGCGGCCCGGCGAGGAAGGATGCCTATTCGGCCATGCAGGCCGCCGTGCGCGACGAGCTCGATCGCGACCCCTTGTCGCGTCCGGCCACCTACTGGTCGGTAGTCGCCAGGCGCGGGGCGGGCGATCTGGACGGTGCCTGGAACGCCGCGGTGGCCGGCTGGATCCGCTCTGGCGCTCAACAGGACGCCAGGGGTTTTCGCGCCGACCTCGATCGATTCGTCACGCAGACGCTCATTCCCGAACGTGCACAGATGCGAACGAGTCAGCGGATGGACACCAAAGCGACCGCGACCGAGATCGCCGCGCTGACCGAAGAGTGGCACGCCCTGACCGACCGCTGGAAAATCCCGGAAGGCCAGCGCATGCTCGGGGAAAGCCCCTCGTCCCTCCCCCAAACGCAGGAGCCCGCCAAATCCGCTCCTCGACAGTAAGCGACATCCTGCGACAATCGTCGGCCAGCCCGCGAAGATCTCTAGCATTTCCGCGCCTTTCTGCGGCATCATTTAGTCTGGTTTCCGCTCCAAACTGAGGCTGTTTTGTCCGAGGCCGTCACATTCGAATGTGGGCCGCGGCGCGAAATTCGTGCGCCCGGACGCGCCCCTAGCGCCTCTGTGGCGGGAACGTGGAATTCTGACGAGGAGGACCGCAGATGACTCGATTTCTCGCGTTGACCTTTGCGGTGGCCGCCACCGCGATGCTCGTGGCCGCCGACCCGACCGACGCGGTCCGCGAGGCCGGCAACGGGTGGAGACAGGGCGCCATCAAGCAGGATAAGGCGCTGCTCGAAAAATATCTGGCCGACGATCTCGTGTACACGCACGGAGGCGGTCAGACGCAGGACAAAGCCGAGTACATCAAGGCCGTGCTCACCGGACCGTCGCACTACGAATCGATGACCGATCGCGGCACGAAAGTCCGGATCTACGGGAAGACCGCCGTGCTGAGCGGTCCGGTGGACGTGAAGGCGCCCAACGCCGAGCCGTATCGCGTCCGCACGCTCGAGGTCTACACGCAGAACAGCAGCGGCGTCTGGCAGATGGCTCAGAAAGAATCCGTTCGGATTCCGCTGAAATAGTACGCCTTCATCGAAAGGATATGTCGCTCATGCGCAGTTTCAGGTTCCGCTTCGGTGTGCCGCTGGTGGCTGCCGTTCTTGTTGCCGTATGGCTGGGGGCCGGTTTGGTGTCAGCTCAAGGAACAGCGGTTCGGATCAACGGTGCGATCGACAAGCTGGCGAAGGGCAAGTCGCTGGCCGGCGCGATCATGTACGACTTCTCGCTGTATGCGGCGGCGCAGTTCTCGTCGTCCGATCTCGATTTCATGATCATCGACATGGAACATCGCGGCCTCGACTTCGAGCGCCTCGAGACGTTCCTGCTCGGGACGACCAACAAAGCCGAGATCGCCAAGCAGGGCAACCTGCAGGTGCGCGTGCCTCCCATCGTGCGTATTCCGACCTACGGCCGTGCGCCGAACGAAGCGATCGTGAAACAGGTGCTCGACATGGGCGCGTTCGGCATCATGTTTCCGGCGATTGAGAACAAGCAGCAGGCGCTCGAGGCGGTGTCGGCTTCGCGCTATCCGCAGTTGAAGGGATCGAAGTATCCCAACCCGGTCGGGCGGCGGGGCAACGGCAACATGCCGGCGGCCTGGTTCTGGGGACTGTCGCGGCCCGAGTACTCGCTGCGCGCCGATATCTGGCCGGCGAATCCGCAGGGCGAGATTCTGCTCTTCCTCCAGGTCGAAACCGTGGAAGGCGTCAGGAACATCAACGAGATTCTGTCGGTGCCGGGCATCGGCGTGCTCTTCGTGGGGCCCAACGACCTCTCCTGGTCGCTCGGCGTCGCGCAGGGCTCTCCCGAACACGAAGAAGCCGTCCAGCTGGTGCTCGACGCGTGCATCGCGAGAAATATTCCGGCGGCGATTACGGTCACCGAGGCAGACGTTCTGAGGCGGCTCAAGCAGGGCTTCCGCATCGCGTCGCTGCCGAGCGGCGGGCTCGAGGCGCCGATGGATGCCACGCTGAAGCTCGCGCGGACGGTCATCCAGCGCTGAAGGTGAGCTGGTTTCGCATGTCAGGTCGCTCGTTCACACGGGTTCGCGCCGCGGTCGCGGCTGGAATGGTTGTCGTGGCGGCCGTGACGGCCGCCGGCGACAGCCGGCTGGTCGATGCGGCGCGCAGTCGAGACACGCGCGCCGTTCGCGCGCTGCTGAGTCAGCGCGTCGACGTGAACGGCCGCGCTGAAGATGGCGCGACGGCGCTCCTCTGGGCCGCGCACTGGAACGATCTCGAGACCGCGGAGCTCCTGATTCGCGCGGGCGCAGACGTGAACGCCGCCAACGATCTGCGCGTTACGCCGTTGTCGCTGGCGTGCACGAACGGCAACGCGTCGTTCGTCCAGCGCCTGCTCACGGCCGGCGCGAATCCGAATACGCCCATCGCGACCGGCGAGACGCCGATCATGACGTGCGCGATGAGCGGCAGCGCCGGTGGCGTGCAGGCATTGATTGCGCGCGGGGCCGACGTGAATGCGAAAGAAGCGGCCCAGGGTCAGACGGCCCTCATGTGGGCGGCATCAGAACGTCACCCCGATGTCGTGAAGACGCTCGTCGAGCATGGCGCCGATCTGCGCGCGCACACGAAGAAAGGATTTACCGCGCTGCACTTCGCGGCGCGCGAGGGCGACATCGAGAGCGCCGGACTGCTGATTTCGGCGGGCCTCGACGTGAACATCGTGTCGCAGCCCGAGTTGCCAGCCGCCGCGCCTGGCGGTCGGGGAGAGCCAGGGTCTGGTGCGCGTGGGGGAGGGCCGGGGAGGTCAGGAGGGCCCAGTTTCGAAGCGACGGTATCGGCCGGCAGTACACCGCTCGTCGTCGCCACCGTCCGCGCGCAGGTGCCGCTCGCGCTGTTTCTGCTCGACCACGGCGCCGATCCCAACGTCGAAGGCGCTGGATTCATGCCGCTGCACTGGGCGGCGGGTACGTGGGAAAACGGCGAGGCGAATCCGGTGTTCGGCTTTACCGATGCGATGAGTGGAATTCCCGATCGCGACGCCAAGCTGCGGCTGGTGAAAGCGCTGCTCGCGCGCGGCGCGAAGCCGAACGCGCGGATGACGAGCCGCCCACCGGCATTCGCCGGTGGCTACAGCGATGTCGTCGGCGCCACACCGTTCCTGCTGGCGGCCGCCACGGCCGACGTGGAAATCATGCGGCTCCTTCTGGCCGCGGGGGCCGATCCCAGACTGACGACGAGATCGAATGCCACGGCGTTGATGGCGGCGGGCGGGATGAATCGAACGCTTGGTGAGAGCGCCGTGACCGAAGAGCAGGCGCTCGACGCGTCGAAATTGCTGCTCGAGCTGGGTGTCGACGCGAAAGCGGTGGCGTCCAACGGCGAGAATGCGCTGTTCGGGCCGGCGTATCGCGGCTGGAACACGCTCGTGCAGTTGATGATCGACAACGGCGCCAACGTCAACGCCGTCAGCAAGGCGGGCATCACGCCGTGGCGCGCGGCATCGGGGCAGGGCGACCGTCTTGGCGGCGTCCTCTTCAACCACGACACGGCTGCGTTGCTCGTGAAACACGGCGCCGATCCCGAACTCGGCAAACCCTGTATGGCCCAGAACAAATGCCGGTGAGAAAAATGGTTCCGGGATCCGTTTTCCTGATCGTGCTTGCGAGTGCCGGGTCGGGAGGAGTTTTTGCCGGTTTCACCCAAAAACCCCTCCCGACCCCTTCCCCTTCCGTGGAGGCGACGCCGGTGCGCGAGCTCGTGGCGAAGTACTGTGTCTCCTGCCACAACGAGAAGCTGAAAACCGCCGGCCTGGTGCTCGACAAGGCCGACGCCACGAACGTGTTCAATTCGGCGGAGACGTGGGAGAAGGTCCTCGTCCAGCTGCGCGGCCGCTCGATGCCGCCGCAGGGCCGGCAGCGGCCCGACAGCGCCACCTACGACGCTGTGTCGGTGTGGCTGGAGACGGAACTGGATCGCGCCGCTCAGACTCGCCCCAATCCGGGCCGGCCGGCAGACCTCCATCGTCTCAATCGCACCGAATACGCGAATGCCGTTCGCGATCTCCTCGGCGTGGAGATCGACGGCAGCGCCATGCTTCCACCTGACGAGCAGGCGCACGGCTTCGATACCAACGCCGACGCGCTCACCGTGGTGCCGGCGCTCCTCGATCGCTACCTGTCGTCCGCGGCCAAAATCTCGCGCCTGGCGCTGGGCGATCCGACGATCCGTCCTGGCTTCGAGCGGTACACCGCCCTCGAGAACAACTCGAACGAGCGAACGTGGCTCTGGCAGACCGAGCGTCTGGGCGAACGGTTCCCGCTGGGATCGCGCGGCGGTATCGTCGCGCGCCACTACTTCCCGCTGGACGCCGAGTATGTGTTCCGCGTCAGGCTCGACAAGACCTACACGGGCATGGTGCGCGGCCTCAACGTCCCAAACGACATCGAGATCCGCATCGATGGCAAACGGGTCGGGCAGTTCACGCTCGGCGGCCCGGAGCTCAAGATGCCGGCCTCCGAATACGAGGACACGGGCAACCCGCTCTTCACGGCCGATAGCGGACTCGAGGTGCGCGTCCCGGTGAAGGCCGGCCTCCGCCAGGTGACCGTGACCGCCGTGAAATCGGACGCCGCGAGACCGGAAGGCCTCGGACCTGATCGCATTCCGATCTGGGGTCACGACTACGACGGAGACATCCGCGCGCCGAGTGTCGTCTCGCTGCTCTTCATCGGTGGACCGTACAACGGGCAGGTGCCGCAGGATTCGCCGAGCCGGAAGCGCATCCTCGTCTGTCCCCCGCCTTCGCGCGAAGCGCTACGGCGCGGGCCCGCCGGAGCCCCGGCGGAGGCGGGCGACACACGCGATGAGACCGCGTGCGCGACGAAGATTCTGACCACATTGGCCCGCCGGGCATACCGCCGTCCCACGACTAACGACGACGTGCAGACCTTGCTCGGCTTCTACAAGATCGGCCGCGCCGAAGGCACCTTCGATGCCGGCATCCGGGCTGCCCTCGAGCGCGTGCTCGTGAGCCCCGACTTCCTGTTCCGCATCGAGGCCGATCCCGCCAGCGTGAAGCCGGGCGAGCCGTACCGCATCCCGGACGTCGAGCTGGCGTCGCGCCTGTCGTTTTTCATCTGGAGCAGCATCCCGGACGATGAGCTGCTCGACCTGGCGATTCGCGGCAGGTTGCGCGACAGCAAGATCCTGGATCAGCAGGTGCGGCGCATGCTCGCCGACCCTCGCGCGCGCGAGGCGCTGGTCTCGAATTTCTTCAGCCAGTGGCTGCAGGTGCGCAACGTGTGGCTGCTGACGCCCGACGCCAACCGCAAGTTCCCGTGGTTCGACGACAACCTTCGAACGGCGTTCGTGCGCGAGATCGAGCTGTTTCTCGACAGCCAGCTCCAGGAAGATCGCAGCGTGGTCGAGCTGCTCACGTCGGACTCCACCTTCCTCAACGAACAGCTGGCGCAGCACTACGGCATCAGGAACGTCTACGGAAGCCATTTCCGCCGGGTGACGCTGGCCGACGAGAACCGCTGGGGATTGCTGGGCAAGGCGAGCGTTCTCGCCGTCACGTCGTACCCCCATCGCACGTCGCCGACGATTCGGGGGAAGTGGCTGCTCGAAAACATTCTCAACGCGCCCGTGCCGCCGCCGCCGCCAAACGTGAATACCAATCTGGAAGAGACGGCCAAGGCGATGAAGACCAGCTCGGTGCGCGACATGCTGGAGCAGCACCGCGCGAACCCGGGATGTGCGAGCTGTCACGCGCGCATGGATCCGCTGGGCCTGAGCCTCGAAAACTTCGACGCGCTCGGGCAATGGCGCACGAAGGACGGAACGGCCGCGATCAACGCGTCGGGCGTCCTGCTCGATGGCACCCGGGTGGATGGTCCAAAGGCGCTTCGTGGAGCCTTGCTCGAGAAGAAAGAGATGTTCGTGAAGGCGGTGGCCGCCAAGCTCCTCATGTACGCCGTCGGCCGCCAGATGGAGTACTACGACGCGCCGGCCATCCGCGCGATTCTGCACGAGGCCGCCGCCGACAACTACCGCTGGTCGTCAACGATTCTGGCGATTACCAAGAGCGTGCCGTTCCAGATGCGGCGCGCGAGCAGGAGAGGTTGAGAATCATGTTCGTCACCAGGAAGGCCATTTCCCGCCGCACCGTGCTTCGCGGCGTGGGTGTCACGCTTGCGCTGCCGCTGCTGGATGCGATGATCCCGGCGCTGACGGCATCCCAGAAGACCGCGGCGAAGCCCGTCCGCCGTCTTGGCGTCGTGTATCACCCGAACGGGGTCGTCTATGAGAACTGGCTGCCGAAGGGGACCGGGGCGGGATTCGAGTTTTCGCGCGTGCTGTCGCCGTTCGAGCCGTTCCGCCATCGCGTGAACATCGTGACGGGCCTTGCCGACAACACGGCAGAGGCGCTCGGCGACGGTGGCGGCGACCATTCACGCGCGTCCGGTTCCTATCTGACGGGCGTGCACGTGAAAAAGTCCGACAGCATGGTGCTCAACGGCGTCTCGATGGATCAGATCGCGGCGAAAGCCTTCGAGCGCGAGACGCAGCTCTCGTCGCTGCAGCTCACCGTCGACGCGAACAACCTGGTGGGGTCGTGCGACACGGGATACAGCTGCGCGTACAGCAACACGCTGTCGTGGCTCACGCCCACGCTCCCGCTGATGTCGGAGAACGACCCGCGCGTGGTGTTCGAGCGTTTGTTCGGCGCGAGCGACAGCACCGATCCACGCGTCAGGATGGCGCGGCTTCAGCGCGACCGCAGCATTCTCGATTCGGTGACGGCCCGCGTGAGGCAGCTTCAGCAGAAACTCGGCGCCGAGGACAACACGAAAGTCAGCGACTACCTCGAGTCGCTGCGCGACGTGGAGCGGCGCATCCAGACAGCCGAGGAACAGAGCGGGCGCGAGCTTCCCGATGTGGATCGGCCTGTCGGTGTGCCCGACTCGTTCGACGAGCACGTCCAGCTGCTGTACGACCTGCAGGCGCTGGCCTATCAGTGCGATCTCACGCGCGTCATCACGTTCATGTACGGACGCGAGCAGAGTGCCCGGACGTATCCGCAGCTCGGCATCTCCGACCCGCATCATCAGTTGACGCACCATCAGAACGATCCCGAGAAGCTCGAGAAGTGCACGAAGATCCAGACCCATCACGTCGAGTTGTTCACCGGCTATCTCAGGAAGCTGCAATCGATCTCCGACGGCGACGGGTCGCTGCTCGATCACATGGTGCTGCTGTTCGGCGCCGGCCTGAGCAACAGCGATCGCCACACGCACGGCCCGTTGCCCACGGTCGTTGTGGGCGGCGGAGCGGGAACGATCAAGGGCGGACGTCATCTCGTGTACCCGGAAGGAACGCCGCTCACCAACCTGCACGTGACGCTGCTCGACAAGGTCGGTGTGCCGGTCGACAAGCTCGGCGACAGCACGGGAACGTTCAAGGAACTGTCCGAACTCTCTTCAACCCTGTAGCGATTCATCCGCTCGAGCAAAGAAAGCGAGAGGCAACGTGACGAAGCGAACATCGATTCTTCTGATTCTGATGGCCGTCCTCGGCATGCCGTTCACCGGCGAAGCCCAGGTGGCGGGCACCATCAGCGGCTACGTGCGCGACGAGAGCGGCGCGGTCATTCCCGGCGCCGAAGTCAGAGGCACGATGGTGGGACAGCAGTTGACCCGCTCGGCCATCACCGATGAGACGGGCTTCTTCAACCTTCTGGCGATGCCCCGAGGCTCTTACGAGATCACGGCGCAGCTGACGGGATTCTCCACGCAGACGACCAAGGCTGAGCTGACAGCCGGAGAAAACCTGCGTGTGGACTTCAGGATGAACCTGGGTCAGTTGCAGGAGACGGTCGTGGTCTCCGGCACGGCGGCGCTGGTCGAGACACGGAGCGCGACGATGTCGGGCCTGGTCGACGATCGACGGGTACAGGAGCTGCCCCTGAACGGACGCAACGTGGTGGAGTTGGCCAGCACGCTGCCGGGCATCACCGACGTGTCGGCGTCCCAGGAGATGGCCAGCACGCGCGGCGGCCCGACGATGATCGTGCACGGAGCGTCGCGCGGGCAGAACAACTTCACGCTGAACGGCGCCAATTTCACCAACTACTCGCAGACCGCCGGGTTCAACCCGCCGCCGCCCGACGCGGTGCAGGAAATCCGAGTGCAGACCTCGACGTTCTCGGCCGAGTTCGGCAACAACGCCGGGGCTCAGGTGACGATGGTGACCAAGGCTGGAAGCAATCAGTTTCACGGCTCTGCGTGGGAATTTCACCGCAACGACGCGCTGAACGCCCGGAACTACTTTGCGCCGCGGAAGTCGGATCAGGAACAGAACCAGTGGGGCGCGTCGGCCGGGGGCCGTATCGTGACCAACCGGCTGTTCTTCTTCGGCGCTTACCAGAAGCTGACCAACCGGGCCGAGGCGGTCGGCCAGCAGGCGACGGTGCCGACCGACGCGCAGCGCGCGGGAGACTTCAGAAGCCTGACCACAGCCTTGAGAAGCCCCATCAATCCGTTGAACAACCAGCCCTACACGAATGCCGCCGGAGCGCCGTGCGTTTCCGGTAACGTGATCGATCCAGGCTGCATCAGCCCCGTCGCCAAGAACTATCTCGACCAGTACATCCCGCGCTCCGCCACCGGCACCGTCGTGAAACTCATTCCGTCGCCGCTCGACGCCTACAACTTCATCACCCGGGTGGACTACACCGTGTCGTCCAAGAACACCATGTTCGGGCACTACCTCAAGGACAACTACTCGCGCCTCAGCTCGCCGGGGAACATCGACTACGTCGATCAGAGCGACGTCGCCGACGTCCAAAACTACGGCCTGACGAACACACATACGTTCAGCTCGACGTTCCTCAACGAGCTGACCGTGTCCTATATCGACGCCAGTTCGTTCCGGACGGCAACCGAGCAGGTGCCACCGCGCAGTATGGGCATCAACATCGACGAGGGGTATCTCGGCGTTGGTATGAGCCTGAACGTCACCGGCGGCCCCAACCTGAGCTTTACGGGGCCCGAACGGCAGGTCTATAGGAACTTGCACTGGAAGGATGTGATGACGCTAGTCCGCAGCGCTCACACGTTCAAATGGGGCTACGAGGGGCAGTACGTCAATTTCGACCTGATTCGAGGCAACGGCGCGCGGAACGCCACGTTTACCGGCACGCGCTCCGGCAACTCGATGGCCGACTTCATGCTCGGCGCCTTTGACAACGTCAGCCACGGGTTCGGTGCTGCTGACAGTTTCCCGCTGCTCTGGAAACACCAGTTCTTCATCCAGGACGAGTGGAAGCTGACGCCGAAAATCACGATGAACGCCGGCCTCCGCTATGAGCCCTGGTTCCCCTGGGAGCAGGAATACGGACGCTACACATCCTGGGAATACAAGACGCAGTCCACGGTCAAGCCCGATGCGCCGCGCGGCATCCTGTTCCCGGGCGATCCCAACGTGCCGCCCAAGACCGTCGAGGGCGATATGAACAACTTCGCGCCACGAATTGGCGTCGCGTGGGACGTCAACGGAGACGGCCGCACCGTCGTGAGGGGCGGATACGGGATTTACTACAATCACATCGCCGGAACCTCGGTCCACGCCGCCGAGGCGCCGTGGACCGGCACGGTGCAGCTCTTCAACGGCCGCATCGAGGATCCGTTCGGATCGCTCAATCGCACGCCTCCTCCCTCGGGTGTGCCGATCTCGGGTGACTTCGGCTGCGTGCCGATCAGCGCGTATCCGGGACTCAACTGTCCGCTGTACCCGCTGCCGCTCAACTTCGTCTACAACGACCTCGAGATGGCGACGCCGTACGTGCAGCACGCCAACCTGTCGTTCCAGCGCCAGCTGACCAGTGACATCGTGTTCGACGTCGCCTACATCGGCCGCTGGGGCCACAAGCTCGAAGGGCACCGGCACTTCAACCCGGCGCAGTTCATCAACTCGCCGCTCAACGGCACGGCCCCCTCGACGCAGAACATCAACGATCGCGTGATTTATGAGCCCGGCATCATCGGCCCCACGTCACGCGTGCTCGAAACGATCTACGAGAGCTGGTACAACGGCGCAGAGTTCAAGGTCACGAAGCGGATGAGCCGCGGCTTCATGTTTTCGAGCTTCTACACGCTGTCGAAGGCCACCGACACGCTGCTCGATTTAGGTGCCGGGCTGACCGCGGGGGTCGCGAACCCGTTCGACCTGACCGCCATGAAGGGACGCTCGCAATTCGATCGGCGGCACGTGGTCGGGCTGTCGTGGATGTGGGAGCCGAACGCGCAGGTCGACAACGGCGTCGTCAACGCTCTTGTGAGCGGATGGACGGTGAGCGGGGTGCACAACTGGACGAGCGGCAGCCCGCTGACGTTTACGATGGGCACCGATGTGGCGCTTGACGGCACCGGCGGTGCCGGCCGGCAGCTGGCGCAGCTGGCGCCGGGGAAGACGGTCGACGACATCACGCGGGATCATTCGAGCCGCGAAGACATGGTCAACGCGTTCTTCGATACTACCGCGTTCGCCCCGGTGGGGTCGCTGCCGCGCGGTATTTATGGCAACGTGCCGAAGGGTGCGATCAGCGGGCCGGGCGCGGCGAAGACCGACATCGCGGTGGCGCGCAGTTTCCGCGTGCCGGGGAGCCAGAGGATGCGGTTCCAGTTCCGCGGTGAGCTGTTCAACGCCTTCAACCAAGTGAATTTCAGCGTGCCACTGAGCGCGACGGTGAACACCACCGCGGTCAGCACGAGCGCCAGCGCTGCGAACTTCGGCCGTATCACGACCGCAGCCGACCCGCGAATCGGGCAGGTCGCGTTGAAGCTGCTCTGGTAGTTGGCGGGATCCCTGTCATGGCAAATGGCAAATGGCAGATGGCACCACGGTCAGATGGCCTTGCCATTTGCCATGACGTGTATCAGCGCAGCCCGTCAGCCAGCGTCTCGGCCTTCTCCGCGGATGATTCCGCCAGGAGCAGGTTGTTGGCGGTCACGGCCTCGTTCGCTTGTGTGAGGAATCGCTGCGCCGAATCGTAGTCGGCGCGCTTGCCGGCATTCAGGCGTCGCTTGTCGATCGAATCGAGCTTCTGCTTGGTGCGCACCAGCCGCTCGCGAACCTGCACTGTCGTCAGCGTGCGTCCGGCCGGTCCTGCGGGACGGAGCTCGGGCGGGGGTGTCCTGGCCGGCTCCGGTGTCTGGGCCACCGGCGGGCCCGCGGCGACTGCCGGCGTCGATGCGGCCGGCACGCGGGGCGCCGAGGGCGCGGTCGCCGTCGGAGTCACAGGAGTCGTGGTTTCGGGGATCTCGGGCAGCGGTGCTTCGGCGACCGCCGGCACCGGATCGATCGCCACGCGCGGCGGCGGTTCGGGAATCTCGAGCGGCAGGTTGGCAGCCGTCCGCGCAGGACTCGAGGCACACGCGACCGCGAACGCCGCGCCGACCAGAATCACGCCGCGAAGTGCGCCCCTCAACATTTTTTCTCTCAACCCTCAGCTTCCACTTCAGCGGACCGCGTGAAGGTCCGGCTAAAGCCGGACACTACGTAATACTCAGCCCTCAGCCCTCTATTATCCGTTACGTTTGGGGAAGGAGAAGCCTAAACGTCGTGCCTCGCCCCTCAGTCGACTGTACCTCGATCTCGCCGCCGTGTAACTGCACGATCCTGTAGACGATCGACAGGCCGATACCGCTGCCTTCGGGCTTGGTCGTGTAGTACAGGTCGAAAATCCGATCGAGCTTGTCGGCCGATATGCCCACGCCGGTGTCCTCGATGCTCAGCTCGACACGTCGATCCTTTATCGTCCTCGCCCCCATCGTCAGTTTGCCACCGTTGGGCATCGCCTGGCAGCCGTTGAGCGCCAGATTGAGCAGCGCCTGCCGCAGCAACGCAGGATCGGCGCGCAGTGGCGGCACGTTCGACACGTCCGCACGGCAGGCAATCCCGGTGCGCCGTGCGTCGGGCTCGACCAGCGCGATGACCTCGTTGATGAGCGCGTTCACCTCCATCGGCTGCGCCTGCAGCTCTTCGGGGCGGATGAAGCGGACGAAGCCCGTGATGACCTCGTCGAGCCGCTTGATTTCCGACGCAATCACGTCGAGGTGCTCGCGTGCGCCGTTCACATCCTGTGGCGGCTCTTCGCGCCCTTCCAGTCCGAGCACGGCGCCGACCGGCGCGCGCGAGCTGCGCTGGAGCCGGAGCAGATGCTCGCGCACCAGCTCGAGATGAATGGTCATGGCATTCAGCGGGTTCCGCACTTCGTGCGTCACCCCGGCCATGAGGCGGCCGAGCGATCGCGCGGCGAGCTTTTCGCTGATGGCTCTGAACGATTCGCCGACGCCCTCGAGCTCTTCGTCAGGTGGCAGATCGATGTCGCCGACCTTCTCTCCCCGCTGCAGCTTCACCAGGCCGCTGTTGATGACGTGAATCGGCCGCAGGAGCAGACCGGCGAGGACCATCCCCAGAAAGACCGCCGCGCACGTCACGAGCGCCGTGGTCCACAGCATCGGCTGGATGGCCTGCGCCGATCGTCACGAATGAGGATGGGCGAGAGGCCGACGCGAATCGCGCCAAAGGGTGTGTCGCCGAGCTCGAGCGGCAGTACCACCTCGAGCGCCCGGTCAGCGTAGATGGCGCGGATTTGCCGGAGTGTATTGCCTTCGAGCACGGCTGCCAGGCTTTCGCCTGGCTCGATCGTCTGCCCCTCGGCGGCAGGGAAGCTGTGCGTAATAGCGCGTCCTTCGTTGTCCACGACTGCCGCGTAGGTCACGTTGCGGCTGTAGGCCGCCGTGGACTCGAGAATGGATCGAATCAAGGCGTCGCTGCGAAGCGCCGTTTCGGGGTCGCCGCCGGTGGCAATCGCCTCGCGCGCGCGCTGGTAGATCGTGCGGCCCAGCAGGTCGCCGATGCCGCGGCTGTCCTCGAGGCCCACGCGCGCGAGGTTCGCCACGTGCTGCAGGCTGAGCACGATCATCGCGAGCGCGATCAGCAGCGTGACAGCGGCGGTTTGCCGGACTCTCAGACTGGCGCGCATGGATGCTCAGGATTTTTCAGCTTCGCGCCGGAATCGTTTCAGCTTGTTGTGCAACGTTTTGACGGTCACGCCCAGTATTTCGGCCGCTCGCGTCTTGTTGTCGCGCGTGTGCGCCAGCGTCAGCTCGATGAGGCGCCGCTCGGCTTCGTCCACGGTCATGCCGGGCGTGAGCCCGACCGCCTGAATGGACGGGGGCGGTGGCCCCGACAGGTCGCCCGGCAGATGGGCGGTTTCGACGAACTCCCCGGGGCTCAGGATGACCGCCCGCTCGATGACGTTGCGCAGCTCGCGCACGTTCCCCGGCCAGGAGTAGCGCTGAAGCAGCCGGATGGCCTCGGGCGCCAGCGCCTTCACCGATTTGCCGTTGCGGGCGTTGAACTCGCTGATGAACGTTTCGACCAGCAGGGGAATGTCTTCGAGCCGATCGCGCAGCGGCGGCACGTGAATGCCAATGACGTTGATGCGATAGTAGAGGTCCTCGCGAAGCTTGCCCTGCTGCACCGCCTTGGCCGGATCGACGTTGGTCGCGGCGATCAGACGGACGTCAACCGCCTGCTCCTTCTGACCGCCGAGCCGTCGTACCGTTCGCTCCTGCAGCACGCGCAGCAGCTTGGCCTGGATACCCGGCGCAACCTCCGCAATCTCGTCGAGGAAGAGGGTGCCCGTATGGGCCAGCTCGAAGCAGCCGGGCCGCCGGTCCATGGCCCCCGTGAAGGCGCCGCGCTCGTGGCCGAAGATTTCGTTTTCGAGCAGCGACTCGGGAATCGCCGCGCAGTTGATCGCGATGAAGGGATGCTTGTTTCGCCCGCTCAGTTGATGGATGGTCTTGGCGACCAGCTCCTTGCCCGTGCCTGACTCGCCGTACACGAGCACCGATGCGGCGGTCGGCGACGCCTGCTCGATGATTTTGTAGACGAGATCGCAGGGCCGGCGCGCTGCCGACCATCTCGCCGAACCGGCCGTGTTCCTGCAGCTGGCGCCGGAGCCCCGCGACGTCGCGCAGCGCGTTCTCGCGCTCGGCCACGTGCGTGAGGAGTGTGCGAAGACGCTGCGGCTCGACCGGCTTCGCCAGGTAGTCGTATGCCCCTTCCTTCATGGCCGAGACCGCCGTGTCCACGCTGCCTTGAGCCGTGATGAGCACGAAGGTCAGATCCGACAGCTGATCCTTGAGGCGGCGCAGCAGATCGAGCCCGTCCATCCGCGGCATGACCATGTCGGCAAGGACCACGGACGGCCGGTAGGTGGTGACCTTCTCGAGCCCTTCCTGGCCGTCGGCCGCGTTATCGGCTTCGTATCCCCAGGCACGGACCAGTTCGGTCAGACCGCGCCGGGCTGCGGCGTCGTCTTCAACGATGAGCACTCGCATTTCTACTCAGAATACAACGGGATGGACGGACAGTGGGGTTCGTAGGTTCGTAGGTTCGTAGGTTCGTAGGTTCGTAGGTTCGTCAGGTTCGTGGGGTTCGTGGGGTTCGTCGGGTTCGTGGAGTTCGTCAAGTTCGTGGGCCTGCCTCGCCGAAGCGTTCTGGTTTTATTGCGCGGAGGCGGGGAGAGAGAAGGCCGGGTCTGTCCATGGACCCGGCCTTCGGAGAGGAACCGATTGGGGACTACGCGAGGATGCGGATGACGACGCGGCGGTTCTGCGCGCGGCCGTCCCGGGTGTTGTTCGGGCTGACCGGCTTGTCTTCGCCCCAGCTGATCACGTTGATCTTGTGGAGGGGCACCTGGTGCGCTTCGTACAGGTAACGCTTCACGGCTTCAGCGCGCTCTTCACCAATCCGCTGGTTGGTCATCTTGTCGCCGCTGGAGTCGGTGTGGCCTTCGATTTCGACAAAGTTGCCTTTGGGATTCGCCTTGAGGTCGGCAATCATCTGATCGATGCGGCTCTGAACGGCCTCGGGAAGCTGGGCCGACGCGAACTTGAAGCCGCCCTGGTCTTCGCTGATGACCACTTCGTAGACGAGACGCTTGCTCGCGACGTCAACCGCGTCCGCTCTCGCGGACGCCGCGGCGGCGGCGGAGTTGGCGGCGTTGGCTGCGGTGTTGGCGGTGCTGGCTGAGGTCTGAGCTTCCTTCGCCCAGATGCCCACCTGGTCGGCCTTCGCATCGACCGCCTTGATTTGCGAGCTGTTCTGACGCGTCTGTTCCTGGGTGCTTTCGAGCGACTGCGACAGTGTCTCGACGCGGGTGTTGACCGACCCGACTTCGGTGCGGACGAACTTCTTGGTCGCGCACGCGGTCGTGGTACCAATCGCGATGACCCCTACTGCGAGCACGTTGACGATTCGACGGACCTGCATAGATTCTCCCTTCGCATGTAGTGCGCCTACGCGCCCTACGCCTCAATCTGCCAGGGAGATGAGCAGGAACCGTGCCGTACTGGCACACACGCCGATCACTGGCAAGACGGGGGTCAATCCATATAAAGGAGCCCTCCGGAGGCCCGTTCTGTCCTATCCGGAGACCGCCCGTGCACCGGGATACCCGGAAAAAAATTCAGAGGCACGGAAATATTTACATCGCCGCACAGCCGAAATGCGCAATTTATAAGGGTTTTGAACGGGCACGCGACTTGCCATAGCACCAGCGCGTTGTCGGCTTAATCAAAAACACGGCAGGTCCGTGAGCTGGGGGAGCTGGGTCGACGACGCAGCAGGGGCATCACTAATCCCTGGTGGTGCCCCTGCGTATTTTCTTGAACTCCTCACTGTAGTGCTCGGCTGCACATCGGGCACTACCGCTCCGGCGGAGAGCCCAATGAAAACCTTTGGCAGCCGGCTGCGCTACGAACGCGAGCGCCGGCAGATCGATCTGCGATCAATTGCCGAATCAACAAAAATAGCCGTCCCGCTGCTGCAGGGCCTCGAACGCGATGATGTGTCGCGCTGGCCGTCAGGTATTTTCAGAAAGTCTTTTATTCGTTCATACGCCGAAGCGATCGGCATGGATCCCGAGCCGGTCGTCCGCGAGTTCTCCGACCTGTTCCCCGACCCGCTCGAGGTCGAAATCCCGGCCGTCGCACCCGTCCGGCCCAAATCGGAGGCGGTCGAACCGCCTTCAGCCTCGGCCTCCGCGCGTCCTCTTACCGTCAAGCTCACCATCACCTGGAGTGGGACACCCTTCGCTGGCATTGGCAGATTCACAGATTGGAAGATCGTCAGACTATTGCTGTAGCCATCCAATCCAATCGCGATCCCTTTCCTTAATCTGCCAATCTCCCAATCTCCCAATCTGCCAATGTTTGACCTCAGCGTAAGAACCCTTCAGTCAGACCTCCATCCACGGGGATGACGTGCCCGGTGGTCTTCGCGCTCGCGTCGCTCAGCAGCCACACAATCGCCTCGGCACAATCCCGCGGAAGAATCGGACGCTGCGTCAGCGTCCGCTGGGCGTAGAAACCGGCCAGCTTGTCCCGTAGCTCGTCGGTCGATTCCGTCTCGGAAAAGGCGATCCCGTACTTCTGCAGCGACTGCATCACACGGTCGCGCGGAAACATGGTGGAGCCCGCGACCACCGTAGCCGGCGCGATGCCGTTCACGCGCACGAGCGGTGAGAGCCCGACAGCGAGCTCGCGAATCAGATGATTGACGGCGGTCTTGCTGGTGTCGTACGCCTCGCTCCCTTTCTTCGGCACCACGGCGTTGGCCGATCCGGTCAGCACGATGGCGGCCGGCAGTTGCTGCTCGCGGAACACCCACTCGGCTTCCTGCGCGAGCAGGTAATTGCCGGTGACGTTCACGAGGAAGGTCTTGCCCCACTGGGCTTCGGTCACCCGTCCGCCGGAACCCGCGACCGGATAGATCGCGGCGGTATTGACGATGCCGTCGATGCCGCCGAAGAGGAGCGTCGTGAACGTCGCGGCATTCGCCAGGCTGGTGCTCGACGCGAGATCGACCGCCACGCTCGCGGCGGCGTCGAGCGACGAGGCCTTGCCGGCCTCGGCGGCGACGGTGGCCGCGGTATTCGGCGTCCGCGTCGGCGACCACGACGTGCGCGCCCTTGCGCGAGAGAGCAGCGCGACTTCGCGCCCGATTCCGCTGCCGCCTCCGACAATCAGCACGATGTTGCGGCTGAACTCGGCTTCCGGCGGCATGCGCTGCAGCTTGGCCTCTTCGAGCGCCCAGTATTCGATGCGAAAGGCTTCCGAGCGGGGCAGCGCGACGTAGTTGTGAAACTGCTCGAACTGCGTCGACTGCTCGGCGTGGCGCGCCTGGGGCAGCGCGGCGGCTTTCGCGTGACCCGGATCGTCGTCTTCGAGCGCCGTGGCGCCGTCCATCACGTTGCATGGCGTTGATGAAGAACTCGGTCGTGATGCGCGCTTCCTTCTTGTTCTTGCCGAAGCCGAAGAGGCCGACGCCGGGAATGATGACGACCGACGGGTTCGAATCGCGCAGCTTCGGCGAGTCGGGTGTCGCAAACGACTCGTAGTACTTCCGTAAGCGCGCGCGATAGGTCGCATCGCCTGCTCGCGGATGGTGCTTTGAGCGCCTCGATGTTGCCCGAAGACGGACTCCAGTCCAGAACGAGCGGGCAGATGCGGGTACGCAGGAAGTGATCGGGGCAGCTCGTACCGAGGCGGCCGAGATCTGCGGCCCAGGTGGACCCCGAAAACTCAGCGACGACTTCGTCGTCGGCGAAGTGCGCGATGACGCGGCGAGCGGACGACAGCTCGCCGCGCAGCGCCGGCAGAACTTGCGCCGCTATCTCTCGGCGGTTCGCCACGGGCTGGTGAGCCACGCCGCCGAAGATCACCGGCTGGCGCGCCCGGTGCGCGTCGATGAACTGTCCCATCTCGTCGATGGTCCGGATGCTGTTCAGGTAGCACTCGCGCTGCGTGTGGCCCCAGGTGAACAGGCCGTGGCTGCCGAGAATCAGCCCGTCGCATCCCGGGTTGTTCCTGACGCCTTCTTCAATCATCAGCGCGAGCTCGAAGCCGGGCCGCTGCCATGGAATCCAGATAATCCGCCGGTCGAAGCGGGCGTTGAACTCGTCCAGCTTCCGCTGGCCGTTCGCGCTGGCGGCCAGCGCAATTGCCCAGTCCGGATGCAGGTGATCGACATGCGCGGACGGGAATGAACGCGTGCAGCGGCGTGTCGATCGAAGCCGCGACACGGTTCTGGCCGAAGGCCGACAGCGGGTAGAAGCTCGACCATCTCGTCTTCGTGCGCCTCGCCGCGATAGCGTCGTTTCAACTGTTCGAGCCGATCGAGATAGAGCAGCGCGAACCCCGAATCGGCGATCGAGCCGAGATCGCCGCCGCTGCCCTTGACGGCCAGCACCCGGGCCGGGGCGCCGGTGAACGGGTCGGGCAACTCGATCTTGGCGCTCGTGTTGCCGCCGCCGAAGTTGGTGATGCGGAGATCGGCGCCGAGCAGGTTCGACCGATACCGCAGCAACGAGAGTTGATTGGATTCGAGTGGACCCGCGACCGATGGATCCCAGAGATCTTCGAGATGTTGCAGGCTGATGGTTTCAGGCATACGTAACTTCGCAATATTGCTGGAACCTCGCGCAGCTTCGCGATCCCAGGGCTCCCGATTTCCGGGTTCGAACACGTCGGTCGGGAACGAACGATCGATGAGCGCACGTGCCTCGGCGAGAGAGGCGGTGGCGCCCGTGGCGAGGAGCTGCACGGCAATGTTGCCGATGGCCGTGGCTTCGACCGGGCCGGCGATGACGCGCCGGCCTGTCGCATCGGCGGTGAACTGGTTCAACACGCGGTTCCTCGAGCCGCCGCCGATGACGCGAATCGCGCTGATGCGCTGGCCGGTCACCGTCTCGAGATCGCGGATCACCAGGCGGTACTTCAGCGCGAGGCTGTCGAGAATCGTGCGGGCATAGGCGCCGGGCGAGGCCGGCGCCGGCTGATCGGTTCTGGCGCAGAACCGATCGATGGCGTCCGTCATGCTGTCGGGCGCTACGAACGACGCCTCGTCGGGATCGACCAGATGACGGAACCGCGCTCCGCGCTCGCGGCCGAGTCCATCAACGCGGCAGTAGTCCAGCGTGAGCCCACTCTGCGACCACTGGCGCCGGCAGCTCTGAAGCATCCACAGGCCCATGACGTTCTTCAAAAACCGGGTCGTGCCGGCGATGCCCCCTTCGTTCGAGAAGTTCAGGCGCATGGCGTCAGGCGTCAGCACCGGCCGTCGAGCTCGATGCCGACGAGCGACCAGGTGCCCGAGCTGATGAACGCCGTGCCGTCGCGAGCCGTGATGGCGGCCACGGCCGACGCGGTGTCGTGCGACGCGCACGCCACCACCGGCGTGCCGGCCAGAGATGCGCGGGGCGCGACACGTGGCAGCAGCGGGCCGATGATCGATCCGGCTTCCACGATCGGCGGGGCGATGCGCTCGGGCAGGTCGAGGCGCGCCATGAGCGGCGCGGCCCACGTGCGCGCCCTCGCGTCCACGAGCTGCGTGGTCGTCGCGTTCGTGAATTCCGAGACCGCGCGCCCCGTCAGCCACAGATTGAAGAGGTCCGGCATCATCACGAACCGATCGGTCGCCGCCAGCAGGCGGGGCGTCTGGCGCTGCACCGCCGCCAGCTGGTTGATCGTGTTGATGCTCATGAACTGAATGCCGGTGGCCGAGTAGATCTCGTCTTTCGAGACACGTTGCAGCACATCGGCCATCGCGGCCACGTTGCGCTTGTCGCGATAGTGATAGGGGTTTTCGACGAGTTGCAGCTGCTCGCCAAGGAGCGCGTGATCGACGCCCCACGTGTCGACGCCGATGCCCGCCAGCGTCATGTCGCCCGCGGCCGCGAGCCCGGCCCGCATCTCGTGCCACAGCCGTGCGACATCCCAGTGGAGCGAGTCGCCGTAGGAAACCGGTTCGTTGGCGAAGCGGTGAATTTCGCGGATGGTCAGCGCGCCTGCGCGCAGCTCGCCGGCGACCGCGCGGCCGCTCTCGGCGC
Source organism: Vicinamibacterales bacterium (assembly GCA_963832375.1). Taxonomy (GTDB): domain Bacteria; phylum Acidobacteriota; class Vicinamibacteria; order Vicinamibacterales; family JAMQPK01; genus JAMQPK01. The sequence goes on along the minus strand of CAWHUA010000003.1, from coordinate 52,906 downwards.
CGAGGTCGAAGGCAAGATAGGTGGCCGGCTGCATCGAAACCGCATCATGCCACACCCTATTTGAGAGTGCTATATTCTGCGGATTGATCGACCCGCCACAGGCTCCACCGGCGACTCCACTCGTGGGCGCCCGGTCGGTTCGCAAGTCGTACCCCGGTATCCGTGCGCTCGACGGCGTCTCGTTCGATGTCACCCGGGGAGAGGTGCATGCGCTGGTGGGCGGCAACGGCGCGGGGAAGTCCACGCTCATCAAGGTCATGTCCGGGGCGGTCGCCGCGGACTCGGGCACCGTCGAGGTGGACGGGTCGGTCGTCGGGTCGATGACCCCGGCCGTGGCGCGCTCGCTCGGCATCGCCGTCATCCATCAGCAGCCAACCTTGTTCACGCACCTGACCGTGGCGGAAAACATCGCGTTCGCGCTGGAGGATCGACGCGAATGGCGGCGGATCGACTGGGGGGACGCCGGCGGCTTGCGGCGGATCTCCTTGCGCGCGTCGGGGCGGACATCGATCCCGAACGGCTCGTCGAGACGCTCAGCATGCCCGAGCAGCAGCTCGTGGAGATTGCGAAAGCCATCGGCGCGCGCGCACGCGTCCTCATCATGGACGAGCCGACCTCGTCGCTCAGCGATCGCGAAGTGGCCCGTCTGTTCGACGTCATCGCGCGCCTGCGGTCGGACGGCGCCGGCATCATCTATATCTCCCATCGCCTCGAGGAAGTGTTCTCGATTGCCGATCGCGTGACCGTCCTGAGGGACGGCCAGACGGTGGGCACGCGCGCACGGACCGGCCTGACGCCGTCCATGCTGATCGGCATGATGATCGGGCGCGAGCTGTCGGCCATCTTTCCTAAGCGATCGATCGAGGCCGGGGATGTCGCGCTGGAACTGCGGGACATCTCGAGCGCGGCCGCCGGCGTGCGAAACGTCTCCCTGTCAGTGCGCCGTGGAGAGATTCTCGGGCTGGCCGGTCTCGTCGGGTCGGGGCGGACCGAGCTGGCCGGTACGATCTTCGGCCTCACGCCGGCCGAGTCCGGCGAGCTGCGCGTCGGCGGCGAAGTGACCCGCGTGGCATCGCCGGCCGATGCCATCCGTCACGGCATCGGATTCGTGCCGGAAGATCGCCGCCGGCATGGCGTGGTGCCGGAAATGCCGATCGCCGAGAACACGAGCCTGGCCAGCCTCGATCGCGTGGCCCGCCACGGGTTGATCGACCGCGGATCGGAGCGGCAGGTCGCCGCGCGAGTACGTGGATCAGCTCCAGATCAAGACGCCGTCCGTCGGCCAGCTCGTCGCATCGCTCTCGGGAGGCAATCAGCAGAAGGTGGCGCTCGCGAAATGGCTGGCGACCAGGCCGTCGATTCTGATCCTCGACGAGCCCACGCAGGGCGTCGATGTGGGCGCGAAGGCCGAGATTCACGCGCTGATGCAGGAGATGGCCGCGCGCGGGCTCGCCATCGTGATGATCTCGTCGGAGTTGCCCGAGATTCTCGGGATGAGCGATCGCATCGCGGTCATGCGGAACGGAACCGTCGCGGGTGAGCTGGCGCGCGCCGACGCCACTCAGGAACGCGTCATGGCGATGGCGCTGGGGCAATGCTGACGCAACACCGTCGTGGCCTGCCGCGCCGTAGCGATCTGCGGAAGGCGGCGCACAGGCGGGAGGTGTCGGTCGCGTTCGCCATCTTGATGCTGTGCGTCGTGATGGCCGTCATGCGGCCGGCGTACTTCGCGGCCGACAACCTGAACGATCTGTTTCTCGCGACCCTGCCTGTTCTGATCGTCGCCGCCGGCATGACGCTCGTGATCCTGACCGGAGAAATCGACATCTCGGTCGGCTCTCTCTTCGCCGTCTGTGGCGTCGTCGCCGGTGTCCTGGCGAAGGCCGGCGTTCCGCTGGTGCTCGTCGTGCCGTCGGTGTGTGTGCTGGGCGCCTCGATCGGCGCGGTTGGCGGCACGCTGGTGGCCGTTCTCGGACTGCCGTCGATCGTCGTCACGCTGGCGATGATGATTGGGCTCCGCGATGCCCTGCGATGGATCACACAGGGCGCGTGGGTCCAGGACCTGCCCGACACCTTTCAATGGTTCGGGTTGCCGCAATCGGCGTTTCCCGCCATCGCGGGGCTGATGACGATCGTCGTGTTCGCGGGTTTCAGCTGGAGCTTGCGTCACACGGCTGCCGGACGGCTCCTGTATCTGACCGGATCGAACGCCGAGGCGGCGAGACTGGCCGGCATCAACACCGCGCGCGTGAAGATCGCCGCGTTCGGCTGCCTCGGCGCGCTCACGGCGCTGGCCGCCATCCTCAACTCGGTTCGCTTCGGCCAGATTCCTCCCAATGCGGGACTTGGCCTCGAAATGAAGGTCATCGCGGCGGTCGTCGTGGGCGGGACCGCGATTACCGGGGGACGCGGCACGCTCGCCGGCACGCTGCTGGGCGTCATGCTGCTTGGCGCGATCGGACCAGCGCTGACCTATCTCGGCGTCAGCGCGTACTGGGAACGAGCCATTCAGGGCGCCATCATCCTGGTGGCGGTGGGTCTCAACGTGCTGCCGTCGCCGACGCGCCACTTTGCGGGGTCGCCTCGTGCAGCGCGCGCATAAACAGATTCTTGCCGCCGCGATTGCCGCCGAAGTGGCGATCTTCGCCGTCATCGCGCCGAATTTCTTCACCGCCGTCAACTTCTTCGAGATCGCGCGGCTGAACGTTGAGCTCGGACTGCTGGCCGTCGCGCTGACGCCGATTCTCATTACCGGCGGCATCGACCTCTCCGTCGGCGCGATGATGGGGCTGGCGGCCGTGGCCTTCGGCGCCGCCTGGCAGGATTTCCATCTTCCTCTTGCCGCGGCTGCAGTCGTGGCGATCGTCGTCGGGGCCGCCGGCGGCGGCCTGAATGCGTTCCTCATCGCGCGGCTCGGGCTTCCGCCGCTCATCGTCACGCTCGGCACGTTCGCCCTGTTCCGCGGCATCGCTGAAGGCGTGACCGAAGCCGCGGTCAGCTACACGGGGTTTCCCGTGGCGTTTCTGCATTTCGGGCAGGGGTACTTGTGGGGCGTCATCCCCGTGCAGCTCCCCGTGTTCGTGGCGGTCATCCTGGCCTATGCCGTTCTGCTGCACCGTTCTGTCTATGGGCGATCGTTTTACGCGATCGGGTTCAGTGCGGGCGCCGCGCGCTATTCGGGCATCCCCGTCGGCCGGCGAATCGGGCTCGTGTATCTGCTGGCCGGCGTGCTGGCAAGCGTCGCGGCCATCATCTATGTTGCACACCTCGGACAGGCACGCTCGGACGCGGGCAACGGGTACGAGCTCGACGCGATTACGGCCGTCGTGCTGGGCGGCACATCGGTGTTCGGCGGGCACGGGACGATCGGCGGCACGATTCTCGGCCTGCTGGCGCTCTCGGTGCTGAAGAATGGACTGCACCTTGCGGCGCTGCCATCGGAGCTGATCGGCGTTGCGACGGGCGTGCTGCTGATCGCGACGATTGCGATCGATCGACTAGGGGTCGGGAGGGGTTTTCCCGGGATGTCATGGAAAACCCCTCCCGACCCCTTCCAAGGAGAGCTGGACGTGAAAAACAGTCAAGTCGCCGTGCTGTGTGCCGCCATCCTCGCCGGATCCCTGATGGTGGCCGCCACCAACGTGTGGCTCGTGCGATCGCTTGGCGACGGGGGCGCCCCCGGGGCCGCCACCGGCAGCGCCAACAGGCCCGTGATTGCGATGATGCCGAAAGCCAAAGGCGATCCGTATTTCGTGAGCTGTCGCATCGGCGCGGAGGAAGCCGCGCGCGAGCTCGGGGTCGAGCTCATCTGGGACGGCCCGACCGGGCTCGACGCCGCGCGTCAGAGCGAGATGGTCGAGAACTGGATCACACGGGGCGTCGACGTGATTGCGGTGGCCGTCGAAAACCGGGCGGCGATTTCGACCTCGCTGCGCAAGGCGCGCGAGCGGGGGATTCATGTGATCACCTGGGACGCCGACGCCGAACCCGACGCCCGGGCCTTTTTCGTGAATCAGGCGACCGCCGAAGGCATCGGCACCGCGCTGACCGACGAGGCCGCTCGGCTGCTGGACGGGAAGGGCGATTTCGCCGTCATCACGGGAGCGCTGAGCGCGGCCAACCAGAACGAATGGATCGCCTTCATCAAGAAGCGGCTGGCCGAGCGCCATCCCAACCTGAAGCTCGCGACCATCCGACCCAGCGACGATGACCGCGACAAGGCCTTTGCGGAGACGCAAACCATCCTGCGGGCGTTTCCGACGGTCAAGCTCGTGATGGCGATCTCGGCGCCGGCCGTACCGGGCGCGGGCGAGGCGGTGCGTCAAGCAGGCCGCAAGGACGTCAGGGTCATCGGGCTGTCGTTGCCCAACATGAACAAGCCGTACGTGCACGACGGCACCGTGCAGACGGTGATGCTGTGGAACACCGCGGATCTCGGCTATCTGACGATCCAGGCGGGCGCGCAACTGGTGAAAGGGACGCTCGCGGCCGGCGCGAAAACGATGAACGCCGGACGGCTGGGCGCGATCGAGATTCGCGGGTCCGAGGTCATCCTCGGGCCGCCGCTGTTCTTCAGAAAAGACAACATCGACAAGTTCGATTTCTAAGCGTGGTTGTGCGCAGCGCCGGGAATAAAAAGCCTACAACTCTGTCTCTCTGAAGTCCCAGTCCTACAAGATGGTGCGGCGCCAAAATGTGAGCGCCGCGCCGCCCGATTGCGATCGTCGATTTCCTTAGGAAAACCAACCATTCCGATTGCGCCGGTTGGCGTCGATCTTGATATGACCCTGGCATGCGCACGTTTCGCCGGCACGCCATCGTTCAGCTCGCCGTGTGGTGTCTCGTGATGCTCGGGTCCAGCCCGATGACCGCGCCCGTCTCGACGTGGGCCGAACAGGAGATGACGCGGCCGGCGGCGAATGAGCCGCAGAAGACGCCCGATCGCGTGCGGTCGGCCACCGATCAACTTTTGTCGTTTGGCGTTCAGGAGGCGACAAATTTGTCGCTATCAATCGTTCGGGTAGCCGACCGAAGAGTTGCCGCTCCACCGGGTGCTTTTCGCGGCTACGTCCTGCGGATCTAGGCGTCGCCGCGGTTCCGGGGCGTTCGTAATCGGTCACGATTCTTCATTCCCAGCAAACGAGGTGGTTCATGAACGCAGCTGATACAGCATGGATGTTGGTTTCGACGGCCCTGGTGCTTTTGATGACGCCGGCGCTGGCCTTTTTCTACGGCGGGCTGGTGCGCTCGAAGAACGCGCTCAACACGATGATGATGAGCTTCATCTCGCTGGGGTTCGTCGGCGTGCTGTGGGCGGTCGTCGGGTATTCGCTGGCGTTTTCGGCCGGCGGCAACTATCTCGGCGACTTCTCGCGGCTGTTTTTGCGCGGCGTGGGGCTCGAGCCGCAGGGCACGATTCCGCACTACCTGTTCATGGCCTACCAGGGGACGTTCTGCATCATCACGGCGGCGCTCATCTCGGGCGCGATCGTCGAGCGGATGCGCTTCTCGGCCTACCTGACGTTTATCATCCTGTGGGCGCTGACGGTCTACTCGCCGGTGGCGCACTGGGTGTGGGGCGGCGGCTGGCTGGCCGACCTGGGGGCGCTCGACTTCGCGGGCGGGACGGTCGTGCACGTCAACGCGGGCGTGGCGGCGCTGGTGGCGGCGCTGGTGGTGGGCAAGCGGCGCGATTACCCGAGCTCGTCGCTCCTGCCGCACAACGTGCCGTTCACGCTGCTGGGCGCCGGGTCTGCTGTGGTTCGGCTGGTTCGGCTTCAACGCCGGCAGCGCGCTGGCGGCGAGTCCGATTGCGGGGCTGGCGTTCGTGACGACCTTCCTGGCGCCGATGGGGACGCTGGTGGTGTGGACGCTGCTCGACTACGCGCGCTCGGGCAAACCGACCGCGGTGGGCTGCGCCACGGCGATCGTGGTGGGGCTGGTGGCGGTGACGCCGGCGGCGGGGTTTGTCGGGCCGATGAGCGCGATGCGCTGGGCGCGATTGCGGCGGTGCCGAGCTACTTCGGGCTGGTCTGGCGGGCGCAGACGTCGCTGGACGACTCGCTCGACGTGGTGGCGGCGCACGGCGTGGGCGGCACGGTGGGCGCGCTCCTGACGGGCGTCTTTGCCCAGAAGGCGCTCAACGGGATTGCCGACGGCGCGTTGTTCGGCAACCCGGCACAGCTGGGGATTCAGGCGACGGCGGTCGCGGCGACGATTGTCTACAGCGGCGTCGATGAGCTTCATTCTGCTCAAGCTCATCGGCATGGTGATTCCGCTGCGCGCTTCGGCCGATGACGAATCGGTCGGCCTGGATATCAGCAACCACGGCGAAGAGGCCTACGTGCACGGCGAGGCCAGCGCGACAGCCATGTTGGCGGCGCCCGGCGTCAAGAAGACCGCGCCGGCGCTGCGATCGGAGCTCGCATGAAGCTCATCAAAGCCATCATTCGCCCGAACAAGGTGGACGATCTCAAGGAAGCCCTCTCGAAGATCGCGATCGAGGGGATGACCGTGACCGAGGTGCGTGGACATGGACGCCAGAAAGGGCATACCGCGGTGTATCGCGGACGCGAATACGAGGTCACGCTGCTGCCCAAGGTGCAGATCGAAACGGTGGTCGACGACAACCAGGTCGAACCAGCGTTGAAGGCGATTGGCGATGCCGCCCGCACCGGAGAAATTGGTGATGGGCGCATCTTCGTGGTCCCGGTGGAGCAGTCCTACAACATCCGCACGGGTGCGACAGAGTTCTGATTAATCGGAGGTTCGACGGCACGTTAACAGGAGATCAGGAGATCAGGAGAAATGGTTTTCAAAAAATTCTCTCGTGCCTCCTGATCTTCTTCCGTGTGTAGTACGTAGTGTCCGGCTTTAGCCGGACTTTCACGAGGTCCGCCTGAAGGCGGACACTACGTACAATTGGAAACGCCCTACCCCACGTGGATCCGCGGGCGCAGTTCGGGATCCGGCTCGGCCTGCCTGAGCACCTCGCGCGTCACGGGCGCCGTATCGCCCTCACCGAACGCCAGAAACTTCAACAAGTACGCGATGGGATTGCCCTCCGTCCACCCGAAGTACGCGTGTGGAATGCGGCTGGTGCGGTCGCGGATGAAGAGCAGCAACGCTGCAATCGCATTGGGAATCGCCGGGCTCGAGCACCTCAGAACATGGTGACCGCCCACATTCACCCCTTCAACCGACAGTACTTCGCTGAAGAGTGAGGCATCCGAGGGCTTCACCTCGAGAAACAGCACGCGCGTGTCCGGCGGCAGGTGGTGCGACTCCTGGGCGTCGCGCAGCTTGCGCGCGTATTCCTGCGGCAGACCCGTGTCCGGCCGGTTCGCGATCAGCCTGACGGGTGCGCTGCCTGCCTCTCGCAGAAACTGCTCCGGCGATCGGGTCGGCCTTCACACCCTGCACGCGTAACTCGGTCGATCGCAGCACACGCGAGATGAGCGACGTGACGATGATCGTGACGATGAACCACGACGCGATCTTCACGCCGTCCGGCCGTTCGATGACGTTGATAATCGTCGTGTAGACGAAAACCAGCGTGATCGCGCGTAGGCGATCCAGAGTCGCTGATGGCTGCGCGGCCAGTGCCAGCGTGACTGCCAGCGCGGCCGATGTCATCAGGACGAGCACGCCGGTCGCATAGGCGCCGCCCTGCGCCGTGACGTCGGCATTGAAGATGATCGTGATGAGAAAACGTGATGGCGGTGAACAGCGTGACGAGTGGCCGTGTGGCGCGCGTCCATTCAGGCGCCATGCCGTAACGTGGCAGGTACCGCGGAACGAGATTCAGCAGACCCGCCATGGCCGATGCTCCCGGCGAACCAGAGAATCGCAATCGTGCTGATGTCGTACACCGTGCCGAACACGTCGCCCAGGTAGTGATGCGCGAGATACGCGAGCGCGCGTCCCGATGCCTCGCCGCCTTCCGCGAAGGCCTCCGGCGGAATCAGCAGGGTCGTCACGAACGAGCTGCCGATGAGCAGGACGCTCATGATGAGCGCCGCGGTCCTGAGCAGCTTCTTCGTGTTGTGGATGCGTCCAACGGGGTGGTCGGCGGTGTCGTCTGGAGACCCTTCGACCAGCGGCATCACCGCCACGCCGGTTTCGAATCCGGACAGACCGAGTGCCAGCTTTGGAAAGACAAGCAACGCGGCGACGAGCATCATCGATGGACTGCCGTGCTGGGTGAACAGTGCGCTCGTCCATCGCGGGATGTACTCCGGATGGCCCAGCAACTCTCCCAACGCCGACGACGATGACGATGACGTTTAGCGCGAGATAGAGCGCCACGATCACGACGGCAAACCCGATCGCTTCGCGAAAGCCCTTCAGGAAGACGGCGCCGAGGCCCGTCAGCAGCACGATCGTGACGCCAACGGGATGGTCGAACGCCGCGGGCACAAACGGGTTGTGAATGATGTGTTCGGTCGCGTCGGCCGCCGACAGCGTGATCGTGATGATGAAATCGGTCGCGGCAAATCCCAGCAGCACAAGCACGAACGCCTTGCCGCGCCACCGCGGCAGCATTTCTTCGAGCATCGAGATGCTGCCCTGGCCGTTCGGGCTCGCGGCGGCCACGCGGTTGTAGACCGGCAGTGCGCCTACCAGCGTCAGCACAACCAGAACCATCGTCGCGATTGGCGCGAGCATGCCGGCGGCGAGAAAGGCAATGCCCGGTTGATAGCCGAGCGTAGAGAAGTAGTCCACGCCCGTGAGGCACATCACCTTCCACCAGGGCGCTTGATGAACCGGTTGGGCATGCGGCCCCTCGGGAAGCTGCCGGATCCCCTGAAAGAACCAGTCCCGAAAGCGTTTGCGATCCTGTTGCGAAATGCCGTCGAGCATCAACGCCCCTCGGCTCGTGTTCGCTCGCTCGGGACAGGCCCCTCGACTCGCGTGCGCTCGCTCGGGACCGGCCGATCCTCGTGCTCGAACCTGTACGCAAATGCGAAGGCGGCCACGGCGGCAATGAGGCAGTCGACCTGCCACGGCAGCCACACCATCAATCGCCAGAGGGCGGGCACAACCAGAATGATGGTGATGACGGCCAGGGTGCGCAGGCCGAGCACGAAGAAATCGACGCGGGACATGGCTCCTTCCGTAGTGCCGACGGGGTTAGCTGACGGGCTTGGACTCGGAAGTGTCCTACGGCTGTTGGCCGATTCGCCCCCGGAAGCTCTCGCTTCCTCTGGGTCCCCCGCGTTCCGCGAAAGACGCGGAACTTAGGCAGTGATCACGCTACGCTCGTTGCTCGGTTGTGTCAATAGGACGGGATCGATCGGCGACGATCGTGACCTGCATGTCGGCCGCCAGTCCGACGATACGCTGCACCAGCCCGCGCTTGAACAGCGACGTCAGTCGATCGTCGACCTGTCGTGTGACGAAGATCTGCGTCACGCCATGCATGCGTGCGAAATTGACGAGCGTCGCAGGCACGTCCGTCCCCTCGAGGATGCGCGTGTCGATCTGCAGCGCACGCGCGAAGTTGAGCTGCCGTTCGAGCGTTTCGCGTTCCGCCGGCGGCAGGTGCTGCGGTGTGCCGTCCGGCGATACATAGACCGCGAGGCAATCGGCCTGCAGATAGTCGGCGACACGACGCGCTCTGCGGATCAGTGCGGCGCTCGAAGGGTGGGGCTCGACGAGGACCAGGACTCGCTCGGCTGCCCGAATCGCCTGCTCAGTGGAGGGGGCTGAGGCATCAGCTGCCTCATCTGGCGTCTGGCGGCATTCCGCGGAATATGCCGTCTGCCTCATCGCGAGCTCGCGCAGAGCGACCAGCGTGGATTCGCGAAAAAAATTCTTCATAGCCTGCTCGGCCTTCTCGGGCGCATAGACAACACCGCGCTTCAGCCGGTTGAGAAGCGCGCGGGGCGTGAGATCCACCATCACCACTTCGTCAGCCTGCTGCAGCACCCAGTCGGGAATCGTCTCGCGCACGCGAACGCCGGCGCTCTGCCAGATTTGATCGTTCAGGCTCTCGAGGTGCTGCACGTTCATCGTGGTGAAGACGTCGATGCCGTTGCCCAGAAGCACGTGCACATCTTCCCAGCGCTTTTCGCGCCCGGAGCCGGGAACGTTGGTGTGGGGGAATTCATCGACAATCGCCACGCGCGGCTTGCGGCGAAGCACCGCATCGACGTCCATTTCTTCAAGACGCGATCCCCGGTAGTCGAGTGTTCTTCGCGCAATCGTCTCGAGGCCATCGGTGAGCGCGATCGTCTCGGTCCGGGCGTGCGGCTCGAAATAGCCGATGACGACGTCGACGCCGTCCTTCTTCAGTTGCTGGGCTTCGGTGAGCATCTGGAAGGTCTTGCCCACCCCGGCGGCATAGCCGAGAAAGACCTTCAGTCGTCCGCGCGCGGCCGTGGCCCCGGCATCGCCCATCAATGTGGGAAGACTCGCACGTCGATGCCGTCAGCTTCGGCGATGAGGCGATCGAGCAGCGTGCCGGTGAACGTGCTGGCCCAGCCGCTCTGCAGGTTGTGGCCGACGAAAAGCTGGGTGATGCCCTTCTTCCGCGCGTAGTCGAGGATGGCACCGATCGGATCTTTCGCGTCGAGGGTATCGACCTGTGCCCCCTGCGCCTTCGCGAGCATGACGTTGCGGTCGAGCGCCATGCGATCCTCGGCGGTGAGGTTGGCCTGGTTCACGTAAATCGCGGACAGTTCCCCGTGAAAGCGGTCGGCATTGCGGCGTCCGCTGTTCAGCATGGCCGCGGCGTTCGCACGAGGCGTCATGCACACGAGGATACGCTCCTGCGAGCCCCAGGTGGACTGGATCCCGTGAAGCCTCATGTACGATTCGAGCTGGGCGTCCACCACGTCGGCCGTCAAGAGGAGGGCCCGTTGTCGCAGCTTCGAGAGACGATCGGCCAGCTCGGGCGTGGCGGCCTCGGGCGGGGCATCCACGATCACGACTTCATCGGCGTGTGTAAGAAATTCCTGCGGCACCGTTTCCTGCTGACGGCGTCCCGTGATGCCGTCGACAAATGCCTGCTGCTCGGCGATGTACTCGAGATTCAGCGACGTCAGTGCTGAAATGCCGGCGGCCAGCAGGTCCTCGACGTCCTGATAGCGCTTCGGGTGCCGGCTGCCGACCGGATTGTCATAGGCGAGACCATCCACGACGCACACGCGGGGCTTCCGTTGAAGCACCGCCTCGAGATCGATGACAGGGACGCCAGCGATATCGCGCGTTGGAATCATCTCGAGCGACCGGAGAATCTGCTCGACGTCAGGGTCGTTCTTCGGTTGCGTGGCGGCCACGACCACGTCCTCACCACGCATGCGGCGTCGGCGGGCCTCGTCGAACAACCTGAACGATTTTCCGACCCCGGGGGCGTAACCGAGGAAAATTTTCAGCTGACCGCGATGGACGGCGCGCTCTTCGGCCTGCACCCGGGCGAGCAGCGCCTCGGGATCGGGACGCGCAAACTTCTCACGACCGGCGGTCATGATGACCCGTCCCATTCGCGGGCCCGCAGCACCGTCTCGTCCGATACGCGGTTGATCAGGAGCCGCCCATCGGGAGGAAGCGTGGCCTCCTCGAACAGATAATTCATCAGCGCACGTTCGGCCTGTTTCTGCCAGAAGGCTGTTCCAAGTGGAAGCGTGCGTCCCGCCAGGCGCGCGATGCGCGCGATTTCCGACTGGCTCAGCGTGACGACCACGTCGCCATGCGGACCCTTGCCGGCGTGCCGCACGGCAAAACGATGCTCGCGCGGATCATCGGCATCGCCTGGAACGCCGCGAATGAAGAAGCCATTGACCGTCCAGACATCGGCCGCCGGCAGGGGAGGCAGTGACGGCTCAGGCGGGGTCGGTGGTGCCGGCGATGGACTCGCGCGCGGCGGCCGTCTGGCGACAGCGGCCAGGACCGCGCCGCGCAGCGTGTCGGGCGTGAGCGGTTTCTTCAGGAAGTCGGTCGCGCCGGCCTTCATCGCGTCGACCGCGAGCTCGATCGATCCATAGGCTGTGGCCATCACGACCGCCGCACCAGGCGATCGCCTTCGGATCTCTTTGAGCGTCTCCAGTCCGTCCATTCCCGGCATCTTCTGATCGAGCACGACGGCGTCGAAGGGCGAACCGTCGCCAAAAAGCTCGAGGCCCGCCTTTCCGTCGCCCGCATCTTCGACGTCGTATCCGTCGGTTTCGAGCGCAATCCGCATCATCCGCCGGATATTTGGTTCGTCATCGATCACGAGAATGCGTTTGCTCATGTCCGTGCGCCTCCAGCCCCGAGAACGACGGCGCCCGAAACCGGCAGCGTAAGTACGAATGTGGCTCCGCGTCCTGGCTCCGAGTCTACGCTGATGTCACCACCATGCGCTTTGATGATTTGCCGTGAAATGGCCAGTCCGAGTCCGGCGTGGCCTGTGGCGGCGCCCGGGACCTGAACGAATTCTCTGAACAACTGTCTGTGGTATTCGCGCGGGATGCCGTGGCCGGTATCTGCCACCGCGATCTGCACGCGATCGGGCAGGTGGCGGGCGGTCACGGTGATACGTCCGCCCGGCGGCGTCGCCTTCACGGCGTTGGACACGAGATTCGCCATGACGCGCTCGATTTGCGCGGTATCGGCGGCCACGGGCGGCAGGTCGTCGGGCACGTCGAGCCGCAGCTCCAGCCCGGCCGCGTCGATGCGAGGACGGCTGGGAGCCAGCGCATGACGGATGAGTGCCGCGGCGGGTACCGATTCGAGCGTGGGCGTCATGTGCCCCGATGCGATCTTCGACAGGTCGAGCAGGTCAGTCACGAGCCGCTCCAGACGCGCGGCGTCCTGCCGGCACATGTCCAGAATCTCACGTTGCCGCGGGTCCGCCGTTTCCGAGAGTTGCTCGCTCAGCAGCTGAATCCCCATCTGCAGCGTCGTCAGCGGTGTGCGAAGCTCGTGCGAGGCCGTGCCGACGAACTCCGACTTGAGCCTGTCGGCATCGCGATGGATGCGCGTGGACAAGGCGAACGCAAGCGCCACGCCGGTTGCGATGAGCCCCGCGGCGAGCGCGACCGTCATCGTCAGCGCCCGGCGGGTCACGCGATCGGCGTCGGCGGATTTGCGCAGCATCGCCTGCTGGTTGACCTGCAGCAGCCTGTCGAGATCGTGGCGCAACTCGTTGAAGAGCGGCTCCAGCCGGCTGAAATAATCGGTCTTCCCGTCCATCGCCCGGTAGTACTCGTCGCGAGTCCTGCGAATCGCATCGATGATCTCCGCTTCACCGGGTTCCGTGATGTTGCCGGCGGCGCGGGCGAAGGCCTCGTCGAACCTCCGGCGATATTCAGCGATCTGCCGCGCTGCGCGCGCGGATTCACCCAGCCGTGCGAACAGCACGCCGGAGTCCTGCCGCTCGAGGCTTTCTTTCATGCTCTGCGCCGCGAGAACCGATTCGAGGTTCTCGGAAAGGATGCGATGCGACACCGCACCCGCCTGTTCCAGCCGCCACACGCTCCACGCCCCCATGGCGGCGAGCGTGGCGACAAAGACGAGATAGCTCGCGAGCAGTTTGTGTCGCAGCGTCATGGCCGCAGGTTCAGCGAACGGAAAGACGCTGATCGAGCGCGAGGTTCAGCAGCAGGACATTGACACGCGGTTCACCAACAAGTCCGAGCCATGGGTGTTCGGTGAGGGCGGTCACGAGTTGCCGGACGGCTGCCGGATCCATCTTGCGGGCGCCCGCCACGCGAGCCACCTGAATGTCTGCATTCGCAGGGCTGATGTGCGGGTCGAGGCCGCTGCCCGACGCGGTTACCGCATCGGCGGGGATCGGGCCTGTGTAACCGGAATTTTCCCTGCGATATTGCTCCACCGACGCCTTCATACGATCGGCAAGCTTCTGATTGGTCGGCCCGAAGTTCGAGCCACTCGAAACGGCGGCGTCGTATCCCGATCCCGCATGCGAGGGCCGGGGATGAAAATATTCAGGCTTCGTGAAGTTCTGCCCGATCAATGCAGACCCGATAACCTTGCCGTCGACCGTAACCAGCGACCCGTTGGCTGTGGCGGGAAACAGCACCTGGGCGATGCCGGTCACCACCAGGGGATAGATCAGTCCCGTCAGTACGGTCATCACGAGCATCATTCGAAACGCCGGTCCGATGTGTGTCCACATAAATCCTCTCAAGCCAGACCCAGCACGGCGAGCAACCGATCGATGACCCAGATTCCCGGGAAACGGCGCGATGATGCCGCCGATGCCGTAGACGAGCAGATTGCGGCGGAGCATGACGCCGCGCCTTGCGGGCCGGTACTTCACGCCGCGCAACGCGAGCGGGACCAGCGCGATGATGATCAGCGCATTGAAAATCACCGCCGCGAGAATGGCGCTCTGCGGCGTATGCAGTCCCATGATGTTCAGCGTGCCCAGTGCTGGATAGGTCGTCATGAACATCGCCGGGATGATCGCGAAATACTTGGCAACGTCGTTGGCAATCGAAAACGTCGTCAGCGCGCCACGGGTAATCAGCAGCTGCTTGCCGATGGCCACGATTTCGATCAGCTTGGTCGGGTTGCTGTCGAGATCGACCATGTTGCCGGCTTCTTTGGCCGCCATCGTGCCGGTGTTCATTGCCACGCCGACGTCGGCCTGCGCCAGTGCGGGCGCATCGTTCGTGCCATCGCCAGTCATGGCGACCAGACGCCCCTCGCCCTGCTCGCGTCTTGATGTACTCGAGCTTGTCCTTCGGTGTTGCCTGCGCCAGGAAGTCGTCGACACCCGCTTCGCTCGCGATCGCTGCGGCGGTCAGCGGGTTATCGCCCGTGATCATCACCGAGCGGATGCCCATCGCGCCGCAGCTGCGCGATGCGATCCTTCATGCCACCCTTCACGACGTCCTTCAGGTGAATGACACCCAGCAGGCGCCTGCCGTCGGCGACCGCCAGCGGCGTGCCGCCGGTTCGCGCGATGCGCTCGATGGCGTCCGTGAACTCTGCCGGCACTGGCCCGCCGCGCTCCTTCACGAACGCCGTGATCGCGTCGCCGGCGCCCTTCCGCAGTTGCCGCCCGTTCAGGTCGACGCCGCTCATACGGGTGTGCGCCGTGAACGGAATGAAATGCGCCAATCGGTCGGCGACCTCGCGGCCACGAAGCTGAAAGCGCTGCTTGGCCAGCACGACAATCGAGCGGCCTTCAGGTGTCTCGTCGGCCAGGCTGGACAGTTGCGCCGCATCCGCCAGCTCGGCTTCCGGAACGCCGGACAGCGGAACGAACTCGACCGCCTGGCGATTGCCGAGCGTAATCGTTCCGGTCTTGTCGAGCAGCAGCGTATGCACATCGCCGGAGGCTTCGACCGCCCGTCCGCTCATCGCCAGCACGTTGTGCTGCATGACGCGATCCATGCCGGCGATGCCGATGGCCGACAGCAGACCGCCGATCGTTGTCGGGATCAGGCAGACCAGCAGCGCGACGAGCACCGCTACGCTCGGGACGGCACCCGGCCCGGCGGCCGTCACGCTGTAGACCGCATACGGCTGAAGCGTGGCTACCGCCAGCAGGAAGATCAGCGTGAGCCCGGCGATCAGAATGTTGAGCGCGATCTCATTCGGCGTCTTCTGGCGCTGCGCGCCTTCGACGAGTGCGATCATGCGGTCGATGAAGGTCTCGCCCGGGATTCGACGTGATCTTTCACTTTGATCCAGTCGGACAACACACGCGTGCCGCCGGTGACCGCGCTGCGATCGCCGCCCGATTCGCGGATCACCGGCGCGCTTTCCCCTGTGATCACCGATTCGTCGACGGTCGCGACGCCCTCGATCACCTCGCCGTCGCCTGGAATCACGTCTCCGGCTTCGCATACGACGATGTCGCCGGCGCGCAGCTTGGGATCCGGGCACGCTGCTCGGCTTGACCCGATGCCGTGATCCGCTTCGCCACGACCTCCGTCTTGGTCTTGCGCAGCGTGTCGGCTTGCGCCTTGCCTCGCGCTTCCGCCATCGCCTCGGCGAAGTTCGCGAACAGGACGGTGAACCACAACCACAGCGCGATCTGCACGCCGAAAGCCGACATCCGGCCGCCCCGACTCCGATCTCGCGCACGACGAACACCGTCGTCAGCGCCGCGCCGACCTCGACGACGAACATGACCGGGTTCTTGAGAAGTGTCGCCGGGTTCAGCTTCACGAACGACTCACGCACGGCCCGGCCGACGATCTCGGGGTCGAACAGCGGGCGCGCGCGCGCGAGCTTGTGGGGAAGAACCGACGTCGGATCGCTCGGCGCGGGCCCCGGTGTCTGAGCAGGCGGCGGCGCTGGTGTCATGACAGCCATGGGAATTCCAGACCTGGCAGGGCCAGTGAGAAGAGCCGTCCTTCATGCATGAGGAAGTGCTCGACGATCGGCGTCAACGAGAGTGCCGGGAAGAACGTCAGCGCGCCGACGATGACGACCGTGCCGACCAGCAGTCCGACGAACAGCGGACCATGGGTCGGCAGCGTGCCGGCCGTGACCGGAATGTGCTTCTTGGCGGCAAGGCTGCCGGCGGCCGCCAGCAGCGGCAGCAGGAACAGGAACCGGCCGATCGAGCATGGCGAGACCGAGCGTCAGGTTGTACCAGGGTGTATTGGCCGATGAGGCCGGCGAACGCGCTGCCGTTGTTGCCAGTCGCGCTGGTGTAGGCGTACAGAATCTCGGACAGACCGTGCGGGCCCGTGTTGTTCAGATTGGCGGTCGTCGGGCCCCATCGCGTTCCAGTAGCTGTCCTTCGGGAACTGGAGCACCGCGCCGATCGCCGTGAAGACGAGAATGCTCGCAGCCGTCGCGATGAGCGCGAGCATCGCCATCTTCACTTCTTTCTGCTCGATCTTCTTGCCGAGGTACTCGGGCGTGCGCCCGACCATGAGGCCGGCAATGAAGACGGCGAGAATCGCGTACAGCAGGATGCCGTAGAGGCCGGCGCCGACGCCGCCGAAGATCACTTCGCCTGTCTGGATGTTGAAGAGCGGCACGAGCCCGCCGAGCGGCGTGAAGCTGTCGTGCATGGCATTGACCGCGCCGCAGCTGGCGGCGGTCGTGACGACGGCGAACAGCGCTGACTGCACGATGCCGAAGCGCATTTCCTTGCCTTCCATGTTGCCGCCCGGTTGTGTGTCACTGGCGGCTGCTTCGACACCCTGGGCGGCAATGATGGGATTGCCTTCCTGTTCGGCCCAGTACGTGGCCATGACGCCGACGAAGAACATCAGGCTCATGGCGGCGAGGAGCGCCCAGCCTTGCCGTGTGTCTTTCACCATGACGCCGAAGGTGTAGGTGAGCGCCGCCGGAATCAGGAAGATCAGCACGATCTGGAACAGCGTCGTAAACGGCGTGGGGTTCTCGAAAGGATGCGAGGAGTTGGCGTTGAAGAAGCCGCCACCGTTGGTGCCAAGCTCCTTGATCGCTTCCTGAGATGCCACGGGACCCTGGGCGATGACTTGCGTGGCGCCTTCAAGTGTCGTGGCCTGCGTGTACGGCGACAGGTTTTGAATGACGCCCTGCGACGCGAAGATCAGCGCTGCAACGAACGACAGGGGCAGCAGGATGTACACGGTCGCGCGGGTCATGTCGACCCAGAAGTTCCCCAGGGTCTTCATCTCGTGACGGGCGAAGCCCCTGACCAGAGCGATGGCGATCGCGATGCCTGCGGCGGCCGATGTGAAGTTCTGGACCGTGAGCGCCGTCATCTGGACGAAATAGCTCACCGTGGTCTCGCCGACATACGCCTGCCAGTTGGTGTTCGTCGTGAAACTCACGGCTGTGTTGAAGGCGAGGTCCGGCGTCATCGCGGTGGCGCCTTGAGCGGCATCAGCCGTGCTGAAGCCTTGCGGATTCAGCGGGAGAAAGCCCTGAAGCCTCTGAATCAGATACGTGAGGACAAACTGGGCAGTCGTGACCGCCAGTACGGCGGCAGCGTAGTGAGTCCAGTGTTGCTCGACCTCTTCGCGCACGCCGCTCAGACGGTAGATGAGGCGTTCGAGCGGCCGCAGCACCGGGTGCAGGAACGTGCGCTCACCCTCGAAGACTCTTGCCATGAACGCACCGACCGGCCTGGCGAGCGCGACGATGATGGCGAGATAAAACACGATCTGCAGAAGTCCACTGATGGTCATGGCGTCCTCAGAACCGTTCCGGCCGCAGAAGCGCGTAGATCAGGTAACCAAATACAAGAACCGTGGCGATGCCGGCGATGATGTAATCCATGAAGCCTCACAGGCGATCGCAGGCCCTGACGAAGAACCAGCACGCCACGAAAAAGAGGGTACCCACGGCGAGATATACGATGTCGAGCACCATGACTCTGACTCTAGACCCCCGCTCATAAGGAAGTCATAAAGCCTGCGGTGGTGTGTGGAGTGTGCTGCGGGTGCGGGGACGCTTTCTCAGTCCATCTCGCCAGCGAGCGCGAGGCGGTAGCCGACCCACGGTTCGGTGAGCAGGTACACGGGCTCGCCCGGATTCGGTTCGACCTTCTTGCGCAGCTGGTTGATCGCCACGCGGAGATAGTCCACGTCGTCGCCGTGGTCGGGTCCCCACACGGCCTGGAGAATCTCGCGATGGGGGAGGGCCTTGTTCGGGTGCAGAACCAGATACCGGAGCACGTCGAGCTCCTTGGGGGTCAGCCGAACGTGCCGGCCCGAGCGGGCAATGACCTGGCGCGCGTCGAAATCGACCTCGACCTCTCCGAGCCGCACCCGCTTGAGTGCCGACTCCTGGGCCAGCGGGCTGCGGCGAAGCGCCGCGCGAATCCGCGCAAGCAACTCGGCGGTCTTGAACGGCTTGGTCACGTAGTCGTCGGCGCCGGCATCGAGCGCGGCCACCTTGTCGGCTTCGCTGTCGCGGACCGTCAGCATGATGATGGCGATCTCTGACTGCCCGCGCATGATCCGGCACGTCTCGAGCCCGCTCATGCGCGGCATGTTGAAGTCGAGCAGTACCAGATCGAAGCGAGCGTCGTTGACCATTTCGAGCGCCTCTTCGCCGTCTCTGGCCTCACTCACCTCGTAGCCATCGCCAATCAGCGTGACGCGCATCACCCGCCGTATCTGCGGGTCGTCGTCGACGACGAGAATCCGGCCTGCGCTCACGCGTGCAAGTCTCCAGATGGCAGCGACAGCGCGACCCTCGTGCCGGCCTGTTTGGAGCTCGAGACGCTCAGCGTGCCGCCATGCGCCTCGACGATTTGACGGACGATCGCGAGCCCCATGCCCGTGCCGGCGACATGCCGGGCATCGTGACCGCGGTAGAAGCGTTCGGTCAGGCGAGGCTGCTCGTGGTCGGGGATGTGCGAGCCCGAGTTCAGTACGGCAATCTCGGTGCCGCCCGATGGGAGCCGGGACGCGAGCAGTTCGATTGAGGAGGTCGATGGAGAGTATTTGAGCGCGTTGTCGACGACTTGCCTGAGCGCGAGCTGCAGGAGCGCGCCGTCGCCGTCCACTTCGAGTCCGGGGGGCACATCGACCTTCAGCGCGTGCCCGTCGAGGCGCGAGGAGAAGTCCTTCACGATCGGCGCGATGATGCCGGCGGCGGCCTGGCGCTGGCGGTTCACCGTGAAGTCGCCCGAGTCGATGCGCAGCATCTGCACGGTGTCGTTGACGAGCGCCTCCATCCGGACCAGATCGTCGTTGACCACGTCGATCAGCTCGCTTCGGGAATCGGCCTTCGCCGTGTTTGTCCGCAGCGCCGTCGCGGCGGCTTTCATCGAGGTCAGCGGCGTCTTGAATTCGTGGGCGGCGGCGTCCAGAACGGCGGCGCGAAGCTCGCTGCTCTGACGCGCGGCCTCGGCCCGCGCTTTCTCCTCTTCACCACGCGCCCGCTCCAGCGCGATAGCGACCAGGTTGGTCACCGACTGGAGGACGGTGTCGGTGAGCGGGGCGCCGATGATCGCCAGGCTGCCAATCGGCGCTCGTCCCAGCCTGACGGCGGTGATCAAGGTGTCGTCGCGCTGGAAGGTCTTGCCCTGGCGTGCGACCTCGCGAAGCTGGTCGTCCATCATCGGCCGCTCGACGGCGCCGCCTCGATGGATCTGTCCCGTGTGATGGTCGTAGAGAGCCGCTCCCGGGATTTCGAAGACGTCGGCGACGGCCCGCGCAATCTTCGCTGGCATGCCCGCCTCGGTCTCGGCGAGGAGCAACGATCGGCTCAACGCATATAGCCGCTCGAGATCCTGCTGCCGCGACAGCGATTCCAAGCTGCGCTGGCGCAGGGCGCCCGACAGCTGGCTCGCGCTGATGGCGACCACCAGGAAGACAAACAACGCCACCCAGTTCTGCGGGTCGGCAATCGTGAGCGTATGAAAGGGCGGCAGCAGGAAGAAGTTGTACGCGAGCATCGTCACGACCGACACGATGACCGCTACTCGCATGGGCGCGGCCGTCGCCGTCGCCAGCACGATGAGCAGAAGGAGCAGCGCCGCAATCGTGGGATTGGGAAACGCCTGCGTGGCGCGCAGTCCGGCGATGAGCACGCCGACGCCGATGAGGGCGGCTATCGCAACCCAGATATCTCGAGCAATCCTCACACGCTACGCTTGCGCCGGAAAGGTGTCAAGCGGCCGGGCACCTGTGAGACCGTTTGGTTCCATGCCGTCAGAGGTGCAAGGAATGAGGGTTGGCTCAGGCGGGCGTGAAACCGGGCAGAATTTAGAGGTTTGTTCTTCGACCGCTGATCGCTACTATGCAAGGTGAGGCCCTGTGTCACACCTCAGCCGATCGTCTGTCCGTTCGCTGCTCATCCTCAGCGTGACGCTGACGGCTGCGGTCTCCGTGCACGCGTGGCAGCGCCCTTCGTTCCGCAGCACGCTCGCTCTCGTCATGCTGAACGTGACCGTCATCGGCCCCGGCGGGCAGTACGTCGCCGGTCTGTCAGGCAACGATTTTCAAGTGACCGAGGACGGCCGCCTTCAAGAGCTGGCCTATTTTGCTCCTGCCAACATCCCGTTGTCGGTCGCCCTCGTGCTCGACACCAGTGCCAGCATGGACGACGAGATGGCGTTGTCCAAACAGGCGGCGATGGACTTCATCGCGAAGCTGCGGCCGGGCGACGTGGCACAGGTCGTCAGCTTCGACAGTCGCGTCGAGGTGTTGCAGACCATGACCGGCGATCGCGCGCTGCTCAATGCGGCGATTCAACGCATGCGTGCCGGCGGCGCAACGGCCCTCTACAACGCGGTCTATATCGTGCTTCGAGAGCTGGCCAGGGCGAAGCCCGACACGGACGACGATGTGCGACGTCAGGTTATCGTCGTGCTATCTGACGGCGAGGATACTTCCAGCCTTGTCACGTTCGACCATCTTCTGGACGCCGCCAGGCGTTCTCAGACAGCGATCTACACGGTGGGCCTGGGTCTCGAGGAGGGAACGGGTTCGAGACCCACAAGAAACGACGGCGAATTCGGCTTGCGCCAGCTTGCGCGGGAAACGGGAGGCCGGTTGTTCATGCCCAGACGTCCGACCGATCTCGCCGACGTCTACGACCAGATTGCCAGCGAGCTCACAAGCCAGTATGTGCTCGGCTATCTCTCCAACAATGCGCGTGCCGACGGTGCCTGGCGCCGGATCGCGGTTCGCGTAGCCCGTCCCAGTCTCCAGGCCCGCACACGCGCAGGCTACTACGCAGACACGCCTTAATCGACCGGCCTCGGCTCGCAGGACATCTCAAGGGATTTGATGCGGCCCGGGATATCGGGCGCGAGCGTCGCGTGGGTTGTTCGCGGCGAATATCGCGTACCGGATTTGACTCCCGTCGTTCCTATTGCGGAAGACTCGCCGCGACTTTCGAGGGTTCGGGCTTTGACGCGCTCGTCATCGCATCCCGGTAGAACTGCTCGAACTGCGAGGCGTAATCGGGATGCCGCACGACGTGATAGGTCGGCAGCTTGCCCTCCTCGACGTACGCCAGCAGCCCAGCCTGACGGAGATCGGTGAGGATGAACTTGAGATCGCGCTGCTCGATCTTCGAAAGGGTCTTCGAGGGCACGTCGAACGCCCATCCGAGCGTGTGCAGCCGCGCGCACTCGCCGTCTTTGTCGTCCGCCTCACGGCCTGGCTCGTCCGCGTTCGCGCAGCCGGATGCGGGCTCGAGCATGCGCGCGATCTCGAACCCCGCGTAGCGATCGCCCTGCAGGCGCTTGAGGTGATGGGCCACGAAGAGCGCGGATCCGATGGTCGAGCGCTCGGCTGTCATGATCGGCAGGGCGCCGCGCACGCCAAACGCCGATGCGATGTCGGGCAGCAGCGCGAAGCGCTCGCTGGCGTCCTGGAGCAGGATGTCAGTCACGAAGCTCCACTGCCAGTTTGGCAGCACCGTCCAGCCGAATCTGCCCTGGTACACCGACGCGAGACGCGCGTACTCCTGAGGTGAGTTCCTGTACACCTCGAGCAATCGCATCGCCTGTCGAACACGAAAATAATAGGTTGGCGAGTAATCGACCTGGTTCAACTGGTCGAGCGCCCTGTACACCTCGGGCCGGAAGTACGGCGTATTGGTCCAGAAGAGGTCGGGGTAGGTGAGCGCCGTCCGCTCCATTTCGGCCGTCACCTCCGAGACCCTGATCGGTCGGCCCAGATAGGCCGACAGAAGTCCGGCCATGCGCCCGGCACCCATGTGGTATTCGGCGATCGCGAAGTCTACTTTGCCGCCAAGCCACGCGCGGCGATTGCTGACGCGCCGCGCCATGGCCGAAATCGCCCGGGCAGGGGTGAAGCGTTCGTCAACGATCCGATAAATCGGCTCGCGCACGGTCTGGACGACCTTGCGGCGATTCTTGCCTTTGCCGACCCATTTCGTTTTCTTCACCGTTTTCGATCCGATGCGAACTTTCCGGACCGACAGCCCCAGTTCTCTGGCCGAGCCCCGCGTCATCTGCGCGATGCCGGCAGGTCCGGTCGGGCTCTTCGCCAGAGGGTCGCCATAGCTCTCGATGAAAATCATGCCGGCGAGCATCATCGGATCGAGGTCGGTACTCGCGCGCGGCGGATTCGATGTGCTGCCAGATGTCGGATTTGAAGATGCGTCCCGGCGCCAGCCGCGCCTCGGGAAAGCGCAGCAGCGAAAAACTCGTGGTGGCTTCGAGACGCGCGGACCGAAGCGCGATCTGCTCGGCCGACAGACGGCTTCTGTCGGCCCCTAGACCGGCGCCCAGCGGATCGGCAAAGGCACGCGCCGCCGTCAGGATGCCAATCAGCATCACGAGGGAGAACAGCCGCCTCATCGCGTGTACCGAGGAAGAACGTGGGTGTTGCTCATTGTCAGTGATATCGACACAAAGGCTCACGGACTTTCCGGTTACGCGTGTCCAGTGTCCGATTGCGAACGTGGTCGGAACATTGCACCTCCTTCTCGAAAGACTCCAGGAGGCAGACATGCGTGACACGATTCGTTACACACTGGCCGCGGCGATTGCCGCGCTCATGACAACCGCCGCTCCGCTGCGTGCGCAGCAGCCGGACACGAGAACCCCGGCACAGACAGACACGCAGAAAACCGTGAAGTTCGACGCCGATCGGACGTTCCTGATGACAGCCGGCCAGGGTGGTCATGCCGAGGTGGTCCTCGCAGCCCTTGCCACGAAAAAGGCCGGTAACGACGAGGTCAAGAAGCTGGCGCAAATGCTCGAGAAAGAGCACTCCGCCAACAACCAGGAACTGAAATCACTGGCGACATCCAAGGGCGTCGTAGTGGCGACGACACTCGACGCCGAGCACCAGCAGCTCCACGATCGGCTCGAGAAGCTCGATGGTGCAGCCTTCGACAGGGCCTACGCGACGGCCATGGTCGATGGGCACAAGAAGATGATCGCGCTCTTCGAGCAGGCATCGGTCTCCAAGGATGCCCAGGTGAAGGCATTCGTGGAAAAGACGCTTCCGGCGCTCCGCGAGCACCTCAAGCACTCCCAGCATGCCCAGAGTACCATTGGCGGGCCCACAGGTACCAGTGGCGCCGCACCACCCAGACCCGAGGCCGCACCAGCCAGACCCGAGAGCGTGCCGAAGTAGATTCGTTCGACCCTGCGGCAACCCTCCGTGCCATGGCTTCGTCCAAGCACGGAGAGGTTGCCCGCATGCGCGCTTTGTATCCGGTTGCGTTTCTGCTCGTTGTGGCCACGCCGATCGCGTCGGCCGTCAGCCGCTCCCCGCTGCCACCCCAGACTGTCGCCCCGCCCGAAGATCTCTGCGCAGAACGGAACCGGTATGACAGCCGCCGGGAGCATGCCTGCGAGATGCGCGAGGAATCGCTCGGCGTCCGCATCGCCCTCGACATCGATCCAGGTCAGAACGGAAGCGTGCGCGTGCGGGGCGGCGGCCGCGCGGACGTGCGTCTTCGCACGCGCGTCGAGGGCTACGCCGGGAGCGAATCGCGCGCACGCGCGCTCGTCAGCTCCGTGAAAGTGACGACGACGGACGGACGCATCCGGTCGGACGGCATGATGGGGATGAACGACGAGCACTGGTCCACGTCGTTTTATCTCGATGTGCCCTCGAACGTGCGGTTGTCGATCAACACCCGCAACGGAGGCATCTCGCTCGAAGAGTTCTCGGGAGAGGCGCTGCTGCGCGCGGTGAACGGCGGTATCACGCTGCGCCAGGTGGGCGGCGACCTCAGAGGGCGGACGCAGAACGGCGGCCTCCAGATCGAGCTGGCCGGTTCGAGATGGGAGGGAACCGGGCTCGATGTCGAGACGCAAAACGGCGGCGTCCGCCTGAATCTGCCGGCCAACTATTCGGCCGAGCTCGAAACGGGGACCGTGCACGGACGGGTGGAGATCGATTTTCCGGTCGTCATCCACTCCGGCAGGCAGCGCGTCTTCACGACGACGCTCGGGTCGGGTGGGCCGAAGGTCCGCGCCATGACGACCAACGGCAGTGTTGTGGTGAGGAGGAACTGAAAACTGAGAACTGAAAACTAGTTGGCCTTGAATTCGAGGATGGCGCCGGGATTGGCAAAGGTCGTGACCCGCGCACCTGACGGATCCGTCGACCGTCCCAGCCCGTTGTTGTCGGTCACAAGGTAGAACGTCCGCGCATCACGCCCGATCGCCACGTCCCGGTAGCGGTTGGCCGTTCGGAACAGTTCTTCGTTCGCTCCCACGGCCGTCCGGCCGTCGTCGCTCAACTTCACCCGATACACCCGGCCCATGGTCATGCCTGGCTGCAGAATCGACGTGGCCCACCCGCTGATGCCGTTCGGCGCCGTGTAGATCTCGAAGCCGCCCGCCGCAATCGTGGCGCCGCCCGATTTCGCGAGGTCGTAGTTCGGCTCGACCGTGAAGAACGTCCGGATTGGGGGCAGGAACGTCCCCTTCCATTCGGATTCGCGTATGCGCGGTACCGACGGCGGCGCGTTGCCGAATTCGTCGAACTTCAGCGACGCACAGGGCGTGGGCGACGACTGCGACCAGTTGACGTACACGTAGCTGCGATCGTCGCGATATCCCGCAACGAACGGCCATCCGTAGTTGCCCCCTGCCACGATCAGGTTCAGCTCGTCGTCGGTGCCGGGACCGTGTTCGGACGAGTAGAGGAGCCCGTTCGGCGCAAACCCCAGCCCCTGAGGATTGCGGTGGCCGTACGAATAGATGTGGCTGCGCACGCCGTTCAACAACGGGTTGTCGACGGGGATCGATCCATCCGGACCTATCCGCAGGATTTTGCCTTCGTAGGTGGACCAGTTGCGTGCGGCCACCTGGCCCGACGTCGGGAGATCCTGCGACCTGTTGGCCCGGCAATAGTTCTGCAGCCAGTTGCCGCCGTCGTCGCCGCGCGTGAGATACACCATCCCGTCCGGGCCGTATGCGACACGCCCTCCGCCGTGATCGTCGTTCGCCGGGACGTTGGTCAGCAGATCGACGGCGTTGCCCAGCGTCTGGCTGGTCGCGTCGTAGGTATAGCGTCGCAACCGCAGTTTTCGATTCAGGCCCGGGCCCGGATCGCTGTCGTAGGTGAACGCCAGGTACACGTAGTCGCGGCCGGCGTTCTTCAGCAAATCCGGATGCAGCGCCAGGCCGAGCAGCCCTTCGTGCCAGCTCTCACCGGGATCGTAGCTCTCGCCCGTCAGGTCGAGCGCCGGCGCGATCGCACCGGTTGCCGGATTCACACGAATGACGCGGCGTCCCGTGCGCTCGGTCACCCACAACTGATCGTCGGGCCCCACGACGACTTCCCAGGGCGCCTTCAGCCCGCTCGCCAGGACGCGCATCGAGAAGGGCGCCTGCGCAGAGCCGAGGGCCTGAAACAGAACCGCGGCGAGGAAGCCAGCGACGATGAAGTATCGGAGCATGGTCAGGTCAGTGCTGGTGCTTGTGATCGATTTGAATCCGCTGTTTGTCAGGTTCCTGCTTCGCGTTCAACTTGTTGTTGTGCGCATACGCTTTTGCGGTGCTCGCCTGGCGCGACGCCGTGGAGCTGACGGCAAACATCGACAGTATGCGCTCCAATGAGTCGCTCGCGCATGATGGACAGGCGGCCTGCTGCGACGATTTCAGGATCAGCAGTTCGAATTGATGCCCGCACGCCAGACACCGGTATTCATACAAAGGCATGTACCCACATACGATACAATCCCCCGCCGATGCGCTCCAGCAGAACTCTGGCCCTGTTTGTCGCAGCCGCGTTCGCCGTGGGCGCCTGCCAGTCCGGCCGCGATGCCGATCAGGCGCCGCGTGACCCGTCTCCGCCGCCCGCGACCGCCAAACCGGGACCGTTTGAGTCAGATCTGGCGTTTCTCAAGCAAAACACCGATGTGATCGTGCTTGCCGAGCCCGGCTCCGGGGCCCAGGTCGTGGTATCGCCCGAGTATCAGGGCCGCGTCATGACGAGCACGACCGGAGGTGACGAGGCGCCAAGTTTCGGATGGATCGGACGCAGTGCGATCGCCGCGCGTGCCAGGCAGCCGCACATCAACGTGTTCGGCGGAGAAGATCGGTTCTGGCTGGGGCCAGAAGGTGGGCAGTACTCCCTCTATTTCAAGAAAGGTGAACCTTTCGATCTCGAACACTGGCAGGTTCCCGAGGCGTTCGACTGGGGCACGTGGGAGGCCGACAGCCAGACGCCGACCAGCGTGCGCTTTCGCAGGCGGATGTCGCTCGTCAATTACTCCGGCACGCCGTTCGACATCGAAGTCGATCGCACGGTGCGGCTCCTCAGCACGTCCGACGTCGAAAAACATTTCGGCGCGTCGGCCGGGCCTGGGGCGCGCACGGTGGCGTTCGAATCGTCGAACACCGTGACCAACGTCGGCCGCGACGCGTGGCAACGGAAGAGCGGCCTGGTGTCGGTGTGGATTCTCGGCATGTTCACGCCGTCCACTGAAACGACCGTCACGATTCCATTTCAGCCCGGCAGCGCGGTGACGCTTGGTCCCATCGTCAACGACTCGTACTTCGGAAGGATCCCCGCCGAGCGATTGCGCACGACCGATGCCGTCGTTTTCTTCAGAGGCGACGGGCAATATCGCAGCAAGATCGGCCTGCCGCCACCGCGGGCGCTGTCCTTCGCGGGCAGCTACGATGCCGCGCGTCGGGTGTTGACGGTCGTTCAGTACACGCGCCCGTCCGGCGCCGTAAGCTACGTGAACTCCATGTGGGAGACGCAGCGCGAACCGTTCAAGGGTGACGTCATCAACAGCTACAACGACGGGCCGCCCGAACCTGGCAAGCCCCCGCTTGGTCCCTTCTACGAGCTGGAGACTTCGTCGCCCGCTCTGAGCCTTGTTCCGGGCCAGAGCTTCACGCACGTGCACCGCACGGTGCATGCGATCGGAAGCGCGAGCGATCTCGATCGGCTGGCCGTCGCGACGTTGAAGGTTGGCGTCGCGGAGATCGGGCGGGCCTTTACACGCTAGACACCTGAACGTGCAATTCGGTCCCGAAATGTTCCATTCTGGAACTTGGCGTGTTGTGCGAGTGTTTTCAACTCGATACGGGCATTTTGTCGAATTTGGTGTCTCAAAATAAGAATTGAGACTAAGTACAAACCCGCATCGACGCGAATCGTCATGTTGGCGTTAAATATTGCGGGGCCTCTGGTTACGGCGCAGGTTCGTGGTTTGGCCCAAAGGTGGCGAAGCGTTTGCTCATGTGTAGGGCGTGCTTCGTGCCCTTCGAACGTTTGCCGTGTGGGTTGACGCTCGTCACCGGCGGACTGCACTCGATCTCGTGCTGATCGTGCGCCGGGGGATGAGCGCCGAGTACGATTCGTTCTGCACGATTCTTGCTACCACTAACCGGGTGCCTGTGCTGGTCGATCGACGGATCGGCGACAGGCGCCAGCGTCACGAGAACTACTGGGGCATCGAACGTCGCGGCGGCGCCGATCGTCGAACCGCGGCGCCGAGAAGTTGGACCGACAGCCAGTTTGTGATGACGCGAATGGCGACCAAGGGCGCGCCTCTGCTGGCTCCTGAGGGTTTGCCCGAGATGGGGACCAATGCTGTGGAGTTTTCACCGTGACGGGAAGCAACTCACCTACGAAATCCGGACGCCTGCGAAAGACACCTTCGAAATAGTCATCCACGAGCCCGGACGCGAGGATCGCATCGAGCGGTTCCATAGCGCGGCTGCCGTCGACGACCGTGCACAGGAACTGCAGCAGCAGCTGGTCGACGATGGATGGTGGCTGGCGAGCGATCCGCGGCGCTGAATTCAGACATCCTGAATCAATCGGCGACACGGGGCCGGCGCCTGATTGGTGGGAAATCACACAAAATTGGGGGTTGGCCGACGGTTCGACCATTGCATAAGTAGTTGATCCTTTGGAGAAACACGTCCCTTTTCACGACCATCACCATGCCGTGCAGTTCTATGGCAACGACCATAGTCTGTTCACGACCGTTTCGGGATTTCTCTCGCACGGCCTTGCCGACGGCCATCCTTCGATCGTCATTGCGACCCGCTCGCACCAGAACGCAATCCTCAAATACCTCAGAGCGCGTCAGATCAATGTGACCAGGGCACGGCGGACCCGGTCGCTGATCGTGCTCGACGCCCAGCGAACGCTCGATCTCTTCATGGACGGCGATATGCCCGATGCCAATCGTTTCGAAGCCAGCGTCGGCCGGTTGATCGCCTCGACGCTCGAAGGCAGGAAAGACCGCGTGCAGATCCGCGCGTATGGCGAGATGGTGAACGTCCTCTGGAAGCAGGGGAGAGCCGACGCGGCGATTCAGCTCGAGATGCTCTGGAACATGCTCGCGCAGCGCCATGGATTCGCGCTGCTCTGCGGGTACGCCATGAGCAACTTCCACAAGGACACCACGGGGTTCGAGGCCATCTGCCGCGAGCACACCCACATCATCGCCGCGAGCCCTTCTTCTGTGGCTTCGGCGCAGCCGCGGGCTGCCGGCCGCTGAAGAAGTCGAACGCCGCCGCACTGAGCTGCGCGATGGACCGCTCCATCGCCGCGATGCTCGACCCGTCTGCCACATAAACCGCGAGCGCAAGCCGTCCGCCGATTCTGCTGTCTGCCGGCAGCGTGATGACGCCGACATCGTTGATCACGACGGCGGTGGTGCCGGTCTTGTGCGCGACCACGGTTTCGAAGGGAATGCGACCTCTGATCCGGCGCGACCCGGTTGTCGTCGCGGTCATGAGGCTCAGAAGCAAGTCGGTTTCTGCTTTGGGAAGAAGATTGGTGAGCTGCAGACGTCCGACCAGTTGCGCCGTCTCGTACGGCGTCGCCGTATCGCGCTCGTCGGCGAGATACTGCACCCGTCCCCTGTTCAGCGCGGGCTTCTCCACTTCGGCCACGAGACGGCGCTGAAGCTCGACCGTCCACTCTTCGGCCGGTGGATAGGCGGTGACCCCTGCCATGTCGAGCAGCAACTGACCTTCGGATCGATCGACGTTGATCATAGGGAACCCGAGCGTGCGCATGCGCCGCTCCACGACGTCGGGGCCGCCGGCCAGCTTCAACAACGCATCGGCGGCGGTGTTGTCGCTTTCGACGATGGCAAGCTCGAGGAGCTCGCCAACCGTGCGGGACGTGCCGCCGTGTGGATGACGACGTTCGAGCGTGCAGCAGGGACGGATGTCGCTGGCCGCGAGCGGGACTTCGCGATCGAGTGTCAGCGTCCGCGCGGCCACCTGGGACAGCACTTCGATGGCGATCGGCACCTTCACGACGCTGGCCATCGGAAACCGTTCGTGACCGCGCACGTCGAGCGTGGCGCCTGATTCGAGGTGAATCAAGGCGACGCCCACGCGCCCGCGCGCCTTCTTCACAATGCGCTGAAACGTCGCCTCGAGTGGCGCCAGATCCGGCTTTTCGGACGAGCGCACGGGCGACGAAAGCGCGACGAGCAGGACAAGAGCGATGAAGGTGCGCACCGGTCCCGATCTTATCGGACGTGCGGGGCTCTTTCATTGAACTCTGTTACGATGGCCGTACCCTTGGAGGCAGTATGGCTGCTGGCACGCGCGCGTTAGCGATGGGACTTCTGGTCGTGGCCGCCGCGGGCATTGGGGCCGGCGCGCAGCAGCCAGCGCCGCAAACCCCGGCGCCCAAGACCTTGTTCGAGCGCTACACCCAGCCGATCGAGCTCTACAAGAGCGGGCTGGGCACCTTCACACGCCCCATCTCGTCATCGAACAAAGACGCACAGGCGTTTTCCGATCAGGGCTTCCAGATGATGTACGCGTTTGCGAAGCCCGAGGCGATTCGCTCGTTCCGCGAAGCCTGGAAGCGCGATCCCGATTGCGCGATCTGCTACTGGGGCGAAGCCTGGGCGTGGGGATCGTACCTGAACAGCGCGATGAACGCGGAAGAAGCGCCGCACGCGTACGCCGCGGCGCAGAAGGCGATCGCGCTCAAAGAAAAGGCGAGCGCCAGGGAACGCGCGCTCATCGACTCGCTGGCGGTCCGCTACGTGGAGAAGTTCGATCCCGAAAAGCGCGTCGAGCAGGACAAGGCATATGCGGAGGCGATCGGCAAAGTCGCCGCCTCGTACCCGGACGATCTCGACATTGCGACGCTCCATGCCGATGCGCTCTTTCTGCTCGAGCCGCGCCGGGGCACGCGCGACATCAAGAGCGAAAGCGTGCAGCGCCTGCACCGCGTGCTCGAGCGCATTCTCGCGAAGAACGTCCATCATCCGGGGGCGTGCCATCTCTACGTGCACGCGACCGAATCGACCGTCGTGCCCGAGCGCGCAACGGCCTGCGCCGAATTCCTCGGACGATCGATCCCGGGCGCCAGCCACATCAATCACATGCCCTCACACACGTGGAACGAAGTGGGGCGCTGGGGCGATTCGGTGCGCGCCAACCTCGAGGCCTGGCACTCGGACTTGAAAGCCGCCATCGGCGAAGGGTTCGCCATCTACCCCGCGCACAACCTGCACATGTTGCTGTACGCCGCGTCGATGGACGGACAGGGCGCCATCGCGATGCAGGCAGGGAAGGACTACGCCAAGCTTACCGGCGAGACCTACTATCAGGTGCTCACGATGATCCGCTTCGGCCGCTTCGACGAAGTGCTCGAGGTGAAGAACCGCCCGACGCCCGCCATCCTTGGAGGCTTCTGGGACTTCGCGCAAGGGTACGCGCAACTGCGGACCGGCAACGCCGACTTTGCCCGGGTGTACCTGGATCGCGTGAAGAAAGCCGCGGACACCTCCAAGGACGTGTTCAGAGAGCACACCGCGCGAAATCTGCTCGGCACCGTCGCGGGAATTCTCGAAGGCGAGATTCTGCTGGCTGCGGGCGACACCAATGAAGCCATTACGGCGTTGGAGCACGCGGTCGCGACTGAAGATCAGCTCGGCTACGACGAGCCCGAGCCGCTGCCGTTCGCCGCGCGGCACTGGCTGGGTGCGGCGTTGCTCGAGGCGAAACGCTTTGACGCCGCCGAGCGTATCTACCGAGAGGAGCTCGCCGACCATCCCCACAACGGCTGGTCGCTGCTCGGGCTTCAGAAAGCGCTGGCCGGCCGCGGCACGTCGTCGCGCGAGGTGAACGAAGACCTTGCGAAGAGCTGGTCGCGCGCCGACATATGGATTCGCGCATCGAGATTTTGATGCCCCGATGAGGTCGTGGCTTCTCGCGTTCGCCGCGGCCATCTGCCTGACGGCACACGCGGCCGGGTCGCAGCATGCCACCGCCGAGCTTCGCGGCGTCGTCTTCGATGCGCAGGATGCGGTCCTGCCCGGCGTTCACCTGACCGTTCGCGACCTTCAGACCGGCACGTTCCGCCAGACCACGAGCAACGAGGACGGCACCTACTTCGTGGGTGGTCTTGCGCCCGGCACCTATGAAATCCGTGCCTCGATGCCCGGTTTCAAGCCCTACGCGCAGCCTGGACTTCTGCTGGAGGTCGGCCGCACGACCACCGTCGATGTGACGCTCGAAATCGGCTCGCTCGACGAGTCGGTGACGGTCGAAGCCGCGACGCCGATGCTCGACACCACGTCGAAAGAGATCGGCGGGCACATCACGAGCCGGGAGCTGGTGGAGCTGCCGTCGATCAACCGGAACTTCGTGGGCTTCATCTCGCTCCTGCCCGGCATCGTGCCGATTCCCAGCGAGGCGTTCGGCGCCGACGCGGTCAGCGTCAACGGCATCGATCCACGCAGCAACAACTACATGGTGGATGGCGCGAACAACAACGATGACTTCATCGGCCAGCGCGCGGGCACCCAGGCGCGCACGCCGATCGAGGCCATCCAGGAATTTCAAGTCCTGACACATCAATACGACGCCGAATTCGGCCGCGCGACGGGCGCGGTCGTCAACGCCGTCACCAAGCACGGGACCAATGCCTTCCACGGCAGTGCCTTCGCGTTTTTTCAGGACGATACCCTGACGGCGCGGGACGTGTTCGCCAGCCGGAGCGACGGGCCGGCCCCCAACACCGACGAGCAGCAGTACGGCGCGACGCTGGGAGGTCCGGTGCTGCGAAACCGGGCGCATTTCTTCGCGAGCGTCGAGCGTGTGCGATTGGATCGCGCCGCGACGGTCAACATTCCCTCCCGGCCCGAGCTCAACACGACGACCATGACCGAGGGGCGTATCTGGAACACCGTCGTACGGTTCGATCAACAGCTCAGCGCCGCCAATATCTGGAATCTGCGATGGCTGCGGGAGTCTTCGCCGCAGGCCAACCTGCTCGTGCCCGCCGCCGGACGGCAGCCTACCCTGGACGCGGCGCGCGAGGAGTCCGACGTCGATTCGAGTACCGTCGCCGCTCTACAGTCGGTTCTCGGAAACAGCCGGCTGAACACGCTCCGCGTTGCCTTCGCGCGCGAGGACGTGGCGTTTGCCAATCCCGGCTTCAACGCGAACGGCCGGCGTCAGAGTCTGCTGGCGCCGACGCTCCAGTATCCGACGTTCATCGACGGCCAGAGCGATGTGGCCCAGGCCCGTATGAACAACGCGTATTCCATCGACGACACGTTCTCGTGGTTCCTGCCGGGCCGCCGCGGCAGCCACGATGTGAAGCTTGGCGTGCAGTACCAATTTGCCACGGCCGACAGCACCAACCAGAGCACGCTCAACGGTCTGTTCGAGTTCCATTCGAGCACGCCGTTCAACGCCGCCGATCCTGCGACCTATCCCGAACGGCTGCAGATCCGGGTTCCCGGCGCGAGCGACCTTTATATGAAAGGCCACTTCGCGTCGGCATTCGCCCAGGACAAGTGGCGGATCGGCGAGCGGCTGACAGTGAACCTCGGCCTCCGGTACGACATCGAGTCGATTCCTCTTCGTGAGGACGACAACCCGGCTTTCGAGGATTCGTCACGTTATCCGGTCGACAAGGACAACATCGCCCCGCGCGTCGGTGCGGCGTACAGCCTTGACGGTGCCAATCGTTCGGTGTTTCGAGCCGGTTACGGGCTCTTTTACGACAAGACGGCCTTCGAGCTGATTGCGCCAATCGTGACTTCGGGCACGTACTCGGATTCCTTTATCGCGCTGTTCCCGGCCAACGGCGCCGATCCCGGGCCCTCGCGTGGAGCGTTGCCGTCCGAGCCGCTTCTCCGGAACGGCCCGACGGTCGACGCAGGTCTGGTGGCGAGCCTGTTTCCACCCGGGGCGCGGGCCCGGAACATGGGGACCGTGTTTGCCGACAATCCCGAACGCCGAATCTCGAGGGCGCAGCAGATGACCGCCGGATATCAGCGCCAGATCGGTGCGAGCGTCGCGGCCAGCGTCGATTACATTCACTCGATCGGCCGCGAGCTGCCCGTCATGCAGGATCTCAATCCGGGATTGCGTGCCGATACGAGCAGGACCGGACCCGTGACGCGGGTGAATGCCGAGTACACGGCGTCGGTCCTTCAGCCTGTCAACGCGGGACGGGCCAACTACGATGCGCTCGAGCTGCTCGTCGACAAACGGTTCAGCCGCCAGTTCGCGGCGAAGGTGTCCTACACGCTGTCCTACTCGCGCGGTAACACCTCCGGCAACGGCAGCCCTCAGATACCCGTGCAGCGCCTCGACGACCTGCGGCTGGATGCCAACGAAGGACCGGCCGACTTCGACAGGCGCCACAACTTTGTCGTGAGCGGGACGGCACGCGTACCGCGGACTGGCGGGCTGACGATCAGCGCGATTGCGCGCGCGCTCAGCGGCCAGCCTTTCAGCATCATCGACTCCACCACCGATGCGGACCGCAACGGCATCTTGTTCGATTTCGTGCCGGCCGGCAGGTATGCGGGAACGGGGGAGAACGCGATCGGGGTCGAGTACAACGGCAAACGCAACGGGGCGTACGGCCCGGCGTTCTTCCAGTTCGACGTGCGGATGGGCTATCAGCTGCGCGTCGGGCACGAGCGGACGCTCGATCTCTTCGGGGAAGTGTTCAACGTGACGAACCGGGCGAATTTCGACAATCCGACCACGGCTGTCCTGTCGCACCCGGCAGCCGACCGGCGACTGACGGATTTTCTGGTGCTGAGAATGCTTCGCCAGGGTGCGGTTCCCCGCACCGGTCAGATCGGTATCAGGTTCGGTTTCTGAGCCGGGTTTGGTACGTAGTGTCTGGCTTAGGCCGGATTTTCCGTGTAGTACGTAGTGTCCGGCTTTAGCCGGACCGTGATCCGAACACAGAAGATCGAGAGATCGAGAGATCTAAAGATCGAGAGATCTAAAGATCGAGAGATCGAAAGGCGCGACCTAGCGCGCGCGCCGGATCCCCAGCTTCGCCATCCGGCTCTCGAGCGTCGTCGGTTTCAGCCCGAGCCGCTCGGCCGCGCCTCCCGCGCCGCGCACGCGCCAGTTGGTGCCTTCGAGAACCGCGCGGATGTGCGCGACCTCGAGATCGGCGAGCGCCATGGACGCCGGCGCGACCTGCGGCGATGCCCTGGGCAGCGAGACATGAAGGTGCCGGCCTGTCGAGACGATGACCGCGCGCTCGATGACGTTGCGCAGCTCCCGGACGTTACCGGGCCAGTGATAGCTCTGCATCTCGCGCATCGATTCCGTCGCGATGGACTCGACGGGCTTCCCGAACGACCTGGAAAATTCGTCGATGAACGCCCAGACCAGGCCGGGGATGTCGTCGGCCCGCTCGCGAAGCGGCGGCACGACCACGGGAAACACGTTGAGCCGGTAGTACAGGTCTTCCCGGAACGTCTTGTCTTCGACCGCCTGCTCGAGATTCTTGTTGGTGGCCGCGATGATGCGGACATCCACCTTGATCGACTGATGGCTCCCGAGCCGCTCGAACACCCGGTGCTGGAGCGCGCGCAGCAGCTTCACCTGGATATCAACCGGCAGCTCGCCGATTTCGTCGAGGAACAAGGTGGACTGGTGGGCCACCTCGAAACGTCCGATCTGCCGCGAGATCGCGCCCGTGTAGGCACCACGCTCGCGGCCGAACAGCTCGCTTTCGATGAGCGCGCTCGGAATAGCCGCGCAGTTCACCTTCACCATCGGGCGATGACGCCGTGGGCTGAGGTCGTGGATCGCCTGGGCGAACACTTCCTTCCCGCTGCCTGTTTCGCCGAGCAGCAGGACGGTGGCCGGCATCGGCGCGACAGACTCGACCTGCTTGAAGGCGCGCTTGATCGCGGGGCTCTCGAGGACGATCGAGTTCGAATCCGATGTTCGACGCGTCTCGCCGCGAAGCCGCGCGATCTCGCTGCCCATTTCCGCGCTCAGCTCGTCGACCTCGTTGAGTGCGCTGCGAAGGGCGACCTCCACGTGTCGTCGGGAAAGGGCCTGACCGATGACAGCGGCAACCAGTTGGAGTTGTTCGCCGAGCGCCCCCGACCAGTCGAGTCCGTTCATCGACCCGAAGCACAGCGCGCGAAGCTGTTGACCTGCGTGTCCGGGTACGGGCAGTGGAAACGCCGCGCCGGACGTGGTCCCCGTCCGATCAAAGAGCTCTTGGTCGAGCACGTACGGAATGTCATCGACTTTCGAAAAGAACGCAGGCTCGCCTTCCTTCAGCCGCGATAGCACCCACGGTATCGACGCGGTCGAAATCGAATCGGGTGGCGCCGGAACCGGCTGGCGGACCCAGAAGTGGGTGGGTCTGGCGATTGAGCCGTCGCCCGACGTCTGCCAGACGGCCGCCATATCCAGATGCAGCACGGCGGCGACACGGCACAGACCTTCGGTCACCGCGCCATCGAGCGTGGCGCCTTCGGCACTCAGCAGGCTCTCGATGAGCTCGCCCACCAGACGTTGAAACCCCGTGATCTCTTCGCGCGCCGCCGCCAGACCAGCCTCGAGGTCGAGACGCTCGGTGATGTCGGTCACCGACGCCACCAAATAGCTCGATTCTCCTTCGCTGACCACGCTGAAGCCAATCTCGAGCGGAACCGATTCGCCGTCCTTGCGGATGCCGGTCGGAGGCTCTTCGATGGTCAGGGTGCTCGTGGGCCGCTCGGACTGGAGCTTGCCGATTGCGGTTCGAATCGGACGGGAGGTTTCTGACAGCAGCCGTTCCATCGGCTGGTCGAGCAGCTCCCCCGGGGCATACCCGAAGATCGCGCTGGACCGGCGGTTGGCGGCG
Organism: Vicinamibacterales bacterium; assembly: GCA_963832375.1. Taxonomy (GTDB): domain Bacteria; phylum Acidobacteriota; class Vicinamibacteria; order Vicinamibacterales; family JAMQPK01; genus JAMQPK01. The sequence continues at coordinate 15,974 of CAWHUA010000003.1, read as the reverse complement.
AGCACCGTGCCGCTCTGGCTGAACACCAGGACGCCGTGAGGCATGTGTTCGATGGCGCCGCTGAGCACGCGCGTGATCGGGTCGAGTCCTGGCTTCGGCCGGGCTTCAACCGGAGCGGAAGTCGGGCCGACGCCACGTTCAGGTAGAGCACGTGCGGTCATCCGGCGGGCTAACTCATACATACGGCACCTATTTGCTGACCGAGTCCACGTGTGGATACCTTCCGAGCCGCCCACCCCGCAGAGCACTCGGATCGCTGGGAGATGTAGCCTAAGGTGGTTAGTGCTTTCATGAAACTGCCGGATGTCCTAGTTTTGACCGGTAAAATTGACAGGGGGGTGCGATAATCCGCGTCCAAGCCCTCATGCTGGTTGTCAATTCGCCAACATTCCGCGGGTTTTGCCCGGGGCTGTTTGCCGTGGCCCTGGTTTTCGTGTGCAACGGGATGGGGCTGGGGGCGCAGCAGGCGGGGCAGAACGAGCTGGAGCTACAGGGCGACCAGAAACGGGTCCTGGTTCTCTACTCGACCGGTCGAGAGGCGGTGATTTCCGTCACCGGGGAACGTGACCTGCCACGGGCGCTTGACAGGGGTCTCGGCCGGCACCTGGACTTCCACTCGGAGTACCTGGATGCCGGACGATTTCCCGACCCGCAGTACCAGGCCGCATTTCGTGATTTTCTTCGACTGAAATACGGCGGCCAGCGGTTCGACGCGGTCATCCCGGTGCTGGACGTTGCGGTCCAGTTCATCGCGAAATACCGCGACGAGCTGTTTCCCGGAACGCCGATTGTCTATCTCGCACGCAGCAAGACCTCCAGTCCCATCCCGAACTCCGACCGGCGTTGTGTCCGAGGTGGATTTTGCCGGGACCGTGCGGCTGGCGACGGCACTTGCAGCCCGAGGTCAACCAGGTCTTTGTCGTCAGCGGAACAGCCGCACGCGATCGCGTCGTCGAGTCGCAGGCACGCAAACAGTTCGGGCGGTTTCAGCCCCGATTGGCGTTCACGTACCTGTCGGGGTTGCCGACGGTAGAACTAGAGCGCAGGCTCCGGGCGCTGCCGGAGCGTTCGATCGTCTATTACCTGCTGGTCTATCAGGATGGTGCCGGCGACAGCTACCAGCCAGTGGAATATCTGGACCGCATCGCACCGGTCACCAATCGCCCGACCTATTCCTGGGTGAACTCGACGATCGACCATGGTGTCGTGGGGGGGAGCCTCGAGAACCTGGAGAGACAGCTTGATGCCGTGGCGACGCTCGCCCTGCGGGTCCTTCATGGAGAGGCGGCAGACCAGATTCCTGTCGCCCTGGGGAACTTGAGCATGACCCAGGTCGACTGGCGTCAGCTTCGGCGATGGGGCATCAGCGAGGCGCGCGTCCCCCCTGGAACAGTCGTCAGCTTTCGTGAGGTGGGGGTCTGGGAGCAGTACCGCGCGTACATTATTGGCGCAGGATTACTTCTGTTCGCTCAAGCTGCGCTGATCGCCGGGCTGCTCTTGCAGGCGGAGCGGCGACGCCGGGCGGAAGAACAGGTGCGCCACAATCAGGCCGAACTGCGCAACAGCTACCAGCGCATCAGCGACCTCGGCCGGCGGCTGCTGGTTGCGCAGGAGGCCGAGCGTTCGCGCATCTCAGGGGAGCTGCACGACGATATCAGCCAGCAGGTGGCTCTGCTCGCGATGGATCTTCAGCTCCTCTCCGCGATTCCGAACGAGCTGAGCCGCGATGAACGAAAACTCGCGGGCGACGCCCTCGAACGCGCTCATGCCATCGCCAGGAGCGTTCACGATCTCTCGCATCGCCTGCATCCGGCGAAGCTGAGACTGATCGGCATCGTCGGGGCGCTCATCAGCCTTCAGCGGAAGTGGCCGCAGGCCGACATCGCGCTCACGTTCTCGCACGCCAACGTGCCGTCGCCGCTGCCAGACGACCACACGCTGTGCGTGTATCGGGTCGTCCAGGAAGCGCTCCAGAACGCGGTGAAGCACAGCGGCGCGCGCGAGATCTCCGTGCACCTGGCAGGCACGCCTCGCGGGTTGGTGCTGACCATTGTCGATGACGGCAAAGGGTTCGACGTGGAAGCTGCGTGGGGGACGGGGCTTGGGCTGGCGAGCATGAACGAGCGCCTTCAGACGATCGGCGGCGCGCTGACGATTCATTCCACACCGGGTGGCGGAACAACGCTGGAAGCGCGCGTGCCGCCGGTCGCTATCACGGCAATGGAACAGGGCGCGGGCGTATCCGTGTCAAAGTAGGGGACCGATGACTGCGCCGCCGCGAGTCCTTCTGGCCGACGATCACGAGCTCGTTCTTGGAGCGTTCGAGAAAATGCTGTCCGGCGAGTGCGAGATCGTCGGTCGCGTTTCTGACGGCCGGGCTCTGCTGGGTGCGGCAGAAAAGCTCAGGCCAGACGTGATTGTCCTGGATATCGGCATGCCGCTCTTGAACGGGCTCGAGGCAGGCCGGCAGATCAAGCAATCGCTGCCCGACACCAAGCTCGTATTCGTCACGATGCATGAAGACGCCGACGTGGCGGCAGAAGCGTTCCGTGGCGGGGCATCGGCCTATCTGCTCAAGCGGTCGGCGCCGTCGGAGTTGATGACCGCGATACGCGAGGTGGTGCACGGACGCTCGTACGTGACGCCGCTCGTGACCGAGGGACTGGTCGAGCTGCTGCTGAAGGCGGACGAGCGCAAGCATTCGCCCGAGCTCACGTCGCGTCAGCGTGAGATTCTGCAGTTGCTGGCCGAGGGGCGATCGATGAAAGAGGTGGCCGCGGAGCTGAACATCACCCCGCGCACGGTGGCGTTTCACAAGTATCGAATGATGGAGCAGCTGAAGATCACTTCGTCGGCCGAGCTCATCCAGTACGCGGTCAAGCACCACATTGTGTGAAGCAGTTACCAGTCGTCAGTTGTCAGTTAACAGTTGTCAGTTTCCGAACTGAAAACTGAAAACTGAGAACTGAAAACTAGTTCGCCGCCGCCCGCTGTTTCGCTCCCGCCTTGCCCGTCCGGCTCAACGCGCCGATCTTCCATTGACCATCGACCAGGCGCCAGATGATCGAGATAGCGCCCACGGGCGTGGTGCTCATGCCCTTTGCCGTGCGCCCGTAGATGGCAAATGTGCCCAGCGTCTGACCGGTGTCTCCCGACTCTCCTGTCGCCGAGCTCTCGATCGTGAGCGCCAGCGTGACCTCGCGGCTCTGCAGAAATGGCTGCCACTTCTCGACGATTGCGTCGGGGCCGCGCGCCTCGACCGGCAACGAGACGACCGCGTCGGCCGCGAGGAGCTGGCGGAAGGCGTCGCGGTCGGGCAGCAGCAGCGCATTGACGAGCGCGCGCTCGGCCGTTCCGAGCGGCGGCGCGGGAACGGTTTGAGCCGCCAGCGACGACGCCTGCAAGATGAGAACGGCGGTCATGAAAGCACGTACAGACACTGGACCTCCAGAGCATCGACACGAGGCAAGGCGCGATCCACCCTTGTGTCCCCGTCGTTGCTGCTGAAATCGGGATGGCCGAAAACGATTTCGTTAGCGCGCGGACAAATGTGTCGTCCGCGGTGCCGGCTGGCGGGCCCGATACTAAGGGCACTTGCCCAAGGGCGGCAAGCCCCATTCGGTGCTGTCACGTGTTTCGTTTCACAAAAAAAGGTGCTGTTACGGCGTCGTCACGCCTGCGATGCCGTCCCGGCTTCCAGCCTTGCGGGCGATCTCGCGGCCATCGACCTGCCAAAAACCCGCCCGGGCCGCGGGGCTGGTATACTCTTAGGGTCTGCTTTCCTGAGCCCTGCTGCCGCGTCGCCCCAATTTCCGGGCCGCACGTCCCCAGCCTCACCAAAGCCTGGAGTACCCCAATGCTGGTCCTGATTGGTGCGGCGCTGGCGATCGGTGTGTCGGTGGTCTCACTTTTCTACGCAGTGGGTCGTCGCTCTGGTCTGTTCGACCTTGGCACCGTGAGCGCGCAGTGGCTCGCCGAGTATCGGGAGTACCAGGAGGGGGGCCGATCGCGATGACACGCCCCGTGCCGGAAGCCAGTGTCCCGGTCGCGTGTCCCGACTGCCTTTCGGGGCAGATCAAGGGACCCGACCAGCCGGGGACGGGACTGGCGTACTGGCGTTGCTTGAAGTGCGGCGTGGTCTGGAACCCGGAGCGCCCGCCCGATCGCACCAGGACACGCCCGAGCCCGCGCAAGAACCAATCGGACTACTGGAACAACCGGTAGGGCGCGGCTTTAGCCGCGCCGACCGAAAGCGGCGACCTGCTTTCATCCTTCCTGGTCGCGAATAATCCGCAGATAGGCCCGCCAGGGACCGACCTCCTCAGAATACTGTCGCGCCAGCACGCGTGAGATCTGCATGACGTGATCGAGGTCGTGCGCCACCCAAGTGGCGAGGAGCTGGCGCAGCGTTACGACGCCAAGCTCGGGGTGCCGCCCGCGACGATCGAGATCCGCGTCGGTCAGGTCCAGCGCTGCCAGTTCAGCGAGGCTCTGCTGTCGCACGGTCGCGAACTCGTCGAGCAGGCTGGCCAGCGTGCGTCCCTGTGACGCGGCAAACTGCGCGAAGCGATCGAACGTGTTGAACGGCCGCGCCTCGCCATGCTCCAGGAGGATGTGGACGCGCTGCATCCAGTCGGTTCGCTCGCCATGGATCAGGTGTCCGAGGATATCGAAGGGGCTCCACGTGTCGCCGCCTTCGTTCGCCGCGATCCACCCTTCGGGGAGTCCGCGCAGCCACGCGTCCAGCGTCGCAGGGGTTCGCGACAGGATGGCGACCCCTTCTTCCATGACAAACGAACGTCGCGTGCGATCGGTCTGCCGGGTCATGGTGGCTTCCGTGATGACTGAAAACTGATAACTGATAACTGAAAACTAAGGTCAGGGGCGTAGGGTGAGTTCCATCATGCTGCCATCGGCTGACTTCACGTGCGCATAGATGATGGCGGCGTCGCCAGGAAATCCCAGCCACAACTCTCGATTGCCATCGAGCCGATAGACGTAGATTCGCAGACCGCTACCAGTCTCCTCGTCTGGCGTTCCGAACCGCCGCCGCGCCTCTGACGGCGTCAGCTGTCTGCTGAGATACGGTTCGAAGGCCTCGACTGTCCGCTCGCCGAGCGGGAACGTCGGCTGATGTTCGCAGCCGACGAGCGCGATGCAGAGCACGATGATGGCAGGCGACACAGTTCTCATCACGACTCGAGACGATGGACGATCGACGATCGACGATCCTGCGCTAAGCTACTTTACAACGCGCCCGTAGCTCAGTGGATAGAGCACCGGCCTTCTAAGCCGGGGGTCGCAGGTTCGAGACCTGCCGGGCGCGCCAATTCGCACAGCGAAGACAAGCGAATTGGCGCGAGAGTGTTTGTGCCCGCCGAAGCGCGAAGCGCGAAGGAGGGCCGGGCGCGCCATTTCTAACCGAGAGGCTCCGCCCCTCGGACTCCCCAGCACGCTCACTCGCGGGGCCTCTATGATCCCCGCTCCGTTCGCGTGACTCACTCGCTGACGCTCGTCGTTGTTGAGTGAACTGACAGGCTTCGCCGCCGGTGGCGCGCGGAGAGGGGCCAGAATTTTCACTGGAACTCATGCAGCATGCGCCTATCCTAAATGATCTTCTGCCTGATGAGTTCCATCCACGCCATGATAAGTGGCTGGCGAACATTCCCCTGATCACCTAACGATACTGGCGTCGCACCCACGACGCGATTCTCGGCTAGCGGAGCCCCTAATCACCTGACCATCGGCTAATCAGGCCGAGGATCAAGCGATCATCGGTGTGTTGAGCCGAGGCTCGCGCTTTGTCGGTGACCCGTCGGGAGTTGCCGGACGCCTGATCACAATGATTTATTGACAGTGGGGCGTTTAGCGCGCGTAAGGCGTGAGTCGGCCACGGCGGCTGCAAATCGTGACGGTTCCTCACGCTATGAACCCCCACGCGCCCTAGCGACGCAGCGTGCGCTGCTCGAGGAGCTAAAGCTGCTACCGGGTGCGCGGTCTGTGAGCGCCGCGCAAGCACTGCCGGTCGGCGGTGGGCTTTGGGATCGTGGCGTCCGTGTAGAAGGCTACGCCGCGCGGCCCGACGAGCCGAACGTCGCGTTCAACGTGATCGCGCCAGACTATTTCTCGACGCTGAGGACGCCGATCGTTTCCGGACGAGAGTTCACTGAGCGCGACACCGTCACGGCCCCTCGCGTCGCGGTCGTCAACGAAAGCTTCGCAAAATATTTCTTCGGAAACGGACCGGCCCTTGGTCGCCGCGTCACATCCGTGGGCGTCACGTACCAGATCGTCGGCGTGGTTGGCGATACGAAATATCAGGGTCTTCGCGAACCGATGCTCCGCACGATGTTCATTCCGTGGATGCAGCGAGAAGGTGATGCGCCATCGGCATATCAATACCTCATCCGGACGGCGGGCAATCCTGCCACCGCGGCGCAGGGACTTGATCGCGTGGTGCGGACAGTCGATCCAGGGCTACGGCTGCGACGCGCAACGTCGTACGATGGGCTCATCGATCAGTCGATAACGATCGAGCGCATCATGGCGATGTTCGGCGCGCTCTTCGGCGGCCTTGCGCTGCTCATCGCCGCCCTCGGCATGTTCGGCGTGCTGGCCTACCAGGTGACGCGGCGCACCAACGAATTGGGCATGCAGTTAGTACTCGGTGCGGGCCGGTGGTCGATGATGCGACTCGTGCTGCGCGACGTCGCAATGATGGTAGTCCCAGGCATCGCCGTCGGAGCCATCGCCGCGATGATGCTCACAGGGATGTCCAGAGCGATCCTCTTCGACCTCACACCAACCGATCCTGCTGTGTTCGTGTTCTCGGCGTTCGTACTCGCATCGGCGGCGATCGTTGCGGGCTGGTTGCCGGCTCGACGAGCAGCGTTCGTTGATCCGATGGTGGCGATCCGGTACGAGTAACTTCCCGGACGTACTAACCGCATCGCATGCTGTCGTCAGGGCGCGCGTCTCTCCGAAACCTCTAATCGTAGTAGTGAATAGTTGCCTTCTGCGTAGCTACCCATCGGTGAGCATCGGTCTTGGGGGCCGATGCTCGCTCGATCTTACCGACGCTGCCACCGGGTTATGCGTTCCGGTTTGAGTCGATACGGAACCCAAGGCGCTTAGAATCGCAATTGGCATTGGCTGAGATGCAGGGAGTCTCGGGACAGACTTTTGGTCGGCCTGCCAAGGCCTTCAGAGAGTCGCCAACAGCTTAAGACGCTATTCCTGCCGCAGCGCCTCAATCGGATTGATGCGCGACGCTTGGAACGCCGGAACGTAGGCGGCGACGAACGTGACCGCCAGCACGATCGGGATCACGAGCAGTTGGGCCATCAGGTCCCGCGGATTGTCGCCTGTCGGAAACGCGGCGGCCATTAGGCGGCTGGTGGCCACGCTTGCGACCAGGCCGATTGCGAGGCCGACGAGTGCCAACGCGACCCCCTGACGAAGCACGAGGCGCACCACCGTTGCTCGCTCGGCGCCGATGGTCATGCGGATCCCGATTTCACGCGTGCGGCGGCTGGCCGCGTAGGCGACGAGGCCGTAGAGCCCGACGAGCGCCAGACCGAGCCCCATTGCGCCCATCCCCGCCACGGTCGTTATGAGCACGTTGAACACGCTGACGGCGCGCATCCGGTAGTGATCCGCCATCGTGCGCACGTTGAAGATCGGCAGGTTCGGGTCGAGGCCGTGGACGACCTCGCGCAGTGGACCCATCAACGCTGACGCCTCGCCGGACGAACGAACGACCATCACCATGCGTCGTGGCTGCGTCTGCCGGTACGGCAGGTAGACGAAGTCGCGCGCCGGCTCGGCGATGAAGATGTACTTGCTGTTCTTCGCGATGCCGACCACCTGCACCCACCTCTTGTCGGCGCCGGCCTGCAGGCGCTTGCCGATCGCGTCCTGATCCGGCCAGTAGCGCTTCGCGAACTGCTCGTTCACGATGGCGACGCGCAGCGCGTCCGGACCGTCGGTTTCCCGGAAGCCGCGTCCGCGCAGGATCGAAATCCCCATCGTGTCGAAGTAGTGCTCGTCGATCCGCGACGCCAGCACGCGCGTGTTGTCGAGGCCGAGCGGGAACTCGAACCCTTCCGGCGCGACGGTCTCGAAGCCGACCGAGTCGTTCGACATCGGGATCATCGTCGTCATCGTGACGCTGACGACGCCGGGGACGGCGCGGGCGCGCTCGGCGACCTGGGCGAAGAACTGCTGCGACTGCGCGTCCGTGTAGCGGACGAGGGTGGGGTCGAAGCTCATCATTACGAGATGATCGGTACGATAGCCAGGACCGTCCGCGATCTGCTGGCTGAAGCCGCGATACACGAACATCGCCACGACGAGCAGGACGACCGACACCGCCACCTGGCTGCAGACGAGGATCGCGCGGCCCCAGCGGCGCCGCCGCCCGGGCGCAACGGCGTCGCCGGCTTTCATCACGGCGGTAAGATCCGTCCGCGTTGCCTGGACGGCGGGCACGAGCCCGAAGACGAGCGCGCTCGCGACGGCGACGAGGAGGCTGAAGCCGAGCGCCCGCCGATCCATCCGGAATGACAGGATGACCGGCAAATCGGTCGGCGGCTGAATCTGGCTGAAGAGCGCCATGCCGGCGTAGCCGACGCCCAGGCCGAGGAGGCCGCCGCCGATGGCGAGCAGCAGGCTTTCGGTGACCAGTTGGCGGATCAGGCGGCTGCGTCCCGCGCCGATCGCAAGGCGCAGCGCCATCTCGCGAGCCCGCGCTGGCGCGCGGCTGGTGAGCAGCCCGGCCACGTTCGCGCACGCCACGAAGAGCACGGCGAGGGCCAGCATCGACAGCATCGCGACGAGCGTCGCGTCGGACGCGAGCTGCGCGATGCGCTCCTGCAGCTCGGTGCGTACGGCGAGACGCCGGTTCTTATTGGTCGCCGGATACGCGCGCTCGAGATCGGCGGCGATGTTGTCGAGCTCGGCCTGAGCGGACGATTGCGACACGCCGGCCTTCAGCCTCCCCTTGAGCGTGAGGTTGCGCGCGTCGCGCACTTCGAGCGACCCGGTCCTCGGGTCGGCGATGAGCCGCGGCGACATCATCAGCGGCACATAGAAATCGTATCGGGCGAACTGATCCATACCCGTGAACGACCGCGGCGTGATGCCGACGACCGTGAAGTCGAGGCCGCTGATCCGCACGCGGCGGCCGAGCACGCCCGGATCGGCGTCGAACTCCTGCTCCCACAGCGTGTGGCCGAGGATGATCACCGCGTCGCGGCCCGGCACCTGATCCTCGTCGGCCCGGAAGTCGCGGCCGAGCGTCGGCGTGACGCCCATCAGCGACAGCAGGTTGCCGGTGACCAACATGCCGAGCTTGAGACGCGGCTGCACCTTCGCGTCGGGCGCGAATCCGACGGTCACCCTCGTCAGCGCCGCGATCCCGTCGACGCTCTTGCTGCGATCGCGAATGTCGACGTAGTCGCGGTACGACGACACGAGCGACGAGCCGAGGGAATCCAAGCTGGATGTCGAGCCAATCGTCACCACTTCGCCCGGCCTGGCTACGGGCAGCGGCCGGAGGAGCAACGCGTCGGCGAAGCTGAAGATGGCGGTGTTGGCGCCGATGCCGACGGCAAGGGAGAGAATCGCGACGGTGCTGACTCCAGGCGTCTTGTAGAGACCGCGCAGGGCGTATCGCAGATCGCGTGCGACGTCGTCCAGCCACGTCAACCGTATTTCACGGGTGGCTTCTCGTGTCTGCGTCAGGCCACCGAGATCGCGAAGCGCGACGCGGCGCGCCTCCGACGCCGACAAACCGCGGGCGATGTTAGCCTCAATCTCGGCCTCGATATGGAACGCGAGCTCGTCGTCGATTTCGGCGGTGACCTGGCGCCGCCGCATGATCTGCAAGACGTAGGTGAGCAAGCGCATGGGCGTCCCCTACTCGGTTTCGAGAACGCGCTTGATCGACAGCGCAAATTGCCGCCAGCTCTTATGCTCTGCCTCCAATCGCCGGCGACCAGCTGCGGTGATCGTGTAGACGCGTGCTCTTCGATTGTTCGCCGACGGCTTCATGTCGGACCGGACGTCGCCATGTAGTTCGAGTCGATGCAGCGCCGGATAGAGAGAGCCCTGGCTGGCGTCCAGTCCTTCGCGCGACATCTGACGGATTCGGTGAGCGATGCCCCAGCCGTGGTTTGGCTCGAGCGAGAGTATTCGCAGGATCAGTAGATCCAGCGTTCCCTGAAGCAAGTCACTCTTGGGCACCGGCGCTCCTCTCGTAGGTAGAGAGGAGCATATGCGCTTTACCTCTCGGAGGTCAAGGGGTCGCCCACCTGGCGGAGTGACACGTCGGCGCGACACCGAAAACGTGGTCAGAACTAGTTGTCAAGGGGAGCGATCCTCGGCTTACAAAGCCGATGCTCGGCGTGATGCGCTTTTCAGAAATCTTCGGCTGGTAATGAAGGAGCGACCCCGAGACGGTGCCGCTTCAGCGACTTGGTGTGCCGACAGCTGACTGGGTCAACAGCCGTGTTGTCAGGTCGCTGATGGGATTCACTGAATTGGACAGCACCACGACACCGATCTTCGTCTTGGGATCGTAGGCGACTTGACTGGCGAAGCCGAGTGTACCTCCGACATGCGTAATGACTTGGCTTTCGCCGTTCGCAAAAATCCACCACCCCAGTGCCTGTTGAAACGCGGGTCCCTTCCTTTGAGTCGCAAGCATCGATCTGAAGGCGGGCGTGAGCGGTGACTCAATATGGCCCATTGTTGCTGCGAGCAGCGTGAGCAAATCATTTACCGTCGAATGTATAGAACCGGCACCCACGAGTGCCGGAACATCCCATTCTGGCGCGACCGCGAGCGCTTTGTCATGGCCAACCGCAAGGTGCGATCGCATCGCCGGCGAGACTGCAACAGCAGTCCTTGTCATACCGAGCGGACCTGTCACTCGGGCTTTCCAACAAGCCCTCGTACGAGGTGTTTGCCCGGCGAGCAAGGACGAGTCCCAGCAAGCCCTGCATCCATGTTCGAGTAAGCCCACCGTGAGCCCACGTCGGCAGGCACCTCAAATGTCGACAAATATTGATAAAGCTGATCGACCGTGTAACTCGACATCAGCCGCACGCCCTCCGCATGTCGGAGGAATATTCGAGGGCCAAAAGGGCAAGCCGGATGTATGCGTCGCAAGATCCGCCAATGTCATGGGCCGACCCTTGTTTACGATCATCTTGGCTGCCGGTGGAAGATACGTCGCGGCAGCATCGTCGATGCTGACTTCTCCTCGACGCGCGCTTTCTGCCAACAGCAATGCGGTAAATATCTTCGTAACCGAACCGATCTCGAAGATGGTGTTGCCATCCATCACGCGTGCGTCGTCGTGCGCAAGTCGTCCATACGCTACGACGCGGCGTTCGGTGGGTGTCACGATGCCAACGACGATGCCAACGCTTTGACGTTTCACGTCAACGCGCTCGACCAGCATCTCGCGAATCGCCGCGTCGGTGCGGCAAGGAAGATGGCGTCGCGTCCTGCGCATGAGCTGTGAGCACCGGCCCGATCGTTGCAAAACAAACCCCGACGGCAACGAGACGCTTTGGGGTCACGCACCACCGTGACAGGCCCCACAATGCGCTCGCCGTCCCGAAGATTGCCGCGACGGTAAACGCAATCGAGAACGCATAGTTGACCAAATTGACAACGCGGGTGTCTGGTCTCGTCGCTTCCCTCCACACGACCCATTGATGGTCGGACGTCATCATGAGAACCAGGAGGGCCACGCTTCCGAGCCCCAGAATGGGACGAGTGATCCGCGACACCTTGTCTAGGTTGGAAGGCCACAGCTGAGCAAACTGCTGAACCAGGTCTGCGATGAGGGAGATTGCCAGAACGGGGTACAGGCGGTTCATCGCCGGCCCCCAGGCAACGATATCGGCTCCACCTAAGAAGAGCAGCGTCGGAAATTTCAGCGCCAGCAGCCACCAGATACTCAGAGTGGCCTGGACGACGAAGCGGGACACAGAAGGGGTATTGCTGGGAGTCGTCACTCGCACTGCCGGCACAATCCTCGATCGAACTGGTGGCTGAACCTCCAGCGCTTTCTGCGAAAACATGAGCGTCCGCGCATTCCATCGCTCCAATACACCGGAACGCATGAGCCACAGATCCGCAATCGCTGCCAGCAACGTGAGCCATCCGAGTACCTTCAAGCTGGTTTGCACAAGCCGCTCTCCGAGCGCGCCAATCTCAGGCCAGCCTGCGCCGTTGGCCAGGAGCACACTGCCCCCAATGACGTGGCCGGTGATGATTAAGGCCAGCACAACCCTCAACAGCAGCCAATAGTACGGAAACACGAGAGGTCCGATCAGATGCCGTTGGCGTTGATATCGAGTGGCCGCGAGCAACGGGTGCCCGTACTTGCCAATGATCGCTGCTTCCTCATCGAGATTGAGGGAACGTCCCAACTCGCGCTCCCGCTCGGCCATGTCCGTCTCGATCTCCTCCGAGAGTTCGCGGATGATGTCATTGCGCTGAGCCTTTGGGAGAAAAAGTTGCAGAGTTCGCAGATAACGATCGAGAAGAATCATCGTTCGCTCCTTACGCAACTGATCGTGCGCCGCCTACAATGCGAGACAGGGATGAATTCATGTTCTGCCATTCGGTGAGGAGCTCTTTGAGGACGCGCTTGCCTTCACTCGATAAGCGGTAGAAGCGTTTATTGCGCTTCTCCTCTTCCCGCCATTCACTCACAAGGAGACCTTGGCTCTCGAGCCGTCGCAGCAGCGGGTACAGCGTGCCCTCGTCGATGTCCATGCCGCGCGCCAGCAATTCTCTTTTGAGGGTGTATCCGTAGTGTTCGACACGCAGTTGAGCTAGCACGGCCAAGACCAAACAGCCGCGACGTAATTCGAGCCTGAGCGCTGGAAACTGGTCGGTACTCATCAGACTGTGCGTCACACACTGTATGACACACAGTATACGCTGTCAAGAGTTGTCGAAGTGAGCGAGCGCCCGTTGCGCTGGTTCCTATGGTTCTCGACTTGGGTCGCCGACGATCACGCCTCGGCCATACCCGGTCGTTGCGCCATTAATAGAGGTGCTCGTGACCTTCGGCGCAGACGTCGGACTCGCAAAGCAGCGGCATTCCATACCGATGGGGCGGGCGGTGATCCTCGCCGTACAAAGCCGGCGATCGCTGTGTCCCAGCTCTCAGCAAGGCAGGCCATACGCTGGAAGTATTTCAGAGCGGTTCGTCAATCCTTGTGCGCCGCTGGCTCGTGCGAGCTTTCCCCTCTCTTTCATCCTAACGACTTCTTATTCGCTCGCCAGCACGAATCTGGATTGGCAGGCGATTCTCTTTCGGTGTGAGTGGGCAGGAATATGTTTCATCGTAGTAGCAGTAAGGGTTGTAGGCAGAATTAAAGTCAATCTCATATATGCCGGTTCTGGTTCGTGTAATGTCCAGGAGTCGACTCGGGCCGAGGGGGCCGGGCGCGCCAGCCTTCGCTCGCTCACTTCGCACGCGAGCTACGGCTGGCAGGCCATCCGATGTGAAATCCGTCAACTCAATTGAGCGGCTCTAAACGCGCTTGGGTTCAAAACTTTATCGCGATGAGGTATAACCGCTTCGAAGTGGTCAGCCAAAGCGCATCGCCGACGAGCGCCGGCAGCGAATAGAGCGCGCCATCCATCTCGATCTCGCCCAGCAATTCCTTTCGCCGTCCCGTACGAAGGATGGTCATGGTGCCGTCTTCGTTCCCAACGTAGAGCCGGTCGCCGGCCAACAGGAAGCTTCCCCAAATGGCCGCGTACGTATCGTGTTCCCAAACGAGAGTGCCGGTTGCCGCGTCCAGACAATGGACCATTCCACCAACGTCCCCAACGTACAGCAGGCCGTCCTTCTCGATCGGCGTTGCCACCACACGACCGACGTCGCGAGAAGTCCATAGGAGCCTGCTCGCGGTGACGTCTCCCTGGCCGCTGGGACTGATCGCGTGAATAAGTGAAGGTGCGTTGCCGTGCTCAGGACTCTGTCCCATCGCAACGAAGACCCGGCCGCCGGCAAACACCGGTGAAGCAATGATAAAACTGCGCGAAAAGACGCCGGGTCGTGGAAACCAGCGGGCATCTTTCGGGTTGCCGTCAAATCGCCAGATTTCGTGACCCGAAGCCGCATCGTAGGCGCGCAGCCAGCCGTCTCCTCCGCCGAACAGCACCTGCATGCGCCCGCTGACGTTGGCGGCCACAGGGCTGGACCACTGACCGTGCAGCACCTGCGCGCCAGCGCCGATGGCGCGCCACACCACGTCGCCCGAGTGCCTGTCCACCGCGATCAGACTTGGGGCGCGCGGCGATGGGACGCGCGTGTGACCTTCATTCAGCCCGTTGGACGTAGAGACGATCAGCAGATCGCCCACGGGCAACACGTCGCTACGAGTGGCTTCATGCGGGAAGACACCCAGGCGGCCACACATGTCCAACTCCCAGACAATGTCGGCCGCAGCGTCGTCCTGGAACATTTCATCCTTGTACGCACCGTCGTTCGCGCCATCACGGAAACCTTGCGTGTCGAGACTTCGGAGTTGGCACTCGGCGGTGACGTAGTACAACCGGTTCCCTTCCACATACGGCGTACTTGTCGTCGAAGGCAACAGAAACTCTCGCAGACCCCGCTCGACTCGCGGAGCCACGTCCTGCCAGAGGAACTGGCCATCCTTCGCTTGAAATGCCATGAGCACGCCGGCGTCTTGCTGGAAGGCGGGGTTCATCTGCCTGGCGTTGTCAGTGCCCACATAGACCGCATCGCCAGCAACCACGGGACGACCGTACGTTTCGTTTCCCAACTCGACACTCCAGACGATGTTCCGACCGGTGGTGGTATCCCAGTCAACCGGAGGATTGCCCGTCTGGACGACTGTCGTCTGAAGGGGGGGCGCGCCGGAAGTCGCGGGCACAACGTGCGACGCGACAGGCGCTCCAGATTTGATTCCATCGATTCGACTCAACGCCCATTCTGCTTCGTCACGCAATGCGGGATCATCTGCTGCCTTCTTCAGCGCCTCTCGAGCGGACTGCGCCATCGGTCCGATGCTTCCCAAGGCTCCCGCCGCGAAGATTCGCACATAGAGGAATTCATCCTCCAGAGCTTCGATGAGCTGCGGCACTGCAGACTGCGCAGCCGGACCAATGCTTGCGAGGGCCTCACACGCCGCCCATCGAACGCCGGGAATGGGATCGCCCAAGGCTCCTGCCAGGACGTTTGTCGCACTGGCCGCGCTCGGGCCGATGGACGCCAGGGCCTCCGCCGCGTAGACGCGGACGTACGGATGCTCGTGCGAAAGCGTGTTGACGAGCGCGCCGACCGAAGGGCTGGCACGCGTGCCCAACGCGCCCAGGGCGCGTGCGGCATCGCCCGCGACAATCGAATCCTCGTCGCTCAGCGCCCGCCTCAACGCCGGCTGAATCCCTTCTGTCTCCGGTACCATGTCAATCAATTCACTGATGGCGCCTTGCCGGACGGAGACCCAGTCATGCTGCAGCAGTTCCACTAGCAGCGGAATGGCAGGAGGACCGATTCGCTGGATGACTTGAAACGTCACAACATGCAGGTCTTCATGCTCAGGGCCGAGGAATCGTCTCAGCAAAGGGAACGAACCCCGCCCGGCTTGGACCAGGGCGGCTTCGGCGGTTGCGCGGACCTTTGGGTCGTTGGCCAGGAGGCGATTTGCCCAGTCATCGACCAGGGCGGGGTTTCTGGAAAGACTCGACTCCGTTTGGGGCAACGGTGATTGGGACAGTGCAACGGTCTGGCTGAGGCCAGCCGCAAAGACTATTGCGAGAGCATGTTTCATCATGACTGACCTCACGTAGCCCTTTCGCGCCTGACATTTGCGAGTGAGGAGCGCGGCGGGCAGTTCAGCCATGGCGCATGCCATTATCCCGGATCCAGTCGTAAGCCGTAACGGCTGGCAGGCCGCGCGTCCAGCGCGTCT
>CAWHUA010000002.1:425000-1426494 GCA_963832375.1 Vicinamibacterales bacterium | reverse complement strand
GTATCAGGACGTGCCGACGCCCGATCTCGTCATCTACCTGCAGACGCCGAGCGACGTGCTGCTCAAGCGTTTGCAGGCGCGCGCGCGCGAGCCCGAGCGTCCCTCGCTCCTGCCCGACGTGGACTATTTGCGCGAGCTGAACGAGGCGTATCATCATTTCTTCTTTCACTACACGGCGACCTCGCTCCTGGTCGTGGAAGGCTCCGAGTTCCGTCCCCAGGACGACGATGAGGCGCTGGACGATCTTGTGAAGCAAATCAAGACAATGGGGCGTGGCACGAGGTACTACGTGCCGCGCACCCGGTTGAGGTAAAGTCGCGAGATATGGCCTGGTTCAAGAAGGTGCGCAAGGGCATCGCGGCCGACAGCGCCGGGCCAAGCCGCGTCCCTGAAGGCCTCTGGGTGAAGTGCACGGGCTGCTCGCAGATCCTGTACAACAAGGATCTCTCGCAGAACATGAGCGTGTGTCCGAAGTGCGGTTTCCACTTCCGCATGGGCTCGCTCGATCGGCTGCGGACGTTGTTCGACGGCCCCTGGACTGAATACGACCCCGGCCTGGTCTCGACCGACCCGCTCGGCTTCACCGACACGAAGCCCTACAAGACGCGCCTCAAGACCAGCATGGAGGCCACCGGGATGAAAGACGCCGTGGTCGTGGCCCGCGGCTGCATCGACGGCTACGAAGCCATTGTCGCGGCGATGGAGTACAGCTTCATCGGCGGCAGCATGGGCGTGGTCGTCGGCGAAAAAATCACGCGGGGCATCGAGCGCGCGCTCGCCACGCGCCGGCCGATGATTATCGTGTCCTGCTCGGGCGGCGCGCGGATGATGGAAGGGGCCCTGTCGCTGATGCAGATGGCGAAAATCTGCTCGGCGCTCGCGCGGCTCGACCAGGAGCGCATCCCGTATATTTCGGTGCTGACCGATCCGACGACCGGCGGCGTCACCGCGAGTTTCGCGATGCTCGGCGATCTCAACATCGCGGAGCCCGGAGCGTTGATCGGTTTCGCCGGACCGCGCGTCATCGAGCAGACGATCAGGCAGAAGCTGCCCGAAGGATTTCAGCGGAGCGAGTTCCTGCTCGAGCACGGGATGCTCGACCTCATCGTCGATCGGCGCGAGATGAAGGGCGTCATCGCGAAGGCGCTTCGCTTCATGGGTCAGCAGCCGGTGGAGGCCGCCCCGCCGGAGCCCGCGGCCGTCACCGAGCCGTAGCAGCTAGAAACTCGAATCTAGAATCTGGCCCCTTATGGATCCGTTTGACTACCTTCTTTCGCTCGAGAAGTTCGGGATCAAGTTCGGTCTGGCCAACATCGAGACGCTGACCTCGGCGCTCGGCCACCCCCAGAACACGTTCAAGAGCATTCTGGTTGCGGGCACCAACGGCAAGGGCTCGGTGACCGCGATGGTCGACTGCGCGCTCGGCAAATCGGGGTTGCGCGTCGGCCGTTACACCTCTCCGCATCTCGTCCACCTGGAAGAGCGGTTTGCGATCGACGGCGCGCCCGTTCGCACGGACGTGCTGAACCGGGTGATCGAGGAAATGCGAACGCTCATCGACAAGCTCGTCGCCACGGGCAGCCTCGAGGCGCCGCCCACGTTCTTCGAGGTGACGACCGCCATTGCGTTCGAGCTGTTCAGGCGCGCGGGCGTCCAGATGGCCATCCTCGAAGTGGGTCTTGGCGGACGCCTGGATGCCACGAACATCGCGCAACCGATCGCCGCGGCGATTACGTCGATCGACTTCGATCACGAGCAATATCTCGGCAACACGCTCGCGGCCATCGCCGCCGAGAAGGCGGGCGTCATCCGGCGCGACATCCCGGTCATCGTCGGTCTCGTCCCGAAAGAGGCGCGCGATGTGCTGGTGTCGATGTGCGATCTCGCGGGCGCCGAGTTCATCGAAGCCGACTCGAACGTCACGATCAAATCGAAGATCGAGGACGGCCGGACGATTCTTCATCTGAGGACGCCCACCCGCGACTACGGGTGGGTAGCGCTCGGCCTGCGGGGCGACCATCAGGTGCCGAACACACTGGTGGCCGTCCGCCTGCTCGAAGAACTGAGACGCGTCGTCAACGTGCCGGCTGAATCGATCGTGGCCGGCATCCGCGACGTCAAGTGGGCGGGACGCCTGCAGATGGTGGAAGTCCCGGACGGACGCCGCGTGCTGCTCGACGCGGCTCACAATCCGGCGGGAGCGTGGGCCCTCGCCAGCTACCTGAAGCGCGAGTTCCCCGAGCCGCTTCCGATCGTCTTCGGTGCGATGCGCGACAAAGACGTCGCGCTCATGCTGAAGAATCTGCTCCCGGCGGCCTCGGCGATGGTCATGACCGAAGCGGCGACACCCCGGGCCCACAGTGCGGCGGAACTGGCGCAGATCGCGCGCAAGATCGCACCCAAAGCGAAGATTGACGTCGAACCCGACCCGGCGCGCGCGCTCGAGCGTGCGTGGCGGCGCTGTCCGGTGGCGTGCGTCGCCGGATCGATCTTTCTCGTCGGCGATATCCTCGGCAGCCTCGGCCCATCGGTGCGCGATCTGTAGCGATTTTCGCGAGCCGTCGCGCTTGCCTCCTCCGCGCGTGCGGGGTATCCTTCGAAAAGCCTGCTGCTTTCGCTTACGTCTGCATGATCAATCTGTTCCGGGGCTCCCTGGTTGCCATCGCTCTGCTTCTTGCGGCGCCCCGATTCGCCGCGGCTCAAATCACCGATATTCCCGGCTTCGACACGGTGCTGGCACAGATACAGGAACGCCTCAGCGACAACCGCATCATCTTCCGGGAAGCGGTCGAGATGGAGCAGGGCGACATGAAGTTCTACGCCGACCATGTCGAGTACTACGTCGAAAGCAACCGGCTGGTCGCGACCGGCAACGTGCTGCTCATCGAGCCCAACCATCAGATTGCCGCCGAGCGCGCGGATTTCAACGCCAAGACGCGCCTCGGCACCTTCTACACCGCGCAAGGGTTCGCGGCACTCGGCACACAGGCCGACCCCGGCACGCCAGGCACGATCGATCCGGACGTGCAGTTCTACGGCGAGACGCTCGAAAAGGTCAGCGAGGACACCTACGTCATCACGAAGGGCGGATTCACGTCGTGCGTGCAGGCCAACCCGCGCTGGGAGATGACGTCGGGATCGCTCCGGCTCCGCGTCGATCACTACGCCCTGCTGAAAAACATGATGCTCAAGGTGAAAGGGGTGCCGGCGCTGTATCTCCCCTACATGTACTACCCGCTCAGCAAGGACAACCGGAACACGGGCTTCCTGATGCCGAGCTATGGCGCGTCGAGCTACAAGGGGCAGACGATCAGCAACGCGTTCTTCTGGGCGATCAACCGCAGCCAGGACGCCACGATCCTGCACGACTGGTACTCGAAGACGGGCCAGTCGATCGCCGGCGAATATCGCTACATGTCGCTCGGCGGCTCTGGCAACCTGCGCACGACGTTTCTCGACGAACATCCCACGACCTACGTCGTCGACGGCGCGAACGTCGAGCAGGCTGGACGCCGTGCGTACGGGGCGTACGGCAACATGAGCCAACAGCTGGGCGGAGGATGGTACGCCCAGGGCCGCGCCGACTATTCGTCCGACCTCACGGTCAACCAGGTGTACAGCACGGATATCCTCCGCGCCTCTCAGCGAACGCGGTCGTATGGCGGCTCGGTGAGCGGCACCACCAAAGGCCTTCGCATCACCGGGACAGTCGATCGCAACGAGTATTTCGCCGAGAACAGCACGTCGTCGGTGCGCGGCAACACGCCGCGGCTCAACCTGTCGCGTCCCGACCGCCTGCTTCCCAAACTGCCGATCTACGCGTCGCTCAACTCCGAATACCTCCGTCTCGAATCCAGAGGCCACGACGCAGAAGGCGTCTTGACCCGGGACGACGGCGTTCACCGGATCGACGTCACGCCGGCCATCCGTTTTCCATTCAACAAGCTCGCGTTCCTGGCCGTGAATACCACGGCACGTTTCGCGAACACCTTCTGGTCGGAGAGCCTCCCCACGAACCCGCTCAACGGAGACACGGTCCAGGGACGGCTCGACAAATCGATCAGCCGGCACTTTCTCGAGTTGAGCAGCGAGGTGAGCGGCCCTACGCTGGTGAGAATCTGGGACGCGCCCAACAGCTCGTACGCACAGCGCTTCCGCCACTCGATCGAGCCGTTCATGTCGTACATCTACCGGACCCCGATCGACAACTTCAACGCGATTCCGAAGCTGGAAGGCTCGGACCGGATCGTCGGCAACGCGACGTCCTTCGCCTACGGCATGAACACGCGGTTTTACGCCAAGCGCACGGTCGATGGCCCGCGCGCGATCCCGCGCGAGGTGATCACCGCGTCGCTGCGGCAGACCTACTACACCGACGCCCGCTCGATTGAGTCGGACGCCGAGCAGCGCTCACGTACCGGGGTGATATCCGTCTCGAAGTTTTCGCCCGTCTCACTGTCGGTCCGCACGTCGCCGTTCAACGGCGTCACCGGGACGTTCAGGACCGATTTCGACGGACGGTACAGCCGCTTCAGAGGGCTCAGCGCCGGCGGCGGGTGGGAAGAGGCACGCGTGTCGGTACTGGCCGACTGGAGCAACGTGCGCTTCCGGCCCAACGCCCTGGGAGTGAACGCCATCAGGCCGAGCCAGTATTTCAATTCCAACCTGAACCTGCGGTTCCAGGAGAACCGCTACGGCTTCATCCACCAGCTCAACTGGGACGTGAAGAGCCAGTCGCTGCTCCAGCACCGCATTGCCAGCTACTACAACGCGCAGTGCTGCGGTTTCTCGGCCGAATACCAGTTCATCGATCTCAGCCGGGTGACCACCTCGGCGGTGCCGCAGGACTCGCGATTCCACTTCTCGGTGACGCTCGGCGGCATCGGCAACGTGTCGAACATCTTCGGCGCGATGAGCGGCATGCCGGGCAAGTGACAGGCCGCGACGCTGGATAAAATGTTCTACACTTTGTCGCACTAATGAAAGGGATCCTGCTGGCCGGCGGGGCCGGAACCCGCCTCCATCCGCTCACGCTCGTCGTCTCCAAGCAGCTCCTGCCGATTTACAACAAGCCGATGGTCTACTACCCGCTGTCGACGCTGATGCTGGCGGGTATCCGCAAGATCCTGATCATTTCGACACCGTCCGATCTCGACCTCTTCCGGCGACTGCTCGGCGACGGCCACCACCTCGGTCTCGAGCTGGAATATGCCGCTCAGCCGCGGCCGGAAGGGCTGGCCCAGTCCTTCGTCATCGGCCGCGAGTTCATCGGCCCGGACTCTGTGGCGCTCGCGCTGGGCGACAACATCTTCTACGGACACGGGCTCACCGACGTGCTGCGTTCGGCAAGCGTGCGCGAAACGGGCGGAACGGTGTTCGCGTACACCGTCAAGGATCCGCAGCGATACGGGGTCGTGGAATTCGGCGACGACGGCCGGGCCGTGAGCATCGTCGAGAAACCCAAAAAACCGAAGTCGCCGTGGGCGGTCACGGGCCTGTATTTTTACGATAATCAGGTGGTCGATATCGCCGGGTCGCTCAAACCATCGGGCCGCGGCGAGCTCGAAATCACCGACGTGAATCGCGCCTACCTCGAACGCGGCGCGCTGCATGTCGAGCGGCTGGGACGCGGCATCGCCTGGCTCGACACGGGCACCTACGAGGCGCTGCTGCACGCCGCAAACTTCGTGCAGAGCATCGAGGAACGGCAGGGCCTGATGATGGCGTGCCTCGAGGAGATCGCCTACCACCTGAGATACATTTCCGCCGATGACGTGCGCCGTCTGGCGCAGGGCATGACGGGGAGTTACGGCCGATACCTGCTCGAGATCCTCGACCACGATGCCGTTTGAATTCGAGCGACTCGCGATTCCCGAAGTGGTGCTGATCGAGACCCACGAGGCCGGTGATGGCAGGGGCTTCTTCAGGGAAATCTACAAGCGATCCGCGTTCGCGGCCGCTGGGATCGGCGACGTCTTCGTGCAGGAGAATCAGTCGAGCTCGCCCCGGGGCGTGCTGCGCGGCCTGCATTACCAGCGGCCTCCCCACGCGCAGAGCAAGCTCGTGCGGGTCATCGCCGGCCGGATTTTCGACGTGGTGGTCGACCTTCGGCCCGATTCCCCGACGATGGGCCGGTGGATCGGAACCGAGCTGTCCGCCGACGACCGCAAGATGATTTACGTTCCTTCGTGGTGCGCGCACGGCTTCTGCGTGCTGAGCGAGCGTGCCGACGTCGTCTACACGCGTCGAGCGAGTACTCACCCGAACACGAGGCCGGGGTCGCGTGGAACGATCCCGCGCTGGCCATCGAGTGGCCCGTGACACACCCGATCCTGTCGGCACGAGACAGCAGCTGGCCGCCGTTGATGCTGGCGCGGGCAGCCTCGGGCCAGGCGGCTGGAGACAAGTGATGGTGGATGTGCTCGTCACGGGCGGCGCGGGATTCATCGGCAGCAACTTCGTGCGCCACGCCCTGCACGTACACCCGGACTGGCGCATCACGACGCTCGACAAGCTGACCTACGCCGGGCGGATGGAGACGCTCCACGACGTCATCGACAACCCGCGCCACAGGTTCGTGCGAGGCGACGTGGCCGATGCCGCCGTGGCGGCGCCGCTGGTCAGCGAGTCCGAGATCGTCGTCCACTTCGCGGCCGAGACCCACGTCGACCGATCGATTCTGGAGGCCGGCGAATTCATCAAAACCGACGTCATCGGCACGTTCGTCCTGCTGGAGGCGGCACGTGCCGCGAAGCGAGCTCCGCCGGTTCGTCCAGATCTCGACCGACGAGGTGTACGGCAGCGTTGCCGCAGGGCTCGAGCGTCGAAACCGACGAGCTGCGGCCGCGGAATCCGTATTCGGCCAGCAAGGCCGGCGCCGATCGGCTGGCCTACAGCTACTGGGCCACCTACGAGCGTCCCCGTCATCATCACGCGCGCGTCCAACAACTACGGGCCCGTACCAGTTCCCGGAAAAAGTCATCCCGCTCTTCATCACCAACGCGCTCGATCACGCATCCGGTGCCGCTCTACGGCGAGGGGCTCAACGTCCGCGACTGGATGCACGTCATGGATCACTGCCGCGGCATCGATGTCGTCATCGAACACGGCAGGCCAGGCGACGTGTACAACATCGGGGGCGGCAACGAGGTCCGGAACGTCGACCTCACGCACATGCTGCTTCGTCTGGCCGATCGCCCCGAAACGCTCATCAGGAAGAGTGCAGGATCGGCAGGGTCACGACAAGCGGTACAGCCTCGACACCACGAAGCTGCGCGCGCTCGGCTGGCAGCCTCAGGTGCCATTCGAGCAAGGCCTGACGGACACCGTCCGTTGGTACAGCGACAACCAGTGGTGGTGGCGCCCTATTAAAGAAGAAGACCCCGCCTTCCGCGCGTACTACCAGACGCAGTACGGCTCGCGGCCGTGAGCGGTGTCCTGGTCACAGGTGCCCGCGGATTTGCGGGCAGCCATCTCGTCGAACACCTCAGGCAATCGGGCGTCGCCGTCACCCCCTGGACCCGGCAGGACGTCGACCTGCTCGATCGAGACGCCGTGCGGCGCGCCATCGCAGGGCTGAAACCGGATGTGGTCTATCACTGCGCCGGCGTCGCGCACGTCGGACAGTCCTTCAACAACGTCAGCGACACATTTGCCGCGAACGTGCTTGGCACGCACCACCTCCTGGAGGCCCTGCGCCTCGCGGGTGTCAACGCCCGCGTCCTTGTCACGGGCTCGTCGCTGGTGTACCGGCAGTCGGATCGCGCGCTCAGCGAGGATGACCCGACCGGACCGGCCACGCCTTACGCGGTCAGCAAGCTCGCACAGGAGATGCTCGGCCGTCGCGGCATCGAGGAAGATGGGCAGCAGGTGTTGTTTTCCCGCTCGTTCAACCACACGGGACCAGGGCAGGATTCGTCGTTCGCCGCGCCGTCGTTCGCCCGCCAGATCGCCCGAATCGAGGCGGGTCAGGACCCGCCGGAAATCGCGGTCGGCAATCTCGAGGCGGCCCGCGACCTCCACGACGTGCGCGACACGGTTCGCGCGTATGCCGCCATCGTCGAGCGCGGGAAACCCGGCAGGATCTACAACGTTTGCGCCGGCGCCACCTACAGGATTGGCGACGTGCTCCAACGGATGGTCTCGCTGAGCCGCGTACCCGTCACGATAAAAGTTGATGCGGAGCGCTACCGGCCGAGCGATAACCCTATCCTGCTCGGCGATCGCGGGCGCATCGAGCGAGAGCTTGGCTGGAAGCCCGAAATCCCACTTGATCGGACCCTGGCGGACCTCCTTGATTATTGGCGAATAAAAAGCGAAACTACCATGCCGCCGTGAAAACGCACCCTCTCCTCTTTAATCTCCCCCCTGCGAAGCCGACCACCCGCGAAATCGCGCAGCAGGTGAAGGAGCACGGCGCAGCCGAGGGGCTGAGCGACGCGGCACACCTGGCCGACGGCGCGACCTATCAGGAAGTCACCTGCCGCTCGGCGCTCAATCCCGTCAAAGGCATGCCCTTCAACTGGACGCTGAACCCGTATCGCGGGTGCACGCACGGCTGCCACTACTGCTTCGCCCGTCGCTACCACGCCCAGTTCGAGCTCAACAGCGATGATGCGTTCTCGTCGGTCATCCTGGTGAAGCGGAACTTCGTCGAGGTGCTCCGGAAGGAGCTCGACAAGCCGTCATGGAAGCGCGAGTACGTCGCCGTCGGCACGGCGACCGACGTCTACCAGCCGATCGAAGGCCAGTACAAGCTCACGCGCAGGTCGCTCGAAGCCCTCGCGCTGTCGCGCACGCCGGCGGGCATCATCACGAAAGGCCCGATGATCGTGCGCGACAAGGACGTGCTCCTCGAGCTGTCGAGGCGCGCCGGCTGCACGGTCTACGTCAGCGTGCCGACCGTGGACGAAGACGCCTGGCGGACGCTCGAGCCCGGCACAGCGCATCCCATGCAACGGCTGCGCGCCGTTCGCGAGCTGAACGACGCGGGCGTGCGGGCCGGCGTCCTGATGAATCCGATCGTGCCGGGCCTCACGTCACAGCCCGCCCGGCTCGAGCAAACCATCAAGGCCATCGCCGATCATGGCGCGGCGTTCATGGGCACGAACCTCCTCTACCTGAAAGACGGCACACGCGCGCACTTCATGAACTACCTGGAGAAGCACTTCCCCGCCCTGGCGACGAAGTACCGGACGCTCTATCGCGGCGCGTACGCGCCCGAGGC
This sequence comes from Vicinamibacterales bacterium, assembly GCA_963832375.1. Taxonomy (GTDB): domain Bacteria; phylum Acidobacteriota; class Vicinamibacteria; order Vicinamibacterales; family JAMQPK01; genus JAMQPK01. The sequence goes on along the minus strand of CAWHUA010000002.1, from coordinate 1,417,268 downwards.
GTACGCGAAGGAAGTGCGCGGCATGGTGAAGATGCTGCAGAAGAAATACCGTGTGACGCGGCGGGACGAGGATGAAGCAAATCGCGAGGCGCAAGCCGCAAGTCTCGAGGCGCAAGGCCGATTGCCGCTGCTGCCTTTCGACTGAGGACTGCCGACTTGCGCCTTGCGACTAGCGCAGATTCATGAGGGCTTGAATGCGCTGCTCCGTCGACGGGTGCGTGCTGAACATGCTCATGAGCCCGCCGCCGGAGAACGGCTTCACGATGAACATGTGCGACGTCGCCGGATTCGCGTCGAGCGGAATCCGCTTCGATCCCACCTCGAGCTTGCGCAGCGCGTTCATCAGGCCATAGGGCGAACCCGCGATTCTGGCGCCCCCCGCATCGGCCAGAAACTCGCGCGACCGCGAAATCGCCGCTTGCACCAGCGCCGCGGCCAGCGGTGCCAGGATGATGGTCGCGAGCATCGCGATCGGGTTCGACCCGCCCCGCTCGTCGCGGTTGCTGCCGCCGCCAAAGAACGCGGCGAACTGAGCCATGCGCGCCACCATCATGATCGCGGCCGCCACGGTCGCGGCCACCGAGCTGATGAGGATGTCGCGGTTCTTCACGTGCGCGAGCTCGTGCGCGATGACGCCTTCCAGCTCCGAGTCGTCGAGTAGCTGGAGGATGCCCTGCGTCGCGGCGACCGCCGCATGGCTGGGGTTGCGGCCGGTGGCAAACGCGTTCGGCGACATGTCGGGGATGACGTAGACCTTGGGCATCGGCAGGCCGGCCTGCGTCGCGAGCCGCCGCGTCACGACCGACAGCTTGTGATCCGGCCCGACTTCCTGGGCCCGGTACATCTTCAGCACGATCTTGTCGGAGAACCAGTACGACGCGAAGTTCATGACGACCGCAAAGCCGAAGGCCATCACGAGCCCCTGCGAGCCGCCGAGCAGCTCGCCAATCGCAAGCAGGAGGCCGCTCAGGAGACCCAGCAGCAGGACAGTTTTCAGCGAGTTGTTCATATATGCAGTTAGACGAGCGGCGAGCCGTGGCGGTTTCGAAAGCCAGCGTCTATCGTACCCGATATAATGTGCGAATGCAGCGCGTCGGGTTCACGATAATTGTTGTGTTTGCTGCCGGTTGGCTGCAGCTGGCCGCGCAAACGCCTCAGCCCTTTCCGGGCCGGCCGGCTCCCCCGCGTCCCACGCCGGCACCCCCGAAAACCGCTATACCGCCCCCGACCACGGCGCCTGCGGCGCCCGCACCCGCCGTGCCAAAGCCGGCGCCGCCAACTGAAGCCGTTCTGGGATTTCCGATCTATCCAAACGCCCAGTTCATCGCCACCTACGACGCCGGGCGCGGGCAGCAATACCATTTGTTCGGCAGCGAAATGCCGTTCGCGGCGCTGGTCAAGTACTACCAGAGCGCGTTGAAGACAAAGGGCACGCTCGTGTTCGATGCGCCGGCCGTCCATGTGTTCGAAGTCGGACGCTTCCGTGAAGAGACGATGGCGTATCCGCCGGGCGTGACGATCAAGGACTACACGTGGAACGGCAGCGCAGGCTACCTGAATCCCGAGAAGAACGGCAAGCCCGCGCGCTTCCCCGCGATCATCCAGATCGTGGCCGTCCCGCCCGGACCACGCTAGGCGGGCCGGAGTTCCTCGAACCCGGAACAAGGAACTGGAACCAGGAACCCCGGTGAGCGTCAGTCCACCTTGGCGACATAAAGCTCTTTCTTCTTCCTGAACTCTTCCGACTTCTCCTGCATGCCCGTTTCGAGCGCGTCGGCTTCGGCCACGCCGTGCGCGTTCGCGTAGTCGCGCACCTGCTGCGTCAGCTCCATGCTGCAGAACTTCGGCCCGCACATCGAGCAGAAGTGCGCCACCTTCGCACCGTCGGCCGGAAGCGTCTCGTCGTGGTACGCGCGCGCGGTGACCGGATCGAGCGACAGGTTGAACTGGTCCTGCCACCTGAACTCGAATCTCGCCTTCGACAACGCATCGTCCCAGGCCTGCGCGCGCGGATGCCCCTTGGCGAGATCGGCGGCGTGCGCCGCGATCTTGTAGGCGATGACACCGGCCTTCACGTCGTCCCTGTTCGGAAGGCCGAGATGCTCTTTCGGCGTCACGTAACAGAGCATCGCCGTTCCGTACCAGCCGATCATCGCCGCGCCGATGGCCGACGTAATGTGGTCGTAGCCTGGGGCGATATCGGTCGTGAGCGGACCCAGCGTGTAGAAGGGCGCTTCGTCGCACCACTTCAACTGCTTCTCCATGTTCTCGCGGATGAGGTGCATGGGCACGTGTCCCGGCCCTTCGTTCATCACCTGGACGTCGTATTCCCACGCGATTCTCGTGAGCTCGCCCTGCGTCTCGAGCTCGGCGAACTGGGGCGCGTCGTTCGCGTCGGCGATCGAGCCGGGCCGCAATCCGTCGCCGAGCGAGAACGAGACATCGTAGGCCTTCATGATCTCGCAGATCTCGCGGAAGTGGGTGTACGTGAAGTTCTCCTTGTGGTGCGCCAGGCACCACTTGGCCATAATCGACCCGCCGCGCGAGACGATGCCGGTGACACGCCGCGCGGTCATCGGGATGTAGCGCAGCAGCACACCCGCGTGCACGGTAAAGTAGTCGACGCCCTGCTCGGCCTGCTCGATGAGCGTGTCGCGATAGATCTCCCACGTCAGATCTTCCGGACGGCCGCCGACCTTTTCGAGCGCCTGGTAGATCGGCACCGTGCCGATGGGCACGGGCGAATTGCGCAGGATCCACTCGCGCGTCTCGTGGATGTCTTTTCCGGTCGAGAGATCCATCACCGTGTCCGAGCCCCACAGAATGGCCCAGCGCAGCTTCTCGACCTCTTCGTCGATCGACGAGCTGACGGCCGAATTTCCGATGTTCGCGTTGATCTTCACCAGGAAATTGCGGCCGATGATCATCGGCTCGAGCTCGGGATGGTTGATGTTGGCCGGAATGATGGCGCGCCCGCGCGCCACTTCCGAGCGCACGAACTCGGCGTCGAAGCCTTCGCGCGTCGCGATGAACTCCATCTCGGGCGTGACGATGCCCTTGCGCGCGTAGTGCAGCTGCGTGACGTTGTCCTTGCCGCGAAGCGTTGCGCGGAAAAGCGTTTTGGGCAACTCGGCACGGCGCGTCGAGTCAGGGATGTAAGTCCTCGGTACGGTCTGCACGTCGCCGCGCGACTCGATCCATTCCCGCCGGAGCGGCGGCACTCCATCGCGCACGTCGTGCCCCTGCGGCCCACTCGTGTCGTACACCTGCACCGGCGGTTCTCCGCCCGACAGCGTGATCTCCCGCACCGGAACCCTGTGCGGCCCGACGTATACCTTGCGTGAATTCGGATGTGTTTCTTGCGCGGACATGGTGGTGCTCCTTACATTACGTACGCAAGGGAGAGCGGAACCAGGCGGGACCGCGCTCCCTTCGCCGGTGTCAACCGGTGCAGGTTCCAAGGGTTTTGTCTCAATCGCCGCTGTCATCAGCGGGATACCCCTGGCGGTAAATCACACTATACCGCATTGGAAGATTGGTAGTTGGAAGATTGGGAGATGACGAATTGCAAGCTGAACTGCTGCTCTTCGATCTTGGCGGCGTCCTCGTCGAATTCGCCGGGCCGACTGAGCTTGGACAGCATCTTCGCTGGCCGTCGACGCCCGACCAGATTCTGGACCGGTGGATAAAATGCCCGCACACCGGTGCGTTCGAATGCGGACACCTGAGTCCTCCGGAGTGGGCCGACCGCTTCATCAAGGACTGGGACGTCGATCTCACCCGCCACGAGTTTCTGACCAGGTTCACGACCTGGACGCGGCGCGTGCTGCCCGGCGCCCGGGAGCTCCTCGACGAGCTCCGCCCCCACTACCGGCTCGCGGCGTTGAGCAACTCGAACGAGCTGCATTGGACGCGCAACGCGAACGAGCTGCGGATCCTCGATCTCTTCGAGTTCGCAATCTCGTCACATCAGGTCGGCCTGTGCAAGCCGGACCCGGCGATTTTCCGCATCGCGCTCGACCGCGCCCGCGTGTCGGCGGCGGACGCCATCATCTTCTTCGACGATCTCGAGGTGAATGTCGCGGCGGCCAGAACGGCGGGTCTGCGCGCGCGCAGGGTCCGCGGCGTCGGCGAGTTGCGCGAGCAACTGTACAAGGACGGGTTGCTCGAGCGGTGATGCCGCGCGCGAAATGCGTGGGGACGACTATTGAACGACGGTGACGACCGCTTCGCGCGTCGCCGGCGGCTCGTTCCGTCCGCGGACAGCCGCTTCCACGCGCAGCAGATAGCGGCCGGGCGCGAGCTCCTTCAGCGGAATCCGTTTCGCGTAGCCGTAAATCTCCCACGGCTTCTCGCCCGCTGTGCCGTTCTCGAGCTCGTCACGGCTGACAATGACGTCTTTGCCGCCCTCGGCGACCATCCGCACGGTCACGTCAATCCGACGCGGCTGGCGTGAGCTGTCGTTGTCGTAGATTTCCGTGTAGAGCGCGAGCACGTCGCTGCGCGGAAACTCGCGGCGGCTGGTTGCCGGCGCGGGCAACAGCTTGTTGTTCACGTTCGGATCCGGCTGGATGCTCGGCGTCTGCTGCACCGATGGGGTCGTCATCAGCAGCCCGCCGACCATGATCTTCTCTTTGCGGAAATCGGGCACCTCGAGGTCGTAGAACACCGAACCCGCCTGGCCACTCACCGTTTCGCGCGCCCCAACCTTTATCTGATACCGCCCCGGAGCGAGGCTGATCCGCGGGTTCGCGCGCACGCCGTGAGCGGTCACCCGATCGCGCGTTTCGGGGCGAAGCGTGAGATCGAGCTCGGTCCAGGCCGGCGCGATCGCCTTGCCCTGCGCGTTGAGGCCGAAGAAGGACAGCTCGATCTTGTTGGAGACCGTGCCCTTCGCACTCGGCTCGGTGTACGGGAGCTTGCTGCCGTCGAGCTCGATGGCCAGGGCGATCGACGCCTCGTTCGCGGTGTTCTTGAACGGCGCCGCCTGCACCGTGAACGTGAGACCGCTCTGAGGAATCGGACTCGCCAACGCGGTCAGCAACGGCGTCGACGTTCTTTTTCCGTCGGGACGCCGCGCGTCGCGCGCGGCGCGCGCCTCTTCGTCGCGCTTGCGCTCTTCAGGTGAGCGTCCTCTCGGCGCGGCGTAGCCTTTGCGCGCCTCGACGCGCAGGTTCGGACGCTTCACGCGCACTTCGATCTTGTAGAACCGGCCGTCGCGCGGATGGGTCGGCGGATAATAGCCGAGCACGTAGTAGCGGCTGTTGGCGTCGACGATCCGCTCGAACGCCGGCGCCACGTTGTTGGTGTCCAGCGTCGCGAAGCCGCCCGTTTCCTCGGTGAGCTCCCGCAGCGTGTCCTGCGACGTCCGGAACTCCTGCCTCAACTCGGCCTGCACGTCGAACGTGCCGCCCCCGGCCCCCGTAACGCCACTGGCAGGGGTGTTCCTGCCCGGCACGAGCAGGATGGGCCCCGGAGTACCGACTCCGCTGCCGAGCCCTGCCCCATCGATGAACTCGGTGGTCATGCCGGCCAGGCCGCGAGGATCGACCGCGTAGAAGTTCACGTTGGCGCGCGCTGCCATGGAAATGGCGTCCTGACTCGCACGGATGACCGTCGTCGCATCGTGTGCGCCGAAGACGTCGCGAATCGGATAGTCGAGGCCTTCACTGAAGAACAGCAGGGCTTTGCGGCGGCCACGGACGCTGCCAAGAAACTCCGCCATGTTCTTCAGCGTGTCGAGGACCGACAGCGCACGTGTCCCGCGCTCGAGCTCCGTCGGGTCCGACACCCGGCCATAGCCCGCCGGGTCCTGCGTGTTGATCGATCCAGTGTTCGGATCGGGCGTCGTCTGCGAGGTATAGCCGAATGCGATGGTCTGGTAATACGAGTCGAGCCGCTCGAGGCTGAGCGAGCGCATGCGCTGCCCGATGAACTTGTCGATGGCGGCGACCAGAAGCTCGCGATTGCTGGTGAATTCCTGCGCCGCATCTTTCCGCCCGCTCGTATAGACCACGGCGGCCAGATCGTTGGCGCCCATGAACTCGCGTACGAATTTTCGAGCGGCATCCTTCAGCGCCGTGCTGCGCATCGCGCTCACGTCGAGATCGTCGAGCACGATCACATACACGCGGCCGTCGAACGGCTTGCGGTTGGTCTGCGTGTCGGCGACGACCAGCCGACCCTCGTGAACAAACTCGGTCGGCTTCTCGACGGGGATACCGACCTGCGAGAACGTGTCGATCTTCTGCGGCCGGCCGTTCTCGAACACCTCGAAGTCTTCGCGCGTGAGTCCTGTGACGAAGTTTCCCTGGTTGTCGGTGACGACGACGTCGACGTCGACGTAGTTCACTTCGACCTGAAAGGTGACCTCAGGCGCCTGTGACTGCTGTCCGTAGAGAACCGGCGACTGAAGAATGACGGCAGTCGCGAGCAGAAGAAGCGCGCAGTATCGAGTCATAGGAGATAACTGCATTGTGCGGGAGCGACTCCCCCCTGCGTCAAGTGTGAACAGTTGTAAATCCAGTAAAACGCATTTTGATCCAATAATTTGGTGTTTGGAAATCCCACGAATTTTTCTTGACCGACACCAAAGAGAACGCCTAACCTGAAGCACTTCAACCATTGATTATCGACCTCGGCGGTCTGACTGTGTACGGCACTTTCAGAGAAGGAGCTCAGTCATGCGGCGAATCCTCCCCTTAGTGTTGGCGTTGCTCGTCTTCGTGTATGCGCCGGCCGGTGCGCAGACACTCGGCACCATTACCGGCGAAGTGAAAGATGCATCCGGCGCGCTCATTCCAGGCGCAACGGTGTCGGCAACGAATACCGGAACGAACGCAGCGCGCGAGATGCCGAGCAACGAAGCCGGCATCTACACGTTTGCCGCACTGCCGCCAGGCCCGTACGTCGTCAAGGCCGAGCTGCAGGGCTTCAAGACGATGCAACAGGCGATCGAGCTGCACGTCGAGCAAACCGTCCGCGTGAACTTCACGATGGAAATCGGCACGTTGTCCGAAACCGCCGAGGTCACGGGCGTCGCGCCGCTCATCACAACAGAGAACGCGACGGTCGGCACGGTCATCGAGAACCGGCGCATCGTCGAACTCCCGCTGAACGGACGCAACTTCCTGTCGCTCGTCGCGCTCAGCCCGAACGTGAGCGCCGAGTTCGCGGGCGCCGGGCAGGCCGGCGATCGACAGGGCGGATCGCGTGCGAACCAGCAGCTCTCCATTTCTGGTCAGCGCCGCGAGTACAACTACTACACGCTCGACGGCACGGACAACACCGACGTCAACTTCAATACGTATATTCTGTTGCCGTCGGTTGACGCGCTCGAAGAGTTCAAGGTCCAGACCGGCATCTACTCGGCCGAGTTCGGCCGCGCGGCCAGCCAGGTGAACGTCGTCACCAAGTCGGGCACGAACCAGTTCCACGGGTCGATATTCGAGTTCCATCGCAACGACGCGATGGACTCGCGGCCCTTCTCGTTCTCGGCCGCACAGGCGTCGCTGCCGAAGCCCCCGTTCAGTTGGAACCAGTACGGCTACACCCTGGGCGGCCCGATCTGGACCAACAAGGTGTTCTTCATGTCGAACTGGGAAGGGTACCGCGACCGCAAGCAGTTTCAGCAGAACTACTCGCTGCCGTTGGCTGCCTGGCGGACCGGTGATTTCTCGTCTTACTCGGGGCCGCTGTACGATCCGGCCACCTGCACCGTCGCCAGCGCTTCAGGCGTGAGGACGTGCGCGACGTTCGCCGGCAACCGGATTCCGCTCAGCCGCATCCACCCGACGTCAACCAAGCTGCTCGAGTTCTATCCCGAGCCGAACGCAGTGGGCACCGACGCCACCGGCACGGTGAACAACTATACGGGGACGCAGGATCGCGTGATCGACAAAGACCAGTTCACGCAGCGCTTCGACTTCGTGCAGAACTCGTCGTCGACCTGGATGGGCCGGTACAGCCACAGCCGCGACGACGAGATCAGCCCGTCGCTGAAGCTGAACGGCTCGAAGCTGCAAAACCGCATCCACCAGGTGATGACCGGCAACACGCGGACCCTCTCGCCGACGGTCGTCAACGAGTTCCGCTTCGGATTCAACTCGTTCTACAACACGTTCGGCCGCGAGCTGGCCTTCGTGCGCGACGTCACAAGCGAGCTGGGCATCCCCGGCATGAACCCGCTTCCGGAAACCGCCTGGGGCATTCCGAGCATCGGCATCAACGGGTTGAGCGGCTTCGGTGACAGCACCGAGGGGCCGTACACCGTCCGGAACAAGAACTTCGAGTTCATCGACAACGTGTCGTGGATCAAGGGCCGGCACTCGTTCAAGGTCGGCGCCCACATCCGGGTCGACCACTACAACCAGGTCGGCAACCAGTTCCCGCGCGGCGGGTTCCAGTTCGACGGCCGGGCGACCGGGTCGTTGAACGGCTCGGTGGCGACCATCGCTCCCTCGTTTGCCGACTTCCTGCTCGGCTACCAGCGTCTCTCCGAGCTGTCGGTCCAGCTGGCGGTGACGGAATTCCGCGCCATCAGCCAGAGCTACTACATGACCGACACCTGGCGCATGAACGACAACATGACGCTCGATCTCGGCTTCCGGTACGAATACGTCCCGCCGTTCGAGGACAAAGCCGGCACGTTGATCAATGCCTCCATGCCGTTCTTCGACCAGGGCCTGCCCGTGGCCGATATGTCGCGGCATCCCACCCTGGTCCGCATCGGCGAAGGCGATTTCTACGAAGGCTTCAACATCCGCTACAACCCGGCGATGCAGATTGCGCGTGACGGACGACTCGGCAATCGCCTCGTGGACGACGACAAGCTGAACTTCGCCCCACGGGCTGGCTGGGCCTGGACGCCGAACCCGACCACGTCGATTCGCGCTGGCACGGGTATCTTCTACATGCAGGACACGGGCAACCCGCGCTTCGACATGGCCCGCAACGCGGCCGGACGCCGTCAGGACACCTCCAACCAGTTCTTCAGTCAGAACTGGAACGCGCCCTTCGTGGGCTCGGGGACCAACGCCTGCGGCGTGCAACCGCCGATCGTCTGCATCTCGAACCACTACGTCCTCGGCAACGACTTCGACCGCACCACGCCGCGGATGGTGCAGTACCTCTTCAACGTGCAGCGCGAGATCGGCGGGAACTCGGCGATCGAGATCGGCTACCTCGGCTCGCGCAGCTTCCACCTCGAGCGCATGTTCGATCGCAACGACGTGTTGCCCGGAGCGGGCGCCGTTCAGGACAAGCGGCCCTACCCGGAGTTCACGCGGGTTCAGACGATCGGCAACGTCGCCGAAGCGAAGTACAACTCGCTGACCGCGAAGCTGACGCGGCGTCTCAGCAACGGCTTCTCGGCGCTCATCGGCTACACGCTGTCGAAATCTGAAGACAACGGCAGCGGCATCCGTACGCTCAACGGCGATCAGCTGTTCCCGCAGAACAGCAACTGCGTGGCGGACGAAGTCTCGAACGGATGCGAGTGGGGTCAGTCGATCTTCGACACGCGGCACCGCATCGTCTCGTCGATCCTCTACGAGCTGCCGTTCGGTGAAGGCAAGAAGTGGGCCCAGGACGGCGTCGGCGGCGCGATTCTCGGCGGCTGGCAGATCACCAACATCATGAGCCTGTCGAGCGGTTTCGCGAGGAATCCGAACGTGGGCCAGGATCGCGCGAACCTGGGTCACGGAGATCAGAGACCTACGGTCGTACCCGGCCAGGATCCGAACGAGGGACCGCAGACGATTCAGCAGTGGTTCAACACCGCGGCATTTGTGCTGCAGCCGGGACAAATCTACGGCGACGCGGTGCGGAACAGCCTGTACGGACCGGGGATCTTCAACTTCGACATGTCGATCCTCCGGAACTTCACGCTCGGCGGCAGCAAGAGCATCCAGTTCCGGCTCGAGGCGTTCAACACGTTCAACCAGCCCGTCTGGCAGGACCCGAACACGGCGGTGACGAGCGCGCAGTACGGGCAAATCACCTCCACGCGCAAGCCGATGCGCGAGCTGCAGCTCGGCGTCAAGTTCAGCTTCTAGTTCGTTCCTCCGTTCGCAACCGGGCGGCCGTGATGGCAGCAATGCCATCACGGCCTCACACGGCCCGCAAAGACCTCCGAACCCCTAAGATCTAAAGATCTAAGATCTAAAGATCTAAGATCTAAAGATCTAAGATCGGTTTTACCATGCCACGTCCCGCCTCTCACGAATTCACGGAGTTCTTCGCCGGGTATATCGCGCGCGTTCCAGAAACAGATCCCCTTCCTGCACTCGACGCACAGCCCGCCGAGCTTCTGACGATCGCCGATCGCATCGCCCCCGAAGACGAGCTGTATCGATACGCACTGGGCAAGTGGAGCGTGCGCCAGGTGTTCGGCCATCTCACGGACACCGAGCGTGTGATGGGCTACCGGGCGTTCTGCATCGCCCGCGGCGAGGAGAAGCCGCTGCCCGGCTTCGACGAAAACGAGTACGTGGCCAGGGCCGACTCGGAGGACCGCCCCGTCAAGGAGCTCGCACACGAGTTCGCCGCTGTGCGTCATGCGAACCTGTGGTTCATCCGCCGCTGGACCGACGAACACTGGGGACGTCTGGGCACCGCCAACGGGCGAGTGCTGTCGGCGCGCGCCATCGCGTACATCATGGCGGGGCATGTCCGGCATCACATTGCGTTACTGCGCGAACTATACGAAATCGAAACCTGACGACCAGGGATTAGGGATTGGGGATTAGGGATTGGGCATCAGGAAGATGGTTTGACGCACACGAATACTTCGAGAGTCTGCGTGTCGACTTCCGTCAATTCCAGCGGTACGACCTTGGGTTCGAACCCAGTTTCCGACAGCCAGAGCAGCCAGTCTTCGCGCGGAAATAGGCCCTCGACGTGCCGATCGTGCTCGACGTGTACCGAGCCATCCGCTTCGCGCAGCAGATACCCGTACTCCACGAGATAGCTGGTGTCGCCTGGATCGGGATCCCATCGCCATTCGACCCAACGCATGCCCCGCGTGCCATCGTCGTGGCCACCATGGTCCGTGCCCGGCTCGAAATTCTGGCGCACATAGTCGGGAGCGAAGAGCGCAATGCCCCCGGGTTTACAGTGCGCGAAGGAGGTCCCGAATGTCTTGCGCAGGTCGGATTCGGTGGTCATATAGCAGATAGCATCGTGGACGAAGACGGCATCGAACTGACGATTCAGCCTCACAGTGCGCATATCGCCGTGATGGTGCTCGAGCTCGGGATTTAACGCGCGGCTCATCGCCAGCATCCCCGGCGACACATCGACGAGCACCATCTCGCGGAGGTGATGTTTCATGTGCGAGGCGTTGTGCCCGCCGCCGCTGCCGAGCTCGAGCGCTGTATGAACCGGCAGACGAGCCCCGCCTTGCATCGCCTTCAGATAGAACGCCGCCTCTTCGGTGTATTCGGCAGGCGGCGACATGAGCGGCCACCACGACGCGAGCTCGTTGTACAGCTTCATTGGACGAACCTAATCCCTAATCCCCAATCCCTAATCCCCAATCCCTAATCCCCAGTTCCTAATCCCCAGTTCCTAGTCCAGAATCCAGCGAGTTACGCCAGCTTCCGGAGGATGAAGCACTTCAGGTAGTACGTCTCGGGCATGCCGAGCACGACGGGATGATCGCGAGATTGCATGCGCTTCTCGACCACGCTCACGTCGGTCCGTGCGTCAAGCGCGGCGTCGAAAATCACCTCCGCGAACATCGCTTCGTTCACGTGGTACGAACAGCTGCACGTGATGAGGAAGCCGCCAGGGTTCAGAAGCTTCAGCGCCCGCAGATTGATTTCCTTGTACCCGGAGATCGCCTTCGGAATGGCGGCTTTGCTCTTGGCGAAGGCGGGCGGATCGAGGACGACGGCATCGAAGCGCTCGCCTATCCGCTCCAGCGTCCGCAGCTCGTCGAACACGTTCGTCGTCCTGACGTGCACGTTCGACAGCGCGTTGCGCGCGGCATTGCGGACGAGCAGCGCCGTCGCCTCTTCCGAGATATCCAGCGCGGTCAGCTCGGCGGCCTGCGGGGCGAGCTGCAGCGCGAAGCCGCCGGCATAGCTGAAGCAATCGAGCGCTCGGCCGCGCACGTACCGGGCGGCGGCGATCCGGTTCTCGCGCTGATCGAGGAACGCCCCGGTTTTCTGCCCATGGCGCAGGTCGACGTCGTACTCGATCCGCCCCTCGCGGATCGACACCGTGTCGGGGATGGCGCCATCGAGTACGGCCACATGCTGATCGAGGCCTTCGAGCAGCCGCACGCGCGGATCGTTTCTCGCGATGATGCCCCTGGGCTGGAGCAGCTCGGCGAGCAGGCTGGTTATCTCCGGCAGAAGACGATCGCTTCCCTGTGAAAGGGCCTGCACCGAGAGGTAGTCGCCGTAACGATCGATGACGAGCGACGGCACCAGATCGCCCTCGCCGTGCAGCAGGCGGAACGCGGTGGCGTCGATGTCGAGCCGATCGCGAAACGAGATGGCCTGCTCCAGGCGCGCGCGCCAGAAACGGCGATCGACCGGCTCGTCATGGCGCGTCAGGATCCGCAGCGTGATTTGCGACCGGTCGCTGTAGAACGCGCGAGCGAGAAACCGTCCGCCCGGAGCGGCCACGCGCACGACCGCGCCGGCATCGGCACGGCCGCCCGCCACATCGGCCTTGTACACCCAGAAATGACCGCTGCGAACTCGCTCTTCACCTCGTGGGGTGACGGTGATGGTTGATTCCATACGGTTCCGGGTTCTGAACCGTATTATTATCGTTGCTCTCATGCGGATCGCGATTGGCGCAGACCACGCCGGCTTTCTCCTCAAGGAACACCTGAAAGCGACGCTCACCGGGCTCGGCCACGAGGTCGACGATCATGGAACCCACAGCGAGGCATCGGTCGACTATCCGCCGATCTGCGCGTCTGTCGGACGGGCTGTGGTCGCCGGACGTGCCGATCGAGGCATCGTCCTGGGCGGCAGCGGCCAGGGGGAGCAGATTGCGGCGAACAAAGTACGTGGCGTCCGGGCCGCCTTGTGCAACGATCTTTTTACGGCCCGCCTCTCGCGGCAGCACAACAACGCCAACGTGCTGTCGATGGGCGGCCGCATCGTCGCCTTCGGGCTCGCCGATGAAATTCTCACGCTGTGGCTCGACACGCCGTACGAAGGCGGGCGCCACCAGAAACGCCTCGATCAAGTCGCGGAGATTGAAAACTCATGACGTTGAAAGCTGCAGCCCCGTCTCGCGCCCTCAGCCTCGCTGAGGCGGATCCCGAGATTTTCGCGGCGGTCCAGAACGAGCGGCGCCGTCAGAACGAAGGCCTGGAATTGATCGCCTCGGAAAACTTCGTCAGCCAGGCCGTTCTCGAGGCCGCCGGCTCGGTGCTGACCAACAAGTACGCTGAAGGGTACCCGGGCAAGCGCTACTACGGTGGTTGCGAGTTCGTCGACGTGGCCGAAACGCTGGCCATCAACCGGGCGAAATCGCTGTTCAGCGCCGAGCACGCGAACGTGCAGCCGCATTCGGGCGCTCAGGCGAATATGTCGGTGTATTTCGCGCTCCTGAAGCCGGGTGACACGGTGCTCGGCATGAATCTCGCGCACGGCGGCCACCTGACGCACGGCCACCCGCTGAATTTCTCGGGCAAGCTCTACACGATCGTTCCCTACGGCGTGCGCAAAGACGACGAGCGCATCGACTACGACGAGCTCGCGCGCCTCGCCGACGAGCACAAGCCGAAGATGATCATGGTGGGCGCGAGCGCTTACCCCCGCATCATCGATTTCGCCCGCATCGGCGACGTCGCCAGACGCGTGGGCGCGCCGATGGTGACCGACATGGCGCATATTGCGGGGCTCGTGGCGGCCGGACAGCATCCCAGCCCCGTACCGCACTCGGATTTCGTCACGACGACCACGCACAAGACGCTGCGCGGACCGCGCGCGGGCCTCGTGCTGTGCCGGGAAAAATACGCGAAGGATCTCGACAAGGCGCTCTTCCCCGGCATCCAGGGTGGCCCGCTCATGCACGTCATCGCGGCCAAGGCCGTGTGCTTCAAGGAAGCCGCCGAACCGTCGTTTGCCGAATATCAGAAGCAGATCGTCGTCAATGCCAGGCGCCTCGCGAGCGTGCTCGTGGAGAGCGGATTCCGCCTGGTGAGCGGCGGCACCGACAACCACCTGATGCTGGTCGATGTCTTTTCACGCGGCCTTACCGGAAAGGCCGCCGAGGCGGCGCTCGGCAAGGCCGGCATCACGGTCAACAAGAACGCCATCCCGTTCGATCCCAATCCGCCGATGACGGCCAGCGGTATCCGCGTCGGCACGCCCGCGGTCACGACCCGCGGGATGGGCGAACGCGAGATGGACAAAATCGGCGAGCTCATCGCGCGCGCGCTCAAGACGCCCGACGACGAGGGCGCGCTCGCGATGGTGAAAGCGGAAGTCGAGACGCTGTGCCGGATGTTCCCGTTGTACGGGGCCTAGCCCCCGCGACGTCACGAGGGGCAGACCCCTTTCTCGCCCGCGTGGCCGACGTCTTCGCCGATGCCGGCTCGCTCGCGCAGGCCCTGCCCTCGTTCGAAAGTCGTCCGGCTCAGCGCCAAATGGCCGACGCGGTCGCCGACACGCTGCAGAACGGCGGCGTGCTGCTCGTCGAAGCAGGCACGGGAACGGGCAAGACGCTCGCGTATCTCGCCCCGGCCATCCTCAGCGGCCAGCGCGTGCTCGTGTCGACGGGCACCAAGAATCTCCAGGAACAGATCTATTTCAAGGACCTGACCGTGCTGCGCGACGCGCTCGGTGTGCCGTTCACCGCCACCTACATGAAAGGCCGCGGAAATTATCTCTGCCTCCACCGCTTCGAGACGTTTCGCGAAAACGCCGCCGGCGGGACGCTGCAACTGTTCGGGGGGGAGTCCGCGGTGGAGACCTTCCTGCCCGTCATCGAGGAGTGGGCGAAGGAGACCGACACGGGCGATCGCGCCGAGATGGCCGGGCTTCCCGAGGATCTGCCGTTCTGGGGAGAAATTGCCGCCAGCTCCGAGAATTGCATCGGCACCGAGTGCCCGCGTTACTCCGACTGCTTCGTCACGCGGATGCGGGCGCGCGCGGCCGACTCGAACCTGGTGATCGTGAACCATCACCTGCTGTGCGCCGACGCGGCCGTGCGGCAGAGCGCGTACGGAGAAGTGATTCCGGAGTGCAGCTGCGCAATCGTGGACGAGGCGCACCAGCTCGAAGACGTCGCCACCCAGTATTTCGGCGTCTCCGTGAGCAACTACCGGTTCGACGAGCTGGCCCGCGACGGTGCGCGGCTGATTGCAACCGGCGTCGCCGGCGAGCAAGGGCCGGCGCTCCGCGACGCGCTCGATCGCGCGCGCGAGCGCGCCCACGATTTTTTCAGGATCGTGGGCAACGGGCTGCCCGCGCGAGCGCCACAGGCGAACGAGAACCGGGTGCGCATCAGCAGCGGCACGATGGAACAGTTTTACGAGGACGCCGCGGTCGTGATGGGCGCGCTCGACGCGGTCGAATCCACCGCGGCACAGATAAAGCCTCCGCCACCCGATCCGGACAAGCCCCACGAAGCCTCGAGGATGGATCTGGCCGACCTGGCCAATCGCGCCGCCGGACTGCGCGACGAGCTGCGCTTCGTCCTTCGTGCGAACGAACGCGACTACGTCTACTTCATTGAAACACGCGGCCGCGGAATATTTCTTCGGGCCGCGCCGATCGACGTGTCGACCATTCTGCGGGATGTCCTGTTCGATCGCATGAGGGCCACGATTCTCACGTCGGCCACGCTGACGGTCGATGGGACCTTCGACTACATCCGCAGCCGGCTGGGGTTGGAACAATCGGGCGCGGGCCGCTTCGTCAAGCTGCCGGCGGAGTTCGACTACCGGCGGCAGGCGATCCTCTATCTGCCGCCGCGAATGCCCGATCCGCGATCGACGGACTTCACCGCCGCCGCGGCGCGGGAGATTATCGGCATCCTCGAGGCAAGCCGCGGGCGGGCGTTCGTGCTGTTCACGAGCTACGCGGCCATGCGGTCCATCCAGGCGATCGCGGAAATCGAGCTGTCCTATCCCATCCTCGTTCAGGGATCGGCCCCGCGCTCGGCGCTGCTCGATCAGTTCAGGAAAACGCCCAATGCGGTGCTCCTGGCGACGTCGAGCTTCTGGCAGGGCGTGGACGTCATGGGCGAGGCCCTGAGCTGCGTGATCATCGACAAGCTGCCCTTTGCGTCGCCGGGCGACCCGATCACCGCCGCACGCATCGAAGCGATTGCCGAGCGCGGCGGGCAGCCGTTCGGCGAGTATCAGGTGCCACTGGCGATTCTGGCGCTGCTGCAGGGGCTGGGACGCCTGATCCGGCATCGCGACGATCGCGGCGTCCTGGCCGTGCTCGATCCCCGGCTGCAGACCATGGGATACGGCCGCCGGTTTCTGGCATCGCTGCCGCCGGCCGCCGTCACGCGCAACCGCGACGACATTCGCCGGTTCTTCGACCCGAGCGAGCCCGCGGCTGGTGGGTTCGTGTAAACTAATGGCTAGTTTTCCTTGTATTTAGCCGATATCAAGGTCTTTGTGGAGGACTGACATGTTTTCCGGAAAACTCGGACGGCGGACGCTAACTTCAGGGATCGCGGGCGCCATTCTCGCCCTGGCCATCCCTGCTTTCGCGCAGACGGGGCGCGTCCAGGGCAAGGTCGTCGATGACAAGGACGCCGCGGTCCCGGGCGCGCAGATTCTGGTGACGGCGATTCCCGATCAAGGTGGCCAGAAATGGCAGGCGACCAGCGACAAGAACGGCAACTACATCATCGGCACGCTGCCCAAATCGGGGCAGTATCTCGTCGTGGCGAAGAAGGAGGGCGTGGGCGAAGACGAAGCCCGCGTGTCCGTGAAGATCGGCAACTTCACTACGACCAACTTCAAGTTGTCGGCGGCCGTGCGTGTCAGTGAGGAGCAGGCCAAGAAGAACCAGGAAATCAAGAAGTACTTCGAAGCCGGTGTCGCGGCCGCCCAGGCCGGCAATCACCAGGCCGCGGTCGATGCGTTCACCGCCGCAGGCACCGCGATGCCGACCTGCGCCGACTGCTTCTTCAACGTCGGCGTGTCGCAGCAGATGATGAAGAATTCAGCAGGCGCCGAAGCGGCGTTCAAGAAGGCCATCGAGCTGCGGCCCAGCTACCCCGAAGCGTACAACGCGCTCGCCGCGCTCTACACGGCTGACAAGAAAATGGACGAGGCCGCGGCCGCCTCGGCGAAGGCCGCAGAGCTGAGCGTCGCGGCTGGTGGCGGCGGCAACGCCGACTCGCTCTACAGCGCCGGCGTCGGCCTGTGGAACGCGAACAAGTTCGCGGAAGCGGGCTCGACGTTCGAAGCGGCGGTCAAGGTCAATCCCAACCATGCCGACTCGCACTTCATGCTCGGCAAGGTCAACTTGAATCTGGGCAAACTCAAGGAAGCGGCCCAGGAATTCGAGCAGTACCTGAAACTCGAGCCGAACGGCAAGAACGCGGCGGAGGCAAAGACGACGTTCGAAGCACTCAAGCCGATGTTGAAGTAGGTTCGTGGTTCGTTCGTAGGTTCGTAAGGTTCGTAAGGTTCGTTGGGTTCGTGACGTTCGCAGGCCGGGTCTTGTTTCCCAAGACCCGGCTTTTTCTTTAGACCCGGCTTTTTTCTTTGATGGACCTTCTTTCCCACATCGCGCACAACCTGGCCGAGGTCCGGCGGCGCATTGGCGAGGCGGCGCTGGCGGCCGGCAGGCGGCCCGAGGACGTCCGCCTGCTCGCCGTCTCCAAGACGTTCAGCCTGGACCACGTCAGGGCCGCTGTGGGGGCCGGACAGGAGGACTTCGGCGAGAACCGCGTACAGGAAGCCCTACAGAAAATCGCCGGATCGGCCGACCTTAAGATCAGGTGGCATCTCATCGGGACGCTCCAGTCGAACAAAGTCCGAAAGGCCGTCCCTCATGTCAGTGCCATCCACTCGGTGGACAGCCTGCGGCTGCTCGACGCCATCGACGCGGCGGCCTCTGAGGCCGGCGTCGCGCCGGAGCTGCTGGTCCAGGTGGACCTCGCAGGAGAAGCGACCAAGCACGGTGCGCCTCCCGCGGAAGCGAAGGAGATCGTCAGGGCCGCCGCCCGCTGCCGGTCGGCACGCTGTGTCGGGCTGATGACGATTCCGCCGTATCTCGAGCAACCCGACGCCGTGCGGCCGTACTTCGCCCGGCTTCGAGAGTTCCGCGACACGCTCGTGAGCGAGGGCACCGACCCCGCGATGCTGCGGGAACTGTCCATGGGCATGAGCCACGATTTCGACGTCGCCGTGCGCGAAGGAGCCACGATCGTGCGGCTCGGCACGGCCATTTTCGGGAAACGCAACGGCGGCATCCCTTTGGAGACCACGGTATGAAAGTCAGTCCGCTCGATCTTCGCCAGCTCCGATTTCGCACCGCGTTTCGAGGTTTCGATCGCGCCGAAGTGCTGGCGCTCATCACCGAAGTCGCCGACGACTACGAGCACGCGCTGCGCGAGGTCGATCGGCTGCAGCAGGAAATCTCGAAGATGGAAGCGCTGCTGAACCAGCACCGCGAGCACGAGCGGGATCTGCGCGACACGATGGTCACCGCCCAGCGCGTGTCGGACGACATCAGGACGAACGCCGAGGCGCAGGCCCGGCAGATCGTGCGCGAGGCCGAGGGCCGTTCGGATCTGCTGCTCCAGAAGACGCAGGCGCGCCTCGAAGACATCCAGCGCGAGATCGACGGGATGAAGATGAAGCGCCGCGAGGTCGAGACCACGCTCGAGGCGTCGGTGTCGGCGCTGCGCAGCACGCTCGAGTTCGTGCGCGAGCAGGAACAGCGCGAACGGGAGGAGCGGATCCTCCTGCACCGCCCGCGCTTCGACTCGGCTCAGGGCGCCCCGTCCTTCGACATAGCTCAGTCCGGCCAGCCCTACGACATCGCTCAGGGCGCCAGCCGGGGGACGAGCGCCACTCGAGCCGACTCGCCCGCGTCGCCCTCGCCCAACGCGTCCAATGAAATCCGCCGGCTGGGTTCGGGAAACGCCTGACGGCGTCTCGCTCGACGTCAAGGTCATCCCCGGAATCGGGGGGCGCGAAGCCGCACCAAGCAGGTACGGATCGCCGGGACGACGTCGCGCAGGTCTCGCGCGTGCTGTCGTCGCTCTCTACGGAGAGATCGTGAGCACGTCGATGTCCAGCTTGAACTCCCAGGGATAGAAGTATCGTGGCAGGAGCTCGATGCGCTCCGAGTAGGTGGCGTCGATGAGCAGGTGATTCGGCTTGCGCCGCACGGCGATCACCGCGGGATCGAGCGGGATCTCCCGCTGCTGCGCCGCCTCCAGCACCCTGTCGCGCAGCTCGGTATCGGTCTGGCGTCCCGCGAACTGCGCGATCTGATGAACGTCGTCGCGGAAGTTGTAGTAGCGGAGATACACGTCGGCCGCACGATAGGTGGCATGCACGACCAGCGCGGCGACGACGAGCTTGATGATCGTTTTCATGCCTGTCCTCGTGCGATTACCGCACCTGGTGCAACAGCCGCTTCCAACGGGTTCCGGTCAGCACGTTGCCTTCCTCGGCCTCGTACGACCAGTAGATCACCAGCGCGCGGCCCTTCACATAGTCGCGCGGCAGAAAGCCCCAGTAGCGGCTGTCCTGGGAGTTGTCGCGGTTGTCACCCATCACAAAGTAATGTTTCGGCGGAACCGTCACTGGACCGTAGCTGTCGCGGGGATCGCCGCTCGACGGCTGCCGATCGTTCGGGTCCATCTCGTGCGGCATGGGCGGCGGCTCTTCCAGGTAGTGGGCATAGGGCTCGTCGAGCAGCGTGCCGTTCACGTAGACCCGTTTGTGACGCACCTCGATCTGGTCGCCCGGCAACCCGATGACCCGCTTGATGAAATCGCGCTCGGGCTCCTCGGGATACTTGAAGACGATCACCTCGCGCCGCCCGATGTCGTCCATCGGCAGCAGCGCGCCCTCCACCCCGCTCACGTGCGGCCCGAACACGAACTTGTTGACCAGCAGATGATCGCCGATGAGCAGGTTCGGCTCCATCGATCCGGTCGGAATCTTGAACGCCTGGACGACGAAGGTCCTGATGAAGAGCGCCAGCACGACCGCGATCACGAGCGACTCGAAGTACTCGCGCGCAACCGACTTTTTGAACCCCTCCTCGCTCACTCCCCCTCCGTCCCCATCTTCAGGACAGCCAGAAACGCCTCCTGGGGAATCTCGACCTTGCCGACCCGCTTCATGCGCTTCTTGCCTTCCTTCTGTTTTTCCAGCAGCTTGCGCTTGCGCGAAATGTCGCCGCCATAGCACTTCGCGAGCACGTTCTTGCGCAGCGCCTTGACCGACTCGCGGGCGATGATGCGGCCGCCGATGGCAGCCTGGATGGCGACCTCGAACATCTGGCGCGGAATCAGCTCGCGCATCTTCGACGCCAGCGCGCGCCCGCGCTCGTAGGCCGCATCCCGGTGCACGATGACCGACAGCGCGTCGACGGGATCGCCGTTGACGAGAATGTCCATTTTCACGAGCGGCGACTCCCAGTAACCGGTCACATGATAATCGAGCGACGCGTAGCCGCGGGACAGCGTCTTCAACTTGTCGTAGAAGTCGAGCACCACTTCGTTGAACGGCAGCTCGTAGGTGATCAGCACGCGGTTCGAGCTGAGGTATTCGAGCGACTTCTGGACGCCGCGCTTGTCCTGGCACAGCTGCAGGAGGCCGCCGACGTGCTCTGCGGGCGTCAGCATCATCGCTGTGATGACCGGCTCCTCGATTTTCGCGACGTTGCTTTCGGGCAGCTTCGACGGGCTGTCAATCTCGAGCGTCACGCCGTCGGTCGTGGTCACCCGGTAGAGGACGCCCGGCGCGGTCGTGACGAGATCCATGTTGAACTCGCGCTCGAGCCGCTCCTGCACGATCTCCATGTGCAGAAGGCCGAGAAACCCGCAGCGGAATCCGAATCCCAGCGCCGCCGACGTTTCGGGCTCGAAAAAAAACGACGCATCGTTCAGCCGCAGCTTCTCGAGCGCTTCGCGCAGCTCCGAGTACTCATGGCTTTCGACCGGATACAGGCCGGCGAACACCATCGGCTTCAGCTCTTTGAAGCCGGGAAACGCCTGTTCGGCCGGCCGGTGGGTCTCGGTAATCGTGTCGCCGATTTTCGCGTCGCTCACGGTCTTGATGTTGGCGACGACGTAACCAACCTCGCCGGGCCCCAGCTCGTCGATCGGCTCGGGCTTGGGTGAGAACACGCCGATCTGATCGATCTCGTAGTCCTGCCCCTGCGCCATCAGGCGGATCTTCGTCCCTTTTCGCAGCATGCCTTCGAGCACGCGCGCGACAATCACCACGCCGCGATACGCGTCGTACCACGAATCGAAGATGAGCGCTTTGAGCGGCGCCGACCCGTCTCCCTTCGGCGGCGGCAGCCGTGTCACGACCGCCTCGAGGACGTCGATAATCCCGATGCCTTCCTTCGCGCTCGTCAGAATGGCGCCCGATCCGTCGAGGCCGATGATCTCCTCGATCTGCCGCCGCGCCTCCTCGGGCTCGGCGCCGGGCAGATCGATCTTGTTAATCACCGGAATGATCTCGAGATTGTGCTCGACCGCCAGATATGCGTTCGCCAGCGTCTGCGCTTCCACGCCCTGTGACGCATCGACCAGGAGCAACGCGCCCTCGCACGCGGCCAGCGAGCGCGTCACCTCGTACGAGAAGTCGACGTGCCCGGGGGTGTCGATGAGGTTGAGGACGTAGTTCTGGCCGTCCTTCGCCGTGTAGTTCAGCCTGACGGGGTGCGCCTTGATCGTGATGCCGCGCTCGCGCTCCAGATCCATCGAGTCGAGCACCTGCGCTTCCATTTCGCGGGCCTGCAGGGCGCCCGTCTGCTCGAGCAGACGGTCGGCCAGCGTCGACTTGCCGTGATCGATATGGGCGATGATGGAGAAATTACGGACGAGTTGTGGATTCATGAAAGGGTGTCAGGCTTCGGGCCTGAGCACGATCGCAACTACCGATCGTACCTTGGGTGGCCTGGCGCCAGAAGCCGGCAGCCTGAAGCCGGATTGCCGTCAGCGCCGCTCGAGCGAAATATAGGTCTGCGGGTAGGCCGGACCGATGTACTCGGCGCGCGGACGGATCAAACGGTTGTTGGCGTACTGCTCGAGCACATGCGCGGTCCAGCCCGACATGCGGCTGACCGCGAACACGGGCGTGAACAGATCGACCGGAATGCCGAGCGCGTAGTAGGTCGTCGCCGAGTAGAAATCGACGTTGGCGTTCAACTGCTTCTGCGCCTTGACCACCTGTTCGATCTTCTGCGACATCTCGAACCAGCGAAGGTTGTCCGTTTTCCGGCAGAGCTCTTCGGACATCTTCCGCAGGTGCGTCGCGCGCGGATCTTCGGTGCGGTACACGCGATGGCCGAATCCCGGAATCTTCTCTTTCCTCGTCAGCTTCGCGCGGATGATC
Organism: Vicinamibacterales bacterium; assembly: GCA_963832375.1. Lineage (GTDB taxonomy): Bacteria > Acidobacteriota > Vicinamibacteria > Vicinamibacterales > JAMQPK01 > JAMQPK01. The sequence continues at coordinate 1,394,737 of CAWHUA010000002.1, read as the reverse complement.
TCTTCGACTTTCTGATCGGTCGCATCCTTCCCGATGTCGAGCAGCAGATTCATCACGTCGGCGTTGGCCCCTCCGTGGAGCGGCCCCTTGAGGGCGCCGATCGCGCCGACCATGGCCGAATGCACGTCGGTCATCGTGGCGGCCGCGACACGCCCGGCGAAGGTGGAGGCATTGAACTCGTGGTCGGCGTGCAGCACCAGCGCGATGTCGAGCGCCCGCGCTTCCAGCTGACTCGGCCGCTTGCCCGCGAGCATGTAGAGGAAATTGGCGGACTGGCCGAGCGCGGGATCGGGCTCGATGACGCCCCCTCCGGCCGCCAGCCTTCCGAACGTCGCCACCACCGTGCCCACCTGCGCCGTCAACGTCACACTGGTTTTGTAGCGCCCCTCGGCCGACATGTCGTTCGCGCCCGGATCGAAATGCGAGAGCGCCGAGACGAGCGTGCGCAGCGAGTCCATCGCGTTCGACGGTGGAAGCGAGCGCATGAGGCGCAGCACACCTTCGGGCAGCCGGCGCGACGCCGCCAGCTGGGACTGCAGCTCGCCCAGCTCGGCTCGATTCGGCAACCGTCCGTGCCAGAGCAGATAGCAGACTTCTTCGAAGGTCGCGTGGTCGGCAAGATCGTGGATGTCGTAGCCCCGGTATGCCAGCACACCGCGGGCTCCATCCAGATAGCAGATGGACGAGGTCGCCACGACGATGTCTTCGAGACCCGCTTTGGCAGGAGTGTCGATGGCCACCAAGTGGATGATAGCGTACCAGTCGCAAGTCGCTGGTCGAAAGTCGTAAGGCGCAAGTCGAGTCGATGGTCGAGAGGTCGACCTGCCTTGCGCCTTACGACCTTCGACTCGCGCCTATTGACTGTCCGCTTCCTGCGTGTTCAGCACGACGCCGTCGCCGGCGAACTGCTGCACGACAGAAAGGAGGCCTGTATAGAGGAAGCCGATTTGGAAGAGCACGAGGAACGGCAGCGTTCCATAGATGCCGTTGGCAAGCGCGTAGAAGACCGTGGCGGTGAAGTAGAGCCCGAGTCCCATCTCGATGAGCGGCTGCATCGTGACCGATTGCCGATACCGCTTGGTCGCCCACTCGTCGCTGTCCCCCTCGATCCGGTACTTCGGCGTCCTGGTGAACTCGGTCTTCTTGTCGAACAGCGCCTCGAGCACCGCCTTGGTGTTATTGACGGACAGGCCGATGCCGATGGCAATCAGAAAGGGCATGTAACGGAGGCGCGAGACCCAGTCACGGTGTAGTTCCCGCTGACACACCATGTAAAAATTGCAGAACGACATGGTGGCGGCAAAAAACAGCGGCACGTCGATGAGGAGCATCTCGTACCAGCCCATCTCGTAGCGGATCACCATCGACGGGAAAATCAGCACACAGAGCACCGACATGAGCAGGTAGTTGAAGTTCGCCGTGAGGTGGAAAAAGGCTTCCGCTTTCACCTCGAGCGGCAGATCCGCCTGCAGCAGCCGCGGCAACAGCTTCCGGCACGTCTGAATCGAGCCCTTCGCCCATCGGTGCTGCTGCGATTTGAAGCCGTTCATTTCCACCGGCACTTCAGCCGGCGCCACGACGTCGGGGAGGAAGAGGAACTTCCAGCCGCGCAGCTGCGCGCGATAGCTCAGGTCGAGATCTTCGGTCAGCGTATCGTGCTGCCATCCGCCGGCGTCGCCGATGGTCTCCCGGCGCCACATCCCGGCCGTGCCGTTGAAGTTGAAGAACCGTCCGGCGCGATGGCGGCCGCCGTGCTCCAGGATGAAGTGGCCGTCGAGCAGGATGGACTGAATCTTCGTCAGGAGGGAGTAATCCTGATTGATGTGTCCCCACCGGGCCTGTACCATGCCGACTTTCGGATCGCCGAAGTGCGGCAGGAGCCTGTGGAGGAAGTCCGGAGCCGGCAGAAAATCCGCGTCGAAGATGGCGATGTAGCTGCCCCGGGCCACGTTGAGACCGGCTTCCAGCGCCCCGGCCTTAAAGCCTGTGCGGTCTGTGCGATGGAAGTACTTGATGTCGATGCCGTGCGCCGCATGGCGGCGGACCGCCAGCTCGGCGATTTCGCACGTCTCGTCGGTTGAATCGTCCAGAACCTGGATTTCGAGCAGTTCGCGAGGGTAATCGAGGCGGCAGACGGCTTCGATAAGCCTGTCAGCCACATACATTTCGTTGTAGATGGGCAGCTGAACGGTAACGACCGGCAGCGGGTCGAGCGCAGCCGGCTCGACTGGTTGGGAATCCTTATGCCTCATGTAAAGATACACGAGGTAGTAGCGGTGCCAGCCGTAAACCGCCAGGATGCTCAATACAAAGAAGTAGCTGACGAGAATGATGGTGTCAGAAGGAGTCATTCAGTGAGCAAAGCGGGCGGCAAAACGTCTGTAGATTATACTCCAAACGGCACTTTGGCCGGTTTGCAGCAATTGCTGGACCAGGTACGAGATCGCCAGATCGCCCCTGAAGCCGCCGCCGAGTCTCTTCTGCAACTTGTAAACGCGCAACTGTCACAACCGTACCAAGATCTCGGTTTCGCGCGGGTGGACCATCAGCGCGAGCTTCGTCAGGGCTTCCCGGAAGTGGTCTTCGGCCTTGGCAAGACTCCCGCGCAGATCGCCGCCATCTCAGCGGAGATCGTCGCGCGCGGGCACACGCTACTGGTCACGCGTGCCAGCGAGGAGGCGTTTTCCGCCGTTCACACGGTCGTGCCCGCCGCAACCTTTCACCCTGTTGCACGGACCATCACGTGCCGGCAGAACGACGTGCTGGAGGGCCGTGGAACGATTCTGGTGGCAGCCGCGGGCACGTCCGACCTGCCGGTGGCCGAGGAAGCGTGCGTGACGGCGGAAGTGATGGGCAACTCGGTCGATCGCCTGTTCGACGTCGGTGTCGCCGGCATCCATCGGCTGCTCGGAGAGCATGCGCGCCTGATGGCCGCCCGGGCGATCATCGTCGTGGCGGGCATGGAAGGCGCACTCCCGAGCGTCGTGGGCGGGCTCGTGAGGGTGCCCGTGATCGCGGTTCCGACCAGCGTTGGGTACGGTGCGAGCTTCGGCGGGCTGGCGGCGCTCCTGGGCATGCTGAACAGCTGTGCCGCAGGCGTGTCCGTCGTGAACATCGACAACGGGTTTGGCGCGGCGGCGATCGCGAGCCGGATTAACCATCTGTAGATCTGGATGAGATCTAGAGATCTACGGATCTTCATATCGAGCGATCGTAGGGTTTCCAGATCACGTGATCTCTAGATCTCTAGATCAGTAGTTATAAGTGATGCATACAGGCGCCCTTCGCGCACTCGAGTGGGATCGCATCGTTGAGGCCGTACGCGGCTTCGCGCTGACGCCCCTTGGTGCGGCGCGGCTGGCCGAGCTTCAGCCGCAGACCGATCCGCACCGCGTGTCGCAGCTCGTGGCGGCCACGACCGAAGCCGTCAGATATCTCGACACGAACCCGGAGTTCTCGCTGAACGCCTCGGACGATCTCGAAGCCGTGCTCTCGGCGCTGGCGGTCGAAGGGCGCGCGCTGGAGCCGGCCCGGCTGCTCGCGTTTGCGGAATTTCTCGATTCGGTCGCGCTCACGTGCGCCGCGATTCGCCGCACGAACGGTCCGTTCCCGGCGCTGAAGACGATTGCCGAAAACTGTGGCTCGTTCAAGAGCCAGACCGGCGAGGTGCGAAGCAAGATCGACCCGTCCGGCGAGGTGAACGACAATGCGAGCCCGGAGCTGGGGCGCCTGCGCACGCACTTGCGGAAGCAGCGGGCGCGGCTGCGGTCGACGCTCGAATCCTATCTGAGGGGGAAGGACACCTCGCGGTATCTGCAGGACCAGGTCGTCAGCGACCGCGACGGCCGCTACGTGCTGGTCGTCAAGGCCGAGCATCGCTCCGCGATTCCAGGAATCATCCACGGCAGTTCGGGCAGCGGCGCCAGCCTCTACCTCGAGCCGCTCAGCACCGTCGAGATCAACAACGAGATCGTCGCGCTCGAACAGCAGGAGCGGGAAGAAGTCCATCGCATTCTCCGCCAGCTGACGGACCTCTTCCGGACCAAACCGATCGAGTTGCGACAGGCGATCGACGCGGCCACCGAGCTCGACATCCTGCAAGCCAAGGTGCGCCTGGCGCGTCTCACGTCGGGCGTCGCGCCTGTCGTCTCAACCGACGGCCGGCTCGAGTTGAGAGGCGCGCGCCACCCTCTCCTGATCCCTGCGGTCGTCGATCGGCTGGACGACGCCGGGCGTTCGGCTCGAGGGGACGTGCCGGCGCGGGCGCCTGTGCCGGTGGACATTCTCCTGATTCCACCGATCACGGTGCTCCTCGTCACCGGGCCGAACACAGGCGGCAAAACGGTGGCGCTGAAAACCGCGGGCCTCAGCGCGCTGATGGCACAGGCCGGACTGTTCGTGCCAGCCGCGGACGCGCGGCTTCCAGTCTTCCGCTCTGTCTTTGCCGACATCGGCGACGAGCAATCGATCGCGGCGAACCTGAGCACGTTTTCGTGGCACATCACCAACATCGCGGGCATGGACCGTTCGCTCGCCCTGCCGGCGCTGGTCCTGCTCGACGAACTGGGCGCGGGAACCGACCCACTCGAAGGCGGCGCTCTCGGTGTCGCGATCATCGAGCACTTCCGCACGCGCGGGGCCACGGTCGTCTCGACGACGCACTACGAAGCCTTGAAGACGTACGCCGCCACCACCGGTGGCGTCACGGCCGCCGCATTCGGATTTACGCCGGATACGTACGAACCGACCTATCACATTCAGTACGGTTCGCCCGGCCGCAGCCTGGCGCTCGAGATGGCCGGCCGGCTGGGCCTGAACGGCGCGATCATCGACAGCGCCCGGAAGAATCTGACCGAGCGCGAGGCGCAGCTCGCCGAGCATCTCGCGAAGGTCGACACCGACTTGCGTGCGCTCGAGCACGAACGGCGGCTGGTGAAGCGCGAGCGCGAAGCCCTCGGAGAGGCCGACGGCCGCGCGCGCGGCCGCGAAGAGGCATTACGCCAGCGCGAAGAAACGTTCAAGCTGCGCCTGAACGAGAAGCTCGACGAGCGGATGCGCGATGCGCGGGCGGAAATCGACGCGGTGGTGGCGGACCTGAAGAAACAGGCGTCTGCGCTGACCGAGCAGGCCGCCCGGAACGTCGCGACCGCGCCGACCACCGGCGATACGGGCCGCCTGCGCGGCGACGCGCGGGCCGCCATCGATGCGCTCGTGGACAAGTACCGCAAGGACGAAGCGCCGGCGCCGCCGCCCCCGGACGTGGGTCCGCCGCGCATCGTCAACGTCGGCGACCGCGTGGTGCTCGGCGCGCTCGGCCTCGAAGGCATCGTCGTCAACGTCCACGATCGCGAAGCCGAGGTGGAGGTGCGCGGCAAGCGATTCCGCGCGCACACCGCAGAGCTGCGGGTGCTCGGGGGCCCGCCGCCGCGGCCGGCGCCCGCGCCGGTGCGAGTGAACGTGCAGTTGCAGCCGCGCGACGGCGCCGGGTCGAGCGAGCTGCTGCTCGTCGGCAACACGGTCGATCAGGCGCTCGATCGCCTCGAGAAGTTTCTCGACGAAAGCCTCCTCGGCGAGCAGCGCATCGTCCGACTGATCCACGGTTTCGGGACGGGCCGCTTGAAGGAAGCCGTCGTGGAGTTCCTGCACAAGCATCCGCTGGTCACACAGGTCCGCGCGGCCACGCCGCAGGAAGGCGGTGGGGGGGTGACGATAGCGGAGCTCAAAGAGTGATAGGGCAAATGGCAGATGGCAGATGGCAGATGGCAGATGGCAGATGGCAGATTTTAGATTTTAGTTTTAAGCTTCCTCATCACCCCGTGCCCTTTCCCCAGTCATTCATCGACGACCTGCGCATGCAGGCCGACATCGTGCAGGTCGTGCAGGAGTACGTGTCGCTCAGGAAGTCGGGCGCCGTCTTCAAGGGCCTCTGCCCGTTTCACTCCGAGAAGACGCCGTCGTTCCAGGTCAACCGCGAGAAGGGGTTTTTTCATTGCTTTGGCTGCCGGGCCGGCGGCGACGTGTTCAAGTTTCTCGAACTGCAGGAAAAGCTCGGCTTCGTGGACGCGGTCAGGCATCTTGCGGCGAAGTTCGGCCTGCCGATTCCCGAGGAGGTCGGCGCGCGCGAATCGCACGCCGATGCCACCGAGCGCGAGGCGCTGCTGAAGGTGCACGAGCGCGCCGCTGACTATTTTCAGGCACAACTGCGCACTCCGGCCGGCGGACGCGCGCTGCGCATGCTGCACGAGCGGGGTCTTACAGCCGAAACGATCAAGAGGTTGGGACTGGGGTATGCGCCGCCATCGCTCGAGGGACTGAAGACCGCGCTGAACAAGGACGGGCTCGCGCCGCCTCTGCTGGTGCGCAGCGGCCTGGCCGTCGAGCGTGACAACGGACAGACGGTCGATCGATTTCGAGGCCGGCTGATGATTCCCATCGCGCGCGATGCCGGGTCGATCGTCGCGTTCGGCGGACGGGCGATGGAAACCGACCAGCAGCCGAAATATCTCAACTCGCCGGAGACACCGATCTACGTCAAGAGCCGGACGCTCTACGGACTGCATCTCACCAAAGCCGACATCCGGCGGCTCGGGTACGCCGTGCTGGTCGAGGGGTACTTCGATTTCGCCCAGCTGGTGCAGGCAGGCATCGCTCCGGTCGTGGCCTCGTGCGGCACCGCGCTGACTTCGGCCCAGGCCCAATTGCTCCGGCGGTTCACGGCGAAGGTCATCCTCAGCTTCGATCCCGATGCCGCTGGCCAGGGCGCCGCCGCGAAATCGTGCGAGCTGCTCGTCGCCGAAGGGTTCGAGGTGAACGTGGCCGTGCTGCCTCCGGGGGACGACCCGGACGGTTTCGTCCAGAAGCGCGGCCGGGACGCCTACGTCGAGCTGCTGAAGGGCTCGCGCCCGTATCTGGAGTACTTGCTCGACCGTGCAGCCGCCGCCCACGACCTGACCACGGACGAGGGTCGCCGGCAGTTTCTGACAGCCATGCTTCCGGTCGCCTCCCGCATCCCCACCGAGGTCGGCCGCGAACAATTCGGTGAACGGCTGGCCCACAAGGCTCGTATTACTCAAGAGGCGATTCGCGCGGAAGTGCGCAAAGCCGCTGTCCAGAAACGCGTCGATCCCGGAGTCTTGCGGGCGCTTCCCACCTTCGGGCAGGTAAAACAGGCCGAAAAGGGGCTGATCTGGGCGCTGGTTCATGAGACTGCGCAGGGGCTGGCAGCCCTCAACGTTTTGCAGGATAATGACTTAGAAGGTTTGGCGACACGGAGCGTCCTCGAACACGCTCGTGCCGTGGCCGATCGACCTCCAGCGGTGTTGCCTTCTGCGCTGTTCGAGCGTCTAAACCCTGTGGAGGTCCAACTCGTCACCAGTATCGCCGCGGCCGCCAGTCCCCCGGCTCCAGCGGCCGAATGTGCACGTGCCATCCAGCGGCTTCGATGCGAGCGCGAACAGGCGGCCGTCCAGCGGGAAATCGATCGTCTCCAAGAGCTCGGTGGACAATACGATTCGGAAATGAACGCGTTATGGCAGCGGAAACGCGATCTCCTGCATCAAATAGAGGTGCTGGCCCGCGAAAAGGGGGCGGACCCCATATTTCGCTGACGAGAGCGGAACCTAGGGCCAGGCCCTGTCTTCGGTTATCATGTCAGGTTCGCGGTTGGTAGGAGGAATGCTTGTCGATTGAAGAAAAATACGACGAAGTACGGCAGCTGATTTCCATCGGCAAGGAAAAGGGCTACCTGCTGTACGACGAGGTCAATGAGCTCCTGCCGGCCGAGATTACCTCGTCCGACGAGCTCGACGACCTGTTTAATACGTTTGGCAGCGCGGGTATCGAAGTCGTCGACTCCGAGAAGACCTACCTGCAGGAAAAGCAGTTCGATCGCACGGCCGAGGGCAGTGAGGAAATGGAGCTCGACCTCACCCCCGGCGCGCTGGACAAGACGAACGACCCCGTTCGCATGTACCTGCGCGAGATGGGCACCGTTCCCCTGCTCACCCGCGAGGGAGAGGTCGAGATTGCGCGCCGCATCGAGCGCGGCAAGCTCGCCGTCATCAAGTCGATCTCGCGCACGCCGACCGTCGCCAAGATGATCATCGCGATGGGCGATCAGCTGAAGGCCGGCACCCGCACCATCCGCGAGCTCGTCATCTTCCAGGACGACGAAATTACGGACGAGCGCGTCGACGAGCGCGCGAAGGAAGTGCTGAAGCAGATCGAGGCGATCCGGAAGCAGCGCCTGGTCGTGCAGAAGCTCGAAGAAAAGCTCAACGAGACCGCGAGGGGCACCGACACGCGCCAGAAGCGGAAGTATCGCAAGGCGCGCTGGGCCGTCATGCGGGCGCAGGTCGAGCTGTCGCAGCTGGTGCGCGAGGTCGAGTTCACCGAGCTCGTGAAACGGCGGCTCATCGAGCAGATCAAGGACGAGGTCGAATCGGTCCGGAAGATCGAGCGCGAAGCCGAAGGCATCGAGCGGCAGATCAACCCGAAGGGCAAGAAGCCGCCGAAGCTGAAGGACGACGACAAGAAGAACATGCAGCGCCGTATCAAGGAATTGCGGGCGGCGGTGAAAGTGCGCACCGATGAGCTCGAGCAGACCACCGAGCACCTCCGCGCGACGCTCGACACGATCTACCGCGGCGAGGTGCAGGCGGAACAGGCCAAGAAGGAGCTCGTCGAAGCGAACCTGCGGCTGGTCGTCTCGATCGCGAAGAAGTACACCAACCGCGGGCTGCAGTTCCTCGACCTGATTCAGGAGGGCAACATCGGCCTGATGAAGGCGGTCGACAAGTTCGAGTACCGCCGCGGCTACAAGTTCTCGACCTACGCGACGTGGTGGATCCGGCAGGCGATTACGCGCGCGATTGCCGACCAGGCGCGCACGATCCGCATCCCGGTGCACATGATCGAGACCATCAACAAGCTCATCCGCACGTCGCGCGCGCTCGTGCAGGAGCTCGGGCGCGAGCCGACGTCGGAAGAGATTGCCAAGCGGATGGACATCCCGGTGTCGAAGGTCCGCAAGGTGCTCAAGATCGCGCAGGAACCGATTTCGCTGGAAACGCCGATCGGCGAAGAGGAAGATTCGCATCTTGGCGACTTCATCGAAGATCGCCAGGTCGTGTCGCCCGCCGAGGCGGTCATCAACCTGAACCTCAAGGAGCAGACCGAGTCGGTGCTGAAGACCCTGACGCCGCGCGAGGAGCGCGTCATCAAGATGCGCTTCGGCGTCGGCGACGGCAGCGAACACACGCTCGAGGAGGTCGGCCAGAATTTCGCGGTCACGCGCGAGCGCATCCGCCAGATCGAGGCCAAAGCGCTGCGCAAGCTGCGGCATCCGTCGCGAAGCCGCAAGCTGCGCGCGTTTTTGGAAGGACGAACGGGGTAAAAAGGGCCTATAGCTCAGCGGTCAGAGCCGCCGGCTCATAACCGGCCTGTCCCAGGTTCGAATCCTGGTGGGCCCACCAACCTTCGCTTGCTTGCGCTGCCCTGGCGCAAGCTACGGTTGGCAAGCCCTCGAAGGTTGTCCACAGTAGCGCGCAGCGCGAAGGTGGACTGCAACGCTAAACGACGATGACACTCACGTATCCTGTCGGCCACCGCACCCCGCCCGATGCCACAAGGCATCAGCGGGCGGCTATGCCCCTGTACTCGACCCAAGCCCCGCTCGCGCGGGGCTTTTTTTTACCTATGAACACTGATCTCACCCGCCTCATCACGCTGCAGCACCTCGAAACCGCCGCCGAAGACGCGCGGCGCAGGATTGCCGACCATCCGGCCCGCGCGCAGGCGCTCGACGCGCGGCTGCAGTCGGCTCGCGACGCGGTCGCGGCGGTCAAAGCCCGTCTCGCCACCGCCGCCGACAAGCGGCGGGCCGATGAGAAAGAGGTCGCGGCCGTTCAGACCCGCCTGGCGAAGTACAAGGATCAGCTGCTCGAGGTGAAAACCAACCGCGAATACACCGCGATGCTCCACGAAATCGAGGCGGCGCAGAACGACATCCGCGGGCGCGAGGATCGCATCCTCGAGGTCATGCTCGAATCCGACGAGCTGAATGCCGGCCTCAAGAAGGGCGAGGCCGAGCTGAAGACGTCGGAGAAGGAAATCGCCAGCGAGCGTGCGACGCTCGACGCGGAGCTTGCGACGCTGCAGTCCGAGATCGACCGCTGCACCGAGGCGCGCCAGAAACTCATCGCGGAAATCGATCGAAGCGTCCTCAGCACGTTCGAAACCGTCGCCAAGGGCCGGAGAGGCGTGGGAATCGCCGAGGCAAAGAACGGCCTGTGCACGATCTGCCACGTACGCCTGCGGCCGCAGATATTCAACGAAATCCGCCGCAACGCGGCGATCATTCAGTGCGACAGTTGCCAGCGGATCCTCTACTACGTCGGCGAGAGCGAAGCTCCGGCGACCGTTCCCCAGGTCTGAATGGCCATCGTCGCGTATATCGACGGCGGGGCGCGCGGGAATCCCGGCCCGGCCGGCTACGGGGTCCGCATCGAAGACGGGCAGGGCACGCTCGTCGAGGAATTCAACGGATATCTCGGGTCGGCGACCAACAACGTCGCCGAGTACAACGGTCTCATCGCGGCGCTCAAGTATGCGCAGCAGCACGGACACCGGCACGTGCACATCAAGTCGGACTCAGAGCTGCTCGTGAAGCAGATGCGCGGAGAGTACCGCGTCAAGAATCCTGGCCTCCAGCCCCTCTATCAGCAGGCGCGCACGATCGCGATCGGCCTCGACCGCATCGTGTTCGAGCACGTGCGCCGCGAGCAGAACAAGGACGCCGACCGGCTCGCCAATCTCGCCATGGATGAAGGCACGAAGGCGTAGCAAGGACGCCGCTCGATGATGCAGACCGCATGTGGCCGCGACCCGCTCGTTGAAGCGATCGTGCGGTTTCTTGCGCACGCACACGTCGCGGATGCGGGCGACATCCGCACGTGTCTGGAGCGGGCCATCGACGAGGCCGGCCCCGGTGCGATCGACTCGCTGAGCAGAAACCTGGCAGGCGCCGGCGCAGATTGGATCTACTATCCGCGCGATCTCCTCGCCAGACAGATCCATCATGCGCTCGCACCACGCGTGCTGAAGGATCCTGTCGTGTCGGGCATCGAGCATCTCGACGAGGTGACCGACAGGCCCGTCTGCATCTTCGCCAACCATCTCTCGTATTCCGATGCCAACGTCCTCGACGTCGTGCTGCACAGCGTGGGGGCGGGCTCGCTGGCCGATCGCCTGACGGTCGTCGCGGGACCCAAAGTGTATTCGAGCGTCACGCGCCGCTTCTCGAGCCTGTGTTTCGGCACAATCAAGGTCCCGCAAAATTCGGAACGGTCGACCGATGAGGCCGTAATGAGCCCGCGCGAGGTCGGACGGCTGGCTCGCCGCTCGATTCAGATCGCGCACGAGCGGCTCGCACTTGGCGAGGCGCTCCTGGTATTTGCAGAAGGCAGTCGCAGCCGATCCGGCCAGATGCAGCAGTTTCTGTCCGGGACGGCGCGCTATCTCGGGCCGCGGAACGTGTGGGTATTGCCGGTTGGCCTCGCAGGTACCGAGCGGCTGTTTCCGATCGACGGGAGCGGGCTGAAAGCCGCACCGATCTCGGTCAGCTTCGGCCGTCCGATATCCGCCGATGCGCTTCGCGACCGCACACGCGGCGATCGGCGGAAGATGATGGATGCCATCGGACACGCCGTCGCGGCGGTGCTTCCGGAGCCATATCGCGGCGTGTATCGAACCTGACGAACCTGACGAACCTACGAACCTACGAACCTACGAACCCAACGAACCTGACGAACCTGACGAACCCAACGAACCTACCGTGACAACCTGTGCTTGAGGCGGCACCGCCTGGCGTCCCCAGCGCGCCAGCGCGGCCGCGCCAAGGCCGGCCGTCCACGCCATGTATTCGAACAGGAAGCCCACAGCCGCGATCGGCCACACCATGGTCATTTCGCCGGTAAGCCCGACAAGCCGCGCCAGCAGGACCGGCGAGACGATCAACAGGATGCCGATGAAGGTGGCCGCGTATGGGCTCGACCGGAGCGCGTCGAATCGTTCCTGCAACATCCGCCCGATGTGATACGCCACCGCCGTAAAGCCGACGAGCATCGCCACGCCCCCGGCGACGACGGCCACGGGCAGGAGGACCAGCAGCGGAATGCCGACGACGGTGATGACGAGCAGAATCGTCGTCATGACCATGACCGGGATGAACAACATCTCGGCAAGAAAGCCGACGAACCACGATTTCACCGGATCGGCCGCGACGCGATCGGCGATCTGCTCGACCGGACCGCGCGCAATGAAGAGGACGAGAGCAGTCAGCAGGACGAGCAGGCCGATGCGGACGAGCGTCGTGGTCAGACGCGCCACGGGGTAGATGCCGCTCATCCAGTCCCAGTTCTGGTTCCGGGACCACTCCCCGCGCCACGGGACGCCGCCAAACCCGACTTCCTGAAGGCGCCCGCGAAAGATCGCCTTGGAATCGCGCGTCAACATGCCGCCGACAACCGTCACGTCGCCGCGCACATCGGCCTGTGGTCCGAAACTCGCCGACCCCGCCACCACCACGACCTCACCATCGACCTCGCCGTTGATGGTCGCGGCACCGCCTATGACCACGACGTCGCCACGCACACTCTCGTCGGCGTCAACCGTAACGCTTCCCCGATGCGGACGATATCTTCCCTCCTGCGAGCGCGAGGTGCTCTCGCCTGATCTGGCAAAGAACCTGGCTCTGCAATCGTCGGCGCCGTCGGATCTGCGGGTTTTTCCGAAGCGGGCTGCTCGCCACGAGCCAGCGCCCGGCGGGCGTCGGTGTCGAGATACGAGAGCTGCAGGACGAGATCGCTGTTGTTGCCGACCCGCTCGCCGAGCTCCGCGCCCGTCACCGGCGTGCCGTCGATGGCGATCGTCTGGCCCGCAAGCTCGATCGATCGCACCGACGTCTTGAACTTCGGCCGCAGCACGACGCCGTTCGCGATGGGCAGGATCTCGAACCGCGCTTCGAGCTGACGGCGCAGGTCATCGACACGCGGCTGGGCCGATCCCGTCATGACGGCGAGCATGATGAGAAGCGGCACCGCTAAGAAAGTTCTTGCCATTGCGAGTCCTCCCCTTCAGAAGCGAGCAGCCGGCGCAGAGCCGAGAGTGACAGCGCGCACACGACACCCATCAACACGAGACCGGTCGTACCTTCGACTGTGGCCGCGGCTCGCGCGACCGCGAGGCCTGTTGTGCTGAACACGTCCAGCACCGCGATGCCGGTCCGGGCAAACTGGATCATCGACAAGCCAATCCGGACGCCGTAGCTGACGAGACTCGTGAGGCCGCTTGCGAAAATCGGATGGCTGAGCACGAGCATCAACGACGAAAGCGCGACCCCCGCGACGACCGCCGCCCACCCGGCCAGCGATGTCAGCGGGTTCCGAAGCGCCCGGCGTCCGGCCGGCAGGGGCTCGCGCCGGACGGCCCGCATCGTCCGCGCGACGAACTGGTCCGACGGCGCCGGCGTGTCCACACCCCTGAAGAGCGCACGCAGCTCTTCATCGCTGAACGAGCCGGGCAGGTTCAGCGGGTTGTCGGGCTCCATCCCAGGTTCTCCATATGCTCCGCCAGCTCTTTGCGCGCGCGGTGGAGCGTGCTCTTGACCGTGCCCATCGGCAGTCCGGTGATTTCCACGATCTCGTCGTAGTCGAGGTCGCGCTCGTAGCGCAGGGCGACGACCTCGCGATAGTCCGGCCTCAGCCGCGCGATGGCCTTCTGCAGGGCGCCGGCCAGCTCGATGCGCTCGGTGAGAACCGCCGGCGTCGCGGCCGACGTGTCGGCGAACTCGCGCATCCGCGTACCGTCCTCTGTCGTCTCTTCGAGCGGCTCGGTCATCAGCGAGCCCTTCCGCACCTCGTCGATGGCGACGTGATGCGCAATCGTGAAGAGCCATGCCGAAAATTTCCGATGCACATCGTAGGTGTGCAGGGCGCGAAACGCCTTGACGAACGCGTCCTGCGCGAGCTCCTCGGCCCGCGCCGGGTCCCGGACCATCCGCACGATCAGGCCGAAAATCGGTCGCTGATACCGCTGGACGATGTCGCGAAACGCTGATTCATTCCCATCGAGCGCTCCACGAACCAATTCGACGTCGGTGGCAGGCACGCCCTCTGTTTCTCTACGAAAATTCGGCGATCCGGGTTGCAAAAGCCTACTGCAACCTTGGATCCTGTTGCTCCGTCTAAGGTTGCATGCGTCTGGCGGTCGGTTTTGCCTGGATTTGCCTGATTTTCGTCGCCGTTCCGCGTGAAAGCCATGGCCAGCCCGTACAGGCCGCCGATCTGACCGCCCACCGCCTGACGACCCCGCCGAAGCTCGACGGCGTGCTCGACGACGAGGCCTGGTCGCGAGACCCGCTCCCGCTGGACACCTGGATGTCGTACAACCCGATGCGCGGCGAGGCCGCCGCCGAAAAGACCTCCGTCTGGGTGGCCTACGACGATGCGGCCATCTATTTCGCGTTTCGGTGCCTCGACACGCAGCCCGGCCGCATCCGGACGAACATCAGCCGCCGCGATAACGCGTTCAACGACGACTGGGTCGGGTTGAGCCTCGATTCCAGCCACGCGGGCCAACTGGCGTATCACCTCTTCGTGAACCCGAGCGGCATTCAGATGGACGCGCTGCAGAGCGGCAGCAACGGCGAAGACTTCGCGCCCGACTGGGTGTGGGAGAGCGCGGGGCACGTAGGCTCCGACGGATGGTCGGCGGAGATTCGCGTGCCGATCGAAAACATCCGCTTCCAGAGCGGCACCGACGTGCGCATGGGTGTGCTCTTCTGGCGCCGCCTGAGCCGCACCGGCGTGTCGACCTCATGGCCCGAGATGCCGTCGGGCAAATGGGTGTTCGACGCCAACGCGTCGATCGTGTTCGACCAATTGCAGTCACGGCTCCTGCTCGACGTCATTCCCAGCTCGACGTTCTCGACCAATCAGGTTCGCCGCGACGAGCTCGGCTGGAAGTCGACGCGCGCGCGAGGGGATTTCGGCGTCAGCGTGAAGTACGGCATCACGTCGGCCGTCACGCTCGACGCCACGGTCAACCCCGACTTCAGCCAGGTCGAAAGCGATCAGTTCGAAGTCGAAGTGAACCAGCGCTTCCCCGTGTTCTTCAGCGAGAAGCGGCCGTTTTTCATGGAAGGACTCGGCCTCTTCAATCTCGCCGGCACCAACGGCGACGCCACGATGCGCACCGCGGTTCACACTCGCACGATCGTCGATCCCAGCGCTGGACTGAAGCTGACCGGCGCCGCCGGGCGGCATACCTTCGGCGTGCTGTCATCAGCCGACACGTCGGTCGAGGGCACGCGTCAACGGCTGTTCACGGTCGGGCGCGAAGTCATCAATTTCGGGCGCGGGCAGTATGTCGGCATGCTCCTGTCGGATACGGAATATGGCACCGACTACAATCGCGTTGCGGGCGGCGACGTCAGCGTCAAGAAGGGCGAGCACTTCTCCGCGAACGGATCGTTTCTCACCACACACTCGCAGTCGGTGACGGGTGAAAAGAGCAACGGGATCGGCACGCAGGGCTCCTACTTCTACAGCACGCGGCGGTTCGACGTCGGCGGACAGCTCGAGCACTACGATCGCGGCTTCCGGATGGACACCGCGTTCGTCAATCGTGTCGGCGTCACGCGCGGCTGGCAGTACCAGGCCATCAACTTCTATCCCTCGCATCCGCGTTTCACATGGATTAAGCGGATCAACCCGTTCTTCTGGACGGCGATCGCCAACGATCGCGTGCAGGAAGGGACGGAGACGTTCTATCTGCCGGCCGTACGTTTCAATTTCACGCGCGCCGGGTTCCTGCGGCTGGACTACGGCAACGGTCACGAAACGTATGCGGGACAGGAATTCGACGTCGGCCGGGTGGGGGTGGACGGCAGCGTGCAGATTCTGCGCTGGCTGAGTCTCGGTGGCGGCGCGCAGAAAGGCCCGGGGATCTACTACGACGATGACGCGCCGTTTCAGGGCCGTCGCCGGGCGGCGAACTTCCGCGTCGGGCTCCAGCCACACCCGCGCGTCAACAGCAACACGTCATACAGCTTCGTCACGTTCCACAACCGCGGCACGGGCGAGCACGTCTACGACGTGCACATCGTGAACATGCGGAACACGTATCAGTTCAGCCCGCGTTTCTTCATCCGTGCCGTCGTCCAGTTCGACTCGTCACGCGAGCGCGTGCTGGGCGACTTTCTCGCCTCCTACGAGCTGTCACCGGGAACCGTGGTGCACGCGGGGTACGGGTCGCTCTACGGACGGGTGTACGAAGAACTGCATTTCGATCGGTACAGAGAGAACGCGCGCGCGTTCTTCTTCAAGGCGTCCTACCGCGCGCACTTCTGATCGCGGCCACCAGCCGCCCCGCACGCGCACCATCTCGGCGATACGAATGCAGCAGCGCTGGATGGTCGAAGGTACACAGCGCGGCCACATGTACCTGCGCCGCCGGCACGCCCGCGCGCGTCAACTGGTCTCGCGTGGCGCGCCACAAGTCGAGGCGCGGCCTGGCGTCGCTCGAAAACCAGCACGGTGCCTCGGCATGCGCCGAGAAGTGTCCGGCGAGATCCGCGCCGACTTCATAGCAGCACGCGCCGATGCTGGGGCCGACGGCGGCGACCACGTCGGCCGGCTTCGTGTGGAAGCGCTCTGCGAGCGCGCGAACCGCCACGATCACGGCGCCCGCCGCCGTGCCCCTCCATCCGGCATGCACCGCCGCCACGGCGCGGCCATGACGATCGGCCAGCAGGACCGGTACACAGTCTGCGGCCCTCACGCTGAGCACCACTGACGAATCGTCGCTGACGGCGATATCGGCTTCCGGCCACCCGTCGTACGCGAGATGAGACGGGGTCGGGAGGGGTTTTCCGGTGCCATCACCTGGAAAACCCCTCCCGACCCCTTTTCCGCGACGTACACCTCGGCGCCGTGCACCTGCCGCATGCGCACCAACCCGTCGATCTCGACCCCCATGGATCGGCTCAGAAGCTGCCAGTTCCCGGCGTCTTCGTCGCGCACGCCTTCGAGCCCCAGATCGCGCGTCGTAAAGCAATGGGGAGCGACCGCCTCGAGCGGCCGGCAGCGGAGCGCCGCACCCCATGGCGCTTGCACCCATTCGAAGTCGCCGCTAGGCTGAGGGAGGTCCGTCATGTCCACCAATATTATCGGCATCGGTATGGATGCCACCGAAATCGATCGCATCGCGGCCACGATCGCCCGCTACGGCGATCGGTTTCTCCGCCGCATCTTCACCGAAGGAGAAATCGCGTACGCCACACGCCGGCGCGATCCGGTCCCGCATTTCGCGGGCCGGTTTGCCGCCAAGGAAGCGGCGATGAAGGCGTTGGGTACCGGGCATTCACAAGGCGTGCTCTGGCGCGATATCGAGGTCGTGCGCGCACCGGGCGGCCCCCCGCAACTGCGGTTTCACGGCGGCGCCGGCCGCCGATTCGCGATGTTGAAGGCAAACAGCTCGCTTCTGACGATTACCCATTCCGAAACGCTCGCGCTCGCGCACGTGATGCTGCTCCTCTAGTTGTCATCGCCAGCACGGATGCCGCGGCGACGTTCGCGCCAATGCATCCGGGTCCTTGCAACGTCTTCCCAATCAGGATCTTGGCAGAACGGCTCTGGAACACGCCGCCTGGTATCGGGCTTGCCCTTCAGGTGCGCGGAAGGAGCGGATATGACGGTCAAGATCACCACCAACGACAAAGGCACCCCACCTGGCAAGCTCGCGGAAGCAGAAGTGCACTTCGACGACGGGTACTTTCAGGGTCTCAAGCTTGTGGGCTTCGCGGTGTGGGAACGCCGCAACGGTTCGGGCCGCAACGTCACGTTTCCGGCGCGGCAGTACTCGGTGAACGGCGAGCGGCGCAGCTTCGCGCTCCTGCGCCCGATCGCCGACTCGACAGCGCAGGATCGCCTTCGCGACCTCATTCTGCAGGCCTTTCGCGAGCACGAAGAGCAGTTGGCGGTAACGGAATGAACAAGGGTGGCAAGAACGGTTCGTAGGTTCGTGGGTTCGTAGGTTCGTCCAGTTCGTGAGGTTCGTTGGTTCAAGCCGCACAAGGCTCGCGCGGATTCAACGTGGTGTGCGCGAACCGCGTCAGCACGCGCCGCATCACCGAACTCCACGAACCTCACGAACCCACGAACCTGACGAACCGACGAACCCACGAACCCGACGAACTCGACGAACCGTGTTTGTTCAGATCGTCGGTATCAGCTTCGCGTTCTCCGCCGCGCGCTTGGGCGGCAGCGTCCATTCCTCGCGGAAACTCTTGTCGAGCTCGCCGCGGAAGAACGTGTCTTTCATGCCGCCGTCGATGATGCTCCACGGAAGCACCTCGTCACTGGTGCGATCGCGGAAGACGTAGAAGGCGGCGTCGACCCCGGTATCGGCGACGGCACGCCGCCAGTCGCCGCCGTTGGCTTCGGCGGCCTCGATCGCGGGCGCGACACGCCGGTCGCCCAGCGAAAGCAGCGCCTGGTAGAACGCATGACGCTCGGACTTGATGTTGAAAAAGACGTTGTCGATGTCGGACGTCAGCGCGCGCAGCCGCTGCACCTTCGCTTCGACCACAGCCGGATCCTCCATGGGAAGCCATTGGTATGCGGTCGACGGTTTCGGGACCAGCGGGTTGACGCTGGCGATCACGCGGCCTATCTGGCCCTTGCTCTTCGCGTGCTTCAGCATGATCTCCCGCAGCTGCAGCGTCAGATCGCGAATCGCGACGAGATCGTCGTCGGTCTCCGTCGGCAGGCCGATCATGTAGTACAGCTTCAGGTTCTCGATGCCGTTCGAGAAAATGAGCTCGGCGCGATCGAGAATCTCGTCGTTCGTCACGGTCTTGTTGATGACGCGGCGCAGGCGATCGGAGCCCGTTTCCGGCGCGATGGTCAGCGTCTTTTCGCCGCTGGCGCGAAGCAGCCGGACGATGGTCTCCGTCAGGTCGTCGAGCCTCAGCGACGCCGGGCTGATCGAATAGCCCATGTCGGCCAGACCGGTGAGAATGCGCTCGATCTCCGGGTGATCGCACAGCGCGATCGACACCAGGCCGGCGTGCTTCGCGTGCGCACGGGCCTCGCGCGCACGCGCGAGAATGCGGTCGGCCGGAAATCCGCGGACCGGAAGGTAGTCGTACCCTGCCCAGCAGAAACGGCAGAGATTGGCGCAGCCGCGGACCACCTCGACGAGAAACCGCGAACCGAACTCGGTGTCGGGTGTGAAGATGCGCGTGCAGGGCGGATCGACCGCTTCGGTCGTCGGGAGCGCGGCCTTCTTCACCACAGCCGGCGCGCCGCTGCCTTCCCTGGGAACGAACTTCAGGATGGTGTTGTCCGCGTTGTACTCGACGTCGTACAACGACGGAATGTAGAACCCGCGCTTCGGGGCCAGCGACTTCAGCAACGGGCCGCGCGCCAGCCCTTCTCGACAGGAATCGACCAGACCGGGGACGAGCACCTCGCCCTCGCCCGCGGCCACGACATCGGCGAACAGGGCCAGCGGCTCGGGATTCACGAAGGTCACGGCACCGCCGATGACGACGAGCGGATCGTGCGCGGTGCGGTCGGCCGCGCGCACCGGCACGCCGGCCAGCCGCAGCATCGTCAGGATGTTGGTGTAGTCCCACTCGAACGATACCGAGAAGGCGACGATGTCGAAGTCCCGAACGAGGGACTGAGACTCGAGCGTCACCACCGGGATTCGCGACGCGAGCTGCTCTTTCAGCTGCTGTTTCGGGGGAAGAAAAAAGCGCTCGCACACGACGTCGTCGTGCGCGTTGAACAGCTGATACACGGTCTGGAAGCCGAGATTCGACATCCCCACCCAGTACGTGTTGGGAAATGCCAGCGCCACACGCAGCCGGTCGGCGTGCGGCTTCCGGATGTAGCCGACTTCCTTCGCGAGGACGGCCTTTGCGGCTTCTTTCTGCTGCCAGGAGTTCATGGATGCTGAATAACAACGATCCCGGCAGCAGGACACTCAGCCTGCGTCGAAGGCGGTCTCGATTACCGTGGATATATTCAGTCTACCACCCTAAATCTCCCGCCGCAGAAAAGCGGGCACATCGAACGCCGTCAGGGCGTCGAGATCGATGTCCTCCGCGCCGCCCATTGCCGCTTTCGCCTGCGGCGTCACAACCGCCGGTGCGGGCGCTGCCGCCCCAAGATCCAGCGTCGGTCTTCTCGCAATCGAGAGACGGCTGACGTCCATGACGGGCATCGGTGCGGGCGTCTCGATCTTCTCTTTCAGGTGTGTCGTGTACCTGATGCAGATCCACGGGCGTCTGGGTTCCCGACGACACGGACGGCCGCGCCGCGCCGAGCTCGAATCCCGTCGCGATGACCGTCACCTTCACCCGCCCTTCGAGCGTGGGATCGACGACCGCTCCGAAGATGATGTTCGCGTCTTCGTGGGCGGCTTCCTGAATCAGCAGCGAGGCTTCGTTCACTTCCATCAGCGACATATCGTGGCCGCCGGTAATGTTGATGATGACGCCGCGCGCGCCCTGGACCGACGCACCTTCGAGCAACGGGCTCGAAATGGCCGCCTTGGCCGCCTCGAGCGTACCGATTCTCGCCCGACATCACTCCCGTGCCCATCATGGCGAGGCCCATGCCCGACATGATCGTCTTGACGTCGGCGAAGTCGAGGTTGATGAGCCCGGGCACCAGGATGAGGTCGGAGATGCCCTGATCGCCTGCCGCAGGACGTCGTCGGCGGTCGAGAAGGCTTCCGGCAGGGTCGTCCCGCGTTCGACGATGGCCAGCAGCCGCTCGTTCGGAATCGTGATGATGGTATCGACGCACTCCTCGCGAAGGGCGGCGAGCCCGCGCTCGGCTTGTTGCTGCCGCTTCTTGCCTTCGAACTTGAACGGTTTCGTCACGACCGCGATCGTCAGCGCCCCGAGCTCGCTCGCGAGGCTGGCGATCACCGGCGCCGCGCCGGTGCCGGTGCCACCGCCGAGGCCGGTGGTGACGAACACCATGTCGGCGCCGGTGAGCCCCTGGATGAGGCTGTCGGTGTCTTCGAGCGCCGGCCTGCGCGTCCGACATTCGGATCGGCCCCCGCGCCGAGGCCCTTGGTCAGCTTGGCGCCAATCTGAATCTTGATCGGCGCGGCGTTCTGGTCGAGCGCCTGTCTGTCGGTATTGGCGACGATGAACTCGACGCCTTCCAGGCCGACCTGCACCATACGGTTGACGGCATTGCTGCCGCCGCCGCCCACGCCGATGACCTTGATGCGCGCCCCGGCGCGTGTCTCCTCGGCCAGCTTCAAACGCAACGAGTGTTCTCGCACTTCAGCCATTAGGGGCCTCCCCTCAGAAGAATTCCTTGAACAGCCCACGCAGCCGACCGGCCACGCGCCCGAACGCGCCCGCACCGACCATCCGGCCGGCTTCGCCCATGTGATTTCTCTGCGCGTACAACACCAAGACCGACCGCCGTGGCGAACTCGGGATTCGCCACGTGATCGGCAAGACCACCGACACCGGCCGGCAATCCGCGCCTGATGGGCAGATCGAAGATCTGCTCCGCAATCTCCGGCATGCCCTCGAGAATCGCGCCGCCGCCCGTCAGGACGATGCCGGAGTTCAGCGATTTCTCGTAGCCCGCGCGTCGAATTTCATCCCACACCTGATGGAAGATTTCCTCGGCGCGGGGCTGAAGGATTTCCGACAGCACGCGGCGGGCCATCAGCCTCGGTTTGCGGCCGCCGACGCTGGCCACCTCCATCGTTTCGTCTTCGTCCACGAGCGAAGACAACGCGCACCCGCACTTGCGC
This sequence comes from Vicinamibacterales bacterium, assembly GCA_963832375.1. GTDB lineage: Bacteria > Acidobacteriota > Vicinamibacteria > Vicinamibacterales > JAMQPK01 > JAMQPK01. The sequence goes on along the minus strand of CAWHUA010000002.1, from coordinate 1,372,882 downwards.
TTCAGCTTCTCGGCGTCGGGAATCGGCGTACGGAGACCGACGGCGATGTCGTTGGTGAAGTGATCGCCGCCGATGCCGACCACGCCCGTGTGCCACAGACTGCCGCGCTCGAAAATCGCGAGGTCGGTCGTGCCGCCGCCGATGTCGACGATCGCCACACCCAGCTCTTTCTCGTCGGGCGTCAGCACGGCTTCGCTCGCCGCGAGCTGCTCGATGACGGTGTCGGCCACGCTGATGCCCGCCCGGTTCACGCACGCGACGACGTTCTGCGTCGCGGTCGATCCGCCGGTGACGATGTGGACGTTCACTTCCAGGCGCGCGCCCGTCATGCCCACCGGCGCGCCGACGCCGTCCTGCTCGTCGACGACGAAATCCTGGGGCAGCACGTGCAGAATCTCCCGTCCCGTCGGCAGCGCAACCGCCTTGGCGGCGTCGATCGCGCGCCGTACGTCGTCGCGCGTGATCTCGCGATTCTTGCCGGCCACGGCAATCACGCCGCGGCTGTTGAAGCCTTTGATGTGGGGCCCCGAGATGGCCACGTGCACCGAATCGACTTCGACGCCCGCCATCAGCTCGGCTTCGTCGACGGCGTGTTTGATGCTCTCGACCGCCGCCTCCAGGTTGACGACGGCGCCGCGGCGAATGCCCTTCGCTTCGGCCACGCCGATGCCGATAATCTCCAGGCTGCCGTCGTCCATCAGCTCGGCAACGATGGCCGCCACCTTCGACGTGCCGATGTCGAGCCCGACGAGATATCGCTCTCTACTGCCCATACCCCCCCTAACCCGTCTGCGTCGTTCGAGCAGGTTTGGTTGCGTTCCTGTTGACGGCCGGCGGCCTGTCCTTCGACGGCTTGACGTAGACCCGCTCGTCGAATCGAAGATCCACGTAGTCGATCGCCGGCACGCGCTCGCGAAGCGCGGGCGCCAGTTCGAGATACGACTGCAGCCGCTCGACGAACCGCTCATTGCCCAGCTGGATGAGCGTCGGATCGTCGTCGAGCAGCACGATCGCGTTGCGGGCATCGCTGACGTCGATCTGCGAAATCCGGCCGGCCATGTTTCGCACGCGGAGCGCATCGAGCAGCCTGCGCACGAGCAGCGCGCGGTGGACGTCGGTGATTTCGTCACCCGGCACCGCCGACAGGCCGTCGATGATCGGCAGATCGAGATCCGCGTAATTCGGTCCGTATTCGTCGATCGACGTGCCGCGGTCGTCTACCAGGAACAACGCGCCGTTGATGCGGCCGATGCCGAGCGGCGTGCGTTCCAGAATCATCACGTCGACCGTCGATGGCAGCGTGCGTCGAAGCGACGCGTCGGCCACCCACGGCGAATCCAGCAGCCTGAGCCGCCATTGTTCGAGGTCGAGGGACAGAATGCTCCGGCCCCGGAGTCCGGCGACGAGCGAGAGCACTTCGCCGCTCGACAGGCGATGGTTGCCCCGAACGTTCACCCCATCGACCCGGAAGATCTCGCTTCCCGCGAGCGTGGTTGCCGCGCGGCGTCCGGTGTAGATGGCAAGCGCAGCCGCAGCGACGGTCGCCGCCACGCGCAGCCGGCGCAACCACAGCCCGCTGCGCCTGCGCGCCGGCTTGACGTGCGACCGGCGAAAACGCTTGTCCGAGGGTGCGGCGACAGCCATCAACAACCCTCCTGCAGCGCGTGGACGACGGAAGCCGCGATCGAACCGATGGAGCCCGCACCGAGCAGCACCACCAGATCGCCTGGCCTGGCCGTCGCCGCCAGCGCTGCGGGCAGCTCGGCCACGGCGGGCACGAGGCTCAGCTCTCCCTTGAAATCGGACCGGACTGCGCTCGCCAGTGCGTCCAGCGTGATGCCCGGGATCGGATCCTCACCGGCCGGATAGATGTCGGTCAGCATCAGGACGTCGGCCCCGACGAACGCTCGACCGAACTCGTGCAGGAGAAACTGCGTTCGCGTGAAGCGGTGCGGCTGAAACGCCACGATGAGGCGGCCCGTGGCAATCTGCTTTGCCGCCGCGATCACCGCGGCAACCTCTGTGGGATGGTGGCCGTAATCCTCCACGACCAGCACGCCGTTCGCCTCGCCGCGGCGCTGGAACCGCCGCTCGGCACCGTGGAATCCCGCGAGCGCGCGCGCGATATCGCTCCAGGCAATGCCCAGTTCGCGCGCCATCGCCACGGCCGCCAGCGCGTTGAGGCAGTTGTGACGCCCCGGCACCGAGAGCTGCAGCGTGCCGAGCTCGACCGCACGGCCGCCAGGCCGGCGCGCGCGCACGGTGCACTGGGACTGGAAGCCCTTCAGCTGCACGTCCACCGCCGTGACATCGGCGGCATCGTCGAGACCATAGGTCACCACATGACGCTTGATCGCACCGCGGACCTCCCGCAGATGCGGATCGTCCGAGCACAGGATGACGACGCCGTTCGAGGGCACGCCATTGGCGAACTGGACGAACGAGGCTTTCAGGTCGTCGAAATCCCGATACGCCTCCAGGTGCTCGCGATCGATGTTCGTGATCACCACAAATCGCGGTGAGAGTTTCAGGAACGATCGGTCGCTTTCATCGGCCTCCGCCACGAGATACTTCCCGCGCCCGAGCCTGGCGTTGCTGCCGAACGAGCTGACGCGGCCGCCGATAATCGCCGTCGGATCGAGACCGGCGACGTCGAGCACCAGCGCGATCATCGACGTCGTGGTCGTCTTGCCGTGCGCGCCCGCCACCGCGATGCTCTGACGCAGCCGCATCAGTTCGGCCAGCAGCTCGGCTCGTGGAACGACGGCGAGGCCCCGCTCGCGGGCGGCGACGATCTCCGGGTTCGACGGCCGCACGGCGGACGAATAGACGACGACCTCGGCATCGCGCACGTGGCTCGCGTCGTGCCCTTCGGTGATATGGGCGCCGAGCGACGCGAGCCGTGCGGTAATGTCCGTCAGGTGTACGTCAGAGCCGCTCACCTGATAGCCGAGATTCACCAGTAATTCCGCGATGCCGCTCATGCCAATGCCGCCAACCCCGATGAAATGAATCCGTTTCGCCTGGCCAAGTACGCCGCTCATGCCGAATCGCGCCGCCGGGCGATCGCGACGACGGCGTCCACGATCTCGTCCGCCGCCCGCGGCCTGGCGAGCTGCCGGGCGGCCGACGACATGCGAAGCCGCCTGTCGCGGTCGCCGGCCAGTGCGATGATGCGGTCGGCCAGACGGTCGCCGCTCACGTCTTTCTGCTCCAGCAGCTCGGCCGCTCCGGCGCTCTCGAGCACGCGCGCGTTCTGGCGCTGGTGATCGTCGGTCGCGGTCGGCAGTGGAATCAGAATCGCCGGCCGACCCGCCGCGGTCACTTCCGCCAGAGTCGTCGCGCCCGCGCGCGAGACGACGAGCCCCGCCGCTTTCATCTCTCGGTCCATCGCATCGATGAACCGTTCCACGCGGCCTTGCACGCCATGCCGTTCGAACGCCTCTCGAACCACATCGAAATCCCGTGTCCCCGTCTGGCAGACGAGATCGAGGGTTGCGGCCGCGGCCGCCAGCCGCGGCGCCGCCGCCACCAGGGCCAAGTTGATGGCGTGCGCCCCCTGAGAGCCGCCAAAGATCAGGACCCGGACCCGGGAAGCGTTGAGTGCCGCATCGCCACTGGGATCATCTCCACCCTCCAGGAACTCGCGCCGAACCGGATTGCCGCTGACAAAGCCCTTCGCGCCGAAATACCGGAGCGAGGCGTCATAGGTCACCGCCGCGCGGCTGACAAACGGCGCCAGCATCCGGTTGGTGAGCCCGGGCACGGCATTCTGTTCGAGCACCAGCGTCGGAATGCCGCGCAGCGCCGCGATCGCGACGACCGGCCCCGAGCTGTAGCCGCCCACGCCGATCACGACGTGCGGGTCGCGGCGGCTGACGAGACGCCAGGCATCGAGTCCGCCCAGCGGCAACAGCAGCGCTCCACGCATCCGCGCGACGATCGACTTCCCCTTCAGGCCCGCGCTCCGAATCAGATCGAGCGGGAACCCGGTCGGCGGAATCACACGGGCCTCGATGCCCGCGGCTGTTCCGGCAAACGAGATCTGCGCATCCGCCTGCCGCGCCTGCAAGGCGCGCGCAACCGCCAGCCCGGGAAACAGGTGGCCGCCCGTGCCGCCTCCTGCAATGACCACGCGCATGCACACCGCCTCCGCTCACGACGCCGGTGCCGAATGCTGCGACACGTTGAGCAGAATGCCCATGCCCAGCAGGCTGATGAGCAGCGACGATCCGCCCGCGCTGACAAACGGCAGCGGAATGCCTTTGGTCGGCACCAGACCGAGCACGACGCTGATGTTGAAAAATGCCTGCACCGCGATCATCGTGGTGAGGCCGACGGCGAGGAACGCGCCGAAGCGGTCCGGCGCCTCCATCGCAATCTTCAATCCACGCCAGGCGATGACCATGAAGCACGCCATGACGACGGTCGTCCCGACCAGCCCGAACTCTTCGCCGATGACGGCGTAGATGAAATCGGTGTGCGGCTCCGGCAGGTAAAACAGCTTCTGCACGCCCGACATGAACCCGCGGCCCGCGAATCCGCCCGAGCCGACCGCGATGAGCGACTGGATGACCTGGAATCCGTCGCCGAGCGGATCGCTCCACGGATCCCAGAACGCCAGCAGCCGGCGGCGCCGGTACGACGCGCTCATCAGGATGAAGTACACGACCGGCAAGCCGCAGAGCATGGCGCCGACGATGTAGCGGTAGCTCAGACCGGCCGTGAACACCATGGCGACCGCGATCAGCAGCAGCGTCATCGCCGTGCCGAGATCCGGCTCGAGCAGGATGAGGCCCACGAGCCCGCCGATGACGACGCCGATCGGGACGAGCGCGTACGGGATGTCGTCGATGCGGTGCATCCGCCGCTCGAGCAGGGCGGCAATGAAGAAGATGGCGCTCAGCTTCGCCAGCTCCGAGGGCTGCACGCCGAACCCTCCGACACCGAACCACCTGCGGCTGCCGTTGATGGGGGAGCTGAAGAGGACAGCGACCAGCGCCAGCACGACGAGCCCGAGCGACGCCCAGATGAAGGAAGGCTGGCGGTAATTGCGGTAGTCGAACCGCATGGCGACGCTCATCGCGGCCAGGCCCAGCGCCGCCCACATCGCCTGCTTGACGAGGAAGAAATAGGGCTGGTTGAACCGGTTCATCGCCAGGGCCGCCGAGGCGCTGTAGACCATCACGACGCTCGCGCACACCAGGAGCAGGGTGGCGAGGAACAGGACCTTGTCGGACTTCAGTTTTCGGGCCATAGTTGTTCGCCTTGTCCGCGGCCCCTACAGGGTTTCGCGCGCAAGGCCGAGAAAGAGGGTGAACATCGTTCGCACTTGTCACGCCGAAGCGCTCTGAACACCGGGCGCGAAGGCGGACGAACGGTCAACAGTCATCAGTCAGCCCAGGGAGTGGGACACCAGCTTCACAGGCCGGGGCAGCCTGCGTTCCCAGCAGCCAGCTCTCATTCGCCTGCAGCCGACTGACGACTGTTCACCGTTCGTTGTTTTCTTGCGGGGCCTCCATCGCCCCGCGCCGCTCCGCGACCTCGGCCAGCCTCAGCACTTCCTGCTTGAACACCCGGCCTCGCTCCGCGTAGTCGCGGAACATGTCGAAGCTGGCGCACGCCGGTGCGAGCAACACCGTGGCGGCGCCCCCTTTCGCCTTCGCCAGCTTGAACGATCGACGGACGGCGGCCGGCATCGACTCGGCCGCCTCGACCGGCACGCGCCCATCCAGGGCTTCGCGAATGAGCGGCGTGGCTTCTCCAATCGCGATCACGTGCGCGTCTCGCGCCTTGAGCGGCTTCTCGAGCAGCGAGAAATCTCCGCTCTTGAAGCGCCCGCCCAGGATGACGACGAGCCCCGGCTCGAAGCTCTCGATGGCTCGCTCTGCGGCGTCGACATTGGTCGCCTTGGAGTCGTTGACGAAGCGCACGCCGTCGATCACGGCAACGGGTTCGAGCGCGTGCTCGAGCCCGGTAAACGACTCGACCGCCTGCACCATGGCGTCGTGCGAGACGCCCGCAATCCTCGCCACCGTCGCCGCGGCCATGACGTCGCTGAACAGGTGGCGGCCCAGCAGCCGAATCGACGACAGCGGGACGACCGGCGTGCTGACAGAAAAGACGATCTTTCGCGCGCGGCTGGCGCGGGCCATCGCCAGCGTCTGCGGATCGTCGGCATTCACGACGGCGAAGTCGGCTTCGGTCTGGTTCTCGAAAATCCGGGCCTTCGCCGCTTTGTACGCCTCCATCGAGCCATGGCGGTCCAGATGGTCCGAAGACAGGTTCAGCAGCACCGCTATCCACGGATGAAACGTCTCGATGGTTTCGAGCTGAAAGCTGCTCACCTCGACGATGTGAAATGTCTCCGGCGTCGAGACCGCCACCTGCGAGCTGAGGGGAGTCCCGATATTGCCGCCAACCATCGCCCGCAGACCGCCCGCGTCGAACATGCGGCCCGTCAACGTGGTCGTCGTCGACTTCCCTTTCGTCCCGGTAATCGCGACGATGCGTCCGCTCAGCCAGCGCGACGCAAGCTCGATCTCGCCGATGATCGGAACGCCCTTCTCGCGCGCCGCGAAAATGGGCGCCTGGTCCAGCGGCACGCCGGGACTCAGCACGAGCAGATCGGCAGACGTGAAGGTCGCCAGCCGGTGGCTTCCCAGCTCGAGCGCGACCCCGGCGGCCTGCAGCCTGCCGGTCTCGGCGGGCTCCAGCTCGGAGCGCGCGTCGGTGAGCACGACGTGCGCGCCGCGATCGGCGAGCAGCAGCGCGGCCGCGACGCCACTGCGCGCCGCTCCCACGACCGTCACGTTCTGTCCGCGCACAGAGAAGCTCATCTGAGTTTCAACGTCGTCAGGCTGAAGAGCGCGAAGATGATCGCCGCGATGAGAAACCGCGTGATCACCTTCGGCTCGCTCCATCCGATCAGTTCGAAGTGGTGGTGCAGCGGTGCCATCTTGAACACGCGCTTGCCGCGCAGCTTGAACGACGCCACCTGGATGATCACGGAAAGCGTCTCGATCACGAACACGCCGCCGACGAGCGGCAGCAGCAATTCCTGCTTGATCAGGATCGCCACGGTCCCGAACGCTCCGCCGAGGGCGAGCGAGCCGACGTCGCCCATGAAGATCTCCGCCGGATACGAGTTGTACCAGAGGAATCCGAGGCTCGCCCCCACCAGCGAGCCGCAGAAGATCGTCAGCTCGCCGCCGGCGAGCAGTGTACGAGGAGGAGGTAGCTGGCGAGCACGCGGTGCCCCGTGACGTAGGCGAGCGCGGTGAACGCCGCGGCCGCAATCCCGAACGTGCCGATCGCCAGCCCGTCGAGACCGTCGGTGAGGTTCACCGCGTTCGACGTCCCGACCAGCACGAAGACGATGAACGGGATGTACCGCCAGCCGAGGTCGAGAATCAGCGACTTGAAGAACGGAAAGATCAACCGCGTGGTGTACAACGGCGGCTGCCTGTACCGGCCAGGTAGAGAGCGTCACCCACCAGCAGCGCGACACCCACCTGCCCGACCAGCTTGTATCGCGGCAGAAGGCCGTGGTGCGAGCGTCGCACGATCTTGAGGTAGTCGTCGACGAAACCCACCGCGCCACAGCGGCCGTCGCGAGCACGGCGATCCAGATGTACACCTTGCGAAGATCCGCCCACAGTAACGTCGGGACGAGCGACGCCGTCAGTATCAGCAGGCCGCCCATCGTCGGGGTACCGGCCTTCGGCTCGTGCGACGCCGGCCCTTCGTCGCGGATCATCTGGCCGATCTGAAATTCGCGCAGCTTGCGGATGAGCCACGGCCCGAGCAGCAGGCTGATGACGAGCGCCGTCAGGCTCGCCGCGGCCGTGCGGAAGGTGATGTACTGAATGACGTTCAGTACAGGAACCTGGTTGTGAAACTGAAACAGAAGGTTGTAGAGCATCAGGCGAACTCCGCCCTGAGGCGATCCGCCACAACCTCGGTACGAATGCCACGCGACCCTTTCACGAGAATGAGATCCCCGGGCTTCACGAGCGTCACCGCGAGATCTGCGGCCTCGTCGCTGCTGGCGACGTAGTGCACGTGTGCGCCGGACATGCCGGCGGCGGCCGCACCTTCTGCGAGCGCCCGCGCGCTGGCCCCTCCCACCGCCACGAGCTCGCTGATGCCGGCCCGCGCCGCTTCTTCGCCGGACGCGCGGTGCAGCGCCGCCGAGGCCTCACCAAGCTCGAGCATCTCCCCGATGAACGCCACCCGCCGGTGACAGCGCGTCTCGCCGGCCATCATCGACAACGCCCGCGACAGGGCTCCCGGGTTCGAGTTGTACGAGTCGTCCACGATTGTCAGCCGCCTGGTGCGGATGATTTCTCCACGCCTCGCGACGGGTCTCAGCGATGCCGCCCGCTCGACGATGTCGCCGAGCGGCACGTCGAAACGGATCGCGACCGCCGCGGCCGCGAGGATGTTGGAGAGATTCGCGGCGCCCGCCAGCGGCGTCCTGATTTCCGCTTCGCCAATCGGCGTCCGGACCAGCGCGGCGCTGCCATCGATGCCGAGATCGCGAACCGCGAGCGCCCGGACGTCGGCCGGCCGCTCGACACCGAACGTGCGGACGCGTCCGGCGAATGTCGCCGCATGACGCATCACGAGATCGTCGTCGGCATTGGCGACGAGCAAGGCGTCCTTGTCGGCGCCTTCCATGATTTCGGCTTTCGCCCGGGCGATCGCCTCGACCGTCCCGAAGAACTCGAGGTGGGCCGGACCGACGTTGGTCCACACGCGCACTTCGGGCTCGGCGATCTTCACGAGCGCGCTGATCTCGCCGAAGTGGTTCATTCCCAGCTCGAGCACCCCGATGTCGGGTTTCCTGCTCAGCTCGAGGAGCGAGAGCGGAAGCCCGATGTGATTGTTCAGGTTCCCCTTGTTCCGGAAGACCCTGTATCGCGCCGACAGAAACTCCGCCGTAATCTCCTTGGTCGTCGACTTGCCCGCGCTGCCGGTCACCGCCACGACGGCCGCGCCAGAATCGCGCCGCACGCGGTTGGCCAGCGTCTGGAGCGCCACCACCGTATCGGGCACGACGATGAGCGGCGTCGACGCCAGTCCTGGCGCGCCGATCAGCCCCGCATCGCTGACCATGGCCGCCGCCGCTCCCTTGCGCACGGCCTCGACGACGTACGCGTTGCCGTCGAATCGGGGACCGCGAATCGCCACGAACATGTCGCCCGCCGCGATCGTTCGCGTATCGATCGAGAAGCCCGCGATCTCCCGCTCACGCCCCGGTCCCGACGCCGCCGCACCGACGACCGCCGCGATCGTGTCCGGCGTCAGCGTCTCCGCTCCAGCGCATGGCGCGCGATGTCGGCCTCGTCGAACGGCAGATTCCGGGTACCGATGGACTGCGATTTCTCGTGGCCTTTCCCGGCCAGCAGCACCAGGTCGCCGGGTTGTGCCGCCTTGATCGCGAACTCGATTGCCTCTTTGCGATCGACGATGGCAAACGTCGTCTTGTCGTCGCGATCGAACGCCGCCGGAACGCCACGCTTGATCTCGTCGATGATGCGCGACGGATCCTCACTGCGCGGATTGTCCGAGGTGATGACGACGACGTCGCTCAGCCGGGACGCCACGGCGCCCATGAGCGGCCGCTTCGTGCGATCGCGATCGCCCCCGCACCCGAAGAGCGTGATCACGCGGCGCTGAGCCAGCGGACGGGCCGTCTCGAGCAGGTTCTTCAGCGCGTCGTCCGTGTGCGCGTAGTCGATGACGACCGTGATGTCGTCGCGGGCATCCGACACCACCTCGAACCGTCCGGGCACGCCGTCGAGGTTGGCGAGACCGCGTTCGATGGCGGCGACCGGCAGCCCCAGGGCCGTCGCGACCGCGACCGTCGCGAGGATGTTCGACACGTTCGGACGGCCGACCAGACGCGACTTCACGCGCACGCTGCCTTTCGGCGTGCGCGCGTCGAACTCGAGCCCGCCGAACGTCAGCGTCAAGGGACCCGGCGTGACATCGGCCGGCTTGTGGATGGCGTAGGTCACCGGCGTGGCGGTCGCCTTCCGCACCGTCTCGCCCCTGGGATCGTCGAGGTTGATCGCCCCGGGCGCACCGGCGGGCAGCATCTCGAACAACCGCAGCTTCGCGGCGAAGTACGACTCCATGTCGCCGTGATAGTCGAGATGGTCGCGAGTCAAGTTGGTGAACACCCCTGCCGCAAACGCCGTCCCGTCCACTCTCCGGAGCGCCAGCGCGTGCGACGACACTTCCATCACGCAAGCGCCACAACCCGCGTCGACCATCTGCCGGAACATGCGCTGCACATCCGGTGCCTCCGGGGTGGTCCGCGATGCTGGCAGTTCCTGGTCGCCGGTCGAATAGGTGACTGTCCCGATGAGCCCGCACTTTTTTCCCGCCGCGTCAAGAACGGCGCGTAACAAATACGCGGTGGTCGTCTTGCCGTTCGTGCCGGTGATGCCGACAACCTGCATCGAGCGGCTGGGATGGCCGTAGAGCTCAGCGGCCAGCGAGGCCATCGCGCGTCGCGCGTCGGGAACCGTGATCCATGGCACCGTGGACGTTGCCGGTCCCGGCTCGTCGGACACGACGGCAACGGCGCCCCGGCGGATGGCATCGTCCGCGAAATCGGTTCCGGCGGCTTTCAACCCTTTCAACGCGATGAAGACATCGCCTGGTTGCACGCGCCTCGAGTCGTACGCCACTCCGTGGATATCAATGCCTGGCAACGACGCGACCTTCATGGCTCCAGCGATGCGACAACGGCCGGCGCCGAACGGTCGAGGTGGAGCTCAAAGGCCATACCCGGTTCGATTGGCGTTCCCGGGGGCGGAGACTGGCTCGTGACCACGCCGGTGCCCTTCAGCCGCGCGGTCAGGCCGATCCTGGTCAGGACGCGCAGGGCTTCTCGCGCGCTCAGCCCGCGAAAATCCGGAAGATCGCGCACGTCGCCACCGGTTCCAATGGACACGATCGCGGCGTCCCGTTCGCTGCGAGCCGGCTGAATCTCGGGCGGGCTCGTCCGGCGTGCGACGAGCACGGGCGGCGGGGCGTTGAGCGTCGGCGGAATGCTGAAGTGCCGCAGTGTGGCCGCCGCGATCCGCTGAAACACGGGACCGGCGTTGGGCCCGCCGTAGTACCCCATGGCGTGCGGCGAATCCAGCACGACGATGATGGTGGCGACCGGATTGCGCGACGGAAAGAACCCGACGAACGACGCGAAGTAGTCCGACTTCGAATACCGTCCGTTGACGAGCTTCGCGGCGGTGCCGGTCTTTCCCGCGATCGTGTAGCCCTCGACCTGGGCAAACGTCCCGGTTCCCCGTGCGACGATCTGCTCCATGATGTCGGTCAGCGTCGCCGCGGTGTCTTTCGAAACCGTGCGCCCGAGGATCGTCGGCTTCACGTCCTGACGTTTGCCGTTCTTGATGAGCGCGCGCACGGCGCGCGGCTGGATCAAATCGCCGCCGTTGGCCACGGAACTCACCGCCGCCACCATCTGCAGCGGCGTCACACCGATCTGGTAGCCCATCGACATCGACGCGAGCGCGCTGTTGTCCAGGTGCTTCGGATCCCAGACAATGCCGGTAGTCTCGCCGGGGAAGTCGGGCGAGAGCGCACGGCCGAATCCGAAACGGCGCACGTACATCCCGAGACGCTCCGCGCCAAGCCTCAGCCCCACCTTGATGGCGCCGACGTTGCTCGACTTCACCATGACGTCGGTGAACGAGAGCCGGCCGTAGGCGTGCACATCTTCGATGACGCGCGAGCCGAAGCGAATCTTTCCGCCGGACACGTCGATGATGTCGTCGACGCCGACGACGTGTTCTTCGATCGCGGCGCTTGCGGTCACGACCTTGAACGTCGAGCCGGGCTCGTAGAGGTCCTGCACCGCGCGATTCCGGCGATGCTCGGGAGACGCGCTGGCAAAGGCGTTGGGGTTGAACGTCGGCTCGTTCGCGAGCGCGAGTATTTCGCCGGTGGTCGGCGACATGATCAACACCGTGCCGCCCGAGGCCCTGGCGCGCGCGACGCCCTCACGCAGCTCGCGTTCGGCGACGTGCTGCAAGTACTCGTCGATCGTCAACTCGACGGTCGCCCCTGCCGTCGGCGGACGCTCGAGGCGACTGAAGGCGCGGCCGCGGGCATCGGTCTGGTAGAGCAGCCTTCCCTGAGCGCCGCTGATCTGGTTGTCGTACGCCGCTTCGATCCCGGCAAGACCCTTGTTGTCGACACCGACGAACCCCAGCAACTGGGCCGCCAGTTGTTTCTTTGGATAGAAGCGGCGATCTTCCTTGACGAACCTGACGCCCTCGAGATTCAACTGTGCCACTCGCCCGGCCTGGTGCGGCGTCACCCGGCGGCGAAGGAACACGAACGCCCGCCGCTGACGCATCCTGGCCGCGAGCGCCTGCTCTTCCTTCGGCGCGCAATCGGTCAGGGCGTCGCAGACCCGCTTTGCGGCCTGCGGCGCATCCACGATCTCGCTGGGCACCGCAAACACCGAGTCGGCGTCCACGCTGTAGGCGAGCACGCGTCCGTGACGATCGACGATCTCCGCCCGCTTGGCGGAGATGTCCATCGTGCGCTCGGACTGGTTTTCCGCCCGCGCCTGCAGGTCGTCGTGTTTGTGCACCTGCAGGTAGAGCAGCCGCCCCTGAATGCTGGCGGCCCACAGCACGAACATCACCGCCGCCGGCACGAGCCGGCCGTGGATGGTCGCGCGCCACTTGTCGTGGGTTGGCTCGCTCACGCCGTCACTCCCTGACGCGGGCGACGACAGACGCCGCCGGCGGTTCGCCGGGCACTACGCGCTCGATCACGATCGCGGCGCCGGTATCCGGCGTCACGAGGTGCAGGTTCGTCGTCGCGAGCCGCTCGATGCGCTGCGGCGACTTGAGCGTTTCGATCTCCAGCCGCAGATGGCGGTTCGCCGCCTCCTCGTCGCCGCGCTCCTTCTGCATCTGCTCGAGGCGGTAGCCGTGCTGCAGGAGCTCGACGCGCTGCCATCCGGAAAAGAGGAGCACGCCCACGAACAGCACGCCGAAGGCCACCGATCGCCACTGCTCGCGCAGCCGCCGCTCGTCGACCTCCCGGACGATGGGGTTGTTCCGTACGTCTTTCTTGATGGCGTATTCGAATGCTTCTGCGGATGAGCTCATGTGCTGCCCCAGTCAGTTGCTCGATCGGTACGGTTGTTGGTTCTGAGTTCGTTACACCACGCACTCCGCCGCGCGGAGTTTTGCACTGCGCGCCCGGGGGTTCCGTTCCAACTCGTCGGGCTGGGGGGTAATCGGCTTCTTCGTCAGGACCTGTATACGGGCGCCGTCTGTCTGTGCCAGCGCACGCAGCGTGTGCTTGACGATCCGATCCTCGAGCGAGTGAAACGTGACCACGACCAGACGCGCGCCTTTCCGAAGACGACGCGCCACGACCCTCAAAAAATCGTCGATGTTCTCCAACTCGCGGTTGACCCAGATGCGAAGCGCCTGAAACGTGCGCGTCGCCGGGTCGATCCTGGAAAATCCGCGCCTCGGTACTGCCCTCCTCACAATCGCCGCGAGCTGCCCGGTGGTCTCGAGCGGCGCCGACTCGCGCGCCTGGACGATGGCCCGCGCGATGCGCCGCGAGAACCGCTCTTCGCCGAACCGGTAAATCGCGTCGGCGATGTCCGTCTCCGCCGAGTCGCGCAGGAGATCGGCAGCCGTGGAGCCGGACGACGTGTCCATCCGCATGTCGAGCGGATCGTCACGCTGAAAACTGAAACCCCGTCCTTCGCCGTCGAGCTGATACGACGACATCCCCATGTCGGTGACGGTGCCGTCGACGCGATCGAGCCCGCGGGCGTCAAGAACCGATTCGATCGCCCGATAATCCGCATGCACGAGCTCTACACGATTGCCGTAGACGCCCAGCGTTTCGGCCGCGATGGCGAGCGACGCGGGATCGCGATCGATCCCGATGACTCGCGTCGCGCCGGCGTCGAGCAGGGCCCGCGAATGCCCGCCCATCCCGACCGTGCAATCCACGAACACGCCGCCGTTCTCCGGCCGCAGAAACGACAGCACTTCGCGCGTCATGACCGGCTCGTGCCGCGCCATCGGTCTTACAGACCCAAATCAGACAACGCGCGCGCGTCATCGTCTGTGAACGGCTCGCGCTGGAGCTTCGCGAGGAACCGCTCGTGGTTCCAGACCTCGAGGTAGTTGAACTGACCGAACACATCCACCTCGCCGACCATCGTGGCCGACTCGCGCAGGCGCGAGGGAATCACGACGCGGCCCTGCGTGTCGATCTCGGAGACCTGACCGTAGAAGTTCACGCGGTCGAGAAATTTCAGCCGTGATGGATGCGTCGAGGGGATCTGTGAGAGCCTCTTCTCGATGGCCGCCCAGATCGTCATCGGGTACAGGCGCACCGAGTCGCCGTGCAGACTGGTGACGAACAGGTCGCGCCCGTGCTCGTTTTCGATGAGCGAGCGGAACCCGTTGGGGATTTTAAGTCTCCCCCGGTCATCAATTTTCGCCGGCGAGTTGCCCCGAAGCACGCTCGGCTACTCCATTTCTCTCCAAAAAAGTCCACGGCGATAGTAGAGGACGGGTATGGGGATGTCAACGGGTAAAATCTAGATTTATAAAGGCTTACGCTAAATTTTCGCCCCCAGTTTACACCATGATACGATTTCGCACGCGTGGCTGATCCTTCCACCGTCAGCGTCGTCATTCCCGCGTTCGAAGAAGCGGAGGCCATCGGCACCGTTATCCAGTCGCTGCGCGACGCCGCGGCCTGGTGCGAAGTGCTCGTCGTCGACGATGGATCGGCCGACGAGACGGCACGCGTTGCCACAACCGCTGGTGCGCGCGTCATCAGACACCCCTACAACAAGGGGAACGGCGCGTCCGTCAAGACCGGCATCAGAAACGCCGCCGGCGAGTTCGTGCTCATCATCGATGGTGACGGTCAGCATTCGGCGGCCGACGGATTGCGGCTGGTCAACTTTCTCGGCGAGTACGATCTCGTGGTTGGCGCACGGACGGGCGCGAACCAGCAGGCCTCGGCGGCGCGCTTCGCCGGCAACCACCTGCTGAACTGGCTGGCCAGCTATCTCACGGGCCGGCACATTCCGGATCTCACATCGGGACTTCGTGCGGCGCGTACGAGCGGGCTCCGCGAATTCCTGCATCTGCTTCCGAACGGATTCTCGACACCGGCCACGACAACGCTCGCGTTCGTGAAAGCCGGGTACAGCGTGCGCTTCGAGACGATTTCGGTCGCGCCTCGACTCGGCAAGTCGAAGATCAAGCTCGTGTCCGACGGCGCGCGCTTCCTCATGATTCTGCTGAGGGTCGTCACGATCTTCAGCCCGCTGCGAATTTTTCTGCCGATTTCAGGCATATTTTTCGCCCTGGGCACGGGCTACGCCATCTGGACGGTGGCGACGCGCCACGACATGACCGACTCGTCGGTACTGCTCCTCGTGCTCGCCGTCGTGATCTTTCTCGTGGGTCTGGTGTCCGAGCAGATTTCCGCGATGCGCTTGCAAGGGCCGCGATGAATGCCGTCGTCATCGCCACCTACAACGAACGCGACAACCTGTCGGCGCTGGCGTCGGCCATCCTTCAATACGACGGCTACCGCGTCATCGTCGTCGACGACGATTCGCCGGACGGAACCGGGGCGCTTGCCGACGAGCTGGCGGCAACCTACACCGGCCGGATCACGGTCATCCACCGCAAGGGTGCGCGAGGCCTCGGACGTTCGCTCGTGGCAGGCCTCAAACAGGCGCTGGCCGATGGCGCCGAGCTCATCTTCCAGATGGATGCCGACTTCTCGCACGATCCGAAGTACATGCCGGACCTGGCATCAGCCGCGGCCGACGCGGATCTCGTGCTGGGATCCCGGTACCTGCACGGCGTCAGCGTCGTCAACTGGCCGCTCCATCGCATCATCCTCAGCAGCTTTGCCAACCAGTACATCAGGGCAGTGATCGGACTCGAGGAGAAGGACTGCACGACCGGCTTCCGCTGCTGGCGCCGCGACGCGCTCGCCAGGCTGCCGCTCGACACGCTCGTGGCCGACGGCTACGCGTTTCTCGTCGAGCAGCTCTTTCTCGCCCGGCAACTGGGGTGCCGCATTCGGGAAATTCCGATCATTTTCGTCGAGCGGCGCGAAGGCGCATCGAAGCTCACGTCGAGCGTGCTCCTGGAATCGGTCATCGTGCCGTGGCGATTGCGCCTGAGGCGCTAGTGTATTAACGTGTCTCCGCCCAGAAAATGCCGGCCGCCGATCCGACGAAGTCGCCTGGTCTCAGCGTATTTTTTCCCGCCTACAACGACAGCGGGACGATCGCGAGCCTCGTCATCACGGCCATTCAGTCGGCCTCGAAGCTGACGCCCGATTACGAAGTCATCGTCGTCAACGACGGCAGCAGCGACTCGACCGGGCAGATTCTCGACGAGCTGGCCCGGCTGTACCCGCAGGTCAGAATCGTCACGCACACCGTGAACCGGGGATACGGTGGCGCGCTCCGCAGCGGGTTTGCCGCCGCGTCGAAGGAGATCATCTTCTACACGGACGGCGACGCCCAGTACGACCCGTCCGAAGTTGAAGCGCTCTGGCAGAAGATGGCGCCCGGCACCGATCTGGTCAACGGCTTCAAGATCAGCCGCGCGGATCCGCTGCACCGCATCATCATCGGCCGGATCTACCATCACACCGTGAAGACGCTGTTCGGGCTGCACGTGCGCGACGTCGACTGCGACTTCAGGCTCCTCCGGCGCTCGATCTTCGACACCGTGCGACTGGAGAAAAACAGCGGCGTCATCTGCCTCGAGATGATGAAGAAGATCCAGGACGCCGGTTTCACGATCGTCGAGGTCCCCGTTCACCACTACCATCGCGCGCACGGTCATTCGCAGTTCTTCAACTTCCGTCGCGTGTTCCGCACGGCCATGGACGTGATGAAGCTCTGGTTCGCGCTCGTCGTGCGGCAGACGCACCGGCGGCCGGCCGAGGCGTCCGCGCCCAGGGGCGAGCGTACCCGGGTGCTCTAGTGGTCGAGCCGTATCTGGAGTTCTACCGCGGCCGGCGCGTGATGATCACGGGCGGCCTCGGCTTCATCGGCAGCAACATCGCCCGCCGGCTGGTCGAGCTCGGCGCCAACGTGCTGCTGATGGACTCGCTCATTCCCGACGCCGGCGCGAACTTCTTCAACATCGACGGCATCGCCGACAAGGTCACGGTGAACATCGCCGACGTGCGGCAGGAAAGCACGATGAACCACCTGGTGCGCGATCGCGAGGTCATCTTCAACCTCGCCGGCCAGGTGAGCCACATCGACAGCATGAAGGATCCGTACACCGACCTCGATATCAACTGCCGCAGCCAGCTGTCGATCCTCGAGGCGTGCCGGAAGTTCAATGCGCGCGTCAAGGTCGTGTTCGCCGGCACGCGCCAGGTGTACGGCAAGCCCGATTCCCTGCCGGTGACCGAAGATCATCTCGTGCGCCCGATCGACGTCAACGGCATCAACAAGGCGGCTGGTGAGAACTACCACCTGCTGTACAACAACGTCTTCAAGGTGCGGGCGTGTTCGCTGCGCCTGACCAACGTCTACGGTCCGCGCCAGTTGATCAGGCACAATCGCCAGGGATTCATCGGCTGGTTCATCCGCCTGGCGCTGGAAGGACACGAGATCCAGATCTTCGGCGACGGCTCCCAGATTCGCGATTTCGTCTACGTCGACGATGCCGCGGACGCGTTCCTTCGGGCGGGCGCCTCGGACGCCTGCAACGGCCACGTCTTCAACGTCGGCGGCACGGAGCCCATTTCGCACAAAGATCTCGTGGCGGTGCTGATAGACGTCGCCGGCGCCGGAAGCGTCCGCTACGTGTCATGGCCGTCGGAAAAGAAGGCGATCGATATCGGCAGCTTCTACGCCGACTCGACGCGTTTTCGGCGGGCGGTCGGCTGGGAGCCCCGCGTCTCTCTGCGAACGGGCTTCGCGAGAACGCTCGAGTACTACAGAGCACACGCGCGCGAATACCTCGACGATCCCACGCCCACGCCTTCGCCGGTCGCATGAACGTTCCCTTTCTGGATCTTCATCTCGCCGAGGAATCGGCGGAGGTCCACGACGCCATCAAACGCGTGATCGATCGCGGATGGTTCGTGCTCGGGCCCGAGGTCGAGGCCTTCGAGCGGGAGTTCGCGCTGATCTCGGGTGCGCCGCACGCCGTCGGCGTCGGCAACGGCACCGACGCGCTCGCGCTCATCCTTCGAGCACTCGGCATCGGCGCCGGCGACGAGGTGATTACCACGCCGTTGTCCGCGGCCTACACCGCGCTGGCGATCGTGATGGCGGGCGCACGGCCCGTCTTCGCGGACATCGATCCCGAGAGATTGACGCTCTCACCTGCCGCTGCGGAACACGCGATCACCGAGCGGACGGTCGCCCTCATGCCGGTGCATCTGTACGGCCAGCCCGCCGAACTCCCGGCGCTCGAGGCGCTCGCCAGGCGGAGAGGATTGGCCCTCGTCGAGGACTGCTGTCAGGCGCATCTCGCCACCTGCCAGGCCCGTCCGGTGGGCACCGTCGGCATCGCCGGCGCGTTCAGCTTCTATCCCACCAAGAACCTTGGCGCGCTCGGCGACGGCGGCGCGGTGATTACGCGCGACGCCTCCCTTGCGGATCGCATCAAGCGGTTGAGAAACGGTGGCCAGGTCGATCGCTACCATCACGTCGAGATCGGGGTGAACAGCCGCCTCGACGAGCTGCAGGCGGCGATTCTGCGCGCCCGTCTGCCTATGCTCGCCAAGCACACCGAGCGACGACGATTGCTCGCACTCGTGTATCGGCTCGCGCTCGCCGATTCGAGCGTCGCTGTCCCGCGAGAGCTGGATCGAGGACACGTGTATCATCTGTTCCCGGTCCGTGCTCAGCGGCGCACGCAGTTGCAGGACCGTCTGCGCCAGTCTGGAATCGAAACCCTCGTGCACTACCCTGTTCCCATTTCACAGCAGCCGGCATTCGCGGCGTTGGGCCGGGCCGATTGTCCCGAGGCCGAGCGGGCCGCGAATGAAGTGCTGTCGCTCCCGCTGTATCCCGGCCTCTCGACCGAAGCCGTCAACACAGTCGCCCGCGCCGTGCGAAAGGAAGCATCTTGAGAGCGTTAATCACCGGCGGCGCCGGGTTCATCGGTTCCCATCTGGCGGAGGCGTTGCTGAACGCCGGACACGACGTCGACGTCATCGACAATCTCTCGACCGGCTCGATCCGCAACATCGGGCACCTGAAGACGAATCCGCGCTTCAAGTACGCCATCGACACCCTCACCAACGAGCCGCTGCTCGCCGAGCTGGTCGATCGCAACGATGTCATCTTTCATTTCGCGGCCGCGGTTGGCGTGAAGCTGATCGTCGATGAGCCCGTGCACACCATCGAAACCAACGTGCACGGCACCGAGGTCGTGCTGAAGCACGCGAACAAGAAAAAGAAAAAAGTTGTCATCGCCTCGACGTCGGAGGTCTACGGAAAGAGCACCGATGTGCCGTTCAGGGAGGACGCCGACCTGGTGATGGGCCCGACGGTGAAGCATCGCTGGGCGTACGCCTGCAGCAAGGCCATCGACGAGTTCCTCGCCCTGGCCTATTACAAGGAGCGCGACCTTCCGGTCATCATCGTGCGGTTCTTCAACACCGTGGGCCCGCGGCAGACGGGCCAGTACGGCATGGTGCTCCCCTCGTTCGTGCGCCAGGCGCTCGCGGGCGAGCCGATTACGGTCTTTGGCGACGGCACGCAGTCGCGCAGCTTCACGTATGTCGGCGACGTCGTCGAGTGCCTCCTGAAGCTCGTGAGCGAGCCGCGGGCGGTCGGACAGGTCTTCAATATCGGCAATATGGAAGAGGTGACGATTCTCAGGCTCGCGGAAATGGTGAAGGAACGTACCGGCTCATCGTCGGCGATCGAGTTCGTCCCCTACGACAAAGCGTACGAAGCGGGTTTCGAGGACATGCCGCGGCGGGTTCCCCACCTCGGAAAGGTGCAGAATCTCGTCGGCTACGAGCCCAAAGTGCAACTGCAGGAAATCATCACGAAGGTCATCGAATATTTCCGCACCCACGGGTCCTGATTTATAATCGGGGTAGCGTTCAACCTGATGAAAAGGCTCGTTTTCGGCCTCTGTTTGATGATGTTGGCGGCGCCGCCTGCGGCGGCCGCCGGGCTGCAGATGTCCATCCGCAACGGGCGTGTGACGCTCGATGCACAGGACGTCACGGTTCGGCAAATCCTGACCGAGTGGGCGCGCATCGGCAAAACGCAGATCGTCAACGCAGAGCGCATCTCGGGCGGACCTGTCACGTTGAAGCTGCAGGACGTGCCCGAGAAGCAAGCGCTCGACATCATTCTGCGGACGGTGCCCGGGTACATGGCCCGGCCGCGTGAGACCTTCGTCGCCGACGCGTCGATTTACGACCGTATCCTCGTCATGGCCACGACGGTGGCTGTCGCCGCAGGCCGGCCGCAGACCCCATCGGGCATGCAGGGCGCGCAGCCTGGCCCGAATTTCACGCAGCTCAGGCCGCCGCAGCCCGCATTGACACCCGGTGCGATGCCCGAGCCCGAAGACCAGTCAGAGGACCCGGCCATTGCCGCAGCCGCAGCCGCGGGACTGGTGCCCGTGCCGGCGCCGAATCCCACACAGCTTTCAGCACCGTTGATGCTGCCTGGTGTGTCGCAAGCGCCGCCCGCGCAGTCGGCACCGGGCACTGCTGCCTCACCGTCGAATCCGACTGCACCCGCCGGCACATCCACGGCACCGACATTTACACCGCCGCCGCCGCCGGCCACGTCAAGCCCGGTGACGACCACGCCGATGACGCGGCCGCGGCCACCGCAGCCCGATCGCTGAAGTTCCCGTCCGTCGCGATACAATTCAACGTCGATCGTCCATCGTCCATCGTCCATCGTCTGGGCTCTCCAGCCGATCGCCGATCGACGATGGACGATCGACGATGGACCACAATGCCAGAAATCGATCGCTACAGGCCGGAGGACCAGCGCGGTGTAGAGACGCTCTATCGCCGCGTGTTCGGACCCGATGCCGCCGCCGCGAGCCGGCTGCGGTGGGACTGGCAATACCGACGCAACCCGAACAACCCGGACGGCGCACCGCTGCTGTGGGTCGTGCGGGAAGGGCCGACGATTATCGGGCACTACGCGACGATGCCCGTACGCCTCTCCCTGGGCGGCAAAGAGATTCAGGCGGCATGGGGCATGGACGCCATGGTCGCGCCCGAACGCCAGCGCCGTGGCCTTGGTGAGGAGCTGTTTCGCGCCTGGGATCGCAGCGTGGGCGCCTCGCTCGGCCTGGGTCTGTCCAGCGCGTCGTCGCGGCTGTTGAAGAAGATGCATTTCCCCGAGGTCCCGTCGATTCCGGGGCTCGTGAAACCGTTGACGCGCCGTGCGATCCGCGTACCGCGCTGGCCCAATACGCTCAATCGCTTCGTCTCGGCCGTCACGCTGCCCATCGTGCGCGTCGCCGCGCGCGTGCGTCCGCTTCGCGCCGATGTCGAGCCGATCCGCCGTTTCGACGCGTCGTTCACCGAATTGTGGGAGCGGCTCGCCGATCGGTTCGAGCTGGCGGTACGGAGGGACGCGGCCTACCTGAACTGGAAGTTCATCGAGCCGCCGCACGTGCGGTATTCGGTCGCGGCACTCAAGCGCGACGGCAAGCCTGAAGGGTATGCGGTGTATCGCCACGCGCAGGAACCGCGCGGCCGCGTCACGCTGCTCGTCGACTTTCTCGCCGACACGCACGACGACATCGGCTTCAAGACGCTCCTGCGGTGGGTCGACGCCGAAGCGCGGCAGGCGGGCTCGGACAAAATCCGCTGCTACGCCGCGCATCTCGGCTTCCGGCGCATCATGCGGCACTCGGGGTACTTTCAGATGCGGCCTCACCCCCTGACGCTGGTCACGAAGATCAACGCGATGACCGTGCCCCCGAAGTTTTACAAGGATACCGACGACTGGCACATCACGCTGGGCGATTCCGACCAGGACGTCGGCATTCGCGACTGGGACTGACACCACACCATGGCATTCGCAGACGACGTCAACAGCGCCATTACCGGCGCGATGAAATCGAGGGACCAGCCGCGGCTCAGCACGCTCCGCATGCTGAAGGCTGCGCTGATGAACCGCGAGATCGAGCGAGGCCGTGCGCTCGACAACAACGAATCACTCCAGGTCGTCTCGGCGCTGGTGAAACAGCGCCGCGACTCGATCGAGCAGTTCCTCAAGGGCGGGCGGCAGGACCTCGCCGACAAGGAAACCGCGGAGATCGTGATTCTCGAATCGTACCTGCCCCCGGCCGTCGATGTCGCCGATCTCGAGCGCACGATTGAGGCGGTCATCGCATCGACGGGCGCCACCTCGGCCAGGGACATGGGGAAGGTGATGAAGGCCGTCATGGTCGAACTGGCGGGCAAGACGGTCGACGGCAAGGCCGTCAACGAGCTCGTGCGCCGCAAGCTTCAACCCTAGAGCAGGTCTTGCCGTCCAGGACCCGCGCTGCACCAGACCGCCAGGCGCACCCCACATCAGAAGTCGTTCGATCGGCAGGGATCATCGGCATCGCGACGATGACCAGCCGGGTGCTCGGTCTCATTCGCGATCAGGTCCTCGCGTATTTCTTCGGCGCCGGCGACGCGATGGACGCCTTCCGCATCGCGTTTCGCATCCCGAACGTCCTCCGCGATCTCTTTGCCGAAGGCGCGCTCAGCGCGGCGCTCGTGCCGACGTTCACCCGCGCGCTCGTGGCCGGCGACCGCGGCGCCGTCTGGCGCCTCGCGTCGAACGTCATCAGCGTGCTGCTCCTCACGTCCGGGGCGATCGTGCTGGCCGGCATCGTGTTCGCCGAGCCGCTCGTCAACCTGTACGCCGGCGGATTCCGCGACGTGCCCGGCAAGCTCGAGCTGACGATCAACCTGACGCGGCTGATGTTTCCGTTCCTGTGCATGGTGGCGGTGGCCGCGGTGCTGATGGCGCTGCTGAACGCGCTGCACCATTTTTTCGTGCCCGCGCTGTCGCCGGCGATGTTCAACGTCGCGACGATTACGTGTGCGGTTCTCTTCGTCCCGCTCGCACCGCGCTTCGGGATCGATCCGATCGTGGCGGTCGCCGCCGGCACGCTGGTGGGCGGCCTCGGGCAGATTCTGCTGCAGTGGCCGGCGATACGCCGCGAGGGATTCCGCTATGACCGCGTCCTCGACTGGCACGATCCCTGGCTCCGCGAGATCGGGCGGCTGATGGTGCCGGGGGTGGCGGGGCTCGCCGCGGTGCAGATCAACCTGTTCGTCAACAGCTGGCTGGCGGCCGGTCTCGGCACGGGCGCCGTGTCGTGGCTCGATTACGCCTTCCGATTGATGTACATGCCGATCGGCCTCTTCGGCGTGTCGATTGCCACCGCCTCGCTACCGGCCATCTCGGCGCACGCGGCCACGAGCGACGATACGGGCATCCGGCACGCGGTCGTGAGCGGGTTGCGCCTGATGCTGCTGCTGAATCTTCCAGCCACGCTCGGACTGACCGTGCTCGCCACACCGATCGTGGCGCTGATCTTCGAGCGCGGGCGCTTCACGCCGGCAGACACCGCCGCGACGGCGGCGGCGCTCGCGTTCTATGCGCCGGGCCTCATCGGCTACTCCGCGGTCAAGCTGATTTCCCCGGCCTTTTATGCCATGGGCAACAGCCGCGTGCCCGTCATCGCCAGCGGCGCCAGCGTGGCGCTGAACATCTGCCTCAACCTCATCCTCGTACGGTCGCTGGGCCATCGCGGGCTGGCGCTGGGCACGGCCCTCTCGGCGTTGCTGAACGCCGGCATTCTGATACTGGCGCTTCGCGCCCGTCTTGGCGGCCTCGAAGGCCGGCGGCTCGTCACCGCCGTGCTCAAGATTTCGTGCGCGTCGATCGTGATGGCGGGCGCGGCGTATTACACCGAACGATTCCTGCACATTCCGTTCACCGGACACGACGTCATCGCCCAGGGCGTACGCGTCGGCGGCTCGATTGCCGTGGGACTCGGCGTGCTGGCGGTCTCGACCCATCTGCTGGGACTCGAGGAGATTGCCGATCTGAGGCGCCGGGTATTGCGGTCCTGAACGTGGTAGATTCGACCCGATGCGCCGTTACCCGTCGCGCGACACCTCGTCGTTCTCGTTCGGGCCCGGCCCGCTCTCTCCCGCTCTGAAGGCGCTCATCGCCGTCAACGTCGGGGTCTTCATCGTCATGGCGCTCATGCCGCCATTGTCGCGGCACGCCGTGCAGCAGTTCCTCGGTCTGGTGCCTGCCGCGATCTTCGAGTCGTTCCGTCTGTGGCAGCCGATCACCTACATGTTCCTGCACGGAACGATCGGCCACATCTTCTTCAACATGCTTTCGCTGTGGATGTTCGGGACCGAGCTCGAGCGAATCTGGGGAACGAATTTCTTCCTGCGGTATTACTTCATCACGGGCATCGTCGCCGCGATCACGACGATCGTCGTGTCGCTGCTGCCGTTTGCCGAGACGGCGCGCATGTACGACGTCGTCACGATAGGCGCCTCAGGCGCCATCTACGGCCTGCTGCTCGCCTACGGTCTGACGTTTCCGAACAGACCGATCTACGTGTATTTCGTCTTTCCGATCCCCGCGAAATACTTCGTCATGATCATGGGCGTCATCGCTCTGCTTTCGGCGATGGGCGACAGCGGCGGCGGCATCGCGCACATCACGCATCTGGGCGGTCTCGTTGCCGGATACGTAATGCTTCGTGGCCGCCATCTGAGCCCCGCGAACGAAGTGCGCTATCGCTACCTGCGATGGAAGATGGACCGCGCGCGGAAGAAATTCGGTGTGTACTCGGGGGAAAGAAGGACTGGGACAAGCATGTTCACTAGAAAGTGGAGAAGTGGAGAAGTGAAGAAGTCGACGGTTTACTTTTCACTTCTTCACTTTCTACTTTTCACTTTCCCCCTCCCCTGTCCTCCAATCATCAGCGCCACCAGCCCTCCAACCAACGGTAGCCCGTTCGCGTCCATGAGGTAGGCGTACCGGAACATCGAGCCGGCGCCGAGCTGGAGGCTCAAGACCATCACGAGCGCAACGGCCGCGGCCATTCTTGTCCACACGCCCAGCGTCAACGCGAGACCAGCCAGCACCGATCCGATCGGCACGAGCCGCGCGAATACGGGCGCGCCTGGCAGAAGCCGCTCGAGATACCAGCGACTGATCGGCGTGGCTCCGGCCATCCAGGCCGACAACTGGTTGGTGAGGGGCGTCGCGTCGAGCAACCACGAGGCTCTTTCGACGCCGAAGAAAAAGATGAAGACGCCAATGCAGAGCCGGAGCAGCACGAGCGCCGCTTTGAGCGCGACCGCTGCCCGGTCGTGGGCCGGATCCGTGACTGGAGACTCCGAAATCGGACGCGCGAGCGGCGGGTGCCATTACGCCTGATACGCCATCTGCTTCAATGCCGTGATGCGGTCGGCCATGCGCGGATGCGTGGCAAGCAGATCCGGCAGGAACCCTTCACGCAGTCCCATCGCACGGCCGAGCGGATCGGCGATACACAGATGCGCCGTGCCGCGTTTGACCGAGAGTGTTGGCGCGGCCTCGCGATCGATCTTCTCCAGCGCGCTCGCCAGCGCGAGGGGATTGCGCGTCAGCTCGGCGCCGGTGGCGTCGGCGAGAAATTCCCGGCGCCGCGAGACCAGCATCGCCAGCGCCTGCGCGATGAGCGGCGCGAGCACGATCGCCACGACCCAGATGGCCAGCAGAATCAGTCCGGCGGCGCCGCTGTCCTTGTCGTTGTCTCGACTGCTGCGCGAGCTGCGCGAACCGGTGGACATGCCGCGGCTGCTCCAATCCGACAGCAGCGCAATCGTACCGAC
Source organism: Vicinamibacterales bacterium (assembly GCA_963832375.1). Classification (GTDB taxonomy): domain Bacteria; phylum Acidobacteriota; class Vicinamibacteria; order Vicinamibacterales; family JAMQPK01; genus JAMQPK01. Next base: position 1,346,950 of record CAWHUA010000002.1, on the reverse strand, counting down.
CATGGACGCAATGACGGTCATCAGGCGGATATCGAGGTTGCGCACATGGCTCAGCTCGTGGGCGACCACACCTTGAAGCTCGTCGCGCGTGACCTTCTCGAGCAGTCCGCGCGTCACCGCGATGGAGGCGTGTTCGGGGTCGCGGCCCGTGGCAAACGCGTTGGGATCCGAATCGGGAATCACGTACACCCTGGGCTTCGGCAGGCCCGCCGCGATGCTCATCTCCTCGACCACGTTGTCGAGCTGCCGGATCTTGTAGGTGTCGTCCGGACTGGCGGCACTGGAAAGGGCGCGATCGAGCGCCATCGCACCGGTGGAGAGCAGCACCGCGCGGTCTCCGGAGTAGTAGCTGGTCAGAGCCGACACGCTGCCGATCCCGAACGCGGCCAGACTGCCGATGGGGAACGTGAGCTCACCGTCGCCGACGTAAAACACGTCGAAGCCGCAGCCCCAGAAACAACAGAAACCCGACGAAGACCACCATGACCGCCCAGGTGCGCCGACGGTTCGACGCCTGCTGCTCGTAGAGATTCCGCGCCAGACCTACTTCCTCATCGAGAGATCGACGGCGGGCACCTGCCGTTCGGTGGCATCGGTGATCTCGAACAGTTCGGACGGCTTGAAGCCCAACGCCGAGGCAAACATGTTGGAGGGAAACGTCTGCTGGGCCGTATTGAACGTGGTCGCGATGTCGTTGTAGAACTGCCGCGCGAAGCCAACCTTGTTCTCGGTCGAGGTCAGCTCTTCCTGCAACATCTTGACGTTTTCGTTCGCGCGCAGCGTGGGATAGTTCTCGGCCACCGCGAACAGGCGCCCAAGCGCCTGCGAGAGCTCCCCTTCCTTGCGCGCCGCATCTGCAGGCCCCGTCGCCGACACGGCCCGGGCCCGGGCTTCCATCACCTGCGTCAGCGTGTCCCGCTCGAACTCCATGGCGCCGCGAACGGTATTGACCAGATTGGGAATCAGGTCGTGCCGCCGCTTGAGCTGCACGTCAATCTGCCGCCAGCCGTTGAGCACCTGGTTGCGGAGGCCGATGAGCCGGTTGTACAGGGCGATCGCCCAGACGACCACAAGCGCGACGACCGCCAGCAGAATCCACGTCAAGGTGTCCCCCCTGATTCCAGCCAGTCCTGCCTGACCGGGCTGAAGACGCCGAGGACGAACGTGTCGTCGAGCGCCTCGACCTGGTGCGGAATACCGGGCTTGATATGCAGCACTTCGCCTTCGCGGAGCGTGACCTCTTCGCCGGCCACGAGCAGCTTCAGCGCCCCCTGCAGCACGTAGGTCATCTGCTCGCTCTCGTGAGCATGCTGCGGCACCAGGGCACCGCGTTTCAGGTAGATTTGAGCCATGGTCTCCCGTTCTCCGGAGACGAATTTCCGGGAAACCATCTCGGTGACTTTTTCGAGAGCGATCTCGTCCCAGCGGAACAGACGGTACGGTTGCAATTGTGTGGAGTTTTACCGCTTGCGTCAGCGGCCTTGGAACGCGATTATACCATCTGGCGCCGATGTATAATTCGCTGTTGGCGGAGCGCGGATGAAGTCGACAGTGACAAACGGACACAAGACGCACGCCCGGGCCCGGCGCTCTCACGAAGGCCTCACCCGCGACGAACTCATCACCGCCTACCGATGGATGGTGTTGTCGAGACGCCTCGACGACAAGGAAATCCAGCTCAAGAACCAGAGCCAGATCTTCTTTCAGATTAGCGGCGCCGGCCACGAAGCGGTCCTCGTGGCGGCGGGTATGGCGCTGAAATCCGGCTACGACTGGTTCTTTCCGTACTACCGCGACCGCGCCCTCATGCTCATGCTGGGCTTCACGCCCTACGAGATGCTGCTTTCGGCCGTCGGGTCGTCCGACGATCCCTCCTCGGGCGGCAGGATGATGCCGTCGCACTGGAGCAAGCCGTCGCTGCACATCATGAACCGGTCGAGCGCGACCGGCATGCAGTGCCTGCAGGGCGCCGGCAGCGCCGAGGCGGCGAAGCGGCTGCCGAAGCTCGGCTTCGGCTCACCGCAGGTCGAGGAGGACGAGGTCACCTACGTCTCGATCGGCGATGGCGCCACCGGCGAGGGCGAGTTCTGGGAGTTCCTCAATACGATCTGCAACGAACAGTTGCCGGTGGTGTGCGTCGTCGAAGACAACGGGTACGCGATCTCGTGCCCCGCGGAATACCATACCGCCGGCGGCGATGTCTCGCGCCTGGTGGAATCGTTCCCGCACCTCGAGGTCATCCGCGTCGACGGCACCGATCTGGTGCAGAGCTATCGCGCGCTGTGCGAAGCGGTGGCGTATGCCCGGGCACGGAAGGGACCGGCCCTCGTGCACGCGAAGGTGATTCGACCCTACTCGCACTCTCACTCCGACGACGAGCGTAATTACAAGACGGCGGAAGAGCGCGAGCTCGAAGCCGCACGAGATCCCATCCTGGTCCTTACGAAGCTCCTTCTTTCGGAGGGGCTGGCCACCGAGAAGGAGCTTGAAGAGATTCGCAAGGAAGTCGACGCCGAGGTCACCGACGCCGCCGACCGCGCCCTGAAGGCGCCCCGCCCCGCCCCCGAAACCGCCGGTCTGTATGTGTATTCCCCGGACGTGGATCCCTCATCGGATGCCTTCGACACCGCTCCATCACCGCAGGGCGATCCCGTCACGATGGTGGCGGCGATTAACCGGACGCTGCACGACGAGATGCAGCGCAATCCTGTGATGGTGGTGTTCGGCCAGGACGTCGCCGACGCGAGCAAGTGCGAGATCGTCGACAAGGTGCCGGGCAAAGGTGGTGTGTTCAAGGCGACACACGGACTGCAGCGCGCGTTCGGCAACAATCGGGTCTTCAACTCGCCGCTGGCCGAAGCCAACATCATCGGCCGCTCGATCGGCATGTCCGTGCGCGGGATGAAGCCGGTCGTCGAGATCCAGTTCTTCGACTACATCTGGCCGGCCATGATGCAGATTCGGGACGAGCTCTCGATGCTGAGGTACCGCTCGGCCAATTCGTTCAAGGCGCCGGTGGTCATCCGCGTGGCGATCGGCGGATACCTGCGAGGCGGCGGCGTGTACCACAGCCAGTCTGGCGAGAGCATCTTCGCGCACTGTCCCGGCCTGCGCATTGCGTTTCCTTCGACCGCGGCCGATGCGGTGGGGCTGCTGCGCACGGCCATTCGCTGCGACGATCCGGTGATGTTCCTCGAGCACAAGCACCTGTACCGCCAGACGTACAACAAGGCCGTCTATCCGGGTCCTGATTACATGATCCCGTTCGCGCGCGCCGCCGAGCGCCGCCCCGGCACCGACGTCGTCATCGTCACCTGGGGAGCATTGGTGCAGCGATCGCTCCTCGCCGCGCAAATGGCGGAGAAAAATGGCATCAGCGCCGGCGTGATCGATCTACGGACGATTCAGCCGTACGACTTCGAGACGATTGCGGAAGCGGTCAAGCGCACGAGCCGCGTGATCGTGGCGCACGAAGATCAAATGACGTGCGGCTTCGGCGCCGAGATCGCCGCCAGGATTTCAGAGGATCTGTTCGAGTACCTCGACGCGCCCGTCACGCGGATCGGCGCAATGGACACGCCTGTGGCGTACGCACCGGAGCTGGAAGAAGTCATCCTGCCTCAGACCGACGACATTCTCAGAGCCATCGAGAAAGTCACCGCCTACTAGGCTCCGCCAGGCGGCGGTTCATTGACGACGGCCCAGAATGCGCCAAGCTGCCGTACCGCCTCGATGAAATCGCGAAAGTCGACGGGCTTGACGACGTAGGCGTTCGCTCCGAGCTGGTAGCTGCGGGCGAGGTCCTGTTCTTCGCGCGACGACGTGAGCATGACCACGGGAATCGTCTTGAGCGTGTCGTCGGCCTTGAGCGCGCTCAGCACTTCCAGGCCGTCGACCTTCGGCATCTTGAGATCCAGCAGAAGGACCGCGGGGTTGCCGGCGGGCCGGCTGGCATAGCTGTTCCGGCGGAACAGATAGTCGAGCGTCTCGGCGCCGTCACGCACCACGACGACTTCGTTCGCGAGGTTCATTTCGGCGAGCGCCGCCATCGTCAGCTCGACATCGTTCGGGTTGTCCTCGGCTAACACGATCCGTTTCAGCTCGGTCATCACGGCCGCACCCTTCCCGACATCGCCATCCGCCAATCGTACGCCCGTTCCGTTCGAGTGGGGTTTTTTGTCTGGGGCGCCCTTGAAGCGGGCAGTACACTGTTGCACATAGCACATATTCCGGAGACTTCGGATTATTGGATCGAATGGTCCATGCGTCGCATGACGAATCGCGTGTCCGTCTTTATCCGACAGTGATCGAGATTCGTCGTATGGGCAGCGGCGCAGGTGTCCGGACGGCTATACTTACGCCGCACAGCCTCCTTTTGCGTCTGTCATGACCGCAGGCGAGACATGAAGCGCGCGCCTGCCAGACGCCGGCAGACGCGGCGACGACATCGGCCTTCCCGTGCACACGGACACGACGCTCTGGCGCTCCGAATGGAGGTCGCGCGGGAAGAAGAGCGTGCACGTGTTGCACGGGAACTGCACGACGAGCTCGGCCAGGTCTTGACAAGCCTCAAGCTCGAGTTCATGTGGCTGGTCGACGAACTGCGCAAGAGCGAGCCGAAGCCTGGCATCCAGCTCGTCAACAAGCTGCAGGCCTTGACGGGGCTCATCGAGGTAAGCATCCAGTCGGTGCGCCAGATCTCGAGCGACCTGCGCCCGGCCGTGCTCGATCACCTCGGGTTGCGCGAGGCGATTCAGTGGGAGGCCACGAAGTTCCAGGCGCGCACGGGCATCCGCTGCCGGGTCGCGTGGGCCCTGAAGCACGAGCCGGCCGATCGCACGCGTCAGCTCGCCATGTTCCGGATTCTGCAGGAGGCCCTGACCAACGTGGCCCGTCACGCGCACGCCGGCGCCGTGCAGATCGCGGTTCGCGAGCGCGGCAGAACGCTGACGTTGACGATTCGCGACAATGGTCGCGGCATCACGAGCGCCGAGCGCTCGAGCGTCGAGTCGATTGGATTGCTGGGCATGACGGAACGAGCACGGCTGCTCGGCGGACGGCTGTCGATCGCGGGCGCCCCCGGGCGCGGCACCACCATTACGGCGAACGTTCCCAGGACCCAGGAATCCACGAAGCGACGCCACAAAACATGACGCGTATTCTTCTCGTCGACGATCACCCCATCGTGCGTCAGGGCATCAGGCAGGTGCTCTCGAACGCATTTCATCCAGCAGTCGTGGGCGAGGCAGCCACCGCCGAAGAGGGATTGAGCGAGGTCCGCAGTACCGCGTGGGATGTCCTGGTCCTCGATCTCACGCTGCCCGGCGTCAGCGGTCTCGACCTGCTCAAAGATCTGCGCCGGGAGCGCCCGTCGCTTCCCGTCCTCGTGCTGAGCATGCATCCACCCGATCAGTTCGCGCGCAGGGCCATGAACGCGGGCGCTGCCGGCTATCTGACCAAGGACAGCGCCCCGACGGAGCTGGTGAAAGCGGTCAGCGAAGTGATCGCGGGCCGCCGTTACCTCAATCCCCTGGTGATCGAGGAGCTGGTCACCCACACGCAGCCAGACTCAGGACGCCGTCCGCACGAAGCGTTGTCCGATCGCGAATACCAGGTCCTCCGCATGATCGCGTCGGGACTGACGGTGTCGCAGGTCGCGACGAGGCTGTCGTTGAGCGTCAAAACCATCAGCACCTACCGCGCGCGCGTGCTGGAAAAGATGAACATGCGCACGACGGCCGAGCTGATGCACTACGGCATCCAACAGGGGTTGGTGGACTGAACGGATACCAGTTCCGGTTCCGGTTCCGGTTCGGGTTCCAGTTGGTTCCGAGTTCCATGTTCGCACTCGCGCCCGAATCCCAACCTTCAGGCGGATGCCGTCTGGTCCGGCTGAAGCCGGACAAAACGTACCGTCCGGAACCTGAACAGAACCTGAAATCGGACGAACCTTGGAACCTGAACAGAACCTGGAACCAGAACTGGAACGGGAACCGGAACAGGAACCCAACCCCTCAGCGTCAGAACCCCACTTTGAACGCAAGCTGCACCTGCCTTGGCGGGGCCGCCTGCGTGAACTGACCGAAGGTCGGCAGCGGTGCCGACGGGTACGACCCGGTGCCGAACACGTTGTTTACCGCGATGAAGTTCGAGCGGTTGAACAGATTGAAGACTTCGAAGATCCCGTCGAGTGTGATGCCACCCACCGGAAACCGCCGCGACACCCTGAGATCGACGCTCGCCTGCATCGGCAGCACGCCGGCGTTCCGGTAGATGGATGTGCCGATATCGCTCAGCGTGGCCCTGGCACGATCGGTCGCGCCGCCATCGCCGTCGACATTGAGATCGACGCCCGCCAGAATGTTGTAAGGCCGCCCCGATCCCATCGTGACGATGGCCGAGAGCTCCACCTCATGCGGCAGCATGTAGATGCCGCTGGCCACGAACCGGTGGCGCTGATCCTGCACCGACGGCCCTTTTTCCGAATCGGGATCGAATCCGACCGGCAGGCCATCGGGATTGCCGGAATCCCTCCCGCGTCCGCTGTCCTGCGCGATGAACTCGCTCTGGAAGTCCGTCCCGTTGTCGTCGGCCTGTGAAAGCGTGTAGCTCATCATGAGCTGATGCCGATCGGTGAATCGCCGCGTGGCGGCAAAGGTGACGCCGCGGTACCACGTCTCGCCGAAGGATGTGTATTGCAGCACCGACGCCGATGAGCCCGGAACGCCGTTCACATCCGAGGGACGCCGGTTCGGGCCCAGCGACGGCACGAGCGGGTTGTAGTCGAGCGTCGACAACTGTTTGAAGCCGCGCACGTAGATGACGTCGGTAGAGAGCGCGATCTGTCCCGGCAGTTCGTGTTCGAACCCGGCTGCGAGATGGTGCGCGTACGGCGTTTCGAGGCCGGGGTCGATCGAAATGACGAGGCTCGGATACGCGGTTGCCGGCTCCGGCAGCTTCCGGCCGGGCGCGTTCCACGCACCGATCGTCGTGGAATCGACGCCCACCAGCGTCCGCACGCGATCGCGTCCGTTGATCCCCTGGGTGATCCCGGCGATGCCCGTCACCAGATTGTCGAAATAAATGCCGTAGGCCGCATGCACCGTCGTCGTGCGCTCGCCCGTCGGATCCCAGACGATCCCCAGACGCGGCGCGATGTTGTTGCCATCGTTCGGGAACGTGTACGCCCCGTTGTATCCGGTGACCAGGTAACTGATGTCGGGAAACCCCTGAACCTGATAGCGCAGGCCGAGCTTGGCCGTCAGCCTCGGCGTGATGCGCCAGTCGTCCTGCACGAAGAGCGAAAGGTCGCTGTAGGTGTAGGGCGCCTCCGAATTGCCATAACCCTGGACGTACGCGGCCTGGAATACCCAGCTGCACGGCCACGATGGCCGGTACTTCGACGGGAGGCAGCCCGAGAAGCGGCGCCTGGGCGGCCGGGATGCTGCCGAAGATGTACCGCCCGCCGAAGTGCAGCGGAAGGCTCTGCTCGGTGGCGTCGATGTAGTTGAAATCGAAACCGGTCTTGAACTGGTGCGGACCGGTGAAATAGCTCAGCGTGTCGAGCACCTGGTAGCGCACGTTCCTGCGCGGCTGTGGCGTGAACCGCTGCCGTCCCACGCTGGCCACACCGAGCACTTCGAGCGTCGGCCCACCCTGGCTTTCGAGCGTGCATGCCCCGCCGCATCGTGGATCGAGCGAGTCCACGGTCTGATCGCGCCCGGCGATCTGAAAACGGGTCTCGTTCACCATCCGCGCCGAGCGCACCCAGAGGTGCGACGCCGCGAACATGAGGTCGCGGCTGTTGAGCACGGCGCCGCGGCTGCGCGCCACGTTGCCGCCGAAGGGCTCGATGTTCTCGTTGAAGTCGTCTGCCCAGTTGACGCGCGCGACGAGCGAGTGGTTCGGTTTCAGTTGATGATCGATCTTGCCGAGGAGCTGGCTGGAGCGGATGTCGTACGGCACGTGGCCCGTCTCGACGACGAAGCCGGCGCGCCGGAGGATCGCGGCCGGTGTCCCGAAGTTCTGCCCGAGAAACGCCACGTTGTTCGTGTCGTCGATCGTCACGAAATTGTTCGCGCCGATGTCGAGCCGCTCGAACGACGCGAAGAAGAACGTCCGGTCTCGCTTGATGGGGCCGCCGGCTGTCGCGCCGTATTGCTTCTGCGAGTACGCCGCCTTCTTGCGATCGATCGGTTGGCCGGCTGGATCGAACCGCTCGAAGTGCTCCCTGGAGTTCAGCGCATCATCGCGGAAGTAAAAGAAGAGGTTGCCGTCGAACGCATTCGTGCCGCTCCTGGTCACGATGTTCACGACGCCGCCCGAGGCTTTGCCGAACTCGGCCGAAAACGAGCTGGTCAGTACCTGGAACTCCCGGACCGCTTCCTGGCTGAACGTCGCACGGACGGCGCCGATAATCGAGTCGTTGTTGTCGAGCCCGTCCACGGTGATGTTGTTCGAGCGCGCGCGCTGGCCGGCAAACGAGAGGCCCGAGGTGCCCGACGCGCCCTGCTGCGGCGTGCGATCGGACGCCACCCCCGGCGTCAGCAGCGAGAAGCCGATGAAATTGCGGCCGTTGATCGGGAGCCGGTCGATCTGATCCTGAGCGATGACGCTCGAGACCGCCGTTCGCTGCGTATCGATGACGGGGGCTTCCACTGTCACGTCCACCGTTTCCTGGCCGCCCGCGACGTTCAACGTCAGGCGCACGTCGATCAGGCTCCCCAGCGCGAGCACGACGCGCTCGAGGGTTCGCGGCAAAAACCCCTGCAGCTCGGCCCGAACGTCGTACCTGCCGGGCGGCAGCGCCGGAATCATGAAGTGGCCGCGCTCGTCGGTCATGGCGCTTCGAACGTGGTTCGTGTCGACGTTCTGCGCCGTAACCGTGGCGCCGGGCAGCACCGCGGACGACTGATCGACGACTGTCCCAGACAAATCCGCCGTCGTCGCGCGGGTCTGCCCGGCCGCGGCCGAAGTCACGGCCAGACAACACGCAGCCAGCAGTGACGTAAGCGGCCGTGTCATCGGGGCCTCCAGGTTGAAGAGGGGAAGTGACGAGAGTGTAACATGGCGAATGATGCCGTCCGCTTCACTGAAAATTCGATCGGCTGCCGTACTCGGCGCCGGCACCATGGGCGCACAAATCGCCGCGCACCTCGCCAATGCCGGATACGGGGTGACGCTGCTCGATGTGTCGGACGATGCCGCCCGCAAGGGTCTCGAGCGCGCACGAACGCTCAAGCCGGATCCGTTTTACACGCCCGAGGTCTTCGAACGCATCCGCACGGGCGGCTTCGACGCCGACCTTCACCTGATCGCGCAGGCGGACTGGACGATCGAGGCCGTCATCGAGCAGGCGGCCGCGAAGCAGTCGCTCCTGGAGCGGGTGGACGCCGCGCGCCGGCCTGGCTCGATCGTCAGCTCGAACACGTCCGGGCTCTCGATCGCCGGACTGGCTCGTGGCCGCAGCGACGATTTCCGGCGGCACTGGGTCGGCACACATTTCTTCAACCCGCCTCGCTATCTGACGCTCGTCGAGCTCATTCCGACGTCCGAAACCGATCCCAGCGTGCTCGCGATCCTCCGCGAGTTTGTCGATCGCCGCCTGGGCAAGAACGTCGTTGTTGCAAAAGACACACCGGGGTTCATCGCGAACCACGTGGCCATGCACGGTCTCGTCAGGATTTTCGACGCGCTGGCCGCCGGCACCTGCACGGTGGAGGAAATCGACGCGATGACCGGGGCGGCAATCGGCAGGCCCAAGAGCGCCACCTTCAGGACCGTGGACATCGCCGGCCTCGACATTCTCGTCCATGTCGCGAACGATCTCGTCGCACGCCTGCCCCATGGCCGCGGTGCCGAGTTCCAGTTCCCGCCGTTCGTGCAGGAGATGCTCGCCCGCGGGTGGATTGGCGAGAAAGCGGGGCGCGGCTTCTACCTGCGAAAGAAGAATGAGGCCGGCGACACTGACATCTGGGCGCTCGATCCGAAAACGATGGAGTACAGGCCACGACAGCCTGTCAGGCTGCCGTCACTCGACGCGGCCGCCTCTCTTCCGCTCGCGGAGCGTATGCGGAAGCTGTCCTCCGGAACCGACCGCGTCGCGGCGTTTTTCCAGGCCACCCTGCCGCCGTCCCTCCGGTATACGGCGGAGGTCGCGCCTGAGATCGCTTCGTCGATCGACGACATCGATCGCGCCATGCGCTGGGGATACGGCTGGCCGCTGGGTCCGTTCGAGCTGGCCGACGCGATCGGGCTGAACGCTCCGCCGTTTCGAACAGCGCCGCTCCCGCCGGCCGGACCGGAGGTGGAGATCCTGCGGAGTGCGCGCGATCGCCAGAAGGTCGTGGCCTCGAATGCCGGCGCCAGCCTCATCGATCTGGACGATGGGGTGCTGGCCGTGTCGCTGCACTCGAAGATGAATGCCATCGGCGGCGATGCGCTGGACATGCTCCAGCGCGGCGTCCGCGAGGCCTCGCAGAACTTCGCGGCGCTCGTCGTCTCGGCCGAAGGACAGAATTTTTCCGTCGGCGCCAACCTCATGCTCCTGCTCCTCGAGGCGCAGGAGCAGAACTGGGACGAAGTGGATGCGATGATTCGCTCGTTCCAGAAGGCCACGACCGGCCTTCGCTATTCGGAGGTACCGGTCGTCGTGGCCCCATTCGGCATGACGCTGGGCGGTGGCTGCGAAATCGTGCTGCACGGCGATCGCGTGCAGGCCGCGGCCGAAAGCTACCTCGGGCTCGTCGAGGTCGGCGTCGGCCTGATTCCCGCCGGCGGCGGGACCAAGGAGATGCTGCTGCGGCTCGGCCCGCAGAGGGCATTCGAGACCATCGGCTTCGCGAAAACCTCCACGTCGGGACGCGATGCGTTCGGACCGGGATATCTGAGGACCATCGACGGCTTGACGATGAATCGCGACCGGCTCGTGTTCGACGCCAAGCAGAAAGCCCTGGAACGTGTGAGGGATGGATATCGTCCGCCGGTACGGCCCGCCGCCATTCCTGTCGGCGGCGAGGCCGTCCGAGCGACGCTCGATCTCGGAGTGCACCTCGCATGGCGGGCCGGACGGATCACCGATCACGAAGCGACGATCGGCCGCAAGCTGTCGTGGATTCTGTCGGGTGGTTCCTTGCCTCACGCCGGGAAGGTCAGCGAAGATCAACTGCTGGACCTCGAGCGCGAGGTCTTTCTCAGCCTGTGCGGCGAGCCGAAGACGCTCGAACGCATCCAGTACACGCTGAAAACGGGCAAGACACTGAGAAACTGATGGTCGACGTGGGATCGGGTCGTCCGCTGGTGCTCGTGCCTGGACTTCAAGGGCGGTGGGAATGGATGGCGCCCACCGTCGAAGCGCTGGCGCACGAATACCGGGTCATTACGGCGTCGTTGCCCGGGGAGCCCGGCGGACTCCCGTTCGGTGCCGAGACGGGCTTCGACGTGTTCGTCGAATATCTGGACCATCTTCTCGACACGTCTGGAGTCTCCACGGTCATCATGTGCGGTATCTCGTTCGGCGGCCTCATCGCCCTTCGGTACGCCGCGCGCGCGGAGCAACCGCGTGAGCGCACTGATTCTGGTTTCGACACCCGGGCCAAATTTGAAACTGAGCCCGCGTCAGCGCCGCTACATCGCCCGTCCGTTGTTGACGAGCCCGCTGTTCGCGGCCGGCGCGGTCCAGCGCGGCTGGCGGGAAGTGCGGGCGCTCCATCTGACGCCGCGCGCGCGTCTGAACGCGTGCGTCAGGGCCGCATGGCACGTGGCCAGAGCGCCGGGCGTGCCCGGACGTATGAGCCTGCGCGCACGGCTTGCCGAGCGGCAGAACTTCGAAACCGATTGCACGTGTGTGAAGGCCCCGACGCTCCTCGTGACGGGCGAACGCGATCTCGATCAGGTGGTGCCCTGTGACGAAACCATGAGATATCTCGACCTGATACCGGGATCGCGCTTCCAGCTGTTCGAAGGAACGGGGCATCTGGGAACCGTGCTCGCGCCCGATCGCTTTGCGAACATTGTTTCGACGTTTTCCCGGACGCTATGACCGACAACGACATCCGTCTCACCGACGTGGCGATTCACGGCCCGGCCGGGCCGATGGAGGGCCTGATCAACGCGAAGGCCGGAGACCGGCCGCGCGCGATCGCCGTGCTGGGCCACCCGCTGCCGACCGGCGGCGGCACGATGCACACCAAAGCCGTGTATCACGCGACCAAGGCCCTCGCCCGCATCGGCGTACCCGTGCTCCGATTCAGCTTCCGCGGCGTGGGGCGAAGTGCCGGGGCATTTTCCGGCGGTCCCGGCGAGCAGGAGGATTTCCGGGCGGCACTCGAGTTCATGAGAGCGCGGTATCCTGAAGTGACGCGCGTCTGGACCGGAGGCATGTCCTTCGGCTCGTGGGTCGGGATGACGGTCGGAGCCGCAGATCCCCACGTCACGGCGCTCGTTGGCATCGCCTGTCCCGTGAACCGCTACGATTACTCCGCGGTCGTCGGGGCCGGCAAGCCGACATTTCTCATTCACGGCGAGCGCGACGAGGTGATTCCGTTGAAAGAGATCCGGAAGTTTTACGGGCAGTTGTCCGAGCCGAAAGAGCTCGTCGTCATCGACGGCGCCGATCATCTTTTTGACGGCAAAGTCTCTGAAGTCGGCGACGGCATCGAAGACCTGCTGCAGGATTTCGATGGCTGAGGCGCTCATTGTTTCCGCGGTCCGTACGCCCGTCGGCAAAGCCCCGAACGGGTCGCTTCGAACGACGCGTCCCGACGAGCTCGCCGCGCTCGCCATGGGCGAAGCGCTGAAGCGCGCGCGAGGCCTGGCGGCGTCCGACGTCGACGACGTGATTCTCGGTTGCGCGATGCCCGAAGCCGAGCAGGGGCTGAACGTCGCGCGTATCGCCAGCCTTCGCGCCGGGCTGCCCGTCGAAGCCTCGGCGGTGACCATCAACAGGTTCTGCGCCTCGGGGCTGCAAGCCATCGCGTTTGCCGCCGACCGAATCGTCGCCGGTTCGGCCGACGTCATCATCGCCGGCGGAACCGAGAGCATGAGCCTCGTGCCGATGGGCGGCAACAAGGTGGCGCCCAATCCGACCCTGGTCGACCAGTATCCGGATGTGTACTTGACCACCGGTCTCGTCGCCGAGAACCACGCCAGAGACCACGGCATATCCCGCGAAGAACAGGACGCGTTTGCGCTCCGCAGTCATCAGCGGGCCCTGACCGCACTGGATGCCGGGAAGTTTCGCGACGAGACGGTCGCGGTCGGCTCGTTCTCGGCCGATGAAGGACCGCGGCGCGACACGTCGCTCGAGGCGCTGGCCAAGCTGCGCCCGGCCTTTCACGTCAACGGCACCGTGACAGCCGGCAACTCGTCGCAGACGAGCGACGGGGCCGCGGCCGTGGTCGTCGCCTCGGGAGAATTCGTGCGAGCGCACAACCTGACGGCGCTGGCGCGCTTCGTGGCGTACGCCACCGCGGGTGTCGCACCCGAGCGATTCGGCACGGGACCGGTACCCGCGATCAAGAAAGTGCTGAAGCGCGCCGGGCTTTCGCTCGACGACATCGATCTGGTCGAGCTGAACGAGGCGTTCGCCGCTCAGGTCCTTGCCTGCCTGCGCGAGCTGCCGATAGATGAGGCGCGTCTCAACGTCAACGGCGGCGCGATTGCGCTCGGCCACCCGCTCGGTTGCACGGGCGCCAGACTGACGACGAGCCTGCTCTACGAGATGCAGCGGCGCAAGGCTCGATACGGTCTGGTCACGATGTGCGTCGGCGGGGGCATGGGCGCCGCGGGCATTCTGGAGCGTGTGGCATGAAGGGCGCCGCGTGGATGCTCGAATCCGGCGATGCGGCATGCATCCTGACGCCCGAGCGGTTGACCGACGAGCATCGGCTGATCGCGCAAACGGCGCGCGAGTTCATCGAAAAGGAAGTGGTGCCGGGCATCGAGCGCCTCGAGAAGAAGGACTGGGCGTTCGCGCGGCAGCTGCTGCAGCGTGCCGGCGCGCTGGGGCTGATTGGCGTCGACGCGCCGGAGGAATATGGCGGTGTCGGGCTCGACAAGGCTGCCACGCTCGTCGTCAGCAGCCACACCTCGGGGAGCGCCTCGTTCAGCTCGACGTTCGGCGCGCAGAGCAATCTTGCGCTCGGCGCCATTCTCTATTTCGGCACCGACGAGCAGAAAGCGCGCTACCTGCCGAAACTGATCTCGGCCGAGCTGGTCGGCGCGTATGCCCTCAGCGAGTCCGGCTCCGGGTCCGATGCGTTGAGCGCGTCGTGCCGGGCGGTCCGCACTTCCGGCGGCGGCTTCGCGCTGACCGGCGAGAAGATGTGGATTACCAACGGCGGCTTCGCCGACGTCTTCATCGTCTTTGCTAAAGTCGACGGCGAGCACTTCAGCGCGTTCATCGTCGAGCGCGGGTTCGCGGGCGTCAGCACCGGGAACGAAGAGCACAAAATGGGCCTGCACGGGTCGTCGACGACGCCGCTGGTGCTGCAGGACGTGCAGGTGCCCGCGTCGAACCTGCTGGGCGAGGTCGGGAAAGGCCACAAGGTCGCGTTCAACGTGCTGAACTTCGGCCGCTTCAAGCTCGGCGCGATGTGCGTGGGCGGAGCCTGCCTCGCCATCCGCGACAGCGCGCGATATGCGGCCTCGCGCCGGCAGTTCGGAAAACCCATCGCCGAATTCGGTGCCATCAAGCACAAGCTTGGCGAGATGAGCGTGCAGACCTACGCCGTCGAAAGCCTGCTGTACCGCACGGCCGGCCTTATCGACGCGTCAATCGCGCGGAACACCGCCCCTGGTGCGGCTCTCGCGGCTCTGGAGGAGTTTGCCGTCGAAGCGTCGATTGCCAAGGTGGCCGGCAGCGAGACGCTGCAGTTCGTGCTCGACGAGAACGTGCAGATTCACGGCGGAAACGGGTTCGTCAGCGACTACCCGGCCGAGCGGCATTACCGCGACGCGCGCGTCAACCGGATTTTCGAGGGCACCAACGAGATCAATCGCCTGCTCATTCCCGGCATGCTCGTTCGACGTGGCCTGAAGGGGGACCTCCCGCTCATCGCGGCCGCCCGCAAGCTCCAGGACGACATTCTCGCAGGCCCGGGCGCGTCCGAGTCTCGAGGCGACGACCCGCTCGACGAACAGCACGCGGCCGTGCGCGCGTTCAGAAAAGTCGCGCTGATGTCGCTCGGCCTCGCCATGCAGCGCTACGGCGAAGACCTGGCCAACGAACAAGAGGTGCTGCTCGCCATTGCCGATATCGTCATCGCGCTGGCGTGCGCCGAAAGTGCCCTGCTGAGGGCTTCGACGATCCGAGGGGAGATGGCGGCCTGGCATGTCGATGCGGCGTCGATCTTCATCAACGACGCGGCATTCCGGATCGACGCGTCCGCCAGGCATGTGCTGGCCGCCATGGCCGAAGGCGACACGCTCCGTACCCATCTCGCCGCGTTGAGACGGTTGCTCAAGGTCACGCCGATTGATACCGTAAAGAGACGGCGGCGGATTGCCGACGAGACCGTCCGCCGGGGAAGCTACATCTTTCAATGAAGTACCTGCAAACGGCCCTGATCGTCCTGCTCGCGGCTGCCGGAGCAACCGGCTGCAATGCGGGCAATCCACCTCCGGAAGAAACCGGTGGCGATTACGTCAGTCGGATACAAGTCGAGCGCGCGGAAAAAGATCAGGCGTTCAGGGACCAGCCAAACGAGCCGGTGCCGGCGGCCAAGGCCGGTCAGTTCCTGCCGCTGAAATACTTCCCGCCGGATCCGGAGTACGCCGTGCCTGCCTCGCTGAATCCGTCAACCGAGCGCACTCCCGTCGAGATGGTGACCTCGGCTGGCAAGATTCGAAAGCACGAGCGCGTCGGGGTGCTCGAGTTCACGCTGAAAGGCCAGCCGATGACGCTTGGCGCCTATGTCGAAGAAGGCGCCAGCCTGAAGCGCCTGTTCGTGCCGTTCAAGGACATGACGAGCGGGACGGAAACCTATGCGGCAGGCCGGTATCTCGAGCTCGATGCGACGGCGAGCGGCGTGTACACGGTCGATTTCAACAAAGCGTTCAACCCGTACTGTTACTACAACGCGTCGTACGACTGCCCGTATCCTCCCCGTGAAAGCGTGCTGAACTTGCCGATTCGCGCCGGCGAGCGTCTGCCTTGAGCCTCCAGCGGCTGCAAGCCGTGTTCTTCGACTTCGACGGCGTCATCGCCGACAGCGAGCCCCTGCATCTTCGCGCCTACCAGACGGTCCTGTCCGCCGACGGCATCGATCTGCGGAAAGACGACTACTACGCCCGATATCTCGGTTATGACGATGTCGGGTTGTTTCAGGCGCTGGCGAAGGATCAGGGCCTCGCGTTGACAGCCGAGACCATCGATCGCTTGGTGGAGGCGAAGTCGCATGTCGTCAACGAGATGTTGTCGAGCGCGGCGATTCTGTTCCCGGGTGCCGCCGACTGCGTGAAGATGTTCGCCGGGCACGTTCCGCTCGCCGTGGCCTCCGGGGCCCTCGAACCGGAGATCGAGACGGTGCTCAACGGCGCCGGGCTCCGGCAGTACTTTGCGGCGATCGCCTCCGCATCCGACGGCGTCCGGGGCAAGCCCGCGCCCGACCTGTATCTGCTCGCCATGGCTAAGATTCGCCATCGTGTGGCGGTCGATCCCGCCTCGTGCATTGCCATCGAGGACTCGCACTGGGGCCTCGCGGCCGCACGAGAGGCAGGATTGCGCTGTATTGCCGTCACTCACACATATCCGGCGGCCGAACTTGGCGTGGCCGATCTCGTCATCGATCGGCTCGGCGATCTGACGCTGTCGGGAATAGAGGAGCTGTTGCGCGATAATGGAGTTGCGCGATGAAAGAGACGTTCATCAACGAATTCTCGAAGATGGCGGCGAGCGCCGACCGCGACCTGGCAACACCCGCGCTGATGATCGCGAAGCTCGAGTGCCCGTCGCTCGATCCGGGACCGTCGCTGGAGCGGCTCGACGCCATGGGTGCGGCCGCGCGCGAACGCCTCGTGGCCAGCGGCTGTCTCGTGGACGCGCGCCACTCCGAGACGGCGGTGGACATCCTGAACGCGTATCTGTTCGACGAGGAAGGGTTCACGGGGAACCGCGACCGCTACGACGATCCCGGCAACAGCTTCCTGAACGAAGTCCTCGAGCGCCGCACGGGCATTCCGATTACGCTCGCGCTCGTCTACATGGAGGTCGCCCGGCGCGCCGGCATTCTCATCGACGGCGTGAACTTTCCGGGACACTTCCTCATGCGTTTCACGCCGCTCATTCTCGATCCGTTCCATCGAGGCGCGCGGCTGTCGGAAAACGACTGCCGCCGTCTGTTACAGCGGCATATCGGCGAGGAGGCGGCGTTCGATCCGGCTCTGCTCGCGCCGGCGACGAAACCGCAGATGCTGACGCGCATGCTGCTCAACCTGAAGCGCATCTACGTCCGGCTGCACTCGTTCCCGCAGGCCCGCAACGTCACGGAGCTGCTGCTGGCGGTCGATCCGCCGGCGCTGGCCGAGCTGCGAGACCGGGGACTGCTGGCCTATCACATGAACGACTTCGCCGCCGCGCTGCGCGACCTGCAGCAGTACCTTCACTTCAGCGCCGGCTCGGAGGTCGACGAAGAAGGCCGCAGCGATCACGAGCAACTGTGGGAGCACGTCAAGACGCTCCGCCGTCGCGTCGCCTCGTTGAACTGAGCCTGCGTAGCGCAACTTAAGTTGCGCCCTACCGGTAAGCCAGTCTGACAACTGATAACTGACGACTCATAACTATTTCAGGTAGTACTCACTCACATCCGACACGGGCCAGTAGCCGATCCGCTTGAAGATATTCGGTGAGGTCGCGCTCGTCACTTCGGTGTAGAGCCAGCAGAACGCATTGCCCCGCTCGAGCTGCTGCGTGGTGAGGGCTTTCACGCAGGCCGTGCCGTATCCCCGGCCGCGCAGCTCCCGCGGCGTGTACACGAAATTGATGCGAACGCCGTTGGGCGTCTTTCCCGCCCAGGCCGCCATCGACACCGGGCCCGCGTCGTCCCACACGTACAGCCGTCCCCGCGCAATCGAATCGGCGACAATCCGGTCGGCGTCGATCGGATCCGGCACGTTCGTTTCCCGCACGAATTCGACGGTCCAGGCCGCCAGCCGGCTGCGATCGCCGGCGGCCGCCGGTCGAAGCCGTCCGGACGGCGGAGGCAGATCGGACTCGACGAGCTTACGCGTTTCGTGGATGCGAAGGCGCTTGCCGAACGTCGGCGCGATGCCCGACAACCGGCTCCACGCCAGCGCGAAGTCGTCCACGGATCTCGACGGGCCGCTGACGCCTTCGAGATCGGGCACGGCCTGGAACGCGTCCCGGGCCAGTGCCGCAATCGGATCCCGGTTGGCACGCGTGAGGACGAGCTTGTACGGCGCGATGTGGACGGCGCAGGCGTGGACGCCGGCGCCGCTGCCGACCGTGGCCAGATATGGGCGCGGCGTCGCTGCGGGATTGCGCGCGATCCCCTGCACGATGCTCAGGATGAGATTGTTCTCGGCCTCCGCCGTCATCATCAGAGGCTCGGCCGCGTGAAGGAACGCCTCTGCGGTCTCGTAGCGCGTGACGTGCAGCGTGCGCGCAATCATGGGAGCACAATTGCCGGGAGCGGCTGCTCGGTGACGCGGCCGGCGTCGACGGCAACGCGATAGGCCGTGGCGCCGGCGTTCTTCGAGACGACCCGCAGGAGATGTCCGTTCCTGAAGTGCGCGGCCACGCGATCGTCGATCGCGTAGCCCGGACGGATCTGCGCCTCTGCCATCAGCGCGTGGTACGCGGGCCGCCGCTCGACTTCGCCGTCGTAGTGCGGACAACAGCTGCCCGGAAGAAACCCGAGGCAGTCGAGCGGGCGCAGACGACCGGCCCACGAATCGGTGACGCCCTGTTCGAACCAGCAGATCGCGCCCGCGCTCTGGCCGCCCAGCACGATGCCGGCGTCGTACGCTTCCTTGAGCATGTCGGTCAGCCCCCAGTCGCGCCAGACGGCCAGCATGCTCTTGGTGTTGCCGCCGCCGACGTAGATGACATCCTGAGCGAGGATGAGGGTGCGCAAGTCCGGCGTACGGTGGAAAAAGGGCAGGTCCCGGGTCGTGGCGCCGAGCGATTCGAACGCCGCATGGAATTTCTCGACATAGCCGGCATCGTCGCCACGGGCCGTTGCGATCATCAGCACGTTCGGCCGTTCTTTCGAGGACTGGTCGAGCAGATATTTCTCGAGCGCGAGGTTCTGCGGATCGCCGACGAAGCCGCCGCCGCCGATCGCAATGACCTCAGACATCGTCCAGGTTGAACTCCTCGAGCGAGCGCAGGCGATGATCGGCTAGCGAGAGCGCCAGATCCTTCGTCAGCTCGTTGGGAACGGCGACGCAGTAGATCCCGGCTCTTTTGGCCGCGAGAATCCCGTTCGGCGAATCCTCGAAGGCAATCGTCTCCCCGGCCGTCACGTCGAGCCGCTCGAGCGCGAGCTGATAGAGCGCGGGATCGGGTTTCACGGCCGCGACATGGTCCCGCGTGCAGATCGCGTCGAACTGGTCGAGCAGCGCGAATTTCTTCAGATTGTGCGTCACCCACGTCTGGGTCGAGCTCGAAGCGATGGCAAGCTTCAACCCCCGCGCCTTCGCGCCCGTCACACACGCGGCCACGCCCGGCAGAAGGGGCTGCGCGCGCATCAACTCGAGCCACCGCCTGGTGCACGCCTCTTCCAGTTCAGCTCGACTGAACGATTGTCCCGACTGCTCCTCGAGATATCCCTGCAGATCGAACCCGTCGAGCGTGCCGATGCAGGCCGCATATTTTTCGAATGGCAGCGAGCAGCCATGCGAGGCATACAGCTCCGACCACGCCTGGAAGCCGGGGCTCTCGCTGTCGACGATGAGTCCATCGAAATCGAAGATGAGGGCCTTGACCGTTCGTCTAGTTGAACCCAAGCGTTTTCTTGACCTCGACGTTCGCCACCGGCCTCACGCCCTTGCGATCGAGCCGCCATTTGTCCATGTATTGCACCGGCCTCACGAGAATGGTGCCAGACGCCTTGAGAAATGCTTCGAGGTCGCTGTCCGCGTAGGGCTTCGGTACGCCGGCTTCGAACGCGCCAAACAGGCCGTCCCAGTGGACCGGAATAAAAGCTTTGGGTTTGAGCACGGGTACCACGAGCTGCGCGACAGCGAGCGCTCTCGAGCCAATCCAGAGATCGACGGATGTCAGCTTCGCGTCGCGCATGGCGAGCTTCAGGTTCTCAATCGGCGCGCCGTAGTCCACGCCGTCGACGACCACAGGCACGTGCAGATCGACCGGGCTCGCCGAGTTGTCAAAGAACCAGCTGAACCGCCCGTCCGGTCCGTCCACGGTAAACAGGAACGCACGATTCCCTCCGCCGTTGGGAAAATCCTCGGTTACGCCCGCCCGCAACCCCCCGGTTTTCGGATCGGGCACGGGGACGGCGCTCAGCTCGACAGGATTGTGCTGCTCCGGATTCACCGCGGGATCGCCGCTGTGGTTCCATCGGATCACTCGCATGGTCACGCCGTCGGCGAGCGGAATGACTTCCCGGCCGTTGACCGCACGGCAACGCTCGGCCGGCACACCCTGGGCCTGCGCCTGCAGGCACGTCGTCTTCGATCCGATGATGCGGGCGCCCGTGAGCTTCGACCATGTCGCCGTGTCGAATGAGTGATCCCAATGGCTGTGGCCCGTCAGCAGGAGATTCACGCGCGATGGTGTACCGAGCGCGTTCATGACGCGCGTGACGGCGGCGACATCGGGCGTGAATGGCCTCCTGGTCTGGGCGTACCCGCCTCCTCCACCAAAGAAGTCACTTTGAGGGAGGCGCGTGATGTAGCCATCCGTCACGATGTGGAGCGGTCCGAGCTCGTAGTACATGTTCGACACCGACATCCACGTGATGTCGACGAATGCCGGGCCCGCCGCCGGCAGGCCAGACGCCGCGGTGAAGACGATCGCGGTTGCGACCGCCAGCTTGCCGGAAGCCACCTTCATGCCGCCACTCCACTCGGAAACGGACACTCCGACCGCAACGGGCACACGTGGCACAAGGGATCTGACTCGAGACAGGTCGATCGGCCGTGATGCGAAAGGTAGAGCGTCGCCCGCTGTATGGCCGTCAACACGCCGCCCAGCTCGCGCGAGACCACTTCGCGTCCGATTTGCAGCCGCGCCAGCACCCGCTGCAGATGGGGATCGTCGGGCAACAGCGGATGATGGCTCGCAAACAGCAACAGCCGCTGACCGGAAATCGTCGTCAGATATGGCAGCAGGGCGAGCGCGTCCCTGGCCGCGGCGGCGTCACCGCGCAGTTGATCGGCCAGATCGTGATGTCGCTTGAACGCGTCGACGCCCGCCACGAGCGCGCGCAACCGCTCTTCGCGGTACGGTCCCGACAGCGCCACCGCGCTGTCGAGCTTCGCGCGGGGCGCTCGTCCCATCGAGTCCGGCGTGAGTGCGGGAATGCGCCGCAGCGCGCTCATCGCCGCATCACGGCGCGCCGAGGTGGTGTGCATGCCGAGCACTTCCCACACGTACAGGGCGAAGGGCTCGCCGGGCGGCTGGGGCAGCGGACCGTAAAACCGTTCGAGGCGGTCCATGACTTTAAGCATGCTGACGCGTCATGGCAGATGGATGATGGCAGAGGGCACGCTCATCCTCGAAGCTTGGCGATCTCTTCGTAGAGGTGCGCCGACGCAATGACGCCGCCATGGAAGTTGCCCAGGTCGAGCCGCTCGTTGGGCGCGTGGGCGTTTTCGTCCGGCAGGCCGACGCCGAAGAGCACGCTCGGAATGCCGAGCTCTTCCTGGAACGTCGCGACGACCGGTATCGATCCACCCTCGCGCGTGAAGACCGGCGTCTTGCCGAAGCCCTTCTCGATGGCGCGGCCCGCCGCACGGATGTACGGACTGTCGAACTCGGCCATCCACGGCTTGCCGCCGTGCAGCCTGCGTGAGCTTCAGCTCGACGCTGGCGGGCGCGATCTTTTTGACGTACTCCTCGAACTGTTTCGCGATCGTGTCGGGATCCTGATTGGGCACGAGGCGCATGCTGACCTTCGCCATCGCGACCGCGGGCAGCACGGTCTTGGGCCCCTCGCCGGTGAAGCCCGACAGCAGCCCGTTGACCTCGAATGTCGGCCGTCCCCACACCCGCTCGAGCACGCTGTAGCCGGATTCGCCGGCCAGCTTCGGCGCCCCCCACTCCTTCCGGGTATTTCTTCTCGTCGAACGGCAGCTTCTTCCATTCGGCACGCTCGGCTTCAGTGAGATCCCTGACCTCATCGTAGAAGCCGGCGATCTTCACACGTCCGCTCTTGTCCTTCATCTGGGCCAGTATCTGCGCCAGGACGAACGCCGGATTTGCCATGGCGCCGCCAAAGACCCCGGAGTGAAGATCGCTCTTGGTGCCCCGCAGATCGATCTGGTAGTACACGAGCCCGCGGAGGCCGTAGCAGATCGAAGGAATGTCGCGCGCGAACATGGCCGAGTCCGAGATCACCACCACGTCGGCCGCGAGCAACGGCTTGTTCTGGCGCACGAACTCGTCCAGGTGCAGGCTGCCGACCTCCTCCTCGCCTTCGAGAAACACCTTGATGTTCAGCGGCAGCCGCCCGGTCTGCTTCATGTGCGCTTCGATGGCCTTGAAGTGCATGAAGACCTGGCCCTTGTCGTCGGCGGCGCCGCGCGCGTAGATCTCGTCCTCGCGCACGGTCGCTTCGAACGGCGGCGATTCCCACAACTCGACCGGATCGACCGGCTGCACGTCGTAGTGACCGTAAAACAGAATCGTCGGTGCTCCGGGCGCGTTCAGCCACTCGCCGTAGACGATAGGGTTTCCCGGTGTCTCGAACAGCCGGGCGTTCTCGATGCCGATGCCGCGCAGGTGATCGGCGCTCCACTCCGCCGCCCGCCGCACATCCCCCTGATGCTGCGGCAGCGCGCTGACGCTCGGAATGGCGAGGTACTGCTTCAGCTCGTCGACGTAGCGATCGCGCTGGACGTTGATGTAGTCAACGACTTTATCGATGTTCTCCATGGTTCCTCTTGGCGGGTCCAGAGAGCCGGCTTACGGTTTATTCGGATGCTCGATGGGGAGATCGATGCGATCGCCCCATTCCTTCCACGATCCGATGTAATTTCGCACGCGCGGATACCCCGATCAGTCGCAGCGCGAGATACGAATGCGCGGCGCGATAGCCGCCCTGACAGTAGGTGACGACCTCGCGATCCGGGCGCACTCCTGCGGCCTCGTACATCGCCTTCAATTCCTGCGGAGACTTGAACGCGCCACTCGGCGCGAGATTGTTCGTCCACTCGAGGTGCACGGCGCCGGGGACCGCGCCGCCACGCGCGGCGCGCACGTTGTGCCGCAATACTCGCCGTCGCTTCGCGTATCGACGATGACGGCGTCCGGACTTGCCGAGCCGATCTCGGACGTCGCGCCAGCCGGCCAGAATCGTCGCATCGCGCGTGCCTGTCCACTCGGTCGGCTTCGGCTTTGGCGCCTGCCGGGTGACCGGGAATGCCTGCCTTCGCCCAGGCGTTGTAGCCACCGTCGAGCACGCGTGTATTCGGGATGACCGAAGAACTCGAGGAACCAGAACGCACGCGCCGCCCGATGCCAGACGACTCGTCGTAGACGACGACCGGCACGTCGTTGGACACGCCTCGCGACGCGAGCAGATGCTCGATGATCCAGAAGAACGCCTTCAACGGCGCGGGGTCGGTATCGACGCTGCTGATGCCGAACAGATCGAGATGCACGGCGCCGGGAAGGTGGTTCTCACAGTAGTCCTCGACGGGCCGGAGATCGATCAGGAGCGGCGGCCGTGACGACTCGATCTCGCGCGAGAGCGCGTCGGGCGTGACGAGCAGAGACATCGTTCAGAAACTATATCTCAGCAGCGTTTTCACAACGCTTTGGTACGTAGTGTCCGGCTTCAGCCCGGACCGCGCGGAGGTCGCCGCCGATCAGGGGCGCGAGAGCTGACGGCCTTCGTACTCCTCGATGCGCGCGCGCGCCCAGTCGGGCACCGGCACGGGCTTGGCGGCGGCGTAATCGTAGGTGACCATCACCGCGCGTCCCTTCGCAACGGCGGCGCCGGCTTCGTCGAGCATCTCGCAATCGATCGTCAGGCTCGTGCGGCCGATCTTCATCGTGCCGAGCCAGATTTCGAGCCGCTCGCCCGCCAG
Organism: Vicinamibacterales bacterium; assembly: GCA_963832375.1. Classification (GTDB taxonomy): domain Bacteria; phylum Acidobacteriota; class Vicinamibacteria; order Vicinamibacterales; family JAMQPK01; genus JAMQPK01. Next base: position 1,322,713 of record CAWHUA010000002.1, on the reverse strand, counting down.
CACGGGCCGGATGAAGTCACATTCCGCTCGGGCGAGAATCAGGCCGGGCTGCCGGCCCTGTGGAGGATCACCGGTCAGCTCGCGCCAGTACGCCCAGCGCGCCTCTTCCATGTAGGTGAAGTAGACCGCGTTGTTGACGTGGCCGAACAGGTCGCAGTCGCGAAATCGCGCGCGCAGTTGATGACGAAAGCGGAATGCAGGCATGCAGTACAGTGCGTCCGTCAGTACGTCGTGTCCGGCTTCAGTCGTCAGTACGTAGTGTCCGGCTTCAGCCGGACCGTGAGCACGACTGGGGCATCCGAACCGCCGGTCGTTGTTCCCGGCTGTAGTTTAATGCAGGGCTGCGCACGGCTTAAATCCAACGGTGACAGCCTCGCGCACCCAACCGGATCGACCGACCTCACAGGCGTCCCAAACTAGCTACCAGAAGTCTGGCTGTTACAAACATGAGAAATAGCATCAGCGGTATATAGACGATCCCTAGTAGCAAGGCACGCCATGCAAACGCTCGCCAAAGAAATGCAAAACCTGATGCGACGTAAATTACCGGAAAAATGTCGTGGACAGGTGCGAACGCTGTACTCCAAGGAAAAAGGAACCCGAACAACAAACTGACAATGAGCATCATCAGCTGTGTAGCAACTGGTACGGCTACGCTCAAACCAATATTGGCCGTTCGTCCTTGAGGTAATCTCATGGCCTCCCCGTTCCTCCTATTCCGTCGAAGTCTAGTAGGGAACGAAATAGTTCACGGGCACAAATTGTCTCCAACCAGGATAGTGTTGCGTATGTTCGAGTGGGAAAATCGGCAGCAACATCCCCGATGAAATTAACAGCCCTGCGGCATAACTATTCGAAGTTGTACTCGCCCGGATTGTCCACAGGAAAACAAGCATAAGGCGCATTATCCGGATAGTTATCGTCGCGACTGAGAAGAATTGTGATCAAGGCGTCTTCCTGGTTGGGCGCATATCTGATTCGCTCGAGATTGTAAGCGGGAAGAGTCCGGTCAAATAGTCGGTTCTTCGCGCTTACGAGCAACCCGTCACACTGTATATCCTCGGTAGCGCCAGCGCCGATCGTTGCGAACCACGGACCTATACCAAACAAGCGATGTGCGAACACAGCCGGGGTCATGTTCCGCCACTCTTGGTTTCTTGGAACAATTCTGATCGAGATGTGACGGTAGATATCGCCGGCGACAACATGACCCTTTGCAAAGATTCCGTAGCGATCGAGCCCAAACATTTGTCGCAACTTATTTCCGATGCCTGTAATAAATGAAGATGTCGCCTCACCTAACTCTGGGCCGGATGCAGATATGAGAGCCCCCTGCACACCAACGAAGCCGTGCCCGAACCACACACCTTCGACAATCTGTGTCCCCCCCAACCCGGGATGGCCGCTCGGCAAAGTCCCGGCCACTGACGTTGTGCCATTCGTATCAATCTGTTGGAATGTTCCATCGCCGAGATGCAGCACGACATTCCCCTCCGCGAGCGGCGTGATCTGAACTACGTCGGACGGGTTCACGGCTGACACCCACTTCGTGGCGAGGCTGTCCACATTAATCGCCTCCAGGCCATTCGGACGCAACAGAAAGGCGGTACCATCGTCCCCGACGAGTCGCACCGGCCACGTCCATTGCGTCCAGGAACCGTCTTGATCGGGTTCTGAACGGAGCGTGCGTCGCGAGCTGCTGCCGCCTGTGACCCGCGCGATATGCTGGGCTACCACCGCGTTTTCATAGTGGTAGCAATACAAATCCGACCGTGACGACGGATCGCACCCCGGTGGGTCGACGACGAAGTCGTTCCGATACTCGATCCACTGAGCGATGACCGTTCCTGTATCATCAACCGTGAGATCTCCAGTACCGGATACCCGTTCTGATCATAGACGCGAGTGGGTGTGTCAGAACCGGAGGTGGATATCTCATCAATCGTCGTGAATGATGTAGATCCGTCCGGGTTGACGCGCATCAAACGTAGAGTAGCTCTCGCCGAGTAGGTACCAGACCCGCTGGCCTTGTGATACTGGGGCACTGGCGGGCACGGGAAGGTATTGCACGGTGGTACGATGGCCGGCAAATACTTCCACTGGGACTCTCCGTCTATCAGCACGACGTACGCTTCATCTGCAGGCCCGATGATTGGTCCAGTCATCGTCGGGGCAGCGCTCACATCCGATGTGAGCAGAGCGCCCTCGAACTCCCGATGTCTCCTTGATGGAATCGCTACCCGAAACTTGGTCGCCCCGGTTTCGCCATTCAAGGCCACAACATACGCTTGAGTGTCAATTCCACTCAGGCCACCAGTTGGAACTGTTTCGATCACAAAAATAGTGCCGTCACGTGCTTGCGCTGGCCGACCGACGTGTCCTTCAGTGGCAAACGTCCACGGAAGGTATGTTGCCGACGCAGTCAGTCGAGTCAGACTCGTATTGGAAAATGGGGACGAGTGATTCACGTAGACCAACCCGCCATACGAATCGGCGAAGGCTGGAAAGCCATCTGACACGCTTGCAGTCCAGACGAGCGACCCGTCCTGTCGAACGGCACGGACGATGCCCGGTTGCCCGGGAAATGTGTGAATGTCAAACAGATCCGGCCCGCCGGTCTCAATGCGTTGCGCGAGAAGCGGTGTCTGCATGTGTAAGCCAGGCACGGAGGGAATAGACCACCGCACGGAATTGGTGCCAGCTCCACCCGTCGCCACAACCCTAATATCGGCCCCCGCAGACAAACCGTTCACTGAAGCCGTAATGGTCGTTTCACCAACGGCATGGGCTGTGACGGCGAACGGCGGTTGTTGAGAAACTGACGCGATCGCCGGATTACTCGACACCCACGTGGCCGAGGAGGTTACGCCAAACTCGCTCGTGGCGGTCAGTGCTGTGGACTCGCCGATGACGAGGGTGCGGCTGGCTGGAGTCACCGCCAATATAGTCGCAGTGCCTTCGCGAACAACTTGACGCCCGGCGGTCGCGGAATTACCTGCGCCGTCGAGCACACTGAGCACGACGGCATTCAGTCCCGGCGCGAGAGCGACCATGCATGTCAGCTGACCATTGGTCACTGGTGCGGCTTCGCCATTGCATCTCGCGGTTGCAACCTGAGAGAGGGCGTCACTGATTGATGCTACGAGCGCCACTTGTGGATCTGTCGTGGTCCCGTTGTTAGGCGAGCTGAGACTGATCGTCGGCGCTACGCTATCGATCCTGACGGTGATGCTGCTTTCGGGACTCTGGTTGCCATGTAAAATCCACTGCCGTTGCTGAGATAACAGTGCCGTCGACGGTAACCATGACTGGTTCCGGGCAACTGGGTGAACCCCAGAGGGGTCCGTACAGATGAAGCTGACCGTGGTGGGCGTAGTGTTCCACCCAGCCGGGTTGGCAGCAGGCGAGAGGGTGAACCGTATAACAGGCGGCTCGGTGTCTATTTGGTACGTCCCCGTCGCAACGAAACTCGCTTCCCACCCCGCTTGAAAGGCTCTTGCCCGAATGGACGTTAGGCCGGTGACCGCAATCGGCCCCGTGTAGATCGGCGACGACTCGTCAGGGAAACTTCCGTCTGTCGCATATCGAATCGTGGTGCCTTGGGCCCCGGAAAGCGCAACCGTCAGCCCAGGCCCATACAACCCACTCGGCGGATTCAGGATAGGAGGGCCCAGAAATCCGAAGCCGTCTCCTGCATCGCCAACGGTGATCGGCACCGCAGGAGACGTTGTCACCGCGTTTGTGTTGTCGACGGCGACGGCGGTCAGTACATGGCTGCCCAATGCAGGTGAAGCCCAATTGATTTCATATGGAGTGGTCGAATCGCTCCCAATCAATGCCGGTCCCGAGAAGAAATCCACACGGGCAATCGTGCCGTTTGTGGCCGTGGCGATTGCGGTGACTGCGATGCTCGCGGGAGCAAAGAAGATTGTTCCTGGAAAAGGCGCCGTAAGCTGAACCGAAGCCGTGGGTGGCGCGGAGGACGCGATGACGCTGCCGCTGGTAGCGAGACGGGCGAAGCCGTTGCCCGCAAAGAGTCTCAACTCATACGTGCCAGGTGCGGGAGGCAGAGTGAAGCTCAGTGTTGCGGACGTCAGTCCACTTGCCGGAGCCGACTGGGTTCCGTTGAGATAACTCCAGGCCAGGAAGGTCGCGTTCGGTGCGCCAGCCGTCGTAAGCGCCATCCAATCGCTTGCATTCCCTGGTCCACCGGTGACCTGAACCGTCAGGGAATCTCCGGGATTCACCGTCAAGGCCTCAGGGGGCGTGACCCCATTCACGCCGATTTGGGCCGTTGGCGGCAGCACGGTAATCGGCGAGCTTGTCGCAAGCTGGTCGAATCCACCGTTAGCCAGGAACCTGAACTCGTAAGCGCCACCAGTGACAGGCATGGAAAACATGACCGTCGCGGAGGAAACCCCGGCCTCGGGAGGAACGGTTGTACCACTCAGATAGCGCCAGTCAACGAAGCCATTCGCCGGTGCGCCGGCCGGATACAGCGCGACCCAATCGGCTTGGTTCGCTGGACCATTCGACACGCCGACGGATGCTATCGAACCGCCGGCCACTGTCACACCAGTAGGCGGCGTGACATTGTTGACAGCGAGCTGCGCGTTCGGGGCGCTGACGACAAGTGTCGTGCTCGTGGCCAGGCGAGTAAAGCTGTTCGCCACAAAGAAGCGGAACTCATAACTGCCCCCAAGACCCGGCACCTGGAACGTAAGCAACGCACTCGGTGAGCCCACGACCGGTTGAGTCGTCGCATTGTTCAGATACTTGAACGATAGAGAGGCACCGTCTGCGGTGCCGACCGCGTAGAAGCCGACCCAATCAGCAGCGTTCGCCGGTCCATTGCTGACGTCGACCGTCACGATCGTCCCTGCAGCCGCAGAAGCGGCTGTCGGCGGCGCCACACCGTTGACAACCAGTGCCGCTGGAGACTGCACCACGTCGACGGCAGTACTCGTCGCCAAACGAGCGAATCCATCGTTGGCGAAGAAACGAAACTCGTACTGTCCAGGCGCCACCGGGGCAGTGAAATTTATGGTCGCTTGAGTCAACCCCGTGCCGGGCGCAACCGTCGCGCCGTTCAAGTAGCGCCAGTCCAAGAACGCTCCATCGCCTGCGCCGGCGGCGTACATTGCGATCCAGTCAGTTGGGGATCCGGGTCCGTTCGTAATGGACACTGCCGTCGCAGCACCCGCTACAATCGTCACGGGCGTGCCTGGGAGCGTCCCGTTCACCGCGACCTGCGATTGAGCGTAAGCTTGGTCTGAGCAGAGCACACACAGACAGACCACGAGAGCAACACAGAGATGCTTCACTTCTTCACTCCCAAATCAATGGTGAAAGAGGCCGCGGCGGGGCGAAGCGAGACTATTGAGCAGGCGGAACGGGAAGTAAAGCGAAAAAGTTGGTGTAATCTGACGCCGTGTCTGAATTCACCTCTGACGAGCAACGCGCGCTGGCGCCGTACTTTTCCACGCTCGACGGACCCGTCTTCGCGCTGACGAACCTGCCCGAAACCGTGAAGGGCGCGCTCTTCGCGCGCTACTCCCGATCGGCGAAATCGCTGCGGCGGTTGTTCCTCGACGAATTTCTCAAAGACGTCCAGAGCGCCCCGGTCGGCGAAAGCAAGGTCGGTCTGGAGCGGGCCGAGAAGCTGTACGCGAAGGTCTTCGCCGATTACGGCGACGATTCGGTCGCGCAGCTCGGCGGCGTGCATCTCGCGTGCGAAGGCGTGTCGAACGTGCTCACCAAGATCCTCGAGTGGGGCCGGCTGATGGCCTATCTCGAGCAGTCGACGCGCTACGTGCCCTACACCGATCGACCGGGAGGCCGCTGGAAATACCACGTGCCGACCGAGCTTGCGGGCACGCCGCTGGCGGATCGCTATCACGCCACGCTCGATCGGGCATTCGAGACCTACGCGCGCTGGTTCGAGCCGATGCAGGCGCATTTCCGCGCGCGATTTCCGAAAGAGGCGTCCGACAGCGACGCGGTGTATCGCGCGGCCATTCGCGCCAAGGCACTCGATACGCTTCGAGGCCTGCTGCCCGCGGCGGTGCAGTCGAACCTCGGCCTGTTCGGCACGGGCCAGGCGTACGAGGCGCTCCTGCTGCGCATGCGCGCCAACCCGCTGGCCGAATGCCACGAATACGCGGACCTCGATCCTGACGGAACTGCGAAAGGTGATCCCCGCGTTCCTGACACGCGTCGATCAGCCCGAGCGAGGCGGCCGCTGGACGGCACTATCTGGCCGAGACCCGCACCGCGATCGAGCAGCGTGGCCGGCGATCTGCTCGTCGGATGACGACGCGCGAATCGCGTCCCGGAAGTGACCGCTCACCGATTTCGATCCCGACGGCGAGATCAAGGTCGTCGCCGCCGCGCTGTACGCCGTGTCCGATCTGCCGGACGACCAGTTGTTCGACGTGGCGCGGCGCATGTCGTCCGACGACCGTGCGCGCGTGCTGCGCGCGTACGTCGGGCGCCGCGAGAATCGCCGCCACAAACCGGGACGCGCGTTCGAGCGCACGACGTATCGCTTCGACATCCTCGCCGACTACGGCGCGTTCCGGGATCTGCAGCGTCACCGCCTGCTGACCCTCGAATGGCAGCCGCTCGGCGCGCTCCACGGCTACGTCGAGCCCGATGCCATCGAAGCCGCCGGCGCTCACGACGAGTGGACCGAGGTGATGAACGCGTCGGCTGATCTGCACGATTCGCTGCACGCCGCCGGCCTGTCTGCGGTCGCGCCGTATGCGGTGTCGATGGCGTACCGCATCCGTTTCTACATGGAGATGAACGCGCGCGAGGCGATGCACCTGATCGAACTGCGCACCGCGCCGCAGGGGCATCCCGCGTACCGGCGCATCTGCCAGGCGATGCACACGCTCATCGCCGACCAGGCGGGCCATCGCCTCATCGCCGACGCCATGACCTACGCGGATCACTCAGAGGTGGAGCTGGAACGGCTCAAAGCAGAGCGGGCGGCGGAGCGGAAACGTGAAGCACGACGAGGCTGACGCAGTCAGGGCAGATGGCTGATGGCATATGGCATTCACTTTCTGCCATTTGCCATTTGCCATTTGCCATTTGCCATTTATTCGTCAGTCCCCATTGCCCTTTGACCAGTACCTCGCGTATTCATCGAGGAACGCCAGAGACGTGAACGTGCGCATGCGATCGAAGAAGAGCACGCCATCGAGGTGATCGGTCTCGTGCTGAATCACCCGCGCCGGAAAATCGTGCGACGTGATGTCGATCGGGCTTCCGGTCCGATCGAGCGCGCTCACCTTGATCGTGCGCACCCGTGGCACGCGGCCCCTGATGTCGGGGATGCTCAAACAGCCCTCCCAGTCCTCGACAATCTCGTTCCCCACCGACGTGATGACAGGGTTGACGAACACCATCGGATCGTCGCCGGGCGACAGCGGCTCCTCTTCCTGCGGCGCGATCGCCGCGACGAAGATCCGCAATCCCTCGTGAATCTGCGGCGCCGCCAGGCCGACGCCGTGGTATTCGTGCATGGTGTCGATCATGTCGTCGATGAGCTTCTGGATGGCGGCGTGCTTCAGCTCGACGCGCTCGACTTCTCTCGCGCGGGCGCGCAGGACCGGGTGCCCCATCCGGGCAACCTTGAGAAGTGACATGGCTAGATTGTATTGAAAATCAGCGGATTCGCGGATTCGCCGCTTGAGCGATTGATGGCTGCACGGGCGGGCTACAGGCGGAGCCCGCCGGACCCGATATGAAAGGATATGAAGATGCTCAGAACTGCGCTGGTCATCGCGCTCGCGGCCGCCTCGACCGCATGTCTCGGCCTCGACTCGATCAAGAACCTCTTCACGCTCGCCGACCCAGCCCGACTCGACGAACGGCGAGGTTCGATCGTACATCGGCACGTGGAACGGATCGGCCGTAGCGCCCGCCGCGCAGAGCTGCAGCGGGCTGCAGTGGAAGATTACGTCCCAGTCGGGGAGTCAGGCGTCCGGCGACTTCGCCGCGACCTGTGCCGACGGGGTCTCGCTGGCCGGAACCATGACGGCCACGCACGGTGACACGACGATCCCCTGGGCCGCCACGGGGACCGCGTCGAAAAGCGCCGTGACGTGCCCGTTCAACCTCACGGGAGCCGGCACGTTCCAGGGCACGTCGAACATCGTCGTCACCTACTCCGGCACGTCGTGCAACGGGCCGGTCAGCGGCACGGAAACCATCAAGCGCTAACCGGGTTCCCGGTTCCTGTTCCCGTTCCAGTTCTGGTTCCGATTCCAGGTTCGCGGTGGCGCCAGCATCTCCGAGCGCGTTTTCTTTCCTAAGAAAGAAGTCGGCGTACTGAATCCATCGCCCCACCACGAACCCTGGAACAAGGAACCGGAACAGGAACCCCATCGCTTAAGCGATGGTGACGTCCTTGTTCAGGTAGACGTCCTGAATCGCGTTGAGCAGGGCCACGCCTTCCTTCATCGGCCGCTGGAACGCCTTGCGGCCCGAGATGAGCCCCATGCCGCCCGCACGCTTGTTGATGACGGCGGTCTTCACGGCTTCCTTGAGATCGCTCTCGCCCGATGATGCGCCACCCGAGTTGATGAGGCCGGCGCGGCCCATATAGCAGTTCGCGAGCTGATAGCGCGTGAGATCGATCGGATGGTCGGACGACAGATCCGAGTACACCTTCTTGTGCGTCTTGCCGAAGCCCTGAATCGCGTTGTAGCCCCCGTTGTTCTCGGGCAGCTTCTGCTTGATGATGTCGGCCTCGATCGTCACGCCCAGGTGATTCCCCTGGCCGGTCAGGTCGGCCGACGTGTGGAAGTCCTTCTCCTTGGTCTTGAACGCCGGATTGCGTAGATAACACCAGAGCACGGTGGCCATACCAAGCTCGTGCGCCTGCTGGAAGAGCTCCGACACCTGGACAATCTGCCGCTTCGACTCCTCAGAGCCGAAATAGATCGTCGCGCCAACCGACTGGCAACCCATGTCGAACGCCTGCCGCACGCGCGCGAACTGGATCTGATCGTACGAGTTCGGGTACGAGATGAACTCGTTGTGGTTCAGCTTCACCATGAACGGGATCTTGTGCGCGTACTTGCGCGCGACCGATCCGAGGACGCCGAGCGTGGAGGCAACCGCGTTGCACCCCCCCTCGATAGCCAGCTTCACGATGTTCTCGGGATCGAAGTACAGCGGGTTCGGCGCGAACGACGCGCCCGCGGAGTGCTCGATACCCTGATCGACGGGAAGGATGGACACGTACCCGTACCGGCCAGCCGGCCGTGGCTCAACATCGACTGGAGCGCACCCAGCACACGGGTCTGGCGATCGGCCAAGGCGTAGATGCGATCGACGTAATCGGGTCCGGGGAGATGGAGCGAGTCCCGCGGAATCGTCTTGCACTGGTGCTGCAGCAGCGCTGCCGCCTCATCACCGAGGATTTCTTCGATTTTCGAGCCAACTGATTGAACGGCCATAATTCACCCTTCCCTTAGAAGGCGACATTTTATCACTGTGAACCGTCGAACCTGACGAACCCACGAACCCGACGAACTTCACGAACCCTGGGTGTGGGCGTGCGTCCGTCGCACTGCGGCAGGGTACCTGAAGTCTTCCACCACCGCCGCCTCGACGGCCTGACGGACAAAATCGTCGATCGGCAGCGAATGCTCGGCCGATTCGATGTCCGCGCGCCTGGCTTTGGTCGCGGGATGCTTCGGCGTGAACAGCTGACAGCAATCCTGATCTTCGATGATCGAGATCGGATAGGTCCCGAGACGCTGGGCTTCCACCGTGATCTCGTCCTTGTCCATGCCGACGAGCGGACGAAGGATCGGCAGCGTGGTCACCGACGCAATCGTCGCCATGTTCTCGAGGGTCTGGGACGCGACCTGCCCGACCACCTCTCCCGTCACCAGCGCGCCGGCGTGGGTGCGTCCGGCGATGCCGTCCGCGATCCGCACCATCAATCGCCGGTAGATGACGACACGGAGCGGGGGCGGGACGGCGAGCATGACCTGCTGCTGAATCTCGCCGAACGCCACCATGTAGAGCCGCGTGTACTGCTGATACCGCGTCAGCAGCGCCACGAGCTCGCGGACTTTTTCCTGCGACGCGCGCGACAGAATCGGATAGCTGTGAAAGTGGACCGGAAGCACCCGGCAGCCGCGCCTCATCAATCGGTACGCCGCGACCGGCGAGTCGATGCCGCCCGAGAGCAGCGCGACCACCTTGCCGCTTACGCCGGTCGGCATGCCGCCCGCGCCAGGTTCCTTGCCGAAGTAATAGAACGCCTCGCCGGTGAGCGCTTCGACATGGATCGTCAACTCGGGATCGTCGAGGTTGACCGTCCATCCCTTCGCCTGCTTGATCCGTCCGCCCACCTCGCGCTCGATCTGCGGCGAGGTCAGGGGAAAGCGCTTGTCGGCCCGGCGGGCGGACACGCGAAACGTGGCGACCTGCAGATCGCCGAGGTCCTCGAGAACCGCTCCCGCGATGCCGTCGATATCGAGCGGCACGAGCGCCGCTTTCGAGAAGTTCGCGATGCCGAAGACGTGGTGCAACCGATCGGCGACCGCCTGCCACGCGTCCGTCGAGCCGAGCGTCACCTCGATGCGCCCCATTTTCGAGATGACCCGTGTCACGTCGAGATCGCTCGTCGCCGTCTTGATGTTCCGCACCAGCCGCGCGATGAACCACGGACGGTTCCGTCCTTTGAGCGCGATCTCCTGATAGTGAACGACGACAGATTTCATGACAGGCTGTCGGCCGCAAGACGGCCGCTCGCGGCGGCGCCTTCGATCGTCGCGGGCAGCCCGGTCTCGATCCAGTCTCCGGCAAGGACCAGGCGCGGCACCTCGGTGGCGGTCTCCGGCCGCTTCGGCTGACCGGGGGCGAGCGAAAACGTCGCGCGCCGCTCCCGGACGACCGACGCCCGCAACACCTTTGCGGCACGCGAGTCGGGCAGCGCCTCACGAAGCTCCCGGAGCGCCAGCGCGATCAGGTCTTCGTTCTGAAACGCCATCACCTCGTCGGCGCCGCTCGACACCAGCGTCAGATGCGACGTGTCCGATTCGAACATCTGTTCCTTGTCGAAGACCCACTGCATCACTCGACCGGGCAGGCCGAGAAACGGCGTTTGCAACACGCGGCGGTCGAGCCAGAGGTTGACGCTCGCGATCGGGGACGGCTGGGTCGCGGACGCGGCCTTTCGAAGTCCTTCCACCGGCGCGGTGTCGCCGGCAAACAGGTCGCTCAGCGCGTACCACGGCACGGCGACGACGATGGCGCCGGCCACCAGGCGCATGCCACGAGCCTCCACGTAGTCCACGTGCCCGCCGCGCAGATGGATTTTCGCGGGCGCGCCGACCCGCACGTCGCCACCATGTGATTCGATGAATCGGCGCGACGGCTCGGCGTAGAGCTCGTCCAGCGGACAGATCGGCAATCCGAGCGACGCGTCCCTGGGTCCGCCGCCGAACATCCGCGCCAGCACGGCGGCAAACGGCGGAGCGGCGGCCGTCCGCACCGACTGGTTCAGCGCGGCGAGCGCCAGCGGCTCCCACAGCATCTCCCGTATGCGCGACGTCTGGCCGTTGTTGATCAGCCACTCCTGCACCGTTTCGCCCGGCGACGCGGCAATGCGGGTGGGGGACTGCCCCTGCCTCCTGGCTTTCTGCTCTGCCTGCGCCATGCGAATCGGCGCGAGGAGCCTCGAGGCCGCGATCCGATCGCGCCAGCCGAGCGCGGGCCAGTCGAGCAGCCCCGACACGAAGTTCATGGGCGGCGGCATCGGCGACAAGCGCAGCCGGCTGCGCACGCCCCCGCCATCGACGAAGTCCACTTCGAGATTCGGCTGCACGCGCACGCGCTCTTCGCTCCCGATCTCGCGGAGAAAGGCGAACGTCTCGTCGTAGCAACCGAGCAGCACGTGCTGGCCGTTATCGACCCGCTCGCCGGTGCGCGGGTCGTCGAAGGCCGTCGCCCGCCCCCCGAGGACCGGTTTGGCCTCGAGCACCGTGACGCGTGCGCCGCGCGCGGCCACGGCGACGGCCGTGCGAAGCCCGGCCACGCCGGCGCCGATGATGAGAACGTCGGGCGATATCATTTCAGCGGGACCATCACTTTCAGCCAGGTGACACCGGCGATCAGCGCCTGCCGTGGGCGCGACACGCGCACGTGCTGGCGGAAAACATCATAGCCCGCCCGCTCGATCGCGCGGAGAAGGGCATAGTAGATCGCGCCCATGATACGGGCAGCGATGAGCCGGCGCTCGTCATGGCGCGGCAGCGCCGCCTCGGCTTTCCGGTAGAACGTCCGCGCGCGCTCGACCTCGAAGGCCAGCAGCTGCCGGACGTTCTCGGTCACCACCCCCGCCCGCAGGTCAGCCTCGGTGCACCCGAAACGCTGGAGATCCTGCGCCGGGATGTAGAGCCGGCCCCGGTCCAGATCGGACGCCACGTCGCGCACGATGTTGGTCAACTGCAGCGCAATCCCGAGATCGATCGCGTAGTCGCGCGTCTGCAGATCGCGGTATCCGAAGATCTCCACGCAGACCAGGCCCACCGCCGACGCGACGCGCAGGCAGTACTGCCGCAGTTCGTCGAAGGTCTGGTAGCGGGTATGGCGGAGATCCATCGCGACACCGTCGATCAGATCTTCGAACGCCGACCGCGGCAGCGTAAACCGCGAAATGTACGGCTGGAGCTGGCGTCCCTGCGGGGTGGCGGGCTCGCGCCCCTCGTACAACCGCGCGACTTCGTCGCGCCACCCGGTCAGGGCGCTCACGGGATCCCGATCGCCGGGCTCGTCCACCGCATCGTCGACGGCGCGGCAGAAATCCCAGACCGCGACGATGGCATTGCGCTTGTCGGCGGGCAGCGCCAGGAACGCATAGTAGAAGCTCGTCGCGCGCCCGCTCATGGTGCTGCCGCCGCCCCTCCGCGCCGCCGGCGGCTCCAGGCCAGCGTTCGCCACAGCAACGAGGGCGCGTCGGCCACGCCGAGCGTCGGCCTGGACGTGAACACGTCGTAGTCGCGCTCGTCCAGGCGATCGAGAATCTGCATGCCGCCGAGCCACGTCACGCGGAGCTCGTGCCGGAGACGGCCATCGACGAGGTCACAGACCTCGCGCCCGGCCTCGAACAGCTCGCGCGTGCGGGTCGCGACCCCGCGTAACACTCGGTGCCAGCCTTCGGTGAGCCGCCGATCGTCGAGGTCGCGGAACTGAGCGTTCTCGGCGCGCACATCATCGAGCGGCACGTAGAGACGCCCCTTCTGCCAGTCCCGGTCGAAGTCCTGCCAGAAGTTCGTCAACTGCAGCGCCGTGCAGAGCGCGTCGGACGATCGATCGAGGCGGGCGTCGCGGTGCCCCGCGATGCGCAGCACGAGCCGGCCGACCGGATTCGCCGAGCGCCGGCAGTAGTCGAGCACGCCGCTCCACGTGGCGTAGCGATGCGTCGTGATATCCTGACGAAACGCGCTGAGCAAATCGTCGAAGAGCGACAGCGGAAGATCGCAGTCGCGGATGGTGGTGCCGAGCGCGAGAAACACACGATCCTCTGGATGGTCCCGCCTTACGCACGCGTGCAGCCGATGCTGCCAGTCGTCCAGCAACCGAAGCCGCTCATCGGCCGACTGCTGCCCTTCGTCGGCGAAGTCGTCGGCTGTTCGTGCAAACGCGTACAGGGCGGCCACGTGCGGACGCATGCGCGCCGGCAGCAGCCACGAGGCCACCGGAAAATTCTCGTAGTGCGCGCGGGCGAGGCGCTCGCACTCGGCGTACGCCGCCCGCACCGACGCCGCGTCTGGCCCGGTCACATGGTCTCGTATCGGCAAGACGGATATTGTAGCGGACGGGACGCACCCTCATGCGCGATCTGGTAGCGGCACTCGTCGCCGCCGCGCTCATCTTCGCCGCCTTGAGCCTGCTGACGACGCTGCACGTCTACCGCAAGCGGCATCAGCGCACGCGCGAGCGGGAGCTCGCCCGTGGCCGGACGATCGTCGTCGAACTGCCGACCGATCCCGAACTGACGCTGTTCACCGAAGATGAGGAGCACTTCTATTACGGCGCCACCGCGATCGACAAGCGCGCGATCGTGGCCGTGCGGGTGCTCATCAACGGATCGCCGATCGCGGCGTTCGTGTCGCCCCGGTGGAGCGGCGCGGCGCGCCAGCCGACTGCCTTCGAGGACCGCCCGGAAGGCATCGCCCGCGATCGCTGGGACGTCGCCATCGAGACGGCGGGCGGCATCGTGCTCGTGGAATGCGGCGCCGTGCGCGAGCGCGTGTCTCAGGAACTGGCGAGAAAAATCTTCGACGCGGTCAAACTGGACCTCGAACAGCGGTGCTGACCCCTTACCATTCGACTTCCGGCTGGCCCGCGCGATGATTGACGACGCGCGCCACGACGAACAACAGGTCCGACAGCCGGTTTACGTACGCCAGCAGATGCGGTTCGACGTTCCCGGCGCCGAGCGCCACGATCGCGCGTTCGGCGCGCCGGCAGACGGTCCGCGACAAATGCAGCAGCGCGCCGGCGCGATTGCCGCCGGGCAGGATGAAACAGCGCAGGGGCGGGAGCTCGCCTTCGAACCGATCGATCCAGTCTTCGAGACGCTGGACGTCGACATCGGTGACGGCCACCTTCGTGACGCGATCGGCGATCTTCTCGGCCGGGTCGGCCAGTCGCGCGCCGATGGCGAACAGGTCTTTCTGGAGCTGCTCGAGCATCGTTGCTACATCGCCCGCCAGCTCGCTTTGCGCGCGCACGGCGCCGAGACAGGCGTTGAGCTCGTCGACATCGCCGTACGCGGCGACGCGGGGATCGGCTTTCGACACGCGCTGGCCGCCGAACAACGCCGTCCCGCCGGCATCGCCGGTGCGCGTGTAAATCTTCATGGCCGTCAGTATACGAAATAAGAAGAAGCCGCCGGCGGAGGTTCCGCGTCCTCCGGCCCGTCGCACGTTCCGCCGGAAGCTCCTGGAGTGGTACGACCGGAACGGCCGCACGCTCCCCTGGCGCGAAACGTCGGACCCGTACCACATCCTGGTGTCCGAGATCATGCTGCAGCAAACGCAGGTCGATCGCGTGCTGCCCAAGTATCACGAATGGCTCGACCGTTATCCGTCGCTCGAGGCGCTGGCGGATGCCCCCGAAACGGATGTCACCAGGACGTGGTATCCGCTCGGCTACAACATCAGGCCCAGGCGGCTGCAGGCCATCGCCCGCGAGGCGGTCGCGCACTACGGCGGCAAGCTGCCGTCCGATGAAGCGACGCTCCTGTCGTTCAAGGGCATCGGCGCGTACACCGCCGGCGCCATTCGCAGCTTCGCGTTCCGCGAGCGCGCCGCGATTCTCGACACCAACGTCGCGCGCGTGCTGTTCCGCGTCTTCATCGGCAAGGGCGTGCCGAAAGCTCACGCGACCAAAAAGACGCTCTGGAGTATTTCCGCCGCGCTGGTGCCGCAGCGCCGGGCGTTCGACTTCAACCAGGCGCTGATGGATTTCGGCGCCACGCTCTGTACGGCCAGAAAACCAAAATGCCTGATCTGCCCGATGACGTCCCAGTGCGAGGCATATCCGCACAATCCTGAAAACGAACGACATGCCTGAGCGCATCGTCGTCGTCGCGGCCGTCGTCGAGCGTAACGGACGGTTTCTGGTGACGCGCCGGCTCGACGGCACGCATCTCGCCGGCTGCTGGGAATTTCCCGGCGGCAAGGTGCACGAGGGCGAAACGTATGAAGCGGCGCTGGCGCGCGAAATCTCGGAAGAGCTGAACGCCGGCATTGCGAACCTGCGGAAGATCTTTCAGACGGCTCACACCTACCCTGAACGCACGGTCGAGCTGCACTTTTTTCGCGGCGAACTGATGGGCGATCCGGAACCGATGCTGGGTCAGGCGGTCCGGTGGATCGCCCGCGACGAGTTCAGGTCGATGGACTTTCCGCCTGCCGATGCGGAGCTAATCAACGGGCTGGTACACGCGAGCCTGTGAGCCGTTGACCGTCAGTGCGGTACCGGCCGCCGCATGGTCACGCTGGACGTATCCCAGCGCCAGGGCCGAACCCAGCTTCGGCGACTCCGTTGCGCTCGTAATCTCGCCGACCTGCCGATCGCCGGCAAGAATGGCGTCGCCCGGTCCGGGCACGCGTCCGGCCGGCAGCACAATCGACACGAGACGACGGGCGACGCGGCCGTGGCCGCGGTGCGTGACCCGCACGATGACTTCCTGGCCGATGTAACACCCCTTGGTGAAACTGATCGCCCGATCCTCGATGCCGGCTTCGAGCGGAATCGTGTCGGTCGTCATGTCGAGACCGAAGCGCGGGCGGCCGGCTTCGATGCGCAGCGTCTCGTACGTCTCGGCGCTCGCGCTGACGGCGCCGCCATCCGACAGCTGCTCGCGCAGGACGTGTGCCTCTGCCGAAGGCACATGGATGTCGAATCCCGCCAGCGCGAGGGCATCGTCACGCACGATCGTCGTGTCGCCGGATGTCACGTTGTCGTACTGATTCGCAAGCGTGTCGACAGGCAGCCCGGTCGCACGCTGCGTCAGCGCCGGCGCGGATGGGCCGTGCACGCCGATGATTTCGATCTCGCGGCTGACATCGACGACCTGCACGTCTTCCGAAAAGATCAACGAGTCGAGCCGCCGGGCCAGCCCGTCTGCGAGCTCGCGTTCGACGTCCACCAGGATGCGGCTCCCGGTTTCGATGACGCGCATGTCCGAGATCATGCGGCCCTGCGGCGTGAGGTAGGCGGCATACGTGCCCTTGCCCGGCGTCAACCCCGCGATGTCGTTGGTGAGCAGCGCATGCAGGAACGTCCGGCGATCGGCGCCGGTCAGCGCGATGGTGCCGAGCACCGACCGATCGATCATCATGGCCGACGTGCGGGCAGCGGTGTACTGACTGAGAGAAAACATCTGCTATCCTGATTGCGAGTGCCCTTTCCCAAATATCTTACCGTTGTTGCGGCGCTCGTCGTCGCAACCGGCATCCGCCCGGACGCGCAGAGCACCTCTGCCAGCACCTTCCGCGTGTTTCTGCGCGGCGCCGACACCGGCGTCGAAGAAGTCACCGTCTTCGAATCGGCCGAAGGCTGGACGCTCCGGGGATCGGGACGGCTGCGCGCGCCGATCAACGTCGCGATCGACTACTGGGAAGCCAAGTACGATCCCGCGTGGAAGCCGACCCAGCTGACGGTCAACATGAGCGCCGCCGCGAAGAAGTGGGTGATTCGCACGAACTTCACCGGCGCGACCGCGTCGAGCGACATCAATCAGGACGGCCAGTCTCAACAGCGGGAGAACACCGTCGCCCCGGACACGATCGTGGTGCCGAGCCTCGTGTTTGGTGCGTACCGAGGCGCTGGCCGCCAGGCTTTCGTTGCAGAAGCCCGGCGGGAAGCTCGAAATCTTCATCGCCCCGCAGGAAACCGTTGCCGTGACGGTAGACACCGTCACCGACGAAACCATTCAGGTTCCCGGCCGGACGATCGCCGCGCGGCGGTGGAAGCTGCTGCTCGGTGAGAGCGGCGCCACGCTCGACATGGACGTCTGGACCGACGGCAACCGGTTCCTTCGGCTGGACCTCCCCTCGCAGATGCTGAGCGTCTTGCGCGACGACATCGCCAGCGTCGCGGCGCGTCTGGTCACGATGGCGCGACCGAACGACGAAGACGTCTCTGTTCCCGCAAACGGGTTCAGCCTCGCCGCCACCCTCTCGAGGCCCGCCGGCGCGGCTCAAGCGGCGCCCGCGCCGGGAAGAAAGCCGGCGCCCGTGCGTCTGCCGGCGGTCGTCCTGGTGTCGGGGTCGGCGCCAAGCGATCGCGACGAATTCGTTGCGGGGATTCCGCTGTTCGCTCAGCTTGCGAATGCGATCGCCGACGCGGGGTTCCTCGTCGCCCGCTACGACGAGCGTGGCACCGGGCAGAGCGGCGGCCGGCAGGAGGCGGCGACGTTGCAGGAGTTTGCCGCCGACGCGCGCGCCGTCTTCACGTATCTGTCGAAGCGCCGCGATGTGGATCCAAAACGCATCGCCCTGGTCGGGTACGGCGAGGGCGGCTGGATTTCGCTGCTCGCCGGCGAACTGGAGGGGAAGATCGCCGCCATGGCACTCGTGGCGACCCCATCGATTGCCGGAACGGAGCTGGTGCTCGAACAACAGCGGGTGTTCTTCGAACGTGGCGGCGAGGGCAACAGCCCGCCGCTGGAGGCCGCGATCGAGCAGCAGAAAAAGATCATGGACGCCGTGATCACCGGAAAAGGGTGGGAGAACCTCACGGTGGATATCCGGCGCCGCGTCGATACACCGCTCTACCGCAGTTTTCTGCAGTTCGATCCGTCGAAGACGATACCGCGAGTTCGCCAGCCGATCCTCGTCGTGCAACCGATGCTCGATCGCGAGCTGCCGGTTCATCACGGCGACGAGCTCGCCCGGCTCGCGCGAGCGCGCCCACGCGCGGCGGCGACCGATTTCGTCCAGTTGGCGGGTCTCAACCATCTCCTCGCGCACGCCGTCACCGGCGAGTTCGCCGAATATGGCACACTGGCACAACGCAGCATCAGTCCTGAGGCCACGCGCGAACTCAACGCATGGCTCCTCAAAACGTTGCCGGCGCCCCCGTCAAAATAGATGTGGATTCTGGAAACGAACGATCCCGCCAGCCCACACGTGAGGTTCCGGCTGCCGCCCGGCGCAATCAAAACGGTCGGCCGCGCCACCGGCGCGGAATTCATCGTCGAATTCGCGCTCGTGTCCAGGCTGCATTGCCAGTTGACGGCCACGGCCGATGCCCTCGAGGTCAAGGATCTCGGCAGCACCAACGGTACGTTCGTCAACGGGAAACGGGTGAAGACGGCGGCGCTCAAGAACGGCGACAGACTTTCGATCGGCCGCTGCGACCTCGTCGTGTCCTGGGAGGAGTAGGAATCCCTACCGCAAAAACGGGTTGGTGCGGCGCTCGGCGCCGATGGTGGTGTGCGGGCCGTGGCCCGAGTGCACCCGGGCGTCGTCGCCGAATGGAAACAGCACCTCTGTGATCGATCGAAGCAGCGTCGCGTAATCGCCTCCGGGCAGATCGGTGCGGCCGATCGACCCGGCGAACAACGTATCGCCGACGAAGAGATCCTGCTTCTTTAGACCCCGCCGCCCCACGGCGAGGCAGACGCCGCCCGGGCAATGCCCCGGCGTGTGGTGCACGCTGACCTCGTACTCACCGAATAGCAGCGGCGTGTCCGGGCCGTAGTAGTGGTCGATCGGGGGCAGCTCGCCGCATTGCACGCCAAAAAACAGCGCCTGCTGAGGTGCGGCGTCGTACAGAAACTGATCGTCGCGGTGCAGGTACACGGGCACGTCCAGCGCCTTCCGCGCCTGCCCCACACCCGTGACGTGATCGATGTGGGCGTGCGTCAGCAGGATGCTTCGCACCGCGAAGGATCGGGTCTCGATGATCTCGAGCAGCGCGTGCACTTCGTCGCCGGGATCGATCACGATCGCTTCCCCGGTCGTCTCGCACGCCACGACATAGCCGTTTTTCTGGAACGGCGGCACCGACCGCGTTTCGATGACCATGCGTCAGACGGGCCTCGTCAGGAACCAGGCCGCCAGAAGGCCGGCCAGTACGACGAGGACGATGAAGACCGCCTTGCCCTTCCCGCCCTTCGGCCGAAGACGGACGGGCTCTGCCATCCCGGCGGCTTCCGCCGCCTCGGTGCGCGAGTCGACGACCGCCGCGACGCCGCGAAGCTCGGCCGCAATCGCCGCCGCGCTTTGCGCGCGATGCTCGACGGTGGCCGCCAGCATGCGCGCGATGATCTGCTCGAGCTCGGCCGGCACGCCGGGATTCAGGCCGCTCAGGACCAGTCCCCGCGCGCGCTGCCGGCCGGTGAACATCTCGAACATGACGGCGCCCAGCGAGTAGATGTCGCTGCGCGCATCTGCCGGCTTGCCGGCGAGCTCTTCGGGCGAGACGTAGGGCGCGGCCGTGCTCAGGCGCCCCGCGCCGCCGGCCGTAAACGCCGCGAGGCCGAAGTTCATGAACTTCGCCCGGTCCTTGGGCGTGATCACGATCGTGTCGGGCCTGATGTCTCCGTGGATCAGGCCGGCCCCGTGCGCGTCGGCCAGGGCGTCGGCCAGGTTGATGCTGAATTCCAGCGCTCGCCTGACTTGCAGCGCGCGGCCGTTGATGAGCGACGCCAGCGGCTCTCCCTGCACGAACTCGAACACGAGGTAGTAGCAGTTGTCGACCTGTCCGCCCTCGAAGAGCATCGTGATGTTCGGGTGCGAGAGACGCGTCAGGCGCTGCGCAACGTCGCCCAGCGCATCGAATTTCGCCGGGTTGTTCGTGACCGACGGTGGCATCACCTTGATGGCCACCGTCCGCCCCAGCTTCGTGTCGCGAGCGCGATACACATCTCCAAGACCGCCGGATCCGAGGGTTTCGAGAATCTTGAAATGTGCGATGGAGTCCGGCATGCCTGCAGCTACTTCTTCGGCGGCTTCGACGGCCTGATTTCGACGCGGCTGGGCAGGCTGCGCTCGTCGTGCGACACGAGATCGACGACCACCTGCGCGACATCTTCGGCGCGCAGCTTCCAGTCGTTCTGCGGATCGGCGTGGCCCATGAAATCCGTGTTCACAGAGCCCGGCTTGACGTAGCTGACGCGAATGCCGTCCTGCCGCACTTCCTGCATGAGCGCCTCGCTGAACGCATCGACCGCCGCTTTCGACGCGCAATAGGACGCGCCACCGGAAAAGGGGTTGCTGCCTGCCAGACTGCTGATGTTGATGATGTAGCCGCCGCCTCGGCGCCTGAGATGCGGCACGGCCGCCTTGCAGCAATTGAAGATGCCGGTCACGTTCGTGTCGAACACGCGGCGCCAGTCGTCGTGCCCCTGCGACTCGACGCTGCCGAACCATCCAACGCCGGCGTTGTTCACGAGAATGTCGAGCCCGTCCTGCCGCCGGACGGTCTCGTCAACCAGCGAGGCCACGGCCAGATGATCGCGCACGTCGACCGCGAACGGCAGCACGCGCGCGCCCTGCGTCGCGACCCTGGCCAGGTCGGCTTCCGCCTTTTCGAGATGGTCCTTGTTGAGGCCGGTAATCGCGACGTGAACGCCGCGTTGCAGCAGCGCGGCCGAAACGGCGAGCCCGATGCCGCGCGAACCGCCGGTGACGATCGCGACCTTCCCCGCGAGAGACGCCATCGCCAAACTATATGACAGCCCCGAAGAGCTGTGCCAGCGCGTCAGCCCGGTCCCGCAAAATATCCAGGCCGCGCTTTCACAGTTGTGCTGCGATTCCGCACGCGCACGTCGAGGCGATGCCACCCGCCCGCGGCGACACCTTCAGGGGAATAGCTGATCAGATAGCGGTTGCGGAATTCCTCGAGAATTTTTGTAAACACCGCCGACAACCCGCCGGTCGACTCGACCGAAAAAAGCCGTCCGCCCGTAATCTCGGTGAGATCGCGCGGAAAGCTCGCGCGCCGCGCACCCACTTCCACTCCGTACACGACGACATCGCCGCGCCGCGCGGTCTCGAGCACCGACTCGGCATCGAGCCAGCTCGACGTGTCGACGCCATCACTGAACACGATGAGCAGCGAGCGTCCGGCGTCGGATTCGCCGATGAGCATGCCGGCGTGCGCGGCGTCGATGAGCGACGTCAGGCCGTCGCCGCGATTCTGGACCAGCAGCGCCCGCACGCGATCCAGATCCTCCGTGAGCGACTGACTGGCCGACACGATGTGGCTGAACGCCACCAGCGCCGCGCGATCGCCCGGTTTGAGGCCGTCGAGCACCGTGCTGCCCGCGGCCTGCAAATGGCCGAGCCGGAGACCCTGCAGGCTCGCGCTCATGTCGAGAGCCAGCACGACGTTCAGGGGTATCTGCTCGAAGCTGGCGAGATCGACCGTCTGCCGCACACCGTTGTCCAGCACCTCGAAATCGCCCGGCACCAGGCCCTGCACGGGCTGGCCGTTGGCCGTGACGAGCACGTCCACCCGGACCGCTTCGATTCGGCTCGAAAAGGTCTGCGCCGACGGGAGCGCGACCGTCAGCGCGAGCGCGCCGGCCATCGTCAGAGCAGATCGAAGTAATCCCACCAGGGATCCTCCCGCTGCCGTTCCGCATCGGGCAGCTTCGCGAGCATCTGAAGCTCCCGCTGCGCGGCCGCACGGTTGCCCATGCGCCTGGCGATATTGCTGAGCGCAAGGCGCGGCGTCTGCGCGTTCGGATACAGCGCCGCCGCCTGTTCGAGCGACGTGCGAGCGGCTTCGTACTCGCCAAGCGCTTCGTAGGCCCTCGACAGGAACAGATGCGCGAGATACAGGCTGGCGCCGCTCGCGCCGTCATCCACCACCCGGCGCAGATCGGCAATCGCTTCTTTGTGGCGGCCAAGCTCGCCCAGCACGCGCCCGTGCCTCAGACGCGCGCCGGCATGGTCGGGATCGTTCACGAGCGCGTCGCGGAAATAGCGCTCGGCGCGCGTCAACTCGGCCTGCGCGGTGCCGATGGTCGAGATTCCACGATTGTCGTCATCCAGCGACTTGGAGCCGGCCTGGAGGAGCGGCGACGCAAGGCGCTCGTGCAGGACGCCCCTGTAGAACAGCAGGACGGCATCTTTCGGGAACAGCTGCAGCCCGCGGCTGAGGTGAGTCAGCGCCTCGACGAGCGACTGGATCCGCATCAGCTCGGCTGACGATTCCCGATACCAGGCATGCACGCCGGGATTGGCCGCAGGGACCGGCACGACGCCGTCGAGCAGCAGGCGCCCCAGTTGCCAATGGATCGTGAGGAACCGTCTCCCCTCCCATCGGCCGTCCTTGATGACGTAGACGCTCTGCTGTTTCTCCGATCGCCGGGTCGTGTCGTCGGGAATGAGCCTGGCGATATCGGCGTGGAGGGCCGCGCCGCGCAAGAGGAGCTGATTGGCCTCGTCGAGGTTCTGCTTCGCCACCACGCGCGCGTGGCGCTTGGCGTCGACGACGACCGTTTCGAGCTCGCTGCCCGACCAGGTGGACACCTCGACGGCGCCCGTGCCGGGGTCGCCCGGCGTGTGCGAGCCGGCGATCTCCAGCCATTGCTTGAACCGGTCGGCGCTCGTCGGCCCGCGCGGCTGCGCGGCCGCAGCTTCCCCGAATTGCGGGCAAAGCAGGAAAATTCCCGCAAGGGCCAGCCAGGAAGAAAGGCGGCGGGGCCTCGTCAAACGGCTACAATAGCATCACAGAGGGAGCCCGAAAATGTCACGTCACCTGGCCGCGCTCGCGGCGCTACTTGTGGTCCTGTCCGGCTCGGGATTGCTGGCGATCCGTCCCAAAACCGAGGAGACGGGGGCGCCGAAGAAGTCGCAAGAGGCGGCCGCGGCCGACGCGATGAACAGCGGCATGAAGCGTCTCGCCAAGGCGGACGAGCTCGAGACGAAAAACCCAAAGCAGGCACGCAAGGACTACGAGGCGGCCCTCAAGGATTTTCAGACCGCCGTGAAACTCGCGCCTGGCAACTACCGGGCGCACAACAATCTCGGCTACTCGTACCGGAAGCTGGGGAACTACGCGCGCGCGCTCGAGTCCTACGAACAGGCGCTGAAGCTGGCGCCGGCGTTTTCCGAGGCGATTGAATACAGAGCCGAGGCGTATCTTGGCCTGAATCGTCTCGACGAGGCGAAGCAGCGCGTACATGCAGCTGTTCGTCACCAATCGCACACGAGCCACGTGCTCATGAAGGCCATGAAGACGTGGGTGGACAAGCGTCGCGCGGATACCGGCGGGCGTCGCTGCGGCCACGCTGAACGCGTTCGACGCCTGGGTGAAGGAGCGTGACGCGCTCGCGGCTGTCGGTTCTAACCTCGTACACAACTCTCCCGACTGGAAGTAGACCGCGTGAAGATCTGGGTGGCGGCTGCCGGCCTCATTATTCGTGCTCCCTGGCGTGGCCCGCGGGGGCCCAGCCGTCGGCGGTCGGCGTTCTTCGCGACGCGTGTGCCGCGATGGTTTCCTGTCCCGAAAATTCCCGTCGACAATCCGATTTCCGAAGCGAAGGTCGCAGCTCGGACGCTCGCTGTTCTACGATCAGCGACTCTCCGGGAACGGCACCTACTCGTGCGGAAGCTGTCATCAGCAGGCGCTTGCGTTCACCGATGGCCTCGCGCACGCGGTCGGATCGACCGGCAGCGCAGCATTCGCGGTCGACGCATGTCGCTCGCCAACGTCGTCTACAACGCGTCGTTTGGCTGGGACGAGCGACGATGGAGCCTCGAATCGCAGATGGAAGTGCCGATGTACAACGAGCACCCCATCGAGATGGGCTTGAAGGGCAACGAAACGGAAGTGCTCGCGCGTTTCACCATGAACCGCCGTGATGTCGAGCGTTTTCGTGCGGCGTTTCCCGGCCGAGGCATCTCCGGTCACGCTGTCGAACATCATCAAAGCCATCGCGTCGTTCGAGCGCGTGCTTGTGTCGGCCGATTCCGCATTCGACCGATATCTTTACAAGACGATCGCAGCGGCATGTCCCCGGCGGCCCGTCGTGGCGTCGCGCTTTTCTTTTCCGATCGCCTTCGCTGCAGCGAGTGCCACGGCAGCGTCAACCTGTCGGGCCCACGATCTTTGCCGGCGCGATGCCTTCCGATCCCGAGGCGTTCTTTCACGATACCGGCGTGGCGACGAAGCCTGCCAAATTTCGAGCGCCCACTCTTCGCAACATCGCCGTCACCGCGCCGTACATGCACAACGGAAGCATTGCCACGCTGAAGGATGTCGTTGCAGCACTACGCGCGGGTGGCCGGCTACGCCCGGCCGAAGAGCGACCGTGTCCGAGGCTTCACGATCTCACCGGCGGAAACCGACGATCTCATCGCGTTCCTTCGGCTCGATGACCGACCAGAAGTTCCTCACCAATCCGGCGTTCAGCAATCCACTGAGCAATCCCGACATGCGCGAGGAATTGAAGCGGGGCGAACGAACGAAGTCAGACCCCCCCGAATGGCTCAAAGGGCACTGACTCGCCCAGCGATTACAGATGTCACTGGTCGCGATCATCGGCGCTGGCGAGATCGGCGGAGCCGCCGCGCGCGCGCTCGCGTCGCGTTCGCGCGTCGACATCGTCCGCCTGATCGACGAGAAGGAATCGGTCGCCGCCGGCAAAGCGCTCGATTTGATGCAGGCCGGACCGATCTGCCGGATCGGATACGCGCGTCGAAGGCCGCAGAGGATCTGGCGGCGGCATCCGGCGCGGCGGCCATCGTGCTGGCCGACGCGGTCGGCTCGCCGCGAGTGGGCCGGCGAGCCGGGCCTCGGCGCTTCGCCATCTGCTCAGAGCGGGCTGTCTCGAACATCGGTTCTGATTTGCGCAGGAGCAGGACAGCGCGCGCTGATGCAGCAGGGGCTCGACGAGCTGGGGCTTCCGCGCCGGCGCGTGATCGGATCGGCGCCCGAGGCGCTGGCCGCGACGGCCCGCGCGCTGGTGGCCATCGAGGCGCGCGCGGCGTCTAATCAGGTAACGTTAGACGGTGCTCGGCACGCCGCCGGACCAGATGGTGATTCCGTGGAGCGAGGCATCGGTGGGCGGGCACAGCCATCTCACTCGATGCTGACCGCTTCGCAGCTGCATCAATTGAAAGGCGGCTGCACGGTCTGTGGCCTCCAGGGCCGAGCGCGCTTGGTACGGCGGCGGCGCTGTTCTGCGAGGCGGCTGCCGCGGACTCGCGCCGATTGTTCAGCGCATTCGTGTCGCTGGACCGCGACAACGGCACCAAAGCACCTGTGTGCGCGTGGCCCGTATCCGTTGGTGCAGGCGGGCTGGAACGGGTCACGCAGCCGACGCTCACAGGACGCGATCAAGGTCATCGTGGATGAGGTATTGCAATGAAACGTCTGTCAGTCGTCATACTCGCGCCGCTCTGGCGTCGTGTCACTCATGCGCAGACCGCGTCGGGTCGATCCGCGCACGTATCTCGAACACATCAAGTTCCTCGCAGCCGACAACCTCGAGGGGCGGGGAAACGGCTCTCCGGGTCTCGAAGCCGCCGCCGACTACATCGCGCAAGGCATTTCGGCGACGCGGGGCTCGAACCGGCCGGCGACAACGGGACGTTCTTTCAGCGCTTCGAGATGATTACCGGGCTTTCGGTCCAGCCTGGTAACGTCTTCACGCTCCAGGCCGGCCGAAGCTCGGTCGACTTCGAGATCGGCCGCGACTACCAGATTGGTGTCGACCTCGAGCGATCAGTCGTCGCCCGGCCGACACGCTGCCGCTCGTGTTCGCGGGCTACGGGATCTCGGCGCCGGCCCTTCACTACGACGACTACGCCGGCATCGACGCCACCGGCAAGGCGGTGCTGATCTTCACGCACGAGCCGCAGGAAAACGACGCCGCGCAGCGCCTTCGAAGGGCAGACCAACACGATTCACTCGACGATGATGCGCAAAGTCGAAGTGGCGCGCAATCACGGCGCCAAAGCCATGCTGGTCATTGATGACACGAATCATCGGCCGGCGCCTCGACCGGTTCCGCCGCTGGCTGCGCGAACCGCAGGCCGAGGAATACGGCCTGCCGGTGTTCTACGTGTCGCGCGATCTGGTGCAGCGTGCGCTGGGAACGCGGCTGAACCTCGAAACCGTCTGCTGATGAAATCGATCGCGACTTCTCGCGCCGAAGTCGCGCGAGCTCGTCGACGTCACGCGTCACACGCCGTGGATCGCACGGTGAAGGTCCGGCGTCCCGTTCGCAACGTGATCGGCATGCTGAAGGGCAGCGATCCCGCGCTGCAGGACGAAGTCGTCATCATCGGCGCGCACTACGACCACCTCGGCCGCAGCGGCGCGCTTCTCGATGTCGCAGAACAGCACCGGCCAGATTCACCACGGCGCCGACGACAACGCGTCGGGCACTCGGCGCGTCATCGAAATGGCGAAGGCGGCGGTCGAGGCGCGCCAGGATTTTCGAGCGCAGCCTCATCTTCATGACGTTCGCCGGCGAAGAGCACGGGCTGCTCGGCTCGTCGTACTACGTGAATCATCCGACCGTCGCCGCTGGACAAGACGATCGCCATGATCAACCTCGACATGGTCGGCCGCGCCGGCGGACGCATCTGGTCGACGGCCTGGCCAACGCGCCGTCGATCGAAGAGGACCTGAAAGCCGCCGAATCGGCAGCCCCCTCAACATGAGGGCCATGCGCGGCGGTCCTGGCGCCGGCGCCAGCGACGACGCGACGTTCCTGCTGAGAAAGATTCCGGCGATCAACTTCTTTTCGGGCTTCCACTCCGACTACCATCGGCCGAGCGACACCTGGGAAAAGATCGACGCCGCGGGCGGTGCGGCCGTGGCCGATCTCGCGCTGGCGCTGGCGCGGCAGCTTGCCAACCGCGCGCACGCCCCGAGTTCGTCGAGACCGTCCAGCACCAGGATCCCCACTCGAGCGGCAACGTTGGCGCGGTCTCGGGCTACGGCCCGTACTTCGGATCGGTGCCCGACTTCGCGAACGAGGGGCAGGGCGTGAAGTTCGCGGAGGTGCGGACGGGCAGCCCGGCGGCGAAAGCCGGGTTCCGAGGCGGTGACGTGATGATTTCGTTCGGCGGCGCGCCGATCAAGACGCTCTACGACTTCACGTTCGCGCTGCGCGAGAAGAAAGCCCGGCGACAAGGTCGACGTCGCGGTGCTTGCGCGACGGCAAAGCCAGTGCACGGCGACGGTCGAGCTGACGAACTCGGCCGTAGGACGTCGCAGGGCGAAGTCCGTAGTGTAGACGGCATCGACGTGACCGTCGAGTCCGACCAGGACCCGCTCGTCGACAGCTCAGTGCATCGACAACCCGCCGGCGAAGTCGGCGAGCTGCTCGCGCAGCATCAGCCGTCCGCGATGCAGCCGCGACTTGAGCGTCTGCTCCTTCACGTGCAGCACAGCGCTCGCTTCTTCGGTCGTCAGCCCCTGCACGTCGCGCAGAATGACCGGCGCGCGATACAGCAGCGGCATATCCTTCAAGCGCGCGCACCAGTGCCTGACGCATCTCCGTCCGCAGCATCTCCTCGTCGGCGAGCGGCGACCAATCGACGACGTCGCGCTTGAGCGGCTGGCCGGTATCGTCGTCGTCGGCCTTCTCCAGGCGCTTGGGAAGGTTCTGCTTGAACTCGCGCAGCCGCGACATCGCCGCGTTGAACGTGATGCGATAAATCCAGGATGAAAGCGCCGCGTCACCGCGGAACGCGTCGATCTTCTGATACACCTTCAGCAGAACGTCCTGCGCGACTTCTTCGGCATCCTCGCGGTTTCGCAGGTACCGGAACGCGAGCTGATAAATCTTCGCGCCGTAGGAGTTCGGACAGGTCCGTCACCGCTGTCGGATCGTGGGCTTTCAGCCGTTCGACCAGATTTCGTGTGGTTGCTGCTGCCATGGTGTCCTCTGCTTAATAGAACACCTGGCGGGCGGGCTTTATTCCCCGAGCAGCGACCCTGAGAATGAGGAGGGGCGCCCAGATACTGACAAACAGGACAACCGCAACAAATACAACGGCTTGCGGCCGCCCGAAATTGAGCGTCCAGCCGACGCCGCTGCGGAGAGGCACGAAGAGCGCAGGGATCCTTGGCGGTTGAAATAGACGCCCCGAAGCCGCCAGTGGGCGTCATCGGTGTCGCCGCACCACCGGCTTGGGATACTGCACGTAGACGGCAGCCCTGATTCCCACGATCACCGACAGAACGATGCAGACGACGAGGCTCTGGTAGTAGATGGTCGCCGAGGCCGCAGCACATGCGTCTGCCACATGATGACCAGGCGTACCGCGAGAAGGCCCTGAAACGTCACCCAGATGCGCCGCCAGCAGGCTGATCGCCTCGGCGGTCATCAGCATGCGCTCGCGCTCCTGGCGGATCGCTTCGTCTTCCACCGCGCTGCGCACGTGCTGCGTGCGATACAGCAGCACCGCCGACGATCGCGCCGAACACGACGCGCCAGCGTCAGCTGAATCCAGACCGGGACGAGCACGATCGGGTAGGAAGCGCGCACGAACCGATCGGCAATGCCCTCGTGATCGAAGTGGACCGGCAGCACGCGGCGGCAGCGAGGGCGCCCGGCCGAGAATGTAGCCGGGCGTCCCCGAGATCGACGCGATGATCGTCGCCACGGCGCAGCAGCGTCAGCAGGTGGGCCGGTAGATCATCGCTTGGTCATGTCGCCACGCTCCCTGCTTCGCGCCACGTCCGTCTCGACGACCTCGCGCTCGAACACTTCCGCGAAATGGCGGACGAGCGACGCCTCGGCGTCGACTCATGGCGACATGCGCGGCCGGTCGCCCGCGACAGCGACGTCACGCCGCCGCGACGATGCCGCAGGGCACGATGAGCTTGAAGAAGTCGAGATCGGTGGTCACGTTGAACGCGAATCCGTGGCTCGTAATCCAGCGGGAGATGCGCACGCCAATCGCACCCACCTTATCGGCACCGACCCAGGCTCCCGTGAGCCCCTGTGATTCGCCCGCCTGCAGCCCGAAATCGCCGGCCGCGCGAATCATGACCTCTTCGAGATCGCGCACGTATCTGTGCACGTCGCATCGATCGGGCCGCAGGTCGAGTGATCGGGATAGCCGACGATCTGGCCGGGGCCGTGATACGTGATGTCGCCGCCGCGGCCCGACTCGTGCACGTTCGACGCTGCGCGCGATGCAAGCAGCTCCGGGGTGGCGATCAGGTGCGAGCGCGCGGCCTCGGCTTTGACGCCGAGCGTGATGACGTGGGGATGTTCGAGAAGGAGGAGCAGGTCGGGCACGCGCCGGCGCGGCGCTCCTCGACGAGTGCGCGCTGCATCTCGCGTCGCAGCGGCGTACGGGACGACGCCGAGCCGTCTGACCTCCAGTGGACGCAACGTCCCAGTTCTCGATCGCCTTCTTGACATGCTGCATGAACTCGTCGGCGATCGCGCCGTCGATGATGCGATGGTCGTAGCCGATGCGTCATGTACGCGCGCAGCCGGATCGCGATCGGCGTCGTCGACGACCACCGGCCGCTTCTCAACCGCGCCGACCCCGACGATCGCCACCTGCGGCTGGCTGATGATCGGCATCCCGAACAGCGCCCCGAACACGCCGGGGTTCGTGATCGTAAACGTTCCGCCCTGCACGTCTTCGGGCTTCAGCTTCTTGTCGCGCGCCCGCGCGGCGAGATCGGCGATGCCCTTGCTGATCTCGAGCAGGCTCATCGCGTCGACGTTCTTCAAGACCGGCACGATCAGCCCCCAGTCGAGCGCGACGGCGATGCCGATGTTGATGTCCTTCTTGTAAATGACGTCGGTGCCGTCGACCGACGCGTTCACGACCGGCACCTTCCGCAGCGCCTCGGCGCACGCCTTCGTGATGAACGACATGTAGGTGAGCTTGCCGCCAGCCTGTTCGTACTCGCTCTTCTTCGCCTTGCGCATCTCGTCGACCTTCGTGAAGTCGATCTCGAAGGCCGAGTGCACGTGCGGCGAGATGCGCTTGCTCATCACCATGTGCTCGGCGATCTTCCGCCGCATCACGCTCATCGGCGTGCGCTCGAATCGCGACGCATCGAGTCCGGCCACCGCCGCTGGATTTGGTGCGAGCAGTGCGACGGGCCTGTCCACCGAAGCGATCGGCGAAGTGGGCGCGGAGGTGGAGGGGGTGGGCTTGCCCGCCGTCTTGTCCGCCGTAGCACCTTGTGCGAAGGCGGGTGCGCCGGCGTCGATATAGGCAAGGATGTCGTTCTTCGTGACGCGGCCACCCGCGCCGCTGCCGGCGATGTTGCGCACGTCGACGTGATGCTCCCGCGCGATCTTCCTGACGACCGGCGAGAGCCGCAGCTCGCGCGCTTCGGCCGCAGACCAGGGTCTGAGTGAGCCAGGTGCGTCAGGCTTGCCCGCCGGCTTGTCCGCCGTAGCACCTTGTGCGAAGGCGGAAGCGATTGTGCGAAGACGGCGCGAAGGCGGGTGCGACGGGCCTGCCCGCCGGCTTGTCCGCCGTAGCACCTTGTGCGAAGGCGGAAGCGGTCGGCGCAGGCGGCGCGGAGGTGGATGCGGCGCTCTTGGCGGCGGCTTTCGCGGCCACGGGCTGAGCAGCAGCCGCGGGTTTCGCGGGCGATGCGCCGGCTGCGGTTTCGTCGACGACTCCGACCACGGTATTGATGGGCACCGTTTCGCCTTCGTGGACCTTGATCTCGCTCAGGACACCCGCGCTGGGCGACGGAATCTCGGCATCGACCTTGTCGGTCGAGATCTCGAACAGCGGCTCGTCGCGCTCGACCGCATCGCCCACCTTTTTCAGCCATCGGACGATCGTGCCTTCGGCAACCGACTCGCCCATCTGCGGCATCACAACCTGTTTGGCCATGTTCGTGAATTCCGTCGTTATCAGTTGTCAGTCATCAGTTCTCAGTTATCAGTAACTGAAAACTGCCAACTGAGAACTGACAACTACATATGTATCGCCGCCCCATGCGCGGCATGCGCCGCTTCGCCCACCGCCTCGGAGAACGTCGGGTGTGCGTGGATAGTTCTCACCAGCTCTTCCACCGTGCACTCCAGCCTGAGCGCGAGCGTCGCCTCGGCCACCAGCTCGGTGGCGCGCGGCCCGATCATGTGCACGCCGAGCACTTCATCGTACTTCTTGTCGGCGACGATTTTCACGAACCCTTCCGTCTCGCCCGCCATCTTCGCGCGGCCAAGCACGAAGAACGGAAACGTGCCGACACTGCACGTCGAAGCCGCGTTCCCGGGCCTCGCGCTCGGTCAGCCCGACGCTGCCGATTTCAGGATCGCAATACGTGCAGGCGGGCACGTGATCGTAATTGATCGGTTTCACGTCGTGCCCCGCGATGCGCTCGGCGGCCACGATGCCTTCGGCCGACGACACGTGCGCGAGTTGCGGATGCGGGCGTCCCCCGGCACCGAACGAGATGACATCGCCCACCGCCGAAAGCCCCGGCACGCCGGTGCGGAACAGATGGTCGACCGCGATGTACCCGCGATCCATGTTGAGGCCGAGTCCTTCGGCGCCCAGACCCTGCGTGACCGGGCCGCGACCGGTCGCAACCAGCAGGTAGTCCGCTCTGATCGTCTCGGTCTTTCCGTCGGGCAGCTGCGCTTCGACGTCCACGCCGCTCGGACCCGCTGACGCCTTCGTCACCTTCGTGCCGGTATGAACGACGATGCCCTGCTTCTTGAAGGACTTCGCCAGCTCGGCCGAGATGGCCTCGTCCTCGACCGGCACGATGCGCGGCAGCAGCTCGATGAGCGTCACCTCGCTGCCGAAGCGCCGGAAGATGGACGCGAACTCGACGCCCACGGCGCCGCTGCCGAGGATGACCATCGATTTCGGCACCTCGCGAAGCCCGATCGCCTCGTCGCTCGTGATGATGCGTTTGCGATCGATCTCGATGCCCGGCACGCTGCGCGGCGCCGATCCGGTGGCGATGATGATCTCCTTGCCGGCCGTCAGGCTCTGTGTGTCGCCATCCACCACCTCGACCGTGCCGCGGCCCGTGATGGCCGCGGTGCCCTTGATCCACTCGATCTTGTTCTTCTTGAACAGAAACTCGACGCCTTTGGTAAGGCCTGTCACGACCTTGTCCTTGCGCGCCTGCACCTGGTTCATGTCGATGCCGACGGCGCCCTCGCCGATCGTTACGCCCCATTCCTTGACGTTCTGCACGACCTTCAGCGCGTGCGCGTGTTCGAGCAGTGCCTTGGTGGGAATGCAGCCCCAGATGAGGCAGGTGCCGCCGAGCGCTTTCTGCTTCTCGACCACCGCCGTCTTCAATCCAAGCTGCGACGCGCGAATCGCGGCGACGTAGCCGCCGGTACCAGCGCCGATCACGACTACATCGAACTCGTTCGCCATGTGAGCTCCCGCCTTCGCACCGACTGCGCATATCGCTACGGCGCGCAGGCCCAAACTGGGCAACTTACTGGAGCCACCAGAGGCTGTCAAGCAAGCCCCGCTCTTCGCGCGCGTGAGATACAATGCCGATTGCTCTTTCCATGAGTCCCAAACCGAAAACGGTCCTCATCGTCGACGATGACGAGGGGATGCGCGATACGCTCAACGCCATTCTCGGGCGGGAGTATCGCGTGCTGCGCGCGGCAACCGGGGAGGCGGCGCTCGCCATTCTCAACCGCGACGACGTCGATCTGATGCTGCTCGACGTGCGGCTGCCCGGCATCGGCGGCTTCGACGTCCTGCGCATCGTCAGGGAGAACTACAGCCTGGTCGAGGTCATCATGATTTCGGCCATCACCGAGATCGAAACCGCCGTCCAGGCGATGAAGTTCGGCGCCTACCACTACACGACGAAAGACTTCGAATACGAGACCATCCGATCGCTCGTGCACAACGCGAGCGAGCGCCAGGATCTGAACCGGCAGGTGATGACGCTGAGCGCCCAGGTGGCCGACCAGGGCGACCGCGAGTTCGTCGTCGGGCCGAGCAAGCTGACGCGCGACATCGTCGATCTGGTGCAGAAGGTGGCGAAGCTCTCGGCGACGGTGCTCGTGCTCGGTGAAAGCGGGACCGGCAAGGAGCTGCTGGCCCGCCTCATCCATCGGGAAAGCGGCAACGCCGACGCGCCCTTCATCGCGGTCAACCTGGCCGCGATTCCCCGTGAGCTCGTCGAAAGCACGCTGTTCGGGCACGAGCGCGGGTCGTTTACCGGCGCGCTCAAACAGCAGCTCGGCAAATTCGAGCTGGCGTCGGGCGGCACGCTGTTTCTCGACGAAGTGGGCGACCTGCCGATCGAGCTGCAGGCCAAGCTGCTGCGGGCGATTCAGGAGGGGGAGATCGAGCGGGTCGGGGGCGCCAAGCCCATCAAGACCGACTTCCGGCTGATTGCGGCGACCAACGTCGACCTCGAAAAGGCGGTCAAGGAAGGGCGCTTCCGCGAGGATCTCTTCTACCGCATCAACGTCATCCCGATTAAGCTGCCGCCGCTGCGCGATCGCATCGAGGATCTGCCCGAGCTGGCACGGTTCTTCCTGAACCGGTACAAGGTCCGCTTCCGTAAGCAAATCCAGGGCATTTCGGACTCGACGCTCAAGATCCTGTCAAGTTACTGGTGGCCGGGGAACATCCGCGAGCTCGAGAACCTCATCGAGCGGCTGGTGGCGGTCGGCGACAAGGAGTGGATTACGGACGAGGACCTGCCCTTCGAGTTCCACTTTGCGCAGCTCGACCGCGTGTCGTCGCCCGGCGAGAGCCTGTTCCAGGAAGCGACGAACACGTTCGAGCGGAACTTCATTCTGCGCGCGCTGGAAAAATCGGGATGGAACGTGACCGCGACGGCGCGCTATCTTGGAATCCCCTTGAGTACCTTAAAATTCAAAATGGATCGGCTCGACATTCGCGAGCTCGCCAAGAAACTTCGCGGCGCCTGATTCTTCCCATCGTCCCATCAGTTCGCTCCCAACACGCCGGCCAAAAACTTGGCCGCCCCGGCTAAGTCGCTGGCGGATCTTTTAACCGATTGATTTTCTAGTCACTTAGAAACTTCGCGCCGAACGTCGGCCGCTTCAGCTCGGCCAAGTCATTGGCCGTCTTCGAAATACGGGGCACGTTGAACAGTGCTCAACCATCAGTAGAAGTCTTTAGTTCACAGAGATTTACCGAGCCGCATTTTGTGTGAAGGGAAGTGGAACGGCCGTTGCTCTAAGGAATGTTCAAGAACGCTACGGGTCTGAACGCGACCCGAGAGCTACCTGACGCGTTCATCCCAGCTGTCCCAATAAGCGCCCTATGCAACAGTCGATGTTCAACCTTCGTGTCCCGCTTCCGGAACGAGGCGAAGTGTTCCTCATGAACACCCTCACGGACGCGCAGCTCATCGTCGCGGAGGACATTGCCGGGCTGCTCGATCGTCTGTCGGCCGATCCCGCGTCGGTGGCGCCCGAGCGGCTGAGCGACGACGACCGCGAGGCGCTCGTGACGCTGACCGAGCACGGCTTCATCGTGCCCAGCCGGGCCAGCGACACCGAAGCCCTGAACAAGTTCTTCACGGATTATCGCGAAGACACCGAGCAGATGCGCGTCACCGTCCTGACGACCCTGCAGTGCAACTTCGCCTGCGACTACTGCTTCCAGGGAGACCACGGGGACCACAACAAGCACGCCGACCGCATGTCGCTCGACGACAGCGCCCGGTTGTCGGCCTGGATTGAGCAGCGGCTCGACGAGCTCAAGCCCAAGCGGCTGACGCTGACCTTCTTCGGCGGCGAGCCCCTGCTGAACATGCCGGTGGTCTACGACCAGGCCGAGCGCGCGTTGGCCGCGTGCCAGAAGCGGGGCGTGACGCTGGCGCTCGGCATCATCACCAACGGCCTGTTGCTGACCGAGGAACTCGTCGATCGGCTGCTCCCCTACGGGCTCGGGTACGTCAAGGTGACGCTCGACGGCGACCGCGACACGCACAACAGGATGCGGCCGCTGCGGGGCGGCCAGGGGACGTTCGACCGGATTATCGAGAACGTCCGGAAGGTCGCGGGCAAGGTGCGGATTGCGATCGGGGGCAACTTCGACGTCGATTCCGCCGCCAGCTATCCCGCGCTGCTCGACTTTCTGAAGGAGCAGGAGTTTGCCGACAAGCTCGCGAAGGTGGCGTTCAAGCCGATCGTGCGCGAGCGTCAGGTCCCGAAGAACATCATTCCGCTCACGGTCGTCACCGACAAGCCCCTGAACGGCACGTGCATGACGGCGGCCGGCTCGGGCGGGTCGAGCATCTGCGATACCTGCCAGTTTGTCGACGAGCAACTGTCCTATCTGCGCGACGAGACGAAGAAGCGCGGCTTCCCGACGGTGGACGGGGTCCACATGGGCCCGTGCGAAATCCACAAGCGTCACGCGTACACGGTGGGCCCGGATGGGGCGACCTACGCGTGCCCCGGGTTTACGGGCGAGCCCACCCTGGCGACCGGCCATATCGACGATCGGAAGGAAAGCTGGCGGATGTCGGCGGCCGAGCGGTTCGAGCACCTGGCGGCCTGGCACAAGTGTGGGGACTGCGCATTTATTCCGGTCTGCGCGGGCGGCTGTTCGGTCGCATCGCATACCGAGCTTGGGGACATGAACATGCCGACGTGTCACAAGCCGGCCTTTGAATCGGCACTGGTTTCGCTGGCGCATGAGGCGGCCAGCGCTTCTTAGGAGACAATCATCATGGCGAAGATCAAGGTCATCAAGTCGGGTAAGGAGAGCGCGAAGCCTGTGAACTTCTGCCCGTGGGTCGTCGACTCCGGCGATCCCGCGCCGCAGAAGTAGGAAATAACGCTAATCAATTAGCGTTTTCGCGCCGAGAAGCCCTTCGAGTGCCCGGAATCTGCGGTCCACGCAGGCGGGCACGAGACTTGGCGATGGTAGCGAAGCGAACGACAACAAGACGAGGGCACAAAGGCAAACCCCTTTGCCTTTCTGCCCTCGTCTATTCTCTAGCTGTTTTGACAACGGCCGCATGCACGACATCGACGCCGGCAGCTGGCACTACCTCAGGTCCAATCACGCTGACAATTGGGCTTCCCGTGCAGACCGGAGAAGACCCGTTGCACGGTGCCACTCAAGCTGCTGGACTCCTCAGCTTTGAAGGTCTCGCCTATCTCGCACGGGATGGCCGTCCCCAGCCGAAACTAGCCGAACGCTGGACCGAATCGGCGGACGGTCTGATGTGGACGATCCGACTTAGGTCTGACGCAGAGTTCCATGACGGCAGTCCGGTCGACGCGATGGCCGTCAAGGCGTCGCTCGAGCGGTCCATGGCGAGTAGTGAGCGGGCGTTTCGGCCGGGGTTATCCGATATCGTCGCGATCGAAACACCCTCAGCGACAGAAGTGCGAATCAGACTGGGGGCACGTTCGACACTCCTTATCGATGATCTGACCGTCGCGATCACCAAGAACTCCGGCGGCACCGCAATCGGAACAGGACCCTTTGTGACGACTTCCACTTCTCCCACCGAGATTGTCATGACGGCCGTGCCGAACTACTACCGCGGCGCACCTGTGATTGAGCGCATCGTGTGGAAAGCCTATCCCGCCGTCCGTGCGGCATGGGCCGCGATGATGCGCAATGAAATCGACTTCCTGTATGAGGTGTCGCCCGATACGCTTGAATTCATTCGATTCGAAGAATCGGTCCGAGTTTTTCCGTTTTTGCGCAACTACGTCTACGCCATCGCGCTCAACACCAGGCGTAAGCCCTTCGATTCCGGACAAGTGCGAAAGGCGCTCAACCACTCGGTGAACCGGCAAAGAATCATTGAGCTTGCCCTCAAGGGAAAAGGGCGCCCCGCCAATGGCCCGGCGTGGCCCCAGCACTGGGCTTTTGACGCGTCGGTACCGGACTATGAGTATGACCCGCAACGTTCCAGGGCGCTCCTCGACACCGCTGGTGTCCAACAATCTCAAGCGCAGTCGAACAACAAACAGGCACCTGCGAGATTCCACTTCACGTGCCTAGTTCCGCAAAACTTCGCATTGTGGGAACGGATGGCGCTCATTGCTCAACGAGATCTGTCCCAGATAGGCGTGGACATGCAACTCGAAAGTGTGACCTTCAAGAGCTTCAATGAGCGTGTCGGGAAGGGTGATTTTGACGCGGCTGTCATGGAACTCGTCGTGGGTAACAGCGTGAGTCGCCCGTACTTTTTCTGGCATTCCAAGGGCTTGCTGAACGCATGGGGCTACAACAACGTGAAAGTCGATGAAGCACTCGATGGATTGAGGCGCGCAGGCGAAGA
Organism: Vicinamibacterales bacterium; assembly: GCA_963832375.1. Lineage (GTDB taxonomy): Bacteria > Acidobacteriota > Vicinamibacteria > Vicinamibacterales > JAMQPK01 > JAMQPK01. The sequence continues at coordinate 1,284,982 of CAWHUA010000002.1, read as the reverse complement.
GAAGCAATACCGCGAAGCCTTTCGCTCGCTTCAGTACGAGAGCCTGGACGATCCTCCAGCAATTTTCCTCGCACTGGGAGAAGTGGCGCGAGCCGTCAGTGACCGTTTCGAAGTGGTCGCACAACCGGGATCGGACATCATCGCGACCATTCCGGACTGGCGTCTGCGTCGATCGAGGTCCGAGGCAACGAATTGAGGACGGATCACTTCGCGCTTCGTGCTGCTTCTGGCGGCGGCGGGAATCCTCCCTCTGCTAGTCTACGGAGCGGTGTCGATTTACTCTCTTCGTGACGCAACGCGGCAGATCGGTCATTACCGGCAATGAGAACGTCGCGCGACGAGTAGCGGAACAGATCCGGCCTCTATGTTCAGACCAACGTCGATATTCTTCAATCGGTCGCGGGAAATCTGACCGACACGAATCTCGCGCAGTGGCAGCAAGACCGCATCCTGAAGAATGCGGTGCTCGATTTTCCGGAGTTCCGCGAGATCACCTCTTTACGACGCCGCGGGCGATCAAATCGCCTCGAGCCGCATCGGACAGTCAAAGGTTCAATTTCCGCAGTCCGGGCACGAGTTTCGGGCACGAACATCACGCTCTCAGCCAATCGGGATCGACGACGATTTCCTGCCCACTGCGGTCGTTGGCATCAAACTGCGCGCAGCTCGGCAGTGAGTGCCGGATCGCTCGTCGGCGAAATCAGTCTCGAAGAAATGTGGCGAATGGTCGATCAGATTCGCGTGGGCGACCAGGGTTATGCGCTCGTCGTCGCGCCAGAACGGTCAGCTCATCGCCCACGGCAACTCGAACGAAAAGCCGCGCGTCGCGCGCGGCGACAACCTCGCGAATCAGCCGCTCGTGCGCCTGCGTGCACGGCAATCGCGACGCCCGGACCGCGTCGCTCGAGTACGCGAACGACAGCGGCGTGCAGATGCTCGGCGTGGCCGCGCCGCTCGAACCGCTCGGCTGGACCGTCATGGTCGAACAGCCGCGCGGCGAAGCCTACGCCCTCGCCGATCAGCTGACGCAACAACTGATGCTGATCATCGCGCTCGCGCTCGGCGTGACGATGTCGGTCGGCTACTTCATGGGCCGATCGTTCATCCGCCCCATCTTCGAGCTCATGCGCGGCACCCACGCAGTCGCCGAAGGACGTCTCGACGAGCGCGTCACCATCACCTCCCGGGACGAGTTCAGGCAGCTGGGCGATTCGTTCAACAGCATGGCCGACAAGCTCGTCGAGCTCACCGAGGACGTCCGGAAGAAAGAGCGGCAGGCCATGTTCGGACGCATGGCCGCCGGCCTCGTGCACGACCTGTCGCACCCGGTCCAGAACATCGGCAACAGCTGCAAGCTCATCGTGCGCGTCTTCGACGACCCCGAGTACCGCCAGACGTTCACGCGCACGATCGACCGCGAAATCGAGACGCTCAAGCGCGTGCTCGACGACCTGCGCAACGTCGCGCGCCCGGCGCCGGTCGAGCGCTTCCCGCTCGACGTGAACCGGTCGGTCGCCGACATCGTCGAGTCGATGCGCGGCTTCGCCGAGGAATCGGGCGTCGCGCTCGAGTCGAAGTTCGCCTCCGAGCCGGTCATCATCGAGGGCGACGTCTTCGCGCTGGGCCGCGTGTACCGCAACCTCATCACCAACGCGATTCAGGCCACGCAGGCCGGGGGCCGCGTGACGATCGCCACGTCGAAGACCGGCGACAAAGTGGAAGTGAGCGTCACCGACACCGGCTCGGGTATTCCGGCCGACCGCCTCGGCGCCATCTTCGACGATTTCGTCACGACCAAGAAGCGCGGACTCGGTCTCGGACTCGCCATCACCAAGCGCGTCGTCGAACAGCTCGACGGCACCATTGCCGTCGCCAGCGAGCTCGGCAAGGGCACGACCTTCACGATGCGCTTCCCCGTCGCGCGGCGACCCGTCGCCGTCGCCGCCGTCGCGGGGTGAGATGGAGTGAGTAGCCGACAGTTGCCGCCAGCACATCGAGCGACGGCACGTCGCAAGGGATAGATCGTGGAGGTTGAGAATGTGCATTCTCAACGCTTCACTAAGCAGTTGATCGGCCGCGATCAACGCCGAGCGTCCAAAGGACGCGCGGCACAGGTCGTGGGGGTGGGGCCCCACGACAGACTAAAGAAAGAGAACACATGCCAACCCGAACGCTGGTCAAGACAGGCGAAATCCACGTTGAAGGACGCGCGTACACCATCAACTATTTCGAGGTGACCACTCCTCGCGGAACGCGCAGATACAGCTCCGAGCTGGTGCTCGGCCCCGGCGATCGCATCATTGTCGATGGCAGCTCGCTCGGAGATCTGGAGTGGCGAGTGGCGCGGCTGATGCCGGCCACGGTGTACAGCCGGACGCTGGCCCGGATCGACGCTGCCTGAGCCGCCGCCGCAGGACCCGCGGAGAACACAGAGGGGGGAGCTCTGTGTCTCCTTCGCGGACTTGATACGCGCTACTTGCGCGGCAGAACAGCGTCCTTCAACTGCTTGGCGATCCGGGCCTTGACGACGGTCTTCGCCGGGATCTTGATCGCTTCGCCGGTGGCTGGATTACGCCCCATCCGGGCCTTGCGGTGCTGCTTGACGAGCTTCACCATCCCCGGTAGCACGAATTCGCCCGACCGCTTCAATTCCTTCTCAGCCAGCGCCGTCAGCTCGTCGAAAAATTCGCGAGCCTGGGTCCGCTTCACTTCGAACCGCTCGGCGAAGTGTGAGAAGAGTTCCGACTTGCCCATTCTACGGGCGTCCGCCATCGGCGTCCCCCTGACTTGAGCGCGCGTGGTAAGGTCGCACGTGACGTGCGCGCGAAGTCACGTGCGGATTACGAAGTAAAAAAACGCCGTATCCTAGCGCGCGCTTCCCATGCTGTCAAATGCGGTGCGCGTGGAATCGGCCTGTTTCAGCCCATAGATGCTAGAATTTTTCGATCATGTCAAGCTCGACGCTCGAGACATTTCCCAATCCGCAGCCGCACCGCGACTACGAGATTGCCATCCGATGTCCCGAGTTCACATCGGTCTGTCCGAAGACCGGGCTGCCCGACTTCGGCGAGATTCGCATTACGTACGTGCCCGACCGCCTCTGCATCGAGTTGCGGGCCCTCAAATACTACTTGGTCGAGTTCCGCAACAAGGGCATTTTCTACGAAAACGTCACAAACCAGATTCTCGACGACCTGGTGGCCGCCTGCGAGCCGCGCCGCATGACCGTCGTCGGGGACTTTTCGGTGCGCGGCGGCATCAAGACCGAGGTCACGGCCCGCTACGACAAGACGCCCCCGGCCTGAATACACCCTGAAGACGGTGCAAGATCAGGACCCGCTCCGGATTCCCATCGAACGCGCGCTCGATCTGCATGCGTTCGCGCCATCTGACATCCCCTCGGTCGTCGAAGAGTACCTCATCGAGGCGCAGGCCGCCGGCTTCCGCGAAGTCCGTCTGATTCACGGACGGGGCCGCGGCGTGCAGCGCGGCATCGTGCAGCAGGTGCTCGAACGCCACCCGCTGGTCGTGGAATTTTTTGACGACACGGCGTCGCATCTGGGCGCAACAATTGCCATCCTGACGTCCACCAGCCCCGAAACGTAGCGGCACGCGCGTTGCCAATCGTCAGCCGTGCGCGTCACGGCCGGCGATCGCGTCTCGGTCCGCGGAGAACGTTGGGTGGTCGAAGAGGCAACGGCGTTCGCCGACTCGACGCTGCTCGATCTCTCGAGCGCCGGCTCGCCCGGCGCCGGGCGCCGCTGTCAGATCCTGCTGCCCTTCGATCGCCCTGCCTCAACGGCCCGCATCCCCGGCATTCGCGCGATCACGCCGCGGCGCTGGGCTGGCCGACTCGCGGCTCTGCTGTCGGAACAGCGCATTCACGGTCAACTGCGGTCGGCGCAGCAGGCCGCCATCGACATTCTCCCGTTCCAGCTCGAGCCGGCCATTGCCCTCATCCAGGGCCGCGCGTCGCGATTTCTGCTGGCCGACGAGGTCGGCCTCGGCAAGACGATACAGGCCGCGTTGATGCTAGCCGAAATGCGCCGGCGCGGCTGGTGTAATCGCGCGCTCATCCTCGCGCCGTCGGGCCTGCGGCAGCAGTGGGCCGACGAGCTTCAGCGCCGCTTCCAGGTTCGATCGGTCGTCATCGACGCCTCATCGCTGTCCATCCTTACCGCCTCGCTGCCGTTCGACGTGAATCCATGGGCCATCGAATCGGTCGTCATCACGTCGATCGACTTCGTCAAGCAGCCCGAAGTGCTCCGGGCGCTGGCATCCCAGATCTGGGATCTCGTGATCGTGGACGAAGCGCATCAAGCCGCCGTCGCACCCCAGCGGCACGAGGCCGTGCAGACGGTCGCCAGCGCGCGCGCGTCATGTCGTGCTCGTCACCGCCACACCCCACGCCGGCGACGACCGGGCATTTCACGCGCTGTGCGGCCTCGGACGATTCGACGCAGCCGAATCGATTCTGCTGTTCAGACGGACGCGCGAGCAGGCAGGTCTTCCTCGCACGCGCCGCGCGCACCTGCTTGGCGTACGGCCCGGGTCGGACGCGATGGAGATGCATCGGCGGCTCGCGGCGTATCTTGCGACGCTCTGGCAGATTGGCCGCGACCGGGGCAGGCAGGACGCCCAGTTGGTGGCGATGGTCCTCGCGAAGCGCGCGTTCTCGTGCGCGCATTCGCTCGTCCGGTCGCTCGAGCGTCGTCTCGCGGGGCTTGTCCTGGCGACAGAAGCGCCCGCTCAACAGGTGCTGCCCTTCGACCTCGACCTCGACGCCTCCGACGATCCGCAGATGCCGCAAGCAGCCGCGTTCGATCGCGTCGACGACGAGCGCGACGTCCTTCGGGCACTCATGGAAGTTGCCGGGCGCGCCGAGCGCGACGACCGGAAACTGCACGCCCTCGGGCGGATCCTGCGGCGGGTCCGCGAACCCGTCATTGTCTTCACCGAGTACCGCGACACGCTCGACGCGATTGCCGCCGCTATTGGCACGTGCCGGAAGGCGACGACGTTGCACGGCGGCCAGACGCCACAGGAACGGCTCGATGCCATCGCGTCGTTCTCGAGCGGCGCCGCCGACCTCCTGCTCGCGACCGATGCGGGTTCTGAAGGGTTGAATCTTCACGCGACATGCCGCCTCGTCATCAATCTCGAGCTGCCGTGGAATCCGATCCGGCTCGAGCAGCGAATCGGGCGGGTCGATCGCATCGGCCAGACGCGTACCGTGCACGCCATCAACCTGTTTGCCGCGGGCACCGCAGAGGGCGACGTGCTCGCGCGGCTCCAGCAGCGGCTCGCGTCCATCCGCATGAGCGAAATCGAGCTGGCGGCGTGCGTCATCACCCGGTCGGAGCCGGCGCAGCGCCAGAGCGCAGAACACACCTGCACGAGCGTCGCCGAGATGCGCGGCTCCGCGGACGCCGAAGCGCAGCGCATGGCGATGGCGCGCACACGGGTCGCATCTCGCGCAGATATGCCGGAAGGAGTGATTCCCGTTACCTGCCTGCGGCGCCAACGTCTCCGGACGGCAGATGGGCTGCGGCATTGCCTGGTCGCCTTCATGCGCGTGCGTCTGGTCACGCTCGCGGGACGGTTGATCGAGGACACGCTCGTGCCTGTGCGCGTCCCGTTCCAAAGCGGCACTCGCCGCACGACGCGGAGCGACATCCGGATTACCGCAACAGCCGCCCTGGCCACGATTCATCCGCACCTGGTGCGCGTGGCAAGAGAGCACGCCGAACTGCGGTCGAAGGCTCTCGAGATCGAATCGGCAGAGTGGAGCCTCGGCGCCATCGCGCGTGAACGCCAAATCGCGCGGAACGCTGCGTCTCTGCCCGGCACGCTCGTGCAGGCCGGCCTGTTCGACACCCGTGCCGTAACCGCGCATCTGGACGGTCAGAAGCGACATGACGCGCTCCAGATCGAAAGCCACACGCATGCAAACCTGCGCGAGGCCGACACGCGAATCTGTCTTCGACACGATCCGGACGTGGCGCTGCTCGTCATCTCATGTTGATCGGGGCATGCTGATCGGACTGACCGGATCGCTCGTCTCTCATCAGTTCGCCCAGTGCGTGCTGCACGAGGAGTTCGCGGGACGCCTCGGCGACGCATCGGCGAGCGCGGCGCACAGATCGTTCGCGCGATGGTGGTCGAGCGACGGCTCACGGCTGGGACCCGCCTCGAGTGCCCGGGCCGTCTGGGACCTGGCCGCAGCCCCGGTCGCCGAACGGCTCGGATTTACGGTGTCTCCGAGCATCGGCGCCGTGCGCGACCGGTGGTACGCGACGTTGACCGGCGCTCCCGGCCGTCTGGTGTTGGTGGCCTCGACCTGGACCACATCACTCGACACACTCTGGCGCGATGCGGTCAGGGGCGGTATCGATCGCGACGCACCGTGGGCGTTCTGCACCAACGGTCACCAGTGGCGCCTCGTCGATACCCGGCGCACGTACTCGCGCGCATACCTGGAATTCGACCTCCGGCACGCGATCGAACACCTGCCGACCTTTCGCGTCTTCTGGGCCGTCCTCCGCGAAGAAGCCTTTCGCCCCGACGGCGGGGCATCGCTCGTCGATCGGGTAATCCGATCCTCCGCGCGACATGGCCAGGCCGTGAACCGCTCGCTGCGCTTTGGGGTCATCGAGGCGGTTCAACATCTCATCGGCGGCCTGCACACGTGCGGACGGCATACGCTGCCGCGGCTGCTCGACGAATCGCTGACCGTCGTCTATCGCCTGCTGTTCCTCATGTTCGCGGAATCGCGGCGGCTGGTGCCGAACTGGCATCCGCTCTATCGCGACAGCTACACGATCGAATCGCTCCGCAGCCGTGTGGAAGGCCGCGAGCCCGAACGCGGACTGTGGGAAACGCTTCAGGCCATTTCGCGCCTCGCGCACAGAGGCTGTCACGCCGGCAGCCTCGTCGTCCCGCCCTTCAACGGACGGCTGTTCTCGCCGGCACGCTCTCCCATCGCCGAATCGTGCGCCGTCGACGATGGAGTCGTCGCGCGGGCGCTGCTCGCGCTGTCGACCACCACGTCGGGACGCCAGCGGACTCGAATCAACTATCGCGATCTCGGCGTCGAGCAGCTCGGAGCGGTCTACGAAAGCGTGCTCGACTACGAGCCCGTCATCGCCGACGAAGAACCGCGGCGGATCGTTCTTCGCAAGGGTGGCCGCACGCGCAAAACGACCGGAACGTTCTACACCCCTCAGGCCATCACGGACTATGTCGTGCGCCGAACGCTGCACCCGCTTGTGGACGGCGCCGCCAGCCAGCGCATCCTGAGCCTTCGCATCGTCGATCCCGCGATGGGAAGCGGTGCCTTTCTGGTGTCGGCGTGCCGCTACCTTGCACGCGCCTACGAACGGGCGCTCCTCGACGAACACGTCTATCACGAAGGCGAGATCGAGGAATCCGATCGCGCCGCCTTCAGGCGCCTCATCGCCCAGCGCTGCCTGTTCGGCGTCGATCTCAATCCCACTGCGGTTCAGCTCGCCCGTCTCTCGTTATGGCTGGCCACGCTGTCGGCCGGCAAGCCGCTGACATTTCTCGATCACCACCTCGCTTGCGGAAACAGCCTGCTGGGCGCGTCACCGGTGGACGTGGCACGGCAGCCTCCGGGTGCGACGTCGCGGTCGTGGCCCCGTGGCGATACGCCACTCTTCACGGATGCCGATCTCGAGCCGTCGCTCGCAGCGGCCGTCGCCGAGCGGCGCTGGCTCGCGGAGACGCGCGACGACACCGCCGATGTCGTGCGCGAGAAGGAACGCCGGCTCGACCGCCTGCGAGCCGCGTCAGACTGGAAGTCGATTGCCGATCTCTGGTGCGCCTGCTGGATGTGGCCCGACCGGGTGCGTGCGCCACGCGCGGCTGTGTTCGCGGCGCTCGTCGATGCGCTCACCCGCGGCCGCTCCGAGCTTCCCGAACGTCTTCGCGACCCGTTGCTGGGCAAGGCCCGCGACATTGCGGGCACGAATCATTTCTTCCACTGGATGCTCGAATTTCCCGAAGCCTACTTCGACGACGGGGGGCGGCCGTTGGCCAACGGCGGCTTCGACGCGGTCGTCGGCAACCCGCCCTGGGACATGCTGCGGGCGGATGGATCCGAGAAGCACTTCTTCCGTCGATCGGGAGTGTACCGGCATCAGGCGGGCGGCCACATCAACCGCTATCAGATCTTTCTGGAGCGAGCCATCACGCTTAGCAGACGCGGCGGGCGAATCGGCCTCGTCCTGCCTTCCGGGTTTGCGACCGATCACACATCGGCCCTTCTCCGGCGCGAGTTGCTGACGCACACCAGCGTCGACACCATCACCGGCTTCGACAACCGCAAGGCCATCTTTCCGATTCACCGGAGCGTTCGCTTCCTGATCTGCACCGCGACCGCGGGCGCGGCCACCGCCCAGATCCGCTGCAGGTTCGGCGTCGACGACACGGCCGAGCTCGAAACGATTCCGGACGCGGGCGATCGCGCCGTCGCTCCCTCACACCCCATCGTGCTGACCCCGGCCTTCCTCGCCGACATCGACGCACGCAAGCTGGCCATCCCCGAGTTGCGTACCGTGGCCGACCTTCGCATTCTCGACCGGATCGTCCATGACATTCGGCGTCTGGACGCATCGGACGGCTGGAACGTGACGTTCGGCCGCGAGCTCAACGCGACCGACGACCGCGCGCACTTTCATTCGGGACGCGGCGGGATGCCCGTGCTGGAAGGGAAGCACATCGAGCCGTTCGGCGTACACGTGGACCACGCATCTGCCCGAATCGCGGAGCGCACCGCCGCGAGATTGCTCGATGCCTCCGCCACATTCTCGCGAACCCGGCTTGCCTATCGCGACGTCGCGAGCTCGACCAATCGCCTCTCGCTGATCGCGGCGATCCTGCCGGCGGGCGTCGTCACGACACATTCGCTGTTCTGCCTGAAGACACGCCTGTCCGGCGACAACCAGGCCTTCCTCTGCGCCATGCTCAACAGCTACGTCGCGAACTATCTCGTGCGGCAGGTCATGACGACTCATCTCGGCTCGGCAACGGTCGAAGCGCTCCGGGTGCCGAAGCCGCCGTACGATTCGCGGCTGTTTCAAAACGTCGTCGAGCTCTCGCACGCGTTGAGGCATTCGTACTCGCCTTCGGATTACTCGCGCGTCCAGGCACTGGCCGCGATCTGCTACGGCCTCACCTCGGAGGATTTCGAACATGTCCTCGAAACGTTCCCGCTCGTCGGCGCGACCGAGCGGCGCGCCACGCTCGACGAGTTCCGCCGTCAGACTCTTTTGGAGTAGGCTAGGGCGCCTCTTCACCACGCTAGGAGCACATGACTGCGATTTCCATCACCGTCAACGGCAAGGTCCGCACGGCGCTCGTCGAGCCGCGCACGCTGCTCGTGCATTTCCTTCGCGAGCAATTGAATCTCACGGGCACACACATCGGCTGCGACACGAGCCAGTGTGGCGCGTGCACGGTGCTCGTCGACGGGCGCAGCGCCAAGTCGTGCACCATGTTCGCGGTGCAGGCCGACGGATCGACCGTTACCACCATCGAAGGACTCGCGCCGGACGGTCAGTTGCATCCGCTGCAGACGGGCTTCTGGGAAGAACACGGGCTTCAGTGCGGCTACTGCACGCCGGGCATGATCATGGCGGCCGTCACGCTGCTCGAGGACAACCCCAGGCCGTCCGAGCGTGAGATCCGCGAAGGGATTTCCGGCAATCTCTGCCGGTGCACCGGCTACCAGCACATCGTCAACGCCATCCAGAACGCCGCGAAACGGAGCTGATCGATGTCCACATCTCCCGTCTTGCCGAAGCTCGTGGGCCAGCGCGTCAAGCGCCGAGAAGATCCGCGTCTCATCCAGGGTCGCGGAACCTATGTCGACGACGTGGTGCTGGTGGGCATGCAGCACCTCGCCTTCAAGCGCAGCGACGTGGCACATGGACGCATTCTCGCCATCGATGCCGCCGCGGCCGAGGCCATGGACGGTGTCGAAGCGGTGTTCACCGGGGCGCAGATCGCCGAAATTCTGGGGCCGATGCCGATAGGGACGCCCGCGCCATCGCCCGAGCATCGCGCGGTGGCTGTCGATACGGTTCGCTATACGGGCGAGCCCGTTGCGGTGGTCGTCGCGCGCGATCGGTACGTGGCACGCGACGCAGCCGAGGCCATCGCGGTCAACTACGACACCCTTCCGGCGGTCGTAGATCCCGAAGCGGCCATGACCGGAAAGCCCGCCGTTCTTCACGCCGCCTTTCCCAACAACATCGCACTGCTGGTACCAAGCGGCACCGGCGTCACCGGCTCCGGCAGCGCGCGCCAGATCGACGACTCCGCCATCGAAGACGCGTTCAAGAAGGCCGAGGTTGTCATTTCGCAGCGCATGATCAATCAGCGTCTCGCGCCCTCTGCCATGGAACCCAGAGGCGTGGTCGCGCACTTCGAGCCGGGCAAGGGCACGTTGACGATCTGGTCGTCGACACAGAACCCGCACATCCTGCGCACGTTCGTCGCGAAGCAACTCGGGCTCGGCGAGGATGTGGTCCGCGCGATCGCACCGGAAGTGGGCGGAGGGTTCGGCGCCAAGATCAACATTTACGGAGAAGAGTACGTGGCCGCGGCGATCTCCAGACGGCTCGGCATTCCGGTGAAGTGGATCGAGGACCGATCGGAAGCGTTCGTCGCCACCGTCCACGGACGCGACATCCTCGGGTACGTCGACCTTGCCGCCAGACGCGATGGAACCGTGCTCGGACTGAAAATGCGGTTGATCGCCGACATCGGCGCGTACAACATGCTCTTCACCGCGGATATCCCGACGCTCACGCAGTTGATGGCCAGCGCGACGTACAACATCCCCGCGATTCGCGCCACGCTCACAGAGGTGTTCACCAACAAAACGCCCACCGATGCGTATCGGGGCGCCGGCCGGCCCGAGGCCACGTACTTCGTCGAGCGCGCCATGGACATGCTCGCGCACGAGCTGAAGATGGACCCGGCGGACATCCGGCGGAAAAATTTCATCCAGCCGCACCAGTTCCCGTTCAAGACGCAGATGGGCGCCGAGTACGACTCGGGCGACTACGAAAAGGTGCTCAACCTCGCGCTCGAGAAGGCCGGTTGGACGCAGCTGAAAGCCGAACGCGACGCCGCACGGGCGAAGGGGCGGCTCGTCGGACTCGGCCTGGCGATGTACGTCGAGGTCTGCGGCATGGGCCCGTCATCGGCGATGGGGACCGGCGGATGGGAGTATTCGCAGGTCACCGTCGAGCGCGATGGCCGGATTACGGCGACGACGGGCGCATCGCCGCACGGCCAGGGCAATGAGACGACGTTCGCGCAGATGCTGGCCGACCAGTTCGGTGTGCCGCTCGAGCACGTCACGATCCTGCACGGCGACACGGCGGTCGTGAAGCAGGGCATCGGCACGTTTGGAAGCCGCTCGCAGGCGGTCGGTGGCGTGGCGCTGCAGATGGCGGGCACCAAGGTAAAGGCGAAGATGGCGAAGTTCGCCGCCGCCATGCTCGAAGCGCACGAGGACGATCTGGTATTCGAGAACGGCACCATCGCCGTGAAAGGCTCGCCGGCGTCGGCGAAGCCGTTGGCCAGCGTCGCGTCGTTCGCCTATGTGCCGACCACTCTTCCGCCCGGTCTGGAACCAGGGCTCAGCGGCGAGGCGTTCTTCGAGCCGTCGAACTTCACCTACCCGTTCGGCTGCCACATCTCGATGCTCGAGATCGATCGTCAGACGGGCGAGCCGACGCTCCTGAAGATGGTGGCCGTCGACGACGCCGGCAATCGCATCAACCCGCTCATCGTGGAGGGACAAATCCACGGCGGGCTCGCCCAGGGGATCGGGCAGGCGATGATCGAGGAGGTCGTGTACGACGAATCGGGCCAGCTCGTCACCGGCTCGTTCATGGACTACGCGTTTCCACGCGCGATCGACTTTCCACGTTTCGAGCTCACGGAGTCCACAACGCCCACACCGGTCAATCCGCTCGGCGCGAAGGGCGTCGGCGAAGCCGGCACGCTCGGCTCGACGCCCAGCATCGTCGCGGCGGCGGTCGATGCCCTCAGCGAATTCGGGGTGAAGCACGTCGACATGATGCTGCGCCCCGAGAAGCTGTGGCGCATCATTCAGGGAGGCCACTCGTGATTTCGACGTCATTCGAATACAGCCGCGCCACATCCCTCGACGACGCGCTGGCGAAACTCGGCGCCGCCAACGGCGAAGCCAAGCTCATCGCGGGCGGGCACAGCCTGATTCCCGTCATGAAGCTCCGGCTCAGCCAGCCGGGCGCGCTCATCGACATCGCGCGCATCCCGGAACTGCGCGGCATTCGAAAGACGGACGGCAAGATCGAGATTGGCGCCGGCACGGTGCATCACGACGTCGCGTCCTCGGCCATGGTGCGGCAGGAGTGCCCGCTCATCGCGGAAACGGCCGCGTCGATCGGCGACGCGCAGGTGCGCAATCGCGGCACGCTCGGCGGGAGCATCGCGCATGCGGATCCTTCAGCCGACTACCCCGCCACACTGCTCGCGCTCGACGCCGAGATCAACATCAAGGGCCCGAAGGGATCGCGGTCGGTCCCCGCGCCGCAGTTCTTCCGCGGGCTGTTCACGGTCGATCTCGCGGCCGACGAAATCATCGTCAGCGTGCGCTTCGCGCCTGTCAAGACCGCGGCCTACGCCAAGCTGTACCAGCGGGCGTCGCACTTCGCGATTGTGGGGGTGGCGGCCGCGCTCGACGTGCACAACGGCGTCATTCGCTCCGCGCGGATCGGCGTGACCGGCGCAGGACCGAACGCGACGCGCCTGACGCAGGTCGAAGCGGCGCTCGCCGGAAAACAACCGACGGCGGCCACGTTCGAGCAGGCGTCGCGCCTGGCCGACGCGGGCTTGGACGATGTGAATTCGGACCTGCACGCGAGCGCGGAATACCGTCGGGCGATGGTGCGCGTCTTCACCGGGCGGGCGCTGGCAGCGGCGATTGCAAGGCAGGCCTGAAGGGCTGCGCCTATTGCTCGGCTAAAGCCGAGCCCTACCAGACAAGAGCCCTACCACCGGTGGCACAGGGCTTCAGCCCTGTCCGCGGGTGGTGGTGGTGTGGGAACCCGCCGGGTCTGCCCCAGGTATTTCTTCGCTTTTTCGAGCGCCTTCCGCTCGACCTCGTCGCGCGCCGTGCCCTCGGCGCGCGCAAAGCGCGCACCGGGGTCGACGTTGTCGATCATGCAGTAGTACTTCCCGCCGATGCGATACGTGACGAGGTTGATGGGCCAGCCGTCAATCGTGTCGCGCCGTTCTGTGTAGTCTTCGGCCTTCATGGCTTTTCCACCAGCGCCCCGACCAGGTTGCCCCATTCGGTCCACGACCCGTCGTAGTTCTTCACGTCCTGGTAGCCGAGCAGGTACTTGAGCGCGAACCAGCTGTGGCTCGACCGCTCGCCGATCCGGCAGTAGGCGATGATCGGTTTGTCGCCCTTCACACCGACACCGTCGTAGAGCGCCTTGATTTCGACCGGGCTCTTGAACGTGCCGTCGTCATTGGCGAGCTTCGCCCACGGCATACTTCGGGCGCCAGGTATGTGACCGCCACGCTGGCAGGTTTCGGGCAATCCAGGAGGCGCAAGAATCTCTCCGGTGAATTCAGCCGGGCTGCGCACATCGACAAGCGCAGCGCTGCGCTGTTCGACCGCACGTTGCACGTCGAGCAGCGAGGCACGAATCGACCTGTCCTGATCGTTCGCTTTGTACACTTTCGTCGGCGGCTTCGCGGCGTCGGTGGTCAGCTCCTTGCCTTCCGCGAGCCACTTCTTCCGGCCGCCGTCCATGATGCGCACGTCCTGATGGCCGTAGAGCTTGAGCTGCCAGAACGCCCATGCGGCAAACCAGTTGTTGTTGTCACCGTACACGACCACGGTCGTGCCGTTGTCGATGCCCGACGCGCCGAGCAGGGCTTCGAGCCTGTCCTTTGGAATCACGTCGCGAACGAGCGTGTCACACAACTGCGTGGTCCAGTTCCAGCCGACGGCGCCCGGCACGTGACCCTGATCGTAGGCCGCCGTATCGACGTCGATCTCGGCAATCCGGACCTTCGGATTCTCGAGGTTGTCTTTGACCCAGTCGGTACTCACCAGCACGTCCATCTTTCGTCTCCTCTAAAAGGGCCCCAAATGCTACGCTATAACAGCAAATGGCGACGCGCCTTACCACGATACTTGTGGCCGTCATCGTCGGAGCGACCTTCATTGCCGGTCTCATCGTTGGTGCCCAACGCGACGATGCCAGCGGCCCGGTCGATCTCATCATCGTCAACGGCAAGGTCTATCCTGGCGGAGGCGCCGCGCTTCAGGAAGCCGTGGCCGTCCGCGGCAATCAGATCCTCCGGGTCGGTTCGAATCGAGAGGTCAAGCGGCTGCGGCGCGCCCAGACCGTGGTGCTCGATGCGCACGGTGCGACGGTGCTCCCGGGCCTCAACGACGCACAGGTGCACCTGATGAGCGGCGCGCTCACGCTCGAGCACCTGAATCTTTCAGCAGCCTCAACGATCGACGACGTCGAAACCGAACTCCGCCACTACGCCGAAGACAACGCCGAGCTGCCGTGGCTCGTCGCGCACGATGCCGACCCCGACCTCCTGAGCGCCAGCACGCACCCCCGAAAAACGCTCGATGGCGCCGTTCCCGATCGGCCGGTCCTCATCACGAGCGAAGACGCAAAAATCGCGTGGGCCAATTCCCGGGCGCTCGAGCTTGCCGGCCTCATAGGTAAGACGCGTAATCGGGCGGCGGGGATCGTCAGAGACCGGCGGACCGGAGAGCCCACCGGCGTGCTCAGGGACGGCGCGGTCGACCTGGCTGTCCGTGCCGTACCGCAACCCACTCGTGCAGAAAAGCTTGCGGCGCTGCGTGCGGCCATCGACGAAGCGCACCGGCTTGGCATCACGAGCGTCCAGTCGGTCAGCTCGAGCGAAGAAGAACTGCAACTGCTCGACGAAATCCGGAAAGACGGCGATCTCGAGCTTCGCGTCTCGGAATCGATCGTCGTGACGCCGGCAGTTACCGAGGCCCGCATCAACGAGCTGAACCAGCTTCGCGAAGAATTTCCCGACGATCCTGCGTTGAAGCTCGGCGGCGTCCTGGTGACCTGTCCGTGCGAGCCGCAGCAGATCGATCGCGTCGTGACGCTGCTCGACAAACACGACTGGCACGTCATGGTGAAGACGGCGAGCGGCTCGGATGTGCACGCCACGGTCGATGCGTTCGAGCACGCCACCAGCGTCAACGGCACGCCGGCACGCACCCGTCGCATTCGCCTCGACGACAGCCTGCTGAGCGAGGGCCAGGCCCGCATTCTCTTCGGCAGCAACTGGCCTGCAGGGTCCTTCGATCCGCTCGAGGCCGTCCACGAAACCGTGTCGGCCCCGGGAGAATTGCGCAGCGCCATCGACGCCTATACGAGCCACGCGGCTTATGCGTCGTACGACGAGCAGCGCAAGGGCACCCTCGCGCGCGGGATGCTCGCCGACATCGTCATCCTGTCGAACGACATCTTCGAGGCGCGTCCCAACGCGCTTCGCGAGAGCGCCGTCACGGTCACGATTTTCGACGGAAAGATCGTGTATCAACGCCCGCCTGCTGCAAGCTCGAATGATTAGGCAGCCCTGAAGGGCTGTGCCACCAATGACAGCGTGATTACACCGCAATGAGCTCTGTCGCCGACGATGCCGCTGTTGACATCGGTGGCACAGGGCTTCAGCCCTGTCCTGACTACTTATGGCACTCAAAATCACCTACGCAACGCTCGGTGGAGAATCACTCGAGGATCTGCACCGCGAGCTCGACAGGGCGATCGCAGAGGTCCCCCGCTCGTTCGGCAGCGAGCACCTTCTCTACATCGACGGCAAACACCTGAAGGCCGACGAGCGATTCGACGATCGCAGCCCGATCGACACCAGCATCGTCATCGGTCACTTCCAGAAAGGCACGCGCGAGCACGTGAAGTCGGCCGTCAACGCGGCGCGTGCGGCGTATCCCGCCTGGGCCGCGCGGCCGTGGCAGGAACGCCTCGCGTACGTCCACAAGATGGCGGACGCGATTCGCAACCACCGCTACGAGCTCTCCGCGCTGATGGGCTACGAGGTCGGCAAGAACAGGCTCGAATGCGTCGGCGACGTCGAAGAGGGCGCAGACCTGGCGGCGTACTACTGCGATCAAATCGAGCAGCACAAAGGCTTCGTCGAAAAGATGGGCACGCTCGGACCCGGCGAAGAGAACTACAGCGTGCTGCGTCCGTATGGCGTCTGGGCCGTGATCTCTCCGTTCAATTTTCCACTGGCGCTCGCGGCCGGACCGGTTGGCGGCGCGCTCGCGGCCGGCAACACAGTCGTGTTCAAACCGGCCTCCGACACGCCGTTGCTCGGCGCGAAGCTCGCCGAGATGGTGATCGAAGCAGGCCTGCCGCCGGGCGTGTTCAACTTCGTAACGGGACCGGGATCCACGGTCGGACAGGAACTGATCGACAACCCGGGCATTGACGGCATCGTGTTCACCGGCTCGAAAGAAGTGGGCTTGAAACTGATGCGCGACAATGCGGCGCGGTCGGTACCGCGGCCGCTGATCATCGAGATGGGCGGAAAAAATCCCGCCATCGTCACCGGCACCGCCGATCTCGACAAGGCCTCCGACGGCGTCATGCGTTCGGCCTTCGGCGCACAGGGGCAGAAGTGTTCGGCGTGCTCGCGTGCCTACATCCAGAAGGGCGTGCGGGACACATTCGTCGAGATGCTCGTGGAAAAAACGAAGCGCATCAAGGTAGGCAACCCGCTGGAGCGCGACGTGTGGATGGGGCCGGTCATCAACGAGGCCGCGGTCAAGACATACGTCTCGGCGATCGAGCGCGCGAAGAAAGACGGCGGGAAGATTCTCGTCGGCGGGAAGCGCATGACCACGCCGCCGTTCGATCGTGGATATTTCGTGGAGCCGACGATCATCGACGGCCTGCCGGCCAACCACCCGCTGTTCTCCGAAGAACTGTTCGTGCCGATCGTCGTGATTGCCGACGTGATGACGCTCGACGAAGCGCTCGAGCTGGCCAACCGCACGGAATACGGGCTGACCGCCGGCATCTATTCGGAAAACGAGGACGACCTCAGCACGTTCTTCGAGCGGATTCAGGCCGGCGTTACCTATGCCAATCGGCGGGCGGGAGCCACCACCGGCGCCTGGCCGGGCATCAACCCCTTCGGCGGGTGGAAAGCCAGCGGCTCGACCGGCCGAGGCTCCGGCGGTCCGTATTACGTGCAGCAATTCATGCGCGAACAGAGCCGAGTGCGAGTTCGCGGCGTCTAATTTGCCTGATACACGTCAGGGCTAAGGGAGGTCACATGAAGGCGCGCGCAACAGGTCTCGCTGTCGCCGTCTGTCTCTACCCTGTCCTCGTGGCCGCACAGGCGATTGCGCTGCCGCCGGGCGCGCCAGTGCCCGGCCCCGCCGGTCCACGTCCGCAAATCCCCGCACGCGACAACTCAGCCACGCCAACGACTGGCACCGCCCGCATTCGCGGGCGCGTCGTATCAGCCGACACAGGGACGCCTCTTCGGCGCGCGACCATCCGAATCTCGTCCAACGAGCTGCGCATCAATCGCAGCACCAACACGGACGCGGAGGGCAAATACGAGCTCGCCGATCTGCCAGCCGGCCGCTACAACGTTTTCGTGACGCGAAACGGATACGTGTCGCTCCAGTTCGGGCAGCGGCGGCCGTTCGAGTCCGGCCGACCGCTCGATGTCGGAGACGCGCAAATCGTCGAGAAAATAGACTTCGCGCTTCCGCGCGGCGGCGTCATCGCCGGCCGCGTCACCGACGATCTCGGCGAGCCGCTCGCAGGTATTCGAATGCAGGCGATGCGGCATCAATATCTGCCGAACGGCCAGCGGCAGCTCGTTCCCGCAGGTACCGGCTTCTTCAACGTCATGACCAACGATCTCGGCGAATTCCGCCTCTACGGACTCATGCCTGGTTCGTACATCGTCAGCGGAAACCCGTCTGAGACGATGGTCATGATGCCTGGCATCGGAGCAGCGCCTTCGGATTACGAAGGTCATGGCATTACGTACTATCCAGGCACGGTCAATACCGAAGAAGCCCAGCAGATCACTGTTGGCATTGCCGAAGAAGCCCACGCGTCGTTCGCGATGGTCTCCGCCAGAATGACGAAGATCAGCGGCACGGTGCGCAGTTCGACAGGGCAACCTGTTACGAACGTGATGATGACCATTCGTTCACGAAGCGGCAACGGCTTCGGCATGCGCAGCGGGCCGGGAATTGGACCTGATGGCAGCTTCAGCATCGGAAACGTCCCGCCCGGTGAACACTGGCTCGAGGTCATGCCGCGTGCCGGCGCGGCGGATACGGAAGGTGCGACGATCCCAGTCACTGCGGATGGCAGCGACATCAATGGGCTGGTGATCACGACCAGTCCGGGCGCAACGATTTCTGGCCGGGTGATCTTCGAAGGCACATCCACTCCAAAGCCGGCCCGTATCGTGCTGAGCCCAGGCGATCCTTTCGGCATAGCGTCGTTCCGTCTTCTCGACAACAATTCCGGGACGATTGATCAGAACGGCCAATTCGAAATCAAGGGTGCGTTTGGCCGCGTCCTTCTCGCGCCGGGAGTCGCGGGCTTCGGCCCTCCGCCAGTCGGTTGGTCGATCAAGTCCGCGACGTTCAACGGCGCCAACATTACCGAAACTCCACTCGACCTTTCCAATGTGGGCAGCGTCACCGGTGTGGAGATTGTCCTGACCGACAAGCAGACGACGCTTTCGGGCACCGTGAGATCCGCGCAGGGGCCGGTCGCCGACTACACCGTTGCCATCTTCCCAGAGACGCCTCGAACGACAGCCCTGAACTTCCGTTATGTGCGGATCGCGCGGCCCGATCAGCAGGGGCGATTCGAAACGAAAGGCTTGCCCCCCGGTGACTATTTCGCCGTCGCTGTCGAATCACTCGAGCAGGGAGGCCAGTGGGATCCTGCATTTCGTAAGCAGGTTGAACCGTCGGGAAAGCGATTCGGCCTTCGGGAAGGCCAGTCGTTCACGATCGAATTGCAGTTGATGCAGTAACCGCGAAATGAGGCTCGGTGCGATTCCGTTGATCGTCGTGGCGACGGGCATAGTGGCTGCCCAGACTTCGGCGCCGCAGTTGCCGACTCGCACGTCTGAGCCCGGCGTCGGACGGCTAGAGCAGTTCGACAACACCGACAGGTATTCCTCCCTCGAAGGCCGGGTCATCGCCGCAGACACGGGAGTGCCTCTACGCTGGGCGACCGTCCGCATTAATGGAAGTGGAAGAACAACGGCAAGCATCAACAGGACCGCTGTCACTGATCGTCAAGGCCAGTATCGCTTCGACGATGTGGTACCGGGGGCGTACATGATCTTTGCTTCGCGACCAGGGTTCGTGCAGATGCGTGCCAGGCAGAAACACCCGCTCGAGCGTGTCCAGATGTGGACGGTGCCGTCTGGGGCGACCGACCGGCTCGACTTCGCTCTTCCCCGCGGCGGTGTGATCTCGGGACGCCTCACAGACGAAAGCGGTGAGCCGCTCTCAGGCATCAGGTTGATGACTCTTCGAGTGACGCACCAGCCGAACGGCGATCGCATCAGCCCTAGCACGCCGATGCAGAGCCAGAGTGACGATCGTGGAGACTTTCGTGTGGCGGGGTTGTCGCCGGGTGTTTATCTGCTCGCCGCCGAATTTCAAGCCAACGAGTCCGGTGACGATCTCGTCACGACCTACTATCCGGGCACGACCAATCGACACGAAGCGGGCCGCTTCAACATCGGCCTGGGCGAGCACGTCAATGTCAGCTTCGCGATGCAGGAACGACGACTGGTTCGTATCGCTGGGCACGTGCGAACATCTCACGGAACGTCCCTTCAGAACGCACGCATCACACTCAGGTCGGACGAGCTTTTCGTGAAAGGGGACCGCACCGACGCATCTGGCAGGTTCGACTTCCCAGGAGTCGCGCCCGGCGACTACGTCCTCGATATCAGTCCGTCGGGCCCGGGCGGTATGCCAGACTTCTTCAAACAGGCCGAATTCGCGTCGATAAAACTCTCTGTAAACACCGAAGATCTTACTGGGCTCCTGGTTACGACGGGCGTCGGCCTTACCGTCGCTGGCCGCGTGATTTACGAGGGAACCTCCTCCGCGCCAGTACTTCCGCCAAGGGTGTCGGTGCGCGCAGAAATTGTGGATGGACGCCCTGGAATGCGTCCGCCCGCGTCCGATGAGACTAACGGTGCGATTGCCAAGGACGGTACTTTTACGATGAAGGGCGGATACGGAAGGGTGCTTTTCAGCGTCTTCCAGCCCGGTTGGGCGTTGAAATCCGTGACGCTCAACGGCGTCGACATTACCGATGTGCCCTATGAGTCGAGCCGGGGGAACATCAAGGATCTCGAGATTCTCATGACTGATAAGAGACAGGAGTTGATCGGGACAGTCGTTGACGCTTTCGGCAAACCAGCCACCCGCTATGCCGTCATGGTCTTCCCGAGGAAACTTCCCGAGGGCGCGGTCCCGGGCAGGTTCATCAGGCTTCTCTCGCCTCAACCTGATGGAATGTTCCGAATCAACAATCTGCCATCCGGCGACTATCTGGCGGCGGCTGTTGAAACGATATATCAGGATGGGCAGTGGAATCCCGAGTTGCGCGAAGCGATCACGCCTCGGGCGACGCCGTTTCATCTGGCGCCAGGGCAAACTCAACAGCTTGAACTTTCGTTGATCGAGTAACGTAGTACCACGAAGACACGATCACGAAGACTCGAAGATACGAATGGCTCACGAAGAACACGACGACGCGACGAGCGCGACGACACAAAAACACGACGTACGACACGACGTTAGACTCGGCGGACTCAGGGACTCTTGGACTCTTGGACTCAAAGACTCTTGGACTCAAAGACTTTTTAGACTTTTGGACTCTTAAGACATCATGCTTCCCTTCCGCCTCACTCTCCTGTTCGTGCTCCTCACCGCCTCCGTCGCCGCGGCGCAGGATCCCGGACCGGGACCGCTTGGACGAGGTCAAGGTCCGTTCCCAGGCGGGCGCGGCAGGCTGGGTCAGCCGCCGCGCGACGCCTCGCAGGCGACCCCCACCGGAAACGCGAAAATCACCGGCCGCGTCGTCGCCTCGGATACGGGATCGCCGATTCGACGCGCGCAAATCCGGGTCACCTCTAGCGAAGCGCGCTTTAATCGCGTCGTGACTTCCGACGGCGACGGCCGGTACGAGCTGCTGAATCTTCCCGCGGGACGGTACCGCCTCTTCGTGAATCGCGCTGGATACGTGGCGCTCGAGTACGGACAGGCTCGTCCTTTCGAAAACGGCAAGCCGCTCGACATCGCCGAAGGCCAGGCGGTCGAGAAAGTCGACTTCAGCCTGCCCCGCGGCAGCGTCATCACCGGCCGGATTACAGACGAGTTCGGCGATCCGATGACCGACGTCCAGGTGCAGGCGATGCGCTATCAGTTCGTCAACGGCGAGCGCCAGCTCGTCAATGCCGGGCGTGCCGCACAGACGGACGACCTCGGTCAGTTTCGCGTCTTCGGCCTGATGCCGGGCGACTATGTCGTCAAGGCGTCGCTGCGCCTCAATCAGAACCCGGACACGATGAACCAACCGGATCCGGTCGGATATCCGGGCACTTACTATCCGGGCGTCGTGGACGTCACCCAGGCGCAGTCTGTGACCGTGACGCTCGGCCAGGAGCTGAGCTCGGTCGCGTTTCCGCTGGTCCCGGCTCGCCTCTCGCGCGTCTCGGGCATCGTGATGGGATCGGACGGGCTGCCGCTTGCCGGTGGAATGATCATGCTGCGGCCCCGCGGCACCAACGGCATGGGCGCGCTTCGCGCGGCATTCGGCGGAAGCAACCAGATTCGGGCCGACGGAACCTTTCAGCTGACGGGCGTGCCGCCTGGTGACTACGTGCTCGACGTACAGCAGCGGCCGCAGAACGTCCGAAATATTCAGGAAATCAACCTGTCGCTGCTCGAGTTCGCCTCGATGCCGCTGGCGGTGTCGGGCGACATCGACAACCTCACCGTCGTGACGACACCAGGCGTCACCATGTCGGGGCGCGTGGTCTTTCCGGGACAGGCCGTTCCGCAATCGAACATGCAGGTCGTCGCCAACCCGTCGGCGGGCGCAGCATCGCCGGTGGCGATGATGATGGCCGGCCGCGCGCTCGGCGGCGGGCGCGTGAATCAGGACGGCACGTTCGAGCTTCGCGGGCTCGCGGGTCCACGGCTCATTCGTGTTCAGTCCGTGCCGTCAGGCTGGGCGCTGAAAAGCGTGGCCGTCGAGGGCAACGACGTCACCGACACGCCGTTCGAATTCAAGTCCGGGACCAACGTGAGCGGTGTCGTGATCACGATGACGAATCGGCTTACCGAGGTCACCGGCGGCGTGCGCGATTCGCGCGGGCAACCTGTCGCCGATTACGTGCTGGTGGCGTTTGCCGAGGATACGAAGCTCTGGGGCGCGCAGTCGCGGTTCGTGCAGACCACGAGGCCGAACCAGAACGGCGCGTTCACCATCAAGGGTCTGCCTCCCGGACGCTACATGGCCGCGGTCGTCGCTGCGCTCGAGAACGGCATGCAGAACGATCCCGATGTGCTCGAGCAGCTGCGCATCGGCGCGCAGAATTTTTCGCTCACCGAAGGGCAAACGTTGAACCTGAATCTCGCGATGGGGCCGCCGCAACCGTGATAGCATGACCTTCCCATGACAGCCGACCGGCCGAAGAATAGCTCGCCCTCTCGATCCGAGCTCGGCGACGCGCTCGGCCTCATCGAAACGCGCGGATTCGTTGGCATGGTCGAAGCGACCGACGCCATGGTGAAAACGGCGAACGTCGTGTTCGTCGGCTGGCAGAAGGTCGATGCGGGCCTCGTGACGGCCATCGTGCGCGGCGATGTCGCTTCGGTGAAAGCCGCCACCGACGCCGGTGCGGCAGCGGCCCGACGCGTGGGCGAGCTCGTCGGCGTCCACGTCATTCCGCGCCCCTCGGACGATCTGGAAAAGATCTTTCCGATCAGCTAGGACCCGCTGGTTTTCTTCTTCCGGCGGCTTTTCGATCGCATCCGCAGCTTCAATTCCTTCAACGTGTCTTCGTTGCCGACGACGAGCAGCGGCTGGCCGGGCTCGCGCAGCAGGTTGAAGAACTGGCCGCTCTCGGTGCGCGCGTAGATCTCCTTTCCGTCGGTCAGCAGCGTAATCGCGCCGCCTCCTCCAATCGCGTCGAACAGCCGGATGCCGAACCGCCTGCGCAGCGTGTCGATGAGCAGGCGCATCTTCGACAGCGTCAGCCCGTTTCGCCGGAGATCGGCGAGCACGGCGAGCTCGAACAGATCGACCGGCGAGTAGCGGCGCTCGGTGAAGCCGCCGGCTTCGGTGCGATGCGACGCGATCGACGGCTTGATGAGCTTCCGGGTGTCCCACCACTGGAGCTGGCGGGCGGAGAGGCCGGTGATCGAGGCCACTTCCCGTGAGCTGTAGTTCTTCTTGAGATCGAGTCGCATCAATTCGCAATCGTCAATTGCAAATTCACAATCTGGAAACCTTGCGATCGGCCATGGCGGCGCCGTCGAAGTCCTTCTGCGTGAGTCCGCCTTCGCTGTGCGTGCTGTACAGCAGCGTCACCTTGCGATAGTTGATCACGATGTCGGGATGATGATCGGCGGCTTCGGCGTCGGGAACCAGACGGCCCACGAACGCGACCGCCGCTGGAAAGTCGTTGAACGTGAACTGCTTTCTGATCGCGTGGCCCTCGAGCGTCCAATCCTTGAGCCCGCTCAGCTGGCGCTGCACTTCGTTGTCTGATAGAATCGCCATATCAATACTCTCCTAACCGCTCCGGCGCCGCCGCGTCCATCAGCGGCTCCTTCTTATTATCGAGGACGAGATCGGCGACCGCGCGCGCGGTCAACGGCGCCAGCAGGACGCCGTTGCGAAAGTGCCCGTCGCATACACCACCCCGCATCTCGCCGAACGCCCGATTATCGGCATCCCGTCCGACGTCGCCGGTCGCAGCCCGACACGCGCTCCGGCGAACGTCGGCGTGCCACAGTGCGGGGACGAGATCGCACGCGGCATCGAGCAGGTCGCGTACTCCGGCCACGGTGGTCCGCTCATCGAATCCGGCTTCTTCCACCGTCGCACCAACGAGAATGGAGCCGGCGGGAACGGCACCAGATAGCAGCGCGGTCCCCAGACGATGCGCTGCAGCGGAGGCCCGTCCCACGCAAGCTGCAGAAGCTGGCCGCGAACTGGTCTGACCGGCAGCGGCGGCGCGCCGTCGATGTCGATCTGCCCCGACCAGCTTCCCGCGGCGACGACCACGTCCGGCTCGGTCAACGAGCGGTTCGTCGTTCTCCAGGCGATTTCGACATCGTCGCTGCGGCTGCGATCCGCGTGCACGCGTGCGGGAACACGGATGCGCATGCCGTGCTTGATAGCGGCCGCCGTCAACGCCCCGGACAGATCGGAGGTGACGACGAATCCGTGCGATTTGACGAGCACACGCGCACGACGACGTCCGCCGACAGCAGCGGTTCGGCTCTCGCGAACCGCCGCGCATCGAGCAGCTCGCAATCGACGTCCCGGCGGCGCAGCTCGTCGGCAAGCTGCCGCAAGCTCGTCGGCATGCTCATCGGACGTGGCGACTTGCAGAGAGCCGCCGCGCCGGTAGCCCACGCCCACTCCTGCATCGCGCGTCACGCGCTCGACGAACGTGTCGTACATCTCGAGGCTGCGCGTGGCGAGCGGCAGGAGCGGGCCGCCGAAGCCCTCGAGAAACGGCACGAGCATGCCCGCCGCCGCCTGCGTCGAGCCAAGACCGGCGCCCCGGCGCATCGATCAGGGTCACCGACGCGCCGCGGGTGACGAGCTCGTAGGTGACGGCCTCCCCGATGATGCCGGCCCCGACGACGGCGATGTCACAATCTGGCATTGTTTCGATCGAGCCTCAACCCCTATCATCTCACGCAGGCCGGGTTGCTCCCTTGCGAAGGACATTCACGTTGCGAAGGGGACATGCCGCCCGGCGAACCGCTCAAAGCCCCTCATTTACAGGGGTTTTCGCGGGGTCGATGTGGGTACGGGCCTTGCTGTTAAGTCGGCCGAGGAGTTCAGTTTCATGGATATCAATCGGGCGGGATTAGGAGCTCTGGCGGTAGTCGGCCTCGTGGCAGCGGGCGGCGGCGCCTACCTGGCGAATCCGCACAACGACTCCGCAGTCGGACAATCGGTGCCGATGTATGCCGGCTCCGACGGGCGACGCGGTGACCGAAACCGAAAACAGCATCGCGAGCGCCCCGGTGGCGCCGTTGAGCCGGAGCCGGGCAGCAGTGCCGAGCGAAGCCGCACCGCGCCAGCGACCTGCGCCGGCTCCTGCGAGAGAGCGCCGCCGGCCGCGGCGCCATCGCCGCACCGCCCCGCGCACCCCGGCCCGCTCCCACGCCGAGTTACGGCGGTAATACGGCGTCTCCGCGCCGGCGGCTCCCCCGGTCAGCGCGCCAGTGAACCCACCGATTTCCGCGGCTGTTGAACCGGTCGAAAACACGACCGTCGAACGCGCGCCGATCGTGCACGAACCTCCGCGCAAGACCTACGACGAGCTCGTCGATCCCCGCGGATTCCGTCGTCGGACTTCAGGTCGAAAACGCCGTGAGCACCGAGCGGGCAAAGGTCGAAGACCGCGTCAACGCGCGAGTCACGCGCGACGTGAAGGTCCGCGACCAGGTGGCAATTCCGGCCGGCTGCGCGAGCCGAAGGCTCTGTAACGCTCGTCGAGCGTGGCGGCCGGTTGAAGGATCAGGCACGGCTCGGCATCCGCTTCCACACGATCGTGCTGGCTGACGGGACCCGGCTCCCGATCAACACCGATACGATTTATCGCGAAGGTGAATCACCGGCACGCGAGAGCGCCGCGAAAATCGGCGGGGCTGCGGTTGGTGGTGCGGTGCTCGGAGCGATTCTCGGCGGCAAAAAGGGCGCGGTGATCGGCAGCACGGTCGGCGCGGCCGGCGGCGGCGCGGCCGTTGCCGTCAGCGAGCCGAACGCGGCGACGCTTCCTGCTGGCTCGACGGTTACCGTCCGCATGGGCTCCCCGGCGACCGTAACGGTGGAGCGATAACCCGACGAGATTAGGGATCGGGATTGGGGATTAGGTCCGCGATCGATCCCGAATCCCCAATCCCCAATCCCTAATTTTGCTCACGGCCTCAATCTCCACCGTTCCACCCATCTTCCCTCCACTATCTTCCAACGCCACAACACCATTGAGCGGGAACGTCCGCGGGCCCGCATCGGCATTGTCGATCCAGGCGCGCGAACAGGCGCGGCAGGTGCGGAAAATGGCCGGCCAGCAGGATCGACTTCGACTCGGCCGACGATGGCGTCGACAATCCACTCGACGGGATCGGTCGGCTGCAGACCGCGCACCGCCGAAAACGCCGCGAGCGGATTGCACCGTTTCCAGTAGGCTTCCGCCGTCTGCCGGGCGCGCAGCTTGCCGCTGTGCCAGATGATGTCGGGCCTGGCGCCGAGCTCCGCCGCTTTGCGCGCGAGCGTGTCGACCTCGACGCGTCCGCGATCGGACAACGGACGCATCGGATCCACGTCGGGCCCGACCGCGTCGCCGTGATGAGCTAGATACAACACGGTCAGGAATCGAGCTTGAGAGGTCCGATCTCCGCAAGCGTCGGCTGCATCTCTTCGAGCCGGCCGATCTTGGCGCCCTGCAGCGTCGCGTCGAGCCGCTCGACGTCGCGCATGGCGCGCTCGTACTGGCTCTTCGCATTGTCGAGGTGTTTCCCGACCATGTTGAAATGGTCCTGGAACTTGTCGAACCGCGTCGTCAAGCTGGCGAGCATCTCCTGCACCCGCTTGGCCTCCTCCTGAATCTTCATGCCGCGGAAGCCGACGGCCATCGCCTGGATGTAGGCATACATCGTGTTCGGCGACACCGGCACGACATGGCACTCGCGGCCGTAGGTCAGCAGCTCGGGGCGGCCGATGACTTCGTAATAGACGTTTTCTGCGGGCACGAACATGAATGCCACGTCGAGCGTCTCCGGCGGCAGCACGTATCGATCGGCGATTTCCTTGATTCGTCCTTTCACGTCGCGCGTAGAACTGCTTCATCGCCGCATCGCGCGTCGGCCGGTTCTGTCTCCTGCAGCGCGCGGCGGAAGTTGTCGAGCGGAAATTTGCAGTCGATGCAGAGCGACCCGTACGGCGTGCGAATGAGCGCGTCCACCCGGCCGTTGCCGATCGGCGCCTGGCACTCGTACTGCTCGGACGGCAGCAGATCGCGCAGCATCTGCTCGAGCGTGAACTCGCCGAAGTCGCCGCGAAGCTTCGGCGACTGCAGCATGCGCTGGAACTCGTCGAGGCTGCGGCTCTGCTCGAGAATACGGCTGTTGGTCGTCTTTCAGATCGCCGAGCGTCTGGGTGACCTGCAGCGATTGCTGCTGAATCGCCGCGCGCGTTTCGTCGCGCACGGCGCGCGTCTCATCGCGAACCGTGCCGATCGTGCCGGTGAGCGATTGTGTCGCCTGCTGCAGCGCCTGCGCGAACGTGCGGTTCATCTCGGCGGTAATCACGTCGAGCCGCTGGTCGAGCGCGCGCACCGCCTCGGACGTCCCGTCGGGGCGGCGATTCGCCGTCAGCGCGCGGATAGCGAGCGCCCCGCCGACGATGCCGATGAGCAGCGCGGCGACCGCGATGGACAGCTCGGAGAGCATCTGGAAATCTTAGTACGGAATCAGAACGATTTTGCCGTACGCGCCCGACTTGAGGACGTCTTCGTGCGCGCGAGGCGCGTCGGCGAGCGGCATTTCCTTGCCGACCTGCGGCTTGTAGCCCGAACGCTCCATGCCGGCGACGATCGCGGCGTGGGCCATGGCGAGCTCGCCGGGCAGCGCGTTCCAGTTCGTGAAGCCCACCACCGTCGCGTCTTTCCCCATGATCGCGCGCGGATTCAGCTCGAGCGCGCCACGGTTTCCGACGATGGCGATTCTTCCCCGCTTCGCGATCAGCTCGAGATCGCGGACCAGGTTCACATTGGCGAGCATCTCGATGACCAGATCGACGCCGCGGCCGCCGGTTTTCGCCAGAATCTCTTTTTCATAGCCCTGCGCCGTGTGATCGAATACCTCACGGGCTCCCTGCTCGCGGGCCAGCTGGCGGCCGCGATCGGTGCCCGCGGTGCCGAACACGCGCATGCCGGCTGCGCTCGCCATTTGTGTGGCGGCGACGCCGACAGCGCCGCTGGCGCCATGGATCAACACCGTCTCGCCCGGAACGCGCGTCGCCCTTTGTCGAAGAGCGCGCGCCACGCGGTGACGTAGGGCACGCCCACACCGGCGCCTTCGGCGAACGAAATGTGCGCCGGGAGAGGGTGCACCTGATCGATCGTGCAGAGTGCGTTCTGGGCATACGAACCGTAGGCGCGGCCGTCGACCGTACCGCTGATATAGACGCGGTCGCCTGGCTTGAACTCCTGCACACCGCTGCCTACCGCTTCGACGGTTCCGGCAGCGTCGGAGCCGGGTGTATATGGCAGCGGCGGAAGAGAGGCGTACTGGCCGTTGCGGATATACGTGTCGACGGGATTCACTCCCGTCGCTTTCAGGCCGATGAGCAACTGCCCCGGCCCCGCCGACAGATCGGGAATCTCTTCCAGCTTCATGACCGACGGATCGCCGAACTCGTGGACGCGAATCGCTTTCATACGCGACAGTTTGACACCATTCCGGAGCGTGCTGTAGGCTAAAAGCCTCATGAATCTGTCCGCACACCGCCGTCATCACCACCATCACCATCAGGTGAGGGCCAGGCGGAGCTGCGGATAGTTCGAGACATCCAACCGAGATCGACAGCACCCCGCCCTGCTAACCAAGCCAGGCGGGGTTTTTTGTTTTATCAGCACGATATGCAGAACTGGATGTCGACGACAGAACTTCACAACCGACGGGCTCGTGCCCGCAGTGATTCAGGACGCGGAGAGCGGCGAAGTGCTCATGGTCGGTTTCATGAACGATGCCGCGCTCGCAAAGACGAAAGACACGGGGTACGCGACCTTCTACAGCCGGTCGCGCCAGAAGTTGTGGACGAAAGGAGAAACCTCCGGCAACAAGCTGGCCGTCGAGGAAATCCTCGTCGACTGCGACGACGACACCGTGCTGCTGAAAGTGAAGCGCCTCGGCGACGGCAATGTGTGCCACACGGGCACCCGGACGTGTTTCCGCGCCCTGGAGAGTTAAGCCCATGCCTACGCTCAAGCTCGGCCTGCCGAAAGGCTCGTTGCAAGACTCGACGGTGCAGCTGTTCGCGCGCGCCGGCTTCACCATCTACGTGAGCTCGCGATCGTACTTTCCGACGATCGACGACCCCGAAATCGAATGCATGCTCATCCGCGCGCAGGAGATGGCCAGGTACGTCGCGGACGGCGTGCTGGATTGCGGCCTCACCGGTCAGGACTGGATCGCGGAACATCAGAGCGGGCTGGCCACGCCGGCGGCCCTCGTGCCGGTAGCGGATCTGATCTATTCGAAGCAGAGCTTCGGCAAAGTGCGCTGGGTGCTCGCCGCTCCGGAAGACTCCCGGTTCAAGAAGCCGCAGGATCTCGAAGGCGCGACGATCGCGACCGAGCTGGTCCGCGTCGACCAAGGCGTATTTCGATCGCCTCGGGGTGAACGTGCACGTCGAATTCTCATGGGGGGCGACCGAAGTGAAGCCTCCGGTGCTCGCCGACGCCATCGTCGAAGCGACCGAAACGGGATCGACGCTCCGCGCCAATCGGCTGCGCATTCTCGACACGGTGATGGAAAGCAACACGCAGCTCATCGCCAACGGCGCGGCGATGGCCGACTCCTGGAAGCGCACGAAGATCGAAAACATCTCTCTCCTGCTGAAAGCGGCAATCGAGGCCCAGGGGCGCGTCGGCATCATGCTCAACGTGCGCAATCAGGACCTGAAGACGGTGCTCGCGCTGCTGCCTGCGCTGCAGCGTCCGACCATTTCGCCGCTCAGCGAAGACGGCTGGGTCGCATTGAACACGATTATCGAAGAGCGCACCGTGCGCGACCTGATTCCCCGGCTGAAGGCGGCGAACGCGCAGGGGATCGTCGAATATCCGCTGAACAAGATCGTCGTGTGATGCGAATGATGATCATCCCGCGAACGACACACGTGCCGTCGAGCGGCTGCTGAAGTCGTCGAGCGGCAGGACGACCGCCGAAGTCGCCGCAGCCGTGGCGAAGATCGTCGCGGGCGTCCGCACGCGGGGAGACGTTGCGCTGCTCGAATACGCGCGCCGGCTTCGATGGGCTGACGGCCGACTCGAAGTCCCGCGCGATGAGATCGAAGAACAGGCAGACCGCGTGCCGCCGAAAGTCCGGCGGCGCTCGCGACGGCCGCGCGCAACATCGAAAAGGTCGCCCGCCGGCAGCGTCCCGGCGGCTGGACGGTCATCACGTCGCCAGGCGTCAGCGTCGAGCAGCGGGTCACTCCGCTCGACCGCGTTGGCTGCTACGTTCCGGGAGGACGCTATCCCCTGCCCTCTTCGCTGCTGATGACGGCGATCCCAGCGCGGGCCGCGGGCGTCGCGCGAAATCATCGTCGCGTGTCCCGAAACCGGCGCCGGTCGTCATGGCGGCGGCGCGCGAAGGCGGTGTGACGCGTCTGTTCCGGATGGGCGGCGCGCACGCGATCGCGGCGCTCGCGTACGGCACGAAGACGGTGCCGCGCGTCGACAAGATCGTCGGACCGGGCAACCAGTACGTGGCCGCCGCCAAGGCGATCGTCGCGACCGACTGCGCCATCGACTTCTACGCCGGGCCGACCGAAATCGTCATCGTCTCCGACAAAGGCAACCCCGAGTGGATCGCCGCCGACCTCATCGCGCAGGCCGAACACGACCCGCAGGCGCGTGCGGTGCTCATCACGACGAGCCGGGCGCTCGCGCGAGAGTGGCCCGCGCGGTCGCCAGGCAGATGCCGGCGAACGGTCCGGCGCGCGAGTCGCTCGCGCGCCACGGCGGCATCATCGTCGCCGGAAGCCGGGAGGAAGCCGCGGCGCTGGCCAATCGTCGCCGCCGCCGAGCACCTCGTCTGCGACGACGACCGTTTCGCCGCTCAGGTGCGCTCCGCCGGTGCGATCTTCGTCGGCTCGTACACGGCACAGGTCGCCGGCGACTACGCCATCGGCTCGAATCATGTGCTGCCGACCAACGGCGCCGCGCGGTTTCGTGGAGGTCTGCACGCCGCCGATTTCGTGCGCGTGTCGACCATTCAGCGGATGACGCGCCAGGGACTGAAAAATCTCGCGTCGACGGTCATCACGCTTGCGCGCGAAGAAGGGCTCGAGGCGCACGCGCGATCGATCGAGGTTCGTCTCGGTCTTCGGCGGCGTGTCACGGAGGTGGCACGATGACCTACGTGCGGCCCGGCGATCGGCAGGGTGCCTTGCGGCTGCACCTGAACGAGAACACCGGCGGCTGTTCTCAGGCCGTCATCGACGCGATCAGGGAGATTTCCGCCGAAGACGTCGCGTACTATCCGAACTACAGCGCGCTCGTGCGCGAATGCGCCGCATACCTGGGCGTCACAGAGCCTCAGCTTGCGTTGACCAACGGACTGGACGAAGGTCTCTGGGCCCTGACGGTGAGCGCGTTCCGGATGAACGGCGACCCGGGCGGATTGCTCGAAGCGATCGTGCCGGTGCCGGCCTTCGAAATGTACTCCGTGTTCATCAAAGCGGCCGGTGGCCGCATGGTCGCCGTCGATCCGAAGCCCGGCTTCGAGTTCCCGACGCGCGAGATCTGCGACGCCATCACGGATCGGACGCGCATCATCTTTCTGACCAATCCGAACAATCCGACCGGGCAGCTGATTCCGCGCGACGCGATGCGCGAAATCGTTCGATGCGCCCCGCCCGACGTCACCATCGTGATTGACGAGGCGTACTTCGACTTCTGCGGCGAGACGTTTCTGCCCGAGCTCGGCGGGCATCCGAATGTCGTCGTCGGGCGGACGTTCGCCAAGGCCCACGGTCTGGCCGGCCTGCGCGCGGGCTGCCTGATCGGCGATCCCGCGCGGCTCGAGCCGGTGCGCGAGGTGATACCGCCGTTCAGCCTCAGCGTGTTCGCCGCCGCCGGCTGGCGCGCGGCCCTGCGCGATCGCGAGTATCTCGACTGGTACAGCGCGCAGGTCGTGGAATCGCGCGAGCTCCTGTATGCGGCGTGCGATCGGCTCGGCCTGTCCTACTGGAAGAGCGCGGGCAACTTCGTGCTGATCGACGTCAGCGATCGGGCGACGCCACCGACATCGTCCGGGCGCTCCGCGAACGTGGCATTCTCGTCCGCGACCGCTCGCGCGACCCGGGCTGCGGCGGGTGCATCCGCGTCACCGCGGGCCTCGTCCGCCACACCGAAGTCGTCGTCGAAGCGCTGGAGGGACTGTGCGCCGTGCCGTAATCGACCGGCGAACGCGCGAGACGCAGATTCGCGTGCGGCTCGGCATCGAGGGCAAGGGCCGCTACGACGTCAGCACCGGCATTCGCTTCCTCGACCACATGCTCGAGCTGTTGACGCGGCATGGCGGATTCGACCTCGAGGTGCGCGCCACCGGCGACCTCGACGTCGATCAGCACCACACGGTCGAGGACCTCGGCATCGCGCTCGGCGAGGCGGTGTCGAAGGCGCTCGGCGCCCGGCGCGGCATCAACCGCGCCGGCTACTTCGTGATGCCGATGGACGAAACGCTCGGCGGTCGCCGCCATCGATCTCGGCGGCCGGCCGCATGCCGTCGTCGATCTCGACGCTGAAGGTCGACCGGGTCGGCGATCTGCAGAGCGAGCTGGTCCACGATTTCTTCGAGGGATTCGCGCTGGGCGTCCGCGGCAACGTGCACGTCAAGGTGCTCTACGGCCGCTCGAGCCATCATCACGTCGAAGCGGTGTTCAAGGCGTTCGGCCGCGCGCTGCGCGTGGCGTGCTCCCGCGACAAACAGCTCGCGCGTACGCTTCCCAGCACGAAGGGACTGTTGTGATCGCCCTCGTCGACTACGGCGCCGGAAACCTGACCTCGGTCCGCAAGGCGCTCGCGGCCGTTGGCGCCGACGTGCACACGCCGCAGCGGCCGGCGGATCTCGACGCGGCAGAAGCGGTCATCGTGCCGGGCGTCGGCAACTTCGCGCGAACGGCGGCGCTCGACCGCGAGTGGCGCGACGCGATTCTGGGCGTCATCGAGCGGGGCCGGCCGCTCCTGGGCATCTGCGTCGGACTGCAGTGGCTGTTCGAAGGCAGCACCGAGGCCCCGGGCTGCGAGGGGCTGGCGCTTGATGCCCGGCCAGTGCCAGCTCCTCAAGACCGAGTGGCCGAACAAGGTGCCGCACGTCGGCTGGAACGAGCTCGAGTTTCCAAGGGCGTCGCGGCTGTTCGACGGCATCAGGAATCGCTCCCAGGTGTACTTCACGCACTCGTATGCGGCGCCCGTGACCGACGAGTCGATCGCGGTGACGACACACGTCGTGCCCTTTGCGAGCGCGGTCGAGCGCGGGCAGGTCTTCGGCGTGCAGTTCCATCCAGAGAAGTCCGGCGAGGTCGGGCTTCGTGTGCTGACGAACTTTCTCAATGCTCTCTAAACGCATCATCGCCTGCCTCGACGTCAAGAACGGCCAGGTCGTCAAGGGCGTGAACTTCGAAGGCTTGCGGAACGCCGGCGACCCGGCCGAGCTGGCCGAGCGCTACAACGAGGAAGGCATCGACGAGGTCGTGATTCTCGACGTCACGGCCACGCTCGAGGGACGCCGCGCGCTCGCCGCGACCGTCTCGGCGGTGGCCAAACGCATCTTCATTCCGCTGACCGTCGGCGGCGGCATCCGCTCGGAAGACGATGCCGCAGCCGCCATCGACGCCGGAGCGGAAAAGGTGAGCCTGAACACCGCGGCGCTCAACGATCCGGCGCTGATTACGACGCTCGCCTCGCGCTACGGCAGCCAGGCCGCCATCGTCGCGATCGACGCCAAGTGGGTGGACGGCAGGGCGCTCGTCTACGTGCGGAGCGGCAGCGCCGAAACCCGGCGGGAGGCGGTCGAGTGGGCCAGGGAGGCCGCCGATCGCGGCGCGGGAGAGATTCTCCTGACGTCGATCGATCGCGACGGCACCAAGCAGGGCTTCGACTGCGAGCTCACCGCCGCGGTCTCGAGAGCCGTGCCGATTCCTGTCATCGCATCGGGCGGCGCGGGCTCGCTCGAGCATTTTTCCGAGGTGTTCACCGACGGGTGCGCCGATGCGGCGCTGGCCGCCTCGATCTTCCACTTCTCCGAGCACGCCGTGCGCGACCTCAAGGAAATGCTGCGCAACCGCGGCATTCCGGTGCGGTTGTAGACATGCTGATCCCGGCGATCGATCTCAAGGGCGGCAAGGTCGTCCAGTTGATTCAGGGCGAGAAGCTGGCCATCGAAACGACCGACCTCGACTACTGGATCGAGCGGTTCTCGAGCTTTCGACGCGTCAACGTCATCGATCTCGACGCGGCCATGGGCTCGGGCTCGAACGATGGGCTGGTGCGCGAGATCTGCAGACGGCTCCCCTGCCAGGTCGGCGGGGGCGTGCGATCGCCGGAACGCGCGATCGAGCTTTCGTCGATCGGGGCCAGGAAGGTCATCGTCGGCTCGGCGATGTTCAAGGACGGCCAGCCGGACACGGCGAGCGCCCGGCGCTTCTCGGAGGCGGTCGGCGTAGAGCGTGTCGTCGGGGCCGTCGACAGCAAGGGGGGCCGGGTCGTGACGCACGGCTGGAAGATCGGCGACGGGCACGACGGCCGCCGATGCCGTCCGCGCGCTCGAACCGTATTGCGGCGAGTTCCTCTACACGCACGTGGACAAGGAAGGATTGATGAAAGGCACCGACATCGCGCGCCATCCGCACCGTGCGCGACGCCACACGCCGGCCGCTCATCGCGGCAGGGGGCGTCACCACGCAGGCCGAGATTGACGAGCTCGATGCGCTCGGCATCGACGCGGTCGTCGGCATGGCCATCTATACGGGAACCTTAAAGATCTAGAATCTAACCCAATGTCATCAGAAACACAGACGCGACGAGGGCCCGAGCCGCCGGACATCGCCGAGCGCGGCGGCATGAAGAACGGACAACCGCAGCGGTCGGACGAACGGCTGTTCATGCAGCTGCTGGTGTATGGCGGCTGTCGCGACTCGCGAGCGGTCTCCGCGGCGTTGTCGGGCGCGGGCATCGAAGGCGTTGTCTACGAAGACGCCAACGATCCCCAGGGCATCGCGATCCTGTCGCTCACGAGAGATCCGAATTTCTTCCTCGACACGCTGCGGCCGCTGCTGAACCGCGGCCCGTTCGACGCGCTCACGGCCGAAGCCCGAGTTCACGATGCTCGGCCGCACCTACGCGCTGGGCTACGAGCCGGATCTGGCCGAAGCCATCCTGCACCGTCCCCGGCGCACGGTCCTGAACCAGGACTGGCCGTGGGCCGTCTGGTACCCCCTGCGCCGGAGCGGCCGGTTCGCCCAGCTGCCACCCGAGGAGCAGCGCGTCATCCTCGCCGAGCACGGCGCGATCGGCATGTCGTACGGCGCGGGCGACTACGCGCACGACATCCGCCTGGCCTGCCACGGCCTCGACAAGAACGACAACGATTTCGTCATCGGCCTGCTCGGCAAGGCCCTCTTCCCCCTCTCGCACATCGTCCAGGCGATGCGGAAGACCCAGCAGACGTCGCTCTACCTGGATCGGCTCGGACCGTTCTTCGTCGGCCGCGCCGTCTGGCAATCGGAACCGTGATGCGCTGGGACTAGGGATTGGGTTTGTGGAGTTCGTGGAGTTCGTAGGGTTCGTGGAGTTCGTAGGTTCGTAAGGTTCGGGTTCGCGAACTACGAACCCCACGAACCTCGCGAACCGACGAACCCACGAACTATACGAACCTACGAACCCCATCACTAATCTCAAGCGTCATTACGTTATAATCCGTAACGATTACGTAGATTGACGTAATGGAAAATCCCTTCGTGTACGGCGAGGTGGTGCCCGCGGCGGCGTTCGTCGACCGCCTCGACGAGCTGGATCGCCTGGTCCGCGACCTCGGCTCGGGCCAGAAGGTCTTTCTGATCTCGCCGAGGCGGTACGGCAAGTCGTCGCTCATCCGCCAGGCGCTGCGCGCGGTGGCGCGGGGCGGCGCCCTGACTGCGGAGATCACCGTCAGCAGCTACAGCTCCTACCTCGCGTTCCTGGAAGGCTACACGCGCTCGCTGCTGTCGATGGAGAGCGGCTGGGACAAGGCGCGTGCCTGGCTGAGGGACGCCATCGGCACCGCGAAGCCGGAGCTGCGGCTCGAGGCCGACTCGACCGGGCACGATGGGCATGTCGGTGAAGTTTCCGAGCGTGCGCACCGAGCGCGACGTCTCCCGGCTGGCCACCGATGTCTTCGCGCTGCCTGGCCGTCTCAGCGAGGCGCGCAAGACGCGCATCGTCGTCGCGCTCGACGAGTTCCAGGCGATCAACGGGTTCAACGGCGGCAGCGTCGAGCACGCCATGCGCGCCGCGGTGCAGCATCAGCGCAGCGTCGGGTACGTGTTCGCCGGTTCGGAGCCCAGCCTGATGGAGCGGATGCTCGGCCCGAAGCGCCCGTTCTACAAGGCCGGTCCGGTGATGCGACTCGAGAAGATCCCGGCGGATCTGTTCTCCGGTTTCATCGAATCGCGGTTTTCGCGAACCGGCATCAAGCCTGAAGCGGGACTCGGCAGCGCCATCGTCGATCTGGCCGGCAACATGCCCTACGACGTTCAGCGTCTGGCGCACGAGAGCTGGGACGATGCGCGCGCCGCGGGCAAGCGGCGGATCGGCGTCGAAGATCTGCACGAGACGCTCCATCGGCTGCTCGCCGAGCAGGACACGATGTTCGAAGCCATGTGGCAGCGCCTCACGCTCGGCCAGCGCGCCACGCTCCGGGCCGTCGTGCTGGCCGACGGGCGCGAGCTGCTCTCGGCCGACCTGCGCACCCGCTACAGGCTGGGTGGCGCGTCCACGGTGCAGGCGGCGCTGCAGGCGCTGGCGCGCGAAGACCTCGTCGCCCGTGAAGCGCGATCGGTACGTCGTCGTCGACTCGCTGATGCGCGAATGGATCGCGCGCAAGACCTTCTGACACGGGTCGGGCTGCATCGCCCCGAAATTCGCGCGTGGGCGATGTACGACTGGGCCAACTCGGCGTTCTTCACCACCATCATCACGGCGATCTTCCCGGTCTATTTCACGTCTGTGGCGGCCGCGGACCTGCCTCCCGTAGAAGCCACGCGGCTGCTTGCCCGCACGACGACCATCGCGCTGACCACGTCCGCGATCCTGGCGCCGGTCATTGGCGCGCATCGCCGACCATGCCCCCATCAAGAAGCGCCTGCTCGGATTGTTTACGGCCATCGGCTGCATCGCCACCGGCTGCCTCGTGATGGTGCATCGGCACGACTGGCTGCTGGCCGCCGTCCTGTTCGGCATCGGCAACATCGGTGTCACGACGAGCCTGACACTTTACGACTCGCTGCTGCCGCACATCGCGCGCGAAGACGAAATCGATCGCATCTCGACCGCCGGATTCGGTCTTGGGTACCTCGGCGGCGGCCTTCTCCTCGCGCTGAACGTGGCCTGGATACTCTCGCCGTCGACCTTCGGTCTCCGCGATGCCGGTCAGGCGTCGCGGCTGTCGTTCCTGAGCGTCGCGCTCTGGTGGGCGGCTGTTCTCGATTCCGCTGTTCAGGAGTGTTCCCGAGCCGCGCGTGCGCGTGGGCCATGCCGCGCGTTCAACAGTCGCGCTCGTGCGAACCTCGCTGGCCGGACTGGTAGCACACCCTCCGCGATCTTCGGCGCTACCGGCACGCCTTCCTGCTCCTGATCGCATTCGTCATCTACAGCGACGGCATCGGCACGATCATCCGGATGGCGACGAGCTACGGCACCGAGCTCGGCCTCGATCACGGGCGCGCTGATCACGGCCATCCTGCTGGTGCAGTTCGCCGGCATTCCGTTCGCGTTCCTGTTCGGCTGGCTCGCGGATCGCATCGGCGCGAAGACGTCGATCTTCATCGCGCTGGCGGATGTACACCCTTATCACGATCATGGGCTACTACATGAAGACCGAGCGCGACTTCTACGTGCTGGCGCTCATGGTCGCCTCGGTGCAGGGCGGGA
This sequence comes from Vicinamibacterales bacterium, assembly GCA_963832375.1. Taxonomy (GTDB): domain Bacteria; phylum Acidobacteriota; class Vicinamibacteria; order Vicinamibacterales; family JAMQPK01; genus JAMQPK01. The sequence goes on along the minus strand of CAWHUA010000002.1, from coordinate 1,246,681 downwards.
GCCAGGCGCTCAGCCGGTCGCTCTTTGCCAGCATGATTCCGCGGGAGCGGTCGTCGGAGTTCTTCGGGTTCTTCTCGATCTTCGAGAAGTTCGGCGCGATCGCCGGCCCGGCGACGTTCGAAGTGGCGAGCCGCGCGCACCGGCTCGAGCCGCAGCGCGATCCTCAGCGTGATGGTGTTCTTTATCGCGGGAGCCGTGGTGCTGTCGTTCGTGGACGTGCGGAAGGTCAAGAGGCTGTGAAGAATTGGTAGATTGGCAGATCGGTAGTCGCAGATTGGCCCGGCACGCAAGCTCGGGATCCGGCAATTCTTCAACAATCCGTAATCTGCGACTACCAATCTGCCAATCTGCCAATTCTCATTTCAGCATCTCCCTGACCCGGCGTGCCCATCGATCCTGCGCCCGCATTGGTGCCGTGAGCGGTTTCCGATCGTATTTGGCTCTGCTCTTCCTGCAGCTCGCGATCGACCTCGATCACCATCGTCTGAATCGGCTCGGTGCCGCCGGGGTCGAGGCAGGCGTCCTTGAACTCCCCGAACCGCTTCCTGATCTTTCTGGCCGCCAGCTCCGCCAAATCGAAGTGCAGCTGCTCGTGATCGAGCAGCTGTCTGTCCAGTTGCATGACGTTGCGGCGCGCTTGCATCTGGGCCTGGCTCGCGGTCGTGCGCTCGCCGGCGTTCCCCCATACGTTCCCGTAGCTCGTCCGCCACCACGACTGCGACGGGTCGAATATCGCGTGCGCCGAAGCCACCAGCTCGCCGACGACGCATTCCCAGGACGTGTCGATGTGCAGCCAGCTCAGCGACGAGTTCCGCGCCTGCACCGGCACGCGTCCGCTGAAATCCTCCTTCATGAGCCTGCGCGTCGGCGACCACTCGAAACCAGTCTGCGCATGCGCCAGGGGCGCGACCCACAGGACGGCGGCGAGGCACACGATGATCCTCATTGCGATAGGATATCTGCACATGCCGTTCATACGCGACATCTTTGCTGCCGCGGGCAGCACACGGCGGCCCGTCATTTCATTCGAATTCTTCCCGACCAAGACACCCGAGGGCGAGCGCACGCTCCTGGAGAAGACGATCCCGGCCCTCGGACAGCTGAAGCCCGATTTCTGCTCGGTCACTTACGGCGCCGGCGGCAGCACCCGCGAGAAGACGCTCACCATCGTCGATCGCATTCAGCGCGAGCAGGGGCTGACCGCGATGGCGCACATGACGTGCGTCAACGCCACACGCGACGAAACGGCGGCCGTGCTCGAGCAGGCGCGAGCGCTCGGCATCACCAATATCCTGGCGCTGCGGGGCGATCCGCCCGGCGGTGTGGGCGATTTTCAGAAGACCGAAGGTGGATTCGAGTTCTCATGGCGAGCTCGTCCGCTTCATCAAGGAGATGGGCGGGTTCTCCATCGGTGTGGCCGGTTTTCCCGAGGGGCACATCGCGCAAACGGACGGCAAGCACACCGACTGGCACCATCTCAAGCACAAGATCGATCAGGGCGCCGATTTCGTGATCACGCAGTTGTTCTTCAACAACCGCGACTACCTCGAGTTCCGGGACCATCTGACCTCGCTCGGCGTCACGGTGCCGCTCGTTCCCGGAATCATGCCGATACTGAGCACGGCACAAATCAAGCGGATCGTGGCCCTGTGCGGCGCCGACCTTCCGCAGACGCTCGTCAGCGAGCTCGACAAGCGGGGATCGGATAACGAGGCAGTGGCGGAATTCGGCATCGAGTACGCGACGCGCCAGTGCGAGGAACTGCTGCGGGAAGGCGTGCCAGGCCTGCACTTCTACACGCTGAACAAGTCGAAATCGACGGTCGCCGTCGTCAGGAATCTCGGCCTGCACAAAGAAGCCGCTATCGGGTCCGGCTGAAGCCGGACGCTACGTACTACCTGGCGCTATCGGCCAGTGACGGTGGAAATCGCGACCGCGCGATAGCCGCCGCGCGCCTTGAAGTAGAACCAGACGCCCGTGAAAATCACGGCGAGAATCGCGCCGAGCAGCGCGACCATCTGCAGAGCGGCGCCGGGCCCGAACTGATCCATGCGCTCGCCCATCAGCGGCACCACCAGGCCGACCGACAACATGCCCGCGCCCCCGAGCAGCGAAAGCACCAGTGCGCCCCCGCGCGGAAACTGTTCGGCGGCGACGCCGAGCATCGTCGGCCAGAGGAAGGTCTTGCCGATGCCGAAGAGCGTCGCGGCGACAAACGCCACGAGCGCGTTCGAATTGCTGTCGAGGCCTCCAAGCCAGTAGAGACCGATCCCTGCCAACAGCGAGCTGACGATGAGCGTGGCGAGCGGCGACTTGTGGCTGAGGCCGCTCGCCCACTGCCGGAGCGCAAACATCAGTCCCGCGGTGTAGACCAGGAACAGCACGCCACTCCCAGCGCCCGGGTTGAGCTGCGGCACGAGCTCGCCCATCACCGTAGGGAACCACTGATCGGGGCCCATCTCGGTGGCCGCCGTCATCCACATGCAGATGAACAGCACGATGAACAGCGGCCGCATGGCCTGGCTCCACATCTCGCCCGTGGACACATTCGACGTCACTCGCTCCGTTTGCGGATAGGAGAGCGAGAACGCCATCACCAGGTAGATGACGGCGGGAATCAGAATCAGGGAGAGCCGAAGCTGCCAGCTCGCATTGAAGAGAGCCGACAGGGTCACCGCCGCCAGCCCGCCGACGATCAGCCCACCGGGCCACCATGCGTGGACGGCGATGATCTTCTTGGTCTTTTCGGTGCTGTAGATGGTCGCGATCAACGGGTTGATGACGCCCTCGACGAGCCCGTGCGCCAGCCCGAAAAGAAAGAACCCGACATAGAGCATCATCGTGCCCGGGTGATCGAGCAGCGACACGATGGGCGCGCTCGGCCGCGGCGCGAAGATGACGAGCGAGACGCCGATGATGAACCCCAGCGCCGAGAGCATGTGCAGCGTGCGCATGCCGATGACGTCGACGAGATTGCCGCTGATGAAGATCGCGATCGTGAACGCCCAGAAGGCGGGACTGAAAATCAATCCCATCTGCTCGTTGGTAATCGAAAACGCGGCGCTCATCGGGCCCGCGACGTCGCCGCGAATGGCAAACACCATGGCGGCGGTCCCGATGGACAAACAGCTCGTGACGAACAGCTTCTCTTTGTTCATAAGATGCGCCGGGGCAAGTGACCGCCTGCTGACTACTGACCGCGACCCCCGCGGCCGCCGCGCGCCGGCATCGGCGGCGCGGTGACTACTTCGTATTTGCGATCGGCATCCTTGGCGACGCCCACGATCAGGAACTCGAGCGGCGTCGTCCCGGTGTTCTCGAACGACTTCCGGTCGTTCAGTTGAATCGGTACGGCATCGCCCGTACGAATCTGGGCGCTTTCCGATCCAATCGTCACCGTTCCCTGCCCGCTCATCACGTAGTAGAACTCGCCCACCTCGGCCAGTGCCTGCGGACCGGTCGAGGTCCCCGGCGGCAGCAGCAGGTGGTCGACATACGACCAGGCGCTCACGAACACGCTCGGCGCCAGCGCGCGCCGGTATTGCACCGTCCCCTTGCCGCCGTGCAGCGCGTCGATCGGACGCAGCAGCGACTGCTCCAGCCGCATCGTCATGAACACCGGAATCGGGTCGATCGGCACGCCGACGCGGCCATCGCTCAGGTCGAACGCGTCGTACACGCCCTTGCGCGCCGACACATTGATGTTCATCCACTGCACGGGCTTGTCGGTGTCGTTGTAGATCGCGTGCATGCTGCCCATGCGCGTCGGCGCACCGGCCGGGCCCTTGAGCGTCGAGGTGCGGCCGTTGATCGTGAACTGCGCTTCGCCGTCGAAGATGACGAACATCTCCTCGCACTGGTTGTGGAAGTGCGCGCCGATGCCGCTCTTCGGCTGGATGATCCCGCGATGCAGGAAGTAGAGGTTGGTGTCGAGCGAGGTCGCGTTGAACAAGCCCATGTAGTTCAACTTACCAGGCCCGCCGTGCACGCTCGGCGAGTCGCGGTACTTCGAGGGCTCGGTGTGCGCGATTCGGTCGGCGAGCGGCAGCTTCTGCGGGCTGACGGGCGTCCCCTGCTGGGCGATCGAAATCGCGCCGGCGACGGCCAACATCGATGCAAGCGTCAAGAATTGTCTTTTCATAGCGTCCTTTCAAATCACATCGAACTGCAGAACCGTGTACCCGGGAGCCGCGAACTTCTCCATGGCGCCCCAGACTTCCTGATGGATCTCCGAGGCCACCCATTTCCGACGGAGCTCTTCGCTTTCATAGGTAATGGTAAATCGATAGTTGATGCCGGGAGGCGCCGTGCCGACGGGCACGGCGACAATCTTCAACATCCGCACGTCGATGTAGCCGCGAAACTTCTGCGCGGCCGGCCTGAACACGGTCTGGAAATAACGCGCCATCTCCTGCTCTTGGGCAGGATCGATACCGAGATCGACGTGAACCTGAATCATTAGTACACCACCTTCTGGCCCATGACAGACGTGCGAACGCGATAGAGACCGGTTTCCGCCGTGATGTACAGCGAGCGTCCGTCGTCGCCCCAGCCGCAATTGGCGGGATCCTCCGGCGCCACGATGCTGCCGAGGTGCCTGCCTTCCGGCGAGAGCACGAGCACCGCGCTCGGCCCGGTCGCCCAGATATTGCCCTGCACGTCGATCTTCATGCCGTCGGGCACGCCGCCTTCCTTGAAAGCCGACGAATCGAAGAGCACACGGCCGTTGCTGACGTTCCCGTCTGCCGCGACGTCGTACCGCATCCAGATGCGCTGGCGCTCGTCGGAATTGGACACATACAGCGTCTTCTCGTCCGGCGACAACGCGATGCCGTTCGGCCGCGTGAGATCGGTGATGATGACGTCGAGCTTGCCGTTCTGCAGCTTGAACACGCCGTTGAAGGGCAGCTCCTTCGATGGATCGTCATCCTGCAGCGGCAGTCCATACGGCGGATCGGTGAAGTACAGGGTACCGTCCGATCGAAAGACGATGTCGTTCGGGGCGTTCAGCTTCTTGCCCTCGAACTTGTCGAGGAACGTGGTGACGGTCATGTCGCGGCTGATGCGGACGATGCGGCGGTTGCCGTGCTGGCACAACAGCACGTCGCCGTTCGGCGCGGCGGTCATGCCGTTGGGACCCACGAACCCGCCGGCCGGCAGGTGATGCCCGTCGTAGCCGCCCGGCCGCAGCAACTCCACAACACCGCCACCCGGCGACCACTGCCGCACGACATTGCCGACGACGTCGCTGAACCACAGCGCGCCGGACGGCCGCCAGAGCGGGCCTTCGATGAATGTGAACCCGCCGGCAACCTTTTCAATGCGCGCGTCGCCTGGGACGAGCCTGTCGAACGCGGGATCGAGCCGAGTAATCGTCATATCAGAACGTGAAACTCTGTTTCAGATCGTGTTTCAGATGCAAGAGCCTTGCGTATACCGGCCGTCGATCAGGCGCCACATCAGCCCGTTGGGATTCTCGTTGCGCAGGCCGGGCGGCAGGCGGTGCTCTCGCACGTTGTCGTAGCAGCACAGCATCCCGAATCGCCGCAGCGATGCGGGAATCCCGACCGCCGTGAACCCCGGGTGGCCGGTCGCCGGGAACGGGCCGCCGTGATTCATGGCGGGACTCACGGCCACGCCCGTGGGCATCTTGTCGTTCAGCAGACGGCCGACCCGCAGGCGCAGGAGCGGCGCGAGGCGCGCATACAGCGCGTCGTCGCCGCCGCCGGTATCAGAGTAGATGCATCCTGTGAGGTTCCCCTCGAGGTGCGACAAAACCGCCTCGGCCTCGCCGGCATCGCGGACGACCACGCACAAGGACGTCGACCCGAACGCTTCGGTCTGCAACTGCTCGGGATTGTTGAGAAAGTCCGCGCCGCTGACGCGAAGCAGGGTATTGGGATACGCGTAATCCGCGGCCGGTTCGCGTTCGGCCGTCGCGAGCTGCGCACCGGCACCCCGAAGCGTCTTGACGCTGGCGACCAGCCCTTTGGCAACCGCTGACGACAGGAGCGCGGGCGTCGGCGCCGTCTCGAGTGCCTGCTTCACCTCGTTGATGTACTGCTCGGCCTGCTCGCCGGCAAAGAGCACCACCAGGCCGGGGCTCGTGCAGAATTGTCCGCCGCCGAGGAGCGAGCTCGAGGCAAGTTCGCCCGCGAGCTTGCTGCCGCGTTCGGCCAGAGCGCCCGGCAACACGACGACCGGGTTGATGCTCGACATCTCCAGGTAGATGGGCTTGCCGGCCCGATCGGCCGCCGCCTTCAGTGCCATGCCCGCTCCGCGGCTCCCGGTGAAGGCACTTCCTCCAACCCGCTTGTCCGACACCAGCCGCTCTCCCGACTGGTGGTCAATCTTGTAGATCAGCTGCACCGTGGCCGGCGGCAGGCCACATTCCTTTGACGCGGCAAACGCTTCCTCGGCCAGCATCCGCGATGTGCCCGGGTGCAGCGGATGTCCCTTCGCGATCACGGGATTGCCCGCGGCAATCGCGGCCGCAAAATCTCCGCCCGCGGCGCCGTTGAACGCGAACGGGAAATTGTTCGGCCCGAATACGACGACCGGGCCGAGCGGCTCGAAGCACGAGCGGATCTGGTTCTTGGTGTCGATCGTCGGCAGCGCCCACGAACCTTCCAGCGCCGCGTCGGCCGCCTGCCGCAACTGGCTCGTCGTCCGGGGCAGCTCGACATCGGCGAGGCGTGGCGATTTCGCCAATGCCGTCTCGAGATGCGCCTGCTCGACGAGCGGGCCCTTGATGGCTTCGAGGCGCTCGGCGAAGCGCGTCAGGAAGCGGGCGATCGAGGCCGGAGGCGTGCGGCGAAGCTCGTCGGCCGCGCGCGCCGCCGCCTCGAGCGCGGCGTCGCAATCCTCCCAACCGCTCATCGGATAGGAATCGGGCAGCCGCTCGCCGGTGGCCGGATTCACAGCATGAAAGCTCGACGCCGCCCGCGAGGCGCGCCATTGACCATCAATCAATACAGGTTGTTCAGCCATGGTCACACGATGACGACAGGGTTCCGGAGAACGCCTATCTGGGAAATCTCGACTTCAACCACGTCGCCTTCGGCAAGCGTGAATGCGTCGGGAGGCACAATGCCCGTTCCGGTCAGTAACATCGCACCGTTCGGAAATTTCTGGGACCGGAACAAGTACGAGGCGAGCTCGTCGAAGCTTCTCTTGATATTGCCGATGGGCGTGTCGCCGGAGAACACCGGCTTTCCGCCCCGATAGATGGCGATGCGAATCGTCCAGTCACGAACCTCGGATTCGGTTGCGCCCAGGAGCATCCAGGGCGCGATGGCGCAGGAGCGATCGTAAACCTTGGCCTGGGGCAGATAGAGGAGATTCTCACCTTCGATGTCGCGCGAGCTCATGTCGTTGCCGATCGTGCAGCCGGCCACGCTGCCGCGCGAGTTCAGCACGAGCACCAGTTCCGGTTCGGGCACGCTCCAGCGCGCGTCGCGGCGGATGCCGACCGCATCGCCGCCCGTGACGACCTTTTCCGGAATCGACTTGAAGAAGATTTCAGGCCGATCGGCGTCGTACACCCGATCGTAGGCCGTCGCGCTGAAATCGGACTCCTCCATCCGGGCGGTCTTGCTGCGCAGGTAGGTCACGCCGGCGGCCCAGATTTCCTGGCGCTCGACTGGAGGCGCGAACTGTATTGTGGAGGCCTCGAGCCGCGCGGACGTCGCGCGAGCGCGCTGCCTCACAGCCTCGACGGGATTCCCACTCTCCAACAGCTCGGTCATCCCTCCAGCGCCCGCCGGTCCCAGATCGAGCACGTGCGTGCCTCCATCGTCGAGCCCGATGCGAACGTCGTTGTTGGCGCCGACAAAACGGCAAATCTTCACTGCGTCAGGCAATCGACAGCACCTTAATCGGCTCGTTCACGGGAGCCGAGATACGGACCGCATTGCGGAGCGGCCGGCCGAATCCTTCGAACTGAACCACCATCACATCGCCGTCGCCGAGCCGTATGCCGTCGGCGAAGCTCAGCGTGTGCGCTCCATAGTAGTGCACGTGCACGTCACCGGGCCGCCGGTGCGCCTCGAACTTGAAGTGATGATGCTCGATGTTCGCGACGGTGTGACACATCTCGCGCTCGCCGGTGGCAATCGCGCGCTGCCAGATCGTCTGGCCGGCTCGTTCCACGCTCACCTGGCCCGGCACGAGATCGAACACTGGATCGATCACCAGCTCGGGACCCAGCCCGCAGGTCCGAAGCTTCGAGCCCGCGAGGTTCAGGTAGTTCCGCTTCTCGAACGTGTGATCGGAAAACTCGTTGCCGGCGGCCATCCCGATACGGCGTGGACGCCCCTCGGCATCGACCACATAGATTCCCGCGACCTCGGCCTCGTCACCGCCGTCTTCCGCATATCCGGGCACCTCCAGCACATCGCCGTCCGTCCGCAGCACCGTCCCGTTGCCTTTGTAGAACCATTCGGGTGGCACGCCGATTCTTCCGCCATCCGGGCGGCCGCCCTCGAGGCCCATGCGGAACATCCGCATGCTGTCGGTCAGTTCGGAGTCGCTCTTGCCGTGCATGGCGTTTCGACTCTCTGCGCTTCCGAGGTGGGTCAGGCCGGTGCCCGACACGAGACAGCGCGCCGGCTCGGGATGATCGATCGGCACGAGCAGGCGCCATGGTGACGCACCCGAGTAGACCTCATCGTACGCGAGGCATTCCGAGGTCACGCGTCGATCGATGAGCGTCTTTAACGGCACTCGGGCGTCGATGGCCTCAAGGGCCAGCGCGAACACGGACTCGGTGTCGGCGAGCAGTCGCAGCGACGGTTCATCGACGCGAGCGACGCGCCTGGCCGAACCCTGTTGCAACTGCACGACCCTGATCGTCGCTCCCGCGTTCATCTCCATTTGATGTTGCAGCCGATGCTCGGACGTTGCTCGGAAGAGACGGCCCGGCCCGCGATGACGGCGTCGAGCGCGGCGCGCAGATCCTTGCCGGTGACGGGGACGTCGCTCCCCGGACGGCTGTCGTCGAGCTGCCCGCGGTAGACGAGCTTGCCCTGGCCGTCGTAAAGAAAGAAGTCGGGCGTGCACTGCGCGTCGTACGCGCGAGCCACCTGCTGCAATTCGTCGAAGAGATATGGGAAGGTGAAGTCGAGCTCCTTCGCCTGATATGCCAGCTTCGTAGGGCTGTCTTCAGGATGCGATGTGACGTCGTTCGCGCTGATGGCGACCATGCCCATGCCACGGCCGGCATAATCGCGGCCGATGCGGGCGAGCTCGTCCTGCACGTGCTTCACAAACGGACAGTGCCGGCAGATGAACATCGCCAGCATTCCCTTTGGACCTGCGACGGATCGTCGTGACACTTGCTTGCCGGTGACGACGTCCGGAAGGGAGAAGTCGGGAGCGTCGGTTCCCAGCTCTTTCATGGACGAAGGTGTTCGGGCCATGGGGTATAGTTTCTGACACTATGAACAACCGAATCAAACTCGTCGCATGCGCGATTGCGGCTGTGGCCACCGGTGCGCTCTTCGCGCAGCAACCACCGGCGGCTGATACGGTGACCAATCCGCTGGCGGCCAGTCTGACCGCCGCCGCGGAGGGCCAGCGGACGTATGACGGCACCTGCCAGACGTGCCACGGCGCCGCAGGTGTGGGCGACCCCGGGCGCGGCGGACCCGCGCTGAACACCACGGGATTGAAGCAGGGCGACAGCGATGCCGACCTCTTCCGCACGATCCGCCAGGGCGTCCAGGGCACGCAGATGCCGCCCTACAAAGGCCTGCGCGACGAGCAGGTGTGGCAGCTCGTCAGCTACATTCGAAGTCTTCAGGGCACCACGGCGTCCACCGGATCCTCGCGCGGCGCCATTATGCCGGAGGGTGACGTAGCGGCAGGCGAATCGCTGTTCTTCGGCCGTGCCGGATGCGCGGGTTGCCACGAGGTCAACGCGCGCGGCGGCGTCACCGGTCCCGATCTGTCGAACGCGGGCCGTCTGGCGGCTGCCACCATTCGTCAGAAAATCATGTCGCCGAACGAACCGCTGCCGCCCGTGCCGGGCGCGCGCGGAGGTGGCGGCGGGCGCGGCGGGCCGCCTCCAGTGACCCTCGTCTTCAAGGGAGCCGACGGGCGTGACGTTCGCGGCGTGCGAAAGAACGAAGACACGTTCTCCGCTCAAATCGTCGACACATCGGGCCGTCTCCATCTGATCAACAAGAGCCGGACGCCGGTGACCGTCGAAAATCAGTCGCTCATGCCGGGCGACTACGCGAAGCGACTGTCGCCCGACGACATCACCAACCTCGTGGGCTTCCTCCGCATGCAGCAATCGCGTGACTTCAGCAAGACGGTGGCGCAGCAAATCAGCGGCGGCATTCCGTATCAGCGCCTCGTCAATGCGACGGCAGAGCCGCACAACTGGCCGATGTACTGGGGTAGCTACCAGGGCACGCACTATTCCCCGCTGACCCAGATCACCGCGACGAACGCACGTCAATTGACGCCGGCATGGAGCTTTCCGATCCTCGGCGGGACTTCCGTGCTCCAGGCCACGCCGATTGTCGTCGACGGCGTGATGTACACGACGGGCAGCGGCAATCCCGCGACCGTCACGGCCATCGATGCGCGCACGGGCCGTCAGATCTGGCGCTGGACTCGTCAGCAGAAAACCGTCAACCCGTACGAGATCAACCCGTTCGCCAGAGGCGTCGCCATGCTCGGCAACCGGCTGTTCGTCGGCACGCTCGACGGCTGGCTCTTCGCTCTTGACGCCCGGACCGGCCAGCCGCTGTGGGAAGTCGAGGTCGTCGACACGATGGAGGGATCGAGCATCACGAGCCCGCCTCTCGTCCTGAAGGACATGGTGATCACGGGCATGACCGGCGGCGAGTACGCGACGCGAGGACACCTCGACGCCTACGACGCCGCGACCGGGAAGCGCCGGTGGCGTATGTACACGGTCCCCGCGCCCGGCGAGTTCGGCAATGACACGTGGAAGGGCGAGAGCTGGAAGACCGGCGGCGCACCGACCTGGCTGACCGGCACGTTCGATCCCGAGCTCAACCTCGTGTTCTGGCCGATCGGCAACCCGGCGCCCGAATTCGATCGCGTCGCGCGCGGCGAGATGGACAACCTCTTCAGCAACTCCGTGATCGCGCTCGATCCCGACACCGGCAAGATGAAATGGCACTATCAATTCACGCCGGACGACGGGCACGACTGGGATTCGGTGCAGAACATGGTGCTCGTCGATCGCCTGTGGCGAGGTGAGAAGCGGAAGCTGCTGATGCACGCCGACCGCAACGGCCATTTCTACGTGCTCGACAGAACCAACGGCAAGTTCCTGTCCGGCACGCCGTTCGTCTATCAGAACTGGAATGCGGGATTCGATGCGAACGGGCGGCCTCAGCCGATTCCCGGAACGAACTCCAGCCCGAAAGGCAGCGTGCTGGTTTATCCGACTCTGGGAGGCGCGACGAACTTCCAGGCGCCGTCGTACAGCCCGCTGACCGGATGGTTCTATCTTGCCTTTTCAGAAGGCGGACAGGTGTATACCAGCACGACGCAGGCCATTACCCGGGGGCAACAGTACCTCGGCCGGGGTCGCGCGGCCGGACCGCCGCCGGCGCGCGGTCCCAATCAGCCGGCGCCCAACGCGGGCATCAAAGCGATCGACCCGGAAACCGGCAAGACCATGTGGTCGTACCCGCTGTTCCAGGGTTCGCTCAACAACGGCGTGCTCGCCACCGGTGGCAACCTCCTGTTCGTCTCGGCGCGCGACGGGAACATCCTGGCGCTCGACGCCAAAACCGGAAAGTACCTCTGGCACTTCCAGACGGGCGGCAATCATGCGGCGTCGCCGATCAGCTACGCGGTCGACGGCCGGCAGTACGTCGCGCTTGCGGCCGGCAACGTGGTGTTCAGCTTCGCCTTACAGGAGTAGCGTCATGCGCATGACAAGCACGGTCGTCCTCGGAGTGGTGCTGTGGTCGTTCGCCGTATGTGCGCCGGTATCGGCGCAACAGTACGACGCGCGGCGCAACGGCGACGTCGTTCAGCTCGAGGACAAGAAGAACGAGACGGTTGTGTCGATCATCACGTCGGTCGGGATGATGGCCTACGAGATGAAGATAAAAGGCCAGAACGTGCTGCGCTTCCCGTTCAAGTCGATCGACGAGTTCAAGGTGAAACCGTCGGGCCTGCACGGCATTCCGCTGCTCGCGCCGTGGGCGAATCGACTCGACGAGCAGGCGTTCTACGCAAACGGCAAGCGCTATGCGTTCGACATGAGCGTTGGCAACGTGACCGGCGCCATTCCGATTCACGGCTTCATGAGCCGTACCGATCAGTGGCAGGTCGTCGACGTGAAAGCCGACGGCAAGGCCGCCTGGGTGACGAGCCGGCTCGACACGAGCAAGCAGCCAGACTGGATGAAGCAGTGGCCGTTCGCGCACACGATGGACGTGACCTATCGGCTGCAGGACGGGACGCTGGAAGTCATCACGAAGATCACCAACAACGCTCCCGATCCGATGCCCGTCTCGCTCGGATGGCATCCGTACTATCAGTTGACGGACTCGCCGCGCGAAGAGTGGACGGTGACGATTCCGGCGCGCGCCCGCTGGCTGCTCGACTATCGCAAAGTGCCGACCGGCGCCACCGAATCAACCGCAAAGTTCTTTCCGGACAACCGCGGCACGTTGAAGGACTACAACCTGGACGACGTGTTCGGCGACCTCATCAGAGATTCGCAGGGGCGTGCGACGGTCGTGTTGAAAGGCCGCAAGCAGCAACTCGAAATCAGTCAGGGACCGAATTACCGATCGCTGGTTATCTACTCTCCGAATCCCCTGAACACCGGACTTGGCAGCCAGATTCCGCCGCCGAATCCCAATGCACAGGAGGCGACGCCGGCGCCCGGTCGCGGACGCGGTGGCGCGCCTCAGGCTAATCCACTCGCGACGCCGAACTTCATCTGCTTCGAGCCGATGGCCGGCATCACCAACGCATTGAATCTCGCGCACAAAGGCGTTTATAAAGAGCTTCAGTCCATCAAGCCGGGCGGCACGTGGCAGGAAAGCTTCTGGATCAAGCCGTCGGGTTTTTAGGAGCACACGAGATGATGAAGGGATTAGGGATTCGGGATTTGGGATTAGTTCTGAACGTACGCGTCACGCTTCCTTCGCTCATCTTGCTGGCCGCGATTTCCGGGTGCGGCGGCGGTACGCCGCCATCCGAGCCGGCAGCAGCACCGCCGCCTGCGGCGCCGGCGCCCGAGCCGCCGAAGGCGCCGTATTACGTCTATGTCACGAATGAAATCGGCGGCGATCTAACGGTCATCGATGGCGGCACGAATCAGGTCGTCACGACGATCCCGCTCGGCAAGCGACCGAGGGGTATCAAGGTGAGCCCGGACGGGACGAAGCTGTTCGTCGCGCTCAGCGGGTCGCCGATGGCGCCCCCGGGAACGGATGAGAGCAAGCTGCCGCCTCCCGACCGGACTGCCGACGGCATAGGCGTGGTCGACATCGCGGCGCGGAAAGTCACGACCGTGCTCACCAGCGGATCGGACCCTGAGCAGATTTCGCTGAGCGCGGACGGTTCGAAGGTCTACGTGTCGAACGAGGACGCGGGCGTCGCGAGCATTCTCGACGTCGCCAGCAACAAGGTTGTCGGGGAAGTGAAGGTCGGCGGCGAGCCGGAGGGAGTCACGACGAGCCCGAACGGTCAGTGGGTGTACGTCACGTCGGAAGAGGACAATCAGATTACGGTCATCGACACCGCCACCAACAAGGCGATCAAGCAGTTCGAGGTCGGCGCGCGCCCCCGATCGTCGGAATTTCTACCAGACAGCTCGAAGGTGTACGTCACGGCCGAGAACGGCGGCACCGTGCACGTCATCAACACGAAAACTCACTCGGTGACCAAGACGCTGAAGATCACCGGCGAGCTCGCGAGGCCGATGGGCGTCATCGCCTCTCCCGACGGCAAGCGCGTGTACGTCACCACCGGCCGGGGCACGATGCTCCTGGCCATCGATACGGCCAAAGACGAGGTGGTGGGATCCGTGAAGGCGGGCCAGCGCCCGTGGGGGGTCGGCATCTCGCCCGACGGCAAGCGTCTCTACACCGCCAACGGCCCGTCGAACGACATCTCCGTCATCGACGCCGAGACGATGGCGGTCATCGCGACGGTGCCCGGCGGCCGGAGTCCGTGGGGCGTCGCTATACGCTGAAACTAGAAACTGGAATCTGAAATCTCTGGATCTCAGTTCTTAGTACGTAGTGCCGGCTTTAGCCGGACCGATGGCGCGTTCGGCCCGCGCGACACGATCACACTGACCTCGCCCGCCATCCGAAGTCCGGCTCGTCTCCCCAAAGTCCGCCTGAATCCAGCAAGCGACCGGCTGACTGTCACTGCCTCACGAATCCGAAGCTACGGCGCCGGGCCGCGCTGCGATGCCGCCTGTGACCGTCCGACGCGAGCACACCGACTTCGCCATTCGTCCTCGCTCGGCTCCCTCGGGCTTCTCGCGCGACCAGGCTTCCCGACTCGGCGGCCTTCGCACGGATTCGCGAGGCCGCGACAGTCAGCCGATCGCTCTCGCCGGGCCATGGACTGTGGCAGTTTCACTTTGAGCCGCCGACGCGCTATCAACCTGCGCGAGACCCTAATTCAACAAGCGGTCACGGAAGCTGCCCGTCGGGCATGACATCCGCACCGTGCAGGAACTGTTTGGGCACGCCGACATCAGCACCACGATGATGTACACGCACGTGCTGAGTCGCAGCGGTTCGATGTGCGGAGCCCGCTGATCGGCTGTAACCTGCGTTGACGGCGAGTCCTCGCAGCCAAACTCGCCCGTTCGTGTTGCTTCGGCAACGTCAACAGCTTGAGTGAGTTACTCGGCCTGCTCCTTTGGGACGCGGATGTCGTTGGCTGCGGGATGGTCGCAGCCAACCACTGCCTCGCAGGTAATGCGGGATCACGGCTTCGCGCAGGAGCTGTGCTAACCTGACGCCGCTAAACGAGATGGGCCGCTATGAGTGCGACACACCCGGGGACGTTACCTGCGAGTGGATGTGAGCGGTCTAGTCCAAGATAGGTTATGCAGTCCAAACTCGGACTCAACAAGGATGGGCACTGATATACGCGAAATCGCGGATTCGTTCGACGCACGGGCTACCACGTACGCCAGGAATGATTGGCACTGGCGCTGTGCGCAGCGGCTCGTCGCACTGTGCCCACTTCAGCCCGGGCACTGGGTCATGGATGCGGGGACGGGAACGGGCTTTGCGGCATTGGCGGCGGCTCGAGTGGTCGGTAGCGAAGGGCGTATTTGTGGTGTCGATATCTCTCCCGGCATGTTGCGAGAAGCCCGTGCGGCTGTGAGGGCGTCGGGGCTTAGGAATATCGAGTTGGTTGAGGCTGATGCGGCGCACGTGCCGCAATATGGAGCCGGAATCTTCGACGTGATTACCTGTGCCGCCGGCCTGCTGGACATGCCGGTCCCCAAGGCGCTTCTGGAGTGGCACCGTGTACTGAAGCGAGGAGGGCTCGTGGCGTTCTCCGCGATGAAGGCCGGAGCGCCTCCGGGTGGACGCATTTTTCGGGACTGCGCAGCCATGTTCGGCGTTTCGTTGCGTGATCCTAGCGAGCCGCTGGGCTCAGTCTCAGCGAGTCGGCGTGTGCTCGAAGCGGCTGGCTTTGAGGTCGCGGACGTTGTGAGCGAAACCATTGAATTCTCGGCCCAAGATCTAACGCAGGCGTGGGAGTCGAACTCCAGGTCGGTGGGGCATGCAGAGGTTCAGCGCCTCAGCGCCCAGGAACAAGAGGCTTTGAAAGACGCGTACCTGAACGCCTTGGCCCGTGAAGAACGGGAGCATCCAGGCACTCTTCGTCAAGCCGACGTTCTTTACGCGTTCGGCCGCAGCTGACGCTGTTGTGCGACGGGCTGCATAACATCCAAACGGAGCCGACGCGCCTCACCGTCTGTGCGATCACGAGGCCGCGGCGCGCGGCTCATTTGGCGCGTTAGGCGGCCGACCCAGACTGATTCGAGATGCCAACGTTCGAGGCAAAGCCAATGCTTGAGGGGATCAAGTCCGAAAAGGAATGCCGAGAAGCTGAGCAGGCCGCGAAGTTGGCAGAAGGGGACGCCGCGTTGATGGCTGCCTTTAACAACTAACGTGCTCTGATTGATGAGTTCTGCCGCGAAAGCGAATGGGTATTGACGGATTCGAAATTCTCCGGACCTGTGCCGATACTCTACCGCAGGGAACTTCTTGTCTCAATTGGGCCTGCTGGCGAAACGCGTGCGACTCGAACTGTCTCGTTGTCGCTGTACCTGAACCCCGACGGCGCCTTTTGGCAATCGAAACCGATTCTGAAAAATCACGTGGCCTATTCGTGTGGATAGGATCAGGCTAGCCGCGCCTTGAGGAGCGACTCCCGCTGGTCTGGCGTCAAGGTCGACAAGTTGCGCTCCGCGCTCGCTACTGCGTACAAGGCAGTGATCAACGCGCCTCCGGAAGATAGCTCTTGGGATTACTGACGACGACCGCGCGGGCAACGGAACTGTGCGGTGAAGTTCGAAAACCTGCCGTCTAACACGGCTTGCAGCATCGGCGGCCGGTGAGATGTCGAAGCCGCCGCCGCCGAATCCGGGGCGTTAGGCAGAAGCGCGACATCGCCGATGACAACTGCAGAAGCACAAGCACAAAAGCTCCCAGGCCACGACGTATTTCGATCCACGCATCTCCTGTACCACGATCCGCTTAATCGGGATGCTGGAGTCGTACGTTTGAACGTAGAAGCCATGAAGGCGTTTTCGGATACGGTCACACTGTCTCGCCGAAACGAAATGGCGGCCGAGCGACAGACTGCACGAGTATGGCTCGACGCTGGCGGATTTGGTTCCGGCGCGCCCTACTCATGGGGTCACGTTACGCACGCATGGCTGCAGTTCGTCAACTACGAGCACCTCAAGATTGCGTCTGGTTTTGAACTTCACCTGAAGGCTCGTTTGCTCGCGGCCGATCTCGTCGTCCATGAAGTCGACCGGAGCAATCCTCTATACCGAGGTCTTGCGGATGGCCAAAAGCAGCGGCCGATTCACAAAACAGAACTGTTCGGGATCTCGGACTACATGTTTAACGGGCGGTTGAACTATTTGCCCGGCCTGCGAGATCTCTCAATCAAGTTCTCGCTCATTACGAAGAGACCTAAATACCGCGCTGTTCTTGCCCTCCCCTCGGATACGATCGATGTGATCGACGATTACCGCCTACTCCGCAACCAGATCCACTTTCCGGGCGACATCGTGGAGGCTCCTCACATCGCGGCCCTTTCGCAACCGTCGGCCGACTTCGTTGCAGCATTCATCAACTCGGAGATTGTGTCTTGGTCTAATGCGCTAATCGCGACGCACAACCTAAACTGGAAACCATTGGATCCGGTATAGGCTGCCTAACATCGGTTTGGAGCCGTCGCGCCGGTGGTCGTGTGACATGATGTGGCTCTGGCGCGCGGTTCAACCGCGTGTTGACATGACTGGTAACTATCCGTGTCTGTACGCCCCAAAGGTTTGTGCGCATACCATCGCGCGAGTGGTGCCTCGCAGGACCGTTGCCGCGCGGACGAAAGCTCGCATTGTTAAACGGCCCTGCCTTTGTTGAGATCGTCAGGCGAGTGCGAATGATAGCCAAGCTTCACCGTTGCTGGCGGCAACGATCATCGTCTCGGCACGGGGGTTACCGCGCATGTGTAAGGATTGTTGTACCGAAATCAACAGTCGACTTATTCCACAATTCGGCGAGCGGGTATCGGGCTCAGTACCATCGAGATCCCGCTCTCGGCGAACGCGCCAACGCATACGCACTCAAGTTTCTTACGCCACGCATCAAGGAACTCCTGCGCGGTAACGAGAAAGGAACCTGTCCGTGGTGGTGGGTCGAACGCTCACTTCTCGATCGCAGCGCCAAGATCTGGATCCATCAAGGACGTTGGTTGAGGCAAGCTCGCCACGCCCACCGCTATCTACGGGTTGAGCGTTGGGTGCGCCATGAAGCATCGCCGAAAAGCAAGAGGCGCAAGGTCGCCCGCTGGGCGGCGCTGATACCCAATCATGAGGAATGTCTCGACATCAAAGGGGGCTTCCTGACGCTAGAAGGCGAGCCAGTGGGAAGCCTCAAGCCAAACCGTTCGCGGGATATTCACGATTACGGATTCACTTAGACGCTGGCTAACAACCAAATGGAGCCGTCGCGCAAGACGGTCCTGTGCAATCATGTCGCCCGCGGCGCTCGGATCATTTGGAGACGTTAGACAGACAAGTACTTTCAGGACGTGACTCATGATTCGAGTGGTAGTTGCACTAGTCCTCACGCTGGCTATTCAAGTCGCAGCATGCCCAGAGCAAGTCGACTAGTCAGGATTCGACCCAGCAGAAAGTGGTCTTGAGTTATTTCCACCAGGTTTTGGACTGGCGGAAGATCGGGCTACTCGATCAGCTATTCCTCCCTGATTGCGTCATTCACCGACCCGAGGGAACTTTGAATGGAATGGCGGGCATTCGCGGCGTCGTTGAGCGGAACATTGCCGCCTACTCGAAGTTCGAAACCCAGGTTCACGACATCTTTGAATCGGCGGATCGGGTAGTAGTGCGAATCTCCCATCCGGCGATGGGTGCCGGAGAGTTCCGATCAAGGATCGGTGTCTACGACATAAGGAACAAGGCTCACGGGATGCGATAGCCATTTTCCACATGAAGAACGGGAAGATTGCCGAGCAATGGGTCAGCCGGGACGAGCTTGGAATGCTGCTGAGCTTTGGAGTGCTCAAACCAAGCAGCGACGTGCGATAGGCCGTCCAACCCGTGGCTGCACCGACGCCACTGCGGTCGCTGCCGCGCGCTTCAGCGGCGTAGGTGAGCCGCAATTCGTTGACGTCAGTGCCTATCCTGACCGGAGTCGCCCAAGCAGCTTGAGTCGGTTTCAGATTTCAGATCTTAGATTTTAGATTCTAGATCTTAGTTTCAGCATCCGTCCCCACAACCGTCGTCCACTCGCGCACGTGCCATCGCTGAATGACGCCGTTCGTCACGTAGGGATCGGTCTTCGCAAACTGCTCCGCGGCGGCTGACGAATCGCCGCGGAACAGCAACACGGCTCCATCGATCGGATCCGCCAGCGCGCCGCCGAGCACGAGCTCGCCGCGTGCGACCGCGTTGCGCGCGTGCTGGAGATGTGCCGCCCGGAACGGCTGCCGCCGTTCCGCATAGTCCGCCCCGGCTTCGTAAAACAATAGATAGTGCATGGTGGGTTCCGGTTCCCGTTCCTGTTCCGGTTCTGGTTCAAGCGTTCTGTTCCAGGTTCTGGTTCTGGTTCCAGTTCCGGTTCCGGTTCCGGGTTCTGGTTCTGGTTCCGGGTTCTGGTTCCGGGTTCGGGTTCGGGCACCGGGAACTGAACCTGGAACCCATGAACGGAACGCTGAACCTGGAACAGAACCCTGAACCAGAACCGGAACTGGGAACCGGAACCGGAACCCTTCCCTTCCTACTCCGATCGCTCCACCAGCCTCAGGCTCTCAGGTCCGTAACGCTCGCCCGCGACGGCGCCGGTCTGAAACGAGTCATCGAGCTCGCTCATGTCTCGAGGCGTCAATGTGATGTTCACGGCTTCGACGTTCTCCTCCAGGTACCGGAGGCGCTTCGTGCCAGGAATGGGCACGATGTCGTCGCCCTTGTGCAGCAGCCACGCGAGCGCGAGCTGCGCCGCCGAGCAGCCCTTCGAGCGCGCCATGCCCTCGAGACCTTCGACAAGACGCACGTTCCGGGAAATGTTTTCCTGCTGAAAGCGCGGTAGATGCCGGCGGACGTCGTTCTCCACGAGACCGCCGGTGTCCTTCACCGTGCCGGTCAGGAACCCGCGGCCGAGCGGGCTGAATGGCACGAAGCCGATGCCAAGCTCGCGGCACGTCGAGAGCACGGTCCGCTCCGGATCTCTCGACCAGAGCGAGAACTCCGACTGCAGCGCGGCGATGGGATGAACCTTCGTCGCGCGGCGCAATGTGTCTGGACCCGCTTCCGACAGCCCGAGAAAGCGCACTTTCCCTGCGCGGACGAGATCCGCCATCGCCCCAACCGTCTCTTCGATCGGCACATTGGGATCGACCCGGTGGAGGTAGTAGAGATCGATGACGTCCACACCGAGACGGGCGAGGCTCGCGTCGCACGACGGCCCGACGAGCTCGGCCCTGGCGTCAACGCCCGCCGACATCGCGCTCGCACCCATGCTGAGACCGAACTTCGTCGCCAGCACCACCTCTTTCCGCCGGTCGCGAATGGCGCGGCCTACGAGCTCCTCGTTCTCTCCCTTGCCGTACACGTTCGCCGTATCGATGAGTGTGACGCCGAGGTCGAGCGCGCGATGGAGGGTGCGAATGGATTCGTCGGCATCAGGTGTGCCGTAGCTCTGCGACATGCCCATGCAGCCCAGGCCAATCGCCGACACCCTCAAGCCGCTTCTGCCGACTTGCCGATACATCATGGGAGTTTTAGTGTCCAGAGGATGCCGCTGTGTTCGGCGCGCACGAAGACAATCAGCGAACGCGTCGGGGACCAGCTTGGATATCTCACGTAGCCGTTGACCGACGTGAAGTTGGTGATCTGACGGACTTCCTTCGTCGACCGCGAAACGGTGTAAATGTTCCAGACACCATCGCGCTCCCCCGCAAATGCAATACGATCGTTGTCGGGCGCCCACGAGTGCGGCCAGCTCTGGCCCTGCGCGGTGACGAGCATTTCGACCGGACCGCCGTCTTTCGGCACGACGCCGATGTGGGTGTGATCGCCGCGCTTGATCTCGATCGCCAGGGTCCTTCCGTCTGGAGACCACGCTGGATACGATATCGCCTCGGCGTCGAAGGTCACCTGCTTTCTCGATCCGCTGCCAAGCACCTGCGTCCAGACGTTGAGAACCCCACCTTCGTCGATGACATGGAAGGCGATCTGTTTGCCGTCTGGCGAGAGCTGCGGGTTGAGCCCTCCATCGGCAGGCATGATCGGAGAGAGTTGGCGTGTGGCCACATCGAGCCAGGCGAAGTCGGGCTTGGTGTCAGGCGAGGCCGTCATCACGAAGAGACGCGTGTTGTCGGGCGTCCATTGAGGTGCCCAGACCCCAACCTTCAAGCCTACCGTCAACAGCTCGCGCTGACTGCCATCCTCGTTGATGCTCCACGAGGTTGGCGTCTGCCCCGCGGCCAACTGATGGTACGCCACACGTCCGTCGCTCGAGTGCGTCGGATAGGAGTTGAACACATCATCCTGAGTGAGCGCTTTCGAGGACGCGGGAGCGGTTCCTGACGCCGGAACATCAACGGCCCAGAGGTTCGCGGAGGTCTGGTGCAGCGACACGACAGCGCTGCCATCGCGCGCGATCGACAATCCGCCCACGACGTTTCCAGTGAACGACTGAAGCATCTCGGGCTCGCCAACAGGCACACCTCGCTCGCTGATGCGCATTCGCATCAACGTGTCGCTGTCCGCTCCCTTGGTCGATCCTATCCAATAGGCTGCGCCGCCCTGCGGCGAGAAGCACGGGGATTTACCAACCCCCAGCATCGTCAGGTCGCCCCCGTCCATCGACGCCAGCCAGATTTCGGTACCGATGACACCGAGCGAAACAGTGAATGCCACCAGCCGCCCGCCTGGCGACACCACGGGAGCCGCATGGCCGCCTTTCGGCGCGCCCAGCTTGGTTATCTGCCGGCGTTGTCGTCCTTCGCGGTCAACACTCCACAGCACTGATTGCGCCGCCATGCCTCCCGCGCCCGACGTAAAGACGATGTGCTGTCCGTCGGGCGTCCAGGCAGGCTGCGAACCGAAATCGACGACCTGGCGCGCGCTGCCACCGCCGGATGGCACGATCCAGATGCCGCCCTTCTTCCGGGAGTGGTAGGCAATCCACTGGCCGTCGGGCGACCATTCCGCATCCATGTTTTGCCCGCCGTCGCTCGTCAGCGCCGTCTCTTTGCTGCCCGCGCCAAACCCCGCGGTGTAGATCTCCATCGAGCCGGTCTGATCGGACGAATAGGCGACGGTCCGCCCGTCCTTCGAGATCGACGGAAACGCGTAGGAATGACTCCCGGTCGTGAACCGGCGTGGTGACAGAGACAGCTTGGTCGTTTGATCGACGGCCGCAGCCGAACCACGGCCCCGGAAGGCGTAGACGCCGATGCCGATGGCGGCAAGGAGCAATGCGGTGATCGCAATTGCCGCAAGGCTGGGACGCCGCGACTCGGCGGCGGTCTGGGGTAAGGCCACCCCTCCGGCAACGGGTTCGGCCGCGGATACAGACGATGGGGCCGATGGCGCGTGGCCGGTCTCCACTGGAGCGATAAACCGGTAGCCACGTTTGGCGACCGTTTCGACGTACCTGGCTTCGAATGCGTCGTCTCCCAGTGCCTTGCGCATTTGCGCGATCGCGCGGGTCAGGACGTTGGGCGTCACGAACGTGTCTTTCCAGACCACGTCGAGCAGTTCGTCCTTGGTCACCAGCCGATCGCGATGCTCGAGGAGGTAGCGGAGCACGTCGAAGGTCTTCGGCTCGAGCGACACGGGCTGCCCGGCCCGCGACACCGAGAGCCGCCGGAGGTCGACCCTAACGTCACCGAATTCAAGGACTTCCGGCGCCATCACAACTTCCTCACAACTCCCGGCGGAAACATCACGCGCCTATGGCAAATCCTCACCAGAGCCTCACGACCTCGCCTGTCTCCGCGGCGCATCGTGGCTCCTCGCAGAGCGAAGGAGCCGCCAATGCCAATCAAATCGTTTATCAGTGCGTTTCTCATCATCGTGTCGAGCTCGATCGCGACCGCCGATTCGTCCTGGGTGCCACTTTCGATCGACGCATCTGGCGCCATCGTCGTTCCCGTGCACATCAACGGTCGAGGTCCGTTTCGGTTTCTGCTCGATACCGGGTCGAGTCACTCGGTGATGAGCCGATCGCTCGCCGGCGGGCTCAACCTGGAATTCATCGCCAAAACGCCGGTGACGACAACGACGGGCCGAGAGATGCGGCCGGTGGTCAAACTGGATCAGACGGCCATCGGGACTGTACGGTTTGACGGCCTTCTTGTGTCGGTCGCAGATTCGGCACAACTGGCGGCGATTCGGCAGAACATCGACGGCATTATCGGTCAGGACTTCCTGTTTGCCTTCAACTATACCCTCGATTACCGCCGTCGCCGTCTGTCATGGACCGATGACGATGCGCGCGACGGCGGCACGCGACTCCCGCTCGTCGCCGAGCAGGGACGCTATCTCGTGCGCCTCGGATCGAACGGCAGTCTTCCGGTCCTGCTGGTTCCCGACTCGGGCTCGAACGGCTTCGTCCTGTATGCGCGCGACGGGCGCACGGCGCTCCCGCTCGAACCCGCGTCGGCGGTCCTGTCGGTGCACAGCCTGTCAGGCAGACAAGATGCGCGCGCGATGATTCTTCGCAAGTTGAAGCTTGGCGACATGACGATGAAGGATCAGCTGGTTGCGCTCGTCTCGCGCGATTCCGGCAACCGGGTCGAGGGAGATGGGTTGCTGCCGTTGCATGTGTTCGACAGCGTGTCGTTCAACGCCCGCGACAAACAGTTGACGATTCGCGCGCGAAAGTGACCGCCGGTTCATGACACGTCGGTGACGCCGAGCTGTGGCCAGCGTCGCGTCGCATAGCCTTCGATCGCGAACAGCGCGAGCGCGCACCACACGAGGCCGAATCCGATGAGCTGGATTCGGGTGAACGGCTCGCTGTAGAGCAGCACGCCGATGGAAATCTGCATCGTCGGATTGATGTACTGGAGCATGCCGACCAGCGTCAGCGGAATCCGGCGGACTCCCGCCGCAAACAGCAGCAGCGGCAGCGTGGTCGTCGGACCCGCCAGGAGCATCAAGCTGTCGCGCAGCAGTCCTGAATGCGGGAACGCGCCGCGTCCTGCCTGCGCCTCGACCAGCAGGTAGAGCGCCGCTGGCACAAAGAGGATGCCTGTCTCGAGCGCCAGCCCATGCACGGCGCTCAGCGGCGCGACTTTCTTCATGAGACCGTACGTGGCGAAGGACGCGGCCAGCGACAACGCGATCCAGGGCAGCTCGCGCAGGGCGACCGTGAGATACAGCACGCCGGCGGCCGCCAGCGCCACGGACATCCACTGCAGTTTTCGCAGCCGCTCTTGGAAGAGCAAGGTGCCCAGCACGACGCTCAGCAGGGGATTGATGAAGTACCCAAGGCTGATCTGCACGATCTGGTTGACGCTGACGGCCCAGACGAAGACCAGCCAGTTGAAGGCAATCGCCAGCGCCGCCACCGTGTAGACGACGATGACGCGAGGCGTCCGAACAGACTGCCACAACTCTCCCCAATCCTTCGATCGCGCAATCAGCAGGACCAGCACGAGGAGCGACCAGACAATCCGGTGGCAGATGAGCTGGAGCGGCGAGATGCCGGCGAGGACCTTCCAGTAAATCGGAAAGAAGCCCCAGAGCGTGTACGCCAGCCCGACGTACCAGGCGCCTTTCCGTTGTTCAGATGAGGACATCAGGCGTGTTCGTCACGGCAGCAAGACCGCGTCGCACATCGCTTTCAACATCTGCTTTGCGTACGGCCGCGGGTCGTCGAACTGACGATCACATTGCAGATAGGCCACAAGCTCGGGGGAGCGGCGGATGAACGTCTGCGGCCGCACCACATCCGTTCGATCGCCGCCTCTGCTGTCTCCTGCCGGTTCGACGTGCACGACGCGGCCGACGAGCGGGCCATCAGGTCGATCGACCGCATCGACCATGATGACGTTGCCACCGGCAAGTAAAACCTCACGTGAGTGAATCCAGGCCTTGCCCTGCCCGGCATCGAATTTCAGATCCAACGCCACTCCGCCCTGGTGAACCTGCACGACCGTCACCTGGCTCGTCACGCCGCGGCCTGATGGCGCGAAACCGCCCGACGTAAACCCTGACCCTCCGCCTCCGCCGTTCTCCTTGAGAAACCACCCGGGAGTCCCACGCCACAACACGAGGAGCTGCAGTCGCGTCTCGCCGGCAGTATTGCGCTCGTAAATGCCGGTCGCCATCACAGACGCGGATACGGGGAGAGTGGCCGACGAGTGAGACCACCCCGCACCGGCCTGCGCCGCCATCATCGCCGCCACGATCGTCTCTTTAATCACGATCGCCTCCCAGCTTCGGCAGGAATCGCCCCGTACGATTCATGTACTCACGATAGGAATCGCCGAACCGTGCGACCAGACGATCTTCTTCCTTTTTCGTGCGCAGCACGAGCAGCGCAAGCGCGAGCGCACCGCCGACGAACAAGAACCAGTTGGCCGCCGCGAGGGCATTGGCCGTCAGTAACAGCGCCACGGCATCGTAGAACGGATGACGGACCCAACGATACGGTCCCCTGGTCACGAGCGTGTGTTCACGGCGGGTCACGACGGTATCGGTGAGGTTCTTTCCAAGGCAGCGGAAAGTCCAGACGAGCAACAATCCTGCGAGCACATCGAGTCCGATACCGACCCAGCGCAACCACACAGGGAGCGGCATCGACGACCATGCCATCCGTGCTGGATTCACGAGATACGCGATGAATCCGATCATGGTCGCGCCGCCGATCGCTCTCAGCGTGAAAAGAATGAAGGGGCCTTCCTGCCAGCGGTCGAGGCTTTCACCGGTCGCCTGTGACTTGATGCGATGGAAGATCGCGATCGGAAAAATCACCAGCGAGATGAGCACCAGGATGCGGTGGAACGTCTCATCGTCTGTCATGAGAATACCTTGTCGGTTCGTCGGGTTCGCCAAGTTCGTCGGTTCGTAAGTTCGTCGAACCTGACGAACCCACGAACCTCACGAACCTACGAACCCGTACAGTTCCTTCTCGATGGCCTCCGGCTTCACGCGCGAGCCGTAGCGTTTCAGCACGTCGCCGTTGGGACCAACGAGGAACTTCGTGAAGTTCCAGGCAATCGCTTCGCGTCCGAGAAATCCCCTCTTCTCGGCCTTCAGAAAGCGAAACAGCGGATGCGCGTTCGCGCCGTTGACCTCGATCCTGGCGAACAGCGGAAACGTTACGCTGCAATAATCGTCGCAGAACTGGCGTATCTCCTCGTTGCTGCCGGGCTCTTGACGGCCGAATTGATTGCAGGGGAACCCGAGGACGACGAGATCGTCCCTGCGCCGCCGGTAGAGCTCTTCCAGTCCCTTGTATTGAGGGGTAAACCCGCACCGGCTCGCCACGTTCACGATGAGGAGCCTCTTCCCACGGTAGCGATCGAGCGTGGCCGTCTGGCCGTCGATTGTCGTCAACGGGATCTCGTACAGGCTCATGAATCGCCAATGTCGATGGGCGCGAGGCAGTCGGTCTCGCTGACCCGCTGCGGAAGCCACGAGTTGAAGTCGGCGTCGGTGCCCGCCACGAACACGATTGGCGACAGCGCTTCCGAATCGAGGCCGAGTTGCCGCCGGAACTGCACGATGGCAGGCGCGTCGAACGAGACGAAATAGACCTGACGGGTACGGCCGGGCTCGCTGACGCGACGCTGGACGAGACAACGCGGCGTCGGAGCCGACTCGACCCCGGCGGCGCGTGCCGCCGCAACCAGCGCCTCCTCGGGCATCTGATCCCCGACGTCGCGATCGAACTCACTCTTCAATATGACCGGCAAGGCCGGCGCCGCTGGCGAGTTCAGCGACTCCATCGACCGCGCGAAGATCTGCTTGAAGAGCCCGCTCGCGAGCTCGGCGGCAGGCCGCAGGACGAGAACCGGATCGCTGGGATTGGACGCGCGCTCGAGCGCCAGCGCCCAGGTTCGCAGATGCTGCGGCGGCACCGTGTACGGCGCGGTTCGCGTGTCGTGAAGCGAACGCACGAACAGAAAGGCGAACAGGCCCAGCAGGACGACGCCGGCCGAAATTTTGATGAGAACAGGCTGTTTCACGTGAGGCAAGTGTACCGAACCCTTCTTCACCAGTCGGTCGGCTGGTAGTTCTTCAGAAACAGTCCCCACACGTGCTTTCCGGTGTTGAACCCGGAAATAATCGGATCGACGATGCGCGCGCCGCCGTCGACGCTGTCGAGCGGCGGGCTGAAGCGCTGCTCGATCTCTTTTCGGGCGGCGATCTCCACCGGATCCTCGTCGGTTACCCAGCCGGTGTCGACGCTGTTCATGTGGATACCGTCGTGGTGATAGTCGGTGGCCGATGTACGCGTCATCATGTTGAGCGCCGCCTTCGCCATGTTCGTGTGCGGATGACGCGTGGTCTTGAACCGGCGGTAGAACTGGCCCTCTATCGCCGACACGTTGACGATGTGTTTATCGCGATCCGGCGTCAGGGTCATCAGCGGCTTCAGCCGGGCGTTCAGGATGAACGGCGCGATGGCGTTGACGAGCTGCACTTCGAGCAGCTCGACGGTCGGCACCTCGTGCAGGAGAAGCCGCCACGAGTTGCGCCCACGCAGATCGACCTGCTGCAGATCCTGGTCGAGCTGGCCCGCCGGGAACAGCTCGTTTTGTGAAACGAGCTCTTCCACAAGCAAGGGCACCTGCGACAGGCTCGGGGCATGCGCGACTCCCGCAACGGCCGCCGCCGGACGTTCGTACTCGCCGACGAGCTTCAGCGAGTGTTCGGGCAGGCCTGTGAGCGCCGCGCGCTCCCCTTCCATCATGTGCGCGTAGAACGCGGGCGGCCGCCGCACGGTCTGGCACGCGTTGTTGACGATGAAGTCGAGTCGCCGGCGAGTCCGCAGCATCTCGCGGCAGAACGCTTCGACGCTGGGCGTGTGCCGGAGGTCGAGGCCGAAGATCTCCAGCCGGTGGCTCCACTCGCCAAAGTCGGGCTCGCGCGAATAGCGCGCCGCGGAATCGCGCGGAAAGCGGGTGGTGACGATCAAGTGCGCACCAGACCGCAGCAGCTTGAGCCCGGCCTGATAGCCGATCTTCACCCGCCCTCCGGTCAGCAGGGCGACCCGCCCGCCGAGATCGGCCAGCTCGGTGCGCTTAGCGAAGTTCAGCCCGGCGCACGCTGGACACATCTGATCGTAGAAATGGTGAATCTCGTCGTACGCCTGCTTGCAGACGTAGCAGTGGCGAGGCTCGATGGTCCGGGCGACACCGGGCGCGGCCGATTCTTCAGGGGCCGCTTCGTCCTCGACATCCTGCTGCTGAAAGCGCGAGGGGGGGAACACGTTCGGCGAGTGAAAGATCGGCTTGCGCCGAAGCGCCTGGATGCCGGTGTCGGATCGTTTGGCCTGCTCGGCCTTGTTACGCGCCGCCCTACGGTCGCGCGCCGCCGCGCGTTTCATCAGCCGGCGCTCCGCGCGCTCGGGACTGTAGACGCGCGCCACCGCCCGCAGAAAACGATGCCGCTCTTCCCGGTCCACGCCGTTCAGCACCGATCGGTCGTCGGCAACCGCGTTCAGAAATTCCGTCGCCAGTCGAAGCCGTTCGAGGATGGCGGTCTCAGACATCCCGAACAGCGTATCAAAAACAGAAGATCAGAAGATCAGGAGGCAAGAAGTCTTTTCCAGCATGACCTCCTAATCTCCTGATCTCTTGTTTTGTTTGCCTCTCCGGTGGCGCAGGGCTTCAGCCCTGCCATCCGCAGTCTTCAAGCCAGCCGCTTGCTCGATCGCATGACCGCGAGGGTCAGAATTGCCACGCCCCATGCAAAGCAGCGCCAGCGCCTGGGGCCACAGCGTCTCGAGGCCGACGCCCTTGAGGAAGATGCCGCGGAGGATGATCACGAAATAGCGCAGCGGAATCAGGTAGGTGATCGGCTGAATCACACGCCGGCATGTTCTCGATCGGAAACACGAAGCCCGACAGATACATCATCGGCATCAGGAAAGAAGAAGGTCGACGTCATCATCGCCTGCTGCTGCGTGTTCGAGATCGTCGAGACGAACAGCCCCAGGCCGAGCGTCGTCAGCAGGTAGACGACGCTCATCGCGAACAGCAGCCAGAAGCTGCCGCGCAGCGGCACCTCGAACCAGAACACGATCACCACCAGCACGATCAGCGACGTCGATCAGCCCGATCGCGCCGTACGGCAGCAGCTTGCCGAGGATCAGCTCGCACCGGCCGAGCGGCGTCACGTTCAGCTGTTCGAGCGTGCCGACCTCGCGCTCGCGCACGATCGCCATCGACGACAGGTTCGACGTCACGACGAGCAGCAGCAGCGCGAAGATGCCGGGCAGCATGAAGTACCGGCTCTCGAGCGTCGGATTGAACCAGACGCGCACGCGCGGCTCGATGCCGACCGCGCCGCGGTTCGTGCGAGCGCACCGCGCCTGCGAGCTCGACGCCGCTCACCAGATCCTGCGTGTAGCCGGCGATCAGATTGCGTCGGCGTAGCCCAGCGCGATGTTCGTCGAGCTCGCATCCGAGCCGTCCGCCACGCACCTGCAGCGACGGCCGGCCGTCCGGTCGCGACGCTGCTCGCCGTAATCGCGGCGGGATCGACGAGCGCCATCCAGGCGCCGCCCGTTCTCGAGGTAGCGATCGACGTCGCCGACGTTCGAGACGACGTCGACGAGGTCGAAGATGCCGGACCCGCTGAACCGGCTGATCAGCTCCTGGCTCGCCGCGGCTGCGATCGCTGTCGACGATCACGATCGGGACGTTGCGCACGTCGGTCGTGGCGGCGTAGCCGAGAACCGTGAGCTGCACGACCGGCGCCACGAAGATGATGCCGAAGATGCGCGGGTCCTGGCGCAGCTCGAGGACCTCCTTCCACATCACGAAGAGAATGCGTCTCATACGTCCATTGACGCCTCAGCCGCGCTCGACGCGAGCGTCAGCATGACGGCGGCGAAAATGGCCAGCGCCGCAAGCTGCGTCCAGAACGTCGCGAGGCCGGCGCCCTTGAGCACGATGGCGCGCAGCGCGACGATGAAATAACGCGCCGGCACGACGTAGCGTGACCGCCTGAATCGGCGGCCGGCATGCTCGCGATCGGAAACACGAACCCCGACAGCATCATCGTCGGCAGAAACGACGCGAGCACGGCGATCTGAAACGCCACCTGCTGCGATTCGGCGATCGTCGAAATCATCAGCCCGAGTCCGAGCGCACCGGCGAGGTACAGCGACAGCGACAGCAGCAGCAGCAGCCACGAGCCGTTCATCGGAAGGTCGAACAGCACCATCGACGCCAGCACGACGAACACCGACGTGCCGATCGAGATGGCGAAGTACGGCAGCGTCTTGCCGACGATGTAGGAGCCCGTGCCGATCGGCGCCATCCGCACCTGCTCCATCGTGCCGCGCTCCTTCTCGCGCACGACCGAGAGCGCCGTCGAAATCACCGCCGAGAGCATGCCGATGTAGGCGATGAGGCCCGGGACCAGGAACAGCGCGCTGCGCAGCTGCGGGGTTGTACCAGACGCGCGACTCGACCGAAATCGGCGGGCCGCCGCGAGCCCTGACGCGGCTGCACTTGATACTGCGCCGACGCGATCTGCAGAATGCGCAGGACGTATCCCATGACCGTCGTCGCCGTGTTCGAGTTGTCGCCGTTGATGATCACCTGCACCGGCACGCGCCGGCCCGTCAGCAGATCTTCCTGGTAGCCCGGCGGAATGACGAGCGCCGCGCGCACGTCGCCGCTATCGATGAGCTCGTCGTACTCACGGCTGCTGGACACGCTCGGCGACCAGATCGAAGTAGCCGGAGTTGACGAACGCGTACACCAGCTCGCGGCTCGCCGGCGTCCGATCGTGGTCGTCGACGGCCAGCCGGATGTGCGACACGTCGAAGTTGAGCGCGTAGCCGTAGAGCAGCAGAAAGAACGCCGGCACGAACAGCAGGACCAGCAGCGACCGGCGATCGCGCGCGATCTGCCGAAACTCCTTGCGGCCGACGGCGATGCGCCTTACGCATGCTCCGACCACGTCGAGAAACACGTCCTCGAGCGACGGCATCACGCGATCGATGCCGTCGATTTCGAGACCGCGCTCGTCCGAAGCTGTCTGGTCAAGCTCGGCTAGGTCGATGTCGCCGCGGCTTCAGCACCGCGTGCACCGCCGTTCCGAAGACCGTCGTCTTCTCGACCTCCGGCATCGCGTCGAGCGCGCGCATCACGTCCACGGGCCGGGCCGAGTGAATCTCGACGATCGGGCGACTCGCGAACACCTGCTTCAGCTCGCGCGACGTGCCCATGGCCGCGAGCTTGCCGGCATTGACGATCGCGATGCGATGGCAATGCTCCGCTTCGTCGAGATAGTGCGTGGTGACGAGGATCGTGACGCCGTCGCGCGACATGTCCTCGATGAGGCGCCAGAACTGCCGGCGCGACACGCGGATCGACGCCTCCCGTCGGTTCGTCGAGAAAGACGATGCGCGGCTCGTGGAGGATGGCGCAGCCGAGCGCCAGCCGCTGGCGCCAGCCTCCAGCCAGATCGCGCGCCTTCGTGCGCTTCGCGGCCCGCCAAGCCGGCCATCGTCGACGACGAACCTCATGCGCTCGGCAGTTCTGCGCGTCCGTCGAGGCCGTAGAGCGCGCCGAAGAACCGGATGTTCTGCTCGACGGTGAGCGATTCGTAGAGCGAGAACTTCTGCGACATGTAGCCGATGCGCCGCTTCACCTGCTCCGGGTCGCGGCTGACGTCGACGCCATCGACCATGGCCGTCCCGGACGTCGGCTTCAGCAGGCCGCACAGCATCCGGATCGTGGTCGACTTGCCGGCGCCGTTGGCGCCCAGAAAGCCGAAGATCTCGCCACGCGCCACGTCGAAGCTGACGCGATCGACGGCGGTGAAGTGCCGAACCTGCGCGTGAGATCGCGAACGACGATCGCGTGTCTGTTCGGTCATCGTCCCACGTGCGCGGTCGAGACGCGCGCCGCGCGAGCTCGGCGTTGGCGAGCGCGCGGGTCAGATCGAGCTCGGCCTGCAGCAGCGCGACCTGCGCGTTCAGCACGTCGGTGTTGGTCGCGACGCCGGCGCCGAATCGTTCGGCCAGCACGCGTCGCGCTTCGGTTGCCGCAGCGCACGCCGGACCGCGCCGCCTCGATCGACGCCCGCGCCGAATCGCAGATCGGCCATCCGTTGGCGCGATCTCGACCTGCACCAGACCGTCGAACTCCTTCAAGCGCGCTTCCGGCCACGCCGGGCGGCGCCGCCTCAGCGGTTTCGGCGTGGACCCGACCACCATCGAAGAACGACCAGCGGACATGGACAGCCCAGTTCCCACGACGACTGCCACGCCTCGCGCACCGGAAAAATCTTGCGGATTCGGCCGGGCGAAGTCGTACCCGCCGAGCGCCGAGACCGTCGGCAGGCTTCCGGCTGATGCGGCACTGGCGCGCTCTGACGGCAGCATCGATGCGGAACTGGAGCGCCTTGCGCTCGGCCCGACTGGCTCGTGCGAGATCGAATGCCGCGCCAAAAGCCGGGACGGACGTCTGCGCCGGCGGCACAGGCGTGCCTGGACTCGCCGGGCCGAGAGCGGCTGCCAGATCGAACGGCGCTTCCGGATCAAGGCCGACCAGGCGCCGGAAGTCGGCGGAGGTCGACTCGACGATGTTCGTCCGCTTCGATGCGCAGCATCCTCTGATGCGCCTGCTGCGCCTCGATCGTGAAGACATCGCTCGGCGGCACGAGCCCGACGTCCAACTGATTGCGCACGTCGGTGAGGTGCGCGTTCGTCCGGTCGAGCGCCTGCCGCACGACGTCAGCCGACGCCCGCGCGGTAATCACCGCCCAGATACGATCGCGTGATTTCGAGCTTCAGATCGGCACGGGCGGCGTCGCGATCGTGGCCGGCGGCGTCGACCTCGGCGCCGGCCGCGCGCGTGAGTCCCGATACACGGCCCGCCGTGTAGATCGGCCACTGCAGATCCACGCCCGTCTGCACGTTGTTGGGAAGATCGGGATAGATGAGCAGCCGGACACCGGGAACGGCACTCGGCAGGCTGAACTCTTGAACGTGGTTCGTGCGGATGTAGCTGCCGCGCGCGGCAAGCTGCGGACGGCCCGCGGACTTTCGCTGATCGGCGACGGCGCGCGCGCCCTCCTGACGGGCGCTCAGCTCGTCGAGACGATCGCTGGTTGCCAGGCCTCGCGTCACGGCTTCGTCGAGCGTCAGGCGAACGGATCCCGGTCTGGGCAAACGCGCCATCGGCCGCGGCCATAACGAGAAAAACTGAGAGCGACGAGCAATCGGCGTTTCATGTTGTTTCCTTGGCTACCAGCGCAATGAACACATCCTCGAGCGATGCCGGCACCCGCCGCACACCGTCCACGTTCACAGCCGCAGCCTGAAGCGCAGCCCGCAGGCGGTCTGGATCGCTCGAGCTCGGCCCCAGGCTCGAACCTGACGTGCGCCCGCTCGCCGAACAACTGCACATCGGCCACGCCGGTCAGGCGTTCCAGCACGCCCATCGCGCGATCGCGGTCGGGTGCAATCACCTCGACGACGGTGCCTGGAAGCGTCGTTCGCAGGTGGTCCGGCGTATCGAGCGCGATCAGCTGTCCTTCGTGCATCAGCGCGACGCGCGAGCATCGCTCGGCTTCGTCGAGATACGGCGTCGCCATGAGAATCGTGATGCCCTGCGCGAGAAACTCTGAGAGCAGCTTCCAGAACTCGCGGCGCGACACCGGATCGACACCCGTCGTCGGTTCGTCGAGCAGGATGATGCGCGGCTCGTGCACGAGCGTGCAGGCGAGCGCGAGCTTCTGTTTCATGCCGCCCGACAACTGCGTCGGCGAGACGCGAGCGGAACCGGCGTGAGCTGCGTCAGCTCGAGCAGCCGCTCGCGCCGCTCGCGGATGGCCGGATCGCCCATGCGGAGGCCGTGAATCTCGGCGAAGAACGCGATGTTCTCGTCGATGGACAGATCGCCGTACAGACTGAAGCGCTGCGAGAGATAGCCCAGATCGCTCGTCACGGCCATGTGCGCCTTCACCGGATCGTTGCCGAGCACCCGAACCGCCCCGTTGTCGGGCTTGCAGCAACCCGCACATCAGCCGAATCGTCGTCGTCTTGCCCGCACCATCCGGCCCGATGAGCCCGAACATCTCGCCGCGCTCGACCGAAAACGACAGATCGCGCACCGCCACGACCGTGCCGTACTTCTTCATCACGTGATCGAGTTCGAGCGCTTTCATGTCACTTTTCACTTTTTACTTTTTACTTTTTACTTTCCACTTACTGAAAAGGTATCTCCGCCTCCACCGGCATGCCCGGCTTCAGAATCCCCTGCTTGTTGTCCACCGCGATGCGGACGCGGAACACGAGCTTCGACCGGTCGTCCGCCGTCTGCACATTGCGCGGCGTGAACTCCGCCTTCGACGCCACGTAGCTCACCTTTCCCGGGAGGCCCGGCCCACCGGCGTCGGTGAACACGGTGGCCGCCTGTCCCAGCTTGATGCGGGGAATCATCGGCTCGTCGACGAACACTTCCGCCCAGGCGTGATCGAGATCGGTGATGACGACGATCGGCGCACGCGGCGCCGCCATCTCGCCCGAATTCGAGCAACCGCTCGGTGACGATGCCGTCGATGGGAGCGGTCAGGGTGGCGTCGGCCTTGGATTTTTCGAGCGTCGCAATCTGGGCGTCCACGGCCGCCACGCGCGCACGGGCCGCGTCGATTTCCTCGCGGCGCGAGCCGGCCTTCAAACGTGCCACGGTGGCGCCGGCCGCGGTCTCGCGCGCTCGCACGGCGGCAAGGCGATCTCTGGCCACGTTCCTGTGCGTCGCCGCGTCGTCACGCTGCTTTTGCGACCCCGAGCTGGACTGCAGCAGACGCTCGAATCGCTGGAGATCCGTTTCGGCCGCGGACAGGTCGGCCTGGGCCGCGGCCACATCGGCCGCCGCGGCGGCCGCCTGCGCCTCGGCCTGCCTGATGTCCTCGGGGCGCGAGCCCGCTTGCAACAGCCGAAGCTGCGCCTCCGCCTGCGCGCGTTCGGCCTCGGCGCGCTTCAGCGCCAGGTCGGCATCACGAGAATCGAGGCGCGCGATGAGGGCGCCCCGCGAGACGCGATCGCCTTCCTGAACCGCGCAGTTCGAGGATGCGCCCGCCCACTTCCGGAGCCACCTGCACTTCGGTCGCATCCGCCTGCCCCGACACGCGCGCGGCGGTCGCGGGCGCCTGCTCCTGACACGCACCGCACAGCCAGGCCGCCGTCATCGTGACCAATAGAGTGATCGCTTTCATAAGCCTCTCTTCGCCGACTCTTTGACGCTCGGACTCTCCGGACTCAACATGCGCCTTGCCACCATTTGCAGATGCCGGACGAGCGTGGCCGAGTCGGCTTCGGGAATATCGACGTGCCGTACGCTTCGATCCGGGCGCGGACGGGTGCGGCCGCACGGAACATCACGAGCGGCGCGATGATCGTGAAGTGCGCCAGCGCGGGATGGACGGGCTGAAAGACCTTCTGCCTGCCGCCCTCGGCGATGACGCCGCTGACCGCGGCAAACATGCCGGCGATGAGGGCCAGTTCGTCGGGTCCCAGATGCGCGCCGCCGTCGGCGATTTCACGCAGGAAGATCGGGAGGAAATGCGCCGATTCGTCGAGCGAGGCGACGATGGTTTCGATCACGCGGTCGAGCTTGCGATCGGCGGGGAGATCGTCGGCGATGACGGCCCGGGTGCGTTCGGTGATGGGCCCGAAGACGTCGCGGATGATGCAGGTGTAGAGGGCGCGCTTGTTGGAAAAGTGGTAGTAAATCATCGCCTTGTTGACGCGCGCGCGCCTGGCGATGCGGTCGATGGTGGTCGCGGCGAAGCCGTGGCCGCCGAACTCGGCGGCGGCGGCGGCGAGGATGCGCTGCCGGGTGTCGGAGGTGGGGGCTTTGGGCCGGGCCATTAATTAACTGACCATTTAGTTAACTCAACTACCCCCCGCCTGTCAAGCGGCCTATCCTTGACCTATGAAGATCGCCCTCGCCGGCGGATCCGGCTTCCTCGGCACCGCCCTCACACAGGCCCTCACGCGCGACGGCCACGACGTCGCGGTGCTCACTCGCCAGAACCCCGCGTCCGTGCCCCCACAGCCGCGTGTGACCCACGTCGCCTGGAAGCCCGACGGCACGAGCGGCACCTGGGCCGCGGCCCTCGATGGCGCCGACGCCGTGGTCAATCTCGCGGGCGAGTCCATTGCCGCCAGGCGCTGGTCCGATCGGCAGAAACAGGAAATCCGTGAGAGCCGGCTGCGCGCGACCACAAGCCTGACGGCCGCCATCCGCCAGGTGGCGCGTGCGCCAAAGGTCCTCGTCAGCGGATCGGCCGTCGGTTACTATGGCGATCGCGGCGACGAAACGATCACGGAATCGTCTGCGCCCGGAAAGGATTTTCTGGCCGGCGTCGCCGAAGCCTGGGAGAACGCGGCGGATCAGGTGGCCGATCTGACGCGCGTGGCGCTCATACGAACCGGCATCGTGCTCGATCGCAACGGTGGCGCGCTCGCGAAAATGCTGCCGCCCTTTCAACTGTGCGTCGGCGGCCCGCTGGGATCGGGACGTCAGTACATGCCGTGGATCCACAAGGACGGACTGGGTACGGCTTGTGACATGGACGATGACGCACGAAGGCGCGCGCGGAGCGCTGAACGCCACCAGTCCCGCACCGGTGACGAATGCGGAATTCTCGAAGGCGCTCGGACGCGCATTGCACCGCCCCAGTCTGCTGCCCGCGCCCGCCTTTGCGCTGCGCCTCGCGCTGGGCGAAATGGCCGACGCGCTGCTGCTGGGCGGACAGCGCGCGCTTCCGGCGCGCGCTACTGATCTCGGCTTTTCTTTCCGATACTCCAATATCGATGGGGCGCTGTCGAATGTCCTGTCCTAAAATATCCAGTGGTTCCCCCTGTGACAAAGGAGACTGCACTCATGCATAAACGCCAATTTGCGGTTGGAGCGCTCGCGCTCGCCGTGGTGCTCGCAGCCGCGCCCGCACGCGCGGATATCAAGAAGGAAGAACGCAATCAGGTGTCGTTCGCGGGCATGCTCGGCGGTTTGGTCAACTTCTTCGGCGGTAAATCCGCGCGGGAAGGCGTCGTCTCGTCGGTGGCCGTGTCGGGCGATCGCAAGATGACGACCAACGGCGATCAGACCGCGCAGATCGTCGACCTGCGCGAAGAGAAGATCTACGACATCGACCTGCGCCGCAAGACCTACAAGGTGACGACGTTCGAGGAGATGCGCCAGAAGATGCGCGAGGCCGAGGCCAAGGCCCGCGAGGCCGCCGCCAAGGAGAAGACCGCGGATGCCACTGCGAAACCGCAGGACAAGCCGCAGCAGGGCAAGGAGAAAGAAGCCGAAGTCGAAGTCGATTTCGACATCAAGAATACGGGACAGACGAAGACCATCAACGGCTTCGACACGCGCCAGGTCGTCGCCACGATCACCGTCCGCGAGAAGGGGAAGACGATCGAAGAGAGCGGCGGCCTCGTCATGACCGTCGACAACTGGCTCACCAAGCAGGTCGACCTGAAGGAAATCGGCGATTTCGAGCGCCGGTATTTCGAGAAACTGGCCAGCCCGCAGGTCGCGGCCGACGCGCAGCAGATGGCGACCGCGCTGGCGATGTACCCCGGTCTCAAGGATGCCTTCGCACGGCTGAGCAAGGAAGACATGGGCGGCACGGCAATTCAGTCGATCACCACGGTCGACGCGATGAAGAGCGCCGCGCAGGTGAAAGAAGAAGCCGCGAACAAGCCGACGCCGAGCTCGACGGCGTCATCCAACGAATCGGCGCCTCCTCCCACGTCGATCGGCGGCGCCATCGGCGGCTTCATGCGGAAGCGTCAGCAGCAGCAACAGGCGGAACAGAAGCCCGGATCCACGCCGGCCGCGAACGCCAACCCGGCGCGCACGACCTTCATGACCATCAACAACGAAGTGCTGAAGATTGCGACGAACGTCACGGCGGCAGACGTCGCGATGCCGGCGGGAATCAAAGAGAACAAGTAACGTTCGTCATGGCAGATGGCACATGGCAGATGGCAGTCGTTGCCATCTGCCATCATCCATGTGCCCTGACATCGCGCGACGTCGGCGAGATCAGTACCCGGCGAGCTGCCGGAGCGCGTCCGCTATCTTGTCGGCGTTCGGCAGGTTGTAGTGTTCGAGCACCTGCGAGAATGGCGGGTGTGTGTCGGGATAGGTCACCCGCATCACGGGCGCGTCGAGCGCCTCGAATCGCTCCTCCACCACGACCGCAGCCAGCTCGGCGCCGATGCCCAGCGTCTTCACGTCCTCGTGCACGATCAGCAGGCGGCTGGTTTTCTCGACCGACGCAAAAATCGCGGCCTTGTCGTACGGCATCAGCGACCGCAGATCGATCACCTCGACCTCGACACCTTCCCTGGCCAGCCGATCGGCGGCTTCGAGCGAGGGCTGCACCATCGCACCGTAGGTCACGAGCGTGGCATCGCTGCCGGGGCGCCGCACGGCGGCGACGCCGATGGGGACGATCTCGTCGTCCTCCGGCAACAGGCCCCTTCGCGCGGCGGTAGAGATATTTGTGCTCGAAGTAGATGACGGGGTTGTCGTCGCGGATCGCCGCCTTCAGCAGGCCTTTCGCGTCCCACGGTGTCGAGGGCGCGACAACCTTCAGACCCGCGCGATGGACGAACCACGCTTCGGGATTCTGCGAGTGATACAGGCCGCCGCCGACATTCCCGCCCCCCGGCGCACGCACGACGATGGGGCACGAGGAGCGGCCGCCGGTAGCGGTACCTTAGCGTCGCGGCCTGGTTCACGATCTGATCGAAACCGCAGGTGATGAAATCGGCGAACTGCATCTCGGCGACCGGGCGATAGCCGCGCTGCGACGCGCCAATGCTCACACCGACGATGGCCGATTCGGAGATGGGGGTGTCGAGGCAGCGTGCCTCGCCGAACTCATCCGCGATGCCGGCGGTCACGCCGAACGCCCCGCCGTACGGCCCGACGTCCTCGCCCAGGACGAACACTTTCGGGTCGCGGCGCATCTCTTCGAACAACGCCTCGCGAATGGCTTCGAGGTAGGAGAGTTCCTTGGCCATGATGCTGAGAACTAAGCGTACAGGTCGGTGGCGGCTTCTTCCGGCGCCGGATCCGGGCTGTCCTCGGCAAACCGCACGGCATCGTCGAGCGTGTCCTTGATGCGCCGATCGACTTCCTGTTCCTTTTCTTCGGTCAGCACGCTCATGTGCTCGAGATAGGTCGTGAAGGTCGGAAGCGGATCGCGGCTCTTCCACATCGCGAGCTCTTCCTTCGTGCGGTAGAACGCCTTGTCGTGCTCCGAGTGGCCGTGCCATCGGTACGTCTTGCACTCGATGAGCGTCGGGCCCTCACCGGCGCGGGCGCGGCGTCTGGCGCCCTTCATCGCCTGGAACACCGCGAGCACGTCGTTGCCGTTGATGGCGACCCCGTCGAAGCCGTAGCCTTCGGCCCGGACCGCGACGTCCTCGATCGCCATGCTCTTCTCGATCGGCACCGAATACGCGTACAGGTTGTTCTCGCAGATGAACACGATCGGCAGCTTGTTGACGCCGGCGAAGTTCATGGCTTCGTGAAAGTCGCCGGTGTTGCTCGCGCCTTCGCCGAAAAACGCCACGCACACGTTGTCCGTGCCTTCCATCTTCATCGTCAGCGCGACGCCGGCCGCGACAGGCAGGTTGGCGCCAAGCATGCTGGTGTTGCCGAAGATGCCGAGCTCGTTGACGCCACTGTGCAGCGCCGAGTCGCGTCCTTTCGACAAACCGGTCACCTTGGCGAACATCTGCGCCATCATCTGGCGCGCGCTCACGCCTTTCATCAGCAGCGCACCCAGATCGCGGTGCAGGGGAAAAATCCAGTCATCGGGCCGCAGGCCGAAACAGCAGCCGACGATGATCGCTTCCTGGCCGATCCCCGTGTACACGCCGCTGCGCACCTTGCCCTGGCGCACGCCCAGGCTGAGACGTTCGTCGAACGCCCGGATGAGCCTCAACCAGTAGTAGATTTCGAGCAGCTCATCGTTGCTGAGCTTGAATTTCGTCCGCTTGATCGGGGGCATCGCCTTCGCTGGAGCCATCGAAATAGAAGTGTAAACCAACGAATCAGGGTTGGGCGAGGACCACCGCCAGCAGCACGGCGCGTTGCGTCCCCTTCCATGCGTCGGTTGCATCGAACATTTCGTGATCGGTGTGGGCGCCCGAGCCGCGGCCGCCCGTGTCGATCGTGACCGCGGGAATCCCGAGGCTGAGGGGAAGGTTCGCATCGGTCGACCCTTCGGCGAACGCGATCGGCAGATTGAGCGCACGCGACACCGAGATCGCGGCCTGGACGATCGGCGAGCCCGACGCCACGCGGCCCGCGGGACGCGACCCGACCGTCTCGATCGAGACTGTCAGCGCCTGGCTGCTCCAGCGCGCGTTTTCCTGCGTCACCGCGTCCTGGACCGCCTGACGGAACTGCTTCTCGAGCGCACGCAGCGACGCGGCTTCAGCAGACCGGAGATCCACCTCCATCCAGGCCTCGCTCGCAATCGCGTTCACGGACGTGCCGCCGCCAATCCGCCCGACGTTGAACGTCGTGCGCGGCGAGCCCGGCACCTGAAAGTCGCCGATGCGCGCGATCGCCCGGCCGAGCGCGTGAACCGGATTCACCGTGCCGAACGATCCGAAGCTGTGCCCGCCGGGACCCTTGAAGGTGACGCGATACCGCGTGCTGCCGATCGCCACGTGGGTAATCCCGAGCCCCTCGCCATCGATCGACACGAAGCGATCGATCCGGCCCTTCAGCGTGTCGTTGAAGAGGCGCTTCACGCCGCGCAGATCGCCGAGACCTTCCTCACCGACGGTGCCGACGAACGTGATCGTGCCCGGCGTCGAAACGGACGCCTTGTTCAGCGCCCGCGCCACCGCGAGCAGATCGGCAAGCCCGCGGCAGTCGTCGCCGATGCCGGCTCCGCGCAGCACGTATCCCTGACGGCGCACCTTGACGTCGGTGCCGCTCGGAAAGACGGTGTCGAGGTGGGCACTCATGACGAGGTGCGGGCGCGGGTTCGCACCGGGGCGCTCGCCGATGACGTTGCCCTCGGCGTCGATGCGGACGTTCTTCAGCCCGGCCTCGCGGAACATCGCGGCGTACAGCTCGGCGCGCTTTGCTTCCTGAAACGGGGGGGCTTCGACCTCGCACAGCCGGATCTGATCGTCGATCGTCTGCATCTCGCTGGCGCGCGCAAACTCGACCGCCGCTTTCACCGCCGGCTGCTGCAGGAGGGCGGGGCCCAGATCCGCCGCGCGCTCCTGGGCGGAGGCGAGCGAGAGCAATCCCGAACATCCCAGGAGAGCGGCTGTCAGAACCGCGACTGGCTGGCGCATGTGAACTGAGAAGTATTACACACCCGCGACACCTTTCATCGCGGCCACGCAATCGTGACAGAGGTCGAAGCCGGCATCCGCGCTCAGCACGTCACAGACACGTTCGCGCGGCAGGCCCTGGCGATAGGGCCGATCGGCGGAGAGGGCGTCGAACTTGTCGGCCGTGGCGAGGATCCTCGCGCTGAGCGACAGCTGATCGCCTCGCAGATTGCGGTAGTAGCCGCGCCCGTCCATCCGTTCGTGATGCGCGCTCGCATCGAACGCGAACTCGCCGAAGACCGGCACGCGTTCGAGAATCTGAAACGTGTAGTAGGGGTGAAGCCGCATGATTCCCCACTCGTCTTCGGTCAACGGTCCCGGCTTGTCGAGAATGCGGTTCGGCACGGCGAGCTTGCCGATGTCGTGCAGGAGCGCCGCGCGCTTCAGCCGCACGCATTCCGCCGTCGAGAGGCCCATCTGCCCGCCCATCGACGTGGCGAATTCCGCCACGCGCGTCTGAATGGTGGAACGTGAAGGGAGACTTCGCGTCGACGACCCAGGCAAACGCCGCCGCAATCTGATCGAGCCTGTGCTCGTCCACGGCAAACGGCAGCACCTGCGGCTCGACGGCAGACACTTCCCTGTCGAGCTCGTTCGACGTCACCCTGCGCCAGACCGACGCGTCCTCGGCCACGCAGGCAAACGCCGTCACGAGACCGGGATCGAACCATCTTCCACGACGTGCGCGCACGACACCGAGCGCGCCATGCGGCCCTTTCTGGTCGGCGAAGATCTCGGCCACCTGCGCCAGTCCGACGATGCGCGCGAGCAGCGGGATGTGCCGACCTTTCAGCCCCTCGGGGTATCCGCCGCCGTCCCAGTGCTCGTCCATCGACCGGATGGCTTCGGCGGTCATCGCCGAAAATCCAAGGCCCTGCGCGATCTCCGCGCCACGGTCGCAACGGATCTGATAGATCGACCGGCCAACCTCGCGTCCGCCGCGTGCAAGCGAGAGAAAACGCTTGATCCGGGCACCCAGGGTGCCGCCAGGCTCCGCGAATTTCAACGCGTACGACGCCTTGCCACGGAACGTCCGCCAGTCGCGCTCCCAGGCGCCGCGCTTGGCGGCCTGATCGTCGCCGCCGAACACCTGGAACATGCGCTCCGCATTCGCGGAGCAGCCCGCGTCTTTCAAGAGCAGGGCGTAAAAGAGGTGCTGCTGGTGGGCTTCCGGCAGTCCGATGATGCGCGCCAGCTCCATGCCGATGAGACACGTCCGGGCTGAATGACCGCGAGGATGCCCCTCAGTGAGGTCGAGCGCGTAGGAGAGCGCCGAAAGAATCGAGCTGACGCTGATCGTCGCCGGCACGCGATCGCAGTCTACAGGAACTCCGGCGAACCATTCCTGAAGTCTCCTCCAAGAATCGACGCCGAATCTGCGCCGAGCCAGCGATCGATGACGCGCGCGTAGACCGAGCGGAAATCGGTTTCGTACCGCAGGTCGGTGCCGTTGTTCTCGAGCGTAGGGTTGGCCGGGTCGGGGGCCAGCGATGGCGCGGTGCCATAGATCCCGCCCCGCACTTGCCCGCCGATGGCCATCATCACGCTGGCGGCGCCGTGATCGGTACCGCCGCTGCCGTTCTCGTTGATGCGCCGGCCGAATTCCGAGAACTGCAGGATGAGCGTGTCGTTCAGCAGACCGTGGCTGCCGAGATCCTGATAGAACGCGGTGAGCCCGTCATTCAAGGTCCCCATCAGATTCGGGTACGTCCCGGCCTGCGACGCATGCGTGTCGTACCCGCCGGTCTGGACCCAGAAAATCCGCGTGCCTATCTGTGTGACGAGCGCGCCGGCCA
Organism: Vicinamibacterales bacterium; assembly: GCA_963832375.1. Lineage (GTDB taxonomy): Bacteria > Acidobacteriota > Vicinamibacteria > Vicinamibacterales > JAMQPK01 > JAMQPK01. The sequence continues at coordinate 1,203,543 of CAWHUA010000002.1, read as the reverse complement.
CCGCGCGAAGGGCCAGCGCGAACCCGTTGTTCGGGTACGTGATGGCCGGCGCGTACGTGCCGACCGTCGCGACCCGATCGAGCGTCGCGAGCGCAGACTGCATGCTGGCATTCACGAACGCGAGATGCGGACGGTGGATCGGCAGATGCGACGACATGCGCACAGCCGCCGCACGCTCGAGCTCGGCTTCGGCAGCGCCGTTCGGGCTGCCAAAGGCATACGCCGACGGATTGGTAATCGATGGCACGGCGACCAGGCGAGACAGCAACGCGTGCGGCGTTTCGGACGCGGTGTTCCAGCCGAAGAGCGGATCGAGCGGCGGCGGAATGGTATCGAGATAGCGCCCGAGCCAGCCGGGGCCCTGCGGGGATAGAGGATTGGCCGTCGACCAGATGTCGGTCCCTTCGAAATGCGACCGGCTCGAGTTGGCATAGCCCGTCCGCTGAATGAGCGCCAGCCGGCCTTCGTTGAACATCGCTCTGAGACCGGTGAGCCGCGGGTGAAGCCCGAGCTCGTTGCCGGCAGTGTCGCGGCCGATCTGGAGCACCTGACCGGCCGGAACCGCCAGTGTCGGCCGCCGGTTTTGCAGCAACGGATCGCGATACGGCACGAGCATGCTGAGAGAGTCGTTGCCTCCGGCGAGGTACACGACGACAAGACTTCTGAACGAGGCGCCCTGCGCCAGAGCGATGTCGCAGAGAAATCGCGGAGCCTCGAATCCGAGACTGAATGCCGCGATGCCGCCGCGCACGAAATCGCGCCGGCTGAGCGTCATGGCGTCACCTTCCGCGTCCTCATACGAACTGATACTCCGAAGATCCGACGATCAAGTGCAGCAGTCCGGGCGCTTTGGCACGGAGCTGCGATGCACCCCCGGTCCAGGCGCCTCCGCTCCGGAGATACTCGAGCAACGTGTCGTAGGCGTTCGGCTCGAACCGCGACGGCGTCACCCTGTCGAGAAAGAACGACAACAACGCTTCTGGCGTCGGGCCCTGACCGCCGGCGGACGCGGCAATATCGGCGCGCTGGCTCGATGTCAGCGTGGCCGCGAAGTTCATGCGCGCGAGCATCGACGCGGTCGTGATCCACGCCGCGCCCCGTTCCCACGCGTTGACGTCGGGCGGCTCGAACAATTGCTGCCCCATGTTCGACAGCGGGTTCAATGCCCGGTTGAGCGTGAAGCCGCTGTATCCGAGCTCCTTGAGCGCACGCGCGACGTACTCCACGGGCCACGAAAACCTGCCGAAATAGCTCGAGGGCGAGTCGAATTCTGGCGACGTCAGCACGGCACGCACGACCGCCGCCATGTGACAGTCGCTCTGTGTGTACATCGTGGCGATACGGGCCACGAACGCCTCGCTCGGCGGTTGAATCTCGCTGATGAAGAAGCCCCACAGTTTCCGCGCCAGGCGCCGGCCCGTTTCAGGGTGCCGGGCGAGCGCCGCAATCAGGTCGCGCCCGTCTTCCATGCCGCCAGACTCGGCGCGGGCGGGAATCGTCTTGATGCCGTTCGTGTAGATCGGAAAACTGAACGTCTTCGCGCCGGTGTCGTGCTGCGCGCCGTTGTAGACGAACTGATAGAAGGTGCCCGGATCGCGTGCCTCGCCAATCCGCTGAAGGTTCCAGCCCGTGAAGACCCGCGCGCCCGCGTAGACGTCGCTCTCGGTGAACTGCCCGACGCCGATCGTGAACAGCTCCATCACCTCGCGAGCGAAGTTTTCCTGCGGGCGCGCTCGCGTATTGAGGCGGCCATCCAGCCAGAACAGCATCGCGGGATCGCGGGCGACTTCGAACAGCAGATCGCGGAAATTCGGCAGGGCCAGCTCGCGGAAGAGCTCGATCTGACCCGGCAGCCCCGCGGGATGTTCGGATCGTTTCGCCGCCATCATCTGCGTGGCCGCCACCCCTCCGACGGCGTTCGCAATCTTGCTGTAAGCCGTCGCGAAATGCTGGTGCCAGAAGAGAACCATCTTCTCCTGCAACGGCCGGCGGGTATGCAGCATGCGGAAGAGCCACCGCTGCCGCGCATCGTTGACGATCGTCGCAGGGGAGAACGGTTCCATCCCTCCAGACGAGGGGGTGACGCCGGCGTAGCCTCCCTGGCCGATGAACTGATCTACCTCGTCCGGACTGCGGTGATAGTCGACGAGGACTTCAATGGCGGGCAGGAAACCGATCTGGGCAAACGCCGCCGCCTCGGCGGCCGAGGCGCCGAAACCTGCGCGACGCAGCAGATGCTGAATCCGCGGATCGGAATTCATCCGAAGTACCGAGGGCCGGGCTGGGGAGGGATGAATTATTCCACAGCTCAACCGCACTCACGCGAACAATCACGCGTTTCAAATTTGTAATCGCATTCAAAAACCGGGCGGGATGGAGGTTACTTTCCCGGCAGCTTTCCCCGGCTGGCGAGATTGGCGAGAAGCTGATACGCACCGTCGGTGCCGGCGGTGACCTGCCGCCACAGTCCGAGGCCCACGAAGATCCAGCGCCCCTTGCCCACGTCGGCGCTCACGAGCGCGCCCTTCTTCCATCCCGTGTTGTGCTCGAACGGCTCCTGAATCTGGATCAGATCGGTGTAGCGCCGATCGTCGGCCACCACGAAGTACGTGCCGCGCTCCTGCGCCCAGTTGCTCCAGGCCGCGTCGCCGATCTCATTGGGAAAATGAAAGACGGGGTCGTCGGACGAAAGCATCTGAACCTGGCCGTTCTCGTCCGTGACCCGCGTATTGCTGAAGCCGAGTGGAAACGGCGCGTACTGGGTCCACGTGCTGGCCCGGTTGTACTGGACGATCACCGTGCCGCCCGACGCCGCGTAATCGAGAATGCGCTTGTTGTTGGCGCGCAGATCGTCGCGGCTGTCGTACGCGCGCACGCCGATGAAAATCGCGTGGTAGCGGGTGAGGTCGCCCCAGGACAGCTCGTCGGCGTCGAGCAGCTGAACCGTCGCGCCAAGGCCGCGAAGCGCCGCGGGAATGTCGTCGCCCGTCCCCATCACGTACCCGATCGTGAGATTCTGCGCGAGCCGCACGTCCATCACCTTCACGGCAACGGCGGCGGGAATCTCCAGCTGCCGGCGGCGAATGTGCGGATATTCGACGATCTGAAAGCCGGTCTCGAAGCTCTGCCCATCGGCTGTGGCCAGCGATTTCACGCTGTACTGCCCCATCGCCGTTTTGGCTCCGGGCCGGATCGTGAATCGCACGGTCTGCGACTCGTCTTCGCGCGTGAAGTTGAGTGTTTGCACCGGCGTCGTCGTCCAGCCCGGCGGGACGTCCAGGCGCACCTGACCGGCTGCCGCGCCCTTGCCGTGATTGGCGACCGTGACGCGGACTTCCCGATCGATGGCCGTGACCCCGCGCCCGGCCGGCACGATCGCGATCGACGGGCTGACCCGCAGTGCCAGGCGCGGCACGACGGTGAGCTCCATGCGCTTCTCGCCTTCGAGCTCGCGTCCTTCGTACCTGAACTGGACGTCGCGATCGAAGCGCACATCGGTACCGCCCGCCGAGAGCGCGAACGACACACGGAAGGGCGTTGGACGGAACGGGAGGCCGAACGGCGCGTCGGGCTCGAATTCGTAACGGGCCGCCCTGGCCAGCGGCTTCCAGTACGGCTTGGTGACCGTCGCGTTCGCCGGAATCTGTGTCGACGCATCGCAGCGGTAGACCGAGCCCACCTCGATCGGACCCGACTGGCACGTGGCGGGAACCGAAAATCCGTTCAGGGCGATCGACGACACGGCGATCGGACGGCCGCGATCGCCGATGCTGATCGAGACGCGCACGGTCTGTCCGGGAACGACGACGCCATCATCGGCGAGCGTTTCGACGCGAAGGCCGTGCGCCAGCACGGCAGCTTCGCTGAGCTGGTCTTCCTTGGTCTTCAGCCGCTGATCGATGTTGAACTGCCCCTCTCGCGGCAGACCCATCGTGCCAAGCTGCTGACGGAGCATTCGCACGGCGCGCAGTCCGGCAAGAATCGACGGGGCCGTCGCAAAGGGATCGCCGGCATCGAAGGTCTTCTGCGCCGCCGACACGTGATTGGCGATCGCACGCAATCCGTCGACGAGCGGCGCCGGCGCTGACGGCCCCGCCAGCAGCGCGAGACCAGGAATCGTCGTATCAATGCCGTTGAACAACGACGGCTCATCGCCCGAGACGGCCGGCACGAGCGAATCCATCAGGAGGAATCGCTGCTGCGTCCGGCCCGACGGCAGCGCCAGAAGGCCCGCCATCGCCTGGCTCTTGTGCATCCCGCGCTCTTCCGTCCCGACCTCGACGTAGGTACAGCCCCAGCAGGGGATCGAACCCGGAAATATCAAAAGAAGCCGCGTTCAGCGCGCCGAGCGGCAGCGCGCCGCCGGCCGGCGCCGGCTGACCGCGCCCGCCCCCGCCAGGACCGCCCAACGGGTAGTAGTACTTGCGCGGCTGCCACGGCATGAGGCCGTCGCGAATCTGATCGGGATAGCGCGACGGATCGCCGGCCGCCTTGAACGCCTCGCGGCTGAGCAAGCCCGACGTCTGATGGTGAAGTCCACCCGCGGTGCCGGTGGGAAGCATCCCCAGCACGACGTCGGGGCGCGTCATGCGGATGAGCCTGACGTAGTCGCCGATAATCTCGTCCCTGCCCCACTTCTCGAGCGTTTCTTCGATGCTGAAGGAGTAGCCGAAGTCGATGGCACGGGTGAAGTACTGCTCGGTCGAGTCGAAGCGGTGCATCGCCTCGAGCTCTTCGGTTCGGAGCACCGCGAGCGGATCGTAGAGCTCGGGTCCGATTTCGTTCTGGCCGCCGTCGCCGCGTGTCGCGGTCGCGAGAACCGTGCGGACGCCCTGGCCCCGATTCAGATACACGTGCAGCGCGTTGTTCTCATCGTCCGGGTGCGCCGTCGCCTGCATGAACACGGCGGTGGTGCCCAGCTGGCGAAGCATCAGCCCGAGACCGACCGATCCGTCTTCGAGATCGATGGGCCGCACGCGCAGTTGTGCGCTCAGCTGCACGGCGAGCATCACGCCGACGAGAAGGCTTGCACGCCAGACCGTCATGTCGCGTCCCGGATGACTTCCTGGTGGTACGCCTCGTATTGCGGCACGACGCGGCCCGCGCAGAAGTGGCGTCGTACGCGCTCGAGACCCCCGCGCGCGAAGCGCGCGTGCAGTGCGGGATCGCTGAGGATGCTGGTCGCGTGCCTGGCCATGCCTTCAATGTCTTCGGGATCGGCGAGCAGGCCGGACACGCCGTCCTCGACAACCTCGGGCAGGCCGCCCACCCGCGACGCCACCACGGGCACCTCGCACGCCATGGCTTCGAGCGCGGCCAGCCCGAAGCTTTCCTGCGCCGATGGAAGCAGGAACAAATCCGACACGGACAGCAGCGGCACGACCTGATCCTGCTCGCCGAGGGCCTCCACGTCGCACGCGAGACCGTAGTCGTGCACCATGCGCATCGCGCGGGCGAGCTCGGGGCCTTCCCCGACGAATATCAGCTTCGCGCGCACATCCCGGTGCACGCGCTTGAAGATCTCCACGACGGCATCCACCCGTTTCACCGGCCTGAAGTTCGAGAGGTGAATGATCAGCTTGTCGTACCTGGATGGCGGGCACAGCCGTGCGCGCAGATCCGGCAGCGCGCGGCGCTTGTGCTCGTCGCACTCGAGAAAGTTCGGAATGACACGGATGTCGCGCTTGATCGGCAGCGCGTCGTAGGTGTCGCGCCGCAGGCTTTCCGACACCGCCGTGACCCCGTCGGACTGATCGATGGAGAACGCGACCGTTTCCGAGTACGAGGGATCGCTGCCGAGCAGCGTGATGTCCGTGCCGTGCAGCGTGGTAATGACCTTCGGTACCTTCACGTCGGGGTTGCCATTGGTCGCGGTAAGAATCTGTTTGGCGAGGTACGCGGCGGTCGCGTGCGGAATGCCGTAGTGCGCGTGCACGATGTCGAGCGAGAACTCGCGCGACAACATCACAATCTTGTTGGCGAGCGACAGCAGGTACTGAGGCTCGCGGAAGAGCGGATAGGTGGGCGTGTGAACGCGGTGAAACGCCAGCCCGGCTTCGTACTCGCCGAGCCGGAATGGAGGCTCGGTGCTGATCAGATGCACCTGATGGTTGCGGCGCGCCAGCGACTTCGCCAACTCGGTGGCGACGATGCCGCTGCCGCCAACCGAGGCGTAACACACCACTCCGATGTTCATCCCACCCTACTTCAGCAAGTGATCCCGGACCACGGGCTCGTTCACCACGACCCCTTCAGCAAACCTTACACCAGCGAGGGCCCCGAACTGCGCATCCCGGCTCTCGATGAGCTGATTGAACCCTGAAGAGTTTAGACGCGTTTCGGCGTGGCCGGTTGCGCGGGAAAACTGGCTCCGGTAGCACCCCAGCGCGCGGCGTTTCACCTCGTAGTAGTCCGACACGTCGACGACGAACGACACCGGCGCGGCGTCGTTGATGAAGTAAAAGCACACCCACGCGGGCTGCCACGGGTCGCCCGCTGCCGCGTACCGCTTGAGCTTCGCGTTGAAGACGGCGTCCTTGAGCATCTCCGCGGCGGCCCGGTGGTCAGGATGGCGATCCTGCCAGTACGGGATGGCAACGGCTTTGGGCCGCACCCGCCGGATGAGCTCCACGACCGTGCGGGTGTGATCGGTCGAGGTGCCGATCGCGCGGTCGGGCAAACCCAGATTCTCTCGCCAGGCCGCCCCGAGCACTGTGCGGGCTTCTTCCGCCTCCCTCACGCGCTCTTCGGGCGTGCCGTTCGTCGACATCTCGCCTCGCGTCAGGTCGCACAGTCCCACAGTGTGACCCAGCGCCGCCTGCCTGGCCAGCGTCCCGCCCAACCCGATTTCCAGGTCGTCCGGATGCGGGCCAAAGGCGAGCAGGTCGACCTGGCTCATTCCCGGATCCGCACGAACGAGAACGGCTCGTCGCCCTTGTCGGGCTCGCCCTGCATGTGGCGAAGGATGATGCGCGCGGCGGTGAACGAAAACCCGAGGCCGCCCGGGCCGCCGCTGAACGCGAAATAGTGATGGGGGTAGTTTCGGTGAGGGCCGTAGTACGGCACGCCGTCGATCGTGCGGGAGTACTCGGAGTCCCACGAGTATTCCGGCATGGTGCCGGAAATCGCGGAGCGCATGACCGACAGCTCGTACATCAACTGCCCGGTGCGCTGTACGATCGCGCGTTCCCGCGCGCGATCGGGCACGCTGGACTGATCGGCGCCCGAGAAGAGCACGCGATTCCCGGTCCAGTGCGTCCAATGGTCGGGCGCCGACGTGTCGCGAAGGATCAGGTCCGGCGGCGTCATCTCGCGCCGTACCGCAGCCGGGAGCTCGGGTGTCAGCACGATATAGCTGTCGGAGCGGACGAACCGGCGCCGCAACGGTTTGAAATCGTCGGTCGGATACCCGCTGGCCACGACGACCTTCGACGCGGTGACGGTGCCGCCATCGGTCTTGATCTCGACCGTCCGCCTTCTGGGGCGAATGCGCGTGACGCGCGATTGCTCGAACACCTGCGCACCCCGGGCGACGGCGGCCCTGGCAAACCCGAGCGTGGCCTTGTAGGGATCGACACTGGCGTTGCCATGCGTGATGAGGCCGAACCCGTTCGCGCCCACCCGGCGAACGAGCGGCGTTCCTTTGATCGACGCCACCTCGAGCCCGGCGTCGCGCTGTGCCGCGTACTCTTTTTGAAGCTCCTGGATGCCGTCAGGCGTGGTGCTGAAGTGCACGGCGTCGCGAATCTCGAGGCCGCACTCGATGCGAAGGCGCTTCAGCGCGGCGAGGTATTCGTGCGATCCGCGGCGCGCGCCCTGGTAGATGTACCTTGCGTCGCGCACCCCATGCTGTTTCGCCAGCTTGTAGAAAAACGGCTCCGGCTCATGAGCGACGATGCCGGTTCCTCTGCCCGCCTGGCGCTGGGCGATCCGTCCTTCTTCGAACAGCGCGACACGAACACCGGCCGCCGCCAGCACGTACACCGTCGCGGAACCCATCGCACCCCCGCCAACGATGGCGACGTCGATCTCCAGGTGGCCGCGATGACGGGGATAGGACGGGCGACGGGATGAAGGAAAACGGTCCAGCCAGAAGCTGGTGCCGTAATGCGTTTTGGACAAAGTGAGGTCATTCTACTCACAGGTCTATTCGGTTCGTAAAGTTCGTGGGGTTCGTGGGTTCGGGGGTTCGCAAGGTTCGTTGCGTTCGACATCCGCAGGAGTCAGGTGGGATGGGGTGAACTTAACGAACCCCCGAACTGACGAACTGCACGAACCTAACGAACCTGACGAACCGACGAACTTGACGAACCCGACGAACTGCTGAATTCGCCCGCCCGTGTCTTTTCCCGCCGCAGCAGCTTTTCCTTCCGGACGGTCCCCCATCTGTACCCGCCCATCGACCCGTCCGTCCGCACGACACGATGGCAGGGGATGACGAGCGCGACGGGGTTGGTCGCGCACGCGCGGGCGACCGCACGGGTGGCCGCGGGCCTGCCGATTGCGGCCGCGACCTGCTGGTAGGTGCGGGTTTCGCCGTACGGAATCGCCTGGAGCTGACGCCAGACGCGCCACTGGAAGGCGGTGGCGCGCACGTCGAGCGGCAGATCGACGTGCGGCGATCGGCCGCGCAGGTGCTCCAGGAGCGCCCGTACTTGTGCGCTGAGGATGCGATCGTTCGGCCTGACGAGCGCGTGGGGAAATTCCGCGCGCAGATCTTTTTCGAGCGCGCGATCGCTGTCCCCAATCATGACCCGGCACACGCCGCGCGCCGTGGCGGCAAGGAGCAGCCGTCCCAACGGTGAATCGGCGATCGTGAAATCGATTTCGACGCCAGGCGCCCCTTTTCGATAGGTCGCCGGCGTCATCCCGAGCGCGGCATCCGCGCGCTCGTACAACCGGCTGCTCGATCCGTAGCCCGCGTCGTAGATCGCGGGCGTCACACGGTCGCCCTTCTTCAGCGCGCGCTTCACCCGGCCGAGCCGGCACGCCTCGGCAAACGCGCGCGGCGAGATACCGACGACCTCGGTGAACGCGCGCTGGAAGTGAAACCGGCTCAGGCCCACTTGTCCCGCCAAAGCGCCAAGCGTGTGGCGCTCTTCCGGATTCGCCTGGATGATCTGGCACGCGCGCTGGATCTGTTCAATCTGAGTAGTCATACAGACGACGATAACCCGCGGTCTGATTTCAATCTATCCGAAGATTGCTCGCTGTAAAGAGGCTCACCAGCGAACCAACGCTGAAGACCACCACGGCGCCAATCACGTTGTGCCACAGGAACGAAATGTCCGGCCGGCCGAAGGCAACCAACGCCACCACGACCATGCCCGTAAGGAGGCCAACAAAGGCTCCCGTGCCCGTCGCCCGGCGCGTGAGAATCGCCAGCATGAACACGCCGAGAATCGAGCCGTAGAAAAACGATCCGAACCGGTTCACCACCTCGATGAGCGACCCGAGGCTGCTCGCGTACACGGCGACAAAGCCGGCGAACACGCCCCAGAACCCGGTGGTGGCCCGCGACACGAGCAGATAGTGGGCGTCCGTCGCCGAAGGCTGCGCCAGCCGCTTGTAGAAGTCGATGACCGAGGCGGTCGACAGCGAGTTCAGCTCTGCCGCAATCGAATCTGTCGCGGCCGTAATGATGGCGGCGATCCACAGCCCCACGATGCCGATCGGAAGCGCCGTCATGATCCAGGTGGGAAACACGTAGTTCACGTCGTTGTAATTCGCGTCGCCCGTCGTTTGTTTGACGAGCGATGCCGCCTTCGTCCTGATCGATCGCAACGTCCGATCCTGCCGGCTGAACTCGTCGGTCGCGCGCGCCTGTTCGCGCACATCCTGCGCGTGGCGGGCCGCGGCCATCTCGACCGCCGCCTGCCGACGCGCGTCGAACGTCGTCTGGAACTCGCGCTGCAGCGCCTCGTATGCCGGCGCCGATGCGCCCGTCCGCACGCGCTGGTCGTGAATCGGGTTGAACAAAAGCGGCGGCTGGTTGAACAGATAGAACACGAACGTAAGAACGCCGACGACGAGGACGAGCACCTGGAGAGGAATCTTCCAGTACGCGCTCATCAACAACGATGTCTTGGCGGCATCCTCGGATTTTGCGGTGAGATACCGCTGCACCTGGCTCTGATCGCATCCGAAATAGGAGAGCATCAGGAACAGGCCGCCCAGCATGCCCGACCAGAAGGTGTAGGTTTCCGTCAGCGTGAAGCGCAAATCGAAGGCCTGCAGCCGGCCCGTGCCGCCGGCGATCGCCAGCGCATCGTCCACGCCCACGCCTTCGGGCAGTCCCCGCACGAGAAACACCACGGCGATGACGAGCGCCACCACCGTCAGGCTCATCGTCTTGACGTCGGTCCAGGTCACCGCCTGCACGCCGCCGAGCATCGTGTAAATCACCGCCGGCACGAGAATCAGCAGCGTCGTCATCGTGACGCTCCATCCGAGCACGACCGACAGCACGACCGCCGGGGCGGCCGCGATCGCGCCGCACGACATCGCGCGCGACACGAGAAACAGCCCGCTCGTCAGCGTGCGTGTTTTGAGATCGAAGCGCCGCTCCAGGTACTCGTACGCCGTGTAGACCCTGGCGCGATAGAAGAACGGCACCAGCGTCACGCACAGAATCACCATCGCCAGCGGCAGCCCGTAATAGAACTGCACGAACCGCAGGCCGTCGTTGTAGCCCTGCCCGGTCGTCCCGACCAGCGTGATGGCGCTCAACTGCGTGGCCATCACCGAGAGACCGACGGCCCACCACGGCATCGACCGGTTCGCCAGGAAGTACGATTCGGTGGTGCGCTCGAGCTTGGTGCGCTTGACGCCGTCCCACACGAGCCACGCGATGTAGGCGGCCATCACTCCCCAGTCGAGCAGGTGCATGGATCAGATCCCGTAGTGGCGCTGCAGCCACAACAGGCAAAGCAGCACGAGCGCTTCGACGGCTATGACGGTGAGATAGATGCGCGTCCAGTTGCGCGGGGAGAGGTCGGACATTCAGAGCCGCAGTATATGACGTGATTGGCAGCGCTCGGAGGGCTACTGCCGGGACGAGAGCCACGCGTCGCGGAACGCCCGCTCCGCGGCCGTCAACTGACGTCCGAGCTGCTCCGCCGGGACGAACTGCAGCCGTGGGTCCTCTGCGATCGTGATCGTCAGCTCCCGCGTCGTGCCGCGGCGGCGAATCAACATGCGGATGACGTCGCCCGGGCGATGGCGCTGGACGATCTCGTCGAGCCGCGAGCGGCTGCTCATGGCCGCGCCGTCGATTGACAGAATGTCGTCGCCACGGTCGAGTCCGGCCCGATACACGGGTGTGTCCTCGATCGTCTGCTCGGTCACGCGAGCCATGTTCGCGCCGAATTCCAGCGACACGGGACCAATCCATCCGCCACCCGGATTCCGCTTGTTCAACACGAGCCCCGCATGCGCGGCAAGCGAGGCGATATCGGGGACCTCGCGCCCGTGGACGAAGCGGTTGAAGAACTCGTCCGCAAACGCGCGATCGCGTGAGACCTCTGCGAGGAGGTCGCGCAGATTCTGAGTCGTGTAGGGCCTGGCGACGATACCATCTGAGGTCGGCGGGACCCGCCCGAACTCGTGCCACGCGCGCCGCATGAAATCGTCGAGCGTGACCTGGTGATTGGAGCGCACGCGCAGCGAGAGATCGAGTCCAAGAGCGATGACGGCGCCCCAGTCGTAATACGAAATGAAGTGGTTCGGAAAACCGGCGGCATCGCTCCACGCGGCCTGGTCGACGAACTGGGCCATCCGGCTCATCTCTTCGGCGCTGCGATACTTGCGCCCCGGGCTTCGGATGACGCCGTCGAGCAGGTAGCCGAGGCGGCCGGCGAATTCATCGACCGGCCACAACCCGGCGCGGCGCATGGCGAGCGGGGCGTAGTAGCTCGTAAAGCCTTCCGCGAACCAGAGCTCGCTCGACGGATTCGGGGCATCGAGGCGGAACGGTTCGAGCGATGCGGGACGAATGCGCTCGACGTTCCAGCTGTGAAAGAACTCGTGCGCGATGGTGCTGAGGAGCGACAGTTGTTCGTCGGGCATCCGCATGCCGTGCGGCGCCGTGACCACCGTACTGTTCCTGTGCTCCATCCCATCGTCTGCCGCCCCCGGCAGGTAGTCGGCGATGAAGGTGTACGGCACTTCGTAGGCCGGGAACTCGCCGAAGATCGCGCGCTCTTCTCGAACGATCTTCTGCACGCCCGCCGCAAAGCGTTCGACGTCGGCGGGGCTTCCCTCGTGGTGGACGGCAATCCGGAACTCCTGATCCACCTGGAAAGTATGCAAGGTGAAGCTGCTCAACTCGGTCGGACTGTCGATCAGGTACTGAAGGTTGGCGGCCGTAAACGTGCGCGGATCGCTCGTCGGACGCAACTGGGTCGCGATCTTCCAGTCGTCGGGTGCGTCAAAGGTGACGCGCGCGGGCCGTGGCTCGAGCCCACGCGCCCACATGAGCGAAGCCGGAATATTCAGATGCGCGTGGGTGGCGTCGATCGCGAGGTACGTGCCGTCGATCCGATCGCCGAACACTTTGTAGCGAACCCGCACCGTTCCGCTGTGGCCGCTGACGTTCCACTGCGACGGCCCGGGGCGAGCCACGGCCAGCGACCTGCCCGCGCCGTCATCGATCTGGACGTCGTAGACGTTCTTCGCGAACTCGTGGATGGCGTAGCGCCCGGGGGAGGTGCGCGACATCCACACTTCGAGCGTTCCCGCCGGCACGTCGGGGAACGTGACTTCGACCTGCATGCGGTGATGTTCGGCTTCCGGAAAGCTGACGCGATAGGCGACCGGCGTCTGCGTCTGCGCCAACGCCAGCGCCGGCGCAACGAGCCACAGCGTGAGGAGAACGACCCTAATCCCCAATCCCTATTCCCTATTCCCCGGTGGATTGGGCAAGAGCCGCCATGAAGTCCTCTTCCGGCGCGGCTCCCATGAGCTCGAGCGAGTCGTTGATCACCGTCTTGGGCACGCCGTTCACGTTGTAGCGGCGGACAAGATCCGGGAACTCCGCGGCGTCGATGGCCACGCTGGTCACGAGCGGACTTTCGATGGCGGCCTGGTTCGCCAGGGAAATCATCCGCGGGCAATAGACGCAGCCTGGCGTGTAGAACACCTGCAGGTGCACGGGCGTCGTCAATGCTTTCAGCTGCGCGCGGCTCTCGTCGCTGAGGCGCGTTTCGCCGGTCGCCGCCATGTGCACGGCTTCCGCCAGCGTGGGCAACTCATAGCCGAGCGGCGCGCCGTAGTAGCGAATGCGATCGCGTCCGGGCGCCTCGATGATGACCGCGGGCACCCGATCCACGCCGTACTCGGCGGCTTTCTCCCTGTCGAGCACGAGATTGAGCGCTTCGAGCTCGACGTGCTCGTTCTCGTCGACGATCTGCTCGAGCGCGCGCCTGGTCGGCGCGCACGTCTCGCAGCCGATTGATTGTTCGAAGAAGATGAGGCGAACCTTACTTGAAGAGGTCATCGAACGCTTTGCGTGCGCTGTTCGGCGCTTGTGGCTGCGCCTGCGATCGCGTTTCGCGCTCGACCGTCACGCGCGGGGAGAAGAGCTCGCACGTGTTCCGCACGTCTTTCGGCGAGATACGCACGGGGATGGTCTGGACGCACTCGAATCGCTGGCCGGTGTCGAACGACTCGCACTGCGCGCAGCTTCGCAGGTCGGCGCCGCAACGCTTGCATCGCGAGTCGGCCGCAATGGCGTCGGACAACATGTTGCCGCAGCGGGCGCAGCGCGTGACCTCGGTAAAACCGGGCACGCTCGGCGCGCGTCCCTCGAGCGCGCGGCGCTCGGCCTTGTCGGCACGCGTCTCGATACGGTCGGCAGGCGGCTTGGACGCCTGGGGCGGGCGCGGTCCGCTCTGACGAGGCTGCTTGTCGCGGCCTGAATCCTGATAGCCGCGCTGCCGATATTTACGGTCAGACATGGTGCTCCAGACGGTCCGGCTGAAGCCGGACACTACGGGTTGGAAGCCTGTTTTGACAGTTTATACTCGCTTGACCTCAATGCCAGCGCGTTCATGCTGCTTCCCGGCCATCCTGCTGGCTGTCTGCCTGGCATTGACGTCAAGCGCGTCCACCCAGCACGCCAGGCGTCCGATGACGCTCGTCGACCTGCTGAACATCCCGCGGGTCGGCGATCCGCAAATGTCTCCCGACGGCAAAAGCCTGACGTTCGTGCTCGCCGCCGCCGACTGGCCGGCGAACCAGCGCGTGCCTCGCATCTGGCGCATCAACAGCGACGGCACCGGCCTTCGCCAGCTCGTTGACGAAGCGGGCGCCTACAGCCCGCGCTGGTCGCCAGACGGCTCTGCGATTGCCTTCCTCCTGCGCGGCAGCGTCTTCGTCGTACCGGCCGCGGGCGGTACGCCGCGCCAGGTCTCCACGCGAACCGGTGTGGCCGACATTTCGTGGCATCCCGACGGGACATCGGTCTATTTCCTGGCGTCCGATCCCCCGACCGATGCCGAACGCGCCCGGCAGCAGCTTCGAGGCGACGTCCGCGTGCTCGACGAGTACCGGCAGCGGCACGTGTGGAAGATGGCCGTCGCCGACGGAACGGACACGCGCATTACCGGCGGCGACTACTACGTCTTCGCCTACAGGATTTCAGCAGACGGCCACCGCATCATTTTCAGCCGCAAGCCCACGCAGCTTCCGGCCGACACCGACAAAATGGAGCTGTGGAACATCGCGGCCGATGGCACGTCGCCCGTGCAGCTCACCAGGAATGCGATCCCTGAAGAAGACGGCGAGCTCGCACCGGACGGCTCGCAGGTGCTGTTCATCGCGCGAGCGAATCACAAGCAGGAGCCGTACTACAACGCGAACCTGTTTCTCGTGCCCGCGTCAGGGGGCCAGGCACGCGCGCTGATGCCGGATTTTCCGTACGAAGTGCAGCGCGCGGGCTGGGCCGCCGACAGCAAGTCGATCTGGATGCTCGTCAACACCGGCGTCCGGCTGGACCTCTTTCAGGTCGACCTCGCGTCGCGCACGCCGAAGCCCGTCACGAAAGGAGATCACGCGCTCGTGCCGACGTCGTGGAGCACGGTGTCGGGGCGGCACGTGTTCATGATCGACGAGCCCACGCGGATCGGCGACATCTGGACGTGGACTACGGGCGACGCCGCGCCAAAACGCGTGACCGGCATCTACGACTACCTCGATCGCGAATTCGCGCTGCCGCGACAGGAGCGGATCGAGTGGAAGGGCATCGACGGCGCGCGCGTGGAAGGCGTCCTCACGTATCCGATCGACTACAAACCGGGCACGCGCTATCCGCTCATCGTGCAACTGCACGGCGGCCCGGAGGCGTCCGATCGATTCGGATGGGGATCGATCTTCTTTTATTACCAGCCTGCCTGGGCGGCGCGCGGCTACGCGATCCTGCGGCCCAACTACCGTGGCAGCTCGGGGTATGGCAACGCGTTCTATCGCGAGCCGATTGGCGGCTACTTCAAGAACAGCCATCACGATGTGCTGGCCGGCGTCGATCGCGTTATCGCGATGGGCATCGCCGATGCCGGTCAGGTCGCGGTGATGGGCTGGAGCGCGGGCGGGCATCTCGCCAACAAGCTGATCACGTTCACGACGCGATTCAAGGCGGCGTCCTCGGGAGCCGGCGTCGCGAACTGGATCTCGCTGTATGGCGTGTCGGACACGCGTTCCGATCGCGATCTGTGGTTCGGCGGCACGCTCTGGCAGAAGAACTCGCCGATCGACACGTACTGGGAGCACTCTCCCTTGAAATACGTGACTGCGGTCCGCACGCCCGCGCTGTTCTTCATCGGCGAGAACGATCCCCGCGTGCCGATGTCGCAGGCGATGGAGCTGAGCCGCGCCATCAGGGCACAAGGGGTGGCCAGCGAGGTCCACATCGCACCGCGCGAAGGCCACGATTGGGTGCAACCCGCGCACCAGCTCTACAAGATGAACGTGGAGATGGAGTGGGTTGAGAAGTACGTACGAAATCTCCCCTACACACCGGAGCCGATCCCCGCCCAGAACGCGCCGTTTGAGGCGTCCCGTCCCTAGACTTCGGGACTCAAAGCGATATAAACTTTCGCGCCTCGACACGGCTGGCCTAATTTCCTGAGCACAGACTACGCATGCGTAAATTCGTTTTCGGCGCTGTTGTGCTGACTCTGCTGATTGGCTCAGCAGCGGCCGCCTTCTGGCCCGCGGGTCCGATCGCGCAGCCCGTTGCCTACCCGCACAAGACCCACGTGACCGACAACCAGATGGAATGCCTGACGTGTCACGTCAACGCCGACCGATCGATCGCCGCCACCATTCCGAGCGTGACCGAGTGCATGGTCTGCCACGAGAACGTCAAGCCCGAGAGCCCGGAGATTCAGAAGCTCGCCGCGTTCGCCAAGGCGGGGGAAGAACCGCCCTGGGTGCGCGTCTACGGCTTCGCGCCTTCGGCCGCCGTGCACTTCACGCACAAGCGGCACGTGAAAGCCGGCGTCGAGTGTTCCACGTGCCACGGCGACATGGCCCAGATGATGGACATGCGGGAAAACGTCAAATGGACGATGGGCAAGTGCATCGACTGCCACAGGGAGAAGCAGGTGAGCGTCGATTGCCTCGTCTGCCACAAGTAGCGCCGGGCGACCAGGACCTCCGGATCGACACATGAAAAGACGCGATTTCCTCAAAACCGGCGGCGTCGCGGGCACCGCCGGGCTCATCCTCGACGGGTGCGGCAAACCGCAGCAGTTGATCCCGCTGCTCGTGTCCGAAGATCGGTTCGTGCCGGGCGAAGAAGGCTGGGTGCGCACGCTCTGCCAGCAATGCTCCGCGGGATGCGGCATCACCGTTCGCGTGATGCAGGGTGAGTCGATCCGGACGATCGACGGACAGCAGAAACGCGTCAAGGCGGTACAGGCGAAGAAGATCGAGGGCAACCCCGAGCATCCGATCAGCATGGGCGGCACCTGCGCCCGCGGGCAGGCCGGCGTGCAGGCGCTTTATCACCCCGATCGCATCCAGACGCCGCTCAAGCTCCTCGGACCGCGCGGCACGGGGCAGTATCAACCCATCACCTGGAAGGAAGCGCAACAGCAGCTGGTGACCGCGCTGCAGCAGCAACAAGCGTCGCCGCAGGCGATCGCGCTCCTCTCCGGCCGCCGCAACCGCGGCACCATGGGCACCGTCGTCGAACGCTTCGCCGCCGGGCTCGGCACGAACCATGTCGTCTCGTACGATCCGTTCGATCCCGCGCCCATCCGCAAGGCGATGGAGCTGGTGACGGGCGTGTCGCGGCTTCCAGCCGTCGACTTCGCCCGTGCAAACTATCTGCTGTCGTTCAACGCGAACCTGTTCGAGACGTTCCTCTCTCCCGTGCGCTACATGTACTGGTACGGCGAGTTTCGACAGGGGCGCCCGGGGATCCGCGGCAAGTTCGTCCACGCCGAGCCGCGGCTGTCGCAGACGGCGTCGTGCGCCGACGAATGGCTGCCGATGAAGCCTGGCACCGAAGGCCTCCTCGCGCTCGCGATGGCTCACGTGATCGTCAACGAGAAGCTCTACGACGCCGACTTCGTGAATCAGCGGACGAACGGGTTCGCGGCATGGTCGGCCTCGCTTGGCGACTACGCGCCAGAGAAAGTGGCCGCCGCGATCGACGTGCCCGCCGCGTCAATCCAGCGCATCGCGCGCGAGTTCGCCGCGCGCCGGCCGAGCGTCGCCATCGGCGACAGCCGCGACGTCGCCTCGCTGACGGCGATCTTCGCGCTGAATGCGCTCGTGGGCGCATACGGCCGCCAGGGCGGCATTCTGTTCGGGGCCGATGACACGAGCGGGCCTGTACCCGCGTTGGGAGCGGCACCTCACACCGACATTCACGCGCTCATCGGTGCGATGGGGCAGAGCCAGATCAAGGCGCTGGTCGTGCTCGACACCAACCCTCTCTTCTCGCTGCCCGAAGCCGACAAGCTGCGATCGGCGCTGGCGAACGTGCCGTTCATCGCGAGCCTGGCGTCGTTTCTCGACGAAACATCCGTCATGGCCGATCTGATTCTCCCGAGCCATGTCTCGCTCGAGCGATGGATCGACGATGTGCCGGAACCGGGCGTTGGGTTTGCGGTGCGTACGCTCGGTCAGCCTGTCGTCGAGCCACGATGGGAGACCCGTGACCCCGGTGACGTCCTGATCGACACGGCGAAGGCACTCGGAGGGAAGGCCGCCGAAGCCTTGCCGTTCGAGAACATGGCCGCTGCGGTGAAGGAATCGTTCCGATCGGTTCACACGCTGCAGGCGGGCTCGACGGTCGACGCCGACTTCGAGGCGTTCTATCGCAAGGTGACCGCCGCGGGAGGATGGTGGAATCCCGCGGGGTCGGGAGGGGTTTTCGCGGAGACGGGATCGAAAACCCCTCCCGACCCCGTTTCCGGGCGCATGAATTTCGTTGTGCCTGCGCAGCCGGTGGCCGCACGGCCATTTGCGGGCGACGTCGCCGGGATGCCGTTCATGCTGCATATCTATCCGTCGGCCGCGTTCGCCGATGGACGCAGCGCGCATCTTCCGTGGCTGCAGGAAATGCCCGACCCGATGACCACCGTGATGTGGGGATCGTGGGTCGAAATCAATCCGGAAACGGCGCACAAGATGGAGATCCACGAGGGAGACGTGCTGACGATCAGATCGGCGCACGGCCTCATCGAGCTCCCGGCATTCCTGTATCCCGGCCTGCGCCCGGACGTCATCGCGATTCCGGCCGGTCAGGGTCATACGCAGTTCGGCCGCTACGCGCAGAATCGCGGCGAGAATCCCCTGCGCATCAGCCAGTCGGCGCTCGACAGCACAACGGGCGCGGTGCTGCAGACCGGCGTGCGCGTCGGCATCACCAAAACGGAACGGAATGTCAGGCTGATAATGTTCGGCGCCAGCGATGCTCGCGGGCATCACGAGCATCCGTTGCATAGATAGAGGAATTGGAAGATTGGCAGATGGGTAGATTGGAAGATTAGAAATCCTGGAATCCGTAATCTGACAATCTACCAATCTGCGAATGGTGCGGAGAGACCTATGGCTCAGTGGGGAATGACAATCGACCTGGATCGCTGCACAGGCTGTGAAGCCTGCGTCGTGGCGTGCCATGCCGAAAACAATCTGCCGGTCGTCGGCGAAGAGCAGGCGGCCAACGGCCGGACGCATCAGTGGATTCGCGTCGAGCGCTACTGGGAGGGTGAATTCCCGAACATCCGGGCGCGCTTCATGCCGGTGATGTGCCAGCAGTGCGATGCGGCGCCCTGCGAGCCGGTCTGCCCCGTCAACGCGACGTATCACACGCCCGAGGGCCTGAACGCCCAGGTCTACAACCGCTGCGTGGGCACGCGCTTCTGCGCGAACAACTGCCCGTACACGGCGCGCTACTTCACCTGGTTCACCCCCGAGTGGCCGAGCCCGCTGAACGAGCAGCTCAACCCCGACGTGTCGATCCGCACGAGCGGCATCATGGAGAAGTGCACCTTCTGCGTGCAGCGCATCCGCCGCGCGCAGGATACGGCCAAGGACGAAACCCGCGGCGTGCGTGACGGCGAGATTCAGCCCGCCTGCGCGCAGGCCTGCCCGTCGAAGGTGATCACTTTCGGCGACATGACCGACCCCGAGAGCCGCGTATCGAAGCTGGCGCATTCGCGCCGCGGGTACCGGCTGCTCGAAGAGCTCGGCACCCGGCCGCGCGTCGTCTACTTGAAGGAAGGGGACGCCTGACGTGTCTCAGACTCCGGCACCCTTTCACCCATCGGAAGCCCAGATCAATCGCGACCTGCTGGGCCCGCTCTTCAAGACCGGGCCGATTTATTACGTCATGCTCGCCATCCTTCTGGCGGTCACCGGCATTGTGTTCGTCGCGTGGGCCGTCCAGTTGATATACGGCATCGGCATGGCGGGCAAGAACCGGCCGTCGTTCTGGGGTCTCTACATCACGACGTTCGTCTTCTGGATCGGCATCAGCCACGCCGGCACGCTCATCTCGGCGATTCTGCGCGTCGTGCAGGCCGAATGGCGGCGTCCGATTACGCGCTGTGCCGAGGCGATCACGACATTCGCGCTCATTACCGGCTCGCTCTTTCCCCTCATCCACCTCGGACGCGCGTGGCTGTTCTACTGGATGATCCCGGTGCCCAACAACCGGTACCTGTGGCCGAACTTCCAGTCGCCGCTGATGTGGGATTTCATCGCCATCAACACCTACCTCACCGGCAGCGTCACCTATCTGTACCTGCCGATGATTCCAGACATGGCCGTCGCGCGCGATAAAGCCACCGGCTGGCGCAAGAAGATGTACCGCGTGCTCGCGCTCGGATGGCGGGGAACGGAACGGGAATGGGTGCGGCTGGAAAAAGCCATCTCCATCATGGCGCTCATCATCATTCCTGTCGCCGTGTCGGTTCACACGATCGTGTCGTGGGACTTCGCGATGACGCTGATGCCGATGTGGCGCAGCACCATCTTCGGTCCGTACTTCGTCGTCGGGGCCATCTTCTCGGGTATCGCCGCGCTGCTGATCGCGATGGTGCTCATCCGGAAGTACTTCAAGCTCGAGCATTACCTGTTGCCGATCCATTTCGACAACCTCGCGAAAATGCTGTTCGCGATGAGCCTGCTGTGGTTCTACTTCACGTTCACGGAGTACCTCGTGACGTGGTACGGCAACGAGGCGCCCGAGATGCCGGTCTTCTGGTCGAAGATTTCGGGCCGCTTCGCCCCGCTCTTCTGGCTGATGGTCTTCTGCAACTTCGTGATCCCGTTCCCGATTCTGGCGATCAAGAAGCTGCGGACGATTCCGCTCATCTTCGTCGCATCGACCTGCATTCTCGTCGGCATGTGGCTGGAGCGGTTCCTGATTATCGTGCCCACGCTCACGCATCCGTACCTGCCGTACAACTACGGTACGTATTTCCCGTCGCTGACTGAAGCGGCGATCGCATCGGGCACGCTCGGTCTGTTCGTCCTGCTGTATTTCCTCTTCGCCAAGTTCAGCCCGATGATTTCAATCTGGGAGATCGAAGAGGGCTACACAGTAGCCAAACATTCCGTCGAATCCGCTCACCCTGCCAGCCTCGGCTCGACGGTCGAGGGTGACGTTCATCCGGCTCATTAGTCGTCGGTTTTCAGTCGTCAGTTTTCAGTTCTTAGTTTTAGTTTCTAGTTTTTAGTTTTTAGATTCCAGTTTCCAGATTCAGATTGCCCTATGCCCCAGACCTGCCTCGTCAAATTCGCCGAGCACACGCAAGCGCGCGTCGCCGTGCGGCGCCTCATCAAGGACGGCATCGATCCCGAATCGATGGAGGTCATGTCGTCGCAGCCGATTCATGGCGAACGGATCATTCCAGAGAAGAAACCGACGAAGCTGCGCACGTGGGCGTTGACCGGCGCCGGCATCGGGCTGCTGAGCGGTTTCGCGCTCTCCACGATCACGGCGTTAAACTACCCGCTGATCAAGGGCGGCATGCCCATCGTCGCGCCGTGGACCGTCGGCCTCATCACCTACGAAACGACGATGCTGGGCGCCGTGATCGCCACGCTGGTCGGCCTGCTGGTCGAACTGGGACTGCCCAACTTCAAGAACCTGCCCTACGATCCCAGCGTCGTGGACGGAGGCATCGTGCTGGCCGTCGCATGTCCCGACGGCTTGCGTCAGACGGTGGAAACCGCCCTCAACGGGGCCGGGGCGACTAAGGTAAACTGGGTATAACTATGACGATCAGATCCTTTCTTTCAGTGACCGGAGCTCTTTCCCTCTTTTGCGTGACGGCGGTGTATGCCGCCGGCCAGGCGAAGCCCGCCGCCGCGGCGGCCGCCAGCCCGGAATCGATTACCAACGGCGCGGCTCTTTACAAGCGTCAGTGCGTGATGTGCCACGGCGCCACAGGCCAGGGCGACGGTCCTGCGGCCAAGAACCTGAAGGGCAAGCTGCCGACCCTTTCGGACAAGGCGGTCATGTCGAAGCTGACCGACGCGCAAATCCACGAAGCCATCACCAACGGCAAGAAGACCGAGATCGGCAACATGCCCGCGCTCGGCAAACGGCTGAAGCCTGAAGAGATCACGGACATCGTCAACTACGTCCGGACGCTCGTGAAGTAAGGTTGATGGCTGGAGTCCGGCTACAGCCGGACACTACGTACCACACCGAAGTGGTTAGAGAGAAGGGGCGCCGGAGCGATCTGGCGCCCCTTCTCTTTTCAGACCTGAAAAAGCCGGGGTGATAGGATTAACAGCTTCATTCGACTGTTTCCTTCACGAGGACACGACACCCGTATGACGCAAGACGGCCGAATTACGATCAGCAGCAACCTCCAGCTCCAGGTTCCCGACAATCCGGTCATTCCGTTTATCGAGGGCGACGGCACGGGGCCCGACATCTGGCGAGCCAGCGTGCGGGTGTTCGACGCCGCTGTGTCAAAAGCGTACGGCGGGCGCCGGCAGGTGCAGTGGAAGGAAGTCCTGGCCGGCGAGAAATCGTTCAAGCAGGTGAACAGCTGGCTGCCGGACGAGACGCTCGATGCCTTTCGCACCTACCTCGTCGGCATCAAGGGGCCCCTCACGACACCGGTTGGCGGCGGCATCCGCTCGTTGAACGTCGCGCTGCGCCAGATGCTCGACCTGTTCGTCTGCCTGCGGCCGGTGCGGTGGTTCACCGGGGTTCCGTCTCCCGTGAAACACCCCGAAAAAGTGGACATGGTCATCTTCCGGGAGAACACCGAGGATATCTACGCCGGCATCGAGTACGCCGGGGGATCGCCGGAAGCGCAGAAGATTCTCGATTTCCTCGCGCGGGAGTTTCCGAAGGAGTTCAAGAAGATCCGGTTCGGCACCGTTGAAGCCAGCCGCGAGTGGCAGGGATTGCTCGAGTCGATCGGCGCGCCGAAGCGTGACGTCGGCCTGATGGTGGGGGTCGGCATCAAGCCGATCAGCTATCTCGGCACCGAGCGCCTGGTGCACAGCGCGATCAGCTACGCGATCAAGCACAAACGCAGGAACGTGACGATCGTACACAAGGGCAACATCATGAAGTTCACCGAAGGCGCCTTTCGCGACTGGGGCTACAAGGTCGCGAAAGACTTCTTCGGCGCCGTCGAAATCGACGGGGGACCCTGGTGCAGAATTCCTGAGGGCAAGCCCGGCGCAGGCCTCGTGATCAAGGACTCGATTGCCGACATCACGCTGCAGCAGGTGCTGACGAGACCGGACGAGTTCGACGTCATCGCCACCCCGAACCTGAACGGCGACTACCTGTCGGATGCGCTCGCGGCGCAGGTCGGCGGCATCGGCATCGCGCCTGGCGGCAACATCAATTCCCTGACCGGCCACGCCATTTTCGAAGCGACCCACGGCACCGCGCCGAAGTACGCGGACCAGGACAAGGTGAATCCGGGCTCGGTTGTGCTGTCGGGCGAGATGATGTTCCGCCATTTGGGCTGGACTGAAGTCGCCGACCTCATTATCAAAGGGATGGAGGGCGCCATCTCGGCCAGGACCGTCACCTACGACTTCGCGCGGCTGATGGAAGGCGCGAAGGAAGTGAAGTGTTCGGAGTTCGGTGATGCCATGATCAGGCACATGTGAACAGGCTGCTCTTCCCGCTGATCGCACTGGCGACCGCCATGGCCGCCGCGCAGGGCGGACAGCGATTTGCGATCGAAGAGGCCACAATTGCCGGCATTCACGCGGAGATGAAGGCCGGCCGCCTCACCTGCCAGGCGCTCGTCGAGCACTACCTGCGGCGCATCGACGCGTACGACAAGAAGGGACCGGCCCTCAACGCACTGGTCGTCTCGAATCCCGCCGCCCTCAAGCAGGCCGCCGACCTCGATCGCCGGTACAAGACCAGCGCCCCCGCGGGACCGCTCCATTGCGTGCCGGCGATAGTCAAAGACAACTTCGAGACGATGGAGCTGCAGAGCGCCGACGGCTCGCTGTCGCTGAAGGGATTCGTGTCGAACGCGGACGCGTTCCAGGTGCAGCGCATCAGGCGTGCCGGCGCGATCGTGCTCGCGAAGTCGAACATGGCGGAGTTCGCCTTTACGCCATACGAAACGATCAGCTCGATCCTCCCCGGCTACACGAAGAATCCGTACGCGCTCGATCGCGTCACCGCGGGCTCGAGCGGCGGAACGGCGGCTGCCGTGGCGGCGAACTTCGGCGCGGTGGGTCTCGGCAGCGACACGGGCAACTCGATTCGCGGCCCGTCCTCGCACCAGAGCCTGGTGGGCATCCGCTCGACGATGGGGCTGACGAGCCGGGCGGGGGTGGCGCCGCTGAACCTGCTCGCCGACATCGCGGGTCCGATCACACGCACGGTCGGAGATGCCGTCGCCGTGTTCCAGGTGATTGCCGGCGAAGATCCGAGCGACCCCGTGACGCTCGCACGCGAGTACGTGCAGCCTGGGCTTCGTCCCGGCGGCCGACCGGCGACGCTGCCCGACTACCGTGCGGCGCTCGTCCGTGACGCGTTGAAGGGCGCGCGCATCGGCATCCTCCGGCAGGCGTACGAGCGCGAATCGACCGATTCGGAAATCGTCTCGGTGTTTATGGCGGCGATCGAGACGATGACGCGGGCCGGCGCGACGATCGTCGATCCCGCTGCGGTCGATCTGACCCACGTGCAGCGCGTAGCCGGCGGTCCCATTTGCGGCGGCTTCAAGTACGACATGAATCGCTATCTGGCGGCGCAGGGCGATCGCGCGCCGGTGCATTCGGTGGAAGAGATCATCAAGAGCCGGAACTTTCATCCTTCTGTCGAATTGCGGCTGCAGCGCGCGCAGGAGGGCGCCGAAAACGGCCCAGAAACACCGGCGTGCAAAGCCGAGGCGGACTACCGCGAGGCGTTTCGGGCTGCCGTCATGAAGACGCTGGAGGCCGAGCGGCTCGATGCGTTCGTGTATCCGACCTGGAGCAATCCGCCACGGCTCATCGGCGATCTCAACACGCCGCACGGCGACAACAGCCAGGTGTTCTCACCCACCACCGGCTTCCCCGCCATCCAGGTGCCGATGGGCTACACGCGGAATGGCACGCTGCCGGCGGGCATGACCTTCTTCGGGAAGGCCTGGGACGAGGTGACGTTGATCAAGCTGGCGTATTCGTACCGAGCAGGCCACGCACCACCGCCGTCCGCCCGCATCGACGCCCGCGCTGAAATAAGAAACTCACGCGCGCCAACGGCGCGCATGTCCGATGCAGGGCTCCGCACCTCCGTCCTGTTTGCGAACCGACCGGCCTCACGCTGCGCGCCCAGCATCGACTCGTTTATCGAGCGCGCCGTTAAGTGCACTCCGTCCGCGCACACGCTCAGGTGCGGATTGCGCCAGTCCTGCCCATCCCGAATGCCTTCGTAGAGCGTGCGAACAGGAGGCCCGATGCGAGAATCCAGTTGCAGACCCGGTGTCTGCGCCCGTGGGGAGGCAGATCCAGGTCCAAGTTCAAGCAACAGGGCGACGATCAGGATTCGAAGGAACAAATCCCTAGGGGCCTACGACCGCAGGCCTGAAATGAGGACGAGTAACAGAAGTGCCGCGGCGAGGCCGAAGCCGAGCTGCAGCTTCTGCTTCACGAAGAGGACGCCCAGCCCGAGGCAGACGGCGGCGGCGGCGAGCAGGTACCAATAGAGCTCGTCGAGCGATTCGTCCACCAGCTGGTTGCCCGAGCGGCGTGCCGCGTTCTGGATGATGCGCGCGGCGATCTGCTCGTCGGGCGCCGTGCCAATCTCGAAATACTCGCCGTTGCCGGCCCGCGCGATCTCGCGCAGCGAGGTCCGGTCGATGGTCGATCGAATCGGCTCGAAGCCGGCCAGCACGATGCCCTTGTCGTCGCGCGGCAGCGGAATCATGCCGCCGTTCGTGGTGCCGATGCCGATGACGTCCACGGCGATGCCACGCTTGGCGGCCTCGTTGATGGCCCGCTGCACGATGCCGCTCCAGACCTGGCCGTCGGAGATGACGACAAAGGTGCGCGCGTTCTTGCTCGGACCGTACATCTCTATGTCGGTGTCGACGAGCTTGACGCCCCAGTAGATCGCGTCTTCCACGTTCGTGTTCCAGCTCGTCTCGTTCTCCAGCCGGAACGTCGGGGCGTCGTCCAGGTGATCGAGAAAGAACAGGATCGTGTTGGGATCGCGCGTCAGCCGCACCTGCGGCACCGCGATGTCGGCGAACGTCGCCAGCGCCATGCGATCGCCGGTCCAGCTGAGCGTCTTGGTGAACGTGCGCACCCACTGCATCCCGCGCTGCCAGCGATCGGTCCCCATGTCGCGCACGCGCATCGACGTCGAGCCGTCCAGGAGGAGCACGATATCGACGCCGGGACTGCGGACGATCGCGGTGATGCCCTGAGGTCTCGAGATGGCGAGGATGGTGAGCGACAACGCCGCAATGAGCGCGAGCCAGAACGCCAGCTCGCCGACCGGCGCGAATCGCTCGCGCACCGGAATCAGCCGCGCCGCCCGGTACCTCCGCGCGTCGCCCCTGCGGCGGATGACGTGCCAGCACCACAGGACGAACAGCAGGGCAGGGAACGCCAGCAGCCACAAGTAGAGCGGCTCGCCGAATCGCAACGACTGGAAATCAATCAATCGGTCGAGCACGTCCTAATCCCTAATCCCCAGTTCCTAATCCCTGAAATCAGCCGCGTTTCCGGCGCGCAGCGCCGGTACCCGCAGCCTGTTCCTGGCTCTGCTTGATTTCCTTTGGATCCATCGGAATCCGAATCTGGAACTGCTCCACCTTCAGATCCTTCGGCGGCTCGCCGGGATCGCCGTGCATATTCGGATCGCTCTCGACGTCTTCCGCCTTCATGTTCTGGAGCGCCTTCCGCTTGCCGGCGCCCACCTCTTCGCGCATCCGCACGGCCAGCTCGTAGTTGAACGCGACGTCCTGCCGCTCGACGCCCGCGCGCAGCGCCTCGTTGTAGGCGCGAACCGCCGCGTCGAGATTCCTCAGGAGCGTCACGCGATCCTGCTTTCCGCGCTGCGCTACACGATACAGGGCGTTTGCCGCCAGCACGCGCATCTCCGGATCGATCGAGGCGGCGTCGTCGGTCGTCGCCGCCTGGCGGGCCACCTCGATGAGGTCCGCATAGTCTTTTTGCCGGTACCTGAAGCGTGGCGCGCCGGCGGTGAATGTCCTTGAGCGCGCGTTCCGAGACCAGGGGCACGCCCGCGATCTCCTCTTCGAGCTTCGCGTATTCAATCGCGGGATCGGCGAAGTCGAGGACCGCCATGTCTTCCTGGGCGATGGCCATCCTGCGCTCGAAGAGTCCCGCCGACAGCAGGACGCCGCCCAGCAGGGCGAACACGAGGGCAACGACGAGGATTGGAATTGAGCGCCGCATATTGGCTCCTGGTTACGCGCGTGCTCAGGGAAACGTCCTGAACACCCGCAGACTCATTTGCAGCCCCAGCGCGAGCGTCCACAGCGCCACCGCGGCCAGCGCGAACTTCTGGTACCGCGGCTGCTTGACGGCGTACTCGCGCACGTTCACGCGGCCGGTCGCGGCCGCGTCAATCTCCTTGATGGCCTGCATGATGGTTTCCTGGCTCGCCGCCGGGTAGAAACGCCCGCCGGTGGCGTCGATCGCCTTCTTCCACACCTGATCCGGAACGACGTCGAAGAGGCCGCGCGCGTACGCCGTGCGGATCATGTAGACCGGCACTTTGTTGTCGACCGCCTTCTTCAGCACCTGATCGAGCGACATGTTGCCGATCTGCACGTTGTTGTCCTGGCCGTCGCTGAAGATCACCATGATGTTGCCCGACGATTCGAGAAAGTTGAAGGCGTTGAAGAGGTCGACCCCCTCGTCTATTGCCTTCATGATGATCGTCCCCTGA
Source organism: Vicinamibacterales bacterium (assembly GCA_963832375.1). Lineage (GTDB taxonomy): Bacteria > Acidobacteriota > Vicinamibacteria > Vicinamibacterales > JAMQPK01 > JAMQPK01. The sequence goes on along the minus strand of CAWHUA010000002.1, from coordinate 1,175,678 downwards.
TCGGGAAAGCGCTGCCACTCGTTGACGTCGCTGATCATCTTGAGGCTCAAGAGCAGGTTGTCGTAGTCGGTCGTGAACGGCGTGATGACGTACGCCTCGTTGCCGAACTGCTCGAGCGCGATCAGATCGCGGTAGTGCCCCTTCATGCGGACGCGGATGAAATACTCCGCCGCCGCCATCGTGTTCGAGAAGGCCGTGTCGCTCTGCGTCTTCAGCTGCTGGCCGCTGAACGGCGACAGCATGCTGAGCGAGGCGTCCATGATGACGGCGATGCGGCGTCCCGGATACGACACCTGCTTGGCCGACAAGGTGGAGTGCGGATCGGCCAGCGCGAGGCAGAAAAACGGCAGTCCCGCCAGAAACAGCAGGAACGGGGCATGCCGCACGAACGCCAGCGGCGAGCGTCGAATGCGCGGCAGCACCGCCGGCAGCGTGATCGCCGTGCGGCCGGCCAGCCGGCCCCGCAGCGAACGCCAGACGACCAGCACCGCCGCCATCAAACCCAGCAGCATCGTCGCGAGCAGCGCCGCGTTCTTCGACGGGAAGACGAGATCGGCGATGCCCGAGTCCCGCCACTCGCCCAGCGTCTGCGCGACGAGCTCGATGAGCGCGTTCAGCGTGCCCATGTTGGTCGGGCGCCTGCGCTTTCGGCGTGCGGCTTCCTGCGGCCGAATCGAAGGACCTGTCGGACACGCAGCCGCTTCACGGCGTCCTGGCTTTCGGCCAGCGCCGAATCGAGCGCCGCCTGATCGAGCGTGCCGTTACGCCCTTCGACATGGTCGGGGCGCCCCGAGCTGGCCGAGGGGCGCGTGTACCTCGCGGCCGTGAAGACACCCAACGACTGGCTGAGCGATCGCCACAACTCGGCGCCACGCCCTTCGGGGCGTGGATCGCCGTTCGATACAGATTCGGGCGTCACGGCCGCCGACAGCATCGTGGCTTTCCCGCGCAGAATGGCGAGCCCGGTTGGTGCGACCACCTGACCTTCGCTGGGCGACGTTTGGCGATCCACTTCCTTGTGACTCACCTGACGCGACAACGCGACGGCCCCGGCCAGCCGCACGGCCGCTGCCGCCCGCCCGGCCAGCTCGCCCGTCCAACCGGCGCGCGAGCTCTCCGCCCGCACGATCGCGAGCTCGCGGATGGCCGCGCCGAGCACGGTCATCGACGAGACCGTTCGATGCCGCACCGCCGTCAACGCACGCCGCCTGACGGCCGCGCGCGCCAGGAGCATCACCACCATCAGGCCGGCGGCGAGAAACGCGACGCCCGCAACAATAAGGAAGATGTTCGATCGGAAGAGGCGCGTCTCGACGTCGCCGAACGTGTCGGTCGGGGTATCGCGGATGTCCACGGCACCCGGAGGAACGAGCGACAGCACCCGGATGGGCACCGGCACGAGCGAATACTGCGCCTCGCGGCCCTGCAGCGCCGCCCCGCCCTGCAGCGAGTTCTGCACCTTGTAGGTAATCTGCAGACGCGGCAGCGGAACTTCCTTGCCGAAGAACTCCTCGCCGAGGACGCGCATCGGTGTACTGGTACTGGAAGAACTTCCGCGGCGCGTTCAGGATCTCGCGAAACCGCTGCCCGCCGATGATCTCGAACGGCGTCAAATGCAGCGCCGACGGCTCGAGGCTCGACTCGTCCACCACCACCGACACCCGATCGGTCGCGAGCACCGCGCACGTCAGGGTCAGCTGGAAGTGCTCGCCGACGCTCACCGCGCTGCGATCGGTCTTCCACCAGCACTCGATCGGAGGAACGGCCACATCGGAGGGGTTCGTCTGAGTTCGTCGGGTTCGTGGGGTTCGTCTGGTTCGTGGCGCTCGACGCACCGGAGCCGCGGCGAGACGGCGAAGGCGGATTCGCGGGGGTCTGCGCGGACACCGAGCCCGGCACCAGCACAGCGAGCATCAGCGTGACACTCGTCGCCACTCCAATCCCCAATCCCCGATCCCTAATCCCTTCCCTCATCCCTGGTCTCATCATGCTTTTCTCAACCGCCTGACCATCACGAATTCCAGAAGCGCGGGCAGGCTCTTCTCCTGATTGACGTCCAGCCGCAGCACGTCGATGCCGCGATCGTGCGCCTGGCGCTCGAGATCGTCCTGCCATGCGCGCACGCGTTCCGACAGATGTCGCAGCTCGCGCCTCGACATCAGGCGCGTCTCGCCTGTTTCGACGTCGAACGCGCTCACCCATCCCGCCGAGACATCCGGCAGGGCGAACGCAAACGCGCTGTCAATCATCACGAGAAACACGTCGTGCACCGAGTTGAGCTCGGCAATTTCCTTGATGCGCTCGGCGGCATCCTCGAACAGGAAATCCGAGATCACCGGCAACAACGTCGCCCGCCGCAAATGCCCGCCGATCGTCGTCGCGAGCCGGAGCCCCGTTTTCACCTCTTCCATGCCGACGCGCCCCTGATACGCGTCGAGGCAATGGATGACGTGGCCGCGTCCGACCCGCGGCCGGATGGACGCCATGCTGGCGAAGCCCTTGTCGAACGTGATGATGCCGAACATGTCCTGGAAGTACACCGCCGACAACCCGATGGTCGCCATCGCCCGGGCCACGCCGGCCGCGATCGGCGTGCCGCCCGTGCCGCACCGCGTCGAGGGCGACGAATCGGCGACGACGACAATCGGCGCGGTGCCGGGCTGCTCGGTACTCGCGAACGATCAGCGGATTGAAGTTGGTGAGCGACGACTGCGGCCAGTCGATCGACGACAGCCGATCGCCCGCCTGCCAGTCGCGCAGTCCCACGAAATCGACACCGGTCCCGTGAAACACGCTGCCGTGATCGCCCAGCGTGTATTCCTTCATCCGCTTGATCACACGAAGCTCGATCTCACTGATGTCGGCGAAATCGACAAGATCGGGAACTTCGGTGCTCACGGAATCGGCACCTTTCCGATGATGTCGTCGATCACCTGTTCGGGCGTAATGCCGTGGCTCGTCGCGTGCGGGCCCAGCCAGATCCGGTGCGCCAGGATGTACTTCGCCAGATCCTGCACGTCTTCGGGATACACGTCGTCGCGCTTCCGGACCAGCACCGTCCACACCTTGACGAGGCGGCCCCACGCGATCGTGGCGCGCGGCGACGCGCCGAGGTCGACGTGCTGCTCGACCAGCTCCGACGGAGAGTGGAACCTCCAGTCGGTATCCTCGTTGTACGGCCGCGTGGCCCCGACGAGCCTTCGGATGTACTTGCCGAGCTTCTCGTGCAGGAAGACTTCGCGCGTGATCACGCCGCGCAGCTGCACGATGCGCTCTTTCGACATCAGCGTGTTGAGACGCACCTGCTTGAAATCGAAGTTGACCAGCTTCTGCTCTTCCGCGGGCGGCAGATAGCCGATGTTCACCATGATGGCGAAGCGGTCGGTCGCCGCCTCGGACAGTGGAAACGTCCCCTGCCCCAGCTCGACCGGATTCATCGTCGCGATCGCGAAGCTGAACGCCGGCAGGTCGTAGGTCGTCTTGCCGACCGTGATCTTGCGATCCTGCAGCCCTTCGAGGAACGCGCTCTGCGACTTCAGCGGAATGCGGTTGATCTCGTCGAGCAGGATCACTTCAGCGGACGCGAGCGGACCGAACTCAGTGATGAAGGCCCCGGTCGCGGGGTTGATCATCTGGAAGCCGACCACCTCGGTCGGCTGCAGATCGGCGCGGCCCTGGATCCTCGCGAACTTCGCGTCGCTGATGGCGGCGATGATGACGCCGAAGAAGGTCTTGCCGATTCCGGGCACGCCGCGCAGCAGGAGGTTGCCGGCGTTCACCTGGCGCTGCTCGTCCTGGTCGTAGGTCGTCGGAATCTCCGACATCAGCACGACGTTGGCGAGCGCCTTTTCCGTCTCGTATCCGACCAGCGCCTTGCCGGCCTCGGCGACGATGGCTTGGTGAAAGTCGATGGCTTCTTGCAGCTCAGGATGCACGATATTGGTCGTCCGATACGGGCTCGAGCCATTCCGTGGTCAGGCTCAGATTGACGGCGAAGTGCGACATTCTCGTCCCAGACCGAGCGCCGTGCCAATGTTTTTCGCCGGGCTCGATGCAGATCGCGTCGCCGGCGGCAATCGTTCGAACCGGCTCGCCCCATTTCTGGACGAAACCGCTCCCCTCCTTGACGAGCAGCAGCTGCGATGCACTGTGGCGGTGCCAGTTGGTCCGTCCGCCCGGCTCGAACTCGACGAGATAGACGACGACCGACTGGCGGCCGTCCTCGACCATGGGCAGCCGCTTGACGCGGGCCGAACCGACGAAGTTCTTCGGATCAACCGGCTCGAAGGGGATCTTTGCGCCGTCGAACAGCTTCATCTGGAAGCGACAACTATATTCCAAACCAGGAACCACGAAGACGCGAGCTGGCTTTCCGCGGCTACTTGGTGGTGGCGGATTTCTCCGCGATCCTCGCCCACGTGTCGCGCAGCGAGACGGTGCGGTTGAAGACGAGCGCGCCCGGTTTGGAGTCCTGGTCGACGCAGAAATACCCGAGGCGCTCGAACTGGTAGCGCGCGCCGGCCGGCGCGCTGGCGAGGCTTGGCTCGACCTTGGCGGCGCGAATGACTTCGAGCGAGGCCGGATTCACGTGATCGAGGTAATTCTCGGTCCCCGCGGGATCTTCGTGGGTGAACAACCGGTCGTAGACGCGCACCTCGGCGTCGACCGCGTGGCGGGCCGACACCCAGTGCAGGGTGGCTTTCACCTTGCGCCCGTCCGGTGAATCGCCGCCGCGGGTCGCCGGGTCGTAGGTCGCGCGCAGCTCGACGATCTGGCCGTCCGCATCCTTCACCACACCCGTGCACTTGATGAAATACGCGCAGCGCAGCCGCACCTCGTTGCCCGGCGAGAGGCGGAAGAACTTCTTGGGCGGCGTTTCCATGAAGTCGTCGCGCTCGATGTAGAGCACCTTTCCGAAGGGCACCTTGCGCTTCCCCGCGGACGGATCTTCCGGGTTGTTGATGACGTCGAGCTCTTCAATCTGATCGTCCGGATAGTTCTCGATGACCACCTTCACCGGGCGGAGCACCCCGAGCACGCGCGGCGCGCGCATGTTCAGGTCTTCGCGGATCGCGTGCTCCAGGTTCGCGATGTCGACGACGTTGTTGCGCTTGGCGACGCCGATGCGCTCGCAGAAATTGCGGATCGATTCGGGCGTGTAGCCGCGCCGGCGAAGTCCCGAGATGGTGGGCATCCGCGGATCGTCCCAGCCGGTCACGTGCCCGCCCTCGACGAGATCGAGCAGCACGCGCTTGCTCATGACCGTGTAACTGAGGTTGAGGCGCGCGAATTCGATCTGGCGCGGGCGCGGCAGACGCAGGCCCAGGGCTTCGAGGTACCAGTCGTAGAGCGGCCGGTGATCCTCGTACTCGAGCGAGCAGAGCGAATAGGTGACCCCCTCGATGTAGTCGGACTGGCCGTGCGCCCAGTCGTACATCGGGTAGATCACCCACGCGTCGCCGGTGCGCTGATGCGGCGTCTTGCGAATCCGGTACATCACCGGATCGCGCATGTTGATGTTGCCCGACGCCATGTCGATCTTCGCGCGGACGACGTGGGCGCCGTCTTCGAACTCGCCCGCGCGCATGCGGCGGAACAGATCGAGGTTTTCCTCGACGGCGCGATCGCGGTACGGGCTCTCGCGGCCGGGCTCGGTGAGCGTGCCGCGGTACTCGCGCATCTGGTCGGCATTCAGGCTGTCGACGTACGCCTTGCCGTCGCGGATGAGCTGCTCGGCCCACGTGTAGAGCTGCTCGAAATAGTCCGACGCGTGATACAGGTGCTCGCCCCAGTCGAAGCCGAGCCACCGGATATCGCGCTCGATCTCGTCGACGTACTCCTGCGATTCCTTGACGGGGTTGGTGTCGTCGAAGCGCAGGTTGCAGCGTCCGCCGAACTCCTGGGCGATGCCGAAGTCGATGGCGATCGCCTTGGCATGGCCGATGTGCAGCCGGCCGTTGGGTTCCGGTGGAAAGCGCGTGACGATCGTGCCGCCGTGTTTGCCCGAGACGCGGTCCTGCGCGACGATCTCGCGGATGAAATCGCGCGCCGGCGCTTCAGGAGCTCTCTCGGCGCTGGGACTGGACATGAGGGGACAATTCTCGCATATGGCAGAATGGCAGGCCAATGCGGGGCAAAAAGACGGTGGTAAACGGCAGGGCTGAAGCCCTGCGCCACCGGCGAGGGAACGCAGGCAACCGAGGCGCGAACTTGCGTCAAAACAGCGGTAGCACAGCGCTTCCGCCTTCGCGCAAGGCTTCGGCGGACCACCGTAGCCTCGGCGAAGGTGGTCAGCGCTGTCCGGCCGATCCCATCACACTCTTCGTGCGCTGGTTCCGCGACGCCGAACGCGCCGGCGAACCGCTGGCCGAAGCGATGGCGCTCGCGACGTCGACGCGACGCGGGCGTCCGTCGGTACGAATGGTGTTGCATCGCGGCTCCCCGCGCGCCGGGTTTGTCTTCTATACCAACTACAACAGCCGGAAGGCGGCGGACCTCGTCGAGCATCCTCACGCGGCCGCCGTGTTTCACTGGCCGCGCCTCGAACGGCAGGTTCGCGTCGAGGGCCGCGTCGAGAAATTGTCGCGCGCCGAATCCGAACGATATTTTCAGACGCGTCCGCGCGAGAGCCGGATCAGCGCGTGGGCGTCACCGCAGAGCGCGAGAGTGTCAGGACGATCGTTTCTCATCGACGAGTACGAGAAAGTCGCGGCCCGATTCGGCGACAAGAAGATCCCCTGTCCGCCGTTCTGGGGAGGCTTTCGAATTGTCGCGGAATGTATCGAGTTTTGGCAGGGACAGCCACATCGCTTGCACGATCGTGTCCTATATTTCAAAAAAAGAAGTGGCTGGACACATTTCCGGCTCGGTCCATAGAAAAAACTTTCAATTCCCATGATACGGTAAGCAACAGGACATGGGCCGTCGTTATAGAGGAGTGATGAAACCGATCGAAGACACCACCCTTGGCGCTGCCCCGCTTGTTGCCGCGACGCCGTACGAGGCGCGGCCGCTCGGACATGCCCTCGACTTCCTGCGCGTGCTCTGGGCGATCAATCACGGACTCGCGACGACATCTCGATACATGAAGTCGAAGTACGGCGTCACGGGACGTCAACGTCTCATCATTCAAGTCGTCAACGAATTTCCCGGCATCTCCGCGGGCGACCTCGCCAAGGTCCTGCATCTCGATCCGAGCACGCTCACCGGCGTGCTGCAGCAGATGGGACAGCGCGGGCTCCTTCAACTGCAGCCCGACGTGCGCGACCGGCGCCGGCTGCGGATTCAGCTCACGAACAAGGGGCGGCGCATGAGCCACATGGCCGTCGGCGCCATCGAAGCCGCGGTCTCGCGAACGCTCTCACGCGTGTCGCCGGCCAAGCTCAAGGCCACGCGCGAAGTGCTGGCGCTGCTCGCCGATAATTTGGATCGGCACGACGTCGAAGTACTGACAGACCAGGCCACATCCGCCTGAACGATCCAAAAATTTAGAGATTTACACAGTAATACTGAGGGCGTCCGCCTGCGAGCGGAGCACTCCGCTCATGCGACAAAAGCGTCGACGACGTCGCGGAGTGGGTTGCACAGCGCGGCAAAGCCGGTCAGAATACCTCCGTTCGGGTGGCAGCGTTCTTCTCCGTAAGCTCGTCCGTTACATCCATCATTCCGGTTAGATTTTTGAGCCTCAACGCACTTCATCCTTCGTTCGACCGTCCGTCATACGTCCGTTGCCACCCGGACGTAGCATTTGTCTCAGGAGCCGTCAGCGGTTCCGTCAATCGGATTTTTCTGGAGAGCACATCATGAATTCAGGCCGCAGTTCCTGGATCGCTCGTCTCGCGGTTCTCGCGTTGTGCACTGTGTCGTTTTCACCGGGTGCGTTCGCGCAGGGCGTGACCACCGGAAGCATGAGCGGCGTCGTCACGGGCGCCCAGGGGCAGCCTGTTGCCAGCGCAAGCATCATTGCCATTCACGAGCCGTCGGGGACCAGCTATGAGGCCACCTCGCGCGCCGACGGGCGTTACGCCATTCCGAATATGCGCGTCGGCGGCCCGTATACCGTTCAGGTCATCTACGTCGGCGGCGCGTCGGGTGGCGCGGCGTTCGCGCCGAAGACGGTCGAGAACCTCAACGTCAGCCTCGGCTCGAACGCCGACGTGAACGTCAGCGTCGAAGCCATCACCGTCGCAGAGAGTGTCGAGGTGAGCGGCCAGAGCGATCCCGTGTTCGACTCGACCAGAACGGGGGCGGCCACGCAGGTCAGCCGCGACGAGATCTACAAGTTGCCGACGATCGGCGGACGTATCGAGTCGGTAACGCGCCTGACACCGCAGGCCAGCGGAAGCTCGTTCGCCGGCCAGGACAACCGTCTCAACAACATCACGGTTGACGGCTCGTACTTCAACAATGCGTTCGGTCTCGGCAGCGGCCAGCCGGGCGGCCGAACCGACGTCGCGCCGATATCGCTCGAATCGATCGAACAGGTGCAGGTGAGCATCGCGCCGTTCGACGTCCGTCAGGGCAACTTCGTCGGCGCCGCCGTCAATACCGTGACCCGCAGCGGCACCAATTCGCTCTCGGCCTCGGTCTACCACCGCTTTCGCAATGACGGCTTCGTCGGCACCGATGCGCGCGGCTTCACTGTGAACCCAGGCACCTTCACCTTCCGCAACACCGGTGTATGGGCCGGCGGGCCGGTGATTCGCAGCCGGGTGTTCCTGTTCGGCAACTACGAGAACGAAGAAGACATCCGGCCGCTCACCACCTTCCGGGCCAACAATGGGGGCGAAGCGGCCACCGGCAGCGTGACGCGCGTGCTGGCGTCGGACCTCGACACGCTGAGCGCGTTTCTCAAGGACAAGTTCGGCTACGACACTGGGGGGTACAACAACCTCAATGATCCAACCCCGGCGAAGCGCTATCTCCTCCGGGGCGACTTCAACATGAACAACAGCAATAAGGTGAGCGTGCGTTACAACCAGCTCGATTCGAGCACGCGATCCTATCTGTCGAGCTCAGGTTCCGCCGGCCTGGGACGATCGACGTTCAGCAATAACCACCTGGGGTTCGACTCGTCAAACTACGCGCAGCTCGAAGAGATCAAATCAACCGTCGGCGAGTGGAACTCGGTGCTGGGCACCACGATGTCGAACAGCCTCATCGTCGGTTTCACGTCCAATAACGAGAACCGCTCGGGCATCGACAAGTTGTTTCCATTCGTGGACATCCTCGCCCCGGACGGCACAGCCTACATCTCGTTCGGTTCCGAGCCGTTCACGCCGAACAACAGGCTGAAATACAAGACGTTCCAGATTCAGGAGAACTTCGCCCGGTTCAGCACGAATCATTCGTTCGTGTTCGGCGCCACGGCGCAGCGCTACCAGGCGGAGAACGTGTTCTGGAGCTGCTGCATGCAGGGCGACTACGCCTATTACTCTCTGCAGGATTTCTACGCCGACGCCAACGGCTATCTGGCCAACCCGAACCGCACGACGTCGACCGTGCCATTGCGGTATTTCAAGCAGCGCTATTCGAACTATCCAGGCCTGGACGATCCTCTTCAGGAGCTGAAAGTCTGGTACGCCGGCGCCTACGCGCAGGACGAGTGGCGCCCGCGCCGCAACATGACGGTGACGATGGGTCTCAGGTTCGACGTGCCGGCGTTCGAGAATACCGCGTATGCGAACGCGAAAGCCGATGCCCTGACGTTCCGCGATGAGAACGGCCAGCCGGTGCAATATTCGAGCGGATCGATGCCGGGCAAGAACATCCTCTGGTCGCCGCGGATCGGCGTGAACTGGAGCCCGTCGAGCGGACAGCGCACACAGGTGCGCGGGGGCACTGGCATCTTCACCGGTCCGCCGCTGTACGTCTGGATTTCGAATCAGATTGGCAACACGGGCGTGCTCATCGGCGAGATCATCGAGCAGCAGGCGGCGCCGACAGCGCCCCAGTTGTTGACCCGTCCGTTCAATCCCGATCCGAAGAAGTACTGGCCGGCCAGCGTCACCGGCGAAGGAGCGGCCAGCTACGAGCTGGACGTGACCGATCAGGACTTCAAGTTCCCGCAGGTGTGGCGCACAAACCTCGGCATCGATCACCAGTTGCCCGGCAACGTCGTCGCGACGGGCGAGGTCATCTACAACAAGGACGTCAACGGCATCTACTACATCAACGCGAACCTGCCGGCGGCGCAGGCCAGCTTCGCGGGCCCCGACAATCGGCCGCGCTGGACGTCCAATCGCATCAACAACACGCCTGGCAATCAGGTGACGGCCGCGGTCGTCATGAAGAACCAGAGCGTCGGCAGCTCCTGGAACGTCTCCGGAAGCCTGTCGAAGTCCATGTATCACGGACTGTCGTTCAAGGGCGCGTACAGCTTCGGCGAGTCGAAGAACACGATCGATCCGGGTTCCACCGCATTCAGTACTTACACGTTGAACCAGCACAGTGGCGATCCGAACAATCCCGGGCTGGGCATGGCGGCGAGCTCGCAGGGTCATCGCGTGTTCGTGCAGACGTCGTACTCGAAGTCGTATTTCGGATTCGGCGCGACGACGATTTCGGCGTTCTGGGAAGCGCGGTCAAGCTTCAACGGGCCGGGCTACTCAACGACGGCCAGCTACGTGTTCGCCGGCGACATGAACCTCGATGGCGGCTCGGGAAACGACCTCATCTACATTCCGAGAAATACGTCGGAGATGAACTTCGTGCCGTTCACGGCGCCGAACGGCACCGCCTTCAGCGCGGATCAACAGGCGCAGGCCTTCGAGGCCTATATCAATCAGGATAAGTACCTGAGCAAGCATCGAGGCGAATACGCCACGCGCGGCGGCCTCTACTATCCGATGATCAGACGGCTGGACCTGAGCATCTCGCAGGACATCTTCACAAACATCGGCGGAAAGCGGAATAACGGCCAGTTCCGCATCGACTTCGCAAACTTCGGTAACCTGCTGAACCACAACTGGGGCGTCAGTCAGCGCTTCGTCGTGCCGATTACGCAGGCCAACGGCGCGCAAATCCTGACCAACCCGGGCGTGGATGCACAGGGACGCGCCAGCTACCGGCTCGCGACCGCCAACAATCAGCTGGTGACGCAAAGCTTCCAGCCCGGAAACTCTGTGTCGCCGAATACCGCCGGACCAGACGTGTATCAGTTCATGCTGAGCTTCAGGTACACGTTCAATTAAGTCGACAGTCGCAAGTCGACAGTCGTCAGTCGTTAGTCTGGAAGGCCGGTGCTTCGGTGCCGGCCTTTTTCCTTTTCTAATCCCTAATCCCCAATCCCCAATCCCTAATCCCTAATCCCTAATCCCTAATCCCTAATCCCCAATCCCTGGCGCAGCGGCAACACGCGAAGCTTCTGAATCTGCGCGGCAAGGGCGAGCACGGATTCCTCCCCGAACTGACGCCCCGCCACCTGCAACCCGACCGGCATGCCGGTCGAATCGAGTCCGGCCGGCACGCACGCCACCGGCAGGCCGGTGAGGCTGAGCACGAAGGTCGGCGCAATCCAGTCGATGTAGGTCGTCATCGGCTTGCCCGCAATCGTGTCGGGGTAGTTCTGCTCGACCGGAAACGGCGGCACGGCCACGCACGGCGTCAGCAGGTGGTCGTACTTGCCGAAGAACTCGCGGAACCGATGCCACAGGTGCCCCCTGTAGTTCTCGGCCGCCGCGATGTCTCTCGAGGTCACCTCGAGTCCCGACCGCACGTTATTGGCGACGTTCGGGCCGAACCGATGCTGCTGGTCGAGCCGCGGGAACATCTGCGTGCAGAACCAGAGTCCGCGGACGGACAGAAATGCGGGCCTCGCCGCCGAGAGGTCGAGGTCGATCTCCTCGACCGTGACGCCTTTGCTCTCGAGGGCAAACGCGGCCTCACGACACACGACCTCCACCTCGGGATCGACGCCGATGCCCGCGATGTCGGCACAGTACGCGATGCGCAGGTTCTTGCGCGCGCCTCGTGACGCACGCACGAAGTCTCTGCCGTCGATCGGCTGGGCGAACGGCGAGTACTCGCTGGGCCCGGCAATCGCCTGGAGCATCATCGCCATGTCTTCCACCGTCCTTGCCATTGGCCCGGTCACCTGCAGCGTGTCCCACGCCCAGTCGGTCGGCCAGGTGGGCACCAGCCCGATGGACGGCCGCAACCCGACGACGCCGCAGAAGGCGGCAGGGATGCGCAGCGATCCGCCGAGATCGGTGCCTTCAGCCAGCGCGATCATCCCGGTCGCCAGCGCGACAGCGCCACCACCCGTCGATCCGCCGGCCGTCTTGTTCGGGTCCCAGGGATTGCGGGTGCGGCCGAACACCTCGTTGAACGTGTTTGCGCCGGCGGCAAACTCGGGACAGTTGGTCTTTCCAAGAATAATCGCGCCTGCTTCCCGAAGGCGGCGCACCACGAGCGCATCTTCTTCGGGCACGTGGTCGGCATAGATGGGCGACCCGTATGTCGTCCTCAGACCGGCGACCGGCGTCACGTCCTTGATGCCGACCGTCAACCCGCACAGGGGGCCAGGCGCGTCACCGGCCGCGAGTCGCCGATCGAGATCGGCGGCCTCATCGAGGGCGCGCGGGTTTGGCGTGACAATCGCGTTCAACGCGGGGTTGAGCGCGTCGACGCGCTCGAGGCAGGCCTCGACGTACTCGACGGCCGAGATTTCGCGGACCGCGATCTTTCTGTGGATGTCCGACGCCGGAAGAGTCGTGAGGTTGCTCATGCGTGTGTGCGACTGAAGTCGCGCCCTACCGGTTGTTTCGAACGTAGGGCGACCGGCTGTTTCAAAGGTAGGGCTCGGCTTTAGCCGCTGCGCGACTGAAGTCGCGCCCTACCTGGGGCGCGCCCTACCAGCTTCCGACAAACGCCACCGCGCGGCAGAACGCCGCCTCGCCGCCTTTGAACTTCCACGGAAAGCAACCGAGAATCAGCCGCGTGTTCTGCAGCTCTGGAGCGCCGATGTCGCCGCCGAGGTTCTCGATGTGCATGCAGTCCTTCGGAAACAGCGCGTTGTGCGTCAGCTGATAGGCCGAGTCGGGAAACAACTTGTCGACCGCCTCCTTGCCGCCGAACTTCTCTTCGGCCTGCTTGCGCACGCGATCGCAATGGCCGTGGGCGCCCTTGCCGAGAAAGCGGCCGATCGGCAGGTTCATCGGGTGGTCGGTCGAGACGCAATCGACGCCCCAGATGCGGATCTCCTTCTCGAGGAGCCACGGCACGAGGTCGGGATGGGCACCCGGATGGCGATGGATGTACTTCTCCTCGTCGGCCTTGTCGCCGAACTGCGCGTGCTTGTGCCAGCCGGTGTGCAGGTAGAGCAGGTCGCCCTTCCTGACCTCGACGCGGTCTTCGATCATCTTCGGCGTGTACAGATCGAGCTCGTCCATCGCATCTGAGAGATTGACGATGACGCCCGGCCCGCACAGCCATTCGACCGGGATCTCGTCGATGGTGCGGCCGTTGGTCACGAAGTGACGGGGAGCGTCGAGGTGAGTCCCCATGTGATTGGACGTCATGATGTACTGCGCGTTGACGCCATGCTCGGCCTTGCGCTTGATGTACTTGACCTCGAACGGCGGGTAGTACGGCCAGAAGGGAAATTGTTCGTTCAGGGGTTGGGACAGATCGTAGATTTTCATAATTTTGCCCGTTCAAAGGCGCGCTCCAATGCGCGCCGGGTCAATACGTTCGCCAACTGCCGCCGGTATTTCGCCGATGCGTGGATGTCGCTCGACGGATCGATGTCGTGTGCCGCCGTGGTCTCCGCCGCGGCTCGAATCGCGTCTGCGGACGGCATCTGGCCAACCAGCGATCGGGCAGCCTGCTCGGCCAGCATCGGCCGGTCGCCGACGCTGAGGAGCGCGATCCGCGCGTCTTCGCAGCGGCCGGCGGCGTCCAGCCGGACGGCGACGGCCACGCCGACCAGCGCGAAATCGCCGTGGCGCCGCGAAATCTCTTGGAAGGCAAAGCCGCTGCGTTCCGGCGCGGGCGGAATGCTGATCTCGGTCAGCAACTCACCCGGCTCGAGCGCCGTCGAAAAGAGACCCGTAAAAAATTCTGAGGCGCGTATCGCTCGATTCCCTGCCTGGCCGGCCGCGGCAAAGGTCGCGTTCAGCGCCACCATCACGGCGGGCAGCTCCGCGGCCGGATCGGCGTGCGCCAGGCTGCCGCCGATCGTGCCGCGATTGCGAATCGCCGGATGCGCGATGTGCGGCATCGTCTCGGCAATCAACGGGAAGCGCTGGGCGACGAGCGGACTTCGTTCCACCGCGCGCTGGCGCGTCATCCCGCCGATCCTCAGCTCGCCCGCACCATCCTGGACGTAACTCAGCCCGGTCAGCCCGTTCAAATCGACCAGCACCGCCGGCGTCGCGAGCCGGAAGTTCATGGCCGGAATGAGGCTCTGCCCGCCCGCGAGCGGCTTCGCGTCGCTGCCGTGCTCGTGGAGCAGCGACAGCGCCTCTTCTACCGTTTGCGGACGAAAGTATTCGAACGGCGCAGGTTTCATTTTTCAGTCGCGGGGGCCCCTCGCCCCGCTCCAGCCGCTCCGCTTGCGGGGACCCCTGCGCCCCGCGCCGCTCCGCGGCTTTCTTTCAGCGCACTCACCGCTCAAGCCTCAACTTCAACTCCTTGTTCAACGCGTCCAGCGCCTGCCTGGTCATCATCTTTCCGACCGACTCGAGCAACCGCTGCCCGACCGCGGCGATCTTGCCACCCACCTGGACGTCGGAGCTATAGGTCATCACCGTGACGGGTCCGGGTTGTTCTTCGAGCACGATCGAGGCGGTTCCCTTCGTGAAGCCGACGCCGCCTTTCCCATCGATGACCATCGAGAATTTCTCCGGCTCCACTTTGTCTTTCAGCTCGACGCTCATCGCGAACTCTGCCGCATTGACAGGGCCGACGCTGATCTTCATGACGCCCTGATACTTGTCCTCGCCGACCCTCGTCAGCGTCTTCGTGCCCGGCAGCGCCTTGGCGAGAACAGCCGGATCCTGGAGAATTTCCCACACGCGCGCCCTGGGTCCCTCGAACGTAAATGTGCCGCTGAGAATCATTTCTTCGCCGCCTCGATGATTTCGAACAGTCTGTTCGGGCTCAATGGAATTTCCGTAATCTCCACGCCAAATCCGGCCAGCGCGTCTTCGACCGCCTGCGCGAACAACGCACCGGTCGGGATGCAGCCCGCTTCGCCGACCCCTTTGAGGCCAACGGGGTTGTAGGGCGATGGTGTGGTGCGATGCGCCGTCTCGATCGGCGGCACGTCGGTGGCCGTCGGAATCAGGTAGTCCATGAACGAGGCGTTCAGAAGCTGCCCCTGTTCGTCGTAGACGAGCTGTTCGTAGAACGCGTTGCCGATGCCGTGTGCGACGCCGCCGTGGATCTGTCCCTCGACGAGCATCGGGTTGATGATCGTGCCGCAATCGTGGACGACGACGTAGCGCTTGATTTCGACCATCGCGGTCTCCGGGTCCACTTCGACGATCATCGCGTGCACGCCGCTCGCCGTGCTGCCGCGATCGGGCCCGAAGTACGCGGTGCTCTCGAGGCCGGGCTCGGTACCCGGGCGAACCGCCCCGCGAAGCGGATTGGCTTTGCCGGACAACTCACCCAGCGAAAACCCGCGGTCCGTCGAGCCTTTCACGTAGACGCGCCCGCCAGAGAGCTCCAGCTCCTCGTTGGTGACATTCAACAACGACGCGGCGAGGTTGAGGACCTTCTCGCGCACTGCCATGCCGGCCGCATGGCAGGCGCTGCCCGCCACCACCGCCCCGCGGCTCGCGAACGTGCCGGTGCCCCAGTGAAATTCGCGCGTGTCGCCCGTCACGACCTTCACGTCTTCGACGTCGACACCAAGCGCATCGGCCACCAGCTGGGCGAACACCGTGAAGTGTCCCTGTCCCTGCGTGCCCACGCCCGTTGCGCAGCGCACCTTGCCGCTCGGCTCGATGGTGACGCGCGCGCCTTCGTACGGACCGATGCCTGTGCCTTCGACGTAGCACGCAACGCCGACGCCGACCGAACGGCCCTGCGCCCGCAGCGCCGGCTGTTCTTGTCTAATGAATGCTTCGTAGCCGATGAGCTCGGCGGCCTGCTCGAGCGTGGGAAGGTAGTCGCCGCTGTCGTAGATGAGCGGCGCCGAATCCTGGAACATGATTTCGTGGTTGACCGGAAACTTGTCGGGCCCGATGAGATTGCGCTTGCGAATCTCGACACGATCGATCCCGAGCTCGCGGGCGGCCAGGTCGAGCAGGCGTTCGCTCACGAACACGCCGTGCTGACGGCCGGCGCCCCGGACCGGCGTCACGATCGTCTTGTTCGTGAAGACGGCCGTGAATTCGCTCTCGTAGTTGGCGATGTCGTACGGGCCCAGCAGGGTGCACTGGCTGTTGATCGGGATCGTCAGCCCATAGGGATCGTAGGCACCGGTGTCGAACAGGAACACGTCGTGCACGCCCAGGATGCGTCCGTCCCTGGTGAGCGCCATTTCGGCGTCGTGCACCTGTCCGCGCTCCTGCGTCGTGGCGTAGAAATTTTCCTGGCGGTCTTCGGTCCACTTCAGCGGCCGCTTCAGCCGCATCGCCGCCCACGGCAGCAGAAGCTCTTCGGGATAGAACATCATGATCTTCGGCCCGAAGCCGCCGCCGACAAACGGCGCAATCACGTTCACCTGCGATTCGAGCAGCCCGAGCATGCGCGCGAGCCCGTTCCGAATCGGAATCGGGGCCTGGGTGGTGTCCCAGATCGTCATCTCTTCGGCCCTGTCGTTCCACTCGACAGCCACGGCCCTGTTTTCGATGGGCGCCGACACTCCACGATCGTAGAGGAACCGCCGCGTGACGATCGTGTCCGCCTTCGTCCTCGCCGACGCGTAGTCACCTTTCCGCTGCACGACGTGAGCCGCGACGTTCGACCCGAGGTGCTCGTGGATGAGCGGTGCGCCTGCGGCAAGCCCTTTTTCCAAGTCGACGACTGCGTCTATCGGATCGATATCGACAACGACCTCGCGCACCGCGTCTTCGGCGACATAGCGACTGTCGGCCACGATCATCGCGATGGCCTCGCCCACGTGGCGCACTTTGTCTTGTGCGAGCGGCAGCTGGGTGCAGCCGTTGAATATCAAATTTGGAATCGGTGGCGGCGTCACGAGAACCGGTCCGGGCTTCAGGAAGCTTCCGAGATCGGCGGCCGTGTAGACGGCATGGACACCGGTGTGCCGTTTTGCCGCACTCACGTCCACATTTGTAATGCGGCCGTGCGCGTGCTCGCTCCTCACGAACGCCACGTGCAGCATGCCGGGAAGCTGCACGTCGTCGACAAACAGCGCCCGTCCCGTCAGCAGCCGCGCGTCCTCGTTTCGCGCGACGCGGGCGCTAAGATAGCGGTGCTCGGCTGGCAAGCTTGGCGGCCTCGAAAATATTGTGGTAGCCCGTGCACCGGCAGAGATTCGACGACAGCGCGTCGCGCAGCGCCTCGTCGGACGGCTGCGGGTGATCGCGCAGAAACGCCGTCAGCGTCATCAGGAAGCCGGGCGTGCAGAAGCCGCACTGCAGGCCATGCGTCTGGCGGAACGCGGTCTGCAATGGGTTCAGCTCGCCTGCCGGACCGGCGAGAGATTCAACGGTTTGGAGTTCGTGCCCGTCCGCCTGGACGGCAAGCATGATGCAAGAGCGGACAGCCTCACCGTCGAACAGAATTGTGCACGCACCACAGACGCCATGCTCGCAGCCGACGTGGGTGCCGGTGAGTCCGAGCTCCTGACGGATAAAATCGCTCAACAACAGGCGCGGTTCGACCTCGCGCTCATGGCGAACGCCGTTGACGGTGAGGTTGATGGCAATTCGACCGCTCATCGGACTGACGGGCTGTAGGTTACTGTAGATGCCACGGTTTATGAAACTTCGCCGCCAGCTCGCGACATCGCTGTCGGCCCTCATCGGCCCGCTCGACGTCCCGGCGGACAGCGCCGACCCGCTCGTCCCGGCGCCGCCGGCTACCGATCCGCTTGCGACCGAAGAGCCACGGCAAAAGGCCGCTCAACCCATCGCGCTTGCCGCCACGCAGGAACCCGTCGTCCGCGAGCTGCTCGAGACGTGCGCACGCTCTTTCGTGGGACGCGACCGCCACGTGCGGGCGAACATGATGACGTTCTCGCCCGATGGGACGCGCCGGCAGGTGCATGCCGCGACCGCCTACAACATGGAGGACGACCCGGACCGCGACCTCGAAATCGGGGCCACGGCGGCCGCCAGCGGGAAGGCCGTGACCGAGCGCCGTGCGGCCGTGGCCGATCTCGTGCTGTTGCAGATAACGGCCGTGCCGGCCTGGGGGCTGCGGGCGGGCGAGCAGGCGCGGGTGAGGCCGACGCTGAAGAGCATCCTGAGCGTGCCGATTTTCAATCCGGAAGACATCGACGGCCCGCTGCTCGGCACGCTGCAGGTGGACAGCGATTTGACGGTGGAAGAAGCGGGGTTCAACCGGCCGGAGTCGTCCGAGTTGCTGCAGCAGTTCGCCGACGTGCTGGCTCTGGTGCTCGTCGGCATGGACGTGCGGGTTGGCGACGTGAAGGCCGAAACGCACAGGATGGGGCCGACCTCTCGCGTGCAGAACGCGTCGCAGGTCGAGCCCGGGCTGTACGTCGCGAATCGCTCGACGTCGATTTTTCAGCTCTCAAAGAGCCGCCACTCGTAACACGCCCACGGAAGATCGAAGTTCAAAAGATACGTCAGTCCGCCTTCCGCCTTCGCCATGGCTACGCGGGCTCGCCAAGCCCTGCGCTCACCCGGCGGGGACCGCCTAAAGTCCGACTAGCCGGACCTCTCTCGATCTTCTGTACTACTCGTAGCGCAGCGCTTCGATCGGATCGAGCCTTGACGCGCGCACTGCCGGCCACAACCCGGCGAGCACCCCGGCCAGCATGAGAATCCCGCTCGACGTCAGCAGGATGCCGCTCGACATGACGAGCTTGATATCGGTGTTTCTCGTCGGATCGTCGAGCAGCGTCGCGAGAAACGGCCGCGTGCCGATCAACCACACGAGCGCATACGACAGGACGACACCCATGATGCCGCCCAGGAACGTGATGGTGAGCGCCTCGAGCAGAAACTGCGTCAGGATGTGCCGGCGGCGCGCGCCGAGCGCCTTGCGCACGCCAATCTCTCTCGTGCGCTCGGTTACCGACACGAGCATGATGTTCATCACGCCCACGCCGCCGATCATCAGCGTGAGCGTGCCGATGAAATACAGCACGAACTGCAGCCCGTCGGTGATGCCCGTGATCATCGCCACCGAGTCGCCGGTGTCGCGCAGGTTCACCGCGCGCGTGTCGCGCGGGTTGAAGCGGTGCCGCGTCGCGAGCAGCTCGCGCACCTGACGGATGGCCTGCTCGTGCAGCTCCGGCGTGATTGCCTGGAACAGGATGTTGTCGACGTTCTCGCGTTCGTTCACCGAATAGGGCACGAACACCGACAGCTTGTCCGGGTAGAAGTAGTTCGAGATCTGCGCCTTGTTCGGCATGACGCCGATGACCTCGAACGCCACGCCGCTGATGCGAATCGTCTCGCCGACCGGCGGGATGTTGCTGAACAGCCGCCGCGCCACTTCGTAGCCGAGAAAGGCGACCCGCCGGCGGTTCTCGACGTCGTCATGGTTCAGGAACCGTCCGAACTCGGCCGTTTCGGACCGCATGATGGCGTACTCCGGGGCGACGCCGCGCACGCCCGCGGTCGTCTGTCGCAGGCCATAAGTGATCGGCACCGACTGCATGTACTCGGGGCTGACGAACTTCAGCGATCCCAGCTCGCCGATCGCGTCGACATCGGCCGGCTTGAGGATGATTCGCCGCCCCGACCGCTCGCCGCCCGCCTGCATGCTCGTCTGTCCGCCCCCGACGAGAATGGTCCCCGGCGAAAACGCGTTGCGAAAGCCGTACATGATCGCGCGCTGGAATCCGTTGCCGTACGCCATCAGGAGCACGACCGTCACGATGCCCCACGAGATGCCGAGCATGGTGAGCCCAGCCCTGAATCGATGGGCCACGAGCGAGGCGAGAGCCTGGGTGAT
Organism: Vicinamibacterales bacterium; assembly: GCA_963832375.1. Taxonomy (GTDB): domain Bacteria; phylum Acidobacteriota; class Vicinamibacteria; order Vicinamibacterales; family JAMQPK01; genus JAMQPK01. Next base: position 1,155,611 of record CAWHUA010000002.1, on the reverse strand, counting down.
GACTTCGCGATAGAGGCGCATGTCAGGATTCGTAGCGCAACGACTCGACCGGCGGCAGCGCCGCGGCGCGAGAAGCCGGATAGATAGCGGCGAGCAGGCCGACGATCGCGAGCGCGCCCGCGGCGACGAACCCGGTGACGGGCGTGATGATCATTCCTGAAAAACGTGCCGGCATGGGCAGCATGTTGATGAGCTGGCACAACCCCCATCCGCCCGCGAGCCCCATCACGCCGCTGAGCACCGTAATCGCCAGGCCTTCGACGATGAACTGCCGGTGAATGCTGTGACTCGTCGCGCCCAGCGCCTTCCGCAGGCCAATCTCGCGCGTGCGCTCTCGGACGGCGATGAGCATGATGTTCATGACGCCGATGCCGCCGAGCACGAGCGTGATGAGGCTGACGCCCAGGAAGAAGTTCCTCATGCTCTGCATCATCTTGCTGAACATGACCGATTCGACCGCCGTATTCCAGAGCGACAGCGCCTCTCTGTCGTCCGGGTCGAATCCCTTGACGGGTCCCAGGATGCGCCTGATCTCCTTCTCGATCATCGTCTGGCCGAAGATGCTGAACACACTCCCGGTTGCACTGCGGTCGAACTCTTCGCGCAGCGAGTTCGCGACCCACAGGTACGGCGCCGCGATAACCGCCGACAGCGAGTCCGACGTGACGTTCGGGCCGATCAACGGAAAATCCCGCCGCATGGCTTCGTACGGCACGAACAGCCGCAACTCGTCTCGGCCGCTGTAGCTCGAATCCTGAAACTTCTGCCGGATCTTGCCGATGACGGTGTAGCTGAGGCCGTTCAGCTTCACCTCTTCGCCAATCGGATCTCTGTCGGCAAACAACTGGACCGACGCTTCGCGCCCGATGACGACGACGCGGCGGGCGCTGTCGTTGTCGGCTTCGTTGATCAGACGGCCGTGCGACACCTCGATCGTGCGAATGGTCTGGAAGTCGGGCCAGATGCCGCTCATCTGGAGCGATGCCGCGTTGTAGGCGCTCTTCACCGAGACCGCCCCTCGCATCAGTTCGGGGCTGAGGTACTCGATCATCCGCGACTTCTTCCGCAGCTCGTAGACGTCGCCGATGTCGAGGCGGATGACGCGGCCGGCCCGCTCGCCGCCCACCTGCAGACTGGTGCGGCCGTTCCGAATGACGACGATGTTCTTGCCCAGCTCCTCGAGAACGGCCTGGTTGCCCCGCTGGAAGCCTTCTCCCATCGCCGAGAGGATGACGATGGAGATGACGCCCCACATGATCCCGAACATGGTGAGGAAGCTTCGCAGCTTGTTCGTGCGAAGGTTGTCGAGGGACTGTGTGAGAGCGTCCTTCATGTAAGTGGAACGGTAGCGGTTCTGGGTTCTCGGTTCTGTGGTTCTGGGTGCCGGTTCGAAACGGCCTCAGAACCAGAACCCTGAACCGTCGAACCGGACCCGAGAACCCAGAACCACAGAACCAAGAACCGCGATCGGTTTCCTAGCTCGGCAGCACCACTTTATCGCCGGCCTGTAGTCCCTCCGTCACCTGCGTGCGGGTGCCGTTGCTGATGCCCACCTTGATCGGCACCTTCCGCCGTCCGCTGCGCTGGGTTCTGTCGAGCACATCGACCGTCGGCTTGCGCGAGGCGTCGTAGCTGATGGCGGCCTCGGGCACGAGCAGCACGTTCGGCCGCTCCTCGAGCACGATCTCGGCGTTGGCCGTCATGTTCGCCTTCAGCTCGTTGCCGGGGTTCTCGATCGACACGCGGACTTCGAAGTTGGTGACGTTGTCCTTTTCGACGCCCATCGGCGAAATCTGCGTCACCTTCCCCTGGAACGTGCGTTCCTTGAACGTCTCCACGCGGATGCGCGCCGGCTGTCCCAGGCGCAGGTTCCCGATTTCCGTCTCGTCGACCCGGCCGCGCACGAACACGTGCGAGATATCGCCCATCGTAATCACCGACGTCGCGGCCGCACCCATGTTCAGGATGGACGACACCGGGCTGCCAATCTCGATGTCGCGCGCGAGGATGCGGCCCCGTATCGGCGCGCGGATCGTGGCGTTCGCGAGCTCTTCTTCGGCGCGCTCGACCGCCGCCTGAGTCTGCGCGACGTTCGCAGAGGCTTCCGACACACGAGCCTTCGCAACCGAAAGCTGCGATTCCGCGGCGCGTCTTTTGTTTTCGGCCTGGTCGAGCTGGGTGCGCGAATTTTCGAGCTCGTGCTGCGCGATGAGCTTCCGCTCGTACAGGCTCTTGGCCCGCTCGTAGCTCCGCCGGGCGAACTCGACTTCGGGCCCCTCGGCTTCGACGCGGCTCTTTTCGTAGTTCGCCTCGGCCCCCAGGTGCGCCGCCTTCGAACCCTGCAGCGTGGCCCGTGCCTCGCGCACGCGCGCCATGAGGTTTTCGCGGTCGAGCTCCACCAGCACCGTTCCGGCCTCGACCTCCTGATCCACCTCGACCGGCAGGAGCTTGATGATGCCGTTCGCCTTGGACTTGATTTCCACCTTCGTAATCGGCTCGATCTTGCCGGTGGCCACGACCGATCGGGCAATGGTGCCCCGCTCCACGGTGACCAGCCTCGAGTCCGGGATGGCCGCCGACGCGCTGAAATACGACGAAGCACCCCATCCCAGCACGGCCAGCACAATGACGGCCCCGCCGTATGCGGCACGCTTTCTCGATTTGGTCATGCCCACCCAGTATGAGACGGCCGAGGCCCCCTGAATGTTGCAATGTACAACGCGAAACTCAGGGCGAAGGTCACAAACCAGGCATAGGTGTAGAGGGAATCCCACATGGTGGGATGGGCGACCTGGCCGCCGGGCGTCAGGGCGGCACGGACAAAGCCCGGCACGACGGGCAGGATCGACACGATGAGAATGATGAGGGCGTGACGGTTGACCCCGCCGTCATAGGCATACATACCGTCCAGTTTGAACAGATCCTCGAGCGACAGGTGGCGTTTCCGGATCACCCAGTAGTCGGCAATCAGGATGCCGCCGATCGCACCCATCAGGCTCGAATAGCCGATGAGCCACGTAAAGATGTAGGCCGATGCGTCGGCGTAGAGCTTCCACGGCATCATCACGATGCCGATCGCGGCCGTGATGAGCCCGCCGGTCACGTAGCTGATGCGCCTCGGCGCGAGGCTCGAGAAATCGTTCGCGGGCGACACGACGTTCGCGGCCATGTTGGTCGTCAATTGCGCGAGCATGATGACGAGCGCGCCGAACACCACGACGATGGGGTTACCGATGCGCGCGATAAGGACCACCGGATCCCAGATGGCTTCGCCGAAGAGCACAATGGTCGCGCTCGTCACCGCCACGCCGATGAACGCGAACGCCGTCATCGTCGCGGGGAGGCCCAGCGCCTGCCCGAGGGCCTGCGATCGCTGATTGCGCGCGTAGCGCGTAAAGTCGGGGATGTTGAGGCTGAGCGTCGCCCAGTATCCGACGTTGGCCGTCACCGCCGCCGGGAACAACTGCCAGAACGGTACGTTGCGCTGCTGCAACCGGGACGATTGCGCGAGGATGTGGCCGAGCCCGCCGCCGCGCACGATCGCCCATCCGAGCAGGAGCGCGCCGCCCACGAGCAGGAGCGGCGCCGACCAGCCCTCCAGCTTCTTGATGCCTTCGAGCCCGTTCAGAATGATCCACACCTGGACGAGCCAGAACGCCGCAAACGAAATCCCGATCCCGACGGCGAATCCGCTCCAGGCGGGCCAGACAGCCGAGAGCAACGTGTTCAGCGCAAGCGCGCCGATCCAGGTTTGAATGCCGAACCAGCCGCACGCGACGAGCGCGCGCAGCATCGCCGGCACGTTCGCGCCTTTCACGCCGAAGCTCGCCCGGCACAGCACAGGGAACGACACGCCGTACTTCGTGCCCGCGTGGGCATTGAGGATCATCGGCACGAGCACGATCGTGTTGCCGAGCAGAATGGTGATCATCGCCTGCCACCACGTCATGCCCTGCTGCATCAGTCCCGACGCGAGCGTGTAGGTGGTGATCACCACGCTCATGCCGATCCACAACGCCGCGATGTGATAGGTCGACCACGTGCGGCGGGCCAGCGGGGTCGGTGCGAGATCGGGATTCCAGAGCGGGCTCGCGGAAATGTCTTCCTGCAGCTCGACGAAGTCCGATGACGCGGTCGGCATACGATGGACTATATCGGGAATCGCAAAAATTAGGGATTAGGGACTGGGGATTGGGGACTAGGGATTGGTTCTGAACGCGGCGAGGTACGTGCGATCCGAAAACGCTTTAGGGTGCCCTGAAGCTCGTGAAGAGCCTGACGCCATTCACGCGTGCCGTTGCCATGTGCTCACTTCTCCTGGCGATTCACCTCGACATCGCGGCTACTCTCAGCCCGAGAAGAACCAGCAGAGCCCCAAAGATCCGGCTCACGGTCTGCTGAGACCGCGCGATGGAGTTCCGGATCGTCGGCCGATCCAGCGTGTACACGAAGAATAACCAGAACGACGCGCTGACCAGCATCATGGTGATGATGAGTACAAGCATGGTGCTCGCTGACGTCTCCGGGGTGATGACCATCGTGAACACGCCGAGATAGAACAGCGCCCCCTTCGGGTTGAGCAGATTGTTTAGAAGCCCCTGAAGGAACCATGTTCTGTTGGGCCGCCTACGTTCGACATCGTCCGTGTCGAGTGTCTCAGCACCCGATCGAAAGCTCATAGCCCCAAGGTAGATGAGATAGGCCGCACTCGCGTACTTGATTGTGGAAAAAGCCACGATGCTTTGCGAAATGATCAACCCGATGCCAAGCATGCAGTAGGTGATGTGGACCAGATTTCCAGAAAGGATGCCCGCCGAGGTCTGGAGACCGGCGACACGGCCACCTGCACATGTATTGCGCAGGACGAGGACCATGTCTGGCCCCGGGGTCACCATGACGAGAGCGGTGACGGAAACGACTACCAGTATCTGGTCGAGCACGTTCGTGTCCTCCGACTCCGAGATGGATCCGATTGTCAGGGAGCTGTGGGTCCCACTTCCCCTCAACCTCGTACGCTTCGCCATCGCCGGGCCACGGCGGCATGGTGATGCCGACGGCGGCCAGCGGCTCGTCACCGAACGAGCGAAACTGGAAGTACGTACCTTGCGGGATTGTCAAACACACACCGGTGCCCACCGGCACGACTTCTTCCCGGCCGTCCTGCCTACGCCACATCTCGCCGCTGCCCGAAAGGAAGAACCAGATCTCTTCGACCGTATGATGAGCCACTGGCTTCGATGTTCTACCGGGACCGAGCTCAAAGTGGGCCATGCCTCCTCCCCGCAGCTGCAGCAGAAGCCGCACGTCGGATAAATCCGGAGCCACAGCATCCCGATTCACAGGCAGGCGTTTGGTGGCGAAATCCGTCATGATTTTTCTCCGCTTCTAACCCTGCTGACCTCGAGCGCCAGCCCGATCCCAGGATCCACCCTCGCGGAACTCGAATGTGTGAAACGTATTCGTGGACATGAGGAGCTCTCAAGGATTCGCCCAACGATTGCCGCTCAGCATTCAGGTCTGATGCTCACGTCCGATTCAGATATTTGTTCGGTACGTTACGCACCTGAAGGTCTGCCCCGTGTCGCCGTCGGTACAGATACGCGAGATTGCCATAGACGTCCCGCTCATCGCGATGAAACTGCGCATACAGACCGCACTGAGCATAAGAGATCGGCGTCACGTCGAGGACTGTGGTCTCCCATTCAGCTCCACGCCCCCACACGAGCCCTCGCAGCCGAACCTCGAGATCGGCGCCGGCCTCGGCGAGAAGCTCCAGCACTGGGCGACAGTAGTTAAAGATGCTGTTGACGGCGTGAAACACCGGCGTCTGGCCACCGAAACCGTTGACGTCAGTATCCGCCGATGCGTTGACATCCGCTCCCGCATCCAGGAGTACCTGTGCGCATCGCACGGCGTTGAACTCGGCGCAGATGTGAAGCGGCGTGACGCCTTCGCAGGATGTGAAAGCGCAAGGCACGCGAAGCCGGTATTCCGATGCTTCCTGCCCACGTGCCTCCACCAACTGTCGCAGATTCGCAGCGTCATCCAGGACGAGCGCTTTGAGGACGGGATCGATCGTCGCGCCGGCGTCGATCAGCACCTGGAGGCAACTGGCGAAACGCGGCGAGCGCAAGTACCCCTCGATCAAGCACTCGACGGGACTCTTCCCTTTGATCGGTGTGGTCGGACTCGCGCCGGCTGCCAGCGCGGCACGAATCCCTTCGGGCGAGTGTTCCTCGAAGGCACCCAGGTAATCGGCTTCAAGAGACATGTGGAAACATCTCGTCGCGACCCATGAGAGCCAGCGCTTTCCGTTCCGCCTCAGTCCTCGACATCGATCTCAGCGCGGTTAGTTCAGACTCTGTCGTGCGACGCTCGCGAGCGCCAAGCCAGAGAAGGACCGCAAGCACTCCGAGGCCTGTCGCCGGTATCGCAATGACGAGCCACCACATGGCGTCTGGGTTCTGAGCAACTATCTCGAAAACACCGGAATGATGACCAACCCCATGCCGTCCACGACAGTATGCGCGACGATGTTTGCGAGAAGGTCTCGACGCCAGGCAAGGAAGCTCATCGCCAACCCAATGCCCAGATCACCGGACAAGATTGTCCCGCCCCATCCAACGGTAAGGCCTGCCAGTGCCGGAAGGATGTTATTCGTCACGCTCCAGCGCCCGGTTAACCAGCCGCGACGAATTTCACGACGTCTTCCGGGCTTGTCAATTCTGGCCATGTCCCCAGCGAGGGAACGTTCCGAACGAACCACCCGGCGCGGCCGGCTTGAAGACCCGCTCGTTCCGCGCCGCCGAGTTCATCGTCGCCGCCATCGCCGATGTACGCCGAGCTTGCCGGCTCGGCCCCCAGCCGCTGGACCGCTCGAAGATAGATCTCAGCGTCAGGTTTGGCGACATGCTCCACGCACGAAAACACGGTGCACTGAAAATGTGGTGCCAGGGAACAATGCGACCATCCGACGACGTCCTCTCGAAACCCATTACTGACGACGGCGAGACGTATGCCTCGATCGGCAAGGGCTCCCACCAACCGAGCGACTTCAGTGTTTATGTGGGAGTAGGCCGCGGCTTTCTCTTGAATGCGTTGTTCGCAGATAGCGTTAACCGTAGCGGCATCCGTCCGGCCGCTTAGCGCCTGGGAAATGTCCGTCAGCGCCTCGGCAAAAGATATCTGCCCTCGGGTGATGCGAGGCCGCCGTTTCTTCCATTCGGTGCGATAGGCGCGGTCGTCAAGCCCGAGGGATGCGGCAAGTGATGATGCCCGAGTGGGCCGGAGTCCTGATTCCGTGATGAGCGTTTCATACAGATCGAACAGCACGACTTCGATCATCGGTCATCTTTCCGGGATTCTCACGACGGCTCGCCACACGAGGATCGCGAAGCCGGCGGCCACGATACCGAACCCAACAGCTCTGGTTCGCATGCCGGTAAATGAACTCAGGCATACCGCATGGCGGGGAGGCCCGCCTGCTTTCTGAGGAGCGCCAGCTGCCCGATGTGGTAGCTGTCATGTTGTACGAAGAACGTCAGCAGGCTCAACGCCGTCGGATTGGATATCGGTAGAGGGAACGGGGATACGACCGACGCATCCAGTTCCGCGGCCGTCATTCCGTCGAGCCGATCGCGAAGCGCGTGGGAGGCCGTGGTCCATGCGTGCTGAAGTTCGGCCAGCGGTGGAAACCGTTTTACCTCGTCGATGCCACGCGCGCCTTCCAAATATGCAGCGATCGGATTTGGCTGCTCACCGCCGAGCATTCTCAGAAGGTAGAAGCGGGCCACGGCCACGTGAGCCGCAACGAAGACAGCGCTGTTTGTCGAGGCCGATGGCCGCATCGCTGCGGTCTCGTCGGTGAGGCCTTCCAGACAGTTTCGGAAGAGTCTCGTATTGAGCCGTAGAATCTCCGTGAGCGGCACGATTCGAGGATCCATAGCAGTTACCTGTGAAAGCGCAGGGTCATTCTACGCCCGCGCTGCGCTGGCATATCGGATGAACTCTCGCTTGCCAGGAATGCCCGCGTCTGCCTTTGCCCACACCTCGTCCCGAAACACCTCGTAACCCCGAAAGGCGCACGGAATGCCCGCCGCCTCGAGCAGGCGTGCCCGGTCCATCAGGTGGAAATGAAGATGCGGCGCCGTCGAATTACCCGAATGACCGACATCGGCAAGGTGCTCGCCGACCGCGACCTCGCCGCCGCTTCGTACGCGAACCGAACCTGTCCGCGCGTGCGCAAGCAGCGCATGTACGTCCGTGCCGGCCATCTTGAGAATGATGTAATTGCCACACACCATCTGCAGCGCCCGTGGTCGTGTGGGATCGAAGGTCAACGCATTCTTGAGGACCACGGCCAGGTCGCTCACAAAATGCAGGTGTCGACGCTCGGGCCATCCGTCTTCGGCAGCCACAACGGAACCGCTGAAGGGTGCATGAATCGGTTGCCCCCACCCGTAACAATCGTGGAGCGGCACACCGAAGGCGTGGTAGCGCGCCATCGATGCCCGGCAGAACTTCCAGCCCGGCGTGTCTCGTTCGATCCTCAGGAAGTCGTAGGCGAAGCGCTGGCCGAGCTGGTCGGTTCCGTGACTCGGAATCCGCTCTGCGGGAGTGTGATATGCCACCCACTCCCCCCGCAGCGGGAATTCAACGACGACCGGTTCGTCCTCCATTTTGTTCCTCGCAGGATCAATGCTCAGCCGGATAACACTCCGCGCGGAGAGCGTGAGTTTCGGACTCGACGCGGCGGGTCGACAGGAGTCGGCAGCTCATACCAGATTTCCACGTCGTAACCGTCGGGGTCGCTGAAAAACACATAGGGTTCGCCGGGCACGAACTCCCCGTGGTCGCGGATTGTGCCGCCAGCGGCCCGTATGGCGGCCAGCGCGTGAACGATGTCAGCTGCTCGACGGAGCCGGAACCCAAAATGTACAACGCCGCCGGCCCTGCCGGCTTGGCGCGGCTTGCGTTCGAAGACGAGCACGTCCCGGCTGCCCGGCGTCTGTGCCTGGACCGAGTCGCCTTGCTGGTAGACAGCGATGACGCCGAGCACGGCCTGGTAGAAGCGCAGGGAACGCTGCGGATCGCGGACAGCGAGCGCCACATGCGTGAGGCCGTGTGTCCTGACCGGTGAGCTGCGTCTCATGTTGTTTCCTTCCGGCGTCGAACGCGCGGCTTCCAGGTTACGACTTCGCGCGTCATCTCAGCGATGGGACTTGAGTCGTCGCCGGCTGCCATCCAATGAGCAACAGTGATCCGAATAGCGCCACTTCAGCGACCCGTTGCGCCAAACCCCGCCACGGCGCCAGATGCGGCGACGCCATGAAAATGAACGCCACCAGTGTCACGATGCCGGCAAGAGCCAGCGCGCCCCGACTTGCCAGAGGCACTGCCTTTGGCAGGCCCCGGGACACGAGCATGAGCCCGGCGCTGCCACCGAGGTACTCGGCGACTCCCAGCAGATTATGTATCTGCTGACGCGCGGATCCGTGCGCCGGACACCCGAGGTCGCAGCGGGCAAAGGCGGCGCCGACATAGGCAAGAGCGACAGACATCAATAAGAAGAAACCGATACGACCCGACCTGGTCACTCCCGCTCGACGCGCAGCAGCCGCCACGCACGCCCCCACGAGTAGTCCTATAGGAAGAAATCCAGCGAAACTGACGAGACCGCCAAGGGGCATCCCGATTGCTCCGAGCTCGCTGATGTAATTGGCGGTGTGCGAGTAGTCCGGCGCCAGCGTCCCAGCCACCGCCGGCACCATGACAGCCAGCACCGCAGCGGCCGTGGACGAGAATCGAGTGTCGATGAACCTACCCATACTCCATCGCCGGGAGGCCGGCATGCTTTCTCAGAAATGCCAACTGCCCGATATGGTAGCTGTCGTGTTGGACGAAAAACGTCAGCAGGCTCAACGCCGTGGGGTCGGATATCGGGAGAGGGAAGGGGCTTACGACAGGCGCATCCAGCTCCGGGGCCGTCATGCTCTCGAGCCGGTCGCGAAGTGCGTGGGAGGCCGTGGTCCAGGCGCGCTGAATCTCAACCAGTGGTGGAAACCGTTCCACGTCGTCGATGCTTCGCGCACCTCCGAGATACACAGCGATCGGATTGGGCTGATCGGCGCCGAGCATTTTCAGAAGGAAAAAGCGGGACTGGGCGATGTGGGACGCGACGAACGCTGCGCTGTTCGTCGATACCGATGGCCGCATCGCCGCCTTCTCGTCGGTGACTCCCTCCAGACAGTTGCGAAAGAGTCTCGTGTTGAGCCGAAGGATGTCCGTGAGCGGCGCGATCCGAGGGTCCATAGTAGCCTCCGTTACGGGCAGAGTCAGTGCCGCGGAACCAAGACCCAAAGCCGAACGCGCGAATCAGCAGCCAGGTCGTCGGAAGCAGCGGCCGACAGGTCACGTTGCAATCACGACAGCCCCAACGCCCGCTGAATCGAACGCACTACCCAGGCTTCTGGGAACCATTCCTGGCTGTCTATCCTGCGCGATGAGCCGCGGCGCGCAGCTGAGGATCTCCGGCGTCGGCTCCATCGCGATGTTAGCCCGTTCAAGCAAAGTCTATTGGACCGCGATCATCGCGTTACTTCGGCGGTGCAACTCCTGGTTGTCTGGATCGCTCGAAGAACTCTCGTTGCAGCTGCGGCGCAACAGTGTCGGCCTTGATGGCCCTTATCGCCTGGGCAACGCGGGCCGAGGTCACGCCGAACACCGCGTCGCCCCTGGCGGCCGTTGCGCCAGACGCATCGCCTTGATAGTGATTCGGAAAAAGCGCGTACCACGAAATCGCCACGTCTACTCCCTCAGGCAACGTCAGCCGCTTTTGGGCGGCTCCAGATTCGGCACCAGCTCGTTCTGGATGCGCCAACCCTGGCCTCGCAGACATGACGCGTGAGGTCTCATTTTCTCCAGCGTGCCCATCCACGCCCGGACGAGAGGGATTGGTTGCCGCCGGCGGGTTCGGACCAAGGGCAGAACCGCTCAACGTGTAGACCACGTACTCCTTCGGCGAATCTAACTGCGACTGCAGAAAGTGTTGAAGAAGCACGGTATTACCGCCGTGACCGTTGACGATCACCACCTTACGGCAGCCGTTGCGCGCCATCTCGGCCACCGTTTCCTGCAGCAGCTGCAGTTGAAGCCCGGTGCTGTAGGCAATCGTTCCGGGCTGATGTCGAGCCTCAGCAATCTGGCCGAAGTAGTACTCCGGGAATATGAGGACGTATTCAAGCTTCGCGGCGAGCGCTGTGGTGTGCCTCACGTTGATGAGATCGGTGCCGAGCGGCCCGGACGGTCCGTGCTTTTCGACGACCCCGAACGGCAAGGCACAGGTGTAGCTCGCTGCGCCCAGGGCCCGCTGGAAGTCGTCCGCGGTCAACTCGGCCCAATTCGCTGAAAGGCTTTGAGCGGCTGTCGGATTCCACACACCCGATGCCATCAGGACAGCAACTACGAGGCGCTTCATTCTCAAATCTCCATTCAACGGCTCCGAATCAAGCTGCGCGTTGGCTTGCGTGTTCAAATGAACAGCTGCGGTCACGCCCAGAAGGCGTCCCAGGCATGTTCCGGATGAAAGTGGTCAACCCCTTCTACGATTTGCCGGTCTTTGATGACCACGTAGAGTAGAAGCCGAACGTCGAGCTTCCGACCATTACGTTCAGCCGTCAATCGATCGACGAACACACCGCCCGACTCGTTCGCCAGCATATCGAGAGACTCACCCGGAAGGTGCCTGCGGTCAACTCCATGAGGCGACCGAAAAACCCGAACACCTCGGCCTGGCCCTTGTAGTCCCTTGCCAGGGACTTTTGCCAGGGACTCGCCACACCACTTCCTGCGAAAAGACCTGGGCAAGTGTCGGCCCGTCCCCCGACAGGAACGCATCAAGAGTGCGTCGCATCAACTGTAGATTCTGCTGCGCGTTCAACGTCGTGCCTCCTCACTGTCCAAGTCTTCTGATCGCCTACTCTCTCTACGCCAGGATCCTGCCGACATCCTGAATCGTCAGATAGACCATCAACACCAGGACCATCGTCCAGCCGGCCAAGGTCACGGGAGCTTCGACCGTGACCACGGGCCGGTAGATTTTCTCGAGAACGCAGAAGAGAATTCGCCCACCGTCGAGCGGAGGCAGCGGCAACAGGTTCATCACAGCCAGGCTTAGATTGATCAGCACCGAGAACGTCAGCAAGCTGGTGAGCGTGGATCCGAACTGGGCACCTCCAACAGCCACGATTCCGACGATCCCGCTGAGTTGCTCGACATCAGTGACCAGCGCCGAGAGCCCATCGATCTGTTGCAGCAGCCCCGTCCACACCTGGGTTGCGGCAAACGATGTGGCCCCGAATACCGGCAAGTTGAACTGGACGAGCCCGAGGACGAACAAACTCATGAACGCCGCGATCACGTTGGCCATCGGCCCGCCAAGGGCAAATGTGATCCGTTTGAGACGCGGGAAGTTCGCGGAAGTCGTCCGGCTCGATCGCCGGCAGGACGTAACCGCCTATCGGGATCCAGGAGAGCCAATAAGATGTCTCTCCGCGTGTGACCTCGAGGACCTTGGGCCCGAAGCCAATCGAGAATCGCTTGACGGGGATCCCGCACAGTTTCGCCGCCAGCAGGTGGCCATACTCGTGAATCGCGATGAGCGCCCCGACGACGAAGACGACTGCCACGTACGACATTGTTTCACCTCCGTGATCACCCCGATTGGCATCAATGAATCTCAAGGCTGCCATATCAACGTTCGGTTCACATGCGCTGCGCGCCGTCACAATACACAGACGCGCAGCGTCAGGTGCAACCGGGTGTTGGGCTGCCAACCTATGTCCCCGGCCGTTCAACCCGTGTAAAATGCTCCCATGTCGTCACGAAAGCAAGATCTGCTGCGAGAGGTCCTCGCGCTACCCCTCGATCAGCGAGCGGATGTCGCAGCTGAACTCTTGGCCAGCCTTGATGACGCGGCAGCCGAACACCCCGCCGACGTGGAAGCCGCATGGGCCGCCGAAATCGAACGACGTGCCCGCCGTGCCTTGGCGGACGAGTCAGCCGGCGTCCCATGGGACGACGTGCGACGCCGCGCTGAAGACGAACTCCGCCGGCAGTGAATTCCCGCGTTCGCTTTGACGACGAGGCGGACGCCGAATACCGCTTCGCCGGCCGATGGTATGAGGCTCGGCGAGAGCACCTGGGCATCGAGTTCCTCGACGCCGTTGATGCGACCATTGATCAGATCGTGGCGATGCCACACGCTGGCTCCTTAGTCAGACGACTGCCGGCCGACCTGCCAGTTCGACGCCGTGCGGTGACGCGCTTTCCGTATCACGTCGTCTACCTCGTCATGGCAACACACATCCGCATTCTCGCTATCGGGCACGACCGCAGGAAGCCTGGCTATTGGAAAGACCGCTTGAAGTAGCTGGATCGATTCGGGGCCATTCTCCGGTGGTTCGTTCGTCGGCCGAACACGGCGATCAGCAGCAGAACTTGCTCAAATGACGACAAGAAGAACGGTGAAAGCCTTCCTGCACGATTTCAAGTTCTGTCTGCTGCATCGCTTCGTTCGGCGGCCCCTGCGGACACGATGCGCCGCCGTAGCTCTCCCTTAATCTCTTCGTCGCTCGCTGGCACATACTGATCAAGCTCGGCCATTGCATCCTGTGTCCGGCCACCCAGAGCGTAAGCAAACGCTAAAGCCAAAGGGTGCTGGACGAAGTTGTAGAACCCAAGGCCGCCCGCGGATGCGTAGTAGCCCTTCAGCCATTGAAAGGCGTCGAGCAGGTCGGATGTGCGTCGGCAGCGGTCCCAGAACTGGCGAGCCTGCGCGACCGCCAGGGAAACCACTTGGGCGCCGCGAGCGATTATCGGCTTGGGACCATGGAGATACGACATCTCAAGCGCGCGGTCGTACGGCTCAAAGCGCAAGTCCATTAGAGCGCTCTTCGCCGTGCGGTGCCACTTCACTGTTGCGCCTGACACGTGCGGGACGAAGTCCAGCGAAACGCCCCAGGAAGGAGCAAGGACTCCTCCTTTCCCCTGTTGAAAGCAGAACACCTGGCGCACCGGTGCGTCGGCGCTACGAACCCACTTCAGGTTTCCAACTTCCTGGAATCCCTCGGCCAGGAGTGTCGTCGTGACCAGCGGTGCCAGGATCTTGTGGGCCGCGGCCACCGTTACGATTTCAAAGTCGTCCATGTCGATCGATCGTCAGGTCGATGTAAAGGGGTCCGCGAACGGTCCAAATGAGCCGCGCGCCGCGGCGTCAGGATCGCACAGACCATCGGGCGCGTCGGCTCCATTTGGAGGTTAGCCGGTCCATCGCGCTCCTCATCGATCGCGATAGTTACCCGCGACGCAACCAAGCGAGTGCCCGCGGCACGACCTGGGCCGGATCCGCGACGAGTTCGTCAGGTTCGACGGAGCCGCCATAGCTCCTCCGCGTGCGGTCTGCCATTGCGGTCATCGCCACATTCAGCCGGGCACCGTTCGCTAACAAGACCGAAGCGATGCCCGTTGACAGACCACACGTCGTCGTGCCGAAGCTCCTGGTGTTCGGCCGCCCACGAAACGCAATGGCGACCGCCTCACCAGAACTGGCGACACCGATATCAGTCAGCACTGCCACCTTTGGATGAGGGACAGCGAACCGGTAGGGCGCGTCGACTTCGTCAGCCGTCTCGTTGCCGACCCAGGCACGCCCGTCCTTGTACCCAAACGGTGTGGCGTTATTCGCCGCATCAATAAAAAACCCGGCGGTGCCTTCACCGAGCAGTGACCCGACCCCGGCTAGTGCCGGCCACGTGTTTCCACCGCGGCTGTTGCGCAGATCGACGATCCATCCGATGGTACCCGGGCGGTCGCCCTTCCGCAGCGCATCTTGGATGGCCGCCTTCGGCGTCAGTGGTGTGATCTGAATGCGGATGTATCCGACATCGGCCGGTAGAGGAGGCGTAACCAGCGGGGCCGGTTCGCATTTACCGGTGACCTGCGTGGGAGATTCCGGGTTCCACATGTTCTCGCCGGCCGCAGTCCGATAGTAGGTATGCCTGTCGCCCAGCAGCGTCAGCGCCAGCCGTATGGCATCGTATGTCTCGGGAATCGTCTGCGCGGCTCCAGCCTTGTCAAACACCCGCCGGCGAAATACATCCCAGTCCATCTTGCCTCGATGCAACCAGTCTTTTTGAAGAACCGCGATGATTTCCGCGAGGTGCGCGTTCGCCTCGGAGGAGATCCGGACGCCTTGTGCGCTCCGCACCACCGTGCCGAGCGTGCTCAACACGACAAACAGTGCGACGATTGAAGGTCGTCTTTGGAACATGTTGAACACCGTTCTCTCTTGTCGTCAGATCCGGCTAACGGCAACGATGAGCCGCACGCCGGAACGACATGATCTCACAGGGCAACTGGCGTGCCGGCTCCATTCGGTGTTAGACAGCGTCATTCCGAAAATGCCTTCTCCCACCGTCAGCTGACCTGTGCCGCTTGCCGACCGATACACCATCGCGGCAACGGCGCCGGCGTCGTTCTTGAAAACTACCGCGTCGTCCCGGGATTCCAGCGCCTTCGCAGCGCGACTCGGTCGAGTTCCTGGCCCTTTAGGTAGACGCGCGCGATTTTGCGCGTGTTGAGGATGTCGGTGCGCGGGTCGGCGTCGAGGACGAGCAGGTTCGCGACCTTGCCTGCCTCGACGGTGCCCATTTCCTTGTCGAGCCCGAGGGCTTCGGCGCCCGACTTGGTGGCGGCGACGAGCACCTGCTCCGGCGTCATCCCGCTCTTCACGTAGATATCCATCTCGCGGTGGACCGGATAGCCCGGCGGGTAGTCCGGCGTGGCGCCGGAGTCGGTGCCGATCGCGATCCGTACGCCACCCGCCTGGAGAACCTTGATCATCCGGCCCACGCGCTCGTACCGCTGTTGGATCGTCAGCGCGTTCGCCGTGGTCGTGGTCGGGTTGATCTTCGCCTGCTGCTGGCGGTAGCGCTCGACGGTCGCGGGCGACACGGCCTCCTGGAACGACGGATCCTCGAACCAGGGCGCAAGGCCGGGGATGTTGCCGCGCAGGCCGAGGCCCTGCGCCGGCGTGACGAAGGCATTCTTCTTCTTCGCCATCGCCGCGAACTCGGCGTCGGCGTCGATCACGCCGTGGATGTAGCCGTCGAGCCCGGCGCGCGCCAGTTCCTTCGCGTCCTCGAGGCTGTCGGTGGCATGCGCAAACACACGCAGGCCGCGATTGTGCGCCTCGTCGATGAGCGGGCGATATGTTTCAGGCGTCGTTTTCGGCTGCGTGCCGCCGCGATTGGTGACCCACACCTTGACGATCGGGATGCCCTGGGCCTTGACGGTCCGCACCATCTGGCGGGCGTCCGCATCACCGGCGATGCCGTAGACCGGCGACTTCGGGAACAGCGCGAGCTCTCTCAACAGATTGCCGTTCGGCCCAGCTCCGGGCGGCCCGGCGCCGGCGGCAATTACCAGCTTGGCGCCACCGACCTTGCCCGCGTCCTGGTCGCGCTGGATCGGCTGCGCGATGTCGACCGGATCGGTGCCCGCGGAGAAGGCCGCCCCGACGCCGTAGTAGGCTAGCCGCTCGAGCGTTTCGATCACGTTCTCGCGCGTGTAGTTGCGCGCCGTCCACCCATGCGTGTTCTCGTAGCCGACGTGCAGGTGCGCGTCGATGAGCGCGGGCATCACGGTCTTGCCGGCCAGGTTGACGGCCGTGGCCCCGGCGAGACGCGGCACCTCGCCGGCGCGGCCGACGCGCGAGATGCGTCCGTTATCGACGATGATGACGCCGTTGTCGATCGCGCGGCCGTCACCGACGAGGATGCGTGCGCCTTCGAGGGCGAGCGCGGCGGGGCGCTGCGCGGCGGCACGCGTGAACGCCAGCACCGCGAGGCCGAGCGCGAGTCCGACCGTCAATATCCGCATCGCAATCCCCTTTACTGCGGCGTCAGAACCGAGCAGGCGTGTCACCTTGAGCGCGAGCGGCGGTTCAGGAGCACAATAGCGAACCACAAGAATGACGTTACGAGTCCTCGTCGCGGGTCTCCGTTGCGTGGCCCATGATGCCTGGAGCAGAGGCACCTCGTCTGTCTAACGCCCAGTTTCAGCCGCGGCTTTCTTGTTGCTCGGATCGTTCACCAGAGATGCGCGCCCCGTCGGTTGCAAACTGACGTTAGGCCGCTGAGATCCAGCCGCTCATAAGACACGTGAGCTTGCCGTCACTCAGATCCCCGTGTACCACGCCCACCCGTTCTGAATGTTTCCCTTCTCGCCGCCGTCGTCGAACTCGTCCGTCACGACGATGCGCCGCAGGTATTTCATGCTCTTGTAGCCCAGCTGCCTTTCCACCCGCAGCCGCACCGGCGCGCCGTGCGGGATGGGCAGATCACGCCCGTTCATGCCGTAGGCGAGAATGGTCTGCGGGTGCAGGGCGTCGAGCAAATCGATGCTGTCGACCCAGTCGTCGTAGCGAATAGAACACCACGAACCGGGCGGTCGGCAGAATGCCCGCCGCATCGAGCACCACACTCGAGCGGCACGCCCGTCCATTGGCCGATGGCGGTCCAGCCCTCCTCGCACGTATGTCGCGTGATCTGCGTCCGCGACGGGAGCTGTTTCAGCTCGGCGAGTGAGAACGTTCGCGGCGTGGCCACGCGTCCCTCGACCGACAGCTGCCAGTCGGCGAACGCCCCGCTCTGCAATTGGCGGTAGGCGTCCGCCGAGCGCCGACTTCTCGGTGATACCGGGGTTGGTGGTCCCGGTGGCGGGAAACGAAGTGATGTCCCCATGGCCGTATTCCCTTACGAGCGATTGTCCCGGTAGCAGCGCGCGATGGGCGGCGTACGTGAACGTGTCGCCCATGCGGAGCAGATGGCCGTAGGTGGGCGGCAGATCGTTCGGGTAACGCGCCACGATGAGGCCGCCGACGGAGGCCAATCCCGTGACGATCGCCCGTCGGCGAGTGATGAGCCCGGTGGTCTTCATGTCATTCCCCCACGGTCATCGCCCGGATCTGACGTCTGAATCCGGACTTGATGACCATCACGACATGCACGAACACGAACAGCAGGAGCGCGGCGAACGTGAAGAAGTGGATCGTGCGGGCGGACTGGAAGCCGCCGAACAAGCCTGACAGAAACGGAAACGCGGCGGTCACCGCCGGTGACATCGCCAGGCCGGTGATCACGATCAGCGGCGCCGCCACGAAGACGCACGAGCGGAGTACGCGCATTTCTGCAGCAGGCCGTAGCGCGGGCCGCCGGTGGCGGGCGGAATCCGCAGGCGCAGGTGATCGACGACCTCCCGCCAGAAGAGGCGAGGCGCTGAGTTCGCCCGCCTTGGGCCAGATGTGGGAGCGGAAGTGACCGCCGAAGACTCCTGCGAACAGGTAGACGACCCCGGGCAGCACGAGACACCACGCCGCCAGGAAGTGCAGACTCCGTCCCCAGCCGTTCTGATTGAAGATGTCGAAGGTCCGGCTGGCGCTGATCGGGCCCGCGGCATCTGCGAAGAAGGGCGTGGGCTGGTCCCAGCCGCCGTGCCGGTGGTTCCGGCTGATCGGCAGCTCGATGAGCGCCGGCGTGAGGTCGTTTCCCACCTCACCCCAGTAGAGCCGCGGGTGAGCCATCAGGATCACGACCCCGCTGAACGCGAGCGTCAAGACGCTTACGGTCACGATCCAGTGGGAAATCCTCACCCAGCGCGCATGCCGGCGCGCGTCGGTTGAGTGCCCCGGTTCTGCCAGCACTTCGGTCATGGCCCGGCCCTCACCTGCCGCGCTTCAATCGCGGCGCCACATCATCTCATTGCCGCCCACAACACTGCTTTCGTGGTCATGTCCCCGCGAATAACTTGCCAGCCATATCAACGTCAGGCATCAGCCGCAGCGCCCATGATACCGTCGGCGCCGTCGGTTGCATGCCGTGTTAGGCAGCCCTTCGAAACAGGTACGTTGGCAGCGTCACTTTGCACCCACCGGCCGCAGCTGTTTCCACCGCTCGATGAACGCCACGGCTGCGGTCACCAACGCCTCGGCGTCCTCGCGACCACGCTCCGCAGTGGCGGCTCGAACATCGCGAGCACTCCATACACCCGTTGTGGTCATTTCCCTGGTCGACGTGCCCTTGCCGGTACTTTCCGCCTTTAGCGACTCTGCCAAAAACACCAGCGTCGCGGTCGGATCGCCGGCCACCACATCGGGCAGCATCTTCTGGAGATGCGGTGGCAGCGTCAGAGGTGCGGTCCGCGCCTCACGCATGTTGACAAGGTTTGGAGTCAGGTACAGTGATGCCGACGTCTCATTGACGCCAGCATGCCGATCGAACTCGGCCGGCTCGTTTCGACGCGGTCCTTTCAAGAATGGCGCAGAGGCTTCACCTAACTCAACGGCAATACCCGGCGTTTCTTGGTTGATCCGATCGACCACGTATCGCGAGATGGCCAGGTTCCCTCCATGGCTGTTCAGGATCAGGACTCGCTTGAAGCCGTGTGCGATAAGACTCTGAGCAGCCTGAAAGAACACGAGCTGGATGGTCTCCGCCGGCAACGTGACCGTGCCGGGGAAGGCCATGTGGTACGGCGAATTACCCGGAAACAGGATGGGAGCTACGAGCACGTCCGTCTTCTGGGCCACGAGCTTGGCTCGTTCCAGACCGTTGAGAAAGTCGGTGCCGAGCGGACCTTGGTGGCCGTGTTCTTCGATCGACGTGACCGGCATGATGACCATATCCGTGCGCGTCAGCAGGTCGCGCACCTCGGGCCACGTCATATGTGGAAGATAGTTCCTGATCTTTTGCTCGTGCCACAACGGGTTCGAGGGAGGCGAGGACTGTGCGGTCACCGAGACGCCGAGAAAAATACACACGACAAGAGCAATCGCCCAGCGCCTCATGGTTTCTCCTTCCAGTCTCAGTTCTTCGAGTTCGGAACGGCTGCCTAACGTAGAACGGTTGAGCGGCGAGCGCTAGCTCGTCCGCTCCAACTGTGAGTTAGACCGCGTCGCTCGGAATGTCCGGACGTCCCTGTTTAGGGGTTTGTCCCGACTACGGATTCCAATTCCTTCACGACGGGCCAAGCACCAGAGGTCGTGTTCGAGATGACCGTGTACAGGAGACCCGTTCGCGGCGCGAACCCTGAACGGAACGAGATTCCAGCATCGGCGCCTTCGAGCTGGACCGTACGAGCGTCCCGCGCGAGCCAGAACCCGAGTCCGTAGCCCCGCGAGCTCTCCGAAGGCGCACAATGCGGGTGGATCATCGACTCAACCATTTCACGCGCAACGATGTTTCCCGCGAAAAGCTCCCTCCAAAATCGACCAATGTCAGCCACGGTCGAGTAAGCGCCGCCGTCCCCGCCTCCCCGAACGGGAAGGTGAAGGTAATTCGCTCGCCAGCCGCGATTCGGAAGATATCCGATCGCTGCGGAACCGGGCAGCTCATCGAGCCGCAAGAATGCCGTCTGGTGCATGCCGGCGGGGCGAAGAACCCTTTGGTGAACGGCATCATAGTAACTACAGTCGGCAGCGCGCTCGATGATCAGGGCTAGAAGGACATAGCCCGAGTTGCAATACTTGAACCTCGCTCCGGGCGAGAATGCCGCAGGACGACCACGCAAGAGTGGTAGGAACTCCGCCGGTCCAGTCAGGCGATGGACGGGGACGTCGAGGACGTAGTCGTCATTGTCGCCGATCTGCTCTTCGTCGAGGTAGTCGCCGAGCCCAGATGTATGCGCAAGCAGATGCCGGACCGTCACACC
Organism: Vicinamibacterales bacterium; assembly: GCA_963832375.1. Classification (GTDB taxonomy): domain Bacteria; phylum Acidobacteriota; class Vicinamibacteria; order Vicinamibacterales; family JAMQPK01; genus JAMQPK01. The sequence continues at coordinate 1,134,845 of CAWHUA010000002.1, read as the reverse complement.
CGCCTGGACCACGTCACCCGCGGGACCGAAGGAACCGTGAACCTCATCGTCCAGATGAAGCACACCGTCCTGAACGAGGGACATCACGGTGACTGCAGTGAAGGTCTTCGTCCCACTAGCAATCGCGAACTCGGTCTGGGATGTGTTCGGTACTTGATGAGCGCGATCCGAGTACCCTGTGGCTCGTTCGTACAAGACTCGACCATGGAGAGCGACCTGCGTAACGCCGTAGAACTGCGTTTGGTCGACCACCGCGTCGAGTCGTGATGCCAGCTCCGCTACGTCTACAGGAGTCACCATAGGGTTAGGCTCGCACACGCGGTCGCAGGAAGCCACAAGGAGGGCGTCTCGGCACGTCGTTCGGAGTCGGTCTAACGGCCAGCGTTCACCAGCGGCCGCTTAGTGTTGCACCGGCGGCCGTCTGGTGCAACGCATGTTAGACCGCGTGTCCGGCCTTTGTGCGGTTCGACATGGAGTGCAGCGCCCTCCCAGCCACACGCCGACCAGGTGGAATTGAGAGCACGCAAATGTGGTCGTCGATGATTCCCGCCTCGAGTCATCCTGTGCCAACCGCTGTCGACCACAAGCACCACATACGTGTGCAATCGGAAATTACTCGACGAGAACTGCGTTCGCGGCACCAGGCTGATGGGCCCGCACAGAACTGACGACGACGAGAACCTTTCGCAACGATTCGAACGTCGCCGAGCGTCACAAGGATCCTGCGCCCCACCTGCCTTGTTGCTCGTGTCGCCTGCGCAGTTCTCCAAACAGCGGCGACTCCGATCCAACCAGAATCCATCTCTCAAGATCTGGTGGATCTATGCTGAATGGATAGTACAGATGAAGAACGTACGCCGCATGATCTTGTTCTTCCACGGCAATGCGCTCCTCTGGGTACGTCGCTACGAGCGCACCCACCGCTTGGGCAGATATCTCGGCTGGACGACCGGTCGCTGGCGATGCCAAAGAACGTCCAATGATCTGGGTGCCACCGAAGCCAGTGAGCCAACTGGCAAGCTCGCGCTTGTTTATGAACAGTGAACCTGATCGACCATTAGGCATAGCCGTTCAGCGGTCTAACCGCCCGCGATGAGCCGCGGCGCGCCAGCGACAGATTCGCGCCGTCGGCTCCATCGCGAGGTTAGAGCGCGTGCGGCATGAAAACAGAGACGCGTCGACGCGAGCAAACGAGAGTCCGTTTGCGGTCATCTGCTAGTCGACTTGAACCTGGCTGACCACGGCCACGGCAATTCGTCGCGCAAGTTCAGTCGTTTGAATCTGTTGGATGGAATCGTCCGCGAACTTGACAAACCACTCGTCGCCATTCCCCGCCTGCGCGGTCAGTTCAGTGGCATACGGTGATGCCGCTCCGTCGGCTAGCCACTTTGGGAATCCGGTCGGATTCTTTGTGGACCAGTAGAGAGACGGACCTCCCTGTCGATCGAGGTGCTGGTGCATTCGGGCGCTTCGGTGCCCTATGAATGCGAGCTTCTCAAGGCGTGCCAGGCCGGGCACCTCGACTCGCAATCCGAACGCCCAAGATCGAGGGACAGAGTGACCGGCACAAACCTCCATGTAGTCATCGAGATCAAGCGGTGCATCGAAAATGTGCACTGAGCACGTCCCGCGGACAGATTCAAGCTGAGCCGAGACGTTGTGTTCAACAATGTTTGCCAAGAGCCGGACGCTCGTCTCCCAGATGCGCAACTGCTTCTCTTGCCGGAGTCTAATCTTGGCGACTGCAGGGTTGAAATCCTCCTTACGCTTTGCCGAGAGTTCTAGGCCGAGTAGCGCGCCGTCGACACGATCAAAGATCAGCTCCATGAACGAGCGGATGTCGCCACCCTCGTCGGATTCAGCTAGGCACTCAATGTAGCGGTCACGCTCCTTCTTCTTGATGATCGTTGGCGGATAGCCTGCCCGAATCAACTCGAGATTGCCAATCGCACGCGACACCCGCCCATTTCCGTCGATGTACGGGTGAATATGCGTGATCCATGCATGAAGCACTGCAGATCTGATAGGCGCCGGGAGTGTCGTGTTGGCAGATGACCACCGCTGCCAGTGCTCCATCTGCTCCATTACGCCCACGTCTTGGGGGGCGCGTGTTTCGAACCGCGAATCGTGACAGGCTCGCTGCGAAACACTCCGGCTCCAGGGCGGTCGCCGAGCAGGAGCCCGTGAACTTCATTCAGCTCCTCAATCCCAGTTGGGGCGTGACTATGTCTGGCCAGATCAGCGATTCTCGTAAGGGCACGGTCCAGAGCGATTGCATCTTTGGTGTACGCAGGGTCATGTCCTGAGATTGTCACGCCTTTCAGTACAGCTAGCTCGGTCTCCCCAGCCGAGAGGGTGCTTCCTTCGATTGCATTGGATTCTGCCACCTGCTCGAATCGGCGCTCTCCGTAGTAGTCGCGGAGCGTGTCCTCGGTTAGGGTCTTCGAGTGTCGCAGCAACGAAACACGCTCCTCGATCGCATCCAACCTCTCTCGGACCTGACGCGCCGCGGACTCATTGAGTAGGTAGGGAGTTCCTTCGAGGTTGAACATGGGCGTTGTCCTCTTCGAGCGCACGTTAACGCGGAATTCGACGATGGATGTTGCACCGGCCATGAGGTCAGGCGCAAGCGGGCGTGGGCTTCTGGTCGACAGATCAAATCTGGCTGTGCTCGAACCCGTAGCGCTCTAACGTTCCGCTTCAGCCGCGGCGGCTCAGAATCTCACTTGCCGCCGTCGGCTGCAAGCGGAGGTTATGCGGTTTGGTCGAAGTCACACTTTCAAAGACCACTTGCTCCGTCTCGAGCCGTTTTGCGTGCAAGTTCGGGGCAACGGTTGCACGCTCGTTCGCGTATGCCAACAGCCTTTCGATGACGAGGACGCCCCAACACATCGGCGACTTCAGGAACAACGCTCGACCGATTGGCCGAAGGGGCCGTGCGCACGGCGACCCAGGGTTTGTTGCCATGGGCGCAGCGCGTTAAGATCGTCGACATGACCAAAGGCACCAAAGCCGTGTTGGCAGATGCCCTCCGGCTCGACTCCGCAGCGCGCGCTGAACTCGCCGCCGAAATTCTGGCGAGCCTCGATGGTCCGGTCGACCCCAATGCCGAAGCTGCCTGGAACGACGAAATTGACCGGCGGATCGAGGCTATCGAGGCCGGCACGATCGGCCTTGAGCCCTGGGAACAGGTGAAACGCCGAATCGAGAAGGACATACTGGGACGGTGAAGCCGTTTCAACTCAGCGAGCCAGCCAGTGCGGAATTGACCGCAGCGATCGCGTGGTACGAGCAACAGCGAATCGGCCTTGGCCGCGAGCTCTTTGAAGCAGGTGTGGAAACGATTGATCTGATTCGGGCTCATCCCGAGATTGGCGCATCTCGGCCGACGCGCCAACCGAGTCGGCAGCTTCAAGTGAACCGTTTCCCCGATAGCATCGTGTACCGGATTCGCGAACAGGACATCTACGTGGTCGCCGTAGCGCATGCGAAGCGGCGTCCTGACTACTGGAAGCATCGTTTCTGATCCGGATCCGCATAACGTCAGGCATCAGCCGCGGCGCTCATGTTACCGTCGGCGTCGGCTCCATTCGGTGTTAGACCGTGTTCTCATAACTCACTTAGTCGAACTTGTTGACGCGGGCGGCCTCAGATGGTCGTTCAGCCAGGCTACCGTTTCTCCCAGAACCTTCGGGAGATCTGCATGAGGCTTTCCCGCTGTTCCGAAGTTCGGTCCGTGTTCGCCGCCAGCAATGCGCACAAGCTTGACGGCCACGTTCACACGTCGAAGCACACCCTCCATCGCCACCGATTGTTCGAAAGGGACCGTATCATCGGAATCGCCATGCAGCAGCAAGACGGGGGGAGACGACGAGGACACATGAGTGATCGGCGATGCGGCTGAATACAACTTCTCCCCGTCGGCCGCGGTGGGTAATCGCTCCATGAACAGGACCACGGCTCCGTGGCCGATCTTTTGGAGATCCGTCGGTGCAGCTCGAAGAACAACCGTCTGTAACGTCGCCGGTTCTCGGTTGACCGCGTCCACGTCGTCAGGGATCCCTGCCTGGGCTAAGAAGGCAACGAGCCCAATCAGGTGAGCACCTGACGAGCCGCCAACGGCACCAAGTCTGCTCGGATCGATGCTGAATTGCTTTGCGTGGTGACGCACGAAGCGCACGGCGCGCTGAACGTCTTCAACAGCGGCTGGGTAGTGAAAGCGTGGTGTGGCGCGGTGATTGATCGCAAACACCGTGTATCCAGCATTGAGCAATGGTGGCCCCCATATGCCAATCTGCCCCTCCTTCAAACCAACTGCACCGTAGGTAAGCGGCGCCTGCCACCCGCTGCCGGAAACGAATATCACGCCGTACCCGTTGGGCTTCTCGGGGCGATGGACATCCATGAGAAGTGCCAGCCCGGAATACATTCCATAGACTATGTTCTTCTCGACACGTGATTGGGCCCACGACTGATCAGTGAATACCAGAACGAGCAGGACGGAAATTATCGTTCGGTGCATGCTTCCTCCTGAAGTGCTTGATCCAACCCCAGGGTTGACGAAGCGGTCTTAACGGCTCGGCATCACCAGCGGTGCCTCACGATCACGCGGGCGCCGTCTGGTGCATGCCGTGTTAGGCGCCATGTGAGCCTTCGATGAGTCAGGCCAGGTCACTTTTGCACAAGGCCCAGCAATGCCGTGTGCGTTTCAGAGTCTGCAGCCGCAATCAACCCTGTTGGACCCAGACCCCATCGCCGTCCCCACAAATCCGTGACGATACAGCCGGCCGTCTCGCAAATAGCGAGACCAGCCGCAAAATGCACGCTGTCCCTGAGGTCTCCATCCGTGACGTATGCTGCCCGCTGACCCGTTGCCACCCACGCGAGCGCAACCGATGTGGAGACGACGCGCGGCCTGAACTCCGTGGCGAATCCCGCGTCAGCCGCAAGTGTTACAGCTTTGAATGCTGGAGCATTTGGGAACGGAGGATCGAGGTTTAAGTCAACGAGCCTCGAAGCGGGATCCGGACGAAGGGGTGTATCACGGCCCTCGGAGCGCACCCAAGCTGATACGGTGTCCGTCCAGTACACTTCGTGATTGAACGGATCGGCCACGGCGGCTGCAATGAAGCGGTTGCCGGCTCTGAGCGCAACGTTCACCGCAGCCACTCGCATTCTAGCCGCGTAGTTCAGTGTGCCGCAGAGCGGATCGAGCAACCACATGCGAGCTCCGTCGGCCGCGCCGCTCCGACCGCTCTCTTCCCCGATGACGGCATCCTCGGCACGCTCCCGCTGCAAAACGGAAAGCATTGCGTTCTCTGCTTGGATGTCAGCATTCGTGGCGAAGTCGCCGGCGCCCTTGTCGAGGCGCTGCAGGGTCGTGCCGAAGCAGTTGCGAACAACCGCCGCTCCTGCCTGGGCCACAGCAATTGCTACATCCACGTCATTCATACATTTTTCGATGGGTGCGCCTAACGGCTCTGGCGCTCAGCCGCCAGCGGCATGAGAGTCAGTTTGTAAGAAAACCAAACTAGTCTAGCCGCTCGTCGGTCTGCAGCGCCTTGTTAGAAGGCCCGCTTCAAGCGAGGCTTCAATTTCCGCCAATTGAGCGCTCACGCTCCGCGCGCCCTCAAGTCGCAGTGTCGCTCCCGGCAGTGCTGCCAACCACGTATTGTGCATAACAAGACTTCGCATCTCCAGGCCTCCCTCATCGTACCGTCGTGCCCAATCAAGGAATTCTATGTGGGCTCGATGAAGCGCTCCTCCTGACTCTAAGGCCCCGGCACCGTAACGTCTGACTTCACGTGCACAGAGTCGCGCGAGCCGAACCTCCACAGGAACGACAAGGAACACCACGAAATCGAATTCGGGAATCAGGGGATCTCCCCACCCGCAGAGCGATCCGGAAAGCACCCAAGACGGGGATTCAGTGAGCGTTCGGCGGAGCATCTCCAGTCGTAACTCAGGTGGCCGGGCTTCCCTATACGGTGGGTCGGTTGGGAGCCAGTAAAAGTCATCAGTATCCAGATGGCGATGACCATATGCCGATGCGAATGCCGCAGCGAGCGTCGTCGTCCCACTGCCTGAGGCGCCCAAAATGTGCACACGATCCGGCATCTGCAATGTGAGTGGTCCTTCTAACGGTTCCGAATGAGCCGCGGCGCGCCAGCGCTAGTTCCGCGCCGTCGGCTCCATTCGGGTGTTAGACCGCACGACCTCACCCGCTGGTGCTCTTCTCACGAAGGTACACCGCGATCTCCGTGTATTGTTTGCCACGCGTCGCCGCTTCCGGCAAGGTTTCGGCATACTCGGCCCAGCCTAGCGGCGTCGCGTCCTCCGCTCGGTCCTTCGTCGTGAGGCTGGCTCCGGCCTCGACGAGTACTCTCACCGCATTCAAGGACCCGGACCACACCGCGTGGTGCAGAGGAGTGGCGTGCGAATAGAAACCGGATGTGAAGGCGTTCAGGTCGACGCCCAGGGGCAGCAGCCTCGTCAGGGCCTCGGCCTTTCCATTCAGGGCAGCCAGGCCCAGGGCCACCTGCTTATCCGTCGCGCTGGCCTCCGGCGCAAGACGCTCGACGTCATCCCAACGCTCAAGGCATAGGGCGGCCGGCAGCGTCAGCATGGCCCCGCGCTCGATCAGGTGTCGAGCCGCAGCCGCGTTGTGGCACACAAGGGCTTGAGCCGGGCCTCCATCAGTCGAGGCTCCTGCATCGATGAGCACGTCGAGCAGTTCAAGCTGTCGGCCATCCTCCCTGCCGATCGGCGAGCACACTGTGAAGTGGAAGGTTGAATCGAGCTGCTCCTGCAAGTCCTTCACGCCGGCACGCCTCGCGGCCCGGATGATCACGCGGGCGACGTCGGCAACATTGACAGACAACTGTCCGGTCCGAACCGCATCCTCCGTCACGAACCAGAGCAGATAAGGGTGTTTGAAGAAGCCATCGAGCGCGGCGCCGATTTGCCCGCGCACCCAGTCGCCTGGAGATTTCAACCGGTCGCGAACAAGCGTCGGATGCTCCGCCAGCAAGCGCTCCAGAGTGACGACATCGCCAGCATCGATGGCGGCCACCGCCTGTCGGAACAACTCGTCCAGTACTACCGCGTCGTTCACGTGAGAACCTGTGCGTGTCTCTTGTCGGTCTAACGTTGGGCATCAGCCGCGGCGCGCAACGAACACCAGCGCCGTCGGCTGCATGCCGTGTTGGGCAGCCCGGTTCGTCCTTGTCCGTTCCTCAACAGCCCGACGCATCATGGCGATCCCGCGAGATGTTGCGATGGCCTCATTTCGCACGACCCTGGACACCTTGGGCGATCATCGCGATCTTGTAGACCGCACCACTGCCCACGATGTAGAGGGTCTTTTTGTCGCGTCCGGCAAACGCGACGGCTTGAGACCGCAGTGGTGTAGGAATTATTCCCAAGTGCTCTCCGAGTTGATTGAACACCTGTACTCCGACACTTGGGCCGGCGACGTACAAACGTCCTGCCTCGTCGACACAGATGCTGTCGGCTCCACCCTGTACGACACCCTCCGCATTTCGAGTCGAGCCGACGAGCGTCGCAAACGTTCGGAAATTACGAAGCGTGCCATCCGGCTGTACATCGAAGGCGGCTACCGTCTCCCCGTTCGCGACGAAGAGTACCTTCTCGTCGGGGCTCAAGGTGATGCCGTTGGGGTTGGCCACGGCTTCGCTGACCTTCGCGAGCTTCCCGTCCTGGGGACGGATGTAGAAGATCATGGCTGTAGTCCGGCCGGCGGGCGTCGGCCGGAATCGCCCGCGCAGGGAATCGGTGAAGTAGATCCCGCCTGTCTTGTCGATGACGAGGTCGTTGGGGGCTACGAGCGAGACGCCCTCGAATTCCTCCGCGAGCGTCACGCGGGAGGCAGTCTGGGATACGCCGTTTGACCCTGACTCGACAACGACGTTTGCACGAGCACCGCCACCACCAGCACAGCAGCCGCTGACCTCACCATAGACATTCCCCCAATCAGGTGGACCGAGAACTGCAGATCCGCGCGCACATGCATCTGCCGATTCCAATTATGTCTTTGCCTTCTGGCGCTGTCTGCCCAACGTCAACGCATCACCCGCGGCGCTTCCCGATTCCACAAGCGCCGTCGGGTGCATACGGTGTTAGACCGCTCAGGTCGCTCTGCCTCGAACCCTTCGGGCCGTCAGACTGGTGGATCCGCGACGCCGAACTTCAGCGGCTCTCTTTGGCGACCTCAACCAGGCGCGCGGCGAGCGTTCCCGGAATGTGACAGGTCTGACACGTCAGCTTGGCCAGCGCACGTGCAGAAGGATCGTCCTTCCATTGCTGCGCGCGCGTCGCGTATGCAGTGTTGGGGAGGAGCGCCAGTATTCGATCGAGCTGCGCGGAGAACTCCTCGTTGCGTCCAGTACGCTGCGCGCTTTGCGCGAGGCCCGAGAGCACCTCACCTTTGTGATGGAGTGGCAGCTTTTCGATTGCCGCTCCCTGCAGCTTCCAAAGCTGCTGGTAAGCCGTGTAGGCGAGCTCCCAAGCTGCCGCCCGTTCCACCGCAGGCAACCGATCGGCCAACGAGACCTGCGTACCGCCCGTGATCGCGAACACGCCGACACTGCCAGGACCAAGGCGCATCGCTACTGCAAAAAGATCGAGCGCACGGCGATATTGCTGCTGGAACTCATCCGGCTGCCTCGATTCGTTCGCGACGACCGCGCGCGTCAGTGCGGTGCTTCCCTGCCACGCGAGCAGACTGGCACGGTCGGCGGGCCGGCTCGCCAGCAGCAGTTCGATGTTCTTTTCCGCGCGCGTCAGCCTGGCCAAGTCGTTCTGCAGGAAGCCCGCGAAGACGTCCTCCCTGACCAGCGTGTTAACGGTCAGGCGGGTATCGGAAATAGGAGGTTCTGGCGCCTGGGCGGCGATAGCAGCCGCGATTACGACGACGAAGGCCGGAGTTAGTAGAGGTCTTGTCATAGGCGCAATGTACACGTCTGCCATCACGAGACACAAACGTCGATTCCGTGCGGCTAACTAGTATTGATTAGATCCCCACCACGGAATACCAAACGGCTATTCCCACCGAGGTCGCGCGGCGATCCAAACCCTAAAGTGCGGATGCCGCGGATGCTAGCACGAACCGAAACACCTGGATGGCGATTCGTTGGCCGCCGGAAGACGGCCCGCACACGTATCAGCCGATGGCCGCACGGCAGGCGGCTAACAGTCCGTCGTGTGCCGACTGACCTGCCGACAATTTATTGAACCGCAAAGGATTCCCTTGTCACCTGCAACCGGCTGCAGCAGGGTTACGCGCGAGGAATGCTGCGAACTACGTTAGCGGCATCAGACGCGCTGAGTTCGCCTCACGTCCGGCGCCCCGCAACCACCAGCCGATCCGCCGGGCTCCTCACGCCCAGCGCTCCACGGCTCAGCACTGCGTGTAGATCACGTCGTGCTCACGTCCTTGTGACCAAGAAGCTCCTGGACAGTGCGAATGTCGTAGCCGTCTTTGATAGCCGAGGTACCGGCGAATCCATGCGACATAGGCGACCTCGGTACGTCGGCTGTAGTGCCTGGTTCGAATGGCAAGTCGGACCTGATCGAGGAGCTTGGGCGCTGGAACGGAAGGCGAATCGATCATCGCTCCATTTGATATCCAGAACGATGCCAAGCGTTCAGCGCGACTGCCTCGCAGTCCGTTGCCGTGAATGGCAGAAAGCGATGCCCGGCGCGCGTCGGACATCGCAAATCCTGCGAACATCTTCAGCCTGAAGTTGCCGTCTGCACTGTAGTTGTTGGTTGCATCGGCCGGGCGCTAGAATTGCCTCGCACACGATGAAGCACCCGATTACATTCGCCGTCGTTTTCGCCGCCTACGCGGCTATCTCCATCGCTCAGACGCCAGCCCCAAACGACTGGCCGTCCTACGGCCGCACGCCAGGCGGCACGCGATTCTCGCCGCTGACGCGCATCACCCGCGACAACGTCTCGAAGCTCGTCGCCGCCTGGCGCTATCACACAGGCGAGCCCGCGCTCGATCTCCCGAGACAACCCTCGCTGCAGGTGACGCCGATCGTCGTCGACGACGTGATGTACATCAGCACCCCGCTCGGGAAGGTGATGGCGCTCGATCCGGCGACGGGCAGCGAGATCTGGCGCTACGACGCAAGAGTCGATCCGAAGGCCGGGTACGGCGACTTCGCCAGCCGCGGCGTCTCGACCTGGCTCGACACCACCTTGAAGCCGGGCGCGCCGTGCCGCCGCCGCATCTACGTGGCGACGATCGATGCGCGGCTGATCGCGCTCGACGCGATGTCGGGTTATCCCTGTGTCGTCTTCGGCGTCGAGGGCACCATCGGCCTGCGCGAGGCGCTGCGCGTCCGCCCCGCGTTTCCGACGGCCTACGAAGTGACGTCGCCACCGCTCGTCGTCAACGATCTCGTCATCACGGGATCGGCGGTCGCCGACAACTCGCGGCCCGACGCCGGCCAGCGGCGAGGTGCGCGCCTTCGACGCGCGAACCGGGCCAGCTGCGATGGACGTGGGATCCGATTCCGCAGGATCCGAAAGATCCGGCGTACTGCGACCTGGCGCGGACGGCAGCGCCGCCCGCACCGGCGCGGCGAACGTCTGGTCGGTGATCGCCGCCGATCCGGAGCGCGATCTCGTGTTTCTGCCGACCTCGCAGCGCCGCGCCGGACTACTACGGCGCGCTGCGCCTCGGCGACAACCGCTACGCGAACTCGATCGTCGCGCTGCGCGCGTCGACGGGCGCAGTCGTCTGGCACTTCCAGACCGTGCACCACGATCTCTGGGACTACGACAACGCCTCTCCGCCCGCGCTGGTGACGATGACGCGCGACGGCAAGACGATCCCGGCCGTCCTGCAGGCGACGAAGACCGGACAAGCTGTTCGTGCTGCATCGCGAGACCGGCGTGCCGCATCTTTCCGGTCGAAGAGCGCGCGGTCCCCGCGAGCACGATTCCCGGCGAAGAAGCGTCGCCCACGCAGCCGTTCACGACGCTGACGCCGCCGCTGAGCCCGCACGCTTCACGGCCGATCAGGCGTGTGGGGCATCGGACCCGAGGCTCGCGGCGGCGTGCCGGCAGCTGATCGCGGGACTTGCGCAACGAAGGCATCTTCACGCCGCCGAGCCTCGAGGGCACGCTCGTCGATGCCGTCGAACATCGGCGGCGCGCACTGGGGCGGCGTGGCCGCCGACGACCAATCCGGCATCGTCGTCGTGCCGGTCAACCGGCATCGCGGCGATGGTGCAGTTGATTCCGGCGAAGGGCTTCGATCTCAGCGCGGCGCGGCGGGAATCGAGCCGGCTCGGTCGAAGGCTACGAGTACACGCTGATGGAAGGCACGCCGTACGTCATGCGACGCCGCCTCCTGCTGGGGCCGGGGTTTATCCCGTGCACGCCGCCGCCCTTCGGCGCGCTGGTCGCCATCAACCTGCGGACGGGGCAACGGATCTGGGACGTGCCGCTCGGCACGCCGCCATTGCCGCCGGGCGTCCCGAAACCGGAGGCCAACCTCGGCATGCCCAATCTCGGCGGGCCGATCGTCACCGCAGGGCGACTCGTCTTCATCGCCGCGACGCTCGACCGCATGTTCCGCGCATTCGACATCGACACCGGGAAGGAACTGTGGACGACGCCACTGCCCGCCGGCGGCCGCGCGACGCCGATGACGTATGAAGCGAACGGACGGCAGTTCGTGGTGATCGCGGCCGGTGGCGGGAACGAATTCGGATCGGGCGATGCGATCGTCGCGTTCGCCCTGCCCTAAGATCTCACAAGAGATCTCACAAGAGATTAAGAGATTAGGAGCTTGGTTTGTTGGCTGGCGGACCGCGTGGAGGTCCGGATAAAGCCGGACACTACGTACTACATGCTGTTAGTCCTCCTGGTCGAGAAGCGGTTTCAAAACTCATGGAAGCGGGTGGCGCCGGGCGGGGCCGCCCCGGCCACGCCCGCAGGTCCGCCTCCCGTACACGTGTTGTTCGGACCGAGGACGGGTCGGGGCAGCCCGGCGACAGGACCCGCTTTCGAGGTTTTGGAACCGCTTCAAGTCTCCTGTTCAAAGATATCTGGCAACGATCACTTCGCATCCCCGATCCAGCCCTTGAGTGGCTTCGCGAAGACGAGCAGGAGCAATCCCGCGGCGACCGAGAACATGGTCACCGCGCCGAAGAGCTGCGGCAGCGGCAACGACTCGATCAGGCCGGCGACCCGCCCGGCGACGAGATTGCCGAGCGCGGCGCCCATGAACCAGATGCCCATCATCTGGCCGACGTAGCGCGCCGGCGAGAGCTTGGTGATGCTGCTCAGTCCGATCGGGCTGAGGCAGAGCTCGCCGACGGTGTGGAGGAAGTACGTCGCGACGAGCCAGCTCGGGCTCACCGGATTCTCGAGCGTCGCGTTGGTCGACGCCCACGCCAGCACCGACGAAGCCGACGCCCAGGAACACCAGCCCGAACCCATCTTCGCGGGAATCGACGGATTGCGCGATCCCGAGCCAGAGCCAGAGCGCGCTGAACAGCGGCGCGAGCAGGATGATGAACATGGAGTTCACCGACTGCAGCCAGCTCGCCGGCATCTCCCATCCGTCAAACGACGCGATCGGTCAGCCGCTCGGCGAACAGGTTCATCGACGAGCCCGCCTGCTCGAAGCCCGACCAGAAACACGCAGCGGCCAGGAAAGCAGACCGCGATGACGCCGACGCGCTTCTTCTCCGACGGTCGTCAGTCCGCCCGAGCAGTCACGACGTAGAGCGAAGAACAGCCGCCGCGAGCGACACGATGAAGATGCCCGTCGAGTCAACGAAGCCGACGAGCGTCAGCCTGAACGCGCCCATCGCCTGCAGCGCCCAGACGATCAGCCCGAGACCGACGATCGCTTCCGACCGCGCGCAAGAGCGATCGCGCCGGCCGCGCTCGGGCCGCCGGCGACTGCGATTCGGGACGCAGCTCGCCCGCCGTGCCGAGATGCCGGCCGCCGAGCGAGTACTGAATCAGCCCGAGCACCATGCCGACGCCGGCGGCGCCGAAGCCAAGGTGCCAGTCGACCGTCTCGCCGAGATAGCCGCAGATCAGCGGACCCAGGAAGCCGCCGATGTTGATGCCCATGTAGTAGATCGAGAAGCCGGCGTCGCGTCGCGCACCGCCTTCGGGATAGAGATCGCCGACGATCGCGCTGACGTTCGGCTTCAGCAGTCCGGTGCCGACGACGATGAGCGTCAGCCCGAGGTAGAACGCGACGATGTTGACGGAATCGCGAGCGTGAAATGACCGGCGGCGATGACGACGCCGCCCCAGAACACCGACCGCCGCAGACCGAGCAGTCGATCGGCAATCCAGCCGCCGGGCAGCGCGACGACATACACCGCCGGCGGTGTAGAGCCCGTAAATCGCCGTCGCCGTCACGTCGTCCAGGCCCATGCCGCCGGTGCGCGACGCTGCGTTGGTCATGAACAGCACGAGAATGCGCGCGCATGCCGTAGTAGCTGAAGCGCTCCCACATCTCGGTGAAGAAGAGCGTGGCGAGGCCGCGGGGATGGCCGAACCAGCGCGCGTCAGTCATCGTAGCGATCGATCAGGATGGGTTGCGCACCCGTCCACAGCGCCAGCCGGCCGAGGTCGGTCAGGTGCTCGGCGCCGGAGACCACGGTCAGAAAATGATTGCCGGCCAGGAGGCCCGCCTTGCTGCCGAACTGCGTGCGCCCGTATGGAATGAGGATTTCCGTTTCGCTGACGCCGCCCGGATACAGAAGAATCTCTCCGGGCAACGGATACGTCGTCGCGTTCTCCGGCGGCACTCCCACCGCCAGGTTGCCGAGCGGCACCCACATGGATTCGCCGCTCCACCGCACGTGCAGCAGGTTTTCCTTGAACGGCAGCATCTCGAGAAAGGCCGCGCACGTCAGCGGCGCCTTCCCGGTTTCGAGCCTCGCCTTGAGTTTGTGCGGGCCGGCGACAATGATCAGATCGGACATAGGTTCAAATGGTGGGGCTCAAGCCCCGACCTACCGCGCTGGCCGCACGAATCTGCCTCGTGTCTCAGCGACAATTTTCCCGTCCTGAAAGATTGTCTCACCACGGCGGATCGTCCGGACGACCACGCCGCTGAACTCAAAGCCGATATAGGGGCTTATCTTATGGCGCTGGAGCAGGTGCGCCGCTTCCAGCGTATACGAACGCGATGGGTCGAGCAGCAGGAGATCGGCGTCGTTTCCCGTTGTCAACGCGCCTTTTGACGGGATTCGGAAGCGTCGCGCGGGACCGGCCGCCACGAGACCCGCAATCTGCTCGAACCGGAGGCGCCGGCCGTCAAGCCCTCGCTCGAAGAGCACCGCAAGGGTCGACTGCACGCCCGCCACGCCGCCCCACGACGTGCGGAAGTCTCCAGGCTTCTTCAACGACGGTTCCGACGGCGAATGATCCGACGCAATCAGGTCGACGAGCCCGTCGACGACATGCCCCCATAGCTCCGCCTGGTCGTCGGGATCGCGCAGCGGCGGCGCGCATTTCGCGGCGACGCCGATCGTCTCGAGATCTTCCTCGGTGAAAAACAAGTAGTGCGGACAGGTCTCGACAGACACATCGACGCCCCGCTCGCGCGCCTCTCTCGCCTTCATCACACCGCTGCCCGTAGCTCACATGGACGATATGAAGCCGCGCGCCGGCTTCTCCGGCGATGTCGGTCGCGCGCGCGATGGCGTCCAGCTCGGCCGCGACAGGACGTGAATCGAGATAGTCGCGCGCCGTCGATCCCGTCATCGCGGCCGCGAGCGCGCTCGTCATGTCCTGGCTCTCGGCGTGAACGGCGACCGGCAGATCGAGCCGAGCGGCTTCGCGCATGCCGTCGCGCAACGTCCGGTCGTCCGCCCGCGGAAATTCCGGCAGACCCGAATCGCACATGAACGCTTTGAAACCCACGACGCCGCGCTCGGCCATCGGCGCCATGTGCTCGACGGATCCCGGAATGAGACCGCCCCACAGACCAAAATCGGCAATCGAGGACGCCTCCAGCGCCTGGCGCTTGCGATCGACCTCTTCGGCGTTCACCGTGCACGGAGTCGAGTTGAGCGGCATATCGAAGAACAGCGTGCCGCCGCCGGCCGCGAGCGCGTGGCTTCCGGTTTCCGCGCCCTCCCAGCCGGTCCGTCCAGGCTCGTTGAAGTGCAGGTGCACGTCGATCAAACCCGGAAATACGTGAAGGCCTCGTGCGTCGATTTCATGCCCGGCGCCGGGCAATTCTTCTGCGATCTCGGCGATGCGGCCATCGGAAATCCGCAGGTCCGCCCTGATGCGGCGATCGGGATACACGAGCGTGCCGCCGCGGACGAATGTGTCAGTCAAATTTTCGGCTCGCAAGCTCGTCGAGAAACGTCACGCCGGCCTCGATAGCGGCGGCCACATCGTCTTCGCGGACATTCTCAGCAGGGTTGTGGCTGATGCCTCCCTCGCATCGCAGGAACAACATTCCGACCGGCATCCTGGCGGCGAGAATCATCGCATCGTGGCCGGCGCCGCTCGACATGCGGTGCAGCGGTGCGCCGGTCCGCTCGAGCGCGCGATCGAGCAAGGCCGCGATCGACGCGTCCATCGCGACCGCGGCCTGATCCAGGCGCGGCGCACACGTCATCGTCAGTCCTCTCCGCGACGCAATCTCTTCGGCTGCCCGCGTCAGCCGTTCGGCCGCACTCTTGCGCATCCCATCGGCCGGATGCCTGACGTCGAGCGACAGCACCGCGCGCTCCGGCACGACGTTTCCCGCGCCAGGCTCGACAGCGATCTTGCCGACGGTGGCAGACAGGCCCGGCGTCGCCAGCGCCTCGCGCTCGACTTCGGCGATCCATTCCGCGGCGCACGCCAGGGCGTCTTTGCGCATCTTCATCGGCGTCGTGCCCGCATGGGCGGCCGCGCCCACGAACGTGAGCTCCGCTCTTGTCTGTCCGGAAATCACGTCGACGACGGCAAGTGGGAAGTTGAGGTTTTCCAGAACGGGTCCCTGTTCGATGTGAAACTCGAGGTAGCCGAGCGCGTTCGCGGGCACCTGCGCATCGGCGATGCGATTCGGCTCGAGACCGAAGTGGCGGATGGCATCGCGCACGCTCTTGCCCGCCTGATCGACGCGATCGAGCAGCGCCATGTCGAACGTGCCGGCCATCGCGCGGCTGCCGAGAAACGGTACGGCGAACCGCACGCCTTCTTCATCCGAAAATCCGACGACCTCGATCGCAAACGGCAGGCGTTTCCCCCCGACGAGCTCGACGAGCGCAATCGCGAGCACGACGCCCAACACGCCGTCAAAGGCGCCGGCATTCGGGACGGTGTCGAGATGCGAGCCGATGTAGAAGCGCGGCGCACCGGGCGCCGCCCCTTCCTTCGTGCCGCGGATGTTGCCGATCGCGTCGACGCGGACCGACATGCCGGCCCGCGCCATCCATGCGGCCAGGGCCGTGTGCACGTCGCGCATCGTTTTCGAGAGAAACGTTCGCGTCGTGGCGTTGCGATCGTCAGACAGCTTCGCGAGCTGCCGGCACCAGCGAATCACCTCGCGGGCCTGCTCGTCCGCTGTCATTCTTTAGTTGTCGTGGGGCCCCACCCCCACGACCTGTACCTCGCGACCTTCGGTCGCTCGGCATTGTTTGCAGCGTCTTTCGCCGTCATGATCCACGGTACGTGCTGTAACCGTAGGGCGAGACGAGCAGCGGCACGTGATAGTTGCCGGCGGAGCTGGCAATGCCGATCCTGATGACGATGACGCCCATGAACGGGGGGTCGGTCAGCGCAATGCCGAGGCGATGGAAGTAGTCGGCCGCGTGGAACGAGAGCTCGTAGATGCCCGTCTCGAGCTGATCGCCGGCAATCAGCGGGTGATCGGTCCGGCCGTCGGCATTCGTGGTCACCGCGGCGATGAGCCGGCGTTCGGCGCCCTTCACGAAGTGAAGCTCGACGGCGATGCCGTGCGCCGGATACCGCGTGTGATGTCGAGAACGTGCGTCGAGATTCGCGCCATAGTTCTTTGAACAGAAGATCAGAAGGTCAGAAGAACTCTTTGTTGAAGAACAAGCTTCCAGCCTTCTGAACTTCTGATCTTTTGTTACGTCCGTGTCCGTGTCAGCGTCAGTCCGAGGCACCCATAGGGTGGCCTGGCGTCCGTGTAGACCCCCAGTTCCTCGCCACGCTCCGCAATCGTATCCCAAGTGCGGTTGTTGGCCTCGAGGTGCACCTCGGCCATCGCGGGAATCTCGCTGAGCATTCTTGTGCCGATCTGGTAGATGACCTGCTGAATGCTGCCCGACTCGAACGACGTGAACACGTCGCGGACGATCTGCCGCGCGCGGGCCACGACCGAGCCCGCGCTGAACGCCGCGTCAGGACGGACGTAGCTCCACTCGAGGTCGAGCCACATGTGCAGGGGGCGGTTGTGGAGATCCGGCAGGGTCGTGTATTCGTCCCGCACGAACCCGCGGAAGGCGCTGCCGCCCAGGCGCAGCAGCCTGAAGCCGCGCACGCCGGACACCGCCTCGGCGAAGCCCGCTCGCGTCAGTTCGAGGCGCGCGGTTGCATGGTCGGGACCCGCCGGCCGGAACGCGACGCTCGTCCCCAGCGGTTCGTAGGGCATCTCCGATGCCGAAATCTGCAGCCCTTCGACCTGGGCGTACCTGGCCAGGAACTTTTCTCCGAGAAACCGGCAGTACTCCTCCAAATCGTTTCCGCCAAAATTCATCGTCTCGCGCTGGATGAAGTTCTTCATCGAATCCGTGGCGACAAGGCCGCTGTTGTCGCCCTCGGTGTAGGTCTTCCAGAAGGTGTCGCTGTAGACGAGCAAAAGCACGCTGGCGCCAAAGACGGGACTGCGACCTTCGGGCACGCGGCCGTCCCGGTTGAGGCGATAGGCGATGACATCGCCCTTGCCGTAGTAGTTCCGTTTTGGTCCGGATGCGAAACGATTCACGTGCGCCCCACCACTTCTTCCAGTCGAAACCTGGCGATGCGATAGACCTGCCGCAGCGCTTCCTTATGTTCGGCATCGCGCGCCGACGTCAGGCGCCGCTCGAGCGCATTCAGCACATCCTGCTTCGTGCTGCCCTTGACGGCATAGAGAAACGGAAACCCGAACTTTTCGCGGTACGCCTTGTTCAGCGCCTGAAGCCGATCCAGATCGTCGCGCGTCAAGGTATCGAGACCCGCTCCAGCCTGTTCGCGTGTCGACGCCTCGGTCATGCCGACACGGGCTCCGAGATCCGGGTGGGCGCGCAAGAGATCGAGCTGATCGGCCATCGTGGCAGCCGCGACCGTCGACACCATCGCATCGTGCAGCGCATCGAGCGACGCGAACGGCCGAAGACCCCAGGCTCGTTCGGCCACCCACGGCGAACCTTCGAAGACCCAGCCGACCGCCTGGAGAAAACCGGCACGATCGGCCCGGTTGAGATCGTCTATCGTCGATCGTCGATCGTCCATCGTCCATCGTCCATCGTCATCAATCGTCAATTTTCAATCGGCATTCGAAAATACGATATCCCCTTCCACACGCACTTCGCGCACGCTTTCGGCGCCCGCGAGCGTAAACAGCGAGGCGAGCGCCTGCGGCACCCCCTCGGCACGCCGGACGACGCCTTCGAGCACGCTGCGCTCGGGCGGACGCACATAGACGAAATCGGCGGCCTTCCCCGGACGAAAATCGCCGATGTCTGCCTGCATACCCAGGGCTTCGGCTCCCGCGCGGGTCGCCATGTAGAGCAGCCGCGGCGCGTCGAGGGCGATGGGATCGGGAGCAAGCCGCTGCATCAGATAGGCGTGCAGCCCCTCTTTCAACATCCCGAACCCCAACCCGCCGCCGACGTCGGTGCCCAGGGCGCAGGTGACACCGGCATCCACGTGCCGCTTCAGCGGAAAGACACCGCTGCCGAGCGATGCGTTGCTGCACGGGCAGTGGGCCACCGCCGTGCCCAGCGCCGCAAGGCGAGTCAGTTCGGATGCGGTGGGGTGAACGTTGTGCGCCATCACGGACCGGTTTCCACTGAGGCCGTAGCGTTCGTAGATGGCGAGATAATCGGCCGCCCATGGAAACAGGCGCCTCAGCTCGGCGATTTCACTCGAGTTCTCGTTGATGTGGGTCTGCAGCCGCACATCGGGATGCTCGGCCACCAACTGCTGGCACACCTCGAGCATCGATTCGCTCGTCGAGTACGCGAAGCGCGGCGTCACAGCGTAGCGGAGACGGCCGCGGCGATGATACCGCTCGATGAGACGTGTGCTGTCCTCGTGGGCTCGCTCCGGTGACACGTGGAGCTCTGGTCGCAGCAGACGATCGGACACTACGAGCCCGGACACGATGCGCAATCCCGACGCATGGGCCGCTTCGAAGAGCTCCGCGGTGGCATCGGCGAAATGCGCACCGAACACGAGCGCCGTGGTGGTGCCGTGCGCGGCGAGGCCGCGCAGGAAGAGCCGCGCGGTCTCCGCGGCATAGCCCACGTCAGCCATCCTGGCTTCTTCGGGCAGGGCAACCGCGTCGAGCCAGTCGAGCAGCGTACGCCCCATCGCGCCGATGATGCGCACCTGCGGAAAATGCACGTGCGCGTCGATGAATCCCGGCAAAATGAACCCGCCACGCCAGTTCACGGTCGCCGCATCAGGATGCGCGTCTCGCACGGCCGTGTAGTTGTCGCACAGCACGATGCGGCCGTCGCGAACCAGAAGGCCGCCATCCTCAAAACAGATGAGCGATTGCGGATCCCCTGTCTCGAATGAAAAGGGATTCACCGGCGTGTGGACAATCGTCGCGCGGAAGAGCTCGGCCTGAGTGCGGACGGGTGTCATCGCCCGGTCGTGTATTCGGACGCGCGCACCTGGCGGACGGCAAAGAACACGCGCTCGGGAGTGGCCGGACTGTCGAAGGTAAAGGCGCGCCCGTGTCCGAAGGCGGCAATCGCATCGCGGATGGCCTCGCGCACCGAAAATGCGAGCATCAAGGGAGGCTCGCCCACCGCCTTGCTGCCCATCACGACGCCGGGCTGCGTGGCACGCTCCAGCATGGCGACGTTGAAGATGTCGGGCACTTCCGACCATGACGGCAGCTTGTAGGTGGACGCGCCCGCCGTGCTCACCCGTCCACGCTCGTCCCACAACAGCTCTTCAATCGTCAGCCAGCCAACACCCTGCAGGAAGCCGCCTTCGATCTGTCCGCGATCGACGACAGGCGAGAGCGAATCGCCCGTGTCGTGGAGAATATCGGTCCTGATCAACCGGCACTGCCCTGTGAAGCCGTCGAGCTCGACCTCGGACACCGCCGCGCCGTACGCAAAGTAGTAGAACGGGTTGCCCCGCGCGGTGGCGAAGTCGAAGTGGATGTCGGGCGTCCGGTAAAACCCCTCCGCGAACAACGACACACGCTGTTTGTACGCGGTCTCGCAAAGAGCACCGAACTCGACGCCCTTGCCTCGCGCCGACGCGTGTCCGTCCTCGAACCGCACGTCGGCGGGATCGCAATCGAGGATGGCGGCCGCCACCACGGCCAGCCTGGTCGTGATCTGCACGCACGCATCCTCGACCGCGGCGCCGTTCAGGTCGCTGCCCGACGAAGCCGCGGTCGCCGACGTGTTCGGCACTTTGTCGGTGCGCGTCGACATGACGCGAATCCGCGACGCAGGCAAGCCGAAGCTCTCGGCTGCCACTTGCTGGATCTTCGTGAAAAGGCCCTGCCCCATCTCGGTGCCGCCGTGATTCACCTGCACCGTGCCGTCGCGATACACGAGAACGACCGCGCCAGCCTGGTTGAAGAACGTGGCCGTGAACGAGATGCCGAACTTCACGGGCGTGATGGCAAGGCCGCGCTTGACGTGACGATTGAGGGCGTTCGACGCGGCGATGTCACGCCGCCGCCTGTCGTAATCGCTCGACGTCTTCAGGGTATTCCAGATTTCTTCGATGCGGCCCGCGTCGCGCACGCGTTCGCCGTAGTGCGTGTGGTCTCCCTCCCGATAGAAGTTGCGCTGCCGGACGATGTCGGCGGGAAGGTTCAAGGCGTGCGCCGCCAGTGCGAGCACCTCTTCAACGACCAGCATGCCCTGCGGCCCGCCAAATCCCCGAAACGCCGTCTGCGACGTTTTGTGCGTCCGGCACACGCGACCGGTCACCTCGACAGCCGGCAGCTTGTAGGTGTTGTCGACGTGAAACATCGACCGCCACATCACAGGCTCCGACAGGTCGAGGCTCCAGCCTCCGTCGGAGTACAGCTCGATACGAATGGCGATGAGCCGGCCGTCGGGCGCGAAGCCGGCGTCGTATCGCGCGAGGTAGGGATGGCGCTTCCCCGTAATCGCCATGTCGAGCTCGCGAGTCAACCTGACGCGGACGGGGCGCTTCGTCTTCCAGGCGCCCAGTGCGGCAATCGCGGCGTACGGATTCGCCTGCACTTCCTTGCCACCGAAGGCGCCGCCCATGCGCAGGCACTCCACGGTCACCTGGTTGCGGCGCACACCGAGGACTCGCGCCACGATCTCCTGTGTCTCCGACGGATGCTGCGTCGACGAGTGCACGGCGATACATCCCGATTCGTCCAGCCACGCGATCGCAGCCTGCGTCTCGAGGTAGAAATGTTCCTGGCCGCCGATTTTCAGCTCTCCCTTGACGCGCACCGGGCTCCGATCGAGATCCCGCGTGTCGCCATCGAAGATGCGAAGCTGGTCGGTGAGAAAGCTGTTGGACTCGATGGCCTGTTCGATCGTCAGGATGGCCGGAAGCGGTGCGTACGCCGCCTCGACGCGCGCGGCACCGCGCCGGGCCGCCTCGAGCGATTCGGCCAGCACCCAGGCCACCGGCTGGTGGTAGAAGAGGACCTCGACTGGAAACAGCGGCTCGTCGTGCCGATTCGCGCCGCTGTCGCCTTCGCCCGGCACATCGGCCTGCGTGAGGGTTGTGACGACCCCGGGCTCGGTCAGCGCCGGAAGCACATCGAGCTGCGTGATACGCGCGTGCGCGTGCGGCGCGCATACCGGCCACGCATGAAGGAGATTCGGGAATCGGCCGCAAAGGTCGTCCACATAGAGCGCCTCGCCCGTCACATGCGCGCCAGCGCTCTCGTGCGGCATCGGACGGCCCGCGACCTTCACAACGCGTGCTCCCACTGGTATTTCTCAACCAGACTCTTCGAGACCTCGAGGCGATACTCCCTGGAACCGCGGTGGTCGCTCATCGGCTGCAGCGTACGATCGAGAATGCTCTGCACCCGCTCGACGGCCGCGTCGTTCCAGGCTTGACCCGCGATGGCCGCTTCCGCCTCGGCCATCCGGACGGGCGTCGCGGCGACACCACCGAAGGCAAACCGCGACCGCCGCACTTTTCCCTGCGCATCCAGGTCGAGCGACATGGCCGCCGCCACCGTGCTGATATCGTCGAGCCTGCGCTTGGCGACCTTGTAGAAGCGCACGAACGGCGGCAGCGGTTTCGGAATGTCGACAGCCGTGATGATCTCACCCGCCGCCATCGCGGTTTTCCGGTACGCGGTGAAGAACGAGGACAGCGGGATCGTCCGGCGGCCATCGGCGCCGGCGAGATGCACCACGGCGTCGAGCGCCAGCAGCAGCGGCGCCGCATCGCCGATGGGAGAGGCCGTCGCGAGATTGCCGCCGAGGGTCGCGCGGTTGCGAATCAGCGGCGACGCGAAGAGCGTGAGCCACTCGTGAAACACGCCAGGCGCATCGGACCAGCGGCGGCCTATTTCATTCAGCGGCAGCGCCGATCCGATTCTCACGCGCTCGCCGTCGCTGGAGAACTCGCGCAGCTCGTCGATGGCGTCGAGGCTGATGAGCAGCGGCCAGCGGCGCGAGAAGAGATTCGCTTCCACCGCGAGATCGGTCGCGCCGGCCACGAGCCTGGCGTCTGGAGATGCGCGAAGCAGCGACACGCACGCGTCCACGCTGGAGGGACGAAGAAAACCGGCGGTTGACAGCTCGTCGAGTGACGGGGCCGGGCGGCTCAGGCGCTCGCGAAAGGCGTCATCCGGCGCCGGGCCCAGCGCGTGGGCGGCGTCGCGAATGGGACGATATCCCGTGCACCGGCACAGATTTCCGGCGAGCGCCATCGTGTCGCACGGTCCGGTTCGATCGCGACGGTACTGTTCCGCGAAAAGGCTGACGACAAACCCGGGTGTGCAGTACCCGCATTGCGATCCGCCGGCAGCCGCCATCTCGCGCTGGGCATCGTGGAGCTCTCCGCCGGACGCCAGCGATTCGACCGTGTAGATTTCCCGGCCCGCCGCCATCGGCAAAAACATCAGGCAGCTGTTGACGACGCGATACGCCGACCCCGCGCCGTCCGATTCCACCAGTGCGACGGCGCATGCTCCGCATTCACCCTCGGCACATCCTTCTTTCGATCCCGTGAGCCCGCGCGAGCGGATGAAGTCGAGCAGCGTCATCTGCGGGGCAGGATGGTCGACGCGCACGCGCGTACCGTTCAGGAGGAACTCGATGCCGGCCACTGGCACTAGCATACGCCCGGACCTGAATTTTGAAGGGTTCGTGTGCGAGGGAGTGCTCTAACGCTCGGCGAGCTCTTTGGATGTGTGGACCGCTTGCCCGTCGACCATCTTGTAGTCGTAGGTCATCAGGAATGTCGATATTCCGTAAATGCGCACGTCGGCCGTCGATTCGATCGCGACGGGCATCACGGTGCCGCCCACCGGCGCGTAGCTGCTCGCCACGTCGACCCACCGGATCCAGAACGACGGGGATTTCGAGAGCCGCCCTTCCACACGGACAAGGTCTCCTGATTTCACAGTGAGCAACGCCGACCCGAGCACGAGGCGCGAGTCTCGACGCCGCGGCGTGAGCCGCAACCGAAGCATGTCGGCGCTGTCGTGGCCACCCAGATCGAACGCGTAGTTGGCGTGCGACAGGTTGCCTTTGTGCCACTCGCCGGCGACGCTGTTCTCTTTTTCGGCGTCCAGGACGCGCTTCAGCACGCGTCGCGCGATGCGCTCAGATCCGCCCTGCGCGACGATCGCATATCTGAACCCCGCAACCGGATCGTATTCGGTGGTCGCTTCGAGCCACGCCGATTCCTTCAGCTTGGCGCTCGACGCTTCGAGCCTGCGCCGCGCGTGGTAGGCCACCGGGGGCTTCTCGATTTCGGACAGGAAACGCGCGACCGCCTGGTGATCGGACGGCGGTGCCGGCAGCGCCGGGCCAGGCGCACCGGCGAGCCCCTGCGCCGACAGGCCGATCAGAAATGTAAGCACGCCGTAAACTGCTGAAATCCGGGTCATGCTGCCGATTACACAGCAACTAATGTGCCCTTGCCGGCGGACCGCAGGCCGCCCGTACGGTTGAACGCACACGGAAAAATCCGTCACTAGAAGACTAAACGTTGTATCAGGACCCGACGAACTGACGTGGGCTAATGCAGGCGCCCGATCGGGCCAAGGTCGAGATTCAGATCTTTCGGATCGAGCTTGAACCGTTTTGCAATGAGGACAATCGTCTGCTCGAGCTTCATCAGCGCCTTCCCCACGTTCTCGATTTCCTCGGGCGTCAGGGTTTTTTCCTCGAGCCGCCGGATGGCCTGCCGTTCCATCAGCTTGCGGATGAACTCGATGAGGCTGAGCACCAGCTGGACGACCGACTTCTGCACGTCTTCGGGATCGGGATTCCACCGAACAGGTTTAGTTCGTGGGGTTCGTGGGGTTCGTTTAGTTCGTTGGGTTCGTGAGGTTCGACGAGTGCGACGGATGCGTCGGGTGCGCTTGGGACGGGTGCGCAAAATTTTCCCGGGTGTCTTTTTTTTCACGCGCCCTGACGTTTGGCTTTGACGGCCGCTCCGGCCGGCGCGCCGATGACTTTCTTGATCTCTTTGATAAGGTCGTGCGGCAGGCACGGCTTGGTGATGACGACGTCGCATCCGGCGCTTTTCGCGCTGTCCGAATGGCCCGCCATGGCATGACCGGTCAGCGCCACGACGGGGATGCCCTTTGTCGATGCGTCGGCTTTGAGTCGGCGCGTGGCTTCCCAGCCATCGACGACGGGCATCGACAGGTCCATCAGAATGAGATCGGGCTTCAAGCGCTTGGCCTTGTCGATCGCCTCGACACCGTTCTGCGCCTCGGCCACTCTGAACCCGCAGAACTTGAGATACTCGCCGTACATCTCGCGGGCGTCAGCGAAATCGTCGACGACCAGCACGAGCGGCTCGTTCTTGTTTTTTGTCGCCATCACATCACTCTATTCATTGCTTTCATCGTTTGCGTCTTCACCTTCGTGTCTTCGTGGCTCAGTTTTTCAGAGACGTCGGCAGCGTCAGCGTGAACGTCGACCCGTGGCCCAGCCGGCTCTCCACTTTCAGCGACCCTCTCAGCATCGACGTCAAGCGCCGGCAGATCGACAAACCAAGACCCGTGCCACCATACGCGCGTCTCGGCGTACTGTCGACCTGGCGGAAGTCTTCGAAGATCTTGACGTGATCGTCCCTGGGAATGCCAATGCCCGTGTCGATGACCGCCACCGTCACCGTCTGCTTGCCGGCCATCCGCGCCTTGATGGTAATGCTCCCTTTCGGGGTGAACTTGAGGGCGTTGCTCAGCAGGTTCACCAGGATCTGTTTCACCTTCTGACGATCGGTGCGCAGCGTCGACAGCCCTCCCGGCAGCTTGCACACGACCTGTAATCCCGACTTCGCGATAATCGGCTCGAGCTCGGTCGTGACTTCCCGCACCAGCTCGGGCAGGTTGAACGCGACGACCTGGATGGGCATGCGGCCGGCTTCGATGCGGGTGATGTCGAGGATCTCGTTGATGAGCGTCAGCAGATGGCGCGCGTTCGCATCGATGCGCGAGAGATTCCGCCGCTGAGGCGCGCTCAGCTCGCCCGACACGCCCTGCAGCGTCATCGCCGCGTATCCAAGGATGGCGTTGAGCGGCGTGCGCAGTTCGTGCGACACGTTGGCGAGGAACTGTGATTTGGCCGCCGATGCCTGCTCGAGCTCGAGCGCCTGGCGCCGCAGCAGCTCGTTCTGGTTGGCCAGCTCCCCGGTGGCTTCGCGGACCTTTCCTTCGAGCTCTTCCGACGCGAGCTTCAGTTGCTCGTACAGCTGATTGCGCTCGATCGCCTCCGTGCGGTCGTGCAGGATGGTGACGATGGCCGTCAACTCGCCGACATCCGAGAGCATCTTGGCCGCGAGGCCTTCGACCGGGACGAGTTTGCTCGTGTTGGGATCGATGAGCGCAATCTCGCCGCGCCGCGTGGTCTCCCAGCCGGTCGACAGCAGGCCCGAGACAAACGACGTGAAGTGCGCGTCGTTGGCGCGGACGATCCGCTGCGCGTCCTCTCCCGAGCCGGGCACCACGGTAAACAGGCGCTCGGCGGGATTGTTCATCAGCGAGATTTCGCCCTCCTGGTCGGTCACGATAATCGGATCGGCCACCGAATCGATGAGCAGGTTCAATCGATCGCGCTCGCCGCGCACCTCGGCCTCTGCCGCGCGCAGCTTGGCGTAGTTCTCGTCGATCTGCCTCGTCGCCATGCGCAGGTCGGTGATGTTGCGCAGAATCGACACGACTCCCGTGCCCTCGCGCGGATCGCTGACGACCGTGCTGAGCAGCTCGAAGAGCAGGTCCGATCCTTCAGTCGGGTCGACCAGCAGCAGCTCGCGGCGGCCGGCTTCGCCCTCACCGAGCGCCGTGCGCGACAACGCCGCCGAGAAGAACATGTTGTTCAGCTGCACCGCGCGCCGCCGTCCCTCGCTGACGTCGTCCGGCGCCGCGAAGAGCATTTCGGCGCGCGCGTTCGCGATGATGAGCTGACCCTCCATGTTGGTGAAAAGGATTGGATCGGTCGCGGCGTTGATGATGTTGAAGAGCAGCGCGTGCTCCCGCCGCAGCCGGGGATCTTCGTCCCCGAATGCGATCGTCGGCGCGCCCACGCGCTGCAGGGTTCGCCCGAGCGCGTCGGCGACCCACTTGACGCCGGCAGGCGGCATGTCGATCGCTGGACTGATGAGCAGCAGCCCGAGGGCGGGATCGTCGGCGGATCCGCCGCCCACCTTGACCGACGTAAACGGGCTATCGCCGAGGAACCCGATGCGCGCGTCACGCGTGCTGTGAAACGAGACGGCCGATCCGTTGGTCAGGGCGCTGATTAACGGATGCCTGGTGTCGTCGAGGGGGAGGGAGAGCCGCCTGACCTGGCGAGGCGTGACGCCGGCGCCCGCGATGCCGTTGAGGGTAGCGCGCAGGTGGTCCGGGGCCGCAAACACCGTGCGCTCGGCGCCCGAGTGGGCGAGGAGCCACTCAACGGTATTCTGCGCGGCAGCCGCTGCCGTCGAACACCGGTGCAGTTCTTCGAGCAGGGCCAGCTTCTCTTCCGCCGACACCGCCGATCGCGCCGCGATTTCTACCGACCCCCGGGCCATGGTTGTCTACGTGCGCGACACTCGCATGTTCATGACTCACGCGCGCGGACGGCGCCGCCTCGACACGGCACGCCCACCACCCGCCGGAACGCCCTCGAGCTGGGCCCGCAGCGCCTGATTTTCCGCGACCAGATCGTCGTACGGCCGCGATTCGAGCGCCGGCCGCGCGACCGGCACCGACTGGCCGACCGCTTCGGAATATTTCAAATACGTATCGATCGAGGCCACCACCACGCGCGCTTCAACGGTGATGAGGTCGATACCCACGAGCGAGACGCGCACCCAGGCATCGATGACGATACCCTTGTCGAGCACTCGATCGAGAACGTCAATAAGACTCGAGCCGCCTGCGGCGCGTTCTACGGCCATTCACTGCCTCCTCGGCAACCTGCCACCACGTTCACCGCCGATCGAGCCGCTTGGCGCGCAGTCGGGGAGCGCGCTGCGCCGTACCTGGCATCGCTTCCAGTTGCCGCTCAAGTCGTCGAATTTTTTCTTTGAGCTGCTCGTTTTCCACCGCCAGCTCGTCGCTCCCCAGCGAGAGATGACGATCGTGACGCCACCAGTCCAGCCCGATTTGTTCGGCCTTGTCGATCGAACAGACCATCAGGCGGATGCGGATGGTCAGCAGCTCGACTTCGGCGATGGAAATCTTGATGTCGCCGGCGATCACCAGCCCCTTGTCGAGTACGCGATCGAGTACATCGACGAGGCCGCTCGCCCGGGCGTGACCAACTTGGATCGATTCGTTAGGCATAGAGAGCGTCAGTTGAGGTGCGCCAGTATATCTCCGGCGCGACTCTTGCGACTACAACCATGGAGGCTCCATGGCCCGTACGAAAGCACATCCGCGTCCCCCGTTCCCCGCACAACACCAGGCTAAACCTGGACTCGAATCGAATATCCGTCCCCGGCCCCGATACAAAGCACCCGAATACCGCGGTGCGGGCAAGCTCGACGGGCTGGCCGCGCTCATCACCGGCGGCGACTCGGGTATCGGCCGCGCCGTCGCGGTGCTGTTCGCCCGCGAGGGCGCCGATGTCGCGATCGTGTACCTGCCTGTCGAGGAATCGGACGCACAGACGACGCAAGCGGCCGTAGAAGCCGAGGGCCGTCGCGCGCTGCTCATTCCCGGCGACGTCCAGCGAGTCGGCATTCTGTGTCGAGGTCGTGGAAGCGCACCGTCGACGCAGTTTGGCAGGCTCGATATCCTCGTCAACAACGCCGCCTATCAGCAACACCAGAAGTCGATCGAGGACATCACCGACGAGCAGTTCGACCGTACGTTCCGCACGAACATCTACGGCTACTTCTACATGGCGCGCGCGGCCCTGCCCCACCTGAAGCCCGGGAGCGCGATCATCAATACCGGGTCGATCACCGGCCTCGAGGGGAGCAAGCCAGCTGCTCGACTACAGCGCCACCAAGGGCGCCATCCACGCCTTCACGAAGTCGCTGGCCCAGAACCTGGTCGACCGCAAGATTCGCGTCAACTGCGTCTCGCCGGGTCCGGTGTGGACGCCGCTGAACCCGTCGGACAAGCCGGCCGCGAAGGTCGCGAGATTCGGCGCGGATACGCCGATGAAACGGCCGGCGCAACCCGAAGAGATCGCGCCGGCCTTCGTGTTCTTCGCCTCGAACGCCGACTCCAGCTACATCACCGGCGAGGTCC
The DNA here is from genome assembly GCA_963832375.1 of Vicinamibacterales bacterium. Classification (GTDB taxonomy): domain Bacteria; phylum Acidobacteriota; class Vicinamibacteria; order Vicinamibacterales; family JAMQPK01; genus JAMQPK01. The sequence goes on along the minus strand of CAWHUA010000002.1, from coordinate 1,105,756 downwards.
TCACGCTGCTGGGTGGTGAGACGACCGCCGCATAACATTTCAGCTCAGGGCTCAGGGCTGATGGCAGAGAAGACCATCTGCCATCTGCCCGGACAGGAATCGAGTTCACGCTTCCGGCACAGTCGGTACGAGAGGCGCCGGCACCGGCGCGGGCGCAGAGGCCGGGGCCTGAGCCGCCGGCGCCGCCTTCGGCGCGCGCTCGTGTGTTTCGATCAGGTTGTACTTCTTCAGCTTGTTGTACAGCGTCGGCCGGTACACGCCGAGGATGCTCGCGGCCTTGCGCTTGTTGCCGCGCGTGCGTTCCAGGGTCTGAAGGATGGCGAGCTTCTCGATTTCCTCCAGCGTGTGATGCGGCGGAATGACGAACCCCGTCTGACTCGGCAGCCGTTCGGCGTCGCGAATGGTCGGCGGCAGATCGTCGAGGGTAATGTCGTTGCCTTCGGCGACGATGACCGCACGCTCGACGACGTGCTCGAGCTCGCGCACGTTGCCGGGCCAACGGTATCGCAGCAGCGCCTTCGTCGCGTCGGGCTTGATCGAACGGATGTTGCGCTGATGCTGGCCCGAGAAGCGATCGAGGAAATGTTCGCCGAGCAACATGATGTCTTCGGTACGGTCGCGCAGCGGCGGAATCGACAGCGTGACGGTGTTGATGCGGAAGTACAGGTCTTCGCGCAGCTTCCCTTCGCCGAGCGCCGCATCCAGGTTGATGTTGGTCGCGCAGATGAGCCGGAAGTTGGGCTGAATGACGCGGCTGCCGCCCACCGGACGGAACTCGCGGTCCTGCAGGACGCGAAGCAGCTTCACCTGCAGGCTCGCCGGCATCTCGCCGATTTCGTCCAGGAGCAGCGAGCCGCCATCGGCCAGCTCCATCAGACCGGTCTTGTCCGAGACCGCGCCCGTGAACGCACCACGCTTGTGCCCGAAGAGCTCCGATTCGATGAGCTCGCTCGGCAGCGCGGCGCAGTTGATTCTGATGAACGGGCCCTTCTTGCGCTTGCTGTGCTCGTGGATGGCGCTGGCCACCAGCTCTTTGCCGGTCCCGTTCTCGCCATGGATCAGCACGCTCGCGTCGGTCGGCGCGACGGACTTGATGAGATGAAACAGCTGCCGCATCTTGTCGCTGCGCGCGACGATGCTGGCGAAGCTGGTATGGTCGCGGAGCTCTTCTTTCAGCCGCTTGTTTTCGGCCGACATCTCGAGCTTCTCGGTGGCCTTGTCGAGCATCACGAGCAGGACGTCGGCATCCACCGGCTTCTCGATGAAGCTGAAGGCACCGGCCTTCATGGCCTCGACGGCCTTGGGAACGCTCCCGTAGCCGGTGACCATGATGACCTGCGTGTCCGGGCTGGCCTCCTTGAAGTCCTTCAGCAGGTTGATGCCGTCCGCGTCGGGCAGCATCAAGTCCATGAGGACCACTTCGGGCCTCCAGGAGCGGAGAATCTCACGGGCCTGAGCCGCGTCGGCCGCCGTTCTCGCCAGATCTCCTCGTGGTTCCACGAGCAATTTGAGGAAATCAGCGGTATCCCGGTCGTCGTCGATGATGAGCACGCGGGTCGCCATGTGTGCACTCTCCAAGTTCCAGTATGTATTGTTTAACTACAGACTGTATTGATTGACTACCATTTTAGCTTGTTTCTGTCTCGATGGAGGCCAAAATGCACTTGTTGTGCCTGAATGTCGCGGGAGCCGTAAAAAGCTGGGGGGCTGTCTTAAAAAGAGTCTTCTGCGGGCCCTAGTGTCCGCCGCCGGGCGAACCTCGCCCTATCCGGCCGTGCCAGAAAGACAATCGGTCCGGCAGACCACCTTCGCCAAGGCTTCGGTTATCCGTCGTAGCTTCAACGAAGGCGGACGCCGGACACTACGGCGGGGTCACGAACGCGTCAGGCTCCGCCAGTCGTTCGCGAACCAGCGCTGAAATCCGACACCCCGGAACGATTCGCGCTCGTGCCGAAGTCCGTGGCGCTTCCATTGCCGCCCTGCCCTGATGCGGCCTGACGAGCGCTGTCGAACGCCTCGCGTCCCCGATCCACGGCCTGGCGACCCTTGGTCACCATTTCGTTGACCTGTTCGCTGGCCTGCCCGTAAGTCTCGTACGCCTTGCGGCGGAGATCGCCGGTCGAATCGTAGAGCTTCTGGCGGAACTCGGAGCCAGCCTTCGGCGCGAACATCAGTCCAATGGCAGCGCCGAGAGCGGTGCCGCATAACAGCCCGATGAGAAAACCGCTACCGCGTGATTCTTCCTCGTAATGTGGTTCGTACATTTCCGACTCTCCTTTGATGACGAATTGGTCTCCACGCGACTACTTCAAGTCATGTGCCAGACGTGCCTATGAACGCTACCGCACTATATGTAACGCAGAACGAACAAATTCCGGACACGAGACCTTGCCTCTATGGTGCCGCAATTTCGGCTCCGCTGCACATCCTTTGAGGACCGGACTTTGCTATGTAGATTCGACAGTGCCAATGCGGTCGACACTTCCAGTCGCGCTCGTGCTCGCCGCATGTGCGGGTTGTCACGCTGAGACGAAGGCGCCTGCGCCGGTTTCACCTCAGACCGGCGTGGCGCCGGTCGAATCCCGGCACGACATGGTGGCCGCCGTGGCGGCGCCCGAAACCGATGCCGATCGCGGCATCCGTCAAGACCTCGACCTGGCCATTCGCCGCGATCCCGGCTTGAAGGACCGCCAGATCCGCATTCTCGTCACCAACGGCGACATCAGCGTCACGGGGGTCGTGAACGACGAACAGGAACGTAAACGCATCAACGAGCTGGCAATGAGCATCGCCGGCGTGAAAAGCATCGCGAACGCGTTGCGAATCGCGGAGTAGGGGGAGACGTGCGCCCGAGGAGCGGAAAAACGCAGAACACAGACCCATCGTCCATCGTCGAGCGGCCATCGTCCATCGTCGATCGGCCGTCGTCGGGCGAGAAGAAAGATCTCAGGGAGGCAGGCGCGAACATTCGGAAAGCGCGGGGAGATGATGAATCGCACACGCCGGTCGATGCGAAGAGGACCGGCAACCGGCCACGGTTCGATCGTGACCGTTAATTACAACAGAGGAGAGTCATTATGAAATTTCGATACGCAATCGCGGCGGTTCTGGCGGTGTTCGTGCTCGTGCCGGCCGCGCCGGCCCGGGCGGACGTCGTGCTGACGCCGTATGTCGGGTCACTGTTCGGCGGCGACTTCGAGAATCAGCCCGGCAACCGTGTGTCCTACGGCGGCACGGCCGCGTTCATGGGCGGCGGCATCTTCGGCGTCGAGCTCGGATTCAACTTCACGCCGGAATTCGTCCAGGACACGGCGACCACTCCCGACATCGCACAAGCCAGCCTGATGGGTAATCTCATCGTTGGCATTCCCATCGGCGGCCACGGTGGCCAGGTGCGGCCGTACGTCACGGGCGGAATGGGACTGATGCGGATCTCGCACGACCAGTCAGAGCTGTTCGACACGTTCAGCTCGAACGACTTCGCCATGAACTTCGGCGGCGGCATCATGGCGTTCTTCAGCCAGCACGTCGGCATCCGCGGCGACGTCCGCTACTACCGCGCGCTCACCGATGACAACCCCGGGGGCGGTGTCAACTTCGATCTCGGCGATCTGGATTTCTGGAAGTGGGACGTGGGCGCGGCGTTCCGGTTCTAGACGATAACAAAAGATCAGAAGGTCAGAAGAAACGTACTCTTTTGATCTTTTGATCTTCTGTCAAAGTCGTTCACGAACGCGCGCATCGCTCCCCGGCGCGCGTTCGTGTCCGGGTTACATCCAACCACTTCTAGCACACTGAGCAAGAGATTCGGAGACCTCGTAAGAGTCCGGCTAAAGCCTGGCTAAAGCCGGACACTACGTACTATGCGGATCTCCTGTTTTTTGTAGAGGCAGCGTTTTTGCGTACTGACGCGCCGAGGTGAATCGTATGCCGCAGAAATCCGACCCGCCTGCCACCACCGACGAGCGTACCGCATCCGTTCCGCAGGAGGGCGACGACGAGCTCGAGACGGCGGACGAAGAAGATGAAGAATTCGAAGACGACGACAACGCCGATGAAGAAGACGTGGACGAAGACGAGGAAGTAACCGAAGAGTAGGTACGAGGGGTAACGCCAGGTGCGCTAGGTGCGTTGGGTGCGAGAGGCGTGACAGGTGCGGCGAGGGTAACCCCGCCGCACCGTTGCATTGGTCTGGCTAGTGACGCGGTCCGTCGGACCACTCACGGTCGCGCGGCTGACCGAATGGCACGGCGTCGGACATAGCGGCGAACGAGCGGCGTCCTTCGTCGATGGCCTCCCGTGCCTTGCCGGCGGCGCTGCGCAACCGCTGCAAGTCGCGGATCACACCGTCGAGCCACGGCTCGGCGTTGTCGAGAAGCCGGTGGCCCTTCGACGTAAGAAACAGGAACGCGAAACCGGCGCCGATGGCCGCGCCCGCAAGCACCTTGCCCAGTTGACGTTGACTGTCCACGGTAATCTCCTGGCGCTACACGACGCGCCGGCCCTGAATCAACTGCACGAGCAGCGCGACGATCGCGAGCACGAGCAGCACGTGAATGAACCCGCCCAGCGTATACGAGCTGACCACGCCGAGCATCCACATTACGACCAGCACGAGAAAAATGGTCCAAAGCATCACATCCTCCAAAGAATAGTCACCTATTGAGAAAGCACGGCGTGTGCCAGTGACGAAACGACGCGGCGCGAAACGATGCCCGCCAAGCTGTACCGCCGTGGCGCATCGCCGTATGAAACCGCTACAGTCGCGGCGTCTCGATGTCGTCTTTGGTCACGGTGAGCGGCGCTTTCGGTTCGGTAACAGGCGGATCCTGAACCGGTACCGGTGGCGGCTCATCTGTTGGCGTCGCAGGCGCTTCGTCGGCCGGCTCGCGATCGCGAGGATCCGACTCGGGGCGTTGAGGTGTGTTGATGTGTGCAGTCATGCGGGACGCGACTGCACGATCGATACCGCTCAGCGCCGCGCGCGCCGGCGTTTTTTGCGGGGTTCCCTCGACTCCGCTCGGGACAGGCCCCTCGACCGCGCTCGGGACAGGCCTGCCGCGACAGGCTTGAACACCGGATCGCGGCGGGTCACCTTGTCGAGCGCGGAGAGGAGCACGGAGAGCTTCGCGTAGATCAAGTCGACGTTCGCCACGCCGATGATCAAGTCGCCGTTGAGCACGGCCCCTTTGTTCAGCACCCTGTCGACGACATCGAGCAGCGACGACTGCGGCTCGACCTCATCGGATGCCGCGATGCCCGGGAACAGCCAGTCGGAAGACGCCGCCCGTTTCCGTCGCGCCATCTATCTGCTGACGAAGTGATACGGGGGCCAGGGCCCGCTCTGCTCGAGGCGATGTCCGTCTTTCGCGAGCGACGCCGCCGTTCGTGCGACGAGCTTCTTCCACGCGGCGCGGCGCCCGGCCTTCACGAGAAACGACGCACCGGCCACATACGGGCGTCCTGTACCCGGCGGTGGGAATGCTTCCTTCCGTGTCTTGACGGCGGCCTTCCCGAGCGACGCGAGCGCGCCGTTGACGGTGCGCACGATCGCGCGCGGCGGCGCCGCGGCCTGCTCGTGCAGGCGCTTCTTCACCTGCAGGTAGTCGCGGCCGCTCTCGAGCGTGCGCGCCGACTCGGCTTCGCGCTCGCCGGCGACGACGCGTACGCCCCATTCTTCGCGGCCGCGGAGACGCGCGAACATCCGCCGCAGCGCCGCGCGGCGCGAGCCGAGCTGCCGGGTGGCTGCCTCGTCGCTCGAAAACAGCGTGAACAGTTTGAGGGGAATGACCGGCGCGCTCCGGAAGAAGAACTCGACGACCGAGGCATGGGCCAGCGCGTGCCGCGAGATCGCCTCGACGTCCTCCAGATCCTCCTGCAGCGCGTCGCTGGAAAACCGGTCGAGCGGCGCATCGGCCACGACGGCATACGTGCCGCGATCGAAGGACAGGAGACGCGGGGCGCCGGCGCCGGGAACGCTCGCGGGCACGCCGCGCAGCGAGGGCGTACGGCTGGACTGGACGAGACAGTAGACGTAAGTTGCCGTGCCCATCGTCGATTGGCGATTGGCGATTGGCGATCGGCGACGCACCATTACGACGCGTCGTCGTCGACGGTGATCTCCACTCCCGCCACGCGATGCTCGTCATCGACGACCGCCTGCTGGTCGCCGCGCGCCTTGATCTCGCGAATCCGTTCGAAGACGTCTTTCTCGATCGCCGCGAACTCTTCGTCGGTCATCTCGCCGGCTTCGAGCTTCAACTGCGCCTCGAGCAGCCGCTCGCGCTGGCGATCGGGATCGTTCAGCTCCTGGTCGGCGATGGTCGCGACCTTGTCGAGCACGAACGAGATGCCGTTGACGAGCAGGCTGTCGAGAAGAAACATCAGACGCGTTCCAGCTTCAACCGGATGTTGACGAAGTTGTACGGCGGCCACGGGCCCGTGTACTTGAACGTGAGCTTCTCGTGCTCCGCGGCAATCGACCTCACGCGCGTGTCGAAGGCCGCCTCCTGGTCGCGCGACACCAGGAACGCCGCGTTCATGATCATTTTATCGCCAATCGGCTTGTTGATGCGCGAGGCGACCGCGACATCCCTGAGGCGATCGAGGATTTCGCTGCCGTACCGCTCGGAGCGCGACTGCAGCGCCGCGTCGATCGCCCGGCCGTACTGCATGCGCGCGAAATAGGTGGACCCCTTCTGCAGCGCAATCTCGTTCTTGAGCCGGTGGATGCCCTCGTCTTCGTCCTCGATGTCCTTCACGATCGAGTCGCGGTCCCACAGCACCTTGAGGCCGAACTCCATCTTGTCGCGCATTTTCGACAGCACGTCGCCGAACGCGTCGTAGGCCGAGCGCAGCAATTGCACGATGTCGTCCCGGGTCTTGAAGATCGTGCCGAACGACATCGGGATGACGGTGTGATCGCGCATGACGATCTCGTTCACGCGCTCGTGGGCGAGCACGTTCTCGCGCGTCGAGTCGAGAACGCCAAGCGGCACGTCCGACACGACGGCCGCGAGGTCGCGATAGTGCACGGTATGGATTTCCGTGCCGTTATCGCCGATGCCTGCCGCGCCGAACTTCAGCGAATCGGCGGACTGAATCACGCAATATACGTACTTTCCCCGAAAGCTCTCGGCCACGGCGACCTGCGACTCGTCAGTGGCGCGCCGGGACGCGGTTTTCTCGCGCGTCGCCCTGGCGGCGGTTTTCGCCGCGGCGGGCACGACGCGTCTGGTGGCTGCGCGGCGTACTTTCGGTTTAGTGGTCTTTTTCGCCATGGCTCGCTACACCCCCGGTCGCCGACGACGCGCCACGGTCTGTCGTGAGCCGCCTGCACTGCTCAGCTCCGCCCTCAACGCCTGGTTCTCGGCGGCAAGCTCGTCGTAGGGCCGCGACTCCAATGCCGGGCGCGCCACGGGCACCGACTGACCGACCGCCTCTGAGTATTTCAGGTATGTATCGATCGACGCCACGACCACTCGTGCCTCGACAGTGATGAGATCGATACCCACGAGCGACACGCGAACCCACGCGTCGATCACGATACCTTTGTCGAGAACCCGATCGAGAACGTCGATAAGACTAGAGCCGCCAGCAGCTCGTTCGACCGCCATGAAGTGTGCCTCCTAAGTGATGCGGTTCGGCAGTATACGTCAGATAAGACGTGCCTCTAATGGCGTATCGGACGAGCGTAACCGGGAGGGTACTGGGAGGGGGGAGTGTACAAAACGAATACGCGGTCAATGCACCGACAGCGTCTCGCCTCTGAGCCGCTCGACCGTCGCCACGAGCACTGCCGGATCCACCGGCTTGGCCAGGTGGAACTGGAAGCCCGCCGCGAGCACGCGATCGCGATCCTCTTCGGTCGTGTACACCGTCAGCGCCGCCGCCGGCAGGCGCGCGATCTTGTCGACTTCCGAACTGCGCACGTGACGAATCAAGTCGTAGCCATCCTCGATCGGCATCCCGAGGTCGGCCACCATCACGTCCACCTGCTCGCGGCGGAGCGCCACGAGCGCGGTCGAGACCGACGTGGCCACGATGACCGACGCGCCGTAGTGGCGCAGAATGGCGGCCACCACTTCGCGCGCGTCGGGATCGTCGTCCACGATCAGCACCCGCGTGCCGGCGAGGCGCGAACGCAGCTCGGCTCGCGAGCTCTCCTTCACTTCGCGGGCTTTGTCCACCCGCACGGCGCGCGGCGCCGCCTGCAGCGGCAGCACGACGCGGAACGTCACGCCGCTCCCGCCATCGGCTTCGGCCTTGATCGTGCCGCCGTGCAAATCGATGATGTCGCGAATCAACCCGAGGCCGCGTCCGTACTTCGCGCGCGCGGAATGTTTGCCGGGATCCTTCGGCCGCTGCCGGCTGAAGAGGTACGGCAACGCTTCGGGATCGACGCCCACGCCTGCATCGTGCACGGTGAGCTCGGCCATGCCGTTCCCCGCGGGTTTCAGCCCGACCTCAACGGTGCCTTGTTCGGGGGCAAAGTGAATCGCGCTGTTGAAAAGACCGATCAACGCCTGCCTCAGCCGTGCGCCATCGGCGAGAAGCGGCGCGGGCAGCGCTTCGAGCTGGAAATCGAACGAGACCGGCTTCGCGCTGGCCGCCTTGGCGGCATACGCCGCGGTGTTCACCAGCTCCTTCGCATCGACCGGAGCGAGCTTGAGCTCGAGGTTGCCCGACAACAGCCTCCACGTGTCGACGACTTCGTTGACGAGCTCGAGTTGCTGCTTCGCCTGGCGGATGATGGTTTCGCCCGCACGGACGTTGCCCGACTCGTTCAACGCCTTGCGCTTGATGAGCTCGGCCCAGCCGATGATGCTGTTGAGCGATCCGCGGAGGTCGTGCGCGACGACGCTGAGGTAGTCGTCTGAAAAGCCGTCGACCTCGGACGCAGGGCGCCTCGGGGACTCCTGCTTGCGCTCCGACGGTCCGATGGGTTGCCCGTTCGCTTTGGTGCGGCCCGGCATTGGTCTGGTGTCTGGTCCCTTCATGCTAACTATTCCCACCCCCGGTCGTCATTAATTCTTCTGCGGTTGAACACTCCACAGCATCGCCACGTCTTTCGAGGAAGGCGAGAGGAGGCGTCACGGAGACGCCTCCCAGCTTTTGTGGTTGCTCCCGCAATGGGGAGCGATACTGAGGATCCGGAAAGGAATCCGGTCGCGCCCACAGGTGCAACGCGCGTACCTGCATAAAACGGTCGATTTTCAGGAGTTTAGAAAAAAGGGGTGCAGCAAAAGCTTACATAGCGCCGTACGATCTGTCGGCGTCGGTCTTGCGGCCGTTTCCCATGACGGTCGCCGCGGCCGACTTCAAGCCCTGCAGCACGCCGATGATCGGCCAGGTCCTGGCCTTCATCGCCCACGCGACCGCACTGCCCGTGCCCGCCATCTGCTGGAAGACCTCCGACACGGTGTCCTGTGCGTGCTTGACTTTGCCGGTGATCCGCTCGACTTCGTCCAGCACGCTGTCCGCGCGGGCGTGCAGCGGCGCGATGTGCACGCGCTCGACTGTGTCGATGGTCGTCATCACCTTCGTGTACAGGCGATAGGCAAAGACACCCGCGATACACACCATCAGAAACTCGACGAGGCTCACGACTGCCAGGATGGCGAGCCAGGTATTCGTCGTCGTCAGATCAGTCATTGGCGACCCACCAGAGCCCTTCTACGAGGCCAACCGTGCATTACTCGGCAGCGGCCGCAACGTGCGGCGGCGCTCGGGACGCGCCTGTGGATTGTTCGCCTGACGGCGCGCTGTCATCGACCGGCCGACTTCCCAGCCTTCGGTCTCGTAGCCGCACAGCGAGCACTGCAACGACAGCTTGTTGGGCTCGAAGTGCAGCATGATGACATGCCCGTGCATGCCGCACCAGAATCGCGCAATCTGGCGGGAAATCGACGAAACGCCGCGGGCCATGAGGCTGGCTCCGGCGTGGTCGTTGTCCTGCTTGTTGTTGATACCAAAAACGTTATCGATAACCATGACTCGCTCCCGCGTCTTAGTAAAGCAAGGGGCGCGCCGTCCTGCTTCGCTCCGAAACGGCGCGGAAATCCCGGATTACACGCTTGTGCGACGCCGGACTGACCACTGCAGGCTTCACCTGTCGGGAAAGCCGACAGACGCTCCCGCGTGCTGAGCGCATAGTAGCGGTCCTCAGTCCATGGTACAAGACCTACCGCGACCGTCAGTAGCTGATAGTGTAAATAAGATCGACACCGGTCGTATCAAGACGCTGTAGCCGATGTGAACGCTGGGATCCCTGCGTAACAGTACTGACAAGGCGAAGCAGGTCGTTCAACCGGTATTCAAAAGATAGCAGGCTGAAGTCCTCGGAGCCAAATTCCTGCCGGAAGGAGACAAACAGGCGCGAGCCAAATTGCTGTCCCACGGCGATCGAAGGACGGCCGCTCTCTTCGCCTGTGGGGCGAATCTCGAAAATATCGAGGTTCAGCGCGTCGGCAATCGAATTGGCCAGCGGCGAGGCCAGATATCCCACCGCCAGCCCGCCCGCGCGCTCGGCCAGATTCAGCCGTTCGCCCTGACCCAGCTGATTGATGGGCTGATTGAACACGATGAGCGACAGCACGTCGGCTTCGTCGAGCGGAGGCTGGCTCGACAGGCGTACCTGCGGTTGACGCGCGGTTCCTCTGATGTTCACGATCGCCGTGACGCCCGAGATGACGCGCTGCGCCTCAACCTGTAGCGCGGGATCGACCGGCCTGATGCCCTGGAAGCGAATCTGGCTGTCGCGCAGGACTTCGAACCGGCGTCCCTGAAAATCGTAGAAGCCGCGCACGACCGTCACCGTGCCGACCAGATCGGGCTCGCCTCCCGGCGCCTTGCGAATCCGCAGATCCCCACCCACGGTGATGTTCATGTCGCCCATGCCGATGCGCGAAAAACTGGCGTGCATGTCGCGGCCGCGCAGCACGAGGTCGTCGGGCAGGTTGAGGCGCACGTCGATCGTGGCCGTGTCGTACAGGCCCGACTTCGGATCGTCGCCGAACACGCCGGTCCCGGCGGGCGCGGATTCCGTCTCCGTCGCCACGGTCGCTGTGGTGCGATAGGGATTTCTGAGCTGGTCGAGAATCCGATCGATTTCGAGCCGTCCCGAATCGGTTCGAATCTCCCCGGTAATCGTCGGCCTGGTCGCCTCTCCCGTGACGCGCAGATCGGTCTCGACCTGGAGGTCGCCGAACTGGTTGTCGAGCATCCTGAAGTCCGACGCCGATATCTGAAGGTTCATTTCGCCCACGCCGTGCCGTTCGAAGGCAAGCTCGCCGATCGCGACGAGCCGATCGCGACCGTCGTCGCTCAACTCGAACCTGTCGACGAGCAGCCGATCGCCTTCGAAGACCAGGCGCGCAATCGCGTTCGCGTAGGTCACGCCCGTGGCGGCGACCGTGAATCCGCCGTTGGTGGTTTCGACGAGACCGTTCACCAGCGGCGACTCGAGCGTACCGGTGACGCGAAGGTCCGCGCCGAACTGCCCGCTCAACTTCGTCAGCTGCGTTGTCGCCGGCTGCAGCAGCGCGATGTCGATGGGAGAGCTCTTCACCGCGAGATCGATCTCACCGGTTCGCGCCGTGCCGCCTGGTCCGTTCGGCACAGGGATGGTGCCGACGGCCGTCAACACCGCAGAGACGGACTGCTCGAGGCGGACGTCGACATCGACCGCGCGCCCCGAGTAATTCGCCTTCCCCGCCAGGGAGTTGAAGTTGACGCCCTCGACCGTTCCACCGGTGATCGAGAAGTCGGACTGCACGAGGGGATTGGTGCGGGTGCCGCGAATGTCGGCGGTCGCATTCAGCACGCCCGTGACCAACCGGTCGCCCAGCATCAGCGCGTTGATGTCCTGCACCTGCACGTTGTCGAGCCGCACGTTGAGATCGTTGGGACGGTTCGACGACTCGGCGCCCATCGCCACCGTGCCGGCCGCGGTCAGGCGTTGATCGCCCCGCACAAACACGAAATTGTCCAGCGTCACCGAGTCGTTGGCATAGCGCGCGGTCGCCTCCTGGCCCTTCGGCATCGACCACTGAGTCTGACCGACGGTGAAGTCGAGCCCCCGCAAATGGAGCTCGTCGTGCTCCGGATGAAAGACGACATTGCCGCCGAGGCCGAGCGAACGTCGTTCTTCTTCGAGTTTCCCCTCGAACTCGAGCTGCTTGTTATCGTAGGCCGCCCTCGCCGTCACGCGTGGAAAGTTGTGGCCGGCGATGGTCATGAACGTCGCGCCGGTATCGGCCTGGATCTTCGCGCGATCGAAGTCAAAGTCGGGCACCTGCACGTTATACAGACTCTTCAGGGTGAGCGCGTCGAGTCTGGTGCCATATTGCAGGCGGTTGCCGCCCAGCGTTCCAGTAATCGTCAGGTTCGACGCCGGCCCCGTGGCCTCGCCGACGATCTGCGCGGACCCCGCGAGCGGCTGTTTGAATCGCTTCGCGAGCGGCTCGACGTTGGTCACCGCGACGTCGAACGCGAGCTTCGACTCGCCACTGTCGCCAAACGCAAACGTGCCGGCGGCGCTCGCGGCCATGTCGCGTCCCGCCAGGACGAGCTCTTTGATCTCGGCGATCTGGTTGGCGAACGATCCATCGACATGGCCCGATTCGATCGTCACGCCGGCGATGGTCGACGACTCCAGCGTCGCGGTGCCGTTCACTTCCTCGAGTTCGGCAGATCCGGTTTCGGGGACCGACACCACAACGGCCATGTCGGCCGATCCATTAAGGGACGAATCAGCCAGCTCCTTTCGCGCGGTGAACAGCGTGCCCGGCAGATCTTCGAACGGCCCCTCGAAGTTCGCGCGGATCTGCCTGTCCTGCATCTGAAAGTCGACGTCGGCGCGGGGAAAGCGCGCGCCGGCGAGAGTCGAGCCGGCAAGTGAGGCCTTCGTCTGCAGCACCAGATCGTCAACCGTGCGGCCGCTGCCGTCGAACGTGAGCGTGCCCGTCAACGATCCGCCGAGGCGATCGTCGTCCAGCCATTTCACCTCGAGGGGCGCCGCAAATCGTCGTGGATTCAGACCTGCCACGTTGCCGCTCGCCGAATACGAGAGCCGGCCCTCGCGCGATTCGATGCCGAGAAGGGTCCCCGCATCGAAATGCGCGCCTTCGACCACCGATGGCTGCAGCTCGCCACGGCCGCTCCAGTTCCGCCCGCTCGCTTCGAACAGATACGTGCCGGCCGCCTGCGTCTCGAGGTTCGGCATCGGGAGCCGCTCGGGCAGCTGCCGAAGATCGAGATCGCGGAAAGTCCCCTCGAGGCTGTAGGTGAGGGGTCGCGCCGGCGTGGCAAAACGGAACGTCGCCCGGGTGGTCGCGCTAGCCCCGTACGCTCTGGCGCTCGCATCGAATTTGAGCAGCGCCGGCTGATAGTTCCCCTTCGCGCGCGCGTCGGTCGCGCGGTAGCCGAGGCCTTCCACCTCGGGGCCGGCAAAGGTGAAACGAATGTTCGCCGGGCTGAACGTCCAGTCGAAATCCGCCTGGCCGGTCACGCGCGTCTTCCATACCTCTCTGTTCAGGATGAGCGCCATGTCGACGTCGCTGACATCGAGCCGGCCTTCGAGGCTCTTGGATCCGCTGCCGAAGTGGCCCACCAGCGGCCCGCGCGCGGAACCAGCCGCCGACACGACGTCGACGTTCATGTCGAGCGCGTCGAGTGTGCCGCGCGCGACGATGTCGACGGCGGGCTCGAGACGAACGGTCGCAAGCGGGCGGAAATAGCGTCCGATCTCCGGAAGGGACAGGCGTTCGGCATCGAGCCGCACGTCGAGCCGGCGATCCTTGGCGCCGCTGTAGGTGAGCTCGGTCGCGAACGTGCTGCGATCGGTGGCCATCTTCAGATTGCGCACCACAATCGAGCCGCTCTCGAACCGCAGATCGCCGGCCAGGCTCCGCACGCTCGTCTCGACGGCACGCGCCGAGAATTCGCCGATCGAAATCGCGAGGCCGGGCTTCTCGTAGGCAAAGCGGAACCGCGTGTTGAGGCGTGTGAGATCTTCGACGAGCCGATCGCGATCCTTGACGATCACGTGGCTGTTGTTCATCGCGATCGACTGCATCGTGATCGGCGGCGCACCACGGCCGCCGGTGTTGCGCCGGGTCTTGACGAACCGTCTGAAATTCCAGCCGGCGTCGTCGCGCTGCAGCAGGATCGTCGCGTTGTCCAGCGTCATCGAGTCGAGGATGACACCCTGCGAGATCATCGTGAGCGGGCTGTACTGAACGATGAGCCGGTCCATGGCCACAACCGTCTGCCCTTCGTGACGCAGCGCCACGCCCTCGAGCGCCACGCCGGTGAACAGATTGCCGCCGAGCCGCGCAATGGTGAGCTCGCCGTTGAGATACTGCGCGGCCTGCGAGACCGCCTTCTGCCGCAGCCAGTTCTTGAACCAGCCCGTCTGCGTGACCGCCACACCGGCGCCAAACAGGACGAGGAGCGTGAGCACGGCAATCGCGACGTAGGCGGCCAGCCGCCGCGTCGCGCGCCGCGCCGACGCGCCGACGCCTAGAACGCGTGGCCGATGCTGAAGTGAACTCGCCACGTCCGCGTTGCCTTTTCTCCATCGATGACGAGACCATCGATGGGGTTCACCTGAAAGCCCAGGTCGACCCTCAGTGGTCCAACCGGCGTGTCATAACGCAGACCCGGGCCCACTGCCCATCGCAAATCGCGGAACCTGACGCTCCAGGCGTCAATCCACGAGTTGCCGGCGTCCACAAAGAGCACTCCACCGAGCTTACCGCGGATGCCGAATCGAGCCTCCGTCGTCAGCTCGAGCAGCGTGCGTCCGCCGATCGGGTTGCCGGACGGTGTGAGGGGGCTCACCTGATAGCGTCCCCATCCGCGCACGCTGTTGGAACCGCCGACGAAATAGCGCTTGTAGAACGGAATGAGCGACGCGCTCCGCCCCGCCAGCGTGCCCCCCCTCGCGCGGTTGGCCACGAGCACGCGGGATCCCAGCGGCAGGTATCCGCGCAGCTCTCCCATGAACTCCGTGTACTCGAAAGTGCCGCGCAGAACCTGCCCCGCCTTTTCGACGTGGGTCGACACCATGTAGCCCTGGCGTGGATCGAGGGGCTGCTGCGACGTGTTCCGCTCGAAATCGAGCTCGAGCGCCGCCACCGTGCCTGTCCCGCGGCCGGTCTCGGGATTCAGCCCCAGCGCAATCAGCTCGTCGCGAAACGTCGGATCGGCCAGCACGTCGGGGTTCACCAGATAGTCTTCGTATTCCTGGATGAATGTGGCGCTGACCGCGTTGTGTACCCCGCGAGTGGCGCCCGCACCGGTGCGGCTGAAGTCCTTGCGCAGGATGACGCGACCGCCGCTGCTCCGGTATTCGTATACGGGCTCGTTGGCCCACCACGTCGACCCGGCGAGCTCGAGGGAAAGGCCGCGCTGATAGAGATATGGCTCCTTCACGCTGACGCGCGCGCCCTGCACCAGCGACGATGCACGGCCTTCGACCTCGCCGACGCGAGCGCCCCCACCGAAGTTGACGTGGCGCCAGTTGATGCGGCCCCTCGCGTGTTCTTCAGAACCGTACCCCGCGCCAACCTGCAGGCGCCGGTGTTTGCCCTCCGCAACAGTCACCACGATCGGAATCTGTGGAGACTTGTCCTCAGGAAGGCGGGGCGCAATATTCACGAACTGGAAGAGCTCGAGGCCGTACAGGCGCCGCTGGCTCTCGGTGATGAGGCCCAGTTGATAGAGCTCGCCTTCGTTGAACGCCAGTTCTCGGCGGATCACTTCTTCGCCCACCGAGACATCACCATCGATCGTGATCGCACCGAATACGGCCCTGGGCCCGGTCTCGGCGGCCACCGCCAGTTGAACCGATGCATCCGACGACCCCGGCCGCTCGAGCATGCGCACGTCGGCGTAGGGAAAACCGTGGTCGCGCAGCTCGGCGACGACCATGTCGTGCGACCCGAGAATCAGCGCTTGGTCTCTCGGCCGGCCGGTCGCCTGCGGCAGCCGGCCTCGAAGCAGTTCGAGGTGATCGGCCGGAAGCGCATCGAGCCCCTCGAACGTGATGTTCTCGACGACGATCGGCGCACCCTCGTTGATCCGCACCGTGAGGTCGACCTTGTCTTTGGCGTCGTTCAGCTTGACGTCGACGCCCACGACCTTGGCCCTGGGGTAGCCGCGATCGGCGTAGTACGCCTCGATGCGGCTGACGTCGCGATCGAACTCCGGACGATCGAAGAAGCGCTTGCGCGACCACGGAAGAATGCTGCTGTCGCGCGTGGCGATGACCGACTTGAGCGCCCCGTCACTGATGGCGCTATTGCCTTCGAAACCGATCGACGTCACCTGCACGTCGCCGGTTTCCCGGCACGCCGACGCGGCGAGGGCGAGCGCGGCGACGACGATGAAGGCTCGCATGGGCGCGGTGGCCGTTGCAAAGCGTACACCCGAATTACCTGCAAAAAAGCTCAGGAAAACAGCAACAGTGGTTCAGAAAGAGGACGGACGTGATGATAGGTGGTAGGTGGTGGGCGGTAGGTAGTGGGCGGCAGCGGGCAGGTGGCAGCGTTGCTACCACCTACCAGCTACCACCTGCCTGACTCAGATATTGAAGTGAATCAAATAGTGATTGCCGCCGCGATTGATCCACAGCCGCAGGTAATCGCCACCCTTGAGCACTTCCGAGCGCGACCCACCGGACGGCGGTGGCGTCATCTCGGCGACCTGCTTGATGTCGCTCGCCGGCACGATCGTCACGACTTCGCGTCCGACGACCTTGCCACCCTGCAGGAATTCCGCCCAGCGTTCGTACTGAGGTGTCTGCCCTGCCGCTTGCGGTGATGCAAGCGTTTCGGTGACGCGTACTTGATATGTGCCGGCGGCCAGCGCCTGGCCATCGGCTTTGACGGCCCGCGGAACGCGGACCGCTCCCAGACTTACCGTAGCGCCCGCTTGCGCGGCCGGCTTTGCTTGGGCCGACACATCGATCGCGGCGCCAAGGAAGGCCGCCAACGTGCAAGCCAGGCCGATGTTTACGTAACGGTTCATAAACATTCTCCCTTAGTTGCCGGCGACGAGCTGTACCGTCATGGCCGCGCGGCGGTTGAGCCGGCGGGTTTCCTCGCGCGAGTTGTCGAACTTCGGCTGCTCTTCGCCGAAGCTCACCGTGGTGAGCCGATCGGCCCCGATGCCGTTCGACGCGAGGTACTGCTGCACCGAGCGCGCGCGCCGATCGCCAAGCGCCAGGTTGTATTCGGCCGTCCCGATGTTGCAGGTATGGCCTTCGATGCGCACGCGCAGGGTTGGATCCGCGCGCAGCGCTTCCACCGCCTGCGCCAGAATGCGCTGCGCGGCGTCGGTCAAGCTGAACCGGTCGAAGTCGAAGTAGACATCCTCGAAGACGATCTGCTTGACCGGCCGTGCGACGACGTTGATGTTCACCACGTCGGTCGCCTTCATGTTGTCGGTCGGGCAGGTCGCCGTGACCGTCACCGGGACCGTGCCAGGCGTATTTGGCGCCGTCCACGTGGTGTTCTGCTGCGCCGGGTTCGCGAGCTTGCCGCTGGGCGCGCTCCACTGATACACGATGACGCAGCCAATCGAGTCCATCGCGGTCGCCGTGACGTTAGACGTCGCGCCGACTTCCACCGTGCACGGATTGCACTGCGCATCGACGGTCAGCGTGTGCTGCGGGGCCGGCGCCGGAGTCGGCGGCGGCGGCGGCGGCGGAATCGCCACCGGGATGCCCGCGACGCCGGGGTGATACCCGATGCGGAACTGCCAGCCGAACTTCGTCCCGAAGTTGTCGTCGCTGTCGACGCCCGTCTCCTCGCGATCTTCGGCTTTCACCGACCAGTTCATGCCGCCACCCAGGAAGAAGCCCTTCTGGGTCTGGAACGTGGCGCCAAACATCAAGGTCGACTGCAGCGGCAGGTTCGACGTCACCGGCGGCACACTGCCGTCGACGCCGTTGATGCTCGCGGGTGAGGGGCTGACCAGCCTGGTCACCTCATCGTTGTTGAAGAGCTCGCCATACCACTCGGTCGTGAACTTGAGCGCGCTGCGGGTGGGGAACTGGGCGCCGACGCCAAAGGGAATGCCGCTGGATAAATCGTATTCATCGGGATCGCCGCGGTGCCGGTAGCCGATGCTGCCAGAGACCTCGGCCACGCTCGCGACTTCCTTGCTGCCGATGAAGTCGATCTGGAAGTCCATCTTGCCGGTGCCGGAGCCGCTGTCCGCGGAGCCGGTCGGCACCTTGACCATGGCGCGCACGGCCAGGGCCACCGGATTCTGCCGCGACTCCGACATCAGGTTGACCTTGGCGCCGAAGAACGAATCGCCGAAGTCGTTGCCGGTCCACCCTTCCTTCACGAAGGGATAGCCGTTGTCGACGCCTCCGAAACGGTCGCCGCCGAATCCGAAGATCGGGCGCGTGTCGCGATCGATTCGCGTGATAAACCGCACGGCCCCGAAGATTTCCGCACGGCCCTTCACGCCATAGGCGAACGTGCCCTCGAAATGGGAGATGTCGGTGAACCCCTGGCGCACGTCCCAGTTCAGGCGGTAGGCGCTCGCCGACCAGGTACGGTCGCGCAACACTTCGCCGCTCGGAACGAACCACAGACCCGTGTCTCCATAAACGCTGACAGTAGCGGGGCGAACCGTCTCTTCCATCCCCGCCTGGCCCTGAGCCCGCGCGTCGCCAGTGACTAAAAACAATGCACTGGCAAGGGTCAGGATTCCAAATCGTCGCGACATGTGTATCCTCCTGCAGGGTAGTACACGCATTTGGGTAAAATCCGAAGGCAACCTTGCACAACACGTGCCTGATTGGTCTCTATTTACGGCTCTCAGTGAGAAATTCTGTGCAGGACGCCAAGACGACACGGTGACACCTCGTCATGAACCACGAGGATATGTGATAGCACATTGTCTGGAATGTGGACGGGGAAATCAACCCCTCGTTCCTCGTATTTTTCCAATTTTCCGTTCCAGATCGTCATTGATCCGTCCGATTTCGCGCCGATAGTCCTCTTCCGCCTGCACCCGGGCCGCCGGATCGAACATGCCCGCCATCGTCGAACGATGCAGGATCTCGAGCTCGGCGAGCTTCGACGCGCGCAGGCTCCGGGCGTCGGCGATGGCGGCCTTCTGCTCTTCCGTGGGCGGCCGATCCACGACGCCACTGTCGGCATCCTTCTGGCGCATTCTCTCCATGGCCAGCTCCACGGCGCTCTTGGGCCTGTCGTCGCTCATGAGCCACAGTGTAAACGAAGGCCGGCCCACGACATATCGTCTGCGTGCACGGATAGTCGTTGGTGGCGTCCCTATGGCCCCGTAAGACTTACCGGGTAGCGGTAAACTTTCCCCATGACCGCCAGAGATTTGACAGTGCTCCCGGTCTCTGGGAATGAGGGCGGTTCGCCGTCCTCTTCGGCTTCAAGCCCCGTTCAGGTACGGAACCGGCGCCAGTCGATCCTGAGCTTCCGCATGCGGGCCCGCAGGGTGTGCGGATTCACACGAAGCGCGCTCGCCGCTCCATGCGCACCTTCGATGCGTCCCGAAGTTTGCCGCAGGGCGGCCTCAATGTGTCGCCGGATCGTCTCGTCAAGCGGCTCGATCGGGCTCGATGCGCCAACGTCTGGTGATGACGTCGATGCCGAACCCGCGACGCGGGTGCCCTGTCCAAGCGCCGCCGCCACATCCAGCGACCGTCCCTGACCTATCAAAGTGGCTCGATCCATCACGGCCGCGAGCTCGCGCACATTCCCGGGCCAGTGATAAGCCGCAAGCAGGCGGACGTCATCGTCTGAAACGGCCACCGGGCGAAGACCGAACCGGTTCGCGGCACGCTCGGCGAAATACTCTGCAAAAGCCCGGATGTCGTCCGGACGATCGCGCACGGGCGGAATGACGATAGGGAAGACCGACAGACGATAGTAGAGATCTTCGCGAAATCTCTGCGCCTCGACCATCGCCGGCAGGTCGCGGTGAGTCGCTGCGACGATGCGAACGTCGACGCGGATCGGCCGCTCACCCCCGACACGCACTACTTCGCCATCCTGCACCACGCGTAAGAGACGCACCTGCGCGGCTGGAGCCAGCTCGCCTACCTCGTCCAGAAACAAGGTGCCCCCGTTGGCCTGCTCGAACCATCCCTTGCGGCGCGTCACGGCACCTGTAAACGCGCCTTGTTCGTGACCGAAAAGCTCCGAATCGATCAGCTCGGGGGAGATCGCGCCGCAGTTGACCCGTCGGAAGGGTCCCGACCGGTAAGAGGAATGCTCGTGAATGGCGCGGGCGATGATTTCCTTTCCCGTCCCCGTTTCGCCATAGAGCAGCACCGGGACGGCACTGCGCGACACCAGATGGGCGCGCGCCATCACCGCGGCGAGCCCGGAGTCACCTCCGATGAGCCGCTCTTCACCCGCCCGCGAATCGCCGTCGATGAGATGCGCCGACAGCTGCGGCGGCCCCGGACCCCGCATTTTCTGTGACATATGCTGGTATTAGATCCTACCCGAGAGGACAAATAACCGTCAAATATGATGGATCTATCGGTACGCCCCTGGTGGATCGTCGATTTTCCTCGGTTTTTTGTGCGGACGGCGTCTTGCTGATGGAGGCGTCGTGATGAAACGTCGTTGTTGTCGCGGCTGTAGGCCGCCGACGACCGGCTCATGAGAGAACCCCGGTAAAGACCGCTTCCGGCCTGCCCTCTCTTCCGCCCCGTCGATCGGCTGAATCGTCGTCGCACGCAGTCAGGTGAATCAAGACACGCGCGCGAAACGCCCGCGGGTCTCAACCGATCGACCTATTTCAGCAGGTTAGAGGAGCTCCCCCATGTCTCGCAGGTTTCTCGGTAGCGTCGTCGCAGCTTTCGTCCTGACATCGGTACCCGCCGCCGCTACAGCGCAAAGCGCGACCGGCACGGTCATCGGAGTCGTTCGTGACTCATCAGGTGCCACCGTCCCTGGCGCCATCGTTCGGATCGTCAACGAGGTGAACGGCATCGCCGTCGAGGCGATCAGCGATGCCGCAGGTTTGTATCGCGGGACGGTGATCGCCCCCGGCCAGTACCGCGTCGAAGCTGTGCTCGACGGGTTCGATGCGGCGGTCCAGCACGTCGTGCTCGCCTCGGGGCAAACGGCGGCGACCGACGTCATGATGACCCCGTCTCGGATTTCGGAAGCGGTGGTCGTCACCGCTCGGCGGATTGAAGAGGCCGCGCAGGAGGTTCCCATTGCGGTATCGGTCGTAGCGGCCAGCCGGATGGAAGACACGGGTGCCTTCAACGTCAACCGGCTGAAAGAGCAGATCCCGACAGTGCAGTTCTATTCGACCAATCCCCGCAACTCCTCCGTTCAGATTCGAGGTCTCGGCACGCCGTTCGGTCTCACCAACGATGGCATCGAACCGGGTGTCGGCCTCTACATCGACGGCGTCTTCTACGCACGTCCCGCGGCAGCCACGCTTGACTTTCTCGATGTCGAACAGATTGAAATACTGCGCGGCCCTCAGGGCACGCTGTTCGGCAAGAACACGACGGCCGGCGCCATAACCGTGACGACCAGCAAGCCGAGTTTCGCGACAGAAACCAATTTCGAGCTCAACTACGGCACGCTCGGATTCCTACAGGCCAAGGGTTCGATCTCGGGGCCGCTCCTGCCGAAACTGGCGGGGCGGCTGTCCTTCTCGGGAACCGGGCGTGACGGCACGATCCTCAACAGCGTCACCTCGAAGGGCGTGAACAACCTCAACAACGTCGGTCTGAGGGGCCAGCTGCTCTGGACACCGTCAAGCCTGTCCACGGTGACGATCTCGGTCGATCACACGCGGCAGCGACCCGAAGGATATACGCAAGTGGTTGCCGGGGTCGCGCCGACGTTGCGGCCGGCCAACCGCCAGTTCGCGCAGATCGCCGCCGATCTCAACTACGCCCCTCCAAGCTTCAATGCGTTCGATCGGCTGACCGACATCGACTCGCCGATGCGGTCATTTCAGGATCTGGGGGGCGCGGCGGCCACGCTCGACTGGCGCGTAGGCCCGGGCAGGCTCACCTCGACGTCGGCGTGGCGCTACTGGGATTGGAATCCCTCTAACGACCGCGACTTCATCGGCCTCGATGTGACGCCGGTGTCCGCGGCTCCGTCGATCCAGAAACAACTCACCCAGGAAGTCCGTTACGCCGGCGATCTGTCGTCGCGACTCAACTTCGTCGCCGGAGCGTTCTACTTCCGTCAGTCGCTCGACTCGAGCCCGTCCTTCAAGCAGGAGCACGGTGAAGCCGCGGCTCGCTTTCTGCTCGCCCCGACTCCAGCGGCGATGACACCTGGCTTGCTCGATGGCTATGGTTTCGATCAAGACCTGCGCTTCAGGAATGTCAGTGCCGCGTTGTTCGGGCAGGTGGAGTGGTCGCTGACGGATCGTTTGCGCCTGCTGCCGGGCTTGCGATGGAACTACGACCAGAAAGATGCGGACTTCGACCAGCAGATTTATGGCGGGCTTCAGACCGACGATCCCGTGCTCATCGCCTTGCAACGGTCGATTCTCGCGCCACAGGCGTATCAGGCGGATGTCAGCGACGTGAACACGTCCGGACAGGTGACGCTGGCCTATCGAGCTTCATCACGTGTGAACACCTATGGGACCTACTCCACAGGCTTCAAGTCGGTCGGTCTCAATTTGAACGGCTTGCCCACCGACGCGGTGGGACGGCCAGTGCTGTCGGCAGCGATCGTCCGCCCCGAACAGGTGCGGCACGTCGAAGTCGGAGTCAAGACGGAACCCTTCCGGGGCTCGACGTTGAATCTCTCGGTGTTCAACACCGACATCGAGGATTTCCAGGCACAGGTCGTCAACGCAAGCGTCGGCGTTCTTCGCGGCTACCTCGCCAACGCCGAACAGGCGCGCGTCCGTGGCGTCGAGCTCGAAAGCACTGCGCGAGTGGGCGACCGCCTTTCGTTCTTTGGTGCAGCCGCCTTCACTGACGGCCGGTATATTTCGTTTCCAGACGCGCCGCCACCACTCGAGGAGACCGGCGGACCTCAGGTGAAGGACATCTCCGGCTCGGTTCTGCCCGGCATTTCCCGATGGGGGACCTCGCTCGGTGGCGAATACGCCAGTCCTGGACGCCTCCTGGGAACCAACGGCGAAGTTTTCGCCGTGGTCGACACCAGCTATCGTTCGACGTTTTCATCCAGCGCCACACCTTCGAAATATCTGATGGTTCAGGGTTATAGTCTGTTGAACGCCCGGGTGGGATTCCGTTGGTCGGATGGATGGAGCGTGTCGCTGTGGTCGCGCAATCTGCTCGACCAGAACTACTACGAACTGATGACCGCCGCCCCGGGCAACACCGGGCTCGTCGTGGGGCAACCCGCCGACGGCCGGACGATTGGATTGACGCTGCGCGCATCGTTGCGACTGACGAGAAACTGAGGACATGACCCATCGCGTTGGGATGCGAGTGTTTGTGCTGCTGTCGATGACGGCCGCCCTTTCGGCGTGCGGCCGTTCGAATTCTTCAGATGTATCGGCCGCCGCGGCCCCAGAGGTCGCGCTCTTGAACGTCTCGTACGACATGACGCGCGAGTTCTATCGCGAATTCAACGAGGCCTTTGCGAAGCATTGGGCGAACCAGGCCGGACAACGGGTTGTGGTCCGGCAGTCACACGCCGGATCGGGCCGTCAGGCCCGCGCCGTCATGGAGGGGCTTCAGGCTGATGTCACCACGCTCGCCCTTGGGTACGACGTCGACGCGATCGCGCGAGCGGGACTCATCCAGCCCGGCTGGAGCAAGGATCTTCCCTACAACAGCGCGCCTTACACATCCACCATCGTGTTCCTCGTGCGTCAGGGAAATCCGAAAGGCATCAAGGATTGGAACGATCTCGCGAGGCCCGGCTTGGACGTCATCACACCCAACCCGAAGACGTCAGGTGGGGCGCGCTGGAACTATCTGGCGGCATGGCACTATGCCAGGTCGCAACCGGGCGCCAGCGAAGCGACAGCCCGCAATTTCGTGACCGCGCTTTACAGAAACGTCCCGGTGCTCGACTCGGGCGCGCGGGCTTCGTCGACGACGTTCATCGAACGCACCATCGGCGACGTGCTCGTGACGTGGGAGAACGAGGCGTACCTGGCGCTCGACATCGTGAAGGACAGGCTCGAGATGGTCACTCCTTCAATGAGCATTCTCGCCGAGCCTTCGGTGGCGGTGGTCGATGATGTGGTTGAGCGTCGAGGCACCGGCAAGGTTGCCAGCGCGTATCTCGAGTACCTGGTACTCGCCGGAAGCGCAGGAAATCGCGGCGAGGCACTACTATCGTCCCCGCGATCAGGCGGTCGCCGCGAGGTACTCCTCCAAGTTCGCTCCCATCCGGCTCTTTACCGTCGACGAAGCGTTTGGCGGCTGGGACGCGGCACAGCGAAAGCATTTCGCCGACGGCGGTGTCTTCGACCAGATCTATCGCCCCGAGGAGCGATGAGGTGCCCGTGACAAAATGGGGAGCCCATGCCCCCGTCCCGAGCCAGAAAGATCTGCCGGATTACCGCCGCTTCGCTCCTGGTGCTGTTCTCTCTCGCGCCTCGAATCTCGGCGCAGGCCATCGCGAAGCCGGAAGAGCCTCCTCGTCCGCTGGCGCGATGGGTCGACGTCCAGAACGCAACGCTAACCGTGCGCTACCGCGTAATCGATAACAGCGCGGGCATCGTCACGACGAATCAGGTTCAGCATCGCGAAGGCCTGCGGGTCCGGTTCAAGTTCGATCCGGACGGACGTTACGCGTTGAACCTCGGCGCGTTCTCAGGATCCCGGTTCACCAGCAGCTGGAACAACACCGGCATCGGCAGGGGCAGCTGGGAAGACCCTCTCGCGTTCCGGGCACTTTACGCGTCTGCCGAGCCGGTTGCCGGAGTAGAAGGACACTACGGAAGCATGTACATCCTCAAAGGGGAATCGACCGAGATCACGACATACGACGACGATGGGTATGTCATCGGGCAACGCGTCACAGTGCGCCGCCCGCGCGATCTTTTCTTCGACGAACTCTCCGCAACCGTCGGCTACCTTACGGCGGTCACAACGGAAATTGGATTCAGCAAGCGGACCAAGTATCTCAACGACCGGCCGAACTACGGGCATTACCTCCTCGGCAAAAAGATTGGCGCCCGTGGCGGCATCTCCGCCGATTTCACGTCTGTCGACGGGGCCCGGACATGGCGGGGTGCCACCAACACGAACACGCGCGCGCTGCACGTCATCGATTCAATCCTTTTCGAGGGCTACAAGCGGACCAACCACAACCCCGACTGGGGGTTTGCTGTTTCGCTCAACAAGGCGCTCGACCGGAGAACGGGGCTCACCTGGGGCTACGCACGCATCGACCCGAACTATGGCGGGTTGAACGCCGACCGATTCAACATCGGAAAGCGTGTGTTCGCGACGGTCAGCTACACGTTCTCTCCGAGGTTCTCCGCATCGTGGTTCGTGACGACCGCAGTCGGCAACAACGTCCCGCTTCCGCAGCGAACGCTCTCGAACCTGGTGTTCACCTATAACTCGCTGCCCGATCTGCGCCGGACAGGCTGGTTCTGACGACTGATGATGAAACATCGCCAGGCGACCGTACTGCCAGGATTCCGGCTGACGTTCGGCTTCACGCTCTTCTATCTCGGCCTCATCGTGCTTCTGCCGCTCAGCACCCTGCCGGTGCGAGTCTCGGCGATGGGATGGAACGCATTGTGGCGCACCATCAGCGATCCGCGCGTGGTCGCATCCTACCAGGTGACGCTCGGGTGTTCCCTTGCCGCCGCCGTGGTGAACGGGGTCTTCGGCCTCATCGTCGCCTGGGTGCTCGCCCGCTATCGCTTTCCAGGCAAACGCCTGGTTGATTCGTTTATCGACCTGCCGTTTGCGTTGCCGACGGCGGTCGCGGGCATCACGTTGACGACACTGTACGGACCCAATGGGTGGCTCGGTGCGCCCCTCGCCGCGCTGGGCGTCAAAGTTGCGTTCACGCCGCTCGGCATTGCCGTGGCGCTCGTGTTCATTGGCCTGCCATTCGTCGTCAGAACGCTGCAGCCGGTCATAGAAGATCTCGACGTCGAGATCGAGGAGGCCGCCACGAGCCTCGGCGCGACCCGCCTTGACGTCTTGACGCGCGTGATCCTGCCATATCTGTATCCAGCCTGGCTCACTGGGTTCGCGCTCGCGTTTGCACGCGCCATCGGCGAATACGGATCGGTCGTGTTCATCGCCGGCAACATGCCGATGCGTACGGAAATCGCACCGTTGCTCATCATGACAAAGCTCGAACAGTACGACTACGCTGGCGCCACAGCCATCGCCCTGGTGATGCTGGCGATCTCGTTCACGCTGCTCCTCGTCATCAACGCCCTTCAGGGCTGGAGCAGCAGGAAGCTGGCGCATTGAGGCGCGGGGACGGATCTATCTGATGGCTCACGTGCAGACCGGGCGCGCGCGCGATCCGAAGAAGGGCCTTACCGAACCGGCGGCCATTCGCTGGCTGCTGACGGCCCTCGCGCTTGGCTTTCTCTTGCTGTTTCTCGCCGTTCCGCTGATCGCGGTCTTCACCGAGGCGTTCCGGCTCGGATGGGGAGCATATCTCGGCGCCGTGATCGAACCGGATGCGATGGCGGCGCTGCGTCTGACGCTGACCGCCGCAATCATCGCCGTGCCCGCGAATCTCGTCTTCGGCGTCGCCGCGGCCTGGGCGATCGGTAAATTCCAGTTTCGCGGGAAGCAACTGCTGATCACGCTGATCGACTTGCCGTTTGCGGTTTCGCCGGTCATCTCGGGTATGGTCTTCGTGCTGCTCTTCGGGCGCCAGGGGTATCTCGGCCCGTGGCTGACCGACCACGACATCCGGATCGTCTTCGCCGTCCCGGGCATCGTGCTGGCGACGATTTTCGTGTCGTTCCCGTTCGTCGCCCGCGAGATTATTCCGGTGATGGAAGCGACCGGGTCGCAGGAGGAAGAAGCGGCGCGCGTGCTGGGGGCGGGGGGCTTTCAGACGTTTTTTCGCGTCACGCTGCCCAACATCAAATGGGGCCTGCTCTACGGCGTGATTCTCTGCAACGCGCGCGCGATGGGCGAGTTCGGCGCGGTCTCGGTCGTGTCGGGACACATTCGCGGCCTCACGAATACGCTGCCGCTGCATGTGGAGATTCTGTACAACGAATATCAGTTTCAGGCGGCATTCGCGGTGGCGTCGCTGCTGGCCTTTCTCGCGCTGGTGACGCTGGTGCTGAAGACCGTGGTGGAGTACCGGACGAAGCAAGGGGATCTGGAAACTGGAATCTAAAATCTAGAAACTAAAATCTAACATCTAAATCCCAGTGGGCATTGACATCCGGAACGTCAGCAAGAAGTTCGGCTCCTTCGAGGCGCTTCGAGGCGTCAGCTTCGAGGTGCGCGCGGGCGAGCTGGTGGCGTTGCTGGGACCGTCCGGCTGCGGCAAAACCACGCTGCTGCGCATCGTCGCCGGGCTGGAGGCGCCCGACCAGGGCAGCGTGCTGTTCGACGGCGAGGACGCCACCAACCACCGGGTCGGCGAGCGCCGGGTCGGGTTCGTGTTCCAGCACTACGCGCTCTTCCGGCACATGACGGTGTTCGAGAACGTCGCGTTCGGCCTCCGCGTGCGGCCGAAGGCGCATCGGCCCTCGAACCAGGAGATTGCGGACAAAGTCACGAACCTGCTGAAGCTGGTTCAGCTCGATTATCTCGGAGACCGGTATCCCTCCCAGCTCTCCGGAGGACAGCGCCAGCGGGTCGCCCTGGCGCGCGCGCTCGCCGTCGAGCCCAGGGTGCTGCTCCTCGACGAGCCCTTCGGCGCGCTCGATGCAAAGGTGCGGCAGGAGCTGCGCCGCTGGCTGCGGCGGCTGCACGAAGAGATTCACCTGACGAGCGTCTTCGTGACGCACGATCAGGAGGAAGCGCTCGAGCTGGCGGATCGCATCGTGATCATGAACGAAGGCCAGGTCGAGCAGGATGCCAGCCCGGTTGAAGTGTTCGAGCACCCCGCCAGCCCGTTCGTCATGAACTTTCTCGGCAACGTGAACATCTTTCACGGCCGCGTCGAAGAAGGGCGCGCGCTGCTCGGGCCGCTCGACGTGGACTACCCGCAGCACCAGGACGCGGAACCGAAAGCCGCGTCCGGCTACGCGCGTCCGCACGAGCTCGACGTCGCCCGCGCCGACAGCGGCAACGGCCTGTGGGCGATTCTCGAAACGGCGAACCTCGCCGGCGCCATCGTCAAGCTCGAGCTCGTCGACGACCAGCGTGCGCTGCTGCAGGTGGAGGTCGCGCGCGATCAGTACGACGTGCTGAATCCCAAGATTGGCGAGCGCCTGTATGTCAGACCGAAGAAGCTGCGCGTCTTCGTCACGCCTTAGAGCTGTTACGTGCAGTACGTAGTGTCCGGCTTTAGCCGGACCTTCACGGGTCCGCCTGAAGGCTATCGCCCTCGCACAATTGGGAGCACAAACACCAGCGAGAACGACCACCGGCTTGCTCCCTTCGGCAGCCCGGTGGCCACGTAGTCCAGCGACCCTTCGACTTCCACTCCGTGCAACCAATTGGTCTCGGGCAGGCGATTGAACACCGCGACCGCGGTGTCGAGCTCGAAGTTCAGCTTGTGCGTGTACGCGCGCGTGTCCTCCGGCCGTTCGGCGGGGCTGAACTTGTCGACGATGTCGAAATGGGATGAGAGCCAGCCTTTGGTCTGGCCGGAGTCGAGCCAGTACAGCTTGAGCTCGGTCTCGAGCTCGACTTCGTTCTCGTCGCTGAACGGTTTCGTGATGGCTTCGAGCGACACTCCCAGCCGCGGAAGGGGCGTCGCCAGGTCCAGCGCGACAATGCCTTCGAACACCGTACTCGTCTTTCTCGAAGGTGATGGTCGGTTCGAGGAGAACCGTCGGCTCGCAGAGAAACCTGCACCGGGCCTGCTGTGCGGACACGGGAACGGCGGTCAGAAGCAGCACGGCCAGAATCGCCATGCCTCCCGGCACAACGCTCGAGCACACAGCGATCACTGAACTCGCCACGGCGAGACGCCTGACCAGTTCCTCAGATGCTCCCTCGCCCACTCGTTCGTCTGCGTCGTGTGACAGACGATGCAGGGGTTCGGAATCTTGTACTGCTCGCTCATCGACGGCGTGATGAACTTGAAGGTATGGCTCCGTACGTTCACGTCGGCGATCGTCTGCGCGATCTTCGGCATGTGACATTCGACGCACTGGCTGCCGCGGCTTCCCGCCGGATGGTGCGTGTGCTCTTCAATCGTGGCGGATCTCGGCCCATTCGGCGAGTTCGGTCCGTGGCACGTCAGGCACAACTGCTGCGGAGGTTTGATGAGGTCGGCGTTGTAAGTCGTGCCGTGCACGTCGTGGCAGCTGAAACAGGTGACGCCGCGGCGATACATGAGGCTTTCGACGTAGTCGTTGGCCTGCATGCGGTTCTTCTTCGCGGTTCCCTCAGCGAAGTGGGTGAACGTCGTTTCACCGAGATGGTACTCCTCGATCGTCCAGAAGTTCTTCAGATCGAGACCGACGTGGAAGCCGACGGGCCAGTCGTAGAACTGGCCGGCGTTCGGATTCCTGACCGGCTTTCCCTGCGTGTGGCATTGCAGACAGACGTCGTTTGCCGCCACGTAATTGAGCCGTGACGGGTCGATGATCGTCGCCTTACCTGGGCGGGCGACATGATCGCTGCCGGGGCCGTGGCAGCGCTCGCAGCCGACGTTCCATTCGGTCACCCGCTTGGTCTGCACGTCATAGTTCGTCGAGTGGCAACCGTCGCAGAGCGGGCCCGTCGGCCGCGTCGAGTTGTCTCCCGGCTTTGCCGGATAGTGTGGCAGCCACCATTCGGTATTCGGCTGCACGTGATACGCCCGCCACGTCCGGTTGACGATGTCCCACTGCGCGCTGGCGGGATAATAGTCGTTGTCCTTGCGCAGAAAATAGCGCTGCTTCCACTTGGTGCCGTAGACAAACGCCACGTCATCGAGCTTGAAGTCGACCAGCGGATTGGGCTTGCTGAAATCGCCGACCACGACACCCGGATTCACCTTTGGATCGGTCACGACGTTGGCCATGCGCGTGTGCGACCACCGTTCGTACATGGCTGCATGGCAACGCTGGCAGGCGCGAGAGCCGACATAGCGGGCGCTGACGTCGGATGTATTGGCCGCCGGCTGCGGCGACGAAATTGTCGGTGGCGTGGCCGTCAGGCGGCTGGAAGGTACCGGCCCTTGCGCCGTCAGATGAACACCGAACGCAGCCGCCAACCCAACGCTCCCCAGACCGAACAGCCAAGAAAAGATCCGCATTCTCATGATGTAACAACTGTTACATCTTACTGCAGCCTCGTCCTGGGCAGCGCCACAAAGAAGGTCGCCCCTTTTCCCAGCTCGGCTTCGGCCCATACACGCCCGCCGTGACGGCTGACGATGCGCTGGACGTTGGCGAGGCCGATTCCAGTACCCTCGAATTCCTCAACGCGATGAAGCCGCTGGAAGACGCCGAAGAGCCGGCTCGCGTACTTCATGTCGAACCCGGCGCCGTTGTCCTTCACGAACACCACCGCTTCGGCGCCCGACCCGTTCCCGCAGCCGATTTCGATTCGCGCATCGTCCCGGCCGCGCGAGTACTTCAACGCGTTCGACAGCAGGTTGGTGAACGCGAGCTGCAGCATCCCGGGATCGCCGGGAACCGTCGGCAGCGGCTCGATCACCCAGCTGACCGGACGCGCCGGATCGGCCTGCATCGTCTCGCGCTGCGCCTGCCGCACGACCGTGTTGAGGTCGACGCTCGTGTGCAGCATCTCGGCCCGGCCCATCCGCGAGAACACCAGCAGCGCGTCGATGAGCTCTCCCATCTTCACCGCGCTCTCCGCGATCACGCGCAGGTACCGCGTCCGCGTGGCATCGATGTCCGGCCCCGGAGACCGCTGCAGCAGCTCGGTAAACCCGGCGATGTGGCGGAGCGGGGCGCGGAGATCGTGCGAAACGGAGTACGAAAACGCTTCCAGCTCCTTGTTGACGGCCGCCAGCTGCTCGCTGCGATCGCCCAGCTCGCCGATGAGCGTCTGCTGGCGTTCGCGCATGACCGCGTTGTCGAGCTGCACCGCCGTTTCGTTGCAGCACACCTGCAACAGCGAGAGATCGTCGCCCACGAAAAGCGCCGCTTTCGGCAGGACGACGAACAGCAGACCGCGCGCGCTGACTTCGCACGGAATCGGCACGACGTAGACGCTGCCAGGCGCGCCGCCGGGGAGCACCCATTCGTAGTCCTTCACGAGCATCGCGTGGTTCGTGCGCCAGGCGTCGAGCAAGCGCCCGTCTGGAACGGACCGTCCCGGTTCGAGGTAGCCCCATCGACTGACCGCCACGATGAGCTGCTGCCGCTCGGCGTCCCACAATGCCGCAGACGCGCCCGTGGCGCCAACGGTGGGCGCCACGAACAGGCAGAGGCGGGTCAGCAATCCGGTCTGAGACGGCGATTCGACGGACAGGGCGCGCTCGGCAAGAAACTCGTAGAGCGCGGCCGATTGCCACAGACGCCTGAGCATCGAGGGCGGTGCGAACGCGAAGTAATAGTTCAGCGCCGCACCGAGCGCGGCAACCGGGATGAGCGCGGCGATCGCGTCGCCGAATTCAGGCAGGAAGGCGATGACGACCGCGATCACGAACACCACGGCGAGCAGCACCGCGCCGAGCGCCGCATGTTTCATGCGCCAGTGGGTGACACCACCGGCCGACGTCGCGCCCTTTCGAAAGGCGAACGCCACGTAGAAAAGAAGCCAGATGAAATAGAGAATCGAGAAGACGACCAGAATCGGCGACTCGAACGGCCATTCGGAGACCCAGGTGACCAGCAGCGAAATGAGGAGGCCAATCGTCGCCGCGCGAAAGAACGCGCGCGACACCGGCCTGAAGTGCAGCACCACGCGCAGCAGCAGGTAGGGATGCGCCAGGAGCACGCTGACGCCGAGCGGGCGCATCCACGGCGCTTGAATCTCGGCGAGGCGAAACGAGCGCTCGAGCACGAGCAGGGCCGCCAGTGAGCCGAACACGAGACAGATATCGAGCGACACCCGGTCGCGCCATCGCGCCCACTGGATCACCATGAGCGCGGCGAGCAGGATGATGGACCCCTGGGTGAACCACTCGAAGACGGACTGGAGTGACACTGGTGGAAAGTAGAAAGTGACTTCCCTGATTCTACTTTCTACCTTTCACTCTTCACTTTTTACTTTTTACCCTCTACTTTCTACTTTCTATTTTCACCGGTGACGCCAGCCTGACGCTGAGCACGGCGCCTCGGCCGATCCCGACTTCCTCTCCGCGCGTGGACAGGACGACCGCAGTGCCGGCACCGCCTGCCGCGCCGGCGCCAATGAGCGCGCCTTTCTTTCCACCCATGAGCGCACCGATCGCCGCTCCGCCGGCAGCGGGAATGCCGATTTTCATGGCGTCCTCTTTCTTGGTGGCACGACCCGTGCGCGAAATTCGCCCTGTGTCGACCGCGTAGCGATCGTTGGTGCCCTTTGGGGTGAGCGTCGTCAGGCGAACGGCGACATACGAACGCCCTTTCACCTTGCCGGGACGCCGGACCGCGGTCACCGTTCCGTACAGCTCGCTGCCGGCCGGCAGGACGACCTCCTTGTTGACGCGCACATCTCTCGACAGATGCGCCCGCACCGGTTGTTCCACGTGGCTCGTGTTCGAGGCCACCGCCGTGTCCATGACGATCGGCAGGGTCGTTCCTGCTGGAACGGTCACCTCGCGCGGCGACAGTCGGCCGAACAATCCCTGTCCGTCCGCATCCGCCGGCGACAAAGCCGGGAGCGCAATCACGCAAAGAATCAACGCCGCCGAGCGTGCGATTCTCATGACACTCTCCTTCTGTGGTTGGAGAGAGCATCGGCCGTGCCAGACAACCTGTCGTGATTCGTTACAGATGTTTCGCTATTGGACGACCGTGCCGGTAAGCACGGATCCTGTCACGTGGCCCACCAGTTCGGCCTGAACGATGAAGCGCTGAGGCGCGTTGCCGACAAACGAGAACGGGAAGCACGTAATCAACGTCACCGTCGGTGTCGCCGTCGGGGCCAGCACCCAGACGTCGTCCGGATTGACGATCTGGGTCTTCGTCACGCGGTAGTGATACTCCCCACGCGGGGTGACGACGCGCACTTCGTCGTTGGCTTTGATCTTCTCGAGCGGCCGGAAGAGCCCATCGCGGTGCGCGGCGAGACCGACGTTGCCCTGCCGCTGCCACGGTAACGGCGTATCTGGAAGGTGGCCGACGGCCTTTCGCAGTGTCTTTTCGTCGTCACCCTCGGCAATCGCCGCCGAAAGCTCGAGGCGCGGAATGTCGACGCGCCCGATAATCTCTCCCGTTCGAAGCCTGGAGACATCCGGCAGCTGCTCCCGCACTTCGGGCGGGCGCTCCATGGTGACCATCTTCTCGACGCGTACTTTCGCCTCGCGCTGATATTGGCTGGTGCTCACGGTGGCGGCGAGGTACACCAGAAGACAGGCGAGGCCGACTACCAGCAAACCGCGAATCAACCATACACGCGGTCGCATCGTCGTCACCGTGCATCGCCGTTCGCGTGATTCGCGCCCGCGAGATACCCGCGGCGCGTGCGAACGTCGAGCCTTCGACCTGTCGAAGATCTGACGTCGACCGTAACGCGCCTGAGATTGTTTCTGTCGCGCGTGGCGACGGTGTCCGACGGCACGTAGCCGATGGTGTACATGCTGCGGATGTCGCGTGCGACGCGCTGCAGCGCCTCGTCGAGCGCGTGGATGTTCTTCGGCCGGAACGCGACACCACCCGTCGCTTCGGACAACTGGGTGAGGAATCCCGGGTCGGCTTCCGTGTCGAGCGGGTCGACAAGGGCGATCGTATAGATCACGGCGTTGGACGCCTGCGCGTTCGCAAGTACCTGCGCGCGGGTCGTCGCGCTCGCGTTGTCGCCACCGTCGCTCACGACGATGAGCACCTGCCGCTGGTGGCCGCCCTTCTGCACGTAGTCGAGCCCGGTGTTCACCGCGTTGTAGATCGCCGTCTGCCCGCGCGCTTTGATGGCCTGCACGAGCGCCACGCGTAACGTTGGCTCGCTGTGTGTGAACGGACTCTCTGGAGGAAGCGGCGCGTGAATCTGTTCATTGAAGCCGAGGACGAAGAATTCGTCCTGCGGATTCATGGCTTTCGAGAACCCCAGGCTGGCAGCAATCACCATGTCGCGGTTGGGCGACATGCTGCCGCTGCTGTCGATGAGCAGGCCGACCGTCACCGGCGCGTCCTGACTGTTGAAAAAACGGATGTCCTGCGGGCGCTTCTCATCCAGGACGCGGAACGATTCCTGACCGAGGCCGCCGACATAGCCGCCTTTTCCGTCCCGCACCGCCACATGGAGCACGACGAGCTGCGATTCCGAAGAGAAATTCGGAGTGATGCCCGGCGCTTGAGCCGAGCTCGACTGGCTTGTCAAGAGAGCCAGCGCCCACGCGACGGTAAAGGTAAGGCGTGTCATCAGCATCGACCATCACCGATCACCCGTGGCCCATCGCCCATCGACCACGCGATGGGCCACGGAGGAGTCGGCTCTGCTGCTATGTTACGCCCGGAATCTGAGGGCCGCTGCACTGAGAAGCGACATCAGCCCGATCAGGCCAATTCCGGCCAGCGGCGTGCTCGTCTTCGGCAGGCTCGCACGGGCCATCGTGCCTTCCTGACGCGACGCGGCGCCAGAAGTCGCCGCCGCATTCTGGGAAGCCTCGACGGTGCCGACGGGCGGTGTATTCGCCGCTCGATCAACCAGTTGCTCGTCGGTCAAGGGTGTTTCCTGGCCGCTCGGCGACACATACGCCAGGTTACTCGCTTCCATTTTTTCGTTGGTCACGTTCTCGGCGGCCTGCGTCGTCAAAACCGGCTGATTGGTTGCCTGAGCAATCCGGCGAGCCTGCGACTTCGGATAGATGAACTCGCGGCCGGTCGTGTTGCCCGGATACCACCATGTCTTCACCGCGGCCGGCTGACCGGCAGGGGTCTCGAGAAAACGAAGCTCGGCATTGTCAGATGCCTTCGGACGCTGCGCCGAGATGGTCATGAACATCCCGTAGTTCTTGTTGCCCGCATCCTTCGCCTGCACCTGCATCACTCGCTTTCCCGTTGTCGCGTCCACGAATCGGAAGACGTAGGTGCCCGGCGGCAGCGTCACGTTCGGCAGCTCGATCGGCTGGTTAAAGGTGAATTCAGTGCGTGCATCCATGGGCCCGCCCTGCGCACGCGCAGGCGTCACCGACATCGCGGTCAACATCGCGGCGGCACAGGCCGATATCGTCAATCTCTTCATCAACATGTTCAACTCCTCCTCGTCGAGGGGCTGAAACTGCAATAGCCTTGCCGATACGGCAAACACAGCACTTACGGGATACGGTTCCCGGATCCGTTTCGAAGCAATACATGCGATACGGATCCCGAACCGTTTCCGACAATCGTGAACGTCGTTCAGAGGACACGTTTTTGCGGCGGTGTATCAGCTAGAATCGCGCGCTGACTGTGACGACACCGGCGACAGCGCACGCGGCGGGCACGGCGCACCTGACGTTCACGCGCAGCGGATCGGGGACGGTTCTGACGCGAGCGTTTGCGACCAGCCCTGCGAAGCTCGTCACGACGAACGCGCGCGGCACCACGTGCTGGGTGTACGTCGCGACGCTTGGCGGCGGCCTGGTCGGCGGCGACGACATCCGGGTGACGGCGCACGTCACCGCCGGCGCACGCGCGCTGCTGACGACACAGGCGTCGACGAAGGTCTATCGATCGCTGCGGCCGTCGAGTCAGCACGTCACGGCGACGGTCGACGAGAGTGGACTGCTTGCCGTCGTTCCCGACCCGATTGTGTGCTTCCGCGAGGCCGATTTCTCGCAGGTGCAGCGATACGACCTTGCCGCCGACGCGAGCCTCGTCGTGGTCGACTGGATGACGT
Organism: Vicinamibacterales bacterium; assembly: GCA_963832375.1. GTDB lineage: Bacteria > Acidobacteriota > Vicinamibacteria > Vicinamibacterales > JAMQPK01 > JAMQPK01. The sequence continues at coordinate 1,069,740 of CAWHUA010000002.1, read as the reverse complement.
CGGGCCGTCATGCCGTCGGCGAGCGGTGGCTGTTTTCCCGGTACGCAAGCCGTCTCGACATCAACCGCGACGCCCGGCCGCTGGTCTTCGACGCGATCGTGCTCGAGCCCGACCTCGACTCGATCGCCGAGCGGATGGGACGCTTCGACGTCATCCTGACCGCCGTCGTGACAGGGCCGGCCGTCGCTGCGGCAGCAGAGGCGATTCTCGATCGCACGTCACGCACGCCAATCGACAGTCATCGCGATCTGGTCTTGAGCGCATCGAGGCTTCGCGACGGCGGGGCGTTGTTGCGGATGGCCGGGACGAGCGTCGAACACGTCGGCCGCACGCTGCGCGAGCACATGGCATTTCTCTCGCCGCTCATTGGCGACGATCTCTGGAGCAGGAAATGGTGACCTCATGCATCTGACGCCGCACGAGCTCGACAAACTTGCCCTGCATCAGGCGGGCTACCTGGCACAGAAGCGCCTCGCCCGCGGGGTGCGCCTCAACTATCCCGAAGCGGTGGCGCTGATCAGCACGCAGGTGATGGAGCTGATTCGCGACGGCCGATCGGTCGCGGAGCTGATGGACCTCGGGCGCCGAATGCTGGGGCGCGCCGACGTGATGGAGCACGTGCCCGAGATGATCGTGGAGGTGCAGGTCGAGGGGACGTTCCCGGACGGAAGCAAGCTCGTCACCGTTCATCACCCCATTGCGGCCGAACACGGCGACATCGACCTCGCGCTCTATGGCAGCTTCCTGCCGGCTCCCAAGGGGTCGGGAGGGGGTTTTCAGGATGCCGGGCAAAAACCCCTCCCGACCCCTTCGACCGAATTCGCGCGGGCCGGCGAAGTCATGCTCGGCGCAAACGACATCGTCATCAACGAAGGACGGGAACCGGTGCAGGTGAAGGTGACCAACCGGGGAGACCGGCCAATTCAGGTGGGCAGCCACTACCACTTCGCCCAGACCAATCGCGCGCTCGACTTCGATCGCGCCACCGCCGCCGGCCGCCGGCTCGATATTCCCGCAGGCACGGCCGTGCGTTTCGAACCGGGTGAATCCAAAACGGTCGCGCTGGTTGAAATTGCCGGCAACCGCGTCGTCCGGGGAGGTCTGTTGTGAGCTACCGCATGCCGCGCCGGCATTACACCGACATCTACGGACCCACCACGGGCGACCGCGTGCGCCTCGCAGACACAGATCTCGTCGCGGAGGTCGAGCGCGACCACACGACCTACGGCGACGAGTGCAAGTTCGGCGGCGGCAAAGTGCTGCGCGACGGCATGGGCCAGGCCGCCGGTGTCGCCGAAGATCGCGCGCTCGATCTCGTCATCACCAACGCGCTCGTCATCGACTGGACCGGCATCTACAAAGCCGACGTCGGCGTGAAACACGGACGCATCGCCGGCATCGGCAAGGCGGGAAATCCCGATGTCATGGCCGGCGTGTCGCCCAACCTCGTCGTCGGCGCGACGACGGAAGCGATCGCGGGCGAGGGACTCATCCTGACTGCCGGCGGCATCGACGCACACATCCACTACATCTGCCCGCAACAGATCGACGTGGCACTGGCCAGCGGCGTCACGACGTTCATTGGCGGCGGTACGGGGCCCGCCACCGGTACGAAAGCGACGACGTGCACGCCAGGATCGTGGTATCTCGAGCGCATGCTGCAGGCCACCGACGACCTGCCGATGAACTTCGGCTTTCTGGGCAAGGGCAACAGCTCGATGCCACAGGGCCTGGACGAGCAGATTCGAGCCGGCGCCATCGGCCTGAAGCTGCACGAAGACTGGGGATCGACGCCCGCGGCGATCGACTGCTGCCTGACCGTGGCCGACAAGTACGACGTGCAGGTGGCGATTCACACCGACACGCTGAACGAATCCGGCTTCGTCGACGATTCGATTGCGGCGTTCAAAGGACGCGCGATCCACACCTATCACACCGAAGGCGCCGGCGGGGGCCATGCGCCCGACATCATCCGCGTCTGCGGCGAGTCGAACGTGCTGCCCAGCTCGACCAACCCCACCCGTCCGCTGACCGTGAACACGCTCGACGAGCACCTCGACATGCTCATGGTCTGCCACCATCTCGACAAGAACATTCCGGAAGACGTGGCGTTCGCGGAGAGCCGCATCCGCAACGAAACGATCGCGGCCGAAGACATCCTGCACGATCTCGGCGCCATCAGCATGATCTCGAGCGACAGCCAGGCGATGGGACGCGTCGGCGAGGTCGTCGCACGCACGTGGCAGACCGCGCACAAGATGCGCCGCCAGCGCGGACGGCTGCCGGGTGAGCAGGGCGTCAACGACAACATGCGCATCCGGCGTTACGTCGCGAAATACACGATCAACCCCGCGATTACGCACGGCGTCGCCGGCGAGATCGGATCGGTGGAGGTGGGCAAGCTCGCCGACCTCGTGCTCTGGCATCCGGCGTTTTTCGGTATCAAGCCCGAGCTCGTCATCAAGGGAGGCTTCATCGCCTGGTCTCAGATGGGCGACGCGAACGCGTCGATACCGACGCCGCAGCCGGTCGTCATGCGGCCGATGTTCGGCGGCTACGGATCCGCGGGGGCTTCGACTTCCCTCGCGTTCGTGTCGAAGGTATCGCTCGAGGACGGCGCGGCGACCCGCTACGGACTTCGCAAGCATCTCCACGCGGTGAGCGGATGCCGATCGCTGACGAAATCGGACATGAAGTTGAACGGCGCCACACCGGCGATGCGCGTCGATCCGGAAACCTACATCGTGACGGCCGACGGCGAGGAACTGCGGTGCGAGCCGATGTCGGTGCTGCCGCTCGCACAGAGGTATTTCTTGTTCTAAACACGACGATGAATCTGCTTCTGTGGCAATTGATCGATTCCGGGTTTCCCTCTGGAGGATTTGCGCACTCCGGCGGGCTCGAAGCGAGCACGCAACATGGTTGGGTGACGTCGGACACGGTTCGTGCATTCGCGAGACAGGCGCTTGCGCAGGCAGGACGGGCGGCGCTGCCGCTGGTGACCGCGGCCCATCAGCGGCCAGACGACCTCGTCACGCTCGATGAACTGTCGGACGTCTTCCTCTCAAATCCCGTGGCCAACCGCGCCAGCCGCGCGCAGGGGCGCGCCCTGCTCGCCAGCGTGACGCGATCGTTTCCGCACATCTCGATGGCGCCGCTCGAGGCGCAGGTTCACCAGCACCGGCTCGCGGGGCATCACGCGCCGCTGTTTGGCGCCATCTTCAATACGCTGTCAATCCCGCTTGTCGACACGCAGCGCGCGTATCTGTTCACCTGCCTTCGCACTACCACATCGGCCGCGGTCCGGCTCGGGCTGATTGGCGGCTACGAGGCACAGGAAATCCAGGCGTCGCTGGCCGGCGACATCGACGAGGTGATCCGCCGCTGCGGCGGGCTCGGTCCCCGCGACATCGCGCAGACGGCGCCGCTCGTCGATCTCTTCCAGTCCACGCACGATCGGTTGTATTCGCGGTTGTTTCAATCGTAGAAGGGGTCATTCATGGCAAAACCTGTTTTTCATCACGCACCCTACCCGCACGATCACGACGACGATCCGGCAACCCCGGGCGTGTTCGCCCAGCGCGCGGGCCGAAAGCGTCGCGACTACGGCGCACGGTCATTCACTGTGGGGATCGGCGGGCCGGTGGGGAGCGGCAAGACCGCCCTTCTGCTGGCGCTGTGCCGGGCGCTTCGCGACCGTCATCAGCTTGGCGTCGTCACCAACGACATCTTCACGAAGGAGGATGCGGAATTCCTGATGCGCCACGAGGCCCTGCCGGCCGAACGCATCCGCGCGGTCGAAACCGGCGGCTGCCCCCACACGGCCATCCGTGACGACATCAGCCCCAATCTCGTCGCGCTCGACGGGTTGATGGAGTCGCTGAACCCCGAGCTCCTGTTCGTGGAAAGCGGCGGCGACAACCTGGCCGCCCAGTTCAGCCGCGATCTCGCCGACTACACGATCTACGTCATCGACGTCTCGGGCGGCGACAAGATACCGCGCAAGGGTGGACCAGGGATTACGCAATCGGACCTGCTCATCATCAACAAAACCGACCTGGCGCCACTCGTCGGCGCCGACCTCGGGGTGATGGAGCGGGACGCGCGCAAGATGCGGGGTGACGGACCGTTTCTCTTCACGCAGGTGAAAAACGATGTGGGGGTGGCTGACGTCGTGTCGCACGTGACGAGCGCCTGGGAACAGGCACTGGGTCGTGTCGCCCCTGGCCAGGAGACCAGGAGATAAGACAAACAGGAGACCAGGAGATCAGGAGAACTAGAAATTCTCTGAATCTCCTGATCTCTTGTTAGAGAACAGGGTTCGTGCAGCGGCGGGCGGCAATCGCGTCGCGCTTCTCTTTGAAGACCCGCACCCAGTCGTCCACGGATGCGCGCGGATCGCGTTTGGTGACCCGCGCGACCTCGAACAGGTCGTGCAGCTGGCCATCGGTCAACTGCTCGAGCAGTCCGGCCAGGAACTTCCGGCCGTCTTCCGCAATCGCCGGATCTTCGAGCGAGCCGGTAAACGACTTCGACAGGCGCGCCACGCACCCTTTGTCGCCCTTCCAGACGGACACCTTCGACCACTCCTCGAAGTTCGCAGCACTCTTGCCGTCGCCGTTCGTGAGGGTCGCTCGCCCGAATGTCTTGCCGAGGTCGTTGATCATCATGAACGGGCGCGTGCAGCGTCCGTCCTCCTGCGGCTGCAGTCCGTGCACCTTGTCGAGGCACAGGATCCGCTGCTGCTGGGGCTTGTTGTCGGTGTGCTGGATCATCGCCGCCAGGAGCTTCAGGGCATCGCGGTGCGCCAGCGGAGCGCCACCGCTCGTTTGATCCACGAACGTCAACTCGATCCAGGACCAGCCGGAATTCCTCTGCAGCTCGATCTCGTCGCCGGGAAGTTTCCGCTCGACGACGGCCGCCGCGAACTCCCGCGTATCGGACGTCTTCCGCGGGTTCTTCATCGGATCGCCGGGGCATCCCTTGCAGACGACCTTGACGGGATACACACGGTCGGCGCCAAATCCCAGCGCCCATAAGAGCCGCGTCGCGACCACTTCCGAGTAAATCTCCCCGTTTCCGTCGCCGTATTTCACGCGAATCTCGTCGTCACCGTCGAGCGCGCAATCGAACTTGGGCGTGCCCGTCTGCTTTTTCTCGACGTACTCGCACGTGACGACCGCCTCGGGCCAAAAACCCGGCGCGTCCGGCGGACCGGCTTTGATGTCCTTCGAGGCAATCGGGCTGTCGACCCAGACCTGCGCGTGACGCAGCGACTCGAGCCTGACGTCGTTGTCGACCTTCTTGTAGGGATCCTTCTTCTGGGCGGTGAGCGTGGCCGTGCAGCAGAATACGACAATCACGGCCAGCGTTCGGGTGCTCATGGTGCGGAGGGAGCAAGAGATGTACCCAAGAGTCGGGGAGTCAGCAAGTCTGAGAGTCCGGAGAGTCCGGGAGAGTCGAAAGAGTCTGGAGAGAGTCCCGAGAGGGTCCTAGGCGTCCAGGTTCCAGTACCCAAGAGAGATGGTGTACTGGATCCTCCGCCCACCACGAACCCAGAACCAAGAACCTAGAACCCAGAACCGCTTAGCTTTTACACGCCTGCCCTGAGAGCACGGAAATCACGATGAGCGGATTTCTGCCCTGGGGAATCAGCGCGTGCGTCATGGTGTGTGGCACCAGGCTGAAGGTCCCCGCCTGCAAGTGCTGCTCTGCCGCGGCCATGCGCAGCACGCCTTCCCCGGCCACCACGTAAATCCATTCATCCGAGTCGTCGTGGGTGTGGGCCAGCCACGAATCGCGCAACTGGAAGAGCGTTGCCTTTCCCGACGAAGTACAGCCCAGCGCCGACTCCTTGCGCGCTTCACGCCCACCGATGAAGTTCTTTTCGAGGAACGCCGGCACCGGTGTGACCTTCGGATCCCCGGGGGCGCCCAGACCCTTTGTTGGTACGGGCAGCGGGACGGGGAGGGGCTCGGGCTTCGGCGGAGGCGGTGCAGCCGAGAGCGCCACATCGAGCGTCGAGGACTCTCCCGCGCGCAGCGCGACCTCGCGCTCGAGCGTGATCGATCCTTCACGGGCGAATCGCAGGCGATAGGTGCCGGCCCGGAGATTGATCAGGCGCAACGAACCATCCCCCGCCGTCTCCCCTTCGCGCGACACCGGACCGGTCGCCGCGATCGTCGTTCCGCCCAGCGGCGCGCCGAGCGTGTCGGACACTTGAATCACCAGCGCGGCGGGCTTGAACGTCGTGGCTTTGGGTGCTGAAGGCGTTGCGGGGGGCGCAGTTTGCGCCGAGACGTTCGTGGACACGAAAAGAGCTGACAACGACAACAGGAGCACTCGACCCATGTTCTCAGTGTAAGCGGGAGGTGTCGCGGGTGCAATCGGTGTGATGCGACCGATTGCACCCGTGGAGTGTGGCGGTCTACTTCGCGGCTCGGAGTGTCAGCTTCTGTACACGCCAGTTGGCGAGCTCGCCGACGAGCAGTTCGTTTTCGTTGCGGCAGTCGATCGAATTCACCAGACCGAACTCCTTCGGCAGCTTGCCCGCGCTGCCGAACTTGCCGAGCACGTTGCCCTGGAGGTCGACCTTGTAAATGGCGGCATCCTCCATCCCGTCCGGGTCGCCGGTGTGCGCCACGTACAGGGCTGGCTGCGCTCCCCTGGTGAGGCACAGCGCGGTTGGCGCACCGACGTTGGTGAACTGCGTCTTGAACGTCCCTTCGCTATCGAACACCTGCACGCGCTTGTTGCCTTCGTCGCCGACATACACGTTGCCCTGTACGTCGATCGCGATGCCGTGCACGATGTTGAACTGGCCCTGGCCCGTTCCGCGCGATCCCCAGTTCTTGATCCACTTGCCGTTGCGGTCGTATTTCGCGACGCGCGCGTTGCCGTACCCATCGGCGACGTAGATGTTCCCCTGGGCGTCCCACGCCACGTCGGTCGGGCGGACGAAACTCTCGCCCTCGACGCCCGCGCCCGGAAGCGGAGCCGGTCCACCGGCCCGGCCGCCCGCGCCGCCTCCGCGCTCGCCACCGCCTCCCCGGCCACCGCCGCCGGCGGCAGGCTCGGGCATGAGGACCGGAATACCGGTCGGCAGGGGCGTCAGGCGCTGGTTCGGCACCGTGACCGCCTCGGGCTTGCGGCTCAGCACCATCTGGACACGGCCGGCCGAATCGAACTTGATGACCTGCGTCGACATCTGATCGACGACCCAGACGTTGTCCTGTGCATCGACGCGCACCTGCTGCGGCTGCAGGAATCCGTAGATACCCTGGCCGATTTCACGGGTCAACTTGCCCGCGCGATCGAACACGAACAACCGGCCGCCACCGTGCGCCACGGCCCGTGCCGTCGCGATGGTGATGGTCGGGTTGCCCGTGCGCGTGTAGACGAAGATTTCGCCCTTCGAGTTGGTCGCCACGCCGGCGACTTCTCCGAGGTGAACGCTGTCGGGCATGGACAGCGGCATCGGATTCGAATCGAACTGAATCGTCGGAATCGTCTGTCCCGACAGCAGGCCGCCGCTGACGGCCAGCGCCGCGCCGACGATGAAGATGAGCATCCGTTTCATGTGGCCCCCTTATCGACCCGCCGCCGACGAGGTGGCCGGCTGCATTTTCTGCGGGCTCAGCAGGATCTTCTGCGCGCGCCACGCGGAGATTTCCGAGACGAACAGTTGATCCGGATTGCGGCAGTCGATTTCGTGCACGGTGCTGAACTCGCCGAGGCCTTTGCCGGCCTTGCCGAACTTGCCGATGATCGTGCCGTCGAGCTCCATCTTGTAGATCTCGCCCGTGATCGCCCACGACGCCGCGGGGTTCGAATCGGGGTTCGAGTTCGACGAGTAGAGATACTGATGCGGTCCCGGCGACACGCAGACCGCCCACGGGTTGCCGACGTTCGTGTACATCGTCTTCAGCGACATGTCGTTATTCAGCACGACGACGCGACGGTTGCCCCGGTCGGCGACGTAGATGTTGCCCTGCGCGTCGGACGAGATGGAGTGCGGGGTGTTGAGCTGATTCTGTCCTTCACCGCGCTCGCCCGCGAACTGCGCGATGAAGCGGCCGTTCTTGTCGTACTTGACGGCCCGCGAGTTCACGTAGCCGTCGGACACGAAGATGTTGCCCTGCGCGTCCCACGTGACGTCGGTGGGCCGCCCGAACTGATACTTCTTGTTCAGGACCGGACCTTCCGGCGTGTTGGTGGGTGTCGCGCCCGCCACCGGCTCCGGCCGCCGGCCGATCACCATGACGACGCGACCCGCGGGGTTGAACTTGATGACCATGTTCGTCCCCTCGTCGACGACCCACACGTTGTCGTCGCGATCGACGCGCACCTGGTGCGCGAACTCGATGCCGTAGAGACCGATGCCCCATTCCTTCACGAAGGTGCCGTTCGGATCGAACTCGAACAGCCGCGTATCGCCGCTGCGGTGATACACGAAGACGTGTCCCTTCGAGTTCGTCGCGATCCCGATGCCTTCACCGAAGTACAGATCGGGCGGCAGCTTGAAGAAATTCGGCACCGAGGTGTGCGGAATAGTCGGCACGTTTTCCGCCGTCGCTTTCGTTTGCGCGACCAGAGCCGCGCCACCCAGCAGTGCGACGGCCGCGGCGGACAGGAAGAGACGAGTCAGTATTTTCATGAAAAGCCTCCGGCACGTGTTGGTAAGCAGGGAAATCTAACCTTAATAAGGTCGGATATTCAAGCATTGAAACTTCCGCCTTGATATCCTCGTCTTCACCGCAGTCGGCTGGAGACAGACATGCTCGAAGTGCAGGACCTTCGCAAGTCATTCGGCGCGCTCGTCGCGGTCGCCGGAGTCTCGTTCCAGCTCGAGCCCGGACGCATCCTCGGCCTGCTGGGCCCGAACGGCGCGGGCAAGACGACGACCGTCTCGATGATTGCGGGCCTCATCACGCCGGATCGTGGAGATGTGCGCATCGACGGGCAACGGCTGTCCGGCGATACCGACCCGCTGAAGCGCCGGATCGGGCTGGTGCCGCAGGACCTCGCGCTGTACGACGAGCTCACGGCGTTCGATAACCTGCGCTTCTTCGGCTCGCTGTACGGCCTCACACGCGTGGAGCTCGATCGCGCCATCGGGACGGCCCTCGGCATCGTCGGCCTTGCCGAACGGGCCCGCGATCGCGTCAAGGCATTCAGCGGCGGCATGAAGCGGCGCCTCAACCTGGCCGCAGGGCTTCTGCACGATCCCGACATCCTGCTGCTCGACGAGCCGACCGTCGGCGTGGATCCCCAGAGCCGGAACGCGATCTTCGACAACCTCGACGAACTTCGGCGGCAGGGCAAGGCCCTGCTCTACACGACGCACTACATGGAAGAAGCGGAACGGCTGGCCGATCGCATCGTCATCATCGATCACGGCCGCGTGATCGCCAACGACACGCTGGCGGGCCTCACGCGCGTCGGCCCGGAGGTCGAATCGAAGGACGGACGCCTGACGCTCGAATCGGTGTTCCTGACGATGACGGGAAGGAGCCTGCGCGACTGATGGTGCCGATCGCATTCGCCGCGTTGATCGCCAAAGATCTGAAGCTGTTTCTGAGCGATCGCCGGGCCGTGATTCTGGCGTTTGCGATGCCTGTCGCAATCGGGTCGTTCTTCGGCATGTTGTTTCCCGGCAGCCGTTCGACCGAAACGCAGTCGCGCATTCCGGTCCTCGTCGTCGATCTCGACACCAGCGACATCTCGCGGGGCATCACCGCGGCCCTGGCCTCCGACAAGAACCTTTCGTCCGAGAACACCTCGATCGACCAGGCACGCGACCGTGTCCGCCGCGGCGACGCGGCTGTGGGCATCGTCATTCCGCAGGGCTTTGGCGATGCCGCGGGTCGTGCGTTCTTCTCTGGCGGCGAAAAGCCGCAGCTCCAACTGCTCCACGACCCGTCGCGCGGCATGGAACTGGCCATGGTGAGGGGAATCATCACCCAGCACGTCATGGAATCGGTGAGCCGCGAAGTGTTCACCGGCGATCGCGGCCGCAAGGTGATTGACGACACGATTCGCAGCCTCGACTCGGCGGCGATGCCCGACGACCAGAAGCGCCTGCTGCGCGACATGCTCGAGTCGGTGCAGCGATTCAACGCCGCGGGCAACACGGCATCGACCGGCCGAACCCCGGGCACCACCCTGCCGTACGACGTGCGGGAGGAGGCGATGACCGCGCGACAGAGCACGAACTACAACGGCTTCGCGCACTCGTTCGCCGGGATGGGGCTTCAATTCATGCTGATGGGCGCCATCAATTTCGCGATCGAGATTCTCGTCGAGCGGCAGCGCGGGTTGTGGAAAAGGCTGCGCAGCGCACCCATCTCGAAGCTGACGCTCCTGGGCTCGAAGGTGGCAAGCGGCACCATCATCGGCACGCTGGTCATGCTGGTCTCGTTCGGCTTTGCCATCCTGGTGTGGGGCGTCCGCATCGAGGGCAGCGTCGCCGGATTCATCGGGGTCACGATTGCGTCGGCAGTGATGGCCGCGTCCTACGGGCTGCTGATCGCCGCCCTCGGCAAGACGCCCAACGCCGCACGCGGCGCGTCGGTGCTCGCGACGCTGCTCATGGTGATGCTCGGCGGCGCCTGGGTGCCCACGTTCGTGTTTCCGGCCTGGTTACAGAGGGTCACTCTCATCATGCCCACCCGCTGGGCGGTCGACGGGTTCGACGCGATGACGTGGCGCGGCTTCGGGCTGAGCGCCGCCGTGCTGCCGATTCTCGTGCTGTTGGGATTTGCCGCCGCGTTCTGGCTGCTGGCGCTCGCACGGTTCAGGTGGGAGGAAGTGTAGGGGGAAGGGTTCGTGGGGTTCGTCAGGTTCGTGGGTTCGTCAAGTTCGTGGGGTTCGTGAGGTTCAAGGGTTCGTCCGAACCCCGGAACTCAACGAACCGACGAACTTTACGAACTTTACGAACCTACGAACCTCCGAATCTTACTAACGAAGCGGCGACGGTACGACGGGCGGCTTCTGCATGATGTCGCGGATGCGCAGGACTTCCAGCTCTTCGAAGATGAGGCTCGGCGCGATGACCGACACCGCCGACGTGGCGCCGGCGCGGTAGGAATACACCGTTCGCTCTTTCGACGCTTCCGCCAGATCCCGAAACGCCACCGCGGCCACCGAACCGAATCGCATGCCGCGCACGGGGGTTTCCTTCCCGTCGAGGGTCACCTTCACGATGGCGTCGATGCCCGGCCCCGCGCCGCCCGGACCCTCCGGTCGCACGCCGCGCACGATGTAACCGAAGTCCTTGTCCTGCGCCTTCAGCAGCTCGATGTATTTGCCCTTCAAATCTGACGCGGGAATCGCCTGGGCGCTCTCCATCTGGAACACGCCGGCGAGCACCGTGCTCGATCGGCCGTGGCCGTTGGAACGCAGGAAGTTTTTCTGCGGCACGCGATTGGTCAACAGCGCCGCAAGCCGGCCCTTCTCGACCAGCCTGACGTCTTTGGCGGGCATCCCCTCGTCGTCCACTGTGTAGCTGCCGACGAGCGGTTTGCCGTCGAAGTGCGTCAACGACGGCGTGTCGCTCGCGGCAAACGAATCGGCCATCACGCGAAGGCCCGTCCGGTTGAGGAAGGGGGACGGCGTCTGCTGTCCCATGCGCGGGTTTTCGGTGTCGGGCGGACGCCGAGCCTGCATCATCTGCACGAGCGTCTCGGAGATGAACTGCGCACCGCCGATGCCTTCGATCATCACAGGACCGGCGAATTCCTCGCCGATCGGCGCCACGCGCGCGGCGCTCACGCCGGCTGCCAGCGCACGGGCGCGTGCGAGGAGATCGGCCGGGGACGGCAGGTCGGCCACCGCACGCTCGACGGCCGTATAGGTCTCGCGCACCGGCATGCCGTCGTCGGCCTGCGCCTCGGCAAAAATCGCGAGCGACGCGAGATGAATCGGCGCGACGGTCTTGAAGCCCTCGCTGTTCAGGTAGTAACGCGTCCCGTGCACCTGGGCGATCGACACTTCTGACAGATCGATGTCGGGATGTGCGCCGAACACGGCCGACGGCGGCTGAACACGGGACAGCACGCTGTTGCGGTCGGCCTGCGGGCCAGCGCTCCCGCTGTCGCCGTTATCGCCCGCGGTTGTGTCGGGCCGTGGCCACGCTCCGGGGACGATCGTCTCGACGGCCGGCTCCGGGGAAAAATCCGGAATCGGATCGCTCGCGGTGCGATTCTGAAACGCCGCCTTCTTGCGCGCGAACATCGTGATGGCGCGCTTGTAGGCGGTGTCGGTGGTGATCCAGATCTCGCGCCGCATCGCGTCGTAGTCGTCGTCGAGCGGCGCAAGCACCGTCTCGCCCGTCAGGCCGCCACCGCCACCACCGAATCCCTGCACCACGAAGCGCGAGCTGTCGAACGTGTAGTCGCCCACGCGCACTTCGACGCGCAGCGTGCGCGAGCGCCGCGGCGGATTCTCGATGATCGCGCCCAGCCGCGCCGACATGTCCGACATCGTCCGGTCGAGCACCTCGTAGGCGATGTAGTAGGGCGGCGGCCTCCCCTTTCATGCGCAGCTCGGCCATCGACCGCTTCATTTCGTCCTGCATGGCCGAAAGGGTCGGCGATTCCTGCGCGAGCGGGGCCGGAGAGAACACCTGACACAGAGCGACAGCGGACAGGACCGTGGCCCATCGCCCACCGACCATTGCCCATCGCCCAGGCGTCATGATTTCCTCGGTCACCGGCGGCGCCGGCAGAATCGGCCGCGTTTCCTGCGACTGCATCTTCTTCTGGACTTCGACCTCGCTGACCAGCAGCGACGGCGACGACGCCGACACAGGTACGCCACCGCTCTCGGCGCCGCACACGCCGTTGAAGACGTCGATTTGATCGTCGGTGGCGATGATCTTGCCGAATGCCGCGAGCGGCGTGCCGATGAGATCGACGCCACGCACGAGCTCGGGCTCGCGCCGGGGATCGGTGTAGATGCGGTACACCACGTTCGGCAGGACGTTGAACGCGTTTGCCGAGCCGCGTCCGGTCGTCGTAAAGCCGCCCTCGATGTTGTCGAACAGCAATCCGAACGGCCTGCCTTGCCGGCACGCCTCTTCGCGCAGTTGTTCCATCAGCCGCTCGCGCGAGACGGTCTTGCGACGACTCGACCTGCAGGTTCGACTGACGCGACACGGGCAGGAACCCGGGCTCCGCGCGGCCGTGGCCGTTCGACTTCGCGAAATTCTTCAGCGGCGCGCGATCGAGCAGGAAGGTCTTCAGGACGCCGTCGTCCACGACCGTGACGCGCTGCGCCTCTCACGCCCTGGTCGTCGTACACGTAGTGCCCCATCAGTTCGACGTTGCCGACTCTCTTGATCGTGGGGTCGAACGCAACGCTGAGGAACGCGGGCAGCACCGGCTGGCCGACGCGGCTCGTAAACGTCTGGCCATCGTCGGCATTGCGCTGGCGGTTGCCTTCGACGCGATGGCCGAAGATCTCGTGGAAGAACACGCCGGCGGCGCGGCCCGAGAGGATGGCCGGGCCTGAGAACGGATCGACGAGCGGCGCGCTGCGCAGACGCGCGAGCAGGCCGATCATCGCGCGCGCGTCGGCGATGAGCTGACGCTCGTCGGGAAGTCCGTCGGGCGAGGTCGCGAAGTAGCTCGTGTACAGCGGCAGCTCCATGCCGTCTTCCGCCTTCGTGACGCCCTGAATGAAGATGCGGCCGCCGACATCGCCGGTGACGATTTGCGAGCCCTCGCTGTTGACGTAGTAGCGGTTGTCGGCTTCGACCGTCGAGCGAGACCTGGCTGCGCAGCACAAGCGGATCTTCGCTGAACGACCGCAGACACGCGGCGCAGCCGCGCCTCCCAGGCCCGTGTGTCGAGGGTATAGGCGGCCGGCGAACCGGCGTGCTCCTGCCGCTCTTCGCGCGAGAAATCGGCGAGCGGGATTCTCGTCCTGCACCTTCGCGGCCACGTTGGTGCGCTGACGCGCGTCAGCGCTTCGCTCGCCTGCTTGTAGCTGCGATCGGTCGCGCGCCAGAGCGCCAGCCGGATCGGCTTCTCGTCGTCGGTGAGCGGCAGAGCTCACCTGGACGAGCCGCGGCGAGATCGCGCGCGCGTCGCCGCGAATCGGATGCGTGTTGTCGAGCTGGTAGTCGCCGACGCGCACTTCGACGGTGGCGAACCGCTGACGAGTTCTCGTCGCTGCGATCGACGGCGCCGAACGACGCGAGAATCTGCGTGGAGCGGCTGTCGTGCAGCGTGTAGGCCGCGAAGTAGGCCGGCACCGGCTGCTCCTTCAGCACGTTGACGTTGCGCTGCAGCTCGGCGCGCAGGATGCCGACGACGGAGTCCCGGCCTGGGCGACTGGGCGGACGTGCCCTCGACGACGCAGACGAGCGCAGCGACGAAGATCAGACGGAATGTGGGAGCTATGGCGAGATCATACCGCAGCAGCAAAAGGGGTCGGGTGCAATTTTCCGGAGCCGGCCTTGGAAAATTGCACCCGACCCCTTTTGGTCAGCCGAATTCCCCAGTAAAGACTGGAGAAGCATCGCGATGGCGCGACGCCGCGACGGATCGATCAGCCACAGCCAGTCGTCGAGCAGGAACTCGAGGCGGATGGCGAGCAGCGCGATGCGCCCCATGACCGTGTAGCCGAATGCGGCGCCGAAGGTGATCATCAGAAACCAGATGCCGACCTTCGCGGCCCGCCGACGACGCCCTTGTGCTCGAAGGAGAAGAAGAAATACGTCGACCGCGCAGAGCACGCCGCCGACGATCGAGCAGGTTTCTGAACGACGCCCAGAAATCGAACGCGCCCGCTGTCGAAGACCGCGAGCGGCAGAATCGTGTTGCGGATCTGCGCGAGGAAATCGCCGTGGAGAAAGCCGATCAGCTGCAGGCCGGCGAAGGTGCCGACGATGAACGCCAGCGGCCAGCGCGCGATCCAGGCGCCGCGCGGCGCCAGCCGCCACAGCAGCATGACGCCGAGCACCAGCGGCACGAGGTACCAGAGATTGCGCTCCGCCTCGGCGCCCGCCAGCCCGGCATCGCCCAGGCCTGAACCAGCGCGGCCACAGGCGCGCCGATCAGATTCGGGACGAGCACGTCCCAGAAAGCCACCACCATCCAGTAGGCGGCCGACACGCCGACGAGCACCGACTCGGCGACCTTGTAGAACGGATTGTCGGCGATACAGGAACGAGAAGATGGCGAGCGTGAAGAACGCCGCGACCCACAGCCCGATCGTGCGCGGCACACTGAACTCGATATCTCGCGTTTGTCCCGGCTGCGCCTGCTCGGCACGCAGGTACTCGCCATAGGTCGCCGGCGCGTACTCGCGTCGCTGCCGGCGGTCGACGGCGACCGCGCGCACGTACTCGCGCCCCATGCCGCGCTCGGTGAACAGCGCGCGGCCCGACACAGACGCCAGTGCGCCGCTCCGAGCAGGCCAGCACGACGCTCCAGATCGTGCGTGGCTCGCGCTTCATCTGACTCGTCGCCACCGCCGCTTGTCGGCGAAGTACAGAACATTGGCCACCAGGATGAGGCCGATGATCAGCAGGTGGGCCACGAGCTGCGGGCCCATGCGGCGGAGCCCTTCGAGATATTTCGGATCGGGGTTCGGGCCGCCGTACGTGTCGATCACGAGCTTCTCGTACTCGGCCGCGCCCTTGATCGCGCCGAGCAGTCCGCGGAGCTGGCGCGGCACGTACGGATACACGAGCGGCGCCTGCACGCCGGTCGTGCCCGCCACCAGACGAAGCGTGCGGATACGGCGTCGCGGCGTACTGCACCCATTCCTTGATGCCGGGATAACCGGCCGACACGTTGATGATCAGCTTCATCTGCTGCACGCTCGTGATGCCGCTGCATCATCGGAATGTCCTGCACCGCCGTGCCGCGCGCGTCGGTCGTGTACAGCTCGCGGATGTTCGTCACGATGACCTTGATCACCGCTTCGTATCCCGACTTGTAGCCGAGATTCACGTAGTCCTGGCCGTACACGAGATTCGGGATAGTCCGGCCGTGATGACCTTGTCGATCGTGTTCTGCATCATCTGCGGGACCGACCGGCCACAGCGACATGAAGTACATCTTGAGTTTCTTCTCGGCGCAGTGCTTCACGAAGGCGGTCGCCATCGGCTGCAGCTCGCCCTCGCGACGCCGGGTCGTAGTCGAACGACAGCAGCACGGATCGCCGGGCTACAGGCGATCGATCTCGTCGAACGTCGCGTGGGCGAGCGCGCTGGGCACTTCCGGAAACGTCCGGCCGGTGACGCCGATGAAGTAGATCGGCAGCAGCACCGACCAGAACATCAGCAGGAAGATCCAGCGGCGATCGAGCGTCCGCAGCGCCGTCCATGACGCCCGTCGACGCGAACTGCGCGCACGAGCGGCACCAGCGTGGCGATGAACACCAGCACGACCCACCACTGATTTCTCAGGAACTCGCCCATCGATGTCCCGAGTCCTTGCCCAGATACGAACGGTCGACGCCGATCAGAATCTTCAGCGACGTGGCGACGATGCCGAGCGCGATGCCGATCATGATGGCGCGGTTCCCGGCGGTGTTGAACACCGCCATGATGTAGACCGTCAGGTTCTCGAGCCGCAGTCCGGTGAAATACCGGAACCCTTCCCAGTTCTCCGGATCGATCCAGTTGGTCAGCGCCACGCCGGCGAACGTGCGGCCGAGCAGGACGATGAAGGCGGTGCCGAGCAGCAGGCTGGCTTCGAGATTCTTCGCGCGAAAGGCGCGAAAGGCGGCCGACGCGATGTAGAACGCCAGCAGCGCGAAGATCGTCGCCGTCAGCGGCTGGAACGCGTACTGATACGAGAACCAGAACGCGCTGCCGGTCTGGCGGTACGCGCCCGACCAGCGCGAAGTCGGAAAACTGCGGCGACGGCGCGACGCCGATCTTGCCGAGACCGACGAACAACGTCCCCAGGAACGACACGAGCACGATGATCGAGTACGCCCCAGCCGCGCTGCTGATCGGAGATGCGCTTCAGGTGCGACCGCAGAAGGTTGCCGCCGCCGAGGATGAACGCGATCGCGGCCAGCACGTCGAACCAGATGGCCACCGTCTCGCCCCAGCTCTGCGTGGACGGGCACGAAGTACGCGCCGATGAGCGTGAACCCCACGACCGCCGTGATGAGCAACGGAACTGTGCGCTTCATGATCGGGACCGGCTCAGGTCGAGCACCCGGTTGATCAGAAAGTCGACGAACGATCTGATCGCCGGCGACCCCGTGAGGCTTGCCAGCGTCGCGGCTGCCACGCCGGTGAGGATGCCGGCCGCGACGATCAGCTTGCCGACGTCCTGACCTTTCAGGCTGCCGAGCTGATCGGGTTCGCCCGACAGATATGCGGACGCGGCGAAGAACTCCTCGCCGATGAGCGTGTAGTCGCAGGCGGCCACGAAAAACGGCAACTGCGCGGGCTGCGCGGTGCCGGCAATCTGAATCGCGCCGACGCCGTTGCCCATCTCGGCGAGGATCAGCGATTCGGCGAAGAACGAGCCCATGTAGAAGCACGCCGCCGGACGCTCGCGCACCATCAGCCCCTGCACGTACGCGACGTACCCGAACTGCTCGTCGGTGACGTAGTACACCTGGTCGGGCGAAAAGGCTTCGGGGCGTCCCGCTGAAAGGTATGCGGCCTGCACGGTTTCGCGAGCGGCGGTCATCACGAGCGATCGTGACGTGGGCACTTCGATCCGGGCGTCGTACTCCGCCGCCGTCTTGGCAACGCGGGAGAGGACGGTGAGCGACGCAATCGTCTGGATGTCGTTCATGTCCTGCATGCCGGGGATGTACAGGACCGAGCGGCCCATTTCCGTCGCGCGGCCGACGGCGTCGTCGACGGCCTCGAGGCCAGCAATGCGGCGGACCTTCATCTCCATCCCGCGGCGCGCCGCGAGAATGTAGGCGAGCACAGCTCCGCAGAGCGTGATGAGCAGTCCCAGAAACCAGAGACGGGTCGGGTCGAGCCACGCCATCTGCGGCATCAGGGTTCCTGTCCGCCAGCGCCTTCGATCAACTCCACATTGGCTCGCGGGATGATAGCACCCTCTCCCGATTCGAACGTGACCTCGAGCACGCGCGCCTTCGAGCCCGATTGCAGCGTCTGCGGCTCGGGCGGCAGCGCCGTCACCCGGCCGATGCAGTCCGAAGTACGGATCGCGAATCACTCGCACGGGAGCGCCAATCGCGAGACGTCCCATGACCGCCTCCGACACGCGCACCGGTGCGCGCGTCGGCGCGAAGCGGAATGACGATCTCGGGGCGCATCACGCCGGCGCGAATCTGCGTCGCGCCGTTCACGGCGGCGTCATCGCCCTGCGCGCGACGCCAGCAGATCGAACGTCCGCTGCGCCATCGCGATCTCGCCGAACCCTTCGGTGATGATGATCGTCAGACCCGATCCGCTCGGAGCCGGTGATGGCCACGCCGAGGTCGTAGCCGAGGAACGCCTCGAGATCCGGGTCGTCGATGCCGCCGGCGACGATCGCCGCCACGCCGATCGTGCGCGCCTGCTCGATGGCCTGTGCCGTGACGCGCGCGCCGCCCACGACCACGCAGTCCTTCATATCGGCGGTGATCAGATCGTCGGTCAATTCCTGATCGTGCCGCTTGCACGCCATGCGGATGGGGCCGAACGTCTCGCCGCCGATGCCGAAGATGCCCTGGACGAACGTGACGTCGGCTTCGATCGACGCAGCCTTCGTTGGGAAACACTTCGACGACCTGACCGGTGAGATACGCCTTCACCTGAACCGGCAACGGCGCACCGCGGATGATGACCTGACCGGTCACCGCGGAGATCGATTCGATGGTGCCGGCGATCTCGCGCTTGTACTCCGTGGCGGAACTTTCCGAAGATGCCCTTGGTTCGCGCGAGCACCTCGCCCGGCTCGATGCGCTCGCCTTCCTTCTTGAGTCATGCACTCGGGCACGTCGCGCCGGCGGCATCGACAGAAGCTTGGCGAGGTTCAGCGGCGTGATGTCGCCCGGCATGAAGGTCTCGGCCACGACCTGTCGCGCTTCGACGCGATCGCCCGGCTTCACCACGCACGGTGCCCGGAATCGGCAGGAGCCGTCGCGCGCGTGTACCGCATGCGCCGCGACGACCTTGAGGCCCGGCGTGTAGGCGCCGCCTGCTGTGGCCGTCATGCCCGCAATCCTTTGGCGTTCGAGCTGCGGATACAGCTGCAGCGCGGTGACCCAGGCGTCGACGAGCGCACGTCCTGTCGCACGCGCTCTGCCGGCAGGAGCAAGCGGCCGGCCGCGCGCATCGAGGATGAGGCCGACGGTGCCGCCGCGTACCTCGCGTTCGATCGGCTTGCCCGGACCGGCGCCGACAGTCGAAGCCGCGGTCGGGCTCGACCGTCACGGTGGCCGTCTCGCCTTCGCCGAGCGGAAACAGCCGGAGGTCGCCCACGATCATCTGGCCCGACTCGTTGAGCGTCGACGACCGGACGGTATAGCGGAAGCACGGCTTGCCGGGTTTGCCGGTGCCCTTCGCGGCGACGCACGTGCCGAGATAGATCAGGCAGTCGCGCTCGAACACCTCGAGCGCCGCCTGCGGGTGCACCTGCGCGAGCACGCCGAGGTGCGGCATCATGAAGATGCTGTCCTTCGCGAGCGTCGGTGAATCCTTCCGGCTCGAAGGCGTCGATCAGCATCATCGCCGTCTGGTGCATGCGCGGCGCGTGCGACAGCACGCCGCCCGAGGCGACGAGCAGGTCGAGCTTCATGTTGTCGACGATCGTCTGGCCCGCCGCTCTCCTGGCTGAACGTGTCGCCGACCGTGCGCTGCTGCTGCACGCCCTTCAGCGTGGTGGCGAACTCCTTGTGCTGGACGTAGGCGAGCCGCAGCGCCTCGCGCGCGACCGCCTGCTCGAAGACCAGCGCCTCGAGCGTCTGCGGGATCGTCGTCGGCCGGATCATCTTGTTCTTGACGCGATTGCGCAGCTCGCGCTCGTCCATGTCGAAGTGGCACCCAGCGCAGGATGTTCGGCATGCCCGCCTCGGCGCAGACGTTCGAGATCGAGTAGCTCATCCCGAGGTTGGCGCTGACCGTGCGGTTGAACACGCCGTCGAACACGCTGAACACGTCGGTCGTCGCGCCGCCGATGTCGACGCCGACGACGTTGATGCCCTGCCGCTCGGCGATCGTCTGCAGGATGTTGCCGACCGCGCCGGGCGTCGGCATGATCGGCGCGTCGGTCCACTGCATCAGCTTGTCGTAGCCCGGCGCGTGCGCCATCACGTGCTCGAGGAACAGGTCGTGGATCGCGTCGCGCGCCGGGCCGAGGTTCTCGCGCTCCAGCACCGGCCGCAGATTGTCGACGACCGTCAGGGCGAACCTCGTCGCTCGAGACGTTTCGCGACGAGCGGCGCCGCGTCCTTGTTGCCGGCGTAGATGATCGGCAGCGTGTACTCGCCGCCGAACCGCGGCCGCGGCTTGGCCGGCGCGATCAGCTCGGCGATCTGCACGACGTGCGTGGTCGTGCCGCCGTCGGTGCCGCCGGAGATCAGGATCATGTCGGGCCGCAGCTCGCGGATGCGCTGGATCTGCTCGTGCGGGCTGCCGCTTGTCGTTGGACGCGATGACGTCCATGACGATCGCGCCGGCGCCGAGCGCCGCGCGCTTCGCGCTCTCGCCGGTCATCTCGCGCACGACGCCGGCGACCATCATCTGCAGGCCGCCGCCGGCGCTCGAGGTCGAGATGTAGATGTCGCAGCCCTCGTGCTCGGTCGCCGGGTGAATGATGCGGCCGTCGTCGTCGATCAGCCGCCGGCCGGCGAGCTCCTGCACCTCGGTCACCGCATTGACGACGCCGATCGTGACGTCGGCGAACGGCGCCTCGACCGTCGTCGGCGCCTCGCCGCGATGCGTCTGGCGGTACACGCCGTCGACCTTCTCGATCAGGATCGCCTTGGTCGTCGTGCTGCCGCAGTCGGTGGCGAGGATGACGCGGGCGTTTGTCGGATCGGCCGGGGTCATTGCTTGTCGCGGGGCCCCGTCGATGCAGCTCCCGCGTCGATCGCTTCGATGCGCGCCGCGATGTAGTCGAGCGAACCGCGCTGCTCGAGAAACGAGGTGAAGCGCTCGTACGCGCCCGCGTCGCCGACGATCGTCAGGAACGGCTGAAAGAACGTGAGGACCTGCGCCGACAGATAGTTGAGCGGCCGGCCCATCTCGATGGCCATCATCGCGGGCGTCGTGAGCCGCCGCCTCACGATCTCGCGGCAGACGCGCTCAACGAGCTGTGCCTGCGCCTCGTCGGGCTCGACGGGCCCCGGCGGATCGATCGCGAATGCGTGCTTCAGCCATGCAAGGCGTGGATGTCCGGCACGAGGCACAGACTCCTATATTACCTATGTTCGGCGGTACAATGCCCGGACTCCAATGAAGCTGATCATCGTCGACCGTTCGAAGCCCGAGACGTACAGAAAACTCAAGGAGAAGTTTGCCGACGAGCTGAACGTCGAGGTCATCTGGGACCGCCGTACGAAGCAGCGCCGGCGCAATTTTGCCACCGGCGGCCCCGAGCGTCGCTCGCGCGAGCGGCGTCAGCTCATCAAGGGCTTCGACGGCAAGGACTACATCGTCATTCACGTCGCAAAGTAGAAACCGGCCTTACCCGGACCGCACCGGACTCCCCGCCGCCGGACCGAGATTCAGGAACGTCAACTGCTCGGGATCGCCATCGAATTCCGCCTCGGGCTGCGCCTTCCAGGCGAGCGCGGCCCGGCGGCCGACCAGATCGAGCGCCACGACCGCGGCTAACTCCACAGCGGCCAGACGCACGAGCGCGGCCGGATCGTGAAGCGCGCCCAGCTCCCAGCGGACGGGCCAGGTACGCGATAGCGTACATCCCGCCGAAGTACAGCGGCCACCGCGTCTTCAGCTTCGTGTGGCCGGGCGGATACGCGCGCGTGAACGGCACGCTGTCGATCGTGATCGACGCAGCCTGGGCGCCGAACGTGACGGCGATGCAGACAAAGACGGCGTGCCACGCCGCGACGCTGAAGCCCACCAGAGGCAGGACCACGAGCGCGTTCACGGCCAGGGCTGGAAGCAGCGCGAACGAAATCATCGCGGCGCGCAAACCCAGCCAGTACGACGCGGACGGCATCCGCGAGTGGACGCGAAACACCCAGGCAGCCGGAAGCTCCGTCGGCATCGCAAACGACGATCGCAGGCCGATGATGATCCAGTAGCCAATCACCATCGGAATCCAGAGCACGACCGTTCGCGGCACGAACAACGCCTCGAGCCCACCGGGCCGCGTCGACGCCGCGACGCTGATAATGCCCACGGCGATCGATCCGGCGATCGCAACAGGTACCTGCTGGGGTTTGCTGCGCGCGAGCGTGGTGAGGATGAAGTCAGATACGGCGCGCGCCGTCCGATCGCGGCCGGCGAGCACGCGGGCCAGACCGCGGCGAAGCCGGGCGCTCGCCGCCACGCGCGCCGATGGCGCGAGCGCCGCGCGCATCTGTTTCCAGTACCCCGCAAACGTCACGGCGACCGCGCCGGCCACCGCCAACGGCAGCGCGATGAGGGCCCGCCCGGCGAACACGTCGAGCCCTTCCGCCCGCGAGCCTCGAATGCGCTCGAACAACCCGACGAACCAGGTGAGCGGCAGCCATTCGGCGGCGCGCTTGTCGAGAAAGGCCGGCGTCGAATCGCCCATGGCGGTGGGCACCATCATGAAGCACAGGACGGCGCTCAAGAAGACGAACTGCAGCAACGAGCCGATCGACGCCGCAAATTGTGGCCCGACGAGAAGCACCAGCAGACCGCGCACGATGACGAGCGTCGAGAAGATGAAGACGGCGCCGCCGATCGTGCCGGCGAAGTGTCCGAGCGTGTGCCTGATGATGAGGCCGTCGTTGCCTCCCGTCACGAGGCCGAACGGCACACCAGACGTGAGATTGACCAGCAGCGCGGCGCCGATGAGAAACGTCGCCAGGGCTGCGAGCTTCGCGAACACGACGGTCCGGCCCGGCACGGGCAGCGGCCCGAGGACCATCGCATCGCGCTTGTCGAACACCAGCGTGTCCCAGATGAACACCGTGATCAGGCCCGTCGTCACCATCGAGTACGCGACGAAGACGATGGCCATCTGCATCAGCCGCGTCTCGACGAGCTCGGGCATGTTTCTGGTCTTCGCCACGAGCCGGAGAATCTCGAAGCTGCCGACGGTCGACATCATGATGTAGATGCCGGGCGTGACGAGAAAGGCAAACACCCCGATGATGGCGCGGCGCATTTGAAGATCGGACGTCGCCGATTCGTTGGCGGCAAACTGCTCGAGAAAGGTACGCCAGAGGATCCGGAACGCCGGTACAGGCGGGTTCATTGCAGGTGCATCGCCTCGACGAGCGCTCGGGTGCGGCCCTCGACGTTGGTCTCTTCCACCAGCGTGGCAAAGACGGCGTCGAGCGTCGGCAGCTTCAGCGTCTGGCGGAGGTTCTCGACCGAGTCGTGGCCGACCATGCGGCCGTCCTTGAGGATGGCGACCCGCGAACAAACCTGCTCGACGACCTCCAGCACGTGAGAGCTGAACACCACCATCTTGCCCTCGGCCGCGAGCGATCGGACGAACGCCTTCAGCACCCGCGCCGCGCTGACGTCGAGGCCCGAAAACGGCTCGTCGAGGATCACGATGCGCGGATTGTGGAGGACGGCGGCGGCGATCAGAATTTTCTGCCGCATGCCCTTCGAGTAGGTCGACAGGGTCTGATAGCGATCGTCGTAGATACCGAGCAGCTCGAGGAAGCGATCGATCTTCTCGTCGAGCAGCGCGTCCGGGATATTGCGAAGGCGCCCGACGAGCTGGAGATACTCGGGGCCGGTCAGATAGGTGTAGAGATGAGGCTCCTCGGGCACGTATCCCAGGAGCGCCTTGTAGTCCTGCAGGTTCGCGAGCACCTCGCGGCCGTCGAGCTCGACGCGGCCGCCGGTCGGCTCGATGAGGCCCATCAGAATCTTGACGGTTGTGCTCTTGCCCGAACCGTTCGGACCGAGCAGTCCAAACACCTCGCCCGGCCGGACCTCGAAGGAGACATGCTCGATGGCCGTCAGCGCGCCGTACCGCTTCGTCAGATCATGGACACGAAGCACGGTTGATTCGACACCGGTTCAGGTTCCAGGTTCCATAACCACGAAGACACGAAGACACGAAGACACGAAGCTCTGCCCGTAGCGCAGGGCTTCAGCCCTGCCTCACTCGTACCGCAACGCCGCCACCGGGCTTCCCGAGGTTGCCCGCCGGATCGGGATCAGCATAGCCAACAGAGCGACCGCCAGCAGGAACCCGGCGCTCAGCGCCAGTGTGACGGGATCCTGACCGAACTGTCCTACCAGCATTCCACCCATCAGTCGAATCAGAAGGATCGCAGCGATCACCCCGGCGACCAGCCCGCACCCCAGCTGAACGATCTTCGACCGCATCATCGTCCACCAGAGATGCCCGCGCGGCGCACCAAGCGCCATGCGGATGCCAATCTCCTGCGTCCGCTGCGCCGTCGTGAACGCGACAACCCCGTATATGCCAACGGTGGCGATAACGAGCGCCATGCCGGCGAAGATCGCGAACATGCCGCCGAAGACGCGATTCACCCAGAGCAGCTCGCTCACGACATTCTCGAGCGTACGGATGTCGAAGAGCGGCAGATCGGCGTCGAGCGTGCGCACCTCTTCGCGAAGCCTCGCCGTGGTCGCGGCCGAACTCGATTCCGATCGAGCGAGCAACACGAGCGTAGGATTCGGGCTCAACGAATACGGCAGGTAGACCACCGGAACCGGGCGTGACATCGCGTCATGCCGAAGCGTCGGCGCAACACCGACGATGGTCACACGTTGTAACTTGTTGTCGGCGTCGACCAGGGAAAACGTACGTCCCAGTGGGTCGGCGCCTGGAAGGAATGCCTCGACAAAGCGAATGTTGACCACGACGGCGTTCCTGCCTGGTTCACCATCGTCGTGAACAAGCACGCGCCCGCGGAGCAGACGGATGCCGAGAACCTCGAAATATCGAGGTCCGATACCGACTGTCTGCGCTGATGGGAGCGTCTCGCCAGCGATGGGCGCACGCCCGTCGAGAGAAACCCGTTGATCTCTGCCACCCATGAGCGGACGTATGTCCGCGACGGCCGCCGTCCCGTTCCGCTGTGCGGCGAGCCGGTCGTCGAGGCGCCGGAAGAACGCGGTCATGGCTTCTGGTGTCGCGAACTTCTCCACCGGAAGAAAGAGCTGGAGGGTCAGCAGACCGGATGTTTCGATTAGACGGCCCATGCGGGTCTCCGCGACGAGATGACGCATCATCGACATGGCTCCGGTCACAAGGACGACCGTCAGCACGACTTCGATCACGACGAGCGCGCCGGTCCAGCGTCGCAACCATAGTCCGGCCGTGCCTGTCCGGTTTGGCGCCTGCTTGAGCATCTCGCTGCCGCTGCGTCTGGACACGTGAAAGGCCGGCACCACGCCGAACAACACCCCCGTCCCGACGCACATCAGCGCGAGAAACCCGAAGACCGTCCGGTCCATCGAGAAGTCCATCCACATCGGCTTGCCAATCTCGTCCACGAACACAAGCAGCAGCTTGATGCCGGCCATCGAAAGCGGCAGAGCCAGCACTCCCGCCATGATCGACAGCATCACGCTCTCAACGAGCAGTTGCCGGACGACGCGCCAGCGCGTCGCGCCCAGCGACGCACGTATCGCGACTTCGCGCGCACGCTGCAGCGAGCGGGCCAGGAGAAGATTGGCGACGTTTGCACAACTCACTAGGAGGAGCAGGCCGACGGCTGTCATGAGCGCGCCGAGAATGACGTACCACGGCGCACCGATGCCGGGGCGGAATCGAACAACCTCGGCGCGAGTGTCGCGATTCCCATCATCCGGAAAATCGGTCCGAATGGCCGCATTGATGCTGTTTAACTCCTCCGCCGCCTGCTGAACGCTCACGCCACTGCCCAGACGCCCGAGTCCCTGCAGCCATCGTGAGCTTCGCGGTTCCTGGGTTAGATCGCGGACCATGGCGAGCGGCTGCCAGATCTGAGTCTGGAATGGAAAATCGAAGCCTTCGGGCATCACGCCGATAACGGTGGCCGGCTGCGCGTTCACGCGTATCGTGCGTCCGAGGATCGCCGGGTCGCCAGCATACCGGCTCTTCCACAGGCTGTAGCTCAACATCACCACTGGTACCGCGCCTTCACGATCGTCGCCATTCGCAAAATCTCTTCCCAGAACGGGCCGTGCCCGGAGAACGCCGAACGTCCCGGCGCTCACGTAACCGGCGTTGATCTGCTCGGGCGAGCGATCGGCCTCACCGACGCTCACGTTGGCCTGGCCGAAGGCCGCGAGGCGTTCGAACGAGCGCGCCGACCTCTCCCAGTCGCGAAAGTCGAGATAGGACAGATGCGGATCCTCACCGGGGTCGTAAATGCCGACGCTCACGATCCGCGCCGGATCGCCGAACGGCAGGTCGCGGAGGAGCACGGTGTTGACGATTGTGAAGGCGGTATTGGTGGCGGCGATACCTAGCGCGAGCGTCACGATGGCGAGCGTCGTGAACCCGGCATTGCGGTACAACGTTCGCACGCCGAACTGCACGTCCTTGACGAGCGAGTCCAGCCAGCCTGCGCGGAGGGCGTCGCGATACCGTTCGCGTGTCGGCTCCACGCCACCCAGCGCAACGAGCGCGTTCCGCCGCGCGTCATCGGGTGTCATCCCTGCGCGGATGTTGTCGGCGATGTGCAGGTCGAGATGGCTCTCCAGCTCGGCGTCGAAATCGCTACGACGACGCACCGGACCAGCAATTCGCGCCAGCACCCGTCTCAGGATCCTCATGTGGTTCCTCTCAGGGTTATCAAGTCATTCCGCGCGCAGCGCCACGGCCGGCTCGATGCGCCTGACTCGAAACGCCGGCAGCGCCGACGCCAGCAACGCAATCTGGAACAGCAGCATAGCCACCGCCCTCAGGACCGGCGCAGGCGCATCGGCCATCGCCCGCAGATCGGCAGGGAGCAGACGGATCGCAACGAGCGTGAGGGCGAATCCGGCGACGATGCCAATCGCGGCCAGCCGCAATCCCCGCCGCAGCACGAGCCGCATGACATCGCGCGGCGCAGACCCGAGCGCCAGCCGCACCGCCCATTCGCGACGCCGGGCCGTAACCGCGTGCGCGATCGCGCCGTACAGACCGCCGGCCGACAGCACCAGCGCGAGGCCGGCAAACCAGCCGATCAGCCAGCGATACAGGTCGAGCGTCCAGAGAGAATCCGCCACGACCTCTTCCATCGTTCTCGGGTTGAAGACCGCGATCTGCGGATTCACTTCGCGCACACGCGCACGCACCGCCTCGATGACGGCGGCCGGCTCTGCGCTCGTCCGCACGACCAGCGTGACGCCGAGCTCGGCGACCTGCGACCAGTTCTGCGCCATGGGAAAGTAGATCTCCGGCGCCGCCGGCCGATCGAGCGCCACCTGCATGACGTCGCCAACCACGCCGACGATCTGGCCGCGATTGGTCTGCACGCCGACCGGATCGCGGTCCCCGAAATACCGCCGCGCGAGCGTCTCGTTAATCAGAATCACCGGCGGTGCGTTCCTCGTGTCACCGGGAAGAACACTCCGGCCGCGGCGAATCGAAATGCCGAGTGCTTCAAAGTAGCCCGGGGTTACGTAGCGCAGCTCGATGGGAAACGCCGGCTCGTTTCTCGCCGGCTTACCCTTGACGACGAAGTCGGTGGATACGCCGTTCCAGCCCCAGTTCTGCAGCGGCAGGACCTGCGTGAATCCAGCGGCGCGCACATCAGGCAGACGGCCGACGCGTTCGGCGATGTCGTAGGACTGCAGCTCGACGCCCGGCGCCAGCGGCTGGCCGAGATGGAGGGTCACGACATCGCCAGTCACCATCCCGCTGGGCGCCTCGCGCAGCCGCGTCATCTCGTCCATCACGAGCCCGGCGCCGCTGGCAAGCACGAAGGCGAGCGCGACCTCCGCGATGACGAGGACGTCCCGCACGCGCGCCCACTCGCGTCCCGTCGTCGCGCGGCCCGATTCTCTGGTCACGAGGCCTGCATCGATGCGTCCCGCCGCGAGCGCCGGCGCCAGACCAAATACCGCAGCAGTGACGAGGCAGACGAGCAGGAGGAAGGCGAAGATCGTCCAGTCGAACGCCACTTCGTTCACGCGCGGGATACGCTGATCCGCGAACGACACGAGGAGCTGGCTCGTCCAGCGCGCGACGAAAACGCCGGCGAGCCCGCCCACCGTGGCCAGCAGCAGGCTCTCGATCAGGAACTGGCGGATCAGGCGCGCGCGCGACGCGCCGAGCGCCGCTCTCGTCGCCACTTCCTGCATTCGGGTGCCGGCGAGCGCGAGCAGCAGGTTCGCGACGTTGGCGCACGCGGCGACGAGCACCAGCACAACGGCGCCAAACAGCAGCCAGAGGGCGCGGCGTGTCGGCCCGAGCACCGCGTCCGCGTACGGCAGCACTCGCAGTGGCTCGACACGCTGCTGCCCGGATCCCAACGCCGCCCGGCGCTCTTCGACGGCCACAAGCTCCGCAATCGCGGTTTCGGGCACAACACGCGGCTTGAGGCGTGCCACGAGCCGGCTCAGGCGATTCCGCAGAGGCCGATACTCGGCAATCCATACCCCGACGTGCGACTCGGTTGTCGCGCTGCGGAGAATCGACGCCGCCCCATACGGGAACTGGAAGCGATCGGGCATGACGCCGATGATGGTGAAAGGGCGTTCGTCGAGCATCACGGACGACCCAATCGCGCTCCGATTGCCCGAAAATCGCGACCGCCACAGCCGCTCGCTGATAACCGCCACCGACCCATCGTCGCGACGGAACGTCCGGCCCAGGAGTGGCGGCGA
The DNA here is from genome assembly GCA_963832375.1 of Vicinamibacterales bacterium. GTDB lineage: Bacteria > Acidobacteriota > Vicinamibacteria > Vicinamibacterales > JAMQPK01 > JAMQPK01. The sequence continues at coordinate 1,040,849 of CAWHUA010000002.1, read as the reverse complement.
GCCCAGCACGTCGAACAAGTCTCGATCGGAGACGACCGTGGTCACTCGCTCGGCACCAGATGGGGTCTGCAGATTGCGCGTGCCCGGGGCATATTCGCCAAACGACTCGAACGCGCTGCTCTCGCGGCGAAGCGCCTCCAGATCGTCTCGCTGTATCGTCGTGCCGGCGATCTCGACAATCCGATCGGGCGCGGCAAACGGCAGAGGCCTCAGGATGACGGTGTTGACCACGCCGAAGAGCGCGGCCGTCGCGCCGGTCGACAGCGCCAGGCTGAGCACCGCGACGATCGTGACGACGGGATTTTTCACGAACGTGCGCGCGCCGAACCTCGCGTCCCGCGCGATCTCTTCAAGCATCATGTCAGCACGTAGTGTCCGGTCTGTACGTAGGTCCGGCTTTAGTCTGTACGCAGTGTCCGGCTTTAGCCGGACCGTGACTGGCAAGGTCACTCATATCGAAGCGCCGCAATCGGATCGATGCGAAGGGCGCGAATGGCCGGGACGAGACACGCGGCCAACGACACCAGCGTCAGCATACCTGCCGCGATCGCGAAATCGATCGGACCTACATTTGACGGTGATTGCCCGCCCGAAAAGATCCGGCTCCACGACAGGGCGAATGCGACACCGGCGGCAATGCCGAGCACCAGCTGAATGACCGCTCTTCGCAGCACCCGTTGGAGCACGTGATGCGGGCGGGCGCCAAGCGCGGTGCGAACGCCTATCTCCGGAGTCATCCACGCGACCGCATGCGCCGTCAGCGCGAAAAGGCCTATCGCCGAGAGGAGCACGGCAAGCAGGCTGGCAGTCGACGCCATGATGTTCGAGACGCGGGCATTCCAGTTCATCTCGTGGATCGATGCCTCGAGCGTCATCATGCGATACAGCGGCACATCGGGGTCGATTGATTGCATGACGTTCCGCAGCGACCTGGCCACCGCTTCGTGATTGCCAGGACCGCGCACAACGATAGACATTTGCGACGGCGCGGTTCCCCGCAGCGGAAAATACACGACGGGATCGATCTCCGGGGCCGGCCGCTGCCTGATCGGCGTCGCAACACCAATGACCGTGAAGCGCCGAGGTGTTGAATCGACGACGACAGTGATCGGTTTGCCAATTGGCTCGCCGCCGGAGAGATGCAGATCGACGAAACGCTGATTGATCACGACCGGCATCGGCTGCGCCGCTCCGTCCTGCTCGGTAAACTCGCGGCCTCGCACGAGCGCCACGCCAAGCGTGTCGAAGTACCCCGGGCCGACACTGACGCTTCGCACCATCGGACGCGCGGCGGTGGCGTTGGCCTCATGTTGCTCGAGGATCAGCGCGCGCGTCGCGGCACCCCCCAGCGGCAGATTCGATGCGAAGGCCACGTGCGTCACTCCCTCAACCGAACTGAACTCGCGGCGCAATCTCTCGTAGAACGCATTCCTGAGCTCTGGCGTCGGATAGCGTCCGCCCGGCACCGCGATCGACATCGTCAGCAGGCCACGAGCGTCGCTGTCGGTAACGCCGTTTGAGACAGCGACGTCCCGGGCGGCGGCGCTGATGGACACGAGTGCGCCCAGCGCGATGGCAAACTGCGCCACGAGCAGCATCGACGTCAACCATCGCGATGGGGCGCCGTGGCTGCTGCCGCGTGTGCCGCTGTTCAGTGCGGGATTCAGATGGCTTTTCGAGACCTGCACGGCCGGAACGAGGCCGAAGACGATAGCCGAGCCGAGGCACATCGCCGCCAGAACGCCGAATATCGGCGGATCCATGGTGAAGTGCATCCAGTGAGGCAGCGTGCCTTCGGGCGTGGCAACCCACAGCAGCCGCGCTGCCAGGAGCGACAGGGTAAGGCCGACGGCACCGCCCGCCAGGGCCAGCACCACGCTCTCCGCGAGAAGCTGGCGGACGATTCTCGGGCGGGTGGCGCCGAGGGATGTGCGAACGGCAATCTCCCTGACACGGTGCGTCCCTCGCATCACGTGGAGGTTCGCGACGTTTGCGCATGCCACAGCCAGTATGAGCAATCCGGCAGCGATGAACGCCAGCCACGCCGGGTTCTTCCAGTCGCCGACGTACTGATTCTCGATTGGCATCACGACGAGGCGCAGGTTGCTGTTCGTCGCTGGAAAGCGGCGGCTCAACTCCGACCACCTCGACTGGAACTCGCCCCTGGCATCGCCGAGCGAGGCCCGTGGCGTCAGACGGCCGATGACATCGAGCTGCCGCGAACCCCGGCTGGGTTGAAGAAGGCGGGGCATCACCACGAGCGGCTGCCACACCTCGGTATTGTCAAAAAACTTCGAACGATCGGGCATGATGCCGACGATGGTCGCCGGAACACCGTTGATGCGAAGCGTCGACCCGACGACGGCCGGGTTCGCGCCGTAGCGCGATTCCCATACCGAGCGTCCGAGAATCGCCACGACCGGCGCGCCGGGTTCATCGTCCTGGGGCTGAAAGTCGCGGCCTGCGATCGGCCGCTCGCCGATCAAACGAAAAACGTTCGACGACACATACGAACCCCTGAACCGTTCAGAGGCATGCGCGTCATCTCCCACCGTCATCGACGCCCAGGTGAATGCCCCCAATCCAGACACCGAGGTCGCGCCCATGCGCATGTCGAGATAGTCGTCGTACGACATGCCGAGGTTCCGGTCGGCCGTGTCCCGGGCCCTGATCATGACGACGCGGTCGGGTTCGTCGATTGGCAGTCCGCGAAGTACGACCGCGTTCATCAGAATGAAGAACGTGTTGGTGACCGCGAGCCCGATGCCCAGCACCAGCGTCGCCGTCAGTACGAATCCACGATCCCTCTGCAACATGCGCACGGCGACCAGGAGATCGCTCGCAAGCTCCTCGACGATCCGCCATCGCGCCAGGTCTCTGTACCGTTCTTTCGTCGGCTCGAGTCCGCCGAGCGCCACGAGCGCCTGACGGCGCGCTTCCTCGGGGCTCATGCCGGCGCGGATGTTGTCTGCGACGTGCAGGTCGAGGTGACTCTCGAGCTCTGCCGACATGTTTCGATCGGCGGACCGACGCCGAAACTGGCCCAGCAGACGGAACACGAACGCCCGGAGCCCTCTCATCACGATTTCTCCTTAGCCCTTCGTTTCGAGAAACTTCGCGAGAATAGCCGTCGTGTTCTGCCATTCGCGCTCTTCCCGTTCCACCTGCCGCCGCCCCGCGCGCGTCAGCCTGTAGAACTTGGCTTTACGGTTGTTCTCGGACACGCCCCACTCGGAGCTGATGTAGCCCTCCTGTTCGAGCTTGAGCAACGCCGGATAGAGCGTGCCGTAATTGACGAGCAGCTTGTGGCCGCTCGTCTGCTCGATGCGTCTCGCGATGCCGTAGCCGTGCAACGGGCCGAGCGTCTCGAGGGTCTTGAGCACCATCAGCGCCAGCGTCCCCTGCCACACGTCCGATTTGTCACCACCCATGCGCCACTCCTATGGCTTACCTATACATCAAGACATATTGGTTGGCAATAGGGGTGTGGGGATTTCACACCATTGACAGATTCGCAGACTGGGAGATTGGCAGATTGATTGGGGGATTGGTGGCGCTACAATGCCGGGCGATGAGCCTGGACCGCCGCAACTTCCTGAAAAAGATGGCCGCCGTACAGGCGGGTGCCGCCCTCAGCACCGCGGCGGCCCGGCAGACGCGCAAGCCGGCAGACGTCGTCGTCATCGGGGCGGGCGCGTTCGGCGGGTGGACCGCGTACTACCTCAGGCAGCTTGGGGCGTCGGTGAGGGTCGTCGACGCATACGGTCCCGGAAACTCGCGCGCGACGTCAGGGGACGAGACGCGCGGCGTGCGCAGCTCGTACGGCGACCGGGGCGCCAACGCCGAGCTCTGGGCCACCTGGGCGAACCGCGCGATCGATCGATGGACGACGTTCGACGCCGAGTGGGGCCGCGAGATGAAGGTGCGCCTGTTCTTCAACACGGGCGACCTGATCTTTCGCGCGGCGACCGAAACGTTCACGGACCGGACCCGCGAGGTCTGGACGAAGCTCGGCATCCCGTTTCAGGTGCTGAAGGTCGAGGACGTCGCACGGCAGTACCCCTCGTTCGATCTGACGAAGATCGGTTTTGCGCTGTACGACCCGCGGGCCGGCGTCGTGCGCGCACGACGCGCCTGTGAGGTCGTGGCCGAGGCCTTCCGCCAGGCCGGCGGCGAGGTCCTGATGGGTTTCGCCGCACCGGGCGATCGCAACGGGGCGCAGCTCCAGAACATCAGGACGACCGCCCCGTCCGCCACGCTCACGGCCGAGACGTTTGTGTTCGCCCTCGGCCCATGGTTTCCGAAGGCGTTTCCCGATCTGATGGCCTCGCGCATCCGCACGCCGCTCGGCCACGTCCACTACTTCGGGACGCCTCCCGGCAGCGATCGCTTCACGTTTCCGAATCTTCCCAGCTTCAACTTCCCCGGCGTCACCGGCTGGCCCGCTCTGCCGCCCGACAACCGGGGATTTCGCGTGCGGCTGCGAGGATCGTCGCCGACCGACCCCGACACGAGCGATCGCGTGTTCGACCGCAGCCAGGACTCACTCGCGCGCACGTTTCTGGCAGAGCGCTTTCCGCAACTCGCGACGGCGCCGCTGCTGGAGACGCGCGCCTGTCACTACGAGATGAGCGCCTCCGGCAACTTCATCGTCGATCGATATCCGGGTTATTCAAATGTGTGGGTGGCGGGCGGCGGGACGGCTGAGGGCTTCAAATTCGGTCCGGTGATGGGCGAGTACATCGCGAAGCGCGTGTTGGGGGTGGAGGATGACCCGGCGCTGGCCAAGGCGTTTGGATTGCCCGCCTAGCTGAATACAGCATTGGCAGATTGGAAGATTCGCAGATTGAGGGTTGTGGGATTGATGAATGACGATTGCGCGATTCAGAGCGGCAGTAATCTGCCCTCAACAATCTTCAATCTGCCAACAATCTCACATTCCCCCAATCTCCCAATCTGCCAATGGTGCGTCAGAAGAACACGCGCGTGCCGACGATAAGACGCCGGGCGGCAGAGGCCGAGGTCGCGCGGCCATAGAACGGCGAGGTCACGACGCCGCTGAAATTCTGAGGATTCACCAGGTTCAGCACATTCGTGGCGCGCGCGAAGATCTCGAAACGCACCAGCCCCGCAGGCGCGCGCTCGTTGCCCCCGCGCCCGCCACCACCGCCGCCACCGCGACCACCACCTCCCCCGCCGCCCTGCTGCGCATTCACCTGCGCGCGACGGCCAACTGAGTGCTCCCACACGAGACCCATGTCGACGTTGGTGGTGGGCTCCCCTCGAGCGCTGTTGCGTGCGATGCCGAACGGCCGCTCGTTGGTCTGGCCGTCGCGATTCTCGTCGAGACCGGTCGTGATGTTGTAGGGCGCTCCCGACTGCGTGCGCAGGAACATGTTCATTCGGAATCCAGCTCGCAAATCGGTGTTCATCGATACCGACAGCCGATGGCGGACGTCCTGGCGGGAGGGGCCCCACTCCTGCGACAGATCGAAGCTGTTCGGCGGCAACGTCAGCGCGCCGTCCGTCTCATTCAGCGCCTCGCCCAGGGTGTAGCCGATGTTCGCGGTCATCCGGCGCGGCCGGTGATTGAGCATCACGTTCACTTCGAGCGATCGCGTCTCGGAGTGCGCCGCCGACTCGAGCAGCGTGACCGCCCGAAGGGTGGAATCCGGCCGTACGCCATCGATGGGCGCGTTCATGTCGCGGCTCCGGAAGAGGTTCTGCCCGATGCGCTGTGAATACGTGGCGCGCAGCCTCGCCCAGCCCGTCAGCGTGCGATCGACACCGAGCGAGGCGCGCCGGGTATTGGGCATGACGATGCCATGGTGCGCGAGCACGATGCTGGGCGGTTGCTCCGCCAGCGGAATGCCGCCCAGAAACGGATCGGGATATCCGGGATTCGAGATCACGATGTCGCGCTGCTGCACGCCGTTGGCCCAGAGCGTCTGCTCGTATAGTCCTCCGTCGAAATACTGCCGCCAGATGCCGATGCTGCCGCGCAGCGTCGTCTTCCGGCCCGGCAGGGTCCAGGTGACCGACACGCGGGGGGAAAAGTTCGTCCAGTCCTTCAGATGCGTCTGCATGTCGTGCCGCAGCGATCCCGTCAGCATGAGGTCGCGGTTCACGCGATAGCTGTCCTGCAGATACCAGCTGAACTGGTAGAGCGCATAACTACCGACCGGGTTGATGGTTCTCTGCGTGTAGGTTGTCGGGATGCGGTCCCGGTACATCTCCGGGCTCGAAAACGTGAAGGTGCCGTTCGTATTCCTGACCTCGTCGACCGAGTAGCTGTTGCCGTTGATCTCCGTGCCGAAGATCATCTGATGGGCTTTCTTCACCGCGAACTCGAACTCATTCTCAATCTGGAGGTCCCGGATTCGCCGGCCGCCGCTGATTTGCGCGCCGCCGAATGTGAACGCGTCGAGCACACGAATCGTCTGGTCGTGGCTGGCCGACTGCGACTCCACGTTCTGCCAGTCGGTACTGGATACGGAAGTCATTGACCCATTGGCGCCGCGTGATCGTCCGATGGCGGAGGCGAATCTCGCCGTCGGACTCGACGCGCGTGTACGCGCGCTCGGGCAGATCGAATTCCGAGATGCCCTGATTCAGGCCGTTGCTGCGGCGAAAGTTGATGTCACCGCGCAGTTCCTGTCCGTCGGTCAACGCGTGCTCGATTTCGAGATCGAAACCGGTCTGCGTATTCGGCTGCGCGATCAGCATCGTGAACAGGCCCTCGGGCCGCGCCGCGCGAATCGCCTGCTGTTCCAGCGTGTCGGCGCGCTCGATCGTCAGCGACATGCCGGTCCGGTTGCGCACCAGCGGGCCATCGACGGTCCAGGCGTATTGCCTCGTCTGCCCCGACGGTCGCTCGCCTGAAAACGCATTCCGGGCGTTCAGCGCATCGTCGCGCATGTTCATGTTGAAGGTGTTGCGCCAGCCGCCGCTGCCGGGCCGCGTGCGCACCTCGACGCGCGGTCCGCCGTTGCCGCTGCCCTGGGCATCGTCGTAGCGGATGCGGACTTCCTGAATCTGCACCCCGGGTGGCAAGCGTCCGCCCGCGAACCCGTTGACCCGGATTTCCGCGTCGTCGCCGACGATCTGCTGAAGCACCTGGGCGAGCTCTTCGGAGTTGTCCGGCAGCGCGGCAATCTGCGCCGCCGTCAACTGCTCGGTAAACGCACCCATCAGCTGCAGGTCTTCATTCGGCGGCAGCACCTCGATTTCTTCGGCGAGGCCCGCAATGTCCAGCATGACGTTGCGGCTCGTCTGAGAGCCGGCGCGCACGCGAAGAGCCTTCACATCGAGCGGCGTGAAGCCCGGCGATTCGACATGCGCCACGTAGTCTCCGGGCGTCAGCCCGTCGAACCGCGCCTCGCCGCTCTCGCCCGACGTCATGGTGCGCGCCTGGCCATCCGCACTCGTAATCGTGACGGTGGCGCCCGGAATCGCCAGGTCGGTCGCGTCCCGGACGACCAGGCGCAATTCGCCCGGCCGCGGCTGCGCGGAAAGCGGCGCGGCGAAACACAGGGTCAGCGCGCAGAGAACAAGCAATCGCATTCGGCTGGAGGGGAGAATGCCGTACTCGAGATGAAGCTACTGTGAAGCGGGCGCGTTTGCGGACGACGGGCGCTATTTTGCCTGATATCCGTAATATGGGTAACGACCGGGGGCGTGTGCGAGCGGATTTCGGCCACCCTGCGAATCGTGCGTCAGTGGTCCGTCGGCAGCGTCACCGTTGCCCGGGCGCCGCGGGCGCCCGGCCGCGGTTCGAGCGTCAGCGTGCCGCCATGCGCTTCGGCGATCTGGCGGCCCAGCACCAGACCGATGCCCGATCCCTGGGGCTTGGTGGTGAAGAAGGGCACGAACAGGTTGGAGGGATTCGCGAGACCGGGTCCTTCGTCTTCGATGCAGACGGACACGCGATGGCTGTTCAGCTGCCAGCCCACGCGCACGGCGCCGCCGGTCTCGAGCGCCGCGTCCACCGCGTTCCGCATCAGGTTGATGAACAACTGCTCGAGCTGATCGGGATCGGCCTGCACGGCGACGGGCTCGCCCGGCTGCACGAGAATCGCCTTTCGCATCTCGAGCCGGGCCACACGCTCGACGAGCGCCGACAGATCGACGTCGCGCATGTTGGGCTGGGGCAGCCTTGCCAGCTTCGTGTAGGCGTAGGTAAAGCGGCTGAGCGCGTCGGTCCGGCTGGCGATGATGCCGAGACCCCGCCGCATGTCATCGCGCCAGTCGTCGGGCATCGGATCCTGCGCGGCGATGCTGTCGAGGCTGCCGGCAATCGACTTGATGGGCGCGAGCGAATTGTTCAGCTCGTGACCGAGCACGCGAATCAGCCGGTGCCACGCCTCGCGCTCCTGCTGCCGCAGCGGAACGTCCACGTCGCTCAGCACGACCAGCGTGTGCGGCAATCCGCCCTGTCGGAATCCGCCGCGACGTACCTGCCACTGTCCGCTGCCGCCGGGAAACGCAATGCTCAGGACGCGTGGCCCGCTGCCGTCGAGACACGCCGACAGGCTGATGTCGTCGGCGGTCCTGCCCATCAACTGTTCGGCGGGCCGTCCGAGCAGCCGCTCTCCGGCGCGGTTGACGAGGCGCAGCCTGTGCTGCTCGTCGAAGGCGAACACGGCCACGTCGATCTCGGCCATGACCGTCCGTAAGAGCGCAGTGGCCTCGAGCGAGCCCAGCCGCTCGTCGCGCAGCGTGTCGGCGAGCGCGTTGATCTCGAAGAGCGTTTCGCCCAGCGGATCGTTGCGCACCGCCCCGCGCGCCCTGAACGAGAAATCGCTCTCCCGAAGCGCCTCGAGCAGATTCGCCATCGTCTGCAGCGGGAACACGATGCGGTGGCGCAGCGCCGACGCCGCGAACGACCAGCAGACGAACATCGCCAGGCCGACGGTCACGATGGTCTGCGTGGAGTAGTCGCCCACCCACAACAACACCACGGCGGCGATCGTGCCCGGCAGGCCGGCCGCAATCGACAGCAGCAGGATGCGCTGGTCGTAGCTGAGCTTCATGGGATGGCCCACATTGCCAAATTCTCAATTGGCAATTGCCAATCTGATTGCCGATTGCCGATCACTCGCCAATTGCCAATCAAATCACCAATTGCCAATTGAAAATGCGGCAATAGTCAGGGCTCGATGTTATATCGCTCGAGCCTTCGGTAGAGCGCGCTGCGGCTCAACCCCAGCGCCTTGGCGGCTTCGGTCACGCTGCCGTAGCGTGAGACAGCCTTGCGGATGAGGAAGGCCTCGACGTCTTCGAGCCCCATGTTCTCGAGGCTTTGCGCGCCATCCTGGCTGCGGCGCAGGCCCAGATCGCCAGTCGCGACGGTCGGCCCGCCGGCCATCAGCACACTCCGCTCGACGGCGTGTTCGAGCTCGCGAACGTTCCCCGGCCACGGATGACGCAGGAGCGCATCCATGGCGGGGCTGTCGAAACCGCTCAGGCGCTTGCGATACCGCCGCGAGTGCTGCTCGAGAAAGTACAAGGCAAGCGCCGGAATGTCGTCGCGCCGATCGCGGAGCGGCGGAAGGGCGATTTCGATCGTGTTGAGCCGGAACAGAAGATCCTGGCGGAAGCGGCCGGCAGCCACTTCGGCGTCGATCGGGGCGTTGGTCGCCGACAGGATGCGCACATCCACGCGGCGCGTGCGCGACGATCCGAGCCGCTCGAACTCGCCGGTCGCGATCACGCGCAGCAGCTTGGCCTGCTGCGACATCGGTACGTTGGCGATTTCGTCGAGGAACAGCGTCCCGCCTTCGGCCAGCTCGAATCGCCCCACGCGATCCGCGCGGGCATCGGTAAAGGCGCCGCGCACGTGACCGAAGAGCTCGCTCTCGAAGACCGTCTCGGAGACACCACCGGCATTGACGGTGACCATCGGCCGCGGGGCGCGGGGCGACAGCGCGTGAATCGCCTGCGCGACCAGTCCCTTGCCGGTGCCGTTCTCGCCGGTAATCAGCACGTTGGCATCGGATGGCGCCGTCCGCTCGATGAGGTCGATCACCGGCTTCATGGCCGGTGATTTCGCAATCAGGGGGGGCGCGCCGTCGAAGCTGAGCCGCGCGGCCCCTTCGAGCTGTCGTCCCCGGCGCAGGGCCCGGCTCAATTCCACCTGTGTTCTGACGATGGCGAGCAACCTGGCGTTGTCCCAGGGCTTCTGGACGAAGTCGCGCGCGCCCCGGCGCATCGCCTCGACGGCGACATCGACGCTGGCCCAGGCGGTCAACACAATCACGGGCAGCGTCGGATCTCCGGCCTGAAGGCGCCCGAGCAGCTCCAGGCCTTCCTGACCCGATGTCGTGTCGCGCGCGTAGTTCAGATCGATGAGCGCCGCATCGAAATCGGCTTCGTCCACCGCCGCGAGCACCGCCCCCGGCGACGAGACGGACTGCACCTGAAAGCCCTCGCTCTTGAGGAGCAGCTGAAGCGCCTCGAGGATGTCTTTCTGATCGTCGGCAACGAGAATGCGCGGGGCCTTGGATGGCACGGTCTCTATTCCCACCGGAGCGCCCGCGAGGGATCGATGCGCGAGGCGCGATGAGCCGGCAGCAGTGCCGCCGCCAGCGAGACGAGCAAAACCACCGCGACCGCCGCAGCCATGATCGGCGGGTCGGTGCCTGGCACCTTGAACAGCAGCGCCGCGGCGAGACGCCCAAGGACGATCGCGCCCCCCAGGCCGGCGGCCACACCGACGAGCGTCATCGTTCCGACGTGGCGCAGCACCATGCCGCGAATGCGCTGGCCGTCGGCGCCAAGCGCGAGCCGGACGCCGATTTCGGGCGTGCGCTGGGCCACCGAGTACGCGAGCACGCCGTACAAGCCGATTGCGGCCAGCAGCGTCGCAAGCGCCGCGAATCCCATCGACACGCGCGCGAGCAGCAGATCCGTTTCCGCCCGTTCCCGAACCTGCGCTTCCATCGAGCGGAGATTCTCGATGGGCAAATTGCGATCGAGATCGCCGACGATGCGCGAGATGGCGGCATTCATCTGACCGGGATCCCCCGACGACCGCACGTAGAAGTTCATCTCGCCCCTCACGTCGCGCTGCCGGTATGGCAGGAAGAACAGAGGCGGAATCTCGTCCTTGATCCCGCTGTACTTGGCATCCTGCACCAGGCCCACGATCTCGATGTCGAACTTCGCCTTGCTGTTCCGCCCGAGCTCCATCCGCGTGCCGACGACGGCGTCGCGGCGCAGGTTGAATTTCCGCGCGAACGCTTCGTTGACGACGGCGACGTTCTGCGACGCAGACGAATCGGCGTAGGTGAACTCGCGTCCGGCAATCAACGGCATGCCCAGCGTGCTGAAAAAGCGCGCGCCGACAAACGAGTAGCTGGCATCGGTATCGGTGTCCGGTCCGGCGTCAAATCCCTGCACCGTGAGATTCGCAGTCGCATCGCTGCCTTCCAGAAGAGGAATCGTCGACTGCGTCACCGAGTTGACGCCGGGTAAAGCAGCCAACTGCTCATCCATCCGTTCGAACAGTGCCTGCGATCGCTCCGCCGTGTAACCGTTCAGCATGGGCGACACTCGGAACGTCGTCAGGTTCGAGACCTGCATCCCGAGATCGATCCGGCCGACGTTGATGATGCTCCTCGCAAAGAGACCGGCCACGACGAGCAACGCCAGCGCCAGCGCGATCTGTGATGTTACGAGGGTCGATCGCAGCATGCTGCCACCACCGCTCGACGTCACGCCGGCCTGCGACTTCGCCATCGTCGTCACGCGTATGCGCGTGCTGTGCAGAGCGGGCAGCACGCCGAAGACGAGCGCGGTCACCACTGACAGGCCGAACGCAAACGCGAGAAGCGAAATGTCCATGGCAGATTCCGGCGCTGCGGCGGCTCCCGGCAACAGCCCGCCGAGCACCGTGCGAAGCGGCGCCGCGACGAGCAGCCCCGCCAGCCCGCCGAGCACCGCCAGCAGCAGCGACTCGCTCAGCAACTGCGTCATCAATTGTCCTCTGGTGGCGCCGAGCGACATCCGGACCGCGAACTCCGCCGCGCGCGACACCCCGCGCGCCAGCAGCAGGTTGGCGATATTGGCGCACGCGATCAGCACGACGATCCCCGTGCAGCTGAACAACAGGACGAAGACCGGAATCATCCCGGCACGATTCGGCTGCTGGCCGTATGCCCCATCCGCCAGGAGCAGCTTGCGCGACACGTATCGCTGACGCGCCTGATCGGTGCCCTTGAACTGCGCGGACTCGACGTTCTGCATGATGCCGCTGAAGACACCTTGAACGGACGACTCGGCCGCCGCACGGCTGACGCCCGGCTCGAGTCGCGCGATCAGGTAGAGCCAGTGGTCCCGGCGGTTCTCGAAATCGTCGTAGTAGGTGTGGAGCGTGGCGCTCATCGTGAGCGGCACGAAGACCTCCGGCGAGTCCTCCGGCGTCGTGCCATGGAAGCCCCGTGGCGCCACGCCGACGACGGTCATCGGCTCGCCGTTGATGGTGAGCGTGTCGTTCAGAATCGATGGATCGCTCGCGAACCGCGAGCGCCAGAAGGCGTGGCTCAGCACCACAACGCGATGCGCGCCGATGGCCTGGTCATCGGCATCCGACAGCAACCGGCCCAGCGCCGGCTGCACGCCGAGCACGGGAAAGTAGCTGCCCGAGACGAGCAGGGCAAGCCCGTTCGACGTCTGCCCGCGGTGCGCGACATTCGCCGGCACGTCGCGATGCGCCGCGAGACCGGCGAACGATTGCTGACCCCGCTCGAGATCGCGAAACAGCGGATAGCTGAAGACCGCTTCGGCGCGGCCCGAGTTGCCGGCCGAGACCCGCCCGTTCTTGTCGCCCGGCGCCGACAGCGTGACGAGCTGCTCGGGCTGCTGGATCGGCAGGCGCTGGAGCAGCGACTGATTGAACGCGGCAAAGATCGCGGCATTGGCCCCGATGCCCAGCGCGAGCGACGCGATCGCCGCGAGGCTGAGGCCCGGCGTCCGGCGAAGCGACCTGGCGGCCGAACGCAGGTACGTCAAAGACCGATCAGTCATTGACGATCCATCCATCGCGGAGCTTGATGATCCGATTGCCGCACAGCGCGTTGGTCTCCGAGTGCGTCACCTGGACGATCGTCGTGCCGTCGTTGTTGAGCTTCTTGAAGAGCTCCATGATTTCGCGCGCCTGATCGGAGTGGAGATTGCCGGTCGGCTCGTCCGCGAGAATGAGACCGGGACTGGCGACCACCGCCCGCGCCACGCCGACGAGCTGCTGCTGTCCGCCGGACAACTGGCTCGGATAGAGATCTTTCTTGGCGACAATCTGGAATCGATCCAGCACGTCCGAGACGATGCTCTGCCGCTGGGCGCGCGGCACGTCGCGATAGCTCAGCGGCACTTCGAGGTTCTCGTACACCGTCAGGTTGTCGAGCAGGTGATAGCTCTGGAACACGAACCCGATGTGCTTCTTCTGCAGCGCGAGGCGGTCCTTCTGCTTCAAGGCATGGATCGGCTCCCCGTGCAGCTCGTACGCGCCGCGCCAATCGGTATCGTGCATCCCGAGGATGTGCAGGAGCGTCGATTTTCCCGCACCGGACGGACCCATGATCGAGACGAATTCGCCGGGCTTGATGGTGAGGTTGATTCGACGCAGCAGGAACGTTTCGCCGGCGCCGCTTTTCACGGACTTCTCGAGATTGCTGACGGTGATCATTCTGTCCTCAATGCGATGACGGGCGCGACTTGGCTGGCGCGCCGCGCCGGCAGCCAGACGGCGAGGAGCGCGACGAGACTCAGCAGAACCGGAATGCCAACGAACACGCCGGGGTCGCGCGCCTGGACGCCGAACAGGAATCCCGCGATCACGCGGGCCATCGCCAGCGCCACGGCAACGCCGATGACGACCCCGACAATCGCCAGCCGCATCCCCTGGACGACGACCATGTTCCTGACGTCGCTGGCCAGCGCGCCCAGAGCCATGCGGATACCGATCTCCTGCGTGCGCTGCTGGACGGAGTACGACATGAGGCCGTAAATACCGATCGCGGCCAGGAGCAGCGCCGACATGCCGAACACCGTCATGAGCATCATGTTGAAGCGCTGGCGCGATGTCGATCGCGACACGACGTCGGACATCGCCCGCACGTCCGAAACCGGCAGCCCGCTGGCCTGGCGCAACTGCTCCTGAATTGGAGCGCTCAGGGACATCGGCGTCACACGGGTCCGTACCACCCACGCCATCGGCGTAATCCGAACGTTCAAGGCATTGACGGGATCGGGCACCTGCGCCTGCGGGATGAACATCTTCGGACCCGGGTCGTCGTTCAGGCCGCCATCGCGCGAATCGGCGACGACGCCGACAATCTGCCGTTCCGGCTCATCCGCGAACTCGCGCATGATCCCCCGGCCGATGACCAGCCGATCGTTCAGCGGATTGCCGTCCTTCCACAACCGCTTCGCCATCGCTTCATTGATGATGACGACCGGTGGCATGCCGGCAACATCCCGTTCGTTGAACGTGCGCCCGCGTCTGACAGGAATCTTGAACACCTCGAAGTATCCCGGCGAGACCGTGGCCCAGCCTCCGCCACCGTGAAACGGCTCTTTCCCCTGCGGCCGCCCGACGATGTTGAACGGAAGCCCGTAGCCCCCTTCCAGCGGAACACAGCAGGTGGCCGAGGCCAGCTCGACACCCGGCAGCCCCTGGATGCGATCGCGGCCGTCGCGCACCATCCGCTCTACACCAGCCGACGTCAGAAAGCGCGATCCGCTCAGCGACATCCGCATCGTCAACACGTTGTTGACGTCGTAGCCGGGATCGACGTGCCCCAGCGCAATCGACGTGCGGATGAGCAGCGCCGAGCCCACCAGGAGAATGAGCGCGAGTGCCATTTCGGACACGACGAGGATCGAGCGCGACTTGTTGTGACGGAATCCGGTGCCCGATCGGCTGCTCGTCTCTTTCAGCGTGTCGCTCAACGTCGTGCGCGAGCCGTGCAATGCCGGTATGAGCCCGAACAGGACGCCGGTCGCAATCGAGATCGCCAGCGCAAATCCAAGCACGCGCCAGTCCATGCCGACGAGCGCGCCGTTTTCACCGAGTCGAGGGAGCCCGGCCGTGTTGACCGTCAACAGCGCACGGATGCCGAGATATCCCACGGCGAGCCCGAGGACGCCGCCGGCCAGCGAGAGCAGCACGCTCTCGGTCAGCAGTTGCCGGATGATCCGGCCGCGCCCGGCGCCGATCGCGGCACGTACGGCCATTTCACGCCGCCGACCCGTCGCGCGCACCAGCAGGAGATTCGCGACGTTCGCACACGCAATCAGCAGGACGAAGGCCACCGCGCCCAGCAGCACCAGCAACGTCTGGCGCACGTCCTTGACGAACGCCTCCTGAAACGGCGTCACGCTGAAGCTTTCGTTCTCGTCGAGGCTTCGGGGAAATTTGCGCCTGAACTCGGCCGACGATCGGTCGAGCTCCGCCTTGGCCTGCTCGAGGGTGACATCGGGCTTCAGGCGTCCCGCGGCGCTGAAGTAGTGGCCCTGATCGGTTGTGTTGGGATCGATCTGGAACGGAATCCAGATGTCCGGCGGCGCGCTGAACTCTCCGACATCGAATGAAGGACCAATGATGCCGACGATCGTGTGCGGATCGCCGCTCAGCAGCATCGTCTTTCCAAGCACGTTCGGATCGGACGCAAAGCGGCGTCTCCACAGCGAATGGCTGAGCACGACCACACGCTCGCCACCCGGCACAGCCTCCTCGGGCAGGAACGTCCGCCCGCGGAATACCGGTGCACCGAGCAGACGAAAGTAGTCGCCAGTCACCTCGCCGGCGGTCAGCTGCTCGGGAACGCCGCCACCCGTGAAGTTGACGATGTTGTTGCGAAAAGCCGCCACGTCCTGCACGACACGTGTCTGCGCACGCCAGTGCTGATACTTCGCCGGCGATGCGCCGCTCCCCGATCCCTGCGGGAAGGTGTTCATGAACATGACGAGGCGATCGGGATCGGGAAAGGGCACCGGCTTCAGCAGGACAGCGTTGACCACCGAGAAGATCGCCGCATTGGCGCCGATGCCGATCGCAAGCGTCAGGATCGCCACGATCGTGAACCCGGGAGTCTTCACGAGTGTTCTGACGGCGTACCGAAGATCCTGAACGAGCTGGTCCACGCTTTAACTCTAGTCGCTTTTCAGGGTGGTCAGAGGGTTCTGCGCGAGCATGCGCCGGACCGGAATGTAGCTCGCGAGAATCGCCACGCTCATCAAGGTGAGCCCGGCCATCGCCATCGTCGCCGGGTCGCGCGGTCGAACTTCGTACAAAAGCGCCTGCATCAGGGGGCCAAGCGCGGCCGCCAGAGCCAGTCCGACCGCGGTCGAGGCAAGCACGACTCGGCCAGCTTCGCCAAGCACGAGTCGGACGATACCCGGCCGTGTGGCGCCAAGCGCCATCCGCACGCCAATCTCTCTCGTGCGACCCCTCACGACGTGGCTCATCACCCCGAAAGTTCCGACTGCTGCGAGCACCAGCGCGAGCGCGGCGAACAGGCCGGCGATGAGCGTCGTGAAGCGCTCGGTCGCAATCGACGCGCGCATGTCGGCTTCGACCGGGCGCAGCCGCGAGACGGGCTGGTCCGGATCGGACGCGACGACGGCCTGCTGTACGGCGTCGCCAATGCTGCCAACCGGAAGCGAGCTCTTGACGAGGTAGGCCGAGAACGTAAACGGATCCAGCCCCTGGCGGAAAGGCGCATAGGTCGTGGCTTTCGCCGGCTGTCCCAGTTGCTCGCGCGTATCGGCCGCCAGGCCCACAATCGTGCGCCAATAATGATCGTCTGAACGCGCTCCGTACGCGATCCGCTTGCCGATGGGATCCTGGCCGGAAAAGTATCGGCGGGCAAATGCCTCGTTCACCACGACCACGTCGGGCGCCTTCAACGTGTCGTCGCGTGTGATCCCGCGGCCGCGCAGCAATCGAATGCCCGTGGTGTCGAAATAGCGTTCGCTGACGGTCATGAATGCCGTCAGATTGAATTCACCCGGAGGCGGCGCCGGCCGCCCTTCGATCCACACTCCGCGCGTGATGCTGGGCCTCATCGGCGCCTGCATCGTCATGGCCGCGCTGCGCACACCCGGCGTTGCCGACAACCGTTCGAGGACATCCTCGTGAAATCGTATTCGTGCAGCCGCATCGCGATACTTCGCACCCGGGAGACTCACGTCGACGGCGACGAGATCGCGCGGATCGAAGCCAGGATCGAGCGAAATCAGGCGCGCAAAACTCGCGAGCAGCAGGCCCGCGGCCACGAGAAGCACCTGAGCGACGGCGAGCTCACTCCACACGAGCAAGAGCTGGGAGCGGCGTTTCTCGTGAGTCAGCGTGCTTCGCACGCTCCCCTGGATAGCGGAATTGAGAGGAGCACGTGACGCGCGCCACGCAGGCCAGAGTCCGAACCCGAGCGCGACCGCCGCTGTGACGGAGAGCGCGAAGGCGGCGATCCGGCCGTTGACCGCAATCTCGTCGAGTCGTGGCAGTCCCTCGGGCGCAAGCTGCAGCAGCACCTGGACACCCCAGGCTGCCAGCACCAGTCCCAGCAGTCCGCCGCAGGCCGCGAGTACTGCGCTCTCCGCCAGAATCTGACGGAGCACTCGCGCCGGAGACGCACCGAGCGCGCTGCGCATGGCCAGCTCGAGCGCCCGGGCTTTCGTGCGGACGAGCATCAGGTTGGCGACGTTGACCGACGCAATCAGCAGCATCAACGCGACAGCGGCAAGCAGCAGCGTCAGCATCGGCTTCGTGTGACCCACGAGCGCCGACTGAAGCGGATCGAGCGCTGTTCCCCATCCTTTATTGGTCCCGGCGTACTCTCTTGCGAGCCTGGCCGAAATGACGTCGAGCTCGGATTGCGCCTCGGGAATCGAAATTCCTTCGCGCAACCTCCCGACAACCGTCAGGATGTGCACATCGCGATTCTGCGCAAGGTTCTGAATCGAGGTGAACCTGGGAAGGCCCCGGTCGCCGAGCAGCCACAGATCCACAGCATCCTCGAATCGGAATTCCGCCGGCATGACGCCTACGACCTCGACGAGTTGATCGGACACGGTGATGGTGCCGCCAATCAGATCGGCACGTCCGCCGTAGCGCCGCCGCCAGAGCGATTCGCTGAGAACAGCCTGCGCCGGCCGACCAGGCGCATCGTCGGCCGGCAGAAACGTCCGTCCCGCGATCGCGTTCACACCAAGCACGGTGAAAAAGTTGCCAGACACTTGCGCGCCCGCGGCCTGCTCCGGAGCGCCGCCGCCGGTCAGCCTTACTGGCCCATTCGAGATTGCGGCCAGCCCTTCAAACGTCGTGTTGTTGCGATAGTCGAGAAAGTCGGCAGGCGACAGGGTGCCGCCGCGCCGGGTGGAGGCGCTGCGGTCGAACATCGGCGATGTTGCTGAAACCAGCACCAGACGCTCCGGCTCGGCATAGGGCAACGGACGCAACAGCACGGCATCGACGGCACTGAAGATCGTCGTCGTTCCGCCGATGCCCAGCGCCAGCGACAGGATCGCCGCTGCGGACGTGACTGGAGACTTGAGGAGCAGTCGCATGCCGAAGCGGAGATCTGAAAGGATCATTTTGGCCCCACGACCGGATTGGTGAGCGTGCCGATGCCGTCGTACGTGCACACCGACACGTCGCCGGCCTTGAAGAAGATCGGCGGCTTACGCGCCGAACCGACGCCGGCCGGGCTGCCGGTGGCGATGACGTCGCCGGGCCGCAGCGTGATGATGTTCGAACCGTAGGAAATCAATTCGAACACGTTGTGGATCATCAGCGAGGTGTTCGCATCCTGCATCAGCTGTCCGTTCAGCGTGAACTTCACGTTGAGGTTCTGCGGGTTCGGCACGAACTCCTTCGGCACGATGAACGGACCCATCGGGGCGAACGTGTCGTGATTCTTTCCGAGCACCCAGTCGGAGCCGTAACGCGTATCTCCACGGCCGCCGCGGTCGGAAACGTCGTTCTCGAGCGTGTACCCGAAGATGTAATCCCCGGCCCGATCCAAGGACACATGGTCGGCGGTTCGACCGAGCACCACGCCCAGCTCGCATTCCCAGTCGATCTGCGTCCGGCCGACCGGCAGGCGGATCGATTCGCCGTTGGCAATCACGATGCTGGGCGACTTCATGAACATGTAGGGATTCCACCGCTTGTCGTCGGCCTTGCGCTCCCAGAGTCCCGGAGCGCTGGTCGTGCCAGGCAGCGCGTCGCCTGGCGCCGGCGCTCCCGCCGACGGGGCTGGCGCCATCTCCGCAGCGTGCGCCCGATAATTCACCGCCACGTTCAGCATCGTCGTCGGATACATGATGGGCGGCTGCGTTTTCAGGCTCTTCAGATCGTGGACATAGGTTGGTCTGCCCGTCCCTTCGAGCGGCTTCGTGTTCTGCAGGATCTCGCCGATCCGCGCGCGCACACCGTTGTCGTAGCGCGCGATCAGATCTTTCATGTCGGACGGCGCCGGCACCTTCGCGGCGGGACTCTTGAGCGCCGTATTGGCCTGCGCCAGATCGATCACGATGGAGTCTTTGACGACGACGCCGACAAAAGGTTTGCCGCCCTGGTCGAATGTCCCGAGCTTGAAGGGCATCGGACTTTGTGCGTGGAAATTCGCCGTGACGAAGACCGCGGCCAGGGCCACGTATGCTGGAACCAGTCGCTTCATGTTTTTCTAACCTCCGGCAGCATCCTAATCCCTAATCTCCAATCCCTAGTTAGTGAAGTGCGTTTCATTCCGCCCTCAGCGCGATCAGCGGATCGACGCGCGTCGCCCGGCGGGCCGGCACGTAGCAGGCAACCAGCGCCACGCCGGCAATCACCACCGCCACCGCGGCCATCGTCGCGGGATCGGCGGGACGGACATTGAACAGCAGCGTCTGCATCAACCGTGTCACTCCGATCGCGCCCGCCAGGCCCAGAAGCAGACCGCCGAGGGCGAGCGTGAGACCGTGCCGCATCACCATGCCCAACAGCGTGCCGCGCTCGGCGCCAAGGGCCATGCGTATGCCGATTTCCTGACGCCGCTCGCTGACGAGATAGGACAAGACGCCGTAGGTGCCGATCGCCGCGAGCAGCAGCGCCAATACGGCAAACGCCACGAGCAGCGTCATCAGAAATCTCGGCCGCGCCATCGATTCGGCAAACACCTCCGTCATCGGACGGAGGTTCACAACCGGCAACCGCGCATCCATGGAGCGGGCGATTTGCTGCAGGGCGGGCGCGATCGTTTCGAACGGTGGTACTCGAACGAACGACCACATGCAGGGTGCCGGGAGCGCTTTTTGCGACCGTCGGCAGTTGGTCGACCAGAAGGTATAGCTCGGTGCCCGTTTCCTCGCCGAGACCTCGCTGCTTGACGTCTTTGACGACGCCGACGATCGTCATCGCCGGCTCGCCTGTCATCGACGGCTTCACGATGCGGCCGAGCGGACTCTGGCCTGGATAGAAACGTTTCGCGAGCGTTTCGTTGACGAGGACGACACCGCCAGTGCTGGCGGCGTCGGCTTCGGCAAATCCCCGCCCCTCCACCACCGGGATGCCCATCGCCGCAAGATAACCGGCCGTCACCGTCTGGTAATAATCGACGTTGTGAATCGGTCCGGCGGGCGGTGTCGGCACGCCCACGAATTCAGTGTCGTTCGCGTTGACGTCGCGGCTTGGCGGGAGACCCGTCATCGCGGCCGCCGCGCGCACACCGGAAACGGCGCGAATCTTGTCGATGAGCCCGCGGTAGAACGCCACGCGTCTGGCCGGTTCCGGATACTGGCTCTGCGGCAGGGAAAGCTGGAACGTCGTCAGGTTCTCGCGGCTGAACCCGGCATCGACCTGCATCAGGTTCCAGAAGCTGCGCAGCAGCAATCCGGCTCCCACGACGAGCACGACCGCCAGCGCGACCTCGGCCACAACGAGGGCCGCGCGCATCCGCGCTTTCGCGGTTCCCGCAGTTGTTCTCGAGCCGCCCTCTCTCAACGAAATGTTCATCGACCGCTGCGAGAGGTGAAAGAGCGGTGCGACGCCGAAGAACACGCCCGTCACAATAGCCAGCACCAGCGTGAATCCGAGTACGGCTAAGTCGACTGTAATCTCTCCCGCTCGCGGAATACTGTCGGGATTGGCGGCCAGGAGCGCCTGCACGCCGAGTGTGGCGAGCCACACGCCCAGCGCACCGCCGATGACCGACAGCACGATGCCTTCAGTGATGAACTGCTGCAGCATGCGGCGGCGGCTCGCGCCCATCGCCGTGCGAACCGCAAATTCCCTCTGACGCGATTCCGCGCGCGCGAGCAGCAGGTTCGCAAGGTTCGCGCACGCGATGAGGAGCACGAAAGCGACGGCGCCCTGCAGCACCCAGACGGCCTGCTTCACCTCGCCCACCATGTCGTCCTTCAGCGGATCGATCCGGTATCGATGCGTCGTTTGATTAGGGGCGTGGCGATTGGCGGGAGCGAGGCTCGGCCAGCGGCCCAGCAGCGCTTCGAGATCGGCGCGAGCCTGTTCGATCGTCAGACCGGGCTTGAGGCGGCCGACCAGATACAGGAAATGCCCGCCGCGGTTGCCCGGATTCGCCGGATCGATGCGCAGCGGCCTCCACAATTCGATCTTCTCGTCGTGCACGTCGTAGCCGGGCGGCATGATGCCGACGATGCGCGTGCGCAGCCCGCCGACGTCAATAAGGCTTCCGACAGTAGCCGGGTTCTCGCCAAATGCGTTGCGCCACAGCTCATAAGAGAGGATGGCGACTTCCTCGGTTTTCGGAAGCATGTCTTCGCGCGCGAACAATCGGCCCCGCAACGGCTGAACGCCAAGCGCCGTCATCAGGTCGTGCGACACAGTCGCCGTCACGGGCCGCCGCGGAATCTCCGTTCCCAGATTGGCGGCGCCGACCGTGTAGGCACCGACCGATTCGAAGGCTTTGTTCTGCTCGCGAAACTCGACGAACTCTGGTGCCGACACCCAGAACTGATCGAACATGCCTTCGAACTGGCTGGTGATGTACATCAACCGTCCGGGGTCGGGATACTGAAGCGGCTGCAGGACGACGCCGTTGACGACGCTGAAAATGGCGGTGTTGGCGCCGATGCCGAGCGCGAGCGTCAGGATCGCCACGATGCTGAAAGCCGGTCGGCTGAGCAGTCCGCGAAAGGCGTAACGGATGTCGGCGAGTATCGAGCTCATATCGCTGCCGACACTGACTCAAGAAGACTGCCAGCGGTCAGGGCCGAAAACCCTGAAGATTTCAGTGGAAAAAGTGCGCGGTCGTTCGCTACTGGGATTGCCGTCCCGGATTCGGACGCAAGCTATTGGTGCCGCAAGGCAACCAGAGGATCGACCCGCGCGGCGCGGCGGGCCGGGAGCCACATGGCGAGCGTCGAGACGGCCGCGACGAGAACGATCACGACGGAAAATATTGTCATGTCGGTGGCATTAACCCCAAAGAGCAGCGATGCGAGGGACCGGGAGAATAGAAGGGCGAGCCCGACTCCGGCACCCAGACCGAGCATCGTCAGGCGCATGCCCTCGCCGAGGACGACGCGCACAACCTGCCCGGGCTCGGCGCCGAGCGCGACTCGAATGCCAATCTCCTTTCGCCGCTGCAGTACGGTGTAGCTGAGCACGCCGTGAATGCCGATGAGCGACAGCACGAGCGCGAGCGCGGCGAACACGCCGACGAGGAGCATCATGAACCGCTGCTCGCCGGTGGACTGGGCGAGCGTGTCTCGAAGCGGCTCGACACCGAAGACGGCAAGCGAGGGATCGACCTCGCGAAAGATCGATCGCATCGCCGAGGCGATTTGAACGAGATCGCCGCGCGCGCGCACGAGCAGCGTCCCGTTCGAGAAGGGCGCCTGCGACAGCGGCAGATACACTGCCACCGGCGCCGCTTGCTTCAACCCGTGAATCTTCTCGTCAGCCACGACCCCGACGATCGTTCTGGGCGTTCCATAGATATCCATCCGCTGGCCGATGGGATCCTGCCTGGTGAAAAACCGCGCAACCGCCGCCTCGTTGATGAGCGCGACCGGCGCCGCCTGCGTGGTATCGGAGTCCAGGATCAGCCGGCCGCGAACCAGCGGGAGCCGCAGCGTACAGAAGTACCCCGGCGTGGCGCGCCTTACCGAGATCTCCGGCCAGTCGCGAGCTTCCGCCTCGCGCCCGATGACAACAAACGAGTTGGTGAACCCCGCGTCGAGCGGATGATTGCCAGCAACGGCCGCCGACTCCACACCCGGCAGCGCGGACGCGCGCTCGAGGAGCGACGCATTGAAGTGCAGAATTTCCTTGAAGTTCGGAAATTGGCGGAAGTCCGTCGGGTAGCGCGATCCCGGCAGCTGAAACTCGGCCTTCACGACCTGTTCGACGTCGAATCCAGGGTTCACCTGCTGAAGTTGCCAGAAGCTCTTGATGAGAAGACCCGCGCCGATGACGAGCACCACCGCCAACGCAATCTCGCCCGCCATCAGGACCGAACGCGCCGCCGCGCTGTCGCGGCCGCCGGTTGTCCCGCGCCCCTGCTCCGCCTTGAGCACCGTCTGCAAATCGGTACGGCGAGCCTGCCACAGCGGAACCAGGCCGAAGACGAATCCAACCGCCACGGCAATTGAGAGCACCACCAACAACACTCGCGCGTCGATGGCCACGTCGGCCAGACGAGGGATGTCTGCAGGGGCGGCGACGAGCAGCACACGAAGCGCGATGGAAGCGACCAGCACACCAAGCGCCGAGGCGAGGAACAGGAGAAGCGTGTTTTCGACGATGTGCTGTCTCGCGAGACGAGCCGTTCCGGCACCCAGTGCGCTTCTGACGGCGATCTCCCGCACCCGCGCCACGCCACGCGCGAGCAGCAGATGCGCGACGTTGACGCACGCGATGAGCAAGTACCAGCCCGACGGCCCAGATCAGCACGACGAGCGCTGGCTGAATCGGCCCGAAGACGATGTCGCGAAATCCCTGGACGGCCACCCCGCGCGCCTCGTTGTCGTCCGGGAACGTCTTCTCCAGTTCGGCGGCGACAGCGCCGAGCTCCTTTTGCGCCGACTCGACGGAGGCGCCTTGCGCGAGGCGTCCGATGATGAACAGCGGATGCGTGTTGCGAGGCAGCCGTTGTGGATCGCCCTGCAGCGGGGCAAATGCGTCTACCGTGGTCCTTGCGTCGCGCTGCGCGAAGCCTTGCCCGTAATCGGCCGCACGCAGCACCTGAAGGATGCCGAAATCGGCCGACGCCGGTACGACGCCGACGATGGTGCGCGGACGATCGTTGAGGCGCACGCTTTTCCCGACGATATTCGGATCGCGCTGAAACTGCCTCTGCCACAACGCTTCGCTGATGAGCACCAGGTCCCCGCCGCCGGGCTTGTCCTCGTCGGCGGTGAACACCCGGCCCACGGCCGGCGTGATGCCGAGCATCGGCAAAAACCGCTCGGTGACGTGCAAGGTTGCGACGCGCGACGGATCGCGGTTGTCGAGGTTCAGGTTGGCTTCGCCGGCAATGAACGCGGCGAAATCGGCCACGCTCCGGCTTCGCTCTCTGAAGTCGAGAAAATCGGGCAGCGAGGCAGGTTCGTGAGTGGTGCCACTCGCCCGATCCGTCTCCCATACCATCACCAGCCGATCCATGTCGCGAAACGGCACAGGACGCAGCAGCACGGCATCGACGACGCTGAAGATGGCTGTCGTCATGCCGATGCCCAGCGCGAGCGTCAGGATGGCGACGATGGCGAATCCAGGATTCGCGCGAAGAGACCGGAACCCGTCGCGAATGTCGTGCAGCATGATGGCCTCAGTCGTAACGCAACGCTGTCAAAGGATCGATTCGTGCCGCGCGTCGCGCGGGAAGATACGCGGCGACGGCACCGCAGACGAACATCAGGAGCCCTGCGCCGGCAAGCGTCGCCATGTCCGTCGCGCTCAGGCCGAACAGCAGGGTTTCTGCAAGGCGCGACACGCTGACCGCCAGGGGGACTCCGAGGGCGATGCCCGCCAGCGTCCACGTCAACGCCCGGCCGAGTGTCGCCCACAGGACCTGCGACCGTTGCGCCCCCAGAGCCATCCGGATGCCAATCTCGTTCGTGCGCTGCGCCACGTGATGTCCAATCAGTCCGTACAACCCTACACACGCGAGGCTGAGGGCCACGACGCCGAACGCCGCCGACAAGGTCGCGATCATCCGCTCCTGCACGAGCGTACGGTCCAGAAGATCGGCGCCAACCCCGATCCCGTCCGTGGACAATCGCGGATCGCTGGCCGTGATGGCTGACTGGAGCGAACGCGACATCGCCGCCGGATCGGCGGCCGTGCGCACGAAAAACTGGACGCTCGCCAGTTCCCAGGACGGTCGCGTCTTCCTGATCTGGGCGTACGGAAAATAGAAGCGAAGCTGCGGCTCGTCGCGAGGACCGCTTTGCTTGACGTCGCGCACGACCGCAATCACCTCGAAGTCGGTCTGCTTCTCGTCGCCCCACACGAGCCGGCGCCCAATCGGACTGCCGCCGTTGAAGAACCTCTTCGACATCGCGTCGTTGATCGCCACGACCCGCGGCGACGATTCATCGTCACGAGCGGTGAAATCGCGGCCCGCAACCAGCGAAATGCCCATGGTCGAGAAGTAGTTCGGACCGACGATGTCCCATTGAGCGCGGGGGAACCCACCGGGGCCACCTGCGAATCCTTCCGGCCGGATGAGGTTGGTGCTGCTGTCGCGCCCGAACATCACGCCGTTCTCGGAGAAACTGGCGGTGCTGACGCCGGGAACAGATGTGAGCCGGTCGAGAACGCGATGGGTGACCGAAATCGCCTGATCGGCAGAATAGCCGGCGGCGCGAGGATTGACGTCGATCATCAGGAGTCGTTCCGGGACGAACCCGAGATCGACAGAACGCAGATTCGCGAGCGTGCGCAGGAACAATCCCGCACCCATCAGCAGCACGAGCGACACAGCGACCTGCGCAACAACGAGCGCGGGACTCAATAGTTGACTACGGCGATCGACGACGGCGTTTCTTGTCGTGAGCGACGCTGCCACCGACGCGCGCACCGACCGCCACGCAGGTACCGTGCCGAATAGAACGGCGGTCGCGATCGAGACGCCGGCAGTGAACATCAGAAGACGAAGATCGATCTCGGCCGCAACCGGCAGGCGCGAGCCGTCAGCCGAAACGAGTCGAAGCAGCGCCTCCCTGCCCGCCCACGCAAGCAAGAGCCCGATCGTGCCTCCACCCACCGAGAGGACCAGGCTTTCAGCCAGCATCTGCCGGAACAGGCGCAGCCGGCCGATCCCGAGCGCCAACTGAAGATCCACCTCGCGCCGCCTCGCAGCCATCCTCGACAGAGAGAGATTGGCCACGTTCGCACAGCTGATGATGAGCACCAGCATGACGGCCGCCATCAACAGCTCGAGCGGCCGTGCGAACCGGCCGCGAAGCGGCGACACTCCGCGCGCGACCGAGCGCAACTGCACCGTCGCGGTTTCGACGTCGCGGCGATCCTCGGGCGGCATGTCCGGCCCGAAGATGTCCTCGAGCACCCTTCGGAACGTCACGGTCAGCGCAGCATCGGCGTTCGTGACAGCCACGCCCGGGTTCAACCTGCCGATGATGCGCAGCCACGACGTGCCGGGACTCTCGAGCAGGTTGCGCCCGGGGACAATCTGCGCCCACATCGTGAGCGGCACCCACAAGTCGGGTGATGCTTCGACTTCCTCGCCGTGAAATCCCGCGGACGCCACGCCGACGATCGTTAGAGGCGTACCCCTCACGCGCACGGTTCGGCCGACAATGTCGGGATCTCGAGCGAGGCGCTGCTGCCAGTAGGCATGGCTCACGACGGCGATTGCCGGTTCGCCCACCGGCCGCTGGTCGCCGCTGTCGAACATCCGCCCCACGAGCGCCGGCACGCCCAGCGTCGAAAAGTACGAAGCCGACACCATCGAGATACGCGCTTTTTCGCGCACGCTGCCATCGACGGCGACGTCGAGTTGCTCGATACCGGCGCTGGCCAGCACGTCGCTGAAGACCGTGCGGTCGCGTTGGAGCGTCTGAAAGAGCCGGTAGTGGCCGGGGCCGACGACGTACAACTCGTCGGGACTCTTCACCGGCAGCGTTTTCAGCATGACGGCATCAAACACGCTGAAGATCGCGGTCGTCGCGCCGACGCCGAGCGCGAGCGTCAGGACCGCGACGGTGGTGAAGCCAGGAGCCCTCAGGAGGCTGCGAAGTGCGTATCGCAGATCGTGAACCATGGGGTTACTCGTATCTCAGCGCTGTAATCGGATCGATCCTCATCGCGCGCCGCGCGGGCACATAGCTGGCGGCCAGCGCGACCACGACGAGCAGCATCGCCACGGCCGCAAACGTCATGGGATCGCCCGGTTCGACCTCATAGAGCAGGCTTTCTGCGACGCGGGTGACCGCCACTCCCGCCCCAAGGCCCAGAAAGACTCCGGCCAGCGTGAGCACTCCGACACGAGCCAGCACGAGACGGAGCACTTCGCTCGTCTGCGCGCCAAGCGCCATCCGAACGCCGATGTCGCGGGTCTCCTGCGCGACCGCCTGCGCCATCACGCCGAAGATGCCGACCGCGGTCAGCAGAACGGCGAGCGCCGCAAACGCCGACAGCAGCCAGGCGGCCAGGCGTGTCCGCCACATCGCCTCGCCGATTCGTTGTTCGATCGTCCGGACTTCGCTGAGAGGCAAATTGCGATCGAGCGCGGCGACTTCCCGTCTCAACGGAGCGATGAGCGTATCGGGTGCGACGCCCGCGCGCACGAAAAGGCGCACTCTCGATTGAGGTGATTGAAACAGCGGAATGTACGCGTCCGGCGTGGCTGCCAGTTCGATGGCGGTGTAGCGAACATCCTCGACAATGCCGACGACCTCCGCGCCGTCGTGAAATCCGCCCTGCCCGAGGGTCACCACCTTACCGATCGGATCGGCGTTCGGCCAGAACCTCCGCGCCGCGGTTTCGTTGACGAGGACGACCTTGGGCCGTCCCTGCCGGTCGGTCCCGTCGAAGAGCCGACCCCGCACGAGCCGGATGCCCGCCGCGGAAAAATAGTCGGGGTTCGCGAAATGGACGCCGATGCCGGGCGAGCCGGGCGTCTTTCCGTGGCGGCCCCTCTCGAACCCGATTATGGTGCTGCTACAGCCGCCAGACACGGGAGGGCAATTGGCGAGCCCGACCGATTCCACGCCGGGGATACTCCGAACGCGCTCGGCCAGTTGCGAAAAGAACGCGAGCCGGCGCTCCTCGTTATAGCTGGCCGACGGCAAATCGACGCGCGCCGTCAGCACGCCTTCCTGATCGACGCCGATCGCGGTTGCATGAAGGCGTGCGGCGCTCTTCAGCATCAGGCCGGCGCCCGCGAGCAGCACCAGCGCAACCGTGATTTGGGCGATCACAAGCGCTCCACGCGCGCCGAAGCCGCCTAATCGGTCGGCGTGTGTCGCGCCCCGGCCGCCTCTTAGCGTTTCCAGCGGGCGCAGCGCGGACGACTGGATTGCGGGAATGAGCGCGATCAAGCCGGCCATGATCGAGGCAATCGCGCAGGCCGCGAGCACGGTCGTCCCGTCCAGCCCGATCATGCTTGCGCCCACGAGCGTCAGCCCCTGCGCGCCGGACACACGCGTCGACCCCGGCGCGGCGGCCATCCGGAAAAACGCGTCAGACGAAGGAAGGAGGGCGGCGGCAGCGGAGAGAAGCGTCGACGCGACAACGAGACCGCAGGCCGCGCCCGCAAGTGTCACCAACGCGCTCTCGATCACGAACTGCCGCGCGACCTGCAGCCGGCTGGCGCCGATGGCCAGCCGCACCGCGGTCTCGCGACGACGTCCGAGCGCCTTCGCGATGAAGAGATTCGTCAGGTTGACGCAGGCGATAACGAGAACGGCGGCAACGGCGCCGAGGAGCATCAGGGCCGCAAGCCTGAGATCGCCTTCGATGCGCGAGGAGTACAGGGACGCCGCGGTGGCGCTGGCGTCCTTGTCATAAAGGGCGTGCGTGGCAGCCACCTGGATGCCAGCCGCACGAACCGCGGAGATGGCGTCCTGCTCCGAGACGCCAGGGTGACGCCGTGCAATCAGGTAGTAGCCGTGCGCATAAGTCTCCGTCAGGAAGCGCGGCTCGTAAACCGCGAAGGGCACCCATATCTCGGCCACACCGCTCAAGCCGTTGAACCCCGGCGGCAGCACGCCGACCACGGTGTAGGTCGTCGCGTCTATCTGAATCTGCCGCCCGAGAATCAACGGGTCTGCCGCGTAACGCCTGGTCCACAACGCATGACCGATCATCGCGACCGGCGGCTCGCCGGCGCGGTGCGCCTCGGCGCCAGTGAACGAACGGCCGAGGACTGGCGCGATGCCGAGCACGCCAGGGTAACGGTCGGTGATGACCTCGCCACGCACGCGCTCCGGCGTGCCGTCTCCGGCGAGGTTCAGATCGCGACCCGCAAACAACGCCGTGTGGTCGAAGGACCGCTGCACGTCGAGGAACGTCCGGTACTTCGGATACGACCACACGCCCTCGCGCGGAACACCGGTCTCGCGATTCGGGTAGATGATGTGGACGAGCATCAGCCGCTCCGCATCGCGATACGGTAATGGCTTCAGCAGCACACCATTGACCACCGCGAACATCGCCGCGTTCGCGCCGATGCCGAGCGCGAGGGTCATCACCGCCACGAGCGTGAAGCCCGGGTTCCTCAGCAACGTGCGGCATGCATAGCGAATGTCGTTCATCATCATTCGTACCTGAGCACCACCATCGGATCGACCTTCGCGGCTCTCCGCGCCGGGAGCCACGCCGCGGCCAGCGCTGCGCTCGCAAGCGTCGCAATCACCGCCACCATCGTCGGCGGATCGAAGGGACGCGTCTCGAACAGCATCGCCGTCAGCATCGTCGTCAACGAGCGCGCAGCCACGAGACCAATCGCCAGGCCGGCCGCCACGGGCAGCATGCCCTGCCACATCGCCTGTCGTAGAACATTCGACGACGTCGCGCCGAGAGCAACGCGGATGCCCATCTCGCGCATACGCTGGGAGACGCCGGACGAGACGGTGCCGGACACGCCGACGACCGCCAGACCGAGCGCCGCCGCCGCAAACAGCGCGAGCATGATCAGGCTGAACCGCCTCGGCGACAGTGTGTCGCCCAGCACATCTTCGGCTGTCCGAATCGTCGCGATAGGCAAATCGCTGTCGAGCGCTCGCATCTCTGCTCGCAACTGATTGATGACGGGTGCCCGATCCCCGCGCGTCCTGACGACGAGAAACATCTGACCGGCCGGAAACTGCGAATGTGGAACGTAGATTTCCGGCTGCGGCGCGGAGTGCAATGCCCGCTGCCTGGCATCGCCGACCATCCCGACGATCATCCGCGGCCGCGGACCGAGGATGCGCACGAACTGCCCAATCGGATCCTGGTTGGGAAAAAATCGCTCGGCCATCGCGCGATTGATGACGGCGACAAACTGGGAGTCGGGACGATCCGAAGCGTCGAAATCACGTCCGCGCAGAACGGGTATGCGCAGCGCCTGAAAGTATCCGATCGTCGTGGTTACGAAATCGGCGCCAGGCCGCTCGCCGGGTGCTCCCAGAGCCCGCCCATCGATCTCGAACATGACATTGGCATTGACGCCCGAGAAGGGGAAGACGCTAGTCGCTGCTGCCGTCTCCACTCCAGGAATCGCCCGCGCACGCTCGATCATCTGCTCATAGATCTGAATGCAGCGTTCGATCGGATAGGTCGCTCTCGGAAGGAAAAATCTGACCGTCACGACACGCTCGCCGCTGAACCCGGGGTCGACCAGCACAAGCCGGTGGAAGCTCTGCATGAGCAGGCCGGCACCAGCCAGCAACACGACGGCCGCCGAAACCTGGAACGCCAGAAGCGATGGACGCAGCACGCCTCGACGCGAGCCTCCCCGGATCGTCAGCGCCTGCTGCAGATTCGTTCGCGAGCCTGAGAGCGCCGGCGTGAGACCGGACAGCAGGACCGCCAACGCCGAGACGGCAAACGTGAACACGAGCACGTTCGTGTCGAGCTTGACTTCGTCCGCGCGCGGAAGGGCCGTTAGCGCCACAAGCGAAGGGAGGGCTGCCGATGCAAGGACCCATCCCATAACGCCACCGCACACAGCGAGGACGGTGCTTTCGACAAGCAACTGCCTGACGAGCTGCGCCCGGCTTGCTCCCAGCGCCGCGCGTACGGACATCTCGTCGCGGCGAACGGCGACGCGCGACAGCGACAGGCTCGCCACGTTCGCGCATGCCATGAGCAGCAGGCACCCGACCGCGCCCGCGAGCACCCACAGCGGCCGGCCGACCCAGGCTGTGCCCGCTTCGCGCAGACCCTGCACCTCGACGCCCCAGTCCTTGTTGAACTCGGGATAGGCCGCAGCCGATTGCGCCGCGATCGTCGTCAACTCGGCGCGCGCATCTTCGATCGTCGCGTCCGCCTTGAGCCGCCCGATCACGTTCAGCAGGTGATACCCGCGATTCATGCCAGGCTCCGGTACCAGCGGCGCCCAGAGTTCGGTGATCCTTTCGGGGAACGCAAAGCCCGCCGGCATCACGCCGACGACGGTATGAGGCCGGCCGTTGAGCGCGACCTTCCTGCCGACGACGCCGCGATCGCCCGAGAAGCGGCGCTGCCACAGGCCGTAGGACAGCACCACGAGACTCGCATCCTGGTCGGCCTCGGTAAACACGCGCCCCACGATCGCCTGCGTGCCCAGCGTCGGGAACAACGACGCCGTCACGAGGGCCCCGCGCAGCCTTTCTGGTTCTTCAACGGCCGTCAGGTTGAACGTGATCCCCCATGCCCCGCCGATGGCCTCCAGTCGCGAGCTCTGGCGCCAATCGCTGTAGTCGGGCAGCGTGGCGAACTCTGGACCTGTTCGCGCATGACGCTGCGCGATGGAAACCAGTCGGGCCGGGTCTGGATATGCGAGCGGCTGCAGCAGAACGCCGTGTACAACCGCGAAGATCGACGTCGTCGCGCCGATGCCGAGCGCAAGCGTGAGAACGGCGGAGGCGGTGAAACCGGGCGCTGCCAGCAACGTGCGAATCGCGTAACGCAGATCCTGGAACATGGCGGATTTCGGTGACGGCGAACTCAAGAAGACTGCCAGAACGAGCCGTGAATTACGGCCGATTTCGTGCGGGGCACAGGATGTGCCCGTCCGGTGCTGGGCCTCGCCGTCCCGAAATCGAACGAAATCCTGCGGTTTGCCGTTCATATTCCGTTCACAATCGAGCATCAGACTCCTCGCATGGAGGCTGTATGAGTGAGTATTCCGCTCGTCCCCGTTGGTGGTTCTTGGCATTGGCGGCGCTCGTCGCGATCGCCGCCGGATTCTTCGCGTACAACGCCGGCATGTCCCATGGCGCAGCCATCGCCGCCGTTCAAGCGCCGGCGGGCTCTGCGCCGTATCCGTATCCTTATCCATATGGCTGGCACCGGCCATGGGGATTCGGGTTCGGACCGCTGTTCTTCCTCCTCTTCTTCTTTCTTCTTTTCAGAGGATGCTGGGGCTGGGGAGGCCCGTGGCGGCGGCATGGGTACTGTGAGGAGAGGGCGCGCATGAAGGAGGCATCGTCTGCAGACAGTCCTGGTCGTGGATGACGAGCGGAGAATCGCCGACATCGCGCGCGATTATCTGCAGCATGCCGGCTACTCCGTTCTCACCGCGCACAGCGGCGACGACGCCTTGACGCTTGCCCGCGCGCGGCGGCCGGATCTCATCGTGCTGGATCTCCGGCTGCCGCGCATGGACGGCATCGAAGTGGCCAGGACGCTGCGGCGCGAATCGCCGGTGCCGATCATCATGCTGACGGCGCGAGCCGACGAATCGGACCGGCTGCTCGGCCTCGATGTCGGCGCCGACGACTACATGACCAAACCGTTCAGCCCGCGCGAGCTGGTCGCGCGGGTGCGGGCGGTACTTCGGCGCGCGGCGGCCGCCCCGACCGGCGATATCCTGCACATGGACGACGTGACGCTCGACACGTCGCGGATGAGCGTCACGCGCGCCGGGTCGGCCATCGATCTCACGCCCACGGAATTCAAGCTGCTCGCCAAGCTCGCACAACATCCGGGCAGGGTGTTCACACGCACGCAGTTGCTCGACGCCGTGCGCGGTGACGATGCCGAGGCGTTCGACCGATCGATCGACGCGCACGTCAAGAACATCAGGCGCAAGCTCGAGGCCGATCCACGGCGTCCGCACTACGTGCTGACGGTCTACGGGGTGGGCTACAAATCGGCAGACGCATGAATCACCCACACCACCGACGCCGGCACGAGTTGCACGAAAGACGGCGCCCGTTCTTCGCGTTCCGTGCGGGCCTGATTTTCTTCCCGCTCGTGATCCTCGTCGTCTTCGGCGCGACCCGGCTCGCCGGATGGCTGCTCGTCGAGCTGGGATTTGGCGCGCCCCGGTTCCTCGTGTGGGCGCCGTGGCCGTTGTGGATGCTTGTCCGCGTCGCCTTTATCGCGATGTTGTTTCTCTTCATCATGCGGCGCGTCGGCCGCCCGCTGGGAGATGTCGTCGATGCCGCCGATCGCGTCGCGGAGGGAGACTTCGCCGTCCGCGTGCACGAGCACGGACCACCGTGGGTGCGGTCGATTGGCCGCGCGTTCAACAGCATGACGGCGCGACTGGCGCAGCAGCATCGCCTGCGTCGCGAGATGATGGCCGACATCGCCCACGAGCTGCGCACGCCGCTCGCGGTGATGCAGGGGCGGCTCGAGGGGATGCTCGA
Source organism: Vicinamibacterales bacterium (assembly GCA_963832375.1). Classification (GTDB taxonomy): domain Bacteria; phylum Acidobacteriota; class Vicinamibacteria; order Vicinamibacterales; family JAMQPK01; genus JAMQPK01. The sequence continues at coordinate 1,007,078 of CAWHUA010000002.1, read as the reverse complement.
CGGCGTCTATCCGCGCGACGAGCGCCAGGTCGTCCAGGTGCTCGACGATACCCGTCATCTCTCGCGGCTCGTGGAGGATCTGGGAACGCTCGCGCACACGGAGGGAGGCACGCTCACCCTGCAGAAGGCGCCCACCGACATCGGCGTCCTGCTCGAAGACGTGGCGGTCTCGCTGCAGCCCGAAGCCGATGCCAGGGGCGTCGCGATTCAGGTGACGACGCCATCGGGCCTGCCGCTGGTCGATGTGGATGCCGTCAGGCTTCGCGAGGTGATGTACAATTTGATTTCGAACGCGCTGAGGTACTCGCCGGCCGGACAGGCCATCGCCGTTGACGCCGCCATCGACGAACGCACGATCTCCATTCACGTACGCGATCGCGGACCGGGCATTTCGGCGACCGACCTGCCGCACGTCTTCGAGCGTTTCCACAAGGGCGCCTCGTCAACCGGATCCGGTCTCGGTTTGACGATCGCGCACAACCTCGTGGCCGCTCATGGCGGCACGCTGCGCGCGGAGAGCCGGCAGGAGGAGGGGACGGTGATGAGGGTGGTACTGCCGCTGACTAGGGATTGGGGATTGGGGATTGGGGATTGGTAAGAAGGAAGAGCAAACAGTTCCTAATCCCTAATCACCAATCCCTAATCCCTCTTTTTGTCAGGACTCCTTCGTAAACCCGATCTCCTGATTCAACTTCGCCGCCGTCTGCTCGTCGACGATCTGTCCGTCGAAGAGATGAATCGTGCGGTCGGCGTGGCGCGCGTAGCGCGGGTCGTGCGTCACCATGCACAGCGTGGCGCCGGCGCGGTGCAGCTCGCGCAGCAGCTCCATGACGGCTTCGCCGTTCTTCGAATCGAGGTTGCCGGTCGGCTCGTCCGCCAGCAGGATGGACGGCTCGCCCGCAACGGCGCGCGCGACCGCGACGCGCTGCTGCTGACCGCCGGACAGTTGGCTGGGATAGTGCTTCGCGCGATGCGCCATGCCGACGCGCTCGAGGGCGTCCTGTACGCGCTTGCGCCGTTCGGCCGACGGCATGCCGCGATAGGTCAGCGGCAGCTCGACGTTGTCGAACACCGTGAGGTCGCCGATCAGGTTGAAGTTCTGGAAGATGAAGCCGATTTCGCGGTTGCGCGTCCGCGCGCGTTCGCGCATCGTGAGGTTGGCGACCGGCTTGCCGTTCAGCCAGTACTCGCCGCCGGTCGGCGTGTCGAGCAGCCCGAAGATGGAAAGCAGCGTCGACTTCCCGCAGCCCGACGGCCCGGCGATCGAGACATACTCGCCGCGCACAATCTCGAGGTGGATGCCGCCCAGCGCGTGCGTCTCGACCTCATCGGTGTAGAAGACCTTTTTCACGCCATCAAGCTTGATCAGATTCTGGTCCATATTTCCTCATGGCTCGGCTGAAGCCGAGCCCTACCTGTTGCGCGCGTCACGGTCCGGCTAAAGCCGGACACTACGTACGGGCAACGCACGCACGCTACGAACCCCACGAACCTAACGAACCTACGACGAACCTACGAACCCTATTACGGCGTTCCGCAGGGTGGGGTTCCGGACAAATTCAACCGGTCGTACTCCGCGTACTGCGACATGTCGGTCAGCACCACGCAATCGCCGACGTTGAGCCCCCGCACCACTTCGACCGTATTCACCGAGCTGCGGCCGAGCTCCACGGGCGTGAGCGTGGCGCCCGCGCGATCGGGCGACAGGCGGAACAGGCTCATCTTCGTGGCCTCCTGCGCGAACGCCGGCCGACCGACGTAGAGCACGTTGTCGAGCCGCTCGAGCTCGATGGTGCCGTCCACACCCATGTCGGGGCGCGCGCCACGCGGAAGCGCCTCGTCGAGCGCCACGTCAACGGTCACCGTGCCGTTCCGGGCGGCCGGATCGATGCGGACGACACGGCCCCTGGAGACGCCGCTGCGCGTGTCGATTTCCGCCTTCTGCCCGATGACGACGTCCCTGATCTGGGTCTCCGCGACTTGCAACTGTGCCTTCAGGCGTGTCGGATCGACCACACGCGCGAGGTTGGCGCCTGGCGCCACGCGCTGTCCGACCTGCACGGGCACTTCCTGAAGCACGCCCGAGAAGCCGGCGCGAATCTTCAGACCGGTCGCTTCCTGCCGCCTGAGCGTCGCGATGGTCTCCCGGCGCTGGACTTCGGACTGCTGCACTCCCAGCTTGACCGCGAGCGTTCGCTCGCTGTTCGCCAGCCGCTCCTCTTCCATCTTCTCGCGCTTGGCGGCCGTCTCGGCGAGGAGCTTCGACTTCCGTAACTGGATCTCCGGAATAAAGCCCTGCTTGGCCATCTGCGTATCCGCATCGGCGTTCATCTGCGCCTGCGCGGCCTCCGATGCCACGGTTGCCGCGGCGGCGCGTTGCGCGAGCAGATCGCGGTCGAGATCGGCCTTCAACACTTCGTAGTTGTCCTTCGCCGTCCGCAGGTCGAGCTCCGCGTTCACCGCCGCCTGCTGCGTCTGCGGATTTGCGAGCTCGAGGAGCACGGTATCCGCTTCGACCGGCGTGCCTGGCAGAACGACCACGCGCTCGACCGTTCCGTCGGTGAGCGCCGTAATCCAGCGAATCTCGTCCGGCACCAGCACACCGACACCGCGCACGTTCCGCAGCATCGTTCCGCGCTTGACGGGCTCAATCCACAAGCCGCCTGCCTCGACCGTTGGCGCAGCGGGGCGCAGCCGCGCCAGCCCAACCGTCGTCACGATCACCAGCAGCGCCACCGCGGCGCCGGCAATAATCCGGTTTCTTTTCTTGCGCTGCGCTACTTCCGGGGGCCTGGCTTTATCCATAATTAGTTTGCCGTGGGGCCCCACCCCCACGGCCTGTATCTCGCGACCCTAGGTCGCTCGACGTGTTTGCTTCACCTTGCTGCCCAGTGCAGCGCCTGACTATGGGGCTCCTCCGACCCTTGCGTCTCTCTGCTACCTCAAGAACCCTGCCACGCTATTCCAGCCATTCCAAGGGGTTTTGGCCCTTGACTGAAAGGATGCCGTCCGTCGATGGGATTGCCGTCCCACGAGCGGACGGCCAGAGTCCTCTCACATGCCCACACAGGCAGCGTAATGCGCCTCGACCCGAATGCCGGTTTGACGCCAGGGCGATCGAAATGGTTGGCGGACGCGCGTTACCAGCCGTAGAGGCGCGCGGGGTTTTCTACCAGGATGAGCCGCCGCGTTGCTGCATCGGGCACAAAGACCGGCAGCATGTTCAGCACCTTTCCATCGTCTATCGGGACGTGGGTGACGAGATCGGTCGGCTTGCGGCCGGGCACCGGGGTCGAGTCGGGATGCGGCCAGTTGGTGCCCCAGAGAATGCGCTGCGGGTTGGCGGCGACAAGTGCCTGGGCCAGAGGCGTCGCGTCAGCGAGGTCCGGCAGCTTGGATACGGAGTCGGCGGCGCCGGAGATTTTCACGTACGCCTTCCCGGACTTCACGAGACCCACGAGCGCGCCGAAACCAGGCTGCTTCACTCCACCTGCACCGGTGGCACCGCCGAAGTGATCGATGACGATCGGCACCGGTGAGGCCTGAAACATGTCGCTCAGCGCATCGATGACGGAAGGCTGCGTGTTGATCTGGATGTGCCAGCCGCGGCCTTTCGCGCGGCCGACGGCATTCTGGAAGCGCTGCCGCGCCACCCCGGGATCGGTGATCCCCGCGGTCGCAAGGTTCAGGCGGATGCCCCGAACGCCGACTTTGCCCATCTCGTCCAGAGCGGCGTCGGTCGTCTTCTCGTCGATGACGGCCACACCGCGCGCGATGCTCCCGAGCGCGCGCATACCGTCGAGCGTGCAGGAATTGTCCGTCCCGTACACGCTCGGCTGCACAACCACGACGCGCTCGAGACGAAGAGAGGACAGAAGCTTACGAAGCTCTTCCGTTGATGCGGTCTCTGGTGTGTACACGCGACCGGCGAAAAACGGGTACTTCTTGGGATCGCCGAACACGTGGACGTGACAGTCGCATCCACCGGCCGGCACGTCGAAACTCACCTTGATCTTCGGCAGCGGAGCGACCGCCTCGACGGTCACGCTGCGGCCGACGAGTCCGGACACACCAGCCACCACTCCTGCCTTGAGCACGTCGCGTCTTGTCAGCATGGGGTGGAGTATATAGAAACGAAAAAGGAAGAAGGAAGAAGGAAAAAGGAATAGTGAATGGGGATTAGGGATTAGGGATTAGGAGGGATTAGGGATTGGGGGTTAGGGATTAGGGGTTGGAAACGCTGTGGAAGACGAGGTGCTCGGATACCAGGAAATTGGGGATGGCGCAGGCGAGCACCGCGGCGGTATTCGCAATTTCCGCGGGCATACCTGCGTAGACGAGCGCCGTCGTGATGGCGAGATTGGCGACGAGCGAGGCGGTCTTCGCCACCTGATACCGCCAGTAGCGCCGCAGCCAGCCGGCAGCGGTGGCCTCGCGCCGATCGCCCCACGTCCATCGGCTGTGCGCCAAAAAATTCTGGAACGCCGCCAGCTCGAGGGCGATCGCCGTCGCGACAAACGGCGACAGACCGCCGCGACGCGTCAGCAGCGCGATGGCGCCGATTTGCAACAGGAAGCCGGCAAAACCGACCAGGTTGAACACACCCCAGCGCCGGAAGTTGATCCGCACATAGAGATATGCGTGAAGCCGGCGAAGATCGGCTCAAGTCCTTCATCGCTGAACGCGCCCGATGACGAACGATGAAACAGAAGGTCAAAAGATCAAGAATTCTTCTGATCTTCTGGTCTTCTGTAAAAAAGGGTCCGGCTGAAGCCGGACACTACCTACTTGGGGTATACGGCGCGCGGGTGGCCGGATCGAGCCTGGGAGGTCGTGCGCCACGACGAACAGCGCCGATGACGGGAACGTACTCGAGCTCCCGGCCGGCCGCGGCGGCGCGCAGCAGCAGACCTCCACGGCTCATATCGCCCCTGCCGACGAAATCGGACGGAAAGACGAGCCGCGATCCGAAAATCGCTGAAAGCACCTGCACGTACTTTTCAGACGCCACGCTGCCGAGCAGCACGAACTCTGAGGCGTCTCCCGCCCCGGCGGCCAGTTCTCGCGCCGTTCGCTCGAGCGGCGCGCGATAGCCGGGATTGGCGACGTCGATCTCCGCGCCGGCAAAACGGACGAGCGCCTGAGAGGTGATCGTCGTGTCGGCGGGAACCAGCCCCTCATCAGGTGTGATGACGAACGCGCGCCCGAACCTTCGCGCGTAGGTGATCTTCCCGCGGAAATAGAGGCCGCTCATGTGAGCGAACAGCTCGCCAATCGGCACACCCTCGGCGCGCAAACGTGTCGCGACGGCGAACGTCGATTGGGGCGACAGCACCTGTTTCGCCCGTCGTCCGCGGCAATTGGCTGGAGATAACAGGAAAACGCGCGCGCTCACTCGTCCGATTCTATCAGCGCCACGATCCGGGGTCGATCGGCGGGACTCAACTTTACGTGCGTGGGGCCGGGCAGCATGGCCAGGCCCACCATGAAGAGCACGAGCGTGAGGAACGCGAGGTAGCCGGACGCGCGATGGAGCACCGGCTGCGTCAGCGTCCCGAGCGTGACGCCCTCGAGCATCGTCTGCAGCACGCGCTTGAGTGTGCTGTCACCCGGCTCGGAAAGTGCGGCCAACACCACGAACTTCAGCACGAAGGCAGCGCCCGTGACGACCGCGAGGCTGCGGAGCACCGACAACCGGTCGTGCGATCCTGCCATCGTGTTGAGCAACAGGACGAACAGAAATACATTGAACAGCACGAACGGCAGGCCTGCTTCGGGAATCACGAGATTGAACACCTGCGTTGCGGCGAAAAACGTCCCGAGCACCACGACAAGACCGTTGAGATTCGAAATCGGCGACCGCGAGGTGTTCATCAACCGATCCGGCGCGAACACCTGCCCGCGCACGAGCACGCCGAAGAGCATGACGCCGAGCACCAGCGTGAACAGCGGCGGCGGTGCAAAAACGATGCGATCGGCCACCCTGATGCCGCCGAACAGAATCACCGTCAGCAGCACCAGCGGCAGATAGAAGGCTTCGGTCGTCGCTTTCATTTTCGTGTTCCCAGGACGCGCATCGGGTTGAAGTCGGAGACTTCCGTCCTGAGTCCCTGCGCGAGCTCGGCGCGGAGCTCGTCCGCGCTGTGCATGCCGAGACGCGGATCGTCGACGACCAGCCGGCCATCGGGTGCGAGGCCGATGGCCTTGTCGGCACGCTCCAGTCCTTTCTTGAAATACACGTCGTCCTGATACAGTCGGCCCCAACCTGATCGATAGTAGGAATAGGCGATGTAGAACTGCGTCAGTGCGTCGCGGCCGGCCGGATCGGCGCGCTCGAACGCCCCGCGCGACGCTTCGAGCTCGTCGCGATGGAACAGCGCCAGACCGTCGTCGAACGCCCGCTGATTGATGCGGTAGGCGCCGACGGTGGCCGCCAGCCCGCCGGTCACCTCCGCGACGGTCTGCGGCTGGCGGATGTACAGCCAGACGATGACGGTTGCGTAGAAGATCGACAACACGAGGCCGAACACGCGAATCGAACGGTCCTGCATGCGTATGCCACCAGATGCAAACTTACCGCCGACGTTCCTGACCGGCGCCAACCTGCCGTGGATCCACTACGGCATCGATTTTGGCGGCAATGCATGGCGCCCCGACGGCGGCATCGGACAGCCCTCCGAACGCCTGGAAGCGGATGCCGCGTTCGGGCAACTCGCGGCGACGGGCGTGCAATGCATTCGCTGGTTCCTGTTCTGCGATGGCCGCGCGGGGATCCGCTTCACCGAGCGGGGACGTCCCCAGAGCCTCGATGATCTTCTCATACGCGATGTCGAGACCGCGATCGACGTGGCGGGGCGCCACGGCATCCAGATCATTTTCGTGCTGCTCGACTTTCATTGGTGCGCCAGCGTCAGGGCCATGCGAGGCGTGCAAATGGGGGGCCGCGCGCATCTCATCGCCGAACGATCGAACAGGGCGGCGCTCCTCGATCTCGTCTTCCGGCCGTTGCTCGAGCGATGCGGGCAGGAGCGCACCATCCTCGCATGGGACATCATCAACGAGCCCGAATGGATCACGACGGTGAAGCGCGGTGAGATCGACGCGTTTCTCAGTGAGAGCGTCCTGCTGGTTCGCTCGACCACCCGCCAGCTCGTCACCGTCGGCTCGGCTGGTGTGCGCTGGCGCGATCGGTACACGGCACTCGGCCTCGACTTCTATCAGGTGCACTGGTACGACGGTCTCAAGCATCAGCCGCCGCTCGACACGCACGTGTCCGAGCTTGGCTTCGATCGTCCCGTTCTGCTCGGAGAGTTTCCGACCAGAGGATCGGGGCGCACGCCCGAGAACATCGTCGCCACCGCTCGCACTGCCGGGTATGCAGGAGCGTTCTATTGGTCCGCCTTGTCGCAGGACGAATGCTCCGCCTACCCCATCTCCTCTAACGCCTTCACGCCCGTACGCATGCCGTAGAGGAACACACACAGGCTCAGGACGGCGGCGGCGGTGAAGCAGACCGCGATGATCGCAATCTCGTCCGGCCGGAATGGCCGGAACGGGATGCGGGTCATTCGCCACATGTAGAGCGAAGACGGCCAGCCGAGCAGGCCGACCATCGCGAGAATGTACGACACGGCGGCAATCATGAAGGCGATGCCGCCCGGCGATCCCGCCACCTGCGAGGCGTTGTCCGCCGCGAATCGCGGATAGCGCGCGCCAAGACCAGTGGCCAGACCGACCAGCGCAACGCTCATGAACACAATGCCGGCGCCAGTCACGACCTTCAGGAACGGCGCGACGGCGAGAAACTCGTTGGCCACGACGGTGAGCACGAAGCTCAGAAGCAGCACCGGTACGAGCCCCGACCAGAACTTCGACCAGAGAAAATCGCGCAGAGCGATCGGAGCGGTCCTGATGATCCAGAACGCCGCGCCCTCGGATGACACCGCGGGAAAGACGAATCGCGCCGCCACGGTGGCCATGACGAACCCGGCCAGGCCGAGATTCAGGAACGCGTAGAAGTTCTTGATGACGCCGGCCATGTACGGGATCCGATCGAGGTCGAGCACTCGAAAGTTGTACAGGTACATCATCACCAGCGCGAGGAGCAGCAGCAGCTGCGACCACTGGGTGACGTCGCGCAGGAACACCTTGACGTCCTTGATCAGAAGGTTCCGGCGCACGATCGAGATCGGCAGCAGCCGCGCAATCGGGTCGAGCATCTGCAGTTTGGTGAAGCGGGCTTTGCGAGCCTCCTGAGACTTGCTGAAGCCCGCAAAATACCACCGTTCGCTCGCGGCGCTCAGGAACACGGTGAACGCGCACGCGGTCGTCCACAACGCGCTGGCATGGAGCAGGTCGCGGCCGCCTGCCAGGCCGGCAAACAGCGTTTCGCCCGCCCAGAACGACGGCAGCATCGGCGTAACCGGCGATTGCAGCGTGGCGAAGAAACCGGTGACGTCGGGCAGCGAGTCGACACGCAACAGCCGCTCCGGCTGGATGAAGCGAAGCAGCAGCACGATGCTGCCGGCAAACATGAGGCCCATCAGCATCAGGATGTCGCGCGCGCGACGCGCGGGAAAGACGTTGACGAGCAGTAGCGTGGTGCCCGTTCCTGCAGCAACGGGAATGACGCAGAACGGCGCGACCGTCAGCACCGCCGTCAAGTAGAAGAGGCACGGCGCGCAGCGCGCGATGCCGATGCCGAGCAGGACCGGCAGCAGAAAGATGACGACCATCCACGACGATTGGAGCACGGTCTTCGCGAAGCGCGCGTAGAACAGGCTTCGAATCGCAATCGGCGTCGAGACGAGCAGCCGCAGGTCTTCAGACAGGAAGAACGTTGAAAGCGCCGTTACGATGCCGCTGAAGGTCAGAAACGACAGGAACGTGAGGAAGAGCCACGACAGGCCGATGCGAAGCAGGAAATCGCCGAGCTCGTCGTAGGCATCGAGCTGGGTGGTAATCCAGAACGCGCCCCAGAAGAGCGCGGCAAACACCAGGACGCCCACGCCTCCAAACACCCACGCTCGCGCGAAATCGCCGCGCCGGCTCTGCTTGACGCGGTTGCGGGATGACCAGATGGCCGGCAGGAAGAGATGAGTGAAAGCCTGCATGGGTGGAACCCTAGAGGTCGTCGAGTTCCTGCAATCCCGATCCGCCCGTCAGCTTCAGAAACACCGCCGTTAACTCATCGTCCTGGTTTCCGGACAGCTCGCGGAGCTCGTCCACGGTGCCGCGCGCGATGATCTTCCCCTTCAGGATGATGCTGATGCGATCGCACATCTCCTGGGCCACCTCGAGCGTGTGCGTGCTCATCAGGATCGCGACGCCGCGCTCGCTCATGCGCCTGAACACACTCTTGATGAGCTTGGCTCCGCGGGGATCGAGCCCGACCATCGGCTCGTCGACCAGCACCGCCTGCGGGCGATGGAGAAACGCCGCGCACATGACGAGCCGCTGCTTCATGCCGTGCGAAAAGCTTTCGACCAGCTCGTGCTCCCAGCGGCCGAGCTCGAAGAGCTCGAGCATCTCCCGCACCCGCTGGTCGAGCCCCTCGCCGTCGATGCCGTACAGCCCCGCGTGAAACCGGAGAAATTCGCCGGCCGTGAGCTTCTCGTAGATGTAAGGCCGATCGGGAATAAACCCGAGCGAGGCTTTCGCGGCTTCCGGTTCTTCGGCCAGATCGTGCCCGTTGACGACGATGCGCCCGGACGTCGGCTTCAGCAGGCCCGCAATCATCCTGATCGACGTCGTCTTGCCGGCGCCGTTCGGTCCGAGGAACCCGTGAATCTCTCCTGGCTGCACGTCGAGATCAACGCCGTCGACCGCCGTGAACGGCCCGTACTCTTTCGCAGCTCGTGTATCGCAATCATTCGTGTCCACCTAAGAAGCACGGCAGGCACCATCGCGATTCGCGCGGTCGCGGCAGATTGGCCACGGCCGGCGGCACGCCCGCGGCCGCCTCGCGGCCCACCAGAATCGGCGTCGATTCAGGCGTCACGTCGAGATCGACGATCGTCATCTGGAGCTTGCCGATCATCGGCAGAATCGCGGCCTGCTTCTCGAGTCCGCCACGCGCGAGCCGCACGTGTGTTGCGTCTGCCGGAAACTGATTGAACGTGGGATCGACCGGGAGCCAGTAGCCACGGTTCGCGCGCTCTTCTATATAGACCTCCGGCCAGGCGTGGTAGTAGAACGCCCCGCGTACGTACGCCAGGCCCACCACGATGCGTGAAGGCAGGCCGAGCGACCGCGACATCGCCACGAACAACGCGGTGTGCTCGTTGCAGTCGCCAATTTTGGTCCGCAGGACTTCCCGTGCAGACGGCAGGCTGACGGTCGGTTTTTTCTGGATCGTCGCATTGACGTAGCGCGTCAGCGCTTCCGCCCGCGCGCGAGGTGCGGACGCCCCACGCACGGCCTCATCCGCCGCCGCGCGAATCTCCGGGTCGTCGCTCTCGATCAGCGGCTCGGGCGCCAGGAACGGCGCGAGATCGCCGTCCAGGGGGCCGGCGACGATGCTAAGGGCATCGACGATCTCGACCATGTTGCCGTTCACCCGCTGACCGGCGCCCTGCAGATCGGGCGCGGTCAAATCCGCACCGGTGACCCGCATCCTGAGCAGCCGCACGCTGCGCGGATCGCCGATCGGCGGAAGGGGCGGCGTCTTCGGTTCAATCCCGGGAACGACCGCCGCCGACTCGAGCAGATCTCTGCGCATCCGTCCAGACACCGCGAGCGCCTGCGCCTGGTCGGCCGTCTCCCGCACGGTGATGAACCCGAGCGGACTCTCTTCGCGGACGATCTCGCCGGTGTCGGTAATCCAGGCCGTCGTCCTGAGCCCGGTGAACTCCATTTCGACGCGGAATGCCGGAATCGGCACCGCTCCGCCGCGCACGACCTCGCGCTCGCCGACGCTCACCGTCACCGGCGCGTTTCGCAGCGTGGCCGGGTCGAACACCATCCATTTGTACTCGGCGCCCGGTGTGAGACCCGCGTTCGCCAGCCGGCGCACGAGATTGAGCGTGAGCATTGGACGCTCGGCGAGCGTACGCACTTCGGTGCGCGTGGCGCCGCCGCTCGCGATCGACATCGCCAGTTCGCGGTCGCGGATCTTGCCGGTGATGGTGATGGGACCGGTCCCGGGATCGAGCGCGAACTCGAACGACTGCAGATCGAAGGCCCTGTCCACGCGCGCCCGCGTCTTGAGCTTCGTGAACGTGTGCACGCCGAGGAGCGACATCTGGAGCTGTCCGTCTTCCTGCAGCTCGAATCCCCCGTTGCCGTCTCCGCTCCCCGCGGCATCGAGCGGCACGGTCTGGCTGACTGTGAATCCGATCTTCTCGCCCCGGTAGTACACGCCGCGCCACTGCGCCGACGATCCGTAGCGCGCGAGATCGGTCGCCAGGTTGCCGCCCGCCTGTGCATAGGATTGATGCACGAGGAGGCCCATCACGCCGAGCCATGTGACGATCACGACGAGCGACAACGGGCGAGTGACCAGGCGCATGCCGTTCTATGTATCGGCCGTACGGGAAAACGGCGAGAGGGCGCGCGCACGAGGCAGAAATATTTCATGGTTGACCAAATAATTTTTTTCTGACGCGGGTAAATTCCGAATCGTGACGTGAGCTTCGTGCTTAAATGACGCCATGTCGGATCCCCTGGATGAATCATTCGTCGATCAGTACATCGAATCGCAATCGTCTCCGGCTCCAGCTCCAGCCCCCATCGACAAGTCGCGGACGGCCCGTCAGGGCCTTCCGTCTGGATTTCGTATGCGTCATGACGCGCACTACGTGGACGAGCTCGAATCGCGTCGGCGTCCGTCCGACGCAACCGCACCGACGCTCGCGTTTCCGACGAGCGTTCCGGTCACATTCGCGTTACGCGACATGTCGCAGGAGCTCGAAGGTGTCGCTTCGTGTTTCAACCTGGTCCCGACGCGAGGCCGTCCGCTGCGCGAGCGGATGGGGCTCTCGCTGGCACGGGTCGGTGTCGAGCGCAATCTCCGCGCGTTCCAGGCGCTTCGCGTCCTGCTCGAGGATCCGCCGCCCGAACCGCGGCTGATGTCGCTGGACGCCATCCTCGAGCACACCGTGCACGGGTTTACCGAGGAGCTGCGGTTGACCGGCACAACGGTGTCACTCGATCTCGGCGAGGCGCCGATTCGGCTGAATGCCGATGCGCGGATGCTGTCGCTCGCCTTTCAGGCGTGCGTCGGCACGCTGGTCTCGCTGGTCGAGGCGTCGAACGTCGAAGCCGGCATCCACATCACCTCGCGAACGTCCGAGGGTCTGGCCGTCGTCGAAATGCGGCAGGACGCGTTTCGTCTCTCGGCGGATCAGTTCTCGCGGCTGGCCGATCTGGAATGGTCCGAGCGGCCCGGTGGCATTCCGGCTGGGACCGCGCTGGCGGCTGCGGCACGGATTGCCCAGGCGCACGGCGGTACGCTCGACGCGCGCCGCACGGAAGGCGGCGGCTGCGTGCTGATTCTCACCGTGAAGGTCTGACCGTAGTGTCCGGCTTTAGCCGGACTTTCTAGAAGATTGGGAGCAGCGCTTGATCGGTGACGACCAAGCGCTGACTCTGTAGAGAAACTTGCGGGGTCGTGGCACGCCGCGGCAGCAGGATGCGCCGGAGGCCGTTGCCAGGCGGGTTGATTTCGGAAGGTTCCATCAACATCACCTTCTTTATAGGCAAGCGGCGCGCCAGCCGGCCGCGCACGTGCAGCCGTCTCCTAAGGTCAAATAATTACGTCAGTTAGCTACGGCATCGACAGGTTGCCTCTGTGCCCGTCTGAGTGCGTAGAAACATGCAGGTTGTCGATTCCCGCGCAACCCGAGTGCGCATGCGCAGACAGTCGAGGCATCGCACGGAGTTCGATTTCCGGTAACCCTTTCTCCCACAAGCCTCTGACGACGATGCGACATGATGGCGCAACGCTTGCCAGTAAGGGACCGGAGGAAACAGCACTGTGCAGCGTTGTATCGAGGTTCTGATTGGCCGGCTGATAACTGACGAGGACTTTCGGCAGCACTTCGTCGAGGATCCCCAACACGCGCTCGCCGCCGCCGGCAGTTGCGGCCTCTCGTTCAGTCAAAGCGAAATTGCGGCGCTCATCGCCACCGACAGCGGCCTCTGGGAACGGGTGGCCGACCAGATCGATCCCCGCCTTCAGAAAGCGAGTTTGAGCCGAGATCCCCGAACGAGTCTTAAGAGTCTGTAGAGTCCAAAGAGTCTTCGGAGTCCCGGAGTCGTAGAGTCCTAAGAGTCGTGGAGTCCCGGACTCCCAGACTCTTGGACTCTCGGACTCTCGGACTCTCGGACTCTCGGACTCACGGACTCTGCGGCGTCAATCCAACCCGTAACGCCTCATCCGTCCGTAGAGCTGCGCTCTGGTCAGTCCGAGGATCGCGGCCGCCTTCGACTTGTTGAACCGCGAGTCCTGCAGCGCCTTCTCGATCATCGTGCGCTCCATCGATCGGATGTCGTTCGCCGACCGCGCCGGCATGGCGGCGGCCGGAAGCTGGTCGGGAAGCCGCGAGACATCGACCGATCCGATCGCGTGAAACACACGCGACGGCGCGGGGGACGGCAACGACAGCGCGAGGTGCTCGGCGAGAATCAGTCCGCCATCGCAGAGAATCGCGGCACGTTCGAGGACGTTGCGCAGCTCGCGCACGTTGCCCGGCCAGTGGTACTCGAGCAGCCGCGCGCGCGCGTCGCGCGAAATGCCCGCGGGCGGACGGCCGAGCCCCTGGCTGATCTCGCCCAGGAACGCTTCGCTCAGCGCGAGGACGTCTTCCCGCCGCTCGCGCAGCGGCGGCAGGTGAATCGCAAAGACGTTCAGCCGGTAGTAGAGATCTTCGCGGAAGTGGCCACGCTCGATCGACTGCGTCAGGTTGCGATTGGTGGCGGCGATGATGCGCGCGTCGGTCCGCAACACGCGCGTGCCCCCGAGTCGCTGGAACTCGCGCTCCTGGAGCACACGCAGGAACTTCGCCTGGGCAGACGGGCTCATCTCGGCCACTTCGTCCAGGAACAGCGTGCCGCCCGAGGCCTGCTCGAGCTGCCCCGGCTTGGTTTGCGTCGCTCCCGTGAAGGCACCGCGCTCGAAGCCGAACAACTCGGCCTCGAGCAGCTGCTCCGGCAACGCCGCGCAGTTGATGGCCACGAACGGCCCGTCGCGGCGCGACGATGCCCGATGGATGAAGCGGGCGGCGACTTCTTTGCCGGTGCCGGATTCGCCGAGCAGGAGCGCCGTCGTGTCTGTAGGCGCGACCTGCGTCGCCTGCGTCAACACCTGTCGCCACGCGTGCGAGTCGCCAACCACGCGGCGATATCCCGTTCGGGCGTCGAGCTCCTCGGTCAGCGCCCGCACCCGCGATTCGAGCCGCGAGGCGCGCTCGTCGGCGGCATCCGCCCGCTTGTTCGCCTCCTGCTGGCTGTCGTGCGACAGCCCCAGCGCGAGACGATCGGCGATTCTGCGCGCGATGATCACGTCTTTCTGCGTGTAGAAGCCCGGCGTGAACGACGACAGGACGAGCGCGGCCACCAGCTTTCCGTCGAACTTGATGGGCACGCGAAGGGACGAACGCAATCCGAGCCTGGCCGACGGCAGATTGCGCTGCACCGGATCGGCATGGGCGTCGTCCATGATGTCGTACTCCCAGGACGAGCTGCGAAGATGCGGGGGAATCTCCGCCGTTTCCGGATACGAGGCCCCGCCGGGAAGCGTGCCCGCGAGCATCCGCACGTGCGTGCCGTTGGGCAGCAGGACGGGGACGAGCATCGCATCGTGCGGCAGCACCTTCTGCGCGACCGTCGAAATGCGGTCGATGACCTCGGCCAGTTCGCCCGAATCGGTCAGCTCGGCCAGCAGGCTGTCGAGCAGCTCCATGTTGGCGGTTTTCGATCGCAGCTCTTCGGCGAGGCGCGCCTCTTCGGCGAGCCGTTGATGCGACATCGCGAGCGCGACGTGGTCGGCGATACGCTGCGCGACCACCACATCGTCGCGCACGAACTGGCCGACCCCTTTCGCGTAGAAGTTGAGGCTGACGCAGAGGCGTCCCTGGACGCGGATCGGCACGAAGAGCATCGACCGCATGCCGGCCAGCACGCCGGCACTCTGCGCGTAGTCGGGGTCCGCCTGCGCGTCGTCGATGAGCACGAAATCCCAGTGTTCGGTGACCAGCTTCCGGTTCGGCACCTGGATCTCGATCGGCTGCGGGAGATCGCTCAGGCCCCGGCTCGCGTGCAGGCGCACGCGTTCGTCGTTGTCGATCAGCTCCGCAATCGAGATCGCGTCGTGCTTCAACACCTTCTGCGCGATATCGGAGACGCGGTCGAACACTTCACGTACGTCGAGCACGCCGGAAAGCGTCTTCAGCAGCCCGTCGAGCATCTGGAGATTCGCGGCGCGCTCGCGCAGGGCGGCGGTGCGGCGGCTTTCCTCGGCCATCCGATGGTGCGACAGCGCGAGCGACACGTACTCGGCGATGCGCCGCGCGACGGTGACATCAAGAGGCGTGTACTTGTCCGCCTCGTAGCTCATGAAGTTGATGCCGCCGATGAGGCGATCGCCGAATCGGATCGGAATGCGCAGCGACGACCGGTATCCCGCGCGGCCGGCTTCGGTGTCGCGTTCCAGCGCGTCGGCTGAGAGATCGTGGTGCACGTGGTGATCCCACGAGTTTGTCGTCACGAGCGGATACTCGTTCTTGACGACCACCGGCTCTCCAACCGGCATCTGGCAGCTGCAGGCGTACAACGTGAGCTCGCTGAAGTCATCGTTGTACATCCCGAGGCCGACCACGTCGTGCGGCAGCACCTTGCGCGCAATTTCCGACACGCGCTTGAAAACCTTCCTGATGTCGAGCACGCTGAACAATTCGGGCAGAAGCTCCGCCGCGCCTTCGAGGCGCTGCAGCCGCTCGCGCTCCGATGCCGAGGCGTCGGTGCCGATCAGGATGGCCGATCCAAGCTCCGCGAGGTTGACGAGACGCTGCAACCGATCGGTGTCGAGCGGGGCCCCATCGCGAACGCCCATCCAGAAGCGCACCGATGGCGAATGATGCGATGGAATCGTGACGAGGCGGCCGACATCCATGAACGACAGGATGGCGTCGAGCGCCGCCGTCCCGGGAGACCGGAGCTCGTCCGCCGACGCCTGAAGCGATCCGGTTGCTTCCGGCAGGAGCAGGTCTGGCAATTCGGGTTCGTCGAATCGATGCGCGCCGAAGCCCTTCGGCCGCCAGTACCGCATGACGACGTGGTTGTCGGTGCCCCGGCGGAGCGTGCCGAACATCGACATCGGGGCGATGGCGTTGGCCGCCTCGCTCAGCGCCGCCACGTCTCGTCCGGTGGTGGCTTCAATCATCGAAGCCGACAGTCTCTCATACCTGTCGCCTGGTGAGGACGGTGTCTGCGTGAAAAACGCCAGGTTGACGATTTTCCGGCGATCTGCGGACTCCATCGGGCCCGGGCTGTTTGACGCTAAGTTATTCATTTTTCAGGCTCCTTGAGACCCTCCGCTGGTCCGACGTCCGGCTGGCAGTGCCGTTGCTGTGCCATCACGCATGAGGGTGCTGATTACAGGAGCAACGGGACAGTTGGGCAGAGAGGTCGCCCGGTTGTCTACGCTGGCGGGACACTCGGTCGTCGGATTGAGCCATCGCGTGCGGTCGCCGAAGTTTCGTGACGCCGGCTGGGTGCTCGGCGATCTGGCAACCGGCGAAGGCGTTCGCGTGGCAGTCGGTGATGTCGACGCGATTATTCACGCCGCCACCGACCCGTCGCGTCATGCGGAAGTCGACGTCGAAGGAACCGCGCGGCTCGTGCGGGCGGCGCGCGAAGGACGCGTGCGCCACTTCGTGCACGTGTCGATGGCCGGGGTCGACGACATCCCGCTCGCGTACTACAAGGCGAAGCGCGCGGCCGAGCAGATTGTCATGGGCGGCGGGCTTCCCTATTCGATTCTGCGCGTGACGCAGTTCCATCACGCGGTCGAGCGTCAGCTCCAGACACTGGCCAGCGTGCCCTTCGTGCTCCCCCTTCCCAGGGCGTTCGTCGTTCAGAGCGTCGACGTGCGCGAAGTTGCGGCGCGGCTGGTCGGTTGTCTCGACGAGCGGCCGCGCGGCCGTCTCGCCGATTTCGGCGGACCGCACGTGCTGCCGCTGGCCGATGCGGCGTCCGTGTGGATGCGGATGAACCGCGTGCGGAAGCGCATCGTGCACGTGCCCGTACCGGGGCTCGCGGCGTCGGCGTTCCGGGCACAGATGAACACCGCGCCGTTCGGCGCACGCGGCAAGGTGTCGTGGCGCGAATGGCTGCTGCGGCGCGACACGATCAGCCCGCTCGATACGCTCGAGTGGCGGAACGAACCGCAGCCCATGGAGATTCGTAGAGTCTCATGAGAGCTGAATAGCTCGTGAGGCGACCCGGAAACTTTCTGTCGGGTTTGTGAGTCATAACCTGCAGGGTCGAAATGGAGGTCAGTATGCGTTTCGCTTCGTTGATTCTTGCCGCGGCGCTCTTCGCCACGGCGACGCCAGTGGCGCAGTCGTTCTCGCACAAGCAGACGGTGTTCGAGATCGAGAACGAGTTGCTGAGGCTGCCCACCTATGGTGTGTTCGATTTCGTCGCGTTCGGCGTCGAGCGTGGAAAGGTGACGCTCGTCGGCTATTCCTACGGTGGATTGAAATCGCATGCCGCACGCGCGGTGAAGCGCGTGCCTGGCGTCGATGAGGTCGACAACCAGATCGAGCTGTTGCCAGCTTCGTCGATGGACGATGAGATCCGCTGGGCCACGTTCTACAAGATCTACGGCGACTCCTCTCTCTCCCGGTATTCACCCGGCGGCGCGACGACTGCCCGGTACGAGCTTCAACAGTCGCGGCGATTCCCGGGCCTGCAACCCTTCGGCACTTACCCGATTCATATCATCGTGAAGAACGGCCGAACCACGTTGATGGGCGTAGTCGACTCGGAACTCGACAAACGGATGGCCGAAATCCGTGCCCGCGAGATCCCCGGCGTGTTCGCCGTCGAGAACGAGCTCGTGATCGACAACGACTAGAGCAGTCTCGACTCCGTGTAGTACGTCGAAAAGGGGTCGGGAGGGGTTTTCGGCGGCATCCCGCGAAAACCCCTCCCGACCCCTTCGACGTACTACCGGAAACCCCCTCGCGGCCCTCTTTACAGCAGCAATATCTCCACGCGATGCGCATGTACGGTCTCCTCGCACGGAGACCACGCAAACACGGTGAAGCGCCGATCCTGTGACGCGACCAGGGCGATCGCGTTTCGCTGATCGTGCACGAACTGCGCGGCCGACAGGTGTCTGGTGCCGCCCAGCTGCGTTGCCGTGAACGTCGACGGCACTCCACCCTGGACCGGCTCGGTCACCCTCACGCTCTCCACGGGCGCGGCGCCCCGGCGGCGCTGAATCTTGGCGCCGAATGCGAGGATTTCGTACTGGTCCGTCATGACCGCTGCGCCGTCCACCGCGGTGAGCCCGGCGATCGACTGCACCGTTTCGCGGAGCGCCTCCTTCCAGATCTCCGCCTGGCGTCGCTCGCGCGTCTCCTTCAGCAGCCCGGTCAGCTCCCGGAACGGAGGCGACACAGCGTACGCCACCGGCTGCACGATCGACTCGCGCCAGTTCTCGTCGTTCGACGGCACCACGAGCAGCGATCCGCCGCGGCCGTGGCGCCGCATGGCCACGGCCAGCTGCACCAGGATGTTCACCGAGTCGACCCACGACGCGGGCGAATCGAAGCCGAGCAGCGAGGTCACGAGCTCGGGACAGTCGGGCAGGCTCGACGCGGTTTCGTCCACGAACTTGATCTGCGCACCTTCGAGGACCGCGACGTTCACGTACTTGCCCGATTGCTCGCCGCGATGGTGCTTGATGACCATGAGCCCCGGCTCGATGACTTCGAGCACGAAGCAGAAAACCGGAATGTTGTGGGTCGTACCCCAGATGCACAGCTGGCCGTCGTACTCCCACACGCCAAGATGAATGCCCGCCGGTTCGACGATCGCGGCGATTTTCGTGAGCGTCGCCGGCGTCAGCGGCATCGGCTGATGGACGAGCAGCGGGGACTCGTCCTGATCGGGCGGAAGGAACGCCATTGAGATCTTCGGAACGTAGCCTTCCTCGCGCCGCAGGCTGGCCCAGAACGTCGCCGTAATCATCTTCTCGATGATGTCGGCACTCGGCACCGCGACGAGCGGGGTCTGCCCACGCGACTTTGCAGCGCGAACATGCTTCGCGAAGTGATCGTGCGCTTTCGGAGCAACGAGGCGAGCGGGTGGATACGTCTCTTGGGTCAACGGACTCTGCCGATCGTACTACGGTCCAGCAGGTGGGGCTTCTGGAGGCGCGGCAGGAGGCAGAACGGGAACCAGATACTCCTCTGCTGGAGCCACGACCGGCGCCGGTTTCGCATCGGGCGGCGCTGCCGGAAGATCGGGCATCCGTGTCTGCGCAACGGGCGTGACAAGTGGTGGCTCCGGGAACACGGACTTCATGGCCAGAAGCGGCGGAAGACCGTCGAATGCAGACACGGCGATATAGGGCTCAGGGTATGGCAGATACGCCGCCTCGTGAACCACACAACTACGCAATGGTTCCCTTCCGCGTACGAAGTAGTCGGCGTACACCATCGACTTGGAGCTGATCTCGCCGGCAGGCCCGATCGACATGGCATGGCGACAACCAGGAGCGGGAAGATCGCCGGAGACACGGCAGACCTCGACGGCGATGACGTTCGACGGCGGCTCGAACCACGTGCTGGGCGCGCCTGCCGTCGCCGCATTCATGAACTTCGTCCACATGGGCACGGCAAGCTGTCCGGCAAATCCGTTCTTGATGATCGTACGAGGCTGATCGAAGCCCACCCACACCCCCGCCACCAGTGTCGGTGTGAACCCGACAAACCAGGCGTCGACGAAATCGTTCGTCGTCCCGGTCTTGCCGGCCGCGGGAAGTTTGAACCCGGCTTTCCGCGCGCCATTTGCTGTTCCAGCATCGATGACGTCCGCCAGCATCGTCGCCATCATGAACGCTGTCTCCTCGGACATGACGCGCTTCGGTCTTGCGTCGCTCTGGAACAGGATGCGCCCTTCCTGATCTTCCACGCGCCTGACGAAGTAGGGTGTGCGGACGATGCCGCCTTGCGCAAACGCCGCATAGGCCGATGTCATCGAGGCGAGCGTGACTTCGCCCGAACCCAGGGCAAGCGAGGGCACGCTGGGAACCGTTCCGACGCCGAGGCCTTCGGCATACGAGACCGCACGTTCGATACCAACGTCCTCGAGCACACGCACGGCAGCCCTGTTGCTCGACGTGCGCAGTGCCGCGCGCAGCGTCATCGACGCCGCCGATGAATGTTCGTCTTCGGGCAGCCACCGGCCGTCGTACGTGTCGATCGGCTGGTTCAGCCCGAAGATGACGCTGGCCGGCGAATACCCGTTTTCCACTGCAGCGGCATAGATAAACGGTTTGAACGCCGATCCCGGCTGCCGTCGGGCCTGAAGCGCGCGATTCAGTCCAACGCTCGACACATCGCGGCCCCCGACGATGGCGCGGACGGCGCCCGTCGAGGGATCGAGCGCAAACAGCGAGCCCTGCAGCGGCTCGCTGCGCTTGCCAGGTATGCGCGCCTCGATCGCAGCCAGCGTGAACGCGACCGCTTCTTCCGCGGCTTTCTGCATAGCTGGATCGATCGTCGTGTGCACGCGCAGGTTCCCTTTGTAGACGAGATCCTTTCCGAATCGCTCGACGAGCTCGCGGCGAACGGCCTCCTTGAAGTGGAGTCCGCTTGGATCCTCATGACGAAGCGTGTCCTGCAGCACGACCTTTTCCGAGATGGCCTCGTCGTACGCGCTCTTCTCGACAATCTGCTGGTCCCGCATGAGGCCGAGCACGAGGTTGCGCCGATCGACGGCGCGCTTCAGGTCCACTGTTGGATTCAGCGCCGAGGGCGCCCGGACAACCCCCGCGAGCAGCGCCGCCTGTGCGAGCGTGAGGTCGGCCGCACGCCTCCCGAAGTAGCCGAGAGCAGCCGCCTCGGCGCCGTACAAGCCGTCGCCGAAGTACCACTTTGTTCAGGTACAGCTCGAGAATCTCGTCTTTCTGGTAGAGATGCTCGATGCGCTGCGCCAGAATCGCCTCGCGCAGCTTCCGGCGCACCGTTTTGTCGCGCGAGAGGAAGCTGACGCGTGCGAGCTGTTGCGTGATTGTGCTCGCCCCTTCCGCAGCCCGCCACTTGCGCAGGTCCGTCAGGACGGCACCCACGACACGTATCCCATCGATGCCGTCGTGGTCGTAGAAGCGCGCATCCTCGACTGCCATGATGGCGTCGCGCAGATGGCGCGACATGCGATCGAGAGGAACCTCTACCCGGTACTGCGCCGGTATGGAAAACAGCGGGCGATCGGACGCATCGTACAGAACGGTGCCTTCAACGGATTCCCCAAGCTCTCGCAACTGTTCTTTGCCGGGAAGTCCGGACATTACCTGATACAAAAACCAGCCCGCGAAAACGATAACGATGCAACCGATGGCGGCCAGCGCCCGAACGGTGTTCTGTCGGTATGGGGCGAAGTTGTCCCACGCGGCGTGCAAACGGTCCCGCCAGAACCGCCTGGTAGCGAATTTGGGCAGGCGGGCCTTCTCTTCGATCACAGGATCGATCGGAGCAACGGCCGTACCACCTCGCTGATTCCTGCTAGAAGCGGTTTCAAAACTGCTCAGTGCGCCAGCCGCCGAAGGTGGCCACAGGGCTTCAGCCCTGTCGATCGGGCGGCTGGCGGACAGGACTAAAGTCCTGTGCCACATCACAAGCAGTTTTGAAACTGCTTCTAGTCCTTCTTCGTGCCGCGGTCTTCCCGGAAGAGCGCCAGCAGGTCGCGGTGAGCGAACACGGCGTCGGGGTGCTCCTGCAGGGCCATGTCGTACCGGCGCTCGTAGGTGTTGCCGGTTTCGTTGGGGGACGTCAGCGTACGCACCTGCGCCACGACGGCGTCCACGTCGTTGCGCATCGGCGGTGTCTTGTCGCCGAGGATCTCGTCGATCCGGACGATGAGCTGCGACATCGGCCGGAGCCAGGCGAACTGCGGATCGTTGAGCAGCGCTTTCAACAGATCGTTGCTCGACTGACGGCCGTGAATGCGCTCGTAGCCGCTCCGTTCCCAGTCCAGCAGCGTCTTGTGCAGGCGCAGGAGCGCCTTGCGGAGATCGGTCAGCAGCTTCTCGCCTTGTCGAGCTTCCTCGGCATCGGCATCAATCATGGCGTCTCAGTCACTATATCGGACTTGATCGCCCGACGTACCAGCCGGGTGATAATGACGACCGGCCGATGACGCTCGACGAACTCCAGCAAGCCATTTCCCGCTATTGGGGCTACACGACCTTCCGTCCGCTTCAGAGAGATGCGATGGATGCGGTGCTTGCCGGGCGCGATTCCATCGTCGTGCTGCCGACCGGGGCGGGAAAGTCTCTCTGCTTCCAGGCGCCCGCGGTCGTTCATCCCGGCGTGGCCCTGGTCGTCTCGCCGCTCATTTCGCTCATGAAGGATCAGGTAGACACGCTCGTCGGCAACGGCGTAGCGGCGGCGGTGTTCAACAGCACGCTGACGCCAGGCGAGAAAACAGACGTTGTGGCCGGGCTGCGTCAGGGGCGGTACAAGCTGCTGTATGTGTCACCCGAGCGTCTGGTCGGCGAAGGATCCGAGCAGTTT
Organism: Vicinamibacterales bacterium; assembly: GCA_963832375.1. Classification (GTDB taxonomy): domain Bacteria; phylum Acidobacteriota; class Vicinamibacteria; order Vicinamibacterales; family JAMQPK01; genus JAMQPK01. The sequence goes on along the minus strand of CAWHUA010000002.1, from coordinate 984,330 downwards.
CTCGCCCTGCTCTCCTCGCTCCAGGTCAGTTTTGTCGCCATCGACGAGGCGCATTGCATCAGCCAGTGGGGACACGACTTCAGGCCGGAGTACCGCCAGCTTGGCCGTCTGCGGCAGCTGTTGCCGGGGATTCGCCTGCATGCCTACACGGCCACCGCGACGCGCCGGGTGCGGCGGGACATCGCGACGCAGCTGGGTCTCGAGAATCCGGCGGAGTTCGTCGGGTCGTTCGATCGGCCGAACCTGATTTACCGGACGCTGCCGCGCGCCACGCTCAAGAAGCAGCTCGCCGACGTCCTTTCGCGGCACAAAGGTGAAGCGGGGATCGTGTACTGCACGTCCCGCCGTGAGGTCGATGCCCTCGCGGCATGGCTGACCGGGATTGGCCATACGGCTCTGCCCTATCACGCCGGACTCTCAGACGGCGAGCGCAGCCGCCACCAGGATGCGTTCCTGAGCGAGCGGGCCGACATCATCGTGGCCACGGTGGCGTTCGGGATGGGCATCGACCGATCTGACGTGCGATTCGTCGTGCACGCCGGCGCACCGCGATCGCTCGAGCACTATCAGCAGGAATCCGGCCGGGCGGGCCGCGACGGTCTCGAGGCCGAGTGCCTGCTCATTTACTCGCCGGCCGATTTCATGAAATGGCGGGCGATGCTCGAGCAGAACGGCGAGCTCAACGACGCCAGCCGCACGCTGCTGCAGCAGATGGAGCGCTACGCGTCGAGCATCGGCTGCAGGCACCGGCATCTGTCGGAATATTTCGGCGACCGATTCGACAAAGACGGCTGCGGCGCCTGCGACGTGTGCCTGAACGAGCTCGAGACGGCGCCCGAGCCCATCGTGCTCGCTCGGAAGATTCTGTCGTGCGTGGCGCGGGTTGGACAGCGATTCGGGGCGACGCACGTGGCCGGCGTGCTGCGAGGCCAGGCGAGCGAGCAGGTGGTGGCTCGCGGGCACGACCGGCTCACCACGTTCGGGTTGCTGCCCGACGCATCGGTCGCCGAGGTTCGCGGCTACATCGAGCAGCTCATCGGCACGGGCCTGCTGCGGCAGAGCGACGGTGTTTACCCTGTCGTCTCACTCACGTCAAAGGGCCTCGAGCTGTTGAAGAACCCGGAGAGCCTGCCTGGCCTGGCGCTCGCGCGCCAGCGTCCGCCCGTCAAAGGCGCGCCGCGTGTGCAGTCGCGCATCGAGACCGAGTCGTGGCAGGACGTCGATCGCGCGCTCTTCGATCGGCTGCGCTCGGTCCGGCTCGAGATCGCCCGATCGCGGGGCGTGCCTCCGTACGTCATCTTCCACGACGCGACACTGCGGGAGATGGCGCGGTTGCGGCCGACGTCCATCGACGCGCTGCTGGCGGTCAAAGGCGTCGGCACCCGCAAGGCCGACGATCTCGGCGGCGTGTTTCTCGAAGCCATCCGCACCCACTCCTAGGCATGCCGCTCGTTTCGCTCGACCACATCTCCATGGCCTACGGCCATCTGCCGCTCGTCGACGACGCCAGCCTGCTGGTCGACGCTGGAGAGCGCGTGTGCGTGATCGGCAGAAACGGTACGGGCAAATCCACCCTGCTGCAGATCATCAGCGGCGAAGTCCAACCCGATGCCGGCAGCGTCTGGCGTCAACCGGGCCTGCGTATCGCGAGGCTCGTGCAGGACGTGCCTCTTTCGGCGGACAAGCCCGTGCGGGCCGTTGTCGCGGAAGGGTTCGACCAGACGCTGGAGCACGAACCGTGGCGCATCGACGTCAACGTCGACATGGTGATCTCGAGGCTCGGGCTCCCGGCAGATACCAGCGTCAACACATTGTCCGGCGGCTGGCGGCGCCGGGTGCTGCTGGCACGGGCGCTCGTCGCCCATCCTGATGTCCTTCTGCTGGATGAACCTACGAACCATCTGGACATCGACTCGATGACCTGGCTCGAGTCGTTCCTCGACGACTATGCCGGCGCCGTCGTCTTCGTGACGCACGACCGCGCGTTTCTCCGGCGTGTCGCCACGCGCATCGTGGAGCTCGATCGAGGCATGCTGACCTCGTGGCCCGGAGACTACGAGAGCTTTCTGCGCAGCAAAGAAGACTGGCTCGCGAACGAAGCCGTGCGAAACGCGAAGTTCGACAAGAAGCTGGAGCAGGAGGAGGCGTGGCTCAGGCAGGGCATCAAGGCCAGACGCACGCGCAACGAGGGTCGCGTACGCGCGCTGATGGCGTTGAGGCAGGAGCGCGCATCGCGACGAAGCCAGGTGGGCCGCGTCCGGCTGCAAGCCGAGGCCGGCGACCGGTCGGGGCAGATGGTGTTCGAAGCCGTCGCGGTGAACAAGTCGTTTGGCGGCGAGCCGATCGTGAAAGATGCCGCGTTCCGCGTCATGCGCGGCGATCGCGTCGGGCTCATCGGGCCGAACGGATCGGGGAAGACGACCCTGCTCCGCATGTTGATGGGCGATCTGCCACCCGACTCCGGCGAGCTGCGCCTTGGCACAAATGTTCAAATCGCGTACTACGACCAGCAGCGGGAGCAACTCGATCCCGAGCGCACGGTGTTCGAAACGGTCGGCAACGGAAACGATACCGTTACCGTCAACGGCCGGCCGCAGCACGTGCATGGGTACCTGCGGGACTTCCAGTTCTCGTCCGAGCGCGCGAATTCGCCGGTCAAGGCTCTTTCGGGCGGCGAGAGGAACCGGCTTCTCCTGGCACGGCTGTTCACGAGGCCGGCAAATGTGCTCATCCTGGACGAGCCGACCAACGATCTCGATATCGAGACGCTGGAACTGCTCGAGGCGTATCTCCTCGACTGGCAGGGCACGCTCCTGCTGGTGAGCCACGACCGCATGTTCATCGACCACGTCGTCACGAGCACGCTGGTATTCGAAGGCGATGGACGCGTGGAGGAATACGTGGGTGGATACGAGGACTGGCTCCGTCAGAGGCCGACCGCCCAATCGCCAATTGACAATCGACAATCGGGGCAGTCCGCGTCAGTTCCCACGGACGGCAATGCCGGGGTCAGGAAGAAACTTTCCTACCGCGAGCAGCAGGAGTTCGACGGCCTTCCGGCGCTGATCGAGCGCCTCGAGGCCGAGCTGGACGGGCTGAATACCGCGGTCGCCTCTCCGGATTTCTACAAGGAGGCTCCCGACGCCATTACCGGAGCGCTCGCGCGCGTGGATGAGTTGAAGGACTCGCTACTGCGCGCCTACGCGCGCTGGGATGAGCTGGACTCGCGCCGATCTTAGGCGATGGGCGATGGTCGTAGGTCTATGGGCGATGGTCCAGGCGAGAGGCGCTGGAACGGCCCAACCGCTAGGCCGGCACGAGGGTTTTCCGCCGCCTCGGCGTTTTCGCGCCCGTCGGTTTTCGAGCCGCCGGTTTGCCGACGCTCGACGTCTTGCGCGCGCGCCGCGTCCTCACCTGAACAGGCTGCGGTTCATCGCTGTCGATGACGTCGGCCATCGCGGCGTCGGCCCGAACCGGCTCATCGAGCGGCTCGCTCGGAATACTTTCCTCTCGAGGCTCGACCGACGCCGGGTCGAATGTCTGCTGGATGTCGTCGGACTCGACGTCCGCGGGCACGTGTGCCGTGACGGCTTCACGCTGCAGGGCCGCCCCGGGGAACACCCGGATCTGCCCGCGCCGATCGCGCTCGAGCCGGAACAGTCCTTCGCGCTGAACCACGCGGAGGAATTCCATGATCGTCGCGAACCCCCACTTGTGCTCGTCGAAAGTCGAATCGACGCCCCTGACAAACTGCTTGAACTGGCGCACGTACATCGGCCATCGGGGCGACTGCGGCGCGCGCGCGAAGGTGTCTCGCGTGTAGTCGACGATTTGCTGAACCTGCTCGGGATCGCGAACCACGGGCGGAGCCATCGACGCAGAAGCCGGCACGGGCTGGGCGGGCTGTCCCGGATCTGCCGGCTCGCTCGCCTCCCCAGGAGAAGCGGCGATTTCGGGCTGCAGCCTGACGCCGCCTTCGCTTTCGACCCCGTCGACCATCATGCTGCGGCCCGCGTGCCGCAAGGTGACCACGCCCGTCTTCGCGAGCTTCTCGATGAAGTCGCGGAAGGTACTGACGCCGTAGTCGCGCTCTGAAAAGGTCGAGTCGAGCTGGAGCAGCGTGCTCTTCAGCAGGCCGAGTTGCGGAGAGACTTCGCGGTCGGTCAGCACTTTCAACGCGCGCTTGACGAGAGGGATCGCCTTGGCAACCTCGACCGTCGTCCCGCTTACGCCACCGTTCTCGCGACGCGGCCCCGGGCCGGGGGGCACGACGTCCCGGCGCCTGACCACCAGGTTCTCGTAGGCGATGAACTCGTGGCAGTTCTTCTGCATCACCTGGCTCGTGAACTGCCGTCCGCCGACGACGAACACCTTCTTGTCGTACTGCTTCAGCTTCTCGACGAGCGTGATGAAGTCGCTGTCGCCGCCGACAATCACGAAGGCGTTGATGTGATCGTGCGTGAACGCCATCTCGAGCGCGTCGAGCGCGAGATTGATGTCGGCGCCGTTCTTGTCGCCGCCAGGTGTCAGGTTCCGCTGCACCATCCGGATGGCGTGTTGCGACAGCATCCGGCCGTAGTCGCCGGCACGCTTCCAGTCGCCGTAGGCCACCTTCGTGACGACCTCCCCGCGCTCCTTGATACCGTCCAGAATCGCCGCGATGTCGAACTGCGTGTGCAGCGTGGTCTTGACACCGATCTCGATGTTGTCGAAATCGATGAAAACCGCGATCTTCAGTCGTTCGTCAATCAAATCTCACTCCTAGGTAAACACATAAGTCTACTCTGTTCGGGGCCAGAGGACGGCCGGACGCCATGTACGCACTGAACGGTGCGTGACCGCCTTGCCGGTACGCGGCTTGCTGCTAAAAAACCGAGGTTGAACGATGGCCCAGACATTGGTTCAGTTCGAAACGCCTGTCGCGCGCACCGATGGAGCCCTTTACCAGGCGCGCGCCTGCGGCCACGAGCTGGCCGACGGGTTGTGGGAAGGGTGGATTGAGTTCACCAGTGCCGCGACGGGCGAGGTCGTGCGCACCGTACGCGAGACAACACAGCCAAACCTGACCGATCTGTCATATTGGGCGACAGGACTCAGCACTGTCTATCTCGAAGGCGCCCTCGCGCGCATCTTCGCCGCAAGGAGACCTGTCGAGACCGTCCCCGTTTCGCCACCACGCTTCGCCCGGCCGGCCGAGCCGCGCGAGAGGCCGCCGGTGCGGCACGAGGCCGTGCTGAATCCCTTCTCGGTGTACGAAAAAAATCCAGATGTGCTCGCCCAGGAACTGACGGCGCTGCGAGCCTGGCACTTGAGGCAGATCATCAGAGACTACTCGCTGGTGGACGAAAGCGACGTGCGCATCGAGAGCATGAGCGAGCCCGAGCTTGGGTCGCTCATCATGCAGCGCGTCCGCGCGCTACACCCGTGATCGGCGGGCGACCCGCCGGTCGTGGGCCAGATGGTTCACCATCCGGACAATCTCGCTCGGCTCGACCGGCTTGGCCATGTGGACGTGAAACCCGGCCGCCAGGGCCCGGATACGCTCGTCGTCCCGTGCGTGGGCCGTCACCGCCGCCGCGGGAATCGAGGCCAGCGGGTTGGCCCCGGCCCGGATCCGTTTGATCAGCGAGTAGCCGTCTTCGCCAGGCATGGCGATGTCGGCGAGCAATACATCGATTTCGTTGCGTTCGAGAATTTCGATCGCTTCCTGCGACGTATCCGCGACGCTGATTCGGGCACCCCGGTCCTCCAGCGCCCGGCCGATCAGGTCGCGCGTGTCCTTCTCATCGTCGACGACGAGCACACGCACACCGTCGAGGCGGACGTCGGCCGCGGGCTCAATGGACGGTAACGCCAATTCCACCGCGTCGTGACCGCTGATAGGCAGCGTCACGATGAACGCCGTTCCCTTTCCTTTGCCCGCGCTTTCCGCTCGAATCGTTCCTTTGTGCGCCTCGACCAGCTGCTTGGCAATCGACAGCCCGAGACCCAGACCCGAGTGGTTCCGGGTGGTCGTGCCGTCTCCCTGACGGAATCGATCGAACACGAAAGGCAGAAATTCCGCCTCGATGCCGCTGCCGGTATCGGCCACTCGAATCTCGAGCGAGCGGCTGACGATACGGGCCGAGACCATGATGTGCCCGCCCGGCGGCGTGAACTTCAGCGAGTTGCCGATGAGGTTCACGAACACCTGCTCGAGCCGCTTCACGTCGCCCTGCAGCCTGGCGTCGGGAATCGCCGACAACTGGATGTCGATCTGGCTGCCGGCCGCCAGCGGACTGACCGACTCGACGATGCCGCGAATCAGGTTCTGCGCCTCGATCGTGTCGAGATCGAGCGTCGCCCTTCCGCCGTCCATGCGCGCGAAGTCCAGCAGGTCGTCCACGAGCTTGGCCTGCCGCGAGGCATTGCGGTAAATCGACTCGACGGCCTGCGGGAACACCTCGGGCTCCATCGCGTCGGTACGCAGCATCGAGGCCCACCCGAGAATCGCGTTGAGCGGCGTCCGAAGTTCGTGCGACACCGTCGACACGAACTCGTCTTTCAGGCGGTTCGCACGCTCGGCCTCAGCCCGCGCGCGCTCGGCCTGTTCGTACAACCTCGCGCGATCGAGCGCCTGGGTGCAGTGCTGCGCGACCGACACCAGGAGCGCCTGGTACTCCTCGTCAAAATTCACCGGCGCGCTGAAGCGGAATTCGAGGACGCCGAGCGGGCCGTCCTTCACCATGAGCGGCAGCGCCGCAAGCGAGGCAAAGCCGTTGTCTGCGGCGAGCGCCGCCGACAGCCAGTACTTCCCGTGCGAGTCGGCGAGAGAGCCGACGAAGACCGGACGGCCGGTCTCGAGCGCATCGGTCATGCACAAGCCGGGCTCGGGCCGCTGGCTGCCGGATTCGCCGAGCAGCCTGAGATCTCCCTCGGCCGCCCCGACGACGATGCGCGCCTGCTCGACGATGGCGTTGGCCACCGCCGTCACGCTGACCGATTCCGACAGGCTCGCGGTGAGGCCGTGCAGCCGCGTCGTCCGCGTGGCGAGCGCGCGGTACCGTGTTTCGCTCGACCGCAGGGCCAGCTCCGTCTTCTGCCGCTCGACGAGCTCTTCGTCGGCCCGCTCCTTCATCGTTTCCGCATCGTAGCGGGCGCGCTCGACCGACTCGTGCCACCACACGCGGTTCAGGGCCTGACCGGTGCGCGAGCAAATCGAGTGGATGTACTCGTGATCGTCGACGGTGAATTCCCGCGGCTCGTCGAAATCGACCTGCAGGAACGCGACAACCCGGCGCTCGATCGTGATGGGCAGGACGAGGCCGGCCTTGCGATTGCGCCACGGCCCGGCGTCGGACCACTCCTCGTACTCATCGCCGCGGCTTTGCAGGGAGGCCGTGACAACCGGCGTCAGCCGGCGCATCGATTCGGCGAACGGCGAATCGTCGCCGAAGTCGTCGAGATCCCACGAATCGCCCTCCTGAAGTTGATAGCTGGCGACCTGCGAAATGACGACGCGCCTGCGATCGTCGGTCAGGAGATAGAAGACACCGGCGCCCGCCTTGAGCCAGTGCAGCGATTCGTGGAGCGCGGCCGTAATCGCCTCGCCCGACGTGCGCACCTGTCCCAGCGCCGCCGTCGATTGCGCCAGGCGGTGCGCCTGCGCCGCCACCCGCTCGGCGGCCATCCGGTCGGCGCGTTCCTGCGAGACGCGCCTGGCGGCCGACGCCGTCAGCAGCGCGACGGACGTCCACCCCACGCTGAAGATGGCGAGCGCCACCGCCTCGACGCCGCTGCCGAAGTTGAGAAGGACACCCGGTCCGAAGAGGAACAGATCGCAGGAAAAGGCCGACAACAGAATCGTAATGAAGGCGGGCGTCGTCCCGCCAAGCCACGCGGTAATCGCGACCGCCGGCGCAAATGCGACGAACACAAATCGACCCGTCCATTGATCGAGGAGAAGCTCGATCCACAGAGCCAGTACGAACACGGCCATTGAAATGAACAGGGCACGAGCGGGACGGCGCAGGAGCCCACCGGACGAAGACATGCTGTTCCTTGGGCGGAGGGCGCGAGCTGTGGGGGGAGTTTCAGTATACAGGAGTCATACGGAAGAGTCTTAGGAGTCTTTGGAGTCGGGGAGTCCGGGGAGTCGGTATAAATGTGTAGTGCCCGGCCTTAGCCGGGGGCCACCGGAAGCCGATCTACAGGCGCAGGAATTCGCGCACGCGTGAGAGGAACGAATGACGCGCTTCGGCGACGGCGGTTGGGGTGGCGTGCGTTTCGCGGTGGCGATCGAGCTCTTCGCGTCGCGCGGCGGTCACGCTTGTCACACGCTCGAGCACGGACGGGTTCGCAATGACCAGCCGCCGGAACCCGTCGGCGTCGATTTCGAGGAGATCGCAGTCGGTCACCGCAGTCACGGTGGCCGTTCGCGCGGCGCCGGTCAAGAGCGACATCTCTCCAAACACATCGCCCTCACGCAGGCGCGCCACGTCGCCATCGGTGCCGGCGAGCGTCACCCGGGCCTCGCCGCGCTTGATGATGAAGAGCGATTGACCATCCTGCCCCTGCCGCACGATCGCCTCGCCGCGCGCGTACACCACCGGCCGTCCCACCGCGACGAGTTGCGTGCGTTCGCTGTCGGTCAGCGCGGCAAACATCGGCACCGACGCCAGCAGACCGGCATCGGACGGAAGTGCCGGCGCCACCATGCCGCCTTCCTCCGGCGACATCTCCACCTGTATCGGGTACGGAATGGTGATGTTGTTGCGGCGGAACGCATAGTAGATGTACGACCTCACCTGATCCTGCGCGCGATCGGCCGGATCGAAATCGTCCACCCAGAACAGCACGCGATAGGTAATCGACGACGCCGCGAAATCGGCCAGGCGGATCTCAGGCGTCCGCACAGACGACACTTCCGACACGTTCTTCAGCGCTTCGGTGATCACCGCCTTCACCACATTCGGCGGCACGTCGTAGCTCGCACCGACTTCGACGCTCAGCCGCATCTGCCTGGTGGGGACCGAGTAGTTCGTGATGGAGTCTTTCGCCATCACGCTGTTCGGCACGACGACGACATTCCCGGCCCTGGTCAGCAGCCTCGTGGCACGCCACGTGATTTCGTTGACGCGGCCTTCGAGCCCGCCGATCGAGACCCAGTCGCCGACACGAAACGGTTTCTCGATCTGAATCGCCAGGCCGGCAAACAGATTGCCGAGCGTGTCCTGCAGCGCGAAACCCAGCACGACGGCGCCGACGGCCGTCGTCGTGAGAATGCGGTCGCGCAGAATCACGACGGCGACGAGCGAGAACAGGATGATGATGAGCGAATCCTGGACGATGCTCGGAAAACGGTCGGGCAGGCGATCGAGCTTCCATGGATTGAGGGTCGCGGCGATCAGGAGGTTGACGATGGCAAACGCCATCACCAGCGGATTGAGGTCGCTGATCAGCCGGCGCGTGTCTTCGAGCCGGGGATCCTGCCAGAGCAGGCTGGAGTTGAGCGCGATCGCCGCCACGGTGTAGACGGCGAAGAGGCCGGCCGAGAAGAGCAGCCGGCCTCGAATGTGCCTGTTGATGGTCGCCTGGCGCAGGCCAAGGGACGCCAGCAGGAAGACGAAGCCGGCGATGACGCTGAGTGACACGCCGGGTTAGGCGATACCTTTCTTGAAAGCCAGGAGCTCGGCCGGCGTGAACGTCCCATTCACGCGATTCGAATTGTCGCCGCCCTTGGCCAGGCGATCTGCGCCGACTCCTCGAGCGCCTCCGGACGCCGACACCTGCTGCTCGGTCTTGCCGCCGCTCGAGACCGATTTGGTGAGATTCCCGACGCCGAAACCCTTCTTCTTTTCTTCCGCCTTCTTCTCTTCGGCTTTCTTCGCTTCGGCCTTCTGCTGCTCGCTGCCCGCAAGGCCCGCCGACCCTTCGACGACGGTGGCAATGCTGGTGAGCTCGGTCGGCTGATACGTGATGGTCGAGGTATACCGAGCGGCGACCAGCGCGCCCGGCTTGGAGGCCGCCAGCTGCTTCACCTTGTTGATTCGCTCCTGCGTCTCGGGATGCGAGGCGAAGAGGCCGTTCTTTTCGGCCGCGGCCTTGTTGCGTTCGGCCAGGCGCGCGAGAAACTCCGACAGCCCGGTGCCGGCGTACCCGACCTTCTGTACGAGCAGGATGCCCTCGCGGTCGGCGTCGAGCTCGTCGCCGCGATCGAACGAGTTCTCGAGCACCATGCTGTAGGCCCGGTTGGCGAGCGCATCGAGGAACTGGCCACGATTGGCGAGCGTCTCGCTGGTGCCGAGCTGAACGGTCTTGCTCTTGCGGATGGCGTTTACCGTGTGCTTCTGCGTGACGTGCGAGATCTCATGGCTGAGCACGCCGGCGAGCTCCGATTCCGACTTGATCAGCGCGAGCGCGCCGCGGGTGATGTGCACGAAGCCGCCCGGGGCCGCAAAGGCGTTCACACCATCGGTGTCGAGCACGATGAACGTCCACGGCAGCTTGGGTCTCGTCGTCTGCTCGATGAGCACCGTGCCGACGAGCGCGACGTACTTGTGCACCGCCGCGTTCTGAACAACGCCGAACCGCTGACGCACCTTCAGGCTGACGTCGGCGCCCAGCTTGATCTCTTCTTCTTCGGTGATGTTGAGGTCGTCGAACTGCGCCTTGCGCTCCTGCGCCTCCTGCGCCTTCTTCATGATGCCGCCGAGCTGCGCGTAGGCGGGCGAGCCGATCGCCAGAATCGCGAAGACGATGATCGTCCGGCTGACGCCGGACAAGGCGTTGTGCTTCATGCCAGGTTCTCCTTCACCTCGTAGATCGACACCGGCTTGGTCTTGCCTTTCACCACGACATCGCCGAGGGGCCTAAACACGTATCGGTCGGGAAGCGCCTCGCGTGTAGCTTCGCTGATGATAATCCGAGTCCCGTACTGCTTGTTCAGAGATTCGAGCCGCGAGCCCAGATTCACCGCGTCGCCGATGACGGTGTAGCTCATGATGGCTTCGGACCCGATGTTGCCAGCGATCATTGGTCCGGTGCTGATGCCGATGCCGATGTCGAGCGCCGGCCGTCCTTCCGCGGTCCACTTCTTGTTCAGGCGATTCAGCTCGCGAATCATCGCCAGCGCCGCGTCGACCGCATGCTGCGCGTGATTCGCATCGTCGAGGGGCGCGCCGAACAGGGCCATCACCATGTCGCCAACGAACTTGTCGAGCGTCCCCTTGTGCGCGAACACGATGTCGACCATGCGCGTGAAGTACTCGTTCAGGATGGCGACGATCTCTTCGGGCTGGCCGCGCTCGGAGACCGTGGTAAACCCGCGGATGTCGGAGAAGAGGACCGTCATCTGACGCCGCTGCCCGCCGAGCCGCGCGAGCTCGGGGTTGGCCACGAGCTGGTCGTACACGTCTTTCGACACGAACTGGCCGAAAAGGCGCTTCATCTTGCGCTTCTCGCGCCCCTCGACGAAGTACTGGTAGCCGACGCCGCCGAACAACGCCAGCGACGATGCCAGCGCGGGCTGCGTGATGTTGATCCACGTGCCGCCCGCGAAAACACGCGTCGCGGCGAAGACAAAGGCGGCCATGGCTGCCACAAAGACCGCGCTGGCCCACCAGGCCGGCAAGGCTGTCGAGACGAGCCCCAGCGCGAGCGCAAGCGTCACTATTAGTACGACGCGCACGATCGGCGATTCAGGGCGCATGAACCGGTTCGACAGGAAGTCGTCAACCACTGACGCGTGAATCTGGATGCCGGGCATGTCGCCGCCGGCAAACGGCGTTTCGAACACATCCTTGAGCCCGGACGCCGTCACCCCGACAAACACAATCTTTCCCCGAAAAGTCGACGGATCGATGTCCGGCTTCTGCCCCGCCAGCAGTTGTTCCTCGGAGTAGAGCAAATCGAAGAACGGATATTGCGGGTACGGACGGCTTTTCATGTCGGGCAGAAACGACGGGCCGCGGAAGTTGATCAAACCCCACAGGTAGCGCGTGCGCCCTTCCGAGGTGTTGAGCTCGCGGCGCTCGAGCGGCATCACCCGGTCGCCCACGCTCAACAAGGTGCCGTCGATGCGCACGCTCGCGGGATCGATGCGCGCCGTCCGCAGTGCCGCCGCGAGCCCGAGCGAGGGCATCGCGCGGTCGCCGGACCTGACAAACGGCACGACGTGACGGATCGGCCCATCGGCGTCGAGGCTGAAAAAATTGTGGCCGAACGCCACCGCGGCGCCGGCAAGATCGCCGGCCGGTTCGAAGATGACGCGGCGCTCGAGCACCTCCGGCGACGACAGACGAAACCCCTGGTCTCTCCACGACTGCTCGCCGTTGGTCTCTCCGACGAAGGTCGCGTCGGCCAGCAGGATCACGTTGCCGGCCTTGCGAATCGTGTCGGCGAGGGCCTTATCGGACTCGGCGCCGGACCAGGTGTCGCCGCCATACGGGAATCCCACCCGGGTATCGGCATCGGAGAACAGCACGTCGTAGACGATGAGCGCGGGCTTGCCGCGCATGAGGTACTCGACCAGGCTTGCGTGCACGACGCGTGGCCAGGGCCAGCGGCCCGCATGCGGCTGGAGATTGCGCAGCGAGTACTCGTCGATCTCGATGAGCGCGATATCCTTGCGCGCCGACAGCGGATTCGCGGTACGTGTCAGACGCCAGTCGTAGGTCTTGAGCTCGACGGTCCGGAACGCCTCGAGGCTGGTGAGCACCAGCACCACGAGCGCCGCCGCCAGCCCGACCGTCAGCCCCGCAACAGCCTTTCGCACGTTGGTGTTCTCTCTAATCCCTAATCCCTAATCCCTAATCCCATCCCCAATCCCTAATCCCTAATCCCTTTTTTGCTGCCTACACCTCAAACCCTGCCCTTTCCTTCGCCGCATGTGTCTCTGGAAAAATCTTCCTCGCCGCGGCTTCGATCTCCCGCACCTCGCTGTCGGGGCGTCCGGGTTTGTGATGGAAGAGCCACAGCGATTTCGCCCCGCAATCGGCGGCGAACTGCGCGCACTGCGACCAGTCGCTGTGTCCCCATCCCTTGTGCGTCCGCAGTTCTTCCGGCGTGAAGTGCGAATCGAGGACGAGCGCGCGCGCGCCAACCGCGAAATGCGCCAGCGCGAGGTCGATGTCGGGGTTCCCGAACTCGTGATCCGTGACGTACACGACATCGCCCGTCGTGCCTTTGATGCGGTACGCAAACGCGCCGCCTGGATGGTTCAGTGGCTGGCCGCGCACGTCGAATCCGTTGATGTCGGCGTGTCCATCGGCGTGCAACCGAATCGCCGGCTTCGAGGGAAGCCGCTCGTAGGGCACCGGGAAGAAGGGCGCCTCGAAGATCGCCTGGATGTCGGCCAGCTTCCGGCCGAGCGGAGGCGCCCAGACCGTGATGGCCGCGCCCGCGCGATAGAGCGGCGCGAAAAACGGCAGGCCCTGGATGTGATCCCAGTGATAGTGCGTGAGCAGGATCGGAATGTCGGTGACGCGGGTGAGCGTCTCGCCGACACCGACGATGCCCGAGCCGGCATCGAGGATGAGCCGGCGCTCGTCGCGGTCGCCGACGACCTCGAGGCAGGGCGTGTTGCAGCCGTGCTCGATGGAATCCGGTGTGGCGTACGGAACCGAACCACGCACGCCCCAGAAACGCACACGCATCGGTCGAGAGCTTAATACAGTCTGAGAGTCTGGAGAGTCCTGGAGTCCGGAGAGTCTTTGGAGTCTGGAGAGTCCGGAGTCGAGAGTCGAGGGACTCGAAGACTCTTCTGGACTCTTCAGACTCCCGGACTCTTTAAGCTGGGCCTTCTTCACGAGATACTTAGCGGATGGGCGACGGACGGGTCGTATATTCCACCGGCATCGGCAAGGTGTGCCCCGGCTGCGGCTGGCCGGTGAAGGACTGCAAGTGCAGCAGCAAGCGGACCGCGGACGAATCGATCCCCGGCCGCGTCGTCGCGAAGCTGCGCATGGAGAAGAAGGGACGAGGCGGGAAGACGGTGACGGTCGTCTACGACCTGCCGCAGAACGCGGCGTTTCTCAAGGAGCTGGGGCAGGAACTGAAGCGCACCTGCGGCACAGGAGGGGCCGTGTCGGAGAACACCATCGAGCTGCAGGGCGACCTGCGGGATCGGGTGCGGGAGTACCTCATGAAGAAGGGCTGGACGGTAAAAGGATAAAATCGTCCAAATGGCATCGTTAATCGAAGCAATCGACATCAAGCGAAAGATGTTCTTCGAATATGAAGGGGCGCCCTACCACGTCCTCGACGTCGAGGTCTCCCGGCCGACGGCCCGCGGAGGGCAGACGCTCGTCCGCATCAAGATGCGCAATCTCGTCACGCGCGCCGTCTTCGACAAGACGTTCAAGGCCGGCGAGAAATTCGACGAGCCCGACCTGGTCATGGTGGAAGCCTCCTACTTGTACACGGACAGCGCGGGGCTGAACTTCATGGATCAGGAGTCGTTCGAAACGCTCACGCTGCGGCCCGAGCTGCTCGGCGACGATCGGCTGCTCCTGGTCGACAACCTGATCGTGCAGGTCCAGAAGTTCAACGGCAACCCCATTGGGGTGCAGTTTCCCCCGCACGTCGAGATGACCGTCAGCGACACCGAGGAAGGCGTTCGCGGCAACACCGCGAGCGGCAGCGTGACCAAAGTCGCGACGCTCGAATCGGGCCTCGCCATCCAGGTCCCCCTCTTCATCAAGGTCGGCGAAAAAGTCCGGGTGCACACCGAAACGCGCGAGTTTGCGGGAAGGGCTTAATGATTGGTAGATTGGCAGATTGGGAGATTGGCAGATTGAAACAATGCTGTCTGCGAATCCCGTAATCTACCAATCTCCCAATCTACCAATCTTCCAATGTCTGACCTCGCCCAAGACCTTGCCGCACTGAAGCTCGAGAGAGACCCGGTGACCCCCGCCAGCCGGCGCTGGGTCGGATGGCTCGTGCTCGTCCTGCTCGTCGCCGCGGCGGGCGGTACGGCCTGGTGGTGGTTCTCACGCGAACGGCCGACCCAAGTCGAGGTCGCCTCCGTCACACAGCGTCAGGCGGGCACGCAGGCATCGGTCCTGAACGCGACGGGCTACGTTACGGCGCGCCGTCGGGCCACGGTCTCTTCGAAAATCACCGGCAAAGTCGTGGAGGTGAACGTCGAGGAAGGCATGGCCGTGCGCCAGGGCCAGGTGCTCGCGCGCCTCGACGACGAGACGCAGCGCGCCGCCGTCGGGCTCGCCGAAGCGCAGGCCGAAGCCGCGCGCAGACAGGTCAACGAGAGCGAGGTGAGGCTCGCCGAAGCGAAGATCACGCTGGCGCGCGTGTCGAAGCTCGTCAGCGTCGGCTACTCGACGGCGGCAGAAGTCGACGCCGCGCGGGCGGCCGTCGATTCGCTCGAGGCGCGCATCAGCGCCGCGCACGAGCAGGTGCGCGTGGCCGAGCGCCAGATCATCGTCCAGCGGACCGATCTCGACAGCACGATCATCCGCGCGCCGTTCGACGGCGTCGCCATCTCGAAAGACGCGCAGCCCGGCGAAATGGTCTCGCCCGTGTCGGCCGGTGGTGGCTTCACCCGCACCGGCATCTGCACCATCGTCGACATGCGCTCGCTCGAGATCGAGGTCGACGTCAACGAGAGCTACATCAATCGCGTCAAACCCGACCAGACGGTGACGGCCGTGCTCGACGCGTATCCTGACTTTCAGATTCCGGCGCACGTCATCACAACCGTTCCGTCAGCCGATCGCCAGAAAGCGACGGTCCTCGTGCGAATTGGATTCCAGCAGCTCGATCCGCGGATCCTTCCTGACATGGGTGTGAAGGTCACCTTCCTCAGGGAAACCGAGGACAGCGGCACACCGGCCGCACGGCCGGTGACGCTCGTCCCCAAGAGCGCCATCAAGACCGACGGCACCGCGTCGTACGTCTTCGTCGTGGTCAACGATCGTGTCGATCGCCGTGCGGTGACCACGGCCGGCACCGACGGCGACCGCGTGGAAGTCGTGGCCGGCCTGAATGCCGGCGAACGCGTCGTCGTGTCGCCGCCGGCGGAACTTTCGGCGGGCAGCCTCGTAGTTACGCGGTAGGGTCAAAACGTCATGCCACTGGAAAACGGACTGGTCAAGGTCAGAGACGTCCACAAACACTTCACGCGCGGCAGCGAGCGCATCGAGGTGTTGAAGGGCGTGAATCTCGAAATTCCCCAGGGCGACTTTCTCGCGCTGATGGGGCCGTCAGGATCGGGCAAAACCACGCTCCTGAACCTTATCGGCGGCCTCGATGCCCCAACCGGCGGCGCGGTCGAGGTGAACGGCGTCCCCGTCAGCTCGCTCTCCGGCAACCAGCTCTCGAGGTGGCGATCGCAGAACATCGGGTTCGTCTTCCAGCTCTACAACCTGCTGCCCGTGCTCACCGCCGAGAAGAACGTCGAGCTGCCGCTGCTGCTGACGAAGCTGTCGAAGGCGGAGCGGAAGAAGCGGGCCGGCATCGCGCTGAAAGTCGTCGGCCTCGCCGAACGCGCCAAGCACTATCCGCGGCAGCTGTCCGGAGGCCAGGAGCAGCGCGTCGGCATCGCGCGCGCCATCGTCACCGATCCCACGCTGCTTCTGTGCGACGAGCCGACCGGCGATCTCGACCGGAAGGCCGGCGACGAGATTCTCGACCTCTTGCAGTCGCTCAACCGCGATCAGGGCAAGACGATCGTCATGGTCACGCACGACCCGCACGCCGCCGAACGCGCCAAGCGAACGCTGCACCTCGAGAAGGGCGTCCTCATGCGGGGGGACTCATGAAGTTCATTCCGCTCATCTGGAAGAACATCTGGCGGCGCAAGTTCCGGACGACGTTCACGCTGCTGTCGATCTTCATCGCGTTCGTGCTGTTCGGCATCCTGATGACGATCCGCTATTCGTTCTCGTTCGGTGTCGAGATCGCGGGCGCCGATCGGCTGGTGCTGATCCACAAGATCAGCCTCATCATGCCGCTGCCGGTCTCCTACCAGGCGCGGCTGCAGCAGGTGCCGGGCGTCGAGATCGCATCGCACCAGACGTGGTTCGGCGGCATCTACCAGGACCCGACGAACTTCTTCGCCAACATCGCGGTCGTGCCGGAGCCGTTTCTGAAAACCTATCCCGAGTTCGTGGTGCCGCCCGACCAGGTGAAGGCCTGGCTCGACGATCGTCAGGGGGCCATCATCGGACGCGATCTCACCACTCGATTCGGCTGGAAGATCGGCGATCGCGTTCCGCTGACGGCGCCCATCTGGCTGCCCAAGGGCGGCGGCACCACGTGGGAATTCAACATCCGCGGCATCTACGACGGCGGCGACATGGTGGACAAGACGCAGATGTTCTTCCGCTACGACTACCTCGACGAGAACCGGATTCAGGGCGAAGGCGAGGTCGGTTGGTACGTCGTCAAGATTTCCGATCCGTCGAAGGCGGTCGACCTGGCCCATGGGTTCGATGAGATGTTCGCGAACTCGTCGGCTGAAACCAAGACGACCACGGAAAAAGGATTCGTCGAGGGCTTCGCCAAACAGATTGGCGACATCGGGAGCATCATGATCGCCATCTCGTCGACGGTGCTCTTCATGTTCGGACTGGTTGCGGCGAGCACCATGGCACAGTCGGTGCGCGAACGCACGAGCGAGCTCGCGGTGCTCAAGACGCTCGGGTTCACCGATCCCACCATCCTCGGGCTGGTGCTCACCGAATCGCTCTTCATCACGTTCACCGGCGGTCTGCTCGGACTGGGGCTGGCATGGCTGTTCGTGCAGGGCGGCGACCCCACCAGAGGCATGCTGCCGATTTTCACGCTGCCGGCGCGCGATATGGCGATCGGCGTGGGGCTCATGGCCCTCATGGGGCTCCTGGCCGGCGTCATGCCGGCGGTGGCCGCCATGCGGCTGAAAATCACCGATGCGCTGAGGCGCGCCTGATATGCGGTGGATCGCACAGACGCTTGCCGTGCTCGCGCTGAACATCCGCACGATCCCCGCGCGTCTCAGCTCGTCCGGGGTCGCCATCGTCGGCATCGCCGGCGTGGTGGTGGTGTTCGTGTCGGTGCTGTCGATTGCTGCCGGGTTTCAGGCCGCGATGCAGAGCTCGGGTTCGCCCGATCGCGCGCTAGTGCTGCGCAGCGGCGCCGACAGCGAGATGACGAGCGGCCTTTCGGGCGCGGATGTCGACGTCATCAAGCAGGCGCCCGGCATCAGGCGCGACGGCAAGGCGGCGCTGGCGGCGGCCGAGCTCATGGTCATCATCGACCTGCCGAAGCTGGTGACGCCCGATGCGCCGGCCAACGTGCCGATTCGGGGCATCAGCGCCGAGAGCATCCCGATGCGCACGGAATTCTCGATGGTCGAAGGGCGCATGTTCGAGTTCGGGACCAACGAGGTCATCGCCGGCCGCGCGGCCAGCGGCCAGTTCGTGAATCTGAAAGTCGGCGATACGGTGGTCAGCGGTCAGAACCGCTGGAGTGTGGTCGGCATCTTCGAAGTGGATGGCGGCGTCGCGGAGACCGAGATCTGGATCGACGCGCGCGTGCTGCAGGGGGCGTATCGCCGGGGCAACACGTATCAGTCGCTCCTCGCGCAGCTCGATTCGCGCGACTCGTACGACGCGTTTCGCGACTACCTGACGTCGAACCCCCAGCTGAACGTGTCGATACGCCGCGAAAGCGAGTACTACGCCTCGCAGTCGCAGGCGCTGACGCGGCTCATCCAGACGGTCGGGTACGGCATTGCCGGGCTCATGGGCATCGGCGCGGTGTTTGGGGCCATCCTCACGATGTACACGGCCGTCGCCACGCGCGCACGCGAGATCGCCACGCTGCGCGCGCTCGGCTTCAACACCGGGTCCGTGCTGGTGTCGGTACTGGCGGAATCGATGGTGCTCGGGCTCATCGGTGGCTCGATCGGCGGCGCCGCGGCGTACCTCGCGTTCAACGGCTACCAGACCTCGACGATGAACTTCCAGACGTTCAGCCAGGTCGCCTTCGCGTTTCGCGTGACGCCGGGACTGCTCATCATGGGCCTGACCTACGCGTTGTTGATGGGATTGATTGGCGGGCTGTTTCCGGCCATCCGCGCGGCAAGGTTACCGATACCGGTCGCACTTAGAGAACTCTGAATTGGTAGATGGGTAGATTAATCCACCAATCTGCGAATTCACCTTAGGCTCTCCGAAACCGCTACCTTCCATTCCAGATCTTCTGAGGTCACACAGCGACAAAGAACGTTCGCGGTTCTTCGCTGAAATAGGCGGTGCCCTTGCCTGCTCCGGCCTGGTCCACGATCGCGCCGGCGAGCGCCCGGCCGCTGATGGCGCTGTGGACGAAGATCTTGAGGTCGCCGGGCGTCCTGGCCCCCGACTCGGGTTTCGCCTCCCAGTCGATTCGAAGAGCCCCTTCGGCGGGGAAGGAATCCAGATACTGGCTGCTGCGGCCCGACCACGAACGGATCGCCTCCCACTGGATCTGTTCCTGGGACTGCCTGGCTGGCGGAGCGGCTTCGGGACCCTTGCAGGGAGACGAGAGCAACAGGGCAAGAAACGCCGCAAGCCTTTCCGGCCCCATCCGACTGGGCGAAGAAAAGGGCGAAAGACGCGCTATAGTAAGCGGCAAATGCACGAATCGTCCGCATTCGCGTCTTTGAATCCACGGCAGCGGCAGGCTGCGCAATTCGGATCGGGGCCACTGCTCATCATCGCCGGCGCCGGCACGGGGAAAACCAACACGCTCGCGCACCGCGTCGCACATCTCGTGCTGGCGGGCGCCAACCCCGCGCGCATTCTTCTCCTCACCTTCTCGCGGCGCGCGGCTGTCGAGATGACGCGACGGACACAACGGATTGTGAGTGATGCCATGGCAGGGCTGAAGCCCTGCGCCACCGAGACAGACCAGACATTGCTGAAGCCTGGCGCCACCGAACCGGACGCGATTGCAACCGATGTGGTGACGCAGAGAGCTTCGGTGGCACAGGGCTTCAGCCCTGTCCGCCTGTACTGGTCTGGTACTTTCCATTCAATCGCCAACCGGCTAATCCGTCGTCACGCGGCGGCCGTGGGGCTCGACCCGAGCTTCAGCGTGCTCGATTGCGGCGACGCCGCAGACCTGATGGACGTGCTTCGGCACGAGCTCGGTTTGTCGAAGGCAGACAAACGGTTTCCGCGCAAGGACACCTGCCTGGCCATCTACTCGCATCGCGTCAACACACAACGGCCGCTGGCCGAGACACTCGACGCGGTGTTCCCCTGGTGTGCCGAGTGGGAATCGCAGCTCACCGGGCTCTACCGGGCGTACGTCGAAAAGAAACTGGCCAATCAGGCGCTCGACTACGACGACCTGCTGCTCTACTGGCACGCGATGATGTGCGACGACCGCCTGGCCGCCGACATCGGCGGCGAGTTCGACCACATCCTCGTCGACGAGTATCAGGACACGAACGTGCTGCAGGCCGACATCGTGAAGTACCTTCGCCGGAACGGCGACGGCGTCACCGTGGTCGGCGACGATGCACAGTCGATTTATTCGTTTCGGGCCGCGACGGTCGAGAACATTCTCGGCTTTCCCGACCAGTACGTCCGCGAGAACGGCCTGGCGGCGTCCATCATCACGCTCGAGGAGAACTATCGATCGACACAGGGCGTTCTCGACGCCGCCAACGCGCTGATTGCGGAAGGCACCCGTCAGTACCACAAGGTGTTGCGGACGACCAAGGGAGCAGGGCGGCCGCCTCGATACGTCACGGTCGCCGACGATCAGGCCCAGTCCGACTACGTCGTGGCGCAGGTGCTCGCGACACGCGAGAGCGGGGTGCCGCTGAAACGGCAAGCGGTCCTCTTCCGGAGCTCGCATCACAGCGACACGCTCGAGCTCGAGCTCACCCGCCGGAACATTCCCTTCGTGAAATACGGCGGTTTGAAGTTTCTGGAAGCCGCTCACGTCAAGGATCTGCTCGCGGTCCTGCGCTGGGCGGACAACCCGAAAAATCGCATTGCGGCGTTCCGTGCGCTGCAACTGCTGCCCGGCATGGGGCCGTCTACGGCAGAGCTGGTCGTGGCGAGATTCGAGCAATCAGGCTATTCGTGGACCGCGTTCGCCCAATTTCGCCCGCCCGCGGGCATCGCCGATACGTGGGCGCCGTTTGTGGAATTGATGACGGGCCTCGCCGTCGCCGAGGGACCGTGGCAGGGACAAGTCGGCCGGACCAGGGAGTGGTTCGAGCCGCACCTCGAGCGCATCTACGATTCGGCACACGTGCGCGCGACCGATCTCGTGCAGTTGGAGCGCCTCGCCCAGCAGTTCGCGACGCGCGATCAGTTTCTGGCAGAGCTGGCGCTCGATCCGCCCGCGGTGACTGGAGACCTCTCGGGCACGCCGTACCTCGACGAGGACTACCTCATCCTGTCGACCGTCCATTCGGCGAAGGGACAGGAGTGGGACACCGTGTTCATCCTGAACGTCGCCGATGGAAATTTCCCGTCGGAGTTCTCCACCGGCCGCTCCGACCAGATCGAAGAAGAGCGGCGTCTTCTCTACGTCGCCATGACGCGCGCGAAAAACGAACTGCACCTTATCGCGCCGCTCAAGTATTACGTCACCAATCAGCCGAAGAACGGCGACCGCCACGTGTACGGCACACGCAGCCGGTTCCTGACGAAGGCGGTCATCGCCAGGCTCGACGCGATCGTGTGGCCCGAGGCCCTCGACTCGCCCGAGGCGCCCGTTCACTCCACCGCCCGCGTCAACGTCGCCGGGAAGCTGCGAGGGATGTGGTAGAAACGGAATTCAACAAGAGATTAAGGAGAACAAGAGGGCCGGGAGTACTTAGGGCGGGTCTTGCCTTGCAGACCCGCTCACTGCATGAAGCTGTCGTGCTCGTGATTGCCGGTCTGGAGAACAGACCCGGCCTGCACGCGAACGCTACGGTGTTTCGAATCCCTAATCCCTGGCCGATGTGAGCCTCTGCGGCTCGGCCGCGACCGACAGGGCCATCGTCGCCCATGCGGTGCCGGCCACCGAGATGAACTGATCGCGTCCGTACGGGAACCCGCTTTCAAAGTACGGCTGCAGCCATATCGCGCGTGTCTGCACGTGCCACGTGCCATCCGCCGCCTGGGTTCGCAGCAGGTAATCAACGCCTTTCTGGTAGACCGAATTCACCACGGCCATTTTTCCACCGACGTTCAATGCATACAACGCTTGTCCTGTGGCATACGCATCTGAACTCATCTCAGAAAACTGGCTCCAGCCGCCATCCGGGCGCTGCATCGCCGCGAATGAGCGGGCCGCTTTCTTCATGACGGCAGGCGCGCCGTTTCCCCACGCGAGCCCGAGCAGGTGAAACGCGCGATCCTGCGACGTCGTCGGGTTCGCGCGCTCGAGCCAATTGACCGCTTTGGCGATGACGGCGTCGGTCGAAGTCTTCTCGAGATCGGGACCGTATTGTTTCAAGGCATAGATCGCGAGAGCGGCAGCCTGAAAATCACCGGAGTTCATCGGCGGGCGTCGGCCTTCGTTCGTCGACCACTGGCCGCTTGGCGACTGCATCGCTTTGATATAGCGCGCGACCGCGTCGGTAAACGCGTCCTTCGGCGCACGGTTCATGCCGAGATCAAACATCTCCCAGGCGATGCTGGTCACGCTCACGGCGTTGAGGTCCATGATGCGTTCAGGCGACGGCGTCATCGAAGACGGCAACTGCGGAATGTGAAGGGGTGCGGGAATGCCCTTGTCGCGCGCGATGGCGGCAGCGGCCGACGGAAGATCCTGAGAGTGGCAGGAATTGCAGCCGCCGATGCGAATGAAGTTGTGGCTTTGCTTCTCGAGCAACACCATCGCAATCTCGACAGCCTTCGCCGGTGACGCAGTCCGGTTGGCGTGATGCGACGCTGCCATCTCCGGACGCATGCGGACCGCCGCGGCGCCTCCGAGCAGGCGCGTCACCTCGGTATTCCCGCGTTTGGCCGCCAGCATCAGAGCATCTTCGTCGTAGTCGGCGGAGAACGTCGTATCGGCGCCTTTCGCAAGCAGCGTCTTCACGATGCCCGCATGCATGGCATCCGATCCGGCAGCGAGCAGCAGCGGCGAATAGCCGCGGCTGTTCCGGCTGTTCACGTCGGCGCCTCGCTCGAGCAGCATGTTGACCGTTTCGAGATCGCCGGCCATTGCCGCGTTGCCCAACGCCGTCTCCCCGAGCTTGCTCGTCGCCTTGGCATCCGCGCCTTTCTCAAGCAGCAGCCTCACCGCGCCGGCATGGCCATTGGTCGCCGCTGCCATCAGGGCGGTATTGCCAGCGCCATTTTTTGCGTTCACGTCGGCGCCCTTTTCAATCAACGCGCGTATCGCATCCACGTCGCCGCGGATGGCTGCCACGGCGAGTGGCGTCTGCCCGATGAGGATCGGCGTGCTCGCATTGCCGCCGTGCTCGAGCAGCAGCCGAAGAACGGGGAGTCCGCCCCCCAACACCGCTGCTTGATATACGGGCGTGCGGCCCTCGACCTGCTTCGCATTCACGTCAGCGCCATGCGCCAGCAACAGCCGAACCTTCGCCTCGTCGTGAACCGCCCAGTGAAGCGGTGTCGCACCTCGCCGGTTCCTAGCGTTGATATCGGCGCCTTTGTCGACGAGCAGCGTCAGGCTGTTCAGTGTGCCGAATCCGGCTGCATGATGCAGCGGCGTGGAGCCTGCCGGATCTTTCGCCGACACAATGGCAGGGTCCGCCGCAATCAGCTTCTCGAGCGTCGCGCGATCGCCGGAGCGAACGGCCGCGAGTACAGCCGCAAGCTTCGGATCGATCGGCCGCGGTGGAGCTTCGGGAGCGATGGCCGTTCGGAATTCAGGTCCCTGGTCAATCCATGCGCGAAGAATGCCGATCTCTTCAGACGAGAGCGGGCCCGTTGGCGGCATCTGCACGCCCCCATCGCCGTCGACAAGGCGCCGGATCAGCTTGCTGGCGGCGCTGTCACCGGGAACAATCACCGGGCCGTAATCGCCGCCCCGCAGGGCGTTTTGCCGCAAGTCGAGGCGCAAGCCAGATTGCTGCGCCTCGGGGCCATGGCACGAATAACAGTTTTGCGCGAGGATTGGCCGGACGTCCGCATCGTAATCAACCTTGCCGGAAGCAGCCGGGGGAAGTGGAGACTGCGCCTGAGCAACCAGGGGTAAGGCCACCAGGACAAAGAGCGCCCAAAGGTTCCTCATGCGACCTCCAGCAGGTGTGTGTGACGAGGCTGATCTTTCGGGGTGCGACGGCCGGGGGTTCGGACTGCCGGGATTGTCCCTTTTGCGCGTCGCGAAGGCAACCCATTTCTTTGAATACAAATCGTTCAAGCGCGAAGACTCAGTTCGTGGTGGCTGCGCACGCGCTTGGGGCGCTCTGCCAGGGCACATACGCCGCCTGGATGCGTCGTGCGAGGTCCGCGCGCGCGGCAGGAGAAAGATCCGACAACAGACGCTTGCCGATTCGATCCAGAAACCGCCCGTACTGCGCCAGCACCCGGCGATCGTTTCTTTCCAGCGCTGCCTTGACCTCGTGCAGCGTCTTCGACGTCACAATCTCGATTCGGCCGACGAATACGCGCTTCTTTTCTGAAGGTGCCGGATCGATCTGCAGCGGAAGAGCCTCGTCGATGGTCTCACCCGATACGATGTAGAAGAGCCGCGTGCCGTGTTCGAACCAGGATCCCTGCCAGCTCTCCACCATCGCTTTCGCCTCTTTGAGATAGAGGCCGTGTGCGACGAGCGCCTGCTCGAGGTGCTTCCGAGGCGATGGCGTGTTTGCGCGAAGGGTCAGCGGATTGAACGTCACCCCCGCCAATGAGGTATGGAGCGCCTGATACGCGGTCGCGCCGTCGCGGTTTTGGAACAAGACGATGTCGCCGAGCGCCTCGCCCCGGCTGTGGCTGACGACGATCTGGCCGTCAGTCGAAACTGTCGCGGCGATTGGCGGGGGGACGTGGCCCACGCCACGATAAAACAGAAAGCGCTCCTGCTCGGCCCCGACATGCAGCGGAGCGGCGTCCGTGTGCCTGGCGACGTAGTAGTGATTGGGTTGGGGCTCGAGCGGGAATTCCGCTGAGCCTCCCGGCACCACCCGGACGTTCCGCCATGCCAGCTCGCCTCGCATCGCGGCGTCGGCAATCGCCATGCTGATCGCGGTGCCTCCTGGTCTGGGAAAGAACTCCGTAATGAGGCCCTGCCGATAGCGAACCCTGACATCGACGCTCACCGGTCGAGGCGAGTAGAAATAGATGACAGGCGTCTCCATCCGCACCGTGCCGCTGATGGAGCCCTTGCGGTTGCCTCTGGCCCCCTCGACAAAACACGGGAGGTCGGCCGGGCCCGCGAGGGGGAGCCATTCCTCGGCGCGGCCGTTCTCGCCGGCAATCGAGGTGAAGGTTCCCCATTCGTGCACAACCAGCCCATCGGAGGGAGCGGGCCCGGCGGGGGCCACGAACACGGGAACGACAACGAGGGCGGCAAGAACGGCGATCACACCCAGACGTCTGGCCATGGGAACCTCCTGAACACATGGAACCACGCGCCCTTCCAACCCAATAAATTGTTAATTTTTCATTTAATCATCTAAATATCTGTTTATTATCGAGGCATGGCCACCCCGCTGCCGGCGCTCACCACCGACCAGATTGGCGCGTTCGTAGAGCTGTCGCGCCAGGGAACCATCCGCGCCGCCGCCTCGGCGCTGGGCATCACCGAGCAGGGCCTGCGGAACCGGCTGCTCACTCTCGAGCAGCGCCTGAGCGTCGAGCTGTACCGGAAGAGCCGCGGGCCACGTCGCTCTGCCGTTCTCACCGATCAGGGCCGGCGGTTTCTTCCTCATGCGATCGGATTCCTCGAGCGGGCTCGCGAGCTCTGCCGCACCTTGAGTGTCGATACCGGCACCCGGGAGATTCGCGTGGCCTCGAGCCAGTATCTGATTCGCTATCTGCTGATCGATGTTCTGAAGGATTTTCGGAAAGCCGCTCCCGATATGCACGTGCGCATCAGCACGATGAACGAGCTGGAAGTGGAAGGGGCGTTGCGGAACGACCCGGAAGTGGCGATGGGCGTCGCCGCACCGTACGAGCCATCACCCGATTTCGACTATCACGAGCTCTTCGCCATGAACTGGAGCCTCATCACGCCCCTAAAGCATGCGCTGAGCCGCAAACGCCGTACACGCCTGCGGGATTTGTCGGATCAGCCGCTCATCATCTACGAGCGCGGTTCGACCGGCCGACAGCATGTGCTCGATGCGTTTCACGAAACGGGCGTCACCCCGCATGTGGCGCTCGAAACGACGAGCACCGAAACGATCGTCAGCATGGTCGAGGCAGGGCTTGGGATCGCCATCGTGCCCCTTCTCCCGAGCGGCGCCGTCACCCGCGGCCGGCGCGTCGAGGCGCGTGGGCTGGATGCCTCGATTCGCCCGATCCACTCGGGTATTCTTGTCAGAAAGGGCGAACGGCTCTCCACGGCGTCATCGCGCCTGTTCGACTTCATCAGGCTGCATTTTTCGCGATAGACGTGGTAGGTTAGCCGCTTGAAATTGAAGGGGGTGCACATGAAGCTCGTCATCGGCCTCGTGACGTCTTTTGCCATCGCTGTTGCCGTGTCTGCGCAGGTACAGCACGATCATCCGGCAGGTGGCGGCGACCAGGTCGGCACAGAGGGCGTCAGCTTTCAGACGTCGTGCGCGCCAGCCCTGCGACAGGATTTCAATCGCGGCGTCGCCCTGCTCCACTCGTTCTGGTTCGCGCAGGCCATCGCCGCGTTCAACGGCGTGTTGCAGAAAGATCCGTCCTGCGCGATGGCGCACTGGGGCATTGCCTTGAGCAGTTGGGGCAATCCGTTTGCCGGCCTGCGATCCCCGCAGCAGATCGCCCAGGGACAGGCCGCGATTCAGAAAGCACAGACCACCGGCTCGCCCACTCCCCGCGAGCGTGCGTACATCGCCGCCGCGGCCGCCTTGTACACCAGCGGCGATGCGGGCACGCAACGCGCGCGCACGGTTGCCTATGAGCAGGGGATGGAACAGCTGGTCGCACAGTTCCCTGCCGACATGGAAGCGAGGATCTTCTATGCCCTGGCCGTCAACCAGACGGCCCTGACGACCGACAAGAAGTACACACAACAGCTGAAGGCGGCGTCGATCCTCGAACCGCTCTACAAGGAACATCCGAAGCATCCGGGTCTCGCGCACTACATCATTCACGCCTACGATCATCCGCCGCTCGCCGAAAAGGCGCTGGGCGCGGCTCGCAGCTACGCGGCTCTCGCCCCGGCGGTACCGCATGCCCTGCACATGCCATCGCACACGTTCACTCGTGTGGGCCTGTGGAAAGAGTCGATCGAGACCAATCGCCGATCGGCCGAGGCCGCGCACAAGGAAAATGCGACATCGGAAGAACTGCATGCGATGGACTACCAGGCGTACGCGTACCTGCAGATCGCCCAGGATGCGGCGGCGCGGCGCGTTGCCGACGAGGCGGTCGCGGCGGCCGCGAGGCTGGACGTCAACGCGACCGGCGTGGCGGCGCCCGGGGTTGCCGGCGTGTATGCGGCAGCGGCGATTCCCGCCCGATACGCGCTCGAACGCAGTGCGTGGGCCGAAGCGGCCTCGTTGACGGCCCGCAGCACGAAGTTTCCGCACACCGATGCCATCAGCCACTTCGCACGTGCGCTCGGTGCCGCCCGATCCGGGAATCCCGGTGCCGCCGCCGCCGATATCGAACGGCTTGCCGCGCTCCGCGACACTCTGAAGACGATGCAGGACGCGTATTGGGCCGAGCAGGTGGAAATCCAGCGCCAGATCGCGATCGCGTGGGTCACCTTTGCGGAAGGCGACAGGCCGCGTGGTATCGAGCTGTTGCGCGCGGCGGCCCTGGTCGAGGACGGAACGGACAAGTCGGCGGTGTCGCCGGGTCCGCTGGCACCGGCGCGCGAACTGCTCGGCTACATGCTGCTCGAAGCCGGCCGGCCGGCAGACGCGCTCGTGGAATTCGAAGCGACCACGAAGAAGGAGCCCAACCGATTCCACGGGTTGTACGGAGCCGCTCGCGCCGCCGAGGCAGCCGGCCAGCGCGCACGATCCGTGACGTTCTACAAACAGCTGCTCCAGGTCGCCAGTGAGCCAGATACCAATCGCCCCGAACTCGAACACGCACGCAACTACATCAAGTAGTGCCCATCTGGCAGGCGCACTCCTCGCTCCCCCTCGCGGGTGGTGGGCAACGGCGGCTCATCTCGGGCCCGGCCTCATCCTCAGCGCCGGCATCGTCGGATCGGGCGAGCTCATCGTCACGCCGAAAGTGGGGGCGGCGAGCGGGTTTTCGCTCCTGTGGTTCGTCATCTTCGCGTGCATTGTCAAAGTGTTCGTCCAGGTCGAGCTCGCGCGCCTCTCCATCGTCGAGCGCGTGACGACGCTCGAGGCGCTGAACACGATTCCCGGCCCTCGTGCCCGCGTGTCGTGGATCCTGTGGTTCTGGCTGTTCATGTACATCGGCCTGGTCTTCCAGGTCGCCGGCCTCATCGGTGGATGCGTGCTCGTCTTCCAGACGATGGGATTCAACATATCGCCGAACGTGCTGCTCATCGGCATCACCGCATCCGGCGCCCTCTTTCTGGTGACGGGCCGCTACAAGCCGGTCGAAGTCGGATCCATGGTGATGGTGGCGCTGTTTACGATCAGCACGATCGTCGCCATGATCGCGCTGCAGTGGACGCCCTATCGGGTCTCGACGTCCGACATCGCCGAAGGGCTCCGGTTCAACCTGCCCGCCTCGTTTACAGTGGCGTTCGCGGCATTCGGCATTACCGGCGTCGGCGCGTCCGAGCTCGTCTATTACCCGTACTGGTGCCTGGAGAAGGGGTACGCGAGGCACGTCGGTGCCCGAGACGACTCTCCGGCATGGCGTGCGCGTCTTGCTGGATGGCTCAAGGTGCTTCATACCGACGCGGGACTGTCGCTGGTGATCTACACCGGCGCCACGCTGGCGTTCTACATTCTGGGTGCCGCCGTTCTCCATGGCCAGGGCATGCAGGTGACCGATCGCCAGCTGATCGAGACTCTCAGGCGAGATGTACGAGCAGACGCTCGGCACCACAGGCGCCTGGATATTCCTCGTCGGCGCGTTTGCCGTTCTCTACTCGACCTTCTTTGTCGCCACGGCATCGAACGCGCGCCTGTTCGCCGACGCCGCGCAACTCTTCGGCCTGACGCGCTATCGCGATGACGCCGCTCGACTGCGCGTTGTACGGGCGGCGTGCGTCGGCCTGCCCATACTCTGTGCGGCCGTCTACTTTCTGTTTCCACAACCCGTTGTGCTGGTTCTGATTGGCGCGATCGGCCAGGGCCTTATGCTGCCGTTTCTCGGCGGCGCCACGCTGTATTTCCACCACACACGCCTGGCCGGCGTCATCGAGAGCAGCACCACGTGGGTGGTCTGCCTCTGGCTGGCCGCTCTCTCGATGATGCTTGCCGGCGGCTATCAGCTGGTACAGACGCTGCGGCCGCTGTTATGAAGGAACCCGTGCTGGAGGATATCCACCGTGCCCGCGCGGCGCTGACGGGCCTCGTGTCGCCGACGCCGCTCATGCGTCATCCGCTGCTCGCCGCGGAGACCGGCCTCGACATCTACGTCAAACACGAAAATCACAATCCCACGGCAGCCTTCAAGATTCGTGGAGGGCTCAACCTGATTGGCTCGCTCACCGCCGACGAGCGCCGCCGCGGCGTGATTACGGCCAGCACGGGTAATCACGGCCAGTCGATCGCCTTCGCCTCGGAACGTCTGGGCGTCTCGTGCATCGTGGCCGTGCCGCATGGCAACAACCCCGAGAAGAACGCGAAGATTCGGGCGTTCGGCGCCACGGTGGTCGAACATGGCAACGACTTCGACGACGCGCGCGAATGGGTGGAGCGAGAGGCGGAAGGGACCGGACGCCGTTACGTGCACTCGGCGAACGAGCCGATGCTCATCGCGGGAGTCGGCACCTACGCCCTCGAGATTTTCGACGCGCTTCCGGATCCTGACGTCATTCTCGTGCCGATCGGCGGTGGCAGCGGCGCCAGCGGCTGCTGCATCGTGCGAACGGGCCTCGGCAAGGCCACGCGCGTCATCGGCGTGCAGGCCGTCGAAGCCGATGCCTTTGCGCGCTCATGGCGCGGACCCGAGCGCGTCTCGGCGGACCGCATCGGCACCTTTGCCGAGGGCCTGGCGACGCGTTACACGTTCGACCTCACCTTCGGCATTCTCAAGCGCGAACTCGACGAGATCGTGACGCTGACCGAAGCGGAGCTGGAGGAAGGCGTCCGGATTGCGATGCGAGCGACGCAGAATCTCGCCGAGGGCGCCGGCGCGGCGTCGTTGATGGCCGCCGTGAAGATGCGCGATCAACTTGCCGGCAGAACGATCGTGTGCGTGATGAGCGGCGGCAACCTGAGCATGTCGGCGTTGCGGCGCATCATCGCTTGACGAGTCTTCAGTAACGTTCTTCCGCCGCTGCGTGCGGCCCGTCGCTCCAGTTCCAGCCCGCAGATGTCCATCCGCACCGATCGCATGTGAGCGCGAGCGTCGCCGAGCCCAGCTTGAGGTCCTGACGATGACCCACCAGGGAGCACAAGACATGTTTGCAGGCATTCCAGGACCGGGAAAAGATGCCGTCCCGGTAAAGAGTTCCGTCCCGGAAAATAATTCCGTGCGCGTCGGGTGCCAAGCTTCGCGTTTCCATAATCATTGGAGCACCTCAATTGGGGGGATGAGATCCACAGAGCAAACCGCGGACCAGTCGAGATCCTTAAGGTCTGTACCTGAATGGAACACGCCACTCACCCGATGATCGCGACCATGCGGAGCACATGCAGACCGAGAACACGATCGCCGTTCACCGTTGTCTCGGCCGCGGCGCGGTCGCGATCGATTCCCTTCGTGAAGATGCGCCAGGCGATGTCCTGTGGAATCGTCACGTCAGAGACTTGCCGCCCTCGAGGCGATTCGATCAAACGCCACCGATCGTCCTCGCGGGAGAGATACCAGCTCCCTCCACAATCTCCCGACACGTTGATTCGCACGTACGTGCCGGTTTCCCCGTACTGATCCCGGTATTGGTACGGCAGCGCACGCATGAAGCAGTCGAGCACCGGATGGTAAAGCTCGGGCGTCATGATGCCGGGCCTGCCGGTCGCAAGCCGGATCTGCTGCTGATGGTGCCAGCGTTCGGTCAGCTCGCGGGCGGTGTCGAACCAGTTCGGTGACGTCACGTCACCGGCCCAGCTCACGCCGAAGACCGCGTCGGCCATTGGATCGAGCGACTGATGGAACGCGGCGCTCTCTCTCGACGCGACGTCCATCAGCGAAATCAGCACCGGTGGGCTCAAGCGGCGGTACATCTCGACGCCTTCCCGGTTGAGCCGGTTGACGAACGCGACCAGATCCTCGGGCGATCGGATCTGTGGCGGCGGCCCGGGCATGTGCCCATCGCGGACCAGTGAAAGCTTGCGCAATTGTGTGTCGAGCAGATGAGCGGCCACGTCTCTGACCTTCCAGGCAGGTGCAACTGTCTGCGCATCCCAGTCAGCCGGACTGAGCGCTCGTAGCAACTCGAGGAGCCGAGCGTCAACGACAGGAAGGAGATGGGGGACGAGAATCGGTTTCACAATCGGTTCGTTCAGTTCGTTAAGTTCGTAGAGTTCGTTGGGTTCGTTGGGTTCGCAGGTTCATCAGGTTCGTGAGTTCACTGGGCGCGGACTTGCGACCGCTCGAACCCTACGAACCTCACGAACCAACGAACTTTACGAACCTCCACGAACCTTACGAACCGCGAGGTCTTATTAAAACGCTTCCCCGATGCCGAGGTTGAACCGCCAACGATGTTTTTGAGGCGCCCCATCGATGGTGAGCCCTTCGAGCGGTTTCAACTGATAGCCGAAATCGATGCGAATCAGGCCGAACGGCGTGTGCAGCCTGACGCCGGGCCCGGCATCGTAGAGAAGCTTGTCGAAATGCACGGCCCAGGGATCCTCCCACACATTGCCGGCCTCGACGAACAGGGCACCGGACAGGCGCGGAAGCAGGCGGAAACGCACCTCGCCGGTCGCCGTCATCACGCCTTTCCCGCCAACCGGCTCGCCCGACGCCGACAACGGGCTCACCTCGTAGACGCCCCATCCGCGCATCTCGGTCGAGCCACCGAGAAAAAATCGCTTCAGCAGCGGAATGTCGGCGTCGGAGGCGGCTGGATCGATCGCGCCGTAACGGAGGCGGCCGGCGAACACGAGACGATCGCCTCGGGTGCGGTAGTAGCGGCGCACGTCGCCGATCAGATTGAAGTAGTTGAAGGTGCCGGGCATCCAGCCACCCGCCTGCTCGACGTGCAGCGACGCAGTCTGCACCGGTGGCCGATCCATGCCCGCGACGAGCGAGGCCCCGCCAGGATCGGGCGGCGCGATGTGGTGATCGAGGTCGATCGACCAGGCGCTCAGCATGCCGTCCTGCAATCCCACCAGCGCATCGAGAGCGGGGTCAACGTCGCTGCGCTCGAGCGCCACCGCGTATGAGAAGGTCGTGGCGAGCGACCGCCTCCATTGCCACCCGACAGAGGCCTGGCCACCGCGCGACATCACGACAAACGAACCCTCGTCGATTTCCTGCTGACGCGCCTGCAGGCCCAGCGACAGCTTCGGATGCCACGCCTCGGTCTGCGTAAACGCCACCTCAGCGGTCTGCTCGATGTGCGAGATGCGGCCCTGCAGATCGAGCCGCCGGGCGGCTCCCAGAAAATTCAAATTGCTGATCCGCCCGTCCACACCGAGCCGCTCGCCCGCCGCGTAGCTCATCGACAGATTCCACTGCCACGGGTTCTGCTCTACCACCGTGATCAGCGTCGGCACTTCAGCCGGCTGATTGTCGATGTCGTGCGCCCGAATCTCGACCGACTTGAACAGGCCGAGCGTGCCGATCCGCTGCTGCGTTCTTTCAATAGCGCTGCGACGAAACAGATCGCCAGGCGCGTAGGCCACCCGCCTTCGAATGATGGCATCGTCGATGCGCCGATTGCCCGCGATGTCGATGCGCCCGAAATATCCGAGCGTGCCCGGCTGCGCGCGCATGACGATGCGTGAGCGTGTCGCGTCGATGGGCTCGCGCGCGAGGCTGACCTGGCCGTATGGATAGCCGGAGTTCTGCAGGATCTCGACAGCCCGCTCGCCCGCGGTCTGCTCGAGCTTGTCGGTCAGGGTGTCGCCGGCGCGAATCGGCAGCTCGCGCTCGAGAGTCTCGCGTGTCGCGGCGGGCAGGACGTCGAATCCCTCCAGGCGAACGCTTTCGACCGCCACGGGCGGGGCCGCGACGACATTCGGCGGAGCGTGACGGCAGGCGGCAAGGGACGAAGCGGCGATAGCCAGCGCACACACGCGCCAGACGCGCATACACCGAGCGTACACAAAAAAAGAGGGCGGGTCCCGCCTTCGCCAAGGCTTCGGCGCGGCAGGCTCGCCCACTTTCTACTTTTTACTTTAACTTTTACTTTTTACTTTCTACTTTTGCCTTACCCAGCTACACCAATTCGTGCATCTTCTCTTCCGCCGTTGGGAAGTCTTTGCCGAGTTTGGTCTTGAGCACTTCCTCGACAATCGTCAGGTAGACGTCGCCGACGCTGTTGTGCGTCTTCGTGTGCGTGTTGCCCTTGATGCCGCCGCCCGCGACGAGCATCGCCAGCCCGTTGCACTTGTGCGGATCGGCTTCCGCGTGCTCGTGCACGAACACCGTCGCGGTGTTGTCGAGCAGGTTGCCATCGCCTTCGGGCACGGCCCTCAGGCCTTCGAGCAGATACGCGTACTCCTCGACGAACCACCGGCAGATGTCGCGCATGATGCGCTGCTGCGCCGGCGTGCCCGCGTTGGTGTGGGTGTAATCGTGATGCCGGTTGTCCGAGTGTCCGAGCCACGGGAATCGCGTCAGGCTCTGGCACTTGGTCAACATGTACGACGCCACGCGAGTCTGGCCCGACGCGAACGCGTGAATCAGCAGGTCGGACTGAATCTTCGCGATCTTCGGATAGTCGGTGAGATCGGTGATGTCCTCGGGTTCCTTCATCTGCTGGCCGTAGTCGGGCGGCAGGCTGGCAATGGCGCGCTCGAGATCGCGCACCGACGTCAGGTGCTGGTCGAGCCGCTGCTGATCCGCGACGCCGAGCGCCGGCTTCAGCGCGTTCACGTCGCCGCTGACGAGATCGAGCACGCTCTTCTTGCGATTCACCCAGCCCTCGTCCCTGACGCCGAACAAGCGGTCGAACAGGTTGTGAGGGATATGTTCCTGGGGCAGCGCGCGCTCGTAGCCCGCCCACGTCATGTTGCGATGGACGTTTTCGCCGTGCGATTCCTGCGCGACGCCGATCTGCAGCGAGCGGAAACGGGTCTTCGTCCCGATCTTGGCGGCGAGGATCTGATCGATGGACGGCCCCGCGGCGCCACGGCCCGTGTAGGCGGTGCCGGTCATGAGGCCGCACAGCGCGCTGAAGTGCCCGTTGCCCTGACCGTTGAGGCGGGCAGCGACGTTATCGACGCCGCTGAGCACGTGCACGTATTCACGCACACGGCCGAGCGGCGAGAGGCACGCCGTCAGCTCGTAGTTCTCTCCCGTCTCGCGGGGGATCCAGTAGCGCTCGGGGATGCCGTTGCCGTTCCACCACACGAGGAAACGCTTGTCGATGGCGGCCGTTTTCGCCGGTTCGGCTGCGTAGGCCGTGCCGTTCATGTTGAACATGGCGGCGAGCGGCGGCAGCCCAACCTGGACCGCGGCACCGGTCATGCTGATGCCTCTAAGGAACGTGCGTCTACTGAGCATTACCTGCCTCCGCAGGCTCGGCTAAAGCCGAGCCCTACATTCAAGCCGAGCCCTACCTGGTTGTCCATTGTCTCAGGAATTCGGGCGATTGCACCAGCGCAACCAGCAGGCTCTTGAACTTGAACCCCGAACCCTTGAACTGGTCGTACAACTGATCGATGATCTTCTCGTCGGCGTTGGTTTCGAGCCTGCCATAGGAGTATCGGAACATCTGCCGCACGATGCATTTCTGACACACAGGGCTGTCGGCCAGAATGGCGCCTATCTGCTTCGCCCCCGAGAAGCCCGAGTTCGGGATCCCCGCGATCTCTCCCTGCGCATTGATGTCCACCTGAATCGGCGGAGGACCTCCCCGGCCCCCCCCACCACCGCCGCGGCGTCCGGGCACGGGAATCGCTTCCGTTTGACGGTGCCGCCCGATGGCGTCGAAGTGCTCGAAGCCAAACCCGATCGGATCCATCAGCCGATGGCATGACGCGCAGGTCGGATTCTCGACATGTTCGACCATCAGTTGCCGGCGGCCTTTCGCAGGTCCATCCGTGAGCGGATCCGGCAGCGTCGTGATGACACCGGGCGGCGGCGGCGGCACGTGCTGGCACAACAGGCGCTCGCGGATGAAGATGCCGCGGGCCGTCGGCGACGTGTCGGTCGGTCCGGCGGTCGACGCCAGGAACGTGCCCTGTCCGAGAATGCCCGCACGCTGCGAGTCGGATGGGAACTTCACCATCTCGAACTGATCTTTCGGCGCGGGCACGCCGTAGATCTCGGCAAGCTCCGACGTCAGGAAGCTGTAGTCGGCCGTCAACGCTTCCATGAAATTGCGGTCGTTCCACACCAGGTGATGCAGCATCGTCCGCGTCTCTTCGGCCATCGCCAGCGCCAGCTCGGGCGTGAACTCACGATAGCGGTTCGACTTCACGGCATTGACGACGCGATCGAAGCGCAGCCATTCTTCGAAGAACTGGTCGAGCGCCTGACGGCCCTTGGGCACGTTCTCGATGAGACGCCGCGCCGCGCGCTCGCGTCCCGCCGGAGTACCCAACTCGCCCCTGGCCGCTGCTTCGAACAGCGCGTCGTCGGGCATCGTGTTCCACAACAAGTACGACAACCGGCTGGCGACGTCGTAATCCGCGTAGCGGCCGTCGACGCCCGCTTCGACGTGGAAGAGGAAGTTCGGCGACTGCAGCATCGCCTCGACCACGACACGCGCACCGTCGTTAAAGCGCTTGCTCACACCCGCCTGTTGAGCAAACACCGCCGAGTACCGCTTCACTTCGTCGTCGCTCAGGGGACGCCGGAATGCGCGCAACCCGAAACGGCGGACGAACGCGTCGCGGCACTTCGCGTCGCCGAACGACGCCGGCTTGCATGGAATCAGCCCGTTGACGTCGCCGATGCGGAATGCGTTGAGCGCGAGCTTCTCGGCCGACGTGCTGTAGGTCTCGACGAGCAGCGGCGGCATGCCCTGCGCGGTCAACTGATTCTTGAAGCCGTCGACGTAATCCTCCGGCGGAAATCGCTCGGCCGGGCGGCTGTAGTCGCCGAGCAGGTCGCGCACGGTGTTGTCGTACTGCGCGTGCGTCAGCCGCCGGACGAGCTGTTTCGGCGCCGACTCTCCCTCGCTCTCCAGCAACTTCTTCGTGATGGCGGCGAGCGCCACGTCCGATGTGGAAGCCAACGAGACAGTCCATTTCGACACGACTTGCTCTTCGGGCGATCCGGGCTTGATGCGAACGCCACCCGTGTGTCGAATCGTATTCGTCGGCTTGGCCAGAATCAGCGACTGCGACAGATTGGAGCGATCGACGAGAGCCGAGAGCGAGAGGCCGAACACCTGGACCTCGGCTGCCGGCGCGTCCTTGTCGGGAAAATGCAGCCGCGTGGCCGATGCCACACCGGCAGAGGTATGGCACCCGCTGCAGTTCGCGGCCTCGAACACCGGCATCACCTGCGTTTGAAAGAAGACCGGATCCGGCGCGGCACCCTGCGCCTGCGGGTGCGGAGCGGTGACGAGGAGCCCGATGAGAATGGCGGCGAGCGAGAGACCCGCGATGCGGAATGTCATGTCATTCCTCGATGACGGGTTTTTCGACCGTCAATGGCGCCCCGCGCGGTTCCGGACGCCTTGCCCACGACACGAACGTATTGGGATGCGCTTTCCGAAAAGCATTCGCCGCTTCCGGCGTGACCCTGGTTTCGGTGATGTAGAGATATTTCAAGCGGGGCAGCTTGCCCAGCCGTTGCAGACCCTGATCGCCAATCTGCGTGTACGACAGGTCGAGATACGTCAGCGTCGGCATGCCCGCCAGCACATCGCCCGTCGCATCGTCGAGCGCCGTAGCCGCGAAGAGGTTCAGCCGATCGAGCGGCAGCGAGCGCAGCGTACTCAACCCCTCCGGCGACAGACGCGCGCCGCTGATGTTGAGGCGCTTCAGGTTCTTCAGCCTGGCGAGCTTCGCGACGCCGAGATCGCTGATCTGCAGCCCGCCGGTGAGCCGGCAGTTGCCGCCGCCTGGCGCCGCGGGCTGTCCACCCATGCCGAGCTTGATGCCGACGCCGAGATCGAGCTCTTCGAGGCCGCTCAGCAGCGAAATGGTGTCGAGATCGAGATCGGTGACGTTCGGCGTCCAGCACGCGCCGGCGTTGCGCCGCTGCACGCCATTCAGGCTCAGCGACTTCAGCTTCGGCAGCAGCTTGAGGAAGTTCAGGTTGAGCCCGGTGATCAGCGTCGCGCCGATCTTCAGCGTCTCGAGCTGGCTGAGATTCGGCAGGTTTTCGAGGCCCACGTCGCCGAGCATCGTGTAACTGATATCGAGATGGCGCAGCCCCGTCATCTCGCCCACATACGGCATGCCGGCGTCCGTGATATCGACGCCGCGCACGACCAGCCGCTTCAGCGCGCGGTTCGCGCGCAGGTGCGCCATCGACGCATCGGTCAGGAACTCGGCCGTGTCGAGCGTGAGATCTTCGAGCTGGGGCAGCGCCTGCAGCTTCTTGATCCCCTTGTCGGTGACGTAGGTGAACGACAGATCGAGCTTCTTCAGCGTCTTGAGCGCGACGATGAAGTCGATGTCGTTGTCGGTCGCCCATGTCCGTTCCAGCGACGCTTCGACGATGACGCCGCTCTTGTCGCGCACGACCCAGCCGCCACGCTGCTCGATTCGCTCGAGGGCATACGTCACCTCGGGCGAATCTTTCGTAGACGCCTGTGCCAACACGTGGGTCGCGCTGCCAGGGGCAGCGGTCAACACCACCGCCGCAACGATTGCTCTGAGATACATGCGGCTATGTCCTCCGCCGTGCGCGGCCCGCATCGAGGCTCCAGTTGATCTCGGCCTTCGGCAGGGCCTTGCGAACGCCGTTGAACCCCTGTTCGGTCAACTGGGTGTGATAGAGATCGAGATACTTCAGATTCGTCTGGCCGGCGAGCCACGTCAGCGACTTGTCCGTCACGTCGGTTCGATCGAGCCTGAGCTCGGTAAACGCGTGGTTGTTCGCGAGCTGCGCGAGCCCGGCGTCGCTCACCGGCGTGTAGTTCAGGTTCAGCGCTTCGAGCTTCGGCAGCTTCGCCACCCAGGCCATGCCGGTGTCGGTGATGCTTGTCTGCTCGAGGCCAAGACGCTTCAATCCCGTGAGCTTCGTGATCATTTCCAGACCGGGCTCGGCAGACCGCGTGAAACTCAGGTCCAGATCCTCGAGCGCGGCCAACGACGCGAGCGCCGCCATGCCCTTGTCGGTTATGTCCACCGATGTCAGGTCGAGCCGCTTGAGGTTCTTCAGGGCCGCGAAGTGCCCCGTGCCGGCGTCGGTGATGTCGGTATGGCGCAGGTTGAGCGACTCGAGGCCCGTCAACTGCGCCAGTTGTTCCATGCCCTCGTCCGCAATTGGCGAATTCCCGAGATCGAGCTCGCGAAGGTTCGAAAGCGCTTTCAGCGACGCGAGGCCGGTACCTTCCACGAGCGTGCTCGGCATATGAAGCGCGCGCAGATTCGTGAGCGAGGCGAGCATCGGCAGCGC
The DNA here is from genome assembly GCA_963832375.1 of Vicinamibacterales bacterium. Taxonomy (GTDB): domain Bacteria; phylum Acidobacteriota; class Vicinamibacteria; order Vicinamibacterales; family JAMQPK01; genus JAMQPK01. The sequence continues at coordinate 945,496 of CAWHUA010000002.1, read as the reverse complement.
ATTGTCGCCGAGCAGCGTGTGCCCGAGGTCGAGACGCTCCAGCGTGCGAATCGCGGCCAGTTGTTCGAGGCCGATTGTGCTGACCTCTGTATGTTGCAGGCTCAGCTGAGTCAAATGCGGCAGCTTGCCGAGCACGACGAATTCCCTGTCGGTAATCGACGTGCCGTTGAGCGAGACCGCGGTGATCCTGCCGTCGGCCATCTGCACCTTGCCGCCGATGGCGCGGAGCCATTCGCTGACAGCCGCGTCGCCCCTGGTCGCCACATCCGAGGCCGCCATCGCGCGCTTCGGTTCGCGTTGCGAAGACTCGAGCATGAAAAGCTCGGTTCTGGGCAGCTTCGCGGCCAGGTCGCGCACACCCGCGGCCGTCACGCGGCTGTAGCGCAGATCGACGGTCCGCAGATTCGTCAGGCCGCCCAGCTTCGCGAGGCCCGCGTTGGTCACTTTGGTCCGGTACAGGCTGAGCTCTTCGAGCGCCGTCATGTTCTTCAGCGCGTCGAGGCCGGCATCGGTCACATCGGCGCTTTGCAGGTTCAGGCGGCGCAGCTTTGTCAGCCCAGACAATGCCGCAAGACCCTTGTCGGTCATCGACACGTCCGACAGGTCGAGCTCGATCAAGTTGGTCAGATCGGAGAGGTTCTGGATGCCGGCATCCGTGATGGACGTGCCGCGCAGATACAACCGCTGCAGCGTCGTCTTTCCTTTGAGGCCGGGCATGCCCGAATCGTTGAACGTGACCACGTAGTTCAGATCCAGGTGCGTCAGCGGAAAGGCCGCCAGCGACATACCCGAGCTGCGCGTCTGGTGAATGCGTACTTCCTTGAGGTCGGGCAACGACGTCAGCGTCTTCAGCGCGAGATCGTTGAACGGGATATAGGTCTGGACGGGCTTGCTCATCACGAACTTCTCGAGCTCTTTCGCTTCGCTGAAGAGCGCGATGGTGGACTGGACGCGCGGCGCCGGCTGGTCGTACCAGAGCCGGCCGTTGATGTACAGCTCCTTGAGATGCGGAAGGGGCGGCAGTTTCCGCAGCTCGTCCTGTAACGACGCGGCGTACATCGTGATGCCGGTGAAGTTCAGTGTGCGAATCTGAAAGTCGGTCGTGGGAAGGTCGGCCAGATCGGTAATCGGCTTGCGCTGCCCTTCGAGCACGATGCTGCCGCCCATGCGGAGCATCCACTCCGCCACCATGCGATCGGCAGCGGGGCCTTCGATCTTCGAGGGTCGCGGGCCCGCCACACCGAACGCCGGACCTTCGACAGGTTTGCCGGGCTCTTCGGCGGGCTGCTGCGCCGCCAGGGCGACCGGAACGAGCATCGAGACAAGGAGCGTGGCAATCGCCTGACGCCCACGAAATTTCGAGGGAAGCTGGTACCAAACGGTCATGCTGATCTCCGTGGTCTTGAGCTTTCAATTGTAGTGGAAGGGGCCTGTTTCGTGGGCGTTTTCAGGGGTCTTCGGGCGCCGGGCGGGTGCGGTTTGTATCAGTTTGTGGCCGTGCGCTACTCGCGCCCCGATCTTTCGTCTTGGCTTCGTACCGGCGCGCCGGCCGGCGTCACTTTCGTCGCGTGGCCATCGTCTCCTCTGCCGAAATCGACCAGTTGATGCCGTTCGATTCCACGATGAGCTCGTACCAGCCGCGGGTCGTCGCCGAACTCCACGCTGCCGCCGCCCGCGCTGCGGTGTTCGGCGATGACTTTCAGCACGCGTCCGCTGATGCCGCTGCGCAGCGTCAGGAGGAAGGTGCCCGGCCGCGCGTTGTCCTTGTTCTGCACGGTCCAGTTGATGCGAAACGATCCCGACTCGCTCACGAATCCGAGCGTGGTGTTGCTTTCGCCGTTCCAGGACCCGAGCTGCCGGCTGGTGCTCGGTGCCGCGTGTTCGGCCGGGGGTTTGGCAGGCGCCGGCCGGCACGACGCTCCCGCCACCGCAAGGACGAGCAGCAGACGGATCGTGAAAGCCATGTCGACGAATAGTACAGCGTGTTCGGCGCGCTAGAAGCGATAGGAATACTGAAACTTCGCCGACACCTTGGTGTCCTGCGGTCTGAACCGCAGGCTGTCGTTGTCCTCGCCCTCTTCCAGTTCGTGTATCCAACCCTGGTTGAACGCGAAGAACAGGTCGCTGCCGGGCTCGAGCGTCCAGCGCATCCGGCTCTGCCACCCGAGATTCTTCGATCGGTTGTCGAACTGAACGAGATTCGAGAACGAGAGCCGCGGCGACGCGGCGTAGTTGATGTTCGCGGTCATGATTCGGGCGATGAAATTTCCTTCGGGCAGATGCGCGAACGTCTGATTCGTGGAGAGGTTCAGCGTAAACCAGGGCGGCAGTTTGTAGACCATCGACGCCGTCACCTGCTCGGCCTGGCCCGACCAGTAGTTGCCCCAGGTGATGCTGACGTTCCCCGAAAGCGGCCGCTTGGCCGCCGTCGCAAACAGGTTGTTCCGCAAGCGGGTGAACCGGTACTCACCAGGAAGGAGAAACACGCCAGGCGAAATTTCGAACGTCTCGAAGAGGCGCTCGTAGGTCGGGTTGAAATCGAAGAAGCCGTGCATGCTGTCGCCCGACTTGAAGTGCCAGTCCAGCCAGGTGACATACACATCCCAGCTCTCGACCTGATCGTTGTCGAGCCTCGTGAACCTGGTGAAGTAGATGTCGTGGTTCATCTGCAGGATGTTCAGGAACGACGGACGCGGGTTGTAGCTGGCGCCCGCCCGCAGCATCCGCACGTTATCGCGCTGCACGAATCCGAGCGCGGGCCTGAAGTTCGACTGGATATCGCGCATCGCGAACTGCGCCAGATACCGGTCGTTCGGATAGTTCGCCGAGAAGCCGTACGACCAGTCGTTGCCCGGCGACGCCGGATTTTCGCTTCGCACGCCGTAGGCGTTGACCACGAAGTTGCGCCGCCCGCCGAGAAACCGCGACGTGGCCAGACGCACATCGGCGCCGTACACCCGCCCTTCCTGGCCGACGGCCGGATTGCCGTCGGTGAAGATGGCGCCGATATACGACTGCTGGAAGATGTTGCGCTTGATGCGGCCGACGAAAAAATTCTTTTCTTCGGCGATCACCCGAACCGGGGTCTCGAGATCACCTGACCGCACATCCAGCACGCCGATATCGGTACGCCCGACGGTGCCCGTCAGCTTGACGCCGGCATCGATCGGCACTTCCTGGCCCCCGACGAGGCCAATCTGCCGGCTGAAGAACGGGAACAGGTCTGCGCCGCTCGCGGGGATGCCTCCTGGCGTTTCCGGACCAGTGCTGGCGAAGCTGAACACACCGGCGCCTTCGAGAAAGAACGCGCGCTTCTCCGGGAACAACAGCGAGAAGCGCGTCAGGTTGATCTGCCGCGCGTCGACTTCGGTTTCGCCGAAGTCGGTGTTGAACGTGGCGGTCAGCTTGAGGCTCGGCGTCAGGTGGTAGAAGAGATCGAGACCGGGCTTGCGTTTGAAGTCGTCGCCCTGGTCGCGGCTCAGCCGCAGCCAGCTTCCTGCGAGGAACGGGCGCAGATCCAACCCGACGCCCTGTGACAGTCCCGCGAGGCTGTTGATCTCGCCGGCCTCGGACACCTGAAGGAACTGCGTCTGAAGGCGCGCACCCGACCAGCGATTGTCTTCGAGCTTCCGGTAGACCGTGCGCGCGATGTTGAAGCCCCAGGCCTCCTGTCCGGCCGGAAAGCTGAGGCTCTTAAAGGGAATCGCGAACTCGGCGACCCACCCTTCGTCCGTGCGGCGCGTCTTCACCTCCCAGATCGCGTCCCATTCCGTGTTCAGTTGCCCATTCGAAAACGCGAGGCCATCGACCAGCGCGCCGACCGGATTGGTCGCGAAATAAAACGCGCTGCGCTGGTCGCGGAACGTGTCGAGGAGGATTTCGATGCGGTCGTCCGCCATCAGGCTCGCGTCGCGCGCCATCTGGCTGCCGATCACGCGCTCGGGCTCGGAATCGTAGGCGATCACGCCGATGTACAGATTGCGCTCGTCGCGCACGAGCACGACCTCCGTGCGTTCGGTCGGCTGCTCGCCTTCGTCGGGCTGCCGTTGAATCAAGTCTCCGATTTTGGAAGCCGTACGCCACACCGGCTCGGTGAGCGCACCGTCAACGTCGATCGGCTCCGTTGTGACCGTGACGGTGGCCGTTCTCGGAGCGGTGGTTGTGAGAGGAGGAGCCTGCGGGGCACCAAAGGCGGACGGCGAGAGAACTGCGACAACTACCAGGGTTCCCAGGACACGACGAATCATCCGCGTAAGAGTGTATCCGCATCGAGGATGCCGGATTGGTTGTCGCGAAATGTCTCGCGCAGGGAGTCACGCGGCGCGTGGCGTGACCACGGCGACACCCAACCGCTCTGCCCATGGTGTGAGCGCCGGGACGATGCCTTCGTGCAGCGCGATCCCTTCGCGGATCTGCCGTCGCCTGCGCGCCAGCGCACCTTCGCCGGGAAGACGGACGGGCGGATTCCCCGGCGCCACCGGGGTCGCCTTGCACAGCTCGACGAGATGGCGCATCTCACGCGTAAACCCCTCGCGGCCGCCGAACGCATCGGGATCGATCATCTGAAGGAAGACAGACGCCGTCCACGGGCGCGGATGTTCCGATCGTCCGTGACCCGAAAGCGCCGACGTCAGGGTCTCGACAATCAGCGCGAGCGCGAAACCTTTGTGGCCGAGCTCGAGGCCGCCGAGCGGCAGCATCGCGCCGGGTCTGTCGCCGGCAAGCACCCGGGGATCGTCGGTCGCGCGGCCATCCGCGTCGACGAGCCACGGCCCCGGCAGACGCTCGCCTGCAGCGGCCAACCGTTTGTTCATCGCGTTTGTCGTCGTCGATGCGCTGATGTCGATGAGAATCGGAGCGCCGCCCGTGGGAAATCCGGCTGCGAGCGGATTCGGCGTGATACGCGACTGCACACCCCCGTGCGGCGTGACGCCGGCGGCCGCCGGATCGGAACACATCAAGAGCATGACGAGCCCGGCGTCGGTCACCGGTTTGAGATACGCCTGCAGGCAGCCGATATGGTGGCCCCGGCCGATGACAACCGTCACGACCGGATGCGCGAGGATTCGCGATCGTGCTTCGGCAATGGCTTGCTTCACGAGCCACTGACCGGGCAGCCGGTGGCCGTCCCACGTCAGCGCCGATCCGAGATCGGCCACCACTTCCGGCTCCCCCGACGTCGCCATCAGCCCGTCTCTAATCTGTTCGAGATACCCGGCCAGCTGATCGAGACCGTGCGTGTCGTGGCCCAGCAAATCGCCTTCGACCATGACCTCGGCCATCGTGGTCGCACGAGCGCGCGGCATGCCGGCCTTTTCGAGGAGTTGCGATGCAAAGAGGACGAGATCGTCGGCGCGATACCGTTCGGACACGGTGAGATCTTATTACGAGGCGGCTTCTCGAAAATCGTCGCGCCAGACGGCGGACAGAACCGGACACTGGGACAACTCGCGCGCCGCGTCGAGATCCATCGCGCCTTCCGCGCTGTAGGCGATGCCGTTGACGGCCTCGATCGTCCACCGGGCAAACGGCCGGTCGACGAGCGTCAGCGCGTCGCCGGTCTCGACCACACCCGGCTCGAGTACCCGAAAGTACCAACCGGTCCGGCCGCTCTTGATGACGAGCTTCGGCATGTCGAGCCGATTCCATCGGCGTCCGAGCTTCCAGCATGGCGCGCGGGGCTGCGAGACCTGCACGACGGCGGTGCCGACACGAAACGTGTCGCCAATGGACACGGTCGATTCGCGAAGTTCCGACACCGAGAAGTTCTCTCCGAACGACGCGGGCCCGCATTCCTCCACGCCGAGCTCGCGCCGCCACTCGGGAAAATGTTCGGCGGAGTATACGCACACGGCCTTGTCGGGTCCGCCATGCACTTTCAGATCGGCCTGACCATCTCCGTCGAGATTCCGCAGGGAAAGATGAACCGGTCCCGATACGGGACTCTTGAAAATCCCCGTCGTCCAGGGGTCCTGGCCGCCGATTTCGCGCGGCCGTCCCACGTTGATCGACAGCAACCTGGGGTTCGTCAAGTTCGTTGGTTCGTCAAGGTTACACAGGGTTCGTAAAGTTCGTAAAGTTCGTAAAGTTCGTAAAGTTCGTAAAGTTCGTAAGTTCGTAAAGTTCGTAAGGTTCGTAAAGTTCGTGAGGTTCGTGAGGTTCGTAAGGTTCGTGAGGTTCGTGAGGTTCGTTGGTTCGTGAGGTTCGCGGCCCGGTGAAATCGCGGGTGCGGAGGCATAAGACTCACGAACCGCACGAACCTCCACGAACCCCACGAACCTGACGAACTCGACGAACCTACGAACTTGCGAACTCACGAACCAACGAACCCAAAGTTCTTTTAACCCATCAGTTCATACGTTCCGCGGACGGCGGTGGAACCGGGAAAGACGCGGTCGGCCTGCGCCGGCGTCAGATCGAATGCCGCCGCGATCGCGCCTTTCAGCACCGCGCGCGTATCGAGCGTCGGCTTGAGATCGCGTCCCTCGAACAGCGCGCGATCGCCAAGGCCGGGCCAGTCGGAGAATACGGTCGAGCGCGCGACCTTCGGACCGATCACGAACCCGGCGCCCGCGGTGCCGTGGTCCGTTCCGCGCGTGCCATTCGGGCGCGCCGTGCGTCCGAACTCGGTCATGACGACCACGGTGGTGTTCGACCACGCCGGCCCCATGTCGGTGCGAAGCGCCATCAATCCTTCGGCGAGCTGGCCGAGCAGCCGATCGAGCGCACCACCAGCCATCCCCTGGTTCGCATGCGTATCCCAGCCGCTGAATTCTACTGCGGCGATGTTCGGGCCGCCGTCCTGACGCAGGATCTTGGCTGTCGCGCGCATGAGCGGCGTGATGCCCCCGCGCCGTGCGTTGCCACCGGCCATCGGTTCTTCGCCGACGAGGTCCTGCTGCTGCACCGCGGCTTCAAATCGCCCGTACAAGACCTTGTCGGTGCGATACAGCGACGACAGCCGATCGAGATAGGCATCGCTGACAGCCCCGAGCTGTGTGGGCGACCACGTCTGCACGTTGAACGATCCGGTGAGCGACCGCGGCATGCCCGAAGCGATCGCGATGCCCGAGCGCTCGCCCGACATCACCTGAAGCAGGCGATTGAGCCAGCCATCGGACGATCCGACGGGCCGATCGATGCCGGTTTCGAGAATCGCCTGGCCGTCGAAATGGCTTCGCGTGCGGTACGGAATCGCCATCGCGTGCAGCACCACGAGCTCGTTCTGTTGCCACAGCTCTCGCATCGGCGCCAGGCCGGGCGCCAGACCGAACGTGTCGTTCAATTCCGCCAGCTCCGATTCCTCGAACGCGAACGCGCCTCTGAGGGATCGATACGAGGAGTCGCCGAACGGCACCACGGCCGCGAGCCCGTCGAAACCTCCGCGAAGGAGGACGAAGACGAACCGGCCGCTTTGCTTCACCTGCGCGAAGTTGACGACGGGAAAGCCGAACGTCGCGACGCCGCCGAGGCACATGTTACGAACGAAGGTGCGGCGGTTCATGGTCATCTCCATTGAAAAGCGGGGCCTGCCAGTGCGAGCGCGACACGCTCGTCTGCGGGGATCGAGTTGTCGGCAATGAATCCGCGGAGCGGATCTCCGGACGGGATATCGACGAGATCGAGAAGCCCGCGCGGATCGACGCGCTGCGCGGCTCGGGGCGTCCCGGGCGACGTCGAGGGACGCAACCGTCTCGCGATCGTGCGCGCGAGCTCGGCCCGATTCAGCAGCGAATCGGGATCGGCCCATTCCTGCGTCGTATCCCCGAACCCTTTGGGCGATTGCGGCGACCAGAGCGGGTGACGCAATTGACGCAGCAGCGGCAGCACGGCCTCGCTGACGTCGGTGGCGTTGAAGGCGCGGAGCGCGGCGACGAGCCAGTCCTGCGGCGTGCGGAACTTCCGTGCCCCTTCGCTCCAGGCGTCATCGAGGTCGACGAGCGCGAGCGACACGGCGCGAAGATCGCCGTGGGTGTCGCGGAACACGCGGGCGATGCGATCGACCGCCGCGGCCGGCGGCTGGTCGCCAACGAAATGCGTCACGAGCTTCGTGGCGACGAAGCGCGAGGTGGACGGATGGCGGCAGAGCGCGCGGATCACCCGCTCGCCTTCCTCTTCACCATCGTCGCCGTATTTCGCCCCGAGGACAGTCTTTGTACCCGGCTCGTGCAGCAGCGCCTGGAACGTGAATCCGACGGGACCGTTGCGCTCCGGATCCGCGGTGGCTGGCGTGGTGCCGGCCCGGCCGTTCGGCCGGCGGCCGCGCTGCGCCGTGACCTGCGGCGCTCCCCGCACCAGCCCGGCCACCGTCCACCCGGTGAGAATCTTCGCGAGCTCCTGCACATCCTGCTGCGCATATCCACCGTCGACGCCAAGCGTGTGAAGCTCGAGCAGCTCTCGCGCGTAGTTTTCGTTCAACCCGCGCTTCTGGCCGCGGCCGCCCCGGCCGCTGAACTGGCCCCCGCGCGAATTGGGGCCGATCGACTGGAAGTTGTCGAGGTACACGAGCATCGCCGGGTGCCGCGCGGACGCGAGCACCATGTCTTCGAAGCGGCCGACGACATAAGGCCTGATGGCCTCGCGCTCGTAACTGCCGGCCAGCGGCGCGACCAGGACCTTGGCGCCGGTGGAGACGCATAGATGGTTCGACCAGAAGGCGACGAGCCGCTCGACAAACGGGCGATCGCTCGTCACACGCTGGGCGAGCGCCGCGTGGCTTTCGGCTGCCGCAATCTGGACGAGACGCCGGCGAGCCTCTTGCCGCGCCTGTTGTTGGTCCTGTTGTCCGGCGGCCTGCCCGACCGCCCGAAAAGCGTGGAGGGCTTCGGCGATAGCGGCGGGTGATGCTTCGGCCGGGGCGGGAAGAAGGGGCGCACCGCCCTGCACCTGCGCGCGCAGCCAGGCCCGCGGCTCGCTCACCAGCCGGGTGTCGCCCGCACGTGCGCCGAGACCAAACCCGTTGAGCGCGCGATGTGTGGCGTTCATGATGACCTCTGATCCCATTAGACGACGTCAGGGGTCGAAAGTCATACGCGTCACAAACTTTTCACGGTTCTGCGACCGGCGCGACTGAAGTCTCAAAACGAGACGTTCAACGGGTAGGTTCGTGGGTTCGTAAAGTTCGTAGAGTTCGTCCAGTTCGTGAGGTTCGGTGCGCTAGCAGCCCGTCGCAAATGGGGTTCTCGACGGAAGACTCGATCGGGCTATTCTCGCGACAGGCGCGTACGTTACCAAGTGACATGAACGCAGGTAACATCGTGTACACGCTGGTTCTCGCTTTGTTCATTGGAGTTGGGAGTAAGTCTTCCGCTGCAGAAGCGATGCCCGTCACTCGCCAGCCGCGAACGATGAAGACTGCATTTGCGATCTCGCCGGATCGAACACGTATCGCGTATGACGTCACCGGTACGGGGCCGGTGCTCATGCTGCTCCACGGTGGCTTTCAAACCCGTCGCGTGTGGCACGATTTGGGTTATGTCGACCGGTTGCGTGGGCGCTTCACGGTCGTAGCTGTCGATCTGCGCGGCAACGGCGAAAGTGACAAGGCGACCAGCGCCGAGGCCTATTCGATTGATCGCCTGTGCGAGGACCTCCTCGCGGTCGCCGACGCAGTGGGCGCACGCCGCTTCATGATTTGGGGATTCTCATACGGAGCGAATGTCGGGAGGTACCTCGCCGCTCGGTCGGATCGCGTTGACGCGATGGTCATTTGGGGCATTCCTTTCGGAGCGGCGGCCTCAGGAGCGTTTCGCCAGTTGATTCTGGACCTCCGCACCAAATGGGTCCCTGTATTGCGGGCAGAGCACGCCGGTAATTTTGACCCAAACACGCTTCCTGAGGCAGATCGGGCGGACTGGCAGCGCGGGAGTGTGCCACTCAACATCGCGTGGCTTGGTGCAATGCTCGAGTGGCCGCCGGTTGAACCGAAGGACCTTCGTTGCCGCTCGCTCTGGCTCGTCGGGTCTGCCAATGACGCGGCTATGGAAAGCGTGCGCATGTACGAAAGCAGCCTCACCGGCACGGCTGTCACGCTCGTCGTCGTCCCCGGGCTAACGCACGAAGACGAGCTCGTCAAGGTTGAGCAGGTGCTGCCTCGGCTCGAGCAGTTCACTATACGGCGGTAGTCTCCTACCAGTAATCACTCTGAGGCAGCAAGTGCCAGAGAACTGTCCTAAGCGTCCTAAACAGGCCACGCCGTACTTTCACCAGGGGCTGCTAGACGCACTCACGAACCTGACGAACCCCACGAACTTTACGAACTCCAAGAACCCCACGAACTCAACGAACCAACGAACCAACGAACCAACGAACCTTGGACTGTCCCTAGCGCTTCTTGAGCAAGTCCACGATCTCCCGTGGCGTGAGCTTTTCCCGGCGAACGCTCGCGCCGGAAAGCGTGAAGGCGCCGCCGGCGTTGTGGATCGCGATGCGATCGTCCGCAAGCGCGAGGGCGGTGGACAGATCGCCCGCGCGGCGCAGGCCCGGGATGTACAACCGATCCACGAAGGCCGCGTCGCTCGTCGTGTCGAAATCGCCGACATCGAGCACCATCTTCCGGCCCGGCTCGATTGCCGACGCGAGAAGAGCCGCGAGCGCGCTGTCTCCAGATGCCACGAGCACCGCATCGGGTGCGAGACGCAGCGCCTCGACGATGTCGGCCACACGCTGGCTCGCGGCGGTCCTGTTGTAGGTGTCGAAGTGCGGAATCTTTTCTGCTTCGGCCGCATCGAACAGCGTGAAATCGATCGCCTTCACGACGAAGCCCGCCGAACGGAGTTGACGATCCAGCGCCGGATCCGCCCCAGCGACGATCGCCGTTCGACGCCGGCCCGCCCCGCCGGGTGTCGCCGCGCCAGGTGAAGACGACCCGTATCCCAGCGCCAGGCGCAGCGCGCGCGCTCGTGCGTCGAGCGGCAACGCTGCCAGCTGGCCGCGAGCGGCGGTAATCCAGTTTTCGGTGAGTTGAGCGGCCGTCACCGCGCCGTCGGGCACGGGCCGCTGATGAAAGACGAGCAGATCGGGCAGCGGCTCCGGTGTGAACGCGCGCTCTTCGCGCTTGACGTCGGCGGGAGCGCCTTGCAGCCAGCGCGCCATCCACGCGTAGACCGCTTCGCGCGAGTCGCGGTTGTAGTTGTGAGGTGCGTCGAACTGCACGCCGTGCACGCGATCGGCCGCGCCCCTCAACGCGTACAGCTCGCGAACCGCCGGGTACTCCCGCTTCATCGTGTTCGTCGTCCAGTCCCCGGTGGCCGACACCATCAAGAGCGGACGCGGGGCAATCGTCGCGGCGATTTCCACGTTGGTCGTGTCGAGCCGCAGCCCGGGCTGGTTTTCGCAGAGGCAGCCGCCCTGCATCTGGAGCGAGATCATGTTGACGGGCGCCGCGACGGCCACACGTTCGTCAACCGCCGCGAGGAGGAAGACCTGCGTGCCGCCGCCCGATGCGCCTGTCGCGCCGATGGCGTCGCGGCGCACGTAGGGCAGCGACTCGAGAAAATCGAGCGCGCGAATGCCGTTCCACAACTGCAGCCCCGCGACGCTGAGGCCCCACAGCTTCTCGCGAGGACCACCGAACAACCGATGCGGAAGCTGCCAACTGTCGTTGTAGCCGACCATATCGATCGTGAACACCACGAAGCCCTGGCGCGCGAGGTTGATCGCGCGCCCCGGCACCGACGCGACGGCCGAGTTTTCGAGGCGGCCGTACGCCCAGTGCCCGTGCGGCGAGAGAATCGCCGGAAACGGACCCTCGCCGGCAGGACGGTAGAGATTCCCCGTGGCAATAAACCCCGGCAGGCTTTCGAAGTACACCTTCGATACGCTGTAGTCGTCGCGCTTGATTTCGCCGAACACCTGCGCGCCGAGCGGCGTTCGCGCGGGCATGGGCATCAACCCGGCGGATTCCAGAATCAGTTCGCGTATGTGCGCGGCGCGCTGGTTCCAGGCGTCGACAGACGTGAAGTGGGGCGGCGCGAACGTATCGTTGAGCGTTCGATACGTCCTGGTCTGGGCCAGCGTCGTCTGTCCTCCGAGCACAACGGCCGTCAACGCAAGCACGCCTAAAGAAATTCGCATATGCCCCCCTTATTTCGGGCCTGATGGTAGCAGTTGACATGCCCGGCTGAATTTGTTCATAATTTGTAATTAAATGGCACGCGACCTCCTCACCGACTTCGAGCTGATGATTCTCCTCGCCATCCTGCGGCTCGGCGATCAGGCCTACGGCGTGCCGATCGCGCGCGAAATCGAAACGACCGGACGCCGCAGCGTGATTCTCGGTGCGGTCTATACCGCCCTCGAGCGCCTCGAGCGCAACAGCATGGTATCGTCGCGCATGGGCAACCCCAGCCCCGAGCGCGGGGGCCGCGCCAAGCGATTCTTCGACGTCACGCCGCAGGGACTCAAGGCGGTCAAGGATACGCAACGCTCGCTCGTCGCGCTCTGGAAAGGCGTGGCTCAACTGAAGGGAGGGACGGTATGACATCCCCGAAGCCGCCCAGACTCGCTGAGGCGCTGCTCGGCAGGCTCGCGCTCGACAACGAGCCGCTCGCCGGCGACATCATCGAAGAGTTCCGGCGCCGGAATTCGCGGCTCTGGTTGTGGCGCCAGCTCATCGCCGCGCTCGTCATGCAGGCCCTCTACGCCCCGCATCCTCCCGTTGCGCTCAACCTGACGCCGACCGATCCGGTGGTCGCCGAGTGGATGATGTGGAAGCGTCTCGACCGGAAAAAAAGGGTGAGCCTTACCGGCAGCGGCGTCGAGGGCATCGGCGGGCTGACGATGGTCATCCTGGGCTTCATGATGTCCATGGTTATCCCTGCTATCTGGTGGTTCGTCGTGGGAGGGCTCGGAGCCGGGGTACTGCTGGGAGTCGTGAAGTTGAGAGCGCGGAGTTTTGCTGATCTCAACACGAAGGCGAAGGTGTTGAGACTCTGAATTGGCAGATTCGCAGATTGGCAGATTGGTAGATTTATTTGGAGATTGAATCTGCGAATCTCACAATCTGCGAATCTGCGAATGCTACTTTACGTAGACGGTTTTGATATTCACAAACTCCTTAATCCCATAGCTCCCCAGCTCTCGTCCGTACCCTGATTCCTTGATGCCGCCAAACGGCAGGCGGGGATCGGACGCGACCAGCGCGTTGACGAACGTGCACCCCGCTTCGAGCTCACCGGCGACGCGCTCGCCCCTCGCCACGTCCCTGGTAAAAACAGCGGCGCCCAGCCCGAAGATGCTGTCGTTCGCGATGCGGATCGCATCGGCCTCGTCGCGTGCCGTCACGATCGCCGCAACCGGACCGAAGAGCTCTTCGTCGTACGCCGGCATACCTTTCCGCACTCCGGTCAAGACCGTCGGTGGATAGAACGACCCGCGGCCTGACGGAATCTCACCGCCAAGCAGCGCTTTCGCGCCTTTCGCCACGGAGTCGACGACCTGCTTGTGCAGCTCGTCGCGCAGATCCGGCCGCGACTGCGGGCCGACATCGGTGCCTTCCGCCATGGGGTCGCCCATCTTCTTTGTCTTCATCGCCGCCACGAACTTCTCGGTGAACGCCGCCGCCAGCGACTCGACGACGATGAAGCGCTTGGCGTTGACGCAGCTCTGACCCGAATTGATCAGGCGCGAGGTGACGCACGTGTTCACCGCCAGATCGAGGTCGGCATCGTCGAGCACGATATACGCATCCGATCCACCGAGTTCGAGCACGGTTTTCTTGATGACCGCTCCGGCCTGCGACGCAACGGCTTTGCCGGCGGGCGTGCTGCCGGTCAACGTCACGGCAGCCACGAGCGGATTCTCGATGACCGCCTTCACCTGACGGCTGCCGATCAGGAGCGTTCTGAAGACGCCCCTGGGAAATCCTGCCTCGACAAACACCTGCTCGATCGCCAGCGCGCAGCCCGGCACGTTCGACGCGTGCTTCAGTACGCCGGAATTACCGGCCATCAACGCGGGCGCCGCAAACCGGAAGACCTGCCAGAACGGAAAATTCCACGGCATGACGGCGAGCACGACGCCCATGGGCTCGAACGCCACGCCCGATTTCGACGCGTCCGTTTTGATCGTCTCGGGCGCCAGATGGCCCTCGGCATGGTCGGCGTAGTAGTCGCAGCCGAGCGCCGATTTTTCGGCTTCGGCAATCCCCTGCTTGAGGGGTTTGCCCATTTCGAGCGCCATCAGCGTCGCGAACTCTTCCTTCCGCTGACGAAGAATGGCGGCGGCCTTCTTCATGGGCACGGCGCGCTCCCTGAACGGGACCTTGCGCCAGCTCTTCCATGCCTCGTGCGCGTCGGCCACAGCCGCGGCCGTTTGTTGAGGCGTCATTTCGTCGTAGGTTTTAATCGTGTCGCCTGTGGAGGGGTTGACCGATTCGATAGCCATCGCCCCCTATTATCGCCCGCGTGTCCGATGTTCAGCGAGGAGACGGCAGACGTGTGGCGTAAGCGTGAGGGGAAGCGAATTACACGTGGGTGAGTCGGGCGCGGGGCTTCGTTTCAACCGCCGCCGGCCGCCGGCCCAGCGCCAGCAGATCCTGGATTATGAGCGAGCTCATCACGCTCGCGGCGTCGATGGGGCTCAATGGCTGGCATTCGACACGCGTCCGGCCGGCCGCAATGGCGGCGCAGATGGCGTCCGGGTGCAGCTCGGCGTCTATCAGCGAATACGTCGTGCCCAGTTGACGCAGGCGGTGCACATCGCAGTTCCCGACGAGAGGCTTGCCGTTCGCCGCCGCCCACCGCTCGGCCCGTGTATTGAAGTTGACGAACCGCGTGAACATCGCGTTGTACTCGACGGCGTCGAAGAGCTCCGCGTGCCGATCCATGTCGCCACGCAGGCAGGTGGGCGCCGGGAAAAACGGATGGGGCGCAATGACGAGCCCGGGCTCGCGCTGCTTCAGACGCGCGAGGTCTGCAAAGGAGCGTATGCCATCGGTGCCGCTCTTGAAATTGAGCAGCAGCACGTGGCGTCCCTCAATCGATCGCTCCGCACCCGGAATCAGGACGAGGCCCCGCTCCCTGGCGTACGGCGTCAGCTCCGAAATGTCGAGCTGGTGTTCGTGCAGCGTGATCGCGAGCGCGTGATAGCCGAGAGAAACCGCGTGATCGATGAGCTCGGTGGCGCTATGGGGAATCCGATCCATCGGGTCGTCGGACGTGTGCGTGTGCAGTTCGACCTTCAGCATACTGGGGCTTTAGCAGTGTGACACAGGCGTGAATTACATTTCTGTCTGGTTCGAAAATGCACACTATGCCGTTCCGCAGGTCACGATCATTCCCCGCTGTCGAAGCTCGCGCACGAAGGGCGCGACCGGCACCACCTGCTCTGGCGCCCAGACGCCCGGACGCATTTTCATTTCGCCTGCGAGCAGCAGCTGAACGGCAATCGAGGGCGGCGCACCGGTGTCGATGTCGGGTCCGATCCCGTGTCCGGCCTGGGTGTCGGCGTGGCAATCGGCTGTCACCATCACGCGGCGCCGACCGACCGTGCCTCGCACGACCGTGCGCAACACCTCATAACGAACGGCCTTACCCACCTGAACAGGCGGCGCGAGACGGCGGACCAGCGCCATCAACACGTCTCGAGGCACGATGCCATGACCGTTGGTAGACGGGAGGGCGCACGTGTCGGTCAGCCCCAGTTGCACGAGGAACATGAGCTTCTCGCGAAAGTCCTTCTCGAAGGCCTGCCGGAACGTGACCTCGCGGATCCCGCGCTTTCGAAACGACAGCGGCAGGGTCGCCACTTCGGAGTGCAGCGTCGTATCGACGCCCATCGTGCCGACCGGGACCGGAAACTGGACCGCCAGGCGCTCGCCCGGATCGAGGGGCGGAACCATCTTGAACTTGCCTTCCCTGAACACGGCAGACGGCATCGTGAACTCGTCCAGCAGCGTGTCGGCCGAGTAGCCGAATCCAAGCGGCGACGCGTTGCGAAAACGCGTTTGATCGATGTTGCCGACCAGGCAATGGATCTCGCGAACCTTATCGAGTCCGCGCGACGCCATCACGGCGAGCACGTTTACAATCCCTGGCGCCGATCCGATGCCAAGAATGGCCATCACGCCGCGCCGTTTGAACACGGACGCCAGCTCGAGCTGCTGTCGCGTGACGTGGAACAGACCGCCGAGATCGATGTAGTGCGCGCCAGCGTCGAGCGCGCCGTGCATCGCGTCCAGATTGAAGCGATACGGGAGCGACGCGATGGTCGCGTACGCACCGGAGAGCACCTTTCGCAGGCTTTCCGGGTCGGTGACATCGACCTGTGCCGTCTCGACCGGGAGTCCATGCACGGCGGAAACGTCGCGGTCGGCGATCACCACGTGAACGTTCTTGCCGCAGGTACGCACAAGGTCGAGCGCGGTGATCCGGCCCATCGCACCTGCGCCTCCGAGAATGACAACGCGCGGCTTCATGCGATCGGACCTCCCGTTTCCATTACGCGACATCTGCCAGGCATGACCCGAGCACGGTCAGCCCCTCCTCGAGTTCAGCGTCCGTGATTACCAGCGGCATCAGCGTGCGAATGACGTTGCCGCCGAGGCCCGCGGAAAGGAGCAACAATCCCCGCGCGGCTGCCAGCGCAAGGACACGCGCGGTGCGAGCGGGATCGGGCCGCAACGTCCCCTCTTCCACCAGTTCGATCGCGCGCATCGCGCCCACGCCACGGGCATCGGCGATGAACGGATACCGGGACGCCATGTCCTCGAAGCGCGATCCGACGAGGTCGCCAATGGCTTCGGCGCGATCCGACAGTCCTTCCTCTTCGATGGTCTCGATAGCACCGAGGGCCGCCGCGCAGGAAACCGGGTTCCCGCCGAACGTGCCGCCCAGTCCGCCGGGCTGTGCCGCGTCCATGATCGCGGCGCGGCCGACGACCGCCGAAAGCGGGAAGCCATTCGACAGCGATTTCGCCAGGCACATGAGATCGGGCTCGAGGCCGAAACGCTCGCACGCGAACATCCGCCCGGTCCGGCCGAACCCCGTCTGCACTTCATCGGCGATCAGAAGGATGCCGTGCGCCTTGCAGGTCGCGGCAAGATCGGCCAGGAACTCCTGCGGCGGCACGATGAAGCCGCCTTCGCCGAGCACCGGCTCGATAATCGCGCAGGCGATCGAGTCCGGCCGCACGGTGCTCGTCAGAAAGCGGTGCAGCTCGGCGATCGAATGGGCGACAAATGATTCCGCCGACGTACCAGACGGCCGCCGCAACAGGTCCGGAAGCGGAAACCGGTACACCTCGGGAGCGAACGGGCCGAACCCGTGCCGGTAGGGAAAGGATTTGCTCGTCAGCGACAGCGCGAGCAGGGTGCGGCCGTGAAACCCGGGATCGAAGGCAAGCACGGCAGACCGTCCGGTCGCCGCTCGGGCGATCTTGATGGCATTCTCGACGGCTTCGGCCCCGCTGTTGAACAGCGCCGCCTTGACGGGGTCGGCAATCGGCACGATTGCGCACAGCTTCCGCGCCAGCGCCACATAAGGCTCGTAGGGCGCCGTCATGAAGCACGCGTGTTGCAATTTGGCCAGCTGCTCCCGTACGCGCGCCATGACGCGTGGCGCCGAATGGCCGGCATTGAGGCAGCCGATGCCGCCGCCGAAATCCAGGAACACGTTGCCATCGACGTCGACCAGACGCGCACCTTCGGCCCGCTCGAAGAAGATGCCGTGTCTGGCCTCGGCCACGCCCGCCGCCACGAAGCGCCGGCGCTCCTCGACGAGCGCAAGGCTCCGCGGCCCCGGCAGTGCCGTGCGAATGCAGATGGCGTCGCGTCGCTCGAGTGCCGTCACGTTTTCCACGTTCCTCACCACTTGCGCTCGGAGTACGGGAACCAGTAGCTCTTGCGCTCCTGGATGTAGTCGATGTGCACGTGCTTGGTCTCGCGAAAGGCATCGAGCCCCTCCTCTCCAAGCTCGCGGCCGATACCGCTCTGGCGCATGCCGCCAAAAGGACCGGCTTCGTTGTCGGTCAGCGGGTCGTTCACCCAGAACGTGCCCGCCTTGATCTCCTCCATCGCGCGCATCACGTAACGCAGGTTGTTCGTGTAGATGTTGGCGCCAAGCCCGTACTCGCTGTCGTTGGCCAGCGCGATGGCCTCGTCGACATCACGCACCCGGATAATCGCGGCCACGGGCCCGAAGACCTCCTCGCGCGTCGGGCTGCTGCCATGCTGCACATGGTCGAGGAGCGTGGGCTCGAGAAAGTGACCGCGTTCGCAGCCTGCCGGCCGGCCGCCCCCGGTCACGAGACACGCGCCTTCGCCGACCGCCCGTTCGATCGACTGCTTGACGGCGCACAGCGCCTTGCTCGAAATCAGCGGACCCATATCGGTCTCCGGGTTGCCGCGGGTCGCCGACGACGACCTGCCGGGCCTGCTCGACGAACCGCTCGACGAACGCATCGGCGATCGCGTCGACGACGTAGAAGCGCTTGGCCGACGTGCAGACCTGGCCCGCAGTTGAGATAGCGCGCCCACACCGCACCGCGCGCGGCGATATCGAGGTCGGCGTCCTCGCAGACGATGAAGGGATCGATGCCGCTGGTCTCGAGATTGACCTGCTTGAGCGTGTCGGCGGCCAGCCGCATGATGTGCTTGCCGGTCGTGGTCGAACCCGGTGAAGGCGATCACATGTCGCGTGCCCGGATGCCGCACGAGCGCCTCGCCGGCCTCCCGGCCGGTGCCGGTGACGATGCCCGACGACGCCAGGCGGCAGCACGTCGAAACGCCTCGGCCAGCGTCAGCGTGGCCAGCGGCGTTTCCTCGGCCGGCTTGATGACGATCGTGTTGCCGGCCGCGAGCGCCGGCGCGACCTTCCAGGACATGAGCAGCAGCGGGTAGTTGAAGGGCACGATGGCGGCCACGACGCCGAACGGCTCCTTCACGGTGAAGTTCACCTGGTGCTCGAAGCTCGGGCGGAATGGAAGTTGCCGCGCGAATTGCGCCCGATCTCCGCGTAGTAGTCGAAGCACGCGGTCGTCCACTCGATCTCGTCGAGGTTCTCGATCATGGGCTTGCCGCCCTCGATCGTCATCGTCTCGGCCAGCTCGCGATGCATCGCGCGTATGCGGGCGGCCACCTCGTGCAGCAACCTGGCCTTCTCGAGCGCCGTGACACGGCGCCAGTCCTGGTACGCGATGCGGGCACGCTCGACGGCGGCCGCTCACGTCGGCGGACTGCGCCCGCGGGACCAGCGCGATCGTCTCTTCGGTTGCCGGATTCTCGACCGCGATGGTCTCGCCGGCTGCCGCGTGTTCGTGTCGGTGATCGATCCACATGCCCACTTCGGTCATGGATGCCTCTACTGCGCCGGCTCTGCGGCGACGGGGACACGCGGACCCTGCCGTTTTTCGGACGACAGCTGCAGGTAGACGAAGCGGATGCCGCTGCGAAGGTAGTTGTCGACCGCCTGGATGACCCGCGCCTGCTGCAGCCACTCCGGGCCTGTCTGCTGCACGCGCTCCTCGATGAGCGCGGAGATGTATTCGAATCCCGCGGTGAGCACGCGGATGCGGATGACGTCGAGCAGCAGATTTTCGACGGCCAGATGGTTCTGCATCGACGGCCGCGCCGCGGTCGCGTGCAGGTAGAACGTGTTGTTGTCGCCGAAGAACGGGTCCGACGCCACGCCCTCCTCGTCGTGGTCTTCGAGCGCGCTTCCCAGGGCGTACGCCACGAAGCGACCGCTCACCACGTCCCGCAGGGCCACGCCGATGGCGCGGGCATTCGACAGGGTCGCCTCGAGCATCTCGCAGGGCAGTTGCAGCAGCCGTCGTCCGCCGTTTCGCCGGGCGTCGGGGGCACGCAGCCTCATCGAACCGTAGTGCTCGGTCTCGACGTCCATGATCTGCGTTCTGTGCTCGTGGAAGTTCGCCGCGGTGATGTCGACGACTTCGAGGCACTCGAGCGCGTAATCGAGCGGCTGGGTGTCGACGTCGGGGGCCGACGGCAGCGGCTCGGCCTGCCCCTCGACGATGTCCTCGATAGCGGCTTTCAGAATCGCGACGCCTTCGGCGATCGCGCCGGGCTCCGTGTCGTAGCGGGGGTAGAAGCGGAGTGTGCGCTCCCCCGCCGGCAGGAGCACCAGTCCGCGTCGAAAGGCGCGATCGCGCAGCGCGTCCTGCAGGTCCGCACGCGGGACGTCGAAGGCGAGCATGACCCCGGCGCCGCGCACATTCTCGATCAGGCCCGTATACGCCTCCGCGAGCGCGTCGAGTCCCTCCCGCGCGAGAGCGCCGGTGCGGCGAACCTGGGCCAGATCGATCTTGTCGAGCACGGCCAGAAGGCGCACCATGCCGACCGCATCGCCCTCCCAGGTCGTGTTGAACTTCTTCTCTTCCTGGAAGAACGTCGCCAGCTCCTCGCTCACGAAGAGCACGCCGTTCTGCGCTTTCTTGGCCCAGACGACGACGTCGGGCGGAACCGGCAGGTCGAAGAGCTCGTGCGCCCACATCCGTCCCGTCGCGCCCCAGCCCGTCTGCACCTCGTCGAACATCAGCGGGACGTCGTAGATGCCGGTGAGCAGCCGCAGGCGCTGCATGAATCGCGCGCTCGTCGTGCGGACACCGCCCTCGCCCTGAATGGGCTCGACCAGCACCGCGGCCACCCGTCGGCTGCGTCTGATGGTGTCGGTGCTCAGCGCGGCGCGCTGAGCCGCCATGAACGCAACCGGATCCTGCCCCGGGGTCGCCAGAAAGGCATCGATGGCGTCCAGTTCGCGACGGAACGTTTCCTTGTTTTTCTCCGCGTGCGGAAGGCGCCCCGACACGAGCAGGTCCCAGACCTGTTTGAGGCTCCTCTCCTCGCGGCGCGCGGTCTGTTTTGCGCTGCCGTCGAGGACGGGGAACGACACCTGCGGCCAGTCGAACGTCGGAAATCCGAGGCGCGCCCTCTTGCGATGCGTCACCGCCAGGCTGCCGAGCGTGCGGCCGTGGAACGCACCTTCAAACGAGATCACGAAGCCGCCATCCGGTTCGCCCGACGTCTTCACTCGATTCAGCAGGACAGATTTGATCGCGTTCTCCACGGCTTCGGCGCCGGTGTTGACGACGAAATGGCGGGGCGTGCCGGCCGGCGCGATACGATTCAGCGCCGCCTTCAGCTGCAGCGAGACCCCCGTCTGATACTCCGAGTGCGCGTAGCGCGAGAAGGTGTACGGCAGATGCTTCACCACGGCCGCGATGACGTCTGGCTCGTTCTCGCCAAACGCCTGCGTGGCGATGAGTGCGCCCATATCGAGAAAGCGATAGGGCTGACCATGGGCATCGCGATCGACGGTCGCGAGGTACGGACCAATCGAATGTCCCGGGTCGAACGCGACCGGCAGCGACGAGAAAAGGTTTCTCGATGCGGCCTCCAGCGCGGCGGCCGAGGCCGGCAGGTGCTCCACGATGAGCTCTTCTAGCGAGTGGCCTCCATCGGTGAGGCCTTCGGGCACGTGAACGTGGATGTCCCCTTCGCGGTAGCGGCGGTGAAGTGCCGCGAGCCGTTCGAGTTCTTCGGCGACGTTGCTGGAGCTCTCCAGGTTTTTCATGAGGGTTAGCGCGGCATCGATCTGCCGGAAAAGTCTGCCGGGCAGTGGACATCTGCCCGCGATTGGCAGACTAATCACGGTCCGGCCATCACGACGCGTGCGTACGCTGTGCCTGGTTTCGCAATCGCCATACCATCCCAAAAGGGGAAGCGATGGCGATCACAGTGTGACGTTCAGGTGGCGGGATGGAAATGCGGCGGGCTGCCCGCGATCCAGGGGAGCGCGGGCAGGCTATCGCACAAACTCACACGGCTTCGCGTCGGGCGGCGGACAGCGCCACGCTTTCCGAGGCGGTCGCGGCGCGGACGTAACGGCCGTCCGACCGGCGGCAAAGGAAGCGGGACTCCACGAGGAAGTCCAGAATCTCACCGCAGAACTCGTCGTCGACGTGCCACAGCCGGCGGGCCTGCTCGCGCTTGAGCCCGAGCCCCGGCATTTCGAGGAACTCGCCGCAAATACGATTGATGATGTCCTGCTTCAACGCCAGCCGCGCTTCGCGCTCCTCCATGGGGGGCCTCCAAGGTGATCCGTATGCGCCCCTAGTTGCACAAGTCACACCAGACCCCGACTCTTGTCTACCCCCGGGATGTATTCCGTTTTCAGGGAGAAGTGCTCCGGCGGGCAGACCTTTGTGCTCCAGCTTGAGAACTTCGCGATCCTTTTTGGAACACGAGATTGCGAATCGAGGTGGTGCTACGGTGATACAGAAGGCGTGCCCAACCCTGCGTAGACGAACTTCTGGACCCTCTTCCCCTCATACGTTTCCGTAATAAAGAGGTCGCCCCTGGCGTTCACGGCGAGGTTGTGGGCGCCATAGAACTGCCCCACCCAGTGTCCGGCGCCTCCGAACGTGCTCACGACCTCGAGCGTTTGCCGATCGACCACGTAGATCAGCTGGTTCGTGCCGTCGTTGATGAAGAGAAATGCCTGCTTCGGGTCGGTGGAAAAGCCGACGTCCCACACCGAGCCGCTGCCGAGCGTGTCTTTCGCGATCACGGTCTCCCGCACGAACCGTCCGGCTTTCGTGAAGACCTGTAAACGATCGTTCGTGCGATCGCACACGTAGACCAGACCGTCGTTCGAGATGCGCACGGCGTGCACGATGCGAAACTGCGGCGCGGGCGGGCCGGCCGGATCGTACTGGCTGGGGCGGTTTTCATTCTGCACGACGCCCCGGAATGGTCCCGGCAATTTCTCACCCGCCCGCGTGAAAAATCCATCGTCGGGCTCGTTGCCGTAGGCGCCCCAGTGACGTTTGTAGGCGCCGGTCGAGGCGTCGAAGACGATGACGCGATGGTTGACGTAGCCGTCGGCGACGTACACCTCGTTGGCGGCGGCATCGACAACCATGTTCGCCGGCGCGCCGAGGTTCGCCGTGTCGTTGCTGCCGCGACCCTGTCCCTGACGGCCGATCTGCATCAGGAACTTTCCATCGCGCGAGAACTTCAGGATGTGCGAATCTTTTTCGCCGCCGGCGCCCAGCCACACCTGGTCGTTGTCGTCGACGTAAATGCCGTGCTCGAGCTGGGGCCACTCGTACCCGGTGCCCGGACCACCCCACGACGACACCAGCGTGCCGGCCGCATCGAACTCGAGCACGGGCGGCGCCGCTTTCCATATCGATCGCGTCTCGTTAGGTTGCAGCGTTGAAGGTCGATGTGTAATCCAGACGTGATCGCGCTTGTCGACGGCCACGCCCGCGACAGCGCCGATGATCCACCTGTTCGGCAGCGGCTTTGGCCACGTGGGATCGACACGGAAGGTGGGCACCTGCCGGCCGCCCGCCGGGCGCTGTGCCTGTGGAAGCGCCAGCGCCGCCAGCACGGCGGCTGCGGAACACAGAACGACGCGTTTCATCGAAGTCATTGCCGGACCGGAATGCTACCACTCCAGTGTCATTCATGGAATTTTGTCGCCTTGCCGGCAGACTTTGCAGCGATGCCACACGCTGACGTCAACGAATTCGACGAAAACCGATGGTATGGCCCTTGCGCGCTTACTGCCCTCAATGGCAGGGCTTATGGCACAAAATCCATTCGACACGATCGAGAGTACACACGAGTACCTGAAGCTCCTGGACGAAGTGCTGGAAGAAGTCCAGGCAACGACGGAAGAAGAGCTCAAACGCATCGTGCTGGCCGATACGATGGTCATCAGCCGCGGTGTGGAGGCCATCCACCTCCTCAGCTTCAAGATCGAACAGTTGAGGCACCACATCAAGGCGAGCAGCCGCATCCTGAACGATCTCCGCACCATGCGGCGCCTGCTGCTGCGCGAGCGCCGGGGCGGCAACAACGACCATGGCACGCAGGCCGCGCCGCCGCGCGTGGCCTGAAAGCCCGGCTCGACACGCTGGACAGCTTCCCGCATTGCCGCTAGCATTTGCGCCACAAGGAAGGCGCCATGCTGCGAAATGTTCTGTCCTCGGTGGTGTTGCTCGCCGGCCTCCACACGGCTGTATTCGCTCAGGGAACTGAGCGATGGGTCGGCACCTGGGCCACTGCGGAAGTGGGACGGCCCCAGAACCCCGTGCCACCGGTTCCCGGACCTGCGCTTCCGCCGTTCATGGTGAACACTCGATGCGGCGCGCCTCCCGCGCCCGCCGTTGTCCCGCCGCCGGGCCAGACGTTCGCGCCACAGCCTTACCTGCACTTTACGAATCAGACGTTGCGTCAGGTCGTACGCACGAGCATCGGAGGCACGCGCGCGCGGGTCGTGCTGACCAACGCCTACGGCACCGGCACGGTCACCGTCGGCGCAGCGCATATCGCGGTTCGTGACAAGGACAGCGCGATTCAAGGGTCAGGCCGGCCGCTGACGTTCAGCGGCAGACCCAGCATCACGATTCCCGCGAACGCGATCGCCTACAGCGACCCGGTGGATCTCACCGTGCCTCAACTGGCCGACCTCGCAATCGATCTGTATCTGCCCGGCACGACCAACACGCCGGCCACGGTGACCATGCACGGCGCCGCGCTGCAGACCAACTACATTTCGGAAAGCGGGAATCACGCCGGCAAGGCGACGTTTCCGATCGTCGGCACGCACGCAGAGCTGGTTCCTGCTCTCGCAGGTCGACGTCGTGGCGCCCGACAACGTCGGCGCCGTGGTCGCCTTCGGCGACTCGATTACCGACGGCGCGCGCTCGACGCCCGACACGAACAACCGGTGGCCCGATCACCTGGCGAGAGCGCCTGCTGGCGCAGGGCATCAAGATGGGGGTCCTGAACGCGGGCATCGGCGGCAATCGCGTGCTGAGCGAGGGCAGCGTGCCGCCGGGCATCGACGTCAGGGCCGTCGGCGCGGGCATCAATGCCCTCGCGCGATTCGAGCGTCACGTGCTCTCGCAGCCCGGCGTCACGCACGTCATCGTGCTCGAAGGCATCAACGACATCGGCAACGCGCGGCAGAATCCGACGCCGACGGCCGAAGATCTGATCGCCGGCCACAAGCAGCTCATCGACCAGGCGCACGCGCGCGGCTGAAAATCTACGGCGCGACGCTGACGCCATTCTGGGGCGCCGCGTACTTCACCGAGGTCGGCGAGGCGAAGCGGCAGGCGCTGAACGACTGGATTCGGAACGGCAAGGCCTACGACGGCGTCATCGATTTCGACAAGGCGACGCGCGATCCGAACGATCCGAAGAAGTTCCTCGAGAAGTACGATTCGTGCGACTACCTGCATCCGAGCGATGCGGGCTACAAGGCCATGGGGGACGCGATCGAGCTGTCGATGTTCAAATAAGTTGTCAGTTGTCAGTCATCAGTTGTCAGTAGTCAGTTTTCAGTCATCAGTACGTAGTGTCCGGCTTTAGCCGGACCTGAACGCGTTCAACGGAAGCCGCAGTCTACTTCCGCGCCAGCTTCGCGCTCGGCGTCGTGTCGGCCTCCAGATCGCCGAGCACGAACTGGATGCCGCCGAGCATCAGCTTCACCAGGTCCGGGCATCATGTAGAACTCCGGCCGGTGCCCGAGCACGCTGTTGAAGACGCGCCCCTTTCCTTCGGTCTTGATCCACGCCATGCCGTAAGTCGTGGTCGGGACGCAGTATCTCCCAGCGCTTCAGATCGGTCTTGTCGGCGTCGACGCTGAGCAGCACGTGCAGCTTTTCGCGCGTGTACGGTCCGGTCGGCGGGAAGTGGTAGAACTCGTCCATCATCGAGAAGCCCTTGCCGCCGAAGTGCTTCGTCAGCGGGCTTGCGGATCGTCGATCTTCAGCGTGCCCGGCTCGCCGTTGTACTGGTGCGGACCTTCCTGCGCGCCCATCAGCTCGCCGAACTCGCGCACGATCCTGCGACGCGAACGTGGTCCCGTGCAGCCCCGCGACGCCGCCGCCTTCGCGCACGTAGCGAATCAGCCCGTCGAGCACCTCCGGATCGGAGAACACGGGGCCGACGACGCTGTTGAGAAACACGGCGTCGTACTGCCTGATGCGCGGGTATTTCAGGTTGTCGAGGTTGTTGTCGAACACCGGCTCGTACGCGCCCGTGTACTTCGCGATGAGCTGCAGCATCAGGTTCCCGTGCGCGATCGTCGTGTGATAGAAGCCGCCGGCGGGACAGACGTCGAGGATCAGCAGCTTTCGCGCGCTGCCTGGGCTTCGCCAGCGCCTGCCGCGGCACGGCCGCGTCGATCTTCTGTTGTTCGTCCGCGCGGAATCCTGTCGGTGGTCGTGATCGGCAGCATGCGCGAGATCGCGTTGACGCGATACCCTTGCGCCACGCGGACGGCCCTGTCGTAGTTCTCGGCGGCGCCAGGATTGATCGTGAAGAACAGCGGCCGTGACGGATGGCCGCGACGTCGCGCAGTCGCCGCACTTGTTGGGCCACTCGGGCCGTTCGGGCGGCTGCTGCCGGCTCAGATCGAGCAGAAGCGGCGCCGCCCTGGCCGCATCGCGCAGGTTGGCCCCGAGCGTCTTCTCACCTTGTTTGTAGACGCCGCGAGCGTCTTCGACGGCCACGGTCGACGCCGGGCAAATCGCGTCGCCTGACGCGTCAGCATCAGCTCGATTTCGAGGGCGCTTGCACGAAGTCCAGCAGCTTCGGCGCGACGCGTCGTCGGACGGTATCGACTCGATGCGATACGCGGCAACGCGAAGCCCGAGCTGGGCGAGCCGGTCTTTCACGTCCGCGAGCGCCTGGCCGCTGAGCGTGTAGTCGAGATTCGTGCTGACGCCTTCGACAAACGCCACGCCAGCCGCGTCGATTCTCGCCGCCGCTTCAGCAAACGGCATGCGCGCCGAACGCGTCGGATCGAATGCCTGCCTTCCAGCCGAGCAGCGCCACCGCGCTGCCTCGCGGGCGGCGGTTGTCGGGCGGGCGCGTCTGGGCCGACGTCTTCGCCCCGCCCGTGCCATCCACCCGTCCGGGCGGCGGCGTCTGCGCGGCCTGTCCCGAGCGAAGTGGAGGGGCAACGGCGCTGGCGGCGAGAACCGCGAACGCGATGGTTTGAACTCTAAGATTCATCTGCCACTCCTACAGAATCTGGCGCGATCTGTCAGGGATTATACGGATTGACACTTGGCGTTGCACATGTCCAGCGCACCACAGTAGGATCTCGTCCGAAACACACTACCGCAAGTTCCGGTTGTTGCATGGAGGGGTTATGAGAAAGTTTTCGGTCGCCGTTCTCTGTGTGCTCTGCTCTGCGTTGGCGTACGCTCAAGGCGGCCGTGGCGCACCGCCGCCGCCCGCGACAGAAACGGTCGCGCCCGGGATTCCCGGCGTCGTTGCCAAGGGCACGAAAGTGACGATCGTGAAGGACGGCATGCGGAGCAGCGAAGGGCCTCTCGCCATGCCCGACGGCACGACGCTCGTGACCGAACCTGGCGCCAGCAGGGTGCACAAGATCGACAAGAGCGGCGCCATGACGGTGTTCCTCGAGGACACGAATCGTGCGAACGGCCTCGCGCTGGATTCGAAGGGACGTGTCATCGCCACGACGGCCGACAGCATTGAAGTGCTGCACCCGACCAGATCGGTGATTGCCAAAATGCCGTCGCGGCCGAACGACCTGGTCGTCGACAAGAAGGACGGGATCTGGTTTACGCTGCCCAGCGACAAGCCGTCCGCCGTGTATGACATCGCTCCTGGCGGCCAGCCCGTGAAGATGGGCGAAGCCGCGAGCGCGCATGGCATCCAGCTGAGCCCGGACGAGAAGACGCTGTATTCCGGCGATTCCAGCGGAGATCATCTCGACGTGTTCGACATCGGCGCCGACGGCAAGCTGACGAACAAGCGCAAGTTCGGTCCGTACGAGGGATTGAACGGCGCCAAGGAAAGCCACGCTGACGGCATCGCCGTGGACAGCGAAGGTCGTATCTACGTCGGCATTCAACCGGGCGTGCAGGTGTTCAGCAAGGACGGCAAGTCGCTCGGATTGATTCCCACGTCGCAGCGCCCCCAGAACCTCGGGTTCGGCGGACCGAACAAGCAGACGCTCTGGGTGGCCACGCCGTCGTGCCTGTTCTCGGTGCAGATGATCGCAAAGGGATACGCGGGCAGGCCCAAATAAGAAAGTAAAAAGTAGAAAGTAAAAAGTAGAAAGTGGGGCGGGTCTTGCACTGCAGGACCCGCCCTGCGTTTGTACGGCGTGTGCCCGGCTACTTCGGCACGTTGATGTTGGTCACCCAGTAGGTCACCGAGCTGCCGGCATTGGGCACGACCTGGTGCGGCGTGTTGATCGGGATGTGATACATCTCGTTCAGCACGATCTTGTGGGTGTCTCCCCCCTTGATCACTTTTTTCCCGTCCGGGCCATCGACGATCTGTCCGCCAAGAATCACATTTCCCTCGCCGCTCGTGAACACGAGAAAGTGAGAAAAGCCCGTATGCGTCTCGGGTGCGGCGCCCACGTCGCGGCGCTGGATGCTCGCGCTGTAGTGGCCGTAATTGCCGAGCCTGCCCGGCGTCGACAGCTGCTTCGCCGGCCAGATGTTGTACGGGTCGGTGCTGAGCGGCGGCGGCGTTCCGCGGCCGCGCTGCGGCTCTTGCGCCCCTGCAGACCCGACACCTGCGGCCAACACGAAACAGAGCAGAAAACTCCCTGCGATTTTCGCGCGCATATCATTCCTCCTTGAAACGGGTACGGCTGGATGAGTGCGCTTAGTCTAGCGCCAATGCCTCAAACCCGCTCGACCAGCAGGCCGGTTTCGCCTGACAGATCGACTGCGGAATAGCGGAAGCAGGAGATCGCCGGCGATGCGATCTGGCGGATGCCGCTTCTCAACGCGAGTGAGAAGCGCGGCGCCACGAGCACCAGTCGTGGAGGGCGGGTCATGTCGATGGACCAGTTGGGGTACAGACGCTGAACGATGGGCAGGTTTCGTACGGCCCAGTCGACGTGGCTCAGCCCGCGCGCCACCATGCCGTCATCGAGCCTGGTCTGCACCTCGACGATCGTCAACACGTGAACGCGATCCACCGCGATGAGATCGATTTCTCCGTACGGACTGCACGCGATCCCGGCGCCGACGGTCAGGATGTCGTCGCCGAGCGCGTTTCGGCACTCCCTGAGCGTCTCTGTGACCTGGACACGGGTGAGCGCAGGACCGGGGTGGAGCACGGCGAGGCCGACACGGGCAGCGGGACGCGCAGCCCGCTCCGATGTGGCCTCGCCTTGTGTGCCGACAGGCGTCGCCGATGCCGAGCCGGGGAGAAAGAAGTGGGACACTTCCTCCAGGCCGCGCCCGAGCGGCCTTGGGGCTCGTCTTTCATGCGCCGGTCCGCCATCGAATGGCGTCGATCCGCTCATTCAGCGCATCTCTGCCACGACGCAGACGGAATTTTCGCCACCGTACGGTGATGGCTCGACCTCCGCGTTCAACGGATCGCTGCACCATCGTCCATCGACGACGAACCGGTAACGGTAGCGGCCGGGTTCCAGCTTCAGCACCGACTGCCACACGTCTCCCGACCGCGTCATCTCGTTCGCATCGAGCGTCCACTCGTTGAAATCGCCGACGAGCTGCACGCGTTCGGCCGCTGGTGCGTCGAGCGCGAACACGACCCCCTCATCGGTCAGGATCGGCGCACACGGACGCGAACGCGGCTCCACGTCCGAGCCCGGCTTGTCGGCGCCCGCCTCCATGGCGAGCACTTCCGCGGCCAGCCCTGCGTAGTCGTCAAAGCCCGTGCAACGATAGCTGTACGCGGTGATCGGCAGGCCGTGACTCGCCGCTTCGGCCAGCTTCACGCTGTGGCGGATGATGGTGTTGAAGTGCGCGTCCGCGAGGTGCTTGAAAATCTCCTCGACGACATCCCTGGCGAACCGGCTTCGACCGCTGTAAAGCGTCACGAGCGCGCGCGCCTCGACGCGATGTCCGGTTCTTTTCGACAGCACGTCGAACGTTTCCAGAAGCTTGGCGATGCCGTGAAGCGCAAAAAAACTCGGATCGACAGGCACGATGGCTTCCGACGCCGCGCACAGCGCGTTGAACGTCAGAAACCCGACGTGAGGCGGACAGTCGACGATCACGTAGTCGTAGTGACCCTCGACGTCGCCGAGCATTTCCGCCAGGAAGTTTTCGCGATTCGGCACGCCAGCGAGTTTCTCCGGCACCCCGCTCAGCAGGATGTCGGCGGGGGCCACATCGAGATTCGGTTGCGACGATTGAATAATGTTCGGCAGGCGCACATCACGACCGTCGTGATGCTGTATGAACACGTCATACATCGTGCTCGACAATTGAACGGCATCGGGCAGTAACCCCAGTGTCGCGTGTCCCTGCGGGTCCATGTCGACGACCAGCGTCCGGCGTCCCTGCAGCGCAAGAAACGCCGAGAGATTGATGGCCGTGGTCGTCTTTCCGCACCCGCCCTTCTGGTTGACGACAGCAATCGTGCGCGTCATTGCACTCCTTTGCACGCTCCGGTCTCTCCGGTACATGCGCCTTCACCGCGAACGAGCTGGGGGTCGTCGCGGCACTGTCTTTGTTTGATGCAGGTTGCGGCAGAGTACCAAAACTGTAACTGCACTGCAACTATTCCTTGGGCTGGTAATCCTGCTAGCCCCTTTATGTTGGGTTAGTTTGATACTGTACGGTTTATTTGTTGTCTGCCCGTGCGCAACCGCGCGCAGAACCTGGCAGCCTGGAACAGCCACCCGCTTCACCGGCCGCACGACCGGGACCACCGACTCGCACAGCGTTTGCTCCCCTTGAAACGGATCGGCCGCGCACGAATGGAATCAACAGGTTACGCGGCCTGCAGTAACAGAAGCGTTATCACGGCGACACGATCGTGTCGCCGCAGCCAGGAGGACGTTCATGACTCGTCACATTTTGGCATTGACCGTTGCGCTCTGCGTGAGCACTTCGCCGGTATCCGCACAAGCGCCCGGCCCGCAGGACACGCAGCTGACGGTGAAAGCCACGCCGGCAGTGCTTCACAAATCTCCGACCGTTGCGAGCACCGTGATCGGAAAGGCACAGATCGGCACGGTGCTCGACGTCAACCGCAATCTCGGCTCCTGGGTTGAAGTGCCGTGGCCGGGCTCCGAAGGCGGCGTGGCGTTCGTGCACGTGAGTGCCGGAACCATCGCGCGCCGCACCACACCGGCGCCGGTCCGGGTGGCGGCTGCCGCAGAGCCGGCACCAGCCGCGTCGATGGCGGACAGTCCCGCAGCACTCGCCGATCGCATCATCGCCAACGGCCAGCGGAACGCGAGCCCGAACCCGAACGGCTACGTGCAGTTGCCTCGCCACGTCGTCGGTATGGGCGCGCGCATGAATGCCTTTACGCCAGGCTTCGGCGCGGGCTTCGGCGCCACCATGAGAACGTGGTGGAGCAATCGTCTTGGCCTGCAGGCCGAAGTGCTGCATTCGCGTCTCGGTAACCTGCAGGGCCCCGGGCACGTCACGTCTCTTCAATTCGCGCCGAGCCTGACGTACGCATTGCCCGACGCCATCAACGACTCGTTCTGGGCGCGCCCGTACGTGGGCGGCGGCGCCAGTCTGATTCGCACGACGGTAAGCCGGCCGGTCTCCGAGCTCGAGGTGTCCGGGAGCGAGAACGGCATGGGGATTCAGACATTCGGCGGGGCCGAAATGACGTTCGCCTCGATGCCGCAATTCGCGATCAGCGCGCAGCTCGACTATCGATGGTCGCAGGTGTCGACGGTTGGATTCCCGCAGAAGAAGCTCGACATGTCGGTGTCGGCCCACTGGTACTTCAAGTAACACGCCTGAGAGGCTGAAGCCGATCAGGCTTCAGCCTCTCGCGTCCGTCCGAAGTTGGCAGTTCAGATTCAGAACCGTCAGCAGATCTCATCAAACGGCTCGCCCGTTCGCAAAATTTCAACAACTTAGGCCCGGGAATAGAACTTGCCTCATGGCAAACCCGGCAGGACCGTCGTCCTGTTCGTCGCGCATCCGACCCTCACGGATTGCGAGGAGACTTCCAGTGACACGCTCAACTCTCTCTCGCGTATTCGTTTCGCTTGGGTTGATCTCTGCGATGACGATCGCCGAGCCGGCCATCGCAGGTGTACCGCCCGGCACGCCACCGTCACCACCACCACCGCCACCCGCTTCAGCGCCGGCAGCCTTGACCGCCACGGCGAGCAATGCGCGCGTGTCGCTCGCGTGGCAGGCTGTCGGCGGCGCGACCGGCTATCGCATCTATCGAGCGACCGATGGTGTGTGGGGCCCGACGCCCGTTGCCTCCGTGACGGGGCTTGTCTACGTGAACAGCGGTCTCGTCAACGGCACGGCGTATTCCTACAGAGTGGCCGGCTACAACAGTGGCGGCACCGGACCGTTTTCGATCGACGCCAGCGCCACGCCGATGGCCGCGCCGTTGGGGCTCGTCGCCACGGCCGGCGACCGTCAGGTCTCGCTCAGTTCGGTCCCTCAGCCTGCCAGATGATCGGGACTTCGAGCGTTCACGAGCCATACTCCATGTAAAGCGTTGTCCCATAACATTTTAAGTAAGGTTCATCGCTGCCGCCGCTGGCCGCGGCGTCGTTCATTGATTTTCAGCCGCACGCGGCGCCGTTCGCCATCGCGAGAGAGCCCGCACTTGTCCTGTTTGCACGAGCGCGTACAATTGGCCGTTGCACACTATGCCTCTGTCCAAACTGGCGGTTGCGCTCGGCGCATCGGTCGCGCTCTCTCTCTCGGCAGCCTGCCGCTCGACACCGGCGCCAGGAGCTGCACCTTCCGCGAAGGTTTCCGACAACGCGTGGGCGACCGTCGACGGCCGCGAGATTACCCGCGATGACGTCGAGAAAGCGTACCGGCGCCTGCGCGACATCTCGCAGCCGCTCTCGGATGAAGAAGCGACGACCGCCAAGTTGAGCCTGCTGAACGACCTGATCATCCAGGACATCCTGATGGCGAAGGCGCGGCAGCTGAAGGTCGAGGTTCCCGACAAGGAGCTCGACACGGCCTATGCCGAGGCAAAGAAGAACATCACCGACGAAGCGTATCAGCAGGAGCTGACCAAGCGCGGCTTGACGGCCTCCGACATGCGCGAAAATCTCCGCCGCGAGTTGCTCACGCAGAAGGTCATCGAACAGGAAGTCGGATCGAAGATTTCGATCTCGGCGCAGGAGGTCAGCGATTTCTTCATCGCGAACCGCGCGCAGTTCAACGTGCCCGAAGAGGCGTACCACATCGCGCAGATTGCGATTACGCCCGTGCGCGACGCGCAGGTGGTGAACCGCACCGGCGACGATGCGACGACGCCACAGGCGGCGGCGGCGAAAGCGGCGATGCTGATGGGACGCCTTAAAGAAGGCGCCTCGTTCGGCGATCTGGCGATGGATTATTCCGAAGATCCCGAGTCGACGCCGCGCGGGGGCGACCTCGGCTTCGTGCCGATGTCGAGGCTGAAGCAGGCGCCGCCGCAGTTGCGTGATGCCGTGCTCAAGAAAGCGCCGGGCTCGGTGAACTGGGTCGTCGGCACCAACGGATCGCACACGCTGGTGCTGGTGGTCGCCCACGAAATGGCGGGCCAGCGCGACCTGTCCACGCCCGGCATGCGCGATCGCATCACCGAGGCGCTGCGCGGGCGGAAAGAACAACTGCTGCGCGCGGCGTACTTGACCAACGTGCGCGGCGAGGCGCAGGTCGTCAACCTGCTGGCGAAGCGGCTGGTCGAGTCGCAGGGGAAAATGCCGAGCCTGATGCCGTCAGCGCCGGCGGCCAAGTAGACCGTTCAGGGTCTCGTGACCCTCAGCGTGAACGCGACTGGTTTGCCGAGCGTCACACGCATGCTCGGATCCAGTCCCACGAGCACCGCGTCGATCCGGGACGTTGTCGATCCGACGAGCTCGGATGCATCAGGCCGGCCGACGACGCGAACGTACGGACCATCCCAACTCTGCGTGTCTCCGGCCCACAATGCGAGCGGGATTGACCCAGACCAGGACAGACGCAGAGTCGCACCCTGCTCGGCGGGCGATATGTCGATGAGTTTGCACGGGCTGCATTCGTAGCCTTGCCCTTCGTCTTCGAATGGATAACCCCCTTCGAATGTCACATCGTCTGCGGTGATGACGCTGGACACGCTCGTACCGGACAGCCAGATGTTTCGCTGCATCCGGACAGACACCGTCTGAACGTCGGCGACGTTCGTGTTTGGCGGCAAGAACCAAAACGAGTGATGGTAGCCCTGTTTTCTGAACGATAACCACTCGTAGACAGTCCGATCGATGCGAAACGATCCGTCGGGCGTGGTCGTGGCCGTCTGCCGAACGTCCTCCCAGATCGGCGCGCCGACGATCTCCACGCCGGCGATGCCCCCGCCGTTGGCTTCGCGTACCGTTCCAACGATCGTGCGGCGGAACGGCTCGACTCGAACCAGCGGTGGGGGCGGCGCCGTGGTCGACGGCTCGGTCGGTACGGGCAACGCTGGCACCCGAATGAGGGCTGACTGCGAGGGCGTTTGTTTGCACGCCGCGAACCAGCTGACGACAAACGCACACGCAAGCGTGATGACAACGCGCACGCTCTACCCTCCTGCTTACATAGGCGCGAAACCGGGGTGAAAACTGTCGGAAACTGCTCTAACGTTTTGCTACGACGAGAGTAAAGGCAACCGGTTCGGTGAAGGGCTGGGGCGCCCTCGCATCGATACCCACCAGGGCGACGTTGACCGGCTCGGGCGTTGATTCCCAGATAACGGAATCAGGGGAGGTTGAGAATGCGCTGACTGAGATCCCTGCCAGGGTATCGCCCGCCAGCAGAACGACCGGCACTGAACCGGAACGGTACAGGGTCAGCGTGGCGCCGCCCTCACTTCCCGACACGTTGATGAGCTTGCACGGGCCGCAGAAATACCCGAAGGGTGCGACGGGACTGAGAGAGTGGAAGTAGACGGGATCGTTTGGAACGACGACGCTCGATATGGCCGAGTCCATGGAGACGACGAGGCTTCGTTGCAGCGTGGCGACAGCCGTCTGAGTCGAGTCTGAATTCGAGCCTGGTGGCATCCTCCTCGACCCGGGTTGATATCCGTCCTTGAAAAACATCAGCCACTCGAAGACGGTCTCGTCGATGCGATATGAACCGTCCTGCGCGGTGACCGCCGGCTGCCGGATACCATCCGGGCCCGGCCAACCATCGATCTCGACGCCTGCTATCGGACCACCGTTCATATCGCGCACGGTTCCCGCGATTGTCCGGGGTAACGGAGCCGCCGCTGGCGATGGGAGCGGATTCGTGGACGGCGTGGTCGGTGCGATCGGCAACCTCACCGGCTCGCATGCCGCAAACCACCCGACGGCACAGACGAGCATGAGCGCAGTGAGTGTGCGCACGTCCCCTCAGAACCTTTCAACCGTCAGGGTGAACGCGATCGGTTCGCCGAGCGGCACGCGCATGCTCGGATCGAGTCCCACCAGCACGGCGTCGATGCGCGATTTTGTCGTTCTCACGAGCTCCGATGCGCCCGGCCGGCCGACGGCACGAATGTACGGACCGTCCCAACTCTGCGTATCTCCCGCCCACAATGCGAGCGGGATTGACCCAGACCAGGAGAGTCGCAGAATCGCACCTTGCCCGGCTGGGGATATGTCGATGAGCTTGCACGGGCCGCATTCGTAACTCTGTCCCTCGTCTGTGAATGGATAGCCGCCGGCGAACGTCACGTCGTCGGGAACGATCAGGCTCGAGAAATTCGGCTGAGATGCCATGAAGATGTGCGGCTGCATCTTGATCCCCACCGTGTGCACGTCCTGAAGGTAGGTGTCTCGCGACATCCACCAGGACGAGGGGTGATAGCCTTCTTTCTCGAACCACAGCGTTTCGTAGAAGGTCCGATCGAACCGAAACGAACCGTCGTGTGCTGTCACCGCCCTTGGGCGGTCGCCCTCTGTGATTGGCCAGCCATCGATCTCAACGCCTGCCAGCGGACCGCCGCTCGCTTGACGCACTGTTCCCGCGATCGTGCGGCGGAAGGGCTGGACAACGACGACCGTCGCCGGCTGGTATCCCTCGAATGTCGAGGTCGGTTCAGTGGGTCTCGGAATCCGGCTGATTGGCGAATTCCAGCTCTGTTCCTGACACCCGGCAAGGCATGCGCCTGCCGCCGCGATTGCACACAATCCCACCCTCATATTCGTACAGGCGGGAAACCGCGCCGGAAACTGTCAGAAAAAGTAGCGCAGGGCGAGCCAGATTCTCCGGCTGCCACCATCGGTGGCCCACTGGTTCAGGAAGCTCGCGGAATTGATCCGGCCGTCCGGCACGCCGAAGTTGCGGGTATTGGTCGCGTTGAACATCTCGAGCCGGAGCTGGATGGTGTGACGCCCCCCGATGCGCGTGTTCTTCGTCAAGGCCAGATCGACACTTTCGATACCGTCGGAGCGAAGCGAGTTCCTCGGAACGTTGCCCACGCGTTCTCCGGCGCACGCCGGGCCGGGGTTCCCGCAGAGCGCGCGGAAGAGTTGCGCACCACCAGCCGCTCGAATCTCTTCGATAGTCATGCGCCACACATCGAGGCTCGTATTCAGGTTGGGGCGGATCGCGTTGCCGACCAGTCCATCGATGCCCGCCAACGCGCCGGTCGGATCGGCGCCGTTGAGCACCGTGAAGGGTGCGCCGCTCTGCAGCGTGAAAAACGAGCTGATCTGCCATCCGCCGAGCAGCTTGCCCGCTATCCCCTGTTGTTCGCGAAAGACCGGCACTTCCCACACGAAGTTTCCGGCGAGGCGATGCGGGCGGTCGTAGGTCGATCGTCCTTTCTCGGCGTCGAGGTCGAACGAGTCCTGCGGAATCGCCACCTCGCTCACCGACGGGTTGAAGATATCGGACGCGGTGTCTTCGAACCGGCTCCACGTGTAGTGGACACCGGCGCTCATGCCACTACTGAACCGCTTGTCGACCTGTGTCTGCATCGAGTGGTACCACGACTGCGCGGTGTTGGCACGCATGCGAATCACGCCTTCGGCGGGATTGACGCGCTCGGTGCTGAAGGGGCGCCGAGGATTGCCGTCGAGCGTCTGGAACAGGTCGTGACCGAACGTCCCCACGTATCCCACGCGCAGGGCGAGATTTTCACCGAGCTGCCGCTCGAACCCGATGCTCATCTGATCGACCACCGGCGTGCGGAAGTCCGCGGCCACGACGGTCCGATCCAGAAGGTTCGGATCGACGCCGGGCGGCAAGCCGGCCGGGGTGGACTGCAGCACTGCAAACGCGTTTGCCAGGTTGCTGCGTGTGATTGCCGCCACGTACGGAAAGGACGCGGCGATGTTCTGCGCGATGTTCAGAATCGCGTAGTCGTGCGTGCGCGCGTAACCGCCGCGAATGACGGACCTGTCGCCGCCCGTCACGAAACCCAGGATTCCGCCCGTCCTCGTTGCGGGTGACCAGTTGAAGCCGAGGCGCGGCTGGAAATTGTTGACGTCGCTCTTCGGGATGGGGCGAAGGCCAAAAGCCGGGTCATCACCATTCGCGTCGAGAATCTGATCGTTGAGCTCGACGAGACTCTGAAGGCTGTTGCCCGGCGCTTCGTAACGGAGCCCCGCATTCACGGTCAGGTCGGGCCTGATCCTCCAGTCGTCCTGCACGAAGTAGTACCTGCTCCCACCACCGGTAATGGGTCACGTCTGTGCCGCCCGGCAGCGGCTTGTTGATGCTCGCAGTTTCTGCCACGTCCGCGACGAACGCGTTCAGCGTGGGATAGCGCAGCAAGCCGCGAAGGCCCGGCAGGAAGAGGCTCTTCATGTACTGGAAACGCACCTCGAACCCGGCTTTGATCTGGTGATTGCGGTGCGCGTGCGTCATCGTGTCCTGCAGTTGATAGACGTCGTTGTACCGGAACCCGGGAAGATTTGAAGCCAGCCCGATGGCTGTGCGCGTCCTCGTGGCGAGAAATCCCGTCATCCCCAGTTCGACGATTTCGATGGAGGGAATCTCCATCGAGACCGGGTTCTCGGGATCGGTGCGGCTCCCCAGATGGGCCCAGGCGCCTCTGAGCTCGTTCGAGGTGCTCGCTCCAACGACTCCGTTGGTCCAGACATTGAGAGCGTGTCTCGTCGCGCTGCTTCTCGCGACGAGGCCGGGAGGTGTGACCTGGATGTCGCCGATCGTGCTCCCGGGCGTGTCGCTCGAGAGATACCGGCCCACGAGTGTGTGTGTCGACGTGAGCCGGCGATCGATCCGCGCGCTGAGCTGAGTATTGTCGGCCGCGAGCGGAGACGATCCCGTCAGCGATCCCAGCGGAACCACATGGGCCCGACCGTCAACAACGAACGTCGCCGACCGTCCGCCGTCGGCACGCCCGGCAGGCAAGTGCTTCAACAACGCCTGTACCTGCGGCCGGTCACCGGCTGCGGTCTGGAGAACCCGTCTTCCTTCTTCCGTTGGAGCACCGCTCAATGTAAATCCCGCGCTCAGCCTGCGATCGGTCCACCGCTGAAACGAACCGAAGAAGAACATCCGGTTTGCGAGCACCGGACCGCCAATGGTCCCGCCGACCTGGTTCTCGACGCGCTCTGGAGCCGCGGCGAGACCCGCGTTCTTGTCGAGGTTGCTCCGCGAATTCAACGACTGGTCGTTGTGGAAGGCGAACGCGGATCCGTGGACGGCATTGGTGCCGCTTTTTGTAATGATGCTCACCACCGATCCGGCGGCCCGGCCGAATTCGGCGCTGAACTGATTGGTGACGAGCCTGACTTCCTGCACAACGTCGGTGTTGTTAATGGTCAGGAGACGGTTGTTCGCGTTCGGATCGTTCATGTCCTGCCCGTCGATCGTCCAGCTGTTCGATCGCAGGCGCATGCCGTTCACCGAGAACCCCGTACGGTTTTCTCCGGCGAACTCGGTTTGTCCGCTGGCCAGCTCGCTGACTCCAGGGGCCGACAGGGCGAGGGTGTACACGTTACGGCTGCTGCGCACGGGCAGCTCGGCCACGCGCATCCGGTCGAACCGCACGCCAACTTCGGCGTTGACCGTGTTGACGAGCGGCGCGTCGCCATGGACTTCGACCGTTTCCGCAATCCCCGCCGGCCTGAGCACGACATCGACGAGGGCGGCCTGAGCGAGCACGAGGGTAATCCCCGATCGAAGATAGGTCGCAAAGCCGTTCAGCTCGGCTTTCAGCTCGTAGCGACCGACCGGGACCGTGAGAAACAGAAATCTTCCGGTCCCGTCGCTCGTCGCTGTCCTCGTCGTGTTCGTGTCGGTGTTGCGGATGGTCACGACGGCGCCAGGCACGATCGCATCCAGATTGTCGCGAACCGTCCCGTGAATGGACCCGGTCGTCGCCGCCGCAGCCGGCACGGCAACGGCGAGCGCCACGATCACCAGGGGGACGAGCACGTGCACGTCTATCGTCCTTGTGAAGGGAGACGGTCTCGAATCATCGCGTCGAGCCCCTGGACGACGGTCAGGTGCGGCGTGCGATCCTCGTCAACCGGCTTCAACATCAGGAACCGCTGCCCGTCGGACGACACGTCGTAATGAACGATGCCGGGGCCGCCAATGGAAAAGTATTCGCCTTCGAACAACACCGTCGCGCGGCTGGATGAAAAATCTCCGTTCGCGGGCGTGCGGACAGACAGCATCTGGCGCCCCTGACGGAAGAACAGCTCGCTGCCGTCTTTCGCCCAGACCGCTTCACGGGTGCCCGCGGTTCCGACCTGCTGGCGGCGGCCGCCAGGCGCCAGCGTCGTCACGTAGAGCTGGAACTGGTTGGGAGTCGTTTCGTCGGAGAAATATGCCAGCCACCGCCCGTCGGGCGAGAGCCGTCCGCCGTATTCGCGCGCCTGGGTCCCGACGAGCCGTTGCGGCGGCGATTTCGCGTGCAGGTCGACGGCCCAGAGGTCGCTGCGCGTGGTCTCGTCTTCCAGCATGTAGACGAGCGTCCGCGCATCCCGTGTCCACGACCCGATCCAGCTCCCCCTGCTCGACTGCACCAGCTCCTTCGCGCCGGCGCCGTCGACGGCCGACCACCACACGCTGTTGTCGCGTCGGCGGGCAAATCCCACGTGCGCGCCATCGGGCGTCCACATGGGATAGCGGCTCGAACCGTCCGAGGTGAATCTCGTCAGCGACTGACGCTCGATGTCGAGCGTCCAGATATCGAATCGGCCTTCCTCGTCTATCTCGAGGGCCACACGATCGCCGGACGGCGACAGGCTGGGCGCGCCGTACAGCCGCGACGGGCTCGGCACCGACACTTCGACGCCGCTGCGGCTCACCCAGACGAGCCGGCGATTCTCGTTGCGCGAACGATACGCAAGAACGCCACCGGCCGCGGACCAGGCGGGCTGGCCCGGCCACACATGGTCGAACAGCATCACACCTGCTCCGGACGTCTTCAGGGTGTCCAGATCCAGCGATGTGGCGAACAACGAGG
Organism: Vicinamibacterales bacterium; assembly: GCA_963832375.1. Lineage (GTDB taxonomy): Bacteria > Acidobacteriota > Vicinamibacteria > Vicinamibacterales > JAMQPK01 > JAMQPK01. Next base: position 905,160 of record CAWHUA010000002.1, on the reverse strand, counting down.
AGCCGCGCTGATAAATGAGGACGGAGTTGCCGACGTACGAGCCGAAGCGCGCATTTTCGACGAGCACACGAGCCGGTTCGCCGGGCGCCTTTGCGACAATCCGCTGGACCGTGCCCTCCCCCTGGATCGCCCTGACGCTGTAGATGATGGTGCGGCCATCAGGCAGGAGTTGCGGCGCATAGTGATTGCGTTCACCGGCATCCAGATCCGGGCGCGTGAGAATCTCCACCGGACCGCCGTCCTCGGGAACACGCCTGATGCCCGCGCCGGGAAAGTCGCCGCCCTCACCGAACACGATGCTGCCGTGGCTCCACGAGGCTGACACGGCCTGCTGCGCCTGGCAGACCACACGAGACCGGCCATCCACGATCGACACTTTCCTGATCGCATCACCCGCGATGAATCCAATCCACTGGCCGTCGGGTGAAAAGAACGGGTCGCGCACATCGATGGCGTCGCCGATGATCTGTTCCGCCTCGGCATTCAGCTTCTTGAGCACGAGGCGCGGCGCCTGGCCGGCCGCCGCAGCCACGTAGGCGATCAGCGTCCCGTCTGGCGAGATCGCGATCTGATTTGGTCGATCGGAGAAATCCATTCCCGGCGGCAGCAGCAAAGACAGTCGCGCCTGAACTGCGGGGCCACCTTCGCCGGATGACGGTCCAGATCTCAGGGACATCACCAACGCGACGGCGATCGCGATCAGGAAAATCGCTCCTCCGACGACGAGCGGCGTCAATCGCGCGGACGGGTTTGCAGGCGCGGCTCTCTCGCCGACAGCGTCCTCGAGATCCGCCAGCACGTCGCCAATGTCGCGCCGGCGCCGTTTGAGATCCGCCTCGACGCAGCGTTTCAACAGGTCGGTGACGCCTGCGGGAACGGCGCGAGGCAACAGGTCCCAGCGTGGATCGGAACCGCCGGCGCCGCGGGCACCAGCCGTCGCCGTCTTCGCTGGAAATGCCGGCGACCCCGTCAGCATTTCGAACGACACGCATCCGAAGCCCCAGATGTCCGCGCGCTTGTCGATCGGATCGCCACGTGCCTGCTCGGGGCTCATGTACGGCGTGGTGCCGACGGCCATTCCGTCGGGCTCGACCGCAGCGGATGTCGCGAGGCCGAAGTCGAGGATCTTCGTCGTGCCGTTCCTTGTGATCTTGATGTTGGACGGCTTCAGATCGCGATGCACGATGCCACGTTGATGCGCGGCATCGAGGCCGTCGCCCATCTGCCGCAGTATTCGCAGCGCGTCGTGCAGAGGGATTGGACCCCGCTTGATGCGCTCCGCCAGCGTCTCGCCGTCGACCAGCTCGAGCACGAGGCCACGGATCCCGTCCGATTCGTGTACGCCGTAAATCGCCGCGATGTTCGGGTGGCTCAACGATGCAAGGAACTGCGCCTCTTGCTTGAAGCGCGCCAGCCGCGCCGAATCGTCGTTGAAGGCCTCGGGCAGAATCTTGATCGCGACGTCGCGCCCGAGGACGGTGTCGTGGGCGCGGTACACGTCTCCCATGCCGCCAGCTCCGATCACCGAATCGATTCGATAGGGCCCGAACATGCGCCCGGTGAGGACGGGAATCTCGTCGGCGACGAGCCGCGCGGCCACCGCGAGCGCCGGTTCTTCGAGGAAGGGACCGCTGGTGGCGTCTTCCGCCAGGAGCGATTCAATCTCGCTCAGTAATGTCCGATCCTCGCCGCATACGCGCGCGAGAAACGAGGCTCGATCCACACCGCCGAGCGCCAGGGCCTCGTGATACAGGCGATCGATGCGCGACCAGCGATCAGGATTCATCGGTCGGCCTGCCGCGAAGCTCGCGCTTCAGCCATGATTTTGCCAGCCGCCAGTCGCGGTGAATCGTTTCCTCGGATACATCGAGCGCCGCGGCGGTTTCCTCGACGCTGAAGCCGCCGAAGAAACGCAGCTCGACGACGCGGCTTTTCCGCTCGTCGATCCGGGCCAGGGCTTCCAGAGCCAGGTCGAGCGCCACGAGATCGGGAGGACGCTCGTCGGTCACGTCCAGCGCGTGTTCCAGGGGTTCACGGAGGGCCCCGCCTCCCCGCTTCAGATAGCTCTTCGACCGCGCGACGTCGACCAGCACGCGCCGCATCATCTTTGCCGACATTGCGAAGAAGTGCGCGCGATTCTGCCAGTCGACGCGCTCGACGCCGGCCAGGCGCAGGTAGGCTTCGTGGACCAACGCGGTCGGCTGGAGACTGTGTCCGGCGCGCTCGGCGGCCATACAGGTGCGGGCGATCTTGTGGAGCTCGCGGTACACAAGAGGAACGAGCTGGTCGAGCGCGGCGGCATCGCCAGCGGCCCAGGATCGAAGCAGCGCCGTGACATCGGGAGGGGTCACAGAACGCGGCGGATCTTACGATATCCCGCCTCGAACGTCGCGGGACTCCTCGACACAGGTTCCCTGATCACATAGGCGTGAACGCGAGCGGAAAACTGTCACCACCTTGTACGTAGTGTCCGGCTCTAGCCGGACCCAGGATGACAGTTTCGAGCGGCCGTTCCCGCCTATGTAGGCGAGGACTCGTGCGCCGGCTTCTTATCTGTCTCCTCGCCCTTTGGACCATCGGCTGTGAAGAAAGTGGACGCCCGCCCACTTCGCCGACGCCCCCGGCTCAGGCGCCGCCGACGGTCGGAGGCATCACCGCGGTAGAGCTGAGCGGTACCGTCGTCGAGATCGGCGCCGGACCGGTCGAGGCGGCGACCGTCTTCGCCAGAAACTGCAATTCAAATCAGCAAGTGCTGGGGCAGACGCAGACCGACGCCACCGGCGCATTCCGCCTGACGATCGATGCCGCCACCTCGGCGACGACCCGCTGCATGGGTCTCAGCGCTGAGAAAGTTGGATATGTGGCGACGGGTGCATACCAGCCTGGAACGCCGCCCATCACAATCAGGATGCAGCGACTCCGCCGGGCGTCCGGCCGGGTGCTCGAAGTGGATGGCGGCCCGCTTCAAAGGGTGAAAGTGTCAGGGGGCGGCCAGTCTGGAACGGCAACAGCGACCGACGGGAACGGCTTCTTCGTTCTCAATGGCGTCGGCGGCGGGTTCTACCTCGAAAAGACAGGTTTTGTGACGAGACAGCTTCAAGTGCCTGAAGGCCAGGATATCGATCTTCAAACGGTCCACTTGCAGCGCACGATGCAAGTCTCGGCCGGGTCGCGTGTGACGAGCCGGGTCTCTTCGTCGGATGTCTATTACGACTCGTACACAATGTGGGACGAAGGCGTATTCTGCAGTCCGTGCAAGGCGATCGAGATCGAGACCGGACAACAGGATCTCGACGTCGAATTGCATTGGACGGGTGGGAGTCCGCTGACGCTCTGGACGGTCTATAGCTACTGGAATAGTGCCAGGACCGCGCCAGCGTTGCCGGGCGTCTTCAGTCTCCGTTGGCGCGCGTCGGCCGACACTTTCATGCTGTTGGTCGGCGTACGCAGCGACACGTTTGCCGCGCAATCGATACCGGAGCCTGTCTACTTCGAGCTTTCCATCAAAGTGCCGCCACCCGCGTCGGCGGTCGCCCCTCTTTCGTCACCGGGCCGCTAGCTCCGAGCGAGCCTCGCCGGTCATGACGTCACCGTTCTCGAAGGGCATGGCCCGGCCCGCTCCGCCACAGCGACCGAGCCGAGGGCAACTCCTTCAGATCGTGGCTTGACACCTCTACGGGCGGGTTCCTAACCTTTGTGGGGGGCTGCCCCCTTTCCTCGAGGTATTGCGATGCGATGGCTGACGTTCGTGCTCATTTCCTGCGTGGCCCTCTCCGCCGAGGACTACCTGACTGAAGGTGTCGACAACGGGCGCACCGGGTGGCTGAAGAACGAAAAAGTCTTCAACACCGCCAACGTCGCCACGATGAAGCTGCTGTGGAAGGTGAAGATCAACAGCACGCCGCGGCAGATGCACAACCTCTTTGCGCCGGTCACGGTGTCTGGCGTCACGACCGCCAGAGGGGCGCGCGAACTGGCGATTTTTGCCGGCATCTCGGACGAGCTCTACGCGATCGACGTCGCGAGCGGTGAGACCATCTGGGAGAAAAAGTTCGAGAGCATCTATCCCTCCATGACCACCGGGGTCGGCAGCACGTTGTGTCCAGGCGGGCAGACCGCCGTCCCCACCATCGCGCCCACGCCGACCAAGGGCAAGTACGCGCTGTATGCGCTCTCGTGGGACGGCCGCCTGCACACGCTCGACGTCGCGACGGGCGGCGACATCGCGCCACCCGAGAAGTTTGCCGGACCGAACGGCAAGCCGTACGCGTTGAATCTCTACAACGGCGTCATCTATACGTCGACGGCCCAGGGATGCGGCGGCAACACCAACGCGTTCCTCTCGTACGATCTCGCCACGAAAACAACGAGCATCTTCGCCCCGGCCGGGGGCGGAATGTGGGGCCGGCGTGGTGTGGCCATCGATCCGGAGGGGCGCGTGTTCATGGGCACCGGCGACGCGCCGTTTTCCGCCGAGGCCAACAACCTCGGAACAGCGCTCGTGGCCGCGAAGCTCGACGCGAACAAGCAACTGCAGCTGGTGGACTACTTTGCGCCCCCCAACGCCAACTGGCTGTTTCGGCGCGACCTCGACTTGAACGTCACACCGATGGCCTTCGATTATCGAGGACGGAAATTCCTGATCGCGACGAGCAAGGAATGCAAGTTGTGGCTGCTCGACCGGGACGATCTTGGCGGCGCCGACAATCGCACCACGCTGCAGACTACGCCGCTTCTCTGCAATGACGCGCAGGCGTTCGACGAGAAGGGCATCTGGGGCGCGCTCGCCGCGTGGCAGGATGCCAAAGGGCGACAGTGGGTGGTCGTGCCGTTCTACGGCCCCGTCAGCCGCACCTTCAAGGCGCCAGTCGAACACGCGCGTCCGGTGAACGGTGGCGTCGCGGCCTATACGCTCGAAGAACGGAGCGGCAAGTGGCAGCTCGTGCCGCAATGGCTGTCGCGCGACATGGACATGGCCGAGCACGCGGTCGTCGCCAACGGCATCATTTTTACGTACGCGAGCGGCGAAGACACGTCGCAGATCGTGCCGGACCGCGCGTTCGACGATCCGGCGGGCCCCCAGAACGGCGGCGCGATCAGCAACGGCGGCGTTCGCCGCATTCCCGGATCGCGGCGCGCCGCGCTTTACGCACTAGACGCTCTCACAGGCCGCGAGCTGTGGAACAGCGGCAACGAGATCGCGACGTGGAATCACTACAGCGGCCTGACGATCGCCAACGGCCGCGCGTACATCACGACGTTCGACGGCACGATCTACGCCTTCGGAATACAACGCTAGACCTTGATTGCGGTGGCACAGGACTTCAGTCCTGTCCGCAGCTATTGAAGATGGAGCCATGGATGCGCACTCGTCGCAGTGTTCTGCTCGCCGTCATCTGCGCGCTCGCCGGCACGATCGGCTGGGCGCAGGGACGCAACGTCGGCTTTGATTGGCCGGCTACCGGCGCCGACGCGCAGCGTACGGCGTGGCTTCGACTCGACCCGAACATCTCGGCCACGAATCTCTCGAAGCCGGGCTTCGAGTTCCTGTGGCAGGAGAAGCTCGCGAACGCGCCTCGTCAGTCGGTCTCGCTGAACCAGGGCGTGACGATGAACGGCCTGCTCGGATTTACGCCTGCGTCATTCGTCACCGGCGCGTCGAATAACGTCTTCGCGCTCGACAACGACACGGGTTACCCGGTATGGCATCGGCGGTTCGACGATCCGCTGCCGGCGCCAACCGCCGCGTGTCCGGGAGGCCTCACCGGGGCGGCAGGACGTGTGGTCAGCCTCGTTCGTGCACCTCTGCAATTGCCCGCTCCTGCGACACCGCAGCGTGGATACCGTGGTGGCATCGGGTTGGCCGGCGAAGGCGTGCCCATGGAAATCGCGCGACGCGATGGGGGCGCGGCGCTGCGAGGCGTGCCGTCTCCCATTCCCACTGGGCGCGGCGGCGGCGGTGTGAGTGCCGGCCGATACGAAGGACCGATCTACGTGGTGTCGAGCGGCGGCACGCTGCACGCGCTCGGCCAGACCTCGGGAATGGACATCGAAAAACCTGCGCCCTTTCTTCCGCCGAATGCCCGCTATTCGGATCTGACGGCCATCGGCGAGACGTTGTACACGAGCACCAGCAACGCGTGCGGTGGTGCCCCGAACGGGGTGTGGGCCATCGGTCTGGATGCGGCCAACAAACAGGTTCGCTCGTGGCCAACGAATGGCGGGAGCCCGAGTGGCAACCTCACGTTCACGCCGGGCGGCAGAATGCTCGTCGCCATCGGGCCAGGCACGACGAGCGCCGGCGGATACGCCAACGCCATCGTCGCGCTCGACACGACGACGCTTCAGCCCGTCGACTGGTTCACGTCCTCGATGGAGTTTGTCACGACGCCGACTGTGATCGGGGTTGGAAACCGCGAGATCGTTGCCGTTGCGGCCCGTGACGGCCGCATTGTTCTTCTCGACGCCGCCTCGCTCGGCGGTTCGGATCACTCGACCCCGCTCTTTGTCTCGACGCCGCTGGCCGGCAACGCCGCACCCGACGCGCTGGCCGTATTCGAGCAGCCGCAAGGCACACCGTGGCTCCTCGCACCGTCGGGGCGCGCGATCGTCGCCTTCAGAATCGTGCAAGAGGGCGACAAGATCGCGCTGCAGTCCGGCTGGACATCACGCGATCTGGCTGCGCCAACCGCACCGATTGTGGTGAACGACGTGGTCTTCGCGGCATCGAGCGGCCGGCCTCAAGGGGCGGCGGTGCTCTATGCGTTCGACTCGGGGTCTGGCCGGGAGTTGTGGAACAGCGGAAAGACGATGACGTCGCACGTGCCTGCGGGGAATCTGTGGGCCAGCAACAGCCAGGTGCACGTCGCCACGCACGACGGCACGGTCTACGCGTTCGGCTTCGTCTTGGAACGCCGGTAGTAGGGTTCGTAGGTTCGTGGGTTCGTCGGGTTCGTAGGTTCGTAGGTTCGTCGGGTTCGTCGGGTTCGTAGGTTCGTCGGGTTCGTCGGGTTCGTAGGTTCGTAGGTTCGTCGGGTTCGTCAGGTTCGTCGGCGCCACCCGCTCACCGAGGTTTTGAAACCACTTTGATTCCCGCGACTCCCGCACTCTTAGGACTCCAACGACTCCCGGACTCCCAAGACTCGCGGCTCTTAAGACTCTCCCGCACCTCTAAACTGATCTTCCTCTTCCGCAAACAGCACGTTGAAGCTCGTCAGCGAACCGTAACATCCCGTGACATAACCCTGCAGCTTGACCTTGACATCTTCCGGCAGTTCGGCGGCATTCACCTGCTGCTCGAGCGATCGCAGCCGGTTGCGCAGCATCACGATCTTGTGGAAGAACGTTTCGATCGGCAGGCTTTTCTCCTGCAGCCCCGGCGTGCCGGGACGCAGCACGAGCGATCCGCCGCGCCACTTCTCGGCGGGCGTGACCGCGGTAATCCCACACTCTTCGCGAATCACACGGCGGATCAACAACTCGAGATCGACGGATGCATCAGATGCCATGGCTGGTGCGACCCTTTCGCGATCGCTGACGATAGGAAACGGCTCGCGCGCGGACGGAGCTGAGACAGGGCTGAAGCCCTGTGCCACCGCGCGACTGGCGCCTTGTGCCACCGCGGGACTGGCGCCCTGTGCCCCCGCGCTGTGCGTATTGATTCTCGGGCCGCCGCGATAGTTGTGCTCGCTGCCGCAGAAGCCGCACACAACACGGATCGGCTGCCCCTGCGGGTCGGCGGCCATGACGGTGTGCTGCCGATCGGTCTTGCATGCGCGGCAGTAATCTTCGAGCGATTCGCCGGCGCGGTACGAGCGGACTGGTGACATGCGAGCACCGATCTTACTCTGAGCTCAGAACGTGTAGAGCGGCGGAAGAGGCTGGCAGCGCTCCCGTCGGATCGGCCACGTCCCAAAACTGTCAATCACAGTTTCGAACAGCAATTCCCGCCTATACTCAACGGCGCATGCTCCCCTACCGCTCACACGTCCGGACACCACGCTGGATGCTGGCCTGCGTCGCTTCGCTGTGCACGGCTGCCTGCGCACAAGGCGCCTCTCCGGTGCCTTTAGCGCGCAGCGCGGCATCGGTCATCGCGCCGACGGCACTGCCGGCGACAGAACCGATATCAATCGGGATGAGCGGCACGGTCGTCGAGATCGGCGGAGGGCCGGTTGCGGATGCCACGGTCTCAGTCAGGAAATGCAGCAACGACCACCCGCCGAATGGCGACTTGATTGCCCAGGGACAAACCGATGCCACAGGCACATTTCGCGTGACGATCAAGGGCGGCGACACGCAGCACCCAGTCCAGTGCGTGGACCTGATCGCGGATAAAGGCGGGTACGAGAGCGCGACTGCAGAGCCATACACAAGTCACGACAACATCACGTTCAGAATGCAGCGGTTGCGAAGAGTCACGGGCAGAGTGGTTGAAGTCGATGGCGGGCCTGTTTCTGGTGCCGGGGTCTCGAGCGGGTCGGGATCGGAGACGGTCAGCGACGCCAACGGCTTTTTCGTCCTCCACAACGTGGCGACATGGTTCACCATCGCCAAGAGCGGCTACGTGGCCAGGGACATGGACATGCCGGCAGGACAGGACCTCAATCTTGGAACGGTCCACATTCAGCGCGCGATTGTGGTTTCGGCCGGATCCATCATAACGAGCCGGCTATCCTCCGCAGATTTGTACCACGACTTGTCGGTGATGTGGGACGACGGCCTCTTTTGCAGCCCGTGCAAATTCATCGATCTTGAGGCTGGACAGCAGGATCTCGAAGTTCGCGTGCAGTGGTCGGGTGAGATCCCGCTGACACTCTGGGCGTCAACGTCCAGGCCTTACGAAGGACTGAAGGCGCCGCCCGCACGACCGGGCGAGTCGAGTGTGTCGCTGCGGGTGCCAGCCTCCACTCGCTTCCTGCTCGTGGGGGCTTCCAGCCGGACGTCCGGTCAGCAGACACTGGGACAGCCGGTGCCGTTCGAGTTGTCCGTCATCGCGCGATGAACCGCCGCGAAGCAACGACCGTGAACGTGCCGGCGCGCATCGCTTGACCGTTCACGATGACATCCGCCGCATGCCTGCCCGGCTGCGGCACTCGCGTGGTGTGAACCGCCAGGGACACCGCCGTCTTGGAATGCCACCGTTCCACGAAGTGAACGGCGATGTCCACGAGAACATCCTGCGCGAAGGAGATGGTCACGCGCCCGCTAATCCGCACACGCTGTGGACTGAACGTCACTAGATCCAGCGACACTGACCTTTTCCTGCCGTGCCCAACAACCGCAGCGCACCGCGGTCGCCCCGTTTCACGCGCACAGCCAGGCGGCTCCAACGGACAGGGCTGAAGCCCTGCGCTACCGAAGAAACGGTTCCCGCGCTGGCCTGAAGGCGCGGGTACACTGGGGGCCATGGAGCAGCGCATCGCCGATATCGACTTCAACGCGCTGACGGCAGGACGCGCCTTCTTTCCCTCGCCGGCCGCGTGGGAAGACGAGGTGCTTTACTTCCTGATGCTCGACCGGTTCTCGGATGGGCACGAGACGGGCTACCGGGACAACAGCGGCGCGGTGGTCACGACCGGAACGACGCCGCCGTTGCAGCCCGCGGACCGGGGCAACGCCACTTCGACCGCGGTCGATCGGCAGCGCTGGGTGGATGCCGGCAACCGGTTCGCCGGCGGCACGCTCCGCGGCCTCGAGTCGAAAATCGGCTACCTCGAACGCCTCGGGATTACCGCCATCTGGATCAGCCCCGTCTTCAAGCAGGTGCCCTCGCAGGAGACCTACCACGGGTATGGCATCCAGAATTTTCTCGACGTCGATCCACGCTTTGGCACACGGGCCGATCTCGTGTCGGTCGTGCAGACCGCGCATCACCACGGCATCCGCGTCATTCTCGACGTCATCCTCAACCACGCCGGCGATGTCTTCGACTACCAGCCGCAGCAGCTGCGGTGCGACGTGCGCGACTCCAGCGGCAACGTCGTGCGCAAGGAAGCCTGCTGGCAGGCGGACGGCACGACCTACGGCGTCCTGGGTTATCGCGACGCCGCGGGCAACCCGACCCTGCCGTTCGGTCCTGTCGCCGCGGCGCACTTTCCCGACGCCGCGATCTGGCCGGCCGACCTGCAGCCGCCCGAGACGTTCACGCGCAAGGGGAAAATTCGCAACTGGGATTTCGAGCCGGAGTTCCGCGAAGGCGACTTCGAAACGCTGAAGGACATCAGCCAGGGCTCGGGGACGGTCGACGACTACCGCGCGTCGGATGCCTTCATCGCCCTGTGCCGCGCGTTTCAGTTCTGGATCGCGTTCGCCGATCTCGACGGCCTCCGCATCGACACGGTCAAGCACATGGACGACGGGGCGAGCCGGCTGTTCACGTCCATCATCCACGAATTCGCCCAGAGTCTCGGCAAGGAGAACTTCTACCTGATCGGCGAAATCACCGGCGGGCGCCAGCGGGCGTTTCGCACGCTCGAAATCACGGGCATGGACGCGGCGCTCGGCATCGACGACGTGCAGGACAAGATCGAGTACCTCGTCAAGGGATTCCGCAATCCGTCCGAGGTACTTCGACCTGTTCCGCAATTCAGAGCTCGTTCGCAAGGATTCGCACGTGTGGTTCCGGAACAAGGTCGTGACGACCTTCGACGACCACGACCAGGTGCGCAAGAGCAACCGCAAGTCGCGATTCGCGCACGACGAGGGGCCCGGTCAGCAGAACGCCGATCGCGTCGTGGCGGTGCTCGCGTTTCTCGCGACGACGATGGGCATCCCGTGCATCTACTACGGAACCGAGCAACAGTTCGACGGCAGCGGCGACAACGACCGGTTCATCCGCGAAGCGATGTTCGGCGGCGAGTTCGGGGCGTTCGAATCGCGCGGCCGTCATTGCTTCGACGAAACCCGTCCCTCCTACCTCGAGTTGCAGAAGATCCTGACGCTTCGGCGCAGCAATCTGGTCATCCGCCGGGGACGTCAGTTTCTCCGCCAGATTTCCGGCGACGGCCAGAATTTCGGTGTGCCGGTGATGGTCGGCGACACGATTCGATCGGTCGTCGCATGGTCGAGGATCTTCAGCGATCGCGAAGTGCTCCTGGCCGTGAATACCGACGTGGCAGCCGCGCGGACCGCGTGGGTGACCATCGACAACGGTCTCCATGCGGCGGGCAGCCACCTCACCTGCCTGCATTCCACAGATTCCGCTCAGGTTGGCAGCACCGCGACCGTGGAGGCGCGCAACGGGAAGGCGGTGCAGATCACTGTGCCGGCGGCGGGATTCGTGGCCTTCGCGTAGGGCGCCGCCCTCGAGCCGGCGCGATGACGGCAAACGACCCGGCTCGTACCGCTTGACCGTTGAGGATGAGATCCACAGCGTGTCTCCCCGGCCGCGGCACGCGCGTCGTGTGAACCGCGACCGAAAACGTCACCGCCATGGCCTGCCGCTCGCGCGCGCCCAGCACCAGGCGACGAACCTTGAATACCTTGGCCGAGGTCACGCCTCGGGCCTTCACGAAGTGAACCGCGGCATCGACGAGCAGATCCTGCGGGACCCGCGATGTACTGCGAAGCGCGAAGCTCATCACCACGCGCCCGCCGATGCGCACGCGACGCGGAACGAACACCACGCGCTCGACTTTCACGGACGGCTTCGCACCGTAGCCGAGCAACCCGAGCGCCTGCTTGTTCCCGCGCTTCACGATGCTTCGCAGTGCGTGTTCCACCAGGCGGCGCCGGTCCGTTGACGCGCCCGCGAGCCACGCCGACGCTGTTCGAATCAGCAAATCCGGGTGCACTTTGCCGAGGTCGTTGAGATTGTTCGCCACGCTCCTCCGCACCAGGGTCGCGGGATCGTCCTTCAGCAGTTCGACGAGCGCGAGCACGCGCTCCGGGTGCCGGTCGAGCCAGTCCACCCGCTGCGCCCAGGGCAGCCGCAGTCGCGTCCCCTCGGACACGAGACGCCGGACGTGGGCGTTGGAATCTTTCGTCCAGGCGCGAAGGACCGCCATGACGCGTTCCGGGTCGCGCGCGATGTACGGCCGGATGCTCGACTCGGCGCTGAAGCGCTTGGTCAGCTCGTATTGCGCGCGCATCGACAGGTCGAAGTGGTCGAGTCCTCGATCGGCCACAAACAGCAGGTGCGGCAGGTAGAAGAATGGAGCCATGCCGGCGCCGACGAGCTCATCCGTCGGATGCTCCGGGCCGAGCGACTTGAGCAGCGCATCGAGGGCATCGGGATAGGCCGGCGGCAGGTGCCTGCCCAGCGCACGGGAGATGTGCCGTCCTCGATCGAGAAGCTCGAGCGCCTCGAGCCCCTCGCACGCGTCCCTCACAAAGGCACGAACCGGAAACGACGGATGCGCCCGTGAGAGATCAGCCGCAAGACGGCTCACAAGGGAGGGGGAAAAGAATGTCTTGAGGGCATCGGCCATGCGCGTGCTGTCCGATTACTGACGGACGAGCCTGAACGCCGCCATCTCCTGCCCGTTGCGCACCAGCAGGACATCGCCGACGAGCACCGGATGGTTCCACGTCTTGCCCTCGAGCGCGGGCACGCGCGCGATCTCCCGGAACTGATCGGGTGTCGCTGAGACCAGCGCGAGCTCGCCGTCCTCTGACAGAACGAGGAGGACGTTCGCATCGGCCACGAGCAACAGTTGCCCGTTGCCGTAGCGGCCACCCTTCCACACCCGCTTGCCGTCCTCGAGATCGATACACGCCAGGATGCTGCCGTCGAAGCCGAACGCGTGGCCTTTGTGCACGACGAAATCGTTGAAGTACGGCTTCAGCCCGTTGGACGTCCACCGCTCTTCCACGCGCCAGCCGGTCGCGCCGTGCGAGATCGAAAGCCGCCGGAGGCCGGCGCCGCCTGTCGCGGCGATCGTGTTCACGAGGATGTCGCCGTTTCCGAGCAGGGCCGGCTGCACGATGGCGCCGGGCGCCCACTCGTGCTCCCAGAGTACGGCGCCGGTCGCAGGAGCCACGCTGATCGCGCCCGGTCCGCCGAGCAACACAACCTGATCGACGCCGTCGATGGTGGCCCTGTGCGGCGAGCTGTAGCTGCCACCATTCGAAGGGCCCTTCCATCGCAAGTTTCCGCTGGCGGCATCATAGCCGGCCAGCGTGCCCGACGCCGCGACGATGACGACGTCGCCGACGACCAGCGGGGAACTGGAAAACCCCCAGTCGGGAACGGTGCGGCCGGCATCGGACGCGACGTTGCGCGACCACACAACCTTGCCACTGCCCGCGTCGAGCGCGTTCAGGATGCCGGTCGCGCCAAATGCGTAGACGCGATCGTGGTCGATCGTCGGTGTGGCGCGCGGACCGGCGCCGGCGTTCGACTCCCAGAAGCGGACCCCGTCACGGTGCCGCCACACGGGCTGGCCCGTCGAGACTCTGTACGCGGCAACGATCTCGTCGTCGCCACGCTGTTCCTGTGTGTAGAAAAGATCGCCGCGAACGGCGAACGACGACCACCCCGGGCCGATCGGCCGGCGCCACATCTCGACCGGCGGCAGGCGCGACCAGTCCTCGTCGATCCGCACGCCGTGGACGACGCTGTCACGGGCGAGTCCGCGGAAGCCGGGCCACTCCGCCGACGGCTGTGTACCGACGCCGGCGGCAGATTCGATCGCTGCCACGGATACAGGCGGCGCACCTCGATCCGGGCCGACGGGCTGTTTCGCGGTTTCCGGCGCGGGCGGTTCCTTCGCCATCGCCGGCGACATCGTCAACGCCGGCGGTACCACAGGATCATCGTCAGCCGATGCGAGGAGCCGATCCTCGGGCGTCTCCGTCCACCGCCAATGAAACTCCGAACCCGGACCGATGAGGCCTGCTGTGCGTACGAGCGTCCACGGCGTGCACGCCAGCAGAACGGCGGTCACCAGCGACACGCGTCTGGCGCTTTCCGGAAGATAACGGGTGGCAACGGCCCATGTCACCAGCGCCAGGCTCAAGACCGGGATGGCGTAGAAGAACAGCATCATCCCCATCATGCCGCCGGCAATCGACTCGTGAACGACGCGTGATGTCGCGAACAGGACGAGGGCCATCAGGGCCATCGCGCCCACGCGTTCCAGCCACGGCGCGCGGCTGAAGAACATCCACCAGACCACGGTGGCAACGCTGAACAGCAGGCCTCCGGCTACGGAGACAAGTGTCAGGGGAAGCGAGAAGACATCGAGGACCGGAGCGACGAGAGGAACGACGTACCTCGCGAGCACCAGCAGCATCGCGATGACCACCCCTGGCCACAGACGAAGCGCCGGGCGATTAGATGCTGTGCTCACGGCGACTCACCGCGTAGTGCTACACGAGTGCTTACTTCGGCGTCAGCTTCAAGAGCTTGCTCGTCGCGGGCGTGTTTGGACTCATCGACGGCGTGCCGCTGTCGGTCCAGACATACCTTTTTGGATCCTTATTATACGCGCCGCTCCGTACGTAGTGTCCGGCTTCAGCCGGACCGTTGAAAGCGTCTGGAAACCGCTCGCTAGCGGACGATGAAGGCTTCCTGATGAAGGACGGGGCCGCCCTTCGCTCTCAACTCGACCCGCCAGTTTCCGGGCTTGACCGCGGTACGGCTGTAGGTACGAAAACCGCCGCGTTCGTTCGACTGGATGTAGAGCGACACCGTCCGGTGGAGACGATCGCCCCAATACCAGCGGTGCTCCACGGTCAGATTCGCCGGCGACTTGACGCGCGTGTAGAAGAACAACTGGCCGGAATCGAGCTCCCGGCTCGCAGGCGCGCACCGCCACTCGCGAGTGGACAACTCGGTACACAAACCCGCATCTTCCACTGTCGCGCTGGCTGATGCTGATGCGGTGGCCGCCGGTTTCGCACGCGGCGATTCGACCGGCCGCTTGCTCTCGCTGGCGGGCCTGAGAGCGGGTTTCGCTTCTGGTTTCGGAGCGGGCTTCACTTCTGGAGCGGGCGGCTCGACCGGCGCCGATAGCACCACGTCGCGGGCCGGAGCCGGAGCAGGAGTCTCGGGCGGCGGTGACGGTGCCGGACTCTGCGGAGCCTCAACCGAGGCTGGCTCGGTGCTGCCACTTCTGCCAAGCCACACACCGGCGGCAATCATCGCCACGAGCCCCAACACAGCCAGCACGCCGAGCGAACGCGAGCGCGTTGGAGGTGCATCGGTCGTCGTCGGCGCCACTGCGTACGTGCTGGCGTCAGGCAGGGGTAGAGGCTCGACGCGCGGATCCTCTGCCTTCTCTGTTTTCTCTGCTTTCGATGCCTTCGCCTCGAGCACCACCGGAGCGGACTCGACGCCCGGCACCGCCGGGGCGGATTCAACGCCCGGTACCGGAGTCGGCGGCTCGAACGGGATTCCGCGAGAATCACAAAAGTCCCGGAAGTTTTTTTCGCTCGTCGCGACAAAGGGGTGATCGGGAGCGAGCGACGTCATCGCAATCGAGTACGCGCGCCGATAGCAGCGTTCCGCGTCGGCCGGCCGTTCGATGGTTTCGTAGACGACCGCAAGATTGTTCAGGGTATTGACGAGGTCGGGGTGAAACGGCCCGAGGGTCGCCTCCTGCTGAGACGCCGCGTCACGCAGGAGCCGTTCGGCCGCCAGGTAGTCACCCGCGCCCGCGGCCTGTTCTGCCTGTTCGAGAACCGAGCGAAGATCGTGTGCGTCTGCCATGCTCGTGCATCGCTATTGTAGACACGCATCCGCACTCGGTGGGATGTGCCATTTTCGGCCATGCTGGGCAGACTCGATCGCCTCGATGTAGCAAAATGCGGGACCCGATTGCCGTGCGAGTGCCTTCACCAGGACGACGCGGGATCGATCGCATCGCTATCTCGATGGATCGAAAAGACTTGACAGTCGCGGGAGAATACTCGCAGCGGCTCTCCGCGAGCCGCGAATTGGCGTGTCGAAGGGCACTTACGAAAGGAGTCGGGAAATGAGGTTCAGGATTTTGACGTGGATCGCCGCCAGCGCAGTCCTCGCGATTGTCATGGCATGGCCGGCAGGCGCACAGGTGACGCCGAGCGCCAACGATAAGGTCGTCATCAACGGTTGGGCGCTCAACATGAGCAACATCGCGACAGGCGCCAACCAGACGATCCAGATCATGATCAACAACTGGTCGAGCCCGTCGGAACGCCAGCACTTGATTTCGACGTTTCTCGAGAAGAAGCAGGACGGCCTGCTCCGCGAGCTGGAAAAGCAGAAGGAGCTCGGACGATTCAACTTTCCCGGGTACATGGGCCCCGACCCGAACAACACCATGCGTCTCGGCACCGACATCCGCTACGCCATGAATTTTCCCGGCGAGGACGGCGGTCGCCGCATCGTCGTCATCACGCCGCGCGTCATCGGTTTCCGTGAAGCCGCCAACCGGCCCAGAACCTACGACTACCCGTTCACGTTGTTCGAGATGCGGTTCGACAAATCCGGCAAGGGTGAAGGCCGAATGGCGTACGCGACGCAGATTCTCTTCGACAAGAAGAAGAACACGATCGAGATCGAGAACTACTCGAGCGAGCCGGTGCGCCTGAACAACCTGACGCTCGAAGTGAAGAAGTAATCTGGGGCGTCCTTGCGGCAACGCTGGAATCAGGGACGTGCGCCGGCGGGAACACTGACCGTGCGGAAGCCCAGGTGGTTAGTGCCGGTATCTCCTTCGCCCTTGCCACGCGTACCGACCATGTAGCGCGAGCAATACTGATCGGTGCACAGGTACGAGCCACCACGGTGCACGCGCTTCTGCACGCCAGGCTCGTCGGGATCGAAGGATGCCGCGGGGCCTTGCGGGTTGCGAGCCGTACTACCCGCCGCCGCAAGCTGCGCGTAGTAATTGGGCGTGTACCAGTCGCTCGTCCACTCCCAGACGTTTCCGGCCACGTCGTAGAGGCCGTAGCCATTCGCGGGGAACTTCGCGACCGGCCCGATGCCCAGGTAGGTGTCTTCGGCCGTGTCACGATCGGGAAAATGGCCCTGGTGGGTGTTGGCCATCCACCGTCCGCCCGTCCGGAGCTCGTTGCCCCATGGGTATATGGCTCCCGACAGCCCGCCCCGCGCCGCGAATTCCCATTCGGCCTCCGTGGGTAGTCGCTTGCCGGCCCACGCGGCGTATGCCAGCGCGTCTGCATATGCGACGTGCACCACGGGGTGCTGTTCCTTGCCCGCGATCGAGCTCTTGGATCCTGTCGGATGGCGCCAGCTGGCGCCGTTGGCATACGCCCACCACTGAAAGTGGTCGTTCAACGGTACGGCGTGATGCGGGGGCGCGAAGATGACCGAGCCTGCCACGAGATTTTCCTTCGGCGCACCCGGAAAATCTTCGGCCCTCGGCGTCCGCTCTGCCACCGTGACATAGCCGGTCGCCTTCACGAACGCGGCGAACTGCCGATTGGTGACCTCCGTCTTGTCCATCCAGAAACCGTCGACGTAGACGCGATGAATCGGTCGCGAATCGGTCGTCGCACGCATCCCGACGTCGTTCTCGTCGGTGCCCATCGGATCGGCCGCGCCCATCGAAAATTCACCGCCGGGTATCCACACCATTCCGTCCGGTGCGGGCCCGCTGGGCGTTGCCGAATTGGCGGCCGTCGGCAGGAAGACAGCGGCGTTGGAAGGTGCCACCGATGGCGACGCGGCTGCCGATGGCGAAGCGGCCACCGGCGGCTCAGTGGGTGCGGGTGTACAGGTTCATCATCGCGACGACCAGAACCGCGGCAATGGCGACGGCGGCAAAGGCAAGCCACACCCACAGGGGCCGACCTCGGGATGGAGCCGGTGGGGACGCGACCTTCCTGTGACGCCGTTTGCTCATCGCATGACACTCATTGCAGCAAGGAGAATCCTACCTCCTTGGAGCGGCCTGGCGTCTGATATTCCTGGCTCCCCTTGGTGCTTATCAGCATACAAGGACGCCATCTGAGGCGCGAGTAGGGTGCCGCTCGACGGCCGCGTCAGGCCACACGCCGCGGCTTACCCGGCGACGCCGCAATCGCCGAGTAGAGCGCGTTTCTCAGCGCCACGTCCCGCGGATCGCCCGTCAACCGCGTGCCCATGCCGCAGGTCACGTACCCATAGCCGACGCCCGCATCCGGATCCGCAAAGCCCATCGCGCCGCCGGCTCCGGGTGACCCGAACGATTGCGGTCCGCCGAACGGCAGAATGGGCGTCGGTTTCATGAAGCCCAACGAAAACTGGACGCCGCGCACCTTCATACACTCGTCGTAGAATCCGCGCGCCGGAGGAATCGCTGGCGCCGCGAGCAGCGCGATTGTCTCCGGACGTATCTGCAACTCCCGGCCGCCCGTCGCAAACACACTATAGGCATGCGCGATCGCACGTGCCGTTCCGACGGCTCCGCCTGATGGCACTTCGAGGTTCCGCGCGTAGACGCGCTCGGGAACGAGCGGCAGTTCAGAGCCCCTGAGCGCACGCGAGATGTTCGAGCGCCGGTTGATCGCATCGAGCGCCAGGCGCAGCGGAAATCCGTGAAAGATCTGGAGCATCGACGGCGGCACCATGGTGGCCAGCCGCGAGTTCGGGATGTCCTCGGGAAGACGGATGAAGACGTCGAGGCCGAGCGGGGTCGCGATCTCGTCCTGGAAGAACTGTCCCACGATGCGGTGCTTCGGATCGATACGGCGCAGAAGCTCGCTCTCGTAAAACCCGAGCGTGATGCCGTGATACGCCTGCCGCGTGCCCGGTTCCCACGCTGGTTTCTGGCGAGCGAGCACGACCGCGAGGCGATCGAGGTCGGCCACGAGACCGCGATCGAGCGGCTCGTCGAGCGCGTAGAGTCCTGCCTGGTGGGCCAGCAACTGACGCACGGTGACGCGCGCCTTGCCTTGCTGCGCGAACTCGGGCCAGTAGTCGCACACGCGGGCTTCGTAGTCGAGCCAGCCGCGCGAGTGCGCGACGGCCAGCGTCATCGCGGCCAGACCCTTGGTGGCCGAGTAGACGATGACCATGGTGTTCTCGTCCCACGGCTCGGCCGTCTGGGCGTTGCGGATGCCGCCCCACAGATCGACGACCTTCTCGCCGTCGTAGTACGCCGAGCAGGCGCCACCCAGCTCCCGGCGTCGTGCGAAGTTCTCGACAAACGCCTCGCGCACGGCCTCGAAGCCGTGACTGACGAACCCTTCGACGCGGTGTGATGCAGCCACAAGCCGATCCTCCTGCCGCTCCCTGCGGCCGGTCGGATCGAAGGCAAAGGCCGTACCTCGGCCAGGCGCGCCGAAGCAATCACGCGACCACAATCGTGAAGAGATGTTTGCCTTGCGGGTGCGGGATTTTCGACGCCCCGGTGGGAAAATTTCGTCAACCTCGCGGTTGCGGTTGGGTCAGGCCTGCGCCCTTACCATGGCCTTCAGCTTCTCGATCGACGATCGATCTTCGAGCGCTGTCATGTCGGAGCCCGACCTCGCCCGTCTCGAGAATCTCCTTCAGCAAGCGGCGCATGATCTTGCCGCTCGGCGTCTTCGGCAGCACGTCGGTGAAGATACACCCGATCCGGGCACCGCGATCTTGCCGATGACCTCTGCCACCTGGCGTCGAATCGCGTCGCGGACCTGGGCTGACGGCGACTCGTCCCGCTTTCAGCGTGACGAACGCCGCCGGAACGAGACCCTTGATCGCATCGGGCGCGCCGACGACCGCGACCTCGGCGACGCCGCTGCATTCCATGATGGCGCTTTCCATTTCCATCGTGCTCAGCCGGTGGCCGGCGACGTTGATCACGTCGTCGACGCGGCCGGTGACCCAGAAGTGGCCGTCGTCGTCTCTGACCGCGGCATCGTTCGTGAAGTAGCAGCCTGGCACCTGCGAGAAGTAGCTCCTGCACGTAGCGCTCTGGCTCCTTCCACAACGTGCGCAGCATCATCGGAAACGGCCGCCGGATGACGAGGTTGCCGACGACGTTGGCGCGGGACCGTGCGGCCGGAGTCGTCCACGACGTCGACCTCGGCGCCGAGAAACGACGTCCCGCAGGAACCGGGCTTCATGGGCGTCAGCCACGCCGCGCCGGCAAGCGGACAGCCGGAGAGCTCGGTCTGGCCCCAGGTGTTGTTGACGTAGATGCGCCCCTTGCCGAGCTTCTCGTACGTCCAGTGCCACGCCTCGGGGTTGAGCGGCTCGCCGACCACGCCGACGACATCGAGCGACGACAGATCGTACGGCGTCATCACGCTCGTCGCCGTACCTCATCAGCATGCGGAT
Source organism: Vicinamibacterales bacterium (assembly GCA_963832375.1). Lineage (GTDB taxonomy): Bacteria > Acidobacteriota > Vicinamibacteria > Vicinamibacterales > JAMQPK01 > JAMQPK01. The sequence continues at coordinate 884,966 of CAWHUA010000002.1, read as the reverse complement.
GGCCGTCGGCGCGGTGAAGATCTTGTTCACTCGGTAGCGCTCGACGATCTGATAGAAGCGGTCTGGCGTCGGATAGTCGAGCGCGCCTTCGAACACGATGGTCGTCACGCCGTTGGCGAGCGCACCGACGATGCCCCAGATGTGCATCGTCAGCCAGCCGATGTCGGCCGTGCACCACAGGACGTCGTTCGGGTGATGGTCGAGGTGGTACTTCGCGTAGACGTAGTTGTTCACGACGAACGCCATCGCCGACGTGGACGATGCCCTTCGGCTTGCCGGTCGTCCCGCTCGTATAGAAGACGATGCCGGGCTCGTTGGCTTCCATCGGCTCCGGCGCACAGTCGCCAGACGCGTCGCGCATCAGCTCGTGCCACCAGACGTCGCGGCCGGCTCGCATGCGTGTGTCGCGTTCCACGCGCTCGGATCACGATGACGGCCTCGACCGAGGGAAGCCCTTCGATCGCTTCATCGACCGTCTCCTTCAGCGGAATGCTCGGCACCGCGGCGCAGGCCGTCGTTCGCCGTGACGACGACCTTCGGCCCGTAAGTTTCGAGACGATCGCGCAGCGAGCGCGTGGAAAATCCGGAGAAGACCGTGTTGAAGAGCGCGCCGATGCGAAAGCAGGCCAGAACCGCGATGGCCGTCTCGGCGAGATTCGGCGTGAAGATGCCGACGGTATCGCCCTTGCGGACGCCCAGCTGTTTCAGGACGTTCGCGCATTTGTTCACTTCGACGGCGAGCATCCGGTAGGTGAAGAATTGCGTGTCGAACGTTCTCGCCTTCCCAGACGAGCGCCAGCCGATTGTCGGCGCCCTGTGCCAGGTGCCGGTCGAGCAGGTTGAGCGTCGGGTTGCTCACGCCGCCTGAAAAGAAACGAAAGTGCGGGAAGTCCCCTTCCTGGACGGTGTCCCAGCGGCGCAGCCATTCGAGCTCGCCGGCCACGTCCGCCCAGAATTGCCCGGGCGCTTCCACGGATTTGCGCATCAATGCCTGGAAGGCTTCGGCGCTGCCGCAACTGGTGCGCCGCGTCCGTTCCGGGTCCGGAAAGTAGAGCCGGCTTTGCTGAATCATGTGCAGTTCGTCGCCGGCCGTGTGCGTCACGTGGGCCTCCGGATAAAATACGCAGTTTTGCGGCGTGGTGAAGCGCGAAAGTGTAGCAGAGGCGCTCGCGATGGGCCGATACTCTTATCTGGAGGCTGCGATGATTTCCGTACTGCGTGACCGCCCATGGCTCGCGATCGTGCTGCTCATGGCATTCCTGACTCCTGAGATTGGCCTGGCCCAGTTTGGCGGAGGGGCCACCGTGTACAAGGATCCGGACTTCGGCGGTGAGAGCGCGTCGATTCGCGATGACGAGCCAGACCTTCGCGGGTACGGACTGAACGACGAGATCTCGAGCATCCGCATCCCACGCGGCCAATCCTGGGAGATCTGTCAGGACGTCGGCTACGGCAATCGCTGCCAGGTCATCACCGTGAGCATCTCCGATCTCAAGAGCATCGGCTGGGACAATCGTATTTCCTCGCTGCGGCGCGCCCGCGTCGGTGGATCGAAAGGGGCTGGAACAACCCGCGTGTTCACGGTTTTCACGAACGCGAATTTCGAGGGCGAGACCGCGTCGTTTCGCAACGACGAGCCCGACCTGCAGGGCTACGGACTGAACGACCAGATCTCGAGCATTCTGATTCCACCTGGAGAAACCTGGGAGATCTGCCAGGACGTGAAATACGGGAACCGCTGCCAGGTGATCACGCGCAGCATCTCCGATCTGCGCAGCATCGGATGGGACAACCGCATCTCATCGCTGCGCCGCACCAGCCAGGGCGGATTCGGGCGCGGCTCGAGCGGCGCCCCGGGCGTTGGCGACCGTGAGAGCGTCACCCTTTACAAGGACACGAACTTCCGTGGCGAGAGCGCGTCGTTTCGCGACGCGGTGCCCGACCTCGTGCCGTTCGACTTGAACGACGAAATTTCGAGCATCCAGATTCCACCCGGCCAGACGTGGGAAGTGTGTCACGACATCAAGTTCGGCAATCGCTGTCAGGTCCTGTCGCGGAGCATCTCCGACCTGGGCAGCATTGGATGGGACGACCGCATCTCGTCGCTCCGTCGCGTGCAGTAGCGGATTTCTCAACTCCTTCCCGACACATCCGGATCCCCCCGGACCTCGCGGTCAGGATCTGTCCTGGTGCTGCTCTTCAGACACAAGTTCATGGTGTTCACGCGCACGCTCGCCTTGCTGTGTGCGTGGCTCGTGTTCGGCTGCTCCCCTGCCGCGGCGCAATCGGCCGAGCCGGCGCCACCGACGATCGGCGCGGTGTTCCGGGAGGTGCCGTCCGACCTGTGGCGCTTCCTCTCCTGGGATACCAGCGCCGTCCTCGGCATCGGTGGCGGCGCCGCGCTCATCGGCCACGTCTGGGACGACGACCTCGCCGATGAGGTCGAGACGAACGTCCGTCTCAACGACGCCATGGCCGCCGGCAAGACGTACGGCGCGTTCACCGTGCAGGCATTCATGGGCGTCGGCATGTACAGCGCCGGATGGTTCGCGAAGAAGCAGCGGCTGGCCACAGTCGGCGCGGATATCATGCGCGCGCAGATCCTCAGTCAGGCGTACGTGCAGGCGATCAAGTACACCGTCCGGCGCGAACGGCCGGACGCATCGAATTCGCATTCGTTTCCGTCCGGTCACTCCGCCAGCGCGTTTGCGACAGCGGGCGTGCTGCAGCGGCACTACGGATGGAAAGTCGGTGTACCCGCCACGGTGGTGGCCGCCTATGTGGCCGCGTCGCGCGTTCATGACAACCGGCACTATCTGAGCGACGTGATCTTCGGTTCCGCGATGGGCATCGCAGGGCAACGCACGGTCACGCTGCACGCCGGCCGGTACGGCATCTCGCTCGCACCCTCGGCCGGGCCCCGCCGCGCCGGTGTGATGGTGTTCGTCCGGCCCCGCTAGTGGCCTAGGCATCTTCACACCCACTCTCGTGCCCGTGCGAGCGCCTGCGTCCAGCGCGCGCGCAATTCGTGGACGCGCGAGGCCGGCATCGCCGGCTCGAAGCGGCGGTCCGTTCGCCACTGACTGGCGAGGTCATCATCGTTTTTCCAGAATCCCACCGCCAGTCCCGCCAGGTACGCGGCGCCCAGCGCGGTTGTTTCGGTAATCTGCGGCCGGACGACGGGCGCGCCGATCACGTCGGACTGAAACTGCATGAGGAGATCGTTTCGCGACGCGCCACCGTCTACGCGAAGTTCCGCGAGCCGCACGCCTGCGTCCGCCTGCATGGCATCGAGCAGATCGGCCGACTGGTAGGCGATCGATTCGAGCGCGGCGCGCGCGATGTGCGCCGCAGTCGAGCCGCGCGTCAGCCCCACGATCGTGCCGCGGGCGTATGAGTCCCAGTGTGGCGCACCCAGCCCCGCAAACGCAGGTACGAGATATACGCCGCCGTTGTCGGGCACCGACATGGCCAGCGCCTCGACGTCGCTCGAGGATCGAATCACGCCGAGACCGTCACGGAGCCACTGTACGACCGAGCCACCGACAAAGACGCTGCCTTCGAGCGCGTACGCGGCCGCACCGTTGCGCGTCCAGGCCACCGTCGTCAGCAGCTTGTGCCGCGAGGCAGGCGCGCTCGCGCCCGTGTGCTGCAGCATGAAGCAGCCGGTTCCGTACGTGTTCTTCGTCATGCCGGGCGACGTGCACATCTGCCCGAAGAGCGCCGCCTGCTGATCGCCGGCGATGCCGCCGAGGATCACCGACTCGAGGCCGAGCGTCGTCGTCACCTCGCCGTAGATCTCGCTGGAGCTGCGCACGTCGGGCAGCACGCTGCGCGGCACGCGCAGCGCGTCCAGAAGCTCGTCGTCCCACTGAAGCGTGTGGATGTTGAACAGGAGCGTGCGGGAAGCGTTGCTGGCGTCCGTGATGTGCAGTCGCCCGTCGGTCAGCTTCCAGAGCAGCCACGAGTCGACCGTGCCGAATGCCAGGTGGCCGGCTTCGGCGCGCGCCCGCGCGCCTTCAACATGATCGAGGATCCACGCGAGCTTCGTTCCCGAAAAGTACGCGTCGAGCACCAGGCCGGTGCGCTCGCGGAACAACGGCTCTGCCCCGTCGGATCGAAGTCGATCGCACGCCTTCGCCGTGCGCCGATCCTGCCAGACGATGGCGTTGGCGATGGGAAGGCCGGTCCTGCGATCCCAGACAATCGTGGTCTCGCGCTGGTTGGTGATGCCGATGGCCGCAATGTCGCGCGCGCGGACGCCCGCGCCTGCCAGCGCCTCGACCGCGACGCCGGCCTGCGATGTCCAGATCTCGAGCGGGTCGTGCTCGACCCAGCCCGGCTGCGGGAACATCTGCCGGAACTCGCGTTGTGCGACGCCCTTGATGACGCCGTCCCGATCGAACAGGATGGCGCGCGAGCTGGTCGTGCCCTGATCCAAGGCAAGGATGTATGACACGCGCGTGTTTTCCGATTGTACGTAGTGTCGCCTTTAGGTGGAAACTGCTCTAACATTCTGCGAAGAGAGCTCTGTGGAGATGAAACGGCGATGGATCGTGCCGACTCTGGTCGTCGGCCTGACCACCGGGTACGCGGCGGCTCAAACGAACGCGCCTGCCTTCGCACTGCGGCTACGGCGCGGCAGGCTGGACGACCCCTCATCGGCACGTACTGGAAGGCCACCGAGATCGCCGGGAAAGCGGCGCCCGCGCAGGACGCAAAGCGCGAAGCCCATCTCGTCTTCGAAGCGGGTGGACGTTTCTCGGGCTCGGACGGATGTAACGGAATCTCCGGCGCCTACGAGCTCAAAGGCGACACCGTCAAGTTCGGCACCGGCATCTCCACTCAAAGAGCCTGCATCGACATCGGCAGCTTCGACGCGGCTTTCCGCGGAGCACTGAAAGGCGCGACTCGACTCACGATCGCCGTTGACCGGCTCGAGCTGTTCGACGCGTCCGCAAAACGGCTGGCGATCTTTGCGGGCCGGTAAGGGTCGGGAGGGGTTTCTGTTTTACTGTTTCTTGAATCGGCCGCTCGTGACGATGCGAACCGGTTCGGCTCCGATCACCTGCTTCACCGATTCCCGGGTTGGCCCATCGTCGTGCTCCACGTGAACCACGAGCACGTAGTCGTCATTGGCGCCGTCGGCTCGCTCCACGCCCACACCGCTGACCCCGGGCAGTCGCAGGAGGCGCCGTCCGTGGCGTCGTTTCAAGTCGGTGATCTGCGTTTTCCCTGGCACGCGCACCTCACGCCATGCGAACGCGCAGCGAGCGCAGGACGTCACCGACGTGGTTGGCGATGGTGTAGGCCGGCGAGCCGCCAAACAACAGCCCGACGGCCGCGTTGGTGCCTCGCTGCAGAATGATCGATCCCGAATCGCCGCTGTCGCTGAACATGACGCCGTTGGCGCCACGGATGATGACCTGATTTTCGAACGTGAACTCGCCGGTTTCGTACTCGACAATCACGTCCGTGTCGACGCTCGTGATACGGCCGGCCGTGTAGCTCGTGGTCCGGCCGAACTTGTGCACCATCATGTCGATGGCGGCTGCCGCAGTACCTGCGGGAGCGCCGATGTGGAGCACGTCGCGGGACAGCAGGTTGCGGAACAGCGGCTCGGCAATAGCCGCGTCGATGCGGTTGTACCGGTTTGCCTTCAGCTTGATGAAACGCGACAGCCTGGCGATCTGGTCGTCCGCTATCCGGCCGCGATCCATGAGCGCGGGCTGGTAGATCGGCGCGCCGATCGCCATGCGGTTCTCGTCGGCGAGCACGTGGTTGTTACTCAGAATGAAGACCTGGCGGCTGGTCTTGACGAGCGCACCGAAGGTGCCCGTCATCACGAACTGATCGCCAGGAATCCTGAATCCAATCGAACACCCCGGTCGAGCGGGGCGCATCCGGACGCGCGGATTCGGCAGCGTACCGGCGGCGGCACGCATGCGCTTCCCGCGTTTCGCGAAAGCCCGGAACGTGCCGGCTTCTTCGACATCCACAGGCAGACCGTCGATGTTCTTCGGCAGCGTCATGGCGCGCGTGATGGCGCCGGTCGGGAACTTCGTCCTGACGAAGAATGTCAGCGCCATCACCCCGGTGGGTTTCCCGTCCACGGTCTTTTCGGCGATGCCGACACCCACAACGTTCTCGTTGCGCCTCGCGGGTGTCGCGCGAACGGTTCGCGCGAGAGCATGGGCGCCCGCACGACGTGTCGCGCCGAAAACAACCGGGACGGCTTCCGAGACAAGCAGGAGACGTTCGGACCAGGCGCGCTTCGCATCGCGGAAGTCGCGGGTGGAGAACCTGCCGGGTGAGATGAGACTGTTGTGTCTGAGCAATCGGCGCCTCCGGTTTCTCTCCCACACTTATACCCCGAAGGCGTCAGAAATTGAGTGCGATCTGCAATCCTCCTGCGCGGCGAGCCACGATGGGCGCCGCGCTGAGTTGAGCCGCGCCAGGCTCGGCTGCGTAGATGGTCTTCCGGCCACGGATCAGAAGGTCGATCACGATGCCAACACCGGCGCCGATCGCACCGGCACGCAACATCGGTCCAACGTCGTCGGTGCAGTTCGCCCAGGGTTCCGTCAGGCGGCACAGCACGAGCCCGGACGCCACGCCCACACCGGCGCCAATCAGCGCGCCGTTGAGTACAGAGTCGGAACGGCGCGTCGTGATCTGTGTGACGTCAGCCGTACGAAAGTGGCGGATATCGCCCAACGCCGTCTCGAGACTCGCAGGTCCCTGGGACGTCTGAGCCGAGGCCGCCGAACCGGTCGAAACGATCATGAGAATGAGCAGAACGATACGCATCATGGTCTCCCCTCATTATTTAATGCGCCATGCGCGCACTAAGCGGCTCACGGGCCTCAGGGAGACGTCATCGCTCGCCGTGCTTCGGCGACCTCGGGAAGGCCGGCATCGGCATTGGCCCAGAACTTGAGGAAGCGCTCGTATTCGATCCGAGCGCCGGCCGGGTCGCCTTGTGCGCTCAGGAGACGTGCCAGCTCCAGGATGTACCGAGGCTCGAGCGCGGCAGACGAACGGTTGGCGGCGCCCACCGACGTCAGGCGTCTGTACTCTTCGATGGCGGCCGCACGATTGCCGCGCGCCACCTCGACGCGGGCCGGGCCGTCGCGCGTCGGCGGGCTGATGGCGAACACCGTTGACGCGTCGCGCCCGAGCGTTTGCCATGCCGGCTGTTGCGCCTTGAAGCGCTCCATCGCGCGATCGTACTGCCCCTCGGCGAGCGCAATCTCGCCTTCGAGCGACGCGATCCAGTTCGCTTCGACGCGATCGTCGCTGTTGTAATGCACCTTCTGTGACGAGAGGCGCGTCGCCGCGTTCTTCGCGTCGCCGGCGCGAATCTCGGCCACACCACCCATGAGGCCCGCGAGCACCAGGAACGGATGCGGTTGCCGGTCGGCGAGCACCTTCTCGGCGGCACGCACGTCGTCGAGCGCGCGCGCGTACTGCTTCTGTTCGAGGAACAACCACGCCGACGTCAGCCACGCGCCAGCGGTCACCTCGGCGTCGTCATCGTCTCGCCGGCCTCTGTCGAGCACGTCCATCGCCTCGCGGGATCGCCCCACGCGCGACAGCAGGAACGCCTGGTTTCGAAAATCCGGCGACGCGCGCTCGAGGGCTTCGTCGTAGCGTCCGAGCGCCGCCAGGGCCAGGCCCCGGCCGAGAATCGACGCGTTGAAGGTCGGGTCGATGGCGAGCGCCCGGCCGTACGCGTCGAGCGCTTTGTCCGGCATGCCGTTCGCGAGATATCCCTCGCCGAGACTATCCCAGGGGTTCGCCTCGTTCGGCGACTGCTTCGTCACGCCCTCAAATTGTGCGACTGCCTGATCGAACGAACCGGCCTCGAGCAGGGAATATCCGCGCACGTTGCTGAACGCATTGCCGACTCTCGTCGACCTGAGGCCGTACAACGCGATTGCCGCAATCGCCAGGCCGATGACAAGCCACGGTACGCCAGCGGTAAGGCGTCTCGGGATGTGCGGAATGCGGACGCGCTGTGATTTGGCGGGCGCCGGCGCCTGCATCTCTTCCAGCGCGTAACGCACGTCTGCGGCGTGTTGATAACGATCGCCGGTTTTCTTTTCCAGGCATCGCTGCACGATCGCGCGAACAGGCGCGGGAACGTTCGGCGGCCACGCCTCTGGTGGCTGGTGCAGGATGGCGGCGCTCAGTTCGAATCCGGTCGCGCCGGAAAACGGGCGGCGGCCGGTGAACATTTCATACAGCAGGACGCCGAGCGCCCAGATGTCGACCCGCTCGTCGCCTCGCTGTCCCCGCAGCAGCTCGGGCGCCATGTACGGCAGCGTGCCGGCAATGAGACCTTCGTCGGTCAACGAGCGCTGAGACTGCGAGAGCGCATCGATCTGGTGCGTGTCGAGCATCCGCGCGAGACCGAAGTCGAGCACCTTGGCGCCCTGCTTCGGCGTGATCATCACGTTGGTGCTCTTCAGATCGCGGTGCACGAGGCCGTTTTCGTGCGCGTGTGCCAGGGCGTCCGCGATCTCGATTCCGTACCGCCTCGCCTGTTCAACCGGCAGCGGCCCTTCGCGGAGCACGTCGGCGAGCGACCGCCCCGGCAGAAGCTCCATCACCACGAACAACTGGCCGTCGGCCCGCCCGACCTCGTAGATATGGCAGATGTGCGGATGGCTCAACCGCGATGCGTGCTGCGCTTCCCGGCGCAGTCTCGTCTGAGCATCTTCGCCCTCGAAGGACGCCACCTTCACTGCGACCTCGCGGCCGAGCTCGACGTCTCGCGCCGCGAACACGTGGCCCATGCCGCCGCTGCCGACGAGCCGGCCGATCTCGTAGTGACCGATGACGCGGCCGCTCACGAGGGGGGCGCCGGCAGGCTGCTCCATGAAATCGGCGGATTGACGCTGGGCGTCGAGCAGGCGCTCGACCTCGGCGCGCACGGCGTCATCGCCCGCGGCCGCCGTCGCCACGAACGCGCGCCGCTTGTCCGGCTCTTGTTCGAGTGCGGCGCCGAACACCTCTTTGACGCGCGCCCACTGCTCGGGCGTCATGGTGGAGGAGGCGCGGTCCATTCACATAAGGATAGAGCCGCTACCGTCCAAGACGGAACCCGATGAATCCGTTCACACGGAGGTGCGGCTCCCATCCGACACGCACATCGACACCAGCCGTCATCGTCTCTCCGAGGCGAGCCCTTACACCACCTCCGGCCGTGAACGCGCCTTCATTCGACGTGAACGATCCTCCCGTGGGAAACGACTCGTGCGTCTGAAACAGGCCGCCCCCGACCACGATGAACGGTGTGATCGGACGGGGACGCCCGTCGATGGGAGCCCTCAGGTCGAACGTCAGATTACCGGTCACGACGAAGTGGCTGTGGTTCTCGCCACCTATATAGGCGACCTCCGGCCCGATGGCGATTCGGCGTCCCAGATACCAGCGTGCTTCACCACCGAAAAGGATCTCGCTGACAATCCCATCGTCCGCGAATCCGACCCAACCGATGGCAATCTGCGCGGCCGGCGCCGGCCGATCCTGAGCGCGTGCCACGCACGTCAGCGGACCCGTCACCAGAATCAGGATGCCGATTGCCAACCTGAACGACGTCGTCATCATCGCCGCGCCTTCCACTTCTCGTGCAGATCGCGAACCACGGCGATCGCCTCGTCCGCGGTCTCGAGACACTGTGGAATGCGCAGGTCTTCGGCATTGGCAAGCGCCAGCCTCGGATCGAGCATGCTCGTCTTCGCCCATTCGACCAGACCCGTCCACATCTTGCCGACGAGGATGAGCGGCACGTTGTCCACGTGCCGCACCTGAAGCAGCTGCCAGATCATCAGCGTCTCGAGCACCGTGCCGATGCCGCCCGGCACGACGACGAACGCGTCGGAGGCGAGGACGAAGTGATGGAGGCGCGTGAAGAACGTTTCGTGCTCGAACGCCTGCTCGACAAACGGGTTCACGTCCTGCTCGAAAGGCAGTTCCACGCGAATCCCCACCGAGCCTGGCGCGCCGGCGCTCCTGGCGCCCTCGTTGGCGGCCTGCATCAGGCCTGGTCCTCCACCGGTCACGATGTCGCAGCCCATCGACGCGAACGCCGACGCGACCCGCTTCACCTCGTCGTATACGAACGTCCCAGGCTGGGCGCGGGCGGATCCGAAAATGGCGACCCGATAGCGATCGCGCGAGGATGGCCTGAGTCGCGTGAGGTTGTTGACGACTTTCCAGAGATTGAGGACGGTCGCCGCCAGAATCTCCTGTACCGCTTTCTCATCTGACAGACTGACGAGGCGTGCTCCGCTCGAGCCTTCCGGCGTGTTCGACATCATGGACTCCCGTCCAGCGCGATCGATGCTCGCGACTATTCGATGACTCGGCCGCCGGTGACGAAGCGCTTGTAATCGGCGAACGTCTGCATCCTCCGCGTGGACTGCAGACCGCCCCGGACGACGGTGAGGGAAATAATGGATTCCGGCATCAGCAGCACCTCGTCAGGGTCCTTGAAGGCGACCGTCCGGTACCGAATCGCCATCTCGTCGCGCATGATATCCACCCAGTTCGACAGACGGTGACGCTGCTGCAACAGCGGAGGGACGCTGACCTCGACTGGTCCTCTCAGCCGCCGCTCTACCCGCAGCACGTCGTGGGTGCCGGCATCCACCCAGACACGTCCCATCGAGGCGATGTAGCCCGACCAGTCGAAACAGTCGTCGTGCCCGGCCGCGTCTTCCACCAGCTGCGCTTTGCTCCGGCGATTGACCGACGCGAAATCGATCATGAAGGCGGTACGGTTCCTCTCGTTTGCCGTGCCGGCCGGCCTGAACTCGTACGCCTGACGCGAATCGGGCAGGAGAAACGCCAGCGGTTCCGTAGAACGAGCAGCAGGGTCGGTGCATCCCGCACGATCTTTGCTGTCCTCTGCTCGCGGCGCCCTTCCGTTCACCCTGTGGATTTTGCGGACGATACTCACCTCGCCGGTGCCGTCTCGTTCGATACGCAGTTCCGATTCGACGGTACGCGCGAGCCCGTCAGGCGAGGTGGCGATGTCGAGGGGCTGCACCGTCGACGTCTCGGTGCAGACGACGGTCAGCGCACGCCCGTAGAAGGCGGCGACCCGCTCGCCGACGCGGCGCAGCAGCTCTTCGACGTCGGGCTCCTGCGCACCCGCAATCGTCGAGGCGGCCAATATCGATGTCGAGACCAGCAGACGAACATTCAACGCGTTGCCCACGTTTCTCTACGAACGCCCCTCACTGTAGCTCCGAATCCGCCTCGCGTCATCTCAACCCAAGTCACCCAACCGCCAGCGGTACGGCCGTTGCTTATCCGACAGCCCGTCGAACCGTCTGCCGAGCCGTTAAACGTCACGCTCACAGCGGGTTGGTGTGGATTGACAACCACGAGCTGCCGCGCCGGTACTCCTTGCGCTCGTCGAGCGCCACGAAATGTCGTGCGATGCCGGTCGCTGGTGAGCATCGTCTTCGGAGGAGGAGCCTGTGTCCAGACAGCGGAATGTGGTGGTCGTACTGGGTCTGATGGCCTTCATGCGGGTCGGTCTCGAGTGCGCGTGGGCGCAGACGCCGGCGCAGCCAGCAGCGGTTGCATTACAGAAAGAGGAGAAGCTGGGCTGGTCCAATTCCACCGATCTGACCATAGTCGTAACCTCGGGGAATTCGGCCGCCCGAACATTCGGGCTCGTCGACCGCCTGAAACATGTGTGGCCGGACGCCCGATTTACTCTCGACGTCAACGGTGTTCGGTCGGACACGTCCGACGATCGCTACTTTCTGGTGCAGCCCGGACTGCAGTTTCCGGTCGGAGCCCAGCCGTCAAACCCGGGGACCACGCTCATCAAGCCCGAGCCGACAGCTGATGTCCAGACGTTCCTCATCGGAGGACGATACGACAAGAACATCACGACGCGCTTTTTCTGGAACGCTGGCGCGAGCTGGGACAACAACAAGGATGCCGGCATCCTGCGCCGCTACATCCTGTTCGCCGGAGTCGGGAACATATGGGCCGATGTCCCGCGCCGGCGATTCACCACGAGCTACGGCATCAGCTACACCGATCGCAAGGAAGAGGAACCGGATCCGGAAAAAGACCTCCGGTTCGCCGGCGCCCGGCTCGGCTGGCTGTACACCGAGCATTTCACGGCGAACACCACGTTCGACAGCGACTTCACCTCGAACATGAATCTGGCCGATGCCGGCGACTACTCCATCAACACGACCAACAGCGTATCGGTGGCGATGAGCACCAACCTTTCGCTCAAGGCGGGCGTGCAGTTCCTCTACGAGAACCAGCCGGCGCTCGAGACCGACCTCGACGTCGTGGCCTTTGCCGAGCTGATCAATCCGGATGGTGTGCCCGGCACCGGTGACGAGTACTACCGGACGATGGAGACGGGGGGAACGAAGATCGTGCTCGGCACCATGGACGCGCGAAAGGACAAGCTCGATACCATCTTCCGGACGGCGCTCGTGATTTCGTTCTGACATCGCCGTCACGCAGTTATTGACGCCCGCGTCGGGCTATCATCCGAATGGCGGCGGCACGCGCCGGCGCCATTTGCGATGTCTCCCCTGTCGCCCATTCCGTCCCGTCACCCCATCCGCGTCGTCCTGTCGTCGACCGCGCTCCTGCCCTTCATGTCGGTGTGGAAGGCGGCGGCGCTGGCCGTCGCGCAACTGGGGGTCGCGGCGTTTTTCATTGCCGGCGTCACTCGAACCGAACTCGGTCCGTCGGCGCCGTGGTTCGTGCTGGCGGCAACGATCCTCGCGGCGTTCGTGCGCACGATCGACGTGGAAAGCTGGGCGCTGCTCATTCCCGGCGGATTCATCAGCCGCGTGGCGAGTGCATTCGGCCCCACGGCTGTAGGACTGGCGAAGGCGGTGGCTCTGGTCGAGCGCGTGCTGCTCGGCGCGCTCGCCTGTGTCGTCATCGGACATTACGTGGCCAGCGTCTCGGGCACCGCCATTGCCGGGTGGCGCTTCACGGGCTTCGTCAGGCCGGAGGATTTCGCGACGGTGGTGGCCGTCGCCACGATCGGCGTGCTGTGGCTGCCGACTCGTCTCGGCCGCGACATTGGACGCGAGACGCTGGCGCGAGCGGTCTGGGTGGCCGCCGCCATTGTGGTGTGCGCCATCGTGTCGGGCGCGACCAGCCTCGTGCGTGATGGTGCGGCCGTGTCCACGCTCGTGGCTGTCCCGCCCATCGCCCCGATCACGGGATGGTCACCCCTGGACGCTGTGCTCGCGGTCCTCGTGGGGATGGCCCTCGCGCTCCCGGTCGTCGGCGGCGGCGAGGTGCTGTCCCGCGCGGCGCACGAACTGCCGCCTCCACGCGTGCAGGGGTTGCGGCGCACCGGCCAGCTGACCGTGTTGTTCGCCGGCATCGCGGCGGCGCTCGGGGCGTTTCTCGTGGCGCTGCTGATACCCGCGAGCGATCACGCGCTCTGGGCCAATGCACCACTGGCGGGCCTGGCGCAGCATCTCGCCGCGCCGTCGGGCGTGCGCGTGCTGATGGCCGTCGCGCTGGCCGCGGCCGCCGTGCTGATGCTGGGTCCGGCCGCGCGCGTCGCGATGGGCGATGCCGAGCAGATGCTGCATCGGTCTTCGACCGACGGGACGCTGCCATCCGGCCTCGCGTCCCTGCACACACGGTTCGGGACCCCTGCGCGCGCCGTCGACGTGGCCGTCGCGGCCATGACGGTCGTGGTGCTCGCGAGCAGCGGGCGGGTAGCCTGGCTCTCGCGCGCCTACGGCATCGCGATCGCCGTCATGCTCCTCTTGACGGTGGTCTCGCTCGTCCGCCTCCGGCGCGTACGCCGGGGGCCGATGACGTTCAAAGCCCGCGGGAACCTCCAGATCGGTGCGCGCGAGCTGCCGGTGGGGCTTTTCCTCGCAGGGGTCACCGTGGCTGCGAGCGCCGGGGCCATGGTGCTGACCGGAGACGGTGCGTCGATCGCCGCCGTGGTGCTCATTGCCGTGCTGTCGCTGTGGTTCACCGCGGCCGCACGGCACGCGGCGCCGGTCGAGACCGCTACCGACGAAAGCACGTTCGACCTCCTTCTCGCCGCCGAGCTCTCGCCCAATCAAATCGAGGCCCGCCCCGGCAGCGTGCTCGTGCCGGTGCGCAATCCACATTTGCTGGCCCACGTCGCGGCTGCCCTGCAGACGCCGGGCGATCGCGATGTCGTCGTCATGACGGCACGAGTCCTCGACGTGGACGTCAGCGAGGAGCACGCCGGCCAGCCGACGCCGACGGCCTACGAGCGCCGGCTGCTCTCCGATGTGGTCGCGCTGGCCGAACGCGTCGGACGTCCTGTGCGCCTCTTGATCGTCCCGACACGCAATGTCGTCGACGCCATTGTCGGCACGATTATCCGGCTTCGCTCGTCGGACGTGTTCGTGGGGGAATCGACCACCCTGTCTGCCGCGGATCAGGCGCGCCTGCTGGGCGACGCGTGGGAACGCGCCGACAAACCCGATGCGCTCGACGTGCGGCTCGTCATCTATCACCGGAGCGGCCGGGCCGATACCTACCACCTCGGCGCCCATCCGCCATCTCTTACTTCAGGCGACCTCGACTTGATTCACCGCCTGTGGCTCGACGCCGTCAAGACCGTCGGTCCACACGTGCATCATGACGACGTCGTCAGAGCAGCGCTGAAACAAATGGAACAACAACTTGGTGGACCTCTCCGCGACGACGCTGTCGCGGCCATCCGGGAGGAGGCGCGGCCGGCCGAAGAGCTGGCGCAAATCCTTCGGGCGCGCGACTACGCACGGCTGCGCGACATGCTTCGCAACCGGCACGCGGGCGATGTGGCCACACTGCTCACCGCGCTCAGCATCGAAGACCAGGTCGTCGTGTTCCGCGTCATGCCCCGGAAGGAAGCCGCCGGCGTGTTCGAGTACCTCGCGCAGGCCTCCAAGGAAGCCCTGCTGAAAGCCATGGCACAGGAGGACGTCGCCGAGCTGCTGAACAACATGGCGCCCGACGAACGCACGTTGTTCCTCGAAGAACTGCCCGCCGAAGCCACGCGTCAGTTGCTGGCCCTGCTCACGCCGGCCGAGCGTGCCGTGGCCGTCACCCTGCTCGGCTATCCGGAACAATCGGTCGGCCGGCTGATGACGCCGAACTACGTGGCCGTCCGCGAGCAGTGGACGGTCCGCGAAGTGCTCGACTACGTCCGGGCGCACGGTCAGGACAGCGAAACGCTGAACGTCATCTACGTCATCGACGATCAAGGGTCGCTCATCGACGACATTCGCATCCGCGACTTCCTGCTGGCCCCGCTCGAGAGGCGGGTGGCCGACCTCATGGACCGCCAGGTTCGTGGCGCTGAAAGCCACCGAGCGATCAGGAGGCGGCGGTCGCCGTGTTCCGTCAGTACGATCGCTCGGCACTTCCCGTCACCGACACGACCGGCATGCTGATCGGCATCGTCACGATCGACGACGTGCTCGACGTGGCCGAGGCGACGGCGACGAGAGAAATCCAGCGGATCGGCGGATCGGAGGCGCTCGACGAGCCGTACATCAGCATCGCCTTCTGGCGCATGATTCAGAAGCGGGCGGGATGGCTGACGGCGCTCTTCCTCGGAGAAATGCTGACCGCGACAGCGATGGGCGCGTTCGAGCACGAGATCTCGAAGGCCGTCGTGCTGGCGCTGTTCGTTCCGCTGATCATTTCGAGCGGCGGCAACTCGGGATCGCAGGCCTCGACGCTCGTCATCCGCGCGCTGGCGCTCGGTGAAGTCACCGTGCGCGACTGGTGGCGGGTGATGCGGCGCGAAGTGTTCGCCGGCCTCGCGCTCGGGCTCATCCTCGGCGGAATCGGCTTCCTGCGCATCTACGCTGTGGTCCGCCTTTTCGGATGTCTACGGGCCGCACTGGCTCCTCGATCGCGTTCACCGTGTCGATCTCGCTCGTCGGCGTCGTGCTCTGGGGCACGCTGAGCGGATCGCTCCTGCCGTTCGCACTGAAGCGGCTGGGGTTCGACCCGGCGACGTCTTCGGCCCCGTTCGTGGCCACGCTGGTCGACGTGACCGGACTGGTGATCTACTTCTCGGTCGCGCTCGTGATTCTGCGGGGAACGCTGCTGTAATGTCGCAGCCCCTCGATGTCCTCCTTCCCACGATCGGAAGCGCCGGCGACGTGCATCCGGTCGTCGCGCTCGGGCTTGCGCTCCAGGCGCGAGGGCACCGGGCCACGATTCTCACGAACCCGTTCTTTCAGGAACTGATCGAGGCGCAGGGGCTGGGATTCCTGCCGGTCGGCACGCTCGAGGATGCGCGCGCGGCGATCGCGGATCCCGACCTCTGGCATCCGCGCAAAGGATTCGAGGTCGTCGCGCGGCGCGCGATCCTGCCGGCGATGGCCGAGATCTACCGGCACATCGAACGGCACGCGGACGCGCGCACGGTCGTCGCCTCGTCCGGAATCGCGTTCGGCGCACGCATCGCGCAGGAGCGGCTCGGCGTGCCGACGGCGACCGTCCACCTGCAGCCGAGCATCATCCGCAGCCTGGTCGATCAGGGCATGGCGGGAAACATCCGGATCTCGGCGTCGCAGCCGATGTGGTTCAAGCGTGGCGTTCTTCCGCCTGGCCGACTGGCTCGCTGATCGATCGCGCGCTGAAGGCGCCCGCTGAACGAGTTTCGCGCGACGCTCGGCCTGCCGCCGGTCGATCGCGTGATGCATCGCTGGATGCATTCGCCGCAGCTCGTGATCGGGTTCTTTCCCGGACTGGTTTGCGCCGCCGCAACCCGACTGGCCGCCGCACACGCATCTGGTCGGCTTCCCGCTCTGGGACAGCGGGCGCCGCGGAGTCCTTCCACCGGACGCGCGAGGAGTTTCTCGCGGGCGGTGAGCCGCCGGTCATCTTCACGCCGGGTTCGGCCGGCGCGACGATGCACCGCTACTTCCGCGAATCGGTCGCGGCCGCGCGCGAGCTCGGCGTGCGCGCGATGCTCGTCACGAACTTCCCGGATCAGGTCCCGGCGACCTTCCGCCGCACGTGAAGACCTTCGGCTACCTGCCATTCAGCGAAGTGCTGCCGCGCGCGGCGATGCTCGTCTATCACGGCGGCATCGGCACGCTGGCGCAGACCATCAAGGCGGGCATCCCGCATCTCGTCGTGCCCAACGGCCACGATCAGTTCGACAACGGCTGGCGCATCGAACGGCTCGGCCTGGGCCGCAGCATCCCGCAGACGCGTATCGTGCGCGCGCGGTCGTCAAGGCGATTCGCGGCATCCTCGACGACAGTGCGCTAGTCGCGCGATGCCGGGAACAAGCACACCGCATCGATTCGGACGCCGCTCTGACACGAGCGTGCGAGCTTGTCGAATCGATGGCAGCCCGCGTTCGCCGGCCAGGTGCTATCTGACGGCCGTCTGAAAATATGGCGGGAGATCCGTCTTCGTCTCTCGCAGGATCTCGACAATCGCCTGCCGATCGGCGACTGAGAGCGCCGCGCGGTACCGCTCGGCACGTTCCTGCCCCGACAGCACTTCCCACAGGCGCCGGTAGATGGGGTCTTTGATGCCGCGGGGCAGCGCGTCGAATGCGGGCGAGTAAATCAAGTAGCTGCAGGGGTACTTCATGAGCCGCCGATTCAGGTCGAGATCGCGCAGCGAACGGCCCCTGCGATCGCGCGGCCCGATGACCGAGAACCGCGCCGCGAAGCCGGACCCGCCGCGGACCTGGCCCGTCAGCTTCGTTTCATCGATGAACAGCAGGTAATCCACGACCTCGCTCGCCACGCCGGCCATCATCGAAGCGATGCGCGCGTCTTCGTCGGGACTTGACGTGAACGGCGGATGGAGCAACGGATCCGCGGCGCGAGCTTCGAAGCCGGCACGTGTCAGGAGGTTCGTCATGCCGGCCTGGTGCGCGAACACCAGGTGGGCGACGACGTCGCTCGAGAGCGCACGATAGCCATCCGGATCGAACAACCCTTCCACCGACGCGAGCGGGCGACCGGCCCCGCCCTTGAGCGCATCGATGGTATTGCCCATGTGCGTGGAACCAGCGCTGCCGGTCACGAACCACCCGCCGAAGCGCCGCGACAACGGCTCGCTGTGATCGACGCGGCGCGGAAGGCCGGGACCGAGCGACGGGTCGAGTTGTTCCGTGCTGAACATCACCAGGCCGGGCACGCCGAGCGTATCGCCCGACGCATGACACCCGAGGCAACGGAACGTGCGTATGAACTGCGGCGCCCTGTTCGTCGGACCGTCACGCTGTTCGAGTGTGTAGAACACCACGCCGGCCGACTGGTCGTGGGCCGCCACTTCGATGAACTCGCCGTCGCGCACCCAGGCGAGCATCACGCGATCGCTGAAATAGATGGCGCGTGGACTCTGTTCGTTGACGAGCTTGCCCTGCAGGCTGTCGCGCGAAAACACCAGCAACTGCGAATCGGCCGCAAGCTGCAGGGCGTCGAGCGCCGACCGGAGGAAGCCGCCGCGCCCTTCATAGGCGATCTGAACGGAGCCTTCCAGAAGCTTTCTGTTCACGTCTTCGACGACGTTGTTCGCGGGCGCCGTCGAATATTTGATCGCGGGATCTTCGGACGAGCCCATGAACGAACCCGCGCGCTGGGCGTCGAGGGTCGCCCAGAGGCCCGCCACGAGATTCAGAGAGAGTCCGAGGGCGAGGGCGGTCCTGCCGTTCATCGAGGGCATGCCTATTTCCGCACCCACGTCTCGATCACTTTCATGGTTTGTCCGCCGCCCTGGGTGACGGTCTCAACCGTCATCGTCTTGCCGTCAGCCGACACCGTTCCGTTCGACGTGCCGAACGGTTTGCCATTCATGTTCATCACCGCACGGTAGTGCCGATCGTCCACACGCGTGATGGCCATCATCTCGCCGGACGGCTTGCCACCGACCAGCACGGGCACTTCTGTGCCATTCATCGGCGAGTCGACCGCCATCGTCGCCGGTGGCTGGTTGCCCATAGACGGGATCTGGTAAACCAGGCGAAGCCCGCCGTTACAACATGCTGCGACGGTCATCGTGATGCCTTTGCCCTGCGCGTCGGTCCTCACCCATGTGCTGCCGACGCCCAGTTGTGCGTGCGCCTGATTGGCCCAGCCCACCGTCGAGAGAAACGCAACGACGCAGATGAATCGTTGGGTCGCCGGCATGAATTGCATGGAGACCTCCGTGAATGCAGATTCTAGCGGAGAGTCGAGGCTCGTGCCGCGTTGCGCGAGCATGGCGGAAGGCGGTCAATCGCCTCCCTGCATGGCAATGCGGGGCTCCAGCCGGGCGGCGCGCTGCGCGGGCAGCCAGGTGGCGGCGGTCGCGACCAGGGCGAGCACGAGTGCCGAGATCGCCAGGATTCGAGGATCGGACGGCGCGATCCCGAATGCGAGCGCGGCGAGCCAGCGTCCAAGCATCAACGCGCCCACAAGTCCCACCGCGACGCCGATGCCGACGACGACACCGGCCTGACGGAACACGAGCGCGCGAATTTCTGCGCCGGTCGCCCCGAGGGCCAGTCGAATTCCAATCTCGGTCGCACGCTGGCGTACCGCGTACGCAAGCACGCCATAAAGGCCCAGCGCCGCGAGTGCGAGCGCCACGACGGCAAATACTCCCATCAGCACGAGGGCGAATCGCTCGCGGCTCGCGCCGCGGTCCACGACATCGGCCATTGGCGTCGGCCGGTGCACAACCAGCTCCGGATCCAGTCCAGCCACCGCTTCGCGCACGGCTCTCAGTGCCTCCTCCGGCGATCGCTCGGCGGCGACCACTTGCGTAAGAGCCCAGTTCCTGTTGTCCGCAAATTGGCGATGCGCGTGGTAGACGACCATCGTCGGCGCGCCATACACATCGAGCGCCACGTCGCCGACCACGCCGACGATCTCGCGGTCCAGCCCGCCCACGGCAATCCGCTGGCCGAGCACCGCCTCAGGCGAAACGCCCGGAAACGCGGCCCGCACGAAGTTCGCGCTGACGACGGCCCGGGCCGGCGCGCTCGCGTCGTCGCGAGCGTCGAAGCTGCGTCCGGCGAGCACGGGGACTCCGAGTGCAGCAAGGAGATCGCCGCTGACGATCCTTTGCTGCATCGCGAACCGGCTTCGGTCGATCAGCGTGCCGGCCAGCGGTCCTGTGCGGATGTAGGTGTTCCACGGATGATAGCTGCCGGTTGCCGGAAGACGGGAGATGCCACCGGCGGCCGTCACGCCCGGAATGGACTCGAGCCGGCCGGCCAGCGTTTCCTGAAAGGCCGCGCGTCGCGCCGAGTCGTAGCGAGCCGCCGGCAAATGCACCTCGAAGGTGAGCACGCGATCGACTCGAAACCCGACATCCACTTGCTGCA
The DNA here is from genome assembly GCA_963832375.1 of Vicinamibacterales bacterium. Lineage (GTDB taxonomy): Bacteria > Acidobacteriota > Vicinamibacteria > Vicinamibacterales > JAMQPK01 > JAMQPK01. The sequence continues at coordinate 864,625 of CAWHUA010000002.1, read as the reverse complement.
GCCGATAGAAGCTGGCCAGGAGGATACCCGCCCCCGCGACGAGCGTGACGGCGAGCGCCACCTGGGCGGCGGCCAGCGTACCGCGCAGCCTCGCCAGTCCGCGGGTGCCCGTCGTCGAACGCGACTGCTGACGCATCGCTTCGATGGGCGAGGTCCTGGCCAGCCGGAGAGCCGGGACGATCCCGAATGCCACCGCGGTCGCAGCCGTCACCACCAGGGCGAACGTCAGCACGCCCGCGTCGAGGCCAACGTCGTCGAGCCGCGGCAACGCGTCGCGACCGAGCGCCTGCAGCCCGCGCACTCCGGCGCCCGCGAGTACGAGACCTGCCCCGCCACCGAGCAGCGCCAGCAGCAGGCTCTCGACCAGGAGCTGGCGCGCAAGCCGGTTGCGGTTGGAGCCCAGCGCGGCGCGCACGGCAAATTCGTGCACGCGCCCGGTCGCGCGCACGAGCATGAGGTTCGCGACGTTCACACAGGCCACGAGCAGAACGAGCCCGACCGCGGCAAACACGAGGCGAAGGGGCCCTCGCGCGATCGCCACGAGCTCTTCGTGCAGCGGCATTGCGACAATGAGGCCGTCTTTTGCGGCCGGCCAGCGTTCGAGTATCGGCCGGGTCAGCGCGACCAGTTCCGCGCGCGCCCGTTCCAGCGTGACTCCATCCCGCAGCCTCCCGATCGCGGTCAGCGAGTTGTTCTCCGGATCGGTGTCCCGGGTCAGGGCATACGGGATCCACGCCGCGACATCCGGCGCGATGGGATCCTCGAAGCCGGCCGGCGCGACGGCGGCCACCTCGTAGGAGTCGGCACTGAGCCGAATCGTCGTGCCGACGATCGACGGATCGCCGCCGAAGCGGGTTCGCCACACGGTGTCGCTGAGCACAACGCGGCGCCGGCCCGTTTCGTCTTCGCGGGTGAAGTCGTGGCCGATCCGAGGTTGAGATCGGAGCGTGCTGAAGTAGCCGCTCGATACGCGCAGGACGCGAAGCCGCTCGGCCCGCCCATCGGTCACAAGGTCGAGGCCCGTCTCGGAGTAGTGGGCGAGCGCGGCGACGTCTGCGAAAGACGCCGCGTGTTCACGGAGGAACGCGAAGTGCGTGGCCGAGAGCACGTCTCGCGTGTCGGGCTTGTCCGGCTCCTGCTGATAGAAGCGGACCAGTTGTGCCGGCTCTTCGTACGGCAGCGGCGCCAGGAGCACCGCCTGGACGACGCTGAACACGGCGGTCGCGCCGCCAATGCCCAGGCCGAGCGTGGCGACCACCACGACCGTAAAACCAGGGCTGCGGAGCAATTGACGACACGCGTAGCGCAGATCGCGGGTGACCTGCTCGACCCAACCGATGCTGTTCATTTCGTGGATGTCCTGCCGCACGAGCGCGACGTTGCCGAAACGGCGCCGGGCGCTGACGTACGCTTCGTCGCGCGACATTCCTTGCTGGAGATAGCGCTCTGTCAGCAGGTCGAGATGCGCGTCAATCTCCAGCCGGGCGTCAGCGTCCAGACGCCGGCGGGCGAAGATGAAGAGGAGCCGCGACACACGTGCGCGCAGCCACATCCGCATATCAGGCCTGCTCCGCTCCGCGGAGGCGGGCGATGAGACTCGCGAGCCGGTCCCACGTCTCGACCTCGCGCGCCAACTGACGCTTGCCCGCTGCCGTAAGCGCGTAGAACTTCGCCTTGCGGTTGTTGTCCGACGTGCCCCAGCTCGCCGAGATCCAGCGCCGGTGCTGCAGTCGCATGAGGGCCGCGTACACGGTTCCCTCGTTCAGCTTCAGGATGTCGTCGCTCACCTGTTCGATGCGCCGGGCGATGCCGTATCCGTGCTGCGGGCCCAGGCTCTCGAGCGTCTGCAGCACCATCAGATCGAGCGTGCCCTGCAGCACCTCGAGCCTCGTCCCGCTGTTCGTCTGATCTTTGGCCACCGCATATGAAGCTAGCACGATACCTTTGCGATGTCCATAGGAGAGGTCGGCCTCGGGTCGGTTTCCAGTTCTCAGTTTTCAGTTCTCAGTTCCCGGTTGTCAGTTCTCAGTTCCTGGTTGCCGGGGGAGCTTTGTCTTGATCCGCACCAGCGCTTGTGCGAGCATCTAGCCGATTTCCAAGCAAATCTGACGGATTCGGAGGCTTCATGACCATGAGCAGGTGCCAGTCCACGATCGTGGCAGCCATCGCCGTTTTCGTGACGGCGATCGCGTCGCTCGCGTCGGCGCAGCAGTCGGCCACGATCGCCGGCAGCGTCAAAGACGCGCAGGGTGGTGTGATTCCCGGCGCGACCATCACGCTCGTCAGCGAAACGCGCGGCACGACGTTCGAGACACAGTCGAACGAGTCAGGCGATTTCATCTTTTCGAGCGTCCCCGGCGATACCTACACCGTCAGAATAACGATGGATGGTTTCCGCACGTCAGAGAGGAAGGGCGTCGCGGCAAGCCCCGGCGATCGTGTGGCCGTCCCGCCCATGACGGTCGAAGTCGGCCAGCTGACGGAGACGGTTCTCGTCACCGGCGATGCCCCGATGATTCAGACGCAGACCGGCGAGCGCTCGTTCACGGTCGCCAAAGAACAAGTTGAAAGCCTGCCGATTGCGCTGCGCTACTTCGGACAATTTGCCACGCTGGCTCCTGGCGTCATCACCACCGGGACCAACCGGTTCGCCCGCCTCGACGGCGCCAGAACGAATTACATGCTCGACGGCATTTCGTCGGTCAATACCGGGGGCAACCAGCCTGGACTCGAGCTGAACGCCGACGCCATCGCGGAAGTGAAGGTCGTGTCTTCCGCTTATCAAGCCGAATACGGCCGCTCGACCGGGATTCAGATTTCCGGCGTCACCAAGAGCGGAACCAACCAGCTCCACGGATCGTTCTACGACATCGAACGAAACTCGGACTGGAGCTCGAACAGCTGGGCCAACGTCCGGAACGGCAACGCCAAGGCCGTGGCAAAGGAAAGGGACTGGGGTTACACGATCGGCGGCCCGGTCGGCAAGCCGGGTGGCACAAACAAGCTCTTCTTTTTCTACTCCGAACAATTTTCACCGCGCACGATCGGTGGCGCCGTCAATCGCTTCAGGGTGCCGACCCTGCTCGAGCGGCAGGGAGACTTCTCGCAGACCACCGACAACACCGGAGCGCTGTTCAATCTGATTCGCGACTCATCGACCGGCCGGAACTGCACCGCGGCCGACACGAGCGGCTGTTTCCGGGATGGCGGCGTGGTGGGTCGGATTCCGCAGGATCGGCTCTACGGGCTCGGCATGAACATCCTCAAGAGCTATCCCATGCCGAACGTGAACGTGCCAGGCGCGAATTACAACCTCGAAACGGTCGCCCCGGACAGCGACCGCAACACCTACCAGCATGTCGTCCGGATCGACTACCAGCAGTCGTCAAAGCTGCGGATCAGCGCGAAGTACGCGGGGCAAAATGCCACCGTGCAGACAAACCCGGGAACGATTCCGGGTTACAACGACACGGTGTTCCAGTTCCCGGCGATTCTCGTCCCGTCAGCCACGGTCAACTACACGATCAATGCGTCGACCGTGCTCGAAGGCACGTGGGGCCTGACGCAGGGAAATCAGCTCGGCAACGTCATCAGCAGCCCCGGAACGGATCCAGCGACCGTCGGCCTCTCGAACTTCCCCCGCCTGTACCAGAACGGCCTCGTGCCGGCGGGCTCGTATCAGGAAAAGGTGCTGCAGGAGATGAACGCGCCGTTCTATCAGAACGGCCGTGTCGTGCTCGCGCCGAGTTTCTTATGGGGCGGGCGCGTCGCGAACTCGCCGCCAAGCCTGATCTACCCGACGTTCCTGTGCATGCAGAACACAAAAGACCTGGCCATCAGCATTACCAAGGTGTGGGGCTCTCACACGTTCAAAGTCGGCTATCAGTCACAAGACAGTTTGAAGCTGCAGAATCTCGGGACGGTCACGCAGGGGGCGCTGCCGTTTGAAGGGCGCGTCAGCTTCCAGAACGACAGCAACAACCCGCTCGATACGGGTTTTCCGTTTTCGAATGCCGCCGTTGGTGTCTTCCAGAATTTCCAGCAGCAGAACCAGCTGTACGAAGGCGACTACCGCTACTACAACAAGGACTTCTTCATTCAGGACAACTGGAGGGTCGGCCCGAAGCTGACGCTCGACGTCGGCATGCGCTTCACGCACCACGGACCGCAATACGACATCAAGCAACAGGCATCGAACTTCTTCCCGGATCAATGGTCGAGCGCCAACGCGCCGCTGCTCTATCTGCCGGGCTGTTCGACGGCGGGTGGCACGTGTCCGGCCGCCAATCGTGTGGCAATCGATCCGAGAACGAACCAGTCGCTTGGCCCGGGCTCCTCGTTCGCCATTGGCACCATCGTGCCTAATACCGGGGTGATTACCAACGGCATCATTCAAGCCGGAAAGGGAATCGCGAAGGAAAACTACGTCGAAGACTCGCTCGTGTTCGGCCCCCGCATCGGCGCCGCCTACGACGTGTCCGGTACGCAGAACCTGGTGATTCGCGGCAGCTTTGGCGTCTTCTACGATCGGCCGCAGGGCGATGCGATCTTCGGCCAGATCGGCAACCCGCCGACGGGACAGGGCTCGACCGTCATCAACTCGACGCTCCAGAGTGTGGCATCAGGCGTGGCCGCGCTGCAGCCGCCACCAGTTCTGCTGATTCACGAGTACGACGCCGAGATCGGCGCAGCTACTCAATGGAACGCCGGGATCCAGATGACGCTGCCCTGGTACTCGACCCTGGACGTCTCGTATGTCGGCACGCACAACTACAACTCGATCGCGTTCGGCTCGATCTCGACCCCCGCCGGCCAGCTTCCACTCGATCTGAATGCGCCGGACATCGGCGCCGCGTATCTTCCGCAGAACCAGGACAGGACCGCCGCGCCGAGTACCGTTCCGGGCGCGATGGCCGTGGCGACAGAGCTGTTACGTCCGTTTCGCGGCCTCGGCCCGATTGTGCTGACGTCGCCACGGTTCCACACCAACTACGATTCGATTCAGATGTCGTTCAACCGGCGCTATCGCAATGGCTGGCAGGCGGGGATGAACTGGACCCTCGGGCTGAGGTTCACCGGCAACACTCTGTCGTCCCAGCATCTGGTCCACAACGCCGACGGCACGATCGGGCTCGCGAGCTATCAGGAAGCCAATGACGAGCTGATCTCGAACGTCGGGCTCCGGCGGCACCTCATCAAGGGCAATTTCATGTGGGATCTGCCGGCCGTTTCTTCGTCGAACGGCGGCATGAAGGTCTTGAACGCCATCACCAGAGACTGGCAGCTCTCGGGCGTGTTCACCGGCGGGTCCGGAGCGCCCTACGACGCCACCTACACGTACCAGACCGCCGGCGCGAACGTGAACCTGACGGGCTCACCGAACTACGCCGCGCGCATTCGCGTGACCGGAGATCCCGGCTCGGGTTGCTCCAGCAATCCGTACGCGCAATTCAACGTCGCGGCGTTTGCCGGGCCGACCTACAACAGCACGGGCAACGAGTCCGGCGCCAACCTCCTGAGCGGGTGCTGGGATCACACGACGGACCTGGCCCTCGCCCGCAATATCAGGATTGGAGGTTCTAAGCAGTTCCAGTTCCGGATCGACGCGTTCAACGTATTCAATACCGTGGTCATCAACGCACGCCAGAACCAGCTCCAGCTGAACAACCCGAGCGATCCAACGACCATTCGGAATTTTCAGTACAACCCTGACGGCTCGGTGAACAACCAGCGGCTGACGCCCGCGACGGCTGGCTTCGGCGCCGCTACCGCGGCTCAGCCCATGCGATCGGTACAGATGCAGTTCCGTTTCATTTTTTGATGAGCGGGTTTGTTAGTTCTCAGTTATCAGTGGCGGAGCGACTGAAAACTGACGACTGACAACTGAGAACTGAGAACTGAAGACTGGTTACTTCGGCGTCACGCGGAACAGCCCGCCGGGATTAGCGTCTTCGGCGATCCACAACGCGCCGTCCGGAGCGACCTCGACGTCGCGGGCGCGGTGGCCGACGTTCCACCGTTCGGCGGGCTTCGCTCCGCCCTTGCCGTCGAAGGTGATGCGGTTGAGCGTCATCGACTCCATCCCCCCGACCAACGCAGAGCCCTGCCATTGGGGAAACATCGCGCCCTTGTAGAAGATGAGATTGCCCGGCCCGATGATCGGCGTCCAGTAAATCACCGGCAGCGCCAAATCCGGCCGTGTGTCCGGGTGAGGAATCGGTGTGCGGTTGTAGTTCGTCGCGTAAGACACGAGCGGCCAGCCGTAATTCTTGGTGGGCTCGATCAGGTTCAGCTCGTCGCCGCCTCTCGGGCCGTGCTCGATTTCCCACAACCGGCCATCTGGCGCAAACGCGAGACCGTACGGCGTGCGATGACCGGTTGACCATGTCTCTGAAGGCGTCAGGTTCGGTCCCTCGAACGTGTACGTGCTGACCACCGGCGCGGTCTTGGCCAGCTCCGTGTCGCGCGGCGGATTGATCAGCGGCACACTTGTGGCGCCGGTTTTCCCGGCCATCGGATTTCCCGGTGCGGGCTTGCCGTCGAGCGTGAGACGAAGAATCTTCCCCAGCTCCTGATCGGGATCCTGAGCGGGCGTCATGCGCTGACGATCGCCGACCGTCAGGAACAGGTACCGGCCGTCGGGCGAAAACGCGATCGCCGCGCCGAACTGTCCCCCTCGTCCCTTGGGCATCTGGCGCCAGATCACCTGCAGCCCCTCGAGGCTGGCAGAGTTCGCCCCGATCGCCAGGCGCGCCCGCGCCAGCGCCAGGCTCGATCCCGTTCGATCCTCGTTCGGCTCCGCATACGTCAGGTAGACGCTCTGGTCTTTCGCGTAGTGCGGCGATACGTACACGCCCAGCATGCCGCCCTGCCCCTGGTGAAGAACGGCGGGAACGTTGTCGATCGGCGTCTTCTGCCCCTGCTGCGTGACCAACCAGACCGGACCGACCTTCTCGGTGACGAGCATGCGGCCATCGGGCAGAAACGCAATGCGCCAGGGCAGGTTGAACGTCGCGACCTGGGTCATCGTGAACGGCAGGTTCGGTTCCGGCGGCTGTTCGCCAGCGTTGAACTGCGCCCGCGCAGTGATCGGCAAGAGGGCGACGACGAGCGCCGCGTTCAGAATCGTCTTCATGGGTCTCCTTCTATCGACAGCTTTCTATACTTACTTGGTCGCGCGCATTTTCGCGGCCGTCGCGCAGCCGTCCACGACAGCGAAGTAGCGCGCCACGCCGGCCCTGCCCACATCGAACGGATTCGACTCGCCCGGCTTGCGATTCGCGGCGGTGTGCGCCTTGTAGTACCCATTGTCGAATTCCGTGTGGTTCGACAACAGGATCGTGGCGCCGTAGTCGGCCGCCGCTTTCGCGAACTTTCTCGACGAAGCGATGTACTCGTCGTAATAGGCAGCCGTGCCGTCGAACGGGATCGCCGTGCCGCCGACGTACGCCACGCGCAGAGGTTTGCCGTTATCTCGAATCTCGAAGAGGTACGACAGCGTGCCGGCCGTGTGCCCCGGCATCGTCACGATCTGGAGCGAGGCGTCGCCGACCGATAGCATCATGCCGTCGGTGCCGACCATGTCGCGCTTCGGTTTCCCGCCCGGGCGATTTGTCGACTTGTCCACCGCGTCCCAGTCGGGGGCGCCGTACACGAGCCGCACGCCGGGTATCGAGTCCTGCAGATACGCCGCACCGCCGTCGTGGTCTCCGTGCGCGTGCGACATGACCGCGTACTTCACTTTGTTGATGTCGAGGCCGAGCTTCCTGAAGCCGCCGGTCACTTCGTCGGCGACCATGTAATCGTAAAGCGCCTCGATGACGATGGTCCCCTCGCTGCCCACGAGCGCCCAGGAGTGATGGGCCTTTTCGCCGACGAAGTAGAGGTTGTCGGCGACCTTGGCCGGCTCGACGTGCCAGAGCTCGCGCGCCGGCGGACCCTGGGACGCCCCGCCCCGCCCGCCTCCGCGCCCGGCCCCGCGGCCGCCGGATGCCGGCGGCGGAATGCACAAACGGGTGAACGTGCCGGACCAATCGGTCCCCGCGGCGACCTTCGCGGCCGACACCAGACCGTCTACGGTCGTCGGCGTCGATTGCCCCGAGACGATGGTAAAACCGGCGACAACAGCCAGGATGGCGGCAAGGCCCAGTGCATGCTTCCTCATACGATCACGCCTCCGTGCCCCAAAGGATACAACGCCATCGCGCTGTCGCCGACGTGACTGAACTTTTCTCCTGTCAGCTTCGTCTCTTCCGCCATGCCGCTGGATACAGCACGTGGCACGGTGCTGGTCGACAATCTCCTGCGAGACCTCCGCTTCACCTGGCGCTCGTTCCTGCGGGCGCCGCTGGCCGCGCTGACGATCGTGATCACGGTGGCGCTGGGCCTCGGACTGGTCGCCGTCGTGTTCACGGTTCTCAACGCGTTCATCTTTCGCGTGGACGACGTGCGCAACCCTGGCGAGTTGTTCGCGGTGGAACGACAGCGCTCGGCCGACGCGCCGCCCGAGCGCTTCACGCGCCAACAATATGAAACGCTCGTTCGCGAGACAACGGTGTTCTCCGATGCCTTCGCAACAACGACGGAGATCGACGCCTGGGTCGAGGGCACCAGGATGGAAGGCCCGCTCGTCACGGGGAACTTCTTCGAGGTCCTCGGCGTCAGCGCCGCGCGTGGTCGCACGCTCTCACCCTCAGACGACGAACCCGGCCGCATCCCGGCCATTGTCCTCAGCCATCAGGCCTGGTCCCGGCACTTTGCGGGCGACCCTGGCGTTCTGAACCGCACGGTGCGGGTGAACGGCGCATCGTTCCATGTTGTCGGCGTGATGCCGGAAGGCTTCCGAGGGCTGGCCGTCTTTGCGCCGGACTACTGGGCGCCGCTCTCCCTTCTTGGCGAGTTCCGCCGCACCGACGAGGGGCGTCAGGACTCTGTTGGACTCGAGATTGTCGGACGGCTGAAGCCCGGCATGCCGCACGGCCAGGCGCTTGCGCAACTTCGCGTGTGGGATTCGCGGCGTGCGGCTGAATCTTCCGTGCAACGGCCGGCCGCGAGCTCCGTCGCACCCATCGCGAGCCTCGTGCTCGAACCGAGGCCAGGCACCGTCCCGCTGTCGGCCGAGGCGATGCCGATCTTCATGCCGCTCTTTTTTTCGTTCGGCCTCGTTTTGATGATCGGCTGCGCGAACGTCGCCAACCTGCTGCTCGCTCGCGGAGTTGCCCGCCAGCGCGAGATCGGGATCAGGCTGGCGCTCGGCGCGTCACGGCGCCGCATCATCTGGCAATTGCTCATCGAGAGCCTGGTGCTCGCGCTCGTCTCCGCTGCGCTGGGCTTCGCGATCTCACGATTCGTGCTCGCACGTATCGTCTACGCGGTGACGAGCACCTTCCCGCCTGATATCGGCAACCTTCGTCTCAATGTTCCGCCGGCGGACTGGCGGGTCGCAGTGTTCCTGGTGACCGGCGCGATCGTCGCCACCGTGTTTTTCGCGCTCGCGCCCGCGCTGCAAGCCACGCGCGTGGAGCTGGTGCGCGCGATTCGCGGCGAGGTCGTGCGCGACGCCCGTCCCAGCCGCGCCCGCAATGCGCTCGTGGCTCTCCAAGTCACGGGATCCCTGCTGTTGCTCATCTGCTCGGCGATCTTCCTGCGCAGCTCAATGGCCGCCGCGTCACTCGATCCCGGCATTCGTACGGCCGGCATCGTCACGCTCAGTGTCGTGAACGAGCAGAGGCGTGGGGCCATCCTCGAAGTCGTGAAGACGGAACCGACAATCGCCTCGGTTGCGGCCGCATCGCCAGGCTGGCTGGGCGGGCTACCCGCGCGTGCGGAAGGGGCGGGCGGAAAGTCGACCGTCACCTACCAGTTCGTCTCGCCCGAACACTTTGGCGTGTTCGACATCGATTTCGTGCGCGGACGCGGCTTCAACGAAACCGAGAGCACCGCAAACGCCACAGTGGTGGTGGTGTCCGAAAACGTCGCGCGGCAACTGTGGCCGGGAACCGACGCCGTCGGGCAGGCCCTGCGGCTCGAACCAGACGTGCCCGCTCTGAGCGCAGCCGAAGGACCTCGCGACGGCCAGCGAAAACCAGTCGGCCCATCGCTCACCTCGCGCAGCTTCACCGTCGTCGGCGTCACACGGGATGTGCCGGGCTTTCGGCTGGGCAGCTTCGTTCTGGCTGGCGCAGGAGTGTACGTGCCGATCGGCCCCGAGGCTGCCGGGACCGAGCTGACGATGCGTGTGCGTGGCGATGTGGCGCGGGCGCGCCAGGCACTCATCGATCGGCTGACGGTAATCGACCCCAACATGGCCGAGGTCTCCACCCTGGAGACCATCGTGCGCGCGGGCGCGTATCTCCTGAAGATTCCGTTCTGGTTGACGCTGATGCTTGGAGCGCTGGCGCTTCTGCTGACGTTGTCCGGGCTGTTCAGCGTGCTCTCCTATCTCGTCGAGCAGCGCAAGAAGGAGATCGGCGTGCGTATGGCGCTGGGCGCGACCCCGCGCCGCATCGCCGCGCTCGTGCTGACACAAGCGGCGCGTCCCGTCGGCATCGGCCTGCTTCTTGGTGGAGGCTTTGCGGCCGCGCTCGGCGGCGTGCTCCTGGCGACACCGGCGGCCGAGGAGATCGGGGCGATCGTGCGTCTCTTCGATCCGATCGCGTACGCCGCAAGTCTCACCTGTATCGTCGTGGCGTGCACATGTGCGTGCCTGATTCCAGCGCTGCGGGCCGCACAGATCGATCCCGCCTGCACGCTCAGGCAGAATTGAAATGTCAGGCATTGCTACCCTGCCCGGCCGGGCCAGATTCGTTCCAGGTACGCGGCAAGGGCGGTAGCAAAATCTGCGGCTGATCCCTGACGTGCGTCCGGATTGGGCGCTACCGCCTTCAGCAGGATGTCCTGTAGCTCCGGGTCGAGGTTGCGGTCGGCCTCGATGCGTGTCCGCGGCTCGCCGCTTGCCGGCCACCTGTAACCCTCCAGCATCGTATAGAGCACTGCACCGAGCGAGAAGACATCGGCGCGCGCATCCGGCCGTTGCTGCGCCACTTCAGGGGCGGAGTATCCGGTTGTCGTCGGCGGACTGTAGAAAGCGCCTGTGTGTCGCGCCACGTCGTACGAGGATTCGAAGTCGACGATCCTGACGATCGGGCGGCTCCTCTCCACACGCTGCAGGATGTTCATGGGGTTGAGATCGACGTGAAAGATCTGCAAGCCGTGCAGCTCGACTACCGCCTGTGCGACCTCGAGCACTGTCCTGAGATGAGCGACGAGCCGGTCGGGTTCCCATTCGGTTCCGATCACGGTGGCCAGCGGCAGTTCGTTGAAGAACGTGCTGACGAGGTACGCGCGGCCGTCGCTGCGGTGCCCATGATCGTCGACGACCGGGAAATACGGCGAACCGGGCAACTCACGATTGATCGTCGACAACGTCGCGATCTCGTTCTCGAGGTCCTGTTGATAGACCTTACCAGGCTTGGTCGCGAGCTTGACGAGCAGGTCCACGCCCGTCTGCCGGTCGCGCCCGACAAACAGCTGGTGCCGCGCGTGCTCGGAGGCATGCCCGCGGCGATCCGGCCCGAGCCGAAAGACGGTGACGAACCGATCGAACGGGGCGGCCGCGCGATCGATGGTTTCGAGGTTGTTAGGTTGCATCGGTCACTATGTGCTAGGATCCCTGTGTCTCGTTGGATCCTGCCGCGTTTGTTCTGCCTGCGTTCAGTCTTTGTTTGCACGCTCCAGAAGCCTCAAGCCTGCTGCTTCCAACTTTTTAAAGGAACGTGTTCAATGAAACTGTACGTCGGAAACCTCTCGTTTAAAACGGAAGAGCAGGAGCTCGAAGCGCTGTTTGCTTCGGTCGGTCAGGTGTCGTCGGTGAGCCTGGTCCGCGATCGCGGCACTGGCCAGTCGCGCGGGTTTGCGTTCGTGGAAATGGCCGACGCGTCGCAGGGCGCCGCGGCCGTCACCGCGCTGAATCAGCGCGAGTTCGAGGGCCGTCGCCTGACGGTCAACGAAGCCAGGCCGCAGGAGCCCCGAGGCGGCAGTTCGGACGGCCGCGCGCGAATCGCGCTGGTAGCAATCGTGAGCCGCCCGGATCTCCGGATCCTGGCGGCTCGTCCTCACCCCAGCAGCCTCCGTAAATGCCTCCAGGCATTCGAATTGGCGGCCGGGTTATCTGCACGTTCTTCCTGCGAATTCCTCCCTGGGAGTCGTCTATCTCTGTAAACTAATCAGGTATCCGTTTATCTGCTCACGGCTGACAGAGGACTCAATATGTCAGACCCCCGTAATCGCCGAGGCTTCGTGTGGGCGCTGTCACTGACGCTGTTCATGGTTGTCGGCACAGCGGCCGCACCCGGAGATCTCCGGCTCGTGAACGCCGCCAAAGATCAGGACCTGGCGCAGGTGCGAACGCTGCTGCGCGGACGTCCTGACGTCAATCTTCGATCCGAAGATGGCTCGACGGCGCTCTTGTGGGCGGCGCACTGGAACGACCTCCAGATGGCGCAGCTGCTGGTTCGAGCCGGCGCCGATGCCAACGTGGCGAACGATTTGCGGATGACGCCGCTCTCGCGCGCGTGCACGAACGGAAGCGCCGAGCTCGTTGACCTGCTGCTGAAAGCCGGCGCCAACCCGGACACGCCGATCGAAACGGGCGAGAGCCCGCTGATGACGTGCGCGAGGACCGGCAACGCCGACGCCGTTCGCATGCTGCTCGTTCGCGGCGCGAACGTGAACGCCAAGGAACCGACCCAGAACCAGACCGCCCTGATGTGGGCGGTTGCGGAACGCCATCCAAAAGTCACGCAGGTCCTGATCGAGGCGAACGCGGATCTCCAGGCCCACACCAAGGCAGGATTTACCGCGATGCACTTTGCCGCAAGGGTGGGAGACATGGAGTCGATTCAGGCGCTGCTAGGCGCCGGCGTCGACGTGAACATCCGATCCCAGCCCGATCCGGTGACTGGCCGGGGACGAGGCGCAGGTGCCGCCGGCGTAGGTGCCGTCGGCGCAGGTGTGGCTGGAGCTGGTACGGGCGCCCCAGCCGGGCGTGGCGCCGCCCGGGGCGCGGGTGGTGGAGCCGGCGCACGCGGAGAGGCCAATTTTGGCGGCAGCACGGCGCTGCTGGTCGCGACCGTACGGGGCCATGTGCCGCTCGCGCTGTTCCTGCTGAATCACGGCGCAGATCCCAACGTCAACGAGGCGGGGTTTACCCCGCTGCATTGGGCGTCAGCCACGTGGGAAAACGGGCTGGCGAATCCTGTCTACGGCTTTGTCGATCCGATTGGCGGGATTCCCGATCGTCAGGCCAAACTGCAGCTCGTCCAGTCTCTGTTGGCCCACGGCGCCAAGCCGAATATTCAGATGACGGCCCGTCCACCGGGATATGGCGGCACGGGGACCGGTGGTTACAACGACGCGCCCGGCGCGACGCCGTTCATCCTCGCGGCCAATTCCGCGGATGTGGAGATGATGCGCATGCTGCTCGCTGCCGGCGCGGATCCGCATCTCGTCACCAGAACCAGGTCCAATGCGCTGCTTGCCGCGACGGGCCTCAACCGCGGCATCGGTGAAATCATCGACGATGAAGAGCGAGCGCTGAAAGCCGTCATCTTCCTGCTCGAGCTTGGCGTCGATCCCAAAGCCGTCACCACCTACGACGAAAATGCGCTGTTCGGTCCCGCCTATCGCGGCTGGAACAGGATGATCGAGCTCCTGATCGAAAAGGGCGCCACCGTGAACATGGCAAACAAGGCCGGGGTCACACCGTGGCTGGCCGCCTCCGGTTTCGGCGATCGCCTCGGGGGCGTGCTCTTCAACAAGGAGGGCGCCGATATCCTGCTCAAACACGGTGCGGATCCGAAGCTCGGCCGTCCGTGCCAGGCGCAGAACCGTTGCCGGCCGGAGTAACGTGATGCGAACCCGACAGAAACCGCTGATGCTGATGATGGGGTGCGCATCGCTCGCGCTCGTCGCGACGATCTCAGCAACGCTATCGGCAGACCAATCCCCAAGGCCGGCGCAAGCGCCCGCGCAGACTGTAGCGGCCTCTGCGTCGCCGGCCACGCCTGCTCGAGAGCTGGTGGCCACGTATTGCGTCACGTGTCATAACCAGAAAGCCAAGACTGCCGGCCTCGCGCTCGACCTCGTGGACTCCGAACAGGTCGCCAACTCGGCCGACGCCTGGGAAAAAGTCGTCGTCAAGCTCCGAAGCCGCGCGATGCCGCCACCAGCCGCGCGACGGCCCGACAACGCGACCTACGAGCGCGTGGCCACCTGGCTGGAGAACGAGCTGGATCGTGCCGCCGCGGCCCATGTGAATCCTGGACGCACGGCCGAGTTCCATCGGCTCAACCGCACCGAATACGCCAACGCAGTTCGCGATCTTCTTGGCGTCGAAATCGACCCCAAAGCGATGCTGCCGCCCGACGAACAGGCGTTCGGATTCGACAACAACGCCGACGCGCTGTCGATGCAGCCCGCGCTTCTGGACCGATACCTCGCCTCGGCCGCGAAGATTGCGCGGCTGGCGGTCGGCGATCCGACCATTCCGGCGGGCTTCGAGCGATACACCGCTCTGGAAGGCAACTCGAACGAAACCACGTGGCTTCGCCAGGACGATCGGCTGGGAGAGGATTTTCCGCTCGGGTCACGGGGCGGTGTCGTCGCGCGCCATTACTTTCCCGTGGACGGCGAGTACGTCTTCAAGGTTCGGCTGGACCGGACCGACACGGGGCTCATCCGCGGCCTCTCCACGCGCAGCGACATCGAAGTGCGCGTCGACGGCGCCCGCGTCGGCCAGCTGACGATCGGCGGCACACCGGAGTTCACCGGCGGCGATACCGGAGTCCCGGAACGCTACCAGGACGCCAGAAGTCCGATGACCAACGCCGATGACCGGCTGGAAGTGCGTACGCCCGTCAAGGCCGGCATGCGGCGAGTGACCGCCACGATCGTCAAAGCAGACGACATCGAAGTCGAGGGCCTGGCGCTGGACGCGATCCCGATTTGGAGCCGCGAGCACACCACGCGGCCCGACCACAACCGGCTGATGATCTCGTCGTTGCTCGTTGGCGGGCCCTACAACGGTCACGTGTCACCGGACTCGCCGGGTCGAAAGCGGCTGTTTGTCTGCGAGCCGCCAACGGCGAGCGAAGCGGCGCGGGGCGATGGGGCCCCGCAAGCGGAGCGAGCAGCCGGGGGAGGGACCCCGGCTTTACGAGAAGAGACCGGCTGCGCCACGAAAATTCTGTCGGCGTTCGCACGGCGCGCCTATCGCCGATCGCTGACCAGCCAGGACGTTGGAACGATCGTCAGCTTCTATCGCGCCCGCCGCGAGCAGCAGGACTTCGATGCCGGCATCCGCGCGGGAATCGAATTCATTCTCGTCAGCCCCGACTTCCTGTTCCGGATTTCACGCGATCCGGTGGGCGCGGCGCCCGGCACGGCGTACGCGCTGCCGGATGTCGAGCTGGCATCGCGACTGTCGTTCTTCCTGTGGAGCAGCATCCCTGATGACGAGCTGCTCAACCTGGCGATACGCGGAAAGCTGCACGAGCCTGCCATCCTCGATCGACAGGTCCGCCGCATGCTGGGCGACAAGCGTGCGCGCACGGCCATGGTGCAGAATTTCTTCGCGAACTGGCTGCAGACGCGAAACGTCTGGCTGATTACACCGGATCTGAACCAGAAGTTTCCCTGGTTCGACGACAACCTTCGGGTCGCCTTCGTCAGGGAAATGGACTTGTTCCTCGAGGCTCAGCTGAAAGAAGACCGCAGCATCGTCGATCTGCTGACGTCGAGCCAGACGTTCCTCAATGAACAGCTCGCGCGGCATTACGGTGTGCCGGGCGTCTACGGCAGCCATTTCAGGCCCGTCACGCTCACCGATGAGAATCGTTTCGGGCTGCTCGGCAAAGCCGCGCTGCTGTCGGTGACGTCGTATTCGACCCGGACGGCACCGACGATCCGCGGAAAGTATCTGCTCGAGAACATTCTCGCGGCGCCGCCACCGGCGCCGCCCCCCAACATTCCGGCGCTCGAGGAGACCAGCAAAGACGGCAAACCTCGCTCGGTGCGCGAAATGCTCGAGGTCCATCGGCAGAATCCGGTGTGTGCGAGCTGCCACGCGCGCATGGATCCGCTGGGGCTGAGCCTGGAAAATTTCGACGCCATCGGACAATGGCGCGACACGGACGCGGGTTCGCCGATTAACGCGTCCGGTGTGTTGCTGAACGGCACGAAAGTCGATGGACCCGCGGCGCTGCGCCAGGCTCTGGTCGAGCAGAAGGAGCAATTCGTCGGCGCCGTCACCGAGAAGTTGCTCACCTATGCCATCGGCCGCGGGATGGAACACTACGACGCGCCGGCGATACGCGGTGTCGTGCGGGCGGCCGCCGCCGACAACTACCGCTGGTCGTCCACGGTTCTCGCGCTCGTGAAGAGTGCCCCGTTTCGGATGAGGAGGACAGGATCATGATCGTGACCAAGAAGGCGATCTCGCGCCGGACGATTCTTCGCGGCGTGGGCGCCACCGTCGCGCTGCCGCTGCTCGACGCGATGATTCCGGCGCTTACGGCACAGGTCAGGACGCCCGCGAAGCCGATTCGGCGGCTGGGCGTTGTCTACCATCCAAACGGCGTCATCTACGACAAGTGGCTGCCGAAGGGTGTGGGCACCGATTTCGAGCTCTCGCACACGCTGGCGGGGCTGCAGCCGTTTCGAGACAAGGTGACCGTGGTGACGGGCCTCTTCATGGATCTGGCAGAGGCGCTGGGAGACGGCGGCGGCGATCATTCCCGCGCGTGTGGCGGGTATCTCAGCGGCGTCCACGTCAAGAAGTCCGATACGGTCGTCGAAGCCGGGATTTCGATGGACCAGATTGCGGCCAGAGCCTTCGAGCGCGAGACGCAGCTCTCGTCGCTTCAGCTGCAAATGGACGACAACAGCCTCGTGGGTTCGTGCGACGTCGGCTACAGCTGCGCGTACAGCAGCACGATCTCGTGGCTCACGCCGACGCTGCCGCTGATGACCGAGAACAACCCGCGCGTGGTATTCGAACGGCTGTTTGGCGCGAGCGACAGCACAGACCCGAAAGTCCGCGCATCCCGCCTGCGGCAGGACCGCAGCATCCTCGATGCGGTGACCGATCGCGTCAAGCAGCTCCAGCGGGAGCTCGGCGCCGCGGACAACCGGAAAGTGAACGACTACCTGACCTCGCTGCGCGACGTCGAGCGGCGGATCCAGCTGACCGAGGAGCAGAGCGCCAAGGAAGTGCCTGACGTGGCGCGGCCGGCGGGCATTCCCGAGACCTTCGACGAGCACGCGGAGTTGCTCTACGACCTGCAGCTTCTGGCGTACCAGTCAGACATCACGCGCGTCATCACCTTCATGTACGGCAGGGAGCAGAGCCCGCGGCCCTATCCGCAGATCGGCGTGCCCGAGCCGCATCACCCGGTGACGCATCACCAGAACGATCCGGAAAAGATGGAGAAGTGCGTCAAGATTCAGCAGTATCACCTGAAGCTCTTCACCGACTATCTGGAGAAGCTGCGTAACACGCCGGATGGCGACGGAAATCTGCTCGACAACGTGATGATTCTCTACGGCGCAGCCATCAGCAACAGCGATCGCCATAGTCACGGGCCGCTGCCGACGCTGCTCATCGGCGGAGGCTCGGGCACGATCAAGGGTGGCCGGCATCTCGTGTTCCCGGAACACACGCCGCTGACCAACCTGCAGCTCACGATGCTGAATCTCCTGGGCGTGCCGGCGGAGAAGCTGGGCGACAGCACGGGGCAGTTCCATGAGCTCTCCGGGCTGTCTGTGTAGCGACCGAGTAGTACGTAGTGAAAAGGGGTCGGGAGGGTTTTTCGAAACCAAGGGGGCGAAAAACCCTCCCGACCCCTTTTCAAAAACTGACAACTGTGGACTGACAACGACACTGGGCGACCGACCCAAGCCGTTCGACCCACTCCGCACGTCGTAACGCCCTACCCGCCGAATCCCGATAAGAAGGGCATGTTCAAAAGCCTTCGCGTCCCCGAGAGGCTGTTCCGTTTTCTCCTGTGGGTCGTGTCGCTCGTGTTTGCCGGGTTCCTCATCGGACTCGGTGGACAGTTGATTGCCGACCTGCCGCGGCTCGAGACCCATCTGACGCTCGATCAGTTTGCCGATCAGCTGGCGCTTGTGTCGGCGCGTGACGACACCGTCAGGCTGCAGCAGCGCGAGCGGGCGATCGGCGACGAGCGCGAACAAGCCGGCCTGGCATTTGCCGCCGTCTCCAACACCTACCAGTCCGCCCGCACCAGCTTCACAAACTGGATTCAGACGCGTACCGCGACAACGGATCCGTCACAGGATCCCGAGGTGCTGACGCGCACGCGCGAGCTCGACAGGTTGAAAGGCAGCGAACGCGCCGCGCAGGCAAACATCGAACGCCTCGACAAGGAGCTGCTCGACGTCCGTCAGGCCCTCGCGGCGCGCGAGCGAACGATCGGCACGCTGTTGGAGGATGCGCAGAGCGCGTATCGCGCGGCGATGTTCCGTCAGGAGCTGCGGGTGTTTGGTGCACGACTTGTGCTGACGCTCCCGCTGCTGCTGGTGGCCGCCTGGCTTGTCGCCAAAAAGCGGAAGAGTGATTACTGGCCGTTGATGCGCGGCTTCGTGCTGTTTGCCGTCTTCACGTTTTTCGTCGAGCTGGTCCCGTACCTGCCGAGCTACGGCGGCTACGTCCGATACGCCGTCGGCATCGTGCTCACCGCTGTCGGGGCGCACTATCTCGTGCGCGCGATGCGCAACTATATGGCGAAGCGTCAGGAGGTGGAGCGGCAGACAGAAAAAGAGCGCCGGCAATCGCTGCCTCCCGAGCTGGCGCTGAAAAAGCTGTCATCGAATGTCTGCCCGGCGTGCGAGCGTGCGCTGGCGACGACCGGCGACCTGAAGCCCGATTTCTGCGTGCACTGCGGCCTGAAGCTGTTCGACCTGTGCGGCACGTGCCAGGTCCGGCGCAACGTCTTTTTCCACTACTGTCCGAAGTGCGGCGCACCGGCCGTGGCGGCGTAGACGATTACCGTTTCTGATCCGGGATCACCTGCACGTCGTAGAGCATGTCCTCGATGCCGTCGTACACGCGAGCGGTGATCTGATCGCCGGCTTTGACCCTCGTGTACACGGCATCGTTGTCCGCCTTGTACATCATCGTCATGGCGGGCATCCACCCCTCGACGTTTTCGTTGCTCACGGTCAGCCACTTGCCGGCCGCATCAACGGCGTCGACCTTGCCCTTGAACACGAACTCTTTCCTGCCCGCCGGCGTCAGCTGGGCGGAGGTCCCTGGTTTGGTCGGTGAAGGTTCCTGGGCGCACCCGGCACAGGCGGCCGCGATGAACGCCACGAGAATCAGCCGCGCGCAGTCTGGCACAGTGTTACTTTACCCCTCCTCGGCCACTGCCGGCCACGTCCTGAAGCAGTCCTTCGACGCGCGCCAGGACGACGGGCCAGCGGTACTCGCGTTCCACGTACGCGAGCCCCTGACGGCCAAACGCATCGCGCTCCCGGCGATGCGACAACAGGAACGCGAGCGATTCGTGGAATTCGCGCGCCGAGCGATACGAGAGCCCGCCGTTCGCCCGGCGAACCTGGCCCTCGAGCACGCGGCAGCGGGCGTTGACGAGCGCCGGCACCCCGTGGTTCCAGGCCTGCAGCAGCGCGATGCTCAGGCTCTCGTACGGCGAGGGCACGATCATCGCGCGAGCCCGCACCAGCAGCGCATCGCGAAGCTCGTCGGGTACATACCCGAGCGCACGGATGTTTGGATGATCCGGGATCCGCATCGTTGCCGGGCCGGCGAGCACGAGGGTGGGGGCATCGGGCCGCGCTGCAAACTCCTGGAAGTACTCGAGCAACCCGTCGCACCCCTTGTTGCGATCGACCCGGCCGAGATAGAGCACGAAGTCGTCCGCAATAGCGTGGCGCGCGAGAATGGCAGCCGCGTCGATCGCCCGGGCGGCATCGAGGCCGCTGCCGATCACGGTCGACGGCCGCAGCGTGCGCCCCGCCCGCGTCGAGACCAGCGCCTCCTCTTCCGGGGTGAGAAAGATGTAGCCGGCTGGCAGACGGAAGAACTCGCCGACCACGTCGAGATCGATGGCGCGATCGTCCTCGGCGGTGGGTACCAGGACGGCACGTTCCGCGACGAGCGGGAGGCCGAAATAGGTGGGAGCGTACCGATAGGCCCAGAACGCGACGACATCGTATGCGCTGCCGCTTGAACGCAGGTGGTCGATCAGTGCCGGCGTCTCGGGCCCGTTTTCGCGGAACCACTCTTCCTGCCGCTCGCGGGGCGACGGCCCGGCGAAGACTTCGTCGCTGAGATCGGCAAACGCCTTGAGCCGCCGCCGTCGTGCCACGGGGAAGCGCCGTACGGTCACGCCCCGTTCGAGCGTCGTGCCCGCGGGAACGGCGTTCTTCCAGCTGACGTAGTCGCGAGCGCACGTCGTCAGCACGGTGATGTCGTAGCGGCTCGCGAGGCGCTCGGCCAGCTCGCGGCAGTGCGCCTCGGAGCCACCGGCAATGTCGGCACCGTAGCGCTGGACGACGAAGGCGAGCCTCACTGCGAGAGGCGGCGCACTTCGCGGCGCAGCCGCGCCGTCTCGATGGCGAGCTCCTGGACGCAGGCGCAGAGCACCTCGTTCATCCGGCGCTGCCGCTCGAAGTTATCGCGGCTGTACTCGAAGAGCCAGCGGACGACCGGCATGAGGAGACGGCGCTTGACGAAGATGATGGCCGCGCCGACGCCGCCCCGGTGCGACCGGTACCGCATCGCAGTGTCGAGGCGCCACGTGTCGGGATCGCCGAGCAGCTCGGGCATGAGCAGCGCGCGGGGCGATGCCCCATCGACGGCACCGCGCATGAGGGTCTCGACCTCCGCGAACAGCGCCGCATCGTCGAAGGCAGCCGAGGCGCCGTGCCGCAGCAGTTCCTCGCGGATCCGCTCGCGGACTCGCGCGCGGAGATCTGCGGTCACAACGTCGGCGGCGACGTCAGGTGTCACCGCTGCGCCGGGTTGCCGCGAACGTGCGTGAAGCGGACGTTGAACATGCCGGCGCGTGACATTATCGCAAATCCATGGTCCGAGCGCATACGTAGAGTCTAGTGTGCGGGCTTGACCGCTGCGGCTGCCGCGTCCGGTACCTGCGCGTGATCTTCCTGCCGGCGCAACACTGCGATCGACAGCGCGATGGCGAACACGCCGAGGAGCGCCGAGTACATGAAGAACACCACGTACCCGGTGCCGAGCGCCGCCGGGCTGACGCCCGATCGCTCGAGCGCCGTCGCAAAGTTGTCGGGCGCGTACGTGGCGACAAGATTTCTGATCCCGGTCAGCGCGCCTCCCGCGTCTGCCGCGCGCGCCGTGCCTTCGACGATGCGGCCTGATTGCGACGCGATCAGCCGGCCAGGAACAGCGTACAACGAGGAAAAGAGCGCGTATTGCGTGGCCGTGAAGCCCGCCGACGTGAGGCTCGACATGTATGCGATGAGGCACGTGCCCGCGAAGCCGCCCGCGAGGTTGTCGAGGCCGATCGCGGCAAACAGCGAGAGCAGGTTGTGGTCCTGCACGGCCAGCCAGATGAACAACAGGTTGCTGATCGGGCCGGCGAACGCGCCAATCACCATCGCCCGCAACAGCCCGTAGCGCGCGACTGCCAGCCCGCCCACGAACACGCCGAACATCGTCATGAAGACCCCGAAGATCTTTCGCACTTCCGCGATCTCCGTCAGCGTGTAGCCGAGATCGAGGTAGAACGGGTTCATGATGACCAGCACGAAGTCGGGGATGCGGTAGAGGCAGATGAGCGCCAGGATCAGTCCCGCAGCCGTGCGGTAGCGCGAGGAGAAGTCGCGGAGCGGATCGACGAGCGCCGAGGAGAGATAGACGCCAGGCCTCGTGCGCTTTCCTGGCAGCGGAAGCGCGACGAGCGCGACGAGCCCGAAGCCGACGATCACCGCGCCGACCTGCACGAAGACCCTGACGTCCGACGCCCATGCGGCGAGCACCGCATCGGCTGCGCCCGCGGCGCCCATGCCTCTGAGCACATTCGCAAATATGCCGGCGTTCGCCGCGAGCCCGGAGCCGAGCACGAGAGCCGCGAAGCCGAGGACCGCGAGGCGGACGACCCACTCGAGCGTCTCGCGCGCGGGCGCGGGTACGATGCCCGCCGTCTCGATCGGCCGGATGGCGTGTTGCTGCTCGCGCGGCGCCGCCAGCACGGCAACCATGCCGACCGTCATCAGGACGGACATCACCGCGTACGACACATTCCAGCCGTAGGAGTCGGCGAGCAGCAGCGGCACGGCGCCGGCGGTGATGATGCCAACCCGGTATCCCCACTGGTACGCGGCCGCCATGGCGCCCTGCTTCAACACCTCCGCCGCCTCGATGCGCCACGCGTCGATGGCGATGTCCTGCGTCGCCGCGGCCAGGCCCACGAGCACCGCGAACGTGGCGATCATGCCGAGGCTGCGGGTCGGGTCGGACGCCGCCAGCAGCCACAGCCCGAGCATGATGACGCCCTGGCAGACGAGCATCCACGATCGGCGATGGCCAAGCAGGGTCGTCAGGATCGGGATCCGCCCGCGATCGACGAACGGCGCCCAGAGGAACTTGAAACTGCTGACGAGGGTGACGAGGCTGAAGAAGCCCACCACTTCGAGCGAGATCTTCGAGGCGCGCAGCCAGGCCGAGAGCGTGTCGAAGACCAGGAAGTACGGAAGCGCCGCCGAGAATCCGAGGGCGATCATCACCAGCGCGCGCCGCTCGGTGTAGACGCGAAGCGCCGAGGTGAAACTGCGCCGGCCGGGCCGGTTCAGGCTGCGTGCTCACTATTGAATCTTATCGAGGCCTTCCGTCAATTCGATGTACGTGCCCCACGGATCGGTGAAAAAGGCGATCGCGATGCCGAGCGCCGGCACACTGCGATAGGGCGTGGTCAGTTTCACGCCGTTCGCCTCCAGCGTTTTCGTGAATTCCGCGAGGTTCTTCACCTCGAATCCGACGTGATCGACCGCTCTGCCCTGCGAACCCACCACGGGTGCCGGCGACGCCGAGAAGTTCAGCGCCACGCCCGGCAGCAGCGCCGAGGGAAATGCTCCACCAGCCCGCGGCGTGGCGCCAAAGGTTTTGATATACCACGCCTGCATCTCGGTGTTCGCCGGATTGAAGAAGTGCACGTGGTGAAGCGCGATCGGCATCGTCTGCGCCGGTACTTCGACGAATTCGACCTTGATGTCGTCGGGTGCCTGTACGAACGCGATCGACGAGCCTCCAGCAGGCGGCGGACCGGCGATGTCGTCCTTCACCTGGCGATCAGGCGGCGCTTCCGTGCTCGTGATCAATGTGTAGCCGCCGGCCTTCAACTTGTCGACCGTTGACCGGAGGTTCGGTACCCCGAATCCGATGTGATTCACGACTGTTCCCCGCGTGCCGCCCGGTGCTGCCTGAACCGTCCGGAAAAATATCAGCACGTTGGGAAACTTCACGATCTCGAGGTTGTTGGTCCCGACCTTGATCGCCACGCCTCCCAGGGTATCGACGAAAAATCTCTTCTGAGCGTCGACGTTCGTGGTGTTCACGTGATGATGGCCGTATACGATGGGGCCATCTTTGGCAGCGGTGAGCTGCGCAGAGGCGTCGGCCACCATGATCATCGAGAAGCACAGAACGAGGCTCGGGGCGATACTCATGCGCATGTCATCCTCCGTGTTTGCGGCGCCGCTGAGTGTATCCCACAGTGCGTCTATCGCCGCTGTGACCAGGCCGGCCCGGTGCGATCGGGCACATTGAGCGCCGTAAAAATTCCCATCGGCTCCACCTTGTCGACCAGCGCGGCGCTCCGCTCTTCGAGAGACGCGATAGCCGCGGATCGAGAGCCGCGGTGCTGCTCGTAGACGAGCATCTCGCTCCAGTATTCGATGACGAGATACCGGGACGTGCGGTTCTGATCGCGAAGAAACGAACTGCCAAGATAGGAACGTGTGTGGCGGTTCATTGCGGTCCATTCTCCATCGACGCCGTACATCTCCTCGAATTCGGCTTCGCGTCCTTTCTTGACTTCGAACTGCCAGGTAATCGCGATCATGTGAAGACGTTCCTTGGAAAGAAATGCAGGGCGGGGGGCTTCGTTCGCAGCAATTATACCAACGGCGCCGGTTGGTGGCGCCTTCGTCAGTCGGGCACGGCGATGCTCACCGCATCCGCCAGGCGGGAGAGATACACGCTCCGCGGGATATTGACGACGCCCAGCGATGCGAGGTGATTGCTGCTCCACTGCACGTCGAACAGCGTCATCCCGCTCGCCCGCATCAGATCGACCGTGGCCATCACCGCGACCTTCGATGCATCGCGCGCGAAGTGAAACATCGACTCGCCCGCGAAGAGTCCTTCGATCCTTAGACCATACAGGCCACCCGCGAGCTGGCCGCTGCGGTCGAACACCTCGATGCTGTGGGCCCACCCGAGCTCGTGCAGCCGCGCGTACGCGTCGATGAACGCCGTGGTGATCCACCCGTCCCCGCGCGAGGGATCGGCGCAGGCGCGCATCACGCGCGTGAAACAGGTGTCCACGCGTACATCGAAACGCTTCGCGCTGCGCCGCATCGAGCGTGTGACACGCAAGCCGTCGAGCGGCAGAATGCCCCGCGGATCGGGAGACCACCAGCTGAGAAGGTCGGGGCGCTCAGGAGCGCCCATCGGGAAGACGCCACGCCTGTACGCATCGATCACCGTCGCCGGTTCGAGATCGGCGCCGATGACGAGGAGGTCCTCGTCAGGCCAGTCCGACGGCGGCAGAAATCGCCACCGGCTCTTGCCTGCGGGCTGCGGCGGTGCGTCCCAGCTGATCATGGCCGATGCGCTACGGGTTCCTGCTTCTCGCGATCGGCATCGTATAGCACAGGGCGTCACCATCGAGGACGAGCGTCCCGTCGCCTCTGACGACGCTGGTCTTGAGCGTCGTGATGGGTTTATCGGTTCGCACCTGCAGGACCTCGGCGCGGCCGGTAATGGTGTCACCGGGCCGAACCGGCGCTTTAAAACTCCAGTTCACCTGAAGGAATACCGTGCCTGGCCCTGGGAGGTCCTCGGCCACAAGAGCGTTGAGGATGGCGCTCGTCACACCACCCTGCACGACGATCTCGCCGAAACGGCTCGCCTTCGCCACTGTCTCATCGTAATGGAGTGGATTCCTGTCTCCGCTGATCTCGGTGAAGCGCTCGATATCCTTCGCGTGCACCGTCCGCGAGCGCTCCGCGGTCTGCCCCACGCGTGGGATGCCACCAGGCCAGACGGCATCGATGTCGCTGCTCATCATGCTATGTTATCCCCCTCGCTGGCTCGATACACAGGCTCCCGCACTCAATCATGACATCCGGTTCCGCGTCATCCCCCGACTACGACCTCGTCATCGTCGGAGCCCGTTGCGCCGGCGCAGCGACCGCGATGCTCCTCGCGAGACGAGGCCTTCGCGTGCTCGCGATCGACCGTGGTCGATACGGGAGCGATACCGTCTCGACCCACGCTCTCATGCGGGCCGGCGTTGTTCAACTCTCTCGCTGGGGCGTTCTGGACGGAATCAGGGAGGCAGGAACGCCGGTCATCCGATCGACGTCGTTTCACTATGGCGACGAAGTCGTCGATGTGCAGATCAAACCGAAGAACGACATTGAAGGTCTCTACGCGCCCCGACGTACGGTCATCGACCGGGTGCTGGTCGATGCCGCGCGACGAGCCGGGGCCGAGGTCGCGTTCGAAACGCATCTTGTCGATCTCGTTCGCGCGGGCAACGGTCGCATCTGCGGTGTACGCCTCAGGGATGGCCGTGGGCGCGAGCGCCAGGTGTCGGCTGAACTCGTGATCGGCGCCGATGGTGTTCGGTCCACGGTCGCTCGTCTGGTCGGCGCGGGATGCTATCGAACGGGCCGTCATGCGACCGGCGTGATCTTCAGCTACTGGGCAGACACGGGGTTCGATGGATACCACTGGTACTACCGCCCGGGTGTGAGCGCCGGCGCGATCCCGACCAATGGTGGGGCCACATGTATATTTGCCTCGATTCCCCAGAATCGTTTCCACGAAACGCTGCGGCGCGGGGCGGACGCCGGATACCGGCACGTTTTGAGGGAATGCGGGTCCGACCTGGCGGCAATCGTCGAACGGTCGGAACAGGTTGAGAAGTACCGCGCGTTTGCGGGAGAGGTGGGGTTCTTTCGACAATCGTTCGGACCGGGCTGGGCGCTCGTTGGCGACGCCGGCTACTTCAAGGATCCGCTGACGGCCCACGGCATCACCGACGCGCTCATCGACGCGGAGCTCCTCGCGCAGGCAGCAGCCGCAGGCACGGAGACCGCGCTCGCCGGCTATCAGAGCGCTCGCGACAAGCTGGCGGTGGAGCACTTCGAAGTGACCGATGCCATCGCGTCCTTCGACTGGGACCTGCCAAAGGTTCAGCAGCTCCATCGTGCACTGAGTGAGGAAATGAAGAAAGAATCCCTCGAGGTGACTAACTTCGTCCTTTCACCGGCGTAGCGAGATAGCCGGCAAGGTGATCGACGAGCTCACGCGCGTCGTCCCCGGCGCCATAGATGAACGTCGACTTGCGGCGTCGCAGGACCGGCAGTCCAAGGGCATACAGGCCTGGCGCATCGACAACGCCTCCGTCGTGCCGCAAGTGTCCTTTGTCATCAATCACCGGCACGTCCAGCCAACGGTAGTCGGGCCGGAATCCCGTCGCCCAGACAATCGAACGGATCTCTCCGTTCCGCAGATCGAGCTTCAACCGTGACGACGCCGGCGCGCGTGTCGGTTCGAAGCGTTGCGGAGGATCGACCTCGGCCGCGCGCGCGTGACTCAGGGCCCACTCGTCGAACGTGCCGAGCAACCGGTTCATCTTCAGATCTGCCAGCGCAAACTGATTCCGCAATCCGCCCGAGAACAATGCCTGTCCGTCTCGCACGGCGGCGAGACGCCCCACAAGCTCGACGCCCGCTGCACTGAGCGCGTTGAGATCCAGCGTCGCACGCTCGGGCGTACCAATAAGTTGCGGTGAGGGGAGGCGGCGGACACGCGTCACGTCGTCGATTTCGTTGTATCGCTGGTCCCACACGCCCGACGCATCCATCCACCAGAGCACGTCGCGGCCCCGATACGTGCGCGGCAGCCTCACGTGCTCGCCGACAGAGAGCGTGACCGGCCGGCCGGAACGAACGATTTCATCGGCGAGTTGGACGCCGGTGGCCGATGCACCGACGACCAGGACGCCGCCTTCCGGCAAGTCACCGGGGTTGCGATAGCTGAATGGCGTGAAGCACTGGATCGATTGCGGTACGGCCTGACTGAGAGACGGCACGCTCGGAACATTGCAGGCGCCGCTCGCCAGGATGATGGTGCGGCAGCGAAGGTTCCCGTTGGTCGTCGTGACGTCGTACCCTGCGTCGGTTCGCTTCACGCAGGTGACGGTGGTGTTCGTGCGCACGGGCACACTCGACAACACGGCAAAGCGCGAGATGAAGTCGACCACCTCGCGCATCGTCATGTAGCCGTCCGGGTCCGCGCCGTCGTACTGATATCCGGGCAGCCGGCTCTGCCAGTTGGGCGTCAGAAGCCGCAGTGAGTCCCAGCGCTCGCGCCGCCACGAGTTGGCAATCTCCCCGCGCTCGAGCACCACGTGATCGATGGAGCGTGCAGTGAGACATCGGCTCGCCGCAAGACCCATGTGTCCGGCCCCGATGACGACCGTGGCGACCTGTTCGATGGTCCCGCTCCGTCTACCGGTGGCGCCGTGGATAATGCATGCCGCTACTTCACTTCGACGGTAACGTTCACCGGATTGGTGATGACGTCGTACACCGCCGAGCGCTTCTGCGACTGCGCGACGATGGCCTCGATCTCGTCCTTCGACGCGTCCGCGTCGATCTTGAACGTGACCTTGATGTCGTCATAGCCGTTCCGCACGTCGCTATCCATGCCGAGGATGCCGCGGATGTCCATCTTGCCTTCGAGGTTCGATTCGACCGAGCGCAGCTGGATGCCGCGATTCTGCGCGACCGCCGCCACACCGGCAGTCAGGCAGCTCGCGAGACCGACCAGCACGTACTCGATCGGGGTGATCGCGTGATCTTCCGAGGCGAAGATCTCCGGATGGTCCGCACCGAGCACACTTTCGGTCTTGTGACTCTGTTCCTGCCCGAGCCCGAAGAAGCTCTGGACTTTCGTTTTGCTGTGGGTGCCGTTCTGCCACTTGCAGGACGCCCGCCACGTGAATTTCGTCGCCTCCGGCGCACCCTTCAATGCTTCGCGCGCATCGAGCAGCGCCTGGACATTCACTCCGTTGTTGACGCTTGTGGTTGTCATGATTGAATTCCTCTTTTCGATGTTACGGATGGGCGGCAGAAGTGCCAGATAATACATCCACCCACCATGGAGTGAAACCTGTTTCTCAGCCGTTCGTGCTCCAATACCGGCGCCGCCATGGTTCTTCCGTGTACGGTATGAGCTGTGCGCGCGGCGATTTGAGCAGTCTGTATGTCGCGGATGGGCTGGCGTGAACGCCGGGCTGTCGTAGCCCACTGCTCAGAGCTGGTATTTCACACTGCCCAACTGGACGCCGATCCCGTTAGGATCCTTCAACATCACGCTTCTGACTTCCGCGGCTTTCGAGAACTGATTCTGGTTGGCTCTGGCTTCGCTCGTCGGAAAGCGCTTTTGCACCATGTCGAGGGCGCGCTCGGCGCCCGGCCATGGATCAAGTCCGATCGCAAAATGATCGATGTCAGGCGCTCCGCGGCCACCTGAGACCGTGACGAAGCTGCCGCCGAGCAGGAGGTCGATGGCGCCGGTTTGCTCCGCCGTGCGGGCGTCGAGCAGCACGCTTGCGCCAAGGAGCTCCTGATAGAAGCGCCGCGACTCCTCCAAGTCCTTTACCCTCAGGGTCACGTGGTTGACGAGACGGCCCCGGAACAGCGCATCATTCGGCGGCGGAGTCCCGGTGAGATTCATCGCAGGTTTCTGCTGGCTGGCGCCCAGTGAAGTCGCCGACGCCGCCAGCAATGCGCCGATTAGCTGACGCCGAGTGATTCGCTTCTCGTCGTACGCCGTGACCAGCTCGTCGATCGTGTCCCGCATCGCAGACCTCCAGAAAATCGTCGTCACTTAGGCGTCACAAAGACCAGGAGCGCGCGTCTGGCCACGCGCCAGGCCGCCGACCGTCGCGCCCGACGGCGTCGGGTGTGCGTCCTCCACGTTGCGTCGTGCCAAATCGTCGTCTGGGCCATGATCGGGTACTCCTCCAGTATGCCCACAGGCGAATGCGATTGACACAACGATCGTCAGGCGATCCGCTTTTCGATTCCGTGCATGCTGCCGCTCGCTCATCGCGCGACCGCAGGGTCCCGCTTGCGAGGCAATTCATAAGTGCAGATCGGCTGGGAATCTGCCGATAACAGCCATGGGAATGGAAGACCAGGACAAGGCCGTCGATTTTTACGAAGTGCTGCAAGCCAGCCCTATCGCTGATCCGGAGATGATTCATCGGATCTACCGTCTGCTCGCGCAGCGCTTTCACCCCGACAATCAGGACACAGGCGACACCAACCGATTCCGCGCGATCCACGAGGCGTATCTGACGCTTTCAGATCCTGAGAAGAGGGCCAAATACGACATCTGGCTCCAACAGCAGAAGCAGAATCGCTGGCGGCTGATTTCAACGGGCCAGAGGGCAGAAGACGACTTCGAGTTCGAACAGATCACGCGCCTCACCGTACTGGAGGCGCTTCATGCCAAGCGGCGACAGGAACCGGGAAGTTCGGGGATCGCGCCCGCCGAGCTTGAGCAGCTGATTGGCCGCCCACGGGAGCATCTCGAGTTTACGGTCTGGTATCT
Source organism: Vicinamibacterales bacterium (assembly GCA_963832375.1). GTDB lineage: Bacteria > Acidobacteriota > Vicinamibacteria > Vicinamibacterales > JAMQPK01 > JAMQPK01. The sequence continues at coordinate 834,696 of CAWHUA010000002.1, read as the reverse complement.
CGCACAGAAGAAGCTCATCCAGCGCGACGATTGTGCCCAACTGACGATCACCGCGGACGGCGTCGATTTTCTGGAACAGAATTACCGCGAGAACCTTCAGCGCCGGCGCCTGCAGGCAGTGAACAACCCGGACCAATAACCCTCCGCTCGAAACGACTCCACCGCCGTTCCCTTCGCTTTCATCGTGTGATTCGGAAATCGCAACCGCTCTGACACACGGGAAGTCTACCGATGAAAGGACCCGCCGTGAACGAGCGTGTAGCTGCCGATCAGCCGCTCCTCACCGCCTTCATGCGCACTCAGGATCACCTCGATATCCACGGCCGCGAGCTCACGGACCAAGAAGGCAGACAAGGTGTAGATGAGCTCGCCATGAGAGCTGGCGGCGGCCTGCCCCGTCGCGCGGAACACCTCCGTGCCCGCCACGCGCTGTGACAGCGTGAACTCGCTGGCGCCGCCAACGTCGGCGCGCATCCGCATCGCGATCAGCTCATCGCCTTCCCAGACGGCGCACGGTACGACGGCACCCGGCGACAGCGTGAACGTCCGCACGCGTATGCCCTCGCGCGCCAGCTGATTCAGGACGTCGTCGGTCACGAAGCCGCCAACCTTCCCGGATCGGATTGCCGGTCCGATGGCCCGCACGAGCGCGTCGAACTCCGCCGCGCGCGCGCCGCAATCGGCACACGAAAAGAGGTGTTCCTCGAAGGCTGTCGCCTCGGTCTCCCCCGGCTCGCGGGCGGCGTAATCAATCAGCTCGGCGAGCCCGATCCGCTCACATCCTGGAGGGTTCATGATCTCGCGCCTCCCAGCACGCACTCGCGAAGGCGTGCCATCGCTCGATGCCGGATCGCGCGGACCGCGCCCGGCGACACGCCAAGATCCTCCGCGATTCGCGGCGCTTCACGATCCGCATAGAACGTCAGCAGCACGACAAGCCGATCCCGCTCGACGAGCGCGCTCAGGCAGGCCGCGACGCGATCGGCGTCGAGCGCGGCAATGGACACCGGGGCGACCTCCACCGTGTCATCCATGAATCTCGCGGCGAGCGCTTCCCGCCGCCGCGAGACCCGGCGTTCGGCTCGAGCCATCATCCGGCTGGTTCCCAGGATGAACGAAGCAATTTCCTCGGGCCGGCGGACTTCACCGGCGCGCAGACGCTCGATCGTCAGCAGCAGAACCTCCTGTGCAAGGTCGTCGGCGGCCGCAACGTCCTGCAGATGACGGCGTCCGTACAACCGCACTCGCGGTGCAAAGCGGCGATACAGCTCGGTTTCCTCGGCATCGGTCGATCCCGGCGGGCCGCCGGCGATCCGGCGCGCGAGCGCCTCGTCGCTGACGGCTTCCTGCGTTGCGTGCTTCTCCGGCATCAGCCGGACGGTACTCAAGCGACGTACTGTGCGTCAAGCGGCGCCACCCCGAGCCGGCGTTGCAGCATGTCGGCGGCCGAGCGCAGCGCGGCGCCGCCGTCGCCCACGAACGTCGAACCGTGCATGGCCGCGAGCACGCGCGGCTGCAGATCGGCAAGTTCATTCAGGCGCCGTCGCGTGGCGGGCGTCAGCGGCACGTAATCCATCAGCACCGGATGAGCCTGGTAAGCCGCCACGGCGGCATCCCACCGTCCCAGCACGTCCGCCGACGTGACCGGTTCTACGTCGCCGAGCTGATGGAACAGGTCGGAGCAGAGGAGCACGCTCGATTTCTCTTCGAACAGCACGCCGGCATCCCAGCCGTGCGGCAAGTGCGGGGTCGGCACGTACCGGTACCTGTGCCGGCCTGTCTCGATCACATCGTCCTTTGTCAGGCCGCGCGGCGGGCGATTGGCGAAGTCCGAGATGTTGACGGCTGCGCCCACCTGGCTGCAGATCGCCTCCGCACGAGGCGCGACCGCGAGCCACTCGTTGAGGGCGCCGCACTCGTCCACCTCGAAATGGCTCCAGCTAATCCAGCGCAGCGTCGCCGGGTCGATCAGCCGTGCGACGGCGTCTCGGACTTCCGGGAACATCCGCCGCATGCCGGTGTGGAAGAGCAGCGGTTCCTCGTCTTTGATCAGAAAATGGTTGAACTGCAGGTCGAACTGCGGGGCATAAACGGACACTCGATACAAATCCTGCGCAATTTCGTCGATCTTGGCCATTCGGACACCTCCTGACGCCGTCCCTTTCCGTGCGTCTGAATGGAAGTGTCACGACCCTGCCAGGTGTTACACGGTCCGTACGGTTGCTAAACAAGAACCGCCTGACCAACGAGACGCCTTCACAGTTGAGTCTGCGGCGGTTGACCGGTAGCATGTCGACCACTGACCACAATGTCGCTGGCCCCCGGCACCCGCCTCGGCCCGTACGACATCACCGCGCCAATCGGGACGGGCGGTATGGGAGCGGTCTATCGCGCGCGAGACACGCGGCTCGGCCGTGACGTGGCGATCAAAGTGTCGGCCGCGGAGTTCACCGAGCGCTTCGAGCGCGAGGCACGATCGGTCGCCGCCTTGAACCATCCCAACATCTGTCAACTCTACGACGTCGGGCCGAACTATTTGGTCATGGAGTACATCGAGGGCGCGCCTGTCGGCCACACTGAGTCGATGCGCAAGCTGATCGACCTGGCGGTGCAGATGGCCGACGGGATGGCGGCGGCGCACGCGGCCGGCCTGGTGCACCGCGATCTGAAACCAGACAACATCCTCGTCACGGCCGACGGCCGCGTGAAGATTCTCGACTTCGGAATCGCGAAGCCGGTGCTGGCGGCCGCCGACTCCCAAGCGACCCGGTCAGTCGGGATCACCGATCCGGGCACGCGCCTTGGCACCGTGGCCTACATGTCGCCGGAACAGGCCCGCGGCCAGCCGAACCTGGGACCGCAATCGGACCAGTTTTCGTTCGGCCTCGTGCTGCACGAGATGGTGACGGGCCAGCGGGCGTTCCGGCGCGACAGCAGCGCCGAGACGATGGCCGCGATCATTCGCGACGAGGCGGACCCACTGCCCGCGGCGACGCCGACGCCGCTGCGCTGGGTAATCGAGCGGCTGCTCTCGAAGGATCCCGCCGACCGCTACGAATCGTCGCGCGATCTCTATCGGGAACTGCGCCAGGTTCGCGATCGGCTGTCGCAGGCGACCACGTCGTCTCACGCCGCCCCGGTGATGCCGGCCCCGACGCGGCGCCACCCGTTGCGCGCCGCAGCCCTCGTCGCCGTTGGGCTCGCAGTCGGCGCAGCGCTGGCGGGCGTCTTCGGGCCTCGCCAGGGTGGAACTGGCGTGGACTTGTCGAACTACCAGTTCACGCCGGTCTCTCTCGCGACCCCGACCGAGCGGAATCCCGCCTGGTCGCCCGACGGCGTCAGCCTCGCCTATACCGCGAGTATCAGCGGCGTGCTGCAGGTGATGACGCGAACCCTGGCATCGTCGCAGGCGGCGCAGTTGACGCACTTGCAGCACAGCGCAGGAAGGCCGTTCTGGTCACCGGACGGATCGACGATCTACTTCACCAGTCGCGCAAGCGGCCCGGACGCCGTCTCTTCGCTGTGGTCCATCAACGCGACAGGCGGCGCGCCCGAGCTCGTCATCGAGGGGGCGACGAGCGCCGCCATCCATCCTCAGGGCAGACGTTCGCCTTCTGGAAGAATGCGAGGCTCTATGTCGGCGACGACCCGCGGGCCGGCGGCGGCCCGCCGCGCGAGTTCGGCGAGCCGCCGTTCGATCCACTGCCGGGAGTCGTGAACGGCTTCTCTCCTGACGGATCCAGGCTTGCCGTTCTGAGGGGCGACGACCTCTGGGTATTGGACTATCCGTCCGGCCAGAAGCGACAGATTCTGTCGGCCCAGGTACTTGAGACAAGCTGGATGCCCGACAGCCAGCGGCTCGTCGTCAGGGAAGGCACCTCGCCTTCGAATTATGTGCTGTCGCTCCTCGATATGAGCACAGACGGCAAGCGCATCATCTATGCCGGTCCGTTCGTGCTGCTCAATCCCGCGGTCTCGCCAGACGGCCGTCGCATCGCATTCGTGGGCGGCGCGGTGGGGTGGGACCTCGTGGAGGTGCACGTCTCCAGCAGCCGCGTGCAGACGATGCCCTCGGCTGGCGGCGTGTCGTGGTGGCCGGCGTGGGCGCCTTCGGGCTCGCACTACGCGTTCGTGAACCAGGAGGAGCGGCCCACCATCAGGAACATGAGCACGGCGGAGGACGGCGGCTTCGCGCGCGTGCTCGTCGAAATGCCTGCAGGCACAGGCCCCTTGCAAGGGCTGCGCTGGGCGCCTGACGGCAACCGGTTGTCGTTCGGCGTCTTGCAGGGGGGGCAGCCCAGGTTGATGCTCGCCAACGCGTCGGGCGGCCGTGCCCTGCCTGTCGATGAGGGGGCGCGCGGATCGTCAGCGGGCGTCTGGTCTCCAGATGGCGAGTGGCTGGCGTATCAGCGTCGCGTCGGCTCCGAAGTCCAGTTGGAAGTCCAGTTGGTCAAGACGAGACCCGGTTCCCGTTCGGTGCCCGAGGTGCTCAAGAAGTGGCGACTCGAAGATGCTAGCCGCGACAGTCGCACGCCTGTGGAGTGGTCACCCGACGGCCATTGGATCCTGACCAGCCGAGGAAACGTACCTGAACTCTTTCTGGTGTCCGCCGACGGGGCCACCGAGCGTCAGCTGTCGGCCCGCAGCTCGGGGGGGCGACCCACGCTCGGGTTCTCGCGCGACGGACGGGCCGTCCTCTTGCTGGAGCAGAACATCTCCGGCGCTGGTGCGCCCTGGCGCCTCTTCTCGATCGACGTCGCAACGGGTGCCGAGCGTCTCGTCGCCGACGTGGCGCTGCCGCCAACGGCTGGGGATGCGGCCGGCTTCAGCCTGCATCCGGACGGAACGCGGTTTCTGACTTCGATCGCAAACTGGCCGTTCGACCTGTGGATGCTCGAAGGCTTTGCTCAATGACGCTTCGCCGCCGGACTCACCGCGAGCGGGTCTCGCCGAACTCGAGGAGGGTGGGTGACTCCCGCTGGCTCTCGTAGTCGAGCTTCGCCCAGCTCCGCACTGCGCGCGACCTGCATGACGCGCGCCTCGTCCAGGATGCCGTCCCACTGGCGCCGGCCGCCGAGATTCTGCGTCTGGTTGCCGATGCCGAGATCATGATCGCCCTTGTTCCACGGACCGGCGGATTCCGACGCGTTCAACTCGCCGTTGATGTACAGCTTCATGCCCGGCTCTTCGAACACCACCATGAAGTGCAGCCACTCGTTCGTGACCAGGCCCTGCCCGGCGAAGTTGTACGCGCAGAGATGGTAAGCGGGCGTCCGCACGCAGCTTTGGTAGCCCTGGCCGGCGATCTTCTGAGCGCCCCCTCCGGGGCCGTACTGCACACGCTGCAGCGTCCAGGAGGTGTCGCCCTTCGAGATCATCGTTTCGTAGCTGCGGATGGGATAGGAATGCCCGAGGGCCCAGATCGACACCGTGATGGGCGGGCCCGGGTTGAACTGCCTGGCTTTCTCGCCGGACACGCGGACCCAGCGCGCGGTATCCTGTCCGCGCGGATTATCCAGATGTGTGCCCTTGCCGATGCGAGCATCGACCCGTGAGCCCGGCATCATGCCCACTCCCGTGCCGTGCGCCTCGTGTTCGCTGGAATCCTTATACCCGTCGGGGCCGGTGTTTCCGTCTTCGTCGAGGTGCCAGACGCCCACGAAGCCGTTCGCTCTCCTGAACACCGCTTTCGAATCGCTGATGTCCGGCGCGCCCGAATGGCCCCATCTCATCACGATCGATTGATCCCGGCTGTTGCCTTTGACCACGTCGAGCAACACCCAGATTGCGGCAGAGCCGGACTTGCTGTCCCACAGCTCGATGGCGTGCGGCAACGCCTTGCCTGCGGCGTCGAAGAACCGGATGTCCGCTCCGTCTGCTCGCGCCTGACTGAAATCGAAGCGACTCTTGTCGAGCAGCACTGCCAGTGGATAGTTCTCGACAGCGTCCGACACGTTCGCGCCGGTGGCCGTGGTGTCGAGGGTAATCGTCCGGGCATAACGCCAGGCGTCCGACGACGTCCCTGCGGAGCCGCTGCCCCCTCCCGCGGCTGCGGGCCGGGAGGATTGCAGTGCGCATCCACACAGGGCGAAGCATGAGGTGAGAACAATAGCGGTGAGCCTGCTCACGCCGAATACGAGCATGTCGTTTGGCATCGGCGCTCATCCTATGACAGGGCGTCGAGCGCGGCAAGGACGCGGATGCCGACCAACGAGCAACGTCGCCGGTGCTCTTCATCTCGTGTTTGTCTTCTTCAGGCGATCAGATTCGCATCGCCGACACCGGATTGATTCTCGCTGCACGTCGCGCCGGAAGCCAGCTCGCCGCCAGCACCGCGGTGAGGAGAACGGCCGCGGTCGTCGCCAGCGTGAGCGGATCCTGAGGTGCGATGCCGAAGAGGACGGATCGCGCCAGCCGGCTGACGGCTGCCACGCCGAGAGCGCCGACGACACAGCCCACCAAGGCGAGCATCAATGACTCCATCACGATCAACCGTGCCACTGAAGACGATGACGCCCCGATAGCCATGCGTACCGCGATTTCGCGTCTCCGCTGAGCGACCGTATACGCCAGCAACGCGTACACCCCGGTCGCGGCGGTCACCAGACCCGCCGCGGCAAACAACGCCACGAACAGCATCGCGAATCGATCCTGTTGCATCGTGTCATCCAACAGCCGCTCCATCGTGGTGACGGAGTGAACCGGTTGATCGGGGTCCACCTTCAACGCCTGGGCGCGTGCCGTCTGGGCCAACGCGCCCGGGTCGATCGTCGTTCGCACCACCACGTTCATGACCAGATAGGGATTCTGCGCGTGCGGGATGAAGATCTCCGGTGCCGGATCGCTGCGAGGGCCGCGGTACCTCGCATCGCGGACGACGCCGACGACCTGGCGCGGAGACGGACCGCCCTGGTAGTCGAGTATGAGTGTGCGGCCCACGGGATCCTGGCCCTTCCACGCGCTCCGCGCCAGACTTTCGTTGATGATGATGACGCGCGGCGCATCCAGGTCATCCTGAGCTGAGAACTCGCGGCCTGACACGAGCGGGAGTCCAAGCGTGGCGAAGTAGCCCGGCGTCGCCATGCGAACGTTCGCCTGTGCGACAGCGTTCCCGTCAGGACGGGCGCCCTCCAACCAATACGGCCGATAGAAGTCCGAGCCGATCGTGCTCATCGGAAGGACCGTGACCGCGGCGACCGACGCGACGCCGGGCAACTCGCGGATGGAGTTGAGCACCCGGCCGTAGTAGTCGCTCCGCAGCTGGGCCCTTCGGTACCTCGTGACATCGGGCGCGATTCGCAACACGAGCAGGTTCTGTACGTCGAAGCCAGGGTCGACGCGCTGCAGGCCCGCGAAACTACGGGCCAGCAGTCCGGCGCCGACGAGGAGCACGACCGTGACGCCGATTTCAGCGACCACGAGCGCGCGTCGCACCCGACTCGCGTGCTGTCCAGAGACCGGCGCGCCGTCCTTCAGTGCGGGCGCGATCGCTGTGGAACTGCCGCGCAGGCCCGGAAGCAACACGCCGATGATGGTGACCAGGAGCGCCAGGGCCATCGCAAACGACACGACGCGGGCGTTCACGTCGACCTCGTGCAACCGAGGGATATCCGACGGAGCAAACGCGATCGCGGCACCCAACGACCCTGTCGTGAAGACGATGGCCACGAGCGCGGTCAGCACGGCGCACAGTGCGGTCTCCGCCAGATGCTCTCTGACGATGCGTGTGCGGCCGGCGCCGAGCGCGAATCGAATGGCCATCTCCCGCGCACGCGCAGCGCGACGCGCAATCGCGAGACTCGCCACGTTGGCGCAGACGAGCAAGAGCAAACAAAACACCGCGCCGAACACGAGCAGCAACTCGGTGCGGCTCGAGCGTACCAACTCCTCTCTCAGCGGCACCAACTGAACGCTCCAGTCGGCATTCGTGCGCGGATGATCGGCGGCGAGGCGGGCCGCGAGGATTTCCATCCTGTCCGTCGCGGCTTCACGCGAGAGGCCAGGTTTCAGACGACCGACGACGCGCAGGAATCGGAAATCCCGCGGCGGCCCGTCGGGAAAGCGCGCGCCACGATAGGCCTCGCGCATATCCCACGGCGTCCAGAAGGCCGCACCAACATCCGGAACGGCAAAGTCGGCAGGCATGACTCCCAGCACACGCCAGTTGCGACCTTCAACGTAGACGGTTCCTCCGACCAGCGCGGGATCCGCGCCGAGGCTCTGCCACAGACGATGACTCAGCACGAGGACCGGCTCCTGGCCGCCAGTCCTGCCGGACGCGATCGAAGGCCTGCCGACGTACTCGTCGTCCGCGAAGGTCCGGCCCGAGGAGGGGCGCGCGGCGGAAGACCTCGAAGAAGCCTTTCGTCACCTGGACACCCGTGACCGGCGCACTGCCGTCCCGGCCACGCAGCGTCGCCGAGGCTGTCCACCACGCGGTGAGCGCCTCGAATGCATCGTTGTGTGCGACCCAATCGTTGACGTTGCCCGGCGATGGCCCCTCGCGCAGACGCTTCTGCGGAACGTTCGACTCCCAGACCATGACCAACTGTTCCGGGTTGTCATAGGGCAAGGGTTTCAGGATGACGGCGTTGACCAGCGCGAACAGCGTGGTCGTGGCCGCCACGCCGAGACCGAGGAGCAGCGACACCGTCAGCGTAAATCCAGGTGCGCGCACCAGCGATCGAAGAGCCCGTGCGAGGTCGTGCCCGGTGCCGACGATGACGAGATCCCACATCAGGGCGAGCCACGTCGCCGCAAATGCACCTCGGCCCCGCGCGCGAGCTGCGTCCAGAAGCCGTTCCGCGTCTTCCTTGATCGCTCGCTGCTCCTGAGGATCCCGGCCGCGAAGCAGCCAGAGCAGTCGGCCGTACGCACGAATGGCTCGCGACAGGGCGGCTTCATGCGCGTCCCGGCTTGCGCAGGGCCCGGCTCGCGCGTGCGTGGTCGACGATCGCTTCCAGGCGCCGGACCTCGCCACTGAGCACGCGCTTCCCGAGCGGCGTCAGCGCAAAGTATCGCCGCCGCTCGTCATCATCACTGGGTCGCTTCTCTGACTCCGCGATCCAGTCCAGGTCTTCGAGCTCGCGAAGGGTTCCGTACATGGCGGCCGGCCACACGCGGACCTGTCCATCCGTGCGGGCCGCGACCTCCTGCATGATGCTGTAGCCATGACGCGGGCCATCAGCGAGGGCCAGCAGAATGTGCAGGACCTTGGGCTTCAACGGCAGCAGGTGATCGACGCTTCGTGGTCTGTCCGACATGCGGCACATTGTATCTCATTCAGTATATAAACGCGACCGTCACTACTTGCCGGAAATGGCGCAACTGAAGGTGCGCCCCACCGGCGGACCGTTGCCGGCAACTCTGCCTGCCGCCCGATTTTCGTCCCGGAAGACTATGCTGGAGCGATGCCAGAGCTCCCCGAAGTTGAGACGACTCGACGGCGGATCGCGCCGGCGATGGTCCGCAGGTGCTTCGTTTCAGTGGATGTGCGCCGGCCCGACTTGCGCGCGCCGTTTCCGGCGCGGTTCGCCAGACGGCTCGCCGGCCAGACCGTACTCGAGCTGACGAGGCGGGGGAAGTACCTGGTCGCGTCCCTGTCGTCGGGGGAGACCCTGCTCATGCACCTTGGCATGTCGGGATCGCTGCGAATCGCGCGGGCAACAGCGGCCGGGCCGCAGGATCCGCACGATCACGTGATCTTTCACATGTCGTCGGCACGGGTCATCGTGTTCAACGACCCGCGGCGGTTTGGCTTGATGGATCTGGTCCCTGCAGGGCATCTCGAGCGCCATCGTACGCTGAGCCGTCTGGGTCCGGAACCGCTATCGGCCGACTTCGACGCGGCACGCCTGGCGCGCGCGTGCCGGGGCAAGAAGACATCGCTGAAGGCGGCGCTGCTGGATCAACGTGTGGTGGCTGGACTCGGCAACATTTACGCGAGCGAGGCATTGCACGTGGCCGGCTTGTCGCCGCGCCGACGGGCGTCGACCCTCGCCACGCCGTCGGGTGCGCCCCGTGAGGCGGCCGTTCGCCTGGCGACCGCGATCAAACAGGTACTCGAGCGCGCGATCGCACGCCAGTCGTCGCGCGACGACGCGTATCGTGCGTCCCGGTTCCTGGTATACGAGCGGGAGGGCGAACGATGCCGGACGACAGACTGCGGCGGCACGATCCGGCGGCGCGTCGAAGGCGGGCGGTCAACGTTCTACTGTACGGTCTGTCAACGTTAGAGCAACAGGCAACTATCTCCTTGCCATCGGCCACTCGCGGGCGAGCGGTGGAAGCAGCCGCAGGGATGTTCGAAGCAGGGCCGTCCATCGCGCGAACGTCCGCGCGTCGCGCGCGCTCCAGTCGAAGCCGTATGCCCGGCGGATCGACGGCGGAAGCGATCCGATCGTGACGATCTGCACCGCCCGGAATGCCGGCCAGGCCACGTGCCACCGGGGCGGATACAGCACCGCTCGTGCGAGCCTCCGGCTGGTGTCGGTGACGACGATCCTCCCGCCTGCCAGCGTCTCGCGCATGTAGGTCGCGAGCTGCGCCGAGTCCCGCGGCAGCCATCCGGCCGGCATCCCGAGCAGCGGCTCCATGATAGCCGCCTCCGAGCAGTAGCGATCGCGCTCGTGAAGGGTCAGGGGCCGCACGAGCAACTCGTAGGCGAGCGGAATCGACTCGACGAGCGTGGCATGCACCCACCGCTGCAGTTCGGGATCGTGAGCGGAGTACTGTTCGCTCGCCCCGTCACCGACGCGGCCGCGCACTCGATTGTGGATCGAGTTGATGCCGGCAGCAGCCGCGATCATCTGTTCCGTATCGCCGAACGTGAGCGACAGCATCGCGCCGACCGACGAGCGCAGGCGCCGGAAGCTGGAGAGAAGGCTGCCCCGGAAGTAGCTATGGTCGTGCACGCCGGCGGCAACCGCCGGATGTGCCAGCTGAAGCAGGATGGCACGGCCCCAGCCGGCGACCACGATCATCTCGCGGTTGATCGTCCAGGTGATGCTGTCGCGACCGGGCCGTACATGATCCGACCGAAGCAGGCGCTCGCGCACGGCCTCGCGAGGAGTCTTCAGGATGTCGCGAACGTGTCGTTCCATCGTGCGCTCCAATGAACGACCCCGTTGCGAAAATCCGCCTCGGCCGCGTCGATGTAAGCGCGATAGCCGTCGGGGTCGATGAACGGGTCTACCGCCTGGTTCGCCGTCTTGTTCGCCACGAATTTACGATACTTGCCCCACGATCGCGCATGGCAGGTCACCCAGATGTCGGCGGGCAGGCTCCGCAGCACGCGGAAGCTGCGCTCGAAGTCGGCCTCTTGTTCTGAATACCGCATTCCTGCCATCACCCCGAGGTCACAGGCGCTCACGACATCCAGCACGCGGTCCCCGTCGCGAATCGGGAACGACCACGAGGTGCAGCCACGGGAGTGGCCACCAGTACGGGCCCGATGATGAGGAAGGCCGAGGCGTCGTTCGCGCCAACGTAGTAGAAGTTGCCGGCAATGCGGAACGGTTCGGCGGGCTCCTGCCCGCCGAGCTTCGTCGCGTACAGCCGCCTGCCGGCGAGGACACCAGCACAAGAGCGCCCAGCAGTACGACCGGAATCAGCACGTGCCGGTTGATGAAGTGCGGCAAAACGAATCCTCCAACGTAATCATCGCAGCGGGAGCCCGTCGAGTCTTGATGGACGCATGAGCGTTGCGTGAGATTTCGGTGAGCGACGCTCCTTCAGGGGCTTCACCGTTGACATACATAGAACCACAATGTATAACGGTTCTACGTATGGACTTGAGCAAGGACCTGGTGGCCGCGTCCGCGACGCCGCTCGTGCTCGCCATCCTGGCCGAGGGCGACAGCTACGGCTACGCCATCATCAAGCGGGTGGCCGAGTTGTCGGGCGGGCACCTGCAGTGGACCGACGGCATGCTCTATCCCGTGCTGCACCGGCTCGAGCGCCAGGGTCACGTCGCGGCGAAGTGGGCCGCATCCGAGAGCGGCCGCCGGCGCAAGTACTACCGGATTACGAAGGAAGGCCGGGCGCAGCTCGCCGCCCACCGGCAGCAGTGGAAAGCTGTGGACGGTACTCTGCGAGGCATCTGGATGCAGGCCTGCACCGTATGACGCCGCTTACCGATCAGCCGCTCGAGGAACAGATCGCTCAGTGGCGTGCGTACCTGCGCCGCCGCCAGGCCGTTCACGGTCCCGACGTGGAAGAGCTCGAGGGCCATCTGCGCGACCAGTTGACGGCGCTCTCCGACGCCGGCCTCTCGGGGGATGAGGCGTTTCTGGTCGCGGTGAAGCGCATGGGCAGCCTCGATGCGTTGTCGCGCGAGTTCGCACGCGCGCACTCCGAGCGGCTCTGGAAGCAACTGGTCGTGTCGCCCGATCTGGACGCGCCGGCGAACACTTCGGGCACCGAGATGCTCGTTGTCCTGGGCCTTGCCGTCGCCGCCGCCCTGGCCGTCAAAGTGCCGGTGCTGTTCGGTCATCCGCTCAGCCCCCAGGACGAAGTGCCGGCGTTCTACTTTCGCAACGCCAGCCTGTTCGTCTTTCCGCTGCTCGCGGTCTATTTCATGTGGAAGCGCGGGTGGAATGCCATGAGCAGCCTCTGGCTCGCGCTGGCTTTCGCGGCCGCCGCCGTGTTCGCGAACGTCTTCCCCTTCCACACTCCAGAACAGACCGAACACTTCTCACAGGGCAGCGACACGCAGGTGCTGACCGTTTTGCATCTGCCAATCGCCCTCTGGCTGGCCGTCGGCTTCGCATACGTCCGAGGGCGCTGGTTCGCCGACGGCGGGCGCATGAACTTCGTGCGGTTCTCGGGCGAGCTCTTCATTTACTACGTCCTCATCGCGCTCGGCGGCGGGGTCGTCACCGCTTTTACGTTCATGTTGTTCTCTGCCATCGACATGAATCCCGAGTGGTTCGTCGGGCCCTGGCTCATCCCGTGCGGGGCGGCGGGGGCCGTCATCGTCGGCTCCTGGCTGGTCGAAGCGAAGCAGAGCGTCATCGAGAACATGGCGCCGGTACTGACGAGGCTGTTCACCCCGCTGTTCACCGTTCTGCTGCTGTCCTTTCTGGTGACGATGGCGTGGACGGGCAACCCCATCAATGTGAAACGTGAGGTGCTGATCGGCTTCGATCTGCTGCTGGCCGTCGTCGTGGGGCTGGTACTTTACGCCGCCTCTGCGCGCGACCCTCAGGCACCGCCCGACTTCTTCGACGGCCTGCAACTGCTGCTCGTCGTCAGCGCGCTCGCCGTCGATGCGGTGGCGCTGACGGCGATCGCTCAGCGCATCTCCGAGTTTGGCTTCACTCCCAATCGAGTGGCGGCGCTTGGCGAGAACCTCATCCTGCTCGTCAACCTCGCGTGGACGGCGTGGCTCTATGCGCGCTTCGTGCGTCGCCGTGGTTCGTTCGCGGAACTGGAGCGATGGCAGATCGCCTATCTGCCCGTGTACGCCGTCTGGGCGGCACTGGTGGTTGTCCTGTTCCCGCCCCTGTTCGGCTTCCGTTGATTGTCCGGCACTACGCCTGGGGCATAATTCGAGCGAATCGGACGGTGATGATTGACCACGCTTGATCGACGACGCTTCCTGACCACAGCTCTTGGGTCGCTGGGGATTGGACCCACAGCCGGCGAACGGCTGGCTGCTTTTGCCCGGCAGGCGGCCACCGCCAAGCCGCAGCGCATCGACATCCATCACCATTTCGCGCCGCCAGCATGGATGGCAGAGGTCAAGGGCCGACCGCTGCTGCAACCCGCGAACACCAGCTGGACGCCCGCGCAGTCAATTGAAGATATGGACCGGGGTGGTGTCGCCGCCGCAGTGGTGTCCATCACCAATCCGGGTTTGTGGTTCGGCGACGCCGCGGTCACGCGCCGCCTCGCCCGCGCGTGCAACGAGTACGGGGCGAAGCTGGTGCAGGACTATCCGACACGGTTCGGTTTGTTCGCGGCCATGCCGCTACCCGGCGTCGAGGACACGTTGAAGGAGATCGAGTACGCCTGCGACACGCTCAAGGCCGACGGCATCGCCCTGCTCACGAGCTACGGCGACACCTGGCTGGGCAATCCCGCATACAGGCCGGTGATGGAGGAGCTCAATCGGCGCAAGGCCGTCGTCCATGTCCATCCGACCGCCGCCAATTGCTGCAGAAACCTGAGCTACGGCGTAGCGCCCGGGACGATTGAGTACGGAACCGACACGACCCGCGCGATCATCGGCGTGACGTTCAGCGGCGATGCCGCACGTTTCCCCAACATCCGTTTCATCTGGTCCCACGCGGGCGGCTCGGCACCGTTTCTGGCAGGACGCATCGACGGCGGGTCGCGGAACACCGCCGATCGCATGCCCGACGGGTTCATCCACGAAGCGAAGAAGTTCTACTACGACACAGCGGGCGCCACCAACCGTGGCGCGCTCGCATCGCTGCTGGAGCTCGTCACTTCGTCGCAGGTGTTGTTCGGAACCGACTTTCCGCCCGGAGGCAGCAGCCTGGAGATCGCCAGGGCACTGGCCGAGGTTGGGATCTTCAGCGGCAGTGCTCTGCGCGCTGTCGAGCGAGACAATGCAGTGAGACTCCTGCCGCGGCTTCGCGCGCCCGCCGTTTAGCCCTGTCAACGTCTCTCGCGTTCCCGCCTTTGTGCGGCTTCCGTTGATCGTGCTTTCCCTCCATTCCGGTCGGCAGCGAACGCGGCGACTGGTCGCCGCGGGCGATTCTGCTTTAAGCTTCGATAGCCGAATTGAATCGCGCGCGACGACACATGGCGAAGCAGCAGCACCGTAAGCAGCGTCTCTCGAAGCGGGAGTACCAGGCCAGGACGCAGGCACTGCGCGAGAATCTCCTGCAAATGCAGGTCGGCATGAAAAACGTGCCTTTCAAGGTGCTGCTCCTGCTGGCCGGACCCGAAGGCGCCGGACGAGGTAATCTCCTGCACGCCCTCACCGCCTGGCTCGACCCGCGGGGCCTGGAAACCTTCACGTTTTCTCCCCCAACCGATGAGGAGCGGGAGCACCCGCACCAGTGGCGCTTCTGGCGCAGCCTCCCGTCGATCGGCCGGATCGGTCTCTATGCCGGCTCCTGGTACACCGAGGCGCTGCGCGAGGCGGCTCGCGACAAGCGCGCGCGCGACCAACTCCACCAGGAGGCGGAACGCATCAGGGAATTTGAAAAACTCCTGGCCGACAGCGGCACGCTGATTCTGAAGGTCTGGCTGCAGCTCTCCAAAGAGGCCCAGGGTCGCCGGCTGCAGGCTCTGGGCGACGACCCCGAGACGGCCTGGCGCGTAACCGACGAGGACTGGCACCACCACCGGATCTATGACCGGCTCGCCAAAACTGCGAGACGCATCCGGAAACTGACGGACCGCCCAGGCGCCCGCTGGACCGTGATCGACGCAGAGGACGAACGACGGCGGGACCTTTTGGTTGGCGAGTTGTTGCTCGCCCGGTTCACGCAGCAACAGAAAAGAGCAGCCCGGCTGAACCGGCGTATGGGGCCGCCGCGGGTGGTGCGGCCGCTGCGACCTTCCGGTTTGCGGCGCTTGCTGGCTCTCCCCCTGGACCAGGATCTATCGGAAGAGGGATATGAGTCGCAGCGCGAGAAGTGGCTCGGCCGGTTGAACAGCGCCGTACGCGAGGCGCTCGAGGCAGGCCGGTCGATTGTCTTCGTCTTCGAAGGCTGGGATGCCGCGGGCAAGGGCGGGGCCATTCGCCGGCTCACGAGTGCGCTCGACCCGCGAGACTACAGGGTCATTTCGGTGGGAAAGCCGACTGACGAAGAGAAGCACGCTCACTATCTGTGGCGCTTCTGGCTCCAGATCCCGCGCGACGGCCGCGTCGCGATCTTTGACCGGTCCTGGTATGGCCGGGTGCTGGTGGAGCGCCTGGAGGGTTTTTGTCGCGAGGATGAATGGATACGCGCGTTCGGGGAATTGAACCGTTTCGAGCAGCAGTTGACTGACCACGGCACAATCGTCTTGAAGTACTGGCTGCATGTGTCGCACGACGAGCAACTGCGGCGCTTCCGCGAGCGTGAGGCCACGCCCCACAAGCGGCACAAGCTGAATGCCGAGGACTGGCGAAACAGGAGAAAACGCCGTGCCTACGAGATCGCAGTGGGTGACATGCTCGCCCTCACGGACAGGGAGAATGCCCCCTGGAATCTCGTACCGGCCAACAGCAAACGCTTCGCCCGAATCGAGGTGCTCCGCTCCGCCAGCCGCCAGATCGAGGCGGCACTGGAGGAGTGACGGGGAGCTCGGCCGTCATCGCGAAGGTGTACGCGCCAGCGACCCTGGTGATCGCGCCACTCATTGCGGCGGCGTGGTTCAGCGCAGCCGTCCCCTACCTGATCCGGCAGACGGCGCTCTGTGTATGGGGCGTCGGGACGACGGTTGCGCTCGATCGGCTGTTGTTCGGTGGAACGCTTTCGGCATCCGTTGGAACGATCGGCTTGGTGCCCGCGCGGATGTCCACGGTGCTTGTCGCCGTCGGCGTCAGCCTGCCGATGTGGTTCTTTCTACCTGCGTTTGCGTGGTTGAAGGGGACGTCACTCCAGTTGCGCGATGACTGGGTTTCCCTGTTGCTTGGCGTCGTGCTGGTCAACGGCATCACGGAGGAAGTGATCCATCGCGGTTTTGTCTTTGGCCGCCTGAGGCGCGGGCGCTCGTTCATTCAGGCCGCGACGCTGTATGCCCTGCTCTTCGGCGCGCAGCACCTGTACCTGGTTGCCACGATCGGTTGGACTGCCGGCCTCGCATCGGTGCTCCTCGCGCTCTTGCTGGCGTTTCCGTTGGCGTATTGCTTCGAACGGGGCGGCTGCTCGATTGCTGCGCCGGCCATCTTGCACACCAGCTCGAATGCGCCCGTCGTGATCGTGACATCACCCGGCGATTTCCTGAATGCGGCGCTGCTGCCCCACATGGGTGTGGTTCTGATCTCGCTGTACTGTGTGTTTGCCTTTCGTCATGGATATTGCAAGATCAATGCTTGTACAACTTGAACAAACAAGGAGCACACCAACATGAAGCCAAAGAACACGATCTGTCTCTGGTTCGACAAGGACGCGCACGAGGCGGCGCGCTTCTACGCCGCCACCTTTCCGGACAGTAAGGTGACCGCTGTTCACAAGGCGCCCGGTGATTACCCGAGCGGCAAGGAGGGCGATGTGCTGACGGTGGACTTCACCGTTCTCGGCATCCCCTGTCTCGGTCTCAACGGTGGCCCGGCGTTCAGGCACAACGAGGCCTTTTCGTTTCAGATCGCGACAGATAATCAGGAAGAAACGGACCGCTACTGGAACGCGATCGTCGGCAATGGCGGGCAGGAAAGCGAGTGCGGGTGGTGCAAGGACCGCTGGGGCCTCTCCTGGCAGATCACTCCGCGCGCGTTAACCGACGCACTTGCGGCGGGTGGCGATGAGGCAAAGCGTGCCTTCGCGGCGATGATGACGATGAAGAAGATCGACATCGCCACCATCGAGGCCGCGCGTCGGGGTGAGGTGGCGTCAGTCAAACGCTGATCAGTTCGTGATCAGGATCGCAATTTGTACGTCGCCGAGGTGGCCAACGATCGGTCACAGATGTTCCGGCCGAGGAAGAGATGCGGACCCTGCGAGGATCATCCAGCCGATGGTCGGGACCTGGAAATAGTCCTCGCCGTCCGCGTGAGGGACGGCGGTCCAGATCCGGCAATTGTCTCAACGATTCTTCACGGAACCGGAATGTCGTGGCCCGCGCCGTACGAAGTAATGTCTGCGCGAGCATGGTCGAGTCACGGCCGCGTGAGCGCGGCTGTGCGTATAATCCACGGACTTGGCCCTCGTCCCTGGCATGCGCCTCGGCGTGTACGAAGTGACGGCGCTACTCGGCGCCGGCGGCATGGGCGAGGTGTATCGCGCACGCGACACGCGCTTGAAACGCGACGTCGCGCTAAAAATCCTGCCTCCGGCTGTTGCCGGCTCTGCGCCGCGCCAGGTGCCGGGCTTGACTGGAGCAGAAGTGCCGGTCGGCTGGATCACCGACGGTCTGCTGGTGATGCACCCCGGTGACCCGGCGTCTCCACTCGGAGAGATCTACAGGATCGACACCAGGACCGGCCGGCAAGACGTCTGGAAGAACATCCTGCCTCGTGATCGAGCGGGCTTCATGGCCCTGGTGTCGTTTCGCTTCACACCCGACGGACAATCGCTGGCATATACGTGGCACCGCGCGCTGAGCAATCTCTTTATCGCGGATGGACTGGCGTGAACGAAGGCGGCAGAGCTCGCAATCGTTCAGAGAGCCGCGATTCCACGTGATCGGCCAGCCACACGCCCTCGCGACAATCATTGATATTGATATCGTTGACGTTGCTCGCGAGGAAACCGGTGCGTTACGATTCCGTTCAGAAAAATAGAACGCGCAACCGCTTGTCAGGATCGCCTGTTGCGGCTCTTTGGCCGATTCGCAGAGTTGGCTGGGTGTTCGGGACGACTTCCGACCCTGGCTGCTGACCGCTGCCTGAGGTCAACGACAGCCAACCGACCGTGCTGCAGTCAGTTGTCGCTCGAGCGTTAGAAACGGGTTGTCCGAAGTTTTGTATACAAGTTTCGGACATCGGCTCATGGGATGGCGGCGGGTGTTTGGTGCGAGTTGCGACGAACACGTCTATTGCGACGGCCGTCGCTTCACCTCAGAAAAGAAGTTCAGCACGAGCGTGACGTTGCTCGCGCTCTGCGGCGGGCGCGATCCAGACCGGCCGATGAGCGCAAGGAGCCGGCCGTCTGGTCCTACCTCAAACCCAGGGCCCATGCCGGTATCGGCGAGTTGGGCGTCGGCCCAGAGCTTTGGCGGCTCGGGCCGAAAGGCGCCGTCGACCACTCGGAAGTCGACGGCCATCACGCGGTGGTCGAGCGTCTCGTAGAAGAGGCGACGGCCGTCCGGCGACCAGGAGGCCACCGTTCCACCTTGGTCAGACACGCGCCACTTGCGGCCGCCGTCCCTCGAAGCCGAGCACCTGCATTCGCTTGGCGTGGTTGGCCGATTGGCGCTGCTCACGCTCTGGACCGAAGCCACGCCCAGGGCGATCTTCCCGCAGCGCCGCATTGGCTTCCTGCGGGACGGCTATGAAGCCAGCTTTCTCGCACTCGAAGGAAATCCGCTGGAGGACTGGCGCAACGTCCGGCGGATCAAGCTGCGGTTCAAGCAAGGAGGTGCATTGATCGTTGATCACGCGGCGGTCCGACGCGGCTTTCCCGTGAGCGGCGCCAGGCTCAAGCGGAGCTTGAACGGCTTCAGGAGACGATTGAGCGTGTCCTGCGTTGGATTGTGGCGAGGGTTGATCGCGCGCAGCACGTTCGGACTGGCCATGTGCACTTTGGCCGCGAACTCCTTGATACCCATGGCGCGGATTACCTTCCCAAGCGCAAGCTGGAGGTCCACGCCTTCGTCGATCGACGCGAGCAGGAACTCACGAGCGAATGCTGCATCGCGAAGGTCCTTCGCAAGCCCGATGTTCCAATCTTCACTTCGTCTTGCCACGGCGTTTGTCCTCCTGATACGCCTTCCATGATTCCTGCGCCCGGGCGACGTCTGCCATCTGGGTGGACTTGTCACCACCGAGCAACAGGAGCACGAGTTGCGCACCGTCCTTGCCGAAGTAGATCCGGTACCCCGGCCCAAACATGACCCGCGCTTCCCAGACGCCGCCGCCCACACTCTTGTGGTCGCCAAGATTCCCTGTAGAAAAGCGGAGCACCCTCGCCTGAATCCGAGCACGCGGCGTGACGTCCAGCGTCTCCAACCACTCGCGGTACGGGTTCTTGCCGTCAGCGGTCAGGTACTCTCGGACGTCCACAGTCTGTGACCGTCCTAAATTATCTCATACGATAACAATACGGAACGGGCCGAGCGGGACGATACCCCGAGGTGCCGGCCCGCACCCAGCCCGACGGCGACGATTCGTGGCGCGCGAGACCTGTCTGGGATTCGAACTCGCTTGGTTTGGGCCAAGCTACTGCATTCGTGGAGGTTGGAGCGGCGGCTCCTGGCGGCTGCTCGACAAGGCGCACGCGCGACCGCGGAATCGAATCAGGCAACTCCCTGCAATCGAGAGACTTGCGGTGTTTCGGAGTGATTGGCTGGGAGGCAGGGATTCGAACCCCGATACCGTGGTCCAGAGCTTTGCTCTAAGCCCCGACAGGGACACCGGCGCTACGGCGACCGGCGGAGTTCGTACGACATCCGGTCGGTGACCGACTGCGTGGCATCTCCCTGGTTTGTCGTCCGGCTTCCGCGGATCGTCATGCCGTTGTCGGCGACCGTGTCGTTCTGCATGTCGGTGACCCACCATCCGAGCGCCATGAAGAGAATCATCTGCGTCGGCGGCGGCTTGGGGCACCGGATCATGTACGTCGGCACGTCTCCGGGCCACGGGCCGGTGCTTCCTGAATAGCGCAGCACCTTCTCATCCTCCCAGACGCGCAGCGTCGCGATCTCGTCTCCCGGACCGCGATCGGTGAGGGCCACTTTCCCCGACCCGCCGCCGGTGCACGAGCCAGTGACAGTGACGCTCCAGGTGACCTCACCGCCGGTGATCTTCCAGTATTCACGAGGCTGACCGGGAAGATCCATTGCCGGATCGACCTCCAGCCGCATGGTCGACGTTACCCGTTCGACGATCTTGAGTGCCGGGTCGCGCGTGACGATGGTCTTCTCGGCGTCGCTGGTGCCCGTCCACGCGCTGCAGCCATAGGGATACGCCTTGATCTCAGGCAGTTTCTCGGGTATCACGGGCTCGAGCCGTACCGAGTCGCTGTTGCCGAACACAATCACGAGCTCCTCGATGTCTTCCTTCGACTCGCTGCGGCACCAGGCCTTTTGAAAATCCTTGGTCCAGTCCTCGGGGTCGGTCCACTGACCGCGGATCTTCTGGATACCCCACACGCTTTTGTGCTCGTGGGCGACCTCGGCAATGGTGTTCACGAACACCACGCTGCGCACATCGGGTTCGAACGTGAAATGCGAGAAGGCACCGGCGAGGGGCATGATCCCGGACGTCGGACTCTCGCCCAGCGTCACAGGCAGCGCGACCTGTCTCGTCACTGGCTCCCCAAGCGTGGCGATCGATTGCCTTGTGGGAAAGGGAGATGGCGCCTCGGTCAGCCGGTCCCAGCTTCTGTAGCCCTGCGGCGCATCGGTCGGCGCCTGGTTCCAGACTTTCAGCAGAAACCTCGGCCAGCTCCTGTCCCATCCACCGTCGAGCACTGTGCCCACGCTCCTGAGCGTGTTCAGCCGGTCGACGCCGATGCGCTCGAAGCGCTCTGCAAGCGTAACGCTGTCGTGAAGGGGCGGCGCGTTCAGCTTCGCGAAGCTGTCCCACATCATCCGCATGAAGTCCGGGCCGCCGCGGGTCTTCTCGAGATAGAGCGGGAGCAGATACGTGCCGTAGTCCGGATATATCGCTGCGAGTTCGTCGATCGGCTTATGACTCACTCTGAGATATTCGCGTGCCAGATCATGCTCGGTGTCGGGTGCGGGGTAGATCCAGTTTTCGGCCCAGGTCGCCGTCCCCTCGCGAGTCCATCGGACCTCACAGCCCTCGACCACCTGGAAGGAGTACGTGATCGCGTGGAACAGCTCGTGCGCCGCGGTCGACAGCAGCCCTTGCATCTTCCGGTTTCCCACCAGCGGACTGCGGCTGTCGAGCATCAGATACCGGATGGGGTGGCAGCCATTGGCGGGCCTGGCTGATTTCGCGATGCCGAACCAGGGTACCGATCGCTGACCGGTATCGGGGTCGAGCACGAGCGGCGAACGTACGAGATAGATATCGAGCGCGCCGTCGCCGCCGTTCGGCGTGATGAGGACGTCGGAAACCGGTTCGCGCCCCATCAGTCCAGTCAGCCTTGTCCAGATGCGGTCGGCGTCCATGGCGCGCGCAACGGCCTCCGCCTTGGCCGCATCGCCCGGGTAGCGATCCTGCGCCCACACCATCACCTTGCCGCCGACCGCCGGGAATTTGCGCCAGGTGACCGGAGCAAGCGGCTGCGGCTGCCGCACGAACGCATACGACGCGAGCAGCAGCCCGCCACGACGGCCGCCCACGACGGGTACTGGTTCATCCGCGCGGCTCAACTCCACCCAGCTCCCCGGCTGATCCGGCCGCATGAAGTACGGTGCGATCGCCGCGCGTGTCTCTGCGGAAAACGTTTCCAGCCGCGCGCCCGCCCGGTCGATCTCAATCGACCGGTCCCCGGTCTCGACGGCGCCGCGATACTCGCGCGGCAGCCGCTCGTCGCCGAAGGCGGCGAACACGCGGTACTTGTGCGCGGTCTCCTCGTCGATGCGCTTCGCCTCGAGCGCGCGATCGATGAGCACGTAGCTCGTGGGCTTCGGCTCTGCTGTAGCGGGACTCTGCCCCGCGCGCACGGCGGTCATCGTGACCGCGGCGCAAAGAGCCATCAACGAGAGCGGCGCAAGGATTTTTGTCATGGCTGGTTCAGACACCGCAGGACGCTACTGACGCACGAGCTCCACCCGTCGGTTTTTCGCACGTCCCTCCTCGGACTCATTGGCGGCGACCGGCGCTGCCATCCCAACGCCCACCGCGCGAAGCCGGACAGCTGGAATGCCGTGTTTCGAGGTGAGCGTCTGGAACACAGCCGCGGCGCGCCGCTCCGACAGTGTCATGTTCGCGTCGTAGCCTCCGACATTGTCGGTGTGCCCCACGACCAGCAGCTTGAGGTTCGGATCCTGCTTCAGGAGTTTGGCGATCTCTTGCAGGGCGGCGTCGGACTCCGGCTTGAGATCCGCACTGTTCGTATCGAAGTGAATGCCGTATAGCGCGACATGGCCTGTGGCCGCGATCTCTCTCGCCATCGCGTTCGCGTCAACCGTGACCAAACCGCTCTCCATGGGTGCGGTCTCGACCACCTCCAACAGCACGACGATGCGGTTGAAGGTTTTCGGGACTCCCGGATTCGCATCCTTGGCGACGAGGACGGACGCATACGTATCGCCTTGCGCACTCGCGCGCCTTGCCACGATGTATCGCTGTTCCTGCGGCATCGTCAGCACGAGTGGCAAATCCTGGCCCTTCAATGTCTGCGAACGGCTCATCGGATACAGATAGGCGACCATGCCGTTCTCTTGAGGACTGCAGGCCATGGTGCCGCACGTGAACAGTGTCTGGAAGCCGCCCTTCTTCAATTCCTGTTCGTAGTTTCGCACCACTTCGAGCGTCGATCGTTCCGGTGGCGCAATGTACAGAATCCGCGTCACCTGGCCCTCGACCTTCTGATTCTTCTTCGCGACCGGCACGCCCGGCGGAAATGTGATCGCGACCGGGCTCAGCGGTATCACGAGCTCGTCGAACTTGCGGAAGTCGTAGCCAATGGTCACCGAGCCGGCATATCGCGAAACGGCGGGATGGTCTTTGCTCTCGGCGAGGTCTGCGTTCTGCGCGACGGCTGCGGCCGCCCCGACGAACAGCAACAGAAACGTCGCCCAGACATCGAGACGTACTGACGCTCGACGTCGCCGCGGCGGTGTCATCGAGAAGAGTGGCGACATGACGTGCGCCTCCCTGCACTGCTGTCGTCAATCCGCCAAGTCCAGGAGAGGGCCTTCGCGGTTCCTGACGTTCAGCGCGGGATCTTAGCGCAGTGCGAGAGCGGTTACATCTCCAATCAACCTCAGCCGCCGATAGCGGGCTGATTTCCCCGCTGGTCAGCGGATCTGGACCTTGCGAAACGCAAGCGCCCGACCCCCGTCGGGATCGCCGACTGTAAAATGCAGAAGCTTGAAGCGCCGTGCAGCCAGCAGTCGGTATCGCTGCAGCTTCCTCGAAGGACAGGTTCGCGGGTGCCATTTCAGTCGCGTCACACTGCTGTGATCGTCGCGGCGGCCGTTACGTCACCGGTCGGCGCACGCCGCACCGCCAGAAGATACGACGCGAACACGATTACCCACAGCACATCAACGAACACTGCGATCCCGGCCTGGTATCCGAGGAAGCGTCCGCCATGCGAGAGCACCAATCCGCCTCCGTTTGAGGTATGGTTTTGCGGAGATAAAAATGGGCCGCAGGATAGCACGTCGGGCCGCAGCTGCCATGCGGGACGCTTGACTGCGAACATCCACGGGCGTAGAACTTCATTGGTCGTCCGCCGGTGGTTGCGGATCTTCCTGTTCGCCATTCAGAGGAGCCCGATGCAGCAGCCCGCACCCGTTTCGTCCACCCAGCGGCTCGAAACGCTGGACGTCCTTCGCGGCTTTGCGCTGCTCGGCATCCTCGCGATGAACATCCGCGCGATGGCCGCGCCCATGAGCGCCTACATGTATCCCTATGCGCTCTTCGATTACGAGGGCCCCAGCCGCCTCGCCTACCTGTTCACGACCGTCGTCTTCGACCTGAAGATGATGGGGCTGTTCTCGATGCTCTTCGGTGCGGGCGTGCTGCTCTACGCGAACAAGCGCACCGAATCCGGCCGGTCACCGATCGCGCTGTGGTTCAGGCGGATGTTCGTTCTGCTGGTCATCGGACTCCTGCACGCGTACCTCATCTGGGCTGGCGACATCCTCGTACCTTACGCACTCTGCGGCATCCTCCTGCTGTGGTGGATGCGCAACCGTACCGCACGCACGCTGCTTTACTCCGCCATCGTGATGCTGGCAATCGGCGGTGCCCTGGCCGTCGTCCACGGGCTCACCTGGGGTTCGATGAGCGAGGCCGACCGCGCGGCCGAACTCGAGATGATGATGCCCACGCGCGAACAAGCGCTCGGTCACGTTGACCTGATGCTCGGCGGCTACCTGAAGTTCGTGGCTGGCAGCGCAGCAGAGACGTTCATGTTCGAAACGATGTTCTTCGCGCTGTTCTTCTTCTGGCGGTGCGGCGGGATGATGCTGCTGGGAATGTCGCTGTATAAGTCGGGGTTTCTCGAGGGGCGGCTGTCCTCCTCAACGTATGCTCGTGTCGCGTTGGTCGCCACGCCCGTTGGACTGGGGCTCGCGTTCATCGGGGCTCTCGAACTGGACCGCGTCGCGTACGCCATGCCGATCCGGGCCCTGGTTGATCTCTGGAACTATGCCGGTGCAGTGTTCGCGTCGATCGGTTACGCCGCGACGCTCATTTGGATCGTCAAGCGCGAGGCGATGGCCGGCTTGCGCCGACGCCTGGCTGCCGTTGGGCAGATGGCACTCTCCAATTACCTGTTTCACAGCATTACCGCCTCCGTACGTGTTCCTCGGCTGGGGCT
Source organism: Vicinamibacterales bacterium (assembly GCA_963832375.1). Lineage (GTDB taxonomy): Bacteria > Acidobacteriota > Vicinamibacteria > Vicinamibacterales > JAMQPK01 > JAMQPK01. Next base: position 809,446 of record CAWHUA010000002.1, on the reverse strand, counting down.
TCGGATTGGCCGGCCGCTTCGACTACGCCGCGCAGCTGCTCATTGTCGTCGCTATCTGGATGGTGCAGTTGATCATGAGTCCGATTTGGCTGCAGAGCTTCCGGTACGGACCAGCGGAGTGGCTGTGGCGCACGCTGACGTACGGGCGGGCGCAACCGATGCGTCAGGAGGCACGGACGCTCGCACCGCTCGCTTCCTGAATGCCGCACAGACGTACCGCAAAGCCATGCGATGCGCAGATACCGTGGTCCAGACCGTTGCCCGCAGCCCAATCATGTGAACGGCCCAGGATTCCTCCAGCGCGACACGAATGATTGTTTGGTCGCTACATAAGACAGTTGCACACATTCCGGACAGTCGTGTAGGCAAAGTCTGTTCGACAAATGGCGAAGGGCATCATCGAACATCACTTCGATAGCCTTCAACACAGGCGAGGCGAATCGCCTGTCTGAAGATGGCATCGCCCGTGCACACATTCGGAAAGTGATTACACGTTCCAAGTGCGGTGTTCTTATTCGGGCGGGCGCTGGCAATGGTTGCGTTCGCAACCAGTCACGCCCGAGGACGTCTGAGTATCACCCCCAAAACCTGCGGAGACACTGATGGCCACCGAAGACAGCACCCCACTCTCACCCGAGATGGAAACCCTTTCCACTGCCGTGCCTTCCTCTGGGATGCCTTCGCTGGCTGGCGCAAGCCCTTCAGCAGGCGGACCCGACGGGGGTGCGACCTCTGACGTTGCTTCCGCCATCTCGGGCGTGGTAGGAGAAGCTGCGCCCGCTGCACCCGCCACTGCGCCCCAGACGCGTGCGAAAACCAAAGGCGTTGCCGACGTCGTGTTCCTCATCGACGTGAGCGGCAGCATGTCACCGATTATCGATGCGCTGCGCAGAAACATCGAGGCGTTCGTGGACTCGCTGAGTTCGGGTGACGCCAACAATCCCGCACCGGTCCGCGATTGGCGGGGGAAGGTCGTGGGGTATCGCGACATCGAGGCGGCTGCCGCCGAAGGCGTCGAATGGTTCGAAGACCATCCGTTCGTACGCGACACGGTCGCGCTCAAGGCGCAACTGGCGTCCATGCGCGCGCAAGGTGGAGGCGATGAACCGGAATCACTGCTCGACGCGCTCTACCAGATCGCGACGATGGAGGCGACTCCGAAGGGGGCACAGTCGGAGGATGCCAACAAGTGGCGATATCGCAGCGACGCAGCGCGCGTCGTGGTGGTGTTCACGGATGCGTCGTTCAAGGAAACCATGAGCATCCCCGAGGCGAAAGGCGGCGCCCTCCAGGATGTCGCCAACGTGGTCATGGCCAACCGTATCATCCTGAGCCTTTTTGCCCCGAACTTCGAGGGATACGACAGGCTGAGCCAGATCGACAAGAGCGAGTGGGAAGCAGTGGAGTACGAAGGGCTCAACGCCCAGGAAGCGCTGCAGAAGTTCACCGCTGATCCCGCAAATTTCCGGACGACGCTCAGGCAGCTCGCCGCCAGCGTGTCGCGGTCGGCCGAAACAGCGGCGCTCTGAGACGCGCAGGCATCGGACCGCGCGATGGCGAAGAAGCTCAGGGTTGGAGACACGATAGGCGGATATCGCGTGACGAAAGTCTTCGGTCCGGGCATGATGGCCATCTCCTACGGTGCCGTCGGCCCGGACGGAGCGAAGATCTTCCTCAAGCAGTACAAATCGCCCTCGCCAACGGTCGTCTGGTACCCGCAGTACGTGGCGTATCAACAAGAGCTCACACGCAGAGTTCGCGAAGGAAAATCAGCACACTATGCGGTCCGTCTGGTCGACGCCTTCGAGGAGACCTGGGGCGGGCCGACATATTTCGCGGCCTACGAATTCCTCGAGAACAGCCGTGACTTGGACCACGTGCTGGAAGAAGAGCGAGAAACGCATCGGCGCACCACAATAGCGCCGACGCGTGACACCGCCGTGTGGGCGAGACACGTCACGTGGGCAAAAGTCTTCATGGCAGCGATCGCCGCGCTGCACGAGGCGAAGATCATTCATGCGGATCTCAAACCCGGCAATGCACTGCTCATCAAAGATCACTCGCTCGATTCCGGCTACCAGCTGAAGCTCATCGACACCGATTTCTCGGTACTGGCCGATCGCGCGGCGCCTTGGCATGGATACCAAGGCTACGTGGGAACCGATAACTACCGGTCACCCGAGCATATGACGCGCGGGGCCGTTCCAATACTGGCGTCGGACATCTTTACGTGCGGGCTGATCCTGCACGAACTGCTCGTCGGAGAGCACCCCTACTGGGACGAGGATCAGGCCGAATATGCCAGGCGTGCTCGCGCGCATGACATCAAGCCGCCCGCTCTTGTTGGGGTCATCCCCCCGCCGGCAACCAACGCGGAAGTGAGCGCGATTCTCCACCGCTGCCTTTCTCCTGATCCAAAGGCCAGACCGACAGCGCCCGCAGTTCGTGCGGCGCTCAGCGGTCGCGCTCCAAAAACCGCCACGGCCGCAGCATCGACGAGTGCACCTGTCGCGGGCGGTGCCGCCGCAGCTCACAAGGTGGGCGTCAGAACGAAGCCCGCAGCCACGGCCGGACTAACCCTGACGTCGGACAGAATTCAGCTGCTGGCGTCCAATGGCGAGGCGCTGCAGATTGGCGTACGCACCCAGATGGGCAAGGCGCTCCTCCGCCGCTTCGGGGCCGATGCCGAATTCTGGGACGACATGCAGTGCACGGTCGAGCGGCGCCCTGACGGCCAATGGATTGTCACGCCGGCGCCCGGAACCGTGAACGAGACGCTTCTGAACGGCGCCCCGCTGATCGGACCTCGAGTCCTGATCGATGGGGACGTGATCGCAGCCGGACGGAGCGCAAAGGGAATCAGCAAGCTTCCCCTGACGGCCCATGTTGCCTGAGGACGGAGCCGGCGAATCTCGCGCGTGGACCAACAACACGCAGCCGGAGGCGCAATCGCAACAGGATGAACGAGTCCCCCCGTTTGCAGCGCATGAACCAGCGCTCGTCGACGAGGCTGCGAGACATGAGCCCCACCAGCACGACCACACCGCTGGGGGCGCGTTCGCCCGTCCGGCGGTTTTACCTGTCGTGGACGTGCACGACCTCGATTGGGACCGCATCGCCCAGTCGATCAGTCCCGGCGCCCTGCGTGCACGCATGCGAACGACGGTCGAGCGTCTCGAGACTCTGTTGGACTCAGAGAGTGGATTACAGTTGCTGTTCGACGACCAGAGGGAGACCCGCTCTGATCGCTCAGTGAAGCTGGCAGAGCTCTCCGAGGCGCCGCTGTGGTTCATCGGCGACCTCCACGGGGACCTTCTGGCGCTCGAGGTCGCACTCGCGCTGATTGCTCGGGAATCTGCGGCCTACGAGAAGGCCGGGCGGCCGAGAATCGTCTTGCTCGGCGACCTCTTCGATGACGTGGGTTATGGCCTTGAAACCTTGTTGCGGGTATTCGAGCTAATGCTCGAGCGTTCCCAGTCGGTCTGTTTTCTCGCAGGGAATCACGACGAGGCGCTTGGATACAACGGCGCGCGTTTCACCGCCACCGTCTCTCCTTCAGACTTCTCAGCATTCCTGAACGAGAATCTGGCGCACGAATGGATTGGTCGAGCGGGGAAGCTCGCAATCAGAGTCGTAACGACGGCCCCACGCGCGCTGTTCTTTCCTGACGGGCTGCTCGCCGTTCATGGCGGCTTTCCACTGGCGGATCTGCACGAGCGTCTCCTCGAAACGAGCGACTGGAACGATCCTGAATGCCTCAGTGATTTCGTCTGGACTCGCGCGCATCCCCGCGCGAGAAAGAAACTTCCCAATAGAACGTCTCGCGGAAGCCAGTTCGGCTACGACGATTTCGCGGCGTTCTGTGCTTTGAGCCGAACGCTCGGCAGGCCGGTGACCCATATGGTTCGCGGTCACGACCACGTGGACGAGCGTTACGAGATCTACCCTGCGTATGCCGAGACACCCGTGCTCACCACGGTGGCGCTGTCACGCCGCTTAAGTCGCGAGTTGTTCGGTCCGTTCGTCCGCGTTCCGACCGTGGCACGCTGGGTCCGTGGGGCGCTACCGCAAGTGTACCGACTCCACATACCGGAGGAGCATGTTCGCGAGTGCTATCCGGAGGAGATTTCCGACGAAACAGGCTACTGATGGGAGCGCGCCTGGCATGAGCGGAGTCGTCTTACGCTGTCCTGGCTGCGGAACGACACAGGCCCAGTCTGGCGAGTGTGATGCCTGTTTCGAAGGAGACGTTCGATATTTCTGCAGCAACCACAGCCCGGGACGCTGGCTCGCCGCGCCGAGGTGTCCAGAATGCGGCGCTAATTTCGGAGACCCTTCGACGGAGCGTCCATCGCCAACAGCCGGCGGCGCACCAACCGTGCCGGCACGCCGGACGCGCCGGCCGGGGGCTCCGCTGTCGGTACCACATGATGCGGCGCCCGGAGGCGCGGGTGCCAGGAGAGCGCCGCCCATCGTCAAGGATTCTGGGGACGCTCCCTCGCGGGAGGATCTTCTTGCTGACTTCGCCGAGGCGCGCGCGCGCGACGCGTGGGAAGACGTACCGTGGCGGGAGCCGGCGGCTGCAGCTGGACGGACAGCGCTTCCTGTCGCGGGGTGTCTCGTCAGGCTTGTACTCGTGGTGCTACTGTTGATCGTAATCGCGTTGGTCGGATTGTTCCTCGTGATGGGCAGCTTGCTTCAAGGAACCATGGTGGAACACGGTGTGACTGGCTGGAGTTCCGGAGCGAACGAGAAGTGGAACGGGGACGTCCCACTCTGCGACGTGATGCATTCCGTAACGGTGGCTGGGAGGCAGGGATTCGTGCCGAGCGCGGCGAAGCATGAGCCGCGCGAAGCCTGGAAACGTGCCGAGCAGCCACGAGTGAGCGAAGCGAACGAAGTGGCTGGGTGTTAGGGATTCGAACCCCGATATCGTGGTCCAGAGACTTGGGAAAGTGTCGATGTGATTGCCAGAAGATATACGGATCGTAATCTCGCTAGATTGTTCATGTCGGTCCTCTCTCGACGTTCCACAGCCACGGACTGACGCTATTGATCGATCTCGCGCTTCAGTCGCACGACGTTGCCGGTGAGGTTCTCTGTCGCGATCGAGACGTACAGCTCGCCATCCGAAATCGACATACTGAAAGCGACGCGGCGCTCAAGTCGCGCGACCAGCGCGGCGACCAATTCACGATCGATCGCATATAGCTCCAGCGCCTCTGCCCGGTGGATCCTCTCGCCCGCGAGCTGGTTCAGGAATTGCCGCGGATCCTTATGAGTGTAGACGACGACGCGTCGTGCGGCTTTCGACGCCTTGTGCAGCCGGCGAGCATCCGGTGTCCCGATGTCGATCCAGGTCGTGATCGCGCCGGTTGGATCGCGGACCGCGATGGCCGGCTCGTCGGGCTCCGACACACCGCGGGAGAACGCGATCCCGCCCCTGAACTCGAGCAGGTACGCCAAGAGACGCGCAATCAGATGTTCGTCGGACTCGGACGGGTGACGAGCGACGCGCAGCGCGAGCGACTCGTACACCCCGCGATCGTTATCGGCGAGCTCGATGTCGAAGTTGTAGATGGTGGCCTGGAGCGCCATCTACGAACCGACCGGCACGTCGTCTGAAGGCGTCGATCAGCAGCCGGTTCTTCGGCGCGATCTCGCCGGGGATGACCTGCGTCCAGATGCGATTGCCCGCACACGCCAGCCGGCGCGCTCGCATGGCGTCGATCGCGAGCGCATCGTTCATCCACCCCGAAAGCCCGCCCAAGTCAGACCGATCGACGTCGTGACAACAAGGCAGAACGGCGACATGTGCCCGTGCCACGTGGTCGAGAAGCGTAGCGTCGGGAAAGCGGGCGAGGTCGTAATCGGTCAGTTGATTGCGCGACGCTGGCGAGAAGCCCACACGGTGAGGATACCGTGGACGGCATGTTCGTCGTCTCCTTCTGAAATTCGAGCGAAGCGAATCGCGGCGTTTCCCGCACCTCGAAGAAACGTCCGCTCACGTAGGCGCCGTCCACAAATGCGCTCTGCGCCCCTCACCCCAAGACAAACTCGTCCATATTCCAGATTGTTCTGGCGTATTATTTGCCCACTGAGCCGACAGATCGACCCCCACTCGAGGAGGACACTCGCCGTGACGATCAGAACCCTTCACAAGGCCGGCGCACTGGCTGCAGCTCTGGTTTCCACATTGTGCCTTGCTGTTCCGGCGCAGGCGCAGCGGACCGCCGACGTCAACTTCGTGTGCAGTATCGAAGGCGCACCGGCGCAACTGACTGCCCAGGTGCAGGCGGTCAACGAAGCGGGGGTTTGGATCGATCCGTCAGGTCTGTTCGCGGGCTCTGTCTCCACGGGTAATGTGAATTACTTTTACCAGGGGGCACTGACTTCGGCGACGGGGCGTTATTCCTTTACGGGTACGAATCAGTTCGCCGATTTTGTCGATCTGATCACGAATGAACGCTTTCGAGTGCAGATGATCCCCCAAGGCACGCAGTTGCAGCTGATCATCAATCCACAGGGACCCGGACCGGTACGGTATATGTGTCAGCAAGGGGGCGGATCAGCGAGACAGCAGCCAGGCGACCCGGCGCCGCAAGGGCCCGCCGGACCCGTCGTCAGTTCTGACCCGGAACGTAGGGATTATGGGGTTCAGCCGACGAGGCAATTGCACAATGGCCAAATGCACGGACCCACGCCTGCCGCCATTCCGGGCGGCCAAGTGATCACGACTCGAGGTCTGGTCGAGCTCGCGCAGGGCAACCAAGGACCCTTCATTGTGTTCGACACCCTGGGCGGCCCTGAGGCGATTCCGAGCGCTATTCCGGCAGTGTGGGCTTCGGACGCTGGCTCATTCAACGACCAGGTGCAGCGGCAACTGGTACAGGTGCTTCAACAACAGACAGCAGGTAGAAAAGAGATACCGCTCATCTTCTACTGCCTCTCCGATCAGTGTTGGACGGCGTATAACGCCGCGCTTCGTGCCATCAACGCAGGGTACACGAACGTGCTCTGGTATCGAGGCGGTATCGCAGCCTGGAAAGCGGCCGGCCTGCCGACGGTGCAGAGTAATGTCACGACGATCGGCCGTTAGTTAGATTCGGTCGACCGTCACGAGCGACGATTCGCTAACCCACGGCCGGAGCCGGATCACCCCGCGCGCGCTGACTGACGCGCTTGCGGCTCGAGTCGTTCGTCGACGTGCCTCGTACCGACCCATTGAGTGCCGCGACGGACGACCTCTTACTTCTGATCATCGAGCGCGTAGACGTACAGCGCCTGTCCCGCCTGCGGAATCTTTATTTCAGGTGCGATCGCTCCTGGCGCATTGCGCGGGCTGCCGCCGCCGAGCCCCGCCATCACCGCGATATATTGCCTGCCGTCCACGCTGTAGGTGATCGGGAATCCCTGCGCGGAGGTCCCCAGCCTCGTCTGCCACAACACTTTTCCCGTCTTCACATCGTGAGCACGCACGTACCGATCGATGTCTCCAGCGATGGCAATTCCACCGGCCGTCGAGATGACCCCGCCGAGGTAGGCCGCGCGCTGTTGATGACTCCAGACTTCCTGCATCGTATTGACGTCGTACGCCGCCAGCTTGCCGATGTTGCCGTTGGTCTCGGGCATCGCCAGGAATCGGCGGACCGCTCCGTTCCCGCCGCCGACGGTCTTGCGCACGTAAAAATCCATGCAGGACTGACCCAATGGGACGATCAGCACGCCGGTCGGCTGGTTGTAGCTCATCGCTCCCCAGTTCTTTCCGCCCTGGGTGCTCGGACAGATGTTGATGGGCTTGTCGTACTGCATCTCGAACACGTCGGGCCGATAGGTCGGCACACCCGTTTTCGGATCGATGCGGTCCCACACCGTCTGCTTGACCATCTCTTTGAAGCCGAGGAATTCGCCGGTCTGACGATCCATCTTCCACAGGACGCCCGCCTTGCCGGCGTTGAAGACGAGTTTCCGTTTGCCAGCGTCGAGGAGTACGCGTTCGAACACTTCGTCGAGATCGAAGCTCTCTGCCGGCGCAAACTGGTGATACCAGGCCAGCTTGCCATCATCGACGTTCAGCGCGACGGTCGAGCTGGTATAGAGGAGTTTGTCGGCGAGCGTCGTCCCGCGGTTCATGAAGCTCCACGGCTTGGCCTGCGCGGTGCCCCAGTAGGTGAGATTGAGATCCGGGTCATACGTACCAGCAATCCAGGTCTCGCCGCCACCTCGTTGATCCATCGGCAGACTGCCCCATGTGTTCGCTTCCGGCCCGCTTTGGGCGCGCGTCTGGAATCGCCAGAGACGCTTGCCGCTATTCACGTCGATGGCGCTGATATAGCAGCCGTCTGTCTGGCGCGGGCCGCACCCGGTCATGCCCTGCAGCATCTTGTCGCCAACCACGATCGTTCCGCTCGTCGTCGCGTGACCGGCGACGTCTGAAAGCGGCGTATCCCACACGATCTCACCATTGCGGGCGTTGATCGCGACTGCATGCGCGTTGTTGGCCGGCAAGAGGATCTTGTCGCCCATGATGCCGATGCTGCGAATCGGGCTGCCGCTGCCGCCTGGGGCCTGATACGGACCGGCGCGGGTCTCCCAAATCAGATCGCCCGTCTTGGCATCCAGGGCCTGGACGATGTGACTGGGACTGACAAGATAAAGAACGCCGTTGTGCACGATCGGCGATGTCTGGTTGGTACCCGAATCGTTCATCGCCCATTGCCAGACAAGCTGGAGATGCTGAACGTTGTTGCGGTTGATCTGATCGAGCGAGCTGTAGCTCCAGCCCTGGTAGTTGCCGCGGAACACCAGCCAGTCACTCGCGGGAGGGTTCTTGAGCATTTCGAACGTGACCGGAACATAGTTCTTCACTTCACCGTGAACCGTCACGCCTCGAAAATCGCCAAGTGCACCGCCACGTCCGCCGCCGCCTGCGCCAGTTCCCGCGCCGAACACCAGGGGCGTGCCTCCCCCACCGCCTCCAACTGCGCCTGGATCACCGCCTCGACCGCCCCCGCCGGCGCCCCGACCACCTCCACGCCCGACCGCGCTGAGCGTCGTTGTCTCACTGGACGTCAATTCGGTCGTGGCCGCTGGAGCGCCCATTCTCTGGAGGATGTAGGCGACCACGTTGACGGTCGTTTCATCGCCAAGCGCCCCCGGGGTGGCCGGCGGCATGGTGTCCATGATGTGGTTGAACAAATCGCCGACCGATCGCGTTCCCCAGAAGGTGACGAAGTTCACCCCGGTAAGGGGCGGCGCATCGCTCGGGCCGTCATCGAGGTTGGGACCGTGGCACCCCGAACAGTTCTGCTGATATGCGACACGGCCGCGCTCGGCCTGCTGCGCCGTGTAACTGGCACCCTGGGCAGGACCTGGTGCACCTGCAGGTGCGGGTTGCTGCGCGGTGACGATCATCATGGCGCAACCAGCGATCATGGCCGCGACAAGTAACAACCCCCAGCGTCCGATCATGCCTGCCTCCTTGCGTTCACGGGTAGCCGTGCTCCCGGCGTTATATCACCGCTCATCATCCCCGGCCAATAAACGGGATCTTCGCTTAACCTTCAGCTGGGTGTGAGGGAAATGCGGTCAGCCTGGTATGCTCGGCCGCGAAGCGGTCGACCTAGACGGAGTCTGGCTGGGAGGCAGGGATTCGTCCGCCTTCGCCAAGGCTACGGCGGGATCTCATCCTGTCGGTGACGCCATCGCGCCGAAGCTCGCGCGTAATTCTCACCGCGAGCGCAGGCGGATGGCTGGACGCGCGTTCAGCCGGCCAACAACTTCTTGGCCATCCATCGAGCGTCGCTCGCCCGCTGGGGCCCGTCCACCTCGGACCCCGCGACAGCGCCGTCGAACAGCACCATGAGAGCGCGCGCTGTCGCTTTCGGATCCTTCACTCCCGCCGCCGTCGTCCATTCGCGGAAACGCTCTGCGAACCACTCTCGCTGACCGTGCGCAATGGCGCGCGCCGGGTGCGCCGCATCGGTGAGCTCGCTCACCGTGTGCTGCAACGGGCAACCGCGAAAGTCCTTCGACTCCGCCCACTCCACCACCCAGTCGAAAAACTTGAGCGCGCGTTGTGACGGCGGCGTGTCGGCGAGGTACGCCTCGATGTTCGCGCGGGCGTCCACGGTTCGGCGCTCGAGGTACGACGCCACGAGCTGGTCCTTGCAGCCGAAGTGCTGATAGAGCGACGCCTTCGCCGCGTCGGCCTCCGCCAGTACGCGGTCGATACCCACGGCCCGCACACCCTCCCGGTAGAACAGGCGATCGGCGGCGTCGAGGAGGCGGTCACGGACCCCGATTTCAGAGGTTTTCGCCCGTTTGGTCACTCTCTGCGGCACCCCTTGACAATATAGACAGATCGGTCTATTGTCAACACTCGTCACCGGTGCCAACCGTGGCATCGGCGAAGCCATCGTGGACGCGCTCGTCGCGGCCGGCGTGAAAAAGGTGTACGCCGCCGCCCGCAACATCTCGACGCTCGACCCGCTCGTGGACCGCCACGGCTCACGCGTCGTGCCGCTCCAGCTCGATGTGACCAACGCGGCGCAGATCGCTACCGCCGCCGCGACTGCGACGGACGTAGACCTCCTGGTCAACAACGCGGGCATCGTCGGCTTCTTCGGTGGCGACTTCACTGATCCGAAGTGGATCGAGGGCGGGCGACAGGAGATGGAAGTGAACTTCCTCGGCACCTTTGCGGTCACACAGGCCTTCGCGCCCGTACTCGCGAAGAATGGCGGCGGCGCGATCGCCAACCTCAACTCTGTAGCCTCGTTCGTCAGCTTCCCGATTCTCGCGGCGTACAGCGCCTCGAAAGCCGCGACGCACTCCCTCACGCAGGTCACGCGCGCGATGCTGCGGGGGCAGAACACGCAGGTGTTTGGCGTGTATCCCGGCCCGATTGACACCAAGATGGGCGAGGCGCTCACGCTCGAGAAGGCCTCGCCGGCGGACGCCGCGCGGGCGATTGTCGCAGGCATCATCGCGGGCGACGAAGAGATCTTTCCCGACAAGATGAGTCAGGGCACGGGGCCGGCCTTCTTCGCGGATCCGAAGGGACTCGAGCGGCAGGTCGCAGGAGTCCCGGCCGCCGCCTGAGACTCGCAGGCTTGGAAAGTAGGCGAGAGACATCCTCAATGAAGGCATTCATCCTCGATCGTTACGGAAGCGCCGATCGCGTGCGGGCTGGCGACATGCCAGACCCGGAACTGCGGGAGGATGACGTCCTGGTCCAGATTCACGCCGCTGGTGTCAACCTGCTGGATTCCAAAATCAGAAACGGCGAGTTCAAGCGCTTTCTGCGGTATCGCCTGCCGCTCATTTTGGGCCATGACGTGGCCGGGGTCGTGGTCCGCGTCGGATCTCGAGTGCGTCGATTCAAGCCCGGCGACGAAGTCTATGCGCGGCCGGCCGACGGGCGAATCGGCGCATTCGCGGAATTCATTGCGATCAAAGAAGACGACGTGGCGATCAAGCCCAAAGCCCTCACCATGGAAGAAGCGGCTTCCATCCCTCTGGTCGGCTTGACCGCCTGGCAGGCGCTGATCGAAAGAGCGAACCTGAAGCAAGGACAAAAGGTTCTCATCCACGCGGGCTCGGGTGGTGTGGGCACATTTGCCATTCAGCTGGCGAAGCACGTCGGCGCGACGGTGGCGACGACCACGAGCACGGCCAACGTGGATCTGGTCAGAAGCCTCGGGGCCGACGTCGTGATCGACTACAAGAAGGAGGACTTCGCAGACGTCCTCCGTGACTACGACGTGGTCCTGAACAGCCTGGACAAGGTGACGCTCGAGAAATCTCTGCGCGTGCTCAAGCCCGGTGGACAGCTCATTTCCATCTCAGGCCCACCCGATGCCGCGTTTGCGCGAAGCATCGGCGCGTCATGGGTCTTGAGAATGATCATGGGTGCCTTGAGCTACGGGATTACGAGCGAAAGCAAAGCGCCGCCAAGTGCACTATTCGTTTCTGTTCATGAGAGCGAACGGCGGCCAGTTGACCGAGATCACGTCTCTCATCGATGACGGAATCATTCGCCCGGTCGTGGATCGCGTCTTCCCCTTCGCGTCGACCAAGGAGGCCATGGCCTACGTCGAAGCAGGACGCGCAAAGGGCAAGGTCGTCGTCTCAGTGAGGGAATCATGAGTGCGTCGCAGAACCTTCATCAGGCGGCAATCTCGTCTAGCCACAGGGTCCAAAGTGCCTTGTCGCGAATGCGCGGCCCGATCCTGACTTCAAGTACTTCTCGAAACGCACCGCCTGTTTCTCGGTTGGGAATTCCAACGAAACGACAACTGACCACGGTCGATGGGACCGCGTGTGTCCGCACGGACCGTGGTTGTGCCATTCGAGCCTTGCTCGCAGATCGTTGGTGATCCCGGCGTAGTGTCGTGAGGGGTCGACGTCACTGCGAATGACGTAAACGATGCGTTTCTCGATGCCGTGCATGCCATCGCGAACGCACGCATGGTGCCAACAGGAATCTCGCGGGAAACTGTAAGCGTGCTCGGACAAGTACGCGGATACTTCGATCGCGAACGTTCAAGTGGGTGGTTGAATCTGCGCCGTGGTCCGCGTTGCGTATCGGAATCACTGGGGTGCGACCACTCGAGGGGAGGTCCGACTTCGCCCGCTGCGCGGGCTTCGTCGAGACAGCCTTCGCCCGTGGTTACTCGCTTACGCTAGTCAGGCTACGACAGGACTGAGCCTGCCTAGCCGAAGCTCGGCGGATAGAGACTCGCCTGCCTAGCCGCAGCTCGCGCAGGTTCGGAGCGAGCGAAGTCTGGCTGGGAAGCAGGGATTCGAACCCCGATACCGTGGTCCAGAGCTTTGCCTCAAACCCGACCACGAACCAACGGGCCAGCATTCTCTAGCGCGACCCCGATCAGATTTAGACAGAAATGAGCGCCACGGACAGAGTCATTTGCAAAAAGTTGCAGGCGCGACGCCATGAATCTTGATCCACCGTGGCCTCTCGCGCAAAGCCCGTTCGTAAATTGTTCGCTCTCCATTTGTGCTAGCCAAATTACCGATTGACTAGCTGGTCTGGCGATAGTAGTTTCACCCTCCCGTCTTCACACTGGCTGCGCGCAGCACGTCAATCGTTCCCGTTCGAGGAGGATTTGTGACCGCTACCGCGCGCAAACATGTGTCCCTTCTGGCGATCACAATCGGCGCACTGCTCGCGGTCCAATTGGGGCGCGGTCAGACGAGCAACGACTTCGATGGGGACGGCGTCCCGGACGGCGCCGACAACTGTTGGCAGGTCGTGAATCTCGACCAGGCAGACGCCGATTTCGACGGCGTCGGCGATGCCTGCGATCCGGCCACAGGAACGACTGAGCGCGTCAGCGTCGACAGCAACGGCGGGGAGGCAGACGCCAACGCCGATGATGATCGCCTGTCGATCAGCGCGAATGGCCGTTTCGTTGCCTGGGACACTCCGGCAACGAACCTGGTCCCTGGCGACGCGAACGGTGCGCAGGACGTGTTCGTTCACGACAACGAGAGCGGCATCACCGAACGCGTCAGCATCAGCTCTTCGGGCGAACAGGGCAACGGCTTCAGTGCCCGATCCGCCATCAGTGCCGACGGCCGCTTCGTCGCATTCCAGGCCTCCGCCACCAACCTTGTCCCCAACGACAGCAACGGTCAAACAGATATTTTTGTGCGTGATCGCCACGCCGGCACGACGGAACGCATCACCATCAACAACGAGGGCGCGGAGGCCGACGGCGGGAGCTTCGGGGCGTCGATCAGCGATGATGGGCGTTTCGTAGCGTTTGCGTCCAGTGCCACCAATCTTGTTGACGGAGACACAAACGACACTACAGACGTGTTCATCCGTGACCGTCTGACGGGAACAACCGAAAGGGTCAGCGTCAATGACGGAGGCGTTCAAGGAAACGGCGACAGCAGCGTGCCTTCGATTACTCCTGACGGCCGTTTCGTTTCCTTCCAGTCCACTGCCAACAACCTGGTGGGCGACGACACGAACGGAGTCAAGGACGTCTTCGTTCGGGATCGTCAGGACGGCACAACCGAGCGTGTGAACGTCGACAGCAGCGGAAACCAGGCGAACGGGGCCAGCGCGAGCTACGTGCTTTCGATCAGCGCAGACGGCCGCTTTGTCGGTACTTGACTCGGTCGCGACGAATCTGGTGCCGGACGATACGAACGGCACCACCGATGTGTTTGTTCGCGACCGTGATACGGATTCCACCGAACGTATTAGCGTCAACGTCATCGGGACGGACGCCGACGGCACCAGTGAAGAGCCCGCAATCAGCGCCGACGGCCGTCACGTCTCCTTCCACTCGAGAGCCACCAACATTGTGGTGGGCGACACGAACGATACAGAGGACCTGTTCGTACGCGATCGGGACACAGGCCAAAGCGAGCGTGCGAGTGTTTCAAATGGCGGCGCTCAACCCGCCTTCGGCCTAAGCGCCTCGGCCATCAACGCGGATGGCCGTTTCGTCACATGGGTATCCAGCGCAACGAATCTTGTTCTCGACGACACGAACGGCATGGCGGACGCGTTTGTCCGGAATCGCGACGTGTTCGGCGACACGGACGGTGATGGATTCTCCGACGCCGACGACAACTGTCAATGGACGGCGAACGATCAAACAGATTCCGACAACGATGGGCTTGGCGACACCTGCGACGCCGACTCGCCGGACAGCGATCTGGACGCCGACGGCGTCCCGAGCAACGTGGACAACTGCCCGCTGACGCCGAATGGCGATCAGGCTGACGCCGATGGCGATGGCATCGGCGACGCTTGCGATACCAACTCGAACGACGGGCCGTCCGGCAACCTGGATGGCGACGCCTTCGTCAACAACGCCGACAACTGCCCGCTCGCCGCGAACGATGACCAGGCCGATGCGGACGGCGATGGGATTGGCGACGTCTGCGATGGCAACCCGAACGACGGACCGGCCGGCGATCTGGATGGCGACGGCACCGCGAACGACGCCGACAATTGCCCGCTTATCGCAAGCGCTGATCTGGCTGACGCCGATGGCGACGGCGTTGGTGACCCCTGCGACGAGAACATCGGCACCACCGGGCGTGTCAGTCTCGACAGTGCGGGCCTCGAGGGGAACGAAGACAGCACTCAGCCTTCACTGAGTGCTGACGGTCGATTCGTGGCATTTCGATCCAGCGCCAGCAATCTCGTGCCCGGAGACACCAACGGAATGATGGACATCTTCGTGCGCGACCGCCAGACCGGCGCCACCCAACGGGTGAGCGTCAACAGCGGTGGTGCCCAGGGCAACGGCGATGCCGATGAGCCCGCAATGAGCGCCGATGGCCTTTTCGTGGCGTATGCATCCAGCGCGACCAATCTCGTCGCGGGAGACACGAACGGCGTCTCCGACGTGTTCGTGCACAACCGGCAGACGGGCACTACCGAGCGCATCATCGTCAACAGCGCGGGTGTTCAGGGAAACGACGGCAGC
The DNA here is from genome assembly GCA_963832375.1 of Vicinamibacterales bacterium. Classification (GTDB taxonomy): domain Bacteria; phylum Acidobacteriota; class Vicinamibacteria; order Vicinamibacterales; family JAMQPK01; genus JAMQPK01. The sequence goes on along the minus strand of CAWHUA010000002.1, from coordinate 793,970 downwards.
GTCGATGCTGCGATCAGCGCCGACGGCCGCTTCGTGGCGTTTGCTTCACTTGCCACAAACCTCGTCGCGTCGGACACGAATGGCGCCCGGGATATATTCGTCCGTGACCGGCTGACAGGTACCACCCACCGGGTCAACGTAGACAACGCGGGAGCGGAAAGCGAGACGGGCAGCGGCGCCACTTCGCCGTCGATCAGCGCCGATGGCCGATTCGTCGCCTTTGACTCAACGGCCAGCAGTCTCACTTCAGGGGATACGAACGGGACGCGGGACGTCTTTGTGCGCGATCGGCAGTACGGCATCACAGAGAGAGCGAGTGTCGACAGTGCAGGGCTGGGGGGGAATCGTACAAGCGACTTTCCTTCGATCAGCGCCGATGGCCAATTTGTTGCCTTTTCATCACAGGCCACCAACCTTGTCGCGGGAGACACAAATGGGCGGGAAGATATCTTCGTCCATGATCGACAGACCGGGGCCACCGAGCGCGTGAGCGTCAGTACTGCTGGTCTGCAGGCCAATAACGCCAGCAGAAGCTTTACGTTTGCGATGAGCGGCAACGGGCGCTTCGTCGCTTATGGCTCGAGTGCGACGAACCTCGTCACCGGTGATACCAACGGCCAGCGTGACATTTTCGTCTTCGATCGGCTCACGGGGACGACTGAGCGCGTGAGCGTGGCAACGGGCGGAACAGAGGCTGATGACGGCAGCGATGAAATGTCCGTCAGCGCCGACGGCACTTTCGTGGCGTTCGGGTCTGACGCCACGAATCTCGTTGGCGATGACACCAACGGTTTCGAGGACGTGTTCGTGCGGGACCGGATCACCAACACTCCGGCGGGCACGACGGTCGAGGTCAACCCCGTTGACGCCACAACCGGAACGAGCCCGGCGATTGTGACCTTTGACGAGGTGACCACGCCCGGCAGTACGACGCTCGCACTCAGTACGGAAGGTCCGACGCCGCCGGCTGGTTTCGCGCCCGGCGAGCCCGCGACGTATTACGACATCAGCACGACGGCGGTCGTGACACCACCCATCACGGTCTGCATCAACTACACCGGCGTCAGCTTCGAAGACGAGACGCAACTGCGCCTCTGGCACTACGAAAATGGTGCCTGGGTCGATCAGACCATTCCCGGGTCGCTTGATACGAACGCAAACACCATCTGCGCGCTGGCGAACTCGCTGTCGCCGTTTACCGTTCTCGAGGTCAGCGATACGACCGCCCCGACGCTGAGCGTAACCGCGTCGCCGGCAAGGCTGTGGCCGCCGAACCACCGGATGATCACGATCGCGGTGACCGTCGAGGCAAGCGACGAGATTGCACCGGTTATCGAGCTGGTCTCCATCACGAGCGACGAAGTCGACAGCGGCGGCGGAAACGGCGACCAGCCCAACGACATTCAAGACGCCGTAGTCGGCAGCGACGATCGCTCGTTCAGGCTCAGGGCGGAACGTCTCGAAAGTGGAGACGGCCGCGTCTACACCATTACGTATCGCGCCACGGATCAGGCAGGCCACACGACGCTTGCCACAGCCGTTGTCACCGTGCCCAAGAACAACAGCGGCAAATAGGCGAACTCTGACTGGGTGGCGGCCATACGGGGCACCACCCGGTTTCCGACGCGATCCAGCGGCACTCAGCAAGCACGGCGTCATCAGAGAGATCCGTGTGCGTAGCGTCGCTGAAGACTCGAGGCCCGCGATCTATCGCGTGCACGAGGCAGCGTTGGCGTTGTTGTTGGCGTCGATTGGCATCTGCGGTGTGCTTTCCTACGCCGTGATGCAGCCACGAACGAGATCTGCGCATGGCGTTAGGGGCGACCTCGGCCGAAATACTGCTGTCGTTTGGGAGACGGAGCCCTGGGGTTGGCGCTCTGTGGCCTCGTCATTGGTGAGGTGCCGGCGGCGATCGCGTCGCGCCTGCTGACCACGCTGCTCTACGGCTTTCGCCCGGACTACATCGCTGCCAAAGTTCTAGAGTTGCCCTGTGCCGCAAGTTAATGAAAACACAGGCCAATTTCGGTGGCTGGGAGGCAGAGATTTGAGCCCCGATAAGCAGAATCGTGGGTCGCCTAGTGGGCCCCGAAGTGTCGCTTGGCAAACGCGCGGCCTGAGCCGGACTTCAAGTACCGCTCGAATCGGAGCGCCTCCTGTTCAGTCGGGAACTCGATTGAAACGGCAATGGACCACGGGCGGTGCGCCACCGTGTGGCCGCACGGCGAAGTATGTAAACGAAGCGATTGCCTAATCCCTTCATCACAGAGGCAAAGGCATGGATCGATCCATCAAGAAACCGCGTTATTTCCTTTGCCTGGCAGCGCAGAGCGCGGTTTCTGCGCGAGTGGTCATGGGTTCGAATAGCAGGTATGGCAGTCCGCCTTCGCGGCTGCGCCGCTTCGGCGAGACAGACTTCGCCCAGAGGACACTCGCTTCGTTGTGGGAGAGCTCGTCGGATACCGACTCGCCTGCCTAGACGAAGCTCGACCAGAGGTCGAGCGAAGTCTGGCTGGGAGGCAGGGATTCGAACCCCGATACCGTGGTCCAGAGCCACGTGTCCTACCGTTGGACGACCTCCCAATCTGGTGTTCCGAGCGGGCTTGCTGCACCGGGGCTCGTTTTGCGAGCCTGCGGGCTTGTCGCGCTGTAGCTCGCTCTGGCAGGCGAGCGGAGCCGGACCAAACCCTGATTATATGAGAGGTCGAGAGCGGCGCACAACGCGCCGCTAATCGCTAGAATACGGCGGGCATGGCGTCTGCTTCGCTCCGGTGGGCCAACATCCTGATTGGCGGGTTCCTGGCGGAGTTGTGCGTCTTCGCCATCGTCTTTCCGGCGTTGTGGCTGTTCGGACAACAAGCCTTCCTGGCGTCGATTCTCATCGCCTCCGCCGTGATGCCCTTCGTCTTCGCGGTGTGGGTGGGCCGGGTCGCCGAGTCGCGCTTCGTGCTGCATGGCGCACTGGTGGGCCTCGTCGCCGCGGTGATCTATCTGCTTTTGGCGTGGGGACAGCCACAGCCGCTTCTCTACAAGATCGCTCACGGACTGAAGATCGCCGGCGGCATGGCGGGCGGCCTGGTGGCGGCACGCCGAAAATCAGCACCAATCACCACTTCCTAATCCCCAATCCCTAATCCCCAATCCCTAATCCCCAATCCCTATTTTTTCCTGGCGGATGCCTTTTTCACTCGACGGGGTTTCTTGCGCCCCTTTCTCGCCTTCAGCGCCAGCCGATCGGACTGTTCATAGGCCTCCCGCAGCCAGTCGGTCAACGGCGCTTCCACTTCGTCACGATGCCGGATCTGAATCAGGTGTGCGGCTTTGGACTTCGACGGACGTTCGACCCGGCGCACCTGCGGCGCCTTGAGCACGCGTCCGAGGAACACCCACACCTCGAGGAAATTCTTTTTCGGCCGGACGAAGAAGTAGCACGCCTTGCGCGAGAACATGATCGAGCTGTGCGAGGCGTAGATCCGCTGGTCGCCGAACTCGACCGCCGTCTCGCGCAGCCGCTCCCACGCGTCGCGCAGATCGTCCGACAGATCCTCGGTGAGCGCCGCCTCGGTCGTCGTCCAGCAGTCGTGCGGCTCCCCTTCTTCAATCCATTCCTTGCAGTGGTAGCACTGACGCCGGGCCATATCTGATTGTATCGATGGCGGACGGTCCGGCTGAAGCCGGACACTACGTACTGGAACTTCGGACGTCCGGCCTGACTTGCGCCTTACGACTCCCGACTTGCGCCTTGCGACTATCAAGGCTACAGTGCGCCTTCAGGAGGCATCGCCATGGCCGCACTCCGCCGCTTCGGTCTCCTCGTCGCGCCCGTTCTGCTCGTCCTCCCCCTCGTCGCGCAAGCCAGGCGGCCGATCATCATCCAGACCAACGCTGCCGGCGACAGCGTGCACCTGATCGATCCCGCGACCGACACGATCGTGGGCGAGATTCCGGACGCGGAAGTGATCCACGGCGTGGCGGCGGCGCCCGATGGCAGCCGCCTCTACCTGAGCAACGAGTCCACCGCGACGCTCGATATCGTCGATACGGCCACGATGCGCATCACGAAGAAGATTCCGCTCACCGGGCCGCCGAACAACGTCGCGATCCGCAAAGACGGCCGCCGCCTGTATGTCGCCATTCAGGCGCCCGACGGCGGCGTGGACGTCATCGACACCGTCCAGCAGGAGCGCGTGAAGTTCATCCGGGTGCTGCGCGGCGTCCACAATACGTTCATCACACCCGACAGCAAATACGTGGTGGCGGGATCGACCGGCGGTGCGGTGGCTACCGTCATCGACACCGCCACGGACCAGGCCGCCTGGTCGATTCACTTCGAGGGGGGCGTGCGTCCGCTCTGTTTCGAAACCAACCCCGACGGATCGACGAAGCGGATGTTCGTGCAGATCACCAACCTGCACGGGTTCGCGATCGTCGACTGGGACAAGAAAAAGGAAGTGGGCCGCATTATGCTGCCCGAGGTGCCCGCCGCCGAACGCAACAGCGACGGCATTCAGGGCGCGCCCGCGCACGGCATTCTGATCGCGCCCGACGGCAAGACGCTGTGGTCGACCAGCAAGTTCAACAGCCACGTCTACGTCTATTCGATGCCTGATCTCAAATACCTGGGCGGTGTGCGCGTCGGCAAGGTGCCCGACTGGCTGACGTTCACGCCCGACAGCAGGAAGCTGTACGTCGCCAACGCGCACTCGAACTTCGTGTCGGTCATCGATGTCGCCGCGCGCAAGGAGATCGCGCAGATCAAGGTCGGCCAGGTGCCGAAGCGGAACATCACGGCACTGTTGGCGACCCCGAAGTCTTGATCCCTGTTGGTTCGTAGAGTTCGTAGAGTTCGTGAAGTTCGTCAGGTTCGTGAGGTTCGAGGTTCGGTGGTTCGGCCCCACGAACCCCACGAACCCCACGAACCCCACGAACCCACGAACCCCACGAACCCCACGAACCCACGAACCTACGAACCTACGAACCTACGAACTAGACAAAGATCAGTACATCTTCTTCAACGTCCCCGATCTCGATCGCCGCGGCCGTCACGTTCGTGATGCGGAAACGGTACAGGCCGCGCGGCGCGGGACCCGCGAGCCGCTCGCCGTCTTCGACCTTGAACGTGCTGTTATGGCACGGGCAGATGTACACCGGGTCCTTCATCGGATGTCCGACGGCGTCGATCACTTCCTGCGGAATGCGGCCCGGATCTGACACGTAGTCGACGTCGCACAACTCGTGCGGGCAACGCACGCACACGGCAGAAAACCGATCGGCCCCCGTGCGAACCACCATGCCCATGACTCGAATCGGATGATTCGGCGTCGCGGCACTCGGCAGCGAAACCCCTTCCGCCGTGAACGGCCTCGCGCGCCAGTTCGTCGTGAGGTCGTCGAGGGGAATCAGAACCGGACGGGCGAGCGGCCGATATTGAAGCTGCTGCGCAGCCTGCGCGCCGGTCTGCCAGATGGAGTGGAGGAAACCCAGACAGGCGAGGAACGCGCGCCGCGATAAACTTACTTGCCGAGCACCCATCCGGCCAGCGCTTGAAATTCAGCATTCGCCTGCGTCGTCCAGTGTTTGCCGCCGCCGTGCCAGTGACTGCCGCCGGCTTCCTCCGCCAGCGGATTCATGAGCAGCAGGCTCTTCTCCGGCACACCAGGCACGACCAGCCGCCGCACGCGCTCGAAGTTCCGGCGTGACTGCTCTTCGGTGTACGTCGTGGCGCCGGGCGCCAGGGGTTCGAGAAAGCTGTTGCCGCCCGCGCGCGAGTGACACGCGGTGCACCGCGCGTTCCCCTTCCGCGCGCTGGTCAAGATCGGCTGAACGCGCGTCCTGAACGTCTCGTAATCGAGGCCCTGGACGGCCGGGGCGGCCTTCGCGCTCACCCACGCGGCCAGCGCCTGCCACTCGGCATCGCTTTGCGACGCCCAGTGCTTTCCACCGCCGTGCCAGTGGCTGCCACCGGCCTCTTCCGCGAGTGGATTCATCAGCAGGATGCTCTTCGCCGGCTCGCCGGGCACGACGAGACGCTGCACGCGATCGAAGTTCCGGCGCGCCTGCTCTTCGTTGTACGTCGTGGCGCCGGGCGAAAGCGGTTCGAGAAAACTGTTGCCGCCAGCACGGGAATGACACGACGTACACCGCGCGTTCCCCTTGCGTGGGCTAGTCAGGATGGGAAGCACTCGCGTCTTGAAAACGTCGTAGTCCAGGCTCGAAGAGGGACGGTCGGACAGACCTGACTGCTGCGCGAGCAGTGGATGGGACCACACCGCGAAGACGCCTGACAGGACGATGAGCGCCGCAAGTTTCGAAAGCGTGATGCAGGGCTTATAGCACCGCGCTTTCGGGGCGTCAAATCATGACCTCGCGTATCAATCGTGCACTCGCGGGTGTGTTCCGAAGTCGTGCCCCACGTGTACACAGGTTTCTCGCTTTGGCACAGTGGGCCGGTTCGGGACTCGCGAATTCCGGCCATATTTCAACGCTCGGAAGAAATCTGTAATCGGTACCACGATTGCGTAATCACCGGACACCATGCGCAAGACCAAACGTCGTCACATCGAAATTCTCCTCGGCCGGGCGATGGCGGCATGCCGCTACCCCGTTGCCGCCTGGCACCGCTTCTCGCTCAAGTGGCGCGTGGTGACCGTGGCGGCCTACGTCGCCGCGAGCTACCTCGTCACGCTCGGTGTGCTGTTCGCGCTCGAGATCTGAGCCAAGCTGAGGACAGGGCTAAAGCCCTGCGCTACCATGGCGGACGCACCCGTCGCACCAACGCACCCATCGCACATATCGCACCTACTTCCGTGCTGGTATCGCGTGCACCCGGTGCTCCACTTCCGCGAAGCGCGCCTCGGCTTCGGGCTCCGGCCACAACCTGGCCACCGCGATCGCGACCGCGAATGAAAGCGGGATGGAGACGAGCCCGGGATTGCGAAGCGGAAACGGCGCGGCGGCGTTTTTCAATATGTCGATCTGAATCGTCGGCGACAGATAGATCAGGATGAGGCTCGACGCCGTGCCGGCGAGCATGCTCATCTGCGCCGCGCGCGTCGTGAACCGGCGCCAGAATATCGACAGCACGAGCGCCGGAAAGTTCGCGCTCGCCGCAATCGCAAACGCCAGCCCCACCATGTAGGCGACGTTCTGCCCCTTGAAGACGATGCCCAGCACAATGGCGAGCACCCCGAGCACGACCGTCGAGGCGCGCGCGACCCGCAGTTGCTCCACGTCCGAAGCGTCACCGTGTCGAACGACGTTGACCCACAGATCGTGCGACAAGGTCGCCGCGCCGGCCAGCGTCAGGCCGGCCACCACGGCCAGAATCGTGGCGAACGCCACGGCGGAGATGAACCCGAGAAAAGCGTCGCCGCCGACAGCCTTCGCGAGCAGCGGCGCCGCCATGTTGCCGCCGGCGTCGATCGCGCGAATCGCCGGCTGCCCGACGAGCACCATCGCGCCGAAGCCGAGGATGAAGGTCAGCAGATAAAAGAATCCGATGAACGCCGTGGCGTAGCTCACCGAGCTGCGCGCGGTCCTGGCGTCGGGCACCGTGTAAAAGCGCATGAGGATGTGCGGCAGCCCGGCGGTGCCCAGCATCAGCGCGAGTCCGAGCGACATCGCGTCGAAGGGGTTCGAGACCAGCCGCCCCGGCGCGAGCACCGCCACTCCGTACTGGTCTGCCGCCGCCTTGAACAGCGCAAGCGGATTGAATCCGAACCGCGACAGCGCCATCACGGCGAGCAGAAACGCGCCGCTCAGGAGCAGAACCGCCTTGATGATCTGCACCCACGTCGTCGCCATCATGCCGCCGAAGAGCACGTAGGCCAGCATCACCGCGCCGACGATCATCACCGCGACCTCGTACTCGAGCCCGAACAGCAGTCGAATCAGGTTGCCCGCGCCCACCATCTGGGCGATCAGATAGAACGCCACGACGGCAAGCGAGCCGATCGCCGCCGCCACACGTACCGGCGCCTGACGCAGACGAAACGCGACGACGTCGGCAAAGGTGTACTTCCCGAGATTCCGCAGTGGCTCCGCGATGAGGAACATGACGACCGGCCACCCGACCAGAAACCCGATCGAGTAGATCAGGCCGTCGAAGCCCGACAGCGCCACGAGCCCCGCGATGCCCAGAAAGCTCGCCGCGCTCATGTAGTCGCCGGCCAGCGCGAGTCCGTTCTGGAATCCCGTCACGCTGCCGCCGGCGGTGTAGAAGTGCGCGGCGCTGTGCGTTCGGCGCGCGGCGACGTACGTCACGCCGAGCGACATGGCGATGAAGATAAAGAAGAAGAGCGAGGTCACTGACCCCCTCGGAGCATCTCGATCGCCGTGTCGTAGTGCTTGTTGGCCCAGCGCACGTAGATCCAGATAAGCACCCACGCCGCGACGATGACGAACGCACCGAGGAGAATGCCGAGGCTCAGCCCGGGAACGACGAGGCTGCCGAGCAGCGGCTTGTTGTAGGCAACGAGCAGGATGAACCCGAAGTAGAACAGCATCATCGCCGCGGTCAGCGAGATGGCGATGCGCCATCGTGCGGCGTCCAGCTGCTTCCAGCGATCGGCATAGGTCACGGCGACCGAGTATAACCGCAGGCTCGATCGACGCTCTAACTAAGGCGCTGCCGGAGGAGGAGCACCCGTCGACGGTGTAGGTTGTGGCACTGACGCGACTGGCACTGACGCGACTGGCACTCCCGCGACTGGCGCAGCAGCAGCTGGAGCACCAGCGGCTGGCGCGGCCGCGACGGACGTAGACGTCGCCAGCACTCTGGCGTCGCTGTAGCCGGGCAACTTTCGAATCAGCGCGGCATCGGCTTCAGCGGCATCTCGCGAGAGGTACGGCCCCGTGCGCACCTCGAACATGCGCCCCCCTGGCGACTCGATCGGCCTGGTGATTGCGCGAAAGCCGGACGCCGCAAGCGCGACCGCCAGACGATTGGCACGCTCGTATCCCGCGAAGAGCGCGACGCCAACCTCGAACGGCTGGCTGGGCGTGTCGGTGGCCACGAGCTGATCGACAGATTCCGGCGGCGGCGTGGTCTTCGCCGCCACTTCTTCTTTGGGAGGCGCAGTGGGCAGCGCGGGTATCGCGCCGCTATCCCCAACAGTCCTCTGCTGCCACATCCAGACTACCAGAGCCACCAGCGCGGGCGCGACCAGACAAATCAGGATGATCAGGAACGTCCGGCGCCGGCTGGAAGGCGCCTCGTTCGTCGAAACGAACATCTCCGGCGGGAGCTCGCCGATGGGCGGCATCTCGTCGGTGGGCTGCCGCGGCCGCTCGAAAAATTTCTCGCTCAGGCCGAAGTCGTCAACGGGCTCGGCCGGCTCGGGCGGAATCGCCGCGGGCGCTGTAACCGCGCTGGCAGCCTTGGCGCGTAAGGGTGCGTGGAGAGATGTGGTCAGCGGTGCGGGAGCAGGTGCTGGCACCGGCGCCGCAGGAGGTACAGGTGCTGGCATCGCCGCCGCCGTTGTTGCAGGAGCCACCGCCGCCGGTGGTGCAGCTACTGGGACCGTCGTTGCGGGAGCCGTCGTTGCAGGGACGGCCGTCAGCTCCACGAGGCCGAGCTCGACGAGCGATCGCAAGACGATGTCGGGGCCGATCGTAAAGGTTCGCGCCAGGTGCCCATGGTGCAGCCCCCTGTCGCACGTGAGATTGACGAGGCGCGGGTTCCCCTTGGTCGCCCGGTAGATCACTTCAAGTGCATCTTCGGAAAAGGTCACGCGGTCGGTGCCTCCGCCGGCGACATTCAGACGATGCGCGACGTATTCCCCCACGCCGGGGCGATCGAGCGCGATCAACTCGACTCTCACCGACACACGCTGATCGAGCTGGCGCATCGAGTGATCCTTGAGCTTGGCCCGAAGCTCGGGCTGTCCGACCAGCACGAGCTGCAGCAGCTTCTCCGGCGATTCGAGATCGGCCAGGATGCGGATTTCCTCGAGCAGTTGCGGCGCGAGATTCTGCGCTTCGTCGATGATCAGGACTGCATACGCCTGCAGCGGCACGAGCGACTTGAGGAACTCGTACAACGGGTAGCTGAGCTCGGGCCGCGACGCGCCCTGGAGACGTCCGCTCCTGAGATCCTCGATCGACATCACGCCGAAGTCGAGCAACAGCATCTTCAGCAGATCGTCGCGCGACACGAACGGATCGGGCACGAGGGTGCAGAACGTCTTCCGATCGAGCGCCTCGAGCACACTTCGGCACAGCGTGGTCTTGCCGGTGCCGGGCTCGCCTGTGAGCACGATGAGCCCTTCGCGGCGGCGGATGCCCGCCCGAAGCGCCTCGAACGTCGGCGCATGTGCCTGGCTCTTATAGAGAAAGCGCGGATCCGCGGACAGGCTGAACGGTTTTTCCTTCAGGCCGTAGTAGGGTTCGTACGTGAGGAAGGTCGACCGGCTTCCGGCCGCAAGGCTGATGTCTGCGCGCGTGTTTTCCCGCATGGGGTGCTATGCGTTTATCGGCCGTTCCGGCGGGAACTTGACGCTGAACGAGGTTCCCTGCCCGGCCCGGCTCGCGGCTGTTACCGTGCCGCCGTGCCGCTCGACAATCGCCTTCACGATCGACAGACCCAGGCCGCTGCCGGACTGCCCTGTTCTGGCCGGATCTATCTTATAGAACCGATCGAAGACATGTGGCAAGTGCTCCGGTGAAATACCCGCGCCTGTGTCACTTACGGTGACTGTCACGCCCCCGCCCTCGACGGCCGCGGTCAGCGTGACACGACCCCCGGGGGGAGTGTGGCGCAGCGCGTTCGCGGCAAGGTTCTGCAGGGCCTGTTCGAGGCGCATCGGGTCGCCGGTGACGATCTCGGCGCCGGGCCCCACATCCGCGGTCAGCTCGATGCCCTTCTGCTCGGCAGCCTGTCCATGGCGGGCGAGCACGCGGCCGAACAGGTCCTCCAGGGGTACATCCTGCGCGTCGAACGTGTCGCCCCCGCCCTCGAGACGGGCAAGATCGAGCAGATCGCCGACGATGTGCTCCACGCGCAGGGTTTCGTCACGGATGATCGTCAGGTAGCGCTCGCGGGTGTCGGCATCGAGCGAAGCCGCGTGCAGCGAGAGCGTTTCCAGATAGCCGCGCATGCCGGTGATGGGCGTCATCAGCTCGTGCGAGACGTCCGCCAGGAGCGACCGTCGCATGCGATCGGCCGCCTGCAGCTGCTGGGCACGCTGATGAAGGTCGCCGGTCATCTGGTTGAACGCGTGCGCGAGGGCGGCAACCTCGTCGCCGCCATCCTCGCGCGCACGCGCGGTGAGATCACCCGCGCCGACCTTGCGCGCGGCATCTTCGAGGCTGCGAAGCCGGCCGCGCACGGGTTTGAAGATCAGCACGGCGGCCGCGGTCGTCCCCAGCGCCACCAGCAGGACGCCAACCAGCGTCAGCGTGGGGCCCAACTGCCGGAACGTCGAACGCGGCACGCCGACGACGACGCCCGCCGGCTCGCCGTTGACGAAAACGACGCCGGACGCGAGCCCGCGTCTTCCGCCGAACGCTCCCATGCGGGGCGACGGAGGCGCACCGTCAGGACGCGGCATGCGCGGTCCGGCCCCACGTCCTCTGCCGCCTGGCCCACGCATGAACGGCTCGGGCAAGTTGTTCAATCGACTGCGAACCTCGCGCACGAAATCTTCCGGAGGGCTGGTGTCGTCGGTGGAAATCACGCGGCCGTCCTTCATGATCGCGACCAGCGGCAACCGTCCCTCGTACTCCTGCCGCATGAACAGACGGATGTCGAGCTGCGGATTCGTGCTGAGCGCTTCGCCCAGATCTCGCGCGACGAAGCGCGCGACTTCCGGAGGCGCGGGACCCGGCCCCACTTCCATGCGCGAGATGAGGAACATCAGCGTCCCGCCCTGGAGCGCGAGCATCGCCGCCAGAAACAGCACGAAGCCGATGCCAATGCGCCAGTAGAGGCTCTGGTACCACTTAAGCATCGGCAAACTTGTAGCCGTCGCCCCAGACGGTGAGGATCAGTTGTGGATCGGCCGGATCGATTTCAATCTTCTTGCGCAGCCGCTTGACGAGCGTGTCGACGCTCCTGCCCGTCACAAACGACTGTTCCTGCCAGACGCGCGACAGCAGGCGATCGCGCGTGAAGACGATGCCGGGACTCGAGGCGAGCACGTAGAGGAGGTTGAACTCCTGGCGCGTGACGTCGATCGCCTCGCCGCGCACGCGCACACCGCGGCGGGCCGGCTCGAGATCGACGCCGTGAATCGAGATCGGGCGCAGCTCGTCGCCGCTCGCCATCGGCGCGCGGGCCCGCCGCATCAGCGCCGCGGCTCTGGCCATCAGCTCGCGCACGCCGAATGGCTTGGTCAGGTAATCGTCCGCGCCACTGTCGAGGCCCATCACCTTGTCGGCCTCTTCGCGCCGCGCCGTCAGCATCAGAATGGGCGCGTCTCGATTCGGCCCATGCCGCCGTATGGCGCGCGTGATGGTGACACCGTCCACGCCCGGCAGCATCAGATCGAGAATGACGAGGTCGAAGCGCCGCTCGCTCGCCAGCAGCATGGCTTCCTTGCCATCGGCCACCGGCACGCACTCGTATCCCTCGACGCCCAGGTGCAGGCACACCAGGTCGCGGATATTCTTCTCATCTTCGACGACGAGCACTTTGCGTGTTTCCATTTAGGGCGTTCTAGTTCTCAGTTCTCGGTTGTCAGTTATCAGTTTATAGATTTTAGATTCCAGTTTTCAGATTCCCCTTCAGCCCCCCTCCTGCCATGGTCTTTTCACAATTCCGCCTCAGGCGTGTCACGACGGGTCTCGTCTAATTAGAAAGACCGGAACAATTGCCGGACCAATTGGGAGGATTCATGAAGAAAGCATTGATGTTGGTAGCGATCGTTGTCATGGGGCTGGCCGCCTCGGTCCCCTATACCAACGCGGCGCAGGATCAGGGGCAGACATCGGGCGATCACGTCGGCCGTGGGCGCGGCCCCGGCGGTCCGATGGGACGCGGAGGCCGCATGGGCGGACCCATGGGCTTCGGTGAAGTGATGCGCGATCTGACCGACGCCCAGCGCGAGCAGGTGAAAGCGATTCGCGAGAAGCACGCCGAAGAGATGAGGCCGCTCCTCGAGCGCGCGCGCACGGCACGCGAGGCCATCGACAACGCGGTGATGTCGGGCAACGTCGCCAACCTGCAGGCGCTCAGCATCGAAGTCGGCAACGCGGAAACCGAGCTCACCTTCGCGCAGGCGCGGGTGCAGTCCGAGATCTTCAGCGTGCTGACGGCCGAGCAGAAGCAGACGATCGCGGCGCGGCGGAAACAGATGGAAGAGCGCCGGCAGGAGATGATGAAAAGGCGGCAGGAGCGGGCGCAATAGCGGCGCCACCGCGTTCCGGTTCCGGTTCCGGTTCCTGTTCCGGTTCAGGGGTTCTGTTCCACCGTTCCAGGTTCTGTTCCAGTGTTCCCGGTTCAGTTCCGCGGTTCACGCGCGGGAACAGAACCCGGAACCTTTATTCGGAACAGAACCTTGGAACCGGAACGGAACCAGAACCGTGAACGGAACCCTGGAACCAGAACCGGAACAGGAACCGGAACCTGGAACCACTGTTGCTCTAGCATCCGAGGCATGCGGTCACTTGTCCCCTTAACTAGACGCTTTCTCGTCGGAACGCTGGCCGCCGCTGTCCTCTTTCTGATAACCGCCCGCGCCGAGGCGCAGGGCATCGGGTTCCAGGGGGGCGCCACCGTCGACCCCGAGCAGGCCTTCTTCGGCGCCCACCTCGAAACGCCCGAGATTTTCCCGAATTTCCGCTTCAGGCCGTCGCTCGACGCCGGCTTCGGCAGCGACTTCACGCTCGGCGCGATCAACGTCGAGTTTCTCTACTACATCGATCTGGGACGCTCGGGCTGGGCGCTCTATCAGGGCGGCGGTCCGGCGGTGATCTTTCTCCGCGTCAACGACGACACGAGCACGCACGCCGGCTCGTTCGCCACGTTCGGCTTTGCGCACGAGAGCGGGTTCTTCACCGACTTCCGACTCGGTGGCTACTCCGCGCCGTCGTTGAAATTCGTCGTCGGGTACACAGTGAGGAAGAAGAGCCCATAACGCTCACAGGAAGAACAACAAGAGATCAAGAGATTAGGAGGGTACTTTTTCAAAACATCCTCCTAATCTCCTAGTCTCCTGTTTGGGAGCGCGAAAGAAAGCGGACCAGATCCCGCAGACGTGAGAGCATCAACGGCTTTCCCAGCAGGGCCAGCACCTCGAAGATTCCAGGGCTCACGGCTTTCCCCACCGCGGCGATCCGCGCGGCGTGGATCAACGCCGCGGCCTTGATACCACGCGCATCGGCGATGCCTCGTAACACGCGCTCGATCTCCGCTTCATCGAACGGCCCGGCATCGCGATCGAGCGCCTCGACGAGCGCGCCGACGTGGTCGGCAAGATCCGGCGTCCCCAGGTGCTTCCGCACCGCTTCGGGATCGTAGTCCACGGCGGCCGTCAGAAAGGGGCGCGCCTGATCGACGAATTCCGGCAGCCGCTTCACTCTCGGCAGCACGAGCCGGAGCACCCGCTGCAGCCATTCGCGACGCCCTTCCCCGTCATACACCTCGTCCCATAATCCAGCCGTCTGCAGCAGCGGCTTCACACGCGCGACAAGCTCGGCCGGCGAGAGCTGCGCCAGGTACTGCGAGTTGACCCAGTCCAGCTTTTCGGGATCGAACACCGCCGCGCCGCCGCTGATGCCGTCGAGCGCGAACGCCGCAATCATCTCCTCGCGCGACATCAGCTCGCGGTTGCCGCCGGGAGACCATCCGAGCAGCCCCAGAAAATTCACCATCGCGTCGGGCAGATAGCCGATCCGCTCGTATTCGGTCACCGACGTCATGCCGTGACGCTTGCTCAGCTTTTTCTTGTCGGTGCCGAGAATCAGCGGCACGTGGGCGAATTCCGGCGGGGTCCGGCCGAGCGCCTGCCACAGGAGAATGTGCTTCGGCGTGTTCGAGATGTGATCGTCACCCCGGATGACGTGCGAGATCTCCATGTCGATGTCGTCGGCGACCACAGAGAGGTGATAGATCGGCAGGCCGTTCGACCGCAGGATGACGAAGTCCTCGATCTGTTGGTGGTCGAACTCGATGCGGCCGCGTACGTGATCCGTGTACGACGTCTTCCCGTCAGGAACTTTGAAGCGGATCGCCGGCTGCACGCCAGCCGTTTCGAGTCGCGCCTGTTCGCCGGCGCCGAGCGCGAGACAGGTGCGGTCGTACTTCCACCCACCGCCCGCGCGCTCCGCGGCGTCGCGCTTCTCCTTCAGGAGTTCCTGTGAGCAATAGCATTTGTAAGCCCGACCGTTCCGGACGAGCTCGCCGGCCAGCTCGCGATGGCGCGCGAACCGCTGCGACTGAAAGTACGGCGCGTGAGGACCGTCGACGATCGGCCCTTCGTCCCAGCTCAATCCGAGCCACTGCATCGACTCGAGAATGCCCGCCACCATCTCGTCGGACGAGCGCTCGGCGTCGGTGTCTTCGATGCGCAGAATGAACGTGCCGCCGTGACGTCGCGCGAACAGCCAGTTGAAGAGCGCCGTGCGGGCCCCGCCCACGTGCAGGTATCCCGTGGGCGACGGGGCGAATCGAACGCGCGGACCCGGGTTCATGCCGGCCGATCTTATCCCGTGGCCGTCCTGTCATGTTCTGGCGGTGGCGTGCTATCAACATTGAGCACGCGTTTTTGTACGCTCTTTCGTTTTTTGCGTACCGCGTGCCAAAACTGACCACTCTTGCAGGCCCACCGCTTGAAGCCGCGTTCACGACGTCATCGCAACAAGCTCGAAATCAGGCAGTTACCCCAACCGGGCGCAGGATTGCGGCACGGGTCTCGCCTTTGCACCAGTCATCCCTCCAGAAAGATGAGCACGATCGCCGACATCACCGAACCCGCGGCGGCACCATCGACAGGCGCTCAACCCTCGAAGCTGTCTCAGCTCGAGCAGTTGCTGAAGCAGGGCCGCGTGCACCTTCAGGAGCTGCGCGCGAGCGTCGATCAGGCCACGAAAGAACGCGATGCGCTGGCCGCCAGGCTCGAGGAACGCGACGCCTCGCACGAAAAGCTCTGGGCCGAACAGGCGGAGATGCAGCGCACCGACAGCGAGCGGCACGAGCGGGAGCTGCTGGAACTGCGTGCCGAGCTGAGCGAGGCCTCGGCGGCACGCGACATCGCGTGCGCGCGGCGCGACGAGCTCGAAGAGAAACGAGCCTCGCTCGAACAATCGCTGGCGGCGGCGACAGAGGAAGCGGACCAGCTCAAGGCCGACGCCGATCGCGCGGCCGAGCTCGCCAGGGAAATTTTTGAGACTTTCAGCAAATGACATCATCATCAGCGACCGCATTGGCCTGGCTTCGTTTCGAGCGCGTGAACAAAGAGCTCTGGATTCTGCTCTCGCTGTTTGCGATCGCTCTGCTCTTGAATCACGTGCTCTCTTCGCAGCAGATGGTGCTGGGCTTCTACGTGCTGCCCACGCTCGGGTCGGCGTACCTGTACGGCAAGCGTCAGGCCACGCTCACGGCGGTCGCGAGCGTGCTGATGGTGGTGGGGCTCATCATGTACGGCGACGCCTTCGGCGCCGACCGCGCGCGCCTGGCGGCGGCCGCGGCGCCTTGGTACACGAAGTGGCTCGACGTCATCGTGTGGGGTGGCTCGCTCATCATCACCGGCTACATGATGGGCACGCTGTGCGAGCGGAAGAACGCGCAGGTGCGCGAGCTGCGCGACACCTATCACGGCATTCTGATGATCCTCCGCCATTTCATGTCAAAGGACAGCTACACCGAGCATCACTCGCAGCGCGTGTCGGCGTATGCGGCCACGCTGGCCGGGATGATGGACCTCGACAGCGATCAGATTGAGGACATCAAGGCGGCCGCGATGCTGCACGACATCGGCAAGCTCGACATCAGCCGCGAGCTGCTCTACAAGGCGGCGAAGCTGACCAATGCAGAGTACGAGGAGATCAAGCAGCACGTCAGCAAGGGCATCGGGCTGCTCGAGCCAGTCGGCGGCTCGTTACGGCGGGTCATTCCCATCGTGCTGGCCCACCACGACAAGTTCGACGGCTCGGGCTACCATCCGACCAAGGGAGAGGCGATCCCGATCGAGGCGCGCATCATTTCCGTGGCCGATGTGTACGATTCGCTGACGAGCGATCGGCCGTACCGCAAGGCGATGTCGCCCTTCGAAGCGCGGGACATCATCGTGAAGGGGTCGGAGACCGAGTTCGATCCGAAGGTCGTGGCGGCGTTCCAGAAGGCGTTCCGCCTGGGCAGGCTCGAAGTCTGGTCCGCCCCGATTTCTGCGGCCTGACAACCAGTCGTTAACAAGAGACTAGGAGATTAGGAGGTCTTTTTCTTTTTCCGAAAAAAGATCTCTTAGTCTCCTGATCTCTTGTAAAGAATTTGATCAGGGTTGGTACACCAGGGCGCCGGTGGCTTTCAGTTGCCACGAGACGGGAGCACTTGCGCCGGTGCTGCGCGCCTGTTCCGAGGCGGCTTCCTGTCCTTCCGTGCCTGCGCCGATGCGCTCGATGACGCCCTGAGCCGCGGCGCGCTTTCCCTTGACGCTCGACGGGAACACGATGACGCCGTCATCGACCTTGATGAGCATCGTTTTGGCGTTCGAACCCGCGTCGGGCGTGAGCGCCATCCAGCATCCCATGTGCATGCACACGGCCGTGACGGTGCCTTCGACGCGCACCGTCTTGCCCTCGAAGCTGGCGGGCTTCTCGATCACCTGCGCGAGCGGCGTCGTTTCCTTCAAGGACACGCCGTCGCCGTAGGTCTCTGATTTCTGCGCGTGCAATGTGGCAAGCGCGAGGATGAGCGCGAATCCGATCGAGAACGCAGTACGAACGAACATGAATCCTCCTGATTTTTTCTGGCTTGCCAGCCGTAGCTCTCGGAGTGCAGCATCTGCCCGGGTTCTAAGGGTTCGAGTTCCAACTACTTACCAGCTTCTTCTCGTCCGCGAGAGTCCCTGCCGGTCCACTGCATTCTACCGGAGTTTTGGAGACATTTGGAGACGGCGCAGGTCGCGGCTGCGCGTCTCAGAGGACTTTCCAGTCGGAGGGGCTCCGTAGAGGAGTACCGGCCAGCGCAAATGCTGCTGGCCGGTAGGCGGGCGAGATGAAAAAGGCTTGGGGCGTGCGCGCGCTCAACTACACTCAATTCGTGCTCGGACGCGAGACTGATGCCGTGTAGGCGTTCACCGCCGTGATGGCCTCGGTCTCGTTCGATGCCCGATGCCTGGATGTCGCCGTAACCCACTCGCCAGGGTTGACAGACTTGAGCGGCTCGACACTGCCCGCTGGAACCTGGAACTTGAAGGTGACGTACTGGCGCGGCGACTCATAGGCGACGAACTCGACGGGGAACGTGAAGGGCTCGTTCCACTTCTTCGCTGCATCGTATTGGACTGCGCGTGAAATCGCATCGGCGTAGGTGTCAAACCCAGACCAGGTCAGGACGATCCGGTCTCCGGCTTTGAACTGTGGGAGGTCTTTGAGCGCCTGCTCTCCGACGACGCGCGATTTAACAGTCATGGTGCGATCGCTCGCATCGAAACTCACCAACTCGCCAGACCACGAATAAGTCTCACTGGTCGGTTGCACGGACTGCGCTCCCACCCGAATAGCGGTCAGGGCCAAGACACAGAAGGTGGCGATGGCCAGAAGCGTCGAAGTGTTTCTCATGGTTAATGCCTCCTTTCAGAAATGAGCGGCCCAAGGGGCCATTCGGTCAGACGCGGATCGCAAGTTCGCTGCCAGGCGGCCCACACGGAGAGCTCGCGTCGTTTCAGATGTTTCGCTTCGTTCGCGGGCGGCGCCGCACCGGGCGGGCACGCAGGCGCGCCACACTGCGGGGCACTTTGCCACATAGCGGCAGGCTGATGAGTGGGACGTTGTGGTGCCGAGACGGCGGGTGTCGAAGCCCTCTGTGCCCCAGCCTCGTGACACCGGGGCCGGCCGTGCGCCCTTACTTGTCCGGCTCGTCGCCCAATTTGATCCCGTATCGGTCGGCCATTCGATATAGCGTTCGTCGGTCAATACCGAGTACGTCCGCCGCCCGCGTCCGATTGCGTCGAACCGCCTGAAGCACGTGCTCGATGTAGCGACGCTCCACCTGCTCGAGCGTAGGGAGATCTTCGAACAGGCCGGCGGGGACGTCGCGAGGAGCGTTCTGCAGCAAACTTGCGAGATCCTCTGGTCCCACAACGGAGCCCGGGCTGAACAAGACGATGCGTTCGATGGTGTTCTCGAGTTGTCGAACGTTGCCTGGCCAATCGTACGCCAGCAGGACATCCAGGGCACCGGACGAGAATTCGATCTGTCGACCGATGCGCTTGCACGCCGCCTTCAGAAATGCGGAGATGAGGAGTGGAATGTCGTCGCGGCGTTCCCGGAGTGCCGGTAGGGGAATGATGATCACGCTGAGTCGATAGTACAAATCAGCTCGAAACTGCTGCTCAGCGACCGCTCGCTCCAGATCGCGGTTGGTAGCCGCGACGACGCGAGTGTCGACCTTGACCGGGCGGCTGCCTCCGACTGGTCGAACCTCGCCCTCCTGCAGGACGCGCAACAACTTGACTTGAAGGGCGGGCGAGGTTTCCCCGATCTCATCCAGGAAGACGGTCCCGCCCTGGGCTTGCTCGAAAATCCCTTTGGTATCGGCAACAGCGCCCGTGAAAGCCCCGCGCGCGTGGCCGAACAGCTCTGACTCGAGAAGCGTTTCTGTAATGGCCGCGCAATTGATTGCCACAAACGGGCGTGCCGCGCGCTGGCTGTTGCGGTGGAGGGCTCGGGCTACGAGTTCCTTCCCGGTGCCGCTCTGGCCGACGATGAGGACCGGTACAACGGAGTCAGCGGCGCGAGCAATCTGTTTATAGACCGCCAACATACCGGCCGTGCGCCCGATGATCTCGTCCGCAGGCACGTCGATCGCTGGAGTCTGCCCGACCGAACGGGGTTCCGTTTGGTCGAGCGCTCGCTGAACCGTTTTCTTGACCTCGTCAATGTCGAACGGCTTGCTTATGTAGTCGAATGCTCCGGCTCGGACTGCTTCAATGGCGGTCTGCAACGTGCCGAATCCGCTGATGAGCAAGATTTGCCCGTCTGGGTTCGCGCCCTTGAATGCACGCAGCACGTCGAGGCCGTTCAACGAGCTGTTGAGGTTGATGTCAGAGATGACCAGATCAAACCGCTCGGTTCGCGCGAGGTGCACTGCGCGCTCGGACTCAGTGGCGAACTCAAACTCTCGCCCCGGCGCAGCAAGTACCTCGGCGATGATGCGACACGTGTCGCGATCGTCATCAACAACGAGAATTCTCGGCATTGGCAATATCCAACGGAGCAGAGGTTCCCTGTGCCGCAGGCAGGTCGATCGTGAATACCGCGCCTTTCCCTGGCCGATTCTCTGCGCGAATCGTTCCCCCATGGCTGGTGATGACTTGTCGGGCGATGCTCAATCCCAATCCTGATCCTTTGCCTTGCGCTTTTGTGGTCACCCAGGGGTCGAAGATGTGAGCCAACAAATCTGGGGGAACCCCACTACCGGTGTCCTCGATCTCGAGACGGAGCCTCTCATTTACGCGCTCGAGGCGAACCGTCAGTTTTCCTCCCGACGCCATCGCGTCGACGCTGTTGGTGATGAGATTGAGCAGGGCCAATTCAAGTTGCACGGGGTCGGTGAGGAGTTCGGCTGACTGATTCGGCGTCACCAGTTCGATTTGGACGCCCGCCTCTTCGAGCATCGGACCGGCCATCTGGCACACTCTCCTCAGGAGTATGACGAGATCCGCACGCTCGTGGGGGACGGCAAAGGGGCGCGACGACTCGAGCGCCGCGCGGACAACCGCCGTCACTTTCGCGACTTGTTCCTGAATGGCTTTCAACCGATCGATCGAGGCGGCATCTGACGGTGTCGACTGGATCAGGAGCTGAACATGCGTGGAGATCAAATTCAAGGGGGTCCCAATCTGATGGGCCATATTTGCCGCCGCCTGTCCCAACGCCGCCAGCCGGCCTGCCCGGGCGAGCTCCTCGCCCAATAAGGCCATCTCGCGATGACTGTCAGCGGCCTCCACATTCTTCTGCCGAAACACGTCGGCGGCCGCCTCGACCCGCACGTCGAACGATTCCTTGAGCCGTTCGAGCCCCTGAAGGATATCGTTCAGGCCCCGCGCGATGACGCCGATTTCATCCAGGCCGCCGACAGGGGCACGGGCGTTCAGTTGGCCAGTGGCGGCCCGCTGCATCGTCTCACGCATGTGCGCGAGTCGTCTGAATACGAGTCGGCGCGCGGCTTGATCGATCAGGAGCGTGACGAGCAGGATGCCGCTCAAGACGAACCCGAGCGTCGTCGCGTCCTGGCGATCTCCGATACGCAGACTGAGCCACCAGAGCGCGCCGATTACGCCAGCCACAATCGCGGCGACGACCAGGCTGAACCTGACTTGGAGTGGGAATTTGGACACGAAGAGGCTTGTTGGGGACATCACGCCCCGCCTGATGACCGGCAACACCTGTGCCGCCAATGCCATACGCAAGGAAAGCGAGAGGCGACGATGCGCATTCAGGTAAGCGCCTCCTTTTCGATATCGCGCGCAAAACGTACGCGGCATGTCAGCGCGCCTGGTGGGGCAAAGTGCCTCATCCCGTGGCGAGCCTGCGTCACGAATCGGCCCTCGGCCTCTCTTAAGTTGCTCATAGATCGCGGGCTGCGACGTTCGCCGGATAGGAATCGAAGTTGCAAAGGTGGCGCACGGTGAACCCCTCCAGACGGGTTCACTGCACCATTTAAACATGCGTTTGGGTTGATGCCTTGACGCTTTCAAGAACAGGAGGTTTCGATGCTGGGAATGACTCGTTGGACGCCGTGGACCGAGCTCGCGGGTATGCACCGCGACCTCGACTCACTCTTCAATCGCGCGTTTGGCGACACCGTGCGCTCACAGACCGTCGATGCATTCACGCCAGCCGCAGACCTGCGCCGGGACGGGGAGACGTGGAAGGTCTCGCTGGCGCTCCCGGGCATTGCGCCGGACAAAGTGGACATCGATATTGTCGGCCGGACGCTCCGGGTACGCGGCGAGCGCATCGCCGAGGAAACGGCCGCGGCCGTCATGAGCGAAATCACCTACGGCCGATTCGAGCGCGAGTTCACGCTGCCTGAAGAAATCGACGCGCAGCACGTACAGGCGACGTATCGCTATGGGATGCTCGAACTCGTCCTGCCCGTAGCCGAAGGGGCAAAGCCGCATCGGATTGCGGTGAAAGCCGCACCGGAGGGCAAACAGCTGCACGCGGCGTAATCGCGGGCTGTATGGCCGCGGACAGGAGGTGTCTGATGCAATCGCTCTCGCAGCACCGGGACGGCCGGGTTGGCGGCGACTGTGCCGCCAATCCGGTCTGCTCCTCTATTCGGCGCAACGGCAATCGGCACCAGACGGTCAGCCTGGTGCCACGGCACTACGCACTCAGCCCGAGACCTTTGGGACGGAGACCTCACTGGTCGGCGACGAAGGTCCAAACCAGGTTGACAGCGTTCCGCCCGGTGACGTGCGCGCCTGGATCGACAAAGGTCTCTCCTCGAGCGACGAGTTCCTCGGGAGCTGGGAGATCACGAATGTTTCGGAAGGGTGTGTTTCTGGCATTCCTCATTGTGCTGACGGGCATGATGGCAGCAGCCCAGTCGTCTGCACCGGTCGTGACGATGAGCGTCACGTTGCCCGACGGGCGGACGCAGGAGCTGACCGCGCCTGAAAGCGGACTCGCGACGGTCAGCCTCAAGGACGGCACGGAATACGGCTTCCGGCCGACGATTCTGGACAGTGCGCCGTGGAATTGGATCGTCGTGACGATCTTCAGGATGGCGACGACGAATGCACCGACGCAGATTCTTGGGGAAATAGAACTCAAGAGAGGCGGTGCGGCCGCTGATTCGAAGACCAATCCATCGTTCAAGGTGGCTGTTCCGAACGTGTCGCCGCCAGCAATACAGACAAGTTCGACAAGCTAGTTCGTTCGTCTTTTCGGATCGGAGTCAATCGGAGCCATGTAACGACTGTGAGCAAATTTGCTCACGCAACAGGAGGACCAAACATGCTGAGACACGTTGTTTTCTTGGCCTGCTCGGTTGCTCTGCTCGTCCATTTGATGGAAACGCCGAGCACCGCGCAGACCCTCGACAAGCGGACACTGTTTACGTTTAGCGGCCCGGTCTCGATGCCAGGGGTTACCTTGCCGGCGGGCAAGTATTTATTCCGGCTGGCCAATCCTAATTCCGGAAGGAATGTCGTCCAGGTGTTGAACGCGGATGGCACAAAGCCATATGGGATGTTCTTCGCGATGAAGGCGGAGCGCTTCGAGCCGGCGTCAACCCCAGAGGTCCGATTCATGGAAACCGCCGCGGGGATGCCCGCCGCCATTAAGACCTGGTGGTATCCCGGCGAGCGGAGCGGCTATGAGTTTGTCTACCCGAAGGAGCAGGCCCGCCGATTAGCGCAGGGCGCCACACAGCCGGTGCTGACGACGCAGACCCAGACGACAACGATAGAACAAACCAACACGGCCGATTTGACGCGAATCTCCCCGGTGGGTCAGGAGACCAACGTCAGCGCCGACGCGACCCCAGCCGCTTCGACTCCTGGCGGCACGACCCAGCAGGGTGAGGTCGCGTCATCGGGCATCTCGATCGCCAACGCCACGATCCCCTCGCGGATTGATGCGAGTCCGGTGTCTACGACCGGGCAATCCGCACAAAGCGCACGTGCATCGTTGCCGCAGACAGCCAGCATGATGCCGGTCGTCGCAGTGGTCGGCTGCCTGGCGTTCTTTGCTGGCATCGGGTTGTGGGGGTGGCGGCGCAATCAGGCGTAGTTTCAGTGTCCCTTCACTTGATGATGCTGGTGTGACGCGCGGCCTGTGTCACACCAGCTTAGTCGCTATGTGGTCATACCGAATCTTGTTTAATCGGGGCGTTGCTGGTGAGCCTGCCGTCTTCTGTAATGGTTGCGCAGGACCGGCCGGTGTTTTCAACTGGGTCCGATCTCGTCGTGGTCCACGCAACGATCAAGGGTCGAGACGGGGCGTACGTCACGGGGTTGACGCGCGACTTCTTTGCCATTCTCGAAGACGGCCGTCCGCAGAACGCTCAGCTGTTCACGAGCGAGGATGCACCGGTGACCGTCGGCCTGCTCATCGATAGCAGCGGGAGCATGCAACCGATTCGAGAACGCGTGATCGCCGCCGCTGCGGCCTTCGCCGAAGCGAGTCATCCCAGCGACGAGCTCTTCGCCCTCGGCTTCAATGACAGCGTCACACCCGCCCTGCCGCCGACGGCGCCGTTCACCAGCAACGTCACTGTCTTGCAGAATGCGCTCACGACCACGATTCGCGCCAACGGGCGCACAGCACTCTTCGACGGTATCGTCGCGGGTCTCGATTACCTCGGTCGTGGCCGTCATGAGCGTCGAGTCCTCGTCATCGTGAGCGACGGCGGCGACAATGCCAGTCGTACGACCTTTGACGAAGTCGTCACGAAGACCCAGGCTTCGAACGCCGTCATCTACACCGTGGCGCTCGTCGACTCGGTTGACCGCGACGCAAATCCGGGGTTGCTCAGACGCATCGCGCAAGCAAATGGAGGCGAGGCCTTTGCCCCCAGGAACCCGGATGACATTGCCGAGGTTTTGCAACGGATCGCTCAGGATATCCGCCACACCTACACCCTCGGCTATGTATCGACCAACATCGCCAGAGACGGTGCCTTCCGACAGATTCGTCTGATCGTCCAATCGCCCGACCGTCGGCGGCTCGTGGTCCGCACGCGCAGTGGCTATCTCGCCGGTCTGCCAAAGCCTCGGAGGGATGGCGATGTGCGCTGAGCAACGGCGACGCTGCCTGTGGATCGAACGGGTGCTCCTGGGAACCGGCATCGTTTGCTTGATCTGGTGGGGAGTGGTGTCACTTCAAGCGACGCGCTACCAACGCGAACAGCGAGCGGCCCTCGAACGGCTGCGTATGGCGGCGCCTGCCCGGGTCGACGCCTCGGCGGCCCTTGCCACTGGCGCGTTGATCGGGTCGCTCGACATTCCGCGGTTACGCCTGTCAGCAATGATCGCCGAGGGTGACGACGACGCCACGCTCAAGGTGGCGATTGGACATCTGCCTGACACGGCGTTGCCGTGGCACGAAGGCAACAGTGCCCTGGCTGGACATCGCGACACGTTCTTCCGACCGCTTCAACACATCCGCGTTGGTGACGAATTGCGCGTGTCGACGGTTCACGGCGACTTCCGATACCGAGTGCAAGAGACGATGGTCGTGGGTCCGAATGACGTCTGGGTTCTCGATCCGACTGACCAACCCACGCTGACGCTCATCACTGCTATCCGTTTGGCTACGTTGGGAAAGCGCCTCGCCGCTTCATCGTGAAAGCGGGAGCGCACCACCACCGCGGAGGCAAAAAGGTTCTACAGCGAGTGGCCACGGCGCCACGGGCGACCACGGACTGACCAAGATGCCGCCTCACGACGCAGGCGACGAACCCGATAGAGGCTAGGCGTGATGGCAGATCCGCAACTAGGCAGTGACGTCCCGATACGTGAGTTTCTGACGGCCCTCGCATCTGCGGATGCGCCTCAGGGCGCCGTGTCAGCGGCCGCGGTTGCTGGAGCAATGGGCACGTCGCTCCTCTTGATGGTTGCGGCGCTGCCCACAACGAGATCAGATTCCATCGACGAGCGGACGGCTCTGATGGGCGCAGCCACCGCGCTTGGTGACGTGCAAGAACAACTGATCGAGACGATCGAGACTGAAACCGTGGTGAAGCTCTTCGCGGCGCGTAATATGCCGCAAGCGAGCCAGGCACAACGGTCGAAACGGGAAGCGGCGATACAGCTCGCACTCCGCGCCGCGGCAGACGTTCCGCTGGAAGTCATACGTCTGTGTGCACTCGGGTTAAAGCACGCGCAGACGGTCGCGGCATCCAGTTGTCGTGCGGCTGGAAGCGAAGTGGAGTTGGCCGTCGCGCTGCTGCGCGTCGGCTTAACCGGCGCTCGGTCGAATCTGGAAGCAAGACTGAGCAGTCTGACTGACGTCGTGTACACGAAGGCGGTGGTTGAAGAAATCGCGCACCTCAGCGAGGAGGCGACGACTGCGGCGCGTGCCGCCGAGTCATCGGTGCAGGTTCCCCCCGCCTGATGCTCGCCAGAGACGGATTCGACTCTGACAAACGGACCGTCTCCGTGAGAGAACGCATACGCAACGCCGGACTGGGCTTGTGGTCGACGAGAGAGTGGGCATGGCTGTTCCCAAGAGACTGCGAAGCCGGAGAGGCTGGAGCATCGGTGGGGTGCTGATTCTACTCAGCGCCTGGTTCGTCATTCCGGCGATTGGCCAACGGGTCGCGGTCGGCGAAGTCACGCCACGACCTGTCACGCCGCGTGGTGATCTGGGTGCGGACGAAAAAAGCACCATCGATCTCTTCCAAAAGGCTCGCGCATCTGTCGTCTACATCAATACCCGTGAGCGAGTCCTCGACCCTTGGACCCGGAACCTGTTCAGTATTCCGAGAGGCTCTGGTTCGGGATTTGTGTGGGACGGACGCGGTCACATTGTCACGAATTTCCATGTAGTGGCGGGGGCTTCGGAGGCTCGCGTACGGCTGAATGACGGCCGCGATTCGCCCGCGACCCTCGTAGGAGCCAGTCCAGACCACGATCTGGCTGTGCTTCGCCTCAACGTATCCAAGTCGCCTTCGCCCGTCGCCATTGGTACAAGCCAGGAGCTCCGGGTCGGACAGAAGGTGTTCGCCATTGGGAATCCATTCGGCCTTGACTGGACACTCACGACTGGCATCATTTCCGCTCTCGATCGCTCATTGCCGGCACAGGACGGCCTGTACGCTGATCGAGCATCTGATTCAGACGGACGCCGCGATTAACCCGGGCAACTCAGGTGGACCGCTGCTTGACAGCGCCGGCCGGTTGATCGGTGTGAACACGGCAATTTTCAGTCCGTCTGGCGCATCGGCTGGCGTCGGGTTTGCCGTGCCGGTTGATACGGTGAACCGGGTCGTTCCGCAACTGATCGCGCGCGGCAAGTACATTCGTCCTGGTCTCGGAATCGCGGTCGACGAGAGCCTCAACCGGACCGCGATCGAACAGTTACGCGTCGAGGGTGTTTTGATCTTAAGGGTGACACCCGGTTCTCCGGCTGCCGCAGTCGGTCTCCGAGGAGTACAGCTCGCCGCGGATGGAAGCATGGTGCCGGGTGACATCATCGTCGCAATTGATGGCAAACCCGTAGAGAGTGTTGCGCGACTGCTTGCCAGACTGGATGATCATCAAGTCGGCGACGGCGTGCGCCTCACTATTCTGCGAGACGGTCGCAAGGTTGAAGTGACCGTGACACTTGTAGGAGGCGCGTAGTCGGACATGAACTACTACTTGTTATTGGGTGTTCCGCAGGATGCCGACGCCGACACGATCCGAAGCGCATTTCGCGTCTTAGCTCGACGGTACCATCCCGACGCCGGCCAGGGGTCGTCTGCCGAGAGGTTTCGAGAAGTTCTCGCCGCGTACGAAACGCTAAACGACCCCACCCGACGGTGGCACTACGACCGGGCCCTGCAAGAGTAGACGCGTACCCAGACGCCGCTTCGTAGAACCGTTGAGGGCACAAGCAGCTCCTGAGCCGATGTTCAGTCGGCGAAGAGAAGTTGTGCGGAGGAATTTTGCGTACGGATCGCTCGGGCCGCGACACCTCAACGAGCTCATCGACGAGTTGTTTCAGGCGTGGGACGAGATGTTTTTCGGCGCTCCGCGACGCCGCGATCGCATTTGAGCACCGCTTGGCGTTGGGTCGCGTCTTATTGTGATCGCTTGAATCCAGGAGGAAGGTTATGGCCATTGTTCGTTTCGATCCTTTTGGGGAACTCAGCCAACTGCAAGACCGCATCAATCGTGCGTTTGACACTTATGGTCGCGCTCCGGGACACAGTCGGAATGACGAAGGCCTGATGACGGCAGGTGCGTGGGCTCCGCCGGTCGATATCTATCAAAACGCCGACCAGGAGCTTGTGTTGAAGGCGGAGCTGCCTGACGTTTCGCCCGAAGACATTGAGCTCAACGTCAACAACGACACGCTGACCATTAGCGGCGAGAAGCGGTTTACGAACGAAGTTAAAGAAGATCAATTCCACCGCATTGAGCGGCGGTACGGCACCTTCAGCCGGTCGTTCTCGCTCCCTTCGTCGGTCGATGCGACGAAGATCTCGGCGGAGCACAAGAATGGCGTGCTTACCGTACGACTCCCTGCGCGCGAGGAAGCCAAGCCGCGCCAGATCAAAGTTGACGTGCGCGGCTAAACCTCGACAGGCTTCGAGTCGGTCCGTCGATCGAAGCTCTACGACGTTGCCCGTTCTGCTCACGGTGGACGACGCGGCGGATCTTCTGCGCACAACGAGGCGGGCGATCTACGCCATGATCGAACGCCGTCGATCTCGGCAAGCGGCAGATCTGCGTCCAGCGGTCCGACTGGAACGGCCAGGTGACGACACCGAAGGGCGGACCGCTGCGGTACGTGCCGCTCACCATCAGACTCGCGGCGGCGTTTCGCGATCATCGGCCTCTGCGGAGCCCGAACGTGCCGTGCTAGGACAGCGGCCAGCCGCTGACCCGGCAGATGGTGCAGTACCGCGTGCTGCGAGCGTCGCGTCGCGCGAAGCTGTCGCGGGACGGCGTGCACTTGCGTCACACGTTCTGTTCGCACCTGGCGATGCGCGGCGCACCACCGAGAGCGATTCAGGAGTTGGCCGGACATCGCGAGCTCGGCATGACGCAGCGCTACATGCACCTGAGTCCAGCAGCGCTCGACAGCGCAATTCGACTGCTCGATCAGCCGTTTTCCGTACAGAGTTTTGGCAGACATTTTGGAGACGGTGAGGGTCTCCGAAGAAAAGATCAATGGATAGAACAACTTAACTGGCGGTGAGGCAGGGATTCGAACCCTGGGTAGAGCTTTTAGGCCCTACAACGGTTTAGCAAACCGCCGCCTTCAGCCTCTCGGCCACCTCACCGTGCGACTCGCTTCGCTCGCTCACGGCACGCCGCGGCGAGAAATCCAAGTATACGACACGCTGGGAGTTACGTGGAATGCTGCTGACCCCGCGATTGTCCCTGAAATTGTCCCGGACGGCTCGCAAAAAATGGGCGGCCGAACCGCGACGTGTGACGCGTCTTGTAATGGAGGAATGCAACGGTTCTTTTCGCCGACAACGATGCCGCCAAGCGATTGCCGCAGACCACGGGGAGCGAACGAGGCGGGCTCGTGCACCGGTTCTCGCCGGAGCCAGCGACAACACCACCCCGACCCACCAGGATCCGCGCGACGAGCCCGTTCTACGATGCGGATTTGGCGGTCCGCTGTCTTGAGGCGGGGCGACTTGGCACGGGCAAAGGCGGCGGCACCGTCCCCTCGCACCGGCCAGCGTTGCATCGACCGTTGCTGTGCCAGCGCCGCCCAGCCGATCCATACTTGCTGGCCTGAGCTATGGATCCCAACGCGGTTCGTGCGGAATCGACGGACCCTCCGCCACCTGAGGCTCAGCCCGACCGGCTCGCAGCTGCCCGGTCGGCCGCGGTTGCTGCGGCCCTTGGGCTGTACGCGTTAGTAGGCGGTTTGATCTCCTTGATCGGCTGGGTCGCCGATGCTTCACGCCTAACCGATTGGGACAGCGACGGAATCTCGATCCAGCCGAACGCCACCCTGGCGGCCGCGGCCGCAGGCGCGAGCATCATCCTCCTGGTGCGGGGCTACAAGAAGACGGCTGCCATCCTCGGGATTCTGGTGGGCGGCATTGGCGCGACCGCGCTGCTGCAATATTTGTCGGGGATCAACCTTGGCATCGACACGCTGCTGATGTTCGAACGCGAGTGGGGCAGGCGGGGCGTGCTCTTTCCCGGGCGCATGGGACCGCCGGGCGCCGTGTCGTGGACCGTGATCGGATGCGCGCTCGTCATGGCGTCGTCGACATCACGAGGCGACGACAAGCCGTGGCGCGCTGTCGCGCCGGCATTGGCGTTGATCACGGTGGGCATCTCCAGTCTATCCATCGTCGGCTATTTATACGGTGCGAGCGCCCTCTACACGATCCCAACGGCCACGGTGATCGCATTTCAGACGTCGACGTTCATTCTCGCGGTGTCGGTGGGTGTGGTGCTCGCCATCCCAGGACACGGGCCGATGCGGCTGCTGAGCGAAAGCGGTCCCGCTGGTGTCCTCGTCCGCCGAATCCTGCCCTCTCTCATCGTGTTGCCGATTGCGCTCGGTCTGCTGAAACTGACCGGCGAGCGTGCTGGTTTGTACGACCTGGCATTTGGCACCGCCGCCATGACGGTGCTGGAGATTGGTCTGCTGCTCGGATTGCTCTGGTGGACTGCGAGTGCGATTAGCCGACAGTCGCGCGCTCGTGAGCGAACCGAGAAGGAAGTACGGGCCAGCCAGAGCCGGTTGACGGAGACGCTTGAAAGCATTGGCGACGGGTTCGTCGCCCTTGATCGCGATTGGCGATATATGTACGTCAACCCCGAGGCCGGGCGGCTGCTGAAGAAGGCGCCAGGAGAAATGCGGGGGCGCATTGCGTGGGAGGTCTTTCCAGAGGCCGTTGGTTCGGTGGCGGATCTCGAATTGCATCGAGCCGCTGCCGAGCGGACGAGCGTCGAGTTCGAAGACTTCGACCCGCGTCTCGAGCGGTGGTTCTCGAACAAAGCCTATCCGGCCGCCGATGGCGGCCTCACCATTTACTTTCAGGACGTCACGACGCGCAAAGCCGCCGAAGACGAGCTACGGGAGAGCCGGATGCAGCTCGAGGCCGATCTGGCTGACAACATCGTGTTGCAGCGCGTCAGTGCCGAGATCATCCATGAGAACGACGTGCAGTCCCTGTTCGAGACGATCGTCGATTCCGCGATCTCGATGACGCGGGCCCAGTTCGGCAGCCTGCAGCTGCTCGAGACCGATCCTGACTCGGGAACGGCAATCGGACTTCGGCTGATCGTGGCGCGCGGATTCAACGAGCGCGCGGCACAATTCTGGGAGTTGGTGACCCCGAACTCGCGGAGTACGTGCGGCCAGTCCCTGACCCGTGGTGAGCGGATCATCGTGCCGGACATCCTGACCTGCGAATTCATGGCTGGCACCGAGGATCTCGACGTCTACCGTGAAACGGGAATAGGGGCAGTGCAGTCCACCCCGCTCGTTTCACGCGGCGGCAAGCTCCTGGGCATGCTGTCTACGCATTGGAATCAACCCTACGACCCGTCGATGCGTGAGCTGCGTCTGCTCGATATTCTCGCGCGTCAGGCCGCTGACCTGATCGAACGGCGGCACAACGAGGAGGCCCTTCGAACGGCCGATCGACGCAAAGACGAGTTCCTGATGACGCTCGCCCATGAGTTGCGAAACCCGCTGGCGCCGGTCCGCACGGCTGTCGACCTGATCAAGAAAAAACCCTCGACGGATCCCGACATCACACGGGCGCGCGAGGTGATTGACCGTCAGACGACACTCATGACCCGGTTGTTGGATGATCTGATGGACGTCGGTCGGATTGCTCACGACCGCCTCGTCCTTCGCCAACAGCGGGTGGAGCTGGGGTCGCTCATTCGTGGTGCGATCGAGACCAGTGGCCCGTTACTCGAAAGGTCCAAACACGAGCTCCATCTCAGCGTGCCAACCGAACCGATCTACCTGCACGCCGACCCGCTACGGCTCGGACAGGTCATCGGCAACTTGCTGAATAACGCCTGTCGGTACTCAGAGCCGAACGGACACATTTGGGTCGAAGCCAACCAGCATGGGCTCGAGGCGGTGATCACGATCAGAGATGCAGGCATGGGGATCCCGCAAAGCAAGCTGACGAGCATTTTCGACCTGTTCTCCCAGGTCGATTCGTCGCTGGAGCGTTCGCAAGGGGGCCTCGGGATTGGGTTGCATCTCGCTCGACGCCTTGTACACATGCATGGAGGGCGGATCGACGTCGAGAGCGACGGACCAGGCGCCGGCAGCACCTTCACCCTGCGGTTACCCGTGACACAGACCCTCGATGTTGTCGTCGCTGAAGGGACCGAACCCCATGACTCCGCTCAGGCCGCGTCGCCCCTGCGCGTGCTGGTGGTTGACGACAACGTGGATGCGGCAGACATGCTCACGACGCTGCTGCAGTGGAACGGCCATCACACGCATTCGGCGCACGACGGTCCCGGTGCTTTGACGGCGGCCGAATCGTATCGTCCCGACGTGATTCTGCTGGACATCGGCTTGCCGCAGCTGAACGGGTTCGACGTGTGCCGGCAGATCCGCGAGCAGACCTGGGGTCGGGATATCGTGCTCGTCGCGCTGACCGGTTGGGGACAGGAATCGGACCGCTCTCTTTCCCGGGACGCTGGGTTCGACCATCACGTTGTGAAGCCGGTCGAGCATGACGCGCTCTTGAGACTCTTGGCGTCGATACCTGCTCGATCAGCGGCGAGCTGAGCTCGGTCGTCAGGGCCTGAGAAAACCTGAGGTGACTGGCGAACTGTCTCGATCGTTCACCGACGTTGCGATGCCTGCACGCCAATGTCATCCACTCCCACGAGCCGGCGCGAGGCTGAAATACGCAAGACGCTCCAGAGGCAAGAGCAGAACAAACGCATTCGTCACCCGACGATCCGAAGATCCGATCGTCCGTCAGGCGATCGCCAACACCAGCGCGGAGCAGGCTGAACGGCCCGTCCGGCGGTAGCTGTGCGGCACCGATGAGTCGAAGTACA
Organism: Vicinamibacterales bacterium; assembly: GCA_963832375.1. Classification (GTDB taxonomy): domain Bacteria; phylum Acidobacteriota; class Vicinamibacteria; order Vicinamibacterales; family JAMQPK01; genus JAMQPK01. The sequence goes on along the minus strand of CAWHUA010000002.1, from coordinate 761,133 downwards.
TCGCGTCACCGCTCTCGAGCAGGTGCTCGGCGGTCTCGATCGTGACGCCCAGCTCACCGGAGAGCACGTAGATCACCTCCGCTCCGGGGTGCTCGTGGGGGCGCGCCTTGCCCTCTGCCACCGGGTGGAACGTCGCGAGGTAGGCCTCGCACTTCGGCTCGGCCACCGGAAACGTCAGGCTCTCGAAATGAAACGCGGGATCGCGCCGGCCCGGTGCTTCGGGAAAGCGCAGGCGCGCGGCGCGGCGGACGATGGCCAGCGCGCGGTGCTTGCGGTGATCGGCGAAGAAGTAGTCGAGCTCGACGCTGAACACCATCGCAATCCGCAGGAGCGTCGCCAGCGTCGGGAACATCCTGCCGCGCTCGAGCTTGGACAGGAGCGCCGGCGACAGCCCCGTGTGGCGTCCCAGTTCGACCAGCCCGAGCTTCTTCCTCAGGCGCAAGGCCCTGAGCTTGCTCCCAATCTCGTAGCGGCGGAGTTCATCGGTCAAGGTCGGCTGGGCCACACACGCTCCATCTTCGTTCGGGGTTTCTGGATTTTACTATGAGGAAAAATTATTGCCCTTTTTGGCCGGTCGCTCAAACGACTTTCAGTATGAGATGGAATTGAGTATCAATCAAGTTTTTTTCTCATTAGTATCGATTCTCGAAAGCGTCGTGCGGTGTTTCCCGCACGCGCAACCAAGGAGAGCGAACGATGAAGTTGATTACGAAGGCGCTGTGGGTGGGTTCGTTGATGGCGGTGCTGGCTGCCGCGTCTGTCGGTACGCGCGTCGAGGCCGAGACCGCTACGAAGGACATCGTCGACACGGCGGTCGCGGCCGGATCGTTCAAGACCCTGGCGGCGGCGCTGCAGGCGGCCGGGCTGGTGGAGACGTTGAAAGGAAAAGGGCCGTTCACAGTGTTCGCGCCGACCGATGCGGCGTTCGCAAAGTTGCCGAAGGGCACCGTCGAGGACCTGCTCAAGCCCGAGAACAAGGCCAGGCTGACGGCCATCCTGACCTACCACGTCGTGCCGGGACAGGTCATGGCGGCCCAGGCCGCGACGCTCCCGTCTGCAAAGACGGTGAACGGCGCGTCGCTGACGATTCGCGCGACGGGCGGACACGTGATGGTCGACAACGCCACGGTCACCAGCGCAGACATCGCATGCACCAACGGAGTGATCCACGTGATCGACACCGTTGTCCTTCCCAAGTAGCACAGAACAAGGAGTAGAGAGCAATGACATTCGTCGCACGAAGATCATCATCGTTGGGAGCCGTCGCACTTGCGGCGGTTCTCTGGTCCACGCCGGCTTACGCCCAGAACGATCGACCCTGGTCGTTCTCATTCGATCTGGGCGCTCAGACGGCCATGTCCGGCGACGCCCACGGCGGCGCGAGCGGCCAGGTGCTGAACCTGCCGACCTCGGTCGACGCCAAGACCTACGGCGACGTCTACGGCCAGGGCTTCCTTTGGTCGGGCGGCCTGGGCTATCTGGTGACGCCAAACGGCGAGATCCGGGTGTTGGGCAGCTACACATCGAATCCGTCCACCAATCTCCAGGTGGGCACCGTCGCGGGACTGCCGCTCTTTGCGAAGTTCGACGACTACAGCGCGTTCGGCATGGACTTCGGCTATCGGCAATACCTGGGCATGGGTTCGGTCAAGCCGTTTGTCGGCGGGTCGGCAGGCTTCACTCGCGTAGAGACGATCAACAGCACGCTGACGGTTCCCGCAGCCAGTGTCACGGTCAGCGACGTCGGCTTCTATGAATCATCCACGGTGCCAAGCTTCACGTTGTCCGGTGGCGTGCAGATCGCGTTGACGGGCAACGTGGCATTCCAGGGCGGCGTGGATTTCAGATGGCACGGTGAGCTGAGCCAGAACGAAGGGCTTGCGGGCACCGGTCTCGAGTCGATCAACGACGCGAGCAGCCGGTGGGCGCTCCCCGTCACCGCCGGCATCACCCTCCGGTTCTAGCATGACGGGACGGCCTTTCGACGCTGTGCTCGTCGTCGCCTTCGGAGGCCCGGAGGGACCGGCGGACGTCCGACCGTTTCTCGCCAACGTGCTCCGCGGCCGGCGTGTGCCGCCGGAACGGATTGAGGAGGTGGCGACACACTACGAACTCTTCGGCGGTGTGTCGCCGCTTGCCGCCATCACCCGGCGCCAGGTGGAAGGGTTGAAACATCACCTGGCGTCGCGCGGTCTGAATCTTCCCGTCTATCTGGGGATGCGCAACTGGCATCCCCTCCTGCCGGATTCACTCGAGGTGATGGCGAAGGACGGCGTCAGGCGCGCGATCGGATTTGTGTGCGCACCGCACCGATCCTATTCGAGCTGTGCGCAGTACAGAGAAAACGTCATTCATGCCCGCGCGGCGGTTCTGGAGGCAGGGCTCGGCGATGTGTCCGTCACCTATGTCGGCGACTGGCACGACCACCCGCTCTTCATCGAAGCCAACGCTCGACGCGTGCGCGCCGCCATCGACAGGCTTCCGGCAGGACTGCGATCGACCGCACGTGTCGTGTTCACAGCGCACAGCATCCCCGCCGCGATGGCGGGCGCCGCCCGGTATCGCGCGCAGCTCATGGAATCGGCGCGGCTGGTGGCCGGACGCCTCGGTGTGCCGGACTGGGCGCTGGTGTTCCAGAGCCGAAGCGGGCGTCCGGAGGATCCGTGGCTCGAGCCGGATGTGTGCCACTACCTTCGAGCCGAACGGGATCGCGGGCTCGCGGCCGCCGTGATCTGTCCGATCGGTTTCATCTGCGATCACATCGAGGTGCTGTACGACCTGGACGTGGAAGCCGCCCGGGTCTGCCGCGAAGCGGGGTTGCCCCTGGCGCGAGCCGCCACGGTGAACGACGATCCGATGTTTCTCGAGATGATGGCCGACGAGGTGATGAAGACCTGGGAACGCTATCGCACAGGCACTCCGCTGTGCCTGTCGCCACACGCGCGATCCTCGTTTCGAATCGCGCAACCGATCGCGTCCCTCAGTCCGGCGGGTCTGATGGGGAATACGGAGAGGGCGGTGGTATCCGTGACGACCGACCGGGTCTTCAATCCCTCTATCAATTCGCGCCCGACTCGAGCGTAGATGGGCGTCACGAGTCCAAGCCACAGGCTCGACAAGCGCGGTGTCAGCAGCGGAACGGAGATCAGCACACGCGTCAACCCGCGCTGCCTTGCGTACTCCCGCATCACGTCGCCGTAGCTCGCCTGGTCGGCGCCGCCGATTTCGAACGTCCGATTCCCCTCGTCGGCAAGGTGGAGCGCGGCTTCGAGATAGGCGAGCACGTCATCGATACCTATGGGCTGCGCCAGCGTCGACACCCACTTCGGGCAGATCATGACCGGCAGACGTTCAACGAGCGCACGAATGAGCTCGAATGACAGGCTGCCCGACCCGATGACGACAGAAGCCCGCAACTCTATGACAGGGACCCCGCTCGCCCTCAGCGCCTCACCCGTCTCGACGCGGCTCCTCAGATGCTTGCTGAGCCCCGTGTCAGCAGCGACGAGACCGCCGAGGTACACGATTCGGCGAACCCCCGCTCGTCGCGCGGCTTCGCCAAAGTTGCGGGCCGCGACACGATCCGTCTCGAGGTAATCGTTGTGTGCCCCCATGGAGTGCACGAGGTAATACGCCACGTCGATGCCGGCGAGCGCGCGATCGAGCGACACCGGATCGAGGAGATCGCCCGCGACTACTTCGGTCGTCGGCAGCACCCGCGACGCGAGCGCGGCCGGACGTCGCGCAAGACAACGGAGCTGAATCCCCGCGGCTTCCAGGACGGGCACGAGTCGTCCTCCGATATAACCAGTCGCGCCCGTGAGGAGGACGGAGTGTATCTGCGGCTGTGTGGTGGCGAAGACGCGGGACATGGTATCTAGAACCGCCAGTCGAGGCCGAGGATCGGGAAGATGCCCTGCTGCTCGCCGAACTGCTGGGCGTTGGTACGGCGGTTCCAGCTATAGCTGGCGAAGTTGCGGCGGTTGGTCACGTTCTGCACGCCGGCAAACACGTTGAGCGGCTGCCCGCCGACTCTGAAGGTGCGGTCCACGCGGATGTCGATGCGGGTGTAATCAGGCGCTCTCTCGGCATTGACGCGCGTCAGGTCGTACACGCCGCGCCGCTGCGCCGTGGACACAGCCTGGTCGTACGGTGTGAACGGCCGGCCCGAGAGAAACGACACTCGGGCCGAGAGCTCCCACTCTGGCGAGAGCCGGTAACCGCCGAGCAGGTTGACGATAAACGGGTAGTCGAACGAGCCGGGCCTGAGGACGCCGTCCAGCCCGGCGTGCCGCGTCCGCGAGAACGACAGGTTCCCCTGCCCGTACAGCTTCGACGACAGGCGCTTCTCGACGAAGAACTCGACGCCTTCGGAGTACCCATCCCCCGCGCTCGTGAGCGGAAACAGGATCTCCCGCACGTCGAAGGTATCGCCGATATTGGCCAGCGACACAGCAGGCAGGTCGTTCGCAACCGGGTAGTCGGCGTAATTCTTCCGATACGCTTCGGCCGTCACCCGCAGATTGGTGCCGGGCGACCAGGCGAGGCCGGTCACGTAGTGGTCTGCGCGCCACGGTACAAGCGACGCGTTCTGGGGAAATGCCGACACGAACAGAAACGCCGGCTGCTGATAGTACGACCCGACGCTGGCGTTCCACGACAGAGCGTCGGTGATACGCACCTTCGCGCCCGCGCGCGGGCTGAACCTGGCCTTCGACAGGATGTCATAGTGGTCGAAGCGGCCGCCCAGGGTGACGTTCACGCGCGACGCCACCTGCTTCGAGGCCTGCAGGTAGGCGCCGGTCTGATATGACCGGAAGCGCGTGTCGAGAAAGAACGGGTCGATGCCGGGCACTGGCGAGTACGGCGTGTCGTTGCCGTAGGGCGATTCCGCCGTGTAGTCGATGCGGAACGTCTTGAAGCTGCCGCCGGCCTGCACCGTGTCGAACAACGGCACGTGCAGCGTGAGGTCGTATTTGATCGTCGTCTCGCCCTCGCGCGAGTCTTCGAAGTAAACGATGGGGCTTTGGGCGATGATGTCCTCGGGTGCCACGCCCGGCGGCGGCGCGCCCTGTGCCACCAGGTCTTTCACCTGCTGGCCCACCCTGGCCTCGGAATGGGTGATGCCGAGCAGGCCCACGCCGCGCGATCCGAAGATGCGCTGCCAGTTGAATCCGGTGGCGCTGCGCCAACCGTCGTAGCGGATGTCGAAGTTCGCGATCTCTTCCTCGAGGTCGGTGGACTCGGTGAGGCCCAGCCGAATCTCGTCGACGCCGGCGATGTTCACCATCCAGATGCGATCCCTGGGCGTGAGGTCGTACACCGCCTTGGCGTTGTACGAATAGTTCACCGGCACGCCGCCAAACCCCACATCGTCGGTGAACACGTCCAGGAAGCTTCGGCGCGCCGACACAACCCACGATCCGTTTCCGGCACTGATGGGCCCTTCGAGGATCGCACCCGCGCCGGCAAAGCCCAGCGTGGCCCATCCGCCGAACTCCTCGCGGTTGCCCTCGCGTTGCGTCACCTGCAACACGCTCGACGTGCGATTGGCGTAGGGCGCGGGATAGCCGCCGGTCAGGAACGTGACGTCCTGCAGCAGTTGAGCGTCGAGGAGGCTGACCGTGCCCCCGGCCGACGCGAAGTTCGCGAAGGCGTTGATATTGGGAATCTCGACGTTGTCCACCACGAACAGATTCTCGAGGGGGCTGCCGCCGCGGACGATGATGTCGTTGCGGAAGTCGTTGGTACCGATCACGACGCCCGGCAGGCCCTGCACAAAGCGCGACACGTCCTGCAGGGCCGCCGCGCTCTTGAGGATCTCGCGAGGCGCCACCAGAAAGCCCGAGTTCTTCACCGCCTCGGGCGCCTGGAACGCCGGCGCGGTCACCGTAACCGTCTGCTGGAAACCCTGCGCCGGCAACGTGATGTCTACGGTGCCGTCCAGCCCGGCGCGGACGTCCACCTGGTCGCTGGTGAAGGGCAGGCCTTCGAGCGGCAGGATCTCCAGCCGATACCCTCCCGCGCGCAGCTCGCCGATGCGAAACACGCCGCGAGCATCGCTGGTGGCGCAAGCGGCGGTGTCGAGGGCGCACACGCGCACTCCCTCTGCCGGCTTGCCGGCCGCGTCCACCACGACGCCCCTGATGGCACCCACGCCAGTGGTGTCCTGCGCCGCCGCGGAGGTGGCGACCAGTGCCAGCACGACGGCTCTGAGTGCAGGAACGTGGGAAGTGAAAGAAGACAACAGGCGGGAGCGCATGGACGTCACGCGATGTGTCCCCCGAGGCGGACGAGTTCCTGTTGGTACGCGGTGTAGTCGCCGAATATGCGCCCCCGTGGATTGATGATCGAGGCGTAGCGCCCGGCGCCACGGCCACCAGCCCACAGCTCGACATCGGACGGCAGGTCGCGGACGACCTTGCGCAATTCCCGTTGTGTCGCTGTCGCGACTGACACCTTGGTCAACCCGAGCACCAGCACCTGCGCGCCGGCAGGCTTCACGCTGTCGACGAGGTCATGGGCGGGAAGATCCGGCCCGAGATAGGCGACCCCCAGCCCGCTGCTGGCGGCCAGCAGCGCCGCGCCAAGTGTGCCGATCTCGTGTCGGTCGCCGGCGGGGGTCGCGAAGAGCAACCGCGCCGGCACGTTGGGTCGCGCGTACACACGCAGGAAGGACCCGAGCACGTTCCGCATGGTCGAGGACATCAAGTGCTCCTGCGCGATGCTCGCGCGATGGCGGTGCCACTCGTCGCCCACCTGCGCCAGCGTGGGCATCAGCGCGTCGCGGAGCAACTCGAGCGGGGGCAGGACCGCGGCAAGCCGAGCCATCTCCCGATCGATGGCTGACGCGTCGTAGCTCTGGAGCGCGACGGCGAGCGTGGCCGCATCAACTGCCGTCACTCGAGTCAGTTCCGGCGACGGCGCCGCACTCGCGGCCGGATCGCCGGCCAGGTGACGCAGTTCCTCGTTCGTGAGCGGCGCCAGTCGGCCGATGCTGTGTCCGTGGGCCAAAGCACGGTGCAGGAGGCGCAGGCGTTCGACGTCGGAATCCGTGTACAAGCGCCCGCGGTCGTCTCTGATGGGAGCGACGGCGGCATGACGCCGCTCCCACGCACGCAGCGTATCGATACTGATCCCGGTCAGCTTCGAGACCGCGCGGATCGGATAGCGCGCGAGGCCCCCGGGCGGCCGGCTCACCGGGCTCTGTTTCTTCATCGGGTCACGATCCGAACCGCGATCGAAGCGGTGGCGACGCTCGCTGTGGGCGTGAGCATGTGTCCTATCCCCGCTTTTCGAGCGTCAGTGTTCCTGCAGCATATCGCGACGCGGCCATACTGTCAATGATTTGTCATGGACAAAAGCTTGACACCATCAGTGGGTTCTGATATTTCTAAGCATCGATGGCACAGGACACCGTGACTGAGGGAGAACTGCCGAAACGGGTGGAGAGCGCGGCAACCCAACGAATGCTGGCGCAAATCCGACAGGTCGCGCCCACGCCCGCCACCGTCCTGCTGCTCGGTGAAACGGGAACGGGCAAGGACGTGATGGCGCGGGCGATTCACGACCTCAGCCCGCGCCGTCAGCGCCGGATGATCGACGTGAGCTGCGCGGCGATTCCGACGACCCTCATCGAGAGCGAGCTGTTCGGCCGCGAAAAGGGCGCGTACACAGATGCGCTTTCGCGGCAGATCGGGCGGTTCGAAGCCGCCCACCAGTCCACGCTCTTTCTCGACGAGATCGGTGACTTGCCGATGGCAGTCCAGGTCAAGCTGCTCCGCGTACTTCAGGAGCGCGTGATCGAACGCCTCGGGAGCGCGCAGCCCGTCAAGGTCGACGTCCGCATCATCGCGGCCACGAACCGCAACCTCGAGGAGGCGGTCCGCGACAAGACCTTTCGCGAGGATCTGTACTATCGCCTCAACGTGTTCCCCGTCGTCGTTCCACCGTTGCGCGAGCGGGTCGAGGACATCCCCGCGCTGGCGTGGACCTTCATCGATGAGTTCGCCCAGTCGTTCGGCAAGACCATCGAGTCGATTTCAGAGGAGAGCCTGCACGAACTGGAGCGCTACCTCTGGCCGGGAAACGTCCGCGAGCTGCGCAACGTCATCGAACGCGCGGTCATCCTGGCAACCGGCCCCCAGCTGGTGGTCGCGGCTCCGCGGCTCGATGATCGGCGGATGGCCCGGAACGCGATGACGCTGACCGAGCTCGAAGTCAGTCACATCCGCGCCGTTCTCACGAGCACCAACGGGCGCGTCCGCGGATCCGGCGGCGCGGCGGAGCGTCTGGGCCTCAAGCCGACTACGCTCGAGAGCCGGATGTCCAGACTCGGCATCGCGCGTATGAAACCTGGCGGGCCGCCCGGGGTCGAGTGGTGATCGACCCGGGGCTGTTGGTGGCACACTCCGCCATCGGCGGTTCGCGCCCGTCGCGCACGCGTTCACCCATCCGCCTGCAGCCGCTTCAACTGCGCCCGCTTCAGTTGGATTCGCGACCGGACGGTGTGAGTCGGCGATGACCCACGAACGCATCCGTCTCGGGATTTCGGCGTGTCTGCTCGGGGAGCCGGTGCGCTTCGACGGCGGCCACAAGCGAGATCCGTTCCTGGTGGAATCGCTCGGACCAGTTCGTCGACTGGGTGCCGGTGTGCCCGGAAGTCGAATCCGGACTCGACGCCCCGCGTGAATCGATGCGGCTGGTGCAGGCCGATGGCCGGATTCGCCTGCTGACCAACAAGACGGCGCAGGATCACACCACGCGCATGCGTGGCTACGCGCGCCGCCGGGTCGAGGAACTGGCCGATGGCGAACTCTGCGGCTTCGTGTTGAAGAAAGACTCGCCCACCTGCGGCCTCGAGCGCGTCAAGGTGTATGGCACCGCCGGGATGCCGGTGAAGTCAGGCCGCGGGCTGTTTGCCGACGCCCTGGTCACGCGCTTTCCCCTGCTGCCTGTCGAAGAAGAAGGGCGGCTCAACGATCCGCGGCTGCGCGAGAACTTCGTCGAGCGCATCTTTGCCTATCGTCGGCTCACCGCGTTGTTTGCCGGCACGGTGGTCGATGGGTGACGTCGTACGGTTCCACACCGCGCACAAGCTCACGCTGATGGCCCACCGGCCGGAGGCCTACCAGCGACTCGGTCGCCTCGTGGCATCGGGCAAGGCGATGGCACGACGCGAATTCCAGGATCGCTATTCGACCGAATTCATGACGGCGCTTGGCGCCATGGCCACCCCGCGCCGGCACGCGAACGTGCTGCAGCACATGCTCGGCTACTTCAAGCAGACGCTCGACCGCGAGAGCCGGGCCGAGCTGCTCGCCCTCATCGGCGACTATGCCGGGGGCCGTGTGCCGCTGGTCGTGCCGCTCACGCTCTTCGTCCATCACATCCGGCGCTGCGGCGTGCCGTATCTCGCCGACCAGGTCTACCTGCGGCCGCATCCGGTCGAGCTGATGCTGCGGAACCACGTGTGACGGCGATGAGGAAGAAGTCATCGTCAACGATCGGATGCAGCGCGGCTATGCCTACTGGCGCACCGCGCCGGTCGGCCGGAACTTCGCGCCGGGGTTCACGCCGGATCTGACGCCGAAACAGATGCTGCGGCTCGGCGTCTTCGGCGGGAGGTACATGACGGACTGCCAGGAAGAGTTCCCACGGAGTTGGTTCGCGCGCGCCAAGCTGTGCGTCGAGCGGCATGACGCGCGCCTGAACTGCTTCGGCGTGAACGCCTCGCAATCGCTCGGCGTCTGGCGCCGCAGCGGCTGGATCCACGAGCAGGATCCACGCGGGTGGTTCCAGTGGTATTGCCGCTACTACATGGGCCGCAGAACCGCCGACGACGCCCGGCAGATTCGACGCTGGCGTGCGATCGTCCGACACGTGGCGGCGATTCGGAAGCACTGCGAACCTGGGCGATCTCGAGTGTCGGAGGCGGCAGCGACAGGCCGTCCTTCACTGGGCGTACGACAGCCGAAAGATCTAGGAAGGGTGTGACATGCGTGTATTCGTGACGGGCGCGACCGGTTTCATCGGTCGGGCGCTGATACCTCGGCTCCAGCGCGACGGGCATGCCGTGGTTGCGTGGGTGCGATCGCCGGCGCGCGCCCGGGGCCTGCTGGGTGCCGACGTCGAACTGGTTCACGCCGACACGGCGCCCGACGAGTTGGTCGCGGCGATCGAGCGCACGCGACGCCGTCGTGAATCTGGCGGGCGAACCGCTGATGGGCGGCCGGTGGACGGCCGCCCGCCGCGCCGTCCTCGAAAGCAGCCGCATCGCGGTGACCGAGCAGCTTGTGCGGGCCATGGCCGAGGCCACGACCCGCCCGCGCGTCTTCGTGTCCGGCAGCGCCGTCGGCTACTACGGCGACCGCGGCGATGAATCGCTCACGGAAGCGTCGAGCGGCGGCGACGATTTCCTGGCGCGGCTGTGCCGGCGGTGGGAGAGCGCGGCCCAGGACGCCGAGCGGCTGGGCGCGCGCGTCGTGCTGCTGCGAACCGGCGTCGTGCTGGGTCGGGCCGGCGGCGCGCTGGCGCAGATGCTGCCGCCGTTCCAGTTGGGAGTGGGTGGGCCCATCGGATCGGGCGCGCAGTACCTGCCGTGGATTCATCTCCACGACCTCGTGAAGATCATCGCGGTGGCGCTGGTCGACGAACGCTATCGGGGTCCGGTGAACGGCGTGGCGCCGGAGCAGGCGACCAGCCGAACGTTCGCGCGCGCCCTCGGTCGCGCCCTTCATCGCCCAGCCATGCTTCCGGTGCCGGCGCTCGCGCTCAAGGTGATCTTCGGCGAGGCGGCCACCGTGCTGCTGGCGAGCCAGCGCGTGGACCCTCGCGTGCTCCGGGAGCACCAGTTCGCGTTCGACTTTCCAACCCTGGACTCTGGCGCTCGAGGACATTGTCGACGGCACCGCCGTCGCGATCTCGCCCGCGCAGTCGAGACCCGAAGGAGCCGGGGAGGCTCGCTACGAGCTGCGGGCCAGGACGGTGATCGATGCGCCGCTCGAGGAGACGTTCGCCTTCTTCTCGAAGGCCGCGAACCTCGGCGTGATCACGCCGGCTGCGATGCGATTTTCCATTCAGGGACAGGCGCCGCCGATGGCGGCGGGGGCCGTGATCGACTACCGCGTGCGCGTCGGTCCCCTGCCCGTTCGTTGGCGCACGCGCATCACCACGTGGGAGCCGGGCCGAAGCTTTGCCGATCTTCAAGAGAAGGGCCCGTATCGCTTCTGGTGGCACGAACACACATTTCAGGCCGATGGCCCGCGCACGGTGATGGAGGATCGCGTGTATTACACACCGCCGCTCGGGCTCGTCGGGCGGCTGGCGAATCGCGTCTTCATCCGCTCGACACTCAGGAAGATCTTTCAGTATCGAGGCGACGTGATCCGCCTCAGATTCGGAGTGGCGTAGCGAGCGCGTTGAGGAGGTGGCGAAACATTACGAACACTCTGATGGGATGTCACCGCCTGCCGCCATCACCCGCCGCCAGGTGGAAGGACTGAAAACACACCTGGCCGCCCGCGATTGGCTTCGTGTGTGAGCCGGATGTCTGGCTTCTGGCGGCGCCTGCTCCCCAGGCGCCGGAACGGGTTCCCGCCAGCAGGGAGGACGGGCTTCACTGATTGCGGTGGCGCCGCGGCCTATGATATATTCGTGAGTATATTCATGCCGACCACGGTGCACATTCCCGATCCGCTGCTGAAATCCGTGGACCGGCGCGCGAAGGCGCTCGGGATCAGCCGGAATCGTCTCGTCGTCCGCGCCTTGGAGCAGGCCGTTCGCGAGCGTTCTGGATGGACGCCAGAGTTCTTGGAGCGGTTGCGACGAGTGGATAGCGAGACCAGCGCGGCGGCGGATGAACTGCTCAACGCCGTGAAACAGGCGCGGCGCTCGAAGAAGCCGCACGAGTTGTGATGTACGTCCTGGACACAAACGCCGCGTCGGCGCTCATGAAAGGCACCGCGGCAGTCGTCGAACGGCTGGCGGCTACCGCGCCGGCCGAGGTCGCCCTGCCGCAGCCAGTGCTCGCAGAGATCGCCTTTGGCATAGAGCGTCTGCCGCGGTCGAAGCGCCGAGCGGCCCTACAGTCGCGGTTCGACCTGATCTCCACAGAACTCCTACGAGCCGAGTGGACCGATGCCGTCAGCCAGATGTTCGGCCGCATCAAGGCAACCCTGGAACGCCGTGGCACGCGGATTGAGGATTTCGATGCCGCCATTGCGGCTCACGCGCTCGTGCTCGATGCCACGCTCGTCACGGCCAATGTCGATCACATGATCCGAGTCCCGGGCCTGCGCGTCGAGGACTGGAGTTAGTCAGTTCCGTTCTTCGTTCGGCCCAGTACGTGCGCATGCGCTCCGTGATCGCTCGTCGCTTCTTCGGTGTCAAAACACGCGCTTCACACGGATGTTCAGAATGTTCTCCGTGGTGCCGAAGCCCTCATCGACGGCGCTTCGCGACCCCGTCCAGATGTAGAGCACTTCGTACCGCCAATTGAAGTGGCGACGGTAGCCGAGGCCCGTGCGAATGCGCTGCCGCACGCAATCAAATTCGACAAAAATTGTCCACTCAGCAATCTGGACCCACGAATTCTGGACACTCTCGCCTCGACCGTCGACGACGGCAGTCTCCGTACATTGCCGGTCTGATCAGGGGAAGCTCGACTCGGCGTTTGCCAACCTGGACCATAGAGTGCAGGGGAACACTCAGGATCGATGACGCCATGGGCCTTGGTGCAATGGCCCTCGTCACACGTCAAGGAGGGAACATGGGACACGAGGATCATGGCGGCAAGCAGGAACAGCTGGAGGAGCACAGCCTCCCCGGCACCAACCAGGCTGGCAAAGGGCCTGGCTCATGTGAAGAGACCGACCGAGACAACAGCCCAGGTGGCGGGGAGCAGCATAAAGACCAGCTCGAGGAACACAGCCTTCCCGGCACCAACCAGGCTGGCAAAGGGCCTGGCTCCATGAAGCGGGCGACACCCAGCTAAACTGGGCTCACAGAGTCACGCCGTGCCAACGCACACCTCTCAACCGCAGCGCGCGATCTTGCAGCGCATTGCCCAGCGGGCGATGCTCGAGAGGGGCTTGCTGCCCACCTTTTCAGCGGCGGCGACTGCTGAACTCCGGACGATTCAGGAGCCCGCCGTTGCGGGCCCGGGTGGGGATGAAGCGGCGATTCTTGACCTGACGAACCTCGCGTGGGCATCCATCGATAACGATGACTCCCGCGATCTTGATCAGCTGACGATCGCCCACGCGCCAGGCGGAGACACCGTCAGAATCTCCGTGGCCGTCGCGGACGTGGACTCGCTGGTGAAGGCCGGCTCCGCCATCGATGCGCACGCGCGCCACAACACGACCTCGGTGTATACGGCAGCCGCAATCTTCCCGATGCTGCCCGAACAGCTCTCGACCAATCTCACCTCACTGAACGCCGGCGAGGAGCGGCTCGCCGTTGTGGTCGACATGGTGATCGGCGCAGACGGTGTCATGCAGAGCTCGGAGATCTATCGGGCACGCGTCCGTAACCATGCGAAGCTCGCCTACAACAGCGTGGCCGCCTGGCTGGACGGGAACAGCGACGCACCGCAAGCGATGACGACGGTCGCTGGACTGGCGGAGAATCTGCGCGTGCAGGACCGGGTCGCGCAGCGCCTGAGGGAGCGACGACACATCCAGGGTGCGCTGAGCCTGGAAACGATCCAGGCGAAGCCACTGTTCGACGGAGACCAACTCCGTGATCTCGCCGTAGAGAAGACGAATCGCGCCAAACAGATCATCGCGGATTTCATGATCGCCGCCAACGGTGTGACCGCCAGATATCTCGCGGCACGGCAGTTCCCTTCAATCCATCGCGTGGTGCGCACGCCGAAACGTTGGGACCGGATTGTCGCACTGGCCCGGGAACATCGCTTCACGCTGCCAGACGCACCGGATTCGACGGCCCTGGATGCATTTCTCGTCAAAGCGAGAGCGGCTGATCCGCTGCGCTTCGCCGATCTCTCCCTCGCGGTGATCAAACTCCTGGGGGCAGGCGAGTACCTCGCAGAACGGCCCGACGACCACGCCGCCCCGGGGCACTTCGGCCTGGCGGTCAAAGACTACGCACACTCCACCGCCCCTAATCGTCGCTACGCCGATTTGATCACGCAGCGCCTGTTGAAGGCCGCGATGGCGGGCCAGGCGGCGCCATACAGTTTCGAGGAGCAGGACCTGCTGGCGAAGCACTTCACCAAAGCCGAGGATGCCGCCAACAAGGTCGAGCGTCAGGTCGCCAAGTCCGCGGCGGCGATGCTGTTCGAATCCAGGATCGGCGAGCAGTTCGACGCACTGGTGACCGGGGCGTCCGACAAAGGCACCTGGGCTCGACTGCTCACCATCCCTATCGAGGGGCGAGTGGTCCGTGGATTCGAGGGTGCCGATGTCGGCGACCAGATTCGCGTGCGGCTCATGTCGGTCGACATCGACCGCGGCTTCATCGATTTTGCGAGGGTCAACGTCCCGGACCACTCTCGCCACGGTCCCGCAAGATGACTGACATGAGGGAGTCGTTGACCTTCCAGCCGCCGCTGTATTCGATGTAGCCGAGCTTCTTGAACTTGTTCATGAAGAAGTTCACGCGTGACCTCGTGGTGCCCACCATGTCCGCGAGCGTCTGTTGAGAGATCGAGGCCGGCAGGCGATGCGACTCGCCCGGCTGGCCGTAATGCGCCAACAGCAGCAGCGCGCGGGCCAGCCGCTTGTCGCTGGAATTGAACAACTGATCGACCACGTCTTCTTCGATGCGAATGTTCCGGGCGAGCATGTGGGCGATGAAGCGATCCGAGAAATCATGTTGTTCGGAGAGCAGGCGAATCATCTGCCGTTTCGGAATGATCAGCACGGTGGTGGCGGTCATCGCGGTGGCCGCTTCGTGCCGAACGGGATCGCCCACCAATGCGCTCTCGCCGAAGAACGCACCCGCCTCGAACATCGCGACGATGGCTTCCTGGCCGTTGCGAGACACCACCGAGAGCTTGACGGCGCCCTTCTGAAGGTACATGACGCTGTCGCACGCGTCTCCCTGGGAAAAAATAATGTTCCTTGGTTTATAGGTCACAACGGTTGTCCCCGCGCCGGCGGAACGGAGCAACCCTTCCACGTCGAAGGCGGTGTTCGGCTTGACGATTCGACGTCCAGGAGGCATGTCGTCCCTCACGTGCTCAGGGCGAATCCCCGCCGGTGCAGATCGCGCCGATTCGACTTCAGGCAACCGTCGTCGTTCGGCCGCACTGAAGATCTTCGCATGTTCGACGTTCCGCGAACATGAGAAAAGCAGGATTTCCCTCTATGGCGCAAAAGTTCACACGCGCTGACGAAAAACGCGGCAGTTCAAAGCGTAATCGCGTCGGATGCCGACGCCTGCGGTGGGTGATGCTGGCTCCACCATCGACTCGCCTCTTCCTCGCCCCACGTCATCCCATCGATCGCGTCGAGTGACTGCGCCAGTTGTCGCGCGTGTCTGCGGTCGGTCTTCCGGTTTCTTGGCGAGGCAGGCCAGCACCAGGTGTTCGAGCGTCGCCGGGATCGGAAGCTCCGTTCGCTCCGATGGCGGCACCGGCACCGCCTGCAGGTGCTGAGTGATCACCTTGAGCACCGTGTCGCCGGTAAACACCTGCTCTCCGGTGAGCAGGTAGTACGCCACACATCCGAGTGCATACAGATCGGCGCGCGCCATCGACGTCATCGCCAAGCGCCATCTCCGGCGCCATGTAGGCCGGCGTGCCCATGATCACGCCTTCGATCGTGGCCAGCGACTGCTCGGCGCCAACTGCGGCCGTCTTCACGAGACCGAAATCGAGCACCTTGACGAAATCCTCGCGACACCCGACCCGCCCGAGGTGAATGTTGGCAGGCTTGATGTCTCGATGTACCAAGACCTCGTGCGTGCGCCTCTTCGAGTGAATCACAGACCTGGCGAAGGACATGAACCACACGCGGCGCCGGCATCGGGCCATGCTGCCGAACCAGTGACTCGAGATCCATTCCGTCCAGGAACTCCATCACCAGATAGAGGGTCTGATCCTCGGTCACTCCGAAGTCGTAGAGGTCCACCGTGTGCGACGACCGCAGGTGCGCCGCCGCCTCCGCCTCCCGCCGGAAGCGCGCGATCGCACGCGCCGCCACGGCAGGGTCGTTGCCGCCGAGCATCTCCGGCCGGATCAACTTGATGGCGGCCGGCCTCGCCAGCATTCGATGAGAGGCCTTGTAGACCTCGCCCATGCCGCCGCGCCCCAGCAGTTCGCCGAGCTGATAGCTTCCCATCTCTCGCGCCTTCGCCACCTGCCGGCCGAGCGTCGTCACGACGTGCGAGATGACGACGGCGACGCCAACGAGCAGATAGTCGGGGTAGTGCATCAGCAGTGCGTTGCTCGCCGGGCCGAAATCCCAGTAGCCCTGGGCACGAGCCCAGAGCATCCCCACCGGATTCATGGAGGCCGCGAACAGGCCCGCGAGAAGCGTTTTCGTCCTGGTGCTCGGGACGATGGCCGAAAACATCAGGATGACGGCGCCGATCCACGAGATCTGTGGAGAGACGGACAGCGTCGGGAGGATCGGCCCCGAATGAAACGTCAGTCCCAGCGCAAGCGCTGTGAGGACCATGTACACCAGACCGAGATCCAGGATTCGCTGCGGGTCTCGATTGGCCGTCCGCGTATAGGCAAAAAGCAGGAGCGACGCCAGCACGCTCGACGGCAGCGATCGCATCGCCCAGCGTCAGGTCGAGCCCCATCGACTCGTCACCCTGCATCGACCGCATCGCGAGGCGGCCCAGGATGGTTCCGACGACCCACAGGCCGGCGGCGACGAGCGACATGATGCCGAGGCGGGCGGAGGCTTCCCGAAGGAAATCGTCAGGGAGGGCTCGCGGCCGACCACGTGCCGCAGCTGCCTCCGCGGGGGTCGCGTCGGTCGGAGGCCGTATGAGTTTCGGGACCTGCATCACAACGCGAGACACTGTGGCCGGCGCGGCACTCACGGCTCTCTGCTGAAGGTCGGTCATTTCCTGACCTGACCATTCTATAGGTGGGTGAGATGAATCACTGTGCGTGTCGAGAGGCTCGCGCGCGTGTTACGGCGTGAGGCGCCATGGCATCACTCCCAGCTGCCTTCCACGTTGGCAGCAGCCGGATCGACACCATGACGCCCGCGACCGAGATCGGCTAACGGCGCCCGGTTTTCGCGCTCGCAGAGCCCTTCCGACTGGCGCCCGCTCCCGCACCCACCGGTTCTTCGTCTTCAGGGTGCGCCGCATCTGCCGCACCACGGTTGATGCCACCTTCGGCCAGGCCCGACAGTTTCTTGTCGGCCGACTTCTCTTCATCGAGCGTTTGCTGCAGAAGCTTGGCAGCCTCGGTGTGACCCATTGCCTGCGCCCACGCGACGAGTGTGCCGTACGCTGCCATCTCGTAGTGTTCGGCGCGCTGTCCCGCGGCAATCAGACACGCGTCCATCGTGGTGTCATCGAAGTCCTCCTCCATGATCGACTTGCCTTCTTCGATGATCCCGGCGATACCGTCACAGTGCTTGCCGCGAACCTTCTCGTCCAAACTCTCGAAGACCTGTTCGAGACGTGCGATCTGGCCCTGTGTCTCCTCGAGATGGCTTTCGAACGCCGCCCGGAGTTTCGCATTCGTCGCAGCCTTCGCCAGCTTCGGCAAGGCCTTCGTCAGCTGCTTTTCTGCGTCGTAGGTATCGCGCAATTCGTCAATGAAAGCGTCGTGGAGCGTTCCTGCTTCAGCCATGGTTGAATCTCCTCAGTTAGGTAAGTTGCCGCAGCCGCGTATCCTCACACGCGTGGCGGATCGGTTTCTCTCTCGAAGTGCCGATGTTTGGCGATGGCGGCGACGAAGTCGTCGGTCGCCGCGCTCGTGTCCGATGCGATGATGAGTCCCGGGTCGGGCTGCCCGTCGGGCAATGCCGCGTCGACGCCACAGGCACGAAGCAGCTGTTCGCTGGCACCCAACGCGAAGATCGGCTTGCAATGGCGGTACTGGTCTTTGATGAATTCGAGCGTCCGGCCGTCGGCGCGAAGTGCGCTGACGGCTACGTCGCCGTCGGGGAGGACCAACGCGTCATAGAGGACGGCTGGCGCCGCCTCAAGGCTGACGTCCACCTCGATGGCATCACCCGCGGACGGCTGCACCGAGCCCAGTTTCGTCGACACGAAGCGCGGAACAGCCCCTTCTCGGGTCAGTCGATCGGCGAGGTCCGTAAGGGCGTCGCCGTCACACCCGTCCGCCATGAGAATCGCCACTCGTCGAGTCCGGATGCTGCCGTCACCAGGTCGTGCAAACAACGACAACGCCGGTGAAACCGAGACCTCCGGTTTGACGTCGCGCTTCAGGACTTTCGGCATCGGCGCTGGCATCTCAAGGATGCCCAGCCCCATGGCGACGCCTTCGGCGAGCTCCGCCGCGACGTTCATCAGGCCCGACACCATCCGCTCCCGGACCGCGGGTGTTTGCACGCGGGACAATTCGAAACGGAACGCGTTGATGATGTGCTGCTTCTCCACGTCGGTCTGGCTGTTCCAGAACAACGTCGCCTGCGTGTAGTGATCGGCGAACCGTTCGGCCTTGCCGCGGACCTTGTGATCGCCGTCCTCGCGAGGTTCCGGAAACGAGACGAAGCCCGCCGCGCCGGCCTGAAAGGGGCAGCCGCCACCCAGGGAGTTCGGTTCGTACCAGACCCGCCCGCGATTGATCGCCTGACGATGCATCCCGTCGCGCTGGTTGTTGTGGACCTGCGCGATCGGCGCGTTGATCGGAATCTCGTGGAAGTTGGGACCGCCCAGCCGTGAAATCTGTGTGTCCACGTACGAATGAATGCGACCCGCGAGCAGCGGGTCGTTCGAGAAGTCGACGCCGGGCACGACATGCGCGACGCAGAACGCCACCTGCTCCGTTTCGGCAAAGAAGTTGTCGGGATTGCGGTTCAGCACCAACCGGCCGACTGGAATAATTGGAACGAGCTCTTCCGGCACGATCTTGGTGGCGTCGAGCACGTCGAAGGTGAAGTCCTCGGCCTGTTCTTCGGTGAAGATCTGAAGTCCGAGCTCCCATTCGGGGTACGCACCCGCCTCGATCGCCTCCCACAGGTCACGACGGTGAAAGTCGGAATCGGCGCCCGAGATCTTCACTGCCTCGTCCCACACGAGCGAATGGGTGCCGGCCTTCGGATTCCAGTGGAACTTGACGAAGTTCGACTCCCCCTTGGCGTTGACAAGGCGGTAGGTATGCACGCCGAAGCCCTGCATGGTGCGATAGCTGCGCGGGATGGCGCGATCGGACATCGCCCACATCAGCATGTGAGTGATCTCGGGCATCAGCGACGCGAAGTCCCAGAACGTGTCGTGCGCCGACCCTGCCTGCGGCATGGCGAAGTGCGGCTCGGGCTTCGCCGCATGGACCAGATCGGGGAACTTCATCGCGTCCTGGATGAAGAAGACCGGCATGTTATTGCCGACGAGATCCCAGTTGCCCTCGTCGGTGTAGAACTTCACGGCAAAGCCACGGACGTCCCGAGCCGTATCGGTCGAGCCGCGTTCGCCCAGGACGGTCGAAAAGCGGACGAACACGGGTGTCTGCTTCCCGACTTCGCCCAGGAGCGAGGCGCGGGTGAACTTGGACATCGCTTTCGTACACTCGAAGAAGCCGTGCGCCGCCGAGCCACGCGCATGCACGATTCGCTCGGGGATGCGCTCGTGATCGAAGTGCGTGATCTTTTCGCGAAGGATGAAGTCCTCGAGGAGCGTCGGCCCACGCAAGCCCGCTTTGAGTGAGCTCTGGTTGTCCGCAACGGGGACGCCCTGATTGGTCGTCAGCACGCGATCGGTTGAATCCACGCGTACGCGATCGAGCGGACCGACGGTGGGATTCTGACCGATGTTCGCACCACCGCTGCCGACCTTGTCGGATCCGTTTCGTTCCGTGACGGTGCTCGCCCCGACAATCGGATCGGGGGGCTTGACAGACGCTCCTTCAGGAGGCGCCAGTACCGCATCCGGATCGTATTCAGCCGCCTTGTTCGGATTGAAGGGAAACGCGGACGCGAGGTCCTGTGTGCCCGCGGCTTTCTCGGCGACGATGTCGCCGGCCCCGGACGCGTCGGGCTCGGCCGGACCGCTCACGGTCGTCCGGCTGTTCCGTACGGTGTTCCTGTTTTTGTTGGTCTTTGCTGGTCTGGATGATTTGGACATGTATGGGTCACTGGAGCCTGGAAGGCGGTGGATCTGTGTGGAGAGGCGTCGACATGCCGGGTTTCATGACGACTTTGATGCACGCGTCATGTTTGTCGCGAAACGTGCGATACATGGCCGGAGCATCTTCGAGACCAATCCGGTGCGTGATGATGAAAGACGGATCGATGTCGCCGCGTTCGATGCGGTCGAGCAGGATGGGCATGTACTTGTGCATGTGCGTCTGGCCCATCTTGAGGGTCAGGCCCTTGGCGAATGCAGCGCCCAGAGGAAACTTGTCGAGCCATCCACCGTAGACGCCGGGAATCGAGACCGTCCCACCCTTGCGGCACGCGCTAATCGCCTGCCGAATCGCATGCGGCCGATCCGTGGCCAACAACATCGTTGTCTTCGCACGGTCGTACCAGGCGTCGAGCGTGGTGCCGTGTGCTTCGAGTCCAACGGCGTCGATACACGCGTCAGGACCCTGGCCGCCGGTCATGTGTCGAAGCGCGTCGAGCACGTCGACATCCTCATAGTTCAGCGTCTCCGCTCCGCCCTGAGAGGAGGCGAGCTCGAGCCGCTCGGCGAAACGGTCGATCGCGATGACGCGCTCGGCGCCGAGGAGATAGGCGCTCTTGATCGCGAACTGGCCCACGGGACCACAGCCCCAGACCGCGATGGTGTCACCTGGTTTGATCTGGCAGTTTTCGGCCGCCATGTAGCCGGTTGGGAAGATGTCGGAGAGAAAAAGGACCTGTTCGTCTGTGAGGGTGTCCGGCACCTTCAGCGGGCCGACGTCGGCGAACGGTACCCGTGCGTATTCTGCCTGCCCGCCCGGATACCCACCGTACATGTGCGAATAGCCGAACAATCCCGAAGCGGAGTAGCCATAGAGTTTCTCGGCCATCCAGGCATTCGGGTTCGAGTTGTCGCAGAGCGACCAGAGCTGTTCCTTGCAGAAATAGCAGCGGCCGCACGCGATCGTGAAGGGCACCACGACGCGGTCGCCAACTTTCAGCCGCGTGTTCTCCTTACCGACCTCGACCACCTCGCCCATGAACTCATGGCCGAGCACATCGCCCTTCTGCATCGTGGGGATGTAGCCGTCGTAGATGTGCAGATCGGATCCGCAGATCGCGGTCGCGGTCACCTTGATGATCGAATCGCGCGGATTGAGGATGACGGGGTCCGGAACCGTCTCGACCTCGATCTTCTCTGTACCTTCCCAACAAACGGCGCGCATGGGGCTCCTAGGGCGTAGCGGTCGCTCGAGGAATCTCACCGGATTCGAGCAGCTGCTTGAAGCGACGGAGATCCTCGCGGATGGTTTGAGCGGGCTCGCGGCCGAAAAGCGACGCGACCACGGCGCCGGCCTTACCGGCTGGGGGAGCGTATTGAAGGTGAACGCGGACTTCTGTGCCGCGACCGGCGGGCGTCGCGTCGAAATTCACGGCCCCGGCGGTCATGACGTCCGATCCCGGAAGCGATCGCCACGCGATCAGCTTGTCGGCGACCTCATTGATGATCTCGGCGTCCCACTCGACCGCCAGCCCGGCCGGCCCCACTGCCACCCAGTGCGATTTGCCGTCCGAGGTCTCTGTCACACGGTCGAGGTGCGTCATGAATCGCGGAAGGTTCTCAAAGCGACGCCAGAACCGGTAGACGTCGGCGAGCGGCACTTCGAGTCGAATCGATTCGCGCACGTGCACGCCGTGTTCGCCGCCCAGCGCTGTTCTGGTGTCGTCGGCTTGCAGGACACCGTTCACAAATGCCGGCCAATGGCCGGTCACGCCGCGATACAGCAGGGGTGCAGAGGACGCCGCTAACAGCGCGCCGCCAATGGACCGTCGAGACGCGCCAACGAGCAGTAACAGTGCTCCGCTACCAAGCGCGAGCCAGTTTTCAGCATCGCGAAGAGAAGGCGCTCCATCATACAAATCGTACGGAAGATCGGAATCCATAATAGGTACTAACGAGAAAAGCACGTTGCGTACCACTGTGGGAAAGCGCGTCAGCTCATCGGCCCCGGAACGCTGCCGGGACTGTCTTTGCAGGAACTGCTCTGTTTCCAACGTGCCCTGGGCCATGCAGACGTTGATCGACACGTTGCCGCGGAGGTTGCAGACACCTCGCGGTCTGCAGATTGAACAGTCTGCAGCGATCGACGACACGCACCTTTCGGTGTGAACGCGAACATAGAGATCACGATGAATACCTAGGGCCCGGAACGGTCATGCGCGCTGTCCTTCGGCTCGCCGCTTGCAGTTCCCAGCTCGTGCTATCGACGGCATCACTCTAGTGGACTGAGCTCGGCGTCGAACCTGGCGGGAAGTCGTCGATGACGACGTCCTTGGGCTCGCCGCTCAACTCTCGTACTATTTCTTCCTGGCGCTGTTTCCAGCCATTCTCTTTCTGCTCGCGCTGGCGAGCTTCTTTCCACTATTCACCATCACTGACGACGTCGGTCGCTCGCTCGGACCCTTCGTATCGGCGGAGGTCCTTGAGCTGGTTCAAGAGCAGATGCGCAGGCTCGCGAACAATGAAAACGGCGGCCTGCTGACATTCGGCGTGGCGGGGGGGCTCTGGAGTAGTTCGGCAGCGTTGGTGTCGATCGTAAGCGCCCTTAACCGCGCCTACGATATCGACGAAGGCCGGCCCTGGTGGAAGGTGCGCCTGATCCGCCTCGCCGCCCGGCTGACGGACACAGCGGAGCGTATCGACGCGATGTTGACACACCCAACCGTCGCGCAGGCGGAGGGTGACGGGCGTGTCGGCGCCGCTCTCCATACGATCGCTACGGTCCGTCGAACCGCGCGTGCCTGGAGCCATGCCAGAGATACCGGGGTCTTTCGAAGAGCTGCGGTTGTCGCTGTGGCAACCGGAATGGCCCTCGCGGTTGCCGCCAAGACAAAGCGTCGTTGATTCATAGCCTCCATAGTGGAGGCGACTCCACTCATTGCCAATGCCCTGCACAATTAAGTCGTCGCGCCAATCGAACGCCGTCGATAACCGTTCGACGATGGCGGTTACCGCGTCGCGCGTCTTGTGCGCAGCAAAGCGCTGAAAATCGATTGCTTCGATCACGGTCTATTGGCGCATCAACGCGTTCACGCAGTTCGCAGGCGTTCTCAATGGCGGCGCCGCTTGCGGTGTTGTCAAACACACACCACACCTGCTCCGCGGCCGAAATGGTGCCGATGGTCGCAGCAAGCGTCGCGATGACGTTCTCGTCATAGCGCGACCAGTACGTCCGAGGTGCGCCGTGCAGCCGGAAATACGCGACGCGCGCCCATCCGGCGGGGGTGATTGCGTCAGGCACCGGCGGCGGGTCCGCCGCGACTCGTGAAATTCCGTAGCGCTCCAGCAGCGATGTGACGAGCGGCGAGAACCACGTGGCGTGCCTCGGCTCACAGACGACAGGACCGTCGTAGACTCTTCGCACCCCATCCAGGAATGCGGTCACCACAGCGCCGTCAAACGACAGCGACGGCGGCAGTTGCAAGAGAAGCGGGCCCCGTTTATCAGCCAGGCCATCGGTCTGAGCCAGAAACGCGACAAATGGTTCTTGCGCGTCCTGCAGCTTCAGTTCGTGCGTAATCGCCCGCGGTATCTTGACCGCGAACCGAAACCCCGGAGGGGTGCTGTCACGCCACTTCGCGTAGGTGGTGACAGCGTGTGGCCGGTAGAACGACGAATTGATCTCCGCGCAATCGAGCCGACGCGAGTAGCGCTGGAGATGCGTTCCAGGAGTGTCGAAGCGAAAGGCCGCCGCACGCGGAATCGACCAACCCGCCGTACCGATTCGAACCTCCGCAGTTCTGCTCATCGCCTCAGCTAGTCCACTGCGGCGTACCTGATGATGGGAGGCGCGGACAAACGCGTCGGCGCCCAGGCGACCACATCCTGACGCCGTGCGAAGTGCAACAGCGCCGGTGCGCCGTCGAGCGTCAGGTGACTGGCTGCGGCCATTGTGTTCACGGTGATCGTCGCATGTGCGGCCTGAATGGACCACGGCCGGTGGTGAATGTCGAGGCGGTAGGGGCGGCCCTGGCGGTCGTGATGGTACAGACAGTAGCGTTCCGTGAGGAAGTACTCGATCGAACCGACGGGCGCGGCGAACGGGGCGCCCAGAGGTTTGTACGTCCCCTTGAACTGCGCGCGCTGACGCGTTCGACGCGCACTCTCGTAATGCAGGCCATCTCCCCGCCGCTCGAGCGTCATATCGGCTGTGTAGTAGGGCAGATTGAGGAGCGTGCGCGCCGCCGCGACCGCCAGCCAGCGGGCAGCATCAAGACTGAAAAAGTACACACCGGGCCGATCCGCCACTCGAACGTAGGTCCGCAAATTGATTTCGGGAAACGCTGAGATCCACGGCACCGCTGGTGTCGCCCGAAGACCAACGTTCGTCATGCGGAACGGTACGATCCCCAGCCATGCCCCACCGTCGAAGAGATCGAGGTCAAAAGCCGCCGGAACTGCTCGGCGTACCTCCGACACATCGGCGCACCAGTGGGCAAAGAGAAGGTCGTGCCACGTTTGGGTCATGAGCCACGGCGCGCGTGGCATGGGCCAGGGGCGATGCGCCGCGCTTGCGACGATCGAGTGGT
Source organism: Vicinamibacterales bacterium (assembly GCA_963832375.1). Taxonomy (GTDB): domain Bacteria; phylum Acidobacteriota; class Vicinamibacteria; order Vicinamibacterales; family JAMQPK01; genus JAMQPK01. The sequence continues at coordinate 736,297 of CAWHUA010000002.1, read as the reverse complement.
CGAAATCACCGGTCATCGCCTATCGCAGACGAGCGAATTCACGTTATCGCGGTCACTCCGACCGTGGCTCTGCCGCGGAAAAGGTCCAAGCCACCAGGCGGCGCCGACGTTCCTCGATGGCTTCCCATTGGCGAACGGCCTTTGCTTCCAGTTCGACGAAGTCCATGCCGTGAACGGTAGACGGCGCCGGGCGGAGGTTCTGCAATGCTGTCCACAGGCAGCGCTTGCCCTGCACGCCCATGGACAACGCTTCGAGCGTCCGCAAGAGCGAGAGATCGCCCGGCTCGCCGCCAGCAGCCACACTCAGTACAGCACCTGACGCCTGGCCCGCTACTCGCTTCATCGATCGTCCCGACGCGCCCAACCGCTGCAGCAGTGTCTTGACGACGGAGCGGTCCTCTTCCAACTCCCTTGACAGTCGGGCGAACAACATCCCATCTTCGGTGCCTTCATACGTCGAACAGAGATGACGCACGACTCGAATGGCCACGTCAGAGCCGCCGAGGTGGTCGTCGAGATAGGCAATCAAAGCCTGGCGTTTTCGAGTGAACGGACTCGAACGCCGGGCCGGCCCTGCCAGGTATGCGGTCACACCGGCCGTGACGGCGAGGGCGCCAACGATGGCGAGCGGCGCCAGTGACGCGTCGCGCGGTCTCAACGAGCTCAGCGGATTTGAAGTGTGGTCCATGAAAAGGCAGAGTGTTGCATTTCGCGTACCAACGTGGATTACGACCGCGCTCTGTACACGGAGGCAATCTTCTTGGCGACCTCGACATCGCGGTCGGTGACCTTCCCTCCAAGGTCATAGCGCGTCAATTCGAAGGTGACTTCGCCGTACGCGATGCGGACATCGGGGTGGTGATCCACCGTCTCGAAATACGCGACGAGGCTATTGACGAAGCTGAGCGAGTGAACAAAGTCCTGGAACTCGAAGGTTCGCGAAAGTTTGTTTTGAGCGAGTTTCCAGCCCGACAAGCGCGGCATGATGGTGCGCAGCTCTTTGGCGGTCAGGATCTTCGGCTTGTCCATCGCAACTGCTCATGGCGCGTTTCCGCGTTTTTTGTACGGCGAACTGCCGAAAGGCGATCGTCACCGTTTCTTGACCGCCCGTGATTTCCGCGGTGACCTTGCTTTTCTCGAGGCTCCCGCCCGCGCGCCAACGCGCTCCGGAAGCTTCTTGCGCCCGGTCTCGCGGTTCCACTCCTCGAAGGTCTTGTTTGAGATCTTTCCCTCCACAAGGAGCTGCGCGAACTTTCGCCGTTGCGCCTGGCTCTTGAATGGCACCAGCGCTAACGGCGTCCGGGTTTCGCAGTCGCAGAGCCCTTCCGACCAGTGCCGGCGCCCGCGCCCACCGGTTCTTCGTCCTCCGGGTGCGCGGCATCCGCTGCCTCTTGATTGATGCCGCCCTCCGCCAACCCCGACAGCTTCTTGTCAGCGGCCTTCTCTTCGTCGAGCGTCAGCTGCAGCAGCTTGGCGGCCTCGGTGTGGCCCATCGCCTCTGCCCACGCGACCAGCGTGCCGTACGCCGCCATCTCGTAGTGCTCGGCGCGCTGACCCGCCGCGATGAGACAGGCGTCCATCGTGGTGTTATCGAAGTCCTCTTCCATGATCGACTTGCCTTCTTCGATGATCCCGGCGATGCCGTCACAGTGCTTGCCGCGAACCTTTTCGTCCAGGCTCTCGAACACCCGCTCGAGACGAGCGATCTGGTCTTGCGTCTCCTGGAGATGGCTCTCGAAGGCCTGACGCAGTTTGGGGTCTGAGGAAGCCTTCGCCAGCTTGGGCAGCGCTTTGGTCAGCTGTTTCTCGGCGTCGTACGTGTCGCGTAATTCGTCAATGAATGCGTCGTGGAGCGTGCGTGTTTCAGCCATGATCGTCTCTCCTTGTAATGTTCTCAGCGGTCTTCCGGCGGCCTGAAAGGAGCATGTTGCGTACCAGCGCAGAAGGGTCGGGCTTCAGCGTGGGCGCGGCAAGAAGAAGAGCCGCGGCGAACGGAGAAATGTAGAAAGCGGACTGTCTGTTATGACTCCTCACCGAACAATGTGCAGCGATCGACGACAAAACGCCCACGCGAATGTTGAGGCTTGGCAGCTGCTTCCGTGCCGAGAGCTACACGAGGGCTGACACAAGAGCCTTCACAGCCGCAGCCGCCAATGCCACCGCGAGCAACCCGGTCGTGAGCGTCAGCGCCATCGCTCTCATCACGTCAGACCCGGTGGAAAGGGGAGGGTCGCCGGGATCTCCGACCCACAGGTCCGTCACCAGCACTCCCTTCAGCCAGATCGGACCCACGATTCGCCGGGCGAGTGCGCCAGCCATCGCGGCCTCGCTCCAGCCAGAGTTGGGTCCCAGCAGCACGGCGTGCTGCCCGAGGCCCACCCGCCACGCCTTTCGTCCCGACAAACCAGGCCCCACTGCTGCGACGCACACGAGAAGGAACCACGTCAACCGGGCAGGCACGTAGTTCATCGAATCATCGAGACGCGCTCCGCACCAGCCGAATCGCAAGTACTCTGGAGTCTTGTAGCCCACCATCGAGTCCATCGTGCTGACGATCTTGAAGAGCACAATCGCCGGCAACCCGCCGAGCACATACCAGAACACCGGACTGACAAAGCCGTCTGTCAGGTTTTCGCTCAAGCTCTCGACGCCGGCCCGCCGGCAGGCAGCGCCATCCATTCGGTCGGTATCGCGTCCGACGAGGGCGCTCACCGCCCGGCGTGCCTGGTCGATGTTGTCGCGACGGGCGGCAGACTCGATCCTCCAGACGTGGTGCAGCAAATCACCGAGCGCAAGCAGCGAGTAGACGAGGAAGACGTGCACCAGCCAGGCCGCGGTCGGCGACATGGCCTGAACCAGCACAATGAGCACCGTCAGAACCGGCAACCAGAGGATGGTCAGCAGGATGAAGAGCAGGATTCCGCCGCCATAGCCGTCGAGGCCCGCCGAACGCAATCGGCGTTCGAACCACTGCAGGGTGCGGCCGATGAGGCGCACCGGGTGCGCGCGATAGACCGGGTCGCCGACGACCAGGTCGATTGCGACCGCAACGACCAGAGCTGCCGGATCCGGTGCAAACACGCGGGCAAGCTCAATCACCCGTGCGCCACTTCTCCGACCAGCCGAGGGCCACGGCTCTCAAGAGCAGCGCTTTCACGTCGCCAGTCGCAAATGGCCGGAGTTGCGAGCGGAACTCCGACCATCGGTGGGCCTGCGCAGCCAGATTCGCGGCCAGCGTTGCGGCCTGCTGCGCCATCGCATCGTCAGCGACAGACGCTGGAAGTGTGCCGTACCGCACACGATCGGCGACAACGGCCATCGCGTGAGCGGCCGCTCCCACGAGAGGCTCGTAGAACGCGGCCTTGCTGTTCTTCTTGAGCAATTCCAGGTCGGCTTCGCTCAGAAATGGTGCGATGTCGTCGAACACCGTTGCCTCGCGAACACCGAACCGCCCGAGCGCGTGAAACACGCCCCGCGTATAGCTCACTTCAAGGCCGTTCTGCCAGCGCAACGCCTCGAGCGTTGCCTCTCTGGTCGCACTCCCGATGATCTCTCCAAGCTTCATGTGCGGACTCGCCGACGTGAGCACCTTGCCGCCGGACACCGGCGCTGCGATGCAGTACTGGTCGGTTCCTGTCCCGGTCGCGAGATCGATGTGCAGCTTGCTCGGGACGGCCAGCCGCTGTAGAGCGGCCGTCTTGCCCTCTGTCATCGTCACGACCACGCGCGCCAATGCTGCTGGCGTCAGCGGACGATTGATCAGCAACATCGTGTTGATGGTTCCCGCATACGCGGGCACCTTCTGCATTCCTGCATCCGTTTCACGCCAGGTCGCAGGCTCTCCGGCGGCGGTCGCATTGCCCTCGACGCCGGCGGTGACGGCCGCCGTCACCGATACGTCCTCGTCGGCATGACACGCGATCGCCACGTAGTTCATGTTCGCGGCAGTCCCCATGACCGCGGTGTGCTCGGAGGGGAGATCGACCTCCCCGCAGACGCGGTCGTGGTACGCCTCCATGCCGGCTTCCGTCACGACACGATGTCGATCGACGTGGGCTGTGCCCTCGCAGCTCTGATGATTCACCAGCCAGCCGACATGTTCCGCCCATCCGCCATGCCGAACGGAGGTGCTGATGACGTGATGAGCGCCCTTGAGCTCGGCGACGAGATACCGCCCGGATCGGCGGAGCTCGAAAAGCGGCTCGGTGCGCAGGCGCTCCCAACTATGCGTCTCGATCTTTGTCATGGTCAGTCGAACCCCAGTTGATCCAGATGGCGCCCGTGTCGCTCGAACCAGAGCGCAAGTTGCTGGTAATTTGCGGCCTTGTCTTCGACGGACGGTATGTCGACGCCAAACACTTCGGCCGAGACCTCCGCGCTCTCGAGGGCGCCGTGGAGGTATGTCCCCATCACTCGGTTGCGGCAGAAGCCATCGGTGGTCCCGTCCTCGAGCGTGGCAAATGGCGCCGCGGAAACCGCCGAGTCTGCGGTGGTGGCGCCAACATGGATCTCGTAGCCGCTGAACGTCACGCCACCTGCCGTGGTCGCGCGCACGGCTCTCGTCTGTTTCTTCCGGGTCAACGTTGTCGTCGAGGGAATCAAGCCTAGACCTGGAGCGGACTGAAGGTCGGACTCAATCCCGGACGGATCGTCGATCTGCCGACCCAGCATCTGGAACCCGCCGCAGATACCGATCACCCGCGCGCCCGAGCCGTGCCGATCGAGGATCCAGTCGGCCAGGCCGACGCTGCGGAGCCAGTTCAAGTCGGCAATTGTGTTCTTGCTGCCAGGGAGAATGATGAAGTCGTACTCGGAGGTCGACGGGGCGGCGATCCAGTCCGCCCAGGTGAGCAGCCGGAAATCGGTCGCGTTGGACAGGTGCGGGAATCTCACGATTGCAGTCCGTGCGCCGGGTGGCGCCGGCGTCTCCGCGCGAGTCTTCAGCGCAAGGCTGTCCTCGGCGTCGAGATGAATGCCCTCGGCGTACGGAAACACGCCGAAGCACGGCGCCCCGGTCTCCTGCTCCAGTAACTGCACGCCATTGTCGAAGAGCGTCACGTCGCCACGAAACTTGTTGATGGCAAACCCGCGGAACAACGATCGCTCTTCCGGCGACAACAGATGTGCTGTTCCGATCACCGACGCGAATACACCGCCGCGCTCGATGTCGGCGACGAGGATCCAGGGCACTCGAATGGCCGTCACCAGGCCGAGGTTGGCCAGGTCGTGCTGGCGCAGATTCAGTTCAGAGACGCTGCCCGCGCCTTCGATGACGACCGCATCGAAGCGACTGGCCAGATCGTGATACGCCGCCGACACGATCGGACGCAATTGGTCCGCGTGCGCGTAGTACTCGCGAGCAGTAAGCGTTTTCCAGAGCCGACCGTTCACGATCACCTGGCTATGTCCGTTTCCACTCGGCTTGAGCAGGATCGGATTCATCGACGGCTCCGGCTCGAGCCCGCATGCTTCGGCCTGCGCCACCTGAGCGCGTCCTATTTCCCCTCCCTGGCGACACGGGTAGGAATTATTGGACATGTTCTGCGCCTTGAACGGCGCGACCGACAGCCCTCGGCGCCTGAGCCACGCACAGATGGCGGTGGTCATCCAGCTCTTGCCGGCATTTGACGATGTCCCGCCAACGAACAACGACCGGGCTGCGCGGCCGTCAGCGTGTACGACTCGAGTCCGAAATGTCGTCATCGCGTGCCTCCGCGCCGAATTACCCAGATCAGATGCGGGCCGCCGATAAAGGCGGTGATGGCGCCGGCGGGAATCTCGGCGGGGGCAAGCAGTACACGCCCGAGGGCATCGCACGAAGCCAGCAAGACGCCTCCGAGCAGGAACGCGCACGGCATCAGCAAGCGGTCGTCGCCACCGAGACGTCCTCGCAGGAGGTGCGGCACGACAAGCCCTACGAAACCGATGGGGCCCGTCAGGGCTACTGTGGCCGCCGCAAGGATCGAGCCCGCAATGTATCCCTCGAAGAGGGCGCGCTTCACGTGGGCGCCTCGCGTGGCCGCCCAGGCCTCGCCGACGGCGAGGAGATTCCATTGACGGCCCTGCCGGATGACGATCAGGCCGGTTACGAGGACGAACATCACGTAGACGAGGAGCGTTGGGCGTTCGATCGCATCGAGCCCGCCAATCAGCCACCGGGAGATCGCAAACGACTGAGACATGCCCGTCAGGCCATGGACCAGCAGGATCAGAGCCGCGCACACACTGTTGATGGCAATCCCGGCGAGGAGCAGGTTGGACGAGGAGAGTTGACCAGCGCGTGTCGCGGCACCCATCACCACGAACAGAATCAGACCCGCGCCGACGAGTGCCCCCGCCCAAATGCCTGCGACACCTGCCACCATGTGCCAATCGAACGCGATCGCGATCACGGCACCCAGCGACGCGCCGGTCGACACGCCCAGCGTGTACGGCGTGGCGAGCGCGTCTCTCAGCATCGACTGGAACAAGCAGCCAGCGAGCGCCAGCGCACCCCCCGCGAAGAGGCCCAGTAGCGTCCGCGACATGCGAAGGTTCGTGAGAATCGACCAGTCCGGTTCCTGCCGCTGCCAGACGCGTCCCCAGTCCAGAGCACTCGGACCAACGAACGGAAGAAGCAGGGCCGCTGCGGCAAAGAGCAGCGCAGAGCCACCCAGCCACGCCACGACGGAGCGGCGCGTTATCAGCATCACTGGTACCTGACCCAGGGACGCGACACGCCCTGCTCCACGGTCAGTCTCGCGGAGAATGCGCGCAGCCACAGGGGATCATCGAGCGCCGTCTCGGCCGGCAGATCGCGAGCCACGCCTCGCTCCGCCAGGACGATCAATCGCGTGCAGAACGTCAAGGCGAGGTTCACATCATGCGTCACCGCCACGCATGCGATGCCACGATCGGCTTCGGCTCGCAACACATTGAAACACTGCAGCTGTTGATCCACGTCGAGGAACGTCGCAGGTTCGTCGAGCAGCAGCAGGGGGGCTCGTTGTGCGAGACAGGCCGCCAGAAAGACTCGCTGACGCTCGCCGCCGCTCAGCGTCGCCAGCGTTCGTCGCCGAAATTCCAGACAGTCGCACCGGCGCATCGCCTCCTCCGCAATCCGGCGATCCTCGTCCGACTCGAACCAGCGGTCCGCGTGCGCGTAACGTCCCATCAGGACGAGGGCCTCGACTCGCATGGAGAGATCGCCGCGAAGGTTCTGAGGAAGATGTGCGAGCAGCCGTGCCCGTTCGATCGAGGTCAGCTCGTCGAGCGGCCGACCGGCGAGCATTACCGCGCCTTCAGTTGGCATCCGCAGGCCCGCGACGATATCGAGCAGCGTGCTCTTTCCAGCGCCATTGCGACCCATCACCGCCACGAACTCACCCGCCGACACCTCGAAGGAGACATGCTCCAGCACGGGCACCCGGCCCGCGTGCCATCCGACGTTCCGCACCCTGAGGACTGGCGGTGTCATCGTGGATCAACTCCGTGGAGCCATCGCGCCAGCGCTCTCGCCACCTCGACAATCCGCGGCCCTGGGACGACAAAGGCTTCGTCGTGGACGGCGTGGACTCCGCCCTCACGTACCGCTTTCACCAGGGTCTGACTCCGCCACAGCCCTTCGGTGATCTGCCGCCGCCGATCGGAGTCGGATGGCGATTCACCCATCTCACCCACATCGACGATGACGTCTGGCGCCAGGCTGATCACGGTTTCCATCGAGATGCGCGGGTACTTAAGCGCCGTTGATGCCAGCACGTTCGAGCCGCCGGCGATTGCGGCGATGTCGTGCAGGTACGAGCCTGGGCCAACGGCAATGATGTCGGTCAACGTGCCGGTGCGACGCCCGACGATGATCAGGATCTTGCGCGGCGCCCGGCCGGCGACCGACGCTTTGACGCGATCGAGCCCTGCATTGAGCTCGCCGACGAGGCGAACGGCGCGTTCGGCAACATTCGCGGCCGCGCCTATCTCCCGAATGGTCGTAAACACTGACGGCAGTGACCCGGGGGGCACCACTGAGGTCCTGACCCCCAACGTTCCGAGCTGCGCGAGCACGTTGTTGGGACCTTTGTGGACGAACACCAGGTCGGGCTTCAGCCGCGCAATCGTTTCCGCGTCCGGCTTCAGGAACGTGCCAACCTTGGGCAGGGGTGCGACCGCGGCGGGATAGCGGCAGTACGTAGACACGCCGACGACGCGATCGCCCAGGCCAAGCGCAAACAGCGTTTCCGTAATGCTCGGCGACGTGGAGACGATGCGCGCGGGGGTGGCCTGCGGCTGTGACTGGCCGGCCGCGCTCGCGAGAAGTGCGAGCAGCGTAATCGCGGCGCCGCGGCGGACCTGTCTCATGGTCAGACGTTCTCCGGCAGCGGACGCTGTGCCATCGTTTCGAGGTCGTGCGTCGTCATACGTCCACGTGCGCGCTACCAGGCGCGGGTGAAGCGGTTCCCTGACTTACCCGTGACATCGCGCAACGACCCGCTGACCCCGGCATCGTGTTCGAGTTTGCGGCCAAACAGCCACAGCAGGTCGGACAGCCGGTTCACGTACGAGAGGATCGCCGGCTGAACAGCGGCCCCGGATTCCTGCAGTCGCACCAGCGACCGTTCCGCCCGGCGACAAATCGTGCGAGCCACGTCGTAGGCGGCCGCGGCCCGATGCTCGCCAGGGATCGACCAGTCCGCGAGCATCCCTTCAATCGCTTCCAGCCGATGCACTTCGGCGGTCAGACGCTCGGTGAGCGCTGCGTCGATGACGATCTGCGGCTTCGGGCTCTCCGCGGGCGTCGCGAGCGACGAACCGATCTTGAAGAGGTCCTGCTGAACGCCCTTGGTGAACGCGGCCATCTCGGCGTCCTCGCAGATAGAGCGCGCCAAGCCGAGCGATGAATTCAGCTCATCAACCGTCCCGTACGTCTCGACGCGCAGTGATCCTTTCGACACGCGAACGCCACCGGCAAGGCTTGTCTCGCCGGCATCGCCGCGCATCGTGCTGATGCTCCTCATGATCTGATCTCCCTTTCATCGTGACCGCCGGACAGTCGTCGCAAGTGTGCGGCGAGCGACCTGAATGTCTCCCCGCTCATGCCGGACCCTTCCCCTGCCAAGTGCCACCCCGCTTCTGACACCGTAAGCGACAGGCTGTCCGGAGTCGTTGGCTCAGTGACGAGCTCGAAGCCCTCTCGTTCCAGAACCGCTCGAGCCATCGCAGCGGGCAAGCCATCGCCTCGGACGGCCGCCGTGCCCCGGTCGCCACTGAGCCAGCGGAAGCCTCGCTCCTCTGGATAGAAGCGGATCTGCCGTCCTTCGAAGGCCGTGGCGATGCCGCCAGAGACGATGACGTCTTCCGGTGCCCCGGTGACGACCTCCCCGCCCGGGACCAGGAGCCACACGACATCGGCTGTCCGCAGGGCCAACTCGAGATCGTGGGTCGAGACGATCACGGCGAGCGAACCACCGCGCGTCAGCCGGCGCAGCAATCCCATCAGCTCGACTCGCGACGGAACATCGAGGAACGCTGTGGGCTCGTCGAGCACCAGCAGCACCGGCTCCTGCGCCAGCGCGCGCGCCACCATCACACGCTGCCGCTCGCCGTCCGACATGCGGGCAAAGTCGCGATCGGCGAGGTGAGTCGCACCAACAGCATCTGTGGCCCACGAGACGACCTCATGATCGCGGTCGGTCAGGCCACCCAACCACCCCGAATAGGGATACCGTCCCAACTCGATGACTTCCTTCGCGCGAAGAGATTCGACGGCGACTCGCTCGGTCAGCACGACGCCTACGCGCCGCGCGAGATCCGACGCAGACATCGACTCGAGTGCGGTCCCCTGAAGTTCGACCGATCCCCATAGCGGCGGTTGCATCCTGGCCAGGGTCCGCATCAATGTCGACTTGCCAATCCCGTTGGGCCCGAGAAGGCACACGAGCTCTCCCGGCTCCACGGTCAGATTCAGGCGCTCCAGCACGGCTCGCCGTTGCCGGCGGCTGCGGTACCCAACCGCCAGATCGCGCGTGCGAAGGGGCGGAGCACCTGCGGTGGACGTGGTACTCGGGTTCATGCCGCAAAGGCTCCGCGTCGACTTCGAAGCAGAACGGCAACGACGACGGGTGCGCCGATAATCGAGGTCACGGCGTTGAGTGGCAGTATTCCGGCGCTTCCCGGTAACAGCGAGACGACCTGAGCGACAAGCGCGACCGTGCCGCCCATCAGCACAACGGCCGGGACGAGCGCACGATGATTGGAGGTCCCTAACAGTCCGCGACAGAGATGCGGAACCGCGATCCCCAGAAAGGCGATCGGGCCACAGAACGCCGTCACCACCGCGCCGAGCACCGACGCGCCGAGCATCGTGAGCAGCCGCGCACGCCTGACGCTGACTCCCATCGAACGTGCGTAGTTCTCACCAAGGAGCAACGCGTTCAACTGCTTTGTCATGGCCGCCGCCAGGATCACGCCGGCGATCGTGAGTGGCGCGAAGAGTCGCAGCCGCTGCCAGGTGACTCCCGAAAACGATCCGAATCCCCACTGCGCCAACTGCATCAGACGCTCCGGCGAGCTCACGCCGACCAGGACGGTCACAATGGCCGAAGCCGTATAGCCGAACATCAGACCAAGGATAAGGACGGTCGTGGGATTGGCCACCCGCGACGACACGGCCAGCACGAGAGCGAGCACCGCCAGCGCACCGACGATGGCCGCGCCGATCAGCAGGGCGTCGCCGCGAAGACCCGTCGACGCGCCAAACGCCACGGTTGCGCTCATGCCCGAACCGAGCACGACGATCGCGACACCGAGCATTGCCCCCGATGAGATGCCCAGCGCAAACGGATCGGCCAAAGGATTCCGGAAGAGTGTTTGCATCTGCAGGCCGGCGATACCCAGGGCCGCCCCGGACAGAAGTGCCGTCAGCGACCTCGGCAGTCGGATGGCTTCGACCACGACCGCGGCGCCATCGCGCTCGGCGGAGGTGCCGAGAAGCACTTCGATCACCCTGGCGATCGGCACAGTCGTCGAGCCGACCGCGAGCGAGATCAGAAAGGCGACCAGCACGCCCGCGACCAGCCCACCCAACACCAGCCCTTCGCGCACCACGTGCGCGGCGTCGCGCTCAACACGCGACGAGCCATCGACGGCGCGAACGGTGGCCAGGATGGTCATGTGCGATTCACTCAACGCGCCGGCACCTGCATGTACCATTGGAACTCGTGCTTCGGCACAAGAACGGGATGGAAGATCTTGACGAGATCCGCCAGCACCAGGTCGGGATGCGAGACCGCGCGCGACCAGTATTCATTCGCGCCTGCCGGCGTCACCTGTCGCTCGTAGACCCACACCTGGCCCGTCCGATAGGCCTTGAACTCCGCGTACCGGGGCTCATCCTTCACCATCGCCGCGAGGCTTGGCCACCCGCCGCCGTTGATCCAGATGTCAGCGTTTCCGGCGCGACGAAGCTGCGCTTCGAGGTCGATGGTGGCAGAACCTTCAGCCGTATTCCCGTTCCAGACGTATCGCCCGCCGGCATCCTCGATCAAGGCGGCCACGTACGATCGGCCGCCGGCAATCACGAAGTCTCCACGCGTGCCGCGACCGGTCATGACGGTGGGCTTTCGATCGTCTGCAACGGCCTTCGCCTGGCCACTGAGCGCGTTGTAGCGCGCCTTCATCTCGCGGTACAGCCGTTCGGCGGCACGCTCCTCGTTCAGAAAGAGCGCCATGAACTTCAGCCACTCCGCTCGCGCAAGGGCGGTGGGCTCGAGCCATTCGTTATTCGTTACGACGGGAATCCCGGCGCTCCGAATGACGGCCAATGCCGCGCTGGGCGCACCAGCCGTCATCAGCACGCCCGGCCGTTGGGAGACAACCAGCTCCGCGTCGATCGTGGAGATCGGCGCGAACTCCCGAACCTGCCCGCTGGCGGCGCGTTTCAGAATCTCATCTCCGATGAGGTATTTCATCTGCGAGACGCCCGTCAACACATCCAGTCGGCCCAGATCGACGAGCAGCGGCAGATGCGTTGTCGACCCGGAGTAGAGCGACGAGATCGGCACGGTCGCGACCTGCGCACCGGCCAGATCGCCCTCGAGCTTCGGGGACGGCGCGCCGCACTGCACAAGCACGAACCGTTCGGCCTGACTCGCAGCGGCCGCACGAACGCTGACCACTTTGTACGAGCGATGGTAGGTGACGTCGAACCTGGCCGCGTCCTCGACGGTGACCTTGTCGGGAAAGTAATCCTTCGACGCGTCGAACTTGTCGATGCAGCCATTCGTCACGTTCGATGACGCCGTACTGTTGACACCGGTCTGCGACGCGCCCGTGCTCGAGACCGCGCCCACGATCAGCGCGGCGGCAAGCGGCCAGAAGGGACAGGACAGTCGAACGCGGTGTCTGAACATTCAAAACCCTATCCGGTAGGACGCCTTGAAGGACACGCCCTGCAGCGGGAATCCGAGCTTCTCGTAGTAGAACGCGTCGAAGAGATTGTTCATCGTCAACACGAGCGCATGCTGTCGCGCGAGTTGGTACGTGACCTCAGCATCGACGACCGTGAAGTCGTCGTAGTCGACGATCGGGAATCCCGCCTGGTTGGGATCGCTGTCCTTGCGGTCATGCACATAGCGGCCGGACACACGACCGCTCAGCGCTCCGAAGTCCACGTCGATCCCCGCACGAACCGTGTCCGTCGGCACATTCAGGATGGCCTGCTCCACGCCGCTCGCCAGGCGTTCCTTGCGATTGAAGTAGTGCGTGGTGTTGGCGAATACGCCGACTCGTGCTGAGAGGCGATGGTCGAGCTCGAGCTCCAGGCCGCTGATGTGCGCGTCGAGGCCATTCGCGACGGACAGCACGATCGGATCGGGCGGCGGCGGGTTGGCGATCACGACATTCGAGATGAACCGGTCCTGGACGACCGTGCGAAAGACGGTGAGATCGGCGCGTGTCGCACGCGCGGTCCATTCCGCGCCGACATCGAACGACGTGCTGCGTTCCGGCTTCAGATCGGGATTGCCCTGGCTGATCTGCGTCCGTCCGGCGACGATGGTGGTCGTGTAGCCGGTCAGCATCAGCGCTTCAGCAGGAATGAACGCGCGACCGAACGCAAAGTGTGCGCGCAAGTTTTTGACGAGCTCGTGCTTGATGCCGACACTGGGGTTGAAAACGGCGAAATCACTCGCCGACGGTGTGAAGTTCGTCTTGAACGGCGTATCAACGGTCTCCGTCGTGATGTGATCGAACCGGCCACCGAGCGCCACGACCGTCCGGCCGGCCCACAGCTTGATGGTGTTCTCCGCGTACACGCCCATCGTGCGCTTGCCGCTGTCGGCGGAGAACGGGGCCATTCGATCGCCCATCCGCGTGTACGAACGGCTCACGGCCTTAACCTTCTCGTAGTCGAAACCGACCACCAGGCTGCTGCTGCGGGACCAGTGCCACGCATCCTTGATCTGCAGTCCCGCCCACCCGAGGTCGCTCTCGAACGAGAGGTACGGCAGGAACGGCTGGTCGAGCGGATTGGTCGTCGAGACATTGACCGTGTGGCTGGTGTCGTCCGTGTGGTACCCGACGAAGGAGATCTCGTGCCCCGCGATCGGGCCCGAGACCCGCACATCCTGACTCGATCGCTCGATGTCTTTCTGGCCCTGAGCGTTGATGCCCGTTGCGAGGTCTCCGGGCTGCATGATGTCGCGGCCGTGATATCCCTCACCGCGTCCTTCCAGACGCCAGGTTCCGATGTTCACGCCCAGGCGCGCCGAACCGCTAATTGTCGAGTAGCTGGTCGCCGGCCGGACGACGCCGTTACCCATCCGGTAGTCGTCGCGCTGATCGAAGGCCGCGCCTCCGAGGTCGAAATCGACGCGTGGCGAGGCGCTGCCTCCTACACGTCCGGAAACCTCCGTGGTCCCGTAGCTGCCACCCCCCACGCGCGCCGTCCCGCCGATCTTTCCACGTGACTGGCGCGTGATCACGTTGACCACGCCTCCCATCGCCGACGAGCCGTACACCGATGATGCGGCGCCTTTGAGCACCTCGATGCGATCGACGCTGTCCAGACGGAGCGTCGCAAGATTCGATACGCCGGAAGGCCGGCCGTCGATGAGCAACAGCGAACGCTTGTTGATGCCGGAGAACTGCGGGCGGAACCCGCGAATCCCGATGCCGGAGAGCACACCCGCGTACTGGATGACATCGACACCCGCGTTCTTCTTGAGGACGTCGGTGAGATCCGCAGCCACGGTGCGGTCGAGATCGGTCGCGTCGACGATCTCGATTTTTTGCGGTGTCTCGATGACACGCGATTCGACCCGCCGGCCTGTGACGGTGACGTGCTCGGCAAAGCCACCGGCCCTCAGCATCGTGCGAAGGAAGGGGGCCGGGCCAGAAGCCGTCACCACAGCCGACGTGGTCGCCGCGGTGAACAGCGGCAGCTCGACGACGACCGCATACGTTCCTGGAGTCAGCGATTCAATCTCGTACTTGCCCTCGGCGTTGGTCATCGTCGTCTGGATCGTTCGTCCGACGGCGTCGACGACGGTGACGCGGGCGCTCGGCAGCACGGCATCGGCCTCATCGACAACCACCCCCGCTAACGCAGCGGGCCGCTGTCCGTAGGCGGGGCCAGAAACGATCAGCGTAAGGACGAAAACCACGGAGGTCCACTCAGTTGAACCTGAGACGAATCGGAAGAATCTCATGACGTTGCCTCCGCGAGCGAGGCGGCAGACCATGAGAACGACAAATGCCGTGCGTGGAAGAGCGGCTGAGGGCCGGGGGTTCCAGTGCACACTCTCTGTCGTCGCAGAAAGTCGACCGCAGAACCCTTGGGTAGGTCTCCTGACTCGGAAGGAGCGAATCGAAACTTTTCGATTCGCCGCCGCTTCACCTTCCCCGGCTGTTCAGCCGAGTGGTTATTTGAAGCGGCGCGCCTTCACTCACAGTGGCGGGACCGCGCCGGATTTTCACCGGCTTCCCTGTTATGCCCTCGTGGGCACCCAAGGCGAAAACGGAATCCTAACACAACGCGCCGAAGCGCGCGGAAAGCTGGATCGATGAGGAGTCGGTCGACGCGCCCGTTCATCGCATCGTGATACTCTCACCGGCCTGGGTGCCGTTCAGAACGGCCGGCGCAACAACGGTTGACCCGGCTGGAACTTCTGGCGCGTGCTCTGGTTCGTTACGACCTCCGTGTCGACGAAGGCGTAGGTGCCCATGGCCGTGAATCCGGCGAGCGGGAGTCCGGGATATCCCAGCGCCGAGTCGTACGTCGTGTCGCCGACGTTATCGCCGCGCAGAAATACCGTGAATGCCTCGTGGACGCGCAGATCGAGGCCCAGCCCCGCCACCACATAGCTGGATTGATCGTGATGTCCGTGGTGTCGGCGGTTAGCCGCTCCGAATTTGGCACTGTCCGCAGCGACAGGAAACTGTTGTCGAGGGCCTTTGTGATGGGGGCCCGTTTTCGTCTGGCCTCGAGATGATCCGGCTTTTCGATAAACTGTAGCAGCCGTGCCAACTGAATCACTTCCCGAGTTGTTCGCCCGATGGCTCCGCGCGTGGACGGACAGGGACATCGCCGCCCTCATCGACATCTATGCGGACAACTGCACCATCGAAACCCCAACGATGGGAACCCTCAACGGCAGGCAGGCGCTCGAAGAGGCCGAGCGGAAGCTCTTCGTCAATTTTCAGGATATCCGCTTCGAAGACACGGAATTGATGGTCGCCGGCAATCGCCTCGTGGTGACCGCCACGGTGACCGGAACGGATGTCCACGGGAACCTGACGCGTCCGGGCACGGCACTTCGGTTTCCGGCAGTCCTGTTATGGACAACCGAAAACGGTCGGATCGTCAGGGAGCACCGGCTCTGGGATTTCAGCGGCTTTGTCCTGCAGCGCGTCGAGCGCGAGCTCAATGATGCCGCCGAGGTTCAGCGACTGCTGCTTCCTCCCGGAGGTCTGTCAGGCGACGGGTTCGAAGTCGCCGCCTCGTCTATCCCCGCACGAACGATCGGCGGAGACTTCTTCGACTACTTCGAGGTTGCCGGCGGCGGATTCGCATTTACCCTCGGCGATATCACAGGCAAGGGTCCCTCCGCGGCGCTGCTCGCGTCTTCGGTGCTGGCGCTGCTCGCGGCTGGCGGTCAGACAGCCCATCCAGGCGCGGCGCTCGCAGCGGCGAACCTGGCCATGCTCCGGCGGGCCATACCGGGAAAGTTTGCGACCGTGGTGTTCGCCACCCTCTCGAAGGACGGCCGCTTGACCTACAGCAATGCCGGACACAATCCGCCAGTGCTCGTCGGGCGGAGCGGCGTGCAGTGGCTGCGAACCGGTGGCACGTTCGTCGGGGTGTTCGAACGGGCGCAGTTCGAGGAAGAGACGCTGCAACTGCAAGCAGGAGATCGGCTGGTCGTCTACAGCGACGGGATTACCGAGGCACGCAACATCGAGGACGCTGAGTTTGGAGAGGAGCGGCTCCTGGCCTGCGTCGAGGCCAACCGGGAGCAGGCGCCGGCGGCGCTCGTCAGATCGATTCTGGAGACGGTGCAGCAATTCTCATCGGGGACGAGACAGGGCGACGATCTGACCGTGCTCGTGTTGTCGTGCGATCGCACATGAGGGATCGACGTGTCGATCGCGCGCTCACGTTTCTCGCCGGCGGCGGCGAGATGGGCGCTCGCATGCGCGAGATGGACTGGTCGGGCACATCACTCGGATCACCTGAGACATGGCCGCAGAGTCTCCGCAGCACGCTCAGCATGCTTCTGCCCTCCAGGGCGCAGATCATCCTGTTCTGGGGCCCAGAGTTTATCTGCCTCTACAACGATGCCTATCGTCCGGTGTTCGGGGCGAAGCATCCGAGCGCTCTGGGCCTACCGGGGAGCCGGGCGTGGAGCGAGATCTGGGACAGCCAGCTGCACGATCTGCTGGCGGGCGTCGTGCGCACTGGCGAAGCATTCTGGGCCCAGGATCTGCTGTTCGAGATCGAGCGTTACGGATTTCTCGAGGAAACCTATTTCGATGTGTCGTACGACCCGGTGCGTGACGAGTCGGGGGCCGTCGGCGGCGTCTTCTGCATCGTGACCGAGACGACCGAACGGGTCGTCGGACAGCGACGGCTGGCGTTGCTGCGCGATCTCGCGGAACGGAACGCGAAGGCCAGAAGGATGCGGGACGCGTGCGCGCTTGCCGTTGACACGCTTGCGGCCACATCGTACGACGTCACGTTTGCCCTCGCCTACGTTGACGACGAACTGCAGGCATGTACGCCGGACGCCGTCCAGCGGCTGGCCGGCACGGTGCCCGACCTCGTCAAGACGCTGCCCATCGCCTCGTCCGCCGCAGGCCACGCGGGCCGGCTCGTCGTCGGTCTCAATCCGCGCCGGCCCTACGACGAGCCCTATCGGAGCTTCGTCGGGCTCGTCGCCGATCAGCTGGCCACAGCCCTCGCCAATGCCCGCGCCTACGAGGAGGAACGGCAGCGCGCCGAAGCACTGGCCGCGATCGACCGCGCGAAGACGGTGTTCTTCAGCAACGTCAGCCACGAGTTCAGAACGCCGCTGACGTTGATGCTCGGGCCGATCGAAAACCTGCAGAACGATGTCAATGGGCCGCTGAACGCCAGACAGCAGAGCGACGTCGACATCCTGCAACGGAATGCCGGCCGCCTGCTGAAGCTGGTGAACGCGCTGCTCGACTTCTCCCGAATCGAAGCCGGCCGCGCGCAGGCGACCTACAGTCCCGCCGACATCAGCGGCCTGACGCGCGAGATTGCCGGCGCGTTTCGCTCCGCGATCGAGCACGCCGGCATCCGCTTCGACGTGGCGTGCGACACGATCGAGGAGCCGGTGTTTCTCGACCGCGACATGTGGGAGAAGATCGTCCTGAACCTGCTGTCGAACGCGTTGAAGTTCACCTTCAGCGGCTCGATCCGCGTCGAGCTGCGTCGCGTGGACGAGACGGTCGAATTGACCGTTGCCGATACTGGAACCGGGATTTCCGAGTCCGAGCTGCCGCGCATCTTCGAGCGGTTCCACCGCGTCGAAGGCGCGAAATCGCGCACGCACGAAGGGACCGGCATCGGCCTGGCGTTGACGCACGAGCTCGTTCGCCTGCACGGCGGCTCGATTCGCGCCGAGAGCCAGATCGGCGCAGGCACGCGGTTCATCCTGCGGATACCGCTGGGGTCCGCGCACCTCCCTCAGGATCGCCTCGTCGCGACGTCGATGCCGGCTTCGGCCGGCTACACGGCTGCCGTCGTCGACGAAGCAGCCCGGTGGCTGCAAACGCCCTTCCTGGACGGCGGTTCTCGTCCGGCATTGCCGGCGCCGCACGATGAACCGGCTGCGCGAGCCGGCAAGGAACGCGTGCTCATCGTCGATGACAACGCGGACATGCGTGACTATCTGTGCCAACTGCTGCGCGACTGGGAGGTCACGACCGCCGCAAACGGTCTGACCGCGCTCGAACAGGCGCGGGCGCATCCGCCGCACATCGTCATCACCGACGTGATGATGCCCGAGCTCGACGGGTTCGGCCTGCTGCGCGAGCTGCGGCGTGACGCTCGAACCAGAGCGGTTCCTGTTCTGATGGTGTCCGCACGCGCCGGCGAGGAAGCGCGCGTGTCGGGGCTCGACGCCGGCGTCGATGACTACATCATCAAGCCGTTCAGCGCCCGCGAGCTGATTGCACGCGTGACGTCCCTGTTGAATCTCTCGCGGGCACGGCGCGAGGCGGAGCAGTTGCGCGGGCTGGCGGAAGCGGCGAACAGGACGAAGGATGAATTCCTGGCGATCCTGGGACACGAGCTCAGGAATCCGCTGGCGCCGATCCTCACCGCGCTGGAACTGATGAGTCTGCGTGGCGACGCAAGCCAGAAGGAACGCACCGTCATCGACCGTCAGGTTCGACACCTGATTCGGCTGGTCGACGACCTGCTCGACGTGTCGCGCATCGCATGCGGCAAGATCGAGCTGCGACGGCAGCTGGTCGATCTGGCCGACGTGGTGGCCAACGCCATCGAGGCGACGGGGCCCTTGCTCGAACAGCGGCGTCACCAACTGACCGTCGACGTTCCACGCGCACTGTGGGTCTACGGCGACGCGACGCGCCTGACACAGATCGTGGGCAACGTGCTGACCAACGCGGCCAAGTACACCGAGCCCAGCGGCAATATCCGCATCGAGGCGCATCGAGACAACGCGCACATCGAGCTTCGCGTGACGGACTCGGGGATTGGCATCTCCCCGGAGATGCTGTCGCACATCTTCGAAATGTTCAGTCAGGAGCGTCAGGCGCTCGACCGCTCGCACGGCGGGCTGGGTCTCGGGTTGACGATCGTGAAGAGCCTGGTCGAGCTACACGAGGGAACCGTCGAGGCCCTCAGTGAAGGCGTGGGGAAAGGCAGCGAAATCATCCTTCGGCTGCCCGCGGCGGCAACGATGGGCGTCGAGGACGCCGCTGACGTTGATTCGGGCAAACAGCAATCGGTTCCTGCCGGGCGTCGCATTCTGGTCGTGGACGACAACGTCGACGCCGCGCGGCTGCTGGCCGACGCCCTCGAAGCTGCCGGCTACGAAACCCGAGTGGCATTCGACGGCCCCGGCGCCCTGGATGCCGCGACGGAGTTCCAGCCGGACGCCGCTCTCCTCGATCTCGGACTACCGTTGATGGACGGCTATGAGGTGGCCAGGCAGATTGCCAATGCGGCTGTCGATCACCGCCGGCCCATCCTGGTGGCCGTCACCGGATACGGCCAGGTTTCCGACCGCGAAAAATCTCAGGCCGCGGGCTTCGATGCGCACGTCGTGAAACCGGTCGACACTGCGCAGTTGATGAACGTCCTCCAACGGCTCTTCGTTGCGGCACCGGCGGGCTCCAGCTCGTCAGAGGCCCCCGCGCTATGAGCCGTCTGCCAGTCGCTTGTCGATCTCGGCCCTCGACATCCATCGGCCGTTCACCATCACGCCGGCGATTCTGGTGCTGTTGTCGATGTTCAGCAGAGGGTTGGCGTCGAGAAGGATGAGGTCCGCGCGCTTGCCAGCCGCGATCGTGCCGGTCGTCGACTCGGTCTTGAAGTACACGCCGGCGTTCCTGGTCCCGGTCCTGAGTGCCTGATAGGGCGTCAGCCCGGCATCGACGAGCGACCGGAGCTCGCGGTGCACCGAGAAGCCCGGCACATTCCAGAACTGCGGTGCGTCCGAACCAAGCGCGAACGGCACACCCGCATCGTGCAACGCCTTGATGAAGCGGCGGCGGAGGCCGAGCAGCCTGGCTCGATCGGCCTGAGGAATCGTCTGGAACTTCTCGCGCTGCGCAATCCAGTTCTTGATCGACTCCTGAGGAATCGCATACTTCATCTCCGGCCGCGCGACGAGCGTCGCGGTCGGCACGTCGTTCAAGAGGTTGTCCATCAGCACCTGCGTCGGAACCTGCCACACGCCGGCGGCCTTCGAAACCGAGACGAGCGACGCGAACCTGGTTTCGTCCACCACACCCATCAGATTCGTGCCGAAGAATTGCGAGTCGCCCGCGGGATTCGGCGTGAGCGCTTCGACGTACCCGTCGAGGTGATCGATGCTGGCGTAGTTCGCGTCCAGCGCGCGCATGAGCCCGACGGCCGCCGGCACATGGCCGGCAAAGGGGATCTTCAGCTCGCCGGCTTTGGCCGCGAGGGCGTCGAACACGTCTCGCGGCACGCCCGGATGGATCTTCAGCAGATCGTAGCCGGCTTTCTTCTGCGCGATCACGGCCTCGACAGCCATCGGAATCGTCGCCGCCGTCTTGGCGTTGAACGACGGGCCCGACGTGTAAATCATCGGGCTGACGATTTCTCCCCTGGCCGCACGTGCCCGATACTCGAGATGACGCGGATCGCCGAGCATCCCGCGAATCGTCGTGACGCCGTTGGCGGCGTAGAGAAACAACGTGCGCTCGACCGCCTGATTCGTCGCCGCACCACCCGGGATGTGCGCGTGCATTTCGGCGAGGCCCGGCATCAGGAACCTGCCCTTGCCCTCGACGCGCACGGCGCCGGCCGGCACCTGCGCCTTCGCCGCCGGCGCAATCGACACGATCTTTCCCTGGCTGACGATCACCGTCTGGTCGGCCAGGACCGTGTCGTTCTCCATCGTCAGAACGCTGACCCCGACGAACGCGGTCGACGGTTGCTGGCCCGCAGGCCGCGCCGCCAGAATGGCGAGGGAGACAATGGCGACGCCGGCACAGAAAGAAGTGCGACCTTTGATCGAGCTCATGGCTCCTCCGAACGTGAACGGTCAGTCGAAGCTGACCTTGTGAAAGATGATGCGGCTCAGCATAGGATATATTCACATCTCGTCGACTTTCACATACATAACATTGCGAATCGCTTCTCACGCTCTCGTCGCACTCGCGCTTGCCTTCGTAGCCGGGCGAACTACTCAAGCGCAAGCAGTACTTCCAGATCCAGCATCGGTTGCCGTCGAGACCGCCACGACAGAGCCGCCAGTCCGGCCTCCAGATCGATCCCAAGGCGCTCAACCTCAATCTCAATCAAGGCGCCGGCGCCAACTCGCAGGTAGGCGTCTGTCCAGGCTGTCCCCCACGACGGCTCGGGACGGCGTTTCTTCAAGTCACATACATCAACATCTTCTACGAGCTGGCGAATCTGATACGAGGACAGGACACCGCGAAGATTACGCCCAAGACGTGGTGGACCAACATGAAACGCGGGTGGGAGTGGGACCTCGATGACTTCACCGTCAATCAGATCGGCCACCCCTACCAGGGCAACAACTACTTCACCGCGGGCCGGGCCAATGGCCTGAACTTCTGGGAATCGTCGGCCATCACGGCGTTCGGCAGCGGCACGTGGGAGTACTTCGGCGAAACGAACCAGGCGTCGCTCAACGATTTCATCAATACGACGATGGGCGGTATCGCGCTTGGCGAGATGTTCCACCGTGCCGCCTGGCTCGTGCGCGATACGCGCACGACGGGCCGTTCCCGTCTCTGGGGCGAAATCGGCGCGGCGGTGCTCGACCCCATCACGGGGTACAACCGTTTTCGCTCGGGCGACGCGTCTCGCGTGTCGGAACCGCCGCCCGACCTCGTACCGTCCGAACTTGGCGCACTGACATCGGCGGGTGTCGTCTGGCGGCACTCAACAACAGACGACGCGGTCTCGAGCACGAACCCGTTTGTGGAAATGGATCTCCGATACGGCGACCTGGAAGCCGGGCGCAGCCGCACGCCCTACGATGCGTTCGGCGTCCGCCTGACGTTCGGCGGCGGCAGCGGGTTGAGCGAGGCGTATGTCCGCGGGCGTCTACTCGGCCAGTCTTATCGAAACGGCAGTCTGCACGTGGCGATCGAACAGGGATACCAGTACAACAAGAACCCCGCGTATCAGTTCGGCGCGCAGTCCTTCCACTTGACCACCGGCTTCAACCGCGTCCTCAGCGATCGCACGACGATATGGGGATCGGGCTGGGGCGGATTTACCATCCTGGGCGCCATCGATTCGATCCCTCTTCCAGAGAGCACACCGCTGCCGGGACCGGTCGAGGACGACGACGCTGGACAAGGCGTGTCGACCGGCCCGCGTTTTTACGATTATGGTCCTGGAGGAAATTTCGGAGGCTTTCTCAGCGTGCGGCGCGACAGTCTGCCGCTTTTCGTGCTCGCCTACGAAGCCCACCATCTGCACGTGCTCGACGGCGTCAGGGCCAATCACCTGATTCAACGCGTGAGAGCCGATCTGAAGGTGCCGCTCCGCGGCCGGCTTGGCGTCGGGGTCACGGGCGAGTTCTTCGACCGCAAGACGTACTATCAGGGACCAGGTCCCAAAGACGCGCGGTTTCACTTCCCGCAATTCCGGGTCGCATTGACATGGAGTGGCATGTGAGAGCGTCCACGCTGGTCCTGTTCGTGCTGATCCATTTCACGCCGGTCCTCGCGGCTGGACAGAATCCTCCACCCGCCAGCGGCTCGACCGAAGACGCCCGGCATCCGTGGATCGTCGTCGGGGGCGCATCCATGACGCTCCTCGGCGACTGCACCGACTGCGAAATTACGAATTACATACACTCCCCGAGCGTCGTCGGCAACGCCGGCGTGTCGATCAATCCACGAACCGACCTCGGCGTGGAAGTCCTCTGGGTGCCGCAGACGCTTGGCACCGGCGATCGGACGCGTATGACGTTCCTGATGGCGGCCGTGCAGGTCCGGCCCTGGGTCAGTCACGGATTCTTTCTCAAAGGCGCTCTCGGCATGGCGTTCCTGCAGAACTGGCTGGACACCGTCGACGAGAACGCGCCGCCGATCCGATCGAAGGCCTTTGCCCTCGGGATAGGCGCCGGCTGGGAATGGCGTTTGCGCGGCCGCTTCGGTGCGCAGGTGTTCGGGTCGCAGCATGCCGCCGCACTCGGCGATCTCGAGACCAGCCAGCGCACCGTCGAGAACGTGATGGGCAACTTCTGGTCGGTCGGCGCCGCGATCGTGATTCGCTGACGCCGCGTGAACCGGTTGCGCCGGACGGGTTTGTGCCCGGCTGCCACTCATAGCATGATGGCTCCTTGTTAGCTGCGACCTCGAAGGTCACCTCCGGTGCCGCCACGTTGCTCGCCGCAGGCCTGAGCGTCCTGACCGCGACTTCTGTCGCCGCTCAGGATCTCCGGACCGATCTCGTCAGCCCCGTCAATCCGCGGTCCGGGCTGGCGTGTCCATCACCGGACGTGTATTCGCGGACGCGCCCGGATCCCGCGGGGACGCCCACGCTCGTGGGCGTCGCGATGTTCTTCCATGACGTATCCAACCTGAACGACGCGGACCAGACGATCACCGCCGATATCACGGCGATCCTGCGCTGGCGCGACGCGCGGCTGGCCGACCAGACGCGTGGGAATGCCTCCACCGATTGCCCGTTTCCGGGCACCAATCTCTGGGTGCCCACCGTCGAAGCCGACAACCTGCGCTCGCGGCAGCAGGTACTACGAGCCCCGATTCCTGGTGAACGGCCGTGGCACGATTACCTATGCGCGCCGGCTGCTGGTCCAAATCGCGCAGCCGCTCGACCTTCGAGCCTTTCCTTTCGATCGGCACGAATGGCGCTTCACCGTGTGGCCGGTCGTGTCGAATTCCGAAGAGGTCGTCTTCACGGAGCTTCCCTTCACCGGCCGCAACGAGCGCCTGTCTCTCCAGGGCTGGATCGTGGGTGCTCCGGTTCCGCACGCGAGCGTCGAACAGCGGGCCGGACGGATCAGCACGTTCGCCAGATTCGAGGCCGCCCTCGAGACCAGGCGCGAGTCGTTCTACTACGTGTGCAAGCTCGGCATTCCGCTCGTGCTGATCGTGTTCATGGCGTACGGCGTGTACTTCATTCCCACCAGCGCGGTGGCGCAGCAGGTCGGGCTGAGCATGACGGCGATGCTGACCCTGATTGCGTACATGCTCGCGCTGAGCGGCAACCTGCCGAGGATCTCGTATCTGACGAGGGCGGATCAGTTTTATGTCGGCGCCGCGCTCCTTGTGTTCCTGGGGTTGGTGAAGGCGATTCTGACGATCGTCTGGGCCGGCAGGCCGGAAAAGATGTCGTTCATCAACCGCGCCGACCGCACGGGCCGCTGGCTCTATCCGGTGGGTATCGTGCTGAACGCCCTCAACGCGTATTTCCTCTAGCAGCGCATCACAACGCGTTCACACCAGATGGCACCGCCTCCTGAGCCTCGGCGACCGGTAAGAGGCACCGGAACGTCGCGCCACCGCTCGGCGTTGTTCTCGGCCCGATCGACCCGCCGTGCGCGGTCACGATCGAGCGGCTGATCGCCAGACCGAGGCCGAGGCCTTGCTCGCGGAACGTCACGAACGGCTCGAACACGCGCTCGAGCTGCCCGTCCGGGATGCCAGGACCCCGGTCCGACACGACGAGCTGCGACGAAGCCGTCATTGGCCGTCGTCGAGAGCGCGAGATGCCGATCGGTCGCGTGGCGTGCCGTTCATCGCGTCGCACGCGTTCAGCACGAGATTGAGCACCACCTGCTGCAGCTGCACGCGATCGCCCAGCACCGAGCGGAATCGTCCGGAGGGCAGCGTGCTCTTCACGGTGACGCGCCGCGACGTCAGCTCGCCGTAGGCCAGATCGAGCACTTCGCGGGCCACCTCGTTCAGATCGACCGGCTGCAGCGCGATGTCGTCCTTCCGCAGCAGCGCGCGCAGGCGATCGATGACCGCGCCGGCCCGCTTGTCGTTTCTGATGATGTCGTCGAGCGTCTCGCGCAACTGCTCGACAGTCCAGCGGGTCGCGATCGAGCACGTGGCGCGCCGCCTGCGCATTGCTGAGCACCGCCGTCAGCGGCTGGCTCAGCTCGTGCGCCAGCGCGCCGGACATCTCGCCGAGCATCGCGACCCGGCTCAAATGCGCCAGCTCGCGCCTGTGCGCGTCGAGCTTCCAGCTCCGCGCGCTTCCGCTCGGTGATGTCCCGACGATGCTGAGAATCTTGTCGCCGTCGCAGCGGACGATGCACGCCTCGTAGAAGCGTTCGGCGTCGTCGATCCCGAGCGTGTATTCCACTTTCTCGGGCTCGTCCGAAACGCTCGCGCGCATGAACGCCCGCGCGAGCGCGTCGGCGATCGACGGGGGCAGCACGTCCCTGATGTCCCTGCCCAGGAACGCCGTCGGCGCGGCGTGCAGCTTCGACGCGTCTCTCGCGTGATAGTCGAGAAAGACGCCGTCGACCGTCGTCAGGAACATCCAGTCGGGAATCGCGCGCAGGATGGCCTGAGTTGCGCGCCTCGCTGTGCCGCAGCGCCTGGTACGCGCGCTGCTGCTCGATGGCGATGCGCGCGATGTCGGCGGCCGTCTCGATCAGCCGCAGTTCCTCGTCGCGCGGCGCGCGCGGCTCGCCGTAGTACATCGCAAACGAGCCGAGCACCTTCCGCTGCGGCGAAAAGATCGGCGTCGACCAGCACGCGCGCAGGCCGAACTCGCAGCGCCACGTCACGGTAGTCCTCCCACAGCGGATCGGTCAGGATGTCGGTCACGATGACGCGCGTGCCGCGGTACATCGCCGTTCCGCAGGAGCCCGCGCGCGGGCCGATGGACAAGCCGTCGATCGCCTTGCACGTAAGTCGTCCGGAAGGCTCGGGGCCGCACCGTGGCGGACGCTGACGCCGTCCTCGTCGAGCAGCAGCACGGTGCACAGCATGCCGTCGGACTGGTGTTCGACGAGACGCACCACGCTGTCGAGCACCTCGGGCAGCGCCCTGCCGGTGGCGATCATCTCGAGCACCTGGTGCTGGGCGGCGCGAAACGCCTCGTCCCGGCGCCGTTCGGTGATGTCGCGCGAGATGGCCAGCAACTGCACCACCGCTCCCGCTCGCGTCGGTGATCGGCGTCACGACGCCATCCCACCATTTCGCCACGCCCGACGCGGTCCGCATCAGGTACTGAAATCGCCCGGACGCGCCACGCCGTGCCTGCGCGAGTGCGTCTTCCGCCGACCGTCGAGCCTCGCCGTCGAAGAAGTCCAGCATCGAGCGATTCGACAGCCCCGAAGAATCCGCCAGCTCGAGCATGCGGAGTCCGACCGGATTCATGTAAAGGAACCGGCCGTCGAGATCGAGGATCTTCACGCAATCGCCGGTGCTGTCCACGATGCGCCGGTTGAGCTCCTCCGCCTGGCGCAAGGCTGCTTCGCTGCGCTTGCGTCCGGTGATGTCGGTGTCGGTCCCGGCCATGCTCACCGCCGCTCCTTGCTCGTCTCGCGTCACCGACCCGCGCGCGAGAAACCATCGGATGCTGCCGTCGCGGTGGAGCATGCGGTGTTCGGTCTCGTAGGACGGCGCCTCGCCTCTGATATGCGCCTGCGCCTGTTCGAACACGGCGGCGGCATCGTCGGGATGCACGAGGCGTCCCCAGTCGTCCAGGTGATTGCGGATCTCGTGATCCTGGTAGCCGAGCAGCTCCTTGAGGATGGGATCGACGTAGATTTCGCCGGTCGCGAGGTTCCAGTCCCACACGCCGACGCCTCCCGCCGCCGCGGCTCGGCGATAACGATTGTCAGGGCTCATGAAGTTCCCCACGAGACCGGGTCAGCGAGATCGCAGAGGCGATCGCTGCCGCCAGCACGGTGTCGTCAAAAGGTTTGGTCACCAGGGTGGCATCCACGGCGTGCGGTGTGTCGTGTGCGAGCCGGTCGCCGTCACCGGTGATGAGGACGACGGGCGTTGGCACGATCCGGTTGCGCAGATGCTCGCGCAGCTCGAGCCCGTTCTGTCCGGGCAGACGCACGTCGACGATCACGCAGTCGGCGACAACGGTGTCGGCCTGGAAGGCCTCCGCCGATGCAAACACCCTGACCTGATGTCCCATGGAGCGCAGGAGCCGCGAAAGGGCCCTCCGCACGTCGTCATCGTCGTCGACAATCGCCAGGGTCATCGACCCATCGTGTGTCACGGCCCCTATTCTATGGCGCAACCCTCTTGCGGTCACCCGCAACCGATATGAGGGCAAGGCGCCAGTCGAATAGAATGGCGCGGTGCAGCCCAGGATTATTCTGGCAGACGACAACGAATCGGTGTTGACGGCGCTGCGCCGGCTGCTGGAGCCCGATTGCGAGGTTCTCGGCTGTTTTACAACCTGTTCATCGCTGCTCGAAGCCGCGCCACATCTTCTCCCGGACGTCGTCGTGCTCGATGTCAGCATGCCCGACATGAACGGCCTCGAGGCGTGCCGCCAGCTCAAGAAGAAAATCGCTCAGGTCAGAGTCGTGTTCCTCACGGCCAGCGACGACAAAGAGATTGAGGATCTGGCGTTCGAAATCGGCGCGCTCGGGTTCGTGTCAAGTACCGCATCGCCACGGATCTTCTTCCAGCCATCCAGCAGGCCTGCTCAGCCTAGTGGGCTCAGCGCGCTTCTGTCAGGCGTATCGATTCGCCGACGCGCTGGAAGGCATCCTGAAACGCCGCGGCGTCGTTCTCCGGGACGATCGTCAGGTAGTAGAAGAGGCTGCCGTCGGCGAGGAACGTCGTGTAGACGCCGATCCGCTCCTGGCCGCCGAGCGGCGAGCGGGTTGACGAGCGGCGTGCACGATGGCCGAGCGCTGCGAGATCCGCAGTCGCCTGCTGCGTTGCCGGCGAGCCGCAAGCTCGGGATTGTCCTCGCGCGACGGCGTTCAGCCAGGCGTTGGTCGCGTCCCGCAGATCGCGCGATCCGGCCTTCGCGACGCCGAACTCGACGCCGTGGCTGAAGACCGTCTGGCCGTTGAGCTGACCGTAGCCGTTCTGCGGCACGACCTTGATCGCGCTGTTCGACGAGAGGCTGGTCCAGTTGGACGGCACCGACGCCTGGAACACCTTGCCGCCGTTGATGTCTCGATACTGCGACGACGGTCGCGGCACCGGCTGCCCGGGTGTGCCGACCGACTGCGGCGCCGTCGCCGCCGTCGATCCGCTCTTGCTCGCGCGCCAGATCGGCCATCGACTTGGCCGGCGGCAGCGACGCGAACGCCGTCTTGATCGGCTGCGAACTCGCGCTCGTCGTCGGCCGGGCTCGCGATCGTCAGCGCCTCGGCTTCCTTCGTGATGTACTGCGTCCGGTTGCCCGGATTCGGATGGCTGCTCATCCACTGCGGCGCGCCGCCGCCGCTCGCTCTTCGACTCGCGCTCGATCGTCTCGAACATGCGCGCGAGCGCTCGCGGGTCGTAGCCGGCGCGCGCCATGATCTGCGCGCCGAGCAGATCGGCCTGCTTCTCGAAGTCGCGGCTGTAGCGCAGGAGCAGCGTGCCGAGTCCGAACTGGCTGCCCTGCGCGATCGCCGATCCCGCGGCCGCCGCCGACGACGGCGCCGCCGACGACGCCGGCGATCTGACCGAGCTGCAGCCAGGGGTTCTGCGCCTTCGAGGCGTTGGCCGTGCCGTGCCGCAGCAGCACGTGCGACAGCTCGTGCGCCATCACGCCGACGACCTCGCCTTCGGCCGCGGCCGCGTCGAACATGCCGCGGTGCACGAACATCGGCCCGCCCGGCAGCGCAAACGCGTTGATCTCCTTCAGGTTCACCGGCGTGAACGAATACTCGTAGACCGGCTGCTTGAGCTCCGGCGGCGCACGCGCCACGAGCCGATCGCCGAGCGCCGGTGAGATAGCGGGCGATCCGCTCGTCCTCGATGATCGGATACTGCTTGCGGACCTCGGCCGCCGCCTCGCGTCCGAGCTCGACGTCCTGCTGCGGCGTATACGGTTCTTCGGCGGCTTCACCACCGTCTGGGCAAGGACACCCGCCACCGACACGGCAAAGACCATCACGAGCGTCGTTGCGCGTGTCGGTGGCAGCATCGGATTCATTTTAGCGCGACCGATGCTTCGTGAGCGGTCTCCACTTCGGTGAGCGGCGCCACCTTGCCCTGCTCCAGTACCTGTTCGGGCGTCGTCGTCGCGAACAGATGCAGCGATCTCGCGACGAGTCCCGTCCATCCCGTCTGGTGGCTCGCACCGAGCCCGGCGCCGTTGTCGCCGTGGAAGTACTCGTAGAAGAGGATGAGATCGCGCCAGTGCGGATCCTCCTGGAATTTCTTCGTTCCTCCGTAGACCGGCCGTGTTCCATCGGCGCCGCGAAGGAAAATGGACGACAATCGCCGCCCGATTTCCTCGGCAATCTGATAGAGCGTCATCTGCCGTCCCGAACCGGTCGGGCACTCGATCGTGAACGAATCACCATAGAAGGCGTAGTACTGGAGGAGCGCGCGGATAATCAGGCCGTTCACCGGCATCCAGATGGGGCCCCGCCAGTTCGAGTTGCCGCCGAACATGCCGGTATCGGACTCTGCCGGCAGATAGCCAACCCGGTAGTCTTCGCCCGCCACGTTGAAGACGTACGGGTGATCGTAGTGGTAGCGGGACAACGCCCTGATGCCATGTGGGCTCAGGAACTCGTTCTCGTCGAGCATGACCTTCAACACGCGCCGCAGTTTGTCCTCGTTCAGAATCGCCGCGAGCCTCCGGCCTTTGTATCCCTCAACCCTCGGATCGTGAATGTGTTCACACAGCTCGGAGCGTGCCTCGAGGAACTTGCGGAAGCCGCGCAGCGTATCCGGATCTTTCCACATGTTGATGTTGTGGTCGAAGGACGTGACCGCACAGAGCGGTAACAGTCCCACCATGGATCTGACCTTCAATCGCGTTGCCGATCCATCCGGCAACCGCAGCACGTCGTAGAAGAACCCATCCTCCTCGTCCCACATCCCCACGTCGTCGCCGGCGTGCACCATCGACGAGGCAATCCACAGGAAATGTTCGACGAACTTGCGGCACATCGGCACGTACGAAGGCCGCTCCTGCGCAAGCGCCCCCGCAATCTCGAGCATGTTCTGACAGAACAGCGCCATCCACGCCGTGCCGTCGGCCTGCTCGAGGTAGCCGCCCGTGGGCAGCGGCGCGCTGCGATCGAACACGCCGATGTTGTCGAGACCGAGAAACCCTCCCTCGAACACGTTCCGTCCGCTGCGATCCTTGCGATTCACCCACCAGGTGAAGTTCAGCAGCAGCTTCTGAAACGCGTGCTCCAGCCACACCACGTCGCCTTTGCCCCGGCTCACCTGGTCCATGCGATACGTGAAAATCGTGGCCCAGGCATGCACCGGGGGATTGACGTCGCCGAAATTCCATTCGTACGCCGGAAGCTGGCCGTTCGGATGCAGGTACTGTCCCTGCAGCATCAGATCCAGTTGCTGCTTGCCGAAATCTTCGTCCACGAGCGTCAGCGCGATGACGTGAAACGCCAGATCCCAGGCGGCATACCACGGATACTCCCACTTGTCCGGCATCGACACGATGTCGGCGTTGTACATGTGATGCCACTGGTGATTTCTCGTCGGATTTGCGTTCGCCTTGAACGGGCTGGCGCCCCGCTCCTCGAGCCACGTGTCGACGTCGTAGTGGTAGAACTGCTTGGTCCACAACATGCCTGCCAGCGCCTGGCGCATGACGTTGGCCTGATCGGCATTCAGCGCACGGGGAATGACCACCTCATAGAATTCGTCGGCCTCGCGCCGGCGCGCGGTCATCGCGCCGTCGAACGCGCTGCCAAACTGGCCCGCCTGCACCTTCGGTCCAGACGCTGCGGCCGGAGCCGCATCGCTCAGGCGCAGACGGAGTACCTGCGAAGCGCCTCCCGCGACCGTCACTGGATAGTGCGCCGCGGCTTTGGTCCCCTTCCGGTCTGGATTCACCGCCTCCGTGCGGCCATGCACGATGAACTCGTTGAAGGCGTCCTTCACGTACGGCGTCTGGTTCGGATGATTGAAGATGCGCTCGGCGTTCGTATCGTTTTCGGTGAACAGCAGGTCCTGGGCGCCCTCGGCGTAGAGGAATCGGCCGCCCAGCCTGGGGTGATCAATCTGGATCACACCGTCGGCCTGCCGGCGAAGTTCCGGCCGCGGCACGTCGCCTCCCCAGGCCCACACGTTGCGGAACCACACCGTCGGCAGCACGTGCAGCGTGGCCGCCTCGGGCCCGCGGTTACAGATCGTGATCTGAATGAGGATGTCCTCGGCCGACGCTTTCGCATATTCGACGAACACGTCGAAGTAGCGGTTCTCGTCGAAGACGCCGGTGTCGAGCAGCTCGTACTCGAGCTCCTGACGCGTCAGCGTTCCTGTTCGTGTTGACGAGCTCGTCGTACGGATAGGCCAGCTTGCGGATACTTGTAGAGATACTTCATGTACGAGTGCGTCGGCGTCGAGTCGAGGTAGAAGTAGTACTCCTTGACGTCTTCGCCGTGGTTCGCCTCGCTGTTGGTCAGGCCGAACAGGCGTTCCTTGAGGATGGGATCCTTGCCGTTCCACAGGGCCAGCGCGAAGCAGAGCTCCTGATGATCGTCGGAGACGCCGGCCAGGCCGTCTTCGCCCCAGCGATACGCGCGGGAACGGGCGTGGTCGTGGCTGAAGTAGTCCCAGGCGTTGCCGTCCTGGCTGTAGTCCTCGCGCACGGTGCCCCACTGACGCTCGCTCAGGTAGGGTCCCCATCGCTTCCACGCGGTTTTCCCGGTGCGGGCCTCCTCCAGACGAGTCTGTTCAGCGCTCATGGCATCTCCTCGACGAACTGAAAGAAAAAAGGCGGCGGTGCAGGAAGCACCGCCGCCAGCCCATTGCGGGTGATCGTGCGTCGCCGCGTGCCTACTTCTTCGGTGGCTTGAACGCGTCCTGCACCTGTTTGCGGATGTCCCCGTAATTCTGGCTCAGCAGCTTCTCCTCTTCCTTCGTGAGAATCCTGAACGGCACGCGCACGAGGCTGTCCTTGAACTTCACGTTGAGCCAGTGCTGCCCGTACTTGATCCCGCCTGGTACCTGGAAGAACAGCTGGCCCAGACAGGCGCGCTGAGTGCTCAGCTCGACTTCGTCATAGGACATCGCGCGCTGACCCAGCTCGGCGAAGAAGCCGATGCGGCAGGCGCGCGACGCCCCCGGAGGAAAGTAGTTGATCGAGTCGCGCGTGACTTTCGCGCGATTCTGGAGCGCGCTGAGATTGGCGGCCCGGTACGCCTGGTTGTCGGCCATCGGAATCGTCTTGCCATCGGGCGTCTCGAGCGATATCGACTCGCGGACCAGCTTCTGGCTCCCCACGCCGTCGCGAAGCGTCGTCCCGAAGTCGAGGAGCATCCACTCTTCGCCGACAGACATGTTGGCGATGTGGTATCCAATGATGGCGTAGCCCTCATTGTTATAGGCAGCGCGCACCCACGTCCCCTCGATGGTCATGATCTCCGGCACGCCTGGCTTGGGAATCGCAACCTTTGGTGCCTGGGCCCGGGCATCGCCTCGCGCAGCCATCGGCTGGGCCGACACCACCGCGACAAGCGCCAGCAACAACACATTCAACGCTCTCATGAGACCTCCTCAAACAATGCTCAACATCGCCGGCGGCCACCTCGTGGCCCCTGGCGGTGTGCAGATAGAGCAGCACGCATGCCAGCCGCCGTGCGACGCGGCATGGCTCGTAAGTGGTTGATGATAGGACAGAAGTCCTCGTTGGGTACCTGAAATATCGCCGGGCGTCTCCGACTATTCGAAAGAGGCTCCGGAATTTCGTAACCCCGAGGGCAGGCACGGCGAGTTTCGGAGGGGTTCGGTGAGGTCATGGGCGCGGGATGAGCCTCTATCGGACTAACCCGTACGGGCAATGTGAATTTCGTGCAACGTTCGTTAGCATCGCCCCATGACTCCGCGCTACCTTCCAGTCGTCACGGTTTTGACGGCCGTTATGGCCCTCGGAGCCTGCAACAAATCGGATTCGGCCCCGTCGCCGCTTTCCCCCTCGCCGTTGCCGGCCGTCCCGGGGTCGGGCGCCACCATCATCGGGGTCGTCAATTTCGAGGGCGCGTCCACGGCCGGCATGACGGTGTCGGTCGCGGGGACCACGCTGGTCGCACCCGTCGACAGCAGCGGCCGCTTTTCGCTGACGGCCGTCCCGTCGGGTGACATCGAGCTCCGGTTCAATGGAGGAGCGGTTGATACATCGCTCGCGATTGCCGGCGTGACCGACAAGGACCAGATCCAGCTCGCCGTCACGGTCGACGGCGCGGCGTCGGTCGACATCGACAACTGAGGCCTGTTACAAACATCGACGATCGACTGCCAGTCTTGAAAGTGATTCGGGCGCCGCGCGTCCGCATCCTGCCGAAAACCTCGACCATTTTTCGACACGCGTCAGGCACGCATCTTGGTTACAGTGCCGCGTGTCGATCCTTATTGTTCTGTGTGTGCTCGCGGGAGTGGCCGGTTACCTGATGACGCCGGAGGAGCGCACCCGCGCCCTGGTGACCCTCCGCGCCGCCGCCAGGCGATTCCCGGAGACCGCACGGGGCGGGCCGTCGACCCAGCCATTCGCGAAGGCCCTCGCCGACCGCACGCCCTGGCCGTTTGTCGCGCCCCTCTTCGGCGCCGCGTGCGTGCTCGTGTTCTTCTTGATGGCGCTCAGCACCGGCTGGGAGACCAACGCGCTGATTGCCTGGGGCGGCAACATCGGGCCTCGCACCACCAACGGCGAATGGCTACGGCTGATAAAAGCCTCGTTGGTGCATCCCGGGTTCATCCACCTGCTGGCGAACCTCGCCGGCCTGGCCGCATTCGGCATCATTGCCGAACGGCTGATCGGCTCGATGGCATTTGCCACCGTCTGCATCGCGTCTGCCATTACCGCCAGTCTCGTGAGCCTGTCGATGAGCCCGCTGGGCCTGTCGCTTGGCGCGTCGGGTGCGGTGATGGGCATGTACGGACTGCTCGCCTCGGCGGCGTGCCGCGTGTTTCTCAAATCGCGTGAGACCCTCATTCCCTGGCACGTGGCCAGGCCGCTGGCGCCGCTCACCGGAGTCTTTTTCCTGTGCGCGCTCGTCACCGGATCGATTGCCGCGAAAGCCGAGCTCGCGGCGTTGCTCGTCGGTGCGGTGTGCGGCTTCGTGCTGACGAGCGAGATCGACAAGGGAAAGCCGCCGGCGAAGCGCACGGGCAAAGTACTCGCGGCCACCGGCCTGCTGACGCTGGCGTCGGCGTTCTTCCTGGCCGGCATCGACGACGGGCGATCCGAGCTGGCGGCAATGGCTGCGATCGAGCAGCGCACCGCGAAGCAATACGATGCGGAGATCGATCGCTATCGCGCCGGACGCACGTCAGCCGACAATCTGATTCACACCATCGAAGGCACGATCGTGCCAGAGTTGAAGGCGGCCGAAGATCGTCTCGATCTCCTGGACAAAGTACCCGACAATCAGCGCCCGTCGATCGCACGCGCAAACGAGTATCTTCAGCAGCGGCTGGAGAGCTGGCGCCTGCGCGTCGACGGTCTGCGTCAGCGGTCGATACTCGAAGCGCGTCAATCGGGCCGGGCCAGGCCCGCATCGGACCATCAGTCAAAGCCCCAGCAGATCCTCGAGAGCGCCACGCTCTCGCTCCGGCAGGCGGAAACCGCAGAACGGCTCGCGCTCGAAGATCTGCGGGCGGCCGTCGCCATCCTTCAGTAATTCCGCCTTCGCCCGCAACCGAAGCAGAGTAAGAAGCAGCGCATGATTCGCAAATATCTTGTCGGCGGCCTCGCCATCTTCATGATCAACGGTGCCGTGGCAGGCGCCCACGCGCCCGCCGCGGGCGGCGGCCAGCGGGCGGGCGGCCCGCCGGCCCCGATGAAGAACCTGCAGGTGCTCCCGAAAGACACCGCGCAGCCACAAGTCGTCGCCATGATGCGCGTATTCAATACCGCGCTCGGGGTGAACTGCGATCACTGTCATGTGTGGGTGAAGCCGGGCGACGCGTCCAACGACATGGCGTCGGATTCCAAGCAGGCCAAGCTGGTGGCGCGCGAGATGATGCGGATGACGGCCGACGTCAACACGAGGTTCGCGGCCGCCATCAAGAAGCCGGCGGATCAGCTGACCAAGGTCGAGTGCGCCACCTGCCATCGTGGCGCCGCGATTCCGGTGCTGCCACCACCACCACCCACGCCCGCATCAACCGCACCACCGAAGTAGCGGGCGCGCGTTAACAGGAGATTAAGAGACTAGGAGGACAATTCTTCTGAAGAAAGATTCCTGGCTCTCCTGATCTCTTGATCTCCTGTTTGCCTTGAACCCGCGCTACCAGGGCAACTGCCGCTTGCTGAATTTTCGCAGCAGCTCCGCCACTTCGGGGCTGGCGCCGCCCAGCCTGACGCCATCCTTGTAACTCGCCTGATAGTTCTTCGCGTTGAACCCTTCCAGGAAGAACACCTTGTTCGCCTTGGTGGCGGCGAAGACCTTGTTGCGCGCCGCGAGCATCTGTGGATGGGTCTGCGCTGCACCCGGCGTCGCCTGCAATCCGTGAGACAACGCGTTGTCTCCGGGACCCCATTCGGCGAAGGCGATGCCCGGGACTTTCAGAATCTCCTCCGCGTTCTGCACGGCGTACTTGTCCTCGAGCTTGAGGCCCAGCACCAGCTCGCCGTTGGGATTCAGCGGCCACGCATCGGCTTTCTGCACGTACTCGTTGGGCGTGATCCCCCACACCGCCGACGCCATCGGCGTGCCGTGCGCGCCGCGACGCCCTTCGGGAAGATCTTTTTCGAGTCCCTGCTTGTGTACCGGGAACCGGCTGGCTTCGACGAACGCGCGAACGGCCCCGGGCGTGTCGGCATGGGCGAGCAGGATGCCGTGGACGCCGGTCGCCAATGCCTGCGTGAACATCCAGCTGTTGGCCCGCACCGACATCTCGTCGGTCCCCTGCACGGGCAGTACCACGACGACCGGCATGCGATGTCCGCTCTTCGTAGGGCCGGCGGCCGCCGTCCCTTTCATGTACTCAGCCAGCCCGCGGAAATCCATCGGGGCGTGTTCCATGTCGTAGGTGATGTAGTCGGCGTGCGTGGTCAACGCATCGTGCTTACCCGACTCGACCGTCCCTACGGTCCCGGAATGCGACCCGACGTAGATCGCCGGCTGGTCGTTCTCGAGCAGCTCGACGATGCGATTGACGCGCTTGGGCTTGGACTGCCCGTTCATGACTGGACCGAACACGACGAGCGCCAGGAACACGACACCGCACGCCAACAATGGGTTCACTCTTCGCATCGCTGCCTCCAGATATGAGTGATCGGAAAGTGCGCGCTATCTTGCCGCCGATCGCGTTGCCGAAAGGTACCGATCCGCGAACGTCAGAAATGTCGGCCACGTCGGGCTGGGAGTGTGCCCCGCCGTGTGCTGACGGAAACCCAGGTCGCCGCTGATGACGGCGGTTTCGATGGCCGGAAACTCCGATGTGCCCAGATCCGTTCTGCCGAGCAGCCGATACACCGGTCCGGCCGCGACCGCCGCGAGAAAACTTCCCCGGGGATCGACCCAGGCGTCGTTGATCGGCACGGTGCCGTCGGGGTTGAGAGGGCCTGGACCGTTCCCCGCGCTGATGAACACCGGCCTCGGCGCGCACAGCGCGATCAGCTCGTGCGAGTCGACCGGCAGTGCATCCCACCTGCCCGTGTACTTCAGGTAGTTCGCTCCCATCCAGTAGTAGAAACGGGTCGCCAGATTTTCGATCGTCTCGCCGTACTTGCGACGGTGGAGCTTCGCGCCGCCCTGGCCCGACGAGCTGATGTAGCCGATGGCAAACCGTTCGTCGAGCGCCATGGCAACGAGAGCGGCCTTGCCGGAGCGCGAATGTCCCTGCACGCCGACGCGTGACGCATCGACTGCCGAATCGGTCTCGAGATAGTCGAGCACGCGGCTCGCGCCCCACCCCCACGCCGACAGGCCGCCCCAGTCGTCGAGCTTGCGCGGCTGCCCCTTGTTGACCAGCCCGATGATGCCGGCCTGAAGTCCTGCGCCGCAGTCCCCCTGCACGCTGCCGACGTTGAGGTTCACGTAGCCCCACCCGCGCGACAGGATCTGCTGCTGCCAGGTGAGTTCCCGCGCGTCTCGCGAATCTGGCGGAGGCGGCGGCGGTGGTACACCGCGGCCGCCACCCGGCAGCTGACAGGGATTCGCAGAGGTCGAGACACGGGCCGGGAGGTCGAACGCGCCGCCGCCGAACTGGATGATCACAGGCACGCGTTCGCGAACGCCGGCCGGGAGCGTCAGGATGGCCTGGATGTTGACGCTGATAGCCGGATGCCCGGAGTTGTCCACGTGGCCTAGCAACTGCTTCGTGACGGTTCCGAACGAGCCGTTCATCTCGCCCGACATGTTCACAACCTGCCAGCTCACCTTCGGAATGTTCGCCGGGCGCCGGCCGTAGATTTCGCGCTCGAACACGTCGATCA
Organism: Vicinamibacterales bacterium; assembly: GCA_963832375.1. Taxonomy (GTDB): domain Bacteria; phylum Acidobacteriota; class Vicinamibacteria; order Vicinamibacterales; family JAMQPK01; genus JAMQPK01. Next base: position 698,562 of record CAWHUA010000002.1, on the reverse strand, counting down.
ATTCCGTCCGGCGCGTGCGCCACATGGCGGCCGTCGTCACCTTCTGGCCGTTCTTCAGCGTCAACGGATCGGGAAGGGTCGGGTATGGACTGGCGAGCGCTTCGTTGTACGTGTCCGGGCTATTCGGGTTCGCGCCGGGCGGGAAGCCTGAAATCTTCAGCAGGTCCATGATGCGCTTGTGGTCCTCGTCGGCCGTCAGTAAAGCCGGCGGCGACGGCACGTTCGGCGCCTGTTGAGCGCGCACGACGGAAGACGCGACAAGCGCAGACAGGACGACCCGAGCGACCAGCCGCATGATTCCTCCTGGAAGATGAGTTATCGAGCGTATCACGCAAGACGCCGGGTCTAAAAAACAAGACCCGGCCTACGTACTAATGTAGGGCGGGTCCTGCACTTTGGACCCGCCACTATGCAGTTGACAGCATCCCACCCGAGGTCTAGTGTCCTCGCAACTGGAGGTTCCATGCTGACTCGCCGCGAGTTCATCGGTGCGGCCGCAGGCTTCGCCGCCACCGCGAACGCGTTCGCCCTTCCGGCCGATCGGTTTCGCTGGGCGATTAATACCAACATGTTTACCCCCTTGAAGCCGCAGCCCGAGGCCGGCTTCAAAATGGCGGCGCGCTTCGGATTCCACGGCGTCGAGCCCTGGGCGAACCAGATGCAGAAGTATCTGACGCAGCCGCCGGAGGTGTACAAGAAGCTGCTCGACGAGGCGGGCGTCGGCATTTCCTCGATCGCAAGCGGCGGCGAGTATTTCGACACGTCGAAGCTGCAGGCGACGCTCGACGACCACGCGAAAAACGCGAAGTTCGGCGCGTATTTCGGCATCAAGGCGCTCAAGGCGAACCTCAACAACCGGCTCGGGCCCGAGAACCTCAGCGCCGCCAACGCCAGGATCCTTGCGAAGAACCTGAACGAGGTCGGCAAGCGCACGCTCGAGCACGGCGTCAAATTCGCCTTTCATCCCCACGCCTGGACGATCGTCGAGCGCAAAGCCGAGACCGAGATGATTCTCGAGATGACCGACCCCAGGCTCGTCTTCCTGACGCTCGACACGTGCCACGCCTCTGTCGGCGGCATGGAGCCGGTGGCGTTCGTGCGCGAGCACTACGCGCGCATCGCGCACCTGCACTTCAAGGACACGCTGCCCGTGTGGAGCGCGGCGAAAGGCTGGAAGGGGCCGGCGCCCAATGAAGAAGAGGAAATCAGGGTCGCCAAGCAGCACGGTCTCGCGCCGAGCCGCCACGCGATCTATCAGTCATTCGGCGCGGGCGGTGTGGACTTTCCGGGTCTGATCAAGGTCCTGCGCGAACGCAACTACGACGGCTGGATCAGCCTCGACTTCAACTCGGTCGATCTGCCGCCCGGCATGTCTGTCGAGCAGGAGATGGGCGCGCACCGGAAGTACCTGACCGAGACGCTGAACGCGTCGATGAAGAGCTAGGCGCTATCTCTCCAGGTTCTCGACGCAGAGCCGCAAAGGCGCAGAGTCGGTTTGGATCCAGAAGCTAGCGCGTGTCTGTCGCGATGGCACGGGATTTTGATCGCAACGAGCGCGGCAGACCGAACCTGTTCACAATACGATCGACGCCGAGTACAAGTCGTTCGACATTGAAATTGATCAGCAGTCCAAGCTGTTTGTCAGTGTGTCGGAGGTAGGTCAGCAGCTGCGCGCGATGAACCGGCAACACCGTTTCGATAGCCTTCAATTCAACAACGACGGCGTCCTCGACGAGCAAATCGAGGCGGTAGCCACCGTCGAGCACAAGATCTTTGTAACGGAGAGGTACGATTAGCTCCGACACCACCTTCAGACCGCGCCGCTTCAGTTCGTAAATCATGCACGCCCGATAGGTGCTTTCGAGCAGCCCGGGACCAAGTGCTTTGTGAATTTCAATCGCCGCCTGAATAGTCACAAACGAAGTGCGGTCGAGTGCAGCGGTGTCCATGTAAGGGGACTTCGCAATTTACGAGCCATGTAGCGAGTCCCGAAACACTCAAGCGATTTGAACGACTCGGCACCTTCTTGGAAGATTCTGCCACCGATCACAGAGAACAACGTTGCCTTCTCTGCGCCTCTGCGCCTCTGCGTCAAAAGTGGTGCGGTTAACTCCCTGTCGCGTCCTTCACCACCTGCGCGTAGGGCGTGATCTTGCCGTGAAGCGGCACGATGCGGTCGACGCGCAGGTTCCGTTTCTTGACATCCTCGACGAAGCGCGCGAGGAACATGTTCTGCGGTTCACCCGGCTCGTACAGGTCGATCACGACGAGCGCGCGCTCCTTCGGCAGATACGCCATCAGCATCGTCTCGGAGTGCTCGCCGGGTATCGAGGAGAGATTCACCGTCATCGTGCCGTCGGTCATCACCTTCTCATCGGTGACCGTCTCGAGCTTCAGCGGCTTCGGGTTCCTGGCGAGCGCATCGGGCACCCGCGTGTGCGGGCGCTTGACGACCTCTTCGATGAACGCCGCGTTGCCCTGATGCGTGATCACCGTCAGACCTTCCGAGACCGCCGCCCTGATGCCGCCGGAATGATCGAAGTGATGATGGCTGTTGACGACCTGCGTCAGCGGCTTGCCCGGCCGCAGCTCGCGCGCCTTCGCGATGACGGCGAGCGTTCGAGCGTCGTTCTGCGGCGCGTCGATGAGCATGAGGTGATCGGAAAACTCCACGAGCGCGCTGTGATGAGACCCGCCCGCGAGCAGCCAGAAGCCCCGTGACACCTCTTCTACCGTCACGTTGGGCGGCTGCGGTGTCGGAACCTGCGCTGATGCGGCTTGTGCCGGCGCCGCGAGATCGCCGGCGTCGGCATCGACGACCTGCTTGACCACTCGTACTTCGGCGGTAGTGAACTCATCCGTCTTCGTCGTCAATCGCGCCGGAAGCTGCAGGCCGCCGACATTCTGGTAGTCGGCAAACGCCGTTGCGATTGTGACGTCGCCCAGGTTGACGTTGTTGGCTTCGGTCGTGACGCGCGTTGGCAGCTTCGTCGCGGCGTCGATGACCAGCGTGAACACCTGTCCGCCGGACGTGACGACCTGGACGCTCGACTCGCCGTTGTGGGTGCGCGCGCTGGTGACGTGCGCCGCCGGATCGAGGGCCGCACGCACGGCCGTGATCGGATAGCGCAGGAACTCGGCGCGGCGATCGTCTGCCGCCGTCTGCGCCACGCGGCTGACCGTGCCGCTTGGCGCAACGTTGTAGCCGATGGCCTTGTCGAGGCCCTGGATCTGCCGCTGCGGCGCGAGACCCTGCCAGTAGGTGAACTTCGGCACACGCACCAGCTCGGTGCGGGCACGCTCGCCCGCCACGTCGATGGCGCGTTTGTACGGCGTGACATGGAACGTCTGGCCCGACGCATTCGGCACGACATCCTGGCCGAGGTTGTACTGCGTGCCCTCGCCCTCCATGACGATCGTCTTGACGGCCTGAATCCGTTCGGCGCCGCCCAGCGCCTGCGCGGCGTCGGTGACGACCTGCTGTTCCAGCGTCGGCCGCGCGCATGACGTGGCGGCGAACACGGTCAACACCGCAAGCAATGCCAGACGTGTCATGTCCACTCTCCGCCGTGATCTATTTCACCGGAATGGTCATCGGCTTGTCTTTCGGGAACACGAAGCTCGCGATGAGCGTGATCGGCGCCCCGCTCTTGTTCATGCCTTCGTGAACCGTGCCGGGCGGGACGTTGAACGTCTCGCCGGTCTTGAACGTGAGCACGCCCTTTCCCTCGACCTCGAGCGTCATCGTGCCTTCGGCCACCGTGGCGATGAGCGTGCCGGGATGCTGATGCCGTCCTTCACGCGCGCCGACGGGAAGCTGGACGCGGACCAGTGCCGAAGCGAAGCCGCCGGGCATGGGCAGATCCTGCTGGTTCAACACGGTGCGCGTGACGGTCGGCGCCTTTGCATCAGCCTGATCCGCGAGTAGCGCCCAGCCGGACACCATGATCCCAACCACAACGATGAATGCGATTACTGCGAATTTCTTGAACATCCGTTCCTCCCTTTGGGCGTCAATCGTAGACCAAATCGGTAATTTTTCTCAGCGACTGTCCGGTTTCGCCGTTTTTAACGTTTTCCTAAATTATGGAGGGAAAACGATGTCCAAGAGGCTCATTGCCGTCGCCTTTGCCGCATTGCTGAGCTCAGCGATCAGCGGCGCATCCGGGTCGAAAGAGATATTCGTGGACCGAGCGGCTGCTCCTGGAGGTGACGGGAAGACGCCGACGAGAGCCTACAATGCGATTCGAGAGGCTGTGAATGACGTCAACGGACGAGACGACAGCCATGACTACGTTATCCGTATTGCAGAGGGGACCTACGTTGAGCCGCCCGGCACGATCACGATCAGACGCGACGGCGTCCGCCTGCTGGGGAGCACGCGCCTGACGATCGATGAATCCGGGTTTCCAACCGAAACATACGAGCATGCGACCACAGTTCGGCCGGATCTTCCGCCTGGAACGCTCATTCCTTCCGGGAGCGCCCTCATCAGGGTCATCGCCTCGCGTGTTGAGCTCGCCGGCCTCGTCCTCGATGGCGGCGTTCCGCGGCCACCACCTGGGCCGCCTGGTGAAGGGCTCCTGGTGGTCGTGGACGGCATCGCGACCGGGCGACAGCTCGACGGAATCGTCATTCGAAACAATGTGGTCATCAACACGTCCCAAGCGACACAACTGCGTCTCGCCAGCGCGGCGCTGATTGGGAACTTCTTCGCACGCAGCGTTATTGGTGTCGGGGCGTTCGGCGGTTTCGAAAACGTCGCACACCCCGAACAGGAGCTCGCGCTCGTGATCAGCGGCAACCGATTCGTTGAGCATCGGAACATTGCGCTCAACGTCATCGCCAGCGTGGGGGTAGTACCTTCCCCCTCTACGACTCCAGGCCTGGTCCCTGGCCCCAGCGTCAGTCACTCGTTGATCGAGCGGAACGATTTCCAGCGGAACTCGAATGGACCCGCCTACCCTCAACCGATCCAGTACTCGGCACTGAACTTCAATCCCATGCACGAAAGCAGCGATACGCTTCAGCCCTCCAGGATGTACACCCTCATTCAAGGTAACCGGTTTGTCGAAAACGGATACGGCTTGTCCGTTTCTCAGCGCGTGCGGACGAATCAAAATGAAGCGTCGTATTCATTCGAAGGCCGCCTCGCCGGGAACTTCTACTGCGGCAACGGGCTCAACGACGCCTTCTTCAATTTCAATCTCAACTCACAAAGCCACGGAATCGCGGCCGCCGGCGTTTTTCGCCATGCCACGAACTCGACCTACACAATCGATGCTACCGACGACGGCCTTGCGCCGACGCGTTTCGACTATGACCATCCGCTACTGGATCCGCGCATGCCACTCAACGCGCCGGGTACGCTCGTGCTCACCAATCTTCTTACTTTCAATGGCGCTATCGTGCCGACAGGAGTTCAGATTACGAGACCCCCGGTGTTGAGCCCCGGACCTCCTGCCGTCTTTGGACCAATCGATGTTGGCTTGACGCCTGCCCTGTCGCTTATCGGACCAGACCATTTGTTTGTCAACCGAAACAGTTCTTTCGTCGATCCAGGAGTGCTCGCACTCGATCCGTGTGAAGGCAGGCTGAACGACCGAGTCATCACGACGGGCAGCGTGGACGTCACGACACCCGGAACGTACGTCATCACCTACGACGTCTCAAACGCGGTCGGTAAGTCGGCTCCCGCTGTCGAGCGGTCGGTGACCGTGCGGGGTAAACACGCGAAATAGCGATTTTAGGTCCTATAATCCGCGCATGCCTCTGAAGACATCATGCTTCGTGGCCAGCCTTCTGCTGGCCGCCGTTCCGGCGTCTGCACAGACACGCGACCGAGGCCGGCCGGTTCGTCGTCGAGCACCCCACGCTGCTGAACCTCGGCTTCGAATGGTCGATCCGGGGCGACGAGAACCGCAACGCGTCGGTCGACGTCGAATTCCGCGCCGCCGGCGAAAGCGCCTGGCGCAACGCGCTTCCGCTCGTGCGCGTCGGCGGCGAGAGAGTCTTTCGAACCCGCGAGCATCTCGATTACGTCGTGCCCGACGGCTTCGCCGGCAGCATCCTGAACCTGCAGCCGGGAACGGAGTACGAGTGCCGCTTCGAGCTGAAGGATCCCGACGGCGACGACCGGACAGACGAGCCACACGGTGAGGTCAAGACGCGCGCCGAGCCGCAGCGATCGCAGCGAAGGCCGGACGCTGCACGTGTATCCGCCCGACCATCAGGGACCGCGGCAGGAACCCAGCTTCACCAGCCTGCTGCAGGCGTACTACGGCGCGGGCCTCGGCGACTGGAGCGTCGTGTGGGAGCGGCGCGCGCAGCCGGGCGACACGATCCTCATGCACGTCGGTCTCTACAAATCAGAGCGGCTGAACTACGTCGATCCCCACATGGCGCCGTTCGACGGCTCGATGGCGCTCACGCTCGACGGCACGGCCGATCGTCCCATCACGATCGCGGCCGCGGGCGACGGCGAGGTGATCTTCGACGGCGACGGCGGCTACAACCTGTTCAACGTGATGGGCATCGAGCCATCACATCATCGAAGGGCTGACGATTCCGGAACACCGACTGTCGCGATCCTCGCCGGGCAGAAGGAACTGACGGGCGCCGTCGGGCTGGCGGTGAAGAACTGCCGGTTCGAGAACGTCGGCTTCGGCGTGTGGACCGAGTTCGCGGGCTCGAGCGACTTCTACATCGCCGACAATCTTTTCATCGGCCGCGCTCGATCGCTTCCGGCTGATCGGCTGGACGGGCCCGCTGTGGGCCAGCGCCGGCCCGTACGGCTCGCACGAGATCACCAGCTACTACGCGGTCAAGGTCTACGGACCCGGGCACGTGATCGCGCACAACGCGATCGCCTACTTCCACGACGGCATCGGCATCTCCACCTACGGCACGCCCGAGCAGGATCCCGGATCGGCGCGCCTCGTCGATCGACATCTACGGCAACGACATCCACATGTCGGGCGACGATTTCGTCGAGACCGACGGCGGCGTGCACAACATCCGCGTCTTCAACAACCGCGGCGTCAACGCGGCGCACGGCGGCTACAGCGCGCAGCCGGTCTTCGGCGGCCCGGTGTATTTCATCGGCAACATCTCGTATCACGTGCCGAGCGGCGTGGCGTTCAAGTTCTCCGCGAAGCCCGCGGGACTGTTCGTCTATCACAACACGATCATCGGCGAGCAGACGGCGCGCGATCCGTCTGCGAACGTGCACTTCCGCAACAACCTGTTTCTCGGCCGCGATACACCCGAGCGCGGCATCATGACGTGGGCGAACGCCACCAGCGCGTTCAGCTCCGACTACAACGGATATCGTCCCAACAAAGGTGTCGCGGCGCAGTACGCGTGGCTGGCTCCCGCGGCGGGCAAGTCGGCTCTATGAGCCGGCGCCCGAGCGACTGGAAGAACTTCCGGACGCTGGCCGAGCTTCGCGCCGCCACGGGCAACGAGGCGCACGGCGTCGAAGTGGACTTCGACATCTTCGAGCGCATGACGCCGCCCGATCCGTCGAAGCGCCATGCCGTCGTATCACGCGATGGATCTGAACTTTCGCGCTGAAGCCCAACGGCAAAGCCGTGGATGCCGGCGTGATCATCCCGACGGTCAACGACGGATTCGCGGGACGCGCACCAGATCTCGGAGCGATCGAATCCGGCAAGCCCGCGCCCAGATACGGACCGCGCTGGCTCGATTGGCAGCCCTTTTACAGGTGGCGAACCGCGCTCTTTGACGCAGAGCCGCTGAGGCGCAGAGAACAACCCAAAAACCTTAGCGTCTTTGCGTCTCTGCGGCGAATAGCTTACGGCAGCAGTTCGTTCGGACTGGAACCCGAAAGAAGCGCCAGGAATTGCTGCCGGCTGCTGACGAGATCGGACAGCTCCCGGAACATGTCGGGGTTGATCTCCCCGGCATAGGGCAGAATGCACATGCGGGTCTCGTCCAGATAGCGCCTGACAAACTCGGCGTCGTGCACGAAGCCGAGTGCGTTGAGGTTGCTGATCCGATCCGCCAGCTTGAGAAGTTTCGCCCGGGGGCTGCCCTGTTGCATGATGCGCAGCAGGAAATCGGTCTTCTTTTCCTTGACGCCCTCCACCACGCGGATGGTCACCTCCATCACCAGCGTCACAACGGCCGGACCGTCCGAGTCGAGCCGCGCGATGGCCTCTTCAGACACGCCCGGCAGTGTCGAGGCATCCTCGAAGAGGTCGTGAATCACCGCCGCCTTCAGCAGCACGGGATCCACGAGCTTGTAGTCGAGCAGGATGGCCAGCGTGCTGAGCTGATGGCGGAACATGTTGCTGCCGCCACGCCGCTGGACGCCGATGAGCGCCATCGCCTTGACGATGTATGGCGCGAGGGTCAGTTGGCTGAGCGACCGTTCGAGATCGTCCATGGTGTCGTCACCATCCACTCGAGGGCTTCGCGGCGCGATCGCTGATCTCTTTGGTGTGCTGGCCGAGGGCCGGCGGCGCAGTGTTCGGGAGCGCGGCGAGATCGGAGAGCCTGATCGGATTGCCCGGCATTTTCACCGGGCCATCGCTCGTCGCGATGTCGACGAACATCCGCCGCGCGGCGAGCTGCGCATCCGCGAGCACTTCTTCGATCGTCCGTACCCGGCCGCACGGAACGCCCGCGGCCGAGAGCCGTTCGATGAGCGCGTCCACGTCTTCGTTCGCGAACAGCGCGCGGATGGCGTCGTTGAGCGATCCCCGGTTCGCCAGGCGGGCATCGTTGGTCGCAAAGCGCGGATCGTGCTCGAGGTGCCCGGCGCCGATCGCCGCGCAGAAGCGGGACCACAGGCGAGGGTTGGCAACCGCCACGATCACTTGACCGTCCCGGGCGGGAAACGGCGCATACGGGGCCAGGCTGGGATGCTCGTTGCCACGCCTGCCGGGACTGCAGCCGCTGGCCGCCACGATGCCCGCGGGCATTCCGAGCACGGAGAACGCCGAATCGAGCAGCGCCAGATCGAGAAACTGTCCCTTTCCCGTCTGCGAGCGGCTGATATGCGCCAGGAGAATGCCCTGCACCGCGTAGAGCGCGGCAATGCAGTCGGTAATCGCGACGCCGACCTTGGTCGGCCCCGTTTCCGGAAATCCGGTCACGTCCATCAGGCCCGACTCGCCCTGGATCACCATGTCGTAGCCGGGAAGATCGCGGCGCGGACCGGTCGTGCCGTACCCCGAAATCGAACAGTAGATCAGCCGCTCGTTCATCGCCCGTGCGCGTTCGGGCCCGAATCCCAGTCGCTCGAGCGTGCCGGGCCGGAAGTTTTCGACGAGCACGTCGGCCGATCCGATCAAGTCCTCGAGCAGTCTCTTTCCTTCCTCGGACTTCAGGTCGATCGCGACGCTTTTCTTGTTCCGGTTCACGCTCAAGTAGTACGTGCTCCAGCCGCCGACGAAAGGCGCCCATTCGCGCGTTTCGTCACCATGTGCCGGATCTTCGATCTTGATGACCTCGGCGCCCATGTCGCCCAGGAGCATCGTGCACATCGGGCCGGCGAGCACGCGGGTGAAGTCGATCACACGGAGACCGCTCAACGGCAGCGCGGCGTTCGGCAGGTTCGTCATCGGTCGCGCCAGTGTAAACCAGGGGCGTGTTCGTGTATCGTTCCCCGGAGGCACCATGAACAAGCGGGACTTTCTCCGGACATCCGCCCAGGCCTCGCTGGCCCTCCTTCTCGGTGAGAAGCTGTGGGCCCAATACGCCCCGCTTCCGCCCGCGGCGCTGGCCGGCCGCGAGGACTTCTGGGACGCGATTCGCGCGAAGTACCGGCTGAAGCCCGACTACATCAACCTCGAGAGCGGCTACTACAGCATGCAGGCCACGCCGGTGCTCGAGGCGTTCATCGCGCAAGGTGCGCGAGATCAACTACCAGGCGTCCTACTACCTGCGCACCACGCAGGTGCCGGACAAGGCCGCGGTCGCGCGACAAGCTCGCCGCGATGGCCGGATGCGCGCCCGGCGAGCTCTGCATCACGCGCAACACGACCGAGTCGATCGACACCGTCGTCAACGGCTACGACTGGAAGCCGGGCGACGAAGCGGTCATGGCCGACGCAGGACTACGGCCACATGCTGGCGCAGTTCCGGCTCATGGCGCGGCGCTACGGCATCGTCAACAAGGTCGTGAGCGTGTCCCGCCGATCCGAAGACAGACGACGAGATCGTGCAGCGTGTACGCCAACGCCATCACGCCGCGCACGCGGCTGCTGATGGTGTCGCACATGATCAACATCACCGGCCACATCCTGCCGGTGCGGAAGATCGCCGACATGGCGCACGCGCGCGGCGTGGACGTGATGGTGGACGGCGCGCACGCGTTCGCGCACTTCGACTACAGGATTCCCGACCTCGGCGCCGACTACTACGGCGCGTCGCTCCACAAGTGGCTCGGCTGTCCGCTCGGCACCGGCATCCTGTATGTGCGGCAAGGACAAGATCCGCTCGCTGTGGCCGATCTACGGCGACTGGCGGATGACCGACGACACCGACATCATGAAGCTGAACCACACCGGCACGCATCCGGTGCACACGGACCTCGCGATCGAGCGACGCCATCGCCTTCCACAACACGATCGGCATCAGCGCGAAAGGAAGCGCGGCTGCGCTACCTGCAGAACTACTGGACGAGCAAGGTGCGCGGCATGACGAACGTCGATGCTGAACACGCCGTCGGATCCGGCGCGCTCGTGCGCGATCGCCAACGTCGGCGTGAAGGGCGTGACGCCGGCCGATCTCGCGAAGACGCTGCTCGACAAGTACAAGATCTGGACCGAACGCGCGTCGACAACGCGGCCGCGGGCGTCCACGGCGTGCGCGTGACGCCGCACGTGTTCATCCTGCCGAGAGAGCTGGACGTGCTGGTGAAGGCAATCGGGGAGATTTCAGTTATGGCAAATGGCTGATGGCACATGGCAATGGCAAATGGCTGATGGCAAATGGCAGACGACGTTCTCTGCGTTTTGCCATCTGCCATCTGCCATCTGCCATCTGCCATCTGCCATCTGCCATCTGCCATCTGCCATGACAGGTTACCGGTACACGTTCGAGTTGTCAGGCATCTACAGCTACAACTGCACCGTCCATATCGGGATGACCGGCGTCGTCCGTGTTCCGTAGTTCGTCCTTCTTCTTGCCCCTGGCCTTCTTCTCTTTCGTCTTCCGGCGCTTCGGCCGCCGCGCGCGCACGGCTTTATCAGCAGCCGGCGCGAGTCCTGGCAGCGGCGGGCGCGCTTTGGGATCGAGATGTTCTCGATCGCGGACGAACGCCTTGATGATCTTCAAGGCCGCGCGCGCCTCGCGCTCGGTTCGCCGTCCCTTGAAGTAGGCGGCCAGCTCGCGGTTGGCACGAACCACTTCCTGATCGCTCATGGCCTGCTCGGCCGGGCCTGCTCGACCGCCGCCGGTTTGTTTGTGCTGACGCATGAGCGTGAGATTACCACCGGATGCGTAAGGACAGGCCCTTACGGAAACCTGAGGATGAGGCCGGCGGTGAACTCGGCCTGCCATGCGAGGTCCGCGTGCAGAGAGATGAGGCAGACGCCGGGCGTGCAGGCAAACACGCTGCCCTGCGCGTCGACCAGCGTGGCGAAGAACCGGCTGTCGAGACGGACGCCGATCCGCGGCGTGGGAAAGAGCTTGACGCCACCACCGGCAGCGCCGGCAAGGCGAATTTCGTTGTCGCCCTCAGCCGCGTACCGCGTAAAGCCCAGCACACCTGTGAGGAAAGGACGAATGCGGCCGTAGTTCCATTCCTGAAGGCCTCCGGCCAGCCAATGGTCGACGGTCACCTGCCGCAGCAATGGTCCCGAGGGACGCGGCTGCAGGAACACATCGCCCTTCTGATGGGTGAACACCCCTTCGAACTGAAACCCTTTGCGCATCGGCACATCGATCACGATGCCGGTTGCCGGCGCGCCATCGAGATCGGCTTCCTGCCCGGTGACGAGCTCGAAGAACTCCCCGCCGAAGCGATAGCCGTAGTAGGGCGAGAGTTCGATCCCCTGCGCGTGCAACGTCGCAGAATGGCACACGAGCACGGCCAGGATCGTCATTGCCCGGAGAACGGTTTCCATCCGCCAGCCGGGGAAGCAAGCCCCGGGCCAGCGCGAACACGCGCATCTCTTAGAGGATTTGGTGCCGTTCACATGGACGGCTCCACAAGTTCGGAGCGCCGATCACGGCACCTTGTGTTCGCGGCGATAGCGCGCCGGAGGCAATCCAAAGGCACGCTTGAACGCGCGGTTGAACGCCGCTTCCGATTCGTACCCGACGTCTGACGCGATCTCGGCGACACCTCGCGGCGTGCTGGTCAGGGCCCGCGCGGCGAGCCGCAATCGCCATCCGGTCAGGTACGCCATCGGCGGCTCGGAGAGAAACCGGCTGAACCGCTCGACGAGGGCCGAGCGCGACACGCCCACTTCCTGCGCCAGCTCCGCAATCGTCCACGCATGATGGACGCGGCTGTGCAGGAGCGCGAGGCTCTTGCCGATCGCCGGATCGCGCGCACCGGCGAGCCAGCCGCTCTCCTGCTCTGGAAGAGCGTTCACGAATCTCCGCAGCGTGTCCACGAACAGCGCCTCGGACAGTTTGGCGAGCATCGCTTCGCTGCCCGCGCGCTCCGAAGCGGCTTCGTCGACCAGATGCATGATGGAATTTTCGAGCCAGCGACCCGAGCGATCCGTCCGGATGTTGACTTTCAGGATGTGGGGCAGCCCATCGAGAATCGGACCCGACAACAGCGGATCGCACGCCATGTAACCGCAGACGAATCGCGTGCTCGAGCCGCCGCCGCCCGCGCGCATCGGCGAGAGATCGCGGCTCGCGATCTTCTTGGTCACCGAGCCGACGTCGACCGTGTTCGTGCCGTCACCGGCGCTCAACTCGTGCGGGTGGCCGTGTGGAAACACGACGATGTCGCCGGCTTCGAGATCGACGGCTTCTCCATCGGTAAGACGCGCCCGCGCCGTTCCGTCTACCACGAAGTGATAGATGATCAGATGAGGTGCGCCGGGCGAGAGTGTGCGGCTCAGCACGCTCGAGTGAGGTGACGCGTATGCCCACGGCGCGGAGAACTCCGCGCTGAAGAACATCGCGCCCTTCAGCTTGACGCCGCTCAGGACCTCGGAAAACGCGTCCACTCACATCCCCTCGGACGGACGGCAAAGGCTTCTGACGTCCGGGCAAAGCATTCTACCCGCGCTGGACTGACGGGCAAAAATCCCGGCCTCACGGGCATTGGCTCTCGTCCGCGCGCCGCGCAGAATCCCTCCCGGAGGCTCGACATGAGCAGATTACTGACGTTGGCGTACGGCGTCCTGAGCTACGCGATGTTTTTCCTCACCTTTCTTTATGCCATCGGGTTCATCGGCAACGTGATCGTGCCGAAGTCGCTGGATTCCGGCGCCACGGATCCGTGGACGACCGCGCTGGCGATCGATCTCGGGTTGCTCTCGCTGTTTGCCGTCCAGCACAGCGTGATGGCCCGGCAGGGGTTCAAACGGCTGTTGACACGCGTCGTTCCGGCTGCGGCCGAGCGCAGCACGTACGTGCTCGCGAGCAGCGTCGCGCTTCTGCTGCTCTTCTGGCAGTGGCGGCCTCTTGGCGGCATCGTCTGGAACGTCGAGCACGCGGTCGGCCGGGCGCTGTTGTATGGCGCATTCGCATTCGGATGGCTGCTGGTGCTCTACGCGACATTCGTGATCAACCACTTCGATCTCTTCGGCCTTCGTCAAAGCTGGCGAGGATTCCGCGGGCTGCCGCAGGCCGAGCTGCAGTTCGTGACGCCGGTCCTCTATCGCATCGTCCGTCATCCGCTTTATCTCGGCTGGCTGCTCACGTTCTGGAGCACGCCCACGATGACCGTCACGCACGTGCTGTTCGCTGCCGTCACGACGGCATACATCTTTTTCGCGATTCAGCTCGAAGAGCGCGATTTGTTGCGCGCGCATCCGGAGTACGCAGCGTATCGCCAGCGGGTCCCCATGATCGTGCCGGTGCGTCGTCGATCGTCGATCGGCCATCGGCCATCGTCCATCGTCGTCGATCGGCCCTCGTCACGTCCCTCATCGATTCTCTAGACGTGGACGATCGACGATCGACGATCGACGATGATAGGATCGGCGCCAGATCGTGGCCCTGCTGCTCTCGATATTCGCGTTCGATCTTCTCCCCATCTTTCTGATCGCCGGCGCGGGATTCGCTCTTGCCAGGTGGCGCGGTGCGAGCGCCACGACGCTGACGCACGTCGTGTTCTACGCGCTGCTGCCCTGCTTTGCGTTTCGACTGCTGATGACCTCGGTCGCGACAGGCCGCGAATTCGGCCTGATGGTCCTTCTGGCCGTGCTGGTCATGGCCGCCATGGCGCTCGTCGGTGCGGTCGCGTCGTTCGCGCTCCGTCTCAATCGCACCGAGACGAGCGCGTTTCTCCTTGTTCTGATGTTCTCCAACGGGGGGAACTACGGATTGCCGGTCGTCTCGTTTGCCTTCGGCGAGCAGGCGCTCTCTTACGGCACTGTGTTCTTCCTGACCGGATCGGTCATGACCAGCACGGTCGGCGCATTTCTCGCGGCGGCGGGCCGGCGCAGTCTTCGTGCGGCCCTGATGAGCGTGCTGCGAATGCCCGCGCTGTACGGCATCCTTGCCGCCGTGCTGGCGCTGAGCACGGGGATCACGACGCCCGCCCCGTTGATGCGTCCGATCACGATGCTCAGCGACGCGGCGCTGCCGCTGATGATTCTCGTTCTCGGCATGCAGCTCGAGCGCGCGGTCGTACCTGCTCGCCCGGCGCTTGTCGTGCTCGCGGTCTCGCTCTCTCTCGTCCTGGCGCCGCTCGTCGCGCTGGGCCTCACGTCACTCTTCAACGTGACAGGCCCCGCGCGCCAGGCGGTGGTCGTCCTGGCGTCGATGCCGGTCGCCGTCGCCACGACGATTCTTGCGCTCGAATTCGACACGTCGCCCGAGTTCGTCACTGGCGCCGTGTTCCTCTCCACGCTCCTCAGCCCGCTTACGCTGACGCCGCTCATCGCTTACCTCAGTTAAGGCGTTATTGCGGCCGCGTGAAAGTCCGGCTAAGCCGGACACTACGTACTACACGGGAGTGGAAACGGCTCGAAGCGCCCGGCCCAGGCGTTACAAGTCGCGTGCAAAACCGGCGATTCCGTAATGACCGGCTGACGCCAAACCTGTCAAATGCACGATTTTTCGCGGAATTTCCCACAGGTACGCTTGTTGCCACTTGCAAGCGACCATGGCTGACCCCATCGCTACGGACAATTCTGCATTCTCGGACCCGCCGGCACAGCCGGCGTCGTCCGATTCGCCGGCGGCAGAGACCCCGTTGCTCGACGACACGGCACTGCTGGCAGCGCCTGTGTCCGCAATGCCCGAATTGACAGCGACCGTGTCGGAACCGCCGGTCTCTCCGGAGTCCGCGCCCGCAGAGCCTGCGGCTCAGCGCGTAAGGCCCGCTCGGGACTCTCGCGTCAAGCCGCTCAAGCTCATGATGCTGCTCGTGTTGTTCGGCATTACCGGCGTGGGCTCGCTCATGCTGCTCGCCTCGTCGATGCGCGTGCCCGAGAGCGCGAGCGATGTCGCAACGCCAGCCTCCGTCACTCCGTCCACGAGCGCGAAGGTCGTTGAGGCGCCCGCGGCCGCCGTCGACAGCGCTGTGGCCGCCGCACCGGTTACCGCGGAGCCTGCGGTCGAATCGACCGATCGCGTGTCGAAGCCGCGATGGACAGCCGCCGCGAACTCGCGGAAAGCGGGCTACGGCGCCAACATCGTGTTCGAGCTCACTGCCGATCAGGACATCGAAGTCTGGCGCAAGCGCGTCCGGCCGGTGTTGACGATGCGGTGCGCGGGGCGGACGACCGAAGTGTTCATCGTGACGCAGGCGCCGGCGACGATTGAAGACCGTACGAACCGGCACTCCGTGAAGATCGGGTTCGACGGCCAGGAACCGGTCGAGCAGATGTGGGAGCATTCGATCGATCACGACGCGCTGTTTGCGATAAACGGCCCGGCGATGATGCGTCAGATTACGCGGTCGCGGGAAATGTCGTTCTCGTTCGCGCCGTTCAACGCGCCGCCGGCCACCGTGACGTTCAGTACCGGCGGCTTCGACGTGCACGAGAAAGCCGCTGCCGGCAAGTGCCGCTCGTAGTGGTCGCGCGCGCAGCCTGCTGGGCAGCCAAACCCTCCCGTCCCTGCAACGTCCGATAAGACGTTCATGCGATCAATAGGCCTGATCGGTGCAATCATCGCGCTCGGCACGGGATATTTCGTTTACAACGCGCAGTTGACACGGTCCGGTTCGGCGGTGACGGCTTCACCCAAAGAGCAGATCGATGTGATGAGCATCAGAACTGCCCTGCTCGAGATTGGCCAGGCCGAGCGCCAGTACGTCAACGCGCATGGCGCCTACGGCACGCTCGACCAGTTGCGCGCGGACGGACCTCCCGAGCTCGGGACCGACCGGCGCGGTTACGTGTTCGTGGTCGAGCCCAATGGCGCCCAGAGCTTCAAGGCCATCGGTAAGCCGTCGGACCCGGGCAAGGCGGACTGGCCGACCTTGACGATCGACGAAACGATGCAAGTCACGTCCCGCTGAAGCCCGCAGGCACGATGCTCAGCGGACTCGTCGCGATCGTTACCGGCGGCAGCTCGGGCATCGGCGAAGCGATCGTGCGCCGGTTCACCCGCGAGCACGCCACGGTCGTCATCCTCGACGTCGACCTCGACGGTGCACAGCGCGTCGTCGGGGGCATTCCAGACAACCGCGCGAGCTTCGTTCGGTGCGATGTGTCGGTCGAGACCGACGTCGTCGCGGCCGTCGGATCCGTCGTCGAGCGCCATGGCACGATCGACATTCTGATCAACAACGCCGGCATTCCACCTCAACTGGCGCCGCTCGACGAGCTCTCCGAGTCCGACTGGGACCGCATGATGGACGTGCACGGCAAAGGCTGCTTTCTCTGCTGCCGGCACGTGATGCCGCACATGAAAGCCAGGCAGCGCGGCGCCATCGTGAACATCGCCTCGCTTGGCGGCGTCAGGGGCCGGCCCGATCGCCACACGTACATCGCGTCGAAGCATGCGGTCGTGGGGCTGACGAAGTCCATCGCGCTGGAAGGGATCGCGTGCAACGTTCGGGCAAACGCGATTGCACCGGGGCCGGTCGTCACGCATGGCGGACAGGCCAGCTTCGACGACCACAAAGCCGCGGGCGGGTCCGAGATCAGCTTCGAGGTAAGGCCCGAGGCGATCGCCTGGGCGGCGCTGTTTCTGGCCGCACCCGAATCGATCAACATCACCGGTGTGGTACTGCCCGTCGATGCCGGCATCCTCGCGGGATCGCTCGAACGCGGCCCTCTGAAGTTCCCTTACTAAAAAGGGGTCGGGTGCAATTTTACGTTTTCTGTAAAATTGCACCCGACCCCTTTTATGGACGAGCTGAACCCCCAGGCCAGGCAGATGGCGGACGAATCGATGGTCCGCAACCTCGCCGCACAGGCCGAGGCGATCTGGCCGCAGGAAAGAGTGTTGTTCGAGCGCTATCACCTGCCGGCAGACGCGAACGTGCTGGACGCCGGTTGCGGTACTGGAGAGATCTCGGTTCGCATCGGGCAGATGCTGCCGCGTGCGCGCGTGCTCGGCATCGACATCATCGACGGGCATCTCGAGGTGGCGAGAGAACGGAGCGCGCTCCTCGGCGATCGTATGCGCTTCGAGCATCGCAGCATCTTCGAGCTCGGCCTGGTGGCCCGCCAGTTCGATCTCGTCGTCTGCCGGCACGTGCTGCAGGCCATTCCCCACGCCGACCGTGCCATCGCCGAGCTCGTCAGGGTGGCGAAGCCGGGGGGATGGCTTCACCTGGTGCCGGAAGACTACCTGATGATCAATTTCGAGCGGCGGCGGCTGGATCCCGACGATTTCTGGGGCGCGGGGCCGCGCCAGTTCGGCAGTGCCACCGGCACCGACATGCGCATCGGCCGCCATACGTACGGCATTCTGCGACGCCTCGGCTTCTCCGACATCATGATCGACTACGTCGTCGTGGATCCGCTGCGCGTGCCTCGCAAGACGTTCGCGGCCATCTGGAAGGCCTGGCGCGACGGCTACGCCGACGCCGTGTCGTCGCACACATCCATCACACACGAACGATTCGTGGCGTACTTCGACGACATGATTGCAACGCTGGAAGACCCGAACGGCTACGGCGTCTGGCATGTCCCCGTCGTGGCCGCTCGGATCCCCTAGGCGGCCACGTCACAAGCTTACTCCGTCCGCAAAGCCACCAGCGGATCGACTCGCGACGCTTTCTGTGCCGGGAAAAAACACGCCGCCACGCCAACGACGGCCATCAAGACGATGACACCGGCGAGCGTGAGCGGATCGTGCGGCGACACGCCGGTCAACTGCGACGCGATGAATCGCGTCGCGCCGAAACTGGCGAGCAGTCCGACGCCGGCGCCAATCGCAATCAGCTTCAGCCCCATCAACGACACCATCCGCAGCACGTCGCGACGGCCCGCGCCCAGCGCCATGCGGATGCCGATCTCGCGCGTCTGGCGCGCAACGGTGTAGGCAATCACGCTGTACACGCCGATCGCAACGAGCACGAGCCCGACGGACGCGAACACGCTGAGCAGCACGAGGCTGAACCGGGGCTCCGCGTATGAAAACTGCCTGAGATAGCCGTTCAGCGTGCCCGTGAGCGTAATCGCCACGCCGCGATCGACCGCCCAGATTTCGCGCCGCACGGCAGCCAGCAGCGCTTCCGGATCGCTCTGCGTTCTCACGAGAATCCCACGCTCGAACGCGCCGGTGACCGTGTACGGGATGAACGCTTCTGGACGAATCGGATCGATGATGCCGCTGTTCCTGGCATCGGCGATGACGCCGATGACCTCGAAGGAAGGCGTTTCGATGGCGTTTCCGTCCCCAAGCTTCTGCATCATCTTCAAGACGATCTGCCGTCCAATCGGATTCTCGCCGGCGAAATATTTGTTGGCGAACGTCTGGTTGATGACGGCCACCTTCCGCGCGGTGCTGACCTCGGCCGCCGACAGCGTACGCCCGCGCAGAATTTTCAGCCCGAGCGTCCTGAAGTACCCGTCGCTGCAGAGCTGATAGATCGCCTCCCATCGCTCTGTGTGCGTCTTGCCGGGAATATCGATATCGGTGCCGATGCCGCCGTACGGCGGAAGCGTGGACGTCTCGGTCGCCGCCACGACGCCCGGCAGCGCATGAAGGCGCGGCAGCAGCGCCTCGAAAAACTGCTGCTTGGCCGCCGCCGTCTTGTATTGATCGCGGGGCAGCGGCAGACGCGCGACCAGGATGTTGTTCGGATCGAGCCCCAGATCGACCGACTGGAGCTTCACGAAGTTCCTTATCAGCAGTCCAGCGCCCGCAAGCAGCACCAGCGACAACGCGACTTCGCACACCACCAGCACGCTTCGCAACTTGCCGCGCCGGAAGCCGCCAACGATGCCGCGACCCGAATCCTTGAGCGGATCGGCCATGTTCTTTTTGGCCGTTTGCAGCGCCGGCACCAGCCCGAAGACGATGGCCGTGAACACCGCCACGCCCAGGCTGAACGCCAGCACGGGAATGTTCATGCGGACGACGGCTTCGGACGGAAACAGGCCCTGTGGCATGAGGCCTTTCACGGCCTCAATGCTCATATAAGCCAACGCACATCCGAGCACCGCGCCAGCGACGGCAAGCATGAGGCTTTCGATGAGCAACTGGCGAATCAGCAGCCAGCGGCCGGCGCCAAGCGATGTCCGAATCGCCATTTCCTTCTCGCGCGCGGCCGCGCGGGCCAGCAGCATATTGGCGACATTGGTACACGCAATCAGCAGCAGCACGCCAACCGCCGCAAACAACGTATAGAGCGTCGTCCGGAACTGTCTGACGAGGCCGTCGAGCCAGCTCACGACATGCACGGTGAATTTCGGCGGATAGTTGTCAGGGTAGAGCTTCGCGATGCGCCGGGCCACGAGATCCATCTCCGCCGTGGCGCGCTCGAAGGAGATGCCCCGCTTCAACTTCGCCTGGAACACGATGTAACGGCCCTTTTGCTGCGGATCGGCGCGATCGAGCGTCAACGGCTTCCAGAGGTCGGCGGCCTGCTTGGTAAAACGAGGCGGCATCACGCCGATGCAGGTCGTGGGCACGCCGTTGATCACAAACGTCCGGCCGACCACACCGGGATCCTGGCTGTACTGCGCTATCCACATCTTCTGGGACATCACGAAGACGGGTGGTGCGCCAGGCGCGGCGTCCTCGTCGGTGATGGCGCGGCCAAGCTGCGGCGGCACGCCGAGAAACCGGAACGTGTTCGGCGTGACGAGGCCGGCGGCAAATTGGAACGTCCCGTCTTTGGTGGTCAGCAGGGCATCTTCGAACCCGCCGCCGATGACATCTTCGAAAACCTGGCTCTGCTCCCGGTAATCGAGAAACTCCGGCACCTGAAAGGCGTTGCGACCGCCCGGCTGGCTTTGGCTGGAGTCCCGAATCTGGACGTACGCGATTCGCTCGACGTCCGCGTAGGGGGCAGGATCGAGGAGAACATTCTGAATGACGCTGAACATCGCGGCCGCGCTGCCAATACCAAGGCCAAGCGTCAGGATGGCCACCAGCGTGAAGCCCGGCCGGGACACCAGCCCGCGGAAACCATAACGGACGTCCAGCCACACGTTTTGAAGCATGCTCGCCCCTTAGACGACACGAATCCCTGGAAGGTTGGCTACTTCTAATACGGAGCGGCCGCGGGAAAGTTGCGGCTCGCAGCTCGTGAGTTGGTGGGTTCGTTGGGGGTTCGTTGGGTTCGTTGGGTTCGTAAAGTTCGTGGGGTTCGTTTGGTTCGTCGGGTTCGTAAAGTTCGTGGGGTTCGTTTGGTTCGTCGGGTTCGTGGGTTCGTCGGGTTCGTCGGGTTCGTCGGTTCGGCAGCTCTGCGGCTCGGCGGCTCCGCGTTCAGGTTCGCGCGGTTCGCACTTGCGGTCAGGCTCGACTTCAGCGGAGCATAGGCGGTAGGGCTCGGCTTCAGCCGAGCATAGTACGTAGTGTCCGGCTTTAGCCGGACCGTGGAGGCCCAATGCTTTCTCGACGCGAGGTTCTCGTCGGCGGCGTACTCGCTGGTCTGTCGGGGATCGTGCGCAACCGGGTGGCATACGCCACCGCGTCACAGCCCGCCACACCGGTGAACTTTGATGTGCCGCCAAACGCCACCGACTGCGCCGTGCACGTGTACGAGCCGGCGCGCTTTCCATACTGGGAAGGACGCAGCTACACGCCGGAGCCGGCAACCCTGGACGAGCTTCGGCAGGTGTTGCGAACGCTCAAGCTCGAGCGCGTCGTCGTGGTCCAGGCGACGTCGTACGGCACCGACAACGCGTGCGTCGTCGCCAGCCTGCGCGCACTCGGTGCCCGCGCGCGCGGCGTCGCGATCATCGACGAGAAAACGCCGGAATCGTCGCTCGACGAGATGCATGAAGCGGGCGTGCGAAGCGTACGGCTTACGGTGAACGCGTCCGATCCCGCGGTCGCGCGCGAGCGGTTGAAGATGACCGTCGAGAAGTTGAAGAGGAGAAAGAACTGGAGCCTGCAGCTGTCCGCCGGCGCGGCCGTCTACGACATCCTTCGCGACGAGCTGATGGCGCTGCCCGTCACGCTGGTGGTCGATCATTTCGGTCAGGTGCAGGCCGCCGACGGCGTCGGGCAGCGCGGGTTCGCCACGGTTCTTGCCCTGCTGAAATCCGGCCAAGCATTTGTGAAAATTTCGAACCCCAACAGCATCTCCAAACAACCGGACCTCTCCGACGTCGGCCAGTTCGCCAGGGCCCTTGTTGCCGCCAACCCGCGGCAAGCCGTCTGGGGTTCGGCATGGCCACATCCAACTGCCGGCGCCGCACACAAGCCGACCGACCTGTCACCTCATCAGCAGATCGACGATGGACGCAACCTGAACATGCTGCCCGTGTGGGTGCCGGACGCGGCGACGCGGAAGATGATCCTGGTCGATAACGCGGCACGGTTGTACGAGTTCTAACCGGTTCGTTGGGTTCGTAGGGGTTCGTAGGGTTCGTCGGTTCGTTAGGTTCGAGGGTTCGCGCAGTCATCGCTGAACGCGCCCGATGACTGACAATGAAACAGAAGAAAAAGTCGCTTTAGCCAGGCCTTGAGGGTGCAATGCCAATATACGAATACAAATGCCGTGGCTGCGGAAGCCACTTCGAGAAAATCGTTTTCGGCTCGACCGAGCCGGCCTGTCCTTCGTGCAACAGCGCCGACCTCGAGCGCCTGCTTTCGACCTTTGCGGTGTCTTCCTCTTCTTCGAGCGCACGAGCGACCGACTCGCCCGGCGCGTGCGGCACCTGCGGAGATCCGCGCGGCCCGGGATCGTGTTCAATCAACTAGGCAGTGCCGTCGCCCTGATAGTGCTACTCGGCGGCTGCACGCGTGCGCAGCCGCCGGCTCCACAAGCGCCACCTGCGCCGGCGCTCGATGTCGTCGAGCTCGCCGCAACCGACGCTAGAGACCGTATGGCCGTCGGCACGCTGACGTCGCACCAGTTGACGCAGGCGTATCTCGATCGCATCGCGAAGATCGACGATGCCGGCCCGACGCTGGGCGCCGTCATCGAGACGAATCCAACCGCCATCGCCGACGCCGATGCGCTCGACGCCGAGCGCAAGGCCGGCAAGACGCGCGGGCCGCTGCACGGGATTCCGGTCCTCCTCAAGGACAACATCGACGCGTCAGGGATGGTGAACTCCGCCGGCTCGCTCGCGCTTGCGGAGAACCGTCCGAAACAGGATGCGTTCGTCGTGGCGCGGCTGCGCGCGGCAGGCGCCGTCATTCTCGGCAAAACGAACCTGAGCGAGTGGGCAAACTTCCGCTCGATGCGCTCGACTTCCGGCTGGAGCTCGCGGGGCGGACAGACGAAAAACCCTTACGTCCTCGATCGCAATCCCTGCGGCTCGAGCTCGGGTACTGGTGCCGCGATCGCGGCGAGCCTGGCCGCCATCGGGGTCGGCACCGAGACCGATGGCAGCATCATCTGCCCCTCAGCGGTGGCCGGGCTCGTGGGCCTGAAGCCAACGGTGGGTCTCGTCAGCCGCCGCGGCATCATTCCGATTTCGATCTCTCAGGACACGGCCGGCCCGATGGCGCGCAGCGTGAGCGATGTCGCGCTGCTCCTGAACGCCCTGGCGGGCGTGGACGAACAGGATCCGGCCGGACCCGCGGCTCGCGGGCACATTGCCGCCGACTACACGGCTTTCCTGAACGCCGACTCGCTGAAGGACAAACGTTTCGGCGTGCTCCGCCAGGCGATGGGATTCCATCCGGCGTCGGACGAAGGGGTCGCCAGGGCCATCGCGACGCTGAAGGCGGCGGGTGCCGTCGTGACCGACGTGAAACTCGGCGCGTTCAACTCGTGGGACACGCCCGAGTTCGAAGTCATGCTCTACGAATTCAAGGACGGCCTGAATCAGTATTTGAAAAGCAGCGGGTCGCCACATACATCGCTCGAGGGGTTGATCGCGTTCAACAAGAGCCACGCCACGACGGTGATGCCCTTCTTCGGACAGGATCTCTTCGAGCGTGCGCAGGCGAAGGGGCCGCTCACCGACGGGGCCTACAAGAAAGTCCGGGACGCTGCGCGCAGGCTGGCCGGGAAGGAAGGGCTGCTGGCGGCGCTCGAGCGCGACAGGCTCGACGGCATTATCGCGCCAAGCGTTTCGCCGGCGTGGCCCACCGATCATGTGCTCGGCGATCGTTTTCTGGGCAATGGGTACGGCGCCGCGGCGGTCGCGGGGACGCCGAGCATCACCGTACCGATCGCAGAGGCGCAGGGATTGCCGGTCGGTTTCACGATCATGGGGCGGGCGTACAGCGAACCCGACCTGATTTCGTTCGCGTACGCGATCGAGCAAGCGACGAAAGCCCGCAAGCCGCCACGGTTTCAGCCGACCATACCGTAGCGAAACGGATCCGGGATCCTTTTCTTGCGGCGCGACCGCCGCGGGTCTACACTTCAGCCCTCTCGAGGTCGGACCCTCGACCTCTTCACATCAAAGAAGGTGCCCTGTGAATCGCATGACGCGCGGCACGGCCGCGCTGGTTCTCGTTTTCACCGGAACGATCGCCGCGCAGAACAAAGCCGTCTGGGAAGACCTTCCTTCGCTGCAGCTTTCAAACGACAAGTTCGAGCTGACCATCGTCCCCGAAGGCGGGGCCATGGCGCAGATCGTCCTCAAGGACGACAAAGAGAAGATCAACCCGCTCTGGAATCCCTACGCGATTGCGCGTCAGGCGGGACTGAATCGCCCGGCCAATTTCTATCGTGGCCACTTCGTCTGTGTGGATGGCTTCGGCCCCGTTTCGTCCGAAGAGCAGGCCGCCGGACTGCCGATGCACGGCGAGGCGCACAGGTTGCCGTGGGAACTGAAGTCGTCGCGCAAGGAGGGCAACACGGCGAGCGCGTCGTTTTCGGTGAATCTTCCGTTGTCTCACGAGGTCTTCACCCGCACGTTCCACGTCGTGGACGGCGAGAACGTCGTTTGGGTCGACAGCGAGCTGACGAACCTGCTGGCCTTCGATCGACCTGTCTTCTGGGGCGAGCATGCCACGGTCAGCGCGCCGTTTCTCGAGCCGGGCAAAGTCGCGGTGGACATGCCTGCCTCGAAATCGAAGACCAAGGCGTATCAGCCCGCGCCGGTGCGCCGGCTCCAGTCGTTCGTCGATTTCACATGGCCGATGGCGCCTACGCTCGACGGCAAGATGTTCGACGTGCGCACGGCCCCGATGACGCCGAATACGACCGATCACACGACGACGCTCCTCGATCCGGCCCGGCGCCTCGCGTTCGTGACCGCGCTGCATCTCGAGAAGAATCTGCTCATCGGCTGGGTGTTCCGGCGCGAAGAGTTCCCCTGGGTGCAAACCTGGCTGTCGTATCCGGGATCCAACCGGATGGCGCGCGGCATCGAGTTCGCGACCCAGCCGTTCGACCTGACCCGGGCCGAGGTGTTGAAGAACGGCCCGCTGTTCGATTCTCCCGTCTTCCGGATCGCACCGGCGAAGTCGAAGATCGGCTCGAGCTTCCTGATGTTCTACACGTCGGTGCCCGCCGGCTTCCAGAAGGTGGACGACGTGCAGTTGACGGGCGGCAAGCTGGTTATCGAGGACCGTGGAAATAAGAGGACGATTACGCTGGCGGCGTCGCGCCAGCTCTAACGTAGCCGGCGGCAGTCCGTCAATCGCCTCGCATAAACTAGCCGCGTGAGTTGGATGGTGTTTGCCGCCGTCACGGCGGTCATGACGGCATCGGCAATCCTTCAGGGCGCCGTCGGATTCGGTCTCGGGCTGATCGCAATTCCCTTTCTCATCTACCTCGATCTCCGCTTCGTGCCTGGACCGCTGCTGGTTGCCGCGCTGACGCTCCACATGCTCGTCCTGCGGCGCGATCGAAGCGGCGTCGATTCGTCGGGACTGACGATGCTGCTGAGCGGCCGCCTCGCCGGCACCATTCCCGCGGCACTGCTGCTGGCATCGCTACCCCTCGAAAACATGAGGTTGCTGGTCGCCGTCGTGGTGCTGGCGGGAGCGATCATGGGCTTCTTCCATTCGGGAGGCCGTCCGACCCGTAGCGTGCTGTTGGCGACGGGCGCCGTCTCCGGATTCATGGCGACGACGGCCGGGCTCGGCGGACCTCCGGTCGCGCTCGTCTACCAGCGCGAAACAGGCCTGCGCCTGCGCGGCACGCTTGCCGCCTACTTCATCGTCGGAACGGTCATCTCGCTGTTGGCGCTGGTGTGGGCGGGACGCTTCTCGAGAGAAGAAGTGCGCCTGTCATCTCTGCTGATTCCCGGAACCGTCCTGGGCTACTTCCTGTCGCGACCTGCGGCGGCGTACCTGGACGCCGGCTACACTCGGAGGGCCGTTCTCGCCGTGTCCGTCCTCGCCGCCTTCAGCGTGATCCTCACGGTTTTGATGTGACTAGTTCGACGCGCGAGGTTCCCGTGGCGGCACGCGTGACGACACATACGCCGCGACGGCGACGAGATCCTCTGTATTGAGATTCGCAATCGCGATCTTCATCAACTGGACAGACGCGCCATTGCGCGCGCCCTGCTGGATGTCCCACATCTGCCGTGCGATGTAGCTGGGCGAACGGCCCGCGATCGGGGGCACGTCGGCCACGCCCATCAAATCGAGGCCGTGGCAGGTGACGCACGGTGTCGTCTTCCCCTGCACGATCTGGTTGCCGACGATGCGCATGCCGCCCGTGGTGACGAGATCCTTCCCTTTTTCGATGCTGCCGGGCGGGACGTACGCGACGAATCCCGATCGCGGACTACGAAGCGTCTCGGCCTGTTCCATGTCCTCGGGCACTTCGATGATGCGCCCGTCGATGGGCTCGACCCGATCGTGATTCGGCGCGAGGTACAGATTGCCGACGATTCGAGTCTTCGGCACCTTGTCGGTTTCGACCACGCGAATCCACGGCGTCCAGCGGATGGCGGCGAAATAATCGGCCGACTCTTTCATCTCGTCGTCGGTCATCGCCTTGGCGAGGTCGATCATCGTAACGGTGTTCGGCTTGCGCGGATCGGCCGATTGCCGCAGGCCGTTGCGGAAATCCTGGAGCTGGCGCATGAAGTACGCCACCGGCAGCCCGGCGGGCGGCGCATTCTCCGGCCGGCCCTTGCCATTGGGCAGATGACACGATCCGCAGCCGCGCGCCGTGTTGCCTGTACCAGCAGCCGGACCGTTCTTGATGATCGGCGGCATCGGCGACGGATGATCCTGTGGGAACCAGTCGATCACGTTGTGGCCGTCGCGGACGTCGACCAGCGAGTAGGTGGCGCGGCTCCCCTTTGCCTGGCGCGGTTTGGTCTGCTCGGCCGGATCTTCGTTGGGCCTCAGGTTTCGCGTGGGTGCCGCCTGCGGCGGCGCTTTGTCGTCGGCTTTCGCGGGCGTCTCGAACCCGTAGGCCCAGAGCGGCGCGCGCTCGTATGCAATCGCAGGTGGCTTCGGCGGCGTCACGGGCGCGGTCGCAACCTCTGCGGACGGCGCGACCGGCCGGCGCGCGTCGTAGTACCGCTGGAATGCGGCACCGAGCACAAAGAACACAATCGCGACCGACGCGGTGCCGAGGTATCGCCTCACAGTGCCTCCGTGCCGCGTATTTTATCGGTTTGGCGTAATCCGGTACGCACACCTTCGATCGCCCGACAAAATGTGCTCCGCCCGTTCCACCGTGACCCCCGGCCCCAATGTCGTACGGAACAGGTCGAGCTCGGTCGCGCAGAACCCCTGACACGCCGTGGCCGCCGCGCAGATCGGGCAGTGGTTCTCGATGAAAACGAAGCCGCTGCCGTCGCGCCTGACCTCGGCCATGTAGCCTTCCTCGGCCCGCACCTGCGCCAGGAGCTGAACCTTTTTCGACAGCGGCGCAGAGGGCGGAATCCGGGACGCGTAGTCGGCGCGCTGCCGCCGAAGCCGGGCATCGAGCAGGCGCGGCATCGCGTCGGGCCCGAACGCATCCTGCACGGAGGTCATCAACGCGGCATTCAGCTCGGCATAGGCGTCCGGAAACAACCGGTCGGCCTCGCGCGTCAGGTGCCAGTGCTTGGCCGGACGGCCGAGCGGAACAGGCCGTTCCTGGGCAGCAACCAGCTTCTCCTCCTGGAGCGCGTACAGGTGCTGGCGCACGGCCATCGGCGTCACCTTCAGACGTGCCGCGAGCGCCGCCGAATCCAGGGGCCCTTCGGTTTTCAGGAGCTTCACGATGCGGCGCCGGGTGGGGGCTTCCCCGGCGCGGGCTTTACGGGGCATGCCTATTTCTAAAGTACTTGCTTTACAAAGTCAACCCGCCGGGCGTAGACTGCTCATTAGTAAAGGAGAGGCTTTAGAAACTATGGCGCTCGACATCCTTTTCGGATTGCGCGTCGCTGTTACCGGCGGCACGTCGGGACTCGGGCTGGCGCTCCTCGATCTGCTCCATGCGCACGGCGCGCGGGTGGCGTTCGTCGCGCGCGGCCGCGAGCGGGTCGACGACGAGGCCCGCCGCCATCCCGGCACGCACGGCATCGTCGGGGACGTCGCGTCGAAAGACGACATCTATCCGATGGCGCTGCAGATTCTCGGCGAGCTCGGTGGTCTCGACGTCCTCATCAACAACGCCTCGGATCTCGGACCGGTTCCGCTCGCGCTGCTCGGGGACACCGACTGCGAAGATCTCGAGCGTGCCGTCGTTACGAATGTGATTGGTCCGTTTCGACTCACAAAGGCCGTGCTCGGCGCGCTCGCTGCCTCGGCACGCGAAGGGCGTGCGCCGGTGGTCGTCAACATTTCGAGCGATGCCGCGATCAACGCCTACCCCACGTGGGGCGCTTACGGCGCCAGCAAGGCGGCGTTGCGCCATCTCACCGCGATCTGGGACGCCGAGATGGCCGCCGAGGGCATCCGGTTCCTCTCGATCGATCCTGGCGACATGGACACACCGATGCACGCGGCGGCCGTTCCTGACGCCGATCCGTCGACGCTGAAACCACCCGCGGTCGCCGCACGCGAGATCATCGACGCAATCTCGTCGATCGTCCATCGTCCATCGTCCATCGTCGGCACTCTATGAGGGACTCCGCGAAGCTTCTCGTGATCGACGCACATCAGGCGCCGCGACACATCACGCGTAGCGCGCTCGTCGATGTGTTGCGGCCCGGCGATCTCGTCGTGGCCAACGACGCCGCAACGCTGCCCGCCAGCCTGCACGGGACGCACGTCGCCAGCGGCAAGCCGATTGAAGTCCGGCTCGCGGCGCGCCGGACGCTGTCGCCGGATGTGGCCGACTTCGCCGCGATTGTTTTCGGCGCCGGCGATTTTCACACGCGCACAGAGGATCGGCCGCCACCTCCGTCGCTCGCTGTTCACGATCGACTCGCACTCGGTCCACTCTCGGCAACCGTAACCCGGCTGCTGGGACATCCGCGGCTGGTCGCGCTCCACTTCCACGGGTCTGCCGACGACATCTGGGCGGGGATCTCTCGTCACGGCCGGCCCATTCAGTACGCGCATGTGGCGGCGCCGCTTCTTCTCTGGGACGTCTGGACGCCGATTGCGAGCCCTCCTGTCGCATTCGAGCCACCGTCGGCGGGTTTCGCGCTCGACTGGCGCACCATCGCGGCCATGCGATCGCGCGGCGTTAATTTCGCGACGATCACGCATGCCGCAGGGATTTCATCGACCGGCGATCCGGAGCTCGACCGGCGATTGCCGTTCGACGAGCCATACAACATTCCGGCATCGACCGCGCGGGCCATCGCCAGCGCTCGTGCGAGCGGCGGCAGAATCGTCGCCGTCGGCACGACCGTCGTGCGTGCGCTCGAGCACGCCGCGGGACCACGACGACACGACGACGCGAAGGACGCACCACGACGACACGAAGGCACGACGGATACACCACGACGACGCGACGACGCGACGGAGGGAACACGACGACACGACGGCACGACGGATACACCACGACGACACGACGACGCGACGGAGGGAACACGACGACACGAAGGCACGAAGGACGGACCACGACGACGCGACGACGCGACGGGTGGACCACGAAGACACGACGACACGAAGCCGGGAGACTGGAACGTCCGCGCGGGCCCCGGCGTCGCCACGCAACGCATCGGGCCGGGCACCCGGCTCCTCGTCGTCGATGCGATTCTCACCGGCGTCCACGAGCGGGGCACGAGCCACTACGAGTTGCTCCGCGCATTCGCAGACGACCGCACGCTCGCCGCGGCAGACGACGAGATGGCGGCCCGCGGATACCGGCCGCATGAGTTCGGCGACTCGATTCTGGTGATTCCGCCAGCCCACGATCACGAGCGCACGAGAGATCAACGTCGAGGACACCGACTCGGCCACCGTGCTCCTGCCCGGGCCCTGAGAGTCGGGTAGAATACCGGCCTCGTGAGCACTTCAAAACCGTCTGAATATCTTTCGTCCCTCTTCTCTCTGGCCGGCAAAGTCGCGGTCGTCATCGGCGGCACGGGCGAACTGTGCGGGGCCATGGCCGAAGGGCTGGCCGGCGCGGGGGCCGAAGTCGTACTCGTTGGCCGCAACCAGGACAAAGCCAACGCACGGCTCGCCAGAATCGAGGCGATCGGCGGCCACGGCTGGTTTCACGCCGCGGAAGCGACGCGCCGGTCCGAGTTGGAGGGTTTGCTCGCCGGGGTGCTTCAGCGAAGCGGCCGGGTGGACGTGCTGGTCAACGGCGCCGGCATCAACTCGCCAACACCGTTCTTCGAGATCACCGAAGAAGAGTTCGATCGAATCGTTCAGGTCAATCTCAAGGGCGTCGTCTTCGGCTGCCAGGTTTTTGGCAAGCATCTCGTCGACGCCGGGCACGGCGGCTCGATCATCAACATCGGATCGATGTCGGGGCTCATCCCGTTGTCACGCGTGTTCACCTACTCCGCGACGAAGAGCGCCGTTCACAACCTCTCGCTCAACCTGGCGCGGGAATGGGCGCCGAACCGCGTGCGTGTCAACGTGCTCGTCCCGGGATTCTTTCCGGCCGAGCAGAATCGCAAGATTCTTCAGCCGGAGCGCGTGGCGAAAATCATGGCGCACACGCCGATGAATCGTTTCGGCGAGGCCCGTGAACTGATCGGCGCGACGCTGCTCCTGGCGAGCGACAACGCGGGATCGTTCATCACCGGCGAAGAGCTCGTGGTCGACGGCGGGTTCCACGCGATGGCCCTGTAATGCGCCGCATCAACCGGTTTCTCCTCGACAACGACATCCGTGTCGCCCGCAACCCCTGCATCAGTCCCGATTTCTGTCTCGACTGGACCGCGCTCTCGGCAAAGCTGAAGGCGGGCGCACCTGCACACGTATTCGCAAAGAGCCGCGTCGAAACCGCGGCCGGCACCTGGACGCTCGTCGAAGACACCGCGACCGGGGATTGTGCGTGGCGGCTGCAAACGAAATCGGCGAAGTCACGTGACGGCGTCCTGGAGGAAGGGGTCGCGCTTGGGGACGGCGCCGTGGTATTCCCGGCGACGTGGGACAACCTGATCCGGCTGAAGAACGCGATCCAGGAACACGACGCCGGCTCGACGGTGTTTCCGAACGCCGAAGCCAACCTTGGACGCAGCACGCTCGGCATCGGCGCGCGCTTCACGACGCTGCACTGGCCCGCGGTCGAATGGGCGATGAGCGCGCTCGACCTCGGCGTGACGGCGAACCAGAACAGCATCCCGCGCGAGCTGGTCTACGACGTGGATGCGATGCTCGACAACCGGCTCGACACCGTGCCGTTCCCGTTCATCGGCACGAACGTCCCCGAAGGCCATCAGGGTCAAAGCGTCGAAGGCATGAGCCACGGCTGCGTGCTGTCGAAGCTGAAGCACGGATTCCATCAGCGCCGCATCGCGTGGAGCTTCAACGCCGACCATCAGCCGATCGGCGGCAAGTTCGACGCGCGCGAAGACGCGCTGGTCCGTGGTTGCCTGCTCGCGAGCTACATCACGTTCGACCTGTCACCGGAACTGGCGCAAACGCAGGTGCCCGGCGATGCCGGGTCGTGGGTGAAGGCAAACGTCCCATCGGCGTTCGTTGACCAGGTTCGCGCACGCATCGCGTCGATGGGGCTGACCGTAGACGAAGCCGATTTCGCGAAGCTCCTGGCCTATGTCTGGCCGGCGCTGCGAAAGATGAAGCGTCGCGACGAAAAGTACCGCGCGGCGCGGGACGCCGCGTTCACCACGGAGGTCGGACAACGTTACTTGAGAGAGCTGTCCATCGACGAGCTGCCGGGCCTCACCACCCCGGAGACGACCGCGGCGATGCTGTCGCTGTGCGAGGTGATGGGCATGCAGATCAACTTCGTGGCGCCGGCATTCGGCTTCCAGAAGAACACACCGTACCCCGACAACGCCAGCCTGCGAGACCTGATTGAAAAGCAGTGGGCCGTCTGCCGTGCGTTCAACGCGAGCATCGGCTTTCACTCGGGGTCCGGAAAGTCGGCTGAAAACTACCAGGTGATGGGATCGGTCACCGGCGGCCATCTCGAGATCAAGACGAGCGGCCGGTACACCTACGAGATGGGGCTCGCGGTCTCGAGATCGACGAATCCATTAGACGCCGCGCTGTGGCGCGATTGGTACCGCTTTACGCTCGACATGGCCGTCACGGGCGCGTTCAGCCACGATGCCACCGAGCGGAACATGGCCCGGACGTTCATCACGACATCGCTCGGCCGCGACGACGTCTTCGATTCGCCGGCCGCGTGCCGGGCCGCGCTCGACGCGCCGCCGCCGAGCCCGGATTACATGTTCTTCTTCGAATACAACTTCCTGTACGTGCTCGCGGCAGGCGGCCGCCCCGACAAGGCCGCGCTCGGCGATCATTCGCCGGCCGGCTATGCGCAGCGCGCGCGTTTTTACGCGATCAGCCCGGAGGCGCGGCTCAACTACTCCAAGGCCGTCGCCGGCTACATCGTCTTTCTGGCGGAAAACACCGGGCTCGTCGACGCGGCCCGCTGCCGGGACGCACGAACGCGGCTCGGGGGCTACGCCACGCTCGACGCCATGCTCGACGGAATCTGAACCACGAAGACACGAAGACACTAAGGCACGATGGCTCTGAGCCTTCGTGGCTTTGTGTCTTCGTGGTCTAGGGCTGCGCGCGACCCAGCCGCACCTGCACGCCGATTTGAAACGTGCGGCCGGGACCGAAATGGGTGCCGCTGAACGGGTTGCCGAAGTTGTAGGCGAACTCGTCGCCTGTGAGATTCAGGACCGCCGCGCGGACGCTGATGACATTGCCCCCGCTCCGGAACAGGCGCGTGCCGGCGAGCACGTCGAACACCAGCCTAGGCTTCACCCGGCCCCGTTCGAAGTCCACCATCTCGGCGCCCGGCCTCTCGGCCAGCTCGTCCAGCTCGTCTTCGTCGACTTCGAGCGGCGTCCCGCTCTCGTAACGGCCCCCGAACGACGCCCAGAATCCCGACGACGTGTTGTCGTAGGTCAAGCCGAAGGCCCCGACGTTTCGCTTATCGTGATCGGGCGTGAACGCCGTGCCATCGGCGATCTCGATGACTTCGTCTTCGAGAAACAATCCGCCCGTCACGGGACCGTACTGCACGATCTTCGCGTTGGTGTAGCTGAGATACCCTGACACGCCCCGACGCCGCGGCAGCTCGAGCCTCACGTCCACGCCATCGGCTTCGCCGCGCGCGATCGCATTCGGCACGATGATGGTCGTGCCGAAGAGCACATTCGGATCGCCGGCGTTGTCCACGCGGCGGCGCCAGTACGACACATCGAACCGCATGCCCGCCGCAAACGCGTGGTTCACGCCGAGCTCGGTGGCCCACTGCCGCTCGGGCTCGAGGTCTTCGCCGCCACCGGTTTCATCGACAAAGGGGGACAGCTCGCGAGCTTGCTCCGACGATCCGAGCAGCAGATTTTCCGCCTGCGGCGGTTGAAAGAACCGGTCCACCGACGCGCGCACGATCGTGCCGCTGTTGGGCAGGTGATAGGCGGCCCCCAATCTCGGACTCCATTGCGAGGCGGCGGCCAGCATGCGCGAGCGATCGGCCCGCACGCCGAAATCCACCGTGAAGCCGCGGCCGAACTGGATGGAATCCTGCGCGTAAAACGAAAACAGGTTGGGGGTGTCGCTGCCGGCAAACTCGAACGGATCGTCTTCGTCGTGCTCGAGCGCGCCGTCGCTCAGACCTGCGTCTTCGCCCGCCTCCTCGTCGGTGACGAAAAACGAGAAGTTCTCGTGCAGGCTCACACGCGCGGCTTCGACACCGGCCTTCAGCGTGTGCTTGCCGCGATGATGCGTCACACTCGCCAGCACGCCGACGCGCCGCAGCGTGCGATCGGCGTTCAAGTGCAACGGAATGTCGTGATCGCTGCCGACGAGCGTGGCCGACCCCGACCGGTGATATCCGGCGATCTGCGACACGGTATTGGCCGACCATGCCCGCTGCCACGATCCGGTCTGCCAGGTCTGGATGTTTTCCTGCCGCTGATCCTGACCTGCCTCCTCCTGATCTTCGTTGTGGGGCACGTCGAAGCTCGAGCGGCCGAACCCGCCCACGAGCGAGAGCGTGCTCGACGGCGACGCGAGCCAGGTGAACTCGGCGGTGGCGTTGGCGGCGTTTCCGCCATTGTGGAGGTTGTCCGGGTGCACGGGATCCAGAAAGCGGTCAGACCCTTGTGCGGCACCTCCGAGCGTGAGCGCCATCGAGCGGCCGAGCGGTCCGCCAAACACCGAAGAGCCCTGGAAGGTCGCGTCGCTGCCACCTGTGGTCTGCATGTTCCCGAGCCACGAGCCGGCCCGCTGGCTCGACGTTCTCACTTCGATCACACCACCCGACTTGAAGCCAAATTCGGGCGGCACATGACCGACCAGGACATTGACCGAGTCGACCATTTCCGGATCGGGCGCGACGCCGTGCAGGCTGTCCATGCGCTCGTACATCGGCACGCCGTCGATGACGTACAAGAACCCGTCGTCCACACCACGTGCGTGCAGCAAACCGTTGTCTTCGGTCGCCCATCCGGCCGTGGTCGCCACCGCATCCTGCAAGCCGCGGCTGCTGATGCGGACGGGGGCGCGCCTGACGGCCTCGCCGGCCAGCGTCGTGCGCGTCGCCGTCGTCACGGGCTGGCTGGTCTCCGCGGTGACGTTCACCTGTTCGGCGAGCGCGGCCGACAGCTTCAGCTCGAGCGCAATGGGCAGCGCATCGACGACCGTGAGTGTTTGGACGGTCCCCTGAAAAGGCGGGGCATCGGCCCGCAGCGAATAGCTGCCGATGGCGATGTTGGTGATCCGGAACTCGCCGTTGGCCGCCGTCACCGAGGTGACGGCGTTGCCAAGCTGGTCGTAGAGCGTGACGACAGCGCGGTCGATCGCCGCGCCGTCTGGACCGGCGATCTTTCCCTGAACCGTGCCCTGTTGGAGTTGGGCGGCTGCCAATGACACACATCCAACGAGGAGCAGCAGCAGAATGGAACAGACGCCGATCTTGCTCACGCTCTTATTATTGCTACAATTTCTTATTGCCACATTCTCGATTGGCAATTGTCGATTGAATCGACGATGGACGATCAGTTGCCGATCGGCAATCGAGAATCAGGCATTGGCGCGGCCGCGCCGGCCGCAGGCTGGCGGCCTCGCCGTCTCACCCACGCCCACACCGCCGACGGTCGGAAGTCGTCGAGGAACGTGTAGACGACCGGCACCACCAGCAGCGACAGCAGCGTCGACGTAATCAGGCCGCCGATGACCGCGCGCGCCATCGGCGCCCGCATCTCGGCGCCCGCGCCAATCGCAAACGCCAGCGGCAGCATGCCGAAGATCATCGCGAGCGTCGTCATGACGATCGGACGGAGACGGGTCGTCCCCGCCTGCAGCAGAGCCTTGTGGCGCGACAATCCCTCGCGGCGCGCCTGATTCGTGAAGTCCACGAGCAGAATCGCGTTCTTCGTCACCAGGCCCATCAGCATGATGAGCCCGATCATGCTCATGATGTTCAGCGTGTCGTGCGTGAAGTAGAGCATCACCGCAACGCCGACGAGCGAGAGCGGCAGCGACAGCATGATGGCCAGCGGATGCGTGAACGATCCGAACTGCGATGCCAGGATCAGATAGATGAAGATGATGGCGAGCATCAGCGCCTGGAACATGTTCTGGAACATGATCACCAGCTCTTCGGTGTCGCCGCCCGCCACCACGTCGTAGCCGGGAGGCAGGTTCATCCTGGCCGCCGCCGCATTGATGTCGTTCGACAGCTCCTGCAGCGGCCGGCCGTCGGTATTGGCCGACACACGCACTTCGCGGACGAGGTCGCGACGTCGAATCGACGAGGGACCCGTGCCCGGGTAGACCGTGGCCAGCTCGCTGAGCGGCCTCAGGATCTTGTCGCCGTTGTCGTCGTCTTTGTCGGTCGGCACCATGAGCTGCGCGAGGTCGTCGCCAAAGCGCCGCTGGTCGGCACGCAGCCGCACCCGCACGTTATGGTTGTCGCCGATGTTGTCCTGGATCGTCGTCGCGACGACGCCAACCACACCAGCCTGCATCGTCGAGGCAATCGTCGACACGGGAATGCCCAGATCGCTGGCGCGCTGGCGGTCGACGTTCACGCGCAGCTCGGGCTTCGACTTCTCGAGGCTGTTCTCGATGTCGGCCGTCCCGGGAATCCGGCGCATCGCCGCCACCAGCTCGCGCGACAGCCGGTCGAGCTCGTCGATGTCCGTTCCGCGAACGCTGATCTGGATCGGCTTCTGACCGAACGCACCGGCCTCGGTCAACCCGAAGGTCAGGCCCGGCACCGGTTCGATCTTCTCCCGGGCCACGCCCAGCACCTCGCTGAAGGTGCCGCCCGAATGCGGCTTCAGCTTCACGTAGATGGCGCCCTCGGTCACCGGACGGTACTGCGTTCCCGCCTCGCCGATCGTCGTGTAGGTGAATTCCACCGCAGGCAGCTGACGCAGCTTCGCGATCACCTGCTGTGCGCGATCGGCCGTCTCGCGCAGCGTCGCTCCGGGAGTCGCCTTGATGGCTATCTGGTACTCGCCGCGGTTGTAGTCGGGCATGAAGTCGCCCCCCAGCACCGCCAGGATGGGAAACGCGCTCAGAAACGCGACAATCGCGACGACCGACACGACCCAGCGGTGACGCAGCGACCAGTCGAGCGTGCGCTCGTAACTGCCGTGCAAGCTGTCGAACCAGCGGTTGAACGCCTGCAGCATCCTGCCGATCGGGCCGCGCTTGCGGTGTTCCTCGACGTCCGGGTCGTACCAGCGCGACGACAGCATCGGGTCGAGCGTGAAGCTGACGAACAGCGAGACGAGCACCGCGGCGGCCACGGTAATGCCGAACTCGAAGAAGAACTGCCCCACCATCCCGCCCATGAAGGCGACAGGAATGAACACCGCGATGATCGTGAACGTGGTGGCCATGACCGCGAGACCGATCTCCGCCGTGCCTTCCCTGGCGGCTTCGAGATGGTCTTTCCCTCTCTGCATGTGGCGGACGATGTTCTCGCGGACGACGATCGCGTCGTCGATGAGCATGCCGATCGCCAGCGACAGCCCCATCAGCGTCAGCACGTTCAGGGTGAACCCGAACATGCGCATCGCGATGAACGCGGCGATGACCGAGATCGGCAGCGTGAGACCGGTAATGACGGTCGAGCGCCACGAGTTGAGGAACAGAAAGACGATGAAAACGGTCAGCAGGCCGCCCAGGACGAGCGTCACCTGTACGTCCTCGATCGACTCGCGAATGAAGGTCGAGTCGTCGCGCACCATCTGCAGCGAGACACCGGGTGGCAGCTCCGGCTGCATCTTCTCGACCGCCGCTCGCACACCGTCGGCGACACCGACCGTGTTGGCGCCCGCCTGCTTCTGCACGTCGAGGGCGATGGCCGGGCGCTCGTTCACGAGCGCGACACTCTTGGGCTCTTCGACACCGTCGATCACCTGCGCCACGTCGCGCACCAGGACCGTACGCGCGCCGAGCTGCTTGACGGGAATCTCCGCGATTTGTGCCGCCGACGTGCCCCGGGCTGCCACGCGCACCATCGCCTCGGTCGCGCCGCGATCGGCCGTCCCCACCGGCGCATCGACGTTCTGAGTACGAAGCGCGTCGACGACCTGCACGAGCGAGAGCCCGTACGAGTCGAGCCGCGTGCGATCGACCACGACCTGGATCTCACGCTTCGCTTCGCCGACGAGGTTCACGGCACCGACACCCGGCACATTCTCGAGCCGCCGCTTCACCAGCTTGTCGGCGATGTCCGACACAGCGCGCGGCGTCAGGGTCGGTGCGTTCACGGCCACCGACACGATGGGCGTCGAGGCCGGGTCGATGCGCAGGATGATGGGCTCGTCGATCTCGCGCGGCAGCTCCCCGCGAATCGCCGCCACCTTGCCGCGAATGTCCTGCGACGCGTTCAGGGTGGGCACGCCGATGTTGAACTGCACGACGATCGTCGAGAGGCCTTCCTGCGAGGTGGACTCGATGTGGCGGACGCCCTCGACCGTATTGACCGTCTCTTCGATGAATTTCGTGACGTCGCGCTCGACCGTTTCCGGCGACGCCCCTTCATAGCGCGTCGTGACCGTGACGACCGGGAACTCGACGTCGGGGAACAGATCGACCTTCAGCGCCTGATATGACGAGAGGCCGAGGACGGCCAGCGCCGCCATCATCATGGTGGCAAACACCGGCTGCTTAATCGAAAGGTCGCTGAGAAACATGGCTTAAGACCCCGCTTTCGAGTCGCGCGGCGCGGGGTTTTCAACCTGCACCTGAGTCCCGGGTCCGAGCGCGCTTGGCGGATCGAGGACGACGACATCACCAGCTTTCAGGCCGCTCGTCACCTGCACGGCATCGGGCACTTCCACGCCGACCACGACGTCGCGGCGCTCGACCTTGTCGCCCACGACAACGTAGGTTTGCGCCTTCGACGGGTCGGATCCGTCCCTGAGCAGCGCCGACGGCGGCACGGTGATGCTGCCCGGCACCTGTCGGATGTTCACGAGCGCGCGCGCGAACAACCCCGACACGAGCTGCGGGCGGCCGGGCACGCGAATGATGACCTCGAACGATCGGCTGCGCGCATCCACCTGCGGAGCGATGCGGTCGACCTGGCCCTCGGTGGCGAACCCGGGAAGCGCGTCCGCCGTCACGGTGACGTGTTCGCCGACCTTGATCTTGCCGAAGTCGCCGGACGCCACCGACGAGCGGAACTCGAAGACCTCGTCGTCCACGATCGTATAGAGCGGCGTGCCGGCCGAGACAATCGTGCCGGCATCGGCCTGCCGCTTGGCGATGCGTCCGCTGATCGGGGCCTTGATTTGCGTCCGGCTGATCTGCCGCTCGGCAATCGCGAGCTCGCTGCGCGCCTGCGCCGTCGAGGCCTCGGCCACCTGGACCGCCACCTGTGCCGAGAGGTGATCCTTGTCGGTGATGCCGCCGGTCTTCAGGAGACTGTCGGCGCGCTCCTTCTCGGCACGCGCGTGGGCGCGGTTGGCCTCGGCGACATCGAGCATCGCCTTCGCGCGATCGCGCGCCAGCAGGAAGTCGGCGTCGTCCAGCACGGCGAGCAACTGGCCCAGCGCGATGCGATCGCCTTCGTTGTGAAGCACGCGTTCGAGTCGCGCCGAGAGCTCGGGCACGACGGTCACCTGCGCCCGCGGGTCGAGCGTGCCCGTCAGCGCGAGCGTCTCGGTGAGATCGCGCGTGGTGGCCGTGGCCGTACGAACGGGGATGCTGCGGACGGTCTCGACCGCGGATGCGGGGGTCTCGGCCTCGCTCCCCGAGCAGGCTGCGGCGCCAACCACGGCGGCAAATCCGGCGATCAACAAATGGCTGCGAAGGATGTTCTGCATGTGGGCTCTCAATCGTTCTCGAGCGGGTCGCGTCCCATGACGTATCGGAGCGCGGCCCGCGCATTCGCATGCGTGTACAGCGAAAGGTTGCGGATGTTCTCGGCCTGCCGCAGCGATTGCAGCGCATCGACCACGTCGAGCTGCGTGGCCGCGCCCAGCTTGTAGTTGGCCTCTGTCATTTCGCTGGCGCGGCGCGCCTGGTTGACGTTGAGCTCGGCGGCCTGAATCGTGCGGTTTGCGAGCGCCAGCGTATCGAAGGCCGACTGCACTTCCAGGCGAACCTGGTTCTCGACCGCGGCGACCCGCTGCGTGACGCTGTTGCGCTCGGCGCGCGCCTGCGCCACGCGTCCCTTCGTCTTCTGTCCGTCGTAGACCGGCACGACGACGTTGACGGCAACCGTCCAGCGCGAGTAGTCGTAGTCGAACAGGTTGGTCGGCTTCCGGACGGCCAGGCCGAACGAGCCGATGAAGTCGAATGTTGGTTTGGAATCGGCGGCCGTCACGTCCACCAGGAGGGTCCGGACCCTTTCCTCTGTGCGCAGCACCTTCAGCTCGGGCCTCGCGTTCAGGGCTTCCTTTACCGCCAGATCGAAATCCACCGAGAACGGCACCACCGCGAGCGTGTCGCTCGGCTGAACCGGCGTGCTCGTCGGGCGCATCAGGACGGTGTTCAGCGTAGCGCGCGCCCCCGCGACTTCGTTTTCGGCGCGCATCGCCTCGGCGCGGGCGTTCTCGAGATCCACCTCGGCGCGCAGCACTTCGAGCTCCGTCGCAACGCCGGCCGCCCGCCGGTTCCGCGCGTAGTCAACGTGCGTCTGTCTCGACTGCACGTTGGTCTGAATGACGCGCATCTGCTCGATGGCAAACAACAACTGGTTGTACGCGCGAATGGCTTCGAGCGCCGTCTGCTGGCGCGAACGCTCCACATCGAAGTCGCCGCCGGTGCGCGCCACCTTCGCGGCCTCGAGCGCTTTGCCGAGCTTGAAGCTGTACAGCGTCTGCTTCACTTCCGCATACGTGGCAAATCCGTTTGCGGGAATGGGCGAGAGCGCGTCGCGGAACTCGGGCGGAAAATTGTCGAAGCCCGGGCTGTTCAAGAGCGACGGATCGCGGAAGCGGCTGGCCTGCGTATTCCACTTGATGTCCGGCAGCGCCGCCGCGCGCTCCTCGAGAATCCGGCCTTCCAGGAGCGCGAGCTGCTCGAGGCCGATCTTCACCGTGGGATTGACGGAAAGTGCCTGAGCGACCGCCTCTGCGCGGGACAAGGATTGCGCGGAGGCCGCGCTCGTCAGAAAGAGAGTGATAAGAAAAATGAATGCCGTTCTCATATGTGCTGATAGCTATTGCCACCCGTCGAAGATCGTGTCCACGATCTGGTCGGCCAGCTCCGGCGTCAGCTCCGGCTTCCCGGCAATGACGTAACCCGTCGCCGCCTCGCTGATCGATCCCATCAGGATGAGCATGCGCGCCTCGATCGAACCCACGGCGATTTCGCCGCGCGCCGCCGCCTTCTCGGCCGCTTGCGCCAGCTCCCCCACCACGCCGTCGTAGAACTCGGTGCAGCTCTCCGTCTGCGGCAGTGCCGTACCGGGGGGCGCCCAGATGACGCTGTGGATAAAGCGCCACAAGAGCGGTTTCTCGCTCGCGCTTTCGAACACCAGACGCGCCAGTACCTTGATGCGATGCCTGAATGGTCCGGGGGTCGCGATAGCGGCCCGCACGAGCGTGCGAAACTGCTCGAACCCGCCATGAACGAGCGCCTGCAGCACCCCATCTTTGCTTCCAAAGAAGTGATACAAGGTGGGCTTGGTGATGCCGGCGGCTTCGCAGATTTCGCGGACCGACGTCGCGTCGTACCCCCTCACGGCAAAGAGATCGAGGGCCGTGCTGAGGATCCGCTCCGCCGAGGTCGCCGTTTGCACATCGATGGCTTTCGTCATTACTCCTTGCGCGCTTCCTGTCGACCAATACAACCGGTCATATACCTACCGGTAAATACACGGGGTTAGACGCGCATCGGGACGCGCCGGTTCCAATGGAGTGAAGATATTGAAACGACTTGAGTTAAGGAGCTTTTGGTTCCGGCAGGAGAAACGACATCCCGCCCGCCAGCGACAGCCCGCCGGGGCCGACTTCGACGGGCATGAACGTCCGACCAAGACCCACATAGAGGGTGTTGGTGGACGTGAGACCCCACGCCAGGCCAACTCCCAGGGAGGTTTGGTGCGTGCCAGCGCTGGCGTACGACTGACCAAAATTGCCGCTGAGGGACACCTGCGAAGCGAGTGGGATGTCCGCCCCCACGCTGCCGAAGATCGAGCCTCGGGAGAAATAGCCGCCCGATCCGTAAAGACGCAAGTTGCCTCGATGGGCTTCCACGTTGACCGGCAGCGCCCAGCCAAACTCGTTTGCGGTTCCGGGCGAGATCTCGATGAGCGGCGTCACTGCCACGCCGATGGCGCTGGCCGCGCGATAGGGATCCAGCAATTGAAACTTTCCGTACAACGAAAGATTTCCGACGCCGCTTTCGCCAAGCCCTTCGGCATCGCGGAAATGATAGAAAGAAAAATTGCCGCCGGCCTGAAACCGGGGACTGAGGCCAACGGCCACGCTCGCGACCGGCGCATCGATTTGACGATTGTCGCTGCCGCTCCAGTAGCCGGTCGCCAGCCCCACCCAGACGTCGCCGGGCCCGACGATCGAGGCATCGTCCAGCCACGAACCGTAATACATGGCGGCGTTTGCCGACGCCGTCGGTGCGCTCGTCGACGCAGTTGCCGTGGCTGGCGAGGCCAGCCCGCTGCCGGACGCAAGAGTTCTCGCCCCCGGGTTGGAGCTCTTTGGCGACTTGACTTTGCTCTTGCCCGGCGCCTCATCGCTGCGGCCCTGCGCGAAGGCAGGGCCCGCCGCGACAACGAGGCTCAGCAGGAATGCCGCAACCTTAACTGCGTGTGCGCCGCAGATCTGCATTCGCCGCATCCTCTGCCTTCTTGACTTCGTTCCTGATTCGCGTCGTCGTCAGCGGTTCTCCCACGGCTGGAGGCGTCGTCTGCTCGCCCTTCCATGACTGGATGGCCTGACCGAGCGACATCGGAGTGCCCTGAATCGTCGTCCCGGGCGTCGGGCCAGGTGTGAGACCGGTCATCCTGGCTTTCAGTTCGGCGAACGGAATTCCCAGATTGTTCGAGACATGTGCGGCCGCGACGAACTGGCCCCAGTTCTTGAATCCATTCCGGGCATCGGCCACGGTCATGTCGGCGGGGATGAGCGTCTTCAGCCGAGCTTCGAGCTTCGCATTTTTCACCGGCTGTGACGTCGGAGTGGTTGGCGTGATTTCGGTCGACGGTTTTACCGACGTCGTCGCGAGAGTACCGTTCTTCCGCGCGGCCTTCGTTTCGGCTTTGGCGGCGTGCGTTTCCGCTTTCACCGTCTTGGCGTTGCTCTTGGCCGACGTTTTCGTCGTTGTATGCGTCTTCGTTTTTGGCGTGTCGGCGCGTGTTCTCGTCGTTTGCGTCGACGGCGCTTTTGCCTGGCCGTTGCCGCGCCCCTGACCGTCTGCCGACACCGCGACTGTGCTGAGCGCGAAACCGACAGCCACCAGCATGCTGATTAAACGCACGATGCCTCCTTGGGATTTCGGGGGTGCCCGCAGAGGAGTATCAACCTACGTACCGAGCAAGGTGGCTGTTTTTCAAGCATTTAGCGGCGTGCCGAGCACCGGACCGGAAAAAATTACACGAGAACATGTCGGTACTCGGTACGCCCGATCACACTGCTGGGAATGTCCAGAAAATGAGAATCGGAGGTCTGAATTCCAGCCGGGCGCGCTAAAAACGACCCAGGAATTTGGCACGTACCCTGCTTTACACCACGATCATGATGTCAAGACTTCAGCACCTTCACACCCCGCGCGCGACCGCAACGGTCGTCGCGCTGCTCGCGTCGGTGTCGATGGTCTTCGGCCAGACGAAGATCGTCGCGCCCGACAACAAATACAGCGTTCAGGAAGACGTGAAGGCCGGCCGCGAAGCGGCCGCTGCAGGTGGAGGAGCAACTGCCGATCCTGCGCGACGACGGCGTGGACGACTACGTCGACCGGGTGGGCGCGCGTCTGGTCGACAGCATTCCTTCTGAGTTCCGGCATCCGGAGTTCCAATACACGTTCGATGTCGTGAACGTCAGCGACATCAACGCGTTCGCCTTGCCCGGCGGACCGATGTTCGTCAACCGCGGCATGATCGAAGCGGCGAAGAACGAAGGCGAAGTGGCCGGCGTGCTCGCGCACGAGATCAGCCACGTGGCGCTTCGCCACGGCACGGCGCAGGCGGGCAAGGCCACGCCGTATCAGGTCGGTTCGATCCTCGGACAGATCGCGGGCGCCATCATTGGCGGCGTCGCGGGACAGGTCGTATCGCTCGGATCGCAGTTCGGTTTCGGCACGGCATTCTTGAAATACGGCCGCGAATACGAGCGTCAGGCCGATCTGCTCGGTGCGCAGATGATGGCGCGCGCCGGCTACGACCCGCGCGACATGGCCAACATGTTCCAGACGATTCAGGCCAAGGGCGGCAAAGGCGGCCCCGAGTGGATGAGCAGCCACCCGAACC
Organism: Vicinamibacterales bacterium; assembly: GCA_963832375.1. GTDB lineage: Bacteria > Acidobacteriota > Vicinamibacteria > Vicinamibacterales > JAMQPK01 > JAMQPK01. The sequence continues at coordinate 654,500 of CAWHUA010000002.1, read as the reverse complement.
CGAGCAATCGCTATCAGGCGATCAACCAGGAAGCCGCGCAACTGCGCGTGTCGAATCCGATTCGTTCAACAGCGGAATTCACGCAAGTGAAGTCGCGCCTTCAGCGGATGGCGCCGGCGCCGACGACCGAGCAGGTGGCGCAGCGCGGCGGATCGGGCAGGACCTCGGGCGGCCGCACGACCGACAATCGAATCGGCAACGTCGAACCACCGTCGGGCCGTTACGAAACGTTTGACGGCGGCAACCTCTTCCGCATCGCGGTGCCGTCGAACTGGCAGGAGCTCCAGGGAAACAACTCGGTGACGTTTTCTCCGCGGGGTGGGTACGGCGACTATCGCGGCCAGAGCGTGTTCACGCACGGCCTGCAGGTCGGCATCGAAGACAGCCGCGGGCGTAACCTGCGCACGGGGACGAGCGAGCTGATCCAGTCGCTGGCCCAGAGCAATCCGCAACTGCGCCAGTCGGGCACGTTCTCGAACGTCAGCATCGACGGCCGCAACGGGCTGGCAACGGTGCTTACCAACGTGTCGGACGTCACGGGACAGCCGGAACGCATCGCCCTCTACACCACGCAGATGAACGACGGCCGCCTGTTCTTCGTCGTCGGCGTGGCGCCGGCGCGGGAGTTCTCGACCTACCGGCAGGTCTTCAATCAGTCGGTGCGGTCGCTGCAGTTGAACGACACGAATCGCAGCTCACGGTACTGACACGTCACGTCATCGGAGCCCAGGGGTCGGCCGGCCGGCCGATCTCTGGTTTCAGGGCGTTGGGCCGCCCACCGGTTTGAACCGCTGCACTCGTCGTCCGTCCAGCGACTCCGCCACGTAGAGATTCCCTTGCGAATCGACGGCAATACCGTGCGGGCTGGCGATGCCCCCCGACTGGTGGCTGCCCGGACGGCCGAAGTGCGACAGTTCCTTTCCCGAGACTCGATCGAAGACCCGAATGACCTTGTCGCTGAAATCGCCGATGAACATGTACCTCTGCCCCGCATCGCGCGAGAACGCGAGCGACCCCGACGGTGCCGTTGCCCGTGTACGACGCGTCGGAACAGAATCGGGACGGGAATATTTCGCTTGAAGGCACCCGTCTTGTCGAAGACCTGGATGCGATCGCCGTTGCGGTCGCACACATACACCAGGCCGTCATTCCCCAGCACGATGCAATGCACGATGTTCACGAACGCGCCGCCCACCCCGGCGGCGGCTTCGGCCGTCGTGCCCTGACGCCCCCACTGCCGCAGGAACTTGCCGGTCTTGTCGAAGACCGCGACGCGCTTGTTGCCGTAGCCGTCGGCGACGAACAGGTCGCCGTTCGCCGGGATCCACGGCGACCTGGGTCGGCGAATAGAACGCGACCGGGCTCGCGTTCAGGAAGCGGGATTTCAGCGTGCCGTCCTTCGGAGTCGACCTTGCCCTTGACGCCGATCTGCAGCAGCAGCTTCCCGTCGTGGGAGTACTTCTGGATGAAGCCGTCGCCGTTGCCGGCGATCCAGATGTTGCCCTCGGCATCGAAGGAGCAGCCGTGCAGCGCCTCCGCCATCACGTCGCGATTGCCCCACGAGTTCACGACGTTGCCGGTCTGGTCGAATTCCATGACGGGGCGGCGCCGGCTTGCGCGATCTCCGTCGATGCCCGGGTACAGGTTGGCGCGCGACAGGACGAAGACGTGGTCGTTCGCATCGACGCACACGCCGCCGAGCTCGCCCGTCACCCATCGCTCGGGCAGTTGCTTCGGCCAGGACGGATCGACCTCGAACTGTGGGCCGGTTGTCGCGGACTGCGCGCGCACGCGCATATCCGACGGGCTCCAGAAGAGCGGAGTCAGGACCAGTGCTGCAACAAGCGCCCACCTGCCCGCACACGTTCGCGATGTCATCGTGCCCTCCGATCACTCTTTCAGCGGAACAAAGGCCAAGGCGTTATTGGCGTTCATCGGAATCACCAGCTGACTGGCTTCGATGTCATAGCACATCGACGCCCCGTTTGGAATATTCTGCGCGATCAGGGTCGCCGGCTGATTCGGCGGGATTCGCGAGACGCCGCCGTTGACGACGCTGCTCACGTACTTCGTGCCGTCCTTCATGATCGACCAGGCCGTCGTTTCCCGGCTGAGCCGCGGTCTCGGTCCGCAGCACTTTGCCCTCTGGCGAAAATGTCAGCACGTCGGCGTTGCCGATGTTGACCACCACGATGTTGCCCTGCTGGTCGAACGCGATGCCGTTGGGCTGTCGCAGCGGCGCTCCCTGAAAGAAAATCGATGCGGCGCCCTTCGGTGAGATCTTCCAAATCCGCCAGGACGTCGGGTCAGGTGTCTGTCCGAACGCGCCGGTCTCTGTCGCGTAGATTGTGCCGTCACCGGCGACGGCAATATCGTTGAAGCCGGTCGATGCCTCCACGCGGATCTCGCCCGACGGCGCGCCGCTCGCCATCTCGAAACGGCGAATGACCGAGACGGTCGGGTCGTTCGGCCCGGTCCCGCCATCCCGGTCGGCCACGTAGAGCACGCCATTCACGATGTCGCTGCCGAACGGCTCGTTGAGGATGAGCGGTGGTTTACTGCGCGTGCGCTGGTCGCCAGGGTTCTGCACGCCAATCCAGCGCGCGGTGTGAATGGACCCATCGTGGTTGATCAACGAAACCCAGCCGTTGTTCACCTGGACATCCTGCGGCACGCCGCGGCTCGGGACGACGATGAGGTTGCGGCTCGGATCCGTACGAGCAGCTCTCTGCTGCGTAAATCGATCCGAAGACTTTCACGTTGGTGGAAATCGGATTGAAGGTGCCGGCCGGGTCGGGCAGGATGGGTAACCCGAGCCTGTTTCCAACGACGTAGGGTGATGGCGCGGACGCCTGCTGCGCCACGGCCGCGGTGACGGCGATCCAGATCAGTATTGCGACGAGCGTGCTCAAGCGGGACGACGGTCGAGTCATGAGGTTCCTTAATCATCAGCGGCCGAAAGGAAGACCTGCCGGGTCAGGGGCGCAGGCGCCGTGGCCTGGACGCGTCCGCCCGCCAGCTGCGACGACGCGCACTCCAACGGACTAATCTCGAGGCGCGTTACGGCACTGGCGTGGTGTCGATTTTGCCTTTCTCCATCGCGATACCCATCACCATCAACTCCAGATCGCCGGTGCCGGTATTCGTGACGGCGTGCGCCTCGTTCAGCAGGATGGGAACCGCGGCCCCCTTGCGAACGGCGGCCGACTCGGCCGCGACCTCGAACGTGCCCTCGCCCTCCACAACGTAGAAGATCTCTTCGACTCCCTGATGGCGATGCCGGCCGAGGGATGCGCCGGGCGGCAGGACGAAATGGTCGACGTAGGCCCAGTTGCTGAAGAAGTCCTCCGGGCCGAGTGCGCGCCTGTACTGCGCGGTGCCTTTGCCGCCGAGCATGCCTGGCTGTGGCCTCAGCAGCTTCCGATCGAGGCGCATCGTCACGAATGTGGGCCTGGGATCCAGCGTGACGCCGATTCTGTCGTCGGACGGATCGCCGACATTGCGGGTCACCTCCGAGACACCCTTGACCGCAGACACGGCCATGTTCATCCATTGCGTGGCACGATCGGTCGGGTTGTACAGCGCGTGCGAGTGGTCGTAGCGAATCGGCGCTCCCACCGGACCCGCGAGCCGGGCCGTCCGGCCGTCGACGGTGAACTCTGCCTCGTTGTCGAAGATGACGAACATCTCTTCGACCCGCGTGTGATAGTGGTGGCCGATACCGCCCTTCGGCGGAATTTCTCCCCTGAACATGTAGAGAAAGTTCGACTGCATCTGGCCGCTGCTGACGAGCGTCATCGTGTCGATTCCGCCGGGGGCGCCGTCGTGCCGGCGATCGACGTGCGTCATCTTCGACCGATCGGTCAGCACGATCCGCTTCGCCAGCGGTTGTGGCGCCGAAGCCGGCGCTTGTTGTGCGGAGGTCACGTGCCCGGTGAGAGCGGCGAGCAGGAATGTGCCCGTCGCAAGAGCTGCCAGACGACCTGCGACCATGCGAATCCTCCAGATCATATGTTTCTCATGCCTCAATGATGGTCTTGATGACACCGGGGTTCGCGGCGATCTCCGGAAACATATCCGGGGTGTCGGCCAGCGCGAAGCGGTGCGTCATCCAGGGATTGACGTTGATTCGACCGCTTTCGATGAGCGCGATAATTTCGGTGAAGTTGCCGGGCACCGCGTTGCGGCTGGCCAGTATCGTCAGCTCGCGGCGGTGGAAGTTCGGGTCGTTGAAGCTGACGTCGCCCTGGAACAGGCCCACGAAGACGATGCGGCCGCCCTGCGCGGGCAGATCGAAGGCGCCGGCCATGGACGCGGCATTGCCTGTGGCGTCCATGACCACGGTCGGCAGATCGCCGCCGCCGATGGCGCGAATCTGGTCTATCGCATCCGGTCCGGCTGCCAGCGTGTGCGCGCTCGCAAATTGACGCCGACAGAAGTCGAGCCGCGATTCCCTCACATCCATCACGGCCAATGTCGCGCCACGCACCTCCACGAACTGGCATACGCTGAGGCCAATGGGACCTGCGCCGATCACGAGGACGAAATCATTCGGCGTGATGTCGGCGCGGTCCACGGCATGCGCGCCGATCCCGAGTGTCTCCACCAGCGCGAGCTGATCGTAGGCAAGCGTGCGTGAGCGGTGGAGCTTCCGCGCGGGCACGGCGATCTCGGGGCGCATACCGCCGTCCACGTGTACCCCGAGGCACTTGAGCTCGGCGCAGCAATTTGACCGGCCGGCGCGGCAGGCAATGCACCGCCCGCAATTCATGTAGGGCTCGACCGAGCAGCGATCTCCGGGGTTGAGGCCGTTCGGCTCGCTGCCGGGATCGAGGACCTCGACGCCAAGCTCGTGACCGAGGATGCGTGGATAGTTGAAAAAGGGCTGCCGTCCGGCGAACGCGTGGAGATCGGTGCCGCACACGCCGATGCGGTGCACGCGCACGAGCGCCTCGCCGGGCGCCTGGCTGGGCGACGGCCCTTCAATGGCGACGAAGTGGCCGGGCCTTTCGAGAGCGATCTGAATCATTGCAAGTTGAGGTGGCGGAGAGAGAGGGATTCGAACCCCCGGTGGAGTTTCCCCCACAGTGGTTTTCAAGACCACCGCCATCGACCGCTCGGCCATCTCTCCGCGCGATTGCTTAGCAAATCACCGCCAGTGATACCGGTGACACTCCATGATACTACCGGCATTGTGAGAGGGCTGTGAGAGCGCGCAATTCGTGGCATGCTTATCGATGACGCCATAACACCTGTGAGGATATTCATCGCACTGCTGGTCGTCGCGTTCGTGGTGCTGTCTGTGTTGGCCGATCGCACATCTACTCAGCAGGTCGCCACTGGAACCGTCGCTGAAGTCCATGCAGGCGAGTGGATGTTGGTCACCAATCAGGGGATGAGGCTTCCGGTCACGTTGCGCGAGACGACCTACGAGGGCAATCCCGCTGCCATCAAACCCGGCATTCGCGTTACCGTGTGGTATCGGGGTGTAGCGGAGCGCCGTCCGGTCGCCGACAAAGTGCGCATGCTCGCCGACGCGCAGACACCCTGAACGTTCATCCAGCGAACCCCATTCCGTTCTCACGCCCGTCGCACGCTTGCGCAGGAGTATGCTTGGAGAAGGTTGCCAGCCTGCAGCACAAGTATTGAGGGTTCCCATGCGCAGCTTCATTCTCGGCATCCTGATCCTGATGGCCGTGCCTGCGTACGCGGTGGGGCAACAACGCGACCGTTCGGAGCGATCGGCGACGGGGCGATCCGCGGTGCCGCGGGAAGAAGCTGTTGAGGCAGCACCAGCGAGGCAGCGCGATCGTCGTGCCGAGCCGCGCGCGGCGACAAGAACGCCGGCATCGCGCGAACAGAAGTCAGATGACGCCGCGCCGGCGCGTGCGGGCCGCGAGCACCGGCGCACGCCGGGCGCCGGCGAAACCGAGCGCGTACGTGTTCGTGATACGCGTCCACAGGGCGCCCCGGCGCGCAACTACTCGACGAGTTCGCCGAGAAATCCGGGCGCTTCAGCGTCAGTCGCCCGGCCCGATCGCGCCCTTCGTTATCGACGCCCAAACAGCGGAGCGAACGTCGTGTTCGTTCCCTACGTTGTGCCAGTGGTCGTCGAGCGCGAAGTCGTGGTCGAGCGCGAAGTTATTCATGAGGCGGCAGGCGCGCCAGTCATCGTGCAGGATCCGTCGCTCGCGCGGCTCATTCTGGACGTTCACCCGCCAACGGCGCAGGTATTCGCCGACGGCTATTACATCGGAATTCCGGAAGACTTCGGATTCGAGGATGGCGGTGCCATGCTCGAGCCGGGTCCCCACCGCATTGACATCATGGCGCGCGACCACGAGCCGGTGAGCTTCGAGGTCAATCTCACTTACGGACAATCGGCGACGCTCCGGCACTTCCTGACGCCGATTACCCGCTCGCCGCAGCCTGCGCCCGATGCCGCGCCGCCCGCGGAGAAGCAGCCGGTAACGTTTTTCCTTGTCCCCGGCTGCTACATGGGCAACGTGCCGCCCAAAGACGCGAATCTGCCGGCGACGTGCGACATCGCCCGCGCTCTGTCGTTTCAGTACTGATCGTACCCAGCGGCAGCGCGGATGTGCGCCTCTCGTCGCAGACTCCGACAAGATGCCGGTCATCGCGACGCCGGGTCGTTCGCAAGGTGACGCAACACGTGCCCGGTAAGAATTACCTCGTGTACAGAAGCCCACATGATCGTCGCCAATCTCCGAGCTAAAACGGACGTCAGGAGGCACCGATACGATTGGCGCAGCGGTTGCAGTCAATGAGTTGATCTAGGGCACTGTTGTCTCAGATGCATTCAAGGGAGAACACAATGGTTCACAACTCAATCGGTTTATCGCTTGCGGTCATCGCCTGCTCGGGTCTGGTGATCTCGGCGCAGGCGCCGTCACCTTCGCAGCAACCGGCACCGCAGACGCCGAGCGCTCAGACGATCCGCCAGTCGAATACGACCATCGTCGGCTGCGTATACGCAGAGAAGGACGTTCCGGGGCGGTCACCGAACATCGCCGAAAAGGCCGGCGTGCTCGAGGACTACATCCTCGCGGAAATCAGGCCATCGGCGTCTACCGCCACACCGGGTGCGGCCGGCACGTCGGGAGCCGCACAGTTCGGATCGATGTACAAACTCGAACACGCTGATGACTCGAAGCTGAAGGCGGTCGTCGGAAAGCGTGTCGAGGTCACCGGCCGCATCGACAGAGAAGCCGGCGATTCCACCGCTCGCCCGGCAGAAACCCCGGCGCCAAGTCAGGCCGACAAGGCGATCGGACGAGACAAGGTCGATCTCGCGGAGTTCGAAATCGTGTCGATCAAGGAAGTGCCCGGCGCGTGCCCGGCCAGCGCGAAAGCAGCGCCCTAACCTCAGCGCATTCGGATCACACGGCGAGCCACACTGGCTCGCCGTGTCAATGCCTCAACGTAAAGCCCGCCAGGACGCAACGCCATCAAACGAGTTGCACTCGATTGCAGCCGAATATCCCAATCCAACTGAGTAGTCCGATCAGGGAATTGACCGGACACGCGTTCGATGGGACGTTAGATCACGCATTGATCTGACGTCTCCCCCCAGTGGCGCCAGGCAACACACGAATCCTGATGAGGACGCCACATGGTCCGTCGCGCTGCATTCACTGCCGTCATCGCATTCCTCGTCACGTGGGCGACTGATGTCCCCTCCTCGCAACGGGCACCCGCCGCCGAGCTCCGGATTCTGATCGCGCCCGATCACCTGTTCGAGGAGATCAGAGCCGCGATCGACGGCGCCACCACCAGCATCGATCTCAGGGTCCACACCCTGGACAACGCCGACCTGGTCGATAAGATTGTCTCGCGACAGCTCTCTGGCGTTCGTGTTCGGGTGGTGCTGGAACGTGGACCCACGAGCCAGATTTCGGATCAGGAACGGTGGGCCGCTCAGCAGATCGAACAGGCAGGTGGGTCTGTCTTCGTGCGCCAGCCATCTGCCGCCGCCGACAACGCCTACCCGCTCGAGCATGCGCGATTCATCATCGTCGACGACACGCGGGTGCTCGTCGGCTCCGAGGATCTCACCTATGCGGGAATGCCGGCCGACAGAAAATCTGATGGCACGGCCGGCCGCCGCGGCATCTACGTGCTCCTCACCAACCGGGCGATCGCCGATCACCTGAAAGCCATTTTTTCGGAGACGCTCAAGCCAACAGCGTCGTACACAGTGATGCGCTGGAACGTCTTTCACCCGGCGCACGGCGCGCCTACGAGGTCGTTTCTGCCTGCCGGAACATCTGGTGGAAACGGCTACCAGGTCGTCAGAAATACATCGCTGCATCTCGAAGGTTCAGTACCGGTCGCGCTCGTCGGATGTCCCGCGCGGTGCGTCAGCGAACCAGACGCGTTGCTGACGCTCGTGAGCCGGGCCGGGCCGGGAGACACCGTGCTGGTGGAGCTCTACGAAGCGGGCGACGCCAATCCTCGGATGGAGGCGTTCCTCGCCGCCGCACGTCGCGGGGCGAACGTCAGGATTCTGCTGGACCGTGTCGATGACGATTCGACCGATCCTCGCGGCAACCGTGCGACAGCCCTTCGCGTGAACACCGTCGCTGCTGCAGAGGGTCTGAACCTGGAAGTGCGGCTCGCCAACCCCACAAAAGGTGGCATCCATAGCGGGATGGTGCTCGCGAGCCTTCGCGGAACCGGATACGTTCATCTGGGCAGTCTCAGCGGCAGTCCGGATCCGCCCGCGGCGATCCCGCGCGGCATCGGCATTCAGCTGCAGAGCGACGACGCGTATTTCTTTCTGGAAGAGATCTTCACGAACGATTGGACGTCGGACGAAGGATCCGCTTACGAGACGACGCCGAACGATGGCGCATACCGCCCCACCGCTTCATCCCCCGTGACAGTCACGATGTCGCGGGCCGTACACGCCGCCGCGCCACCGCCCGGAAGTCCACTGACTCGCGGCGAGCATCCGCGCATCTTCGTGACGCGCGACGAGCTTCCCGGCCTTCGCGACCGTCTGGCGAGCCACTACGCGAGCGAACTACAGGAATTCGTCGATCTGCTGGCGGGGCCCTCGTTATCCGATCAGCAGCGCCGCGTCGAGACACCCTGGGGAGCCTTCAACTACGCGCTTGTCGCCGTGCTCGATCCGGAAGAGCTGCGGCGCCGCGGATTCCGGCTCGACGACCGGATCGACACGCCCCAGGAATTGTGCGCGCGCTCGTGGACGTACACGGCGCGGCTGTTGCCGGACATCGCCGCCGGAGAGGGGCAATCGCACAGCGCGATCACGACAGACCTGGCGAATCCGCTGCATTTCCCGGTCATCGCGGCGTACGACTGGTGCGGCACGCAATGGTCACCCCCGCAACGGCAACAGGTCGTCGACGCCTTCATCAGCAGTTGGGCCGAGAACTGGCGCGACAGAGATCCGCTGACCGCGCGCGGCGTCAACGGCATGGTCGCCAACAACATCGCGTCGGCGGACATTCACGATGTGCTCGGGATTCTGGCGTTCTACGGCGATGGCTACCCCGACAGCTCGACGCAGGCCGCGCTGTACGAAACGTTCGAGCGCGTGTGGTTCGACCGGCTTCTGGTCGAGCTCCAGTATTTCTATGCTCCGGGCACCGGCTGGCACGAAGGATCGGGCGGATACGTCAAAGAGGGTCACCTGAATCTCGGGTTGCCGTTCGCGATGATCTCGTCGGCCCTGGGAAAGAACTACTTCGTCGACATCCCGTTTTTCGCGCAGTATCCGGCCTTCGTCGCGGCCAATATCAAGCCGCATGGACAATCGTCTGAAAACGGCCGGCGCTATCTGGAGCGCTGGGGCGTGATCAGCAACGGCATCTCGGGCATCGGATGCCGCGGCCTTCAGTTGACCGGGGGCATGCTCGCCCGGTCCGGCGACGTTCGCGCCGGCCTGGCCCGATGGCTCCATCTCGGTGAGCACGAGCGGCGATCGTGCGACGACGAGATGCGCCGCCGCGGAGAGCTCTGGGTCAACGCCGGACTCTACTGGTTCCTGTTCGGGGACCGGCACATCGAAGCCACCCCGCCACAGGGAGTGGCGCCGACAAGTCTGCGTCTGGGTCTTGGCGAGTATGTGTTTCGCAGCGACTGGAGTGCGGCAGCAACGCAGCTGATTGCCTGGGCGACGCCGTGGGACATGTACGGGCACGAGCCCCGCACCGATGGCGGACATTTCACGCTGCACAAGTTCGGCAACCTGATCCTGCACGCGGGGAATGGCAAGAGCGGCGACGGGGTCGTTGACGACTTCGTCGGCACGAACCTCGCGCGGAACGTGATCGGTATCCGGCGGGAAGCCGAGACGATTCTGAAGTTCGCCCCGGCGAAGACCCTCGACCCGTTCTGGATCGCGCGAGGACTCGATCGAATCGAATTGCGCGGCGCGCTCATCGCCGACGAAATCGGCAGATCGCTGGACTACGTGGCGTTCGATGCCTCGCTCAGCTGGACAGCGCGAGGAGATGCGGTCGAACGCGAGCTGGCGTACCTGCGCGGTCCCACCGACAACGAGTTCGTCGTCGTGCTCGATCGGGTCGCTCTTCGCAACGAGGCGGATGTGCCAATCTGGAAGGTCTGGACCGCTGCCGATTCGAGCTTCTGGTCCGGAGACCAGACGATGGCAAACCCGCAGGCCGGCATGTGGGAGGCGGCCGGGCGGCCGGTTGCACGCGTCGTGAATCAACGCAGCGGGCTGCAGACGGATGATTTCGAGTCTCCGGACACGCATGGGGCGCTGTTTGTGACGCCCGTGTGGCCCGATCGAGTGCGGATGCGGATTCTGGGCGGTCCAAGCAGGGAGTTCCAGGATCTCGACGGCGGCACGCCGTTCGGCACGCCGGAGATGACGGACGGATCGCGCGAGTACTTGGGATGGGGCCGAATCGAAACGTGGCCGGTCGATCGCACGAGCCGTCACGTATTTCTACACGTGCTGCAGCCTGGTGACTCGCGCACTCTCAGCGCGCCCACTCCGATCACGCCACTGTCGAGCGGCGATGCGTGGATTGGCGCAATCGTGGAATCGCCCATCAACCCCTGGATCGTGATGTGGATGAAAGATCGTGGCCGGGAGCCGGTTTTGCCCTTGCGTTACCCCGATCGCCCTGGTGCACGGCAGGCGATCTTCAACCTGCGTCCCAACATGCCCGTCCGCATCGATCGCATCGAGGGCGAAGTCATTATCGGCGGCGACTCCGGCATGGAAGCCACGGTGTCGCCGTCGGGTGTACTTACGGTGGAGTAGGAATACCGAGCTTCTCGAGCTCGCCCTTGATCGCAGACAGCGGCGTGCTGATCGAATACCCGTCCAGATCCTTGCCGGCGGAGTCCGTCGCCTGGCTCGTCTGCACGGCCACCACGCGGCCGGTCGACGTGAGAAATACCGGGCTGCCGCTGTTGCCTTCCGTCACGTTGAAGTTCGCGATCATCCTCGGCGCGCCTCCGTGACGCCCGAAGCCCGCGACCATTCCCAGGCGGCCGAGCGCGAACGCCGACGCACGTGACAGCTCGGCGAACTCCACGAGCGGGTAGCCGTAGAGGGCCACTTCATCCCCCTCGCGTGGCGTGTCGAGCGACACGGTCAACCAGTGATGAGCGGTGATTGCGCTCCGGAGAATCGCGATGTCGAGACCGGCATCGTCGAAGATCACCTTCATCTGGCTGAAGCCGTCGCCGGTCAGTTCGTTCTTGAACACCCGAATCTGATCGGAGGGATTGCGCGAACGGCCGAGCAGCTTCGCGTTGACCACATGCGACGCGGTCACGAAGTGCGTGCGAGAAATGAAGAAGCCGGTTCCGAGGAACGCGGCCTGGTCGACCTGTCCTTTCGGCGCCATACGGAGCATTCCCACGGCCCATGTGGCATCGCGGGCAGCAGCAAACGCATCGGCGCGGGAAGGAACCTGCGCGTGCGCCACGGACCCTGCCAGCGCCGCCAGCACGACGACGAGGCGTCGCATCGGAGGCATCGTAGCAACTCACGTGCGGGGAGACAAATTTCCTGTGGGAGGCAGAAAACGCGATCTCCCACGGAAAACGGCTCTTGCTGCCCGGACCCTGGTATGGCCATGAATACGGCGCAAAACCGGGGCTCAATTGGCGGCGCGAAGCTTGCACACTAGCAGTCTGCACCAGTGGCCGTGCCTGGCCACAGCTGTCTCAATCCATGGATGATCGCCGGATTTTTCCTCGTTTCGCCGGATCCTCGCTCCCGTCGCTCTCGGCGCTGACGGGTCGCGCGACGAATGTCGCCGTCATCGACATCTCGGACGGGGGCGTCCTCATCGAAACGCCTGTCCGCGTGACACCGGGCGAGCGCGAGATGGTCGTGCTCGATGCCCACGCGACGATGAAAAAGGCGGGGTGGATCGAACGGGTGGAACTCATCCGGTTGATCCCGTCGGTATCCTATCGCGCGGCGATACGCTTTATCGCTCCGATTAGCGTGCTGGCGCTCACGCGCAACCACCCGCCCGTGCTCCGACGCGCATCCCGCGAGGCGATCGGGCGATTTGCCCGCTGGGCCCGCGAGCTCTCAGGCGTGCACGCCGTGCGCGTGTCCGCCACAAGCCGTTCACACCCTGGAACCGAACCGGTTCACTTCGCGGTGCCGACGTCGCGCTACGGCGACGGCCGGCTGTTGCAGGTGTTCTTCACGTTGGGCGCTATGCCGACGGCTGCACAGTTTGGCCAGTTACGGCGCATGGCATTGCTCGCGTCGGAACTGCCGGATCTCGATATCGTGGCGAGCTCCATCGAATGGCCATCAGGAGATCCTTTTCTTCAGCAGACGCACTTCGAGTTGCCTCGGCGGAAGCGATTGCAGTCGGTTCATTCAGCGGCGCCGGACAGGATGCCGAACGATCGCGGTGTGATTCTGGTGGGCGCCTTCCCGAATTCCGTTTTTGTGCCCAGCGGTCAGAGCCGAAGGGCCAGCTAAGGCAGGCAGAACGCGCCGCGCCATTGGTGTTGCCCGGCGAATCCGTACATACTTCCGCGCGTGACCGGCGCGTTCTGGGTCCTCGTCGTCAGCGGCATCCTCGGCTTTCGCGTGGGGATGATCGGATATCCCGACTGGCAGGTAGCCGTCGAGACCGCGCAGGTCGTCGCGGGCCTCGTGCCGTATCCGCCCGACAACATCTTCTACATCTACCACACCAAACTCTGGACGTCGCTGCACCACGTGCTCGCGCTCGGACTTCTCGCGGGCTTCAGCGAGCTGCAACTCTCGCTCGTCGTCAGCGGCGTGCTCGGCATGCTCGCGTTCCAGGCGCTCGCCATGGTGGTCTATGCGCTGAGCCGCGACGTCTTCCTGTCGATCGGCGCCGCCGCGTTGATCTTCTTTACACGTTCGGTCGAGTACGGGGTCGTCTATCCGCTTTTCCTCGTCGGCACCGAGCATACCTATGGCGTCGTTGGCCTCACCCTCAGCGTGCTCGTCGTCGCCACGCTCGGCGCCGGCTGGTATCGGACTGGCGCGGTCCTGCTTGGCATCGCCCCGTCTGTCCATCCTTCGCTTGGCGTCTGGACAGGCACGATCGTCGCGCTCGCGCTCCTTTCGGATTTCAGGCGCCTCCGCGAAGAGCTTCGCCCGGCGCTGCCGTGGTTTCTCGCGGGATGCGGCGTCACGCTCGCCAGCCTCCTGATTCAGTTCGTGTTCGTCTATCACACGCCGATCGGCATGACGCGGCTGTCGCCGCAGGACCTGGCGACGTTCGTTAGGGCGTGGGACGGCCATCGATCGGCCATCGAGTTGTGGCGCGAGGGAGTTCAACTGAACGTGGCCGCGCTCGTGGTTGCGTGCGTGTGGCTGATGTTCTTCTCCGACGGCCTGCCACGCGCTTCGCAGCTCTTTCTGCGCATCAGCGCCGCGGCGTCGCTGCTCGCATTGGCGCTCATCCCGTTATCGTGGCTGCCACCCGATCGCCTGCCAAGCGCACTGCTGGTGCTGATGCCGGGACGTTACCTGAATTTTTCCGCCCTGACGTTCGTGGCCACGATCGTCGGGCTGTTCGGAAGTTACCGCGCGCTCTGGAGCCGTCTCGCCTTGATCCTCTTTACCCTGGGCCTGCTGGTCGTCGATCGCAGCATGTTGTGGGAATCGATCGAGCATCACCACCACGTTCGCTATCAGAGCAGCATCTGGACGCTTCACGTCGTGTGGCTGGCAACGGCCGCGTTGTTCGCGGGAGCGGCGTGGACGAAGTGGGGGGATAAGAGTCCGGGAGTCCGGAGTCGCGGAGTCGGGGGCGCCGTGGTTCACGCCGTGCAAATCGTGGTGCTGGCTGTCGTCGTGTTGATGGCACTGCACCAGACGCAGCCGCGTTCGGGCGCGCATTTCAGCGACCGCACCAACGATGCGTTTTTCGCCGACGTCGCCGCCGGCTCGGGTGTGCTCGCGGTCGCGGGCGATCTCCACCTCATCCAGCTGCGGACGCGGCGGCCGGTGCTCGTCGACAGCGGCGCGCTCGACACCGTGATGTACTCGCTCGAAACCGGCGCGGCCATGCAGCGCATCCTGAGCGAGGTCTACGGTCTCGATCTGTTCAACCCGCCTCCCGACGCCGTTGGCTCGGGACGGATTCCGCCGCTGGCACACCAGAAGACGTGGGAGGGCTATGCGCCGGACGACTGGCGCCGCATCAGGCGCACGTTCGGCGTGACGCAGGTCATTGCCTATGCCAACTGGTCGCTGCAGCTTCCTCTCGCCTCGCAGAGCCGGCGGCTGTTGCTGTACGACATTCCGGAGCACTAGTTTTCAGTTATCAGTTCTCAGTCGTCGGTTGACGGTTGCCAGTGCTGACAACTGAGGACTGACAACTGAAAACCGCTCCAAAGCTGATATTCTGTCGGCACTTTGATCATCAGCCGCACGCCGTTCCGCATCTCGTTCTTCGGGGGCGGAACGGATTACCCCGCCTGGTATTCCGAGCACGGCGGCGCCGTGCTCGCGACGACGATCGACAAGTACTGCTACATCAGCGTGCGCGAGCTGCCGCCGTTCTTCGACCACCGCTTTCGCGTGGTCTACTCGATCGTCGAAAACGTCAAAGAGATCGGCGAGATTCAGCATCCCGCGGTGCGCGGCGTGCTCGAGTCGATGAAGGTGACGAGAGGCCTCGAGATCCATCACGACGGCGACCTGCCCGCTCGTTCGGGCCTGGGCTCGAGCTCGGCCTTTACCGTTGGCCTGATCAACGCGGTGCACGCCCTCGACGGCCATCACGTGGCGAAGGAAACGCTCGCCAACGAAGCGATTCACGTCGAGCAGTGCGTGCTGCGCGAGCGTGTCGGCTTGCAGGATCAAGTATCGGCGGCGTTCGGTGGCTTCAACCACATCTCGATCGCCCGGAATGGCGCCTACAGCGTTTCGCCGATGGTGCTGCCGGTCGAACGGCTGCACGCGCTGCAGAGCCATCTGATGCTGGTCTTTACCGGGATCTCCCGGACCTCGAGCGACGTCGCCGAAACCATCGTGCTGAACATGAAAGAGAAGGCCGCCGACCTGACGGCGATGCACCAGATGGTGGACCACGCCATCGGCATCATCTCGTCTGCGACAACCGATGTGGCCGAGTTCGGGCGGCTGATGAAAGAGTCCTGGCAGTTGAAGCGGTCGCTCTCACCGCGCGTGACCAACACGACCGTCGATCACCTGCTCGACACGGCGATGCGTGCGGGCGCCGTCGGCGGCAAGCTGCTCGGGGCGGGCGCCGGTGGATTCATGCTGCTGTTCGTCCGGCCGGAAGATCAGCCCCGCGTTCGCGCCGCGCTCGAGAACCTCATCATCGTGCCGTTCAAGTTCGACATGTCAGGCGGCCGTATCGTGCTGTACCAACCCAACGGGCTATGACCATCAGGTATTCCTATCAGGGCCAGGGACTCGAAGGATTCGACCGCGTGGCGCATGCTCACCCGACCGGCGATCTGGTCGCCTGGTATCGCGCGATGTTGCGCATCCGCCGGATCGAGGAGGAAATCGAGCGGCGGTATCACCAGGATCAGATGAAGACGCCGATCCACCTGGTGATCGGGCAGGAGGCGACCGCCGTCGGCTGCTGCGCGGCGCTCGCCCAACAGGACCTCGTGTACACGAGTCACCGGACCCATGGCGCCTATCTCGCCAAGGGCGGCGACCTCGAGCGGATGTTGTGCGAGATGCACTGCCGCATCAACGGCTGCGTGGGATCGCGTGGCGGCTCCATGCACCTCATCGACAAGTCGGTCGGCATGGCCGGCACCTCTGCCATCGTGGGCGGCGCCGTTCCCATCGCCACCGGCGCCGCACTCGCCGCGAAGATGAAGGGCGAAGATCGGGTTGTGGTGGTCTTCATCGGCGATGCAACAACCGAGGAAGGCGTCATGGCCGAGAGCCTCAACTTCGCCACGTTGAAGAAAGTGCCGGTCATCTTCTTCTGCGAAAACAATTTCTATTCCGTGCAGTCGCCGCTTGCGACGCGTCAGCCTCCCCGGGACCTCCGCGCCTGGGCCGAAGGACACGGGCTGCCGGCCTTTGCCGTGGATGGTGTCAACGTGCTGGCCGTGCACGATGCGGTGCGAGCGGCGGTCGCGCGGGCACGCGCGGGTGACGGTCCGTCGTTCATCGAGGCGGCGGTCTATCGATTTCGCGCGCACGGCGGCGCCGGCGACGACAGCAAAACGGGGTATCGCTCGGAGGCCGAGCGAGTCTCCTGGGAGGCGTGGGATCCGGTCGCGCTGTTCGGCAAGCACCTGACCAGCTCGGGACGCCTGCACGACAGTGCCATTCAGACGATGGAGCAGGAGATCGCGGCGGAGATTGCCCGGGCCTTCGAGGTCGCGCTCGCGAGCCCGAACCCGACCGAGGAAGATCTCTACCGCCATGTATATGCCGAATAGCCGCGAGCGGCGCGGGGCGATGGGGCCCCCGCAAGCGAGCGGCAGGAGCGGGGCGAGGGGCCCCCGCGACTAAACACACGATGCCGTGGGATGAAGGGCTAGTCAATTCACTGGTTTACGATCGCCCCGATCCGAGCGAGGGACGCGTGGTGTCGTACGCCCGCGCGATCAACGAAGCACTGACGATCGCGCTGCACCAGGATCCGAGCGTCTTCGTGCTCGGTCAGGGGGTCGACGATCCCACCGCGATGTTCGGCACGACCCGGGATCTCGCGCGCCAGTTCGGCCCCGAGCGCGTGTTCGATACGCCGCTGTCCGAAGAGGCGATGATGGGCGTGTCGGCCGGCGCCGCCATGAACGGTATGCGCCCGGTCTTCATGCACAATCGTCCCGACTTCGTGCTGCTCGCGTTCAACCAGCTCGTCACGCACGCCTCGAAATTTCACTTCATGGACAACGGGCAGACGACCGTGCCGATGGTGGTCTGGGCCGCGATCGGCCGCGGGTGGGGATCGGGCGCGCAACATTCGCAGGCCATCCACGGCATGCTGCTCGGCGTGCCGGGGCTGAAGATCGTCATGCCCAGCACGCCCTACGACGCCAAGGGTCTCCTGCTCTCGGCCATCCTCGACAACAATCCGGTGTGCGTGTTCGAACATCGCTGGCTGATGAAGAAGGACGGCGTGGTCCCCGAGGGGCTGTATCGTGTGCCCATCGGCAAGGGTATTCACCGCCGTCAGGGACAAGACCTGACGATCGTCGGTGTTTCACACGCCATCGAGCTGGCTCTGCAGGCATCAACCGTGCTGGCGTCGGAGGGGATTGAGGCCGATGTCATCGACCTGCGAACCGTCAAGCCGCTCGACGAAGAGATCGTCCTCGGCTCGCTGAAAAAAACAGGGCGCCTGCTCGCGGTCGATACCGCGTGGATGAAGGGCGGGCTCTGCGCGGAGATCGGATGTCTGGCCGCGGAGAAAGGTTTCGCCGATCTCAAGGCCCCGGTGGTGCGCATCGGCCTGCCCGACATTCCCACACCCGCCGGCTACACCCTCGAACAGTTCTACTACCCCGACGCGGCCCGCATTGCCGACGCCGCGCGGCGATTGGTCCGATCCTGATGGTCTACGAGCTTTCGAGCACGAGCTGGGGACAGGAAGAGCTCGACGCGATGCAGCGCGTCCTCCGAAGCGGCCGCTTCACGATGGGCGAGCAGGTGCGGCTCTTCGAAGACGAGTTCGCCGCGCACTTCGGCATGAAGCACGCCGTGATGGTCAACTCCGGCTCGTCGGCCAACCTGGTGGGCATCGCCGCGCTCTTCTACCGATCGAAACGGCCGCTGCAGCGCGGCGACGAAGTCATCGTCCCGGCCATCTCGTGGGCGACGACGTTCCATCCGCTCCAGCAGTACGGGTTGAAGCTGCGGTTCGTGGACGTGGGGCTCGACACGCTCAACATCGACGTCGACGAGCTGGCGGGCGCGCTGACGCCGCGCACGCGCATGGTGGTGGCGGTCAGCATTCTGGGCAATCCGGCCGCCCTCGATCGCATCCGCGCCTTCTGCGACGCGCACGATCTGATCCTCTTCGAGGACAACTGCGAGTCGATGGGCGCCCGCCTCAACGGCCGTTCCACCGGCACCTTCGGCGACATCAACACGTTCAGCACCTTCTATTCCCACCACATCTCGACGATGGAGGGCGGGCTGCTGGTGACCAACGACCTCGAGATCGATCATCTTGCGCGGGCCATCCGCAATCACGGCTGGGCGCGCGACTTGCCGGCCGATTCGACGCTCAATCAAGGCCAGAACCTCGACGACCCGTTTTTCGAAGCCTACCGGTTCGTCGTGCCGGGCTACAACGTGCGCCCGCTCGAGCTTGCCGGCGCCGTCGGCCGCGAGCAGATCAAGAAGCTCGACGCGATGCTGACCATCAGGCGGCAGAACGCCGCGCATTTCGTGGCGCGGTTCCGTGAGGATCCGCGCTTCATCATCCAGCGCGAGCATGGCTCGAGCTCGTGGTTCAGCTTTACGATCATTCTGAACCCCGACATGAATCTCGACCGCACGCGGTTGATGGACGAGCTGCGGAAGGCGGACATCCAGTTCCGGATGATCACCGGCGGCTGCTTTCCCGAGCACGCGGCCGTCAAGTTCTTCGACTACGACATCGTCGGCGGTATTCCCAACGCGCGGCTCGCGCACGAGCGCGGCTTCTTCGTCGGCAATCACCCGCGCGACCTCACCGCGGAGATTGACCATCTCCATCGCGTCATGGAGGGGATCGGATGACGAACGTCCTGGTGACGGGCGGCGCCGGCTACATCGGCGCCATTCTGGTGCCGGCCCTGCTCGAGCGCGACTTCAACGTCACGGTCGTCGACAACTTCATGTACGGCCAGGACAGCCTCGCCGCGGTCTGCTACCACCCGAACTTCTCCCTGGTCCGCGGCGACGTGCGTTCGATCGACACCATGCGTCCGCTTTTGAAGGACGCCGACTTCATCATTCCGCTTGCGGCGCTCGTCGGCGCACCTCTCTGCGATCGCGATCCTCTTGCCGCGACCTCGACGAACAAGCAGGCGATCGTGGACATGCTGGGACACATCAGCCCGAATCAGCGTGTCATCCTGCCGATTACGAACAGTGGCTACGGCGTCGGAGAGGCGGGCAAGTACCTGCACCGAAGAAACACCGATCCGGCCGGTTTCCCTGTACGGCCGCGACAAGGTGGAGGTGGAACGGACGCTGCTCGACCGTCACTCCGCATCCGTCAGCCTGCGGCTTGCTACGGTGTTTGGCATGTCGCCGCGCATGCGGCTCGACCTGCTCGTCAACGACTTCACGTATCGCGCGTACTCCGATCGCTTCATCGTGCTTTTCGAGAGCCACTTCAAGCGCAATTTCCTGCACGTGCGCGACGTGGCGAGGGCGTTCCTGCACACGATCGACAACTTCGAGGCGATGAAGCGGCAGATCTACAACGTCGGCCTGTCCGACGCCAACCTGTCGAAGCTCGAGCTCTGCCAGCAGATTCAGAAGCATGTGCCGGGGTTCGCCATCCACGAGTCCAACGTCGGCAGCGATCCCGACAAGCGCGACTACATCGTGTCGAACGAAAAAGTCGAGCGGACGGGATACAAGCCGGCCTTCTCGCTGGACGAGGGCATCCGCGAGCTTCTAAAAGGGTTCGCCATGATGCGGAACACGAAGTACTCGAACATTTGAAGGCAGCCGCCGTCCTGGTCTTCACCGGACTCCTCGGACTTGTGGTGGGAATCTTTCGTGTTCCCTCGCTGCAGGTTGCCGTCGAGTCGGCGCAGGTGGTCGCCGGCATCGTTCAGTATCCGCCGGGCAACGCTTTTTACATCTATCACACCAAACTCTGGACGCTCTTGCATCAAGCCGGAGCGCTGCTGCTCATGGCGGGCGTTTCGGAACTGGGCCTTTCGCGACTGATCAGCGGGCTTCTCGGCATGATGGCCTTTCAGGCGCTGGGCATGAGCGTCTACGCGCTCAGCAGACACGTCCCGCTCGCGATCGCAGCGTCCAGCGTCATCGTGCTGACCGGCGTCGCCGAGGGGGGCGCGGTGTACCCGGTCACGCTGATGGGGACGAGCGATACGTACGGCGCGCTCGGCCTTTCTCTCTTCGTCCTCGTTCTTGCGCTCTTCGGTGCAGGCTGTCAACGCGGTGCGGCGTTTCTTCTGGGTCTGGCGCCAGCGGTACACGCCGGCCTTGGCGTCTGGCTCTGGTGCGTGGTGCTCGGCGTCCTGTGGTGGGAAGGTCGCTCGCGCCTGGCCGACCGGCGCCCGGCCCTGACGTTCTTCGTTGCGGGCGCTGCCCTGTCAGCGCTCAGCCTCTTCGTGCAGCTCGCGTTCATCACCGATGTTCCCGCGGTCGATCCCCGCGAGGCCGCGCGCGACCTCGATGCATTCGTGTCGTTCTGGGACTACCATCGCGCGCCGCTTTCCCTCCTGACTCGTCCGATGCTCGTCAACATCGCATCCATGGCGGTCGCCGCGCTCGGCGTCACGACGCTCGGGCATCGCCTTCTGCCCGGCATGTCGTTCTTTCTCAAATCCATCCTTGTCTGCGGCGTCTTCGGCATCATCGCCGTGCTCGTCTCATGGATCCCGCCGCAGCACGTTCCGTTCGTGCTTCTGAGGCTGATGCCGGCGCGGCTTCTCACGGTCAACACGATGGTCCTGGCGGCGGTCGCCATCGGGCTGTCCTCGCTGTTGCCCCGAGCGCGTTTCACGCCGGTCGTGCCGGCCCTGATTCTGGCGGCCTGCTTCGTCTATAAGCCTCTACTCGTTCTCGAGCGTGCGCAGTTGGCCTCATGGACGACGATCCTGGAGGACTACTCCAACGATCCCTTTTTCGCGGCTGTGGCCGCTGAAACACAGGGACTCGTTGCCACCGGCGGCTCGCTCCATCTGATTCAGCTTCGATCGCGGCGTCCGGTCCTCCTCGACGGGGGCGGACTCGACGGCCTGCCGTACGCGCCAGAAAGCGGACCTGAAATGCGCCGGGTGCTCGCCGACGTCTACGGCCTCGATCTGATGAACCCGCCCGAAGAGGCACGCCATTCGGGCGTCGTCCCAGACGACTTCAACAAAGACGTGTGGGCGGGATACTCACGCGAGCGGTGGCGGCAGATTCGCCGCGCGCACAACGTCACGCAGGTCGTCACCAGAACCGACTGGACGCTCGATCTGCCGCTCGTCACCGAGAACGGCGACCTGCGTCTCTACCGTATTCCCTAGTAAACTAACCGCCACTTTCATGGATCCCCGCCCTGCCAGGCCGCTCGTGTCGGTCGTCCTGTCGTTCAGAAACGAGGCCGAAAACATTCCGACGCTCGTCGCGCGCATCGATAAGGCGCTCGGGCCGGTGGATGCCGACTACGAGGCCATTTTCGTGAACGACGCGTCGACAGATGGATCGCTCTCGCTTCTCATGAAGGTGCGGCAGGAGAACACCCGAATCAGAATCGTCAACATGTCGCGCCGGTTTGGCGTGGCCGAAGGCGTGCTGGCCGGCATGAGCGTGTCGCGCGGCGACGCGATCGTCTACATGGACGCCGACCTGCAGGATCCACCCGAGGTCATTCCGCTGCTCGTCGATCGATGGCGCCGGGGCGCGGATGTCGTCCACACGGTGCGCACGCATCGCCACGGTGAGAACCCGCTGAAGATGGCGGCCACGCGCCTCGCCTACCGGCTCATCCAGCTTGGCTCGTCGATTCGTCTGCCCGTCGATGCCGGCGACTTCAAGCTTCTCTCGCGCCCGGCCGTCAACCATCTGCTGCGGCTGCGCGAGTCGGATCCATATCTCCGCGGGCTTGTCGTGTGGCTTGGCTTCAACCAGGTCTCGATTCCGTACGAGCGGGAATCGCGTCATGCGGGGCGGACGCACTTCCCGTTTTTCAGCAGGAATCCGTGGAAGACGTTCACGATGGGCATGACGTCGTTTTCGTTCATGCCGATCTACGCCTGCTTCGCGCTGGCCGCCGCCGGCCTCGTCGCCGCGGTCGTGCTGGCCCTTCGCGGATCGACGGTCATGGCGGCCCTGACGTTTTTCTGGGCCACGATCATCGCCTCAATCGCCGTCGTCGGCACGTATGTGATACGCGTGTACAAGGATGTCAGAGGCCGTCCGGCGTACATTATCGAATCGGTGATCGGCGACGAGCCACGAACCGGGCCCGGGAAACAGGGATGAGGAGCGTCACGCCGGATCTCGTCCTCGTCAACCCGACGAGCCGCGCGCGGATTTACCAGTCGCTCGGAACACGATTGACGGCCGTCGAAAACCCGGTCTGGGCCGGGTTGATCGCGACCTTCGTCAGGACGAAGGGCTTCTCGGTCGAGATCGTCGATGCCGAGGCCGACGAACTGCCACCGCAGGACGTTGCGGAGCGTCTGGCCGCGCTGTCGCCCGTGCTCGCCGTGATCGTCGTCTACGGGCATCAGCCGTCCGCCTCGACGCAGAACATGACCGGGGCGTCAGCCCTCGCAAACGCCATCAAAGCATCGGCCCCGGCCCTGCCGCTTCTGATGCTCGGCGGCCACGTTGCCGCGTTGCCCGAGCGCACGCTCGAAGACGAGCCGTGCGATTTCGTCTCGAGCGATGAAGGGCTGCACACGGTCGTCGACCTTCTCTCCGCTCTCAAAGCATCCCGTACACCGGACCTGTCGAACGTGCGGGGACTCGTCTATCGAGTGGACGCCCGTCCCGTTCGCAACCCGGCGGCGCCGCTCGTCAAAGAGCTCGACCGCGAGATGGCCGGCGTCGCGTGGGACCTGCTGCCGATGAAGCGCTATCGCGCCCACAACTGGCACTGCTTCGGCGATCTCGAGCGCGAGCCCTACGCGGCGATCTACACGACGCTCGGCTGTCCGTACCGGTGTTCCTTCTGCTGCATCCAGGCGCCGTTCAAAGCCGGTGAACAGGTGATGGGGATGGCGAGCGACGCGAACAGCTATCGCTTCTGGACGCCCGGACGCGTGGTCGAAGAAATCGATCTGCTGGTGAGGGACTACGGCGTGCGGAACATCAAGTTCGCCGACGAGATGTTCGTCCTGAACCACCGGCACGTCACCGGCATCTGCGACCTGCTGATCGAGCGCGGTTACAACCTGAACATCTGGGCGTACGCGCGCGTCGATACGGTGAAGGCGAGCATGCTCGACAAGCTCAAGCGCGCGGGATTCAACTGGCTCGCGCTCGGCATCGAGGCCGCCGACGATCGCGTGCTGACCGATGTCGACAAGCGCTATCGAGATTGACGAGGTGTACGACACCGTCAGGCGCATCAAAGAAGCCGGCATCAACATCATCGGCAACTACATCTTCGGGCTGCCGGAAGACACTGCCGAGACGATGCAGCGGACGCTCGACCTCGCGCTGGATCTCAACTGCGAGTTCGCGAACTTCTATTCGGCGATGGCGTACCCCGGCTCGCCGCTGTATGAGGAGGCCCGCCGCCGCGGCTGGCGACTGCCGGACGCGTGGAGCGGCTATTCGCAGCACGCGGTCGACACGCTGCCGCTGCCGACCAGGCACATTTCCGCTGGCGAAGTTCTGAGCTTTCGCGATCGGGCGTTTGATATTTACTTCAGGCACCAGCCGTATCTGGAAATGGTGCAGAAGAAATTCGGCGATGCGACCCTCGCACACATCCGCGAGATGACCGCGCACAAACTGGAGAGGAAATACGTGTAGCCGCATTGCAAATTGCCAATCGAGAATGTGGCAATCAGGCGCGCTTTATCACTTCCAACCCGCCCATGTAGGGGCGCAGCACCTCGGGCACCACCACTGATCCATCCTTCTGCTGGAAATTCTCCAACACCGCTACCAGCGTCCGCCCGATCGGCAGGCCGGACCCGTTCAACGTGTGGACGAACTCCGCCTTTCCCGTTCCGCCAACCTTGAACTTGATGTTGCCCCGCCGCGCCTGGAACCCTTCGGCATTCGAGCACGAGGAGATTTCCTTGTACGCGTTCTGGCCGGGCAGCCAGACCTCGACGTCGTAGGTCTTCGCCATCGAGAAACCAACGTCGCCCGTGCAGAGCACGATCGTGCGGTACGGCAGGCCAAGACGCTGCAGCACGTCTTCGGCGTTCAGCGTCATCGACTCGAGCTCGTCGTACGACGTATCGGGATGGACGATCTTCACCATCTCGACCTTCTCGAACTGATGCTGCCGAATCAGGCCGCGCACATCCTTGCCGTACGAACCCGCTTCGCTTCTGAAGCACGGGCTGTACGCGGTGTACTTCAGCGGCAACGAGTCGCCGTTCAGAATTTCGTTCCGATGGAGGTTGGTGAGCGGCACCTCGGCCGTCGGAATCAGGAACAGATCCCACTCGCCCGCGGTCTTGAACAGGTCGGCCTCGAACTTCGGCAGCTGGCCCGTTGCCTCGAGCGAGGCGCGATTCACCAGGTACGGCGGGACGACCTCGAGGTAGCCGTGCTCGCGCGTGTGAAGGTCGAGCATGAAGTCGACCAGCGCGCGCGACAATCGCGCGCCTGCACCAAGCAGAATGGAAAAGCGGGCTCCCGACATCCTGGTGGCACGCTCGAAGTCGAGAATCCCCAGCGCCGGCCCCAGATCCCAGTGCGCCTGCGGCTCGAAATCGAACTGTCGTCGGCTCACCCCAGGTGCGCACGACGACGTTGTCGGCTTCGCTCTTCCCGACCGGCACGCTCGCATGCGGCAGGTTGGGGAACGACATCAGCAACTTCGTCCGCTGCTGCTCGACCTGATCGAGCTCGATGCTGAGCTGGCGGATCTGCTGCGCCCGCTGACGGTTCGCTTCGAAGATGACGCTCGCGTCCTTACCCTGGCGCTTCGCGCGCGCGACTTCGTCGCCAGCCGTATTCTGATCGCGCTTCAACCCTTCAAGCTCGGGGATCAGCCGCCTCCGGCGGTTCTCGAGAATGGCCAGCTGCTCGAGCTCGCCTTCGACCTGAAGCCCGCGGTTCTGCAGGCCCCGCTTCACCTCGTCCTGATGGTCGCGCACATAAGCCGGATCGAGCATGGTGGAATCCTATCCGATATCACTTCCCCGGAAGCTCCGTGCAGCAGCGGGCAGCACGCAACGAGCCGTTCTCAGTAGAATAGGCGCGTGAAATCACCCGTTCGCAAGGTCGTCTTTCCCGCCGCCGGGCTCGGCACCCGATTCCTTCCGGCCACCAAGGCCCAGCCGAAGGAAATGCTGCCGCTGGTCGATAAGCCGATTATTCAATACGGTGTCGAAGAGGCCGTCCAGTCCGGCATCGAGAACATCATCATCGTCACCGGACGGGGCAAGAACGCCATCGAAGATCACTTCGACGTCAACGTCGAGCTCGAAAGCTTCCTGCAGCAGCGCGGCAAGCTCGACCTGCTCGAGGAGATTCGCAAGATCTCCAACATGATCAATGTCGCCTACGTCAGGCAGGGCGAGCCGCTCGGTCTCGGCCACGCGGTGCTCGTCACCGCCGATCTGGTCGGCGACGAACCGTTCGCCGTCATCCTTGCAGACGATGTGATCGACGCCACACCGCCGGCATTGAAACAGATGATTGACGTCTTCGAACGAGTCGGCGGGCCAGTGCTGGCCGTCGAGCGGGTTCCGCCCGAGCAGGTTTCGAGCTACGGCATCGTCGACATCGACCCTTCGGTGAGCCTGGGCAAGGGCGTTTACGCCGTCCGCGATCTCGTCGAAAAACCGCCTCGCAACGAAGCGCCCTCGAACCTCGCGATTATCGGCCGCTACCTGTTGACGCCCGACATCTTCCCGGAGCTCCGCGCCACGGCCAGCGATCGGACGGGGGAAATTCAGCTGACCAACGGGCTGCGCAGCCTCCTGAAGCGGCGAAAAATCTTTGCGTGTGAGATCGACGGCGTCCGGCACGACACCGGCAACAAGCTGGGCTACCTGAAGGCGGCCGTCTATTTCGCGCTGAGACGCCAGGACTTGAGCGAACCGTTCCGCGCCTATCTGAGGTCCGAAAATATCGAGAGACGCAGCGCGGTACGGGCCGGCAAGGCTACAGACTAAAGAATTGGCAGATTGGTAGATTGGTAGATTAGGACGTCTTGTTTGAAGGCGGTGTCGGCGTCGAGGTGGAGGGACTCGACGACGTCGATGACGAAGACGACGTGCTGGAATCAGACGACGTGGATTTTGAATCGGATTTTGAATCCGAGCTGGCCGGCTTGTTCTCGGTCTTACCGTCCGTCTTACTGTCGGTCTTACTGTCGGTCTTCGCGTCGCCGTCCTTCCCAGCCGCTCCCTTCCGCGCGTAGTCGGTGATGTACCAGCCCGTTCCCTTGAACTGAATCGCCGGACTCGACACCAGCTTCTCGACGTTCCGCTCGCCGCAATTCGGGCACACGTCAACGGGCGGATCGGAGAATTGCCGGATTTTCTCGAAGAGGTGCCCGCAGGCGTTGCATCGGTACTCGGTACAGGGGCATCGTTACTTTCTATCGGCTCCAGAAAAGAAGACTGCACTTGCGGCGCAACTAAAGTTGCGCCCTACGAGCCATCGCTAGTTGCGCCTACCAGCCTCGCGGAATTTTGCGCCCTACTCCAGCAGGTCGCCCGATGATTCGCCCAGCATCAACTGCCGGTGCGCGGCAAAGGTCGCCGTTCCGTTGCCCAGCAGCTGATCGTGGAACGCGCGCTGCGTGTATTTCGCTCCCTGCTTTTCCTGGTAGTCACGCCTCAGCTTCAGGAGCATCAGCTTGCCGACGGAATAGACAAGGTATGTCGGATCGAACGTGCCGCGCTCGGCCTCGCGGCGCGCGCTGCTTTCCTCCATGAAACATTCGTCGCGGAAGAAACGCACGCCCTGCTCGACCGACCAGTCCTGGACGTGCAGGCGAATGCTGACGATGAAGCGACCGAGGCGAATCAGCGCTTCGGCCAGCTGGCCCAGCTTGAAGGTGTGATCGTTACGGCGGAAACCCGCCTCGACCATCATCTGCTCGGTGTAGTGCGCCCATCCTTCGACAAACGACGCCGGCGCGAACATGATCGACTTGCGCACTTTCGATTCGACGCGGCGCAGGAACTGGTAGTGCAGGAAATGTCCCGGGTAGACCTCGTGAATGGAAATCGCCCACAGCGTCGGGTAGTTGAAATCGCGCAGGTGTTCTTCCTGCCGGTCGGCAGGCCACGACGGATCGACGTCGGTCACGTAGTAGTAGGCGCGGGTGGCTTTCTGCTCGAAGGGACCGGGCACCCACATGCTCGCGAACGACCAGCGATAGAACTCGGGGGTCGGGGCGACGATCACCGGCTCGCCTTCGGGCCGGGTGATGATGCCGTTGCGATCGATGAAGGTGCTCAGCTCGTCGAGCTGTTCCTGGGCCGCCGCTGAGATCGCGCCCGCCGCCGGATGCGCGTCCTTCGCCCGGCGCCACGCCTCGATGGGGTCGGTGCCGTTGAGCTTGCCCGCGAGCAGCCGGAACTGCTCCTGCGTCGCCTGGAACTCCCGTAGCGCGATGTTGAGCAGGCGTTCGGCGTCGATCGAAATGCTCTCGTCGAGCGCCAGCTTGCGCTCGAACTGCTCCTGGCCGAGACGGAACGACGCTCGTGCCTTCGGCGCCAGCTCTTCTTCGAGATATTGGATGTAGCTCGAGATGGCGTGCGTGGCCTCGGTCGAGGCATCGGCGAGGTCGCCGAGCAGGTGCATGTCGTCGAGGGCCGAAAACGCGCGCGGCAGGTCTTTCTCGATGAAGTTCAACGCACCGCGGAACGTTTCGAGGCCGACTTTCACGAAGATGCCCGGCGGATCCTTGATGTTGTCGCGGGCCGCCTGCACGAGCCGGGACGCCTGGCGCAGCTTCGAGAGCACCCGGCGGGCGCGCTCGGACAGCGGCGCGTGCGTGAACACGACCTGCGCCGCCAGACTCGAGCACAACGTGTCCGAGTAGAGCTGCGGGCTTCGTTCCCACGTGCGGATGTGCTCGAGCTCGAACATCCTCGCCTGGATGTTCGAGGCAACCATCGGCTGCTCCGCCTTTTCGACCGCCGTCAGATCGCCCGGGTTGATGTCCTGCAGCCGGCGCGCGAACCCGGACAGCGCCCGGGTGTGCTGGTCGATGCCGTGCCGGCTGTAGTCCTCGATGTGATCGTCGTACGTGTGGACGCCGTCAAGCGTCGCACTCGACGGGTGAACTTCGTGAAGATAGGCGAGATAGTCGTCGACGAAATGATGAAATGGCTCGGACGAACGCATCATTTGGGCAGCAGCTCGTATCCCTGATTTCGGTAGCTAAATTCCGACAACCCACAATGGTACAATACCCCAATACCTCATCGCATGGCGGGCAGTCTGTATGTCGTGTCCACCCCCATTGGGAATCTGGATGACATGACAGTCCGGGCCGTCGAAACCCTTCGATCGGTGGGGCTTGTCGCCGCCGAGGACACCCGCCGGACGGCGCTCCTGCTCAAGCATTTCGGCCTCACGACGCCAACGACCAGCCTTCACGCACACAACGAAACCCGGAAAATGCCGCAGCTGATTCGTCAGTTAGCGAACGGAGTCGACATCGCGGTCGTCACCGACGCAGGCACGCCGGTTGTCGCAGACCCGGGCCAGCGGCTGATCGCGAAGGCCATCGAAGAGGGGATCAAAGTGGTGCCTGTCCCCGGCGCGAGCGCCGTGACCGCGGCGCTTGCGGCGTCGGGCTTTCCCGCCGATTCGTTCGTGTTTGCCGGGTTCGCGCCGTCTAAGTCGAACGACAGAAAATCGTGGCTCCTTGCCTTGGTCGATGAGCCTAGAACTGTGGTTTTCTTTGAGGCCCCGCACAGAATTGCAAAGACTCTCACAGACATGGCTGCTATCTTGGGTGAACGACCGATAATTGTGGCGAGAGAGCTGACAAAACTCCACGAGCAAGTCGTGAGAACGACAGCTCGGGCGGCCACCCACGCAGCGATACCAGAAAAAGGTGAGTTCACCATTGTGCTCGGCCCTGTCCCACCTTCACAACAGACAGAAACCGTTGACGATAGTGAGCTGAGTTTATTTTTCGACCAAATGACCGACGAGAGAAAGTCCAGGCGTCAGGCGATCGCGGCAACCGCTTCCAGATTTGGTCTATCGACCAATGACGTGTACGCCCGGTTGGAGCGGCTCAAGCCGACCCGGCCGTCTTGACCGATACGACAGCGATTTGTTACCGTAGCGCCCTTTCAGGGCGATCCTACATGGCGAAGCAGAGGCGGGTGAGCTCCCGCCCCGTCCGGCCGAAGCCTGCTGACGTGGTTCTTTCCGTCGAGCGGTCGACCCACGCCGAGCGCGAGCGGGCGCTGCAAACTGCCACGCCTGCGCCACTACCCCGCCCAGGCCACCTTGAAGCCGTCGCACTCTACGAAGAAGGCGTCGCGGCGCTGCAGGCGCACGAGTACCCGCGCGCGTCCTCGTTGCTCCGGTCCGTTCTCTCGCGCTACCCCGAGGAGAGAGAGCTGCACGAGCGCGTCCGGCTCTACCTCAACGTCTGCGAGCGGCACATGGCTCCTCGCGGCGCGTCGCCGGCCACACCTGAAGAGCGGGTGTTTGCCGCCACGCTGGCCGTGAACGCCGCGAATTTCGACGACGCCCTCGCGCATCTGCGCGCGGCCACCGCGGAGTTGCCGGAACACGACCACGCGCTCTATATGCTCGCGTCCGTCCTCGCGCAGCGTGATCAGGTGGAGGAAGCCGTCCCGATTCTCCTTCGTGCGATCGAGCTCAATCCGGACAATCGGTCGCTCGCGCGCCACGATCCCGAACTCGAGGTGCTGCGGCAGTTCGACAGCGTGCGTGCGGCGCTCGAGGCGCCGGCCCCGGCGAAAGCCGCCGCGACTGATCGCCGCAAGGCTGCCAGACGGCGATAGGCTGTTGAGCGGCCCGCTCACTCACCCATGACCGATCTCCACGTCGTCATTCTGGCTGCAGGCAAAGGCACGCGCATGAAATCGGCGCAGCCCAAGGTCCTGCACCACGTCGCGGGCCGCCCGATGGTCGAGTACGTGATTCGCGCGGCCCAATCGCTCTCGCCTCGCACGATCACCGTCGTTGTCGGACACATGAAGGAGCTGCTGCGCCAGGGCCTCTCGCGGTATCCCGAGCTGTCGTTCGTCACGCAGGAACCGCAGCTTGGCACCGGGCATGCTTTGCTCCAGACGGCCGGCGTCCTGGAGGGGCAAAACGGCTTCGTTCTGTTGCTATCTGGCGACGTCCCGTTGCTGAATCGCCACACTCTTGCGAGCCTGGTGAGCCGGCACGAAGAGACGCACGCGTCGGCCACCATCCTGACGGCGCTCGTCGAGCAGCCCTACGGATACGGGCGCATCGTGCGCGTCAAGGGACGGGTCTCGCGCATCGTCGAAGAGCGCGACGCGTCGCCGGCGCAGCGGAAGATCAAGGAAATCAACAGCGGTGTGTACGTTTTTTCCCTTGCGCCGCTGTTCGAGGCACTCAGGGGACTTGCCACCGGGAACGCGCAGGGAGAGTACTATCTAACGGACCTCATCTCGACCTATCGCCGCCGCCGGCGCGGCGTCGAAACGGTCGTCATCGAGCATCCCAACGAGATCCACGGCATCAACGGCCGGTCGGAACTGGCAGAGGCGAGCCGAATCGTGAGACAGAAAAAAAACGAAGAGCTCATGGCGGCGGGTGTCACGATCGAAGATCCCGCGACGACCTACATCGACAACGACGTGATCATCGGCACCGACACGGTGATTCACCCCGGCGTGCATATCGAGGGGAAGACCCAGATCGGCCAGGCGTGCGAAATCCATGCGGGCGTGCGGATCGTCAACTCCGTGCTCGACGACCGCGTGACGGTGCAGAACCACTGCGTCATCAACGGCGGCAAGCTGGGCACCGGCGTCACGATCGGGCCGTTCGCGCACGTCCGGCCCGAAACGGAGCTGCGCGAGTCGGTGCACGTCGGCAATTTCGTCGAGCTGAAGAAGACCGTCCTCGGCAAAGGGACCAAGGCCGGGCATCTGTCGTACCTGGGCGACGCGATCGTCGGCGAAGGCGTCAACATCGGCGCCGGCACGATTACGTGCAACTACGACGGCAAGAAGAAGAACCTGACGACCATCGAGGACGGCGCGTTCATCGGCAGCGACAGCCAGCTCGTGGCGCCTGTCACGATTGGCAAAGGCGCCTATGTCGGCAGCGGCGCGACCATCCGCGAAAACGTGCCCGCCGGAGCGCTGGCCGTGAGCGCCGGGAAGCAGCGCAACCTTGAAGACTGGGTCAGTAAGAAAGTCGACAAAAGTAGAAAGTAGAAAGTCAAAAGTAGAAAGTTAAAAGTTAAAAGTATGTGCGGCATCATCGGCTATCTCGGTTCCAAAGAAGTCGTCCCGATTCTGCTCGACGGACTACGTCGGCTCGAATATCGCGGCTACGACTCCGCGGGGGTGGCGGTCGTCCGGAACGGACAGATCGAACGCCGGCGCAGTGCCGGGAAGCTGGTGAACCTCGAGCAGGCCATCGGTACGCAGCCGCTCGACGGCGTGTACGGCGTCGGCCACACGCGATGGGCCACGCACGGCCGCCCGACCGAGGAAAACGCGCACCCGCACCAGGACTGCACCGGCAAGATCGTCGTCGTGCACAACGGCATCATCGAGAACTACCTCGACCTGAAGCGCGAGCTGAAGAAGATCGGCCACACGTTCGTGACCGAAACCGACTCTGAAGTGATCGCGCACCTGATCGAGCAGGAAATGAAGGCGGTTTCCCACCTCACGCTCGAAGACGCGGCCCGGCAGGCGCTGCTCCATATGCGCGGCCTCTTCGCCTTCGTGGCGATTTCGAGCGACGACCCGGAAAAGATCATCGCCGTCCGCAACGGCCCGCCGATCGTGGTGGGTCTTGGCGACAACGAGTTCTTCGTCGCGTCCGACACGCCGGCGATTCTCAGCCACACGCGCGACGTGGTGTTCCTCGGCGACGAAGAAATGGCGGTCGTCACCCGGCGCGGCGTCGAGTTCACGAACTTCGCGGGCACGCCGGTGTCGAAGGCGACGCAGCGCGTCTTGTGGGACCCGGTCATGGCGGAGAAGTCGGGCTACCGCCACTTCATGCTGAAGGAAATCTTCGAGCAGCCGCGCGCCGCGGAGGAGACGCTGCTCGGCCGCGTGAGCCTCGATACCGGCAAGGTGTTCCTGGAAGAAATCGCGATTTCGGAAGCCGACCTCCGCAACGTCAACAAGGTCGCGCTGGTCGCCTGCGGCACGTCATGGCACGCGGCCCTGGTCGGCAAATTCCTCATCGAGCGGTTTGCCGGGCTGCCCGTCGAGGTCGACTACGGCTCGGAATATCGCTACCGCGACTTCATCGTCGACCGCAACACGCTGGTCGTCATCATCACGCAGTCCGGAGAGACGGCCGACACACTCGCGGCGCTGCGCGAAGCGCGCAAGAAAGGCGCCCGCAGCCTGGCGATCTGCAATGTCGTCGGCAGCATGGCCACCCGCGAGTCCGAAGGCACCATCTACACGCACGCCGGACCGGAAATCGGCGTGGCCTCGACCAAGGCCTTTACGTCGCAGCTCGTGGCGCTGAACCTGCTGGCGCTCTTCCTGGGCCAGATGAAAGGGTCGCTCGGCGAGGCCGACGCGCGCAGCCACCTGACCGCGCTCATGCAGCTTCCCAAGCAGATGGAGCAGGCCCTGAAGTCGTCCGGCGCGATCGAAGACATCGCGGGCCGGTTCTTCAACCGGACCGATTTTCTCTTCCTGGGCCGCGGCGTCAACTACCCGATCGCGCTCGAGGGAGCGCTGAAGCTGAAGGAAATCTCCTACATTCACGCCGAAGGGTACCCGGCCGGCGAGATGAAGCACGGGCCCATTGCGCTGATCGACAGCAACATGCCCGTCGTGAGCATTGCACCAAATGATCACGTCTTCGAGAAAATGCTTGGCAATATTCAAGAGGTGAAGGCTCGAGGTGGATCGGTGATCGCCATCACGACCGAAGGCCACGACACGCTGCAAAGCATTCTGGATCCGGCACAAGACGCGATGCTCGCCCTGCCCCACGTGCCGGAAATGCTCTCGCCCATCGCGATGGTACTGCCGTTGCAACTGCTGGCGTACTACATCGCCGTCCGGCGCGGCTGCGACGTCGACCAGCCGCGCAATCTCGCGAAGAGTGTGACGGTAGAATAGAACGAGTCTCCAGAGTCCAAGGAGTCTGGGAATCCAAAGAGTCAGCGGAGTCTCGAGAGTCCGACTCGTTGCGTCTCTGCGTTGAGATTCGTGTCCTCAGCTCGAAAGTCTGGAGTCCGAAGCCGTTGGATCCGTTACAAGGTTTGAATCCCGAACAACGCGAGGCCGTGCTCCATATCGACGGCCCTCTGCTCATCCTGGCCGGCGCGGGCTCGGGCAAGACCCGTGTCATCGCGCAGCGCATTGCCTATCTCCTGTCGGAAGGGTTCGCGCAGCACGACGAGATTCTGGCCGTCACCTTCACGAACAAGGCGGCGGAGGAAATGCGCACCCGGGTCGAAACGCTGGTCGGCGCCACGCTTCGAGGCTCGTGGATTTCGACGTTCCACGCGCTCTGCGCGCGTCTGCTACGGCGCGAGGCCACCGCCATCGGCCTGCCGCGCGATTTCGTCATCTACGATTCGTCCGATCAGGTTGCGCTGGTCAAACAGGTCCTCAAGGAGCTGCAGATCGACGACAGCGTCGTTCAGCCGCGGATGGCGCTGTCGAAAATCAGCCACGCGAAGAACACGATGGCGGGCCCGGATTTCTTCAGAGCGCAGGGCTGGAGCCAGCGCGGCGAGCAGCTCGCGAAGGTGTACGAGAAGTACACGCAGGGGCTGCGAGACAACGGCGCGCTCGACTTCGACGATCTCCTGTTGAAAGCGGTGGAGCTGTTCGACAAGGCCGAGCCCGTGCGCGCCAGATATGCCGAGAAGTTCCGGTTCGTGATGGTGGACGAATATCAGGACACCAACCGGCCGCAGTACCACCTCATCCAGCGTGTATCGGAGCGTTATAGAAATCTCGCGGTGGTCGGCGACCCCGATCAGTCGATTTACCGGTGGCGCGGCGCAGACCTGCGCAACATCCTCGACTTCGAGCACGATTTTCCCGAAGCGAAGATCGTGAAGCTCGAACGGAATTACCGCTCGACGCAGGTCATCCTCGACGCGGCCACCGCCGTCATCAGCCAGAACCGGAACCGCAAGGACAAGCGGCTCTGGACCGAGCGGAAGGGCGGCGACCTCATCAAATATTTCCGGGGATCGGACGAGCTCGAAGAAGCCGATTTCATCACGCGCACGGCGCATTCGGGCATCACGACGGCGCCCGATTGCACCGTGGCCGTGCTGTATCGCACCAACGCCCAGTCGCGCGTCATCGAAGACGCGCTGATGCGCTCCGGCCTTTCGTACCGCATCGTCGGAGGCGTCCGTTTCTACGAGCGCAAGGAAATCAAGGACTCGCTCGCCTTCCTGAAGCTGCTCATCAACCCCCACGACGATGTCAGCGTGAGACGGGTGATTAACGTTCCGGCGCGCGGCATCGGCAAGGGCGTGCTCGATTCGGTCGATCGCGTCTCGGCCGAGGAGGCCCCGCCGCTGCTGCTGGCCAGCGGCCTTGCCGTGCCGGCGCCGAACTCGCTGTGGACGAAGGTCTCGCGCGCCGTCGACGAGCGGCTGGTTCCGGCGCGGGCGCTCGCCTCGCTCAAGACGTTTCGGGACCTCATCGTCAATCTGCAGCAGGCGGCTCGCAGCGAGCCGCTGTCGATTGTCCTGGGCAAAGTCCTCGATCAGACCGGCTACCTGCAGGACCTGCGCGACGACAAGAGCGAAGATTCTCAGGGCCGCATCGAAAACCTCATGGAGCTCGTCTCGGCCGCACGCGAGTACCGAGGGGCGCGAGCCCGAGGCGTCGCTGGGCGGCTTCACCGACAGGCTCTCGCTGTTGTCGGAAGCGGACGAAGGCCAGGGAAGCCTCGAAGCGCGCATCTGGCTGATGACCCTCCACGCCGCCAAAGGCCTCGAGTTCCCGACCGTGATCATGGCCGGTCTCGAGGAGGGCGTCTTCCCGCACTCGCGGGCGTTCGACGACGAAGACGAGATGGCCGAGGAGCGACGCCTCTGTTACGTCGGCATCACACGCGCGCGCTCGCAGCTCGTGGTGACGGGCGCGGCGCGCCGGCGCGTCTTCGGCGAATATCAGCCGATGGAGCCGTCGCGCTTCATGGACGAACTGCCGCCGCAGCTCGTCGACCGCATTGCGCCGGCTTATGCCACGAGCATCTATCAAAGCTCGTTCGGCGGATACGCCGGACGAGCGAACGCCTATGGAAGCGGCCGCTCGTCTCGCGACGGCGCCTCGACGTATCACCGGCCGGGACGCGCGCGCGAAGAATCGACCTTCGCGTACGAAGACGAAGATCAGTCGAGCCCGATCGGGCTCAAGCTCGGCGCGAAGGTGCGTCACCCGCACTTCGGCATCGGCACGATTCTCAGCCTGGAAGCGCTGGCCGACGATGTGAAACTGGTCGTGAGATTTTCGGTGGGGCCGAAGACGTTACGAGCGAAGTACGCGAAACTCGAACTTGTCTGAAAAAACTCGGTTCGTGGAGTTCGTAAAAAGTTCGTGGAGTTCGTCGGTTCGTGGGGTTCGCGGGTTCCGAACCCTACGAACCCTACGAACCTACGAACCCACGAACCTGACGAACTGTGCCGGTTTTTCTTACGCCGGCTTTATCCCGGTGATAATCCACCGCCCCTGGCGTTCGCCCTCTTTCGCCTTCACGATGGCGCGCTGGGCGGTGATCACGTAGTTCTTCTGGCTCGTCGACCCGTCCGGCGCTTTGACGGTTGCAGCGATGGTGATGTCCTTGGACACCATCGTGCCGTCCATCTCTTCGACGGTTGGGGTTGTCGCGCTGGCATTCGACATCAGGCTCAGCTCCGCGAGCGGCCGGGCGTTGGACAGCGAGTTGCGGGCGGAGGACACCTTCTTCGCCTCAGCGCCCGTATCGTCGCGCCACTTCGTCCACTCGGCCTGGATCTGCGCGTCCTTGCCGGTCAGCTTGCGCCCGGCGCTCTCGGCCTTGAGCACGCGATCGATCGCTTCCATGTTCGCGTCCTGATAGGTCTTCTTCTTTTCGTTGAAGGCCTTGTTCTCGGCTTCGGCTTCTGTCAGGCCCTTGGACAGCTCGATGACGCGCAGCGGTTCCGTCTTCTCGGGTGAGACGGCGGTGACACTGAAGTCGTTGACGGTACCTTCGGTCTTCGGGTCGAAGGCCACGACCGCGAAGTTCGCGAGCGTCATGTTGTCGCGGAGACTGGACGCGCGAAAGAACTGCCGCACGAGATTCTCTTCGTTCGCGTTCGCTGACGAGCACGCGCTCAACGCGGCGGCCATCAGCACCATGGACGCCAGCACATACACACTTGGCTTCGGCCGAAACATGTCAGCCTCCTTGATTGATTCCTGGGGCCCCGGTTCATCCGGGACCTTTGCCCCACCGGCTGCGGCTAAATGCCCTCGGAGCCGTTCTCTTCGTCCTTTTCCGCAAGCCGCGCGAGAGATACTACTCGGTCATCGGCATCGATCTCAATCAGGCGCACACCCTGCGTGGCCCGCCCGATCGTCCGTATGTCGCGCGCAACCGTCCTCAGAATCTTGCCCTGCTGCGTGATGAGCATGAACTCGTCCTCATCGTGCACAGACGCCATTCCGACGACGCGACCGTTTCGTTCGGTGGTTTGGATGTTAATAATACCCACACCGCCTCTGGACTGCACCCGATATTCGTCCAGCTCGGTCCGCTTGCCATAGCCGTTCTCGGCCACCGTCAGCAGGGTGCTGCCGGGCCGGACCACCTCCATGGCCACCACCTCGTCCCCCTCGCGGAGCGTTATCCCCTTCACGCCGTAGGCGGTCCGCCCCATCGGCCGCACGTCGCCCTCGGGGAACCGGATGGCCATCCCGTCGCGCGTGCCGATGAAGATTTCGCCCGTTCCATCGGTAATCTGGGCCGCCATCAGGCGATCGCCGTCCTCGACGCCCATGGCGATGATGCCGCCGACCCGCGGGTTGCTGAAGGCCGAAAGCTCGGTCTTCTTGACGACGCCCCGCAGCGTGCCCATGGCGACGAACTTGCCCTCTTCGAACTCCTTCACAGTTTGCAGAGCGGCGATCTTCTCGTCGCCCGCCATGGACACCAGGTTCGCGATCGCTTTGCCCTTGCCGCCCGGGCCGACGTCGGGAATTTCGTGCACCTTGAGCCAGTAGGCGCGGCCGCGATCCGAGAAAATCATGATGTAGGCGTGCGTCGAGGCGACGAAGAGGTGGCTGACGAAATCCTCCTCGCGTGTCCGCATGCCGATGCGCCCCTTGCCGCCCCGCCGCTGGTTCCGATAGCTCGTGATGGGCGTCCGCTTGATGTAGCCGGTATTGCTCACCGTAATCGCCATGTCTTCTTCGGCGATCAGGTCCTCGATGCTGATCTCGCCCGCGTCCCCCTCGATAATCTGGGTGCGGCGGTCGTCCCCGTACTTGTCGCGCACGTCCTTCAGTTCGCCGACGATGACCTGCATCAGCAGTTGCTCGCTGCCAAGTATGGCGAGCAGCCGCTCGATGGTCTTCAGCAGCTCGGCCATCTCGTCGAGAATCTTCTGGCGCTCGAGACCGGTCAGCCGCTGCAGCTGCATGTCCAGAATGGCCTGTGCCTGCATCTGGCTCAGCGAGAACTGCGTGATGAGGCCCTCGCGGGCCTCGGGCACGGTCTTGGAACCGCGGATGAGCTTGATGACCGCGTCCAGGTTGTCGAGCGCGATCTTCAGCCCCTCGAGAATGTGGTACCGCGCCTCGGCCTTGCGCAGCTCGAACTGCGTCCGGCGGATCACGACCTCGCGGCGGAAGTCGATGAAGCTGTCGACCAGCTCGGCCAGCGTCAGCACCTTGGGGCGGCCGCTGACGATGGCGAGCATGATGACGCCGAAGCTCTGCTGAAGCTGCGTGTGCTTGTAGAGGTTGTTGAGAATGACCTCGGGCACTTCGCCGCGCTTCAACTCGATGACGATGCGCATGCCTTCCCGATCGGACTCGTCGCGGATGTCCGAAATACCTTCAATCGTCTTGTCGTTCACGAGGTCGGCGATCTTCTCGATGAGCCGCGCCTTGTTCACCTGATACGGAATCTCGCTGACGACAATCGATTGCCGGTCGCCTTTCTTGGCCTGCTCGATCGCGGCCTTGGCCCGCATGAGGATCGCGCCGCGCCCGGTGCGGTAGGCCGCGGCGATGCCGGAGCGCCCGACAATGTAGCCGCCGGTGGGAAAGTCCGGTCCCTTGATTTGCTCCGCCAGGCCGTGCAGCTTGTCGATCTTGTCGAGCTTCGCGCCGCGCTCCTGTTCGGTCTCGATCGTCCAGATGACGCCGTCGATGACTTCGCGGAGGTTGTGCGGAGGCACGTTGGTGGCCATGCCGACCGCAATGCCGGCCGACCCGTTCACCAGCAGGTTCGGAATCTGCGCCGGCAGAACCGTGGGTTCCTCGGTCGTCTCGTCGTAGTTCGGGACGAAGTCGACTGTTTCCTTGTCGAGATCCGCCATGAGGTCGTCGGCGAGCGCCTGCAGCCGCGCCTCGGTGTACCGCATCGCCGCCGGAGGATCGCCGTCGATCGAGCCGAAGTTGCCCTGCCCGTCCACGAGCGGGTAGCGCATGTTGAAATCCTGCGACAGCCGTACGAGGGTGTCGTAGATCGACGCGTCGCCGTGCGGGTGGTAGTTACCCATCACCTCGCCGACGATCTTCGCGCACTTGCGGTACCCGCGGTTCGAGGCGAGGCCCATCATCTTCATGCCGTAGAGCACGCGGCGATGAGCCGGCTTCAAGCCGTCGCGGGCGTCGGGCAGCGCTCGTCCAATGATTACGCTCATGGCGTAATCCATGTACGAACGCTTCATTTCATCTTCGATGTTGACCGGGATCTTCTGAGATGTATCGCTCATGATTAGGTATCTCGACGCAGAGACGCCGAGACGCAGAGCGTAGCTTTTAGGCTATTCACCTCTGCGCCTCCGCGGCTCTGCGTCAAGTCTGTGAGGATCAAATATCCAGATTACGCACATCCAGCGCGTTGTCCTCGATGAACTTCCGCCGGGGCTCGACCTGGTCGCCCATCAGCGTGGTGAACATCTGATCGGCTTCGGTGTGATCTTCGGCCCGGACCTGCAGCAGCGTCCGCACCTCGGGGTTCATCGTCGTCGACCACAACTGGTCCGGATTCATCTCGCCGAGGCCTTTGTAGCGGTTGATCGTGACGCCCTTCTCCCCCGCGCTGATGAAGTACTCGAGGAGCGCGTCGAGCGAGCTGATGGCCACGGTCGGCTCGGGCTTCGCGCGTCCGACCAGCTGCGGCGGAGCCGCGTCGTCGGACGCGGCCTCGGGCTCCGCCTGGACCGCGGACGACACCACCGTCATCGGCGGCTTGATGTCGCGGATTTCGCGGTAGCTGTGCAGCAGCGTCCGGTAGTCGGGGGCCGTCACGAAATCGATCGAGATGGTCTGGCGCCGGGCATAGCCGTTCGACCGATCCTCGATCGCCAGGCAGAACGACTTGTTTTCCTCGTCGGGCTGCACGGTGACGGCCGTGGTCTTGGTCGTCAGGTCTGCCGCGAGCGACGTCAACCGTTCCTGGCTGTCGAAGAACGACCGCTCGTGGACGTCGGCATCCAGCAGCGCCTCGATCGCCTCGCGCACGTGACCGCGCCGCTCGACCAGACGCAGGTACTTCCGATAGGTCATCAACCGGTGGAGCAACTGTTCGAGCGGAGCCCCTGAGATCTCGCGGCCGTTCAGCTTGACGGTGCGCGACTCCGCGGCCCGGTGGATGAGGTACGTCTCCCGCTCGCGTTCGTCCTTGATGTAGGTCTCGCTCTTGCCGCGCTTGGCGCGGAAGAGCGGCGGCTGCGCGATGTAGATGTAGCCGTTGTTGATGAGCTCGGGCATCTGCCGGTAGAAGAACGTGAGCAGCAGCGTGCGGATGTGCGAGCCGTCAACGTCCGCGTCGGTCATGATGATGACGCGGTGGTAGCGCAGCTTCGCGATGTCGAAGTCCTCGCCGCCGATGCCGCAGCCGAGCGCGGCGATCATCGTCTTGATCTCGTCGCTGCCGAGCATCTTGTCGAACCGCGCCTTCTCCACGTTCAGGATCTTGCCCTTGATCGGCAGGATGGCCTGGAACCGCCGATCGCGCCCCTGCTTTGCCGAGCCGCCGGCGGATTCGCCCTCGACGATGTACAGCTCGCTCTTGGCGGGATCGCGCTCCTGGCAGTCTGCCAGCTTGCCGGGCAGGCCGCCGCCTTCGAGCGCGCCCTTGCGGCGCACCAGGTCGCGCGCCTTGCGCGCCGCTTCGCGCGCGCGCGCGGCGTCGACCGTCTTGCCGATGATGCGCTTGGCGATCGGCGGATTTTCCTCGAGGAACGACCCGAGCTTGTCGTTGACGATCGCCTCGACGATGCCCTTGACCTCCGTATTACCGAGCTTGGTCTTGGTCTGGCCTTCGAACTGCGGACGCGGGATCTTGACGCTGATGACGGCCGTCAGCCCTTCGCGAATATCGTCGCCGCTGAGGCTCTCTTTCAGATCCTTCGCCAGGTTGTTCTTGCCCGCGTAGAAGTTGATCGTGCGTGTCAGCGCCGACCGGAAGCCCGAGAGATGCGTACCTCCCTCGTGCGTGTTGATGTTGTTGGCGAACGTGTAGATCGCTTCCGAATAGCCGTCGTTCCACTGGAGCGCGATTTCGGCGTCGATGCCGTCGCGCTCGCCCTTCATGTAGATGGGCTTCTCGTTGACGGCCGACTTGTTCTTGTTGAGATGCTTGACGAACGAGATGATGCCGCCGTCGTACTGGAACTTGTGGCTCTTTGTCTCGCGCTCGTCGTCGAGCGTAATCAGAATCCCGGCGTTCAGGAACGCGAGCTCGCGAAGCCGCTGCGCGAGCGTGTCGAAGCTGAAATCAACCGTCTCGAAGATCTCGGCGTCGGGACGGAAGGT
Source organism: Vicinamibacterales bacterium (assembly GCA_963832375.1). Classification (GTDB taxonomy): domain Bacteria; phylum Acidobacteriota; class Vicinamibacteria; order Vicinamibacterales; family JAMQPK01; genus JAMQPK01. Next base: position 613,028 of record CAWHUA010000002.1, on the reverse strand, counting down.
GATTTTAGTGCCGCGCTTTTTCGTCGTGCCGGTTGTCTCCAGGTCGGCTGCCGGCTTGCCGCGCTCGTATTTCTGCTTGAAGACCTGGCCGTTCCGCCAGATTTCGAGGTCGAGCTCCTGCGAGAGCGCGTTGACGACCGACACGCCAACGCCGTGCAGGCCGCCCGATACCTTGTAGCTGTCGTTGTCGAACTTCCCGCCCGCGTGCAGTACCGTGAGCACGACTTCGGCCGCCGACCGGCCGCTTGTATGCTGATCGGTTGGAATGCCGCGGCCGTTGTCCACGACCGTGATCGACCCATCGATGTGGATCGTGACGTTCACCTGATCGCAGAAGCCGGCCAGCGCCTCGTCGATCGAGTTGTCCACGACCTCGTAGACGAGGTGGTGCAATCCCGACGGTCCGGTCGACCCGATGTACATCGCCGGACGCTTCCGGACGGCTTCGAGTCCCTCGAGGACCTTGATCTTGTCAGCGCCGTAGTCGGCTTCGGCTTCGTTCAGGCCGGGCGCGTTCTGTTCGAGCTCTGCGCTCTTGGTATCGGTCATTGGTAGTTTTCAGTTTTCGGTTTTCAGTTCTCAGTGGGTTCAACTGATGAACTGAAAACTGAGAACTGATGACTGTTCTTCATACCCTCATGGGCATAATCACGTACGTGTAGTCGTATCCTTCGGTGCCGATCGGCTTCATCACCGCCTGGCTGACTTCGTCCTTTAGCTCGAGCGCCACCTGATCGGTTTCCACCACGGCGAGAAACTCCATCACGTACTGCGCGTTGAAACAGATCTGCATGCTGCCATCGGAATAGTCGACCGGCAGCGTCTCTTTGGCTTCGCCGAACTCAGGGCTGCTCGACGTCACTTCGACCTTGCCTTTATCGAGCTGAAACTTCACCGAGCGCGACCGCTCGTTCGAGAGCAGCGCCACGCGCCTGACGGCGTTGGTCAACCGCTCGCGCTCGAACTCGATGCGCCTGGTGTTGCCCTTCGGAATGACGCGCTCGAAGGCCGGAAACTGTCCGTCGATCATCCGCGAGATGAGCATGCGTCCACCGACCTCGAAGAACAGGTGATTCTCGCCGCGCTCGTAGCTGATATCGCCGTCGCCATCGGTCAGCAGCTTGCCGAGCTCCCACAACGTCTTGCGCGGCAGAATCGCGCGAATTTCCTCGCCTTCCTTCGACGGTTTTCCACCCTTCCGATCGACTTTCACCAGCGCCAGCCGATGGCCATCGGTCGCGACCAGGCTCATCTCGCTGCCGCCGAGAATGAAGAGCGCGCCGTTCAGGAAAAATCGCGTGTCTTCGCCGGTGATGGCGAACTGCGTTTTCGCCACCATCTCCTTCAACGCCGCACGCGGCAACGTGGCGCTCGTCGCACCGCTCGCTTCGGGCACCGCGGGAAAATCTTCTTTCGGCAACGTCTGCATGCGCGAGTCGAAGCGATCCGCGGCGACCTTCACGCCGTTCTTGTCTTCCGCAATGCGGACGTCGGTCTCGGGCAACGCCTTGACGATCTCGAACAACTTCTTCGCCGGCAGCGTCAGCGTGCCCTGTTTTTCCACGGCGGCATCGCAGCGGCTGCGAAGCGCGACTTCGAGATCCGTCGCCAGCATTCGAATCTCGTTTCCCCGGGCTTCCATCAACACGTTCGCCAGAATGGGAATCGTGTTTTTCCGTTCGACGATGCCCTGGAAAAGTTGCAGTTCTCGCAGTAGGTCGTTTTTCTTAACGACTAGTTCCATAGCTGGCTGAACCTCAAAATTTGGGCTCGTCTGGCCCGGCGATCTCTTGAAGTAAGAAGGGGAAAAAAGAGATAAAGAATTATACAAGAAAAAGGTGCTGTTAGGAAATCTAAATTTTGACGGAAGTGCTTGTCCTACAGGTACTTAAACTGTGGGCTGTCCTGTGGATAAACGGTCGTACCGAGGCCCTTGTTCCGGACAGGCTTTCGCCCTAAAAACAGCCGCCAGACAGGGATGTGGACGGCTGACCGCCGTCACCTGTGGAAAAAGCAATTTCTCACCGGAAACTTTCCATGAAGCTGTTGAGAAGCATGTTGAACTGCGTGTCTCCCTTGCGCAGCGTCTCGACCTTCCGGATCGAGTGGATCACGGTCGAGTGATGCTTCCCGCCGAAGCTCCGTCCAATCTCCGGGAGCGAGGCGTGCGTCAGGGCCTTGCACAGGTACATGGCCACCTGGCGCGGCATGGCGATCGACTTCGAGTTGTTCCTCGACTTCAGGTCCGCGAGCTTCAGCTGGTAGTAGTCCGAGACGAACTTCTGGATGTGATCGATCGTGACGGCCTTTTCTTCGTGGTCTTTGACGTTGTGGAGGACTTCCTGCGCCAGCTCGACCGACAGCTCACGGCCGGTGAGCGATGCAAAGGCGATGAGCCTGATGAGCGAGCCCTCGAGCTCGCGAATATTCGACTTGATGCGGCCGGCGATGTAGATGGCGACCGGATCGGGTAGAGGCACGGCTTCGGCCTCGGCCTTTTTCTTCAAGATCGCCACTTTGGTCTCGAGATCCGGCGACTGAATGTCGGCAATCAGGCCCCATTCGAACCGCGATCGCAGGCGTTCCTCGAGTTGCTCGATCTCGTGGGGCGGGCAATCGCTGCTCAGCACAATCTGCTTTTGCGAATCGTAGAGCGCATTGAACGTGTGGAAGAACTCGTTCTGGGTGCCTTCTTTTCCCGCGAGAAACTGCACGTCGTCGACCAGGAGCACGTCGACGCTGCGATAGCGCTCGCGGAAGTCGATGAGCCGGTCGTAGCGCACCGCGTTGATCATCTCGTTCATGAACCGTTCGGACGAAATGTAGGTCAGCACGAGATTCCGGTTGTGGCTGAGGACGTAGTGGCCGATAGCGTGCATTAAGTGGGTTTTGCCGAGCCCGACTCCGCCGTAAATGAACAGCGGGTTGTACGAGCGCGACGGCGCCTCGGCCACCGCCCGGCAGGCGGCATGGGCAAACTGGTTAGACGAGCCGACGATGAACGTATCGAACGTGTAGCGCGGATTCAGCCCCGCAGACGACGTCGGTTGAACGGCTGTGAGTGTGGCTTCGGCCGATCCGCCATTTGGATCGATGCTGCGGGGTGCCTGGTCCATGGTGCCGCCTCCCGATTCTGCGGCCGTCTGCGGCGCGCCGGCTTCTGCTTCTGCGGTGCCAGTTGCGACGAAATTCACGAGCACTTCCGCCCTCGACACCTCCTCGAGTGCTTCGGTGATCACGCCCGAATAGTGTTTCGTGATCCAGTCCTTGAAGAGCGGGTTCGGCACCCGGACGGTCACGATCCGGCCGTCGTCGAACACGAACGCCGTAGGCTTGAACCACGTATAGAAGCTATGGCGGTTCACTTTGGCCTGGACGCGCGACAGGATGTCATCCCAGATATTGCTGGCAATCATGGGCGGTTCTTGCGCCGTCGCTATCGACGAGCGGCGGGTTGTACCCGGAAAATTGGATAAGAAGTGGCAAAACCCCGGGCAAATAGAGGCTGGCGGACTTTCGCCTGCGAAAACCGCCCACAAAAAGGGCGGATTCTCGAATTCGTACGCCGCAAAACACGATTTTCCACAGGTTTTTGCACAGGTGTGGAAATCTTTGGGAGGAGACCAAATTCCATCAGCGCCACCGCGTCATTGCCGAAACGGGCACTGTAGCATACGCGCCGCTTCGTTGACAGGCTGGTGTGTGCCCCATTAGGATTGTAGGTTCGCGCGCTGCGATTTTTTCTGATTTCCTAAGGATTTTCGATGAAACGTACGTATCAGCCCAATCGGCGCCGGCGGCGCCGCACTCATGGCTTTCTCGTCCGCATGCAGACCAAGAACGGCCGCACCGTCCTCAAGCGCCGTCGCGCGAAGGGCCGGAAGCGGCTGACCGTTTCTTCATCCCGGTGAAACTGCGCCGACGGGCGGAGTTTACGCGCGTCTACGACCATGGCACGCGCTTTCGGGGCCGGCTCATGACCTGCTTCGCCCTCCCCAACGAGGTCGGGTCGCCCCGCCTCGGGATTGCGGCGAGCCAGAAAATTGGAAACGCGGTCGTCAGGAACCGGGCGAAACGGCTCGTTCGCGAGCTGTTTCGGAGCCGACAGCCTGTTGCAGGCATCGATCTCGTCGTCATACCGCGCCGGGAGATGATGGATGCCTCCTGGCGGAACATTGAGGCCGAATACTGTGCCGCACTCCAGCGGTTTGCAAAGATACTCTGAGAGGCCGATCTCCGTGCGCATCGCACTTGCGGCGATCCGCGGGTATCAACTCCTTATTAGGCCGCTACTTACGGGCTCCTGTCGGTATCTGCCGACCTGCTCGCAGTATGCAGCCGACGCGATTGTCTCGTACGGCGCGCTTCGAGGTGGCTGGATGGCCCTCAGACGCGTGCTCCGCTGCCACCCTTTCGGCGGCGCGGGTCTGGATCCGGTCCCTTAACTGATGGAACGCCGCCTTCTCCTCGCCATTGTCCTGACGTTCATCGTCCTCACCGCCTACCAGTGGTTGGTCCCGTCACCGCCGGCCTCACCAGCTGCGGCCGGGTCGCCCGCGACAGCCCCGGCCGAGCAGGCGGCCGGCGGCAGCGCCGCTCAAGCCCCAGCGGCGGCGACGCCGGCCCCGGCACCGGCGCCCGCGCAGCTTCCCGCGGTCGAGACGCTGACCGCCGATACGGCCGAGCGAACCATTACCGTCGACAACGGCCTTGTGCACGCGGTGTTTTCCAATCGCGGCGCCACGCTCGACTCGTGGTTGCTGTCCGGCTATCCGGGGCCTGACGGGAAGCCCATCGACCTGGTGCCGCACGAGGTGCCGCCGAACCAGCCGAAGCCGTTTTCGCTCGAGCTCGACGACGCGTCGAAATCGGCGCGGTTGAACGGCGCGCTGTTCACGACCTCATCGGGCGCCACGCTCGATGCGAGGAGCGCGCCGGTCACGGTGTCGTTCGACTACGAGGACGCGGCGGGGCTGAAAGCGAGCAAGCAGTTCCGCATCGAACCGAATTCGTACGTCATCACGATCACGGCGTCGGTGACCGATGGCGGCCGCAGCATGAATCCCACGGTTCAGTGGGGTCCGGGCCTTGGCGACGTGCTGGCAACCGGCGGGGGCAGCATGTTCATGCCCATCCGCAAGGCTCAGGCCGTTTACTCGGTTGGCGGCAGCGTCTCGCGCGTGCTCGGTCCGAGCGTCGCCGAGGCCCCGAACCAGCAAGGGACCTTTGAATTCGCGGGCGTCGAGACGCACTACTTCACATCGGTGGCGGTGAAGCCGGGAACCGCGGCCGTCGAGTACTATTCGCTTTCGATTCCTGCGAAGACGGGCGACCCGTCGCTCTCGCGCGATTACATCGGCTACGACATCCGCTTCCAGTCGATGCCGAACGGTCCGGCGAACGCGCGCTTTTTCGTCGGCCCGAAGCATTTCGAGACCATGCGCCGCGTGGATGTCGATCTGGTGCGCGCGATCTGGTTCGGCATGTTCGCGTTTCTCTGCGTGCCGCTGCTCTCCGCGCTCAACTGGATCGACGGATTCCTGGGCAACTACGGCTGGTCGATCATCGCGCTGACGGTCATCATCAACGCGGCGATGTTTCCGCTCCGGCACAAGAGCAACGTGTCGATGCGGAAGATGCAGGCCATCCAGCCGCAGATCAAAGCGATTCAGGATCGTTACGCGAAGCTGAAGACGACCGATCCGGCGCGGCAGAAGATGAATACGGAGATGATGGAGCTCTACCGCGAGAAGGGGGTCAACCCGGCGAGCGGGTGCGTGCCGATGCTGCTCACCTTCCCCGTGCTGTTCGCGTTCTACAGCCTGCTGTCGGAAGCGATCGAGCTGCGTGGCCAGCCGTTCATCCTGTGGATTCACGACCTCGCAGCGCCCGATCCCTACTACGTGACGCCGATCCTGGTCGGCGCGTCGCAGATCCTCCAGCAGCGGATGATGCCGATGACCGGCGGCGATCCTGTCCAGCAGAAGATGATGATGTTCATGCCGGTGTTGTTCACGTTCATGTTCATCACCTCGCCGGCAGGCCTCGCGCTGTACTGGTTCGCCAGCAACGTGCTGATCATGGGGCAGCAGGTGTTGACCAACAGGCTGGCCGGACCGCCCGTGTTGACGAAGAAGGTGGATGCATGAGCGCACAACAGGTCGCGGACTTCGTGGTCAAGGTGGCCCGGGACATGGGGCTGACGCTTCAGGCGCAGGTCGAGACCAGCGCCGACGGGACCCGGATCAATCTCGAAGGCGAGGGCGCCGAAACGCTGCTCAGCCGGCGCGGCGAAGGCCTTCAAGCGCTCCAGCACATCGTCGACAGCGCGTTCCGCAAGCAACTGGGCGACGAGCGGCTGCTCGTCGACTGTCTGGGGTTTCGGCGTGGCAAAGACAACGAGCTGCGCCAGATGGCCAAATTCCTCGCCGAGAAGGCCAGGACGTCGGGCGCCGAGCAGAGCATCGGACCGTTGAACGCCTACGAGCGCCGGCTCGTCCACCTCGCAGTTGCCGAGATTACAGGCGTCACCTCGGAAAGCATCGGGGATGCCGCGGTGAAGACGGTCACGATTACGGCGGAGAAACGATAGCTCTCAGCCATCAGCTGTCAGCTCTCAGTAGCTCTCAGCTGATAGCTGAAAGCTGATAGCTGAAAGCTCAGACGTGTTTTCCACCGACGACACCATCGTGGCCATTGCGACGCCGAGCGGCCGGGGTGGCCTCGGTGTCGTCAGGCTCAGTGGTCCCGATGCGCCGCGCATCGCGGCGAGGCTCGTGGAGCTCGATCGTCCTCTTCAACCGAGATACGCCACCTTTGCGCGTACTCGCGGCGACCAGGTGGTTGCGACCGCCTTCCCTGCTCCAAACTCCTACACCGGCCAGGACGTGGTGGAAATCAGCGCGCACGGCAGCCCCGTCGTGCTCAGACAAATCGTCGAGGACGCGATTGGCGCGGGGGCGCGGCTGGCCGAGCCCGGCGAATTCACGCTGCGCGCATTCCTGAACGGGCGTCTGGATCTCGTCCAGGCGGAAGCGGTCGCTGATTTGATCGACGCGGTCACGCCACTGCAGGCGCGAGCGGCGTTCGATCAGCTGGAGGGCACGCTGACGACGCGGATCGCGGAGATCGATGCCGATCTCTTCGACCTGACGGCGCGGCTCGAGGCCTCGCTCGACTTTCCGGACGAGGGTTATCACTTCATCGACGCCGGCGACACGGCGGCGGCGCTCGGCGCGATCGAGAGCAAGCTCACCACGCTGCTGTGCGATGCCAGGCGCGGTCGCCTGATTCGCGAGGGCGCACGCGTGGTGATTACCGGCAAACCGAACGTCGGCAAATCGAGCCTGTTCAACGCGCTCGTCGGTGCGGGGCGCGCCATCGTGACGCCGATTGCCGGCACAACGCGCGATCTGGTGACCGAGACCGCCGATGTCGACGGCCTGCGGCTGGAGCTCATCGACACGGCCGGCGTGCGCGACACCAACGACGAAGTCGAGCGCGAAGGCGTGTCTCGTGCGCGCCGCGCGTGGGAGGCCGCAGACCTGACTCTGGTCGTGCTGGACGCGTCGCAGCCGCTCGACGCCGCCGACGCCACGCTCGTCGACGAGACGGACCATCTGCGCCGCATCGTCGTTGCGAACAAGTCCGATCTGCCGCCGCTGTGGTCCAGCGCGCGGTTTGCGCCGGCCGCTGCGGACGTGTCGTCGAAGACCGGCGCCGGCCTCGATCGGCTGCGCGAGGACATACGGGCCGCGCTCGACAGCGGGAATCCGGCCACGGTGCGCGATTCGGCAGCGGTGACCAACGTGCGTCACGCGGCGCTGCTCGAGCGCGCACGGGACGCGTTGCGAGGCGCGTTGGAGTCCGTTCAGGGGCCCGGCGGCCCGGTAGCCGAGGAATTCGTCCTGACGGATCTGCACGATGCGCGGATGGCGCTCGAAGAAGTGACCGGCAAGCGATCGTCGGACGACTTGCTGCGCCACATCTTTTCGAGGTTTTGCATTGGAAAATAGTTTTGACGTGATCGTGATTGGCGCGGGGCATGCCGGCTGCGAGGCGGCGTATGCCGCGGCGCGTCTGGGCCGCCGCGTCGCCATCTGCACGTTGTCTGACGACACGGTTGCACACATGCCGTGCAATCCGGCGATTGGCGGAACCGCAAAGGGACATCTTGTCGCCGAGATCGATGCGCTCGGCGGACTCATGGGGCGCGCGATTGACGCGACCGGCATCCAGTTCAAGGTCCTGAATCGCAGCCGCGGTCCTGCCGTGTGGTCGCCGCGCGCGCAAGCCGACAAGCAGCGCTACGGCCGATGGATGCGCGAGGCGCTCCAGCAGGAGCCGAACATCGAATGGATTTTCGGAAGGGCTGGACAGATTCTCGTCGAGCACGGCCGTGTTGCCGGTCTCGCGCTCGAAGACGGTCCTCGCTATCGATGCGATGCGCTGGTGATGACGACCGGGACGTTTTTGAACGGCCTCGTGCACGTGGGCCGCGAGCAGCGCCCCGCCGGCCGCGCAAACGAGCCACCCTCGCGCGAGCTCGCGGAGTCGTTGAAGTCTTTTGGTTTCACGTGGGGCCGCTTGAAGACGGGCACTCCCCCACGCCTCGATCGCCGCTCGATCGATTTCGCGCGTGCCGTCAGCGAGGGCCGCTTCGCGCTCGAGCCCGGTGACAATCCGCCGGTGCCATTCTCGTTTCTCACCGAATCGATCGAGATTCGACAGACACCGTGCTACCTCACGCACACCAACGCGCGCGTTCGCGAGATCGTGACGGCGAACATCGACAAGTCGCCGCTGTTCAACGGACAGATTCGCGGGATCGGACCGAGGTATTGCCCGTCGCTCGAGGACAAGATCGTGCGGTTCCCCGACCGCGAGCGCCATCAGATCTATCTCGAGCCCGAAGGTCTCGATGTGGACGAGATTTACGTCAACGGGTTGTCGATGAGCCTGCCGGCGGATGTCCAGCTCGAGATCGTGCGCGCGATGCCGGGTCTCGAGCACGCACGCATGCTGCGGCCGGCGTACGCCGTCGAGTACGACTTCATTCAGCCGACCGAGCTGTCCCGCACGCTCGAGACGAAGAAGATCGCCGGGCTCTTTCTGGCGGGCCAGATCAACGGCACGTCAGGTTACGAGGAAGCCGCGGCGCAGGGCCTGGTCGCGGGGGCGAACGCGGCACTGCACGGCTCGAAACGGGTGCTCGCGCTGGCGCGAAGCGATTCGTACATTGGAATTATGGTAGATGACCTAATCACGCATGGTTGTCTCGAGCCATATCGGATGTTCACGTCTCGCGCCGAATATCGCCTGCTGCTGCGTGTAGACAATGCAGACCTGCGCCTGACTCCTATTGGGCGCGAGTGCGGGCTCATCGACGAGACGAGGTGGCAGAGCTTCGCCGATCGAAAGGCGCGGTTCGAGGGGAACCTGCGCGGGCTGCGAAACACGCCAGTGAAGGATTCAACGGGTGCCCGGATGGCCGGCGAGCAGTGGCTGAAGCAACCATCAGCGAAGCTCGCGGATCTCGTGGCGAGCGGCGGTTTCGAGCTCGAAGCGCCCGTGAGCCGCCTCGACATTCCGAGCGTCGAGACGACGCTGAAGTATCAAGGCTACCTGAAGCGTCAGGAGTCCGAGATTCACCGGCGGTCCAGGGACGAGAGCCGGGGCATTCCCGGGGACTTCTCGTACGCGGGCATTCCAGGACTTTCCGCCGAGGCTGTTCATCGCCTCAGCCAAGTGCGGCCGGAAACGATCGGCCAGGCCATGCGGATTCCAGGAATTACGCCGGCCGCTATCGCCGTCCTCTCCACCTACGTCTCGCGGCAGCGAAATCTAATATCCTGAAAGCGTGTCAGTACGGGAGAAGCTCGCCAGGCGTGCGCAGAGAGCCGGTGTGTCTTTCGCGCCTCGGGTGGCCGAAGGCCTCGCGGCGTACTTTGAGCTGCTTCAGAAGTGGAACCGCAAGGTCTCCCTGACGGCGCTCCCGGTTCAGGACGCCGGCGACGAAGCCATAGATCGCCTGCTGATCGAACCGGCGCTCGCGGCGAAATCTCTTCCCTCGCCGGAGTCGAGCATCATCGACATCGGATCTGGCGGGGGCTCCCCTGCCATCCCGCTCAGACTGGTGGCGCCGGGCACGTCGCTGAGGATGGTGGAATCGAAGACCCGGAAAGCGGCCTTTCTCAGAGAGGCCACGAGGGTTCTCGAATTGCAACGGACCGAAGTCGACGCGGTTCGCTTCGAGGAGCTTCTGGCTCGTCCTGAGCTACACGAGACGGTGGACGTGGTTACGCTGAGAGCCGTCAAGGTTGAACCGAAGACGCTGGCAGCGCTTCAATCTTTCCTCAGGCTGGAAGGTCTGCTCTTTCTGTTCGGAACCGTGGCGAACCCGATCACCGACAAGGCCACGCCGCAACTGACCGCGATGAACACGCGGGTGCTGCTGAAGCAATGGGGAAGTCAGTTGCAGATACTGCGAAAGAGCTCGTCATAACTGCGCATTGTTTCACGTGGAACAAATTGCGCGTCATTTCACGCTTGCGTTTGAAAAACGGTGAGGTATCCTCCTCCCACTCGCCAAGATCAGCGGTATTCGTGTTAGGTCAAAAACCAAAATAACAGCGTAAGTCGCGTCGAATGAAAAAGATACAGGCCCTCGCGAACCAGAAGGGCGGCGTCGGAAAAACCACCACCGCAATCAACCTCGCCGCGGCCCTCGCCGCAGAAGGCCGTCGCGTCCTGCTCGTCGATATCGACCCGCAGGCCAACCTGACGAGCGGTGTCGGCCTGCGCGGCCAGTCCGCCGCCGCGGGGAACATCTACCACGTGCTGACCGCGACCGACGGCTCGGCGCTGAAAAATCCCGGCGAGTTCATCCTGTCCACAGCGATGCCGAATCTCTCGCTGCTGCCGGCCGACCGCAATCTGACGGGCGCCGAAATCGAAATGGTCGCGCTGCCCGGTCGCGAATCGCAACTACGCCGATTTCTGGTGCCGCTCCGCGATCGCTTCGATCACATCTTCATCGACTGCCCACCGTCGCTGGGCCTGCTTACCCTGAACGCGCTGGTCGCCGCCGAGGCCGTCCTGATTCCTCTGCACTGCGAGTACTTCGCCCTCGAAGGGCTCGCCGATCTCATGACGACGCTGCGGCGGGTGCGAGCCGGGCTGAACCCGTCGCTCGACGTCGACGGCGTCCTCCTGACGATGTACGACGAGCGTACGAACCTGGGCGCGCAGGTGGCCGCGAACGTGCGGGAGTTTTTCAAGGAGAAGGTCTTCGCGACCGTCATTCCACGCAACGTCCGGCTCGCCGAAGCGCCGAGCCACGGACTGCCGGTCACCGTGTACGATGCGAAGTCGCGCGGCGCGGAATCCTATCTCGCGCTCGCGCGCGAGTTCCTCGCGCGAAACACCGAACAGATCCAGCGCGGAAGCGCGGAGGCACAGAGCCTCGCAGAGTAGCTGGTCGAGGCGATCGAAAGGACCTATGGAGAAACGTCCCGCACTTGGAAAAGGACTCAGCGCGCTCATTCCCGACGTGCCGGAAATAGGGCTGAATACGCCCACGACAGAAGTGGACGTCGATCGGATTTCGCCCAACGAGCATCAGCCGCGTCATCGCTTCGAAGACGCACGCCTCGACGAGCTGGCCCAGTCGATCAGGTCCAACGGCGTCATTCAGCCGATCGTGGTCCGCCAGGTTGCCGATGGCTATCGCATCATCGCCGGCGAGCGCCGCTGGCGCGCCGCGCAGCGCGCGGGTCTGACGCGCGTACCGGTCGTCGTCAAGCAGGTGGCCGCTGGAAGAGACGCGCAGCTGCTCGAGATGGCGCTCGTCGAAAACATCCAGCGCGAAGATCTCAATCCCATCGATGAGGCCGCCGCGTACGAGAAGCTGAGCACCGACTTCAACATGACGCAGGAAGAAATTGCCGAGGCCGTCGGCAAGGATCGATCATCGGTCGCCAACCACATGCGGCTGCTGAAGCTGCCGCAGGAAGTGCGCGCCGAGGTCGCGGGCGGCCGGCTGTCGATGGGGCACGCGCGCGCGTTGCTGGCCGTCACCGACGAAACCGGCCAGCGGCAGGTCGCGCGCGAGGTGATTGCGCGCAATCTGTCGGTGCGCGAGACCGAAGCCATGGTCAAGCGGGTGGCGCAGGGACCTGCCGCGCCTCGCAGTGAGCCCGCCGTGCCCGATGTCCACACCCGCGCAGCCGAGGAGAAGTTGCGCCTGAGCCTGGGCACGCGGGTGCGAATCAATCGAAAAGGGTCAGGGGGGCGGATCGAAATCGACTTCGGCTCCGAGGACGAGCTGCATCGGTTGTACGAACATCTGACCACCTGACCTCGGGTCGGGTGTGGACGCAAAACCGCCGTTTTCATGGTATAAAGGGGTGTTTTGCGCTTGTGAAAATTGGCGCAAGCAGAACCTGCCAGGGGTTCCCCGAAGCGATGACCAAGCAGAACGTCGACGGACTCAAGATCCGGAGCGTCAGCGACGGCAGCGCGTGGGGGTGGGGCCCCACGCGGATCAAAAGATGACAAGTCGCACCGCCGCCGCCCGTTACGCCCGCGCCCTGCTCGACGTGGCTACGAAAGAATCGGCCGATCTCGACAAGATCGCCCGAGAGCTGGACGAGGTCGTGGCGTTCTTCGGGCAGCAGACCGCGCTCGAGCGTCTCCTGCTGAACCCGGCGGTTCCGGCGCCCCGCAAGCGCGCGGCGATGGAGCAGATCACCAGGCTGTCCCAACAGACGCCCAACGTGTCGAAGCTGCTGGTGCTTCTGGCGGAGCGCGACCGGCTCGGCCTGCTGAAGGAGATCGCGGCGGCCTATCATGGTTTCCTGGCCGACCGCCAGAACGTCGTCCGCGCCGAGGTCACGAGCGCCGAGCCGTTGTCGTCGCAGCGCAGCGCGGCGATCGAACGCAAGCTCGCCGCGGTGACGGGCAAGACGGTCGCCATGACAACGAAGGTGAACAAGGATCTGATCGGCGGCGTCGTCGCGCGCGTGGGCGGCACCGTCTACGACGCCAGTATCGCTACGCAACTGCGGAAAATTCGCGATCGCCTGAACATTGGCTAGATAACGTGGACTGAGCAGAGACTAAGCAGATAAACGTTCACTTAAGATCCGGAGCGTAAGCGACCGCTACGCCGGCGAGCGAAAACAGCTGCGACGGCGAGCACGGAGAGGCGCATGGGGGTGGGGCCCCATGCGAAACAAAACATGGACATCAAAGCTGAAGAGATTTCCAAGATCATCCGCGAGCAGATTGGCAGCTATGCGGTCGAGGTCGACATCGCCGAGGTGGGCAGCGTGGTGTCGATCGGCGACGGCATCGCGCGCGTGCACGGCGTCGAACGCGCCATGTCAGGCGAGATGCTCGAATTCCCGCACGGCGTGTTCGGCATCGCGCTGAACCTCGAAGAGGATGGCGTGGGCACCGTGCTGCTCGGCGAGTTCACCGAAATCAGGGAAGGGGACATCGTCAAGCGGACCGGACGCATCATTTCGGTGCCGGTCGGCGAAGAGATGCTCGGCCGCGTCGTGAACGCTCTGGGTCAGCCGATCGACGGCAAAGGTCCCATCACGTCGAAGACCTTCATGCCGATCGAGCGCATTGCTCCCGGTGTTGTCGATCGCCAGCCCGTGCGCGAGCCGCTACAGACCGGTCTGAAGGCCATCGACGCGATGGTGCCCATCGGCCGCGGACAGCGCGAGCTGATCATCGGCGACCGTCAGACCGGCAAGACCGCCGTCGCCGTCGACGCGATCATCAACCAGCGCGACAAGGACGTCATCTGCATCTACAACGCCATCGGCCAGAAGCAGTCGACGATCGCGCAGGTGGTGCGCACGCTCGACGAGGCCGATGCGCTCCGCTACAGCATCATCGTTGCCGCCGGCGCGTCCGATCCGGCGCCGCTGCTGTACATCGCTCCGTATTCCGCGTGCACGATGGGCGAGTACTTCCGCGACAGCGGCCGGCATGCGCTGTGTGTGTACGACGACTTGTCGAAGCACGCGCAGGCCTATCGCGAAATCTCGCTCCTCCTGCGGCGGCCGCCCGGCCGCGAGGCGTACCCGGGCGACGTGTTCTATCTTCACTCGCGGCTGCTCGAACGCGCGGCGAAGATGCGCGTTGAGCTTGGCGGCGGATCGCTGACGGCGCTGCCGATCATCGAAACGCAGGCGGGCGACCTGTCGGCGTACATCCCGACGAACGTGATCTCCATTACCGACGGCCAGATTTTCCTCGAGTCGGATCTCTTCCACCAGGGCACGCGGCCGGCCATCAACGTCGGCAACTCGGTCTCGCGCGTCGGCGGGTCGGCCCAGATCAAAGCCATGCGTCAGGTCGCCGGTTCACTGCGCCTCGACCTTGCGCAGTACCGCGAGCTGGCGGCGTTCGCACAGTTCGGCAGCGACCTGGACGCGGCCACGGTCTCGCAGCTCAATCGCGGTGCGCGCCTGGTTGAAATCCTGAAGCAGCCGCAATACCAGCCGCTGGCGGTGGAAAAGCAGGTGCTCCTCATCTTCGCCGGTACCAACGGCTTCCTCGATCAGGTGCCGGTCGGCGACATCAACGCGTACGAATCCGAGCTCTACCGGACCTTCGAGATGCGTCACTCGGGTCTGTTGAAGACGCTTGCCGAGAAAAAGCAGATTGACGACGAATTGAAGGCGCAGATCTCGGCCGCGCTGAAGGAGTTCGGCCAGCAGTTCGCGGCGAGGAAAGCAGCCTAGCGATGCCGTCACTGCTCGACCTGCGCCGGCGCATCCGCGCGGTGAAATCGACCCAGCAGATCACCAAGGCGATGAAGATGATCTCGGCGTCGAAGCTCCGCCGCGCGCAGGATCGCGTCATCGGCGCCCGCCCGTACGCGCGCCAGATGGAACGCGTGCTGAACAGCGTGGCGAGCCGGGTCGATCCCCTCCTGCATCCCCTCCTGACCGAGCCCGGGGAGGGCGCCGAATCGAAGGTGCTGCTGATCGTCGTCACGGCAGACAAGGGGCTGTGCGGCGGCTTCAACACCAACATCATCAAGGCGGCGAGCGGCTATATCGCGGGGACACGGGCGACAGGCGTGGAACTTGGCCTGGTTGGACGAAAAGGACGCGACTTCTTCAAGCGCCGGGGCTTTCCCGTGGCGTTCGAGGAAATCGGCGTCTTCCAGCGCGTGCAGTATGCCGATGCCAGGCGTATCGCCGAGGTCGCGGTCGAGGCGTTCGTCAGCGGCCGTGTCAGCAGGGTGGTCGTCATCTACAACGAGTTCAAATCGGTCATGCAGCAGCGGGTCGCGACCGAGCCGTTGCTGCCGATCCCGAAAGCGGCTGTGGCCGGCGCTCCCGCCGACGTCAGCGCCGTCGACTACATCTACGAGCCCGAACCGGCGCAGATACTCGGCGTGTTGCTGCCCAAGCACATCGAAATCCAGATTTACCGGGCGCTGCTCGAGTCGGCGGCCGCCGAGCACGCCGCGCGCATGACGGCGATGGATGCGGCGACCAAGAATTCTTCCGAACTGATCGACGGGCTGACGCTCTACATGAACAAGGTACGCCAGGCGGCGATCACGAGAGAGATCATCGAAGTCGTGTCTGGCGCACAGGCACTCTAAGCGAGGAACATGGCCACCGAAGTCGCGCGCAAGCAGAACATGGGCAAGGTCGTGCAAGTCATCGGACCCGTCGTCGACATCCAATTCCCCGACGGGCACCTGCCGGACATCTACAACGCCATCCACATCAAGACCGAAGGCAAGGCCGGCGAGTCGGCCGTCGACATCATCTGCGAGGTCGAGCAGCACCTGGGCGAGTCCCGCGTCCGCACCGTCGCGATGAAGCCGACCGACGGCATGCAGCGCGGCATGCTGGCACTCGACCTGGGCGAGCCCATCTCGATGCCGGTCGGTCCTGCCACGCTCGGCCGGGTCATGAACGTGCTCGGCGAGCCGGTGGACTACCCGGATCGGCCCGTGCTGTCCAAGGAGCGGTGGTCGATCCATCGCAGCGCGCCGACCCTCGAAGACCAGTCGACCGAACTGAAGATGTTCGAGACCGGCATCAAGGTGGTCGATCTCCTCGAGCCCTACCTGCTCGGCGGCAAGATCGGCCTGTTCGGCGGCGCCGGCGTCGGCAAGACGGTCATCATCCAGGAGCTCATCCACAACATCGCGATGAAGCACGGCGGCGTGTCGGTGTTCGCCGGCGTGGGCGAGCGCACGCGCGAGGGGAACGACCTATGGCTCGAGTTCCAGGAGAGCGGCGTCATCGACGTGAAGGACGCGTCGAAATCGCGCGCCGCGCTGGTGTACGGGCAGATGACGGAACCGCCGGGCGCCCGGCTGCGCGTGGCGCTGTCGGGGCTGACGGTGGCGGAGTACTTCCGCGACGCCGAAGGCAAGGACGTGCTGCTCTTCATCGACAACATCTTCCGCTTCACGCAGGCGGGTTCGGAAGTGTCGGCGCTCCTGGGCCGCATGCCTTCGGCGGTCGGCTACCAGCCGACGCTCGGCACCGAGATGGGCGAGCTCCAGGAACGCATCACCTCGACCAAGAAGGGGTCGATCACGTCGGTCCAGGCGATCTACGTGCCCGCCGATGACTACACCGACCCGGCGCCGGCCACGACCTTCGCGCATCTGGATGCGACGACGAACCTGTCGCGCGCGATCGTGGAGCTCGGCATCTACCCGGCGGTCGATCCGCTGGCCTCGACCTCGCGCATCCTCGATCCGCGCATTATCGGCGACGAGCACTACAACGTGGCCAAGGAAGTGAAGCGCGTGCTGCAGCGCTACAAGGATCTGCAGGACATCATCGCGATCCTGGGCATCGACGAGCTCGCGGAAGAAGACAAGGTGACGGTGGCCCGCGCCCGCAAGCTGCAGCGGTTCCTCTCGCAGCCGTTCTTCGTCGCGTCGCAGTTCACCGGGCGCGAGGGCCAGTACGTGCCGATTGCCGAGACGATTCGCGGCTTCAAGGAGATCATCGAAGGCAAGCACGACGCGCTGCCCGAGCAGGCGTTCTACATGCAGGGGACGATCGATCAGGTCGTCGAGAACGCCAAGAAGATGGCGTCGCGATAGCAGACATGGACATACCGTCGCTTCCCACGCATCTGCGGCTCGAGATCGTGACGCCCGATCGGTCGGTGGTGGCCGATTCGGTCGACGAGGTCCAGATTCCGGCGGCCGACGGCTATCTCGGGGTGCTGCCGGGCCACACGCCGATGCTGGCGATGCTGCAGATCGGCGAACTGTGGTACCGCCAGGGCAGCGAGAAGCACTACACGGCGATTGCGTTCGGCTTTGCCGAAGTGCTGCCCGATCGCGTCACGATTCTGGCGGAGCTGGCCGAGCGTCCCGACGAGATCGACGTCGCGCGGGCCGAAGCAGCCAGGCGACGGGCCGAAGCGCGCCTGGCGACTCCGCCGCCCGACATGGACTTCGAGCGCGTGCGGATCTCGCTCATGAAGGCGATGATCCGCATCCAGGTGTCTTCGAAAGCGCGCGCCCGACAGTGAACTGACAACGCGTGTTCGAGAATCTCCTTCGACTTCCCAAGTACCGCGGTCTCATTCAGAGCCTCGTCGCCCGGGAACTCAAGGCCCGCTATCGAGGCTCGGTGCTCGGCTTTTTCTGGTCGTTCGTCAATCCGCTGCTGTTGCTGCTCGTGTACACGTTCGTCTTCGCCTACGTGATGACCCCGGCGCAGTCGAAGGAGATTCCGAACTTCGCGCTGTTCCTCTTCTGCGGGCTGCTGCCCTGGACGTGGTTCCAGACCTCGCTCGTCGAGTCGTCTAATATTCTGATCTCGGGCGGCAACCTGATTAAGAAGGTGATGTTCCCGGCCGAGGTGCTGCCGATTGTCACCGTGCTGGCCAACCTGGTGCATTTTCTGCTGGGCCTGCCGATTCTCCTCGCGTTCCTGATCTATTTCGACAGGCCCATCCACGCCTCGGAGTTCGTGTGGTTTCCGCTCGTCGTCCTGGTGCAGTTGCTGCTCAGCGTCGCCCTGGCCCTGATTCTATCGGCGCTGACGGTCCATTTCCGCGACATCAAGGACATCCTGGCGAACGTCATGACGCTGTGGTTCTTTGCCACGCCCATCATCTATTACTGGAGGTTTGCCCCCGCGCCGATTCAGCCGTATCTGGACCTGAACCCGTTTACCCACCTCGCGATTTCGTACCAGGAGATCCTGTATCTCGACGGCGATTTCGGCCACTGGAAGTGGCTGCTGGCGCTGACCGTCGGATCGGGCCTGCTGTTTCTGTTCGCGTACTTCCTGTTCGACCGCCTGCGCGATTCGTTCGCGGAAGAGGTGTGATGAAGCGACCGATCTGTCGACGCAGAGGCGCAGAGACGCGGAGATCTCAGGGCTCGAAATTCAAGAAAATCTCTGCGGCTTTGCGGCTCTGCGTCAAAGAGTCGACGAGGTCCGCGTGAACGCGATCGAGCTGACGAACGTCACGAAGGTGTACCGCAAGTACGCCAGACGGAAACAATTCGCGACGCTGAAGAGCGCCCTGTTGAAGGGCAGCCTCATCCAGGATCTGCAGCCCGAAGAAACGTTTCCTGCGCTCCGGGGCGTGTCGTTCAGCGTACCCGCGGGCCGGACCTACGCCGTCATCGGCCGGAACGGATCGGGGAAGAGCACCGCGCTCAAGCTCGTCGCCGGCATTACCAAGCCGACGACCGGAACCGTGAAGGTGCAGGGACGAATCTCGGCGCTCATCGAGCTGGGGGCCGGATTTCACCCCGAGATTTCCGGCCGCGAGAACGTCTTCATCAACGGCATCATGCTCGGCCTCAGCAAGCGCGAAATCGGCAGGCGGTTTGACGAGATCGTCGAGTTCGCGGAACTGAAGGACTTCATCGATGCCCCAGTGAAGACCTACTCGTCCGGGATGTACATGCGGCTCGGGTTTGCCGTGGCCATCCATGTCGATCCCGACGTGCTGCTGGTCGACGAGGTGCTCGCCGTCGGCGACGCGGGGTTCACCCACAAGTGCCTCGACAAGTTCGGCGAGTTCAAACGGCGCGGCAAGACGATTCTGCTGGTCACGCACTCGCTCGACCTCGTGGAGCGATTCTGCGACGAGGCGCTCTGGCTCGACAGCGGACGGGTGCGTGGATCGGGCGATCCCAGGAGGGTCGTAGGCGCCTATCTCACCGACGTCGGCAAGAGCGAAGAGCGGGAACTCGCGCGGGCGGACGAGCGAGAGGTCGAACGCCGGGCGGGTCCTTCGGGATCAGCCGAAGCCGCAGCACGTAGGGCGGGTCCTTCCGGACCCGCCACGGCGGAAGACGTTCCCGCAGAAGTCGGCACCGTCAGTGCCGGGTCTGCAAAACAAGACCCGGCCCAGGCCGAGGATATGAACCGCAAGGACGAAGGCCGCTGGGGCTCGCGGGAAATCGAGATCACGGGCGTGACGTTGAAAGACGCCGCCGGGCAGGCGTCGCACATCTTCCAGTCGGGCGAGCGCATGTCGATTCACCTGGGCGTCCGCGCGCACCAGCCGAACCGCGATTTCGTGTTCGGCATCGGCGTGTACAACGCCGAGGGCGTCAACTGCTACGGCACGAACACGGACATCGAGAACTTCACGCCTGAAGAGATCGCCGGCGAAGGCGAAGTGACGTTCGCGATCGATGCGCTCGATCTCGTGGAAGGCACGTACAAGCTGGATGTGGCCGTGCACAAGCGGGACGGGTACCCGTACGACTTTCACCGCCTGCTCTACACCTTCCGCGTGAAGTCGCGCAGCAAGGACGTCGGTATCTACCGCCCGAGACATGCCTGGGCGTTTACGCCGGGCATCAGGCTCACCAGGAGCTGACCGCCGGAGCGATGCGCAGGAAGATTCTGTCGACCGCGGAAGCCGTCGCGTTTGTCGAGCCTCTGCGCCACGCCGGGAAGGACATCGTGTTCACCAACGGCGTGTTCGACCTGCTTCACCCGGGACACATACGATATCTGCAGGATGCGCGGCGGGAAGGGGATGCGCTGATTGTCGCGGTCAACTCCGACCGCTCCGTTCGCAGCATCAAGGGAGCGGGGCGTCCCATCAATCCGCAATACGAACGCGCCGAGGTGCTGGCGGCGCTCGCGTGTGTTGATGCGGTCGTGGTGTTCGATGAAGACGATCCGTACGAAATCATCAGCCGGCTGCGTCCCGACGTGCTCGTCAAGGGCGCCGACTGGGCGCTCGACGCCATCGTCGGCCGGGATATCGTGGAATCGAAAGGCGGGCGCGTCGTCAGGATCGCGTGCGCCGAAGGGTACTCGACGTCTGCCATAATCGAGAAGATACAAGGTACGTAGGGCGGGTCCTGTGGACCCGCCGCGCCGGGTCTGCAAGGCAAGACCCGGCCTACGTCTTATGCCGCTCGTATGCCGTCGACCACGTCCCTCAACCTGCAGGCCATCCTCAAGACCGCCGCGACGCGAACCGGCATGGACTCGTCCGCCCATCGCGTGCGCGGACTGTCGCCGTCGGCCCAAGCGCTCTACGTGGCCGCACAGGTCAGCCACCGCCGCAATGCGGTGACGGTCGTCGTGGTGCCGACCGACGAAGAGGTCGATCGGTTCTGCCTGGACGTCCGATTCTTCATGGCCGCGCTCGAGGGGGCGTCGGCCGCCTCGCTCGAGGACGCCGTCAAGCCGTTTCCGTCGCTCCAGGTTGATCCGTATCGCACGATTGCGCCCCACTTCGGCGTGGCCTCGGCGCGGGCTGCCGCCCTGCACGGCGTGGCCAGCGGCCGTGCGCGCGTCATTGCGGCATCGGCGGCGTCGCTCCTGCCGCGCGTGAGCGCACCGGGGAAGCTGGAAGCCGCGGCCATCGAGCTCAAGAACGGCATGGATCTCGATCCGGTCGCGTTCGGCGATCTGCTGGCCGACGCGGGATTCACTCGTGAGGATCCCGTGGACGAGCACGGTGAATTCTGCGTGCGCGGCGGCATCGTCGATTTCTTCCCGGCCGGCGCGGACAATCCCGTTCGGGTCGAGTTCGTGGGCGACAACATCGAATCGATCCGCCGGTACGATCCCTCCACGCAGCGATCGATCGAGACCCTGGATCAGGCATCCGTCGTCCCTCTGGCCGAGAAGGCGGGAACGGCGACATTCTTCGACTACCTGCCCGGCGACCGCGACCTTTCGTTCATCGTGCTCGAAGAAGAAGAGGTGCGGGCGCACGCCGCGAAGCTGGCCGCGCAGGTGCAGGCGAGCTTTGCAGAGGCGCGGGAAGAGAACCCGAAGGCGCCCACGCCCGACGAGCTGCTGATTCCGTGGTCCGAGGTCGACGAGAAGCTGGCCAAAGCCACGCGCGTCGATCAACTGGCGCTGGGGGTCGCCGGGTCTGAAGAGCAAGACCCGGCCTACGTCGCGTCGCCAACGCACCCGTCGCACCCAACGCACCTGAACGTGGCCTGTCAGCCGGCGGTCGAATTCCGTGGCCGGATTCAGGAGTGGATCGCCGACCTCAAGCGCATTCGCGAGCGGGGCGACGCGATTCTGTTCGTCTCCGGCACGGAAGGGCGCGCCGAGCGGACCGCCGAAATGCTGGCGGAGTACGGCCTTCGAGGCGTCCTCATCGATCGGACCGAGGAGCTGCTGAATGTCGCCGTGCACATCACGGTTGGCCAGCTCTCGAAGGGATTCCGGCTGCCCGGCGCCGAGCTGCAGATCATCGCCGAGGGGGACGTCTTCGAGGAAGAGCGCGCCAGGGCCGAACGCAAGGGCGATCGGCATCGGTCGATTGCGAAGACGTTTCTGTCGGATCTGCGCGATCTCAAGGTGGGCGATCACGTCGTCCATGTCGATCATGGCATCGGGCAGTTCGTCGGCCTGAAGCAGATCGGTGTCGGCGACTCCATGCAGGAGTTCATGGAGCTCGTCTACGCCGGCGACGACAAGCTGTTTGTACCGGTCGAGCGGCTCGACCTGGTGCAGAAGTACAGCGGCACGACCAAACCGCCGCTCGACAAGCTCGGTGGCACCTCATGGGAGCGGACGAAGACCCGCGTCAAGAAGGCCATGCGCGACATGGCCGAGGAGCTGCTGAAGCTGTACGCCACGCGCAAGACGGTTCAGGGCCACGCGTTCAACCCGGACGCCCATTGGCAGCGGGAGTTCGAAGACGCCTTCCAGTGGGAGCTCACGCCCGACCAGACGAGTGCCATCAGCGACATCAAGCGCGACATGGAGTCGCCGACGCCCATGGACCGTCTCCTGTGCGGCGACGTCGGCTACGGCAAGACCGAAGTGGCCATGCGGGCGGCGTTCAAGGCGGTCATCGACGGCAAGCAGGTCGCGTTTCTCGCGCCGACCACCGTGCTCGCCTTCCAGCATCAGAAGACGCTGAGCGAGCGGTTCGCCGGGTTTCCCGTCGTCACCGACATGGTCAGCCGGTTCCGGTCGAAGGCCGAGCAGGACCAGATCATCAAGGATCTCGCCGCCGGCAAGATCGACATCATCGTCGGCACGCATCGGCTGCTCTCGAAGGACATCCAGTTCAAGGACCTCGGCCTGCTCGTGGTCGATGAAGAGCAGCGGTTCGGCGTCGCGCACAAGGAACGCATCAAGCAGATGAGGCGAAAGGTCGACGTCCTGACGCTCAGCGCAACGCCCATCCCGCGCACGCTGAACATGTCGCTGGTGGGGATCCGCGACATGTCGATTATCGAAACGCCGCCCAAGGATCGGCTGTCGATCCAGACCAACGTCGTCAAGTTCGACGCCCAGGTGATCGGGCGCGCGATCCGCCACGAGCTCGAGCGCGGCGGCCAGGTGTACTTCGTCCACAACCGCGTGGAGTCGATTTTTGCCATCGGCGATCTGGTCCAGCGCCTGGTGCCCGAGGCGCGCATCGTCGTCGGACACGGTCAGATGGGCGAGGACGAGCTCGAGCGCGCGATGCTCGACTTCATCAGCAAGAAGTACGACATCCTGCTCGCGACAACGATCATCGAGAACGGCCTCGACATTCCGAACGTCAACACGATTCTGATCAACCGCGCGGATCGATACGGCCTGTCGCAGCTCTACCAGCTGCGCGGCCGCGTCGGCCGTTCCGACCGGCCCGCCTATGCGTACCTGCTGGTTCCGCCAGAGACGACGTTGTCGGCGGTTGCGAAAAAGCGGCTGGCCGCCATTCGCGAGTTCAGCGATCTGGGCAGCGGGTTCCGCGTGGCGGCGCTCGACCTCGAGATTCGCGGCGCGGGCAATCTGCTCGGTGGCGAACAGAGCGGGCACATCGAGACCGTCGGCTTCGAGATGTACATGAAGCTGCTCGAACAGGCGATCCGCGAGCTGAAGGGCGAAGACATCCTCGACGACGTGCGTGCGGTGGTGAACCTGCGCGTCGACTTGAAGATCGACCCCTCGTACGTGCCGGAGATGAATCAGCGGCTGATGATTTACCGCAAGATCGCCGACGCGCGCACCGACGATGAGCTCGACCGGACTCTGGGCGAGCTGCACGATCGCTATGGGCCCGTGCCGGAGACCGTGGAGCATCTCGAGCAGTACGGCCGGATTCGCATCATGGCCGACCGGCTCGGCATCGAGTCCATCGACCGCGAGGCGCAGACCGTCATCGTCAAGTTCAGGCCGGACACCCAGGGGCAGCGTCTGAATGTCGAGCGGCTGTTAAAGGTCGTCGGCGGAAGGGGCGATACCACCATCGTTCCGCCGGCGGGCATCCGGATGGATCTGCGGCTGCCCCCGGGCCCGAAAACCCCGGCAGCCCAGGCAGCACCCGTGCCGCGGCCGGGGGGCGAGCGCAGACCAGGGGCTCCCGGGTCAGGCGGGATGGGGACCAAAGCCAGGGCTCGCCAGAGCACGGGCCAGAGCTGGTGGACGGCGCGCGCCACCGCCGGCGAGGTCAAGGCCGGATTCACGAAGGACGAGATTCTCAAGCCGCCAAAGGAAGACCCCAACGCGCCGGGCGGGGTGTTCGCCAGGGTACGCGGTTTGTTGGGCGAACTGGCCGGGATACAATAAGTGTTTAACTTACTTGGGATTAGGGATTAGGGATTGGGGATTAGGAAGCAAGTAATGAAGAAAGTATTGTCCGTCGCATTTGTCGTCGCGTTGCTGGCCGCGGGGCTGAATGCCGAGATTCTGGAGCAGGTGCTCGTCAAGGTGAACGGCGAGATCATCACCCAGACCGAGTTCCAGAGGGTCCAGTTGGCCGCGCTTCGCGATCTGCCGAATCCGCCCGACCCCTCACGGACCTCCGACGCCGAGCTTGCGAAGATCTTCGCCCAGGTCAACCCGCAGGCCATCGTCGGCATGATCGACGAGATGCTGCTGATGCAGCGGGCCAAGGAACTGGGGATGTCGGTCAGCGATGCGCAGTTCTCCGAGGTGCTCGATTCGATCAAGAAAGACAACAAGATCGAGAGCGAGGCCGCATTCGAGGCCGCTCTGAAGACCGAGGGGATGACGCTGGCGCAGCTCAAGACCATCCTCTCCAAGCGAATCCTGATCGGCCAGGTGCAGCGCCGCGAGATCGGCAGCCGGGTCGAGGTGACCGAGGCCGAGGAGCGCGCGTACTACGACGCCCACCAGACGGAATTCGGCACCACGCCCAGCGTCACGCTGCGGGAAATCGTCGTGACGGCCGAGCTGGATCCCGTGAAAAAGGCGCCCAGCGTGGGCTCGCTCGACGACGCCGCGGAAAAAGCCAACGCGCTGAGGGCGCGGATCGCGAAGGGGGAGCCTTTCGAGAAGGTGGCGGCCGAGGCGTCGGATTCGCCCTCCAAGGCCAACGGCGGCCTCATCGGCCCCATTTCGCGCGATGAGATGAACGAGGATTTGCTCAAGGAAATCTCCAAGATGAAGGTCGGCGAGCTGACGCCGGTGCGGAACACCCAGACCGGCTCGCAGTTCTTCAAGCTGGAATCCAGCATCGAATCGACCACGCTGCCGTTCGAGTCGGCGCGGGCGCAGATCGCCGACCGGCTGACCGGCGAGAAGGTGAACGGCGAGCTCAAGAAGTATCTGCAACGCCTTCGCGGGCAGGCCATCATCGAGTGGAAAAACGACGATCTCCGCAAGGCGTGGGAGATCGGCGTCGCGGGGGAGCCCACCTTCTAGTCTATGGACCAACCGGGAACCAACTGGTACGCGGTCTGGACACGATCGCGTCACGAACTGGTCGTGCGCGATCAGATCGCGCGCAAGCACTTCGATGCGTTTCTTCCGACCATCACCCGCTGGAGCCGGTGGAAAGATCGCAAGAAGAAGATCGACTGGCCGCTCTTTCCCGGCTACTGCTTCGCCCGCTTCAACGAAGAGGAATCGCTGGCCATCCTCAAGTGCACCGGTGTCGTCAACATCGTGTCGTTCGAAGGCAAACCGGCGGCGATCCCCGAGCACGAAATCGACGGCATCCGGCGCCTGGTTGAAAGCGACCTGCAGTTCGATCCCTGCCCGCTCATCCGCGAAGGCATGATGGTCGAGGTGACGCACGGCGCGCTGAAGGGTGTCGTCGGCCGCCTCATCCGCAAGGGGTCGCACGCGCGCCTCGTGTTGTCGGTCGATCTCATCGGCCAGGGCGTCAGCGTGGAAGTCGACGCCGCCGACGTCAAGCCCTTCTAACACTACCTTTGTCATCCCCCGAAGTGGCACGGCCAATCAGCTTGCGCGCGATCCCGGGAGTCCGTCTGCAAAACGCGGCTGCGGCCCAGCGTTTCATGAGCGCGGGGACCCCCATCCCCACGCACTCTCACGCCTCGCCGCGTTTTCTCTGATCGCTGGCATTCGCGTGTCTACGGGCTCGCTCGCAAGCCGATTGCCCGCGCCACTTCACAGGACGGCGACCGCCGCCGGATCGCGTCGGCACGCCGCACGGTCAAATGGGACACACCTGCTGCAGCGCGAATCCGTGCGGAGGCCGCCGATTCGGAATGCCTGACCGCGCGAGAAGCCCGAGGGCACCGAGCGAGGCCGAAGTGCGAAGTCAGTGTCCTCGCGTCGCCCGGTCCGTGGCGGCATCGCAGCGCGGCCCGGCGCCGTAGCTTCGGATTCGCGCTGCAGCAGGTGTGGCCCATTGGCCCGAGTCACGCCGACGTTCTGCGGCGTGGCGGACGGATATGCGAGCCGCCGACAACAACAGCCGCCTGCCAGCCCCAAAGTCAGTGCGCCAAACCGTGAAGGCCCTGTTCCTACTACGAGAGCCTCGCCGGCGCACGAATCGGACGCCCGGGCGATGGGTATACTGGTCTGTTCATGAAAATCGGCAACGTACCGCTCGCTTCACCGTTCGTCGTCGCGCCCATGGCGGGCATGACCGACACCGCGTTCCGCCGCCTGGTGAAACGGCAGGGCGGGTGCGGGCTGGTGGTGACCGAGATGGTCAGCGCCGACGGGCTGGTGCGAGGCATCGATCGCACCCTGGAATACGCCGAATACACCGAGGAAGAGCGTCCGGTGTCCATCCAGATTTTCGGGGGCGATCCCGAAAAGATGGCCGATGCCGCGCAGATCGTCGAAGCGCTTGGGGCGGATATCGTCGACGTGAACATGGGCTGCCCGGTGCCGAAGATCGCGAAACACAACGCGGGATGCAGCCTGATGCGCGAACCCGCGCACGCCGCCAGCGTGATCGCGGCAATGGCCAGCCGGGTGAAGATTCCGGTCACGGTGAAAATGAGGGCTGGCTGGAACGACCAGTCGATCAATGCGCCCGAGCTGGCCCGTCGCGTCGAGGATGCCGGTGCGGCGGCGGTCGCGGTCCACGGCCGTACGGCGGCGCAGTCCTATACGGGTCAATCCGACTGGAGCTTGATCGATCGGGTCGCCCAGTCCGTGAAGATTCCAGTGCTGGGATCAGGCGATTGCCTCGATGCCGGCCAGATTCTCGAGCGCATGGCCACAGGCGTGAGCGGCGTGCTCGTCGGGCGCGGCGTGCTTCGCAATCCGTGGATTCTTTCTCAGGCGTCCGACCTGGCCGCAGGCCGCCCGCAGCGAGAGATCTCGCTTCAGGACCGCGGAGAGTTCCTCCTCGAATACATCGATCTGCTGCTGCACGAAGGCCAGAACGAAGCCGAGGGGTTTAGACACAAGGCTGGAGAGACGCAGACGCGCCACCAACGTTGGGTAATCAACAAAGTGCGAGCCTTGATGTCCTGGTATTCAAAAGGGACTCACAACGGTGCGCATCTGAGAACAAGTGTCAACACTTTGCAAACCATCCCGGAACTTCGCGATTTCCTTAGAAATTTCTTCAAATTGCCCGTCGCAATATTGGACTAGTGTATCATTTTAGTCCAAAGAGTATTCCTTGTTGACACATCAAACTGGCCCGGTAGAATACCTCTTCCGTCGCGCTGCGCAGAGATGCGCGGAGTTGCGACGGACGACGAGCCCAGGCACTTCAGCGGAGCGTCGAAGGGAATCCCCCCAAGCTTGCCCCCAAGGCGGCTTGTCTCCCTTGTCCTCACGTGCCGTTCTCTGGCATGTGACCGAGAATCACCTGTAACTCAAAGGGCGAAGCTCTTGCCAAAACACATTAATAGGGTTTATGACCTACTTCCGGTCGCCGCTGTGGCGACGATGGTAGGTGTTCTGGCCCTTTCGACGGGTTGCACCGCTCCCGCGCCGACCGAGGCCGCAGGGGACGTGAAAGCCATATACAACGAGAAAACGGGCAAGCTGGCCGAGCTGACGATGAACGTGAAGAAAGATGGCAAGCCGGACGTGTTCAGCTATATGGACGGCCCGAAGTTCGTGAGGATCGAGATCGACAACGACGAGAACGGCTCGATCGACAGATGGGAATACTACGGCGCCGACCAGAAGCTCGAGAAGGTCGGCGTTTCTAGGGCAAACGACGGAATTGTGGACTCCTGGCTCTTCGCGGGCGCCGATGGTTTGCCGGCCAAAGTGGAGATCTCGACGAAGCGTGACGGCCGGGCCAATCGCACCGAGTTCTTCGCGAAGGGCGACCGCAGCCGTGCCGAGGAAGACACCGACGCCGACGGCCGGGTCGACAAGTGGGAGACCTACGAGGGGGGATCGCTTGCAGTGGTTTCCTTCGATATGACTAAATCAGGAAAGCCGACGGTCACAATCGACTATCGCAAAGAACGACGGTGAGCGTACCTGAAACCTCGGATTCGACACCAATGGACGGCGAGCAGCTGATCGCCGCATCCGCGGCGATGCGATTTGTCGTGCAGGAGATTACGCGCGCCGCCGAGCGGCCTGTCCATGTGCTGCTCAGCGGAGAGGCCGGCACCGGCCGTCAGATTATCGCCCGGGCTATTCATGCTCACAGCAAGTTCAACGAAGGGCGCTTCGTCATCGTCGACTGCGCGCGGCGGGCGCCGGCCGATCTCGAGGCCCAGCTTTTTGCGACCAGCGGCAACCGGAGCGGCGTCGAGCGCCGCAGTCTCGAGCGCGTGCGCCGTTCGGCGCAGCTGCTCGAGTCGAAGGGCGGCACGCTGTTCCTGCAGAACGTCGCCGACCTGCCGGCCCGCATTCAGATGCGGCTCATCCGGGTCCTCCGCGACGGCGAAGTCGTCCTCATGGACGATGGCACTCGCGTGGAGCTCGAGCACCGCATCATCACGGCGGCCGACCGCTCGCTCGATTCGGCCGTGCAGGACGGGCGGATGCTCGCGGATCTCCACAAGCGTCTCTGCGAGTTCCGGGTGGACGTGCCGGCCTTGCGCGATCGGCGCGAGGACATCCCCGACCTGGCCACGCATCTGGTGCGGCATCTGTGCGAGCGGGTGAATGTTCCGGTGAAGCAGCTCAGCCCTGCCGCGAAGAGCATGCTGGCCGCGCTGCCGTGGCGCGGCAACGGCGACGAGCTGAACCGGCTCCTCGAGGTGCTGGTCACGCGCACGACCACGCACACGATCGACCTGGACGACGTGCTGTCCAATGTCAGGCTCGACGGCCAGGCCACCTGGTTCGGCGTGAATGGCACGCTGCGCGAGGCTCGCGCGCGCTTCGAGAGCGAGTACATCGCCGCGGTCGTCTCGCATCACAACGGCCGGATTCCCGAGGCCGCCAAGACGCTCGGGATCCAGCGCAGTAACCTCTATAGAAAGATGCGTCACTTGAGGGTCCGCCCGAATCCGCGGCGGCCCGGCCGCGACTCCTGACGCGGCCACGTCGGTCCGTTCTTCTCAATCCGTCAACGCAATTTTTTCCCGAGGCATTGCGCGCTCACGACAACGCGAGCGTGCTCTCAACAACTTTGAGCTCATCGCTGAACCCGCTGACCCCAGCTGCGGTGAATGCGCAGCTTGAACTCCCGATTTTTGCATCGTCCCCCGCGATGCGCCGCGTGCTCGACGACGTGACCCAGGCGGCACGGTCGCGCGCGAACGTCATCATCAGCGGCGAGCCTGGCACCGGCCACGAGCTGGTGGCTCGCGAAGTTCATCGCCGCAGCCCGTCTCCCGGCGGGCCCTTCGTGAGGGTCGTCTACGATCCGGCCGCACCAGACGCCTTCGAGTTCGATCTCTTCGGCTACAACGCCACCGAGAGCACCGACCGGCCCGAACGGCGGGCGGTGGAACGGATCGGGCGCGGGGGCCATCTGCACAACGCACTCGGCGGCACGATCTTCTTCGCGAATCTGCCGGCGATTCCTGCCCGCATTCAGATCCGGCTGGCGCGTCTCTTCCGCAGCGGGGAGGCCGTCGTCCTGCAGGCGAAGAAGCGCATCAAGGTGACGGTGCGCGCCATTGCGGCGGTCGAGCAGGGCTATGAGGAAGCGGTTCGAGACGGGCGTCTTCAGGAAGAGCTCTTCCACCTGATTTCGGGCTCCCGGATCGAGCTGCCGCCGCTCCGGCGCCGAAGCGAGGACATCCCGGCCCTCGCGTCATTTCTCCTGAGCGAGTCGTGCCGTGGCGCGGGGCTGCCGTCCAAACAGCTCTCGAGCGCGGCGCAGCAGCTGCTGTCCGCTCTGCCGTGGCATGGCAATGCCGCCGAACTGCGGCGCCTGCTGTGCGAGCTCGCCGGACGCAGCCGCGCCGACGTCATCGATCTCACCGACGTGCTCGCCACAATCCAGATCGACGGACGTGCCAAACAGTTCGCCGCGGGCGGGACGCTGCGTGAAGCCCGCGCGCGGTTCGAGCGCGAGTACATCGTCGCCGTCGTGGAGCAGCACCACGGCCGTATTCCGGACGCGGCGAAGACGCTCGGTGTTCAGCGACCGAACCTCTATCGGAAACTGCGGCGCATGAACGTCTCGAAAATTTCCCGGAGAACGAGTGCGCGCCAGTCGTGAACGGCCCGCGCATTCGAATCTGGGACCCGGTGCCGAACGGATACATAAAGTCCGTGCATTCGTTGACTACACAAGCTGGGTCCGTATCATTGCAATCAGCGTTTAACTTCTCAACAGTGAGGCTCCCAATGTTGCAGCGTGTACTCTCGGTTGTTCTTTCGCTCGCGATCGTCTTGTCCGCGAACTCCATCCTCTTCGCCGCAGGTCCGGCAGGCCAGATCAGCGGCGTCGCCATGCTCCAGAATGGCGAACATCTCGCCGGGCAGATTGCACGGTTGCGCAGCCTGGATAACCAGGGCGACGCCGTGACGATCACGACGATCACCACCGGCTCCGGCGAATTTTCCTTCGCCGGCGTAAACGCGGGCAGCTATGTCGTCGAGCTCGTCTCGAACGGCGCTGTCTCGGGCACCAGCGCACCGGTGACGTTGACGTCGAAGAGCATGACGGCCGGCAACGTCCGGATTACGGCGTTGGCGGCGTCCTCGGCGGCTGCGGCTCCGGTCTTTGGCGGCAGCTTCTGGACCAGCACGCTGGGTATGATCACCATTGCGACGATCGCAACCGGGATCACCACGGCGTTTGTCGTCACCAAGGACGACGCCAGCGGCTCGAAGTAGGCAGTGATCTCCAAAGGGTGAGCGGGGGACGCCCCAACGCGTCCCCCGCCTGCTCCGGGTAAGTCACTTCCGGTTCCGGTTTCCCGGCAATCAAACAAACACATATGACCATTTCATCATCCGCCTTGCGGATCGCCTTGGCATTGACGCTCGGGCTGGGTCTGACGCGCGGGGCTGCCGCACAGTCGCAGCGGAACGAAGACCCTCGCACCGAAGCAAAAATTCATTTCGGTCCGGTGTACCTGACGCCCGAGGTGCAGTTGCGCCAGATCGGAGTGGATACCAACGTCTTCAACAGCGCCATCAATCCAAAGTCGGACTTCACCTTCACGGTCGGACCCGAAGCGCACGTGTGGGTGCCGATCGGGCGCCGGGGCCTGGTGAAGACGACGGCAGGCGCCGACCTGGTGTACTTCCAGCAATACTCGAGCGAGCGTTCGGTCGACCCGCACGCGGAAGTGCGCGGCGAGGTCTACCTGCACCGCGTGACGCTGTTCGTCGAGAACGATCTGCTCAACACCCGGCAGCGGCCCAACTACGAAATCGACGTGCGGGCGCGGCGCCTCGAGAACACGCTGCGCGCCGGCGGCGAGTTGCGGCTGTCGAGGAAGTTTGCCGTCGAGGTCGCCGCCCGGAAGTCCATCCTCCGGTTCGACGGCGACCAGGTCTTCACGGGCAGCGATCTCGAGCAGACCTTGAACCGCGATACCAACGGCTTCAGCGCGACGGCCCGGTATCAGCGGACACCCCTGACGACCCTGGCCGTGCGCACCGAGACGTATCGGGATCGTTTCATATCGGCGCCGCTGCGCGACGGGAACACGCTGCGCGTCCAGCCGGGCGTCGAGTTCAGGCCGCGGGCTCTGGTTTCAGGGAGCGCGTACCTGGGCTACGGACGGTTCGAGGCGCTGCACGACGAGCTCCCGGACTTTCGCGGCGTCGTCGGATCGGCACGGCTCAGGTTCCGTCTGCCGCGCGCGGCGACGCTCGAATTCTCGGGCGACCGCGATCTCGGGTTCTCCTACGAAGAGCTCCAGCCGTACTTCGTGCTCGATGGCTTCGGCGTGACCGTGCGCCGGCAAATCGTCGGCCGTTTCGACGCGAGCGGCTCGGTGCTGCGCCAGCGATACAGCTATCGGAATCTCATCCTCCCGGGCGACCCGCTGTCGCGGCTTCGCCCCGAACGTCAGGACGTGACGGTGATCTACACAGTGTCGATGGGCTACACACCGAAGCGCGACGTGCGCGTCGGTGTGGGCGTGTCGAAGATGAGCCGCGATTCGAACACGAATGCGACCGCAATGTACGAAGGCTTCCGGATTGGTTCGTCGGTGACGTATGGATTCTAAACACGAGGCTG
Organism: Vicinamibacterales bacterium; assembly: GCA_963832375.1. GTDB lineage: Bacteria > Acidobacteriota > Vicinamibacteria > Vicinamibacterales > JAMQPK01 > JAMQPK01. Next base: position 580,766 of record CAWHUA010000002.1, on the reverse strand, counting down.
GTGTGATGCCGGACAACACATTCTCATTTTCGTTCAGGACGATCGGGGCGTTTCTCATGGTGCTGACCTTGAGCGCTCCGCGCGTCGCGTTAACGCAATCGGCTGGTGACTACGTCATCGGCGCCCAGGACGTCCTGTCCATTGCCGTCTACGACCAGACGGACCTCGGCGGCAAGTTCGCCGTCGAGCTGGACGGCAGCTTCACCTTTCCGCTGGTTGGACGGGTGCAGGCGGGTGGCCTGACGATTCGAAACTTCGAGGTGGAGCTCAAGAAGAGGCTGGCGGACGGCTTCTTCAAGAACCCGCAGGTCACGGTGGCCATCGAGCAGTACCGCAGCCAGCGGGTGTTCGTGACCGGGGAAGTACGCAGCCCCGGCGCGTATTCGCTGACCGGCGACATGACGCTGATCGAGGCGCTGGCCAAGGCAGGCTCGACGACCTCAAACGCGAGCGAGGAGGTCGTGGTCGTGCGCGGCACGAAGGGCGTGGACGGTCCAATCGCCATCGACGCGGCGGGCGACAAGGAGATCCAGCGGTTCAACCTGAAGGATCTGCAGAGCGGCGCCGGCTCCGTGCGGAACATCGATCTGCGCGACGGCGACACGATTTACGTCGCGCGAGCCGAGCTCGTGTACATCTTCGGCGAGGTGAAGAATCCGGCGGCGTATCCGATCAAGACGGACACGACCGTGCTGCAGGCGCTGTCACTTGCGGGCGGCGTGACGCCGAACGGCGCCATCAACCGGACGAAGATCATCCGCGTCGTCGAAGGTGACAAGAGAGAAATCAGCGTGAAGTTAACGGCCATTGTCCAGCCCGGTGACACCATCATGGTGCCCGAGCGGTACTTCTAGAGCAGTTTGCAGTTCTCGATAGTCAGTTCTCAGTCATGAAGCCACCGACAACTGAAAACTGAAAACCGACAACACCACTACAGCGAAGTGAAAAACTGATAAGGGTGAATCAGATGACAGACGAACTTCAGCCGGCAGGACTGCGAACTTCGGGAGACCTCGCGATTCCATCGCAGCCAGATGGTCCCCGTCCCAACCAGCGGCAGCCTCGTGAGGAGCCGCATCTGTTCGACTACGCGCGCGTGGTCGTCAAGCGCCGACACGTCACCCTCGCGGTGTTCGTCGCGATCTTCCTGGCCACCGCCGTGTACACGTTCACGGCGACGCCGCTCTATGAAGGGCGGGTCCAGATGCTGATCGAGGCCGACAACCCGAACATCGTGAACTTCAAGGAAGTCATCGATGAGGCGCAAAGCCGACAGGACTACTACCAGACGCAGTACCGGCTGCTGCAGAGCCGGAGCCTGGCGAAGCAGACGATCGATGCGCTGGAGCTCTGGAGCAACACGGAGCTGAGCCCGGATCCTGCGAAGAAAGGGTTCTCGATCGGCAACACGGTGCGCTCCTCGGCGGCGTGGGCGGCATCGCTCGTCGGCGGCAAGGCGCCGAGCGCGATTCCGGAGCCCGGGGAAACCGCTGTGCAGGTGAAGGCGATCAGCAACTTCCTCGATCGTCTCGACGTCTCGCCGGTTCGCAACAGCCGGCTGGTCGAGGTGAGCTTCCGGTCGCAGGATCCCGTGGTCGCGGCGAAGGTCGCCAACGGGATCGCCAAGACCTACATCGAGCAGAACCTCGAGTTCCGCTTTACGGCGTCGCGCGACGCCTCCGCATGGCTCGCCCAGCAGCTCGAGGAGCAGCGTGCGCAGGTCGAAGCGGCCGAAACGGCGTTGCAGCACTACCGCGAGCAGACCGACGCGCTGTCTGTCGCCGATCGCCAGAACATCGTGGTGCAGAAGCTGGCCGATCTCAACAGCGCGGTGACCAAGGCCAAGACCGACCGCCTGCTGAAGGAATCGATGTACCGGCAGCTGGCGTCGATCGAGCACGACGCGGCGGCGCTCGACACGTTCCCGGCGATTCTGGCGAACCAGTTCATCCAGCAGCAGAAATCCGAGCTCGCGAACCTGCAGCGGCAGCGCGCGCAGCAGGCCGAGAAGCTGGGCGAGCGGCATCCCGAGATGCTGCGGATGCAGTCGGCGATTCAAACGTCGCAGATGAAGCTGGACGGCGAAATCGCGAAGGTCGTGCAGGGCGTGAGGACCGAATACCAGGCGGCGCAGGCGCAGGAACAGAGCCTGACGTCGGCGCTGAACGCCCAGAAGGGCGAGGCGCAGTCGATGAACCGCAAAGCGATCGACTACGGCGTTCTGGAACGCGATGTCGAGAGCTCCAAGCAGATTTACCAGAGCCTGCTGCAGCGCGCGAAGGAAACCGGCGTATCGGGCGCGCTCAAGACGAGCAACATCCGCGTCGTCGATCCGGCCGACGTCTCGTCCGACCCGGTGAGCCCGCGCCGGATGCTCAACCTGCTGATCGGGCTGCTGGGCGGCATCCTCTGCGGCGTCGGCGTCGCGTTCTTCTTCGAGTACATGGACAACCGGATCAAGACGCCGGAAGAGCTGCAGACGCAGCTGGGTCTGCCATCGATGGGCATCATTCCGAAGTTGACCGGCGAGCACGCCGGCGACCCGCTCATCAACGGCAGCGTGCCGGCGAACTTCGCCGAAGCGTTCCGGGGGCTTCGCACGAACGTGCTGTTCTCGTTCGCCGACGGGGGATCGCGCTCCGTGGTCGTGACGAGCACGGGACCGGGAGAAGGCAAGACCACGGTGGCGTGCAATCTTGCGCTGGGCATGGCGATGGCCGGCCAGCGCGTGTTGCTCATCGACGCCGACATGCGCCGCCCGCGCGTGCACGAGGCGCTCAAAATTCAGCACGAACCCGGCCTCTCGAATCTGCTGGTCGGAGCCGCCAAGGCGAACGAGGTGATGCGCCAGACCGCGCTGCCGAACTTCTACGTGCTGCCGGCGGGAAAGATTCCGCCGAATCCGGCTGAGCTCCTGGGCTCGAAGCGATTCGCCGAATTGCTGAACTCGCTCAAGGATCACTTCGATCTCGTCGTCATCGACACACCGCCGGTCATGGCGGTGACCGATGCCGCGGTCATCGGCTATCGCGCGTCGGGCGTGCTCTTCGTCGCGGCCGCCGATGTCACGAACCGCAATGCCGCGCAGACGGCGCTCGACCAGCTCGAGCACGCGCGCGTGAAGTTCATCGGGGCCGTGTTGAATCGCGTCGACCTCGAGGGCAACGCGTACTACTACTCGAAGTACTACCGAAAGGAATACGCCGGCTACTACGTGGCGACCACTTAAGCGCTCTTAGCCACGGAGGAACTTTCAGTGCGATTTTCAGCCCCCCCAGCATCGCATCCGGCGGTCGTTGCATTACCCCAGGGCGTTCATCTTCCAACTGTGGACGTGCGCTCGGGGCTCGACGAGCGGGCGTTCCGCGGCTGGAGCGAGTCGTCCCGCAGAGTCATCCGGGTCGCCACGCTCTTCGGCACAGACAGCCTGGCCGGCGTGCTCGCGATCGGCGCCGTGCTCAGAACATGGGAGCTGGTATCGGCAGGCGGGATGCGTCCGCTTCCCGATCACGTACCGCTCGTCGCCATGGTCTTCTGCCTGCTCCCGCTCTCGCTCTGGGCGTGTGGCGCGTATGCAGGAGGGAAGGCCCGCGTCGATCTCGTCAAGATCGCGTCTGGCGTCCTGATTGCGGCGTTCCTTGGGTGGGTGCAGGCACAGTTGTTCGGCCGTAACACGCCCGATCTGCCGAACAAGACGGCCTATCTCTATTCGGCGGCGGTCATTGCCGGTTACGTCTGGTTGTTCAGGCTGGCACTGGACCACGTGGTGGCAGCCGGCTACGACCAGGGCCTGCTACGGATGCGGGTGGTCGTCGTCGGGAGCATCGAGGAGGCCGACAGGCTGGCGAACCGGTGCCGCCGGACGTCAGGATGCGAGCTGGAGATCGTCGGCCGTGTGCCGCCCAGAACGAAAGAGTCGAATCTCGACGATGGTACCGTTCCGCTCGTAGGCCAGCTCGACGATATCGAGGCGGCGCTTTCTGCCGCGCGGGCACAAGGCCTCATCATCGTGGCCAACCTGCCGTTCACCAGGCTGGAAACGGTGGTCGGGCATTGTTTTCGAGTCGGCGCGTCGGTCTCGGTGCTGCCGGCGACGCTGAAGGCGATTTCGGGAACGCAGCTCGAGGTGCGGAGAAGCGCCATCGGGCCGTTCCTGCGGCTGAGGCCGATCAGGCTGGATGTTCCGCAGCTGATGGTCAAGCGCGCGATGGATCTCGGGCTGACCATCCTCGGGCTCGCGGTGATCTGGCCGGTGCTGGTGCTCGTCGCGATCGCGGTGAAGCTCGATTCCCGCGGTCCGGTGTTCTTCAAGCAAGGTCGAGCCGGCGTTGGTGGAAAGCTCTTCGACATCGTGAAATTCCGGACGATGCGGGTCGGCGCGCACGACGAACGGGAGGCGCTCCAGCATCTCAACGAGTATCCCGACGAGCGGTTGTTCAAGATCAAAATCGATCCCCGCGTCACGCGTGTCGGGCGATTCCTGCGGCGCACGTCGCTCGACGAGCTGCCGCAGCTCTTCAACGTGCTCAGGGGCGAGATGAGCCTCGTCGGGCCACGGCCGTGCCTGCCGGAAGAGCTCACCCACTATTTCGAGCGCGACATGACACGGCTCTTCGTCGTGCCCGGCGTGACCGGACCGTGGCAGGTGAGCGGGCGGAACGAAATCCTCGATTTCGACAAGGTCGTCCGTCTCGAGCTCGAGTACATCCAGTCCTGGTCGATCTTCACCGACCTGTTGATTCTCGCGCGCACGGTTCCGGCCCTGTTCCGCCGCGGCGCGTACTAGGCCCGCTTCTCTCAGCCGCACACGACATCTCAACTGCATACGACATCCATGAGCGGACGATTGCTGAAGCGTCTGAACGTCCGGGAAACGGCTCTGTGGAAAGCCATGAGCTGGTCCGGCGTGAACAGCGTGCTCCGCATCGTGCTGGGCTTTTTCAGCGCGAAGGTGTCGGCGCTGTTCCTCGGACCAGCGGGGATGGCCCTGGTCGGAGAAATCGCCAATTTCATCCAGGTCTCGACCGGCGCGATCGCGAACGGCGCGCAGACCGCGGTCGTCAACCTCACCGCCGAGCGTCGTTCGTCGCCCGCGCGCCTGCAGGAGTTGTGGGCCACCGCGATCTGGTCCGTGCTGTTGATGAGCGGGCTGGTCGCCCTTGTCGTGCTGTCGAGTGCGTCCACACTGAGCTCGTTGCTGCTGTTCGACGCGAAATACTGGCCGGTGATCGTCGCGGGCGGGTTCGTGGTGATGCTGGCGGTCGTCGACACGGTTCTGATTGGCGCGCTGAACGGGCTCAAGCAGATCAAGTTGATTGCGAGCGCGAGCATTGCCTGCACCATCGTCGAGTTCATCCTCTTCGCAGGTCTGACTTACACCTTCGGCATCTGGGGCGGTCTCGTCGGCATGACCGCTGTCTATGGCAGCAAGCTGGCGGTGTCGAGCTGGATCGCGTTTCGGTCGAAGCTGATTTCACCGCGTGCGCTGTTCAGCGGGTTCGACCGTGCGACCCTGCGCGACATCTGGAAGTTCTATCCGATGCTCATCGCCCACTCGATTGCCCTGCCGCTCGCCCAGCTGCTCGTGAGGGGCGGGACGGTGCGGACCCTCGGGCTGGAGCAGGGCGGCTACCTGCAGGCCGTGTGGCGTCTGTCGGACATGTACGTCGGGGTCATCACGACCGGCCTCGGCTTCTACTTCATGGCGTACTTTTCGTCGCTTGAAGGAGAAGGCGCGCGCGGCGAGCTGCTGCGCCGGACGATCGTGCAGCTCTGCATCGTCACCGCCTGCTGTGCGTCGGCCATCTACCTCCTGCGCGACGTCATCATCGCGGTCGTGCTGACCAGCCGCTTTGCTCCGATGCGCGATCTGCTGGCGTTTCAGTTGATCGGCGACGTCTTCAAGGTGATGGCCTACCCGCTGCAGATGGTGCTGGTCACGCAGCGTCGGATCGGCAGCTACATCGCGCAGGCCATCTGCGGGCCGGCGTTGTATGTCGCGCTGAGTATCGTGTGGCGGCCGTTGTTGGGCGCCCAGGCGGCGCCGGCGGCGTATGCCGCCAGCTACTTCCTTGTATTTGTCGTGCTCCTGTGGACGTTGAGACGGACCTTAACCGCCAGGCCACAAAGTCTCATCGAGCTCAATGAAATGGCGAGAGTCTGAGCTTTGGAAACGACATGCGACAAATGACTACTCCGAGCGATGAGGAGCGACGGTGTTCTTGAAAGCGCGGTCCTTTCCGAACGGGCTAACGACACTGAACTCGTCCGCGAGTAGAGAGACAGGTTCATGGTTCGCTTAGCGGTTTTGGCAGCAGTCTTTCTGACACCACAGTATTTCTCGCTGTGGGTGAGCGAAAGCAGAACACTTGTTGGGTTCAGTGTGGTGAACTGGGCGCTGGCCACGGCAGTGCTGTTTGCTCTGCTCCGTTGGCTCGGCACGCACGCCATACGACGCCAGCGTGGCGTCCGCTTTCCACTCAATTGGTCGATGCTCCTTTTGTTTATTCTGCCCTATGTGGTGTCCCACCTTATCGGGTACCCGCGGGCGGAGGAAATACCGGTAACGTTGGCGTACCGCGACGGAGGATTCTCCAGTCTGAGCACCTGGTATCTATCGCATCTAGGAATGTCCCTTTTAACAACCGTTGGCATAGCGATGGCGATTACGTACGCTTCACAGGATGGTCTGTGCCCAAGTCGATTGTTGATTGCTGCGGCGCTGCCCGTCTGGGCGACCGTCGTCCACGCCGGCATTGCGACTTTTACATCAGATTTGTCTCTGGCTCAGTTGACGAGCGAAGAGAATCGAAGTTTCCTGCAAGACCAGACAGACGTTGGTGTACACGGTAACGCCTTTGGTCAGTATGCCTTGTTTGCTTACATCCTCTTCATTGGCGCCGCAAGAGGAAGCAAGAATTCGCTAAAGACCTTCTTCTTAGCCACTGCGGTTGTTGCCACAGGCGGCGTCGTCGTGAGCTTCTCTCGGGCTGCATGGGGTGTCTGGGTATTCGTGACCACGTTCTGGAACGCCAAGGACCGGGGGAATAGCAAGTGGCTTGTGCCGGCAGTTATCACCGGAATCCTGCTCATGATGCCGGATGCATTATTCCAACGGGTTTGGAAAGGCGTCGCGGATGGAGATGTCGACCAAATCTTGTCCGGCAGACTTGATCACATGTGGTTGCCGGTCCTTCAGGAAGTCTGGATAAAACCCCTCTTTGGACAGGGATGGGGCGCCTATATGTGGTCTGAAGCGTTCACGAGTGGAATTGCGTTCCAGACAGCCACCGTCCACAACGCCTATATCCGGCTTTTGTTGGAAAGTGGTGTCGTTGGCCTTTCTTTAGTCATGGCCTTCTATTTGGCACTCTGGCGAGAGGCCTCAGAGATGGAGAAGACGGCGTCAGACCCATGGGCGCAAGCCATGATGAGGACAGCGCGCTGGTTGGTTGCGGCAATGCTTCTCACCGGTGTGACTGGCGATGCAATTACTCCCGAGATGATTCAGGTCTACTTCTGGTACGGAATAGGAATTGTTCTCGCCGTCAGACTTACTGCTCATAGACAGCCCGAGACAATTCAACATCTGACGCGGGTCGCCGCGTAAATATCATGTGTGACACCGCGTTCCACGGAGCCGAGCTATGTGTGGAATCACAGGTTTCTTTGCCCCCCCCGATCGCGCGCTCGCATGGCGGCACGACTTGCGGAATGCCGTCAGCGCTCTGCATCATCGCGGGCCCGACGCCGGTGGCGTGTGGACGTCTGAAGGCGTGGGACTCGGCCATCGCCGGCTCTCGATCCTCGATCTGTCGGAGCATGGCCGGCAGCCGATGGTCTCGCCGAGCGGCCGGTACGTGATGGTGTACAACGGCGAGGTCTACAACTTCCGCGACGTGCGCCGCGAGCTGGAATCCAGCGGGCTGACGTTTACGAGCAGCGGAGACACCGAGCTGGTTCTCGCGGCGATCGAAACGTGGGGCGTCGAGGCCGCCGTCCGGCGCTTCATCGGCATGTTCGCCATCGCGGTGTGGGACACCCGCGACAAGCGGCTGCTGCTGATTCGCGATCGCCTGGGCGTCAAGCCGCTGTACTTCGGCTGGGACGGCAAGGCGTTGTGGTTCGGTTCGGAGCTCAAAGCGCTCCGCGCGTACGGCGGGTGGCAGCCCGAGGTCGATCGCGCCGCGCTGACCGACTATTTCTACTACGGCTATATCAACGCGCCGCGCAGCATTTATCAGCAGGTCTCCAAGCTGGAGCCGGGCCACTGGCTCGAATTGAAAGAGGGGGGCGAGCCCGTCATCCGCCGGTACTGGAGCGTTCTCGACAGCGTCCACAATCGGCTGCAGGGCACCGACAGATCAACTCGCCGAACAGCTCGAAGCGTTGATGGTCGACGCATTCCGGCTGCGGATGGTGTCAGACGTGCCCGTGGGCATGTTCCTCTCGGGCGGGATCGATTCGTCCGTCGTGACAGCGCTGCTGCAGAAGCACTGCGGCAACATCCACACGTTCACGATCGGGTTTTCCGACGACCGCTTCGATGAGGCTTCCCACGCCCGCCGGGTGGCCGAGCACCTGGGGACCAACCACACGGCGCGGGTCATCGCTCCCGACGACGCCAGGAACATCCTGCCGCGCTGGGCCGATCTCTACGACGAGCCGTTCGCGGATTCGTCCGGCATTCCCACCTATCTCGTGTCGAAGCTTGCGGGCGAGCGCGTGAAAGTGGTGCTCTCGGCCGACGGTGGCGACGAGCTGTTCGCGGGCTACAACATCTACGCGAGCATGCTGGGCAACGTGCAGCGGCGCGACGCCATTCCGTTGTCTGTGCGCCGCATGGTGGGCACCGGCATGTCGATGCTGCCACTCGACGCGATGGACGAGCGGCTGGCGACGAGCCCGTACCTGCCGGATGGCTGGCGTGGACGGCGGCGTCCGACATTCCGCCTCTGCCGGATGCGCGACTGGCTCGGAAGCACGACAAATGGCCAGATGTACCAAACGGCGCTCGGCAACAGCTGGTGGGCCGATGACGCCGCGACGCTGACCGACTGCCGGCCGCTGCCTCGGCAATCGGCCGACGCGTACGCCGGCGGCTTCGCCGACCAGATGTGCCTGTGGGATCTGCACAACTATCTGCCGGGCGACGTCCTGGCCAAAGTCGATCGCGCGACGATGGCGACGAGCATCGAAGGACGCGAACCGCTCATCGACCATCGGCTCGTCGAGTTTGCGTTCCGTCTGCCGCGCAGAAATGCGCCGCGGCTCTCTGGGCGCGAAGCACCTTCTCCGCAAGGTGCTCTACAAGCACGTTCCGGCCGGAGATCGTCGATCGTCCGAAGATGGGTTTCGGCGTGCCGATCGACAGCTGGCTCCGCGGCGATTTGAGCTACCTCGTCGACGAGCACCTCGATCCCGCGGCGATCAAGCGGCAGAACATGCTTGAATCCCGATTCAGTCGAGAAGGCCGTGCGAGCGTTCCGGGCCAAAGACGAAAACGCGACAAATCGAGTCTGGTCGCTTCTGGCCTTTCAGATGTGGCGTGAAAAATGGGTTTGACAATTGCCACAGGCGTGCTCAGTCAGATGCCGCACAGAGCGGCGAAGCGCATTTCGAGTTCGGTCGAAACTGGGCATCGTTTCTTCGGCTCCTGAACGAAGAGCGAATTGCCCTTGCCCGCGAGTCGCTGCAAGAGATGCTCGGCTGCTCTGACCTCACCGGCAAGACGTTTTTAGACATTGGCACCGGTAGTGGCTTGTTTAGCCTTGCTGCCATGCAGCTCGGAGCTGAAGTGTTTTCGTTTGACTACGACGAGGACGCGGTCAATTGTGCACGCGAGCTGAAGCGCCGTTTCTTCCCGCAAACCCACGTTGGCGAATTGAACAAGGATCGGTCCTTAACCGGGAGTTCATCGAATCTCTCGGACAGTTCGACTTCGTCTATTCATGGGGAGTCCTCCACCACACTGGCGCCATGCACCAGGCCCTCGAGAATGCGGCAGTGCCGACCAAGAATGGCGGCCAATTGTTCATCGCGATCTACAACGACCAGGGACTTTGGAGTCGGCTCTGGACCTGGGAAAAGAAGACCTACAATCGGGTTTCGCGACCTTTGAGGCCGCTCGTTGCCTTCCCCTTGTCTTTGCCAGAGAACTCAAAATCATTGCTGGTTTTCTACGGCGCTTGAATCCAGTTGGCTACGTCCACTATTGGACAAACTACGCCAAAGTGAGCTCCCGCGGTATGAGCCGCTGGCATGACATTGTCGACTGGGTGGGTGGCTATCCGTTCGAGGTAGCGACGCCAGATGAGATATTCGACTTCTTCCGAGTCAGGGGCTTTGACCTTGCACGGCTCACAACGAGTGCGAGGGGGTTCAGGTTGCAATCAATTCGTCTTCCAGCGGCGCTGGGCGTAGTGAACGGCGCATCCTATTGTCTTCGTCATAAATCGATTGATTCACGGCGGCGCGGAAACGCAGGTGATTGCGCTCAGTCGCGAGCTCGCCGCGCGCGGGCCACTCCGTGGCCGATCACACGCTTCGCCCGACAATCCGCGCGCCGACGAGCTCGCACGGTTCTCCCGTGAAGATCATCGCGGGTACAAAGCGAGGAAGTTCGATCCGGTGCTCGTTCTCGGAATGCGTCGAGCGATCCGCGAGTTCAAGGCCGACATCGTGCACGGCTTCCTGCTCGAAGGCAATCTGTACGCGAGGCTGGCGGGCGCGCGAGTACGGCCGTCCCGGTTCTGAACTCGGAGCGGGGCGACGAACTACAAGATTCCACTCCAGCATCGCGCTGGCGCTGCTCCTGACGCGACACATCGCGTCGGGTCTCGTGGCGAACAGTCACGCCGGTGCTCGCTTTGGACAGCGGCTTCTTCGCCTTCCGAACGACAAAGTCGATGTGGTGTGGAATGGCATCGATGTGAGCAAGGGTGGCCGTGCGACCGCCAGACGCAGGCCGAAGCTCCTGGATGAGTTCTTTCCGCCCGCGCCGGGCCGGAAGGTCGCCTGTCTGGTGGGGATGTTGAGGCCCGAGAAGGATCATGCGCTGGCGCTTCGCGTGGCTCAGGCGCTGGCCCGGCGAGATCCTCGCTGGCGTGTGCTGTTTGTCGGCGAAGCGCTGCCCAATACCCGAGGCCTACAAGGACCAGATTGTGCCGGATGCGCCAGGAACTCGGCCTGGAGAACGTGGTGGCATTCGCCGGCTTGCGGCGGGACGTGCTCGACATCGTCACCCGGGCCGCGAACGTCCTGTTCTCGACATCCCTTCACGAGGGTTTTCCAAACGTGGTGATCGAAGCGATGTCCGTGGGCACGCCGGTCGTCAGCACCGACTACTCCGACATCCGGCTGATCCTGCCCAACGACTGGCAGGTCGTCGAACGGCCGGAGTCCGTCGATCTCGCAGACGCGATCGTCAGAGCGGACAGTCGAGACGGGCGCGCGATCTCGCGGCAGCAGAAGCAAGTGGCTGCGACTCGAACGCGACACTGGCGTCGCAGGTCGATCGTCTCGAAGCGGTCTATCGGAAGTACATCGTCGCGTGAATCCCTTGCACCAAACCCCACATCTGTTTCGTGGCGCCGGACACCTGGCCTGTGCTGGCCGATGACCGCACGGGTCAAGTCAGCCGGCGGTGCGCAGGTTCAGCAGACCCTTCTCGCGAAGGCGCTGGTGCGGCGAGGCTTCCGCGTGTCGATGATTTGTTTCGATTACGGGCAACCCGACCGGGCCGTCGTGGACGGCGTGACCGTCTTCAAATGCCACGCGCCGATTCAGGGTTTGCCGGTGATTCGGTTCTTCCATCCGCGGCTCACGGGCCTGTGGTCGGCGCTGCGGCGCGTGGACGCGGATATCTACTATCAGCGCGCGGCCGGGGCCGCGACCGGCGTGACCGGCAGCCTTTGCGAAGCGATACGGCCGACGGTTTGTGTATGCGGCCGCGCACGACCTCGATTCTGGCGCGCGACCAGACCTGGAAGCTCTTCAACCGGCGAGCCGGATGGCGGGATCGTCAGCTCTTTCAGCTGGGCCTGAAACTTGCGGACGACGATCGTCGCGCAGCACGAAGGCCAGGTGAGCGATTGCGAGCGCTGGTACGGGCGGAGCCCGTCGCTCGTGCCGAGCTGTTACGCGCTGCCTCAGGGCCACCGCGCCGATTCGAACGGCGTCGTGCTGTGGGTCTCGACCCTCCGGGACTGGAAACGGCCCGAGCTCTTTCTCGAGCTGGCGAGCCGGCTGCCGCATGTGCGGTTCCGCATGGTCGGTGGTCCCGGCTCAGAGGCCGGCGGCGACGCGCTGTTCGCGCGCATCAGAGAATCGGCGGCTCGGCTGCCGAATCTCGAGTTTGTCGGGTTCGTGCCGTTCGGAGAGATCGACGCGCACTTCAACGCCGCCCGCGTCTTCGTCAACACGTCCGACTTCGAAGGGTTCCCGAACACCTTTCTTCAGTCCTGGTCTCGCTGGATCCCCACCGTCAGCTTCTTCAACACGGGATCGACGCTCAACGGCAAGCCGGTCGTCAACGTCGCCGGCGACATGGACGAGATGGCGGGCGCGGTGGCCAGGCTGATGCAGGACGACATTCTCTGGTACGAGACCGGCCGCCGGGTTCGTGAGTGCTACGAGACGTTCCACACACCGGATGCCGCGCTGAACGAGTACGAGCGCGTCTTCGCAGAACTATCGCGCGGTCTCGACGGCCCACGCACGCTGGACGTGGACGTTCTGGAAGGGCGCGCCGACACGGGGTGGTCAGCATGAAGGCGGCCGTGTTCGTCGGCGTCGGCATCTTTCCGCACCGCGTTGCGGGCGACAAGAACTTCCTCCTCGATCTGTCCACCCATCTCCGGACCCACAACATCGAGACGAGCTTCGTCAGCATCGTGAACGTGGACAGCCCGCCGCGGGCCGAAGGCTACACCTTCGTGAACCGTGCCCTGCACAAGCCGGGCGATCGCTATGTGAGGCGCGACGACAGCGGCCGGATCGTTGGCTATCGTCATCCTCACGGCACCGCGCGGACCGTCCTCGAACTGGCGTCGACGCTCGTCGCGGAACGCCGCACGATTCAGGCTGCGCTTCGCCCGTACGATCGCGCTGTGATCCACTGGATGGACAGCTCGCTGATGATGCCCGCCGTCCGGGCCGTGTGCGGCGAGCAGCACAAATACGTGACGTCGGTGTTCCGCTACCTGCCGGCGAGCCGTCCGGCGCGCACCATGCGGGCGCTGGCGTTGAAAGGGACGGACCGGGTCTTCGCCGGAACAGAGGCGGCTCGAGAGCGGCTGATTCGAGACGGTTGCGCGGAGGATCGCGTCGTGGTGCAGCCCTGGGGCTGTGCCGTCCCGCGCGAACACCAGCCGATTCAGAACGCCGGCAGCGGAACGCGAGTCCGGATCCTGTGGTCCGGCTTTCTTCAGCAGATCGGCCGGACGGATCTGCTCAAGAGCCTCGCGCTGGCTCAGCGCGTCCGGCAGCGCCGCCCCGACGTTCACTTCACGTTTTCCCTGAAGCCCGAATGCTTTTCGGAGGAATTCAAGGCCTTCGAGGCGCCCGGCATCGAGGTGCGATCGGGTGGCCGTTCGTTTCTCGGCGACCTCGAGTCCTTTGACGCATTTCTGTCCCCGGTGTCTGAAGGCAGGAGCACGCCTGCGCCTCCGCTGACATGGCTCGAAGCCATGGCAGCCGGTGTTCCCGTCATCACGACCGCGCACCCGGGTGTCGACGAGGTCATCGCCGACCGCGTCTCCGGCATCGTGGCGCCCGGCTACGAGGCGCTCGAGATGAGATTGCTCGAGATCGGCCTCAAGGGGAAGCTGCAGGCGATGAGGCAGAAGGCTCGAGACCATCACATACGTCGATACGAGATCCGGACCGTAGCAGCCCGCTACGCCGATGTGTATCACCAGCTTCTCTCGGAAAAACGATGACCTACTCAGCCAAAACCGCCTACCAGGACGACTCGATTGCCGATGTCTACGAACAGCGCCGTTTCCGGAACTGGTCGGGACGCGTTGGCGGCGACCTCGAAAAAACCAGGATGCTCGCGGGCTTGAAGCACCTTGGCATTGGCCCGAACTCGGTCGTGGTCGATGTACCCGCGGGCACCGGCCGCCTGACCAGCGCGGCGCTGGACCACGGTTATCACGCCATCGGCGTCGACGTCTCCCCGGCGATGCTGCGTCAGGGATTCTTGCTGCACGGCCTCAACAACGCGCCGGCGTTCGTGGGCGCCATCACCGGTGACATCGAGAACCTGCCGTTGGCGGACAGCTCGGTCGATGCGGTGATGTCGTTGCGGCTGATGGGCCACCTTCCGAGCGACGCGAAGGAACGGGCGCTGAAAGAAATGCTTCGCATCTCTCGCGTGGGCATCGTCGTGATGTTCGCGCGGCGCACGCCGCTGCTGCGCGCCAAGCGCGAAGCCATGTGGCGGCTGGGCATGCGGCCGCAGGCGCTGCATTGGTACGACGAAACCGACCAGGACATTCGAGCGCTCATCGCCGGTGTCGGCGCGGACGTCGTCGGACACGAAGATTTGCTGGGCCCGTTTGCTGAAAGCCGCATGTATGCCATCCGGCCGAAGGTGAAAACCCCGTGCGCGTCCTGATCGCCAACACGCGGCACTTTCGCCAGGGCGGCGACAGTACCTACACGTTTGCCCTGGCTGAAGCCCTGCGCGGCGCCGGGCACACGGTCGGCTTCTTTGCCATGGCCGGTACGCGCAACGAGGCGGATCCGAACGAAGACCTGTTTGTCAGCTACATCGACTTCCGCGAGCTGAATCGGCACAAGTCGGTAGCGTCGGGCGTGCAGGTTCTCCGGCGCAGCATCTTCAGCAGCGAAGCCGAGCAGAAATTCACCAGGCTCGTCGATCGCTTCAAACCCGACGTCGTGCACTTGCAGAACATCCACGCGCACCTGACGCCGTCGATCGTCTTTGCCGCGTCGCGTCTGGGCCTTCCGGTGGTGTGGACGCAGCACGACTACAAGCTGATGTGCCCGAACTCGCACTTTCGGGTGGACGAGACCGGGGCGCTGTGCGAGGCGTGCCGGCCCGGGCGGTACCACTGGGCGCTTGTCAAACGCTGCAAGAAGGACTCGGTGGCTGCGAGCGGTATGGCCGCGATCGAAGCCTATGCGCACTGGGGGAGCGGACTCAGGAGCAAAGTCCAGTACTTCCTGTCGCCGAGCCGCTTCCTGGCGGGGAAGCTGCTCGAGCACGGGTGGCCGTCCGATTGCGTGCGACACGTGCCGAATTTCATCGCGGCCGATCCGGTGCTGCCGCCACGCGGTGATGGCAGTCACTTTCTCTTCATCGGAAAGATGGAATCGCTCAAGGGGGTCGAGACGCTGCTCGACGCGGCTCAGCACGTGAACGGCGCTCCCATCGTGCTCGTTGGCGCCTGCGACGATCCGGGCCTGCGCCATCGTCTCAGCCACCTGCCCAGGAACGTCCGCTACGTCGGCACGAAAACGAAGCAGGAGATTACCGAACTGCTCGCCAACGCGCGGGCGCTCGTCATGCCGTCGCTCTGGTATGAAAACCAGCCCATGGTCATTCTCGAGGCCTTCGCCGCCGGCGTGCCCGTTATCGGCAGCTGCATCGGCGGCATTCCGGAGCTCGTCGTGAATCGCCAGCGCGGATTGCTCGTCGAGGCCGGCAGTGCCCACGAGCTGGCACAGGCGATTATCCAGCTCCAGCGTGAGCCGGCCAAAGCCAGGACGTTCGGCCGGAACGCGCGCGAGTACGTCATGCGGCATCACTCCGTCGAGGGCCACATCGCGACGGTCACAGAAATCTACCGGCAGGCAATCGAATCGGTGACGCGGCCGCACAGGGCGGTCGCCGAACGGCAGACATCATGGACCTAACCGTCATCACGACCTATCGCTGCGACTCGAAGTGCTCGATGTGCCACATCTGGCAGCATCCGACGCCGCAGCGCGACGAAGTGACGCTCGACACGCTCGCGAAGCTGCCTGGCGGCTTCGACAACCTGAACATCACCGGCGGCGAGCCGACGCTGCGCCGCGACCTCGCGGACGATCGTGGCGCTGCTGTACCCGAAGGCACGCACGCTCGAGATCAGCTCGAACGGTCTGCACGCCGATCGCCTCGAGCCGATCATCAAGACATACCCCGAACATCAAAGTCCGGTTCAGCCTCGAGGCGCCGGTCGAGAAGAGCGACGAGATCCGCGGCGAGAAGGACGGCTTCAAGAAGAAGGTGGCCGGCCTCCGGCGGCTGAAGGAGCTTGGCGCGCACCGACGTGGGCTTCGCGACGGTCATCCAGGACGACAACGCCGACGGAGATCGTCGACCTCTACGATTCGCGCGGAGCGAAGGGCGTCGAGCTCGCAACCTCGGCGCTGCACAACGCCTTTCAGTTCCACAAGAGCGACAACATCCCGTACGACCGGGTGCGCGTCGCCAGAGAAATCGAAGGCATCATCGTCGAGATGCTGAACACGTGGTCGGTGAAGAACTGGTTCCGCGCGTACCTGAACCTCGGCCTGATCGCCAAGACGCTCGGCCAGGACCGGCTGATTCCCTGCACGCGCCGGCGAGCGACTTCGCCTTCATCGATCCCTGGTGGGACGTCTACGCGTGCAACGTCCGGCCCGATCTCCTGATGGGGAATCCGCGAAGACAGTCGTGGGCGAGATCCTCGAAGGGCCGCTGCCGGCCATGATTCGCGACAAGGTCGGCGCCTGTCAGCAGAACTGCTGGATGGTGACGACCGCGAGCACGGCGATGCGAAGCCGGCGAATCCCGGCGCTGCCGAAACGGGCGCCGCTGAGCTGGGTCGTGGAGAACAAGTTCCGCGTGACGGTCGGTCGTCCGATTCCGCTTCGACCGGTACGTCGACTACAACGACGTCAGCCGCGACGCGTCCGCGCCACAGCGCGTGCGTTTCTCACGTGAACGTCAAGAGAACGCGCGCACGCCGTCGCGCCGGAGACCGTACGCCCCGTTCGGACCATATCTTCAACCGGTAGCAACCAGAACTCATGCGCATAGCCATGCTGGGCGTCAAGACGCTGCCGTCGGCGAGTGGTGTCGAGAAGGTGGTCGAAGAGGTCGGGTCGCGCCTGGTGCGCGCGGCCACGAAGTGACGGTCTTCACGAGGGCGCACCTGGCCCGCACCGAGTCGCGCGAGTATCGCGGCATCGAGATTCGGCCCACCTGGTCGATTGCCGACCAAACACCTCGACGCCGTGACGCACGCCGTGGCGGCCGCGCTGTCGATGGCGGGCAAGACCGACGTGCTGCACGTGCACACGACGAACTTCGCGCCGGCGGTCGCGATCTCGAAGGTGCGGGGCATCCCGGTCGTCGTCCAGAGCCACGGGCTCGACTGGCAGCGCGCGAAGTGGGGCGTCGGCGCGTCGGCGTATCTCTGGGCGTCCGACGCGACGTCGCGCCGGTGGTCCGACTCGGTCGTGGTCGTCAGCCGCACGCTCGAGGATGCGTACGGCGCGCCCGGGTCGGTCGCCGATCTATGTGCCGAACGGTGTCGCGAGATGGGCGCTCGAATCGCGCGAAAGGCTCGCGTCACTCGGCCTGGGCGGCCGCCGCTACGTGCTCTTCGCCGCGCGCCTGGTGCCCGAGAAGGGATGCCACGTTCTGCTCGAGGCCTTCGCGAGAATCTCGTCCTCCTGATGTCGATCTGGTGATCGCCGGTGACGATCTCTACAACGGGGCCTACGCCCAGGAGTTGAAAAGCCACGGCGGTCCGCAGGTACGTTTCGTCGGCGCCGTTCTCGGCGCCGATTCCGCGCCCTCGTTCAGCACGCCGAGGTGTTCGTCCTTCCGTCACAGATCGAAGGCCTGTCAACAGGGCTGCTGGAAGCGATGGCGGCGCGCGCTGCATCGTGGCGAGTGCGCTGCCGGAGAATCTCGAGGCGCTCGGCGATACCGGCCTGACGTTCCCGGCGGGCGACGTGGACCAGCTTGCGAACGCGCTCAAGGCCGCTCTGGCCGATGGCGGGCTTCGCGAGCGCATGGGCGCGGCGGCCGCCACGCGTGTGGGGCAGCTCTACGACTGGGATCGGTCCACACAACAACTTGAATCCATCTACGAACGCCTGATGCGTTCCGGACAGGGTCAGAAGCGGGGAGAGAGCTGATGCGCAATCATGCCCGCCTCACACTGGCGGCGTCGGTCTCCGTCGTTGCTCTGTGGCTGGCCTGCGGCGGGAAGGGTGGACCCTCAAACCCGGCCTCGCCGTCTCCGGACTCGTCGCTGACGCCGACCCGATTCCACAGCCCTTGCAGCCACCGGTCCTGTTCTCGGGCGCGGGAGATATCGCGCACCTGCTCCACGATGGCGCAGAACGAGCGCGTGTCAAAACTGCTCGATGGCCTCGACGGTCTCGTCTTCACGACCGGCGATAACGCCTACGACAAAGGGAACGCCGGAGGAATTCGCGAAATGCTACGAGCCCACGTGGGGAAGGCATCGCACGCGGACGCGGCCGTCGCCTGGCAATCATGACTACTACACGCCGGGCGCCACGGATACTTCGAGTATTACGGCGAAAACGCCGGCCCCTCAGGTGTGGGTTACTACAGCTTCGACCACGGGGCGTGGAAGATCCTCTCACTCAACAGCAACGTGGCGGCCGGGCCCGGTTCGGCGCAGCACAACTGGGTCGCGGAGGAATTGAAAAACAACACCGCGAAGTGCACGCTGGCCTACTGGCACCATCCGGTCTTCAGCTCCGGCTATGAAGGCAACATGAAAAATCATGAGGTCGATCTGGGAGCTGTTGTACGACAACAACGCCGAGATTGTCCTGGTAGGACACTCGCACAACTACGAGCGCTTTGCGCCGCAGGATATCAATGGCCAGCCGCGGCCTGGACGTGGAGTGCGTGAGTTCGTGGTGGGGACCGGCGGCAACCACTTTACGCCCCTCGAGTCGATGAAGGCGAACAGCGAAGTCTTCAACAACAATTCGGCCGGGATCCTGAAGCTCACCCTTGCGGCCAACGACTATACGTGGGAGTTCATCCCCGTGGCCGGCGCCTCGTTCCGCGACTCGGGCAGCGACGCCTGCTTCTGAACTTGATCGCGAATCTCCTCCAGCCATAATGAGTCGTGCCGTCTCGGCAGCCGTGGTCTCGGTCATCGCCTGGGGTGTGCTGACCTTTGGCGGCGTCTATCCCTGGGCGTACTGGCCGCTTCTGTCCGGCGCCGCGCTGTGCGGGCTGTGGCTGCTCTTCAGCGTGCGGCGGCCGCGTCCGAGTATCGAGACGTTGTGCGTCATCGCGCTCATCGTCGTGCCGCCGCTTCTTCAGGTGCTCGCGGTGCCTCAGCACTGGATCGAAGCGATCGCGCCGAAGAACCTCGAATTCCTGCGTGCCTTCGATTTCACGCTCGGCGGATCGGGGCGAGCCCACTCGGTGTCGGTGAACACACCGATGACGCGGCTGACGCTTCTGTACCTTCTGGTCGGCATCCTCTGGATCGCCGGGATTGGGCGGGGTCTTCACACGGGCGTCATCAAGGCGTCGACGCTCGTACGCGCCGTCACGTTCCTCGCGGTTCTTGTCGCGATAGAGGCGCTCGCGCAGAAGGCGACCTTCAACGGCAAGATCTACTGGTTCTGGGAATCGCAGTTCAAGGTTGCGAGCAATCACTTCGGGCCGTTCGTGAACCGCAATCATTTTGCGGGATGGATGCTGCTCGCGCTGTGTCTCGGCTCTGGATACCTTGGCGGCCGAATCACTCTGGCAGGCGGGCGTCTGAAGAACAGCGTGCGCGAGTACCTCTTGTGGATCGGTTCGCCCGAAGCAAGTGGAATTCTCATCACGGCAGCAGGTCTTGCGGTGATGGCCGTGTCGCTCGTCTGGACACTCTCGCGCTCGGGTATGGCGGCAGGGTGCATCGCGCTCGCCGTGCTGGCCGCCGCCGGTCTTGGTGCGCGTGCCCGTGGCTGGCGCCGGGTCGTCGTCGCGACGACGATCGTGCTCGCGCTCGCCGGCGCGGCAACCTGGCGAGGGCTCGACACGGTTGCGGCCTCCTACGGCGATACGAGGACCCTGCAGTGGCGATTCGCGCTATGGAGCGATACCGTCGCACCGCTGAAGGACTTCTGGCGCGTGGGGTCCGGGCTCAACACCTACGGGACGGTCATGATCCTCTACCCGCAGTCCGATCCCAGCGTGCACGCACAGCAGGCCCACAATGACTACCTGCAGCTCGCCGTCGAAGGGGGCTTGCTCGTGATCGTGCCCTGGCTTCTCGCGGGCGCTCTCGTCGTTCGGCAAATCGCCCGGCGCCTGGTTGAGCCTCAGGACGAAATGACCTGGTGGATTCGAATGGGTGCGGTGGCGAGCATCTGCGGCATCGCCGTTCAGGAGCTGTCCGACTTCAGCCTGCAGATTCCAGGCGTCGCCATTCTGTTCGCTACCTGCCTCGCGCTGGCCATCCACGAGCCGGTCCGCAGTCATTCCCGCCGAAGTGTACGTAGTGTCCGCCTTTAGGCGGACCCCACCCAGCCAGACAAAATCACCAATCGAATCAAGAATGGCGGAGCTGCCGCGCTATCGCCCCGCGATGCTGTAGTTGTGGGCGACGACGTAGGCTTGCAGCGAGGTGACGCCGATCGCGAGAACAAACGCGGCCGTGCGGTTCTTTTTGCGAAGGCGTTCGACGACGTAGACGAAGCCAGCCGTGGACGCCGCCTTCACGGCAATCAGGCCGGCGGGCGACTCGACGACAGTCCTCACGAGCGGATTTCCCTCGACCCCTCCGTTGTCGAGCGCCTTCAGCGTGGAGTGCACATCAAGCGCCTGAAATGTTCCGTAGGTTGCGTAGAGAGCCAACCGCAATGCGCCTGATCCCTGAGATGTCTGACCGCCGGATGTTCTGTTGGCGGCAGCCGAGTGGTTGGCGCTCAGCAGCGCGTCATGCTCCGCTGGAATCGGCGCATCTGCAAGGCTCGTGACCGCCTGAATGGGACGCTCGCGTTCGATGCCCAGTTGCGGGGCGCTCTCTTCGGGCGCCACGGCCGAAGTCTCTTCCTGAGCGTACACCGGCGACACGGCAAGGGCTCCCGCCAGCAGCAGGAAGCCGATAGATCGATACCCCATATTGAACCTGCCCTCAAACTCAGCGTTGACGCGCAGTTGGAAAAGCGCAACTGTGTGCCATTTGCTGGAACAGGATCAATTCCGCGAACGTACTAGCCCGGCGAGTTAAGCCGCTGGGCTAAGGAGTGCGTCACACCACTGTCATGTCGTAGTCGTAGGCCAGCGCGCTCGCCTGCAACTGATAAAACAACGCGCCGAGTTTCTCGTGGAGAGGATGCCGGAGGTATGCCTTGAGCCCCGCGAGGTCATCGAATTCAACGATGGCCGCGAACGGAAACTCCTCGCGCATCATCGGCTCGTACGCGGCGCCATGAGTGGTGCGCGTGCCGATGTGAAAGCGACGCACCGTTGGAATGCCGGTCGCCGCGGTTTTGAGCGCGTCGAACATCGCGCGACGGCTCTCTTCAGAGAGGTTCGGCTTGGGCCGGAACAGCACAACGTGAACGAGCACGTCTATCCCGGCTGCGGATCCAACCGCTTTAATTTCTCCACGAGCGTGGTTCGCTTCAGGTTCAGCAGCTTCGACGCCTGTCCCTTGTTGCCGCCGGTCTTCTCGAGGGCGCGGCGAATCAAGCCATGCTCGATGCGGCTGATGTAGTGGTCGAAATCGATGCCGCCCTCGGGAAGCGTCACATCGGGTGTCGCGGCCCCCTGCGACGCCTGCTGAATATCCGACGTGAGGTCGGCTGTTTCGATCTGGGTGCGCCCCCCGCTCAACGCCACCGCTCGCTCGATCGCATTTTCGAGCTGGCGCACGTTGCCCGGCCAGCTGTATCCCATCAGGCAGCGCAGTGCCTGCTGTGAGATCGACAGGGAGCGGGCCGCGGGCTCGAGCCCCCGGCTCTGATCGGCTTTGGCGCCCACCGGTCCGGATTCGGGTGCGGGGAACTTCTTCAGGAAGTGCTGTACGAGCAGCGGGATGTCTTCCTTGCGGTCGCGCAGCGGCGGAAGATGAATCGGGATGATGTTGAGGCGGTAGAACAGATCTTCGCGAAACGCTCCTTCCGACACCATTTTCTGCAGGTCGCTGTTGGTGGCCGCGACGACGCGCACGTCGACCTTGATCGTGTGCGTGTCGCCGATCCTCTCGAACTCGCGCTCCTGGAGCACGCGCAGCAGCTTCATCTGCATCGCCCAGCTCATCGTGCCCACTTCGTCGAGGAAGAGCGTGCCCTTGTTGGCCTGCTCCAGCCGTCCCTGCCGCGTGCCGATCGCTCCGGTAAATGCGCCGCGCACGTGGCCGAAGAGCTCGGCCTCCAACAGCGTTTCCGGGATGGCGCCGCAATTGAGCGCCACGAACCGCAGCGCGCGGCGCGGGCTGTTGTGATGAATGGCGCGTGCCACGACTTCCTTGCCGGTGCCGGTTTCGCCGGTAATCAGAATCGTGCTTGCCGAAGCCGAGACCGTTTCCAGCAGTTGAAACAGCTCCCGCATCGCGGGGCTGCGGCCGATGAGACCTTCGAAACGGTAACGTTCCTGAAGCTGCGACCGGAGGTACGCGTTCTCGGCCTTCAACCGCCGCTGTTCGAGCGCGGAGTTGAGCGCGTGGAGCAGCTCGTCGAACTGAAACGGCTTGGTCACGAAGTCGGTCGCGCCGCGCTTGATCGCTTCGACGGCATCCTTCACGGTTCCGTAACCGGTCACGATGATGCCGACGATATCGGGATAGCGCACGAGCGCGGCCTCGAGCACGCGCGTGCCGTCGAGTCCGGGCAGGCGCAGATCGGTGATGACGATGTCGAAGGCAAATTCCGCGAGCTGTTCGATGGCGGCTTCGCCGCTGTCGGACTGCTCGACGTCGAAGCCGTGCTCGATGAGGCGTTCGGCCAGCGCCTCGCGCAGCGGCGTCTCGTCTTCGACGAGCAGAAGATGCTTGCGGGTCTCGGGCATGTGAAGGCGTCAAGATATTGACACAGACACGGAGAACTTCAAAGTTCTAAAGCAAGTGGGGGAGTCCTTACGCCAAGAAAGTGACAAGACCGCGCAAGACCCTACAGAGTTGTAAACGCTGTTCCGATAGGAGACTCACAGGGAGGACACGCACGTGGACATTGAAAGACAGACGCTCTCGATCATGAAAGCTTGCGAGGTTGTTGGAGTGAGCCGCCGGACGATCTACAACTGGATGGCGGGCGGCAAGGTGGAGTATGTGCGCACGGCCGGCGGGTCGGTCCGGATCTTCGCCGACTCGCTCTGGCGCGCGCCCCAGGGTCCGCAGGAGGAGCAGACTCAGCACTAGGCCGGCGCCTGGCTGAGTCCGCTTCGCCCCCGGCCGGAGAAGTAAAATGGATCGTCTTTCGTACTCGGTTACCGATCTGCTCGAGCGGGGCGCCATGGAACAACCGCCGGAACTTCGCCGCCTCTTTCACCAGTTGAACAATCAGCTCGGCATCATCCTGGCGCACGCTGAGCTGATGGAGAAAAAGGCGGCGGATGAAACCAGTCGATCGCGCGCGACACAGGTCGTGAGCAGTGTGCTCGACGCGATGGGGACCGCTAAAGAAATCCGCATGCAGGTGGGCGCCAAGGCGTCCGAGGCCTGAAAATCCCGTCTCAAAATCGAAAGGCGATCGCCGGCGTTCCAAACTGAAACGGAACGACGGCTATCGCCACATCCCTCCTTTTCACTTCCAGTTACGCGGATGCCATCCTGATTTTGAATTTTGCACTGTGCGAAAATGCAACTTGCGACACACAGAATTGTGATCAGAAATTGCCAACAATTTGACGATTTGAGCGGGTATCGTCAAATTATTGGCATAGTACGGGCGGTACATCGGCCTCTTTTCCTGTTCTTTCGCCCGACCTCAGATCTCTAAGTGGTTCATCTTGAGCCACTTAACGTCAGCATGGTCCCCTTGTATCAGGTTCGCCTTTGTTTTGTCTCCATATTGGTACCCCAATTGCGATACACGAGGCTCGTGCCGGGCAAACCGGCCTTTCAGGAGCCAAAAACGAAATGCGCGCCCACACCATGACCGCCTCCCAAAGCCGTCGAATCGTCGCGGGTCTCCCGTTTGTCGAAGCACTCGCCCGACGCATGGCGTCGACGATGCCTCATTCCATTGATGTGGGCGACCTGGTGCAGGATGGGGTCATCGGCCTCATCGACGCCGCCCACCGCTTCGACGAAGGGCGCGGCATCAAGTTCGAAACCTTTGCCGAGCGGCGCATCCGGGGCGCCATGATCGACGCCCTGCGCCGCGACGCCTGGCCCCGCGGCGTCCGCCGCGTCAGACGCGAGCTCGAGGCCGCGCGCGAGACGCTTCGCCGCGAGCTGGGCCACGAGCCCTCGCTGTCGGATCTGGCCGCCAAGGTCGGCACCGACGAGAAGCGGCTCGGCCGCACCATCGTCCGCATCCACACGATCGAATCCACCTCACCCCTGGCGACCAGCGAAACCGTCGACGAAGCCTGCTTGCCGACCGCGCTGGTGCCGTCCGAGCCGGAAGCGCCGGACGCTGCCTACGAGCGGGGCGAGATGCAGGACAAGGTTCGCACGGCCATCGAATCGCTGCCGCCTCGCGAGCAGAAGGTGATTTCGCTCTATTACTACGGCGACGTCACGATGAAGCAGATCGGCGCGGAGATTGGCGTGAACGAGTCGCGCGTCTCCCAGCTGCATGCCCGCGCCATCAAGCGCCTCCGCGTCGTGCTCGCCGACATGGCGCCGGCCGAGGCGATGAGCGCGCTGAAAAACGCCGTGCTCGCGTTCCACCAGAAGCCGGTCATGGCGAAGGCCTCGCTGCCGCAGCGTCCGGCGGTGGCGCCGCCCGCGCCTGCCGCGGTCGTCGTCGATATCAAGCCCTCGCGCGCCAAGCGGTTCGTCGCAGCCGGTCTGTCGCCCGCGGCCCGCGCGGCCGTGGCGATCGCACGATAAGGCAGTCGTCAGTCGTCAGTCGTCAGTCGTCAGTCGTCAGTCGTCAGTTCGTCAGTCGTCAGTTTTCAGTGGTCGGATCTCAGTGTGGGCGCTGAAGACTGACAACTGATAACTGAAGACTGATAACTCAGGAGAGGATATCTCGCGCGGTGCGCAGCAGATCGCCGAGCCTGAAGGGCTTGGCCAGCCAGCGGCATCCGCTTTCCTGCAGGAAGCTCTCGGCGTCGGTTCCCGCCACATCTCCCGTGACGAAAATCACCCGTCTGGCCACGTCGGGACTCGTGGGCGCGAGCTTCTGGTAGAAGCGGATGCCGTCGATCTTCGGCATCTTCAGATCGCAGACGATCAAATCGTAGGATTTGGCATCGACGCAGCGGAGTGCCTCTTCGCCGTCTCCCGCGCGATCGACGGCGAAGCCGGCATCGGTCAGCGCTTCGCAGACGGCGGCGGCCAGGGCCGGCTCGTCCTCGACCACGAGCACGGTCGAGCCGGCAAGCGAACCGAAGTCCGCTTTCGGCACGGGAGCGGGGGGACGCTGCAGCGGCGTGCCGCTGACGGGCATCTCCACGAAAAACGACGCACCCGAGCCCGCGTTCGATGCGAGCCTGATTCGGCCGCCGTGCTCCTGCACGATGGCGTAGGCCACCGTCAGGCCCAGGCCGGTCCCTTTGCCGACTTCCTTCGTCGTGAAGAACGGGTCGAAGATCTTCGGCTGCAGCTCCTCGGCGATTCCTGGTCCATCGTCATTGATTTCGAGCACGACGCTCTCGCGTTCGACGTCGTGCCAGCTGCGCACAACCAGCGTCCCGCGGCCGTTGGCGGTGAGCATCGCCTGCTCGGCGTTGATAATCAGGTTGAGCAGCACCTGCTGTACTTGATGCGCGTCGGCGAAGACCTGCGGCAGTCCCGACGCCAGCGCGTCGACGATCGTGATGTTCGTGATGCGCTGCTCGTACGAGCGCAGCGTCAGCGTCTCGCGGACAACGTGGTTCAAGTCGACCATCGTGCGGGTGGACTGCCGCTTGCGCGCGAACGTCAGCAGATTGCGGACGATCTTCGCCGCCCGCTCCGACTCGCTCAGAATCGTCTCGAGCCCGCGCTTGGTCTTGTCGTCGACCGGTCGCGCGGACAGCCGCTCGGCCCACGTCAGGATCGTGGCGAGCGGGTTGTTCAGCTCGTGCGCCACACCCGAGATCGTCTGGCCCAACGCGGCGAGCTTTTCGGCCTGCAACAGCTGGTGGTAGAGGTCGCGCGTCTGGTCCTCGAGCTTTTTTCGCTCGCTGACGTCGCGGACGAGCGCGTCGATGCGAATCGATCCTTCACCGGTCGGCGGCTCGGCGTGTGCCGTCACCTCGACCCAGACCGGCGAGTTGTCGACGCGCCGCAGGCGAAGCAGATAGTCGGTGACGGCGCCTTCCGAAGCGAGGCGTTCGATGAAGGCCACCCGCGCCTGGGGATCGACGAAACGCGGAGTATCGAACGGCCGGATTTGCCGGTCGGCGGCTTCCGCGCCGTACCCGAACATGAGCTTGAGATGGGGGTTGGCCGCGAGCGTGGTCGTTTGCCGCGGCCCGAGCAGCCCGATGTAGACGCCTTCGTGAACCGCCTCGAACAGCCTTGCGAAGGCGTCGGCGCGGTTATCGGGCAAGGTTATTTACCCTGGAGCGGTGCCGGCGTCGGCGTTTCGCTGTCCGGAAAATTCGGCCGGTATTCACCCTGAACCTTCTTCCGAATGGCCATGACCGAGGCGCCCGAGTTCCTCATCTTCATCGAGTCCACGGCGATGTCGATGCACACCGCGCACGCCACACCGTGCGGCTCCCACTCGGTGACGCGCCCCTCCGGATCGCGGCCCTTCACGAAGCAATCGGCGTTGTTCTTGTGTCCGGCGCTGCCGCAACCACAATAACAAGGCACGTAGCTCGCCACCTCCGGGTGGTCGGCCGCAAACATGTGCGCGTCCTTCAGGATGTCCATCGGCCGCGACGGGGTATAGCCCTGGAGCTCGATGAGCGGCATGTCGAAGCCTGGACCGTGCGGCGCCCCCGGCTTGGGCCTGGGCGGAACTACAACGGTCGGCTGCGGGTAGTCGGGTTCGGGCTTGGCGGCGGCCGATTGCGCCACCGACTTGTCGCCGGCCGCGGCGTTCGCCGGGTCGCCTGCCGGCGTGGCCGGCTCATTGGTTGAGCATGCGCCAAGCGCCAGAGCGGCGCTGACCGCCAGGAGAGCAAGCGGAAGCTTCAGCATGGTGATACTTGATTCTACTTCAACCGGCAAGCCACGAAGCGCGATCGGGGATTGGATATGATTGGGCGGCCCCATGTCGTCGAGCCGTCTCCCGTCGATTCGCGCCCTTTCTCCCGATCTGGACGGGTGGGGCTTTTTTCTGTGCGTGCGGAAAGAGGTGAAGCAGGACCGCGGAGGCAACCTGATCATCATCTTGTCGCTCCAGGACAGGACCGGTGTCGCCCGGGCGCGCCTCTTCAATGATGCCGCGCGATTCCGCGAGGAATTCGACAGCGGCGACTTCGTGAAGGTGTCAGGGCGCACGGAGCTCTTCAACGGGCGGGTCCAGGTGGTCGTCGAGCACATCCGGCGCGTCAATCCCGACCAGGACAGGGGGTACGGGTTTCGCGAGGAAGACTGCGTGTTTTCGGCCGCGCGCCCTGTCGACGAGATGTGGGCCGAGCTTCAGGAGCTGATTCAACATGTGCGCGATCCGTTCGTGCGCGAGCTGCTGCAGCGCATCACCACCCGCCATGCGGAGAAGCTGCGCATCTGGCCGGCCGCTCAGACCGTGCACCACGCCTATCGCAGCGGGTTCCTCGAGCACATTCTCTCGGTCGCCCGCTCAGCGCTCACGCTTGGCGCCATCTACGGGGCCGATCAGGATCTGGTGACGGCCGGCGCGCTGCTTCACGACATCGGCAAGCTCGAAGAGCTCGCCTACGATCGCGCGACGAGCTACACGCGCGATGGCAACCTCGTGGGACACGTCACGCTCGGGGCCATCATGGTCCGGGCCGCCATCGACGGGATCCCGGACTTTCCGGCCGCGCTTCGCTCGCAACTCGAGCACCTGATCGTGTCGCACCACGGCCGCAAGGAATTTGGCGCCCCGATCGAACCGATGACGATCGAGGCCATGATCCTGTCGGCGGCCGACGATCTGGACGCGAAGATCAACCAGGTGAAGCAGGCGCTCGCCGAGGACGGGGACGGAGAGTTCACGGCGTATCACTCGCGGCTGGGACGGGTGCTGTGGCGAGGGTGAAACCCTGCAGGGATTGGGGATTAGGGATTAGGGATTGGAGATTCGCAAGCTGCGCGATGCTCCTGGTGGTGTGTGTCACGCCAGCGTTTGCCCAGGAGGAGTCCGGGGCGTCGAAATTCGGCAAGGTGCTCCTGGGCGGCGCGGCGGGGCTCGGGCTCCACGAAACCGGTCACCTGATTGCCAACTGGGCGTTCGAAGAGAAGGTGGTCGTCAAGAAGGTCGACTACAAGGGCATCCCGTTTTTCGCGCTGTCGCATGCCCCCGATCTTTCACCGCGCCGTGAATACGTCGTGTCGTCGGCCGGGTTCTGGGCGCAGTATCTCTACAGCGAGCAGATTCTCACGCATCATCCGCGGCTGAAAGACGAAGAAAGTCCCTTCCGCAAGGGCATGCTCACCTTTCACGTCGTCACGTCGCTCATCTATTCGGGTGCGGCACTCGGTAAAACGGGTCCCGTCGAGCGGGACACACGGGGGATGGCAACATCGCGGCGCATCGACGAACGCTGGATCGGGCTCATGGTGCTGGCGCCGGCCGTGCTCGACATGTACCGCTACTTCAACGCCGATGCGCGATGGGCGGCGTGGGCGTCGCGTGGTGTGAAGATGGGAAGCGTGGCTCTGGTGCTGAAATAGCCGGCGGGTCCAAAGTCCAGGACCCGCCCTACGTACTCGTAGGCCGGGTCTTGCTTTTCAAGACCCGGCGATCACGTCAGCGCGCGTCACCGCGGACCCAGTGCGAACGTCATCGTGCCTTCAACGACGACCTTGTCGTTGACGCGGGCGTAGCCGCGGAGCACACCCATACGGCTCCTGAGACGCTTCACGTTGACCTCGATGACGACCACATCGCCGGGATGCACGGGATGGCGATAGCGGACCTTCTCGATTCCCGCGAAGAACGGCAGCTTCTCCTGGTTCTCGGGCTTCGCGAGAATCAGGATAGCGCCGACCTGCGCGATGACCTCGGTGAGAATCGTCGGCGGCAGCACCAGGGCGCCTGACGGCGCGCGAATCAGGTAAGGCTCGTTCGACGAGATGTTCTTCACGCCGACGATCCGCTTGTCCATCTCGAGCTCGGTGATGCGATCGACAAGAAGGAACGGGTAGCGGTGCGGAAGAATCTTCTCGATCGCCGCGTACTCGAGCGGCAGCGTCAGCGGGTCCATCGGGACTGATATTATAGGTCGTCTTTGCCAGAAGTCCGGAACTCATGACCGAAACCGCTTCACGCCCCCGCGATCAGGAACTCGTCGCCACGCTCTTCGAGCTGGGGCGCGAAGTGTCGGCGGTGCTCGACTTCGACGAGCTGCTGCGACGGATCCCGGGATTGATTGCCCGATTGACGTCGTTCACGGTGTTCTCCGTCTACATGCTCGACGAGCGCCGGCAGGAGCTCAAGATCGCGTACGCGGAAGGATACCCGCTCGACATGGTGCTGAACTTCCGCCTGAAAGTGGGCGAGGGCATCGTCGGCGCGGCCGTCGCCGAGCAGAGACCGATTCTCGTAAACGATGTGCACAAGGATCCGCGATATCTCGGGCTTGTGCCCGGCGTGAGCGCGCAGCTGGCCGTGCCGCTTCGCCGCAAGAACCGCGTCCTCGGCGCGCTCAACCTGCTGAGCGACAGGGTCGGCGCCTTTACCCAGGCCGACGAAGAAATTCTGTCGCAGTTCGGGGTGCACGTGGCGCAGGCGCTGGCGAACGCGCAGATGTTCGAACAGGAGCGGGCCTACTCGGATACGCTCGAGACGCTCACCGAGATCGCACGCGAAGTGGCTGAGATTCTGGACGTCGACGAGCTGCTGAGCCGCGTGGCGATTCTCACCAGGCGCATCATCGACTACCGGACGTTCGGCATTCTGCTGGTGGACGAGGCGAAACAGGTGCTCGAGGCCAAGGTCGCGCTCCAGTACGGCGAAAAGACGAGCATGCTGAACATTCCGGTCGGCCAGGGGCTGGTTGGCTACTCTGCGCAGCACAAGGTTCCGCTCGTCGTGGAAGACGTGTCTAAAGATCCGCGGTACATCAAGGTGCTCGACGATGTGCGTTCCGAGCTGGTGGTGCCGCTCCTCTTGAAGGATCGGTGCATCGGGGTGTTCGATCTCGAGAGTCCCGAGCTGGGAGCGTTCACGCACCGGCACGCCGAGCTGCTGGGCATTCTCGCCAGTCAGGTCGCCGTGGCGATCGAAAACGCGCGGTTGTACGAGACGGTCAGAGCCAGCGAGCTGCGACTCGAACGGGAGATCGAATTTGCCCGGCGCGTGCAGACGGCGCTCCTGCCGACGGAACTGCCGAAGCGCTTTAAAAACGTCGACCTCGCCGCACGATTCGAGCCGGCGAGGCAGATCGGCGGCGACCTGTATGACTACCTCCTGCCCGATCCGAATACGCTGGTGATTGCGGTGGGCGACGTGTCGGGCAAGGGCGTCCCGGCGGCGCTCTACGGCGCCTTTGCGGGCGAGCTGGTTCGGTCGCGGACCTTTCGGAGACGGTTTACGACCATTCGATCGAGCCCGGGGGGCGTGCTCGCGTCGATGAACGCGATTCTCCACGAACGGCGCCTCGAGGAATATTTCTGCGTGCTGTGTTATGCCGCCTTCGACTTCAAGAAGCGGCAACTCGTCATCGCGAACTCGGGCCTGCCGTATCCGATTCGG
The DNA here is from genome assembly GCA_963832375.1 of Vicinamibacterales bacterium. Taxonomy (GTDB): domain Bacteria; phylum Acidobacteriota; class Vicinamibacteria; order Vicinamibacterales; family JAMQPK01; genus JAMQPK01. Next base: position 549,839 of record CAWHUA010000002.1, on the reverse strand, counting down.
CGCCGCGACGGCGAGTCGGCGCCGATCCTGTTGCCCGGCGTCCCGCTGGGGTCGTTCCCGGGCACGACATACGAAGAGCTCACGTTCGACTTGAAAGCGGGAGACCTGTACGTGTTCTGCACCGACGGCATTTCCGAGGCCGAGGATGACAGCGGCGACGAGTTCGGTTCGTCACGGCTGACGAAGGTGATCGATCGCCTGGCCGACAAGCCGGCCCAGGCGATCGTGGATGGCATCTTCGAGGACGTGCACAGCTTCAGAAAGGAAGGCCCCGCGGCCGACGATATGACCGCGGTGGCGGTGAGGATAACGGGCTAGTTTCTGCGGATATCGAGGTCTCTTTCTTCAAGGTGCAAGCCGAGCGGCATGCCGTTGAAGACGGCCACGTCGCGAACCACGCCCTTCACCTTGACGTGGCTGCCCTTCACGGGCGTGCGATTGCCGCCCCGCGACAGCACCGTGATCTCGCCCGTGCCATCGTCCACTTTGTACATCTTGAAGGGCACGAGCGGCACGCCCCACGCGCTCGTGACGGTTCCGTCGAGCGTGACAGTCCGATCCGAGTAGTGTCCCGAGTTCTGCTTGACGTCGGCGATATCGGGATTGCGCAAGAGACCTGCGCAACCGGAAACGATTGCGGCAAAGAACAACGCGACAACCGCGCGAGTGAGCGACTTCATTCTGAGCCCTCCCGGCTTGGGCTGCAGGCTCCGAACCCCAGAGACTGGAATCCGAAGCCTGCAGCCGTGAATACGCAAACGGGGCCGAACACGCATCGTGAACGAACCTCGGAATGCGGCGATGCCAGCGCCTGCCTGTAACGCATTCCGGTGATACGGCGCGACCCCGATCGTAGGTAATCCAAAACACGTGCCGCGCAGGAGCGCTCGAAACTACTGAAATTTCGAGACTTCCGTCACAAAACACGGACAGAAGGGCGTAACCGGAAGTTGACAGTCTGGTCTTAGCCTTGCGCGGCGGCTTTCAACGGGGCGGGCTCTGCATGGACGCCGAACGCGGCGGAGACGCTTGGATCGGAGGGCGTCGAAACGAGCATGGCAAGCTGGGCGGCGAATATGGTGGCGAGCGCCTGGGAGCTCTCGTCCTTTTCGCCGCCGCATTTCATTTCCGCCGACAACACGCCGACGCAGCCGTCGCTTGTCATCAGCGGCACGACCAGCGCGCCGTTGGTAATCGCATCGCCCGCGACGGTCCGGATTTCCGCCGAGCGATACGCGGCGGCCGCGGCATTGTTGGCGTCGCGGTGGATGTTGCCCATCCGGGAGATGACCTTGTCCTCGTAGCCGTGCGAGAGGGCCGGTCTCAGGCAGTTGCGGGCCGGCTCGGCCACCCAGACGATGATGCCGGACGCGTCGAGGACTTTCGACGCCCGCATCAGCAGCGTCGGCAGCTGTTCGCTGTCGGAGACGCGCGCCAGTTCGCCGCAAAGGTGCGCGGTCGTGATGAGCTTGGGGGTCACCGCCGGTTTCGCCCTGGGCAGCGGCGTTTCGAATCTCGCGGGATCGATGGGGGGAGCCAGGCCGACCTCGGGTTCGGGCACCTGCGCCTGCGCCGACGAGGTCACTACCAGCGCAATCAGCAGCACGATCATCGTGCCCGCCGTGACACCGGCGATCGCCACCTGGCGGCCGAGGAGACCGGCGGTCGCCCCATGTCGCGCGCGCAACTCCTCGTTCAACGCGGTCGTCAGTTGCGTCGACGCGGTTGTGGTCTGCTCGAGGCCGTCGGAAAAGATCATGTCCCCGGCCAGCAGTGAGGTGCCGCCCTGGACGAACTCCCGGGCGCGGCTGTCGAGGGTTTTCAGGTTCTCGAGCGCCGCTGTCGTGGTTTCGAACGCGTTTCGTGCCGCGGGCGAGGTGAGCGACGCGGCGAAGTCCGCCGCCTGCTTCTCAACGACCGGCATCAGGCCGGCGACGTGCGACATCCAGAACCCCTCGTTCTGGCCGCGTGCGACGTACGCAAATTGCCCGGCGTGCACGCCTGCGATGGTCGCGCTGAGGCCCGAGGCCTGCTCGCGCAGGTTGTCCATCGAGGAACGCTGGGCGTAGATTTGAGTGTTCAGGTCGTTCAGGAAATACGACGCGATCGAAACGACCAAGATGCCGATGGCGACGATCGCGAAGCGTATGAGACGCGGATTCATTCGAGGGAATCACTATAGCAAGTGGCCCGCAATAGTACAAGCGCTACTTGTGGTGCCGGCAGAGTTTTAGAACGTCGGAAAGTACGGCGTGAGCAGTTGGGCGATGACCGTGAAGCGATTCGTAAAGATCAGCACGCCGACCACCACCATGAAGACGCCCGAGACAACTTCGATGGCGTGGTAGTGCCGGCGAATGCGGGCGGACGCTGCGAGGAATTTGTTGATGGCCAAAGCCGTCATGATGAACGGCACCCCCAGCCCGGCGGAGTAAACGGCGAGCAGTTGTACCCCTTGCCCCACCGTTTCCTGGGCGGACGCTACGAGGAGGATGGCGCTCAAAATGGGGCCGATGCAGGGAGTCCATCCAAACGCAAACGCCACGCCGACCAGCATGGCGCCGAAAAAGCCGGCCGGCTTTCCCGACGTCTGCATCCGCTTCTCGCTGTAGAGCATGCCGATCTTCAGCACGCCCATCATGTGCAACCCGAACAGGATGATGACGACGCCGGCAATCTTCCCCAGAATCGAGAGGTGCTCCATCAGCAGGGCCCCGATGGCCGTGGCCGATGCCCCGAGGCTGATGAACACGAGCGAGAAACCGAGCACGAAGGCGATCGACATCACGACGGCGCGACGCCTCACGTCGGCAGTGGCGGTGACGCCAGCCGAAGTCCCGCGCATCTCGTCCAGCGTGACGCCCGAGACGAACGACAGGTAGCCGGGAATCAAGGGGAGGACGCACGGGGACACGAACGAGAGGACCCCTGCGGCGAACGCGGCGAGCAGCGTGACTTCCTGCATTTATTCAACCGGCTTCAGACGAATCACTCGGGGTGGTTCCGGCGGAATCGCGCTCGGATCGAGCGCGCCTTTGAATGGCGCGTTGTCCTGGAACAGGAAATCCCACTTCCAGCGTTCGGACGGATTGGACATCTGCAGCCAGGTGCGCATCGAAACCGGCCGCGTGAACGTCATGTCGGGCAGGACGCCGTACGCCGGCATGTGCGCGAGCGCGGCGGCAATCTCAGACCGGGCCTGTTGAGCGCTCGAGACCATCCCACCGAACAACATCGCGAAGTTCGCGAAGATGAGGCAGTCGTCCCCGGCGTCTCCCGGCGCTGCGATAACGGCCGCTGCGGCCTGGACCCGGCCCTGATCGTTGGTATACGTCGCATCCTTTTCGAACGACGTCGAACCGGGCAGCACGATGTCGGCGGCGGCGGTCAAGTCCGACTGAACGGTGCCCTGGACGACCAGGAGCGGGAGCCGGCCGCTCTCGCGCGCCGCCACAATCCACGAGACATCGCCAAGCGATCCCGACGGCCCCGGATCGAACACGTACAGCAGCTTGATGCGGCCGCTTTCGAGCGACGCACGCAGCGGGCGCAAGTCCGCGGGCGTCGTGTTGTCGGCCGGAACGTCGAGGCCGAGGTCCCGCGCTCCGTTGAGGTTTGGCGCGTTCACGGCGGGCACCCTGAACTTCACGCCTGCGGGCTGCGTCTTTTCCGAGACGGTCCAGCCGACGAAGATGTCCGCTCCCGTCCCTTTGGCGAGCTGCTTCAGGAGATGCAGCTCTTCGAGCGAGGCATGTGCCGATGTCAGCAGGCAGAGCCCGTCGGCCTGCGCGACCGCCGATCCATCGGGCGCGTCGCCGAGACGCGCCCGGAGCGCGCGCCACGCGTCGTGCCAGTTGACCGGCTGCTGCACGCCATTGGCCGCGCGGACGAGCGGCTGCGTCAGCCGGCGGTCGTCTTCGACCCAGTGGTAGTCGAAGCGGCCGATGTCGCACATCCAGTAACCGTTCACGTCGGGATTGAAACGCGGGGTGATGCGCGCCATCTGCGCCGCACGGGCCCACTCCGGCTTCGCCTTCATCCAGGCCGTCGTGCTGCATCCCTTCGAACAGAACGTGCAGATGGTGTCGCCGGCGAGCGGGTTGTCCCACGGCCGCGACTTGAAGCGGTAGTCGCGCGTCGTGATGGCGCCGACGGGGCACACGTCCATCAGGTTCCCCGAGAGGAGCGAGTGCACGCCGGCTTCTTTATATGTTGAGATCTCGCTCCCGGCGCCACGGTCGGTGATGCCGATTTGCGCGTCGCCGTCGACATCGCGCATGAAGCGGACGCAGCGCGTGCACAGGATGCAGCGGTTGCGGTTGAGCATGAGCGTCGGCCCGAAATCGACGTCGGCCTCCACCCCTTCGCCGTCGAACGTGCGCCGCGGAAACTCCATGCGGCTGCGGTCTGGTCCGAACGCGTACGAGAAATCCTGCAGGGGACACTCGCCGCCTTTGTCGCACACCGGGCAGTCGAGCGGATGGTTGATCAGGAGGAACTCGAACACCCCCGCGCGAGCCTCGACCACGTCGGGCGCCTGCGTGTGCACCACCATGCCATCGGTGCAGGTGGTCGAGCACGACGTCTGCAGCTTCGGCATTTTCTCGATCTTGACGATGCAGACGCGGCACGAGCCGTCGACGCCGAGGCCGGGGTGATAGCAATAGTAGGGAAGCTCGATGCTGTTCTCGAGAGCCGCCTGCAGGACTGTCTTGCCTTTTTCGACCGTCAGTTCCCGGCCATCAATCGTGACCTTGACCGTATCCATTCACCCTTAATTCTAGTAGGAAAAAGGGGTCGGGAGGGGTTTTCGACAGGTCGAGTGAAAACCCCTCCCGACCCCTCTACTTGACCATGACGATCGGCGCCGCGCCGTCTTCGTTGACGCCGACGCCGCGCAACGGGCCTGTCGTCGGGATCCGCATCGTGGTGACCTGTTCTGTGACGGGCACCATGACTTCGAATGACGTCGTGCCGTATTTCAGCGTGACGGTGACCGGCACTTCGAAGCGCTCGCCCACCTGCTCGAACCGCACGTTCACACTATTGGCTTCAGTCGTGTAGCTGAACTTCAGCCGTGGCAGCGTCGAGCCGTAGATCCATTTGTCGAAATACGAGTCGAGGTCCCGGCCCGACTCGATCTCGAAGGCCGCCTTCACGTCCTCGGTGCCCGCTTTCTTGAACCGCCAGGTCGCGTAGAACCGGCGAAGTCCACGGAAGAACGCCTCGTCGCCGATGAGCCGGCGCAGCATGTGCAGAGTCATCGCGCCCTTGTTGTAGACGAGCGCCCTGAATACCCGGCCGTCGTTTCGAATGTGGCCGAGACGATAGCCGAGATAGACCGGGCCCTGATCGGATCGGTCGACCGTCCAGCGCGCCATCTGACTGATGACCTGCCTGAACGTGTCGTCCTTCTTCTGATGTTCGGCGAAGAGCGCGGCGAAATACTGCGCGAAGCCTTCGCTGATCCACTGTTCGTGGTAGTTCTTCCAGCCGACCGCCTGCCCCCACCATTGATGCGCCGCCTCGTGGGCCAGGAAAAATTCCGGGAACCCGTCGAAGTACGCAGGGTCGGCGCGCCAGGACACAGGCGTCGCCGGCGGAGGATGGCTGAGCGCGGCGAAGTACGGCGGGCTGTGTCCGCCGGGCTGATTCCGCTCGACGATCGCCACCGTGAAGCTTTGGTACGGCACATCCGCCAGGAGGGACCCGAAGAACTTCATCACGCGCTGCGCGACGTCGAAGAGCTCGCGGCCTTTTCGGGCGAGCATGCCGCTCGACTGCACCGATATCAGGCCGAACGAGTACGACACGCCCGTCAGCGTCGGGCCTTCCTCCTCGGCCGGTGTGATCGAGAACGGCGCCGTGTCCACGTGGACGAACCGGCTGGTTGCCCATCCGAGGTATCGCACCGGCTGCGTCGCGCTGAACCGGTACTCGAACCAGATACCCGTGCGCCCCTCGGGCGGAAGCGGCTTGGGGTAGCCTTCGTCGAGCGCGCCGCTGGCCACCGTCGTGTAGCCCTCGGGCACGCGCAGGCGCAGGTTGGCCGTCGCGTAATCGGTGACCTCGCCCTGCGGGTACCATCCCGATCGCCCGGTGTAGATGTAGCTCGGCAGCGGCTGGATCGAGAAGAAGTCGTTCTGCGCCATGCTGAGCGCTTCGCGCTCGGGAGGAATCGCCGGCAATCGTCCGCCGTAGGTGAGCTCCAGATCCATCAGCTCGTCTGGCTGCAGCGGTTGCGGCAGGTTGATGATGATGTCGTCCTGACCGCTCACCCTCAGACCCATCAGGTAGCCATGCCGCCGGCTGGTGACCGATCGCACGGTGAGCGACTCGGCAAGGTTCAGGATCAGGGACGAGGTCGGGCCGTGGCGTGCGGTCAGCAGCAGCGTGGCCCTGCCTTCAATCCATTCCCGGCGCGGATCGAAGCTGGCGTCGATGTCGTAGTTGACGATGTCGAAGTCGCGCGAATCGTCTTCGCTGAAGAACGGCCCGCGCGCCGCCAGCCTCTCCTTCGACGGGTAAATTGCGATGGTCCTGATGCGCGTGCGATCGAAGAACCTGATGTCTTCGGGATCGCCCGTCGACCTCATGTAGGTGAGGTGCCCGCGGTCGGCGTTCATCTCGGACACGAGATCGCCGAACTTCGGAATCACCGACCACCGGTCGCGGCTCAGGTCCGCGAGCTCGATGCCGAACGATCGGGGCAGGTTTTCCTGGAAGACCGCCTCCGCGCGCCGAAGGTCGCGCGCGTCCACGTCGCGGGCATGGAACGTCGAGACGTCGAGCCGTCGATCGAATTCGGCGGGATGCGCTCGCAGATACACCCAGTCGAAGCGTGCGGTCAGCGTTTCGTTCCCGCTGTAAATCTTCACCTGGCCCCGTTCGGGCGCCGGGGTCGGGGAAAACGTCATCTCGCCGCGTCCGAGAATGATGATGCCGGTGACACCGGCGTCCGTTTCCGCGACGAAGGCGGTGCCGTTCGGCACGCGCAGCTCGAAGTCCTCGGCGCTCATCGCCAGGTTGACTATTGAGTACTGCTTTTCCGGACTCAGCGACAGGCGATAGAGGCCGCGCACGGTGGTCAGCACCGTGAGTCCCGCAATCTTCCACTCGTCAGTCGCGGTCGAAAGCCGCTTGACCCTGATCATCCACGTGCCGACGCGGCCGTTCCTGCCAAACTCGGCCAGGGCATCGGCATACACGTCGTAGTACTCGCCTTTTGGCAGCCCTTGCGACTCGGTCCGCAGCCGTTCCTGCACGACGGCGCGGGTCACGCCTGCCTGAATCCATTCTTCGAGAAATTCTTCGCTGGTCGTGGTCTCGGGAAGGAGGAGGGTCGAGTACACCTTCGATTCGCCCGTCATCAGCACGCGCTCGAGCTCGCGCATCACCCGGCCGATGCCGTCGTTGGTTGCAGGGGGCGCAGGAGGGGTCTGGGCCTGGCTGTCCGGCGCGCCCATCAGCAGGGCCAGCAGCGAGAGGACGAGGATGCGCCTCACGTGTCAATTAGACCACGGTAAAAGGCTTTCGACTCTAGGAGCCTGTCCGAGTAATAGCATGGGTCGCGCGCATGGGGCTTGCGAGGTGAGATCGAGGCGCGAGGAGGAGGCGATGCTGGGACATCGTCGACGACGAGTAACGAAGAGCTCGCCCGCAACCCCCATGCGCCCTTCGGGTTCCGGCGGCGCGCCGGCATCTGCGGCGTTGCCGCTCCTCGACAATGTCCCGGCATTGCCTGCGTCGCGGCGCCTTGCAGCTGCCGGCACGGCGCGCGGAACGCGACCCATGCTATTACTCGGACAGGCTCCTAGGCTTTGTACCTAAATCAGACCGATTTCCCGACCGACTTTTGCAAACGCGTCGAGTGCAAACTGGAGATCCGCCTTCGCGTGAGTCGCTGTCACGATGGTGCGAACGCGGGCCTTGTCGCGCGCAACCGTGGGAAAACCTATCCCCTGGGCGAAGACCCCCTCCTCGAACAGCCGATCCGACAATTTCATGGCCTTGGTGGCGTCGCCGGCGATGACCGGTGTGATGGGGCTTTCGCTGCCCCCCGTGTTGAACCCGAGCTTCTGGAGGCCGTCCTTGAAGAACTTCGTGTTGTCCCAGAGCTGGTCGATGAGCTGTGGCTCTTCGATCAGGATGTCGAGCGCCCCGAGGCAGGTGGCGGTCACCGATGGCGGGTGGGACGTCGAAAACAGGAACGGGCGCCCACGGTGATGCAGGAAGTCGATCAGATTTCTGGTCCCCGCCACGTAGCCGCCGAGCGCACCGATCGCCTTCGAGAGCGTGCCAACCTGCACGTCCACACGACCGTGCAGCCCGAAGTGGTCGATGGTGCCGCGCCCGTTCTTTCCGAACACGCCGCTCGCATGCGCATCGTCCACCATCATGATGCAGCCGTACTCCTCCGCGACGCCGCAAAGATCCGGTATCGCGCCGAGATCGCCGTCCATGCTGAAGACGCCGTCGGTGATCAGCAGCTTGCGGGCCGTCTTCGGAAGCCCGCGGACGATGTCGCGGGCCGCGTTCACGTCGCGATGGGGAAAGACCTTGATGGATGCGCGGCTCAGCCGCGAGCCGTCGATGATGCTCGCGTGGTTCAGCTCGTCCGAGACGACGAAATCGTCTTTGGTCAGGATGGCTGCGACCGTACCGGCATTGGCGGCAAAGCCGCTTTGAAAGACGACTGCGGCCTCGGTTTTCTTGAACTCCGCGAGCCGGCGCTCGAGCTCCATGTGAATCGCCATCGTGCCGGCGATCGTGCGCACCGAGCCGGTGCCGACGCCGAATTGCACGAGCGCGGCAAGCGCCCGTTCCCTCAGCCTGGGGTGCGTCGTCAGTCCGAGGTAGTTGTTCGAGGACAGATTGACGACCTCGCGGCCATCGACGCGGGTTCGTGCGGCCTGCTCGCCGTCGAGCACGCGGAGGCGGCGATAGAGACCCTGCGATTTGAGCGCGCTCAGCTCGTCGCCGAGAAATGCAAGCGGATCGATGCGCATAGGCGGGTCCTGCTTTGGAGACCCGGCCTATCGTAACGCGAATACCCGATCGCCATCGAATTCGGCGATCGGCTTCGCGCCGTTTTCCACCAGCCACCGCGCGATCCTGGTGCCTTCGTCATCGCGATAGGAGGCTCCGTGCACGATGGCGTGCGTCGCGCCGGATTTCGTGAGCGTTGTCCACGAGGCGTCCGGAGCGTCGAGTGGATGACGCAGCATGGTTGCGTTCAGGTTGTAGCTCAGCGGGAAGTGACCGCTGTAGCCGTTGAGCAGCGGATGCCAGTGTGCGGTTGAATAGAACACGTAACGCACCTCGTGGGCCCATTCACCAAACGGGAACTCAGCGAGGACCGTGCCGGGATTGGGGAGTGTTTCGAGAAAGCGATACACCGGCGGCACCTGATCGCCCGTGTAGACACGCGCAGGCGGTGCGGCGTACCGTGTTTCTTCCGCCGTTCCATTGATGGTGATGGGTGCGGCAAATGCCTCGGCGACAGCGAATGCGCCGAGTGCGAGAGCGAGCGTACCGCCGAGGCGATGCCGCCGTTCGAGGACCGCGGCCCCGCATCCCGCGGCCATCGCGAGAAACAGCACGACGAGCATCGCGTATCGCGCCGGCACGCGAAGACCATCGAACCCGGGGATGTGCCAGTAAAGAAATGAATAGGGCCCGGTCTCGCCGATGAGCCGGCCACCCGTCCTCATCTCGGGACCGAGCGAGAGCAGAAACGCGATCGCCGCGGCGAGTATCGCGAACGCGCCGGCGTTCAGCGCGTACCCGCGCCCAAACGATCGAGCGCGCGGCGAGACCAGCAGCAGCAATCCGAAAAGGATGGCGAACACGCGAAAGCTGGGCCCGACGTTCCTGGCGCTGATCGGCAGCGGACCGATGTGCGTGAAGCCGTGACCGGACAGGATGAGAACCAGGAACAGCAAGAAGGTAACGGCAGCCGCGACGAGCACGTACACGAGCGGCACGAGCATCGGCGCGTTTGCCGGCGGCTTCGTTCGCGCCTGCGCCCACGACATCGAGACCGCTCCGGCGAATCCGACGGCCCCCAGCAGGAATGCGGCGAGCGTCGGAAACAAATCGCCCTCCGATTTGGGGTACCCGCGGATGACGTTTCCCCACAGGTGTGATTCGGCCGGCGACGTCCAGTAGCTGAACACATCGGCCGAGAACGATTTGACTTCGTTCAACGCCCGCGGTCCCATTCCAAGATTGCGCAGCTCGAGGTACGGCAGCAGAAAGGGCAGCGTCAGCGCGAAGACGGCCATCGCGGTTGCCGAGAGCGACATCCACATGCGCGTGTTCTTCCAGAGGCTGCGGGTCGCGATCTCGAAGAGGACGTACGCCACGACGAACGGCGCGAAGAAGAGCAGGAAGTAGCCGTTCGACAGGTTCTGCGCCACCAGTGCCGCGCCGGCGCCTATCAGCGGTCTGATGGAGCGCCGTTCGAAGTATCGGCGTAAGCCGAACAACACAAACGGCATCCATTGCGACGAGATGACCTGGATATGCGAGAACTGAGGCACACGGAACGGTGCAAACGCATAGATCAGACCCGCAACGAATCCCGCGCGCGCGCTTCCCGTGATCTCGCGCACGAAAAGATACATGCCGAGCCCCGAGAGCACGAACGTCGAGAGAAACAGAAGGTTGTAGGAAAGGATGATGTTCCCGGTCAACGCGTAAACCGGCAGAATCTGCACCGCCTGCGCGAACAGGTGCTCCGAATACGCGAGCGTCAGCGGCTCGGGGTAGAAGATGTTGGCGTTCCAGAAATTCCGCAGCGCGCCGAGATCGCCGGTGAAGAATCGAAGCAGGCGGTCGGCATCCCACGCGAGGATCCACGAGTTCAGCAGCGAATCGCCAAGATCCCAGGGGATGTCGGCGGTCAAACCCAGCGCGAGCGGCCAGGTGAAGATGATGGCGACGGCGCCGTAGACCGCCGTCGCAATCAGAGGGTTCGGAACTGGTGACTCAGGCGTAGCGTGCGGCAAATCCTGCAATCAGATCCCAGATCTCGTTCAATTGAGCGGGCGGTGCGAGGGTCACCATCCGGAAGTAGCCGTCGGCCGGCTTCATGCCGAACCCCGATCCCTGGACGCACAACACCCCCGTCGCGTGTACCAGGTCGACGATGAAATCCGCATCGGACTTGCCGGGCGGCAGACTGAACTTCGGCATCGCGTAGAACGCCGCGATGGCCTGCGTCGAGGAAAATCCAGGGATGGCGTTCGCGCGCCGATAGACGAGCTCGGCCCGCTCGCGAAGCGCCGCGCGGAACGCGGGTTGATGCGAGCGGTCGCCCTTCAGTGCCGGGGCGATCGCGCGCTGCATGGGCATGGTGGAACAGAGGCGCCCTTCTGCGAGCTTGGCGATAGCCGCCATCACCTCTTTCAGCCGATCCCCACCGCCGATGGCGAGCCAGCCCGTCCGCCATCCGGGCACGAGGTAGCCCTTCGACAACCCCGACAGCGAAATGACCGGCGCCTCGGGGTTGAGCGAGCCGATAGGGGCGACGGGGCCGTCGAACGCGACGTCCTGGTAGATCTCGTCGGCGATCATCGGCAAATTGTGACGGTCGGCGATGTTCAGGAGCTCTCGCCGGATTGACTGAGCGTAGGACGCCCCGGTCGGGTTGTTCGGGTCGTTCACCACCAGCGCCCTGGTGCGCGGCGTGATCAGCTTCTCGATCTCTTTCGGATCCGGCTGCCAGCCATTCTTCGGATCGGTCGGGTAGTACACCTCGCGCGCGCCGATCTTGTGAAGGACCGCGGTGTAGAGCGGATAGGTGGGCAGCGGCACGAGGACTTCGTCGCCGGGATCGGCGAGGGCGGTCAGCACGAAGTCGATGCCTTCCGACGATCCCGACGTCAGGACGACGCGATCGGGGTGGACGGGCCAGCCGCGAGACGTGTTCTCGGCCGCCACCGCTTCGCGCGCCTCGGACAACCCGACCGACGGACCGTACCCATGCTCGCCGTCACGCAGCGCCTTGTGCACGGCCTCGACAATGTGCGCGGGCGGCTGGAAGCCGGCGTGCACCGGATCGCCCGTGTTCAGCCAGTGGATCTTCCTGCCCGCCGCTTCCGCCTTCCGCGCTTCCACCACCACGCGCCGGATCGGATAGCTCACCGTGCTCATCCGGTCTGCAGTCTGAATGACGGCGGCGGTTTTTGGGGTCCCCATGGTTATCGATCTGTACCAGTTGGCCGCCTGGCGCCCGCGGACCGGCGTCAGGTTTTGTGTCCGCCGGACACCGGTCCTTGAGGTTTCAGTCCTGCACATCGGCTGGGCTTGCTCTTTGGACGCTCCACAATTACAGTCCTCGCATGGCGATACAAAAGGAAATCACCGTCAAGATTGCCAACAGCCCCGGCGCCCTGAACCGCGTCGCGCAGCTGCTGGGCGGCGAGCGCATCAACCTGCTCGCCATGTCGATCGATCCGTCCGGCCAGCTTCGAATGGTGGTGGACAATCCGCTGCACGCGGCGGGCACGCTGCGCGAGCAGCACTACAACGTGGAAGAACGCGACGTGCTGTACTCCTCGATGCCCAACGAGCCGGGCGCGCTCGGCCGCGCGCTGAAGCTGCTGGGCGACGCCGGCATCAACGTGGACTATGCCTATGCCAGTGGCATCGATCGCTTTGCGATGGTCGGCGTGGTCATCGGCGTCGCCGATGCGCAGAAAGCGTCCTATATCACCGGCATGTGACCCGGGATCTTCCGGGGTTGACGTCATGCGACTCTTCGTTCCCACGATGGACGCGGTTCTGGTCGAATTCGATGCCGACGGCCGCGTTCGCTTTGACGACGAAGGATGGACCAGGCCGTCGGTGCAGGAGCGCCGGGCCATCATTCACGCCGCGCACGATCAGCTCGAACAACTGAAAGAGCTGTTGGAGCTGCTCGAGAAAGAGTAAGGAAGAAGGAAAAAGGAAGAAGGAATAGAGAAAAAGAACAAAGGGCGCCGCAATGCGGCGCCCTTTTCTTGTGTTCCCTTACTTGTCCGGAGGTGGCGTGGCGGCCGTTCCGGGATCCGGCTTGATGAACAATTCGATCACCTGCACGGCGGCGCTCGACTTGTTCGTGAAGCCGTGTGTCTGGCCCTTAACCATGTAGTAGGCCTGTCCCGGGACGGTCGTGATAACCGGATCCTTCTCGACCGTGAGATCGAGCGAGCCGGTCACCGGCACGAGCATGTGGAAGGTGACGTCGTTGTGCACGTGCGGACGCCGGACGGCGCCCGGCTGCAGGGTGACCTGGAGCACGCGCACATGAGCATTCTCGACCACGACCAGGAAATTCACGCCGGGATCCGGATTGCCCGTCTGGCCCACCTTCGATCCCCCCCCGCCACCGCGTGCGGGCGGTTGGCCCGGAGCCGCGGGCGCACCCTGTGAGGGTGCCGCCGGGGCAGGCGCCGGCGCCTGAGCAAGTGCCGGTGCCGCCGCGAGCATGCAGATCGTTCCCCATCCCAGAACTCTCTTCAGCATTCGTTTCTCCTGGTTAGTCGTTCTTAAAGTCATCCCCTCGCTCCGACGGCTTCCTCCTGCGTGATTCTCGTGCCGAGCATCACCAGGAACTGCTTGAGCCATTCGACGTGACACGTCCAGGCCGGACCGGTCACCAAGTTGCGATCGGTGATCGCATCCGGGAGTCCGATACTGACAAACTCGCCTCCGGCCGCGGTCACTTCGGGGCCGACCGCCGGGTAAGCGTTCAGCCTGCGACCCTTCACGACGCCGGCCGCGGTCAACAGTTGCGGTCCGTGGCAGACCGCCGCGATCGGCTTGTTCGTGTCGGCAAAGTGCTTTACGTATTTGAGCACGGCCGGGTTCAACCGAAGGTATTCGGGCGCGCGGCCGCCGGGGATGCAGAGCGCGTCGTAGTCGGCCGGGTTGATGTCGGCGAACGTCGCGTTGAGCGCGAAGTCGTGGCCGCGTTTCTCGGTGTAGGTCTGATCCCCTTCGAAGTCGTGGATCGCGGTGCGGACCTTGTCGCCGGTTCTCTTGTCGGGGCACACCGCGTGCACGGTATGACCGGCGATCTGCAGGGCCTGAAACGGGACCATCACTTCGTAATCCTCGACGAAGTCGCCGACGAGCATCAGGATCTTCTTCGCCATGTCGTGAGCTCCTTTGACGCGCAGGATCGAAGGATCGGAAGAGACGTACATACATCCGCGTTCACGAGTTGTCAAACTCCGGCAGGGCGCAACTATGAGTTGTCAAATTCCCGGTAGGGCGCAACTTCAGTTGCGCCGACTGCTAAGCTCTCGGAATGGACTTGACGAATCGTGCGGCGCTGGTGACCGGAGGCAAACGGATCGGGGCGGTCGTGGCGATCGAGCTGGCGAGGCGAGGCGTCGACATCGGACTCTGCTACAACCGATCTCGCGACGAGGCCGAGAAGGCCGCGGCGTCGGTCGAGCATCTCGGCCGTCGAACGTTCGTGATGCAGGCGAATCTCGCGAACGCCGCCGAGTGCGAGGCGTTCGTCAATGAAGGCGCCGCCGCGCTGGGACGCCTCGACATTCTCGTCAACATGGCGTCCATCTACGTCGCCAGGCCCTTCAGCGAGTTGACGGTCGACGAGTTCGATGGCAACGTGGCGGTCGACCTGCGCTCGGCATTCGTCTGCGCCCGCGCCGCCTGGCCGCACATGAAGCGCGCCGGCGGCGGCAACATCATCAACTTTTCCGACTGGCTCTCGCGGAGCGGACGCCCGCGCTACAGCGGGTATCTGCCGTACTACGTGGCCAAAACCGGAGTCATCGGGCTCACCGAAGCGCTCGCGCTCGAGCTCGCGCCCGACAGGATTCGCGTCAACGCGATCGCCCCGGGCCCCATTCTCGCGCCGCCAGAGACGACCGAAGACGAGCTGGCCGCGGTCGAGAAGGCCACCCCGCTCGGCGGATGGGGAGGCGAGCAGTCAATCGTCGAAGGCGTGCTCGCGCTGCTGAGCTGCGACTTCGTGACCGGCGAGACCCTGCGCGTTGACGGTGGTCGCCATGTAAGGTAACGGTTTTTGACGCAGAGCCGCGGAGGCGCAGAGAATTCTTTTCAGAAGAACAAAACCTCTGCGGCTTTGCGCCTCTGCGTCAGGTTCCTGCAGTTGTTTGTGATATCGAGACCGGGCTACTTAGTGACGTGCGGGTCCAGGGCATCTGCCAGCCGCTTCTGCTCCTCGAACATCTCCTGCGGCACGCGCGATCCAAGAGACTTGAAGAACGTCGCCTGCTCCGCTGACGCTTCGGCCCAGTCGCCGGGCTCGACCGCGACCAGCAGTTCCATGGCGTCCTTCGAAATCGTCAGCCCGTTCTGATCGATGGCGTCGGGCGTGGGCACGATCCCGATCGGCGTTTCCCTGCCCTTGCCCGTTCCGTCCACGCGCTCGAAGATCCATTTCACGACGCGGAGATTTTCGCTGAAGCCGGGCCAGATGAATTTCGAGCGGGCGTCGGTGCGGAACCAGTTCACGCGGAACACCTTGGGTGGCCGCGTCACCTTCTTGCCGATGTCGAGCCAGTGCTGGAAGTAGTCCCCCATGTTGTAGCCGCAGAACGCCAGCATGGCCATGGGATCGCGGCGCAGCACACCGGTCTTGCCCGACGCCGCCGCGGTCGTTTCCGAGGAGAGCGTGGCGCCGAGGAACACGCCGTGCTGCCAGTTCTTCGACTCGTACACGAGCGGCACGCGCTGCTGGCGCCGGGCGCCGAACATGATCGCGTCCAGCGGCACGCCGTCCGGGTTCTCGAACTCCGGCGAGAGCGAGGCGCAGTTGGTCGCCGGCGTCGTGAAGCGCGCGTTCGGATGCGTCGCCTTTTCGGTCGAGCCCGGCGTCCAGGGGCGCCCCTGCCAGTCGAGCGCCTCCGCCGGCGGTGGATCGTCGTGCCCTTCCCACCACGGCGTCCCGTCGGGGCGTAATGCGGCGTTGGTGTAGATGGTGTCGCGCTGGATCATGTCGAACGCCGTCGGGTTCGTGTTGCGGCTCGTGCCCGGCAGGACGCCGAAGAATCCCGCTTCAGGATTCACGGCCCACAACCGGCCATCGGCACCCGGCCGAATCCACGCGATGTCGTCGCCGACAGTCCAGGTCTTCCATCCTTGCATCGACGCCGGCGGCACCAGCATCGCCATGTTGGTTTTGCCGCACGCCGACGGAAACGCGCCCGCCACGTAGCGCACGGGGCCGTCCTTGTATTTGCACCCGACGATCAGCATGTGCTCGGCGAGCCACCCTTCGTTGCGGGCGTGAAAGCTGGCGATGCGCAACGCGAGGCACTTCTTGCCCAGCAGCGCGTTGCCGCCGTAGCCCGATCCCGACCGACCAGACCGCGTTGTCTTCCGGAAAGTGCACGATGAAGCGGCGGTCCGGGCTGAGGTCGCCGAGTGAATGCAGGCAGCGCGTGAAGTCGTCCGACTGGCCGAGCTGCTGCAGCGCAACCTGTCCGATGCGCGTCATGATGCGCATGTTCAGCACGACGTAACGGCTGTCGGTAATCTCGACACCGACTTTCGAATACGGCGATCCGGGAGGGCCCATCAGGAACGGCACCACGAACATGGTGCGCCCCTTCATCGACCCCTTGAAGAGCGGTGTCAGCCGGGCGCGCGCGTCTTCGGGCGACAGCCAGTTGTTCGTGGGCCCCGCATCTTCCTTGTCCGAGGTGCTCACGAAGGTGAGATGTTCAGTGCGCGCCACGTCGTGCGTGGCGCTTCGATGCAGGTAGCAGCCGGGGAGTTTCTGCTGGTTCAGCTCGATCAGCTCGCCCGTCGCGAGGCACTCGGCAATCAGGCGATCCCGCTCGCCCTTCGAACCGTCGCAGAACACCACGGACGAGGGCGTGGTCAGGGATTCGATGTCGGTCACCCACGCTCGGACGGCCGGATTCATTGCCCCAATCCTACCGCAGAAGATTCTGGGTGGTGAAGTCCAGCATCGTCCGCTGCAGGTGCGGCGCCAGCTGCGGGTCGGAGACGCCGTGCGCCGATTTCGGGTAGGTCATCATCTGAAACGGCTTCCCCGCCCGCTGCAGCTCGTAGGCGAACTGCGTGGTGTTCTGCGGATGGACGTTGTCGTCGAGGGCGCGTGTGGATCAGCAGCAGCCTGCCCGCGAGGTCCGCCGCGCGGAAGCGGGGCGAGCTGTCCCGATAGCCGTCGGGATTGTCCGCCGGCAGACCGAGATAGCGCTCGGTGTAAATGGAGTCGTAGCTCCGCCAGTCCGAAACGGCGGCCTCCGCGATGCCCATCGAAAAGCTGCGGCTGTGGGTCAGCGTGTACAGCGCCAGGAACCCGCCGTAGCTGACGCCCGAAATGCCGATGCGCGTTCCGTCCACATACGGCTGGCTCTTCAGCCAGGCCAGGCCGTCTTCGATGTCCCGCAGCTCGATCTCGCCGAAGCGCTTGTAGAGCGGCCACGCCGACTGCGCTCCCTTACCGCTCGCCGTGCGGTTGTCGCAGATCCAGACGATGATGCCGCGCTGCGCCAGCAGTTGGTGGTACATGAAGGGAATGCCGCCCCAGGCGTTCGACACCTGCGGCGAATGCGGTCCACCGTAGGTGAATTGATAGACCGGGTACCGCCTGGACGGGTCGAAGTCGGGCGGCTTGATCATCAGGGCTTCCATGACGAAGCCGTCACGCGTCTTCACCTGGATCAGTTCCGGGACGGACAGGCCGGATTCCTTCAGGGCGCGGACTGGGTTGGCGTCGACCACGCGCACGGCTTCGCGCGTGTCCGTGCGATGCAGGCGGACCTGTGGCGGTGTGTTGATGTCGCTGCGCGAGTCCAGAAAGAGGGTGCGCGACGGATCCAGGAACGACTCGTGTTTGCCGTCGACGGCCGACAGGCGCTCGAGCCCTGTTCCGTCGAGTCGCACGCGATACAAATCAAGACCGATCGGGCTCGCGGTGGTCGAGGTGAAATAGAGCCAGGTCTGGGCGGGGTCCAACCCATGGTGCGCGCGAACTTCCCACTCGCCGCGCGTCACCTGCCTGATGAGCCGCCCGTCGGCCGCGTAGTGATAGAAGTGGCGCCAGCCGCTGCGTTCGCTGAGCCACAGAAACGATCCGTCGTTCAACCACAGCGGGTCGGCGCTCGAGTCCGTCCATCGCTCGACCCACGCCCCGGTCGTCTCCCTGAAAAGCGTGCGTGAGGCGCCCGTCGACGCGTCGGCGAGGTTGAAGTCGAGCCACGTCTGTTGCCGATCCTGCACGTGAAAGACCACAGCGCCCTCGCGCGCCCAGCCCACATTGACGATGAGGAAGTCGGCGTACTTCGTCGTGTCAACTCGCTGCAGCGCGCTGCCCGAGGTGGAAGCGACCACGAGCGTGACGTTCGGGTTCGGATCGCCGGCTTTGGGATACGGCCACCGCCTCACCAATGGGCGATAGGGGATGTCGTCGATGAGCGTGTACAGCGGGACGTTCGTCTCGTCGAATTGAAGAAAGGCGATGCGTGAGGAATCCGGACTCCACCAGAACGCGCGATGGTTTCCGCGCCCGTAGAGCTCCTCGGAGTAAACCCAATCGAGGAAACCGTTGATGAGCGTGTCGGTCCCATCCGACGTCAGCGCCTTTTCTTCGGGCGCATCGATCCGGGTGACGAAGAGATTGTTCTGCTTGACGAACGCAACCTGGCGTCCGTCGGGACTGAACGTGGCTTCCGCCTTCGCGCCCGAAGAGCGAGTCAGGCGCGTCGCTCGCTCCGCGGCGATCTCGTACACGTACAGATCGTCGGCGATCGTCAACAGGAAGGCGTCGCGCCTCGCGTTGAAATTCGAGGGACGCCGTCGCGCGGCCGTACGCGCCTCGGCCGACGGCGCGCCCACTCTGGTGAGTGCCGACTCGAGCTGCGTGTGTGTGAACCAGGGTCGGCTGGTGCCGGTCGCCGCGTCGACGCGCATCCACGAAGCCGCGGATGATTCAGCGGCCGGCCACAGATGATGCGCCGCGTCCAGCCACGGGCCGCCATCGGGCACCCAGTTCAGCGTCGCCGATTGACTGCCGTTGAAGCGGGTCCAGCCTTCGTAGCTGTACAGCTCTTCGACGGTGAGTTGCCGGCCCTGCCCGCCGATCACGGCAACGAGCAGGCCGACGAGCGCCGCCACAAGTCCGCGCGGGCGCGCGGAACGCAGTACCATACCCGCCCAGATTATGACAAAGCTGACGTTTCTGGGTGCTGCGCGGACCGTAACCGGGTCGAAGTACCTGCTCGAGGTTCACGGCCGGCGGATTCTGATCGATTGCGGGCTGTTTCAGGGACTGAAAGAGCTTCGCCTGCGCAACTGGCAGCCGTTGCCGCTCGATCCGGCCGAGCTGTCCGCGGCCGTTCTGACGCACGCCCATCTCGACCACACGGGATACCTGCCCAGACTGGTCGCCGAGGGCTACCATGGCCGGGTCATCTGCACGCCAGGCACGGCCGACCTGTGCAGGCTGGTGCTCCCCGACTCGGCGCGGCTGCAGGAAGAAGATGCGCGCGAGGCCAACCGCCTGAGGTACTCGAAGCACGATCCGGCGCTGCCGCTGTATCGCGAGTCGGACGCCTTCCGCGCGCTCTCGCAACTGCAGCCGGTCGGTTTCAACAAACCGTTTCAGCTCGTGGAGGGCGTCGACATCGAGTTCATCAACGCCGGTCACCTGCTCGGATCGGCGTACATCAGGATGACGATCAAGGACGAACCCACCATCCTCTTCGGCGGCGATCTCGGGCGCTACGGGCGGCCCGTGCTGCCCGATCCATCGCCGCCACCGCCTGCCCAGGTGCTGTTGCTCGAGTCCACCTACGGCGATCGTCTTCACGAGCCGGATGATGACGGCGAGCGCCTCGCGGCGATCATCAAAGACACGGTGGCGCGCGGCGGCAAGCTCATCATTCCCGCATTCGCCATCGGCCGCGTCGAGGAAGTGCTGTACTGGATCAAGAAGCTGGAGGACGACGGCAGGATTCCCGAAGCTGCCGGTGTTTCTCGACAGCCCGATGGCGCTCGACGCGCTGCAGCTACTACGCGGGCCGCGCGAGCGAGCTCGACCCCGACATCGGGGCCGCGGTCGAAATTCGCGCGCTTCGTCACCGCGCGCTTCCAGCCGGTGTCGTCGGCGCAACAGTCGTCGGAGCTCGTTCGATCGAAGACTCCATCGATCGTGGTGTCGTCGAGCGGCATGGCGACCGGCGGCCGCGTGCTGTACCACCTGCAGGCCGCGTTGCCCGACAAGCGCAGCACCGTGTTGTTTGTCGGCTATCAGGCCGCGGGCACACGGGGCCGGTCGTTGATCGACGGGGCCCGGGAAGTAAAGATTCGAGGGCAGGTCGTGGCGGTCAACGCGCGGATCGAGCGGCTCGACTCGATGTCGGCGCATGCCGACCCGGAGGAAATCATGCGGTGGCTGGGTGGATTCAAGACGCCGCCGTCGATGACCTGCCTGGTGCATGGCGAGCCCGGGCCGATGGATGCGCTGAAATCGACAATTGAGTCCCGTCTCCATTGGAAAGTGCACGCCCCGGCCCACCTCGAGCAAGTGGAGTTAAGCTGAACAAGTTGATGCGCAGAGGGTTGTTGGCCATGACGGTTGCAGCCATGTCGATTGCGTGCTCGGGCCCTGCGCCCGCACCGGATGCCGAGCAGCCGGCGAGCTCGTCGGACGGTGCGTTCGGGTCCGCGGCGTCGGGGCGGACGTATCTGGTGGAGCGGGTCGACGAAGCCGCCATCGTGCAGTTGTACGCGGACGGATTCGCGGCGCTGCCGGTCAAGGAGCGCATCCTGACGTGGCACCTCTATCAGGCGGCGATTGCCGGCCGCGACATCTTCTACGACCAGCGGTACGTCCACAACCTCGACATGCGCGACGTCGTGGAGGCGCTCGTCAGCCATCCCGCGGGCGAGGCGCCGGTGCGCGCCGAAATCGAACGCTACACGAAGCTGTTCTGGGCCAACAGCGGGCCCTATAACAATCTCACCGCGAGAAAGTTCGTCCTGAAGTGCACGCCCGAACAGTTTGCGTCGGCGGTACACGCCGCCGCCGGGAAAGGCGCGACGTTCCCGCTGCGCCCGGGCGAAACGATCGATCAGATGCTGACGCGGCTGAAGCCGATGTTCTTCGATGTGTCGTTCGATCCGTCGGTCACGACCAAGACGCCCGGGGGCGGCCGCGATATTCTCGCGTCGAGCGCCAACAATCTGTACTCGGGTGTGACGGCAAAAGAGCTCGAGGGGTTCGATGAAAAATATCCGTTGAACTCCCGGCTCGTGAAGGTCGCCGGCCGCATTGTCGAAGAGGTCTATCGCGTCGGCGGCCGATACGATCCGCAGATCCGCGACATCATCACCCATCTGGAGGCGGCGATACCCCATGCGCCCGATCCGACGGCGCGAGCGTTGCGCGCGCTCATTCAGTGGTACCGCACGGGCGAGGAGCGCGACCGCCGGGCGTACGACATTGCCTGGGTTGCCGACACGTCGTCTTCGATCGACACGATCAACGGCTTCACTGAGGTGTACCTCGACGCCCGCGGCAGGAAGGGCGCCTGGGAAGCCCTCGTCTACTACGTGAACCGGACGAAAACGGCCGCCATCCAGAAGCTAGCGGCCGAAGCGCAGTGGTTCGAGGACCACATGCCCTGGGATCGGCAGTACTGCAAGGAAAACGTCCAGGGCGTCACGGCCAACATCATTGACGTCGTCATCGAAACCGGCGACGCCGGACCGATTACGCCCATCGGCATCAACCTGCCGAACGCACAGGACGTGCGCGAGAAGTACGGCAGCAAGTCCGTGTCGATTGCAAACGTGAACGAGGCGTACGACCGGTCCATGGACACGGGATACCGCAGCGAGTTTTCGTGGTCGCTCGAGGAGACCTCGCGCGCGAAACAGTGGCAGGGGGCCGCGCACGAGCTGGCGACCGATCTGCACGAGGTCATCGGGCACGCGTCCGGCCGGCTCAACCACAACCTGCAGGGGTGCACGCCGCAGACCCATCTGCGGGAGCAGCACTCGGCGCTCGAAGAGGCGCGTGCCGATCTGGTGGCGTTGTACTTCCTGCCCGATCCGAAGATCGTCGAGTTGGGCTTGATTCGTTCCGAAGACCATCGCCAGGTCGCGCTCGCCGAATACGAGAACTACGCGCGCACCCCGCTGGTGCAGTTGCGCCGCATGCGCGAGGGCACGACCATCGAAGAAGATCACATGCGCAACCGCCAGATGATCGTCAACTGGCTGATCGCCAACACCAAAGCGATCGAACGGCGTGTGCGCGACGGCAAGTCGTACAACGTCGTCGTCGATGCCGGGGCATTCCGCGAAGGGGTGGGCCGGCTGCTCGCCGAAGTGCAGCGAATCAAGTCGAACGGCGACTACGCGGCGGCGAAGGCGCTGTTCGAGCGCCACGGCATCCATTTCGATCCGAAACTGCGCGACGAGATCGTCGCGCGGGTAGAGAAGCTCAACCTGCCGTCGTACACGGCGTTCATCCAGCCCAGACTCGAACCGGTGCGAGCCACCGACGGCGCCGTCCGCGATGTGACGATCAGCTACCCGCAGGATCTGACCGCGCAGATGCTCGAATACTCGAAGGCCACCCGCGCCACCCGCGAGGCATTTCGCCGGTCGGCGGCCGGACAGGCTCAGGGCCGCTGATGTTTTCCTCACGTCTGCGGCAGACGGCTGGCCGCAATCGGCTGGCGGCGGCGCTCGATCGGCGACGATCGGCAGGACTGCCGATCGTCGATCTCACGCTCTCCAATCCCACGCGTGCGGGCTTCAGGTACCCGCCCGGCATGCTCGAACCGATGGGTCAGCCGCGGGCGTTGTGCTATCAGCCCGAGCCGTTCGGCCTGCTGTCGGCACGGCAGGCGGTTGCCGATGATTTCGCCAGGCGTGGCATCGCGGTGCCACCGGATCGCCTGGCGCTCTGCGCCAGCACCAGCGAAGCGTACTCGCTGCTGTTCAAGCTGCTCTGCGATCCCGGCGACATGGTCCTGGCGCCACGACCAAGCTATCCGCTCATCGAACACCTGACGGAGCTCGATGGGGTTTCGCTGGATCACTACGGCCTCGAGTTTCATGGGCACTGGACGATCGACATTCATGCGCTGCGCGCGAAGCTGTCGTCGCCCGCGAACGGACGGGTACGGGCCATCGTGGTCGTCAGCCCCAACAATCCGACCGGGTCGATCGTGACGGATGCCGAGCTCGAGGTGCTGGCGTCGCTGGCGCACGAGCATCAGGTGCCGCTCATCGCCGACGAAGTGTTTGCCGACTATCCGCTCCTGGCGCCATCGTGCGCGAGCGTGCTTCGCCAGCAGGCCGCGCTGACCTTTGCGCTCGGCGGCCTGTCGAAGTCTGCCGGCCTGCCGCAGGTGAAGCTTGGCTGGATTGGTGTCGGCGGTCCGTCCGATCTCGTGGACACAGCGATGGAGCGCCTGGAAACGATCTGCGATGCGTACCTCTCGGTCTCGACACCGGTGCAGGTGGCGGCGCCCGATCTGCTGCGATCGGGGTCTGTCGTTCGAGGCCAGATTCACCGGCGCGTGCGCGAGAACGTCGCGTCGCTGCAAGCCCTGGCGGCGGCGAATCCTGCCTGCTCGGTGCTGCCGGCCGAAGCGGGTTGGTACGCGATCGTGCAGGTCCCGGCGACAAAGCCCGAAGAGATGATCGTGCTCGATCTCCTCGACCGCACGGGCATCCTGGTGCATCCCGGCTATTTCTTCGATTTCGAACGCGAGGCGTTCCTCGTCCTGAGTCTCCTTCCAGAGCCGGGTGAGTTTGAACCTGCCGCGCGGACGCTTTTCGCCGAGATGGGCGGCGTTCGATGAGCCAGCGGAAAGCCGGTGTCAGCGTGCCCCTGTTCTCGCTCCGTTCCACCCGCGGATGGGGCATCGGCGAGATCGGCGACATTCCGTTCATGGCCGACTGGCTGCGCACCGCCTGTCAATCGGTCCTCCAGATTCTTCCGCTCAACGAGCTGGCCCCGTCCGAGTCCTCTCCCTATTCGGCGCTGAGCGCGATGGCGATCGATCCGCAGTTCATCAGCATCTGGATGATGGACGAGGGTGAGGTGTTCGAGGACGCGTGGAAGCGTGAGATCGAAGAGGTGCGGCGCAAGCCGAGAGTTGACTACAAGGCGGTGCGCCATTTGAAGGACCGGGCGCTGCGAGCGTTGTTCGACCGCTTTTTCGACACCGAGTGGCAGCCGGATACCCGGCAGGCAGCGGCACTCCGCTCGTACGTCGCGGCCGAGTCGTGGTGGCTCGATGAATACAGCCTGTATCGCGCGCTGCGCGCGAAAGCGGGCGAGCGGTCGTGGCCCGAGTGGCCCGCCGACCTCCGCGATCGCAACCCCGCCGTGTTGGTACGAGCGCGCACGCAGCTGTCGCGCGAGATCCTTTTCTACCAGTACGTCCAGTGGATTGCGGCCGGGCAATGGCAGACCGTACGCGCGGGCACGCCCGGCATCGACATTCTCGGGGACTTTCCGTTCATGGTGACCCTCGACAGTGCCGATGTCTGGAGCCGCCGCGAAGAGTTCATGCTCGATGCGTCTGTGGGCACGCCGCCGGACGCGTTCAGCGAAACCGGCCAGGAGTGGGGGCTCCCTCCCTACAACTGGGACAAGGCGCGCGCGAACGATTTCGCATGGCTCCGGATGCGTGTACGGCGTCAGGCCGCTTTGTACGACGGGTTTCGCGTCGATCACCTCGTGGGCTTCTACCGGACGTACGTGCGGCCGCTCGACAAACAGCCCGCGTACTTCCTGCCGGCCGACGAGGCCGGGCAGACCGCGCTCGGCGAGGCGATGATGCAGATCATGATCGATTCCGCGGCCGACGTGAGCGTTGAGGATCTCGGCACCGTTCCGGATTTCGTCCGTGAGTCCATCGCGCGGCTCGGCCTGCCGGGTTACAAAGTGCTGCGCTGGGAACCGTCCGATCCCAGCCTGTATCCCGCCGCATCGGTCGCCATGACGGGGACGCACGACACCGCGACGCTGGCCGTCTGGTGGGAGTCGATGACACCGGACGAGCGGGAGCGCTTCGGCGAGTACCCGCCCCGGTTCGATACGCATGTTCGCGACAGCCTGCTCGATCGCATCTACAACGCCGGATCGAATCTCGTTCTGCTGCCGATCCAGGACGTCTTCGGGTGGGCGGATCGCATCAATCTTCCGGCGACCATCAGCGACGAGAACTGGACCTGGGTCCTCCCCTGGCCGGTCGATGCCCTGGCCGGCGAACCCGAGGCCCTGGAGTGCGCCCGGCGGCTGAGCGCCCTGAGCCATCGGGCGCGCCGCTGCGTTACAAAAGCGTGATTCGCCCGCCGGGCTTGTAAGTGTCCTGCCGGCAGAATCGCCGTTTCCGGCCGGAATAGTCCCAACGGCGCCGGGCACGGATCCCGCTGTACGGGCTCTGTGGACGTGTCTGCCGCCAAGTCGATGCCCGCCCCGGAAGAGGTCCTCTTCAGAGATGGTCTTGGCGACCGGCTCCTGATTCGAGATACCCAGGGTCGTCCCACCCACGAGTCGCTGCTGATTCGGCCCGAGCTGACCTCTGTCCCGTCGTTCGAGTTCGCGCTGAACGAGCGCATCTGGCTGGTGGAGAAATTCGATCACCCGTCGTTCCTCACCATTCGCAACATCGTGCGGGTACCCGGCAAGCTGACCACCATCAGCCTGGTCCACGATCTGACGGGAGGCACGCGGCTCTCCGAGGTGCTGGCGCGCGCTGAATCGGGCGGACTCTCGATCTCAGTCGAAGCCGCGGTGTTCGTGCTGAAGGAAGTGCTCGACGGGATGGCCGAGTTGCACCGCCAGAGCGGCGAGCTGGCGCACGGCGCGCTTGCGCCCGAGCGTATCGTGATCGCCGATCGCCATGTGCGGATCGCGGACTACGTGCTCGGCTCCGCCATCGAGCAGCTGCGCCTCACGCCTGAACGGTACTGGAAAGAGATGCGGGTGGCCGCGAGCTCGTCGGCGGGCGGCGTGCGCCTCGATCGTCCGATCGACGTCGCGCAGATCGCCATGATGGGCGTCGCGATGTTTGCCGGCCGTCCGCTGCGCGACGACGAGCAGCTTGGCGGTCTCGGCGATGTGATGGTGGGTATTTCGGTTCCCCAGCCGATACGCTCCTGGCTGCTGAAGGCGCTGCATATGGATCCGCGCCGTGTGTTCGTCCATGCCGGTGAAGCCTCGAAGGCTCTGAACGAGGCGATCGCCGAGACGGGCATCCGGCCGGCACGGCGGGATCTCGACGCGCTTGCGGGAGGCCGATCTGTGGTGACCAAGTTCAAACCAGCCGGCAGCGTCAGGCCGGTGGCGCCATCGCCGCCGCCCGCGGCCGCGACGTTGCCGAAACTTCTGCCGTCCACGGCCAAGGCGCCGGCGCCCGTGAATCCCAGACGCGATGCGTGGCAGGCGCACGACGTCGATCCGCGTCAGCTGGACCGGCAGACGGCCGCCCCTTCGACACCGCGCGGACCGGTGAGCGGCGGGTTCAGGAAATTCCTGTGGATGGCGGCGCTGATCTTGACCATGACGTGCGCCTTCACGGCCGCGCAGTACGTTCCGCCGCCCGAGTGGCTGTTCTCCAAGACCGGCACGCTCGTCATCGAATCGAACCCGCAGGGGGTTGCCGTGCTCGTCAACGGCCAGCCCCACGGCATCACGCCACTGACGTTGAAGGTCGAGGCCGGTATTCACGAAGTCGAGCTGCGCGGGCCCGGCAAGCCCAAGATGTTCAAGGTCCACGTGACGCGCGGCGATCGCGTCGCCCAGTACATCGAATTCTTCCGACGGTAGACGCGCAGAAACCGTTCGCGGACGCTCCGGCGATCTCTTCTCATATAATTGAAGGTTCGCGATGGCTGTCATCCGACCCTTCCGTGCGGTACGTCCTGTTCCTGACGCAGCGCCACGCGTCGCCGCCGTGCCTTACGACGTCGTCGACACCGAGGAGGCGCGCGCGCTGGCGGCGGGCAATGCGTTGAGCTTCCTGCACGTGTCGCGCGCTGAAATCGACCTGCCCGCCGGAACCGATCCCCACGACGACCAGGTGTATCGAACGGCCGCAGAACGGTATCGCGCACTCAAGCGGGACGCGCCGCTCGTGCGGGAGACGGAACCGTCCGTCTACCTCTACCACCTCGACTACGAGGGCCACGGACAGACGGGCCTGGCCGCCTGCTATTCGCTCGCCGAGTACGACGCCAGCGGCATCAGGAAGCACGAGCACACGCGGCGGGACAAGGAAGACGATCGCACGCGCCACATGCTGGAGCTTCGCGCCCAGACAGGCCCGGTCTTTCTGGCGTACCGTCCGAATCCCAGGATCGACGAGCTGTCCCGACGAATCCGCGCGGCCGAGGCGCCGCTCATCGACTTCACCGCCCTCGATGGCGTGCGGCATGCCATCTGGCACGTGACGCCGGATGATGGACGCGCCTTCGTCCAGGCGTTCGAAACCGTCGAGGCGCTGTATATCGCGGATGGCCACCATCGGGCGGCGAGCGCCGCACGTGCGCGCGATGCCGTGCGCGAGTCCGACGAGGCCGGATTTTTCCTGGCCGTCGCGTTTCCGTCCGATCAGTTGCGGATTCTTCCGTACAACAGGGTGGTGCGCGATCTGAACGGCATGACGCCCGAGCATTTCCTCGGCGAGGTCGCGAGGCATTTTGCGATGAAGTCGGGACTCCCGGAGCCTTCGCGGAAGGGCGAGGTCTCGATGTATCTCGCAAGACGCTGGTATTCGGTCGATCTCGAGAGCGGCGGCGCTGCCGGCACGAGCGTCATCGACAGGCTCGACGGCAACGTTCTTCAGCAGCGGTTGCTGGCGCCCATCCTCGGTATCAAGGACGTGCGTGTCGACACGCGCATCGATTTTGTTGGCGGTGCCAGGGGCACGAAGACACTCGAGCAACTGGTGGACAGCGGCAGAATGGCGGCGGCGTTCTCGATGTACCCCGTCAGCATCGTCGAGCTGATGGAGGTCTCGGATGGCGGACACGTCATGCCGCCCAAATCGACGTGGTTCGAACCCAAGCTTCGGGATGGATTGCTGATTCATGAAATCTGAGCGTGTCTTCAATTTTTCGGCGGGACCGGCGGTGCTGCCGGTCTCGGTTCTCGAGCAGGCGCAACAGGAGCTGGTGTCGCTGCCCGGCGTCGGCATGTCGATCCTCGAGGTGAGCCACCGTTCCAAGGTGTTCGAGGACGTCCTGTTCCGCGCCGAAGCCGACATCAGGCAGCTCGCAAAGGTGCCGGAGCACTACAAGGTGCTGTTCCTGCAAGGCGGCGCGAGCCTGCAATTCGCGATGGTGCCGATGAACCTCCTGACCCACGACAACACCGCCGACTATCTGGTCACCGGTGTGTGGGCGTCGAAGGCCGCCGAGGAGGCCAAGAAGATCGGCAAGGTGCACATCGCGGCGACGACCAAAGCGGAGCAGTTTACCCGGGTGCCGCGCGCCGAAGAGATCGTGTTGACGCCGGGCGCCGCCTACGTCCACATGACGTCGAACAACACGATCTACGGAACCGAATGGAAGTGCCTGCCCGACGTCGGTGACGTGGCGCTCGTCAGCGATACCTCGTCGGACATGTTCAGCCGCCCGATCGATGTCGGCAGGCACGCGCTCATCTACGCCGGTGCGCAGAAGAACATGGGCCCCGCGGGGGTCACCGTCGTGCTGATTCGCGAAGACCTGCTGGCGCGCTCGCCCGCCTCGCTGCCGGTCATGCTGAGCTACGCGGTCCACGCCCAGAACGGGTCGCTCTACAACACGCCGCCGGTATTTGCCATTTACCTGCTCGGCCTGGTCATGCGCTGGCTTGTCGACCAGGGCGGGCTCGAGGCGATGGCTGTTCAGAACGAACGAAAGGCCGCCACGCTGTACGCCGAGATCGATCGCACGGGTTTTTATCGCGGGACCGCTCAGAAGGACAGCCGGTCGCTGATGAACGTGACGTTCCGGCTGTCGAGCGAGGAGCTCGAGAAACAGTTCGTCAAGGAGGCGGAGGGGGCCGGCCTCGACGGCCTGAAAGGGCACCGATCGGTTGGGGGCATCCGGGCGTCGATCTACAACGCCTTTCCCGAAGCGGGCGTCGACGCGCTGGCGGATTTCATGAAGGAGTTCGAACGGCGCAAGGGCTGACATGTGGTAGGCTGTCGCCCGTGCTCCGGCAGCTGTTCGTGTGCCTGCTCACATCCACCATCGTCACGCAGGTCGCGGTCTTCAGCACGACCATTTTTCTCCATCGCACCGCCACCCATAAGGCTCTCGAACTGCATCCCGCCGTGGCCTTCGTCTTCAGGTTGTGCCTGTGGATTACGACCGGCCTGTGCACGCGCGAGTGGGTTGCCGTGCACCGCAAGCACCACGCCTTCACCGAGGTCGAAGGCGATCCGCACAGTCCGCACCTTCACGGCTTCTGGTCGGTTCAGGTCGGCAACGTCTTTCACTACCTGAAGGAAGCCAAAAACCCGGAAACGCTGGACCGATACGCGCGCGACATCCAGGATGACGTGTTCGATCGGGTGGTGTTTCGCTACGGGTTCGTCGGCCCGTTGCTGGGCATCGTCGGGCTCTGCTATGTGCTGGGATTCTGGTGGGGCTTGCTCGCGGCGGTCATTCACCTCGTGATGTACGTGTTCGTGCTGTCTTCGTCCATCAATGGGCTGTGCCATTACATCGGCTACAGGAATTTCGACAACACGGCTACCAACATCAGATGGGTGGCGGTGCTGACCGGCGGCGAAGGGCTGCACAACAACCACCACGGACACCCCCGCAGCCCCAAGTTCAGCACGCGACCCAGCGAGATCGATCCCGCCTGGCCGGTCATCAAGCTCCTGATCGCGCTGAAGCTGGCCTCGCCCTACAAGACCATCGAAGAAATTTACGAATGAGTCGTTCCGCCGCCGAATGGACGCCGGCGCCTTCGACGCCTGCGTCTCCGCCGCGGCGCGTCGCCTGACGGCTGTTCCCCTTCCGGAATCTGGGAGGCGAACTCGGTCTGCAACGTCCGCCAGGACTCGACCAGTTCGGGCGCGCCGCCGTGGAGCTCGAGCCACATCAATGCGGCCGGGAACGCCGTGCGGTGCATGATGGCGCGCTTGTGGCGCGGCGACGCCTGCGCGTCGCGGAGGTGCCGCTGCAGCATCAGGATCTGGCGAAGAAACTCGACGTCTCTGCGTGCAAGGGGAAGGATGCCGAAGCGCGCGCCCAGCTCTTTCGCGCGGCCATGATGCTGTTCGAGCAGCCCCAGCGGAATGAGCAGCGAGCCGAGCAGGATGGCGTTGCTGAGCGTTTCGGGATTCCGTTTGAACGATCGCCGGTAGTCGTCGATCGCCGCGAGAGACTGCCAGAACGCCGCGTTGATCCGCCCGGGCACTTCCGGCGCGATGGCGGCGAGCAGCCCCGTATCCACGAGCATGTGGAACGTGTTTTCGGCGAAGCCCGCGCGCAGGACCTTGTAGATCTCCTCCATCAGGCGCGCCGGCGCGCTGCGCGCCAGCTCGCCGTGGTACTTCTCGATCGCGCGAAGAATCGGCTCGTCGATCCTGAAATCGAGCCGGGCAGCCAGGGCAATGGCCCGCAGCATGCGGACCGGATCTTCCTGAAAGCGTTCTTCGGGAACGCCGATGCAGCGGATGATGCCGGCGCGGATGTCGTCGAGGCCGCCGACGTAGTCGATGATTGCGTGCGTTTCGATGTCGTAGAACAACGCGTTGAGCGTGAAATCGCGACGGAACGCGTCCTCCTCGGGCGTGCCAAACGTGTTGTCGTGGTGGATGAGGAGGTCCGGATCGTCCGCTGCGGTGGCGACGGGAACCGGTACCGGAGGGACCGCCACGGGCTCTTCCTCGGTGCCGGCGGGGACCTGGCGGCGGAACGTCGCGACCTCGATGACTTTCGGGCCGAACTTGACGTGCGCCAGCCGGAAACGGCGGCCGATGATCCAGCAGTTCCTGAACAGCCGTTTGACCTGATAGGGGTGCGCCGATGTGCCGATGTCGAAGTCCTTCGGCGTGCGGCCCAGCAGCAGATCGCGCACGCTGCCTCCGACCAGATACGCGATGTAGTTGAACTGACGCAGGCGATAGAGGACCTTGAGCGCGTCGGGATCGATGTTCTGGCGCGAGATCGGATGGTCGCTGCGCGGGATGATGACAGGCTCGGACATCGGTGTTATGACTTCGCCTCGCGCCAGTTCGGGCCGGCGCCCACGTCGACGGTCAGCGGGACGGCCAGTTCCGCGGCGCCCTGCATGGCTTCGCGCACGCGCTCGCCCACCTCTGTCGCGGTTTCCTCTGGGCTCTCGATCAGCAGCTCGTCGTGGACCGTCAGGATCATCCGCGCCTTGTTTCCCCGGAGCGCCTCGTGTACTCGAAGCATCGCGCGCTTCAGAATGTCTGCCGCCGCGCCTTGAATCGGGAAGTTCACCGCCATGCGCTCGGCGCCCTGCCGGATCGTGCCGTTGCGGCTGTTCAGCTCGGGCATCCTGCGCCGCCGTCCGAACATCGTTTCGACGTATTCATGCTTTCGGGCATCTTCGAGCGTCTTGTCGATGAAGGTCTGGACGCGAGGATACCCCCCGAAGTACGCGTCGATGAACTCCTGTGCCTTCACCGGTGTTACGCCGATGTCTTTCGCAAGGGTAAATGCGGTCTTTCCGTATAAAAGCGCGTAGTTGATGATTTTCGACCGGCGCCGCAATTCGTGCTTGTCGAGACCGCTCGCGGGGCCGAATACCTTCAGCGCCGTGCGATCGTGAATGTCCTCGCCTCGCTGGAACGCCTCGATCAGCGCTTCATCCTGCGCGAGATGCGCGAGCACCCGCAACTCAATCTGGGAATAGTCGGCCGAGATCAGCACGAACCCCTGGTCGGCGATGAACGCCCGCCGGATCTCGCGGCCGAGATCGGTTCGGATGGGGATGTTCTGAAGATTGGGATCGCTGCTGCTGAGCCGTCCGGTCGCCGCGACCGCCTGGTTGAAGGAGGTGTGCACGCGGGTCGTGCGTGCGTGGACGAGCTGCGGCAGGGCGTCGATGTAGGTGCCCTTCAACTTCATCAGCGCCCGCCACTCCAGGATGAGCTTCGGGAGCTCATGCGCGAGCGCCAGCTCTTCGAGCACGTCGACGGCGGTCGACGCGACGCGCGTCTTGCCGGTCCGCTTCGCGGTGGGGAGCTCCAGCTTCTCGAAGAGGATGACCGACAGCTGCTTGGGAGAGTTGATGTTGAATTCTTCGCCGGCGAGCTCGAAGATCTTCCTGCTGCGGGCGGCCAGGTCGGTGTCGATGCGTCGCGACTGCGCCGCGAGCGCGGGCAGGTCGATCCGCACGCCGTGACGCTCGATGTCGGCCAGGACCGGCACGAGCGGAAGCTCCAGGTCGCGGAAGAGCGGTTCCAGACGATCCTCGCGGAGCCGCGGCTCCAGCGCTTCGTGGAGTTGCCACGCGAGGTCCGAGCGTTCGCCGGCGAAGCTCAGCAGCGCCGCCGCCGGCAGATGCGGCAGGGCCAGGGCTTTCTGGCCCGTCCCGCAGATGTCTTCCTGCGTCAGCGCCTTGTACCCCAGATACTCGAGCGCGATTTCCTCGATTTCATGGCTCGATCGGTTGGCGTCGAGCACATAGCTGGCCAGCATCGTGTCGAACGCGAGCCCCTTCAGCTCGATGCCTTCGTGCTGCAGCATCATGAGATCGAATTTGAGATCGTGCCCGATCTTCGCGATCGAAGGGTCTTCGAAGATGGGTTTCAAAACCCCGAGGCCCGCGCGTCCGTTGAGTGCCGAAGGCTCGTCGAGTGCGGTGTGCCCGATTGGCAGATACCTGGCGCGCCGCGCCGCGGTCGAAAAGGCCATGCCCACCAGAGAGGCGTGCATGCCTCCCGGGCAATCGCCGATGACGCTCAGCGCGACGCGTCCCACGCGCTGAATCTCGGCCGCGAGCGAGGCCAGACCCTCGTCGGTCGTGATGACGCTGTAATCGGCATCGACGGTGTCCGCGGTTGGCGCGAACTCCGTGACCAGCGACCGGAAGCCGAGCGACGAAAACAGCTCGTAGCACTTCTGACGATTCGCGCCGCGATAGGTGAAGCACGACATGTCGACGTCGGGCAGCGGCACGTCCGTGCGAATACGAAGCAGCGTCCGGCTTTCCCGGGCCGAGTCCGCATAGGTGGTGAGGAGCTCGCGCTTCTTCCCGGTGAGCGCCGGCGCGTGCTCGAGCAGCGCGTCGAGCGAGCCGTGAGTGGTAATGAGCTCCCGGGCGCCTTTCTCGCCGATGCCGGGAACGCCCTTGATGTTGTCGATGGAGTCTCCCATCAGCGCGAGCACGTCGACGACCTGTCCGGGCGTGACACCAAACTTCGTCTTGACGCCTTCGGCGTCGTACCACGCGCCCTCATCGCGCGGGTTGAACACGCGGACGCTCGTGTCGTCGTCCACGAGCTGAAAGAAGTCCTTGTCGCCCGTGACGATGACGGCGGGACGTCCGTCGGCGACGGCTCGTATCGCGAGCGTACCGATGACGTCATCGGCTTCGAACCCCGAGTAAGTGAGCACCGGTACGCCCAGTGCCTCGCAGGCCTCGTGTACGAAGGGAATCTGCTCGGCGAGGTCCGATGGCATCGGCGCGCGATTGGCTTTGTAGTCGTCGCGCAGCTCGGATCGAAAGGTCGGGCCGCGAAGGTCGAACGCGGCCGCGAGACATTCCGGGTTGTGATCGGCGATCAGTTTCCGGAGCATGGTCACGAAGCCGTAGATGGCGTTGGTCGACCGCCCGTCCGGACCCGTAAGACCGCGTATCGCGTGGTAAGCGCGGTACATCTGGTTGCTGCCGTCGATGAGATACAGGGTGGGTTTCGCCAAGCGGTCCGGAAGCTATCTAAGTCAGTATATCATTGGGAGTTATGGCTTTCGGGCGGCTTCTCGGGGCAGTCCTGCTCGTGGTGGCGTCGGTGGCCTGCCACACGCTGGGTCTCGTCAGGCAATATGAATACGACGAGCGCGTCGACCTTTCGCTCGACGGTTCGGCCATCGTCGAGATCAACGCATCGATTCCCGCGCTGGTGGCTCTCCGCGGTGCGACACTGAGCGTCGATCCGGAGGCACGTTTCGATCGTCAGGCCTTCCGCCGTCTGTACGAAGGGCCGGGCGTTCGCGTGCGCGACGTCAGCGCCTTCAGGCGCCACGGACGACGATTCGTCCACGTGCGCCTGGAGGTGAGCGACATCGCGCAGCTGCCCCGCTTGGTGCCGCTGTCGTGGTCGAAGTACAGCCTCGATCGAGTGGAGCAGGAGTTTCGGTTCGTGCAGGAAGTCGGCCCGGCGGCGCAACTGGAGGTCCGCGATGTCGGCTGGACCGGCGACGAACTGGTCGCGTTTCGCGTGCACCTGCCGAGCCGGATCAATTTCAATAACTCGCCGTTGCGGGTCGAGCGCGGCAACAACGTCGTGTGGGAACAGACGCTTCGCGATCGGCTCGCCGGCACGCCGCTGCGCATGGAAGCGCGGATGGAAACCGAGTCGATCCTCTATCGTACGCTCTGGCTGTTTGGCGGCACGTTCATGGCGGCGATGGCCGTGCTGGGTCTCATTATCTGGTGGGTGAGCCGAAAGGGAAGGAGCGAAGTCCCCGCATGAGCGCTTTTTCACCGGAAGCGAAGCCCGCAGTGCTCCGTTGCAGCCGCTGCGGCACGTTCGTCGATTGGGTCGATGCGCGCGCGCAGGTCGTGTGCGAGTGCAAGCCGCGCATCGAGCTGCCGCCGGTGCTCGTGCGGGAGGCCGCCGACGCCGAGCGTGCCGATGCCCTCCAGTTGTTCCGCCGCGATTTTGGCCGCAGCGGGATCGTGGCCTTCGGCCAGTTGATGGACCTCGACGCGTCGCCGGCGCTCGTCGCCGAGATGAACGGCGAAATCGCCGGCGCGCTGGCCTACCGCCTGGTCGAGACCGGTCTGCACGTGGTGGCGCTGGCGACCGATCCGATGTGGCAGCGTTCGGGCGTCGGCGGCTATCTCCTCGCGGAAGCCGAGCTGCTGGCCCGCCGCCTCAAGATTCCCCGCGTCATCGTGTCGATGACCAACGACAACCTTCCGTCCCTGTATTTCTATCAGCGCCGCGGCTACCACGTGGCCGAGTGGATTCCGAACGGCGCCGCGAAGCTGACGAAAAGCGCCAGTCTGGCCGGTTTCGGCGGGATTCCGATCCGCGACGAGGTCAGGCTGGAAAAATTCATGATGTAGGCCGGGTCTCATGTTACGTAGGGCGGGTCTTGCCTTTCAAGACCCGGCTCGATACCTTGCAGCCGGGTCTACAAGCAAGACCCGGCCTGCGTCGGGAATCTGCCGGGTCTACAAAGCAAGATCCGGCCTGCGTCGGAAATCAGTCCTTTGTGTAGGCCGGGTCTTGCTCTTTAGACCCGGCTAGATCTGACTCGCATCGGTGAGCTCCGCGATCGTCCACCGATCGGATCCGATATAGGGAAAGTCGATGGGTGTCGCCACGAGACCTGCCCTGACCGGATTATTCAAGAGATATCGGGCAAGCGTTCTGACGTCGTCGCTCTCTCGAAGAACCCGGTCGTAGTACCCGTCCTGCCACAATCGTCCACCTCCACGATGAGCATGCAAGCTTCCAGAGCGTTGCTTTGCCATCTTGCAGAACCGCTTGAAGTCCGACCGCTTCTCGAGTCCCTCAGTCAGGAGATGAACGTGATCGGGCATGAAGCAGTACGCAGAGAGTTCAAAAGCTTCAATGGCCGCGGTTTTCCGAAACTGCAGCAGCGTGTCTAGAACGGTCTGGGGACAGGCGAAGGACTTCTGCCGTTTGAAGGTGCAGATCGTGAGGAAATATCGCTGGCGGCCGACATAGCTGAAGCCTGGAATCCGTGGCGGGCGTGACATGCTTGTGCCCGACAAGGCAACACGCATTCCAATAGATCGGCGAGCCGGGTCTACAAGGCAAGACCCGGCCTACGTCAGACGTCAGATGCCGGGTCTACAAGGCAAGACCCGGCCTACGTCGCGTCAGATGCCGGGTCTACAAGGCAAGACCCGGCCTACGTCAGACGTCAGATGCCGGGTCTACAAGGCAAGACCCGGCCTACGTGAGACGCGTGGGGCGGGTCTTGTTCTTTAGACCCGCCAGCAGCCTTGCGCCTTACGACCTCCGACTTTCGCCTTGCGACTACTTTGGTGCCATCCGAATGGCGCCGTCCAGACGGATGACCTCGCCGTTGAGCATCTCGTTCTCGATGATGTGCTTCACGAGCGCCGCGTATTCGGACGGTTTACCGAGGCGGGGCGGAAAGGGCACCTGCGTGGCGAGGCTGTCGCGCGCGGCCTGAGGCAGGCTGCTCATCAGCGGCGTGTCGAAAATCCCCGGCGCGATCGTCATCACGCGGATGCCATAGCGGGCGAGCTCGCGGGCGACAGGCAGCGTCATCCCGACAATGCCCCCCTTCGAGGCGGAATACGCCGCCTGGCCGACCTGGCCGTCGAACGCCGAGACGGACGCCGTGTTGACGATGACGCCACGCTCTCCACTTGACGTCGGCTCGCTGGAGCTCATGATGGCCGCGGCGAGTCGAATCACGTTGAACGTACCTGTAAGATTGATTTGAATGACGCGGTTGAATGCGTCGAGGGGGTGAACGCCGCTGCGTCCCAGCACTTTTTCCGCCAGCACGATACCCGCGGCATTGACGACGCCGCGCAATGTGCCGAGCTGCGCCGCCACCTCGAGCCCGCGCTGAACGCTCGACTCGTCGGCCACGTCGACGAGCGCAAACCGCGACCGGCTGCCGAGCTCCCTGGCCACCTCCTGCCCGCGAGGCGCGTTCAGATCGGCAATGACGACGCCCGCGCCGGATTCAGCGAGCAGACGCGCGGTGGCTTCGCCCAGTCCGGAGGCGCCGCCCGTCACGACGAAGACGCTGTTCTGCAGCTGCAAGGACTAATGGACCGTTTGTGTCTTCTTTTCGGCGGTGTCGATGGCCCGGCGAACTGCGTCGTAATCGTTCGGCAGATCGACCGGCTTGTTCCCGAGCCGCGAGGAGACGCCAGAGAGCGCGCCGGAGTGGTAGGCCACCTTGAAGTCGGTGAACTTCAGGCCGTTGGCCGTGGAGATGACGACGACACGGTCGTGCGACCCGATGCGCCCCTGCTCGCGCAGTTTGATCAGGGCCGCGAGCGCGACACCGGTGTGGGGGCAGTTGAACATCCCCGTGCGATCGGCGCGCGCGGAGGCATCGGCGAGCTCGGCTTCCGTCGCCTGTTCGACGATGCCGTTGTACTTCTGCAAGGCGCGGATGGCCTTCTTGACCGACACGGGGTTGCCGATCTGAATCGCCGAGGCGAGCGTCGGCTTCGCCGTCACCGCGTGAAAGTCCCAGTTGCTCTTGTACGCCAGGTACAGAGGGTTGGCCGCCGCGGCCTGCGCGACGACGATGCGCGGGCGCTTCGTGATCAGGCCGAGCGACTCCATCATGTCGAAGCCGGCGCCGAGCGCGCTGACGTTTCCAAGGTTGCCGCCGGGAATGATGATGACGTCCGGGACCGACCAGTCGAACTGCTGCACGATCTCGATGCCGACCGTCTTCTGTCCTTCCAGACGCAGGCTGTTCAGCGAGTTCGCGAGGTACACGCCCTCCTCGACCGAGAGCCGCTGGACGATGGCCATGCAGCCGTCGAAGTCCGTGTCGAGCGACAGCACGAGCGCGCCGTTCGCGAGCGGCTGCACGAGCTGGGCGGTCGACACCTTGCCACGCGGGAGGATGACGATCGAAGGAATCTCGGCGGCGGCGGCATACGCGGCGAGCGATGCCGACGTGTCGCCAGTGGAGGCGCACGCGACGGCGCGAACGGGTTTCTTGTCGACGATCATCTGCCGGACGACCGAGACGAGCACCGTCATGCCGAGATCCTTGAAGGATCCCGTGTGCGACTGCCCGCACATCTTGATCCAGAGCTCGTCCATGCCGAGCTCGCGCCCGAATCGCTCGGCCCACATCAGGTTGGTGCCACCCTCGTCCATCGACACGATGTTCTCGTCGCGCACGCCGGGGCAGACCCATTCTTTCTTGCCCCACACAGCCGAGCCGTACGGCCATTCCGTCCGCTTGTAACGGCCGTCGAACATCTGTTTCCACTCGTCGGCGCTGCGGCTGCCGAGGGCCTTGAGGTCGTGCACGACCTCGAGCAGGTCGCCGCACGTCGGGCAGCGATAGAGGGGCTGTTCCAGCTCGTGCTCGGCGTCACATCCGGCAATGCACTTGAAAACGGCTCGGTATTTCATTGGCAGACGCAAATAATATAGCTTAGACGGGCCCGATGACCGTGCGAAAACCCGTCGTCCTCATCACAGGCGCCAACGGCGAGATAGGCCATGCGTTGGTTGCCCATCTTGCCAAGCGCAATCAGGCCGTTGTGTCACTCGACGTCAACGCGCTCGATCCGCACGTCGCGCGGATGGTGAACCGCGAGTTCACCGGGTCGATTCTCGATGCCAGCCTGCTCGAGCGCATCCTGTCGGAATTCGAGGTCGACCTGATCTTTCATCTCGCCGCGCTGCTGTCGACCCGATCCGAGTTCACGCCGATGGCGGCGCATCACGTCAACGTCGAGGGCACCCTCAACCTCCTCGAGTTTGCCGCGCGCGAAACGGAATCGCACGGCCGCTCCGTCGTGTTCGTCTATCCGTCTTCGATCGCCGCGTACGGCCTTCCCGATCTCGAGACGAGGGGCAAGGCCGGGCGGGTCCGGGAAGGCGACTGGAACATGCCGATCACGATGTACGGGTGCAATAAGCTCTACTGCGAGCACCTGGGGCGCTACTATGCGAAGCACTACAAGCAGTTGCTCGAGACGCGCGCGCGCGGTGTCGATTTTCGCTGTGTCAGATTTCCGGGGTTGATCTCGGCGATGACCGTGCCGTCCGGCGGGACATCCGACTACGCGCCCGAGATGATTCACGCCGCCGCGCGCGGCGAGCCGTACGCGTGCTTTGTGCGGCCCGATACGAGAATCCCGTTCATGGCGATGCCCGATGCCATCGAGGCGCTCTTGAAGCTGTCGACGGCCCAGGCGAACCGGCTGTCGTGCTCGGCGTACAACGTGCGCGCGTTCAACCCATCGGCCGACGAGGTCCGCGCGTCGGCGCTCCGCGCCTTTCCGGATGCGACGATCACCTACACCCTGGACGCCAAGCGGCAGGGCATCGTCGATTCGTGGCCTGAGGACGTCGACGACGAGGCGGCCCGCCGCGACTGGGACTTTGCGCCGGCCTACGACTTCGAGCGTGCGTTTCACGAATACCTGATCCCGACGATTCGCTCGAGGTACAACACGTGATTGCCATCACCATAGCCAGGCCCGGGGGACCGGAAGTGCTGCAGCCCATCGAGATGCCGATGCCGGTCCCGCGACCGCACGAGGTGTTGATCCGCGTGGCTGCCGCCGGCGTGAATCGGCCCGACCTGATGCAGCGGGAGGGGAAGTATCCGCCACCGGCCGGCGCGACCGATATTCCCGGGCTCGAAGTGTCGGGCACGATCGTGGCCTGTGGCCGGTCCGTTGAGCGCTGGCACGAAGGCGATGAAGTCTGCGCGCTGGTCTCGGGCGGCGGCTACGCCGAGTACTGCGTGGCGCCCGGCGTTCAGTGCCTGCCGATTCCGAAGGGGGTCGACATCGTGTCCGCCGGCGGCGTGCCCGAGACCTTTTTCACGGTCTGGATGAACGTCTTCGACCGGGGTCACCTTCGCGACGGCGAATCGTTCCTCGTGCACGGCGGCGCGAGCGGAATCGGGACCACGGCGATTCAGATGGCGCGCGCGTTTGGCGCGCGTGTGTTCGCCACGGCGGGCACCGACGAGAAGTGCGATGCGTGCGAGCGGCTGGGCGCCGAGCGGGCGATCAACTACAAGAAAGAGGATTTCGTGGCGGCCGCGCTGGCGCTGACCGGCGGTCGCGGCGTCGACGTGATCCTCGACATGGTCGGCGCGCCCTACTTCGCCCGCAACCTGGATCTGCTTGCCGTCGAGGGCCGGCTGCTTCAGATTGCCGTCATGCACGGCCCGAAAGCGGAGATCAGCCTCGTGCGCCTGCTCCGCCAGCGTCTGACGATTACCGGCTCGGTGCTGCGTGCCCGGACGGTGGAAGAGAAGGGCGCGATTGCGCGGGCGGTCGAACGAACCGTCTGGCCGCTCGTCGAAGCGGGCAAGATCCGCCCGATCGTCCACGCGACGTTTGCCTTCCGCCAGGCTGCCGAAGCCCATCGCCTGATGGAGTCCGGCAGCCACATCGGAAAGATCCTGCTTACGGCCTAGCGCCGTAGGTCCTGGAGTAGCCGTTCCGGCTGTTGGTCACCGTAAACGAGCCGTCGGTTCGCGCGGTCACCTTGAGGTAGTAGGCGGGTGAGTGCGCGGCGTTGCCGCCCGCGCCCGCCGGCGGTGTGGGCGCGCCCGTCAGGATCGCGGCGAGCTGATCGCGCTCGTCGATGTTCGCAATCATCACAGCGGGTGCGTTGTGTTCCACGCCCGCGGCGTACGACCAGTGCAACTGCCAGATGTCTTCCAGCCCCGGCGATGTCTCGAGCGTTTGAAACGTCTGCACCGCGCCGCCTTTTCGCGTGCCGTTGTTCATGAGGGCGACGCGCGGCTGCAGGGCATGCACCGCGACGGGCGCTCCAGACTGATCGAGGCCGTGATGGGTCGTCAGGTATAAATCGATAGTCCCGATCTGGTTCGTCGGGCACATCAGCTGGAACTCACGGCTCCACGTCAGGTCGCCGAAATCGACCATGCGGAACCGGCCGAAGTTCATGACGAAGCCCGCCGACTGGTGGTTGTCGGGGTCTACCTTGCTTTCGTCGCGCTCCTTGTGGTTCGCGCACAGCGGATTCGGCCTGCCGGCGCCCGGCGCCTTTGGCAGCGCCGTCTTGATCGGTTCGCTCGCGCTCATCACCGCCGTCGTATCCGTCCCGGCGAACGCGAGCTTCATGCCCGGCTTGACGACCGTGCGCGGCATCGTCTTGTAGAACTCCGCGTACGCGGCCTGGAACTTCTGAATGTTCGGCCGTTCGCCTTCGATCGACGGGCCGTGATCGTAGAGTTGCTTGATGGGCACCTGTTTGGCGATGTCGAACAGGCTGCCGTAATGGTCGCCGTGATAGTGCGTCATCCAGAAGTGATCGATTTGCTTCACACCCGCGAGCTTCAACACCTCGAGAATGCGGTTGAGGTCGCGTTCGCCGGCATTGCCCGCATCGACCAGCAGCGTCTGCCCGGCCGGCGAGACGAACAGGGTGGCCTGCCCGCCTTCGGTGTCGATGAAATACATGTCGAGCGTTTTGCCTGCCGGTGCCTGTGCCGACGACGTGATGGGCAGCGCGCACGCGGCCAGCACGCACACGACGAACAGAGATTTACGCATGCGGTTCTCCTTGATCAGCCAGCGATTCTAGGCCATAAGCCGCCCGGACGCGACGTGAGAGTTGCAGATAGAGGTACCAGGCGCCGCTGTGCAGGATCACCGCCAGCGCGAGCGGCAGCCGGGTGCCCGGCGGTGTGCTGGACAGGTCGGTTCGCGAGGCCATTCGCACGGCCGTCTCGACCGCGACAAGGACGAGCGCCAGCTTCGCGAGCCAGAGGGCGCCGGGACGGCGAAGCCACAGCGCGATGCCGGCGGCCACGCCGATGCTGGTCACCAAGATACGGACGACGAGAAATGCCAGCGACAGCGTCGATGGAGAGGACAGGCTCGACACGGCGGATGCCGCGCGCAGCGCGAGGCTCGCGGGATTCCAGATGGTCAGGATGAAAACGAGAACGAAGATCCACACCGGCGGCCGCACGTCGTTCATGGCGCGCCGGGTGTGGAGGCGCTACGCGACGGCCGGCTCCGCGTCGTCCTGTGACTTCACCTTCTTCTTCACGAGCCGCAGGCGCGCGCCTTCGATGTACACGTAGTAGACCGGCGTGATGTACAGCGTGAGGAACTGCGACACGAGCAGGCCTCCGACCACGGCCAGCCCGAGGGGCCGGCGCGCCTCGGCGCCCGCGCCAAGTCCAAGCGCGATCGGCAGCGTTCCCACCAGCGCGCACATCGTCGTCATCATGATCGGCCGGAAGCGCACCAGGCAGGCTTCGTGAATCGCCTCGAGCGGCGACTTGCCATGATCGCGCTCGGCCACGGCCGCGAAGTCGACCATCATGATGCCGTTCTTCTTCACGAGCCCGACGAGCATGATGATGCCGACGAACGCGTACAAGCTGAGTTCCGTTTTGAAGAGCATCAGCGTCAGCAGGGCGCCGAAACCCGCCGCGGGCAGGCCCGAGAGAATGACGAGCGGCTGCGTGAAGCTCTCGTACAGGATGCCGAGCACGATGTAGATGACGACGATCGCCATCACCAGCACCAGCCCGAGGCCCTGCAGTGACTCCTGGAACGCCTGCGCGGCGCCCTGGAACCTCGTGCTCACCGTTGCCGGCAGGGTCGTAGCGGCCGCCTCTTCGATGGCGTTCACCGCGTCGCCCAGCGCATAACCAGGTTTCAGGTTGAACGACAGGTTGACCGACGGGAGCTGTCCGGTGTGGCTGACCGACAGCGGTCCGACTCCCATCGTGACCTTCGCCACGGTGTCCAGCGGAATGAGCTTTCCGCTCGTCGAGCGGACATACAGCATGGAGAGCGCTGCCGGATCCTGCTGGAACTCCGGTGCGACCTGGAGGATGACCTGGTACTGGTTGCTGGGCGCATAAATCTGCGAGACCTGCCGCGTGCCGTAGGCATTGAACAGCGCCGTCTCAACCTGGTTGACGGTCAGCCCGAGCGCCGCGATTCGGTCGCGATTGAGGCTGATTTGCACCTGCGGGTTGTTCAGCCGCAGATCGCTGTTGACGTCTTCGATGCTCGGAATCTGGCGCATCACCTCTTCCAGCATCGGTGCCGCGCGGTACAGCTCGGCGGTGTCGGGATCCTGCAAGGTGAACTGGTAGTTCGAGCGGGCTCCACCCATGCCGCCGACGTTAATGGGCGGCTGATTCACCATGAAGACGCGTACGCCCGGCACCTGCGCGAGCTTCGGCCGCAGACCGGCCATGATCTGATCGACGGACCGCGT
Source organism: Vicinamibacterales bacterium (assembly GCA_963832375.1). GTDB lineage: Bacteria > Acidobacteriota > Vicinamibacteria > Vicinamibacterales > JAMQPK01 > JAMQPK01. The sequence continues at coordinate 506,706 of CAWHUA010000002.1, read as the reverse complement.
ACGTTGGTCGCGCGGCTTCAGGTCGACGCTGATGCGGCCCTGATTTGACGAGCTGGCACCGCCTCTTCCGCCGCCGCCGTCGCCAACGCTGCTGCTGGAACCCGCGATGTCGGGGTCCTGCGCGATGATCGCGGCGACCTCCTGCTGATGGCGGACCATCTCTTCATAGCCGATGCCCTGTATCGCTTCGATGCTCACGTTGAAGCGGCCCTGGTCTTCCGACGGCAGGAAGCCCTTCGGGACGATCATGAAGAGATACGCCGTTGCCACCACCAGGAGCAGCGAGAAGGCCATCGTGACGGCGCGATGTCTGAGCGCGAACTGCAACGTGATGTCGTAGGCATGCAGTGACCCATCGAACATCCGCTCGGTCAGGTTGTACAGGCGTCCATGCTTCTGGCCGTGCGATGTTTTCAGGAACCGGCTGCACAGCATCGGCGTGAGGCTGATCGACACAAAGCACGACACGAGGATGGCGACGCCGATCGTGACGGCGAATTCCTGCAGCAGGCGACCGACGATGCCGCCCATGAACAGCACGGGAATGAAGACGGCGACGAGCGACGCGGTCATCGCGATGATCGTGAACTCGACTTCCCTGGCGCCGTCGAACGCCGCGCGCATGGCCGGTTTGCCCATCTCCATGTGCCGGCCGATGTTTTCCAGCATGACGATCGTGTCGTCGACGACGAAGCCGATGCACAGCGTCAACGCCATCAGCGACAGGTTGTCGAGGCTGTAGTTCAGCAGGTACATCACCGCGAAGGTGGCGATGAGCGACACCGGCAGCGTCAGGCTGGGGATGATCGTGGCCGTGAAGCTGCGCAGGAAGATGAAGATGATGGCGATGACGAGCCCGAGCGCGATGAGGAGCGTCAGCTTGACGTCGTGGACCGACTCGCGAATCGACATCGAGCGATCCATTCTGACGTCGAGCGGCACCGACGGCGGCAGCTGGGCGCGAATCGCGGGCAGCAGCTTCTTGATGTCGTCAACGACCTGGACGACGTTCGATCCAGGCTGCTTCTGGATCATCAGGCTGATGTTGCGCTGCCCCTGATACCAGCTCGCGGTCTTGTCCTGTTCCACGCCGTCGTATACACGGGCCACGTCGCCGAGCCTGACCGGATTGCCGTTCCTGTAGGCGATGACCATCGGCGCATACGACTCGGCATTCAGCAACTGACCGTCCGCGAGCACCGTGAAGATGCGTTCGCGGCCCGACATCGTGCCGGTGGGCAGGTTCACGTTCGACGACTGCACCGCGGTGACGACCTCGTCGATGCCGATGCCGTGGGCAGAGAGCTTGCGCGGGTCGACGTCGATACGGACGGCATACTTCTGCGGGCCGAAGACATTGACCTGCGCGACTCCGTTCACCATGGAAATACGCTGGGCGACGTTCGTGTCGGCGTATTCGTTGACCGTCGACAACGGGAGTGTCGACGACCGCATGACCAGCATCATGACCGGATAGTCGCCGGGGTTCACCTTGAAGTAGGTTGGCGGCGACGGCATCTGCGGCGGAAGCTGCCGCGACGCCCGCGCGATCATCGTCTGCACGTCCTGGGCGGCGGCGTCGATGTTGCGGCTCAGGTCGAACTGCAGCGTGATGCTCGTGCTGCCCTGCATGTTGGTCGAGTTCATCGACGTGAGACCCGCGATCGTCGAGAACTGCTTTTCGAGGGGCAGCGCGACGGCCGACGCCATCGTCTCGGGACTGGCGCCGGGCAGCCCTGCGCTGACGGAGATGGTCGGGAAATCGATCGCCGGAAGATCCGCGACCGGCAACTGCCTGTACGACATGATGCCGAAGACCACGATGCCGATCGTGATGAGCGTCGTCGTGATCGGACGTTTGATGAACAGCGCTGCGAGGTTCATGAATCCGCCTTCTCGGTGGGGCTGCCCTTGACGGTGATGTGGCTGCCGGGTACGAGGCGCAACTGGCCGTCGGTGACGACCGTTTCGCCGGGCTTCAGGCCTTCTTGAAGAATGGTTTCCACACCCGCGGTGCGCTTGACGACGACCTTCCGCATGTCCACGGTTTGATCGCTCTTGACGACGTACACGTACTGCCCTTCCGGGCCCGCCTGCACCGCAACCGAGGGCACGACCAGCACCTGGCGATCCATGGCCAGGCGGATGGTCACGTTCACGAACTGCCCCGGCCAGAGAGTGCGGCTCGAGTTCGGAAACGTTGCCTTGATCCGGATGGTGCCGGTCGTCTGGTCGACCTGGTTATCGACGAAGGTGATGCGGCCAGCCGCCGGCGGTCCCGGCTCGTTGGGGGCGGCCGCCTGGACTTCGAGCTCGCGCTGACCCATGTAGCGGCGCAAATCCGCCAGGAGCGCCTCGGGGATGCCGAAGGACACGTAAATCGGGCTCACCTGATTGATGACGACGAGCGACGTCTGGTCGTTGGCGCGGACCAGATTGCCCGCATGCACCATCAGAGCGCCGGTACGCCCGGCAATCGGCGCGCGAATCGTCGCGTACTGAAGTTGCACACGCGCGTTTTCGACGGCAGCCTGATTGGCGCCCACCACCGCATCGAGGGCTGCCGCCTGGGTGCGTGCGGTGTCGCGCTGCTCGCGCGTACCGACGCCCTTCTCGACCAGGTCGTCCATTCGTTGTGCAATGACTTTCGCGTTGGCCGCCTGCGCCATGTCTCGCTGGAGGTTGGCTTCCGCCTGATTCAGCGCCGCCTCGAGGGGACGGGTGTCCAGGACGAACAGGACCTGACCGGCATCGACATCGTCACCCTGCTTGAAGTTGACCGACTTCATCTCTCCGGTCACCTGGGCCCGGACGGCCACGGTGGAATAGGCCTCCACGGTTCCCACCGCGGTGGCCTCCAGGGGCATATCCTTCTCGATGACCCTCTCGACGGTGACGGGGACCGACTGCTGTCCCCCGCCGCCCGCGGGTCCGCCCGCGTTGCTGGCGGAACATGCCGGAAGTGCAATGCCTGCCGTGAAAAGCAGGCCGAGAACGAAGCGATAATGTGATTCCATGAGGTTCCGTGGGAAAAACAGCATTTTAGCGAGTCTTGGGGTCGATTGAATAGCCTAAATTCTTAGCGCGCCATACTATAGAGGTCGGTACTCCAAATGATTCCGTTGCGAATTGCCTTTGATATGGATGGTACGCTGGCCGACCTGTCATCGGCCTACTCGGCCATCGAGGACAGGATTTTTGGTGCCGAAGTGGCCGAGCACGAACGGCCCGCCCCCGAAGCCCGGGAAGAAGAGCAGCACGTCGAGGAGCAGGGGGAACAGGAGGCGCCAGAGGAGCCTCCTGCCTCCGAGCTGGAGGCCCGGCGCAAGCGCGCGATCCGTCGTGCGGCGACCCGTGGCGGGCGTCGCGACCGCGTCTGGCGCGCCATCGAAGCCACGCCGGATTTCTGGATGACCCTCAAGCCCATCGACCCCGCGGCGATCGTCCGGCTCAACGAGCTGACCGCCGAGCACAGGTGGGAAGTGTTCTTCATTACGCAGCGCCCCGCGACGGCGGGCGGCACCGTCCAGTGGCAGACGCACAAGTGGCTCGTCGAGCACGGGTTCAGCATGCCGAACGTGATTCCGCTCTCCGGTGGACGGGGGAGAGCCGCCTCAGCGCTTCAGCTGGACTACCTCATCGACGACACCCCGCAGAATTGCGTGGACGTGCTGGCAGATTCGTCGACACGGGCGGTGCTCCTGGTCGACGCCGACGACCCGATTGCCGAAAGCAGCGCCCGGCGGCTCGGCATCGGCACCGCGCACAACATCGGCGACGCGCTCGACCTGCTCGTGCAGGCGACCGCCGCGCGCGAGAATCCTTCACTGTTCGAAAAACTCCGCAGGCTTGTCGGCTGGAAGTATGACTCACTCCACAACGAAGACTGAAATCATCGCCGGCGTCACGACGTTCATGACGATGGCGTACATCATCTTCGTCCAGCCGGCCGTGCTCTCGACCGACTTCACCGGCAGGCCGACCGGTCTCGACTTCGGCGCGGTGCTGCTGGCCACGTGCATCGTGTCGGGCGCGGCCAGCATCCTGATGGGGGTCTGGGCGAAATATCCCATCGCTCTCGCGCCCGGGATGGGCGAGAACTTCTTCTTCGTCTCCGTGATCATGGCGCTGGGCGCGGCGGGCGTCGCCGAACCCTGGCGTGCCGCGCTCGGCATTGTCTTCGTCTCGGGCGTCATCTTTCTGATCCTGTCGGTCATCGGCGTTCGCGAGGCGGTGCTCGACTCGATCAGCCCGAGCATGAGGCACGCCATTGCCGCGGGCATCGGGTTGTTCATCGCGTTCATCGGACTCCGGAACGGCGGCCTCATCGTCGCGCATCCCGGCACGCTGGTGACGATGAGCACACAGATCGTGTCGGCCGACGTCGCGGTGTTCGGTGTCGGGCTGCTGACTGCGGCGACGCTTCAGATCCGCGGCACGCGCGGCGCGATGCTCATCGGCATTCTGGCCGCGGCGGCGGTCGCCGCGGCGCTGGGAAAAATCCACTACGCCGGCCTGGTGGGGTTGCCGCACGTCAACACGCCGGCGGCGTTCCGCTTCGACTTCGCGGCCGCGTTCAACCCGCGGTGGATGCCGTTTGTGGCGATGTTCCTGTTCATGAACGTCTTCGACACGATCGGCTCGGTCATCGGCGTGAGCCAGCAGGCCGGGTTGATGCGGGACGGCAAGCTGCCGAGAGCCGAACGCGTGCTCGTGGTGGACGCCGCCGGCACGGTGCTCGGCGCCGCGCTCGGGACGAGCACGATCGTGACCTATATCGAAAGCGCCGCGGGTGTCTCCGCGGGCGGCCGGACGGGATTGACGGCGGTCGTTGCCGGTGCGCTGTTTTTCGTCGCGCTGCTGTTCAGTCCGTTGATCGGGATGATCGGCAACTATCTGCCGATTACGGCGCCGGCGCTCGTCATCGTTGGCGCGCTCATGATGACCAACGCGAAGCACATCGCGTGGGACGATCAGTCGGAGTCGGTGCCCGCGTTTCTCACGCTGGTGGGAATTCCACTCGCGTATTCGATTGCCGACGGCCTGGCGCTCGGATTCATCAGCTATCCCGTCCTCAAGGTCCTGACCGGCAAGGGACGCCAGGTGGGGACGGTCTCGTATATCGTGGCCGCACTGCTCGTCGTCTATTTCGTTTTTGTGCGCACGCGCCTTGCGTAACAGGTGAGGCGGGTCCAAAGAACAGGACCCGCCCTACGTACGTAGGCCGGGTCTTGCTTTGAAGACCCGGCTTTGGAGCGATGGCATCATCGATGTTTGATCTAAGATCGGAGGATGTCTACCGAGACACCCGTCCAACCACGTACACGCACGCGCGACCAGATTCCGGAAGAATTCACATGGAATCTCTCCGACATCTATCCGGGCTGGCGCGACTGGGAAGCCGGGCTCGCCGAGTTCGAGGGAAAGCTCGCGGGATATGCCGAGCTTCGCGGCACGCTCGCCGAGGGGCCTGAACGGCTGCTCAAGGCGTTCCGCCTCGACGACGACCTCGGCCAGCTTTCCTACAAGCTGTGGTTCTACGCCGGGCTCACCTACGACCAGGACCAGCGCGACAACTCGGCCAACGCGCGCCGTCAGAAAGTCCAGATACTGTTCGCGAAGGCCGCCGAAGCCAAGTCGTGGTTCACGCCCGAGCTGCTGAGGATCGCGCTGCCGGCCGTGCGGGGCTGGATGGACGCGAATGCCGATCTTGCCGTCTATCGCTTCGCGATCGAGCGCACCTATCACCAGCAGGAGCACGTGCTCGACGAGAAGGGCGAGCACCTGTTGTCGCTCTCGAGCCGCTTCGGCGACGCGCCGATGGATATTCACTCGATGCTGGCGAACGCCGACATCAAGCATCCCGTGATTACGCTCGCCGACGGCAGGCAGGCGACGCTCACCTACGCGCAATACAACGCGTTGCTGCAGACCAACCGGAACCAGCCCGATCGCGCCGCGGCGTTTCACGCGTTTCACGAGACGTTCGCCGCGAACCAGAACACGTATGCGGCCGTTTACAACGGCATCCTGCAGCGCGACTGGTTCATCGCGCAGGCGCGCCAGTTCAAGAGCACGCTCGAAGCGGCCCTCCACAGCAACGACATTCCGCCCGCGGTGGTGGAGAATCTCGTGGCCACCGCGAAGGCGGGGGCCGAGCCCCTGCGCCGGTATCACCGCCTGCGCAAGCGCGTGCTCGGGCTCGAGACCTATCACGCCTACGACCAGCTCGTGCCGCTCATCGATTTCGATCGCAAGTACCAGTACGCCGAGGTGCTCGACGAGATCGTCGAATCGATGAAGCCGCTTGGCGTGGACTATCAGCGCAACGTCCGGAAGGCGTTCGAGGGACGGTGGATCGACGTCTACGAAAACCCCGGCAAGCGCAGCGGCGCGTACTCGGTGCCGGTGTACGGCGTGCATCCGTACATGCTGCTGAACTACAACGACACGCTCGATTCCGTGTTCACGCTGGCCCACGAGATGGGCCACTCGATGCACACGATGCTGTCGGAGGCCCATCAGCCGTTTGTCTACTCCGACTACACGATCTTCGTCGCCGAGGTGCCATCGACGCTCAGCGAGATGCTGTTCTTCGACCACAAGCTGTCGCGCACGACCGACCAGCGCGAGCGGGTCGTGTTGCTGCAGCACGCCATCGACGATGTGGTCGGCACGTTCTTCCGGCAGTGCCTCTTCGCCGACTACGAGCTGCAGGCGCATCGCACGGCCGAGCGGGGCGAGCCGATCACGGCCGAGACGCTGAGCCGCATCTACTTCGATCTCTTCAAGGAGTACCACGGCGACGCGATGACCTACGACGATTCCGCGCAGATTACCTGGGCGCGCGTGCCGCACTTCTTCGGGAGCCCGTACTACGTCTACCAGTACGCCACGTGCTACGCCTCGTCGGCGCAGCTGATTCAGAAGATCACGTCCGGCAGCATCGCTGAACGGCGCGACGGCGTCGAGCGCTTCCTCGAGCTGCTCCGCGCGGGGGCCAGCGATTACCCGATGCGGCTGCTCGAGCGCGCGGGCGTTGACTTGAGCACGCCCGCTCCCGTCGAAGCGGTCGTGCGGCAGCTCGACACGCGCGTCACGCAGCTCGAGCAGGAAATCGAACGGCTGTGAACGTCCTGCAACCGCTGGTGCACGACTGGTTCGTCGAGCGCTTCGGCGAGGCGACCGAGCCGCAGAAGCGTGCCTGGCCCGCGATTCGATCGGGCGCGCACGTGCTGATTTCGGCGCCGACCGGCTCGGGGAAGACGCTGGCCGCCTTCCTGATTTGTCTGGACGATCTCGTCCAGAGCGGCCTCGAGGGGGCGCTGCCCGACACCACGCAGGTGCTCTACGTCTCGCCGCTGAAGGCGCTGAGCAACGACATCCACAAGAACCTCGATGTGCCGCTCTCGGGACTGGCGGTGCTGGCCGCCGATCGGGCGCTGCTGCTGCCGCCGATTCGCACGGCGGTGCGCACCGGCGATACGTCTGCGTCCGAGCGGCAGCGGATGGTGAAGCACCCGCCGCACATCCTGGTGACCACGCCCGAGTCGCTGTTCATTCTCCTGACCGCCGAGCGGGGTCGCCAGATGCTGCGGAACGTCCGCACGGTCATCGTTGATGAGATCCATGCGATCGCCGACGACAAGCGGGGGGCGCATCTGGCGCTGTCGCTGTCGCGACTCGACGATCTCGTCCGGAAAGCGGGCGGCCGGTGTCCGCAGCGCATCGGTTTGTCGGCGACGGTCAAGCCGATCGAGACGGTGGCCCGCTTCCTGGCGCCCGATTCCGATGCGCCCGTTCAGATCATCAACCATGGGCATCGTCGCGCGATGGATTTGGCGGTCGAGGTCCCCGGCGACGAGCTGGGGCCTGTCGCGTCGAACGAAATGTGGCAGGAAATCTACGAGCGCATCGCGGCGCTGATACGGGAGCACAAGACCACGCTGGTCTTCGTCAACACCAGGCGCCTCGCCGAACGCGTGGCGCACAACCTGGGTGAGCGGCTTGGCGAAGATGCGGTGCTCGCGCATCACGGCAGCCTGTCGCGCAAGCTGCGGCTGACGGCGGAAGAGCGGCTCAAGACGGGAAAGCTGAAGGCGGTCGTCGCCACCGCGTCTCTCGAGCTTGGCATCGACATCGGCACCGTCGACCTTGTGTGTCAGATTGGATCGCCGCGGTCGATTGCCGTCGCGCTGCAGCGCATCGGCCGATCCGGCCATCAGGTCGAGCACACCACCAAGCCGAAGGGCAGAATCTTCGCGACCACGCGGGACGAGCTCATCGAATGCGCCGCGCTGACGCGATCGATCGCCAGTGGCGATCTCGATCGGCTGCTCGTGCCCTCGGCGCCGCTCGACGTGCTGGCGCAGCAGATCGTGGCGATGGCGGCGTCGGAGGACTGGGGCGAGGACGATCTCTTCACGCTGGTTCGCCGCGCGTATTGCTACGCCGACCTGACGCGGCAGGACTTCGACGCGGTCGTCGAGATGTTGTCCGAAGGGATCAGCACCAAGCGCGGCCGAAGCGGCGCGTTCCTCCACCGCGACCGGGTTCATGGCATCGTGCGCGGCCGGCGGGGTGCGAGGCTGGCGGCGATTACCTCGGGCGGCGCGATTCCCGACAATGCTCAGTTTCTGGTGCTCGCGGAGCCCGACGAAACCGTGGTCGGCACGCTCGACGAAGACTTCGCGGTCGAAAGCATGGCCGGCGACGTCTTCCTGCTCGGCACGACGTCGTGGCGCATCCGCCGGGTCGAGGCCGGACGCGTGCGCGTGGAAGACGCAAAAGGGGCGGCGCCCACCATCCCGTTCTGGCGCGGCGAAGCGCCGGGCCGCACGTGGGAGCTGTCGAGCGCGGTGTCAGACCTGCGGGTCAAAATCCTCGAAACAGGGTCGGAAAAGGGGTCGGGAGGGTTTTTCGCCCCCCTGCTGTCGAAAAACCCTCCCGACCCCTTTTCCGACCCCGTTTCGTTCCTCATCGAGGAATGCTTCCTCGACAAGCGCGGCGCGGAGCAGGCGGTCGCGTATGTTCGCGCCGGGGCGGCTGCGCTCGGAGCGCTGCCGACGACCGATACCGTCGTCGCGGAACGATTCTTCGATGAGGGTGGCGGCATGCAGCTCGTCCTGCACTCGCCGTTCGGCGCGCGCATCAACCGGGCGTGGGGGCTCGCCCTCCGGAAGCGCTTCTGCCGGTCCTTCAATTTCGAGCTTCAGGCCGCGGCCACCGACAACGGCATCGTCATCTCGCTGAGCGACCAGCACAGTTTTCCACTGGAGCTCGTGTTCAAGTTCCTCAGCAAGGAAACGGTCGAGGAGGTTCTGACGCAGGCCATGCTGCCCGCGCCCATGTTCGAGGTGCGCTGGCGATGGGACACGTCCCGGGCGCTCGCGGTGCTGCGATTTGCCGGCGGCCGCAAGGTGCCGCCGCAGATTCAGCGCATGCGCGCCGACGATCTGCTCGCGGCGGTGTTTCCCGATCAGGCGGCCTGCCAGGAGAACATCGTCGGCGACATCCGGATTCCCGATCATCCGCTCGTCAACGAGACGATCAAGGACTGCCTGCACGAGGCGATGGATCTCGATGGCCTGAAGCAGCTCGTCGAGCGGATCGGCACCGGCGCGCTCAAGACGGTGGCGATCGATACGCCCGAGCCGTCGCCGTTCTCCCACGAGATTCTCAACGCGAACCCGTACGCCTATCTGGACGATGCGCCGCTCGAGGAGCGGCGAGCGCGAGCGGTTCAGATGAGACGCACGATTGGGTCCGACGGGGACGGGGTTGCGGCGCTCGACCCTGCGGCGATCGCCGAGGTGGCAGCCGAATCGTTTCCCGCCGCGCGCGATGCGGAAGAGCTGCACGATGCGCTCCTGACCCTCATCGTCCTGCCGCCTGTCTCGGGATGGGAGGAGTATTTCGGCACGCTGCGCGAGTCGCGGCGCGCCACGGTCCTGAGCGCGGGGGGCGCGAACTTCTGGGTGGCGGCCGAGCGCGTGAAGTCGGCGCGGCTGCTCTATCCGGACGCGACGCTGGAGCCGGCGATCGACGACTTCGATCGCACGCCGACCTCGGATCGTGAGGCGGCGGCGACCGAAACGTTGCGGGGCTGGCTCGAGTCGAGCGGGCCGCAGACGCAGAGCGGCCTTTCCCGGCGATTTGCACTGCCGACAGACGTGATGGAGGCGGCGCTGCTCCGGCTCGAGGGCGAGGGGCAGATTCTGCGCGGCCGGTTCACGTCCTCGGCGTCGGCGAAAGACAGCGAGATCGAGTGGTGCAACCGGCGCGTGCTCGCACGCATTCATCGCCTGACGCTCGGGCGGCTGCGTCGTGAGATCGAGCCGGTGAACAGCCGCGACTTCATGCGCTTTCTGTATCACTGGCAGCATCTGAAGCCGGGCGCGCAACTTCATGGGCCGGACGGCGCACTGCACATCATCAAGCAGCTGCAGGGATATGAAATTTCCGCGGCGGCGTGGGAAGGGGATGTGCTTCGGCGAAGGGTCGGCAGGTACGCGCCGGAGCTGCTCGATCAGCTCTGCATGGCGGGCGAGGTCGTGTGGGGGCGCCTGTCGCCGCATCCGGCGTTCGACGACCAGGAGCGCGTCAAGTCGCGCCGCGTCCGCCCCACGCGTTCGGCGCCGATTTCGCTGTTCCTCCGCGAGGATGCGTCATGGCTGCTCGACGCTGCCACCCGCCGGGGGTCAGACCCCGGTACAGGGCGGGGTCAGACCCCGTTGTCGAGCGCCGCCGGGCAGGTGCTTGAATCGCTGAACCGGCGGGGCGCGTCGTTTCTCGCCGACATCGTGAAAGACACGCGCCAGTTGACCAGCGAGGTCGAGGACGGATTGTGGGAACTTGCTGCAGCGGGGCTGGTTACGGCTGATGGCTTTGAAAACCTGCGAGCATTGATCGATCCAAAACGGCGCCTGGCCACCTCGAAGCATCCCACCCGCCGAGCGCGCTTCGTGCCCGGACGCTGGGCCCTGTTACGCCCGTACTGGGGTCTGACCCCCGTACAGGTACGGGGGTCAGACCCCAGGCGGTCCAAGCGGTCCAAGCGGGCAGCCGCCAGGCGGGCAAAACGAGCTGACGGTGGCAACGCTGGAGGCGATTGCGCGGCAACTCCTTCTGCGCTGGGGCGTGGTGTTCCGCGACCTGCTGGCGCGCGAAACGATGACGCCGGCGTGGCGCGATCTCCTCATTACATTCCGGCGCCTGGAAGCGCAGGGCGAAATTCGCGGTGGCCGCTTCGTGTCGGGCTTTGTCGGCGAGCAGTTCGCGCGGCCCGAGGCCGTGGAGTTGTTGCGCGAGGTTCGTCGCGATCAGAACGTGGGCGCTGTCCCGCACGTTTCGGCGGCCGATCCGTTGAATCTGGGCGGCATCATCACGCCCGGATCGCGGATCAGCCCGCTCTCGGGTCTCGTCGTTCCCTTGTGGGAAGATATGGGATCAGATCCGCTTCCCGCGAATTTCAGTCATGCAACCCATCAGGCTTCATAAGACCGTCGGTGTGAAGGTCGGTCCGGTCCAAGTGGGCGGCGGTGCGCCCGTCGCAGTCCAGTCGATGACCAACACCGACACGCCCGATGTTGCGAACACGGCGCAGCAGTGCATCGAGCTGGCGCAGGCCGGGTCCGAGCTCGTACGCATCACCGTGAATCTGCCCGAAGCCGCGGCCGCGGTACCGGCCATCAAGCGTCGCATGCTCGACGCGGGCGTCACCGCGCCGCTCATCGGCGACTTCCACTACAACGGGCACATCCTGCTGACGAAGTACCCGGATTGCGCGAAAGCGCTCGACAAGTACCGGATCAATCCCGGCAATGTCGGCACCGGCAAGCGGCGCGACGAGCAGTTCACGACGATCTGTCAGGTGGCGGCAGACAACGGCAAGCCCGTACGCATCGGCGTGAATGGCGGCTCGCTCAACCAGGAGCTGGTCATGGCCCGGATGCAGGAGAACACCGATCGCAACCTGGGCAGGACCTCGGACGAGATCATCAACGAGTGCATGATCCTGTCGGCGCTCGATTCCACCGCGCTCGCGCTCGAGTCGGGGCTTCGCAAGGACCAGATCATCATTTCGTGCAAAGTGTCGCGGCCGCTGCACCTGATTGCCGTCTATCGCGAGCTTGCGAAGCGGACCGACCAGCCGCTGCACCTCGGCCTCACCGAAGCCGGCATGGGCATCAAGGGCCTTGTCTGGTCGGCGTCGGCGATCGGCGCGCTGCTGAACGAAGGCATCGGCGACACCATCCGCGTGTCGCTGACGCCGCGCCCGGGCGGCGACCGCCGGGAAGAGGTGTACGCGTCCTGCGAAATCCTGCAGGCGCTCGGCCTGCGGTCTTTTGCCCCGAGCGTGACGGCCTGTCCCGGATGCGGACGCACCACGAGCACGACGTTTCAGGAACTGGCCGAGCGGACGCAGGACTACATCCGGGAAATGATGCCGGTCTGGAAGACGCGCTACGAGGGCGTGGAAGAGATGACGCTGGCCGTGATGGGCTGTGTCGTCAACGGTCCCGGAGAGTCGAAGGCCGCCAACATCGGCATCAGCCTGCCGGGCACCGGTGAAGAACCCAGCTGCCCGATCTACATCGACGGGGCGCACGTGAAAACGCTGCGCGGTAGCTATGACGAGCTGGCCGCCGAGTTCAAGCAGATCGTTGACGCGTACGTCGAGCGGAAGTACGCGCGACGATCCCCTAGTGCACTGTCGTATACGGTTCCGTCAGCGTGAAGGTGGGAATCTCGACGTCGAACCGCTCCTGCGCGTCGGTGATCATGTGGTAGGTTCCACGCATGGAGCCGAACGGCGTGGTCAGGTCGCAGCCCGACGTGTATTCGAAGCTCTCGCCCGGTTCGAGCAGCGGCTGCTTGCCGACAACGCCCGGTCCACGCACTTCCCGCATGACGCCCATTCCGTCGGTGATGACCCAGTGGCGGCTCAGGAGCTTCACCGTCTCACGTCCTTCGTTGATGATGCGGATCGTGTAGAGGAAGAACCACTGGTTCTGTGCCGGATTCGATCGCCCCGGCGCGAACTCCGAGTCGACGCGCACGCGAATATTTCTCGTCACGGTTTCAGGCATCTACGCTCTCAATGATATGTCAGACGACCCGACCGCACGATTGAAAGACCTGGCCGTGTCGATCGGCGTGCCCCAGGCCAGGCGGCACATCTTTCTGTGCGCCGATCAGACGACGCCGAAATGCAGCGATCGCGAGCGCTCGATCGAAGCCTGGGAGTTCCTGAAGAAACGGCTCAAGCAGCTGGGCCTCTCGGAGGCCGGCGGCATCCTGCGCACGAAGGCGAACTGCCTTCGCATCTGCGAGGGAGGGCCCATTGCCGTCGTCTATCCCGAAGGCACGTGGTATCGGGGCTGCGACCCGCCGGTGCTCGAGCAGATCATTCAGCAACATTTGATCGGGGGAAGACGTGTCGAAGAGTACGTGATCACAGAAGTGCGCTTATCGGGAGAAGATCCCCAAGGGTCCGGCTGAAGCCGGACACTACGTACTGCCCACGAACATCCGGAAACCCGTCAAAGCTTGTCGAGATCGTCCTTTCCGATCACGGGCGCCCACCCGATCATCTCGTACTGCGCGACGCCGCTCTGAAAGAACGGGTCGCCGTCGCGGATCGTGTCGAGCACCTTCGGGTCGTCGTCCGGGACCCGGAACAGTACGAGCCCGCCAAACCGCGGATTCATCGGACCCGATGCAATCAGCAGCCCTTTGTCCTTCAGGCCGCGCAGGTACGCGCGATGCGCATCCTGGTGCACGAGCACTTCTTCGAGTGGACGCCGGTAACGGATGATGCCGACTGCGTACATCACGGTCCTCCCACTAACGCATTGATGCCGACGACGGTGCCGATGCCGGCGATGGTCAGCCCGAGTTGACGGAACGTGGCCGCATCGATGCGCCCGCGATGCAGATCGGGGATCAGATCGGCCATCGCCACATACAGGAATCCCGCCGCGGCGACCGACAGCACGTATTGATTCACCTGCGGCACCCACTCGAGCGCGAACACCGCCACGATCGCGCCCAGCACCGCCGACGCGCCGGATACCAGGTTCAGGATCAGGGCCTTCCGCCGCGAGTAGCCGGCATGAAGCAGGATCGCCATGTCGCCCAGCTCCTGCGGAATTTCATGCGTCGCGACCGCCAGCGCGGTGCTGATGCCGAGCGGCACGGACGTGCGGACGGCGGTGCCGATGACGACCCCGTCGAGAAAATTATGGAATGCGTCGCCGATGATCACCATCGGCGCCGCCATGCCGTGCGCCTCGCAGTCGTGGGTGTGACAATGGCGCCACAGCACGAGCTTCTCGAGCAGGAAGAACAGCATGATGCCGGCCAGGAGCGATCCGAGCACGGCCTTGTGCGAGAGGTGGGCGAGCGCCTCGGGCAGCAGCACGAGCAGCGCGACGCCGAGCAGCGTGCCGACCGCGTAGCTCACGAGCCACGGCACGACTTTGACGCGGAGACGATCGTTGAAAAGGAGAAGCGCTGAGGCAACCAGGGCGCCGCCCAGGCTGCCTGCGACAGTCAGCCCGACGGCCCACGCGAGCGAACGCACGGGGGCGATAATAACACCGGAAACTACATTGGCAGATTGGAGGATTGGTAGATTGGCAGATTGCCAGTCTACCAATCCAGAGATCGACTAAGGCGTCGCGATGTACCCGCGACGCGCGCGGACGCGCAGCGCCTTGTCGCGCGTTTCCACGCGAATCGCGTGCCAGCGTCCGTCCTTATCGGTGGTCGAGGAGTACCCCAGATAGTACTGACGGCTCAACTCGTCGGCGATGTTCGCGGTCGCCGCATCGAGATCCCTCCCCGTGCGCACGATCTCCGTACGGCCGCCGCTGTCGTCGGTAATCTCGCGCAGCGCGTTGACGTTGACGCGATCGTCCGCGGCGCCCATTCTGCGGCGTGTCGTCTGGCCTTGCGGGAACGGCCACTGGAACTGCGGCAACTGCGGCAGCATGACACCGCCGGGTCCCCTCGGCCGGCGCGCGCCGGGAAACGGCGCGGGCGGCATCGGTTGACGGGTCGTCGGCGGCATGCCGAAGATCGTGCCTTCGGCCTGGCCGTCGATGCCAATCGCATACACCATGACTTCGGACTCCCGAATCAGCTGCTTGACCTCGCGCGGCGAGATCTGACTGTCGGTGTCGTTGCCGTCGGAGATGAGCACGATGGCGCGCTTGCGGTTCTGCCCGGTCTGTGCCAGCGGCACAGCCTCCGCAATCGCGTCGAGCATCGCCGTCCCGCCGCCGGCACTGAGGCGGCGGATGACGCGGCTCATGCGCGTGCGATCGGTCGTCCAGTCCTGCACGAGCTCGGGAAAATTGCTGAACTTGTAGAGAAAGACCTCGTCTTCGGGCGCAAGCAGCTTCGTCAGGAAGCGGTCGATCGCCAGCAGCGCGTTCGTCATCTTCTCGCCAACCATGCTGCCGCTCGTATCGAGCACGATGCCGAGGCTGACGGGCACCCGCTCGCTGCTGAAGTGCGTGACTTCCTGCAGCTGATTCTCCTCGTAGACGATGAAATCCTCCTGACCGAGCGCCGACACGAAGTGTCCGTTGCGATCGATGACCGTGGCGGTCACGTTGACGAGATCGACGCCGCTCCGGAAGCGGAACTCCTCCTGCTTCTGCCCCGCGACATTCGATCCGCTCGCGATGAACATCGTCGCGGCAACCGCCGCGGGACCGATCCAGAAGCGCAGCATCTGTTTCATGATGAATCCTGTCTATACGATGCGCTTAATGCAGCGCGCTCGCAAGTTTCGTGTCAACCCGGCGATCGACGTGCGGCACCACGTCGGTGCCGGCGCGGAAGCTCACGCGATACCGGGCAATCGCGCCAGGGTCGGGAATCGTGACCTTGAATGGCGCTTCTTCACCCGGGCCGATCGCCCGGTAATCCAGCGGCACGTCCTTCGTGGAGACCAGCGCACCGTCGCGATCGAGCAGCGAGACGACGGCCGTCAGCCCCTCGAGCTTCGCGCCGCTCGACGGATTGCGCACCGTGCCCGTAATCGTCAGCGTATGCACTTCGCGCGCGTGCCCGAGCGCGACCAGTTCGATCGGCTCGCCGGGGCCGACCTTGACGGCGGTCGCCGCCGGGTCACTCGAAGTCGACCCGTTCAGGAAGACGAGCGCGCCGCCGAGCATGAGGAGCATGACCGCCGCAACAGCGAACACCGGCCATCGGCTCCCCGGTGTCTCTTCGCGCTGAACCGTTCCGAATAAAGCCGCTGATGAGATCTGCGGCTCGGAACTAGTGATTAGGGATTGGGGACTAGGGATTGGATGAGCGACGGGTATCACACGGTCAGCATGCGTGACACGTGTCACAGAACTAATCCCCAATCCCGAATCACTAATCCCTACCGATTCCCTACTCCCTACTCCCCAATCGCTAGTCCCTTCCGAGGCGGCGGCATTCCACCGCCACTCTCCACTGACCTGCCGCCAGCCGCCTTCGGCGAGGTCGTGCGTCTCCGCGGCGGTGGCCAGCGCGGCCACGCGTGCCTCGGATCGCTCGCGCTCGTGCCTGGTCAGGCGATGCGCCGACGCAAGCGCGACGATGGCCGTCGTGACCGAGATGATGGTGATGACGACGAGCAGCGTTTCCATGGCCATTACCTCAGCTTGAATTCAACGGCGACTTCGACGATCACATCGACGGCCTGTCCATGCCGGGTCGCCGGCGCGAACCGCCATTGCCGTACTGCGGCAATCGCGCGTTCGTTCAATCCGCTCGGGAGTCCGTGCAGGAGCTTGACGTCGCCGACCGATCCGTCGCGGCGCACCACGATTTCCAGTTCGACCTCGCCCTCGAGATTCCGGACGCGCGCCTCTTCCGTGTAGCCCGCTTTCACCTCTCGCAGCAGGCGCGGCGGCAAGATGCCGCTGCCGGGGCGATACGGTCCGCCGCCAGTACCGCCTCCCGATCCGTCGCCGATGCCCGAGCCATCGCCCTTCCCCAGGCCGGTGCCCGTTCCGGTGCCGGCTCCGCCGCCGGCTCCTGGCCCGCGGCTCTCGCTTTCCTTGGGTGCAGGCTCGAGGATGACGCCTGGACGATCGGCTTCGTTAGCGGCCACTGTCGCGACTGGCGCAACGACCGGAGGAAGCGGCTCGGGCTTCACCTCGGGCGGTGGTGGAGGCGGCTCTGGCTTCGGCGCCGCTTCAATCGGTTTTGGCGCTTTGCGAATCGGAACCGGGCTATCGAGCGACGACTTGCCCTTCCGCTGCGCGCGCGGCGGCGGCGCTTTCTGTCGCAACCCGCCGCCACCGCCGCCACCGCCGGGACCGGGCGACGCGACGAAGACGAGGCGCGTTTGTACGGGCTCGAGGCGCAGGCGCTCGCTTTCGGCCGCCTGCGGTAAGCCAATCATGCTGATGAGCACGAGCGTCGCGGCAAGGCCGGCATGAATTGCGCTCGCCGCGGCCACCGGCAGCTTTGCCGACGTATGCGCGAACTCCGGCTTGTCGAACAGCATCGCGGCGCTTCGGCCCGCATCGGCACGGAGCGACCGGACAGCCGCCACGGCGTCTTCCGGCGCAAAGAACGCGACGGTGCCCGGGATTGGACGCAACTGGTCCGAGACGACGAGCGCCTCGACACGCGCGGCAGACACGCCAGCCGCTCGAGCGACCTCGCCGAGGGAGTACACGTCGACCGTGGGTGTCCTGGTTATCAAAGCCATGTTGGG
Organism: Vicinamibacterales bacterium; assembly: GCA_963832375.1. Lineage (GTDB taxonomy): Bacteria > Acidobacteriota > Vicinamibacteria > Vicinamibacterales > JAMQPK01 > JAMQPK01. The sequence goes on along the minus strand of CAWHUA010000002.1, from coordinate 488,972 downwards.
ATATGCCCGCCCATACATTCGCAAATCCCTTGCCGTACAAATGGCGCGAATTGCTTGGAAAATTGCGGGTTACTAGGCCGACTGTCCCCGCTAACGGACGCCTTCGAAGAAGGACAGCCCGTCACGCTCGGCCAGCAGCCGTGCGGCTCGGAAGCCCTCGGCCTGCAGAGCGCCGATGGCGCCCCCGCCGGACTGGTATTGAGGATCGACGGGTGGGGCGGCAGGCGGTCTCAGCAAGGCACCCAGACCACCACGTGTGGCCCGCTCGATCATGATCACCCTGCCGCGAGGCGCGAGCGTCCGGTGGATTTGCTGAAGCACGCCGACGCGTCCTTCCGGGCGCATCCCCGACAGCAGGCCCTCCTGGTTGTCGACCACGATCAGGTTGAACGCGCCGGCATCAAACGGAAACCGGTTCAGGCCGCCGGTCTCGAGCCCCAGGAGGAATCCGAACTTTTCAGCGGCGCGCACGGCCTTGGCGGCCTCGGCCTCGTTGGGCACGATGGCGAACACCTGGCCGCTCAGACCCGCCTTGGCGCCAACGGCCCCCAGGAGGGTCGAGTCGGTGCACCCTACAAACAGCAGACGATCGCCGAGATTCACGCCTGTCATCGCAATTGCTAAGGAATGCTTCTGTCCCGGCTTCTGGAAGAGGGGCATGGTGGGAAGCCTACCAATAATTCGCGTTTTAGTCCCAAGATGGTGCCGGGGGGCCGGTGGTATAGTTTTCGACGTGAAAAACGTTGAAATCGCTCCAGCAAAAGGCAAGTTGGGCATTCTGCTCGTCGGCCTCGGGGCTGTCAGCACGACCACCATTGCCGGAGTATTGGCCGTCCGGAAAGGCCTGGCCAATCCAATCGGCTCGCTGACCCAGATGGGGACCCTCCGCCTGGGCAAGCGCACTGAAGGTCGTTCGCCCCACATCAAAGACACCGTTCCGCTCGTCGACCTCGACAACGTCGTGTTTGGCGGCTGGGACATTTTCGAAGAGAACTCCTATCAGGCGGCCCGCACCGCCGGGGTGCTCGAAACATCCCTGCTCGACCAGATCAAGCCCGAGCTCGAGGCCATCAAGCCGATGACGGCTGTGTTCGACCAGCGGTACGTCAAGCGGCTGAACGGCCCCAACGTGAAGAAGGGGAAAAACAAGAAGGACCTCGCCGAGCAGGTTCGGGCCGACATCCGCAAGTTCAAGGCCGACAATGGCTGCGATCGCGTGGTGATGGTCTGGTGCGGCAGCACCGAAGTGTTCATGAAGGAAGGGGCCGCCCACCAGTCGATCGAGGCCTTCGAGAAGGCGCTCGAAGCCAACGATCCGGCGATTCCCTCGAGCATGGTCTACACCTACGCCGCGTTGATGGAAGAGGTGCCGTTTGCGAATGGCGCGCCGAACCTTTCCGTGGACGTGCCCGCGATGATGGCCCTGGCGCAGCAGCAGAAAATGCCGATCTGCGGCAAGGACTTCAAGACGGGCCAGACCTGGATCAAGACGGTCATCGCTCCGGGCGTGAAAGCCCGGCTGTTGGGCGTGGAGGGCTGGTATTCGACCAACATCCTCGGCAACCGCGACGGCGAGGTGCTGGACGATCCCGAGTCGTTCAAAACAAAAGAAGAGAGCAAGAAGTCGGTGCTCGACTATATCCTCCAGCCGCACCTCTATCCCGGACTCTACGAGAATCTCCATCACGTCGTCCGGATCAACTACTACCCGCCGCGTGGCGACAATAAAGAGGGATGGGACAACATCGATCTCGTGGGCTGGCTTGGCTACAAGATGCAGCTCAAGATCAACTTCCTCTGCCGCGACAGCATCCTGGCCGCGCCTATCGTGCTGGACCTCGCGCTGTTCATGGATCTGGCGCGTCGCGCCGGCATGTCGGGGATTCAGGAGTGGCTCTCGTTCTACTTCAAGAGCCCGATGCACGCCCCGGGGCTGTATCCCGAGCACGACCTGTTCATTCAGTTGATGAAGCTGAAGAACACGCTGCGCTTCATGATTGGCGAAGAGCTGATCACGCACCTCGGGCTCGAGTATTACGATTAGTTGTATTCGTTGAGTTCAGGGGTTCGTGCAATTCTGAGCAATTGCGCGAACCCCTTTCTCACATCTGCAATCCCCGGTCTTCCTCCGTCGTGCCGGCGCCCGCGATCGGGTCGCCAGTATTCCTCGAATAAGCATAGAAATTCGTAACGTTTAACAGGACTGCGACCGAAACGACGGCCGTAGGAGTGCGCGTCTTGATTTGGCACATGCGATGGGGAGCGGTGTCGGCGGTGCTCATGATGACCGCCCAGAGTGCGGCTCAGGTGCCCACCGACCTTCGTCCCCTCATCGTGACTCAACTCGACGAACATCCGCAGGGCAGCGATCTCGACAACGCGCGTCCGCTCACGATCACGTTGTCGCGCGCGACGCCGGTCACCGATCTGCTGCTGATGCTGGTCCGCGACACGCGGCTGAGTGTCGTTCCCGATCCCGACGTCGAAGGCACATTCCGCGGCGAGCTTAAGGACGTGACGCTGCGACAGGCCTTCGACATGATCCTGCACCCGCACGGTCTCGACTATTCGGTCCAGGGCAACCTGATCCGCGTTTTCAAGCGCCGGCTCGACACGCGCCGGTTCGATGTGAGCGCGCTCGTCATACGCGGCGCCGGCGCCGCGGACGTCTTCGCCGATCTCTCATCCGGCGTCGAGACGCTCTTGTCGCCCGACGGCCGCTTCAGCGTCGACAGGAAAGCGGCGCTCGTCCAGGCCACCGACTATCCGGATCGTCTCGATCAGATTCAGCAGCACCTCGATGCCGTGCGCAACCGGGCGACGCGTCAGGTGCGAATCCAGGCGAGGGTCATCGAGGTCGCGTTGCACCAGGAGTTCGCCGCGGGCATCGACTGGAAGCTCCTGATTGCGCGCGCGGGCGATGCCGTGCTCGCGATTGAGCCCGACGGCCCGCCCGTCGTCGGCGTGGTGAATGTCGGCTTGACCGTGAAGGATTTCGACAGGTTCCTGCGCGCGCTGTCCGGTCAGGGCACGGTGAACGTGCTGGCCAGTCCGACCGTCAGCGCGCTGAACAATGAGCCCGCCATCATGCGCGTCGTGACCCACGACGTGTTCTTCAAGACGACGACGCGGACCGACGTCGGGACCGGACGGGTCGTCCAGCGAACGACGGAGCCCGAGCCCTTCACCGAAGGCATCGTCTTGAGCGTGACGCCGCGGATTGCCGACGACGGCGTCATCAGCCTGAGCATTGCGCCGAGCCTGACGGAACGGACCGGGCAGGCGAGATCGCGCTCGGGCGACACCGCGCCCATTTTGAGCGTGCGCGAGGCCGACACGCTCGTGCGCCTCCGCGAACACGAGACGACCGTCATCGCGGGCCTGCTCGACGAGCGCGTGCGGCGTCATGTGCACAGGGTGCCGGTGCTCGGCAGTCTGCCGGGCATTGGCGCGATGTTTCGCGACGAGACGACGATTCGCCACAAGAGCGATCTCGTGATTCTTCTGACACCAGCACTGGAACGGGTCTCAATCCGGTAGCGCGGTTCCCCCGCGCCGAGAGGGACATCATGTACGAGGAATATTACGGGTTCACCGAAAAGCCGTTCAGCCTGACGCCCGACCCGAAGTACCTCTTCAAGAGCGAGTCGCACGCCAATGCGTTCGAGCTGCTCCAGTACGCCGTCCGCCGCCGCGAAGGCTTCGTGGTGGTGACCGGGGATATCGGCACCGGCAAGACGACGCTGTGCCGGGCGCTGCTCGAGCAGATCGACCGCAATACCTTCACCGCGCTGGTGCTGAATCCGTTCCTCTCGGAGGAGGACCTGCTGAAGCTGATTCTGCAGGACTTCGGCGTCATCTCGCGCGAAGACGTCAAGCGCGGCCGCCTGACGCACGTCAGCAAGCAGGAGCTGATCGAGACCATCTACGACTTCCTCCTCAGCCTGTTGCCGCTGCGCGCGAGCGCCGTGCTGATCATCGACGAAGCGCAGAACCTGCCGATGCCGGTGCTCGAGCAGATCCGCATTCTGTCGAACCTCGAGACCGACAAGGAAAAACTGCTGCAAATCATTCTCGTCGGTCAGTTGAACCTTCAGCCGCTGCTGAAAGCGCCGCAGATGCGGCAGCTCGATCAACGCGTGTCGATCCGGTATCAGCTCCGGCCGCTGAGCAGGGACGAGGTCGCGGCGTACGTCTCGCACCGCGTGAACATCGCGGGCGCCTCGGCATCGGTGACCTTCCAGCCACGGGCGCTCGACATGGTGCACCGCCGCACCAAGGGCATCCCGCGCCTGGTGAACCTGGTCTGCGATCGCGCGCTGCTCGCGGCGTACTCAGGACGGACCAATCGTGTGTCGCCCGACATCGTGTTTCAAGCCGCCGAAAGCCTCGAGCTGATCGACGAGAGTCCGTCGCGTTTTGGCTGGTTCCGCCGCCGCGCGTCTGTCTACGTGGCCGCGGCCGGCGCGAGCGTGTCGCTGGCCGTTGCGGGCGGCATGGCGCTGCGTTCGCCGTCCGACGCCGAGGGCGCGGGTCCCGTCGAAGTCGCGGCGGCGGCCGAGATCGCAGAGCCCCCGAGAATGGACGCGGTGGCGTCGAACACGCCCGGCACGCTGCCGGTTGCGACCAGCGGATCGGCCAGCGCGCGTTATGCCGTGCTGACGGCGTCGTTTCCGATGACCGACGTACTTCGCAAAGGCAGCGCGGCGGCGACGCGGTTCGAGGCGGTCGTGGGAGAGCTGCGTGGCCTGGGCTACGACGTCCGTTCGATGGACGTGAATCTCAAGGAACGCGGCGAGTGGCGCCGCGTGCTCGTCGGCGAGTTCGCGACGCTCTCCGATGCGAAGGCGGAAGCGCATCGCGTGCACCAGACGCCGACGTTTGCCGACGCGCAGGTGGTCAGCTATTAGGCATGTCCATCATTCTCGACGCGTTGCGGCGAGGCCGCGCGCGACAGGCGCCGGGGCAGCATCGAGACACCGCGCAGACCGATGCGGTGCTGCAGACGCTGGGGTACGGCCGCTTCAACCCGGCGACACCACTCAACCGCTTCAAGCGCCTGGCGGGCTACGCGGTCGTGGCCGCGGTCGTCGCGCTCCTGCTGTGGGCCGCCGTGATCTGGGCCACGCAAGCTCTTCTCCCGGCGTCGGCTCCGGAAAATCGCGCGCCTCGCGCGCAGCCGGCGCCGCCTCCTGCGCGTGCTCCGCAAACGGCTCAGGTCGCACCGCGGCCGTCTCCGCAGGTCGAGCCTGCGCCACAGCCCGAGACGCCCTCCGCACCGTCCGACACCGTGCGAGCCCAGCCCGCGCTGCGGCAGCCTCACACGCAACCAACACCGAATGCAGCGGCAGCCGCGCCAGTCGCCTCGAGGATGAACCGGCCGCCGGTTCCGTCGAAGACAGACGACGAGAGCATCGCCACGCTGACGGCGGGCGAGGATCATTTCGGCCGTGCGCTGATGTACCAGCGCCTTGGAGACTTCGAGAACGCGCTGGTCAGCTACAGGCAGGTGTTGCAGCGGGACGACATCAACGTCGAGGCGCACAACAATCTCGGCGTGCTCTATCGCGACAAGGGTCTGTATGACGAAGCCATCAGGCATTTCCAGCGCGCGATCGCCATCGATCCGCGCTACGCACGCGCCCGCAACAACCTCGGTGTGGTGTACCTCGCCCAGCGCCGGTTCGACGCGGCCGCGACGCAGTTTCACGCCGCGCTCTCGATCGATCCGCGAAACGTCGAAGCGCTCGTGAACCTCTCGACGGTCGACAAGGAATCGCAGCGCCGGGACGAGGCGCGCAGCTCGCTGAAGCGTGCCCTGGAAATAGATCCCCGCAGTGCCGAAGCGCACTACAACCTGGGGTTGCTCGAAGACGAGGCGGGCGATGCGCCCAGGGCGCTGACGCACTATCGTGCCTTCCTCTTGTACGGTTCCGCCGCGCATCCCGCGCTGGTCGGCGGCGTGCGCAAACGCATCGACGCCCTCTGGCCGAAATAGGCCGGAATCGAAGTATCCTTCCCACATGTCCGACACAGAAAATCCTGAAATTTCTGCGCTTCTTCACGAGGATCGTGTCTTCGAGCCGCCTGCGGGCTTCCGCGCCGGCGCCATCGTTCGCGATGACGCGATCTACGACGAGGCCGAACGCGATTTCGAAGGGTTCTGGTCGCGTTTCGCGGACGAGCTCGAGTGGAACCGCAAGTGGACGCAGGTCGTCGACTGGAGCAATCCGCCGCACGCCAGGTGGTTCGTGGGCGGACAGATCAACGTGTCGGTCAATTGCGTCGATCGCCACGTCCGCACGGCGCGCCGCAACAAGGCGGCGATCATCTGGGAAGGCGAGCCCGGCGATCGGCGGACGCTGACCTATTTCGATCTGTTCCGGCAGGTGAGCGCGTGTGCGAACGTGTTGAAGTCGCTTGGCGTAAAAAAGGGCGATCGCGTGGCCATCTACATGCCGCTCGTGCCCGAGCTGGCGATTGCGATGCTCGCATGTGCCCGCATCGGCGCCCCGCACAGCATCGTCTTCGGCGGCTTCAGCGCCGAGTCGCTGCGGGATCGCATCAACGATGCGCAGTGCAAGCTGTTGATCACCGCGGATGGCGGGTACCGCCGAGGCTCGGTCGTGCAGCTTCAGCGGGTCTCCGAAGAAGCGGTCGAGGGCACGCCCTCGATCGAGCACGTCGTCATGCTGCGCCGCACCGGCGCAGGCGAGCTGCCGGAGGGCAAGATCAAGTGGCACTGGTGGCACGAGCTGATGGCGACTGCGCCGCTCGACTGTGCGCCCGAGCCGATGGACTCCGAAGATCTCCTCTACATCCTTTACACGTCTGGCACGACGGGCAAGCCCAAGGGGATCATGCACACGACCGGTGGCTACCTCACCGGCACCTACGCGACGACGAAGCTCGTCTTCGATCTCAAGGACGATGACGTGTACTGGTGCACGGCGGACATCGGCTGGGTTACCGGCCATAGCTACGTCGTCTACGGTCCGCTCGCCAATGGCGCGACCGTCGTCATGTACGAGGGCGCGCCGGATTGGCCGAAGAAGGATCGCCTGTGGGAGATCATCGAGCGCTACGGCGTCACGGTGTTCTACACCGCGCCGACCGCGATTCGCGCGTTCATGAAATGGGGAACCGACTGGCCGGCGCGCCGCAACATGTCGACCTTGCGGCTGCTGGGTTCGGTCGGCGAGCCCATCAATCCCGAAGCGTGGATCTGGTACCACAAGAACATCGGCGGCGACCGCTGCCCGATCGTCGATACGTGGTGGCAGACCGAAACCGGCATGATCATGATTACGCCGCTGCCCGGCGTGACGCCGCTCAAGCCGGGCTCAGCGACCCGGCCATTTCCCGGGATCAAAGCCGAGATCCGCACGCAGAAGGGTGAGCCGATCGAAGTCGGCGGCGGTCTGCTCGCGCTGACGCGTCCGTGGCCGGCCATGCTGCGGGGGATTTACGGCGACCCCGAGCGCTTCGTGAAGCAGTACTGGAGCAAGTGGGAGCGCCACATCTACTTCACGGGCGATGGCGCGAAGCGCGACGAAGACGGCTATTTCTGGGTGCTCGGGCGCGTGGACGATGTCATCAACGTCGCGGGTCATCGCATCGGCACGATGGAAGTGGAGAGCGCGCTCGTCGATCACCCCAAGGTCGCCGAAGCCGCCGTCGTAGGCCGGGCGCACGACCTGAAGGGGCAGGCCATCTCGGCGTTCGTCATCCTGAAGGAAGGCAACATCGCCGCACCAGAGCTGGTGAACGAGCTCAAGGAACATGTCGTCAAGAAGATCGGCGTCATCGCACGGCCCGAAGACATTCTCTTCGCCGGCGATCTTCCGAAGACGCGCTCCGGCAAGATCATGCGGCGCCTCCTGAAGGACATCGCCGAAGGAAAGGCGCTGGGCGATACGACGACCCTGGCCGATCCGAGTGTCGTGGCGAAGCTGAAGGAAGAGTACGAAGAGGGTGGTTAAGGAATCGGTTCCGGGATCCGTTTCCATCGAAACAGATCCCGGAACCTTTGTAAGGGGAGGGCTCTCAAGGGGGAGCGGCAAAGAGCCCTCCCGACCCCTTATCGCCGAGGTTTGATGTCGAGCACCTTCGCGCTGCGGTAATCCTCGATGCCGAGGCGCTGGATGCGCAAGGTCGTGCCCGTTCCGGTCGTTTTCAGTTTCCCTTCCGCAATCAGCTTCTGCACCATCGACGCCGAGCACTGCAGATAATGCGCGGCGGTCTGCACCGACAGAGATGCCGGCGCGATGTTGGTCCGCTCGACGCGATTGCGGCCCATCGACTTCGCGCGTTTGAGGGCGTCGTCGGCTTCGACGAGCAGCCGTTCGGCGTCGAAGGGCTCGCCGATCGATCCCTGGCCGGTAATCGTGGCGGCGCTCACCGTGACGCACACGCGATCGTCGGTGTTGTGGTCCTTGAACCCCAGCCGCTGCTCGACCATCGCGACCACGCGCGAGGTGAGAAAGAACGCGTCGTCTGCGTTGACCTGGCAGAGCAGCACCGCGATTGAGTCTTCCCCGTGGCGGAAGACCCAGTCGTTCTGCCGGAAGAATTTTCGAATCAGAATGCCCATGCGCTCGAGCACACGATCCCCGACGCCGTAGCCGTACTTGCGGTTGATCTCGGCCAGGCGGTCGACATCGAACACCGCGAGCGCAATCGGGAATGAAAAACGCTCGGCCCGCTGGACTTCGGTCGACAGCACGACGTCCATCATCGCCCGGCTGTAGAGCGTGGTGAGCTTGTCGGTGATCGTCGGCGACGTGTGCTCGTGCTGATCGCGGTCGAAATAGGCCGCCATCAAATCGAACGACGCCTTCCGCACGGCCTGCGACACGATGAGCCACCGCACCGAGGTCGCCCCGATCTCCGAATCGACCGCGAGCTCGTCGAGTACCGAGCGTTCGGTGAGGTAGACGAAGTTGAGGAGGCGCGGCACCGGCAGACTGCGGTCGTTCACCAGGCGCTGAAGCTCCGTGATGCTGTCCGACTCGGCCGCGAGCCGTCCTTCGATGCTGGCGGCGAAGAGATTGAGCAGCCGTTTCCCGAGACGTTCGCAGTAGTCGGTTTCGAGCGGCTGCGGTCCACTGTAAGGAAACGTGGCGACGCTGTCGCACACGATGGCGTCGCTCCGTTCACCCAGGACACGCGTGATTTCAGTACGAACGTCAGCCGCGGCCTCGGTGATGGTGCCGGTCCGTAGACGTGGACGATGGGGGATCGGGCCTGCGCTCATGTCTCGTTTCGTTTCAAACTGTCTCGCCAGCGGGCTGCAGCTTTTACTAAATGGCACACCTTAAGTTGTTGGTCAGTCGAGTGTTGAGACGTGCAATCAACTTCGTGCTCCGTTTCGGCACATTTCGCTGTGCCGGCCCGGTTCGGCGCCTGGGAACGACAACGGTCTCAAGCCCTTGATTGCGCGCCGCTTACTCGCCGATCGCACCGTCACGTCCGACCGCCGCCGCTAATCGGGCTGCAAATCCCTAACCACGCGCCGTTTGCGGCCGAATTCCAGGAGCGTTGGCGCACTACCGGTTCGTCTGACGGAAGCCGAAAAAACGACTTGGAGACGCGCGTTTGCGACGAACTGGAATAGACCTCTCACCGACTCGCTGCATCGTCGTCGATGCGGAATCAACCGGACGCCGCCAAAAGGGCGAACCGGCGACGCTCCGCGTTCATGGATGTGCGTCGATCGCGCATGCTGGCGACATGCGCGCGCTGACCGCGGAGTTGAAAGCGCTCGTCGAGCGCGACGCGATTTCGCGGCGCGCCTGGGTGAACGTGTGGGACGTGCCGACGAACCATCAGTACCTGCTGCTGCCATCCGATCGCGAGTCGGAGCTCCATGCGATGGCGCGGCATCGTGGCGCGTCGGTCCTCGGTATGAGCGCCGGCGACGTGACGGTCGCCGCGACGATCGGCGCCACCAGAGGCGAGCCGGGCCACCATCCAAAAACGGAAGTGTCGTTCTTCGCGGCAAGCTCTCGCGACATTCGCGAACGCCTTGTCCCGATCGCCGAGGCTGGATTCCTCGTGGACGGCGTGACCACGCCGTGCGGCGCGCTCTGGTCGCAGGCGCGGCTGCGCCAACCCTTGTTGCCAAGCGACGTCCACGCGCACGTGGCGATCGGCCAGTCGCAGTCCGCGCTCGGAATTTTCAGCGACGGTGCGTTGCTGTATGCGCGCGATCTCAATTGGGGCTACGCGGTGGAGGCCGCCGAGGTTCAGGCGACCGACAATCGCGAGAGGCTTGCCGAACGGCTGGCCGCCGAGCTGCAGAGGTCGCTGCTCTTTCTGAGGCAGGTACCGGAATCGCGAACTGTCTCAGGTGCTGTTGTGCGGCGATATGCCCGACATCCGGTCGTTGACGGCGCCGCTGATCAACCGGCTCGGGGTTCAGGTGGAGACCCTGGACACGCTCGAAGGGATCGATACGGAATCAGTGCCCGCGGGCTTTTCGGAACGGGCGGCGACCTTTCGTCTGGCATCGGCGATCGCGGCCGATCCCCCACCCGCGAACCTGCTGCCGACCGAAGTCACGGTCACCCGTACCAGCGAGACCGGCCGTCACATACTCGCGGCCGGAACCGCGGCCGCGGTCGCATTCGGCGCATTTCTCTACGCGCAGGCCGGTGTCAGACGAGCGGAGGCCGAGCGCGAGCTTGCGGTTCTCCAGCGCACGGCGTTGTCGCTGCCGCGCGACGTCACGCCGGCCAATATCAAAGGTGACGAATCCGAAGTCGAGGCTGCGCGAAGCGCCGCGTTGAGCGCGATCGATGCGCAGGGGCCGGCGATGGCGCGCATTGTCGGCGCTGTCGCAAGAATCCCGTCGCGTGACGCGGCGCTGCGCTCGGTGCAGGTGCTGCCGGAGCGCGATGGATGGAAGGTGAACGTGGTGGCCTTTGCCGCCGATCGCGATCCGGTCGTCGCCGGACAGCACGCCGACGAGTTTCTGCGCGCGATCGCCGGCGCGGCTGCGCTTGGCACGCCGCTCGAGGGTCCGAACCGGCGGATGGTCGCCAGGCCGGGCGGCGTCGAGTCGAGGGCAAGCTACCGGATGTCGAAATGAAGATCCCGACGCCGTTGTCTATCGTCGCGCCAGCGCTCGTGTTCGGGTTCCTCTACGTGCTCGTCGTGCAACCGCAGCGCGCCGCGTGGAGGATGGCCGAGAAGCGCGTCGAGAGCGCGCGCAGCGAGCGCGATCGCCAGCGAGAGACACCGCGGCCCGAGCCCGGAGCCGACAGGAAGTCGGCGCTCGACGAATTCGACATTCGGACAGCCACGGGCGACCCCGGCGTCCTGGTGACCGATGCCGTGGAAACGGTCGTGAACAGCCCTTCGGTCGGCGGTGTATCGAATCTTTCGGTCGAGACGGGCGCGCCCGCGGCCGTGCCGCCGGACTCGACGGTCAATCTGTTTCCGGGCGCGGTCATGCAGATGCCGATCGCGATCGGCTTCGACGCACGGTACGAGCAGATCGGCCGATTCCTCGCGAACCTGCGCGCGATGCCGACCACCTTCGAGCTGCGCTCAATCGAAGTCACTCCGAGCGGCGCTCCAGAGGGATTGGTGCACGCCCGGGCCGAGCTTGCGGCGTTCTTTCGGCCGGCTGCCGCTCCAGAGGCGCCGCGTGTTCCTGTCCGGCAGGTGACCGGTTTCACTCCGGGCCTGGATGTGGTGCGCAATCGGCCCGGGGCGACCCGGGACCGTGAGGCCGGGACGGCCGGACGCGTGCCTGAAGTCGTGGTGAGCACCATTCTGTTTTCGAGCGGCCGTCGCATCGCCCTCGTGGACGGCCGCATTGTCGGCCCGGGCGATCGGATTCGCAGCGGATTCGTGCAGGCCATCGAGCCCGAAGCCGTGCTCATCGAAGGCGACGGTGGCGGAGTCCGGCGGGTCGAGCTCGATCGACCGGTCGTTCACATGGCGAAGCGTTGAGCAGTGTAGACAAGCGGAAACCCTGACGTGCGCAAAAAAATCGGCGAATGTCTCATCCAGGCCGGGCTGATCAGCGAGACCGATCTGCAGATCGCCCTGGCCGAGCACAAGCGAACGGGCGATCGCCTGGGCGCCGTGCTCGTACGGATGAACCTCGCCACCGAGAAACAGATCGCCAAGGCGCTGGCTCATCAGCTCGGCTTCGCGTACGTCAATCTCGCCGATATCCAGCCCGACCCGATGGCGGTGGTCCTCATTCCCGAAGGACGTTTCGATCAAGCGTGTCTGCATCGCCACGGGCCTCGAGAAGAACCTGCTGACGGTGGCCATGGCCGATCCGCTGCTGTTCAGCCTGGTGCAGGACCTCGAGTTCCAGACCGGCTACCGCATCAAGCAGGTTGTGGCGACGGCGGCGGAGATTCTCGACTCGATTCAGAAGAGCTATCCCGACAAGGCACTCACGAAGGCGTCGCCCGCGAGCGGGCTCGTTCAGGCGCCCCGCGGCAAGAGCGGATCCGGTGATGGCGCGACCGAGACGTCGCTGACCCGGCGGACCGGCGAAGACGAGGTGTTCGAGCCGGTCGCGGGACTCAAGGAGCGCAGCGAAACAGCGCCGATTGTCGATCTCGTCGATCTCGTGGTGCGCAGCGCCATCCGCAGCCACGCCAGCGACGTGCACATCGAGCCCCTGGAAAAGGGCGTGCTCGTGCGACATCGGCTCGACGGCCTCCTGAAAGAGGTGATGGACCTTCCGAAGTGGGTCCACGAGGGTCTGATCGCGCGGCTGAAGATCATGGCCGGCATGGACATCGCGGAAAAGCGCCTCCCGCAGGACGGACGCATTCGCGTAACCACGGACGAAGGCACCGAAGTCGACTTCCGCGTGTCCACACTGCGCACGCTCTTCGGCGAGAAGGTGGTGCTTCGCGTCCTCGATCACCGCAAGGGCGTGCCGCCGCTCGAAGAGCTCGGGTTCGCGGCCGCCGCGCTCGAAGAGCTGCGGTTCTTCCTGCGTCACCAGCACGGGATGATCCTCGTCGTCGGCCCCACCGGCAGCGGCAAGACGACGACGCTGTGCTCGGCGCTGACGTCCCTGAAGACCGAGAACTCGAACATCATCACGATCGAGGATCCGGTCGAGTACCAGCTGGCCGGGCATCAACCAGACGCAGATCAACGACAAGATCAAGCTGACGTTTGCCAGCGCGCTCCGGTCGATTCTGCGGCAGGACCCCGACGTCATCCTCGTCGGCGAAATCCGCGACCAGGAGACAGCCAAGATTGCGATGCAGGCGGCGCAGACAGGCCACCTCGTGCTCTCGACGTTGCACACCGAAGACGCGCCGTCCACGGTGACGCGTCTGACCGACATCGGCGTCGAGCCGTTCGTCGCCGGCTCGGCGTTGATTGGCGTGGTGGCGCAGCGTCTCGTGCGGCGGCTGTGCATGAGCTGCCGGCGGCAGTACACGCCCGAAGCCGACGTGCTGCGCGCGCTGAACATCTCGGAGGCCGACGCGGCTGCCGTGCCCTTCTACAAGGCGGCCGGCTGCGACCAGTGCAACGACACCGGCTATCGGGGCCGCATCGGCCTCTACGAGGTGATGCGCGTCACCGACAAGCTCCGCCGCCTGATTGCCTCGCGCGGGTCGGAAGATGCGTTGCGCGACGCGGCGCTCGCGGGCGGCATGATCAGCCTCGGCGAGGATGGGCTCGCGAAGGTCAAGAGCGGCCAGACGACCGCGGAGGAATTGCTGCGCGTCGTCACCGAAGTGCGCGAGATGCGCACGCTGTGCCCGGGGTGCAGCGCGGCGGTGGGCGTCGACTTCACGGCGTGCCCGCAGTGCGGCCGCCGGCTGAGCGGCGGGTGTCCGCACTGCGGCCGTTCGCTTCAGCCGGGATGGAATTTCTGTCCGTATTGCGCGAGGACGACCGAGTCGCAGCGGGCCAGCAAGAGGCTCAAGGAGCGAGAGCGCAAAGAGCTGCCGGCCGCCAACGTGGCGGAATTCAAGAAGAGGGTAGCTCACCCAATCGAGGACCGTGCAGAACTTCTATCAACTACTCTCCGTCGATCCCGGCGCCACACCCGAAGAGATCAAGAAGGCGTTCCGCGCCGAGATCGCGCGCTATCACCCCGACAAGGTCCAGCATCTTGGCAAGGAGTTCCAGGAGATGGCGGCCGGGCGCGCGGCCGCGCTCACCGAGGCGTATCGCACGCTGATGAACGCGGAACTGCGGGCCGAATACGATCGGCTCCATGTGGGTGCCGCGACGGTGGCTACAGCCGCGGCACCCGCGCAGACGACGTCCTCTGCGCCCCAGACCGAGCGCCCGGTTCATCGCGAGGCCCCGCCGCCACCGTCGGCGGCCGACCGCGAGCGTACTCTTGGGCCGCGGTTCGCGTCGGAGCGAAAAGATCGCGACGACTTCGTCCGCAAGGCCACGCTCGATCGCTTCCGCGCGGCGCTCTTGGCCGAGGGGGGGCAGGTTCAGGAGCTGCCCGCGCGTGGATTCGACTTTGACTGCACGGCCAAGTCGAAGAAGCTGTTTTCACGGGAGGAAAGCCAGCGGTACGCCGTCAAGATCGTGCCGCAGGTCGACAAGGCGGCCCTCCAGGACGCATGGAGCGCTGCCCAGAAAGCCGCCACGCCGATTTGCGTGTTCCTGATGGGCAGCGAAGTGTCGCCCGTCAAGGAGCTCTCGGACGCGATTACCGAGTTGCGGAAGAAGTCCCGCGGTCAGACCGGCATTTCGGTCATCCCCGTCGACGTCCGCGACTGGAGCGCGCACATCCCCGCCGACGCGCCCGCCGCGTGCCGGAACCTCATCAAGCGGCTGCGAGAAGCCGGTAACTGATTCCGGTCCGGACGCGCCATAATGAAACCGGCGGCCGGGCCCGTTCGTATCTATTCCCATGGCACTCATCGAAACCCACGACTTGTGGAAGACCTATGTGATGGGCGAGGAGGAAATCCACGCCCTCAGAGGCGTGTCGATTTCCATCGAGCAGCGGTGAGTACGTCGCCATCATGGGGCCGTCGGGGTCGGGCAAGTCGACGCTGATGAACCTCATCGGCTGCCTCGATACGCCGAGCAAGGGCAGCTACCTGCTGAACGACCAGGAAGTGGCGCGCATGAACGACAACGAGCTGGCGCGCATCCGCAACGAAGAGATCGGGTTCGTGTTTCAGACCTTCAACCTGCTGCCGCGCGCGACCGCGCTGCACAACGTCGAATTGCCGCTCGTGTATGCCGGCGTGCCTGCCGGCGAGCGGACGTCGCGCGCGAAGGTGGCGCTGGACAAGGTCGAGCTGACCAGTCGCATGAGCCATCGCCCGAACGAGCTGTCGGGCGGCCAGCGGCAACGCGTCGCCATCGCGCGCGCGCTCGTGAACAACCCGTCAATCCTCCTTGCCGACGAGCCGACCGGCAACCTCGACTCGAAGACGGGCGCCGAGATCATGGCGCTCTTCGCGCGCCTCCACGAGACCGGCAACACGATCGTGCTCGTCACGCACGAAGCCGACGTCGCCGCCTACGCGCACCGGACGCTTCACCTTCGCGACGGCATCGTCGAGAAGGACGTGCGCCAGGATCGGCCGGCCGCGGCGCTTTCCTGATCCCTGCATTCGCAGATTGGAAGATTGGCAGATTGGAAGATTAAGGTTCAACGAATCTGCCGGTCTGGTTCAAAAATAACTCGTACGTAGTGTCCGGCTTCAGCCGGACCGTGATCCCAATGCACCTGATACGGTGGCGCGCGATGATCGGTGGCACAGGGCTTCAGCCCTGTCTCGCGTCGCCATGAATCAGACCGGCTTCGGCCGGACCGTGACGCTGTCTGTATGAGGCGCGCGGCCGCGACGTTCTGCTTGCGGCTCACGTGTTGTCGAGTATCCATTCGCCGCGCCGCAGAACATCGCCGCCGCCCGCCTGCAGACGCCGTACGTAGTGTCCGGCTTCAGCCGGACCGTGACGTGGCACAGAGCTGTTACATCGACCGGTGGCACAAGGCTTCAGCCCTGTCGTGAATGCACTCGCAGCGCCGCAGAACATCGCCGTCCCCCGCTGCAGTTGCCGTACGTAGTGTCCAGCATCAGCCGGATCGTGATCCCCATGCGTCTGATGCGGTGGTACAGGGCTTCAGCCCTGTCTTGCGCGACGTGATTCCGACCGGTTTCAGCCCGGACCGTCTCCGTCGCGATATCGTCATAATCTTTTGAGACACCTTATGGGAACTGCCAATGGCGTCGACGATGCCGACTGGGATCGCGTGAAGGAATTGGCCGCGCAGCTATGCGATGCGGCCGAGGGATCAGTTGAGCAGAAGGTGAACCTCAAGCGCTTGTTCGATCACCTGGACTTCTTGGAGGACAAATACGGCTCGATGCCAAGCATTCTGGCGACCAGAGCTGATTTTACTGAAGACTACGAGGTCAAAGAGCGTTTGCTAAGACGTGCTTACGCGGTTGCCACAGCGGCCGGCGACAGGAGGAACTCGCTCGATGTTGCTCATTCAATAGCCGCGTTCTACTTGGAGGACTTAGCCGACGTAGCTCAGGCCCGAGATTGGCTCGATCGTCTGGACCAGCATCTACTCGAGATGCATGACTCTGACTACGCCGCGGATGCTCAAGAGTTCAGACGAAAGCTCCAGACACTCGAAATAAAGTAGAGCATGCGACCCAATTCCTCACAGACACGGTTGCTGGCGAGGTGATTCATGTCGGTAGACCTGGGGGTTCAAGTATTAGTGCTGGGAGGCAGCGTGAAAACCTCGATCTGGGAGCACGGCCTTCACGAGAAGCTAAGGGTGTCGGCATGGCGGAGTCCAATCACCCTTGAGCCTGCATGGCAACGCGATGACGCCCTCCACGTGCTTGACTATCTTCTGGAACGTGGGTTGCCGGTCCTTGGTGTCGAGGTATGGCTTCCTTCGTCTGGTGGTCCGAGAATCCCGACCAACCCGTTTTGCGGCATCGACAACAGCAGCGCCTACTCGTCTAATTCGGATGAATTCTCAAAGAAGTCGATCGATTTGGCGCGAAGGTTTGTCGAAGAGTTTCGATGGGATATCACAGACATCAGGAACCGTGACGAGGTCCCATACTTCAACTTCACGGTCGATTCAGACTGAGCGGCAACGGAACGAGATGGACGCGTGCTGAGTCGTCCTACGATGGATGGATCCCATGCGCTGCTCCGATTCGCAGGAACTTCGAACGACTCGGTCACGGCCGAGGCGGTGGAAGGCTGCTGCAGCGAACCAATGCGAGCGACGCGAATCACCGCGCAGCCGGCAACTGCATCGTAAGCCTGGGGACGGCGCGATCGGGGCGCAGCGTGTCGCATTGCGTATGCGGCCGCAGGGCGATAGATGCAGTTGCCCGCGTCGTCGAGCCTTGGTTCGCGGAAGCGGCCTTGCGCCGCCTCGGCCGTCGCCGCGGACGGTCCGGCTGAAGCCGGACACTGCGTACTGCTTTCAGATCGCCGCGAAGTGATTGGGCGCGACTTCCCTTAGCGGCGCGTCCAAGTTCATATCGTGCTTGTTCAGCTCAATCCGCTTCGGTTTGTGATCGGGATCGGGGACCGGAATCGCTGAGAGCAGCGCCTTCGTATACGCATGCTGCGGGTTGTTGAAAAGCAGCGCCGTGTCCCCCATCTCGACGATGCGCCCCAGATACATGACCGCGGTGCGCCGGCAGATGTGCTCGACGAGACGAAGATCGTGGGCGATGAAAAGATAGGCGAGCCCCAGCTTCTGCTGCAGCTCGATCAGAAGATTGACGACCTGCGCCTGAATCGACACGTCGAGCGCGGAGACCGGCTCGTCCGCGATGATGAACGACGGATTCAGTGCCAGCGCGCGCGCCACGCCGATGCGCTGGCGTTGCCCGCCGCTGAACTCGTGGGGATACCGATCGAGCGTCGCCGGATCGAGTCCGACGAGGCGGTAGAGCTCGACGACCCGCTCCGTCCGCGATTCGCGCGTGCCGATGTTGTGTATGACGAGCGGCTCTTCGATGATCTCCCGCACGCGCATCCGCGGGTTGAGCGACGAGTAGGGATCCTGAAACACGATCTGCATCTGTCGCCGCGCCTGCCGCATGGCTTCCTTCGAATACGTCAGCACGTCGTCGCCGCGAAACCTGACCTCGCCCGAGGTCGGCTCGATCAATCGAAGGATGCAGCGTCCCGTCGTGGTTTTGCCGCTGCCGGATTCGCCCACCAGGCCAAACGTCTCACCTTCGTCTACCGTAAAGCTGACGTCGTTGACCGCTCGCACGATGCTCGGCCTGGACAGCAAGCCCTCGCTGCGCGTGAAGTGTTTGACGAGGTGGCGGACTTCGACGAGCGGGGACATCAGAGGTGGCCGGGATCGTACAGGTAGCAGCGCGCGCTCTGAGACGGCCCGACCTCGTAGGACGGCGGTGGCGCCGAGGTGCACCGGTCTATGCGCTTCGGGCATCGCGGCTCGAACGCACAACCGGGCGGCAGGTTCGCGAGGTTGGGCACCACGCCGTCGATCGCGCGCAGACGCTGACCGGCCGCCCCGCCGGGAATCGAGTCGAGCAGCCCCTGCGTATACGGGTGCTTCGGCGATTCGAAGATCTGCCGCATCGGTCCCTGCTCGACGATCTTTCCCGCATACATGACGGCGACCCGATCGGCGTGACCGGCCACCACGCCGAGATCGTGCGTGATCAGCAGCAGCGCAAGATGAAACCGTTCCTTCATCTCGTGCAGCAGGTCGAGGATCTCCGCCTGGATGGTGACGTCCAGCGCCGTGGTCGGCTCGTCCGCGATGAGCAACTGCGGCTGGCAGGCGAGCGCGATGGCGATGAGCACGCGCTGGCGCATCCCGCCGGAGAGTTGATGAGGGTAGTCGCGCAGCCGCCGTTCCGGCTCTGGAATCTTCACCGCTTCGAGCAGCTCGATGGATTTCGTGTGTGCCTCCGCCCGCGTGCCCCTGCCATGCACGCGCAGCGCCTCGGCAATCTGATCGCCGATGGTGTAGACGGGGTTGAGGGCCGTCATCGGCTCCTGGAAGATGAAGCCGATCTCGGCTCCGCGAATGCGGCGCATGTCGCGCTCGCTCAACTCCAGGAGATCGCTTCGGCCGTTGAAGCTGATCGGGCCTCCACCGATCTCGCCGGGCGGTTGCACCAGCCGCAGGATCGACAGCGCCGTCATCGACTTGCCGCTGCCCGACTCGCCGACGATGCCGAGCGTCTCGCCGCGGCGCAGTTCGAAGGAGACGCGATCGACGGCCTTCACGACGCCATGTGGAATCCTGAAGGTGGTTGTCAGTTCCTGAACGCGGAGGAGGGGTGCCTCTGTAATCATCAAGGGTCGTCCCAAGTCCACGGTCCGGCTAAAGCCGGACACTACGTACTTCCGACGGCGGGTCTAAAGACCCGCCCTACGTATATCGTGGAGTCGTTACACTGAGCAAGACAGACGATCGTATCAAGATCCGGAGCGTAAGCGACGCAGCGCGTGGGGGTGGGGCCCCACGCGGATTAACTAATAGACGTCTCGCGGTGCTCACCGAACACTTCGCGCAGCGTATCCGAAATCTCTCCGACCGTCGCGTGTGCCTTGACCGCGTCGATGATGGGCGGCACGAGGTTCGAGCCGTCGCGCGCGCTGCGCCCCACCTGGTCGAGCGCGGCCCGCCAGGTACCGGCGTCTCTCGCGGCACGCACCGCCTTCACACGCTCCTGCTGCACGCGTTCGATCTCGGGGTCCACGCGGAAAGTCGGAATCGTCGGCCCTTCCTCGGTCTGAAACTTCGTCACCCCGACGACGGGGGATGCCCCTGAATCGATCGCGCGCTGCGCGCGGAACGCCGATTCCTGGATTTCGCGCTGAATCATCCCCGACTCGACCGCCCTCAGCGTGCCACCGGCGGCGTCGATGCGATCGATGATGGCCCGCGCAGCGTCTTCGATTTCGTTGGTCCGGCGCTCGATTTCGAACGCGCCGCCGACGGGGTCTACGGTGTTGGCGACACCCGACTCGAACGCGATGATCTGCTGGGTTCGCAGGGCGAGCGTCGCCGACTCTTCAGTCGGCAGCGCCAGCGCCTCGTCACGCCCGTTGCAGTGCAGCGACTGGGCGCCGCCCAGCACGGCGGAGAGCGCCTGCAGCGCGATCCGCACGAGGTTGTTGTCGGGCTGCTGTGCGGTCAACGTGCTGCCGGCCGTTTGCGCGTGAAAGCGCAGTTGCTGCGCGCGGGCGCTGGTGACGCCGAAGCGGTCTTTCATGATCCGCGCCCACAGGCGGCGGGCCGCCCGGAACTTGGCGATCTCTTCGAGAAAGTCGTTGTGCGCGGCGAAGAAGAACGACATCCGCTCGCCCAGCGATTCCGCCGACAGGCCGCGGGCACGGCCCGCGTCGATGTACGCGATCCCGTTGGCCAGCGTAAACGCGACTTCCTGTACCGCGGTAGAGCCGGCCTCGCGGATGTGATAGCCGCTCACCGAAATCGCATTCCATTGCGGCAGCTCGCGCTCGCAGAACGCGAAGATGTCGGTCACGAGGCGGAGCGATGCCTGCGGGGGATAGATGTAGGTGCCGCGGGCCAGGTACTCCTTCAGCATGTCGTTCTGCACCGTGCCCGAGAGCGTCGAACGGGCGATGCCGTGGCGTTCGGCGACCGCGACATACAGGGCCAGCAGGATGATGGCCGTCGAGTTGATCGTCATCGACGTCGACACGCGATCCAGCGGAATGCCCTCGAAGAGCGCGGCCATGTCGTCGAGCGAGTCGATGGCCACGCCGACACGCCCGACTTCGCCGGCGGCGAGGGAGTGGTCCGAGTCGTAGCCCATCTGGGTGGGCAGGTCGAAGGCTACGCTCAGCCCCGTGACGCCGTTCGCCAGCAGGTGCCGGTACCGCTGATTCGACTCGCTGGCCGTCCCGAACCCGGCGTACTGCCGCATCGTCCAGAGCCGGCCCCGGTACATCGTCGGCTGTATACCCCTGGTGAACGGAAATTCACCCGGACTGCCGAGGTCCCGGTCGGGATCCTGGTGGGGCGGCGCGGCCGGAACGTGTGGAGAATCAACCATATAACGCCGTACAGGAATTCTATCGTTCTTGACAGTGCCGAATCACGGTCCTACAATGAACCCGCGTCCTACATTAACGGTTTCCCGAGACCGATATTCTTTACACATGACAAGTCCGGTGGACAGACATCCTGTCGTGCTCATGGTGTAAGTGGAAGCTCGATTGCGATGGGTCCGCCTGGCAACACAAGGTATAGGGGCGCCGCCCCGGTAAAGGAGGATCAAACAATGGACGACGTCGTTAACCGGCTGGCTCGCGAGCTTGCCGATGCCATTGCTGCTGCCGTTGCAGACGATCCTCAGGTCGAGGCGTGCCGGGAAAAGGCACGCGCCGCAGGCTTTGAAATGAAAGTCACGCTCGAGGCGGTTGTCGGGTTCGTCAACCGCACGACTACCACGGACAAAGGCGGCGCCATGGTGAAGGTGCCGACTCCAGCCAAGGTGGTGGCCGCGCGTCGGGCGTTCGACATGACGGCAAACGATCGCCGATTCCTGCGCTCGCTGAGGATTGCCGCCGACGAGGCAAAGAAAGAAGAAGTCGAGTAAGGAACAAGGAAGACGGAAGAAGGAATAGAGATGCTCGGCCGGGCACTCTATTCCTTTTTTTATTCCATTTTCCTTTTTCCATTTTCCTTTTCAGAGTATCCGCAAGTCCTTTCCCGTCATCTCCTTCGGTTCGCCTACGCCTAGAATTCCCAGCATCGTCGGCGCGATGTCCTGGAGCGATCCGCCTTCGCGCAGGCGCATGCCTTTCTGGTCCTGGACGACGATCACCGGCACCGGATTGCAGGTGTGTGCCGTGTGCGGCTCGTTCAGCTTCGTGTTCCACATCTCCTCGGCATTGCCGTGATCCGCGGTCACGATGAGGATGCCTCCAGCGTCGCGCACGGCTTTGACGATCCGCGTCAGGCAGTGGTCGATCGTTTCGACGGCTTTGATCGCGGCATCGAGTTTTCCCGTGTGCCCCACCATGTCGGCGTTGGCGAAGTTGCAGATGATGACGTCGTGCTTGCGGCCTTCGACGTCGTCCACCAGGTTGTCGGTGATGCCCCTGGCGCTCATTTCGGGCTGCATGTCGTAGGTCGGCACCTTGGGCGACGGCACCAGGATGCGGTCTTCACCCGGGTAGGGCGTTTCGATCCCGCAGTTGAAGAAGTAACTGACGTGCGGATACTTCTCGGTCTCCGCCACGCGAAGGTTCACGAGCGTGTCTCCGGCCATGACTTCCGCAAACGACTGCGTGAGCGATTGCGGCGGAAAGAGGACCGGGTAGGTGAACGTCCGGTCGTACTGCGTCATGGTCGTCATGGCCAGGGACTTCGGATCCGGGTTGCGTTCGAACCCGTCGAAGTTCTCGAACATGAGCGCTCTCGTCATCTGCCGGGCGCGATCGGATCTGAAGTTGAAGAAGATCACGACGTCGCCGTCGCGCACCGGGCCGATCGGCTGGCCCGACGGATCGACGACCGTTCCAGGTATGACGAACTCGTCGGTGACGCCGGCCTCGTACGACTTCTGAATGAACTCGACTGCTGATTGCGTCGGCGGCGACGGCGCGCCCACGATCGCGTCGTAGGATTTTTTTGTGCGCTCCCAGCGGTTGTCGCGATCCATGCCGTAGTAGCGGCCGCCCACGGATGCAACGCGGCCCACTCCGGCCTCCTTCATCACGCGCTCGAGCTCGCCGACGAACCCGGCGCCGCCGACGGGCGATGTGTCGCGGCCGTCAGTGAAAGCCTGCACGAACAGACGCTCGACGCGCTGCCGCGCTGCCATTTCGACGAGCGCGTTGAGATGTCTGGTGTGGCTGTGGATGCCGTTCGGCGACACCAGGCCGACGAGGTGCAGCGCGCGTTTCCCGTCTCTGCACCGGGCGATGGCCTCGACCAGCGCGGGCTTTTCGAAGAAATCGCCGTCGCGAACGCTCTTGTCGATCCGCGTCAGGTCCTGGTAGACGACCCGGCCGGCGCCCATGGTGATGTGGCCGACTTCGGAATTGCCCATCTGTCCCGACGGCAGCCCCACGGCTTCGCCCGATGCCTGAAGCGATGAATGCGGGTACCGATCGATCAGTTCCGAATAGGCCGGCGTGCGAGCCAGCTTGATCGCGTTGCCTTCGCGCTCTTCGCGCAAGCCCCAGCCATCGAGGACGAGGAGAACGAGAGGACCCCGATTTACCCCGAGCGGAGTCGAGGGGCTCATGATCGAGCGGCGAGCTGCTTGATGGCCTTGCGGCCGGCATAGCGGCCGTTCTTACCCAGCGCCTCTTCGATCCGCAGCAACTGGTTGTATTTCGCGACGCGATCGCTCCGGCTGGCGGAGCCGGTCTTGATCTGGCCGGCGTTGGTCGCGACGGCGAGGTCGGCGATCGTCACGTCTTCGGTCTCTCCGGAACGGTGCGACACGATGTTGCCGTAACCAGCGCCCCGGGACATCGCCATGGCCTCGAGCGTTTCGGTCATCGTGCCGATCTGGTTCACCTTGACGAGCAGCGCGTTGGCCACGTGTTCCTCGATGCCGCGCTTGAGGATGGCCGGGTTGGTGACGAACAGGTCGTCGCCGACGAGCTGTACTTTCTCGCCCAGCTCTTTCGTCAGCAGCTTCCACCCGGTCCAGTCGTTTTCGGCGACGCCATCTTCGATGGAAATGATTGGATAGTCTCGCGCCCATTCCGCGAGCATGGCGACCATCTCTTCGATGCTGCGCGTCTTCTCTCCCGACTTCTTGAACACGTAGCGGCCGTTGTCCCAGAACTCGCTCGACGCGACGTCGAGCGCGAGGAAGACGTCGCCGCCTGCCTTGAATCCCGCGTTCGCGACGGCTTCGAGCACGAGCTCCAGCGCTTCGCGGTTCGACTTCAGGCTGGGCGCGAACCCGCCCTCGTCGCCCACACCGGTCGCGAGCCCTCGCTTTTTGAGCGAGGACCGCAGCGCGTGGAAGATTTCCGCGCCGGTCCGCACCGCCTCGGCGAACGTCGTGGCGCCCACCGGCATCACCATGAACTCCTGCACGTCGACGTTCGAGTCGGCATGGGCGCCGCCGTTGAGGATGTTCATCATCGGCACCGGCAACAGGCGTTCGCCGCCCCCCTCGGCGAGGTGCGCGTAGAGGGGCTTTTTGGCTTCGGCCGCGGCGGCATGGGCCGCGGCCATCGAGATGCCCAGCAGCGCGTTGGCGCCGAGCCGGCTCTTGGTCGGCGTGCCGTCGAGCTCGATCATCTTTTTGTCGAGCGACCGCTGATCCAGCTCGGAACCGGTCACCGCTCTGGCGAGCTCGCCGTTGATGTTCGCCACCGCCTTCAGCACACCCTTGCCGAGGTAGCGCGTCTTGTCGCCGTCGCGCAGCTCGAGCGCTTCGCGCTCGCCCGTTGACGCGCCCGAGGGCACGGCCGCGCGGCCGAACGCCCCGCTGTCGAGCGTGACGTCGACCTCGACGGTCGGATTTCCACGAGAATCCAGAATTTCTCTGCCTTGCACGCGTGCAATTTTCACCTTTATCTCCCGTCGTCTTCGGATTCGGTGCGGAGCGCTTCCTCGCTGATGGGTTCGACCAGCGGATCGTCGTCTTCGGTGACCACGACGACGCCGAGGTCGGTGACCGTGTGGCGCTTGCGATCTTCCTCTGGGTTGTAGCCGATGACCGCGCCGCGAGGAATGAGCACGTCGCGGTCGATGATGGCGCGGCGGATTTTTGCATGCCGCCCGACCCTGACGCCGGGCATCAGCATCGACTGCTCGATGATGCCGTAGCTGTGCACGCGGACGTTCGGGCACAGCACGCTGCCGACGACCTGGCTGCCCGAGATGATGCAGCCGGGCGAGATGATCGAGTCGAGCGCCGTGCCGGACCGCCGTCCTTGCTCGGCGAACACGAACTTGGCGGGCGGCGCCTGCGGTTGATAGGTCCGCATCGGCCATTCAGGGTCGTACAGATTGAATTCCGGGTCGACGCCGCACAAATCCATATTGGCATCATAGAACGCGTCGAGCGTGCCGATGTCGCGCCAGTACTTCGACGCTTTCTTGTTCTCGTCGTAGAAACGGTAGGCGTAGGTCGGCAGCTCGGTGATGAGCGCGGGAATGATGTCCTTGCCGAAGTCGTGGCTCGACGCGGTTGCCGCGTCGGCCTCGAGGGCTTTCAGCAGGACGTCGGTATCGAAGATGTAGATGCCCATCGAGCCGAGCGCGAGATCGGGCGAACCGGGAATCGAAGGCGCGTTTTTCGATTTCTCGATGAACCCCGTCACCTTGTCCTGCTCGTCCACCGACAGCACGCCGAACCGGGAGGCTTCCTGGATGGGGATCTCGATGGCGGCGAGCGTGACCGCCGCGCCGCGCTCCTTGTGGAAGCGCAGCATCCTGGCGTAGTCCATCTTGTAGACGTGATCGCCCGACAGCACGATGACGTGATGGGGAGTCTCCTGCACAATTGAATAGAGGTTCTGGTAGACCGCGTCGGCCGTACCTTGATACCAGTGCTCGCTGACGCGCTTCTGGGGCGGGAGGATTTCGACGAACTCGCCAAGTTCCTCCGAGATGATGCTCCAGCCCATTCGAATGTGACGGTTCAGCGACAGCGACTTGTACTGCGTGGCGATGAAGATGCGCCGCAGCCCCGAATTGATGCAGTTGCTCAGCGTAAAGTCGATGATGCGGTACGGACCGCCGAAAAAGACGGCCGGCTTGGCACGATCCCTCGTCAGGGGTACAACCGCTCCCCTGCGCCTCCCGCCAGCAAGATGACCAGCGAATCGTCAACCACGGCCTAAAACCCTTGATCAGAACGGGTTCCGACGCAACCGGATTGACTAATTTTTGGGACCCGTCCTATCATCAAGAATTGTCCGTAATGGTGTCGTTAGTTCGAATTACAGGAGATTTCGAATGAATTGCCGTCGCGTGTCCTCTGTTGCCGGCCTCTTGATGCTCGCCCTCTCGATGTCCGTGTCTGCCCTGGCCCAGGAGAAGCCCCCGGCCCCGGCCCAGGAACAGCAGAGAAAGCTCAGCGGTGACGAGCGCAAAGACTACATTGCTCTTAGCGACTTCGTCGACCAGGTGGCGGCAGGCAAGCAGCCCATGCCGGCCGACCTGAAACTCAAGTTCCAGAGCCACTATCTGAAATCGAGCGAAAACGTGTACCTGCCGTACGTCGTCGAGGTCAGTGGCGGCAAGTTCACGTCGTTTCCCGTCACGATGCACGTGCGCGTCGCGCAGAAGGGCGCGCCGGCCCCCGCGGGCAAGGGCATCGATGCGAACTGGCCCTTTGCGGACGTGTACTTCCTTACCGAGAAGAACATGACCGCATCGGGCGACATCACTGTGGTGCCGCGTGCGTTGCAGTTGCCGGCGGGCGAGTACACCATTACGGTCGCCCTGCGGGAGAAGCAGGGCCGCGACCGCAAGGTACTGCCCAAAACGGCCATGCTGACCCAGGATTTGTCAATTCCCGACCTCAACAAGGGGCTGGCGACGAGCAGTGTCATTATGGCAACTGCCCTGAACCCCGCGCCCGAGCAGCTGACCGCGCAGCAGCAGCTCGAACAGCCGTTTACGTTTTCCGGCTATCAGGTGGTGCCGTCGTTCGGCAAACCGATTCCACAGTCTGGCGAGCTCATGTTCGTGTTTTTCATCTACAATGAAGGGGTCGCTGCCAGTACGGGCAAGCCGGACCTGGACGTCGACTACCTCTTTTACCGGGCCAATGAAGAAAAGCCTTTCACGAAGCTCGCGACGCAGGCGTTCAATGCGACGACCCTGCCTGGCCAGTTCGACGTGAAGGCCGGGCACCAGGTGTTCGTGGGCCAGGGTATTCCGGTGAAGGGGGCGATCGCGCCCGGTGAATATCGGATGGAAATCAAGGTCACCGACAAGACGAACAGTCAGTCGTTGACCCGTAACGTCAATTTCACGGTTACGGACTGAGTCGGAAATTGGAAATCGGCCTCGGCCGGCGTTGGTGGGGTGGTGGGTTGATGACCCGATGGATCCCTGCGGCGGCAATCGCGGGTCTCGTGCTTGGGGCTACAGGTCTGTACGCCCAGACCCCGAAAGAGGCGAAATCGAGTCGCAATTCGTTTCCGGCCGGCAGCATCGAAGGCCGGGTGCTCGACGACAACGGTATTCCGGTTGTTGGCGCAATGGTCTCGGTCGTCGGCAGAACGACGGCCGCGGCTTCGACCGACCGCGACGGCCGGTACTCGCTGCGCGAGCTTCCGTTTGGTCCATACATCCTGAGCGTGCACTCGCGCGGTTACTTCAAATCGCGCGGGCGCACCGTCCAGCTGACCACGTCAAAGATCTCCATTCCTGAAATCCAGCTGGCGCGGGCGCGCAAGACACCCGCGTTGACGCCCGCGGTTGTCGACGAGCCGGAACCCCAGATGACGCAACTGGCCGGTTTCAGCAGCGCGATGGCGCAGCCGGCCTCGACTCGCGTCGAGATGGCGCCGACCAGTGCGTCTTCCAGCACGAGTACCGCCAGCGATGACGAGTCGAGCGACGAGGGCGAAACCGCGTGGCGTATGCGTCACCTGCCTCGAAGCATCCTGAAGGATGCGGAAGACGCCGCGTGGCCGTCGAACGAAGGCGCCGACTCGGCCCGGTGGTACGAGCGGCGCTCGACCGCGCTCGTCCCGATTGCGTTTTTCAGCGAGCTGCCGCTCTCGGGTCAGGTCAACCTGATGACGATCGACTCGTTCGACAGCCCCGGTGAAATCTTCGCCGAGAACGCCCCGCGGAGCGTGGCGTTCGTGTCGGTCAACACCCAGGCGGCCGGCGGTGCGTGGTCGATGCAGGGCGCGATGACTCAAGGCGACCTCGCGTCCTGGATTGTGGCCGGCTCGTATAAGTCCATTGAGTCGGCGAACCACGCCTATGAGCTGGGGATGTCCTACAGCACCCAGCGCTACGACGGTGGCAATATCGCGGCCGCGAGCGCGATTCGCGAAAATGCCCGCAACGTCGGCAGCGTGTACGGCTACGACGAATGGACGCTGTCGCCCAGGTTCGTGATCGGCTACGGCACCGGGTACGCACGCTACGACTACCTCGGTGGCCCTGGCGTCTGGAGCCCCCGCTTCAGCATCACCGTGCCGATGGACGGCTTCCGGGTGAAGGCGCTCGCCTCGCGCAAGGTGCTCGTGCCTGGCCAGGAAGAGTTTGCCCCGTCGGCCACCGGGTTGTGGCTGCCTCCCGAACGAACGTTCTCGTCGCTGTCCTACGACGGACGTTTTACGGCCGAGAACGTCCGCCACCTGCAGGTGGCGATCGAGCGCGATCTGGCGTCCGGCATCACGGTGTCGCTGCGCGGGTTCGATCAGCGCGTCGACAATCAGTTGATCGAGATCTTCGACATGGTTCCGGGACGCAACGAAGCGCCGCTCGGCCACTATTACGTCGCGAGCGGCGGCGACATCGACGCGCGGGGCTGGGCCGCCGGGATGACGCATGAAGTGTCCGGGTACGTGCGCGGCACCATCGAGTACACGGTGTCGACGGCGGTTTGGGATCCGACCTCCGACATGACGATGGCGCGTGCCGTGCGGTCGGTGTCGATCTCGTCGAGCGAGAAGATTCACGATCTGCAGACGGCGATCGAGGCCACCATTCCTCAGACCGCCACGCGCGTCTCTGCCCGCTACCGCATGAACACCGCGTTCTGGAACGGCGAGCCAGACGCGCAGTTCCGCTCCAACGCCAACACGCGCTTCAACCTGCGCGTCAACCAGTCGCTGCCGTTCCTGCGATTCTCGAACGCCGACTGGGAAGCCCTTGTCGACATCCGCAACATGTTCCGGGAGGTCGACGTCGAGTCGTCGGTGTACGACGAGGCGTTCGCCATCCGCGCCCCCAAACGCATTGTCGGCGGCCTGCTGGTTAGGTTCTAATCCGGTCTTTCCTGTAGACTAGAATTCAAATTTGTGGATTTTTTTGTCCAATGGGATGGATTTCCATGGCCCATCGGCCGATAAGTCTCTCAGAATCAACCGATTATCTGGGATCTGTGAGAATTCCCTAGGGGTATAGCGTTTGCAGTCTCATCGCCGTTCCCCGCATGACCGTAAACCTATGAAGGACCACATCCACCGAACGCAGCGGCGTCCGTTGGCAGGCTGGGGCCTCTTCGCCCTGGTTGGTGTCCTGTTGTGCTTTGGCGCGCTGAATGTGGCTGTTCGCGCGACGTCGCACAAGCTCGAGGACGGCGTGCTGTGGGAACTGCGACCGGAAGGGGTCACCGCCGCTGATGTTGCAGCTCGCGGCGGTGCGATGGCGGCCGGCATTCGGCCTGGCGATGTGCTTGTCGCCATCGACGGCGTATCCGGTGGAGAAGGTCGAGCAGGTTCAGGCCGCCCTTCTGTCCGCGACTCGCTCGACACCGCTCTCCTATGCCGTGCTTCGTCTCGGCGAGCAGCGCATGCTGAACGTCGAGGTGGCGCCGGTGCCTGCCGGCAACCTGACGCTGTATGTCATCGGCGCCGCGATTGGGATCTTCACGTTGCTCGTGGGGGCCTCCGTGCGGCTGCGGCGGCCGAACGATCAGGCGACACTGCACTTTTTCTGGCTGTGCCTGGCCTTCTTCGGCACGCTGACGTTCTCGTTCAGCCGGCTCGATCGTCTCGACTGGTACTTCTACTGGGCCGATGTCGTGGCGACGCTGCTCCTGGCGCCGCTCTTCCTGCACTTCACGTTCGCGTTCCCCGACCGTCCTGACTCGTGGGTTCGCGGCGCCGGCAAGCGGCTGGTCGTGCTGCTCTACGTGCCCGCCGGCCTGCTGTTCATCGTCCACGTGATTGCCGTCGGGAGGTTGTCGGTCAACACCGAGCTGTATTCCCGCGTGCTCACGATGCTCGATTGGGTGGAGCCGCTGTATCTGTCGGTCTTCATGATCGTCGGCCTCGTGGTGCTGACCCGCGCGATGGATCGCGTGCGGTCGGCCACGGCGCGCCGTCAGCTTCGCTGGATTATCTGGGGCACCGCGTTCGGCGCGGGGCCGTTTGCCATCGGCTACGCGCTGCCCTATGCCCTGGGACTGCGGATCTCGCTGCCGATGGAGCTGTCGGTGATACCGCTCAGCCTCGTGCCGCTGGCGTTCGCATCGGCGCTCATCCGCTACCGCCTGATGGACGTAGAAGTGATCGTCAAGCGGAGCCTGGTGTACACCGCAGTCATTCTGGCGATCTTCACGATTTACGCGACGCTGCTGCGCCTGGCCGGCGTCGTGTTCCTCGGCGTCGCGGAGCGGCACAACATGATCATCGCGATGCTGGCGACGATCGTGGTGGTGCTGCTGTTCAGCCCGGTCAAGAGCGCGATTCAGAACGCGCTCGATCGCGCGTTCTATCGCGACCGGTACGACTATCGGCGCGCGCTCGTCGGGTTCGCGCGCGATCTCAACAGCGACCTCGATCTCGACCGCTTGAGCGAGCGCCTGGTCGCGCGTATTCGCGACACCTTTCTCATCGATCGCCTGGTGCTCCTGCTCGTCGACGAGGCCTCCGGCGATTACGAAGTCATTCGCGCCGAAGGGTTCGGCGACCTCGCCGTGACCGGCCTCAGCCGCCAGTCGCAGATTGCCGCCAGCCTCGCCGGCGGCATGGCGCTGTCGCTCGACGACTCGCGGATGCACGGGGCGTTTCCGCCCGAGGAGATCGCGTTCTGGCGCCTGCGGGGGGTCCACTACTTCGTGCCGTGCGTCTCGAAGGGCGGCACGATCGCGGTCCTCGCGCTCGGACAACGCGGCCAGGGCGAGCCGCTGAGCAGCGAGGACACGGCGCTCCTCCTGGCCGTCGGCAGCCACGTAGCGACGGCTCTCGAGAACGGCCGGCTGTACCGGCAGCTGCAGCTAAAGGCCAGCGAGCTTCAGCGGCTGCAGCAGTTCAACGAGAACATCGTCGAGTCGCTCGACAATGGGCTGGTTGTGGAAGACCTGAACGGCCGTGTGATTCGGTGGAATCGGGCGCTCGAGGGCATTTACGGCATCTCGTCGGCCGAGGCGACGGGGCACAAGCTGGAAGAGGTGTTCGACGGTCCGTTCATCGAGGGGCTGCGCGCGGCGCAGCGCGAATCGGCCAACGGCGCGTCGCTCTTTCGCGTGCCGCTGGCGGGTCGTGCCGGAAAGGCGGGCGAACGCCTGCGCGTGAACATCGCGACGGTGCCGTTGAAGGCGCCGATCGGCCAGTTCAGCATGTCGACGGTCGGCAACATCATCATCATCGAGGACGTGACCGAGCGCGTGCACCTCGAAGAGCAACTGCAGATTTCCGACAAGATGGCGTCGGTCGGTCTCCTGGCGGCGGGCGTGGCGCACGAAGTGAACACGCCGCTCACCGGCATCTCGAGCTTCACGCAGATGCTGTTGAGCAACGCCGATCCGGACGACCCGAAGACGCGCATGCTCGAGAAGATCGAGCAGCAGACGTTCCGGGCCGCGAAGATCGTCAACGGACTGCTCAACCTGTCGCGATCGAGCGGTGTCGAACTCCGAAGAGATCGCGCCGGTCGATATCAACGCGGTCATCGGCGACGTGCTGTCGCTGCTCGAGCCGCAGCTCGTGGCGGGCAAGGTGAAACTGCGGCGCGATCTCTGTCCGTCGCCTGCGCTCGTCGCGGGCATCGAGCACAAGCTGCAGCAGGTCTTCCTCAATCTGTTCCTGAACGCGCGCGACGCGATGCCGAAAGGCGGATGGCTGTCGGTCGAGACGCGACTCGAGGACGGTCACGTCGTCGCGGAGGTCGGCAGACACCGGTTCGGGGATTCCGAGCGAGCACCTCTCGCGGATTTACGACCCGTTCTTCACGACGAAGTTGATCGGAAAGGGAACAGGCCTCGGCCTGTCCATTACCTACGGCATCGTGCGCGAGCACGAGGGCACGTTGACGTGTCAGAGCGCGGTCGGGCAGGGCACGCGGTTCACCGTGTCGCTGCCGGAGTCGGCCGCCGCTGCGCGGTCCGGGCGCGGCCAGGAATTGAGTAGACAATATGCAGAAGAATGGTTCGATCCTCGTCGTAGACGACGAAGAAATCATGCGCGAGATCCTCGAGACCCTGCTGAAGGGCGAGGGATATTCGGTGCGCCTGGCGGCGAGCGGCGAGGAAGGCATCGAGCTGGCGCGCAACATCCCGTTCGATGCGGCCATCGTCGACGTGATGATGCCCGGCATCGACGGCATGACGACGCTCGAGTCGCTGAAGAAGCTGGACGACGAGCTCGCGGTCATCATGGTGACGGCGTACGCGTCGGTCGAGAACGCCATCAACGCCATGAAGCGCGGCGCGTTCGACTACATCACCAAGCCGTTCAAGAACGACGAAGTGCTCGTCGTCATCAAGAACGCGCTCGAGCGGCGGCGCCTGGTGAACGAGAACCGCACGCTGCGGCAGAACATCCAGGAGCAGTACAGCCACTTCGACAACATCGTCGGGCGCGGCCCGGCGATGCGGCGGGTGTTCGACCTGATCATCCAGGCGGCGCCGAGCCGGTCGACGATTCTGATTCAGGGCGAGAGCGGCACCGGCAAGGAGCTGGTCGCGCGTGCGATCCACACGCACTCGCAGCGGAAGGATCGCGCGTTCGTCACGGTGAACTCGGGCAACCTGCCGCCCGACCTGCTCGAGTCGACGCTCTTCGGCCACGTGAAGGGCGCCTTCACCGGCGCGGTGTATCCGAAGAAGGGGCTGTTCGACCTCGCCGACAAGGGCAGCATCTTCCTCGACGAGATCGGCAACATCCCGCTCGAGACGCAGGCCAAGCTGCTGCGCGTGATGCAGGAGCGCGAGTTCATGCGGCTCGGCGGCATGGAAGTCATCAAGGTCGACGTGCGCATCATCGCCGCGACCAACGTCGACCTGAAGAAGACGATGGAGGAGGGGCGGTTCCGCGAGGACCTGTTCTACCGGCTCAACGTCGTCAATGTCGTGCTGCCGCCGCTTGCGCGATCGGAAGGACGACATTCCGCTGCTCGTGCAGCACTTCATCGAGAAGTACGGCGAGGAGAACCGGAAGCCCGACCTCGAGCTCGTGCCCGATGCGCTCGACATCCTGATGTCGCTACGACTGGCCGGGCAACGTCCGCGAGCTGGAGAACGTGATCGAGCGCGCGGTCGTGCTGTCGACCGGCCGCCGCATCGGTCCGGATCTGCTGCCCGACCACATCGGCCGTCCGACGATCTTCCAGATGCCGCGCTTCGTCGTTCCGCCCGAAGGGATTTCGTTCAAGGACGTCATCACCGACTTCGAGAAGCGGCTCATCGAATCGACGCTCGAGGCGGCGGGCGGCGTACAGAAGCGCGCGGCCGAGCTGCTGCGCATCAAGCCGACCACGCTGAACGAGATGATCAAGCGCTACGACATCCGGCCGCGACGGAAGCGGTCGGAGTCGTCACGCGTCGACGGGCACGACGCGGCCGAACGGGTTGGGGAAGTGGTGTCTGTCGGAGTAGGGGACGCTCGAATTGCCAGATTGGCAGATTGGAAGATTGGTAGATTACGTACTACCGCTTCCAATCTGCAATCCCAATCCGCCAATCAATCTGCAAATCTCACAATCTGCGAATTCTGCTATCACTGCCTGACCCGGGCGATCATCCTGTCCAGCTTCCCCAGCACCACGTCCCAGCGGTAATTTCTCCGAACGTACTCGCGCCCGGTCCGTCCCATGGCCGCTCTGAGGCGCTCGTCCGACACGAGCAGCTTCAGCGCCTCCACGAACTCGTCGCGATCCCGGTAGAACAAGCCGCCGTTGCTTCGCAGGCAGTGATCCACCAGTACCTCGCTCCGCGCATTGCAGAGGACAGGCGTGCCGACCGCGAGCGCTTCGAGCGCGATGAGCGAGAGGACTTCATACGGCGACGGGCAGACCACCACGGTGGCGGCTTCCAGTGCCTGCAGCCGCTCCTGTTCTGACAGCATGCCCGCGAAATTGACGAAGGGCTCTTCCGGCAGGGGCATCAGCTTGAGCCCCATCAGCACGAGCGAGGCGTCACCGCCCAGGCTGACATAGCTGCTGAAGTACTCGATGAGCTCCTCGCACCCCTTGCCTGGATCGATTCGGCCTCCATACAGCGCGAACGCACCGTGGATGCGGTGCCGTCGCTTGAAGCTCGCGCCGCGCGACGAGACATGCGACGGAAACCGGCCGCCCTCGCCGCCTGACGGGTCGTCCGACTCCTGGAGAGGCGGCTCGGACCCCTGGGGCTGATCGCTCGTCTGGCCCGGCTGCCCCGAGGTACGCGGATACGCGTGGTGAGGCGGCAGGTCGACACCGCAGCCGATCGTTTCGTCGACCGTCGTGTGCCGATCGAACGTCTGGCCGACAAACCTCCGCTCGGGCTCGCTGAGGTAGCCGATCGCTTTCGGGAGCCGGAACACGTCCTGGTAGATGTTCAGATGAATCGGCGGCTCGTCGTGGGCCGCGGGCACCAGGATGCTGCGGCCGGGATCGAATTGCAGCCCGAGCACGGTTGGCGCGTATCGATAACCGTAGAAGACGAGCGCCTCGTACTGCTTGACGTGTTTCTTGAGGTACTCCATGAGCCCGGGCGACCAGGGCCCCTGGCGCTTCAGCCATTCTTTTTCGTCGTCGGCGTCGTGGGGATTGTGGAAAATCCAGTCGGAGTAGCGATCGAACTCCGCCATGTCGCGCGTCTGGGCGGTGGCGAAGCGGCGAACCGTGACGCCGCGTACACGGTCTGAGCCCTCGGGGTAGTCGTTCCTCCACGTGCCCGGGTCGCGGGCGCACGTCGTCAACACCTCGACATCGTGGCGTTCGGCCAGCTGTTCGGCTGTCAGCCGGCAGGCGTATTCCGGTCCGCCGAGAATCTCCGTCCCGTATCTGTGAATGATGAAAGCGATTCGCACGACGCGCTGAATGTGTATGCTAGCATTTTGCCGTTTGCCTCCCGCACTTTCCAGCCATCTGAGAGCCTACACATACGCGCTGGTCGCGCGGGAGATCTCGCGGGTGACCCGGTATGCCGATCGCGTCATCCACGTCGATCCACAGCCCGGCGACTCTGGCACCCTTCGGGAGGCGATCGACGCCCCTTCGAAGATCGTCAGCTCGCTTCAGGACCTCTCCGGCGTCATGTCGGATGGGGTCAACGTCATCCTCTTCAACGGCAATTTCAACCATTCCACCGACGTCCAGGGACTCCTCGAGACGATTCGGCCCGAGGTGGCCCGGGGCAGCAGGGTTGTGGTCGCGCTCTACAACTGGTACTTCGCCTGGCTGTACCGGCTCGCCGATCGATTCGGGATCCGGCAAGGCCCGCCGATCAGCACGTTCCTGACGCAATCCGATCTCGCGCAGCTGGCACGGCTTTCGGGATTCGAGCTGGTTCGCCTGCGCCCGGTGGCGTACCTGCCCTGGCACTTCTACGGCATCGGCACGCTCGTCAACGCCATCATGCCGGCGATCCCCGGCCTCCGCTGGCTCTCCTTCGTCGCCGTGGCCGTACTGAGGCCGTTGGCGGGGTCCGCCCAGCAGCGGCCATCGCTCACGGTGGTGATCCCTGCGCGCAACGAGCGCGGAAACATCGAAGCGGCGCTCGAGCGGATGCCGAATTTCGGCGCGGCGACCGAGGTGATGTTCGTCGAGGGCAATTCCACCGATGGCACATG
This sequence comes from Vicinamibacterales bacterium, assembly GCA_963832375.1. Classification (GTDB taxonomy): domain Bacteria; phylum Acidobacteriota; class Vicinamibacteria; order Vicinamibacterales; family JAMQPK01; genus JAMQPK01. Next base: position 453,320 of record CAWHUA010000002.1, on the reverse strand, counting down.
GGAAGAGATACAGAGAGTCAGCGCGCTTTGGGACGGCCGCCAGGGTTTGCGTGTGCGCGCGCTTCAGCAGCAGGCAAAAGGCAAGGCCGACGCCGTGCGGCTGGGTTTCTCGCAGGCGTCGAGCGAGGTGCTGACGATCCTCGACGCCGACCTCACCATGCCGCCCGAGCGGCTGACGCGCTTTTACGAGGCGTACTGCGAGGGCGCCGCCGATTTCATCAACGGGACACGGCTCGTCTATCCGATGGAAGGAGAAGCGATGCGCCTTCTCAACCATCTGGCGAACGTGTTCTTCGCGAAGACGCTGAGTTTCGTTCTCGATGCTCGCCTCGGTGACAGCCTGTGCGGCACGAAGATGGTGTCGCGATACGACTACGAGCGGTTCGTGCGATGGCGGAAAGACTTCGGCGACTTCGACCCGTTCGGCGACTTCGAGCTCCTCTTTCCGGCCGCTGTACTTGGAACCGGTATAATCGATATTCCGGTGGATTACAGGGCGCGCACCTACGGCACGACCAACATCCGGCGGTTTCGCGACGGGTTTACGCTGTTGCGAATGACGATGACCGGGCTGTGGCGGATCAAGCTCGGCGGCTAGGTCTTCGGTAGGGCGGGGCTTCAGCCACGCCAATGATGTTCGGTAGCGCAGGGCTTCAGCCCTGCCATTCAGGAGCAATGGATTGTCCGAACCCGGGAAGGTGTTTGTCGCCGGTCACCGCGGTCTGGTGGGGTCGGCCATCGTCCGGCGGCTCCAGACAGACGGCGTCACGCCGCTGACGGCGACCCGCGCCGACCTCGATCTTCGCAATCAATCCACCGTCAACGAGTGGTTTCGCCTCAACCGGCCCGACTACGTCTACCTCGTGGCGGGGACCGTCGGCGGCATTCTCGCGAACAGCACGCGCCCGGCGGAGTTCATCTACGACAATCTCCTGATTCACGCGACGGTCGTCCATGCGTGTTACCTGCACGGCACGAAGAAGCTGCTGTATCTCGGCAGCTCCTGCATTTATCCGCGCGAGGCGCCGCAGCCGATGACGGAGGACGCGCTGCTCTCCGGTCCTCTCGAGCCGACCAACGAGTTCTACGCGATCGCGAAGATTGCGGGCATCAAGCTCTGCCAGTCCTACCGCCGGCAGTATGGCTGCGACTTCATCTCGGCGATGCCGACGAACCTGTACGGGCCGAACGACAACTTCGACCTCACCAGCTCGCACGTGCTCCCGGCGTTGATCCGCAAGTTTCACGACGCGAAGCTGTCGGGTGCAGCAGAAGTGTCCGTGTGGGGCAGCGGGCGGCCACGGCGCGAGTTCCTTCACGTGGACGATCTCGCGTCGGCCTGTGTGTTCCTGATGCGCAACTACGACGAGGAGCCGCACATCAACGTCGGCACGGGGGAAGACCTGAGCATCCGCGAGCTGGCGGAAATGATCCGCGACGTGGTCTATCCTCGCGTCCGGATTGTGTTCGACGCCTCGAGGCCGGACGGCCCACCGAGGAAGCTGCTGGATATCGGCAAACTTCGCAGCCTCGGTTGGACCCCGGCCCTTCCGCTTCGCGCGGGCATCGAATCAACCTACCGCTGGTTCCTCGATCATCAGGCGGATGCGCGGGGGATTGTTGCGGACGCCGGACGTAGCAGCGTCCAGGCCTGACGAGCCACGGTTACCAGTCCGGCCGAGAGAAGCGCCACCAGAAGCGGTTGCATCGGCACCATGAATCGGCCGTGGGCGCTGTACGTCATCGCGATGCTGAGCACGTTGGCGCACACCACGAAAACGACGGTCCATGCGGCAGGCGATCTGAACAGAACGAGCGCCGCCACGCCGGCCAGGGGCAAAAGCCAGGTCGTGTAGAACTCTCGTCCCGGCTTGAGCTCCTGTGACACATGCAGCCACATCAGCCGCACGACGTCGCGCGGGTTGTCCAGCATCCAGTTCATCGTGAGCTTCTGACGGTACTGCGCGAGCTTCACTTCGGACGTCACGGTGTCGAGCTTCTGGGCGGCGATCTCGGGCCAGCCGTCCTCGGGATTCGAGTGCCAGACACCTTCGAATCGCAGAGCTCTCGGTCCAAAGCCCATCGGCAGGTTGATGCCGCCCTGAGTGCCGAGCGGCATGAACGCATCCAGCACGATGACGTTGCGGATCCACCACGGGCTGATGACGGCAATCGCGACCGCTAGACAGATGGCCTTGGGTTTCCACGCGAGCCAGGATCCGAATGATGTGTCTCTGCCCGGCAGGATCGCCAGAATCGGCGCGGACAGGATGAAAATCGTGCGCGCGGCCAGCAGGCCGCCCATGACGACGCCTGCCGCGATCGAGCCCGCGACAGTCCATCCATAGCTGGCCTGGCGGACCCAGGCCAGCGTCAGCAGCGCCACCATGAGCGTGGCCAGCGGCTCTGTCATGAACATGCTGGCATACCGCGTCAGATCGCGGCTTTGCAGCGCGATGGCCGCCGTCAGCACCGCCGCAAACGGCCCCGCCATGGTTGTCGCGACTGCGGACGCAGCCGTCACCGCGCCTGCCATGATCCCGCAGTTGACGATGCGCCAGGCGGCGAAGTTCCTGCCCATGACGGCATACACGCCGGAAAGGAGAAGCGGCATGCCGGGTGGACGATAGGTCGTGGGGTAGTACTCGGACTGTCGCGACAACAACGGCCGGTAGCGCGGGATCCCCTCGTAGGGCCTGCGCCACTCTGCATCGCTCCACTCATAGCCGAATCCACGGCCGTGCCAGACGTTGTAGGCAATGGCATCGTAGTCGTGGCCGTCGCCCGATTCGGGCGGCTCGCGAAGACCTCCGCCGTTCACGATTCTCATCGTGTAGGTCGCGAACGCCGCGAGAAAGATCGCGACGTGAACGAGTCTCCGCACGAGGACCGTGTTCACCCTCATCGCAGTGGCATGTCCCGGACTTGCGGCAGCGCGGCCATCAGTGTGTCGTACTTGGCCATGATGACATCCCAGTGGTAGTGGCTTCTGACGTATGCCTGCCCGTTGCGGCCCATCCGTTCGCGAAGGCGCCGGTCGGCGACGAGCAGCTTCGCGCACTCGGCGAACTCGTCACGATCGGCGTAGTACAGGCCGGCCTGACTGCGTGTGCAGTGGTCGACCAGCACGTCGGCGCGTGCGTTGCAGAGAACCGGGGTGCCAACCGCCATCGCTTCGAGCGCGAGCAGCGAAAGGCTTTCGAGCGGCGAAGGCACCACCACCACGGTGGCAGCCTCGAGTGCCCGAAGACGGTCGGCTTCGGACAGCAGGCCGACATAGCGCAGCCACGGCACTTCGGGGAGCGCCATCAACTTGGCCCCCATCATCGCGAGCCGGGCGATGCCGCCTTCGTCGGTGTAGCTGCCGAAAAAGTCGACGAGCTCGGCGCAGCCCTTGCCGGCATCGATGCGCCCGCCGTAGAGCAGAAACGGATCGTCGGGAAAGCCCTTCGGCGCGGTTCGCGACTGTGGCGCCGGACGGCCATCGAGCAGATCGACGCCGCATCCGATCGTTTCCTCCGCCACGGCGTTGAACTCGAACGTGGACTTCAGAAAGGCTTTTTCTCGAGCGGTATTGTAGGCGATCGCCGCAGGCCTCGCGAACATCTCTCTGTAGATGCCGAGGCCGATTGCCGGCTCGTTGTGTGCCGTCGGTGCGAGGATGCTGCGCTCGGGCGCCACCTGCAGCCCGAGCACGGTCGGTGCGTAGAGGTAGGTAAAGAATATGAGCGCATCGTACGACGAAGAGTTCCGCGACAAGTAGTCGAGGAGGGCCGGGCACCACGGGCCCTGCTGCTCGAGCCACGCCATCTCGTCATCGCGACCGTGCGGATTGTGAAAGATCCAGTCCGAGTAGCGGTTGAACGACTCGATCTCGCGCGCGCGCGCGTTCGCAAAGCGCCGCACCGCAACGCGATTGATGGTGGTCGTGCCTTCCTGGTACTCGTTGGCCCACGTGATGTAGTCCCGCGCGCACGTGGTCAGCACTTCCACGTCGTGATGCCGGGCCATGCGCTCGGCGATCAGCCTGCAGTGGTACTCGGAGCCACCGAGAATATCCAAACCGTAACGCTGGACGATGAAGGCAATGCGCACATTCGTTATGGGTAGCGCAGGGCTTCAGCCCTGCCTTCCCGATTAGAAGGCCGATATCACAGAAGCCAGACGTTGCTGGATGACTGCGTCACCGAAGTCCAGAAGGCGTCGTCGCTGGCCCGCAAGGATCTCCTCTCGCGGGCTGTCCTCGAACGCCAGCATGCCGAGCAGCTCCGCCGCATACTCGAGATCCTTGGGCGCGAATTGCACGCCCGCCCCTCCCAGCGTGTGGGGAACCGCCGCCGCGCTGTAGGCCAGCACCGGCACGTCCATCGCCATGGCTTCGACCAGCGGCACGCAGAACCCTTCGTGTTCGCTCAGCGAGATGTACGCACTCGATGCTCGATAGTACGCGGCGAGCTCCACGTCGGGCACCGGGCCCGTAAAGATGAATCGATCCTCGAGCATCTGGTACTCGGACAGGAGCGCCCGGATGGCTGCATAGTACTCGGGCACGACGTCGTAGCGGCCGACGAAGATGAAGCGGTAGTACGCATCGACATACCGCTTGTATTGCTCGGCCAGCCTGATGTGATCCTCGATCTTCTTGTTCGGCGCGATCCTTCCGACGAACAGAAAATTGACGAGGCCATCGTCGAGAATCTCGTCCAGCACCGGATGTCCGGGCGCGTTGGTCAACCGGCCCGTGTCGACCGCAATCGGCATGACGCCCGTCTGGCGAAACCCGATCGCTTCGAGCTCCTGCCGGTTGTATTCCGAGTCTCCCAGGGCAAGGTCGGAAACCGGCGCGAGGCTCGCGAGCTCGTCCCGCGCGATCGACGCCAGCCGGAACAGCGCCGGCGCATACGACGCAAAGAAGTGCGCCGGGGTGACGTTGTGATACTGAAGGACGCGGCCGTGCGGCAGCGCCGCAAACGCCTGCGACATCGGCGAGGGCAGGGCGAAATGAAAGATCGTGACGTCCCCCTGCTTCGATGCCGGATCTGAAAACGATCGAATGTCGTGGCGGAGCTCGTCGTCGATGGTCATCGCGAAGACATCGGACTCGTGGCCCATCGCCCGGAGCAGCCCGCGGACGCGGCGTGCGCTGTCGCCAATCGCGTCGCCCATGTGGGCGGCCGGCACCCACTGGTTGACGCGCATCAGCGCTTTTCCTCGACCAGGCCGACCTTCGACTCGGGACTCTCTGGCAGGCCGCGGAAGATGGCGGGGCGATACTGCTGAAGCTCGAAGAGCTCTTCGGCCAGCCGGAACTGATCCCAGAAGTCCCATGCGACCTGGGGCGCCGGTTTTCGAGGCGCGCTCAACACCTGCCGGACGAATTTCAGGAGCGTGCCCTCGAAGTCCTGTGCGCGGAGGCGTGCGAGCGCCTGGTTCTGCTTCGCGAGAATCGAATCGTAAAGCACCTGATCGCCGAGGACGGTATCGACGAGTGCGGCAACCTCGAGCGGCTCTGCTGTCGAGTACAGCACGCCGGCGCCGTCCATGGTGGCCGGCACGGCCGTGGCCGCATACGCCACAACCGGTATCTGCTTGTGGAACGACTCGACGATCGGCACGCAGAAGCCTTCGTGCGCGCTCGCGCAGAGAAAGAGATCGCCCACCTCGTAATAGGCGGTCAGCTCTGCGTCGGACACGTGGCCGGTGAAGTGCACGTTGGTCACACCGAGCCGCGCGCACAGCTGGTGCAGATTGGCGAGGTACTTCTCGAAGCCGCCATAGGAACCCACCAGCAGAAGACGCGTCCGCGGGTTGAAGTGGCGTTGGTACGCGTGGAAGTACCGGATGACGTCTTCGATGCGCTTGTTCGGGATGATGCGTCCGACGAAAAGGATGTTCGTCCAGCTGTCGTCGAACTCGCGCGCGACCAGATCGTTCGGCGGGTGATCGAGGTGCGAGAAGTCGGGTACCACCGGGAGCACGCCGGTCGGATTGAAGCCCAGCTCTTCCAGCTCCTGCCGGTTGAACTCGGAATCGCCGAGTGCGAGATCGACCCGCGCGGGATAGATCCCCAGCTCGCGGCGTCCCTTGAAGCACTGCTCGACGAGCTGCTCGTGGACGTCAACGAAGAATTCGGGCGGCGTGATGTTGTGGTAGACCAGGATCTGCCTGTCGGGGAGCGCGTAGGTGATGCGAGAGGCGCGCGATCCGATCGAGAAATGGTGGATCAGGATGTTCGACGGGTCGCTTTCGCGAATCAGATCCCTGTAATCACGCGTCTCGTCTTCAACGCGCGGGTCCGCCGTCTGGACGAAGATGTCCGAATCGTAGCCGGCGGCCCGAAGGACGCGCCGGATGCCGAGCACCTCGTGGCCGATGGCGTCGCCGTAGCCCAGCGTCGCCAGCACCTGATGAACCTTCTGTTTCTTCAATTCAGCACCGGTCCGGATGGAAGCTCCGCGAGCACCTCGCTCGCGGGCCTCAGGGCCTTGCGCCGTTTCGCGAGCCACCCCGGTTCAGGCTCGATGGCGCGAGCCGCGCTGTTGCTGCGGGCCGCGCTGATGTCTTCGTCTTTCAATTGCGCCAGCACGTCGAGGTACTTCTGTTCGATGACGGGCCACGCGTAGTGCTGCTGAAAGAACTCTCGCCCGTTGGCGCCGAACGTCGCGTTCAGCCGCCGGCTTTCGGCGATGGCACGGAGCGTTTCGATGAACTCGGCCTGCGTCTCGTAGTAGAGCCCGGCCCCGCTTCGAATGCACTGGCCTCGCAGCACTTCGCACCGGCCGTTGGCCAGCACCGGTTTGCCCAGGGCCCACGCTTCCAGCGCCACCATCGACAGGCTCTCATAATATGACGGCATCAGCAGCAGATCGGCAGCGGCCAGCGCATCGAACTTGTCCTGGTCGTCGAGAAACCCGAGGTGGTGGATGCGAGGATGGTCGGGAACAGGGACGATCTCCTTCCCGATCAGGACCAGGCGCAGACCTCCCGGCAGCGCCTGCAGACCGTTCAGGAAGAACGAAAAGAGCTCGTTGCAGCCCTTGTTCTGATCGATCCGGCCGATATAGAGCGCGAAGCGGCTCGTGATGCCGTACTTCTGGCGAAAACGCTCGGGCTTCGGCCGCTCGGGAATCTCGGATCCGATGCCGACCACGACACCCGGCACGTGGTGGTTGTTCGATACCGTCTGAATCAGCCGCTTCTCTTCCGGACTGTTGTACATCAGCGCGCGCACACCGCGGAAAATCCGGGGCGAGATCCCCAGCCCGATGGCGTTGTCGCGCTCTGCCGTCGGCACGAGAATCGCGCGCGCGGGGACCGCCTTCACGCCGTGGTAGGCGTGGTAGTAGCGATAGCTGAAAAAAATGACGTAGTCATAGTCGGCTTGCGCAGACGACAGATAGGTGAGCAGCGAAGAGCTCTTCGGTCCTTCCGCGTCGAGCCACTTCAGCTCGTCGAGATACGAATGAGGCTCGCCGAAGACGCGATCGGACCAGTGCGCGAACACTTTGACGTCGCGCTCGTGATCGACCCGGAAGCGCCGGACCGGCACGCCGTTCACGCGCTCGATGCCGGCAGGATAGTCGTCGTGCCACGTCACGTAATCGCGCGCGCACGTCGTGAGGACCTCGACTTGGGCGTGCTGCGCCAGGCGTTCGGCCACATAACGCGCGTGCAGTTCGGCGCCGCCGTTGATGTCGGCGCCGTACCGCTGCACGACCACGGCGAGCTTCACTGCGCGGAGTCCGGCCCGTCGTCTTCGCCGGAGTCGTTTCCGAAGTCGCCGCCTTCCGGACCATCGAAGTCCGTGTCTGGCCCCTCGTCCAGGGCCGCGTCGCCAGAGGGGTTGCCATGCGGGGGCGTCGCCGAGCCCGTCACCGAGGGGGCGTCCGTCGACGATCCGGCTGGCGCGACGTTCTCGCCCGGCAGCCGCCCCCGTCCACCACGGCGTCCGCGGCGGCGACGCCGGCGGCGGCGAGCGGTGTTTGATTCACCGGCCTGGGGCTCGGTCGCATTCGTGTCGCCGGCGCCCGGTTGCCCCTGACTCTGTGGCGCAGCCGGAGAGGGCGCTGCGGCGACGCTCTGCTGCGGGGGCGGCTGAGAGGGTCGATCGTCCTGGCGAGGCCGTGGGGCCGGTGCCTCGCGCGACGGGCCCGTGCCCGGCCTGTACTGAACGACGGTTTCGAGCGCGCGGGCACGCCGCTCGTCGAAATCCATCCGGCTCGAGAGCGACTCGAGCCGCATCTTCAGGTTTCGGTTCTCGATGCCGACGCGCGTGAGCTCGAGGACCAGGTTATGGACGAGCTCGTAGTAGAGCGTGTCGACCTCGTCGCGCTGCTGGTTTTTCTCGCGCAGCTGGTGGAACTGCTTTTCGTAGAGCGTGTTGATTTCGCTCTGCTGGTGCAGCACCTGAACGAGCCGGTTGGCGTTGAGCAGCATCTTCAGGATGGGGCTGAGGAGCTTTCGGAGCAGGCGGACGGGCGCCTTGCTGCTGCCATACAGGTCGTTGGCGTCGGTGACCCATTGCTCCGGCTGAAACGGGTCCGGCTTGCGATCGCGCGCACGCTTGAACTGCTCGACCAGATCCGAACGAACACCTTTCGGATCGAGAAAGCGCTCGAGCTTGACCTTGGCCAGCTCCTGAATCTGTTCCTCGGTGTAGTCGACGCCACGTTTGGCCTGAATCCGCGCCCGGATCTGGCGCATGATCTGCTCGACGTCGACGGCATCAGTCCGTATGTTGAAATCTGCCATAATTTAATTCGGGGTCGGGTGCAATTTTACGATTTTCGTAAAATTGCACCCGACCCCTTTTTCGTGAATTCGGGCGCCTCTCTGAGGCACATACCGAGGATGCCAATCGACTTGATCAACGCGCGCAGTCCCGTCCGCTGAATTTCCGCGTCCTCGTTGCCGAAGTCAGGGTAGCCGTTCTCGTCGACCGTTGCCGTTTCCCACCCGCGAAAGAGATGCCCCCACGGACTGGCCAGGACCTCGCGCATCAGCGCCTTGGCTTTCAACGGATACCAGAAGCTGTCGTGATAGACCACGCTCGCCGCGTACGCCCATGGCGCGAGCACCGTCTTGAGCGACCACTCGACCGGCTTGCGGAGCGGTCCCCAGTAAATCTTGTGCTGCATGCGGGCGGCGAACGTCATCTTCTGGTATGGCCCGACAAAATGCCAGTTCTCCTCGGCGGCATCCTTGTCGCCGACCATCTCGATGTCGTGCGGATCGCCGCACCCCAGTCCCCGCTCGTGTGCCAGGCGGATGAACTTGATGGAGAGCGGATCCATGCCCATGAGGCGGGCGGCGGTGGCATCAATCGCCACCTGGTCGGCGCTCGCGAGGATGACGTTCTTCACGCGCGGAATCATGCAGCGCGGCCCCGGGCCGTCTCCCGCAAAGGTGCCGTCCATGACCGCGAACACGCCGCGGTGGATTTTCTGCTGAATCATCAGCAGATCGACGAGGGTTTCGTGGATGACCGGGTGCGTCCAGTGGCGCCGTTCGTTCAGCAGTCCGCCGAAGGCGTTCTTCATCGCGCCCGTCATCGTGGTGAACACGTGCGTCTTGACCGTCGGGAGATGAATGATGTTCTCGCCGATGAAGCGGCGCGGAATCATGAATCCCTTCGGGTACACCGCGTTCAGGCACAGGAAGTCTTTCGTCAGATCGCCAACCGCGTCGCGAATGTTCGTCCACTCCTCACCTTCGTAAATGTGAAGGTTTCTGAGGCCGTGCGCCTCGACGACGGGGAGCTGCTTGTTCTCGCGCTCGCCAAGATGCGCGTCAATGACGACCGTGCGATTGTGGCACGCGTGCATGAGAGCCGGCGAGTAGCCATCCTTCTTCATGGCGCGAATCACGCCGTCGAGCTGCCAGGGCGTGGTCGAGCTGCCCGGGAAGAAGAAGTGCCAGGAGATGTTCACCTTGAGCGCCGTATCCACGTCTTTCGCGATCACGTCCTGGTAGCCGGCGAGATTCATCAGACGGTGATAGTCGCGGAGGACGGTCTCCGGCCTGGTGCGCAGAATGGCAACCCGTGCCTGGGGCATGGCCACGATTTTACCGGTAAATGATGAGGATCACCGAAAGCGCCCACAGACCGACGCAGATGAGCAGCGGCCGGTCGTTCACGACCAGCTCGGCCGGACTGCCGCCCTGGTCGCGCCGGTGCACGAGGTAGAGGTAGCGGAAAATCCCGTAGAGCGGAAACGGAATGGTCAGGCTGAGGAGATCGGTGCCGAACTTCTGTGTGGTTTCGGGGCTGATCGTGTAAAACGCGTACGCGATCACGGTCGACGCCGTCACCACCGAGATCATCTGGTCGAGCAGGTACGGTGTGTAGTCGCCGAGGATGGGCCGGTGGTCGGTTGCGGTGTCGGTCAGCAGGGTCAGCTCGTGCCGTCGCTTGCTGAGCGCGATGAACAGGGCCAGAAGCGTGGTGCACACGATCAGCCAGTGGCTGATCGGGACGTGAATCGCCGCCGCGCCGGCCGCCGCACGCAACGCGAAGCCGGCGGCCACCGTCAGGACGTCGAGGATCACGTGGTGCTTGAGAAAGAGGGAGTAGAACGAGAGCAGTACGACGTAGGCCGCGGCGATGGCAAAAAACGGGATGCCGAGCATGAACGCGCCGCCGAGAGCCGACAGACCGAGCACGGCCGCGACGGCAAGCGCGAGGCCGGGGCTCACCTCGCCCGCTGCGATCGGACGATGTTTCTTGACGGGATGACGCCGGTCCTGTTCGCGATCGGCGACGTCGTTCACCAGGTACACCGCGCCCGACAACGCGCAGAAGAGGACGAACACGATCGACGCGCGCAGCACCGCGTCGGGATCGTTCAGCCGCTGGGCAAACACCAGGGCCGCGAAGACGAAGAGGTTCTTCGTCCATTGACCCGGGCGCAACGATATCAGGAGACTGAGGAAAGGCAGGCGGCCGCCCCGGCGACTAGACATCTATCCGGAAGCGGAAGGACTTACAGTCCTCCCGCTCCGGCGAACTTCCTCTGTTGAAAACATTCCTTGCAAAACACGGGGCGACCCTGCGTCGGACGGAAGGGAACCGTGGTTTCCTTGCCGCACGCCGAGCAGGTGGCGGTGGTCTCGACACGTTCACGAATCCCGGGCGACGCCGCCCGGGCCGCGCGCTTGGCCTTGCAGGCCTTGCAACGCTTGGGCTCGTTCTTGAAGTTCTTGTCCGCGAAAAAGAGCTGCTCACCAGCCGTCCACACGAACTCCGCGCCGCAATCCACACAACTCAGGATCTTGTCTTGGAACTCCATCGTGTCGCCCCTTGCTCGCGCCCTCTACTCTGCGTCGCGTCGCATTTTCTTGCGGTTACGTTTGCGCGCCAGCGCCTGTTTGGCCCTGCGCTTGTCTCCGGGCTTCAGATAGAAGGAGTGCTTCTTGATATCCTTGATGATATCTTCCTGCTGGACCTTCCGTTTGAACCGCCGAAGAGCACTTTCGATCGACTCACCGTCCTGCACCTTGACTTCCGCCACGCTTGAATACACCCCCTCAAATCGGGCGATCGTGATGACGGAACACAGGTCACCACGTTTTGATGAATAACGATTGTGTTACGCTAATTCGGGACTGCGAATCTTAGGCGCAAAGCCGCAGCCCCGTCAACGGATTACTCCTTCACCTTAAACCTTTTATATCCAACAGTTTACTCGATAACGTGGGCTCCACGAGAGTTCTGGTGATCGGCAGCGGCGGGCGCGAACACGCGCTCGTGTGGAAATTGGCGTCCGAGCGCGGCGTGTCGGACATCGTCTGCGCGCCGGGAAATGCGGGCATCAGCCGGCTCGCGCGCTGCGTTCCCGTCGACGCCGCAGATGCGCACGCGGTCGCCGAGATCGCGCGGCGCGAAGAGATCGATTTCACGATCATCGGACCGGAACTGCCGCTCAGCCGCGGTGTTGCCGATGTGTTCGCGGCCGAAGGCGATCTGCTGTTCGGTCCGAGTCAGCGCGCGGCGCGGCTCGAATCGAGCAAGGTGTTCGCGAAAGACTTCATGCGGCGCTATCAGGTGCCGACCGCGCGTTACAGAGCGTGCGATTCGGCGTCGCAGGCCCTGGCGTCGCTGCGCAGCGGAGAATTCGGATTCCCCGTCGTGCTCAAGGCCGACGGCCTTGCTGCCGGCAAGGGCGTGGTGATCTCGCCCGATCTGAAAAGTGCGGAAGCAGAAGTCCACGCCATGATGGTCGACAAGCGCTTCGGCCAGGCCGGCGCACGTCTCGTGATCGAAGAGCTGCTCGTGGGCCGCGAGGCGTCGTTTTTCGTGTTGAGCGACGGCACGCGCGCGCTGCCGCTGGGATCGGCCGAGGATCACAAGCGTGTGCTCGACGGAGATGCCGGTCCGAACACCGGCGGAATGGGCGCCTACGCGCCGAGCTCGCTGTTCGACGGCGCCACCGAGTCGCGCGTGATGAGCGAGGTCGTGTTGCCGGTTCTGGAAGGCATGCGCGCCGAGGGCAGCGAGTTTCGCGGGTTTCTCTTCGTCGGCCTGATGCTGACCGCCGATGGCCCGAAAGTGATCGAATTCAACGTGCGCTTTGGCGATCCCGAAGCGCAGGTTATTCTGCCGGCGATCGAGGACGATCTTTCGGATCTGCTGATGAGCGCGGCGGCCGGCGAGCTCGATGCCCGTTCCATCTCGCTCGGTCTTGAGCCACGCGTCGGTGTCGTTATGGCCTCGGGCGGTTATCCGGACGTGTACGAAACCGGTAAAGTAATTCACGGAATCGAAGAAGCCGAAGCGGTGGACCGTGTCAACGTGTTTCACTCGGGTACGGCGAAACGCGGGTCTGATATCGTCACAGCGGGCGGCCGCGTCCTCACGGTGGTCGCCTCGGGCGACGACTATCGTGACGCCATCGAGCGCACGTACAACGCCGCCGGGAAAATCAGTTTCGAACACATGCATTATCGGAAGGATATTGGGGCGAAGGCTCTGACGTAGACGTCGAAGGCTCTGACGTAGACTAAGTAGACGATCGACCGCATCAAGATCCGGAGCGTTAGCGACGGCAGCGCGTGGGGGTGGGGCCCCACGCGGACTAAACAATGACACCACTACAAGTCCTCATTTTGATGGGTTCGCCGAATGACGCACCGGTGATGCAGGGTGCGGTGGATGTTCTGAAAGAGCTGGGCATCACGGTCGAGATGACCGTGGCGTCCGCGCATCGCTCACCCGAACGCGTCATGCGCCTTCTCGGCGAGGCCGAGACCCGCGGCGTCAAGGTGTTCATCGTCGGCGCGGGCGCGGCCGCACATCTCGGCGGCGTGGTGGCCGCCCACGTGTCGAAACCGGTCATCGGCGTGCCGATCGATTCATCGGCGCTGAACGGGCTCGACGCGTTGCTGTCGACCGTTCAGATGCCGCCGGGTGTGCCGGTGGCCACCGTGTCGATCGGCAAAGCCGGCGCGACCAATGCCGGCGTGCTGGCCGCGCAGATTCTCGCGCTGGGCGACACCGCCGTCGCGGAGCGTGTGAAGAAGTACAAGGCGGGGCTGGCGGAGAAGGTCGAAGAGGCGGCGAGAAAGCTGGCGAACCCTTAACTAAGCCCTCAGCCCTCAGCCCTCAACATGAAGTACTCGATCATCACGTTCGGCTGCCGGGTCAATCAGGCCGATTCCTTTTACATCGAGGAGCAGCTCATCGCAAACGGCGGCACCGTCGCCGCCGCCGGGGACGCCGACATCATCGTCGTCAATAGCTGCTCGGTCACGAGCTCCGCCGATCAGGCGACACGTCAGATCGTGCGGAAAGTCTCGCGGGAAAATCCGCATGCGCGCATTGTCGTGACGGGGTGCTATGCCACCCGGCGTCCCGACGATGTTGCGGGACTCGCCGCCACGATCGAGATCGTGCCGAACGATCGCAAGGACGATCTGGCGGCGGCCATCGGCTTGACCACGGCCGAACGGTTTGGCGATGGTGACGGCGCCTGCGGTGCGGCGATCGCCCCCGGTCTGGCCGGCCGTACTGCATTCACCTTGCGCGTGCAGACCGGCTGCGACCAGGCCTGTTCGTACTGCATCATCCCATCGACCCGAGGCGCGGGCCGCAGCCGTCGCGTGGGCGAAGTCGTGTCCGACATCGAGCGTGTCGCGGACGCCGGCTACCGCGAGATAGCCATCACCGGTGTGCATCTCGGATCGTACGGGCGCGATCTCGGTGACGGTTCGACGCTGCTGAGCTTGTTGCGGGCCATCGAGCGGCGGTCTTTCGGGATGCGCTTCCGCATCAGCTCGCTCGAGCCGATGGACTGTCTGGATGAGATCGTCGATCTGGTCGCCGGGTCGGCGTGTTTCGCGCCGCACTTCCATCTTCCGCTTCAGCACGCCAGCGATCGACTGCTGGTGGCGATGCAGCGGCCGTACACGCTCGCCTATTACCGGCGGCTGGTCGATCGCATCCGCTACGTGATGCCGCACGCGTCGCTCGGCACGGACATCATCGTCGGATTTCCTGGAGAGACCGACGATGACTTCGCGGTGCTCGAATCCTATCTCGCCTCGTCACCGGTGACGCACGTGCACGCCTTCCCGTACTCGGACCGGCCGGGCACCGTCGCCGACCGCATTGCCCGATAAGGTCCACGGTGCCGTTGTTCGCGAGCGTGCGGCGATTGTTCGTGGCATCGGCCGCGATCTCAACCGGCGGTTCCATCGCGAACAGGATGGCTCAGTCCGTCCTGGGCTGACGATCGAAGACGGGACGCTCGTCGTCACGGATAACTATCTCAAGGTGAGGATCCCGGAAGGTTTGCCGCGGAACGAACGGGTGCGTGTAAGGATGAGCCTCGCTGGCGATCAGCTGGTGGGGACCCTCACTACGTAGCACTATCAGTACGTAGCATCTCAGTACGTAGTGTCCGGCTTCAGCCGGACCTCCGGCCCTACGGCCGGCCCTGCAACAGCGCCGCGGCCTTCTGCCCGGTCGACTGTCTCGTCCCTTCCACAATCAACTGACCGCACGCCGCCCGGATGTCGCGCCCCCGGCTCTTGCGAACCGACACGATGAGGCCCGCCTCGGCAAGAATTTTCGCGAACGCATTGACGCGCTGGTCGGTCGGCCGCTCGAACGCGATGCCCGCGGCTTCGTTCAGCGGAATCAAGTTGACCTTGCAGCGGATGTTGGCGAGCAGGCGCACCAGGCGGCGGGCGTCGTCCGGCGTGTCGTTGACGCCGCGAAGCAGGACGTACTCGAAGGTGATGCGATTGCGCCGCCGCGCCGGGAATTTCCGCGCGGCGTCGAGGATGTCTTCGAGGCCGGTACTTGCGATTCACGGGGACGAGCGCGTCGCGCTGATCTTCTGTCGTGGCGTGCAGCGAAATCGCGAGATTGGGCATCAACGGTTCGCTGGCCAGCCGCTCGAGCGCGGGCAGCACCCCGACGGTCGAGAGCGTCACGCGCCTGGGAGACACGGCGAGACCGTGCTCGTCGTTGAGTATGCGCAGTGCTTTCATCGTGTTGTCGTAGTTGTGCAGCGGCTCGCCCATACCCATCAGCACGATGTTGAACTTCGCGTCGCGCAGTCCGAGCTCGCCGGCGAGCACGCGAACCTGTCCGGCGATCTCGCCCGCAGTTAGGTTCCGTACCAGCCCCATCTTGCCCGTCAGGCAGAAGCCGCACCTCATGGCGCACCCGACCTGCGTTGATATGCAGAACGTCTGGCTGGGTGTGTCGGGGATGAAAACCGATTCGATGCGGGCCTCGTCGTCGAGGCCGAGCAGGAACTTCACGGTTCCGTCCGACGATGTTTCTCTGGCGATGAGGGTTGGCGTGGCAATGCGGAAGTGCGTGGGGAGATTGGCGCGACTCTGTCGCGACAAATCTGTCATTTTTTCGAAGTCGGTCACGCCCCTGGCGTGGATCCACGCGAAGATCTGGCGCGCACGAAACCGCGGATGACCGTGGGCGTCGAGCGCGGCTTCGAGCTCGGCCGACTCCATCGAGCCGAGATCGGCGCGCGCGTCCGACGCTAAACCGCTCGGAACGTTGGGCATGTTCGCTTCTGGATCTCGATTGTACTCGTGTTAAGATCCTTTCAGCTCGCATTCAACCCTTTCATCTCCAACGGGTCATGCACGGGCCCGAGCGGTTTTGCACGGCGTTAGTCATCACTTTCATGATTGTTCGCGACGCACTCGACAACGGGATTCGTCTCGTCACTGAATCGATGAGCCACGTGCGCTCGGTCAGCCTTGGTGTGTGGCTGGCGCGCGGGTCGCGCCACGAGACGGACGAGGACAGCGGCATCGCGCACTTTGTCGAGCACATGCTCTTCAAGGGGACGGCCTCGCGCACGGCTGAGGAGATTGCCCAGGCGGTCGACTCTATTGGCGGTCAGCTCGACGCGTTTACGGCCAAAGAGTACGCGAGCTATTACGTCAAGGTGCTCGACGAGCATCTGCCGCTTGCGGTCGACATCCTCTCGGACATCGTCCTTCGCCCCGCGTTCCACGAGGTCGATGTCGAACGCGAGAAGAAGGTCATCCTCGAAGAGATCAAGATGGTCGAGGACACGCCCGACGACCTCGTCCACGAGATTTTCACCCAGGCGTTCTGGGAGGGCCATCCGCTCGGCCGGCCGATCCTTGGGACCAAGGAGAGCGTCGAGGCGCTCACGCAGCAGCGGCTGCGCGACCATTTCAGGGGCGCCTACGCGGCCGAGAACGTCATCATTTCCGCTGCCGGCCATCTCGAGCACGCCCGGCTCAAGGAAGCGCTCGAGCAGGCGTTTGGATCGATGCCGGTCAACGGCGTCAAGCAGAACGGCGGACCTCCGAACGTGGTTCCGAAGGTCGTCATCCGCAACAAAGAGCTCGAGCAGAGCCACGTGTGTCTCGGCGCGAGCAGCTATCCGCAGAATCACAGCGCGCGATACGCGAGCTACGTGATGAACACCATGCTGGGCGGATCGATGAGCTCGCGCCTGTTCCAGAACATCCGCGAAAAGCGGGGGCTTGCGTATTCGGTGTTCTCCGGCATCAACGCCTATCGCGACGCCGGGTACTCTGACGGTGTACGCCGGGTGCGCGAACGAAGCCGTCGGCCAGGTTGTCGATCTGGTGGTCGAGGAGATGCGCGGCATGAAGCAGACGCTCGTGCCCGACTCCGAGCTGCGCCGCGCCAAGGATCACTTGAAGGGCAGCGTGATGCTGAGCCTCGAGAATACGTCGAGCCGCATGTCGCATCTCGCGCGCCAGGAAATCTACTTCGACCGTCAGTTCAGCCTCGATGAAACGCTGGAAGGCATCGAGCGCGTGACGCCGGCCGACGTTCAGCGCGTGGCGGGAGAGCTCTTCTCGAACGGATCTCTGGCCGCCACCGTGCTGGGACACGTGAATGGACTTCAGCTTCCGCGAGAGCGCCTGGATTTGAACTAGAAGAATGATTCCTCGCTACACACACCCCGACATGGGGCGCATCTGGAGCGAAGAGCGGAGATTCGAAACCTGGTTGCAGGTTGAAATCGCGGCTGCCGAGGCGATGGCCGAAGCCGGCATCATCCCCCACGACGCCGCACGCGACATCAGGGAGAAATCGAAGTTCGACGTCGCCCGTATCGCCGCCATCGAAGAAACCACACAACACGACGTCATCGCCTTTACCACCGCCGTCGCCGAGCACGTCGGGCCGTCTGCGCGCTGGCTGCACTTCGGGCTCACTTCATCCGACGTCGTCGACACCGCGCAGGCCATTCAGATGCGCGAGGGAACCGATCTGCTCATCAGGGATGTCGAAGGCCTCCTCGACGCCGTTCGGGCCCGCGCCGAAGAGCATCGGCACACGCCGATGATGGGCCGCACGCATGGCGTGCATGCCGAGCCGATGACCTTCGGCTTGAAGCTCGCGCTCTGGCACGCCGAGCTGCAGCGCGACCTGGAGCGGTTGAAGCGGGCACGTGACGTCGTCTCGGTCGGCAAGGTGTCGGGCGCGGTCGGGACGTTCGCGCACCTCGATCCGTCGATCGAAGCGGCGATCTGCGCCAGGCTGGGGCTGGACGCCGCGCTTGTGTCGTCGCAGGTGATTCAGCGCGACCGCCACGCGGAGCTGATGACGGCCATTGCGATTACAGGCGCGTCGCTCGAGAAGTTCGCGCTCGAGGTGAGGGGCCTGCAGAAAACCGAGATTGGCGAGGTGCAGGAGCCGTTCGGCAAAGGGCAGAAGGGCTCGTCGGCGATGCCGCACAAGCGCAATCCGATCGGCTGCGAGCAGATTACCGGCCTCGCGCGCCTCTTGCGGGCGAACGCCCACGCGGCACTCGAGAACATTGCGCTCTGGCACGAACGCGACATCTCGCACTCGTCGGTCGAGCGCGTGATCCTGCCGGACAGCTTCATCGCGCTCGACCACATGCTGCGGCGGTTCACCCGCATCGTGAAGGGCCTCGTCGTCAACGAGGATCGGATGCGCCAGAACCTGGAGCTCTCGCGCGGCGTCGTCTTTTCGGGCACCGTGCTCCTCGAGCTGGCGCAGCGCGGCATTGCGCGCGAGCAGGCCTACGAGTGGGTGCAGCGCAACGCCCTGCGATCCTACGACGAGAAGAAAGACTTCAAGGAGCTGCTGCTCGCCGATCGCGATGTGATGGCGGTGGTCGACAGGAAAACCATCGATGACGCGTTCGACCTGAAGGTGCAGCTCAAGAACGTGGACAAGATTTTCGACCGCGTGTTCAAAGTGCCGGTCGGAGCTGGAGTGCCTTAATGCGTGCGCGCGTATTCGTGACGTTGAAGCCGTCGGTGTTCGACCCGCAGGGCAAGACCATTGTCGACGCGTTGCACACGCTCGGTTATGGGGGCGTCGAAGACGTGCGACAGGGAAAATATTTCGAGCTCGAGCTCGCCGCCGCTTCGAGCGACGCCGCGCGTTCGATGGCATCGGAAGTTGCGGATAAGTTGCTCGCGAATCCGGTTATCGAAAGCTATCGGATTGAAATTGGCTAAAACCGTGAAAACCAAATTCGCCGTCATTGTCTTTCCCGGATCCAACTGCGACCACGACGCGTATTACGCCGCAAAAGACGTGCTTGGCCAGGAGGCCGAGTTCGTCTGGCACAAGGAAACCGATCTTCGCGGCGCCGATGCGGTGATTCTCCCCGGCGGCTTCTCGCACGGTGATTACCTGCGGACCGGCGCCATCGCCCGCTTTTCCCCTGTCATGGACGCTGTCAGGAGGTTCGCCGCCGCGGGCGGTCCTGTCCTGGGGATCTGCAACGGTTTTCAGATTCTTCTCGAGGCCGGCCTGCTGCCGGGTGCGATGCTGCGGAACCGCGAGCTGAAGTTCCGCTGCGAGCACGTCCATGTTCGGGTCGACGAAACCGACACGCCGTTTACGCTCGCGTGCCGTCCGCAGCAGGTGTTGCGCATTCCGATCGCCCACGGCGAAGGCAACTACTTCACGACGCCTGACGAGCTCAGCAAGCTCGAGCAGAACCGGCAGGTCGTGTTCCGTTACGTCGATGCGTCAGGAGTGGCCAGCGACGAGGCAAACCCGAACGGCTCGCTCGTCTCGATTGCCGGGATCTGCAACGAGCGGCGGAACGTCGTCGGGTCTGATGCCTCACCCGGAACGCGCCTGCGAGATCGCGGTTGGCAGCGCGGACGGACGCATCATCTTCGAGTCCGTGCTGGCCGCCCGCGCGGCTGGCGCGTTGACGGCGGCGGGGAGCGCTTCGGCATGAGCGCTGTTCGACAGGGCAACCCTCGATCGTCACGGCCTGAACGACGAGGAGTACCAGCGCATCGTGAAAGCGCTCGGGCGCGAGCCGAGCCTCACCGAGCTGGGCATCTTCTCGGTGATGTGGTCGGAGCACTGCAGCTACAAGAGCTCGCGCGTGCATCTGCGCAGGCTGCCGACGACCGGTCCGCGAGTACTGCAGGGTCCTGGCGAGAACGCGGGCGCCGTCGACATCGGCGACGGCCTCGCGGCGGTGTTCAAGATCGAATCGCACAATCACCCATCCTTCATCGAGCCATATCAGGGCGCGGCGACCGGCGTCGGCGGCATCATCCGCGACATCTTCACGATGGGCGCCCGGCCGATTGCCTTGTTGAATTCGCTTCGGTTCGGCGACCTCGACGATCCGCACGTCCGCCGCAACATGGAAGGCGTTGTCGCCGGGATCGCCGGATACGGCAACAGCATCGGCATTCCGACCGTTGGCGGCGAGATTGCCTTCGAGGAGTGCTATGCCGGCAATCCTCTGGTGAACGTCTTCTGCCTGGGTCTCGCCAAGGCAGACGAGATTGTGAAGGGCGTCGCGAAAGGCACGGGCAACCCGGTTTACTACGTCGGTTCGAAAACCGGTCGCGACGGCATCCATGGCGCGACGATGGCATCGGCGGAGTTCGACGAGAACTCGGCGGAGAAACGCCCGGCGGTGCAGGTGGGCGACCCCTTCATGGAGAAGCTGCTCCTCGAGGCCTGCCTCGAAGTGATGCAGACCGATGCGCTCATCGGCATCCAGGACATGGGTGCCGCCGGTCTTACCTGTTCGACCTGCGAAATGGGATCGCGCGGCGGCGCAGGCATCGACATCGATGTGATGCACGTGCCTCAGCGCGAGACGGGCATGACACCGTATGAAATCATGCTGTCCGAGTCGCAGGAGCGCATGCTGCTCGTCGTCAAGCGCGGGCGCGAGCGGGAGGTTGAGGACGTTTTCGAGAAGTGGGACCTGCACGCCGCGCACATCGGTGAGGTCACCGACGATGGGCTGATGCGGGTGCGCGAACGCGGGACCGTCGTTGCGGAGATTCCGACCAGCGCGCTGACCGATGATGCCCCTGTTTACACGCGCCCCATGGCGACGCCCGCCTATCTCGCAGAAGCGCAGAAGCTCACCCTGCCCGCGAAGCCGCCTCTCGCCGACGTCGACGCGTTTCGAGGGTTGCTCGCCTCGCCGGTGATCGCGAACAAGCGCTGGGTGTACCGGCAGTACGACCACATGGTGCGCACCAACACGCTCGTGCTGCCCGGCATGGGAGCAGGCGTGGTGCGCGTGAAGGGCACGAATCGCGCGCTGGCCTTGTCGGTCGACGGCAATGGAC
The DNA here is from genome assembly GCA_963832375.1 of Vicinamibacterales bacterium. Lineage (GTDB taxonomy): Bacteria > Acidobacteriota > Vicinamibacteria > Vicinamibacterales > JAMQPK01 > JAMQPK01. The sequence continues at coordinate 432,239 of CAWHUA010000002.1, read as the reverse complement.
GGTACTGCTATCTCGATCCGTATCGCGGGGCCATCCTCGCCGTCGTCGAAGCGGCCAGAAACGTGGCGTGCGCCGGCGCCGAGCCGATTGGCGCCACCAACTGCCTGAACTTCGGCAATCCCGAGCGGCCCGAGATCATGTGGCAGTTCGCGCGCGCGGTCGAGGGCATCACGGCGGCGTGCACGGCGCTCGACATTCCGATTACCGGCGGCAACGTGAGCCTCTACAACGAGACCGATGGCAAGGCGATTTATCCGACGCCGGTGCTCGGTGTGGTCGGGCTGATCGAGGATTCGACGAAGGTGCTGGGCCGGTGCTTCACCAGCAGTGGCGATGCCGTTGTGCTGCTCGGAGAGACACGCCACGAGCTTGGAGGTACCGAATACTTGAAGCAGGTGCTGGAGACGGTGGCGGGAGAGCCGCCGGCCGTGGATCTGAAGGCGGAAAAGTCGCTCCAGCAGCTTCTCGTGACGGCGGCACGGGAAGGTTTGATCCGGTCGGCACATGACTGTGCCGAAGGCGGCATCGCGGTGACGCTCGCGGAATGCGCGTTCGGCACGGGCGGGATCGGCCTGAGCGTCGATCTTCCTGCCGTCGACAGTCCCGCGACATGGGCGGGTACCTCCGCGCTGTTCTCCGAATCTGCGTCACGCGTCGTCGTGTCCGTGGCACGGGAGAATCTCGCGGCGTTTCTGGCGCGGGCCAAAGCGCTCGCCGTCCCGGCACGTGAAATCGGCACGACCGGAGGCTCGCGTATCAGCGTCTCAATCAATGGGCGCCAGGCGATCGACGTCGCGGTGAGCGAAGCCGAGACCATCTGGGAAACGGCAGTGGAGAAGTTCTTCAAGCAGCGAGCTGCATAGTTCTGAGGGTGGGTGAGAACCGAAATGACGACTAAGCAGAAAATCGCCGCAACCAAAGCCGAGTGGCCGAAAGGCCGCGAGGCACAGGTCGCGGGGGTGGGGCCCCGCGACAAGCCAAGGAACGCCGGACCCCACGACAAATTCAAAGAAGAATGCGGCGTCTTCGGCATCTTCGGGCATCCCGAAGCCGCGCATCTGACCTACCTCGGGCTGTACGCGCTGCAGCATCGCGGCCAGGAGAGCGCTGGCATTGTCGCCTCCGATGGCAACGAGGTGCGCATCTCGAAATCGATGGGGTATGTGGCCGACGCGTTTTCAGAGAAGACGCTCGAAAGGCTGTCCGGTCATATCGCAATCGGACACGTCCGGTACTCGACCGCCGGAGACAGCAAGGTCGACAACGCACAACCGATTCTCATCGACTGCGCCCACGGCCAGATTGCGATCGGCCACAACGGCAATCTCGTCAACGCGACCGAGTTGAAGGACGAGCTCGGCCGGCACGGGTCGATATTTCAGACCAGTACCGACACCGAAGTCATTCTGCACCTGTACGCGCGGTCGCGTGCCGCGTCGGCCGATGAAGCCGTCGTCGAAGCGATCTCGCACGTGCAGGGAGCCTTTTCCCTTGTGCTGATGACGAAGGATCGCCTGATTGCCATTCGCGACCCGCACGGATTTCGCCCGCTGGCGCTTGGCAGGCTCGGCGACGCGGTCATCGTCTGCTCGGAGACCTGCGCGCTGGATCTGATTGGTGCGACCTACGTGCGCGACGTCGAGCCTGGGGAAGTCCTCATCGTCAGCGCGGCGGGTGTGAAGTCGTTCAAACCGTTCCCGCCCGCACCATTGGCGCAGTGTGTGTTCGAGCACGTGTACTTCTCGCGGCCGGACAGTTATGTGTTCGGCGAAAGCGTCAACGAGGTGCGCACGAATCTGGGACGTCGGCTGGCCCGTGAGCGGCCGGTGGAGGCCGACGTGATCGTGCCGGTTCCGGACTCCGGCGTCTGCGCGGCGATCGGGTTTGCCGAAGAGTCGGGGATTCCCATGCGCGTCGGTCTGATCCGGAATCACTATGTGGGCCGCACGTTCATCGAGCCGCAGCAGTCGATTCGGCACTTCGGCGTGCGCGTGAAGCTGAATCCCGTGCGCAGCATTCTCGACGGCAAACGGGTCGTGCTCGTAGACGATTCGCTCGTGCGCGGCACGACCAGCCGCAAGATCGTGAAGATGGTGAAGGCGGCCGGGGCGAAGGAAGTGCACATGCGGATCAGCTGCCCGCCCACGATCTCGCCGTGTTTTTACGGTGTGGATACGCCTCGCCGATCGGAATTGATCGGGGCCACCCATACGCTCGAAGAAATCCAGAAGTACATCGGCGCCGACAGTCTCGGCTATCTGAGCCTCGAGGGCATGCTCGCGGCCGTCGGCTCGAGACGCTCGAGCTATTGCACGTCCTGTTACACGGGTCAGTACCCGGTGGCGTTTCCGCGCAACGAGGCGGCATATCTTCAGCTCGCGCTCAAGCTCGATACCGATGCGGTCAAGACGTAGCGTCGTCGCCGGCGTGGTGGTCGCGCTTGCGGTGGTGGTGCTGCGCATTCACGGCCAGGCCCCGGGCGTCGGCGTGGCCGAAGAGCGTGGGCCGCAGGCGATCTCGCCGGAAGCCATCCAGAAGGCCATCGATTCGCTCGGCAACCTGGAGTTCCCGGTCAGGATGAACGCGGCGCGTACCCTACGCCGGGCGCCGGCCGAGACCGTCGCGCCCGCGCTGATTCGAGCGGTGGAAAGCCACAAGGATCAGTTCGCCCGGTTTCGCGCGCTCGTGCTGCTGACCGGATTCAACGACGCGCGGACGGCCGCGCTCATCCGCGAGGTGGCGACCAATCCGAACGACCGGCTGCGGACGGTGGCGTACATGTACTACGAGCACCATCCCACGCCGGCGGTGATTCCCGACTTGCTGAAGGCGCTCGAGCGCGAGGAGAGCGAGTTCGTGAGGCCGGCCCTCATCCGGGCTCTCGCCGCACAGGCCGCCGATCCGCGTGTGCGCGATACGCTGCTGGTCGAGATCAAACGCGGTCAGGATTTTTTCAGGAGCGCGGTCATCGAAGCGCTCGGCGATCACGGCGCCGCGTACGCTGTCGAGCCGCTGATGGCGATCGCGCGTCAGGCCGGTCCCCTTCAGGTCGACGCGGTCCTGGCTCTCGGCAAACTGAAAGACAAGCGGGCGATGGAAACGTTCGCGTCACTGCAGGCCAACGTCGAGCGGGAGACGCAGCCGTCGATTGCGGCGGCCATCTGCCTGGTCGGCGTCAACTGCGCCGCGCACGTGCCGTTTCTCATCGAGACGCTGAAGTTCGCGGAACAGAACATCGGGTATCAGGAGCTGCTGCGCAACTCGGTTGCGGGCCTGGTCGCGCTGGCCAACGCTGGCAATACGCAGGCGTTGGCCGCGCTGTTCGATGTGGGCATTCCTTCGATGGACCCTCCACGCGCGCCGATGGCGCTTGGCGTGGCGACGGTCGCGGTTCGCAATACGCCGGGGATGCTCGCGTTTCTCGAGACCTACAAGGGCGCGGCGGGTGGAATCGAGCTGATCGCGGAAGGCTTCGACATGCTCGAGGAGGACTACGAGGAAGAGAGCTTCTTCGTGGACGTCCGCCGCGGCTACTGGAAAGCCGGCGAGTCGTCGGCGACGCGCCGCGTCGGGCAGGAGCTGATCGAGAAGCTCGAGTTCTGAGAAAACGGTTCCGGGACCCGTTCCTATCTGAGACGACCCAAAAGATGGACCGCATGACGTATGCCGGTTCGGGCGTGGATTATGGCGCGCTCGATCCGTTCAAGCGCAGGGCCCAGTTGGCCGGCCGCTCGACGGCCGACGTGCTGCGGCGTCTGGGCGTCTCGGAAGTCGAGATGAGCCGAGGCGAGAGCGCGTATCTCGTCGAAACATCTGACAGTTTCCTCGCGCACGTCGAAGAAGGGCTCGGCACCAAGAACCTCGTGGCCGACGCCGTGTATCGTCTCGTGCCGGAACGATCCTTTTACGACCACCTCGCGCAGGACACCGTCGCGATGATCGTCAACGACATGGTGACGCTCGGGGCGTTGCCGCTCGCGGTGGCCATGCATCTCGGCGCCGGTTCGTCCGACTGGTTCAAGGACGATCGGCGCGCCGGCGATCTCGTCGACGGCTGGCGTGCGGCCTGCGAGCTGGCGCGGTGCGCCTGGGGCGGAGGCGAGACGCCGACGCTGAGCGGGGTCGTGGAGCCCTCGGCGGTGGTGCTCGCGGGATCGGCCATCGGCATCATCAAGCCGAAGGAGCGGATGATCGGCGCGAATATCCGGGCCGGCGACGCCATCGTGCTGTTCGAGAGCTCGGGCATTCACGCCAACGGCCTCACGCTCGCGCGGGCGGTGGCCGAGCGCGCGGCGAATGGCTATCTCACGCTCCTGGGTGACGGCCGGCCCTACGGCGAGGCGCTGCTCGATCCCACGCACATCTACGTGGGGGTCATCGAGGATTGCCTGAATCGCGGCGTCGATATTCATTACGCCGTCAACATCACCGGTCACGGCTGGCGCAAGCTGATGCGTGCATCCGATCCGTTGGCGTACGTCATCGACACGATTCCCACGCCGCAACCCGTGTTCGACTTCATTCAGTCGGTCGGCAACGTCGACGACGCCGAGGCGTACGGCAACTTCAACATGGGCGCGGGATTCGCGGTTTATGTGCCCGAGAAGGACGTGCCGGCCGTGCTGGATGTGGCCAAACCGTTCCCCTTCCGCACGTGGCACGCCGGGCAGGTGGAAAAGAGTGCGACCAAGCGCGTGGTAATCAAGCCGAAACGTCTGGAGTATTCAGCCGACACCCTCGCCGTCAGATAAAAGGGGTCGGGTGCAATTTTCGGCTGATCCAGTCTTCCGCGGTCGGCCGCGCGGCCTCAGCCGGCTCTGTAAACCGACCGCCCTGGCTGCTATCTCGGTCCAATCGGGATCGCCGAGGGGAACACCACGCTGAATCGCGATTCGGATCTGACACAACTCTTCGGGCGGGACAGGGGCGTTCAACGTTGCCAGCCAGTTAGCCGGGTAGGGCAGAGGCCAGGGCGTTAGCAGCTCTGCACCTTCGTCATGCACTCGTCTCCATAAGCTCGACCATGGCCACTCTTCCGCTCTCGCGACAAGTCCCGCCCGCAAGGGGTTTCGCTGGACGTATCGGCAGACGTTGTAGAAATGGCGGCCGGACTGGACCGGAATCGCTTTGTACCTGCCCTGATATACCGCGCCTGAACCGGTGGTGCCGCGCATGGTCTGCCACGCCTGCGCGTGCCCGCCGGTGAAGCGGCGCATGAATTGCGACAATTGACTGCCCGAAGTTGGCCAAAGAATGAGATGAAAGTGGTTGGGCATCGTGCAGTAGTCAAGTAATCGCATCGCAGTCGCAGCTCTTGCCCGAGCCAGGAGGATTTCGGCGGTGACGAAATCATCACGTGATTCAAACAAACGCGCTCGTTTGGCGGCCCGGTTGAGAACGTGATAAATGAATTCACCACAGAACTGTGCACGCCGCGGCATGCTGCCGCGTACAGCAAGAGGAGTACCCACGAGATGGCGGAGACGGAGCTAGCCAGCCGCGTTGGCCGACGGATTGGAGTACTGATATCCGGCCGCGGTTCAAATTTGCAGGCCATCATCGAGGCCATCGCTTCAAAGCGGCTGGACGCCGAGTTGGCGATTGTGATTTCGAACCGCCCCGACGCCCAAGGAATCAAGCGCGCTGAACACGCAGGTGTAGAAACAATGGTGGTGGACCACACCGACAAGGCAAAATTTGCCACGCGTGAAGACTACGATCGGGAGCTTGTTCGAGTTCTTAAGGAACGGCGTGTCGCTCTCGTCTGCTTGGCGGGCTTCATGCGGCTGTTGACAAAAGTGTTTCTGGACAACTTCCCAAACGCGGTTGCGAATATTCATCCGTCACTCTTGCCGTCGTTTCCCGGAACAAACGCGCAGTACCAGGCATGGGCCCATGGAACGAAGTGGACAGGTGTGACCGTCCATCTGGTGAACGAGGAACTGGATGGAGGGCCAATCGTGATGCAGGAACCGGTCGAGGTCCTCGACGACGATGATGTTGACTCGTTGTCGGCGCGGATTCTCGAACGCGAACATCATCTGTATCCGCGTGCCATCCAGCTGCTTTTGGACGGACATTGGCACAGGGAAGGCCGTCGCCTGCTGGTCACACGTCGCACGTGAAAAGGGGTCGGGTGCTATTTTACGAATTTCGTAAAATAGCACCCGACCCCTTTTTGCCGCTCAGGCGCTCTTCAGCGTGATCACCGACACGTCCGGCGGACAGTTGAACCGGTAGGGCACGTACACCGTGCCGACGCCGCGACTGACGAAGATGGAGCTGTTGTTGCGCTGACCGAATCCGGCGACGACCGGAAACTTCTTCGCGGCAATCGCCCCGAGACCGGGCAGCACCACCTGGCCGCCGTGCGTGTGGCCCGACAGCACGAGCGGCACGTCCAGCTCGGCTGCCTCATCCAACCGCCGCGGATCGTGAGCGAGCAGAATCACCGTCGATTCGGCATCGCGGACCAACCGGGCGATGTCGCGTCCGCGCCGCGTCCAGTACCGCACACCCACGAGATCGACGCGTTCGCCCCGCATCTCGACCGTCGTGCGCGCGTCGCGCAGCACCTCGTAGCCGTGTTTGATGAGCGCGGCCGGCATATCGCGATCGTCATCGTGATTGCCGAGCACGCCGAAGACGCCATAGGGCGCCATCAACCCGGCGAGCGCCTCCGAGCAGGGCCCGACATAGTCGCGATTGCCCCACGTCACGTAGTCGCCGCCCAGCACGATGAGATCCGGCCGCTCCCCCATCATCAACCCGACCGCGCGCGCCACATCGCGCGCCGGCACCATTTCACTGTGATGGAGATCGGTGATGAGACCTATGCGAAGACCGTCGAGGGCGGGACTGAGACCGGTGACCGGTACGCTGGCGCGCAGGACCTCGATCTGATGCCGCGAGTACGCGACGCCGTAGGCGGCGCCGCCGATGACCGTGCCGATGCCGCCTGCTACCAGGGTATTGATCGCCGCACGCCGACTGACCAGCACGGCATTATGATAATGGACTCAATGAGCGATCTGTTCTCCGAACTTCAGTGGCGCGGCCTCGTGTACGACGCCACGCAGGGCGCCAGGGACGCGCTCGCGCGCGAGTCGCTGACGGCCTACGTGGGATTCGATCCGACGGCGCCGGGTCTGCACGCCGGCAGCCTGATGCAGGTGATGGCGCTGGCGCGACTGCAGCGCGCGGGCCATTCGCCGATCGCCGTCGTCGGCGGCGGGACGG
>CAWHUA010000002.1:0-420000 GCA_963832375.1 Vicinamibacterales bacterium | reverse complement strand
CTCAGTGGCAAGGTTAAGCGAAAGCGAGCCGTAGCGAAAGCGAGTCCGAAATGGGCGACGAGTCGCTGGGATTAGACGCGAAGCGAGGTGATCTACCCTTGGCCAGGGTGAAGTAGAGGTAACACTCTATGGAGGCCCGAACCAGTGTTGGTTGAAAACAGCTTGGATGAGCTGAGGGTAGGGGTGAAAGGCTAATCAAACTTCGTGATTGCCCGTTCTCTTCGAAATGCCTTTAGGGGCAGCCTCGGGAGGTCGGCGTTGGTGGTAGAGAACTGAATGGACTATGGGGCTTACCAGCTTACAGAATCCAATCAAACTGCGAATGCCAACGACACGTATCCCGGGAGTGAGACGGTGGGGGCTAAGCTTCATCGTCGAAAGGGAAACAGCCCAGACTATCGGCTAAGGTCCCAAATTTTGTGCTAAGTGGGAAAGGATCTGGAGACGCTTAGACAACCAGGAGGTTGGCTTAGAAGCAGCCATCCTTTAAAGAAAGCGTAATAGCTCACTGGTCAAGCGGCTCTGGGCCGACAATCCAACGGGGCTCAAGCACAAAACCGAAGCCATAGATTGGAACAGGATCTTCGGATCCTGACAATGGTAGAAGAGCGTTCTCAATGCAGTGAAGTCAGACCGAAAGGACTGGTGGAGCGTTGAGAAGTGACCCTGCCGGCATAAGTAGCGATAAGAAAAGTGAGAATCTTTTCCGCCGTAAGCCTAAGGTTTCCTGAGGAAGGTTCGTCCGCTCAGGGTCAGTCGGGTCCTAACGCGAGGCCGAAAGGCGTAGCGGATGGATATCCGGTTAATATTCCGGAACTACTTGGAAGACGTTATCACGATGGGGGGACGCAGGAGGCTATGCGAGCCCACGATTGGACGTGTGGGTTTAAGCCTGTAGGGGGACTCGCCCGGCAAATCCGGTGAGTCACATTCCCTGAGGGGCTATAGCAAAGACCGCAAGGTCTACAAAGTCGCAGACGCCACGCTGCCGAGAAAATCCTCTAAGGAGTCTTTCAGGTACCCGTACCGCAAACCGACACAGGTAGGCGAGGAGAAAATCCTCAGGCGCAAGTGAGAACCCTCGTTTAGGAACTCGGCAAACTAGCCCCGTAACTTCGGAATAAGGGGTGCTCTATTACTGTCAGCGGCTTCGCGCCGCGAAGCAGGAAAGAGTTGCAGTGAAGAGGCCCAAGCAACTGTTTACTAAAAACACAGGACTCTGCTAAGTCGAACACGACGTATAGGGTCTGACGCCTGCCCGGTGCCGGAAGGTTAAAGGGAGAGGTTAGCCGCAAGGCGACGCTTCGAGCTGAAGCCCCGGTAAACGGCGGCCGTAACTATAACGGTCCTAAGGTAGCGAAATTCCTTGTCGGGTAAGTTCCGACCTGCACGAATGGCGTAATGATTTGGGCGCTGTCTCAACGAGGGGCACTGCGAATTTGTGGTACCGGTGAAGACGCCGGTTGCCCGTGATAAGACGAAAAGACCCCGTGCACCTTTACTACATCCTAGTAGTGAATGCTGGCGCAATATGCGCAGGATAGGTGGGAGGCTTTGAACCCGGGATCTCGGTCTCGGGGGAGCCAACGGTGAGATACCACCCTTATTGTTCCGGCGTTCTAACTTAGGTCTGTCATCCAGATCGAGGACACTGCTAGGTGGGTAGTTTGACTGGGGCGGTCGCCTCCTAAATTGTAACGGAGGCGCGCGAAGGTTCGCTCAGGCTGTTTGGAAACCAGCCATAGAGTGCAAAAGCATAAGCGAGCTTGACTGCGAGTCCTACAAGACGAGCAGGTGGGAAACCAGGCTTTAGTGATCCGGTGGTTCCGCGTGGAAGGGCCATCGCTCAACGGATAAAAGGTACGCCGGGGATAACAGGCTGATCCTAGCCAAGAGTTCACATCGACGCTAGGGTTTGGCACCTCGATGTCGGCTCATCACATCCTGGAGCTGTAGCAGGTTCCAAGGGTTCGGCTGTTCGCCGATTAAAGTGGTACGTGAGCTGGGTTTAGAACGTCGCGAGACAGTTCGGTCTCTATCTATCATGGGCGCAGGACATTTGAGTGGGGCTGACCTTAGTACGAGAGGACCGGGTTGGACGGACCTCTAGTGTATCGGTTATCGCGCCAGCGGTAGTGCCGAGTAGCTACGTCCGGAAGGGAGAAACGCTGAAGGCATCTAAGCGTGAAACCCTCCACAAGATGAGATGTCCCGAGCCATAAGGCTCCTAAAGGCTCCTGGAAGATGACCAGGTATATAGGCCAGATGTGTAAGGCCAGTGATGGCTTTAGCTGACTGGTACTAATCAGCCGTGCGGCTTGACCATATTCTTTCTTCGTTCCCGTCGTCGGACGGAACTCCGGTTCCGCCAGACGCCGGTCGCGAAATGCAACGTGCAATGTGGTTCGGAAAAGCGATCGTTTGCAGAATATTGAGTTGTCGAGGATCAGTTTGATCTTTGAAGAGCTCGTCCGCCTTCGTTCCGCCGGAGTCTGGTTGTGGAAACAGCCAGATTAGAGGCGAACTTCGGCGAGACAACAAGTTCCCGGTGGTCATAGGAGCAGGGTCACACCCGTTCCCATTCCGAACACGGAAGTTAAGCCTGCTACCGCCGATGGTACTGTAGGGGAAACTCTATGGGAGAGTAGGTCGCTGCCGGGAGTATTCGGTGAAAAGCCCGACGTGAGAAATCGCGTCGGGCTTTTCTGTTGTCGCTGACGGCAGCTCTGGGACTCCCATAGAGTTTCGGAAAGACTTTCTTGATCGCTCGAGCCTGCGCTCTCGCGAGGGGAGAGTAGGTCGCTGCCGGGAGTATTACTTTCCGCATTGGTAGATTCGCAGATTGGCAGATTGTGAGATTGCTGATCCGCCGATTGCGAGAATCTCAGATTCCACTAGGGGCCCTGCAAACTACTGGAGGTCGTATGCGAACGTGGTTGCCGTCAGCGGCCGTTGCCGCCGTGATCCTCGGCACATGTGTCGGCAGCTCCGCCCAGACGAAGCCTGGTGAGAACACCGTCGCGGCCCATGTGACGGCTGCACGAGCCGCAGCGGATGACAGCTGGCTCATCCTTCAGAGCGAATTGTGCGGCGGTGCACTGGGTTTCGGCGGTCGTGCCTCGTCCATGCCGCCGCCGCCCGGCGGCACGCCAGCACGCGGACAACAGGCAGGGCCGCCTCCGCGCGAGCGCTGGTATCGCGATCCGGTGAAGGTCTTCGACAACATGTGGGTGTTCCCGACCGAGGATCCGAACGCGTGGGCGATTAAGACCTCGGAGGGGATCATCATGATCGATGCGACGTTCGATTACATGGTGAAGGACCTCATCGTCGACAACATGCCGAAGCTCGGCCTCGATCCTGCGCAGATTAAGTACCTGATCGTGACGCACGGTCACGGCGATCACTCCGCCGGCGCAAAGTTCTTCCAGGACACGTATGGCACGCGCATCCTCGCGTCAGAGGCCGACTGGAACGCGCTGGCGCAGCCTGCCAGAGGCGCGTTCGCGGGCATGCCCGTCCCCAGGCGTGACATCGTCGTGAAGGACGGCCAGACCCTGACGTTGGGAGACACCACTCTCACCATGTATCTGACGCCGGGGCATACGCTGGGCACGATCTCGCTCGTCATCCCGGCGAAAGACAAAGGCACGACGCATATGGTGGCGTTCTGGGGCGGCACGGCTATCAGCGCGACGACGCCCTACGACAACCTGGTGGCGTATTCTTCTTCGGCTCGGCGGTTCGCCGACATCGCCGCCAAGGCCGGTGCAGATGTCCTCTTGTCCAACCACGGACGCTACATCGATTTCGACCGGCGGGCCGGTGCCAATCGAGCCAACCCGGCGGGGCCGAACGCGTTCGTCGTGAATCCGACTCGTGTGAAGAATTACCTGGTGGTTGCCGACCATTGTGCGCAGGCGATCGCGCTGGCACAGGCGGTGAAGAAGTGAACACGATGCGCACAGCTCGTCTTGTGGCCGGAACTCTCATCCTCTCGGCACTCGTCCCGCGTGTCGCGGCGGCGCAGTTGGCGCCGTTCAACGGCGTTGGCGTGACCTTCGGTCATGTCCATCTGCTCGTCAGCGATGTGGAGGTCCAGAAGCAGTTCTGGACCGAGGTGATGGGGGGCACATGGGTTGCCAGCGGTCCACTGCAGATGGTCCAGTTTCCTGGTGCTTACATCGTTCTGGAGAAACAGCCGGCTTCCGGGCCACCGGAAGGATCGGTCCTGAATCACTTTGGGCTGGTCTACAAGGATCTGCCAGCCACGCTGGCGAAGTGGAAATCGCTTGGCGCCGATGCCCGCCAGGGCGGCAACCCGAATCAGGGCTACGTGTGGGGACCTGATGGGATCCGGATCGAGTATTACGGCGACCCGGCCCTTCCCGAGCCCGTGAAGATGGACCATACGCACTCCTTCGTTCCCGACATCAAGGCGTGCCAGGAGTGGTACCGCAAGGTGCTCGGCGGCGTGCCGGGGGAGCGGCCGCGGGTGTCGAGCCCCGGTTGGAATGAAGTGGTGCACTTTCCCGGAATGACCGTGACCTTCGCCGCGGGAGCGCCAACGCTTCTTCCCACGAGCGGACGGTCGCTCGATCACATCGGGTTCGAAGTGAAAAACCTCGACGAGTACACCAGGAAGCTCGCGGCCCTGGGCATCGCGCTGGACGGCGCACCGCGCCAGCTGCCGAACACGCGAATCAGGGTTGCCTATCTCACCGATCCCTGGGGAACGCGCATCGAGCTCACCGAAAACCTGCCCTCGGCCGCACGAACGGGAACGAACGTCCGATGAGCCGCCAATGCTCCCGTCATCGGCACGGATGGTCCGCTCTCGCGGCGCTCACATTGACACTCGCCGCACTGGGAACCACGACGCTGCACCCGCAGCAGGACGACGCCGGTCGCGGGCAGGGAGGACGCGGCCGCGGCGGGCGCGGAGGAAGGGGAGGCGGCGATGCCATCATCCCGACTGCGCTCATTGCGGAGCGAGGCCTGCGGGCAGACGACTTTCCCACGCTCCGAAGCACGACCGGCAATGTCTACGTCTGGCAGGACGTCCACGCGCTCGGGTTCCTCACCAACGATCTCGTGGTGATCACGCCTGACGGCGTGCTGGTCGCTGATGGTCAGGGAAGTCCCGAAGCCGTCAGAAAGCTGGTGCAGGCGATCGGACTGCTCACGCCTCAACCCATCAAGTATGTGGTCGTCTGCTCGGCGCATGGCGACCACACCGGAGGCAACGAAGCGTTTCCGTCGACTGCGACGTTCATTACCAGCCCGGCATCCCAGGCGAGCCTGGCGCAGCAAGCGAAGACGCCGGGCACCGATGGCCGGAAGACGGTTGTGCCAACCGAGACGGTCGCCGACCGGCGCATTCTCAAGATGGGCGGGACGGAAATTCACATCGTGAACAATGGCCGCTCGCACACCGGTGGCGATATCCAGGTGTACTTGCCTCAGGAGAAGGTGCTCTTCACCAGCGAGACGTTCTCCAATCGCATCTTTCCGTCGATGGCCAACGCGTACCCGACGGAATGGATTCAAACATTGAAAACCCTGCGGCAGATAGACGCGACCTTCATCGTCCCCGGACACGGGTTTCTCGATCCGGCGCCGACGATGAAAGCGGAGATCGCCGAGTTCGAGAAAGCGTTGGAGTACGTGGTGGGCGAGGTTCGTCGCGCACACAGTGCGGGCCTCGACGTGGAAGCAGGACTCACGCAGGTGGATTGGGGGCCGTACCGCACCTGGTCGGTGGCGGAACGGAATGGCCCGCCTGCGTTCCGCCGCATTTACGACGATCTGAACGGCAAGCTCCCACCGAAGCCGGCGTATAATCGCCGGCCTTGAACATCACCTCGCTGCAATCGCACATTCTTCAGGAAGAGGCGCGGTATCCCGGCGCGACCGGTGATTTCAGCTGGATCCTCTCGGCGATCTCGCTCGCGGCCAAGGCGATTGCGGCCAAAGTGCGCTGCGCGCGCATCGAGGATGTGCTGGGGGAAGAGGGCGAGGCCAACATTCACGGCGAAACCCAGCAGCGGCTCGACGTGATCGCCAACCGGATTCTGATGACGTGCCTGGGCAGCCGGCCGACGGTCGCGGTGCTCGCCTCCGAGGAAGACAACGAGCCGACGATTCTGAAACGCGGCGTCGACGGCGGCAAATACTGCGTCGTGTTCGATCCGCTCGACGGCTCGTCGAATCTGGACGTGTGCGTCAGCGTGGGCACGATTTTTTCGATCCTCAAGAACGACCCGACGATTCCCGGCGCCGTCGAAACGCTCTGCCAGCGCGGCTCGAGTCAAGTCGCCGCCGGGTACATCCTGTACGGGTCGTCCACCGTGTTCGTGCTGACCACCGGCCGGGGCGTGGACATGTTCGTCCTGGATCCCTCGATTGGATCGTTCGTGCTCGTCGCCAGCCGCGTGCGCATTCCCGACGCGGGAAAAACCTACTCGGTCAACGAGGCAAACCGGCAGACGTTCCCGAAAGGGATCCAGCGGTACCTGGACTGGGCGCACGGCGAGGAGTATTCCAGCCGCTACATCGGCTCGATGGTCGCCGACGTGCACCGCACGTTGTTGAAGGGTGGCGTATTTCTCTATCCGGCGACCCAGAAACATCCCAAAGGGAAGCTGCGCCTCATGTACGAAGGAAACCCGATGGCGATGATCATCGAGCAGGCCGGTGGCATGGCTCTGGCGACCGGTGTGGCCGAGGGCGAATCACCTGTGCCCATCCTCGATATCCTGCCCGAGGGCATCCATCAACGGACCAGCGTTCTGCTGGGGTCGCCCCGCGAAGTCGAACACGTCCTCAGGCACGTGCGGTCGGACCGCTAGAGCGCACGCAAAATTCATCTGCCCGTGAGATTCCAGTTCTAGTAGCATTAAAGGCCCCGTCGTCCGCACGATTGGTCCGGTTTCACCTGAGGAGGCGCAATGAGAGGAACAATATTGAGAACCCTGGTGATGGTGGCGCTGTGTGCGGCCGTCGCAGGCGTGCGCGGTGCACAGGCGCCGCAACAGCCGGCGCCGCAGCAGCCGCCAGCCCGGCAGGGTGGTGGCGGGCGCGGCGGTCCACCGCAAGGTGGAGCGGGACCGATCAAGGTCATGTTCGTCACCAAGGGTCATACCTACGATCGCGAAGGCCTGGCCACGATGCTCGATGCACTGGGCAAGGACATCAGCTGGTCGCACGTCGAGCACCCGGCCGTCACCACGTTCTTCGATCCGAAGAATGCGGAGTTGTTCGATGTGTTCTTGTACTTCGACGCGATAGGGCGCCAGCCGATCGCGCGACCGGACGGCACGAAGGGCTTTGAAGATCCGGGACCGGCCGCCAAGAAGAACCTGCAGGCGCTGATGCAGGCGGGCACGAAAGGCATGGTCTTCCTGCACCATTCCCTTGCGTCGTGGAACCACACCTGGCCCGAATACGGGGAGATGATCGGCGGCGCGTGCGATTGGGGCAGCCCGGTCACCTTCAAGGGCAAGGACTATCCGAATTCCGGCGCTCAGGGCGGCGTGAAGCAGCGGATCACCGTGGTCGACAAGAGCCATCCGATCACGCAGGGGCTTGGAGAGGGATTCGATATTGTCGACGAAACCTATCTCTGCCCGTATGCCGCGGACACCGTTCACCCGTTGCTGAAGAGCGATTTCAAGGCCGTTGATGTCAATTTTCCCAATCGATACGCCGGCGGCTGGAGACATCCAGAAGTTGCCGGCAGCGATCTCGCCGGCTGGGTGAAGGTTTCCGGCAGAACGCCGATCGCGTATCTGCAGAACGGTCACGACAAAACGGCGTGGGAGAACCCCGCGTACCAGACGCTCGTGTTGAACGCGATCAAGTGGGCGGCATCGAAAGAAGCCAAGGCGTGGGCGGTTGCCAACGCGAAAACCGGCACGCCGGCCGCGTGGCGTCCGGGCGGGACGAACTGACATCGCACAGGTAAGCGAGCTCAGGAGGACGGAATGGATCCCAAGCGAACGGCGTTAGTGCTGATCGAGTACCAGAACGACTTCGCATCGGATGGCGGCACGCTGCACGATGCCGTCAAAGGTGTGATGGCGCAGAACAACATGTTGCAGAACACGGTCGAGACGGTGAAGAAGGCGCGTGCGGCCGGCTGCACCATCGTCCATGCGCCGATCACGTTCGTCGAGGGCTACGGAGAGCTGCGCGAGCAGCCCTACGGCATTCTCAAAGGCGTGGTCGACAGCAAGTCGTTCCGCAAAGGCACGTGGGG
Source organism: Vicinamibacterales bacterium (assembly GCA_963832375.1). GTDB lineage: Bacteria > Acidobacteriota > Vicinamibacteria > Vicinamibacterales > JAMQPK01 > JAMQPK01. Next base: position 411,740 of record CAWHUA010000002.1, on the reverse strand, counting down.
CGCCGAAATCGTCGATGCGTTGAAGCCGCAGCCCGGCGACATCGTCATCGAGGGGAAGCGGGGTCTGTGCGGCTTTGCGAGCACGAACCTCGACTTCATCCTGCGCAGCCGCGGGATCGAGACGATCGCCCTGGGCGGGTTTCTCACCAACTGCTGCGTCGAGTCGACGATGCGGACCGGGTACGAGAAAGGCTACGACGTCATCACGCTGAAAGATTGCACGGCAGCGCTGAGCGACGAAGAGCAGCGGGTTGCCACCGAAAAGACGTATCCGATGTTCTCCCGGCCGATGAGCCACGACGAGTTCGTCAGGGAGATCGCCGGACAGGTACCAGCCGCCGCCGCGGCGGGCCGGGGCTACTCGGCGTAACCAGGGAGTAAGAATGGACCAGAGCCCAGCGCGGCACGCTCGCCCGCTGGGCTCTTGTTCGTTTCAGTAGAACAGTTTTCCGTCACTCTCCGTTAGACACGACCAAGGAGGAGACAATGCGCTCCAGACTCTCAGTCGTCGTCGCCATCGCGGTCCTTTCAGCCTCGCCATCCTTTGCGCAGAACTTCGGCCAAATCACCGGCATCGTGGCCGACACGACGGGAGGCGTCCTGGTTGGCGCGACCGTGACGGTGACGAATACGCAGACCGGAGCCACGGCCACGCAGCAGGCCAACAGCGCCGGCGTGTATGTCTTTCCGAACCTGCTTCCCGGCATCTACAACGTCAAGGTCGAGATGGACGGCTTCGTCGGCGCCGCACGCAGTCGTGTCGAGATGCAGATCCAGCAGACGATCCGCATGGACTTCCGCCTGGAGCTCGGCACGCTCAGCGAAACCGTCGAAGCCGTGGCTTCGTCGCCCATGATCAGCACCGAAGACCTGACGATCGGCACGGTCATCGAGAACCGCCGCATTATGGAGCTGCCGCTCAACGGCCGCAATTTCCTCAAGATGGTCGAACTCACGCCGAACGTCTCGGCGAGCTTCTCCGGTTCGGGATCGTCGGGGCCGCGTCAGGGCGGCGACCGGTCGGCCCAGCAACTGTCGATTGGCGGCGGGCGGCGCGAATGGAACTACTTCACGCTGGACGGCATCAACAACACCGACGTGAACTTCAACTCGTACATTTTCCTGCCGTCGATCGATGCGCTGCAGGAATTCAAGGTGCAGACCGGCGTGTATTCGGCGGAGCTCGGCCGCGAGCTCGGCCAGGTGAGCGTCACGACCAAGGCGGGAACGAACGTCTTCCACGGCACGGTGTTCGAGTTCGTCCGGAACGACGCGTTCGACGCGCTGCCGTATGCGTTTGCCGGCGCCGTGTCGAAATCGAGCCCATTCAAATGGAATCAGTTCGGGTTCACGCTGGGCGGTCCGGTGCAGCTCGGGCCGGTATTCAACGGCAGGGACAAGCTGTTTTTCATGACCAACTACGAAGGATTCCGCCTCCGCAACCAGCGGGAGACGCCCTTCAGCGTGCCGTCGGCTGCCATGCGAAACGGCGATTTCTCCCAGATCAGCACCGCGTTGAGGGATCCCGTCAGGAACGCGCCATTTCCCGGAAACATCATCCCGAAAGATCGCATCGACCCCATCTCGCAGGCGCTGCTCGACTACTACCCGGCGCCCAATCAGCCAGGGACGAGCCTGGTGAACAACTACCTGGCGGTGAACCAGAACGAAACCAACAAGAACCAGTTCACCACGCGTATCGACTGGGTGGAGAACCAGAAATCGACGTGGTACGGCCGGTACAGCTGGACGGATGAATCGATCTACACCGGCGGAATCCGCCTGAACGGCTCGAGCGTCGCCACCACCGCTCATCAGGTCGTGGTGGACAACGCGCGCGTGCTGACCAACTCACTCGTCAATGAGGTGCGCGTCGGCTACAACAACTTCTTCAATCACGCCGGCGGAGAGCTCAACAACGTCTACGATCCCATCAGCCAGATCGGCCTCAAGCTCCCGACGCCCATTCCTGCGGATGCCTGGGGAACGCCGAGCATTGCCGTCGCCGGATTTTCGGGATTCGGCGACAATTCCGAGTCGCCGTTCGTCAATCGCAACGCCAACATTCAAATCATCGACAACCTCTCGTGGACGCGCGGCAGGCACTTCCTGAAGTTCGGCGGGGAATTCCGCTTCGACACCTACGACCAGGATGGCAATCAGTTCGCCAGAGGCTCGGCGGGGTTTGCCAACAACGTCGCCACCGGCAACGCGTTCGCTGACTACCTGCTCGGGTATCTCAATACCTGGTCCTACGCGTCGGGACTCGCCGTCGCCAGGCTTCACGCGACGAGCCAGGCGTATTACATCGCCGACACGTGGAAGCTCAGGCCGAGCGTGACCGTCAATCTCGGGCTGCGCTACGAGTTCATTCCGCCGTGGACCGACTCTTCGCAAAGGCAGATTGTGGCTGACATACCGCTGAACACCCAGCAGCCACAGGTGCCTGATAAGTCTCTCCATCCGGTGCTCGTCCGCGCGGGGACCGGTGATTTCTATCAGGACGCCAACATCAGGTATTCGCCGGACATTCAGGTGACGCGCGACGGGCGCTTCGGCGACCGCCCGATCAAGGCCGAGTACACGAACTTTGCGCCGCGGCTGGGCGTGGCGTGGAGTCCGACAGAAAAGTGGGCCCTTCGTGTGGGTATGGGACGGTTCTTCGTGCAGGACATCGGCAACATCGTCTTCGACAAGAACCGGAACCTGAACGGACGGCTGACGGTGCAGTCGACCGCGACCAACTTGATTTCCACCTGGCAGGATCCGTTCAATTTCGGCGGATCGAATCCCTGCAATACGCCCGCAGGCATTGTGTGTGTGGTGAGGCCCCTCGTGCTGACGGACCAGATCGATCGGAAAACGCCGTCCGTCGATCAGTATGAAGCGATCGTCGAGCGACAGCTCAGCGACAACATGGCGCTCGAGGTCAGCTACCTCACGACAGAGGGGCACGACTTGCAGCGGTGGATCAATCTCGCAAACCAGCCGGTGCCTGGCACCTCGACTCCCGCCGAACGTTCGCCGTTTCCGGAGTTCGGCTTGTTCCAGGGCGCGGCCAATGTCGGCTACTCAGATTACAACTCGCTCGGCGTGAAGCTGACGCGCCGTTACTCTGACGGCCTGACGGTGCTGGGCGCCTATACGTTCTCGAAATCGACAGACAATGGCAGCGGCATCCGAACGCTGGGTACCGACCCCTTGAATCCGCAGAACTCTTACTGCCTGTCGTGCGAGGATGGGCCATCGGTCTTCGATCAACGCCACCGCTTCGTGACGTCGGTCGTGTACGACTTGCCGTTCGGACCGGATCGCCGCTATCTCAGCGAGGGTGGGGCCATGGGGCAGGTGGTTGGCGGATGGAAGGTCACGTCCGTCGTCACGCTCGCCTCGGGGTTTCCGTTGACTGTCTCGGCAGGTGAGGACACCGCCAATATCGGGAACTGCTGCCGGCCGAATCGCGACTTCAACGTGAGCACGAAGTCGGACGACCCGACCATCGATCGGTGGTTCAACACGGCAGCCTATTCGCGGGCGCCGAACGGCACGTTCGGTACCGCCGGTCGCAGCGAGGTGATTGGGCCCGGCATCATGAACTGGGATTTTTCGCTGCTGCGGGAGTTTCATTTCTCCGATGGGCGGCCGTACCTGGAGTTCCGGTTCGAGGCGTTCAATTTCCTGAACAATCCCAACTGGGCCGAGCCCAACACGACGCTCTCGAGCGTGGCGTTCGGCAGAATCAGCGCGACGCGAACGGACATGCGGCAATTGCAGTTCGGCTTGAAGTTCGTCTTCTGAGATCCACACGAGCACTCGTCGCACTTGCGGCGCGGCGAGTGCTCGGCAGAATTCGTAACCCTCTTCACTGCCCAATCTCTAGTCGTTCGCGCATGTCCCGGGCCCGATCTCGTGCACGAGTGCCGCGCTCAGGACGACGTCCTGGGTGAGCCGTGGCCGCGCGACACCGCATCGACCCGATGATTCAACACGGAGGCGAGACGCCCTCCAGTGGCACCGCTGCCGGGCGCATAGAAGGCGCACGCGTGGATAACAGCCCGGTGTCAGGGCCGAGTCCTTCGGTTTACGCGTTCACGAAAACGGACCTGCAGCGAAATCTGTTTCGGGTTCCGCTACACTGACCGCCATACCGGACGACATTTGCATCCGGCATGGCGAGTGTTGGTTGGCGGGGATCAGTAGATGAACGCGTGGCCGAGCATCTCGCCATCGGGAAACCACGACGTCACCTGGGGCGGCTGTCCAGCTGGAGACTCACCGAGCACGATCCGCGGCTGCATATCTCGTGACTGCGGACGCACGACCGGCAGGGTTATCTGCGTGAGATAGGTCTTCGAACGGTCGCGGCTGGCGACACGAACGACGCTCCCACCTGTTTCGGGGTTTACAACCTCGAAGACATAACTGCCGGCTGGAAGCGCGACGCCGGGGAGTTGCACGGCTTTGCTGAACGTGAAGTGAGTCGTTCTGTTCGCGTTCGGTATCGCGCCAATCGACGACGTGGCCAGCACGCCGACCAGCGTCACTCCGAACAATGTGCGAATGAGCTTTTGAGCAAGCATTCTGTCCTCCTTGTTATTTCCCATGCGGCGGCATCCGCCGTCCGCTCTGATGTAGTTAACGCTCCTACACGGGCGGGTGAACATCGAGCCGGGCGAGATTTGTTTGCTGGTTAGAATCAGTTACTTACAGACTTCGCTGTAGTACGTAGTGTCCGGCTTGAGCCGGACTTCGATGCTTGACGCTCGGACAAAAGAGCGGCATTGTGTGGGAGCTGGAATAACCAATAACGAGCAGGACTGTCATGTCGAGCACACGATACGGAGTCGCACTTGCGAGTATTGCCGTCATCGGGACGATCGGCGGATGGTCAGCCGCCACGCGCGCCCAACAAGCCGCAACGTACACCGACCCGCAGGCTGCTGCCGGCCAGGCCGCATACGCGCAGAGTTGCGCCGCATGTCACGGCCGGACGCTCTCGGGCGGCGGCGAGGCGCCCGCGCTCGCCGGCACTCCTTTCATGGACACCTGGGGTACGCAAACAACACAGGCGTTGTTCACGCGTATCCGTGAGTCCATGCCGCCTGAAAACCCGAACGGTCTTTCGGCGGACACGTACGCATCGATCGTGGCGTTTCTTCTGAAAGCCAATGGCGCCCAGGCCGGTTCGAGCGTGCTGACACCCGCGACCAGCGTGCCAATCGCGTCGATTGCAAACGGTCAGATGCCTGCCAGCCTGACGGCTGCGGCCGCAGCACCGGCGCGAGGCCGTGGCCGCGGCGGGCGTGGACGGGGAGGAGACGAAGACTCCGCGGCGCCACCTCCGCCGCGAATGGGCCTGACCGTGCCAGGGACGGTCAAGAGTTACAGCCCCATCACCACCGAGATGCTGGCGAATCCGCCCGACGGTGATTGGCTGATGCACTACCGGACGTACTCGGGCTGGAACAACAGTCCGCTCACGCAGATTACGACCAGGAACGCGGGCCTCCTTCAGTTGAAATGGGCGTGGCCGCTCGAAGATGGCATGCGACAGCAGATCACGCCGATCGTGCACGACGGCGTGATGTTCCTGTCGACGAACATGACCAACACGGTGCAGGCGCTGGACGCCCGGACGGGCGACTTGCTCTGGGAGCATCGGTTGGGGCCGATCGGGACAGCAGGTCAGAACGCGACGCGGACGATGGCGATGTACGGCAACCTGGTCTTCTATCCAGCGACCGACGCCACGTTGTACGCCCTCGACGCCCGCAATGGACACATCGTCTGGAAGACCAGGCCGGCCGAGTTCCCCGACGACAAAATCGGCGGAATCATGATGGCGAAAGACAAGTTGCTCGTCGGCATAACGCGTTGCAACGTATTGGATGCCCGCGACCATTGCTTCATTGCCGGCTACGAGGCTAACACCGGAAAGCTGCTGTGGAAGTTCTACACAGTCGCAAAGAGGGGAATGCCGGGGGGCGATACGTGGGGGGATCTCACCGACGACCAGCGCTCGGGCGCCGACGCGTGGATTGCCGGCACCTACGATCCGCAGCTCAACCTCGCATTCTGGGGCACGGGCCAGGCGAAGGGATCGAGCCGCGATCAACGCGGATCCAACGGCGATGCGCTCTATTCGAATACGACGCTGGCGCTCGATCCCGACAACGGCACGCTGAAGTGGTACTTCCAGAACGCGCCGGGAGAAACGCTGGACCTCGACGAGGTGTTCGAGCGCACGCTGATCGATCACGGTCAGCAGAAGACGGTCATGACCGTCGGAAAATCCGGCTTGATGTGGAAGCTGGACCGCGTGACGGGCAAGTTTCTCGACGTGAAGGAAACGGTCTTCCAGAACGTGTGGGCGGCGATCGACATGAAGACCGGCCGGACGACGTATCGCGACGACATCCTCGAGAAGAAGCCGGGCCAGGCGGTGGCGTCCTGTCCGAGTCCGTCAGGGGGCCACAACTGGCAGGCCACCAGTTACGATCCGTCCAACGATCTGCTCCTGCTCCCCCTCAGCCAGAACTGCGCGATGTACGGCGGCGGGCCCCAGTTGTTCTACGAGATGCCGGGAACCGACGGCAACCTGGGACGCCTGTCGGCCTACGAAACCAACACCATGCGACCGGTCTGGAGTTTTCAACAGCGCAGCCCGTTCCTGACCGGCGTCATCTCCACGGCTGGAGGTGTGGGGTTCGTCGGCGACTTCGATCGCGTGTTCCGCGCGTTTGACGTCAAGACGGGGAAGACCCTTTGGGAAACGCGGCTGCCGACAACGGCCGCTGGGTACCCCGTCACCTTCAGCGTCGGCGGCGAGCAGTTCGTCGCCGTGCCCACTGGTTACAACGGCGGCAGTCCCCAGGGAAAGCCGAACACGATGTTGCGGGGCGAGATCCAGCGGCCGACGATCGGCCACGGCGTTTACGTGTTCGGTTTGCCGAAGGGAGTGGCCCAGTGAGCTACCGAGCCGTATTGGTCGTGGCAATCGGGTTGGGACTTGGCCTCGTATCTGGCGTAGTCGCGGCAGAGAAGTACCAGGTGTATTTGTCGCCGATGCCGTTCAACGATGCGACGCAGCCCATCATGCAGGGCAAGGGCACCGCATCGGCCACGCTCGACGGCGACACGCTTTCCATCTCGGGGTCCTTCGCCGGATTGTCTGGCCCAGCGACGAAAGCGCACCTTTCGGTGAGCAAGGGTCCGGGCATTCCCGGTAGTGCCCTGGTCGATTTGACGCTGGTTGGCGACGTGGCAGGCAAGGTGACGGGCCAGATCAAGCTCGATCCAAGCCAGTTGGTTGCGCTGCGGGGCCGCAGACTCTACATCCAGATCGACAGTGAGAAAGCGCCGTCGGGTCATCTGTGGGGTTGGCTGCTCGAAGAGCACGATATCGCCGGCCAGGACGCGCCGCAGAAAGGACCCTGGTACATTCCGCCGTTTGCCGTCAAGACGAAGTGAGACAGCTGCCTGCCAGTTTTCCCCATGCAGCTGAATTTCGGGCCCTGGACGCTCGACGCCGAACGCCGGCAATTGCTCCGCGACAGCGCGGACGTGCGCGTGTCCCCCAAGGCGTTCGAACTCCTGACGCTGCTCGCGAAAAACAGCGAACGCGCGTTCTCGAAGGGCGAGCTGCACGAGCACCTCTGGCCGAACACCTTCGTCTCGGACGGTAGCCTCACGATTCTCGTGGCCGAGATTCGCGAGGTCCTCGGCGATGACGCCCAACACCCGCAGTACATCCGCACCGTGCAGCGCTTCGGGTACGCCTTCTGTGCGAAGGTGTCGGCGCCTCGTGCGGCGTTGCCCAATCGGTCAGGCGCCAGTCACGGCTGGCTGGTTTGGGGAGAGCAGTGCGCGCCGCTCGCCGCTGCCGAAACGATCCTGGGGCGCGCTCCCGACGCGGGGATCAGATTCGACCTGCCCGGCGTCTCCCGCCACCATGCGCGAGTCACGGTGGCAGGGGAGCAGGTGACGCTCGAAGACATGGAGAGCCGGAACGGAACCTACCTGGGCAGTGAAAAGATCAGCGGTCCTGTCGAGCTTTCGGATGGCGACGAGATTCGGTTGGGGCCTGTGAAGATTACCTTCAGGCTGGTCTCTCCGGAGAGCTCAACGTCACCGATGTGACGCGACGCGTCACCGGATCGGGTCAGGTTATCGGCGGCCTTTCTGAATCTCTGCCCGGACCATCCGGCCCGCCTCCACCGCGGCAGCGGTCTCGAACGCGCCAGAACGACGATCGAGACCTCGGCGGAGGTAGAACAGATGCATCGCGGCGTTGCTGGTGATGGCCGGCTCACCGAGCACTTCAAGCGCATGACGCAGCTCGTGCCCGATCGATGCGATGAGGTCAGTTTCGTTCTTGAGCGCACCGACACGCACCCAGAGAATGCGGTTGCCACCGCCGGCGGTCACGTGAGTCAGACACGCGGCGACGCCGTGACCGCAGATCCCCGGCTCGATATAGACGATGCCATCGCTCGCGTTCACGGCGTTCGAAAGAGCTTTGAACGTCTGCGATTGTGAGGTGGCGCGGGCGATCAAAGCCGTGAGTCCAGAGTGACTCGATCGCACGGATCCCTGCGCGGATGCCGTCACACTCATCGCCAGAATCAACATTCCCGCCCAGCCAGCGCCTCGTTTCATCATTGGCCGCCTCACTCGTGAGTGCATGGTCTCTTCGTCGCAGGTCAGAATTGCGGTCTTCCGAACACCCGGTCGAGCTGCTGTGCGTTGAGCGCGTAGGCGGACGGAAGGTCGCGCAGCACGTCATGGGCGCCGTACCGGGCGCGCATCAACCCCGACCGATCGTGACCGAGACTGTTGAGCAGCACGTGCCCCAGCTCGTGCGCCAGGCTTCGCCCGACAAGCTTCGTCAGCAGCATCTCGGTCAGCGCAGGCGGCCGGATGCCGGGTTTGAACGCGTCGACGAGCGCGACCGCGCGGCTCATCCGGACGAACACGACCCGGCGCGCGCGCCCTGCGGTGAAAGGGACCCATGCGATGGCGGTTTCGCGGGACGCATCCTCGGGACCGGCTTCGCGATCCGACTTGACGAGAATCCGCCTGTCGCAAGCGTTCTCGAAGTCCTCAGGCACGCCAACGGCGACGCCGAGCGGCTGCCAGATCCGTGTGGCCTCGGCAAGGATTCCCGACTTCAGCGAGGCGGCCGCGGCCAACTCGAAGCCTTCTGAAAAGGTGAGGCAAACCGTCAGTGCAGGACCGGAAGTCGACTCCTGAGCTCGTGCCGTCGTCGCCATTACGAGCACAATCGCCGCCGTCCAACCAAGAGTTCGCTTCGTCATGGGCCACCTCCGTATTGCGTGGTCCCATTGAAGCGTCCGGGTGCCGTTCAGGTCGTCAGGAAGGGATTAGGATTCGCTCAGTTTTCCGCATGTAGCGGAGAGCTCAACGTCACTGATGTGACGTGATATACGGGCCGGTCACTGGTCCGTCGATCGGGCGCCTGTCTCAGCGTCGGCCAGACTGTCGCGAATGCGGAGGCCCTCCTCCGCACTCAATAACAGCACACCGCGCCGTGCCATCACGAAATCGCGAACCTCCCATTCCGACTTCATCAGTCCGGCGGTCGAATGCCCTTCCGGCAGAAGCAGATGGCCGATCTCGTGGGAAATGGCAATGGCCAGCACCTTCTCGACCGGGATGTGGCAGTGCAGATATTTGATGGCCGCCTTCTGAACGCGGTTCCAGAAAATGAAGGCCAGGCCGCCCCGCAGGTGCGCCGTACTCGGTGCCATCCCGAGCGCAGATTCTGGAAGCAACAGCCGCGCTGGCGTGTCGTCGCTCCTGATGAGAACGATCAACGACCGCTGCCAAATCTGTCGAACTGGCTCCGTGCCGGTCTCTCCCGCTCCGGTCCACACAATCGTGATTCCGGCGGCACGATAGATTCGAGCAACCTCGGCCTTCGCCTCTGCCATGGCTGAAGCGTCGATGCGGGCTCGGGTCAGTACGAGTCTTACGTGAACAGCGAAGGCGTCACCGTTGTGCACTGGGGAAGCCAGCGCCGGCTCAGCCAGTCCACCCAGAATCGCGACGATCGTTGCCCAGATCTTGAAGCTCGCCATGGCCACCTCACAGGTCGTGTGGTGGTCTCATTCAAGCGCCGGTGCCGTTCGCGGGTCGTCAGGAACGGATTAGGATTCGCCCAGTTTTCCCCACGGGGATGTAATAGAGTGGTCATACGGCCTCCATGTCTCTCGCGCCAGGCACGTTCATCGGTGCGTACGAGGTCCTTGCTGCCATCGGGGCCGGAGGGATGGGCGAGGTCTATCGGGCGCGAGACACCAAGCTCGGACGCGACGTGGCCATCAAGGTGCTGCCGGCCGAATACGTGCTGGACACCGATCGCCGCGCGCGGTTCGAACGCGAGGCACGGCTGATTTCGCAACTCAATCATCCGAACATCTGCACGCTGTATCACGTGGGGACCGTTGAAATCCCGAGTTCCCAATCCACACCTGCCCAACCCGACATGCTTCAGTTCCTGGTCCTCGAGCTGGTCGACGGCGAAACGCTGCGCGAGCGCCTCGTTCGAGGGCGGTTGCCCGTCGCTGAGGCGCTGCGCTACTCCGTTCAGATAGCCGAAGCACTCGAGGCTGCTCATGAAAAAGGGATCGTTCATCGCGATCTCAAGCCGGCCAACATCAAGATCACGCCGACCGGCACGGTGAAAGTGCTGGATTTTGGTTTGGCGAAGCTCGGCCGGCAGCCTGGATCCGGCGATCACGACCAGGCCGATGCGGGCTCGGAACGACCAACGATAACAATCGGCGCAACCCACGAGGGTGTTGTCTTCGGCACCGCGGCCTACATGAGCCCCGAACAGGTTCGCGGGCAGACGACAGACAAGCGGTCGGACATCTGGGCGTTTGGCTGCGTCCTGTACGAGATGCTCACAGGCCGCCGGGTGTTCGACGGCGATGAGGTGTCCGATGTGTTCGCGCGCATCATCGAGCGCGAACCAGATTTCACGCGCTTGCCCGTGGAAGTGCCGGCCGCCATTCGGCAGTTGGTGCGCCGGACTCTGACGAAGGATCGCCGAAGCCGCGTTGCCGACATGGCGGATGCTCGCATCGAAATCGAGGAAACGCTGGCCGGAGGGAACAGAAATTCCTCAGTTCGTCCTTCGGGTTTTGCTCGTCGGCGCGTGGGAATTGCTGTCGGCTTGCTGGGCGTTGCCCTCATTGCTCTGGTCTCGTTTATATACGTTCCGAGACCAGTCACCGATTCGAGCGCTGTGCGTTTCAGCGTCATGCCACCGCCCGCGGTGACATGGGCGACACCACTTGGCGATACAGTGCTGGCGATGTCGCCAGACGGTCACCACGTGGTGTTCGTCGGGCGCACGGCAAACGGCGCGACGTCCTTGTGGATGCGGCCGCTCGACGCTCTCGAGTCGCACCCGCTGCCTGGGACCGATGGAGCAATGTCGCCCTTCTGGTCCCCCGACAGCCGGGCGATCGGGTTTTTCGCTGACGGCAAGTTGAAACGAATCGACGCTGGCGGGGGAACGGTCACGACGCTGTGCGACGTACCCGCGAATCGTGGTGCAACGTGGGGAGCTGACGGGTTCATCGTGTTTGCGGCTTATCCCGGTCCACTCCTCAAGGTCCCGGCCGAAGGCGGGATTCCAGCGCCGGCAACCACGCTTGCCGAGGGTGAACCGTATCACTCACGTCCGTTTTTTCTGCCAGATAGCAGGCGCTTCATCTATCGGACCGACGATCCGAGCCTGAGAAGAAACCCGTACTACCTCGCCTCGCTCGACTCGATGGAGCGGACGTTGGTCTTCCGACTTGATTCAGGAAACATCGCGTACACGCAGGGCCACCTTCTCTTCGTGCAGAACGGGACGACGTTGATGGCGCAACCCTTCGACGTCGACCGGTTCACATTGGCCGGCGATGCCGTTCCGATTGCGGAAAACCTGCGCGTGTTTGCCGGAAATCCGCCGCTCTATGGCGTCTTTTCGGTGTCGCAGACTGGTGTACTGGCATATCTCACCGGGAGTGGCAGACCCGTGTCGCGCGTGCTTTGGCTCGATCGGAACGGGAGGCAGCTCGACATGCTGGCGAGCGCCGGCGATTACATCGACGCGTCCCTTTCCGGCGACGGCACCCGCGCTGCAGTGACGACCTTCAATCCTCCGGTCAACACCGGCGATGTCTGGCTGTTCGACGTTGCCCGCAAGATCCCAACCCGCTTTACATCCGATATTGCGGACGAAGGTCGTCCGGTCTGGTCACCCGATGGATCACTTGTGCTCTTCGGATCGAACGAGAAAGGCTCCAGCACGAGGTCGGACGTATATTCGGGTCTGTATCAGCGAGCGTGGCACAACACGGAGTCCGAGAAGGTTGTGTTGGAGAACCCCGCTGGTACCGTTCTGTCGCTCGTGGGAATGAAGGCCGCCACCAGCTGGTCACGTGACGGAAGGTTTATTTTGTACGACGAGTGGGCCGGCGGTCGTTCAACATTGGTCGATCTGTGGGTGCTGCCTGTCGGTGGAGAACCATTCGCGTTCCGGCGCACGAAGTTCAACGAAGCCGGAGGACGATTCTCTCCGGACGGGCGATGGGTCGCCTACATGTCCAACGAGTCGGGACGCTTTGAGATTTATGTTGAGCCGTTTCCCAAAGGCGACGCGAGGGAGAGGATATCGACGGCCGGCGGGCTCTACCCGCGCTGGCGGGGTGATGGCAAAGAGATCTTCTTTATCGCTCCCGATTCCAGAATGATGGCGGCTCCTGTGCTCTCGAGTAAGGACAGGCTTAACGTAGGGGAGCCAGCAGCGCTCTTTCACGCGAAGTTTCCCACTTTCAGATCACCCTACGACGTTACAGCTGACGGACAACGGTTCCTTGCCGTGGTCGAGTCCGATGAGCACCAGGCCCCGCCGATGACGGTCGTCGTCAACTGGCGAGCTATGCTCGAGCGGTAACTCAGAGTTCGCCAGTCCTGACAAGCAATCCCGCGGCCGCGCATTCAGCGTGTAGGCGAAGCGCCCCGATGAAATCGGCTCTCACCATGTGAAACCGCGGGCGGTATACTGCTCCCGTTCAACGGGCTTCGCGATAAAGAACGGAGGGCATGTGAACATCGATCGAAGAAGGTTCGCAAAATCCTTGGCCGTCGGCGCGGTGGGAGGGTTCTTACGCCCTTGGGACAGCCCGGTATGGGCTCAAGCGGCGCAGAGCAAGACCCCGCCCGCTCTGGCTCGCGCCGCGGCCAAATTACCCAGCGCCATCGTCACCAAGGTCCGCGTGCTGACGCCGAAGATGGGGTCGAATCGAAACAGCCTGACCGCGGCGTTCAATCAGAGCAACATGATCATCCTCGTCGAGACCGACGCGGGCATCACCGGCGTCGGCGAAGGCGGGTCACCAGACCTCGTGGCGAGCCTGGCTCCGATCGTCATCGGCCGCAACGCCCTGGATACCGAGCTGATCTGGCAGCACATGTACATGGATCCGTTCTATTCGCCTGGCCGCGAAAAGATTCACGCGCTCGGCGGCATCGACATGGCGCTGTGGGACATCAAGGCGAAAGCGTTGAACGTGCCGCTCTACATGCTGTGCGGCGGCAAGGTGCGCGAGCACGTCCAGTTGTACGCGACGAGTGGACTGCCGCGCGACGTCAAGTCGGGCCCGAGCCTCAAGGAGCGGGCGGAAGCGACGATGGGGTCGGGATATTACGCGTACCGCGTTGACGGAAGCATTCAGCCGAATCCGGGATTTGACGGCGTTCTTCGGGGCGGTGGCGCGGGTGGCGGAGGTGGAGCGGGTGCGCCACCACCAGCGGGCGGCGGCCGCGGCGGCGGCGCCGGACGGAGCGGCCAGATCTTCGACTCGCGCGCGCGGATCATGGCCATCGCGAAGGCTGCGGAGCAGATACGGGAAGGGATCGGTCAGGAGGGGAACTGGGCGATCGACATCCACCAGAAGTTCGACTTCCACGAGACGGTCGAGATCTGCCGCTTGATCGAGCCGTTCCGCCCGTACTTTGTCGAAGACCCGGTGCGGGAAGAGCAAAACCGGACGCAGATTCCAAAGCTCCGATTGCTGACGAGCGTTCCTCTTGCGCCGGGCGAGGAATGGGGTCAGCGCTGGGAGTTCAACACCCTTGTCGAAAATCGCGACATCGATTTCGCCCGCGCGACGCTGCCCAACGTGGGGGGCGTGACCGAGATGCTCAAGATCATGGCGATGTGCGACACGCACAAGGTCGGCATCGTTCCGCACTTTACCGGCCCGGTCGGCACCGCCGCGCACATTCACACGATGACCTCGTTTCCCGGGCAGGTCGTCATGGAATACAACTACGGCGGGACGCCGCCACCACACGTTTCGGAATTTGTCGATTTCAAGGACGGCAAGTGCTGGCCGAACGATCGGCCGGGATTGGGCATCACGCTCGATATGGCGCAGCTCGATCCGGTGGCGGAATACACGGAGGCGATCAGAGGTAATACCTACCGCCGACGCGACGGTTCGCCGTCGCACTGGTAGTTTCGTCCATCGTCCATCGTCCATCGTCCATCGTCCATCGTCCATCGTCGATCGGGCATCGCTCGATATCCAGACGATGGACGATCGACATCAAGACGATGGACGATCGCCGATCTATGGCTGCCTGACGACTAGTCGATTCATCACTTGTGTGACACCCTCCGTCTCTTTTGCGAGCGCCACGGCACGGTCCTGCTCGGCTCGCGAATGCACCGTCCCGCTCAACGTCACCGTGGAACCCGTCGTCGTCACGTCAATCGCGCGCGCCTTGACGAGATCGTCGAGCACCATCTTTGCCTTGATTTTTGCCGTCAGCCTTCCTTCATCGACCGCCGCGCCGGCGGTGGCCACCGCCCTGGCCGCCTGTTCGCCAATCTCGGCTCCCCGCTCACGGGCCGCTGCCGTATCGATTGGGATTGATGGGGTTTCCGCGGCCGAAGGTGCAGGCTGCCTGAGCGCACCACCTGTCCAGTAACCGAACAGATAGAAAGCCGCAGCGACGAGAACCAATGCCACCAAAACGACTTTTACGAGCCCTTTGACCATCTCTCACCCCCTGGCCCTTCTTGTTCAAAAAGGCGCGAGTGTTCACTGCACATCGCGCGCCAGGATCGGTGGCGGCCTGCTGTATGGGCTAGACTCAACCCCTCATGTCTTCAACGCTGACACATCTGCAGTGTTCGCGCGATACGTGCGGCAAAGTGTTGCCGCACACGTCTCTGCAGAATCTCTGTCCCGCCTGCAAATCGCCGCTGCTCGCCCGATACGACCTGACGGTTGCACGGCAGACACTGAATCTCGATGCACTGCGCTTGCGAGTGCGCACGATGTGGCGGTACGAAGAAGTGCTCCCCGGCCCTCCGCACGTCACGCTCGGCGAAGGGATGACGCCGTTGCTTCACGCCCATCGTCTCGGCGATCGCGTCGGGCTTCGGCGTCTCTACATCAAGGACGAAGGACTGAACCCGACGGCGTCGTTCAAGGCACGCGGATTGTCCGCCGCCGTGACAATGGCCAAAGCGCTTGGGGCAGGGACCGTGGCGCTTCCAACCGCGGGGAATGCCGGCGGAGCGGCTGCGGCGTACGCCGCAACGGCTGGTCTGGGTTGCGTGATCGCGATGCCGGCCGATACCCCGAAGGCGAACATCATGGAATCGCGAGCGTTCGGCGCCGACGTGCGCCTGATCGACGGTCTCATCTCCGATTGCGGAAAGTTCATAGCCGAGCATGCGCCCGCTGAGCACTGGTTCGAAGTCTCGACGTTGAAAGAGCCGTACCGCATCGAAGGCAAGAAGACGATGGGCTACGAATTGTGGGAAGAGTTCGGCGGCAGACTGCCAGACGTAATTGTTTACCCCACCGGCGGGGGCGTTGGACTGATCGGCATGTGGAAAGCCTTCGAAGAGCTGGAGACCATGGGGCTCATCGGCCGCGAGCGCCCGCGCATGATTGCCGCGCAGGCGGCGGGTTGCGCGCCCATCGCCAGAGCCTTCGAACAGCACAGTGACAGCTCTGAGTTCTTTTCAAATGCCGCCACTCTGGCCTCCGGTCTGCGCGTGCCGAAGCCTCTGGGAGACTTCCTGATTCTCGCTGACCTGTATGCCAGCAACGGCGAAGCAGTAGTGGCCACCGACGACGAAATGCTCGCGGCCTGCCGCGGCATGGCGGCGCTGGAAGGTGTGTTCGCGGCGCCGGAAGGCGGCGCTGGCCTGGTGGCGATCGAGAAACTCGTCGAGCAGAGGAAGATTCAGCGCGACGAGACCGTCGTGCTTTTCAACACCGGCAGCGGGTACAAGTACGTCGAAGCCTGGCAGGCCGCTCTCGAAAGCTGAACGGTGAGCCGCGACTGGAAAACGGTTCACCTTCTGGGCGGGCCCGCCGTGTTTCTCGTGCTGGCCCTGACGCCGGCCCTGCCGATGGCCTACCCGGCCCGCGCCAGCGTGGGCCTCCTTCTGTGGATGTCGTGGTGGTGGATCTGCGAGCCCGTGAACCTGGCCGTCACGGGTTTCCTGCCGCTCGTCGTGCTCGCGGTTTTCAACTTTCTTCCCGTTGCCGCAATCCTGCCGTCGTATTCACAGGATCTGATCTTCCTGCTCCTCGGCGCCAACATTCTCTCCACGGTCTGGACGAGGTGGGGACTGGATCGGCGCATCGCACTCGTCTCGTTAATGAGCGTCGGCACCAGCACGCGGCGGCAGATCATGGTGTGGTTTGCGATCGCGACGATCCTGAGCGCGTTCCTCCCGAATACGGTCGTCGCCGCGGCCATGATTCCGATCGTCCTGGCCATGCTTCGGTTCATCGGCATCGAGGAGATTGGCAGGAGCGCGTTCGGGTCGGCGCTGCTCATCGCCATCGCCTGGGGTACTAGCGTCGGCGGGTTCTGGACACCACTCGGTGGCGCACCCAACCTGCTCACGATCAGGCTTCTGCAGGATTCGGTGATCGATCATGAGTACCTCTTCATGACGTGGGTCACGCGCCTGCTCCCGTTCAGCTTCGCGATCGCCATCGTCTCGTTCGCCTTCATGAGGTTTGCGTTTCGCCCCGAGCGCGAGCACGTGGAAGGCACACGCGACTACTTCGCAAGCGAGCTTCGATCGCTCGGAACGCTGACCGTACCCGAGAAGTGGGGGCTCCTTCTCTTCCTTGGCGCGATAACGCTCGCGTTTACGCGCGAGTTGTACGCCTCGCTCCTCCCGGCCCTGAATCCTGCCTATGGCTTCCTGGCCTTCGCCATTCTGTGTTTTGTCATTCGCCACCGCGGAGAGCCGTTGTTGAAGTGGGACTACGCGCAAGCGCACATGACCTGGGGCCTGTTCTACCTGTTCGCGGGTGGCGCCGCGCTCGGCGAGATCCTCAGCCAGAGCGGGGCGGCGAAAGCCGTGGCAGACATGCTGGTCCCCTTCGCCGGGGCAGGAGGGTTTCGTGCGGTCTTCGTGTTTTCGTTGATGACGATCATCATCACGCAGATTACGAGCAACACGGCCGCTGTAGCCATCATGGTGCCCATTACTATCAGCACGTTTCAGAGCCTTGGCGCGAATCCGGTGCCGATGGTGTATATCGTCGCCGTTGCCGGGAATTGTGGATTGATGCTGCCTTCGTCGGCGGGCGGCCCGGCGGTCGCGGCCGGTTACGGCGTGAATCTGAAAATGATGTTCTCGCGGGGTCTGTGGCTCACCGGCCTGCTTTTGGCCGTAATCGTGACAATTGGCTATCTGGCCGCCACCTATTGGCCGGGCTTCGGGATTGCCTGAGCGACGCGGAGCAGTTACTCTCAAAGAACCACTCGCATCGTTCCTCGCCACTCTGGAGGGCCGACCTGAAGGTCGGCACTACAGGAGGAGACCATGGTTGCATTTCTCCGCGTGCCGTTGGCGGTCGTCGCCATCACGTTCCTTGCACCTTACGCAGCACATGCGCAACGTGGCGGCGGTGCCCAGGCCCAGCTGCCAGAAGGTCCCGGCAAGGACGTTGTCCAGAAACGCTGCGTGAGCTGTCATGCGCTTGGCCAGGTGACCGGCGCCGCCGGATACGACTCGGCTGGCTGGAAACAGGTCATCGACTCGATGATCGTGCTGCCGTCCGATGAGATGACGGCGGCCACGCAGTACCTTGCGGCGCATTTTCCTGAAAAACCGGGCCGCAGACCGACGCTCGTGCCCGGTCCCTTCAAGGTGAGCTTCAAGGAGTGGATGGTGCCGACCCTCGGGCAGCGGTCGCGCGATCCGCTGCAGATGGCCGACGGCCTCATCTGGTGGGCCGGACAGTACGGCAGCCTGGTCGGCCGTTTGAATCCCAAGACCGGCGAGATGAAAGAGTTCGAGCTGCCGCCCGAGGTGCGGCCTCACAGCATCGCTGCTGATCGGGCGGGCAACATCTGGTACATGGGCAACGCCAACGGCACGGTCGGCAAGCTCAATCCTGCAACTGGCGGAATCACCGTGTACAAGATGCCCGATCCGGCCGCGCGCGATCCGCACACGCCGATCTTCGACCAGAAGGGCAGACTGTTTTTCTCGCTTCAGGGCTCGAACATGGTCGGCCGCCTGATTCCTGAGACCGGCGACATCAAGTTGATCACGTTGCCGACGGCCGATGCGCGGCCGTACGGGATGAAAGTGAATTCGCAAGGCGTGATCTGGGTCTGCTACAACGGCAGCAACAAGCTGGCGAGCATCAATCCCGAGACCATGGAGGTGAAGGAGTATCCGGTGCCCACGCCGGCGACGAGAATCCGCCGTCTCGCCCTCACCAGCGACGACATGGTTTGGTACGTCGATTTCGCGCTGGGATTACTCGGCCGGCTGAACCCGGCGACCGGCGAGGTGAAGACGTGGCCGTCACCGAGCGGTCCGCGCTCTCAGCCGTACGCGATTGCGATCGTCAACGACGTCATCTGGTACAACGAGTCGTACCAGAGGCCCGATACGCTGGTTCGATTCGATCCGAAAACCGAGAAGTTCCAGAGCTGGCCGATTCCGTCTGGCGTCGGCATCATCAGGCACATGACGGTGTCGCCCGATGGAAACCTGGTGTTCCACCAGAGCAGCATCAACCGCATCGGGCTGGTGATGATCGGGACCGGTAATTGATCGTTGTAACTACTGATCTAGAGATCTAGAGATCTAGAGACCTAGAGATCTAGGGATCTGGGGATCTGGGGAGTTGCAGTTCAGTAGATCCCTAGATCACTAGATCAATAGATACACCGATCAATCCGGGAGGCCGAAGGCGATGATGGCAGAGCCTGAGGCCACGGCGACAAGTTGCTTGTTGTCGAACGAGTAGGTCATCGGCGACGCCTTCCAGTTCTGGTTGGTCCGGAAGCTCCATAGCGGTTTGCCGTTGGTGGCATCGACCGCGGCAAAGTCGCCGCTGTCGTCGCCATAGAACACCAGGCCGCTCGCGGTGCTGAGCGTGCCGCCCCATGACGTGACGGCCCCCACCTGCGGCACTTCCCACGCAACCTTCCCGGTTTGAATGTCGATCGCGCGAAGGACCCGTTGCGCCGGCTCGTTGGGCGCCTGCACGAACGAGCCGCCCATGTATCCGCGTCCCGCCGCCCACTCCATCGGGATCTTCGTGAAGACGCCGCATTTGTCGTTGGTCTGCACGTAGTACAGGCCCGTGGCGGGGTTGTACGACGTCGAGTACCAGTTCGAGGCGCCCTCGAGCGAGGGGCACACGCGCTGGCCTTCGAGCGACGGCTCCATGCCGGGCACGCGCAGCGGACGTCCCTGCGGTGACAGACCGGTGGCCCACGTGACGTTCTTGACGTACTTGGTGCCCAGCAGGAATTCACCGCTGGCGCGATCGAGGACGTAGAAGAACCCGTTGCGGTTGGCTTGCACGAGCAGCTTTCGCGGCTTGCCTTGCCAGGTGGCGTCGATCAGCGCCGGCGTTTCCTGCGCGTCGTAGTCCCACACGTCGTGCGGGGTGAACTGGAAGTACCACTTCAGTTTTCCCGTCTTCGGGTCGAGCGCGAGGATCGAATCGGAATACAAGTTGTCGCCGATCCGATCGTCGCCGTAAAGATCGGGGGTCGGATTGCCGGTGGGCCAGTAGAGCGTGTCGAGCTCGGGATCGTAGGTGCCCGTCAGCCAGGTCGCCGCGCCTGGATGCGCGATGCCGCCGCCCTTCCATGTTTCCGATCCCGGCTCACCGGGCGCCGGGACCGTCCAGAAACGCCAGACTTCCTTGCCGGTCGCCTGATCGAACGCCGCGAGGAATCCGCGCACGCCTTCGTCTCCGCCCGAAGAGCCGGTAATCACGAGATTGCCGATGGGAAGCGGCGCGACGGTGGCGTTGTAGTTCACTTTCCAGTCGGCCATTTCTGTTTCCCAGACGAGCGCGCCGGTAAACCGGTTGAGCGCGATGATGTGCGCGTGGTCGGTGACCATGAACACCCGATCGCCCGCGATGCCGACGCCGCGATTGATGCCGCCCGCGGCGTTGCCCGTGAGGTTTCGCGTTCTCGGCCGCGAGTAGTGCCAGATCTCGCGGCCCGTGCCCGCGTCGATCGCGTAGCACTGGTTGGCGCTCGTCACGTACATCACCCCGTCGACCACGACCGGCGTCCCCTGCAGCGTTGAGGTGTTCGGCAGGTTGAAGATCCACTTCGGGGCCATCCGCGAGACATTGCTCTTCGAGATCTGCGTGAGCGCGCTGTGCCGGTAGCCCTTCGTCTCGCCGTTGTAGCTCGGCCAGTCGGCCTGTGATGTCACGCGGCGGTATCGGGCTCCGTCTTTCCGCAGCAGGTACAGTTTTCGATCGTCCCCGAGCAGTTGCAGGTCGTCGGGACCCTGATTCAGCACCAGCCCGCTGAGCGGTGTGCCGGTCGTCAGCGTGACTTTCATCGGTACCGGACCGGAGCCTTCGCGCGGCCGCAGGGATCGCAGAAACACAATCAGGTCCCGCATCTCGGTGGCTGAGAGATTGCCGAATGCGGGCATGCCGGCCGTCGGCAGCCCCTGCTGGATGACCGACGTCAGCTCGGCATCGGTCCGTGCCGGCACGCGCATCACGATTGAGGGCCCCAGCTCGCCCCCGCTGCCAGTGGTGCCGTGGCAGGACGCGCAGCGGCTGGCATACACGGCTCGCCCCGGGTCGTTGGTCTGGGCACTGGACGACGTTGCGATAAGGGTGACAAGGACACAGAACGCTACACGACTCGCGATCATTGAACAGCTCCAGGTGAGACGTGATATTTGGCTGAGAGTATATGGCTGTTGCGGAGATTCGCAAGCGAAGGAGAACGTCGACAGGCCTGAAGGCCTGTGCCACCGGAGTGGCAGCGCGCAACCTGAGCCACCCAGGCCCAGCATGCCGGTGGCACAGCGCTTCAGCGCTGTCACTCTTTACTTCCTACTTTTGACTTTCTACTTTCTACTTTCTACTTTCGGTACGTCTTACTGAATCCGTTGCGCGCGTTCAGCACCGTGAAGGTGCCGTTCTGTTGAGCCGTTACCTTGATCCAGTAGGCAGGCGTGTGCGGAGGAGGCGCGTTGCCGCGGCCGCCGCCGCCACGGCCGCCTCCCGCAGCACCCGGAGCGCCGGCCCCGCGGGGCGGCGGGGGAGGGGCGGTCAAGAGGTTCGCGATCGTCGCGTTGTCGTCGATGTTCGCCACGAACACGCCGGGCGCGTTGTGGTCCATCAGCACGTTGTACGACCAGTGGAGCTGCCACAGATCTTCGAAGCCAGGCGATGACTCCAGCGTCTGGAACGTCTCGACGGCGCCACCTTTTCGTGTGCCGTTGTTCATGATGGCGACGCGCGGTCGAAGCGCGTGCACGAGCGCCGGCGCGTTCGACTGGTTGATGCCGTGATGGGTAGTCAGATAGAGATCGATGGTGCCGATGCGGTTGGTCGGACAGGCCAAGCGGCCTTCGTGATTCCAGGTGAGGTCGCCAAGATCGATCGTCCGGAATTCGCCGAACGTCAGCACGAAACCGGCCGAATAGCTGTTGTCCGGGTCGAAGACCTGGCTCAAGTCCTTTTCCGCGAAATCCGCGCACGACGGATTAGGACGGCCGGCGCCGGGAAGGTTGGTTTTCAGGACCTCACCCGCCGACGACACGAACGTGATATCGAGTCCCGGGATGAGAACCTTGTCGCCGGGTTTGACGATCGTGCGTGTGGCGCCGGCTCGACTCTGCTCGTATGCCTCGTGAAAACCCTGGCTGCCGGCCCGGTCGCCTTCCGCAGTCGGCCCGTGATCGTAGAACCGCTTGATCGGAACCCGCTTTGACAGTTCGGCCAGGCCGCCGACGTGATCGCCGTGATGGTGCGTCAGCACGAGATGATCGATTTGCTTCACGCCGGCGTCGTCGAGCGCCAGCATGATGCGATCGGTGTCGCGCGTTCCCGGGTTGCCGGTATCGACGAGCAACGATTCGCCGGAGGGCGCGACAAACAGCGTGGCCTGCCCACCCTCCGTGTCGACGTAATAAATCTGCAGCGTTTTTGTCGGCGATTGTGCGGCGAGCGGCGGGGTGATGAGCCCCGCCGCCAGGAACAGTCCGAGGAAAGCGCGTACCATTTGCCCTCAGTAGTTGAACTTCATCACGAACGTCACAAAGCGCATGTACGTGCCGTTGTTGGCGGTAATCCTTCCGAATTGCGTCGAGGTCGGGTTCAGGTTCGGATTGGCAAAGGTCTCGTTGTTGAACACGTTCAGCGCGTCGACGCGGAATTGCATCGTCTTGCTGCTGCCGAGCCTGACCGTCCGCGCGACGTTCATGTTCAGATGGTTCAGGCTCGGCGCGCGCACGCCGTCGATGCGGAACGGGAACGTGCGCTTCTGGAACGCCGCCGGGACCTTGGCCGGATCTTTCTCGAACCCCGCGTCGGTGTTGAACCAGCGATCGAGTGTGGGGCTGTCGAGCGCGATGTCGTCGGTGTCACCGTAGAAGAAGATGTTGCTGGGCCATTCCAGCAGCTCGCCGGGTTGCCACTCGAACGTGCCGCCGACCTGCCAGTCGCTGACGATCGCGGCAACGATGCCGCCGTTGTTGAGAAACGGCTTCGCCGTGCCGAACGGGAGCTCGACGATGAAATTCGCCGTCACCCGGTGCGGACGCGCATCCTGCGTCGACTGCCAGATCGTCGGCTCGCGTTCGTATTCCTCGACCGTGCGGTTTTCACGAAGGCGCGTTCCTGTGTAGAAGGCACTGGCCGTGAAACCGTTGGCAAACCGCCGCATCAGGCTGATCTCGATCGAATGCGCTCTGTTCGCCCCCACCGCCAGGTCCCGGTACTCGAGACCGTCGCCGCTCGACATGTGCGGGAACGGGCGCAGCAGCCGATGCCGCTGAATGGTTGGGCTGGTGAAGAAGGCATTGCGCGCCATCTGGTTGTAGAGCGCCGGATTCGACGTCCTCAGCGGTTCGAAGTTGCCGATGAAGAACGGGTTCGTGACGTTCGCGTTCATCAGGTTCTGCTGCGTGACGTCGCGCACGTTGCTGCTGTTGAACCACTGTTCAGGCAGATAGTCCTGCCGGATATGTCGCTCGAGGAAATCGCCACGGCTTCCGTTGTACGCGACCTCGACCGCCATGTTGCGCGTGAGCTCGCGCTGCACGCTCGCGCGCCAGCGCTGAACGCGCGGGTGTTCGCGGGCGGGGTTGTTGGCCTGGAGCCGGGCACCGAGCGACGCATTCGCGCCGAGGGCATCGCCAAGCGGCTGGTCGAAGCGGCCGCCAGGTCGCGTCGGAAACGGATCCGTCATCGGGGACACTCCCCGTTTCGGATCGCCCATGATCCAGTTCTGTCCGAAATCCACGCTCGAGACTGATGTCGTCGTGGCGGCGTATCCGAGCTGATTTAGGGCAGGGGTCGTGAAATTGGTGGCATTCAGCACGTCGTAGTACAAGCCGTAGCCGCCCTTGAACACGGTCTTCTCGTCGATCGACCAGGAACCTGCGATGCGGGGCATCCACATCGACTGTCCGCCCCAGGTCAGACCAGTCTGGCCGGGACTGCTGGAGTAAGAGGTTCCGCCGTGCACGTCGAACGCGCTTAATGGCACCTCCGGAATCGGATTCCTGGCATAGGCCGCCTCGGCGAGCTGAGCGATCGCCACATCGGCGTTCGGATCGAAGCCGAGCATCAGCTGATCGTTCTTCTCCCTGACGCCGGTCTCGTATTCGAAGCGAAGACCGACGTTCAGCGTCACGTTCTCGGAGACGCGCCACGAGTCCTGGAAATAGCTCCCGAGGTAGTGGTTCGAGGCTTGAGACTGGGCCGTCATCTCGCCTTCCACCCGGGTTGGAATGCCGAGCATAAACGCGGCCCAGGGGAGTCCGAGGTTCGACGCGCCGGTCGTATCGTCGGCCTGCCGGGTGTAGGTGTTGTCGAACGTGAAGTTTCCCGAGGCGTTGCCGGGGAAGTTGCGAAAGCGCTCGTGTAACCGGTAGTCCGCCCCTCCGCGAAGCGTGTGAGACCCACGGACCTGGCTCACGTTAACCTGCCCTTGGTAGTGTGTGCCCTGGTCGAACGTCCCGGAGTTGTCTGAAAGCACCTGGTAGAAATTGGTGTCGCCTGCGTTCACATTGCCGAAGTTGATCCGAGGTAACTGGCACGACGTCACTCCGCCGAAATCGCCGCGAGCCTGGCAGAACTCGTCCATGTAGGCGGGCAATCCGATGCTGCCCGGCGTCTGCTCCTTCAGCCTCAGGCGCTGATCCGTCTCCAGGAAGCGGTTCACGCCGAACTGGGCATCGATCACGGTATCGCCCTGGACGCGCGTCCAGTTTCCGGTGCCGGCCGATGTTTTTCGTACGCGCGATAACGCGTGTAGACCGGGCGCACTCTCGTACGTCCAGTCTCCCGCGCCTTCGGTGAAGTGGCTGCCGCTCACCCGTCCGAAAAATCGATTCTGGTTCGAATGGTTGAAATCGATGCGGACGCCGTAGACGTGGCTTCTGAGCGGATCTGGTTGTGCGGCGTCGTAGAAATTGTTGAGCGGCTGCTGGTTCGACGCCGCCGGATTCTGGTTCGGGCTTGGCAGGATTCCCGTATAGAGCTTGTACAGCGGGTTTGTGATGCGATCGGCTGGAATTCTGTTGTTCGGAAACGGATCGCGAATGACGTGCCCCGGCCGGTTCTGATCCGGCCGCGTCGTCAACGGGTCGTAGATCACGTACTGAGCCGGATTGGGCAGCAGCAGCAGGTCGGAGAAGTCGCCGGCCAGGTGGTTGTGGCCGGGGTCGCTTCTCGGAAGCGTCCGGTTGGCCGCCGACTTGCCGTTGAAATCGTCGTGCCCGTAGGAATAGTTGCCGAACATGAACAGCTTGTTGGTGCCGTTGATGACCCCTGGAATCGTCACCGGGCCGCCAAACGTCATCGACGCATTGTGCGATGCGCCATCCTCGTAGGCGCTCCTGGCGCGCGGATTGGCATCGAATACGGCATCCTGAAATCGATTTGGCGGGTTGAACTTGTTCGTCCAGGTCTGATAGTTCAGCGTGCCGCGCGGCGTGTTGGTGCCGGCGCGCGTCATCATCGTGATGCCGACGCCGGTGCCGTGTCCGACCGACGCGGTGAAGTTGGTCGACTCGACACGCATTTCCTGCAGCATGTCCGTGTTTGGCGACGTGGACATCTGCCGGCCGACGCCGTTGTTCGATGCGCCATCGATCGACCAGTCAACGCCGCCCACATTGCCCAGTGGGATGGCGTTGGTGGTGGGGCCGCCGACGAACCCCTGGCCGGCAAATGGAATCACGCCCCTGGCGCTCATGCCCGGCGCGAACCGCGCGAGCAGGAGTGGCATGTTCGACTGCACCGGCAGCTCGGCGATCTTCTTCTCGTCGAGCACAAGCCCCTGCCTCAGCGTTGTCGTCTCGATCAGGGCCGCCTCGCCGGTGACAGTAATCTCCTCGGCAATCGTGCCGATCTCCATCGACAGCTGGAGGTCGAGCTGCTGACCGGACCCCAGCGTGATGCCGCTCCGTCGAAGGGTCTTGAAGCCCTCCATCTCGATGACGACGTCGTAGTCGCCGGCGATGAGGAGACGGGCCTCGAAGTAGCCGCTGCCGTTGGCGGTGAGGGTTTGGGTGACGCCGGTGCCGACGTTGGTTACCTTGACAGTTGCGCCAGGGATGACGCCTTGCTCATCGCGAACTGTACCCGCAATCGTGCTCCTCGTTTCCTGGGCGATCGCCGGAATACCCGTCAGCAACAACAAGAAGCCGATTATCCAGAACCTTCGCATACCAGGCTCCTCTCTGAGCTCCAGAATGGGGCTCCGCAAAGCGCGAGACATCGCGCGCGAGACGTCGCGCAAGATGAAACTTGATCTCGCATGGTAGGATGTGCGCCACACCTTAACACGAAAGGCGGGCTCTGTGATCAACCGCAGATCGCTCCCTCAAGGTTCTTGCTGCAGGCGCGGGGGCGGCGCTCTTTCCGGCCACCCGCACCGAGGCCGCTTCCCAAGGCCAAGATCGGGGCCCGGCGCTGAAGGCGCTGACCCAGATCGGCGAGTACGACCAGGCACGACCCAGTAACGTGTACAGCCGGCCGGCCGGATCGCTGACGGACTGGTAGAAGTTCGTGTAGTTCGTCGGTTCGTATAGTTCGTAGGTTCGTCGGGTTCGGGAGGTTCGGGGGTTCGTCGGGTTCAGAACCTCACGAACCCCACGAACCCCACGAACCCCACGAACTCCACGAACCCCACGAACCCCTACGAACCCACGAACCCCCGACGAACCCGACGAACCCGACGAACCTTCCTCGATCCCCTGCACCTTTCACCCTTCACACCCCGTATTATTAGACCCAGCCCTGCCCTGGAGCGCCCGATGCGACCTTACGGCTTCGCTCTCTGGATCCTGATCGCGCTTTCTGCGGCCTCTGTTGGCTCCGCTCAGCAAACCCCTGCCCCGTCTGCCGAGCTCGACACCTTCATGCAGCAGGTGCTCGCGCGGCGCGACGATAACTGGAAGAAGATTCAGCAATACATCCTGGACGAGCAGGAACGCATCGAGTTTCGCGGGCCCGCCGAAGCGCTGCTCTGGGGCCAGAAGCGGGAATACATGTGGTACCCGCGCGACGGGTTTTTCGTGCGCAGCCCGGTGCGCTTCAACGGCGTCACGATCAAAGAGAGCGAGCGCGAGAAATACGAGGAGAACTTCCTGCGGCGCGTGAAAAACCGCGACGAGCGTGCCCGGCAACGGAACCTCGAGACCGAAGGGACGGTCGCGGCGCCGTCCGATCTCCAGAGCCTCATTCAGCAGACCCGGGAACCGCAGTTCATCTCCTCTGCGTACTTCCTCGAGTTCAAGTTCGAGGGCGGCCGGTACGCGCTGGTCGGGCGCGAGACGATCGAGAAGGTGCCGGTCCTCAAGATCGAGTACTACCCGACGAAGCTCTTTTCCGACGAGCCCTCGACGCGCGCCGAAGCGCGGACGAACCAGGTGACGGGTCGCAAGTCGGAGGACGAGCGCTACGGGCAGGCCGTTCAGCAGATGATGAACAAGGTCTCGCTCGTTACGCTGTGGGTTGAGCCGAGCGCAAAAGCAAATCGTCAAATACACGTTCGACAACATCGGGCTCGACTTCCTGCCGGCCGCCTGGCTCGTCCGTGTGACCGACCTGCGCGCAAACATGCTGATGTCGGAGGTGTTCGCGGGAGTGTGGCTGCCCAGGCGCATCGACATGGCCGGCGCCTTCATCCTCGCCGGCGGGCCGTTCTCCGTGACGTACGACATCCAGTACTCCGGCCATCGCGAAGCGACGACCGGAACGAAGTACCTCGGTCCGAAGAGCCGCTGACGTGCGTTCGGTGGTCGTGTACGTTCTTGCCGCGCTGGCAGCCACGTCTGCCTCCCTGTCTGCCCAGCAGGAGGTGATTGCCGTCATCCAGGTTCACGGCAACACCATTTCTCCAACCGAAGAAGTCATCGCTGCTTCTGGACTGACGGTGGGCGCGCCGTTCTCCGAGTCCGTTCGGGCCGATGCCGAACAACGGTTGCAAAAGTCAGGACTCTTTCACGACGTCGAGGTGTTGAAGCGGTTCGCGTCGATTTCCGATCTCTTACAGATTACGGTTCTCATTCAGATAGACGACGGTCCGGTTCGCATCGATCCGCCGGTACCGGGTGTTCCTGGCGGGCTGCCATCGCCCGGAAGCATGCCGCAAGCGGTCCGCCGCGGACCGCTGAACGTGATGTTCGCGCCCATCCTGACCGCCGAAGACGGATACGGGCTGACCTACGGCGCGCGAGTCGCCATCTCCGGTCACCGCAACACACGTCAGCGCCTCGTCATGCCGCTGAGCTGGGGTGGAGACAAACGCGCGGGCGTCGAATTTCAGAAGGAGTTTTCCAGCCGCTTCGCGCCGGACCTCCGTACAGGCGTGATGGTACAGCGGCGCACACATCCGTTTTTTGAATCAGATGCCGACCGGAAGCGCGTCTGGGGCCGGGCCGATTGGGCCGTCAGCAGGCAGATCCAGGCCGGCAGCGAAATCGCCTGGCAGCACTCGACGCTTGTTGACGAGCACACCGATGCGCGTTCGATCGGCGCCGATGTTGTCTACGACACGAGGATCGATCCGCTGATGCCACACAACGCCGTCTACGCGCGCGCGGCGGTGGAGCATCTTTCGTTCGCATCCCGGCCGGCGATCAGAATGGAAATCGACGCGAACGGGTATATCGGGTTGTATCGCGGGATCGTCCTCGCCTTGCGCGCCCAGCGAGAGGACATCAGCGAGCCGGCACCGGACTTCTACAAATCGATCCTCGGCGGATCCAGGAATCTCAGGGGGTTCCGGGCGGGCTACGCAGTTGGCGACACCCTCACCGCCGGTTCGGCGGAGATTCGGATTCCGTTGAGCTCGGCCCTGCGCGTGGCGCGAGTCGGCACCAGTGTCTTCTTCGACGCGGGCGACGTCTACGACAAAGGCGAGCGCCTGGCCGATCAGAAATGGGAACGGGGGGTCGGTGGCGGCGTATGGCTGACAGCGCCGCTCTTCCGGATCAGTCTCATGGTGGCCCGCGGCCTGGGCTCCCGCACGCGCGTGCACTTCGGCGCGGGATTGACCTTTTAAATGACGAACATTGCCATATTTACGATTGACGATTTGCAATTGATTGGCAATTGACGATCGGCAATCGACGATCAATGGTCGATTGTCAGTTGAGAATATGGCAATGACTCTGGCCGAGCTGGTCGACGCCTCGAATGCCGTGGCAGGCACTCGCGGGCGGCTCGAGAAGATCGCGACCCTTGCCGCGCTTCTCAAGAACGCCGGTGCCGACGAGATTCGCATCGCCGTCGCGTTTCTCTCTGGCGCCCTTCGGCAGGGGCGTATCGGCATCGGATGGTCGGCCATTGGCGCGATGCGCGCGGTGCCGGCAGCGGCTGAGGCGTCGCTCGATCTCCTGGACGTCCATCGCGCGTTCGATCGCGTGGCCTGCGTCAGAGGCGCAGGCGCATTAAGGCTTCGGACGAGCGAGTTGACCGACCTGTTTGGTCGAGCCACCAGCAGCGAACAAGACTTTCTTGCGCGCCTCTTGTCGGGCGAGCTGAGGCAGGGCGCGCTCGAGGGCGTGCTGGCAGAGGCGGTGGCGAAAGCCGCGGGTGTCGCCGGCGATGCGGTACGCCAGGCCGCCATGCTGTGCGGCGATCTCGGCGAGGTCGCATACGCGGCGTTGAACGAGGGTGCTTCCGCCCTGGCAAGGTACGCGATCCAGATATTCAGGCCAGTCGAGCCGATGCTGGCGACTCCCGCGGAATCAGTGGAGGAGGCGCTGGAGTCGTTCGGCGAGGCGGCGTTCGAGCTCAAGCTCGACGGGGCGCGGATTCAGGTTCACAAGTCGGGAGACGAGGTCCGCGTGTTTTCACGCGCGCTGCGGGACGTGACCGCCGCCGTACCGGAAGTCGTCGACGCGGTTCGGCGCCTGACGACCCGCGAGGTCATCCTCGACGGCGAAGTCCTCGCGTTGCAGCCTGGCGGCGCCCCGTTGCCGTTTCAGGAAACGATGCGCCGGTTCGGCCGGCGCCTCGACATCGATCGGCTCAGGACCGAACTGCCGCTGACGCCGTTCTTTTTCGACTGCCTGTTCATCGATGGCCGCCCCTTGACCGCGATTCCCCAGCGCGACCGTTTTGCCGCGCTCATCGAGGTGGTGGGATATGGGGATCTGACATCGGTGGTTGTTCCACATCGAATCATCGGCGACCCCGCGGCGGCATCGCGGTTCTTCGAGGATGCCATTGCCGCCGGACACGAAGGCGTGATGGCGAAGTCTCTCGACGCGCCCTATGCGGCCGGCAGCCGTGGCAGCGCATGGCTGAAGATCAAGCGCGTCCAGACGCTCGATCTCGTCGTGTTGGCCGCCGAGTGGGGCAGCGGCCGGAGAAAGGGCTGGCTCAGCAATCTCCATCTCGGCGCGCGAGATCCCGAACGGGGCGGGTTCGTCATGCTCGGCAAGACATTCAAGGGGATGACCGACGAGCTGCTCGAATGGCAGACGTCGGCGCTACTCGAACGCGAAGTGCGCCGCGAGGGACACGTCGTGTTCGTCAGGCCGGAGCTGATCGTCGAGATCGCGTTCAACGATCTGCAGGAAAGCCCGCAGTATCCGGGAGGTCTCGCCCTTCGGTTCGCGCGGGTGAAAGGCTATCGTCGCGACAAGACGGCCGGCGAAGCCGACACCATACAAACACTCCGCGACATCTACGGCAGGGCGACCGGGCGTCCCGCGCCGGCGGCGAAGGTCTGAGCCGTGCCCGAGTTGCCCGATGTCGAGCTGTATCTCTTTGCGTTACGCCCGCGCATCGTCGGGAAAACGATCGAGCGAATACGGCTGGCGACGCCGTTTCTGCTCAGGTCGGTTGAGCCGCCGCTGGAGGCCGCGACGGGCCGGACGGTGACCGGCCTGCGGCGCATCGGCAAGCGCATCGTCTGGGAAATCGAGGGAACGCTCTTTCTCGTGTTTCACTTGATGATCGCGGGCCGGTTCAAATGGCGGGAAGCCGGCATCGCCGTGCCGCGCAAGGTGGGGCTGGCGGCGTTCGACTTCGCAGGCGGCACGTTGCTGCTGACGGAGGCCGCCACGCAAAAGCGTGCGTCGCTCCACGTCGTCGGCAGCGAGGACACGCTCGCATCGTTCGATCCCGGCGGCCTCGAGCCGATGACCAGCAGCGTGGAGACATTCGCCGCGACGTTGCAGAAGGAAAGCCACACGCTGAAGCGAGCGCTTACGGATCCACACATCTTCAGCGGCATCGGCAACGCGTACTCGGACGAGATCCTGCATCGCGCGAAACTGTCGCCCTTCAAGCTGACGCGCCAGCTGGCATCGGCAGAGATCCGCCTCCTGCACTCGGCGACGCTCGAGACGCTGGCGGAATGGACGGAGAGGCTGCGCGCGCAGGCCGGAGACGCGTTTCCGGAGAAGGTGACGGCGTTCCACGATGAGATGGCCGTGCACGGCCGCTTCGGCCAACCCTGCCCGCGCTGCGGCACTCCCGTGCAGCGGATCGTCCATGGCGAGCACGAAGTGAACTACTGCCCCGAATGTCAGACTGATGGGCGGCTTCTCGCCGATCGCGCGCTGTCGAAGCTCTTGAGAGACGACTGGCCGAAGACGCTCGACGAAATGGAGCGAAGGCGAAGAAAGTAAAAAATAAAAGCTCCTCCTATTGTCGCTGGAGCGCCCAGAGCGCCCCGAGAAATGAGACGCCGACGAAGATCAGGAACGCGGCCGATTCCAGCCAGATACGGGACGGATCGCCGAGCCCGATGGTGGCATATCGAAGCACGTCGACGTGCCAGGTAATGGGATTCGCCCAGGAGAGCTGCCGCAACGGCGTGGGCAGCGGGTCCACGGGGTAGAACATCGAGCTGGCGAACAGCAGAACGAAGTAGAAGATCGACGTCACCGTGTTGAACACGTCGTTGCCGCGAATCACCAGCGCGAAGATGGCGTAGAAGAAAAACCAGCCGGCCGTACCGATGACGACCGCTGCCGTAAGAAGCGGCAGCGACTGCCAGCGAATCGGCACGTCGAGCGCCACCTGGGCGAGCACGACCGTGATGAGCGCCTGGACCACCGACACCACCAGGTTGAACAGCGTCTTGCCGAGCAGATACTCGGAGCGCCGCATCGGGTAGGTCAGCATCTCGTAAAAGATGCCGTTGTCTCGATCCATGAAGAACGACCAGGCCGTGTTCGACGCGATGCCGAAGCTCGCCATCCCGAGGACGCCGGCCAGGAAGAACGCGTTGTAATCGACACCGATACCGGGGGGCTTCATGCCCATCGCCTGCGTCATGCCGACGCCGAAGACGAGGAGATAGCCGAGGGGATACAACAGATCCCAGAAGATGAAGGTAAGGTTCGTCGCGCGAATCTTCCCCTCCCTGTACATGATGGCGGAGAGCGCGCTCACGTGTCGCTCCGGGTCACCGCGTCAGGCTGCCGCTTGGCGGTCAATTCGATGAAGATGTCTTCGAGGCTGGCTCCGGAGACTTCGATTCTGAGCACGCGGCCGAGGCGGCCGAGGTGCGCCACGAGGTCGAGCACCCGGCCTTCCTGTTCGCGGACCGTGATCACGGCCGAGTTCTGCGTCACCTCGATGCGCGTCGGGTGGTACGCCGCGACCGCAGCCTCGAGCGAGCGAGGGAGCTCGTCAAACGTCACCGAGATCTCGTACAGCCCGCCGGAGAGCAGCTTGAGGGTGTTGATGTCGCCACGCGCGGCCTCGCGGCCCGCGCGCATGATGAGGATGTCGTCGCACAGCGCCTCCGCTTCGCCGAGAATCTGGGTCGTGAGCACGATCGTCCGGCCACGCGACGATTCCCCGCGCAGCCTGTTCATGACCGACCGCTTCAGGATGGGATCCATGCCCGTCGAGAACTCGTCGAGAAAGACGATCGGCGTGTCGAGCATGAACACCTTGGCCACCTGAACGCGCCGCTTGAAGCCGCCGCTCAGATCCATCACCTTGCGGTTGGCCTCGGAGCGAAGCTCGAACTGATCGAGCACGTCTTCGGTGCGATCGCGGATGGCGCGTGGCGACAACCCGTGAAATCGGCCGAACGTGCCCAGGTTGTCCACGATCGACAGGAACAGATCGACGGCGCTCTCCTGGATGACGACCGAGATGCGCTTTCGCACCTCGAGAGGATCCTTCAGCGGGTCGACGCCTTCCACCTCAATCTGCCCGGACGAGGGGCGCAACAGCGTCGTCAGCATCTTCAGCGTGGTCGTCTTGCCGGCGCCGTTCGGTCCGAGCAGGCCGAAGATCGATCCCCTTCGCACCGAAAACGTCAGGCCGTCGACCGCGCGAACGTCGGGCTGGCCGCGGCGCTTGAAGATCTTTACGAGGTCGCGAACGACGATGGCGGAATCGCCCATGGGTATCCCATCTGAAAACGGGGTCGGGAGGGGTTTTCCCCACGGAACGGAAAACCCCTCCCGACCCCGTTCAGCCTACCGGAGATGACGGAGAAATCGAAGCATTCCTTCGATCATCGGCCGGCCGGTGAATAGAGCGTCGTCATTGTGATCGGCGTCGGGAATCACGAGCAGCGACCTGGGCTCGTTGGCCGCCTCGAACACGCGCCGGCTCTGTGCGGCCGGTATGATGTGATCTGCCCCGCCTGCGATCACGAGGATGGGCGCTCGAACGCGGGGAATGCGTTCCAGCGTTTCGAACCGGTCTCGAAGCAACAAGCCGACCGGGAGCCACGGGTAGTGATGCCGGCCCACCTCGGTCATCGACGCGAACGGCGATCGCAACACGAGCGCGGCCGGGGGATGTTCCGCCGCAAGTTCAGCGGCGACTGCCGTCCCGAGCGATTCGCCGAAGTAGACCACACGGGACGCATCGACGTCCGCTCGTGCCAGCAGCGCGCGGCGGGCCGCGCGCGCATCGAGCCGCAGGCCCTCTTCAGTGGGTGTGCCGGGATTGCCGCCGTACCCGCGATAGTCGAAGACAAACACGGCCAGGCCCGATCGCGACAGCGCATCGGCCAGCGCGGCGCGGTGCGCGCGGTTGCCGGCGTTGCCGTTGAAGATCAAGACGACGAATTCCGGCGTGCCGGTGCGGCTGACGAACCAGCCGTGCAGCGTCAGACCGTCTGTGGTCGGAAACGTCACCGGCACGACGCCGCCGAGCCCGATGGTGTCCGGATCGGGCACGTCCGAGGACGGAAAATAGATGAGCTTGCGCTGCAGCGCCCAGACGAGGACCAGCATCGCCACAAGCACGATGCCCGAAGAAAGCACGAGTCTCACGGCATCGCGAGTCTAACGAATCTGGTAGATTGGCGGCATGGACATTCCAACGAGCGACGAGGAATGGCGCGCGACGCTGACGCCAGAGCAGTATCAGGTTCTACGCAAGCACGGGACCGAGCGGGCCGGGACGAGTCCGCTCGACAAAGAACATCGGGAAGGTGTCTTCAGATGCGCCGGGTGTCGGCAGGACCTGTTCGCCTCGTCCACGAAATTCAACAGCGGGACCGGC
Organism: Vicinamibacterales bacterium; assembly: GCA_963832375.1. Classification (GTDB taxonomy): domain Bacteria; phylum Acidobacteriota; class Vicinamibacteria; order Vicinamibacterales; family JAMQPK01; genus JAMQPK01. The sequence continues at coordinate 377,205 of CAWHUA010000002.1, read as the reverse complement.
TGGCCGAGTTTCTGGGCGCCACTCGACCAGGCGGTGGAAACAACGACCGATCGCGCGGTACGGAATGGTACGCACCGAGGTGCACTGCGCGCGCTGTAAGGGGCATCTGGGGCACGTGTTCGAAGATGGCCCACGACCTACGGGGCTGCGCTACTGCATGAACGGGGTTTCGCTGGATTTCGAGCCCAAGACCGGGGTCTGAAGAGCAAGACCCGGCCGACTTAGGTAGTCGTGGGGGACCCATTCTTGCCAAAACCCCTGTTTTTTGCGGGAACCAGACCGTAACCTCTACAGTCTAAACAGATGTGAAGAAGAATACCCCGGTGAAGCTGGAATACGAGGTGTGCGGCCGCTGCGGGGGGCTGTTCGACGACCAGGGTGAGAACGGGTGGTGGATCGATCGGGGCATCTGGTGGCACGAGTGCAAGGACGACCAGCCCGCCCGGATTGTGGTTCGCAAGCTCACGAGGGTCGCGTAAGCGTAAGCAGCGGGCGGAGACCATTTATGATGTGCGGATGGCTGCCATCGATCTCCGCTCCGACACCGTCACCCGGCCGTCTCCCGCCATGCGCCGAGCCATGGCGGAGGCCGAGGTTGGCGACGACGTCTTTCTGGAAGATCCCACGCTGAATCTGCTGCAGGAACGTGCGGCCGCCGTCTTTGGCCGCGAAGCTGCGCTCTTTGTCCCGTCGGGCTCGATGGGCAACCTCACCTCCGTCATCGCGCACACGCGGCCGGGCCAGGAAGTCATCTGCGAAACCAACGGCCACATCTACAACTACGAGATGGGCGCGCTGGCCGCGCTCGCGGGTCTCCTTCCACGGGTCGTCAACGGCGAAGACGGCCTGCTGTCGTGGGACGCGATCGCGGATGCGATACGTCCGAAGGTCTACTACCGGCCCCAGACGTCGCTGATTTGCCTCGAGAACACCGTGAACATGGCGGGCGGGACGGTTTACCGAACGAAAGTGGTCGAAGAGATCTGCGATCGCGCTCACGAACAGGGCATTCGCGTGCATCTGGACGGCGCGCGCGTCTTCAACGCGGCCACGTATCTGGGCGAGCGTGTGGAGACGATGACGAGGCCCTTCGATTCGGTGCAGTTCTGCCTGAGCAAGGGCCTCGGGGCACCGGTGGGATCGATGATCGTCGGCAGCCGCGAGTTCATCGAACGCTGTCGATCGATCCGGAAGATGCTCGGCGGCGGCATGCGCCAGGCGGGCGTGCTCGCGGCCGCCGGACTTGTGGCGCTGGAGGAAGGACCGAAGCGCCTGAAGGACGATCACGACAACGCGGAGATGCTGGCGCAGAAGCTCTCGCGGGTGCCCGGCATCGCGCTGAATCCTGAAAAGGTTCAGACCAACATCGTCATCTTCAGCGTGAAGCCCAGCGGGCTGTCGTCGGCGGATTTCCTGTCTCAGATCTCGTCACGCGGGGTTCTGGCCGTGCCCGTCGATCGCGATCGTGTGCGCATGGTGACGCATCTCGATGTGACCCGGCGCGATGTCGAAAACGCGGCCGACATCGTCGCTTCCGTTCTGGGTTGTACCGTGTAAGATTGTCCATGCTCCGCGCCGCCCTGCCGGTTGCGCTTGTCATTGCGGCGTTTGGCGGCAGCCGCGCGGTGGCGCAGGCTCCCGAGCTCGTCCCCCTTCTCAACGGCCTGGCCGAGCGCACCCAGCAGTACTACGACCGCTTCATCAGCATCATCTGCACCGAAGACGTGGTCCAGCAGGATCTGCGATTCAACCTGAAGCCGACAGGAAAGCCGCGCACGACCGTGTTCGAGTTGAGCGTGTCGCGCGATCCAGACGCAAAAGGCGAGCGGATCTTCCGCGTCGATCGGACGCTCCAGTTCGTCAACGGGCGTCCCGCACGCAGAAACCAGAAGCCGGGCTGTACCGATCCGAAGACCGGCTCGCCCGAGCCGCTGGCGTTCCTGCTCGCGGAGAATCAGTACAGGTACCGGTTCACCATTCCAGCGGAAGGGTTTGGCGGCCCGCCCGGCACGCGCGCCATCGACTTCATCGAATCGCCGCCAGAGCGCGTGCGCGTGACGTGGGAAGGCACCTGCTTCGAGGCCGAAGGCGGCGGTTACCAGGGGCGCGTCTGGTTCGATCCGATCTCGTACGACGTGCTGCAGGTCGTCGTCCGGTTGTCGAAACCGTTCGCCGTGCCGATGCGCGCCGGCTACATCGGGCTCGATCCGTTCATCAGGGTGGAACGATCTGAAATGACGCTCCGCTTCGCCCGTGTGGAATTTCAGCTACCCGACGAGGTCGTCCTGCTGCCGGAATCGATCGAAACGCTGACCGTGTTCCGCGGCGCCCCCAGCCTGAAGACCATCCAGAAACTGAGCAATTACCGCCGTTTCCTCACCAGGTCCGAGATTCGCCCGACGTCGCATTGACGCCACGCGAAAACGGTTCCGGGATCCGTTTTCGCTACTGGCCTCGTGTTTGCTTCTTATCAAGCCGCGATGCTCGATGTGTATAGAAAGCTGACGTTCCGAAAGCGCCTCTGGATCGGAGCTCCCGCTTGTCGGCGTGCTTGCACTCGTGCTCATCCTTATTGGCCTGTCGATTCCCATCCGCTCGGCCACGCTCAAGGCGCGCGTCATCGAGCTTCTTACCCAAGAGCTCGAAAGCGAGGTGACGATCGACACGCTCGAAGGGCACGTCTTTCCGCGCGTGTCTGTCAGCGGCCGGGGCGTGGCGATACGGCACAAAGGGCGGACGGACGTGCCGCCCATCATCGCAATCGATCGGTTCGAGATCCGCGGCTCGCTCGGCGATCTCCTGAAAGAGCCGCGGCACGTCTCGGAAGTGCGTCTGCAGGGGCTGCGAGTGACGATTCCACCGGGCGACGACAACGACGACGAGGGCGGGAAGACCGACGACAAATCGCATGCGGGCGCCGAACGGCTGCAGCACGTCATCATCGATCGGTTCGAAGCGCCGGACACGGTCATCACGATCGTTCCGAAGAAAGCGGGGAAGCAGCCGAAGGTCTTCACCGTTCATCATCTCGTGTTGGACTCGCTCGGCATCAACGAGACGATGCCGTTCATCGCGACGCTCACTAATCCCGTTCCCAAGGGTGAAATTGAAACGTCGGGCACTTTCGGGCCCTGGAACGTCGCGCACCCCGCGCGCACACCGGTGACGGGCACCTACACGTTCGACAACGCGAACCTCGACACGATCCAGGGGCTCGCGGGCGTGCTGAGCTCGAAGGGATCCTTCAACGGCCCGCTGAATCGTATAGAGGTGAAGGGAACGACCGACACCCCGAAGTTTCAGGTCGATGCCGGTGGGCTGCCGGTCCCGCTCAAAACGACCTTCGCGGCGGTCGTCGACGGTTCGGACGGCGACACGTACTTGAACCGGGTGGACGCGACGTTTCTGGACACGAGCCTCACCGCGCACGGCGCGGTCATTGGATTCGAAGGGGTGCAGGGACGCCAGGTTGAAGTGGACGTCACCATTCAGCAGGGACGGTTCGAAGATCTGCTGAGACTGGCGGTCGATTCGGAGACGCCGGTTCTCGTCGGCGCGGCACAGCTGCAGGCGAAACTCGTCATCCCGCCGGAGAAGAAGAAGGTCATCGACAAGATGCGGCTGCGCGGGAAGTTCGCGCTGTCGAAAGCGACGTTCACCGATCCGACCGTGCAGACCAAGCTCGTCGGCCTCAGCCGCCGCGGGCAGGGCATGTCCGAGGACGAACATCCGGGCGAGGTGGTCTCGAATCTGAAGGCGAGCTTCGTCATGGAAAATGCCACCGCGAGCTTCTCGAGCCTCACCTTTTCGGTTCCAGGCTCGGCCGTCGAACTCAAAGGACAGTACGGCCTGCGCGAAGGGCTGCTCGAGTTTCGCGGCCATCTGAAGCTGCAGGCGCCGCTATCCGAGGTCGCCGGCGGAGGCGTGAAGGGATTTTTTTTGAAGGCGATCGATCCGTTCTTCAGGAAGCCCGGCGCCGGAACGGTCATCCCGATCAAGATTACCGGCACCCGCAAGGCGCCGAAGTTCGGCCTGGATATGTTCTAAGGCCAGAAGCGGTTCAAAACCGGGAAAGCGGGTCCTGTCGCCGGGCTGCCCCGTCCCGTCCTCGGTCCGAACAACACGTGTACGGGAGGCGGACCTGCGGGCGTGGCCGGGGCGGCCCCGCCCGGCGCCACCCGCTTCCATGAGGTTTTAAAACCGCTTCCAGGAGATTAGAAGGCAGTAACGTCTTGTGTGAATCCGAGATCTTCGTGCGTCCGTATTTCTCGTAGCATTCCTGGCAGAGCCACTCATCCTTTTGATTGACGTATCCCTCGGGCGTTCCGCCGCGACCGACATGGGCGTAGCAGATCCGACATTCCTCATGATCCCAACCGTCCCGCTCCACGTGGGTAAGCACATGGTCAGTTGTAAGCTCGGCCCCGAACTGGGTCCAACCATGGGCATTGCCGACTCGAAAATGCTTTCGGAGGGTACGAGCCTGCGGCACTCCCAGGAGGATGTCTTCAGAATCATGTTGACGTGGTGGAACTGCCACGCACCGGGAAGCCAGGGCACGACGCTGCCGACTTGAATGAGATCGCGCTGAACCCACAGCGGCGCGGAAAAGACGCCGCTCCGCGATACAGGGTCACATTCGACGAGCTCGCCGGGCCATTGGGCATCGCCGCAATACAGGAAAGACGCGCCGACATAGACACCTCTCAAGTGGCTGAACTGCCCTCGAAGTCGCAGTTCGTCCGCACCCACAGAGATCTCTTCCACCGCGAAAGCCGGCAAGTCTTCCAGGTTCATCTTGTTTTCAGGACAACGCGCGCGCAATTCCTCCTGATCTCCTGATCTCCTGTTTGTTTTTCGGTTCTGAAACGGCTGCGCGGTGAGGGTCAGTGCGTCATGACGTACACCATCACGTTGATCGCGATGGCGTACCCTTCGGGCGAGAAACGATAGAAGTACTCCACGTCTTCGCCCTCGCGCTCCCAGGTATCCGAGATGTCGGTGTTGTGCGTCATCAACACCATCAGCCTGCCTTTTTCGTCGAAGATCCCCTTCGTGTTGACGACGGCGCTGTCGGAACCGCGCTCCGAGGTCTCGCCGCCGTTCCGCCGCCACTGACTGATCGCGGGAACCTGCAGGATGCGCTTCACCGAATAGACCGTCTGGAACATCGCGTGCGTCACGGGGATGTCGACGATGGGGTATTTGTCGCGCGGCAGCACGCGTCCGATTTCGCGCTGCCACACGTCCCAGGCGCGCGAGCCCCAGAAGTCGTCGCTCCACATGAAGCCGCCCTTCCGGAGGTACAGGCTCAACTGCTGGACGTCGGCGTCGGTGAACCGCGCGGTGCCCGCATCCTCGATGTGCACGAAGGGGCAGCGAAAGAGGTTGTCGTCTCCGCTGCTGGGCACGACGAAGTATTCGGGGTCGCCTTCACCGTCGATGCTCACTGGAGTCTTCGTCAGCTCCGCGAAGCGGACGCTGAAGTTGATGTCGGCGCCGGGATAGTCGGTGCGCCAGCCTTGACCGCCGGCTTCGCGCCAGGCGCTCGGGTACATGAGCCGGCAGAAGTGGAACCGGCCGTCATTGATGGCGCGCGTCGGGTAACGCGGCGGCTCACCTCGCCAGCCCTGCCACAGGTCACCGCCTGACCAGATCTGGCCGTAGGCCGCCGACGCGATGAGGACAGCGGCTAGAACAGAACCGATGATGAGGCGGCGGTGGAGGCGCACCGCTGGTTCACTTCGATGCTCGCGACAACGACCGATAGTACTCGTTGACCAAGTCGCGGAATCCGCGGGGCACTTCGTCGGTCGCCGTCAGCGCGGGTTGATCGCCCTGCGAGTCTTCGACTTTGCGGCGCAAGCTGAATTCGAAGCGCTTCAGTCCTTCGGCCACCTGGGTCTGCAGCCGCTCGAGCTCGCGCGCGTCCTTGTACGCGCGGTCGTCGTCGAGTTGGCGGATCTGGCGCAGAATCTCGTCGAGATCGGCAGCCGGCACGCCGTCGTTGCGCAGCTGATCGCGCAACTGCTGCGCTTCGTTGCCCCAGTACCGTGCCTGATCGCGGAACTGACGGACTTCGCCGGGTGTGAAGACGCGCTGTCCCCATCCGCCCCAGTCGTCGCCGTTGTAGTTCGCGCCGCGGCCACTGCCATTGGGGCCGTCGCGGCCATCGCCACCGCGGTTCCCGTCCTGGCCGCCCTGTCCCTGCTGGCCCTGGCCTTGACCCTGTTGGCCTTGCTGGCCCTGCTGTCCTTGTTGGCCCTGTTGGCCTTGCTGACCTTGTTGGCCCTGCTGTCCTTGCTGGCCCTGCTGGCCCTGCTGGCCTTGCTGGCCCTGTTGGCCTTGCTGACCCTGTTGGCCCTGCTGACCTTGTTGACCCTGTTGACCGTCCCGCATCTGCTGCTGCATCGAGTCGACGCCGCGCACCAGATTTCGCGCGCGGTCGAGATTGTTCGCCATGCGGTTGGTCTTGTCGCCCTGGCCGACGGCGCCGGCCGCCTCGTTGAGCTTGCTGCGCAGCTTGTCAATCTCGCTGCCGATGTTCTTCTCGAGGTCGGGGCTCGTTTGTCCGGTTTGACGCATCAGGCTGCCCGAGTAGTGAATCTGCTCTTCGAGACGGTTGTTCCGGATGCCGTCGGCCGCTTCCTGCAGCTTGCGCGACGCGTCGCGCTCGTTGCGCCGCATCTCACCAGACATGCGATCGATCTGCTTTTCGAGCTCGTTCACCTTCGCCTCGAGCTCGTACTTCTTCTGGCCGAGCTGCCGCGCGCGATCGTTGGCGCGCCCCGTGCTGTTCGACTGTGAGAGCCCGAGCGCTTCCTGCGACAGCTCGCGGTGCTCGCGCGCGATCTCTTCGGCCTGCTGCTGCGCGGTCTGCATGTCGCGCTCTCCGCGCGCGCCCTGCTCCTGCTCGAGCCGGCGCTGCGCTTCGCGCAGCGTCCCCAGCGCGGCGCTCGCCTGCCCCGCGGAGCTCGGGTCGCCCGACGACGCGGCGCGGCGCATCGATCGGCCGCCTGTCGCGCGGCCTGTGCCGCCTGTGCGAGGTCGGGGCGATTGCGCTCGCGCGACAAACGCTCGAGCTGCCGGGCGACCTCTTCGGCCTGGTCGGCCAGCGCACGCTGGCTGGCCCCGCCGCCCTGTGATGCCTGACCGGCCAGCGCCTGCTGACGCTGCCGCTCGGCTTCCTGCTGCTGGCGCCGCGCGAGCTCGCGCAGCTTTTCGGTCAACGCGTCGACCTGCTGATCGGATTGCTGCTGCTGCGCGCTCTGAGCGGTCTCGTACTGGTTCGCGAGCTTGTCCATGTCTTGCTTGAACAACTCCGCGAGATCCTCAGAAACCGACCCGGCGCCGCCGCCGCCACCGCCGCCACCGCGCTGCTGGCTGACCTGCTTTTCGTACTCTTCTTCCGCCTTCTGTAACTGCTGGAGCGCGCGGTTCTCGGGTGGCAGCGCATCGGTGGGCGCCTGCGCCTGCAGCTTGCTCTCGGCGGCCTTCATTTCCTCGGCGGCCTTCGGCAGCAGCTCGGCGATACGCTGGAACGCCGGATCCGGCTCGACCAGCCGGCTGTTCATCCGTCCGACGAGCCCTTCGACCTGCTCGCGGAGCTTCGACTGCGACAGCGCGACGACGACGAGACTTTCGCGCAGCTTGGCCGCCGTCATCGTCTTGCGGTCGCGGACGATGTTGTGGGTGGCCGAGATAATCTCGCGCTGCTGCTGCGAGAGCGCGTCGACCTGCATGTTGCCGCCGCCCCCGCCTCCGCCGCCCCCGCCCATCGACATCGCCGACCGGAACTGCTCGTCGAGCTTGCGGACGCGGATGAAGTACAGATCGCTCGACACGTTTCGTCCGATGTTGTCGGTCGCGCGCGCGAAGTAAGAGACCGAATCGCCGGGAGCGACCTTCAGCTCTTCGAGATAGAACGTATGGGCGGCCGACACTTCGGGCAGCGCCTTGGTCTTTGAATCGACCAGCTTCTTGATCTGCTCGGGTCCGCCGTTCACCGAATAGATGAGCTCGAGCTGCCTGACGCCGAAGTCATCGTCGGCACGCGCCTCGACGGCCAGCTCTTCGATCGGCGAGGCCGTGGTGTCGCGTCCCGGCTTCGCAATCGAGACGCTCGGCGCCTGATCTTCGAGGACGTCGATCGTGTACTGCGGCGAGGCGTTGACGAGCTTATTCTCGGGCCCGCCCTGCAGTTCGACGCGGTAGAAGCCGTCCTTGGTGACGGGAATCGTCGCGGTAAAGACGTCGCCCTCGAGCGCGAGGGGCAACGTACCGCCGCCGTCCAGCACGATGCGTCCCGTCGGCGCCTTCATCGTCGGCGTGATGCGGAGGCGGACCTGCGTGCCCTGCAGCACGGCGATGTCGCCGCCGTTTTCAATCTTGCGCGGCGAGAGTCCCGTGTACGACGGGAACACGTATTCCATTTCCATCTGCTTCACATACGGCAGGTCGGCCGCGTGCAGCGTGAAGACGTCCGATTGTACGCCGCCCGATTCGACGAAGTAGTCGATCGAGCCGGGCAGATCGAAGAGCACCCCCTCGAAGATCTTCGTGTCGCTGTTGAACACCATCGGTACGTGCTCGAACGGCGTGTTCAGCGCTTTGCGGATGAGCAGTTCGGCCTTGTCGGACTCGAAGCCCTGAATGGTCGCCGTAATCGTCTGATCGGACCCGCGCGGCACCGTGGAGCTGCCGGGCTTGACGGTGATGTGATACGGGCTCGCCTCGAGCAGCCCACCGGTCATGATGAGGAGCGCCGAGGCGCCCTGGCGCAGGTATGCCGGGCCGAGAATGAAGATCAGGAGGGCCAGCGCGACCGCACCGCCAATCGCCGCGGCATAGCGCCGCAGAGGCTGCGCTTCCAGCCGGCGGCCCATCTCGATCTGTCCGCATTGCTCGATCGCCTGCTGGACGAGGCGGCGCGCCAGATCGGGCGAATGCGATGGGGATCCCTTTTCAGCTTCGAGCGCGCTGAGAATCGCGGTCTCGAGCGATGGCTCGCACTCTTCCAGATAGAGCGCCACCTGTTCATTGGTGACGCGGCGCCACTGCGGCAGGACGAAGAAATAACCCGCCAGCGCTCCGAAAATCATGACCATGCCGACGCGGAAGGCGATGATCGACCCGGGGCTGAACTTGAGGGACTCGAGCGCGTAGGCCGAGAGGAGCAGCGTGAGGAGGAAGCCGGCCACGACGAAGGCGGCGCCCCGCACGGCAAGCTTCAAGCGCCAGCGTTTTCGGATGTCCCGAATGATGCTGGTCAGCTCCGATCGGTCGCCCGCGGACACGAGTTCGTCAGCCATGCTGTCCCCCCGGTTAATTAAAGTGATCGTAACACCTTAGACGGGGTCAGGCGGGAAAAAGGCGGTCGAAATTGGTGCCGAAGATGCACTCCCGGACGGCGGCGTCCACGCCCGCGGTTTCGAGCGCGGCGGCCTGCGCCTGATAGACCTCCCGGTTCCAGCCGCGCGGAAAAAACGACGAGTCCGTGCCGAACAACAGTCGATTCGGGCCCGTCACCGCAAGCGCCTGCCGGAACACATCGGCAAGGGTGAGCGCGGGGTGGTAGGCCATCCAACGGTTGGTACTCGATGTGTCGAGGTACACGTTGGTGCAAAGATCGGCCACGAGCAGGGCCTCACGAAACAGCCCCGCGCCGAAGTGCGGGATGATGAAGGGCACCTCGGGGAAGTCGGCCGCCAGGGCGTGCAGGTCGAGCGGGTTGCCGTAGCGCACGTCGAAACGGCTTGGCAGGCCCAGTTTTTTCCTCACGCCCACCGAGAGCGCGCCGCAGTGGACGAACACGGCCGTCCCTGCGTGCGCCGCCGCCAGTTGAACGATCTCCCGCACCCGCGCATCCTGCAATGGATAGCGCTGCATGGCCGGGAACAGGCAAATCGCGCGCAGCCCGAACTGACCGAGCGCGTGTTCCGTTCGCGCCGCGGCGTCGGGCGCGGACGGATCGAGCATGAAGAACCCCACGAAGCGCGACGGATGACGGGCAAGGGCGCGCGCGACGGATTCTTCATCGCCCGGAACGCTCGCGATCAGCGACGCGCGCCGGACACCGCCGCGATCGAGCGCATCAACCCAGCGGTCGGCGAGATCGTCCGGCGACCCCGGCGGGTCCCACTTGAGCGCGTCGACGATGTCGGCAGCAGACTGGGGCGCCTGCGGCGCCCGTTGCCGGCCGAGGGTGGCGAAGAATGATTCGGAGAAGAAGTGACAATGGGCGTCGTTCATAAGAGTCGCAAGGCGCTAGTCGACAGTCGGAAGGCGCAAGTCCAGTCGCAAGGCGTTGGTCGGAAGTCGGCAGGCGCAAGTCGAGTCGCGAGTCGGCACGCGCTTTGCCGAATCCCCCGACATGAAAGCGAAGAATTTGTCAGATGTGCTTGTTTATCGCAAGGCACTCGACGCGCAGCGTGCAGTTTCTGCATTCCTGAAGCGTCCCGCCTTTCGCAGCGATTTCAACACGTGGGATCAGTTGTCCCGATCGTCCGCGCGCGTTCCCGCTCTCATCGCCGAAGGATTCGGCCAGATCACCGACCGTCAGACCGCCGATTACTACGGCCGGGCGCGCGGGTCCGCGTATGAGTCATACACCCATCTCATCACTGCGAACGACCGGGGTTACGTCAGCGATGAGGAACGTTCGAGTGCGGGCGACAAATACATCGAAATTGCGAAGATGCTGACACCATGGATCAACTATCTGCAGCGATCCAACTGGCGCCAGCGCGGCCCAGCGGCCCGAAGATGCTGACGACTGACTCGCGACTTTCGACTTTCGACTAGCGCCTTGTGACTGGACCTGCGCCTTCCGACTTCCGACTAGCGCCTTGAGACTTCCTACGTCGCGGCGGTCGGCGTAATCCGCGTCCCTTCGACGGGACCCTTCATGCGATTCGAGATTGCCGTCTCCACGCCGAGCAGCGCGATGCCGGCCATCAGCAGATACCACCAGAAATTCTGGCGCCGCTCCTGATCCTCGGGCGTCAGCGTGGCGGCGTCGGCCGAAGCCGGATTCACCGCGCCCGGGCGACCCGAGAGCGCTGCGTTCAGCTCCTGAGTATCGAGCACCGACAAGTCGGATTCGGTGGTGTCGAGGTTGGCCGCGATGCTCACGGTGCCCGCCTGGTTCGAGCGCCCGTGCACTTCGTAGAAACCTTGTTGCTCGAGCTGGACGGGTGTCGTAGTCCCGGATTGTTCGATCCGCTGGCCCGTCGGCGTCAGGATCATCGCGCCCGTCCCGGTCTGCAGGCCGAGGCCCGACGCGCGCAGCAGATGCCCCGGATCGACGACGTTGCCGATGGTGAAGAAGTTCGCGGGCTGTTCGTAGGTGGCAAGGTGCCGCACGATCTCGTGCACGAAGGGCAGATACACCGGCTTCAAGGCCAGGTCGTTCCAGTAGTTGTCGAGCGTCGAGGCCCAGAGCAGCACGTTGCCGGATCCGATCCGTCGCTCGGCCATCGCGACGGCGCCATCGTCGAAGCGTGAGATGACGCGGCGGCTGGGCGCCTGCTCGCCTTCCTTGTCGCCAGCCGGCTCGGGTTTCATCGTGATCGCGCGGTAGCGGAAGAACCTGGCGGTCGTCAGGTTCCCGCTGCGAGGCGCCTTGAACAGCTCGAGCACCGGGTGGCTGAAATCGAGCTCGGCCAGCGCGCCGCCGCGGCCGGTGCGATCGACGACGTTGCCCGGCACACCCGGAAGCAGGTCGTTGGAATCGGTACCCCAGTTCGCACGCTCGCCGAGCACCACCAGCAGGCCGCCGCCCTTCGACACGAACGCTTTCAGCTCCGCACCCGAGCTCAGTGCGGCGACATCATTGAGGATGACGACGCGATGGCGGTCGAGATCGGTCGAGGCGACCGATTCACCTTGGCGCATGTCCACCTGAAATGCGGGTGCGCTGCCAATCGCGAGCGCCCTCTGCAGATACAGGCTCGCCTCGCGCGACGCGCGCGACGGCTCCACCAGAAGCACCGAGAGCCGCTGCGCCGGTGAGACGACGAAATGGAACGCGTTGTCCTGCTTCAGCGCATCGTCGCCGATGCGGACCGTGCCACGCGTGTAGGCGCGGCCCAGCGTGAACGGCTGGAACGAAATCGCCGCCGGCGCGCCCGGCTGCACCGACACCGTCTGCGCTTCGACCGCACGCCCGTCGAGCTCGAGAGCCACCCGGACGTTGTTCACGGCGGACGGCCCGCGGTTGATGACGTTGGCCGCGACGGTAATCCGCTCCTGCCCCGAGAACGTCGATCGCTGAGGCAGCACGTTCGAGACGGTCAGGTTCGCCGTCTGCGCATCGGCGATCGGCACCGTCCTGAACGTGGTGCCCTCGGGCAGCCGGAGATTTTCGTCGCGCACCCATCCACTTCGCTGGAAGTCGCTGATCATGACGACTTCGCGCGACTGCAGCGTCGAGTCGGCCAGCACGCGCTGCGCCAGCTTGAGGGCGGGCGCGTAGCGCGTGGCTTCGGCGCTGACCTTGGCGGCGTCGATGGCCGCTGTCACGCGCGAGAGCTCTGCCGTCGCACGCACTTCCGCCTGCGCGCTGGTGCCGAAGAGCACGAGGGTGGCGTGATCGGTCGACGTCAGCCCCTGCACGACCTGACGCGCCTCGGCCTGCGCGCGCGTCCACCGATCGCCGTACCCCATGCTGTAGGAGCGGTCGAGGAGGATGACGACCTCGCGTGGCCCCGACACGTTGGCCAGCGCGACGATCGGCCGGTCGAAGAACGGCCGCGCAAACGCGAGCACGATCAGCAGGATCGCGGCCAGGCGCATGGCCAGCAGCGGCCAGTCGCGAATCCGGCGCCGGCGGACCGACTGATACGGAATCTTTTCGAGGAACATGAGCGACGGGAACTCGACCACCTGTTTGCGCTCGCGCTGCGTCAGGTGGATCAGGATCGGGATGGCGAACGTGAGGAGCGCGGCGAAGAAGAGAGGTGCCAGAAACGCCATTTATCTCACCCGGCTCAGCCGCTGGCGCGCGGACAGGTATTTGAACAATGCGTAATCGAGCGGCGTCGCCGTGTTGACGAGCGTGTAGTCGACGCGGTTCTGCGAGAACCGCGAGGTCAGCGCGGCCACGTGCTCCTGCACGAGCGACTTGTACTGCTTGGCGAGGGCTGTCGGCACGACCGGAATCTGCTCGCCGGTCTCGAGGTCCTGGAAGCTCGCGGCCTCGGTGAAGTTGAAGTCGATCTCCGCGGGATCGAGCACGTGAAACACGATCAGGTCGCTGCCGCGGAACCGCAACGGCTTGACCGCGTCCATGATGACTTCCGGCGACTCGTACCAATCGGAGATGATCACGAGAATGCCGCGGCGGCCGAAGTGCTCCGCCATTTTCTGCATCGGCACCTTGAGGTCGCCCTTCCGCTCGGGTTTGGCCCGATCGAGCGTGTGCAGGACGCGCTCCAGGTGCTTCGCCGACGGCGGAATGTGCGTGACGATGTCGTTGTCGAAAGTGACGCAGCCGATGCGGTCGCGCTGTTTCTGCGCGAAGTAGGCGAGGCACGCGCCGAGATACTTGCCGTACTCGAGCTTCGAAATGCCGCGGCTCGCGAAATCCATCGACCGCGAGATGTCGAGGATGACCGAGAAGTTCGCGTTGGTGTCGGCTTCGTACTCCTTCAGGTAGTAGCGGTCGGTCCGCGCGTACAGCTTCCAGTCCACCCGGCGGATGTCGTCGCCGGGCATGTAGCCCCGATGCTCGGCGAAATCGACCGACGCGCCGAAGTACGGCGAGCGGTGCAGCCCGTTGATGAATCCATCGACGACGGTTTTCGCGAGCAGCTCGAGATTGCCGATGCGCGCGAGCACCTTCGGGTCGACGAACCGGGCGCCTGGGAGTGAGTGCTGTTCCATTATTTAGTTCGCATGGGGCCCCACCCCCATGCGCGTGCCGTCGCTTACGCTCCGGATCTTGTTACGGTCGTTCATCTGCTTTCCCTACATTCCCGATCGGGGAGTCGGGTACAGCCTCGAGCAGCTGATCGATGATCGAGTCGCTCGTGATGCCTTCCGATTCGGCGTGGAAGTTCGTCAGCACGCGGTGGCGCAGCACCGGGTGCGACAGCGCGCGGATATCCTCGAAGCTGACGTGATAGCGCCCGTTCGTGAGCGCGCGGGCTTTCGCGCCCAGGATCAGGTACTGCGCCGCGCGCACGCTCGCGCCGAACGCCACCCACTTCTTGATGACCTCGGGCGCTTCTTTGGCCTTCGGACGGGTGGTGCGCACCAGCTCGAGCGCATAGCGCATCACCGAGTCGGCCACCGGAACCCGTCTGACGAGCCGCTGGAACGCCACGAGATCGGCGCCCGTCACCGGACGCTCGAACTGCGGATTCAGAATGGCGGTCGTCGTTCTGACGACTTCGTATTCCTCGTCTTCGGGCGGATGCTCGATGACGATGTGGAACATGAAGCGGTCGAGCTGGGCTTCGGGCAGCGGATAGGTGCCTTCGAGCTCGATCGGGTTCTGCGTCGCGAACACGTAGAACGGCTCTTCGAGCGTGTAGGTGCGCCCCTGGACCGTGACGCGATGCTCCTGCATGGCTTCGAGCAGCGCCGACTGGGTCTTGGGCGGCGTGCGGTTGATTTCGTCGGCGAGCACGATGTTGGCGAAGATCGGCCCGGGCGCGAACTGCATCTGCCGGCGTCCGGTCGCCGGGTCCTCGTTGATGATGTCGGTGCCCGTGATATCGGACGGCATCAGGTCGGGCGTGAACTGGATGCGGTTGAACTTGAGATCGAGCACCCGCGCCATCGAATGGATGAGCAGCGTCTTGGCGAGGCCGGGCACGCCCACGATGAGGCTGTTGCCGCCGACAAACAGCGTCAGCAGCACCTGATTGACCACCTCGTCCTGGCCGATGATGAGCTTCTTCAACTCCTCGATGATGCGCTGACGCCCGTGCTTCATCCGATCGGCAAGCGCGACATCATCCTGCTGCATGTCCTGTTCGATCTGCGCCACTGAATCCTCCATAGCTTTCAGCTGTCAGCTATCAGCTTTCAGTCTCTGAGAGCTACTGACAGCTGAGAGCCGAGAGCTGACAGCTTTTTCTACGCCAAATGTCTCACCCGCCGGTAGCTCCACTCGGCCAGCATGACGCCGAGCAGCAGGAACAGCACAATCGGCATGTCCCAGAGGTCGCGCTCTTCCACCGTGGTGACGCCGCGCCCGGTGTACTTCACGTCGTCGGCGAGCGACGAGACGGTCTGCGGGGTGTAGTAAACGCCGCCTGTCTCTTCCGAGATCCGGCGCAGCAGCGGCGCGCGCATCGCCGCGTCAAAATACTCGCTGTCGCTGGGTGCCACCCGCACGTGCCCGACGTTCGTGCCGAGGGTGGCGCCCGACCGGGACGCCTCGACCTTGGCTTCGTACGATCCGTTCTCGCCCGGCGTAAACGTGCCGCGGTACTCGCCGTTGCGCTCGCCGGTCCACTGGAGCGGCACGTCGATGACGGCGCCCTTCGGTCCCGTGACGTGCGCGGTCACGGCGGCATCGTTCACCTCGAGGTAACTGGGATCCGACACCTCGGCGATGAGCGTCACCACTTCCCCGGGCTCGACCTGGTCGGGCGCGATCGTCAGCTCGACTTGATCGGGCACGCCGTCGACCAGCCAGCGCATCAACTGGCGCCAGTAGGTTTCGTGGGTCATGTCTTCGACGGCGATCTTGGCGTCCATCTGCCACGTCCACGAGTCGTAGATCGGGAAGGCGAGCGTCTTGCCACGCCCGTAGCGCTGATACGCGAGCGCGATCGATTCGCGGCCGCCCTCATCGACGCCGCGCAGCAGCGTCGTCGCCCCCGGCTTGACCTGGCGAATCGGATTCACGCTGATGACCGGCGGCAGCGTGCTCCATCGCTTGACCGAGCCCTCTTCGGTCTTCTCGATCTGCGTGACGGCATGTGACTGTCCAGGCCGCGTCGGCGTCACCTGCACGCGGGTCGTCGTATCGGGCTGCTTGGCGTCGAGCACGACCGGAAGCGCGTCGGCGACCGGCGTTCCCGCATACCCGCCCTCGGAAAACGAGCGGCGGCCCCCGATCATCATGAGCCCGCCGCCGCGCCGGTCTGCGAAGTCGGCAATCATCCGCAACTGGTCGCCGGTGAAGGCGTTGGCTTCGATGCTGCCGAGAATCAGGCCGCGATACGAGAACAGCTCGTCGCGCGTTTTCGGAAAGCCCGCCGCGAGCTCGTCGGGGCTGTCGATGAGAATGCGGAAGAACTTGGTGTCGGTCGTCCGTTGCAGCACGACAAGCTGCAGATTGGGGTCGTCAGACACGGCGCGGCGGATGAACTTGACCTCGAAGTGCGGCTCGCCGTCGAAGAAGAGAATCTTCTCCTTGCGATCCACCACGTCGAGCAGCACCTCGCGCACGTTGTTCTGGGTGATTTCTTCGCCTTCCTGCTGCGGAATGCGGAATCGGATCGTTCTGGGGCCGGCTTCGGTTGCCGTGAAGTGCACCTTGACGGTGGTCGGCTCGCCGTCGTTGGTCAGCGCGACATCCTGAGTGCTCAGGATCCGGCCGGAGTCCTCGACGTTGAGCGGCACAGTCGTGCCGCGGAACCCGCTCTGCGACACGATGACGTCGAGCGAGAGGTTCGTGCCCTTGAGCACCTGCTTCGGGGTGCTGACGCGGCTGATTTGAATGTCGCGGCCGAGCGTTTCGCGCCCGACACCCACCGTAAACACCGGAACCTGGCTCGCGCGGAGGCCGAGCAGCGACTCTTGAATGGAGGCTTCTTCGGTGTCGGCGCCGTCGGTCACCATGACGAGCCCGGCCAGCGGCAGTCCCGTGAATTCGTCCTTCGCGCGCTGCAGCGCGTCGCCGAGCTTGGTCTGCGTGCCGTCGAACGACAGGTCGCGGGCGGCCGCCACGCGATCGGTGGACGACGCGAAGCGGAACACGCGCACCGCATACCGGCTCGACAGCGCCTTCATGACCGGACTGTCCGGGGCGAAGGTCGCGCCGACGAATTCGCCACGCGGCTTGCCCTCGTGGTCGGCGACCCGCATGCTGCGCGAATCGTCCAGGAGGATACCCAGGAAGTTCTGCTGGGGGACGGACGCCCGCAGGATCAACACAGGACGGAACAGGCAGAACAGGACCAGGGCGACCAGGCAGAGACGCAACGCCGTCAGCACCGTGCGATCGATCCAGCTCGCTTCGCCAGGCGCGCTCCGGTAGGTGAGCACAGCGGCCAGCGCGGCGGCGGCCGCCAGTCCGGCCGCGATGTACACAGGAGAGCCGAACGCGAGGCGCAGTTCGCCCTGCTGGAACACGTAAGGCGAATACTTGAAGAAAAATGCAAACAGCGAGTCGAACACGGTGCTCTCGGCTGACCTCTGTTCTTTATGGCAACTGTAAGGCCATTCTACTTCGCGTTTGAATGACGAACGCAACCCCCTTAATATTTGCACTTCGATGCAACGGTTCGTCATAGCGGCGGTGGCGGCCTGGGTGGGCCTTGCCAGCGCCGAGGCGCAAACCATAGAACCGTTCAGATGGGCCGGCGACGCCGAAGGCGGTGCGCCCTACGTCGAAGCCGATCCGGCCGACCCGTCCCGGGTCGTCGGGTTCGACGCCGACCTGGCCGAGCTCATCGCCCGCCGTCTGGGACGCGAGGCGCGTTTCGTCGAAGTGGCGTTCCAATACATCGATCAATCGATCGCGCGTGGGGACGCCGAGATCGGATTAAGCGGCATCGAAGACACGCCCGCCCGCCGCGCCGGTTATGCGGTCACCCTTCCTTATTATCAGTTTCGCGAGGTGCTGAGCGTCCGCGCGCCCGACGCCGGACGATTCCGTTCGCTGGCCGATCTCCGGGGCCGCCGCGTCGGCACGCTCAGCGGAACGATCGCCTACGAAATTCTCCTCGCGGCCGAGCGCGACCACGGCATCGTGGCCGTGTCCTATGAAGACGACGTGCACCCGTATTCGGACTTGTTGGTCGGCCGGCTCGATGCCGTGCTCCTCGACAACGTGCTGGCCGAGCGGCGGGCGCGGACGACGCCTGGATTCGTCACCCATCCGGAGGCGGTGGCCACGTCCCATTATGTCGGCGTGCTCGCCCCTGGAAACGACGCCCTCCGCGACCGCATCAACGAGATCCTGAAGCAGGCGATGAAGGACGGCCGCCTCGAGGCCATTTTTCGGAAGTGGAACGTCTGGAACGACGACCAGCCGCGGCTGTTTGCCAGCGCGCTGGCGGGCGAACCTATTCCGCCGATTGCGGGTTATGCGATCGAGGGCGTCGCCGCGATGCCCAGGGGAGACGCCACGCGCCGCTACCTGCCCTCGCTCCTTCGCGCGGCCCTCATCACGCTCATCCTGTCGTGCGGCGCCATGCTGCTGGCCGTCGCGTGCGGCGTTGTGATCGCGACGGGCCGCATTTACGGAGACAAGCTCACGCGCGCTCTCTTGACCGGGTATGTCGAGCTGATTCGCGGCACGCCGTTGCTCCTGCAGTTGTTCGTGCTCTATTACGGCATGGCGGAAGCCATCCGGCTGCCGGCCTTTCTCGCCGCGCTCCTGGGTCTGGCGCTGAACTACGCGGCCTACGAGAGCGAGATCTATCGCGGCGCGTTGCTGGCGGTGCCGGTCGGCCAGCTCGAGGCATCGCGGACGCTCGGTTTCACCGACCTCCAGACGCTCAGGCTCATTCGAGGACCGCAGGCGTTCCGGCTCGCGCTCGCCCCCATGACGAACGACTTCGTGGCGATGTTGAAGGACTCGTCGCTCGTGTCCGTGTTGACGGTGGTCGAGCTGACCAAGCAGACGCAGATTTTCGCGACGAACATCGGCAGCTGGGTCATCCCCGGCGCGATCTGCGCGGCGTTGTACCTCGCCATGTCGCTGCCGCTGGCGGCGCTGGCTCGCGCGCTGGAGCGGCGCTGGACGATGCAGACGCTATGACGACGCTGGCCCTTCGCCAGGTCGAGCTGCGGCGCGGCGGGCGCGCCCTGGTCTCGAGCCTCGATCTCGAGGCGCAGCCTGGCGATCTGATCGCGCTCCGCGGACCGTCGGGATGCGGCAAGACGACCATCCTGCGCGCGATCGCCGGCCTCGACGCGTTCGCGACCGGCACCATCGACGTGGGCGAGGCGCGCCTGGAAGGCGGCAAGGCGCCCGATCGCACGATGCTGCACCGCCTGCGCCGGAGCGTCGGGCTGGTCTTTCAGTTTCATTGCCTCTTCGAGCACCTGTCCGCGCTGCAGAACGTCTGCCTCGCGCCGGTGCACGTCTACGGCACGCCGCACCGCGCCGCCGAGGAGACCGGCCGCGATCTGCTGCAGCAGCTCGGCGTCGAGGCCCGCGCCGGCGCGCTGCCGCGCGAGCTGTCGGGCGGCGAAGCGCAACGCGTAGCGATTGCGCGGGCGCTCGCGGTGAATCCCCCGGTGCTGTTGATGGACGAACCGATGGCCTCGCTCGATCCGTCGCGCCGCGCGGAGCTGGGCGCCCTGCTGCAACGCCTGACCACGTCGGGACGCACGCTCCTGGTCACGACGCACGACGAGCGGTTTGCCGAAGAGTACGCGACGCGCGTGCTGACGATCGATGGCGGGAGGGTGGTGGAATCTAAAAACTAAAATCTAAAAACTGAAATCTAGAATCTTCGGAGAGATCCTAGACTTCAGTTTCTGCATTGCTTTTTACTTTTTACTTTCTACTTCGCACAGTCCCCCAGCCGCTTCGCATCTACGGCCATGGTCACCTTCTGACCGCTCATGTCCATCTGGATGTTGCCGACGTACGCGTCTGTTCCGCTGTACTTCATCTCCCCCGTCATCGTCATCGGCTGCGGCTTGGTGCAGACCATCTTGTAGGTCGCCGTGGAGCCGCTCAAGTTGTAGTCGCTCAGCTTGCAGTCGTTCTTGCCCTGTTGGCCGGTCGGGATCGCCGACTGCGGATCTTTCAGCATTTCAGCCGTGATGCACTGCGTGTGCTTCATCGGGGGCATGTCCATCCCGGGCATGCTCATCTTCATCGTCATTTCCCAGTTGCCCGCGCGCATCGGCGACTGCTGGGCAAGAGCGGTCCATGAGAGTGCAAATGTGAGCAGCGCGATCGTATGCAGTCGAACCTTCATTGAGTCTCCTTTTGACCGACCGAGGTCGGCACTACGAATCCGGCCACAGCCAGGCGGCCCCCCGGACGCCACTGGAATCGCCGTGCCGGGCGGCCACAAGAGGTGTATCGGACGAATCGGAGAAAACGAAAGGTGCCCAGATTTTCGGCACCCGGCTGTACAACCGGTCGATATTCGACAACCCGCCCCCCAGGACGATGACGTCGGGATCGAGCATATTGATGATACTCGCGAGCGCGCGGGCCAGCCGGCTTTCGTACACCTCCAGAGCCCGCGCCGCGCCGGCATCGCCCTGGTCGACGAGCGTCACGAGCTCCTTCGTGTTGACGCGTCTCCCGGCGATCGCCTCGTAAGTGGCCGCCAGACCGGGGCCCGAGAGAAACGTCTCGATGCAGCCATTGCGACCACAGTAGCACGCAGGGCCTGGATGTTCGCCGTCCTGCGGCCACGGCAGCGGATTGTGGCCCCACTCGCCGGCGATGCGATGCCGTCCTTCGAGCACGCGACCGTTCACCACCACGCCTCCCCCGGTGCCGGTGCCGAGAATCACGCCGAAGACCGTGTGCGCGCCCTGTCCGGCTCCGTCGATCGCCTCCGACAACGCAAAGCAGTTGGCATCGTTGGACACGCGTACGGGCCGCCGCAGCGCGCGCTCGAGATCGCGATCGAGCGGATGGCCGATCAGCCACGTCGAGTTCGCGTTCTTGACCAGCCCGGTCGCGGCGGAAATGGCGCCGGGGATTCCGACGCCGACCGTTCCGGTGTGTCCGCGCTCAGATTCGATCGCGGCCACAAGATCAGACACCGCGCGAATCGTCGCGTCGTAGTCGCCACGCGGCGACGCGATGCGGCGGCGCAGCACCTCGCGGCTGTTTTCGATGGCGATGGCCTCGATTTTCGTCCCGCCGATGTCGATGCCAATCCGCATCGCGTGCTACTGCGCCTCGCGGACGAGCGCATCCAGATCGAGCGGATCGGCCATGTGCATGGCGAGATTGCCAGACGCGTCGCGCGGCCATTCAGACTCGGGCCGGTCGCGCGTGAGCTCGATGCCGTTGCCATCGAGATCGGCGAGATAGATCGACTCGCTCACGCCGTGGTCGGCGACGCCCTGAATCGGCACGCCGGCGTCGAGCACGCGGCGAACGGCCGTTGCCAGATCGCGCCGCGACGGGTAACGGATGGCGAAATGGTAGAGGCCCGTATGGTGCGCAGGTGCCGGAGCGCCGCGCCGGCTGTGCCATGTATTGAGCCCGATGTGGTGGTGATAGCCACCGGCCGATACAAAGGCTGCCTGATCGCCGAGACGCATAATCTGGTCGAAGCCGAGCACGTCGCGGTAGAAGGCCAGCGCGAGATCGATGTCGGACACCTTCAAGTGGACGTGGCCGATGCCGGTGCCCGTGGGAACGCGATACGGCTCCATCGGAGAAGTTTACCTGTCGGCGGAGGGCTCATGCACATGCGCAGGTTCGTCATCGGCGCGATCGTCGGCGCCGTACTCCTGGCCAATCCGTTCGCGGCCGGCGCGCAGGAAGACACAGAGGGATCGAAGGATCATCCGATGCTGTCCCGCTTTTCCGGGTACTACATCGAGGATTACGAGGCCCAGGATTTCAGCTCGCACGATTTCCAGCTCGCCGGCGACAAGGAGCAGAAGGTCGAAGGCCGCTACTGGCAGATCGCGTACTGGATCAAGGAAGGCGCGAAAAAGGGCGGGCCCGTCCAGATCGGCCGTAACTACGCCAACCTCTTTCTGAAGAACGGCGGCACGCGCCTGCTCGAGGATCTCGATGCGGGCGGCGGCATCCTGACCGCGCGCATGCCGGCGGGCGGCAAGAACATCTGGCTCGAGGTCGACATCAGCAACGACGGCGAAGTCTTTACGTTGACCGTCGTCGAAGAAGCGGCGATGGAGCAGAAGGTCGAGTTCTCGGCGATGGAGCTGTCGACGATCCTCAACGAGAAAGGATCCGTGGCGCTGCACGGAATCCTGTTCGACACCGGCCAGGCGACCATCAGGGGTGAGTCGAAGGGCGATCTTCAGGCCATCGGCGATCTGCTGAAGCAGCAGCCGGCGCTGCGCCTCGAGATTCAGGGGCACACCGACAATGTGGGCGCGCCCGACGCCAATCGCCGCCTGTCGGAGGCGCGCGCGGCGGCGGTGAAGCAGTACCTCGTGACCAGTCACGGCGTGCCGGCCGATCGGCTGACGGCCAGCGGCTTCGGCGATGCGAAACCCGTCGCCGACAACACCACCGAGCAGGGAAGGGCGCAGAATCGACGGGTCGAGCTGGTGCGGCGATAGGATGAAGGGGTGTCACACCCCGCGCGGTACGTCCAGATCGGTTTCGACGATCCGCGCCTGTATGACTACCGGCGGGTGACCGATGGAGACGCGCTGCGCCAACGGAATCTGTTCGTCGCCGAGGGCCGGCTGGTTGTCGGCCGGCTCTTCGACAGCGGACTTCAGGTTGTTTCCCTCCTTGTCAACGAAGCATCGCGCCGCGCGATGGAGGATGCGATCTCGCGGCTGCCCGGCGATGTGCCCGTCTACGTCTGCGACACCGAGGCATTCGGCTCGATCACCGGGTTCAACCTGCACCGCGGATGCCTTGCGCTCGCCGCGCGTCCGCCCGAGCGGGCGCTGGCCGACGTGGCGCGCGATGGCGATCGCCTGCTCGTGCTCGAGGGCATCACGGATCCCGACAACGTCGGCACCGCGTTTCGCAACGCCGCGGCCTTCGGTGCCCGGGTGCTGCTGAGCCCGACCTGCTGCGATCCGCTGTACCGGAAAGCCATCCGCACGTCGATGGGCAGCGTCCTCGCCGTGCCCTATGCGCGCCTGAACGACTGGCCCGGCGATCTGTCCGCGGTCAAAGCGCTGGGCTTTACGCTCGCCGCGTTGACGCCGCGCGCGCATGCGCGAGACCTCGCCGCGTGCGAGGCCAAAGGTCGACTGGCGCTGCTCGTTGGCAGCGAAGGACCGGGACTGTCGCCGGAGGCTGAACAGTTTGCCGACCTGGCCGTGCGGATACCGATGACCGGCGCGGTCGATTCGCTGAACCTCGCGACCGCCACCGGCATTGCGCTGCATCACTTCCGGTCCGGCTGAAGCCGGCACTACCTTCAGAGCCGTGGCCCCCTAAGCCCTCAGCCCTAAGCCCTCAGCCCTGCCAAGGGTCGTGATACTTTGAACGCCGATGTTCGGTTTCACAGAACGCCGGCACGCATTCCTTGCCGTTTTGCTCGTCACGGCCGTCATTCCTTACTTCGTGAATCTGGGTGTTTCGTCGATCTGGGATGCGAACGAGGCGTTCTACGCGCAGACGCCGCGGGAAATGATGGAGGCCGGCGACTACGTCTCGCCGAGCTTCAACTTCCAGCTGCGCATGAACAAGCCCGTCCTCTCCTACTGGAACGTCGCTGCGTCGTATCGGTTGTTCGGCGTCTCCGAATGGAGCGAGCGGCTGCCGATCGCCATCGGCGGCGTGGTCATCGTGGCGACGGCCTTTGCGCTGGGCCGGTTGCTCGGCGGAACGACCGCCGGGCTGATGGCCGCGCTCGTGCTGGCGACCTCACCGCGGCTGCTGCTGCTGGCGCGGCGCATCATCATCGACGTCCACATCACGATGTGGACGGGACTGGTGCTGTTGTGTTTCGCGCTGGCCGAGAGCCGGCCCGACCGTCGCCGTCTGTATCTCTGCCTGATGTACGTCGCGGCGGGGTTCGGCGTGCTGACCAAGGGACCGGTGGCCGTCTTCCTTCCCGCGGTGGTGTTCTTCATCTACCTGGCGACGCTCGGGCGGCTGAGCGATCTGCGCCGCATGATGCTGCCAACGGGGGCGATCATCAGCCTGGCGATCGCGGTGCCGTGGTACTACTTCCTCTACCGTGAGTACGGTTGGGAATACATCGGCGCGTTCCTGTTCGGCGAGAACCTCGGACGCTATGCCGAAGCGGTAGGCGAGCAGTCGCGCGGCCTCCTCTTCTACATCCCGGTCATGCTTGCCGATCTGTTTCCCTGGTCCGTGATGATTCCGCTCGCTCTGTGGTGGGCGGTCGGGGAGCGGCGTGCAAATCGAATGGCGTGGCTGCTCGTCATCTGGATCGCGGCGATCGTGACGTTCTTCTCGTTTTCGGGTACGAAAGAAGATCTCTACATCCTTCCGATCGTGACGGCCGAAGCAGCGCTCATCGGCACGATGCTCACGAAAGCTATCGAGGGTGATTCGGTGAAGATGCCCGTCGTCTGGGGCCTGGGGCTGACGGCCGTGCTGCTCGTGGCCGCCGGCGCGGCCATGGTATGGGCGTTCGCCGTCGCCCGGGGTTATGCGTTGGCGGGCGCGACGTTCGCCGGTGCGGTGGCCGTCGCCGGAGGCGCCGGTGCGCTCGTCTGGTCCGGGCGCCGGCGCGTGCTCGAAGCAGCGGCGTGCCTGTCCGCCAGCCTCGTCCTCATCATCTGGTGTGTCGTGCTCTGCACGCTGCCCGATTTCGAGCGATACAAGCCGGTCCGGCCCTTCTCCGAGCTCATTCGCGCGCGCGCGAGCGTCGGGGCGATCGTGGGATCGTACCGGTTCGCGCTGCCGAGCATGGTCTTCTACCTGCACCGGCCCGTGATGGAGGTCCTGCTGCCCGATCATCTTCAGGCGGTGTTTCACTCGACGAGCGACGTGTACTTCGTGATGACCGAGAGCGAGTACGCGAACGTCAAGGATCGGCTGCCGGTGGAAACCTACGTGCTCGCGCGCCAGCCGATGTTCGACATCAAGGCCAGAAATTTTCTCGACGGTTCGGAACTCTCGCAGTTCGTCCTGGTCTCCAATCGTGAGTGAGTGTCCGATCCCCTGCAACCTGTGCGGAGCGTCCGAGGTTGACGTGATCGGGGACCGCGATCGCGACGGGCGCCCCTTGCGCACCACGATCTGCCGGAAATGCGGACTCGTGTGGTCGAACCCGCGCCCGGGTGAAGAAGAAGTCCGGCGCTATTACTCGAGTGAATACCGGCTCGATTACCAAGGACAGTCGACACCATCGCTGCGGCATATCGCGCGGTCGGGTCGGGGCGCGCTGAACCGCTATCGGGTCCTTGCGCCATTCCTGGAGCCGGGCGACCGGATTCTCGATGCCGGGGCCGGCGGTGGAGAAGTCGTGTACGTGTTTCGCCGGCTCGGGTTCGACGCGTCGGGGCTCGAGCCGGACCAGCAGTACGCGCGACACGCCCGTGAAGCGCTCGACGTGCCGGTGGCCACGGGCTTCGTTCAGGATGCCGCCTTTTCTCCAGGAAGCTTCAACGTCATCACGATGTACCACGCGCTCGAGCACGTCGAAGATCCCAACGCCATCCTCACCCGGCTCCGCGCGTGGATTGCCGAGCGCGGGTTGCTGTTGGTTGAAGTGCCGAACGTCGAGGCGCGGTGCGTCTCGCCCGGCCACCGGTTTCACTTCGCGCACTTCTATAATTTCAGCCGCGCGACACTCGAGGATCTCGGGCGTAAAGCCGGCTTCGAGCCGGTCCGGACGATGACGTCGCCGGACGGGGGAAACCTGATTGCAGTCTTCAGGGCGGTGAGCGGACCGCAGCCCTGGCGTGCGGATGCGGCGAATTACGTTCGCACGTCGAACGCCGTGAAACGGCACACCGCGCTCAGCTACTATGCTTCGGCCTCGCCGTACGTCGGCCCGTTCAGCCGGCTGCGCGCGTACGTCGCCGACAGCCGTGCCGCGCGCGGTTGCGAGACGCCCAGGCAGGTATTGGATAGATTGATTACGGGGCGCAACTGAAGTTGCGCAAATGGACACAACAGTGAGCGCCATTCCAGTCGAGTACGCTTCGCAGAGGAAAATCCGCACCCGCAACAAGCTGTACTACCGGTTCAATCACTGGCCCATCTGGATTTTCGTGTTCTTCATCGCGCCCGGCCCGCTCACCTTCGACCTGTTCGAGCGGGGATTCGACCGCCGGATGGTGATCTGGCTCGCCGTCGTGATGGTGAGCACGGGCATCGCGGGCGTACGCGGGCGTCTTCCGGGCGTCGAGCCCGCGCCCTACATCATTCGCTTCACGGAGGATCGGCCGAACCCCCTCTACCGGCGCGTCTGCTACACGTTTGCGTGGAGCGCCGCCATCACCTTCGCGCTGCTGAACATCGCCGGCCTGGTCGTGGCCGTCGTGACCGGCGAGTGGTATCTCAAGCAGATCTACCGCTACGCGTACTTTCCAATCGCCGGCGCCGTCTGGCTGCTTGGCGCCCTTGGCAGGCTTCCTCGCGTGATGCCGTCGACCCAGGGTGAAGGCCACGAGCGGCGCTACTTCTACGGAACGGTGTGGGCGATGTGCATCGCGCAGCCGGCGCTCTGGCTGATGTGGTACGTGCTGCCGAACACGCGGCTCGGCAACTCGCTCAAGCTGTGCCTCTTCGTCGGCATCATCGCGTTTGTCGGCAACCTGGCCCGCCAAGGACGGTTGCCGCGAACGCGGCCCATCGTGCCGGGTGAGCTGGCGGTGTCTGACTGAAGGCTTGCCAATTCGTTCAATTGACAATAGCCGTCGTTGAGCTGGCATGCCGGGCGCATGGGCCCCGCAAGCGGCAGCTCGACCAACGGGGCAATGGGCCCCCGCGACTAAGAGCAATTCGACGAGGGCTGGAAAGGGTGGGACGATTACGCGCCCTTCTACGACTGGGAAAACGCGCAGACGCTCGATCGCCGCGACGTCGATTTCTGGCGCCGCATGGGGACGCGGGCCAACGGCGCCGTCCTGGAGCTCGGCTGCGGCACCGGACGCGTGACGATTCCGGTCGCGCGTGCCGGCGTCCGCGTGGTCGGCGTCGATCGATCGGCGGACATGCTCACGCACGCGCGCCGGCGCTCGAGGCGCGCGCGTCTGGGCGCGCGGGTCTCATGGATTCGCAGCGACATCCGTCTGCTGCCGTTCCGGTTGTCGGCGCGCTTCAATCTCGTCATGGCGCCGTACGGGATTCTCCAGTCCCTCGTCCGCGAATCCGATCTGAGGGCGACGCTGGCCTCGGTTGCGCGGGTGTTGCCGAAGGGCGGCATCTTCGGTATCGACCTCGTCCCGGATCTGCCGGTCTGGAAGGAGTACCGGAACAGGGTGCGATTCCGGGGATCGCGGCGGGGTGGCCGGTCACGCATCACGCTCGTGGAATCGGTTCGCCAGGACCGGAAAAAGAAGCTCACGATCTTCGACCAGACATTCGTCGAGCGGCAGGGCCGGCGCCGGCGCTCGCACCGGTTTTCGCTCGTGTTTCGTACCCTCACCGTGCCGCAAATGAGCAGGCGCCTCGAGCGGGCGGGGTTCCGGATCAAGGCCGTCCTGGGCGACTACAACGGCGAACCCTGGGATCCCCGCGCGGACGTGTGGTTGATTCTCGCGGAAAAGGCGTGAGGCTTTAGGCGGGACCGTTTTGGCCCGGCCGATGTAAAATCTTGGCCGGTCCTTTCACTGGAGCTTCATCATGTCCGGCCATTCAAAATGGGCGTCAATCAAGCATAAAAAGGGCGCGCTCGACGCCAAGCGCGGCAAGGTTTTCACCCGCATCATCAAGGAATTGACGGTCGCCGCGCGCGGCGGCGGCGGCGATCCCGACATGAACCCGCGGCTGCGGACCATTATCGCGGACGCCAAAGCCGCGAACATGCCGGCCGAAAATATCAAGCGTGCCATCCGCCGCGGTACGGGAGAAGAACCGGGCGTCAGCTACGAAGAGGTCAGCTACGAAGCCTACGGTCCCGGCGGCGCCGCCGTTATCCTCGATACGCTGACCGACAACAAGAACCGCACGGTTGGCGAGCTGCGCCACACGCTCGAAAAACACGGCGGCAACCTCGCGGCGGCCGGCGCTGTGGCCTGGATGTTCACGAAAAAGGGCTACATCGTCGTCGAGAAGTCGAAAGCCGACGAAGAGAAGCTGATGAACGCCGTGCTCGAGGCGGGGGCCGACGATTTCCAGGACGACGACGACAACTGGGAAGTGCTGACGACGCCGGACCTGTTCCAGACAGTCCACGAAGCCGTCAAGGCGCTCGGCATCGAACCCGCGGCCGCGTCGGTTTCGATGATTCCCCAGAACTACGTGAAGCTCGAGGGCAAGGTCGCCCAGCAGATGTTGAAGCTGATGGAAGTGCTCGAGGACCACGACGACGTGCAGCACGTGTACTCGAACTTCGACATCGAGGAGAAGGAGATCGAGGCCTCGCTCGCGTGAAGGTCTTTGGGATCGACCCCGGCTCCGCGCGCACCGGATACGGATGCGTGCAGAGCGATGGCACTCGCCACCGCCTGGTTGTCTGCGGCGCGATTTCGATTGCGGCCCGGAAGCCTTTCCCGGAAAAGCTCGAAGTCATCCACGCCGAGCTCGGCGCGCTGCTGGCGCGCTACCGCCCCGACTGTGTGGCCATCGAGAATCTCTTCCACGCCGTCAACGCGAGGAGCGCACTCAAGCTCGGACACGCGCGAGGCGTCGCGATGCTCGCCGCCGTCGAAGCCGGTGTGCCGATCGTGGAATACACCCCTGCCGAAGTGAAGCAGTCGGTCGTCGGCTACGGCCGCGCGGAAAAGAGCCAGGTGCAGTCGATGATCCAGTTGTTGCTCGGCCTCGCCGAGCCGCCGGCGCCGTTCGATGCGTCGGACGCGCTGGCGATCGCGATCTGCCATCTGCACAAGATGAACCGTGGAGTCGCCGACGCCGCGTCCCGCGCCTCCCAGCCGGCGAGCCGCGCCACGAGCTGGCGCGCGTTCCGTCCACGCTGAAAACATGATCGCCCACCTTCGAGGGCGGCTCCTGGAAAAGCAGCCGAACCGCGTCGTCGTCGACGTCAACGGCGTCGGCTATGACGTGCACGTGCCGCTCTCAACGTTCTACGAGATGGCCGAGCCGGGCTCCGACGTCTCCCTTCGCATCCACACGCACGTGCGCGAGGACGCGCTGAACCTTTATGGTTTCGCGACACGGCTCGAACTCCAGATTTTCGAGCGGCTCATCGGCGTCAGCGGCATCGGCCCGAAGCTCGCGCTGGCCGTGCTGTCGGGCATCGAGCCGAACGAGCTGGTCTCGGCGATCCGCACGGCAAATGTCGCGAGGCTCACGGGTATTCCCGGCATCGGCAAGAAAACGGCCGAACGGATCGGGCTGGAGTTGAAGGACAAGATGGCGTCGTTCCTGCCGGCGGACACTGCCGCCGTGGCGCCCATGGACGACACCGAAGCGCTACGGACCGACCTGCTTTCGGCCCTGATGAACCTCGGCTACCACCGCCCGTTGGCCGAGCGCGCCGTCGGTGCGGCCATGAAGAAAGCCAGCGGGTCGAGCTTCGAGGCGTCGTTGAGGCTCGCGTTGAGGGAACTGGCGAGCTGAGCGAGCTGAGGGATCACCTTTTGCAGCTTCTCAGGAGGCATGAACGCACGATACCTCCGTGCAGCGATTTCAGTCATTTTTGCGACGTTCGTTCTGACATTGACGCACGGCGTGGGCACAAACGCCCAGCCGGGTGCGGCCGACACGATCGCCGAGCTCTGGCAGGCGCCCGGCGACGTGGCCTCGCGCGATCTCTTCAACGGTCCAGGAGGGGCCGCGCTGCAGCCGAAGGCCGATGTCCCGTTCACGTGGGTCGCGACCGATACCACCGGCTTCAGTGATGGATTTGACGTCCGCGGGCCCGATGGCCGCGAATGGAGCGTCAAGCTCGGCCCGGAAGCGCAGACCGAAGTGGTGGTGTCGCGAATTCTCTGGGCCATCGGCTACCACCAGCCGCCCACGTACTACCTCAAGAGCTGGGAACTTTCAGGAGGACCGGGCGGACGGCAGCCGGAAGCGCGCTTCCGGACCAACGTCGACGGGGCGGAGGCCGCCGGCGACTGGTCCTGGACCGAGAACGAGTTCATCGACGCTCAGCCGTTCCGCGGGTTGATCGTCGCCAACATCCTGCTGGGCAACTGGGACTGGAAGACGTCGAACAACAAGATCTACCGCCATGCCGACGGCACGCGGCGCTTCGTCGTGCGCGACGTCGGCGCCTCGCTCGGCAAGACCTCGAGCTCGAAGCTTCTGTGGCTGTTCCCGATGCGGGGCCTGGGTCAGGGCTCGCGCAATGACATCGAAGGCTTCGAGTCGCAGGGCTTTATCAGGGAGATCGGCGAAGACGGAGTCGAATTCGATTTCGAGACCATTTACGGTTCGGTCGTAGACCTGGTTCGTTCCGTCGACGTGGAGTGGACCGCAACGCTGTTGAGCCAGATCACCGATGCCCAGTGGCAGGATGCTTTCAGAGCCGCAGGGTACACGCCGGACGTAGCCGCAAGGTTCATCAAGAAAATCAAAGCGAAGATTGCTGAGGGGCTCGCCGTCTCATAGAATCCCTCCTGCATGTCGTCGGACCCGAGGATCGTCACGGCTGCCCGGGTCGATGAAGACGCTCAGTACGAAGCGGGGCTGAGGCCCCGCACGCTGGACGACTACATCGGCCAGGAGCGCGTTCGCGCGAACCTCCAGGTCTCCATTACCGCTGCCCGGCAGCGGCGCGAAGCTCTCGACCACGTCTTACTCTACGGTCCCCCCGGTCTGGGCAAAACGACACTGGCCTACGTCATCGGCCAGGAGCTCGGTGTCGCCGTGCGGGCGACGGCTGGTCCGGTGCTCGAACGTCCCGGCGATCTCGCCGCGATTCTGACGAGCCTGGGCGAGCACGAAGTGCTGTTCATCGACGAAATCCACCGGATGCCGCCGGCGATCGAGGAAGTGCTCTATCCCGCGATGGAGGACTACGAGCTCGACATCATCATCGGCCAGGGCCCCGGCGCCCGATCGATCAAAGTGCCGCTGCAGAAGTTCACCTTGATTGGCGCGACCACGCGGGCCGGGCTGCTCACCGGCCCGCTCCGCTCGCGCTTCGGCATCGTGCATCGACTCGACTTCTACAACGACGCCGACCTGCAGGAGATCATCCAGCGATCGGCGCGGATTCTGAACGTGCCCATCGTCGAGGCCGCCGCCGCCGAGCTTGCGAGGCGCTCGCGCGGGACACCGCGTATCGCGAACCGCCTGCTCCGCCGGGTGCGCGACTTCGCACAGGTGCGCGCCGACGGACGGATTACCGAACAGGTGGCGGTCGACGCCTTGAAGCTGCTCGAAGTCGACGAACACGGCTTCGACGACATCGATCGACGGCTGCTGCGGACGATCATCGACAAGTTCGGCGGCGGGCCGGTCGGCATCAACAGCATCGCGGCGGCCATCAGCGAAGAGAAAGATGCGATCGAGGACATCTACGAGCCGTTCCTCATTCAAATCGGATTTCTCGATCGCACGCCCAGGGGCCGCGTGGCCACCGCGCTTGCCTACAACTATTTCGGACTGACAGCACCCGGAAGGGGTTTGTGGTGAAGACAGCCGGCTTTCGCACGACAAAAATCAGCGGTCTCGCGACGTATGTGCCGCCGCGGCTCTTGACCAACAAAGATCTCGAGAAGCTGGTCAACACGAGCGACGAGTGGATTCTGCAGCGTACGGGCATCCGCGAGCGCCATGTCGTCGAGCCGGGAGTCGGCACGTCGGATCTGGCCGCGATCGCCGCGCGTACGGCGATCGAGCAGGCGGGCCTGACCCCCGAAGACATCGATTTCATCGTCGTCGGCACGACGACGCCCGACATGATGTTTCCGAGCACGGCCTGCCTCGTCCAGGAAAAGATCGGCGCCACCCGGGCGTGGGGCTTCGACCTTGGCGCGGCCTGCTCGGGGTTCACCTATGCATTGACCACTGCCGCACACATGGTGGCGGCCGGCACCCACACGCATGCGCTGGCAATCGGCGCCGATGTCATGTCGAGCATCATCGACTATACCGACCGGTCGACGTGCGTGTTGTTCGGCGACGGCGCGGGCGCGGTCGTCGTGAGTCCAGCGACCGACGCCTGCTGCATCATCGACTTCACCCACGAGGTCGATGGGAGCGGGGGAGACGCGTTGTGCATGCCGGCGGGGGGCAGCCTGAAGCCGGCCTCGCACGAAACCGTCGACCAGCGGCTTCACTACGTGAAGCAGGATGGGCAGGCGGTCTTCAGATTTGCCGTCCGGAAGACCGAGGAGATTTGCGCGCGCATCATGGCGCGCAACAACGTGACCGGGCAGGACATCGACTTGTTCGTATCCCACCAGGCCAATCGCCGCATCATCATGTCGGCCGCCGAGCGGCTGGGCCTGCCGGCGGAAAAGGTCGTCATCAACATCGAAAAATACGGCAACACGACGGCGGGGACGATCCCGCTGGCGCTCACCGACGCCGTTGCTGACGGACGTCTCAAGAAGGGCAACCTCGTGCTGGTCGCCTCGGTTGGCGCAGGGTTCACGGTCGGTTCCCTCCTGCTCCGCTGGTCAATCTGAGCAATTCCGCGCCGAACTGCGCAGATCCGTGTCGACCAGACCAGCACAACTTGTGCTGATCTGACCCATCACTGTTAACCCACTCAATTCCAACGATTTGAGGAGCACTGGCTCGATCTCGTGTGCCGTTAGGGCACAAAGGGGATGCGACACGCCCGCCGTTTGCCCGATGCTGAGAAATCGCGTAACTGCAAGTCGGAGCTTTACTTATGGTGCCAATATGACATGAAACGACACGCTGGTAAGCGCCTTGCTCTTTCTGGGGTCGCTATGGAAAAAATGCCTTACCAGGAACAACCGCGAATTCAAACCGGCTCGATTCCCTTCGACTGGCATTTCGGTCTCCCGTCGATTGCCGGAGAGAAGGTCACGCTCCGTGAAGTGCGCGAGAGCGACGCGCAGGCGCTGCTCGCCATGTTGACGAGCGACGAGGTCTCCGAGTTCGTATCTCCTCTGCCGCGAACGGTGGACGGCTTTCTCGGCTTCATAAAAGAAGCGCACCACGAGCGCACGCGCGGCAACAGCTTCTGCTACGGCGTCGTGCCCAACGGGTACGACGATGCGATGGGATTGTTCCAGGTGCGCCAGCTCGAGCCGGGTTTCGGCAGCGGCGAATGGGGCTTTGCCATCGGGTCGCCCTTCTGGGGAAGCGGCGTGTTTCTCGACGGGGCCCGCGCCGTCATCGATTTCGCATTCGGCGTCGTCGGCACGCACCGGCTCGAAGCGCGCTCGATCACGACCAACGGCCGCGGCAACGCGGCGCTGCGAAAAGTCGGTGCGATGCAAGAGGGCGTTCTTCGCCGGTCGTTTCAGCGCAACGGCCGCTACTTCGATCAGATTCTGTGGTCGATTCTGAAGGAGGACTGGCGACAGTCCAAGACGGTGTGGGGTCCGAGGCTGCACTGATGTTCGAAGAGTTTCCGAAAGGGACCAGAACCATGAGAAGGAGTGGGGCAATGAAACGCAATAACGGCGCACAAAAGACGGTCGTGCGGTCGAAGGCGGTCTGGGGCTCGCGCGCTTCGCGGCGCCGCGGTCCGGCCCCGAAGGCCGGACGCCGTGTGAGATAGCACAAGGTTCGTCACGAGGGCGGGTTGCCCACCTCCCTGGGGGCCCGCCCTTTCTTCAATCTCTACGCACCGCCACCCGCACACCTTCCGCGTCTTCTCGCACAATAGAGGCAATGCACGTCTCCGACTTCAACTTCGATCTGCCCGACGAGCTGATCGCGCAGTCGCCGGCCCAGGAGCGCGGCGGGTCGCGGCTCCTCGTGCTGCACAGGAACACGGGCCAGATCGAGCACACGCACGTGTCCGAGCTCGCCACGTTTCTCGGCGATGGCGATCTGCTTGTGGTGAACGACACGCGGGTGTTTCCGGCCCGGCTTCTCGGGGTGCGTGTCCCGAGTGGAGGGGCCGTCGAGTGTCTGCTCCTCGCACCGCTCGATCCCGATCGTGTGCCGGGGGCGCCCGGGACGTCGCGGGCTGCGGGCGAGGGGCAGTGGGATGCGCTCGTCCATCCAGGACAGAAGCTCGCGCCAGGGGCCCAGATGGTGTTTCAGGGCTCCAGGCACGTCGTTCGCGGCGAGATTCTCGAGCGCCATTTCCACGGACGGCGCACGATCCGCCTGTGGGTCGACGCCGGTGGCCCGCTCGAAGATGCCATCGATGACATCGGACACATCCCGCTGCCGCCGTACATCAAGCGCGACGATACGGTCAGCGATCGCGAGCGGTATCAGACCGTGTATGCCCGCGCGCGCGGCTCGGTGGCGGCCCCGACCGCCGGCCTGCATTTCACGCCCGAACTGCTGGACGCGCTCGAAGCCCGCGGCGTGGCGCGCGCGGCCATCACCCTCCATGTCGGCTACGGCACGTTCCAGCCGGTGCGCGTCGAGACAGTCGAAGCGCACACGATCGACGCCGAACGGTTTTCGATCGGCGAGCGGGCGGCTGACGCCATCAATCTCGCTCGCCGCGAGAAGCGGCGCGTAGTTGCCGTCGGCACGACGACGACGCGCGCGCTCGAGGCAGCCGGACGCGCCGGCCGCGGCGTCATCACGCCTCAGTCTGGATGGACGGACCTGTTCATCTATCCGGGATTCACATTCGGCACCGTCGATGTGCTGATGACGAATTTCCATCTGCCGCAATCTTCGCTGCTGATGCTCGTCTGCGCCTTCGCCGGACGTGAGGTGGCGATGAACGCCTATCGCGAGGCGGTGGCGCGGCGTTATCGCTTCTACAGCTACGGCGACTGTATGTTGATAGTCTGAATTCGCAGATTGGCAGATTCGCAGATAGGTGGATTGAGTGGCGGATTTTCAGTGCGTAGTGTCCGGCTTCAGCCGGACCGCAATCTCCCAATCTGCCAATCTCCCAATCTGCCAATGTTAGAATCTCCTATTCGCCGGTGTAGCTCAGTTGGTTAGAGCACGCGGCTCATATCCGCGTTGTCCGGGGTTCAAGTCCCTGCACCGGCACCATCTTTCTGGGTGCGATGGGTGCGATGGGTGCGTCAGGTGCGACGGGTGCGTTGGGTGCGTCGCGCGCACCCGTCGCACCTACGCACTTCTCGCACCCGCCGCACCCATCTCCGCTGTCGCACGCGACGCACCTGTCGGGCCATGAGGATCATCGATTCTGTCCAGAGTACCGTTCGCCGATACGGGCTGCTTCCCGCCGGCAGCCGTGTGGCCGTCGCGCTTTCGGGTGGCGCCGACTCGGTGGCGTTGCTGTATCTGCTGCGCGAGACTGCCGAAGACGAGGGCTTCCAGGTCGCCGGCATCGCGCACCTGAATCATCTCCTGCGGGGCGCGGATGCCGATGCCGACGAGCGTTTCTGCCGGGAGTGCGCCTCGAAGCTCGATCTGCCCATCGACGTCGAGCGCATCGACGTCGCCGCGCTTGCCACGACGCTGCAGGCATCGATCGAACATGCGGCGCACGTCGCGCGCTACGAGTTCTACGAGCGCGCGGCGACCCGGCTGAACGCGGCCCACGTGGCCGTCGCCCATACCAAGGACGACCAGGCCGAGACCTTTCTGCTGCGGCTGCTCCGCGGCGCGGGGCCGCGTGGTCTCGGCGGAATGCATCCGCGCGCCGGCGTGGTCGTGCGGCCGCTGATCGAAACGTCCAGGGCCGCGGTCCGGGCGTTCGTCGGCCGAACGTGGGCTCGAGTTTCGCGAGGACGCGTCGAATCAGGATCTCGCGATTCCGCGAAACCGCATCCGCCACGAGCTGCTCCCGCTCGTCGAGCGGTCGTACGCGCCAGGCATCGTCGATGCGCTCGATCGCGCCGCGGCGATCGCGCGCGAGGACGCCGAGTATCTGGACGGCGCGGCCGCCGACGCGGCCGCGCGGCTGATCGCCCGCACGCGTGCGGGCGTAGAGCTCGACGCGGACGCGTTGCTGCGGGAACCGCCGGCAATGGCGCGCCGGGTGATTCGACTTGCGCAGCACGCGGTCGCGGGCGCGCACTTCGTCGGATTCGATGCTGTGGAGGCCGTTCTGCGCTTCGCGGTGTCTAAATCCACAGGTCAGCTCGATTTGCCCGGCCATCGCGTGAACCGCCGCGGCAACCGGCTCGTCTTAACAACAAGCCGCGGTCGCGAGAAGCCGCTTCCCGCCGCCGACTTCAGTTATCCCCTCGACATCCCGGGGTGGGTGAAGGTGCCAGAGGCGGCCTGCACCATTTCGGCCGATATGAATACTGTGCCGTTCGGTCGGGTGGCCAAAGAGGTCTGGCGGCTTACCGGGCGGGGGGACGAGGCTGTGCTGGAAGCCGGCCGGCTGGCGGGGCCCCTCCTGGTGCGGAACCGGCGTCCGGGGGACAGGTTTCGGCCCCTGGGGCTCGAGGGTCGAAAGAAGCTCCAGGACCTGTTCGTGGATGCCAAAACCGACCGGGCGGAACGGGAAATCACCCCCGTCATCGTTGACCGAACCGGGCAGATTGTGTGGGTTGCGGGGCATGGCCTGGCAGAGGCGTTTCGGGTCACGGAGACCACAAGAGACGTGGTAATCTTAAAACGGGTACCTATTTAGTCGTGTTCAGTCCGTGGGAGGGCTCAGGGTGAACTCCACGTTAAAAAGCTTGGTATTTTGGATGGTCCTGGTCGTGGTTGCGGCCGGGGTGTGGAATTTTTCGACCAAGTTTCAAACCCAGTCAAAGGCCGTGCCGTTCAGCGACTTCATGAGAGACGTCGAGGCTGGACGCATCGAGAAAGTCACCATCACCGGGCAGGAAATCTCGGGCATTTTCAAGGCCGACAAAGAGACCTTCCACACCTACGCGCCCAGCCAGTACGACGGACTGGTAAATAAGCTCGACGCTCAAGGCGTGCTGATTCTGGCCAAGGAGCCGACGCAGAGCCCGTGGGCCCAGCTCCTGTATTCCTGGGCGCCGATTCTCCTGCTGATCGGCTTCTGGATCTTCTTCATGCGCCAGATGCAGAGCGGCGGCAACAAGGCGCTCTCGTTCGGTAAGAGCAAGGCGAAGCTCTCGTCAAACTCCCAGAAGAAGGTGACGTTCAAGGACGTCGCCGGCGTAGACGAAGCGAAAGAAGAGCTCCAGGAAATCATCGAGTTCCTCAAAGAACCACAAAAATTCCAGAAGCTTGGCGGCCGCATTCCCAAGGGCGTGCTCCTGATGGGGCCTCCGGGAACCGGCAAGACCCTGCTGGCCCGGGCGGTTGCGGGCGAAGCCAACGTGCCGTTCTTCTCGATCAGCGGCTCGGACTTCGTCGAGATGTTCGTCGGCGTCGGCGCGTCGCGCGTGCGCGATCTGTTCGAGCAGGGCAAGAAGAACGCGCCGTGCATCGTCTTCATCGACGAAATCGACGCCGTCGGCCGGCACCGCGGTGCGGGCCTCGGCGGCGGCCACGACGAGCGCGAGCAGACGCTCAACCAGCTGCTCGTCGAGATGGATGGGTTCGAATCGAACGAGGGGGTCATCCTCGTCGCGGCCACCAACCGGCCCGACGTTCTCGACCCGGCGCTGCTGCGGCCCGGCCGCTTCGATCGCCGCATCGTCGTGAACCGTCCCGACGTGAAGGGGCGCGAGGGCATCCTGACGGTGCACACGCGAAAGATTCCGATGTCCGACGACGTGGACGTGCAGGTGCTGGCACGAGGAACGTCGGGATTCTCCGGCGCGGATCTCGCGAACCTGGTCAACGAAGCGGCGCTCAACGCCGCGCGTTACAACCGCAAGACCGTCCGGATGATCGATTTCGAGTTTGCGAAAGACAAAGTGCTGATGGGGTCCGAGCGCCGCTCGATGATCATCAGCGACGAAGAGAAAAAAATCACGGCCGTCCACGAGGCCGGGCATGCGCTGCTCAGCGTGCTGCTGCCCAACGCCGACGATCTGCACAAGGTCACCATCATTCCTCGCGGGATGGCGCTGGGCCTCACGCAGCAGCTGCCGGTAGACGAGAAGCACAACTATTCGCGCGACTACCTGATCGACCAGATTGCGATTCTCCTCGGCGGCCGGATCGCCGAAGAAATCACGATGGCGGGCAGCATGACGACCGGCGCCGGCAACGATCTCGAGCGTGCGACCGAGCTGGCGCGCAAGATGGTGTGCGAATGGGGCATGAGCGAGGCCATGGGGCCGCTCACCTTCGGCAAGAAGGAAGAGCAGATCTTCCTCGGCCGCGAGATCGCGCAGCACCAGGACTACAGCGAAGACACCGCCCTGCACATCGACAGGGAAGTAAAGCGCTTCGTGACCGACAACTACGACCGCGCGCACAAGGTGCTGACCGCGCACAAGGCCAGCCTCGAGCAAGTGGCCGCCGAACTGCTCGTGCGCGAAGTGCTCGACGGCGAGCAGGTACGCCGTATCGTGGCGGGGCTGCCGCTCGAAGAAGCCAAGCCGAACACGCCGGCCGGACCTGTGTCGCCGGCTCACGACGAGGAGCACGGGCGTCGCAAGGAACGTCCTGGAATCGTGCCGCCGCTGGCGGATCCCCTCCCGCAGGAATAACGGGGTCAGCCCCCATTTTTTGCCCAGCTCGACCGGATAGCAAAGAATGGGGCCTGACCCATTTTTGCTTTGCGCCCTCGAGCCACGTTCAGCCTTCCACTCCCAGGCGGACGGGCTTTGCACCTAGGGGCCCGCACGCTCGTGATGGGCATCCTCAACGTCACCCCTGACTCTTTCGCTGACGGCGGGATTCACCTCGACCCCGGTGCCGCCGAGGCTGCCGCCATCGAAATGGAAGCGCGCGGCGCCGATCTCATCGACATCGGCGGGGAATCCACGCGTCCGGGGGCGGAGACCATCACCGCCGACGCCGAGATCGCGCGGATTCAGCCCGTCCTCAAGCGGCTCGCGCGATCGGTCCGGGTTCCGCTGTCGATTGACACGACCAAGCCGGCGGTCGCGGAGGTGGCGTTGGGAGAGGGTGCCACCCTCATCAACGACGTGACGGGCCTGCGATATGATGCGGCCCTCGCCGAAATCGCCGCTCGTTCCGGCGCGGGGCTCATCCTGATGCATGCCCGCGGGCGTTCCCGGGACATGTACAAGGAAGCCAGATACGCCTCGGTGCCCGCGGAAGTCGCCGAGGAGCTTCGTGCCAGCCTCGAGCGTGCCCTCGCGGCTGGAGCGAAACGCGAGTCGGTGGTGCTCGATCCCGGGCTGGGATTCGCCAAGCGGCCGGAGCACAGCTATGCCGCGCTGGCGTCGTTGCCCGAGTTCGCGGCGCTCGGCCGCCCGCTCCTCGCCGGGCCATCGCGCAAGTCGTTCTTGAGCGCGGCGATTGGCGAACGTGCGCCGCGCGAGCGCGATATGGCGACGGCGGCCGCCGTGACCGCCGCCGTGCTGCTGGGCGCGCACATCGTACGCGTGCACAATGTTCCCGACATGGTCGACGTGGTGCGCGTCGCCGATGCGATACGCAACGCCGAGACATAAGCGCGCATGCTGAACTGGCTGTCGGAAATCCCTAACGTCCCCGCCGTCACGTGGTGGGATGTCCTCGACATCGCCATCGTGTCGGTGGTGATCTACGAGGTGCTCAAGGCGATTCGCGGCACGCGCGCGATTCAGATGGTGGCCGGATCGACGCTGCTCGTGTTCATGTTCTACGTCTCGCGCTGGGGGCATCTCCAGACGATCGACTGGCTCATCCGGAACCTGCTGCCGTACATCGTCTTTGCTGCCATCGTGCTCTTTCAGGCCGATATCCGGCGCGCGCTCGCGCACTTCGGCCGCGCGCCGTTCTTCCGGTACTTCCTGACGCCGGAGGGCGCGGAAGAGACGATCGAGGAGATCGCGGTCGCCGCGACGCAACTGTCGATCGCCCGCATCGGCGCGATTGTCGTCGTCGAGCGGCAGATCGGGCTGCGCAACTACATCGAGGCCGGGCTTCCGCTCGATGCCATGCTGACCTACGATCTGCTCGTCAGCATCTTTCAGCCGAAGTCGCCGCTGCACGATGGCGCGGTGATCGTGCAGAACGATCGCGTGGCCGCGGCGGCCTGTTTTCTGCCGTTGACGATCAACCCGCTGCTGGCCAGAAATCTCGGCACGCGGCATCGCGCCGCGATCGGGCTGACCGAGGAAAACGATGCGGTCGCGGTGATCGTGTCGGAGGAGACCGGACGTATCAGCGTGGCGCTCGACGGCAAGATTGAAGGACCCTACGACGCCGAAGAGCTGAAGCGCCGGTTGAGGGCACTGCTGAAATGAGCGCTGGACACTAGTGCGATACCACCCGTTCGCTCACGGCGGCCTGAAGATCGTGTCGGTGGCCATCGCGGCGCTGCTGTGGCTGATGGTGTCGTCGCAGCGCGCGTCGGTCGAGCGCGGTCTTCGCATTCCGCTCGAGTTGCAGAAGCTGCCCGAGAATCTCGAAATGGTCGAGCCGCCGCAGGAATCGGTGGACGTGCGTGTGCGCGGCAGTGCCGATGCCATCAGCCGCATCTCGCCCGGCGATCTGGTCGCGAGCGTCGACCTCAGCTCCGCGCAGCCGGGCCGCCGGCTCTTTCACCTGTCGCCCGACCGCGTCAAGGCGCCGTTCGCGGTGGCCGTCGTGCAGGTGACGCCTTCGTCGGTCGCGATTCGGTTCGAGCCTTCGGCTTCGCGGATCGTGCCGGTGACGCCGTCGGTCGAAGGGGAGCCCGCGCCGGGGTTCATCGTCGGGAAGATCGCCGCCGACCCGGCGACGGTCGAGGTGGTCGGTCCTGAAAGCCTTCTGCGGCGCGTGACCGAGGCGATTACCGAACCCCTATGGGTCGGGTCGGCTCGGTCCGATGTACGGTCGAGCGTCGTCGTGGGCGTCGCCGACGATGGCGTGCGGCTGAAGACCGCGCGCACCGCGATTGTGTCGGTGGCGATCGTGCCCGCGCCGGCGGAGAAGCAACTGTCGGGCGTTCCTGTCAAGCCGCGCAATCTCGCCAGCGGCCTCTCGGCGAAGATTTCGCCCGCCGTGGTCAAGGTGCGGGTGAGGGGCATGCAGGACACCGTCGCGAAGATCAGAGATACTTCGGTTGTCGCGTATGTCGATCTCGATGGGATCGGCGGGGGGAATATGGACTGCCCGTGCGGCTGGAACCGGCCGCCAACGTCGGCATCGATCAACTTGATCCCACTATCGTCAGCATCCACGTCGAATGACCCACGCATTGTTTGGAACGGACGGCATCAGAGGCACCGCGGGCACGTTTCCGCTCGATGTTCAAACGGTGCGGCGCATCGGCTCGGCACTCGTGCAGGCACTTCCCGGACCTGGTACGAAGCTGCTGATTGGCCGTGACACGCGGGAATCCGGTGATCTGGATCGAACGCGAGCTCGCTTACGGGGCGCGGCTGGCGGGATCGACCGTGCAGAGCGTGGGCGTGGCGCCCACGCCCGCGGTGGCGTATCTCACCGGCTCGCTCGACTTCAACGCCGGTGTCGTCATCTCGGCCTCGCACAATCCTTATCAGGACAACGGGATCAAGGTCTTCTCCGGCGCCGGCGTGAAGTACGGCGGGCACTTCGAGGAGCGGATCGAACACCTCGTCGCCGATGCGTCGTGGCAGGTGCCGGCGGGGAAGCCACCGACGTCCCGCTCGCGGACCATCTGCGGAAGTACCTGGAGCACGCGCGGGCCGTCCTGCCCAGGCCGGACGCGCTGGGCCGCGTCCGCATCGCCGTCGATTGCGCGAACGGCGCGATGACGGCGGTGGCGCCGGCGCTGTTTCGCGAGCTGGGTTTCGAGATCACGCTCCTCGGGACGGATCCCGATGGCCGGAACATCAACAAAGGCGTGGGCTCGACGCATCCGGAGATGCTGGCCGAGGTCGTGCGGCAGGGCGATTTCAGACTCGGCGTCGCGTTCGACGGCGACGGCGATCGCGCCATCCTGATCGACGCCGGCGGCCGCGTCATCGACGGCGACCACGTGATGTTGATGTGCGCCAAGCAGATGAAGGCCGACGGCCGGCTTCGCGGCAATGCCGTGGTCGCGACCGTGATGAGCAACATCGGGCTCGAGATCGCGCTCAGAAACTTGAACATCGAACTGGTTCGCACGAAGGTCGGCGACAAGTACGTGATGGAGGAAATGCAGAAGCGGGATCTGTCTCTCGGTGGCGAGCAGTCGGGGCATCTGATCTTTTCCGAGCATTTGTTCACGGGAGATGGACTCATCACGGCGCTCAGCGTCCTGCAGACGATGGCGGCCAGCGGACAGAGAGCTGGCCGATCTGGCCGACGATCTCACGACCTATCCCCAGGTGCTGCTCAACGTGCGCGTGCGAGAGAAAGCGGAGCTCGAGAAAATCCCGGAAATTGCCGCGGTGATGCGCAGCGTCGAGAGCCGGCTCGGAACGAACGGCCGCCTGCTCGTTCGCTATTCGGGAACCGAGCCGCTGCTCCGGGTGATGCTCGAAGGCCAGGATCCGGAGGAAATCGACCGCTGGGCGCGTGAGATAGCCGATGCCGTCCGTAAAGCTCTCGGTTGCAACGTCAACAAGGTCGCGACGCTGCGGAACTCGCGGGGCGGCAGCGAGCCCGACCTCGTCGAGTCGGTGGCGACGTGCATCAAGGCGGGCGCTCCCGGTATCACCGTGCACCCACGCGCCGATGAACGGCACATCAGGACCGCGGATGTCCACGCCGTCGCGGAGCTGCTGAAGGCCTCACCTCATGTCGAGTACAACATCGAGGGGGATCCGCGGCCGGATCTGCTCGAACTGGTACTGAAGATCAGGCCCACGCAGTGCACGCTCGTCCCGGTGAAGCCCGGCGAAGTGACGAGCCAGGCCGGCTGGCCCCCGGGCACGTCGGTCGCGGAGATTTCGTCGATCGTGAGCCAGATCAAGAAGATCGGCGTCCGCGTCAGCATGTTCGTCGATCCGGTGGCCGAAGCCGTCAAATGGGCGGCTGCGGTGGGAGGCGATCGCGTTGAGCTGTACACCGAACCGTTTGCGCGCGCGTTTGAATTGGGACGCGGCGAGGCCAGCTTCAACACGTACGCCGACGCCGCGGAGCTCGCCCACTCGCTTCGCCTCGGCGTGAATGCGGGGCACGATCTCGATTTGAAGAACCTGCAGATCTTCAGTCGCCTCCCGTACCTGCAGGAAGTGTCGATAGGACATGCGCTCATCAGCCATGCGCTGTATGTCGGTCTGCATCAATCCGTGGACGATTACCTGAATGCGCTCCGTTAGCGGTCTTGCCGCCGTGTGCGTGCTGATGTGTCTCGCCGTCCTGAACGCAGCGGCGCCTCGGCGAGTCACTTTTCGTGCGGCGGATGGCGCGACCTTGAGTGGCGCGTACTACGAGCCGTCACGCCGCCCGGCGCCGGGCATCCTGCTTCTTCACATGCTGAGACGGTCGCACACCGACTGGGATGCGGCGGCCGCTCAACTGTCCGATGCGGGCTTTGCCGTGCTCTCCCTGGATTTCCGGAGCGGCGACGACGTCGCGGCGCTCGCCATCGATGTGAGGGCCGCCAAGTCGTTCCTGCGCGAGCGGCCGGAAGTCATCGGAACGGATCTCGGCATCGCCGGCGCGTCCATTGGCGCCAACCTCGCGCTCGCCGACGCGGCGGACGATCCCGGCGTCATGTCGCTGGCGCTGCTGTCGCCCGGGCTCGACTACAAGGGGCTGCGCACGGAAGCGGCGATGAAAAAATATGGCGGGCGCTCTGCGCTCTTGATTGGCAGCACGAGGGATCCGTATTCCGCGCGATCGATCCGGCAGCTGATTACGCTCGGCCCGGGCGCGCGCGAGGTGCGGTTCACCGAGGTCCCGGCGCATGGGACCGTGCTGTTGTCGCGCGATCCGGGACTGGCCGGCGCGTTGGTGGACTGGTTCAAACGAACACTATAATGATCGGACCGTGAAACTCGAGTCCGTTGTCTACGCCGTCTCCGGTATTTTCTTCGGCCTGATCGCCGGCTGGATTATCGGCAGCCAGCAGGCCGCCATGTCGTCGCGGCCGCCGGCGGCGCCGCCGGCCGCCCAGAGTGCGCCGCCATCCGAGCCGTCGGGATCGGTCCCCGGCACGCCCCCGCCCGCGATCCTCGACGAGTCGAAGGTGCAGGCCCTTCAAACGGTCGCCGACAAGGACTCGACCAACGCGGTGGCCCGCGCGCAGCTCGGCAATCTCTACTACGATGCTGGCCGCTACACCGACGCGATCAAGTGGTATGCCGATTCGCTGGCCATCAATCCGAAAGACGTCGACGTCAGCACCGATCTCGGTGTGAGCTACTACTACAACAACCAGCCCGATCTTGCCGTCAACCAGCTGGAGCGCTCGCTGCAGCTCGACCCGAAGCACACGAAAACGCTGCTGAACATGGGCGTCG
This sequence comes from Vicinamibacterales bacterium, assembly GCA_963832375.1. Lineage (GTDB taxonomy): Bacteria > Acidobacteriota > Vicinamibacteria > Vicinamibacterales > JAMQPK01 > JAMQPK01. The sequence goes on along the minus strand of CAWHUA010000002.1, from coordinate 332,871 downwards.
TGCGTGCCTTCGGCAAGCAGGATCTGAAAGGTGCCACCGAGGTGTGGCGCCGCCTCGTCGAAATCGCGCCGGACAGCCTCGAAGGGCGGCAGGCGAAACAGGCGCTCGACAGCCTTTCATCCGCCCACGGTAACGCGCAGTGAGCCAGCGAGCGGAGGATGCGTTTCGCGCCGACATCGTCGAAGTCGGCCGGCGTATGTACGCGCGCGGCTACGTGGCCTCGAACGACGGGAACATCAGCATCAGGCTCGACGACAACACCATCCTGACGACGCCGAAGAGCGTGTCGAAAGGGTTCATGACCACCGACATGATGGTGATCGTCGATCTCGACGGCAAAAAGATTCGCGGGGTGCGAGACGCGTCGTCCGAGCTGCTGATGCACCTCGAGGTGTACAGGAACCGCCCCGACGTGCGCGCGGTGGTGCACGCGCATCCGCCGACGGCCACCGGATTCGCCGTCGCCGGGATTCCGCTCGATCGCGCGGTGCTCGCCGAGGTGGTGACGACGCTCGGCAGCATCCCGATCGCGGAGTACGGCACGCCGTCAACGCCCGAACTGCCCGCGGCCGTGCGCAAGTACATCAAGGCGCATGACGGGTTGCTGCTCGCCAATCACGGGGCGCTGACGATCGGCGCGGACGTGTACGCCGCGTACTACAAGATGGAGACGATCGAGCATTTCGCGAAGATCAGCCTGGTGACGCGGCAGCTGGGCCGCGAGCACCTGCTCTCGCGCGACGAAGTCGATCGGCTGCAGAAGCTTCGAGGCAGCTACGGCATCAAAGCACCCGCGCCCATTTGCGCGGATGGATCGGAACTGGCGGGCGCCGATCAGGCGGAGTGCCAGATCGTCGAAGCGCCGGAATCGCGCGCGCGTCTCGTGCCCACCGACCCTTCGGCAGGCTCGGCCCTTCGAGAGCCGGCGGATGTGGACGGGGAAATTCGGCTATCATACCGCGAGCTTACGGCACTCATTGAGGACGCCGTGAAGGCTCTACTGGGAGGTCAGCATGGGTGAGGCACTCGGCATGGTCGAAACCAAAGGACTCGTCGCCATGATTGAGGCGGCGGATGCGATGGTGAAGGCCGCCAAGGTGACCCTGGTCGGTTGGGAGAAAATCGGCGCGGGGTACGTGACCGCCATCGTGCGAGGCGACGTTGCGGCCGTGAAGGCCGCCACCGATGCGGGCGCGGCTGCGGCCCGCCGGGTCGGCGAGCTCGTGTCGGTGCACGTCATTCCACGGCCGCACGCAAATCTCGAAGAGGCGCTGCCCATCGGCAAGTCTGGGGTCAAGGTCTAGCCTGAAGACGGTGACTGAGCAGACGAGCGAGCACTTCAAGATCCGGAGCGTAAGCGACGGCAGCGCATGGGGGTGGGGCCCCATGCGGATCAAACAATGATATTGGCCAAAGTGGTCGGCACGGTCGTGGCGACCCGCAAAGACCCGCGCCTGGTCAGCAGCAAGCTGCTTATCGCGCGGCCCATGGATCCCAGGGGCAAACCCGAAGGCACCTACGTCGTCGCGATCGACACGGTCGACGCCGGATTCGGCGAGACCGTGCTCATCGTCAGCGGCAGCTCTGCTCGCATGGCCGCCGGTCTGAAGGACTGTCCGGTCGATGCGGCCATTGTCGGTATTGTCGACAACATCGATATCAGTGACTGAGCCGCTGACTAAGCGGATCAGCCATTCGATTCAAGATCCGGAGCGTAAGCGACGGCAGCGCGTGGGGGTGGGGCCCCACGCGGACTAAGAAAAGATGACCAGATGCAACTAGGACGAGTCGTTGGCAACGTCGTCCTCACCCTGAAAAACGACACGCTCGACGGCGTGACGCTGCTGCTCGTCCAGCCGCTGTCGTCGTCGCGCGAGCCGGTGGGCCGCGTGATCGTCGCGGCCGACTCGGTTGGCGCGGGCGTCGGCGAGCACGTGTTCTTCGTGCGAGGCAAGGAAGCCAGCTTTCCGTTTTATCCCGTCGAGGTGCCGGCCGACGCCGGCATCGTGGGTATCGTCGATCAATGGCACATCGGATAAACGCTCGCTTGCCATGACGAGAAACAGATCATGCTGCTCGCCCGCGTGACCGGCACGCTGGTTGCCACTCAGAAACATCGCAAGCTCGAAGGCGCGAAGCTGCTGTTCGTGCAGCCGCTGACGCTCGAAGACACGCCGCGCGGGCCCGAGCTGCTGGCGGTGGACGGCGTTGGGGCGGGCGTCCACGAAAAAGTGCTGATCGTGCTCGAAGGCCGTTCGGCGAGCGACGCGATCGGCCAGAAAATGGCGCCGGTCGATGCGGCGATCGTCGGCATCGTCGATCGCGTGGATCTGTCATGAACGAAGACGACGTCCGGGCGCTCGTTCGTGAAGCCATCGAGCGGCATCTCGGCCGGCCGGAGAAACGGGGTCGGGAGGGGTTTTCCCCCGATGTCGCGGAAAACCCCGCCCGACCCCGTTTCTCCCATGCCAGCCACATCCTGCTGAAGGTGCTTCCCGGCAGCGAGGTCGACGAGGGCATGTGTGTCATTGAGCCGGCGGTTCGCTGCAACCACTGCGGGTTCTGCCAGTCGTACGGGCACTAACCATGGCGAAACATTCCATCCTTGTGACCTACAAGTTGCCGTCTTCCGCGATCGAGCCGCTCGCGGCGGTCGGAGATGTCGACGTGTACCGGGACGGCGTGCTCACCAAGGACGATCTCATCCGCCGCGTGAAAGGGAAGCACGCGCTCGTGGTCGCCGCGCTCGACAAGATCGACAAGGACGTGGTGGATGCCGGCGCTGACTTGAAGGTCATCTCGAACGTTGCCGTCGGGTACAACAACCTCGACGTGCCGTACGCGCGCTCGAAAGGCATCATCCTGACCAACACGCCAGACGTGCTGACCGACTCGACGGCCAACATGGCGATGACGCTCATCCTGTCGGTGACGCGACGCATCGTCGAGGGCGATCGGCTCGTGCGCCGGGGCGACTGGAAGGGGTTTTCGCTCGACTTCATGATCGGGTCGGAGATTCGCGGCAAGCAGCTCGGCATCGTCGGGCTCGGCCGAATCGGGCGGGCGGTGGCCGAGAAGGCGAACACCTTCGGCATGAAGATCGCGTATCACAATCCGTCCGCGCGCGTGGTTGCCGGCTACGAGAGCATGTCGCTCGATCAGCTTCTCGCCACCTCAGACGTCGTGTCGCTGCACGTGCCCCTGTCGCCGCAGACCAGGCACTTGATCGACCGGACCGCGCTGACGCGCATGAAGCGGTCGGCCTACCTCATCAACACGTCCCGGGGGCCGGTTGTCGACGAAGATGGATTAGCGTGGGCGCTGCGCGAGGGGGTCATCAAGGGCGCGGGGCTCGACGTTTACGAGGACGAGCCACACGTGCACCAGGGACTCCTCTCGCTCGAGAACGTGGTGCTGGTGCCACACATGGCCAGCGCGACGACCGAAACGCGCGCGGCCATGTACGACCTCGTGGCACGGAATGTCGTGAATGTCCTTAACGGCCAGCCGCCCATCACGCCCATCCCGTAAAAATCGTGGCCGGGTGCGCGACCCCGTTCTGGTCGAGCAGGTAATGCGGAAGCTTGCGGTCGCCATTACCGGCCTCGAGCTGCCCGCCGTGGAAAAGATCTCCGAATCGCGCGCGGAAGATCCGTTTCAAGTCACGATCGCCACGCTGCTCTCGGCTCGCACGCAGGATGCCACGACGTTTGCGGCATCCGAGCGGCTCTTCAGGAAAGCCAGCACACCTCAGGCGATGTCGAAGCTCGCGGTGAAGCAGATCGAGAGGCTCATCTACCCGGTCAGCTTCTATCGCTACAAAGCCCGGTACATCAAAGCCACCTGCGCAAAGTTAATGAAGGACTTCGGCGGCCGGACGCCCAGAACGATGGAAGAGCTGCTGACGCTCCCGGGTGTGGGCCGCAAGACCGCGAACCTGGTCCTGATTCTCGCGTACCAGAGCCAGCAGAACATCTGCGTCGACACGCACGTACATCGAATCGCGAACAGGCTCGGATGGGTGCGGACGCGAACGCCGGAGGAAACGGAACAGGCGCTGTATCGCGCCACCGAGTCGCGGTGGTGGCCCTACATCAACCTGTACCTCGTGACGTGGGGACAGAATGTGTGCCGGCCGGTCTATCCACGATGTCCGGCGTGCGCCATCAAGGATCTCTGCCCGAGAATCGGCGTGACTACCGTGAGCCGGACGGCTCTGGAAAACTATCCTTTGGATCCGGCCAGCGTTTCCGGATCAGGTACGTAATCGCGATCGCGAGCCCGTAGCGCCGCGGGATGGTTAGCAGCAGGGGCAGCGCGAGCGATCCGAAGAAGACGATCCCCATCCAGAGGCTGCTCACGCGAAAGCCGAAGAACAGAAAGACGATGCCAATACCGATCGGAATTCGATCGGTGACGATCCACACCCACCATACGTCGCCGTAGTCACGCTCGTACAAATATCCGCAGGCGGGGCAGTGGCGATGCGGCGTGTTCCACCGGATGAACAGCGGTCCTTGCCCGCAGTGGGGACAATGCTTGCTCCAGCCGCGGCGGATGGACTTCCAGAACTCGGCGCGGGAGATGCGGCTCATTCCAGGAGCAACGAGGAGAGCTGCGGCGAGGCGACCGTCGAGACAATCGATGCCGTCTCTGGATAGCGCTCGACGAACTCTTTCGGGTAGGTGCCGGTCACCGGTTCCCCGAGCTGCTCTTTGATCATGACGGCATTCGCGACCGCCTTCGAGGCGAAGTGATTGTTGAAGTAAAGGTGGAACTTCTTGACCAGGCGCCGGGCCGCCCCTGCCGTTTCGGAAAAGGATTTCAGCTCGTCGGCCGAGTAGAGGTAGTTGTATCGATCCTCTGCCTTGTCGTGCTTCCACCACTGCGCCGCATTCCGGCCGTGCAGCCGCATGTAGTAGAACCCGGTAATGTTGGGCAGCTGATTCTGACGGATGGAGAGCTTGAACTTCGGTTCGTCGATCTGCGTCAGCGCGGCGTTGTGCCGGTTGAGCAGCGACAACGTCGAGCCGAAATTGTCGCTCCAGCTCCGATGGCGCAGCTCAACGGCCATGGGATAGTCCCGGAACCTGTCCAGCAGCTCGTCGAGATAGGCTTCGGAGCCGGCGGTCTGCTTGAAGCTCGGCGGAAACTGGGCGAGGAGCGCTCCGAGCTTGCCTGCCTCGGCCAGCGGCTCGATGCCGCTCCGGTACTCGTCGATGAGATCCGAATCGAGCCGGGGGCCCGCCGGGCCTTCACCATGGGTCAGCAGGCGGTACAGCTTCAGGGAGAATTCGAAGCCGGCCGGTGTGCGATTCGCCCATGACTTCGCCACCGTGGCTTTTGGTTGACCGTAGAACGTCGTGTTGATTTCGACCGTGTCGAAGTGTTCGGCGTAGTACGCGAGCTCGTCGAACTTCGGCCTGGCCGCTCCTTTCGTCCTCCGCGCCTTCGCGGCAGGGGGATAGAAGATGCCGTTCCAGGTGCCCCGGCCGGAAGGATAGCTCCAGCCCGACGTGCCGATCCTGAGGTTGGTCAACATCTCATTCTAACGTCTACAATTGATAGGAGCGTGCTGAGCATCAACGAGATTTTCTATTCAATCCAGGGCGAATCGACCTATGCCGGCAAGCCGTGTGTCTTCGTGCGGCTGGCCGGATGCGATCTGAGATGTACCTGGTGCGATACGGCGTATGCGTTCAACGACGGACAGAAAATGTCGGTGGACGATGTGCTGCAGCAGGTCGATCGCTACGGCAGCCCGCTCGTCGAGGTCACCGGCGGCGAGCCCTTACTGCAGGACGATGTCTACCCGCTGATGGAACGGCTGCTCGACAGCGGCCGCACGGTGCTGCTCGAAACCGGCGGGCAGATCGACGTCAGCCGCGTGCCGGGCGGCGTCGTGAAGGTCCTCGACGTGAAGTGCCCGGCGAGCGGCGAGTCGGAGAAGGTCGAGTGGCGCAACATCGACAGGCTCGGGTCGCGCGATCAGGTCAAGTTCGTCATTCAGGATCGCGCCGACTACGAGTTTGCGCGCGACATCCTGACGCGGCATGCCCTCGACCGGCGCTGCGCCGCCGTGCTGTTTTCGCCGGTGCACGGCGTGCTCGATCCGAAGGATTTGTCCGCGTGGATTCTCGAAGACCGCCTGCCTGTGCGGCTGCAGCTGCAGATTCACAAACACATCTGGGGTCCGGATGTCCGGGGCGTCTAGCAAAGCCGTCGTGCTCTTGAGCGGGGGGCTCGACTCCTACATCGCCGCGGCAATTGCGCGCGAGTCGGGCTTCGATCTCTACGCGCTGACGGTCAACTACGGCCAGCGGCACGCCCATGAGATTCTGGCCGCGCGCAAGGTGGCCGAGGCTCTCGGCACGCGCGCGCATCGCGAGCTTGCGGTTGACCTCAGCTCGCTCGGCGGCTCCGCATTGCTGGGCGACGGCGACGTGCCCAAGAGCGGACCCGACCCGTCGATCATTCCGTCGACCTACGTTCCAGCCCGCAACACCGTGATGCTCGCGCTGGCGCTGGCGTGGGCCGAAGTGCTGGGCGCGTACGACATCTTCATCGGCGTCAACGCGCTCGATTATTCGGGTTATCCCGATTGCCGCCCCGAGTTCATCGAGGCATTCGAGCGGACCGCCACGCTCGCCACGAAAGCCGGCGTCGAAGGCGGCCGTTTCCGCATACAGGTGCCGTTGATCTCGATGACGAAAGCACAAATCATCCGGCGCGGCGTGTCGCTCGGCCTCGACTACGGGCTGACGCACAGCTGCTACGATCCGCTGCCGGCGGGCGCGCCATGCGGCCGGTGCGACAGCTGCGTGTTGCGCGCGCGCGGCTTCGAAGAAGCCGGCCTGAGAGATCCTCTGGTGGCTCATGTCGTCTGATCGCCTTTACTACACCGATGCCTATCTCGTAGAGTTCGACGCCGTCGTGCGCGAGGTGCAGCCCAAAGACGACACCTGGATCGCGACGCTCGATCGGACGGCCTTCTATCCAACGTCCGGAGGGCAGCCGTTCGATACGGGCACCATCGATCAGGCGCACGTGACGGACGTCGTCGATCGGGAAGACGGCGGGATCGCCCACGTCGTCGATCGCGCGCTCGAACCGGGCTCGCGCGTACGAGGGCACGTCGACTGGGGGCGCCGCTTCGACCACATGCAGCAGCACACCGGCCAGCACCTGTTGTCGGCGGCGTTCGAGCGCGAGGCCGCCGCAACCACCGTCAGCTTCCATCTCGGGGCGTCGGCGTCCACCATCGACTTGCACAAGGAGCTCTCGGCCGAACAGATCGCGCGCGTCGAGGATGCGGCCAACCGGGTGCTTTGGGAGGATCGCGAGGTGTGCGTCAGGTTCGTCACCGCCAGCGAGGCGGCGAAGCTGCCACTCCGAAAGGAACCCGCGCGCGAAGGGGAGCTGCGCATCATCGAAATCAAGGACTACGACCTGTCGGCGTGTGGAGGGACGCACGTCTGTCGAACCGGCGCCATCGGCCTGATTGCCGTCTCCGGCTTCGAGCGGTTCAAGGGTGGCCTCCGAGTCGAGTTTCTCTGCGGCGCTCGCGCGCTTCGCTCGTACCGCGCGCTGACAGCGGCCGTCGACGGGAGCGTCCGGCTGCTGTCGGTCCTTCCCGACGAGCTGCCATCGGCTATCGAGAAACTCCAGACGGCAGCCCGGGGCCAACAGAAGGCGCAGGACGCGTTGTACGAGCGCCTGGCCGTGCATGAAGCGGCGAGCCTCGTGGCTGCCGGTCAGAAGATCGGCGATCTCACCTTCGTGGGCGCCGCCGTGCCGGGATGGGATGCGGCGGGATTGAAGAGGCTTGCGGCGTCTGCCGCCAGCAGGCCAGCGACGGCGGCGGTGCTGTTGACTGCCGAATCGCCGGCGCTCGTCGTCATCGCCCGTTCGCAGGACTTGACGTTCGATACAGGCGCGGTGCTGAAGAAATTGATCGAGCGTTTTGGCGGCAAGGGCGGCGGCAAAGGATCGATGGCGCAGGGCGGGGGTCTCACTGGCGAGCCGGGCGCGATTCTGGACGCCGCGCGAGAGTTGGTGAGCTCAGCATTGGTAGATTCGTAGAATGGTAGATTGGAAGATTCAGATTGCAAGATTCAGATTGCCGTAATCTCTCAATCTGCCAATCTTCCAATCTGCCAATGTACCTATCGTGCAACAGCCCACGCGATAAAGCGTTCCGTGTAGCGCAGCGCGATGTGTCGTCCCATCCCGTTCGGCACCGCATCGAACGAATGCTCTGACCAGGGCAGCTCCAGCAGCACGGACGTCGCCCCTGCTTCCTTCAGCGCCGCGTCGAGCATGCGGCCATAGCGCGCCTCGACGATGTGATCGCGTGTGCCGTACAGGCTCAATGTCGGCGCAGCCGTGCGGCTGACATACGAAATTGGCGACGCGTGTTTGTAGTGTTCCGGCTTCCGATCGGGAGTGCCGCCGATGAACGTTTCCAGGATCCCGCGAACGTTGACGGGGTCGGGCCGCGGTGGGTGCCGCCAGCCGTGTGCGAGATCGACCGGACCGTAAAAGTTCACGATCCCTCGAATCGCGGACGGCGCTTCCTTTCTGTAGGCAAGACGCATGGCCAGCTGTGCTCCCGCCGAACGTCCGACCACGACGATGCGGCTCGGGTCGCCGTCGAACCTGGGTGACTCATTCCGGATCCAGTACAGCCCGGCGTACACATCGTCAAGCTGCTCGGGCCAGATCCATTCCGGCGCGTGGCGATAATCGATGGCCACCACGACGTAGCCGCGCTGGGCGAAGTACCGGGAAAACCACTCCTGATTGGTGGGGGCTCCACGCTGCCATGAGCCGCCGTAAATCTGCATGATGACTGGATGAGGACCCGCGCGTGGAGGTTGATACACGTCGAGTGCCAGTGAAACGTCACCCTTGTAGAACGACACTCCGCGTGTGACTCGAATCTGTCCAGCCATCTCGGCCGGCGGCTGGGCAGTCGTGTTCGCGATCGCCCGCTCGAACGCCCCGATCGTCACCGGCAGCTGGAAAACCGGCAGCAGCGACAGCACGGACGCCGTGGCGGCACACACCAGCGCCAGCCGTGCGAGGGTGTCCCGCCTGGCGTAGCGGGCAGAAAGCGCGGCCAGCAAAATGCCGCAGACCACGAGGACGGGGCTCACCTCTGGTGCGCCCACCGCGAGTGGCAGGAGGAGCGGATGCGGCGCCGGAATCAGGATCCAGGCCGACACGAACAGGAGCGCCGCCGAAGCGGCGAGGGCGAGCGAGATCAGAATCCGGCGCACGCCGGAATTATGTCGTATGAGTGCCGATCAGCGCGCGCACGGCCGCGCGCGCGTGCCTGGCGACGAGCTCGGCGGGCTGGACCGCCGACATCGCTGCGGCACCTTCGAGTACGAGCATGAGTGAAGAGGCGAGCACATCCGGCGATTTCATGCCCGCGCGCTTCGAAAACTGTGCGAGGAGCCCGTGCAGCCACGCTTTGTGCGCGTTGGCCAGCTCGCGGGCCTGCGTCGATTCGGGCGACTGCACGGCCGCGATGATGAGCGGGCAGCCGTGAAACCCTTCGGAGGTCAGCATCTCGGCATGGGCCAGCATCACCGCCATCAGCTTCTCTTCCGGATCGTCGTGCTCGGCGGCGCGCTGCTCGATGTATTGCCGGATCTGCTGTCCCCGCCGCTGCAGCGTCTCGAAGACCAGCGCGTCTTTCGATCCGAAGAGGTTGTAGATGGTCGGCTTGGTCAGCCCTGCGTGGTCGGCGACCCGCTCCGCGGTAATAGCGTGCAGTCCCTCTCGATAGAACAGGTCGCCCGCCGCGTCCATCAGCCGCTCGCGGTTCGTTGGATAGCGAGTCATGAATTTGGATCGCGTGTCATGAAATCGTGACTTGACAGAGTATACCGTCCGGTAAACACTTTTACCAAGCAGTAAAACTCCTGAAGGACAATACCCGAAGGATTTTCCCGGGGGGACCCCTCTAATCCTATGAGCGCCATGCCTGACGAGCCGCAAAGGGGCACCTTCCGCGACAAGGTACTGGTGCGCCGTCTGCTCGAGGGCGAGGAGGCCGCTTTCCGGCTGTTTTTCGACGGGCACTTCCCCCGCCTCTACCGGTTCGCGCTGAGCCGCACCGAGGGGGACCACGACGCGGCCGAGGAGATTGCGCAGAAGACGCTCATTACGGGGATGCGCAAGCTGCACACATTTCGAGGGGAGGCCACGTTGTTTACCTGGCTGTGCGCGATTTGCCGACGCGAGGTGTCCGCCTGGCGCGTGGCGCGCGGAAGGCATGCCGCGCTGATGCTCTCGGAAGACGCGCCGGAGATTCGCAATCAGCTCGCTGCGCTCGCATCGGTCGCGGCCCAGCAGCCCGACCAGGCGTTCGATCGCGGAGAGACGGCGCGTTTGGTACAGGTAGCGCTCGATCTGTTGCCGGGGAGTTACAGCGAAGTACTTGAATGGAAGTACATCTACGGTCTGACGGTCAACGAGATCAGCGAGCGCATGAGCACCGGTCCGAAGGCGGTCGAGTCGCTGCTCGGCCGCGCGCGTCGATCGTTCCGCCAGGTCTTTCTGGTGCTGGCGCACGGACAGGTGGCTTATGACTCATAACACCGATCCTCTTGCCGACCTGCTGCGCGTGGCAGGGCCGCGCGAAACGGCGCCGGCCGATCGCGCGCGGCGTGTCGAGGCCGCGGTGCGGCTCGAGTGGCAGGACGTCGTGCAGAAGCGGCTCGGCCGCAAACGCGCGGCGTGGATCGCGGCGAGCTGTCTCGCGAGCGCCGCGCTCATCACGCTCGTGTTGCACGCCCATACCGGTCAGGTGCCAACGCAAGCGGCAGCGACCCCCTCGCCCGATGCCCGCCCGCTCGTGTTGCGGACCGCGGCGTCCGAGGGCCATGGTGCGTACTTCCGCGCGAACAACGAGGATCGGCCGCCGGACCGCGGCGTGCCGCGTCACCTGCTGGTGACCTACGCGGTACACACGAGATGATTTCACCCGAACCCGACCTGATGCTTCTCAGCCGCCTCGTGGGCGGCTGGCAGGGCACGCTGCAGCACCGCGCGGCCCCGGAAGAGCCGTTCCGGCAATTGCCGGGGACGTCGGAAAACCGGTGGGTGCTCGGCGGCCGGTTCGTCGAGATGACCCTGCGCGCGGGAGTCGGCGGCGACAACTGGTCGGCCGTCCTGTATATCGGCTACGAGCGCACCGAGCGCCGTCACGTGCTGGTGTCTCTGGAGCCCGGCGATCGCCGTGTGACCACGCGCCTCGGACAGTGGAGGCCCGAGATCGATCGCCTCGTGCTGACGAGCGATCAATCCCGCGTCGTGTGCGACATGACGACGCCTGGTCAGTTGACGCTGGAACTGTCGGAGGAAGCCGTGCCCGGCCACGAGTTCATCCGCTTCAGAGCGGAGTACCGGATGTCGTCGGCGCCGGTGCTCGTCAAGCCGTCCGCGGCGAGACACCAGCGGAGATTCGTCATCGCGTAGAGAAGGTGGCCAGGCGGATCAACGCCTGGTCCGCGGCGGCATCGATCACGCTGCTTGCCACTGTGAAGTTGTTGGCGATCATCGAAAACACCAGCGTGTCGCCGTCGGCCGTCTCGACGTAGCCTGCAATAGCCCGAACGTTGTCCACGGTCCCCGTCTTCGCCCGGACCTTCCCTGCCGCGGCAGTCCCGGCCAGCCGTCTCGCGAGCGTGCCATCGCGGCCCGCAACGGGCAGTGATTCAGCGAAGGCAGACGCATGCCTGGCATCGGCACGCATGACCTGCAGGATGCGCACGAGCGCGTCGGACGTGACGTAGTTGTATCGCGACAGGCCGGAGCCATCGGCGATGACAACGCTGTCGTCTGGGATGTTCCACCGCTGAAGCACCTCGCGCGCCTTTCTCGCACCCGCCGCACTTGTCGCACCCGCCTCCGCGGCGTCGCCGCTTCGGCGCGGCAGGCCTACCGTGCCCAAGGTACGCAGAAGGATTTCAGCGTACTGATTCTGGCTGACTTTCATCATCGACGACACGAGCTCGCCGAGCGGCGGAGATTTGTGGGATACCAGCGTGCGGGCGCGGGCGAGGTCGGGCTTCGATTCGAGCTCGTCGATGTCGATGGCGTCGCCCGCCACCTGGATGCCTTCGGCGACGAGCGCCTTGCGAACCGCCGAGGCGAAGAACCGTGTGGGATTGTCGACCGACGCCGTGCGCACGAACGGCGCGGCTTTCGCCGGAATCTGTCCCTGTACGAGCACGCGTGACGAACCAGGGAGCCGCTGCAGTGTCAGCGCGCCATTTCCAGACTCGGCCACGGTGACGAGCTTGTTCTCGACTTGCAGATCGGTGCCGTCCGGCCGCACCTGAATCGTGACCGGCTCCCCCTCCTGAGCGCCCGCCCGAATCAGGAGATCGGCCGACCCTTCGTTGTATTCAAGCGCGCTGATCGGCGCCGAGTACCCATACGGCAGGTTGTCGAGCGTCCAGCCGTCGCCGATCCCGCGATCGTCGAACAGGTCGTCGTCGCCGATGATGCCGCCTTCGATGCGTGTGATGCCTGCTTCGCGCACTTGTCGCGCGATCGCGCGAAGCGTACCGGGCGTGTCGCTCCGCTCGCTGATGCTGGGGTCGCCGCCTCCGACGATGTACAGGTCGTCGCCGAGGACGCCGCCGTCGAGGGGCACCATCGAGACGACTCTGGTCTCGAACCTGTAGTCCCAGCCGAGCGTCTCGGCCGCCGTCGCCGCGGTGACGATTTTCATCGCCGACCCCGGCATCATCAGCTTCGCGGCGTTGAGCGTGTACAGACTCGCCGAGCCGTTGACCGGCCTCACGAGAACGCTCCAGAACGAGCGCTCGAACTGCGCAGTGGTGAAAATGGCGGTGAGGTCGGCCTGGAGGCGATCGGCGGCGGAGAGCGTCGCCGATGAGGCCGGAGTGACGGCCACCGGTTTCGGCCCACCGCATCCGTACGCGGCAAGCACGGCGGCCAGGGTGATGGCTGCGCGCGTCACGCCATCATTTTACTGAATGCCGTCGAGCTTCTTGATGGCCGCTTCGTATTTGCCGGCCTCGAGTTTCAGGGCGCCCGGCTGATCGGCACGCGTGGCGAACACCGCGGTTCCGGCGCTGCCAAACGTCACGCGCTCTTCCTTCTTGCCGTCATCGAACTTGACGACGATGGTCGCGGCCGGTTTGTCGTGGCCGGTGGCCGGCCCCGCCCGGTCGACGAAGCTCTCCGCGCGAAGGTTCGAGAAATCGAGGAGCGCCCCTTCAAGATTGCTCGAATCGACCGCTTTGTCTGCGGGCACGACCTGTTTCCACGTGTCCACCGGGTTTTCGCCGGTGCCTTTGACACGCTCGAACGCGCGCACCGTGCTGCCGCGTGTGATTTCGAAGCGCGTGGTGTTGTACGGCCGGAACTCGAACACTTCCTTGCGACGCAGGTCCGCGACCCTTTTCTTGAGCTCTCCGGCGACACCGTTGTTCACGCTGAAGACCGCCGTTTTCGACGGATCGCGCGCCCACACGGTGCCCGCCTCTGCTTCGCTGCCCAGCTCGAATTTCGCGGTCGCCGATCCCATGCCGAGCGTCGCCACGACCTGCGGCTTGTCGAGACCGTACTGCTTCAGGTCCTTGAGGTCTTCCGGTCGATCTTTCAGCGCCGTCATCTGGGCCGATTGAAGCTGTCCGATGATGCCATTGATGCTGACGAAATCGGCCGGCGCCTGCATCGGCTTCACGAGCCTCCAGTCCTCGCCGGTCTTCTCGAGCCGGATGGTTTCGGTGGCCGAGGCAAGCTCGAGCGAGTCGACCTTGCTCTGGTCGAATGCGAGGGCGGCCTTGTCGCGGAAGTCGAACGTCGACTTGTTGAGCGTCGTGTCGAGCGTGGTGCCAACCAGGAACACGCGATTGCCCGACGGAAGCTTGGCGTACAGGCCGGTACCGCCCGGTGTCTTGTCGCCGAACAGCACGCGCCTGGGCTCTTTCTCCCCTTCGACGCGGAACGTGACGTCGATGCGCGGCTCCGCGAGTCCGTACGGCTTGAGGTCGGCGGCGTTCGGGTCGACTTCGCGATCTTCCTCCATATTCGCAAGGTTCGTCACGACGTCGCTCACGCCGTTTCGATCGGCCGGCGCCTCGATGGGCTTGACGATCGACCAGGTGTCGTTGGCGCCCCTCCTGAGCGCCGTGACTTCGCCGGTCGTCGACTTGATCTCCAGCTCGTTGATCTTGGCGGCATCCGCCGTGAAGACCTTTTTCTTGGCGTTCTCGTCTGGGATCTCCCTCTTCGATTCGACGAAGTAGAGATATCCCCCGAACGCGAGCGCAACGACGAAGAGAATCAGGGTCGAGCGGCCGCGGCCCATCAGCGCCTCTTCGACCAGGTGTAAACGCCCGAGCCGAGAATCAGGCCGGGGATGACCAGGAGCGACAGCCACAGCAGGTTGCGTTGCTGGTCGGCGGTCATCGTGATGCGACGATCGCCGGCGTCGCGCGGGTGAATCGAAATCAGATCTTCCTGCTGCGTCAGCCAGTTGACCATGTTGACGAAGAGGTCGGCATTGCCCTGGATGCCCGCCGCGGAATTCGAGGCGAAATCGGAATCGCCGACCACCATGACGCGCATCTGCGGCTTTTTCGCCGCATCCTCGCCTGTCGCGGGTTTCGCTCCGTCGGCTGGCTTTTCGCCATCAGCGGGCTTGCCCGACGTAGCCGCGTTAGCGGCGAAGTCGGGCGCGTCCATCGACAGCGAGAGTGCGATTGTGATGGGGCCTTTGTGGTCGCCACCCGCTTCGTCCATCGCGACCTTGCCGGCCATCAGCGACTTCACATCCGATTCCGACCAGCTTCGCTCGCTCGTTTGCAGCAGGTTCTGTGTGTTGGCGAGGCCGAGCTCTGCGCCCGCTTCGCCCTTGACCGACTGGGCGAGCGGAAACGCCGTGAGCAGGTCGAAGTTTTCGGTCACTGGATGCGACGGATAGGTGATCACGACGGGAACCGAGGCATCGGCGCCGAACAGCTTGCCCATGCCGCTGGCGTCGATGACGACATCGTGCCCGACGCTGATGCCCCATTCCTTCAGCAGCCCCTCCACGAGTGGCGTCGGATGCGTCCCTTCTCCGATGATGGGATCGAGCATGACGAGCGCCTTGCCGCCCTTGCGTAGATACGTCCGGATGGCGTCGACTTCCGGCTTCAGGTAGTCCGTCGTCGGTCCGGCGATGACGAGCACGGATGCGTCGGCTGGAACGCCGTCCGCCATCTGGGCCAGCGCGACTTTTTCGACCGTGTAGTTATCGCGCTTCAGCACGTCCACGACGCTCGTGTAGCCGGTGCGGTCGTTGCCGAGCGTGTCGCGCTCCCCGTGGCCCTGCACGAAATACGCTTTCGGCGAGCGGCCGGTCGTGACCTTGATGAGGTTGTTCGTCAGCTCCTGCTCGCGATCGCTCATCACCTTTTCGCGCCGGCCCGCGTACTCCATGACGACCGTGCCCGGTGCGGCGATGTCGTACTCACGCGCGCGAATCGGCTCGCGATCCATGTCGACGTACTCGACCTGGATGTTCGAGCTCGCGTTGGTGTACATCCCGAACGCGTCGCGGAACCGCTGAAAATTTCCCGGCGCCTCGAAGACGAGCACCTTGACGGGCGTCTTCAGGCCGTTCAACACCTTGACGGTCTGTTCCGACAGCGTGAACGAGCCCGCCGCGGTCAGGTCCCATCGCTTGTCGCGCCGGCTGACGGCGTAGTTGATGCCGACGAGGATGGCGAGCACGGCGATGACGCTGATGCTCATCATCGCGCCGAGCTTGGTTTCGCGCTTCTGGAACGACCGGCCGATCTCGCGCCACTGGCTCAAGGTGTAAAGGCCGACGCACACCAGGCCGCCGACCGCCGCCCAGTACGCGTATTGATCCCATTGCGGACGAAACAGTCGAATAACCACGCCCGCGAAGACCAGCAGTGTGCCGATCCATCCGACAACGCCGAGAATCGTATTAAGCATGCAGACTCACCCGCGCCAGCGTTCGCTGTCGACCGACTTCGCGGTCAGGAACAGCCCGAACGAAATGAAGCTCACGTAGTAGACCAGATGGCTCACCGACACGACGCCCTTCGAGAAATCGTCGAACCGTTCGGTAATCGACAACGCCGACAGCACTTTCTGCATCGTCGGCCCGGCCGATTCCGACATCCAGTTCATCGTCCACAAGAGGAGCAGCACGGCGAAGGTGACCATCCCGGCGACAATCTGGTTTCGCGTGAGGCTCGAAATGAGCAGGCCGATCGATAGAAACGAGGAGCCCATGAGCAGCAGCCCGAGATAGCCGGTGACGATCGGCTTCCACTCGGGATTGCCGTAGATGAAGAGAATGCCGACGTGAATCCATGTCACCAGCAACATCAGCGCATACAGCGACACGGCGCCGAGGAATTTGCCGAGGACGATCTGCGTGTCGGTCAGCGGCGAGGTGAGCAGCAGCTCGATCGTGCCCGAGCGCTTTTCCTCGGCGTAGGTCCGCATCGTGATGAGCGGCAGCATGAACAGCGCCACGACGGCGACGTTCTGCAGCAGCGGACGGATGGCCATGGTGTTGACGTTGACCTGTCCGGCGCCGGGCATGCCCATCTGCAGGCTCGCCTGGAGGAAGAAGTTGACCGCCACGTAGTAGAACCACCCGAAGACCAGCGCGAAAAACCCGATGACGATGTAGGCGATCGGCGATGCGAAATACGACTTCAGCTCTTTCTGCGCGATCGTCAGCACGTTACCCATTCGACGCCTCCTCCGTTTGCTCCTCGGCCTTCTCTTCGGTCGTGAGACTGAGGAAGATCTCTTCGAGGCTCATCCGCGACGGCCGCAGCTCGAGCAGCCCCCAGTTGTTCGAGACGACCGTTCGCGCCAGATCGCGGCGGATATCGCGGCCGCGCTCGCTGCTGATCTCGTACGCGACGGCGCCGTTGTGCGCGCTGGAGACGTTGACGCCGACCACGCCTGGAATGCCGCGCAGGACGGGCGTGGCATCCTCGCCGCCCGCATCGACTTCCACGTACATCGTTTCCGAACCGCGCAAGCGCGCGGTGAGGTTGGCCGGCGTATCGACCGCGACCATCCGCCCCTTGTTGATGATGACGACCCGATCGCAGGTCTGGGAGACTTCCGGCAGGATGTGCGTGCTCAGCACGATCGTATGCGTGCCGGCCAGTTCCTTGATGAGATGGCGGGTCTCGATGATCTGCTTCGGATCGAGCCCCGCGGTCGGCTCGTCCAGGATGAGCACCTCGGGGTTGTGCAGGATGGCCTGCGCGAGCCCGACCCGCTGCCGGTAGCCCTTGGACAGCTTCCCGCAATGGCGGGACGCCATGTCGTCGATCCGCGTGCGCTTCATCGACGTCTCGACCCGCTGTTTGCGTTCGCTCGCCGACAGCCCCTTGGTCTTGATGCGCGCGACAAACTGCAGGTACTCGCGCACCGTCATTTCGGGGTAGAGCGGCGGCGTTTCAGGAAGGTATCCGGTCCGGCGCTTGGCCTCGATGGGCTGGTCGAACACGTCGAAGCCGGCGACCATCGCCTTGCCTCCCGTCGCCGGCATGTAGCCGGTGAGGATGCGCATGGTCGTCGTCTTGCCGGCGCCGTTCGGGCCCAGGAAGCCGAGGATTTCTCCACGCTCGACCCGGAAGGTGAGGTCGTCGACCGCCGTCACGCGGCCATATCGCTTGGTGAGGTGCTGAACCTCTATCAACGGGCATTCTCCATGAATAAGTCGATGTAAGCTTTTTGCACGCGGCTGCGACCGTGCCACCAACCCCCAATCCTAATAGAACGGCCTCAAACGCGGCAAGGGGCGTGACGGCGCTGTTTGTGATAGTGGCGCTCGCCCTGACGGGGGCCTGGTGGTGGATTCATCGCTCGATCCCACCTTTAGACGGACGGATCCCCCTGGCCGGTCTGCACGGGCCGGTGGATGTCCGGTTCGACGCCTTCGGCATTCCTCATGTCTTTGCCCGATCTGATGAAGACGCCTGGCGGGCGGTGGGCTTCCTCCAGGCACGTGACCGTCTGTGGCAGATGGAGTTGTATCGGCGTGCGGCATCCGGCCGGCTGTCGGAGGTGCTTGGCGCCGCCACCGTCGTCATTGATCAGCGTTTTCTGACGCTCGGATTACGCCAGGCCGCGGAAGAGGAATGGGCGCGCGCGCCCGCGAACATCAGGACGGCGTTCGAGCGCTACGCGTCGGGTGTCAACGCCGCGATGGTGGTGTCGCGCGGGCGGCTTCCGCTCGAACACCAGCTGCTCGGCCTTGCGCCCGAGCCGTGGACGCCCGTGGATTCGCTGGCCATCAGCAAACTCTTCGCGTGGAGGCTCGGAGAGAACCACAGGGCCGAGCTGCTTCGCTATTCTCTCGCCGTGCAGCTTGGCGCAAGGGCCGCCAGCCTGTTTCCCCAGGTGCCCGACTGGGCGCCCGTGATTCTGAGATCGCCCGCCAGCGCGGACGCGCCGCCCCGGGTGGCCGCGCTCCGCAACCTCGCCGGCCTCGAGTGGCTCGCATTCGACGCCCCGGGAATGAGCAATGCCTGGGTCGTGCACGGGTCGCGGACTTCCTCGGGCCGACCGATTCTTGCCAACGATCCGCATCTTCAGATTGAGATGCCGGCGGTGTGGTGGGAAGCGCATATTGTGTCGGATACGTTGAACGTCACCGGCGTGACGATTCCGGGCATCCCGTTTGTCATCATCGGCCACAACGAACGGCTCGGCTGGGGCCTGACCAACGTCGGCACCGACGTGCAGGATTTCTTTATCGAGCACCTGGACGCGTCCAGGCAGCGCTATCGCGTCGGGGACGAGTGGGTGCCGCTCGCAGGTGCGGCGGCACGAGATCCGCGTCAGCGGGCGCGACGAGCGAGTGGTGTTCGAGGTGCGATCGACGCGTCACGGCCCGGTGCTGAATCCCGATCAGTGGCGCGAAGTCTATGCGGGCGATCCGGCCGGACCTGAAGCGCTCCAGGAAACAGTCCTCGCCCTGAAGTGGGACGTCGTCCGCGAGGGCAGCCCGGCGAGCGCCTTCGACGCGCTCGCACGCGCGACGAACTGGCCGGCGTTCGTGACTGCCGTTCGACAGTTCACCGCCCCCGCGCAGAATTTCGTGTATGCCGACGTGGATGGCAACATCGGTTACGCGATGTCGGGCCTCGTTCCGGTCCGACATGGTTTCGATGGATCCGTCCCGCTCGACGGCGCGGCCCCCGACGCCGACTGGCATGGCTGGATCGATCCCGCGCTGCTCCCTGCGGTGTTGAACCCGCCAGGCGGACAGATCGTGACGGCCAACAACGAAGTCGATCGCACTCTGCCGTTTGTCGTCACCCGCGACTGGGTGGCGCCGTTCCGCGCGCAGCGCATCACCGAACTGCTCGGCGACCGGCGAGGGTTCGATGTCCGCGCGATGCAGGACATTCAAGCCGACGTGACGAGCCGGGCGGCCGACTGGCTTCTCGAGTCGATCGAGCTGCCTGAATCGGTCAAGGAGTTGCAGACCTGGGATCGCCGCGTGGACCATCGGCCCGTCGCGTTGTTGTTCGAGGCGTTCGAGGAGGCACTCTGGCGGCGCACCTTTGCCGACGAGTTGCCCGAGCCGCTCTTTGGCGAGTTTTATCGATACGCGGCGAACGAGCGATTTGCAGGCCTGCACGCGATCGTCACGGACGAGCGCTCGCCGTGGTTCGACGATCGGTCTACGCCGGACGTTGTCGAAACACGCCGCGACATCGTGGCGCGCGCGGCCGACGATGCCGTGTCGGGCCTCGGCCGGCGGCTGGGTGAGCGGGCGAACTGGCGATGGGACGAGGCTCACGCCGTCAAGTTCTCCCACCCGCTGGGCGGTGGCGGCCGCGTGCTCGACTGGTTCTTCAGCCGGGGCCCGCTGCCGATCGCCGGCGACAGCATGACCGTCAACAAGACGACCACAAATCTGCGCCGTCCATACGCAACTTCCGATGCGGCGTCGTACCGGCAGATACTTGATATAGGGGCGTGGGACCAGTCGCTGGGTATCATCACGACAGGGCAGTCAGGGCACCCGCGAAGTCCCCACTATTTCGATCAGAACGTGTTGTGGCGCGAGGGGCGATACCGGCCCGCGCCGTTTACGCGCGCGGCGGTCGAGGCCGCGACCGCGTCGCGGTTGGAGCTGGTTCCGTAGAAGGAGAGATCAATGGCGGTAGAAGTCGGCAGCAAGGCACCGGAATTCACGCTCGTCAATCAGGATCGGCAGAATGTGACGTTGAGCGGCGAGCTCGGCGCGAACAATGTCGTGCTCGCGTTCTTTCCCGGGGCGTTCAGCGGGACGTGCACCAAGGAGTTCTGTAACTTCCGCGACACCATGAGCAATTTCAGGAACGTCAACGCGAAGGTGCTCGGGATCAGCACCGATACATTCTTTGCGCTCAAGGCGTGGGACGATCAGCAGAAGCTGGGGTTCCCTCTGCTCAGCGATTACAACAAAGAGGTCATCCACCAGTACGGCGTCGTCAACCCGGACATGGTTGGATTGAAGAACATCGCCAAGCGCGCCGTCTTCGTCGTCGACAAGGGGGGCGTGGTTCGCTATCGCGAGGTGCTCGAGGACGCGCGGAACGAGCCCGATTACACGAAGCTGAACGAGGCACTCAGTAAGATTGGCTGACAAGCAGGTCGCATGCGCCGTCTGCGAAATCCACGCCGAGTCGGTCTTCAAGATCGAAGGCATGGATTGCCGCGAGGAAGTGGCGATTCTCGAGCGCCGGCTGAAGCCGCTGCCCGGGCTCGAGGATCTCGTCCCTGATCTCGTCGGCCAGCGCCTGCGTGTCCGTTACGACGCGGCGAAGCTCTCGACGTCGGTAATTGTCGAAGCGGTCGCCGAAACGGGCATGCGTGCGTGGCTCGAGCACGAAGAGCCGGTCGGCCATACCGCTGCCGCGACGGCGCGGCAGATGCTCGTGGTCGTCTCCGGCCTCGCGCTTGGCGTGGGCCTGCTGCTGGAATTTCTCGGTCTTCCTTCTCTGCTCGTCCGCGCGGTCTTCCTGCTCTCGATCCTGACGGGCGGCATCTACACGGCGCGGCGCGCGTGGGCGGCCACCCGCGTCATGTCTCTCGACATCAACGTCCTGATGCTGGTGGCCGTCATCGGCGCCATGATCATCGGCGAGTGGTCCGAAGGCGCCACGGTGACGTTCCTCTTCGCGTTTGCGCAGATTCTCGAGGCGCGCAGCATGGACCGCGCGCGGAACGCGATTCGCGCGCTCGATGGATCTGACGCCGCCCGAGGCGCTGGTGCGGCGGAACGGCGTCGAGGCGCGGGTCCAGGTCGACGATGTGCGGCTCGAAGAGGTCCTGCTTCGTGAAGCCCGGCGAGAAAATTCCGCTCGACGGCGTCGTCGTGTCGGGAACGAGCCCCGTCAACCAGGCGCCGATCACCGGTGAGTCGCTGCCGGTGGACGAAGTCGGCCGGAGACGAGGTGTTCGCCGGCACCATCAACGGCTACGGGGCGCTCGACGTTCGCGTCACGCACCTGCGGCAGGACACGACGCTGGCGCGCATCATCGCCCTCGTCGAGCTCGCGCAGGCGCAGCGCGCACCGACCCAGGCGTTCGTCGAGCGCTTCGCGCGCTGCTACACGCCCGCGGTGATTGCGATTGCCGTCGTCGTGGCCATCGGTGCCGCCGCTCGTGATGGGCGAGCCGTTCGGGACGTGGTTCTACCGCGCGCTCGTGCTGCTGGTCATTTCGTGCCCGTGCGCGCTGGTCATCTCGACGCCGATTTCGGTCGTATCGGCTATCGCGGCGGCGGCGCGCAAAGGCGTGCTGATCAAGGGTGGCGTGCATCTCGAGCGGACGGGCGCCGTGCGGTGCGTCGCGTTCGACAAGACGGGGACGCTCACGCAGAGGCTCGCCGCACGTGGTCGAGGTCATCCCGCTCAACGACGCGGCGATCGACGAGATTCTCGAGATCGCCGCGGGACTCGAGGCGCGTTCAGAGCATCCGATCGGCCGCGCCATTCTCGCGCGCGCCGTCGAGTCGGGCATCGCGTTGCCCCAGTCGCGCGGAGTTTCAGTCGACTGCCCGGCCGTGGTGCGGAGGCCATCGTGGGGGGCGAACACGCCCTCGTCGGCAATCATCGGCTGATCGAGGAGCGCGGGCTTTGCAACGCCGCGATTCACTCGCAGCTCGATCGCCTTGCCGCGTCGGGCCGGACGGCCGTGCTCGTCGCGCGGCAGGAGCGCCCGCTCGGTATCATCGCGCTGGCGGACCGACCGCGCGAAAGCGGGCGCGACGACCATCGAGATGCTCCGGCGCCAGGGCATCGATGCGGGTCGTGATGCTGACCGGCGACAACCACGCGGCCGCCGACGCGCTCGCGCGCGAGCTCGGCGTCGACGAGATCCACGCCGAGCTGCTGCCGGACGACAAGGTCGACGGCCGTGCAGGAGCTGCGCGCAGACGTACGGGACGGTCGCGATGGTCGGCGACGGTGTCAACGATGCGCCCGCGCTGGCCGCCGCGGACGTCGGCATCGCGATGGGCGCGGCCGGCAGCGACGCGGCGCTCGAGACCGCCGACATCGCGTTGATGGCCGACGAGCTGCTGAAGATTCCGTTCGCGATCCGCCTGGGCCGGGCGACCTTGCGCAACATCCACACCAACGTGACGCTGTCGCTCGGTTTGAAGGCCGTGTTTCTCGTGCTCGCCATCACGGGTTCGGCGACCTTGTGGATGGCCGTGATGGCCGACATGGGTGCGTCCCTGCTCGTCATCGCGAACGGCCTGCGCCTGCTGCGCGCGGACTGAAAAAGGGGTCGGGTGCAATTTTACGAAAATCGTAAAATTGCACCCGACCCCTTTTTCAGATAATCCTCACGCGCGAGACGCGCAGCCCGTCGACCGCTTCGACCCGCAGCGTTCGTGTTCCGGCGTCCACGACGTCGCCGACCGCGGGCCGTCTGCCCGAGGCGCCCGAGCATGTAACCGCCGAGCGTCGTGTAGGTTTCCTCGTCGATATCGAGCGCGAACTGTTCGTTGATATCGGTGACGAGCGCTAGGCCGTCAACGTCGGCTGATCCATCGGGCAGCTGGCGGACGGCGAGGGCGCGGCGCCGCCGAAGTCGCCGCCCAGTTCACCGACGATCCGCTCCATCACCCGCTCGAACGTGACGAGCCCGGCCGTTCCGCCGTATTCGTCGATGACGATCGCCTGGTGCGTCCGATGGCGCCGCA
The DNA here is from genome assembly GCA_963832375.1 of Vicinamibacterales bacterium. Lineage (GTDB taxonomy): Bacteria > Acidobacteriota > Vicinamibacteria > Vicinamibacterales > JAMQPK01 > JAMQPK01. The sequence goes on along the minus strand of CAWHUA010000002.1, from coordinate 309,623 downwards.
TCTGTCGCAGCAGCTCATCCGCCTTCATTGTCTCGGGTACCGTCAGGGCTTCCCGCGCGATTGTCGCCACGCTGAACGCCGGCGTCCCCCGACTCTCGCTCGGGACGTTCTGAGCCGCGTCGAAGAACGGCGGCGATGCGAGCATGCGCACCAGATCGGGCACGAGCACGATGCCGACGATGTTGTCGAGCTCACCGCGATAGACAGGCAGGCTCGTGTGACGTCCGCGCGACACGAGATCGACCACTTCGCCCATGGACGCGTCGGCTTTGACCGCGGTCATCTCCGTGCGCGGCACCATCATCTCGGCGGCCGTGAACTCGGCGAAGTGGAAGACGCGGTGCAGCATCTGCTCCTCGTCTTCCTCGAGCACGCCGGCCTGCTGGCTCGCCGTCACCAGCATCTTCAGCTCTTCCTCCGAATGCACCAGGCCGTGGCCGCTGGCCGCCTTCATGCCCAGCATCCTGACGACCGCCCAGCCCATGCCGTTGAGCGCGCGAATGAACGGATGGAAGAAGCGCAGGAAGAGCTCGGTCGGCTTCGCGACGATGAGCGCCGTCTTTTCCGGGTACTGGAGCGCGACGGTCTTCGGCGCGAGCTCGCCGAGCACGATGTGGAGCGCCGTGATGATGCCGAACGCGATCGCGACCGCGATGGTATGGGCGGTGGCGATCGAGATCGGCCCGGGAAGGCCGCGCAGCGCGGGCTCCAGCATCGACGCGAGCGCCGGCTCGCCGATCCAGCCGAGGCCGAGGCTCGCCATCGTGATGCCGAGCTGCGTGGCCGCGATGAACTGGTCGGGATTGTTGAGCGCGCGCCGCACCGGCCGCGCCATGCGGCTGCCCTCGGCCAGCAACTGATCGATGCGCGTCTTGCGCACCGAGATGATCGAGAACTCGGCGGCCACGAAGAATCCGTTGGCCAACACGAGCGCCAGCACCGCGAGCCAGGCGGATGCCGACTTCGAGGACGGGGCTGTCCATGGACGAAACCTCCGGTCCAGATGTTACTGGAACGGCTAGGACTTTCTGCTGCTGAAGAAGTGCGCGTCGACGAACTCGTCGACGGCGGCCTGATCCGGCTGTTCGACCTTCTCGAACTGCAGGCCCATGCCGTGGCGGCGGTCGCTCCACGCGACACGCCCCTCGGCGTCGATGTCGCGCTTGGATCCCGGCAGGCGGAACCGGAGGCGCACCTTCGAGCCGAGGTCGAGCGGGCTCGTGGTGCGGATGGCGATGCCGCCGCGGCTGAGATTCAGCGTCAGCGCTGCCGCGATGGTGTTGCCAAACCGGTAGGCGATGGGAATGCCGAGCACCACGCGCGGGCTTCCGCGGCGGTTGAAGTTGTCCGGAAAGAGATGCGGCGCGAGCGACGGCAGGATGTGCTGGACGGCGCTGTACTCGTTGACGTACCCGGCAACGCCCGAGCGCCGCGAGCTCGCGCACTTCGTCGGCGCTGGTAATCGTGCCGCTGAAAATCAGAATCGGCAGCCGGCCGTCGTCGAGCTTGCGGATGCTGCGTACGAGATCCACCCCTGCGGCGTGGGGCAGCCGCAGATCGATGACGAGCAGATCGATGTCCGCCAGGTCCGCGCGCACGCGGGCGAGCAGCTCGGCGGCGCTTCGTACGGTGACCGCACGATGACCGGCACTCTCGAGTGCGGTTTTGAAGCGGTCCCGGACGAATGCCGTGTCATCGGCAACCAGGACGGTTTTCACGCCGGCTGTGCTGGTGGTCATGAAGAGGTAGAACTCTCATGAGATGTATCGGAATGCGACCGCAAAACCGTTAGCGTGCGTTGCAGAATTTATCAGGTTCTCGCTATAATCCGGAACAAATGGCTACCTGCCCAGAATGTGACGCCGAGATAGAAGTTGACGAGTACGACGTGGACAAGGGCGACCTGGTCAGTTGTCCAGAGTGCGGCTCGAATCTCGAAGTCACGGGCCTCGCGCCGATCGAGCTGGACATCGCCGGTGAAGACGACGACGACGAGGACGACGAGGAGGAGGAAGAAGCCGCCGTGGAAGGCGACGCCGAAGATCTCGAGATCGAGGACGAAGAGACCGAGGAGGAAGAGGACTGGGACGAGTGACGCCTGAGCTGCGCGCGATCCTCGTCGACCTGCGCTCGGTCATCGTGGCGTTCAGCGGCGGCGTCGACAGCGCGTACCTGGCCTGGGCGGCGACCGACGTGCTCGGCCCGAACGCGTTGTGTGTCACCGCCGACAGCCCCAGTTATCCCGCGCATCATCGCCAGCTCGCGTTCAAGGTCGCCCGCGAGTTCAACCTGCATCACCGGATCATTCTCACCGGCGAAACTCGATCGTCCGGAGTACCGCGCGAACCCCGAGAACCGCTGTTACTTCTGCAAGCACGAGCTCTACACGCGGCTGACGCAGATGGCCCGCGAGCTCGGCTACGCGCACGTGGCCGACGGCACCAACGCCGACGATCGCGGCGACTATCGTCCGGGACGAGTGGCCGCGCGGCAGTTCGGCGTGCGCAGCCCGCTCGACGAAGCCGGGATGACAAAAGCACAGATCCGCGAGGCCTCACGGCTCGCCGGCCTGCCGGTGTGGGACGAGCCCGCGTCGGCGTGCCTGTCGTCACGGATCCCGTATCACCAGGAAGTCACGCCGGACAAGCTGAGACAGATCGAGCGCGGCGAAGAGGCGCTGCACGCGCTGGGATTCCGCGTGTGCCGCGTCCGTCACCACGACACGCTGGCGCGCGTGGAGGTGGCGCGGGAAGATCTTGCGCGCGCGTTCGAACCCGGCATGCGGGATGCCATCGTCCGCGAGCTGCGGGCCGCCGGGTACGAGACGGTGACGATCGACCCGAAAGGCTATCGCACCGGCAGCCTGAACGAAGGCCTCATCCTGCGGCAGATTTGACCCGCCTTCGCCGATAGCGCTCCGCGCGGCAGGTCCGACTATGCGAACCTCTCGAACTGCGATCTGGGCGTCCGCGCTCGCGGCGGTTTTTCTCGTCGCGCATCTCACGTCTCTGCCGCCCGCGCTCGAAGATCTCGACTCGATGAACTTCGCGCTCGGCCTGCGCGATTTCGATCCGTCGAAACATCAGCCGCATCCCCCGGGCTATCCCGTGTTCATCGCGCTCGGCAAGCTGTCACATGCCGTGTGGCCATCCGATGTGGGGGCGTTGTCGTGGTGGAGCGCGCTGTCCGGGGCCCTGTCGGTGTTTCTGCTGCTGGCGCTCTTCCGTAACCTCGAAGCGCTCGATCGCGCGGCGAATGGCGCCGACCGTGAACGGCGCGCGGCGCTCGCGACCATCGTCGCGATCGCCTCGCCGGTGTTCTGGTTCACGGCGCTGCGGCCGCTCAGCGATGCCACGGGGCTCGCATTCGCGCTCGCGTCGCAGGCGTGTCTGACCGGCGCATTCGTCGAGCGCCGGCTGAATCCCGACGGCAGTCCGCAGGCCATCGCGGCGTCGGGCCGCCTCATCGTCGCCGGGGCGCTCATCGCCGGGATCGCCATCGGCGTCCGCACGCAAACGGTCTGGTTGACGGTGCCGTTGCTCGCGTTCGTGCTGGTCGATCGCGCCGGCCGCGGCGCGGCGGGCGCGATTCTCGGCAGCGCGATGACGTTCTCGATCGGCGTGCTGGCCTGGGCGGTGCCGATGCTCGTCGCGAGCGGCGGCCTCATCCGCTATCGCGACGCCTTTGCCGGTCAGACGGCCGAGCAGTTCACCGGCCTCGATATTTTCCTCAGCAACCCGACCGCGCGGCGCATGGCGCTCGGCATGGTGGCCGCGCTGGTCGAACCATGGGCGCTGCCGCCGCTCGGCTGGCTCGTGATCCTCATCGGGTTCGCCGGCTTCGTCTATCTTGCGTGGCGGGCACCGAGAGCCGCGACGCTCGTCGTGGTGGCGTTCGTGCCGTACGCGATCTTTCACCTCGTCGTTCAGGAGTCGTATACCCGATACGCGCTCCCGCTCGTCGTGCCGGTCGCATACCTTGCGGTCAAGGGTCTCTCTGCGGGCGGCACGATGATCGCGACGCTTGGCAGCGCGGCGATCGTCGTGGTGTCGCTGGCCACGACGCTGCCGGCGGCGCGCGCGTACTCGGAGAATCCGGCCCCGGCGTTTGCCGCCGCGGACGACCTCAAGATGCACCTGTCGAGCCAACCCGGCGTCATCGGCGCTCATCAGCGATTTGCGCGCCTCCTCGAAACCCGCGATTTCGGTGAGACCCGGATTCTGCCGGCGCCGGTCATGAACGAATCGCGCGAGCTCGCGGCCTTTTGGCTCGGCGGCGGGATGGCGCCGGTGTGGTATCTCGCCGATCCGGCGCGAGGCGACCTGGAGCTCGTCGATCCGCTCAGCATCAAGCGGCAGGCACATTACACGTGGGCGTTTCCGCGCGAATCGTTCATCAGCGGCGTGCGTCCCGACGTCGTCGATCTCGTGCGCATCGATTCGCCTCCGGGCTGGTTTGCGGAAACCGGATGGCATCTCACCCCCGAGACGCTCACCTTTTCCGAGCGCCAGGGCCGCAGCGAAGCCGTAGCGCACGTGAGAAACCGGCAGGAAGCGGTTCTTCTCGTCCTCGGCGCGGAAAGCTTCGAACCGGCCGGCGGCAAACCCGCGCGTGTGTCGGTGACCATCGACGATCGCGCGATCGGCGAATGGGAATTGGAGCCGGGGGGCCGTTTCCTCAAACGCCTGACGCTGGACTCGGGTGTCCTCGCCGCCGGTGCGAGCTTCAGCCGCCTCGTCGCCGCGTACAAGGGAGCAGATGGCCGGCCCGAGCGCGTGCGCCTGACGCAACTGATGATCGCCCCACCGCAGGCGATGTTCTTTCTCCGCTACGCGGGATGGAACGAGATGGAGTACAGCGATCAAATGCAGCGCCGCTGGTGGTGGACGACCGGCCGTGCGGAGACCTTCGTGAACGCCGGCGGGCGCGATGTCACGCTGACGCTGTCGGGCGAATCGCCGCTGAGATATTTCGACACTGCGCCGCATGTGACGATTCGAGCCGGCAATCACGTGCTGGCGACCGCCGAACCCGGTGCGGATTTCAGCCTGCGGGTGAGCGTCCCGGCCGCGGCCCTTGCCGCATCGGATGGCATGATCACCATCGAGACCGACCAGACGTTCGTGCCGAACCAGCGATCGGGCAGCCTCGATCGACGCACGCTCGGCCTGCGTATCTTCGAAATGAAGGTGGAGTAGCTATCCTCAAGGCTTTCTCGCCAGGCACAGCACAGAGCTTCCGAAGGGCATGTTGATACCGGCCGCGATCAACTTCGACTCGAGAATCAGCGCTCGGGACAACAGCGCGTTCACGGACTCGGGTGGCATGTAAAAATCGCCGCGGTTATCCGCTTCAGGCTTCACGCCGCGCAGCCGCTGCAAGGCGCGAACGATCGCCGTAATCGGAAACAGCGATGCGTTCGTGTAGGTCATCCGGACGATCCGGAATCCCGCTCGCTCCAGCTTCTCTCTCAATTCGCGCGTGGTGTACCGCCGGACTTCGCCGCCAAGCGTCGAGTGATCGCCCTTGAGCATCGCCAGAGCCGCTACGTTGACGATCATGGCCCCGCCGGGGCGCAAAACCCTGAACATTTCGGCAATCGCGGCCTGCTCGTCGGCGTCCTGAAGGCAGTACAGCACGTCGAACGACGCGACGACGTCCATGGAGGCATCCGGGTAGGGGAGCCGCGTGACGCTGCCTTGTGTCAGGCGAGTACGCCCGCGTGCGTGGCCGAACTGGAGCCCTCTCCACACCAGTTCCACGCCGAACGGCACGCCGTAGCTTTCCAGCAGGGCAAGGTTGACGCCCGTACCGCACCCGGCGTCGAGCACCCGTGGACGGGAGATTCCCTCGGTCGCCCCCTTCAGGAGAGTGTTGACAAAGCGTCTGAAGCCGATAAACCAGAAGTGCCGTTGTTCCGCATGGAATGTGCGGTCGAGGAGCGCATCCATCGGCGCCGCATTCTATCCGGAGGCTCCCCGAAATGCCTGAGATAATTGACACCCCGTACACCGCCTTGGTACTCTCTGTTCCCGAATCATCCGCTCACTGCACAATTCAACCGAGGAGATTCTCATGCGACGTTTCCTGCTGGTAGGCGCGCTCTGCGCCATCCTGGGATTGACGGCGGCTGCCTGCAAGAGGCCAGTGCCGCCTCCGGCTCCTCCACCGGCACCGCCCCCGGCCGCGACCCCGGCGCCGCCGCCACCGCCGCCGACAGCCGGCGCCTCCGCCACCACCGGCGCCGCCGCCACTGACCGAAGAACAGATCTTCGCCCAGAAGACCGTCGAGCAGATCAACGCCGAGCGGCCTCTTGACGATGTGCTCTTCGACTACGACAGCGCGACGCTGCGAGATGACGGGCGCGCGGCTTCAGTCGAAGAATGCCGACTATCTGAAGCGATGGACGTCGGTGCGCATCACGGTTGAAGGTCACGCCGACACGCGAGGCACGTCGGAATACAACCTCGCGCTCGGCGAGCGCCGGGCGGCCGCGGTGAAGCAATATCTCGTCAGCCTGGGCGTCGGGGCCGATCGCATCATCGACGGTCAGCAAGGGCAAGGAACAGCCAGTGTGCACCGAGGAGAACGACGCCTGCTGGCAGCGGAACCGCCGCGGGTTCCACATCGTTACGGCGAAATAACCCGGGATAGTTCGTCAAGTTCGTCAAGTTCGTCAGGTTCGTAAGGGTTCGTGAGGTTCGGTCGGTTCGTGGGTGCGAACCTCCGAACCTTACGAACCGACGAACCTTACGAACCGACGAACTCACGAACCTTACGAGTTTTCTTGTTTCCCCTCGATCATTCGTCTCAATCCCTCCTCGGTAATCCTGTATTTCGCCGCCTTTCTGCCGTCGATCATCAGCACAGGAATTTCGAGGCCGTATCGATCGAGGAGATCACGATCGCGTCGAGATGTCGATCTCGTCGAGCCGGATAGTCGGCCGTCCTGCGATCGTCCGATGGACGAGGGCCTTCATCTCGTCGCACAGATGGCAGCCGGGTTTGCTGTAGATCGTCAGGCGCAACTGCGCGGCGATCTCTTCCGCGGCGCTTCGTGGATCGGCTGCCGCGACAATCGGACGGCCGACCACGAGATAGCTGGCGCCTGCGGCCAGCGCTTCGCGGGCGCTCAGCGTGCGCGACTGGTCGTCGGCGGGAGCCGAAGAGGCGCGGATGCCAGGCGTCGACGATCGTCGAGCCCGGGAAATCGCGCGCGCAGTGTTTCGATCTCGCGCGGCGATGCGACGACGCCGTCCAGGCCCGCGCTCAGCGCGAGGGCGGCGAGCGCTTCGACCTGGCGATCCATCGATCGGCCGATCGCCAATCTCGACCAGCGCCTCGTCATCGAGACTCGTCAGGGCCGTGACGGCGACGATAAGCGGCACCGGTCTGTTCGCGGCCGATGCGGCCTCGACCGCCGCGCGCTTTGCGGCGCGCAGCATCGCGGAGCCTCCCGATGCATGGACGGTCATCATCCAGACGCCAAGCTTCGTGGCCGGCTGCCACCGCTCCGGCGACCTGATGCGGGATGTCGTGAAACTTCAAGTCGAGAAACACCCGGTGGCCCTGGTCGACGAGCCGCCGGACGAGCGCCGGTCCCTCAGCAGTGAAGAGCGTGCTGCCGATCTTGATGCCGCCGACGCTTCCCCCGCAGGCGGAGCGCGAGCTCGATGGCGTGAACGCCGTTGTCGACGTCGAGGGCGACTAGGAGCTGATCCATTCTGTTTCGCGCGCGCTGGTGTCGATGGTGCCGATCAGATCGCGAAATCGTTTTCACGCCGCTGCCGTTTGCCGTACGCTGCGGATGCCCTCGAGCAGCTTCGGCCAGATGAGCGGATCGGCGAAGTTCGCGGTACCGACCTGCACGGCAGACGCGCCGGCGATGATGAACTCGAGCGCATCCGACGGCGGTCGCGATGCCGCCCATGCCGATGATGGGAATCCGAATCTTCTGACGGCACTCGTAGACCATCCGCACGGCGATCGGTCTGATCGCCGGGCCGCTGAGGCCGCCGACGATGTTCGACAGGCGCGGCCGGCGCGTCTCGACGTCGATCGCCATCGCGAGAAACGTGTTGACGAGCGACACGGCGTCGGCGCCGGCATCTTCGGCGGCTTTGGCAATCGCGCTGATGTCGGTGACGTTCGGTGTCAGCTTCGGGATGACCGGCAGCCGCGTCGCCGCGCGCACCGCCCCGACCACCTCGGCGGTGCCGTGCAGGCTGCAGCCGAACGTGATGCCGCCTTCCTTGATGTTCGGGCACGAGATGTTCAGCTCGAGGGCGGCCACGCCTTCGACGTCGGACAGGATCCTCGCCAGCTCGACGTATTCCTGCAGCGTCGTGCCGCAGATGTTGACGATGACGACGGCGCCGCGCGCCCGCAGCTCGGGCATCTTCTCGTCGATGAAGCGGTGCACGCCGATGCCCTGCAGGCCGATCGCGTTGAGCATGCCGGCCGGCGTCTCGACGATGCGCGGAGGAGGATGTCCTTCGCGCTCGGCGAGGAACAACCCCTTGACGGCGACGCCGCCGAGCGACGACAGGTCGACGAGGTCGGCGTACTCGGTGCCGTAGCCGAAACAGCCGCTCGCCGCAATCAGCGGATTCTTGAGCGTGAGCGATCCGATGCGAACGACAGGTCCATCTGATGTTGCGGACCCTGTCGATCACCACATGATCTCGTCGCCGCGGAACACCGGACCGGCGAGGCACGATCGCACGTGGTGCCACTTGCCCGCCGGCGTCTTGATCGGAATCACGCAGCTGTAACAGCCGCCGAGGCCGCAGCCCATCACGCGCTCGACCGACACCTGGCACGGGCGTCCGTGACGCAGCCGCCAGCCTTGCGACCGCCGCGAGCATGCGCTTCGGGACCGCACGCGTAAATCATCACGTCGGCGTCGTCGCGAGACGCGGCGCGCTCGAGATCGCGCTCGAGCGGGCGCCGTCACGCGGCCGCGATGGCCTCGCCACGGCTGCCATCTTCCGTCGTGAGCACGAGCTCGACGCCCAGCTTCTCGAACGTGTCGAGGTAAAACAACTCCGCGGCCCGGCGCGCGCCGTAGTAGAGCCTGTCACGTGATGTTTCGCGCGCGCAGCGTCTGCGGCGAGCGTCGCGAACGGTGCGAGGCCGACGCCGCCGGCCACCAGCCATGCTTCATCGGGCGCGGCAACGGGCAGCGAACGGCCGCCCGAGCGGCCCGAGGCATTGCACGCGATCGCCGGGCTTCGCGTCGAACAGCAGCCTGGTCGACGGGCCGATGCGCTTGCTGAGGAGCGACAAGCCCGACGATCGCGTCCGTTCTCGTTGAGCACCTCGAACACCGAAAACGGACGGCGCAGCAGCGGCTCGAGACGTGTCGCCGGCCTTCACCATGACGAACTGTCCGGGCAGCGCGCGCTCGGCGATATCGGGAGCCGCGAGGGCGAGCACGTTGTAATCGGAAGAGAGATGGGTGTTCGAGAGGACCTCGGCGACGACGTCCAGCGGCACGTCGAAAAGTATATCGCGGCCAGGCAGGTATCATGTCCCCTCCAGATGCAGTACCTGCGGATGCTCACGAACTCGATGCTGGCGGGCGCGCTGGTGGGCGCCTATGTCGCGCTCCTGGTGCTGCAGCTGAACCCGACGGTTCAGCTCAACTCGATGGCGGTCGCGCGCGCTGGTGCTGACGTGGCTGGCCTTCTACGGCGTGCACGCGACCGCGTTCTTTTACGCGCCTCATCGTGCTGCGTCAGTTGCTGGCCGTGGAAGTGCGCTCGCCGGGATGGGTCAGCCTTCGCCTGCTCGCGGCGTTTGGCACGATCGCGGTGTCGATGAGCAGCGTCGTCACCTGGCTGAATCTTTACGGCTTCCGGCCGGTCCTTGGCCCCGACGCGGCGTCACGCCTGACGGACGGCGCGGTCGTCCTCACAGTGTGTGCCGCGATGTGCGCGTGTCTGTCGCTGCTGCAGCGGCGATTCCAGTGCAGCCGTGGCGTCCTGGCGGCGGTGTTCGGGCTGACGCTGGGGGTGTCGATCGCGGGGCCGCTGTATTTCCGCGGGGCGGGCGAGTCCGCTCCGCCGCCGCGAACTCCCGTGGCGCCGCAGCTGGCACCGGCGCAGTCGAGCGCGCGCGTCCAGATGATTCTGCTCGACGGCGCCTCGCTCGACTTCATTGCCCCGAATGCCGCGGGGGGGCGGTTTCCGAATTTCGGCCGCCTGCTCGACAGCGGAGCGGTGATGCACCTGGCGACGTTGCGGCCCACACAGCCCGCGCCGGTGTGGACCGCGGTGGCCACAGGCAAACTGCCGTACAAGTCGAGCGTGTATTCGGCGGCGCGCTACGTGGTGCCGGGATCGGCCCAGCCGCTGGACCTGTTGCCTGACTTCTGCTTCGCGCAGGCGCTGCTGCGCCTCGGCTTGATCGAGGAAGTCGAGCGCGCGTCCGATGCCGTGCGGGCGAGGCCGATCTGGGAACTGTTGAGCCGGTATGGTGTGAGCGCGGGCGTCATCGACTGGCCGCTCACGTATCCCGCGCATGGCGTCAACGGGTATCTGATTACCGACGAGTTCCTGCACCGCGATCCGACGTCGGTGCTGGCGTCCATCGGTGAGCCGCCCCTCGCGTATCCACCCGATGTCGTGGAGTCGGCTCGTCTGGCGCGACTGCAGGCCGTTCCTGAACAGGCGGCGGTGGCGTTTGCGTCAGGTCGTTCCTCGGGCACCGAGGCTCGCGAGGGGCAAGGCGCGCCCGCCGTCGCGCTTGCCGCCGACGCCGCGTCCGAACAGATCGCGCAGGTGTTCAGCGGGCTTCGTCCGGTGCAGTTCACGGCGGTGCGCTATCCAGGGATTGATGCCGTCGGGCACTACTATCTCCGCTACGCCGTCCCGCGCGCGTTCGGCGACGTGTCTGACGACGAGCGGCTGCGGTACGGACGCGTGCTCGAGCAGGTACTACACCTATCTCGACGGCATCGTCGGCCGCGCGATGGCGTCGCTCGGTCCCGACGATTTGCTGCTCGTCGTGTCGGGATTCGGCATGGAGCCGCTGAGCCTGGGCAAGCGCCTGCTCGAGCGGCTCGTCGGCGATCGGGATTTGAGCGGCAGCCACGAGCGCGCGCCCGACGGGTTCGTCATTGCGTTCGGGCGCAACGTGGCGAAAGGGAATTTCCCCCGCGCGTCGGTCGTCGATCTCGCGCCCACGGTGCTGTATTACTTCGGCCTGCCCATCGCGCGCGATCTCGACGGCTTTGCGCGCACCGACATCTTCACGCAACGCTTCACGGAGCTGCGGCCGATTACGTTCATTCCGTTCTATGACGCTGAAGCTAGGAACTGAATCGACAAACTAGGTACGGTATACTCATCCCGTCTCTTTAAGAGCGGCCCTGAGAGGCCGAGAAGAGCTATGAACACGCGCACCGCCCCTCTCTCGAATTCTCCCAACATCATTCTGCCGTCGAGGTGTTCCTGATGCCGGTCATCATGGATGCCGATCGCTTGGGCCGGTCGCTCACGCGCATTGCCCACGAGATTCTCGAGCGCAACCGCAGCATCGAGCGCCTGGCCCTGGTGGGCATCCGCACGCGCGGCGACGTGCTCGCGAAGCGCCTCGCCGGCGTGCTCGAGCAGATTACGGGCGCCCCGGTGCGGACCGGCGCGCTGGACATCACGCTCTACCGGGACGATCTGATGCGTCACGCCGTCGGTCCGCAGCCGATCGTGCGCCTCACCGAGATTCCGTTTTCGATCGACGACCAGAAGATCCTGCTCGTCGACGACGTGCTCTACACCGGGCGCACGATCCGCGCGGCGCTCGACGCGCTGATCGATTTCGGCCGCCCGCGGGAAATTCAACTGGTCGTGCTCATCGATCGGGGGCACCGCGAGCTGCCCATCAAGGCGGACTACGTCGGCAAGAACGTCCCGACCTCACTCAAGGAAACCGTCACCGTGCGGCTGGCGGAAACAGATGGCACCGATGAAGTGTCGGTGAATCAGGCGCAATGAGGACGAGCCCATGACAGTGCCACAAGTCGCACCCATTTCGAAGCTGAAGCACAAGGATCTGCTCGGCATCGCGGATTTGACGCCCGACGAGATCCTGCTCATCCTCGACACCGCCGAGGCGATGCGCGAAATCGGCGAGCGCCCCATCAAGAAGGTCCCCGCGCTGCGCGGGAAGACCATCGTCAATCTGTTCTTCGAGGCGAGCACGCGCACGCGCACGTCGTTCGAGATCGCGGAGAAACGGCTCAGCGCGGATACGCTGAACATCGCGGCGCAGACCTCGAGCCTCGTGAAAGGCGAGACGCTGGTCGATACCGCCCTGAACCTCGAGGCGATGGCGCCCGACATGATCGTCCTGCGCCACGCATTCTCGGGCGCGTGTCACCTGCTCTCGCGCATCTGCCGGGCGGGCATCATCAACGCGGGCGACGGCATGCACGAGCATCCGACCCAGGCGCTCCTCGACGCGTTCACCATCCGCGAGCACAAGCAGCGCATCGCCGGGCTGAAGGTCGCGATTGTCGGCGACCTCCTTCACAGCCGCGTGCTGCGGTCGAACGTACAGCTGCTGACCAAGCTCGGCGCCGACGTGTGGGTGAGCGGCCCGCCCACGCTGATGCCGCCCGGCATCGAGCGCCAGGGCGTTCGCCGGACGACATCCGTGGACGAGGCGATAGAGGGCGCCGACGTAGTCATGCTGCTGCGGGTGCAGCTCGAACGCATGCAGGGGGCGTTCTTCCCTTCGCTGCGCGAGTACTTCACTGTGTTCGGGATGACGCGCGAGCGGCTGCGCCGCGCGAAGTCCGACGTCATCATCATGCATCCCGGACCGATGAATCGTGGAGTCGAGATCGATTCCGACGTGGCCGACGGTCCATATTCGGTGATTCTCGAGCAGGTGGCCAACGGCGTGGCGGTCCGAATGGCCGTGTTGTATCTCCTGGCGGGTGGAGCGGAACATGAAACGGCTGCTTAAGGGCGGGCGGGTCGTCGACCCGGCGAATGGACGCGACGGATCGTTCGACATCCTGATCGACGGGGAACGCATCGCGCGGGTCGGCAGGGATCTGCCGGCAGACGGCGCGCACGTCATCGAGGTGCCGGCGAATTTCGTCGTGACGCCAGGACTGTTCGACATGCACGTCCATCTGCGCGAGCCCGGGCAGGAGCACAAAGAGACGGTCGCGACCGGGGCCGCGTCGGCGGTGGCCGGCGGGTTCACGGCTGTGGCGTGCATGCCCAACACCTCGCCGATCAACGACAACGCGGGCGTCACCGAGTTCATCCTGCAGAAAGCCGCGCACGCCGGACTCGCGCGCGTCTATCCGATTGGCGCCGTCACGAAAGGATCCAAAGGGGAGCAGTTGTCGGACATCGCCGAGCTGCGCGCGGCCGGCTGTGTGGCCATCACCGACGACGGGTGGCCGGTGAGAACCGCGCTCATGATGCGGCGCGCGCTGGAATACGCGAGCATGTTCCGTATGCCGGTCCTGGAGCATTGCGAGGATCCCTCGCTGAAGGGCGACGGGGTGGCCAACGAGGGCTACCACGCGTCGGTGCTGGGCCTGCGCGGGATTCCGGGTGTCGCCGAATCGATCATGGCGCAGCGCGATATCGCGCTCGCGGAGATGACCGGCGGGACGGTGCACATCTGTCACATGAGCGCGGCGACGTCGCTGCGGGCCGTTCGCGAGGGCAAGCAGCATGGCGCGCGCGTCACCTGCGAGGTGGCGCCGCACCATTTCACGCTGACCGACGAGTCGCTGGCGACGCCCGTGAGCTACGACACGAACATGAAGATGAACCCGCCGCTGCGAGCGGCCTCGGATCGCGACGAAATGCTCAAGGGGATCGCCGACGGCAGCGTGGACGTGATTGCGACCGACCACGCGCCCCATCACTACGACGAGAAGAAGATGGAGTTCGATCTCGCCCCGTTCGGGATCGTCGGGCTGGAGACGTGCGTCTCAATCTGCTTCGCGCGTCTCATCCATCCGGGGATCATCACGCTGACCAGGATGATCGAGCTGCTGTCGGCCAACCCGGCACGCATCCTCAATGTTCCCGCGGGGACGCTCAGCGAGGGCGCCATCGCCGACATCTCCGTTCTTGCGCCCGATCTCCAGGTGACCGTCGATCCGTCCAGGTTCAAGTCGAAGGCGCGCAACACGCCGTTTGGCGGCTGGCAGTTGAAGGGCGGCGTTGCCGCGACGATTGTGGGCGGCCGGACCGTCTACGTGAACGACCACGCGTCAGGAGCCGAGCGCTTTCAACAGGCGTAGGTGCCTCTCCACGTGTCCCGCGCCGCTCGTACAGACCCAGCCGTCCCTGAAGCAGCGTCTCGACACGCTGTACGACTCGTTCAACTGCGTCGATTCCGCCACAGACCCGATACACGTGGTCCGGCGCTTCGAGCATCCCGCCGATCGCGAGATTGCGGGATTCTGCGCCGCGGCGCTTGCCTTCGGCCGGGTCGGGAGCGTACTGCAGTCGCTCGAGCGCCTCTTCGCCGTGATGGGGACATCTCCTGCGGCGTACGTGCGCGCGTTCGAGCCGCGACGCCAGTTGAAGGACCTCGAGCCGCTCGTCCATCGGTGGACGAGGGGCGCCGATCTCGCGGCGCTCGTCATCATCCTTCAGCGCATGCTCCAGAAAGGATCGATCGAAGCGTTTCTTTCTGGAGGGTTACGATCCCGGGGCCGCCGATGTGTCCGGCGCCCTCGAGTCGTTTTCCAGGCGCGCGCTCGAGACGAATCTGCGCCAGGCGTACGGGAATCGACGGCCTCGTCCCGGTGTCGGCTACTTCTTTTCGCGGCCTTCGAGCGGCGGGGCGTGCAAACGGCTGAACCTGTTTCTGCGCTGGATGGTGCGCCGCGATGCGGTCGATTTCGGCATCTGGACGCACATTCCCGCCTCGAAGCTCGTCGTGCCGCTCGACACGCACGTCATCCGCGTGGGCCGGTGTCTGCAGTTGACGCGATACGTCAGCCCCGGCTGGAAGATGGCGGCCGACATTACGGCCTCGCTGCGCGCGCTCGATCCCGAGGATCCCGTGAAGTACGAGCTTCTCGCTGTGTCACATCGGCATGGCCAACGCGTGCGGCTTCGGGCGCGCGCAGGGCGACACGGGGTGCCCGTTGCGGGGGGCGTGTCGGCCGAACGGTAAATCCAGGTAGAAGTAATGTGTGTAAGAGACTGCACTACGCACCTCGCAATCGCGAAGCGTACCGTCTCCGAACAGTTCGTCCCACCAGCGAACACCCGGCCGTCCATTTACGCCTGATTCGCAGCATACAACCTGGAACACACCTTGATACGCTTCCCTAGATAATCTGGGTAAGGAAGCATTGGCTACCGGCTAACGGCCACACGCTGCGGGGCTAAACGACATGGGCATCAGACAAATCGACCTGCTGCAGGGAACGCTCGACCTGCTGATTCTGAAGAGCCTCAGCACCGGCGCCAACCATGGCTATGGCATCGCGACCCGCATCCATCAGCTGTCGGACGACGTCCTGAGGGTGGAGGAGGGGTCGCTGTATCCGGCGCTGTATCGGATGGAAGAGCAAGGGCTCATCGAGTCCGAATGGGCGCATGACGGAAAACAATCGCAAGGCCAAGTTCTACAAGCTGACGCGAAAAGGTCGTACCGCGGCACAGGCCGAGATCGATGGGCTGGCTGCGGCTGTCGAGCGCCGTGACGAAGGTCCTTCGCGCGATCGAGCAGGGTGCATAAATGAAATTCAGATGGCCGTTCATCTCGCAGAAGCGCGACCAGGACATGACCGAGGAGATGAACTTTCATATCGAATCGAAAGCGCGCGAGCTCGTCGATGCGCGGGATGAGCGAGGCCGACGCGCGGCTCGAGGCGCGGCGGCGATTTGGCAGCGTGCTCAAGCAGAAGGAAGCCGGTCACGAGATCCGGATCGGCCGTCTCTTCGACGATCTCCTTCGCGACATGCGCTTCATGGGCCGCAATCTTCGGCGCAGCCCCGGCTTCACGCTCGCCGTCGTCCTCATGCTCGCGCTCGGCATCGGCGCGAACACCGCGGTGTTCAGCGTCGTGAACAGCGTGCTGCTGAAGCCGCTGCCGTATCCGGGCGCCGATCGTATCGTCGTGCTGCGCGCGGCATTCCTCGCGCGCGGCGAGACGCAAACGCTCGTCGCGATCGCGAACTTTCGAGACTGGCGCGATCGCAGCTCGTCGTTCGAGGCGATGTCGAGCTACCGTCCTGGCGAAAGCTCCGTGACGACCGGCGCAACGGCGGAGTACGGACGCGTTGCGAGTGTCGATGCGCAGTTCTTCCGTGTCTTCGGCGTGCAGCCCATCATCGGCCGCACGTTCAGGCCGGATGAAGTTGGTCCTGGCGCGCCCCCGCAAGTGCTCATCAGTCATTCGTACTGGCAAAACCGTCTTGGCGGCGACCCCCGTGTCCTGGAGCGAACGATTCGCGTGGCCAATACCGCGCGATCGATCATCGGTGTGCTGCCGCCGGGGTTCCGGTTCCCCGGCGAAACAGACGTGTGGCTTCCGCAGACGACGAGCTCGACCAGCCGAACCGGGCACAACCTCTTTGCCGTCGGACGGCTCAAGCCGGGGGTTTCGCTCGAACAGGGGCAGGCCGATCTGACTGTGGTAGCGGCGGCGCTCGAGCAGGAGTATCCCGACAGCAACAAAGGGCGAGGCGTCACCGCCACGCGTTTGCAGGATGAGCTCGTTGGCGATGTTCGGCTCACGCTTTATCTCCTTTGGGGCGTCGTCGGCGTGGTGCTGTTGATCGCATGCGCCAACACCGCCACGCTGCTGCTCGGCAAAGCGACCGCGCGCACGCGCGAGGTCGCCGTTCGTGCGGCACTCGGCGCCAGCCGCCGCCGCATCATCCAGCAGCTGATCACTGAAAGTATGTTGCTCGCAGCTGTCGCGGGCGTCTGCGGGTCTAGCGCTGGCCTACTGGGGAACGCAGGCGCTCATCGCCCTGATGCCTGCCGACGTGGTGCGGCTCTCTCAACCGGACATCGACGGCCGCGTGCTCGCATTCACGCTGATCGTGTCGATGGCAACGAGCCTGTTGTTCGGCTTGATTCCAGCGTTCCATGCGTCGAAGGTCGATCTGATCGAATCGCTCAGGCAGGGAAGCACGCGGTCGGTGGCCGGCGGCGGTGCCATGCGCATGCGAGGAGCGCTCGTCGTAGCCGAAATCGCGTTGGCGGTTGTTCTGCTCGCCGGCGCGGGCGTGCTGACGAAGAGCCTCGTGGCGCTGCACAACGTCGATCTGGGCTTCCAACCCTCCAACGTTCTCGTGATGAAGGCAACCGGCGTGCGCAGCAGAGCGGGACAACGATGCGTTCTTCCGGGAATCTGTTCTCGAGAGTGGCGGCATTGCCGGGCGTTGTTGCGGTCGGCGCCACATCGACGCCGCCAGGAGACTTGAGCCTTGCAGGCTCCGGCAGCTACTTCATCGATCGGATACCGGCAGCAGCGCAATCGCGCGACGGAACCGAGCGCCTTCCTCACGATCGTGGCGCCCGGCACGTTTGCGGCATTCGGTATCCCGCTGAAGAGCGGCCGCGATTTCAACGAGGGTGACACAAACGACCGGCCGCTCGTCGCCGTCGTCAACGAGGCGCTCGTTCGACGATCGCTCGCAGGACAGAATCCGATCGGTCGGACGATATTTCTGTTCGTTCGATCGGCCCGACCCCATGACGATCGTCGGCGTGGTCGGCGACGTGCGCCAGCGCAACCCGGCAATCGAGCCGATACCGGAGTGCTACATGCCGTACCTGCAGCACCAGTTACAACAGCAACACGCTCAACGTTGTCAGTGCGAACCGCCGGCGATCCACTCGCGCTCGCCGGAACCGTTCGTCGCGTCGCGACGCGAGATTTCGCCCGAGGTACCGGTTTCGTTCAGCACGATGGAGGCGGCAGTGTCCGAGGGTGTGGAGGATCCGAGATTCCGCACGCTGCTGTTCGGTCTCTTTGCGGTGCTCGCTGTCGGTCTTGCCATGGCCGGTGTCTACGGCGTGATGGCGTATGCCGTCGAGCAGCGATCGAGAGAGATCGGCGTGCGGATGGCGCTCGGCGCCGACAAGACGTCGGTGCTGCGGTTGATCCTCGGGCAGGGGATGGTGCTCGCGGTGGCCGGGTCTGGTGCTCGGCCTCGCCGGCGCGATTGCGGCGACGCGTTTGCTGGAAACCGTCCTGTTCGAAGTGCGGCCAATAGACGTGCCGGTGTATCTGGGAGTCGTCGCCGTAATCGCGCTCGTCACCTTGCTTGCCGGCTACCTTCCAGCCTGGCGTGCGGCGGTTCTGAATCCGGTCGACGCCCTCAAGGCGGAGTAACCAATGAAATTCGAAATGGCCGTTCATCTCGCAGACGCGTGATCGGGAAATGTCAAACGAGATGCAGTTTCACATCGAGTCGAAGACGCGCGAGCTCGTCGACGCCGGGATGAGCGACGCCGACGCGCGGTTGGAGGCGCGGCGGCGGTTCGGCAGCGTGCTCAAACAGAAAGAAGCCGGCCACGAGATTCAGTGCCGGACGCATGTTCGAAGACATCATGCGCGACGCTCGGTTCATGGGTCGCGGACTACGGAGAAGTCCCGGCTTCACGCTCGCCGTCGTCCTCACGCTCGCGCTCGGCATCGGCGCCAACACGGCGATCTTCTCCATCGTCGATCAACTCCTGCTTCGGCCGCTGCCGTACCCCGAGGGCGACAACCTGGTGATGGTGTACGAAGCGCAGAGCAGCAACAGCCATAACTCTGTCTCACCGGCGACCTGGCTCGATTGGCAGCGCGACAACCACACGCTCGAACGCGTCGCGGCATGGATGTCCGGACGCGCTGCGATCCTGACTGGCGCGGGTGAAGCGACCCGACTGGGCGTGCTGGCGATCTCTGCCGACTTCTTTCCACTGCTTCGTGTGCCGCAGATGCTCGGACGAAACATCAACGAGGATGACGACCGCCCGAATGCGCCTGCGGTGACCGTTATCAGCCATCATCTATGGCAGACGACGTTTGGCGGTGATCGAAATGTCGTCGGCCGCTTTATCCAGTTGGACGACACGCCGACACAGGTCGTGGGCGTGATGCCGCCGGGATTTCGATTTGTGTTTCACGACATCGATGTATGGATCCCGCTGCAGCTCGACCGGAATGCGCCGTGGCGCGAGGCCGGCGGACGATTCATCAACGTCGTCGCTCGAGTGAAGGCGGGAACCGCGCTTGAGACGGCCCGCGCCGATATGGAGCAAGTCGCAAGGCGTCTGGCCTCACTGCACGAGTTCAACAAGAACAGCACCGCCAGGCTCGTACCGTTGCGCGAGGAGCTGACAGGTCAGGTGGAAGCGTCGCTCATCGTGCTCTACATCGCGGTTGGCGTGTTGCTCGCTATCGGATGCTTCAACATCGCGAACCTGTTGATTGCGAGGGCGGCCTCGCGCCGGCAGGAAATTGCGATTCGCACGTCACTTGGCGCGGAGCGCGGTGCGATTGTCCGGCAGCTGCTGGTCGAAAGTATGCTTCTCGCGCTCGCCGGAGGCGCGCTCGGCATCGTGCTCGCGCGGTCGAGCCTCGATGCGCTCGTCGCCTTCGCGCCTCCCGCCCTGCTGCGCGGGCAGGAGCTGACGATCGACGCGCGTGTGTTGCTGTACGTGGCCGGATTGTCGGTGCTGACCGGGCTGGTCGCCGGGCTTGCACCCTCGGTGATCGTGGCCCGCCGTCCTATTGTGGAGTCGCTGCACGCCAGCAGCTCGCGCGTCACGCATTCGCCACGCATCCGGCAGTTGCTGGTCGTTGGTCAAGTAGCGATGACCGTCGTGCTCCTCTGCGGAGCGGCGCTGCTTGTGCGAACGGTGACCGCGCTCACGAGCGTGAACCACGGCTTTGAGCAGCAAGGGCTTCTGACGATGCAAGTCTCGCTGCCAGGCACGCGCTATCCGATCGAGCGCCAGGTCGCGTTTCAACGGGAACTCCTGACGGCGATTCGTGAGCTGCCCGGCGTGGATTCGGCTGGTGCCGCAAGCGGACTGCCGGTGATAGGAGCTCCGCGGGCTGGAACACGTTTTCATCGGCTTTCCACACCTGTCGTCCCGCCCACGCAGATGTCGAGCGCCACTATCCGCGTCGTCGCGCCGGGATATTTCCGTACGCTGCGTATTCCCGTGCTGCGAGGACGCGAATTTACGCACGCCGACGATGCGAATCCGACGCCGGGATTCATCGTCAACCGGGCGTTCGTCGATCGGTATCTTCCGAACGTGGACCCGCTTCGCGAGTCGCTCATGGTGCGGATGCGGGATGAGAACCCGTACGCGCCGATTATTGGCGTCGTCGGCAACGTTGGCGAAGGATCGATGCGCGCCGATCCGCGTCCGACGATCTTTTACGGCCATAGTCAGCTTCCGCTCGGGCCGACGCTGTTCATCCGGACCGATCGGCCTGTGGCGACGGCCGAAGCCGTGACGAGCGTGATCCGTCGCATGGATCCCAATCTCGTCATCCGAAACGTCCGTACGTTCGAGGACGCCGTTGCCGTAAGCCTGGCGCAGGAACGCTTGACCGCGCTCGTATCGGGTGCGTTTGCCGTGAGTGGGCTGCTGCTCGCGTCGCTTGGTTTGTATGCGCTCCTCGCATTCATGGTGTCCGAGCGCACGCGGGAGATCGGCCTTCGCATCGCGCTCGGCGCACATCGAGGACAGCTCACGTGGTCTGTTGTGGCAGATGGGCTTCGACTTGTGGCGATCGGTGCGGTTGCCGGCATCGCCGTCTCGCTGGTTGTGCTGCCGTCATTGGGAACGCTGTTGTTCGGCGTGCAGCCGCACGACGGGGTGACGTACATCGTGGTTCTTTCGCTGCTGGTCGTTGTCGCAGCGCTCGCCTCGTTCCTGCCGGCACGTCGCGCCGCTCGAGTGGAGCCATTGACCGCACTAAGACAAGAGTGACCGGGATGAGTTGAGGTTTGCTGGAAACTGGAGTCTGCAAGCCTGGCTCAAGATTTTAGATTAAAGATTTTCGATTCCAGTTTCTGATAGACGCCCAGCGTTTTCTCGACCATCTGCTCCGCGCTGAACAGGCGCCTGACGCGCTCGAGGCCGGCGAGGCCCATTCGCGTCCGGCAATCCGGATCCTTCAGCAGCGTCGAGATGGCCGCGGCGAGCGCTTTGGTGTCGCGCGTCGGCACCAGCAGGCCCGTTTCCCCGTGCGACACCACTTCGGGTATCCCGCCTGTTTCGGTGGCGACCGTCGGCTTCGAGAGCGCCATCGCATCGAGCAGAGACGTGCCGAGCCCTTCGAAGAGCGAGCTCATCACGAACACGTCGAAGCTCTTGATGAACGACAGGATGTCGGCGCGGAAGCCCGGCATCACGACGTGCTTGTCCAGATGGAGGTCCTTGACGTGCCGTTCGAGCGACGGCCGAAGCTCGCCTTCGCCGAGGATGACGAACCGCGCGTCGGGCACGTCGCGGACGACCAGGGCCGCGGCATCGATCAGATACTTGTGTCCCTTTTCCTGCGTCAGTGCCGCGACGGCACCGACGACGGGCGCGTGCGTGGGCAGCCACAATTCGGCATGGATGTTCACGGCTGGTTCCGCCTGGATGCGGTGGAGATCGATCCCTTCGTACACGGTCACGACACGGGCCGGATCGATGCCGTCACCCACCAGCATCTGATTGATCGCGTTCGAGGCGGCGATGAAGCAGTCGACCTGGTGGTATTTCCAGCGCGAGAATGCGTGTCCCTTCAGGTGGAACGCGACGCGCCGCGACGCGACGAGCGGTGGACCGTGTCCGGAGGTGAGGAACGACAGCGCCAGCGACGCCAGCGCGACCGCGTGCGGATCGTGCGCGTGCACGATGTCGGGTTTCAGATCCTTGAGAATGCGGGAGAGCTTCCATCCCGCATGGAGGTCGACTTCTGCGCGCGGCGCCAGACGAATGAGGTCGTGCCCTTCCGACGCGCGAGTCGCCAGCTCGCCCTCGGGGTGGGCCACGAGCACGGTGCGGTGGCCCCGTTCGCGCAGCCCGAGCACGGTGAGCAAGACCTGGCGCTGCCCGCCTCTCCACGTTTTCGCCGTGTCGATGTGGATCGAGAACACATCAATCCCGCTGGAGTTCCCACAGCTTGGCGAACTTCAACATCACGTAGTACGAGTTCACGAGCGAGATGATGAGCCCCGGCTTCCCGTCGCGAAAGCCGCGTTTGAGGATGTAGTTGCGCGCGAAGGCGGCGGGCGGGTGGAACAGCAGCTCGAGCCGCGTCGCGCGTTTGCCCTTCTCGAACATCTGACGGGCCGCGAGCGTCGTATAGCGGTCCATGCGGATGAGATGCTCCGAGAGATCCTTGTAGGGATAGTGCAGAAGCTCGCCTTTCAGATATCCGGCCAGGCCCGTGTTGAGCGCGACCGACTCGTGCACGTACATGCCGTCCCAGCGGGCATGACGCCTGTCGTACAGGCGAAGCTGGTAGTCCGGATACATGTCGGTCGTGCGCATCCAGCGTCCCAGATAGAACGACACGCGCGGCATCCTGAATCCACGCACCTTCGGCTCCGAGGCGAGCAGGGCGCGAATCTCGTCGGCGAGCTCCTGCGGCACGCGCTCATCGGCGTCGAGCGAAAAAATCCAGTCGTGGGTGGCAAGGCTGGCGGCGTGGTTCTTCTGATCGACGTAGCCCGTCCACGCCCGGACGTACACGCGGCTGGTGAACTGACGGGCGATCGTCACCGTCTCGTCCGTGCTCTCCGCATCGACGACGACGATCTCGTCGGCCCACGCGAGCGATCGCAGCGCGTCGGCGATCGTGTCGGCCTCGTCTTTTGTGATGATCGTGGCGGTGACCGGCGGCACGGTAGCGGCATCGTATACTACGCGCGCAATATGAAACAAAACGAAGCGCTGGAGCTCTATCGACTGAAAGGTGCGTACCTCGAGGGACATTTCAGGCTCTCGTCGGGCCTGCACAGTCCCGGCTATCTCCAGTCGGCGCTCGTCCTGCAGCACCCGGCCGATGCCGCGACGCTCGGGCTCGGTCTGGCGGTGCAGGTGAAGAGCCTGACGCCATCGGTCGTGCTCTCGCCGGCGCTGGGCGGCCTCATTATCGGCCACGAGGTGGCACGCGCGCTCGGCGTGCGCGCCATTTTTGCCGAGCGCGCGGGCGGTTCGGCGCTCACGCTGCGCCGCGGGTTCGCGCTCGCGCCTGACGATCGCGTGCTCGTGGTGGAGGATGTGTTCACGACAGGCAAGTCGACGCGCGAGACGATCGACGTCGCCCGGGATGCCGGCGCACAGGTCGTGGGCGCCGCCGCGATCGTCGATCGCAGCGGCGGGACGATCGATTTCGGCGTCCCGTCGCACGCGCTCGTGCGCCTCGAGGTGCCGACCTACGAGCCGGACAGCTGCCCGCTGTGCGCGCAGGGCGTGCCGGTGGTGAAGCCGGGGTCGAGGCCGACTTAACTCAATGCCGCATTGGCGATTGACGATTGGCAATTTGATTTGAAATCGTCAATCTGAAATCGTCAATCAATGTGGCAATCGTCAATCGACAATCTGGCAATGCGCGTATTCAAGGTCACCCTCAGCTACGACGGCAGTGATTTTTCCGGCTTCCAAAGCCAGTCGAATGCGCGCTCGGTGCAGGCTGAGCTCGAGGCGGCGCTCGCGGAAGTGGAAGGCACCCGTGTCGTGGTCCATGGCGCCGGCCGAACGGATTCGGGCGTACATGCGCTGGGACAGGTGGCCAGCTTCAGGTTGACCAATTCGATTGGCGCCGACGATCTGCGCCGGGCCCTCAACGCGAAGCTGCCCGGGGACGTTCGCGTGCTCTCCGTCGAGGAAGCGGCGCCCGGGTTCAACGCGCGGTTCCAGGCGCGATCGAAGGTGTACCGGTACCGGATCTCCAACACGCGCGTGCTGAGCCCCTTCCAGCGCCGGTACGCGTGGCACGTTTCGCGGTCGCTCGATCTCGATGCCATGCGACGCGCCGCGCGCGAGTTGCTGGGCCGGCACGACTTCGCCTCGTTTCACGCGCTGGGTAGTGCCGCCAAGACCAGCATCCGCACGATGACGCAGTCAGACTGGGCCGAGGAACCGCTGGCCGGCGGCGGACGTCTCCTTACCTATGAGATTGCCGGGACGGGCTTCCTGAAATACATGGTTCGCACCATCGTCGGCACGCTGGTCGAGGTGGGCGATGGACACCGGACCGCCGACTCGATGCGCGCGCTGCTTGGTGCGAAAAGACGCGCAGCCGCGGGTCCAACTGCGCCGCCGACGGGCCTGTATCTCGTTCGCGTTGATTACGATGCGGCCGGTCCGGTATCCTTCACCTGACGCCGCGGGCGCCGCGGAGCGATGGGGCTCTGCACGCAGAAGGGGGAAGCGGGCACTGGGGCCCCGCGCCGAAGAACGATGTCGCTCGAACAGCTCCTCGAAAAGATTCCACGTGGGTCTCCCGACGAAGGCCTCGCCCGCGAGGTCAATTTCGAGGCCCTTCCGTCACACATCGCCATCATCATGGACGGCAACGGACGCTGGGCGGCGCAGCGCCATCTGCCTCGCGTCGAAGGTCATCGCGCGGGCATCGAGGCGGTGCGCGAAGCGGTCGAGACGTCGGCGCGCCTCGGCATCGGCGCGTTGACCTTGTATGCGTTTTCGGTCGAGAACTGGAAGCGCCCGGTCACGGAAGTCACCGCGCTGATGACGCTGCTCAAGCGCTATCTGCGCCTCGAGCTCGACACGCTGAATCGCAACAACATCCGGTTCCAGGTCATCGGGCGCACCGAGGAGCTGTCGCCGGACGTGCTCACGGAGCTGGCCGCCGGACAGGAGGCGACGTCGCCGAATACCGGCCTGCTCTTCAACATCGCGCTGAACTACGGCGGCCGCGCGGAAATCGTGGATGCCGCCCGCCGCGCGATTCAGGCCGGCGTGCGTCCCGAGGACCTCGACGAACGGAAGTTCTCCGAGTTTCTGTACACCGCGGGACAGCCGGATCCGGATCTGCTGATTCGGACGAGCGGCGAGATGCGCGT
The DNA here is from genome assembly GCA_963832375.1 of Vicinamibacterales bacterium. GTDB lineage: Bacteria > Acidobacteriota > Vicinamibacteria > Vicinamibacterales > JAMQPK01 > JAMQPK01. Next base: position 284,582 of record CAWHUA010000002.1, on the reverse strand, counting down.
CAGCAATTTTCTTCTGTGGCAGATCGCGTACGCCGAAATCTGGGTGACCGATACCCTCTGGCCCGACTTCCGCCGCCGCCATCTTCTCGAGGCCGTGCTTGCGTACCAGAAAAGAGATCGCCGCTACGGCGGCATCAATCCAACGCCAGCGCTCTCACGCTAGTGGCCGCCAGAGTCATCAGCGGAGCCGTGCTCCTCGTCGGTGTCATCGGCGCGCTGTGGTTCCTGGCTCCGATCTATCTCCTCGGCATCGCGCTCATCGTCGCGCTGCTCGCCTTTCGCGAGTACCTCGACATTGCCGCACGCGCGGGCGTCCTGGTGTCGAAACCGGCAGGAGCCATGGCGGTGGCGCTCGCATGCGTGGCGGTCGCCATCCCGGGCATGCCGGTCGAGGTCGCGCTCGCGGGCACGACGCTCGGGTTGTCGACGCTCGCGCTGTGGCAGTGGTTGACCAACGAGAGGCCGGGCAGCGAGGCCGGTGGCGCGTTGCCGGCCGCGGCGATTGCCGCGTTTGCGCCGCTCTATATCGGCGTGCCGCTCGGCCTGCTGGCGGCCACCCGCTGGACGCTCGGCCGCGAGGCGGCGCTCCTGCTCATCCTGACCGTTGCGGTCAGTGATACGTTTCAGTATTACTGCGGCCGCATGTTCGGCCGCCGCCTGCTCGCGCCCGTCGTCAGCCCCAAGAAAACGGTGGAAGGGGCGATCGGCGGGCTGGTTGGCGCGGTGCTGGCGCTTTCGGTCATCGGCATCTGGTGGCTGCCGCAGATGAGCCTGCCCGCGCGGATGCTCCTGGGATTGGCGATTGCCGTGGTCGGCATCGTCGGCGATCTCTTCGAGTCGCTGCTCAAACGCAGCGTCAACATGAAGGATGCGTCGTCAATCATCCCCGGCCATGGCGGTGTCCTCGATCGGATCGATGCCCTGCTGTTTGCGGCTCCCGTGTTTTACGTGTTTGTGAGGTACAGCTTCTAGCATGAAACGACTCGCGATTCTGGGTTCCACCGGCTCGATCGGCCAGAGCGCACTGGAGGTCGTGCGCGCGCATGCCGATAAGCTGAAGGTCGTGGCCCTTGCCGCCGGGTCGAATGCCGAGCGCCTGCGCGAGCAGGCCGTGGCCTTTGGCGTGCACGTCACCGCGCTGGGATCGGAAACGGGCACGGCTGGTCTCGTCGCGGTCGCGACACATCCCGACGCCGACATCGTGCTCTGCGCGTCATCGGGCACCGCGGCGCTCGAGGCGGTGCTGGCCGCGATCGAGGCCGGCAAGACGATCGCGCTGGCCAACAAGGAAGTGCTGGTAATGGCGGGCTCGCTCGTGACATCCGCGGCTCGCGCCCGCGGTGTCGCCATTCTGCCGGTCGACAGCGAGCACAACGCGATTCACCAGTGCCTGCACGGCCGGCGGCGCGAAGAGATTCGCCGGATTATTCTGACGGCCTCTGGCGGGCCGTTTCGCGAAATGCCCGCGGCCGCGATGTCGGACGTGAAGCCGGAAGCGGCGCTGCGGCATCCGACGTGGCGGATGGGCAGGAAGATCACCATCGATTCCGCGACGCTGATGAACAAGGGCCTCGAGGTGATCGAGGCGCATTGGCTGTTCGACCTGCCGGCCGGTCAGATCGACGTGGTCATTCATCCGCAGTCGATTGTCCATTCCATGGTCGAGTTGCTCGACGGGTCGATCATCGCCCAGCTTGGGGGCGCGGACATGAAACTGCCGATACAGTATGCGTGCTCTTACCCCGATCGCTGGGAAGCGCCCGTGCCACGGTTGGATCTCACCGCCATCGGCCGGCTCGATTTTCACGAGCCGGATCTCGATCGGTTTCCGTGCCTGCGGCTCGCGTATCGCGCCCTCGAGGCTGGACCCAGCTCTGCCGTCGTGCTGAATGCAGCCAACGAAGTGGCTGTGGCGTCTTATCTCGAAGAGAAGATTTCGTTTGTCTCGATTCCGAGGGTTATCGAACAGACCATGGACGCGCACGCGGCTCAGCAGGTGGCCACGCTCGAGGAAGTGCGCGAGTTGGATCGCTGGGCCCGCCGCTATTCCCAGAATGCCGCCCGGGAGTTAGAATTGAAGGTCTGAGGTTGTCGTTTTGACCACACTGCTGGCGTTTCTCTTCGTCCTCGGCGTCCTCATTTTCGTCCACGAGCTGGGCCATTTCGTCATGGCTCGTCGTGTTGGCGTAAGAGTGCTCAAATTTTCACTGGGCTTCGGCCCGCGCCTCGTGGGTTTCAAACGCGGGGACACCGAATATGTGGTCAGCGCCATCCCGCTCGGCGGCTACGTGAAGATGGCCGGCGAGAATCCCGACGACCCCCGCTCGGGGCGCGACGACGAATTCCTGTCGAAGAGCAAGTGGGAACGGTTCCAGATTCTCATCATGGGGCCGTTGATGAATCTCATCCTGGCCGTGGTCGTGACGGCCGGGGTGTTGATGAACGGCGCCGAGATTCCGGCGTTTCAGTCCAAGCCGCCCGTCATCGGGCAGGTCATGCCCGGATCGCCGGCAGAGAGCGCCGGCCTCCGCGTGGGCGATCTCGTCGTCAGCGTGGGCGGCCGCGACGTCCACACATGGGAGGACTTCTTCATCGGCGTCGGCACGCGTGCCGGTACCGCGACCGAAGTCACCGTTCTGCGCGCCGGCAAGCAATTCACCGTGCCGGTGACGCCGATCCCGCAGACGCGCTTTGAGGTCGGCGACATCGGCGTCCTTCCCGATTCGCATCCCCACGTGGCCTCGGTTCGGCCGGGCTCGCCGGCAGAACGCGATGGCCTCAAGGCTTCCGACGTCATTTTCCGGGTGGATGGCGCCACCACGACCTTCTCGCGCGATTTCATCGAGGCGATTTCCAAGAAGCCGAAGACGCCGGTCAAAGTCGACATCGAGCGAGCGGGCGTGAGGCAGCAGCTGACGCTGGTCCCCGAGGCCAACACCGGCGGCTGTCCGTCGCTTCCGGCGGGCGCCGGCTGCATCGGCATCACCATCGGCGAAGACGTCACGCGCATCAAGCCGGGCCCGGTCGATGCGCTCGCCCTCAGCTTCAAGCGCAACTACGAATCGGCCGGCCTCATTTTCAGGACGATCGGCCAGCTGATCACGCGGGAGACCTCGACGCGCCAGCTCATGGGGCCGCTCGCGATTGCGCAGTTGTCGGGCGAGTCGGCGCAGCAGGGCTGGGTACCGCTCTTCGCGCTGATGGCGTCGATCAGCCTCAACCTCGGCCTCCTCAACCTGCTGCCGATACCAGTCCTCGACGGCGGCCACATCTTCATCATGGGGCTCGAAGGCCTCGCGCGCCGCGACTTCAGCATCCGCGTGAAGGAAAAAATGTTCCTCGCGGGATTTGCCGTGCTGCTGATGCTGATGGTCACCGTCATCTACAACGACCTCACACGCATCCCCATCATCGAACGTCTGATGCCCTGGCGCAATTAGTGCAAGCCAGAGTCAGATAGTCGCTCGTTCTTCCCCGCTCGCACGGATCGTGTCATCGGTAGTGTCCGGGTGTGCCCGGATCACGACATCAGAAGGAGACAGGTGATGAGGGCATGGATTCTCGCGGCAGCTGTTGTCTCGGCATCGGTGGTGTCGCTCGGGGCCCAGGGACAACTGACAGCGGCCGACATTCAGCGGCTTCAGGACGCCGTCTACGACGCCGGCGCCGACGTGTCGCGTCTGCGCGAGCGCGATCCGAAGCGGGCCGAGTCGCTGCAGCGCGAGCTCGACGAACTGCGCGACGAGGTGATCTACCTCAAGGTGAAGCTGCGCAAGGAGTCCAGCGTGCCTCGCGCGGAATATTCGGGCGTGCGGGATCGGATCGATCGGCTGCGCGGCGACGCGCGCGGCGAGCCGGCCCACGCGACGGGCTCGGCGCGGCCGCCCGCGTCCGACGTGCGGCTCAGCGCCACAGAGGTGCCGGTCGGTACCGAGTTCGACGTCCGGCTTCAGTCGCGTCTCAACTCGGGGACCGCGCGCGTCGAGGATCGATTCGATGCAACCACCATCGTTCCGTACGCACGCAACGAACGCACGCTCGTGCCCGCGGGCTCGGTGATGCGCGGCGTGGTGAGCTCGGTGACGCCGGCGAGCCGCGGGGTTAACCGCAAGGGAGAGCTGACGCTCGTCTTCGATCGATTCACCATTGAAGGGCGGACGTATTCGATTCGAGCCACCGTGATGCAGGCGCTGCAGGGCGAGGGCGACACGGGACGGGTGGCGGCCGGTGCGGGTGTGGGCGCCATCATCGGCGGCATTCTGGGAGGGGTGCGCGGTGCGCTCACCGGCATTCTCATCGGTGGCGGCGGTGACGATCGCCGCGACGGAAGGGAACGAGGTGGACCTCGCGCCGGGAACCGTGCTGAGAGTCAGGCTCGACGCTCCGCTTGACGTTGCGCAGTAGGAGCTCACGCAGCCGGTTCCCGTTCCTGTTCCCAGTTCGAGGAGGGCGCTGGATTCAGTACGCCATCTTCTAGAAATGACGCGCTCGGAGATTCGGGCGCCACCGCGAACCAGGAACGGGAACAGGAACCGGAACCCGCTAGACCTCTTTCATGGCCTCCCGCGCAGCTTTGATCGTCGTTTCGACATCGCGCCTGGTGTGCGCCCCCGACAGGAACCACGCCTCGAACTGCGATGGCGGCGGATAGACCCCGCGGGCGAGCATGCCTCTGAAGAACTTGCCGTACTTCGCGGTGTCGGCTCGAAGCGCGGTTTGATAGTTCTTCACCGGCGTCGTGGTGAAAAACGGCGTCAACGCGGAACCGATCCCATTCACCTGCAGCTCGACCTTGGCGCGCCGGGCCGCGTCGGCCAGGCCGTCGGCGAGCTGCGCAGCGAGATCGCTCATGTGCTTGTAGAGTCCCTTCGACAGCCGCTTGAGACTCCACAGTCCGGCCGTCATCGCCAACGGATTTCCCGACAGCGTGCCCGCCTGATAGACCGGTCCGGCTGGGGCAACCAGCCGCATCAGTTCCACACGGCCGCCATAGGCGCCCACCGGCAGGCCGCCGCCAATGATCTTGCCCAGGCACGTCAGGTCCGGCGTGACGCGGCTCCACGCCTGCGCGCCGCCGGTGCCGATTCGGAATCCTGAAATCACTTCGTCGAAGACGAGCAGAATCCGGTATCGCGAGCAGATTTCACGCAGGCCTGCAAGAAACCGCGGCTCGGGCAGTACGACGCCCATGTTGCCCGCGACCGGTTCGACGATGAGCGCGGCAATCTGATCGGGAAAGCCCTCGCAGAGCCGCTCGACCGAGGCGAGATCGTTGTATGTGGCGAGAAGCGTTTCTGCAGCCGTTGCACGCGTCACGCCCGGGCTGGTCGGCACACCCAGCGTGGTGAGGCCGGATCCGGCCTGCACGAGAAAGCCGTCGGCGTGTCCGTGGTAGCACCCCTCGAACTTGATGATCTTCTCGCGTCGCGTGTGTGCCCTCGCGACGCGCACGGCGCTCATCGTCGCTTCGGTGCCCGAGCTGACGAAGCGGACCATTTCGAGCGACGGCATGTAGCCGCGCACAACCTCGGCGAGCCTCACTTCCAGCTCGGTCGGCGCGCCGAAGCTCGTGCCTTTTCGCGCCGCCGCCGCCAGCTCTCTGACGAGCGCGCCAGGCGCGTGGCCGTGGACGAGCGGGCCCCATGACATCACGTAGTCGATGTACGAGCGGCCGTCGGCGTCGGTGATGCGCGAGCCCGAGGCGCTGCGGATGAAGAGCGGCGTGGCCCCGACAGCCTTGAAGGCGCGCACGGGACTGTCGACGCCGCCGGGTATGACACGAAGTGCCTGTGTGAAGAGCTTCGATGACTTCGTGTTGGGCGATGGGCGATGGGCCATGGTCTGTGGGCGATAGTCTGTCACGGCCGGCAACGACAGACCATAGCCCATAGCCTCTTGACCATCGACTATCGACCAGCGCGCTATCGACCAGCGCGCGACAACGCCCGGGCCGCCTCGCGCGCGTAGTAGGTGATGATGATGTCGGCGCCGGCGCGAGCGATCGACGTCAGCGACTCCATCATGACGCGCGGCTCGTCGAGCCATCCACGCGCGGCTGCGGCCTTGAGCATCGAGTATTCGCCGCTCACCTGGTAGGCGGCGATCGGATAGCCGAACGTTTCCTTCACGCGGTGCACGACGTCCAGATACGGCATCGCCGGCTTCACCATGACGATGTCCGCGCCTTCGTCGATGTCCTGCTGCGACTTCGCGCAGCGCTTCGCCGGCGTTCGCCGGATCCATCTGGTGCGTGCGGCGGTCGCCGAACTGCGGGGCAGAGTCGGCGGCCTCGCGGAACGGGCCGTAGAAGCCCGAACAGTACTTCGCGGCATACGACATGATCGCCACGTTCTCGAACCCGCGCTCGTCGAGCGCCTTGCGGATCGCGCCGACGCGTCCGTCCATCATGTCCGACGGCGCCACGATATCGGCGCCCGCGGCGGCATGCGACACCGCCGCGCGGACCAGCTGATCGACCGTGGCGTCGTTCACCACGTCGTGGCCCTCGAGGATGCCGCAGTGGCCGTGCGACGTGTATTCGCACAGGCACACGTCGGTCACGACGACCGTATCCGGCGACGCGCGCTTGATCGCGCGCACCGCGCTTTGCACCGGCGCGTCGGCGTCGTAGGCGGCCGAGCCGATGTCGTCCTTCTCCGCCGGCAGCCCGAACAGCAGGACGCCGGGCACGCCTTCTGCGCGGGCGGCGTCCGTCTCGCGCACCGCCTCGTCAACCGACAACTGAAACACGCCCGGCATCGACGGCACTTCCCGGCGCACACCCGTTCCGGGCGTCACGAACAGCGGGTAGAGAAACTGCTCGGTGGAGAGGCGTGTTTCGCGCACGTAGCCGCGGATGCCGCCCGTTCGGCGCAGGCGCCGGGCACGGCGAACCAGATCGAGCGTGTGGGCGGCTTTGACAGGACTCATGCCGCTAGTTTAGCGGTTCTGGGTTCTTGGTTCTGCGGTTCTACGTTCTGATACCCAGAACCCCAGAACCCAGAACCGTACCTACTGCTTGAAGTGCTCCACGATCGCCTCCACCAGCGCCGGAATCGTGTACTCCTTCGGCATGATGGACGTATGGATGCCGTATTGCTCGGCCGCCTCCGCCGTCACCGGTCCAATGGCGGCGACCTTCGTCGCGTTGAGCAGATCGGGGGCCTGTTCGGCGCCGAAGATCTGGACGAAGTTCTTCACCGTGGACGCGCTCGTGAACGTGACGACGTCCACCCGCTTCTCGAGCAGCATGCGATAGATATCGGGGTCGCCTTCGCGCTCGATTTCCGCGAGCACCGTACGGTAGGCGGTGACCTCGGTCACGTCTGCGCCGGCTTTGCGGAGCTCGTCGGGCAACACCTCGCGGGCGATGTCGGCGCGCGGCAAGAGGAAACGCTGCCCCTTGATCTCGCCGCGTTCCCGCAGCGACTGGACGATCGCTTCGGCGCGCGACTCGGCCGGCTGGAGATCCACCCGCAGGCCCTGCCGTGAAAGGCGTTCCGCGGTGGCCGGACCAATCGCGACGAGCTTGACGCCCTTCAGATCGCGGATGTCTCCCGCGCCTGCGGCGAGCCGCCGCATGAAGAAATCGACGGCATTGGCGCTGGTGAACACAATCCAGTCATAGGTGCCCGCGTTCGCGACCGCCTGGTCCAGCGGCCCGTAGTCGTCGGGCGGCGCGACGCGAATCATCGGTGCTTCGATCGGCTCCGCGCCCAGCGATTCGAGCAGCTCGACCAGCTCGCCGGACTGTTCGCGCGAACGCGTAATCACGATGCGCTTGCCAAAAAGCGGGCGCTCGTCGAACCAGCGCAGGTGCTGCCGCAGCCCCACCACGCGCCCGACGACGAGAATCGCGGGAATCGTCCGCATGTTCTTCATCTCTGAGAGCTCGCGCAGCGTACCATCGGTCGTGCGCTGGGTTGGAAGCGTGCCCTCGTAGATGATCGCCGCCGATTCGTCTTCGTTGAAGCCGTTCGCGAGCAGCGCTTTCAGGATTTCCGGCAGTTGTCTGGGGCCGGCATAGCAGACGAGCGTACCGCCGAGCCGCGCGAGGCTCGCCCAGTCGACGCCGGGCGGCGTGCTGCTTTCATCCTCGTGGCCGCGGACGAACGTCACGCTGTCGCCACCGCCCGGATAGGTCAGCGGGACGCCGGCATAGCAGGCCGTGCCGATGGCTGCCGGAATCCCGGGGACCACTTCGAACGGGATGCCGTGCTCGTGCAGGAACAAGGCCTCCTGTCCGCCGCGATCGAACACGAAGGGGTCGCCCCACTTCAGCCGCGCGACGATCTTGCCTTCGCGCGCCTTTTCGACCAGCAGGTAGTTGATGGCTTCCTGATCGAGCGCCTGAGGCGCGGCCAGCCCGACATCGATCTTCTCGGCGTCCTGTCGCGGATAGCGGAGCAGCCGCGGGTGCACGAGCCGGTCGTAAATCACGACATCGGCGTCAGCCAGCCGGTGCAGGCCGCGTACGCTGATGAGCCCTGGGTCGCCCGGGCCGGTACCGATGAGATACACCATGGGGCGCATTTACGTCAGATGGAGCGAGTCCGGGTCGGGGGTCGCGCCGCGCGACGCTTCGTTGAGAATCGCCGCGGCTCCCTGCCGCAGCAGTTCGTCGGCCACTTCACGGCCGAGCGCGGCGGCATCTGTCCGGAGTCCCACCTTCTTATAGCGGATGACGCGCGCGCCGTCGAGTGACGCGACGAGCGCCCGCAGTTCGAGGTCCGTTCGTCCTGCAGGCACGGCGATGCCGCCGATGGGCATCTGGCAGCCCCCGCCAAGCGCGGTCACCAGCGCACGTTCGGCGTCCAGCGCCGCCAGGGCGTCGGCATCGGTGACCTTCGTGACGATGCGCCGCGTCGAAACGTCATCGCTGCGCACCTCGATGGCGATGATGCCCTGCCCTGGCGCGGGGACGCACTCATCGAGCGGCACCAGCGCCGAGATCCGGGAGGTGAACCCCAATCGCGTGAGCCCCGCGGCGGCAAGCACGAGCAGATCGTACTCGCCCGCATCCAGTTTGCGCAGGCGTGTATCGAGATTCCCGCGCACATTCTCGAACGAGGCGTGAGGGAACCGCGCGCGCAGTTGTGCGATGCGCCGCACGCTGCCCGTGCCGATGCGCTTGACGTCGTCGATCGTCGATCGTCGATCGTCCATCGTCTGGAGGGCGTCTTCCGACGATGGACGATGGACGATGGACGATGGACGAACGAGCGCATCCCGCGGGTCCTCGCGCTCGAGCACGGCCCCTACCTCGAGGCCATCGGGCAGCACGGCCGGCATGTCTTTGCTGCTGTGCACGGCGAGGTCGATCTCGCCGGCAAGAAGCGCATCCTCGATTTCCTTGACGAACAGGCGCTTGCCCCCGATTTCGGAGAGCGGCCGTTCCTGCAGTCGATCGCCCGACGTCTTGATGACCACGATGTCGCAGGCGACGCCGCCGGCCGACTTGAGGCGCTCGGCGACGAGCTTCGCTTGAAAGAGTGCGAGCTGACTTCCCCGGCTTCCGAGACGAAGGGGTGTCACTGGGCAGGCTTCTTCGACGATCGACCGGATCCGGCGGTGGTCAGCGAGCCGTCGTCCGCAGCGTCGTCGCTCGTGAGGCCGAACAGCCGGTTCAGCGCGTCGCTGTAGGCGGCAACCGTGTCGGCATCCGACGCCGCCTTGAGCCGCTCTGTGGGGCTGATCAGCAGCTTCTCGAGAAGCAGTCTGGTGACTTCTTCGACGCGTGCGCGCGCTTCGGGCGGCAGCGATGCGAGCTTCGGCTCGAGCCGTCGCAGTTCGGATTGCCTGATCGCCTCGAACCGCTGCCTGAGCGCGACGATCGTCGGCACCGCACCCCGCGAATTGAGCCAGCCGAGAAACTTCCCGGCTTCCTGCGCGACGATTCTCTCCGCTTCCGAGGCGGCCGTTCCGCGCTTCGAGATGTTCTCCTGCACGACCGCCTGCAGGTCGTCGACGTTGTAGAGGAATACCTGCTCCAGATCGCCCGCGCTGGCCTCCACATCTCGCGGCACCGCGATATCGATGACGAAGAGCGGCCGCTGCCGGCGCGCCTTCATCGTCTGCGAGATCAGCGCGCGCGAAATGATCGGCACGCTGGCGCCCGTGGCCGTAATCAGGATGTCCGCCTCGACGAGGCCGGTGTTGAGCGATTCCCACGCGATCGCGCTACCGCCGATCGATTCCGCGAGCGCGGTGGCGTGCGCCGCGGTGCGGCTGGTGATGATCAGGCGGGCGATGCCCTGCGACTGCATGTGAATCGCCGTGAGCTTGCCCATCTCGCCTGCACCGAGCACGAGGACGGCCCTGCCTTTGAGATCGCCGAAAATCTTTCGCGCCAGCTCGACGGCCGCGTAGCTGACCGAGACCGCGCCCTCGGAGAGCGCGGTTTCCGTCCGCACGCGCTTGCCGGCGGCGAAGGCCGAATGGAACAGCTTGTTCAGCATGGAGCCGGTGCAGCCCATCTCCGAGGCGACGCTGAACGCGTCCTTGACCTGACCGAAGATCTGCGGCTCGCCCATGACGAGCGAATCGAGCCCGGACGCCACACGGAAGAGGTGCGTCACCGCGTCCTGTCCCGTTTTCGCGTAAATGTGCGGCGCCAGCTGGTCGTCGGGGATGCCATGGAACTCCGCCAGGAATGCCTGTATGGCCGAGCGCGTCACATCGGGGTCGTCGCAGCCGACGTAGAGCTCGACGCGGTTGCACGTCGAGACGATCGTCGCCTCGTGCTGCGCCGCCACGTTCGACAGGGCGGTCAGCGCACGATCGACACCACGAGCCGAGAAGTCGAGCCGCTCGCGCAACTCGATCGGCGCGGTGCGATGACTGACGCCAACCAGCAGAAGCTGCATGCTAGAAGTTGTGGCTCGTCGTGAAGAAGTAGCTTACCGGCACGAAGTTCAACAGCACGATGCCGAAACCGACCGCCGACAGCCATGCCGCGCGCCGCCCGCGCCATCCGATGGCGCGCTGCGCGTATAACTCGAACGAGTAGACGGCCCAGCAGAGGACCGCCACGAAAATCTTCGGATCGGCCATCGACATCGACGAGGGAACCGAGCTCGCCGAGGGCTGAAGCTGCGAGGCCCAGATGCCGCCGGTGATGAGGCCGACGGTGAGAAACAGCCAGCCGACCTTCACCGCCCGCAGGTTCATCTCGTCGAGCACGTTCAGCGACGGCAGGCGATCGTAGAAGAACCCGAGGTCCTTCGCCTTGATTTCCTTGAACTGCAGCATGTATGTGACGCCGAGCACACCCGCCAGGGCGAAGCTTGCGTAGGCAAAGAGCAGCGACGATACGTGAATGCCGAACCAGGGGCTCTCGAGCATCGCCGAGCGTGGCTCGGAGAACGCCCCGCCGAAGGTCGGGATGGTCTGCAGCGCGACGAGGAGCGGTAGGATGAACACGCCCATCGCCCGCTCGCCGGTCGTCAACTCCAGGTACAGATACGAGAGCGCGAGCAGCCACACGAAGGTCGAAATGGCGGTCGTGGCCGTCGTCGAGGGCACGTGCCCGGCGCGCATCGTCTCCATGCCGATGACGAACGTATGGGCGAAGGCCACGAGCACCAGCAGCACGGTGGCGGCGCGGTTCGAGCCGAACGTGCGCTTGGCGAACTGCACGGCATACGCCACGCTCGCGGCCGTATAGAGCAGCAGCAGAAGAGCGTTCATTCCGATGATTATGAGCGAAAAGGGGTCGGGAGGGGTTTTCGCGGGATGCCGCCGAAAACCCCTCCCGACCCCTTTTCGCTACCTGACTGAAGAGGCGGCTGCCGCCGGCGCGAAATACCCCTGTTTGGTGCGCGCCTGACTGTTCGGCCGGGCGATGCGAACGACGAGGCGCCGCCAGGCGCCATCGCGCCGGGGGTTCTTGGAGGTGTAGCCGATGGTGTACTGGCTCGAGAGCTCGTCGTAAATCTGCCCGTAGACAGACGACAGGTTCTTGACGTCGGAGGGGAAGAACGCACGGCCGCCCGTGTCGGTCGTCAACTGGCGCAGCGCGTAGGTGGCCTCGCGGAAGCCCTTCGACTGGTTGCCCGTCCCTTCCTCCATCAACCCGATTGCGTAGATCGCGGTTTCCGATCGTCGCGCCAGGTCGAGCACGTCGTCAAAGGACACCAGGCTCGAGGTGTCTTCGCCGTCCGAGAGCAGCACGATTGCCTGACGCCGGATTTCTTCCTCCTGCCGGACCGGAATCTTCTTCAGACCCTTCAGGGAGATGTAGATCGCGTTGTTCAGCGATGTCGAGCCGCCCGCCACCGTTTTGCGGATGGCCTGCTCGAGATCGGTCGTGTTGCTCGTAAATTTCTGCAGCACCTCGGCCCGGCTGTCGAAGCCGATCACCTCGCCCATGTCGTTGGGCCGCAGCTTCCGGACGAATCCGATGGCCGCGTCCTGGGCCGAAGCCATCCGATCTTCCATGCTCGAGCTGGTATCGATGAGCAGCGACAGGGCCACCGGCAGGTTCGTGCGGTTGAAGAGGGTGAGCTCCTGCTTCACCCCGTCTTCGAAGATTTCAAAATCATTTTCAGTCAGGTCCGTCACATAGCGGTTGGTGGAATCAGTGACGGTGACGTTCATCGAAACGACGTCGATGGCCGATCGGAACGAGGGCTGCTGCGCGTCCAACAGCAATGGCGACGCCAGCGCTGCTGCCAGCGTGACATAGATCGGCCTGAATTTCATGGTCTTACCTAAGGCCAGTATAGGTTTGACCTCAGGGGCCGTCAAGCACGTCCCGTGCGCGAAACCCCTTGTAAATCTTAGATTTGCGTTTCTTGACGGTTATTGGCCCGCATGCTATAAACACGCGGTTTCGCGGTTATCATCCAGCGGTCCGGCTCCACACGATGCTCAACGCGTATATTCCGATCTTCATCTTCCTGCTCGTGGCCATCGGGTTCGCGCTTTTCACCCTGATGATGTCGCAGCTGGTGCAGTCGAAGAAGTACAACAAGGTCAAGCTCGAGCCGTATGAGTGCGGTATCGAACCGGCTACCGACGCGCGCGACCGCTACAGCGTCCGCTACTACCTCGTCGCCATGCTGTTCGTCATCTTCGACGTGGAGACGGTGTTCATGTTTCCGTGGGCGGTCATCGTCGACGAGCTGGCGCTGTTCGGCCTGATTGAAATGATTGTCTTCCTGGCGATTCTGGTGACCGGATACGTCTACGCCTGGAAGAAAGGCGCGCTGGACTGGGCCTGACACCGCGCCGGTGCCCGGACCCTTCGACCAATCATGACTGAGCCCAAGGACCCCAAGGCAGCAGGCGATACACCTGCGAGCGACGTCGCGCCCCTCAAGGGCGACGTCCCGCGTAAGGATTCTCCCGGAGCTGACGTCCCGGCCGCGCCGCCGGCACCGCCTGCCGCAGCAGCTGCGCCGCCCGCGGCACCGGTTGCGGCGCCTGCGGCACCAGCTACGCCTCCGGCCGCCGCCGCCGCCGCGCCGAAGCCGGCTGCCCCGGCCGCGCCCAGGCCCGCGGCGCCGGCCGCCGCCAAACCAGCGGCGCCTGCAGCCAAGCCTGCGGCCGCCGCGGCACACGATACGAAACCGGCGCCGCCATCCGGTCCGACCGATCCGCCTCCGCCGGCGGGGACCGACATTCCCTCGTTCATCACGGCGCTGCAGAACGCCGTTCCCGGTGCCGTCGAGCAGATCAGCTATTACGTGGGCGACTGGACGGTCATCGTGCCCGTGGCGAAGCTCGTCGAAGCCGGCCGGTTCCTGCACGATGCGCCGGAAACCGCCTTTGACTTCTGCTCGGATGTGACGGCCAGCGACTGGCCGCCGCGACCCCAGCGGTTCGATGTCGTCTACTGCCTGTTCTCGACGCATCACCGCAAACGCCTCCGCTTGAAGGTCCGCGCCGCCGAACACGACCCCGTGCCGTCAGTCACCGGCATCTGGCCGGCGGCCGACTGGCTCGAACGCGAGGTCTACGACCTGTTCGGCGTGAACTTCACCGGTCACCCGAATCGGAAGCGGATTCTGATGCCCGACGACTGGCAGGGCCATCCCCAGCGCAAGGACTACCCGCTCGAAGGTCCGGGCGAATTGCTGATGGAGAACCCGCTCGACTGGTTGAAGCTGAAACAGGCGAAGGAAGAGGCGGAAATCGAATAGAGCATTCGCAGATTCGCAGATAGGAAGATTGGAAGATTAGGAGAGATGGCACCAGAAACCCGTCAGATGTTCGACACCGAGGAGCTGGTCATCAACATGGGACCGCAGCATCCCAGCACGCACGGCGTGCTGCGCGTGGTGCTGCGCCTCGACGGCGAGAAGGTCGTCAGCTCCGAAGTCGTCATCGGCTATCTCCATCGCGGCATCGAGAAGCTCAGCGAGAACCGCAACTGGACGCAGATCATCCTCCTGACCGACCGCATGGACTACGTCGCGGCGGCCACCAGCAATGTCGGCTACTGCCAGACCGTCGAGAAGCTGATGCAGATCGAAGTGCCGCGCCGCGCGCGGTACGTGCGCACCGCCATCTGCGAGCTGCAGCGCATCGCGAGCCATTGCCTCTGGCTCGGGACGCACGCGATGGACATCGGCGCGATGACCGTCTTCCTGTACGCGTTCCGCGAGCGCGAGTTGATCCTCGATCTGTTCGAGGAATACTGCGGCGCGCGGCTGACGTACAACTCCATGCGCATCGGCGGCCTTCCTCTGGACATCCCGGTCGGCTGGGACAAGAAAGTGCTCGAGTTCTGCAACATCATGTCGGAGAAGGTGGACGAGTACGAGGAACTGCTCACGCACAACCGAATCTGGCTCGAGCGCACGCGAGGCATCGGCGTGATCACGGCCAGGCAGGCGGTCGCGATCGGACTGAGCGGTCCGCCGCTGCGAGGCTCGGGCATAACCAAGGATGTGCGCAAGGACGAGCCATACGCGGCCTACGACGAGATGAAGTTCGAAGTGCCGGTCGGGACGGCCGGGGACACGTACGACCGCTATCTGGTGCGGCTCGAGGAATTCCGCCAGTCGATCAAGATCATCCGCCAGGCCATCGAGGGCCTGCCCGAGGGACCCATCGTCGGGAAGGTACCGCGCCTCATCAAGCCGGCGGCGGGAGAGACCTACCACGCGATCGAGTCGCCGAAGGGCGAAATCGGCTACTTCATCGTCAGCGACGGGAAATCGACCAACCCTTACCGATTCCGCGTGCGCCCGCCGTCGTTCTGCAATCTCCAGGCGCTGCCGCAGTTGATCAAGGGACATATGGTCGCCGACGTCGTCGCGCTCATCGGCTCGATCGACGTGGTTCTCGGAGAAGTCGATCGATGAGTTCCGCTGTGATCGACACCTACGTCATCCCTCTCATCAAGATTCTGTTCGTGCTCAACGCGACGCTCATCGGCGTCACCTACATGGTGCTGCTCGAGCGAAAGGTGATCGCGTGGGTGCAGGTGCGTCTCGGGCCGATGCGAGTGGGCCCGTACGGGATTCTTCAGCCCATCGCGGACGCCATCAAACTGATCCTCAAGGAAGACATCACGCCGACGCGCGCCGACAAGTGGGTGTTCACGGCGGCGCCGATCATCGTCATGGTGCCGGCGCTCATCACGTTCGCGGTGATTCCGTTCGGCTCGACCGTCCATCTCTTCGGCCGCGACGTTCCGCTGTACATCACCGACATCAACGTCGGTCTGCTGTACATCGTGTCGGTCGCCTCGATCGGCGTGTACGGCATCATCCTGGGCGGATGGGCGTCGAACAGCAAATTCCCGCTGCTCGCGAGCCTCCGCGCGTCGGCGCAGCTGATCAGCTATGAAGTCGCGGTGACGATGACGCTCGTCAGCCTCATCATGACCGCGGGCTCGCTGAGCATGGTGCGCATCGTCGAGGCGCAGAACGAGGCGAACCTCTGGTTCATCTTCGTGCAGCCGGTGGCGTTCGTGCTGTTCTTCATCGGCGGTCTCGCGGAAACCAATCGTGCGCCGTTCGACATGGCGGAGGCGGAGCAGGAGCTGACGGGCGGTTTTCACACCGAGTACAGCGGCATGCGGTTCGCGCTGTTCTTCCTCGCCGAATACGCCAACATGATCGTCGTCTCCTCGGTCGCGACGACGCTGTTCCTGGGCGGATATCTGGCGCCGTTTCCGAACGTCGATGCGCTCAACTTCCTCGACCTCGTTCCGGGGTGGATGTGGTTCCTGTTGAAGACGTTCCTCTTCCTCTACGTCTTTCTGTGGGTGCGCGCGACGCTGCCGCGCTACCGCTACGACCAGCTGATGCGGCTGGGCTGGAAGGTGCTCATCCCGGTGGCCATTGCCAACGTGATTGTGACGGGAATCGTCAAGGTGTTGCTCTAGAGCTATGGGCGAAGCGATAGCGTTTTACGTTATTTCAGCGCTGATCCTCGGGTTTGCCGTGCTGGTCGTGAGCACGAAGAACACCGTGCACGCCGTGCTGTTTCTGGTGCTGAACTTTCTCGCGGTCGCGGCGCTGTACGTGCTGCTGACGGCGCAGTTCCTCGCCGCCATCCAGGTGCTCGTGTACGCCGGCGGCATCGTCGTGCTGTACCTGTTCGTCGTCATGCTGGTGAATCTGAAGCGCCCGCCGGAAGACCATTCGGCGCCGCAGCGGCGGGGGTGGCTCGGGTTTGCGCTGTCGGGCGTGGTGCTGGCCCAGCTGGCGGCCATCCTGGTCTGGGGCGGCGTCGGTGTGGCGACCGATTCGAGCGCCGCGCAGTCGAGCGACCTCGCGCTGAACAACGTCGAGCGCATCGGCATGCTGCTCTATGCCGACTACCTGATCCCGTTCGAGGTCGCGTCGATGCTGCTGCTCGTCGCGATGGTGGGCGCCATCATTCTGGCGAAGAGGGAGCTGTAATGATCACGCCGACCCATTACATGCTGCTCTCGGCGGCGCTGTTCATCATCGGCGTCGCCGGCGTCATGATGCGCCGCAACATCATCATCATCTTCATGTCGATCGAGCTGATTCTGAACGCGGTGAACATCAACCTGGTCGCGTTTTCCTATCAGCTACAGAACGGCATCGGGCAGGTGTTCGCGATCTTCGTTATCGCGGTGGCGGCGGCGGAGGCCGCCGTCGGGCTCGGCATCATCCTGGCGTTCTATCGCAACAAGGAAACGGTCAACATCGACGAAATGAATCTGATGCGCTGGTAGCCCCGCGACCAAATATGGACCTTATCTGGCTGATTCCGATTCTCCCTGGCATAGGCGCCGCGATTAACGGGCTGATCGGCATTCGCGCGTTCAACAAGCAGACGGCGGGCCTGGTGGCCTGCGGCACGATGGCGCTCGCGCTGGCGCTGTCGCTCAATGCCTTCTGGCAGCTCATCGGCCTGCCCGCCGAATCGCGCGATCACGTCGTCACGCTCGGCCACTGGATTCCGCCGATACCGCTTCAGACCGTGAACGGCATCGGCGCGTTCGAGATCCCGTGGGCGTTCCGCCTGGATCCGCTGTCGGCCATGATGATTCTCGTCGTCACCGGCATCGGCTTCCTGATTCACGTGTATTCGACCGCCTACATGCACGACGAACCGCGCGGCGGGTACGCGCGCTTCTTCTGCTATCTCAACCTGTTCTGCTTCTTCATGCTCGTGCTCGTGCTCGGCAGCACCTTCCTGACCATGTTCGTCGGCTGGGAGGGCGTGGGCCTCTGCTCGTATCTGCTCATCGGCTACTGGTACGAAAAGAAGAGTGCGTCGGATGCCGGCAAGAAGGCGTTTATCGTCAACCGGATCGGCGACTGGGGCTTCGTGCTCGGCGTGTTTCTGATCTTCTTCACGTTCGGCACGCTCGACTTCCGCGCCGTCGCCCACGGCGCGTCCTTGATGCCGGTCGAAACGCAGTTCGGCGTCCTCTCGCTCATCTGCCTGCTGCTCTTCGTCGGCGCCACCGGAAAGAGCGCGCAGATCCCCCTGTATGTCTGGTTACCCGACGCCATGGAAGGCCCGACACCCGTGTCGGCGCTCATCCATGCGGCGACGATGGTGACCGCCGGGGTGTACATGGTCGGCCGCAACGCCGTGCTCTTCGGCCACGCGCCGATCGTGGCGCAGGTGGTGATGATCATCGGTGCGCTCACCGCGCTCATGGCGGCGACGATTGGCCTCGTGCAGTACGACATCAAGCGCGTGCTCGCGTACTCCACCGTGTCTCAGCTCGGCTACATGTTCCTCGCGATGGGCGTCGGCGCGTATGCCATGTCGCATGGCTGGACGCACATCGGCCTCGCCGCGTTTGCCGCCGGTGCCTTCCACCTGATGACGCACGCCTTCTTCAAGGCGCTGCTCTTTCTCGGCAGCGGCTCGGTCATTCACGCGATGGGCGGCGAACAGGACATGCGGAAGATGGGCGACCTCAGGCGCTACATGCCGGTCACCTACATGACGATGATGATCGGCACGCTGGCGATTGCGGGCATCTTTCCGCTGGCAGGTTTCTTCAGCAAGGACGAGATCCTCTTTCGCGCGTTCCTGACCAACAAGGCAATCTGGGTCTTCGGCGTCGTCACCGCGCTGATGACCGCGTTCTACATGTTCCGGCTCATGTCGATGACGTTCCTCGGCTCGTATCGAGGACCGGCGTGGGAGCACGGCGGGGCTGACGGCGCCGACGCACACGGGCACGGACAGGCGCACAAGGCCGGGCACGACCATGGCCACGCGGATCACCATGACGATGACGCCGCGCACGGGCACGGACACGGGCCATGGCATGGTCCGCACGAGTCGCCTCAGGCGATGACGCTGCCCCTGATGGTGCTGGCTGTCGGCGCCATCGTCGCCGGCTTCGTGAGCATTCCGCCCGCGCTCGGCGGCGGAGCGGCGCTGGAGCACTTCCTCGAGCCGAGCCTGACGGCGCCGGCATCTGCGACGTCCGCGGCGGAAGGGACGGCTGCGCAGGCGGCAGAACCCGTCCGGGAAGCGGCAGTCGCGGAAGCGGCCGGTGCGGAAGCCGCGCATGCGGAGCCGCACATTTCCCATGCCGCC
Source organism: Vicinamibacterales bacterium (assembly GCA_963832375.1). Taxonomy (GTDB): domain Bacteria; phylum Acidobacteriota; class Vicinamibacteria; order Vicinamibacterales; family JAMQPK01; genus JAMQPK01. The sequence goes on along the minus strand of CAWHUA010000002.1, from coordinate 265,586 downwards.
GAGCTTGGGCTGATGGCGTTCTCCGTGATGATCGCGCTCATCGGCATCTACACCGCGTACAGGTTCTACGTCGTCTCGCCGTCGACGGCCGATGGCCTCAAAGAGCGGTACGGCGGCCTCCACTCGCTGCTCTACAACAAATACTTTGTCGACGAGCTCTACAACTCGACGTTCGTCGGCGGCACGATGAAGAGCGCATTTGGCCTGTGGGCCTTCGACCGGCGTGTCGTCGATGGCGGCGTCAACGGCTCCGGGTGGTTGACGGTGTTCATGTCGTGGGTGTCGAGCCTCATCGATCGGTACGTGGTCGATGGCGCCGTGAATCTCGTCGGGCGTTCCTCGGAGGAATCGAGCTTCGTCTTCCGCCGCGTCCAGACCGGGCTTATCCAGAATTACGCGCTGCTGATGCTGGCAGGCGTGTGCGCGTTTGTGAGCATTTATCTGCTCGTGAGGTAGTCACGTGACGAATGCCGCGGGGTATCCGCTTCTCTCGCTCATCCTGTTTCTGCCGCTCGCCGGCGCGCTGGTGCTGCTCTTCATTCCGAAGCAGAACAGCAGCCTGATTCGGATGATCGCCAATCTCGTCGCGCTGGCGGGGTTCCTGGTGTCGGTGCCGTTGTGGTTCCGCTACAACACGCAGGATCCGAACTACCAGTTCGTCGAGAGAATGCCCTGGATTCCGTCGATCGGCGCCGAGTACTTCCTCGGCGTCGACGGCTTCAGCGCGCTGCTCGTGATGCTGGCGACGCTGTTCGGCAGCATCGCCATCCTGTCGTCGTGGACGGCCATCACCGAGCGCGTGAAGGAGTACTACATCTTCCTGCTGATCCTGCAGACGGGCATGGTGGGTGCGTTCGTCAGCCTCGACTTCCTGCTGTTCTTCCTCTTCTGGGAAGTGATGCTCGTGCCGATGTATTTCCTCATCGGCATCTGGGGCAGCGATCGCCGTCTGTATTCGGCGATCAAGTTCTTCCTCTACACGCTGGTGGGCAGCGTCATCATGCTGCTCGGTATTCTGGCGCTCTACTTCTACAACCACAGCGTCACCGGCGTGTACTCGTTCGACATCACGCAGTTCCAGCAGCTGAACGTGCCGTACAACCTGCAGTGGTGGGTGTTCCTCGCGTTTTTCCTCGGGTTTGCCGTCAAGGTGCCGATGTTCCCGTTCCACACCTGGCTGCCCGACGCGCACACCGACGCGCCTACCGCGGGCTCCGTCATCCTCGCGGCCGTTCTGCTGAAGATGGGCACGTACGGGTTCATCCGCTTCTCGCTTCCGATTCTTCCCGACGCGACGCGCGCGTTCGTGCCCATGATGGTGACGCTGTCAATCATCGGTATCGTCTACGGTGCGTTATGCGCGATGGCGCAGTCGGACTGGAAGCGGCTCGTCGCCTACTCGAGCGTCAGCCACATGGCGATGGTCATGCTCGGGATGTTCGCGCTCAATCCGGTCGGCATCATGGGTAGCATCGTGCAGCAGTTGAATCACGGCATCTCGACCGGGGCGCTCTTCCTCCTCGTCGGCAACGTATACGAGCGGCGTCACACGCGGCTCATCGCCGAATACGGCGGGTTGTCGAAGGTGATGCCGGTCTATGCCACGATTTTCCTCGTCATGACCATGTCGTCGATCGGCCTGCCCGCGCTGAACGGGTTCATCGGCGAGCTGCTGATTCTGCAGGGCGTGTTCGTCGCCAATAAGATCTGGGCGGGGTTCGCGGCCAGCGGCGTGGTGCTGGGCGCGGCCTACATGCTGTGGCTCTATCAGCGCACGATGTTCGGCAAGATCGAGAACCCGAAGAACGAGCACCTGCAGGATTTGAATCTGCGCGAGTTCGCCACCTACGCGCCGCTCCTGGTGCTCGCCGTCTGGATCGGTCTCTACCCGAAGCCGTTCATCGACCGGTTGCAGACGTCGGTGAATCGCGTCGTGATGCGGATTGACCCCCAGTATCGCGCGCAGGCCGCCGCGAACCAGAACCTTGAACCTCGGAACCAGAACCTGGAACGCGGAACGAGGAACCCGGAACCACGAGGTTCAAACTAGTGCCTCCCGGCATCAACCTGAGCGACTTCTACTACCTCCTGCCGGAGATCGTGCTGACGATCGGCGCGCTGGTCCTGCTGATGGCGGACCTTCTCGTCCCGCGCGACAAGCAGTCGATTCTCGCCTGGGTCACGCTGTCCGTGCTCGGCGCCACGGCGATTGCGCTCGTCCCGGTGGCCGGCGCCAACGTCCAGATTTCGCGCGGGCTCCTTGCCGTCGACACCTTCGCGTTGTTTTTCAAGGTCGTGTTCCTCATTTCGGCGGCGCTCACGGTGCTGATGAGCGTGCGCTACCTCGAAGTCGAGGGCACCCGGGCCGGCGAGTATTACTTCCTCATCCTCTGCGCGACGCTCGGGATGATGTTCATGGCCGGGGGCACCGATCTCATCACGCTCTTCATCGGCCTCGAGACGATGGCGATTTCGTTCTACATCCTCACCGGCTTTCTCAAGCCGAGCCGCAAGTCGAACGAAGCCGCCGTGAAGTATTTCCTGCTGGGCGCGTTTTCCCTCGGGATTCTGCTCTACGGCATGTCGCTGATGTACGGCCTGTCGGGGACGACGAACCTGCGGATGATTGCCACCGGGCTGGCCGGGCAGGAAGCGGACCCGCGCCTGATCCTCGCGGTCATCCTCGTCGTCGCCGGCATGGGCTTCAAGATAGCGGCGGTGCCGTTCCACATGTGGGCGCCCGATGTGTACGAGGGCGCGCCGACGCCGATCACCGGATTTCTGTCTGTCGGATCGAAGGCCGCTTCGTTCGCGATGCTGCTGCGCATCTTCATCGAGAGCCTGCCGACCATGCGCACGTCGATGGCCGCTGCCGCGCCGCTGGGCGCGTCGATTCCGGACATCGGCTGGGGCACGATGTTCTACATGCTTTCGGTCGTGACCATGACGGTGGGAAATTTCGCGGCGCTGACGCAAAGCAACCTGAAGCGGATGCTGGCGTACTCGTCGATCGCGCACGCCGGCTATCTCCTGATCGGCGTCGTCGCGGGAACGTCCCGCGGCGTGACGGCGATGCTCGTCTACCTGTTCGTGTATGCCTTCATGCAGCTCGGCGCGTTCGCGGTGCTGTCGCTCATGCGCCGCGAGGACGTGGTCGGCGACGAGCTGAAGGATTTGAACGGCTTGTTTTTCCGCCAGCCCTTTGCCGCGGTGGCGATGCTGCTGTTCATGCTCTCGCTCGGCGGCATTCCACCCACGGCCGGCTTCATGGGGAAGTTCTGGCTGTTCGGTGCGGCGATCGAGCAGAAATACTACTGGCTGGCGGTCATCGGTGTGCTGAACAGCGCCGTGTCGCTGTACTACTACATCCGCATCGTCGTCTACATGATGCTGAAGAACGAGCCGGCGGGGTCGGAGCCGAAGCAGAGTCCCGCGCTGGCGTTCGCGATGGTGGCGGCGGTGGTGGCGACGCTGCTGCTCGGGGTGTATCCGCAGCCTCTGTTCGAGTTCGCGCAGGCCTCGGCCGCGACGCTGGGCGCCGCGCCAGCCAGCCAGACGATGCGGTGAAGACGGGGTCGGGAGGGGTTTCCGGCCGTGCCCGCGGAAACCCCTCCCGACCCCGTCTTTCACGTGCAAACGGGCGAAATATGGCCGGAAAACGCCGGGTTGGCGCTGGTGAACTTTTTCACAAGGTATGCTATATTCAGCATGCCTGAGTCGGATTTCCTCGCTCGGTCCTTCCGGTTTTTGCAGGAGAACATCCGCAGATCCGGACCCGCAGCGGCTGCCAGCTATACGCTGATTGGCGCCATCATCCTGCTTGGAGGAATCGGTTACGCGCTCGACGAGTGGCGCGGCACCGCGCCCCGGTTCCTGCTGGGCGGTCTGCTGCTGGGGCTCGTTGTAGGCTTTTACGAGCTCGCCAAGACCGTCTGGGGCCAGGATAAGAGGTAAGGGCGAGGTTGAAAGTGGTTGTCTGGCTCGCGATGGGCAGCGTCGTGTCGGCAGGCTTGCTCGGCGCGCGGTTCGGCAATACGGTGTGGCTTGGCATGCTCGGCCCGCTGATGGTCGTGAGCGCAACATGGATGCTGACCGAGCGGGTCTACAAGCAGAATCCCGAGCGGCTGACGGCATTGGTCATCACGGCGTTCGCGGCTAAGCTGGTGTTCTTCGGCGCCTATGTCGGACTGGCGATTGGCGTCTTCGGCGTGCCGCAGGTGCAGTTCGCCGCGAGTTTTACGGGTTATTTCATCACGTTGCACATGATCGAGGCGCTCCTGTTGAAGCGCCTTTTTGTTTGAGACGACGGGATAAATGCAGGCTCAAGAACAAGCAGGGCAGGCCGCCCACGACGCAGCGCAGGCCGCTGGCGGCCATGCTGCGGCCGAAGGCTTCAATGCCGGCGAGACGATCATCAATCACGTCTCGAACAGCTCGCTCGAGCACCCGCTCATTCACCTGCCCACGATCGCGGGCATCGATCTGTCGGTGACCAAACATGTATTCATGCTCTGGGTCGTCGCGGCGCTCCTGTTCCTCCTGGTGACGACGGCCGTGCGCCGTTATCTGCAATCGGGACGTCCGGTGCCGGGCGGGTTCATGAACGCCCTGGAAGCCGTCGTGGTGTTCGTGCGCGACGATATCGTCCAACCCAACGTGGGGCGCAAGTGGGTGAACACCTGGACCCCGCTCCTCCTGACGTTCTTCTTCTTCATCTTCTCGGCGAACGCGATCGGCCTGATTCCGATCTTCGACGTCATCGCGCTGGTCGATCACTACGTGCTGCACACGGCACCCGACTCGTTCCTGAAGCAGGTGGTGCATGGAGGGACGACCGCGACAGCGAACTTCAACGTGACGGGCGCGCTCGCGAGCATCACGTTCATGTCGATCATCATCGCCGGCAGCAAGGCCCATGGCTTCGTGAAGCACTGGATGAACCTGGTGCCGCACGGGCTCGCGTGGCCGATCTACATCCTGCTGATTCCCATCGAGCTCATGGGCATGTTCGTCAAGCCGTTCGCGCTGACGATGCGACTTGCGGCCAACATGACGGGTGGGCACATCGCCATCCTGGCGATTCTGTCGTTCGTGTTTCTGTTTGCCGAGAAGTTCGGCCAGGCGCTCCCGGGCATCGGCGTGGGCCTGGTGATGTCCGTTCCGCTCGCCGTCGGAGTCTCGGCCCTGGAAATCATCGTCGTGATGGTCCAGGCATATGTGTTTACGTTGTTGACCGCGGTTTTCATCGGCATGGCCATTCATGCGCATCACTAAGTCGAAAGGACAGAGAATGAATAGCGTACGTTTCGTCGGCAGGGTCTCGGCGATTGCGATGTTCGTCGCACTCGCAGGCAGTTCAGTCTTCGCACAGGAAGCGGCACCCGCCGCCGGGAATGGCGCTGTGCTTCACCTTTTCGGCGCCGCCATCGGCCTCGGGATGATCGTCATCGGCGCGGCTCTGGGCATCGGCAAGTTCGCCGCGGCTGCTGCGGAAGGCATCGCGCGCCAGCCGGCGGCGGCGGCGCAGATCACCGGGGCGGTCAACCTGCCATTGTTCCTGCTCGAAGGCGTCGCGATCCTCGCCGAGGTCTTCGTGCTCCTGATTGTGCTCGGCTAAGCTGGCTTGAGGGCTGGCACTTAAGGAATTTATGGATAACCCGTTGGTCCAGGTGGATCCAGGTCTTTTCATCTGGACCATCCTGACCTTTCTCGTGCTGCTGACACTGCTCGCCAAGTTCGCCTGGCGGCCGCTGCTGCAGGCGCTGGCGGCCCGCGAGGAGACCATCCGCAAGGCGCTCGCCGACGCGGAGAAAGCGCGCCAGGAGCTCGAACGGCTGAATCAGGAATCGGAAGCGATCATCCGGCAGGCGCGGGTTGAGGCCGAATCGATCATCGGCGCGAGCCGCGCCGACGCCGAGCGGCTGCGGTCCGAGCTGCGCGAGAAGGCGCGCGCCGAAGCCGACGGCATTCTCAAGAACGCCGAACGGCAGATTCAGCTGGAAACCGCGCGCGCGCTCGAGCAGATTCGCCGCGAAGCCGCCGACATCTCGGTGGCGATCGCGTCGAAGCTGATTCAGAGGAACATCACGAAGGAAGACAACGAGCGCCTCATCGAAGACGCCTTGAAGCAGCTCCAATAAAGCCTGGTGGGTTCCGGAACCCGAGCTCTACTGTTTCAGTAACTCGGCAGCCCGCTTGCCATCGGGGGACGCGGGATCGAGATCGACGACGCGCGTCAGATGGCGCGACGCCCCGGCGCGATCCCCGGCTGCGTTGGCGAGCGCGGCGAGTTTCATCAGCGGCCGGGTCCAGACGGCGTCGGCGGCTGAGGCTTTCTGGTACCAGGTCTGAGCCTCGGCCGCATTACCCTGCGCTTCTTTCAGCGTGCCCATCGCGAATAACGCGCCGGGATCCTCCGCATCCGATTTCAGCACTTCCTGATAGGCCGCCTCGGCGTCGCCATACGATTTCTTCGCGAAGTACGAGTTGCCGATCTGAAGGTTCACGAGCGTCAGCGCGGGTGCCTTCGACTTGATCTCCCGATAGGCGGCAATCGCCTGGTCGTGGCGCCCTTCGTCGTACAGCACGGCCGCGGCGGCGAGTTGCGAGGAGAGCGACTTCGAGTCGATGCCCGCCAGGGCGCCGAACGCCTCGGGCGATTCGCGGCGTTCCAGCTTGATGTCCAGGTTGGGCGCGGGGCCCGTCAATCGAAGGGCAAGAGGCATGGTCATGGGATCGAAGCCAGGAGCTTCGAACGTGAGCCGCCATTCACCCGATCGGCTGATGACGAAGACAAAACGTCCGCGGTCGTCGGTCGCCGTCGTCAGGGTCAGCGGCGTGCCGAACGTGCGTCCCCCTCCGGTCTCGGCGCGGACGATGACGCCGCGCAGCGTGGCGCCTGTTTCGTCGCGCACGACGCCGCCGATCCGGCTGGTCTGTGCCCACGCCGGCGCCGACAGCAACACGGCGACCAAAGCAGCCGCCAGACGGAAGGTAAGGTTGTTCGCCATGGAACGAGTATATCGTCACCCTCAGTCAGGCGCGATAGGTGCGTTGGGTGCGACAGGTGCCGGACTAATCCGCCGTGCGCAGGCGGCCGCGCAGGGTTTGCCGCATCTGGGCGGCCTCGCGCGACGAAAACCCCCAGTTTGCGGGCTTCAGGCCCCGCAGTTCGTCGTGCGACCAGAGCGCCCGCATAAGGCCGAGACGGGCGTGCTCGGCGCTTCCTAACAGCAAATGCCCGATTTCGTGGGCGATTGCGCGACCCAGCAGGACCGGCATGCCCGTCGAGGCGTTGACGGCGATGGCGCTCACGCGAAACAGGTCGACCGTCATCAACACGCCGCCCCGCTCTTCCCGATCGACCATCGACTCGCCCAGCGCGACCAGCCGTTCGCCCTCTATGGCACTCGCAGGCGTGCGAGCGACGAGCCTCAACATCAGATCGCGTCCGCGCGACAGCGGGTCCGTGCACGGCTCACCGCCGGTCCGGCCCGGTACCCGGCAGTCGACCCACAGCACGGCAATCTGCGCGCGCCTGAAAATCTGCCCGGCCTCCGTGCGCGCGGCCGCGAGCTGGTCGTGCGTCACGTTCGCGTAGTCGTACGTTCTGATGACGACCGTGTCTTCGAGTCTCGACGCTCCTGCGAGGGGCGCCGCCGCGACGATCATCAGCGACGACATCAAGAAGAGCGCAGCCTTCATGCGCTCACTGTGCGGTCGCCGGCCGGGTGCCTCAATGCACGCGAGGTGACCCGAAGGAGAAACGTTGATGACCCGCTAATGCACTGCCGGCAAGAGGCTTACATGGCCTTCATATTTAGGTGACATGGCTCGAACGCGCGTGTGGGCTGGTAGACTGCTGCTATTCCCATGCTGCCCCTCGAACGCCGGTCGTCCAGTCTGCGAAAATTCGGCTCGTTCGAGGTCGACCTGCGCGCGCGGGAGCTCCGCAAGGGAGGCATCCGCATCAGGCTTCAGGATCAGCCGTTCGAGATTCTCGCCGTCATGCTCGAACGGCCCGGGGACGTGGTGACGCGGGAGGAGCTGCGGCAGCGCCTCTGGCCGGCGGGCACGTTCGTCGACTTCGAGCACAGCCTGAACGCGGCCGTCAAACGGCTCCGCGCCGCGCTTGGCGACGATGCCGACAACCCGCGGTTTGTCGAGACGCTGCACCGGCGTGGATACCGGTTCATCGCGGCGGTCGAGGCCGAAGGGCAGCCCGTGCGCAACCTGCACGTCGTCAGGCCGGCGGCCGCGCCTCCAGTGAACAGCCTGGCCAACGTGAGGCTCGTCGTGCTGCCGTTCACGAATCTCAGCAGCGATCCGGCGCAGGAATATTTCAGCGACGGCCTCACCGAGGAAATGATCACGCAGATCGGACGGCTCTGCCCCGGCCGGCTTGGCGTCATCGCGCGAACCTCGTCGATGTTGTTCAAGAAATCGACGAAAGGCGCCAGCGAGATCGGCCGTGAGTTGTCCGCCGACTATCTGCTCGAAGGCAGCGTCCGCGGCGACGGCGACCGCATCCGCATTACCGCGCAGCTGATCGAAACGCGCACCGAAGTGCACCTCTGGGCCGAGACCTACGATCGGTCGATGGGAGAAGCGCTGAATCTGCAGACCGACGTCGCGGCACATATCGCGCGGTCGCTCGCCATGGAGCTGGTGCCCGATCAGGTGGACGTGCTCGGACGCGCCACGCCGAGACGCACCGAAGCGTACCAGGCGTATCTAAAAGGACGCTATCACTGGAACCGCGGCGGATTCGAAGCGGTCACGTCCGCGATTTCGTACTACGAGCGGGCGCTCGAGCTCGATCCGCAGTTTGCCGCGGCCCATTCCGCGATGGCGCGCGCGCAGATAGCGCTCGCCGGCTATTTCAAAGAGCCGGGCCGGCCGTACCTCGAGCGGGCCCGCGCGTCGGCGCTGCGATCGATCGAAATCGACTCGGGCATCTCGGACGCGCACCTCGCGCTCGCCGAGATACGACGGATGCTCGAGTGGAACTGGCGCGTGGCCGAAGACGAATACCGGACGGCCATCGCGCTGTCGCCGAGCTGTGAGTCGGCGCACCGCTTCTACGCGCAGTTTCTCGCGTCGATGTCGCGGTTTGGCGAAGCGAAGGCCGAGGCCGATCGCGCCTGCGACGTCGACCCGTTCTGTCTCGTCGTGACGACCAGCGCCGCGTGGGTGCGCTATGCCGCCGGCGAGTTCCCGGCCGCGATCGACCGCAGCCGCCACGTGCTCGACATGGAAGCCGGTTACGCGCCGGCGCGGCGGCTGTTGGGGGCCGCACTTCTTGGCGCCGGCAGGCAGGACGAGGCCGTGGTGGAGCTGACCGCGGCGGTTGGGCCCGATGCCGATGACCCGATTTCGCTGTCGTGGCTCGCGCATGCCAAGGCGCTCGCAGGCGCGCGCGAAGAAGCGGGCGCGATTGTGGCGGGTCTCGAGGCGGCGTCGCGCAGCCGCTATGTGCCGGGCTACCACCTCGCCCTGGCGCATGTGGGGCTGGGGCATCGCGACGCGGCGTTCGGCTTGCTGGAGAAAGCGTTCACCGATCGCGAACCAACGGTGGCCAATCTCAGGGTGGAGCCACGGTTCGACTCGCTTCGCCGCGACCCGCGTTATCACGCTCTTCTGCAGCAGCTTCGTCTCCCCGAATAAGGGGGTCAGACCCAAAAAGGCTCTGCCCCCTCCCTCGGCTTTTGTGACATACTTCGCCCACAATTCCATCAGAATCGTTTTGATTTCCACGGGTTTTTGAGGAGGAATCATGACTGCACGCAGGATCATCGCCGTCGCGCTTGCACTGGCGAGCATCACGATCGGCATCTACGCACAGGGTGGCGGAGCTCAGGGCGGTGGCCGCGAAGGCGGCGGTGGCCGTGGTGGCGGCGGTCGTCAGGCAGGGCCGCCTCAGCCGGGCCACTTGATGACAGGCGCTTGGGGTGAGCAGGCGCTCACGCCCGATTCGCGCGGCTGGGGCTGGATGGTCAAGACCTACGTCGAGAAAGCGCAGCGGCCTTTGTGGAATCAGGCCAAGGAGAAGCTGCTCAGTGACGGCAAGGTGACGAGCGTGACCATCTCGAGCTTCACGCCCGAGGTCTATTGCGAAGCGCGGAAGCACTGGGACTACGTGTGGTTCGAGATGCAGCACGCGACGCTGACCTTCGCCGAAGTACAGAAGATGATTGCCGCCTGTCCGGGTGTGAAGGGCGCTGCCCCGATGATTCGCATGCCCGATGCGCTCGAAGCCAACGTCCAGAAGGCGACAGACCTTGGCGTGATGGGCATTGTCGTTCCGACGGTTGACGATGCGCTCGAAGCGCGCGATGCGGCCCGCTTCTCGCGCTTTCCGCCGTTCGGACGCCGAAGCCAGGGTGGAAATACCGCGGGTCAGTTCTGGTCGGATGCACCCGGCGGCTATCGCCAGACCATCAACGACAACTTCCTGGTTGTGGTGATGCTCGAGACACTCGAGAGCATTATCAACGTGGATGAAATCGCGAACACGTTCGGCCTCGATGTCGTGATCCAGGGCAACAGCGACTTGACCAATTTCTCGGGCTGGACCGCGACCGATGCACGCTATGAGGCGATGCTGAACATCAGCCACAACGCGACGTTGAAAGCCGGTAAGTACTGGGGCAACGCAGGTCAGCAGTATCTGACAGGCCACCGGTTGAGCCCGTCGACCCGCTTTGTGCAGAACGGACCAGCGCACGACGGGTTCGCGTTCCCGGCCCGCGGCCGCGGAGCGCTGGAGCCTCAAAAATAGCGGGCGTCGACAGGCGCAAGCAAGGCGAAAGGCGCAAGGCGGACATCCAGGCAGGCTGGGGTCCCGTCTTGCGGCTTTCGAACGGAGGTAGACGTGAAACGGAATCATCGCTCCATCATCACCGCGGCGTTCGCGGCGTTGGCGCTCGGCGTCACGGTTTCCGGCCAGCGGGGTGAGAAGCCGCCGACTGAGAAGCCCAATCCTGTGCACACGCACATCGGCCACGTGATGACGGCGTGGAAGGAAGTTCCGACAGGGCAGGGCTTTCTGCCGGTCGCCGTGGGCGACGCCAAGATCGCACTGGTACACGCCGGTTACATGCAGAAGTCGGCCGACAATCTCGACAGCATCAAGCTGCACGCGGGGCACGTGCTGAACGCGCTCGATCCCGCCATCGAACCGAAGGGCCCGGGCTCGTTCGGCGTCAAGCGCGCGGCGGCCGGCGCCATGACACACGCCCAGAACGCCGCGAAGTCGGAGGGCGCGTCCAAAGGCGTCCTGACGCACACCGAGCACGTGTCGGCGTCACTCGAGAACGTTGGGCACTGGACGGACGAGGCGGTCGCGACGGCACAGAAACTTCGAGCCGCGACGTCGGCGGCCGAAGCGGCGCCGCTCATCACGCAGCTTCTCACCCAGCTCAACACCATCGCCAGCGGTGTCGACGCGAACAAGGACGGCACCATCGGCTGGCAGATCGGTGAAGGCGGCCTGGCGCAGGCGCAGCAGCATATGGGGCTGATGATGAAGGGCGAAGGGCTGCAATAGTCGCAAGGCGACAGTCGCAAGTCGTAAGTCGAAAGTCGGGGCCGCCGGGAAGTCTTTCCGGCGGCCTTTTTTTATCTCGGCGCGGATCGCCTGAACTCTGCGGTTGGGACTTTGCCCGGAGAGACCTTGGCGTACTGCTTCGCGATCGTCCCCGCCATCGCCTTCATGCGTGCGGGAAGGGCGGTGGCGACGGTGGCCGCGCCGCGTTCGTCAAGATGGGTCAGGTCTTCGTGTCTTCGTGGTTACATCTGATACAGCATGAGGTACACGATGACGCCGGTCACCGACACGTACATCCACGCCGGAAACGTTTTTCTGGCGATGCGTTTGTGTTCGGCGTATCGCCCGCGGAGCCCGCGCGACAGCGTCGAGATGGCCATCGGCAGGATCGCGGCAGCCAGCACGATGTGCGACAGGAGAATCGCGAAATAGACATAGCGGATGACGCCCTGGCCGGTGAACGGACGCGACCCCGCCTGGGCGTGATAGACGAGGTACGAAATCAGGAACAGCGTCGACGACGCAAAGGCGCCGAGCATGGCGTTCCTGTGGGCGTTGATATGACGGCGCTTGATGAGCACGTAGCCGGTGAGGAGAAACAGGCCCGAGATCGCGTTGAGCGTGGCGTTGACGGTCGGCAGAAGGGTGTAGTCGAGCATCCCTTCTACAGCCGATCCACGATCAACATGCCCCAGAGCAGGGGCAGATAGGTAATCGAGCCGAGGAACAGCAGCCGCGCGCGATCGTCCAGGCGCTGCCGCGCAAACGAGATCGCCAGCCACAGCAGGCCGATCCCGCCGGCCGCGGCGCCAACCGCGTACGCGGGTCCGGTCATGCCGAGAAAAAACGGCGTCAGGCTGACGGGCACCAGCAAGAGCGAGAACAACACCGCCTGACGCGCGGTGCTCCTGCCGTCGGGCTGCACCACGGACAGCAGCGGAAAGCCCGCGCGCCCGAAGTCCTCGCGATAGAGCCACGCGATCGCCATGAAGTGCGGGATCTGCCAGACGAAGACAATCGCGAACAGCGCCCAGGCTTCCGGCGTCAGCGCGCCTCGCGCGGCCACCCATCCAATCATCGGCGGCAGTGCGCCCGGCACCGCGCCGACGAGCGTGGCGAGCTGGGATCGCCGCTTCATGGGTGTGTAGACAACGTTGTACGAGACCAGCGTCAGCAGCGTGAAGAAGGCGGCAAGCAGGTTGGACGTCGCAAGAACCAGCAGCAAGCCCAGCGCCGCCAGCCCGCCGGAGAAAACGGCCGCTTCGCCTGGTGTGATCCGCTGCGCGGCCAGCGGCCGCATCCGAGTGCGCCGCATCAGGCTGTCGGTGTCGCGCTCAGAAATCTGGTTCAGGCCCGCGGCGCCGCCCGCAACCAGCGCGATGCCCGCCACGGCTTGAACCAGATTCGTCATCTTCAGCGAGTCCCCGGCGCCGAGGTAGTACCCGATACCGGCCGTGACGATGACCAGGGAGTTCAGCCGTGGCTTGGTGAGCGCGAGAAAGTCGCCCGAGCGCTGGAGGAACGCACCCGAAAAAGGGGTCGGGTGTAATTTCTCCGTGAACGCCCCCGAAATTACACCCGACCCCTTTTTCATGCCCGGGCTCCCGACTGTCCAAGCGTTGGCGGCATCGGCTGGCGGACGCGCACGGCAACGGGTGCCGCGCCCTCGAACCGCACGCGATAGGACCGCAGCGTCAGCACGAGCGACGTTCCGAGCGTCAGCGCCCCGCACGCCACATGAGCGGTGTTGATGGCGATGTCCTTCGCCGACCAGATGACGAATGCGCCGAGCGTGATCTGAGCGAAGAGGAAGCAGACGAGCACGGCCGCGGGACGGCGCAGCTCCGGGCGGTTCGAATGGTGAAAGAAAACGTGCCCCACAGTGGCGGCGATCGCGAGCGTCACGACGCCTGCGCCCACGCGGTGGGCGTAGTGGATCGCAATCTGCGGCGTCCACTGAGGCGGGAAGAGCCCGCCGAAGACGAGCGGAAAATCCGGAATGGCCAGTCCAGCGTCGGAGTGGCGCATGGTCGCGCCGACGATGACCTGGGTATAGATGAGAGCCGTCGTCGTCGCGGCCACGCGGCGAAGCATCCCATCGTCGACGGGGTCGGACGTTCCGTCAGTCCAGCCGCGCGAGGTGAAAAGGGAAATCGCGATCGTCAGACAGAAGAAGATCTGCGCGAGGCCCGCGTGCGCGGTCGACACGGCCGTCGGAAGAAACCACAGGACGGTGATGCCGCCGAGCAGCCCCTGCACGCAGACCGCGCCGAGCGCCGCAAATCCCAGCATGCGCATCCACCGCCGAGGCTCCGCGCGCCAGAGCCAGAGGGCCAGGATGATGGTGAGAAACCCCACGCCGCTCGCGATGAGCCGATGGCCGTGCTCGTAGAAAATCCCGCCCACCATGTGCTTCATGGGGAACGTGAACATGTTCCAGCCGTAGCTGGTCGGCCAGTCGGGAACGGCCAGCCCCGACCCGGTGCTGGTGACGAGGCCACCCGCGACAATCAGAAGGACCGTGGCTGCTGAGACGAATTTCGCGTATCGGTGAAGCCACATGGGGGATGCCGCGGTTCTCTGTTCTGGGTTCTGTGGTTCCGGGTTTGGTTCGGGGTTCTGGGTTCACAGAACCTCAGAACCCCAGAACCCCAGAACCTAGAACCTCGTGAAGCTAGTTTGCGCCCGCAGCCACTTTGAAGGTGAAGTTCGCGTCGGACTTCGATTCCTTCGCCGCGACGGTCACTTCCAGCGTCTGCGAGCCGAGCTTCTCGTGCCACGCCGCCAGGGTGTACTTGCCGGGCGGCAGATTCGGAATGCTGAAGGTGCCGTCGTTCTTCGTCACGGCGAAGTACGGATGATCGAGCACACCCACGGACGCGTTCATCCAGCCGTGCACGTCGCACTTGAACGGAACGACGACCGACTCTTCCTTGGCCGTGAACGTGTGCGTGGTCTTCATGCCCTGGATAGGCTGCGCCGTGTTGAACTCCTGGTTCGTCTTCGGCGTTGCGTGGATATTGTGCAGCGTCGGGTCGCTGTTGAGGATCTCGATCGGTTGACCCACCTGCACACCGAAGACGTGCGGGATGTACCGGCAGCCCTTCTGGTCGAACACGACCGCCGTCGTCGGCGCCGGGAACGTGCCGCTGATCCCGCTCTGCACGTACACGAACACGTTGCCGAGCGCGCCGGCATCGCCGACAAACGTTTCCTGGGTCGTTGTCTTGCCTTCGTTCGCTTTCATGCACGCGGGATCGGCCTTCATCTGAATCGGCGCATTGGCCGGTGGTGTCCCTTCCAGGTTCACCTTGCCTGCAACTGTTGCCGCCGTCGCCGGGTCAACGGTGGCCGCGGGCGCCGCCGTTTCGGCTGCCGGCGCGGGCTGGCTGCCGCCGCCGCAGGCCGCGACGCCGAAACTCAGCACGAAAGGAACGACGAAAAGTCTTGGATGCATCTACACTCTCCTGAAACGTAAAGAAACCACACCGAACAAACGCAATATTTACGTAGGGGACCTTGCTCGATTGGTACCGCTACGGGGATTCGAACCCCGGTCCCGTGGCTGAGAACCACGTGTCCTGACCCCTAGACGATAGCGGCCCGATAAGTCACGAGAACACCCAATGTTAGTCTGCGCGTTTGGGCGGGTCAACCTCGCCTCGGACCGCTTGCGCCTCGGCGGAGTCGCATATAGAATCGCCCAACCAATTGAACAAAAGGGCTCGGCGTCCCTTCCCCGTCGGCAAAAATTGATTTCTCATAAGGAGTCACGCAGTTGGATAACGTGACCACAGCGGGACACGCACCGGTCGGGCACGCGCATCACGCGCATGCGCACGATCATCACCACGAACAGAGCTTCGTGACGAAGTGGATTTTTTCCCAGGACCATAAGGTCATCGGGATTCAATACACCATCACCTCGCTGCTCTTTCTGCTCTTCGGCTTCGGACTGATGGCGTTGATGCGCTATCAGCTGGCGTTTCCGATGTCGCCCATTCCGGTCATCGGGTCGCTGCTCGGCGCCGCGAACGCGCCGGGCGGCATCATGCTGCCCGAGTTCTACAACCAGCTCGGCGCGATGCACGGCACCATCATGGTGTTCCTCGGCGTCGTGCCGCTGGCCGTCGGCGGCTTCGGCAACTACGTGATGCCGTTGATGCTTGGCGCGCCCGACATGGCGTTCCCCAAGCTCAACATGGCCAGCTACTGGGTGTACTTCGTGGGCGGCGTCGTGATGCTGGCGAGCTTCTTCGTCCCCGGCGGCGCCGCGCAGTCGGGCTGGACCTCGTATCCGCCCCTCTCGGTCATCACCGCCACCGACGGCCAGACGTGGTGGCTCGTCGGCATGATCTTCCTGATCACGTCGTCGCTGCTGGGCTCGATGAACTTCATCGTGACGATCATCCAGCTACGCGCGAAGGGACTGGGATTCTTCCGGCTGCCGTTCTTCGTCTGGGCGCAGTTCGTCACCAGCTTTCTCCTGTTGCTGGCGTTCCCGCCGCTCGAAGCGGCCGGTGTGCTGCAGTTGATGGACAAGGTGGCGGGCACCAGCTTCTTCCTGCCGAGCGGCCTCGTGGTCGGCAACCGTCCGCTCGAGGTGTCGGGTGGCGGCAACGCGCTGATGTGGCAGCACCTCTTCTGGTTCCTGGCGCACCCCGAGGTGTACGTGCTGATTCTGCCCGCGATGGGCATCGTCAGCGAGATCATCGCGAACAACACGCGCAAGCCGCTCTGGGGCTACCGCGTGCTGGTGTACGCCATCATCTTCCTCGGCTTCATGTCGTTCATCGTGTGGGCGCACCACATGTTCATGACCGGCATGGGCACGACGATGAATTCGTTCTTCCAGACGACGACGATGATCATCTCGATCCCGTCGGTCATCATCCTGAGCGCGCTGTTCCTGTCGCTGTATGGCGGGTCAATTCGCTACAACACGCCGATGCTCTTTGCGCTGGCGTTTCTGCCGATGTTCGGCATCGGCGGCCTGACCGGCCTGCCGCTGGGGCTCTCGCCGAGCGATATCCACCTGCACGACACGTATTACGTCATCGGCCATTTCCACTACGTCGTCGCGCCGGGGACGATCTTCGCGCTGCTCGCCGGCATCTACTACTGGTTCCCGAAGGTGACCGGCCGCCAGATGAACGAGGTGCTCGGCAAGATCCATTTCTTCGGCTCGTTCATCTTCATCAACGGCATCTTCTTCCCCATGTTCATCCAGGGGCTGCACGGCGTGAACCGGCGCCTGTATGACGGCGGCGTGCAGTACGCGCACGCGCAGCCGGTCCTGCACTGGAACCAGTTCATGTCGTATGCAGCCTGGGGGCTGATGCTGTTCCAGATTCCGTTCATCTTCAATTTCTTCTGGAGCATCTGGAAGGGCAAGCCGGTGGGCTCGAACCCCTGGAAGGCGACGACGCTCGAGTGGACCGCGACGACGTCGCCGCCGCTCGCGCACGGGAACTTCGAAACGGTGCCCGAGGTCTACCACGGCCCGTACGAATACAGCGTGCCCGGGCGCGCGCAGGATTTCCTGCCGCAGAATCAAAAGGATTAGGGAGAGCGAATGGAGATTCCATATACGGTAGAAGTCCGGCCCGATACCGGACTGTCGAACGGCAAGCTGGGCGTCTGGCTCTTCCTCGCATCGGAAGTGATGCTGTTCGCCGCGCTGTTCTCGTCGTACATCCTGCTGCGGGTCGGCTCGGTGGAATGGCCGCAGGGCGCGGAGGAGCTCAGCGTGCCACTGGCGTTCTTCAACACCGTCGTCCTCATCAGCTCGTCGGTCACGATGGTCATGGCGTGGGCGTCGCTGAAGATGAACGACTTCGGTAAATTCAGGATGCACCTGGGCCTGACGATTCTTCTGGCCCTGACGTTCCTCGTGGTCAAGTTCTTCGAGTACGAGCACCATTTGGTGGCAGGCGAGGGCCCCTCGCACAACACGTTCTACGCCATCTACTTCACGATGACCGGGCTGCACGGCCTGCACATCCTCGGCGGCGTGATCGTGAACTCGTACCTGTGGGGACCCGGCGCGAAGATGTGGCAGACGCAGAAGGAGCGCTTCACCAACCGCATCGAAATCGCGGGGTTGTACTGGCACTTCGTCGACCTGGTGTGGATCTTCCTGTTCCCGGTGTTGTATCTGTTGTAATCGAGCGTTAAACGGAGGCTGAATGGACGCGCACGCCCACGATATTCAGAGCCACGTCAAGACCTACTACATGATCTTCGGCGCGCTGATGGTGCTCACCTGCATCACGGTCGGCGTGTCGTACCTGCACCTGTCGATTCCGATGGCGATCGCCGTGGCGCTCATCGTCGCCACGCTCAAGGGCTCGCTCGTCGCGCTGTTCTTCATGCACCTGTCGAACGAACGGAAGCTCATCTACTACGTGCTCACGCTGACAGTCGTGTTCTTCGTCTTCATGATGTTCGTGCCGCTCTTCACGAACGCCGACAAGATTCCCGGCACGGCCGTCGGAACGGCGTGGTAATGCCATGTCGTTGAAGTGGTTTCACATCGTGTTCATTTCGCTCTCCATGCTGATCTCGCTGGGATTCGGCGTGTGGGGGCTGTTCAACCAGTACGCGGTGCTGGGCGTGATGTCGCTCGTCGCGTCCGCGGGGCTGGTTGTCTACGGAAATTATTTTCTCGGGAAAGCCAGAAATCTGGGCGTATGAGGAAAACGGTCGCGACGCTCGTCACGACGCTGGCGCTGCAGGCCATGCCCACCCTGGCCATGGCGTGCCCGGTGTGCTTCGGTAATGCGAACTCGGCACAGACCAGGGGCACGCAGGCCGGTATTGCGGCCCTGCTTCTCGTCACCGTGGGCGTCCTGGCGTCGATTGCGGCCTTCTTCTTCATTTATCTTCGCCGGCGGATCAGGATGTTCGAAGAGTCGAACGGAGGGAGTTACTAGATGGGCGACTTGATGGGCCGATTCCTCGAGATTCCGGTGGCCGCCTCGGCGCACGCCGGCGAGATCGATCGAATGACGATTCTGACCCACTGGCTGATGGCGATTCTGTTCGTCGGCTGGGGCGCGTTCTTCGTCTTTACGCTGATTCGGTTCCGGCAGAGCGCACACCCGAAGGCCAACTATCAGGGCGTCAAGAGCCACATGGCGAGCTACATCGAGTGGGGCGTTGCGCTCATCGAGCTGGTGCTGATCGTGGCGTTCGCGATTCCGGCCTGGGCGGCGCGTGTCGATGCCTTTCCGTCCGAGAGCGAATCGACCGTGGTGCGCGTCGTGGCCGAGCAGTTCCAGTGGAGCGTCCACTATCCCGGCGCCGACGGCCAGTTCGGCCGGACCGACATCAAGCTCGTCGCCGCCGACAACCCGCTCGGACTCGATCGGTCCGATCCGGCGGCCAAAGACGACTTCAACTCGATCAACCAGCTGGCGCTGCCGGTCAACAAGCCGGCGATCATTCACCTCTCGAGCAAGGACGTCATCCACAGCTTCAGCCTGATTCAGATGCGCGTGAAGCAGGACATGATTCCGGGCGAGAGCATCCCCGTCTGGTTCACGCCGACGATGACCGGAGACTGGGAGATCAACTGCTCGCAGCTGTGCGGCCTGGGACACTACCGGATGCGCGGTTTCTACTCCATCAAGTCGCAGGACGCCTACGACGCCTGGCTCAAGGAGACGGCGGCCGCGGAGCTGGGCACTAAATAAGGAAAAGGAACAAGGAATAGAGAACAAAGAATAAAGAATATGGAGGGCCGGCGTGAAAACGCCGGCCTTTCTTATTGATGCGCAGAGTCAGGACGATTGACGCCGAAGTCGCCGGCGAAGCCGTGCGGCTGATCGTGGAAGGCGGGCCCTCGGTGCCCGGCCGCACGATGATGGAAAAGCTGGCCTGGCTGCGGAAGAGCGGCGAGGAACTGAGACAGGTGCTGATGCTCGAGCCGCGCGGACACGCCGGCATGCACGGCGCGCTGTTCACCGAGCCGGTGTCGCCGGGAGCGCATGCCGGGCTGTTGTCGATGCACGCGGCCGGGTTTCCGGTGGTGTCCGGCGAGGGTGTGATTGGAGCCGTGACGCTCGCCCTCGAGAACCGGCTCATCGAGGGAGTCGACACCGAGCTTCGGATCGATACGCCAGCGGGTCTGGTCCGGGCCGCCCCGCGTCGCGATGGCGATCGCGTGTCGAGCGTCGCCCTGACGCTGGTCCCCTCGTTCGTCCATACCCCGGCTCTGCCGGTGCAGACCGCCACGCGCAAGGTGATGGTCGATATCGCGTTCGGCGGCGAGCTTTACGCCATTGCCGACAGCGAGGCCACCGGCATTCCCGTCGAGATGTCGAACGAGTCGAAGCTGGTCCGCATGGGACGCGAGATCAGGGACGCCATCGGCTCGAAACTGCCGGTTCACGGGACGGTTTTCACCGGGGCGCCGCGCGCGTCGTCCGATCTGAGAAGCGCGACGGTCCTCGATGGCGCCGTGCTCCGCCGTTCGCCGGGCGCGACCGGCACGGCGGCGCTGCTGGCCGTGCTCGACGCGATGGGGCTGGTCGTCGACGAGGAGCGGTTCCGCCACGAAGGCATTCTCGGGACGGTGCTGTACGGCCGGGTCGAAAGCCGTCAGCGATTGGACGACGTGGACACCATCACTCCTGTCATCGAAGGCACGGCCAGGATGACCGGGGTGCATGAGTTCCTGAATTGGTAGATTGGCAGATTGGCAGATTGGCAGATTACGAACCCGCCGTAATCTGCCAATCCGCGAATCTGCCAATCTGCGAATACTGCGTCGGTCAGTTTGATTCAGCCGACGCCAGGTAACTCTTCCGGGCGCGCACCGTCATGCCGGGGCGTTTGACGCGAATCCCGAGGCGATGGACCTTGCCGTCGAGCTGCGCCGGCGTAAAACCCAGGACGTACTGGCTGTGCAGCTCCTGCGCCACGCGCGTGAACGTCGGTGCGAGATCGGCCGTCTTGTCCAGCTCGAAGTAGCCGCCACCGGTTTCTTCGGCCAGCCGCTTCAGCCCGCTGTCGGGCTTGCTGCGGACCTGACGTGATCCGTTGAAGTAGTCGCTCCGCAAGCCGACCGCGTAGATCATCGCTTCGTTCGCCCGCGCCTGTTCGAGCACGTCATTCATGCCCACCCGGCTGCCGGTGTCCTCTCCGTCGGTGAACACGAGCACCACGCGACGGCCGTCTATGTCGCGGAGCCGATCCATGCTGGCCGCGATGGCGTCGTAAAGCCGCGTCGGGTTGCCGAAGTCGAGGTCGCCGAGCGCCGCGATCAGCGTGTCGCGGTTGTTCGTGAACGTTGCCGGGAAGAACTCGATCTTGTCGTTGAACGCGCCGACCAGCCCCTTGTCTTTCGGCAGCATGCGGATGACGAACTGCTCGGCCGCGCGGCTCAGCAGCTCGAGGTTGCCGGTCATGCTCGCGCTCGTGTCGAGCATGACGACGACGGTGATGGGCTGGACTTCCCTGATGAACAAGTCGATCGACTGCGGCTTGTCGTTGTCAATGACCTCGAAATCCTCCTGGGTCAGATCGGCAACAAGCCGCTTCTGGGCGTCGATCACCGTCGCATACACGGCAACCGTCCGGGTGCCGGTCCGGAACGTCGCCTGCTGGGCCAGAAGGCCGCCGCCGCCGACGAGCAGGCCGGCCAGCACGAACTGAGTGCGTAACGTCATGGGTTTTCAGTAGTTTAAGCAAACGGCCGTCCGCCATGCAATTTCGCAAATCCGACTTGACCGGTCGGATATCTGTTGGTTAGACTTTTGAAAACGAGACCGGATCTCACTTTCGGTTCCACAACGAGGGACGCGAATCATGCTGCAGGCCTTTGTCATCACCCTCCGTGAGGGACTCGAAGCGTTTCTCATCATCGCCATCAGCCTTGCCTATCTGCGCAAGAGCCGGCGATCGGAGCTGATTCCGGCGGTCCACTGGGGCATCGCGACCTCGCTCGTGCTGAGCATTGCCGCCGCCTGGCTGTTCTATCAAGCGAGAAACCAGGCGCTGTGGGAGGGCTTGCTCGCGCTTGCCGCGGCCGTGTCGGTCGCTTCCCTGACCGTGCACATGTGGCGGCATGCGAGGCGCATCAAGCGCGACATCGAGGGGCACCTGCAGTCGTCAACGTTGAAGAGCGGCAGCGCGGCGTTCGCCGGAGTCTTCCTCTTCACGCTGCTCATGATTACCCGTGAAGGCATGGAGACGGCGTTGTTGATGGGAACCCTGCTGTTTCAGATGAAAGCGCCGCTCGAGATGACCATGGGCGCGCTCGGCGGTGTGCTGCTCGCGGGCTTCGTGGCGTCGCTCTGGTCGCGCTACGGCCACCGCGTCAACCTCGGGTTGTTCTTCCAGGTCACCGCGGTCTTCCTGATGGTCTTCGTTGTCCAGTTGCTCATCTACGGATTTCACGAGCTCGCCGAAGCCAATATCTTCCCCTACAGCGAACCGTTCCATATCGCCACCGAGCCGTTCGGCCCCGATGGTCTCTACGGCAAGTGGCTCACCTATCTGCTCGTGCTGATGCCGATGGGCTGGCTGCTGTTCGCGTCGATGTTCGGGAACCGGAAAGCTATTCCTGCACAGACAGCGGCACAAGTAAACTAAGGCCCGATGCGAATCGCGATTCGCGGCCTCGTTGCTTCCTGGGTCTTCGTGTGGTCGCCGTTCGCATTCGCCCAACTCCCGCAAATCGCGCTCCCATCCGGGGCGGTCTCCCTCGTCAACCAGGATCGAGCTGGATCGCGCGTGGCATTCTGCGCCGATACGGGCGAGCCGGACATTCGCAGGGGGGCCAAGACGATCCGCGCGACCGGCGTGTGGGCCGGGGAGCCGTCCAGCCTGCACAGGGTGCAGGCCGGTCAGGGCGCGTGCGATCCAGCCTGGTCGCCAGATGGCCGGCGGTTGGCGGTGACCGCCGCACAGGGGCTGTGGGTGTTTCCCGCCAATTCCGCCGAGGGCGACCTGCGGGTCGAGGCGAAAGTTCCGCTCGGCAGTTCAACGGAGTTCAGCTTTCGGGTCTTTACTCACCCGCAGTGGTCACCCGATGGCGTGCTGCTCGGCGTTGTCGTCACGAACGGTGGCAACTCGTGGGTGGAAGTCTTCGAAGCCAACAGCGGCAGGCTGTTCTATACCTCTCCCCCTGAAAACTATTCGTTCAGCTGGAGCGGCCCGCGCCACCTGAAGCTCGCCAGGACCGACATTCACCTTCCAAGGCGATGAGCCCGAAAGACGGGGCCGGACGTCAGGCGTACCTCGACTGGGTGCGTGGCGTCGCCGTCTTGATCATGGTCGAGGCCCACGTTCTCGACGCTTGGACGCGTGTCGAGGATCGCGCGCGGCCGATCTTCGGGTACGCCATGGTGCTCGGCGGATTCGCGGCGCCGCTCTTCCTGTTCATGGCCGGCGTTGCCGTTGCGCTGTCGGCCGAGTCGAAAAGCCGCCGGACCGGGGACCTCGACGCGTCATGGCGGGCCGCCGAAAAGCGTGGCTGGCAGATCTTCGGTCTGGCCTTTCTGTTCCGTTTGCAGTCGTACATTCTCAGCGGTGGGTATAGCGCGGCGAGTTTGCTGAAGGTCGACATCCTGAACGTGATGGGCCCGGCCATGGCGGCCGCAGCTATCACCGGGCGGCTGACGTCGGACAAACGGCGTCGGACGATGCTCCTTGCCGTTGTGGCGCTTGGGGTTTCTCTCTGGACCCCCCTCGTACGGGCCACAACGCTCCTCGACTGGCTACCCGACCCGGTTGAGTGGTACTTCCGTCCTTCTCCCGGCCGCACCAATTTCACGCTCTTCCCATGGGCCGGTTTCGTCTTCGCCGGCGCCGTGGTGGGGGAGGTCATCGACGGCCTGAGACCCCCCGACCGGGCCCGATGGCTTCAGCTTGCGCTCGCCGTCGCGGGCCTGTCGATGGCATTCCTGGCGTACAAAGGGTCGTTTCTCCCGTCGATCTACGCGCGCTCTGAGTTCTGGACCAGCTCGCCGAGCTATTTCGTGCTTCGCGTTGGGCTGCTGACCGCCCTTCTGCCGGCCGGCTACGCGTGGGCGCACCTGCCTTTGCGCCATAAACTTAGTTCCTGGAGCCCTTTAGAAGAACTGGGCAGGTCGTCGCTGTTCGTCTACTGGATTCACGTGGAGATGGTGTACGGTTTTTTCAGCCGCCCCGTCCGTCGCGCGCTGAGCGTCGAACAGGCGGTTGCGGCCTACGCGCTCTTCACGCTGTTCCTGTTGGGCCTGGTTCGACTGAAGAACAGGCTCGTGGCGGCAAGGGCCATCTATCTAACTGACAGTAAATCTGTTATATAGATCGACCCAGACTCGGTAGAATTCGCGTTCGTTCAACTCGCACTCGGCCCGCCTTGCGCAAGACGCTTCGGCGTGGCAAGCCCGGCAGTGACCCTATGATCAACGTCGCCGCTATTCGAATGCAGCAGTTCGGGGTTCAGTTCTACCAGGCCTCTCTTACGGCAAGCGATATCGACAAACTCGTGCGCTTCGAGGTCTTGAGCTACGGCCAGCAAGCCGAGCCTCCAGTGCGGGGCGGGAAGCGGCGTGGCACCCCATCGAAGGTCAATTGGGACCTCCTCGAGCGCCGGATCGCGTCGAGTGAAAAGGCGTACCAGCGGCAAATCATCCGCCGGAAAATCGACGAGCTCGTCCAGGTCCTACGAGCAGTGCCGGCAGGCGCGGGACCTGCCGTCGATTCCAGGCGCCGTCATCATCTCCTGCGACGAAAAACTGACGTTCCAGGCGGCCGACGACAACGCTCGTGTCGGCGTGTTGAAGGTGCCCGAACGGGAAGGCATCCTGCGCGCGATCGACGGGCAGCACCGGCTGCTCGCGCTGCACGCGGATATCGATCGGTTCGGCGAGGAAGATTTTTCGGTGCCGGCCATCATCTTCGATCGGCTTCCCGAAGACCACGTGGTGCAGATGTTCGTGACGATCAACGCCAAGCACACGCGGCTGAACGCATCCCATCTCGTGAGCCTGTCGGGCCGTCAGCTCTACCGCGACGATTCGCTGGCGATTGCCCACGATATCGTGCGGGCGCTCAACGATCGCGACGACTCGCCGCTGGTCGGCGAAATCAAGCTGCTGGGCGTGGGGACCGGACGCGTGGCGCAGGCGCCCCTGGCGCAGGAGCTGAAGAAGCTGTTTGCGACCGACTCCTTCGGGTCGAAGAACAAGTCGGCGTTCTATGAGGACATGAAGAAGTTTTTCGTGAACTACTTCAAGCAGATCGCGCTGGTGTTCGGTGGCGCGTGGAATGGCCGGAAGTACAGCATCAAGAGCGCCACGGCGTTGCGCGCGTTCATTCGGGTGGCGCCCGACGTCGTGCGCCGTCTGGACCAGGAACACGCCGAGCGGGGCGATTTCCGGGCGATCGGCCGGGTGATTTCCCCATGGGGACGCCGCATCGGCGACCTTCGCTTCGAAACCGAAGGGCAGTGGAAGCGGCAGGGCACGACCGTGGAGTCCCTTTCGAAGGAACTGCGGCTGGCCTTGCAGTATCCCGAAGGGGCGGCGATGTAACCCTGCAGATCTACGGATCTAGAGATCGACGGATCTAGAGATCGACGGATCTACGGATCTACAGATCGAGGCCGGCCGTTTTTGCTGACAAGGTGTGCGGAAATTGCCGCACTCAGTTCCATCCTGTCGGAATCCCAGGGAAATTTGCGCATTGTTCGGCATGGCCAGTGCAGAGCCGAACAGATGTGACTAAGCCTCCAGACCTGGTGGGTCGTGCGCACCGGTATGCGACTGCTGCGTTTGAATTCCGCGAATGTTTCCCCTTCCCCCACAGGGCGTCGTACGCGGCAGGCCAGTTTTACCGAGCGTCCTCTTCGGCCGCTATCAACTATTGCGCCGCGAAGCGAGGCCGCTCAAAGGCTGAGTTCATCGCGAAGTTGGGCCAGGTCGTCGAGGAAATCGACGAGGCCGTTCAATGGCTCGAACACTTGCGCGACGTCGGGATTGAAATTGACCCGGCCCTGATGTCGGAGGCTGAGGAGTTACGGCGAATGTGGGGGGCCTCTCTGGGGACGGCCCGCAGGAACGAAAGAGCCAGGCTGCAACGGATCAAAGAGGAGCAGGTCCGATCATTTCTGTAATCCGAATGACGGTTCTGGCATCACAAACGATGCAGAACTGCAAAATTCTTAGCAATTCTGATGGCCCGCCACTTGCGATCTAAATCGGTGCGTCGTCGACCTGTAAAACGCGGCAGGTGCCGTGAGCTGGGGGAGCCGGGTTGACGGCGTGATTTTGGGGCATCGCGTCAAGCGATGCCCCTTCGTTTTTTCAGGCGTCTTTTTGGGGTCGGGAGGGGTTTTGACGGGCCGACCCCGATATACTGCGAACCGTGAGCCCCCAGCGATTGATTGTGGCCATCACCGGAGCGACCGGCGCCATCTACGGCGTGCGGATGCTCGAGATGCTCCGGGACGCGGCCATCGAAACACATCTCGTCATCAGCCCGTGGGGACGCCGCACACTGCTCCACGAGACGGCCCACACCGTCGACGAGGTCCAGCGGCTTGCCACGGTCACCTACCTTGCCAACGACCAGGGCGCGGCCATCTCGAGCGGTTCGTTTCTCACCGTAGGTATGGCCATTGTGCCCTGCAGCATGCGCACGCTCGGCGCGGTTGCGCACGGGCTGGGCGACAACCTCATCCATCGCGCCGCCGATGTCGTGCTGAAAGAGCGCCGCAGGCTGCTGCTGGCGCCGCGCGAGGCGCCGCTCAGCGAGATTCATCTCGAGAACATGCTGAAGCTCTCGCGGATGGGAGTCGTCATGTGTCCGCCGATGCCCGGCTTCTATCAGCGTCCCGAATCGATTGACGACCTGGTGAACCACAGCGTGGTCAGAATGCTCGATCAGTTCGGCATCCACGTCGAAGGTCCCGGCCGCTGGGGTGAAGAGTTCGCACTCGGCGTGCCCGGTAAAGTCACGCCCGAAGATTCCGAGAACTACTGATGTCGAGCGGCGAGGAGCGGGGCGGGAGACCCAGCCACTACTGATGTCGATGCGAGCGGCGTGGGGCGAAGGGGCCCCACAAGCGAGCGGCGAGGAGCGGGGCGGGAGGCCCAGCCACTACTGATGTCGACGCGAGCGGCGTGGGGCGAAGGGGCCCCACAAGCGAGCGGCGAGGAGCGGGGCGGGAGGCCCAGCCACTACTGATGTCGACGCGAGCGGCGTGGGGCGAAGGGGCCCCACAAGCGAGCGGCGAGGAGCGGGGCGGGAGACCCAGCCACTACTGATGTCGACGCGAGCGGCGTGGGGCGAAGGGGCCCCACAAGCGAGCGGCGAGGAGCGGGGCGGGGGGCCCAGCCACTACTGATGTCGACGCGAGCGGCGTGGGGCGAAGGGGCCCCACAAGCGAGCGGCGAGGAGCGGGGCGGGGGGCCCCCGCGACTAAAAATAGATCTGAACGCAGACATCGGCGAGTCGTTCGGCATCTACACCATCGGTCACGACGACCTGCTGCTTCGAAGCATCACCTCCGGCAGCATTGCCTGCGGATTTCACGCAGGCGATCCGTCCGTCATGCGCAACACGGTTCGCGCCGCCGCGCGAGCGGGTGTGTCCATCGGCGCGCATCCAGGCTTTCCCGATCTCCTCGGCTTTGGACGTCGTGAAATGAAGATGGAACCTCGCGAGGTGGCCGACCTCGTGCTGTACCAGGTTGGCGCGATCCACGCCATGGCGAAAGCCGAAGGCGTCGCGCTGCGTCATGTGAAGCCGCACGGCGCGCTTTACAACATGAGCGTGCGCCGTGCCGATATCGCCGAAGCCATTGCGAGGGCCGTCGCGTCGTTCGATGGGGCCCTCGTGCTGGTGGGATTACCGGGATCCGAGCTGCTGTCCGCGGGCGCGCGGCTCGGTCTTCGCGTCGCAGCCGAAGCTTTTGCCGATCGATCGTACGAGCCCGACGGCACGTTGATGCCGCGGAATCTCCCGGGCTCGGTGGTGTCGGAACCTGGCCGCGTCGTGGAGCGCGCGGTTCGCATGGTGCGCGACGGCACGGTTACCGCGCGCGACGGGTCGACGTTCTCGCTGAAGGCGGACACGATCTGCGTACACGGTGATACGACGAATGCGGCCGAGCTGGCGGCAGCCGTCCGTCTTGGCCTCGAGCAGGCTGGGATTGACGTGAAGGCGATGTGATCATCTCGGGCACTCGCTCCCGAGGAAGCCGCCGCCACCGCAGTAGGTCGTGTCCTGCAACTGCATGAGCAGGCCGTCTGGATCCGTGAAATACAGTTCCGGCGTTCCCCCTGGCGCGCCGCCACGATTTTCCATCCGCATCGTCACGTAGTGTCGGAGGGGACCGCCAGGCCCCTGCGTGCTTTCGCGTGGCTTCAGCCCGAACGATTCAAGCGTTTTCAAGACGTCGTCTGGCTTGAAGCCGTCAAGACCCCAGCAGGCATGGTTGATGGTGGCGCGACGTGGCACTGATGGTGCGCCGCCACGTCCAGCCGCACCTCCGGCGAACATCAGAAATTGAGTGGTGGGGCCTATCGCGAGCGCCGGCGCCGTCGGGCCTTGATAGGCGCGGATCGAAAGGCCAAACAGCTCCTGATAGAACTGATTCGATCGTCCGGCGTCGCTGGGGGAAATGGTGAGATGGCTCACGTCAGACAACGCAATCAGCCCCTTCGTGCGAGCGGGCACGGTCGAGCCGCATCTGCTGCCGAGCGGGCCCGAGCCACCACAAAAGCTGACGTCCTGCAGTTGGCAGACGATGCCGTCGGGGTCGCCAAACCGCAGGTCGGCGCCACCGTCACGCATCGTGACGGTCGCCTTCAATGGCCCGATGGTGCTGGCTCTCGTCACACCTTTCGCGGCGAGAGCCTGCATGACGCGATCGACATCGAACGCGTCGATGCCCAGGCCGACGTGCGTGATGCCTGGCGACGCATCACCGTCGAGAGGCCGGATCGAAAGGAACTGTGGACCAGCGCCTACGCGCAGGATTGTCGTCGTGCCCATGCGCGCCTGAACGGGCATACCGAAGAGTCCCTGGTAGAAGTCGATCGAACGCCGGGGATCGGAGACCGCGATGCCGAAATGGTTGAGCGTGCGCACGCGGATGGGCGTCGGACTGGCCTGGGCTGCAAGGGAACTGCGCAGAGGACGGCCGAACAGGGCGCCGCATGTGCCGAGCGATACGAGCAGTGCACGGCGCGACAACAGGTCAGGCATGATGGCACGATCCTGCCTGAGCAGCCCGGCCCGGATCAAGTCGCGCCTCCAACTATGGCCGGTACGATTGGAAGGCTTCGACGAGCTGGCCGGTGATCGCCGCGGACTTCGCCCGCCACTGCTCGCAATCCTGGATATCCCCCGTCTTTCCGCGTGCGTGCGGATAGAACATCGCCATTCTGGCTGGTTCGTTGAGCACCGACGGCGTGCTGATGCTTGCGAGAGTTTTTGTGATGAGCTCGACGGGTGCCGCGTGCGCGAAATTTCTGAAGCTCGTCACCACTTCGCACCGGGCTCCCACGTCGGCGGGTTCGACCAGCCACTCGCGATTCCGCGTCCCCGGCTGAGCACGAGTCAGCACAATCCCCTGACGTTGGAAGTGCCGGACCAGGGAATCCGGAATTTCCGAGCCGACATCGGCAGTGCGCTCCGATTGACGGGAGGGCTGCGGCGCGCGGGAGGCGTCGTTGTACTGGCCGTACAGGTTTATCCCGGCACGGACAAGGTTGGGTCCGAACACCAACACGACGAGACAGGATCCAATCAGGACAGCTGTCGACAGCGTGCGATGCGACTCATGCCGCCATATGGAAAGCGCCGAAGAGACGGCGCACCCGGCACAGGCAAGGACAGTGGCCACGACGAAGATGGCGGCGGCCATAATCCAGCCCCAGCCGCCACTGCGGTTGATTTCGGCGACGTTCAGTGCCACGAGCAGCACCAGGGCCGCAGCGAACAGCGACCACATCACGAACAGGCCGATTGTGATCCGGAAGAAAGTCGGCCGACGGGTTTCCGCCTGCGGCTCGGACTCAGGCATTTCCTATCTCTTATCGGCCGCAAACATTATTTCCCGACGGCTTGTGCATCTCATCCGTCGTCAGATCGCTTTCCGCATCGGCACGAAGTCGATGCTGCATCCACCCGGCAGCGCGTAATTGCGTCGGCCCGCTGACACATAACCATGCCCGGCGTAGAGCCGTTCTCCTGGAAGCGTGGCGACGAGCTCCACGGCCGCGAATCCGGCCGCCTTCGCTTCGTGCTCGCACAATGCCAGCAGCCGGCTGGCGAGGCCTCGCCTCGCCCAATGCGGATGCACGAAGAAGGCGCGGATCCGGGCCGGCTCGGTCTCGGGATCGAGCAGGCGCGACTCGCGGCGGTCGTACGCGTCGCCGCCGAAGAGCGTCGCGCGACGGCTCCAGCCTCCGCACAGCACCAGTTCTTCCTCGAACCCAAGAAAATAGGTGCCGTCTCGAATCATCTCGGTGTCAACACCCCATGCTCCGAGAAGCGCGGCCTCGATTTGTTCGGAGGTGTAATCACTCGCGGCAAGCGCGCGAGCAGAGGTCGCGATGAGCGCGTGGATGGACGGGACATCGGCCAGCGTCGCCTTCCTGATCGTCACCTGGCGGCTCATTTCCTGACGTACTTCGTTACGCCCCGCAGTTGCGCCTCCGCGGTATAGACGTTGCCGGCGGCGTCGATGGCAATGCCTTCGCCCATGGTCCCTTCGGGGGCGTTCGTCATGTGGGGCGGTACGAAGATCGTTACCCTCCCGTCTTTGAGGCTCCCGATACGGATGCCCCTCTGCCAGCCCGGGTGCACTCGCTCGGTCGACTCCGAGTCGGCCGTGTAGATCACGTCGTTCCTGTCGATGGCCAGCCCGCTGGTGCGACCGAAGGCATCGTACTCACGGATGAACGTTCCCTCCTTCGTCAGGATCTGAATGCGATGGTTGTGGCGATCGGCGACGATCAGCCGGCCCTGTGAATCGAATTCGAGCGCGTGCGGCGTCCGAAATTCGGCAGGCCCGGTTCCGGCTCTGCCGATCGCCCTGACGAATTTTCCGCTCCTGTCGAACACGGAGATGCGCCCGACCAGGTTGGGATCGGCCACGTCGGTATGGCTTTCCGCCACGTAGATGTCACCACTACGCGGGTCTGTCACCACGTCGGTCGGATCGGTCAGGGCTTCGGGAGGATTTCCCCTGACGCCTGGTTTGCCTAGCGTCATCAAGACCTTGCCGTTGGGACTGAATTTCACGACGACGCTTCCCTTGTTGCCTTCTCCGGGAAACTTCTTGAGGTCGTCCGGGCTCGCCGCTCTCGCGTCGGTCACCCACACGTTCCCATCTCGATCGACGTGGATGCCATGCGGCCACACGAACATCGCTCCGCCAAAGCTTCGGATCTCCTTCCCTGACTCATCGAAATGATGAACCGGGTTCGCCTTGGTGCCGAGACAGCCCGGGGCCGTGCCGGGTGAGCAGCGGTCTGTGGCCCACACGGACCTGCCATCCCGATCGATCGCCACGCCGTTGGAGCCGCCCCACGGTCTTCCTTCCACCTGCAGGTGTGCCCAATCGCGGATGACGCGATACGGATTGTCGCCGCTGTTAACGGGCGGAGTCTGTTCCGTCTGAGCGGTACCTCCTCGCTGCGTCAACACGATGGTCCCGTGCAGCACGGCGCAAACGGCGACGATCGGCGCCGTCAACGGGAATTTGACGAAAGCTGAAACAGACATCGCGTGCTCCTTCTGTGAGCAATATAATCCCTCTCCATGATGATGACTCGTCGAGATGCCGTGGCCTCGGTCGCCCTGTTTGCCGAACTGCTCGCGTCCGCCCGTGACGGCCACGCGCAGACGCCGCCCGGACCCGCGACACCGCCGGGAACCACACGTCCGCCGGTGTTCAAGCAGGACCTGCCGAACTTGACGATGGATGAATGGGAAGTGACGGTCAGCTACGTCGACTACGCGCCCGGCCGCGTGGGCGCGGCGCATCGCCACCCCGGCTTCGTGCTCGTCTACGTCCTCGAGGGCGCGGTCGTGGCCAGGATTTCGGGACAGGGCGAAGAAAAAACCTACACCGCCGGACAGATGTTCTACGAACAACCCGGCGCGACGCACGAAGTCTCGAAAAACGCGAGCCAGACGCAGCCCGCGCGGCTGCTGGCGATGATTTTCGCGAAGAAAGGGTCGCCGCTGACGACGCCCGTTTAGGGCAGTTACCGCTTCCGTGTAGTACGTAGTGTCCGGCTTGAGCCGGACTTTCTCGAGAGTTACCGCGAGTCGGGGAATAGCTCGTCGTAGGTTGGGTCAGCATGCTCCCACTGCTGCCCGGTGCCGATCAGGAATTGGCGAATCTCCATCAGATCCACCCCAGGCGGAATGTCCACGCCAATGAAGCGCTTGTTTGCTCCCTCATAGGCGCAGCCCAACTCGCGGAGTTTTTCAAGTACAGCCTGCGAAACGGGTGTATCTGCCGGCGGATTCAGGATCAATCTGATTGTCCGGTGACCTGACTTCTGCACGACGCGCACAATGGCGCCGATAGACCGGCGGCCGGCCGGCAGTCGAATCGCAGGCAGGCGTTCGAGGAACGCCAGGAGTGGTTCGAGTTGTCCTGATGCTTCCATGAGCCAGGTCCCATCGCGCTAACGGCGCCCCTTCATGTCAGTGTACGAAGTTTCGATGAGCTTCATGAGCGCCGTGGCGTCGACGTCACGCTCGGGCCTGAGCTTCACGTGGCGCATGAACTTGCCAGTGCCTTCCAACAGGCCCTTCGGATCGGCGATCTCGGCGCCACGAAAGAACCCGACGTTGACGTGAGCGGTGAAGGCATTGACATAACCGAATGCCGCATCGCCCACACACGCGGTTGGATGGCCATCATGCAGTAACTCTCGCACGTCGTCTCCGCACCCGCGCATCACCTCGAACCAGCGTCGCGCGATCGTCCCCAGTGCACATGAATGCTCCTGCATCCAGGCGTCGATAGCCGGATCGCGCTTGACCGAACTGGGGAACCGCATGAGTTGGTCCGTTGGTGATTTCATCTCGATGCCAAATCCAACATCGTCCCACGCATACCAGCTGGCGGCGATTCCTGCCAATCGCAAGCCCTACGCCCTCAGCCCTTCTTATGCTCCTCCACCAGCGCTCTCCTCAGCACTTTCCCCGCCATCGTCTTCGGCAGTGACTCCCGGAACTCGACCTGCGCCGGCGTCTTGTACGGCGCAAGGTGCTCGCGGCAATAGGCGCGAAGCTCGTCCACCGTCGGCTGTGTGCCGTCCCGTACGACAACCCAGGCTTTTACTGCCTCGCCTTTCACCGCGTCCGGAATGCCGGCGACACCGACTTCCCGCACGCTCGGATGCGCCGCGAGCACTTCCTCCACTTCTCGTGGCCATACCTGATAGCCGCTCGTCTTGATCAGGTCCTTCTGTCGATCGACGATGAAGAGGAACGAGTCCTCGTCGAGATATCCGAGATCGCCCGTGTGCAGCCACGGGCCTCTGCCGATCCCACTTGATGCACGCTCGGGATGCAGGCGGAGCGAGCGTGCGGTTTCGTGCGCGTTATTGAAGTAGCCTTCCATCAACTGCGGCGCGCGAAGAATCACTTCGCCCGTTTCGCCGTTCGGCAGGACGGTCGTGCCCGTGTCCGCATCGACGATGGCGACCTCGACGTCGGGCAGGGGAATTCCGACCGACCCCACTTTGTTGATGCCGTTGAGGGGATTCACGACGCACGCCATCATCGCTTCGGTCAGCGAGTAGCCTTCGACGATACGGCCGCCGGTCAGTTCTTCGAACTGCGCCTTTGTCGCGGCCATCAACGGCGCGGCACCGGAGAACGACGCACGAATGGAACTGAAGTCGACCGACTGGCTCCTGACCTTCGGGTGGTTGAGGAGCGCGATGAAGAGCGCGGGTACCGCGCTGAAGAGCGTCGGTTTCACGGTCTCAATCGTTTTGAGCAGGTCGTCGATGTCGCGAGGGTTCGGGACGAGCGCCATCGGCGTGCGGCTGACGATCGAATGGCTCTGGACGCCGACGCACGCGTAGACGTGAAACAAGGGCAGCGGGACCAGCGCGACATCGTTCGGTGCGTGTTTCGGCGGATGCAGCCACAGGTTCAGCTGCATGCCGGCCGCCACGAGACAGCGATGCGTGCCGACAACGGCCTTCGGCAGACCCGTCGTGCCACCGCTCATCAGCATGATGGCCGGATCGTCAGGCCCGGAAGCGCGACTGAAGTCGCGCCCCACCGATGCGTTGGCGACCGATGCGTTCGCCTTCAGGCAGTCCTGAAACCAGGCGTCGCCGGACTGGAGATCGATCCGATGGCCGTCTTTCTTTTCCTTGAACAGCGTGAACAGCGTACGAAGAAGCGGCGGCAGGTATTCCTTGATGCTGGTGGCGATGACGTGCCGGACCTTCGTATCGCGCTGAAGGTCTTTCACCCGTTTGTAAAACGGCGTCAGCGTGACGATGACCTCGATGCCGGCCGCCTTGAGAGGCTCCCGCAGTTCGCTCCCGGTATAGAGAGGATTCAGGGGCAGCACCGTGGCCCCCGCCTTCCACGCCCCAATCTCGGCAATCAGGAACTGCGGACAATTCGGCAGCAGGAGGGCGACGCGGTCTCCCTTTTCCACACCCGCTGTCACGAGCGAGGTGGCGAACCGGTCGCTCAGCCGATCGAGATCGGCGTACGAGATTCGGGTGCCCTTGAACAGGATCGCGGGTGCCGAAGGCTGTGCCGCCGCGGATTCGCGCAGGAAATCGACCAGCGTTTTTGCGGGATACGGCGCGAGGCTCGGAGGGACTTCAGGATCGTAGTGCCGGGTCCACGGGGCAGCCATCACGCGCGCCGGTTCACGCACTGGATGCGTGGTTGCCCATCAAGGTCAGCAGCAGCGCCTTCTGACTGTGCAGGCGGTTCTCGGCCTGATCGAACACGACAGAGGTCGGCGATTCGAACACATCGGTGGCGACTTCTTCGTTGCGGTGGGCGGGCAGGCAGTGCATGAACACCGCCCCATCTCGAGCGGCGCGCATCAACGGCGTGGTCACCTGGTAGCCGTCGAACGCGCGCTTCCGTTCGGCGGTCTCGGCTTCCTGTCCCATTGACGTCCAGACGTCGGTGTACACCGCGTCGGCGCCCTTCACCGCTTCGAACGGATCGCGGAACAGCTTGATCTCGGCGCCATGACGCGCCACTCGCATCGCCTGTTCGACGACCGCTGACGGCAGCTCGTACCCGTCGGGCGAGGCGATGTGAAAGGTCGTTCCGAGCATCACCGCGCCCTGTGCCAGCGACGTCGCGACGTTGTTGCCATCGCCGACGAACGCGACGACGCGCCCCGTCCATTCACCCCACACGTCTTTCAGCGTCTGGAGATCGGCGAGCGCCTGACACGGGTGCTCGGTGTCGCTCAACGCGTTCACGACGTGCATGCGTGGCGCCGCTTTGGCGAACTCGAGCAGCGTCGCATGGTGGTAGGTGCGCATGACCACGCACCGGACCCACCGTTCGAGGTTTCGTGCCACGTCGGCCGCGGGCTCGCGCTCGCTGAGCGCGGCCACTGGAAACGGCGTAATGACCTCGCCGCCCAGCTCGCGAATGGCGATTTCGAACGTCGAGATCGTCCGCAGCGAGGGCTTCTCGAAGATGAGCGCCACGTGCGCGCCACCGAGCGCGTTCGACGTGGGTGCGTTCCTTCCCAGTGCGCGATCGCGCTTGACGCGCGCGGCCAGCGACAGGCAGGCCTCGAGCTCTGCGGGCTCGAAGTCGAGGACGGAGACAAAGTCTTTCGCGCGAACAGATGATGGCATGCGTCCCAATGGCCGGCTGAATCCGGGCATTACGTTCGATAGTCGGCGTTGATTCTGACGTAATCGGCGCTCAAGTCGCAGGTCCAGATGGTCGCGCGTTCCGCCCCGCCGGTGCCCAGATCGACCTCGATCTCGATCTCTTTGCCCGACAAGTGAGCGGCGGCCCGCTCGGCGTTGGCATCGTGGGGCTGACCGTGCTCGAACAGCACGATGCCGCCGATGTGAACGGCCGCGCGCGAAAGATCGAAGGGGACGCCCGATCGGCCCGCGGCCGCGACCAGCCGGCCCCAGTTGGGGTCGCCCCCGTGGATCGCCGTCTTCACCAGAAGCGAGTTCGCGATCGTGCGGGCCGCGCGCTCGGCGTGCGCCCATTCGCGTGCGCCCGTGACGGTGATGCTCACGAGCTTGGTGGCGCCTTCGCCGCCGCGCACGATGCCGAGCGCCAGCTCCTTCGATACGGCCCGTAAGCCGGCCTCGAGCGCTGAATAGGAGGATTCGTCGATGGCCACGCCGCTGGCCCCGTTGGCCATGGCAAAGACGGTGTCGTTGGTCGAACACTCGCCATCGACCGTGATGGCGTTGAAGGTGTCTCGCGTGACGGCCGACAGCGCCCGCTTCAACAACGCAGGTTCCACCTGCGCGTCGCACGTCAGGAACGCCAGCATCGTCGCCATCATCGGCTCGATCATCCCGGAGCCCTTCGTCATGCCTCCGACCACGAAGCTGCCTGCCGCCGTTTCCACGCGGACCGCCGTTTCCTTCGGGAACGGATCGGTCGTCATGATGGCCAGCATCGCATTGTGGTGCCCGTCGCTCGTCAGCGCGGCCAATGCCTTCGAGACGCCATCCTTGACCTTGTCGAGGCTCAAATCGACGCCGATGACGCCCGTCGACGCGACCAGGACCTCCTCGGGCCGGCACCCCAACTGACGCGCGACGAACTCGACCGTCGAGCGCGCCACACCCATGCCGGCATCGCCCGTACACGCGTTCGCGCATCCGCTGTTGCACACAATCGCGCGGGCGCGTCCCTTCGATTGTTCGAGGTTCTCGCGCGAGAGGACGACCGGCGCCGCAATCGTCTTGTTGGTGGTGAAGACCGCGGCCGCGCTGACGGGACGGTCGGCCGTCATCAGCATGACGTCGAGCGGCCAGGCGTGCGTGGCGGGCTTGATGCCGGCATAGACACCGGCGGCCTTGAAGCCCGCCGGAGCCGTGATGCCGCCCTCGATCTTCTGGATTCTGGTTTCGGTCCTGGTGGCTGCGTTAGACATGCAGGTGAGCGTTGGGCTGGATCTCGGGTGTGACGTCGAGGTCCATCACCATCGCGAATTGTTCGCACCTCCGGAACAGCGGGCAGCTGCGGCAGTCGGCCATGATCTTTTCCGGCAGCCAGGTGTGCGGAACAATCGAAAAGCCCATGTGCGCGAAGTACGCCGGCTGATGGGCGAAGACACAAAGGTCGCTGTAGCCCGTGATAAGCGCGCGCGACCGCAGTTCATCGACGATACGCCGGCCGAGGCCCTCGCCGCGACGCGTCTCGCCGACGACGAGCGAACGGATTTCGGCGAGCGACGAGCTGAGCGGCGCCAGTTCTCCGCACGCGATGATCGCGCCACGGCCGTCGACGCCGACGACGAAGCGATCGACGCGCGCCTCGAGCTCGCTCAGCTCGCGGGGCAGGAGATGTCCGGTCTGCTGATTGCGCGCGACCAGGTCGTGAATGCGCTTCGCATCGCTCCGGACCGCGGTCCGCAGCACGGGAGGGCGACGCCGGACGGACTTCTTCATGTCGTGGCTCCTGCGAGGACTTCGCTGAATGCCGCATCGAGCAACCCGAGCGCCCGATCCAGCTCGGCCTCGGTGATGACGAGCGGCGGAAGCAGGCGGATGACCTTGCCTGCCGTGCGATTCACGAGCACGCCTTGCCGGATGGCAGCTTCGTGCACCTGCGTGGCGTCCATGTTGAGCTCGAGGCCCCACATGAGGCCCGCGCCCCGAACGTCCACAATCGCGGGATGCTTCTGCTGCATCGCGCGCAGCCGGGCTTCGAGGTGCGCGCCGGCTTTCTTCACGTGCTCCATCAAGCCGGCGGTCAGCTGGTCGAGACAAATCAGCGCCGCACGGCAGGCGAGCAGGTTTCCACCGAACGTCGTGCCATGGTCTCCGAATGCGAGCGCGCCCGCAACCTCTTCTTTCAGGATCGCCGCGCCCATCGGCACGCCGCCGGCCAGCGCCTTGCCGACCGACACAAGATCGGGGCTCATGCCGAGCTTCTGAAAGTAGAACGGCTGTCCCGTGCGGCCGAGGCCGCACTGCACTTCGTCGGCGATGAGCAACGTGCCGGTTTGCCGGCACACGGCACCGACGGCATCGGCGAATTCCTGCGTGAGGGGACGTACGCCGCCTTCGCCCTGAATCGGCTCGAGGATGACGGCCGCGGTCTTGTCCGTGACCGCGGCGTGGAGCGCCGACGGGTTGTTCACCGGCACGAACCGCACGTTCGAGACGAGCGGCATGAACGGCGTGCGATAGTGCTCGTCCCAGGTCGTCGACAATGCGCCCATCGTCCGGCCGTGGAAGTCGCCTTCCATGGCGATGATTTCCGTGCGGTCCTTGACGCCTTTGGTGTGCCAGTAGCGCCGCGCGAACTTCAGGCAGGCCTCGACCGCTTCCGCGCCGCTGTTGCAGAAGAACGAGCGCGACAGCCCCGACAACCTGGCGAGGCGTTCGGCAACCTGGCCCTGAAGCGGATGAAAAAATAGATTCGAGCAGTGGATCATCTCGCGCGACTGCTCGGCGATGGCGGCCGCCAGGCCCTCGTGGCCGTGGCCGAGCGCCCCGACGCCGATGCCCGCAAGCAGGTCGAGGTACTCGCGCCCTTCCTCGTCGTACACACGGACACCCTTGCCGCGCACCAGCACGATCGGCGTGCGCCGGTAGGTTTGAACGATGTGTTTCGATTCGAGCTCGCGAACCTGACTCGTCATGATGCCCTTTTGTTGATGTGTCGGCGTGAGGCCGACGTACCTTTGGTGATCCGTGTGCTTTTGCCGGCTCCGGCCGCGCGTCCGTGCCGCGCGAGCACCGCGAGGCCGGCGAGATCCTTACCGTCGGCGACGAACACCTCCTGGGCGCCGCCGTCGATGGCGCTGCGGCAGGCCGTCAGTTTGGCAATCATGCCCGCCGTGGCCACGCCGCCGGCGATGAGCGCCTCGACATCCGGGAACGTCATGCCGGCGATGGTCGAGCCGTCGCGCTCGAGCACGCCGGCGGTCGCGCCCGCGATGATCAACCGCGGCGACTTGAGACGCCCGGCGATGTGCGCCGCCAGCGTATCGGCGTTGACGTTGAACAGCTCGCCCTCGCGGGACGCCCCGATGCTCGAGACCACCGGAACGTAGCCCTTCCGGCACAGATCGGTCAGCAGCGCCGGCTTCTCCTTGCCCGTCGGCTCGCCCACGCGCCCAAGATCGACCGTCACCCCGCTGGTGGAGATGTGCGGAGGAGCGGCTTTGACCCGGCCGACACCGGCATCTGCGCCCGTGAGGCCCACCGCAGGAACACCGGCCGCTCCCAGCGCCGCCACGAGCCTGGTATTCACGAAGCCCGCCAGCACGCTTACCACCACGTCGAGCGTCGCCTCGTCGGTAATGCGCAGCCCGTCGACCTGCCGCTTCTCGATGCCCATTCTTGCCAGCGACGCATCGATCTCACGGCCGCCGCCATGCACGATGACCAGCGGCGTCGTGCGCGTGAGCCGGCTGATGGTCGAGGCGAGGGCCGCCACGCGCGCGGGATCCTCCAGCAGCTCGCCGCCAAACTTCAGCACGACCGGTTTCATACGGGCAGCAATCCAGTG
The DNA here is from genome assembly GCA_963832375.1 of Vicinamibacterales bacterium. Taxonomy (GTDB): domain Bacteria; phylum Acidobacteriota; class Vicinamibacteria; order Vicinamibacterales; family JAMQPK01; genus JAMQPK01. The sequence goes on along the minus strand of CAWHUA010000002.1, from coordinate 226,345 downwards.
CGCTCGTCGCAGCCGAGCATCACGTTCATGTTCTGAATCGCCTGCCCGGCAGCACCCTTGACGAGGTTGTCGATGACGGCCACGAGCACGATGCGGCCGCCGCCGGCGTCCACCCGCCACCCGATGTCACAGAAATTCGTATAGGCGGCGTGCTTGATCTCCGGCAGCGTCTCGCCCGTAATCCGCACGAACGGTGCGGCGTGGTACGCGCTGCTCATGACGGCCGCCACCTGCGCCGATGTCGTGCCCGGCTGGAGCTTCGCGTAGATCGTCTCGAGAATGCCGCGATCGAGCGGGACCAGGTGCGGCACGAACGTCACCGGCGCGCCGAGCTCCTGCTCGATTTCGGGCTGATGGCGGTGGCCGAACAGGCCGTACGCGGACACGCTGCCGTGATTCTCGGAGAAGTGCGTGCGCTCGCTGGGCTTCTTGCCCGCGCCCGAGATGCCCGATTTGGCATCGATGACAATCTCACCGGCCAGCAGTCCGGCTTCGGCGAGCGGCTCGAGGGCGAGGAGCGCCGCCGTCGGATAGCATCCCGGGTTGGTCAGAAGCCGCGCCTGCCGGATCGCGTCGTAATTGCGCTCTGTGAGCCCGTACACGGGCTCGAGGGTCCCCAGCTTCGTGGCGGGATACCATTTTTCCCGCGCGGCCGCATCGCGCAGGCGGAATGCCCCGGACAGGTCGATGACGCGCACGCCGCGATCGACGAGCGACGGCGCGATGTTCGCCGCGGCTTCTTCGGGCAGCGCCAGGAACACGACGTCGGCGTTCCCGGCCAGCCGCTCGGCCGAGAAGGGCTCGATGACGCCGTCCCAGATTTTCGCGAGCGCGGGCAGCGTGCGCGGCGGCCCGTCCGGAGACGAGGACATGGCCGACGTGACCCGCACGCGGGGATGGCCGGCAAGCAGCCGCAGCAGCTCCTGTCCGGCGAAGCCGCTCGCCCCCGCGATGCCGATTCTGACGGCGTCGCCCGCGCCGGCCGGCGCAGCCACGCGTTCGGTCAGTGAGGAAGTATCCATTGCAAAGCATAAATATACAGCATAACCCACAAGAAGTGTGTATGATAATTCGCAGCTCTGTATGGTTATGAAAACACGCCGGCAGGCGGCCGTCCTGCAGCTCATCGCGACCGAGCAGATCCACAGCCAGGAACAGCTGCGCACGCGGCTGAAGGCGCAGGGCTACGACGTGACGCAGGCCACGCTGTCGCGCGACATCCGCGACCTCGGCCTCGTCAAACGGTCGGCGGACGGCGCCTACCAGCAGCAGGGCGCCGAGCCGCAGGTGCCGCCGGGCGCCGGCGTCGCCCTGCAGAAGGCGATGGCCGAATACGCCAGCGGCGTCGCCTGCGTCCAGCAGCTCATCGTCGTGCGCACCGGGCCCGGCCTGGCCCAGCCGCTCGCGCTGGCCATCGACCGCGCGAAGCTCGAAGAGGTCGTGGGCACCCTGGCGGGCGACGACACGATCCTCGTCATCTCGCAGGACGCCCGCCACGCGAAGGCGCTGGCGAAGCAGCTGGAGGCCTGGTCGCAGTTTGCATAGACTGTCCGTGACAGCGCCGAGAGCGAGCCAGCGAAGACGGCGAGCTCGAGGCGGTTGCTCGGCGAGCGGGAGCGAGCCGAGATCATGAAGAAAAGATGACAAGAATCGTTCTGGCCTATTCCGGCGGGCTCGACACGTCCGTGGCGATTCCCTGGCTCAAGGAGAAGCATGGCGCGGAAGTGATCGCGGTCACGCTCGACCTGGGGCAGGGGGGCGAGTTGAACCAGATTCGCGAGCGGGCGATGGCCGCCGGGGCGAGCCGGTGCCACGTGCTCGACGTCCGCGAAGAGTTCGCGCGCGACTACATCCTGCCGGCGCTCCAGGCCGATGCGCTGTACGAAGAACGGTATCCGCTGGCCACCGCGCTGGGCCGGCCGCTGATTGCGAAGAAGCTCGTCGAGATCGCCCAGATGGAAAACGCGTCGGCTATTGCCCATGGCTGCACGGGCAAGGGCAACGACCAGGTGCGCATCGACGTGTCGGCCAGGGCCATCGATCCGCGCATGACCGTCGTCGCTCCCGCTCGCGAGTGGGACATGACGCGGGCGGAAGAGATTGAATACGCGCGTGTCCGGCGCATCGCGGTATCGGCCACGAGTGAGAGCCCTTACAGCACCGACCAGAACCTCTGGGGCCGCTCGATCGAGTGCGGTGTGCTCGAGGATCCGTGGAACGAGCCCCCCGACGACATCTACACGCTGACGAAATCGCCGGCGTCCGCGCCCGACGTGCCGGCCTATGTGCAGATCGAGTGGCAGAGCGGCGTCCCGACGGCGGTGAACGGCGTAGAAATGTCGCTCGTCGAGCTCGTCGGGTCGCTCGAGACCATCGCGGGCGTGCATGGGGTGGGCCGGATCGACATGGTCGAGAATCGTGTCGTCGGCATCAAGTCGCGCGAGATCTACGAGGCGCCGGCCGCGCTGTTGCTCCACGCGGCACATCGCGAGATGGAGGGCCTCGTCACGCCGAAGGACCTCCAGCGTCTGAAGCAGCGCCTCTCGCAGGAATACGCCGACATCGTCTACAACGGCTTGTGGTTCTCGCAGACGCGCACCGCCATCGACGCGTTCATGCAGAGCATTCAGCAGAAGGTGAGCGGTACCATCCGGCTGAAGCTGTTCAAGGGCGATTGCCGCGTGGTGGGGCGGAAGTCGCCGTTCGCGCTCTACGATCAGGGGCTCGCGACGTATGAGGAAGGAAACACCTTCGACCATACGGCCGCGGAAGGCTTCATCAAAATCTGGGGTCTTCCTGTCGAAACGGCGGCCAAGAGCGCCAGGCGCCAGGCCGCTCCCGCGTCAAAGTAGCCCGATGCCAAATCTCTGGTCTGGACGGTTCGACCGCGAGCCCGATCCCGTCGCCTTTCAGTTCGGCTCGTCATTTCGTTTCGACAAGCGCCTCTTCGAGGACGATGTCACCGGCAGCCTCGCGTGGGTCGAGGGGCTCACCAACGTGGGGGTGTTCACCAAACCCGAAGCGGGCCAGGTTTCTGCCGCCCTCACCGAAATCCTCGAGCGCGGCCGGCGCGAGCCCGCCTTTCTCGACGGTCCCGACGAAGACGTCCATGCGTTCGTCGAGCGGCAGCTCGTCGAGCGCATCGGCGATCTGGGTAAGCGCCTCCATACTGGACGGTCGCGCAACGAACAGGTGTCGCTCGATCTGCGCCTCTACCTCAGGCGCCGCATACCGCTGCTCCAGAAGCAGATTGCGGACGTGGTGGCAACGCTTGCCGGCCAGGCCGAATCGGCCGGACAGGCGGTGATGCCGTCCTACACGCACCTCAGGCGCGCGATGCCGGTGCTGGTGTCCCACTTCTTTCTGTCACACGTGGCCGCGCTGCGCCGCGACCACGACCGTTTCGGCTGGGCGTCGCGCGAGGCCGACGCGATGCCGCTCGGCTCCGGCGCCGTCGCCGGCACGAACTACGCGGTGGACACCGCGCTGCTCGCGTCGCGGCTCGGGTTTTCGCGCGTGGTCGCCAACAGCATCGACGCGTCGTCCGATCGCGATTTCGTCGCCGGATTTCTGCACGCGTGCACGATGACGATGGTGCATTTGAGCAGGCTCTCGGAGGATCTGATCATCTTCTGCGACGAAGAGCACGCCTTCTTCCAGCTCTCGGACGCGTCGAGCACGGGCAGCAGCATGATGCCGCAGAAGAAGAATCCGGATCCGCTCGAGCTCATCCGCGGCAAGACCGGGCGGCTCATCGGCCATCTCGCCGGCTGGATGGCGACGATGAAAGGGCTGCCGAGCGGCTACAACAAGGATCTGCAGGAAGACAAGGAAGCGGTCTTCGATGCCGAAGACAACGTGGCCGGCGCGCTGGCCACGCTCGTGGGTGTCGTCGAGGGGCTCGAGGTCTTCCCGCGGAAAACCGCGTTGGCGGCTTCTGGACTGCTGCTGGCGACCGACGTCGCCGATTTTCTGGTCGGCAAGAGGATGCCGTTTCGCGAGGCCCATGAGGTGGTCGGCGGGATGGTGCGCCGGCTCCTGTCTGAGGGGCGTGATTTTGGTGCGCTCAGCCTGTCCGAATGGCAGCGCTACAGCCCGCTTTTCGATGAATCGGTGCGTACGGTCGTGACGCCGGAGGCGTCCGTTCGTGCACGAAAAACCCCGCAATCTACTCAGCCGCAAGCCGTTTCGGCTGCGCTGGCCGAGGTGAATGTGTGGTTGCGGGCTGTCAGGGCGACGTAGTAGACTGACGGTCCCGCTAAAGATTCCCGACCTAAAAGGTTTGTTTCGGGAGATTCATGCAACAGCGTCAGCTACGGCTCGGTGACATTCTCGATGACTATTGCCCGCGTGAGCGCCGTCTGGCGAACCACACGATTGTGGCGATGGTCGGCGACGACATTCGTTTGACACGCTGCACAACGTGCGACACCGAGCACCCCTACAAAGGCGGCAAAGTGCCTCGACTGCGCAAGAAGAAAACCTCGGTGGAAGCGGCCTACGACGAAGTGCTCGAGTCGGTCAAGCACGAGGCGCCGCCGCAGGGCATCCTCGTCACGCATCCTGAGCCCGAAGAATCACCGGAACAGCCGGCGAACTCTCTCAGCGCGGATGCGACCGAAGACTTACCCGTTCACGAGGACAACGGGAACGTGCCCGCGGAAAGCACCCCCGAAGAAGTCCGACTGCACAGGCCGTTGATCCGTGCGCAACTCCCGCGCATCGAACGCGAGCCGGTGGCCAGGCCTGTGCCGGAGTTCACGATCCGGCAGGCCGCCAAGAACCGCGGCCGATTCCAGAACAACTCGCGGCCCGGCCGGTTTGCCAAGAGCGGCGGGAGCGGCGGGCATGGCGGCAATTCGCGTGGCCCATCGGGCGGCCACCAGGGACGCCAGGGCGGCCGGCCGCAGGGGCAGGGCGGCGGGCTGATGCGTTCGCGCCCGCACGGCCCGCATTCCGGGCCCAAGAAACGGTCACGGTAGATCTCAAATTCGCAATTCTCAATCGAGAATTGACCATTCACAACGATGCCTGATCTTTCGGGAAAGCACGCGCTCGTCGTCGGCGTCGCGAACAAGCGGTCGATTTCGTGGGCCATTACGCAAGCGCTGGCCAATGCCGGCGCGCGCATCGTGCTGACCTATCCCAGCGCCCGGCTCGAAGAGAACGTGCGCGAGCTTGGCGCCACCCTCGACAACCCGTTGATTCTTGGCTGCGACGTCACGAGCGACGAGCAGATCGCCGCGCTGGGCGCGTCGCTCGACAAAGAGCTCGGCGGGCTCGACATGTTGGTGCACGGGGCGGCGTTTGCGAAGCCGGAAGACCTCGCCGCGCCGTTCTCGCAGACCTCGCGCGAAGGGTTTCGCGTCGCCCTCGACGTGAGCGCGTACTCGTTCATCGCGCTCGCGCGTGAAGTGCGTCCGCTCATGCAGAAGCGGGGCGGCGGCAGCATGCTGACGCTCACCTATCTCGGGAGCGAGCGGGTGTTCAAGAACTACAACGTGATGGGCGTGGCGAAGGCGGCGCTCGAATCCTCGGTGCGGTACCTGGCGGCCGAGCTCGGGCCCGACAACATCCGCGTCAACGCGATTTCAGCAGGGCCCATCAAGACGCTCGCGGCCATGGGCATCTCCGGCTTCTCGAGCATCCTGGGCCACTACCGCGAGCACTCGCCGCTCCGGAAGAACACGGAGACGAGCGAGGTCGCCGACGCCGCGATGTTCCTCCTGAGCCCCTCAGGCCGGGGCGTCACGGCGGAAGTGATGATGGTCGACGCGGGCTTTAGATGGATCGAATCGGGATTCTGAGTTACAATCGCAATCGCGAATCTCCAATCTCCATTCACGCCCATTGCTCGAGGCGTATCTGATCGTCCCTGACGCCCAGCTGCTTGAGCTGCGGCGGAATCTCTCCCACGAGCGCCGGCGGTCCGCAGAGAAAGCACAACGTATCACCCGGGGCGATGAGCCCTTCCAGACACGCCGAGTCGATGCGCCCCTGGCGGCCAGTCCAGTCTTTCGACACCGCGCGCGTCACGGTGTGGCGGAAGTCGATGCGTCCTTCATCTTCGAGCCGTTGAAATTCCTGCATGTAGGCGAACTCTTCGGGCGACCGCACGCTGTAGATCAACCCCACCTTGCCGTGCCGTTCGGCGAGCAGCGTGTGCCACAGCATCGATCGCAGCGGCGCGATGCCAGTACCCCCCGCGATGAAGACAAAACGTTCTTCGCGCGGATGGGCCGGAAACGTGAACGACCCCAGCGGGCCGTCGACGGTCACGGGCGTGCCCGGCTCGATGAGGTCTAAAGTCAGTCCTGACGAGCCGTCGGTGCCTGTCTGAACCAGGAACTCGATCAGGCCGTTCCGCCCGGTCTCTTCCGGCGCCGATGCGATCGAATACGGCCGCCTCTTTTCGGCGCCGTGCGGCTGCAGATAGGCCGCCTGTCCCGCCTGATACGGAAACGCGTGCCCCTGGAGGTCGAGCCTGATGATGTGCGCACGGGGCGTCGCCTGGACGGCATCGTGAATGGGGAACGTGGGCATGTGAATAGGAAAATAGAATCTAGAAACTAAAATCTAGAAACTAGAATCTAAGTCCCAGATTTTAGATTCTAGTTTATAGATTTTAGATTCATGTATCTGAAGCGTCTTCGCGGCACGCTCCTGCGGTTCGTGCTCAAACGGCCGGCCGCGATCACGCTTGGTCTGATCATGACCCTCCCCGCTGCGTGGCTGCTCGTTCAGGACCTTCCCTGGGAGACGCCGGTGACAGATGGGCTGGGCCTGGTGGTGGGCGCCACCGGCGTGGCGTTCCTCTTGACGGGGCTGGGAGGGCGCCGGCCGGACTGGATCGAGCCCGAGTGAATCACGCCTGAGTGAATCACGCATCGCCATATTGAAGATTGGCAATTGTCAATTGATTGCCAATTGCCAATCGACCATCGGCAATCGCCAATCATCAATCCAATAGGGAAATTGTCGATTGAGAATATGGCAATCAGAGAACGCCCGACGCCGCCCGCTGAAGCTCTGAATCGGTAATCTGTTGCACCGGTTCGCGTCGCGACGGCGTCAGCGGCTCCATCCCCGGCTTGACGACGAGCGTGCGCTTGCGCTTCTGCTTGTCGCGATACATCCGGCTGTCGGCCGTGGCCAGCAGCGTCTCGTAGGTATTGCCGTCGTGCGGGAAAATCGCCGCCCCGATGCTGATGCCGAGCTGCAGGCGCTTGCCCGGGCGTGCCTCGAACACGACCTCGTCGATGGCGGTCTGCAACTCCATGCGCTTCCGCTCGGCTTCGTCGGCGCCGCAACCCGACAGCACGACGATGAACTCGTCGCCGGCGTAGCGGACGCAGATGTCGTACGGCCTGATCGCGGCGCGAAGGACGCCCGCCACTTCGCGCAGCGCACGGTCTCCCACGTGATGGCCGTGGTTGTCGTTGATTTCCTTGAAGTGGTCGAGGTCCATGACGAGCAGCGAGACTTCCGACTTCAACCGCTCGGCGCGCGCGAGCTCGCGCGTCAGGTGCATGAACATGAACCGGGTATTCGGCAGCCCGGTCAGCGGATCGGTCAGCGAATCTTCCTGGGTCTGCTCGAAGACGATCGAGTTGTAGATGACCGCCGCGGCCTGCTCGCAGACGCGATCGAGCAGCCGGCGATGGTCGTCGGTATAGCAGCCCGCGTCGATGTGGTACACCGACAGCGTTCCGATAAAGCGCTCGTTGAAGACCAGCGGGCAGACCAGCGCCGACTGCAGCGACGTGGTGCCCGGGATGCCGGCCGCTTCGAGGTCGGCGCTCGGGCGCGCGTTCACCAGCGTGCGGCGGTTGCGGGCCACCCAGCCTGTCAGGCCGAGGCCGCTCTTCACGGAAATCTGCTGAATCACCTCGGCGTCGATGCCGGTCGCGAACCGGCAGCGCAGCGTTTCGAGCTCTTCGTTGTACAGGAACAGCGCGCAACACGAGAACGGGACGAGGTTGCTCAACTTCGACGAGATGAGCGCCATCGTGTCGGCCACGCCGAGGCTCGTGCCCATCGCCTGGGCGATTTCGTACAGTGCGTAAATCTCGCGATGGGCGAGCGCGATGTCGTCGAAGACGGTCTTGTTCGACGGCTCGGGCAGCAGGCCCACCGCGGGGCGGCCTTTTTCGCTCGTCCCCGTTGGCAGCGCGAGCGTGCGCACCGAATCGGTCATGGTCTCGGCTTCGGCTCGCAGCTTGTCGAGATTCTCGACGAAAATCTGCACGAGATTCGGATCGAGCGCTTTGCCGGCTTCCTGCCGGAGCAGCCCGACGGCGCCTTCGTCGCTCATCGCCTTGTGATAGGGGCGTTCCGACGTCAGCGCGTCGAAGTAATCCACCACCGCCAGGATGCGGGCGCCGGCCGGGATCTCGTCGCCCTTCATGCCCGCCGGGTATCCCTTGCCGTCCCACCGCTCGTGGTGGCTCAGAATCAGCGGCGCGACAGGGTAGGGGAACGGCACGCCGGCGATGATTTCGGCGCCGACCTGCGGGTGGATGCGGATCTTCTGGAACTCTTCCTGCGTGAGCGGCCCCGGCTTCGAGAGAATGTGCTCGGGGACGGCCAGCTTGCCGATGTCGTGCAGCAGGGCCGCCGTCTTGACGCCCTGAATCTCGTTTTCCGACATGCCGATCGATTTCGCGAGACCCGCCGCGAACACCTGCACGCGCCGGATGTGCGACTTGCCGGTGCGATCCTTGGCGTCAATCGCCAGCGCGAGCGCCTCGATCGTCGCCAGGTGCAGGTCCGAGACTTCCTGCACATGGCGTTGCTCGTCCTCGATGCGCCCCATGTAGATCTTGTAGCTGCGATACGTGAGGTAGAGCGGCGGCGCCGCGAGCAGAGCGATGTAGTAGTTGGAGGTGCCGCCGATGACGATCGACACACCTGCCGCCGCCACCGCGCCGACGAAGTAGCTCGGCGCGCTCCACAGGAAGTTCTCGTTCCACACCTTGAACAGCGACTGGTGCGTCGACAAGGCGATCGCCGTCGCGATGAGCCCGGTATTGCAGAGGAAATACGCGCCAACCCCTCCGAGCAGCGGCTTGGCCATCGAGGCCAGCGACATCGACGCGAGCCCGGGAATGCCGCCCAGGGTTTGAAACGCCCAGCCCGCGGCCTGCACGCTGATGACCAGGCTCGACATGCTGAACAGCGTCCGGTACGGCGGGTTCTTCGTCGTCATCCGGAACGTGCACTGGCTCCAGGCGCTGAGCGCGCCGACGATCATCGTCTGAGCCGGGCCGAGCAGGATGAGCGAGAGGAAGTCGACGGCGTAGGACACCGACATCGTCGAGCCGCTGCGCGCGAGCGGCAGGTTGACCTTGAAGGCGGAGGTAATCGACGACAGGAGCAGCAGGGTGACGAACCACTGCGGATGCAGGAAGTCGTGGGTCGGGAAAAAGGCCGCCAGGAGCAAGGCCCCGCCCGCGATCACCCCGCTGACGTAAATCCGCGCCGCAATTGGGAGCTGCTTCATTGCCTGAATCTGTGCCCCACCCTGCAAAACGTTCGCCCGATGGGACTTCCGCGGACGCCGGCCGTAAGTCTATTTCTGTGAACTACCTACGAAAACATCGACGACATCCAGAACAGCTCGGGCAGGGCCCACATGCGCGAATCTGGCACATGCATTTCAAAAATCGGCGTATCTGCTAGCAGTTAAGGCAGATAGCCTAGGTCCTGGCCTTGTGCCGTTTCAAGACGGCCAGTCGCTCTAACCGTCTTGTCGGACTATTCGAGGGGTTTCGTTAGCTGGCGGTGAGGCGCCGTGGTCTGTTTCGAGACTGGGTCCCGTGGGCCTGCGGTTCGAGACCGAACTCGAGGATCTTGCGGTAGAGCGTGCCGCGGCTGATCTCGAGGATGCGGGCCGCTTCTTTCTTGTTCCAGCTGCAGGCGTCGAGGATGCGCACGATATGCGCGCGCTCGGCCTCGCGCAGCGAGGGCATACGCTCGCCGCTCTCTTCCGCGGGCGGCTCGCTGGCGTGCAGGAACTCGATGTCGGCGGCGCGAATCGCGCGCCCCGGCGCCGATAACGCGGCGCGCGACACGGTGCTCTCGAGCTCGCGGATGTTGCCGGGCCAGTGATACGCGGTCAGCAGCTCTATCGCCTCACGCGCGAACGACTTGGCGTCGAGCGGCATGCCGTTGGCCGCGCAGTAGCGCGCGAGGAACCGGTTTGCCAGAACGGGAATGTCCACCTGGCGCTCGCGAAGCGACGGCAGGCGGATGGAGAACGCGTTGACGCGGTAGTAGAGGTCCTCGCGGAACCGCCCATCGCGCACGAACTGGTCGAGGGGCCGGTTGGTCGCAGAAATCAGGCGGAAATCGACGTGGATCGATTTGTTGCCCCCCAGGCGTTCGAACCGCCGCTCTTCGAGCACGCGCAACAGCTTGGCCTGGGCCACGATCGACAGGTCGCCGATTTCGTCGAGGAAGAGCGTGCCCTCGTTGGCCAGCTCGAGGCGCCCCGGCTTCCTGTCGTGCGCGCCGGTGAACGCGCCTTTTTCGTACCCGAAGATTTCCGATTCGAACAGGGTATCCGGCAGCGCGGCGCAGTTGACGGCCTGGAATTTCGCCGTCTGACGGCGGCTGAGCTCGTGAATCATCCTGGCCACGAGCTCTTTGCCCGAGCCGGTCGGTCCGAGGATGAGGACCGAAATATCCGACTTGGCGGCCGTGCGGATCCACTCGAAGACGATGAGCATCTTCTCGTCGCGGCCGATCATCTCGCGGAAGCGCTGGACCGACGGCGACTGGTCTTCGGTGCTGATCGTGGCGCGGCGTTCGAGGAACTTGTCGAGCAGCTTCTCGATACCCGGGTTGTCCGGCCGGGCGGCGGTGTAGCACACCGGCGTGCCTGGCAGCCCGCGCGCGACGCCGAACGCCACCAGCTCGCGGATGCAGTTCTCGACGTCGAGCCGCAGGCGGCCGAACGTCTGCATCAGCTGATCGGCGTCGAAGCTTTCTTCCGGCCGCGCGCTCAGGTAGCGGAGAATGCCCGCACGCAGCGGGCTCTGGACCAGGTTGCGAAACCGCGTGTCGAGATCGTTCTCAGTCTCGGGCTTGGCGGCGGTCGCACGACGGGCAGTAAAGGTCAGATCGTCCACAAATGTTTACCAGTTGTCATTATCGGACGCTGCTCTGAGGAACCACAGGGGGCAATCGCGAGCGATTACGAAATTCGCAGATTCGCAGATTGGCAGATTACCTGATCGAAAAGACGGTTCAATTGGCAGCGGACGATTTCGCTCTGTAGTAGTCGGTTTGATACTGCTCGATGAGCTCTTTCATGCGGACCGCGTCGGCTTTCCGATGACCGTGGCAGCGGATGGGACTCGCGCCGCCGGTCGTTTCAATATACACGTCCGAGAACATCAGGTTGGTGTCGATGCGTACCGAAGCGACGTGCGCCATGTGCATCGAGTGCTCGAGGCGCCCGACCCACTGCGGCGTGTAGTGCACCACGCTCGTCGGCGAGATCAGCACCTGCGTCGGAAACATGCGATTGCCCGAGCTCATGCGGCTCGCGCGGAAGACATCGCCCGGGGCGAACGGCAGCCCTTTCTTCCAGACGACGAACAGCATGACGAGCGTGAACGTCACCAGGGCCGCGGCGGTAAATTGCAGCCAGACAGGAATCTCGAACGCGACGAGGGACGGTTCATTCACGGCAGTGAGGACTACCTTGTTCCGCAGCGTTCGTCTTGTCAAGACCGGCGGGTCCGGAAAAGCAGGACGGATGTAAGATTACGAATCTATGCCGTACCGTCATCCAGGCGCTCCGTCCTCGAAGGGCGCGCTCTCGGGGAAGCCGATTGGCTTCTATCGCCCCCGGGGAAGCCAGGAAGTCCGTCATCTGATCGATGAGGGATTTCAAGCCTTCAACGCCGCCAGGCTCTCTGAAGCCTGCCGCATTTTCTCGGACAAGATGCTCGATCCGGGCGAAGACACCACCGTCGGGCTCACCATCGCGGGCGCGATGACCCCGGCGGGTATCGGCGGATGCGTCGTGGAAATGATGGAGCGCGGGCTGGTCGATTTCATCATCAGCACCGGCGCCAACCTGTATCACGATCTACACCATGCGCTGAATTTCACGCTTCATCGCGGCTCGCCGTTCGTGGACGATGTCGAGTTGTACGAGCAGGGCATCATCCGCATCTACGACGTGCTGTTCCCCGCGACCGTGCTGCTGGAAACCGACGCCTACATCCGCGATTTCCTGGTCCGGTCCGGGCTGGAGGGCCCGACGACCACCTCCGAGCTTCACTATCGCATGGGGCTCGACCTGTTGAAGCGCTATCCGGGATGCGAGGAGCATTCGGTCGTAGCGAGCGCGGCCAAAGCCGGCGTACCGATCTATACATCGTCGCCGGGCGACAGCTCGATCGGGATGAACCTGGCCTATCACGCGCTGCTGAACGGCAGCTCGTTGATGGTCGATCCGAACCGCGACGTCAACGAGGTGTGCGCGATCATCCTGGCCGGCAAGCGGAACGGGTGCGTGATTCTGGGCGGCGGGTCGCCGAAGAATTTCTACCTGCAGGGGCAGCCCACCTTGTGGGAGGTGTACGGCATTCAGAAGGGCGGCAACGACTACTTCATTCAGATCACGGCCGATCAGGTTGTGTGGGGCGGCCTGTCTGGCGCCACGCCGGCCGAGGCCGTCAGCTGGGGCAAAGTGAACCCCGGCGTCCTGCCCGATACGGTTGTGGCGTACTGCGATTCGACGATCGCTTTTCCTTTGTTCTGCGAATACGCGATCGGATCGAAAAACGGCCGGCGGCCGCTGAAAGAGCTCGTGCACAAGCGCGACGCGCTTGTGGCCGACTTGAAGCAGCAGGCCACGGCGGCGCGGAAAGTGGAGCAAAAAGCCTGACCCTTCCCAATGGGCACACTAGCGTCGGAGCTTGGACCGTTCGCCGAAGAACTGACCGACGCGCCACGTGTCTACTGCGACGCCAACCTCCCGGCAGGGCTCATTCGCTTCATGCGCGAACGGCTGGGCTGGGACGCGCTCTTCGTGCTCGAGGAGCCGCACTTGCGTCGCGCGTCCGACATCGAACACTTTCGCCTCGCCGCACAGCTCCGGCGCACGCTGCTGACACTCGATCGCGACTATCTGGATGATGCCAGGTTCCCTCCCGCCGAGGGCTGCGGCGTGCTCGTCCTGAGCGCGCCCGACGAGGCCCAGTTCGAGCGTCTCCTCAAACAGGTCGATCGTGTGCTGTTCGGGCGATCGTCCGATAAGAGATCGGGTGCGGACGCCTTCCGCACGCCGCTCGCCGGGCGCAAGCTGCTCGTGCACACGGACTGGCAAGGCGAGACGGAGTCAACGTGATCCTCGGAATCAACGTCGACAGCGGGCAAGCGCGAGGTGTCCTGATGGATCCCGACGGGACCGTTCGCGCCCGGGCGGAATCGACCGCGCCCGCCACTGACGATGCCGTTGTCGCCGTGGCACGCGAGGCCCTCGCGGCGAGCCGCAATGGCGGGCCGTCGGCGATTGGCGTGTCGTTTCCGAATCCGGATTCCAGGAACTGGCCCTCAGATTGGTCCTTTCTCTCCGGGGCGGTTGGAAAAGCCGTGCCGGTCCGGACGCTCAGCACCGGAAACGCGTCGGCACTCGCGGAAGTCTGGTACGGCGCGGGAAAACAGGCGCGCGACTTGATTGCGTTCTCACTCGGGCCCTGCATCTCGGCCGGCATCGTGTCCAACGGCGCGCTGCTTGCGGGGGCACACGGCCTGGCCAGCTCGGTCCAGTGGCTGGCGCTCAATCCCGTCGAGCGCGACGACTACCGCCGCATGGGATGCCTGGAAGCCGAAGGGGGTGCGTCGGGCATCGTGCGGCGCCTGGTCTGGCGCGTCAAATCCGGAGACCGTTCCCGCGTCGTCGACGCGGCGGGCGGCGATTTCAACGCCATCACGCTCGAGATGATTCTGAACGGGGCGCGCGACAACGACGGCGTGTCGGTGTCGGTCATCCGCGATACGGTGAAATACCTGGCGATGGCGGTCTCGAATATCGCCGCGGTCATCGATCCGGAAGTGATTCTGCTCGGCGGTATTCTTCAGTCGTCTGGCGATCTGCTGCTCGAGCCGATTCGTCAGGAGTGCGCCCGCCGTATGCCCCCGCGCATCATGGAACACGCGCGCATCGAGGTTTCTCCGCTCGGCGACGACGCCGCCCCGATGGGAGCCGCCCGCTTCGCGCACTTCGGATCCCAGCTTCCGTAAGGAATTTTCGAAAGAAGCTCGACGCAGAGGCGCCGAGGCGCAGAGAACTCTTTTTCTTTCCTTCAAAAAACTCTGCGTCTCTGCGGCTCTGCGTCATCGTCTGCCTATCTCGGGCTGACGTTCGCGTACGTCGTCGGGTCTTTGACACCCGCCGCGTGAAAGGCGTCCCTCCGCTCGCGGCACTTGCTGCAGAGCCCGCAGTGTGTCGTGCCCGACGGGTTCATGCAGGACAGCGTGAGCTCGAACGGGACGCCGAGCCCGGCGCCGATTTTCACTACGTCCTCCTTGTGCAGACGTGAGAACGGCGCGCTGATCGCCATCGGCGCGGCCAGGCCGAGCGAGAACGCCTCGTTCAGCGCCGCGAAAAACTGTGGCGTCGCATCGGGAAACGGATTGCCGGCGAGCGGCGCCACGACAACCCGGGCGATCTTCCGGCTGGCGGCATACACCGCGGCTTTCGAGAGGAGCGCGATATTGCGGCCGTGCAGATAGACGTCCTCGTCGGGGGTGTCGTAGGCCGGCGGCGTGCCCTTCAGCGCCCAGTGAGTCGGGGGATAGACATCGCGCAGGCTGAACTCGAGGCGGGCCAGCGGCATGACCGGGTTCGATCCGTTGCTCAGCGGGGGCACGCTCAACAGCCGGCGGATGATGTCCTGCTCACCTTGTTCCCACGCCAGCCCCCCGGCGACATAAACTGGATGGACAATATATGTCCGGGCTTCCTGGGCGGCGAGCACCGCGCTGTCGAGGCCCCCGGACAGCATGACGAGACTCGGAACCGACATGTATTCAGTCACCAAGAAAATTGAGTTCTGCTACGGTCATCGCCTGCTCGACTACGACGGCATCTGCAAGCACCCGCACGGCCACAACGCCGTCGCCGAGATCGAAGTCCGCAGCGGATCGCTCGACAACCGCAACATGGTGTGCGATTTCTCGGACATCAAGCGAATCGTCAAGGGATGGGTCGATCGCGAGCTCGACCACAAGATGATCCTGCGACAGGACGACCCGCTCGTGGCGCCGCTGCAGCAGCTCGGCGAGCCGGTGTTTGTCGTCGACAGCAATCCCACGGTGGAGCATATCGCCAAACTGCTGTACGACTACGCGCATTCGCAGGGCTTTCCCGTTGTGCGGGTCACGGTCTGGGAAACGCCGACGTCGTTCGCCACCTACGCGGGGTCCGGGGTCGGCGTTTGAGCCGGTTGGCCGTCTTCGATCTTGACGGCACGCTCATCGACTCGCGCCGCGATCTCGCCGACAGCGCCAACGAAATGCTCGCGGGCTATGGCGCCGCGCGGCTTCCCGACGACGCCATCGTGAGCATGATTGGCTGCGGCGTGGGCACACTCGTCAGGCGCGTCATTTCGGCTGCTGGCGTGGAGACGTCATTGGACGACGCGCTTCCGCGTTTCGTCGCGGCGTACGACCGCCGCCTGACCGTCCACACCCGTCCCTACGACGGCATCCCCGGCCTGCTGGACCAGTTGCAATCGCGTCAGGTGGCGCTGGCGCTGCTGACGAACAAGCCGCTCGAGCAGACCAGGAAGATCCTCGATCTGTTCGATCTCACTCCGTACTTCCGGTGGGTCGTGGGCGGCGATGGCCCGTGGCCCCGCAAGCCCGCGCCCGACGCGCTGATCTTCCTCATGAATCAGGCATCGAGCGGCCCGGCCGAGACCACGCTCATCGGCGATTCCATCGTCGATCTCCAGACATCGCGCAATGCAGGTGTGCGCATTTGCCTCGCGCGCTACGGCTTCGGCTTCGCCGATCTCCCCGCCGACCAATTGCGCGGCGACGAGGCGCTGGTGGATACTCCGGCCGACATCGCGGGGATCCTGCATGCAGGTTGAGAGCGCGGGGTGGTCTGGCGAAGGCGCATTCACGCAGCAGGTGCTGGACCGGCTGCGTGCGGTCGAAGAGGTCGCGGTGCTGAAGGTCGAGGACGCGCCGTCGACCCGGTCCGAAGCCGACTACAACTTCGTCGCCAACGAGATCTTCGTGACCTTCGCCACCGTCCAGCGTGACGAGCCGGCGAAGCTGCTCGGCACGTTCCGGACCACTCGGCGCGTCTCGGCCAAGGCGATGACCTTCGACGGCCTCGTGAAGCTCCTGGAAGAAACAGAAGGAATCGGGCCCGCGGACTATGCAGACGAAGGCATGATCCAGTACCTGCGGACCGAGCGCGTCATCCCGCCGTACCAGACCCGGGGGTACAAGCTGATCGAGCTGCTGCGAATCTACGAATCGAAGTAAAGGGCCGTCATCGACCTTTCAGCGTCAGGAGGTAGGTGACGACATCGGCCAGCTCTGATGGCGACAATTCCTTCTCATAGGACGGCATCGTCGACTTCGTGGATATGTTGTATTCGCGTAGTTCGGACTTGGTCAGCGAGAACAGACGACCCTCTTCGTCGGTCAACTGAACGGTGTAGGTATCTTCGTTCAGCCGCCGGCCGTTGATCACGCGTCCCTCGCGCGTCACCGCGTGAACGGGCCGGTTGATCGGCATCATCTGGCTGGTCGGGTTCCGAAGCGAGCGCTCGAGCGATCCCGCGCTGCGGTTCGCGCCGATGTCCGACAAATCGGGCGCCTTCCGGCTGCCGACGTTGTTGACGCGATGACAGCTCAGGCACGCGCCCTTGCCTTCGAACACCGTCTGTCCGCGCGCCGCGTCGCCATGTTTGGTCGAGCCGGCGTCGAACGTGTTCATGTTCCGCAGATACGCGACGATGCCGGTCAGCTCGGTGGGGTCGAACTTGAATGCCGGCATGCCGGCGTTCGGGAACCCGTTGGTGATGACGGTGCGCAGTTGCAGGTCGCTGGCCGCGTTGCGGAACTTGCCGCTCTTGAGGTCGACGCCCGCCACGCCGTCGCCGCTGTCGGCATGACACGCCGAGCACTGGGCCGTGTACAGACGCGCGCCGTATTCGATGTCGGCACGCGGATAATCGTCGGGGTGTCCTTGAAGCGTGGGGTTCTGCCCCGCGAACAGGAGTACCTGACGCCGAACACGCAATCCCCAGGCAGACGCCCACATTGATGATCGTTGCGCGCGTCCACCGTCTCACGAGCGAAGTTGTTGGAGTCATACGGGCCTTCTTATGAAGTACGATGACGACTCATGCGCTCTGCCTCGAAAACCGCCGCCGTCAGCCTCGCATATTTGCTGACGGTCGCCGTCCAGACCCTGCCCGCCCAGGGGGCCGGCGATGCGGCAACCGGCAAGAGTCTCTTCGAAACCAAAGGGCGCTGTCTGAAGTGCCACGCGGTGAACGACGCCGGCGGCAGCCTGGGTCCCGACCTGAGCTGGATTGGGATCCTTCGAACGCCGGAATCCCTCAGGCGCTCGCTCGTCGATCCAGCCGACCAGATTTCCCGGCGCTATTTTACGTTGGTCGTGGAAACCAGGGACGGTAAAAAGTTCGAGGGCCTCGCGCTGAACGAGGACGACTTTTCCATCCAGCTCCGCGATACGCAGGGAGAGCTCCGGTCGTTCCGCAAGGATGATCTGAAGGATTTGCGACGGGAGCCCCGCTCGCTGATGCCCGCGTTCGGCAAGGAGCTCTCGCCGGCCGAGGTCGATCACCTCGTGACCTATCTGCGCACGTTGCGAACGATGTGGACGCTCGAGCCAGGGACGTCGGACCGCGAGGTGGCGCCCACGACCGAGAACGTGCCCTTCTTCAACAGGGCCGATCGGGACAAGGAGGAGCGCCCGGACGAGCTCATCGGGGCCCTGGACATCCGGCCCGGCGCATCGGTCGCCGATATCGGCTCGGGCACCGGGTATTTCACGTGGCGACTGGCCGAGAAGGTCGGGCCCCAGGGCAAGGTGTACGCCGTGGACGTCCAGCAGAGCATGCTGGACGAGACCAGAAAGACGGTCGACGGGCACAAGCTGGCCAACGTCGAGTACATGCTCGCGACCGATCAGAGCCCCCGGCTACCCGAGCGATCCATCGATTTGGCCTTCCTGGCCTACGCGTATCACGAGTTCGCCGAGCCCGAGGAGACGATGCTGGCGATCCGCCGTGCACTGAAGCCCGGCGGGCGGGTGATGATTCTCGAGTATGCAAAAGAGAGCAAGATTGCGCCGGCCTCGCCCCTCCACAAGATGAGTTTTGAAGAAATCCGGCGGGAAATCGAGCCGTTGGGGTTTGAGATCGATCAGCTCCTGGACTTCCTGCCGGTGCAGCATGGCGTGATATTCGCGATAAAGTGAGTCGGCTAAGCGACCGAAACACTGAGAGATCCAGGTACCTGGTGTGAGAGATTTGTGTCGCTTGTAACCTCGTTGTTGACCGCCATCGTCCGCGCCGACGGAGACGCCCTCGTCCTCCACGCCGGCGAGCGCCCCTATGTCGTCGCCCCGACCGGCCAGAGCGAGCTGGCATCGCGCGCGCTCACCCTCGACGCCATGCGCGGCATGATCAAGGAACTGCTGCCGGCCGACGCGCAGCATACGCTGGTCGATATTGGCGCCGTACAGCAGGAGCTGGCCCCTCCGAGCTTCGCCAAAGCCGAACGATTTACCGTGATCGCGGCCCGTGGCGGCGATGACATCTGGATTGAGATACGCCGGCATCGCGCGCCCAAGATGCCGAAAGTTGTCGTCGCGGCGGTGCCGGTCGTCGCGGCCATGCCTGCACCGGCCCCGCCCGTCGCGCCAGTCGAGGTCGCTCCTCCGCAAGTCATCGCCACACCGGTCGAGGTGGTGGCGCCGGCAGAAGCCACGATGCCGGCGGATGTTGCTGTACAGGATTACCCAGAGCCCGCCCAGTCGGAGCCCGCGTTCGAGCTCACGTCGGACTTCGATACGACATCCATTGAGGAACTCGCGGAAGAAGAACCGGAGACCAGGCGCGAGCCCCAACCCGAGCTCGCGCTCGAGGCGCAGGCCGAGGCCGAACCGGAGGTCGAGACCGAAACCGAGACCGAGACCGGGATCGGGACGGACACCGAGACCGAGACCGAGACGTGGAACATCGAGCTCACGAGCGAGGATTTCGAGATCGCCACCGAAGCTCTCGAGGTCGAGGCCGCCAGCCTGAGTGGCGGATCCGATCGTCCCGCAGGCGGAATCGGAACCGCAGCTGGAACGGGAACTGGAACTGACCGTCGAACTGGAACTGAACGTAGAACTGGAACCAAACCTCGAAGTGGAACCGAACCTTGAAGTGGAACCGAAAGTAGAACTGGAACCGAACGCAGAACTTGAACACGAACCGGAACAGGAACCGGAACAGGAACCGGAACGCGTCTCCGCATTCGAAGAACGCATCAGACGTCCACGAAATCTCGCTGGACGTTGAGCCCACACCTGAAGTGGTCGTCGAGCCCGCGCCCGTGGTTGAACCGGTACCGGCTGCGATTGTCGCGCCGGATCAGACACCTGAACCGGCGCCGGAGATCGCGGCATCGCTCTCGGAACCGCCGCCGGTTCCCGTCGAGTCGAAGCGCCAGACCGGTCCGGTGGAGGTACCGGCCCCGGCCGGCATGCGGAGGACCGAGGTCCACGAACCCGAGCCTCGTCCGGCCGTCGTGCTGCCGCTGTCGCGCCCGTATGTCCGCGTCGATCAGGCCGCGCGATTTTCGCCGCCCGACTCGCCGGGCATCGATCGACTGCTTCGCATCGCCGCCGCGCGCGGTGCGTCGACACTGTACCTGATGTCGCAGGCGCGCCCGTCGATTCGCGTCGACGGCGAGATTCGACCCATTGACGGCGAGGCCGCGCTCGGCGAGCCCGACGTCGAGGCGTTGATCCTCGACATCATCCCGGAGCGGAATCGTGAAGCCCTGCGCAGCCAGGCGGGCACCGAATGGATTTGCGACGTCCCGGACGTCGGCCGCATCCGCTGCATGACGTTCCGCGATCATCGCGGCGCCGGCGGCATCTTCCGCATGATTCCCGCGCTGGCGATCTCGGCCGAACAGCTGGGCCTGTCGCGCGAGATCCAGGGGCTGTGCGCGGAGGCGGAAGGGCTCGTGCTCGTCGCCGGTCCGCGATCGAGCGGCAAGTCCACGCTCATCGCGGCGTTCGTCGATCTGATCAACCGCACGCGCAGCGATCACGTCATCACGATCGAGAATCAGATCAAGTTCGTGCACGAGAACCGCACCTCGCTCGTGAGCCAGCGCGAAGTGCGTGGCGATCGCCACGAGCTGCTGCTGGTGGCGCGCTCGGCCCTGCGCGAAAACCCCGATGTGCTCGTGATCGAAGACTTCGGATCGCCGGAAATCGTCACGCTGGCGCTCGAGGCCGCGCAGTCGGGACATCTCGTCATCGGCGCGCTCACCGCGCACACGGCGACCGACGCCGTCGATCGCATCATCGACGAGACGCCGCCCGAGCGGCGTCAGAAGGTGCAGATGGGGCTCGCGGAGAACCTCCGCGGCGTCGTGGCGCAGGTCCTGTTACGGAAGCCCGGTGGCGGCCGCGTCGCCGCCCGCGAAGTGCTGCTCAACACGCGCGCCGTTTCGAACGTCATCGCCGAAGGCAAGACGTCGCAGCTGCCGATGGCGATCGACAGCGGGCGCAAGCACGGGATGGTGGCGCTGAACGATGTGCTGGCGGCGCTCGTCCAGGGCGGTGTGGTCGATTCGCGCGAGGCGTACAGGCGCGCCGCTGATCACCACGGATTCCTGACGCTGCTCAAGCGCCAGGGGATCGATACGTCGTTTGTCGAACGGCTGGCGTGAAGCGCGAGGCTGCTCCTAGCGTTCGACGAACGGGCCAAGCTCGTCGAGCAGCGCCCGCAGGAGATCCTCCTCGCTCAGCGCGTCCACCGGCGTTCGATCCTTCACCGGCCGCTCGTGCTGGATGACGCGCCGGCCGCGGGTGCGGTTGACGCGCAGGACGACGAACGGGTCGCCCTGGGACGTCTCGAGCGCGAACTCGATGAAGTCGTCGGCCGATCTCGAGGGCGCCATGCGCAGGCCGCCGTTGGGCGTGAAGACGGTGAAGCTGTAGCCTTCGGCGCGGAGCGTGTTGACCAGCATTTGTACGAGCGGCGTGGCCTTCGATTCGAGCAGCTCGCGGTACGCCGCAGCCGCTTCGTCCAGCGTCACCCGGCGTTCTGCGGCCTGCTTGCGGCTGTTGTCGATGAGCGCGCGAACGCGCTTTCGAAGTTCGGAGGTCTCGATAGCGAGCGGCTTCGGCGTCATGATTGGTATGCACATTCTACTCAGAAGAAATGGCTGACGATCCGCTGCTGCGCGTGTCGCGCATTGCGGCGGGAGAGTTCGTCATGGGCGCCGAAGACGGTGAAGACGACGAGCGCCCGCGCCACCGGGCGTACATCGACGAGTTCGCGATCGGCGTGTGTCCGGTCACCAACGCCGAATATGCGCAGTTCGTCCGCGACGCGCACCATCCGTCCCCCGCGATTCGCACCCTGCCAATGATGGTGTCGGGGCCGTCCGAGGCCGATTTCCGCGCGCTCGCCGCGGCCTATTTCTGGAACAACGGCACGCCGCCCGAGGGGCGCGAGCCCCACCCCGTGACGCTCGTGGGATTCGACGACGCCACCGCGTATTGCGCCTGGCTGGCCAGCAAAACCGGCAAGCCGGTCCGGCTGCCGACCGAGGCCGAGTGGGAGCGCGCCGCGCGCGGCGGTCTCGACGGCAAGCGCTATCCCTGGGGCGACACGCTCGACCCCGCGTCCGCGCATTTCCTCCCGCAGACGGGCGTGAAGGCCGAGCGCGGTACGGCGGACGTCGGCAGCTATCCGGTCAACGGCTACAACCTGCACGACATGGCGGGGAATGTCTGGGAGTGGGTGGCCGACTGGTACTCGCCCAACTACTACGAGCGCGCGCAGTACCTGAACCCTCAGGGTCCCGACAACGGCATCATGCGCGTGGTGCGGGGCGGCGCGTGGGTGAACGCAGACGGCCGCTACCTGCGCTGCGCCTACCGTCACAAGATTCCGCCCGACAGCTATTCCTACAGCATCGGCTTCCGTATTGCCTTCTCGATCAAGTAGCCTCGGGAATCTACAATCTAAAAACGAGAATCTAGAATCTAAGAAGAGATCTTCCAGAAGATTTTAGATTCTCGTTTCTAGATTGTAGATTCCCGATTTCAGTTTCCGATCTGCCAAGGGTAAACTGAGCAGATGAAGTCCATGTTCGTGGCGGCATCTCTGCTGGCGGCCACCGCGCCGGCGTTTGCACAAGCGCCTCTCGCGCCTCCGTCTCAACCCACCATCGTCACGCGCGGGCAGGCCGTCGTCACGGCCCGGCCGGATCGTGCGTTCGTGACGATTGCCGCCGAGTCGCGCGCCCGCGTTTCGGCCGACGCGCAGAAGCAGAATGCTGCGGCGATGACGGCGGTGCTGCAGAAGATCGAGCAGGCCGGCGTGCCGAAGGATGCGGTTCGGACGACGGGGTACGACCTGCGCCCCGAGTTCGACTACGCGAACGGCAAGCAGACGTTCCGCAATTTTCTCGCGCGCAACGTGGTCGAGGTGAGGCTCGACGAGATCGATCGTGTCGGCACCGTCATCGACGCCGCGGCGGCCGGCGGCGCGACCACGATTACCGGGATCCGCTTCGACGTCCGCGATCGCGCCGGGCTCGAGCGCACCGCGCTGCGACAGGCGGTCGCCGATGCGCGTGCGCGCGCCGAAGCGGCGGCCGCGGGCGCCGGCGCGACCATCGATCGCGTCGTGCGCGTGGAGGAAGACGGCGTGCCCTTCGAGCCTCCGCGGCCGATGATGCGGATGGCGGAAGCCAGTGTCGCCGGCAACGTGCCGACGCCGGTCGAGCCCTCGACGATCGAGATTCACGCGCGGGTCACGTTGACCGTGTCGCTCCGCTGATGGCGGCCGCGTCAACGGCCATGACCGCCGACGACATGGGTCGCGCACGGCGCACGCTGATGCGGCGCGATCCGGCCCTGGCGCCCATCATCAAGAAGTACCGCGCCTGCGCGCTCAAGACGCGTGAAGGCGACATCTTCTGCGGTCTCGTCGAAGCGATCGTCTCGCAGCAGTTGTCGACACGCGCGGCCGCGACGATCTATGGCCGCGTCCGTGCGCTCCTGCCGGACGGTGGGGCGCCAACGCCCGAAGCGCTCATGTCTTTACCGGATGACGCGCTTCGCGGGGCCGGACTCAGCCGTCAGAAGTTAGCCTACATGCGGGATCTCAGCCGGAAGATGCTCGACGGCTCGATAAACGCACAGGCGCTCTCGGCCATGACCGATGACGAGATCGTGGCGGAACTCACGAAAATCAAAGGAATTGGACGCTGGACGGTCGAGATGCTGCTCATCTTCCGCCTGACGCGCCCCGATGTCTTTCCGGTCGGCGATCTTGGTATCGTGAAGGCGATGCGAAAGACTTACAACCTTCGCGGCACCCCGAACGTCAAACGGTTGCACGCGATTGCCGAGCGATGGCGTCCGTACCGCACCGTGGCGTCCTGGTACCTGTGGGCCAGTCTTGAGAATAAGAAATAGAGAAGTAAAAAGTAGAAAGTAAAAAGTAGGAAACGACACCATGAAGAAATCAGCCACGCTGCTCCTCGTTCTCTTGACGGTCGTCTCGCTGGGCGCGCAGGCGCCGGCGAGCGATGTGCCGAAGCTCGACATCGAAAAATACACGCTCGCCAACGGGCTCGAGGTCATCCTGTCCGAGGACCATCGCGTGCCCCTTGTGGGCATCGACGTCTGGTACCACGTGGGCCCCGCGCACGAAGCGGCGGGTCGCACGGGGTTTGCGCACCTGTTCGAGCACATGATGTTCCAGGGCTCGAAGCACATCCCGAACGATGCGCACTTCAAGCTGCTCTCGGGCGCCGGCGCCAGCGGTGTGAACGGCACCACGAACTTCGATCGCACCAACTACTTCGAGACGATGCCGTCGAACCAGCTCGAGCTGGCGCTCTGGCTCGAGTCCGATCGCATGGGCTATCTGCTCGAGAAGGTCGACCAGGCCAAGCTGTCGAACCAGCAGGATGTCGTCCGCAACGAGCGGCGTCAGAGCACCGAGAACCAGCCATACGGGATGGTCGAGGAAGCGATGTTTCAGGCGCTCTTCCCGAAGGGCCATCCGTATCACGGCGTCGTCATCGGATCGCACGAAGACATTCAAGCCGCGAAGCTGGAAGACGTTCAGCAGTTTTTCCGCCAGTACTACGCGCCGAACAACGCCACGATTGCGATCGCCGGCGACATCGACAAGGCGGCCACCAAAAAGCTCGTCGAGAAGTACTTCGGCACGCTGAAACGTGGACCGGCGGTTCCGCCCGTGAAAGTCGACACGCCGCCGATCACGGCAGAAAAGCGCATCGTGGTGGAAGATCGCGTCGAGCTGCCGCGCCTCTACATGGCATGGCTGACGCCGCCGTTCTTCAAGGACGGTGACGCCGACGCCGACATCGTCAGCGGCGTGCTGGGCCAGGGACGCTCGAGCCGCTTGTACAAGAAGCTCGTCTACGAAAAACAGATGGCTCAAAACGTGAGCGCTTCTCAGTACTCGACGATGCTCGGGTCGGTCTTCAGCATCGAAGCGACCGCGCGGCCCAACCACACGCTCCAGGAGCTCGAGGCGGCCATCAACGAAGAGCTCGACGCCATGCGCGCGAAGGGGCCGACCGTCGCCGAGATCGAGCGGGTGCGCAACGTCCTCGAGACGCAGATTTTCAGCGGCCTTCAGCTCGTCGGCGGATTCGGCGGCGTGGCCGATCAGCTGAACCTGTACAACCATTACCTCGGCACGCCCGACTACCTCGCCCAGGACGTGGCACGCCGGCGGCGCGTCACGCCCGAGAGCGCGCGGCAGTTCGCGCAGCAGTACCTCCGCACGAACGCCCGCGTGGTCGTGCACGGCGTGCCCGGAAAACAGGTGCTTGCGCCCGAAGCGCCGAAGGCGGCCGCTCAAGCCGCCAGTGGAGGACAGGCGATCTCGATCAACGCCGATGAGCCGTGGCGCGAGAAACAGCCCGGCGCGTCCGCCGTGCGCGCGGTGCGCGTGCCGGTGCCGGAGTCGTTTCAGTTGTCGAACGGGCTGACGGTGATCGCCATGCCTCAGACCGGCGGCGTGCCCGTCGTCTCGGCGAGCCTCGTGGTTCGCAGCGGCAGCGACGCGAATCCGATCGAGAAGCCGGGCCTGGCCAGCTTTACGGCCGCGCTGCTCGATCAGGGAACGGCCACCCGCTCGGCCCCGCAGCTCGCCGACGAAATCGCGCAGATTGGCGCGTCGCTCAACACGGGCACGTCTCGCGACGCATCGACGATCTCGACCGGCAGCCTCAGCAGGAATTTCCCGGCGGCGCTCGCGCTTCTCGCAGACGTCGCGCTTCGGCCGAGCTTCCCCGCGGAAGAGGTCGAGCGCGTGCGTGCGCGACGGCTGGCCGATCTCGTCGAGCAGCGTGCCAATCCCGTTCAGATTGCCACGAACGTCGCCGGCCGCACGCTCTACGGCACGCACCAGTACGGCTTCAGCGAGACCGGCACGGTCGAGTCGAACAAGCAGATGACCCGCGACGATCTGCAGGCGTTCTGGCGTCAGAATTTCGTGCCTGGTAATGCCGCGCTCGTCGTCACCGGCGCCGTCACGCTGGCCGACGTGCGCAAGCTGGCGGAAGCGTCGTTCGGGAGCTGGCCGAAAGGCACGGCGTCGCCCGCGAAGCTCGGCACGCCGTCGATCTCTGCGCCGCGCCTGGTCATCGTCGATCGGCCTGGCTCGCCGCAGACGCAGTTGCGCGTGTCGACGTTCGGCGTGCCGCGCAACAGCCCCGACTACGTGCCGGTGCGCATCATGAACACGATTCTCGGCGGGATGTTCTCCAGCCGCATCAACATGAACCTCCGCGAAGAGCACGGCTACACCTACGGCGCGAACTCGCAGTTCGTGTTCTGGCGCAGCGGCGGTCCGTTCTCGGTCAACAGCGGCGTGCGCACCGACGTCACCGCGCCGGCCGTGCACGAGATCATGATCGAGCTCAGGAAGATCATCGACACGCGGGTGACGCCCGAGGAGTTGACGCTCGCGAAAGACGCCATCACGCTGCAGCTGCCGGCCTTGTTCGAGACCAACGAACGCACGAACGGCAGTCTCTCGACGCTCTTCACGCACGGGTTGCCGCTGAACTACTACTCGAATCTCTCCGAGCAGATTTCGGTGGTCGACGCCCAGGCGGTGCAGGACGTCGCCCGGAAGTACCTCGTGCCGGAGAAGTTCGTCGTCGTCGCCGTGGGCGATCGCTCGAAAATCGGTGCCGAGCTCGAGAAAGAGCTGTCCGCCACCGCCGATGTCCGAGATCCTGATGGGCAGCCCGTGAAGTAGCACAAAGGTCACGAAGGGGAATCCTTCGTGATCTTCGTGATCTATAATTTACGGTCCTATCCAATGGGTTTGCAGACGACAGACAGCGGGCCGAGGCGGGCGGAGACGGTGCTCGACCTGATCGGCAATACGCCGTTGATCAGGCTTCGAAAATTCGAGGCCGGCCTCAACGGGGTGGAGCTGTACGGCAAAGCCGAGTGGTTCAACCCGGGCGGGTCGGTGAAAGATCGTCCGGCCGGCAACATGGTGCGCGAGGGTCTGAAATCGGGCGCGCTCCGTCCGGGCAAGATCCTGCTCGACGCGACCTCGGGCAACACCGGAATTGCCTACGCGATGATCGGCGCCGCCAAAGGTTTTCCCGTCAAGCTGTGCGTGCCCTCGAACGTCACCGTGGAGCGCAAGCGGCTGCTCCACGCCTACGGGGCCGACCTGATTTTCACCGATCCGATGGATGGCTCCGACGGCGCGATCCGCGAAGCGCGCAAGCAGGTGGCGGCCGATCCCGAACAGTATTTCTATCCCGATCAGTACAACAACGACGCAAACTGGCGCGCCCACTACGAGACGACCGCGCCCGAGATTCTTGCGCAGACCGAGGGCCGTATCACGCACTTCGTGGCGGGGCTCGGCACGAGCGGTACCTTCATGGGCACGGGCCGGCGCCTGCGGGAAGCCAATCCGTCGATCAAGCTGATTTCCTTTCAACCCGACTCGCCGCTGCACGGCCTCGAAGGGTTGAAGCACATGGAGACGGCCATCGTGCCGGGCATTTACGACCCTTCACTGGCCGACGAGGACATGCGCGTGGCCACCGAGGACGCGTATACCATGGTGCGCCGCCTGGCGAGGGAAGAAGGCCTTCTGGTCGGCATTTCCGGCGGCGCCGCGCTGGCGGGCGCGCTGAAGGTGGCCAGAGACGTCCGGAATGCCGTGATCGTGACCATTTTTCCCGACAGCGCCGACAAATACATGTCCGAGCGGTTCTGGAACGCGCCCGCGTAGGGATCCCGCGGCCCCGATTTCATGTCTGAATCATTGAGGCTGATGCCTGGCATTGCGGACGCCATCCGGCGGCACGGCGTGGAGACGTACCCGAACGAGTGCTGCGGCGCGCTGATTGGCGCGGACGGCGTCGTTCGGCACGTGGCGCCGCTGCCGAACACGACCGAAGAAGGGGCGAGGCGGAGGTTCTTGATCAGGCCGTCGGACTACAAATTCGTGGAAGGGGAGGCGACGCGGCTCGGACAGGAGCTGCTGGGGTTTTATCACTCGCATCCCGATCATCCCGCGCGTCCGTCGCAGGACGATCTGGACCACGCGTTTCCGTCCTTCTGGTACGTGATCGTGTCGATTCAACAGGCCCAGCCGGAGGCGATGACGGTCTGGCTGCTGGCCGACGATCGCTCGCAGTTCCATGAAGCGCAGCTCGAGGTGTAGGGATTCAGGCTCAACTAAAGTTGAGCCCACAGTGAGACACTTATGGCGAACAAGATTCTGATTCCGACTCCACTCCGTCCGTTCACCGGGAAGCAGGATGCCGTCGAAGTCGATGGCGGCACGATCGGCGAGCTGCTCGTCAACCTGACGACGAAGTACGAAGGGCTGAAGCCGCACCTGTACAACGAGCAGGGCAAGCTTCGGAGCTTCGTCAACGTCTATCTCAACGACGAAGACATCCGGTATCTGGAGAAAGAGAAAACAGCCGTGAAGCCCGGAGATACGATCAGCATCATTCCCTCGGTGGCGGGAGGAAACTAGAAACACCCATGGCTCTTACGAATGACGAAGTCAAACGCTACAGCCGGCACCTCATCATGCCGGAGGTTGGCGTCGACGGTCAGGAGAAGCTCAAGGCCGGCAGCGTGCTCTGCATCGGCGCGGGCGGGCTTGGCTCGCCGGCGGCGCTCTATCTGGCGGCGGCGGGCGTCGGCCGCATCGGCATCGTCGATTTCGACGTCGTGGATTTCAGCAACCTGCAGCGGCAGGTGATTCACAGCACGTCCGACGTCGGACGATCGAAGCTCGCGTCCGCCAAAGACCGGCTGCTCGCGCTCAACCCGCACGTCTCGATCGAGACCTACGAGACGGCGCTCTCGTCCAAGAACGCGCTCGATCTGTTCCGGCCGTACGACGTCATCCTCGACGGGACGGACAATTTTCCGACGCGTTATCTCACCAACGACGCGTGCGTGCTTCTGGGGAAGCCGAACGCGTACGGCAGCATCTTCCGGTTCGAGGGACAGGCCTCGGTGTTCGCGACCAAAGGCGGGCCCTGCTATCGCTGCCTCTATCCGGAACCGCCGCCGCCCGGGCTCGTGCCGAGCTGTGCCGAAGGTGGCGTGCTTGGCGTGCTGCCCGGCGTCATCGGCACGATTCAGGCGACCGAAGCGATCAAGCTGATCACGGGGATCGGCGAGCCGCTCATCGGCCGGTTCCTGATCTACGACGCGCTCCGGATGAAGTTCCGCGAGCTCAAGCTCAAGAGAGATCCTGACTGCCCGGTGTGCGGCACCCATCCGACGGTGACCGCGCTCATCGATTACGAACAGTTCTGCGGTGTGGCGCCGGCGGCGCCGGAGGTGACCGTGAATACTGCAAGCAGCAACGAGACGGAAACGGACGTCAAGGAGCTGAAGCGCAGGATCGACGCGAAGGAAGACTTCTTCCTGCTCGACGTGCGCGAGCCCAACGAGTTCCAGATCGGCCGCATCCCCGGCTCGACCCTGATTCCGCTTGGCGAAGTGCCGCAGCGGGTGGGCGAGATTCCGCGCGACAAGGAAATCGTGGTCCACTGCAAGATGGGCGGGCGGAGCGCGAAGGCGGCGGCGTTCCTGCGGCAGCAGGGTTACAAAAACGTAAAGAACCTGAAGGGCGGGATCCTCGACTGGGCGGACAAGATCGACCCGTCGGTGCCGAAGTATTGACCCGCATCCCCGACAGTCGTACACTGGCTTTACCGGTAGGGCGCAACTTAAGTTACGCTCTACCAATAATTTACACATGTTAAGGTTATCGAAGAAAGCGGACTACGCGCTGATCGCGATGAAGCATCTCGCGCTGCGGCCCGACCAGACGGCCGCGAGTGCGCGCGAAATCGCCGAGCAGTACGACATTCCGGTCGAGCTGATGGCCAAGGTGCTGCAGCGGCTGGCGCGGGAAGGTCTGCTCGCCTCGCATCAGGGCACCCGCGGCGGCTACCACTTGAGCCGTCCGCCCGCCGATATCTCGGTGGCCGACGTCATCCAGGCGGTTGACGGCCCGTTGACCGTCACGGCCTGTTCGACCGAGGAAGAGAACTGCGAGCAGTATTCGAAGTGCAGCGTCCGCGATCCGCTGTGGAAGATCAAGGAGCGGATCCTGGTGGCGCTGCAAACCTGTTCGATTACCGAGCTGGCCACCGAAGCCACCGAGCCCGTCCTGATTTCGATCTCCCGTCCGGTCGCCGTCCAGTACCCCTCATAACGCTTCTAGTTTTCAGTTCTCAGTTTTCAGTTGGCAGTTTTCGGTTCTCAGTAACCGACTCCATGAACCCCATTTACCTCGATTCGCACGCGACCACGCCCGTCGACCCGCGTGTGGTCGATGCCATGCTCCCGTTCTTCACGGAGCACTTCGGCAACGCGTCGAGCCGGAATCACCCGTTCGGGTGGAAGGCGGGGAAGGCCGTCGAGCAGGCGCGCGAACAGGTGGGCGCGCTCATCGGTGGGCGCTTTCGCGACGTCGTGTTCACGAGCGGTGCGACCGAATCGAACAACCTGGCGATCAAAGGCGCGGCGGCCGCGGCGCCGGACAGCCGCAGGCACATCGTGACGATCTGTACGGAGCATCGTGCCGTTCTGGATCCCTGCCGTACGCTCGAACGCGAGGGATTTCGCGTGACGTACCTGGATGTCGATCGCGACGGCCGGCTCGATCTCGAGCGTCTGCGTGCGGCCGTCACCAACGGCACGCTGCTCGTCACCACGATGTCGGCGAACAACGAGATCGGCGTCCTCCATCCGCTCGGCGAGATTGCCGCCATCGCGCACGAGCACGGCGCGCTGTTCCATTGCGACGGCGTGCAGTCCGCCGGCCTGGTGCGCATGAATGTCAAAGAGATCGGTATCGACCTCCTGTCGCTGAGCGCGCACAAGTTGTACGGCCCCAAGGGCGTGGGCGCGCTGTACGTCGCCAGGCGGCAACCCGCGATCGATCTCGAGCCGCTCATCGATGGCGGCGGGCACGAGCGCGGTTATCGTTCGGGCACGCTCAACGTGCCGGCCATCGTCGGGTTTGGCGCGGCTGCGTCGCTCTGTCGCGACGAGCTCGACGCCGAATCGTGCCGGCTCCAGACGCTTCGCGATCGCCTGTGGTCGGGCCTCTCGGCGAGGATCGACCGTCTTCATGTCAACGGCGCGCTCCAGCCCCGTCTGGCCAACAACCTGAACATCCGCGTGGATGGCGTGCACGGCGAAACGCTGCTGAAGGCGATCGCGGGCGACGTGGCCGTTTCCTCCGGCGCCGCGTGCGCGACGGCCAGCGCCGAGCCGTCGCACGTGCTGCACGCGATCGGTCTGACCGACGAGCAGGCGCGCGCGTCCATCCGGTTCGGTCTCCATCGATTCAACACCGAGGCGGAGATCGACCGGGCCGCCGGCGTGGTCGGCGACGCGGTGCGTCACTTGAGAGGACAGTGCTAGACTCGGATTTTTCCTGATGCGCGCGTATTACATTCCGGCAGCCGCTGGCGTGCTGCTGATCGTCAGCGCCTTTCTGCCATGGATGACCGTCGGGGACGTGGCGCTCGGTGGTGTTCCCGACACCGCCGGATGGTGGGTGGTCGGACTCGGCGGACTGGCGGTCCTTCTGGCCGGCCTCAGTATCTGGACGCGCAAGAATTCACGGCATCCGCTGCTGCTCGTCGGCCTCATGGCGTTCGCGATTCTGTTTCTCGGTTATCAGTGGATGGCTCGCGCGGTGCGCAATTCCATGTGGGCGCAGGTGCAGGCCCGCGCGATCGTGGAGAACGTGCCAGTCGTCGAGCCGCCCGCCGCGGTTGTCGGGCCGGGAATCTACGCAGGTGTCGTCGCCTCGATCGTCCTGGTCGGCTTCGGGCTCACCATCGTTTTCAAACGTGTGCCCAGCGCGTACGCGGTGGCTGAGGACGATGACGTCTAGTGAGAAATACAAACAAGAGATCTATCGATCTATAGATCTACCGATCTATAGATCTACCGATCTTCTGACCTTCTGTAATCGTATTCGTAATCGTGATCAAACGAAGATAGGGCGCGTGCTTCCGTTAGATAGAGCCCCAGCTTGTTGCCGTGACCAGTCGAGCAGCACGCCGACGGCATGCTCGTCGAGCGCCAGCGTGTAGTCGTTGACGTAAAGCGCGATGTGCCTGGCCACCACCGACGGATCCATTTCCTGGGCATGCGTGGCGACGTACTCGCGGCTGGCGCCGGGTTGCGCGAACGCGTGTTCCACGCTGGCTCGAAGCGCGCGGTCCACCTCGGGCGCCCAGGCGTCTACCAGATCGCGGCGAATCGCAATGGCCGCGAGCGGAAGCGGGCACTTCATGCGCTCTTCCCACACCGCGCCCAGGTCGGCGACCAGCGCGAGCCCTCTGGCTTGATAGGTGAACCGGCCTTCGTGGATCAGCACGCCGCAGTCCACGTCGCCGCGTATCACCGCCTCCTCGATCCGATCGAACCGCATCGCGACCGTCTCGAAACGGCCCAGCAGACGTAAAAGAAGTGCGGCTGTCGTGCGCTCGCCGGGAATGGCCACGCGGCCGCTCACGGTTCGAGGCCTGCGTGCGACGATGACAGGCCCCACACCGAATCCCGCCGCACCACCCGCCCGCAGGAGTGCGTACCGATTGCGGACGCGCTCGTAGGCGGCGATCGAGATTTTCGTGATCTCCGCGTCACCTGTTTCCGCCCGCGCGTTGAGCGCCTCCACGTCGTCAACATGAGGACGCACGCGGGGCCCGGGCACGAGCCCGTGCACGAGCGCGTGGAACGCGAACGTATCGTTCGGGCAGGGAGAGAAGGCGAAGTTCAGCGGCTCGCGATCCACGTGATGAGGGCCTCCTGGGCGGCCGCCGCCGCCTCCTTCAAGCGCCAGGCGCGCGTGTCGCGATCGGTCACGATGTTGCTGATGCCCCGCACTTCGCCGACGCGAACGCAGTGCAGGTGCGCCACGTGGGCGACGGCCGCGCCTTCCATGCTTTCAACCGCCCCGCCGGTCCTGGCTTCGATGGCGCGGGCATCCCTGTCGGTGCCCGTGCACGAGGTCATGGTGACGAACCGGGCCCGTCGTGAGGTCGGGAATACCTGCATCGGCAGCTCGTTGAAGAGCGGGACCGCCGCATCGACGATCGGGAATCCGAGGGCCTTCATATCGAGGAATCCCGTTGGCGATGTGGCCCCGAGATCGCCGTAGCATTCCGTTTCGGCACAGACGACATCGCCCACCGCAAGCCCGGACGAAGGATAGGCGCCTCCGACCCCGCACACCACGATTTCGCGAGCGCCCGTCTTTGCAAGGAAGAGCGTGACGGCATGAGCGGCGTTGACGGCGCCGACGCCCGTCCGCACGAGCGCCACCGAAGAGCGCTCGCCGTCGAATCGCTTCTGGAGGAGCGCAGACTCGAGCTCCGTCGCCGCGCAGATGAGCAGGTCAACCATCGAAGCTATTCAGGATACATCCGCCCGGGCTGAGGGCTTAGAGATTTGGGAGTCCTTGAGATACGATCGAAGGCTGGTGCTGAAAGAGATTTCCGGCAAACTCGAACGTGGCGAGCGGCTGTCGATGGAAGACGGCGTGCGCCTGTTCGAGCATCCCAATCTGCTCGAAGTGGCGGCGCTGGCAAACCGCGAGCGCGAGCGGCGCCACGGCGATCTCACCTACTACAACTACAACATCCGCATCGAAGCCACCAATGTGTGCGTGGCGAGCTGTCTCTTCTGTTCGTTTGCGCGGTTGCGGCCGGGCGATCCCGGGTCGTACACGATGTCGCTCGAAGACGCGTGGGAGAAGCTGCGCGTCCGTCACAACCAGCCGCTCACCGAGGTGCACGTCGTCAACGGGCTGCACCCGGACTTGCCGTTCGACTACTACCTCGAGCTGCTGCGCGGCTTCAAGCGCATCAGGCCCGAGATTCATCTGAAGTGTTTCACCGCGGTGGAAATCGCGTTTTTCGCCGATCTGTACAAGATGTCCGACGAACAGGTGCTCGTCGCGCTGATGGATGCCGGGCTCGCGTCGCTGCCCGGTGGCGGCGCAGAGGTGTTCGCGGAGCGGGTGCGCCAGAAGATTTGCCACGACAAGGCGGACGCCGACCGATGGCTGTCGATCCACAGGACGGCTCACCGCCTCGGTATGAAATCGAACGTGACGATGCTCTACGGGCACATCGAGACCCATGAAGAACGCGTCGATCACATGCTGAGGGCGCGTGCGCTTCAGGACGAAACCGGCGGCTTCCAGGCGTTCATCCCGCTCGCGTTTCATCCCGACAACAACCAGATGCGCAAGCTCCCGGCGCCGTCCGGGTCGGACACGCTTCGTGTACACGCCGTCTCGCGGCTGATGCTCGACAACATCCCGCACGTCAAGGCCTTCTGGATTGCGAGCGGGGTGGAGCTGGCGCAGACGGCGCTGTGGTTTGGCGTGGACGATCTCGATGGTACGGTGCAGGAAGAAAAGATCTACCACATGGCCGGATCGAATACACCGGAAGCCCTGTCGACGGGCGCCATCGAACGCATCATCCGCTCGGCCGGGCGCGTGCCGGTCGAGCGCGACACCTTCTACAACGTCGTCCGGCCGCCTTCGCCGCAAAACCGCTATAATTGATAGTTCTGATGTCGACGATGCTTCCTGTCCTGACGGAGTTCGAGAAGTCGCACATCTCGGAGCGGCAGCCGCTCCCCGAGCGATATCTTGGTCTGTCTGACGACGAGCTCGACCGCCGCATCGCCGAGGCAAGGGCCTCGCTCGGCCGGCGCGTGATGATCCTCGGCCACCACTATCAGCGCGACGAGGTCATCAAGTTCGCCGACTACACCGGCGATTCCTTCCGGCTGGCCGGGCAGGTGGCGAAGCATCCGGAAGCGGAATTCATCATCTTCTGCGGCGTGCACTTCATGGCCGAGAGCGCCGACGTGCTCTCCGCGCCGCATCAGCAGGTGATCCTGCCCGACCTCGCGGCGGGTTGCTCGATGGCCGACATGGCCGCGATCGATCAGCTGGAGGTTGCATGGAACGAGTTGTCGGCCATCGTCGATCGGCCATCGTCCATCGTCCCGGTGACCTACATCAACTCGTCGGCGGCCATCAAAGCGTTTGTCGGCGAGCGTGGCGGCATCGTGTGCACCTCGACCAACTGCGGCGCCACGCTGCGGTGGGCGTGGGAGCGCGGCGAGCGCATTCTCTTCCTGCCCGATCAGCATCTTGGCCGGAACACCGCCTACAAGATGGGTGTGGCGCTCGACAAGATGGTGGTCTGGGATCCGAACGAAATGTCCGGCGGCTGCGCTGCCGACGAGGTGCGCGACGCGAAGATGATTCTCTGGAAGGGACACTGCTCGGTGCACGAACGCTTCACCGTGGCGCAGATCCAGCGCATTCGCGAGCAGCATCCCGGCGTCAGAGTGATCGTGCACCCCGAGGTGCCGTGGGACGTCGTCCAGGCCGCCGACGACAGCGGATCGACCGAATACATCATCCGGCAGGTCACCGAAAGTGCGCCCGGATCGGTTTGGGCCGTCGGCACGGAAATCCATCTCGTCAACCGCCTGGCGAATGCGATGAAACCGGACAAGACCGTGCTGTCGCTCGACCAGTTCGGGTGTCTCTGCTCCACCATGTTCCGCGTGTCTCCCAACCACCTGCTCTGGGTGCTCGAAGGACTCCTGGATGGGCAGGTCCACAACCGAATTGTCGTGTCCGACGAGCAGAAGCACTGGGTCAAGGTGGCGCTCGATCGGATGCTTTCCGTTCACTAATCATTCGCCTCAGAGGAGGACAATCGTGGCTCACACACTTCCGCAGCTTCCATATGCGCACGACGCTCTGGAGCCGCATATCGATGCGCAGACCATGCAGATCCATCACGGCAAGCATCACCAGGCGTATGTCACCAACCTCAACGCGGCGCTCGAGAAGCACCCCGATCTGCAGTCGAAGAGCATCGAGGATCTGTTGCGCGATATCGGCAAGGTGCCCGAAGACATCCGCCCGGCCGTCCGTAATAACGGCGGCGGTCACATGAACCACTCCGCATTCTGGAAGTGGATGGCGCCCAACGCCGGCGGAGCGCCGACAGGTGCGCTGGGCGACGGCATCAAGGCGGCCTTCGGCAGCTTCGACGGGTTCAAGGAGCAGTTCACCAAGGCGGGCGTGACGCGCTTTGGCAGCGGCTGGGCGTGGCTGATCGAATCCAACGGCAAGCTCAGCATCGAGAGCTCGCCGAACCAGGATCAGCCGATCATGGAAGGGAAGAACGCGATCCTTGGCGTCGACGTCTGGGAGCACGCGTACTACCTGAAGTATCAGAATCGCCGTCCCGACTATCTCGCGGCATGGTGGAACGTGGTGAGCTGGACAGAAGTCGTTTCGCGACTCGGAAAATAGCGCCTCCAGGGATTAGGGATTTGGGATTAGGGATTGGGTCAGCCCTGATCCCCACTCCTAACTCCTAACTCCTAATCCCTAAACCCCGATCACTAGTCCCTATGTCTCTGTCAGCGATCCTGTTTCTCTTTCTCGTTCATCTGGGGGTCGGCATCACGCTCGTCCTGGCGTGGGTCGGACGCGAGGCCGGGGTGAAGTTCTTTCGCTTCAACGCCGGTACGGCCGTGCTGCTCATCGCGATCGGATTTGCGCTGAGACCCGAGCACGAAGATCCGACCACGCTGTACAGGGCGGCGATCGGCTCGCTCGTCGTGGCTGAGGCCGCTCTCGTCATGTACTGGGCCACAATCGGCCGCATGCTCGCGGCGATTCGCCCGGCGCTCCTGTGGACGGCCATCGGCTTCGGCCTCCTCTCCGTCGTGCTGCAGGCGTTCGACATCTCGGGCGATGCGCCAGGGTTGATGCCGCTCTTGACCGTGGCCAGCTTTCTCAGCTCCGTCGCGCTCCTCGGCGGCGCGTGTGGCGCCATGGTACTCGGCCACTGGTATCTGGTCGTCCCCTCGCTCGACGTCGCGCACCTCCAGTCGATCGTCAAGCTGCACATCGGCTCGACCGTCGTCAGGGTCGTCGTGGTGGTCGCCGCCGTGATGATCGCGGTCCTGTCGTGGCAGCCCGGCGTGCCGAATTTCGAGCGCTACATGTTTTCTCTCGACGGGATTTTCTTCTGGCAGCGCGTCGCGTTCGGTCTTGCCGGCCCGGCAGTTCTGTCGTGGATGACGTGGGAAACCGCGAAAATCCAGTCCACGCAGTCGGCCACGGGAATCCTGTACGTGGATTTCTTCACCGTGATCGTGGGCGAAGTCCTCGCCAAGTACGTTCTGCTTTCCACCAAAGTGCCCGTGTGATGCGGGTCGTCGCTCATTGCCCGAAATGCGACGCGGGGCTTCCGGTCGACGCCTCCGAGGCGCCCGAGTCGATCAAATGCGGAGGATGCGGACACGTGCTGGCGCTCACGTTCAGCGACGCCGTGCGCGGTGACACGCGCGTCGATGCGTGTCCCGTGTGCCACGGCGCCGATTTCTACATCCGAAAGGACTTCGATCCCAAAGTCGGCCTCACCGTCGTCATCGTCGGTGCGGCAATCAGCGCGGGCTTCTACTGGTTCGGCGAGGATCTCATCGCCTACGGCATCCTGGCATTTGCCGCGCTCATCGATCTCATCGTGTACGGCAGGCTTGGCGATGTCACCGTGTGCTACCGATGTCATTCTGAATTCCGCGGGAAGTACGAGCGCACGGCCGCGCACTTCGATTTGCACACCGCCGACGTGCTCGAGCAGGAGTACGAGCGGCGGATCGGTCGCCGGTAGAAGAGCTCACGGAGGCAGATTATTTTCTTTCTGTTTCCTGACCAAAAAAACTCCGTTGTCTCTGTGTCTCCGTGTTGGGGATGCCTCCGTGCCCTCTCATGCGCTCATCGCCTCTGTCTGTGTCCGAACAGTGTTCACTGCCTCCAACGGTATGGGTTGTGCACTAAACGGGGTGGAGGTCGAATCCAATGTGGAACAACGATGAAGTCGAAGGCAAAACGGAAGAAGTGAAGGGCAAAGCCAAGCAGGCGGCCGGCAATCTGACCGACGATGAACGGTTGAAAGCGGAAGGCGAAGCGCAGGAAGCCGGCGGAAAAGTCCAGGGTGGTTTCGGCAAAGCGCGCCGGAAGGTCGGTAACGCGATCAAGGACGTCGGCGACGCCATCAAGAAATAGTGTTGCCGATTACGACATGCGGGCTCGGTGATGGCCTGATGACCATCACCGAGCCGACTCAGCATCACATCAAGTGTGTCGATCCTCCCGTCACATTGAAGTGACGTTCGGTTGGGTTCTGTACGGAACCCTTAGGTGGTTCGACTTCTACGGCGGCGACGCCATCGAGGTTTCCGATGCACGCCCGAATGAAATCCTGCATCTTCGCAAGTACACCTTCACGGGTCTCATCGAACTGGACGTACACACGGAACTCCGCAAACATCATTACGCCTCCCTGTCGAAATCTGTAACTGCCGTCTGAATGTGAAGAAGGTGCGACGAGATAGTGCCAGCGAATTCGTGCGGCGTCGGTACTTCGACAACAGTTCGTCAAAGATTTTTTAAAACAGCGTTACATCGACCTGCGTTCCGGCTTCCACGCGGTCCACGTTCGCCGGAATTTCGATGTAGCCGTCCGCGAGCGACATGCTGGTGATGTCGCCGGATGCCTTGAAGGCCGGTGTCGCCGTGCCATTCGCGATGCGCACGGTGTAGAACTGGTGCCGGCCGCTGGCCGAGGCGATCGCGTGCGCGAGCGGAAGCGTCACGATTCTGTTGATGCGTGGCGGAAGCCGCGCCAGGCGGCGCAGCATCGGCACGAGCAGCATGTGTGCGTTCGAGAGGCACGATGTCGGATAGCCGGGCATGGCGAAAACGGGTTTGTCCTTCACGACGCCCAGCCCGGTTGGTTTCCCGGGTTTCACCGCGACGCCATGGAAGAGCAGCCGGCCCTTTGCCGCGATGGCGTCACGGATCAGATCGCGCTCGCCGACCGAGCTGCCTCCAGAGAAGACGACGATGTCGCACGCAATCAGATCGTCGAGCGTCGAGACGAGCGCGTCGAGCGTGTCGGGCGCAGGAGGATAGGCGACCGGAATACCGCCGTTTTCGGAGACGACTGCAGCAAGCGTGAAGCGGTTGATGTCGTAAATCTGGCCGGGCTCGAGCGGGGTGCCCGGCACCACCACTTCATTACCGGTCGAGAGAATGGCGACGCGAGGCCGCTGGTAGACATTCACCCGCACGGTTCCGACGGCGGCCAGCGCGCCCACGCGGCTCGAGTTCAACGTTTCGCCGGCGCGCACCACCACCTGTCCGGCCTTGATGTCGGCGCCTTGCCGGCCGACGTTCTGCTGTGGCTGGACCTCGGCAAACACGCGCACGATATCGCGGTCATCCGCGTCGGTCTCTTCGACCATCACTACTGCATCGGCGCCCGCGGGCAGCGGCGCGCCGGTCGCGATTTCGATGCACTGGCCCTCTCCTACTGGGACAGGCGACACCTGGCCTGTGTAAAGGGTGTGCACTCTCTTGAGCGTGCGCGAAGCTGCGCGAGACGCGCCGCGCGTGTCGCTCGCGCGGAGCGCATACCCGTCCATGCCCGCACGCGAAAACGGCGGCACGTCATCGTTGGCGATGATGTCGGCCGCCACGACGCGGCCGTTGGCGTCCTCGAGAGGAATCATTTCGGTGCGCTCGATCGGCGTGCCGGTGGCATCGAGGATCGCTCGCGCGGCCTCGAGCGTGATGACGTCGCCGAACGGCCGCATCCTGGTGGGAGTCATGACTAGCGCGATAACTCTCGGACGAGATGGCCGAGCTCTGGAATGAGCAGCTTGGTCATCCCGAGCCGCACGGCGTTCTCCGATCCTGGCAGCGAGACGATGATCTTGCCCCGGGCCGTGCCGGCGCACGCGCGGCTCATCATCGCCGCGGCGCCGATCTCCTGGTAGCTCAGCATGCGGAAGAGCTCGCCGAACCCTTCCAGGCGCTTCTCGAGAAGACGACTGACGACTTCGTAGGTGGAGTCGCGCGAGGTGATGCCCGTGCCGCCGGTGGTGATGATCACGCGCGCGGTTGATCCCTCGAGCTGCGCCGCGATCGCGGCTCGGATGGCGTCGGGGTCGTCTTTCACGATCGCCCGCCCTGCCACTTCATGGCCGCTGGCTTCCAGCAGTTCGGCAATCGCGCGGGCGCTCGTGTCGGTGGCGGTCGTCCGCGTGTCGCTGATCGTCAGCACGTAGCAGCGCACCGATGCGGGGGAGGTGGCCTTGTGGTCGAGGTGGCTCATATGGGCCGTGTCCCATATGTTAGACTGAAGGGTCGGTCGCCGCGCCCATAGCTCAGCTGGATAGAGCGTCTGGCTACGAACCAGGAGGTCGCATGTTCGAATCATGCTGGGCGCACCAACCTTCGCTTACCCATACCCCCATCATTCTCGAATCTGTCGGCCGCAGAAGAAGTTGCCGATAATCCCTGAAATCGCCTTCGGGTGCATGTGTATCAGATCGAGAATTCCAGCCGGGTTCTTCAGACAGGCCGCAAGCTGTTGGGGCCGTCGCGGCTCCGAGTGAGCGCGAATGTGCTCTTCCTCGGCTTGACGAGCCTGTTCACCGACATCTCGTCCGAGATGGTCGCGTCAGTAATTCCACTCTATATGCTCATGAACCTGAGCATGACGCCGATGGCGTTCGGAGTAGTCGATGGGCTGTATCTCGGTGCGGCGGCTGTTGTCCGCCTCGTTGGCAGCTACCTGGCGGACCGGACCCGCCGCTACAAGAGCGTCGCGATCGTCGGGTATGCGCTTTCAACGGTGTCGCGTATCGGACTGCTGGCGTTCGGCAGCGTGTGGGGGTGGCTGCTCGGGATCGTGCTGATTGACCGGATCGGCAAAGGCATTCGCAGCGATCCCCGAGACGCCCTGATCTCATTCAGCACCCCTGCCGGCGAGCTTGGCACGGCCTTCGGTGTTCATCGGGCGCTGGACACCGCCGGAGCGATGATCGGGCCGCTCCTCGCCTTCGGAATTCTGATGCTGTCGCCCGACGCGTTCGATGCGGTCTTCGTGGTCAGTTTGTGCGCCGCGCTGATCGGGCTGGGTATCCTGGTGCTGTTCGTGGACAATCAGCTGGCACCCGCGACTGAACAGCCGCAACGTGCCGGCATCACGATATCGGCGATCGCCCGTCTGCTCGGGAGCTCCAACGTTCTCTCGCTGGTTGTGGCCGGTGGAGCCCTCAACCTCGCGACGCTGAGCGACGCGTTTTTCTACCTGACCTTGCAACGCCGCCTCGAGTTTCAGGTGGGCTTCTTTCCGCTGCTGTACGTGGCAACAGCAGCGATCTTCATGGTGCTCGCCCTCCCCATGGGACTCGTCGCCGATCGGATCGGGCGCACGCGTGTCTTTCTGGGCAGCTACGTGCTGCTTTTGCTCGCCTACGCGACGTTGCTGCTTCCATCCCCGGGCATCGGCCTGACGGCAGGGTCTCTGCTGCTGCTGGGCTGCTATTATGCGGGCACCGACGGTGTCTTGATGGCGCTCGCCAGTTCCCGATTGCCCGCCGATCTGCGCACCAGCGGGATGGCGCTGTTGATGACGGTCGTCAATCTGGCCAGAATGGCGGCTTCAATCCTGTTCGGCTGGCTCTGGACGTGGCGCGGCGTCGAGTTTGCCATTGGTGTGTTCGGAGGTTGTCTGGTAGTGGCGATTGTGCTCGCACGTTTCCTGCTGGATTCGGACGCTCAAGGGACTCGCGCTGAGGGTCTCGTCACACCCTGATCGGAAAATGACTGAACGAACCAGGGTGTTCGCCGTGTTCTCGATAGTCTGCGTGATCACCGCTGCGGTCTACGTTGTCTGGGCCGTGCGGCGTGACCGATCGGCGAAGGGCTCAGGCGAAAGTGCGGTGATCGCCCACACGGCAGAGACTCCCCTGGTGGCGAATGCTGGAGCGCAGTTGCTCTTTAGCAGCTTGTCCACGGATCGCAGCCATCGGGCCGCGGTCGTCCCGCTCGAGTTGCCAGAAGGCCCGCGAGGAATGACCAGTCTGACATGCCGGCGGATTTACTACGCCGGCGGGCATGGCCTGTGTCTCAGTGAAGGCGGCAGCACCACGACAGTCGCTGATGCGATCTCGACTCACGGCTACGTCTTCGGCCCCGACTTCAGGATCTCACATGATGTGCCACTCGGCGGGTTCCCAAGCCGGGTGCGTATTTCGCCGGACGGACGTTACGGCGCGACGACCGTGTTCGTCGCAGGTCATTCGTACACCGACGCAGGCTTCTCGACTGAGACAACGCTCATCAATCTCGAAACCGGCGCCAAGATCGGCAACCTCGAGCAGTTCGCACTGTTGCGCGACGGCCGGAGCTTCCAGAGCGTCGATTTCAACTACTGGGGAGTGACCTTCGCGCCGGATGGCGATCGGTTCTACGCCACGCTGGGGACGGGCCGCCGCACCTATCTAGTCGAGGGCTCGGTGGCTGAGCGCCGGATGCGGACGCTTCGGGAGAACGTGGAGTGCCCTTCGTTGTCGCCTGACGGGACACGCCTGGCATTCAAGAAGCGGGTCGGTGGCCTCGTAAGCGGCGCGTGGCGCTTTCATGTACTGGACCTGCAAACCATGACTGAGACCGCGCTGACCGAGCTTCGCAGCATAGACGATCAGATCGAATGGCTCGACGACCAGCAGGTCCTTTATGGCGACGGCTCAGCAGTCTGGATCACGGCGGCGGACGGCTCCGGACTCCCGCGCAAGTTCCTCAGTCAGGCTTCCTCGCCCACTGTGCTGCGAAGCACGATTCCTGCTGCTGCGGCCGCCGCAGACGGAACAAAGGTTGTGCTCGACACGGTTCCGGCGCCGCGGGGGGTGGATCTCTCGGTCGCGGTCATCCCTTCAGCGAGCGAAGTCGACGTCGGAGGCGTCCTGGGCTACACCGTCACGGTCACTAACCACGGTCCAGCTGACGCGACGAACCTGAAAGTCGATCATTATCTGACGCCGCCTGATGTCAGCTTCGTCGGTCCGGCCAAGGCGACGAATCCAGGCCTGGGATATGGCTGTGCTCTGTACGGAGATCAGCACCGTCTCTCATGTGACACCTTGCTGTTACCGAACCACGGCACGTGGACGATCTCGTTCAACCTTCGGTCCGCGAGCGCCGGTACGGTGAGTACCCGAGTCGTCGTCAGTGGCCGCCAGCCGGACCCGCATCCAGACAACGACCAGGCGGTCGCGCAAACGACGGTGCGCGCGGTCCGTTGACGCCGCTGCCTACGCCGTCGGGAATGGATTCCGCTCCGCGAATTGCGCCTGGTGCCAATAGGGGTAGATCCGTGGCTTTGCGCTTGCGGCCTCGAGTTGGGCCATCTGGGCCGGCGTGAGCGTCCAACCCGTCGCCCCGAGATTCTGCCGCAACTGCGCCTCGTCTCGCGCGCCGATGATCACCGTCGCCACGCTCGGCCGCTGCAGTACCCAGTTGATGGCGATCTGCGCCACGGCCTTCCCGGTTTCCTTCGCCACCGCGTCGAGTGCGTCGACAACGCGGTAGACCTGCTCGGCGTCCGCAGGTGGCGCGATCTGTGCGGTCCTGGAGTGATTGAGCCGGCTGACCT
This sequence comes from Vicinamibacterales bacterium, assembly GCA_963832375.1. Taxonomy (GTDB): domain Bacteria; phylum Acidobacteriota; class Vicinamibacteria; order Vicinamibacterales; family JAMQPK01; genus JAMQPK01. The sequence goes on along the minus strand of CAWHUA010000002.1, from coordinate 182,956 downwards.
GTGGTGCCGCCTGGCCGCGCCGGATTTTCCCGCCCAGCCGGCCCATTGCCAATGGGCTCCACACGACCGTCCCTACGCCCTGATCGAGCGCGAGTGGCATCAGCTCCCACTCGAATTCCCGGCCGAGGAGTGAGTAATACGCCTGGTGCGCCACGTAGCGCGCCCACCCGTGACGCTCCGATGCCGCCAGGGACTTCATCAGGTGCCAGCCGGAGAAATTGGAGCAGCCGATTTGACGGACTTTGCCCACGCGAACGAAATCGTTCAGCGTGCCCAGCGCCTCTTCCACTGGTGTCAACGCGTCAAAGCCATGCAGTTGGTAGAGATCGATGTAGTCGGTGCCGAGTCGCCGCAAGCTGTCCTCGATCGACTTGGTCAGATGCTTGCGCCCCGAGCCGACATCGTCCGGCTCGTCGCCCATCCTGAACGTGCCCTTGGTCGAGATAAGGACTTGATGGCGTCTGCCCTTGATCGCCTGGCCAAGGATGGTCTCCGCCTGCCCGGCCGAGTAGACATCGGCCGAGTCGAACATCGTGACGCCTGCCTCGAGGCAGAGGTCCACGATTCGAACAGCCTCTTTGACGCCATTGCCGCCCCATGCTTTGAACGCCGGCCCGTCGCCAAACGTCGCTGTTCCGAAGCTGAGCACCGGCACGTGCAGGTCCGACCCAAGCTTTCTGATTTCCATAGTTGTGGAGTCAAACTCTTCGCAATCGGAACCCGTGATTCATTCCAGAAACAAAGAAGCCCAGCAAAAGCTGGGCTTCTTTGGTCTGGCCTGCCAGCCGTAGCTCGGTGTGAGCTTGAGCGGAGGCTGGTGCGGAAACGGGAATTGATCTCGGACGTCTCGCGCGGTCTATTTGGGAGCTTTCCCCTCGATCACCGTCTTGGTCGAGATGACGGTCCGGGGCTCTTCGACGACTTTTTCCCCTGAGACCTTCATGCCTTTCTTCAGATCGGTGACTGCTGCCGGCTTGCCTTCCACCACGAACCGGAACGACGCGGGAACGTTGTACTCCCGGTTCTCGCCGCTTGCGAGCGTGAGAATCACGTAGTTGCCCGACGTGTACCACACGGTGCCGTTGGTGACGGTCGTTGTACGCACAACGATCGGCTGCGTCGTGGTAACCGCCGTCGCCCTGAGCACCGTTCCCGGCCGGAGGTCGCTGATCAGCTTGGCTTGACCATCGATGATGAACTGCCGTCCGGGTGGGATGTCGAAGTAGCGGTACTGGCCGCTCGGCTGCAATCTGACGAGCAGCCAGTTGCCCTCGGTTAGCACCACTTCTCCGGTGATCTGCTCCTGGGTCACCTTGGCCTGGCCCGCAGCCTCAGTAACCTTGCTTGTCGTGGTCTGCGCCCGAAGTCCCACAGCCGAGGCCAACAACACCGCCACGCCCGTCATGATGAACAGCCGTTTTGTCATTTTCTCTCTCCTTCGTACGTGCACTCCGATGTCGCGCACGACTCAATAGCCTTCGTCGCGAGCGCGCGGTCCGACGTTGTCCGGGGGACTGACACAGAAGTGCAAGATGCCCGCCAGCGTGACACAGCCCAGCGCCCACCGTAATTGGCGGTTTCTGCTAGTAAAAACGTGATAGTGAGCGAAGGGGTGCCTTTGTCCTGCGAAATACCGTGGTTTCTCCAATAGGCAGTCGGGGGCTCACGCTGAAACGCCTACTCGGCTGGGCCGAGCGTCAGCCCGATGGTGCCGACCCCGGCGATCGTGCCCGCGAGCGCATCGCCCGGCTTCACCGGCCCGACGCCTTCCGGCGTGCCGGTATAAATCACATCCCCTGGCTGCAGGTGGTAGAAGGTCGAGAGGTGCGCGATGACGTCGGGCACCTTGTGAATCAGCTGCGAGATGTCCGCGCTCTGCTTGACGTCGCCGTTCACGCGCAGCTCGATGAGACCGGCTGCGGGATGGCCAATCCCGGCGGCAGGGACGATCTCGGACAGCACGGCCGACTGCTCGACGTCCTTGCCCGAGATCCCACGGACGGCGCTGATCTTTCGCGGCGTTCTGAAGGTCGCGGCGCGTCATGTCGAGGCCGCACGCGTAGCCGAACACATGCTCGAGGGCGGCGCCCGCGGACACGCGAAACGCGGGTGTCCCGATCACCACGACGAGCTCCAGTTCGTAGTGATAGTTGGACGTCCCGGGCGGATAGGGCACCGTCGCTCCCGACGCGACGTAATGCTCGGCCGCCTTCGTGAAGTAGAACGGCGCCTCACGGTCGACGGCCACGCCCATTTCCTTCGCGTGCGCTTCGTAGTTGCGACCGACGCAGAAGATCCGTCGAATCGGGACTCGTTCGGATCGCCCGCGCACGGGAACGGTGACGAGGGGCGGAGCAGGGAATACCAGTTGGCTCATTCAGGACCTCTCAGCAGCGGCATAGGCATGGTCACGCCAGGGGCATCGGCGGCGTGATGATAGCGCGCTGTCGGCGGGATCTTACCCCGACGCCATATCGCGCCACGGGCGTGGCGTGGGCGAACGGCATCGGTCGCAGCGGCTCGATCGTCGGGTCGTTGCTGGGTGAAAGTCCGGCTGAAGCCGGACACTACGTACTGCGGCGCGAGCGGACCGCGTGAGGGTCCAGCTAAAGCCGGACACTACGTACGACGCTACGCGCGTGCACGCGACGGCACGAGCAGCAGCACGACGCCGCTTGCGAGCAGCAGTCCACCGACGAGCGGCGGCATCGGAATCGTCTCGCGCTCGGTTTTGGTCGCTTCGATTGGGCCGAGATCGAGCACCTTTTCCTTGCGTGTCCACGTAACGCCACCCCACAACAGCGAGACGAGCCCTATGACAATCAGCAGAGAAGCGAGGACCTGTTTCGTTTTCACGATGTCTCCTTTATCAGACGCAATGACCATTTAGCGCGCGCGCCTTTGATATGTATCGAAGGACGACGTTTTCCGCGCTGCGCACTTGACTACAACAAGATCCTTGCCAGGAGCCATGGGCCCGGATGCCGTAAAATGACCAACATGGCAGACACCCCCAAGGACCCGCATCGCGAACGCATCGAAGAGCTCGGCCGCATGAACACGATCTACTCCGAGCGCCCGTGGCACGACTGGAAACCGGGCACGCCTCCCAAGCACGACCATTTCACGCACGACAACCCGCGCGAGGTTGACGACGAGCATCCGGACAAGAAGGACCGGGACTAGGTAGTCGCAAGGCGCTGGTCGGAAGTCGTGAGGCGAAAGTCGGACTCGGAGTCCGACGAGTCCTGGGAGTCCGCAGAGTCTCAAGAGTCGGCGGAGTCCGACGTCACGCGAACAGGTGGTCTGGATGGAAGCGATCGACCCGACTGGGCGAAAAAGCCCGAGCAGGAAGATCAGCTGGCGGAGATCAGCAAATCGCTGGCCGACACGTCGACCAGAATCGACACCGCGCGGGGAGAACTTTCGAAGCTGGTGGCGAGCCTGTCGTTCGATATCGGCGAGGTTCGCTAGCTAGAGCTTGCCAACCAGATACATCGCACCGGTCGGCGCCGGCACGCCGCCGGCCGGCTCGATGGTGACCGCCATCGCGACCGGCTGCGGCAGATCCTGCGGTGTGTTGAACATGTCGCTGACATTACCCGCGGCGTCCGGCGTCAGCAGCCCCGCGCTAATCGGCGCCTGCGCCGTCACCACCCACAACTGATAGATGCGGCCCGCGGGCAGTGGCGGCAGATTCGCGGCCGTGAAGACCATCCCGCGCGACCGGCTCCAGAATGCGCGGGCCGAGGCCTTCGGCGCAATCGTTTGACCGGCGAGGTCGACGCGCGCCACGTCCGGCGACGTCAGCACCGAGACCGAAGTCAGCGCGCCCGCCGCTGTTCGCTGCGCATTCGCCAGTTGACGCTCGGTCGCATCGGCGCGCGCACGCGCGTCGCGCAGATCGTCCTCGAGCACGCCGATGCGAGAGCGCAACTGGCCCGTGTAGATCGTCAGTCCAAACGCCAGCACGAGTGAAGCGGCCGCCGCCAGCCACGGGATGAACGCGGGCGCCGATCGAGGCCGCGCGGTGGGTTGGCGCGACGACACCGCCGCGGCGAGCACGCGCGCACGCAGGGCCGGCGAAGGATCTTCCTGCGCGACGGCCTGACCGAGTCCCTGAAGGACCGGCGGCTCGAGCTCCGGACGATCGTCGTCTCTGGTCGCGTTCATTGTCCTCTGGCCAGCAGCGATTCGCGCAGCTTGATCACCGCCTGGCGAATCCTCGTTTTCACCGTGCCGAGCGGTTCCGATAGTCGATCGGCAATCTCGGCGTGCGTCAAGCCTTCGTAATATGCGAGCTCGAGCGCGGCGCGCTGCGCGACTGGCAGCCCATCGAGCGCATCGCGCAACCGTGTGACCTCTTCGTTCGACAGCAACTGCAGATCCTGCGTGGGAGCGAGATCGGCCAGATTCCGCGCGTCAGATGGATCGCCGCTCGTGTCGGGCCGGGCCCGCCGTGCCCGCAGCCGATCGATCGCGCGGCTGCGGGTCATCATCAGCATCCAGGCGGCGACGGCGCCGCGCGCGTCTTCGTAGCGTCCCGCCTGCGCCCAGACCTGCGCGAAGACCTCCTGCACTACGTCTTCGGCATCGGCACGATTCTGAAGGATGCGCAGGGCGAGCGAAAACACGAGCCGCGCGTGGCGGTCGTACAGCTCGGCGAGCGCGCTCTCGTCACCGCGGGCCATGCGAGAAAGCGCCGCTCGATCGGCAAGCCGCTCCATTTCGACCGCGGAGGCCGAGCGCCCGGTTACCGCCAGTATCACCCACATAGTTGCTACGGCCGGCGCCCCGAAAAAGATGGGGCGGAGCATCTTACCAGTACGGCCAATCCATCCTTTGCCCCCGTCCGTAGTGGTCTGCAGACGGGTTTTTCACAGCGAAAGGATTAGGCATGCAGAAAAAGGACATCCTCGGTTTCTTCGCCATTCTGGCCGTGCTGGTCTCGGTTTCGTCGGCAGGTCTCGTTGGACAGGGCGCGATGAAAGAGAAGTCGCTCTACGAGCGCCTTGGCGGCAAGAACGCCATTACCGCCGTGGTCGACGAGTTCGTGGCGCGCGTCGCCGCCGACAACCGCATCAACGGCTTCTTCGCCAAAACGGCGTCAGATCCCGAGCGGTTGAAGACGTTCAAGAACCATCTCGTGAACCAGATCTGCGAGGCGAGCGGCGGCCCGTGCAAGTACACCGGCAAGGACATGAAATCGGCGCACATGGGCATGGGCGTGAGCGGCGCAGACTTCAACGCGCTCGTCGAGGATCTGGTCGGCGCGCTCGACAAGTTCAAGGTCGGCAAGATGGAGAAAGATCAGCTGCTCGGCGCGCTCGGCCCGATGAAGGGCGACATCGTTGAAAAACAGTGACTAGGGATTAGGGATTGGGGATTAGGGGTTCGGGATTGGTCCCGAATCCCGGCCCGGCTGGCGCCATGCGAGCGCGACAAGCGCGAGTGCGGCGGTCAACAACACTCCGTCACGCGCGAGCGTTTTGGCGCTCAGCGGCTCGCCGACGCCGAAACACCCGCAATCGATGCCCGCCCCGCGGAAGTACGACACGAGCATCACGCTGAAGAACAGTCCGAGGATGCCCGTGGCGACAACGGACAGGTACTCGCAACGCCACTCCCGCAATCAGCAGCACGCCGAGCGTCAGCTCGAGCCAGGGCAGCGTGCGCGCCAGGGCATAGACGGCCCATTCCGGCAGCAATTGATAGGAATCGATGGACAGCGCAAACAGCAGCCACGACTGTCGCAGCTTGGTATAGGCGGCGTAGAGGAAGACTGATCCGAGGACGAGCCGAAGGAAAAGCTTGAGTCTCTTCACATGAATTCGCAGATTGGCAGATTCGCAGATTGTGAGATTAGAGACTGGAGAATTTCTAATCTGCCATTCTGCCAATCCTCCAATCTGCGAATTCAGCGAGCCCTATTTTTTTAACAGCAGCGAGTCTATATACCGGCTCACGACCGTGTAGGTCACCACGCCGACAACCGGGCTCGGGCTTCCGTTGTGCGTGATGATCATCGTCGGCGTGGAGCTGACCTGGCTCTTCTCTCCGAGCTGCACGTCGCGCTCGATGCCGGCCGCAATCGCCGGATCCTTTGCGAGCGCGCGCAGCTTCTTGCGTTCCTCCGGCGTCAGCACGCTGTCGACCACGGCCTCGACGTTTCCGGTCTTGCTCCACGTGTCCTGCTGCAGGAACAGCGCATCGGCGACCGCGTCGAATTTACCCAGCTTGTCCGCGGCGGCGGCGAGCGTCGCGGCCTGGCGCGCGAACTTGTGCTGCGGCAGCGGGAAATCATGGTGCGCCAGCCGCACTTTCCCCTGGCGCGCGTAGTCTTCCTTCAACCGCTTGATGGTCTGCTCGTGCAGCGACTTGCAGGCCGGGCATTGAAAATCGCTGAACACATCTATCCGGACGGCGGCCGTCACGGGCCCGACCGAGCGGCTCGATGCCGACTGCGCGAACGACGGCCCAGACGCGGTCACGAGAAGGGCGAACACGGTGAGAGCAAGTGAGGCAAGCTGCATGATGTTCATAGTAACCCGTCCGGCGCCTCAGGTGGCAGAGGCCCCGATGTCTTCGAACGGAAGCACGCTGACGCCGACATACAGCTTGTGTTCGGCGCCGCCGAGAAGCACCCCGCGAAGCGGGCTCACGTCGCCGTAATCGCGTCCCCAGCCACAGCGTGACATGGCGCTCGCCGGCCACGACGTCGTTCGTGGGATCGAGATCGACCCAGCCAGTCGCCGGGCAGTACACCGACAGCCACGCATGCGAGGCATCGGCGCCGATCAGCCGTGGCTGGCCCGGCGGCGGATCGGTCAGCAGGTAGCCGCTGACGTAACGGGCGGCGAGTCCCAGCGACCGCAAGCACGCGATCTCGACGTGCGCGAAGTCCTGGCAGACGCCGCGATCTCTTTCCAGCACGCGCGACAGCGGGGTCGTGACGACGGTCGCTGTCGTGTCGAAAACGAAGCGCCTGTGGATGCGGTGCATCAGATCGATCGCGCCTTCCAGGAGAGGCCGTCCGGCGGGAAGGAGCCGCGCGCGAGCGCGTCGATCTCGCGGGAGAGCGGCGCGTACGGCGAAGCGTAGACGAACTGCGAGACCTCCGGAAGAGCGGCAGCGTCGTTGAACCGCCGGCTCACGTCTTCCCAGGGCGGACTGTCGCGCGTGTCGGGCGCCGGTCTCTCGCCGTTCACGTCGACGAAGCTCTCGGCGGTGACGCTGAGCGTCGTATGGGGCCTCACGATCTGGAACTGGTCGACGATGTTGCCGAAGTAATCGGTCCGCCTCACGATCCTCGCCGGCATCGGGATCGACTTTGAGGTTGTGCTCCCGCACGTGCTGGCGCGGCAGCTCGCGCGGCCGCAGATAGGCGACGTGCTGCGACGTGGCGACGGCCGTCGAGTACACGTATTTGGTGGCGTGCGTCGACGCGGTAGCTGGCGGTCATCAAGAAAAGTGGCGTGTGCCGGCTCGTAGACGTGGCTGAAGTAGCGCAGCGTCAGCAGGTCCGACAGATGGAGCACGAGCTGTCCCGTCGTGTCGAGATACTCCGCAATCGCGACGGCGTCGGCAGGCCTCGGCGCGGCGATGCGAGAGTCGCAGGCGCCGCGCCGATGTCTCCGAGGTCGCCGCCCGGCAGCTGGGGCACGTGCTTGGCGAGCTTGGCCAGCTGGAACGCGGCCGATCGCGGGTTGCGCCGATCGAACAGCAGCAGGTCGGCGACCGCAATCCACTCGGCGTGGCCCATGTAGCGGGCGCGATAGGTGATGATGCTGTCCGACAGGTCGAGCAGCCACTCGAGCAGGGCCGGATCCTCGGGCATGTCCGACTGCGCGACCTCAGACGTCGTCGTGATGACGTACAGCGCGCGCTCGAGGTGACGGCCGAGGCTCATGAACCGCCAGCCTTCGTCGCGGGTCATGTGCGCCATCTCGAGGCCGCCGACGGCGACGAGCGAGATGATGGCGTGATCGAGCAGCTCGAGCGCGTCGGCCAGCGGCAAGGCGTCGAGGCCGACCGGCCGCGCAGTGTCTGCGAACAGCTGGTTGAGGATCCGCCAGTTGTCCGACGACAGGCGATCGCGGACGGTGCCGGCGACGCGCAGCGTTTCGCCGACGTTGAAGGCGAGGCTGTGGATGCCGCTCGGCGTCGGCGATGCCCGCGATCAGCGCGCGCTCGTAGTCCTGCGCCGATCGCCTCGACGGGTCGAGGTCGGCCGGCAGCAGCTCGAGGCGCCGGCAGGCCGCCGCGACGGGCGGCGAGCGTGGCCGACACGCTCGCGTCGCCCTGCGGCAGGCGCGACAGCACCGCGCGCAGCAGGCGCGCCGCGTTCTCGCTGCGCTCCGCGTAGCGGCCCATCCAGAACAGGTGCTCGGCCGCGCGGCTCGACACGGCGCGCTCGCTGCGGACGATGTCGGCGAGCCGCAGGCGGCCCGGCAGCAGCGAGAATCGCTCGACCGGCGCGTCCGAGAGCACCCACGTGTCCTTGCTGCCGCCGCCGCGCTGCCCCGACACGACGTCGCGATCGGTGCCGCCGATGCGCGACAGACCGCCCGGCAGCACGTGGTAGTCGCCGCGGCCGTCGGAGACGAGGAACACGCGCATCATGAGCGCGCGGCTCTCGAGGCCGTCCTCGGCCCAGACCGGCACGTGCGCGAGCGGCAGATATTCCTCGAGCACGTACCGTTCGGGCCTCGGCTGCAGCCGCTCGAGCCACTCGCTCGCGCTCGACGCCTGTCGAGCTGACCGCCGAACACGAGCTCGTCCGATCCGCGTCGGCCGCCGGCTTGATGACGAGCTGGTCGAAGCCGCTGCGCGGCCATCGCGACGAGCGGCGCATCGGCGCACCACCACGATCTCGGCGACGGGATCGCCAGCGGCTCGCCGAGCAGCTCGCAGCAGATCGCCGGCAGGAACGCGGCGAGCGCCGGCGACTCGAGCACGCCGGTGCCGAACGCGTTGGCCACGAGCACGTGGCCCGTGCGCCAGGCCTGCACCAGGCCGGGCACGCCGAGCGCCGAATCGGCGCGCAGCTCGAGCGGATCGCAGAAGTCGTCGTCGACGCGGCGCAGGATGGCGTGGACGCGTCGAAGGCCGCTCGACCGTCTTCAGGTAGCACGCAGTCGTCGCGGACGGTCGAGGTCGGCGCCCTCGGCCAGCGTGAAGCCGAGGTAGCGCGACAGATAGGCGTGCTCGAAGTACGTCTCGTTGTAGCGGCCGGGCGTCAGCAGCACGACGTGCGGCGTCGCGCCGTCAGCCGGCGCGTGCGCGAGCAGCGTTTCCTGCAGCGTGCGGAAGAACGGCGCGAGCCGCTGCACGTGCTGATCGCGGAACGCGTCGGGGAAGAGCCGCGAGATCGTCAGCCGGTTCTCGAGCGCGTAGCCGGCGCCCGACGGCGCCTGCGTGCGCGTCGCGAGCACGCGCCAGTCGCCGTCGGGGCCGCGTCCGAGATCGAAGGCGACCAGATGCAGGAAGACGCCGGCCGGCGGGCGCGACGCCGTGCGCGCGCGCGCAGGAATCCGCGATGGCCGAAGACGAGCGCCGGCGGAATCAGCGCCGTCGCGTCAGCAGGCGCTGCGGGCCGTAGAGATCCGCCGCGATCGCCTCGAGCAGGCGCGCGCGCTGGCGCAGGCCGGTCGGCAAGCGGCTCCCACTCGGCGGCGGGCACGATGTGCGGCAGGACGTCGAGCGCTCCACGCCCGCGCCGGGCTGCCGGCGCGCGTGCACGTTGTAGGTGACGCCGTTGTCGTGCAGCTGGCGCGCGACGCGGCGCTGCGCTGCCGCGAGCTCCGTCTGCGGCCGATGCGCAGCGCGGTGGCGTCGGCGAACGCCGCCCAGTGCGGCCGCAGCGCGCCGGCCGCGTCGTGCAGTCTCGTCGAAGTGGCTCCGGCCGGCGCGGCCGTATAGCCGGCGCAGGACAGCTCGCGCATCACAACGCGCCCGGAGGTCGAGCGTATAGGGGAACTCCAGCGTCGCGGCGCTGGTCTGGCGGCGCGCGCACGTGTCCCGGCGTGTGGCCGAGCCGCGAGAAGCGCGACAGCCGGCGGCTCTCGGCCTCGTAGCTGTTGACCGGGAACCGCTCGTAGTTGCGTCCGCCCGGATGCATCACGTGATACTCGCAGCCGCCGAGCGACCGCTCGAGCCACGTGTCGACGATGTCGAAGGTGAGCGGCGCGTGGACCGGAATCGTCGGATGCAGCGCCGACGCCGGCTGCCACGCGCGGTAGCGCACGCCGGCGACGTATTCGCCGTTGCGGCCCGTCGGCTGCAGCGGCACCGTCGCGGCCGTTGCAGGTCACGACGTAGCGGTCCGGGCGTCAGGCCCGTGGCGCAGCACCTCCAGCCGCTCGACCGACGAATCGACGTAGCGCACGGTGCGTGCCGGCCATGCCTTCCTCGCCGAGCACGTGCCACGGCTCGAGCGCCTGCCGCAGCGTCAGCTGGATGCCGCGCACGGCGACGTCGCCGTACAGCGGAAAGCGGAACTCGAAGTGCGGCGCGAACCACTCGGCGTCGAGCGCGAAGCCCGGCGCGCTGCAGCTCCTCGATCACGTCGTCGAAGTCGAGGCTGCACGAAGTAGCGGCAGCATGAACCGGTCGTGGAGCTCGGTGCCCCAGCGCGTCGAGCCGCGCCTCGTACGGCTCGCGCCAGAAGCGTGCGACGAGCGCGCGCAGCAGCAGTTGCTGCGCCAGGCTCATCCGCGCGTGCGGCGGCATCTCGAACGCCCGCATCTCGAGCAGGCCCCGGCGGCCGGACGCGCTGTCGGGCGAGTACAGCTTGTCGATGCAGAACTCGGCGCGATGCGTGTTGCCGGTGACGTCGATCAGCAGGTGACGGAAGAGGCGATCGACGAGCCACGGCGGAATCGCGGCATCGCGCGCGGGTAGCTGCCGAAACGCGATCTCCAGCTCGTACGACGCTGTCGTGCCGCGCCTCGTCGACGCGCGGCGCCTGGCTGGTCGGACCGATGAAGAGGCCCGACAGCAGATACGACAGCGACGGATGGTTGTGCCAGTAAGCCACCAGGCTGCGCAGCAGATCGGGCCGGCGCAGGAACGGGCTGTCGGACGGCGTCTGGCCGCCGAGCACGAAGTGATTGCCGCCGCCCGTGCCGACGTGACGTCCGTCGAGCATGAACTTCTCGGTCGTCAGCCGCGACTGGCGCGCGTCCTCGTAGAGCGTGGTGGTGTGGGCTTACGAGCTCGGTCCCATGATGTCGCCGGCGGCACGTTGACTTCGATGACGCCCGGATCGGGCGTGATCTGGAAGCTGCTCGAGCCGTGGATCGTCGGGCGGCGGATAGCCTTCGAGCACGACGGGCATGGTCAGCCGCGCGGCCGTCGATTCGACGGCCGCGGCGAGCTCCAGGTATGCCGCGGCGTCCGGCACCGGCGGCAGAAAGACGTACAGCACGCCGTTGCGGGTCTCGGTGCAGACCGTGGTTCGGACAACGCGCCGCGCGGACTCGCCGTGTGCCACCGGCGGTTCCAGTGGCGACTGTGTGCGCGCGGGGCGGGGCGCCCGCAGTGCGTCGTACGCCGGGAACGGCGTGCGGGGCTCGGAGGGATCGTGCTCGCGCAGGTACGGATAGTCGGCTTCGCTCACCCACGGCAGCGAGTCGAGCGGCAGGCGATAGCCCATGGCCGAGTCGCCCGGGATGAGATACATGTGCCCGTCGCGAAGCTGCCAGGGTCCCGTTCGCCACCCTGGTTTGTCGCCGGTGACGCGCAAGCGGCAGGGCGTACCCGACAGTGGTGTCGAGCCCCGCGGTAAAGACGCGTCGCAGCCGCTCTCGCTCGAGCTCGTCGTCGAGGCGCGCGTCGAACGGGTCGACGTTCACCGGCAGGCGGCGCTCGCGCCACAGGTAGTACCAGGACGTCCTCGAATCCTGGCGCGATATGCGCGTCGCTCAGCCCCAGCGTGGCGGCAAACGCGCGCAGAAACCGCTCCGCGTCCGGTGCGGTCACGCCGTAGTTCACCGTTTCGTTCGCAAACAGCGAGGCGTCGCGCCAGGCCGGCTCGCCATCTTTGCGCCAGTAACAGCGAGCGACCATCGCGGCAGTTGTTCGCCGGGATACCACTTGCCCTGGCCGAAATGCACGATGCCGGTCGGCGCGTAGTGATCGCGCAGGCGCCAGAACAGATCGACCGCCCGGACGCGCTTGGAGGGCCCGAGCGCAGCCGTATTCCACTCGGCGGTGTCGCGATCGTCGAGCGACACGAACGTCGGCTCGCCGCCCATCGTCAACCGGACGTCGAGCCGCCCGAGCTCGCGATCGACGTGATGACCCACGCACGAGATCGCTTTCCACTGATCGTCAGTGTACGGTTTGGTGACGCGCGGCGATTCGTGGATGCGGCGCACCTCCATTCGATGCTCGAACTCGACTTTGCATTCCTCGACGGCGCCGGTCACCGGCGCCGCGCTGGCGGGCTCGGGCGTGCACGCGAGCGGGATATGTCCTTCGCCGGCCAGCAGGCCGGACGTGGGGTCGAGGCCAATCCATCCGGCGCCGGGCACGTAGACCTCGCACCAGGCGTGGAGATCGGTGAAGTCCTGTTCGGGACCGCTCGGACCGTCGAGCGCCTTTGTGTCGGCCGTGAGCTGGATGAGGTAGCCGGACACGAAGCGGGCCGCGATGCCGAGGTGGCGCAGAAGCTGCACGAGCAGCCAGGTGGAATCGCGGCACGAACCGCGCCGCAGCGCGAGCGTCTGTTCCGGCGTTTGCACGCCCGGGTCGAGCCGGATGACGTAGCCGATGTCGTTCTTGACGCGCTGATTCAGCTCGACGAGAAAGTCGATCGTCCGCATGCGAGACATCTCGATCGATCGCGAGATACTTGGCGAAAAGCGGCGTGGGCGTGTCGGTGTGGAGGAACGGTTGCAGCTCGCGGCGCTGCCAGTCGGTGTAGGCGAACGGGAACATGTTCGGCTTCCGCGTCGACGAAGAAGTCGAACGGGTTGTAGACCGACATCTCGGCGACGAGATCGACTTCGATGCGAAGTCTGCGCACTGGATTCGGGAAACGTCAGCCGCGCGATATAGTTGCTCTGCGGATCCTGCTGCCAGTGGACGAAGTGGCCTGGCGGCTCGACGCGCATGGCATAGGAGAGGATGGACGTGCGGCAGTGCGGCGCCGGGCGCAGGCGGACGAGCTGCGGCGACAGCGGCGACAGGACGATCGTAGCGATAGTGCGTGACATGGGTGAGCGCGACGTGAATCGACACGCTCCTATACTAGCCGCCGTCCAGACGGGCCCGAATCCTCCGACATTTTTGTCGCTCCTATGAAGGTCTTTCACTGCGACCACTGCGGCAACCTCGTGTTCTTCGAGAACACCCGGTGCGTGAGCTGCGGGCACGTGCTCGCGTTCCTGCCCGATCTCATGGTCCTCGGCTCGCTCGACCCGGTCGAGACGTCTGAGCTGTTGTGGCAGTCGCCGCTGCCCGCCGCCGCGGGCCGCACCTATCGCCTGTGCGCGAACTATCGGGACCGACAGGTCTGCAACTGGTCGATCGATGCGGACGACGACAACCCGCTCTGTCGATCGTGCCGGCTGACACGCGTCATTCCCGATCTGGGCGTGGAGGGGAATCAGGTCGCGTGGTATCGCCTCGAAGTCGCCAAGCGGCGCCTGCTCTACACCCTGTTGTCACTGCGACCTTCCGATCGAAGGCCAGGACGACACCGATCCTCGGCCGGCATTCCAGTTCCTGGCGGATGACGGCCGGCAGGCGCACGTGCTGACCGGGCACGCCGATGGCATCGATCACCATCAACATCGCCGAAGCCGACGATGCCGAGCGCGAGCGGCGGCGGACGCGATTTGGCGAGCCGTACCGGACGCTGCTCGGGCACATGCGCCACGAGATCGGCCACTACTACTGGGCGCTGCTGGTGCAGGCCGCGCCGGACAGGCTGACGCGATTCCGCGATCTCTTCGGCGACGATCGGCACGACTATCAAGCGGCCCTGCAGCACCACTACAGAAACGGTCCGTCCATCGGACTGGCAGGATCGCTTCATCAGCGCGTACGCGAGCGCGCACCCGTGGGAGGACTGGGCCGAAACGTGGGCGCACTACCTGCACATGTCCGACACGCTCGAGACGGCGGCGGCCTGCGGCGTGTCACTTCGGCCCCGGCATCCAGACGAGCCGTCGCTGGCCGGGATGCCGCTCGATGCCAGGCAAACGAGGACACCGTTCGACGATTTGCTGGAAGGCTGGTTTCCGATTACCTACCTGCTGAACAACCTCAATCGAGGACTTGGCCTGGCCGACGCGTATCCGTTCGTCCTGTCGGCGACGGTCGTGGAGAAGCTGCGGTTCGTGCACGAAACGATCGCCGCGCAGACATCCGCGCGGCTCAGACGTCGAACACCGCAATGACCGCGCCGTGGTCGCTCGTTCCGAACTCCCGCTGAACGACGCACGACACCGTCTTGTCGGCGATCCCGCCGCTCGCGAGAATCAGATCGAGGCGCCAGCCGATGTTGCGCTGGCGCATATTCCTCCAGGGCGCCCACCAGGTGAACAGCTCGGCGTTGTCCGGGTCGATCTTGCGGTGCACGTCCACCAGGCCGCTGCCGATGATGCGCTCGATGAGCGCGCGTTCGTCGGGCCGCTGCCCGATGACAGGCTTGCGCTCTTTCGGGTGGACGTCCATGTCGGTCGGCGCCACGTTGAAGTCGCCGCACAGCATGAGCGGCCGCTGTGCGGCGTCGTGGGTCGCGGCGAACGAGGAGAGTGCCTCGAGGAACTGCATCTTGGCGGGGAAGTCCTTGCCGCCGTTGGGCACGTAGATCGACGCGATCGCGAACCCGGGCAGCTGCGCCATCACGATGCGATGTTCGTAGTCGAACTGCGGATGGTGAAAGGCCGGCGACTCGGGGAATGTCGACGAGCGCACGTGCAGCGCGACGCCGGAATAGCCCTTGCCGCCGTGCCAGTAACACCAGTAGCCCTCGAGCTGGCACAACCACAGCGGAATCTGATCGGTGGCCGCCTTGATTTCCTGCAGGCAGAGGACGTCGGGCTGCTCGCGTTCGATGAACTCCTGCAGCTCGGTCTGACGCGCGCGGATGCCGTTGACGTTCCAGGTCGCGACTTTGATGGTCATGGAACGAGCGGCGGCGGCCCCTCGATGAAGCGCGCGTGCAGCGCACGGACGGCTGACGTGATGTGATCGCTGGGCAGCATCCAGGTGATGCGGAACGACGAGGTCGACATGCCGCGCGGCGTCACGCCCGCGTCGGTCAGCGCTCGAAGTCCGGCCCGCGCGTTGGCGTAGCTCGCATTGATGCCCGCGCCGATCACGCTCACGGCGCCCAGGCCCGAAATGAATGTCACCCGCTTGCCGAACCGCGCCTCGAAGGCGCTCTGCACGCTCGCTTCGTTGTGCAGGTTCTCGCGCGAGACGACAAGCGTCACGTGTGGTGGATCGCTCGCGACGTGCAACTGCTTTCCCGCGACATGAAGCTCGTCGAGCGCGGCACACAGATTCGGCCGCGTCGACATCGGCCTCCACGACCAGCACGTCTTTCTCGCTGGCGACACCGACGACGGTGCCGGGCATCCTGGGCGGATTGCGGCGCACGACCGTGCCGTCGGCCGAAGGGTCCGCGCCCGGGAGCGGCCCCGCGGTGGCGCGGGCGTAGATGGCGATGCCCTTCTCCTTCGCGAACTCCACCGCCTGCGCGTTCAGCACTCTGGCGCCCGATTCCGCCATCTCCTGCGTCTCTTCGTAGGAGATCGTGCCGATGCGGCGAGCGGCCGTCACGACCCGGGGGTCGGCCGAGTACACGCCGTCGACGTCGGAGCAGATCTCGCAGTAGTCCGCGTTCAGCGCCGCCGCCATGGCGACTGCGGTCGTATCGCTCCCGCCGCGCCCGAGCGTCGTCACTTCCTTCCGGTACGAGACGCCCTGGAAGCCCGCGATGACGACGATCTTTCCGCGCGCCAGCTCGTCCTGCACGCGGAACGGCCGCACTTCGATGATGCGCGCGTCCACGTGACGATCGCTCGTGATGATGCCCGACTGGCTGCCGGTGAAGCTGATCGCGTCGCCGCCGAGCCCGCGAATCGCCATCGAGAGCAGCGCCATCGAGATGCGCTCGCCCGCGCTGAGCAGCATGTCGAGCTCGCGCCGATCGGGGGTCGGCGACACCTGCTTGGCCATGGCGAGCAGCTCGTCGGTGGTGTCTCCCATCGCAGACACCACGACCACGACGTCATGGCCCTGCGTGCGCGTGCGCATGATGCGCTCGGCCACCTGCTTGAGCTTCTGCACGTCGGCGACGCTGCTGCCGCCGTATTTCTGCACGACCACGCCCATGGGGGGAGTCTATCAATACTAGGGCTGAGGGCTGAGGGCTGAGGGATTTGGGATGGGCGCAACTAAAGTTGCGCCCTACCGGAGTTACTGGGTGCGCGCTTGGCAGGGCGCAACTTCAGTTGCACTGGCAATCGGTAGGGCGCAACTTTAGTGCGCACGATTCATAGTACCCTGCCTCCGATTTGGCCATCTCCGACGAAGAATTGATGCACGCGGCGCTCGTGGAGGCCCGGAAGGCGATGGCCAACGACGAGGTGCCCGTGGGCGCGGTCGTGGCCATCGACGAGGCGATCGTGGCGGCGGCTTTCAATCAACCGATTGGCACCGTCGATCCCACGGCCCACGCCGAGGTTCGGGCGCTGCGTGCCGCGGCGCAGAAGATCGGCAACTACCGCCTGACCGGTGCGACACTGTGTGTGACCGTCGAGCCGTGCGCGATGTGCGTAGGTGCGATGGTGCACGCCCGTATCGGCACGCTCATCTATGGGGCCCCGGAGCCAAAGACCGGCGCCGTCCGCTCGACGATGAAGCTGATTGACGATCCGAGCTGGAACCACCGGATTACGGTTGTGGCTGGATTGATGGCCGACGAGTGTCGCGCGCTCATGCAGGAGTTTTTCCAGAAGAAGCGGGCTTTATGAGAACGCTGACGCTCGTCGCGCTCGTCGTGTGCGGGTCGGCTGCATCGCTCGGCCAGACGTCCGACCCCGCGCGCATTCGAGCCGCCTTCCTGAAAATGATCGATCGCCCGCCGGTGGCGCTCGCGGCCGAGAGCCGTCCGCGTCTCGACGCCGGGATCTATCGCGCCGAGCGCTTCACGTTTGCCTCCGAAGCCGGCGAGCGTGTGCCGGGCATCTTTCTGAAGTCGGTACGCGCGACCGATCGGCGTCCCGCGATCGTCCTGTTGCACGGAACCGGATCCCGGAAGGAAGAGCTCCTCGGGTCGATGAGAACGCTCGCGGATCGCGGCTTTGCGACCGCCACGATCGACAGCCGGCATCATGGCGAACGGATTACGACCGGAGCGGACAACGATCAGTACTACGCCGCGATGCTCCAGACCTATCGCACCGGCAAGGGCGGTCCGTATCTCTACGACACCGTCTGGGACGTGATGCGGCTCGTCGATTATCTCGAGACCAGGCCCGATGTGGATCCGAAGCGGATCGGCATCATGGGGATCTCGAAGGGCGGCACCGAGGCTTATCTGGCTGCGGCCGCCGACGAACGGCTGGTCACAGCCGTGCCGATCATCGGCGTCCAGGGATATCGCTGGGCGCTCGACCACAACCAGTGGCAGTCGCGCGTGGGCACCTTCTCGCCGCCGGTCGAGGCGGCGGCGCGCGACGAAGGCGTGAAGCAGGTGGATGCGGCGTTCGTCCGCCGGTTCTACGATCGGGTCGTGCCCGGCATCTACGGCGACTACGACGCCGGTTCGATGCTCGCGCTCATCGCGCCGCGCCCGGTGCTCGTCATCAACGGCGATTCAGATGCGCGCACACCCCTGCCTGGCGTGCAGGAAGCGGTGACGAGCGCGCGCCGAACCTACGTGAAGATGGGCGTGGAGGACAAGCTCGGCTTGTACCTCCAGCCGAATGCGGGCCACGTGTTCACGCCCGTCGCCGAGCTCGTGATGGCCGACTGGTTCGCGCGCTGGCTCCAGCCCTGACGGCCTTAAAGCAGTTTTCAGTTATCAGTTCTCAGTTCTCAGTGTACGTAGAGTCCGGCTTTAGCTGGACTCGACGAGGTCCGCCTGCTCCAGGCGTTGCACAGGATGTGGCGCGCCGGGCGGCAGAGCCTGCACGATCGTGTATCGTGCTGTTCGTTCGGCGTTGAAAATCCGTTGATACCTGAAACACGTCGACAAGAGCCGACTGATGGCGAACAAACGATCACGTAAATCGATCCGCGGGCCGAGGACGTCTCGGGCGGAGGGACCCGTGACGTTGGCTCAGGCGCGCGCGCTCGCGCTTGCGAAAGGGCGCGCGCCCGCAGCCAGAAGCGCGAAGGTGGCGCTTGTGGCAACCTCGCCCGCCAGCGTAGGTCTCGAGCGGCGCAAGCTCGAGCTCAAACAGAATCTGGAACGGCGCAGACGCATCAAGGAATACAAAGCCACGCTCGCAGTCATGAAGAGGCGAGGGGTCAAAGGACTGGCGCCAAAAACCGCGAGGGGTGCGCGGACTGCTAAAGTGGCCCCGAAGCCTCTGCAGGTGTTCGCTGAGGGTGACTCGTGGTTCGACTATCCAGTGCCATTCTTCGGCGGTGGAATCATCCCTCGGCTCGAGCAGAAGCTCGGGGTCCCTGTCCTGAATCTGGCCAAGGCGGGCGACGAAGTGCGCTACATGCTCGGCGTGAAAGAGCGCCGGTTGCTGATCGCACAGCTCGCCAACGGCTGTCCCGCGGGCGGCCCATGGGACGCGATGCTCTTCTCCGGAGGCGGCAACGACATCGTCGACGACCCGTTGGCGCTGTGGATCAAGGATTACAACCCGGCGCTGCCGCCGGCGGCTCTCATTCACCAGGGACGGCTCGACGCCGCCCTCGCGCTCGTGCGCGCGGGTTACGAAGACCTGATCGGCCTGCGCGACAGCCTCAGCCCGCAGACGCGCTTGTTTTTTCATGGATATGATTTCGCGATCCCTGATGGTCGCGGGATTTGTCACCTCGGACCCTGGCTCAAGCCGACGTTCGACCTGCGGGGCTTTCCCACGCAGGCGTCGGCATTCGGCGTTACGAAGATTCTTCTCGAGCAGTTCGCCGCGATGCTTCGGTCGCTCGAGTTGTCGCACGCTGGTGTGACATTCATCAACACCCAGGGGACGCTGGTTCCCCGGCCGGGCTCCTGGCACAACGAGCTGCATCCGTCGAAGGACGGGTTCAAGACCTTTGCGAAACTGTGGCACGACGCGTTGAAGGCGGCATTCCCAAACCGGGTCCTGTAGCGGCGCTTCGCCGCCGCGAACTGTGAGGCGCATGATGGCACGAGACACTGGGAAGTACCGGTTGTGGCAGCACGAGGTGAAGCCTCCGAAAAAGCCGGATGGAACCGTCATTGCCAAGGTCAGTGCCGATGTCGCGGCGCCGGCTCGCACGCCGGCGGCGTTTTCGGCCGGCGGACGTGCGGCCCGGGCTGCCGGCGTCCCGCACGATTCGGGTCTTGCCCGGCTGATCGACAACGGCCATGTCTCGAGCATCAAGAACGTGTTCGATGAAGGGCCTGAAGAGGCACGCACGCTGTCGATGTTCGCCGCGGGGGGAGCGGGCCGCGGACCCAAGAGGCGATCGTCGCCACGGCTCGTAGAACTGAAGGTGAGCAAAGGCACGACTCCGGCGCAGCTCGCCGCGCACGTGGCGCGCATGAACGGCGTCGAGTATGCATTCGTGCCACCCGTCAGAGAGCTGTTCGCCCGGCGCCGGCGCCCGAAGGCGGGGGTCGATCCCCTGGCGTCGCGGCAGTGGAGCCATGGTGCGATTCGGCTCGGCCACGCGCGGGCCGCTGCGGGATTCAAGAACGCGACCAATATCACGATCGCCGTGGTGGACAGCGGCATCGACAAGAATCATCCCGAGCTGGCGGCCAGGATCAGCGAGTACAAGAATTTTCTGGGCGGCTCGGACAAGGACTATGTCGGGCACGGCACGCACGTCGCCGGCATCATCGCCGCCATCGCCGGCAACGACCTGGGAATCTCGGGCGTCTGCGGCGCAAAGATCCTTGCGTTGAAGGTGCTCCCTCGAGACGGCCAGGAGTTCGACGCGCCCGCCTACTACCGCGCGCTGCGCTACGTCATCGGCAGGGCGCAGGTGCTGAACCTGAGCCTCGGCGGTGAAAAGGATCCCGCCGAGATCGACGTGCTCGACGACGTGATTGCGGCCGGCGTCGTCGTGGTGGCCGCGATGGGGAACGAATACGAGGAAGGCAACCCGATCGAGTACCCGGCAGCCATCCCGGAGGTCTGCGCCGTGGGCGCGACCAACGAGCTCGACAGACGCGCGGGCTTCTCGAACACGGGCCGCCACATCGATCTCGTTGCACCCGGCGTGGGCATCCTCTCCACGACGCCCACGTTCAACTACGATGGCGATGGCGAGCAGGATTTCGACGCCTGGGACGGCACGTCGATGGCCACGCCGCATGTCGCGGGCGCGGCCGCGCTCGTGCTGGCGAAGTCGCCTGGATTGACACCGGCACAGGTCATCAGGAAGCTGACATCCTCGGCAGACCGCGTGGCCGGCGCGAAAAAGGGAAGCACGGCGTACGGAGGCGGACGTCTTAATTGCGAGAAGGCATTGCGCTGAGCGGGCGAGGCTGAGCGGGCTAGAATGAGATGAGGCTGCGCCGTGAAGCTCATCGTCAAGGTCGACCCGAAGCGCTCGAAAGATCCCGCCAGGCACGTGAGCGAAGTGCTGCGCGGTGCCGGTGAGAAGTGCCGGGTCGAGGAAGTGTTTCCCGGTCTGCGCGATGGCAACAGCGCCGGACTTGTCTCCGTGACGTTGCCCGATGAACCTGACAAGAAGGTACGTCGTGCGGCATTGAAGGCCCTGCGCGACGACGCGGCGATTTCTTACGTCGATACTCCGAAGACACGCCGTCCTTCTTGAAGGGCGTCGCCGGCGCCTGCGGTAGAATAGAAAACGGGGATTACATGGCTGCTCCGAAGAAGCACGCAAAGAAGAAGGCATCGGCTAAACGTTCCGCACGGAAACCCGCGACGTCTGCCGCGATGCAAAAGCGAGCGGCCCGCGACCCGTATCGCGGTCCCTCATCCAAACAGATAGAGCAGTCGTTCGACAAGGGCACCACCGTTCCCCTGGATTCCTTCCGCGGCATCATCGACTGGTCCTGATGGCCGGGCGTCGCAGCTCCAAGCGACGGCGCTCACGGCCCAAAACGAGACGCACGTCCAGCGCGCCGGCGATGGCGCTCCCGGTCGGCAACAAGCTCATCGACATCTCGATCGATCTGATCGAAAAGCTCTACGTTCACCTTCCGCTGAAGCGCTCGATGTATGCCGTCAATCCGATCCAGCGATTGCGGCTGTTGGAGCGCCGTCTGAATGCCACGCTGCGTCCGCTGACCGAACGGCAGTTCTACAACGAGATGCTGTCGATCTTCTCGCAGATGCGCGACCTGCACACGGCGTTCGTCCTGCCCGAGCCTTTTCGCAGCGCGACGGCCTACCTCCCCTTCCGGCTCGAGGCGTGTACCGAGAACGGCCGGCGGAAGTACATCGTTTCCGAGCTGATGCCCGAGGCGCCCCGGCATCCGGGATTCGATCGCGGCGCGGAGGTCACTCACTGGAACGGCGTCGCGATCGCACGCGCGGTGGCGTCGAACGCCGAGCGCGAGGCCGGGAGCAACGCCGCCGCGCGCCACGCGCAGGGCCTCGCGTCGATGACGATCCGATGGCTGGGACAATCGCTGCCGCCGGACGAAGACTGGATCGACGTCAGTTTCCTGCCGGCGTCGACGAGGTCGTCGAAGCCCCGAGTTGCCAGGTTCCTGTGGCGCGTGTTTCGGCAGCAGTCGCGTGCCGAACACGAGGTTGCGCGAGCGAGCGGCATGAGCGTGCATCTGGGCATGGATACGCGCGGCGAAGTCGAGCGGCAGGTGCGGCAGTTTCTGTTCGGACGGCGCCGCCGCACCGGGCCCGCATCGCGCCACTTCGGACCGCACCGGTGATCTGCAGAGCTTCATGCCCGAGGTGTTCCCGTCGTGCCGCGATGTTCAGACGCCGCACGGCCGGTTCGCGTACGTCCGGATTGCCACGTTCAACGTCGGCGATGACGCCGCGTTCCTTCAGGAATTTGTCCGGATCATCGCGCAGCTGTCACAGAACGGGATGATTCTGGACGTACGGGGCAACCTCGGCGGGCTCATCCACGCGGGCGAGCGGCTACTGCAGTTGCTCACGCCACGGAAGATTGATCCGTGCCGGTTTCATTTCCTGAACTCCGCGCGCACCGAGAAGATCACCCAGCGGCGCGCCTTTCGCGCGTGGAACGAGTCGATCGCCCAGGCCGTGGAGACGGGAGCCGAGTACTCACAGGGCCTCACGCTTTTGCCGGTTGCCGCGTACAACGATATCGGGCAGAAGTACCAGGGGCCCGTGGTGCTCGTCACCGATGCCCTGTGCTACAGCACGACAGATATCTTTGCCGCCGGGTTTCAGGACAACCAGATTGGCAAGGTCCTGGGGGTTGACGAGAGCACGGGTGCCGGCGGCGCGAACGTCTGGGAGTATCCGTTGATCTGCGACCTGCTGCGGCGGCCGGGTCAGTTCCCGAGGGATCTGCCCGGCAGCGCGTCTTTCCGGTTCGCGGTGAGGCGTGTCACGAGAATCGGCCGCGCCTCCGGATTGCCGCTGGAAGACTTCGGCGTCCGGCCCGACGAGGTGCACGAGTTCACGCGAAAGGACGTGCTGAAGCGGAACGTGGATTTGATCCACCACGCTGCCGCACTGCTCGGACCGATGCCGAAGCAGCGGCTCACGGCCACGCGGTCCGGGTCCTCCACGTTCCTCGTCACGTGCGCCAACATCGACCGTGTGGATGCCTATATTGGAGAGCGGCCGCTGACGAGCGCGAACGTGCGAGTCGGCCGTTTCGATCTGCGGGTGCTGTCGCGACGTCCTGGTAGGGAGCTGTGCCTACAGGGATTTCGCGGAGAGGAACTCGTCGCGGCCACGCGAGTCCCTCTCCGATAGCCAGCGCAGTACGTAGTGTCCGGCTTTAGCCGGACTTTCACGCGGTCCGCCTGGTCCCGTTTTCAACTGCAGGACGCCGCGATGCGACGGAGCGAACGTGCCTGCATCTCCCGGTTGGACAGGGTGCCTGTCGTGGCGACTCGCGCTCCGACGTGATTGGTCAGCTTCAACGTCTTCGTCGCGTCCACCACCTCGAATCGCGGCGGGCGCTTCTTCATGAATCCCGATTTCCAGCTGCGCGACGCCTGCACGTCCGCGCCGGTGGTGTCTTTCAACCAGTACTTTTGCCCATCGCGCTCGAGGCAGCCGGTAATGGTGGTGGCTCCACGACCGGTCGATTCAGACTCGACTGCCGGGGATGGGAACAGGGTCTTTGTCGACTTCACGATTGGGGGCGCGATCGGCCGTCGGGTGTCCGGCGCAGCCGGCTGTTTCGTGTCGAGCTTCGTACGTGCGGTCTGGTTCTGAACTACCGGAGCGGCGGGCTTTAGTTCCACGTCCGCGGGAGTGAAGTCCGCTCCGGGCGCAGGCTCGCGCGACGCGAGCAACACGGCTGCCGTGATGACGCACATTGTCGCCGCGGCGGTCCCCATTGCCCAGGGAGAGCCCAGGATTGTCCTGGGGCGTGCGGCGTTCTTCGCTCGCGCCGGCTTCGGTGCACGGTTCGCGCGCGTCAGCCTCGCGGAAATCCGTCTGAGAGAGATCTTGCGAAGTCTCCGATCGGCATAGAGCAGGTAACGTATCGATCGCGCCGGCGTCTTCGTCTTCTTCGCGCGCACTGGGGCCTCCTTCGTTCAGGGGGATATGGAGCTGTGAGGAGACCAGTGAGCAAAGGCAGTGCCTCGGATGATGTATCGCGCGCCCGGAATCTCGTTGTGTAACTCCTTGCAGGCGCGCATGTTGGGGGCGTCATCGACGACAGCCCTGCCAGCGTGCCTCATCATGGAACACGCAATTCCGTAACCATGCAGGCAAAACTGACGAGGCGCGGCCGGATCAGGGCGTTTTGAATCGCTCGTCGATTTCGACCTGATACCCGCTGGCCAGCCGATTCGATTCGTTCGCCATGCCGACGACCGCCATCAGCTCGGCCAGCATCGCGTCGCTCATGCCGGCTTTGCGTGCGGCCGCGGTGTGCGATGCGATGCAGTAGCCGCACTGGTTCGACGCGCTCACCGCGAGGTACACCATTTCTTTCGTCAACACATCCAGCGCCCCGGGCGCCATGATGGCCTTGACGCTCTGCCACGTGCGTCCGAGTGTGGCCGGGTCGTGCGCCAGCGCTTTCCAGAAGTTGTTGATCCAGTCGGTCTTTCGCGTCGCCATGATGTCGTCGTAGATCGCGCGCACTTCTGGAGTTGCCTGTTCGTACTCGATGAATCCAAGCGTCGCCATGTCGTATCTCCACCGGACAGTATCGCCGACGGTTGGTCTATGGTCGATGGTCTGGGGGCGATGGGCAATGGTCAATGTAAACTGACCGCATCTGCCCGAGTGTTGCGATGAGATTGATCCACATCCTGATGACGAGTGCGCTCATGGCGATGCCCGGCTTCGCCCAGGTTCCACCGCGTGCCGCCGAGATAGAGGCGTATTCCGGATTGCATCTCGCCGCCGCGCTCGGCGACGCGACGGAGGTGACCCGGCTCATCAACACAGGGGCTGATATCAACGGCCGCGACGGCTACGCGCGCACCCCGCTGCATGCAGCCACCTATTTCCGGCGTCACGATGTCATCGCCGTGCTCGCCAGGGCTGGCGCCGATCTTGGTGCGAAGGAACGCGATGCCTACGATGCGGTGACGATCGCGGCGGTCGCCGACGACGTGGCCACGCTGCGCGTGCTGATCGATCTTGGCGCCAGCGCGAAACTGGTGACGAGCCGGCACAACGGCACAGCCCTGATCGCGGCCGCACACCTCGGGCACGACGAGGTGGTGAAACTTCTTATCAAGGCGGGAGCGCCCCTCAATCACGTGAACAACCTCGGGTGGACCGCCCTCATCGAATCGATCGTGCTTGGAAAAGGCGGACCACGCCACACGGAAACCCTCAGTGCGCTCGTGCGGGCCGGCGCAAATGTCAATTTGCCCGATCGCGACGGCATGACGCCGCGCGCGCTCGCATGGTCTCGTGGTTACTGGGACATGGTCCGCATTCTCGAGAATGCGGGCGGACGGTGACCGGATTTCGGGTAAAATAGAAAGTTCTGCACCACTGATCCTCGCGCGGAGAGGTACCGAAGTGGTCGTAACGGGGGCGCCTCGAAAGCGTCTTGTCCCGTAAGGGGCACGGGGGTTCGAATCCCTCCCTCTCCGCCAACCTTCGCTCGCCTACATTCATAAGCAATAGTGACGCGGGTGGAGCAACCGACGTTGAAAACCGGCTCGCCCCTGGTGTTCGGCCTCGTCGAGCCAATCAAGTTTTGAACGTGATGACCGACCTCGTGCGCGCGCGTCTACGAGCGCCATCGGGGCGCCGTGTCTGTGGCGCGGTAAATATCGCGTACACACGACGGAACGCACGTGGGAAAGGCGCGCAAATACCTTCACGGGGTTGGGAGCTTTCGGTTAATCTCGCGCGGGAGCGAGGAGAGAACAATTGGCCGAAACCGCAGCGCGGCAACGCATGGTGCTCTCCGAGAGCAAGGTCCTCCGGCTCTTCTCCTTCTTCCTCCTCTATATCGGGCAAGGCCTGCCGCTCGGCGTCTCCACCGTCGCCTTCCCCGCCTGGCTGGTCGCGAACGGCGCCTCCGAAGCCGATGTTGCCGCGATCATCGCCACTGCCTTCCTGCCGTGGAGCTTCAAGTTCGTCCCCGCCGCGGCGATGGACCGCTACGCCTATCTCGCGATGGGCCGGCGCCGGGCCTGGCTGATCCTTGCCCAGTTGCTGATGGTCGCCGGCTTCGCCATCGCCGCGCTCGCCGCACCGGGGTCGGACGATCTTCAACTTATTCTCTACGTCATCTTCCTGATCGGCGCGGGGTCGGCGATCCAGGACGTGGCCGTAGACGGCCTTGCGGTCGACATCCTGCCCGAAGCCGAGCAGGGCACAGCGAGCTCGTTCATGTTCGGCGGCCAGGTCGTTGGCCGCGCGCTTGCCGCGACGGCGGCCGGCTTCGGCTTGCAGTACTACGGCAGCCAGGTGACGTTCCTGTTCTTCCTGCCGGTGATCCTCCTGATCACGCTCTACGTCGTCTTTTTGCGCGAGCGTCCTGGCGAGAAGCTCCTTCCCTGGAGCGAGGGCCATGCGCACCAGGTCAATCGCACGCGCCATGTAGGAGCATGGTGGCCGATGGCCAGGGCCGCATTCCGGTCGCTGATCAAGGTCAACAGCCTCACGCTGCTCGTGGCGGCGGCCTTCTCGCGTACCGCGGGCGGTTTCTTCGACACGCTCTGGCCGATCATCGCGGTGGGGGTCGTCGGCTTTACCACCGCGAGCTATGCGGCAATGGTGTCGACGGTCGACCTCGTCCTTCGCCTTCGTGTCGATCACGGTTGGCAGCTTGCTTACCAGCGGCCTCGGCCCGCGGCGGGCAAGCGTGCTCACATGGCTGAGCTACGCCGCGCTTGCGCTGTTCGTGCTCTACGGCCGGGACCTGTGGGATGCGACAGCCCCCTTCATTGCGATGACCTGCGTCTCGACACTGCTGAGCACTCTAACCAGTATCTGCACTAACCCACTGCGCATGCAGCTGTCGGATCCGACCGTCGCGGCGACGCAGTTCACCATTTACAATTCGCTGAGCAACCTGCCGGTCGCCTTCGGGGCCACGCTGTTCGCAACACTTGGCGGGACCGAGGAGATGTTCACCGTGATGTGGATCGCCGCCGGCCTGTGCGCGGCGGGCGGACTGCTCTACGGCCGCCTGACCATCGGCAATCGGCCGATTGCTGTGGAACCCGTGCCGTAGGTCTGAATGAGTGAAAAACTGTGCCCTCCTTGTATTCCCTCCGGCAGTGCGCGGCGCGGCCCCGATAGCGCGTCACTTCACGCAGAGATGCAGGTCCCACTGCACCTTTGAGATTCGCGGTTTTCCATACTGGAATGCGATGTTATCGTGCGCTCATCGACGATGAACTCGCGCGTCCCATGCAGGTCGGTGGGATGCGCGGGATCCGCTGCCGTTTCAGTCTCCACCTGTCCCGGCACCGTACGTGCGTAGACCTGGGCGTCGTCAGTCTTGTCGAAGCTCTTCGGGAACGCGCTGCAAGGCTTGTCTTCGCCGTGGGAGATCCGGGAGATCCGCGTTCCTGTCGCTTCGGCAGTTATCGGCGAGTAGAGAATCGTGTACTTGTCTTTCGTGTTGTAAACCGGCCGGATTTTTGGAGGATGGTAAGAAGTGCCGTATCGAAAGACCAAGAACAACGAGTAACAGAACGCCAGCGCCGATCGAAGGTACTCTTCCGAACGTTCGCGGGCCAGACATGATCTACCTCCTGCAGAAGCCTGGATTTGGGCAAATAGGATTGATATTCTAGGCCCTCAGGAGGTCCCGCATGCGGTCGATTTCTGTGTTGTTCGTCAGTGCAGCGTTGATGGGTTCAGTAGCCGCGTCCGCTCAGCGGCGTCCACCAGGTTCGCAGGAAAAGAAGGTCGGCGTCGCGATTGACCTTAAGGTGAACGGGACGCCGTACACGTTCAAAGGGGAAGCCAGCTGCGATCACCTCGCCAAAGGAAGCATCTACGACATCGCGGCAGCACGATGGTCGGTGCGGCAGGATGACAACGGACGCAACATCAGTTTGTCCCTGTGGCGGCCGGCCAATGGAACCGGCGACATGGTGCAGCTGAATGTGTACATGGGCGGCAAGAGGTACGACATCAGCACCATCAAGAGCCCGCAAGGACCGTCCGGCTCGGGCAGCGTGAAGCTGGTGACGGAAGGCACTGGTGGGACCTTCACAGTGGACGCGACCACACCTTCGGCCGGCAAGATTACTGGCACGATCAAGTGCGACGCGTTTCCGGCGTCGGAGGTGGTGGCAGGCGATTGAGTTCGTCGAAAGTCTGCAAACCTTGCCCCTCGCTTGCGTCTTTTCGGGACGCGAGGTGGGTCTCAGAATCGCAGCGTGTAGACCACTTTGCTCGCCAGCCGGTTGTCCAGCGTGGCCAGACGGCGTTCGCCCGGGCTGAGAATTTCCTGCCAGTTGTGGGTGTACACGAAGTACGTGTCGTGCCCGGGGCGGTGAATCCACCGGAATCGAACCTGCCAGCCCAGCTCGCGGCTCACCGTGTCGTACTGCAGCCGGTTGGCGAGCGAGATCCATGGGCTGAACTGCGTGCTCGCATCAACCCGGTAGACGTCGGCGGTGAAACTGCCCTCGGCCAGATCGAGAAAGCTGCGCTCCACCTCCGCCGACAGCGAGACGCCACCCCGCGGACGCACGTCGACGCGCACGGTCAGGTCGGTTCGCTTACCTGAGAAGAAATCGCCCCACGTCACCTCCGGCGACACCGCCACGACGAGATGCTCCGGCGTCTCCGCTTCCACCTGATAGCGGGTGAACTCGTAGATGCCGCCGGCGGGAAGCACGACGCCGTCGGAGATCTCGAAGTCTTCCTCGAGCCGTTCATACTGGGGCGAAACTCTGAACTGAATCTGCGCACCGGCGTGCGAATTGATCTGCAGCGGCGTGAAATCCACTTCGCGCGTCAGCAGGTTGTTGTGCATGTCGGTCTGGATGTCCGCTTCCATCCCGATGTCGATGCTCCGAATCCAGGGATGGTCGTCGAATCGCGGCGACCACTCGAACTCCGGCAGGTATTGACGGATCCCGCGCCGCTCCACGAAACCGATGGCCGGGTCGTACTCGGGCTGCAGCTCCAGCGCCGAGAAGCTGGCCGTCCAGGGGTCGTTCGGGTACCGCAGGGCCATACCAAAGCTGGACGAGTCTCCCGTTTCCAGCGGGTTGGTGGTCCAGAGGTAGAAGGCGCTGAGATCGATGTTCTGGTTTCCACGAAACCTGGATGTGCTGAACGCCAGGTCCATACCGGCGGTCTGCCGGGCCTCCCCGTCGCGCGCCGCGCGGCGGGTGTAGAGCGCTCCTATGTAGGACTGCTCGAACATTCGGCGTCGGACGCGGATAACCGAGAAGTCTTCGCCGATCTGGTCGTCGGTCAGCTCCTCCGCCGTGCGTACCTGGAGCACGCCGACGTCGAAGGCGCCGGTGCGGCCGGTGAGCTTGCCGCCCACGTCGATGCGCTGCGCCCGGCCTCGCAAATCGCGACCGATGTGTCGCGAGAAGAACGGCGTGACCGCCCGGCCCGGCATGCGTCCGAAATCGAAGTAGCTCGACCCTTCGAGGAAGAAGTCGCGCTTCTCTTCGAAGAACAACGGGAACCGCGTCAGGTTCACGCGGCGCTCGTCGACCTCGGTTTCCGCGAAATCCGTGTTGATGCTGACGTTCAGCTTCAACGCCGGCGTGACGTTGTAGAACGCGTCGAGACCGATGTCGCCGTTGGCAATCGCCGACGTTTGACCCGTCACCGGCTCCGACGAGACGCGCCCGACCGCATACGGTTTCAAATCGAGCCCGACGCCCTGCGAGAGGTCGGTCAGCCCCTCGACGCGCCCGGCATTGACGACGCGGGTCAGACCCTGATTGAGCGCATGCGCCGTCCACAAGCTTTCTTCGTTCTTCCGCCGGATCATCCGGCGGAAGTTGATGCCCCAGGCAGAGAGATTGCGATTGAAGTTCAACGTGCGGAAGGGGATCTCAATCTCGGCGCTCCACCCCGAACTCGTGCGGCGCACGCGCGCCAGCCAGATGCCGTCCCAGGAGCGATTGATCGTCCCGCCGCCCCCGCCACCACCTCCGCCGCCGCCTCCTCCTCCGCCCCCACCGCCCCCGCCGCCGGACGACATGCTGACGAGACCGTCACCCATCGCCCCCGCGGGATTGATCTCGAAAAAGTAACCGGTGCGACCGTCGAGAAAACTGTCGATGATCCAGGCGAAGCTGTCGTCGGCGTCGAAGTCCCCGTCGCGCTGCATCTGGTTTTGCAGCAGCGCCTGCGGCTCGCTGTCGTGCAGCGTGACGCCGATGACGACGCGGTCCGCGTCGTAGACGATGCGGACGTCGGTCGACTCGGTGGCCGGAGACCCCGTTGCCGGCTCGCGCTGGAGAAAGCCGCCCGTCGCCGCGGCGCGCCGCCATACGGGATCGTCGAGCACGCCGTCGATGCGGAGGTCTTCGTCTGGTGCGACGCGCACGGCCGTCACCGTGCGGACGTCGGACGCATCGCCGGCCTCTTGTGCGAGAAGCGTCGAAGTGAGCGAAGCGCAGAAAACGATTCCGAGGAGAAGCCGGCGTGCGATCATGTGACTCATGATTGTGACGTGTTCGCCGCGTCGCAGACAATCGCGTTCTACGATGCCGCGCATGCGTGTCGCACGTCCTTGCACAAATGTGAGAACTTATTCATTTGGATAGTGAGGAGAGGGCAATTTCATCGATGCTTCATCCCTTCTTCATCGGAACTTCATGCCGCTTCTGGGTCAGAATTGACACCCTGTACTCCGGGTGCTATATCGCTCTCACACTCCGACACGTGCGGGTGAGTTGCGACACTGAGCAGATCGTTGTCGCAGCCATCGCCGAGCCGCAAAAGCGGCGAGGTACAGCTCGTGGGGGTGGGGCCCCACGAGCAACTGATGAAGACTGGAGAACTTGAATGAGCACGTTTCGCGCTATTGCCCTGGTTGTGGCTTCGTGCGCCGTGACGCTCGCCATCCTCGCGCAGTCGGAATCGACGCGCGCACAACAGCCGGCGCCCGACCCGCGCGCGTTCGCCGATAGAGCCACCGAAGGGGCGGGCGCCACGATTTTCGGGAATGTGTGCGGCGCGTGTCATGGCAAGCCCGACATGGACGAAGCGATGTCGCCCGACATGCTCAAGCAACTGACCCCGGAAAGGCTGTACGCCTCGATGACCACCGGGAGCATGCGCACCCACGCCGACGCATCCGGGCTGAACGACGAGCAGCGAGTGGCGATTGCGGAGTGGGTGAGTGGCAGGAGACTGGGATCGACCGAAAGCGGAGGCGCCAGCACGATGTCGAACGTGTGCGCGAGCCATCCTCCGGTGACGAACATGTCGGCGCCGTCGTGGAATGGCTGGAGCCCCGACATGACGAAGAACAATCGGTATCAGCCCGCGAGATCGGCTGGCGGTCTCGGACCGAAAGAGTCCGGCGCCACTGATGATTTGCGCCGCCATGGGTTCGCGCCGGCGGCCGTCGCGAGGATGGAGCTCAAGTGGGCGTTCGGGCTTCCGTGGACCTCCTCCGCATACGGCCAGCCGACCGTCGTGGATGGGCGCGTCTTCATCGGTTCCGATTCGGGATATCTCTATTCGATCGACGCAGACACTGGATGCGTCCACTGGTCTTTCCAGGCGCAGGCCGGCTTGCGCAGCACGCCGATGATCGGCGTCGTCAAGCGGGGCTCTCCACAGACGGCGGCGTTCTTCGGCGACATTCGCGGCAACGCGTACGCCGTGGATGCGTCCACAGGCAAGCTGCTCTGGAAGACGAGAATCGATCCGCATCCGTTGTCCCGTATCACGGCCAGCGTCACGGTGTATGAAGGGCGTGTGTACGTACCGCTCGCCTCGCTGGAAGAGCCCGAATCGGCGAGCGTCAACTACGCCTGTTGCACGGTCCGAGGCATGGTGGCGGTACTCGATGCGGCAACGGGGAAACAGATCTGGAAGACGTACACGATCCCTGAAGAACCGTCAGAGAGAAAAACCGACGCCGGCGTCAAGTTTCTCGGACCGTCAGGCGCCGGCATCTGGGGTCCCGTCACGATCGATGTGAAGCGGCAGGCCGTCTACGTCTCGACGGGAAACGCGTTCTCCGCACCGGATCTCGGCCGGGCGAACGCCGTCATGGCGATGGACCTCGCTACTGGAAAGGTGTTGTGGGTCACCCAGGCGATGCACGGCGACGTGTGGCACACCGGGTGCCCGCAAGGACCATCAGCGGCAGGACATCCGCCACGAAGCGCGCACCGCCGGCCCGGCCCGCCGCCGCCCGCGCGCGGAGCGGCACCCGCGCGTGGCCGGCCCGACAATTACTACTGTCCGGACGAGAAGGACAATCCCGATTGGGATTTCTCGGCGGGGACCATCCTCGTCGACCAGCCTGGCAACAAGTCGCTCGTGCTGGCCGGTCAGAAATCGGGTGGCGTGTGGGCGCTCGATCCGGATAACAAAGGGAAGGTGGTCTGGTACTCGGATATCAGCCGGGGCCAGATTCTCTTCGGCGGCGCCGCCGACGAGGAGCAGGCGTACTTCGCCTTGCGCGGACCGTATGGCGGGTTGGCGGCCATCAGAATAAGAGACGGTCTGGAGCGATGGTACGCGGACATCCCGCCGCAGGAATCGATGGCCCAGCATCCCGGCCTCAGCGCCGCCGTGAGCGCGATCCCAGGGGTGGTCTTCAGCGCCGGCCTGGACGGGATGCTTCGCGCGTTCTCCAGTTTCGATGGCCGGCCGATCTGGCAATACAACACCGCGAAAGAGTTCGACACGGTGAATGGCGTCAAGGCACGCGGCGGATCGATCGGCGCGGCCGGGGCGACGATCGTGAACGGCATGGTGTACGTCACGTCGGGCTATACCGGATTCCAGAATGGCCGGCCGGGAAACGTCCTGCTGGCATTCGCGCCGTCACTCGCGCAATAGAACGGGGTGGCTATGCGTCCTGTGCATCTGTTGTTTGCGGCGGTCGCGTCCACGACGATTGGTTTCGCGCAGGCACCGTCACCGCCGGCCAATCCTCCGGCTCGCATCTCGGCATCGGTGCGCGTGCCGGCGTGGCGACAACTCCGAACGGCGGTCGGATCGCTCGTCGGCTGGCAAGTGGGGGTGTCGCTCGGGAGTTTCCGGCAAGACACGTTCTTTGAAGCCGCCCGCAAAGCCGACGCACTGGACCTGGCGGCCGTCGAAGGGGACAGCACGCAAAAGGTGAGCGTCCAGATTCCGAAGAACCTGGACTACAAACTCGCGCCCGGAGAAATCGATGGCGTGCGCGAGCGGATGGCGTCGCTCAGCCTGCGCATGCCTGTGTACGTCACGCCGGCAATCGGCGAGGACGATCAAGCGGCTCGAAAAGTGTTCGAGTTCGTGAAAGGTCTCGGCGTTGAAACGCTGGCCGTCGAGCGAGCGCCGCAAGCGCTGGCCGCGCTCGAGAAGCTTGCGGATGAGTACGCCATCAACGTCGCGCTCATCGGCAGTCCAAAGACGCTCGTCGAATCGTTGCAGGGCCGCAGCCGGCGGCTCGGGGTCTATGCCGATCTCGGCAAATGGATGCAGGAAGGGATCGCGCCGGCCGACGGCATCGCGCTCGTCAAAGATCGGTTGCTGGTGCTCAGGCTGAGCGATCGAAATGCGCTTGGCAGGAACGGTCACGCCGTCAGCCTGGGCAGCGGAGTCGCGGGAATCGCGCCCCTGCTGGCGCTGTTGGCCGGGTCTGAAAGGCAGGACCCGCCGAAGATCTCGCTGATCACCGTGGACGCTACCGGTGGGCCCGATGTGACGGCCGACCTGCTGCGCTCGCTGCAGGGCTTCGAGAAGGCGGTCCAGCCGGTCGTTGCCGCGCGCGTCATGCAGCTCTCGCGCGGGATTCCCATCAAGGGACCCGACCGGCTCTCGCCCGAAGACCGCGAGAAGATCGCCGCGGCGACTCCTCGAAAGGCCGCCGCGACGCCGAAGGCGTCTCGAAGGCTGCTCGTGTTCGACGCGAACATCGGATATGGCGGTGCGACCGGCGGTCATCGTTCGATCCCGGCGGCGAACATGGCGATCGAGCATTTTGCGAAAGCCACTGGTGCGTACGAGGCGGTGTTCAGCAACGATCTCGAGAACTTCAAGTACGACCGGATCAAGAACTTCGATGCGGTCTTCCTGAACAACACCGTCGGACAGATCTTCGTGGATCCGGAGGTGCGCATGGGGCTCAGCCGCTTCGTCCGCGAAGGCGGCGGACTGGCGGGTTACCACGGCACCAGCCACGCGTCGA
Organism: Vicinamibacterales bacterium; assembly: GCA_963832375.1. Classification (GTDB taxonomy): domain Bacteria; phylum Acidobacteriota; class Vicinamibacteria; order Vicinamibacterales; family JAMQPK01; genus JAMQPK01. The sequence goes on along the minus strand of CAWHUA010000002.1, from coordinate 148,867 downwards.
TGGACTGGCCGGAGTTCACCGAGATGCTGGGCGCGGTCGAGGGCGCCCATCGTGAACCGACGGAAATGGCGACCGTCAGGATCGACGATCCGTCGAATCCGCTCGTCGCGGCATTCGAGGGGCGGTCGTTCGTTCACCAGGACGAGTTCTATCGCTTCCCCGAGCCGCCGTTGTCGCGCAACACCGTGCGCGTGCTGATGAGCATCGACATGGAAAAGACGGATCTGAATCAGGGCAGGGGGTGCGCCCGCCCGTGCGTGCGCCAGGATGGCGACTACGCGCTCAGCTGGATCCGCAGCCACGGCAAAGGGCGCGTCTTCTTTACGGCGCTCGGCCACACACCGGCGTTTTTCACGGTGCCGGCTCTCAGCGACTTCTTCTTCAGGGGCATCCAGTTCGCGCTTGGCGATCTGGAGGCCGACACCACGCCGAGCGCGAAGGCGCAGAAGGCTCGCTAACGTCGTGACGCCGCGTCATCGATGACGCTGGCGGTCACGGTGTTGGCGCCGGTCCGCAGCGCGGTTTCCGGAATGAGCGTGCCGAACATCAGGACATCACGTTGACGATATGAGTGCGTGACGGCGGCCACGACGCCATTCACGACGACGGCAACCGTGAGGGGATCCGATCGCGAGGTGCGGAGGACGCCACCCACGTACAGGGGAAGGGGATCGCGGGTGAGATCGACCGCGTCGAACTGCCCTGGATTGCGAATCGTCACCTTCACGTCCGGCGTCGCGTGTAGCGCCGACTGGCTCTGCCCGCGCAGATGCTGGAGGCCGGGGGGCGCATACAGCGCCCCGGGATCTCCGTGTCCAAATCGACTCTCCTTCCACGCCAGGCTCTCGGCACCGTCTGCTGAAAAATCGCTGTCGCTTATGGTCCTGGCTTCGGCGTTGAACCGGTTGCGCCAGATGAAGGTCCGGGACACGTGCGGCGCCTGACTCTGAATCAGCGACCGCCCGTCGAGGGGCGGGGGCGCTTTTGCGCCGACGACATCGAGAATCGTGGGAAGGATGTCGACGGTTTCGGCGATCCGATTCACCACCTCGCCGCGTCGCTGACCTGGCAGCTTGATGAACAGCGGCACGCGCAGGATGTCGGCGATATTGCGTTGCATTTGCGGTTGCCGCCTGGAGCGGCCGTCACGGTAGCTCGCGCCGTGATCGGATGTGATGATGACCAGAGCCTTCTCGTAGATCTGCCGCTCGCGCAGGCGCGAGACCAGATTGCCGATGAGATGGTCGACAAATCCCACCTGCGCGAGGTGACGCTGATGCGCGGTATCGGCGAACCCCGGGCCCGTTCCCTCGAAAGCCCTTCGGTACGAAGCGGCGTTGTCAGGGTCGGGGTACCGGCGTCCTGACGGCACATAGATAAACGGCCTGTGGGGCACCATCGCATGCATGAAGTACAGCCGCGCGGGCCGATCGTCGATCGATGACACGAACCGCGCGAAGAGGTCCCGTCGATTGCCACGACCGGCGGCTGGGTCCGTCTCACGGTGTCCGCCAAATTCCGCCCAGTCTTCCGTCACCGGTGGCAGCCCTTCCGTAAGTGTCTCCGGGAGGATGATGTGCAGCCACACCAGCCCCAGATCTGACAGGAGCGACTCGAGGGTGTCGCCGGACTGCGTCGAATCGCTTCGACACGATCGCGGCGGACAGAGCGGGAATGCGATGGAGGCGAACATGTCGTAGTGACGCGCCAGCGTCGTAAACAGGTTGACCGGGTAGTACTGCAGCGTCGGCGCGTCGTCCACGGCCATCGGGTATCGCCCCGACAGGATGGCAGGTAACGCGTGCGATGTGTTGTTCGCGACTGTCGTCGCGTTCCGAAACCAGTACGCGTCGCGAGCCAGCGCGGCGAAATTCGGGTACCGCCCGGCATCGATCTCGCCGCTCCCGTCGAGCAGACTGTTCATTGGCAACTCATCGAACACGACGAACACGATCGGCGGAGTCTGTTCCATCGCCTGCACGGCACCCGCCGGTGGTGACGGCAGAAGCGTCTGTCTGATGCCGGGCTCGAGGAGAAAGAGCGCTGGAACGACGAGGGCGGCGGGCCCGAGCGCGGTGAAAAACTGGCGAACCGTGCGGCTTCGAGCGGAGACGCCGGCCAGGATGGTCCCGATGAGGGCACTGGCCACGATGTCCAGCGGCGGTCCGAGCAGGTTGCCACGCCGGAACCACGGCATCACGATGACGGCGATGAGCAGCGCCGACACGAGGCCATGAAAAGCGGTGGCCGCGCCGCGGCTGGCAGCGCGAATCACACGCTCTATCACGACGAGGACGAGCGGTACGCCGAAACAGATCGCGACGATTGCGAGAAGAGCCGTCGCAGCTCTCGTGCTCCTGGCCGCAAAGAACTCTGGACTGTTCGACACCACCTCGAAGATCGGCTGCGCGATCGCCATCGCCGCGAGCCCGGCGAGCGCCGAGCCGCGCCCGAGCGTCACCTCGTGTCGTTTCCAGAATCCCGCGACGGCGGCAAAGCCGCCCTCGTTGCGCCCCACCATCGCGGTCAAGGTTCGAAAGAATGAGGGTACTTTCCCAACCAGCGTCACCGCGGTCTGGAGGAGAAGCGGCGAATACAGGCAGATGACGCCGAACGCAAACGCAACGGGCGAAAGCAGAACCTTATAAGAAGAAAGCGTTGGAAGGATCAGACAGGCCACGAACACGAAGAACGCCGCGAGACCCAGTCCATGGCCGATGAGGCGGACCGCTCGTGGCGGCGACCCGGGCACGAGGACGTTCACGAGTGCCAGCAGACAGAGACCGATGGCGATGGGAAGAAAACGCGTTCCCGCTGTATAGGCGCCGGCACCCTTTGGGAGAACAACGATTTCTGCGCGGCCGCCGACGCGAAGGTGATAGTTGCGAATCTGGAGCGCAGCGAGGACCCAGCCATCGGCATCGCCGGTGAGTGTCAATACCCGCGCACCGTCACCCACCTCCCGGTCGAGTGCAAGGATGCGGTCGGGCGGCAGCACGATGCTCCAATGGAGAACTCGACCGGGGGGCAACGTTACGCGATTGGCCGGGAAGCCGTCACGCACGAGCCCGATCTGTCTCTCCACAAGGAGTGTGTTCTGAAGTTGCAGCTCGAGCACGGCCGGCTGGCCACGAAGCCTCGACAAATCAGGAAGGGCGACCGCGATGGTGCGGTCAGACGCGTACAGCTTCGCCGCGATTGCGTCAATGCCAATCGGCGCGAACTCTGAGAAGACGTACGTGTGGTAGACGGCAGCCGGGATGGCGGCCAGCAGGAGAGCCACAACCAGCGGGGCGACACGTCCGCGGTGCTGTCTCACGGCGGCGCGGAGTATACCGCGGCTGGCGGACGACGACGTCCCGGAGGTGAGGGGCGCCTTGCATGAGAATCAAGGGGCCGGCGTTATGATGCTGGCGTATGAAAACAGTCCTTTTGACGGTTTGGATGCTCGTCGCCTCGATGGCTGCAGCCGTTCCAGCCATGGCGCAGGCGGCCGCCACTCCACAACAGCCGGCCGCGACCGCGCCGGCTCCGCAGGCGCCACCCGCGAGGCCGACGCCGCCCACGCGCGATCCGCACACGCCAGGCTACGTGACCGCTAAGGAACTTCCAGACGGCACGGTTCCGCCAGCTGATGCGTACGGCAACTTCATCATCGGCCCGACCCACACTCCTGCGCCGCAGATGACGGTGAAGCCGGGCGTCCCGCAGGGAACGGTGCACAACTTCACGATGAGCTCGGCCGACAGCAAGGACTATCCGGGCATTGCGCGCGATCAGGGCACGTTCGGCACGCCCGATCCGGCGAATCCCGCGAAGCTCATCGTCACGACCAGCCATGCGGCGCCGTATACGCGGCGCCTCGCGGTGTACATCCCGCAGCAATACGTTCCGGGCACGGTCGCGCCGTTCATCGTTGGCGCCGACGGTCCGGATCAGCTGCTCTTCACCGCGCTCGACAACCTCATCGCCGAAAAGCGCGTGCCCGTCATGATCGCGATCTCGATCGGGAACGGCAGCGGTGATGCGCAGGGCAGCCAGCGCGGGCTCGAATACGACACGATGTCGGGACGGTACGCCGAGTTCGTCGAGACCGAAGTGCTGCCGCTCGTCGAAAAACAGTTCAACGTGAAGCTGACGAGGGATCCGGACGCACGCGCGACGATGGGCTGCAGTTCGGGCGCGGCCGCCGCGCTGTCGATGGCGTGGTACCGCAACGATCTGTATCATCGCGTGCTGAGCTACTCGGGCACGTACGTGAACCAGCAGTGGCCGTACAATCCCGACACGCCGGGCGGCGCGTGGGGCTATCACAAGGACATCATCCCGAACAGCCCGGTGAAGCCGATCCGCATCTGGATGGAGGTCGGCGATCGCGATCTCTACAACCCGAACATCATGCGCGACGACATGCACGACTGGGTCGTCGCCAATCAGAACATGGCGAAGGCGCTGGCGGCCAAGGGCTACAAGTACCAGTTCGTGTTCTCGCGCAACTCCGCTCACTGCGATCGCGCCACGAGGCAGCAGACGCTGCCGCTGGCACTGGAGTGGCTATGGAAGGATTACCGGGCTCGATAGCACCAGGCGGTGCGGTTCAGCCGTCGAATTCGCTGGTCACCTGGACGCAGGTGATTTACGGGCTGCACGCGTTCAGCCTGCTGACCGGCATCCTCGGCGTCGCGACTGTGGTGGGCGCGTTTCTGACGGGCTGGCCGTCGATTATCGCGGTCATCCTGAACTACGTGAAGCGCAGCGACACGCGCGGCACATGGCTCGAGTCGCATTTCCGATGGCAGATCCGGACGTTCTGGTTTGGTGTTCTCTGGATCTCGCTCTGCTTTTTGTTCATCGTCATGACGCTCGGCATCGGCATCCTCATCGCGTGGCTGCCAATGGCATTCATAGGGCTGTGGTTCATTTACCGCGTGATTCGCGGCTGGCTGGCGCTGAGCGGCAACCGGCCGATGTACACATGACCATGAGACACACACCACTGATCCTTGCAGTCGTGCTCGCCGTTTTGGTGGGCCTGTCGGTTCCGATGGCGCAGAACGCCGCTCCGCCTCAGCCGGGCGCCGCGGCTCAAGCGCCACCCGCGCGCGCCAACAGGCCGCCCAATCCCACCCGCGATCCGCACACGCCCGGCTATGTCGACGCGAGGGAACTTCCAGACGGTGCGGTCCCACCGGCGGACGCGTATGGCAACTTCATCATCGGGCCGACGTATAGCCCCGCGCGCGAGATGACCGTCAAGGAAGGCGTGCCGCGCGGCACGGTTCACAACTTCACGATGGAGTCGACCGCCAGCAAGATCTATCCGGGTATCGCGCGTCAAGCCGGATCGCGCGCGATGGTCGACCCGGCCGATCCCGCGAAGCGCATCGTCAACAGCGGTCCGGCGCCGTATACGCGCCGCGTGGCGGTGTATGTGCCACAGCAATATGTTCCCGGAACGGTCGTCCCGTTCATCGTCGGCGCGGATGGTCCCGACCCCGCGTTGTTCACGGCGCTCGACACGTCTGATAGCCGAGAAGCGCGTGCCGGTCATGGTGGCTATCTCAATCGGCAACGGCAGCGGCGACGCGCAGGGCAGCCAGCGCGGCCTCGAGTACGACACGATGTCGGGGCTCTACGCGGAGTTCGTCGAAACCGAAGTGCTGCCGCTCGTCGAAAAGCAGTACAACGTCACGCTCACGAGAGATCCGAACGCGCGTGCGACGATGGGCTGCAGTTCGGGCGGGTCGGCAGCGCTGGCGATGGCGTGGTACCGCAACGATCTCTACCATCGCGTGCTCACATACTCGGGCACCTACGTCAATCAGCAGTGGCCCTACAATCGGCAGACGCCGCACGGCGCTGGGAGTTTCACGAGAACCTCATCCCCAAGAATCCCGTCAAGCCGATTCGCCTCTGGTTCCACGTGTCGGACCGCGACAACTACAGCGAAAGCGACGGCATGCACGACTGGGTCCTCGCGAACGAGCGCATGGCGAAAGAGCTTGCGGCCAGGGGCTACCAGTATCAGTTCGTCTTCTCGCGCAACTCCGGCCACTGCGATCGCGGCGTCAAGCAGCAGACGCTGCCGAACGCGCTGGAATGGTTGTGGAAGGACTATCAACCAGCGCGGTAGCTCAGAGTCGATCGATCCGGTCCTGGATATCGTCAGCGCGCTGACTGGCCCTGAATTCGATGACGCGGACGTCGGCGAGCCCGTGCTGGTAGAACGGATCTTCACGGGCGATCGCTTCGATCTCCGCGCGCGTGCCACCAACAGCCAGGATGATCCCCCCGTCCCGCGGGATCTTTCGACCAGAGACCAGGAAATGGCCGGAGGCGTAGTACGTCTTCAGGAACCTCATGTGCGCCTTCATGTGGGCGTCAATCTGGTCGAGGCCGGCTTTATAGATGAGCTCGATGACGAACATGGGTCCGGTTTGTCTGTACTGGTGTGCAAAAATTTCATACCATAGAGGAGAAACTCCACTATGTCGTGACCGGAACCGTAGACTGCGCCGCCAGTCCGGGCGCAATCGGAGGCGTCAAACCATAGCACCAATGTGGTTTATTCGAAATGACGAGCCCACGGGACGAGGTGGTCCTGGAGTTGCTCGACTTCCGGAGTGAACGTTTTTTTGAGGCTTGATTGATGACCATTGCTCTGCTGTCTCGTGTGTTGACCGGGGTGTGCCTTCTGGCCGCGGCCGGCTGCGCCGCTCCCGACCCATCGACGTCGTCTGAATCCACCGGGTCGCTGGCAGCGGGCAAGCCGGGCACGGACGAACCGTTGCCGGAGGTCCCTTCGCCGTACGACGCGCTCCCAGAGGAGGGGCGCAAAATCCTGGACGAGCCCTTCAAGGGCGACTTCGACGAGATGGTGAAGCGCCGTGTGATTCGCGCCGGCGTGGTCTTCAACCGCACGCAGTACTTCATCGACAAAGGGGTCCAGCGCGGCATCAGCTACGAGTCGATCAAGCTGTTCGAGGACGAAATCAACAAGCGCCTCAAGACGGGATTGATCACCGTGCACGTGGCGTTCGTGCCGCTGCAGCGGGATCAGTTGTTCGCGGCGCTGGAGCAGGGAAAAGTCGATTTCGTCGCGGCGGCGCTGACGGTGACTCCCGAGCGGCGGAAGGTTGCGGAGTTCAGCAAGCCGACGCGTACCGGCGTCTCGGAAATCGTGGTGACGTCCGCCGACGTCCCGCCGATTGCCAGCGTCGACGATCTCTCCGGCCGTGAAGTGTTCGTGCGGAGGAGCAGCAGCTACTACGAAAGCCTTCAGCAGCTGAATGCGTCGCTCACGAGCCGCGGCAAACCGCCAGTGACGATCAAGGAAGCACCGGAAGCGCTCGAAGACGACGACGTGCTCGAGATGGTGAACGCGGGGCTCGTGGAAATTTCGATCGTGGACGACTTCGTCGCCGAGTTCTGGCGGCAGATCTTCAAGAACGTCAAGATCAACGAGAAGGTCGCCGTGCGGACGGGCGGGGAGATCGCGGTCGGTGTCCGGAAGGACAACCCGAAGCTGCTGCGCGCGATCAACCTCTGGATCGACAAGTACGGGCCGCGCACGGCGTTCGGCAACACGATGGAGAAGCGCTATCTGGAAAGCACCAACTACGTCAAGAACGCCACGTCGGATGCGGAACGGAAGAGACTGCAGAACATCGTGAAGCTCTTCGAAACCTACGGCAAGCAGTACGACGTCGACTACCTGCTGATGGCGGCCCAGGGCTTTCAGGAATCGCGACTCGACCAGGCGGCGAGGAGCCATGTCGGGGCCATCGGCGTGATGCAGGTGATGCCGGCGACCGGCAAGGACCTGAAGGTGGGCGACATCACGCAGGTCGATCCGAACGTGCACGCGGGCGTCAAGTACTTCCGGTTCATGATGGACCAGTTCTTCAAAGACGAGCCGATGACGCAGCTGGACAAGGGCCTGATGACGCTGGCGTCCTACAACGCGGGGCCGGGACGGATACGCCAGCTCAGGCGTGAGACCGCGCGGCGCGGCCTCGATCCGAACGTGTGGTTCGGCAACGTCGAGCGCGTGGTCTCGGAACGCGTGGGACGGGAAACCGTTCAGTACGTCAGCAACATCCACAAGTACTACATCGCCTACACGCTGGTGCAGGATCGCGCGCGGGCGCGCGACGAGGCGAAGGAGTCGATAAAGAGCCAGACCCCCTGACACGAGACCGAGCCCAAGTCAGTACGTAGTGTCCGGCTTCAGCCGGACCCCGCGAGCCGGGCGGGTAACTGAAATCTTGCTGAGACTTAGCATGTGAGGAGTTACGAAAACATCGCTCGCACGGCGAACAGCACGTTCGCCGGACGCTCTGCCAGCCGCCGCATATACCAGGCGAACCACTGGTCGCCATAACTGATCAGCACGCGCACGCGATAGCCCTCGCGCGCCAGCCTCACCTGTTCTGCCCGCTGAATCCCGAAGAGGAGATGGAACTCGAACGCCTCGCGCGCGAGCCCGGCGCGATCCGCCTCGTGGGCGATCGCGTCGAGGATCGTCCGGTCGTGCGTGCCGAACACCGGCCGGGCACTCGAGGTGTGGCGGGCGGCCTCGAGCATCTGACGCGCAAGGGCAAGGAAATTGGCATCGACATTGCTCTTCTTCGGGTACGCGACCGTCGCGGCTTCCCGATAGGCGCCTTTCACGAGGCGGATGCCGCCGCCGAGTGGAAGCAGCGACTGGAGATCGTCTTTCGTACGGTACAGGTAGGCTTGAAGGCACACGCCCACGTTTGGAAAATCGGACAGCAACCGCCGGTAGATCGCCAGGGTCCTGTCGAGATAGGCGTGCTGTTCCATGTCAATCCAGACCCGCGTGCCCTGGCGAAACGCGCGGTCAACGATCGCGCGCAGATTCTCGTGGCACCGATCCAGGTCGACATCGAGACCCAGTTGAGTGGGTTTGACCGAGAGATCGCTGTTCAATCGATCGACCTGGATTCTGGCCAGCACCTCTGCGTAATGACCGCGCACGGCTTCGGCGCCTGCCGCATCGGTCACGTTTTCGCCGAGCTGCGTGAACACGGTGGCCAGGCCGTCGCGCTGCAAATCGTGCGCGGCTGCCAGCGCCGCGTCGAGCGTCTCTCCGGGCATGAAGCGCGTGGCGGCCCTCCGTACGAACCACCAGCGAGGCGCGTGTGTCCTCAACCACGACGACTCGGACAGGCTGAGCAGCGCACGTCGAGCGGCGCTCAACCGAGGCCCCGTTCTTGCTGCGCATTACGGGAAGGAGCGAATATGCGATTCAGCATTGTTCTCGCCGCGCTGGCAGTGTCTATTTCCGCTGCGCCTCTCGCGCAGGATCAGCCGGCCAGCCGGCCAAAAGACGACGACCGCAAAATGATAACCGTCATTGGATGCTTACAGGCGGGGGCGCAGCCCGGCCAGTTCGTGCTGTCGGCGACAGCCGACTCGCTCGCGAAAGGCGTGGCCGTGGCCACGTCGGGCACCGTGCCGAACACGACCTATGAGCTCAGCGGAGGGTCGAATCTGGGAGCGCACACGGGTCATCGCGTCGAGATTACCGGCAGAACGACCGGCACGGCGCGGAAGGCCGTCGCGACGGACTCGAGCACGAAGCGCGAACGAATCGCGGACAAGCCCGATCCAAAGGTCGAGACGTCCGAGAAGACCGCGATCGAGCTGCGCGATCTGGAGATCGAATCGTTGAAGATGGTGTCGACCAGCTGTTCCGTGAAGTAGATTCTCTGGGCACGGAGATCTCTTTTTTTCAAGAATTCTCCGTGTCCCCGTGGCTCCGGGTTGAGATCGTGCTCCGTGCTCTCCGCCGTGGTACAACAACGGGATGAAAATCGCGCTGGTCGGCCTCCCGCAGGTCGGCAAGAAGACCTTGTTCTCCCTGCTCACCGGAGTGGCCTATGACCAGTTGATCAGCCGCTCGAACGACTACGCCGTCGGCATGGCCAGGGTCGCCGACCCGCGTGTCGACCAACTGTCCGCGCTCTACAAGCCGAAGAAAACGAAGTACGCCGAGATCGAGTGCACGCTCGCGCCCGCGCCTCCCAAGGAGGCGAAGCCGCGCGAGCAATGGCTCGGCAAACTCAAAGACATGGATGCGTTCTGCCACGTCGTGCGCGCGTTCGAAGACGAGGCGGTGTTTCACGCCGGGGGCGCGGTCGACGCCATTCGCGACATCGAGGTGATGACCCTCGAGCTGGCCATCACCGACCTCACGCTTATCGATCTTCGGCTCGAGCGTATCGTGCAGGAACAGAAGAAGAAGGCCGATCCCGAGCGCGTCGAAGAGAAGGCGCTGCTGGAAACGCTGAAGCCCTACCTCGAGAGCGGCAAATCGCTGCGCGTCCATCCGATGGAGGAACGCGACCTCAAGAAGATCCGCTCGCTCCAGTTCCTGACGCTGAAGAGCATGGTGACGGCGCTCAACTGCGGTGAGTCGAATTTCCCGAATCCGTCATTGCTCGAGTCCGCGCGTGCCGGGTTCGCGGGTCCCGGCCACGAGCTGTGCACCCTGTGCGCGAAAGTCGAGGCCGAAGTGGCGCAGATCGGCGATCCGCGCGAGCGCGCCGAGTTCCTTCAGGCGCTCGGCGTCGAGGAGCCGGCGGTGCACCTGCTCACGCGATTGCTCTACAAGGCGCTGGGCTACATCTGTTTCTTCACGGTCGGCGAAGACGAAGTGCGCGCGTGGACGGTTCGTCGCGGCGGCACGGCCGTCGATGCCGCGCATGCGATCCACAGCGATCTCGCCCGCGGATTCATTCGTGCCGAGGTGATGAAGTGCGACGAGCTGCTCGCCGCGGGCGCCGATCGGGGCTCGGGCCATGCCGCCGAGGTCTACTTGAAGGAGACAGCGAAGCTGCACCTGAAAGGCAAGGACTACATCGTCGAAGACGGCGACATCGTGCACGTTCGGCACAGCGGGTAGGTGAATGGACCGGCCGCCCGGATCTCGCCTCGTCATCGAATCGGCAAAGGCCGATCCGATGGAGATGGGGTGCGTTCTGACCGGAAATGTAGGACGAGCTCGGTCATCTCGCGACGGGTCGTGGGCCAGTGCACGGCCGGTCGCGGATTCAGCTCGCGCGGCGAATCGAGAGCTTCTGCAGCCGGCTGCGGAGCGTGCTCGGCTTCAGGCCGAGGGCGCGGGCGGCGCCACGAGGTCCCTCGATGCGCCATGAGGTCGACGCCAGGATTCTCAAGATGTGGTCGCGCTCGACCGCTTGAAGCGTCGTCTCGCCGGAGAAGCCCCCTGGCCCCGCCGCGGGTTCGGACAGGCTCGACAGACACACGTCGTTAATCGACACCACACCCCCCGACGACAGGATGATGGCTCGCTGAATCACGTTCTCGAGCTCGCGAATATTGCCGGGCCAATGATGCTCCTGCAGCGCGCGCATCACTGACTTCGAGAGCGGCTCGACGGGTTTGCGCATCTGGCGGGAGAAGCGTTCGAGGAAGTGCTCCGTCAGCAGGGGAATGTCTTCCGCGCGTTCACGGAGGGCGGGCAGGGTAATCGGAAACACGTTCAGCCGGTAGTAGAGGTCGCGCCGGAAGCGATCGTTTCTGACATCACTCATCAGGTCGCGGTTGGTGGCCGCAATCACGCGCACATCGATGGTCGTGGTGTGCGAGCTGCCGAGCCGGTCGAGCTGTCCTTCCTGAAGTACTCGCAGCAGCTTGGGTTGAAGCTCGAGTGGAAGATCGCCGACTTCATCGAGGAACAGCGAGCCGCGGTGCGCCATCTCGAATCGGCCCGCCTGGCTGACGTGGGCACCCGTGAACGCGCCGCGCTCGCGGCCGAAGAGCTCGCTCTCGATGAGCGTGGCGGGCAGGGCCGAGCAATTCAAGGCGACGAACCGGTTGTGCCGCCGCGGGCTGCGGCGATGAATCGCACTCGCGACGAGCTCCTTGCCCGTCCCGGTTTCTCCGAGCAGCAGAACGGTGGCTTGCGTTTCCGCCACCTGTTCGACGCGGAACATGACGTAGCGCCACGCCACGCTCTCACCGACGATGCCATCCGGTCGCCCGTCGAGGGCGGTCGCCGCGCCGCGCGCGGGGCTTGCCGCTGGCAGCCGCGGGCGCGGACGTCGCTCATCGGCCCGCTCCGATGCGACCGGTGTTGTGCGTCCCAGCAGAAGTACGCCGACGCGCCTGGCGAACTCGAGCAACGAGGAGCGATCGCGCGAGACGGCTCCCATGTCTTCCCGGCTGCCGCGAAAACACAGAACCGCCGTACCGATGCGTTCCGTCCGCGTTCGCCATGACGTTACCAGGAGAGTCCGCATCCCGGCATTCCAGAGGTCCTGAAGCCTGCCCGAGACCGGCGATGGCTGTTCGGTCTGGTCGCTCGTCAGGACGACAGGCTCCAGCGCCGCGGCCTTCTCCACGAGCCATGGCTCGACGGCGACGTCGAGCACGTCGGCCTCGTCCGTGGCGCTGGTTGACAGCGCTCGCGGCCGGAGAGGGGTACCACCCTCGATTTCGAAGACCGCCAGGACGGCATCCTTGAAATTGACGTCTGTGGCGAGCCGCTTGAGGGCGTGGCGTACCTCTTGCTCCACGGCCTCCGGTGCCGCGCTCTCGAGGTGCATCGAGAGCCGAGGCAGGAGAACGGACAAACCATCCGGTTCTCCTCCGGGCAGACGGGCAGTAAGTGACGTAGCCATGCGACCTCCAATAGGGGTTTTCCGACGACCGGGACCCACGCCGAGCCCACGACAGGCCAAGGGTAAGGTCCCAGCTCCAGCTAGATCAATCAGCCAAAGGGCCTACGCAGTTCTCCCTCGCACCGCCCAGATGGCTGATTTTGAAGAAGGGGCGGGCGTGTCGATGACCTACATCGCCACGATCGTGCTGCAGGTTCGACCGAGCAAGCGCCTCGAGGTGGTCAGCACCCTCAGTCAGGTCATGCGCGGCCTGCGGATGACGCCGGGCTGCACGGTGTGCCGTTCGCTGACGGAGGCAGACGACGCCAACACGCTGATGGTGGTGTCCGAGTGGAGCTCAGAGGAGGCCCTGGAAGACTTGCTGAAATCAGAGGAATTTCTCGTCCTGCGAGGCATGCGCATGCTGCTTCAGAAGAACGCGCAGCTGGTGGTGGACAAGGTCGCCGCACGCACCGCCATGATGCTCGATGATTGACGGCCGCCGGCCTGGAAGCGCCGTTGCGACTAGTCGCCAGGTCCGCGATGGAGCCGATCGACGAAGCGAACGAGCTCGGCGACCGATCCCACGGCCAGCTTCGACATGACGCGGCCACGGTGGATCTTCACGGTCTTTTCCGATGCACCGAGCTGCGAGGCGATCTGTTTGTTGGGCAGCCCGAGCGACACGAGCTCGCACACCTGACGCTCGCGTGGAGTCAAATGGTTGAACAGCCGCGTCAGTCTCGCCTTGTCCACTTTGTTCTGGTACCGCTCGCGGCTGAGCTTCAGCCCGATCTCGACGCTCCGCAGAATTTCCGTATCGTCGAGCGGCTTGGTCAGAAAGTCGACCGCGCCCATTTTCATCGCCTTCACGCTGTCCTGAATCCCACCCCAGCCGGTCATGAGGATCACGCTGAACGGCGAGCCGAGGTGGTCGAGTGTTTCCACGAGATCGAGTCCCGAAAGTGCGGGCATCCTGAGATCGAGTAGAAGACAGCCGGCGACGTCGGTCCGGCATTCCGCCAGGAAGGCTTCGACCGATGGAAATTCCAGGACGGAGTGGTTGGCAGACTTGAGAAGCCGAGAGAGGGCCCGGCGTACGGACTCCTCATCATCGATAATGTGCACGGTCGGCGATTCGACCGCCGTACCTACCAGGAAGGATTCCACGGCCTTATTCTAAGTCCCATGATACCGGGATCTGCCAGATAGCGTACAAATTGCATCAAACCTCCATACAACCAAAGTCCTATGGACGATGCCAGCGCCCCGGTGGTACGAGCGTTCGAGTCTGCGGCCACTGCTTTCAAAGGTGCATGGAAGGGACCAGTCGCAACCGCGGTGGCCTATGCCATCGGCGCCCAGGTCGGCTTCCACCTGCGGTTTCCTCCCGCGACCACCTCGATTCTCTGGCCCCCCAACGCGATCCTGACGACGGCGCTGCTCGTGGTGAATCCAAAAAAATGGTGGATTTACCTGCTGGCCACCTTGCCCGCCCATCTGCTCGTCGAGCTCCCGGTCGTCGAGCCGGCGGCCATGGTGCCCCTGCTCTTTGTCACCAATTGCTCGGAGGCCCTGATTGCCGCGGTCGTTGTGCGGTCCTTCAGCGACCGGCCGGATCGGTTCGATACTCTCCGGCGGATGGTCGTCTTCATCATCGGCGCCGTCCTTGCAGCACCGGCCCTTTCATCGTTCCTCGATGCGGCGCTGGTATCGGCGATGACAGGAGAGCGGTACTGGACGATCTGGGCGACGCGCGTGCCGGCCAACGCGCTGACGGAACTGACGCTGGTGCCGCCGGCCGTCATCATGATCAGTTCGGGACTGCGCCGGATTCGAGAGGCGCCTCAGGCGCGGCTGGTCGAAGCCATCGTCCTGAGCGTGGCGACGGCCATCACGGGACTGGCGGTATTCGGTGATCACATTTTCAAGATCTGGCCCATGTCGGGCCTGCCGGCGATCTCGCTCGCGTTTCCGCTGCCGTTCGTGCTGGTGGCCGCGCTTCGCTTCGGGCCGATCGGCGCGAGCATGTCGCTTACGATCATCGCCGCCATCCTCATCTGGACCGGCATGAACCAGCACGGGCCGTTCTCGACCTTGCCGCCGGCCGATGGCGTGCTGGCCGTGCAGAGCTTTCTCATCGTCGAGGCGCTGCCGCTGATGTGCCTTTCCGCGATCGTGGAAGAGCGAAGGCGGACGAACGCCGACCTTCGCCATCGCCTGAAGTTCGAGCGGCTGCTCTCGCAGCTGTCGCGCGAGTTCGTGCGAAGCCCGACTCCCGCGCTGTCGCAGCACCTGGAGACGTGGCTGGGCCGCTGCGCGGAGTACTTCCACGCGGAAGAAGTGCTGTTGCTGCGCGTCGATCCGGGCGCCCACGCGCTGACCGTCGTGCAGTCGTGGACGCACCGCGAGGGCACGTCGACGGCAGATCACGAACACTGGCGCTCGCCCGTGCTCGTCGATCGTTTGTGGGACGGGACGTCCGCGGCGCTATCCGGTTCGATGGCCGTCGCCGCGATGGGCTCTGGCGCTCAGATGTTTGGCGGGCTGGCGATCCGGCGCGCCGAGCCCGGACATCTGACGCCGGACGATATCAGCCGCCTGCGGCTCATCGCCGAGGCGTTTGCCAACGTGCTCGCGCGGCAGCAAGGCGAAGACGATCGGGTGCGCGCCGAGCTGGAGGCGCAGCGCAGCAGGGCAGAGCTGGCGCATGTCAGCCGGCAGCGCAGCATGGGCGAGCTGACCGCATCGCTGGCGCACGAGTTGAATCAGCCGCTGACCGGAATCCTCGGCAACGCACAGGCCGCGAGGCGTATGCTGGGCATGCCGTCGCTCGATCTCGATGAGTTGAAGGCGACCCTCGACGACATCATCGCCGACGAACGGCGCGCGGCGGAGACGATCCTCAGGATCAGGAAGTGGCTGCGCAAGGACGGCGGCGAGACGGTCGCGATCGACTTGAACAACGTGATTCTGGAGGTCGCCTCGCTGCTGCGGAACGATGCCGTGATTCGCAACCTGAGCCTCGACCTGCGGCTGTCGCCGCTTCCGTTGGTGATTCTCGGCGATGCCGTCGAGTTGCGTCAGCTGATCCTGAACCTGCTCCTGAATGCCATGGATGCGGTGTCGCACGCCGCGCCGGCCAGCAGAACCGTTTCGGTGGAAAGCGAGTTGACGGCGGCGGGCGCGGTACACGTGTCGGTGCAGGATTCGGGAGACGGCGTGCCGCAAGACGCCGCGGCGCACATCTTCGAGCCGTTCTATACGACCAAGAGCAACGGCATGGGCATGGGCCTGTCGATTGCCAAGTCGATTGTCGAGTCCCACCACGGATCGATTTGGCTGGCAAAGGGCGCACACCAGGGCGCACGCTTCGTGTTCGCGCTGCCGTCACACGAGGCGCGGCCGTGACGTCGCGGCCCACGCGCATTGCCCTGGTCGACGACGACGAGTCGGTCAGGCGTGCGTTGGCGAGGCTGTTGCGCTGCGTGGGGTACGACGTGGAGACGTATGCGACCGGCGAGTCGTTTCTCGGCAGTTCGTCGATCGCGACGCTCGACTGCGCGCTCGTCGATGTGCGGATGCCCGGCGAAACAGGTCTTGGGCTCGTGAGCGCGCTGCGGGGCGCGCGCATCACCCTGCCGGTCGTGCTGATGACCGGCGATGCCGAGGCCGGTCTCGTCGAGAAGGCGCAGCGCCTGGGCGCGTCTGCCGTGCTCGCCAAACCGCTGTCCTGTGCCGACGTCGTGGCGACCATCGAGACGGCCGTTGCCAGCCGCGCACGTGCGCCGGCGAACCGCAGCCGATCGCGTTGAAGCAGTTTTTAGTCTTCAGTCGTCAGTGGTCAGTCGCTGAAACTGCTGACGCTGACAACTGACAACTGACAACTGACAACTGACAACTGATAACTGAAGACTGACAACCCTGCTACAGCTGCGGCATGGCGTACTGGGCCAGCACCACCGTGACGTTGTCCGGTCCGCCTGCGTCGACCGCCAGATTGATCAGCGCGCGGCACTGTTCTTCGGGCCGTCGCCTGTTGGTCAGGACGTCCGCGATCCGGTGGTCATTGACGAGATCGGTGAGGCCGTTGGTGCAGAGCAGCAGGCAGTCGCCGTGCATCAGGCGGAAGTGCTCCACCTGGACGCCTTCGCCGCTGAAGCCGCCGCCGATGGCGTGCGTCAGGATGTGACGCAGGTCGTCGGTGACGTGCTGGGCGCTCGCCGGGCCGGGGCCGGGATATCCCTCCGCGGCCAGCGTGTGATCGCGAGTGAGTGGTGTCAACTGCCCGTCGCGGCAGAGGTAGGCGCGCGTGTGACCGATGTGCGCCACGAAGAGATCGTCGCCGGCGCTGTAGGCGGCCGTCATGGCGGTGGCCATCGTCGACAGGCCTCGCTCGGTCAGGCTGTGGCTCGTCACGGCTTCCTGCACCCGGCTGTAAAACCACTCGATCCGTTCCATGATTTCTTCGGCAATCGCCGGATCGACGCGGACGTTCCACTTGCCGAAGTGAATGGCGAGCTGCGCAACGGTGCTGAGCGCCAGCCGGCTGGCCACGGCGCCGGCCCCGACGCCGCCAATGCCGTCGGCCACCATCATCACGTAGGCCTGCTCGTTGAATGGGGCGGGCAACTCGGCAGCGGAGAGGCTTGTGGTGACGACCTGTTGATTCCGCCCGAGGTGGAGGACGAGGTAGTTGTCTTCGTTGTAGGGCTTGATCTTGCCCGGATGACAATCGGCGGCCACTTCCACCTGCATTGTTGCGGACAGCGGCCGGAAGCTGCTTTGAGGCAGCAGGGGCCACATCGTGCGGTGCCAGGGGACGACCTTGCTGTCTCGCTGATCCATGGTGAAGCTCCGCAGCGGCGTTGCAGGTTACGTTCCACGCAGCATATCAAGAGAGCCTGAGAGACGGTGTCAGATTCGTTTAGGGGCAAATGCCGGAAGGTCTTGCGGGATCGCTCGAACTGGTGCATCATTCGCCCGAAACGTGTCGAAATGCGCAGGGGCCCCTGGATTCTCTTTCTCTGTTTTTCCGTCCTTGCGGTAGCTCCCGCCCGCGCCCAACCAGCTCAAATCGCCGAGTCGGTTCCCGCGGACTGGGACGAGCGCGCCGACCAGTTGCGTGCGTGGCTGGCCGAGGATTCGGAGTGGAAGGCGTGGTACGAGAGATTCCGCAACCGGCCCGAGCGGGGCTGGTCGGGCTATGAGGATCGACGGAAGCGTCCCGAGCCCCCGCCGTGGCTCGAAGCCGAGTGCGCGTCGCTCCTCGACGCCGAAGGCCTGCTTGGCGCCGCGTGCGATCTCCTGCACGAGCTGAAGACCGGTATCCCCGCCAAACCCCCGCCTCAGCCCTATCGGGAAGAGCCGCCCAAAACCATTTGGTGGGAGCACATTCACCTCGACGCGTTTTGGCCGATGGCGCAGTGGCAATCGAACGTGTACGGCGTGGTCGGCGTGCACGCCACGTTCACGGTCAAGGGACGGTTTCAGCTGTTTCTCGCGCCCGGCGCCATTCTGCTCAATCTTCCGAACGGCCGCTCGCGCGACTGGCAGCCGGCGACCGACTGGGGCGTCGCGTTCCGGCTCACCGATTTCCGGTTCCCGGGATCCGGGCAATGGGTGAGTCTGCATTTCAATTTCGCGGAAGCCTGGCTCCTGACCGGCCAGCCTGGCATGGCGAAGTCGAAAATCGAGCTGGCCGGCTTCTCGTTCACGTTCAAGAAGGACCCGAAGTAGTTATCAGTCATCAGTTCTCAGTTGTCAGTGGTTCCACGACTGAGAACTGACGACTGAGAACTGAAAACCGCCTACGGTGTTGTTGTGAAGGCGACGCCGGCCGTCGAGTACGCCGGAATCGTGAAGAAGAAAGTGGCTCCGGCCCCGTCGTTCTGCTCGGCCCACAACTCGCCGCCATGCGCTTCGATGATGGCGCGACTGACCGACAGCCCCACGCCCGTCCCTCGCGGTTTCGTGGTGTAGGAGAGCGCGAACATGCGCCGCATGTCGACGCCGGCGAGTCCGATACCGGTGTCGCTGACGGCCACCTTCAGACGGCCCTCCGCTTCAAGTGATGCGCAGATCGAGATCTGTTTCGCGCCCGAGTCGATGCTCTCCATCGCGTCGATGCTGTTCGAGATGAGATTCAGCAACACCTGCTGTAGCTCCACGCGGTCGGCATACACCGGGGGCAGCACGCCGGTCGACGACGTCATGAGCGTCACGCGGTTGGCCTGGAGACGCTGCCGGGCGAGGACCATCGTCTCGCGGACGACCTCGTTGAAATCGAGCGCGACTTTCTGCACCGTCTGATCGTTGAACAGCTTCCGATTGCGGCTGATCACGTCGTCGGCGCGTTGCCCGGCGTCGACGACATCGATGAGCGCCGACTTCAACTCCAACAGGTCGGGCGTGCCGTTCGCGAGCCATCGCAGGCAGGCCCTCGCGTTGATCATGATGCTCGTCAGCGGCTGCCGCACCTCGTGGGCGATTGACGCGGCGAACTCTCCGAGCGCGGTGAGGCGTGACACGCGGGCGAGGTCGGCCTGCGTTTCGCCGAGCGCGTGCTCGGCGCGCTTCCGTTCCGTGATGTCGCGCACCACCGCCAGCACCTGGCTCCCGACGCACGGCACCATGCGCGTTTCGTAGTAGTGGTCGCCGTCCGCCATCGGCAGCGTGTATTCAAGCATGACGGGGGTCTCGCCCGACGCCAGTCTGGCGAAGCAGTCCGCGAACGCGGCCGAGAGACCGGGTGGCAGCACGTCACGCATATGCCGTCCGAGGAACTGTGAAGGCTCGAGCAGCAGGCGGCTCGTGTCGGGAGCGTAGTAGTCGAGATAGACGCCTTCTCTGGACAGCAGAAACATCAGATCGGGAATGGCGTCGACAATGGCTCTGTTGCGCGCCTCGAGTTGCCCGAGGGCTTCCTCGGCGCGCTTGCGGTCGGTGACGTCACGGCCGACACCCTGCAGCTCGACGATCTGGCCGCGCTCGTCGAAGATCGCCTGATTCACCCAGTGGTGCCACCCAATCGATCCGTCGGGCAGCGTCACCTGGTGCTCGTGCGAATCCATGCCGGTCTGCAGCCGGCCGATGCGCTCGAGCACGGCCTTGCGTGACGGAACCGGAATCAGCTCGACGAACCTGAGTCCGAGCAGCTCGTCGCGGCGCTTGTTCCAGAAGCGGCAGTAGGCATCGTTGACGAACGTCAACGTGGAGTCGGGCAGGAAGCGGCAGACGAGATCGCTCTGTGTGTCGACGACGCTCTTGTAGCGCTGTTCGCTGTTGCGCGTTTCCTGTTCGGCGCGGCGCCGCCGCGCCATCTGGACGAGCAGGCTGCCGATGAGTGCGAACTGCGCCAGGAACACGAGCAGTCCGCCGGCGGCCCAGTTCGGGTGCATCTCGAGCAAGGACTGCGGGCGGAACAGGATGACGCTCCCCTGCGGCAACCGCGATTCGGGGATGTTCCAGCGCTGGAGCTGCCGCCAGTCGAAGGTCGGCACGTATCGCGCCTGCTCGATGGGAATCTCCTCGACGCGCGTGCCGCGGAGCAGCCTCGCCGCGATTTCGCCCATGCGCGCACCGACCGCGCGAATCTCGTACACGTTGCCGCCAGTGACACCGGAGCCGAGGACCTCATCGGTGATCCCGTACACCGGAACCGGCGACGCGTCGGCCACCAGGTGCGCCACCTCTGGCGACCGCGGGATGTGGCCCGAGGGCTCGGGCGGATGGCGGACGAACAAGATCAGGCTGCGCGGAGGCACCGCCTTGACCGCGGCCACCGTCCGCGCCACGGAGTCCTCGGCAATGAAGCTGAGCGTGACCTTCGACTCGAAATCGCCGAGCTCCGACCGGACGATGTCGCGAAGCGGACTGCCAGGCGACTCTGCGATCACGAAGACCCGCTCGGTCGACGGGTGCAGGCGGAGCGCGAGCGCCAGCGTCTCGCGAAAGCCCGAACTGCACACCACGCCCGTGATGCCCGGCCTCGCGCCGGCGCCGATCGAGCGTGGAACCGCGACGCCGGCAAACACAATGGGCGCATCCGGGAAGAGCGTCCCGCGATGGTCGAGCACGAATTGCAGGGCGGGTATCGACTGCGCGAGCACGACGTCGATGCGAAGCCCGTCGTACTTGGTGCGCATGTAGTCGCGCAACGCCAGCGAGGCAGCCTCCTGCGGGAAGCGATCGCTCTCGAGGTACTCGGCGAAGTATTCCACCGACAGGCCCGATCGAGACACGCCCTCGCGGATCGCCGCGTTCATGGCTGGGCTGCTGGGGAGATCTTCCGAGCTCCAGTGCATCATCAGCACGTTCATGGTCGAACGCGGCTGGGCGGAGCCCGCCTGGCTCAGCCCGATGCAGAGGAACAGCGCGAATGCGATCGCCTTCGGTGTCGAAGTCATCCGGAACCCGCCGTCGCTGGGGCGGATTATATGTCCGCGCCTTCGACGGCGTGCATGGCGATTCGGTTCGGGGAGGATGGCTCAACCGAACGCCATCAGAACTTGAATCTTACACCGGAGATGAAGGGCATCGCCCAGCGCGCGCTCTTGTCGTTGATGCCACCGAGTCCCGTTCCATTCAGCGCGTCCACGTCGGACATGCCCGAGACGTAGCGAATGCCGATCTGCGTGAACGCGTCGGCCCGTGGATGCACGGCGAAGGCGAGGCCCAGGTTGAATCCGAAGGTGAAGGCCGACGTCTTGTCGTAGAAGTCGGTGGCGGTTCCCGTGAAGTTGGCCTGCGGCGCCGCCAGCACCACGTCCGTTTCGTCGATGAACGCAAGGCCGATGGTGCCTTCGCCGTATCCGCGGAGAAACGAATTCAGGCGGGCATACCGCCTGACGCCGAAGTCGATGCCCAGGCTCTGGTAGTCATCGTACTGTGCGTAGAGATTCGATACGCCGAGGTCGCCCATCCGCGTCAGATCCGCGTCGATGGATTGGAACGTGAAGGTGACCCGAAGCTCGGTGTCTTCCGTGTACATGTATCCGCCACCGAAGCGCAGGTGCAATCCCGTACCGTACACGTCTTCGTATTTGTTTTTTAGAATGACGACGGTTTGGTTATTGAGGGTACCGATGGCGCTCGAGTTGATGTTCCCGCTGATGCCGTTGTCCCATCCGATGCCGGCTTCAGCGCTCCAGCGCGACTCGGGTTCCGATTGCGCGTGAGCCGAAGACGAGAACGCCAGAACCATCACGAGCAGGATGCCGCGAACGAAGTGTGTGTGCATTGGGAAACGCCTCCTTCGAGATCGCCAGCCAGACGCGTACCAACTTGCGCCACTGTGAACATCTACGGTGCATGTTCCGTTGTGGGAATGATCCCCACGGCAGAGCGCGGCCTCGAATGCCTAGAATGCCTATGGCGGATGGCATGACGTGGGGTGAACCGCCACGACACTGCGTGGGGAAATGCTGGTGTGTTCATGGACCCGCGGGAACCGAACGCGAGCGCAGACCGTATACCTGACTGCGAGGCTGTACATATGGCCGTTCGACGACTGACGCGTTCGCGGACAGATGGACAGATTGCCGGCGTGTGCGCCGGTCTGGCGGAGTACTTCGAAATCGACGTGGTCATCGTTCGCGCCGCCTGGGTCGTCCTGTCGATCGTGCCCGGCGCCATCATCGGTGGCGTGCTGGCCTACCTGGCCGCGTGGATGGTCATGCCGGAGGCGACGGGCGCCTCGCCGGCTCCCGCAGGCCGCCGGCTCACGCGCTCGAATTCGGACAGGAAGATCGCCGGCGTCTGCGGCGGCATCGCCGAGTATTTCGACGTGGATGCCACCCCCATCCGGCTGCTCTGGGTCATCATGTCCATCTTCTGCTTCGCGATTGTGGGCGGGGTCATCGCCTATCTGGCGGCCTGGCTCATCATTCCGCGCGCGCCCGATGTGGTGGGGTCCACACCGGCTCCCGCGCTGAACAACGGCTGACGAAAAAAATCGGCGGCCCTGTCGATTCCGGACGTCCTTCTTCGACGTGTTGGTAGAAGGAGAAACCGATGCGATTTCTATCTATCTATACCAGCGTGGAAACAGGCCGGCCGCCATCGGCGGAGGAGATGAGCCAGATGGGGGCGCTCATCGAGAAGTTCATGAAGACGGGCGAGCTCGTGGCGACCGAAGGGTGCCTGCCGACCGCGCTCGGAGCCCGCGTGCGCAAAGATGGGTCGAAGGTGACCGTGAAAGATGGTCCCTTTGCCGAATCGAAGGAAGTCGTCGGAGGGTTTGCCATCCTCGAGGCCCGCTCGAAGGCCCACGCGATCGAGCTGGCGAAGGAGTTTCTCGAGGTGGCGGGCGACGGCGAGTGCGAGATCCGCCAGATCTACCAGGCCCCGCCCTCGCAATAGACCGGTGTGGCATTCATCCGGGCGATGTCCTGGATGAATGCCACCAATCGGTCCAATCTTTCAATCCGCCAATCAATCTGCCAATCTGCGAATCGTAATCTGCCATTCTGCGAATCTGCCAATCTGCCAATTCGGATATCTTCCCCCCATGCCTCTCCCGGTGTCCGTGCTCCTGCACAACGTGCGGAGCCTCTACAACGTTGGCGCGTTCTTTCGCACCGCCGATGCCGTGGGCGTGTCCAGCCTGCACCTGTCGGGTTTCACCGGCGCGCCGCCGTCGAGGCAAATTGCCAAGACCGCGCTGGGCTCGGAACAGCACGTCCGGTGGGAGCGTTCGGATCCGATGGCGCTCATCGACGAGCGGCGGGCGGCGGGATGGGAAATTGCCGCCGTGGAAACCGTCGAGGGCGCGGCCGATCTGTTCGAGTGGCAGCCGAAATTTCCCGTGCTGGTGATCTTCGGTCACGAAGTGGAAGGACTGCCGCCCGCGATCGTGGGCCGGTGCGATACCGGCGTGCGCATCCCCATGGTGGGGACGAAGGGCTCGCTGAACGTCGCGACTGCAGGTGGCGTGGTGCTCTACGAGCTCTTCCGAAAATGCCGCCTGGATATGACATATGCGAGCATACCTCCATGAAGCGGACGACCATCTTCGTGCCTGAATCGCTCGAGCGCGATCTGCAGCTCTGTGCTCGCCGCGAGGGCAAACCGACCGCAGCAGTCGTCCGTGAGGCACTGGCCGCGTATGTCGCCGATCGCCAGGCCTCCATCGCGCTTCCGTCGTTTACGGCCGCCTTCGACAGCGGGCATACCGACACCGCCGGCCGGCACGACGAGCTGCTCTTTCGGTCCCTTCTCCCGTCTCCAGAGACGAAGGCGTCGCCGACGCGTGCCCGCCCGAAACGCGCGCGCCGTGCCGCGAAGCGTCGCCGCTGATGCCGCTGTTGTGCGACACGGGCGTGTTCTATGCGCTCGCCGACCGGCGCGATGCGTGGCACGCACGCGTGCGCGCCCACCTCGAAGCCCATCCCGACACGCTTGTCGCACCGGTGACGATTCTGGCGGAAGTGGCCTGCCTGCTGAGGGTGCGGATTGGTGCGCCCGCGGAAACCGCGTTCGCGCGATCGATCGCGGCCGGCGAGATCGGTCTGGAGCGCGTCGAGTCTCGCGACGTGGGGAGAGCCGCCGAACTGATGACGGTCTACGACTGGCTCGGCTTTGTCGATGCCACCGTCGTGGCCGTGGCGGAGCGCCTGAAGGTGCTCTCGATCGCCACGACCGATCGGCGACATTTCGGCGCGGTGCGGCCGGCACACGCCCGACGGTTCACGCTGCTGCCCTGACGCCTATCGCTGACGGCCGGACGCGATCCATTCGTTGACGTTCGCTTCGAGAATATTCAGCGGCAACGCGCCCGATTGCAGCACGACGTCGTTGAAGTCGCGCAGATCGAACTTGTCGCCCAGCGTCTGCTCGGCCTTGCGGCGCAGCTCCTTGATCTTCAGCTCGCCCATCTTGTACGCGAGCGCCTGGCCCGGCGACGAGATGTAGCGGTCCACCTCGTTGGTGACGTCGTTCTCGGTCTTCGCCGCGTTGTCCATGAAGTACTTGATCGCGCGCGCGCGGTCCCACTCCATCGCGTGGATGCCGGTGTCGATGACCAGGCGCACCGCCCGCCACATTTCATAGGTGAGCTGGCCGAACTTCGAGTACAGATCGTCCTTGTAGAGGCCCATGTCCTCGCCCAGCGACTCCGCATAGAGCCCCCAGCCCTCGACGTACGCGGTGAAGAACGAGTGGCGGCGGAACTGCGGCAAATCGCCGAGCTCCTGGGCCACCGAAATCTGCAGGCAGTGGCCCGGCATCGCCTCGTGCAGTGTCAGCGCCATCATCTCCCACTTCGGCCGCGTCTCGGGCTTGTCGAGGTTGGCGAAGAAATACGGCGGCCGCGAGCCGTCCGGCGCGCCGCCGTTCGCGTACGCCGCGGGCGACATCGGCGCGATCGCGTCGGGAATCGGCACGACGCCGTACGGCACGCGCGGCAGCTTGCGGCTGATCTTGATCAGCTCCGGATCGATCCGCTTCGCCACCGAGCGATAGCCCTCGAGCAGCTCGGGGCTGGTCTTGTAGAAGAACTTCGGGTCGGTCCGCAGGTAGGTAAAGAACTGTTCGAGCGTGCCGGTGAACCCGAGCTGCGTCTTGATCGTTTCCATTTCCGCGCGGATACGCGCGACCTCTTTCAAGCCGAGCGCGTGAATGTCCTGCGGCGCCAGCTCCGTGGTCGTGTGGTAGCGCGAAAAGTAGCGATAGCCCGCAAGCCCGCTGCTCGTCCGCCACCACCCGATGCCGTCGTAGCACGCCGGCAGGTACTCGCGATCGAGGAACTCGAGCAGCCGCGCGAAGGCGGGCTGCACGCGCGTGCGGATGCGATCGACGGCCGTCTTTGCCAGCCGCTCGCGATCGCCGGCGCCGATTCCCTGGGGCATGGCGCGGAACGGCCGGTAGTAGCCGCTGTCGGCCCCGGTCTGTTTCGTCAGCAGCACCACCTGCTCTCGCACGCGATTGACGACAATCTTCGGCAGGAGCACGTTGCCCTTCATGCCTTCCCGCATGAGGGCGATGTTCTGATCCATGTAGGTGGGGAAGGCGTCGAGCCGCGCCAGCCAGTCTTCGAAGTCCTTGACGGTCTGAAAGCGAAGAGAATCGATCACGAACTCGGTGTTCTGCACGCCGTCCAGCGTGGACGTGCGGATGAGGTGCTGGCGGTACTGAAAGCCCTCGACCGTCATCTGGTATTGATGTCTGAACAGGTCGTAGTTGAGCCGGTCGGCCGTCGAGAGCTGGTCTCGCGGAATCGCGGCGAGCTCTTTGACCACCGCCTGCCGATGCGCCTGGCGCGCCGCCAGCGCCTGCGAGCTGAGGTCGGGCCACCGGTCGTTCCAGCGGCGGTCGCCGAGATAGGACGCCCACAGCGGATCCTGACCGAGCTCCCACTCCCACTCACGATCGAACACCGCGTGCAGCGAGGCGCCCGCCCCCGTCGTCGTGGCTGTCTGAGCGAAGACCGTTGTGGCGACCAACCCGGCGAGAACGGCGATGCAGAATTTCAGCTTCATGACTTCCTGAGTATAACAACCCGTTCCGCCAGCTTCGGTGCGTCGATCCTGCCAGCCATCGTCGCAAAATCCCCGCGCGCACCGGTCCACCGCAACTCATCGACGTCGTCGAAGAGAGGCTCGCCGGTGCGCAGGGTCGCCAGCTCCTTGAAGAGCATCGCGCGATCCCGATTGTCCCGCAGGATGTCAGCGGGAAACTGCTCGAGATGGCCGTGCTGATTGATCAGTCGCGCCGCGGTCTTCGGTCCGATGCCGGACACGCCGGGATAGCCGTCGGACGCGTCGCCCACCAGGGCGAGATAGTCGGGGATGAACGCCGGATCGACGCCGAACTTGGCGCGCACGAGCCTGGCGTCGCGCATCTCTCCGCTGCGGCGATCCATCTGCACGACGCGATCGCCCACGACCGACTGCGCGAGATCCTTGTCGGGCGTCCAGATGCAGACCTTCTCGACGCGAGGATCGGCGGCCGCCAGATGCGCCGCCGAGGCCAGGGCGTCGTCTGCCTCGACGTCGGTCATCGGCCACGTCACGACGCCCATCGCGACGAGCGCGTCTTCGAGCGGGTGAAACTGCGACCACAGCGCGGGGTCGATGCCGTCGCCCGTTTTGTAGCCGGTCCACAGATCGTTGCGGAACGACTCGATGACGTGATCGGTGGCGACGCCGATGTGCGTGACGCCGCCTTCGAGCATCTGCACGACCGTCCCGAGCACGCCGGCGACGGCTCCAAACGGCCGGTCGGGCAGATTCGTGCGCTTGAGGCCGTAGAAGTGCCGGAAGAGCTCGTAGGTGCCGTCGAGAAGATGAACGATCATCCGCCGGCGATGGCGCCCACCACGTACACGGGCTCCGCGCCGCTCGAGACGGCCGGAGGCAGGGGCGTATCGGGTGAGTCGTGCGACAAATCCTCTTCGCACGCGAAGAAGCGGATGAAGGCGCGGCGTTTCAGCGTCACGTGGTCGCGGATGGTGCCGCGCAGCGTCGGGTGCCGGGCCTCGAGCGCATCGAGGACCGAACGGAGCGTCGCTTCGCCCTCTACCTCGAGCAGCACATCGCCGCTGCCGATTCCCGCAAGCGTTCTCAAATGCGCCGGCAAGACCACTCTTATCATCACGTCACAGCGTCTGCACTTCGACCGAGACGACCGCGGGCAGGTCTCTCACGATTGGCTTCCACGTGTTGCCCGCATCGGGCGACACGTACACCTGTCCGCCCGTCGTGCCGAAGTAGACGCCGCACGTGTCGAGCGAATCCACGGCCATCGCGTCGCGCAGCACGTTCACATAGCAGTCGTGCTGCGGGAGGCCGTTGGTTAGCGGTTCCCACTCGTTGCCGCCAGTGCGACTGCGGTACACGCGCAGCTTTCCGTCGGGCGGGTAGTGTTCCGAGTCGCTCTTGATGGGCACGACGTAGATCGTGTCGGGCTCGTGCGCGTGAACGTCGATGACGAACCCGAAGTCGGTCGGGAGGTTGCCGCTGACCTCCGTCCACGAGCCGCCGGCGTTGGCCGTGCGCATCACGTCCCAGTGCTTCTGCATGAACAGCACGTCGGGGCGTGACGGGTGCATCGCAAGACGGTGGACGCAATGCCCCACCTCGGCATCGCCGTCGGGGATGTGCTGTGAGCGCAAACCGCGGTTGATAGCCGTCCATGTTTTCGCGCCGTCATCGCTGCGAAAGGCGCCCGCCGCGGAGATCGCGATGAACATCCGGGCGTGGTTTGTGGGATCGATCAGGATCGTGTGCAGGCACAGCCCGCCGGCGCCGGGCGCCCATTGCGAGCCCGAGCCATGTTCGCGAAGACCGGAGAGCTCGTGCCACGACTGGCCTCCGTCGGTGGTCCGGAACATCGCCGCGTCTTCGACGCCGGCGTAGACGGTGTCGGGGTCGGAGAGCGACGGCTCCAGATGCCAGACCCGCTTGAATTCCCACGGGTGGGGAGTGCCGTCGTACCACTGATGCGTCCCGGGGACGCCGTCGTACACGAACTTGTTCCCGACCGCCTCCCACGTCTTGCCGCCATCGTTCGAACGCTGGATGACCTGTCCAAACCAGCCGCTCGATTGCGACGCATACAGCCGGTCGGGGTCGACCGGCGAACCCTTCAGGTGATAGATCTCCCAGCCCGCGAAGTGGGGGCCGCTGACCTCCCATTTTTCACGCTTGCCATCTGACGTCAGAATAAACGCGCCCTTGCGGGTGCCGACGAGCACGCGGACATTGGCCATTGGTAAACCATAATCTTTTTTTTGCCCTCGTGTCGATCCCATCGCGCCTCATTCGTCGTGAGAATAGAGGGCAGGAACATCAATTGAAGAAGGAGCAGAGCACATGCGTTTCATGATGATCGTCAAGGCCAGCAAGCAGTCGGAGGCAGGGGTCATGCCGGGTGAGAAGGTACTGGCTGACATGGCCAGGTACAACGAAGAACTGGTGAAAGCCGGCGTCATGCTCGACGGCTCCGGTCTCAAGCCGAGCTCGAAGGGGGCGCGCATCAGGTATACAGGCGACAAGCGTACGGTCATTGACGGTCCGTTCGCCGAAACCAAGGAGCTGATTGCCGGGTTCTGGGTCATCCAGGTGAAATCCAGAGACGAGGCGCTCGAATGGGCCAAGCGCGTACCGTTCGAGGATGGAGAGGTCGAGCTTCGCCAGTTCTTCGAGCTCGAGGACTTTGCTCCCGGCGACGCCATCGAGCATCATCGCCGCCTCGAAAAGGAGCTGGCAAAACAGAAATCCTGAGCGGATACGGGCTGACAGAAGATCAGAAGGTCAGAAGAAGATTGGTCTGGCTTCTGATCTTTTGGTCTTCTGTGAAGAAAACCGGTCGGTAGCGCAGGGCTTCAGCCCCGCCTCGCACGCCCAGAACCCGAACCGCAGAACCTGGAACGTAGAACCCAGAACCGCTGGCCGTGTAGGATCCGAGGCGGATGTCGTCTCCGGACACGCACGCCGCGATCGATGCGGTATGGCGAATCGAATCGCCGAAAATCATCGCCAGCCTCGCCCGGATCGTCCGGGACGTGGGGCTCGCCGAGGATCTGGCGCACGATGCGCTGGTGGCCGCGCTCGAGCAGTGGCCGGCGTCGGGCATTCCGAAGAATGCCGGCGCCTGGCTGATGGCCACCGCCAAGCACCGCGCGATCGACGCCTTCCGCCGTAATCAGCTGATCGATCGCAAGCACGAGCAGCTCGGCTACGAGCTCGTGCAGCGGCAAGACGACGTTCGCCGCGATCTCGAGGCGGCGATGGACGATGATGTCGGCGACGATCTCCTGAGGCTCATCTTCACCGCGTGCCACCCGGTGCTGTCGGCCGAGGCGCGCGCCGCGCTGACCCTGCGGCTGCTGGGCGGGCTCACCACCGACGAGATCGCCCGCGCGTTTCTCGTGCCCGAGCCGACGATCGCGCAGCGAATCGTGCGCGCCAAGCGCACGCTCGCCAGGGAACAGGTGCCGTTCGAAGTGCCTCGCGGCGCCGATCGCGACGTGCGGTTGTCGTCGGTGCTCGAGGTGATCTATCTCATCTTCAACGAGGGCTACTCGGCGACGGCCGGCGACGACTGGATGCGACCCGCGCTCTGCGAAGACGCGCTGCGGCTCGGCCGCGTGCTCGCCGGGCTCGCGCCTCAGGAGCCCGAGGTCCACGGCCTGGTGTCGTTGATGGAGATTCAGGCGTCGCGCGCGGCGGCGCGCGTGGGTGCAGGCGGAGAGCCCGTGCTGCTGCTCGATCAGGATCGCTCGCGATGGGATCAGCTGCTGATTCGCCGCGGGCTCGCGGCGCTCGATCGCGCCGAACAACTCGGCGGCACGCCCGGCCCGTACACGCTTCAGGCCGCCATCGCCGCCTGCCACGCTCGAGCCAGGGCGGCTGCATGAGACCGACTGGGCCCGGATTGCGTCGCTCTACCACGCGCTCGCACGCGCGGTACCCTCGCCGGTCGTCGAACTGAACCGCGCCGTTGCGGTCGGGATGGCGTTTGGCGCCGAGGCGGGTCTCACGATTGTCGATACGCTCGTCGACGACCCCTCCCTCAAGACCTATCACCTGCTTCCCAGCGTGCGCGGCGATCTCCTCGCCAAGCTCGGCCGTCGAGACGAGGCGAGGGCCGAGTTCGAACGAGCGGCCGCGTTGACCCGCAACACGCGCGAGCGCGATCTGCTGCTCGCCCGTGCCCGATCTGGTTGATTCCACCTTTAACAGAAGGTCAGAAGATCAGAAGATCAAGAGATCAGAAGCCAAGTTTTCTTCTGATCTTCTGATCTTCTGGTACAAGAGACGATAAGAAGAAGGATGCCACGGTTCAGCCAGGCGGGTGACGGCCGGCTCAAAGTGCGCGAGGGTGGCGGCATGCTCGCCGTGTTCGGGCTGCCGTTTCTCATCGTCGGCCTCGGCATCATGCTGGCGATCCTCGGAGGCATTCCGATGCAGGACGCCGACACGGCGCCCTGGTTTGCCCGGCCGCTCATGTGGATGATGGGCCTCGTGTTCGCCTGTGTCGGCGGCGGTCTCGTGTTCGGCCGAACCTGGACCACGTTCGATGTCAACGCCCGCACGATCGTGAAGCAGATGGGTCTCGTCGCTCCGATGTCCACGACCACGCACCGGATCGACGACTACTCGAGCGTCGTGCTCGGTTTTCAGCCCGGCGATTCGGACAGCGCCGACCAGTTTCCGATCGGCCTGAAGGCGCGGAGCGGCAGCGACCTGCGCCTCTTCAGCTCCAGTCAGATACTCCGAGTCCCGCGAGCATGCCGCGGCGATTGCCAGCTTCCTGCATCTCGACATCGAAGACCAGTCGACCGACCACACGGTGAAGCTTTCGGCGGCGGAGGCCAGGATGTCGCTCCAGGATCGTCTGCGCCTGAACCATCGGCGCGGCGAGCCGGTCGCACGGCCGGTGCAGATGCGAAGCGAGATCACCGCCGGCAATGGCAAGGTCGTCATCGTCATTCCACCCAAACGGGTGCATCCGGCGCTGTTCCTCTTCTTTCTGATACCCGCGGCCGTTCCGATCTTTTTCGTCGCGCCGTTCTCCCGCTTCTTCCGGCAGACGAATACGCCCGACGTGGTCTCCTGGGTCTTCCTGGGGTTTCTGACCGTTGCGTTCGGCGTGCTGCCGGTGTGGAGCGGCCTGAACGCGCTTCTGAAAAGCCGGCGGGGACGGACGATCATCACTGTTTCGACGTCCGGCATTCGCATCGAAGAGCGCCGTGTGTGGAAGACACGGCTGCGCGAGTCCCTCGATGCGCCGGACGTGATGGACATCGACTACAGCACGTCCAACTCGCTGCTGGAGTCGGCACGGCAGCGGGCGGCCCAGTCGCACTCATCAAAAAGCGAGGGCAAGCTTTCTCCCGTGGTCGAGGGTGTGCTCGTGACGGTCAACTCGATCGTCGATCGCGGCGCCGTGACCGTGAAGACTCGGAAGGGATTAACCACCTTTGGCGAAGGCCTCGGAGACGACGAAATTCGTTACGTGCATTCGGTCGTCCGCCACGCGATCCTGTACGGCGGCCTGCCCTAGTCCAGGAGCCGTTTCCACGTAGTACGTGGTGTCCGGCACGCGGTACGTAGTGTCCGGCACGCAGTACGTAGTGTCCGGCTTTAGCCGGACCGTGACCCGTCGGCCACTACGTACAATCCCAAACCGCTCCAATGAGTATGCTTATGGGACGTGGCGACCGTAGTCGAGCGACCCAGGTACGACAGATCGATTGTTGAAGGACCCCTTCGTCCGGCGGTCTGGAAAATCGCGTGGCCGACGATGCTCACCAATATTGTTGGAGGGCTGCAGGGCATCGTCGACCACGCGCTCGTCGGTCACCTCGTCGGCTTCACCGGCAACGCCGCCATCGGCGTAAGCTGGCAGATCATCCTCGTCGTCATTGTCTTCATCTCGTCGATGTTCGCGGGCATGAGCGTGCTCGTGGCCCGCTTCGCGGGCGCCGGCGAGACCGAGAAGGTCGATCGCACGGTCTACCAGGCGTTTCTCACCGCCACCTTCCTGTCATTCGGCGTCCTGGCGCCGCTCGGCTACTGGGCGTCTCCCTGGCTTCTCGATCTGGTGAACGCGGCGCCCATGGTGAAGGCGGAGGCGCTGCCGTTCATCCGCATCATGTTCGTGTGCATCGGCAGCATGCTCATGTTCTTCATGCTGAGCGCCGCGCTGCGCTCCGCAGGCGATGCGCGCACGCCGATGAGGCTGGGCATCGCGATGACGGTGCTCAACCTCGTGCTCAACGTCATCCTGATCCGGGGGCTCGGCCCGATTCCGTCGTTCGGAACAGCCGGATCGGCGATGGGCACGGCCATCGCGTCGGGCCTGGTTGCGACCTACTCGCTGTGGAAGCTCTGGAGCGGCACGTGGGTCGTCTCGTTCCCGCACGGCCATGGATTCGGGCCCGACTGGCGCATCATCCGGTCGCTCTTCCGGTTCGGCCTGCCGACGGGTATCCAGGGGATCGCGATGAACGTCGGCGGCGTGTTCATGCTGTCGTTCATCGGCTCGCTGCCGCAGAGCGCCGCCGCGCAGGCGGCGTTCGCGGTCACCTATACGCAACTCTTCTCGCTCATCACGTGGACCTCGATCGGCCTGATGGGCGCGGCCGCCGCCGTGGCCGGGCAGAATCTTGGCGCCGGTCGGCCCGATCGGGCCGACGCAGCCGTGCACGTGGCGGCCAGATTCGGATTCATGGGCGCGGCGATCATCGGATTGTTCTTTTTCTTCGTGCCGCGTCAGTTGCTGGCGATTTTCGGCATGAGCGATCCGGCCGTGGTGGAGATCGGCGTGGAGCTTCTTCGCGTGCTCAGCTTCTCGGGTCTGCTGATTGCGGTGGCGCTGACCTATACCGGCGGTCTTCAGGGCACCGGCGATACCAAGAGCCCGCTCTACATTTCGATCGTGTCCCAGCTCTTTCTGCCGCTCAGCATCTGCTTTGTCATCCAGCGCACCGGCACGCTGGACCCGATCGACATCTGGATGGCCATCCTCGTCGGCCACGCCACCCGCTGCGCGTTGAGCGTGCTGCGGTTCAACCAGGGCAAGTGGCGCCACATCGCGGTCGATCTCGAAGAGGCGTAGGCGGCATTCGCGCGTTTTGACCTGACTGGATTTCGAGCTTACAGTTAGGGGAATGAAAAGACTTGCTTGTGCCGTCCTCGCCTTCGGGATCACGACCGCATCCGCGTTCGCGCAGCAGCAACAGGCCCCTCGCCTTGTGTCGCCGGACGTGATGGCCGACGGCCGCGTGATTTTCCGGTTGAATGCACCGAAGGCCGGTGAAGTGCTGCTCTCCGGCGAGTTCCTCGACGGAAACAGGAAATTCGAGAAGGGGCCCGATGGCATCTGGGCCGTCACGGTGGGTCCCATCGAGCCCGAGATCTATCACTACAACTTCACCATCGATGGCGTGAGGACGATCGATCCCGCCAATCCCCAGTTGAAGACCGGTTCGACGCCGAGCACGATCTCGAGCGTGCTCGAAATCAAGACGCCGTCGCCGGCGTTCTACGACGCGCAGCCGGTGCCGCATGGCGACATCCGGACGCACTGGTATCCGTCGAAATCCCTCAACAGCATCCGGCGTCTGACGGTGTACACGCCGCCCGGTTACGACAAGGCGACGTCGCGCTATCCGGTTCTGTATCTCTTCCACGGCGCGAACGCCGACGAGAATGCCTGGTACCGGCTCGGCCGCGCGAACCTGATTCTCGACAACCTCATCGCGGCTGGGAAGATCACGCCGTTTGTCGCCGTCATGCCGTTCGGCTACGGCGTGCAGCCCGGCGGCCCGCAGCAGGGCGAGAACACCGCGAAGTTCGGCAAAGATCTCATCGAAGACGTCATCCCGTTCATCCAGGCGACCTACCGGGTCTTCCCCGATCGCGAGCATCGCGCGATCGTCGGGCTGTCGATGGGCGGCGGGCAGTCGCTGACCATCGGCTTGAACAACCTCGATCTCTTCAGCTACGTCGGTGGGTTCAGCGCCGCCATCGGCAACGCGGCGAACTTTTCCAAGACCTTCGCACCGCTCGTGAACCACGCCGACGCGGCGAACGGCAAGCTCAAGCTGCTGTGGGTGGGTTGCGGCACCGAAGACAGCCTGTTCGGCGCGTCGAAGGCGTTTTCGGAGTTCCTGACGGGCAACCGCATCAAACACACGTTCAGGGAGACCGGCGGCGCGCACACGTGGATGGTCTGGCGGCGCTATCTGAACGAGATCTCACCGTTGCTGTTTCGCTAGAGGGGGTTCGGTGGGCGAGATGCACCCGCTGTCTTTCGCAGAAGTGCTGCTGCGCCTGGGCGCCGCCGTGCTGGTAGGCGCCATCATCGGGTTCGATCGACAGATCAGGAACAAGCCGGCAGGGCTGCGTACGATTTCGCTCGTGTCGCTGGGCGCTGCCGTCTTCGCGGTCACTGCGCTCGAAGAGGCGACCGCCGATTCTGCGTCGCGCGTCATTCAAGGCATTGTCACGGGCGTTGGCTTCCTGGGCGCGGGCAGCATCGTCCACGGAGGGACCGAAGACTCGGTTCGCGGCCTCACGACCGCGGCGTCCATCTGGCTGGCCGCGGCTCTCGGCATTGCATGCGGACTGGCGTACTGGCCGATCGTGGCGGCCGGTTGCGGCTTCGGCGTGGTGATCCTCGTGACTCGAACCGATCGACGATTGGTTAAAGGGCCGCGTTCGGTGACGAGCGAACGGCGCGATCTGCAGATCGACGACGATCCGAAGTTCCAGAAGAAAGAGTGGCGCGCCCAGCGCATCGGGATCGCACTCCTGACCTTGCTCGTCGCGGCTGCCGCAGCCGGCCTCACCGGCATGGGAGGGCCGCTGAACGACGCCGAGGCCGGGAGACGAGGCGATCCCGTCCTCGTCGAGTTCGAACGCGTGGTCCGCCAGGGCGCGACCTCCAGCATGACCGTCCACCTGCATCATGCGCCCGGCGTCATCAAATTCTGGGTGTCGGCCCCGTACTTCGAAAGCGTTCGCATCACCAGCATCGACCCCGAGCCCGCCCGCGTCGTCGTCGAGCAGTCCCGCCGTGTCTACGAAGTGCAGGCCGGATCGACGGATGTCGAAATCACGTTCGTGATGGAGCACGTGACGGTCGGAAGACTCGACGCGGAGATCGGGCTGGTCGATGGTCCGTCCGTCCGGCTCGGCCAATGGGCACTTTTCTGATGAAGCGAGGTTGCGATGGATAGCGTGCTGCGCTCGGTGGCGGTGTACTTGTTCGTGCTGGTCGTGTTCCGCATCAGCGGCAAACGATCGCTCAGCCAGATTACGATGTTCGACTTCGTCCTTGTTCTGATCATCGGAGAGGCGACGCAGCAGGCGCTGCTCGGGACCGACACGTCGATGATCAACGCCTGCGTCGTCATCGGGACGCTCGTCACGCTCGACGCCGCGATGTCGCGGCTCGAGACCCGTTACCCGGCGTTCGGCAGGGTGGTGAGCGGTCTTCCTGTCGTGGTCGTCAAACACGGCAAGATGCTCGACGCCGCCGACCGTGAGTGCGTGACGAAGAACGAAATTCTCGCGGAGGGACGCGAGAAGCAGGGCCTCGGGCGGCTCGAGCAATACGAGTACGCCGTCCTCGAACGTCACGGCGGCATCAGCGTGATACCGGCGGAAAACGCACGATGAAGAATTGGAAGATTGGCAGATTGGTAGAATGTCAGATTACGAACTGAAGATTTACCGTAATCTACCAATCTACCATCTGCCCATCTACCAATTCGGATTTCTAGTTCCTGAGTCTCCACTCCTTATCAGTGATCAGCCTCGCTTCTCTCCGCGAGAACATGTAGTTCCACGCCCAGTTGAAGAGGACCGCGAGCCGGTTTCGAAATCCGATCAGCGAGTACACGTGCACGACGAGCCAGAAGAGCCACGCGATGCGGCCGGTCAGCGTGACGCGTCCGATTTGTGCCACCGCGCGGCTCTTGCCGATGGTCGCCATGGAGCCTTTGTCGTGATAGACAAACGGTTCGCGCGTCTCGCCGGCCAGGTCGCGGAGAATCATGCGAGCGGCATGCACGCCCGACTGGATAGCGCCCTGCGCCACCCCTGGCAAAAAGGCTCCCGGAGCTATTTCAAAGGATGCCATGTCGCCGGCCACGAAGACGTTCGAATAGCCGGGAATCGACAGGTCGTTGTTCACTTTGATGCGAGAGGCGCGATCGGTGGCGGGCGCCGGGACCATCGTCAGCCGCTCGGCCTGCACGCCGGCCGCCCAGAACACCGTTCGCGCGGCCAGGCGCTGGGATCCGATCGTGACCCCTTCGGCGTCGATCGCGTCCACCTTGGCGTTGGTCCGCACTTCGACGCCAAGCTCTGTGAGATCGCGGCGGGCGCGCTCGGACAACTCCTCCGAGAATGTCGTCAGCACGCGGGGCGCCGCTTCCACGAGCACGATGTGCGATCGCGACGGATCGATGCGGCGAAAATCGCCGCGCATCGCCGTCCGGCTGATATCGGCGATGGCCCCGGCCAGTTCGACACCGGTTGGACCGCCGCCCACGACGACAAACGTGAGATACGCGAGCTGCGTTTCCGGATCGAGCTCGCTTTCCGCGCGCTCGAAGGCGACGAGCATCCGCCGCCGCATTTCGGTCGCCTGTTCGAGCGTCTTGAGCCCGGGCGCAAATTCTTCCCACTCGGGGTGGCCGAAATAACTGTGGCGCGATCCGCAGGCCAGGATCAGGTAATTCCACGATAGCTCGCGCCCCTCGCCGGCGGCCGTCTGCCTCGCGAGATCGATCCCCTCGATGCGCCCGAGCCGAACTTCGACGTTCGGCGCGTGTCGGAACTGCACGCGAATGGGAACGGCGATTTCGGATGGATTGAGTCCAGCCGTTGCCACCTGGTAGAGCAACGGCTGGAAGAGGTGATGGTTGCGATGATCGATCAGGACAACCTGGACGCCGTCGTTGTTGGCCAGCGTCTTCGCGGCGTTCAGCCCCGCGAAGCCGGCGCCCACGACAATGACTGAATGCCTGGTGGTGCGGTCAGGAAACGCGTTCAATCCTGACCGTCTTCATGACGACCGGCTTCAACGGTCTGTTCTGCGGCGCGGTCGTCGGGACCTGCGAAATCGCGACGACGATGTCGAGTCCCTCGACTACTTCGCCGAAAATTGAATACTTGCCGTCGAGCGATGGGTATGGAGCCACGGTGATGAAGAACTGACCGCCGTTGGTGTTCGGACCGGCATTGGCCATCGACACGATACCCGGCCGATCGTGCTTGAGCTTCGGGCTGGTTTCGTCGTTGAACTTGAACCCCGGCCCGCCCATCCCCGTCCCCGTCGGATCGCCGCCCTGAATCATGAACTTCGGGATGATGCGATGAAAGGTCAGGTTGCTGTAGTAGGGCCGGCGGACGGGTTTGTTCGTCTTCGGGTCGGTCCACTGCTTCTTCCCCTCGGCGAGCCCGACGAAGTTCTGGACGGTAATCGGCGCGTCCTTGTCGAAGAAGCGCACGATGAAATTGCCGTGATTCGTGGTGAAATGCGCGTAGATGCCGGGTCCGTACTGCTTGGCCGTTGCGGCCGGAGCCGCGGGTTCCACAGGTTTTGCCGTCGCGGCGGCCGGTTTTTCCGTCGCCGGTGCGGGCTTCGCGGTTGCCGGCGCCGCCGGTTTCGCGGGGGCGGGCTTCTGCGTCTGGGGCGCGGGTTTCGCCGTCGACGTTTGCGCGGCGGCCGGCGCAACCGCCAGAATCAACGCCATTACCGGACCGAGCAGCCATCTCGTCATCAGAAAGCTCCTTGTCGCTACCACTTATGACCTGCCACTACCACCTGCAGCTAGAATGAACATCCTAGCATGGGCATTTCCCGGTATCGGTACCTGCACTACGACGTGTTCACGGACCGGCGCTTTGGCGGCAACCAGCTCGCGGTGTTTCCCGAGGCGGAGGGTTTGCCGGCGCAGACGATGCAGCAGATCGCCAGGGAGATCGGCTTCGCCGAGACGACGTTCGTCACGCCGGCCGAACAGGCCGGCACCGACGTACGCATGCGGATCTTCACGCCCGGCAACGAGATGCCGATGGCGGGCCACCCGGTTGTCGGCAGCACGTTCGCGCTCGCGAGAGATGGACGCATCGCGCGCGGACGCGCGGACTGGTCGTTCGGGTTGAACATCGGTCCGACGCCCGTCTCGCTCGAATGGATGGCCGATCGGTTGAGCTTCGCGTGGATGACGCAGCAGAAGCCCGAGTTCCGCAGGACGCTCGATGATATGGGCCGCATCGCCGCCGCGCTGGGCGTGGCCGATGGCGACATCCGCGCGACGGCCCTGCCCGTGCAGGAGGTTTCGTGCGGCGTGCCGTATGTCATCGTGCCGATGGTGACGCGCGAGGCCGTCGACGCGGCCGTGCCTGACGCACGCCGGCTGGATTTCGAAGCGTATCTGTTCACGATGGATCGGGGCCACGGGGCCGATTCGGCGACGGTCTATTCGAGGATGTTTGCCCCGGCGTTCGGCATCTACGAAGATCCCGCCACCGGCAGCGCCAGCGGGCCGCTCGGGGCGTATCTCGTTCGCCATGGGCTCGTGACGCCCGAGAAGGCGCAGGCGATCCTCAACCTGCAGGGCGCGAAGCTCGGCCGGCCGAGCTGGATTCATATCTCCATCACGTCTGTCAACGGTACGATCTCGCGGGTGCGTGTTGGCGGTCATTCGGTTTTCGTCGCCGAGGGAACCATGGAAGTGGAGGGCTAGGCGTGCTCACCGAATACGATCTGCATCTCTTCAACGAAGGTACGTTGCATCGCGCCTACGAGAAGCTCGGCGCGCATCAGCGCGAGGTCGACGGAAAGCTTGGCGTGCACTTCGCAGTGTGGGCGCCGAATGCCGAGAAGGTGAGCGTCATCGGCGACTTCAACGGATGGAATCCCGCGTCGCATGCGATGCGGAGCCTCGGCGTGAGCGGCATCTGGGAGACCTTCGTGCCGGACGTGGGCGACGGCGAGCGCTACAAATACGAGATCCGCTCGCGCGACGGCGCCCGCTTGCAGAAGGCCGATCCCTACGGTGTCTTCTTCGAATCAGACGCTAGCGGCGCCGCCATCGTCTGGAACCTCGATCGCTACACGTGGCGCGACAAGGACTGGCTCGACGAGCGGACGCGCAGCAACGGCTGGCTCGACCGGCCGGTATCGGTCTACGAGTTGCACCTCGGATCGTGGAAGCGTGTCCCCGAGCGGGGCGGCGGGCCGCTGACCTACCGGGAAATGGCCGAGCAGATCGTGCCCTACGTGAAAGACCTCGGCTACACGCACATCGAGCTGATGCCGGTGCTCGAGCACCCGTTCGCCGGGTCGTGGGGTTATCAGGTGACCGGCTTCTTCGCGCCGACGAGCCGTTTCGGTCCGCCGGAAGACTTCAAGGCGTTCGTGGATGAATGCCACGTGAACGGGATCGCCGTCATTCTCGACTGGGTGCCCGGGCACTTTCCGAAGGACGCGCACGGGCTGGCGCGGTTCGACGGCACGGCGCTCTACGAGCACCAAGACCCGAGGCAGGGAGAGCACCGCGACTGGGGCACGCTCATCTTCAATTACGGCCGGCACGAAGTGCGCGCGTTCCTGTTGAGCAGCGCGCTCTTCTGGCTCGAGCAGTACCACATCGACGGGCTGCGCGTCGACGCGGTGGCGTCGATGCTGTACCTCGACTACTCGCGCGAGGACGGCGACTGGCTGCCCAACCAGTACGGGGGCCGCGAGAATCTCGAAGCGATGGAGTTTCTCCGCCAGTTGAACGTGCAGACGCACGCGCACTATCCCGGGACGATCACGGTGGCGGAGGAGTCGACGGCGTGGCCGGGCGTCACGCGGCCGGTGCATCTTGGCGGGCTGGGCTTCACCTACAAGTGGAACATGGGGTGGATGCACGACATGCTGCAGTACGCCAGCAAGGATCCGATCTACCGGCGCTGGTCGCACAACGATCTGACGTTTTCGCTGCTCTACGCGTTTACCGAGAACTTCGTCCTGCCGTTCTCGCACGACGAGGTCGTGCACGGAAAACGCGCGATGCTCGACAAGATGCCGGGCGACATCTGGCAGAAGCGGGCGACGTTGCGCGCGCTCTACGGCTACATGTACGGGCATCCCGGCAAGAAGCTCATGTTCATGGGATGCGAGTTCGGGCAGTGGCGCGAATGGGATCACGACGAGAGCCTCGACTGGCACCTGCTGCAGTACGCCGAGCATCGCGGCATCCAGCACTGGGTGCGCGATCTCAACCGCACGCTCAAGGAACAGCCGGCGCTGCACCAGGTGGACTTCGATCACACCGGCTTCGAGTGGATCGACTGCAGCGACTTCGAGGGCAGCGTCGTGGCGTTCATCCGCCGCGCGCACCATTCATCGGACTTCGTGCTGGTCGCCGTCAACTTTACGCCGGTGCCGC
This sequence comes from Vicinamibacterales bacterium, assembly GCA_963832375.1. Taxonomy (GTDB): domain Bacteria; phylum Acidobacteriota; class Vicinamibacteria; order Vicinamibacterales; family JAMQPK01; genus JAMQPK01. The sequence goes on along the minus strand of CAWHUA010000002.1, from coordinate 108,313 downwards.
GGCAAAACTACGTCATCGGCGTGCCCGAAGCCGGCCGCTATGTCGAGCTCCTGAACAGCGACGGTGAGATGTACGGCGGCAGCAATCTCGGCAACAACGGCGTGATTCAGTCCGAGCCCACGCCCGCGCACGGCCGCCCGCACAGAGTCTCGCTGGTGCTTCCGCCGCTGGCCTGCCTGATTCTGAAGCGTGAGTGAAAAGGGGACCCCGTTTCCGTCGCGGTCGCTCGTCCTGTTCTGCATCACGACCGCGACGTTTACCGATCTCGTCGCGTACTCGGTCGCGGTGCCCGTCCTGCCGGATTACGCGACGAGGTTCAACGCCAGCCCGACGACGATCGGTCTCCTGTTTGCTTCGTTCGGCGTCACCCTGCTCGTGCTCTCGATTCCAATGGGCGCCATCTCGGATCGCGTGGGCCGTAAAGGGCCCATGATGGTCGGTCTTGGCCTGCTGGCCACGGCCACGTTGGCGTTTGCCTACGCCGAATCGCTGCCCATGCTGTTCGCCGCGCGGCTGCTCCAGGGCGCGGCCGACGGCATGACGTGGATCGTGGGCTTTGCGATGATCGCCGACCTGTACGCGCCCGAGGAACGGGGACGTGCGATGGGGCTCGCGATGGGCGGCAGCACGCTCGGCATCATCATCGGACCCGTCATCGGCGGATGGCTGTACGAGATCGGCGGCATCCGCCTGCCGTTCCTGTTCGTGGCGGCGATGGCGGTCATTGATCTCCTCGTGTTTGCCGCCGTCGCGCCGGCGACGCGCGGCTCGGGCGTCTCGACGCCGATGCGCAGCGTCCTGACCCATCGCCCTGTGTTCATCTGTGCGCTCGTGGTGATCGCCGGAGGTGGCACGATCGCCATGCTCGAGCCCATCATTCCGCTGCTGCTCCAGGCGCGGCTCGGGCTCGGTCCCGCCGCCGTCGGCACGCTCTTCGGCATCGCGGCGATCGCCTCGACGACGATGCACCCAATCTACGGAAAGTTGAGCGATCGATGGGGCGGCCGGCGGCTGATGCTGGTCGGGCTCATCGGGTCGGCGCTCGTGCTGCCGCTGTTGAGCTTCGCCGGCGACTTCAAGACTGCCGCGTTCGCGATGGTGCCGATGTGGATGGTGTTCAGCATGATCGTCACCCCGTCGCTGGCGTACATGGCCGAAGTCGCGTCGGCGGCAGGGTTCGAATCCTATGGCGTCGTATACGGCGTCTACAACATGGCATGGGCCGTCGGGTTGATGGTCGCGCCGGCGCTCGGCGGGTTTCTCTTCGAGCGCTTCGGATTCGAAGCGTTGTCGATCGGTTGGGGCATCCTGCTCGTTGCGATCGGGGTCGTGCTGGCGCGCCTGAAAACCTGAGCGGCCATTGCACACAACTGCACAGGTCGTGCATCAGTAGCTTTCCTCACGCTTTCGTACGGCCGATAACACATGAAAGACAAGAGTGGGGACCAACGGTCAGCCGGATTCGGCGACGAACCTGACGTACACGAAGTTCATCTTCGTGCTGCCGCTTCAGGAGGATGCCGCGACGCTGGCCAGGATTCGGGCCGCGGGCTCGAACGTGAGCCGCGGGTTTTTCAACGACTACGACGCCGACGGCACGCGCGAAGTGCAGCCGCAGGAGACGATTCAGTTCCTCCAGGCCGAGGGCGCCACGCATGGACGCGAGGGCGTCGGCGCGGCTCGACACGTCGTCCACGTGTCGGCCAACTACCGTCCGAGGCTCGTCGAAGTCGTCTGCGATCTCAAGCGGCGTCTCGGCGACGCGGCCCGACTCATCATTCTCGACGGCGCCGAGCGCATGCCGCGCTACAGCAGCGCGGAGATGAAGAATTTCGCGTACAAGGCGGCGCTCGCGCGTCAATCGGGACGCGTCTCAGCGAACGCGATCATCGCGCCGATGAGTAAGACCGCGGAGTGGTGGGAGAAAACGGCGCTCGAGCGTCACACGTATTTCTATCCTCACCACGAAGACTCGAGCGGGTCGCCCGTGAAAGGACACGCGAAGTCGGCCGAAGCGGGCATCCGGAAGATCTTCCGGCGCCTCTATCACAACCCCGACGGGTATCAGCGGCCCGAGGAGTTCGACTTCGTCGGCTATTTCGAATGCACCGACGAGAACCTGCCTGTTTACGATCAGATCTGCCGGTCGCTCCGGAACGAGCGTCAGAACCCGGAATGGAAGTACGTGATCGAGGGGCCGGAGTGGCGCGGGAAGCGGGTACTTCGCTGGTAAACCCGCTCCGCTGCTGGTTCCCGTTCAGGCGCGCGCCATCCGTTCGATTGCGCTCCATTCCGCCTCGGTGACCGGCATCACCGACAGGCGCGGCAGGCGGGTCAGCGGGAACGTGGTAAAGGCTTTCGAAGCTTTGATTTCCGCCAGCGTCACCGGCCGCTTCAGGGCCTGAACCGGCGCCACGTCCACGACCGACAATTTGCCCGACGTATCCTTCGGATCCGGATACGCATCGCTCGTAGCCCGGGCGACGCCGACGACCGCCTTTTCGTTGCCCGTGTGGTAATAGAAGATGCGGTCACCCTTCCTGACGCCGCGCAGGTGCTTCTGGGCCAGCGGGTTCTTGACCCCAACCCAGGACGTCCCGCCGTCCTTTGAAAGCTGTTCAAAGCTGTAGCTCGATGGTTCTTCTTTGAAGAGCCAATTCATTGCACTAGACTACCTCGTGCAGCTCCCGGTGATCATCGCCTATTTCAGGAGGCCCGTTATGAAGCGTGTGCTCTCGATTGCGTCCGTGATGTTCGCGTTCGTATTTGCGGTGTCACTGGCCGCGCAAGCTCCGGCAAAGATCGCATCCGAAGCCGACTACGCCGCAACGATGAAAGAAATCGGCAGCCTGAACGGCGGGCTGACCAAAGCCATCAAGGGCGGTGACGCAGCCGAGGCCGCCAAAGCGGTACCGCGCCTGGAAGTGCTCTTCAAGAGCGTTCATGCGTATTGGGCCGACAAGAAGGTCGCCGATGCCACCACCGCCGCGCAGACGGCGGTGACGTCGCTCGGCGCCGTCTCGAAGGCGCTCGCCGCGAACGACATGGCCGCGGCCGAAACCGCGCGCGGCAACCTGGCCGCGCAGTGCATGGGCTGCCACAAGGAGCACCGCGAGAAGACGCCCGAGGGCGGCTGGAAGATGAAGTAAGCCTCTCGAATTGCCAAACTGGCAATTGGCGATTGTCGATTGATGGTCGGTCGGAGACGATCGGCCATCAGTCGTGCAATCGCCCGTGCATTCACGCCGTTCCCTCCCCCGCGGGTCGGATTCTCACCGCCCTGAGGTTCCCGTAACAGTCCCGAATCGGTACAGCTCGGCACAGACGATGCAGCGCGTTGGTCACGCCCGGAATCCACATACGTGCGCCACCGCTTCGAGCAGGGGAGATCCGCGATGCAGTTAGCCAAGCCCGTCCAGTCAGTTACGCCTGTTTCCGCACAGTGGGCGATGAATACGCTTCTGTCGTCTCTCCCGCCGGATGATTACATGCGCGTGTATGCCCAGCTGACATGGCGTCCTCTAAAAGTACGCCAGACCCTGCACAAGCACGGAGAGCCCATCAGCGAAATCTTCTTTCCGGGCCGGTCGGTGTGCTCGATCACGAATACGATGGCGGATGGCGGCCTTGTCGAAGTCGCCACCGTCGGGCGCGAGGGGCTGGTTGGCATTGGGGCGGTGCTCGGCAATTCGATCTCGAGCGGAGACGCGTTCGTGCAGGTCGCCGGCGAACCCGCGGCCGTGATGAGCATCAGCGCCTTCCGGCGCGAGATGGAGCGGCGTGGGCCGTTCTACGACGTCGTGACACGCTATTCGCAGGCGTTCGTGGCGCTGCTGATGCAGTCGGTGGCTTGCAATGGACTGCACTCCGCGGAACAGCGCTGCTGCCGCTGGCTGCTGATGACCCACGATCGCATCGCCCAGGACGAGTTCCCGTTGACGCACGAGTTCCTCGCGATCATGCTCGGCGTCCGGCGCCCGACGGTCACACTGGTCATGGCCGAGCTGGCGCGCGCGGGCATCGTGTCGCACGTGCGCGGACACGTGCGCATCGTCGATCGCGCCGGGCTGGAAGGCGCGTCGTGCGAGTGTTACCGGAACGTCAGAGCCGTGTTCGACCGGTTGCTGCCGGCAGCCGGCGAGCGTCCCGCCATCGCCGTCACTCAGTAGGCTGCGTTCACGGCATCGGGACTACCCATTCCACCAGCGCATCTTCATCGACGCTTCGGCCGGCGGGATTCTCCGAATGCGCCACGTCCTTCCACCGAAGTCGACCGTGCACGCCGTACGGCAGCAGCCGGACGCGACGAGCCGACGGCTCGACGCGCACCTCGATGAAGCTCTGGAAGAACGGCGCCACGTTGTAGTCGAAGAGCCCGAGAGCCATTCGGCGGAGAACGGCCAGGCGTGAACCGTGACGTCCACCACCAGGCCGGCCGTTTCCACCACGGCGTCTTCGACGCTCGATCTTCTCGATCGACGCGTCGCGCGCTGGGGTAGAACGCCCACTCGGCGGTCGGCGGCTTGACCGGCCACTGCGAGCGCCGTGCCGAAGCTCAGGTACGCCCCGCCTCCGCCGTTGACGAAGTGGTGGACGCGCCGGCGTGCCAGACCGGCGGCTGGCGCGGCTCGGCGTAGTACTCGAGGTCGTGCGTGTCGCCGGCCATCACGATCGGTCGACGCCGTGCTCGACGAGCAGCCGCTTGAGCCGCGCGAAATCGCTCGTTGCCGCTCGCCATGTCGTACCGGCCTGCGTAGAACGGATGGCCGAGCATGGCCATGATCAGCTTGCCGCGCGCGCGTCGAGCGCCGCCTCCAGCCACGCCCACTGCGCCATCGTCGATCCGCTTGACGATGCCGGTGTCGAGGGCGAGGAGGGCGAAGCGATCGGTCTGGATCTCGAAGAACGGCGCGCGCTGAAAGCCGGTCGGGCACGCTGGTATTCGCTCGCGCAGACGTGCGGCCTCGGCGATGAGGCTCGTCGATGCGCGTCGTCGGTCGTGCTCGTGAGCGCGCAGGTCGGCTTCAGCCCTGCGCGCGCATCGGCCGCGCGCGCGGCGTCGGGCTCGAGGAACGTCGCCAGAAACGCTTCGAGCGCGTCGTACCAGTCGTGATTGCCGGGGATCGCGTAGACCGGCTTGGTCGACGCCCTTGAACGGCAGCCAGAACTTCGCTTCGTAGTCGATCATCGAGCCGTTCGGATAGACGACGTCGGACGAGATGACGACGAACCGCACGTCGTCGCGTGCCGGCGACCGTCAGCAGCTGATCGCGCAGCGCGTGCTGCGACGCGTCGCCTTCGCCGGTGTCGCCGATGACGACGAAGCTGAAGTCTCCGGCCTGCGTGCCGGAGGGCGCGACCGCGAAGGTGGTCGGGGCCTGCGCCCGCGCTGCCCGGTGACGGCGCGGACCATCGCCTCGCGCCAGCGGTCGGTCCGCGCTTCCGCCCACGAGTTCCAGATACCCGACGCCCAGTTCTCGGTGTCGAAGAACCAGCTCATGCCCCAGACCGGCACCGTCGCGGCGATGACGGCCGCCACCGGCAGGCCGCCGCCAGGCTGCGCCAGAGCGCCGCCGGAACCGAGATAGCGCGCCTCGCGCAGGCGCACGCCGATTCGCAGCCGGAGCGCAGCCACCATCGCGCGAGCCGCCTCATCCATGTGTGTCGTTCGGCGGGCGCGAGATACCACCGCCACACGCGCCGTTCGATCCAGCGCGTGCCGCTTCGGACGCTCACGATGGCAGGAATCGCGACAGCCAGCATGATGAACGTCGCCAGGACCATGTCGCCGATCACGGCGACCACGGGTGCGATCAATCCGACGAGGGTGCCGTCCACCTGCATTCGTGCGGCGTGGATCGCGAACAGGATGAAGACGAACGACAGGATCACCCGCCGGTCGGCCGTTCCGCGCGCGGCTTCTTCGGCGGCGACTTCGTCGCGAAGAGCGTCGGCTTCGGGATGGTCGCCAAGCTCGAGATCATCGAAGACCGTCTCGCTCGCATCGTCTGCCGTGTTGACGCGCGTGACGGCCATCGTCCAGGCGACGCCGAGGATGCGGAGGGCCGAGGCGATCGTCACGGGCCAGGTGGCTGGTTCGTGCCGCAGCGCAAGCAGCAGTGCGACCACCGCGAGATTGCCGAGTGCGGCAAGTCCCGACATCATTCGTGTACGGGTTGTCGTTGCCCGCCACGCCGCGGCGGCGTATCTCACCGCGTCGATGCCGAACGATCCGGCCAGCAGCAGGAGGATGGCGGCGGCGGCGAGGAACGGAGCATTGATGACAAACAACGCCATCAAGAGCGTGAGCGCGCCGCCCGTGAATCCGCGCCGGAGATCGGCGGGGTCTGCGCGGCGCACGGCATGAAGCAGCTCGAGGATGCCGGCGAGCGCGAGAAGGGCGCCGACGCGCAGCAGTGGTTCCGCGGCATCCCGCAGCGGCGCGGCGAGCGCGAGAAGACCGATGACGGCGACGATCGCCGGCAGGGCGGCAAATACGGGCGATCTGCCGTCCGATTGAAACAAGGTGCGCCAGCGGCCGGATACCAAGGGGACTGATATTAGCCCAGCGCGGGCGATGACATCAGACGCGCATCACCACGAGGCGTACATCACGAGCGCGATCCAGCCCGCGCGCGATTTCACGCTCACGCGTCGCATGCCGAGGCGGCGATATGCCCGGTCAACCTCCGGCTCGGCAGATGAAGGAATGCCGGAGAGCACGAGGTGACCATGATGACCGACACGCCGCACGAGGTCGGGCGCCATCTCGACGAGCGGCGCCGCCAGGATGTTGGCGACGACGAGCGGCCATGTGCCCGCGACCGCTTCCGGCCCGCCGCGAGCCAGCCACAACCGGGCACCGAGTTCGTTGAGGCGCGCGTTCTCGGCCGCTACGCGCAGCGCTTCCTCATCGACATCGATGCCCAACGCTCGTGGCACACCCAGACGCAGCGCACCGAGCGCGAGCACCCCCGATCCGGTTCCCACGTCGAGCAGCGCGTGTGGACGATCGTTCTGAACGGCTTCATCGATCGCTTCGAGGCACAGCGCCGTTGTGGGATGCAGTCCGGTGCCGAACGCCTCGGCGTCGATCAATCTGAGGGTATGGCGTCCAACGCGAACCGGGCGCAGCGTGAGGACCCAGACGGATCCGTCATCGCGCGGCTGCGCGGGCGAGACGGCAACCGTGTCGATGCCCAGCGCGCTGGCGACCTGTTCCGGCGACACACGGTCGGGCATGAGCGCTGCGAACGCGTTGCCGTGCGAGACCTCCACGTCGAGCGCGCCAAGGTCGACCAGCGTATCGAGTGCATCGGAGCCGGCGGCCGGTACATCTACACGGTACGGCATGGCCGTCAGGCGACGCTTGCTACGCCTTCATCGTGACGCCGTTCTTGACGAGCCAGTCGCACGGAATCTGGGCGGTCTCACGTGGCTGCATGATTTGGATAATAGTGCAGGGGGGCTGAACTCGCCTCGCGCGCGGTTCGGAACCGGCCCTCAAGTAGCCGAACGAGATTGGCAGTGCGGCGGGCATCAGGCGGCGAAAATCGGCGAGAGGCGATCCCACATGCGCTGGGCCGTAGCGACGGGATCGTAGCCGGGCTGGCCGAACACGTCAGTGCTCACCTCGACCACGATGGGTCCCTGATATCCCACAGCAGCCATCGTCTTCAGGAAGAGTGAGTAGTCGACTCCACCGTCTCCAGGGAGAACGAAGCGGTGGTCTGGAGCCTTGCCGACGGTGTCCTTGATGTGGACGAAGCCGGCGCGCGGGGCAACCTGACGGATCGTTTCTTCGAGTCCGAGACCGAAGGCCATGAAGTGGCCGTAGTCATAGACGCCCTTCATACGTGGATGATTGACCTTGTCCAGCATCCAGAGCATCTGTTCGGGACGCCCCATCGTCTGCTTGGAGTGCGGCTTGATACAGAAGGTGACGTCGAGCTCATCGAGCTTGCCGGCCCACTTGACGAGTTCCTCGGCCATGGCTTCGCGGCGCTCCATCCAGGTGCCGGGCCGGCCGCCAATGGGCGTTTGGATCAAGGCGGGTGCTCCCGGTGAGCATTCGTGTGCGACTTCTGCGGCGGCACGGAGCCGCTCGAGATTCTGTTCGATCGTGACATTCGAGGCTGGCTGCATCCCCTCCATGACATCAACGAGCGTGAGCCCCAGATCGCCGAGCCGTTGGCGGATCTCGGCGCGCTTGGCACGCGTGAGCAGGCCGGGCTCGGTATTCCAACCAGGACGCAGGGTGATTTCGGCGTGTTTGTAGCCGATGCGGGCAATGTGTCCGAGGCCCTCCATATAGGGGAGATCGCGCATGCCGTAGAGTCCGTAGCCGACCTGATAGCGGGTGCGCTGAGCGAGGCTCAGGGTCGGAACCGACAGCGCCGCAAGCGTGGCGCCCGCACCGCTCAGCCGCTTGATCGCATCTCGCCGCGTGATTGCCCGAGCATCCTGAAACATGCCTCTCCCTCACGCCTTCATCGTGACGCCGTTCTTGACGAGCCAGTCGTGCGCGATCTGGGCGGTCTCGCGCGGCGTGTAGGGCATCTGCCCGCCGCTGTCGAGCTCGACCATGATCATCCCTTCGAGCTTGCGGCCTTCCATGAGGTCGAGAATGGCGACGAGATCCACCTTGCCGAGCCCGAGCGGGCAGTACCCGGCCATCGATGGGCCGCCGACCCAATCCTTGAAGTGCAGGTGCTGGACGACGGGCAGGAACGCCTTGACGACCGCGACCGGATCCACACCGCCCTTCTGGAGCTGGCCGATGTCCGGGCCGAACTTCACGTAGCGCGTGTCGACCGCCTCCATCGTCGCATACGTTTCATCGCGCGTCTCGACAGCGGTGCCGGTGTGCTGATGCAGCGCGGCAATCAAACCGATGTCGGTGATGGCCTTGCCCAGCTCGTTCAGGGTCGTGACGATGTTCTGCTTGTGGTCGTTGTAGTTGTAGCTCTCGCCACCGACACGGCCGTTCGGGCCAACGACGATCGTCTTGCCGCCGTATTTCTTCATGATTTTCCCGACGGCGACGGCCGCGGCGATCGTGCTGGAGCGTTGCGCTGGATCGGTCAGGTTGACGCTCGTGTAACTCGAGACGAGCGGCAGTTTGTACTTCTCGACGAATCCGCTGAGCAGCCCCTGACTCTCGAGGCCGTTGATCTGCCAGTCGAACAGTTCGAGCCCGGAGAACCCGAGCTCGGACACGTCCTTGAAGATCGTTTCGTTGAGCGCCGGATCGGGTGGAGGCGGTGGCGCACCGCCACCACGTCGGCCGCCGCCGACACGACCGGGCCACGTGATGCCCGTATGCCCGATCACGACGTTTCGCTTTTTTCCCTGCGCCCATGCCGGAACGACCGGCGCCGCCAGCGACATCGCGAGTATCTGGTTGAACGTTCGTCGATCGATCATGGTGTCTCCCTTATTTAGTTTCCTGCGCGGCCCGCTATTGCCGCGGCAGGGAATACGCCACCCATCCCATCGGCGCGCCGGCAGGCACCGCCGGTACCGCCGAGGCAGGGCCGGCGCCCCGGGCCGGTGGTGCCGCCGTGCCGGCCGCGGGCACCAGCAAGTACGGCCTGCCGTCGCTCTCATACATGGCCGGCGACCCGATGAAGTTGCCGCCGAACCATGCCGACCATAACTGCTTGCCGCTCTCGCTGTCCCAGGCACGGATCTGATTGTCGCGTCCGGCTCCGAGCACGAGACCCGACTCGGTGACGATGATGCTGTTGCGCATCTGTGTGACGCCGGTCCCGGTGACGCCGCGTCCGACGAGCGACGGATCGTCGCCAAACCCGATGCGCCATTTGATTTCCGGTACGTTCAAGTCGTATTTCACGATCGTCGTGAACGGCGGCTTCATTCGGGATCCGATCGTCCCGTACTCGTTGATCACGTAACGCTCGGTCTGGGGCACGCCCTCCGGGTACGGCGGAAGGGCGCCGCGTCCGCGTCCACCTGGTGGCTCCGGCCGCACCCATACTGAACCCGATCCGGCAATCAGCTCTGGTGGCGCGCCGGAAGGCACGGGCCCCGTGCCGCGGCCGGGTCCGCCACCGCGTCCCGGGAACGGTGTCGCCGTCAGATACCTGAGAAGGATGTCCACATCGGCAGCGCTCAGATGTGGGAACGGAGGCATGCGGTTTCTGCCGGTCTCGAGGATGGCCCGGATCGCCTCCGCGTTGAAACGAGGGGCTCCAACCACGATGTTGTTCGCCGGATCGGCGTTCGCGTACACCAGCGGCACACCTTCACCCGTTCCAAGACGATCCGCACCGTGACACTGCTGGCAGTGCTGCTGGTAGATCAGCCCCCCGGCAGGCGTGAATGTGCCCGGGTTCGGATTGGGCTTGACCAGCCGGAGCATGCCGGGGTTGTCCTGGGTGATCACGTAGACCGCGCCGGTCGTCGGTTCGGCCGCGGTGCCGCCGAACAGCGCACCGCCATTGCTGCCAGGAATGTGGACCGTGTCGGTGAAGTTGATCGGGGTGAACAGTCCCTTGTTGTTGGCCGCGAGAACGCGCTGCTTGAACCGCTCGTACTCCGCGGGTTCGAGATAGGGATTGATGTCGTCGACGCCGAACGATTGCTTTGCGAAGGGCGGCGGATTGGTCGGATACGGCTGAGTGGGCCAGGTCTGTTCGCCCGGCATGTCGGTCTGCGGCACCGGCCGTTCTTCGATCGGCCACATCGGCTCGCCCGTCACGCGGTCGAAAACGTAGAGCCAGCCCGTCTTGCCGGCGACGGCGACGACGTCGCGGTTGCGCCCGTTGTGACGGATCGTCGTCAACTGTGGCGCGGCGTTGTTGTCGAAATCCCAGAGATCGTGGTGGACCATCTGGAAATGCCAGAGCCGTTTGCCCGTTCTCGCGTCGAGCGCCACGATCGAGCTGCCGAAAAGGTTGGCGCCAATCCGGTCGGCGCCGTAGTAGTCGTAGGTCGGCGAGCCGGTCGGGACGAACACGATCCCGCGGCCCGTATCGACCGTCAGTTCACCCCAGTTGTTGGTGCCGCCGATGTACTTCCAGGCGTCTTTCGGCCACGTGTCGTATCCGAATTCGCCCGGACGCGGAACGGTGTGGAACGTCCAGACGAGCTTGCCGGTGAGGACGTCGTAGGCGCGGATGTCGCCAGGCGGCGACATATATCCCTCGCCGGGCGCGCTGCCGAGAATGATGAGGTTCTCGAACACCTCGCTCGGCGTTTGCGACTGGATATTGCTGATGGTCTCGGGGTCGCGTCCGTCGATGCCGATCCTCAGGTCGACGATGCCGAGAGTGCCGAACGACGTGATGCCCTTGCCTGTCTTCGCGTCGAGCTGCTGCAGCAGGCTGTTCATCGGAAAGATAAGCCGCTGGTCGCGGCCGTCGCGGCTTTCCCAGTACATCATGCCGCGGCTGCTCATGCCGTTCATCTTCTCGCGGACCCACAGCTCCTTGCCGGTCTTCGCGTCGACGGCCACGATCGATCCGTTGCGGCCGCGGCCGTAGATCACGCCCCGCGCGACGATCGGGTTTCCCCCGGTTTCGCCGTGCGGATATGTCCAGGCAACCTGGAGCTGAGTGACGTTGGACTTGTTGAGCTGGCTCGACGCAAAGTAGCGCGAGTTGTCGGGGCCGTTGCCGTACCCATGCCACCACTTGTCGGGGGTGGACTGCGCCATGCTGATCGAGACGAGAGCGAAGGCCGCTGCGAGACCCGTCGCCGCGGCGACGTGCCGCCGGAATCGCCATTCAGTCTGAGACATTCCCGAGCTCCTGCTATTTTTTTGCGCGCGTCTGGCCCCAGAAGATGAACGTGCCGCGCACGCTCGACGTCACGATGTCCATCGCGCCGTCTTTGTTGAGATCCGCCGCCGAGAACTGCGAGCCGACGCCCGAACGATTGTGAATCAATTCGGGCACGAACTCGGCGCCGCCCGGCGCTTTGGGATTGCGCACCGTGCGGAACCAGTAGAGCACTGGTGCGCCGTAAGGGTCGGGATCGGTATAGCCGTCCAAATGTGAAAAAGACCGCTTGCCCGTGACGTAGTCGAGCACGCCGTCGCCGTCGATGTCGGCGGCCAGCGACGCGTGCATCTCGGAGATCGCGACGTCGCCGGCGTTCTTCGTCGAGTAGTCGTCGATGATCATGTGACGCTCGAACGAGATCCGGCCGTCCTTATCGCGCTTCTGCTCGAACCAGGCGATGCCGAATCCGTGCGCGTTCAGCCCGGCGACGACATCGTTGAGTTTGTCGCCGTTGACGTCGTAGACGCAGAGCTCGGCGCCACCCGCGCCCTCCGCTCGCCCCCAGCGCCCGAATGCCTCGGGGTGATAGATCCACGTGCCCTGGTTGGCGCCGGCCGGCGGCTGCTCCCACCACCCGGCCGTCTGCAGGATGTCGACACGACCATCGCCGTTCACGTCGCCGGCCCCGAGACTGTGGCCGAAGGCCAATCCCGGCTCCGAAATCGTGTGCACGACCCAGGGCTTTGTCGGGTCGGTCGCATCGGGACGCGCGTACGCGAGTGTTCCTTTCGCCGTACCGGTGCCGGTGCCGAACACCATTTCAGGCTTGCCGTCGCCGTCGATGTCCCTCATGACCACCAGCTCGCTGTTGCCCTGCGGCACGGCTGGGTACTTCGCCCAACGCCGGCGCTCTCCTTTCGGGTTCACGTACAAGAAGAGCGGGCGATTCTCGCCGGCGACCACATCGGGCCAGCCGTCGCCGGTGAAGTCGAATACGAAGTCGAAGCCGCTGCGTGGAAACTGATCGGTTGGATTCACCGTTGGCGAGACGTAGATCTCGCGGCGCGACGTGTACTCGGGTCCCAGGTAGTAGTACGGCCCGGCAACGACGTCGAGTATGCCGTCGCGGTTGAGGTCACCGATGCCCGCGCCCCAGGTATAGAAGAATTCGTCGAGCTGCTGCATCCGGAACCGGCTGGAGGTTTGCTCGGGCGCGACCACTCTCAGGTTGAGATCCTTGAACGAGACATCCTTGAACCGCACTTCGCCGCTGCCCACGAAGAGAGCGACGGGGCCGTACGCATTCGCGCTGTCGTCGGTGGCGGCAGCGGGAATCTCGATGCCCTGGTTCAGCGTCGATCGAATGATGTCGGCGTCGAGCGCGACGCTGAGGGTGTTCCACTCGTCCGTGCGCAGGCCCGCCGGGGGAGGCATCAGCGGCGCGAGCGGTACCGGCAAGGTCATGACCGCACCACCGCTGCCCGCGCCGCCGCGCGCCGGGGCCCCGCGCGCAGGCGCGCCAGGCGCCGGCGCCGAGCGGATGAACGGGCTCACGATGCGAAGCGGTTCGCGGGCGGTCTCGCGGCCGGCCGCGTCGAGCGTCAGCCGAAACGCCGACAGCTCACCGGTGTTGAGCGCGACGTACACACCGGTCATGCCGTCGGCGGTTTTTTCGGCGCGAAAGAGCACGCCGGTTCGGCATTCGCCCATGCAGCGGAAGCGCGTAAAGAACTGCAGATCCTGATACGACGCGTCGAGCACGAGCCAGCCCCCGCCGGAGCCTGACGCGGTCCCAATCAGCTCGCCGTTCTGTGCCTTCCACTGCGACGAACCGAGCGTATGCCAGCCGGCCAGCGTGGATCCGCCGAACGTTGAATCCGGCCGGAAATCATTGGCCGGTCCCTGCGCGCTGATGGCGGCGGCGGCCAGTGCGGCGACCGCGAATCCTCCGGCGATTCGAATGCGCGACATTATTTCTTTGCGCGCGGCTGGCCGAGAAACGCGAACGCGCCGAGTTCGCCCGACGTCACCAGATCCGTCACACCGTCTTTGTTCAGATCCACGGCGAGCACCTGCGAGCCTGCACCCGACTGGTTGTGCACCAGCTCGGGCACGAACTCGGCGCCGCCGGGCGCCTGCTTGTTGCGAACCGTCCGGTAGACGTAGAGCACCGGTGCGCCGTAGGGATCGGGATCGGCGTAGCTCTCGTTGTGCGAGAAGAAGCGCTTGCCAATCACGAAATCGGGAACCTTGTCGCCGTTCATATCGGCGCAGGCCGAGCCGTGCGGTTGCGAGAAGACGACGCCGCCGGCGTTCTTCGACGCGAAGCCGTCCGAGATCATGTGCTTCACGAACGAGATCTTTCCGGCATCGCGCTTCTGCTCGAACCACGCGATCCCGAACACGTGCGCCTGCAGCGACGTCACAACGTCGTTCTGTCCGTCGCCGTTGACGTCGTACACGCACATCTCTGCGCCACCGGGCGCTCCGCGGCCGTTTTGACGGCCGAAGGCCTGCGGATGGTACGTCCACATGGCGGTCGTGGCCGTCGCCGGCTGCTCCCACCACCCGTAGACGTTGAGGATGTCCACGCGGCCATCGCCGTTGATGTCGCCGGCGCCGATGCCATGCGCCGCGTACGTGCCTTCCTCGCCAACCTGCGTCGAGAGCCAGGGGCCGGTCGGGTTGGCCGGATCGGGCTTCGCCCATCGGATCGCGCCAGCGCTCGCATAGACGAGATCGGGCTTGCCATCAGCATCGACGTCCTTCATCGCCGACACTTCCGAGACGTTGGGCGCCGGCGGCACGATGCCCGCGACCGAATCCCATCGCCTCGGCTCGCCTTTCGGATTCACGTACAGCCGCGTACCGGACGTTGACGCCAGCAGCACGTCTGGCCAGCCGTCGCCGGTGAAGTCGCCGGCGAACTCGAGCCAGTTGGACGAGAAGCTCGTCGACGGGTTGGTGGAGAGCGCCATGTAGAACTCGCGCACCTTCGCGAAATCCGGTCCCAGGAAGATGAACGGTCCGGAGACGATATCCATGTTGCCGTCGCGGTCGAAATCGGCGGCGCCCGACGCGAACGAATAATAGAAAGGTGTGAGCCGCAGCATGCGGTAGTTCGGCGACAGCTCTTCCTTGACGAACCGTTTGAGGCTGAGATCGCGATACGAGACGTCGCGGAAGCGCACTTCGCCCGAGCCGCCCACGTAGATGGCGATCGGCCCAAAGCTGCCGAGATCCTCATCGGCCGCCCCACCTCCGTTGCCCGACGTGTTCACCCAGGGCCGGAAGATATTGGCGTCGACGACGACATCGAGATCATTCCAGTCATTCGGCTTGAGCGCGGATGGCTCCACCACGTCGGCCAGCATCGCGCCCGAGGGCAACCTGCGGCGGTCCTGGTTAAGGCCACCACCCGCACCACGTCCGGCACCGGCACCACGTCCCGCACCAGCGCCGCGCGCGGCGGCGGCTGCGGCCTGCTCGGCCGCCGATGGCGCGATGCGCATCAGCCCGCCGCCGGGCCGCAAGCGCTCTTTCGTCAGGATCTTTCCGCTGGCGTCGACTGTGACGGCGTACCCGCCTACCTCACCCTCGTCCAGCGAAAGGAAGATGCCCTTCATCCCGGTCGCGGTCTTCTCGGCGCGCAGCAGCACGCCGGTCTTGCAGCCGCCGACGCACTTGAAGTCGGCGCCAACCTGGACATCCTGGAATGATTTATCGAGCACCAGCCATCCGCCGTCGGCCGACTTGGGTGTGCCCACCAGCTCGCCGTCGACCGCCTTCCACTCCGCGGCGCCGAGCACGTGCCAGCCGGCGAGCGTGCTGCCCTTGAATGTCCAGTCGGGAATGAACGTGCTTCGTGTGCCGGCCACGGGCACGGTGAGAAGCGCCGCGAGTGTCGCGACCAGGGCGAGAAGTTGACGAGACATGTCCGCCTCCAGGAAGTTTGCGACGACTATAATCGATTATCGATGAGACGCCGCCGGAACCTGCAAAATGATCTGGATTGAGGCGCCATCATAGCCGACAGTGCGAAAGGTCGTCACGGCGCGCAGGGCGGCCGCCTCAAAGACTGTCACAAATGGTCACAATCGCCGCGCATGATGACACCGGTCGCGAGCGCGGCGCTCGCCGAAGCCCTCAAAAGGTAGGTCTATGTCGAAGAAGCCAATCGATCGTCGCGCCATCGCATTTTCGTTGGCCGTTGCAGTCGCCCTTTGGAGTCCTGTCATCGGTCAGGTGAGCACCACCGTGCCTGAAGTCGTGCCCGGCGCACGCCCGGTTACCGTTGAACGGATAAAGATCCACGGCAGGGCCCTGGAAGGGAATCTCGAAGGCAACGCGATCGACCGTGAGGCCATTATCGTCCTTCCGCCCGGCTACCAGGCTGAACGAACGCGCCGCTACCCGGTCGTCTACGCGCTGCACGGCTATTCGATCGGCGCCGAACAATGGATCCGCGAGATTCACGTACCGCAGACCATCGAGGGGGCATTCGCGAAAGGTGCACGGCCGATGATCGTCGTCTTCCCCGATTCGAAGACGGTACACAACGGGTCGATGTACTCGAATTCCGTCACGACCGGTCACTTCGAGGACTACATCTGGCGCGATGTCGTGAGCTACATCGACGCACACTACCGGACCATACCGGATCGCGACAACCGGGGTCTCGTCGGGCATTCCATGGGCGGGTACGGCGCGAGCCGGATCGGGATGAAGAACCCGGACGTGTTCGGCAGTCTCTATGTCATGAGCCCGTGCTGCATGTCGCCACGCGGCGCCGGCCCGTCGAATCCGGCAAGCGAGGAGGCACTGGCCGCGGTCAAGACGCCGGCCGACTCGGCGAAATTGCCGTTTGGCCTGCGCACGCAACTGGCCGTGGCGGCAGCCTGGTCGCCGAACCCGAAGAACCCGCCGCTCTACTTCGATCTGCCGGTCGGCCCGAACCAGCAGGCGGTCCTGGCAAAATGGGCCGCCAACGCGCCGCTCGCCTTCATCGATCAGTACATCGAGAACCTGCGGCGATACCGCGCCCTTGCGATCGACGTGGGCGACCAGGACAACTTGAAGACCGACACGAGCAGGCTGCACGAGATCCTGGATACCTACAACGTGATGCACGCGTTCGAAATCTACCCGGGCACTCACACGAGCCATGTGGCCTTCCGCTTCCAGGATCACGTGATGCCTTTCTTCAGCACGTCGCTCTCATTCGCCGCCGCGCGCCGCTGAAGCGCGACCGACGTCTTGTCAAATCCACTGAATCTAGAATGTGACCCGAACGCCGATTCGTAGGTTTCGTTCGTCGTATTCGCGGCCGGGATTTGCGGTAAAGGTAATCTGCCCGAAATCGATGGCGTTGGCGTTCGTGCCGGGGCTCGCCCAGTGCGGCGTGTTCGTCAGGTTGAGAGCCTCGAGTCGAAACTGGGCCGTGACCGACCCCGAAAGCCTAAACGTCCGGAAGAAGCTGGCGTCGAGGTTGGCGTATCCGGGCCCACCATATCCGTTGGCTTTCGAGGTTCCAAACCGCGCCTCGGTGACGGGAGCAAATGACGTGGTGTCGAACCAGGGCTTCCCCGGCCCGACGCCACCCAGCACATCAAACGCTTTGACTTCGTCGGCGCGCTGCGGACTACCCGGCGCATTCAACGACGCACCGTTCGCCGCGATCGTCATGGGCGAACCGGAGAAGGCCGTGAAATACGCGTTGAGCTGCCAGCCTCCGACGATGGCGGCGGCGATACCGTCGGTCAGATAGGGCTTGCCAGGGCCGAAGGGCAATTCGTACGTCGCCGAGAGATCGAGCTTGTTCGGAGCAACGGTAGAAGCGGGACCCTCATTGAGGTATCGGTACTCCGGGATCAGGATGGCTGTGGCCCAGGCGTCTGTCCCTTTTGCCATAGCGTAGGCGGCAGTGAAGGCCAACCCCTCGGAGAAGCGGCGGTTCACACTCACTTGAAGTGAGTCATAGTCGACCCTTCCGAGGGGATCGAGGAAATTGAAGTTCGCGGTCGTGCCGAGGGCCCGAAAGAACGGCTGGCTGGCGGCGCCACCTCCGATGGTCCCATAGTTGCGGTTCGTCGAACGAACCATGTTGCGCTGACGGTTCCCCGCGTATCCGACCTGGATGCTCATATTTCCAGAGAACGACTTCTGTGCGGTGACGTTGAATGCCGTGATGGTTCCTCGAATGTAACTGTCGGGGGCGGTCGTCACGCCTGCGCCTGGGGGCAAGCGCGAGCGAGCCGGTGCTGTAATCTGGAATCGGTGACACGCGATAGCCGGTTTCCAACGTGCCTGCCGGCTGAAACGCGTTCAACCCCGATCTGCGTGATCGTGATCGACGCGGGATAGGTATAGGTGGCACCGCGATACATGTGATCGTTCTGCGGATTGCGCGAGTATCCACCGCGGATGACGAAGGATTCGAATGGGCGGTATGCGATGCCCAGACGAGGTGTGAACAGATCCTTTTGAACGGTAACGCCACACGTGTCGCTGTTGTTGGCCAATGCCGCACATCAGCACGCGATTGGTCGCGAGGTCGAAATGCTCGACCCCGCGGTCTGCCCGTACCGGCACCGGGTAGTATTCCCACCGGAGGCCGAACGAGGCGGTCAGTTTCTGCCCGATCTGCCACTGGTCGCGCACGTAGAAGCCCATTTCGCGCTCGCGCATCGTCACGGGCCGTTCTGGTGCGCAGGCGTCGGAAACGACGCATGGCGGCACCTGCGCGTTGCTCATGTTGCCGCCGATCTGACCAAGCAGGAAGTCGGCCAATGCGTTGTATGAATTCGCCGCCGGGCCTCCATTCAGCGAGGTCGCGATTCCGGTGAACGCCATGGAGGTCAGCGGACTGATCTCGTAGTGATTCATGTGCTGCCAGTGAAAGTCGCCGCCGAACTTCACGTTGTGGTTGCCCCTGGTCCAGCCAGGTTGGCAACGACCTGGGTACTGACCATCGTTATAGTCGAGCACCGAGGAGCTGAACCCGTTGTTCCCCAGCGGCTGCGTGCCGCCCGACGTGCCACCACGCGACGTGAATCCCGTGATCTCCATCTGGGGCAGCGCCCAGTCCCTGGCCTGGCAGGCATTCGGAATGCCCACGATATCCGCCCAGCACTGTTGCGGCCCATTGGGCTGCTGATAGGTGTGCGGTGTTGTCGCGCCGCCGACCACGTCCATGACGAGGTTGGGCGTCAACGTCATCGTCGCCGCCAGCGAATAGCTGAAAATCTTGGCGTTGAGATCGGTGCCCAGACTCAGGGGATTGTCGGTCCCCATAAAGGCCCGCGGAGTTCATGTCGTCGTGCAGACCACTGATCCGTGCGTTGACGTTGAGACGGCTGGTCGGCGTCCATGTGACCTTCGAATCGAGCTTGTAGAAGAGCGACGTGAACGGGGGCGCGGACACGTAGTTGTTGACGTTGCCCGCCGTTTGGGGCGCCGGCAGGTAGGCCAACAGCCGCTGCGCCACCGGGCTGAGGCGGTTGGCCGGAATGTAATTGCACGACGCGAACCGTCGGATCGTTGACCGACGCTCAACCCCGGGCAGTTCGCGAAGGCAAACGGCGTGCGTCCGGTGCCGTTCACGTTGCCCGTCAGCGGGTCGTAAATCACCGTGCCAGTGCTGGAGAAATTTCCGGTCCTGAACTCGGTCGGAGGCAGCGACAGCAGCAGCGCGGACGATCCGATGAACGGCCCGCCCACCGCCCTCGAATCCGTCGTCTCGAGGCTGACGAAGTAGAAAAGCTTGTTCGCGCTTGATTGGCCCGCCGATCGTGCCGCCGTAGATGTTCTTCGTCCCCTTCGGCTTCTCGCTGGTGGCCGGCAGGAAGTAGTTCCTCGCGCGAAGATTCGCGTGCTCGAAGTATTCGAATGCCGAACCGCGCAGCGAATTCGTGCCGCTCTTGACCTGCACGTTCACGGCGGCGCCACCGGCCATCCCCTGGTCGGCCTCGAAGTTGCTCGTGACGATGTTCACGGTTTCGATCGCTTCGATCCCGGGACTGTAGGCCTGAAGTGCCGGGAATCCACTGATTGGTGATCGACATGCCGTCGAGCCGGAAGGCCGTATTCGTATTCGGTTGCCCGTTCACCGAGACCTGCATCGAACGTGACGGGTTGTTGATGCCGCCGGTCTGGAAATACGACGGCTGCGACACACCGGGAGTGAGCGTCAGCAGGCTCTGATAACTGCGCCCGTTGATCGGGAGGTTCTCGAGTGCCTGAGCCGTCGTCACCGACTGCAGCGCCGCGCTGTCGGCCTGCAGGATCGCCGCCTCGCCTGTCACGACGACGGACTCTTCGAGAGTTCCCAGCGCGAGCCTCGCATCGACGCGAACGATGGCGCCGATGTTGACCGTGATGTCGCGGCTCGAAAATGTCTTGAAGCCAGGCAGCGTCACGACGACGTCATAGGTGCCCGGCGCGAGATTGGGAAATGAATAGGCGCCATTGTCGGGTGTCGTCTGCTCACGCGTCTGATTCGTTTCCCTCTGCGTGATGGTGACCGTGGCTCCCGGGACAACCGCCCCGGTCTCGTCCACCACGTTACCGACCAGCGATCCGTACAGCGCCTGCGCGTGCACGTTGACCGCAGTCACCATCAGCATTCCTGCGATGAGAACCGCATGGCCGAGCCGCTGCCAGCATTCCTTGGACGTCAACGAGGTGAATGGTCATCATTTCCTCCTGGACGAGTGCAGCGGTTCACGGGGTGCGCGCGGAGCGCTGAGGCTCGGTTTTATATCTGCGCGAATTTTGTGCTCGAACTCGCGCGGACTATATGCAGCCGACGAGAAGCTTCGTCAACGATTCTCGATTATCGATTTGACGCAAAATGCGCAATTTCCGGCGCGGAATCCGAGGAAACGAGATTGTGACGAATTGTGACAACCGCTATCGATTATCGATTCGTGTCGTCCGCTGTGTGCTACCATCGCCGGCGCCGAACCATTCTTATGCGATCCACTCGATCGACGTTCGTTCCTCGCCGGCCTGGGCAGAGCTGGCGCGGGTGTCGCGACCGCATCGTGGCTGCAGACGATCGGCTACGCGCAGAGCCGCGGACCGGCACGCGCGTTCCTGCGTCGAGCGCCCGCCCGCACCGACTTCGACCGGCGCCTGTTCGGATCGTTCCTCGAGCACCTGGGCCGCGCCGTCTACACCGGCGTGTACCAGCCCGGATCGCCGCTGGCCGACGCCAACGGATTCCGCACCGACGTCGTGCGCGAGATCAAGGAGCTCGGTGTGCCGACCGTCCGGTACCCGGGAGGGAACTTCGTCTCCGGCTACAACTGGCTCGATGGCGTCGGTCCGAAAGCTCAGCGGCCGACGGTGCTCGAGCGCGCGTGGAATTCGCTCGAGTCGAATCAGTTCGGCACCAACGAGTTCATCGACTGGTGCGCGATGGTCGGCACCGAGCCGCTGCTCGGGATGAACTTCGGCACGGGCACCGTCGAGATGGCGGTGGCCTACGTCGAGTACTGCAACCTCGCACGCGGCACGCGCTGGAGCGACCTGCGCCGCTCGCACGGATACGAGCGAGCCGCACAACGTGCGCTACTGGTGTCTCGGCAACGAAATGGACGGCCCCTGGCAGATCGGGCAGCTGCAGGCGCGCGAGTACGGCCGCAAGGCGCGCGACGCGGCGCAAGCAGATGCGCGTCATCGATCCGAAGCTGCAGCTGATTGCGTGCGGATCGAGCGGCACGTTCATGCCGACCTACCTGGTCTGGGACCGCGAAGTGCTCGAAGAGTGCTACGACCAGGTCGACGGCCTCTCGCTTCACGCGTACTACGGCAACACGGCGCGGTGGTCGGGCAACAGCAGCGCGCGCTATCTGGCGATGAACCTCGACATGGACCGTCACATCCACGAGGTGGCGGCCGTCTGCGACTACGTGCAGGGCCTGCAGCGCTCGAGCAAGCGGCTGTGGCTGTCGTTCGACGAATGGAACGTCTGGTATCGCGCGCGCGGCCCGCAGGCGAGCGACGGCCGCGGCACCGCCGCGCCGCGGCTGCTCGAAGAGGTCTACAACCTCGAGGACGCGCTGCTCGTCGGCGGCTTCGTCAACACCCTGCTGCGCAATTCCGATCGTGTCCGGATCGGGTGCCTCGCACAGCTCGTCAACGTCATCGCGCCGCTCGTGACCAACGAGAAAGGCGTCCTGCGTCAGAGCATCTACTACCCGTACGCCTGGGCGCTCCGGTACGCACGGGGCCGCGTGCTCGATCTGCGTGTCGAGTCGGAAACCTATCCCATCAGCGGCGCCGGATTGCAGCCCGACTTCGCGCGCAACGGCGACGTGCCGTTCGTCGATCTCGTCGCCACGATCGACGAACCAGCCGGCCAGGCCGCCGTGCTGATGCTCAACCGCGATCTCGATGGCGAGCGCGAGATCGTGCTCGAGTGGCACGACATCGTCCCGGCGCGCGTGCTCTCGTGCGAAACGCTGACCGGGCCCGACCTGAAAGCGTTCAACACGTTCGAGCAACCGCGGCGTGTCGCGCCGCAGCCGCTGGCCCCGCCCGCGGCCGGCAGCCGGATGTCGTTCAAGCTGCCGCCACGTTCCTACACCGTCGCGCACCTGAGTCTGAAAACCTGAGACCGGATGGAGTTATGAAGATGACGACCCTCATCAAGCTGTTCGGAACGGGAACGGCGCTGGCGCTGGCCGTGCGGGCTGGTGTCGGCCCAGAGCCATCCCTCGCACCAGATCACCAACGGCGAAATCACCGCGACGATCTATCTGCCCGACGCGAAGAACGGTTTCTACACGACGACGCGATTCGACTGGTCGGGGGCGATCGGGAGCCTCAAGTACAAAGGCCACGACTACTACGGGATCTGGTGGTCGAAGATCACCGACATCTACGACTTCGGCTACGAAGGGCCCAACAAGGACGTCATCTCCGCCGACTTCACGGCGATGGTGGGGCCAGCCGAGGAGTTCGGCGCGCTCGGCTACGACGACGTGCCGGCGGGAGGCTTGTTCGTCAAGCCCGGCGTCGGCGTCCTGAAGCGCGACGAGATGAACTACAACCACTCGCGTCCCTACGTGATTGCCAACGGCGGGAAGTGGGACGTCAAGACCTCGCGCGACGCGGTGGAGTTCACGCACACGCTCAACGAGCCGTCGATCAACTTCGGCTACGTCTACACGAAGGTCGTCCGGCTGACGCCGGGCAAGCCGCAGATGACGATCTCGCACGTCATGAAGAACACGGGCTCGAAGCCAATCGTGACGAACGTCTACAACCACAACTTCACGACCATCGACAAGCAGACCACCGGTCCCGACATCGAGATCACCGTCCCGTGGCAGATGACGCGGGCCGCGCGTGGCGGTGGCGCGGGCCGGCAGGCGCGGGCGCTCCAGGTGCACCCGCTCGCCAGGGTCCGCCGCCGGTCGATCCGTACGCGCCGCTGGCTGCCGGCGAACGGATGGGCACGCAGTGCGGCCAGCCGCAGATGCAGTCGCTGGCCGGCCCGCAAGGCAGCAAGCTGGTGTACACGAAGGTGCTCGAAGGCTCGGAGTGCTACTCGGCCAGCTTCACCGGCTTCGGCGCCGACGCGAAGGACAATGACATCCGCATCGAGAACAAGAAGGTGGGCGCCGGCGTGCACATCACGGGAGATCGGCCGCTGACGCGGCTCGCGTACTGGTCGATCCGGACGGTGCTCGCGCCCGAGCCCTACATCGACCTCAACATCGAGCCGGGCCAGCAGTTCGCCTGGACGTACACGTACGACTACTACACAACGAAGTAGGCAGGGACATGAAGAGACTTGTGCAGCGCGCGTGGAGCGCGGTCGTGTTCGCATCGGTCGCTCGCGTCGGCGACGAGCGCCTCGGCGCAATCGGAGAGCGCGGGCGTCAACCAGTACTTCAACAACTGCGCGTCGTGTCACGAGAGCAACGATCCGGGGCACCAGGCGCCGAAGACGGCCGTGCTCAAGCAGATGACGCCGGAGCGGATCCTCGAGGCCATGACGACCGGCTCGATGCGCAACGCGGCCGCCGCTGTGAGCGACCAGGACAAGCGGCTCATCGCCGAATGGGTGGCGGCCGGAAGCTCGACACCGATCTCGTCGGCGCGGCCGAGAAGATGTCGAACGTGTGTGCGAGTCATCCGCAGGTGCGCGAATCGAATGCGCCTGCGTGGAACGGCTGGGGCGTCGACTACCGGAACTCGCGGTTCCAGCCGGGCGCGGCCGCCGGGCTGACTCCCGGGACAGGTGTCGCGCCTGCAACTGAAGTGGGCGTTCGGATTTCCGGGTGCGACGGCGCTGTACGGCCAGACCGTCCACGACGGCCGGCTGTATGTGACGTCGAACGCCGGTTACGTCTACTCGCTCGACGCGGAAACCGGATGTCTGCACTGGGGGTTCCGCGCGGAGTCGGCGGTGCGCAGCGGGTTCACCATCGGCCGGCTCAGCAAGACGGATCCGCGGCTCGCCATCTTCTTCGGCGACATCCATGGCACCGCATACGCGCTCTCCGCGAGCACCGGCGAGGAAATCTGGAAGACGCTCACCGATCCACATCCGCTCGCGCGCATTACAGGTACGCCGGTGCTGTTCGAAGGACGTCTGTACGTGCCGGTCGCATCGCTCGAAGAGCCGGAGTCGGGTCAGGCCGACTATGCCTGCTGCACGTTCCGCGGCTACATGTCGGCCCTTGATTCGGCAACGGGCCGCCAGATCTGGAAGACGTACACGATTCCGGACGTCCCGAAGGTCGTCGGCAAGAACTCGCGGGGCAAGGACATGCTGGCGCCGGCCGGCGCCGGCATCTGGGCGACGCCGACGCTCGACATCAAGCGGCGCGCGTTGTACGTCACGACGGGCAACGCCTTCGCGGGCACGCCCAGGACCGCCAACGCGGTGATGGCGATGAACATCGACACGGGCAAAGTGCTCTGGTCGATGCAGGCGCTGGCGCTCGATACCTGGCACAACGGGTGTGTGCAGAACATTCCCGGGGGAGCGTTTCCCGCTCGCGGTGGCGGCGGACGCGGCGGCCGCGCCGGGGGCCCTGCCATTCCGTATCCGCCGGAAAACTGCCCCGCCGTGCTCGGCCCCGACTGGGATTTCGCGGCGCCTGCCGCGCTTGCGACAACCACCGACGGGCGCGACATCCTCATCGCGCCGCAGAAGCAGGGCCTCGTGTGGGCAGTCAACCCGGACAACGGCCAGGTGATCTGGAAGCAGGATGTGGCGCGCGAAATCGCGGGCGGTCGCGGCGAGACGCTCTTCGGCGGTGCGGTGGACAGCGAGAAGGCCTACTTCGGTCTGATCAGCAGCGCGCATCTCGCGCTCGATCTGAAGACCGGCGAGGAGGTGTGGTACACGCCGCTGGCGTCGCCGCAGGGCCGCGAGAACCAGCGCGGGGTCGTCGGGGCCGTCACGCTGATTCCCGGCGTGCTCCTGTCGGGCGCGCGAGACGGCATGATACGCGCCAGCTCGTCGAGGACCGGTCAGTTGATCTGGGAGTTCGACAGCGCGAAGGAATTCACGACCGTCAACGGCATCACGGCGCGCGGCGGGTCGGCCGCGTCGGGTGGGCCGGTCGTCGCCAACGGCATGGTGTTCATCGGCTCGGGCTATCCGGGGTTTCAGGGTGGACAGCCGGGAAACGTGCTCCTTGCGTTTGCGCCGACAGTGCGGCTCGACGTGCACGCCGACGAGTTGAAACGGAAAGCCGAAGGGCGTTGACGTCTCAATGGTCAATGGGCAATGACCAATGACCAATTCAATGGGCAATGACCAATGCGCAATGGCTGGCGGCCACGCATTGGCCATTGAGGATTGATAATTGAACTGGTCATTGACCATTGCCGGGCCTTGTGTTCTGGCGCTCCGGCCGCGAAACGCCACCGGTGTTCAACGTTCGGTCGCTCGCCGTGCTGCCCTTCGACAGTGATGACGCTGCAGAACGATCTCATCGAGCGCGGCAAACGCACGTGGTTCACCTGTCAGAAGCGGCCGTTCATCGACGTCAGCGACGCCGAGATCGACGCCTACGAGCAGGGCTGGACGTGGCCGGTCGGATCCGTCGATCGCGAAGACTGGTCGTGCGGCGATCTCAGCAAGCAGTGGTCGGGGAAGAAATGCGGACGCTGACGCAATTATCAATGACCAATTATCAATGACCAATTCAATGGGCAATGGGGGCAATGAACCAATGGGCACTAGCCGCAAAAATTGCCGCGTCCAGAGCCACCCGGTGTTGCAGGAATCTCGATCCCGGGGCAGAGCCGACGGATGGTTCTGCGTAGAAAACGCTCGGTCTTGGACTTGCACACTTGTGGTGCATGAAAGAACCCTCAGAGAGGCGCAAGAGGATCCTCGCGCTCCACGCGCGGGCGATTCGGTTCAGTACCGACATTAACCAGTCATACCCGACCGGGGCCCTCACTCCTCCAAGCTATGTCGTCTGGGGTCAACTCGTTCGAGCCGCGGACGGGACATCGAACAACCTCATCGAAGCCGACGCGGCATCCAGTGACGCCGACTTCCTCAACAAGATGCGTATCGCGCTGCGCGAAGCGAAGGAATCAAAGGCGTGCCTGGCGAAGATCCGGCTGGGGCCGTTGGCCAACGCTCCTCGAGTTGAGGCGCTTGGGCTCGAAGACGAAGCCGACGAGCTGTGCGCGGTTTACGCAACCATCGTCATGAACATCGAGAAGCGGATGGCCCGCGAGGGCGCCCACCGCCGATGCCGACACAATTCTCAATAGGCAATGACCAATGACCAATGACCAATTCAATGGGCAATGATTCAATGATCAATGATCGGTGGCTCCATTGCGCATTGGTCATTGATCATTGAACTGGTCATTGATCATTGTCCATTGCTCATTGAGACACCGACAAATTGAACTGGTCATTGCCCATTGCCAATTGCCCATTGAGACCAGTCCCGCTCTCCCGAACTCGCAATGTGATCCGGATGCGGGAAGAGCACCAAATCGCGGAAGAGCGGATCGTGCTGCTCCAACGTTGAGTCGCCGCACGAGATCGCGAAGACACCGAAAAGCGCGAGTGACGATCAGGCGCAGCAGGTGGGCCCGCAGCACGCCTTCGCCGCCGCGGCCGGCTTTTGCGCGCGGACAAACGCGCTCATGAAGCGCTCATCGTAGATGCGTGTCGGCTCGACGCCAACATGCTCGAATCCCGCGCGGCTCAACTTCTCGCGGTAGCGGCGTTCCTCGAGCGCGCCGGCCAGACACCTGACCCACAATTCCACGTCTCGCCGGACGTCAGCGGGCAGATCAAGGTCCCGGACGACCACATCCGAGACGGCCAACCGTCCGCCTGGCTTCAGCACGCGAAATGCTTCGGCAAGCACGCGATCCTTGTCGGCAGACAGATTGATCACGCAGTTCGAGATGATGACGTCGACAGAATTGTCAGGGAGCGGAATATGCTCGATCTCGCCTTTGAGGAACTCCACGTTGGTCAGCCCTGACGCCGCCTGATTCTCCCGGGCCAGCGCGAGCATGTCGTCGGTCATGTCCAGCCCGTACGCCTTGCCGGCCGGCCCGACTCGCTTCGCCGAGAGCAGGACATCGATGCCGCCGCCGGACCCGAGATCGAGGACGACTTCGCCCGGCTTCAGTTCCGCGAGCGCCGTCGGGTTTCCGCACCCGAGCGACGCGAGCATCGCCTCCGGCGGGACGGCCGCAGCCTCGGAGGCATCGTAGAGATTCGTGGTCATCTGGTTGCAGCACCCTGATGTGTCGCAGCCGCAGTCGGCCTGTGCGCCGCTGCGAGCCCGGCGCGCCGCCTCGCCGTATTTCTGCTGAATCGCTTCCCTGATCGCATCCATGTCGCACTCCTTTAATATTCGCTTTAGCGAATATATGGTACCGTGATATATTCGTCAACGCGAATATATGAGCCGAACCTCGAAGGCGGGCAATCGGGCGGCGATCGATCGGCTGGAAGACGTGTGCAAGGCGCTGGCCGACAAGACGCGTCTGCGGATCCTGTCGTTGCTGGGCAACAACGAAGTCTGCGTCTGTCACCTTCACGACAGCCTGGGGCTGCCGCAGCCGACGGTGTCGCGCCACCTTGCGTACCTGCGCCGCAGCGGTCTGGTCGAGGCCCGCCGCGATGGGGTCTGGATGCACTATCAGATCTCGAGGTCGCTCGATCCCGCCGTCGAAGGCGTCGTCAACGCCGCCGTCGAGGCGCTGAACCAGACGCCGGCCACCACCCAGGACCGCAGGCAGTTCAAGCGCTCGTTCGGACAGCTCTACGTGCTCGATAGTCCGGCCGGTGGGATCTGCTGTGCGCCGCGCGTGTCGGAGGACGATCGTGATCGTTGAGGCCGCGCGGGCGCGCGATCTGCCCGGCGTTCGCGCGCTGCTCGAGCGTCTCGATCTTCCGCTCGCCGGTGTGGACGATCGCGTGCAGACCATGCTCGTGGTTAGAGACGAATCTCAAATCGTCGGAACGGCCGCCCTCGAGCTCTATGGCGACGGCGCGCTCCTTCGGTCTGTCGCGGTCGATTCGCGACGGCAGGGCCAGGGCCTCGGCCATGAGTTGACGGAGGCTGCGCTGCAGCTTGCCCTCACGCATGGGGTTGAGCATGTATTCCTGCTCACGACGACAGCCGAGGCGTTCTTTCAGCGACTCGGATTCGAGACGATCGCGCGAGATGCCGTGCCCGCGTCGGTGCAGACGTCAATCGAGTTCCAGTCCGCGTGTCCCGCATCCGCCATTGTCATGCGGAGGCGACTGGTGCGCCAGCCATGAACGCAGAGAGTGGCCGCCGGATCGTCGCGGAGGCCGTGGGCACCGCCATGCTGCTGGCGGCCATCATCGGATCCGGCATCATGGCCGCTCGTTTGTCGAGCGGCAACGACGCCATTGCGCTGCTTGCCAACAGCGTGGCGACGGGCGCCGCGCTCGTCGCGCTGATTCTCACCTTCGGCCCGATCTCGGGCGCGCACTTCAACCCCGCGGTCACGATTGCCGCCGCCTCGCAGCGCGGTATCGCGTGGCGCGCAGGTTCCGGGTTATGTCGGCGCGCAGGTGGGCGGCGCCGTACTTGGCGTCTGGGCCGCGCATGCGATGTTCGGAGAGCGGATCGTGATGCTGTCGCGCCACGAGCGGAGCGGCGCCGCACAGGCGTTCAGCGAATTCGTGGCGACGTTCGGTCTCGTCGCCGTGATTTGGGGATGTTCCCGCCGCCGCGTGGAGGCCGTTCCATTTGCCGTCGCGGCCTACATCACGGCGGCGTACTGGTTTACGGCGTCGACGTCGTTTGCGAATCCCGCCGTGACCATCGCGCGCAGCCTGACGGACACGTTCGCCGGCATTCGTCCGCTCGACGTGCCCGGCTTCATCGTGGCCCAGCTCGCCGGCGCAGCCGTGGCGACCGTGCTGTTCCGGTGGCTTGCTCCTGCCTCGCGATCATGATCATGAACACCGTCCTGTTTGCGTGCGTGCACAACGCCGGCCGGTCGCAGATGGCGGCGGCCTGGTTCAACCTGATGGTGGATCCTGCGAAGGCGCGGGCGATTTCCGCGGGGACCGATCCCGGGTTGCGCGTTCACCCCGAAGTCGTCAGCGTCATGCGCGAAGTGGGGGTCGACCTTTCAGCGGCGGGAACGACCAGGCTGACGCCAGAGCTTGCCCAACAGGCCCAGATGCTCGTCACGATGGGCTGTGGCGACCAGTGTCCCGTCGTGCCCGGACTGAGGCGCGATGATTGGCCGCTCGACGATCCGAAAGGCCAGCCGATCCCGCGCGTCCGCGCGATTCGCGACGACATCCGGCAGCGCGTCGAAGTCCTGCTCGACCGCGAAGGATGGTCACGACCTCGGTGACGGCTAGCCGGCAGCGGACAGCCGTGGGGCCGACCTTCTACCTTCGCTGTTCGCCGTCGCCTCCTGCGTCCGCCGCTCGATCGTATCGGCAATCCGCTTCGCGTCCCGCGCCACGCCGTGGATCATCGTCGACGAGAACGCATGCAGGAAGTGCAGGCCGACGAAATACAGACCCGGCTCGTCGCTGCTGATGCCGCTCGCGTGCCGCGGCTCGCCGTTGGGATCGAAGATCGGAAGATCGATCCAGGACAGGCCGTTCCCGAACCCGGTGCACCAGATCACGTTCGAGACGTCGAGGATTTGTCCATCTTCGAGCACCGGCAATCCCTTCAGCACGCGAACCGTCTTCGAGACCCGCCGAACCCCCGCGGCGGCCAGATGTTTCGGCTTCACGCGGATGAGCGGTCCACCTTGTGCGAAGACCTTGCGCCGAAGGCGCCGCCCTATCGGCGTGTCGACGGTCAGGACGCGATGGAACACGACGCGGAAGAGGAGCCGCATCAGGAAGAGGCGGGAGGCCAGCCCATCGATCCGGAACGGCACGTGGCCGGTGTCCCGGCCCGACACCCATGTCGGATGTTCGCGCGCCACCTCGAAGGCGATCTCCGCGCCCGAGTTGCCGGCGCCGACGAGCAGCACACCGCCAGGCTTCAGCTGTCGCAGACTGCGATACTCGATTGAGTGCAGTTGCACGATGTCCGATCGGAGTTCCTTCGCGAACGCGGGCACGCGCGGAACCTGATAGCTCGACATCGCCACCACCACATGGTCCGCTTCGAAGCGATGAGCACCGGCCTCGACCAGGTACCGGTTTCCAGCGCGCGTCAGGCGATCGACGTGCACGCCGCTTCGAACCGGCAATTGAAAGTGGCGTGCGTACGATTCGAGATAGTCGCCCATCTCGTTTTTGGTCGGAAACGAAAACGCGGGGGCTGGAAACTTCATCCCGGCGAGGCTGTCGAAGACGGCCGGCGTAAACAGGTGCAGCGAATCCCAGCGCCGGCGCCATGCGTCCCCTACACGCGGGCTGGCATCGAGAATCACAAACGGGCGTCCCTGTTGGGCGAGGTAGTAGCCGACCGAGAGCCCTGCCTGTCCGCCGCCGATGACGATCGTGTGAAACGTCTCACGAGACTGTTCTTGCGTCATGGTCACCTCAGGCCGACAAAAACGCTGTAGTAACGGCGCACGCCATTCTCCTACAGACCTGGAGACCTGCCGGCAGTTGATTTCGATGACGCGAAAAGGCGTGGCTGCTTTCTACTTCGAGACGTCCCCGTGCACGATCGCACGAGGCTGTGGAGAGGCGCGGCCGTCTACTCGTTGGCCGGTTCCGGGCGGGGCTCGCGGGCTGATGCCAACACCTTGCCTTCCGCGATTTCCTGCTGCGCGGTAATGGTCACCTTCGCCGATTGCGCGACACGCGGCGTGCACCCGCGCGACAACTGTGCGGCACGAAGGCTGGACAACACCGCGAACTCGAACGCGTTCATCCCGTCGGGACGTTTGACCATCATCAACCCCTTAGTCGCGTCGCCGGCAGGCTCGCGATTGTCCACGTTTGCTCACATTTGCGGCAGCGCCACAACGTCCTCACGCTCAGGACCTTTGCGAGCGTGTCGATAGCCTTGCCCTTGCAGAATGGACACTCCGTGGGTCGTGTCACGGTCTCGGGTGAGTCGCTCATGCTGTTTTTGTACACAGACCATGCTGGCAGCTTTCGTCACTCCCCGGTGTTCAAGAGTGAACAGCCGTCATCCGTCGCGCAGGCTACGATTACCGATTCGGGACCGCGATCGTCGCCAACGCCCAGCAAATGAACAGACTTGCCATCCTCGGCAATCACCTGCCGCGCCACTGCGGCATCGCCACGTTCACGACGCACCTCGCCGATGCGCTGGCGACCGCGGCTGCCGGACGTCGACTCGTTCGTGCTCGCGATGAACGATGCCGGCCGGCGGCACACGCTATCCGTCTCGCGTCCGGTTCGAAATCGCCGAGGGTGACCTCGGCTCGTACGGGCGCGCCGCGGACTTTCTGAACGTCAATCAGGTCGACGTGCTGTCCGTGCAGCACGAGTACGGGATCTTCGGCGGCAAGGCCGGCGCCCATGTCCTCGCGCTCCTGCGCGAGCTGCGGATGCCGATCGTGACGACGCTTCACACCGTGCTCTCGGCGCCGAATCCGGCCCAGCGCGCGGTGATCGAGGAGCTGGCGCGGCTCTCGGAGCGTCTCGTCGTCATGAGCGACTCGGGCGCAGACCTGCTCAGGCGCGTCCACGGCATGTCCGAGCGCATCAGATCGATCTCATTCCTCACGGGATTCCGCACGTGCCCGGTCGATGCCGGGAGCAAGGACCGGCTCGGCGTCGACGGCAAGACCGTGATTCTGACGTTCGGCCTGCTGTCCCGCGACAAAGGCATCGAGTACGTCATCGATGCCCTGCCGGCGATTCTCGCCGTCCACCCCGACACCGTGTACATCGTCCTGGGTGCCACGCATCCACACGTCGTCGAGCACGAGGGAGAGGCGTATCGTCTGATGCTCGAAGCGCGAGGCCAGCAGCTCGGCGTCGCCGGGAGCATGATCTTCCACAACCGATTCGTCAGCCAGGACGAGCTGACCGAGTTCCTCTCGGCCACCGACATCTACATCACGCCGTACCTCCAGCCCGAACAGATCACGTCGGGCACGCTGGCGTACGCGGTCGGCGCCGGCAAGGCGGTGATCTCGACGCCGTACATCTACGCGCGCGAGCTCCTCGCCGACGGGCGCGGCGTGCTCGTGCCCTGGAGGGATTCCGCGGCCATCGCGCAGGAAGTCATCGCCCTGGTCAGCGACCGCGAGCGGCGGCGCGCCATGTGCGCGCGGGCGGCCGCGTATGGCGTCGGGATGACCTGGCCGGCGATCGGCGGCCGCTACGTCGAGAGCTTCGCGCGCGCTCGAACCGAACACACGGCGCCGCCGCCGGACCGCATTCCAGGCGCAGACCGCTCGCCGCGCGACCGGCCGGGCTTGCCCGAGATCACCTTGAAGCACGTGCGGGCGATGACCGACGACACCGGCATGCTGCAGCACGCCATCTTCAGCATCCCGCGCTACGACGATGGCTACTGCCTGGACGACAACGCGCGCGCCCTGCTGCTCATGGCCCTGCTCGAAGACGCCGGCGGCGATGACCCGGCGGTCGTCCGGACGTCTCGGCTCGCGATATCTCGCCTTCGTCAGTCACGCCTTCGATCGAGCGACCGGGCGCTTCAGGAACTTCCTGTCGTACGGGCGGCACTGGCTGGAGCCGTGCGGCTCGGAGGACAGCCACGGGCGGGCCCTCTGGGCGCTCGGCGCCGTCGTCGGACGGACGGGCGATCCCGGTCGCCAGAGTCTGGCCGGCGATCTCTTCCACGCCGCCATTCCGGCGGTGACGACCTTCACGAGTCCGCGAGCCTGGGCCTACACGCTCCTCGGCCTCGACGAGTACCTTCAGAGCCTTCCAGGGAGACAGCACGGCCGAAGCGCGGCGCGAGGAGCTCGCCGATCGCCTGCTCGGCCTGTTTCAACGGACGCAGCCGGCCAGACTGGCCCTGGTTCGAGGACTCCGTGACCTATTGCAACGGCCGTCTGTCGCAGGCGCTGATCGTCTCCGGCGATCGCATGAATCGGCCGGACATGGTCGAGGCCGGCATGCGCTCGCTCGACTGGCTGATCTCGGTGCAATCGTCTCCCGACAGACAGTTCGCGGCCATCGGATCCAGCGGGTTCTATTCGCGCGGGGCAGTCGCCGGCGACCTTCGATCAGCAGCCGGTCGAAGCGTGCGCGATGGTGTCGGCGTGCCTCGACGCGTACCGCGTGCACGGCGACAAGCGGTGGCTGATCCAGCGCGCGGTGGGCGTTCAACTGGTTTCTCGGCGAGAACCATCTGCAGCACTGGCTCTTCGATGCGTCGACGGGTGGTTGCCGCGACGGGCTGCACGTCGATCGGCCCAATCAAAACCAGGGCGCCGAGGCCACGCTCTCGTTCCTGCTCGCCCTGCACGAGTTGCGGACGATTGCGGCGCTCGACGTGGCCG
The DNA here is from genome assembly GCA_963832375.1 of Vicinamibacterales bacterium. Lineage (GTDB taxonomy): Bacteria > Acidobacteriota > Vicinamibacteria > Vicinamibacterales > JAMQPK01 > JAMQPK01. The sequence continues at coordinate 74,642 of CAWHUA010000002.1, read as the reverse complement.
GCGTCCCGGCGCTGGCACTAGTTGTCCGTATCATGACCATGCCGAGCCGATACGAAACCCTGTTCCACCGGCACGACGCGAATCCCATTCTGACGGCGGCTGACTGGCCGTACCCGGTACACACCGTGTTCAACGCCGGGGCGACTCGACTTCGGGACGGCACGACGCTGCTCCTCTGCCGGGTCGAGGACCGGCGCGGCCATTCGCATCTGTGTGCGGCCCGATCGCGGAACGGCGTCGATGGCTGGACGATCGACGCGGAGCCAACACTTCGTCCCGATCCGGATCGATACCCGGAAGAGCTGTGGGGCATCGAAGACCCTCGCATCACCTTCGTCGACGAGCTCGATCGGTACGTCGTGGCCTACACCGCGTTCAGCCGAGGAGGGCCCGGTGTGGCGCTCGCGCTCACCGACGACTTCCACAGCTTCGAGCGCCTTGGCCTCGTCATGCAGCCAGACGACAAGGACGCCGCGTTGTTGCCCCGGCGCATCAACGGCAGCTTTGCCCTGCTGCATCGCCCGATCGCGGACTCGGGCGCGCACGTCTGGATCTCCTTTTCTCCGGATCTCCGCAACTGGGGTGGCCACAAGCTCGTGCTGCCGGCCCGGCGCGGGGCGTGGTGGGACGCCAATCGCGTCGGGTTGTCGCCACCGCTCATCGAGACGCCGCGCGGGTGGCTCATGCTGTATCACGGCGTCCGCCGAACAGGTGCCGGGTGCCTGTATCGACTGGGCGTGGCGCTGTTGGATCTCGAGACCGCCGAGCGCTGCATCCTGCGCGGCGACTCCTGGATCTTCGGGCCCGAGGCGCCGTACGAACGCGAGGGCGACGTCGGCTACGTCGCATTTCCCTGTGGCTACACGCTGGGGCCGGATGGCGATGCCATCAACCTCTACTACGGGGCAGCGGACACAAGCGTGGCGATGGCAACCGGCAGCGTCAGACAACTGCTCGACTGGCTGGATCGGCACGGTTCAACGGAGTAGGAACGCCGGAGCAATTCACTTCTGTGTAGTACGTAGTGTCCGGCTTTAGCCGGACTCTCACCAGGTCCGGACACTACGTACCATCAAAAAACGCCAGGGTCCTTCCTTTATCTGTCAGTCGTCGATCGTGGTCGCGGTCGCCGTCGTGATCGATCTGGTGGCGGATCTCGCCACCCGGCGAGTTCACCGTGTGGACGTTCACGTACGTGTTGCCGGTCCGAATCGCGTGTATCAACCGGCCGAAGTCCCCGACCGCGACGCCCTGATTGAGAGGCCCGACCACGTCGTTCGCCGCGAGCACGCCCTCGACTTCACCTTCGCGCAGCGGGCAGGGAGGCGGGAGATCCGCCGGGGCCGCCGGAGGGTTAATCGGCGGGGTATTCACGCACAGGTACACGGAGACACCGCCGTTGATCCCCGGCTGGCCGATGTGAATATGTGCCTGGGTTGCGTTCGATTCGAGGCCGGAATATCGCAGCCTGTACGCGATCTCCGTGCGGTCCTCGTTGATGTGGGCCGTGAACAACCCTCGACCGTTGGTCAACACGAGAGGCAGTTCCTCGTGGCCGGTCAGGACCTCCCTGATGCGCCTGCTGAAGTTGTTGTCGGTCACGACGACGGTCGTGCCGGCGATCACCACGAGCGCAACCGTGGTGAGCATGGCGTTCCTTCTCATGATCTACCTTCCCTCTTTGCGAGACGCGTGTCGACGGCAGGTCGGCTGGGGGCCTCGCGCGGGCGGGCCGGTGGCAAGGAGCGTGCCGAGCGGACTGCGGTTAAGTCGTTGAGTTTCTAAAGAAGGATGACGCGGCGTTTACGCGATTCGTGCGATGTTACGCGCGCGGTAATCGTCGCGACGGCGATGCGCGAAGATTTGGTCTGACGACTAAAAACTGAAAACTGAAAACTGGGAACTACCTAGCGCACCCAGGCGTAGTTGTAGCCGACCGCGACCGAATTGAAGTCTGCGCCGATCGTGGTGTAGGCGCCGCGGCTCACAGAGAGCCGAATCGCCTGACGCGGACTGAGTGCCCGCGAAAACGTCGCGCCGATACGTGAATTGCGCTGCAGGTCGAGGTTCTGCCGGCCCCCGATCGTCGTCTGCCCGCCCGTGTAGTAGTTGGCGTCCGCCGCCAGCCACATGCCGCGGTTGAACCGATAGGTAAGGTGGAACTGCACCTGCGCGATGGGATCCTGGGTCCGCGTGTTGCCGCCGGCGAAGTTGTCGTTGTCGGTGAAGACCCAGACTCCTGCCATCATTTCGACGACCCACTGGCCCCGCGTGTGCGACACGCCGACGTCGGGCTTGAACGACCAGCGATTGGTGCCAAGGTTGATGAGCTTCGCCGGATCGTACTGGCCTAGCGGCGGCGCCGCCGTGATGCTGACCCCGACCAGCGTCCGCTGGCGGTACGACGACGCGTACTCCTTCGGCGTCATCGCCGGCGCGCCGTAAAGGTTGACGCCCAGGCGCAATCTCGGATCGCCGAGCCCGAACCGGCCGGTCTCGGCCGGCTCTCCCAGATACAAGCCTTCCAGGTGGCCGCCGACTATCGGCACGATCACCGTCGCGTTGGCCGATCGGCCCCCCAGGCTGAACGCCCGCGTGAACGTAAAGGCCGTGGTGTTGATCGTGGCCCTTGCCTCGTCGATCGGCGCCGCGGGCTCGAACGCCACATCGCCCCAGTTGAGGCTGTTGACCACTGTGACGATGTTAAACCCCGTGGGGATGGGCCAGTAGGCGCCGGGCTCCAGTTCCTGCGTCGATCCTGGCGCCGGAATCAGGAAGAGCGCGACCGCGGCGGCCATGCCGAGTAACCGGGCGGCGACGCTCATGGAAGCGCGTCTTCGGCCCGGCGGCGTCGCCGCCGGGCTCCGATTCCAGGATTGTTGAACCACTAGCGAACGTCCACCTTCACCTTCTCGATCTTGCCGGTGAACTTGTTGCCGTGCTGCGGGTACGCCGAGCTCACGTTGGTGCCTTCGTCGACGCCGACGTCGGCGGCATCGTCGGCCGAGAAGATGTTGGCGTTGGTGTGCTCGACGCGTCCTGAGCCGACCTTCTTGCCGTTGATGGAGATGCGTGGCGGTGCCGCCCTTGCCGCGGCCGTTGCCGTCGTAGGCGAAGTCGAGCTTGATCGTCGCCTTGCCGGGCGCGAGCCGCTCGCTGGCGTTGACCGTGTACTCGCTGCAGGCCCACGAAGTTGTAGGTGTAGGCCGGCTTGCCGTCCTTGACGTAGAGGCTCCAGCCGCCGAAGCGGCCGCCCTGGGCGAGGATCACGCCGTTGGCGCCGCCGGCGGGAATCTCCACGTCGGCGGTGATCGTCACCGACTGGTTCTTCACGTTGATGAACGCGTTCTCCATCATGCCGGTCATGCCCTCGTAGACCGTGAGCGACTTGCGGCCGGCCATCAGATCCGGACGGCCCGCCATGGCGGGGTCGAACCGTTCGATCGACGCGGTCGTCGATCGGCAGCACGCGGTAGCGCTCGGCCTCCTTCATGAAGAGCGCCTGCAGCTCCTTCAGCTTGGCCGGATTGCTGGCCGCGAGATCGTTGGTCTCGCTGAAGTCCTCGTCCACGTTGTAGAGCTCCCACACGTCCTCGGCGAGCTTGCGTCGCGGCGTCGCTTCCCACGGCGCCTTGTGCACGGTGGCGGCCACCCAGCCGTCGTGGTAGATGGCGCGGTTGCCGAAGATCTCGAAGTACTGCGTCTTGTGCCGGCCCGCGGCCTTCGCATCGTCGAAGGTGTAGACCATGCTGACGCCTTCCATCGGCGTCTGCGCGACGCCGTTGACCGTCTTCGGCTCCGGCATGCCCGCCGCTTCGAGCACGGTCGGCGCGATGTCGACCACGTGCTGGAACTGGCTGCGGATCTCGCCCTTGGCCTTGATCCGCGCGGGCCAGCTGACGACGAGCGGGTTGCGCGTGCCGCCGAAGTTGGAGGCCACCTGCTTGGTCCACATGAACGGCGTGTTGCCGGCCACGGCCCAGCCCGCCGCCATGTGCGGGAAGGTCTCGGGGCCGCCCCACTTGTCGATGTTCTTCAGCATGTCGGGCACCGTCTCCGGCGACGCCGTTGAAGTAGGTCATCTCGTTGAACATGCCGACCATGCCGCCTTCGGCGCTGGCGCCGTTGTCGCCGACCTCGTAGAGGATCAGCGTGTTGTCGAGCTCGCCCATGTCCTCGATCGCCTTCACCACGCGGCCGATCTCGTAGTCGGTGTGCGCGGCGAACGCGGCGAACACTTCCATCTGCCGCGCGAACAGCCGCTTCTCGTCGGCGCGTCAGCGTGTCCCAGTCCTTGATGTCGGCGGGCTTGGGCGCCAGCTTCGCGTTCTGCGGGATGATGCCCAGCTGCTTCTGCCGCGCGAAGGTCTCCTCGCGGTACTTGTCCCAGCCGCCGTCGAACTTGCCCTTGAACTTCGCGATCCAGTCCTTCGGCACGTGATGCGGGGCGTGCGTGGCGCCGGTGGCGAAGTAGGTGAAGAACGGCTTGTCCGGCGTCAGCGACTGCTGGCTCCGGATCCACTGGATCGCCTGGTTCGTCATGTCGGTCGTGAAGTGGTAGTTCGGATCGTGCGGCACCTCCACCTTGACCGTGCCGTCGTAGACCAGCGGCGCCCACTGGTTGGTCTCGCCGCCGATGAAGCCGTAGAACTTGTCGAAGCCGGAATGCGTCGGCCAGCGATCGAACGGTCCGGACACGCTCACTTCCCACGGCGCCGTCTCGTGATACTTGCCGAAGGCGGACGTGCTGTAGCCGTTCTGGCGCAGGATCTCGGCCAGCGGCGTGACGCTCTGCGGCCGCGCGCCGGTGTTGCCCGGGAACGCCGTCGCCACTTCCATGATCGCGCCGGCGTTGTTCGTGTGGTGGTTGCGGCCGGTCAGGAGCGCCACGCGCGTCGGCGAGCACAGCGCCGTCGTGTGGAAGCGGTTGTACTTGAGCCCCTGGCTCGCGAGCCGATCGAGCGTCGGCATCGGAATCGGCGCCGCCGAACGTGCTCGCGTGGCCGAACCCGATGTCGTCGATCAGGAAGACGATCACGTTCGGCGCGCCCTGCGGCGCCTTCACCTCGAACCGCGGCGGCGCCTTGGCGTTGCGCGCGTCGAGCTCGGTCGCCAGCGGATAGTTGGGCTCCGCGATCGGCAGCACCGTGCGATCGATGCCGCCCGCCGGTCGCGGGCGCAGGCGCGGCGGTCTGCTGCGGTTCCGGAGCACTGCAGCCGGTGACGCCCGCAAGCGCGACCGCCAGGCTGGTGGCGAGGAAATATTGTGACGCTCGGCTCATGATTACACTCCTAGTGGTGTCAGATTGTAGCAGCGTGCGAGATCGTTGATGCTTTCCCAGCCACTCATTGCAGTCTCACGCTGGGAACGGGGAAGGTCGCGGTGACCACCAACGTCTGCCCCTGTGTCTTCAGCCGCGCGCCCGATTCCCAGAGATAGCGGATGTTGACCAGGGAGAAGAGCTTCGACTTCGTCGCGACCGGCAGCGTCACGTCAGGCCCGAAGGCGAACACCCTGTGCTGTCGGGATATCCAGGTTAATCGTACCTCCACCCGGCAATAGGAATTGGGTGAACCGATCCTCGGTAAGTTTCCACTGCGCGTAGTACGCCGCGCCGACGATGAGCCCGCCGCCGAGGAAGGATTTCCCCAGACCGCCCTGGAGCGTGAGCAGTTGTCCCACTTTGGTGTCGGTGTCCTTCTTCTCCCCGTGGAATTCCCAGAACGCCGTAGTGGCGAAACTGGTGGTTCGCTTCTCGTCGAAGAACACGGTCGTGCCGACGAACGGCTCGTATGCCCACATGCCTTTCCCCGTGTTCTCGCTGCCGCCGCGCTCGTACTCGCCCGTCGGCATGTAGATCTGAAAGCCGGTGGTGACGTCCGCGCGTTTGGTATGCCAGCCGAGATCGATCGGGCGAACCAGCATGTCGGCCAGGCTCGTGTCGATCGTCTGGCCGACGCGTGAACGCGGGCGCTTCGAGCGCGCCGTTGGCCCAGGGCAGCACGACCATCGCGCCGTAGTTCGCGCCCAGGACTTTGGCCTTGCTCACATACCAGAGAATCGGTGCCACGGCCGTGAGCCCGAGGCTGCCCGGAGTATTCGGTGCGGGGCGGACGATGTCTCCGTCCTTGTCCTTGATGGTGTCGGTGTCGTAGCGATAGTAGAAAAGCGCGGCGTAGAAGCCGGGCTGAGGCTGGGATCCGGATTGCACTCCGAAATCACCCAGGCTATGGGTTCCATTCAGTTGAGCCTGCGCGGGCACGGCTGACGCGAGCGTCAGCGCGCACGCTGTGACAAGGACCCTCAATCGATTCATCGCGACCTCTCCATTTGGCAACTTCACCTGTCGCCATGTTGATTCAGTCATCACTTGCGTTTTTCGATCTCCGCCTTCTTCACGCCGATTCCGCTGATCCAACCTGGATCTTTTTTCGCCGCCGCTTCGGCTTCAATTTCTGTCGTCCGACTCGATCGCGGACAGTTCCGCATCTACGGTACGTCGGACCCGGCACGAAATACCGTGGGCCCCTGGCTTCGATTTGGGCGATTCTCCAATGTGAATTGGTGGAACGTCTGGCGGCGCCACCATGATCGGCACAAACCGTGCCGGTAGCGCGAGTCCCGATCATTCTCATCGCCACGCACCATCCGTCGCCTCTTACCTGACGTGGGGCATTCTTGCCGCGGTGTCGTCGTGAGTGGGAGAGGAGAACTACGCGAAGGGGACACCGAAAAACTACTGGCCGGATATCTGCGACACGTAGTTTTCGGGTCTCTCCTCACGTACTCCTGTGTGCGGAACCGGAATGAGAATGGCAAGGCGGCGTGATGAACACGAACCGCCCGAGGCGCGACTTTTCTCCAGCACCTGATAGGCGGGCGTGGTGTCGGTCACCGCTTGTGGCTATCTCGAACGCGCCATCGCTACCATTGCAACCGGGCGCCGATCCGGAGGACGCGCGGTGCCGTGATGGCGGTTGGCCGCAGCCACGAGCCACCCGAGGTGGTCGTGAGCGCCTGTGCAGCATTGGTGTTGAACATGTTGTACACGTCGAAGAATCCCATGACGCGCACGACCTTGATGCGAAACGTTTTCTCGGTGCGCACGTCGACGAGCGTGATGTCAGGCGTCCGATTGGCCGCGAGCGGTTCCGTTTTGATCGTCGCGCTCCCATAATTGAGCGTTTGCACGAAGGTGCGCGCGAACGGTGTCCCGGACTGATGTCGGACGACGGGGACGACCAGAAAGCCCCAGCGAAGATTCATCGTGCCGTTCAGTTTCGCCTGCCACGTCCTGAACCGATCCTGACCGCGCGTGGTGTTGAGCAGGGCGTTCGGCGTGAAATCGTTGCCCGTCCCAAGGGCGGCCTCGTGGCTCCACGTCGTTGTGAAGCTGGCCAGTAACGACCAACCGGCGCGCTGACGTTTCGTCGCCGTGATCTCCCAGGTGTAGTACTCGCTGTTGCTGTCGGGCAGGTTCGTGGTCAGGTTCACGGGCGACGCGTTCAAGGAGGCCTCGGTCAGGTTGAAGGCAGTCACGGTCTCGCTATCATCGCCAGAACCGATTAGGCCGTCCGGACCGGGATCGACGGCCGCGACGGGCACCGTGTACGCGCCGAGCGGCCGGCTGACGTTGATCGTGCCGTACGGCTGCCGCTTCGCGTTCAGGACCACGCCGGTCCGGACGCCGACGTCAGCTGCCACCTCGCGCTCGATGTATGCGCTGGCCTGACGGACGTACGTGTTCTCGATGCCCGGATCGAGCAGCGTGGACGTGCTGCCGCCGGAGACAGCGATCAATCGTCCCTCCTCGCCAGCATCCCATCGGCTGTTCGAGTTCGCATCGTTGGTCCAGGTGTAGGTCTGCGACCAGCCGGACGGATTCGGGTTGAAGCCTGACGTGAAGTTGGTTCCGGGGTAGACCCAGAACTGTCCGTAGTGGAGTTTGAGCACAGTCTTCCCGTCGCCCGTGACGTCGGCGCTCATGCCCACGCGTGGGGCCCAGTTGTTGAACGTGAGAACGGGGTCGATCGCCGGGAACGTCTGCCCCGCAGGTCCCTGCTGCTCGGGAAGAATCGGCTGGTAGCGATCCAGGCGCATTCCAAGAGAAAGCGTGACCCGGCCATTGAGACGCCACGCGTCGTCCACGAAACCAGCGGCGGTCGTCAGAGCGTTCGTCGACACGTTCGGCCCCAACCGGATCTGCACCTGGACGGGTGCGCCGTTGTTCAGCGTCGACAGGCAGTTGCAGGGATTGCCGTATCCGTCGGTCGGTGCGACGAGCCGGTCGTCCATGTACTCGCCGCCGATTCTGAAGGTGTGACTGCCGCCCCACCCGTTCTTCAGGAAGCTCAAGGAACCGTTGGCCTGCGGGCGGTTGATGACCCGCTCCTGAGACACGGCGCCACCGCGCACGGTATTCGCCCCGATGTCCGCAATGCGCGGGTCCGTGCTCTTGAATGCTGCGGCGAAGGCGGAGCGATAACCTCCGACGCGTGCCTCGACGTAGAACGCGTCCGTCACGGTGGCGTTGTACTCGCCCTTCCACACGCTGACGGGAAACACCGCGTGCTGGAGTGCATCACTGGTGACGATGGGCTGGTTCGTGCTGGGGGTGAAATAACTCGGCTGCCGGAAAGTTTCGTGCTGGAGGTATCCGACGGCCTTCTGACCTCGAGACAACAGGTAGGTGAGCTTGCCCGTCACGACAGTCGCGGTGAGCGTGGATGCCGTGTCGAGCAGCCAGGGATATTGCTGCGCTACCTCCGTGGAGCGGTACGCGCTGTACCACCACGCCTTCTCTTTTTTCAGGTATCCGCCCAGGTCCGCGCTGAAATCCCGAAAGCGCTGCAGCCGGTTGACATCGCGCGCGTCGAGGCCGGGCCCGCCCGCGACGCCGCGGGCGATCTGATCGTTGTCGATGTTGGTGGCTTCGAGCGCATCGTTCTGAAAATCAGCGTACAGGCTCCCGTGATAGGCATTGCCGCCGGACTTGCTGACGGATTGGCTCAGCGTGCCTGGCACCGGCATGGCCGCCGTCTGACCCACCGCCGTGATCGCAATCTCCGAAAAGGAGGCAAAGTCGGAGAAGTAATTGTCGTTCGGTCCGTTGGCCCCGCCGACCCGAATGCCTTCAACTTCATTGCGGTTGACCCCGGTGGTCGCCCGCAGTCCGTAGGCGGTGTATTCCAGCAGGCTGAGCGCGCCGTTACCTCCCACGTCCATCTTTGAGAACGCCACGCCCGGCGTGTTCGCGGCGATTGCGAAGAAGTCGCGCGCGCCTGGCAGGCTCGCGAGCGTGTCGCTGTTAAAACGGGTCGTGACCGCGGTTGACGAGGCGTCAACCACAGGCGCCGCGCCGCTGACGGTGACGCGATCGTCGACCCTCCCAGGGCTCAACTCGACGCTGACGGTCGCCGTGAAGCCGAGTCCGATGTGGATGCCTTCGCGGACAATCGTCCCGAAACCGGAAAACTGAAAGGTGAGCGTGTGGTTGCCCAGGGCCACGGCGGAAAAGCGGTAGGCGCCCGCCTCGTCGGTGAGGGCGGTGCGGGTGGTCATCAATGACGGCCCCGATAAGGTGACGGTCACCCCGGGCACGACGGCCGTCGTGCTGTCTGTGACGACGCCGTTAATGGCACCCGTCGTCGCGGTGACGGTCTGCGCTTCGGCAAACGCGTCCCCGTTCCCTGCGATGACGCACAGAACCAGACCGACGACCCAGGCTCCGGCCGACGCAGGATGGAGACGAACCGTCACATATGCCCAGCATAAGAGTAATGGTTTTCCTGAAGGACGCGGGCGTCAACACGCAAGGGCTCCTGGAAGCTGCGGGCGCCTGAGCCCGAGCCTGGACAGCCGGCTCTCGAGTGTGGTGGGCTTGAGACCGAGTTGCCTTGCCGCACCATCCACACCCCGGATGCGCCAGCCCGTGCTCTCGAGCACCGTGCGAATGTGCTCTCGCTCGACGTCCGCCAGCTTCGCGCTGCGCACGGCCACGGCGGTCGACGCCGCAGGCACGGAAAACGTCAACCGGCGCCCCGTCCCCATGATCATGGCCCGCTCGACGACGTTCCGGAGCTCGCGAATGTTGCCGGGCCACGAGTACCGCTGCAACGCGGCCATGTCATCCTTGCTGATCGAGTCGAACCGCTTTCCAAACGCGGTCGCGAATTCCTCGACGAATCGCCACACCAGCAGCGGTATGTCGCCCGCGCGTTCGCGCAGCGGCGGCACGCGAATCGGGAACACGCAGAGGCGATAGTACAGATCTTCGCGGAAGGTGCCCGCCGCGATCAGTTGTTCGAGATCGCGATGGGTCGCGGCGATGATCCGCGTATCGACGCGAATCGGGCGCGGGCTCCCCAGTCGCTCGATCTGTCTCTCCTCGAGTACGCGGAGCAGCTTGACCTGGACCTCGAGTGGCAGGTCGCCGATTTCGTCGAGAAAGATCGTCGAGCGATCGGCCATTTCGAAGCGGCCGATCTGCCGCCCCATCGCCCCGGTATAGGCGCCTCGTTCGTGGCCGAACAGCTCGCTTTCTATCAGCGTCGCCGGAATCGCCGCGCAGTTCACCCGGACCATCGGACGGCTCTGCCGACCACTCAGTTCATGGATCTGGGTCGCGAACATCTCCTTGCCGCTGCCCGTCTCCCCGAGGAGCAGCACCGTCGAATTGGTCGGCGCGACCTGCTGAGCCTGCTCTTCGACCCGACGCAATGCGAGGCTCTCGCCAATCAACAGACTCTTGCTGCGGCGTTGTTGTACTTCCTGTGGCAGACAGACGTTCTCGACTTGCAACGTGTCTTTCAGCGCCCATTCCGGTGCCTGCTCGAAACGCCGCCTTTCTGCCAGATCGATCGCCGAAGCGCTCACGAGACCCTCCTGTTCGTTCCGAAGCCAATTGTTTGAGCCGACGGGCCCCGGAGTTGACAGGCACTATAGGCGTTGGGCGCCAACGCCGACCACTGCCCTTTGGGGAAGGTAGGGAATCTTAAAGATAATGTTCATGGGGCGGCGGTAATATGCCCCTGAATCAGGAAGCTGAGTTCATGAGTTGGGTCACCGTCATCTGGTCCATGGTCGCGTCGGCGTGCCTCACGCTGGCGGTGATCTACTTTCTGGTGTGGTGGAGCAGCCGCACCACCCGGGCCAATCTGCTCTTTGCCATGACCGCCGCCTCCACAGCGGCCTTCACCCTTGGTGAACTACGGAGGATGCAGGTCGGGACGCCCGGAGAACTCCTCTCGGCGATGTGGTGGTCACACATTGCGCTGATGGGTGTGCTCGTCTCGACCGTGTGGTTCGTGACGTTTTACCTCGACGCCGGACGGCGATGGCTGGCGTGGACCGTCTCGGCCCTCCGCGTGTTCTACCTGCTGGTTGCGTTTCTGATCTGGGGGAACGTCAACTACCTCGAGATCACGAGCCTGTGGCGCGTGCCGTTTCTTGGCGACTCCGTCACGGTATTCGAAGGCATACGGAATCCATGGATGCTGTTCGGCTACACGACGATGTTGCTGATCCTCATCTTTGTCGCGGATGCCAGCGTTACGGCCTGGCGGCGAGGCGAGCGCCGAAAGGCGCTGATGATCGGGGGCAGTGTCGAATTCTTTCTGTTGCTCGGCACCGTTCAGGCTTCGCTGGTTCATTGGGCCGGACTTCCCATCCCCGTTCTCATAGGCCCGCTCTACCTCGGCCTGGTCGTCGTGATGGCTTCCGAGTTGAGTCGTGACGTGCTCCGGGCGTCGCGACTGGTCCACGAGCTTCAGGTCAGCGAGGCGGGGCTGCGCGAAAGCGAGGCGCGAGTGAGCCTGGCCGTCGATGCCGCAGATTTGGGCATCTGGATCCGGGACCTGGCGCGAAACGAGATCTGGGCGAGCCACAAATGGCGCGAGTTGTTTGGCTATGCGCCGTCAGAGCCGCTCGAGTTCAACGCCGTCATGCAACGGCTGCACCCCGATGATCGCGAAGGCCTCCGGCAGGCGCACGCGATGGCGGTCGCTGGTGCAAATGGAGGCAGATATCAGACCGAATACCGGTTGATGCTGCCAGATGGCGCGACACGGTGGATTGCCTCCCAGGGCCGTTGTCGACGTCGACGCCATCGGGCAGTCGGTCCTGATCCGCGGCACCGCTCGCGACGTGACCGCGCGCAAACAGGCCGAACAGGAGACTCAACTGCTCCAGCAGGAGATCGCGCATGCCGGGCGTGTCTCGATGCTGGGCCAGCTCGCGTCGGGGCTGGCACATGAAATCAATCAGCCGCTCGCGTCGATCTTGCGCAACGCGGAGGCGGCCGAGCTGTTCCTGCAGCACCCCTCGCCGGATCTCGATGAGATCCGCGCGATTCTGTCGGACATCCGCTCGGACGACGAACGCGCCGGCCACGTCATCGATCGCATGCGCGGGCTGCTCAAGCGGCAGCCGCTCGACGCGGGGCGCCTCGACGTGGGCGCGCTGGTCGGCGACGTGGCGGCGCTCGTGCGGGTCGATGCCGCGACGCGGCAGGTGAAGCTGGATGTCGATGTGCCAGCCGATCTACCGCACGTTCGCGGCGACCGCGTGCAGATTCAGCAAGTGCTGCTCAACCTCATTCTCAACGGGATGGACGCGCTCCACGGGACGAGGCTCGAGGATCGGCGCGTCTCGGTGACCGCACGGGCCGATGTCGCCCGCGGCGCGCCGATCATCGAGATCGCGGTCGGCGACGCGGGGCACGGCATTCCTGCCGACACGCTGGCGCGGATCTTCGACCCGTTTTTCACGACCAAGCCGAACGGTATGGGCATCGGTCTGGCGGTCTCCCGCACGATCGTCGAGGCGCACCGCGGGCGACTGTGGGCCGAGAACAGGAACGGTGGCGGCGCGGCATTTCGTTTCACGCTGCCGATCGCGGAGGAGGGCGCCGCCGTATGAACGTGACCGAACCCACCGTCCACATCGTCGATGACGATGCGCCGTTTCTTGCGGCAACCTCGCGGCTGCTTCGGGCGAGCGGGTTTGCGGTCAGGACGTTCGGGTCGGCGAGCGACTTTCTCGCGCAGCGGGTCGAGGATGCGCCGGGCTGCGTGCTCGCCGATGTGCAGATGCCAGGCATGAACGGCCTCGAGCTGCAATCGGCGCTGGCCCGGTCGTCCAATCCGCTGCCGATTCTCTTCCTCACCGGCCACGGCGACATCCCCTCGAGCGTTCGCGCGATGCGCGATGGGGCGGAAGACTTTCTAGAGAAGCGAGCGGCGAAAGCTCACCTGCTCGAGGCCGTGAAGCGCGCCCTCGCGCGCGACGCGCGGGAGCGCGAGGCGCGCACCCGGCAGCGTGAACTGCGCGCGCGCTTCGGCACGCTCACGGCACGGGAGCTCGAAGTGCTCAGCCATGTGGTGCGAGGCAAGCTCAACAAGCAGATCGCCGGAGACCTCGGCATCCACGAGCGGACCGTGAAGCTCCACCGCACGGCCATCACGACGAAACTGGCCGTGCAGTCGGTCGCCGAACTCACCCGGCTGACCGACGAGGCGGGCCTGCTGAGGGAGTCGAAGCCAGCCTTCCCTAAAGGGTAGTAGTCGGCTTCGCTGCCGACGCATATAGTGCTGACTGGCGCGACTGTCCTGCACACGCCGAGTTCGCGCTGTGGTGGCCGACATCATCCTGCTGATCGCGATGAGTGAAACCGTAACCCTCTACGTCGCTGTCGTCGATGACGATGAGAGTTTCTGCCGATCGCTCGGCAGGTTGATTCGTGCTGCGGGCATGCAGCCGATCACGTATGCCTCGGCTGAGGCGTTCCTCGCGGATGCGAAACATCCCTTATTCGACTGCCTGGTGCTCGACGTTCATCTTGGTGAGATGTCCGGCATCGACCTTGGCCGGCGACTCGTGGCCGAAGGCCGCGATGCCCCTTTCATCTTTATCACCGCTCACGACGATCCCGAAACGCGCGCGCTCGCCGAAGCCGCGGGTTGCGCCGCGTTCTTCCGAAAGACCGACCCTGGTGCCGCCGTGCTCGAGGCTATTCGGCGCGTGACGGTCTGATACCTTCCCGTTCAATCCTGCCCCTAAGGGCAGTGGTCGGCGTGCTCATCGATTCCTTATAGTGCTCATCAAGAAAGGACACATCATGAACCCCTCCTGCACGCAATCTCGCGTTTGTCGCTGCGTTGTCACCCTGCTGGTCCTGGCGGCTGCCACGGCATGCTCCGGTCGGCAGGAGGCCGCGCACCGGCGACGCCGGCGGCGGTACCGTCCGCAGACGACGCGCCCATCCCGGCAACGGCGTCGCCGTACGACGCGCTGCCGGAAGGCGTGCAGGCCGTGATGGACAAGCCGTTCACCGGCGACTTCGACGCGCTGGTCAAGCGTCGCGCGATTCGCGTCGGCGGTGACGTTCAACCGCACGCACTACTTCGTCGACCAGGGGCAGGAGCGCGGGTTGACCTTCGAGTCGTTGAAGCAGTTCGAGAACGATCTGAACGCGGACCTGAAGACCGGCAACCTCAAGGTGCACGTGGTGATCGTGCCGATGTCGCGCGATCAGCTGTACCCCGCCCTCGCGAGCGGCAAGGTGGACATGGTCGCGGCCATGGTGACCGTCACGCCCGAGCGGGAGAAGCTCGTCGCCTTCTCGACGCCGACGCGCACCAATGTGAGCGAAGTGGTGGTCACCGGGCCCGGCGCGCCGCCGATCGCCACGGTGGACGATCTGGCCGGCCAGGAGGTGTTCGTCCGCAAAGGGAGCATCTACGAGGAGAGCCTCATCACGCTGAACGCGCAACTGAAGGCGAAGCGGCAAGCCGCCAGTCGTGTTCGTGGAGGCCCCCGCCGTCCTCGAAGACGATGACGTGCTCGAGATGGTCAACGCCGGCCTCGCGCCGATCACCATCGTGGACGACTATCTGGCCGAGTTCTGGAGCAAGGTGTTCACCGATCTCAAGGTGCACACGGACGTCACGGTGCGGACCGGCGGCAACCTGGCCGTCGCGTTTCGCAAGGAGAATCCCAAGCTCCGCGAGGCCGTCAACACGTGGCTCGCAAGGCACGGCAAGGGCGACGGCTTCCGCAACACCCTCGAACGCCGCTATCTCGACAACGTCAAGTACGTGAAGAACGCCGCCGCCGATGCCGAGCGCAAGAAGCTGCAGGCCGTGGTCGAGCTGTTCAAGAAGTACGGGGCGCAATACAGACATCGACTACCTGCTGATGGCGGCGCAGGGGTACCAGGAATCGACGCTGGATCAGAGCGTCAAGAGCCCCGTGGGCGCGATTGGCGTGATGCAGGTCATGCCCCCGACCGGCAAGGAACTGAACGTCGGCGACATCACCGAGGTCGAGGCCAACATCCACGCCGGCGTGAAGTACATGCGCTTCATGGTCGACCGGTACTACGACGACGAGCCCATGGACAACCTGAACAAGGCCCTGATGACGTTCGCGTCCTACAACGCCGGGCCGGGACGGATCAGACAGCTCCGGGCCGAGACGAAAAAGAGGGGCCTCGACCCCAACGTGTGGTTCGGCAACGTCGAGCGCGTCGCCTCGGAGCGGATCGGCCGCGAGACGGTCACCTACGTCAGCAACATCTACAAGTACTACATCACCTACCGCCTGCTCACCGAGCAGCTGGAGCGACGCGACGCGGCGAAGGCGGAAGTCGCGAAGCGCAAGTAAACACGCACGACACCCGCCCACGCGCTGTACCCGCCCGCACCCCGCCAGGCAGCCCCCACGACAGCTTTCGCGTTGTGGGGGCAACGCATCGTGCAGTCGCTCGGCGATTCAACTCGACCTTCCCCTAAGGGCAGTAGTCGGCACGCGCCGCCAGCCATATAGTGGCGTCGTCATTCGGAGAAACGACGCAGATGACCAGCTCGGTGACGCACTTCGAGATCTATGGCGAGAACCCGGCGAAGCTCGTCGAGTTCTACCAGGCGCTGCTCGGATGGCAGATCGAAAAGGTGCCCGGCATCGACTACTGGCGCATCGACACGGGCGCCGGAGAGGCCAGGGGCATCGGCGGAGGGCTGCTGTTCCGGCCGATCCCGGGCCCGCGCAGCTGGGTCCATTACCTCCACGTCGAGTCGCTGGATCAAACGGTCGAGCGGATCGTGGAGCTCGGTGGTGCCATCGTGCGACCGAAGGCCGCAGTGCCAAAGACCGCGTGGTACGCGGTCGTGGCCGATCCGGAAGGGAACATCTTTGCGATCTGGCAGGCCGACGCGCTGGCGATGCCGGTGCCCGAACCAGACGAACTGGGCTGACACAGAAACCCGAAACCGATATCAGGAGGAAGAGTCATGCGTTACACCGACGACGCGCTGTATCCCGAGAACATGAAGCCGCTGATCATCTCCGCGGCGCCGTATGGGCCGACGTGGCTGCCGGGCGACGCGCCGGACATCCCCGTGACCTGGGACGAACAGGTCAAGGCGGCCGTGGATTGCTTCAACGCCGGCGCCAGGGTCTTGCACGTCCACGTGCGCAACCCCGCGACCGGGCACCTCTCCGCGGATATCGACCACTACAACTTCATGATGGCGCGCCTCAAAGAGGCCGTGCCCGAGATGATCCTCCAGGTCGGCGGCTCGATCGCCTTCTCGCCGAAGAGCGATGGCGCCAAGGCCGAGTGGCTGGACTACGACACGCGTCACATGCTCGCGGAAATCACGCCGGCACCCGAGACCGTCACAGTGGCCATCGGCACCTGCATGTTCGACATCACGCAGATGTGGACCGCGGAGGATGTGAAAGGGACGCATCTCGACGATCCGAAGGTGATCGCCGCCTACGCCGGCATGTTTACCGACGCCGGTCCGGCCTTTTACCTGGAGCACCTGAAGCGCCTGCGGGCGAAGAAGATCCAGCCCTATTTCACACTGGCGCACGTTCACCAGCTCGAGATCGTGGAGCGGCTGATCCGCCACGGTGCGTACATGGGCCCACTGAACACCAACATCACCATGTATGGCGGCGGAGGGTGCGGCCACAATCCGTTCGATTGGATGCACTGGCTCCAACGCGAACCGCAGGGTGCGATCGTCACCTTCTGGGCCGGCATGCGGATCAATGCGGTCGCCCAGCCGATGGCGATCATCCTGGGCCAGCACGTGCGGGTCGGCATCGAGGACAACCTCTGGAACAGCAAGCGGCAGCGCATGACGTCGGTGGACCAGGTCAAGGCGGCCGTGGACCTCTGCGAGCGATTCGGCCGCAAGATTGCGACCGCGGAGGAAGCGCGCCAGATCATGAAGATCGGCGTCTGGTACGACAGCGTCGACGAGACGCTGAAGAACCTCGGCATGCCGCCGAATCGCGGCGATGACGATCGCGGCTTCATGGTCTGGGAGACCGACGGCAAGAAGAGCGTCCAGCATCAGATCTCCGATTCGCATCCGATGGCCTACTGCATGACGCCGCCGCCGGCGCTGCAGCGAAGAAGTGAGATCGGGGTCCCCGTCCTCCCAGATCGAGGACGGGACCCCGTCGCTCTCCACCGCTGAAAAGGGCACGTTCGGAGTGTGGTCATGACACAGCAAACCAAACGCATCGCTGTCAACTTCGGCGGCGGATACGTCCCCGGCCTCAACGCGGTCATCGCGGGCACGGTGCTCGCCTCGAGTGAACTGGGCTGGGAGGTCTTCGGCATCCAGGACGGATACGACGGACTGCTCTTTCCCGACCGGTATCCTGGCGGCGGGCTGGTGCGGCTCACACCCAGGAGACCTGCAGGAACTGGTCGGTAGCGACGGGTGCATCCTCGGTACAGCCCCCCGCAGCGATCCCTTTCGCGTTCGCACGATCGTCGACTCCCAGGTCGAGGAGCTCGATCGGTCCGATGAAGTCCTTGCACGACTCGCACAGGAGGGGATCGACGGGGTCGTCTCCGTCGTCGGCGCTCGGTCGATGAGCACCCTCTTCAGGCTCCACCGCAAGGGTCTCAAGACGGTCTGTGTGCCGAAGTCGGTCCAGAACGACGTGGCGGCCACGATGCTGTCGTTCGGCTTCAACAGCGCGCTCAGCTTCGTCACCGACATGTTGCAGCGGTGCCGCGAGGCGGCGCGCTCGACGCACCGGATCGCCGTGGTCGAGGTGACGGGTGAGCAGACGGGATGGCTGGCGCTTCAATCCGCAATCGCCGTGTGCGCCGATGCCGTGCTCATCCCGGAGATTCGCTACGACCTCGACGCCGTCGCCGCGAAACTGTGCGTCAAAGCCAGGGCCGGGGACACCTCAGGGCTGGTGGTGGTGGCTGAAGGCGCCCGGCCGGTGGCCGGCCAGGAAGCGTCTGTGGCGCCGTCGGATTCCAAAGCTGAAAGCCATGCTTTCCCCCGGAGCGACGGGCGCGGAAGGCTTCCATGTGATTTACCGATCGGGTCAGGCCAGCGAACAGGTCGCCCTCGAGCTCCAGCGCCGGACCGACCAGGAGATGTACCCGCTCGTGCTCGGGCAGCTGGCGAGAGCCGGAACCCCGACCGCGGTCGATCGGCAACTGGGTCTGGGATACGGCGCTGGCGCCGTGCGCGCCCTGCAGCGGGAACAGAGCGGAGTCATGGTCGTGTTCCAACCGCCGGATCTCAAGTTCGTCCCGCTTGCCGAGGCCATCAACAAGGTCAGGACGGTGCCCGCCGAGAGCGAGTTGCTCCTGATCGCGCGGTCCCTCGGCATCTCCCTGGGGGAATGACACATGGATACTGCAGCCAACCAATCCCAACGCCCCGACTGGGCGCGTGCTGAACATTCAGCATTTCTGTACCCACGACGGCCCGGGCATCCGCACGACCGTGTTCCTGAAGGGATGCTCGCTGCGCTGCAAGTGGTGCTCGAACCCCGAGAGCATCCTCAAGAAGGCCGAGCTCGCGTACAACCCGGGCAAGTGCATCGGCGAAAAAGAGTGCGGTCTCTGCCTGCCGGTGTGTCCGGAAGTGGCGATCTACGTCGTCGGTACCGGCGAGCGGTCCGACGACAAGGTGCGGATCAACTGGGACCTGTGCACGAACTGCGGCAAGTGCGTGCCCGTCTGCCCGTCCAAGGCGCTCTACCTCTTCGGTGAGGAAATGACCGTGGACCAGGTGCTGGCGGAGGTGGAGCAGGACGGCACGTTCTACCGGGAATCCGGCGGTGGGCTGACCGTGAGCGGCGGGGAGTGCCTGCTGCAGGCCGATTTCCTCGAGGCGCTCTTCATCGAGGCACACCGGCGCGGCATCCACACGGCGATTGAAACCGCGGGGAACGTGCCATGGGCGTACATGGAGAAGGTGCTGCCGCACGTCGATCTCGTGCAGCACGACATCAAGCTGACCGATCCCGAACGGCACAAGAAGTGGACCGGCGTGAGCAACGAGAGAATCCGGGAGAACTTCAAGAAAGCGTACGAAACGTTTCCCAACACGAAGTTCATCGTTCGCACGCCGCTCATCCCGGGCGTCAATGACGACGAGGAACATATCCGGGCGACGCTGGCGTTCATCCGCCCCCACAAGAACGTCATCGACTACGAGCTGCTCCCGTACCACCGGTTCGGAGAGAGCAAGTACGAGTTCCTGGGGCAGGTGTACCAGTTGAGCGACTTCAAGTCGCCCACGCCCGAGTCGCTCGCCCGCCTGAGGGCGATCATCGACGAGGCGTTCGGACCGCATCGCGAGCGCGTAGCCGTATCGTGAGCGGCGTAGGCCAATGTCGGGAGATTCAGGAGATCCATATGAGCAGCACAGCAGCGGTATTGTCGGCGCAGGAACAGGCCATCGCGAGCGGCGCAACGGTCCTGCACGGAACGGCCACCGACCGGGTCGTGAGGATGTACGACGCCATCCGCGCGTACGGCACGGTGCGGGTCACCTTGGATCGCGCGGTCCTGTTCACCGAATCGTTCAAAGAGACCGAGAGCCAGCCGCTGGTGCTGCGCTGGGCCAAGGCGCTGAAACACTTTGTCGAGAAGGTGCCCGTGACGATCTTCCCGGACGAGCTCCTCGTCGGGCGGCCCAACACCTGGTTCGGAAAGTGGGGCATCGTCTATCCCGAGCTCGACGGCAGCGTCATGCCCGCCGGGGTGGAGATGTTCAAGAAGAACAAAGGCAAGCCCGGCGATGTCACCGTCACAGAGGAGGATGACAAGATCATCAGCGAGGTCCTCACGCCGTACTGGACGGGCAGGGACTTCTCCACCAATTTCATCAAGTCCTTGCCGGAGGACACGCGGTTCGTGTTGTACGGCCCGGACCCGAACAACCTGCTCATGCAGACGGTCGTCATCTTCGCGTCCTGTTCCATGCGCCACTCGCAGAACTGGACGCCCGATTTCACGAAGATCCTGACGCGCGGCGTCAAGGGGATCCGCGAGGAGGCCCAGGCGAAGCTGGCCGCGCTCTCCGAGCCGCGTGACATCGTCTACAAGAAGCCGTTCCTCGATGCCGTCGTCATGACCTGCGACGCCATGACGACCTGGTCCAGGCGTTACGCGCAACTCGCGAGAGAACTGGCCGCCAAGGAAGCCGAACCCGCACGGAAGGAGCGAATTGCTGGAGATCGCCGACATCTGCGAGCGGGTTCCGGAGAACCCGGCCCGCACGTTCCGGGAAGCGCTCCAGGCGCAGTGGTGGGGCCAGATGTTCAACCGCATCGAGCAGACCTCCTGCGCCATGGGACAGGGCCGGATGGATCAATACCTGTGGCCGTTCTACCAGAAGGACATCGCCGAGGGCCGGATCACGAAAGAGTCCGCGATGGAGTTGCTGCACTGTCTCTGGCTGAACATGGCGCAGTGCGTCGAGATCAAGATGAACCCCGTGACGGCGGCCGGCGCGGAGGGGTTTGCCAAGTTCGAGGACGTGGTTCTCGGCGGCCAGACGCCGGACGGCAAGGACGCGACCAACGACCTGACCCACCTCATCCTCGAATCGACGCGTGCGTTGTCGATCACGTGTCCCGAACCGTGCATCCGGATCCACGCCAATACGCCCGACAGCCTCTTGCATCACGTCGCGGAAGTCGTCAAGGACGGCAAGGGATTCCCCAAGCTGTTGAACGACGAGATGATCGTTCCCTACTATCTCGCCAACGGCGCATCGCTCAAGGAGGCGCTGGACTGGTGCGTTTCAGGTTGTTGTGAAAGCCGCCTGCCCAACCGGGAAACGAACGTCACGGCGGTGGCGGCCTCAACTACGGTTCGGTCGTCGAAATGACCTTCCGCAACGGGAAACTCAAGTTTTTCAACGACGTTCAGTTCGGAGTGCAGACGGGCGATCCGCGGACCTGGACGAGCTATGACCAGGTCTGGAAGGCGTTCTGCGCGCAGGTTCGGCATCTGGCCTGGCATGTGTTGGTTCAGCAGCATGTGGCCATGAAGATCAAGCCGCAGTACTTCGCCGCGCCCGCGACGTCCATGCTGCACGACCTGGCGATGGCCGAGTGCCGCGACCTGCACACGCACGGCGACTATATGCCCGGCGCGATTGACTTTACCCCTTGTATGGCCTTTGGCAAGGCCACCGCGATTGACAGCCTGGCCGCCGTCAAGCACCTCATCTTCGACACCAAGACGCTCACCTGGGACCAGCTCCTGACGGCGATCGAGGCCAACTGGGAGGGCCACGAAGCCGTCCGGCAGCTCTGCCTGAACGCGCCCAAGTATGGCAACGGCATCGAGTGGGTCGATGCCATCGGGCTCGAGATGGAAACCTTCCTGCTGGAGTTCCTGCACCAGCACCCCAAGCCCCACGACCAGCCCTTCGGGATGCGCCAGATCCCCATCACCTTCCATGTCCCGATGGGGAAGGTGACCTGGGCCACACCCAATGGAAGACCGGCCCATGAATACCTGTCCGAGGGCATCTCGGCCTCCCATGGCAGGGACGTCAAGGGCCCCACGGTGGCGCTCAATTCGATGGCCAGGGCCCGGAACCTGAGCTACCGGGAGAAGGAGGGCGACCTGATCAACCTGAAGTTCAGCCCGGCCTCCGTCGCGGGTGAAGAGGGCACGCGTCGCCTGATGCAGATCATCCGCACCTGGTGTGACCTGAAGCACTGGCACGTGCAGTTCAACATCCTGAACCGGGAGACGCTGCTGGCGGCACAGCAGGACCCGGAGAAGTACCGGAGCCTGATCGTGCGCATTGCCGGCTACTCCGCGTACTTCGTGGATCTGTCCCCGTCGCAGCAGCTGGAGATCATCAATCGGACGGAAGAGAAGATGTAGCGCGCTTGTGAAGAACCCTTTCAGACAACGGAGAAGAGCGCATGGAACTCAAAGGCAAAGACAGCCATCGTGACGGGATCAGGAAGGGGCATCGGTGAGGGGATCGCCCTTGTCCTCGCCCGCGAGGGGGCGAACCTTGTCATCAATGACAGAAAAATAACGGCGGACGCCGAAGGGGTGGTCAAGAAGATCAAAGCCATGGGCGGCCAGGCCATCGCCGTCGAGGCTGACGTCAGCAAGAAAAGTGAAGTCACCGCGATGGCTGAACAGGCCGTCAAGCAGTTCGGCGCCATCGACATCCTGGTGAACAACGCCGGTATCGAAAGCCATCCGGTCATGACGACGGATCTTGCAGAGGAGTCCTGGGACCGAGTCTTGACCGTCAACCTGAAGGGCTCGTTCCTCTGCTGTCAGGCGGTGATTCCGCAAATGATCAAGCAGAACAAGGGCCGCATCATCAACATCGGCTCGACGGCATCCATACGAATCGCCTTTTTCGGTGGCGTTGAATACACCGCATCCAAGTACGGCCAGGCCGGCCTCGCCGCGCATCTGGCCTGGGAGCTTGCGGATTTCAACATCACGGTCAATTCCGTCTGTCCCGGCGCAGTGCAAACGCCGCTGATGGAGCAGGGGACCACGCCCGAGTACCGGGAAATGACGGTCAAGCGATTGATTCCTCTGGGACGTTTCAACACCATCGAAGACATTGGCGAGGCCGTGAGCTTTCTGGCGAGCGATCGCGCGGCCATGATCACCGGCCTGATGCTCCCCGTCGACGGCGGGGCCCTGACCGGGTTCGGAGAGGATCTGCGGCCCGTGGTGCGGAAACGAATGGCGGATCTCAAAGCCGCCGCCACGCACTAACAGAACGACGTGCACACGGAGTCGCTGTGCGCAACGTCATGGCGAGAATGCAACCATGACGAAGAAAGAAAAAGGCTCACAGCAAAAGAGAAGTGGACCGTCGGCAATTCGCAACCAACGCCGGTGCACTGCTGGGAATGCTGGCCGTCGGGGACCGGCGTGAGCCGGGCTTCGGTCGCGGCCGGTGGCGCAGAAGCAGGCCCCGGCGTCGGCATCAGCCCGCAATCGGTCACCTGAAGGTACTTCCACCGGTCCGTGGGACAACCCTGCGCTGGCGAAGTTTCGTGAATGGGACCCGCTGTGGGTCGAGCAGTGCCTCAAGATGTCCGGAGATCCGTGGACCAGCGGCGTGCTGCCACGCAAAGACGTCGAGCTGATCAGTCTTGCGGTGAATGTCGCGTGTACGACCTTGAGCCCCGAGGGAACCCGCCGGCATATTCGCGGCGCACTCGAAGCCGGCGCCAGCCGCGACGAGATCCTGATGATCCTGAAGGTCTCGTCGCTTCTCGTCGATCCATACGTGCAGCCTGGGCGCACCCATTCTGCTGGAAGAAGCGAAGGCGATCGGTGTGAAGCCAACGCCGAAGGCGGCGCCGACGCCGGTCTGCGACAAGATGAAAGCCGCGGGCCAGTGGAATCCGGCGTGGGACGCATTCTTTGAGATTGCCCCGGCATGGACGGAAGCGATCATCGCTGCGAGCCTTCCGGTTTACACGAGCGGCGTCCTCTCGCCCAAGCTGGCGGAACTCCTGAGCATCGCCGTCGATGCGTCGATCAATCACATGTATGCGCCCGGAACACGCCGGCACATCCAGACGGCGCTGAAGCTGGGCGTGACGGTGGAAGAGATCATGGAAGTCCTCAAGATCTGTACCGCCCAGGGAATCCAAGCCTGCAATCTTGGCGTTCCCGATCCTCGCCGAGGAACTCGCGAAACGAGCGTAGCAGGACACACCCGTCATGGAAACTCTCAGAACATTTCTCGAACAACAGATCCTGCTCTCGATGTTTCTGGTCATCGGGTTGGGATACGCCGTTGGTCAGGTGAACATCCGAGGCTTCAACCTGGGCGTCGGTGCGGTGCTGTTCGTTGGTCTCGGCGTGGGCATGCTGGCGCCCAACGCGGCGCCCCCCGCGCTGCTTGGCTCCCTTGGACTCGTGATGTTCGTCTACGGGATCGGCATTCAATACGGCAAGCAGTTCTTTGCCGGCCTGACCAGCCCGTTTGGCCTCAAGGTGAACGCACTGGCCCTGGTTTCACACCTTGTCGCCATCGGCGTGTGCTATGTGGCCTACGCCGCCTTCTCGGTCGCGCCGGCGCATGTCGCCGGCTTGTTTGCCGGCGCATTGACGAGCACGCCGACGCTCCAGGCGGCCATCGGCGCGGTCGGCAACAATGACCCGGCTCTCGGCTACAGCGTGGCTTACCCGTTCGGCTTGATTGCCCCGATCCTCTGCATGTATTTCGCCAATGTCTTGCTGAAGCCGAAACTCCCGGCGGCCGCGAGCGCCGGTCTCGAGCTCCAGGAAGTCGTGGTGCGCAATGCGCAGGTGATTGGTCGTCCACTGTCAGAGCTCACCGCTGCCTTGCCAGCCGGCGTGCAAATCGTCGTCGTCCGCCAGTCCCATCAGAACCGGGTTCCCGCGCCCGACATCGTGCTCAATCATGGCGACGCGCTGGCACTGACTGGCGAGTCTGTGGAAGCTCTTGAAAAGGCTCAGGCGCTGATTGGGGAGTCGGCGACCGGCCGGATTGCGAAGGACCGGCTGGATCTCGACTACTTCCGTTTCTTCGTTTCCAAGGCGCACCGTGGTCGGCGTGAGGGTGGGCGACCTCGAGATCGCGGGCGTGTCCGAGTATTCCATCATGCATGTGCGCCGGGGCGACGCGGACCTCCTGCCGCGACCCGACCTCATTCTGGAGTACGGCGACCGCGTGGGACTGATGGCCAGGCGCGAGGATCGGGATGCGGTGCGGGCGCATTTTGGCGATTCCATCAAGGGCACTGCCGAGTTCAGTTACGTCTCGCTGGGCGTGGGCATGGCGCTCGGCGTGCTGCTGGGCGTTCTCCCCATCCCGGTGCCTGGTCTGGGCACCCTCAGTCTCGGCGTTGCCGGTGGCCCGCTCGTGGTGGCGCTCATCCTCAGCCGTTTCGGCCGCACTGGAAGCTGGGTGTGGACCATGCCTGTCTCCGCCAACGTCACTCTGCGCAACTTCGGCCTGACGATATTTCTCGCCCAGATCGGGCTGGTGTCGGGGCCCAAATTCATCGCCACGGTTCAGCAGTTGGGGCCGCTCTTTCTGGCCCTGGGCGCGGCCATCATCCTCACCCCGATGCTCGTGAACATGCTCGTGGGGCATTTCGTCCTCAAACTGCGATTCGATGATCTGCTCGGCGCCGCGGCGGGCGGGGTCGGCGGCAACCCGGCCATCCTGGCGTTCGGCTCCAAGCTCGTGCCGACCGATCGCACGGATATCACCTACGCGACCACGTTCCCGGCCGCGACCATCACGAAGATCGTCCTTGTCCAGGTGATGCTGGCGATGATGGGGAACTCATGACTCTGGACACTGGCGCTGCAGATTTCCCTGGTGCTCTTCATGGTGGGCAACCTGCTCGACATGGGTCTCCTGCTCAAACTCCGGGAAGCCATTGCGGCCCTCCGAGACGTGCGCTTCGTGACGCTGTCCTTGCTGTGGGGCTTCATCCTGCTGCCGGGTCTGGCCTATCTCCTCACCGTGGTTGTCCCGCTGGACGCCTCCGATTGCCATCGGGCTCGTGTTGCTGGCCATGGCGCCGTGTGCGCCGTTCCTCCCGCCGATGGTGGATAAGGCCGGCGGGGACAGGGATTACACCGCGGCCTTCATGCTGCTGGCATCGGTGGCCACGGTGGTCTACATGCCTTTAGCGGTTCCGGTGCTGGTCAAGGGGTTCTCCGCCGGCGCCTGGACGATCGCGAAGCCGTTGCTGTTCTTCCTGCTCGTGCCCCTGGCGATCGGGACGGCCATCCAACTCCGCTCGGCGTCCGTCGCGTCCAAGCTCCGAGCCTGCAGATCAAAGATCGTGTTGTCGCTCGGTATTGCACGCGCAATGTCGGCGGCGCGCCGTCGCTGAAGCCTGGCCCGACACCGCATCTGACCTGCCCCTAAGGGCAGTAGTCAGCTCGTGCCGCCAGACTTAAGTGTTCCCATCGATGGCCATCTGGCGACCGCATCAAGATTTACGCGAGGCTCGCGAGCGCAGCCGACCTTCAGGCGAAACATGCCGCACGAAGCAGGAATTCGACCACCAGCGAGGACGCTATGAAAACGACTGAACACACCAGGCTTGATGAGGCTCGTGAGCGCAAGGTCGACTGGAAGAAATGGGGCCCCTACCTCAGCGAGCGCCAATGGGGAACGGTCCGCGAGGACTACAGCGAGAACGGCGATGCCTGGAGCTTCTTCACCCACGATCAGGCCCGCTCGCGCGCCTACCGCTGGGGCGAAGACGGGCTGGCCGGCATCTCCGACGACAAGCAGCGCCTCTGCTTCGCGCTCGCCCTGTGGAACGGGAAAGACCCGATCCTCAAGGAGCGGCTCTTCGGATTGACCAACAGCGAGGGGAACCACGGCGAGGATGTGAAGGAGTACTACTTCTACGTCGACAGCACGCCGACGCACTCGTACATGAAGTACCTCTACAAGTACCCCCAGGCGGCGTATCCCTACGGCGATCTGGTGGAGACCAACCACCGGCGTTCCCGAAAAGACTTCGAGTACGAATTGCTCGACACCGGCGTCTTCAACGACGACCGGTACTTCGACGTCTTCGTGGAGTACGCCAAGGGCGGCGCCGAGGACATCCTCGTCACGATCACGGCGGCCAACCGGGGACCGGAAGCCGCCGAACTGCACCTCCTGCCGACGCTGTGGTTCCGGAACGACTGGTCGGCGTGGATCGCCGAATCCAACCGGGCCGCGCAGAAGCCGACTCTCCGGCAGGTCGAGGCGCCGGCAGGCGCGAGTGCGGTGGCGGCAGCGCATCCCGCGCTCGGTGAGTTCGTCTTTGCCTGCGAAGGCAACGTTCCGCTGCTGTTCACCGAGAACGAAACCAACCACGAGCGACTCTTTCCGGGGCAGAAGAACGAGAGCGCGTACGTGAAGGACGGCATCAACGACTGCGTCGTCCACGGCCGCCAGGATGCCGTGAACCCCGGCAGGCAGGGCACGAAGGTCGCGGCGCACTACAAGGTCACCGTCGGCGCCGGTCAGACCGAGGTGATTCGCGTGCGGCTCTCGCAGCGCGTCTCCGAACCAGCAAGACCGAACCCTTCGGAAAGTCGTTCGACGACGTCTTCGCCGCCAGGCGTCGTGAAGCCGACGAGTTCTACAAGTCGGTCACCCCGCCATCCGTGAGTGAGGATGCGGCCAACGTCATGCGCCAGGCCATCGCCGGCATGCTGTGGAGCAAGCAGTTCTTCTTCTTCGATGGCGACAACTGGCTCGACGAGCACAACTCCAACCCACTCCATCACGGCTATCGCAACGCCCGGAACTCGGAGTGGTTCCACATGCTGAACCAGGACATCATCTCCATGCCCGACAAGTGGGAGTACCCCTGGTACGCGGCCTGGGACCTGGCCTTCCACACACTGCCGCTGTCGATCGTGGACCCCGATTTCGCCAAGCAGCAGATGGAGCTGATGCTTCGCAGTTCCTACCAGCACCCCAACGGGCAGATGCCCGCCTACGAGTGGAACTTCAGCGACGTGAACCCTCCGGTCCACGCATTTGCGAGCCTGTTCCTGTATCGCACCGAGCAGGGCCGGCGTGGTGAGGCGGACGTCGACTTCCTGAAGTTGATCTTCAACAAGCTCGTGCTGAACTTCACCTGGTGGGTCAACCGCAAGGACCGCTTCGGCAAGAACGTGTTCGAGGGCGGCTTCCTCGGTCTGGACAACATCGGCGTCTTCGATCGCAGCGCCCCGCTGCCCACCGGCGGCCACCTCGAGCAGGCGGACGGCACGGCGTGGATGGCCCTCTTCAGCCAGAACATGCTGGAGTTTGCGGTCGAGCTCGCGGTCCACGACCGCACCTACGAGAGCATGGTGTTCAAGTTCGTCGAGCACTTCTCCTACATCGCCGCCGCCATGAACCGCTCGGGCGAGGGCGGTATGTGGGACGAGGAGGACGGCTTCTACTACGACGTCCTGCGGCTCCCCGACGGCAGCGCCACGCGGCTCAAGGTGCGTTCCCTGGTGGGGCTCCTCCCGCTGTGCGCCACCACGGTGATCGAAAAGGAGCAGCGGGAGCGCGTGCCGACTGCGATGGGTTACATCCAGGAGCGCTTGCGCCGGAGCCCCGAACTGTTGGCGACGATGCACCCGACCGGTCCGGGTCATCTCGGCGTGGCCGAGCGGGGGCTGCTGGCGCTGGTCAACCCGGAGCGGCTCCGCCGGATTCTCACGAAGATGCTCGACGAAAACGAGTTCCTGGGGCCCCACGGCATCCGCTCGATCTCGAAGTTCCACGAGCAGCACCCGTATGTCTTCTTTGTCAACGGCCAGCAGCACCGCGTGGACTACCTGCCGGCCGAGTCCGACACCGGCATGTTCGGCGGCAACTCCAACTGGCGAGGCCCGGTCTGGATGCCGGTGAACGCGCTGATCATCCGGGCGCTGCAGAACTTCTACCTGTACTACGGCGACAACTTCAAAATCGAATGCCCCACCGGCTCCGGCAGGCTGATGAACCTCTTCGAGGTGAGCAAGGAAATCTCCGACCGGCTCATCGGGACCTTTACCCGCGACGAACACGGCCGGCGCCCGGTCTACGGCGGTATCGAGAAGTTCCAGACCGATCCCCACTGGCGCGACTACATCCTCTTCCACGAGTACTTCCACGGTGACAACGGCGCCGGGTTGGGCGCCAGTCACCAGACCGGCTGGACGGGGCTCGTCGCCACGCTCATCGAGCTCTACGGATCCCTGGATTCCGAAGCATGCACTGGACGTGGGCAAGCAGGCCGTGTTCGCTCAGGGCGCCCGAAACGGCGCAAGGCGGCGCGCGGTGGCTAGCGCCGTGACGTCGATGAGATGAGAGGCCTGGCATCCTCTCATCGACGTCGTTGACGAACATCCCGGCGGACCACGTCGAGATCGGCGCCGACCCTATCGCCTGGTCAGGAGAAATCGACGATGAAGGCCATTACCGTTGAACCGCACAAACCGGACACTGCACGTCTGGAAGACATCCCCGAGCCGGATACGCGCGCCGGGTCGGTGCTCGTGGAAGCCATCGCCGTCGGCGTGTGCGGGACCGACGTCGAGATCGTGGAGGGCAAGTACGGCTGGGCGCCTCGAGGGGAGACGCGTCTCGTGCTCGGGCACGAATCCCTGGGCCGGGTGGTGGACCCCGGCACGAGCGGCGCGTTTCAGAAGGGCGACCTCGTGGTCGGCATCGTCCGGCGTCCGGACCCCGTGCCCTGCCCCAACTGCGCAGTCGGTGAGTGGGACATGTGCCGGAACGGCCAGTATACCGAGCGCGGCATCAAGGAGATCGACGGCTTCATGTCCGAGCGCTGGCGGATCGAACCCGAGTACGCCATCAAGATCGACCGCTCACTCGGCCTCCTGGGCGTGCTGCTCGAGCCCACGACCGTTGTCACGAAGGCGTGGGAGCAGGTCCTCGCCGTCGGCCAGCGTGCCTTCTGGGTGCCGCAGACCGTGCTCGTGACCGGCGCCGGACCGATCGGTCTTCTTGCAGCCCTCGTCGGACGGCTTCAAGGGCTCGAGGTCCACGTCCTGGACCGGGTCGAATCGGGAACCAAGCCGGATCTCGTTCGGGCGTTGGGCGCGACCTACCACACCGGCAACATCGCGGGCGTGGGATTCGAGCCGGACGTGATCATCGAATGCACCGGGGTCGGGCAGGTCATCAACGACGCGATCCGGGGGATCGCGGCGGGCGGTGTCGTGTGCCTCACCGGTGTCGGTGCCGGCGGAACCACGGTTGGCCCCGCCGCGGCCGACATCGCGGCAGCGGCCGTGCTCAAAAACAACGTCGTCGTCGGCAGCGTCAACGCCAACAAGCGTCACTGGTACAGGGCGGGACTGGCACTGGCCCACGCGGATCGCTCGTGGCTGGCGCGTCTCATCACGCGGCGCGAGCCACCGGAGGCGTTCATGCGCGCCCTCCAGCGGCAGCCGGAGGACATCAAGGTCGTCATTCAGTTTGCGGAGGCATGACCGCCAGGTTCCATGAGAACGATCGAAGACGCACTCAACCGTCTCCGCGCGGAGTTTCTGGAAATGCCGGGGATGCATCTCAAACCAGAACAGGTGCAACGTCTGTGCGGCGTGGAGCGGAGGCTGTGCCAGACGGTGCTCGATTCGCTGGTGGACGCCAAGTTTCTGTGCGTGAGTGCGGACGGACGGTACGCTCGCGTCACAGACGGCGAGATGTCTTGAGGTCCTCCGACATTCCCTGGCTGGTCCTTCGTGCCGAACTGGTCGGGACGGCGGTGCTGGTGCTGGTCGGCTTGTCGCTCGTGATTCTGATGTTCGGGGAAGGTAGTCCCATTCCGGGCGTCCTGGCGAGCGAAGGCTGGCGCCGGTTGATCACCGGCTTCCTGTTCGGCACCACCGGTGCGTTGATCGCGCTATCGCCGGTCGGGGAACGAAGCGGCGCACACATCAACCCGATCGTGACGCTGGCGTTCCGCTTGATGGGCAAGATCGATCTGCGGACCTCCCTCGGTTATGTCGTCGCCCAGCTTGCGGGAGCCATTCTCGGGAGCCTGCCACTCTTGGCCTGGGGCGCGATGGGGCGAAGCGTGGCGTTTGGAGCCACCGTCCCGGGAGAAGGCTACAGCGTCGGGGGCGTCCTGCTCGGGGAAGTGATCACGACGTTCGCGATGGTCACGCTGCTGTGCGTGTTCCTCGGGTTCCGCCGGATTCGTCCGTTCACGCCAGCGATCTTCCCCGTTTTGTACGCCGTCATGGTGTACGCGGAGTCGCCGATTTCGGGAACGAGCACCAACCCCGCGCGCAGCCTGGGACCGGCGATCATCTCAGGACGCTGGGAGGGTTGGTGGATCTATTGGATCGGGCCGGTCGTCGGAAGTGTCGCGGCCTGCATCGCGTGCAGTGCTCTCGCGAAACGGATCGCGGTCGCGAAGCTGTATCACTTCGAGAGCGACCGAGACAGGCTGTTTCGCAGGACGAGCCGCAAGATCCCGTGACAATCCGGATGGCCGGCGAACCTTTGACCTTCCCCTGGGGGCAGTCGTATTGCGGCCCGCCGCTCACTACAGTGTTGTCCGTTCTCGATGAGTAAACTGCCTGCGCCATCAAGTCCTGTCGACACCGCGACACGGCTCGCCGCGGATCGCACGTGGCTCGCGGACGAGCGCACGCTGATGGCGTGGATCCGGACTGCGACCTCGCTCATCTCCTTCGGCTTCACGATCTACAAATTCTTCGAGTTCGAGGCGGGCCAGGGCCTTCGCGAGCACCGGCTGCTCAGTCCTCGCGCCTTCGGCACGATCATGATCGCCACCGGCCTGGCCGCGCTCCTGCTCGGCGCCATGGATCATCGTCAGAGCAGCAGGCTGCTGCGCGAAGAGTTCGGCGTCGCACGCCGCTCGACTGCCGCCATCGTCGCCGCGATTGTGAGTGTGATGGGGCTGCTGGCATTGGCGTCGACGCTGCTCGGCGGATAGGGCGGTTTGACGAGCTGCGTGCGGGTCGCTGTGCTGTCGACGATGCTGCTGAGAGCAGACGCCACGCTCACTGCGCAGACGCCGCCGTCTCCGGCGGACAGCGCGACGCCGGCACCCGCGAAGGCCGTCCCCGAGGTCCAGCTGCCCGCGCCCGAGAAAGAGTCGTTCGAGGAGAAGTGGCTCTCGTTCGACAGTAAAGCGATTAGTGCGAAATGGGGCTGGATGCTGATGTTCGACGGTCTGGCCATGATGCAGGACACCGTCAACGAACAGCAGGTCGGCCAGGTGCCGGCCAAAGGTGAGCCCCGCGCCGATCGGTTTTATGTCGGAGGGCAAATCAAGTTTCGAAAGCCCTGGACATACTTCGTCGGCACCAATTACAACGGCCTGGACGCGGAGCCAGGTGCAAGGTTCTCCTGGATGGACATCGCCGTGGACATCCCGCTCACGTCGTGGCTGGGCAGCGTGAAGATAGGACGGCAGAAGATCGGGTTGTCCCAGGAATGGATCATGCCAGGTGCCGACTGGATCTTCATGGAGCGCAGCGGCATGGCCAACGCGTTCGTCCCGCAGCGCAACATTGGCCTGCGCCTGCACCGGTCGTTCGCCAATGGCCGCGCGACCTATTCGGCCGGCGCGTTCAACGACTGGTTTGTCAACGACCGCTCGATGTCGGCGAACGGGAATCAATACACCGGGCGGTTCGAGTTCCTGCCCGTCGATCGCCACGCGGACAGCACCGTCGTGAGCGTGGCGGCCGGGGTCTATTACAAAGAGAAGACCGACGGGACACTCCAGTACCGCAGCCGGCCGGAGGCCAATCAATCCCCCTACTTCGTCGACACGGCGAAGTTTGCGGCCAACCACTCCACCACGACGCAGTTCGAGGTGATGGCGATGAGCGGGCCGACACAGGTCTTTGGCGAATTGATGCTGACGCCCGTCAACGCGCCGACCGTGGGCCATCCGTTCTTCTACGGCGGGTTCGTGGGGGCGTCCCATTTCCTGACCGGCGAGCACCGGACGTTCAACCGCGAGGACGGACACTACGTCGGCAAGTTCGTGCCGCGCTCGCGGTTCGGCTTTGGCCACGCCGGAGTCGGCGCATGGGAAGTGTCGGGACGGTACTCATACGTCGATCTGGCGGACGGCGCCGTAGACGGTGGAGTCATGTCGCGGCTGACCGGCGCCATTTCCTGGTATCCGGAAGAACACTGGCGCATCGAGTTCAACTACGGGTACGGCATCCTGGATCGCGGCGGACAGCGGGGACATTTCAACGTGTTCCAGGGGCGTGCCCAGTTCGGATTCTGACTCATCGAACGCTTCATCCCGCGCCGGCTCACCTGCCGCTGCCCCCACTCTGCTGCAGTTTCTCCAGCACCTGGTCGAGCGAGAAGCTGCCGACTTTCTGGCTCGGCGGGTATTCCTTGAACGTGCCGAGGAACTGCCCGACGATTTGCTGCGCTGGCACGAGCAGGAAGGTGCGGTCGATTCTCCACTTGGAGTAACCGATGCCGACCCTGTCGCCCATCTCGAACGGATCGGAACGCAGGTTGAAGATTTTCGGCAGGCGCAGCGGTGTGAACGGATCCTGCCAGACCGAGAAGCCTTCGGAGCGCTGTTCCTGGAAGACGATCTTCCAGTTGTCGTAACGCAGGGCGACAAGCGAGCCCTCGTCATTCCAGTAGAAGAACTCACGGCGCGGGCTCGCACTCTTGCCGGCGAGCGCGTCGGTGATGTTGTAGCCGTCGAGATGGACCTTGAAGGTGGTCTTGCCGACCGGCATGCCCTTGAGCAACTGTTCCTTCACGTTCGGCACGCCCACCGCGGCCATGAGCGTCGGGATCATGTCTTCGTGCGCGAAGAGGTCGTTGAGCACGGTGCCGGGCTTGATGACGCCGGGCCAGCGGATGGCGCAAGGTACGCGATAGCCGCCCTCCCAGTTCTCGTTCTTCTCGCCACGGAACGGCGTCGTGCCGCCATCCGGCCAGGTAAAGACCTCCGCGCCGTTGTCGGTGGAGTACATCACGATGGTGTTTTCTTCGAGGCCGAGCGCCTTGAGCTTGTCGAGAATCTGCCCGACGTGCCCGTCGTGCTCGACCATGCCGTCGGGGTAGACACCCAGCCCGGTCTTGCCCACGCTCTCCGCTTTGAGATGCGTGTTGATGTGCATGCGGGTGGAGTTCCACCAGAGGAAGAACGGCTGGTTGTCCGCTTTCGCCTTGTCGAGATAGTCGAGCGCGAGCTTGGTGACTTCCTCGTCGATGGTCTCCATGCGCTTGACGGTGAGCGGGCCGGTGCTCTCGATCTTCTGGGTCCCGTCCGCATTCGCCCACGTGTGGATCACGCCGCGGGTGCCGAACCTCTTTCGCAGCGCGGGGTCTTTGAAGTAGTCGGGGTTTTCCGGCTCTTCCTCGGCGTTCAGGTGGTAGAGCGAGCCGAAGAACTCGTCGAAACCGTGCGCCGTCGGCAGATGCTCGTCGCGGTCGCCCAGATGGTTCTTGCCGAACTGCGCGGTCCTGTAGCCCTGCGCCTTGAGCAACTGCGCGAGCGTGACGTCGCGTGCCTGGATGCCTTCTGGTGCGCCCGGCAGACCGACCTTCAGGTTGCCGGTGCGGAAGCCGCTCTGGCCGGTGATGAACGCGGAGCGTCCGGCCGTGCAGCTCTGCTGGCCGTACCAGTCGGTGAAGAGCGCGCCTTCCCTGGCGATGCGGTCGATGTTGGGCGTCTTGTAGCCCATCATGCCCAGGTTATAGGCGCTGATATTCCAATAGCCGATGTCGTCGCCCCAGATCACCAGGATGTTCGGTTTTTTCTGGGCGGCCGTCTGCGCGGCGGCCGGTATCACAAACGCGAGGCTAAGCCCCACGGTGAGTCCGAGCGTGAGGAATCGGCGAGCGAACCCAAAGGAATGTTGTCTCATGTCTGATTAACCTCGCGGAACGTTAAGCCAAATCACAGCCGCCTGAATTGTAACTCCAGGAAGCCTGAGCGCGGCCACTCTGGCCGGCCGCGAAATACCGTGGTCTCCTGCGGTTCTTCGGTCACCGCGTGTTGCGGTCGGTCGTGTTCAGTCGCCCGTGACCGGCAGCGTGATTGAGAACGTCGCGCCCCGGTCCGGATTGTTCGCCGCCGATATCGTGCCGCCGTGGCGTTCGATGATGGCGCGGCAGATCGAAAGGCCCATGCCCAGTCCTTCCGGCTTGCTGGTGATGAAGGGATCGAAGATCGACCCGAGCTTGTCCGCGGTGATTCCAGTGCCGCTGTCCTGAACTTCGACCAGCACGTTCGACGTATCATTCGAACTCGTGCGCACGACCAGGCGCCGCGCGCCATCGAATCCGGTTCCGTTCATGGCGCTGAAGGCATTGAGCATCAGGTTCAGGATGACCTGCTGCAGCTGGACGCGGTCGCCCTTGACCGGTCGGACGTCTGGCGACAGCTCAAGATGGACCGTGACCTTGTGCAGCGTCGCATCGCCGTGCACGATGCGCTCGACGATGCGGATCACCTGGTTCACATCGACGTCCGTCAAGTCCGCCGCCGTGCTGTCGCGCTTGAGCATGGCGCGCAGACCGCCAATGACTTCGCCGGCGCGCTCGGTGACCTCGCAGATGTCTGCCAGTGTGCGGCGCACCTTCTGGAGATCGGGCTCGGGTGCGTCGAGCAGTCGCACGCCGGCATAAGAGTTGGCGAGGATTGCAGTGATGGGCTGTTTCAATTCGTGCGTCAGGGTTGAGGTGAGCTCGCCGAGCGTGGCCGCGCGCGCGATGTGCTCCAGTTCCGCCCGCTTTTGCGCGGCTGACGCCTCCGCCTGTTTGCGAGCCGTGACATCCATCGACACGCCGAAGAGCTTCGGGCCGGTGCTGGCGTCGGGTCCCACACAACGACCGCGCCCATGAATCCAACGGGCAAGCCGTCGGATGCCGACAGCCGCTGTTCGGAGGCAATACTACAACCTAGGGTGTTCCTCAGCAGAATACATGAGGCGCGCACGTTGGCGCTGGACCGCGGGCGCGAGAAGATCCATTTAGTTCGCAGCGAACCGACGTTCCCTCCGCGCGCAGGCTATACTGCATACTGCACACGATCCTCTTCGAGGCGCCAGCGAGGGCTTCATTCCGTTAATGCATTACCCACACTTCCGCACCTGCAGATCGCGAAGCGCATTCGTCGCGGTCCTCTTACTCCTGTGTACCGCCTCGTCGGCGTTCGCCCAGAACTACACCTTCGACGCCAGACGCATCGCGCTCGGGGGCGCCGGAGGGACCCCGAACATCGCATCGAAGCTGGTCGAACGGCAGCGCCGGTACCGATCGATCATGATCCCGGTGGGGCTGGTGAAGCTGTTGAGCGACGTCCGTGTCTTTTTCCCGACTCGCGAGGACTTCGACTTCTCTCGCGCCGTCGAGTACGCCTACAGTCCGCTTCATCATGTGTTCGGGCGAAGCGAAGACATCACCCCCAGGACGTTCTTCAGGGACCTCCTCCGAGCCCAGCTGGAGCCAGACCTGAATGCGTATCGCGGATTCAACATCGATCCTTCGATCACCGCAGAAGGTCTTATCCTGGAGAACTGGGGCAAGACGTTCATGCTGCGCTCGGACGACCGGAGCTTTCAGGGGATTTACGCCGGCGCCGGGCCGTATCTCGCGGCACGCGCGTTTGCGGAGTTCGACAACGAGATCGTGAATCTCCTGAACGGCACGGTCGATAGTTACGTTCCGAACGGCAGCCTTGACATCGGCGGAGGGGAGACAGACCAGCTTGCCCTTGCGATTACCGGAGGGTATCGGGCACGCTTTCCGTTGTTCGCTCAAGAGGGGATTGCTGCCGGCCGCAATGGCCTGTATGTCGCCGCGAATCTCCACTACCTGCAGGGTCTCCGCTTCGACGCCTTCAATGCGGACCTCAAACTCACTACCGACTCGTTTGGCCTCGTCTTGCCCAATCCGCCGACGGCCCCCTTTGGGCTCGATTGGCACACGTCGTCGAGTGGCCGCGGCATGGCCGTCGATGTTGGCGTGGCGGCCGTCGTCAATCGCTGGGATTTCGGTTTTGGCGTGGGCGGCATCGCGAACCGGATCAACTGGACCGACATCGAGCGGCACCACGTCAGCCTGCTGAGCTTCTTCGGCAACACCGAGTTCGTCCACGTCAGGTTGCCCCGCACCGGCGAGACGCGCCGGCTCGAGCTGCCGGTCACGTATACGGGCGATGTCGCCTACCACAGGGAAAAGTGGTCGGTTCTCACAGAGGTCTCGCACGGTTACATGGCCAACCAGTTCCGCGCGGGCATGGAGTACAGGCTTGGTGCGGTAGAAGTGAGGGGGGCAGGTCGCTACTACGATGGCAGCTGGTACCCTTCAGCCGGGGCCGGCGTCAACTTGACACGCAACTTCGGCGTCGACGTAGGCCTCTTCGGCACCAAGACCTTCCTCGAGCGAAGCACGCACCTCGGTATGGCCATTTCATTTCGCATCGACAGGAGGTAGGCGCCGGTGCTATTCCGCGCGCAGCGCGGCCCACGCGTCGATATTGGACGCGCGGCGCGCGGGCAGCCATGCCGCCATCAGTCCCACCGCCATCAGCAGCAGCGTGACAATCGCGAACACGATCGGATCGGTCGGCGTCACTCCGAATAAGAACCTCTGCAGCACGCGCGTCACGCCGACGGCCCCGGCGAGGCCGACGACGAGGCCGGCGACGACGATGCGGAGCGCGCGCGTGAGCACGAGGCGGAGCACGTCGCGATGGTCGGCGCCGAGCGCCATGCGCACGCCGATCTCGCGGCGGCGCTGCGTCACGGCGTACGCCATCAATCCATAGAGGCCGCACGTCGCGATCAGCGTCGCGGTCATCGCGAACAGCCCCACCAGCAGCGTCCGGAAACGTGGCTGCGCCACCGACGCCGCCACCGCTTCGTCCATCGTCACCGTGCTCTGGATCGGCACATCGGGCGCGGCGCGGCGAATTTCCGCCCGGATCCCTTCGAGCACGCTGCCGGGTGTGGGCGTGCGCGCGACGAACGCCACGAACCGCAGCAGGAACGGATCGTCGCGTTCCTGCTGGAAGGGCACGTAGATCATCGGCGTCACTGGCTGATCGAGACCTCTCTGACGGATGTCCGCGACCACGCCCACCACCGTCAGCCACTCGCCGTGATCGCCCAGGCGAACCCGTCGGCCGAGCGCCTCGTCCGGACCACCGCGAAAGTCTTGTCCGCCGTAGCCTTGGCGAAGGTGGAATTCGCGCACGATGCGCTCGCTGATGATCGCCACTTTCAGCGCTGCCGCCGTGTCCTGTGAGGTAAACTCGCGTCCCGCCAGCAGCGGAATCCTCATGGTCTTGAAATAGCCCGACTCGATCTTCGGCCTGCCGGCATTGAGCGTCGACGTCGGCTGACCCTCGATCTCGAAGTTGTCCTGAATGAACATCCTCCCGAACGGCATCGAGTTGATCAGGCTCGCGGACGTCACGCCCGGCAGGTACTGGATGCGATCGAGCACGCCGCGCGCGAACGCACGCATGCGTTCGGGCTCGTCGGCGTAGCGTTGGGGCAGCGTCACTCGCACGGTCTGCACGACGCCGTCGCGCCCGCTCGATTCGAAGCCGGGCGACACAGACGTGAGACGCACGAAGCTGTGAATCAGCAGGCCCGCGCTGATCAGGAGGACGAGCGTCATCGCGATCTGCCCGGCGACCATCAGCGTCCGCAGCCGCTCGCCCTGCCGGTCGCCCGTTGTGCGCGCGCCGCCGGCGTGCAGCGCGAGGCCTTCGCCAAACGCGGCCCCGCCGACGCGCAGCGCCGGCACGAGCCCGACGAGCAGCGTCGAGACGAGCGACAACCCGAGGCAGAACGCCATCACGCGGACGTCGATCGCGATGCCGCCGAGGCGTGGGAGCACGGATTGCGGCACGAGCGGCAGCGTGAGGTGGATGGCGAGCCATGCGAGCATCACGCCCAGCATTGCGCCCAGCAGCGACAACACGACCGCTTCGGTCAGCAGCTGGCGCGCGATCCGCCGCCGTCCGGCGCCGAGGGCCATGCGGACAGACAGCTCGCCGCGGCGCGCGCTGAGGCGCGCCATCTGCAGGTTCGCGACATTGACGCAGGCGATCAGGAGCACGAACGAAACGGCCCCGAGCAGGATCAGCAGCAGCGGACGCACCGACTCCGTGCCTTGTTCCTGCAAGCCGACCGCGCGCGCGAGCGTGCGGACGTTCGCCGCGAATGCACCGGCGGTCGTGAGCGCGCCGGCGGGCGCGATCGAAGGCTCGTTCACCAGCGCCGTCAATTCCGCGCCAGCGCGTTCCTGCGGCACGCCTGGCTTCATGCGGCCCAGGAGGAAGAGGGACGCGTTTCCGCCGGTGTCGCCGGACCAGCGATTGGGCAGAAAGATATCCGCGTCCGGCAGCGCGCCGAGCCGCGCGATGACCGGTCTGAAGGTGAAGTCCGGCGGCAGCACGCCGACGACGGTGCGGGGAACGCCCTCGACGGTGATGGACTGTCCGACGATCGCCGGATCGGCCTCGAGCGATGTGCGCCACAGCCGATCGCTGACGATGGCGGCGCGATCGTCGTCTGGCGCCGCGGCGCCGGTGAGGAACGCGCGGCCGCGCGCCGGATTGACGCCGAGCGTGGCGAAGAAATTCGGACTCACGCCGAGCGCAGGCAACTGCAGCGGCTCGCCGCGTCCGGTGAGCTGCACGTCGATCGAGGTATAGGACGCGAGCTGATCCAGCGTGGTGACGCGCGGGCGCAGCCCCTCGTAGGTCACCGGCGGCCAGGTCGAGAACGTCCTGACGCCAGTCCCGGTATGCTGCGCTGACGAGACGATGATGAGGCGATCGGGATTGGGATACGGCAGCGGACGCCAGAGCACGCCATAGGCGACCGAGAAAATCGCGGTGTTGAGGCCGATGCCGAGCGCGAGCGTGGCGACGGCGGTGAAGGTGAACGCCGGATTGCGCCGCATCAATCGCAGCGCGTGACGCACGTCCTGCGCGAACGTGTCGAAAGTCGCGAAAAGCACAGAACCCACGGCACCCTCCTATCCGTTATCGCCACCACCAACCACCAACCACCAACCACGTGCCGCCTTATTAGACGAGACTCGTGATGGCGATCCTGCGGCGTGATTGTGAAAAAACGATGACGGCCTTATTCGAAGGCGGTCACGGAACGATGGCCGTTTTTGTCGGCCGCTCGTCGATCGTGAGCTCGAAGCGGACGGTCTCGGATCCCACCCGAAAAGACGTTCCGTCCGCCAGTAGCACGGTGCCGTGGATGCGTTCGCCCGCCACCCACGTGCCGTTCTTGCTTCCGAGATCTTCGATTGAAACGTCGCGTCCGTCCACGTTCAGCCGGGCGTGCTGGCGCGACACCGAGTCGGCATCGATTTGAACCGCGCATCCGCGGTCGCGACCGATGATCGATTGGCCGGCCTGTACGTCAATTGACTCGCCGCGCCAGATCAACCGGCACACGGGCCCGCCGACTGCGTGCGTATGGCCGGCGACGATCGCGTCGCCGATGAACGCGTAGCCGACGCGGTGCAGCGTGCGAATCACGCGATCGCCGAGTGCTTTGCGAAGCTGCGTCACGAGTGCCGCGAGGCTCGTCTCGGAGACATGAACGCCAGGCCACAGTGCGGCGTGCAGTTCGGCGTGCGGCACGGCATTCGGCTGGTTCTTGACGAGAATCAGCAGCAGCTCGAACGCTTTCGGCGGGAGTTGGACCTCGATCCCTTCCCGCCTCACCAGGCGCGCGCCGACGTCGATGACAATCGGACCCACGTTCTTAGTATCATGCCGATCCGATGCAGTGTCCTGCCTGCCGGCACGATGTTCCCGAATCGAGCCGCTTCTGCCTGGCGTGCGGTGCCCGCGTTGACACCTCTCAAGCGCCGACGCTGACCGCGGCGACGGGTTCATCGTCTTCGTCGGACGCTCTCGACGGCGCGCAGTTCATCCCCGGCACGATGCTGGCCGGCCGCTACCGCATCGTTGGCCTGCTGGGGCGCGGCGGCATGGGCGAAGTCTATCGAGCGGAAGACTTGAAGCTCGGACAACCGGTCGCGTTGAAATTCCTGTCGAGGGAGGTCACGGATCGCGCCGACCGGCTGGTGCGCTTCCACCAGGAAGTTCGGCTGGCGCGGCAGGTCTCTCATCCGAACGTGTGCCGCGTGCACGACATCGCCGAGACCGGCGGCCAGCATTTCCTCTCGATGGAGTACATCGACGGCGAGGATCTCGCCTCGTTGTTGCGCCGCATCGGCCGGTTGCCATCGGACAAGGCGCTCGAGCTTGCGCGGCAGCTCTGCGCCGGCCTCGCCGCGGCACACGACCGCAAGGTCCTGCATCGCGATCTGAAACCCGCGAACGTGCTGATCGACGGACGTGGGTGGGCGCACCTCGCGGACTTTGGTCTCGCGAATCTCACCGATCAGCGGCGCGACACGCGCGAAATTGCCGGCACACCCGGCTACATGGCGCCGGAGCAGCAGGAAGGGCGCGAGGTGACGACGCGGACCGATGTCTACGCGCTGGGTCTCGTGTTGTACGAAATGTTCACGGGCAAGCGTGCGCTCACCGTCGACGGCGCCCCGCTGACCTACATTCCCGATCTGGATCCCGCCATCGAACGCGTCATCCTGCGCTGCCTCGAACGCGATCCGGCCCGGCGTCCGGCCTCGGCGATTGCCGTCGCGGCGGCATTGCCCGGAGGGAACCCGCTCGCCGCGATGCTGGCGGCGGGCGAAACACCATCACCCGACCTGGTTGCGGCGGCTGGCGAAGCCGGCACGCTCTCGCCCGCGATCGGCGCCCTCTGCTTCGGCGGCGTGCTGTTGGGGCTGATCCTTCTCGCCCCGCTCACGCGCGACATCAGCCTGATCGGGATGACAAAGATTGAGCTGAGCTCACAGGCGCTCACCGAGCGAGCCCATACCGTCCTGCGGAACCTGGGCTACGCGGACACGCCAGCCGACGAAGCGATTGGATACGCGACCGATATCGACTACCTGCGATACATCGACGAGCACGACCGATCGCCCTCGCGATGGCACACGCTCGCGACATCTGAACCGCCTGCGTTGCTCTTCTGGCACCGGCACAGTTCCCGGAGCCTGGTGCCAATCGGCGGCACCAATATCGTGACGCCGCTGAATCCGCCCCCCACGCGTTCCGGGATGGCATCGCTGACGCTCGATCAAAGAGGTCGGCTGGTCAGCCTGCTGGCCGTCGCGGCGCAGATCGAGGCGTCGCCGGAAGCCCAGGCCGCGTCCACTCCTGCATCGCCGGCTGATTGGACAGCGCTGTTTGCGGAGGCTGGCCTGCCAATCGCACGGTTCTCGCCCGTCGAGCCCCGATGGATCCCGCCGATGTTTGCGGACGCGCGGGCAGCCTGGGAAGGGGCTTATCCCGACCGCCCTGATGTGCCCATTCGAATCGAGGCTGCGGCGGTGAGGGGAAGGCCCGCGTACTTCGAGATCGTCGCGCCGTGGACGCGGGCCAGGAACGAAGGCGCCATACAAGGCAACACGTCGGGAGAGCGCGTCGGTCTCTACATGCGCACCGCCGTGGCACCGCTGGCCATTGTCACCGCCGTGGTGCTGGCGCTGCGCAATCTGCGCCTGGGCCGCGGCGATCGCCGCGGCGCCTTGCGGTTAAGCATGTGCATTCTCGCCGCCGGCGCGGTGAGCAACGCGCTCGCAACCGGCGATCTGTCGGTGCTGACCAGAGGGCCCGGGCTTGTCTTCTTCGTGCCGGCATTCGCGTGGCTGCTGTACATCGCGCTCGAACCGCACATGCGCCGCGTCTGGCCTGAAACCATGATCGGATGGAGCCGGTTGCTGGCGGGCAGCCTTCGCGATCCGCTCGTGGGACGCGATGTGCTCGTCGGCGTGCTCGTCGCGATTGCCAATGCCCTGATACTCGGACTGCATACGCTGGTGCGGCGCTGGTCGGGCCGGCCGCCGCAATTTCCGGTTGGCGCCTCCAGCAACCCCTTTGACGGAATGGAAGTGTCGAGCGACCTGCTCCTCGGCGGGCGCCATGTGCTCTCGCGGATCATCGGCTCGGTGATGAACATTCCCGTGTGGAGCGGCATCATGCTGACGTTCCTGCTCCTGTTCGTGCTCGTCGTGCTCCTCCGGCGGCGCTCGTTCGCGATGGCGGCGATGATTCTAGGCCTGACCGCGAACTACGTCGTCAACCACGGGGGCTGGCTGCTCACCAACGCCCCGGCCGATCACTTCGCTCCATCGTTCGCCGATATCGCGTTGTTCGCGGCGGTCCAGACGGCGGTCATCGTGGTGGCTGTCCGGTTCGGTCTGCTCACGATGATGGTCGCGTCGTTTGTGAGCGTGCTGCTTCCACAAGTGCCGATTACGCTCGACTCCTCAGTGCCGTACGCCTCGTCGTCTCGTCTCATCGTGGCGAGCGTGATCGCGCTGGCCGCGTATGGCTGGCATACCGCGCTGGCCGGCCGCCCGATGCTTGGCGCGCTCCTGCCGAGACACGAACCCGCCCGCCGCGCCTGATCAGGGAAACCTCAAGGTTTCCTCAAGCTCTAATCGCCTCGAGCGGCTCTATCGTGGTCTCCAGGAGGCGGTCATGAATAACAGAAATCCTGAAGACGTGGTGTTCGAGACGATCGCGAGCTGCACGATGGTGATCACCGCAATCGCGGTGATGGCGCTGCTGTATCAACTGATCGCCGTGGCCTTGCCTGCCCTGGAATCGATCGTGTTTCCACGGCTGGCGGCCCAGGGCGGATCCAGGACGCTGGTTGCGGTGTTCGCTCATGCCGACGACGAGGGAGCGGCGGCGCCGATTCTCGCGCGCTACGCCCGCGAAGGCGTGCAGGTCTACCTGATCATTGCCACCGACGGCGCTCAGGGCGGAGCTCACACATCGATCCCGCGTGGCCCGGAACTCGCCCGCGTCCGGAACGAAGAGGCTCGCTGCGCGACGGACGCGCTCGGGATCCATCCACCGATTCTGCTCGGGTTTCCAGACGCGCAGCTCGGCAGCTACATGGAAAATCGGGCGCGTCTCTTCCAGCTGACCGCGCGGATGCAGGAAGAACTGCAGCGGATTCGTCCCGACGCCGTCATCACGTGGGGACCGGACGGGGCGACGGGTCATCCCGATCATCGCCTTGTGAGCAGCGTGGTGACGCAGCTCGTTCGGGCCGGCGCTCCCGGCGTGCCGGAGCGTCTGTTCTACGTGTCGCTTGCCGGTCGAGGGATTTCGTGCGATGAATCCGGCCCGCGGAGAGCCGTCCTTCCTGACTCCGTTGGCGAAGTATTTCAGCGCTCGCGTTCCGTTCTCCGCGGCAGACTTCGACGCGACCCGTCGATCGATGGCGTGTCACAAAACGCAGTTCTCGGACGACATCGTGCAAAGAGTGTCTGAGGCGACCAGAGGCGCACTAAAAGGGGAGCTGCCGCTGGTGCCGTTGTTCCCGGCGGCTGTCACGAACGATCTATTCCGATGAGTTCAGCTGGCTTTCCGAGGACGTTTCCCGGACCCGCGAGGCGCTCAAGCGGCGATGGGGAGGTCATGTTCCGATCCAATCACCCAGAGTTTCGGCTGCTCGAGCACCCGCATCACAAAGGCGTTTTCCCTTTTGGCGCGTCTTGAAAATTCCTCGACCGTGTACACAGTCGGATTGATCTTCCGGCCAAGGACGCGAGTGACGCGCTCAAGGCCGCCGAAAACCTCGCCGTATGTGAGGCTGTCGCTGATGATCATCAGGTCGATATCGCTTGTCGACTGGTCGGTTGCCCTAGCCACGGAACCGTACACGAAGGCCGCGCGAATCGCCTTCGACAAGGGCTTCAGGGCGTCGCGCAGCGGCTCCGCGAGGCCGACCGTTTTCAGCACGATGTTCCGCAAT
The DNA here is from genome assembly GCA_963832375.1 of Vicinamibacterales bacterium. Lineage (GTDB taxonomy): Bacteria > Acidobacteriota > Vicinamibacteria > Vicinamibacterales > JAMQPK01 > JAMQPK01. The sequence continues at coordinate 29,976 of CAWHUA010000002.1, read as the reverse complement.
TCCGAAAACAGCGGTGACGCCGCGTTGGCCTGGTAGTGCTTCTGATTGCCGATTCGTCGTGCGACGATCAGCCCGCTCTTCTCTAGTTTGGCAAGCTCCCGCTGTGCCGCGCCGGAGCCCGTACCGGCGTCCCTGATCAGCTCCGAAGCATAGAAACTCCGCTCAGGCTGGCCAAAAAGGACACCGAGGACACGCTGCTGAGTCTTGGTGAAGAGCGCATCCGCCAAGCTCTTTCGACCCGATCGGCCCGAGTGGAAATTCATACCCAATATGGGTATTATCATGCCCGATTTGGGTATGCTCGTCAACGTGAGTCTTGTCTCAGCGGGCCGACCGAACGCATCGACGCAAATTGGCGCCCGCGAGATCACTGATGCAGCTCGGGCGTTGAAGTTTGCGGCGGTCGTGGCTGGCTGGACGGAATGGCGGGAGTGCAACACGCATTAGGACACCGGTTGGCGAAGAGCAGCACCCTTCAATCTCACCTGCGTGAGCTTGCGCACGTTCGGCGCTTACTGAGGCTGGACAGAGAACTGCCGCTTGCAGCTGCCCAGCCATACTTCGGCGCCCTCGATTTCCTCGACATCGCCGCCGTGGGTTCGGTCATGCGGCGGCTGAGGATCCTGCCAATCGACATATAAATAGGCCATAGCCTATTTTTGGCGGGCGACTTCAGGACGACCGAACGCAACATCGGGATCCCGTACTACCAGATCCCGATGGCGCTGCGCGAGCTTCTCGGGACGCCTGAAACAATCGCTGGACATCTGGCGCCTGCGAGATAAGCTGCTTGCCCCTGAGGAGGGTTTCACGATGAACCGCTCGCCGCGTTCCCGGATTCCGCTGGTCTTCATGCTGCTCGCCCTGACGTACGTGACCGGGCCGACACGGCTCGCTGCGCAACAGGCCGCAGCACCCGATTTTCAGGCCTTCAGCCGCTTCGACTTCGTGCCGGGAGAGAAGGTGGTTGGCTTCGAAGACTTCTCGCAGGATTCGATCGGCGATTTCCCGGCGAAGTGGAACACCAATGCCGCCGGGGAGATCGTCACCGTCGCGGGCAAACCGGGCCGCTGGCTGAAGCTGACCCGCGCCGGGACGTTCATCCCCGAGCTGACGCCCACGCTTCCCGACAACTTCACGCTGGAGTTCGATCTCCTGGTGCCGCCCGCGTTCAACTCCGGCTACCTGTTCAACGCCAGCATCGTTCAACTGGACGATGTCAACATCGCGACGTGGCAGGTGGCGGCCAACCGATTCACGTTCACGGCGTGGCCCGGCGGCGGCCCGACGTGGCAGACCTCGATGACGACGCGGCAGAGCGAAACCCAGACGGCCAACGGCACGTCTGACACGAAATCGCCGTGGAAGAGCGACCCGTTGCACATTGCGGTCACCCGTCAGGGCGTTCGCGTCCGTGTCTATCTCAACCAGGAAAAGATGTGGGACGTGCCGAGGGCGCTGCTTCCGACCGCGAAGTACAACCGCATTGCCTTCTTCATTCCCAATGTCGATGCCGGATCGGAGTATTTCGTGTCGAACGTGCGCCTCGCGGTGGGCGCGCCCGACACGCGCAACAAGCTGCTGACCCAGGGCAAGTGGGTGACCAACGGCATCCTCTTCGACGTCAACAGCGATCGCATCCGGGGCGAGTCCTACGGCACGCTCAAGGAGGTCGCCGGCGTGCTCACCGAGAACGCCGATCTCAAGGTGCAGATCGTCGGCCACACCGACTCGGACGGCGAGACAGCGGCGAACCTCGATCTGTCACGTCGCCGCGCGGCCTCGGTGAAGACCGCGCTCGTCAACGAATTCAAGATCGACGCAGGCCGCATGGACACCGACGGCAAAGGAGAGAACGAGCCGGCCGACAGCGCCAACACACCGGCGGGCAAGGCCAACAATCGTCGCGTCGAGTTCATCAAGAAGTAGGCCGACATAAGCCGATGATGCGAATCGCAGTGGTCGCGGTCGGCGCGGTGGCGATGGCCGGAGCAGGCCTCGTCGCGCAAAGTCAGCTCGCGCAGCTCGGTCTCACTGAGACTGCTGCGCGGACTTTCGTGCTCAACGAGATCAAGGGGCCGGCAGCGGGTCGTAGCGCCGACATCGGCGTCGCCGGCACGCGCGCATTCCTCAAGCTACCTGCTGCGGCGCGCGGTCCCGCAGCAACGGCGCTGTTCGCGTGGGCGAAGTCGTACGTCAGCTCACCCGCGTTCATGGCCAGCTACAACACCTACAGGAACGGTCGGCTGCCAACCGAGCGGCAATACGCGCTCTCGGTCGATGCCCAGGTGAAGAAGGACATCGCCGACCAGCTCGCCGGGTTCGAACAGATGCGGCTGGCCGCCGAAAAGATGCCGCCCAAGGACCGCGACATGCTCATGGAGCAGGTCAAGCAGGCTCTTGCCAACCTGACCAATCCGGCCTACGCCGACACGCTCAGAGCGCAGTTGACGGCAGAGCGCGCGCAGGAGAGCGGGCACGAACCCGAGATTGCCCTGGAGGTAGAGAAGACGACGCCGGCCGATCCACGGACGCTGTTCGCGCGGCGTCTGCGAGAGTTCCTGACCGCGACCGCGGACGTGAATTTCTCGGCGCGGACGATCAGCCTCACGGGTGGCCCGGATGGCATCGAGTTCATCGAGAAGGCGGACCGTGCGCGACCGTGGATGTGGCAGGCGGCGGCGATCGTCGGCCCCGAAGCGACCGTCGCGGCACGCGCCGCGGCCGAAGCCTGGTTGAAGGAGATCGAACGATGAATCGACGACAGGCGCTCGCGCTGCTGGCCGCGCTCCCGCTGGCGGCGCGCGTCAGCGCCGAGACCCGCTCGACGGCGAAGCACCGGGTGGCGCTCGGTCGGTGGGGGCTGCTCATCGAGCCGGGCGGGACGTTGCAGTCATGGTCCGCGAACGGCTCCACTGAGGCCGTTCCCGCAGAGGAAGTACTCGGCCTCGGGCACAACCGGCCCGTCGATCCCTTCACGCTGTATCCGATTCCAAACGTGACAGGCGTCGTCAACGCGGTGGTCGGTTCCGCAGCCGCCTATGCGGTTCTCGCCAACGGCCAGGTGCTCTCGTGGGGTGCGGGGGGATACGGAGTTCTCGGCACGACGCCGCTCGATGAGTTCGAGACACGAGCGCAGCCGCGCATGCGCTCGAACACACCACTGCCGGTCGCGGTGAAGTTCGACGCCGTCGACGTGTCCTCGAAAGGCGAGCACGTGCTCGCGCTCGCGCGCGATGGCAGCGTCTACGCCTGGGGCCGCGGCGACGCCGGTCAGCTCGGCATCGGCCCGATGCCGGTCGTCAACTACAAGACCCGGTCGGCGCGCGTCGAGAATTTCATGCCCCTGCCCGTGCGGATTCCCGGGCTCAGCGACGTGGTCGCGATCAGTACCGGCAACAGGCATTCGCTGGCGCTGCTCAAGGACGGCACCGTGCGCGCATGGGGCCACAATCAGTTTGGACAGGTCGGCGACGGGACAACGACCAATCGCGATACGCCGACTCCCGTGCAGGGTGTGCGAAACGTCGTCGCCATCGCCGCGCTCGCCGACTCCTCAGTGGCCGTCTTGTCCGACGGTACCGCCATGGACTGGGGCAACACCCGCGGGAGCAGCGATCCTCGACCTGTACCGGCGGCGGTCGTCGGCGCGCGCGGCCTTCGTTCGGTCGTCGGTGGAGGCGCTCATGTCGTGGCACTCACTCAAACTGGCGGGGTCATGACCTGGGGCACTTCCGGTCACTACGAGACCGGCCGCGGCCGGGACGCGACTGCCCCGGGGCTCGTCAAGGAGCTCACCGATGTCGTGTCGATCGCTGCTTCGCCGTGGGGCAGCGCGGCAGTCCTGGCGTCGGGACGAATTATGACGTGGTCCGAGGTGCGGCCGTGGCACAGGCCGGGCTACAACGGAACCAACAATCTCAGTCCGTTGCCGATCCTGTTGTGGCTCGACGGACTCGAGCAGCCGTGACCCAATTCGCCGCCGGTCCGTTGCCGCGAAGCCATAAATATGGGAATATGGTGACGTGAAGACCACGCTCGAAATTCCGGATGCGGTGTTTCGCCGGGCCAAGGCGAAAGCGGCTGAGCGCGGACAGGCCCTCAGAGCCTTTGTGACGGAGGCCCTGCAGGAGAAACTCTCGGGTCGCCCTGCCGCATCAGGTAGGGACCACGCGCCGTGGATGAAGGGCTTCGGACAACTCCGGCCGCTCCGCCGCGAGACCGCCAGAATTCAGCGCGTCATCGACCGGGAGTTCGAGGTCGTTGAGCCAGAAGACCGCCGGTGATTCTCGATACGAACGCGCTGTCGGCCTTCATCGACGGCGAGCCGGCGGTCGGCGCCCGGCTGTCGGCCGAAAGCCAGGTCGCCATTCCCGTCATCGTGCTCGGGGAATTTCGCTACGGCATTTCAGGCTCCCGGCACCGAGACAAGTATGAGCGGTGGTTGGCGGAGCATCTGTCGCACTTCGAGATCCTCAGCGTGAATGAATCCACCACGCTGACCTACGCGCGCGTTCGGGCATCGCTGAAGAAACTCGGTCGTCCCATTCCGGCGAACGACGTGTGGATCGCCGCCCTCGCGCTCCAGCATCGTCTGCCCGTCATGAGCCGCGATGAACATTTCGACGCGGTACCGGGCCTGCGTCGGGAGGCGTGGTAGGCGCGCTCGCCACCCGATAACAGCGGCAACGCACCCGCCCTCCCAGAGTCCCTCTACTTCGTGGCGTCCTTTGCGGCGTCCTTTGTCTTGTCGATCGTATTGTCGATCTTCTCTCCGGCTTTCTCAGCAGGGCCCTTTTCCGGGCACGCACTGGTCGCGAGGGCGACCGCTGATAGAGCAGCGACGATGATGATGGTGCGGATGATCTTCATGCCTCTCATGATGCTGGACCTCACCGGGAACGCTGTTTGATTAAGCAGCCAAAATCGTCGAGTCAGGCACTTCAGTCGCGAAGCAACACACTCAGGAGAGAGTTGTTGATCTTCAGGGCGCCGTTGAATCGATGAAGCCAAGCTTTCGAAGCATGGCTCGGCCCGCAGCTTTTCTGACGTCTTATCGTCGAGAGCCGGGGCGCCGGGGCGACTCTAACTGTGCATCGGCTGAGCGCGCTGTCACTTTGTGCACAGTCAAGATCGGTGTGCTCAACGACACAGACCAGCGACCAATGTTCGGTCACGATCACAGGTAAGTCAGCTGGTATGGGACATGTCGCTCCAGTCAGCTGTGTTTCCGCATTCGACACAACGGTCAGAAGGATCACCTATGTTTCGCACGTTCAGTCTTGTTGTCTGTTTCATGCTGGCGACGGCGAGCGTCATCGCCCAGAACAAGGAACAGGGCCGCCTCGAGAACGCCGGCCTTGTCATGGAGGAGATCCTCAACCTTCCGGACTCCATTCCTCAGGATCTGTTGAACAAAGCCGAATGTGTCATCGTCGTTCCATCGATGACGAAAGTGGCCATTGGCATCGGTGGCAGCTACGGCCGCGGCGCGATGGTCTGTCGCTCCGGCGCGAGCTTTGACGGAGCGTGGGGTTCACCGGCGATGTATGCGATCGAAGGCGGCAGCTTTGGTCTCCAGTTGGGTGCACAGTCCACCGATCTCGTGCTTCTGGTCATGAACACCCGCGGCATGGAGGCGCTCCTCAGCACCAAGGTTCAGCTCGGCGCCAGCATGTCGGCGGCTGCCGGACCCAAAGGGCGTGACACCGGCGCTTCCACCGATGCGTCGCTGCGGGCCGAGATGCTCAGTTATTCCCGCTCACGCGGTCTGTTCGCGGGGGTATCGCTCGAAGGCACGTCGCTGCGTCCGGACGATATGTCTCAAGACATTGCGCGCCTCTGCACCCGCCGCATCGAATGGTAAGGCTTGATTAAGTAGCGTTCAAACGGTCTCTTGAACCGCTGCGTTCACAAAGTGCGGAAGGTGGCTCGGTCGAGGAACTGCAACGTCAGGGCGCCGTGGCAACGGGTCGACCGAACCGCGCGTACAGAATGGGCACGACGATCATGTTGAGGGCGGTCGAGCTCAGAAGCCCGAACATGATCACCATAGCCATCGGTGCCTGAATCTCGCTGCCTGGCTCTCCGGCGGAAAGCGCGATTGGCACCAACGCAAGACCAGCGGCGAGCGCAGTCATCAGAATCGGTACCAGACGCTCGCTCGCCCCTTGCATAACCGCAGTGCGGAAGTCGGTCACGCCCTCTTGCTCCTGCAGGTAGCGGATGTGTGACACGAGCATGACCCCGTTTCGCGTGGCGATCCCAAAAAGGGTAATGAACCCGACGATCGACGCCACCGACAACACGCCTCCTGCCAAGTAGACGCCCACAACACCGCCGATCAACGCGAGCGGCAGATTGATCATGATCAACAGACCGTCACGCGACGAGCCGAACGCCGCCGAGAGGATGAAGAAGATCGCGACGATGACACCAAGGGAGAGCCAGAGGAGCTGCCTGGACGCCTGTGCCTCGCTTTCAAACTGACCGCCGTACTCGACGTGATACCCCTGCGGCAGTTTGACGTTCTGAGTGACGCGCTCCTGAATGTCGTTGACCACGCTGCGCAAGTCCCGCCCGGAGACGTTGCTCTGGACGACGATTCGGCGCTGGACATTCTCGCGCATGACGAAGTTCGGGCCACGATCCTCCTGAATCGTTGCGACCGCAGACAGTGGAATCTGGCGACGGTCTGGTGTTTGGATCTGCGTCATCCCAATCGCGTCGAGTTCCGTCGATTCGTCCAGGGCGTAGCGAACGACCAGCGGAAAGGCGATCTGTCCCTGAAGAATCTGACCCACGGCATGCCCGACGCGCGCAGTCTGCAGGGCTTCCGCGACTGTGCCCGACGCGAGCCCGTGACGCGCGGCCGCTGCCGAATCGACCCGCACCTTCAGCGTCGGAATGTCCGTCTGGGCCTCTGTCGCGAGGTCGACCACTCCGTTCACCAGAGACATCTGACCGTGCACCTGGCTGGCCAGCTGGCGGAGGGTCGGAAGATCGTCGCCGAAGATCTTGACGGCGATGTTCGCGCGGGTGCCCGAGAGCATGTGATCGATGCGATGCGAGATGGGCTGCCCGATCGTGACGTTGGTGCCCGGGAGCAGTGAGACCTTCTGTCGCAGTTCCTCGAGCACCGCTTCGCGCGGTCGATCCTTCATCTCGAGGCGGACGTCGATCTCCGCGGATTCGACGCCCTGCACATGCTCGTCGAGTTCGGCCCTCCCGGTTCGCCGCGCGGTCGAAGTGACCTCGGGCACACTGAGCATCAGCCGCTCCAGGGCATTGCCGAGCGCGTTTGAATCCGCGAGGCTCGTGCCCGGAACCGTCACGGCGCTCACGGTCAAGGCGCCTTCGTTGAACTCAGGGAGAAACGATCTGCCCGCCTCAGCGATGCCCACGAGCGCAACCACCAACAGGGCAACGGCAGCGGTCAGGACGCTCCGCCAGTACGTGAACGCATGGCCGAGCCATCGCTCGTACGCGGCCTTGAGGCGTTGCGTCAACTTGGGCTCGGTCCCCGACGCAATCAGGCGTGATGTCGGCAGGACCCAAGAGCACAGCACTGGTGTGACCGTGAGTGCGACGACAAGCGAAGCGGTCAGCGCTACGACATAGGCGAAACCAAGAGGCCGCAGCAGTCGGCCCTCGACGCTGCTCAACATGAACAGCGGTAGGAAGACGAGTGCGACAATGACGGTCGCGAAGACGACCGAGTGCCGAATCTCCGTGCTTGCGCGGTAGACGACCTCGAGGACGGGCACGCGCTCGGACTCCGGGCGTGTCGCGTTTTCTCGCAGGCGCCGAACGACGTTCTCCACGTCGATGATGGCGTCGTCGACCAGCTCGCCGATGGCAATGGCGAGCCCGCCCAGGCTCATGCTGTTGATCGTGAGACCGAATCGATCCATCGCAATGACGGCCGCCACAAGCGATAACGGCAACGCGAGCAGCGTAATGACTGCCGCCCGGATGTTCATCAGGAACACCACGACAACGAGGATGACGAGGACCGCGCCCTCGATGAACGCAGTGAAAAGGTTGTCGAGCGACTGCTCGATGAAATCCGCCTGCCTGAACAGATCGCGATGGATCTGCATACCCTGAGGGAGGGCTCGTTGGATATCGTCGAGCGTGGCGTCGATGCGCTCGGTCAGTTCCAGTGTGTTGACCGCCGGCTGTTTCTGAATGCCAACGATGACGGCGGGTTTGGCATTGTGTGAGCCTTCGCTCCGCTTGATCGCCGCGCCTTCGCGAACGATACCCACGTCCTGTATGAGCACTGGGGCTGCATCCGTGGCCTTGACGCTGACCGCGGCGATGGCGTCGACGTCACCGAGACGGCCGACACCGCGTACGAGGTACTCCTGCCCTTGTGCGACCTGAAAGCCTGCGGTCGCGTTCTGATTCGCGGCGATCAGTGCTTTCTCAACTTCCTGAACTGTCACCTGGTGTGCCGCAAGCCGTATCGGATCGAGGACCACTTCGTACTGCTTCTGTTCGCCTCCCGTGGCGATGACTTGCGAGACGCCAGGAACGGCCAGAAGCCGACGACGGACGAGGGTTTCAGCGACGGTCCGGAGTTCCAGCGGCGAGTGGCGGTCTGACTCCAGGTCGATGAACAGCACCTCTCCCATGATCGAGGAGACTGGCGCCAGGAACGGGGGCTCGACGTTTGGAGGAAACGAACCTGAGGCCAGCGTAAGCTTCTCCGTGACCGTTTGACGGGCGCGATTGATGTCTTGCCCCCAGTCGAACTCGACCCACACGACGGCGACGCCTACTGCCGTCGCGGAACGCACCCGTCGCACGCCCGCCGCGCCATTCAGCGCGGATTCGATAGGGAACGTCACCAGCGACTCGATCTCGAGCGGATCCATACCCGGCGCTTCGGCGAGGATGGTCACCGTCGGCGCCGTGAGATCCGGCAGCACATCCAATGGGATACGGGTGGCCGTCCAGCCGCCCCAGATGAGGAACGCAGCGGCGAGGGCCACCACGATAGGACGATGCCTGAGCGACCAGCGAATGAGTCCGTCAATCATGTTCAGCTCCCTTGGGCGCCGAAGCGCGGCGCGCGAAGGCGGCGCTCAGTGCACGTGCCCGTGGGCTGGAACCGACGTTGACAACGACGCGAGGCGCACGAGGTAGGCCCCTTTCGTCACCACGCGTTCTCCAGGCTTGAGGCCCTCGGTGAGCTGCACCACGTCGCCCGACCGCGGGCCGAGCGTCACCGGCCGTCGCTCGAAGGTTTCGCCTTCGCGCTGCACGAACACGATCGGCCGCCCGGCATCATCCACGATGGCTGTCGCGGGGACGACCGGACGCGCCTGTGTGGCCTCCAGCAGCAAATGGAGGAATGCGGCCTGCCCCACCGGCAGTCCGATCGTCCGGTTCTCGAAGGCGAATGTGATGGGCAACGTCCGGGACTGTGGGTCCAGCACCTTGCCGACGTTCACGAGGCGGCCCGCCGGCAGGCGACCGGCTTGTCCGGCGATCTCGATTTCGGCGGCCTGCGCGAGACGAGCGCGCGCCGCCTGTCCTTCGGGAACCTGACCGATGACGTGAACTTGTGCGGCATCTACCACGCGGAACAGTACGCTTCCGGCGGTAACGTTCGCCCCAGTTGCGGCATTGCGCTGAGCGATCACGCCGCTCACAGGGGCGCGCACGATGAACGACCCTTCGGCGTCCGTGGCACCTCCAGTGCGCGCGGCGTTGTACTGCACCAGACTTGCCTCGGCCGCCGTCAAACGAGCCGTCGCCTGCTCCTCGGCGGATCGCGCCTCGTCCAGACGTCTGGCAGGCGCGGCTCCCGCTGTCGTTAACCGCTCGGCGCGCTCGCGATCGCGAGTCGCCAGGGCGAGCGCGGTCTGTGCGTCCGCGCGTGCCCTTTGAAGCTGCGGAAGGTCGGCCGGTGCCGAGGGTGGGGGCAGCATTCGGGCGAGTTCCTGCCCGCGAGAGACGCTCGCCCCAAGGGCGACTTCGACAACGCCCGTCAGGCGACCGTCGATAGGTGCGACCACGTCGGCGGCGCCGCCAGGTCTCGCTTCGAGGCGCGCTGGAACGCGGATCGATTCTCGAACCGCCTGTTCCTTCACTAGGGCGGTCCCGAAATCCAAGCTCCATTGCTGTTCCTTCAAGAAACTGATGCCTGGTGCATCCTCACCTCCTGCAGGCGCGGCAGCGCGGGCCGCTTCAGCATTCGCGTGCACATCGACGTCGCCAACCCGATGTTCATCGTTCAATCCCGTGGCCTTGAGCACGATCACGAGCTGGCGCTTGCCAGCATGCGCGGGTTTCACGTCGACTCCGAAGATCCCTGGGCGAGACGGCGCGTCCACGCGGAACACTTCCGATTGGCCCGACCCGCCCTCGAGCCGAACTTCCACGTTGCCTTCAGTGAGCGCCTTGAAGCCATCCAGGCGCGTCAGGTGAATGGCGAATCGTGACGTGGAACCGACGGCGAGAGGCGGGTACTCGGCAAAGAGCTCCGTCTTCTCCGTCCATCGCGTGACGCTCAGCACCTCTGGTTCTTCCGGCGCGGCTTCTGGCGCGGCTGAACGATTGCACCCAGCTGCCACAATGGCGATGAGCAAGGTCGAGAACAGAGATGTCAGGGCCACAATGTGTCTCCCACTGCGCGTTCCAGAGCGATTTGTGCCAGGCGGGCGTCGAGTCGCAAATCGATGTTGCGAGTCCGTGCTCGTGATGCGGTACGAGCCGCGTCGAGCAGTTCCAGAATGCCGACCTCACCCTCGCGATACGCGACCACTGCGATCTGCACCAGCTCCTCCGCGGTCCCCTGCTGCTCTTCGGACAGCGCGGCTTGCCGGAGCGTCAGCACTTCCGAGGCGCCGGTGATCTCACTGCGGATGCGGTATTCAATGAACAGGCGCTCGGCCTCTACTCGTGACCGCTCGGCCTTCCACCGCGCGGCTTCCCGGCCGCCGTCATCGAACAGGGGCAGCGTCACGGTCACCCCGAACACGCCGCCGGTTGTGCGTCCCGACAACTCGTCCGCTCGTTTCACGCCACCGAACAGATTCGGGGAAGGGAGCCGCGCTCGTCGAGCCGCGTCGGCTTCGAAGGTTGCGCGTTGACCGAGCTGCTCAAGGGCACGAAGCTCTGCGCGAGTGGACGTCGCTCGAGTGACCAACGTCTCGATAGGGACCGACGGCTGCGGCGTGATCTGCGTGGCCGTAACTGTGGTTAGCAAAGCGTCACGCGGCAGCATGCCCGAGACCGTCGCGCGCGCTTCGGCGAGTGCGACCGCTGCGGACGTCACGACCTGGTTGTTGTCGCGGAGCTCCTGTTCTGCGCGCAACCGATCGAATCGTGAGCCTTCGCCTTCTCGCTCGCGGGTGCGAAGGATCTCGATGAGCCGTTCCACCTCGCGCATGTGGGCTCGAACGGACTCGAGCCGTTCCTCCTCAGCGACGACGCGAGCGACTGCTTCGGCGGCCTCTGAGCGGAGGAGCCACAGCCGCAGGTCGCGCTCGGCCTCTGCGGCGGCGGTCGCCGCAACGCCGGCTCGCGACAGAGCGTCACGCGCTCCGAACAACGACAGCGACTGTTCCGCCTGGAAGAATTCGGCGAAGCCTGCCCCTTCCCGGCTGTACGTGACCGAAGGATTCGGATACGAGAGCCGCGCGCCTTGCTCGCGGCGCGTGACCTCCGATTCGGCCCGGATCGCCGTGGCCTGCGGCCCATCGCGCACGATCAGCTCCACGATTTCACGCTCGGTTCGGCCCTGGCTGGCAGCCACAGATGGCGCCAGCAGGCCGACCGCAGCGATCCAGGTACAGACCTGGGCTCGGGTCGGCATACAAACGGTCCTTGGTTAATCGAACTGACGGACGACCAGCGAAGCGCCGGTCAGGTGATCAGGCGTGGGGGGAAAGAGGCGGGGCGCGAGACGGTGTTCGAGGGTCGAACGGTGGACCGTGGACTCGTACGTCGGTGAAAGGCACGGCGGAGCGAATTGGAGCGCTCGGGACCACGATCGTGTCCCCCGGTAACTCGGCAAGATCGACGTGCGCCTGCAGGATGCGAGCGCAGCTTATGCTTACGGCGACCGCGTGTCGACCGGGCTCGCACGGGTCGGCCTGCCAAGCCGGATGGTCCCGATCGCCTGCATCAGGGTGATGGTCCGGATCAGCGGGTGCTACATCATCGTGATCGTGAGCCGCCGGTCCGTGGTGGTGATCCGGGTGATCGTGCCCCGCGTACTCGTGGACGTGCAGCGACGAGGCCATGGACGTCGACGCAACCATGGCCTGAACAAGCACGAAAGCGACGAGCCGGCGCACGGAGGACAGTCTACTACGAAGGAGAAGACGGGCGGCCAGATGCGTTACCGTCGCCCGGCTTCCGCGCCACTCATCGAGTCTTCCGCGCTCGCCGCCGTTTGTCAAGAAAGGCGGGAAGCACCATCGATTCCGTTCTCTGCCGGCAGTTGGACGATAGCCGTCATGTGACTTCGACTCGGCGCATCGAACTCATGTCTCTCGCGTCTGGTTGCCGCGCGGACCGAAGATCCCGAACAGGTACAAGAGAGAGGGAACCAGGACAACAGCGCCAACGCCAAGCACTTGGAGCAACAGCACCTGCACGTTCGCCGGCGCCGCGGCGTCAGCCAGTGTGAGGTGCGGCCGAATCGCGTAGGGATACTGCGCCAACGCCCAGCCCCACAGAATGAAGAGCACTTGTGCGGCGGCGGCGAGACGCGCGAATTCGTAACGACTCAACCACAGAAATGCGAACGCCGCGAGCGCTGACGCGCCGGTGGCCACGTGCAGCGGCAGGGCCCATGCTGAGGCGACCAGGGTGTTACGCACGTCAGGTGTCGCCAGCAGCAGCACGACGGCCGCGAGGACGCCAACGGCCACGCCGGATAGCAGTGCTCGCGTCCGGAACGCCGCGCCCTCCTCTGCATCGTCAGCCTCGAGCGTGAGGTACACCGCTGCCAAGTACCCAAAGAGGACCAACGCAAAGACTCCCACCGAGACGGAGAAGGGTGTCAGCCATGGTGTGAGATAGACCGCCGCGAAGGAGCCCTGCGGCGACGCCGGCAGCCTTCCCTCAGTGAGGGCGCCGGCGATCACGCCAAGGAAGAGCGGCGTGGCGGTGCTGGCCATCGCGAAGACACGACCCCAGAACCGTTCGTGGCGAGGATCGTTCGGTCCGTATGCGCGGAACACGAAGGCCGACCCTCGAAGCACAATTCCGATCAACACGAGCAGGAGTGGCACGTGCAGATACGTGCTTACTGCTGCGAATGCACGTGGAAAGCCGGTGAAGACGATGACGATGGCGACGATCAACCAGACGTGATTCGCCTCCCAGACAGGACCAATCGCGTGGGCGATCGTGGCCCGCTGCCGCTCCGCTGTCTTCCCGCTCGCCAGCAGGTCCCACACTCCACCGCCATAATCTGCGCCGCCCAACAGTGCGTACGCCGTCAGCGACAAGACCAGCACAACGGACAGGAGCACTCCTGCGTCGATCACCGTGCACGTCCTGTCGCCGCAGTCTCGAGCACCGTTCGCCGGATCAGCATGATCACGATGATCGCCAGGCCGATGTAGAGCACTGTGAACAACACGAACGGGACAACCAGACCCGGCATCGGCGTCACAGCTTCGGCCGTGCGCATCACCCCCTGAATGATCCAGGGCTGTCGTCCGAGCTCAGTCACCGTCCAGCCCGCCTCGATGGCGATGAATCCCAGCGGTGTCGACCAGAACACGGCTCTTAGAAATGCGTTCGACTCGAACAGCCGCTTGCGCCACCACAATGCGGCGGCCCAGATCGCGAGAAAAGCCAGCCACATTCCGATTGCCACCATGAGCTGAAAGGCAATATGTACCGCCGTGACGGGCGGCCAGAGCTCGCGTGGGATGTCGTTGAGGCCGGTCACGGGCGCCGCAGGGTCGCCATGGGCCAGCAGGCTCAGTCCTCCCGCAATCTCTAAGGCGTAGTGCGTTTCACCCGTCTCCGTATTCGGGATGCCGCCGATGCGAAGCGGCGCGTAAGGCTCTGTTTGGAAGTGACCTTCAAGCGCCGCGAACTTCGCCGGCTGGGTCCGTGCGACCACGCGACCGGCCCAGTCGCCTGACAGCGGCTGCAGGAGTGAAGCAGGCAGCCCGACCAGCAGCGCGATGACGAATGCACGCCGGTGGAACGCGCTCTGCCTATCCCGCAGCAGCAGCCGCGCGTGAATACCGGCGACACCCACGCCGACCGCCGCGTAGGCCGCGAGCAGCATATGCGCCACCTGCGCACCGGCGGCAGGATTGAACATCGCGGCGAACGGATCGATATCAACGAACCGGCCGTTCTCGATCCGAAATCCGGCCGGGGTGTTCATCCAGGCGTTTGCGGTTACGACGAATGCCCCGGAAAGCGCGCCGCCGAGCGACACCATGACCCCCGCGAACACGTGTGCTCTCGGACCGAGCTTCTGCCAGCCATACAGGTAGAGCCCGAGGAAGATCGCCTCCAGAAAGAACGCGAACCCCTCGAGGGAGAACGGCATCCCGATGATTGGTCCAGCGGCTTCCATGAACGCCGGCCACAGCAGACCGAGCTCGAACGACAACACCGTGCCCGACACCGCGCCCACCGCGAAAAGGATGGCCGTTCCGCGCGCCCACCGTTTCGCCAGATCCATGTACTCGGGTCGTCCGGTGCGGAGCCAGGCGACTTCCGCGGCGACCGTCATGACGGGCATCGCCATACCGATCACGGCGAAGACGATATGGAACGCGAGCGACAGTCCCATCTGCCAGCGCGCGTAGAGCAGGTCCATGTCGCCCATCAATGTGATTGTGTCGCCGATTGGTGTGACCAGTGTGTCTCTGCTGTCGTCTTGGATGACGGCAATGGCAACCGGCACCCGTAACTCGCTGCACATGAAGAGGTCTTACACAATTTCCTGGACCATCGGATTTCGGCGCGTCCGCAAACCGCTGAATACAAACAGCATCGCGGAACGGTCCGTCTTGAAGAAGGGTTTTGCGCTACACTGTTCAAGCCGCTCGCAAGTCGTTGATTCTAAACGGAGAGATGTCCGAGTGGTTGAAGGAGCACGCTTGGAAATTGATTCCGCTCACGCGTGCTGACGCACACCGAAATCGCACCAACGCACTTCCGATCAACGACTTCCCGCAACAACGATCTGCTTCAGCGTGTCCCCGTAAATGACGGTGTTGCCCCAGGGTTTCGGGGGGTATGTGACACAGTTCTGACACAAAAACCAATTCCAGTTCCCGCGACACACATCGAGGTATAGCGCCTGATATGGAGGAGTACTCCGCCGATGAACGTGAACGGGTGCCAGGCGGCAGCGGAGAGCCCAAGGTCGAGTACACGGCGATGTTGCTGGGCGCCACTGGCAACGTGGGCGGGCACATCCTGCACCTGCTCGTGCAGAGCCCGCTGTGTAAGAAGGTGGTTGTCGTGACTCGGCGCAACGTCGCGGAGCTCGCGAACCCCAAGGTGCAGCAGGTGGTCGTGAACATGGACAAGCTCGAGGAGGAGCTCGCGCCGCACGCCAAGGGCGTCGACATCGCGCTCGCGGCGTTCGGCGTCGGTAAGGGCAGCGCGAAGATGGCGGACGAGGAGGTGCGCAAGATCGAGATCACCTACCCCACGGCCTTCGCGTCTGCGGCCAAGGCGGGCGGCGCTCGTGTGCTGGCGATGATGACAGCGGTCGGCGCCGACTCGCAGTCGTCGACCAAGTACCTCCGCAACATCGGCGACAAGGAGAAGAAGTCGGAGGAGCTCAAGTTCGACTTCCTCGGGCTCTACCGCCCGGCCGTGATCCTCGGCAACTCCAACACGCCTTCTGCACTGGGTTTTGTCATGCCGCTGTTCCACTGGGCGATGCCGTCTCGCTACCACTCGATTCACAAGAACGACCTGGCGCGCGCCATGGTCGCGCAGTCGGAGCAGGCGTTCCTCGCGCTCGCGCAGGGCAAAGGCCCCGCGGCTCCGGCGGTGAAGATTCTCGAGTACAAGGAGATGGAGCCGTTCTTCGTGGCGGGCGACAGCGACGCGCCGTGAGCAGGAGGATGTCGCCGTGCGAGGCGCGGCGTATCAAGACGCTGTGCTGAATTGGCCCTTCCGGATGCCAAGTTGCTTGATTTTCGACTCCAGCGTTGATGGCGGAATACCGAGCGTCGCGGCTGCACCCCGAGGACCGGCGACTCGTCCTTTGCTCTTCGCCAGCGCGGCCTCGATCATGTCCTTCTCCTGATCCTGCAATGCAGCGGGAAGCGCACTTGACCCGTCAGCGCGGAGTGGCACCTGGCTGGGCAGCCAGGCCTCGTCGATCGAAAACGTATCGCCGCTGCACAGGATGACGGACCGCTCGACGATGTTCTGCAGCTCGCGAATGTTGCCGGGCCACGAGTATCGCTCGCAGAGCTCCAGCGTGTGCTTGTCGATCCGGTGAATACGCTTCGCCATCTTTTCCGCGAACCGCTTGACGAAGTACTCGACCAGGATCGGAATATCCTCGCGCCGTTTTCGCAGCGGGGGCACCACGATCGGAAACACGTTCAGCCGATAGAACAGATCCGATCGAAACGTCCCCGCCGCGATCGCTTCGGACAGATCTCGGTTCGTCGCGGCGATCACCCTGACGTCCACAGGGATGGCGCGGCTCCCGCCAACCCGCTCGACCTGACGCTCTTGCAGCACGCGCAGCAACGCAATCTGCGTGTCCATCGGGATCTCGCCAATCTCGTCGAGAAAAATGGTGCCCGAGTGCGCGAGTTCGAAACGGCCGCGGCGTTGCTGCACCGCCCCGGTGAACGCGCCTTTCTCGTGCCCGAACAACTCCGACGCGATGAGCGATGGAGGGGTAGCCGCGCAATTCATGCTGACAAACGCGCGTTCGGTCCTTCGTGAATGCTTATGAATGGCCCGCGCGATCAGTTCCTTGCCGGTGCCCGTCTCGCCGGAGATCAGCACCGTCGAATCGGTCGGGGCCACCTTGGCGACATGTGACAGGACGGTCTTGAGCACAGCCGATGCGCCGACGATCTCCTCGAACATGAAGGCCTGGTCGATCTCCTCGCGCAACGCCAGGTTTTCATCCTGGAGCCGGTCCTTCAGGCGTTTGATTTCTTCGAACGCATGCTCCAGTGCGGCTCGCGCCTCCTTTTGTTCGGTGACATCGATCCCGGTGCCGATGTACTCGATGACGTCACCGGACTCGTTCACGACCGGATGGCCGATCGTGTGAAGGTGCTTGATCGTCCCGTCACGAAGGACGATGCGGTACTCGGCGTCGAACTCCCCGTTCTGCTGCTGCGCGGCCTCATACGTGGCTCGGACTCTCGACCGGTCGTCCGGATGAATTCCGGCGTACATCCGGTCGATGTGGGACAGGGGCTCCGTCGAGTCGACGCCGCGTATTCGCAGCACCTCGGGGGACACGCTGAAGACTCCCGATGCGAGATCGTGTCGCCAACTGCCACAGTGGCTCAAGCGCTGCGCCTCGAGCAGATCGGCTTCGCTCCGTCGCAACTTCTCTTCCGACTGCTTGCGCGCATCGATGTCCGTCAGGAGGACGTACCACCGAACGATCTGGCCCTGATGTCCCGAAGCGGCAGCCCGCGTAATTGGAACCAGCGGTACTGGCCATCGGCTCGCCGGATGCGATGCTCGAATTCGTACGGCTGGCCCGTTTCGACGGCGTGCTGCCACGCAGCGATGACGCGGGGAAGGTCGTCAGGGTGAACAGCGTCGGTGGTGCCCCATCGCTTCAATTCTTCGAGCGTCCGGCCGAAGTACTCAAGGACCTGGCGGTTGACGTGTTCGACGCCGCCGTTCGGCGTCATGACCGCGATCAGACCGGGGATCGTCTCGACGATCAGCCGAAAGGCTTCCTCACCAGCCCCGAAAGCCGGCTTGTCTTCCTGCACACCTGGATTCTAGGCCTTCCCTGTCGCCCTGACCATTGCTCGCGAGATTTCGCGACTGACGGTCGCGAGGCCTCGCGCGAGTCGCGACGATTGGTGAACGCGGACAACAACTTACGGGTGGCGCGCCAATTGCCGTTCCCACGGCCGGAACTCGTCAACCATCGATGCTCAAGATCACGCGGTCAACGGAGGCCGGGACAACGACGCTGGCCCTGAGCGGACGCGTTGGCTCCGAGCACCTGCCTGATCTGCGGCGGTGCCTCGAGGAGGACCGCGGACAAGCCGTCGTGCTCGACTTGGGTGAGGTGACGCTCGTCGACGTGGACGTCGTGCGATTCCTGGTCGAGTGCCAGACGCGGGCGATTCGACTCGCAGACTGTCCCGGATATATCCGCGAGTGGATGGTTCGCGAGAAACAGCCATCAGAGTGAGGGCGGCATGATGCCGCCTTCATCGAATCAAGAAGAAGAGGAGGGTCAGATGTCACACACAGGAATGGAAGGCGTCAAGAACGTGGTGCTCGTACACGGAGGGTTCGTGGACGGATCCGGCTGGCAAGGCGTCTACGACGTGCTCAGGAAGGACGGCTATAAGGTATCGGTCGTCCAGAATCCGACTACCTCGTTGGCGGATGACGTCGCCGTGACCAAGCGCATGCTGGCCGCGCAGGACGGTCCCGCGATTCTCGTCGGCCATTCGTACGGCGGCGTCGTCATCACGGAGGCGGGCAACGATCCAAACGTCGCCGCACTGGTCTACATCGCCGCCTTTGCTCCCGGACAGCGGCGAATCTGTCTCCTCGCTGATCAAGAACCCGCCGCCGGGAGCGCCCGTGCCTCCGATCCTGCCGCCCCAGGATGGCTTCCTGTTTCTCGATCGGACGAAGTTCCAGGCGTCGTTTGCCGCTGATGTGAGCGCTGATGCCGCGGCGTTCATGGCGGATTCGCAGGTGCCGTGGGGCGTCGCGGCGCTCGACGGCGCCGTCAGCGCGCCGGCGTGGCGGACGAAACCGAGCTGGTATCTCGTGTCCACGGAAGACCGGATGATCCCGCCCGACGCACAGCGCGCGATGTCGAAACGCGCCGGCGCAACAGTCGTCGAGGTCAAGGGCAGTCACGCGGTTTACGTGTCCCAGCCGAAGGCCGTCGCCGATCTCATTGCGAAGGCGGCAAACGCCGTGGCCTTGGCTGCACGGTAGCGATTGTGGCGAGTCGCGTCCGGCTCACCACCAGCCGGACGTGACTTCGCTGAGTTGACGACGACATCGGGTCGGACCAGCAGCTCAACGAAATCGTGATAAGTGATCGCGGCACATTACGTGGTCTGACACAATTGCGGCTTCGTTCGCTGTCGACGCGTCCGCAAACCGCTGAATACGAATCGGATCGCTGAACCCTGAGGAGGGGAACCGGCTCACGCGTGCGGTGCGGGACTCTTCGCCTGCCAATCGGCAATAAGCGCCGTCATGCCTCTTGGCTTTTGTATTTTGGGAGAGTTCTTCAGTTCAGCCATTTGGTCATAGTAGGGAATCAATACCTTTTTCCACTCAGCTGCCATCGGCGATGCCCAGTCGGCGAACCACTCGGCGATCATCGCCACAGTGGAGGTTGGGACCGCTCCGCTGAGGCCAAGCCGAAGAATCGCGGCATCGTGCTGTTCTAAGTAATGGTCGCCCACAGCATCAACTGGGAACGCCACTTCATAACCGTTCGCCATGGCGTCGATCGCGGGAAAAGCCAGGCACACCGAGGTTGCGATCGCACCCATCACCAGCTTCTTGCGCCCGGTTGCCTTCACCGCGGCCACGAACTTGGGGTCGTCCCACGCATTCATTGAACTCCGGTCGATGTCTTTCACGCCCGGAACCGCAGCGCGTAGCGAAGCGATTGTCGGTCCGTTGGAACCCATTTCGACACCCACGGTGCTCAAGATCACTGGAATCTTGAAGGCAACCGCCATTTTCGCGAGAGTGCATATATTCAATTCGATGACCCTGCGATCTTGCTGCCACACGGTATCGAGTATGTGTTCCTGGTAATCACTAAGGACCAGCGCGCAATCGGCGGCTTTCCACACGCCGCGTGGTGTGTTCTGAGTCATGATGATGGTCTCCGTTGGATCTTGTTGTGCTCGCGTGCCTGATCGCCACGTGACCTCGCTGACGTCGTTCAAATTCACTCGTGTCCAGTCGATGCCATCGCTATCGCGCGGAGACCTGGCCCCGCGGCGGAGGTAACCTTTCCTTCTTGAGAGAGGCCTCCAGATTGCCCAGCACACCGAGCTGGGCGAGCATGATGGTTCCGGCGTAGTGGCAGTCGAACGCGCTCACCTTCCCATCCTCAACATGGAAGACATCGATGCACGGGACGTGGAATTCCTTACCGGTAGCGGGGAGCGTTCCCAGGCCCATGGGAAGGTCACCTTGGTGGGTTCCGTTCAGCGACAGCTCAACGACGACGACGTCACCGTCGAAGTAGAGGTCGGAGAGTTCGCGGTGCATGTCCGGAAATGCAGCCGAGTAGATGTCGGCCGCACGAGCGACTTCGTCGCCGCGGTATTTGACTCCGGCAGGGACGTCCCACCAGTAGCCGTTCTCGGTGAACAGTGACCGAAACCTCTTGGGTTCCTTCTCTGCGACCGCGTACAGATTGCGGATAATCTCTTCGTTTGAAGCCATCGCGGTCTCCTGTTCATTCATCATCGGCCCAGCATCTCGATCACGAAATCAGCGTAAGGAATGTCGGCCTCCGGCGATATCACGTCTTTCCATGATGGACGGGGCGTGTCGTGTGTGGGCCCAGAGCTCGGAGGCGGGATCTGAGACAGCTCGAATGCCAGAGTCGACTGTGCGTGCGAACCGTTCGCCCGGGGACCCAATCGGCTCACACCTCCATCGTCTACGCGGTGACGATGACGCTCGCGTCTGTGAGACGTCGGGTGAGCTCTTCACGCCGCTTGACTTGCCGTCCGTCACATTTGGATCGGTCAGGGGCTATGTGATCAGATCCGCTAGGGAAACGGGGCTGGCCATCGTGCGCGAGGGAGCGGACGCCGGTTCAACTCACAGGATTCGGCTGCGCGAGCCGAGTCAGCTCTGGAGCCGCCAGGCGCGGGCCCTGATAGTCGGGAACATCGCCGAATCGCCGATGCGCTTCCCAATCATCCCGCGCCGTCCGAATTTCCTCGGGAGTCCGCGCGACGAAGTTCCACCACATCAAGATCGTTTCAGCGAACGGCAAGCCGCCAATGAGCAACACGCGCGCGCCGTCGGTCGACGCGAAGCTGAGGTCGGCTCTCTGCGTGCCCAGGTAGTACAGGACTCCGGGCGCCAGCGGTTGTTTCTCCAGGGCGCAATCGCCGCTGAGTATCAGGACCGCATGTTCATGTTCGCGCTCGATCGGAACGGTCAGCGAATGATGGGCATGAACCTGCAGGTCAGCACCGACCAGCGACGAGAAATGGCTGGCTGGCGACGTCGCGTTCCAGAGTGTGCCGGAGAAGACGTGCGCCAGACCACCTGACATCTCCAGCACCGGCACCTCGGGAACGTGCTGGAACGACGCCGGACCATTCCGATCGCGATCAGGCAGGGCGGTCCACAACTGCACGCCGCCGAGCCGACCCGTATTGTTCTTTGGTGTGCGCTCAGCGTGCGCGATCGCGTGTCCCGACGTCATCACGTTGACGCCGCCCGGTCGAAGACTGCCCTCACTGCGCAGGCTGTCATGATGCACGAGCTCGCCCTGCTGTAGCCACGTCACGGTCTGGAGGCCCATGTGCGGATGCGGCGCGACATCCATTGGCGTGCCTTCGTTGAAGGTGAGAGGGCCGAACCGATCGAGAAAGCACCACGGACCGATCAGGCGTCTTCCTCGCAGAGGCAGTGCGCGCTGTACTCGAATCGGGCCGACCGTAACCTCGCGAACAGGGTACGGCTCGAACTGCTCCTGAACAGCACCAACCGCTGTGCATGCTTCCGCGGCTACCTGCGTCATCATTTCCTCCTGGGCAGACTGCGCCGGCCTGTTACGGTCCCCGTCTCCATCCGCCGCCCAGCACCTTGTACAACGTCACGAGGTTCGTCTCGCGCGCGAGCTGTGTCACGATCAGGCTTCGCTGTGCCGCATAGAGCTCGCGCTGTGCGTCGAGCAGACTGAGTGAGCTGTCGATGCCGGCGCGATAGCGCGCGTCGGTCAGCTCGTAGGTGCGCTGCGTCGCCCCGACGAGGGCCCGCTGCGCCACGAGCTGATCATCGATCGTGCCGCGGCCCGCGAGCGCGTCGGCCACTTCGCGAAACGCGATCTGGATCGCCTTCTCGTAATCGGCGAGGAAGACGTCGCGGTCGGTCTCGGTGACCCGGAGTCGCGCCCGGTTCCTGCCGACGTCGAAGATCGGCTGGGCGATCTGCGGCAGGAACGTCCAGGCCCCGCTGCCGCCGCCGAACAGGCCCGACAGGCTGTTGCTCGCGGTTCCGCCGAGGGCCGTCAGGCTGATCGACGGGAAGAACGCCGCGCGCGCGGCGCCGATACTCGCGTATGCGCCGATCAGCCGGCGTTCGGCCGCGAGGATATCGGGCCGCTCCAGAAGAACCGATGACAGCACGCCGGCCGGCAGATCGGTCAGGGCCGTGACCGGATCGACCGACGCGTCGGGCAGCAGCGTCTCGGGCACCGGCGCACCGACGAGCAGTTGCAGCGCATTGCGGTCCTGCGCCACGAATCTCGTGTACGCGGCGACGTCGTCGCGGGCCGTCTCCACGCTCGTGCGGG
The DNA here is from genome assembly GCA_963832375.1 of Vicinamibacterales bacterium. Classification (GTDB taxonomy): domain Bacteria; phylum Acidobacteriota; class Vicinamibacteria; order Vicinamibacterales; family JAMQPK01; genus JAMQPK01. The sequence goes on along the minus strand of CAWHUA010000002.1, from coordinate 7,268 downwards.
CCCGCTCGAGATCGAGCGCCGACGCGATGCCGAGCTCGTAGCTGCGCTGGGTCAGCTCGAATGACCGTCGCCGGCTCTCAAGAGTATTCTGGGCGAGCTGCAGCAGCGCCTGATCGGTGGCCAGCGTCACCCAGACCGCGGCGACTTCGGCGACGAGGCTGATGTGTGCGCTGCGCTGGGTCTCGACGATGGCGAGATACTCCTGCAGCGCCTGCTCCTTGAGATTGCGCACGCGGCCGAACAGGTCCAGCTCGTACGACGCGAAGCCGACCTCGACGCGGTACTCGCGATAGGTGGAGCCGTCCCTCGTCGGCGAGATCGACCCAGGAATCTTCTGCGCGGTTCCGGACGCCACCGCCTCGATCGTGGGGAACTGGTCGGCGCGTTGGATGCGGTACACCGCACGCGCGCGCTCGATGTTGAGCGTCGACGATGCGCAGGTCGCGGTTGTTCGCCAGGCTCAGTTCGACGACGTGTCGCAGGCGATCATCGCGCATAGAACTCGCGCCAGCCGATTTCGGACACCGTCGCAGCGCTGGGACCGGAGGCCTCGTATGCTGGCCCTTGCGGCCATTCGGCCGGTACCGGCGGCTGCGGTTGCTTGTACTTCGGCGCAAGACTGCGCAGCCGCCGAGCGCCGCAGTGAGCGCGATCACAACCAGCCACGACTGTGCCTTGGAGCCCGTGCCGACGACGGAGCGCGAGACCCTTGAGTGCATCAGTGCGCCTCCGCCGTCGATGGCGCGGCGACTTGACCGAGTCGGCGTGGCTTCAACAGGCTGCGCACGACGACGAAGAACACCGGCACGAAGAAGATGCCGAGCACGGTCGCGCTGAGCGTGCCGCCGACGACCCCGGTGCCGACCGCGTTCTGGGCGCCCGAGCCGGCGCCGCTCGAGATCGCAAGCGGCAAGACGCCGAACATGAACGCGAGCGAGGTCATCAGGATCGGGCGCAACCGCTGCCGCGCGGCGTGCACGGCGGCCTCGATCAGCCCCATGCCCTGTTCGACGTTCGCCTTCGCGAACTCGACGATGAGGATCGCGTTCTTCGCCGACAGGCCGACCGTGGTCACGAGCGCGACCTGGAAGTACACGTCGTTGTCGAACCCGCGCAGCAGCGCGCCGAGCACGGCGCCAATCACGCCGAGCGGCACGACCAGCATGACCGAGAACGGGATCGACCAGCTCTCGTAGAGCGCCGCCAGACAGAGGAACACGACGAGGAGCGAGAGCGCGTACAGCGCCGGTGCTTGACCGCCTGACAGTCGCTCCTCATAGGACAGACCGGTCCATTCGTGACCGAGGCCGGTGGGCAGCTGGGCGATCAGCCGCTCGATCTCCTGCATCGCCTCGCCCGTGCTGTAGCCGGGCGCCGGCTGGCCGAGGATCTCGCATCGAGGAAATGCCGTTGTAGCGCTCCAGCTTCGGCGGGCCGTGGGTCCAGTGTCCGGACGCGAAGGCGGAGAACGGCGCCGTGTCGCCCTTGCTGTTGCGCACGTACCAGCGGCCGAAGTCCTCGGGACGCATGCGGTACGGCGCGTCGCCCTGGACGAAGACACGCTTGACGCGGCCGCCGATCGATGAACTGGTTGACGTAGGAGGAACCCCAGGCCGTGGACAGCGTGGTGTTGATGGCGCTGATTGGACAGTCCGAACGCGCTCGCCTTCTCCCAGTCGATGTCGATCTTGTACTGCGGCTCGTCGTCCAGGCCGTTCGGACGCACCGCGGTCAGCACCGGGCTCTTCGCGGCGAGATCGAGCAGCTGATTGCGCGCTTCCATCAGCCCGTCGTGGCCGACACCGGCCCGGTCCTGCAGCACGACGTCGAAGCCGGTGGCGTTGCCCAGCTCGAAGATCGGCGGCGGCGGGAACGCGAAGATCGTGGCGTCCTTGTAGTCGGCGAAGCGCGCCATCGATGCGGCCGGCGATCGCCTGCACGTGGTTGTCGCTCGCCCGGCCGCTCGTCCCAGTCCTTGAGCGTGAAGAAGGCGAGGCCGGCGTTCTGGCCGCGTCCGCCGAAGCTGAATCCGTGGACCTCGAAGATCGAGCTGATGCCAGCCTTCTCCTCGTTGAGCACGTAGTCGCGGACGGCGGCGAGCGCCTGTTCTGTTCTGACTCGGGTGGCGCCCGGCGGCGTTTTGACCTCGACGAACATGACGCCCTGGTCCTCGTCGGGCAGGAACCCCGTCGGGATACGGGTGAACAGCAGGGCCAGCGCCGCGACGATGACGCCGTAGACCAGCATGTAGCGGCCGCTGCGTCCGAGCATCCGCTGCACGCCCGCCGCGTAGCCGCGGGTGCCGGCGTCGAAGACGCGGTTGAACCACCCGAAGAAGCCGCGTTTTTGCTCGTGGTGGCCCTTCTGGACGGGTTTCAGGAGCGTCGCGCAGAGCGCGGGCGTGAAGACCAGCGCGACGATCACCGACAGCGCCATCGCCGTGGCGATGGTGATCGAGAACTGCCGGTAGATGACGCCGGTCGACCCGCCGAAGAAGGCCATCGGCAGGAACACCGCGGACAGCACCATCGCGATGCCGACGAGCGCGCCGGTGATCTGGCTCATCGACTTGCGCGTGGCCTCCTTCGGCGTGAGGCCTTCCTCGGCCATCACGCGCTCCACGTTCTCCACGACGACGATGGCGTCGTCCACCAGCAGGCCGATCGCCAGCACGATGCCGAACATGGTCAGCGTGTTGATCGTGAAGCCGGAGGCGGCGAGCACGCCGAAGGTCCCGAGCAGCACGACCGGCACGGCGATCGTGGGGATGAAGGTCGCTCTCAGGTTCTGCAGGAAGAGATACATCACGAGGAAGACGAGCGCGATCGCTTCGAACAGCGTCATGACGACTTCCTCGATGGACAGGCGCACGAACGGCGTCGTGTCGTACGGATAGACGACGTCGAGGCCTGGCGGGAACTGCGGGCGCAGGCGCTCGATCGTGGCCCGCACGGCGTCCGCCGTGTCGAGGGCGTTGGCGCCGGAGGCCAGCCTGATCGCGATGGCGCTCGCCGGCTTGCCGTTGTACAGCGTGTTGATCGAGTCGGATTCGCTGCCGAGCTCGATGCGCGCAACGTCGCGCAGGCGCACCTGGGAGCCGTCCTGGTTGACGCGCAGCAGGATGTTCTTGAACTCCTCGACGGTCTGCAGGCGCGAGGGGCCGATCACCGTCGCATTGAGCTGGTGCCCGGGAACCGCCGGCAGGCCGCCGATCTCGCCGGACGAGACCTGCACGTTCTGGGTGCCGATCGCATTGTTCACGTCGACTGGCGTGAGCGCGTAGCTGTCGAGCCTGGCGGGATCGAGCCAGACGCGCATGGCGAACTGCGAGCCGAACACCTGGTAATCGCCGACGCCCGGCGTGCGGCTCACGGGATCCTGCACGTTGGAGACGATGAAATCGCCGATGGCGCCGCCATCCATGCTGCCGTCGGTTGAGACGAAGCCGACGACCAGCAGGAAGTTGCGGGTCCCCTTCGTGACGCGGATGCCCTGCTGCTGCACCTCGATCGGCAGCAGCGGCTCGGCAAGCGAGAGTTTGTTCTGCACCTGGACCTGCGCGATGTCCGGGTCGGTGCCCTGCTCGAACGTCAGCGCGATTTCCATGCTGCCGTCCTTGGTGCTTGCCGACGAGAAGTACCGCAGATGGTCGAGGCCGCTGAGCTGCTGCTCGATGACCTGGACGACGGTGCTCTGCACGGTCTCGGCAGAGGCGCCGGGATACGCCACGCTGATCGAGATCAAGGGCGGCGCGATCGCCGGATACTGCGCGATCGGCAGCGAGAGGATGGCCAGCCCGCCCGCCAGCATGATGACGATCGCGATCACCCAGGCGAAGATCGGCCGATCGATGAAGAAGTTGACCATCAGCGCACTCCAGCTGCCGGTGCCTGGGCGACACGCGTCGCGCGCCATTCGACGGTGCGCACGGTTGCGCCGGGTTGGACCTTCTGTCCGCCCTCGACGATCACGCGATCGCCGGGCTTGACGCCGTCGCGGACCAGCCACCGATCGCCAACCGTGCCTGCCGTCTTCAGCGTCCGCTGCTCGACCTTGCTCTCGCCATTGACGACGAGCGCCACGGCCTCGCCGCGTGCGTTGTGCGTGACACCCTGCTGCGGGACGAGCAGCCCTTCTTCGTCGACGGCCTGAGGGACGAACGCGCGCACGTACATGCCGGGCAGCAGGAGGCCATTCGGGTTCGGGAACCGCGTCCGCAGCCTGACCATGCCGGTGGTTTCATCGACCGCGACGTCGGTGAAGGCCAGCATGCCGGCGTGCTCGTATTCGCTGCCGTCGTCGAGCCGCAGTCGGACCTTGATCGTGCCCTTGCCGGCGCGGCGCAGGCGCCCGCTCGCGAGCTGCCGCTGCAGCCCCAGGAGCTGGTCGCTCGACTGTGTGATGTCGACGTAGATCGGATCGAGCTGACGTACCGTCGTCAACGGATCCGGCTGGTTCGCGGTCACCAGTGCGCCCGGCGTGAACACCGACGCCGAGACCTGACCACCGATCGGCGCCGTGATGCGCGTGTACTCGAGGGTGATGCGCGCGGTGTCGAGCGCTGCGCGCGCCGCGGCGACCTCGGCCTCGGCCCGCCCGTACGCGGCCTCCGCGTCGTCGTTCTGCTGCTTCGACACCGCCTCGATCTTGACGAGTTCCGCGTAGCGCTCGGCCAGCAGCCTGGCCGACACGAGCGCCGCCTCGGCCCTCGCGAGGGTCGCCTTGGCGCTGTCATAGTCGGCTTGGTACAGCGCCGGATCGATCTGGTACAGCACCTGCCCGGCCTTGACCTGCTGGCCCTCCGTGAACAGGCGCCTCTGGATGAGGCCGCGAATCTGCGGGCGCACCTCGGAGACCATGACCGCCACCGTACGGCCGGGCAACTCGGCGGTCATCGTCACGGGCTCGGTCGCCAGTGCGACGACGGCGACTTCCGGCGGCGGCGGAGGGTCAGCCGGCGGCGGCGAGCTGCAGGCGACGGGAACAACGAGGGCGATGAAGAGGACGGCGTGTGCGGTGTTTGTTCGACGCACGACGCTGAGAATTGCCACGTCTGAACCCTCCAGAACTGAGCCGATCGAGAACTCCGTGACGTCGGAGTGCAGTGACTGCGTCAATCGCCGGCGTCCTCCTCTTCGGTTAGATTCGCGTGCGAGTCGTCTTGGTGGCCATGTAAGCGCCCTTGTCCGTCTTGCAGAGGAACCCCTCCTGGACAAGCTGTTCAAGCAACTTCTCGCAGGTGGACACGTCTACCTGCCACAGACGACGCGCCTGCACGAACGTCAATTGCAGCCCCGGCATTTCGCAATACTCACCGCGAACACGAGCGATAAGGGAGTCGAGTGACGGCGTTTCGCGCCCGGCGCGAGGATCGTCCCGGCTAGCCATGACCGAAATCCTCACAGCTCACGTTCGGCGAGAAACCAGTCCTCCCAGTCGCGGCCGGGTTCGCCGCCGCGCTCTTCAAACAGCTGGTAGGCGCGACATGCGATCTCGCCGTGGGTAGGGGCGCGCCGGAGCCCCTCGACCGGAGTCGGGATGACTGCCATTTCTGGCGGCACGGCTGGGGGCCTACCGCCAACCTGATTCAGTCGTTCTCGATCTTTGCGAGGCGTGACAGGCATCGATTTATCCCCTTCACGAATCAGAGACGGCCTTCGTCGGTGCTCGCGAGTGAGCCAGTCTTCATCCATGACGTGACGGCGCCCAGCCCGACGAAGCTCACGTCAGGTTGGCACCGCCATCAACGAGGATCGTCTGACCATTGACGTACGCGCCATCCTCAGAGAACAAGAACGCCACCATCGCCGCGATGTCCTCCGGGGCACCGAGGCGGGGAGACCGCACTGAGGCGAGCGCCTTCGTGCGAAATTCTTCGGACGTCGCTCGGAGGGCGGTCTTCGTCAGGACAATGCCGGGCGCCAGGAGATTGCAGCGCACGCCATGTTTGCCGCCAACAGTGGCCGTGTGCCGGGTGAGTCCGATCAGGCCGCTCTTGGCCGCCTGATAAGCCACGTGGTCGGCTTCCCCCAGCCACACGGAGCTTGACGACGTGTTCACGATCGCGCCGCCACCCCGTTCAATCATGAGCGGCAGTGCGTGACGGATGCCGTACATGTAGCCCGTAAGCGTGACGTCAATCGTGTGCTGCCACACCTCGAGGGGCACCGACATAACATTGCTGTCCCTGCCGATGTTTTGCGCTGAGAGATCGGCGGCGACGTTGAACAACGCGTCCAGCCCACCAAAGTGTCTAGCGGTGAAGTTGATCAGCGCTTCGTATGAAGCCTCCACGCTGATGTCGAATCCTCTGGCCGCAGCTTGTCCGCCCGCCGCTTTGATCTCGTCAACGACGGCCAGCGCGGCTGCCTCGTTGAGATCGGCGGCGATGACCTTCATGCCTTCCTGGGCAAGCCGGACCGCTGTGGCGCCGCCGATGCTCCCAGGCGCCGCTCCGGCGACGATCGCGACCTTGTCCTGAAGTCCCCTCATCGTTGTCGCCTCGTCTCAACGCGTGGTGGCCGCGGGCGTCAGCTGGGCAGCTCGGGATTCAGCCGCTTTGGCGTCCGCGGCTTTGGCCATCTCGGAGGGGGGATAGATGTTCTGGAGGATGGCTGTCTCCTTGAGGAACGGCACAATGACCTCTCGCGCGGCCGGAGCAAGTGGTCCAGCCCAATCGCGAAACCATTCCGTGATCATCGCTTGCGTCGTGTTCGGCACGGCGCCTGCCTGGATCATCCGCAAGACAGCGACATCGTGCGATTCCCTCGTCAGACCGCCTGCGGCATCGGTGACGATGCTGACCTCGTAGCCGTCCTTCAGCGCGGCCACCACGGGATAAGCGAGGCACACCTCCGTCACAATCCCGGACATGACCAACCGCTTGCGCCCGGTCTTCTTGACCGCCTCGACAAACGCCCGGTCAGCCCAGGAGTCCATCGAGGTCCGGTCGATTTCCGTCACGTTCGGGACTTCATTCCGAAGCGATGCAATGGTCGGCTGGTTGACCCCCATCTGGACACCGACCGTACTCAGGATGATGGGGATATCGAATGCCAACGCCGCCTTGGTGAGATAGCGCGCGTTGAGTTCGACAAGCTTGCGATCGTGTGACCGGATGAAGCTCATCACGCCGGGTTGATAGTCGATCAACAGCAATGCGCATTCTTTGGAGTCCCAGACACCGCTTGACCTGTTGCTCTCGGGCATGACCGATTCCTCCTTCGCTCACGTGGTTGCGTGCGTTGACGCGTCGACTACAAATCAGC
>CAWHUA010000001.1:0-810696 GCA_963832375.1 Vicinamibacterales bacterium | reverse complement strand
GGGGAGGACCTATCGCAGCGCATCGCGCGCGGCGCGATCCCGCTCGACGAGGCACTCCCAATCGCCAAGCAAATCGCGGAAGCACTGGAAGCGGCTCACGAGCAGGGCATCATTCATCGCGATCTGAAGCCCGCCAACGTGAAGGTGCGGCCCGATGGCATTGTGAAGGTGTTGGACTTCGGATTGGCGAAGGCCCTCGAACCGGTGTCCGCCGGAAGCACAGCCGCAGCGACATCGCCGACCATCACCTCGCCGGCAATGATGACCAGGGTTGGGATGATTCTGGGCACGGCGGCGTATATGAGCCCCGAACAGGCCAGGGGACGGCCCGTGGACAAGCGCAGCGACCTCTGGGCGTTCGGCTGCGTGCTCTACGAGATGCTCACGGGCAAGCGAGCCTTCGAGGGCGACGACGTGTCCGACACGCTCGCGGCGGTTCTGCGCGGCGAACCCGATTGGCGCGCGCTGCCGACCGAGACGCCCGCGTCGATTCGGCGATTGCTGCGGCGCTGTCTCGAGAAAGATCGCACGCGCCGGCTCTCGGATGCCGTCGATGCACGGTTGGAAATCGAGGAGGCGTTGACCACGCCGATGTTCGAAACCTCGGCGGCGCCTGCGCCTGGTTCGCAGGCTGGATGGCGTCGAGGCGCGCTGATCGCTGCGGCCGCTCTTGCAGTCGGTGGGGTCGCGGCGGGCGGCGCTGTCTGGACCGCAATCCGCCCCGCGCCGGCTCGGGTGACGCGGACGGTGATCCAGACATCCGGCGCGACGGCTCTTACGACCAACTCACGTGCATCGGGCGCCCTCGCCATTACCCCTGACGGCTCACGGCTGGTCTACACCGCGGCCAGTCAGCTTGTCGTGCGTCGGTTGGATCGATTCGACGCGGAGTCGCTCACCGGCCTGGGCTCGCCGATGCAGCCGTTCATCTCGCCCGACGGGGAGTGGATCGGATTCTTCGAGGGGCTGATCCTCAAGAAAGTGGCGATCGGCGGCGGGCCGGCCGTGACGGTCTTCAAAGACCAGAACCCCAACAGCGGACCAGGGGGCGCCACCTGGGGTACAGACGGAACGATCGTGTATGCGGGCTCGATCGGTGCTGGATTGAAAAGAGTCGCAGCCGCTAGCGGCGGCGAGGCGGAGACGCTGACGACGCCCGACCGCGAGCGGGGCGAGGTGAGGCACTCCTGGCCGTCGTTTCTGCCGGGCGGCCGGGCCCTGCTCTTCACAATCTCTTACGCGGTTCGAGGGCCCGAGATCGCCGTGCTGAATCTGGAAACCGGCGTCACGACGGTGTTGCTCAGCGGGCTTCGCGCGCGGTACCTGCCATCCGGCCACCTCGTGTTTGGGACGGAGAACACGCTTCGCGCTGTGGCGTTCGACCTCGAACGGCTGACGGTGGCCGGGGAGCCCGTACCGGTCGTCTCCCCGATCGTCGCTGTCCAGGGGCCGCAGGGTTCGTATGAGTACGACGTGGCCGCCGATGGCACGCTCGTGTACCTCCCGACGATCATTACGTCGCCGTTTCTACACACGCCGGTCTGGGTCGATCGGCAGGGACGTGAGACGTCGCTCGGGATGCAAGCCCGCCCTTCGTTCACCCTCGGCTCTCGCCCGACGGCACGCGCGTGGCCGTCAACGAAAGGGCGAACATCTGGATCTGGGATCTTGTGCGCTCGAGGCTGACTCGAGGACCGCTCGACAGTGGCACTGTTTTGGTCTGGACGCCCGACAGCGCACGTCTGATCTTCAGCTCGTTTCGCGGTGGTGGTGGCGCGAATCTCTACGTGCAGGCGGCCGACGGGACCGGGACCGCCACGCGGCTGAGCGACAGTCCGAACCAGCACAACCCGACCGGCACCACAGCGGACGGCGCTCAGATAGTCTTCAACGAAATAACACCGACGCAGCTTGGAGACATCAGCCTGCTGACGATGACCCCGACGCCGCAAGTGAAACCGCTTGTCGCGACGCGTGCCAACGAGCGTGGCGGAGTCGTCTCGCCGGACGGACGGTGGCTCGCGTACGAGTCCGATAGATCGGGCACGTACGAAGTCTGGGTCCAACCCTTTCCGACCGTGGACGCCGGTCGGTGGCAGGTGTCCAGCGCCGGAGGCGTCCAGCCGCTCTGGGCGCGAAACGGGCGCGAGCTGTTCTACGTGGCGCCTGATGGCGCGTTGATGGCAGTCCAGTGGAGGGGACTGCCCGAGTCGGGCGACGCACCGACGCGACTGATTGAGGGACGTTACTCTCGAGGTGTCGGGGGGACGACCGTGCGCCAGGTACCGATGTCAGCGCGGATGGGCAGCGGTTCCTGATGATGAAGGAGGAAGCGAGAGAGCCGACCTGGCTCCGTCGATCAACGTCGTGCAAAACTGGTTCGGCGAGCTGAGGCGTCTCGTGCCGACGAAGTGATAGCGACGTACGTCACGCCCTCACGACCCCAGCCGAGATAAGTAACGATCAGTCGCCTAGTGGCGAGCGACCAGCAGATCAAATCAGTCGGCACTGCGGCGTGTTGCGGGACGTATCTCGCCCTGACCTCGTCTAGCCCTTATACTTCAACAACTTGTCCCTGACTCCCGGCTCCCGCATCGGCGTCTTTCAGCTGATCGATCTCATCGGCCGCGGCGGCATGGGCGAAGTCTATCGAGCCCGTGACACCAAGCTCGGTCGTGATGTCGCAATCAAGATCCTGCCCGAGGCGTTCGCGCACGACAGCGAGCGTCTCGCTCGCTTTCTGCGTGAAGCGAAGACTCTCGCCACACCGCTGCGGTCGTATGACTCGGAGCGACGACGTGTCGCTTCACGATCACACCGGATTTATTCGCCACCCCGATCACGGAACAATCACGGAGGTTCATGTCATGAGCATCGTTGTTCGCTTCAGTCCCATCGCCCTCAATGCCAAGAAGTACGACGAGACGATTCGCCAAATCCAGAACGCCGGCGAATGGCCACCCACCGGACTCACTACCACGTATGCCTCGGTTCAGATGGCAACCGTAAGGTCAGCGAGATCTGGAACTCGCGGGAGCCAGTCGAGGCATTGCCCGGCGAACGTCTGATGCCGATCCTCGCCAGCGGCATCCAGTTCGCCAACCCAGGACATCTCGAGGTTCACAACATCGTAGAAGGGCTGACCATTGGGCGCGGCGGTGCAAATCGAGAATCATCGCGTCGGGTTCGGGCGGTGATGCAGGCGCGTTCGTCCTGGGAAGTCGCCTAGTCAGCGACCAGCAGATCAAATCAGTCGGCACTGCGGCGTTTCTGTCGAGATCTTCAAACGCTTCGGCCAGCTTCTGCCGCCGAGCGCGCCGGCGAAGCGCGACTTCTCCGATTCTGCCCGACACCGGCTTCAGCGGGACATCGATAGAGCCTGGTGAGGAAGCCGCCGCTACGCCGCCGCGCGTCAAGACTCTCCGGATGGTCCAGATGGTGGACGTCGCTCCGGTTCCATGATGCTGAGGAGGGCGCCGATCGTGGCCGCCCACCCTTCATGGAGATGACGTTGTTCCAGCAGACCATCGACGGCAGCGCAAGGCGTAAACATCCAGAAGGGCGAGGAAGGGAAGGGTATGGTCGCGACTGACTGGCGCGTTTTTGATCTCCACGACGACCTGAACAATATGATAACGGTTCGCTCAGCGAAATCAACCCCACATCCAGCTACACGGAAGAGAAACCGATACCCGCCTGCATCTGCGTCTGCGGTTGATGGGCCAGCGATATGAAACCGGGACAATGGTTAATATCTGGAGGTGGCGAACACTGCGCCAATGATTGGGGCTTCCAGCAGCGAGCGCAGAATCGCTTCAGGCCCAGCGGTGGTCGCGCATCCGAAATCAGCGACCTTGATTCGCTCCATCTCGCTTTCAGGCGATAGGCCATTCAGACCGCGCCGGATGCTCTGCGGCGTACGTCCTGCTAATTAAGACAATTGACTGACAAACACCGATACCATCATCAGCGATTCAGCAAACAGAATGCCTGGTCACTGAAGCAGAAATGACCGGCTTTCTTTACAAAGCATACCTCCGAAGGTGGCATGCGGCACCCGCGGCCGCGTCGGCGCTGCAGCCACAACTGCACCTTCAGATCCACAGCATGACGTATTAAGTGAGACGCAACACCTGAAAGCACTGCCTGCTCAAATGTTTCGAGCACGTCTGCCACAAACGGCTACATTGTAGGCTTTAATACGGCCCTGTCAACACTCCTCTTCGCGACTTGAAACAGCCGCCGGCGATGCCGCGGAAACATTTGTAGGGCGGGAATGGTCCTGAGTAGTCGCCAAGTGTTTAGTAGTCGACCCACGGCAACGACCGCCCTGGCGCTGGTGCCGCGAAGGCAACCGCCATGGAGTCTGCCTCGAGCTCTAGTCAGTCGGCTCTCTAGCGTCCGCGACGCAGCCGGCTGTCGCAGGTGCGTCTCAACCATTCGAACGTAAGGTTTGACCAGTTGACGCTGTCCCATTCCGGAGAGCCAGTGCCGTGCTCCGCACCGGCCGCGCGAATCAGTTTGACAGCGACACCACCTGGCGCAGGGCGGCTTCCATGATCTCGGATCGCTGAACGGCACCGTCGTGTCGCGGTCGCCATGAATGAGCAGAAACGGCGGATCGTCAGCCGTCACATGGGTAACAGGCGAAGCTTCTGAAACAGCTTGACCGTCGACGACGAGCCGACAGTTGCGGGCAGGCTGTCTCATGCCCATTGCAAGGCTGATGGCCACCGAGCCATTAGGGCTGTTGATCTTCGCGAGATCGACAGCGGGGTAAACGCCACTACCGACTGCACTTCGAACTCTCGCGGTCCACTGGATCGGAGGCGGCGGGGTCGCCCTTGCCATCAAGGGTCGCCAGCATGCTCACGAGATCACCGCCCGATTCCCAACCGCGCCGATGCGATCGGCGCGAATCCCATAGCGTGATGCGTTCGCACGAATGAAACGGGTAGCCCGTTGTGCATCTTTGACGATGTCATCGATATGAAATCGCGGGGAGGCGCGATGGGTAATCACAAACGCCGTGTAGCCCGCGACGACCAGCTTTCCCTCGCCGACCGAAATTCCTGTCGACTCCTTAAGCAGCGGAGCGTTGGAATCCAGGTCGCGATACCAACCGCTGCCGTCGATCACGACAATGCCGAACCCGTTGGACGTCGCCGGCCTGTACACATCCATGACCAGCGCCAGCCCCGAATACGTGGCAAACACAACGTTCGTCTCGACCGTTGGCTCCGCGGCGTGCGCGACGCCGGTGAGCATCACGAACAGTGCTGCACACGCAGATAACCTCGATTGCCTGAGACCGGTTCTGGTTCTTCATCGCGCCTCTCTTCGTACCAGTGCTGTGGTAACGACCCGCTGATTACAGGGTCACTCCGGCCTGATCGCGTTTCACGCGGCCGTCCGGCCCGTATAATCCACGGATGATTATGACGACCTCCCGATAGCGCTCGCACGACGCCCGACGACACGAAGATCGCGGAATTCGAAGTGCTTCGCGCGGCGACGTAATGGCGCCCGATCACGCCGGGTACGAGAACGCCAGGCACGTCTGGAACGGCAACATCGATCGCCGGCCCGGCCTGATCGCGCAGTGCGCCGGCGTCGCCGACGTGCAGCAGGCCGTGGCCTTCGCGCGATCGCATTCGCTACGTCTGTCGATTCGGGGTGGCGGTCACAGCGCCCCGGGGTATGGCACGAACGACGGCGGCCTCGTCGATAGCTAGATTTGCTGTCGCCAGGAGAGCCATTCGTGATCAGGCGTCATCATGTGCGAGGGAGGCGGACAGCTCGCGGTGGGCTTGGGCCTGTGCGAGCAGCGTGTTGGCCTTGGTCTCGAACGTCAGCACTGCATCGGCGCCGGCAGCAAAACGGGCCGGCGGCTCCTTGAGTCCGACGAGCGTTACGAGGGCCTTGGCGAGCTTGGCGGGGTCGCCACCTTGTTTCCCATCCATACTCTTCCAAGCGGCGACGATCTCCCTGGTCCGTTCGGCATAGCCGTCAACAGTGGACTGAGCGTAGGTGGTCGAGTCGTTGCTGAGTAGCTCGGTACGGAAGAATCCAGGCTCGACCAGCATCGTGCGGATGCGAAGGCGGCGATCTCTGGCGTCAGCGACTCCATCCACTCCTCGATGCCGAACTTCGCGGCGGCATACGCCGTGCAAAACATCTGGCCGGCGATGCCGGCGGTCGAAGAAATGGCGACGACCAGGCCAGAACGCTGCTCGCGCATCACTGGCAGTGCGGCGCGAGTGACGTTCATCGGACCGAACAGGAGCGTCTCGATCTGATGGCGGACCTGTTCCGGGCTGAGTTCCTCGAAGAAGCCGGCGAAGAAATTACCCGCGTTGTTGACCAGAATGTCGATTCGGCCGAACTTCGCGATGGCGGCCTCAACGGCCGCCTCCGCATCCAGCGGGCGTGTCACGTCGAGCTTGATGGCGAGCAAGTTGTCGTGGTTGCCCACCGCGGCCGCGACCTTCGTAGCATCACGGCCAGTGGCGACAACGGCGTGGCCGGCGGTCAGGGCGGCCTTGGCGATGTCGACCCCCAAGCCTCGACCAGCGCCGGTGATGAGCCACACTCTCTTTTCATTCACGGCATATCCCTCAAGCTGGTTGAAATCGCATGCTGATGCGAACTGACGCGTATTCACCGGACGGATGGTGATCCAGGAGCGTGCTGCACCGCACACGCCAGCGACGACCTTATTCGCACAAATTCGCACACGCCGCAGCGCGCACTCACTAGTTATGTGGTCGGTGGTGACACGCGACCTTCCGCGTTTGGGTCGACACGCTCAGTGTGGCGAGAGGCCGCGAGTAAGCGCTAAACGCTAAACGACAACAACGACTGGTGGCGGTCTGGCACCGACTATCGCGCGAACAGTGCGACCCCGCACGCGAGAACAGACATCACTGACGCCGCGATGGCCACCACGAGCAGCCAACGGGCCCGTGCCTCAAGCACCTCGCCCGCAGTGGTCAGTGCTGCGACCTGCGTGCTGACGCGCGTGAGCAGCTCCGCGGTTTCGCGGTCGCGCTGCTCGAGCACCGCGACACGATCAGCAAGAGCCTGAACGTCGTTCCGGGACGCCGCCGCAGGTGGGCGAACCTTCGTCTCCGACAGCAGCGCGTCCGCCGATCGCAGGATGGCCGGCGCATTCGCCAGGATGGTGTCCCAGGGAATCGCCTTCAACGCCAGGAGCCACGGAATGCCCATGTCGTTAAGCCTAGTCGACTTGGGCGTTTTCACTCACTACGTCAACAAGCCCTCGGCCCACCAATCTGACCCCGACGCGCAAACTCGCGTCACTGAACCATCCGAACGTCGCGCAGATCGGATCGAGGGCGTCCGGGAATCCTCGAGGCGACTCTGCGATCCAGACTGTTGATTGTAGGCCTGCCAGAAATAACTAAACATTGCGGCGTTAGTCGGGAACTAACGTCGCTAATGAGTCGCGCGACGACAGGCTCGCAGGAACCGTGAGAAGCGTCGGCTCCCTTTGCGTGTTAGCGGCTGTGACCTTGTCGGGATTTATCGCGGACCTCCCGATGGCAAGAGCTCATTGAGCACCTTGCCGTTCGCATCCAGGAGCGTCAGGCTCGAGGAACCGCCCGCCTTATTCGGCGCGCAGGGCAATCATAGGGTCGACTCGCGACGCGCGACGCGCGGGGATGAGGCAGGCAACGAGTGACACGGCGGTCATGACAAGCGCGGTCCCAAAAAGAGTGGCGAGGTGAAGCGTGGGCACGCCGAAGAGGACGCCCTCCATGCCCTTTCCGGCGGCCCACGCACCCATCACACCGAGGAGAATCCCCGCCGCGAGCAGCCGCAGGCCCAACGAGAGGAATTGCGTCCGAATGTGGTGCGTCTGCGCACCGAGCGCCATGCGAACGCCGATTTCGCGCCGGCGTTGCGCGATGGTGTAACTGAGGACGCCGTATGTTCCAACGGCCGCCAGGAGCAGCGCGACGCCGGCGACGATCCCAGCCAGCACGGCCGGAGAGCGGCGCGCGATGAGGCTCTCCGCGATGCGCGTATCCATCGACCGGATGTCATCGATCGCCAGCTCCGGATCGGTTGCGCGCACCAATTGTCGCAGCGAATCGGCAAACGCTTCCGGGCGCTGGCTCGTGCGCGTCACCACGAAGACGTTGGTGTCTCGATAGTGGAAAGGCACGTAAACCGCACCCTGCCCCTGCGGTTCCGTGAGCTCCGCTTGTTTTACCGCGCCGACGACGCCGACAACGGTGAACAGTCGTGCGTCGTCTGAATCGCGTGCCTTGAAACACGCGTTGACCGAGCGCGCCGCCCTTTGGCCAGTAACGCCGGGCGAAGTCTTCATCCACGACACAGACCCGCTCGGGGCGGTGAGAATCTGCTGACGTCAGGAACCGTCCTTCGCGCAACGGAATGCCGAGGGCCGAGAAGTAGTCGCCGGTGATGCCATAGAAATAGTGACCCTGCAGCGATTCGCCCGGCTGCGGTACATATCCCTTGGGCGTGATCGCGGTCTTGCCGTTGTCGCCGCTCAGCGGAACGTTGGTGATCGTTCCGGCCGCGGCAACCCCCGGCTGTTGCCCGATTGCTTCCAGCAAGCGATCGAGGACCGCGACGCGTTGGGGTGATCCGCCCGGAAAACGACCATAAGGGAGGGTGAATTGTCCGATGAGCACGTGATCGGCGCGAAAGCCGGGAGAAACGGCCATCACGTTTTTCAGGCTCAGCCCAAGCAGCGCCGCACCCGCAAGCAGAACAAACGCGAGCGCGATCTGCGCGACGATAAATCCTTGGCGAAGGCGCTGAGCGGCGCGACTGACCGTGCCCGTGCGGGATTCCGATCGGAGCGCATTCTCGAGATGGCTGCGCAGGTTGAACCACGCGATCGGCACCGCGATGACGACTCCCAAAACAACCGCGCCAGCGAGGCCAGTCGCCGCCAGCCTGCCATCGAACGCAATGCGCGCCCCGAGCGGCAAGCGATCCGCACCAAGAACTTCAAGCAGCCGAATTCCCGAGGCGCCCACCACAAGCCCGAGCAATCCGCCAAGTGCGGTGAGCAGGAGCGTCTCAACCATCACGTGACTCACCACATGCCGGCGGCTCGCGCCCATCGATCGGCGGATCGCCATGTCCTTCATGTGGCTGCTCGCGCGAATGAGAAGCAGATTGACCAGATTGACCGCGCCCATAACCAGAAGGAACAACGCACTGCCCTGCATCAACAAGAGGGTCGGACGGATCGAGCGCACGTGATCGGCATGGAGTGGAAGCACCGGCGAGCGGAAGCCGGCCTCAGCCATCATCGTCGCTCGGGGATTATCTTTCTCGACGCCGGCGTTGTGCGCGTCGATCTGTGATTGTGCTTCGGCGACCGTCGCGCCCGGTTTCAATCGCGCAATCATGTGAGTGCCGCCGCCGCCGGAATGGCGCTGCTGCGGAGTCCGTTGCTGCAACCTGGACGTCAACGGCAGGAAGATCCGCGCTTCCGAGGAGAGGAAGCGGAAGTCAGGAGGCAAGACGCCGACGATCTTTCTTGGCGCTCCGTTCACGCGAATTTCCCGGCCGAGAACGTGCGGATCCGAATTGAGGCGCTGGCGCCAGTAGGCGTCGGTCAAGATGGCCGCTCCGTGGTTCTCAATCGGAGTGATCGTCTCCGCCTCGTCGAAGCTGCGCCCCATCACCGGGCCGGTGCCAAGCGTCGTGAAAAAGTCCGGAGAGATGCGCATGACCTTTTCCTGCTGGGTCGAGCCGGTCTCGCCGACGACTTCGGTGCCGTACCGAAAGATGGACAGGCTCGAGAAGCCCGGGATATTGCCGCGCCGTTCGTAGTAATTCGTCAACGAGGAGCCGTCGCGCTCGACCCCGGCTTTCGGATAGGTGTTGAAGATCGCGACCAGCCGATCGGATTGCGGAAACGGAAGCGGACGGAGCAGAATGGCATCGATCACCGCGAAAATCGCGAGGTTCGCTCCGAGGCAGATCGCAATCGTGGCCAGCGCCGTCACCGTGAACGCCGGAGCGTAGCGCAGTTGACGAAAGGCGAAGCGAAGATCGTTCATGCCGTCTCCGTATGTATGGCGCTTCTGTGACACGTTGCGGGTTCGACGGCGTCTGCCACAGACGCCCGACAATTCCGGTTCGACACGGGTTCCATATCTCCGTTGCTTGGGAGATCGAAGATTGAGTATAGATCGGCCCTTCGTTGCGGGCCCCGAAGGCGCGGTGGCATGCTCGCCGGGAAGGGCAGATGGACCGGTCATGAACGACGATTCTCCGACAATTGCCTAGGTACGCGGACGCCGTCGTGACAACCGGTGATCTCGTCGTTCGCCAATGAGCGCGATCATCTTCTTCTATATGCATGGCGCCGCGACGCGAGTCGCTTCAGCCGACACGGCGTTCGCGCCCAGGCGTCCGCTGTGGGATGTCGACCTCGTCGGGCAGTGGGCCAGTGCCGGCGAATCCGCCGACCACATCGCCTGGGTCAAGTCCGTGTGGAGCAGGATGGAACCGCACCTGCTTGGCACGGCCTACGTCAATCACCTGTCGGCTGACGATCGGCCTGAAAAAGTCCGTGCGTCGTTCGGAGAGAACTACGGGAGACTGCGGCAGGTGAAAGGGGTGGACCGACCTGACGAACGTATTCCGGATGAACGCCAACATCGCGCCGTAACGCCGCCTCAGGGCGGATCGCCCTATAATCCACGCTACGCGTTTGCCTCTCACCTCCGGCACTCGCCTCGGCCCGTATGAGATTGTCTCCGCCCTTGGAGCCGGCGGCATGGGCGAGGTCTACAGAGCCCTGGACACGCGCCTCGATCGCACCGTCGCGATCAAGGTTCTCCCGAGTGAGGTTGCCGGCGACTCCGATCTGCGCGCACGTTTCGAGCGCGAGGCGCGCACCGTCGCTGCGCTCGACCATCCCCACATCTGCGGCATCTACGACGTCGGCAGCGTCGATGGCACTCACTACCTCGTCATGCCGCATCTTGAGGGCCAGACGCTGGCCGCGCGCCTCGAGAAACGGCCACTCCCGTTTGACGAGGCATTGAGAATCGCTGCCGAGATTGCCGACGCGCTCGACAAGGCGCATCGGCAGGGTATCGTCCATCGCGACCTGAAACCCGCCAACATCATGTTGACCAAGGCCGGCTCGAAGCTGCTCGATTTCGGACTAGCGAAGTTGCGGCCGACAGCGGGACCCATTTCGATGTCGGGCATGTCACGGCTCGCGACGCGCGCGCCGACATCTGGGCGCTGGGCGCCGTGATCTACGAAATGGTCACGGGCACAAAACCGTTCCAGGGCGACACGCCCGCGAGCGTTGAAATCGCCTGCTGATGCGAACTGACGCGTATTCACCGGACGGATGGTGATCCAGGAGCGTGCTGCACCGCACACGCCAGCGACGACCTTATTCGCACAAATTCGCACACGCCGCAGCGCGCACTCACTAGTTATGTGGTCGGTGGTGACACGCGACCTTCCGCGTTTGGGTCGACACGCTCAGTGTGGCGAGAGGCCGCGAGTAAGCGCTAAACGCTAAACGACAACAACGACTGGTGGCGGTCTGGCACCGACTATCGCGCGAACAGTGCGACCCCGCACGCGAGAACAGACATCACTGACGCCGCGATGGCCACCACGAGCAGCCAACGGGCCCGTGCCTCGAGCACCTCGCCCGCAGTGGTCAGTGCCGCGACCTGCGTGCTGACGCGCGTGAGCAGCTCCGCGGTTTCGCGGTCGCGCTGCTCGAGCACCGCGACACGATCGGCAAGAGCCTGAATGTCATTCCGGGACGCCGCCGCAGGTGGGCGAACCTTCGTCTCCGACAGCAGCGCGTCCGCCGATCGCAGGATGGCCGGCGCATTCGCCAGGATCGTGTCCCAGGGAATCGCCTTCAACGCCAGGAGCCACGGAATGCCCATGCCGTTAAGCCTAGTCGACGTGGGGCGTTTTCACTCACTACGTCAACAAGCCCTCGGCCCACCAATCTGACCCCGACGCGCAAACTCGCGTCACTGAACCATCCGAACGTCGCGCAGATCGGATCGAGGGCGTCCGGGAATCCTCGAGGCGACTCTGCGATCCAGACTGTTGATTGTAGGCCTGCCAGAAATAACTAAACATTGCGGCGTTAGTCAGGACCCTATTCACAGCGTTAGGCATCACCAAAGGCTCGTGTGCATTGGGCTGACGCGAACGATTCTGACGCGAAGTGGAGGCATTCCTCGATCCGTGGGAAACGGGCCAACTGGTTGCGGCACATCAGCCCTTCGCGATCTCGGCTTGAGCGCCCTCGGTCGACTGGGATCGCGTCTGTCGTCTGGCCAGCCCGTAAAGGCCGCTACCGACCAGCACGAACACCGCCGTCACCAGCAGCGATGCGGGCCTCACCCCGATCAGCAGCGAAATGCTGGCGGCAATAGCGAGAATCGGGACCAGCTGACCGCCCGGCAGGACGAAACCGCCCCGTGGCGACAGACGCGCACGCAGGCGAGGCACCGCCGCACAGACCAGGATGTACATCAGAAGTCGCCACAGGGTGGCCGTCGCCGCCAGGAAAATGAACGTCCCCAAGGCCGCCAGCAGGAACGACCCGACGCCGTACACGACAATGGAATTCGCCGGAGTGAGGAACCTCGGATGCACGGCGGCAAACCACCTGGGCAGTAACCCATCGAGCGCCAGTGCATACGAAATCCGCGGCGACGAAAACATCGCACCGAGCAGGTTTCCCCCGACCGATGCGAGCACACCCAGCATTAGGATGATGGCGCCGACCGGACCGAGCAGCACGGCAGCGGCATCGAGCAGAGGGGTTGTTGATGTCGCAAGGTCCGGAACCGCCGCGGTCGCCACCAGCTGAATTGCAAGGTACAGCAGCGCAACCACACCAAGAGCGAGCAATAGCGCCCGAGGCATGTCGCGCGCCGGATCGCGCGCTTCACCCGCTGGCACCACGGCCGATTCGAACCCGACATAGGCATAGATGAGCAGCAGGGTCGCGGCACCGAAATCAATCTCACCAGCCGGCAACGGAGCAGCACTGGTTAGCGGCATCACGAACAAACGAATGCCGGCGAACACCAGTCCGATCAGCACGACAAATTTCGCGACGGTCAATATCGCCAGCGATCGAATCGCACGCACATTGCCGATGACATTGATGAACGTGAAACTGAAGCAGATTAGTGCGAGCAGCGCCAACCGCATCGAACCCCGGGCCACTGCTGGGAAGAAATAGCCGACACTGTCAACCAGCAGCACGCTGTTTGCGGAAAATGACCCGATGCGTGCGACATAGAACAACCAGCCGGCCTGAAAGCCAATGAACGAACCGAAGGCGTCGGTGACGTAACGGATTGGACCGCCGGTGCCGCGGTAGTAGCTGGCGAGCTCGGCAAAGCACAGCAGGATCGGCAGGATCAGCAGCGCACAGACGACATAGATGAATGGACTCCATTCTCCCGCGTAACGCACCGCACCGCCGGGCAGACCGAAAATGCCCCCGCCGATCATGCCGTTCACCGCCAGCAGCCAGATACCTGCCAGGCCGAGGTTACGCGGTAGCTTTTCCGGTTCCGGCGCAGCGACGGTTTCGGTTTTCATCTTCGTGTGTGACGTGTCTTCGGTCGGAACGGCTAACAGCCCGGACGTGCAACCAGCTTGGTGGCGAACTAAATAGTAGGCCGACCCGTATATCGCAGCCGACCCTGCGAGGCCCGCAGCATAACGCCAGACCGGCCCCGTCGAAGAATGTCTGCAACTTTATTTGGTCACAGGCACTTGTTGGAGGACGCGGGCTCCCGTGAAACCTGATGAGGCCGACCCGCATAACACCACCAAGGTCGCCGCATATCGCGGTTGGGCGCCATCGGTCGTGCCTGTCGCCTAGTGGCGAGCGACCAGCAGATAAGATCAGTCGCCACTGCGGCGTGTTGCGGGACGTATCTCGCCCTGACCTCGTCTAGCCCTTATACTTCAACAACTTGTCCCTGACTCCCGGCTCCCGCATCGGCGTCTTTCAGCTGATCGATCTCATCGGCCGCGGCGGCATGGGCGAAGTCTATCGAGCCCGTGACACCAAGCTCGGTCGTGATGTCGCAATCAAGATCCTGCCCGAGGCGTTCGCGCACGACAGCGAGCGTCTCGCTCGCTGTCTGCGTGAAGCGAAGACTCTCGCCACACCGCTGCGGTCGTATGACTCGGAGCGACGACGTGTCGCTTCACGATCACACCGGATTTATTCGCCACCCCGATCACGGAACAATCACGGAGGTTCATGTCATGAGCATCGTTGTTCGCTTCAGTCCCATCGCCCTCAATGCCAAGAAGTACGACGAGACGATTCGCCAAATCCAGAACGCCGGCGAATGGCCACCCACCGGGCTCGACTACCACGTCTGCTTCGGTTCAGATGGCAACCTTAAGGTCAGCGAGATCTGGAACTCGCGGGAGCAGTTCGAGGCATTCGGCAAGCGTCTGATGCCGATCCTCGCCGGCGCCGGCATCCAGTTCGCCAACCCGCCGGACATCTTCGAGGTTCACAACATCGTCAAGGGCTGACCATTGGGCGCGGCGGTCCGATCGAGAATCATCGCGCTGTCGGGTTCGGGCGGTGATGCGGCACATTAGTCCTGGGAAGTCGCCAAGTGTGGAGCGAGTGGTATGTCTACACTGCGGCGTCACACAGGAGTTATCCGGTCCGCGCAGCCGTCCCCGGCCATATAATCCCAATCGTTTGGCCCTCACATCCGGTAGCCGTCTCGGCGTCTACGAAGTCACCGCGCAGATCGGCGAAGGCGGCATGGGCCAGGTGTATCGGGCCCGCGACACGAAGCTCAATCGCGATGTCGCGCTGAAGCTCCTGCCCGACGCCTTCGCAAGTGATCCGGATCGGCTGGCGCGGTTCACGCGCGAAGCGCAAACGCTCGCGTCACTCAACCACCCCAACATCGCCGCGATCCACGGTCTCGAAGAGTCCAACGGTGTGCATGCGCTCGTGATGGAACTGGTCGAGGGCGAGGATCTGTCGCAACGGATCGCGCGCGGGGCGATTCCGCTCGACGACGCGCTGCCGATCGCCAAGCAGATCGCCGAAGCCCTCGAAGCGGCACACGATCAAGGGATCATCCACCGCGATCTAAAGCCCGCAAACGTCAAAGTCCGCGACAGACGGCACCGTGAAGGTGCTGGACTTCGGGCTCGCCAAGGCGATGGAGCCGACAGGTATCGCGTCGAATGCGTCGCAGTCGCCGACGATCACATCGCCCGCGATGATGACTGGGGTTGGCGTGATTCTCGGCACGGCCGCCTACATGTCACCGGAACAGGCGCGTGGAAAGACTGTCGACAAGCGCGCCGACGTCTGGGCGTTTGGCTGCGTGTTGTACGAGATGTTGACGACCAAGCGCGCGTTCCAGGGCGAAGAGGTCTCCGACACGCTCGCCGCAATTCTGCGAGCCGATCCAGATTGGAACGCCGTGCCGAAGGCGACCCCGGCGGCACTACGGAAACTGCTGGTGCGCTGCCTCGACAAGGATCGCAAGAAGCGGTTCGCAGATATCGCCGACGTGCGGTTCGAGATCGATGAGGCGATCGCAGCGCCTGCCGGCGGCGGAGGTGTGGGGCGCGCGTCGGTGGTGCTGACGGCGCCGCGCTGGCGGTTAGTGCTGCCGTGGGCCGTGGCCAGCGCACTCGGCAGCGGGGCTGGCTGCTCCTGTTGTGGGCGCCGTGGCGGCCGCTGCCGGCGGCCGTGCCGCTGCGTGTGAGTGCCGAGCTCGGCGCCGACGCCTCGCTGGTCATTCTCAATAACCCAGGCCCAGGCGCGCCCGCCGGTCACGCCGCGGTCGTGTCGCCCGACGGGACCCAGCTCGCCTTCGTCGCGCAGCCGCACGGCGGCGGCGCGTCCCGCCTCTACGTCCGGCGCCTCGACCAGTTGACCGCCACGCCGCTAGCGGGCACCGAAGGCGCTGTGGGCCCGTTCTTTTCGCCCGATGGCCAGTGGCTCGGCTTCTTTGGTGGCGGCAAGCTCAAGAAGATCGCCGTCACCGGCGGCGCGCCGGTGACGCTCGCCGACGCGCCGATCCGCCCGTGGTGGGAGCTGGGCCGAGGACGGGACGATCGTCTTTGTGCCGGCGACCGGGAATGGCAACGGCCTCTGGCGCGTGCCGGCGGCGGGCGGGACGGCCGAGCGGCTAACGACGCCGGCACCGGGGGAAGCGACGCACCGGTGGCCGCAGGTACTGCCCGGCGGCCGGGCCGTCCTCTACACGGTGAGCGCCGTGATCAGGGAACTACACGAACGCCTGGCTCGCCGTGCAGCCGCTGCCCGCCGGGACGCCGCAGATCGTGCAGCGCGGCGGGTCCTACGGCCGCTATCTCCCCAGCGGGCGTGGCTCGCCGAAGCGCGCAGAGCGCGAAGGCGGCCATCTGACCTGGGTGCGCGACGGGACGCTCTTTGCGGCGCCGTTCGATCTCGCCACGCTCGCCGTCATTGGCCCGGCCGTGCCGGTCGTGCCAGGCGTGGTGAGCAATACCAGCAACGGCGGCGCGGCGGTGGACGTGTCGGACACCGGCACGCTCGTGTACCTCCCAGGCGGCGAGAACGCGTCGGCGGCCCCGCTCGACTGGCTCACCCGCGACGGCAAGACGACGCCGCTCAGAGCCACGCCGGCCAACTGGAACGGCGTGCAGATCGCGCCGGACGGCCGCCGGGTGGCCTTCTCGCTCACGGACCCGGCGAACGTTGACGTCTGGACGTACGATGCGGCGCGCGACGCGTTTGACGCCGTTGACCTGCGATCCCGGCGTGGATCGCAATCCGGTCTGGACGCCGGATGGGCGGCGGCTGGCTTACGCGGCCTCGCGTAATGGCGGCGCGCAGAACCTTTATTGGCAGCGGGCGGATGGCAGCGGGGACGCCACGCGGCTGACGACAAGCCCGAACGCACAGTATCCGGGGTCGTGGCACCCGAGCGGTCGCTTCCTCGCGTTTCAAGAGACCCGGCCGCAGACCAGCAACGATCTGCTGATCCTGCCGGTCGAGGGCGACGAGGCGAGCGGGTGGAAGTTTGGGACGCCCGACCGTGTTTCTGAGTGGGCCGTTCACGGAGCAGCAGCCGCGCTTCTCGCCGGACGGGCGGTGGCTGGCCTATGAATCGAACGAGTCGGGCATCGTCGAGATCTACGTCCGGCCGTTTCCGGGACCAGGCGGCAAGTGGCCGATCTCCACCGGCGGCGGCATCAACGCCGTCTGGTCGCGCGCACGGCGATGAGCTGCTGTACCTGGCGCCCGACGGACGGATCATGGTGGTGCCGTACACGGCCACCGGCGACGCGTTGCAGGCCGAGAAGCCGCGCATGTGGAGCGAGACGCCGGTCCAGCGCCGCGCCGCTGCAAGGGGCCAGCTTCGATCTGCACCCGGACGGCGAGCGCGTGGTGATGGCGCAGGTCACCGAGGCGACGGCCGGCCCGACGCACGTGACGCTGATCTTCAACTTCTTCGACGAGCTGCGGCGGCTCGCGCCGCTCGGTAAGTAACGTCAGCCTGGCGGATCTCGTCGGCTGCATCGCAGGATTACTCCTTCCTGGTCGCCTAGTGTTTAGTAATCCACCTACAGGCAGCGACCGCGCAACTGCCAACGTGGGTGAAAGCATTTCATGCGCCTGGGCGCCTGCCGAGCGTGATAAGAAATACGTTGGACATCGGCCGTGCTATCAACGGTGGCGGACATTCCCGAAGAAATTGAAGACTACCGCGACGAGCGCTGGTGCCGCGAAGGCACCCGCCAGGTCGAGTCGGTGGTCGACGCCGAACGCTTCGTCGAGGAAGTCGGGTTCGCCACTGGATTCACCGACTCGCGGCGGCCAGGTCCGTCGCTCTACGTCGCCGTGTGCGGGCGCCGCGACGCCGTGCTGCCTCGCAACGTCCAGAAAGATCCGGAAACGTCACTCACGTGGGAGTTGAAGGACGAGCTGATGTCGCGCGGCCACGTGTATTACGCCAAGCTCGCGCGCGGCAAGCCGATGTTCCTCGCGCGGCGCATGATCCCCTGCTTTCAGGCGGTGTGGGGAATGCGCCGATCCGACGAGAAGCGGAAATTGACGAAACCCGCCCTGGCGGTGCTGAAGGTGCTGCGCAAGGAATGGGAGATGGCCACCTCCGATCTGCGTGCCGAATCGGGGGTCAAGGATCGCGCGGCGTTTACCCGGGCCATCGACGAGCTCCAGAGCGCCATGATCGTGATTCCGACCGCCGCCGCGTATGCCCCGAAGTTCACCTACATCTGGTCGCTCGGGATCGATCGGTTTCCCGACGAGCTGACCGGGCGCATGGATCGCGACGTCGCGCTCCGCGAGATCGCGCGCTGTTTTCTCGACTCCGCCGGCATGACCGTGCTCGGCGAGCTGGCGCGCGTCACCGGCTTATCGCGGCCCGAAGCGGGACGCGGCAACCGCGCGCTCGTGGCGGAAGGCTATGCCACCATGCTTCAACGCGGAGTGTATCGATTGGATCGACTGGCAGAGACTGGGGTCAGTTCACGGATTTCCGCTCGATCGCTGTGATCCGCGTCTCGTGATCGTCCAGCGCTTTGCCGTGATGGGCGATATGGAGCTGAATCGCCGCGATGTCGGCAACACCATCAGCCACCTTCCCCAACTTCTCTTCCAGACTCTCGGCGACGATGTCGAAATGCCGTTTGATGTCGACCGCCCAGAACCGCATTTCCTTTTTCGTGGCGAATCGTCGGAGGTCCCTCTTCGTGGCGAAACGGAGGCTCTCTCTTTTCGTGACGAACCGGCGAAGGTCGGCCTTATCGGCTTTGGTCCGCTCCAGCCGATCGAACCGGCGATCCATATGGCGCTTCAGTTGGGCGATCGTCACGGGCTCACGCAGGGACGCAATCATAGCATCGTCGAATTGCGAGAGACATGCCGCCAGGATTCGCGTCAATGTGGCCGAAAATTGAGCGCACCGCACCGGCGCCTGGCAGAACTTGCCTGGGTGTCCCACTGAGCGCGTTTCAAGAAGTGCCATCCCTAATCCCTAATCCCGTCTGCGTCAGCTAGTCCGTTGACAAGAACGCCGCTGTCGTGTTCCACTCGTTTCGTGCGCGCCACCAACGTTTCGACGTTCCCGCAAGGCACGATGCACCGCATCGTCCTTTGTGCGAGTCAACGCAGGTGAGCTAGGCTGCAGCGCCCGGGTTTCCGGATTTCCCAAGGCCATCACCTGTAACCAGGTGATGGCCTTTTTGCTTTTTATGACGACGAATACCGACACACAACGCGATGACGGGCGTCTGACGGCCGCGATGCGGCTGGTCATCCGCCAATACTGGGGACAAGTGCGCCGCCGGCGCGCCGCGGCGCTGGGCGCGCTCGTGCTGCCGGCGCTGGCCGACATCCTCACCTACTACGCTCCCCCGCTGGTCGTCGCCCGGCTGCTGGGCACGATCGCCCGGGGCGAGCGACTCACGCCTGCCGAGCTCACGCCGTACGTGGCCACCTTCGTAGCGCTGTGGCTGAGCGGCCAGATCGCCTGGCGGCTGGCGGTGGTCCTGATCGCGCGCGTCGAGATTCGGGGCATCGAGGCGCTGTACATCGAAGCGATGGACGAGCTCCTCGCCAAGGACCTCGCGTTTTTCCAGAACAACTACGCGGGATCGCTCACCAAGCGCGCCCTCGGCTACGCGCGGCGCTTCGAGGACGTGTTCGACGTGATGTCGTTTCAGGTGGGGCCATCGCTGCTACCGCTCGCGTTCGTCGGCACCGTGCTGTGGTCGTACTCCCCATGGCTCATCGTGCTCCTCGTGGCCATGCTCGCGACGACGCTCGTCATGGTCGTGCCGTTGATCCGCCGCCGGCGGCGGCTGGTCGACATCCGCGAGGTCGCGTCGAACGTGCTGGCCGGCCACGTCGCCGATTCGATTACCAACGCGGAAGCCGTACGCGCGTTCGCGCGCGAGGGCGACGAAGCGCGCATCCACGCCGGCAACGTGGGGGACTACGGCGCGAAGACGCTGCGCTCGTGGGACTACCAGAACCTGCGCGTCGATCTGGTGACGTCGCCGATGTTCGTCATCACCAACACGCTCGGGCTCATCCTGGCGTTCTCGGTGAGCGGCACGGACGGCGCGAGCCTCGAGGTGGTGTTCATCACCTTCAGCTACTACTCCACCGCGACGCGCGTGATGTGGGAGTTCAACCGCATCTACAGAAGCCTGGAAGGCGCGCTCACGGATGCAGCGCAGTTTGCAGAGTTGCTGCTCGATCCGCCGTCAGTCGTCGACGCGGAGCCGACCGAGGTGCTGTCGCCCGCCGATTTTGGCGTGGAGTTGCGAGAGGTGTGCTTCCGGTACTCGCCGTCACAGCCGCTGCTGTTCGATCGTCTCTCGCTGCCCATCCCGCCTGGCGCGAAGATCGGCCTGGTCGGGCGTTCGGGCGGCGGCAAGACCACGTTGACGCGGCTGCTGCTGCGGTTTGCCGACATCGAGTCCGGGGCGATCCTCATCGGCGGCCAGTCGATCGCGCAGGTACCGCAGGCGTCGCTGCGCAACCTCATCGCCTACGTGCCGCAGGATCCGTCGATGTTCCATCGCAGCATCGCCGACAACATCAGGGTCGGCCGGCCCGATGCGACGGACGCCGACGTGCGGCGCTCGGCCGGGCTCGCGCACGCCGCCGAATTCATCGATGCCCTGCCGGCCGGCTACGAGACGCTGGTCGGCGAGCGTGGCGTGAAGCTGTCGGGCGGGCAGCGCCAGCGCGTGGCGATCGCGCGCGCGATCTTGAAGGACGCGCCCATCCTGGTGCTGGACGAGGCGACCAGCGCGCTCGATTCCGAAAGCGAAGCGTTAATCCAGGACGCGCTGTGGACGCTGCTCGCGGGCCGGACCGCCATCGTCATTGCGCACCGGCTGTCGACGGTGCGCAGGATGGACGAGCTGATCATTCTCGACCGGGGCCGGATTGTCGAACGAGGCTCGCACGACGCGCTGCTGAAACGCGACGGCGTGTACGCGTCGCTGTGGGCGCATCAGTCGGGTGGGTTTCTCCTGGATGATTCACGTGTGGGAGATCCCGTCTGACGTCCTAATCCCCAATCCCCAATCCCTAATCCCAGTCCCTATTCATAACGCAACGCCTTCACCGGATCGAGGCGGGTCGCGCGGCGGGCCGGGAAGAAGCAGGCCATCACCGCGACCGTGATGAGCACCACGCTGATCGACACCAGCGTGACGATGTCGGCCGGGCCGGTGCCGACGAGCATGCCCTGAAGCAGCCGTCCGGTGCCGAGCGCCGCTCCAATGCCAAGGCAGAGACCGACGCCGAGCTCGATCATGCCGCGCCGGAGGATGAGCCACCGCACTTGCTCCGCTTCGGCGCCAAGCGCCATGCGGATGCCGATCTCCTGCGTGCGCTGCGACACGGAGTACGCGGTCACGCTGTACAGTCCCACCGCGGCCAGCACGATCGCAATCACCGCAAACGCCAGGAACATCGTGCCGAAGGTGCGTTGCGGCCATCGATTTCTGGCAAGAATGTCGTCCATCGTGCGTATGTCGGTCACCGGCACGTTCGGATCCATGGCCGACAGTTCCTTCCGCAGCAGCTCCACGACCGCCACCGGATTGCCGCGGGCGCGCACGATGAGGTTGGAGTTCATCGCCATCAGCATGTTCTGCGCGTGCGTGAAGTAGACGACGGGATCGGGATCGCGCTCGAAACCGCGCTGGCGAATCGTCGGCGAGACGCCGACCACGGTGGCCTGGTAGAACCTGGGCGCCCCCGGAATATTGCCGTCGTTGATCATGCGGATGCGCTTGCCGACGGGATCTTCACCACGGAAATGCATGTCGGCCAGCCGCTGGTTGATGATCATCGCTTCGCGGCCCGGCTCGCCGTCGCCGGCCCGGAACGCGCGGCCGCGCACCATTTGTACGCCGAGTGCATCGAAGTATCTCGATCCGACCGCCACGATGCTGACGAGCGGCCGCTGCTCGCCCGTCATGTCGGACCGGCCGTCGATCTCGAGGCGCCGCTGCGACGCGCCACTGAACGGCAGGTAGTTTGACGAGCTCGCGCCCTCGATGGCGCTGATGCCGTTGAGCCGATCGTCGACCTGCTGAAGAAACAGGGCGCGCGATTCGAGGCTCGAGTAGGTGCGAGTCGGAAAAATCAGCTGCATCACGACGAGCCGGGAGGTGTCGACGCCGATGTCCATGCGATAGAGGTTGAGGAAGCTGCGCATCATCAGGCCGGCGCCCGAAAGCAGCACCAGCGTCAGCGTGAGCTCCGCGATGATCAGGGCAGTCGTCCAGCGCCGCGCGCGCGAGCCCGCCGATCCCGCGCGGCCGCCGTCCTTCATCACCTCGGAGACGCTCGTGCGCGACACGTAAATCGCCGGCGCCAGGCCGAACACGATGCCGGTGAGCAGGCAGACCGCGGCGATGAATCCGAAGACGGCGGGGTCCATCGAAAACACCATCCAGTACGGCTTGCCGATGTCCTGGGTGCTGGCGTCGAACCACCGTACGCCGAGATACGCGAGGCCGAGGCCGGCCACACCCGCGACGAACGCGAGCAGCACGCTCTCGACCAGCAGTTGCCGCACGATGCGCCATCGCGTCGCGCCAATCGACACGCGCACGGCAATCTCGCGCGAACGGCCGGACGCGCGCGCGAGGAGCAGATTGGCGACGTTCGCGCACGCGATGAGCAGCACGAACGCCACCGCGCCCATCAGCGACCAAAAGATCAACTTTATCTGGGTGCCAACCACCTGCTCGGAGAACGGTTGCACGACCGCGCTGATGCCCTTGTTCGAGTCCGGAAACTGCGTGGCCAATTCCTGCGTGATGTTCGTCATCTCCGAGCGCGCCTGTTCGATGGTCATGCCATCGGCGAGCCGGCCGTACGCCATCAGCAGACGCCCCGATCGTCCGGCGCGCGTCTGCGCCGTGGGCCGCTGAGCCAACGGCAGCCAGACCTCGGAATTGAACGGAAACTCCATGCCCGGCGCCATGACGCCCACGATCGTCACGGGTTCCGAGTTCATCCGGATCGTCCGGCCGATCACCGCCTTCTCGCCCTGGTAGCGGCTTTGCCACACCTTGTGGCTCAGGAGCATGACCGCAGGAGCGCCCGGTCGATCGTCCTCGGCGGAAAATCCCCGTCCGATCGCGGCCTGCATGCCGATAAGCGACAAACCGTTCCAGGAAATATAGGCGCCGTCGTACTGCTCGGGCGCGCGATCGTCGGCGCTGAAGTTGACCGGGGACATCTGGATGAGCGAGATGCCCGAAAACGTGCGGCTCGCGCGGCGCCAATCCTCGAAATCGGGCTCGGATACGCCAAACGTGCGGCTCTGGGCGTCGCGCGTGTTGATCATCATGATGCGGTCTGGCTCGTCGAACGGCAGCGTCCGCAGCAGCACCGCATTCACCAGCGTGAAGACCGCGCTCGTGGCGCCGATGCCCAGCGCCAGCGCGGCCACGGCGGCGAGCGTGAAGCGCGGGTCTTTGACGAGCCGGCGCGCGGCATAGCGAAGGTCCTGAATGACGCTGTTCAAAGGCATACCTCCACGGGCACTGTAAGAGACACCTGTATTACGCGCGGGTTCCCCTGCTGGTTCCAGTCGGAAATGGGGTCGGGAGGGGTTTTCGTCGCTGACGCGCGAAAACCCCTCCCGACCCCATTGCACGATATCTGCAATTGGTTGCCTGGCGATATTGACCTCGCCCACCGAGCGCGTTAAACCTTCGGTATGGCTAAAAAACGCAGACGTCAGAAGAAGCCGGCAAAAGGACAACGGAGCACGGTCGCGGTCTCGCGCCGCATCTGCAACCTCGAACCTTCCAGGGACACCGAGACCGACTGGAGCTTTCTCGACAGCGTCGCGGGCGGCGCGCTGACGGCGATTGCCGCGCCCCCACCATCGGTCGACCTGCGCGCCGCGTGGTGGAGCATCAACGACCAGGAAGACACCGGGTCGTGCGTCGGCTGGGCCACGGCCGACGGCCTGGTGCGGTACCACATGGTGAAGGCCGGCAGGCTGACAAAAACCCGGCTGCTCTCGCCGCGATTCGTCTGGATGGCGTCGAAGGAAACCGACGAGTTCACGACGCGGGCGGGAACGTTCATCGAAGAGGCCGGCACCTCCCTGAAATCCGCGCTCGACATCACGCGCAAGTACGGCGCGGTCACCGAAGACCAGTTGCCGTTTCACATCGTGACGAAGATGCACACCGGCAGCGAAAACGCCTTCTATGCCGCCGCGGCACAACGCAAGATCGCCTCGTACTTCAACCTGCAGCGCAATCTGACGCAGTGGAAGGCGTGGCTGGCGTCAAAGGGCCCCGTCCTCGCGGCGCTGACCGTGGACGACACCTGGGACAACGCCGCCACGACGGGAGGCAACATCGACACGTTCATGCCCAACACCGCGCGCGGCGGCCACGCGATCTGCATCGTCGGCTACCTCACGTCGGGCCGGTTCATCGTGCGAAACAGCTGGGGCACGGGTTGGGGCGACAACGGCTTCGGCTACGTCACGCCGGCGTATATCGCCGCCGGGTTCTTCGACGAGTCGTACGGCATAACAGTATAGAACCCTGAATTCGCAGATTCTGCCTCTCAGCGACCTTTCCATTGGCGGGGAGACTTAAGCGGCCGGGGCGACGGACTTTGGTCTCCGCCAGGGATGACTTTCGCCGGAAACGACCCTGTATCCCTTCCGGATGGCGGGCACACCCATTGCTCCGATCTGGTCTTCATGCGAAGCAATTCGGGTGGAGACAGCCAGCACGAGGTGTCGGGTCGATCCTGCGAGCTCTGTGATTGCGGGGACCCGCACTGTGAGCGAAGCACGCTCGAAGTGCCTCATGCGGGAGTTCGCCGCCGCGATTCGGCTCGTGGAAGACGCGGCTCCGACGGTACTGGCGCCGGCCCTGACTACGACGGCACCTACCTCGATTGGCGGCCCCGTCATCGATAAGAACGGCTCACGTCGCCGGCGATTTACCTCCATCCGTTCGCGGCAGCGCTCTTGAGCGCGTCCACGGTCAGGCGCTGGCCCGCGCGCTCATTCGCGGTGCGGATGCGCTCGGGCGACACGCCGTGGTTGCGCAAGCCCACGAGATCGTCGACCGTCAGCCCCTTGTAGCCCAGTTCATTCAGCGCCCGCACGTAGTCTGGCGACACGCCGTGGTTGCGAAGCCGAATCAGGCCATCCGCGGTGAGATTCTGATACCCGAGCGTGCGGAGATCGCGCACGTACTCAGGAGAGACCCCGTGATTGCGCAGGTTCAGGACGGTCTCGAGCGGCAGCTTCGCGTAGCCGAGCGCCGCCAGCTCTCGAAGGTATGCCGGCGACACGCCGTGGTCGCGCTGCCGGATGATCTCATCGAGCGAGAGCCCCTGATAACCTTGCGTCCGCATCTCGCGCACGTATTCGGGCGACACGCCGTGGTCTCGCGCGCGGACGAGCTCATCTGACGACAATCCCTTCAACCCTTCGGCCGTCATCTCGCGGACGTATTGCGGCGAAACGCCGTGGTCTCTCATGGTCACGAGCAGGCCGATATCTTTGAGGCGGTACCCCAACTGACCCATCTCGCGCACGAAGCTCAGCGACACGCCGTGCTGGAGCGCGCGAATCAGCTGCGCAAGATCCGGCCGCGCGTAGCCCTGGGCGTTCAGCTCGTCGAGAAACGCGAAACTGAAATTGGCGCGTGCCAGCAGGTAGTGCTGGGCAGGTGTTGGCCGGCTCAGCCCCCGCTTCTCCAGTGCCGCGGCAAAATCGGGGCTCGGCGCGAAGGTGTAGGTACCGGCTCCCACACCACTTCTGAAAATGCCCTCGAAGTGAAACGCGCCCGCATCGCGCCGCAGCGTGAACTGTGCGGATCCGCCGGCGCCCGACAGCAACGCGGTCGACAGCCCGTTCAGCTGATCGACGTCGATCGTGAATCCATAGTTGTCGTCACCTTCCGAGAGCCGCAGGTGCGCCGTTCGCAGATCGGCGGCCGGGCGGAGTTCCCACGTTCCCGGCTTTTGCGCCGTGGGGGCCTGGGCGTTCTGTCGAGCAAAGTCGACTGCCGGCGTGGCATCTACCAACGGCGCCACCGATCCTTGTGAAAACGTCCCGGCTGGACGAACCGCCGTCGTGGCCACGGCCGCCGGCACGAGCATCGCGATCATCAGCACGAGCCCGGCCGCGCGAACCTGCCACGCCGGCGTCGTGCGGATGCGCGTCTCGTCGAGCACCGCGAGCATCCGTCCTTCGATCTGCGGCGATCCGGCCATGCTGACCGCCAGCACCGGTGTCCGACGGCTGCCGAGGGTGTATGCGAGATCCAGGAGATCGCCGGCGTATTCGCGGGCCGGCGCACCAAGCGTGAGCACCCGGTCGTCGCAGGCGAGCTCGCGCTCGACGCGAAGACGACGCGCCACCCACCAGACCATTGGATGAATCCAGTAGAAGGCGCACACGACGGCCGCAAGCGTTTGCGTCAGGCAGTCCCAGCGGGCCACGTGGGCCAGCTCGTGCAACAACACCGCGCGCCGCCGGCCCGGAGACCAGGTGTCGGCCACCGAAGGAATCACGATGGTCGGCCGCCAGATGCCGAATGTCATCGGCATGGTCTGGCCGGCGCTTCGCCGGAGCCAGCACGCCCGGCGCATCTCTAGCCGCGCGCGGCACTCCGCCAGAAGCTCCGTCCAAGCCGGATCGTCGACGACCGGCGATCGATACGCGAGCCGTTGAAGTGTCCGCCGCTCGACGATCAAACGCGCGAGCAGGAGGCCAGTTACCGCGGCGTACAACGCAGACAGCACCAACAGCCAGGGAAGGTTCTGTGCCGGGATTGGAGTTCCGCCGCCAGCCGGCGAGAGTTCCTCAATCAGAGAAGGCTGGGACGTGGAGTCAACAGCCGGCGCGGCATTCGAAAGAGGCGGCGCCTGGAACTCGACGACCGTCCAGCCGGGAAGGACGAACGACAGCACCGGCAGCAGCATCAGGGCGACAACCGCGAGGGTCCACACAAAGTGCCGCATGGCCGCCGACATACGGCGCGCGAACACGGCGTGAACCAGGTAAAGGAGGCCAAGCACCACCGACGCTCTGAGCAGAATGGAAAGAACAGTCATCGCTTGCCTCCCTGGTTGCGGCTTCGCTTCAGGAGCGCATTCAGCCGCTGGTACTCGTCTTCCGAGAGCGGGGTCTCTGTCACGTCGAAGAGCGCCGCCATCGCCGATCCGGGCGAGTTGTTGAAGAACGTGCGCAGGAGCTGCGTCAGCGCCGATCGGCTGGCCTCCTCGGGTTTCGCGGCGGGAAAGTACACGAATCGCGGTCCGTCGTATTCGCGCCCGAGCAGCGTGCGGTCGATCATGATCTCCAGCAGCTTGCGCACGCTGGATGGGCTCGGCGCGTCGCCAAGCTCCGACCTGATCTCCTCGACGGTCGCCCGCCGGCGGCGATGCAGGATTTCCATGATCTGGCTTTCGCGGCGCGTCAGGCCCGCGCTGGCATGTTTCGGCATAGTGTTCGAGCAGTCTGTAGACGGGAAGCCGGTCAAGCGCGAAATTTTTCGCGCTTGGCGAATATATTCGCTGTTCACAGGGAAGTCAAGGCGCGAGCCGAGGTCTGCCTCGCGCGCATCGAGACAACTGTTCGTCCGCCCCTCCTCCTTCGTTAACCCGATTGTCCCCTCGAGTCGGGTCCGTTCACTCCGTCTGGTGCTGGCCCAGAACTTCACCGATATTTGTCGATATCACCGAACAGCGACGTCGCACCAACTCAGTCGGCGCTACGTTCAATCAGACAGGTTCCTGCCGGTCCCGATTGATGGCCAGCGAAGAGGTATCTCATGACTACACGAAGCGCTCTCGTTGCCTGCGTGCTTCTGCTCGGGTTCAGCCAGCAGGCCGCGCATGCGCAACCGATCCTCGATCCGTTGGGGGAGACATGTATCGTGTACGACCACGAGACCGAATGCACATCGGTGCAACCCGTCTGGATCGGCAACAAGAAACCCGAGGAAGGACCGTTCTCCCTGCGCCGCCTTGCCGAAGTGACGGCGCCCATCCTGTGGCTGTCGCCGCGTGAGTTTCTGCTGCTTGAATCCACCGACGCACCTGGCCGGGTCGATCTCAAGAATGGCGGCAGGACCGTCTACTACCGGATTCGGCGCGTGCGGCTGAAGAATCCGGCCGGCAGACCCCAGCTCTCGCGGCGGGATGATGCACGCGTCCAGCAGCCGCAGAGCGTCTGGTCGAGCGAATCGGGTGCGTTGCCGCTCGACGAGCTCGATTTCGTGTACATCACCTTCTTCTTCTATTACCCGGAGGATCGCGGTGTCGGCGGGCATCTTCACGATCTCGAGGCCTTGGAAGTGCGCGTGCGCATGAGGCAGGCCTGCCGCAGCCTCGTCTATCAACAGGACCCGCCACGCCCGCAGCCATCCAAACCCGTCGAGTGCTTTGCGGCCGCGCAACTCGAAAGCGTCTCCGGCTCGGCCCATGGCGTCGGCTGGTACACGAACACGCTGCAGGTGCTTTCGACGCGCGACACGGTGCTGCCGCTCGTGGCGCTCGTCGAAGAGAACAAACACGCCACCTCGCCCGACCGCGACGGCGATGGGACCTACATGCCGCACTACGATGTGAACCGGCAATCGAACGATGCGTGGGGAATCCGCGATGTGGCGGGAACGGGAAAACTTGGCGGGAGCACGTTCAGCGCCGAGTTCTCCCGCACACGACGGCCTTTTACGCAGGTGTGTCCGCCGACGCCGTCTGCGCGCTTGAAGGAACACCACGCCGCAGCACTGGCAGGCCTGACGCCGAACGGCGACGATGGCGGCTGCCTCAACAAGCCGGACCGTGCGTACGACCTCATCGAGTCACGAACCGATGCGGTGTGCCAACGGCTCGAGTCGCTGGGGAGCTCGAACGCGAATTCCGACGACCGGCGGCTGCTCGGATTCCTGAGTGCCAAGAAATTCTGCGCGCCCGAGAGCGCCACCGAAGTGTTTCCGCCGCGTCCGGGCGCAGTCGCAACGCTCTTCGAAGGACTTCGCAAAGTATCGCCCGGCCCCGATGGCCAATACGGATTCCAGAGCGTCGCCGAGCGTTTCAGCTTTGCGTACCGCTATGACGAGGGACACGGCGTGTCGGCGATCGTGCCTGTAGGCGGCGAAGTGCCGTTCGTCGGCGGATGGGCCGTCATGCGAGTGAACCTGATCGCGGAGACGCTCAACCGTCCTCATCGTTTCTCGACCACGAGCTACGAAGCGATGTACGCCCCGTCGGCGTCACGGCCGTTCGACTGGTATGTCGCCGTCGGCGGCGAGCGCCTGCACGATGCGCAGACGGGAGTGGCAAGTTGGGAACCTGTCGAAGAAATCGGCATCCGCTACCGCTTCTCGGCCGAGCGTATCCGGTTCCTGCGGTTTCTCGGCGGCAGGGTCGGACTGCGCGCCAACTCGATGCAACGTCCGCACAACGTGCGCTTCGTGTATGAGTTCGGCGCGGGATCGTGGTGAATCGGCGAGCTCGTCATCGCAGGGGACGGGCCGGCTCACCCACGGTCAAGGCCGGCACATTGTAGGATAAATATAATTCATAGTATATTCATAGGATGACACGGCGAGCCCTCTCCGTGACCCTGGAAGCTGACAACGTGACCTGGCTCAAGGGCCGCGCCGGCGCCGTGGGCGAGAGCGTCAGCGAGCTGCTCGATCAGATCGTGACCTCGGCGCGTCACGGTGCGCACGCGGGCACGGCGCGAACGGTGGTTGGCACGATCGACATCGATTCGTCCGATCCCCTGCTGGAGCATGCCGACGCGCTGGTGCGTGCGGCGTTCGAAACATCGCTCGGCCGACCGCTGGCGGTACACGAACCGCGGGCATCGTACGGTCCAAAGCGAAAAACGCGGACGCGCCGTGCTTGAGCCAAAGAGCGCCGTCACCGATACCCATGCGCTCATTTTTCACGCGGCCGGCGGCGGTCAGTTGGGCCGGCGCGCGGCTGCGTTCTTCGATCGCTGCGAGCGCCGGGACGCCATCCTCTACGTGCCCATGGCCGTGATCTGGGAGTGCAGCCTTCTGGCTCGCGTGGCGCGGGTCAACCTCCGGCGGAGCGTCCGTGCGTTCTTCGACGATCTCTTCAGCAATCCGGCGTACCAACCCCTCGAGCTCACGCCGGAACAGGTGTTTCTTGCCGACGAGCTTCGCTTCACCCGCGATCCGTTCGATGGGCTCATCGTCGCGGCCGCGCGCACGGAAGACCTGCCCCTCCTGACGCGGGACAACACTATCCGCGACTCCGGCGGTGTTCAGGTGATCTGGTAGCGCGCTCGGCGCAACTGAAGTTGCGCACTACCAGCAACTTGCCTCCTGCCAGTCAACACGTCAAGGCTCGCCAGGCTTCAACACGCCGAGGTGCTGTCGATGCGCCAGACGGGCGGCGATGTAGTCCGCGTGCTCGATGCGCAGCTCGCGCGTGATCCGGCGAATCTCGTTGTCCTCGACGACGGCAATCGATTCGTCGGCGGACGAGACAGCAAACAGGCAGTGCAGCAGCGCGAGCTTCTGCTCGTCGGTCGCGCGGGTCGAGAATTCCCGCGTCACCATGAAATCCTCGACCCCGCCGAACAGCACGCTTTGGGCCTTGGCGATCTCGACCACGAGCTTCGCCTGGTCAGGCGGCAGGTGCCCCTCGCGCGCGACGACCTCCTCGATGACCGTCGTCTCCTCGGCGCTGACCTGCTGATCGACATGGGCGACCCGGCTGAGGATGTACGCGAACGCGGCGAGATATCTCGCGCGATCGGGTTCCAGCGTTTCGAGTGCGCCGACAATCGTCCGGACGCCTTCCAGATCGTGTTCGCTGGAAACGCCGGTGTCGCCGCCCAATCCGAGAAGCTTTAGCAAGGACATACGAGTATTCTATTCAACGAATAGTAGAATCCCTGCTGAGGAGGCCATGTGTTGAAGAAACTGACGATTGCCGCCGCGCTCATCGTGGCGGCTGGCGCCGGATCGATTACGTTCGGTCAGGCGAAGGTGCAGCTCTCGCGTATCAAATTGCCGCAAGGCTTTCAGATTTCCGTCTGGGCCGACGGCGTGGCCAACGCGCGGTCGATCGCGCAAAGCCCCGGCGGCACGGTGTTCGTCGGGACGTGGAACGCCGGCAACGTGTACGCGCTGCGCGACGACAACAAGGACGGCAAAGCCGACAAGGTCATCACCGTCGTCAGCGGCCTGAAGAACATGCCGAACGGCGTCGCTTTCCGCGACGGCGCATTGTATGTCGCCGAGATCAACCGCATCCTGCGCTTCGACAACATCGAGTCGAAGCTCGAGTCCGCAGGGACGCCGGCCGTCGTCACCGACAAGTTTCCGACCGACCGTCATCACGGGTGGAAGTTCATCCGGTTCGGCCCCGACGGCCTGCTGTATGTGCCGGTCGGTGCGCCCTGCAACATCTGCGATCGCGGCGATCCGTACAACACGATCTGGCGCATGAAGCCCGATGGCACCGGGATGGAGATTTACGCGCGCGGCGTCCGTAACACCGTGGGCTTCGACTGGCATCCGACGTCGCGCGAGCTGTGGTTCACCGACAACGGCCGCGACAACCTCGGCAACGACGTCCCCACCGACGAGCTGAATCGCGCGCCGAAGGCCGGCATGCACTTCGGTTATCCGTTCTGCCACGAGGGCAAGGTGCCGGACCCCGAGTTTGGCGCCAAGCGGAATTGCAGCGAGTTCGAACCGCCCGCCCAGCGTCTGGTCCCTCATGCCGGCGCGATCGGCATGCGCTTCTATACGGGAACACAATTTCCAGAACAGTACCGCAATCAGATTTTCATAGCCGAACACGGCTCGTGGAACCGCAGCCCTGGCGTGCCTTACACGGGCACGCGCGTGTCGATCGTGCGCGTTCAGGACAACAAGGCCGTCGGCTACGAGCCGTTCGCCGAAGGATGGCTTGGCGGCGCGGATGGACGTCAGCGCTGGGGCCGTCCAGCGGATCTCGAAGTGCTGCCTGATGGATCGATGCTGGTGTCGGACGACCAGGCGGGTGTGATTTACCGGATTACCTACACTGGGAAATAGGCCCCGCGGGTGTCATGGCCGATGGCGGATGGCCGATGGCAGAACTTGCCATTTGCCATCTGCCATTTGCCATCTCAGTTCCTGCTATTTCATCTCGCCACCGATCTCGTACGCGCTCACCGTGTTCTCGTTCATGTGCGGGGCGATGAGGATGTCACCCTGCGCATACAGGAACGTGTGATCGGCCAGACCGGGCTTGAACGTGCGCACGACGCGTGACGAGCCGTCCTGCCCCACCTGAATCAGTTTGCCGGCCAGATAGTCCGTCACCAGGAATCCGCCGCGCGCCTCCTGCTCGACGCCGTCGATGTTGCCCAGCGGCTGTTTGGTGATGAGCGTCTTCTGCTTGGTCTTGAGGTCGAGCATGAAGAGATGGCCCGGCGTTTTCGTCGAGAAATCCGCCGCGATCGGGGTGCCCCATCCGCCGACGACCAGCCGTTCGCCATCGACAAACAGCCCGTTCGGATGTTCGAGCTGCTCGCCCTCGGCGAAGACCGAGGCCTTGCCGTCCTTGATCGCGATGATCTTGTTGTCCATCATGTCCGACACGTAAACCGTGCCGTCGGCGCCAGTCGCCAGGTCGTTCAGGAACTTGGCGCCGTCGATCTTGATGCGCGCGGTTTCCTTGGCGGTCGCGATATCGATACCCACGACCTCGTCGATGTCGGCCACCCACAACGTCCCGCCGAAACTGCGGAGACCCTTGGGGGCATGCAGGGCCGTGAACCAGTCGGCCGTCACGACCGTGCCGTCGAGACCGAGCTTCGAAATGCGGCCCTTTCTTGTCTTTCTGATCCGGCGCCCCGTCAATCTGCGACACAAAGAGATAGCCCGACCCCTCGTCGAGGTACACGCTCTCGGGCGTCCGCATGTCGGTGACCGTCCAGCCGGCTTTCACGGCAGGCGGCTGCGACGCGGGAGCCGGTGAAGGCGCCGGAGGAGGCGCAGCGGGTTGAGCCGCCGGCTGCGCAGGTTCGGGCGATCCGCCGCACGAAACCAGCGCGGTGGCAACAATGATGATCATGAGAAGTTTGTCCATGCGGCCTATTTTAATGCGAGTCGCCGTCGAGCAACACCATGGACGAGGGCGCGCGCCTCAACAGTTCCGCTACCGGCGAGCGGTCCTCGGCGTGGCGCACCGCGTGGTTCACGATCCTGGCTTTCTCTGCCCCGAATGCGGCCACGACCACACGCGCAGCGCTCGCCATCACCGGCAGCGTCATCGTGAGGCGTCGAGGCGGAGGTTTGGGCGCATCGTAGACCGGGATGATTGGACAGGGTCCTCTTCTATCATCGAGAAAGCCCGCGCCACTGCTAAAGATCGATGCAATATGGCCGTCTTCGCCGACGCCCACGAGCGCGAGATCGATCTGCGCCGGATTCCCTGCGATCGCCGTGAAGTCGACAGACGCGCGCCGCGCCGCGTCGTCCAGATCCTCAACCTCTCCCCGCATGCGATGCACGCGCGACGGCACGATGCCCGCCGGCCGCAGCAACAGCTTCGCCGCGAGCGCGTAATTCGAATCGGGATGGTCCGGAGGAACGGCGCGCTCGTCAATCCAGAACAGCTCCACGCGCCCCCAGTTGATGGGAGCCCGCGCGAGCGTGGGAAAGAACGCCGCCGCAACAGACCCGCCGGGAAGAGCCACGACACACCGGCCTCGCGCATCGATGGCCTCTTCGGCGCGAGCCGAGAATTCCAGCGCGACCAGCCGCTGGAGCGCGGGCAGCGCATCGACGACCACGTTCAGTCTGGTATTCACCAATCGTCAATCGTCAATCGTCAATCAATCTACCAATCTACCAATCTACCAATCTACCAATCTGCCAATTCGGGATTCTCTAAGCCCATCCGCCCCCGACGAGCCTGCGGGCTTCGACCGGCCCGGCGCTGCCGCACTCGTAGACGAACAACGGGGATCCGGGGGTTCGTTCGAGCACGGGATCGACGATCGCCCAGGCCGCCTCGACCGAGTCCTGTCGCGCGAACAGTGTGGGATCTCCCTCCATCGCATCGCCGATCAGCCGCTCGTAGGCGTCGAGCCGGCCCGCCGATTCGTTTTCGACGACGGACAGCTCCACGGGCTCGCCAAACATCCCCTCCCCCGGCCGCTTCGCGCGCGCGCCGATCGCGATGCTCACCCGCGGCGAGAGCGTGAAACGGACGTGGTTGCCTTCCGGCATCCCAAGCTCGCGAAACACGACGCCCGGCGCCGGCTTCAGCCTCACCAGCACCTCGGTGCGCGTCACGTTCAGGCACTTTCCCGCCGTCACGTGAAAGGGCACGCCCTGCCACCGCCACGAGTCGACGAACAGATGGAGCGCGGCATACGTGGGCACGTTCGACTGCCTGCTGACGCCCTGCTCGTCGCGGTAGCTGCGAAACTGACCGAGCACGATCTCGGCCGGCGACAACGGGCGGATCGTGCGCAGGACCTTGGCCTGCTCGTCGCGCAGCGCCTCCTGCCATGCCGACGAGGGCGGCTCCATGGCGAGGTAGCCGACAATCTGGAGCAGATGGTTCTGCACCACGTCGCGAATCACGCCCGCTTCTTCGTAGAACCCGCCGCGCCCCTCGACGCCGAACGACTCGGACATCGTGATGTGCACGCTCTCCACGTACTGGCGCGACCAGATGGGCTCGAGGAACGCGTTCGCGAAGCGGAAATACAGAATGTTCTGGACGGCTTCCTTCCCCAGATAGTGATCGATGCGGAAGATGGCCTCTTCCGGGAAGGCGCCATGGAGTGTGGCGTTCAGCGCGCGTGCCGACTCGAGGTCGCGCCCGAACGGCTTCTCGATGACGACGCGGGCGCCGGAGGCGCAGCCGGCGCGCGAGAGGTGCTCGACGATCATGGGAAACGCGCTGGGCGGGATCGCGAGGTAGAACATCGGGTGACGCGCGTCGCCGAGCGCCTGCCTGATCTTCGTGAAGGTCTCGATGTTGGCGTAGTCCCCCGACACGTATGTCAGCTG
Source organism: Vicinamibacterales bacterium (assembly GCA_963832375.1). Taxonomy (GTDB): domain Bacteria; phylum Acidobacteriota; class Vicinamibacteria; order Vicinamibacterales; family JAMQPK01; genus JAMQPK01. The sequence goes on along the minus strand of CAWHUA010000001.1, from coordinate 775,575 downwards.
CGATACGAGCTGCGACAACGCTTCCTCGTCGATCGGCCCGCGCTCGCCGACGCTGTCGCGCACGCGCGCGACGAGCTCGTCACGGCTGACGGGTGCCCGGCCGACGCCGACTATCGGGACCTTGAGCTGCCGCCGCCGGACGAGCGACTGGAGCGCGGGAAAGATCTTCTTGTACGCCAGATCGCCGGTCACCCCGAACACAACCAGCGCGTCAGACTCAGGTGTCATGATCGATCCGACACTATACATGCGAAGCGGAAGGATACACAGAGCGCGTCGCCCCGGACTGTACTGACGGCAAACGGCCGGTGTTCGTTGAACGGATGCTGGGGGGCAGGACTGGAGCTACACGCCCGAACGGTACCGGCGACGATCGGAACGATGGCGGAACGACCGCTGGTGCTGGCGCATTTCGATGGAGGCAAACCCTTCAGCCACGAGATATTCCGCGAGCACCGCCGGCACGTCGTACGCCTCGCCCGCGTGGTAGTAGCGGAGCGACATGCCGTCGACCCTCCCTCTCGGCTCGCGGATCATTCGAACCCTCATAGAAGGACTAGTAGCAAACCACCTGCCAGCCGTTCCAAACCTCGAGTGTGTCGTGATTTCAGTCAGTAAGCGGTTTCGTCATCACGATGAAGTGACACGGGCGACTGGCACGCTCGGGGTCCGAAAACGGCAGGGTCCCCCGCTCGGCATAGCCAAGCCGTCGATAGTAGGCGGGCAGCTCTTCGCGCAGGTTGACGATGTGGATGTCCATGAAGCGGCAGCCGCGATCGCGGGCACGCCCCTCGACGGATTCGACGAGCGCCCTGCCCAGGCCCCGGCCCTGCCGCGCGGGATCGATCGAAAGCATGCCGAAATAGGCGCGCTCCCCGCGGCACTTCAGATAGACGCACCCTGCCAGGTTCCCTTCGGCATCGTCGACGATGAGAAACTCGCCACCGCCGATCATCAGCTCGACGACCTCGTCGGCGCTGGTGCGATCGCCAATCTTGAAGAACGCTTCGACGATGAACGCGTCGTTGATGATCCGGGCGAGCGTCGGGGCGTCCGCGACTGTGGCGAGGCGAAGCATCGTCGTCAGCTCACCAGGATGTTATCGATCAACCGCGTGGTTCCCACCCACATGGCCGCCGCCACGCGAACAGGCCGCGCGACCTCTTCGACCGGTTGCATCGTTGCCGGGTCCACGATTTCGAAGTACTCGAGCCTCACGAGCGGATTCGGAGGAATGCATGCGGTAGCCGCGCCGCGAATATCGCTCGCCCGGCGGTTGCCGCAACCGATCTGAGCCCTGGCTTCGACGAGCGCCTGGTAGAGCGAGGGCGCAAGCACCCGTTCGTCCGGGCCGAGCAGACGGTTTCGCGAGCTCAACGCCAGGCCATCTGATTCCCGGACCGTCGGCACCTCGACGATCGCGACCGGCACGTTGAAGTCCGCGACGAGCCGCCTGATGATGGCAAGCTGCTGCGCGTCCTTCTCGCCGAAATACGCTCGATGCGGCTGCACCATCTGAAACAGCTTCAGCACCACGGTCGCGACGCCGCCGAAGTGCCCTGGACGGAATTTTCCACAGAGATGGTCGGCGAGCCTGCCGACGTCGACGCTGCACTCGGGCGGCTGCGGGTACACCTCCGACAGCAGACGGCGCAAACACGACCTCGACGTCGAGCGCGCGGCAGAACGCCACGTCGGCCTCGAGCGTGCGCGGATACCGCGCCAGGTCGTCCTGGTTGTTGAACTGCAGCGGGTTGACGAAGATCGTGACGACAACCACGCCATTGTCCCGGCGCGCCTCTTCGATCAACGCGGCATGGCCCGCGTGCAACGCACCCATGGTCGGCACCAGGCCGAGCGTGCGATCGGAACGCTCGGACAAGCGTTCCCGCAGCCGGTCAATGGTCTCGATGAGCTCCAGCACGGGATCCGGCGCGTACATCTTCGATAAACGCACGGGCGGCGTTGACGATGATCTCGGAGAGATCGACGTACTTGGTCGCAAAGGGCGGCACGCGGTCGTGCAGGCCCAGCAGGTCCGAGCTGACCAGCACCTGGCCATCGCACTCCGGTCCCGCGCCAATGCCGATGGTCGGCACCTCGAGTGCGGCGGTCGCGCGGGCCGCGAGATCGGGCGGAATCGATTCGAGCACGACGGCGAACGCTCCGGCATCCTGCAGCGCGAGCGCGTCGTTGAAGATGATCTCCGCATCGCGCGGGTTGCCGCCGCGCTGCCGGTAGCCGCTCTGCTGGTTGACCGACTGCGGCGTCACGCCGAGGTGCCCCATGACCGGTATGCCCACGTCGACGAGCCGGCGCACGACGTCGACCACCGAACTGCCACCCTCGACCTTCACGGCCGCCGCGCCGGCGTCCTTCAACAGGCGTCCCGCGTTGCGCACGGCTTCGGATGCGGTCACCTGGTAGGTCAGAAACGGCATGTCGGCGATGACGAGCGCGCGCTCCGTTCCACGCACGACCGCGGCCGTGTGATGAATCATCACGTCGAGCGTGACCGGCAGGGTCGTGTCGTATCCGAGAACGGCGGTTGCCACCGAGTCGCCGACGAGCAGCACATCGATACCGGCGCGCTCGAGTAACCGCGCCATGGTGGCGTCGTAGGCGGTCAGCACCGCGACCTTCTCGTGGCGCTGCTTGCGATCCTTCAGATGCGAGACTCGAACACGCATGGCTATGAACTGAAAGTGTATCGCGTGACGGACCGGTAGCGCTCGCCCGGCCGCAATAATGTAGAGGGAAACCCGGGCTGATTGGGTGAATCCGGGAAGTGCTGCGGCTCCAGGCACACACCGCGATGTCCCACCACCTGGCCCGAGTAGAGTTGGAGACCCGGCTCGGTGGTGCCCACTTCGAGCGCCCGGCCGCTGAACGGATCCGATAGACGCGCCGCAAGGGTGAGATCGGCCTCTCGACGGTTCAGCACGAACGCATGGTCGTAGCCGCCGGCCATCCTCAACTGCTCGTCATCGCTGCCGATACGGGCGCCGATCGCGCACGGCTCGCGGAAGTCGAACGGCGTGTTCGACACCGGACGGCGCTCGCCCGTGGGAATGAGATTGCCGGCCACGGGCAAGTAGGTGCTCGCGTCGATCGTGAGCAGATACGCCAGCACATCCCCGTCGCCTCGAAGGTTGAAGTAGGAGTGCTGGGTCAGGTTTACGTGCGTCGGCGCATCGGTCACCGCCTCGCAGGTCATCGACACATCGTCGAGATCGCCGAGCGAATAGGTCACCTCCACATCGAGCGTACCTGGATAGCCTTCTTCGCCATCAGGACTTCGCCTGCGGAAACGAACGGCGTTCGTACGCGCATCCGTCTCGGCGTGCCAGACGTGCTTGTCGAATCCTTTGATGCCACCGTGCACATGATGCGACCCCTCATTTCGCGAAAGGGAGGACGGCCGGCCGTCGATGACAAACGTGGCGTTCGCAATCCGGTTGGCGAAACGGCCGACCAGTGCACCGAAGTAGGGCGACGAATGGAGATAGGGTTCGAGCCGGTCGTAGCCGAGCACGACGTTCAGGGCCCTCCCGTCCGCATCGGGCACGTTCACCGCGACGATGAGACATCCGTAAGTGAGAGCGGCCAACTCGAAGCCCCGGGCATTTCGAATCGTGATGATGTCGACCGGCGTACCGTCTGGCAGGGTGCCGAAATGCTCGCGAGTCACCATCTCAGGATTCTGTTCCATCGAGACACGCTGTCCCAGAACGGCACAGAGGAGCATATCTGCAGCGACCTGAGCAAGTTGGCGCAATTCCCGGGTGTTCGCATGTGTTGAAAGCAGAAAATCCAGCGATCGTCGCACGCGGCCCGGTTATTCGTAAGTCCTTTTTGTGGAGCAGTTAGGGAATCGACCCTTCCGCGGCAGGAGGATTGCTCTTCGGCCAGCCAGCGTGCATCATCCTTCCGGTTCGTCCATGTCGGCGTTCGTGATAGCGGGATCCGCTCACGCCGCGGCCCTTCGCCGCCGGCTGGAGCACGATCCGCTCGTCAAGGTCTTCGCCGAATCAGAGGCGCTCGAAGCGCTGCGGATGGTGCTCGAGAACCCGCCGAAGGTGCTGGCACTCGACTCGGCCGTCGTCAAAACGGCCCGCGGAGCGCTCATCGTGGCGCGTCTCAGGGAGCACAAGGGTGTCGACGTGCGCGTGCTGTGCGACGACGAGGGCAGCCTGCCCGTCATCCTCTCGCAGCAGGACATGGCGCTCCACACCGCGTCGCAGCCCCTCGAGGGATGCGGCACACGCGGCGCGAAACGCTTTCCCATGAAGGCCGACATGGAGGTGGTCGTCGATGGCGAGCGGAGCCGCCTGGTGAACCTGTCGGTCACCGGCGCCCAGCTTGTGATGCCCGCCCGCGTCCAGCCGCGCCAGAGCATCCTGCTGACCCTCGTCGACCACACGACAGAGAAGCGGGTTCGCGCGCTCGTGGCATGGTCGACCGTGGAGCTCGCGCATTCCGAGATCAAGTACCGCGCCGGCGTCAGCTTCGTCGATCCCGACTCCAACGTCATCGAAGGGTTCTGCCACCGGAACGTGCTGGTCGCATAGGCAGGGCTGAAGCCCTGCGCCACCGAAGATCCCCCTGGCAGGGCTGAAGCCCTGCGCTACCGAACTCAGAAAGCCCTACTTCAAGGTAAAGGCGATCACGATCGTGACGAGCACGGCGACGGGCTTCCCGTTTCGCGTGCCCGGTTCGAATTCCCATCGTCTGGCGGCGTCGACAGCGGCCTGATCGAGCTCGGGATCGAGCAACCGCGTAATCGTGATGTCGCCGACGGTGCCATCTGCCTTGACCACGCACTCCATGATGACTTCGCCTTCGATCTTTTCAGCCTTCGCCCGCTCTGAGTACTGAGGTTTTACTTCCTTGCGCAGAACCGGCGCCTTCACATTGGGGCCTGGCCGTTCCGGCTTGGACGCGTCATCGTTCTGCGCGGCGGCGCCGCGCGCGATTGCACCAGGCCCACCGATGATGGGCACGGTCAAGAGAGCTAGCAGCGCGCACACCAGCACAGCCACTTTGGCGGGCCCGAGAGGCGCGCGCGGCTCATGGCAGACGATGCGCCGGAGGCGATCCTTCAACTCGCCGCCGGAAATGGCGGCAACATTGGCAAGCGGCACGGCGACGCACACCTCGCATGTCTTGAGGATGCCGGCAGCATATGCGTCCGGACTGTGGCCCAACGCCAGCACCTGTTCATCGCACGCGCGCTCGCGCTCGTCCACTAGACGCGCGCCGATCCACCACACCAACGGATGGAACCAAACGCGGCGCTGACGAGCATGTGCATCGACGCCAGGAGGTTGTCGCGACGCATCACGTGCACCATCTCGTGAGCGACGATGGCCTCGACGCGATCGAACGACAGGGCGCGTGTGAGAGCCCGGGGCCAGACGAGCACCGGCCTCCAGAGACCGATGACGCCGGGCTCGATGTCCCGATCCAGGGTCACGATGGTCGTGGGTGTCCGGATGCCCGCCGTGCGCTCGGCGCGTCTAAGCGCGTCGAACACCGGTCCGTCGGTGACAAGCGTCGCTCCACGCACGATGTCCGCCAGACGCGTCCACTCCCACGCCCAGCGCGCAAGCACGACGAGCGTGCCGATGCACCACACGCCGAGCAGTACCCGCCACGACGTCTCGGACAGCGCCGGCGACACCGAGGCATCGAACATCACGGTGACCGCCGCCACGGCGCCGCTCTGGGGCAGCGACGAAGGCCACGGCAGCGCCCGTGCCACGGCCGCCAACAGGGCAAACGGCATCAGGAACTTCATCGAAGCCGCCAGCCAGATCGCGTGGCGGACCGAAGCGCGGTTCTGCCTGCACATCCACACAAGGGCGGCGGCGCCAGCGGCCACCACGGTGGACTGCCAGATGTGGCTAACGGCTGCGTCCATCTTTCTTCTCCTTCTCGAGCTCCTTGAGCAGTTGCTCCGCCTCCTTCACGTCGTCGAGCGTGAGGCGGCCTGTTTCGATGAGACGGGCCATCACCGGCTGCGATTTGCCACCGAAGAAGCCGAGGAAGTCTTCGATGAGCCGGTGTTGGGCGCCCTCTCGCGTGATGGCGGCCTCGAAGATGTGCGCGTTCCCGATCTTCTTGAGGCGCCGGACGGCTTTCTTGGTTTCGAGCCGGTAGACCATGGTCTGCACGGTGGTATACGCGGGCCGATCCTTGTCCGCGAAAGTCTCCTGAATCTCGCGAACGGACAATGCCCCGCCTGCCCAAAGGGCTTCCATGACCTGCATTTCCAGCTTCGTCAGTCTCGGTATCCCCATCACGTTTCCTACGGACGTCATCAGATCTACTACAACTGTAGTTTTATGGTCAAGCAACTTCTTCTTTCATCTGCAACCTGGGGCCACCTGTTTGCGTAATACCGTGCGATGGAAAATTGTGGAGGGACATCTATGCGAGCCGTCCGGCGCCTTTCGTTTCTGGCAATCTGTCTCACCGTGCTCACGAGCTGCGTGGCCATCGACATCGCGGCGCAGTCCGAACAGACGCGCGGGTCGTTCGAGCGCACTCTCACGGTGACCGGCCCGGTCGAGCTGACCGTCCGTACCGGGTCGGGGGATATTCAGATTCGCACGAGCGATGGCAATCGAGTCCAGGTGCTTGGCCGCATCCGCGCCAGCGGGTCGCGGCGCACCACGCTCAGTCCGGCCGAGCGGGTCCGCCGCGTCGAAGCCGAGCCGCCGATCGTTCAGAACGGCAACATGATCAGCATCGGCGAGACCAACGGCGACGAGCTGTACAACAACGTCAGCATCAGCTACGAGATCGTCGTGCCGGCAAACACGCAAGTGAGCGCGAACACGGGATCGGGTAATCAGGCGATCGGCAGCGTGAACGGCGCCGTGCGCGCGCGCACGGGCTCCGGAGACATCCACATCGAGCGCGCCGGCGGCAGCCTGAGTGCCCAGACCGGCAGCGGCAACATCCGCGTCGCATCGGTGGGCGGCGAAGTCCGTGCGCAAACCGGCAGCGGCAACGTCGACGTGACGCAGATCACGAAGGCCGACGTCAACGTGCAGACGGGATCCGGCGACGTCACGCTCCAACTGCCGTCCGATGCGGCATATGCGCTCGAAGCCAGCACCGGATCGGGGTCGATCAACACCGCGCAGCCCATCACCATGCAGGGCCGGATTCGACGAAATCACGTCGAGGGGACGGTACGGGGCGGCGGCAACCTGATACGCGTCAGAACGGGATCGGGGTCGATAGATATCCGTTAAGTGATCCACTTGGTTCGTAGGTTCGTAAGTTCGTAGGGTTCGTGGGTTCGTAGGGTTCGGCCGATAACACCTGACATGGGTCGCCGTGCTGGTGTGTTCCTCATCCTGGTCCTGCTCGTCGTGCCGCGGGGCGTGGCGGCTGAAGACAAATGGGCGGCAGCCGACAAGGCCAAACACTTTGGCGCCGGCGCCGGCATCGCCGCCGGCGGATACGCGGGCGCAAGCCTGGTGACGCGAAAAAAACGCTGGCGCATCGTGCTGGGCACGGGCGCCGGCATCGGCGCCGCGGCCGGCAAGGAGCTCTACGATCGACGCCACGGCACGCCGTCCTGGCGCGATTTCACCTGGTCCGCGGCGGGCACCGCGGCCGGCGTGTTTATCGCCTGGGCGGTCGATAAGGCCAGGGATTAAGCGTAGGATAGTGCCGTGCGCAACGCCCTCGGCGCCCTCCTCTTAGTCGCCGCGGGCCACCTGGTCCTCGCCGCTCAAGATACGCCGGCTCGCTTTCAAAGCGGCGTCGATCTCATCAGCATCACGGCCACCGTCGTCGATGGCGACGGGCATCTGGTCACCGGCCTTCCGCGCGACGCGTTCGAAGTCTTCGAGGACGGCGAGCGTCAGACGATCGCGCAATTCACGAACGAACGCGTGCCCGTCAGCCTGGCCGTCCTGCTCGACGTCAGCGACAGCATGTTCGGGCAGCGCCTCGTCGACGCGCGATCCGCCGTCGAGCGGTTCCTGTTCGATCTGCTCGACAAGAACGACGAGTTCTCGGTCGTGGCGTTCAATCACGAAGCACGTCCGCTGACCCCGTGGACGCAGTCGCCAGACGTCGTCCGGGAGGCGATGTCCCCGCTCAGGCCGTTCGGCTCGACGGCCCTCTACGATTCCCTGCTGACGGTGCTGCCGATGATGAACACGCGCAGCAAGCAGCGTGCCTCGATCGTCATCATCTCGGACGGCGCCGACACGGCCAGCGATGCAGGGTTGCGGGAGGTGCGGTCGGCGCTCTTGCGCACCGACGCGTTCGTCTATGCGATCGCCGTCGATCCGCCGGCGAAGCGCGCCATCAACGAAACGGTCAACGTCGGGGCGCTGAACGAGATTACCGGCGGCAGCGGCGGGAACACCGAACTGGTCCATCAAACGAACGAGATCGTCGAGGCGACAGCCCGCATCGCCGACGAGCTCAACAAGCAGTACGTGCTCGGCTATCACACGCTGAAGCCGCTCGACGGCAGCTACCGCAGCATTCGCGTGCGTGTCACCGCTCCCGGCCATCGCGTGCGGTCGCGCCGCGGCTACATCGCCACCACGCCCACGCGCTCACGCGCGCGCTGACGGACGCCGCCGGCGCGCCAGTGCCCGGACTGTCACCGACGACGGCCGCGCCGCTCACTCGGGCTTCAGGCCGCGCCGGGCCAGGACCGTCGCGACGTTTGGTCGCATGGCGGTCGCGGTGTCCATGTCCTGCGCACCCCCGCGCGTGTCGCCGATCGTACGCTTGACAACCCCTCGCCCGTACAGCGCCGTCGCGGAGCTCGGATTAATCACCAGCGCCTCGGCAAAATCCGCGAGGGCGCGCGCATAATCACGGGTGCGGAAGTGTAAAGCCGCACGGCGCTCGAAGCCCTCGCCCGAGCGCGGATCGATCTCGATGTGTTTCGAGAAATCCGCCAGAGCGAGATCGTCGCGCCCCGCGCCTTCGTAGCACACGGCGCGGTCGATGTAGGCGAGCGCCTGTTTCGGGTTCAGCTCGATGACGCGCGTGAAATCAGGAATCGCGTCGGCGCAGCGCGATGTGCCGGCGAGCGTCAGCGCACGGTTCAGCAGCGCCTCTTCGAACCCGGGATCGAGGCGAATCGCCTCGCCGTAATCGCGGATGGCCTCCTCGTACTGGCCGTTGAGGCGGTACATGCCCGCGCGATCGGCAAACGCGGTCGCGGAGCGCGGCTCGAGCTTCAGGGCCTGGGTGAGATCGTCGATGGCCTTGTCGAAATCCTGCTTCGCCCCGTGCACGGCGGCCCGATTGGCAAAGGCACGGGCCGACAGGGAATCGAGCCTGACGGCTTCGTCGAAGTCCGTGAGCGCGCGATCGTAATCCAGCAGCGTGACGTATGCGATGCCGCGCTCGACGTGGGCGGTGGCCAGGTCGGGGCCCCGTGCCCGCCCCGACTGAATGAGGGCGGAACAGATGCTGATGGAAATTTCGGGATCCCGGTCGCCACAGCGGGGCTGAGCACTCACGCTCGAGCGCCACAGTGCCGATACAAGTACGAGCGCGACTGCAGTCCTGCGCATCCGACTGACTTTAGTGTCCGGCTAGGGACCGGGCCGTGTCCAGTCCATGGAGTCAAACGACATGTCGAACGCTACAGACGTGAAACCGCCATCATTTGCCTCCGAACGCCGCGTGGTGGCATGGATCGGCAAGGCGGTCCGGGTGGAAGGCAAGGTCATCGGCGGCGAGGACCTGACCATCGACGGCGATGTGGAAGGGTCGATCGAGCTCGGCGGCCACAGCCTGACGATCGGGCAGGAAGCCAACATCAAGGCCGATCTGCTCGCCAAAACCGTGGTCATCAGCGGCAAGGTGAAGGGCAACATCAAGGGGGTCGAGAAAGTGGACCTCAGCTCCACCGCCTCGGTCACCGGCGACATCACGGCCCCGAAATTCAGCATGGCCGACGGCGCCACCGTGACCGGCAAGATCCACGCGGGTTAAGCGGTCGGCAGGCGGAGGATAAACGTCGCACCCTTGCCTTCGCCGGCACTGACGGCGGCGACAGTCCCCCCGTGCATCTCGGTGAGATGGCGCACGATGGCCAGGCCCAGGCCGAGGCCTCCGTGTGTGCGGCTGACGCTCGCGTCGCCCTGCCTGAAGCGCTCGAACACGTGCGGTTGGAACTCGGGCGAAATGCCGATGCCCGTATCGGCAACGACGAGCTCGACGCACGATTCGGTCACCGCCAATGTCACCCGCATCCGGCCCCCATCGGGCGTGAACTTGACGCTGTTCGACAGCAGGTTCCACACGACCTGGTGAAGCCGTACCGAATCGCCAATGATGATGGCGGGATCGTCGTCCAGCTCGACGGTGGTTTGAAGGCTTTTCGCCGCGGCCATCGGGCGGATCGACTCGATGGCCGCCTCCACCACCGGCCGGAACGGCATGGGTTCCCGGTCGAGCCGCAACTGCCCCGCGATAATCCTCGAGACATCGAGAATGTCTTCCACGATCTTCTGCTGAAGCTTCGCGTTGCGCTCGATGGTCTCGAGCGCCTTCTCCCGTCGCTCGGCGTCCATGTTCGTGCTGCGCAGAAGCGACGTCCAGCCCAGCACGGCGTTGAGCGGCGTGCGCAGTTCGTGCGACACCGTCGCGAGAAATTCGTCCTTCAAGCGGTTGGCGACTTCCGCCGACTCGCGGGCTTTCTGAACCGCGTCGAACAGCCTCGCGTTGTCGATGGCAATCGCGGCCTGGGCCGCGAGGCCGGCGATGACACGTTCGGCGTTCTCCGCAAACACCTCCGGCCTGGAGTGGCCGAAAAACAGGCCGCCGAGCACCTCTCCCGATCGGCCCACGACCGGAATCGCAAGGTAGCTCCGCACCGCTGGATGGCCCCGGGGGAGACCGAAATGGGGCTCGTTCAACCCATAGCGTGGATCCGTCGTGACATCACCAAGCCTGACGACCCCCTCGCCCCGGAACGTTATGCCGAACAGCGACGCCGCGCGCGGTAACGGAAACCGTTCGAAGTGCCGGCGGTCCGCCCCCGATACCGTGTAGAGCATGTACGACCCGCCGCCCTCGTCGAGGGCGTTGTAGAACAAGGCGCCGAACTCGGCGCCGGCCAGCTCGGTGGCGGCGTCGGTCAGCGCCTGCACGAGCTTCTGCAGTTCGAGCTCGGCCGAGAGCACGCGTCCGAAGTTGTTGATGATCTGCAGCGTCTCGGCCTGCTCCCGCAACAGCTCTTTCGTTCCCCGCTGGTCGGTGACGTCCTGCACGATGCCGAGCATGCCCAGGACGGCGCCGTGCTCGCTGTACGCGGCGTGTCCGCGCGTGGCCACCCATCGTTCGCCCGCGCGGGTCTTGATGCGGTACTCGATGTCGTAGTCGGAACGGTCGGCGATGGCCTTCTCCACCGCGAGGCGTGCCCGCTCGCGGTCGTCGGGATGGAGAATCTCGCGCATTTCGGTCCAGGTGAGGATCGGACCGGGAGGAATATCGAAGATTTCCGCGGCACGCGGCGAAAAGGTGACGACGTCGCTGGCGGCGTCCCAGCTCCAGTCGCCGAGTCGCGCGGCCTCGAGCGCCAGGCGGAGGCGTTCGGCGTCGGAAAACGATGCGGAAAGCGGCAGGTGCGGGTCGATGCCGCGAATTCTATCAGCCGGCCGGCGTCTGGGGCTCGCTGAGTCTCGCCAGCGCGCGCTCGAGCGCCTGGTGCAGCATCTCGCGGCCGATGGGCTTCACCACGTAGTCGACGGCGCCGTACTTGCGCATCTTGACGATCGTCTCCATCTCCTGCGCGCCGCTGACCGCCACAATCACGGTACCGGGCCACCGCTCGCGAATCTGCCTGGCGAGCCATACGCCGTCGTAGACCGGCATGATGACGTCCGAGAACACGATCTGCGCGGGCGCCCGGGTCATCTCCTCAACAGCCGCTTCCGAGTTGTGAGCGGTCACCACGTCATGTCCCCACTGCGAGAGCCGCCGCGCCAGGAGTTCTCGAATCGTGGCTTCGTCGTCGACAACGAGAATACGTGCCATGCGTCTGCACAGAATTTTGATGCGGATGCACTCTTTTGGCTATCAGGATTTCACCTACGTACGAATGCGCACTGGCGGGCAGTTCTGACGTTGCAGTCCAAGAGTCGTGCGCTTACTTGACGCCGGCCCGCGCCATCTCTTCGGCAATGGTCGCGCGGAACCGCTTCGCCTGCGCGACATCGGCGCCGCCGCCGGCGAGATCGCCGTTTTTCATGCGGATGATGCCGCGGCCGTAGAGGGCGGCTGAGTACCGAGGATTGATCACCAGCGCTTCCTCGTAGTCGGCGAGCGCCTTGTCGAGTTGATCCTTGCGGAAATAGATCGTGCCGCGCCGTTCGTACCGGTACTCGGCGCGCGGCTCGATCTCGATGGCCGCCGTGATGTCTTCGAGCGCGAGATCGTCCAGGCCGATCAGCTCGTAGCACAACCCCCGGTTGTAGTACGCATAGGCCAGCTTCGGGTACGCCTCGATGACACGGGAGTAGTCGGGAATGGCGTCAGCAAAGCGGCCCATGATGGTGAGCGTGATGCCGCGATCGCCGTAGGCATCGATCAGAGCAGGGTTGGCCTTGATCGCCGCGTTCAAGTCGTCGAGCGCGAGCGCGAAAAGACTCTTCTGCCGGTACGCCGAGCCGCGTGCGTAGTAGGCGCTGGCGAGCTCCTCCGACGGCTCCTGCCCGCCTTCGATGAGCGATGTGCACGCCGTCAGGCGCTCGTCGGGGTCGTTACCGCGACACCGCATCCAGGTTTCGTCCCGGTCCTGCGCGAAACCAGGCGCCACGCCCCACAGCACGCACAGGACGCCGGCGAGGACCCGGAGCATGGCCGTCAGTGAGCGGCTGGTGCGTTCGTATAGGAGGGTCGCAACGTGCCCATCCGCTCGGCGACTTCGAGCAGCGTGGGATAGAACTGCACGAACGTGTTGTCGACGGCGGCATTTTCCGCGTGACAGGCGTAGCAGCGCTCGGTGACTGGAAGCGCCTGCACCTGTGGCTTCATGTCGCGGCCGAAATCGAAGTACGCCCACTTGCCAGGGAAGCGCTGTTCGTCCTTCACCGCCGCCTCGACAACCACGAGCTTCGACTGGAAGTGCCCGCCTTTGTTGATCGAGCCTTCGCTCGATGACGCGCGTATCTCGAGAATGAGCATGGTCTTGTCCGGCCACTGCCCCGTCTTCATGAAAGCGTCATAGGAAGAGGGATTGACCCAGACGTTGGTAAAGTTCGGCGTGCGTGCCGCGCCGGTGGGCTCGTTGTAGGTCATGCCGAGCCCGGCGGTGACGAAGCTCCACTCGCGAAAGTCGGTCGGGCGAACCAGCTCGCCCGCCGCCGTGTACCGCGGCCCCGCCTCCGCCCGATCCGAACCTGTGGGCTTCGGCGCGGCAGGCCCCGCCTGCGCCCGATCCGAACCTGCAGGCTTCTGCTGCTGCGCGCTGATGGCCAGACCTGCCGCAAGAACGAGCACACCCGCCGGGAGCACATATTTCATACAGGAAATTTTACACGAAGGCGGGGTCTTCCCTATTCGCCGAGGAACCGGCCAATGGGCTTCAGATCCTCGACGTGGTCGCAGATGACCTTGATGGACATCATCATCGGCACGGCCAGAAGCATGCCCCAGACGCCCCATGCCCAGCTCCAGAACAGCAGGCCGACGAAGACCGCAACCCGGTTCATCGACGCGACTTTGCCCATCAGGAGCGGCGTCAGCAGCCACCCCTCCAGCGAGGTGATGACGAGAGAAACGCTGGCGATGGCGAGCATCATGGACACGGTGCCGAACTGGAGGAGTGCCACGAGCGACAATCCACCGCTGACGATGAGCGGGCCATAGTAGGGAATCGAATTGAAGATGCCCGCCAGCAGGCCCCACAACGCCGCCTGCTCGAGCTCCATGTACGCGAGCACGGCCCACGTCGCGACCCCGACGATGACGCTCGTCACAACCTGCACGCCGAGGAACCGGCCGATCTGCGACGAGATGTCATCGATGATTTCCACCGTGACCTTCTTCTTCGACAGCGTCGGGCCGGCCAGCTCGACGAACTTCCGGCGGAACATCTTGTCGGAGAGCAGCACGAAGTAGGTCAGAAACAGAATCATGATCAGCTGGTTGACCGCGCCAACCGCGCCGATCGATCCGGACCACAGGAGACTGGTGGCCGTGATTCCGGGCTCTTCCACCTGAACGCGCATGACGCCCGGCGGCGGTTTCGGCTTGTCGGTCTTCGCAAGCTCCTCGGCAGCCTGTTCGACCTTGTCGAGCGGACCCGGGTCTGTCCTGGGCCGGCGCTCGACGAACGCCGCCACACGGCGCGCGCCCGCTGGCAGCTCGTTGATGACCGTCATCGCCTCGTCCTGGAGGGCATACGCGCCGCCCAGGATCGTGCCCATCGTCAGGCCAAGTGCCAGCGCCGCCGCGATCCACCGGGGAACCCGCACGCGTTCCATGGCATCGACGGCCGGATCGAGCGCGTAGAAGAGCAGGAGTCCGAAGGCGAGCGGCGCGAGGAACGCCTGCATGTACTGCAGCAGAAACACAATCACGCCCAGCGCGATGACGATGAGCGCGACGCTCTGCGCGTCGAGCCCGTCGAACGGCCACGCCTGCCCTTCGGGACCGCTGTTTTGCGCGTCGGACTTCGACAGCTTGTGTAGCGAACTCATACAGTTCCCGGCACCGCGCACGGAAGTCAGCAATAGACGTGCCTTGGAACTGCCTTTGCACGGCCGCCATCGGATGGCGATCAAACCTGTCGCGCATGTACTTCCCCCAGGCGCCACGCGCTGCGCCTTCCGTCGAACCTGCGGCGGCGCGTGGCGAGGCGATGGCGCGCGGGGCTCCACCAGCATCCAAACGCGCGCCGTCAGATCGGCGTGCGGACGGTCTGGGCCAAGGTGCGGCAGATCGTCTTTACATGGTGGGTGTGGGCGTTCGCGCTGATCGTCGCGCTTGATCTACGACAACTGGGGCTGGGCGATCGGCACAGGGCTGATGGCGGTCTTCGCCTTCCTCGCCTGGCCGAACGAAGTGCCGCCTCGTGTCGGCCTGGATCATGAGTTCTCGCGTGGACGACGACGAGTTTCTGACGACGATGGCGGGCTCGACGGGCATCCCGTTCTTCGACGGCAACGCGCATCGAGATTCTGAACAACGGCGACGAGTTCTATCCGGCGATGCTGAAGGCGATCGCGCACGCGCAGTGCTCCGTGACGATCGAAGCGTATATCTACTGGGCCGGCGAGATCGGCCGGCGGTTCGCGGCACGCGCTCGCCGAGCGCGCCAGCGCCGGTATCTGCGTGAAGATCCTGCTCGATGCCGTCGGTTCGTCGACGATCGGCGACGAGATTCTCGAGATGCTCGAAAAAGGCGGGTGCCAGCTCGCGTGGTACAACCCCGTGCGTCCGTACAGCATCGGCCGGTTCAATCACCGGACGCACCGCAAATCGCTCATCATCGACGGCCGCATCGCGTTCACCGGGGGCGCGGGCATCGCGGATCACTGGATGGGCACACGCCGCAGGACGACCAGCACTGGCGCGACATTCAGATTCGCATGGAAGGGCCCGCCGTCGTGCCGCTGCAGACCGGGTTCGCGCACAACTGGCTGCAGGCGACCGGCGAGCTCGTGACCGGATTCGAGTTCTACCCTGCCCTCGACACGCCGGCGGGCACGCTCGCCGTGCAGACGATCCTGAGCTCGCCCGAAACGGGCGCGTCCACGGCGCGGACGTTCTACTACCTGTCGATTGCCGCGGCGCGGCGATCGATCTACATCGCCAATCCGTACTTCGTGCCCGACCAGGGCGCGATCGATCTGCTCGTGGCCGCCAAAGGCCGCGGCGTCGACGTCCGCGTCATGGTGGCGGGCATTCACAACGACAACTGGCTGGCGCGGCAGAACAGCGTCCGGCTCTACGGTCCGCTTCCTGAAAGCCGGCATCGACATCTTCGAGTACAACCACACGATGCTTCACCAGAAAACGATGGTCGTCGACGGCGTGTGGTCGACCGTGGGCACCACGAACTTCGACAGCCGCTCGTTCGCGCACAACGAGGAGAACAACGTCTGCTTCTGCGACGTGGCGCTCGCCGCGGAAGCTCGAAGACATCTTCATCGACGACATGAAGGGCTGCGAACGCATCACGCTGGAGACGTGGCGCAACGCGGCGCGCTCGCAAAGTCGCTGCAGGCGGTCGTGTCGCTGTTGCAGGAACAAGTTTAGGAGGCTGCGCACCATTGGCAGATTGGGCAGATTGGTAGATTACGAATTCAAGCCGCCAATCAATCTACCAATCTTCCAATCTTCCAATCTACCAATGTTGCGTCAGTTTATTCCGCTCGGTGGTAGTGATTGCCCTCGCGGTCGTAGCCGCTGTCGCGCGCATCGAGGTTGAGATCGCTCTGCAGACGATAGGTCAGGAGCGACTCTGCCGGCACGTTTACACGGCGGCCCTTCGTGAGAATCTGCGTGGCCGCGCCGCCCGCGGCGCCGACTGCCGCGCCCGCCGCCGCCCCATCGCCGCCACCGATGGCCGCGCCGAGAATGGCGCCCAGCAGTGCGCCGGCGCCGACATGAACGCGCGGTTTCCTTGTTCGCGCCGATGCCGCTGTCGCGGACGTCGTTGCCGCTCGTGCCTACCGGATTGCGCGTGGCGTCGACACCGTACCGGCGACCGTTGACCGTCACCGAGTCGAGGTCGAGCACGAGATCGTTGTCTTCACCCCGGCGAACGACCAGCTCCGCTGTCGAGCCCCTGGTATCGCGAAGCGGCCTTGCGCGTCGCGCACGTCGTTTTCAACGGTGCCCGTAAAGATCCGTCCGTCCATCGATCTGCGTGTCGATCTTTTCAGTTGTTCTCACTTCCACCGTGGTACCCGCGGGAATCGGATTGACGTAGTCCCATCCTTGAGCGTTCACGGCGGTCGGGGCGACGAGTAGCGCCGCGGCGCTTACGCCGACTGCCTGTCGAGTCACAAACTGTCTGAACATTGATCTACCTCCCAAATGTACGGGAGGGAGGTGCAAGCCGGAGGCCAGGGCATGAGACTTGCGAACGAACGCACGGAGGAACTTATATGGTGTTCACCGCAGCGAGTCTCAGCCCCGTTCTGGCGGTGGTGTTCGGCATCCTGATCTTCGTTTTTCCCAAGCTTCTGAACTATCTCGTCGCAACTTACCTCGTGCTCACCGGACTGATCGGTCTCGGCGTGCTCACGTTCCGCGTGTAAGTGTCGAGAGTCCGCCGCGCTGCCAGCTGTTTGCGGTTAGGACACTCCTCGGTTACCGCCAATCTGCCCTCACGCCGCTTTCGCGAGCGCGACGCGCGCGCGTTTCCTCCATGAGAGGAAGCGCCGCAACGCCAGCGCCAGTCCTGTAAAGACGAGCACCGCCCCGCCGGCCGTGACCAGCCCCGCCACCGTCTGGCCCGCCAGACCGTACACTTCGCCGGTGTGCGCAAAGCGCAGCCACGTGCGGGCGCGTCTTCCTGCGGACTGGCTCGAATAGGGCTCCCATCGCTCGACCGCGCCTGTTCGCCGATTGAGCATCAGCGTGGCGCGCTTGTGCGGTTGACCGCCATCGCCGGCGTCGAGCGTCAGGACGACTCGCGGCGCATTCCCCGACGGCAGCGCGACGCTGATCGTCTTCCAGTCCGGCATCTGGCCTTCGGCCTTGGCCACGAGCGTTTCAAGCGGCACATTGGCGGGGATCTCGGCGTTTTCACGCTGGTCCGCGCCGTCAGAGGCCCCTGTGCGTTGCCGCGCCTCGGCTCCTTCGCCACCGCGCCGGCCGGGCCCGCCATTCCTTGCACCAGGTCCGCCGGCCCTGCCGCCCGGCCCACCGCCTCGAGCGGCCGCTCCCCCACCGGGCGCAGGCGGTTGTTCGCCGTACGCCGGTACACGAGCGCCGTTGCCCACGGGTAGGAAATCACGACACCGCCCGCCACGACAATCGCGAGAGGAATCGCCGACCAGAAGCCGATGGTGTTGTGCCAGTTGAAGTCGCGCGCCTTGCTCGAAAGGCCGCCGCGGAACCAGAGGATGTTTCTCAGCGTCGCCGACGTCCACGTACGGGGCCACCAGAGGAACAGTCCGCTCAGCACGATGAACAGAAACATCAGGTTCGACGCGCCAGTGATGGCCCTTCCCGTCGCACGGCTGTCGCCCGCCATCGCGACGTATCGATGCCACTCGACGAGCGTGCGGAAGAAGTCGCGCATCCCCTGTCCGTTGCCCTCGCCCAGGACCGCGCCCGAGTAGGGATTGACGAACACCTGACGCCCCGGACCGGCCGTCAGCGATGCCGGCGCGCCGGGCGTCCGATCGGATCACGATCGTCGTCAACGCCAGATCGGGTTGTGCGCTTGTGACCTTCGCAAGAAGCTCGTCCGCGGGAAGGCGTTTCACACCCTCGGACGGCTCGCTCCAGTACCCACGCATGTCGGCCCACGCCGTCATCTGGCGCTGATAGGTCAGCAGCGCCCCGGTGACCGACATGATGAAAATGACGACGCCTGCCACGACTCCGCACGCGAGGTGCATCCAGAACAACACCGATCTCAGCTTCATGAGCGCCTCACATCTCCGACCACTGACGAAGCAGGTTGTGATAGACGCCGGTCAGCTGGACCACTGACGGATGCGCCGGCACGTCCCGCGAGAGCTGTTGAATCGACACATCGAGATCGAAGAGCAGCGTCCGCCGCCCGTCGTCGCGAATCATGCTCTGGATCCAGAAGAACGATGCGACGCGCGCACCGCGCGTCACGGGGCTCACGCTGTGCAGGCTGGACGAGGGGTAGAGCAGCATGTCGCCCGCGGGCAGCTTCGCCCTGTGCACACCGTAGGTGTCCTCCACCGTCAGCTCGCCACCGTCGTATTCATCGGGCTCGGCCAGAAACAGCGTCGCCGACAAATCCGTACGGATGCGATGGCCGGTCGAGCCGATCTGCCGGATCGCGTTGTCCACGTGGTTGCCGAACGTATGTCCTCCCTGGTAGCGATTGAACAGCGGAGGAAACACACGCAGGGGCAACGCGGCGGACACGAAGAGCGCGTTCCGCTGCAACGCCGTCAGGATCACGTCGCCGATCGACTCGGCGACGGCAGATCCCTCCGGTAGTTGCTGGTTGTTTTTCGCACGCGCCGACTGCGGTCCCGCCGTCACCCGGCCGTCGATCCATTCGGCCCTGTCGAGCAGCGCGCGCGCTGACGCCACCTCTTCGGCCGTCAGAAGATCGGGAATCGCGAGAAGCATGTCGACTCCCTAGAACCGCACCTGCGTGGTAACGATCGCCGAGCGCGGCGTCCCGGGATTGTAGCGGCCGCCGTTGTTGTTGACGTTCTTGATGTAGAGCCTGTCGGTGAGATTGTTCAGGTTGAGCCGCAGCGACAGGTGCGTGTTGACGTCGTACTCGACCATCGTGTCGATGAGGCTGTAGCTGGGAACGCGAATCGTGTTCGGGGCGTTCACGTACACCTCGTCCATCAACCGCAGACCGCCGCCGATCGTGAGACGCTCCGGAAAGTCGTAGGTGGTCCAGAGGCTGCCCGAAAATTCGGGCGTCAACGTCAATTGCTTGCCGTTGTTCGCCGGGTTCTGACTGACCTGCCTCGAGTCGAGATACCCGAAATTCGCGAGCAGCTGCCATCGCGGCGTGATCTGCCCGAGCGCCCCGACGGAGAAGCCGTTCACTTTCTGCGCGTCATCCTGGTTGTAGATGGGCGGGATCGCAGTGGCGTCGACCGTGAAGATGACGTTCGTGTTTTCGGTCCTGAACGCCGCGAGGCTCACCGACAGTTTGTTGTCGAAGACGCCGAACTTGCCGCCCACTTCGTAGTTGGTCGACTCCTGCGGGTCGACGTTGGGGTTGTTCTGGTTGTTCGGCTGCGAGCTCAGCGTGAAGTTCGCCGTGCCCGGCGGCGTCACCACCGAGCCATAGGACACGTACAGGTTCGCGTCGTCCGTCAGCCTGTAGAGAAGGCCGGCCTTGCCGCTGAACAGCCCGTCGGCCGTCGTGAGGTCGGTCGTGAGGGCGCCGGTCGCGTCGGCCACCTTGTATGCCGCGTCGTAGTGCTCCCAGCGCAATCCTCCGCTGAGCTGCCATCGCGCGCCGAGCTCGATGCTGTCGAAGACATAGACGGCGACCGTATTCGTCTTCCCCCGGTTGTAGGCCAGGGTCCGTTCAGGCGCGTAACCCGTCACGGCATCCAGCGGGTTCGGAGCGTAGATGCTGACGGCCGCCGGATTTCTCGTGCCCACACCGCCAAGGGTCGGCGCAAACTGCTCTTCGCTCGCGAACTCGAGGCCGGCGTTCGCCGCGTGTTGTATGCGGCCGGTCACAAACCGGGTCGTCAGGCTGGTCTGGTTCGAGGTGATTTCGTTCTCCCGCTCGTTGCCCTGACGGGCGATGGTCACGGTCTGCGTCTCGGGGATGAAGGCCGCCGGATTCTGCACCGTCGAAATGATGGCCGTACGATGCGTCTGGTTGTAGCGCGTCTGGTTTCTCAGCGTGAGATTGCTGTTGAGGTCGTGCTCGACGCGCGCCGTGTAGCTGTCCTGTTCGACCTTGTCGGAATCGTAGGCGGAGGTTCCGTAGAAATTCTCGCTGTCCACCGGGTTCGTGGCGATGACCGTAGTTGGCGCGAGCGGATATTCAGTCCAGGCCGATCCCGGAATCCCATAGTCCGGGAGGTTGTCCTGCCGCGTGATCTGCACGGCGCCCGTGACGCGCGTCGCGGTGTTGATACCGAGCGCGATCGAAGGCGCGATGGACTGGTTCTTACGGTCGGTGACGTCGCGCCCGGGGTAGCCGCCTTCGTCCCAGAGCGCATTGAGGCGGACCGCCGAACGGCCGAGCCAGCTGTTCGGGTCGCCGAGCGGAAGCGCGTGGTTGGCATCGACGGTGGTGCGGTTCTGACCGCCGCTGCCGTACGCGTACGTCACCGCGTACGCGGATTCGGCGAGCGGTGCTTTCGTCTGCATGTTCACGTAGCCCGCGGCGTTGCCACGACCGACGTCCGATCCGGTCGGCCCCATGAACACTTCCACCTGCTCCAGGTTGTACACGTCGCGCGACATCAGACCGTCGTCTCGAACGCCGTCCACGAACAGGCTGTTGTTGGCGCTGAAGCCGCGCAGGTTGAACATGTCTCCGGTGGTGCTCGATGCGCCACCGCCTTCGCCCGCCTGGATGCTGATGCCCGGTACGTTGCGCAACGCCTCGGTCAACGTCGTGACGCCCTGGGCCTCCATCACCGCACGGGGAATCACCTCGATGGTCTGCGGCACCTCGCTGAGAGGCTGCGCGTACTTGGGTGACGAGGGGCGCGGCTGCGGCGCGTCGACGGTGACGTCAACCGCTTCTTCCATGACTCGAATCTCGAGCGTCACGCTGTTGGGTGCGGTCTGGCGGGCCGTCACCCTGGTGCCGTCGAGCGCGCGCGCCAGTCCGTCTGCGGGCGTGAACAGGCCGCGGACGCCGGGCGACGCGACGTCGCCGATCCCCTGGTTGGCCAGCGCGATGGTGAGGCCGGTGAGACGCTGGATCTCGGCGAGCACCACGCTCAGCGGACCTGCGGGAATCTCGAACTGCACTTGTCGCGCGTCACCGCCCGGCGCCTGCGTGCGCCAGGCCTGAGCGAGGCGTGTCTCGCCCGGCACGGCGAACCGCAGCGACTCGAGCCGGCGGGTGAAATCGTTGGCGCGAGCGGGTGTGGCGAGGCCTGGCGCCAGCGTCGCCGAAGCGACCACGGCTCCCATGAAGGCCCAACCGGAACGCGATTTCTTGCTGTGGTGTCTGTGACGGGTGACTCGAGCCATCGCTGCTGTTCTCCGATTGCGGAGTGGCGATGACCGACGCGGCGGCTACAATGGGCGAGCCGGACGATCATGCGCGACGCGTGTGATGAAAACGGTCCTGAGCCGACGTTCGGCACGGCCCGCCGGGTGTTCGCGCATCCGGCGGGCGCTTGAAACTCTGAAACTGAGACTCAGTCTCAATTTCCATCAAACTGTATATCCGACCAAATTGGTCGGTCAAGTACAAATTTCACGGCCCTGCAGAACACGTCGACTGGCTCCGGCGCCGTCGCGGATCCACCTTTCTACAGTCGACGCCGACGCGTGAGGGCGCTTGGAATCTTCAGACCCGGAGGTGGTGCGTGCGATTGCAACCGTTCGAACGGGAGTCAGGGCTTCCTGGAGATCCGAACGCGCTGACGCCGGACGCCACGTGAAACAGCGGGACGTCCCGTGGCGTAAGCGCGTGGAGGATGGATATACAATAGCCGCCTTAACCGCCTGAGGAGTCAGCCACATGCATGTATCGAAGGTCGTCCGTCAGTCATTCTTGACGCTTTTTACCGTCTTATACGCGACCGCCGCCCTCGCCCAGACACCGGCGCCTGCGAAGCCGGACGCCCAGTTCGAACCGCGCGTCGGACAGCCGGGCAAGGACGTCGTATGGGTCCCGACGCCTCAGGCCCTCGTCGAAAAGATGCTCGACATCGCGAAGTTGACACCGAAGGATTTCCTGATGGACCTCGGCTCGGGTGACGGCCGAACCGTTATCACCGCGGCCAAGCGCGGCGCGACCGCGATGGGCGTGGAATACAACCCCGACATGGTGACCCTGTCGAAGGCTGCGGCCCAGAAAGCCGGTGTGAGTCGACAAAGCGACCTTCGTGCAGGCCGACCTGTTCAAGACGGACCTGAGCAAAGCCACCGTCATCACCATGTTCCTGCTGCCGAGCATCAACATGCAGCTGCGGCCGAGCATCCTGAACCTGAAGCCCGGCACGCGCATCGTCGCGAACACCTTCACGATGGAAGACTGGGAAGCCGATCAGACCGAGTCGGTCACCGACAACTGCTCGAGCTGGTGCACGGCGCTCCTGTGGATCGTCCCGGCCAAGGTGCAGGGCACGTGGAAAACCGCGCAGGGCATCGCTGACGCTGACGCAGGAATTTCCAGATGCTCACCGGCAACCTGAACGGAACGGCGATCAGCGGCGGCAAGATGAACGGCGATCAGATCTCGTTCACGGCCGGCGGCACGACCTACAACGGCCGCGTCAATCGCGGCGGGTAATGCGATCGCCGGCGGCAATCTGACCGCCACCAAGGTGAACTGAGACTGCAGATCGGTCGATTGGTAGATTGGCGAGTCCTGGATCCTTCAATCTGCCAATCTGCGCTCTGCGAATCTACCAATTCAGGGATGCAGCAAGGCGGTTTTTCGCGGGGGATTGAAAAACGGCGTCTGCACGACCGTCGCGCCCACTCGATGGCGCACGGCTTCGACGGTCACTTCGATTTGAAGCCCGCTTCCCATTTCGCACGAACCACTGTCGACGGTCGCCAGCGCGATCATCTTCTTCAAAACCGGAGACCACGTCGTCGACGTCGCCTTTCCGACCTGATGTGCCATCGCGGTAGACCGGCACGGCGACGCGTGATGCGGCGCAGGCACCTGCGGCGGCAGCTCCAGCTTTTCGTACAGAGCTTCGACTTCCTCCCAGTTGATCTCCAGTCCGACAATCTGACGTCGCGGGCCGCTGCGCCTTCTCCGCCGCAACGCGGCCTGGCCGACGAACGGTCCCTTCTCGAGCTGCACCAGCCGGCCGAGCCCCATCTCGAGCGGGCGAGTACTGCTGGCTGGGAATGAGCGCCTTGCGGCTGCTGAAAAAGTCCACCTCGATCAGCAGCAGTCCGGCTTCGATCCGCGCGACGTCGAGCGCCAGCATCCCGGCCGGGCCGCAGGTCGAATGCGTGCTCCGGCCGCGACGAGCGCATCCCACACGCGCGTCGCGCGATCCCACGGCATCCAGATTTCGTAGCCGAGATCGCCCGTGTATCCGGTGCGCGAAATGTCGACGGGCACGCCGGCGATGCTGCCGCTGGTCACGCGGAAATACTTGAGCGAGTCGACATCGGCCTCGGCAACCTGCGCGCAGCAGCGCGCGCCGACGTCGGTCCCTGCACGGCGAGCGCCGCCACGGTCTCCGACACATCGTCAATCGCCACGTCGAGTCCCGCGGCATTCTGCATGAACCAGCGCAGGCTCGGGATCGGCTGCGGTCCAGCGATAGCGCTGCTCGTCGAGCCGCGACACCGTGCCGTCGTCGATGACCTTCCCCTGCTCGTCGCACCAGGGCGTGTAGACCACCTGTCCGACGGCGAGCTTCGTCGCGTCGCGCGTGATGAGTCGATCGACGAGCCTCGTCGCATCGCGCCCGGTGACGATGTATTTGAAGAGCGGCGAGACGTCGATCAGCGCGGCGGCGTTCCGGATGGCGTTGTATTCGTGCTCGTGATGCGTTTCGTACGCGCTGACCGCGTAGTAGCCGGCCCAGTCGCGATAGTTCAGGCTCTCGCACAGCGGGAACGTGCGCTCGTGAAATGCGGAGCCGATGGGCATGGGAGATTATAGAATCTACAGATCTACAGATCTAGGGATCTAGGAATCTAGGGATCTGGAGAACTGGTGCGCTTCAGGCGCGAAGGATGTCAGGTCGGAAGATCAGTCGTTCCCTAGATCCCTAGTTGACTATGCCCAAGTACGACGTCATCGTCATCGGCGGCGGCCACAACGGGCTCGTTCACGCCGCGTATCTCGCGCGCGCGGGCCGGCGTGTGCTCGTGCTCGAGCGGCGGCACGTGCTGGGCGGGCGCGGCGGTGACCGAGGAGGTGTTTCCCCGGGTTTCACGTCTCGGTCTGCTCGTACGTCGTGTCGCTGCTGCGCCCGCAGATCATCCGCGACCTCGACCTGGCGCGCCACGGCTTCGAGGTGCTGCCGCTCGACGGCACGTTCACGCCGATGCCGGACGGCAACTACCTGTGGCGGGTGAACGATCACGGCCGCACACGCCGCGAAATCCTGCGCCATTCGCGCCTCGACGCCGAAGCCTACGACGAGTACGGCAAGGCGATGATCGACATGGCGCGCTTCGTCAAGCCGACGCTCGACGTGCGCGCGCCCGATCCGCTGTCGCTCTCGCCGACCGATCTGCGCGACGCTGCTCCGCCTCGGGCGGCGGTTTCAGTCGATGTCGTCGGAATCGCGATACCGGCTCGTGCAGCTCATGACGATGAGCGCCGCCGACTTTCTCGATCAATGGTTCGAGACCGACGTCCTGAAAGCGACGATGTCGGCGTCGGGCATCATCGGCACCTTTCAGGGTGTGCGATCGCCCGGTACCGCCTACGTCCTGCTCCACCACTACATGGGCGAGATCGACGGTGCGTTCCGATCGTGGGGATTCGCGAAAGGCGGGACCGGCGCCATCTCGAATGCCATCGCGGCGGCGGCGCGCGAGGCCGGCGTCGAAATTCGCACCAAAGCGGGCGTGAGCCGAATTCTCACGAAGAACGGGCGGGCTGACCGGCGTCGTGCTCGAAAACGGCGACGAGATCGAAGCGACGATCGTGTCTTCGTCCGTCGATCCGCGTCTGACGTTCACGAAATTCCTCGACTCCGCATGAGCTGCCTGGCGACTTCCTCGACGAAGTACGCCGCTACAAGTTCCGCGGCTCGTCGGGAAAGGTGAACCTCGCGCTCGACGGACTGCCGAACTTCACCAGCCTCCCCGGCGAGGGACGCCATCTGCGCGGCGCGATTTCCATCTCGCCGAGCCTCGAATACATGGAGCGCGCCTACGACGACGCGAAGTACGGACGATTTTCGCGACGACCCGTACATGGACGTCGTGATCCCGAGCCTCACCGATCCGTCGGTCGCGCCGCCCGGCAAACATGTCATGTCGTGTTTCGTGCAGTACGCGCCGTATCACTCTGAACGGCACGACATGGGACGCCGAGCGGGAGCGGTTCGGCGACACCGTAATCGACACGCTGGCCGAACTACGCGCCGAATCTGAAGTCGCTGATTCTGCACGCCAGGTCGTCACGCCGCTCGATCTCGAGCGCGAATGGGGATTGAGCGAAGGCAATATCTTTCAGGGCGAGCTCGCGCTGGAGCAGCTGCTGTTTCTTCGACCGGTTCCGGGATGGGCGAAATATCGCACGCCGATCGACAACCTTTATATGTGCGGCTCGGCCACCCATCCGGGCGGCGGCATCATGGGCGCGCCTGGCCGAAACGCAGCGCTCGAAATCCTCAAATGACCGACGTCATCGTCATCGGTGGCGGTCACAACGGCCTGGTGACCGGCCACGCTTCTCGCACGCCGGGGACTGAAGACGATCGTGCTCGAGCGTCGCCCCGCTGTCGGCGGCGCCGCGGTGACCGACGAGATCCATCCGGGATTCAGGATCTCCACGCTGGCGCATTCCGTACACCTCAACACAACTCTCGTCAACGAGCTCGGGCTGAGCAAACATGGCCTCGAGCTGATCGATCCGGATCCGCATCTGTTTGTGCCCCTGCCCGACGGCCGCGCGCTCGTGCTTGGACGCGATCCCGATGTGAGCGCGGCAAGCATCGCGCAGTTCTCGAAACGCGATGCCCAGCGCTATCCGGATTTCTCCGCCGACAATGGCGCGCATACGAAACGTTCGTCTGCCGGAGTGCTGGCGGCGCCGCCTCCGGACATCGAGCGTCCGTCGCGGTGGCGATCTGTGGGCGATGCTGTCGATGGGCCGCCGGTTCCGGGGCCTCGGGAAAGAAAGACGCGTATCGCCTGCTGCGGTGGGCGCCGATGTCGGCCGCCGATTTTGTCACCGAGTGGTTCGAGTCCGAACCGCTGCGCGCCGCGATAGCCGCGCCCGGTATCTTCGGCGCGGCGCTCGGTCCGCGGTCGGCGGGCAGCACCGCCGTGCTGCTTGATGAAGATGGCGGCCGGCGACGGAACGCCACGCCTCGTTCGGGGCGGCCTCGGTGCGTTCACGTCGGCGCTGGCGGCGGCCGCCCGCGCGGCAGGAGCAGAGATCCGCATCGAACGCAGATGTCGTGCGCATCGACGTGCACGGCGGCCGAGCCGCCGGCGTCACGCTCAGTTCCGGAGACAGATTGGAAGCGCGCAGCCGTCGTATCGAATGCGGATCCGCGGCGCACGATTGCTGGGGCTGGTCGATCCAATCGAGCTCGAGCCGGGGTTCCTCGCGCGCATGCGGAGCTACCGCTCCACCGGCAACGTTGCGAAGGTGAACCTGGCGCTGAGTCGGCTTCCCGGATTTCACGTCGGCTGGCGGAGATCCGCGCGCGCTTGGAGGGTTCATCCAGATCGGTCCAACTCTCGATTACCTGGAGCGCGCGTTCGACGCGTCGAAATACGGCACTGTACTCCACGCGGCCGTACATCGAGATCACCATCCCGTCGCTCACCGATTCCGCGCTCGCTCCGGCGGGCGCGCACGTGATGTCGATCACCGCGCAGTTCGCACCGTATCGCCTGCGCGACGGTATCGAATGGATCAGCGGCAGGGGGAACGTTTCGCAGATGTGGTGATCGACACGTTGGCTGAGTATGCGCCGGACCTGAAAGACGTCATCGTCATCGCGCACGTGATTACGCCGGTTGACCTCGAGACCCGGTACGGCCTGACCGGCGGGCACATCTTTCACGGCGAGCTGTCGCTCGATCAGATGTTTACGATGCGGCCGCTTCTGGGGTGGGCGCGGTATCGCACGCCAATCGCGGGACTTTATCTCTGCGGCGCCGGCACTCACCCGGGCTACGGAGTGTCCGGCCTCTCGGGCGCAAACGCCGCACGCGAAATCCTCAAGGATTTCTCGTCGCGCGGCGCCTCGAAAGAGCCCAGGCAACCGTGAGCGGTTTGGCGCTAGAATTGGGCAGGCTTTCAGAGGAGCCAAACATGTCGAACGTGACGCGCAGGGATGTGCTTCAAGGTCTCTTTGCCGCAAGTGTGGCGTTTGAATTTGGCGGCGTTCCCCGTCCTCGTGCTTCGCGCAGGGCGAGGTGGTCGTGCCGTTCACCGATGTGCCGCCACCGGCTCCGCCGGCGCCGGCGCTCCCCCGCCGCCGGTCCGGTTCGATCCCAAAGACCTGACGAGCTTCATCGTGTCGAACGACGAGTTCTTCGCCGTCTCGCACTACGGCATTCCGACGGTCGATGCCTCCACCTACAAGCTGCGGATCACCGGGCTCGTCGAACGGCCGCTCGAGCTGACGCTCGCCGATCTGAAGAAGCGGCCGCGCGTCGAGCACGCAGTCGGGTTCGAATGCTCGGGCAACAACAACGCCCGCGGCAATCCGCTGGTCGGCAACGCGCGATGGGCGGGACGTCGCGCTCGCGCCGATCCTGAAGGAGGCCGGGCTCAAGCCGAACGGCCGCGAGAGTCGTGTTCTTCTCCGCCGACAAGGGCAACGAGGACGTCACCCACGGCCGCGGCAACGCCAAGGTCGAGCAGCATTTCTCGCGCGGAATGGACGTCGCCGACGCCACGCGGCCCGACGTGTTCCTCGCCTACGAGATGAACGGCCAGCCGCTGCCGCAGAAACACGGCTCGCCGGTGCGCCTGATCGTCCCGGGATGGTACGGCGTCGCCAACGTGAAGTGGCTCGATCACATCCACGTCGCAGGACTCGCGCCACATGGGGCGGTTCATGGGGCGCGACTACGTGACGCTCAAGAGCGAAGACGTCGGCGGCGAAACGCTCTGGATGGAAACGTGGGTCAGCCGCATCCGGCTGAAGTCGGCGGTCGCGCGTCTCGACGAGAAACGGCGACACCTTCAAGGCAGTCGGCTTCGCGCTCACCGACGGCACGCCGCTGAAGGCGGTCGAGGTGAGCGTGGACGGCGGCGCCTGGAAGCCGGCGACGATGTGGAAAGAGAACACGGCGTATTCGTGGAAGCTGTTCACCTACGAATGGAGCGGGCGCGCAGCCCGGCGAACACACGATCGTGTCGCGCGCGATCGACGCGCGTGGAGACGTGCAGCCGCGAGCAGGACCATCCCACCAAGCGATCGCAGTGGGAAAACAACGGGCAGTTCATCCGCAAGTTCACACTCTGAGAGATTATCTCAACGCAAAGACGCGAAGACTCAAAGAATTCTTTTCAAAAAGATTTCTTGGCGGCTTTGCGCCTTGCCGGTGAGACACAAGAGCTATTCGTTCGCGCCGTGGCCTGGCGGAGGTGCCAGCGCCTCGACAAGCGTCTCGAAGAGCTTGTCGTTGCGCCAGTACTCGACGTGCGCCGCCAGCAGCGTCGTCGCCTTCCTGTCCCTGATGTTCTCGACGGCGTTGCGGTTCGATCGATCCTTCCGATCGTAGTAGTCGAGCGAGCCGCTGATGATGTCCCAGCGCGAGTAGATGTTCACCCAGCGCGGCCGGACCTGTTCGTCGGTGATGAGCGGCTGGAACGACGCGGCCAGCGCCTCGCGCGCCTCCGTTCCCGCGCCCTGTGCCGCAAAGATGAACGCGGTCTTGTCGAGCGGGCTGCCGACGGTGAGCAGCAACCTGGTGCGCCCGGCGACCTCGGGCACCCTGTCTGGATTCAGCTTGTGATCGGTGAGCAGGAGGTTGAGCACGTCGTAGACGACGACCGAGCCGAGCGAGTGCCCCACCATGATGATGTCGCGATATTCCTCTTCGCGGTACACCGCATTCGCCGTCGTCCAGACGCACTTCTTGATTTCCTTGCGCAGCTCGTAGAACCGATCGATGACCTGCGGCTGCACGTACGCCGCCACGTCGCCGACATACTGAATGAGAAACCACCGGACCAGCGCTGTCGCCCCGACAACGAGCACCCACGAGATATTGCTGAACCAGTCTGGAAAGAGGCCCGGCAGCCACTGAATGCCGGCACGCTCGAAGAACGAGCCGGTCTGATCACCCTGGGTATGGTAGTAGGCCACCAGAGCCACCATGAACGCGGAGCCCAGCGTCGAGAGCACCGCCAGTCCGAAGACCCCGAGCGACAACCATCCCGCCAAACGCCGGCTGGTGAGGCCCCACCAGATCATCAACAGCACGAACGGCGCCATCAGAGAGACGTGGACGTTGAAGACCGTCGTGATGTCGTGAAATCTGGTTTCCGTGAGCCACGGCGACACGTCGCGCAGCGGTACCTTCGCGCCGGCGACGACGACGATCACCATGCTGAGCCATGTGAGCGCAAGGACGACGGCGATCGACAGCGCAAGACAGACGACCGTGAGGAGAGGCACCGGATACTTCTCGTACTCGCCGAAGAGCCACCGCTTGAACGGCCGTCTCGCGAGCCGGAGCGCGCCGACGCCTGCGCGCAACAGAAACCCTGTGACATCACGGAGCGTGACGCGCCCCTCGGTCATCGGCGCCCAGTAGGATTCGTAGAGGTGAACCTCGCGCTCGCCGTCCCTGGTGAGGATCTTCAGCTCGAGACGGACAAGACGCTCGCCGCCAAGCTCGACGGTCTTGGCGACCGGCATGGGTGGCTTGCCTTTTCTGCGCTTCCGGTCCTGTCTGCGCAGACCTTCGGCCACGTCATCGAGGGTTTGAAACGGGATTTGCTGGCCCATGCCGTGGGCGATCACAATCGCCACCGGGCCGTATTCCACTTTCGCGGGGGTTGCCTGCTGGACTTCGTATTCGGCTTGAATGGCTCACATACTAGCATCCGCCGCGGTCACGATCTGACTCTGCTCGCCGAGAGTGTGAATGCCAAGCCGCACGCGGTTGCCGGGCCGCAGGAACACCGGCGGCTGCTGCCCCATACCGATACCCGGCGGCGTGCCGGTGGAAATGATGTCGCCCGGCTGCAGGCTCATGAAACGGCTGATGTAGCTGACGAGCCGCGCCACGCTGAAGATCATGTGCCTGGTACTGCCACGCTGATACGAACGGCCGTCGACCTCGAGCCACAGATCCAGATTCTGCGGGTCCGGCACTTCATCCGCGGTCACGAGCCAGGGCCCGATCGGACCAAACGAATCGGCGCTCTTTCCCTTCACCCACTGGCCGGTCCCCTCGAGTTGAAACGCGCGCTCGGATAGATCGTTGACGACGCAGTAGCCCGCGACGTGCGACAGCGCATCGGACTCCGTGACGTATTTCGCGGTCTTCCCGATGATGACGCCCAGCTCGACTTCCCAGTCGGTCTTCTGCGAGCCGCGCGGGATGACGATGCCATCGTTGGGTCCGCAGATCGCGGACGTCGCCTTCATGAAGAGGATGGGCTCGGCCGGGACGGGCATGTTCGACTCGGCCGCGTGGTCGGAGTAGTTCAGGCCGATACAGATGAATTTGCCGACGCCGGCCACGCACGGGCCAAGGCGCGGACTGCCATCCACACGCGGCAGGCTTGCGGGATCCAGACGGCGAAGGCGATCGATCGAATCCGGGTGGAGCGCATCGCCGGACAGGTCGGAAACCATGGCCGAGAGATCGCGGATGTCACCGCGGGAATCGACGAGGCCCGGCTTCTCGCGGCCTTGCGGGCCATAACGGAGTAGTTTCATGGCACAGGACTTCAGTCCTGTCCTTTCCGGGATGACTCACGAACCACAAGACGCGGCGGAATAATAACGCGGCGTGGCGCGGCTTTGTCGTCGCTGTCGAGGCCGTTGAGGAGCAGCTCGGCGGCGTTCAGCCCCTGATCTTTTCGCGACCAGCTGATCGTCGTCAGCGGAACCTTCAGCATGTCGCCGTGCGCGATGTCGCCGGCGCCCACCACGGCGATGTCTTCGGGCACGCGCATCCCCGCTTCCCAGATCGCCTTCATCGCGCCGATCGCCGCGGGATCGTTCGCCGCAAACACGGCATCGATGCGGGGACGGACGTCGAGCAGGCGCTTCATCGCGCGGTAACCGTCGCTCTCCATGAAGCCCCCTTCGACGAACCAGTCGGGAGCGGGCTTCACGCCGCGCGCCGTCAACGTGTCGCGCCAGCCTTTTTCGCGCCGCCTGGCGTGGGTGATGTTCGGGCCGCCGATGTGTGCGATGGCCTTGCATCCCAGATCGAGGAGGTGCGTCGTCGCGAGCACGCCGACGCGCTCGTCGTCGGTGAGAACCCGGTGGCACTCGACCTTCTGATGGTCGTCGCGGTCGATCATCACAATCGCCGTCCCGATGCTGGACAACTGCCTGAGCAGATCTTCGTTGGCGGAGCCATGCACCGAGGCGAGCACGATGCCATCGACCTGCCGGCTGCGCAGCATCTCGAGGTCCGCGCGCTCTTTCGCCGGATCCTCACCCGAGCTGCACAGCAGCAGTCCGTAGCCGCGCGCGCTGGCGACGGGCTCGATGCCGGCGACAATCTCGACGAAAAACGAGTGCATGAGATCGGGAATGACGATGCCGATCGTGTGGCTGCGGCGGAGGGTGAGACTCCTCGCGACGGCATTGCGCTGGTAGCCGAGCTCTTCGATCTTGGCGAGGACGCGGCCCCGGGTGGCTTCGCTGATGTCGCCATGATTGTTGAGAACCTTGGAGACAGTCATGACGGAGACGCCGAGCTCGCCCGCAATCCGGCGCATCGTGGGTCGGGGCATGGGGTGGCTTATCCTTGGGGAATCTTGGTGGCTTTACCGGTAAAGTCTAGTATCGAACGCGTTCACGCTACAAGCGTCGTCGCTAATCTGCCAATCTTCCAATCTGGGAATCTGCCAATTCGCGAACTCTCACCCCCTCCACGCCTCGCCGTCAGGGAACCGATATCGCTTTCTGGAGTCCGGCTTGATCGTGATGCTGTAGCCAGGCTCGACGGGCGCAAGGTAGCGGCCCCGGCGAACCGTGACGGGCTCTTCGAAATGCTCGTGCAGGTGATCGACGAACTCGATGACGCGCCCTTCCATTGTGCCGGTCACCGCGATGAAGTCGAACATCGAGAGATGCTGAACGTATTCGCACAAGCCGACGCCGCCCGCGTGCGGGCACACCGGCACCCCGAACTTGGCCGCCATCAGGATGACGGCGAGGTTCTCGTTCACGCCACCGAGGCGGCAGCTGTCGATCTGGCAGAAGCTGATGGCGTTGGCCTGCAGCAACTGCTTGAACACCACGCGGTTCGCGCAATGCTCGCCCGTGGCGACGCCCACGGGCGCGATGGCTTTGGCAATCCGCGCGTGGCCGAGCACGTCGTCCGGGTGCGTGGGTTCCTCGGCCCACCACAGATTCAGGTGTGACAGCTCCCTGATGCGCGCGATCGCTTCATCGACATCCCATCGCTGGTTCGAGTCGATCATCAGCTTACGATCGGGACCGATCGCCGCCCGCACCGCGGAGAGGCGCCGGAGATCGTCTTCCGGCCTGCCGCCCACCTTCACCTTGAAGTGCGTCCACCCGTCCGCCATCGCTTCGCGACACAAGCGGTGAATCTTCTCGTCCGAATAGCCAAGCCATCCGACCGACGTCGTGTACGCGGGATAGCCGAGTTTCAGAAGCTCCGCCTCGCGCGCCGGCTTCCCGGATGCCTGACGCTCGAGGATCGAGAGCGCCTCTTCGTGTGTGAGCGCATCGGTCATGTGGTGGAAATCGATGCACGACACGAGCTCGGCCGGCGTCATGTCGGCCAGAAGCTTCCACACCGGCTTCCCTTCGGCCTTCCCGTACAGGTCCCACACGGCATTGACGACGGCCGCCAGCGCGAGGTGGATGACACCCTTCTCGGGACCGAGCCATCGCAGTTGCGATTCGCCGGCCAGGCTGTGCCAGAAACCGCCGAAGTCGGCCGTGATGTCACGGAGGTCGCGGCCGACGACCAGATGCCTGAACGAGTCGATTGCCGCCGCGCACACTTCGTTCCCCCGCCCGATAGTGAACGTCAGGCCGTGGCCTTCGAGCTTCTCGTCGGTCTCGAGGATCACGTACGCGGCGGAATAATCAGGATCGGTATGAACCGCGTCGCTGCCCACCTGATCTTTGGAGGTCGGAAAACGGAGGTCGAGGACGGACAAATCAGTAATCTTCATTGGCAGATTGGAAGACTTGCAGATTGGGAGATTGCCAGTTCGTCAGGTTCGTCGGGTTCGTTAAGTTCGTCAGGTTCGGCGGCAGTCGCGCGATGTATGAGAGAGCGCTGCCCATCCGAGAGACATCTTTGCAAGCGTCTTCCGTTCAACTCCCGCCCACGATCCGTCCGGAGGCCGCACAAACCCGCGCCGCCATCGCGACAGCGGCTTCAGCCTCGACGCGTTCGGGCCAGAATTCGATATCGTACCGCGCCTCCACCGCGAAGGGGGTGAGGTCGCTCAGATCGAGCGCCTCGAGCCCGCTCGCGATCGTCGGCGGGGGCAGGGCGAGACTCAACGCCTGCAGCTCCTCGAGATTGTGCGTCCGCGGAATCGGGGCGTCGGCGGCGGCCAGGCACGCCTTCAAACCCTTCTCCGCGGCCTGCTGCGCGTGAAAACAGACGGCATCGTAGGGCCCGCCCGCGTCGAGCAAGCGCCGCGCGGCGACCAGGTCGCTGTCGGCCTTGGCGAGCCACTGACGGGCATGGCTGGCCTTATCGTTCATACAAGGTGACGCCCTCGCGGAGGATGGTCGTGATGAACGCGTGGGGCACCTGACTCCACGAGGCGATTTCAGAGGGCGTCCACACGATCACATCCTTGGCCGGGAAGACGCCCACCAGCTCCCGAAGGTAGCGTGGCGCCCGACGGTGGCGGGGCAGGTCGGAGTCCTCGACAATAAGGATGTCGAGATCGCTGTCGGGTCGGCCGCGGCCGTGGGCGTGAGAGCCGAAGAGCACCACGCGCAGCGGATCGCCGGCGCGACGAATCCTAGTGACGACCTCATCCAGGAGCTTCGCGTCAACGGGCGGAAACGCGGACGCTTCTCTCATGGCGATGAACCCTCACTGCTCTCTTCTGCTCGACCTGTAGCGCTATAGCAAACAGGATGATACTTCCGGTCAGAGCCTGCCATCTGCGAATCTGCCAATTCTGCCGTCACTTCCCTCGACTCCGCAGCCGATCCAGCGCCACCGCGAAGACAATGATTGTGCCCGTGACGATCTCCTGGACCCAGTTGGGCAGGCCGTGCTGCGAGCATCCGACCTGAATCACCGTCATGATGCCCGCACCGGCGATCGTGCCGACGACCGTGCCCTTGCCACCCGACAGGCTGCCGCCGCCGATGATGACCGCCGCAATCACGTTCAGCTCCGCGCCGATCGCGACGGTCGGGTCGCCAACCGACAACCGTGAGAACTCCATCACCCCGGCGAGGCCCGTGAACGCCCCGGCGAGACCGTAGACGGCGATCTTGCACCGCTCCACCCGGACACCGCACAACCGGGCGGTGCGCTCGTTCGAGCCGATGGCGAACAGATGCCGCCCGAACCGCGTGTACTGCAGCGTCACCGCCACGGCGACCGCCAGCAGGATGGCAATCCAGATGCCCCACGGCAACAACTGCCCACTGCCGTCCCTCACGGTACGCAGCAGGCCGTTGAGCCAGGTAATCGGCGCTTCCAGACGCCGCTCGTCGGCGAGACCTTTCGCCGCACCCCGCACGAGCAGCATCGTGCCCAGAGTAATGATGAACGGTACAACGCGCAGTACGGTGATGAGCACGCCGTTCATGAGTCCGCACGCGGCTCCCGCCGCGACGGCGCCCGCGGCCGCGACAACAGGACTGAAGCCGCCGCGAAGGATCTGCGCGATCACGATGGTACTGAGGGCGATGACCGAGCCGACCGACAGATCTATGCCGCCCGCCACGATCACCATCGTCATGCCCAGCGCGGCGATGCAGACGATGGCCGTCTGCCGCGCCATCAGCTCGAGATTGACCGGGCTGAAAAATTGCGGGCCAATGAGAACGCCGAAGAGCAGCGCGACGAGAGCCAGGCCCGCGAGCACTCCTGCGTCAGGAAAGCGCTTCATGAGGCGGTGCGGGCTCCCGACGCGTCGAGCAGCAGTTCGTGCTCCGTCCACTCCGAGGCCGCACGTGGCGCACCGAGACGCCCGCGCGACATCACCGCAATGCGGTCGCACACGGCCAGCAGTTCGGGAAAGTAACTGCTGACGATGAGCACTGCCTTGGCGGGCGCAGGGTCGCCGGATCCTTCAGGACGCCCACGAACAAGCTCGTCGATGAGCGCGTAGACCTGCGCCTTGCTCGAGACATCGATGCCGCGCGTAGGCTCGTCCAGCACGAGCACGTCGACATCGTGGTGCAGGAGGCGCGCGATCGCGACCTTCTGCTGGTTGCCTCCAGAGAGGCTGGCAACATCCTGCGCCGTGCTCGCGGCGCGAATGCCCAGACGTTCGACCCACGCAGCCGCGGCCCGGCGCTGTGTAGACGGTGACACGAAAAATCCCGGCCCGAGGCCCTTCAGCCGCGTGAGCGTCATGTTGTCGGCAATATTGAGGTTGGTCGCGAGCCCTTCGCCTGTGCGATTTTCGCTGACCATCCCCATGCCGCGCTCCCACCACTCCGACGGCGCACCTGGACCTTTGTGCACTCCCAGCTTCACCCGCCCGCTCTTGACGGCGTCCAGTCCGAACAGCCCGCGCAAGAGACGCGTACGGCCGGCTCCCAGCAGCCCCGCGATGCCGAAGACTTCGCCGCGGTGCAGCGTCAGCGAGGCCGGCCCGAGATGTTCGGGCGCAAAGGCTTGCAGCTCCAGAATCGCGTCGCCGGCCTGTACGCGCGCCGCGTGGATAGAGATCCTCCAGCGTCCGCCCCACCATCAGGCTGACAATCTCGCCGACAGACGTCCCGCTCGTCTGCCCTTCGCCGGCATTGCGGCCGTCGCGCAGCACGACGAAACGGTCCGACACCTGCATCACCTCTTCGATGAAATGCGAGATGTAGACGATGGCGAGACCCCGCTGCTTGAGGCGCGCGACGAGCTCGAACAGCTTCTGCACGTCGGCACGCGCGAGGCTGCTGGTCGGCTCGTCCAGCACCAGCACGCCGCAACCGGACACCAGCGCGCGAGCAATCTCGACAAGCTGCTGCGAGGCCGGCGGCAGCTCGCCGGCGCGGGCCTCGATGGGAAGTTCCGGATGTCCGAGCTCGTCGAGGGCGGCCCGTGCGGTGCGGCTGACACGATTGCGGTCGATGAAGCCGAGTGCACCCAGCACATTCGGCCTTGGCGGCTCGGCGCCAAGCGCGATGTTGTCCATCACGCTCAAGTCCGGCGCCAGCGAGAGCTCCTGATAGATCATCGCCACCCCGGCGTTTCGCGCGTCGCGCGGACTACGCGGGGCGTACGGCGTTCCGGCCAGCATCATCGTGCCGGCATCGGGCGACGTCGCACCGGCGAGCACCGACATCAGCGTGCTCTTGCCGGCGCCGTTCTGCCCGACCAGCGCGCACACTTCGCCCGCATGCACCGCGAAGTCGACACCATCGAGCGCAACGGTGCCGCCAAACGCCTTGCGAACGCCGCGCATTTCGAACCGAGGAACTGCGGTCTCAGGCATCCGTTGCCAGTTATCAGTTTTCAGTTCTCAGTTTTCAGTTCTCAGTTATCAGTTTTCAGTGGTTTCTCGACTGAGAACTGACTACTGAAAACTGCAAACAGCTCTTTAGGGCGCACTTCGCCCGGTGCCTGATTCGCCGAGGATGGAAAGATCGGGATGCAGCAGCTCTTTGATGGCGGGCTCCGCCATCCTGTCTCGCGTGACGAGCTGTGCGCCGGTATCGATGCGTTTCTCGACCGGCCGGCCTTGAAGATGATCGACCATCGCCTTCACGCCGAGGTACCCCATGTTGACGGGATTCTGCAGGACCAGGCCGTCGATGGCGCCGTCGCTCAACCCTTTGACGAGCGTGTCCGACGCATCGAAGCCGATGAACTTCACCTTGCCCGCCCAGCCGCTGTCGGTCAGCACGCGAAGCATCGCCAGCGTCGTCGACTCGTTCGGCGTAAAGATGCCCTGCAGGTCCAGCGATCCATCTGGCCGCCGGAAGCGATGCAGCATCGCCTCGGCTTTCTTGTACGCCCCTTCGACATCGGCGCCGCCGTACTGGTTCGTGGTAACCATCAGAATATTCGTGTGCCTGGCGATCTCCCGGAGAAAGCCGTCTTCCCGATCGAGCGTGCTCGCCGACCCCTCTGAATACCGGAGCATCACGACCCTGCCGCCGTCGGGCAGCAGCTTCGCGAGCGCCTCGGCGGCCATCGTGCCGCCCTTTCGATTGTCGGTGGCGACGAAGCTCACATAGTCGCTGCTCTTCAATCCTGAATCGAAAATGACGACGGGAATGCTCGCCCGCGCCGCGTCGGCGACCGGACCCACGAGCGCCGCTTCGTCGAGTGGCGCCAGGACGATACCGGACACGCCGCGCGTGATGAAGCCCTCGACCTCGGAAATTTGAGACGCGCGATCGTCTTCCCGAAGCGGACCTCTCCAGATGATGTCCACCCCGAACTCACGCGCCGCCTTTGCGGCACCAGCGTGAATGCTTTGCCAGAATACGTGCGACGTCCCCTTCGGAATGACGGCGATGGTCGTCTTTCCCCCGTCACGAGATCCGCATCCGGAAGAAACGAGAATCGTCAGAACGACAACCAGACTCGCGGCACATTTCCTCATACAAGCTCTCCAGCAGGCAGGCCCCAGAACCGGGCGGCATTTCCGCCCAACACCGCGTCCCGCTCGGAAGACGGACGGTGTTCCAGATAGTCGGTGAGCAGGGACATCGTTCGACCGTAGCCGGCGGCCACCGTGCAGACCGGCCAATCCGATCCCGCGAGCAATCGTTCGGCGCCGAAACAATCGAACGCCACATCCAGATACGGACGAACATCTGACGCCGTCCATCGCGTCCAGTCAGCTTCGGTCACCAGGCCCGACACTTTGCACCACACATTCCTGGCCTCTGCCAGCTCGCGGATGTGCCGTTGCCATTCCCGAATCTCCCCCGTCCGGATCTCCGGCTTCGCCAGATGATCGAGGACGAACCGCTGACGTGGGAACCGCGACACGAGCTCGATGGCGGCCGGCAGGTGTCGAGGATAAATCAGGATGTCGTACGTGAGGTGAAGCTCCTCGAGCAGCGAGATGCCCCGGCAGAACGCCGGACGCAGCAGAAAGCGCGGATCGGGCTCAGACTGCACGATGTGCCGCACGCCAACCAGCTTGGCATGCGTCGCGAACCGCGCCAACTGTGCCTCGGCATCGTCGGCCTGCAGATCGACCCAGCCCACGACTGCCGCGATGAACGTTGCCGAGTCGGCAAGCTCGAGCAGCCAGCGAGTCTCCTCGAGCGTCTGGCGCGCCTGTACCGCGACACAGGCATCGATGCCCGCAAGGTCCATCTCCCGCCTGGCATCGGACGGCAGAAAGTCGCGACGCAACACCGACATCGAGTCGTCTATCCACTCGTATTCGGCGGCGCTGTAGCGCCAGAAATGCTGGTGTGAGTCGATCACCATTTCATATTTCCGGTACCGGCGTCCCCCCCGCGGCGTTCGACAGATAGCACGCCTCGACCAGCGCCATCGTCCTGATGGCGTCGCTGACGGGAGACACGAGCGCAGCGTCCTCGCCGGCGACATACCGCTGCAGGTTCGACATCGGACCCTCGAACGCCTCGAGGAACCACGAGCCTCGGAGATCGACACCGCGCCACTCCGCCTGGTCGAGCGCCACCTCGAGCGTGTCGGGCGGGCCCTTCGGGTACTCGATGTTGACTCCCATCGTCAGCTGCGCGGCGCCACGCGTGCCTTCAACCTTGAGCAACGACGCGCGGTGCAACGTGTCCTGCTCGTGCGTGTGGTTGAGCAGCAGGGAGCAGCGCAGGCTGTTTCCGTAGTCGAGAATAATCGAGCTCCGCGTATCCTGGAACGCCGGTATCGACGGATGAGCGACGGCGCGACAGTGGACGCCCCGCGGCTCGCCGGCGATCGCCCGTATCGTGTCCAGGTAATGAATCGAATGATAGAGAATTTCGAGACGCGGGGCACGCTCGAGAAACGCCCACAGATGCCACGGCTGCTTGACGACCAGCCGGACCTCGATGTCGACGATGTCGCCGAGAAGTCCCCGGCTAATCAGGTCGCGCAGCGCCAGGACGTTCGGGCTGAAGCGGAGCTGGAAATTCATGGCCGCGACGAGCCCCAGATCGCGCGACGTGTTCAGGATCGTCCGCGCGGCCGCGAGATTCTCGCCCATCGGCTTCTGAATCAGCACCGGCGCGCCCCTCGGCAGGTTTTTCAGGACGCTCACGATCTGATCGCCCGGAACGGCGATATCGAAAACCGCGTCCGGCGAACCGGCCGCTTCGGCGAGCGACGCAAAGACCTTCGACACGCCGAAACGATGCGCCGTTTCGCGCGACGCATCAGGTTTGACGTCGTAGATGCCGGCAACGGGAAATTTCAGGCGCTGGTAAACAGGCAGGTGCGCGGTGCGCACGACGCCGCCGGCGCCGATGATGACAATCGGGCGCGGGCGGGAGGGCACGCCCCATGCCTGGCGGAGATCCGTCAGGGCTCTCACCCTTCGTCCAAATGAAACACGGGCTCCATCACAGCCCACCACTCACCCTTCGCCGCCCCGGGCACGGGTTCCTGAAACGATTTCATGAGGCGCTCCCATTCCACCACGCGCGGGCTGGAAGCCGCATGTCGTTTGAACGCCGCGGCGTAGTCCGTGCCGTCCTTCATCTCGACGATCATCACCAGCCGCCGCCCGAGCAGATGGATGTCCATGCGCCTGACCCCGCACCGCGTCAGACTCTGCTGCACTTCCGGCCAGACCTCGCGATGATACCGTCGATACGCCTCGATGACCTCCGGATCATCCTTGAGATTGATCGTGAGCACGGTCATTGGTTGAGTACCCCGCCGTCGAGTGGGTACGCCTGGCCGGTCACGAACGCCGCTTCGTCCGAACACAAATACAACGCGAGCCAGGCCACCTCGTCGGGTGTGCCCATGCGGCCCATCGGCTGATACGCGGACAGTTCCTCGAGCACTTCCTCCTCGCGGCCCGGAAAGTTCTTCTTCACGAACCCGTCGACGAAGGGCGTATGAATACGCGCCGGGCAAATGCAATTGCAGCGGATCTTCCGGGCGATGTAGTCGACCGCCACCGATTTGGTCATGGTGAGCACGGCGCCCTTCGTCATTGAGTAAGCGAAGCGGTCGGCAACGCCGATGAACGAGACGATCGAGGCCATGTTGAGGATGACGCCCCCGCCCTCCCGGACCATCACCGGCACCGCGGCCTGCGTGCACAGGAACACGCCCTTGACGTTGACACGATAGAGCCGGTCGAAGTCGTCTTCCGAGGTGCGCTCGATGTTTCCCACATGGGCGACGCCGGCATTGTTGACCAGAATGTCGAGACGGCGGGTGCGGCCGACGATGCCGTCGAATGCTGCGGTCACGCTGCTCGAATCCGAGACATCGCACGCGACCCAGTCGGACCGGCCCTCTTCCGCGGTAATCGCCGATGCGGTCTCGGCGGCGGCCCGCCCATCCTGATCGAGCACCGTCACGTGTGCGCCCTGGCGGCCGAACGTAAGAGCGATCGCGCGTCCGATTCCCGAACCGCCGCCCGTCACGACGGCGACCTTCCCATTGAGGTTGAACAAAGGTGCTCTGGAGTACTACACTTTACAGTTAAAGTCAACGAAAGCTGTTTACTTTAACGGTAAAGTATCGCCTGGGCCGGTGTGCGGCTGGCTGGGGCTGGTTACTGGAGGAGTGCGGCCATGCCGAGCAGGACAGTTGCGGTCATGACGCTGACGCCGAGAGACAAGCCAATCACGGCCGAGATGAGCTGAATGAAGCCAGGTTTCGTTTCCATAAACTCCCTGACACTGTTAGTAGCACCTCTCATGCCAGCTATTCTGCGTAGTCCGCAGGCTCCGATCCCGCTGAGATCCAGACAGGCTGTCCGGGAATCCATACACGATTTCTCGAATTTTCCCGAATGAGCCGACGTCACCTGGTCTTGTTGCTGTGGGCTGCAACCGCGTCGGCTGCTCTCTACGTGTATCTCTTCGACCGCAACCTGCTGCAAAGGGCGGCGTCCGCGCTCGCAGGCGCCCCGCCTCTATGGGCGTATGCCCTGTACCTGGCTCTCGGTTGCCTTCGCGGGTTTACGCTTGTTCCGGCCACCTATCTCGTCCTGGCGGGCATGCTCGTGCTGCCTTCCGTGCCGCTCTACCTCCTGACCCTCGCCGGTATTGTTGTGTCGTCGGCGGCGGTGTACCTGTTCGCCGAGGTCATGGAGCTCGACCGGTTCTTCGAACGGCATTACGCTCCCCAGGTCGCCAGGCTTCGGGACGTGCTGTCGCGCAGGGAATTTCCTATCGTCGTGGTATGGAGTTTTTTCCCGATCGCTCCCACCGACCTGATCTGCTACGTGTGCGGAGCGCTCAAGGTCGACCTGAAGAAGTGCCTTTTGGGTGTAACTCTCGGTGAGGGAACTATTTGCGCGATTTACATCTTCCTGGGCGGGCGCGCGCTGGCCTGGTTGCGCTAACCTTGGACGGCTGCAAGGCGTATTAGGCTGCAATGAGACACTTACCGATTCTGGCGCTTGTTGCGGGCTTGTCGATGACGCCGTCAGTTGTGCAGGCGCAGGCAGCCGCGCCACAGCGGCCTGCTACCCCTTCGGCGCCGCAAAGCCCCTCGACGCCGGCAAGCCCGCAGCAACCTCCGGTCACCGTCACCTTCCAGGGCGACCCGCACAACGCGC
Source organism: Vicinamibacterales bacterium (assembly GCA_963832375.1). Lineage (GTDB taxonomy): Bacteria > Acidobacteriota > Vicinamibacteria > Vicinamibacterales > JAMQPK01 > JAMQPK01. The sequence continues at coordinate 733,016 of CAWHUA010000001.1, read as the reverse complement.
GGGAAACACAACAGCGTTTGCGCGAGATCTTCAACCAGCATCCCCCTTCCGTCCGCGAAGTGCTGCGCATCGATCCGACCCTGCTTTCCCGCGCCGACTACCTCGCCACCTATCCGGCCCTCGCCGCGTTCCTCCAGCAGCACCCGGAGATCGCGCACAACCCGGCATTCTTTCTCGGAGAATACCAATACCAGGAGCGTAACCCCGGGTCCGAGGGGTATCGAGCGTTAACGCAAACGGTCGAATTCGTCACGATCATCTTCGTGATTGGCATCATCACGTCGGGCATTTTCTTTCTCGCGCGGATGCTCGTCGAGCACCGCCGCTGGCAGCGGGCGATGCGTGCCCAGAACGAATTGCAGACGAAGCTGATCGATCGCTTCGCTTCCAGCGACGACCTCATCGCCTACCTGCAAACGCCCGTTGGAAGGGCGCTGACCGAACCGCTCTCCATGCCGCAGACCGCGGCGAAGCCGATGAACGCCCCGCTGAGCCGGATTTTCTGGTCGCTCCAGTCGGGCATCGTGGTCAGCGCGCTCGGAGCGGGTTTCATCGTCGTGGGAAATGGGATCGCGCGCGATGATTTCGGCGACGTGCTCAACGGCATAGGCATCATCGTGCTCCTCATCGGCATCGGCTTCACGCTCTCGGCTGCCGTGTCTGTACTTCCTGTCCCACCGCCTCGGGTTGGTGCAATCACTGGCCGCCCGCTACGGTGGAGAAACGCCTGCGCCATGACGCGACGCTTGCTGAGCTACGCGTTTCCATTTATGGACAGCCCGGATCAGATCGCGCCGGCCACCGATGGTTCCGCGATCGCCACGCTCCAGATGGACGAAGAAGCGTTTCGCGGCTTCTACACACGGACGTCAGGCATGGTCTGGGCGTATATCGTCCGCGCGACCAACGACCCGTCCGCGGCCGACGACCTGCTTCAGGACGCCTACTATCGCCTTCTGCGCTCGACGACGACCTTCGAGTCGGAGGATCATCGTCGCAACTATCTGTTCCGGATCGCCACGAACCTGATCCGCGATCGCTACCGGCGGCCTCGCCTCGACAACGCTCAGCTTCCAGAACATGGCGACGGCGACACTCCAGCCTCAGGCGATCTGGCGAGACAGACGCAGCAACGCGCGGACCTTCAGCGCGCCATGGCGCGTCTGTCGCACCGCGAGCGCGAGCTCGTGTGGCTGGCCTACGGGCAAGGCTCGACGCACCAGGAGATTGCGGGCGCATTGGGGTTGAAGAAAGGGAGCATCAAGCCGCTCCTCTTCCGCGCCCGCCGGAAACTCGCGAGGATGCTCAGATCATGACGCTCCGCGACTGCCAGTGCGAGCGGGCCGATTGCCCGCAGTGCGGACCGCTCGTGCGGCTGGCGGAAGCGATCCGCCTGGAGTTCGAGCAGACGAAGAGCGAAGCCCGCATTCCGACGGCGGAGATCGTCTGGTGGCGGGCGCAGATGCGCGCGCGCGAAGAGGCCGCCCGCAAAGCCGCGCGCCCCATCCTGTTTACGCAGGCGCTGGCCATCGCCGCGCTCGTCGGCTTGCTGGTCTCGCTCGCGGGTCGTCTGACCCTGCCGATGCTGCAGTTCAGTGAATCCTCGACATTCTCGATGGCCTTCCCCCACATCCGCATCGCCATCGTCGCCGCGTGCTGCCTCGTCCTGGCGCCGGTCGCCCTGTATTTCGCCCTGTCGCGCGAGTGAACTGTCACTCGTCGTCAGTTTTCAGTCGTCAGTTCTCAGTCGGAACCCACTGAAAACTGACCACTGAGAACTGAAAACTGTATAATCCGCCACACAAAAAATGAAAGGTGGTGGGTTGATGGCGCGCCTTCCCCGGTTGTTGCTCGTCCTGGCGATTGTTGCGGTCGTGGCTCCTCTTGCAGGTCAGGCCCCTCAAACAGGCAAGCCCAGCATTGACAACGGCGAATGGCCCGACTACTCGGGCGACCTGCGCGGGTGGAGGTGACTCTCCGCTCGACCAGATCAACGCGTCGAATTTCAACCAGCTCCAGGTTGCGTGGCGCTTCAAGACCGACAACCTTGGTCCGCGCCCCGAGTACAAGCTCGAGGGCACGCCGCTCATGATCAGGGGAACGCTGTACACCACCGGCGGCACGCGGCGTTCCATCGTGTCGCTCGACGGCCGCACGGGCGAGCTCAACTGGGCGCACAGCCTTCGCGAAGGGACGCGCGCCGCGGTGTCGCCCCGGCAGCTGTCGGGGCGTGGGGTCTCGTACTGGACCGACGGGAAGGGAGACGAGCGGGTCGTCTATGTCACGACCGGATACCAGCTCGTCGAGCTCAACGCCAAAACGGGCGCGATGATCCCGACCTTCGGAAAGAACGGCGTGCTCGACCTGAAAGTGGGCGTGTACAAGGGCGTCAACCAGCAGATCGATCTCGACGGCGGCGAAATCGGCATCCACTCCACCCCGGCGGTCGTCGGCGATATCGTCATCATCGGCTCGTCGTTCCGTGAAGGCGCGACGGTCTCGACGCACAACAACACCAAAGGGCTCGTGCGCGCCTTCGATGTGCGCACGGGGAAGCAGATCTGGCGCTTCAACACGATTCCGAATCCCGGCGACTTCGGCCACGACACGTGGCTCAACGACTCGTGGGCCGTCAACGGCAACGTGGGCGTGTGGACGCAAATCAGCGTCGACGAACAGCTCGGGCTCGTGTATCTCCCGGTGGAAACCCCTACATCCGATCACTACGGCGGCCATCGGCCGGGCAACAACCTGTTTGCCGAAAGCCTCGTGTGCGTCGACTTGAAAACGGGCGTGCGCAAGTGGCATTTCCAGTTCGTCCATCACCCGCTGTGGAATCTCGACATGTCGTCGGCGCCGTTGCTCGCCGACATCACCGTGGGCGGCCGCGCCATCAAGGCGGTCGCGGTGCCGAGCAAGCAGAACTTCATGTATGTCTTCGATCGGGTCACGGGTCAGCCCGTGTGGCCGATCGAAGAGCGCCCGGTTCCTGCGGGTGACGTGCCCGGCGAGACGTACTCGAAGACGCAGCCATTTCCGACCAAGCCACCGGCATACGCGCGAAACTTCGTGAGCATCCCGGACGACATCATCGACTTCACGCCGGAACTGCGGGCGAAAGCGCTTTCCCAGTTGTCGCGCTACAAGCCGGGGCCGCTCTTCAACCCGCCGATTCTCGGGAAAGCGGATGGACTGCTCGGATCGCTGAGCATCGGCAATCTTGGCGGCGGCACGAACTGGCCGGGCGGCGGGTACGACCCGGAGACGCACATCGCCTTCGCGCCCGCATCGAACGCCGGCATCAACTCGCATTCGCTCGTCACACCCCCGAAGGGCTTCTCGGACATCCGGTACGTGAGAGGTGTCGAAGGTCAGCCGTTCGTCGAGGTGTTCGGACCTGGGGATTGCTGCGCGGCCGATTCTCCACGCGCCATCGCGCAGGCTGCCGCGGCCGCAGAGGCTCCGGCGGCACCGGCCGCAACTCCGGCACCCACACGATCGGGCAGCGGCCCGGCGTCAACCCTTCCGCCCGGCGGGCTCACGGTCGACGGGCTCCCGATCATGAAGCCGCCGTACGGCGTGCTCGCCGCCGTTCAACTCGATCGCGGCGAGCTGTTGTGGCAGGTCCCGCATGGCGACACGCCGGACGGCGTGCGCAATCACCCTGCGCTGAAGGGTTTGAACATCCCGAAGACCGGCCAGAACGGCGCGGTCGGCCTGCTCGTCACGAAGACGCTGGTCATCATGGGCGATCCGTTAGCGACGACCACCCCCCGCGGTCGTGGCGCGATGCTGCGTGCGTACAACAAGATGACCGGAGAGCAGGTCGGTGCGGTGTACATTCCCGCGCAGCAGAGCGGCTCGCCGATGACCTACAGCATCGACGGCCGTCAGTACATCGTGGTGGCGGTGAGCGGCGGCGCGTACTCGGGCGAATACATCGCTTTCAGACTGCCGAACAAGTAGTGGCGCAGTACGTAGTGTCCGCCTTCAGGCGGACCTTTTGGGGTGACACAGGGCTTCAGCCCTGTCTCACGGTCCGGCTAAAGCCGGACACTACGTCCTTCCGGTATCACAGGTACAGGTGAAGCTGGCTCATCAGGATGTGCGTAACAAAGTCAGTTTGCCTGTTCTTGTCGCGGTAATACGCGATGTCGACATTCCAGTGGGTGTGCGGAAGCAGGTTTGCTTCGAACTTGTATCTGAGGAATCCCGGCACCGTGCCCGTTTCCGTGCGAATCTGCGGTGAGAACTTCAGCCAGACACCGCGAAACGCTTCGAACGACGTTTCGTTGATGAAGACGACGGAATCGCCGTCGGGCTCGTCTCTGAACTTGCTGTCGACCTGCGTCCAGACGGTGACGCGCGACCCAAGGGCAAATCCATACGCCAGACCGGCCGCGCCGTTGCTGACGTCCGCTTCCGACTCGGTGCGGTAGATGCCCGATCCCACCAGCACGTTCTTCGAATTCAAATCGAACTGCACGCGACCGCTGGTCGTAATCGGATTCTCACCAGGCTCGTTCAGCACCGCCTCGGCACGGCCGGGACCCACCGCGACCTGAATCTGGCTCCGCTGCGTCGTGTGACTGACCTCGGCGCCAAACACCTGATCGTATTTGTCGAATCCGAGATTGACGCGGTTGTACGACGTGTGGTCGGCAAACCTGATCCCGTAGGCGGGGAAGAACCGGCCGCCGCGCACCGCCCATTCGCTGGTGATCTGTTTCGCGCCCCAGGTACTCGTACGAATAGGCATCGCCGCCGGCCGCTTCCGGCCGCCGCCCGACTTCTCCGTAGAACGTCCATCCGCGGGCTTGAACGGCGCCGTGCAGATCGAGGTTCATCTGCAGAAACCGGTCGTCCGTGCCGCCAGGAAATTCCACGTGCAGCTGGGTGGGGCGCGCGTCGATGCCGAGATCGACCGGGCCAAGGTTGTCGCCGAACACGCCCCAGAGGAATCCCTCTCTACCGCCGCTCGACGTCGACAACTCCTGACGCGATTGCAGGCGGCCGTACGGCGTCAGCAACCCGCCGCCGGTCGGCGAATAGTGGCACGAGGTACACCGCGTTTCCGACTTCGCGAGGAAGATGGGCTCGGCGGATGCCGACCGGGCACCCAGCGCAAACCCGCACACAACGAGCATCACAACGAGCAGGCGTCGAGTCATGAAATTTACCTAGAGGGTAAATGTGAGTACGTTATTCGTAAGTTGCGAAGGGAACTGACGGAGCCGTTGCGTGGCCGGGCCCTGCACGACCGCGCCGCCCGTGTTGTACTGCGAACCGTGGCACGGGCACACGAAGGTGCTCGAGGAAAAGCCCGACACGACGCACTGTTCGTGCGTGCAGATGGCCGTAAAGACGTTGATCGTGTCCTGTGCGGTTCTGGCAGCGAGAAAGCTGCTGTTTCCGGACTGCACCAGCGCGGCGCCCCCGACGGTATTGAGAGGCGAAGCGGCATCGACGTTCACCGTAACGGTGTTGCCCGACGTCGTTCCGCCTACCTGGGTCAGTTGCGGCACGTTTCCACCGCCGCTCGGACCGCCTGGATTCCCGCTGTCGCCGCCGCAGGCTTCCATGAGCGACGCCACGGTGACGAACGAAATCGCATGCCCGCAAAAGTCCCGTCTTGTGGTTTTTGTATTGTCCATGGCCGCGAGGCTTTGCAATCACTATGCCCGCCGTTGCACTTCGAATTCGATGTCGCACCCGAAGAGTGGTATCGTCGATTTCGCAATGACTTCGGCGCACGCAGGTAGGGCTGCCATCGTTTTGTCACTTTTGTGGCTCGGCGAATCCGCCGCCCAGTCGCAAGCACAACGCACTCTTCAGGTGTCATTCGTACCGGCCTCCATCCGCCCTGGAGACGTCGTCCGCGTGGAGATCGCAAACGTGCCGGCCGCGGACGAATTGCACGCAAATGTGCTGGGGCAGGATCTCGGTCTGGTGCATGACGAGCGGCGCCAGCAGTGGCGCGGGCTCTTCGGCGTGGATCTCGACACCGAGCCTGGCGCGTACCATCTGTCGATACAGCGCGGCGACGGCACGACATCGACGCACACGGTGCGCATCGTGCCCAGGCAGTTTCGCGTCAGACGACTCACCGTGTCGCCCGAGTTCGTCGATCCGCCGCCCGAGACGGTCGCGCAGATTGAGCTCGACGGCAAGGCGCTCGCCGACGCGTACGCGATAGTGTCTCCGCGCCAGTGGGCGGGACGGTTCCTGCTGCCCGTCGACGGCAAGCCGAACAGCAATTTCGGCACGCGCAGCTACTACAACGGCCAGCGTCGCTCTCCACATGCCGGCATCGATTTCACGGGCGTGACAGGCACGCCGATTCGCGCCGCGAATCAGGGAACGGTGGTGCTCGCCGCTCCGCTGTATTTCACCGGCAACACGATCGTGATCGATCACGGCGCCAGGCTGTTCTCGGTGTTCGCGCACCTTTCCGAATTCAGAGTGAAGCCTGGTGAGATGGTCGAGGCGCAGACGATCGTCGGGCTCATCGGCGCGACTGGACGCGTCACCGGCCCCCATCTGCACTGGAGCGTGCGCTTGAACGGCGCCCGCGTCGACCCGCTCTCGCTCGTGGCGGCCACGACCGAATAGCGATGTACCTCGTGCAGATACTGCTGCCGGTGTACGACAACGAGGGACACGCGTTCGACGCGCACGAGTACGTGCAGTTGCGTTCGGAGCTGGCCGATCGCTTCGGCGGCGTGACCGCCTACACGCGCGCACCGGCGCGCGGTGTCTGGAGAGACGATGCGGGCGAAACCACGCGCGACGATATCGTGATCTTCGAAGTGATGACCGAGTCGCTCGATCGGGAATGGTGGGCCGGCTTCCGGCAGGATCTCGAAACGCGGTTCCGTCAGGAGAACGTGATCGTGCGCGCGCTGACGGGCACGCTCATTTGACGCCTTCTTCGGCCATCACCTCCGCCACCTCGGGCAACAGGCGCCTGGCCTCCTGGATGTCCTCGTCGCCGCCGGCCTCCCCGCCCCGCTGACGCGCGAGCCCGCGGCCGTACAGCGCCAGCGCGTATTCCGAGCCGTGCCCGATTTCAGGATTCAACCGGAAGGCGGCGTCGAAGTCCTTCAGCGCGCGATCGAACTCGCGTTGATCGGTGCGCGCCAGTCCACGGTTGCGAAACGCATTGGCGTAGGCGGGATCGCAGCCGATCGCCTGGTCGAAGTCGTCGGCGGCCCGATCGGGTCGGCCGGACTCGAGAAAGATGACGCCGCGATTGTTGTACGCGTGCGCATAGTGCGGGTTCAGTCGAATCGCCTCGTCGTAGTCCTGCATCGCCCGGTCGAACCGATGTAGGTCCTTGTACGTATTGCCGCGATTGTTGAAGGCGTCCGCGGCGAGCGGGTTCAGCCGAATGGCTTCGTTGTAGTCGCTTAAAGCCCGCTCGAGATCGCCGATCCGCCGGTAGGCGATCCCGCGATTGATGAACGCCCCGTCATTCTTCGGATCCAAAAAAATGACTGACGTGCATGCCTCGATCGCGGCGGGTGTGGTGTCGGCGAGACACTGACGCCAGCTGTTGCCCTGTGCACCGGTGTCGGCCACGGCTGCGAGGCAGACGATGACCAGAATCAAGGTTCGCGATGACACTTTCTTTCATCTGATACGACACCGGCCGCGTCCGCGTTTCCGATGTTGCACGCGTTCGTGGCGTCAGGCTGGTCTAAAAGGGGGCCGGATGCAGATCCAAAATACCGTGTCGTCCGGACTCGCCCGCCTTGCCGTCGACCACTGCTGACGTCGCGCTGAACAATCGCGACAACGACCAGCGCGGGACCAGCCAGTATTCCGCGCGCATCACGCGGACGGCGACGAGCACGATTTCGGGCTCCTGCTGACCGCGCGAAAACCACATCCGGAACGTCGGCTTCCACATCTTCTTCAACTTGACATCGTCTCGAATGACGACGGCCGTGCCTTGTACCGAAATGTATCGATCGCCTTTCCGCGATTGGAAGGCGATCGTGGCCTGCGGGTTGTGGACGAGCTCCCAGGCCTTGCGCGAGTGACGATCGGTGAGAAACCAGAGCCAGCCGTCGTCGTCGAGCTCGTGCACCATCATCGGCCGGCTGTGCGGGGCGCCTCCTCCGGTCTGTGTGGTGAGCATGCCGATCGGCATGTCTTTCAGCAGGCGGCGCAACTGTCGAATGTTTCGCGGTACGTAGGGTCGCATATGGATGTGATGGGCGTTTCACGAGCAACCTCGATGCCAGTTTCTGTGGTTGGTTCGGATGCTGGCCCTTCCCTTGCAATTCCTTGAAAACAGGGCGTCATGAAAAGAGCGAAACAGATCGCGCGTTGGCTGGCCTGGTCAACCGCGGCGGTGTTTTTTTCGTTCTGTCTTGGATCGCTGCACGTGTTCGCGACCGACCTCGATCGTGTGACGAGCGATATGTCGCTTGACACGGCGCCCGAAGCCTCGCTGGTGTACGACCGGCACGGCAACCTCGTCTTTTCCTTTGCGCGCGAGGATCGCACGACGGTGCCGCTCGACCGCGTCTCCCCGGCGATGATCTCGGCCGTCGTCGCCGCCGAGGATCGGCACTTCTTCCGGCACGCGGGCATGGATCTCGTCGCGGTCGTGCGGGCGGCCTGGGTCGACCTGAACGCGCGCGCCGTGAAGCAGGGCGCCAGTACCATCACGCAGCAGCTGATTCGTCATGTGGCGCTCTCGCGCGATCGGAATTTCCAGCGCAAGATCAAGGAGGCGCTCCTCGCCGTGCGAGTCGAGCGCAGGTTCAACAAGGAAAAGATCCTCGAGGCGTATCTCAACCGCATCTACCTCGGCAACGGCCACTACGGCGTGGAAGCCGCGGCTCGCGGCTACTTCGCCAAGCCGGCATCGGACCTGACGCCCGCCGAGGGCGCGCTCCTGGCTGGCATCATTCCATGCCCGTCGGTCTGCTCGCCCCGGACTGCTCCTGACGTCGCGAGAAGGCGCCGCGATCACGTGCTCGCAGCCATGCGCAAAACCGGAGCCATCACACCCGCGGCCTGCGACACCGCTCTGGCGACGCCCATCGCGCTTGCTCCGGAGCGCTTCGACCGCGCCGACGACACCCGTGGGCTCTACTTCCTCGAGGCCGTGCGGTTGCAAGTCATGACCCGGTTCGGCATCGACGAAGTCCTGACAGGCGGGCTGCGCATACACACGACGCTCGACATGAACGCGCAGCGTCACGCCGAGGAAGCCATCGCCACGAGGCTGGGCGAGCTCGACAAGAGCGGCCGGCTCGAAGGTGCGCTCGTCGCGCTGGATCCGCGCACGGGCGAAGTGCTGGCGCTCGTCGGCGGACGCGATTTCCACGCGAGCCCCTTCAACCGCGCCATGCAGGCGAAACGGCAGCCTGGCTCGGCGTTCAAACCGCTGCTCTTCGCTGCCGCCATCGAGCAGGGATACGCGCCAAGCTCGCTGGTCACCGACATGGACACGCCCATCGACACCGCGCAGGGCGCATGGCTGCCGTCGGGAGAACACGAATCGGCGGCGGGCTATACCCTGCGCCAGGCGCTGACGGTGTCGAGCAACCGGGCGGCGGTCCGCGTGATGCAGTTGATCGGTATAGGCACGACCCAGACCTACGCACGGCGCCTGGGGATTCGCTCGCCGCTGCCTGACGTCCCCTCGCTCGCCCTGGGTACGGGAGAGGTGACATTGGCCGATCTGACATCCGCCTACGGCGTGTTCGCCAACGGCGGCATCGTCGCACCGTACACGCTCGTGATACGCGTTGAAGATCGCCAGGGCCGCGTTCTGGAAGACTCGGGTGCGCGCCACGCATATCGCGCCATTCGCGAAGGGACCGCATATTTGATGTCGAGCATGCTCGCCGACGTGATCAATCGCGGCACGGGCGTGCGGGCACGGGCAGAAGGATTCAGGCAACCCGCGGCCGGAAAGACCGGAACGACAGACGACTACGGCGATGCCTGGTTCGTCGGCTACACGCCGAATCTCGTGACCGGCGTCTGGTTCGGCTATGACGAGAAGAAAACCATCATGAAGCGGGGATTCGCTGGTACGGTCGCCGTGCCTGCGTGGGCTCGCTTCATGAGGAAGATGACCGAAGGCACGGCACCGAAATGGTTCGACATGCCGTCAGATGTCGAGCGGATGGTCGTGTGCCGCAAGAGCGGAAGGCGCGCGGCGCCGGAGTGCAGAAGCGCCTCTGCGGATGACGGGCGCTCGAACGTGTACGAGGATCTGTTCATGGCAGGCACGGGGCCGTATGAAACCTGCGACGGCCACCATACGGACCCGGTACCAACCGAACCGGTCGCGTCTACGACGGTTCTTTCTGCCGTGTTTTGACGATAGCTCCCATCACGCCGACGCCAACGGCGGCGATCGCGACAACCGCGATCCACGTCGCGCTGAGCCCGGCGAGGTTGAGGCCATAGGCGAGCGCTCCGACGAAGAGGACGACGCCGACCATGTAGACAAAGAAATTAGTCATGATCTGGCCGATGCACCCGACATGCCAAATGGTGTACAGAGTCTTACGGCTTTATCTGAATATTTTCTTCGGTATCGACCGTAAACCGGCGGTAGTTGCTGTAGGTGGCTTCACCTGAAGACACGGTGACGAGATTTCTGTTCGCATATCGTTCGCTCATTTTCGACGGCACGGCAAAGCCCATCCGTTCGTCGAGCTCGAACGTCACATCGATGGTGCCGGTGACCCCCAGACCGGGCTCGACGCTGGCCTCGGCGCGCAGAATCCGGCCGGTCTCGGGCTCGACCCACGCCCGGCCGCGCGCCGGAACGTCTTTTCTGTCGCGTGTTCTGATGATCGTCGGGTTTCCCAGCTCCTGGTAGCGAATCACCCATGTACGAACACCGTTAATCGTGGTTTCGCCGTTGTGAGAAAAGCGCATACGAGGGCTATGCCGCTCGTCGAGCAGCTCGAGCACAATGGCCGGGTCGTTGATCGTCCGCACGACGGGACCGATGTTGTAACGTGCGCTTTCTTCCGCAATCAGCCGGGCCTGCTGCAGCGCCTGCACAGACGGCCTGGCGAGCAACTCGGCAAGGCGGCGCGCCGAATCGGTCACCGGCTTGCCGTCGACCGACAACACTTCGCGGAACCCGAGCCACTCGGTGTCGCCCTGGACCTGAATGAGGCCGTAGTCGGACATCAGCAGGCGCTGACTTTTTCGCATGCCCGAACCGAACCGCTGCTGGTAGCGTTCGGTGGCAATCATGGCCGGCAACTGCTTGGCGTAGTCCTTGAGATACCGATGCATCCGCCCGAGCACGACGTCCAGCGCCGGCTCCGCCTGCGCGTGCAGCAACGCGGTCGACAGCGCGAGCGCGAGGACGATCGCGATTCTCATCTCACTCGAAAGGTAACCGTGCGAGTCGTCGAGATGGGCTGTGGCGACCTCGACCGGGCCTCGATCGTCGCCTCGAAGGAACCCGTCCCGATTTCCTTGAGCGGAATGCGCGCGAGGTGCCCGAACTGGACCGGCGCCGCTTCGAGCGCCGCCTTGTGGACCACTTTCCCATCGGCGGATCGCACCGTGACGTCCGCTTCGACATCACCGCCGTTCGAGCGATGGTCGTAGATCTCGCCGTAGAGCCACAGGTCGCTGTTGAGCATGAACTCGCGATGCGCCACCGGCGGTCCGCCGAAGATGTCGTCGAGCAGATCGTCGGTGCGAGCGGTGTAGATGCGCCTCGCGTCGGTCGATGACACGGCGATACCGCTGAGCGCGAGCGGCTGCTTGTCGAAATCGGGAATGTCGATCTCGGTCATGACGCTTCCGCGCAGCCCGCTGCCAGGCTGCACGGCGCCGACCCAGAACCGATAGGCGCCGGGAGGCACGGTCAGGCGCGACACGAAGCGCATGCCGTTGGGCGTCACCTTCGGCGCGGCGTTGAGCGGGATGTCGAGATCGATATGGGGATCGTCGCTGGCAACGGATTTTCCGCTGCGATCGTAGAAGCCGATCGACAGGCTGATGTTCAGCCGATAGCGTTCATTGTCTGTCGCCGGCCTGAGCCCCTCGGGCGGCATCTCGACGACGACGGCGACCCGGGCTTTGTTGTCGGCAGAGAGAAACGGCGTGGCCGCCACGCGCAGCGGCATGGCGCTGACAGGCACCGGGCTGCGCGCCAGGTCCTGCAGCTGATCCACGACAGAGGTCCTCACCGGTGCATCAGCGGCACGGGATTCGCGGGCGGCAAAGTAACCGTTACGGTGCACCACGCGCACACCGGGTCGCGACACCTTGACGTCATTGCGCCTGAACTTGCCGTCGGCACGAGCGTTCGTCGAGTAATAGCCGAGAAGGTAGTACGAGCTGATATCGCGAACGAGGCGGTCGAGTCCGGGGCGGAGATCGTTCATGTTCAGAAGCGCAATGCCGCCACTCTCTTCCGCCAGATAGCGCGCGCCGTCAAGCGGCCCCCGCACTCCCGTTCGCCATTCGAGAAATGCCGCGCGCGCAGCCTGCTCGTTCGTAGCTTCCACATTTGAGTCGGCGACGTATCGTGAATTCGGATTGTCGTTTTCCGCACGTGAGCGTCTCTGGGCCCCGTCGAGGCCAATCGGATCGACGACATAGATACTCACGTCAGCCTGCATGGCTGTGCGCAACGCGTATTGGAGCGGCTCGCGGCAATCGGCGTCCGCAAGCGAGCAGACCGGCGAGGAACTGATCCAGACAAGTGCTTTGCGCCTGCCCCTGATCGAGCCCATCCATTCTGCCATTCTGGTGATCGTGCTGATTGTCTGCTGGAAACGATAGCCTGTCATGACGCCATCGTCCCGATCCCCGATGAACCGGTCGACCGCGTCATGAAGCAACTGTCGATTGCGCGTGAAGCTCTGAGACCGCGCACCGCCGATGAGACTAATGGCTGCGAGATCGTTTGCGCTCAGCCGCTCATCGATGAACGCGTGGATCAAGTTCCGAACTCTCAACGTATCGCTCGCTTCGGCGCTGATGTCGTCGAGGACGAACAGGTACGCGCGCCCATCGACCTGAGGCGCTTCGTTCGAGGCGATCGCGTCGAGCCCGGCCAGCGGCGCCGCGGGCACGGTCGAATCCGCCGGAATGAAAGGAATGTCGACGGCGCTGAACGCCGTGATTGCCTGGGGCCGGCCTTCTTCGAGGATCCGGAAGTCGGCCTGCGTCAGGCCGGAGACGAACTGCCCGTTCGCGTCGAGCACGCGCACGGGCACCTGCACGTAGTTGATTTCGGAACGGAACGTGGGCGCCGGCTGCTCGTCCTGAGCCGAGAGTCCGACGACGGCGGCAGCGGCCAACCCTACTGCGATTTGCCGCGCGCGGTCACCGGCCATACTGCCTCGACCCGATCGTTTCGCACCCCGAAGAACACGTCGTACAGATTCACGACGGGATCGCAGTGCGGGATGATGAGCTCCAGCTTGTCGCCGACCTTGTACGTTTTGTTGGCGTTGTCGTACTGAATCGAGCCGAACTCGTCCGAGCCGGCGGTGTAACGGAAACCGGGCTCGCCGATGACAATCGGATCGGGCTTGTTCAACGTCAGCGCCTTCGTGCCGGCATCGGTCGTGATGCGCTTCGGGAAATAGGTGTTCACCACCGTCGTCATCACGGTGAGCGACGGAGCGAAGTCGGTGAAGATGTCCCCTTTCTCGTTGCCGATCTCGAGATACTGCGTGTCCATGAAGACGTAGCTGCCCACCTGGACGTCGGTGAACCCGGGCACCTCGGTCATGATGTTGTAAGTACCGGTGCCGCCACCGCTGAAGATCTCCGTGTTCAGGCCGGACGCCTTCATGCGTTCGAACGTCCTGATGGCGCCTTCGTACCGTGTGAGCGACTGATCGTGCCGCGCCTTGTAACCCTTGATGTGCTGGGCGCCCCCGTCGTAGGCCAGCATGCCGCGCAGCTTCAGGTTCGGCAGTTTGTCCACCATCTGCGCGAGCTCGATGGCCCGATCGTCCGCCGGCACGCCGCTGCGCGTGCCGACGGCGACGTCGATCACCACATCCGCGGTGACGCCGGCGGCCTTGGCCGCGTCCGACAAATCCTGCGCGTTCTGCGCGAAGTCGACGGCCTGGATGAAGTCGCGGTTCTTCTTGCGCAGGCTCATCGCACGTTGAATCTTCGCCTTGCTCAGATTCGCCGTCGTCATGCAGATTTTCTGCACACCGTTGTCGAATAGCGCTTCCGCTTCGGTCAGCTTGGCCGTGCAGACGCCGACGGCGCCCGCGGCCAGCTGCAGCTTGGCGATGTCGGCCGACTTGTGCGTTTTCGCGTGCGGCCGGAACCCGACCTTCGTCGACGCGAGGCTGGCCCGCATCTTCGCGATGTTCTGCTCGAGCTTGTCGAGATCGAGCACCAGGGCCGGCGTGTCGAGATCCCATTTCGACATGCCGCGGGTTGCTTTCAGATCGACGACATGAGCCATGCTGTAGCCATGCACTTTCTTGGGAATCCAGAAGCTCGCGGCGCCCGTGCCGGCGGCCGACGCCAGAAAATCGCGGCGGGAGGACTTCGTCATATTCCCTCGCATTCCTAATTGGGGTCGGGTGCAATTTTCGCCGGAGATACTTGTCTTAGGCGAAAATTGCACCCGACCCCTTTTTCGGGTGAAACAAATGGGTGGCTCCATTATAGAGTCACAGCCGGCCGATTCCGGCTCCGGAATCAGCGCCCGGAGTAGTAGGACGGGACCGGCAGATCCCGCATGGTCTTCAGCCCCGGCGTCGCCGAGAGCACCTTGGGTATCGAATTCACGACAATGGACGCCGTCGCCGCGTCGCCGGGTACCCCGCCGGGAATTCTCAACGTCAGGTTGGGCACGCCGCTCACCTTGACCTCGTCATAGGGGTCCGGTGCGCCGAGATATGCCTCCATGTGCATGGTGATGACCGGCGTGCCGTGCCGGTACCCGACACCGTCCTGAATGATGCCGCTGACATAGCCGGGATCGACGGCAAAGAACTCGCTCGCCACCGTCGCATCGGCAATTTTCGGCTTCACGGTGTCCGCAATGCGGTCGAGCTGCCACCCGAGGGCGGCGGCGATCATCGAGATCGACTCGGCAAGCCCCACGTGGCGGATCGAGCCACGCTCGACCTCGCGCGCGAACTGCTCGCGCGACAGTCCGGCGCCGATCTTCTGCTGGAAGGGCAGCCGGCGGCTGCGTGCGTCCTGAACGCGGTTCACCGAGATCGATTCGATACGCTCGCAGGCGACCGTCAGCGTGATGGGCAGCGCATCCATGACGAACCCGGGATTGACGCCGGTCGACAGCACCGCCACCTTCGCTCGTCTGGCCAGCGCGTCGATTCTCCTGGCCAGCGGCAGGTTGCGCTTCACCGGATAGCTCAGCTCCTCGGTCGTCGTCACGATTGGAATCTTCGCCTTGAGGATGCCTTCGATTTGCGGCATCACGGCGCGGACCGATGACGCCGTGCACAACACGACGACGTCGGGTCGAGACTTCCGCAGGGCCCTGCGGGCATCCGGATCGACCTTCACACGAAGCGGACGGGGCAGACCGGCAATCACACCAGCGTCGCGACCGACTTTCGCGGGATCGACGTCGACGGCGCCGACGATGCGAAACCCGTCACGCGCCGCCAGTTGTCGCGCCACCATCAAACCGATGGGCCCGAGGCCGTAGACAAGGACTCTGATCATCGCGGATCTTCAGCAGTATACGAGAATGATAGGATTCTGCGGTGATTCGGCGTGTCTTCTTCGTGATCGCGATCGTGCACATCGGCGCCACCGCCGCGGCCGCGCAGGCGCTCTCGCCGCGCAACGCGAACTACACGATTGACGTGCGATTGAACACGCAGGCGCGCACGCTCACCGCGCGCGAGACCCTCGTCTGGACGAACAACACCCCGGCACCGGCCGACGAGCTCCAGTTCCACCTCTATTACAACGCATGGCGCGATCGGAACTCCACCTGGATGCGCGAGCTGGGTCTGACAACGTGGTGGGACGCGGCGCGCGCGCGCCGCGCCGGCGACTATGCCGCTATCGACATTTCCAGTCTGAAAGTCACGGGCGGGGCCGTTTCACCGGCCGATCTCACCGCAAAGATGCGCTTCATCGCTCCGGATGACGGAAATCAGAACGACCGGACGCTCATGGCGGTCGCGCTGCCCTCGCCGATCGGTCCCGGCCAGAGCGTCACGCTCGATATCGCGTTCACGGCGAAGGTTCCGCGTACGTTCGCGCGAACGGGTGTCGTCGGCAACTACTATTTCCTGGGCCAGTGGTTTCCGAAGATCGGCGTGCGGGATGCCACCGGCAGGTGGACCAGCCACCAGTTTCACGTCGGAACGGAGTTCTTCTCGGACTTCGGCGTCTACGACGTCCGCATGACTGTTCCGCAGGGCTGGCTGGTGGGTGCGACCGGCCGCGAGCGCGAACGCACGGACAATGCCGACGGCACGACGACGCACCGCTACTACCAGGAAGACGTGCACGATTTCGCGTGGACCACGAGCCCGGATTTCGTGGAACACCGCGAACGGTTCGAGTATCCAGGGCTGCCGGCGGTCGACATGCGGCTCCTGCTCCAGCCCGAGCACGCAGGTCAGGCCACCCGCCACTTCGAAGGGACACGCGCGACCCTGCGGCAGTACGGCGAGATGTTCGGCGCTTATCCGTACGGCCACATCACGATCGTCGATCCGGCCTGGAACAACCACACGGGCGGCATGGAGTATCCCACGCTGTTCACCACCGGCACCGCGTGGCTGACGCCGCGACGAGATGCGTATCTCGACGATACGCTCGTGCACGAAACCGGCCACCAATGGTGGCACGGGATGGTCGCGACCAACGAAGTCGAAGACGCGTGGATGGACGAGGGCATCAATCAATACGCGAACGCGCGCGTGATGGCGGAGGAGTTTTCAGACGGCCGCGAGGTGCGGCGCTTCTTCGGCGGTTTCGTGCCGTGGGTCATCGAGGACGCGCGGTGGGACCGCGTCACGGCCGGGGAGTTCCGCAACGACTACATCGGCAGCCCGACGGTCGATGTCCCTTCCACCCCGTCGTTCCGGTACTGGCCGCGCACATCGGGCCCCATGACCTACGCAAAGCCGGCGCTCTGGCTGCACACGCTCGAGCGTGCGCTCGGCTGGACGATGATGCAGCAGATCCTGGGGACGTTCTTCGATCGCTGGAAGTTCAAGCATCCAGCACCCGACGATCTGTTTCAAGTGGCCAACGAAGTCAGCGGACGTGACCTCACGCCGTTCTTCGACCAGGTGTATCGCGGCTCCGCCGTCTTCGACTACGGCGTCGACTCGGTGACCAGCGCCGAAGCGGATGACGAGCGGTTCGCGAGCGACGTCATCGTCCGCCGGCATGGCGACGGTATCTTCCCGGTCACCATTCTCGTGACGCTCGCCAATGGCGAGCAGCGGCGGTTTGCCTGGGACGGCGGCAGCCGCTGGCACCGCGTGACGGTCGAGCACGCGAGCCGGGTGGTGTCGGCCCAGGTCGATCCCGAGCAGATCCTGCTCCTCGACACCAACTTCACGAACAACAGCTTCACGACCGAGTCCCAGGCCGCACGCGCAGCAACCAAGTGGGCGGCCATCTGGATGGTCTGGCTGCAGGACCAGATGCTCTCCTGGGCCTTCTTCATCTGATATGAAGAGCACCGAGGCCCTTACCGACGGCGTCAGGCTGGTGAAGCGGGCGCCCGTCATTCTGGCGTGCGTGTATCTCGTGACGCTTCTCACCGCGCTCCCCTTCTCGCTGATGATGCGCCAGACGCTGCAATCGCATCTCGGCAACAGCATGATGGCCGAGCAGGTCGCGCGCGGCGTCAACGTGCAATGGTGGTCCGAGTTCATCGCACGCACTGGACCCCTTGGCCGCACGTTTCAGACGACGATCATCGGATTTGCCGCCGTGCTCGACAACCTCAGCGGGCTCGCCGACGCCAGCCGGCGCCCGACGCCGATTCTGTGGGCCGGCGCTCTTTACCTCGTGTTGTGGCTGTTTCTCTCGGGGGGCATCCTCGATCGGTACGCCCGGCGGCGGCCGACGCGGTCGTACGAGTTCTTCACGGCGTGCGGCATCTATTTCGTCCGCTTCCTGAGGCTGGCGCCCGTCGTGGCGATCGCCTACTACGTGCTCTTCGCCGTCGTGCACCCGTTGCTGCTCGATCAGGTTTACGGCGAGCTCATACGGGATATTTCCGTCGAGCGCAGCGCCTTCTTCATCCGGCTGGCTCTCTACCTGCTGTTTGGCGCACTCCTCGCGACCGTCAACGTCGTGATCGACTACGCCAAGGTGCGCGCGGTCGTCGAAGATCGCCGCAGCATGATCGGCGCGCTCGCGGCGGGCGCCCGGTTCGTCAGACGCAACCCGGGCGCCGTCGCCGGACTCTATCTCCTCAACGCCGCTCTGTTCGTCCTCGTTCTGCTCGCGTACGCGCTGATCGCGCCAGGCGCCGAGTCGACTGGCGCCGGCATGGTGCTCGGATTTATCGTCAGCCAGGTCTATGTGGCCGCGCGTCTGTGGGCCAGGCTGGTATTTCTCGCATCGCAGACCGCTCTCTTCCAGAGCCGGCTCGCGCACGCCGGGTACATCGCCAGCGCACCAGTCGCTCGTCCCGAGCCACCCATCGTCGAGCAGGCACTTCGCTAGCGCCCGTGTAGTACGTAGTGTCCGGCTTTAGCCGGACTCTCACCAGGTCCACCCTTCCTGGCGAGGTGTCACCCCGTGGACACACGGCGTCGTAGCTTGACAGGCCAGCCCACGAAATCCGAAAGTGGCGAGGCGCACAAGCCCCGGAAAATCCGCGCCGAACCGCGCAAAACCGATCACGAGCGTGTAACTGACGCTGGTATTGAACTTGCTCCTAATGGGAGCCACGAGTCATTAGTGGACCAGAAGCTGACCCTCCTGAGAAATGGAGCGCCGCTGCCCGACGAGATTATCGCGAGCGAAGCGCAGCTCACCGGCTCGGTCCGTTATCTCTTCGACTACGTCGGCCGCATGCTGAAGCTCACGCCGGGCCAGCTCGATCTCATCCGCCCGGGATTCGACACGCTCGATCTCGCCATCGGAGACAAGATCGAGGACTGGAACCAGGTCTTTCTCCACGTTCTCGAAGAGCTGAAGCAGAAGGGGGTCGAGCTCGAGCAGCGGGAGGCGCTGCTGCTTCGGATGCGCCGCGACGGCCGCACCCTCCTCTATCGGCGCGAGCTCGGCGAAGAGCGGCTGCTGACGACGATTCGCGAAGACCACCGCGGCCACGGATTCGGGATCGAGATGGTCGACCACGATCGCTTCAAGCATTACAACGACGCGTACGGCCACGAAATCGGCGACCTCGTGCTGAGCACGACCGGGCGCCTCTTTCGCATGCACCGCGAGGGCGATATCGGCGTCCGGTGGGGTGGCGACGAATACCTGCGGATCGTCAGGAACCTGGTGACCGAGACACAGCTGGGCCTCATCGCGGGCCGCGATGCGGAGCTGGTCGATTCGTTTAGTTGGGAGGCGCTCGACGAGCGCTTCGCCGAGCATCCTCCGCGCATCAGCATCGGCCTCGTCTACTGCGAGCAACCGTCGAGAGAAGAGCGGACGCGGATGGCTCTGTGTGACAACGTGGCGAACCTGCAGCCCGAGCAGCGGTTCGACAGGTCGGTCGAGGTGCCGGAGGGGTCGTCGTACGACATCGCCCGCAAGCTCGTCGCGCTGGCCGACAGGAAAATGTACGACGCGAAGCGCACGTTCGCGGACAGCCCCGAACCCCACATCGCGCAGGTGAATGTGCGGATCGTGAATGGAAAGCTGGTGGAAATCTGAGCCCCGTTATGGCAGATGGCACATGGCATATGGCATTTTCAGATTTGCCATTTGCCATCCGCCATTTGCCATGACGGGAATCACTTCGTCGGCGTCCCGCCGCTGATCACGGTCTCCGGGTCGACCTCGGTAGACACACCGGCGCGCACCATGATGTCGCGCAACGCATCGGCCGTCGGCACGTGGAACCGGAAGTTCATCCCGCGATGCACGCCCACGGCCACCCGCAGCGGCGTCCAGCCCGACACGTTCTTGCTGTTCCAGATCTCAACCTTCGCGCCATTCGCATCGAGCAGCTTGACGACGTCGGGCAATTGCTTGAACGCGGCGCCATGCATGGCGGTGTTCCCGTTCCTGTCGACGACGTTGACGTCGCCGCCGAGCTCAAGCGCCAGCTTCACGGCCGCGAGCGCTTCGGGAGGCGCGCCCGCGTCTTCGCCCGGGGAATGCGTGCCGACACCGGCCGCCACCATCAGCGGCGTGGTGCCGTCCTCGTTCGGCAGGAGCGGGTCGGCGCCGAGATCGACGAGCAGCCGCATCAACTCCGTATCCCCGCCACGTGCCGCCATGAAGAACGGGGTCGCGCCGACGAAGTTCAGCGCCGTGACGCCCACGTTCGGCCGCCGGGTCACGCGCGCGTTCACGTCGGCCCCGTGCGCTTTCAACTGCCTGACGAGCGTCAGGCTGTCCAGATTGCCCGACCCGTAGGGCGCGGGGTCGTTGCTGCCGGTGCCCGGCTTGCGAATCCAGGTGATGTGATGGAGCGCCGTCCAGCCCTGTGCGGCCGCATTGGGATCGGCGCCAAGGCCGAGCAGCGTCGAGGCCAGCTCGAAGTGTCCGCTGCCGACTGCCAGCACGAGCGCGCTCGACCCGCCGGTTGGAGGCCGTCCTCCGCCGCCACCGGCACCGGCTCCGCGTCCGCGTCCTCGCCCGGGCCAGTAGCGCGTCGTTGACGTCGGCTCCGGCTGCGATGAGCGTCTTGACTGACTCGATCTGCCCTTCGCGAGCAGCGAACAACAGTGCCGTCCATCCTGCGGTCGACCGCGCGTTCACCTGCGCGCCGGCTTCGACGAGCATTTGTAAGGTTTCGGCGTGTCCTTCGGCCGCGGCCCACATGAGCGGCGTCTGGCCGCGCCAGCTCTCTTTCGCGTTCACATCGGCGCCGTGGGCGAGGAGCGCCTTCACCGCCGCCGGAATGCCGGTGCGCGCGGCGGTCATGAGGACGGTCTCCCCTTCCGCCTGCGCGGCGTTCGGGTCGGCGCCGGCCTTCAACAGCAGCTCGACCATCGCGGCGTTGCCGTTGGTGGCCGCAAGCGCCAGCGGCGGCACACCGTACCGGTTCGTGGCGTTGACGTTCGCGCCGCCGCGCACGAGCGACTCGGCGCCTTCCAGATCGTTGCGATGCACGGCATGGTGCAGGGGCGTCGTGCCGTCGGGATCGACGGCGCCGGCGGCGTTGTTCGCCGAGGCACGCTGCGCGGCGATACCTGCACCGCTAACGCAAACCATCGCGGCGAAGACTACTGCCGCACGATAAAACAGCCGCATCTTGGTCAACCTCTTTAACTTGTCGCGGGGCCCCACCCCCGCGACCTGCCACCTCGCCCTTTTCGGGCTCGGCGATGTTTGCAACGACGATCTGCTTAGTGCAGCGTTCCGGAAAACTACAAGCTTAGCGGCTCCAGCAGTTCATCGACCTTCCCGGTACTGTCGGCAAACCGCTCGGTCGGCACGCCCACTTTGTCGAGCAGCGTGGCGTGCAGGTTGGTGAGCGGCGACGGGTTGGCGTATTTGATGTGGCGCCCGCCCTTCATGCCCGCACCGCCACCCGCCACCAGAATCGGCAGGTTCGTGTGATCGTGCACGTCGGGGTTGCCGAGCCCGCTGCCCAGCACGTACAGCGAGTTGTCGAGCAGCGTGCCGTCGCCATCCTTCGTGCCCTGCAGCTTCTCGAGCAGGTAGCCGAAGAGCGACACATGGTACGCGTTGATCTTCGCCAGCTTCGCGAGCTTCTCCGGCGAGTTCTGGTGATGCGACGTCGCGTGATGCGGCTCGGAGACACCAATCTGCGGATAGGTCCGCGTGCTCACCTCGCGGGCAAGCTGGAACGTGACGACCCGCGTGATGTCGGCCTGCAGCGCGAGCACCTGGAGGTCGAACATCAGCTTCGCGTGCTCTTCCCAGTCCGCCGGCACGCCGACGGGACGCGTCAGCACCTCGGGCAGCGCGTCACCGTCGAGCTGCTCGGCTTTCTGAATGCGCCGCTCGACCTCGCGCAGCGTGTCGAGATATTCATCCACGCGGCCCTTGTCGCCCGGCCCCAGTTTCCGGCCCAGGCGCGCCATGTCTTCGGTGACCCAGTCGAGGATGCTGCCGTTCTTGCGCAGCTCGGCCTTGCGGTCGGCGGCCGAGCCACCGTCGCCGAACAGGCGTTCGAACACCACACGCGGGTTCGCCTCGGTGGGCAGCGGCGTGGTCTTGCCGGACCAGGCCAGCGTGTTCATGTACACGCAATTGAACCCGTTGTCGCAGTTGCCGACCACGTAGTTGAAGTCGGTCGCAAGCTCGAGCGAGGGCAACTGGGTGTCCTTGCCGAGCGTCTGCGCGGCAATCTGATCGACCGTGATGCCCATCTCGTAGTCCGAGCCCTCGGTCATCTTGGCCTTCACGCCGCTCAGGAACGTGCAGTTGGCGGTCGCGTGGTTGCCCGTCGAATACGCGTTCTTCAGCTCGAGGTTGCTCAGGACCGTCAGATGCTTCAAGAACGGCATGAGCGGCGCCAGCGTGGGTGAGAGCTCGGTGAGCTGCCCCTCCTGCTTCGGCATCCATTCCGCGATGTTCGATCCCATCGGAATGTAGACGACGCCGAGACGCTTGATCGGTTGAGTCGCGGCCTTGAGGCCGCCGAAGGCGGGCACCATGGCGTCGAGCATGGGCAGCGCGAGCGTCGCTCCCACGCCGCGCAGAAAGGTCCGTCGCGGCAACGCCAGTTTGGTCACGATCATGAGCTTCTCCTCATTATTTGCTCGCGGGGGCCCCATCCCCGCTCGTCATTCGTCGCGCCGCTTGCTGGGCCCCGCCGCCCAGCGCCGCGGCTCTCCTCATTCTGAACGGCGTGCTGTTCACAATCCCGAGCACGACCGAAGAAAAACGATAGTCCTTCGCCCGCGCACCGCGGGTAATCGCGCGTACCGACGGCTCGTCGTAGTACTCGAGGCCGCGGCCGAGCGCGAACGTCATCAACTTCCCGGTCATCGTCGTCACGAAGAGCTCAGGCCGGCTCAACACGGCCTCGCGGAGCCCGATGGCGCCGGCGAACGTGCTGCCGTCCGGAAGTCCGCCAGTGGCGTCAACCGGCGTGCCCGCTTCGCTCTGCGTGCGCCAGCGTCCGATCGCATCGAAGTTCTCGGTCGCCAGACCCACGGGATCCATCAACTGGTGGCAGCTCGCGCACGCCGGATTCTTGCGGTGCTCGACCATCCGCTCGCGCACGCTCAACGCCTTCGCACCCGGGCTGTTCTCGGGGAGCGGCGGCACGTTCTCCGGGGGCGGCGGGACGGGCGTCCCGAGCAGGTTCTCGAGAATCCACTTGCCGCGCTTCACCGGCGACGTCCGGTTGGCGTACGACGTGACGGTCATGATGCTGCCCTGTCCGAGCAGCCCGCCGCGTACGTGATCCTTGCCCAGGCTGACCCGCCTGAAATGACTGCCGTAGACGTTCGGAATGCCGTAGTGCTTCGCGAGGCGCTCGTTGAGGAACGTGTAATCGGCACGCAGCAGATCGAGCACGCTGCGATCTTCGTTCAGCACGCTCTCGAACAACATCTCTGTCTCGCGCCGGAACGCCTGCCGCAGGTTGTCGTCGAAGTCGGGGAACAGACGATTGTCGGGCTGCTGGCTGTCGAGGTTGCGCAGGTAGAGCCACTGGGCGGCGAAGTTCGTCACCAGCGCCTCGCGCGCGGATCGGCCAGCATCCGTCGCACCTGCTGCTCGAGCACGGCCGGCTCGTCGAGCCGTCCCTTGACCGCGACGTCGAGCAGCGCATCGTCAGGGATGCTGCTCCACAGGAAAAACGACAGCCGCGACGCCAGTTCGAGATCGCTGATGCGATAAGCCGTCACCGGGGCTTGCCCACCGTAGCGGCGCCAGCCGCGGAGGCGGGATCTCGCTCGATGCGGAACAGGAACGCCGGGCTCGTGAGCATCGCACGCAAGCGCCATCTCGATGCCCTGTTCGAAGCTGCCGTCGGCCCTGCCTTGCTGGTAGAACCCCAGCAGCGTCTGCACTTCCTCGTTCGTGGGCGGCCTGCGATACGCGCGCCGCGCAAACGTCGACAGGATGCTTCGCGCGCACGACATCTCGTTGCCGGACACCGATCCGCGCGTGGACGCCACCGGCCGGCACGTGAAGATGCGTTGACGGCTTGGCGTGTCGCCGATGCCCGTCTGATTGAACGGTCCGGCCACCGACACGCTGTAGAGCGCGGGCTGGGTCCGCGGCGTGCGATCGCTGTTGAAGCTCGCAAGATAGGGCTGCCGCTCGGTTTCGACGAGCGCCGACGGCCTTTTCAGGAACGCCACCTGGATGACGTGAGGCCCGCCGGTCACGCGCGTACGGAAATTCAGGTGCGAGTCGCTGGCCTGCGCCGGGTCGTACTGCGGACCCATCGGATCAACCGGACCGGTCCGCTGGGCAGGCGTGAGCGTGAACACCTGCTGGCGGACGCCGTCGATGCTCACCTCCATCTGGTGAGGCTCGCTGAGGCCCTCGATCAACTCGTTGCGATCGCGGGTCAGGCGAAGCTCGAACTGATATTCGCCATCCGCCGGAAACGTGTAGGGCACGGCGGCGCCGGCCCGAGTGCCGAAGGGCAGGCCGTCGAAATGGTCTTCCTGCGTGAGATCGTTGGGCAGCACAACCGTTTCGGCGCCAGCCGAACGCACCGGTGTTCCGACCGCAAGCCGGCTGATCTTCTGCGCGGCAGACAGAACCGTTCGAGCAGCATCGGCGAAAGCCCGCCGACGCTGATGTTGTCGAAGCCGTGGCTCGAGTCGTCGCTCGGCAGCAGCGTGTCGACGTCGACTTCCACGTTGAGCAGATCGCGGATCGCGTTCTGGTACTCGGTCCGGTTCAGCCGCCGGAAGGTGTCGGTGCGGCCAGGATTCGGGATTGGCCGCGGCCACCTTGTCGAGTGACGTTTCGAGATGGGCAATCAGCGCGTCGTATGCGGCTTCTTCCGGTCGAGGTCTGCCGAGAGGCGGCATCGCGCGCGCACGAAGCTTGCGGATGACGAGCTCCCATCGTTCGGCATCGGCGCCGGCATTGGCCACGTCAAGCGTGCTGAGGACGAGATTGCCCTGTTTGGTCTTTTCGTTGTGGCACCCGTTGCAGTACTTGGCGAGAAGGGCGCGGTCGGCCGCGCTCGAATCGGCGGCGGGCGTGCTCGCCTGGCGCGGCTGTTCAGGCCTGGCCGTCTCCGCTGATTGCTGCGGACGCGCCTGCAGATAGGCTGCCGCCGCAAACATCACGGCAGGAAACCCGACAGCGCGAAGGAGCCGACGCCGATTCATTCAACCTCCGGGTCTTGCAAAGCTCGAAAAATATCCGCAAACGGGTTCGTTCCAGTGTACACACTCCACCCGGTCTCTGACTGTCGCGTTTTGTCGCAAACCACTGATTTTGCGCGATTTTCCACGCTGTGCGGGCCGGGATCGCTGTCCACCCGACCGCGTGTTCAAAGAGAGGAGTGCGGGCCGCTCCTGTCGAGAGCGACCCGGCTGATTTCTAGAACGTGAACCTCGCGCCCAACTGGAACACTCGGGCGGTTGCCGCGGCCGTGATGCGCGTGAAATCCACGTTGTTGATGGCCGCCTGCGGGTTGTTAAGGTTCCTCACGTTGAAAAGGTTGAAGAAGTCCGCGCGGGCCTGAAGGCGACGGCCGCCACCGACGCCAAAGCTCTTAGAAAGTGTGAGGTTGGTCTCGGTGCGATTGGGTCCACGAGCCATCCCAACCATGTATGTGCCCGGCCGCTGGGTGGCGTTGGTCGCCGCGAAAACGGGCACCGCTACAAAGGCCGCCCGGTTCAGATAGGTGCATCCGCTCGCGTGCACTCCATCTCGCCGAGCACCAGGTCCTGGCCGTCGACGAAGTCGGGACGGCTGCGATCGATGCCAGACGGCTGCGTGACGCGCAGCGGCTCACCCGATCGGACCTGAACGATTCCGGAGAACTGCCAATCTGCCGAGGAACGCGTTGGTCATACCCTGGCCACCGCTCAGGCCGGGCGTCTCGTAGATGAACGACACGTTGAAGCGATGCCGCACGTCGTTGCTGGCCGGCCCGCGATCGTACTCCGGGTTGAAGAAGTCCTGATTGTTCTCGAAGCTCGCCGCGCCATCCCGCGGTCGCGATGTAATACGCGGAAAGATCGCCACCCTGCGTCGCGGTCGCTCTTGCCCGTAGCGTGTAGTTGACATCCCACGAGTAACCGATTGGAGAACCGTCTTGCGGAGCGACGTCTGCAGTCCGTTGTAGTCCATCGTCTGGCTGCTGTCCACGTAGTACCCGCCGGGTGCGCCGAGCGACGGATTCGGCCGCACGCCGGTCTCCCTGTCGAACGCCTGCGTGAACTGGCGCTGCAGCGGGAAAATCATTCCCGTCCGTGCGGACGTAGCCCACCTCGGCGGCCATCGTGCGGCGGAACGAGTGCTGACACGCTCACCATCGACTGAATCGTGTACGGCGTCTGGATCTCGGGATCGAAAAGTCGAGAAGAACGTCCGTCTGCCCGCCGGCATCGGCGAGCGCGATCTTCAGCGCATCGTCCGTGTACATCGGCCACGTCACGTTCTTGGCCGTCGATTCGGTGCGGTTGTAGACGATTCGGAACGGCACGAACGGATTTGCCGCGCCCTGCCGCACAGTCGCAATCAGGTGCGGGCTGTGCAGGTAACCCACTCCGCCGCGCACGACCGTGGACTCGTCGTCGTTCAGCGTCCACGCAAACCCGACGCGCGGACCGAAATTGTTGCCGTCGGACTTGTACGGCTCGCATCGGATCGCGCAAGCGGCCCGAAGTCGAGCTTGTTGATGTCCGTGAACGTCTCGTAGTTCACGATCTCGACCGGCACATCCGTCGTCGGATACACCTTGACGAGACCGTGATAGTCGTAGCGCAGACCGGCGTTCAGCACGAACCGGCTGCCGAGCCGCCAGTCGTCCTGCACGAAGAAGCTGTACGAATCCATGTTCGAGTCGTGCGGAGGCGCGCCGTACGACGTGCTCAACGACGTCGGAATGTTCGCGAGCAGATCGGCGTAGTTCTGGTAGGTGAACGACGGGTTCTCCGGATTGAGGCGGCCGCCCTTTTCCCGCAGGAAGCGGAAGCCGGTCTTGACGAGATGCCGCTGGAAGCCGCGGCTGAATTTCTGCTCGAAGCTGTAGGTCGCTGCCTTTCATGTCCCAGATTTCGGAACGCGGCGTCGCGAACAGACCCGTGACGGCAAACGCCGGCATGCGTCGTCCGTAGGGCATGACTTCGGCCGGCTGGTTCGGTCCCATGACGCCGAGGAACGCGTCCAACCGTGCGAGATACGTCTTGTTCCATCCGAACCGGCTTTCCGACACCCACGCGCCCCTGGTCATGACCAGCTGTGCCGCGACGCGATCCTGCTCGTTCGGAAATTCGCGATCGTTGATGTTGTTCGGGTTCGGTCGCGGCTCCAGCGTGAACGGACGCAGTCGCGTATAGGTGAGTCCGAGGTTGCGCGCCGTTGAACATCGACATGTCGCCCTTGGCCACGATGTGGTTTTCGGTGCGCCGGCGGATGCCGAGGCCGCGCCAGCGGCCGACCTGCGTGTTGACGACGCCGCCGGTGATGACCGTTTCGGTCGGCATCGGCAGCGCGTCGAGCACGGTCTTGGTCTCGGGAAACGGCAGCGCACGCAGTTGATCTCGTCGCGCACCGCCTGATACGGCACGACGACGTCGAGGTTGCGCTCGACCTTCTCGCGGTAGCCCTCGTAGGTCGTGAAGAAGAACGCCCTGTTTTTCAGCACGGGACCGCCCAGCGTGCCGCCGTACTGATTGAACGTTCCGACCGGCTGCTGCGCCGTCGAGAAGAACTGGCGCGCGTTCCAGCCTCTCGTTCTGGCCGCGTAAAACGCCGACCCGTGGAACACGTTGGTGCCCGATCGGCTGATCACGTTGATCTGTCCGCCGGCCACGCCGCCATATTCGGCAGGCAACACGCCCTTGACGATTTGCACTTCGGCAACCGAGTCGAGGCTCATGACCGAGATCTGATTCTGGCCGCCGTACTGCGCCAGCGAGCGTGCTTCGGGATTCGAGTTCGCCTCGGTGCCATCGACGGTGACGCCCGTGCCGCCCGCGGCGACGCCGTTCATCTGCACGAACCCTCCGCCTTCACCGTAGGTATTCACGCCCGTAGAGCAGGCCCATCAGGCCCGACAGATTGCGGCGGTTGGTCGGCAACTCGGTCACTTCCTGCGCGCCGATGCTGTCGGCCTGCACCGACGCGGAGTTGTCGACCAGCGGCGCTTCACCGGCGACCGTCACGGTTTCCGACAGCGTGCCGACTTCGAGCGCAGAACGTCTGACGCACGGTCTGACCGGCGCCGAGCTGCATGCCGCGTTGCTGCAGCGTCTTGAACCCGGTGAGCTCGACTCTCACGCGTATACGGCCCGCTCGGCAGCGCCGAGAACACGAACTCGCCGTTCGCAGTCGGTCACGCCTTCACGCGCAACGCCGGTGCCTTCGTGTGTGGCGACGACGGTCGCGCCGGGAATGACCGCGTTGGACGAATCGCGAACCAAACCGACAAGCGTCGCCGTGGTGACCTGTGCGCGAGCTGATACGCCGAGCACGAGGAGCAGCGCTGCCGATAAGAGGATCCGTTGAGCGTGACGCATACCCACCTCATTCAGAAAAGAATGCTGACCAGAACCCGCGCGATCGCTCCGGCGGCCGACGCAAGGATGAAGATCTGATTAAGTTGGTTAGGATATAACACGCAGGTTAGTGAGGGTCAACGCCAGTTTCGCATCACGAACACCGGTTTCACACAGGCTGCGCGACCACAAAATTCCGGATCCATGAATTTGGAAATCGTGTCTCAAGTTGTCTCAACTTGAGTCGCTGTCGGTCGTGCCTGGCAGGCGTCTACACGACGCGGTTGAGCAGCGATTCCCCGTCTCGCAGTCTTCGGCAGTTCTCCACGAAGATGCTCAATCCTCTGTCCAGCATCTCCGACGTGAACCAGGCGAGGTGCGGCGTCACGATCACGCGCGGTAGGCGAAAGACCGGATGCGAGCCATCTGCCGGCTCGGCTTCGAACACATCGAGGCCGGCGCCGCGCAGGCGGCCGCCGGCGATCGCGCGATACAGCGCGTCGTAGTCCACGAGCCCGCCGCGAGCCGTGTTGATGAGAATGGCGTGGGGCTTCATCACCGCGAGCGTCGCCTCGTGGATGATCCCCGCCGTGTCGGGCGTCAGCGGCACGTGCAGCGACACGACATCGGCCGATCGCACGAGGTCCTGGAACGAGACGAACGTCGCGTGCGGCTCCGGACGTTCGTGACGGCGTGTGTACACCACACGCGCGCCGACGCCGTGAAGCATCGGGGCCAAACACTTCCCGACCGAGCCAAACCCGACGAGTCCGACGGTTCGTCCGCCGAGCTCACCCAGGTCGTCGAGCACGCTGGAATCGAGCGCCCATCCCTTGCCCATCCGCGTGTGAGCATCGAGCTCGGTCAGGCGGCGCAGCGTCGCGAGCATCAGCAGCAGCGTGAGCTCGGCCACGGCGCGCGTGTTCGCGCCCGGCATGTTGCACACCGCCACGCCGCGGCGCTTCGCCGCTTCGAGATCGATCGTGTCGACGCCTACGCCGAGCTTCTGAATCAGCTTCAGCCGGGGCGCCGATTCGACGTCGTGCGCGCTAATCCGCTCGAGCACGTGCAGCAGCACATCGGTATCGGCCATCTCGCGTGCGAACCCGGCGCGGTCGGTCTCGGCCACGATGGCAACGCGCAGCCAGTCGTTCTCGAGAGCTGCGACCTTCTGCCGGAATCCCGGCGTCGCGCGGTAATGCAGAACGGCTTTCATGCGTGATGGTTCCTCGCCTCGACGCAGAGACGCAAAGGCGCAAAGCTTTTTTGTCGAAAAAGATTCTTCGCGTCCTGGCGTCTTTGCGTTGAGATATGTTTGTACGTAGTGTCCAGCCGGACTGCTATCACCTTCGAAGTCGCGGCTCGCCGAACGGCGCCCGGCCGGCAAGCGACTCTTCGATTCTCAGCACTTCGTTCCATTTGGCCGTGCGTTCGCCACGCGCGAACGAGCCGACCTTCAACTGGCCCACGCCCCACCCGATGGCCAGGTGCACGATCGTCACATCCTCGGTTTCTCCCGATCGCGCCGAGATGATGCTGTTCCAGCCCGCTGCACGGGCGGCGGCCAATGCCTCGGCGGTTTCCGTGACCGTTCCCGCCTGATTCGGCTTCAACAGAACAGCGTTGCACGCCTTCGCCTGCGCCGCGACGGCAATACGTGCGGCCGACGTCACGAGATAGTCATCGCCGATCACCTGGAGGCGTTCGCCGGCACGGGCGGTAAACGCGCGCATGCCCTCGTCATCGTCTTCGGCGAGGGGATCCTCGATCGAGATGATGGGATAGGTCCGGCACCACTGGAGAAGCAGGTCCGCGAGCTCGTCGCCCGTCAGCTCGCGCCCTTCGGCGGCAAGCACGTAGCCGGATCCCTTGCGCAGTTGCGAGGCCGCGACATCGATGGCGATCGCCGCATCGGTGCCGGGCACGAGACCCGCCTGCTCGATGGCCGCGACCAGCGTCTCGAGCGCATCGACGTTCGAGGAAAAATCGGGCCACCATCCGCCCTCGTCCGCCACACCGTGCAGCGCGCCGCGCGCCGCCATGATGCGTCCGGCGGCGGCATAGATGTCGGCGGTCATGACCATGGCCCGATCGAACGAACCCGCGCCGATCGGCACGATCAGAAAGTCCTGGATGTCGATCCGCCGTCCCGCGTGCGCCCCGCCACCGAAGATCTGAATCATCGGCATCGGAATCGTGGGCGTGCCGCCGGCGGCCAGATGACGCCACAGGGGCTCGCCCGCCGCGGCCGCCCCGGCGTGGAGTGCGGCCATCGACACGGCGACCGTGGCATTGCCGCCGAGACGCGCCTTTTGCGGCGTGCCATCGAGCTCGACGAGGCGCCGGTCGATGGCCTGCTGATCCAGCGCCGGCATTCCGCGGAGCGCCCCGGCGATTTCGGTCGACACGTTGCGCACCGCGCGATCGACGCCGAGGCCGCCGAATGCGTCCCCTCCGTCACGAAGATCGATGGCTTCGTTCCGGCCGGTCGACGCGCCCGACGGCGCAATCGCCCGGCCGCGCGCGCCGTTGCTGAGCACCACTTCGGCTTCCACGGTCGGCCGCCCTCGCGAGTCCCACACGCGTCGCCCGACGACATGGGCGATGGTCAATCGTCGATTGGCAATCGGCGATGGTCTCCAGCCCTCCTTTACGTCGTCCACGTTCTTCGGCGAGTCCTTCAGCATCGCACGTGCCTTCCGCCGCACCTTCTCTTTCGACGCGTCATCCGTCAAGTACTCCACAGGCGATTTCCCATCGATCCGAGCCAGCAGCAACGCGGGCAGCAAGGTGGCGGTGCGGCCATTCAGCGCCGCCGGCGGTTCCCAATCCACGCCCGCAAGGTACGCACGCGAGAGTGCATCGAACGATTCCAGGAGCAGCGATGCGGCCGACGGCACCCAGACCGTTTTCAGGAGAAGGTGGTTGAGACAGAACGCCAGATCGAAGGCCGGGTCGCCGAACCACGCGCACTCGGCGTCGAGAAAGACGGGACCGCGCGGGCCGAGCAGGATGTTCTTCGGGCTGACATCGCCATGCACCACGGTGAGCTTCGTCGTCGCGGTTCGTTCGGCAAGCGACTCGAGCGTGGGCGCCAGGTCCCGATGCACGCGCGCGGTGGCCAGCAGGTACGGCTCGAGGCGGAGCGCATGGAATGCCGGGCCCGTGTCGAAATCGACGGGCGATGCCGGCTGGCGCGCGAACCATGCGTGAATCGCGGCGAGTTGCCGGCCGACCTGCGCCGCGGTTTCGATGCTGACCTCGCCACGCGCGAGCCGCGCCTTCCACGGCTCGAACTCTGATGGCGGCAGAAATTCCATGGCGAAGACGCCAAGCGTGGCGTCGCTCGCGAGAATCCTCGGGACGACGTCGGGATTCACGTGGGCTACGCGGCCGAGCCACGCGACTTCGGTCGCGTTCCGCCGGGGATCGGCAAGCCACTCGGCCGCGACCCGCAGTCGCGGCAGCGCCTTTTTGAGGCAGAACGCGCGGCCCTGGCGCGTGCGGACGACCCAGATGTCGGAGGAGACGCCGCCCGGAAGCCGGTCCACGTCCGGGGACTCGCCGGCCGCCACGAGACCGGACCGTTCGAGGAACTCGACGATCGGCGGCTCGAAGCCGTTCACTGGTTGCGAGTCAACCGGCCCGCCGGACCGATCGGCCTGCACGCCGCGCTCGCGTCCTCCCATTTGTTGTCGGTCAGCTGGCGCACGTCCGATCCGTCGGCACGCATGGCGAAGATTTCACCGTAAGGCTGCGGCACGCCGTCGTACAGGGCCATTTCGTCCTTGAATCCATGCCGCCCGCTGCTGAACACGATCCAGTTGCCGTCGGAGCACCAGGAGGAGTGCGCGTCGTTGCCCCGCACGTTCGTCAGCCGGCGCCGATCGGTTCCGTCGGGGCGAATCGTGTAGAGCTCGAAATCGCCGTCGCGATCGCTCGTATACGTGATCAGATCGCTCGCCGGCGACCACTGTGGAAAGTTGTCGTAGTGCGCGCCGTCGGTCAGCGGCGTCATCGTGCGATCGGCCATCGTCATCGTGACCAGCTGCTTGCCGCGCTTGAAGACGAGCCGGCTGCCGTCGCGCGACCAGCTCGGGAACCCGTTGTTCACCTTGTCATCGACGATGAGCCTGAAGTCCGAGCCGTCCGGCTTGATCAAAGCGATCTGCGCAGGTGGCATACCCGCCGCCCGGAAATACCGGCCGACAGACAACGCGATCTCGTCGCCCTTTGGTGAAAAAACGGCAGAAAATGCGCTGAACCCTTCGCGATGGAACAGCGAGCGCTTGTCGGCGCCGCGATCGCTCATGATTTCCACGCTCGTGTCGCCGGGAGACGACGCTTCGAGCCCGGTCGCACCGGATTTCGCGCGGCCGTACTGGCTGTACATCAGCTTCGTGCCGTCCGGAGAGAACGAGGGAAACGGTTCGCTCATGAAGAGATCGAACTGCCGATCGGGGCTCGATGTGGGAACGAGGTGCTCGAGGGAGCCAAGCTGAGTCATTCGCTCGAACACCACCGAGGCGCCATCGGGCGACCATGTTGCATGACGAACGGCACCTGGGATGACGGTCTCAACCCGCAGGTCGGGATGCCAGACCCGCAGTCCGCTCGTCGCATCGCCGCCGCGCTTGATGTAGCTGATACGTCCCTGCGACAGCCATTGCGGCGACAGTTTCGTTTCGTTCGACGCCGTGTAGAACTTCCGCTCGCCGGTCGTGACGTCGACCGACACGATTTCGGTGCGCGAGCCGGCTCCTTTCGCGAGATACGCGCCCAGCTCGTCCGTTTCGTAGAACAGAATCGTCCGTCCATCGGCCGACCACGCCGGACTTCCGGAAACGCCATCCTTCCGGGTCAGCCTTCTGAGATCGCCGCCTCGCGCGCTGATGACGTAGACCCCCGTGGACTGGAGGTGCTCCCATCGCCCCGGCCAGTACCCCGGGTCGGCGTCACGGTCCGACGTGAAGGCGATCCACTGGCCGTCGGGCGACCAGCTCGGGCGGAAATTGCCCGACCGACTCGCGGTGAGATTGGTTGTCTTCTTCGACGCGAGGTCGGTCAACCAGATGTTGGCGGTGCCGCCCTCTCTCGTCGAGACGAACGCCAGGGTCTTGCCGTCCGGCGACAACGCCGCCTGGTCATCAAAGGCGGGATGTTCGGTCAATCGCTGCAGATCGCTGCCGTCCGGATGCACGCGATAGATCTCGGCTTGCCCGTCACGCTCGCTGGTGAAGGTGATCCACTGCCCATCGCGCGAGAAGGTCGGCGAGTAATCGAGCGACGGTGACGACAGCACCGCCCGCTCCCGCTTCCCATCGGCGTCGGCGATGTGCAGCGTCATCACCGGCACCTGGTAGCGGTTGAAGAGCACCTGATAGCGCGGCTCGGTCTGAGCCCCAAGCCCTGCGAAGAGAACCAGGATGAGTGCCGCGCAAGCGATCACTGCATGACGCATCTGCGGTCTCCTTTACCTTCCCCCATCTGCCATCTGCCATTTGCCATCACCCGCGTCACCACTTCTTCAACCGGATATTCCGGTACTCGACCTTCATCGGCGGGCCCGACATGCACCTGCATGCCGATCAGCCCGTCCAATCTGTCGGTTCGGCGCATCGTCATCGATCGTGATGCTCATCAGCCGTCCGTTCAGCATGTGCGTCAGCGGTGTTGCCGCGCACGATGAGGTGCGCCGCGTTCCAGTCGGCTGGTCGACGACGCCCGCCAGCTCGTCCGCGGTGCGCAAACGACGACAGCACGACCGGCGGCCGGCCGCCGACCACGTGCGAGATCTGGCCGCGCACGGCGAGAAACAGCCGGCCCTTCTCCTCGTAGTTGTTGCCGTCGTAGCGCTTGCCGGCCGTCGAGATCGAACTGATAGCCGCGCATCGCGAACTTGTTCTCGGGCGTCACCGGATCGGGCACGACGAGCGCTCCGATAGTTGATGCCGCTGTTGCCGCCTTCGGTAATCCGATAGTCGAGCTTCAGCTCGAAGTCGCCGGGCGTGCCGCCGCGCCAGATGATGAACGTGTTGCTCTTGATGACGGTCGCGGGAACGATCTCGCCGACGAGCACGCCGTTCTCGGCCCGCCAGTACGTCGGATTGCCTTCCCATCCGGCGAGCGTCTTGCCGTCGAAGATCGGCTGGAAGCCTGGCTCGTCGCCGGCGATGCACTTCCGGACGATCGCTTTGCTTCGGCGCATACGGCGTGGTCTGCGCGGACAGCGTCGCGGCTGCGGCAAGAAGAGCAATCAGCAATCTCATAAGCCGAAGCAGTAGAGCATGCCGTCGAACGTGCCGATGTAGACACGCGCCGTTCGCGACCGACAAGCCGCTGAAATGGTTGAACGACGTGATCTGTGTGCCGCTCGAATACAGCTCACGGCCTGTTTGCGCATCGAGCGCGTACAGCACCGCGTGCTTCGACAGCGGGATGCGGCGTGGCGCGCTCGAGTTGAGTCCGCCCTCGGCGGTCGCCTGCGTCGCGTCCTCGCCGTTGCCGAAGGTGTAGACGACGCCGTTGGCGATGACCGGCGGCTCCGCGAGATCCATGTCGCGCGACATCCACGCCGGCGTCAGCACGAGTGCGCCGCCCTTCTCTTCGAGCTTCAAGGCGACGATCGCGCCGTGCGTGACCGGGCCGTGCGAGATCGGCGCCTTGAACTCGGAGTGCGGCGGTCCCCAGATCGGCGTCAGAATCCAGCGCGTTCCCTGCGCGTCTTCCCACGTGGCCATGCTTCCCCAGATGCCGGCCGCCGCGAAATCGACCTCTTCGTTGCACAGCAGCGGCGTTCGGTACAGCGGCGTCTGATGATCGGCGCCGCCAAGCGATTTCGGATCGAGCAGCCAGATGCGGCACTCCTTGCTCGACGTGACCATCAGCTCGCGCCCCTTGTAGTTGAAGATCGCGGGCGTGACGTTCATGTCGAGATCGCGCTTCCGCAGCCACGCCCAGTTCGACGGGATGAAGTAATCCTTCAGCTTGAGCTGATCGCCTTCGAGCCGCACGCCGATCAAGCCATTTCCGTAGACCTGATTCTCGGGGTCGTACGTGCCGTCGCCGGTCGGCGCATACACGGTTCCGTCAGCAGCCGATCGCCGCGCCGGTGCGTCCCCACAACCCGCCGCTGCCGGGGTTGAAGGTCTTCACCTGCTCGACGTTGTTGAGATCGATCGCCCACACCTGGTTCGGATTCCCCGCGCAGCCTTGCGCGGTCGTCGTGTAGAGCACGTTGTTGACGAGATTCAGCGCGTAGGCCTTGCCGTCGCGCCACGTGAAGTGCACCGGCGGCGCGATCTCGCGTCCATCGGCGACGTTCAGCTGGCGCAGCGCACCGCTGCCGTCGAGCGCGTAAATCGTGCGGCGGCCCGACGCATCGGCGGGCCCGATGACGGGCGTCGCGGTCTGCCCGCCAGGACACAACGCGTCACCGGCGCGACGGCTGGTCTTGGCCGGCGGATACTCGAAGTGTTTCTTCCAGAGAATCTGCCCCGCCTGGCGCGTCGATCGCGTAGATGTTGTCGGACGAGCCGGCGACAATCGCGATCTCCTTCGGACCCGCGGCGGTGTCGATTTCGCCGACGATGAGCGGCGGCAGACAGCGCGTGCATCTCGCGCGGCTCGTTGTCGAGCTGCAGCTTCCAGAGAATCCTGCAGATCCTTGACGTTCGCCGGTCGTGAGCGTCGTCTCGTTGCGCTGCCAGCCGGTGCGCTGCACGTCGCCGCCGTCGGTCAGCCAATCCGCCTTCGCGGGGCGCCTGCGCGCCGGCTCGGAAGGTCAGGGCACCAGAAAAGCACGAGCGAGGTGATGACCGCGATTTCGCATTGCTGGTTCTCCGAAGTCATCAACTAAGACCTTTGCGTCTTCGCGTCTTTGCGTTGGACACGCTAATGCTCCGTCGGAATGCCGAAGCTGTACACCGTGTTGTCGCTGGTGCTGAAGTACACACGGCCGTTCGCGACCGCCAGTCCCGTGTCCGGGTTGCGCGGCGCCGGTCACGGTGTCGCCGCTCGTGAAGAGCTGCTTTGCCGGTCGCCGCATCGAGGATGTAAAGCGTCGCGTCGCCGCTTCGCGCTGCCGGTCGACAGCGCGAACACAAGACCGTTCGCGACGACCGGCGCGGCAGGCGCGACCATGTCGCGCGACGTCCATTCGGCGACAGGGCCGGCCGGCCGTCGCGCTCTTCGAGCGTGAACGCGGCGATCCTCCAGACGCGGTTCCGCGCTCGAAACGGGCGCGTAAATCCATCGGCGCCGGTTTCCGGATCTTCCCAGCTCGCAAACGCCGCCGCGAACAGCGCCCCGACCGGCGTGCACGGGCGATCGGCGTGCGATGATCCGCGCCTCCCAAGCGACGCGCTGTCGAGCAGGTAGACCTCGCTGCCCGCACCGGCCACGACGATGTCTTTG
This sequence comes from Vicinamibacterales bacterium, assembly GCA_963832375.1. GTDB lineage: Bacteria > Acidobacteriota > Vicinamibacteria > Vicinamibacterales > JAMQPK01 > JAMQPK01. The sequence goes on along the minus strand of CAWHUA010000001.1, from coordinate 695,859 downwards.
CCGTTGTGCCGGAACACGACCAGGGGCGTCATGCCTGTCGAGACGGGAGCCGGGGATCGCAAAGTGATCCTTTTCCTTCAGACTCTTCGGCGTCAGCGCGATGACTCTGTCGCCCGCGTGCACGTAGACGGTGCCGTCGTTGCCGATCGCCGGACCTGCCGATCCGTGAATGCGCTCCGCCGGTTTCGAACTTCGCGACGGCCTTGCCATCGGACGCCAGATCGAGCGCGTAGACGGCGTTCGGTCCGCCACATCCGTCGAAGGTTGCCGCGTACAGCGTGTAGTCGAACAGATTCACGCTGCGTACGTTCGAATGCGGCCGGCAGGAACGGAATCGGCTGGCCGAACAGCGCGCCGTTCGACTGATACAGCGGATATACGCTGCCGTCGCTGCCAACCGCCAGCAACGAGCCCGTTGCGTCCGAAGCCACTCGCCAGCCCACAGACCAGGGCGCTCTTCGCCGTCGCGCTGCGGGCAGCACTCCCGGCGGGAGCGCGCCGGGACGCCGGATGGCGGCGGCGCGCCGAATCCGCCGGCAGCGCTGCCGGTCATGACGATGCCCATCAGTCCGCCCGGACATGCACGCGGGATTCCCGGCGACTGCGGCTGACGATCGAACCGGCAGTCGCGTGTCCAGAGCACACGGTTCAACACGGCGTCGATCGAATAGACGATGTCGGAGCTGCCGCCGAGAAAGAGCATTTCCTTGAAGCCGCGGTACGAGATCAGATTGCCGAGCACGAGCGGCGGCGTCAGCGCGTTCGTGCCGCGATTCCGGTTGTCGAGCTTGCGCGAGTACAGCAGCTCGACGGCGCCGACCGTGTTCCGCGACAGCATCGCTTCGGGTCTTGCCCAGCCTTCGCGCTGCGGTCCTCCGTTGACACCCGGCCAGTTGTTCGCCGGCCGTCAAGGCCGCGACAGGCACGCGGCCCGCATTCGACGCGACGCGCGATCCGAAGACCATCGCGTCGCTTCGCGCGGCCAGCTTCTTTCGCGTCGACGCCGGGCACGCGCGCGACGGCAGCGGCATCTTCGAACGTGCCGCGTTCGCGGCGGTGCCTGCACGATCGCAGCCGCCTTCGGCCGGCGTCAGTCCCAGCACCAGCGCGATGTCTTCTGGAGTCGCCAGATTCACGTTGACGCGGCCGTGCTCGCGCGTCAGATACTCGACGACGGCCATCAGCTCGGCGTCGGTCCCTTGCGCGCCGCGAGCGACCATCTGATTGACGGTCTGCAGCCATTGATCGCGGGTCCGGCGCGACGACGTTCAACGCTCAGGCTCGTGACACGTGCCGCACAGACGCTCGAAGTTGGCTTTGGAGGCATCGGCGGCAGGCTGCTGCGCGAGAACCGGGGGCGCCGCTACCGCGGCGCAGACGAGAACAAAACCGAACGCAAGTGCTGATCGCATCGGTCTCCAGCTCCGATTGGTCGATAGGCAATCGTCAAGGGGCGATGGGCGATAGTCGGGCAGACCATTGCCGATAGACCATCGACCATGGCCCATCGACCATCGCGAAGACTATCATGCCGGCCAGTCGAGCGATTCGGGAATTGACCGCGTCCGGCGCACGACAGCGTAGTACTCGACGCTCATCGTCTGGCCGGCCGCGATCTGGCGATAGCACGGCGCGCCGAAGAGCCGGCCGCGTTCGACCATCTCCTCCCGCGTCTCGGGAAACGGCGACACGCCGAACTCCATGGCGCGCGTCACGGTCTTGCCGTGCCAGGGCGGCTGCGTACGGCTGCGATTTTCTTCCCAGATGCCCAGCCATGGAAAATCGTCCGGCTTCCACACATATCCAAACGCAAGCTCGAACGCGGGCGCAAAGGCCACGAACCAGGCCGCGCGCTGGTGCTGGTCCATCAGGTGCGTCGTGAACGCGCTCGACCGTTCCGCGGCACGAAACAAGCGGAGATCGATCGGCTGGCCGTTTGCCATCGGCCCATACGGCCAGTCGAAGTCGGCGGCCGGCCGAAGATAGTCGTCCGCGCCGAACGTCGACTCGAATACGCGCGATCGCGTCGCCGAGGCGCGAAACTCCGTCGTGCCTGGTTCGAGAAACGGCGGGCCGAGCGTCACGTGCTCGGTCCAGCCGATCGATCGATCCGAGCCAGAGACGTTCTCGACCCGTTCGCGAATCGCCACCACGCGATCAAGAATCTCGAGACGCCGCTCGAACTGCAGGCCCACGATGGGAAAGTGCGCGCGTGCCACGAGCGACTGGCCGTTCGCGTCGAGATCGTACCGAGCGACCGAGCTTTCGCCGTGGGTCGTCAGACCTGTCCGGGCATCCGCTTCTGATGGCGGGCCGAACAGATCCAGACACAGGTTGTGCCCCATGATGCCCGCCAGCAACGTCGCATCGATGCCATCACCGTAAGTGGCCGCGTGCGCGCGACCGTATTCGGACGGCTCGATCGAGGCCCAGGGCGGCGTCCACAGCGGGTTCACCCCCGTGGCCTTGTCGAAGATCTCCGCAATGTGGCCGCCCTCCTCGAGCACGGTCACCCGGAGGTCGCGCCCCTCGACACTGACGGCTCGGCGGCCGCGATATCGTCTCGCGCTCAACAGTTCTCCTTGCAGATATATCGTCTGCAGTGATACATCAATCCAACATGGCGATCAAAACAACTTCATCACGGACCGGCGCCCAGGACGCAATCGATGCGGGCGCCGGCATTCTACGACTCGAGCCCTGCTGGGTGCCACGCACGTTCATGGTACCGGGCCGGCGGCTGCGGCTGCACCCCGACGATCTTTATGCGCTGGGCGCGCATCGGGGCGGCATCAACGAACGATGGTTTTCGTCCACGACGCACGCCTCGAACGGACCCGGAACGCCCGACGACGAAGGGCTCAGCTATGTAAGGTCGGGCGGGTCTCGCGTGCTGCTCAAGTCGCTCGTCGACGAAGCGGGCGACTTGCTGCTGGGCTCGGCCACCATGCAGCGCGAGGGCGGATGGAATCTGCTCTGCAAGTTCTTCGACAACATGGGCGCGATTCCCCATCACCTGCACCAGAACGACGCGCTGGCGAAGCTCGTCGGGCAGAAGGGCAAGCCGGAGGCCTATTACTTTCCTCCCCAGTACAACCAGATCGAGAACGATTTTCCGTTCACGTTCATGGGGCTCGAGCCGGGCACGACGAAGGCCGACGTGCGCCGCTGCCTCGAGAATTGGAACAAAGGCGATAACGGCCTGCTGTTCTTGTCCCGTGCCTACAAGCTGCAGCCCGGCACCGGCTGGCAGATCAACCCCGGTATCCTGCATGCGCCCGGATCGCTCGTCACCTACGAGCCGCAGGTCAACAGCGACGTCTTCGCGATGTTCCAGTCGATGGTCGACGGCCGCGTCGTCGACTGGAGCCTGCTGACCAAGGACGTGCGCCCGGAGTATCACCACGACCTCGATTACCTCGTGGGCATGCTCGACTGGGACGCCAACGTGAATCCCGAGTTCGGCCGGACCAACCGCGTGTTTCCCAAAGCGGCCAACGAGGGGGCCGACACCGCCGCCCAGGGATATCTCGAGCAATGGGTGTCCTACGGCACCGGATGGTATTCGGCAAAAGAGCTCACGGTGCTTCCGCGACGTACGGTGACGATCAAGGATGCGGCCGCGTACGGCCTCATCGTGACGCAGGGAAACGGCACGATTGGCACGCACCACGTCTCGACGCCGGCGATGATCCGGTTCGGCGAAATGACGGAAGACGAACTGTTCGTCACCGCCGACGTCGCCATCCATGGCGTGCGCATCGAAAACCTCAGCGACTCCGATCCGCTGGTCATCCTGAAACACTTCGGCCCGGGCAATCCCGACGCCGAACCTTTGCGACGGCAATGACATGACTGCGACTTCCACGCATACGAAACCGGCGCTGCACAACGCGATGTGGCCGGGACTGGTCGGCAAGGGCCCCGACTCGGAGCCGCCGATCGACCTCGACACGATGCTCGATCTGACGGCCGCCGCGAACGTGAACGGCGTGCGCTTCGACGGCGTCGACCTCTTCCTGTTCGATCCGCACGTCGACATCGACGCGAGCCGTGGCGATCTCGAGCGGCTCGCCGAGCGCATCCGGCGCCGCGGCTTCGTCGTCGGGTCGCTCGTTGCGCCGGTCTGGCCGCCGACCGGCGGCGGCTCGGCGATGGGCACCGACGAGGATCGCAGGCGGTTCCTCACACAGGTGAGAAAGGCGTGCGCGATTGGCAAGACGCTGCGCGAGATCGGCATCCGGAAATACGGGGTCGTGCGCATCGACTCGGCGGTGGGCCCTGGAGACTGGTCGAACGATCCGAAAGGCAACACGCGGCGCATCGCGGAAACCTTCAGAGAGGCCTGCACGATTGCCGAAGACCACGGCGAGCGGCTTGCGGCGGAGGGGGAAATCTGCTGGGGCGCCATGCACAGCTGGAAGCGCATGGTCGAGCTGCTGGAAACGGTGGATCGCCCGCGCACGCTCGGATTCCAGGCCGACATGGCGCACACGCTGCTCTTTACGATGGGCTGCAACGCGCCTGAGGATCGCATCCTGCCGAAGGATTTCGACTGGTCGGACCAGCCGACGCTCGACAGGGCCATCTCGACGATGACGAGCGCGCTTCGCCCGTGGACCATCGACTTCCACGTCGCGCAGAACGACGCCACGGTCAAGGGCTCGGGCTCTCACGACAAGACCGGACGGCACTGCCTGCCCAACGATCCCAACGGGAAGATGAACGTCGTGCACGTCGCCGGGGCGTGGCTGCGCGATGAGGACGGCAAACCGACGCGCGCCTTCGAGCACATCTGCTGGGACGGCTGCATGTTCCCGAACGCGACGATGATGGATCCACAGACCTGGCGCGACGTGCTGTCAACGATGATCGACGTCCGCAACGCGCACGGCACCGACTAAATAGCTCCGGGAGCTATTTCTCTTTATGGCCAACAAACAGCTCAACATCGGACTGGTCGGGTACGGCTTCATGGGGCGGGCGCATTCCAACGCCTTCCTCCAGGCGCCCCGGTTTTTCACGCTGCCCTACACGCCTGTTTTGAAGGCCGTGTGCGCGCGAAATCCCGACCGCGCGAAGGCGTTTGCCGCCAACTGGGGATACGAATCGGTGGAAAGCGACTGGCGCGCCCTGGTCGAGCGGCGCGACATCGACGTCATCGACATCGCGAGCCCGAACGACACCCACGCCGAGATCGCCATCGCCGCGGCGCGCGCGGGCAAGATGGTGCTGTGCGAAAAACCGCTCGGCCGGAACGGCGACGAAGCGAAGCAGATGGTCAGCGCGGTCGAAAAAGCGGGCGTGCCGAACATGGTCTGGTACAACTACCGCCGCGTGCCGGCGGTGACGCTGATCAAGTCGCTGATCGACGACGGCCGCCTGGGCCGCGTGTTTCACTACCGCGCGAAATTTCTGCAGGACTGGACCATCTCGGCGCGACCTGCCCCAGGGCGGCGAAGGGCTGTGGCGGCTCGACGTCGCGGTCGCGGGCAGCGGCGTGACCGGCGATCTGCTCGCGCACTGCATCGATACGGCCATCTGGCTCAACGGACCCATCGCCGAGGTGACGGCGATGACCGAGACGTTCATCAAGGAGCGCAAGCACAACCTGAGCGGACGGGTGGAACCGGTCGGCATCGACGACGCCAGCGCGTTCCTGTGCCGGTTTGCCAACGGCTCGCTGGCCACGTTCGAAGCGACGCGGTACGCGCGCGGCCACAAGGCGCTCTACACGCTCGAGATCAACGGCGAGCACGGGTCGGCGTTCTGGGATCTGCACGATCTGCATCGGCTGCAGTTTTTCGACCATAAGGACGAAAGCGCGCTGCGGGGCTGGAAGAGCATCCACATCACCGACGGCGACCATCCCTACATGAAGCGATGGTGGGTCCCTGGCCTGCAGATCGGCTACGAGCACACCTTCACGCACCAGTTCGCCGATTTTCTCGAAGCACTTGGCAGCGGGCGGCCCGTGGAGCCGACATTCCGTGACGGGCTTGCCACCGATCTGGTCACCGACGCGGTGCTGCTCTCGGCCAGCACCAGGAAGTGGGAACCGGTTCCGTCGTGACGAGGTGTACCCTATCCTTATATATATGCGGTCGGCGGTCGCGGCACTCTTCCTGGTCCTAGTCGCCTCATTTTCCTGGACAACCCTCGCGCAGGATACCCCACCGATCTGGGCGGGGGTGTATACAGCCGCACAGGCCGAACGCGGTAACGCAGTGATGCAGCAGCATTGCGGTGAGTGCCATGGCGAAGATTTCGGCGGCGGCGAGGCGCCGGCCCTGACCGGCTCCACCTTCATGATCAAGTGGGAAACGCACACCGTCGAGCGGCTGTTCGAGAAGATCCGCGACACGATGCCGAGTGTCGGCAGCACCGACGTGAGCGAGAAGGAAAAGCTCGATGCGGTCGCCTACATCCTGCAGCAGAATGGATTTCCCGCGGGCAGCACCGAACTGACCGATACCGCCCCGGGCTTCGGGTCCATCCGGCTCGTGCCGAAAGAAGGGGCCACGGCGCCCCGCTCGGGCGCGCTCGTGCAGACGATCGGCTGCCTGCAACAAAGCGGCACGAACGGCTGGATGCTGAGCGACAGCACCGATCCGCAGGTGACGACGCTCGACCCCGTGACAGATGGGGACAAGAAAGCGCTGGCCGCGGGCGCACCCGGCACGCAGGCGATCGAGCTCATCAGCGTGTTTCCAAGCCCCGCGGCGTTCCGTCAGCACAAGGTGATCGTGAAGGGCCTCTTCATCAAGACCGCGACGGCGACGCGCATCAACGTGACGGTGCTCGAATCGCTAGCCTCGAGCTGCAAGTAGCTCGTTCATCTCCATCGACGCCAACAATCCCATACCGCCACCGCGATCGTCGAAGCCGCTGATCGCGGGCCGGTCGAGATAGAGGCGCAACGTCGCCTGCGAGCCGGTGCCGGTGCAGATATCCACGATACCGCCGTCCTCGGTGAGGTGCGCGGCGAGTGCGCGCCAGGCGCGATCGACGACCGGACGATACACCTTGGCGTCGAGCCAGCCCAGACGGATGCCGCGCGCCATCGCGGTCAGCGTCATCGCCGTCACCGATTGTTCCCGGTAGGCGCCGGGCTCGTCGACGACCTGCCGCCACATGCCGTCGGGCGCCTGCATCGGCGTCATGCCGCGCATCTGGCGTCTGTAGATCTCGACGAGCGCTGTCCGCGATGGATGGCCGGCGGGCATGTGCGTGATCGCTTCGGTGAGGCCCAGCGCGGCAAATCCGTTGCCCCGTCCCCAAGCAGTCCGGCCATCCGTGAAGTGGACGAAGATGCCATCTTCGCGCTGGAGCCGCCCGGCGTACGCGATGAGCATCTTCGCGAGGTGATCGTGATCGCCCGCGCGCCCGGGCATGTTGCCGCTCCGCGAAAGGATCGCCGACATCATGAACATGTCGTCGGTCCACCCCTGGCCGTACTGCGCGAAGCCGTTCGGCCCCACTTGCAGGGCCGCATCGGCGCCCTGAATCGCCAGCGCCCGCGCGGCCTCTTCTCCCGATTGCGCGAGCTCTGCGTAGATCAACGTGCCGGCGGCAGCCGTCAGCGCCGGCCGTTCGCCGAAGAGCGGCCGCTCGCCCGACAGCCACGGCCGCGTTTCGCTCAGCACTTTCTTCCTCAGGGCATCGTCTTTGGTGACGTTCGCCAGGCGCAACGTGCTGGCCCAGGCCACCGACGGGATGTAGCTGACGAGCGGTGCCTGCGGATAGCGATTCGCCAGCACACGTGCGACGGCCAGCGGAGTCCTGGCGACCCTCGCCGCGAGCGTCGGGCGAATCTCCGACCGTCCGGCGATCGTCGTGTCGGTCAACACCTGTTGCACGAGCGTCGGGCCATCTGTCTCGCGTACGCTGCCAAACACGACAGGCAGCGTTCCGATTTCCGATCCGCCGGCCATCGCGGCGGCCAGGGAACCGCCGGGGGGCGTGCCGCGCGACAGCACGTCGCCGCCCCTGACCTGGAGCAGCAAATCGGGCGCCTGATAGGTCACCCACCGCCAGGCATACCGGCTCTCCGGCTGCTCCGGATGATCGAAGAAGCCCTTGACCGGCGGAAACTCCAGCCGCTGCACGGGCGTCGCGTCGTTCTGGTAGGCATAGAGCAGCGCGCTGATGGCCCACCGATCGCGCAGCCGCTGCGGCGCACGCGTCTTGAACCATCGAATCGCGTCGATCGTCGCGCGCGCCGACCGTTCATCGTCCGCGACGATGACGAGGCGCGACTGCGTCGACGCGGCGAACGGGGTGCCGTTCTCAATCGTCAGCAGGCGGGTGCCGGTGCGGGTGACGCCGGCGGCGCTGACGCGTGCCGGCTCGCCGGCCAACCCCGCGACCAGATCCATCTCACTCGGCTTCTGGCTCATCTGGGTAGCTCGTTCTTGTAAACCGTACCGCCCTTCATCACGAACCGCACGTGCTGCAGTGTGCTGATATCGGTCAGCGGATTTCCGTTCACCGCGATCACGTCCGCGAGCTTGCCCGGCGTGACCGCGCCGACCCGATCCTGCCAGCCCATGATTTCCGCGTTCAGCGAAGTCGCCGACACGATCGCCTGCATGGCCGATTCGCCGAGCTCCGCGCGGTACGCGATCTCGCGGGCAATGAGACCGTGGGGCATGACAGGCGCATCGGTGGCCAGACCAATCGGAAGGCCGGCGGCAAGCGCACGTTTGAACGCCGCAACCGACACGTCGTTCACCATGCGTCCCCGCGCTTTCTCTGAATCGGGAACGTGTGGCGCCTGCAGCAGATACGAATACAAGGCCAGCGTCGGCACGTAGAACGTCGATCGGTTGGACGACTTCAACATGGCCACGGCCTCAGCGTCGAGGTACGAGCCGTGATCCACGCTCCGCACGCCCGCACGAATGGCCGCCTTGATGCCCTCGGCGCCATGCGCGTGTGCGGCCACCTGCCGTCCCCATCGCGTCGCTTCGGTCACCGCCGCCTTGATCTCTGCGTCTGAATACTGCTGCGCGCCCGGGGAAATGCCCTTCGACAACACGGCTCCGGTCGCCAGAATCTTGATGAAGTCGGCGCCGAACTTGAGATTGGTCCGCACGGCCTTGGCGACCTCGTCGGGACCGTCGGCCAGATTCCGGACGATGGGCACGTCGACGTACAGCGAAAACTGACGCGCGTCGCCGGCGCCGCCGGTTGACGACACGTAGTTGCCCGCCACGAACATCCGCGGGCCCGGCACGGCTCCGGCTTCGATCGCGTCGCGCAGCTCGACGTCCACGTACGGCCAGTTCGGCCCCATGTCGCGGCACGTCGTCACTCCCGCCATCAGCGTCACGCGCGCGTTACGCGCGCCCCACAACGCGGCCTCTGGCGGCGTCGTGGTCGTCAGCGCCGTTTCCCAGTGAACGCCTTCGCGGCTCGTCAGATGTGTATGGAGATCGATCAGGCCGGGCAGGAGCGTTGCGGCGCCAAGATCGATGATCGTCGCGCCTGGTGGCACCGCGAGCGACTTCGAGACCTCTTCGATCCGGTCGCCGCTGATGCGCACCATCGCGGGTTCGAGCGGCGGGCCGCCGAGGCCATCGATCAGACGCGCGGCCTTCACGACGACCGTCTGCGCATCGGCCGCCACGCCGAACGTCATCACCAGTACGCACGCAAGAAGCGGGATCGTCGGCCTGCAGATTCGCTTCATGGAATCGCGGCTGAGTCTAGCATGTGCCCGAGTGTTATCATCGGGACTTGCCATCGATGCGGGCCCGAAATGTCTTTGCGATCGTCGCGATGGCGGGCGTCCTGCTGGTCACCGTCCCTTCCGCCCAGCAGGCCCCGGCGCCATCGATCACCTTCCAGGTCGAGGTGAACTACGTCGACATCGACGCCGTGGTGACCGACGAGCGCGGGAATTTCGTCCCGGGGTTGAGCAAGGAAGATTTCGAGCTGCTCGAAGACGGCAAGCCCCAGGCGATCAGCACGTTTTCCCTGGTGGACATTCCGATGCCGGCAGCAGGCGTCGCGCGATCGGCGGCCTTCGCTCCGGCCGTCCCGGATGTCCGGTCGAACGCGCAACCGATCAGCGGCCGGCTGTACGTGATCGTGCTCGACGATCTCAACGTCGGCTCGATGCGCACGAAGATCGTCATCAACTCCGCGCGCCAGTTCATCGAGCGCCACTTCGCCGCCGACGACATCGCCGCGATTGTCTACACGAGCGGGCGCACCGACGGCGCACAGGAGTTCACGTCGGACCGCGCGTTGCTCCTGGCCGCCATCGATCGCTTCGTGGGGCGCAAGCTGCGGCCAACCGTCATCGAGAAGGCCGACCAGTACTTCATGCAGACCCTCAAAGAGCTGGCGATGAACGCGCCGGACACGGACGATCCCAACTACGTCCAAAGCCAGCCCACGTCGGGCACGGTGCGCGGGCCGAGCGGGTACTCGAACATCACGACCGATCCCGACGACTTCGAGCGCGGCCATCGTGCGCAGCAGGTGCTGAGGGTGCTGCAGCGCCTCGCCGACGTGATGGGCGGCATCCGTGGCCGCCGGAAGGCGATCCTGATGTTCAGCGAAGGCATCGACTATCCGATCTACGACATCTTCGGATCGCAGGCCGCCACCGAGGTCATCACCGCCACGCGCAACGCCATCGCGGCGGCCGCCCGCGGGAACGTGAGTTTCTTCGCCGTCGATCCCCGCGGCCTCGTCGGACTCACGAGCGAAGCGATCGAGCTCAACTCCGGCAGCACCGATCCGAGCCTCGGCTTCGACGCGCGAGGCCTGCTGGCCGACATGTATCTCTCGCAGGACAGCCTGCGCACGCTGGCGTACGAAACCGGCGGGTACGCGGCGGTCAACTCGAACAACATCGATAACTCACTGAACCGCATCGTGCGGGCCAACAGCACGTACTACGTGCTGGGCTACTACCCGGCGGCGGTCGCGAAAGACGGACGGTTCCACAAGATCGAAGTGCGCGTGAATCGGCCCGGGTTGCGTGTGTCGGCTCGCAAGGGATATGTGTCGCCCCGCCCGTTGTCCGCCTCGGAGCGCGCCGAGCAGGATCGGAGCCGCGAGCGCGCCCGGGGGCGATCGGACACTGCGCAGACGTCGGACGAGCTGCGACAGGTGCTGAACCAGCCGCTTCAGCGAAACGGGCTGACGCTGGCCGTGCAGGCCGCACCGTTCAGAAGCGCGACGCGGCAAGCCTCGGTCGCCATCGCGCTCGAGCTCGATGCCAGCCGGCTGTACTTCACCGAGCAACCGAACAAGACCTTCGCCGATGGCATCGAGGTGTCGATGTTCGCGCTCGACGAGCGCGGCAAGCCCCACGGCGGAAATTTCTATCAATTCAACCTGGCCCTGAGGCCGGACACCTACCAGCGGGTCCGCGAGTCGATCGTGCGGATGAACCCGCGGATCGCGCTCGCGCCGGGACGGTATCAGCTGAGAGTCGGCGTGCGCGAAAGCGGCGCAGGGGAAATGGGAACGGTCTTCTACGACCTGCAGGTGCCCGACTACTCGGCGAACGGGCTCGCCATGAGCGGGCTGCTCCTGACGTCGGACACCGCGCGGGCCCAGTTCACGCCCCAGCCCGACGACCAGTTGCCCCAGGATTCGCTGCCGGCGCCAGCCACGAGCCGGCGCGCGTTCGCGCGCGGTGACGTGCTGAGCCTGTTCGCGGAAATCTACGACAACGTGTCATCCCGTACGGGCCCAGCGCATCGAGGTCATCACGACGCTGGTCGGCGAAGACGGCGTGGCGGCGTTCTCGTCGCGCGACACACTCGGCGCCGCCACCACAGGTGGCGATACGAAAAACGCCCGCATCCCGGTGACGCGGCAGATTCCGCTCAAGGAGCTGCGCCCGGGACGTTACGCGCTTCGGCTCGAAGCGCGCGCGCTCGGCGGCACCGCGAAGCCGGTCGTGCGAGAGACAATGGTGACAGTGGTGCCGTGAATTGGCAGATTGGAGATTGGTAGATTACGAGATTGCCTGCCAATTCATGTTTCACCCAACTTCCAGTCCACTCTGTTCAACTCCAACCCGGCCGGCGGATGCCGCTCGAGGACTTCCCGGACAGCCAGCGCATAGGGAGCCGCATAGAGATCCCGTCCGGCAGCCTCGCCCTCCAGCAATCGAAGGATGGTGAGCGCGCGCTCCTGATGGGCGCGATCGCCCGTGAGCAAGGCGAGCCGGTCGAACGCACACGCCGCGTGGCAGTTGAGCTCGAACGGCAGCAGCGGATCGTCCGCGTCGGCACGATCGCGGAACCGGCCGGCGCGCTCGTCCCACATGGTGCGGACCGCAAACTGCAGCACCTCGGCCGCAAGCATCGAGTACGGAAGGTGGCCGGTGGCGGCGTGCGCCCAGATCAAGGCGAGGCCGGCGTGGATCTGATCGCCCAGCAGGCCCCGCAGTGCCCCCGTGCTGCCCGCGGCCGCGACGTGTCCAACGCCGTCGCCCGGCTTGTAGGTGGGAACGACGACCGATTCGAAGGCCCCGAGCGCGAGGTCTCTCAACCACACGTCATCGAACAACGCGGCGGCGCGGATGAGCGCGCCTGTGACCAGCGCGTTCCTGTCGACGTACATCGTCTTGTCGATCGTCCGGGCAGAAACGGCATTGAAGAATCCCCGGCGATCGTCGTCGGCCATCGTGCTTCTGATCCACCGGACGAGGGTGGCCGCACGCTCTCCGTATCGCGGCTCGCGCAGCCGCAGCGCCGCGTCGACCAGCACGTGCAGCATCGCGGCGTTGTCTTCGAGCGTCTTCTCGCTGGCCGGCCAACTCCAGTCGGCGGAATCGGCGTAGCGGCAGAAACCGCCGCCCGAGCTGTCCCACAAGAGCTGCAGGCGATCGAGCGTCACCTGGACGATCTCGCCCATTTCCGTGTCGCCCTCGGCGGCCAGCGACACGGCAAACAGCAGGGCGTAGGGATGCGGCAGCTTCGCGAACGACCCGAAACCGCCGTGCACGCGATCGAAGCGTTCGATGAGAACCGACCGGAATCGCCCGATCGAGTCGCGGACCGGTTGAAGGCGTGTCGCGACCCTCGGCGTCGTGGCGGTCCGACTGAAGGCGGTCACCACGAACCCTCGACGCGCGCGACGCCAGCTCATCGGCGCGATCGCGGTACGCTTCGGCCACCTGTCGAAGCATCGCCAGCAGGGCCGGTGTATCGAAATAGGTCCCGCCGCACAACACATCTCCGGTACCGGTAAGAAACACCGTCGAAGGCCAGCCGCCGAGGTTGTAGCGTTCGTTGAGATCCGGACGCCGATCGGCGTCCACGCGGACGGCGACGAAGCGCTCGTTGACGATCGACGCCACGTCAGGATGCGCGTAGGTAGTGCGGTCCATCGCCGCGCACTCGTCAGACCAGCTCGTCACGAGCGACAACAGCACGGGTTTGTGTTGTTCGGACGCCTGTGTCAACGCCAGGGGCGACCAATCCTGCCACGTAAGGGGAGAAGGCATATGCGGCGCTTCGGCGCCAGCCAAATTATAATGACCGGTGTGCTCGCGCTGCGGTACGTGTACGTGCTCGCGCTTTCAACCTGGTTCGGCGGCATCATCGTGGTCGGCGCGATCGTCTCGCCGGTGTCTGACGACACGCTGAGGCGTTTTCTTCTCACGTCGTACATCTCCGCGGCGCTCGTGCTGACGACACTGATGGGGATGGCGCTGCTCGGCCCCCGTCCGTCGGGGTTCTTCGCGCGGGTCGGTGTCGCGCTGGGCATGCTGGCCATCACGTTGTACGCGGGCCTGCAGCTGCGCACCCTGCCGGTCAACCTGCTCGCGCTGACCGCCGTCGGCGGCCTGGCGCTGCTGTTCTGGGAAGCTCGCGACGGCACCCGCGCGGCATGACCAGCAAACATACGATCACGCTCATTCCGGGCGATGGCATCGGCCCTGAAGTCACCGCGGCTGTCGTCAGCATCATCGAAGCCGCGGGCGTCCAGATCGCCTGGGAGCGTCACGACGCGGGCGAGAAGGCCGCCGAAACGCACGGCACTCCACTACCCGACGATCTCATCGAGTCGATCCGGCGGAACAAGGTCGCGCTGAAAGGCCCGGTCGGCACACCCATCGGCGGAGGGTTTGCGAGCGTCAACGTCGGCCTGCGCAAAGCGCTCGATCTGTACGCGAACCTGAGGCCGGTCTCGAATCTCCCGCACGTCCGTTCCCGGTTCGAACACGTGGACCTCGTCATCGTGCGCGAGAACACCGAAGATCTTTACGCGGGACTTGAACACGAAGTCGTGCCCGGGGTGGTCGAAAGCCTCAAGATCATCACCGAGCGGGCGTCCACGCGGATCGCGCGGTTCGCCTTCGAATACGCGAGGCGCCTGGGACGCAAGCGCATCACGTCGATCCACAAGGCCAACATCATGAAGATGAGCGATGGTCTCTTCATCCGGTCGGCCCGTGCCGTCGCGGCGCAGTACCCCGATGTGGCCTACGACGAGCAAATCGTGGACGCCGCCTGCATGAACCTCGTGATGAAGCCGGAAAAATTCGACACGCTGCTCCTCCCGAATCTGTACGGCGACATCGTCTCGGACCTGTGCGCCGGCCTCGTCGGAGGTCTCGGCATCGTCGGCGCCGCCAATCTGGGTGAAGATGGCGCCGTCTTCGAGGCGGTGCATGGCACCGCGCCCGACATCGCCGGCAAGAACCTGGCAAACCCGACCGCTCTTCTGCGCTCGGCGCTGTTGATGCTCGACCACATCGGCGAGACAGCGGCAGCCCGGCGGATCGAATCGGCGCTGATTGCGGTGCTGGCCGCAGGGGGGACGACACGGGATCTGGGCGGGAAGGCGTCAACCACCGAGTTCGCGCATGCTATAGTGCTCGCACTCCATGAGCAGGCATGATTCCTGACGATCTCGCCCAGGCTGTCCTCTCGCGCGAGGACGTCGTGCGGTATCTTCGCAGCGCTCACGGGGGGTCCGACGGGCGCGAGCGGGTCTTTGCCTACCTCGAAGAGCTCAGGACGACGCAGCGGTACCAGTTCTATCGGGCGCTCAAGCACCCGCTGTATCCGATTCTGCGGAAGATCGACCGCCGCGTCGAGCACCTCGAGATCGTCGAGTCGGCCACGCGGGCGGGACGCGTCATCTACGCCTCGAACCACAAAAGCCACACCGACTATCTCGTCGAGCCGCTCGTGCTCGACGACAACGGCGTGCGGCCGCCCATCATCGCCGCCGGCATCAATCTCTTCGGCGGGCCGCTCGGCCTCATTCACAAGCACGTCACGGGCGCGATTCCGATTCGCCGGAACACGAAAGACAAGGCGTACCTGATCACGCTCAAGGCCTACGTCGCCGAGGTGCTGCGCAGCCAGGATCTCCTGTTCTATCCCGAAGGCGGGCGCAGCTACAGCGGCGAGTTGAAGCCGCCGAAGACCGGCCTGCTGCACGCCGCGCTGCTGTCGGGAACGCCGGGGCTGAAGATCGTGCCGACGGCGATTTCCTACGACCTCGTGCTGGAAGATCACATCCTGGCCAGGCAGCGCGTCAAGCGGAGCCAGCGGCCGTTCACGCGCGAGCTGGCCGAGATGGTCAGATACGCCGTCGGCTACCGGTCGCGCGCGTTCGTCACCTTCGGGCGGCCCATTCCGCTCGACGGCTGGGATCCGGAATCGAGGCGCGACGTGCTCGAGCTCGGCAAGCTGACGCGCACCACGATCGGCAAGCTCGTGAAGGTGCTGCCGACCTCGGTTGTCGCCACGGTGATGCGGCCCTCGCTGAGCAGACGCGATCTCGAGTCGCGCGCGGACGCGATCATCGAGACCCTGCGCGCCGTTGGCGCGAACCTCGGCGTTTCGAGCGGCCGCCAGGCCGTCGAAGAAGCGGCGGAACCCCTCGAAGCGCGCGGCATCATCGTTTACGATCGCGGGCGCTTCCGCGTGCGCGACCGCAACGTGCTGAAGTACTACGCCCGAGGCATCGAGCACCTGCTCTCGGCCGGGTCCAGCCGTACGCACTGATGCTGGATGCCGCATCCAAGGCCTTTTTCCAGTCGCTCTCCAACAGCCACACACTGAAACGACTGGCGTCGCGCCATGGCATCTCCGGCCCGCACGCTTTCGCGCGCCGGTTCATCGCAGGAGAGCATCTCGATGATGCGATCGCCGCCCTGCGCGAGATTCAGGCGCAGGGACTGCATTCGACGCTCGACTATCTCGGCGAGAGCGTCGGATCGCTGGCCGCCGCCGAAACGGCCACACGGGAGTACCTGACGCTCATCGACACCGTCGATCGAGCCGGTGTGGAACGGAACCTGTCGCTGAAGCTGACACAGCTCGGCCTGGACGTCGATCGCGCCATGTGCGTCGACAACCTGCGGAAGATTCTCCACGCCGCTGCCCGCTGCGGGTTCTTCGTCCGGATCGACATGGAGAGCTCCGCGCACACCGAGGTCACGCTCGACATCTTCGAGACGCTCTGGAAGCTCGGCGATCGCAACGTGGGCGTGGTGCTGCAGTCGTGCCTGTATCGCACCGAGCAGGATTTCGAGCGGGTGAACGTCCTGGGCGCGCGCATCAGGCTCGTCAAAGGCGCCTATCGCGAGCCCAGGAGCGTCGCACATCAGCTCAAATCCGATGTCGATGCGGCGTACGTGCGACTGGCCCGGCGGCTGTTGACCGAGGGGACGTATCCAGCCATTCGCGACGCACGACGAGGCCATCCTGGCCGAGGTGAAACGGTTCGCGGACGAGCGCGGCGTCGGCAAAGACGCCTTTGAGTTCCAGATGCTCTACGGCATTCGCCGCGATCTGCAGAAAGGCCTTCGCGACGCCGGCTACCGGATGCGCGTGTACGTGCCGTTCGGCAAGGAGTGGTTCCCGTACTTCATGCGCCGGCTCGGCGAGCGGCCGGCGAACGTCGCGTTCGTGCTGCGCGCGCTCGTCACCGAGCGGTAGATTCGACGCAGAGGCGCAAAGACGCAGAGAATTCTTTTCGAAAACCAGACTCTGCGCCTTTGCGGCTCTGCGTCAAAGACACGTAAGAGGCGAGCCTATGTATCTGCAGTAGGCCCGTAGATGTTCGGAATCGGCACGTCGAGCAGCCTCAGATACACGCTCAACTGGCCGCGATGATGCACGGCGTGGTTCAGGATGAACGAACGGAACACCGCCACACGCGGCAGGCTGAACAGGTTCTTCCCTGCGTTCTTCAGCGTCCACTGCACCAGGAATTCGCCATCGGTCGTCCGGACGAGCACGGCGCGGGCCGCCTGCACGTTGGCGTCGTAGGTGCGCAGCAACTGGGAGGACGATTCGAACGCCGGCGTGACGATCGCAGGGCCTTCCGGCGGATTCGTGTCGAACTCCAGGCGCTCCAGCGTGATGGATGCCCAAATCGGAATGTTCGCGATGTGCATCGCCAACTGGCCGAGCGATCTCGATCGCGCGTGAGGCGTCCAGCCGGCGCTCGTCTCGGGCACACGCTCGAGCAGGACGCGGGTGGTCGCCGTTTCGTGATCGAACTCAGGCAGGAGCAATTCCGCAATCGGCATCTGGCTGACTGAGAACTGACTCTGAGAACTGAAAACTGCTCTACCGGCATCGCGATGGACGGTGTCGATCGAAAACGCCGGCAGGCAGACCGCCACGTACTCGGCGCCATCGGGCCCCGGCGAGCTGTAGCGCACCCATTCGCCCGGATGAGTCACGACCGCCTGGCCGGCGTGCACGTCCGTCACACCCTGCTCGTGCTCCACGCGCACCATCCCGCGCAGGACGACCGTAATCTCCTCGAACTCTGGACGCTGTCCGGGCTCTAACCATCCTGACGGTGACTGCATGCGCGCCACGCTGACGTTGGCGTGCGCGGAGTTCACGCGTCCGGCGTATTCCTCGATGCGTTTGGGCGGATGACCTGCAGCTTGAATCACTGACGGCGCGGCGATAAGTCTAGGCATGGGAGAATCTACCATGTCTTTTCGCAGCATCACGACGGCGCGGTGCAAGCGCATTGCCCTCATCGCGCACGACAACATGAAGAGAGATCTGCTCGAGTGGGCCACCTACAATCGCGGCACGCTGAGCCGTCACGACCTGTTTGGAACGGGCACCACTGGCGGCATGCTGAATACCGAGCTCGGCTTGACGGTCCATCGATTCCGCAGCGGGCCACTCGGCGGCGATCAGCAGGTGGGCGCCGGTGTGGCCGAAGGCCGAATCGACTTCATCATTTTTTTCTGGGATCCGCTGGCACCGCATTCGCACGACGTCGACGTCAAAGCGCTCCTGCGGGTCGCGGTGGTCTACAACGTGCCGATCGCCTGCAATCGCGCGACGGCCGACTTTCTTCTCTCGAGCCCGTTGATGGACGAAGAATACGAGCGGCGCCTGCCCGACCTGGATGGCTTGATCTAGAGCCGTTTTCAGTTCCTAGTTTTCAGTTTTTAGTTCTCAGTCGTCTCCTAGCCTCCCAGATGCGCTCCGGCGTCAACGGCAGGCTACGAATCGAGACACCGGCGGCCTGATTGATCGCCGCACCCACCGCGGCAGCGACGGCGAGCGTGCCCCCCTCACCGGCGCCCTTGGCGCCGTGCGGACCGGGGCCGTCGCCCTGCTCGATAAAGCTCGTCTGCAGTTCCAACGGCACATCCTTGATCGAGGGAATCCGGTAATCCAGCGAACCGAGATTCAAGATGCGCCCATCGCGGCCAAGGACGAGCTGCTCCATGAGCGTGTGGCCGAGGCCCATCACCGCGGCCCCCTCGTCCTGCGCATGCACCTGGGCGGGATTCAGCGCCTTGCCGACGTCGCTGACGAGCACGAGCTTGTGGATGACGGTCTCTCCGGTCTCCGGATCGACTTCGACCTCACACGCGGCGCACATCACTTCCCAGAAAGCGGCGTGCCCCCCCAGCGGATGGGAGGGGTCGAATGCGTTGCCGGCTTCGCCGATGCCGATGAGCTCTCCGCGCGGCGGCCCGAACCGCGCACGCAGAAGGTCTGCGGGATTCGCATCGGCCGGAAGGCCGTACGACGCTGCCGTACGCGCGAGCTGTTCCTTGATGTTGCGGCACGCGCTCGCCACGGCGCCGCCCATGAAAACGGTCGAACGGCTCGCAGATGTCGAAGAGTCATAGGGCACCAGGGCGGTGTCGCCCATGACAATGGCGATCCGATCCGGCGTCACCCCGAGCTCGTCGGCCGCGAGCTGCGTCAGCACCGTGCGCGCGCCTTGACCCATGTCCGATGTGCCGCAGATGACCGTCGCGCTCCCGTCGAAGTGGAGCCGGACCAACGCCACCGAATGCGATGCCGTCGACGAGCTCTTGAGCCCGACCGAGATGCCTCGACCCCGATTCGGTCCAAGGGGTGTGGCCCATCCGACCGCCGATGCCGCGCCCTCGAGTGCGAGGCGCCAGTCGCCGTCGGCCGGCGTGTCCCCGGGGATGAACGCTTCGCCCTTTGCGGGCAGGTTTCGACGCCGGATTTCGACGGGATCGAGTCCCAGCAAGGCGGCGGCTTCGTTGAGCTGCGACTCGACCGCCCATGAGGCCTGTGGCGTGCCGAAGCCGCGAAACGCAGTGGACGGTGTCGTGTGCGAAAGAAGCGCCTGCGCCACGATGCGTGCGTGGGGCGTACCGATACGGGCCGCACGCGGCGTAACTGGCCTTGCTCACGACCCGCGTGCCGATGTCGGCGTAGGCGCCAATCAGGAAATCCGCACGGATGTCCTGAAAGGCAATGCGGCCGTCGCGGCCGAATCCCGTACGCGCATGAATCGCGGCAGATGTCCGGCGTGCCGCCTGAAACGATTCTTCGAGCGTGAGGACGAGCCTCACCGGTCGTCCCAGCTCGAGCGCGAGCCATGCCAGGAGCGGCTCGAACTTCGGCCATCCTTTGCCGCCAAATCCGCCGCCCGGATCGGGCGCGATGATGCGGATCGAAGCGATTGGACGCTGGAGCGCGGCGGCCACGACCCGCTGCAGCACATACGGATGCTGAGTGGGGCTCCACACGGTGACGCCGTTGGCGTCGGGCGCCGCGAGAAAGGCATGAGGTTCGATGGCGAAGTGCGTGACCATCGGAAAGCTGTAGTCGTTATCAAGCACGATGTCGGCGGAGGCGCTGTCGAGATGGCCCCAGCCGAATTGCCAGCGCCCCATCGTGTTCGTGCGCGCCAGCGGATCGCTTCCACGCAGCTCCGGATCCTGAACCAGCAGCGACTGAGGATCGAGCGCGTCGCTCACCGACAACACCGCGGGAAGCTCGGCGAACTCGACATGCACCAGCGAGGCCGCCCGCTCGGCCGCATCGACTGTGTCGGCCGCTACCACGGCCACGGGCTCGCCCGGAAACTTCGTCTCGCCGATGGCGACGAGCGGCCGATCGGCGACGACCGGTCCGTAGCGCGCGATCGGCTGCGGCAGATCGCGCGCGGTGATGATGGCGCGCACGCCGGGCACCTGCGAGGCGGCTTCGCGATCGACGCCGACGATGCGAGCATGCGCGCAGGGAAGGGTGACGAGCTTGAGGTGGAGTACGTTGTCGAGCCGGATGTCGGCTGCGTACTGCTGCAAGCCGGTGACGCGCTCGACCGCGCCGACTCGTGGGAGTGAAGTGCCGATGATGTTCATAGTCTTTTGACAGGGCTGAAGCCCTGTGCCACCGGTGAGTTCTGACAGTAGTACGTAGTGTCGGCTTTAGCCGGACCGTCGCGAGGTCCTTCAGCCCTGTTCTCCACCGGACGCTCGGACGACGGCTTCGACGATGCGGCTGTAGCCCCCACAGCGGCAGAGATTGCCTGCCAGACCCTCCAGAATCTCGTCGCGCGTCGGGTGCGGCGTCCGTGCAAGGAGCGCTGTCGCCGCCATGATCATGCCGGGGATGCAGAAGCCGCATTGCACGGCGCCGGTGCGCACGAACGCGTCCTGCAGCCGGCTCATGGCACCGGGCCGCCCAATCCCTTCGATCGTGACCACGGACTCGCCGTCGCATTCGACAGCGAGCACGAGGCATGCATTCACCGCCCGGCCGTTCAGCAGCACCGTACAGGCCCCGCACTCTCCCTCGGCGCAGCACTCCTTGGTTCCGGTCAGACCGAGGCGATCGCGCAGCAGGTCCAGGAGGGTGCGATGCGGATCGACGTCGATCGTGAGGAGGCTCCCGTTGACGTTGACACTGATGATCATCGGGGCCCCCTCCCTCTGTGCATCCGGGCGACAGCCGCTCCGAGCGCGCGGCGGGCGAGTACCGGCAGCATCGCCGCGCGGTAGCTGTCGTGAGCCCGCAGATCGGAAATCGGCGACGCCGATGCAAAGAATTGGCTCAGCATTGCATCGCGCCGTTCGGGATCGATGTTCGCCTCGAGGAGGGCCGCCTCATTCCGGACGACAAGGAACGGCCGTGGTCCGACGGCGCCAAACGCGAAACGGATCTCTCCAGATCGGCTGGCCAGACACGCCACGCTCACGATCGCAAGATCGACCCCACGCCGGCGTGTCAGTCTCGCGAAGGCGGCGCCCGATTCGTCGGGCGGCCATGGAAGATCGATGGCCGCGACCAGCTCGTCGCTGCCGAGCGCAGTCCGCCCCGGCCCCGTCAGAAACCCGTCCAGCGGCACTTCCCGGGTGCCGCGAGGTCCAACGATCGTCACTCGCGCGCCGTACACGAGAAGAGCGGGCGCCGTATCGGCCGCGGGCGACGCGTTGCAGAGGTTGCCCGCCAGCGTCGCGCGATTGCGGATCTGGATGGAGCCGAGCACGAGGCCGGCTTCCACCAGCGCGGGAAAGCGCTCGCGAATCGCCTGGTGCTCGACGATATCGGAGATGACGGCACGCGCGCCGATGCGAACGCTATCCTTCGACCTGCCAGGCACGATGTCGGCGCGAAGTTCGGCGACACGCTTGAGATCGACAACGATACGGGGCACATCCTGACGCTTCCGGAGCCGCACGATCAGGTCGGTGCCGCCCGCCAGCACACGGGCGCCCGCGCCATGTTCGCGCAGCAGCTGCAGAGCGTCGGCAAGCGATTCGGGCCGATGGTAGACGAAGGGCCTCACGTGCGCATCAGACGGGCGACCGCCGCCTCCCACATCGGGCGCGCGAGCGTCTTCGCTTCGGGCACGCGAATCCGCTCGTACATCTGGTCGATCTTGGCGGCAATCACCGGCTTCGCGTGCTTGCCGCTTTCGATAAACGACGCCATCAGCTCGACGTTGGTTTCGAGAAAGCTCAGGCTGTCGGCCGCCTGCACCAGATCGGCGTCCGGCGAACCTCCCCATTCGTGAACGCGAATCAGCGATTCGACGCGATCGACGAGTTCCTCATCGGCCTTCTGTTCGCGAAGCCACGCGCCGACGATCCTCGCGCTCCGGTTCGAGTGCGCCTCTTCGTAGTCGCGGCTGTTCATCACGATGGGAATCGCGTCGGGACCACCGAACGCGCGTTCCATGTCGTGCGTAAGCGCGGCCAGGCGCACGGCTTCTGGCGCCTCTGGCTGCAGGCGATCGAGCCAGTCGAGCGTTTTCAGGAGGTGGGTCCGGTTGTAGGGATAGTGCTCGACCACCCACGATCGGCCGAGCGCGACGAGACGGGTTTCGCCGCGGTCAGCCATGGGCCGCCAGCGTCGTGATCGGCCGGCTCTGCAGAAGAAACAGCCGCCCCTGGCGCATGCACCACTCGATGTCCTGCGGCAGCCCGAAGAACCCTTCGACCGTCAGCCCCACATTGCACAAGCGCGCGAGGTCCTCGTCGTCAAGGACCCGCCCGCGCGTCTCATCCGCGAGAAAGCGATCCAGCACGCTGCCATCGCTTCTCAAGATCACGTAGTGATCGGGCGTGATCGCACCCGACACGATCGCTTCGCCCAGCCCTGGCGCCGCTTCGACGATCATACGGTCGCGCCGCTGATGAATCGGATCGACTGTGAACAACACGCCGCTGGTGTCGGCCTGCACCATCGTCTGCACGACGACCGCCATCCGGCGGTCGGCGAGCACGGCCATGCGCGCGCGGTAGAAAAGCGCGCGGGGAGAGAAGAAGGAAGCCCAGCAGTCGCGAATCCGTTCGAGCACCTCGTCGGCGCCGGACACGTTGAGATAGGTCTCCTGCTGCCCGGCAAAGCTCGCGGCCTCGCCATCCTCGGCCACGGCACTCGAGCGGACGGCAACCGGCTCGCCGGCGGGCAGAAGTGCATGTGCCTGGCGAATGGATGCGGCAGTGATGTCGGGAATTACCGCTTCGACGATGAGGCGCCGCATCTCGCCCGCAGCCGCCTCGACTGCGGCACCGTCGTCCACGTCGAGCGATCCGATCAGGCTTGCGATGCGCCCGGCTGCGCCCGACGTCTCGAGAAACGTCTCGAACGCCGCGGCGGTCACGACAAATCCTGGAGGCACGGGCAAACCCGCACGCGACATGCGTCCAAGGCTTGCGCCCTTTCCCCCGGCGATGGCCGTTGCAACTTCGGGCAGCTGGTCGAGCGCGAGCGTGATCTCAGCCAATGATCTCGACCAACCCGGCCGCGCCGTTGATGCGCACGCGCTGACCGGTTCGAATGCGCTCGGTGGCGGTCCGCGTGCCGACCACGGCCGGGATGCCGAACTCGCGCGACACGACGGCCGGGTGCGACAAGGCGCCGCCAGAATCGGTGACGAGCGCACCGATCTTCGTGAAGAGGACGACCCACGACGGACTCGTCATCTTGCACACCAGCACTTCGCCCTTCTTCACATCGTCGAACTGTTCCGGCGACTCGACGACGCGGGCAGGGCCTTCGTAGACGCCCGCCGATGCGCCCAGCCCCCTGAGCGAATCCGACGGTTGCGGTGACGCATCCTTCGACCGCTCGTAGATGCCCGGCCAGTCCCACAGCACCTGTTTGTACGGCTCGCCGTACATCGACCACTGCGTAATGGTGCCCGCCCAGAGCCGGGGCCGCGTCGAAAACGACTTCTCGCGCTCGCTGCGACGGTCCTTCACGATGCGCCGGCCATCGATCGTCGACGGACTGGCGGCCAGCCGTCGCAGTTCGTCGTACTTCAGGTACATCACGTCATCGGGCTGGTCGAGAACGCCGGCGGCGACGAGCTTGCGTCCGAGGGCCATCAGCACGAGCCGGACGCGCGCGTAGGTGCCCTGGTCCATATAAAAATGATGGTCGGGCGTGAGCGGCGTCATCTTGAGGGCGAGCTCGAGTGCCGTCTTCAGCTGATCGCGCGCCTGCTCGGCGGCGGTGGCCGGGACGAGCGACCACATTTCGGCAATGGCTTTGTCGCGGTTCTCGCGCAGTTGCCTGACGTCCTTCTCGTAGTCGTAGTCGGACAGGAGGTATCCCCGCAGCGCCTCGACGATGGGCGTCGGATTCTCGCGCCATGTGGAATAGAGATACTCGTGCGCGTACATCGACTTGTTGCCGTATTCGAACTTGTACGCGTCGATGTCCTTCAGCAGCTCACGTCCCTCGTCCGACGCGGCCAGCGCTGTCATGACGCCCGCAGCGGTCTCGTTCTCGTCGAACGCCCGCTGCAGCGTCTTCGTCGCCTTCACCTTGTTCTTGAGCACCCACAGCGCCTTCACCGAATCCCAGTTTCGATCTTCGTCCGAGATCAGGATGCGGCCGACCAGCGGCTTGTGCTCCTGGCCGATGAGCGGCAGAAGCGCGCCTTCGAACGTGATCGACGCCTGGAACTGCGCCAGGTTGAGCATCCAGTGGAGCCGCCAGTGGCGCTCCTGGATGTCGAGGGCGTCCTCGAGCAGGATCATCATCTCGGCCGTCGACGCCGACTCGGCCGGGAACGTGTCGAGATACTCGAAGTTCCGCACGATCTCGGGGAGATAGCGCTCTTTCCACCAATCGAGGAACTTGTCGGCATACACCGGCATCACGAGGTTGTAGTAGGGCCAGAGCGACGATTCCTCGTCGGCGGTCCGCGGGACGACCGCGCTCATCACATAGCCGTTGATGGTCTTGGCGACCCAGTCCTTGCCGAACGGCACGCCAAACCGCCGGTACATGTAATCGCAGGTCAGCCACCATCCGCCGACGTCGAACCACATCGGCGAAATCGGCTGGGGACAGTGCAGGTCGTCGAGCCAGAAGTGCAGGCCTTTTTCGTCGTCACCCTGCCACTCGATCGGTGTCGCCGCGTCTCCAAAGAACTCGTCGATCACCCGCTCGCGATCGGCCACCGGCGTTTTCTCGAAGCTCCTGAGTTCCTGCATGTCGAACGTGCTGACCTGTGAGACCAGCAGGCCGTCGCGGGTGATGTAGGCATCCGATCCGCGATAAGGCTTCGAGAGAAATGGAGCCTCCACGCGCCACTGCACGTTGATGGTGTCACCAGATGCTCCGACGTGTTCGGGTGTAAACGTCACGCCGAGCAGCCCGCCCTCGCTCCACGGTTTCACGAGCCCTGCAAACGCGTCACCCACCTGCCGGCGGCCGCGGACGGTGACGCCGCGCGGCAGAAAGATCTCGACATCATCCGGATACTGCGCCATCAGGCGATTCCAGTCCCCGCGATTGAGCGCGTCGAGATGTTCGTCCACCACCGCCTGCGGCGTTCGCAGCGGCTTGAGTTCGGGCATGGTCATCGAACGTCCTCCAGTGGAGCCGTCAGGATCTGACTCTAATTTACATCGTCCGGATCGCCTGCAGGATGGTCGGAAGGCCGCCCACGAGCCACACGATGGCGGCAACCAGCGCGGCGCGGCTGAGCGGAATGCGGCCTGTCACGCTCAGACCGATCGCGACGAGGACCGTAATCCACAGCGTGAAGACGTCCAGCCGCCCCACCACCGCAATCAACAACGCCGAAGCCGTGTCGGGATCGAGAAAACGGCCGGGACCGAATGTGATGCGAAAACGGCCGTTGAACCGGGCCGGATCGAGGAACAGTGCCTGAAGGCCATTGGTGACGCCCTCGAGCACACGGGGCACGAACGCGTACGCGGCCACGACCAGCGCCGTATGGAACGACTCCGCCGCATCCACCAGTTTCCCGGCGGCCCAGGTGACAACCCCGACGCCCAGCATGGCAATCGGCAGAAAGATGAACACGCCGACCTGGCCGATGCGCGACGTGACGCCCCGCATGTTCTCGATCACTTCGGGCGTGATCTTCGGGTTGTCCCGCATGGCTGCGGCCATCTGACGATCGAACTCCGCGTCGAACAACGGCTGGAGCGCGCCGCTGTTGAGATAGAAGATGGTGCCGGTCAACAGCGTGACGACGATGAGCGGGATGAACACGCTGCCGTGCTCGCGGCGCCGGAACACGGCAGACGGCGCGTAGAACATGTCGATGAAGTCTTCCCAAATCGCCACGCGCTGAGTCTCGACGGGATTGGTCGTCGCCATACTTTCTACTTTTTACTTTTTACTTTCTACTTTCTACTTTCCGATGTCCATCAGCCCACCATGCCACCGCCAGCGTGAGCCAGCCGAGCACGATCCCCGCCGCGACCATCCAGGTCACCGACGGAGGGGGCGTGCCATTTGCGTTTGCGATGAATCCGACGAGCAGGAATGCAGTCACACCGATGAACGCCCAGCGCCCGATGCGATCCGCCGCCCGGGTCGCGCGCGAGTATATCCAGACGCCGGTCGCGAACATCGCGATTTCAACGGCGAACGTGGCCGCTGGAGCATTCCACAACCCGAGCCCGTACCGCGGACCGCCGGGATACAGGGGCATGTCGGGCACGTGCGTCACGAAGTCGAGCACCCAGTGACTGACGACAAGGGCGAGCACGACGAGGAACACGCGCGCACCTGCCACCCACCGCGTGCAGATCCACCCGAAGAGCGCGCCCCAGAGAAGGAGCGTCGCCAGCGAATGCGAGTACGGATAGCTGATGAACTCGAGAGGCGTGGAGGCCGTGAAGCCAGGAACGATGCGCACGCGCTCGATGCCCAGAGCGACGAGCACGGGCCACAGGAAGTCGGCCAACTGGGCGGCGGCAAAGAGCACCGCGAGCGAAACACGCGGCACCCAGCGCTTCGCCGCGTATCCGAGCGCAAAGTGCCCGATGAACATCGATGAGCCGGCGCCCTGGATGATAGGTGATTTGGCAATCACCTACCATCCAACGTCGAGCGATTACTTCAGGTGCTTGCTGACGAGCTTGGTCATCTCGAACATGCTGACGGTCTTCTTGCCGCTGAACACGGCCTTGAGCTTGTCGTCGGCATTGATGTTGCGCCTGTTCTTCGAATCCTGCAGGCCATTCTTCTTGATGTACGCCCAGAGCTTCTTGGTGACTTCCGTGCGTGGCATCGGCTTGTCACCGATCACCGCACCGAGATCCTTGCTTGGCTGCATGGGCTTCATGAATGCGGCATTGGCTTTCCGTGCGGTCTTCTTCTTCGCTGTCTTGGCCATCAAATCTCCTTTAAGCGCTCGCGGTCGAGTCGAAAACGGCGACGCGTCGGCCCATAGTGTCGCATAGAATCGATTGGTGTATCCGGGAAAGCGAACGGGCTATGCCTCGCTTCCGCTGCATGGCGGCAGGGCCCCGGCCTGGTTGTTCTCCCGGATGGTGCTTCTCTCCAGAGAAATCCTCACCCACATCGTCGAGGAGTTCGGCGCGAATGAGGTGCTGCGCCGGATGTCCGATCCGTTCTGGTTTCAAGCATTTGGCTGCGTGCTGGGCTTCGACTGGCATTCCAGCGGCGTCACGACCACGTCCTGCGGCGCCGTCATGGAATCGTTGCGCGAGACCGGACCCCGAGTGGGGGCTGTTCGCCGCCGGTGGCAAGGGCGCAGCCTCGAAGAAAAGCCCTGCGCAGATTGTAGAAGTCTGCGATCGCCTGGGCCGCGCACCCGACGGCCTCGTGGCGCACAGTTCAACGGTTCGTCAAGTTCGTATAGTTCGTAGGTTCGTATAGTTCGTAAGTTCGTATAGTTCGTAGGTTCGTCAGTTCGTGGGGTTCGTCGGGTTCGAAGGTTCTGCGTACTGTTGCGGTGCTCTTCGATGCTGAAATTGCGAAGGGTTGCTGCCCCTCCTCTGTTTCCCGAATGTTTTCGTCCGGCAGCGGCTTTGCTCTTCCACAGGACCATGCGCCGCTATCAGGATTTCAAGGCGTGGCAACTCGCGCGCGAGCTCCACAGGAAAGTGATTTCGATGACCTCCACGGGACCGGCGTCCCGCGACTTCAAGTTTCGCGACAACCTGCGGGATGCCGCCGATTCGGCCCAACGCAATTTCCCGGAAGGATTCGGCCGGTTTGCTCCAGCCGATTTTGCGCATTTTCTCGATCACTCGCGAGCGTCGCTGCTTGAGGTCAAGAACGGCATCGGCGAAGGGTACGACCGCCGGTATTTCCAGGAGGGGGACTGCCTCGAGGCCGACGCGCTGGCGAGCCGCGCGTTGAAGGCGCTTTCCGGTCTGCAGCAATATCTGCGCTCGCCCGAGGCGAAACGGAACGCCGACCAGGCACGCGCCAGTCACATCGCACGTCGGGCGCGCCGTGGGCAGGCGACGCAGAAACCTGACAAGTCTCCCGAACCTCACGAACCCTGACGAACCCACGAACCGAAGAACCTGTCGAACCTGACGAACCGACGAACCGACGAACCTACGAACTCAACGAACCCTACGAACCCACGTAAGCATCCGCTTCGATTTCGATGAGCATCTGCGGATCGATGAGCCGCGGCACTTCGACCATGGTGGTCGCAGGACGGATGTCCGGGAAGAACTCGCCGTGCGCCCGGCCCACTTCCTGCCAATTGGCAGCGATATCGACGACGTACAGCCTGGTACGGACGACGTCCTTCATCGACGCGCCTGCCTTGGCGAGCGCCGATTCGATATTCTTCAGCGTCTGCACCGTCTGCTGATACGGATCGTTGGGCCCCACGATCTCGCCGCTCGCGCCCGTCGCGGTCGTGCCCGACACCCACACGTGGCTGCCAATACGCACCGCGCGCGAATAACCGATGATCGGCTCCCACTTGCTGCCCGTCGAGATCTGTTGTCTTGTCATCCGAACCTCACGAACCTCACGAACCGACGAACCCACGAACCTGACGAACTTGACGAACCCAACGAACCGACGTCTATCTGAAGTGATAGATCAGTGCCGCCGTCGGGCGCACGACCATCGTCGAGCCGCCGCCGTTGCCGCGGAGGTCGATAGAAACATCGAAACGCCGGTGCACGGGAATCTGCGCGCCGACCCCGACCTGCACTTGTAACTCGGTCTTGCTGCCATCGAGGAGCGTCAGGCCGCCCACCATATAGGGCTGCAGGCGTCCAGAGGCCAGGAGGCGCATCACGCTCAGACTATAGAGCGTTTCGTGGTGGCGAGGCGTACAGCACGCCGCCGGATTCGCCGCCCGTATCCAGGTCTCGAACTCCAGGGCCCAGTTCGGCGACAGGAAGGTGCCGATCGATCCACCGGCGCCGGGCTCGGGTTTGGTTTCGCGCACCCTGAACGCATTGCCGACGACGTTGGCCCCGGCCCGGAACGCGACGAACCTGTCGCCGGTGGCATGCCCCTGCGCATGCGGCACCGCGGGGGCGAACGCGCACACGATCAGAGTGGCGATGAGGTTCCGCATCGCAGCGCCCCCATAGTAGACTGGGGGCCCGTTGGAACATAGAGAGTAGAAAGTCAAAAGTAAAAAGTGAAAAGTCAAAAGTAAAAAGTGATGCGTTCACCTGTCATCTCGCACCCGCGAGTACTAATATCGGCCGCGTCGATACTGGCTGCATGTCTCGTCACCGTGACGGGCGGTGCCGCGCAGGTGCAGCGGCAGGTTCGCAATCTCGGGCTCGGCGATCGCGTGTTCCGTCCGGTCACCGACAGCATGCTCGAGAAGCCCGACCCCGGCGAGTGGATCAACTGGCGGCGGACCTACGACGGCACCGGGTACAGCCCGCTGAATCAGATCAACAAGAACAACGTCGGCCAGTTGAAGCTCGCGTGGTCGTGGGGCATGCCGCCCGGCCAGCATCAACCGACGCCGCTCGTCCACGACGGCGTCATGTTCCTGCCAACGCCCGGCGGCGGCGCCCAGGCGGTCGATGCCACGAACGGCGATTTCCTGTGGGAATTCCGCGCCCCGGCGCCAAAAGAAGGGAACGGCAGCGTGCGGCCCACGCCGACGCGCAACATCGCCATCTACGACGACAAGATCTACGTGACCACCGGAGACGCGCGCCTCATCGCGGTCAACGCGAGAACGGGCGGCACGGTGTGGGACACGCAGGTGATGGATCCCAAGCAGGGCTACACGTACACCGCGGGCGCTCTGGCGGTGAAGGGCGTCATCATCTCGTCGCTGACCGGATGCCAGAGATTCAAGAACGACACGTGCTACATCCTCGGTCACGACGCGCAAACGGGGAAAGAGTTGTGGCGGACCTCGACGATCGCACGACCCGGGGAACCTGGCGGCGATACGTGGGACAACCAGCCGCTGATGTTCCGCGCGGGCGGCGACGCGTGGATGACCGGCAGCTACGACCCCGCCACCAATCTCGTCTACTGGGGCACAGCGCAGGCGAAGCCGTGGGCGCAGTTCCAGCGAGGCACCGCAGGAGACGCGCTCTATACGAACAGCACGCTCGCGCTCGATCCGAAGACCGGAAAGCTGCAGTGGTACTTCCAGCACATTCCCGGCGAAACGCACGACATGGATGAAGTGTTCGAGCGCGTGCTGGTGGACGTCGATGGCCGGCCGTCGGTGTTCTCGATGGGCAAACTGGCGATCCTCTGGCATCTCGATCGCAAGACCGGCACGTTCGTCGCCGCGCACGATCCGGGATATCAGACGTTGATCGACGTCGATCCGAAAACCGGCCGGGCCGCCTATCGAGCCAACACGATTCCGAAAGAGGGTGTGGAGTTTCGCTTCTGCCCGAGCACAGGAGGCTTCAAGAGCCTGCGTTCGATGGCCTATCACCCGGCCACGCGCGCGTTCTACATACCGCTCAACCTGACGTGCGAAGACGGCACGTTCGGTCCGGTCACGCTCGTGGAAGGCGGCGGCGGTTCGGGCCCTGTGCGCCGCATCAACCTGATGCATCCCGAGAGCCCCGACGGCCTCGGCGAGCTGCTGGCCATGGACGTCACCGGAAAGATCCTGTGGCGTCATCGCACGCGAACGCCACCAAACACGTCGGCGCTCACGATGGGTGACGACCTTGTGCTGGAAGGACACTGGGATCGGCACTTCCGCATCTACGACGCCGCGACCGGAAGGATCCTCTACACGAGCCCGCGCATGCCGACACTCGTCCAGGGCTTCCCGATCACGTACGCGGTAGACGGGAAACAGTACATCGCCGTGCCGGTGGGCACAGGCGGTGGGTCGTGGGCGAGCAGCATCGTGACCGATACGATCCCCGAGGCCCGCATACCAGCGGCGACGAATTCGATTTTCGTGTTCGCACTCCCCTAACGATCCTGTCCATTCGGGAAAAATTTCCCAGGATCGCTGGAGTCTGCCCTCTTGGTTTGATTTCCATCTTGTTGGATTTGAATCCAGAAACTTGGTTACATCGTATGCAACTTCGATCCGCTGAAAAACCCTTGAAGTTCCAAGAATCGGGGCGCATCATTACAGACCGATTCCACAATTGATTTCACGGCGTTAACCCGCGTACCCAGGGTCTCGATCAACCTTCGACGGTTACCTGAGGAGGGGCAGATGCGACGACTGGTACTGGGGCTCTCCGTCCTTCTCCTGGGCGTGTCCACGCCAGCACTGGCTCAGCAAGGCACAGCACAACTCGGCGGCAAGATCAGCGACGCGCAAGGCGGCGTCCTGCCGGGCGTCACGATCGTCATCACCAACGAAGACACTGGCATCGTGCGGGAGATCACCAGCACCGCCGAAGGCAGCTACTTCGCGTCGCAGATGGTGCCCGGCCGCTACCGGATCGCCGCAAAGCTCGAGGGCTTCAAGGCACTCGACCGTCGTGGCATTACGCTCACCGTCGGACAGACGACAACGCTCGATCTGACGATGGAAGTCGGCGGCCTGGCCGAAACGCTCACCGTCACCGGTGAAGCGCCGCTCGTCGACGTGACGACGGCCGCGGTCGGCGGCCACATCACGCGCGGAAGAACTGAGCGATCTGCCGTCGGCCAGCCGCAACTACATGGCGTTTGTCGGCAACGTGCCCGGCACGGTGTTCATCCCGAGCGCCGAGTTCCTGAACGACAGCTTCCAGGCCAACGGCCAGCCGACGGCGGCCAACAACATCGTGTTCGACGGCGCGAACAACACCGACGAGCAGCGCGGATCGAACGTCGGCGGCCAGACGCGCGCGGCCAACGAATCGATCGCAGGAAGTGCAGATCCTGACCAACCAGTTCGACGCCGAATGGGGACGCGCCTCCGGGCGCCGTCATCAACGCCGTCACCAAGTCGGGCACCAACCAGTTCACCGGCTCCGCATTCAACTTCTACACGAGCAAGGCGATGACCAACCGCGACTACTTCGCGAAGGCCATCGATGCCCCGAAGCCGGACGTCGGCAAGAAGGAGTGGGGCGGCACTGTCGGCGGCCCGATCATCCGGAACAAGCTGCACTTCTTCGGCAGCCTCGAGCGCCTCTACGTCAATCGCAACTTCACCAACACGTTCCCGCGCGCCCCTCGCTCAACTTCGCGGTCGCGAGCGAAGAATCGGCGTGGAACACGATGTGGCGCATCGACCATCAGTTGAGCTCCAAGCACACGTGGGCGTTCCGCTGGCTCCGTGAAAGCGCGCCGCAGTTCAACCGCCTGGACGGCAACAACGAAACCCTCGACGAGCTACGGCGACGAGACCGACCTCGATCAGACGATCGTCGCCACGATGACCTCGGTCCTGACCGACACCAAGGTCAACACCGATCCGGTATGGTCTCGTGCTCGAAGACACCGTGCACGCCAACCCGGCGTGGCGGGCGCTCAAGCCCGAGTACGCGCGCTGCGTGCCGTGCCCGGAGGGCGCGGGCGCCGACATCGTGACGGCGGGCCGATCCTCGACTACGAGACGTTCGACATCCAGTCGAACGGCACGATGGACTACTCCGATCCAGACGGGGCACTCGATCGACAACACGTTCTCGTGGTTCATCCCGGAAGCGAAGGGACGCCACGACCTGAAGTTCGGCGCCCGCTATTCGCACATCTGGCTGAGCAACCCGAACTGGGGGAACCTGCAGGGCACGTATCAGTTCCGTGGCACGGGCGATCCCGAATTCAACGCGTCGAATCCCCGGACGTATCCGGAACGCTTCACGATCCGTGCGCCCGGCGCGCTCGACTACGACATGTACATGCACATCGGCGAGCTGTTCGCGCAGGACAAGTGGCAGATGAAGCCCGGCCTCACGCTGAGCGTCGGCGTCCGGTACGATATCGAAGTCTTCCCGTACGACCCGGCCCCCATCGGCAATCCGGCGGTGACGAAGTCCCCGACCGACAAAGGCAACATCGCGCCGCGCATCGGCCTGGTGTGGAACCCCGATGGCCAGAGCAAGTCGGTTGTACGGATGGGCTACGGGATGTTCTACGACAGGACCTTGCTCGGCACCGTCGACAATTTCCTGACCGACTACAAATACTCGCCGTCGTTCACCGCGAACTTCCCGGCGTCGGGGCCCGACCTCGGACCGCGCAACGGGACGTTCCCGACCGAGCCGATGCTCCAGGTCACGCAGTTGCAATCGCTCACGCCGGCGCAGCGGAACATCCTGAACTCGCTGTATCCGCCAGGCTCGACGGTGCGCAACACCGGCACGGTCAGCTGGGACGACCCGGACCGTCAGCAACCCTACTTCCATCAGATCAGCATGGGGTACGAGCGCGAGATCTTCTAGGGCGTGTCGGCATCGGTTGACTACGTCCGCATGAACGGCCGTAACATGTTCTTCAACCCGAACCTGAACATCGCGCTCGGGACAAACGACACGCGTGATGGTCCCCGGCAGGATCCAGGGCCCGATCCGTTCGGCGTGCTGCGACCCAGCCTCGCGCCTGGTGAGCCGATGTACACCGCGAACACGACGGTCCGCTACATCACGACGCAATACGGATACAGCGACTACGACGCGCTGAACGTGTCGGTCGAGAAGCGCTACTCCCACAACTTCAGCGCGCGCGCCGCGTATTCGTTCGGACACTCGCGCGGCATCACGGCCGGCCAGGGGGACACGCCGCAACTGCAGACGCTCGCCGATCTGCACCTCGCCGAATACGAGGCGACCGGCGGGCACCGACCGCGCGCACAACTTCACGGTGAGCGGACGTGTGGAAATTCCCAAAACGAACGGCGTGACGGTCAGCGGAACACTGCGCTCGATGACGGGCACGCCGTTCACGATTCAGGACGACACGCTGGATCTCGACCGCAACCGCATCAACTTCGCGCCGCTGCCGGCCGGCACCTACAACCCGTTCCCAGCGGCCGAGCCTCATGTCATGCGTGACGTCGTGAGCGAAGGCGGCCGGAACGGCGCGCGTGGTCCCGGATTCATGCAGTTCGACATGCGCATCGGCTACCGCGCCCGGCTGGGCGGACGCCGCACGCTGGACATCTTCTACGAGACGTTCAACGTGACCGATCGGGCGAACTTTACGAACCCGGGCGGCAACCGCCGCCTGGCAGCGGACTTCCTGCGGCTCGCCGGCCTCCAGGGTGGCACCGGCTTCCCGCGCCAGTCGCAGATCGGACTCAGGCTTGGGTTCTGACGCACCATTGGTAGATTGGCAGATTGGGAGATTGGTAGATTACGAAGATTGGTAGATTACGTAGATTGGCAGATTACGAAGATTGATAGATTCGCAATAGCCACGAAGGCAGGTTGCCAGCACCACGGCAACCTGCCTTCGCGCATCTCTCGCATCCGCCTTCGCGCCCACTTCGCACATCGCTTCCACCTTCGCGCCAGCTTCGCATATCGCTACGGCGGACAAGACGGCGGACAAGCCCAACGCATCCACCTTCGCGCCCACTTCGCACATCGCTACGGCGGACAAGCCTCTCGTACCTACGCTACACTCCTGATATGTTCCGGTTCCCGCCGTGGATCGCCATCGTGGCGGTGTGCGTGCTCGCCGCGCCCGTGTTCGACTCCTACGCCGTTGGCGTGAATATCGCCGTCTATACGCTGCTGCACTGAGCGGCCCGAAACCTGGCCGCCGCTTTATAATGGGACGTCCACGGATTTCAGGTCTATCCATGCAGCTTCGTCGATTCTCGCTGGCGGCGGCCGTGGCGCTCGTGCTGGGCACGTCGGGCGCGGCCCAGGCGCCACAGCCCCCGCAGGCGCCCCCGTCGGTGACCTTCCAGGTCGAAGTCAACTACGTCGACGTCGACGCGGTCGTCACCGACGAGAAAGGCAACTTCGTGTCCGGGCTGACGCGCGACGACTTCGAGGTGTTCGAAGACGGCAAGCCGCAGAAAATCGAGATGTTCTCGTACGTCGAGCTGCCGGTCGAACGCGCCGACCGCTTTGCCACGCTCAACCGGCCCGTCACGAGCGACGTCCGATCGAACGAGCGGCACGTTCGACGGACGCGTCTACGTGCATCGTGATGGACGACCTCGACATCAGCCCGCTGCGCACCTCGCTCGTCAAGCGGTCGGCGCGCGAGTTCGTCGAACAACACTTCGGCGCGAACGACATCGCCGCGGTCGTCTACACGAGCGGACGCAGCGACGCGACGCAGGACTTCACCAACGATCGCAGCCTGCTGCTCGCGGCCATCGACAAGTTCATCGGCCGCCGTCTGCAGTCGGCGGCCGTCGAGGCGCTCGAACGGCACTATCAGAACGAGCTGACCACGGGACTCGGCCGGATCGCGACTACGAGTCGATCCCAATCCGACGCGGACGTGAAGGACGCGGCGGCGCCGATCAACATCCGCGACTCGAGCGCGAGCAGCGCGCGCTCGCCGTGCTCGACACGCTGCGGAATCTGGGCGAGTTCCTGGCCGGTGTCCGCGGGCGCCGCAAGGCCGTGCTGCTCTTCAGCGAAGGGCTCGAGATGCCGATGAGCGAGATCTACGGCATCCACACGGCCACCGATGTCGTCGGCGCCATCAAGGACGCCATCACGGCGGCTGCGCGCTCGAACGTCAACTTCTTCGCCCTCGACCCGCGCGGGCTCATCGGCATGACCAGCGAGTACATCGAGCTCGCCGGATCGGCACGCGCCCGAAGTCGCGACTGGGCGTGTTCGGCTCGTCAGAACGCCCAGCAGGGCCTCCTGACCGAGATGAGGCTGTCGCAGGACAGCCTCCGCACGCTCTCCGAGGAAACCGGCGGATTTGCCGCCGTCAACCTGAACATGCTCGGCTCGGCGTTCGAGCGCATCGTCGATGCCAACAGCCGGTACTACGTGCTCGGCTACTACCCGCCCTCGTCGGCGCGCGACGGCCGGTTCCATCGCATCGAAGTCCGAGCGAAGCGGCCCGGCCTGCGCGTGTCGGCCGGCGCGGATACGCGTCGCCACGCGGTCGCACGCCTGCCGAGCGCAAGCGCGACGAAGAGGCGCGGCGCGCGCGCGAGGCCAGACGAGGCGGCGTGAACAACACGTCGGCCGGGCTGCGCGAGGCGCTCAACGCACCGCTCCAGCAGAGCGGTCTCGCCTTCTCGGTGCAGGCGGCGCCGTTCAGGCTGAACCAGAAAGAAGCGTCGGTCGCGCTGGCCATCGAGCTCGACGGCACGCGGCTCCAGTTTGCCCAGAACGCAGACGGGCTGTTCGCCAACAACCTCGAGGTGTCGTTTTTCGGCATCAACCAGGACGGCCGGGCGCAGCGCACGACGCGCTCGGAGATGAACCTCACGCTCCGGCCCGAGTCGTTCAAGCGGGTACAGAGCGGAGGCCTCCGGTTGAACCCGCGCCTGACGCTCGATCCCGGCCGCTACCAGATTCGTGTGGGTGTCCGCGACAGCAACGCCCAGGTCGGTACGGTCTTTTACGACCTGCTGGTGCCGGACTTCCGCAAGGACCCGGTGATGCTGAGCGGCATGCTCCTGACCGCGGCTTCCGCCGAGACCGCGATGACGGCGCAGCCCGACCCGGACGCCGCCGAAGGTCCTGCCGGGACCGGCGACCAGCCGGCGGACCTTTTCACAGAACGATACCCTGACAGTTTTCGCCGAAATCTACGACAATATCTCGAGCCAGCAGCCGCGTCAGATTGAAACCGCCGTCAGCCTGATTTCGGAGACCGGACAGGAAGTGTTCAACGCCAGGGACAGCATCCCCAATCCCTCGACTGCGCTCAGGGCAGGCGCCGCGGGTTACTGGACCGCCTATGGGTTTGCGCGCGAGATTCCCCTGAAGAACGTCGCGGCCGGCCGGTACCTCCTGAAGGTGGAAGCCGGGCTGCGCGACCTTCGCCAGGCGCAGGTCGCCAAACCGGTGATTCGAGAAACGCTGATTACAATCCAACGGTAAGCACTCCATGATGAAAAGAACCCTCGTTGCACTCACGCTCATCACGGCGATTCTGCAGTCGCCTTTCGTGAAAGCCCAGGATCCCCAGGCCCCGCCTTCGGTCACCTTCCAGGTCGAGGTCAACTACGTCGACGTGGACGTCG
Source organism: Vicinamibacterales bacterium (assembly GCA_963832375.1). GTDB lineage: Bacteria > Acidobacteriota > Vicinamibacteria > Vicinamibacterales > JAMQPK01 > JAMQPK01. The sequence goes on along the minus strand of CAWHUA010000001.1, from coordinate 658,323 downwards.
TCGTGACCGACGAGCAGGGCAATTTCATCATCGGACCTTGCGAAAGACAGACTTCGAGGTCTTCGAAGACGGCAAGCCGCAGAAGGTCGAGATGTTCTCCTACGTGGAGATCCCGCGTCGAACGGCAGAGCCGGTACGTGTTTCGCCGACCGGCCGGTCGCCGTCGACGCACAGTCGAACCGCCAGCCGTTTGCCGGCAGGCTGTATGTGATCGTCCTCGACGACCAGGACGTCAGCCTCGATGCGCACCTCGCAGGTGAAGAAATCGGCGCAGCGAGTTCGTCGAGCAGTACATGGGCGCCAACGACATCGCCGCCGTCATCCACACGAGCGGCCGCACGGACGCCGCGCAGGAGTTCACGAGCAACAAGCAGCTGCTCTATGCCGCGATCGACAAGTTCATCGGCCGCCGCATGCGCTCGCTGCACGATCGAGCGGCTCGACACGTACTACCATGAACCTCGCTGCCGACGGAGGACAATGCTTCGACCGACGACGGCAACCGAGGCCCGCGTCGACCGATCCAGGCGGCTACAGCCGGCTGGAGCCGAGCGATTTCGAGCGCGGATACCGCGCGATCGGCGTGCTCGACACGCTGAAGATACACGGCCGAGTTCCTCGCCAGCGTCCGCGGGCGGCGCAAGGCCGTGATCTTCTTCAGCGAAGGCATCGACTATCCGATCTACGACTCGTTCGGCGGCCAGAATGCGTCAGCGACGTGATCCGCGCCACGCAGGACGCCATCACCATGGCGGCGCGCGCCAACGTGAACTTCTACACGATCGATCCGCGCGGTCTCGTCGGCATGACCAACGAGTTCATGGAGATGCAGGGCGGTGGAGCGCCCGAGATGGCAGGCGGCCCGGCCATGGTGCAGCGGCCGGCACGAACACGCCGCTGGCGGAGCGGGGTGTTCAACGCGCAGTCCGAGCTGATGCACGAGCTGCATGCGTCAGCCAGGACAGCCTGCGCGAGCTGGCGGAAGAGACCGGCGGCATCGCATCGGTGAACACCAACTCGCTGACCGACGACATTCGAGCGCATCGTGCGAGGCGAACAGCCGCTATTACGTGCTCGGCTACTACCCGCCCACGCACCCGCGCGACGGGCGGTTCCACAAGATCGAGGTGCGCGTGAACCGGCCCGGCCTCCGAGTGGCGGCGCGCCGCGGCTATGCGTCGCCGCGCGGCACGGACCGCCGAAGAGCGCAAGCGCGACGAAGAAGCCCGGCGCGCGCGCGAAGCGAGACGGCCGAACGCCGACAAGACCTCGAGCCGAGCTGCGCGACGTGCTGGGGAGCCCGATGCAGCAGAGCGGCCTCAACTTCACCGTTCAGGCGGCGCCGTTCAAGAACACCGCAGAAGGAAGCGTCGGTGGCCCTGGCGATCGAGCTCGACGGCAATCGGCTGCCAGTACGCCCGCCGAACGACAAAGGGCCTCGTCGCCAACAAAATCGAGCTGTCGTTCTTCGGCCTCAGCGATCAGGGCAAGGCGCGTGGCCGGCACACGGACGGAGCTCGATCTCACGCTGCGGCCCGAGACGCGCGATCGCGTCAACGCGAACGGCGTTCGCGTCAACCCGCGCATCAATCTGCCACCGGGCCGCTATCAGCTGCGCATCGGCGCGCGCGAAGCGGTCGGCGGGCTGACCGGCACGGTGTTCTACGACCTCGACGTGCCCGACTTCCGCAAGGAGAAGGTGATGATGGGCGGGCTGCTGCTGACCGCCGCGTCAGTCGCAGCAGACGCCGAGCATTCAGCCCGATCCGGTTGTGGCGAAGCTGCTGCCGGCCGCCGCCACGAGCCGCCGCGAGTTCCCGCGGGGCGACATCGCTCGCGCTGTACACGGAGATCTACGACAACATCACCGCGCGCCAGGCACGGCGCTTCGACGTCGCCGTGCGCCTGCTGTCGGAAGACGGCAACGAGGTGTTCGTGAGCCGCGACGAGCTGGCGAACGCGCCGACGCCCGGTGAAAAGCCGTGGGAGATTTACGGTTATCCGAAACAGATTCCCCTGAAAGACGTCCCCGCCGGCCGCTACCTGCTTCGCGTCGAAGCGCAGGTGCGCGGAAATGTCGACGACGCGAAGCCGGTGGCGAGGGAAACGCTGATCACCGTGCAGTAGCCTCCATTGGCAGATTCGCAGATTGGAAGATTAGCAGATTAGAGCGTTCATGCCCGATTCCGGCGCTATGAATACGTCGATCGATCGGCGAATCGGCGAATAGGAGGTTCTGATGAAACGCTGGGTTCTCCTGCTCGCGCTGCTCGCGCTCGTGCCCGTCGTCGGCCCTGATGCAGGAAAAGGGCGGCGAAGACGAGTTCGGTCCCTACGAGGTCGTCGCCAACTGGCCGCAGCCGATTCCGGGCACGGACGGATACACCTGGGGATCGACCGGCGGCGTGTTCGCCGAAACGCCCGATCGCGTCTGGATCGCGCAGCGCGGCATGATTCCGCTGCCGGCCGGCGCGAAGTTCGGCGTCGCCGCTGCCGGGCGAACGCCACCGGCGCGACCAACCAGAAGTGGCAGCACTGCATCTTCGTCGTCGATCGCGAACGGCAAGATGGTGCAGTCGTGGACCGCAGCACGACAAGATCTTCGCGCGGAAGGGCGCGCGCGGTCCGCACAAGATCAAGATGAACCCCTACGATCCGCAGAAGCACGTGTGGATCATGGACGACAACCTGCATCAGCTCTTCAAGTTCACCTACGACGGCAAGCTCGTGCAGACGCTGGGGCGAAGCAGCTCGTGCGCGGCGAAGACGAGTCGCACTTCGGCCGCCCGACCGACATCGACTGGCTGCCCGACGGCACGTTCTTCGTCAGCGACGGCTACACCAACACGCGCGTCGTCAAGTTCTCGCCCGAAGGCAAATACCTGACGTCGTGGGGCACGTCGAGCGAGGGCAAGACCAACCCGGGCCCGAACGAGATGCACACGGTGCACAGCGTCGCGGTCGGCCGCGATCGCAAGGTGTACGTCTCGGACCGGACGAACAGCCGCATTCAGATCTTCGACGAGAACGGCAAGTTCCTCGACATGTGGACGAACATCCGGCGGCCGTATCACGTGATGATGAGCCGCGACCAGTTCCTGTGGGTCTCCGACGGCGAGACGCACAAGATGCTGAAGTACGACCTGAACGGCAAGTTCCTCTACGGGTGGGGCACGTTCGGCCCGATGCCCGGCCGCCTCAACGGCGTGCATCAGTTCTCGGTCGATCAGGAGAACAACCTCTACGTCGCCGAAGTCTTCAACGGCCGCGCGCAGAAGTTCCGCCCGCGCAAAGGCGCGGATCCGGCGAAGCTGACCGGGCAGGAGCTGCGGCACGGCGCGCTGTGGACACGCACTAACTAGATGTCAGTCAGGGCACATGGCAGATGGCAGATGGCAATCCCGGGTTCTGCCATTTGCCATTTGCCATTTGCCATAACCCCAGTGACCACCACCGTCTCCTTCCATTTCACGAGTCCTCAGTTCGCCATCCAGTCCGCCGCCGTCAAGTTCATGAAGGGGGCCCGGCTCTTCTCGGATGGCGACTTCCGCACTGGCCGAATCACCGAGGGCTCGATCGACGGCGTGCTCGTCGAGGGCCCCATCGAGTTCGACGCGATGCTTTCCGAGCTGACGGTGACCCGGCGAAACGACAGCCGCAGGTACGACGTCCCCTTCTTCCCCGTATCCGGGGCCATCCGTCCTCAGGAGGTCAGCGCTTGCCTCATCACCGTTGAGCTCGATATTCCGGTTGTCGTGGTGGTGAGAGTCGAAGACGCGGACGGCACGACGGTGCCTGGCGCGAAGGTGAGCTTCTCAATTCCCTCGACGTCGGCGACCTTCGAAATGCCGGTGAACAAGCTCGGTGAAGTGGCGGTGCTGGGCACGCCTGGACGCTTTTCGTTCCACCTGCTGTCGGTGGGCGATCGCTGGCTCGGTGCAGAGGGAGTGCTCGTGGAACTGGAGGTGACGCCGAACGACCGTGGCGAGCGCCACGTCATCCTCCGCGTGCCGAACTGAACCGTAATCCGAATCCGTAATCTACCAATCTACCAATCTACCAATCTACCAATCTACCAATACTGCGAATTCAGTACAGTGTAAAGGCCCACAGCATGTCGCCGGTGGCGATGATGATGTACTGACGGCCGTCGTGCATGTAAGTTTGCGGCGCGTTCGAGATATTGCCGATGCGCGTGTGCCACAGCGGCTTGCCGTCCTTCGCGTCGTGCGCGACGAAATTGCCGCTGCCGTCGCCGCCGAACAGCAGTCCGCCGGCGGTCGCGAGAAATCCGATACCGCCGCCGCCGGGATTCGGATAGCGGCGCCGCCAGGCGACCTTGCCGGTGGCGGGGTCGATGGCGGTCAGGAACTTCCCGCCCGATCCGACCTCGACGCGCATCTTCCCTCCGAGCCCCATCGATCCACGCGGATCGGGATCGGTCAGGTACAGCATGTTGAACGCGTTGTCTTCCTGCGTGTAGATCAGGCCGGTATCGGGTGAATACGCGGGCGGCTGCCAGTTGGTGGTGCCTCCTTCGACCGGCGACACGAGCGCGCCTGGAATCGTCGCCTCCTTGGCGGGCGCGGGCCACGGCGCCTGTTGTCGTATTGAGTCCTCCCGCCCAGTTGGTGTGCGAGCCGTAGCGTGTCGTGACGATGTGCTCGCCCGTGACGCGATCGACGGTGAAGAAGTACCCGTTGCGCGCGGCCACCGACACCAGCTTCCGCGGCTTGCCGTTGACTCGCGCGTCGAGCAGGATCGGCGACTGCACGGTGTCCCAGTCGTGCGTGTCGTGCGGCGACATCTGGTAGTGCCACGCCATCTTGCCGGTGTCGACGTTCAGCGCCACGAGCGCGCACGTGTAACAGGTTGTCTCCGGGGCGCGACACGCCGGTGTACGCCGGCGTCGGGTTGCCGGTCCCGAAGATGTAGAGCTTCGTTTCGGGATCGTACGAACCGGGCATCCACGTGTGGCCGCCGCCGTAACGCGCGGCGTCGAGGTTCGGCCACGTCTCGAGGCCGGGATCCCCTTCGTTCATCGGCACCGTGTAGAACTTCCACTGCAGCTTGCCGGTCTCGGGATCGTAGGACTGCAGGAATCCCGGACCGTCGAGGTCGTTTCCGGTTCCGACGATGACGTGATCGCCGACGATGACCGGCGCCGGCGTCGAGAAGTACTGCTGATCGAAATCGGCGATCTCGACGTGCCAGCGCTCCTGTCCGGTTCTAGCGTCGAGCGACACGAGGTAGTTGTCGGGTGTCTCGAAGAACAGGTAGTTCCGCCAGATGCCGACGCCGCGGTTGCCGATGTGCGTGGCGCCGCGCGTCTTCCAGAAGTAGTGCCAGATCTCGCGGCCGTCGAGCGCGTCGATCGCCCAGACGTTGTCGGGAGCGGTCGGATACAGAACGCCGCCCACCTGCAGGACCGAGCCCTTGATGGTGCCGCCGGTGAACTCGCGCGTGCCGACACCGCCGATGATCGTCGGCGGCACGCCGCCCCGCGGTCCCGTCAAAACCCGCGTCATCCATGCGAGGGTGAGGTTCTTGACGTTCGACGTGTTGACGTGCTTCAGCGTGCTGAAACGGCGGCTGGTGTAGTCGCCGGCAAACGTCGGCCACGACTCTCCGAGGGGCTTTGTAAGAGAGGCAGGATCGAGGAGCGCTGCGGGACTCTGAGCACTCGGTACACCCCCAAAGACCACTGCGACAACAGCAAGCAGTAGCAGTGTTCTGACGCAGAGCCGCAGAGGCGCAGAGTTTTTTTCTTCAAAGCGTTCTCTGCGTCTTTGCGTCTCTGCGTCGAGTCTGGCTCTACTCATTCTCATTTCAGACTCGTCAGGTAAGCCGTCACATCATGAATGTCTTTGTCGGTGTACACCGGCAGCAGAGCCCGGTGCGCTTCGAGCGGATCGCGCACGTCGACTTTCGGCACTGCGCCGGTCCGGCGGAACGATCGCGACGTGCCGTCTTTCTGCGTTAGGGCGACCAGAAAGTCGTCGATGCGTTCGAGCCGTCCTTCGACCGTCTCACCGGTCGGCAGTGTGACGACGACCGTCGTTTCGCGCCTCGTCGTCATCGGAGCCGGCCTTGGTCCTGCGAGGGGCGCCGCACCGCGCCCTCCGCCGGCACCGCGACCACCCGCGATCCACAAGTTCTGGAGCTGCGCGGGGCCAAGGTCGCGGGCGCCGATGGCCTTCAGATCGCCCGTGGCCGAATGACAGCTTGCACACTTCTGGGCGAAATACTCCGCGCCGGCGCCGACGTCGCCGACGAGCACCTTCAATTCGACCGGCGGTCCCGGAGGCGGCGCACCCTGGCCGGGCGCCAGCGCGAGGACGTTGTGAATGTGCGACGCGACGGCCTTGATGTCGTCCGCGGTGAGGCCGGACGCCGGCACCCGATCCTTGTGAGAGCTGCGCATGACCGGTTCGAGCAGTTCGCCCGCCCGATCGTTGAGCATCACGGCCGAGCGCAGCAGGTTCGACCCGCCCCGCTCGCCACCGCGCAGATCGGGGCCGTGGCAGCTCCGGCACTCGGTGTCGTAAATCGCGCGCCCTTTCGCGACGAGCTCGGGCGGATCCGGATCGCGCTGTTGCGCCGGAAAGCTCGCAATCCCTCCCCTCCCCTGCGCCCAGCCGTTCGAACAAATGAACGCCGTTACTAGAAGAACCGACGCAGAGGCGCCGAGACGCAGAGATTTATTCTTGAAAGAGATCTCTGCGCCTTTGCGGCTCTGCGTCGATCTTTCTGTTGCTCTCATGTCCACCATGCCTCGACCGCCGGTTCCGTCAGAATCGCGCGCGACAGCACGTCGATGGCCGACTTCAGGCCTTCGTCGATCGACGCCAGCGCATCCTCGTGCTCGATGCTCATCACGTAGTCGTAGCCGGCCAGCCGCAGTGCGCTGACGATGCGCTTCCACTCGAACTCGTCGTGGCCCCAGCCGACGCTGCGGAACAGCCACGAGCGCTCCGCCATGCGCCGGTAGGTCTTGGTGTCGATGACGCCGTTGACCGCGACGTTCTGCGCGATCGAGCGCGACGTCCTTGGCGTGCACGTGGAAGATCGCGGGGCCCGAGCGCGCGGATCGCCGCCGGCACGTCCACGCCCTGCCAGAAGAAATGGCTCGGATCGAAGTTGACGCCGAGATTGTCGCCGACGGCCTTGCGCAGCCTGCAGCGCGGTCTCGACGTTGTAGACGATGAAGCCCGGATGCGCCTCGAGCGCGATCTTGACGCCGTGATCGGCGGCGAACTTCGCGGTCCTCGGTCCAGTACGGAATCGCCTTCTTCTCCCACTGCCAGTCGAGCACCTCGAGAAACTCCGGCGGCCACGGGCGGTCACCCAGTTGGGATGCTTCGCGCGTCTCCGAATCGCCTGGGCACCCGGAGAAGGTGACGACGACCGGCACCTCCAGCTGCTCGGCCAGCCGAACGGTCTTGCGGAACATCTCGTCCGTCGCTCTTCGCCCGTGCCTTGTCCGGATGGAGCGGATTGCCATGGCACGACAGCGCGCTGATGGTGAGTCCGGCGTCGGTAACCATCTGCCGGAACTCGCGGGCGCGCTTCTTGTCGCTCGAGGAGCACGTCGAGATCGACGTGATCGCTGCCCGGCCAGCAGCCCGTACCGAGCTCGATCGCCGTGACCTTGTCCAGCGAGCGCACCTTCGCCAGCATCTCGTTCGACGGCGAGCTTGGCGAACACCGGCGTAAAGAGTCCAAGCTTCATCGAGCGCCTCCCAGCGAGCTCGTTCGTACGTGGCACCTTCGTCCAGACGCCGCCGCGGCGTGGCTCTCGAGGATCGCGTCGACGACGCACGCCGCCCGATAGCCGTCTTCGAAGGTGGCGAAGGCCGGCGGCTTCGGTCGGTCGGCCGCTGACCGCTCGGCAATGAACGCTGTAGATGTCGCGCATCACGTTGCAGAACGCGTCGGCCCACGCTTCCTGGTGACCGCCCGGCAGATGCGCGTACCGGCGCGCGTCCTCCCAGAGCAGCGACGGATCCTTCAGGAGCACGGCGTTCGGCTGCGTCGCGACGGCCGATCCAGAGCTCGTTCTGCCGTTCCTGCAGCCAGCGCAACGAGGCGTGCGCCGTTCACCTCGAACCAGAGATCGTTCTTGTGGCCGGCGCAGACCTGTCCGACGGACATGGCGCCGCGTCGCGCCGTACTCGAAGCGCACGAGCACGGTCGCCAGATCTTCGCTGTCGACCGTGAACGACTCGCGCGCTCGTCGGCTGGCCTCCGCCGGAGCCTTGGCGGAGTGGGCGAACGCCTCCGGTCGTTCGCCGGCTTGAAGCGTGTCGGAACCACGGTGGTGAAATCCGCGAGCACCGACTCGATGCGCTCGCCGACCACGTGCTGGACGAGATCGCACCAGTGCGATCCGATGTCGCCGATGGCCGAGCTCCTCCCGCCTTTCTCCGGCTCGAGCCGCCAGGAAAAATCGGTCTGCTGCAGCAGCCAGTCCTGCAGATAGGCGCCGTGCACGAAATGCGGCTCGCCGATCTCGCCGGCCGCGATCATCTCGCGCGCCTGCTGGACGAGCGGGTTCCCGCGATAGTTGAACGTGACCGCATGGACGACGCCGGCGTCGCGGCGCGGCGTCCACCAGCGACCGCGCATCCTCGGCGCTCACCGCCAGCGGCTTGTCCGAGACGACGTGCTTGCGGTGGCCGAGCGCCGCCATGATGACCGGCACGTGCAGGTAGTTCGGCGTCGTGTTGTGCACGACGTGCACGTCGGGATCGGCGGCGAGCGCCTCGTAGCTGCCGTACGCCTTCGGGATGCCGAGCGCGTCGGCCTTCTTCCGGGCCGACGCCTCGGAGCTGCGCGGCGACCGCGACGACGTCCACGAAGCCGAGGCGCCGGACGGCGTCGACGTGGTGCGCGCCGACGAATCCGGGGCCGACCAGTCCCATTCCGATTCGCCGCGTGCTACGCGAGCGCCTTTCTGCACGTACTCGAACCCCTTTTTCACCTCTTCGACCGGCGTGCCCGCGCCCTTGTACTCGTACTCGATGTTCGCGGGAATCGGCCACTTGTTCTGCTTCAGCAGCTGCAGCACCTCGCGGATCGGCGTCTCGCCCTGGCCCCACGGCGTGTTGTCGCCCTGGTTTTTCTTGCGATCCTTGATGTGCAGGTTCGTGATGCTGGCGTGATGCTCGCGGATGTACGCGACCGCGTCGAAATTGGCCGCCGTGAAGTGGCCGATGTCGAGGTTGACCTTGAAGTACTTCGACATCTTCAGCGCGGCGGCGAAGCTCTCGGGTGTCGCGAACTCGTTGGGATCCTTCAGGTTCGAGTGGTTGTGCATCGCGACGATCATCTTGTGCTTCTCCGCGAACGGCACCACCCGTTTCGATGCGGAAAGCGTGGTCGAGGCCGTGATGAACTCCGCGCCGAGCGCTCGCGCGATCTCGAAGCCGCGATCGATCTCGGCCTCCGTGAAGCTGTCGTTGAAGCTGTAGTTGAAGGCGTGAATCGTGATGTTCGCCGAGTTGAACTTCTTGCGGATGCCGGTGAAATGATCGAGCGGCGTCTCGAGCCGCCAGCGGCGAAGCTCCTCGCGCGGCACCTTGGCCGGCTCGAGCTGCGGCGACCAGAGCTCGCATTCACGCAGGCCGCATTCGGTGAACGCCGCCACCAGCGCATCCGACATGTCCCCATCGGCCGGCCTCGGCAGCGCGCGAAAGCTGTAGGTCTGCGCGCCGATTCGCACGCCGTTGATCATGGAACCCGCCGCGCCGGCGCCCGCTTGCGCGGCCCGGGCGGCTGCAAGGCCGGACCCGCCTTCGCCAAGGCTACGGCGGGTCTCGCCAAAGCTCGCCGATGTCCCGCGAGCGACGGCGGACGGGCGCACCAGCAACCCCGACAACGCGATTGTTGTGAACTCACGGCGAGTGATCATGGAGGCCTCCGCTTGAAAATGTGCAGGTGAACTTACCACGAAGACACGAAGACACGAAGAGCAGGACGAGATGACAAAGGATGTCTCGCTTGACAGAAGGACCGCAATTTATTCACACTTTGTGAATGAATCACGCTGCTCTCGGGCGGGCGTTCGTGGTGGTATGGATCTCGATGGGCACGTTGCACGCCCAGGCTCCCCGTGCGGCGGTCCCTGTTGAGCCCGTCAGATCGATTCTAGAGGCCCTTCGATCCCATCAAGTCGTCGGCCTCGGCCTGGGCGCACACAACAACGAGCAAGGACATGCGTTCCTGATGTCACTCGTCCGTCACCCCGAATTTCCTGTCTCTGAAGCAGACTTGATCGTCGAGTGTGGCAACGCGTTGTACCAAGATGTGATGGACCGGTTCATTGGCGGCGAAGCGATCCCGGACGAGTCCTTGCAGCGGATCTGGCAGGACACCACACAACCACACGCCGGCTGTGATGTGCCGATTCACGAGGAACTTTACCGGACCGTGCGGTCGGTGAATGCGGCGCTTCCAGCACAACGGCGAATCCGCGTGCTTCTCGGCGATCCTCCTGTCGATTGGAACAGCCCGACGGCGAAACAAGATCGCAGTAAGTTCATGGCGATGCGTGGCAGCCATCCCGCTCAGGTCATCCAGAAGGAAGTGCTCGCAAAACGTCGTCGTGTCGTCGTCGTTTACGGACAGATGCACCTTCAACGTGCGCAGATGGCAACCAACTACGACATGTCCCACCCGATTGCGCAGACTGTCGTCAGTTTGCTCGCAGGTCAGGGAGTGAGCGTCTTTACCGTGTGGGGAAATTCGCGGGCCGACCTTGCCACGTTACAGCCGTCCATCGCCGAATGGACGCGTCCAAGCCTCACTCTTGTTCGAGGCACGGTGCTCGGCGCCACCGATTTCGAGTTCTTCTACGGGTTGCCCCTGCCGCGGGCAACTTTCAAGGAAGGTAAGGTCTCGCCGGTTCCACGCGAAGAATGGCGCCCCCTGCGCATGGAAGAGCAGTTTGACGCGGTGCTTTACCTGGGCCCACCCTCTACGATGACGACTGCCGAGCTACCGAGGGCTCGTTGTGCCGATGTGGGCTACATGACACTGCGGCTCGGCCGGCTGGATGCAGAGGGTCCGAAGTCCGAAGCTGATCGTCTGAGGCAATACTGTGCGGCTTCGTTGAAATAAGGACTCGTCGTGGTTACGTTCCGGCGCGGCAACTGACGAAGTAGTCGGCAAGCGACGCAATCAACGGACCCATCTTTGGATTGGTGGGAACGACGTTCGGCACGATGCCGGACTCTTCGAGCGCGGCCCGGCATACCGGCCCCACAGCGGCAACGACCACGTTGGCGTTCAGCGCCTCGATGAGGATGGCTTCGGCGCCCATCGCCGCGGCGATCTGCAGCAGATGGCGTCCTTGAACCTGACTCGTGAACACCACCGCATCGACCGCGCCCGCCAGAACAGCGCCGACAAGGTCGATCATCGGCTGTGTATCTTCCGGCAACTGCCACTCGTAGAGGCACAGCTCGTCCAGGCACGCGCCACGCGCGCGAATCGCGGCGGCAAGCCTGTCGTTGCGCTCGCCGTAGTGAACCAGGACAACCCGCGCCTGGTTCAGTTCGCGAGCGTCGAGCGCTTCGAGCACTTCCGCGCTCGTGAACGGGTCGCGGGCCACGAGCGTCGGAGTCAGGCCGCGGCGCTTCAGCGCCGCCACCGGTTTCGGTCCCCGGCAGACGAGCGTCGCGCGCGACAACGATTCCAGCAGAAACGGAAGCCACCCCTGGCGCTCGGCCTCGTCGAAGAGCGCGTTGGCGCCGGCTCCCGTCAGAAAGACGACGATGCGCGGAGCGGGCGACGCCAGCGTGTTCAGAAACGCGGCGACCGGCTCGCGGCAGTCGATCGCCGTCTCGCGGACCGCGGGAGCAAAGCGAGGCAGGCCGCCATGCCGCCGGACGAGCTCGCCCATCTCGCCGCTCATCCTCGCCTCGAGGAGCGCGACACGCACGCCCGCCAGCGCACCGGACCTCAATGTGGTCATTTGACGGCGATGGATTCCTTGGCCGCGCTCCTGACCACTTCCTTCAGCGCGCGCTTGTTGGACAGGTAAGGAATGATCCGCTCGAGCACGGCGGGCAGCTCGCGGCACGGAACGTCCTCGAGGAGCCGTGTGCCGGCCTTCGCGTCGGGGCCCGATCGCCCGCCGACGAAGACGTCAACGGCATCCACGATCTCATCGCCGATCTTCGCGTTCTTCCCGAGCAGACCGATGTCGGCCGTCGAATGATTCCCGCACCCCGCCGGGCAACCCGACCAGTGCATCGTCAACGGTTTTCGACCCGGGCCCATGTTCTTCTCGAGCTCGCGCGCGGTCTTCAGCGCAAGCTCCTTCGTTTCGATGAGCGCCATGTGGCAGTAATCGATGCCGGTGCAGCTGACCAGGCCGCGCATCATTCCAGAGGGCGTGTGCGGCAGCTCCTGGAGAACCGGTTCGGCCAGCATCGGTTCGAGCTTCGATTCGTGGACGTTCGGCACGATGAGGTTCTGCCCGGTAGTAATGCGAACGTCTCCAGTGCCGTACACCTCGGCGAGTCGAGCCACTTCCGAAAGCTGTCGAGCCGTCATCCGGCCGACCGGCACGCTCAAGCCAACCGAGTGGAAGCCCGGCTGCCGCTGCGGCACGACGCCGAGGTGATCGGCGTGTTTGGCCGTCCGCACGTCGCGGCCCGCCGTCATCAGCCGGTGGCCGACCCTGCGCTCCAGCTCGTCGCGGAATCGCCCAACGCCCCACGCATCGATGAGAAACGCCAGCCGCGCACGATTCCGGGCGCGGCGCGATCCGTAGTCGCGGAAGAGCAAGGTGATGTGGCTGCACAGCGATGCCGCCACCTCGGGCGTGACGAACACGCCAAGCGGCGATGCGAGCCGAAGCCCGCCCGAGCCGACCTTGCCACCGACCGACACGTTGAATCCCTTGATCTCCTCGCCGTCGACGATCTTGATCGCCGGCGTCAGCGCGAGATCCTGCGTTTCGGCGTGCGTGCAACTGGCGGTGCAGGCCGTAATCGCGACGTTGAACTTCCTGGGCAGGTTCGTGAACGCCTTGTTCTTCAGGAACGCGCTGGTGAATTCCCGCACGACCGGGGACGCATCGAACAACTCGTCTGCGCCGATTCCCGCAACCGCGCAGCCGACGACGTTGCGGATGTTATCCATCCCCGTCTGGAGCGAGACGAGCTCGACGGCCGTCAGGCGCTCCCAGATGCGAGGCACGTCGCCAATCGCAAAGCCGCGCAACTGAATCTGCTGCCGCGTCGTGATATCGACGAATCCGGTGCCACATTCCTGACTGAGCTCGCCGATCGCCCTCAGCTGCGCGGCGTTGGTGATGCCGTTCGACATGCGGATCCGCATCATGAAGCGCCCGGGCGTCTGGCGCCTGAAGAAGACGCCGAGCCACTTCAGCCGCTCGCGATCGGCGTCGCCGATGCTCTCCCATCCATCGCGGGCGAATTTCTGGAGATCGCCGGCCACCTCGAGACCATCTCTTTCGTGCTTGAGCCGCTCGATCTTGTTGGGTTCGGGGACACGCGCGGCAGATTCCGGGGTACGGGCGCCAGGCTCGACACGCTGGCACGCGAGCGTGACGATGGCTTCGACCTCGGGCCGGCACGAGCCGCACCCGGTCGATGCGCGTGTGGCGTCGCAGACGGCGCGGACGCTCGTCGCACCCTGCAGCACCGCTTCGATAATCTGCGCCTTCGTGACGTTGTTGCAGTCGCAAACGCGCGTGTCGTCGGGCATCGATTCGGGCTGCCGAAGCGCGGCTGCATCGACCGCGCCGGTATTTGAAAACAGGATGTCGGCACGGTTCTCGGCCAGCGGCAGCCCACCGGCAAAGGTCTGCAAGAGCGACGGCGCGATCGCGGCGTCGCCGAGCACAATCGCGCCGGCGAGGCGCCCGTTGCGGACGATCAGTTTCTTGTAAATGCCACGTGAGGGTTCGCTGTAGCTGACGACTTCATCCGTTTCGTGAGCTGGCTCTTTCTCGCCCATGACGGCGAGGTCGATGCCCATCACCTTCAGCTTGGTGGATACCTTCGATCCGACATAGACCGCGTCCGGATTCCGGCCGCTGAGGCGATCGGCGAGCTGCGCCGTCTGCTCCCACAACGGCGCCACCAGGCCGTACACCTTGCCGCGATGCTCGGCACACTCCCCGACCGCATACACGCCGGGCGCACACGACAGATCGTCGCCGACCACGATGCCACGGCCGACGTCGAGGCCGGCGTCTACGGCCAGCTTCACGTTGGGCCGAATGCCTGCCGCAATGACGACGAGATCGCAGTCGAGCCGCGACCCGTCTGCGAACTCGAGTCCCTGCACGTGGCCGTTGCCCAGAATCGCCGACGTACGCGCTTCGAGATGCGTGCGAAGTCCCATGCGCTCGAACTGTCCCTTAAGCACCGCGCCCGCGGGCGGATCGATCTGCGCTTCCATGAGATGAGGCATCAGGTGCACGACGTGCGTCTCGAGGCCCTGGTGCAGGAGCCCGCGGGCGGCCTCGAGCCCGAGCAATCCGCCGCCAATGACCGCCGCGCGTTTCGCCCGCGCTGCACAACTCATGATGCGATGGCAGTCGTCCAGCGTGCGGAAGACGAACACGCCCTCTTTGAAACGTCCGTCCTCGTTCCGGACGTTGGCAATGGGCGGAATCAGCGGGCTGCTCCCGGTCGCAATCACGAGCGTGTCGTACTGCTCCGACACTCCCCCCGCGGCATGCACGAGCCTCTCGCCGAGATCGATCCGCTCCACCGGCTTGCCGGCATGGAGCGTGACGCCGTTGGCGGCGTACCAGGACGTCGGGTTGATGAAGATGTCGTCCGGTTTGTGACTCCCCGACAGCACGCTCGACAGGAGAATCCTGTTGTAGTTGCCGCACGGCTCGTCGCCGAACACGATCATCTCAAAGCGTTCGCGACCGCCGCGCTGGATGAGATCCTCGACCAGTCGCGCGCCGGCCATGCCGTTGCCGATGACGATGAGGCGCTTACGCATCCGGCTTCTCGATTCGCCCGGCACACACCTTGAACTGCGGCATCCGGCTCACGGGATCGAGCGCGTCGTGGGTCAGCCGGTTCGCCGAACGCTCGCCCGGCCAGTGAAACGGCACAAAGACCGTGTCGGGCCTGATATCCGCGGTAATGCGAGCCTTGAAGATCGCCGAGCCGCGGCGCGTACGCAGCACGACGCGCTCGCCATCGCCAATCCCGTGGCGGCGTGCCTGCTGCGGGTGCATCTCCACGAGTGGTTCGGGCGCGAGATCGACGAGTTGCGTCACACGCCGCGTCTGCGTGCCCGATTGGTACTGTGTCAGCGCTCGCCCTGTCGTGACGTGACAGGGAAAGCTCTCGTCGGTCTCTTCCGGAAGCCGCTGGTGATCGATCGGATGGAAGCGCGCCTTTCCCGTCGCTGTGGGAAAGCTCTCGGCAAACAGCCTCGGGGTTCCTGCCTGGCCCGCCGCGCACGGCCAGAACACGCCGGCTTCCGCATCGATCCGGTCGTAGCTGATGCCGGAATAGTCCGCTGGTCCACCGCGTGTGGCCTCGCGCAGCTCGTCGAACACCTCGCGCGCGCTTCCGTAGGCGAACAACGCGCGCCTGCCGAACCGGCCGGCCAGACTACAGAGGATGTCGATGTCGGTCCGCACATCCCCAGGCGGCTCCATAGCACGATGGCGACGAATCACCCGTCCTTCGAGGTTGGTCATCGTGCCTTCCTCTTCCGCCCATTGCGCGGACGGCAACACGACGTCGGCCAGTTCCGCCGTCTCCGACGGAAAGAAGTCGGTGACCACGAGAAAGTCGAGCTGCTGCAGCCGATCGATCACGTGGCTCGCATTGGGGGCCGAAACCACCGGGTTGGAGCCCATGACGAACAGCCCGCGAATGCCGTCGGGCTCGCCGGCCGAGTCGAGCAGCTCGTAGGCCGACTTGCCCGCCGTCGGCAGATCTGACTCGGGAATTCCCCAGGTGGCGGCGATGTGGTATCGCGCCGCGGGATCGTGAATCGATCGATACCCGGGCAGTTGATCCGCCTTCTGCCCGTGCTCGCGGCCGCCCTGCCCGTTGCCCTGCCCCGTCAAGGTGCCGAATCCGCTGAACGGGCGACCGACCTTTCCAAGCGCAAGCGCGAGGTTGATGAACGCCAGCACGTTGTTGACGCCGGTCGCGTGCTGCTCGGCCCCACGGGCGGTGAGCACCATGGCTGTTCTGGCGCTTCCGAGCATGCGCGCGGTATCGATCAAGTCGCGTTGCGGCACGCCCGTCAGCATCTCCACGCGCTCGGGCCAGTACGCCGCCGCCAGCCGCTTCACGTCGTCGAAGCCCTCCGTACGCTTGCAGATGTACTCGGTGTCGATCTGTCCCTCTCGAATCAGCAGGTGCAGCAGCCCGTTGGCAAGCGCCGCATCGGTGCCGGGGCGAAGACGCAGGTGGAGCTTCGCCCATTGAGCCGTCGATGATCGCCTCGGGTCGGCCACCACGAGCGCACCACCGTTTCGCTGCTGCGCCTCGAAGTACCGCATGACGGGCGGCATCGTCTCTGCCGGATTGGCGCCGACGAGCAGGATGGTCTGTGCTTTGGGGATGTCTTCGAGCGGAAACGGCAATCCGCGATCGAGGCCGAACGCGCGCGAAGCCGCCGCGGCCGCCGACGACATGCAGAACCGGCCGTTGTAGTCGATGTTCGCCGTGCCGAGCGCCACGCGCGCAAACTTTCCCAGCAGGTATGCCTTCTCGTTGGTCAGCGAGCCGCCGCCGAACACTCCGACGGCATTGCGACCGTAGTTGTCACGGATGCGCCGGAACGCGGACGCGATGCGATCGAGCGCCTCGTCCCATCCCACGGGCGCGAGCGCGTCGTTGCTGTCGCGCGCGAGTGGTGTGAGCAGGCGATCCGGATGCCGCAGTGTGTCTGCGGCCGACCAGCCTTTTGCGCACAGGCCGCCCTCGTTCACCGGAAACTTGGGATTGCCCGTCACCGCGGTCGCACCGCGGGAGGGAATCACGTGCATGCCGCATTGAAGCGCGCAGTACGGACAATGAGTCGGGGCGCCGCTCGGCGAGTCCATTCGACGATCTGCGAGAGCAAGGACCGTGCCCTCACGCGACCGGTCGATCTGCGCAAATAGCGGGTGGAATTCGAGTTGTGGACGACGATCTCAATCGACTCATGTTCACGAATGTCGGAAGCCGAGGGAGTGATCAACAAAATTGACGATGTTGCGCGTGGATAGGCGCGGCGTGGGCTATCGGAGCGCGTTCGCTCGAACGCTCGATGAACATCTTCGTTGGAGTACAAACCGCCGATGAACATTTTCGTCCGCTCGTTCCGGCGCCCGAACGATTCCGATCGCCGCGTCGATTTCGTTTTTTTCTAGGGTTTCACCCGTTATCTTCACGAATGGTCGCTGGCACTGCTGTTGCTCAACATCTGACGCATGACGAAACGTGGAGTTCTCGTCGCGCTCGCACTCATCGCGTCGGCCACTCATAGCGCAGCACAATCTCCGGCGCCGGCGCCGGTTGTGCCTCCGGTCGCGTTCGCGAACCTGCAGTTGCCTGCGTGGGTACGTCTGGGCGTCGAGTATCGCGGCCGCCTGGAAGGACCGATGGGCATCGGGTTCGCCGAAGACCGTGAGGATCTCTACTGGCTGAATCGGTTTCGCGTTACGGCACGGTTCTCAATCCAGCCGTGGCTGTCGGCGGTGGTGCAGGGACAGGACGCCCGCGTGGAAGGACGCAACGGTCCGACCGCCGGCGCGCCGTTCCGCGATCAGTTCGATCTCCGTCTCGCGCACGCAGACGTTGGCGCCTTCGAGCGCAGCCGCGCGGCCGTTCGCGTCGGGCGCCAGGAGCTGGCGTTCGGCGATCAGCGCCTCGTCGGGCACGTGAACTGGCTGAACACCGCGCGATCGTTCGACGCCGTGCGTGGCGTGTTCCGTCGCAACAAGCTCCGCGTCGATACGTTTGCGGCGTCGGTCGTCGCGATGCAGCCCGACGAGTTCAATCAGAGCGGCGACGGGAATTATTTCTACGGAGCCGATGCGCCGCTCGCGATCCTCCCGTTCGGCGGAGTGCTGGAGCCCTATGAGTTCGTGCGGTCCACTCGCGGCCAGCGGTCTGACGCAGGCGCGCTCGCCACGCTGGTGTCGTCAACCACCGGCGTGCGGCTGGCCGGAAAACTCTCGCCGTCGATCGACTACAACGTCGAAGCAGCCGTGCAGCGGGGCTCGCTCGGGACGGACGACATCGCGGCATGGGCCGGACATTGGGCGGTCGGCCGCACCGTTCCCGCCGGACGCATCGCCTACCGCGTGTTCGGCGAGTACAACTACGCATCCGGCGACGAAACACCCGCAGACGGCCGGCGCGGCACCTTCGATCAACTGTATCCAACCCCACACGACAAGTACGGGCTGGCCGATCAGATCGGCTGGAAGAACATCCAGCATCTTCGAACGGGCATCGAGTTCAAGCCCCAGCCCAGGCTCGCGCTGGCGGGCGGGTACCACTCGTTCTGGCTCGCCAGCTCGCGCGACGCTCTCTACAGCGCAGGCGGCGCCGTCATCGCACGCATCCCGGGTGGCACGGCGGATCGACACGTCGGACAGGAGCTCGACGTGCAGGCGACCTTCACGCCGTCTCCACGCATCCAGGTGCACGGCGGTTACTCGCACCTCTTCACCGGAGCGTTCCTGAAAGCCGCAACGCCGGGAGAGTCGTACAGCGGTCCTTACATCATGGTGACGACAATGCTTCTTGGAATGGAGAGGTAGGGCATGACCCAGGTCAAAGCTTCCCGCCGCGAGTTTCTGAAGCAGGCCGCAGGCGCCTCGACGCTGGCGAGTCTGATGGCGGGTCTTCCGTCGGGATGGACGGGCGGCGTCTACGCAGACGACTCGCCCGAAACCAGAACGATGCGGTTCGGCATCATCGCGCTCACCGATTGCGCGCCGATCGTGATCGCGCACGAGCTCGGCTTCTTCAAGAAGTTCGGCATCGATTCGGTGGTCTCGAAGGAAGCGTCGTGGGCGGTCATTCGCGACAAGATGAACCTGGGCGAAAACCAGGGCACGCACATGCTGATCGGCATGCCGATCGCCTCGACGATGGGGCTCGCCGGATCTCCCGTGAAACCGATGGTGGTCCCCTGGCTGCTGAACCGCAACGGACAGGCGATTACGCTCAACAACAAGCTGAAGCAGGCCGGTGTGAAAGGTCCGAAGGACGTGAAGCCGCTCGCCGATCGGGCACGCGCCGCCGGCGATCCGCTGACGTTTGCCATGACCTTCCCTCCCGGCACCCACGCGATGTGGATGCGTTACTGGCTCGGCAGCGGCGGCATCCACCCCGACAAGGACGTCACGCTCATCACGATCCCGCCGCCCCAGATGGTCGCGAACATGAAGGTCGACAAGATGGACGGCTTCTGCGTAGGCGAGCCGTGGAACGCGCGGGCGGTCGCCGATGGCATCGGCTTCACCAGCATGACCACGCAGCAGATGTGGCGCGACCATCCAGAGAAGGTCTGCGCCTTCACGGAAGAGTTCGCCTTGAACAATCCTCGAACGGTGAAGGCGACCCTGAAGGCGCTGCACCTGGCGAGCGTCGAGCTCGACAATCTCGCGAACCGGCCGAAGCTCGCGGAGATCATCGCGCGCCCGACCTACATCAATTGCCCGCCCGACATCATCCTCGGCAGGCTGCTGGGCAAATACGAATACGGCGACGGCCGTAAGGAACAGGACCCGTACTACATGATCTATTCGGATCGGAACTGCAACTATCCGGAGCCTGCGTTCGCGACATGGTGGCTCACGCAGTTCCGGCGGTGGGGCATGGTGAAAGGCGCGCCCGACTACGCGGGCGTCGTCAAGCGGGTGATGCGCCCCGACATCTATTTGGAGGCGATGAAAGAGATCGGCGTCACGCCGAAGGTCGCTCCCATGACGAAGTGGACGTTCTGGGATGGCGTTGCGTTCGACGCGGCCAACCCGGAACAGTACGCGCGATCGTTTCCCGTCAACAGCCTCGTGGGCTGAAGGGCATTTTTCACAAAGCAGTCCGGCTAAAGCCGGACACTATGTACTGGGGAGCGCAGGGAGAGTGAATTTGAAAGCGGTTGGAAACTTCGTGCTGCCGATGGTCGGCATCGTGCTGGCGGGGGTCGTGTGGTGGGTGGCGAGCATGTATGTCGCCGATCTCCCGTCGCCGTTCGAGACGTGGGACGAGAGCCGGGTCTACATCATGGAGCCCTGGGCGAAGCGGGGCGAAATGGATCAGGGCATCGCGCGCCTCGCCAGCTACAGCCTTCTGCGCGTCGCGCGCGGGTTTCTGCTCGGCATCGCGATCGGCACGCCGCTCGGGTTTCTGCTCGGCGTATCGGTGACCGCGCATCGCATGTTCGATCCGGTCATACAGATACTGAGGCCGATTTCGCCCCTCGCCTGGCTTCCACTGGGTCTCGTGCTCTTCCAGAAATCGGAGCCGGCGGCCTTGTTCGCCATCGCGGTGTGCTCGATGTGGCCGACCGTGCTGAACACGATGTCCGGCGTCAGAGCCATTCCGCAGGACTACTGGAACGTGGCCAAAGTGCTCCGCCTTTCGCGGCTCACGACATTTACGAAGGTCGTGCTTCCCGCCACGCTGCCGTACATGTTCACCGGGTTCCGCCTCAGTCTCGGCATCGCGTGGCTCGTCATCGTCGCCAGCGAAATGCTGACGGGCACGCCCGGTGTGGGCGGATTCCTGTGGCAGGAATACAACAGCCTGATCTACTCGCACATCCTGCTCGCCATTCTGACGATCGGCGTGGTGGGATTCCTGCTCGATCGCATGATGGGAGTGGCCGAGGCGAGGCTGCGGGCGCTGTAATGGCGGGTCCAAGAGCAGGACCCGCCCTACACCTTGTACGTAGGCCGGGTCTTGCTCTTTAGACCCGGCAGAACCCTATGGCATATATCGAAGCGTCGAACATCACCAAATCGTTCGCATCGGGCGTCGCGACACGGCACGTCCTCGAACGCGTGTCCCTCTCGGTTGCCCGCGGCGAGTTTGTCTCGATTGTCGGCTTCATGGGATGCGGCAAATCGACGCTGCTCAACATTCTCTCAGGTGTGATCGCGGCCGACACGGGCGAGGTTCGCGTCGATGACTGCCCGACGACGGGCGTCAACCCGTGCGCGTCGATCGTGTTTCAAAACTACTCGCTGCTCCCCTGGTTTTCGGCGCTCGAGAACATTCGACTGGCGGTCAACGCCGCGAAGCCGGAATGGTCGCGGGCGGAGCAGCGGGCCCAGGCCGAGCGTTATCTGACGCTCGTCGGCCTCGGGAACGCGATGCATCGGCGACCGAGCCAGCTTTCTGGCGGCATGCGCCAGCGGGTCGCCATCGCCAGGGCCTTCGCAACGGAGCCCGAACTGCTGTTTCTCGACGAGCCCTTCGGCGCGCTCGACGCGTTGACGCGCGCGAATCTGCAGCAGGAACTGACCCGTCTGTCGTCTGATACGGGGCGAACAGTCACGACGGTGATGATCTCGAACAACCTCGACGAAGCCCTGCTGCTCTCGGACCGCATCATCCCGATGACCCGGGGGCCCCGTGCCACGCTCGGTCCGCCGGTGGTCGTTGACCTGCCCCGGCCGCGCAGCGCGGAGCAGTTGCTCCACGACGAACCGGCGATTCGTGCCCGGACGCGTATTGTCGAATCGCTCACCGATCACGTGCACGCGGCGAACGCGCGCCGCGCCCAGACGCGATCGCGCACCGTGGTCGTTCCCCCGCCCCTGGTGGCGGCCGACTCGCGCGAGGCCGACGCATGAGCGTCATCGTTCCGCTCGAACTGACGGGGCTGACCAAAGTGTTTCCCACACCGGCAGGCCCCTTCGTCGCGGTGAAGGACGTCAACCTGCGCGTTCAGCGTTCCGAGTTCATCTGCATCGTCGGGCACTCGGGCTGCGGCAAGTCCACCGTGCTCTCGATCATCGCCGGCCTTCAACAGGCCACGCACGGCGGCGTCGTCATCAAGGGCCGTCAGACGATCGAGCCCGGCGAAGACAGGGCCGTCGTCTTTCAGACGCCTTGCCTGCTCCCGTGGTTGACCGCCAAGGAGAACGTGTTGCTGGCGGTGAAGCAGAAGTTCCGCCACTCGAAGGCCGAGGCCAGACGGATTCACGCGGAACAGTACCTCGAGCTGACGGGCGTGGCCGACGCCATGGATCAGCTTCCGTCGGAGCTGTCCCTCGGCACGCAGCAGTGCGTGTCGCTGGCCCGTGCCCTGGCGCTCGAGCCCGATCTGCTGCTGCTCGACGAGCCTTTCTCGATGCTCGATTCGCTGACGCGGCTCGACCTGCAGGACACGCTGCTGCGGGCGTGGGAACAGAATCGGCGAATCGTGGTGATGGTCACCCACGACGTCGACGAGGCGCTGTTTCTGGCCGATCGTCTCGTGCTGATGACCGACGGGCCGGAAGCGCGTATCGGCGAGGTCATCACGCTGCCGTTTTCAAGACCGCGGGAACGGCGGGACGTGCTGGAACACCCTGAGTACTACCGTTACCGCCAGAAGGTGATCGATTTCCTGGAGAACCACGCGCAGCAATCGCGAACATCAAAACACGACGACGCGATGATGCGATGACGTCTTCGTGTTCAGGATTTCTTCGCACTTAGAAATTGGCGGACCATCTCGGCGAAGCTGTCGCGGTCGTAGACATAGAACAGCTCGTTCGAGCGAGGGGCGCGGCGCAGGTACGTGATGTCTGGCTCGGGGCCTGTTTTCTCCACCGCCATGGTTCGCAACTCGGGACGGGCGAGCTGGAACTGCCGGCTCGGTGTGTAGCGGAGGTCGTGCATCGATTCGAGCGCAAACAGCTTCAACCGCTGCAGGCTTGCCGGCACCGGATGCGAATACACGCGATCGAGCGCGACCTCTCCCGGTGGCGGAGGCGGAAGCGACATCAGCGTTCCCGCTGGACCGTACGGATAGCGATTGCGATCGGCGTGGTTGGTATACAGCAGGAGCATCACCGGATTCTTCCACCGCGCCAGCGCCTCCGACAGCGCCACGGTGGTGTACTGATGATCGCGATGCGTGTCGAGCTGCGGGTGAGGCGCGACGATGACCTCCGGCTTCACTTTCTTCAACACCGCGAGCGTGTCGTCGACCAGATGGCTCCACTTCGAATCGCGCGGGCGCTTCGGCAGGAGCGAGCCGACGTTTACCGTTCGATAGACGTTGATGTCCGAGTTCTGCCGGTACATCTCGGGCACGACCTCGTCGCGTTTCTCGTACATCGCCGCGACGCGCGCGTCGAAGTAGCCCATGTTGAACGTGCGATCGGGTGGAATGCCTCCCTGCAACGGCACCGTGATGCTGTCGATCAGCCTGATACGCCCCTTGAACAGGTACAGCTCGGGCAGATCGTCAAAGACCGCTTCGTAGGTTGGCGCACCGGCGTTGCCGGCCGTCACGGTGACGACCGTTGCCCGTCTGTTGGCGTAGATGCCGAACGCCGCAATCTCGGCGTCATCGGGATGCGGAGCGAGCACGAGCATCGATTTCGACAGATCGGGACCGGCCGAGAACAGCCGGACGATCGCCTCGGGTGACAGCGTCACCCCTTCCGCGCGAAGCGAGACGCGGTGGCCGGGCGCCAGCGTGCCGCGCAGAAAACTCAGGTTCAGCCAGCGGGTGCCCGAATCGCCCGGCGGGAAATACTGGCGGTCTGAGACACCGCCGCTCGAAATCTCGACGAAGGGATTCTGCGCGTCTGCTGCCACGGTGACGCTGAGCTGGACCACGGCCGTATCCCAGACAGCTGCCTGCGGCCACACGAAGCCCGTCGTGCCATCCGCCACATCGAGCGTCACCGGTGACGCCGGGCTCTGCCCTCTGAAAACGAAGCTGCCGCTCTGAACCGGCGCGTCCTGCCGGGCCAGGCCCACCAGGCCCGACGAGGTCAGCACGAACGCCAGTACCCCAACCAGCCGTGTGTTCTTCATGTTCGAGCCTCCGCCGTGCGCTCAGTGCGGAAAAACAGCGCGAAGAGCACGAGCACCGCGGCCGCCATCACGGCGGGGACGATCCAGATGCTCTGCCAGTCGTGGCCCACGTCGCCGGCGACGACGTATGCGTCGACCACGCGGCCGGACAACCACGATCCGATCAGCATGCCCACGCCGTAGGTGACGAACGTGATGAACCCCTGCGCCGCGGCGCGAAGGGTAGGCGGCGCTTTCTGATCGACGTAGATCTGCCCCGTCACGAAGAAGAAGTCGTAGCAGATGCCGTGCAGCAGGATGCCCAGATACAGCATCCAGACGAGCGCGTCGTTGTTGCCGTAGGCAAAGAGCACATAGCGCGCCACCCACGCGGCCATGCCCACCAGCAGCAACTGCTTCACGCCGAGCCGCTTGAAGAACCACGGCATGAGCAGCATGAACCCGACCTCGGACATCTGGCCGAGCGTCATCTTCCCTGCCGCGTTGGAGACGCCAATGGCGTTCAGGAACGGATTGGCGAACGCGTAGTAGAACTGCAGCGGGATGCAGACGAGAAAAGACCCGAGCACGAAGATCGCAAACGATCGATCCTTCATCAACTGCAGCGCATCGAGCCCGAGCACGTCGCGGACTCGTACTGTCGAGCCCGCCGCGCCGAAGCGATCGGCATCACCGGCGCGAAGGCGGGTGTGGGGCGGGGTGTGTGGCAGCACCAGGCAGAACACGGCGAGCAGCATCGAGCCCGCCGCCGCCAGTTGCATCGGCCGGCCGGTCGCTTCGACCCCAAGCGTGCCGACGAGCAGGCCCGCGACAATCCAGCCCAGCGTGCCGAGCACGCGAATCGGCGGAAACTCGCGGCCGGGATCTTTCATCTGCCGGAACGAGATCGAGTTGGTGAGCGCCAGCGTCGGCATGTAGAACAACGTGTGGACGAGGACGGCGGTGTACAGCGGTCCGAACGTGCTGCGCGTGGACGCATAGAACAGCGCCGCGCCGCCGAAGAGGTGCAGCCCCGCGAGCAGACGCTCGGTGGCAAAAAACCGATCGGCGATCATGCCGACGAAAAACGGCGAGATGATCGCCGCCAGCGCGGTCGTGCCGTACGTCAGGCCGATCTGTTCTCCCGAAAACCCCAACGCTCCCAGCCAGGTCCCCATCGTCACGTACCACGCGCCCCAGACGAAGAACTCGAGAAACATCATCGCGGACAGTTTCAGCCGGACGGTTGTGGGCATCGGCGGATTCTAAGGGCGTACCGGGTTCCGGTTCCAGTTCCGGTTCCGGTTCTGGTTCATTGGTTCAGTTCCTGGTTCCGGTTCGGTTCCGGTTCCGGTTCTGGGTTCTAAGTTCTGGGTTCTGGGTTCTGACGCTGGCCCGCGGCGTGCACATACAGACCGCCATGGCTGGATTCAAATCGCCGGAAGAGTTTCGTGCGTGGCAACTTGCGTGGGAATTGAAGGAACGGGTCTATGAGGTTACTGAAAGGTCTGCGGTGGTCCGAGATGGCGATTTCTGCAACGAAATCCGTGAAGCGGCTCGTTCCGCGCCGGACAACATCTCTGAGGGCTTCTACCGATTCAACCCGGTCGATTTCGCGAATTTCGTGCGCATCGCCCGCGGTTCACTGGGCGAGGTTCGCAATCAGTTGAGGCACGCGCACTCGAAGAGGTTCCTCACCGACGAAGAGTTCAGCGACCTGTCTCACTTGTGCCGGCGTGCGATCGGCGCCGCCACGGGCCTTCGCGTCTACCTGTCGAGCCTGCCCAGAGACTTCGACCCCCGGCGCATCAAGGGCGGGCGTCCGAAAACAGAACCTCGGGGACCCAAACCCTCGGAACCGGAACAGAACCGGGAACTGGGACCGAACCGGGAACCGGAACAGAACCGGGAACCGGAACAGAACCCGGAACCCGAACCGGGAACTGGAACTGGAACCGGAACCTGAAGGGTCGCTATGCTAAGCTTTTCCGCATCTTTTCAGCTCGTCAGGAGGCACGATGTACCCGATGATCAGTCCACGCAGACGTGCGTTGTTCGTGGTGTCCCTTGCCGCGACTGCGCTCTCGATAGCGGCCCTGCGCGCGCAGGACCCGGCGAGCTATCCGCACGACATGAGTGAATACGGCTGCTCGAATCGCGACGAAAACGCGTGCGACCAGGCGCCGGCGCCGCCACCCGACTACAACCCTCTCGTCGGGACGTGGGTGCGCTATTCCCTCCTGCGCAACGGCTTCAGCGTGCAGCCGCCCGATGCGCCGCTCTACGTGAAGTTCATGAACGACGGCTACTGGTCGATGATGGAGTTCCCGGCCAGCCGGCCGAAGGTCAACAAGCCTCTCGCCCAGCAAACGACGCAAGAGCTCTTCGCGCGCTTCGACAAGATGGGAGGCGGCTGGGGGAACTACAGTCACATCGGGCAGGTGAATTACCGCCATCACAAGGTGGGCCTCGGCCCTGGCGGCGGCGAGAACACGCAGGAGCGCGCCTGGCGGTTTGAAGGCAACGTGCTGATTCTCGAAGGCACGGGCCCCACCAAATCGCCGCAGGTTCATGCGCGCAAGCTGCCGAATCAGAAGCTCGGCTCCACCGCGCTCGTCGGATCGTGGGAACGCACGGCGTACACGGTGAACGGCGCAGCGGGCACGACGACGCCCGAGCACCTGCTGCTCGGCGAGGACGGGTGGTTCCACGCCACGACCCTTCCCGCCGGCCGCAAGGGCGTGCCCAAGGTGCCGGCGGAAAAATGGACCCCCGAGCAATACGCGGCGGCCTACGACGGTATGTCCGCCTCGCGCGGCACCTACAACGTGTCCGGCACGACGTTCGTACGGCGGCACATCGCCGATACCGATCCCAATCTCGAAGACAAGCTCAGCACGGGCGCGTTCACGCTGAAGGGTGATACCTTCACATGGCAGGGCACCGATGCAGCCGGACAGAAATTCAGTGCGACCTACACGCGGATGAAACCGTTCGACGTGTATGCGCCCTTCGGGCGCGGCGCGGGGCCGGCACGCGGCGCGGCCCCGCAATAGACGGATCGGCCCCAGTCACGGAGACACTTATGAAGATGCGACGAAGAGAGTTTTTCAGCACGGCGGCCGTGGCCGGCGCCGGCTTGATGGCGGGCTCACAGGCGTCGGCGCAGGACGCTCCGGCGCGCGGCGGCGGCGCGCCGAAACCGCCGACCTTTACACCGAAGATCGAGATGCTGTGGAAGAGCCCGGACCGCTATCCGAACGCGCTCGAGTCGTCGCCTGAAGGACTGTGGGTGGGCGATCAGGTCTCCGAGCGCATCAACCTGCTCGACTGGAAGACGGGGAAGGTGCTCGAGGATTTCATCGGCGAGGCGCACAACACGAGCGGCCTCGCCGTCGGCGGCGGATTTATCTGGGTCGGCTGCAACGGCGCCGGCACGGCCGCGAGCCTGCGCGAGTTCAAGCGCCCGTTCGACAAGAACTACGGCGAGATCGTGAAGCTCGACATGAAGGGCAAGCAGGTGAAGGGCTACCGGACGCCCTGGGGCGGCGTCCACGGCACGTACTACAACCGCCAGACGGATAAGCTCTGGGCGGTCGTGCCCGGTCTGGGTTTCCTCTGCGAGATGGATCCGAAAGACGACCTGCGCATCAGCCGCATGCTGCAGATCCGCCAGAACGTGCCGCACGGACTAGACTTCTACGACGGATCGTTCTGGGTCATCGACGGCGCCGATCGCCTGGTGCAGCGCATCGATCCCGAATCAGGCCGCGTGCAGGAAATCTGGCCGTTCGGGCCGAACGATCCCGACCCGCACGGCATGAGCCTCTACGACAACCACGTGTACTTCACCGACGCGGGTCTTGGAGGCGGACGCAAGCCCAGCCCGGGCACCAAGCCGCAGATGATCTTCAGGTTCCCGCTGACGCGCACCTGACGCTAACGCTGGTCAATGGTCGATGGGCAATGGGCGATCGGCAATCGTCGGTCGACCATCGCCCGTCGCCCCTTGACCATTGCCCATCGCCGATTACGACAGGGCTCTTCTGATTTCGTCGATCCAGATCACAACGAACAGGGCAAGGATCACCAGCAGCAACCCGTTGGCGGCCCAGCCGTTTTTCGGAACGGCGCTGGTCCAGCGAATGCGGTTGTTCAGGTACAGCAGCGTCGCCGCGAGAAACGGGACGAACACGCTGCCCACGATGGTGTAGACGACGATCACCTGGATGGGCTGGCCGGTAAACGCGAAGGCCATCGGGACGAAGGTGACAAACACGAGCGCGATGCGGTACGGCGTGCTCGTGACTTCCGTCAGCCGCTTTCGCTCTTCCGGCGTCACTTTTTTCATGATGCCGTAGAAGTCGGCATAGAGATACGGCACGCTCTGCCACACGCCGAGGAGCGACGCGAAGACGGCGGCCCAGAATCCCACCGAGTAGGCGATGCGTCCGAACGCGCCGAGAATGCTGCCGAGCATCTCGGCCATTTTCGGCACGGCCTGCGCGTTGGTGATGGCGATGCCGGGAATGTAGAAGGCCTGGTTGGCGGTCATCATGATCGCCATGCCGAAGAGCGCCGTGAACAGGTACGCGATCGCGATGTCGCCGCGCACGTACGACACGTGTTCGGCGCCGCTGATCCGCTCTTCGCGCATCCAGTAGTTGTACGAGAGCATCGTCACCGACCCGCCGATGCCGCCGATGATCGACAGGACGTTCAAGCCGCCGCCTTCGGGAATTGAAGGTAGCAGCGCGCCGCGCACGGCCGAGACCGGATCGTGGAACGTCAACGCCGCGCAGACGAGAATGCTGAAGCCCATGACGCCGACGAGCGTTTTCATCAGCTTCTCGAAGCCGCCGTATCCGCCCAGGATCACGAAGCCGAAGCCGACCAGGCTGTGAAGAATCGCGCCCCACGATTGCGGGATCCTTCCGCCGGTCAGGTTGCTGATGCCAAGACCGGTGGCGTTGGTCAACGCCGCCGTCACCGCGACCGTCCAGATGACGAGATAGATCGCAAACGTGTAGGTGACCCAGGCCGGAAGATGTTCGGCCCACCCTTCGAGCGCCGTCTTGCCGGTGGCCAGTTGCCAGCGGGCGATGCCCTCGTTCAGGACGTACTTGAAGAACGCCCCGAGGGCAATCGCCCAGAGGAGCACGACGCCGTAGCGCGCGCCGCCAACCGTCGCCGCCACGACATCGCCCGAGCCGATTCCGGTCGCGGCCACGACGAGGCCAGGGCCGGCCAGTTTGAGAAAACTGAATTTTTCCGGTGCTTTTCCTGCGGGGGGCACAGGCGCACATTCTAGTTCATAATGCGGTCATGAAGCGTCTTGCTGCCGCCGTTCTGCTCGTCGCATCGGGCATGCCGCTCGCTGCGCAAAGCACGATCAACATTCCATTCGAGTCCTACACGTTGCCGAACGGTCTCACGGTGGTGTTGTCGACCGACCACACCACGCCGACCGTGGCCGTGAACATCTGGTATCACGTCGGCTCGAAAAACGAACTGCCGGGCCGGACCGGATTCGCCCATCTCTTCGAGCACGTCATGTTCACCGGATCCAAGAACATCGGCTACGGCCTGCACGACCGCCTCACCGAGGGCGCCGGCGGCATGAACAACGGGTCGACATCGAACGACATCACGACCTACTACGAGTCGGTCCCCTCGAATTACCTCGAATCGATGCTGTGGATCGAGTCCGACCGTATGGGCTTCCTGCTCGATGCGCTCGACCTCGCGAAGCTGAACGCGCAGCGCGACATCGTGAAGAACGAGCGGCGCCAGCGGATCGACAACCAGCCGTACGGCCGCGTGTTCGAGATTCTGTCGAAGGCCACCTATCCCGCCGAGCATCCGTACTCGTGGCCGGTGATTGGCAGCATGGAGGATCTCTCGGCCGCTTCCGAAGAGGACGTCAAGAATTTCTTCCGCCTGTACTACGCGCCGAACAACGCCTTCCTGGCGATCGTCGGCGATTTCGATCCCGCACAGGCCAAGGCGTGGGTCACGAAGTACTTCGGCGACATTCCGCGCGGCAACCCCATCAAGCGGCCCGATGCCGGGCCGGTGACGTTGTCGTCCGCCCAGCGGCTGGTGTACGAAGATCGCGTGCAGGTGCCGCGGCTCTACATGCTCTGGCCGGCGGTCGGCGAAAAGAACGACGACCGCTTCGCGCTCGCGGTGCTCGGCGCCATCCTGTCCGGCCCGCGGACGGCCAGGCTGACCAAGGCGCTCGTCTACGACGAGCAGGCGGCCGCGTCGGTCTCGGCCGGGCACAACACGAACGAAGACGTCGGCGAGTTCATCGTCACGATTACGCCGCGTCCGGGACATACGCTCACCGACCTCGAGACGGCCGCCGACGCGGTCATCGATCGGCTGAAGCGCGAAGGTCCGACCGTGGAAGAAGTGCAGAAGGCGATGGCCGGCGAAGAGCTGTCGTTCGTACGCGGACTCGAGTCGAACCTTGGCAAGGCGTTCCAGCTGACCAACGGCGCCGCGATCCACGGCGACGCAGGCTCCTTCCGCACTGAATATCAGAAGACCCTCGCGGTGACACCGGCCGACGTGCAGCGCGTGGCGAACAAGTATCTGACCAGCGGCCGCATCGTGTTGAGCGTGGTGCCGCCCGGCCAGACCGGCCAGGCCGCGAAGCCGGCAGAAAGCACGAAGGTCCAATGACGCGCCGCACTGTTCTCGCGCTCGTGTTCGTGATGGTGGCGACCGTCGCCTACGCGCAAACCCTCGATCGCTCCAAACAACCTCCCCTCGGCAAGACGCCCGAGCTGCGCGTGCCCACCTGGACCAAATCGAAGCTCGCCAACGGCGCCGAGCTCGTCGTGTCCGAGAAGCACGACCTGCCGCTCGTGTCGTTTTCGATCACCTTCCTGGGCGGCGCAGACCAGTTCGAGTCGGTCGATCGCAGGGGCGTCGCCGGGCTGACCGCCGCGATGATGAGCGAGGGAACGAAGACGCGGAGCGGCGACGATCTCTCGAACGCCCTGCAGCTGCTCGGCACGAACGTGTCGGTCGGCGTCGGTTCGGAGAGCGGCGCCATCAGCTTCGTCAGCACGAGCGCGCGCTTCGCCGAGACGCTCGGCATCCTCGCCGACATGCTGATGAATTCGACGTTCCCGCCCGAAGCGCTCGAACGGCTGCGCGCGCAGCGGCTCGTCGCGCTCGAGCAGGCGAAGGCGCAGCCGGGCTCTATCGCGTCGCGCGTGTTTCCGCGCGTGCTCTACGGCGACGCCCATCCCCTGGGACAGTCGCCGACCGAGCAGAGCTACAAAGCCATCACACGAGCCGATGTCGTCGATTTTCATCAGCGGTTCTTCAAGCCCGGGCGCGCGCTGGTGACGGTCGTGGGCGACGTCACGCCTGCCGCGATTCGTCCGGTCATCGAGCGTGGTCTCGCGGGCTGGGTGCCGGGTGGCGAACGTCCCGCGTTCTCGTTTCCGGCGCTGCCGGCTTCGCGACCGACGACGATCTATCTCGTCGACAAGCCGGGCTCGGCGCAATCGATCTTCGCGATCGGCTTGCCGGGGCCGCCTCGCACCACGCCCGACTACTACGCGCTTCGCGTGATGAACACGATTCTCGGCGGCATGTTCCAGTCGCGCCTCAACGCGAACATCCGCGAGGAAAAAGGCTACAGCTACGGCGTGTCGTCTGCCTTCGGGTTCGGCAAGGGGCCTGGCCCCTTCCGCACCGGCGGCGATATCGTCGGAGACAAGACCGACGCCGCGCTCGTCGAGTTCATGAAGGAGCTGCGGGGCATCGTCGGCGCCCGGCCGATTACCGAGGAGGAATTGCGGACCGCCAAGGAATCGCTCATCCAGAGCCTGCCCGGCACGTTCGCGTCGGTGAGCGCCATCAACGGTGCCATCAGCGGTTTGTGGTTGCAGTCGCTGCCCGACGACTACTATCAGCGATTCACGAAGTCGGTGACGGCCATCACAGCCGGCGACGTCGTTGGCGTCGCGAAGAAGTATGTCGATCTCGAGCACATGGCCATCGTGGTTGTCGGCGACAGGAAGGCGATTGAGGAGCCGTTGCGCGGGACGAAGATCGCGCCAATCGCGTATCTCGACATAGAGGGGAATCCGATCGCGGATGGGCGATAGGCGATGGTCAAGGGGCCATCACGGAGATTGACATCACGGAGACTGAGCATGACGACACCGACACCACGATCCCGCTTTCTCAGCGCCGCCGCGGCCATCGGCCTCATGCTCTTCGGCGCCCCGGCCAACGCGCAGCAGAAACCGGTGCTGGCGCCGCAGGTGCAGGACCCTCTCGAGCGCTTGAACGAGTCGATCGACGCGCTGACGAAGAAAGTCTGGCCGAGCGTCGTGCAAATCCAGGTGACCAGCTACGGCGCGGCACGGGACCAGAACGCCCGCGGCATCGACAACGTCGTGATCGGCCAGCAGCGATCGATCGGGTCCGGATTCGTCATCGATCCGGACGGCTACATCATGACCAACGCGCACGTCGTGAACAACGCGCAGCGGATTCGAAGTCATGATGGCGCCGGCCAACGCCGACGGCAGGCTCGCGACGGCGCTGTCGAACAAGACGACGAGCTTTGCCGCGCGCTGATCGGGGCATCTCGAGCGAGCTGGATATCGCGCTCATCAAGGTCGAGGGCGCGCAAGCTCCCGGCGCTGCCCCTTGCGACGTACTCCAACCTGCGGCAGGGCGAAACGGTCTTCGCGTTTGGAAGCCCGAGTGGACTTCGTCAGACGCTGACCCACGGGATCGTGTCCGGCCGTCGCCAGACAAGTCGACATCGATTCGCCGCTCATCTACGTGCAGACCGACGCGCCGATCAACCCGGGAAACTCCGGCGGACCGCTCGTGAACACGCGCGGCGAAGTGGTCGGCATGAACACGTTCATCGTCTCGCAGTCGGGAGGCAGCGAGGGTCTCGGCTTTGCCATTCCATCGGCCACGGTCAGAACCGCCTTCAGGCAGTTCCAGAAGTACGGTCAGCTTCGGCGGCAGGAAACGGTCGGCATGAGCATCCAGACGATCACGCCGGAATGGCCGCCGCCCTCGGCCTGACGAAGGACTACGGCGCTGATCGTGTCGGATGTCTGGCCTGGCGGTCCGGCGGAAGAGGCGGGCTGCAGGTCGGCGACATCCTCGTGTCGGTCGACGGGCAGCCGGCCGACAACCTGCCGACGGTCAACTACTTCTTCCGGCTGCGAGACTCGCACCGAGAACGTCAAGGTTCGTGGTGCAGCGCGGTGCCATGCAACAGCCGCTCAGTCTCGCCACGGTCGAGGAACGCAACGAATTCGATGCCGTCTCATCGATGGCGGACACGCAGAAGAATCTGGTGCCCGAGCTCGGCATTCTCGGCGTCGAAATCGACCAGAAGATTGCCGCCGCCGCCCGCGGTCTCAGGGATCCGAACGGCATCATCGTCGTCGCGCGCGTGGCGGGAGCAACGAGCGTAGTGCCTCTCCTTGCGAGAGACGTCGTCCGCAGCGTCAACAATGCGCGGGTGCCGACGCTGCTGGCGCTGAGGGACGCGGTGCGAGCGCTCAAGCCAGGCGCGCCGGTCGTGCTGCAGATTCAGCGCGAAGGGCGATTGATGTACGTCACCTACACGGTGGAGTGACCGGCGAGCGTCGATCGTCCATCGTCGTCGGCCATCGTTGATACGTCCCGTCAGTGGCACTCGGGATCGACGACACAGCGCGCGCATCCGTTGGGTCCAGTCGTGGGATCGATGAAACACGGCTGCGGCTGTCCTTGCCCGCCTAACCGACAGACACGGATGGCAGTCGCATCTCCCGGCCCACCCCCGCAAGACCCAAAATTCGGTATGTGGATCTTCTGGAATTGCTGGCGAAACCAGCCGTCCGGCCCAGGGTGTTCCCAACAGCCTCCCTCGGGGTGGGCGTTCCACTGATACCCGACAGGAAATTGAAACGTGCAGTTGTTCTTGCCCCTCCTGCCAGGTGGCAGCGTCTCTGGATTGAGGATCCATGATGGCAGATTACCTGCCACCTGCTTCGCTCCAGTGACTGAAACCACGCGTGAATCGCCAATTGATATCGAATTGCTCTGACTGGGTCCTCCGAGCGGTGTTGGAGTCGCCGGGATGTCCCCGGCACTACAGGCCGCCAGTACAAGCACGAACGCCGTCCCCGTTATCCTTGCGAACGCCTGAAACCACATGGCCTGCCCTCCCTGAATGCCAAAACGGTGAATGGCGCTCGATCCGGACATCGGCTCTCTTTCGCGGTAACATGCCGCACCCCTCACAAAAGGAAGTCAAATCAGGGATGCAGGACGATCGGCCTGACGCGGAATCGACGTTCAGGCTCCTCGAACGGGCCCGCGCAGGTGACGAAGCGGCCACGAACCAGCTGTTCGCCCGCCACGTCCGTCCGCTTCAGCGCTGGGCGTCGGGCCGGCTGCCGAAATGGGCGCGTGACGTCACCGACACCGACGACCTTGTCCAGGAAACCCTGCTTCAGACGTTTAAGAGGATCGGAGCAGTTCGAGCCCCGCGGCGTCGGCGCGCTGCAAGCGTATCTGCGTCAGGCGGTCCTGAATCGGATCCGCGAGGAGCTGCGCCGGAAGGGGCGGCGGCCCGAAGCGACCGGCCTGAGCGGCGCTCGAAGCCGACGGCCACCTGTCGCCGCTCGAGCAGGCGATCGGCGAGCGAGGCGATCGAGCGCTACGAGACGGCGCTCGCGCGGCTCAGGCCCGGAGGAGCAGGACGCGATCATCGGCCGCATCGAGCTGGGCTACACCTACGAGGAGCTGGCCGAGGCGCTCGGCAAGCCGACGGCCGATGCCGCTCGCAAGGCCGCGCAGCGGGCCCTGGTGCGACTCGTCGAGGAGATGAAGCGTGGCAACGGATGACGAACGGCTCGAACAGCTCGCTGGCGGCTGTCCTTGACGGCAGCGCCATCGACTGGAACGCCGCCGAATCGACGCGGACGCCTGCGCGACTGCGACCTCGTCCAGCATCTGAGAGTCGTCGCCGCCGTTGCCGACGTTCACCGCATGCCGGATCACGTGGGGACACCTCCGGCTTCTCGAGCGCATCGGCAGTGGCACGTTCGGCGACGTCTACCGCGCGTGGGATACGCGGCTCGATCGCGAGGTCGCGCTGAAGCTGCTGCCGCGCCGAGCTCGCCGACGATCGTCAGCCCGTCGTCGATCATCGACGAAGGCCGCCTGCTCGCCCGCGTCCGTCACCCCAACGTCGTGACGATTCACGGGGCCGAACAGATCGGCGATCGCATCGGCCTGTGGATGGAGCTCGTGCGCGGCCGCACGCTGGAACAGATGCTGGCCGACGGGGCGCCGTTCAGCGCCGGCCGAAGCGGTGCGAATCGGCGTCGATCTCTGCAGCGCCGTCGCAGGCCGTCCATGCCGCGGGACTGCTTCATCGCGACATCAAGGCGCACAACGTCATGCTCGGCGACGATGGCCGTGTCGTGCTGATGGACTTCGGCGACGGGTCGCGAGCTCGACGACCGCGTCGGCGTCCGATCTGACGGGCACGCCGCTGTATGTGGCGCCGGAAGTGCTCGGCGGACGGTCCGGCCACGGCTCAAAGCGACGTCTACAGCCTGGGCGTGCTGCTCTTTCACCTGCTCAGCGGCTCGTATCCCGTGCAGGGGAAACTCGCACGAGATTCGCGCCGCGCACGATGCCGGCTCGCGTGCAGGCCTTCGCGCCGTCCGGTCTGACGTCCCGCGCCCGCTCGCACGTGTCATCGAGCGCGCTCTCGACGCGGCACCCGAACGGCGGTCATCCAACCGCCGCTTCGTTCGCGCCGCTCTTCGGAACGCCGCACAGGGGATCGCGCGCCGCCGACTGATCTGTGGGGCCGCGGTCGCGACGGTCGTGCTTGCCGGTGGCCTGGCCGTGGTCTGGCGCACTGCGCCCGCATCGGGACAGGTCCCCGTCGATCGCCGTCCTTCCATTCGAAAATCGAGACACGGCGCCGGGCAGCGAAGAATTCACCGATGGCCTGACCAGACGAGATCCAGCGCAGCCTTGCCGTGATCGACGGACTGTCGGTGCGATCGTCGGGCTCGTCGTTCGCCTTCAAGGGTAAGCCGCGGAATCTCCGCGACGTGGCGTCTCAGCTCGGCGTGGACTTCGTGCTCGACGGATCGGTGTCGCGGACCAGCAACCGGCTGCAGGTCGACGCCCGGTTCATCCAGGTGCCCGGCAGCGAGGTCGTCATCTGGACACAACGCTTCGAGCGCGACGTCGAGATCGGCTGTCGGCCATTCTCGACGACATCTCGTCAGCGATCGTCGAACGAGCTGCGCGTCACGCTCCGGCGCGATCGGCGGCGCTACGACCTCGATCCGGATCTGTACTATCAGTTTCTCCGCGCGCAACGGTTCCACGCGGCGCGCAGGGCCGAGAACAGCGCCAAGGCCGCCGAACTGTTCCAGCAGGTGGCATCGAGCGCCCCGGACTATGCGCCGGCGTGGGCCGGACTGGCGAGCGCGCTGGCGCAGCTTTCACGGCCTTCGACGGCCGAAGAGATCATCCCTCCGGATCCGAGACTTCGTCCGGCGGCGATGAAGGCACTTCAGCTCGATCCGCTCCTGGCAGAAGCCCATGCTGCGCTCGGAAACATGTACGCCAGCGATCGCGAATGGCTGAACGCGCGCATGTCGTTTCTGAAGGCCCTCACGTTGAATCCCACGTCTGACGGAAATTCACAGTGACTTCGTGCTCGGCGTCCTGATGCCCCTTGGCGACACGAAGAGGCCTTGCGCCAGTTCGAAGCGGCGCGCATTGCCGACCCGTTGTCGCTGGATGTGAGGAGAACGCAGGCGCACATCTTCATCGAGGCCGGGCGCTACGATGAAGCGATCGAGAATTGCCAGTGGATCCTGCAGCACGATCCTGCGTTCCCCTTCGTGGACGTGTGGCTGAGCCGGGCCTTGTATCTCTCTGGACGATTCGACGAGGCGCGAGAAGGTACTCGAGGGGCGCCCCGCCGCAGTTCTTCGGGTACCTCGGCTATCTCCTCGCCGTCAGCGGCCGTCGGGAAGAGGCGAGGGCGCTCGCGGCGAACAATCCCGATGCGGTGTCGCGGAACATGCTCATCTACGCCGGGTTGGGCGATAAGGACCGCGCCTTCGAGACGCTTTCGCGCACCGCCGAGATCAACTGGTGGCGGGCGGCAACCTGGTTGCACCGGCCGGAGATGGCGCTGCTGCGAAACGACCCGCGCATGCCGGCCTTGCGGAAGAAGCTCGGCCTGCCCGAGTAACAATCCGCGGAATCAGATCAGGCTGAGGCCGGCGATCAACTATCGGCCATCGCCGATCACGATCGTCGCACGACCGCCAGCCAGTCCTCGGCGGGAGTGTCGGGCGGCTCGCCAAGCCCGGCGCTGGCGCCACCTTTGACCGTTGAGACGCTGCCTCTCTTCAACGGCCCTCCATTCCGCGGGTCGAACCAGCTCACGCCGAACTGGCCCGTCGCCTTCGACAGATCGAGACTCGCAGTACCACCCGACGGCAGATACACCAGGTAGACCTCGTTGGCCTTCGCGAAACAGTACCGGCTGTTGTCGTGTGCGCCGTTGCCCACCAGCGCATCGGCGTTTGCCATCTCCCAGAACGGAATCTTCTGCGCGTGGAAGAAGTCGATCGCCAGCCGGCCGTACTCCCAGCTCTTCTCGCGGCTGCGGAAGTTCTCTGCCACCAGATCGTTGTCCGGCAGACCGTAACCGAAGTAGTACTCGATGCCGGCTCCGCCGGCCATCAGATTTCCCCACAAGACGTTCTTGCGAATGTCGTGGAGCGTGTAGCCGACGTCGAGTCCTTTCGCGTCCTTACCGGCGAAACCGGCATAGCCAGGGTCTGGCGGGACGCCGAGATTCGCCGGCCCTTGCTCATCATTGGCGGCAACCCAGGGTTTCTTCGCCTGCGCCGACGCAAGCACCCACCTCAGCGTGCGTTCGTGAACGGCGTTCCACATCATCTGCAGCGAGGCGCCGGTAAAGGGCGATTGCTTGCCCAGCAGCGACGGATACACCTTCTCCTGTTCGTTCGGAAAGGTATGGACGACGATGTGATCACCGCCGTATGGATCGGTGCCAGTGAGACTCATCGCCATCGCGAGCTGCTGCTCGCTCGACTGCGTGTTCTCTTCTCCGATGTTCCAGTTCAGCGCGAGCGCATAACCGAATCGCGCCACGAGCTCGCGTATGTACAACCTTCGCTCTGGCCCGGTCTCACCGGCATCGAGCGATTCCTGAATGACGACGGTTTTTCCCCCGCGAGAGTGGTCGTCGATTTCGTTCTCCTGCAGCTTGAAGTGCAGGTAGATGCCCTTCTGCTGCGCGTGGTCGAACACAATCTGCCATTGATCGAGCTTCGATACGTCGTAGTGGAACTTGTCGTCGCGCTCGACGAACGGCCAGACATTGTCGCCATCGCCGCCCGCGTTGTACGGCAGGAACGAAATCGAGTTCACGCCTCTCGACGCCAGATAGTTGATGGCGCCGACGAGCGCCTTGCCTTTTGTGTCCTTCCACGTCGGATCGCCGGCGGTCCAGTCCTCGAGATGCGGCGTATAGGTGTGCAGCGGCACTTGCGCCTTTCGCGCCACGGTGCCGTCGAAGTCGGCGTACGCCAGCAACGTCTCGGGCGAGTCCGTCCCGAGCTTCAGGAAGTATTCACCGCTGCCGGCAAATTGCAGATAGTGCTTCCCGACGTACTGCAGCCGGCCACGAGCGCGGAAGTCCGGTGCGCGTTTGTCGCTGCCGGCGATTTGAATCGTGCCCGTCCGGCCGTGGAGCGGCGCGACTGCCTGACCGGCAGACCCGCTTGCGAGCGCGACGCCTTTTCCGCTGACAAACGCAATTCGATAGTTCCACCGGCCCGTCTTGTCGGGCGACAGGTGCGCGCGCCACTTGTTGCCAGAGGTGGCCGAAGAGTTGGCGGCGTTGCCGTCACCGGCGAAATAACCGGGCACCGAGTATGACGGTGTGCCGGATTCGTGGGTGAAGACGACCGACAGGCGATAGTCCAGAAATGGGTTCGGCGTACTCGCCGTCTCGTCGGCCTGCGGACCGGCCAATGTCAGCGTCACCTTGTGCCATTGCCGAAGCTCTCCGGACACGGTGATGTCATTGGCGCCGCCGCCCCTCTGTGCGTTCACGAGCGCGAGCCCGGCCACGAGGGCCA
The DNA here is from genome assembly GCA_963832375.1 of Vicinamibacterales bacterium. GTDB lineage: Bacteria > Acidobacteriota > Vicinamibacteria > Vicinamibacterales > JAMQPK01 > JAMQPK01. Next base: position 619,136 of record CAWHUA010000001.1, on the reverse strand, counting down.
CGCCCGCGGTTCCGAATACAACAGTCCAGTGCTTCATCATCGGGAGCCTCCTCTTCGTCACGAACTAGCGACGACCGGAACATCGGGACGGGCCCTGGTCCACAGCCACGCGGCCATCAGGTTCAGCACGGCGCCGAGGACAAAGAACGGCGTCGTCGATCCCGTCATGGCCAGCAGATACGGAAACGCCAGGCTCGTGACGAACGAGCCGATGTTGCCGGCCATGTTCATCGTGCCCGATACCGTCCCGGCATTCGCGCGGCCGATGTCGATGCAGAACGCCCACGACGGTGGAAGCGTCATGTCCGACCCCAGCATCGCAATGGTCAGGCACAGCACAGCGGGCAGCGGCGTCTGAAACGCCAGGCTGGCCAGGAGACCGGCGGCAGACAGCACGAATCCCGCAATCGCCGCGTACTGACGCGACTCGCGCCATCGGCCACGTCGATACAGCGAATCGACGATCGCGCCACCCACCCAGTTGCCGATCGCTCCGCCCACGAGCGGCAGCGCGGCGAGCAGTCCGGTCTGCAGTGCCTCGAGCCGATACGTGCGCTGCAGGTAGGGGAACAGCCACGTCAGACAGAAGAAGAACGTGAAGTTCGACGCGAAGTACTGCCCCATCGCCAGCCGCATGTTCGCCGATCGGACGAGCGCGCCAAGCCCGATCGCCGCGGGCGCGGCGCTCGCCGATGCAGGGCGCCCCCGTTGAATCAACTGCCGTTCGGCTTCTGAGACGCTGCCGTGCTCATCCGGCGTGTTTCGAAACCACGCATACCAGGCGGCGGCCCACACGACTCCGAACGCACCGAGCAACGATGAAGGCGCGTCGCCATCCGGCAGCCATCACCAGCCACGCGACCGCCGGCAGCGCGAACGCCGCCCCAAGACGCGAGCCCGAAAAGTTGATGCCCTGCGCGAGGCCCCGCTCGCCGGCGGGCAGCCATGCGTAAAACGCTCGCGCGCACGTGGGATAGGCGCCGGCTTCGGCCGCACCGAAGAGGAACCGGAAGAGCAGCAGCGACGCAAAACTCCACGCGATGCCTGTCAGCGCCGTAAAGACCGACCACAATCCCACGACGGCTGCCAGCACGATGCGCGCACCGTAGCGATCGGCGAGGGCGCCTGCCGGCGTCTGGAACAGCGCATACCCCAGCGCGAACGCCGACAACACCCAGCCGAACTGGGTGTCGGTGAGACCAAATGCCTCTGAGACCGGATTGCGGGCCGTCGAGATGGCGACGCGATCGATGTAGAGCAGCATCGACAGGGAGAACGTGACGGCAATCAGTTTGTACCGCGTCGGCACCGCGCCCGTTGTGGCAAGGTCTTTCGGAACAACCGCCTGCGCCGCCTGCTTGTCGGCGCTCATCTCGCACCCGACGCGCCGAGGCCCACCGGAAGACGTTCGAGATGCGCCTGCACACGAGCCGCAATTTGCGCGGTACCAGAGGCACCGCCGTGCTCGAGACTCCGCAGGTCTCCGTCTCCGAACGCTGACTCGACGGCCTGCGCGAGCGCCGCTCCGGCCGACGAACACGCGGGCACGTCGTGACGTTCGCCGAGCCAGTCGAGCATCATCGCCGCCGACAGAATCATGGCCGTTGGGTTCGCCACGCCGCGGCCGGCAATGTCTGGGGCCGTGCCATGACAGGGTTGGAACACGCCATGCTTGTCGCCGAGATCGGCGGACGGGGCCATCCCCATGCCGCCGATGAGCGCCGCCCCCACGTCGGACAGGATGTCGCCGAACATGTTCTCGGTGACCAGGACGTCGAATTCCCAGGGCGCCCGCACCAATTTGAGACCCACCGCATCCACATAGGCGCAGTCGGCCGCGATATCCGGATGCCTCGACGCGCACTCGAGAAAGATCGTTCGGAAAAAGGCCAGCGATGGAATGACGTTCGCTTTGTCCACGCAGGTCACGCGGCCCGGCCGCCCCTTCTTCCGCCGCGACCGGGCGAGTCGAAACGCGAAGTCGAAGAGCCGTTCCGAAGTGCGCCGCGTGATTTTCATCGTGTCGAACACCGCGTCGTTGCCCTCACGGCGTGTCATCGTCCGCGAGGCAAACAGGCCTTCGGTCGATTCGCGCACCAGCACGCAATCGATGTTCTTCGCGCGCGGATCGGCCAGCGGCGTGGGCGCACCGTTCAACAACCGGAACGGGCGCACGCCGGCATAGAGATCGAACCGTTCGCGGAAGTCGAGATGCGGCTGCACTTCGGTGCCGTCCGGATAGCGGACCTCGGGCAGGCCCATGGCACCGAGCAGGATCGCGTCGGCCGATTCCGCCGCGCGCATCGCGCTGTCGGGCAGCGCGGTGCCCGTCCGGCGATACAACTCGGCGCCGGCTTCGTACTGGTCGAAGGCCAGGCGGAAGCCACCGGCTCGAGCGACAGCGATGTCCAGCAAGGTGAGGCACGGCGCCATCACTTCCCGGCCGATGCCGTCTCCTGGGAACACCGCAATTCGAAACTCACGCATGCGCATCCTCCGAACTTACCCTAGGAGGCGGGCTGAAGCCTGCGCTACTTCTGGCGGGGCTGAAGCCCTGCGCCACCGATGCGGCACTACCGATGCCGACCTCCGCGATTGCAACAGGCACACCAGTCGCCGCGGACTGATAGATGGCCTCCTGCACCGCGAGCGTATGCAGGTAGCAGCGGCCGTCTGTCTCGAACGCGGTACCGGCGAGAAGACCGTCGATAAAATGCTGCAGCGTCGCGCGCACGCAGTCGCCGGCGAACCCGCGGCGCTCGTGAATGTACTCGTGAGCGCTCGTACCGGCCCCAAGCGGATGGATCCACATCCGGCCTTCCTCGTCGAGCCGCAGCGAACCGCCATCGCCTTCGAGCACGAACTCACCGAATGTGTAACGGGGATCCGTGGCCGGCGACTCGTTGTAGCGGTTCGCATCCCAGAGTCCCTGACCACCGCTCGCGAACTCGAAGACCACGAGGCCCGTGTCCTCTCCGGCAATATCCGCGTTGAGGCGGCGCAGCCGCGCGAACACACGTCGTACCTCGCCGCCCAGATAGCGGAACACATCGATGAAGTGCACGCCGGTCTCGTAGATGAGCAATTGAGGCATCGTGCGGAAGTACGGCTGCCTCGCCAGGTAGGCATCGGGCTGCCACCCGTCGCCCATGCGCGTGCGGCACGAGATCGAATGAAGCTGGCCGATGCGTCCCTTGTCGAGCAGCCGCCGGAACTCGCGGTGCCAGGGCTGAAATCGAAAGTTATCGTGCACCATCAAACGGATTCCGGCGCGCTCGGCCGACTCGACGATCGCGACCGCGTCTTCGAAGCTGGGCGCAAGGGCTTTTTGACAGAGCACGTGCACGCCGCGCTCGGCGGCCAGCCTCGTCAGCGCCGCATGCGTGTGCGGCGGCGTGATGATATCGATGAAGTCGGGGCGTTCCGCATCGAGCATGGCGGCCGTGTCGGAATAGGCCTTCGCATGAGGAAGCTGCCCGGCGACAGCGTCTGCGCGAGACCGGTCGAGGTCGCACACGGCGACCAGCTGGGCGCCCGACACGCGCGGCCAGGCGTCGTAGTGAAACCGGCTGAAATATCCGGCACCCACGGCCACACCTCGGAGAGGTTGCCTCATCTCTTCAGGATCCGAACACGCGGCGGAGCTCGTCGATTTCCGCCGGGCCAAGCCGCCACTGGGGCCGGTCTCCAAGAATGAAGAACAGCTTTGCGGTTTCCTCGAGCTCCTCGGCAGCCGAGACGGCCGTGTCGAGATCGGGGCCCGAGACGACCGGCCCATGGTTGGCGAGCAGGAGCGCACGATGCGAAACGGCCAACTGCGAAATCGTCCCGGCAGCGTCGGCGTTGCCGGGCCTGAAGTACGGCACCCGCGCGACACGCCCGACTCTCATGACGACGTACGGCGTAATCGCGGGAAGCACATCGTCTGGAGGACGATCGGTCAGGCAGGACAGGGCGGTCGCGTACGTGGAATGCAGGTGCACAACAGCCGTATCGTCGGGCCTGCTCTTGTACATCGCAAAGTGCAGCCACGCTTCCTTTGTCGGAGCCGGACCATCGACGTGCCGTCCGTTGACGTCCAGCCTGCTGAGAGCGCGCGGCTCGAGACGTCCCAGCGACACGTTCGTCGGCGACATCACGTAGCCACCTGTGTCGAAGCGGACGCTGAGATTCCCCGACGTACCGCAGCTGTACCCCCGCGCGAAGAGCGAGCGCCCATGGCGGGCCAGCGCCTCGCGTGCCTGTTCCTCGTTCATGCCGCAATCCCCAGCGCCCTGGCGAAAAACTCGACGCTTCCGAAATTTCCCGATTTCAACGCGAGATGAAAGCCCTTCGGCTCGAGGCTGTGCGTCCACGGCACGCCCGGCTCGATTTCGTCGCCAAAGCCCAGCGTCTTCACGCCGATGGCGTCGAGCACCGCACCGGAGGTTTCGCCGCCGGCCACGACGAACGCGCGCACGCCATCCGACGCAAGCGCGACCGCCAGCGTGCTGAACGCCCGCTCGAGAATCGCCGCGGCTTCCGGCCGGCCCAGCGTCTGCTGGGCTTTCTGCACATCTTCCGGCGATGTCGTGGAATAGATGAGGACATGGCCATGTTGTGACTGCGCACGCGACCAGCTGACCAATTCCGCCAGAGCGCCGTCGTCTGATGCCAGCGTCACCGGATCGACCTGCCGATGCGGCACAAGCCGCGCCAGGTGCCGGACCTGCGCCTGCGTGGCGGCCGATCCGCTTCCGCTGAGGACCGCAACAGATCCGGGTGGCGAAGACAGCGCCGGAGGTCTGGCCTCGTCGTGCTGGTGCGACATCGTTCTGGCCAGCGCACCGCCGAGCGCGGCGCCTCCCGTGATGAGTCGAAAATCCCGGCACGCCGACGCGATGGTATCCAGATGCCGGTCGGCCACCGCATCGACGATGGCCACCTTGTGGCCGTCGGCCCTCAGTGTTCCGCAGCGCGCGCGAACAGCGTCGGATCCCTTCTCCACGTCCGTGAACGGCACGAGCCCGATCGGACACGCCGACTGTCTCGCCAGCACGCGCACGAGGTTGGAATCGGTCATCGGCGTCAGCGGATGATGCCGCATCGACGATTCCGACAGCAGTTGGTCGCCGACGAACAAATGGCCGAGGTAGACCGTGCGACCCAGCGACGGATAAGCCGGGCACGCGATCGTAAACGGCTCGTCCATCTGTTCCAGCAGGCGCTCGATCACGGGCCCGATGTTGCCGGCATCCGTGGAGTCGAAGGTCGAGCAGTACTTGAAGTAGATCTGCCGGGCGCCGGCGTTCGTCAGGCAGGCCTCTGCCGCACAGGCCGCGGTCGTCGCCACGTGAACCGGAGCCGTGCGCGTTTTCAGGGAGATAATGACGACGTCGGCCGGCGGCACCGCGGATTCCGGGACGCCGAGCGTCTGGATCACGGACCATCCGTCCCGGCGCAGCACCGAGGCCAGATCGGTCGCACCGGTCACATCGTCGGCGATTACACCCAGGTGCATGACGTCCAGACTGGTTTGACCGGAGACCGGTCATCGTATGCGTTAGCGAATTCAGTGTCAAACATCCTGCCCGCCTCGTTCGAACCGTTCGGACGTGCATTGTACCGGCCCGAATGCGTGCTCGGCACGTCCGCCGGCGACGTATTCGTCCCCGACTGGCGCGGCGGTGTCGCGGTCGTCCGGGCCGGCGGCGCGCAGGACGCCTGGCTCGCCCGCGCGGACGGCGTCGAACTGCGTCCCAACGGCATCGCCTTGAACGAAGACGGGTCGTTCCTCATCGCCAATCTCGGCGACGCCGGCGGCGTCTGGCGGCTCGATCGGGACGGCACGCTCACACCGTGGCTCGTCGAGGTTGACGGGATCACGTTGCCTCCGGTGAATTACGTGACGACCGATGAACGGGGCCGCACCTGGATCACCGTGAGCACCACGCGGCGCCCTCGACAACGTGCATGGAGATCCGACGTCCGCGACGGTTTCATCGTGCTCGTTGACGATCGCGGCGCCCGCATCGTCGCGGACGGGCTGCACTACACCAACGAGTGCCGGCCCGACCCCGCCGGCGAGTGGCTCTACGTCGTCGAAACGTTCGGCCGCCGCCTGACGCGATTTCGAATCGGCGCAGGCGGTCGATCTGAAAACACCTGAGACGGTCATCGCCTTCGGCCACGGCTGCTGGCCCGACGGGTTCGTGTTCGACCAGCAGAACCGTATCTGGATCACCAGCCTGATCAGCAACCGCCTGCTCCGGTTCGACGGGTCGTCCCTGGAGACCATCGTCGAAGAGCTCAACGCGACGCATGTCGATGAAGTTGAAGACGCGTTCGGCCGGGACCAGATGCGTGCGGACCATCTGGGTCCCATCCCCGGAACCCGGCTGCAACACGTCACCAGCGTGGCATTCGGGGCATCCGATCTGCGGACGGTCTACATCGGCTGCCTCCACACCGATTGCATCTTCCGATTCCGGACCGACGTCCCTGGCGCCGCGCCGCCACATTGGAATTTCCGCCGGCCGTAATCATGCACGCCACGAGGCTGTTCAAAAACTGCCGAGACGGCATTGCTCGAGAAGCGCGATGATCTCCTGACTGGTTCTCGCACGATGCTTCAGGTGGATGGCCCTCGCGTCGCGCCAGTTGCCGCGCTTGATGGCGTCGACAACCGCCCGATGCTCCCGGTTCGACGAGCCCAGCGTCGGACGCAGCCGAACGGTGGTCATGCGGGCGCGATGACCATGATCCCAGAGCATGTAGGCCATGGCGGCCAGACGCGCATTTCCGCAGAGGTCGATGAGCGTCCGGTGAAAGCGCTCGTCGGCCTTGACCCACGCGTCGCGATCGCGCTGCTTCAAGGACGCGTCCATGTCGTCGAGCGCCTCGTCGAGCCGGCCCGCCGCCTTCGGATTCAGCCCGGACTTCACGAGACGCTCGATCGCGGTCAGCTCGAGCGCGGTCAGGACTTCATAGGTGTCGTGGAGATCCTGGAGCGACAGCGGCACGACGCGCATCCCGTGTCGCGGGATCAGCTGGACGAAGTGCTCGTTTTGAAGGCGAACCAGCGCCTCTCGCAGCGGCGTGCGGCTCATGCCGAGGTCTGCCGCGAGATCCTGCTCGAGCACTTGATGCGCGGGAGGATACTCGTTGTCCAGAATCCTTCGCCGGATTTCCCGATACGCGCGCTCCACGAGCGATTGCCCGCCGCTCTGACGACGTGCGCGAGGATCGGCTCTCTTGCGCGTGCTCGAGCGTGGCGTCACGCGCCGGGTCGATGGCATAGGCGGCAAAGAATACAGTACGGCGAGGCTGTGTTATGCTCGCGCCGTACCTAGTGGGGCTGGGACTGATACACGTATTGGAAGATTGGTAGATTGGAAGATTGGTAGATTAAGAAATTCAATCTGTCCAATTAATCTGCCAATCTGCCAATCTGCCAATCTGCCAATTCTCCAAGCCCCTACCTGCGTGACTCGATCTCGCCGGGTTCGTGGATGTAGGCATCAGCGAGCACACAAGAGAGGTGTGCGATGCCGTTCACGCTCCAGAAACTCACGCCAAACCTGATCGTCTCCAACGTCGAGCAGAGTCTCACGTTCTACTGCGACGTGCTCGGCTTCGCGCGCACGCAAACGGTGCCCGATGCCTCGCCGTTCGTGTTTGCGGGCGTGCAGTCGGGTCCGGTGGAGATCTTCCTCAACGACCCTGGCCCGGCGACCGAGGAGTACCCGGTCTTCGCGGGCAAGCCGATCGGCGGGACCCTGACGCTCTTCATCGAGGTGGTGGCCATCGAGAAGGTCTACGACGAGCTCAAGACGAAGGTGACGGTCACGATGCCGCTGGAGAAGAAGTGGTACGGCGTAACGGAGTTTGCGTTCGAGGATCCGGACGGGTATGTGATTACGTTCGCCGAGCGTACACCCTGAAAACAAACAGGAGATCAGGAGGTCAGGAGGAATTCTTTAAAAAAAAGAATTTCTCCTAATCTCCTCGTCTCCTGTTTTCAGTTTTTAGTCTTTAGATCTTAGATCTTAGATCTTAGATTCTAGATTCTAAGATCCCCTATCCAACCGGCGCTCCTCCGCCGCGCGCGGGAGGTGGCGGGGGCGGAGGCACGTACAACCTCGTCAGGAACGCCATCAAGTCCTGGAACTCCGACGGCGACAGGCGCTTGTCCCAGTCGTGCGGCATGATGCTGTTGGGATCGTAGTACACCTGCACGTCCTGCCGTTTGAAGCGGTAGATGTTGAGATCGTCCCGGCCCAGCACCTGAAGGGAAAAGCTGTCTTCGTTCTTGAGAATGCCCGAGACGACCTTCCCATCCCTGGTCGTGACGCGCACCGGCTGGTAGGTGGACATCGGCAGCAACGTCGTGTCGTGCGTGCCCCCGTCGGCCGCGATCCTGTGCTCCAGCTTCGTGAGCGCGTCGGCGATGTCCTGGACCTTGCGCTGGCCGCCGAGGTTCGACAGATCGGGCCCGAGGATGCTGCCCTTCGCCTTGATCATGTGGCAGCTTCCGCAATTCCCTTTGCCCCAGAAGATCGACTCACCGCCGGCGACATTGCCGGACGCCGGCGTGTCGATCGCCGTGCCGCGAAGGCCGCGGATGTATGCGGTCATGCGCCAGATTTGATCGTCGGTGTACTGTGCTGAATACGGCGGCATCTGCGTGCCGGTGATGCCCTCTTTGACGGCATCGAACACTTCCTGGTCCGTGCGCCGCAGATAGCGGCGGTTCTGGGAGGCGACCGGCGGGCCAAGCTCTCCGCCTTTGCCGTCTTTGCCATGGCAGGACGTACACGCTTCGTTGTAGAGCTTTTCTCCTTCGGCAATCGCCTCGCGGTTTCCAATGGCCGGATGCGCCGGCTTGGCCGTCGCCGGCCCGCCACCGCGCTGCGCGTTCACTGGGACAACGAGATATGGCAAATGGCACATGGCAGATGGCACAAAGACAGACAGCAGTGCGCTGCCGGCAAGGATCAACGCGCGACGGGCCGCGCGCCCTTTGCCATTTGCCATCTGCCATCTGCCATATTCTGTGACATGGTTCATCATGACAGTTACCTCGCGTCCGGCAACGCAAACGCGATGACGTTCGAAAACGACGTGAGCGCGATGTACTGATGTCCATCGACCATGTAGGTCGAAGGCGCCGACGTGATCAACGCACCAGTGTTGAAGTTCCAGAGCGGCTTGCCGCTCTTCGCATCCAGGACCGTAAACATCCCCTGCTGCTCGGGCGCGAAGATCAGGCCGCCGGCTGTGGAGAGCAGCCCGGGCCCGTAGTGAAACGAGCTGATCTGCTCGAAGTCCCACACCTTCTTTCCCGTCACGGCATCGAGCGCGCGCACGTAGAGCTGCCAGCGTTCCTGGTCCTCGCCGCTTTCCATGTACGCCGTGCCGCTGCCACCCTGTCCCGGCCTGAAGTTCGTGGTCGAACGATACGTGACGCCGCAACCTTCCTGGGCAATCAGGTAGAACAGCTTCGTGTCCGGGCTGTAAGCGGGCGATGGCCAGTTGGTCGCACCGGCGGTGGACGGACACGTCTTGGATCCCTGAACCGTTGGCTCGTGTCCCGGCGTCAGAATCGGCCGACCTTCCGGACTCAAGCCGCTCATCCAGTCGACCTTGCTGACAAAGGGCACGCCACGCAGGAACTTTCCATCGGTGCGATCGAGGATGTAGTAGATGCCGTTGCGGTTCGCCTGCAGCAGCAGCTTGCGCATCTGGCCGTTGAACGGCGCATCGATCAGGATCGGCATCTCGTTCGAATCCCAGTCGTGCACATCGTGCGGCGTGTTCTGGAAGTGCCACTTCAGCTTGCCGGTGTCGATGTCGAGCGCGACGATGCTGTCGGTGTAGAGGTTGTCGCCCTCGCGATTGTCGCCGACGAAATCCGGAGACGGCTGTCCCGTTCCCCAGTAGATCAGGTTGAGCTGCGGGTCGTAGCTGCCGCTCACCCACACCGGGCCGCCGCCGTTTCGCCACGAGTCGCCGGCCCATGTCTCGCTGCCCGGCTCGCCCGGTTTCGGGATGGTGTTCCACGTCCACTTCGATTGACCGGTCCTCGCGTCGAACGCCTCGATGAAGCCGCCGCCCTGGCCGCTGCCGCTCATGATGATGAGCCCCTTGGCGGCAAACGGCATCGGCCCCTGGAAGCGCTTGCCCTGTTGCGACGGGCGCGCCTCCCATAGCGGGTTGCCGGTGCGCCGATCGAGCGCGACGAGCGCGGAATCCTGCGCGACCATGTAGACCATGTCGCCGTAGATGCCGATGCCGCGCTGCCAGCCGACGCTCGGCGGCTGCCGCATGTATTCCCAGATGAGGCGTCCGGTTGCCGCGTCGAGCGCGTGCACGCGGTTGTACTGACCGACATACATCACGCCCTTGTGCACGATGGGCGGCCCCTCGAGATCTTTCGCGCCGGTCAGGTGGAAGATCCATTTCGCCTGCAGGCTGGCGATGTTCGAGGTGTTGATCTGCTTCAGTGGCGAATGCCGCTGCGAATCGTACAGTTCCTGAGTACAGCAGGAAGTCGTTCGGATCGGGATTCAGCAGGTCCTTGTCGGTCACCTGCGCGGCGGCCACCGCACACAGACAGACGACGAGTGAAGCGATGAGTGCATGGCGCATTTGACCCGGATTTTATTGCGAATCGGGTCGCGGAACCATCGCAGATTGTCGCGAAGGGGCGAAACGGGGTCGGGAGGGGTTTTTCTCACGTCTTCCGCGAAAAACCCCTCCCGACCCCGTCAATTCGCCAGCGGCGCGATGATGAGCGTTTCGATGATGTCGTCGACGCTTCGCCGGTGTTCCCGCCGATCGTCGCTGACCGTGGCGGCCGAGGTCGAGACCACGACCAGATCGAGGCTCGGGACGAGCACGATGAACTGGCCGCCGAAGCCCCACGCATAGTACGTCTGCCGGCCTGCCATCTCCCGCATCCACCACCCGTAGCCGTACTCGCGGCCGCTGATGCGCGAGCGGCCGCGGGCCTTGAAGGTTTCGTCGATGAACGCCTTCGAGATGATCTGCCGGCCGCCAACCTGCCCGCCGTTGAGGTAGAGCTCGCCGAAGGCGAGCATCTGGCGCGGTGTCATGACCATCTCGTTGCCGCCGAAGTAAATCCCCTGTGGATCGCGCGGCCACTGGGCCAGCGTGAAGCCGAGCGGTTTCGCGAGCGCTTCCTGCGCGAACTGCCAGGTATTGCTGCCGGTGACCTTTGTGAGGATGGCGGAAAGGATGTGTGTATTGCCGGTGCTGTAAATCATCTCGGTGCCCGGGCGTTCCATCAGCGGCTTCGCGAGCGCGTGACGAACCCAGTTCGGGCTCTGAACCCACGTTCCGTAGTTACGGTTGCTGGTCGACTCGAGCCCCGACCGCATCGTCAGGAGGTCTTCGATCGTAATCGCGCGCTTCTCGGCTGGAAGCTCCGGAAAGTACGTGCCGATCGACTGATTCAGCGAGAGCAGCTTGCGGTCGGCCGCGATGCCCACCAGCGCTGCGATGACGCTTTTGGACGCAGATTTGATGTTGGCCGAGCTCGTGGGGCGCCGCCCATTGAAGTAGCGTTCGAGGATGACGGTGCCGCGCTGCGACACGACCAGGCTGTACAACCTGGGAAGCTCGCTCGCAGCTTTGATTGCCTGATCGAGCGGCGCCTGGGCCGCCGCAATCGCCGACAATGCGACGCATGCCGCGATGCCGATGAACGCCGACCACAGAAGTCTCACCACGGAGAATTTTGGATCAAAACTAGGGATTAGGATTGGGGATTTGGGATTAGGGCCGGATCTCCATGCGCGAGACCCCCGTCGTCGAGTTCGTTGTGCCGTCGAGTTCTGTTCGTATCTTCGCGGTTCGTTTCTTAGGTTCCAAACAAAGTGCGGCACGCAAATCGCCGCCTCACTACTCGCTGCTCAGCCAAACAGAGAGTTGTATCCCGAGGGCACGTCAGCAGATCGGCCCAAATCGGCTCCTTCGTGAAGACTGCCCTGAAGATCGGAGCCGCCTCGGCCTCGCGGCCGATCGAAGCGAGCGCGACGGGATGGAAGAATCGCAGCTCCAAGATCTCCGCGCGATCTCGCTGGCGGCGCCGCACTCGCGCAGCGCCTCTTCGACCTTCTGCTCGGTCATGAGCTCGTCGCCGCGGTTCGCGTGGTTGTAGCGGATCGCCCGATGCGCCTGGAGGGACGGGCGAGCGCCAGTCACCAGAGCGAACAGCGCGCAACGCAGGTCTCGCATCATGTGTAATTCACGGCAAACAAATCGGCGGGTCCGACTGCCGCAACCCACTACTGAATCCTGAAGTTCACGTCACTGAGGCCCTGCGTCACTCCATCACTGGTCCAAATGATTCTGATTCGCGAACTACTTGATGCCGGGCCGCTCACGACCCAACTGAACATGCCCGAATTCGCTGCTGAATTTGGCACTGCGGAAGCGATGGGAGTGAACGTGCTACCGCCGTCGCGGCTGACTTCGATGTTCACGCTCTCGGCCGTGCCCAGGTTGTGGTTCCACTTCACGATGCGGGTCGATCCGACCGTCCAGTTCACATTTGCATTCGGCGCGATGAGGGTGATGCGAGGCGGCGCCAGCGTGAAAGGCACATTGCTCATGTCTCCATCACCTGGATTTCCCGCCGGGCTGACGCGCATCAGGCCCTGCGCCCTTACTGACATTGGCATCGCTCCCGTGTAAGCGCCGCTCGTTGCCGTCGTGCCTGTCACACCCGTCACCACCGACGACCAACTGGCTCCATTGTCTGGACTGAACGCAATATCGAAAAGTTGTGCGACACCGTAGTTGTGATTCCACGTGATGGTTCGCGTGGAGCCTGCGGCCCACGTTATCCCCGTATTCGGAGACTCTATGCGACAACATGCTGCGACCACGCTCTGGCGGCCCGTTCGACCATCACACCAGCACTCGGCGCTTACGAGCGTCGCGATTGATGGCGTTTTCGCAGTTCGGTATCCACGGCGTCTTGACGTCCGATGGCGCTACCGAACGGAGTGTTGTGAGCGTGTTCACCGAGAGAACTACCTGTTATGCGGAACGGTCACGAGAACCGTTCTCGTCGATGACGCACCATTCGCGTCACTACACCTCAGCGTCATCATGTAGATACGGCCTTTGCCGCTGCCGGAACGCTCCGCACGCAAATCGACAATCAATCGGCCCCTGATCACACTGTCATTTGCTGTGTCGCCGTCGCCCAGGCCGTTATCCGGCTCATTGCTAGACACCGAGACTATCCTGCAGTTCGCGCCGATGTCGTTGCCAGACGCGTCGGTGGCAAGTACCGCAATGGACACCGAACGGTATTTGTGATTCGGTGGCCATAAGACTGACTCGCTTGGGATCGCGCTCGTGATTGTCGGCGGAAGGACAATCTCGGAGGTCACGGTGACCTCGGATGTTGCGGACCCGATGTTGCCGCTCGCGTCCTGAAAGCGGAAAGTGACCGTCGTCGTGCCGATCGGAAACAAGGTCGCGTTCGTCGCGTCCACACCGCTAGCTGTTGGAGTCAGGCGTGCCGGGGTTGGATCGACGTTGTCTATCGCGCTCCCGCCACCTAAAAAGGCCGCGAGCACGGTTGAAGCGTTACCCGTTGCACCGGACGCCTCGGTTACGGTGATTTCTATGGGTGCTGGAGCCGTGACGATCGGACCCGTGCGGTCGATCGGATCGGCGCGGTACACGCCTCGTCGACCGTCCGCGAGATCCGCAAAAAAAGCAATCTGACCGCTGTTGTTGATGGCCTCTTCCCATACACCCCCAAACTGGAACGTCGAGCCGTCAAGCGGGTCGCCGTAGGCGATGACTTTTTCATCGATCGATCCTGGCCGACCGATGTAAAGCCCCTCACCCACGACATTTCCACCTGCGATGTTTCTTCGAAAGGCGACGGTGCCGGCATCGTTGATGGCAATTCCGCTGGCTAGAGCTGTGCCGACGAGTGTCACTGAAACGCCATCCGATGTGGTGTAAACACCCGACCCCCCTCCGGCTGTGTCGCCCGAAAACGCCACCGTTCCCCCGTTATTGATCACGGGCGCAACGGAAAAATGAATGCTAATTGTTCCCAGGGAGGTCGCATCACCGTCCTCGATCAGCGGGATCGCTGAGCCACGATAGATGCCGAAGCGTTGCCCAAACGGTGCGGTTGGATCGGGACGCATTGCCACAAAAGGGACCGTGTTGCTGTCGTTAATGGATCGGGGGCCGCCGGGGCTCAGCGGGGGATCCGTCAAGGGGTTGTAGACCCAAAAGCCGGCGGGGGCAACGTAAATGCCACCCCCCAAGGTGACGAAGGCCGCGCTGCCGCTGTTGCTGAGGGGAGTGTAGGCACCGTTCGAGCTGCCGTCGAGGGGGGGATTACCATTGGAACTTGCAAGCGGGATCGGCGTACCATTGGTGTTCCTCACGAGAGCTACCACGGCAACCGTTTTGTCCGGCTGGACCAGATAGGCGGTCTCCTCCAGATCGTTCATGGACGGGCACTGTGACATGGCAACATCCGGCGCGACTTGCGTGAACGATCCCGGCTGCCCGTTTCCGCGCCAGATTTGACCGATGCCGGATCCCACGGGAGAGAAGAACACGATGACAGTGCCCAGGTTATTCAGCCCGACGCAGAACACACCACCCAAACCGGCATCGTCGTTCACCGTATCCGCGATGCGGGTGAACGTGTATTGCGCAGTTTGAGCGCGCGCGACCCCAGACGCTGCTATCAGTGTCAGTGACGTTGTCAGCGACAGCACTAGCACTCGCAGCAGCATCAGATTTGGTGTGGAGAGCGTCCTCTTATCGGCCGACGTGCTGCGCATTCAAACCTCCAACCTTCCCCGAAAAACGCGGACTGCTTCTGTGCCCGTGAGAAACAGCGTGTACCCAGGGCCACGTGACATGAACCGGACCCGAGGGTCGGTTTGTCCGAGATTCGCCTCGAAACTGAGAGCGATTCGACCGTATGACTTATCGATCCGACTGCGCTTCTGCGAATTGATTCGAGAGCGGCCATCGCCGGCCGGTTCAACTGGACGATGACTCGAATCAATGTCGGCAATGTGAAGGCTGGGCTCTCTGGTGCGTTCACGCAAGTGCTGCGTGAACAGCGCAATTGAGGCGGCGAAGGAAACGACTGAGAGGGCAACAATCAGACCTCGACGCATCATCATTTCCTTCGATCGCCAACGCGCGCGGCGTCGTAGTCGGCGTCACCAGGCATGAGTGTCTGGCCGCGTAGAGTTGACCTCAGCGATTCAAGTGCTGCCGGGTCGATTTGGATGTCTCGAACATCGGGCGACGCGATTGGGCTGGTCATGTTCGACTCCTGTGTTGGCCCTGCTATCTACTCTCAACGTCCTGATGAAGAAACGCGGACAGGGCGCATACTCTAGTCAGCGAGTGTCAGCGCTATACGCCGATTCGGTCACGCTTTCGTCACATGCGAGTGTGGCGATGGAAGCCGACCTGACGGCAACGTCGTCGAGTTGGATCGGCCACGAAGGGGTGTGCCAACGAGCCGTTCCAGACGTGCATTCTTACCGTCAGGTCAACTGGCGCCGGCGCCTTACTGACTCGTCCGAACCAATGTCATGTGGAAAGGAAGAGGGAAGGGTTCCGCAACCACGCCTACGGAATTCGGCGCGAATTTATGCAACCGAGCCATTCCACCATACGTAACGATTCTGGTGTTATTGGGCCCGGATAGAATCGTCGCATTCGCCGTCGATTCAACGACATATGATGTCGCGCTTCCCTTTGGCTCTGTCGGATTGGTCGTGAGAAAGTCCACCGCAAATCTCGGGTTCTTCACCCAGGGATCACCCATGCGAATTCTAGGGTTCACTCCGCCGACGATGCGGCACGGCCGATGCCACGTTGAGGCGTCATCCGAAAGGTAGCCGTTCGAGCCGAGCTCCCAGCAGGCGCTGTCGTTGTCAATCAAAAGGGAATACTGCCGCTGCGTTCCGTTGCTGTACTCATGCGTTGGCGTATCGCAGCGCTGGACGCCATCATCGCCATCCAGCTTCCGGTTAAAGCGGATGAAGAGCATGTTTCGTCCGTATGGACTGGCTTCAACACAAAAGTTCAGGTCGGACTCGTCGCCGGATCCGAGGCGATAGTCTTTGTATTCGTTAGTCCCGGTCACATCAGCATCGCTGAAAAGGGCATTACTGGTGGACCACGCGTCGTCAATGGTGAAGGTCACCAGCCAGACGGTCGCGGCGCGACTCGCCGGCACGGCAATTCCGGTCAAAGCAAACACCGTGACGATTACGACGTGAAGCGCATTGGTTCGACGGCGTCGGGTTGCTGTCATGACGAGTTCCTCTCGATTGGGCGGCTCTGAGACCGCTGTGAGTTCGGGTACAAACGAGAAACACGCCAGATTGGCAAAGCGCACACGCAAACATCGACTATCATGTCGGGCCATCCGCCTATGGATCAGGCCGACGCCAAAGGCTCCTCGGATGGAGATGCCCTCCGAGACCTCACCAGCGATCTGCTCGATCGCGCTCGTGCAGGTGACGCGGAAGCCCTTAATCGCCTCTTCGAGCGTCACGTTCCACAGCTCAAACGCTGGGCATCGGGGCGGCTTCCCGGCTGGGCCCGTGACATCGCCGACACGAGCGATCTCATCCAGGAAACAATCGTGGAGACCCTCAAGCACCTGGATCGGTTCGAGCACCGCGGCGACGGCGCCCTCCAGGCGTACCTTCGGCAGGCGGTCATCAACCGCATCCGCAACGAGCTGAGGAAGATGGCGACCCGCGGCGCGTCAGCCACACTCGACTCGGGCATGGCCGATGATGCGACCTCGCCGCTGGAAGCGGCAATCGCCCAGGAAACGCTGGACCAGTATGATGCGGCGCTGCAGCGACTGAAGCCCGAAGAACGCGAGGCAATCGTATCGCGCGTGGAGTTCGGCCTGAGTTATGCGGAGATCGCCGAGGTTCTCAAGAAACCCTCGGCCAACGCCGCCCGCATGACGGTCGTGCGTGCCATCGTGCGCCTGGCCGAGGAGATGAAGCGCGGTTAGCCCGCTTCCAACCGAAAGCGAGTGTGCGATTTGTGCGCTCGCGTGTTTTACGTGAGTAAGCTGATTCAGCCCTCGAATGCTCGAGCCTCAACGTCTCAACGAGCTTGCCGGAGTGGTCGCCGATGGCGGCACTCCCGATTGGGAGTCCGCCGAACAGAGCACTTCGAGACGCTGACGACCGTCAGACGATTGCACAACTCCGTGCTGTGGCGTCGGTCGGACGGATCTTCGCCAGCTTGAGCACGGGGTCGCGCACCAACCAGCGGCGTCGTGTCCTTTCGGCCGGCACGTCCTGGGGAACGCTGCGCGTGATCGAACACGTCGGACGCGGGCGATTCGGCGACGTCTACCGCGCCTGGGATCCGGCGCTCGACCGCGAAGTCGCGCTGAAGATCCTCTGTCACGTTGACGGAGATGACTCGGCCGACACTCACGTGATCGAGGAAGGCCGACTGATGGCGCGCGTGCGCCATCCGAACGTCGTGACGATTTACGGCGCGCAGCGGATCGATGGCGTCACCGGCTTATGGATGGAGTTCGTCGAAGGGCGGACGCTGGCCGCCGAGCTGGCCGAACGCGGTCCGTTCGCTGAAGGCGAGCTGATACGAGTCGGTATCGAGTTGTGCCACGCGCTTGCCGCCGTTCACGAGGCAGGTCTCCTCCATCGCGACGTGAAGGCGCAGAATGCGCTTCGCGCCGAACGCGGGCGGATCATGCTCGGCGACTTCGGTACCGGTCGACGAGCTCGATGTGTCAGAGGATACGCCGGCCGCACTCGCTGGAACCCCGGCATACGTGGCTCCCGAGCTCTACAATCGTCAGCCGGCCACACCGCGATCCGACATCTATAGCCTCGGCACGCTGTTGTTCCACCTCGCGACACGCAAATATCCGGTACCGGGCCGCTCGCTTCGGGAGCTCCGTGACGCACACGCAGAATGCAGGCGCACGCCGCTTCGGCCGCTGCGTCCCGACTTGTCCGCGCGCCTGACCAGGGCGATCGAAGTCTCACTCGATCCGGAACCCGCGCGTCGGTTCGAGAGCGCGGAATCGATGGCTCATGCGCTCGAGGCGTGTCTCGAGGGCGCCGTGTCGCTGCGGCGCTGGGCGATCGTAGCGCTCGCAGGTACTTTGGCGGCGAGCGCCCTGCTCGTCGAAAACATCCAGAGAACCAGACACGGGTCGAGGCCGACGTTGCGTCGAACGCTGCTCGCCACGAGACCGCGCCGGCCGCGTTACAGGCGATGAAGACGTCTGGTGTTTGCGCCGCCGGGTGCGAAGTTCGTGTTCCACGTGCCAGGCTCTCCGTCGCCTTGTCACCTGACGGAAAAATGCTCGCCTTCACCGCACTCACCGACGACGGTCGAATGCCGCTTTGGATTCATCCGCTCGAGGGAGGGTCTGCCCGCGCAACTGCCCCACACCGAGAATGCGATCCGGCCCTTCTGGTCGCCCGACGGTAAATGGCTCGGATTTTTCACGCGCGAAGGCCTGAAGAAGATCCACGATCGATGGAGGCGATCCGCAGATCCTGTGCGACCGCGTCCTCTGCCGCCTCAGAATGCGCCGAATGTCGAGGATGGCGCATGGAGCAAGAACGGCATCATCGTTTTCAGTCGGGGTTACGGGCCGATTTACCAGGTCCCGGCGTCCGGCGGGCCCTGCACACAGACGAACGGCGCTCGACAGGCCAAAGGAACGCGGACGACATCGATGGCCATCTCTTCCTGCCTGACGGGAGACGTTTCCTCTATTTCTGGAGAACGCCGGATGAAGCGCGGCAAGGCATCTACGCCGCCTCGCTCGATGTGCCTGGTTCGACATTCGTGGTAAGGGCGTCTCAAGGCGCTTATTACGACCGCTCCGGTTACCTCCTCTTCGTTGAAGGTAACCGGCTGGTTTCCGCGCCCTTCGACGTCGCATCAGCGCGGATCACGGGCAAAGCGACCGAAATTGTCGAGCGCCTTGCTTTTGGAGTCGGCACCCCATGGAACATCGCTCACGTGTCCCTATCGGACACCGGCGTGCTCGCCTATGTCGACGCCGGCACGCCTATGATGCAGTTCAAGTGGTTTGACCGATCGGGCCACGAACGCGGCGTGCTTCCGGTGCAGGACGTTCTGGGGTTTCCTGCCGTGTCGCACGACGGCCGTCGCGTGGCCGTCGAGGCGCGCGATTCGCGCACCGGCAATAGCGACATCTGGGTCTACGACATCGAGCGTGGTATTGGACACCGGATTACAACCCACCCCGCTCGCGAGTACCTTCCTCACTGGTCCCCCGACGACCGGAGCATCGCGTTCTCGTCCAACCGCCGAAGTGCTGGGCCTGACCTTCATCGCATTGACGTAAACGGCACTGGCGAGGAGTTTCTGTTCGGCTCCGAGGTTGCCGACGACGTGACGTCCTGGGACGGGGACGGACGCTACATCGTGTTCAACAGGGAGGGCGACGAGCAAAACAATCAGGGACTCTGGCTGTTTTCCGTAGCCAATCGCCGGCGACACCCTTGTTTCAGCCGTCGCATAGTGTGTTTTCCGGCCGCATGTCGCCGGATGGACGATGGGTCGCGTACACCGCGCGCCGATCTGACGGCAATGAGGTATGGATTCGGGGCGTGCCGCCGGTCACCGGTGAGGTTCGCCTTGGCAAGGGCTCCTATCCAACGTGGCGCGGCGATGGCAAGGAGTTGTTTTATGTCGAGCCTGCGACAGGGCCCGACCAAATGGTGGCGGTGCCCATTCGTCCAGGTCCAAAACTGGACGCAGGCGCCCCGATGCCGCTATTCCGATTGCCGCCCTGGTCTATCGGCCACGTCAGCTACGACGCGAGCCCTGATGGGCAGCGCTTTCTGATCAACACACTGGCAAATCCTGCGGCCTTGCAGAACACGGCGATCACGATCGTCCAGGATTGGCGGAAACTGCTGAACAAATGATGCACGATGCGCAGCGGATAGCCGAACTGGCCGAAGTGGTGGCCGACAGCCGCACGCTGGACTGGGACGCTGCCTGGAACAGCGTCGACGACGAAAGCGAACGGGAGACGATCGCCAAACTTCGCGCTGTCGCCTCTATCGGCCGCTTCTTCGCAACGGTGGGAACTGCGCGCGGCAGTCTGCGGCATCCGTTGATCTCTGCCGGCGCGATGTGGAGCGCACTCCGTGTGTTGGAGCACGTCGGGAGCGGCAGGTTCGGCGACGTATACCGTGCCTGGGATCCTGCCCTCGACCGCGACGTCGCCCTCAAGATTCTTCGTCCCATCGATGACGATGACGCCGCCGAGACGCAGGTGGTCGAAGAAGGTCGCCTGATGGCACGCGTCCGGCACCCGAACGTCGTCAGCATTTATGGCGCTCAGCGGATCGGAGGTGCGACCGGACTCTGGATGGAGTTCATCAAAGGGCGCACGCTCGCAGCAGAGCTCGCCGAGCGCGGCACGTGCGGTGACGAAGAAATCGCCCGCGTCGGCGTCGAGTTATGCCGCGCGCTCGAAGCGGTGCACGGCGCAGGCCTGGTACATCGCGATGTCAAAGCGCAGAACGTCCTTCGCGACGAGGGCGGACGCATCGTGCTCGGTGATTTTGGCACTGGACGCGAAGTCGCTGAGTTCTCCTCAGCGTCGGCGGTCGCTGGCAGGCACACCCACACATCTTGCCCCCGAATTGTTCAACGGCGCGGTGGTCTCGGCTCAGAGCGATCTCTATAGTCTGGGCGTCCTCCTGTTCTACCTCGCGACGCAGAAGTACCCGGTGCCAGGCCGGTCCCTTCGCGAGTTGCGCGATGCGCACGCACAGGGTCGTCGGACGTCACTCAGTTCGCTTCGTCCCGACCTCCCCAAGCGTCTCGTGGAGGTCATCGAAACGGCGCTCGATGCTGATCCAGCGCGACGCTTCGACAGCGCCAGGGCCTTGCGGCTTGCACTCGAACGCATCCCGGCGCGACGCCTGCTTCGCGCGCGATTGCTGATCGCTGTGTGTGCGGTCATTGCCGTGGGTGCCACATCTGCTTTGACGTGGCCGAGCCGGCGGGCGGAGACCGTTTCGATCCCGTTCGCCGAGCGTGACTGGGTGCTGGTGACCGCATTCGAGAACAAGACGGGCGATTCTTCGCTCGACGGCGCGCTCGAATATGCGCTGGAGCGCGAGCTGGCGAGCTCGGCGTTTGTCAACGTTGTGCCTCGTGCTCGCATTGAAGACACATTGCAGTTGATGCGGAAACCGCGAGAAACGCGCGTGGACGCCGCTGTTGGTCTGGAGTTGGCTCTTCGCGACGGCGCCATCAGAGCCGCAATCGTCGGGCGGGTGGAAAAGACTGGCGGGACTTACTCAATCAGCGCGCGAATTTTGGATCCTGTGAGTAACTCAACTGAAGGTGTCGCGACGGAACCCTCCATCTCCCAAGACGATCTCATTGTTGGCGTCGGACGCGTAGCTAAAGAGATCAGACGGCGATTGGGAGAAATGCTCCCGCAACTCGCGACGACGAGCGCACATTATGAAAGAGTTGCAACCCCGTCGATACGCGCGTTGCAGCTTTACTCGCAGGCGAGAGCGCTGATGGGCGACGTCGTCCTCTTTCATGGCACGGTCCCGGCACGTGCCGCAGAGCTGTTGTTGAAGGGGGCGCTGCACGAGGATCCAGACTTCCTCTGGGCGCACATCTTGATGGCCCACGCACTGCGCGCTCAGGGTGGTCGCCACGCTGAGGCTATCCACCACGCCGAACGGGCGGCTGCCGCAGTGGCATCAGGTGCGGACCACTACGTCGCCGTCGGGGAGCTCAATGAACTTCGAGGCAGCTTCTCAACCAGTCCATCCGAACGGACTCGTTACTTCGAACAGGCCTTCGGTCACTTTGAGACGGCACTGCAGATGCAGCCCGATCATTTCTGGGCCTCGATGTGTCTGATGGATGTCTCACGAACCCTCAGGCGATTTCCCGGTAGAGGGCGTATCGACGCTTACATTGCGATGAGGCCGCACCATGTCGGCGTGGTCGGGCAAGCCATGGAGGCAGCACTCGCCGCGGGTGATTTCCCGCTCGCGCGCGAGTACGCGCGCCGTGGCAGTGTGTTGGACATACAGGACGACCTCTGGGCAGGTTTTTACGGCAACACTGCCGCCAACCTTCGAATGTTTCCCGCTCGAGCTTCACTGCTCGAACGAAATGCAAGCCAGGCGCTCTTCGAGGCCGATCGCCTGTCTGCGGACCCACGCTCGCGGCAGCCCGGTGCCGTCATCAACAGAATGGGTCAAAAACTCGGCGATCTGTATCGATCGTTAGGCAGACTTGATCGCGCCGAACAGGTGGCCACATGGATTCAGCCGGTGTCTTCGGGGCGCCGGCTTCTTGCTTTTGCGGGGCTCGAACGCGAGAATCCTGTCGCCCTTCGCCCCCTTCTCAATGAACTTTTTCCCAGCCCTCGAGAGGCCCTCGGCGGCCATGGAGGGTGGAACGCGTCTGTCTCACAGGCTTTCGTTGAAGCGGGGATGTTCGATCAAGCCGAAGAGTTGGCCGAAGTGTGGAGGTCGCAGGCTGGGACGGATCGCCCAACCCTCTCGATTCTCGTCGATGCGCAGCTGGCGCTGGCACAGGGTCGCGTCGAGCGCGGCGTTGAATTGCTCGAAGGACTCACGCGGACAACCGACGACAACCCATTCTTTATTCGCCGAAACGCGTCGCTCGTACTTGCCCGTTTCTGGATAGGGCGCGGCGAGCACGCACGCGCAGTCGCGACCCTCGAGGATATCGTGCGTCAGCCCCTCGCTAATCCGTTCGAGAGCCTTATGCCCGAATACGTACGCGTCCGCGAGCGGCTTGCACAGGCGTATCGAGGCGTCGGCCGGATCGCCGAGGCTGAGGGAATTGAAGCGGACCTTCGACAACTCCTGGCTGTGGCCACCGACGATCATCCCATGAAGCGTCGATTGACCCGCACAGGCTCGTAGACCGTTGGTTCCGCGTTCCTGTTTTATCTGACCTCGACGCAGAGCCGCCTCTATGAACGTTCGGCGCGGTTCTTGCCTTCCCAGCGGCAGAAATGGTCATCGCGGAGGAGTGGTGGCAGATAACGCACAGGTCGTCCGTCGCGACGATGGTAGGATTTGCGATATGGTGCGCCGGCGCGAAGCGACGGTCGACGATCTGTATCGCGTCGGCGAGGATGTCAAGGCCGAGCTCGTCAACGGCGAGCTGGTGGTCATGACTCCCGCCGGTGGGTTGCACGGCTACGCTTGCGCCCAGATCTGCGCGAGCCTGGTCGAATACGCGCGCCGAACCAGGCTTGGGCTCGCGATTCCCGACAACGTCGGCTTTCTCGTGAACCTCCCCAATCGGCGCTCGTTCAGCCCGGATGCGGCGTTCTGGACCGGCAAGTCACTGACGGCTGATTTCATCGACGGCGCTCCGGTGTTTGCCGTCGAAGTGCGAAGCAAAGACGACTACGGGCCTGCCGCCGAGCGCGCGCTGGTCGCAAAGCGCGCCGACTATTTCGCCGCCGGCAGTCTCGTCGTGTGGGACGTTGACGTCCTCGACAAACACATCGTTCACGTGTACCGCTCGACCGACTCCGACACGCGCATCTCATACAGGCGCGGCGCGAGCGCCGAAGCCGAGCCCGCGCTGCCTGGCTGGTCGTTCCCGGTGGACGATCTATTCCCGCCGGCAGAATAAAAAAGGCGGGTCTCAAGTGCCCACCTTCGCCACAGGCTTCGGTGGACAAGCAAGACCCGCCCTACTTTCACTTTTTACTTTTTACTTCTTACTTTCTACTTACAGCTTGCCCAACAACGCCTTGGTGGAGTCCAGCCGCTTGCCGCGGTCGTTGGCGAACCGCGTCACGCCGGCCAGGATCGACTTCTGATCCAGGTGCGCCTCGGCGATGACGTCCGGCTCGAGGCCGCCCGTCAGCCACTGATTCGCGAAGTCCGATGTCATCGAGTACTCGTCGGTCATCGGGCCGACGTTGCGGAGCGGCCACATGCGCCGCGTGCCGCTACTGATGAACATCAGGTCGTAGACGGCCTCCGGCGGAAGCACCGAGTTGCGGTACGCCTCAGGTTGATGATCGAACAGCTCTTCGCTGATCGCCGAAATCACCTTGACGTTGATGCCGGCTTCTTCGAGCTTCGGGAGCAGCTGCACGAGGTTGAACGTCGCGCTCGAACCCTGCGCGACCACGTAGCCGTGCTTCGGCTTGCCCGGCGCGAAGTCGCGAATGACGTACAGCCCCTTCGCGGCCGCCTTGACGTCGGTGTCGGCGAACTTGCTGCGGTCGGCGACCGGAAAGTCCGGACGCGCCACTTCGATGGCGATGATGCCCACCTTCTTCTCGCGCGCGGCGATTTCCGCCGCCGCGAAATAGCCGGCCGCCACGTCGTTGTAGTCCCAGAAGCTGACGTTGATGACCTGCCCGCGCGGGAACAGCTTCCACACCTGCGGCGCGAAAATGCCGAAGTGCGTGCGCGCGTCGGCCGCCGTTTCCGGACCCGAGTGGCCGGCGAGAATGTGGAGCACACCCGTGCGGAATTTGCTGTCCTGATTCTGCTGGCTCCAGACACGGGCCGGCAGATACATCAGCGGCGTGAACGCGCCGTAGGTGCCGCTCCACGCCCACATGCCCGCGAACTTCTCGGGATCGAGCGACGCGCTCTGCCCGACGATGCCGATCGCCGTCGATGAGTTGCCTGCCTCCTGGATGGCGGCCTTCAGGCGGGTGCCGTGCGGATTCTTTTCCGGATCGTAGTGGCCCCACAGGCTGCCGTGTTCCATGTTCACCGACTCGGAGAGGTCGGCGGCGATCGTCGCCACCCGTCCGCCGGTCACGTAGTTGCACCACTTGATCACTTCCGAAATCCCGCGGCGCGCGCCGGCCACTTCGCCCGCCTTCTTGAACAGCGCGATCTTCACTTCCTTTTCCGCGCCCGAAGACGGGTTCTTCACCGTGACGGCCTGCGCGTCGGTCGGCAGGTTCGCGACGCGCAGACGCTCGTCGAGGAACGGGTCCTGCTTGACGTCGATGCTCAGCTTGAAATCGTCCTTCACCTGGTCGCCGTTCTCGACGATGCGGTCGGCGAGCCAGTCGCCGAGGCCGTTCTTGTCGAGCAGCGACATGGCCACGTCCATGTTGGTCTTGAACTGGATCAGGCGCTCTTTGGTATCCGTCACCGCGCCGTTCCGGATGCCCTGGAACTCGACGCCGTACTTGTCCTCGAAGGTCTTGCACAGCGCGACGAAGTAGTCCGAGTTCATCTTCATCGCATACGGATGGCTCGGATACCCGACGACCTGATCGGTCGACGCGGCGATCTTGCCGTTGGCCGCCGTCGGCCAGTAGCCCTTGATCGTCTTGCCGATGACGATGATCGGCCGGCGATCCGACGGGTCGACGTCGTCCATCGCCTTGAGCGCGCCGACGATCTGGTCGTAATCATGTCCGTTGGCCATCGTCATCACGTTCCACCCGTACGATTTCCACTGCTCGATGAAATCGTAGCCGGTGTACTTCGCGTCGATGACGCCGCCCATGAGCGAGTCGTCGATGCCCGCGTTGTTTTCCGAGAACATGACGCGCAGCCGCTTGCCGACCTTCAGCGCGAGCGCCTGCGTCTTCAGCTCCTGCGCGTGACCGGCGCACAGCGCGAACTCGCCTTCGAAGGCGATCACCTTGGGCTGGCCCACGGGCGCGCCCACCATGTCCCAGAACGCGGCTTTCCCGGCTGCGCTCGACAGGCCCACCCCCGACGGTCCGCCGTTGACGTCGTTGCTCTGGTCGATCGACTCGATATGGCCCGACAGCGCGTGAACGCCGCGGCTGCCCTCTTTCGCCTGCGCGAACAGCGGCTCGTCGGCGAGCCCCTGCTCCTGCAGCAGCGTCTTGAGCGCGCCCGCACCGCGCCGGAATCCGAGCGCGTCGATGGAGAGGAACCCGTCTTTCGGCGCCACGTAGTATTTCTTGTCGCCGGTCGCCTTGAACTTCCGGTAGAGCGCCTCGCCCATGATCATCCACAGCGCGTAACACGTGGGCGCGCAGTGGCCCGCGGCGAGCATGAACTTGTCGCCGTAGGGATGTTTCGGACGCCGGTAGTCGTGCCGCAGGCCGCCGAGCTTCGGCCCGGCGAGGTGCACCGCGACGTTGTAGGGCGTATAGGCAAGCGGCCCGCCGAAGTGGCCGGTCTGTGAGTAGTTGCCGAGCAGGGTCAGGGTCATGCACGTCATGAACCCGACGTCTTCGAGCCGCTGTTTGTCTTTGGAATCCAGCAAGCCCGCGCGTGAAGGTGCCGTTTGTACACTCATCGTTTACAGTCCTCTTACTGGTGATGGTTTGGAGCAGTGATCCTATTAAAGAAAGTAGAAAGTAGAAAGTAGAAAGTAGAAAGTAAAAAGGCGAAAAGTAGGGGAAGTAAGAAAGTGGGGGGAATCCAAAACCGGCAAAAAAATGGGCAGGCCGGCATCATCCGCCTCCTGCCCCATGACCTACTTTTTACTTTTTACTTTCCACTTTCTACTTACACGATCCCCGCCACCTTCGTGTCTGCGCTCGGAAAGCCCCTGTCGAGCTTCTGCTTGAACACTTCCTCGGCAATCGTCATGTAGACGTCGCCGTTGGTGTTGCGCATCCTCGAGTGCATGCCGGTCTTCATGCCGCCGGCGTGGCCCGCGAGAATCATCGCCAGCCCGCTGTTCTTGTGCGGATTCGCTTCGGCGTGCTCGTGCGCAAACAGCACGCAGGTGTTGTCGAGGAGGTTGCCGTCGCCTTCGGGCACCGCTTTCAGCCTGTTCAGGAAGTACGCGAACTCCTCGACGTGCCACCGCGTGATGTCGCGCAAGATGCGCTGTGATTCGGGCGACGCGGCGTTGTTGTGCGTGTAGTCGTGGTGCCGCAGCCGGGTGAGTCCCAGCCAGGGGAACCGCGTGAGGCTCTGCCCCTTCGACAGCATGTAAGAGACGACGTTGGTCTGGCCCGACGCCAGCGCGTGCACCACGAGATCGCTCTGAATCTTGGCGATGCGCGGGTAGTCCGTCAGGTCGGCCACGTCTTCCGGCTCCCGGAGGTTCCTGCCGTAGTCGGCCGGCAGGCTGGCAATGGCGCGCTCGAGGTCGCGCACCGACGTCAGATGTTCGTCGAGCCGCGCGCGATCGCTCTGGCCGAGCGTCGGCTGCAAATCGTCGAGGTCGCTGCGCACCGCGTCGAGCACGCTCTTCTTGCGATTCACCCAGCTCTGGTCGCGCACGCCGAACATGCGATCGAACAGATTCTGCGGGATCATCTCGGGCGGCAGCGCGCGATCGGGGCCCGCCCAGCTCATGTTGCGGTGGATGTTCTCGCCGTGCGATTCCTGGCAGACGCCGACCTGCAGCGAGCTGAACCGCGTCTTGCCGACCATTCCGGCCGCGATGACCTGATCGACGGACGCGCCGCCGGCGCCGCGACCGGTGTACGCCGCACCGGAGAGGACGCCGCTGATCGACTTGTGGTGGCCGTTGCCGGGGCCCGACGACCGCGCGCCCGCGTTGTCGATGCTGCTGATGATGTGAATGTCGTCCCGCAGGGACTTGAGCGGCGCCAGGCACGGCGTCAGCTCATATCCGGTGCCGACCTCCGAGGGAATCCAGTAGCGCTCCGGGATGCCGTTGCCGTTGAACCAGAAGACAAAGCGGGGCGCAACGGGTTTGGCGGTTGCCGCGTACGCCGTGCCGTTGGTCGTGAACCAGGCCGCGAGCGGCGGAAGACCGACCCGGATCGCCGCACCGGCCATACCCACGCCATGGAGGAACCGTCGTCTGGTGACAGGCATCGCGAATCTCCCTAGCGCAACTAAAGTTGCGCCCTACCAATGTCCGGTAGGGCGCAACTCTCGTTGCGCCTTACAACCCCTCTAAGAATTGTGGCGAACGGACGAGGGAAATCAACACTTCTTTGAATTTGAACCCCGAGCTCCGGAACGTGGCCGCGGCGGCCGCGATCGTCGACCGGTCGGGCGCCGCTTCCGGGCGACCGAAAGCATAGCGAAACACCTGTTTCACCACGCAATCCTGGCAAATCGGGCTCGCGGCCAGCACCTTTCCGAGCGCGCGCGAGTCCTCGAACGTCGAATTCGGCACGCCCGCGATTTCGCCCGTCGCCGTGATATCGACGTTCACCGGCTTGCTTCGGCGTCCTTCGCCCGAGCCCGAATAGATCTCGACCGTCTCCTTGTCGCGCCACGCGCCGACGGCGTCGTACTTCTCGAGACCGAACCCGATCGGATCCATCAGACGATGGCAGCCGGAACATGACTGATTTTCCACGTGCTGCAGCAGGCGCTCGCGCTTGGCGCGCGCGGCATCGGCGGTCGCCGGATCCGGCAGGTTCGTGTTCACGCCGGGCGGCGGATTCGGCACGACCTGGCAGAGCAGGTGCTCGCGCACGAACAAGCCGCGCGCGGTCGGCGACGTGTCGACCGGACCGGTCGTCGAGGCCAGGAACGTCGCCTGGCCGAGGATGCCCGCTCGCGGAAGCGCGGCGGGAAACTTCACGATCTCGAACTCGCCGGCCGGCTCGGGCAGACCGTACAGCCGCGCGAGCTCGGCGTTGAGAAAGCTGTAGTCGGCCGTGAACGCGTCCATGAAGTTGAGGTCGTTCCACACCAGATGGTCCAGGAGCATCCGGGTCTCCTGCACCATCGTCGCCGCGAGTTCGGGCGTGAACGATGGAAAGCGTCCATCGTCCTTTGCCGCCGTGAGCATCCGATCGAAGCGCAGCCACTGGCTGAAGAACTCGCCGGCCGCCTGCTGCCCACGCTTGTCGCGAAGCATGCCGCGCGCAATGCGCTCGATGCCATCCGCTGTCCGCAACTCGCCCTTCGCTGCCGCGTCGAGCAGTGCCCGATCGGGCATCGTGTCCCAGAGCAGATAGGACAGCCGATTCGCGATGGCGTAGTCGCGAAGGCGGCCTGCATCGCCCGCGGTGACGTGAAAGAGGAACTTCGGCGACTGCAGCATCGCCTCGACGACGACTCGCGCGCCCTCGAGGAACTTGCCGGTAGTGCTGGCCTGCCCGGCGAACAGCTCTGTGTATCTGCGGACCTCGACGTCGTTGAGCGGGCGCCGGAACGCCTTCTCACCGAAGCTGCGCACAAATTGATCGCGGCACTTCGCGCCGGAGCCTTGAGACGGCGCGCATGGAATCAGCCCGTTCACGTCGCCGGCACGAAACGCGTTCGTCGCCATGCGCTCGGCGGCCGTGCTGTACGCGTCTTCGAGAACCGGAGGAATGCCCTGGGTTCGCGTCTGATTCTTGAAGCCGCCGACGAAATCCTCCGGCGGGAACCGATCGGCGGGCCGGCTGTGGTCGCCGAGCAAATCGCGGACGGTGTTGTTGTACTGGCTGTGCGTCAGCCGTCGGAGTCCGACCTGGTGCGAGACGGCCGGCGCAACCGTCGCCAGTCGTGCACGTGCCGCGGCGACCGCGCTGTCTGGTACCGTCGCGAGATGCTGGACCCACGTCCGCATGGCCTGCTCCTCGGGCGAGCCCGGCTCTATCTTCAGACCGCCCACGTGACGCACGCGGTTGGTGGGCTTGTTGAGCAACAGCGAGCTCGACGGATCGTCGCGATTCACGAGCGCCGCCAGCGTCAGGCCAAACGCGTCGATCTCATCGGCGCTCGCCGTGTCGGCCGGAAAATGCAACCGCGTGCCCGACGCCACGCCTTCGTCGGTGTGACACGCGCGACAGTCGGCCTTCTCGAGAACCGGATATACGGTCGCGGCAAACGACGGAGCCGGCGCCTGCGCTTCGACGATCGGCAGCTGTACCGCGGCGGCCGCGAGCACAGCGACGGCGAACCCAGAACCAAGAACGCAGAACCCAGAACCGTTCGTCTTCATTCTGTATAGGCCCCCCGCGGTTTCGTCGATCCCACCAGCGGCTCTTTCGGTTCGGGCCGCGTTCCCCACGAGACGACGGTCGACGCATGCTGCTGCCTGAACGCCGCCACGCCACCCTGTGTCACCGCCGTGTCGCTGATGTACAGCCGCTGCAGCGTCGACAGCTTCGCGAGCGCGACGAGCGTGCGATCGCCGATGCCGGTATTCGACAGATCAAGACTGGTGATGCCCTGCAGCGACGCCAACCCGGTCGCGGCCGAGTCGTTGATGCCTTCGGCATTCCAGAGGCTCAACCGCTGAAGGTTCGGGAGCGTCGCCAGCGTCTTCAAGGCACCGGCGGTCACGAGCGAGCCGCTCAGATTGAGGTCGCGCAGTTTCTTGAGGCTCGCGAGCTTCGCCACGCCGGCATCGGTGATGCGCGTCCCGCCGGTGATGCGGCATTCCGCTTCGCCGGCCCGCGCACCGAGCGCCTCCGGCCGCGGAGCCCCGAGCCCCACGCCGTCGCCGATATTCAGCTCTTCGAGCCCCGTGAGCAGCGCGATGGTATCGAGCTCGAGGTCGGTCATCACCGGCGCCCAGCACATGCCCGCGTTGCGGCGCTGCACGCCGTAGAAGCTCAAGCGCTTCAGGTTCGGCAGATACTTCAGCACGTGGAGCGCAGACCCGCTGATCTTCATGCCTCCGACGTTCAGCTCTTCGAGCAGGGACAACGGCGCGAGGTGCTCCATGCCGACGTCGCCAATCTGCGTGAAGCTGATGTCGAGCGACCGCAGGTTCGAGAGCTTCGCCACGTATTCGAGGCTCGTGTCGGTCACATCGGTTCCGCGCAGGTTCAGCACGCGCAGGTTCGTGTTGCCGCGCAGGTACGCGACCGCCGCGTCGGTGATGAATTCGGCCGTGAACAGGTTCAGCTCTTCGAGCTGGCTTGCCCTGCCGATGGCTTCTGCGCCTTTGTCGGAGACATAGGTCAGCGACAGGTCGAGCTTCTTCAGCGTCTTGATGGCCGCGACACGCTCCACGTCGGCATCGGTCGCCCAGGTCCGCGCCAGCGACACTTCGACGATGTTTCCTTTGGCATCGCGGACGACGTGCCCGCCCTGCTTCTCGATGTCGGCTGCGAGCGCGGCATCGGCGAGTTGTGCAGCCTGCACGGCGAAACCTGCGATCAGAACCAGCGCAAACGCAGCAATGATCTTCTTCATACCCTACCCGCGACGGCGCGCGGAATCGCGCGAGTAATGAATGACGCAGCCGGGCAACGCCTGCTTCAGCTGCAAGTATCCCTTGTCGGTCACGAGCGTGTGATACAGGTCGAGCTGCTGCAGCCCCTTGAATCCAGCCACATGAACCACGCCTGCGTCCGTCAGATCCACTGTATCGAGCTGCAGGCTCGTCAGCTTCGTCAGCCCTGACAAGTTCGCGAGGCCCGCGTCGCCGACGGTCGTGTATCCCAGGTTGAGCGACTCCAGGTTCGTCAGCTTGCCGATCTCCGTCATGCCCTTGTCGGTGGCGATCGTGTTCTGCAGATTCAGGACGCGAAGACCCCCGAGCGCCGGCAGGTGCACGAGCCCCATGTCGGTCAAACGCGAGAAGCTCAGATCCAGGACCTCGAGCTTCGAAAGCTTGCTGATGTGCGCAAGGCCGGCGTCGCGCACGTCCACACCGGCGAGATCGAGCTCCACGATGTTCGACAAGGCAGAAACCGGCGCCAGGCCTGAATCGGTGAGGTCGGTGTAGTTCAGCGAGAGCTTCTCGATCGACGTCAGCCCTCGCAGGTGCGTCATGCCGGCGTCGCCGAGGGGCGCGCTGTTCAGCCTCAGTTCGCGAAGCCGGGTCATGCCCGACAACGCGGCCAGACCGCTGCCCTCGACGAGCGTGTGGCTCAGGTCGAGGCTCTGCAGTCCCGTCAGACTCTTCAGATACGCGAGACCGGAATCGGCGAGCGTTGTCGAGCTGAGATCGAGCTTCTTCAACGTGCGCAGGTTCGCGAGATTCGCGAGACCGACGTCGCTGACCTCGGTATCGCGCAGGCTCAGCTCTTCGAGCTGCGGCAATTCTTTCAGCAGGGCCAGCTCGCGGTCGGCAATCGACGTCGACGCGAGGCTCAGGCCCACGGCGTGGCCGTCGCGCATGCTGACGGACGCGCCGATCGCCGCCAGCCACTTTCCGATCGCGGCTTCGCCCTTCCCGGTCACCGTCCCCATGTCGACCGCGCGCTTCGTCGTGCGGACCGACGAGTCCTGGAAGAGCACCGTCAGACCCGGCAGCTTCGCCTGAAGCTCCTTGACGGCCGACGCCGTGACGCGCGTGTACCGCACGTCGAGGTCGCGAAGGTTTTTCAGCGCGGCCAGCTGCGCGAGGCCGGCGTTCGAAATGCGCGTGCGATAGAGCGTCAGCGTCTGCAGCTGCGTCATCCGCATCAGCGACTCGATGCCGCCGTCGGTGATGTCGGTGCCGACCAGCTCGAGACGGCGCAGGTTGGTGAGCCCCGACAGGGCCGCCAGCCCGGAATCGGTCGTCTTCGTGCCGTCGAGATCCAGCTCGGTCAGCTGCACGAGGCCCGACAAATGCTTCAGCCCTTGATCGGAAACGGACGTGTCTTCGAGATACAGCTTGGTGAGCCCGGACATGTTCGAGACGTGCCGCAGGCCGCGATCGTCGAAGAAGATGTTGTGGGTCAGATCGAGATGTTTCAATCTGGTGAAGGGCGCCAGGGCGTCGCCCGGGAGGCGCGTCTGGTGCAGACGCAGCTCCTCGAGGCCGGGCAACATCATCCGCTTCACGACCGTGTCTTCCATCGGAATGTAGGTCTGGACGGGCTTGCTGAGGACGAACTTCTCGAGGTTCGGCGAGCCGTTGAAGAGCGCGATCGTGTCGGCCACCAGCGTGTTGGGCTGGCCGTACCACAGCCGGCCGTTCAGATAGAGCGCCTTCAGCTCGGGCAAGGCCGGCCACCGGAGGATCTCGTCACGAAGCCCCCAGGCCCCCATCGACACGCCGACCAGATCGAGCGTGTGGATGCGGAAGGCGGTGTCGGGCAGCTGCTGGAGGTCGAGAATCGGCTGTTTCTGACCTTCCAGAATGACCACGCCGCCCAGCCTCAACACGCGCTCCGCCACGATGCGATCCGAAGACTGCTGCGCGTCGAGCGGCAGAGGTGCGCTGACGACGAGCACGGCACACGTCAGCGCCACTAAACACTTTGAATTCATACGGTTTGAAACTGATTCGGACATCTGAAAATGTAGCGCAATAGGACGGGAAAACCAACAAAGTTCGTCGGGTTCGTAAAGTTCGTTAAGTTCGTAAAGTTCGTGGGGTTCGTGCGGTTCGTCGGGTTCGTGGGGTTCCGCGCGACGAGTCCGGAGCGCGCCCGAACCTCACGAACTTACGAACCGACGAACCTCACGAACCTACGAACCTTTACGAACTTTACGAACCAACGAACCTATAATCCCGTCATGAAGCGCCTGATCTGCGTCGTGGCGATTGCGTGGCTGTTCATTGGGGCGACCCTGTCGGCCCAGCGAAAGGACATTGAGGCGTTCATCGCGGCTCATCAGCAGCCGATCGTGACCGAGTTCGTCGAGCTGCTCTCGATTCCGAACGTCGCCGCCGACCGCGCCAACGTCAAACGCAACGCCGATCTGCTGCGCACGCTGTTCCTCAAGCGCGGCTTTGCCGTCGAGATTCTGCCGACCGACGGCAACCCGCTCGTGTTTGCCGAGCTGGCCGTGCCCGGTGCACGGCGCACGATCCTGTTCTACGCGCACTACGACGGTCAGCCGATCGATCCCAAGGCCTGGAGCCAGGCCAGCCCGTTCACGCCTGTCGTGCGCGACCGGCCGGCTGGAGGATGGCGCCAAAGACATTCCTGATTTTCTCTCGCTGAAGCAGTTTCCGCCGGAGGCGCGTCTCTACGCCCGCTCGGCGTCAGACGACAAGGCGCCGATCGTCGCGCTGCTGTCCGCCGTGGACGCCATGAAAGCGTCCGCACAACCGATTACGTCGAACGTGAAGGTCATCCTCGACGGCGAAGAGGAAGCCCGATCGCCGAGCCTGGCGGCCACGATGGGCCGCTACCGTGAGAAGTACCGGGCCGACCTGATGCTGATTCTCGACGGCCCGCTGCACACGAGCGGCAAGCCGACGCTGGCCTTCGGCGCGCGTGGGAACCTCGTGTTTCAGCTCACGGCCTTCGGTCCGAAGTTCGCGCTGCACAGCGGCCACTACGGCAACTGGGCGCCCAACCCCGCGCTCGATCTCGTCCAGCTGCTCGCATCGATGAAAGACGCGAACGGGCGCGTCACGGTCGCCGGGTTCTACGACGACGTGCCGAAGCTGTCCGAGGAGGAGCGGAAGATTCTGGCCGCCGTGCCCGATCGCGGCGACGAGCTGATGCGCTTTTTCGGCATCGGGCGCACCGAACAGGTGGGCGACAACCTGCAGGAAGCGCTGCAGTATCCCTCGCTGAACATCCGCGGGCTGCACAGCGGCGACATCGGCGACCAGGCGCGCACCATCATTCCCGATCGCGCCATTGCCGAGATCGACGTGCGCCTGGTGAAGGAAACCGACGCCGAGCGCATGCTGCAGCGGGTGCTCGCGCACATCCGCGCGCAGGGCGTTCACGTGCTGGTGGACCAGGAGCCCGACGACGAGCTGCGGGCGCGCTACCCGCGCATCGTGCGCGTCAGCCGCGTCACCTGGACCAACGCGTACCGCACCGAGATGACGCTCCCCGAATCACAGGCGGTGATTCGCGCGCTCGAGCGCGTGTGGGGCGAGCCTCCGTTGCGCGCCCGCACGATGGGTGGAACGGTGCCGATCGACTTCTTCATTCAGGCACTCGGCATGCCTGCCGTGAGCGTGCCGGTGGTGAATTTCGACAACAATCAACACAGCGACAACGAGAACATCCGGCTCCAGAACCTCTGGGAGGCGATCGTCTCGTTCGCGGCCATCCTCGCGATGTAACAGAAACCGGCACGACCCCGCAAAAACCCCTGATTTTCCGGCCTTTTTCGCATTTTTCGCGATCTCCAAATTTCTGCATTTATTCCAATTTTCTGGAGTCACTTTACAGGGCGTTTTGTCGGTCAAAACCTGATGATTTTTGTGGACACCTACGGGCGATGTCCCTCAAAATTCTTGGCACTTCACAACAATTTTCGCGTCCGTCCGAAGGGTCTGCGTTGATTCGGTCAACACGAAGGGGTGTCACGATGCGACGAGTTTTACTCACAGTCTTTGTTTTCGGGCTCTGTGCCTCGAGCGCGTTTGCTCAGGCAACAGGGCAAATCGACGGTGCCGTCTCCGACAATACGGGCGGCGTGGTGCCGGGCGTCACGGTGACGGCTGTCGAAACCGGCACGGGAATTTCGCGCGACACCGTTACGGGCGCGAACGGGCGGTATCAGTTCGCGTCGATGCGGCCGACCACGTATGAAATCAGAGCCGAGCTCACCGGTTTCAGAACCGTTCGCCAGACCGACGTGGTCCTGCAGGCGAACCAGAACCTGACGCTCAACATCACGCTCGAGCTCGGTGACCTGTCGGAAACGGTCACGGTCGCGGGCGAAGCCGCCACCGTCGACGTCACGACAGCGACCATCTCCGAAGTCGTCGACTCCAAGCGCATCGTCGAGCTGCCGCTCAACGGACGCGATGCCGCGCGACTGAGCATGCTCGTCTCGGGCATGGTCGTGACGCAGGTCGACCAGGAATCGGGCAAGACGATTCCGGGCGCGCTGCGCCTCTCGACCAACGGCACCGAGTCGCGGCAGGCGTCGTTCCGCCTCGACGGCACGAACCACACCGACTCGTACTTCCAGCAGAACCAGCCGTTCCCGTTCCCCGACGCGTTGCAGGAGTTCTCGATTCAGACCTGCAACTACAGCGCGGCGCAGGGCGCGAGCGCGGGCGCGGTCGTCAACGCCGTCACCCGCTCTGGAACGAACAACCTGCACGGTGGCGCGTTCGGCTACCTGCGTGACCGCACGTTCAACTCCAAGAACTTCTTCCTGCCCGAGCGGGACTTCCTGAAGCGCAAACAGTACGGCGGCGTACGCCGGCGGTCCGATCCGGGCCAACAAGGTCTTCTTCTTCGCGGGCTGGCAGGGCACGACGATTGAGAACGTCGGCGGCACGCTGAACAACACGGTGCCGACGGCCGCGATGCGCGCCGGCGACTTCAGCGCCATCACGACGCCGCTCCGCGACCCGAACGGTGGGTTCTTCCCGAACAACCAGATTCCGCTGTCGCGGTTCGATCAGTCGTCACTCGAGGTGCTGAAGTACCTGCCGGTCGGTCCCGGCAACGGCGCCGGCGGGCTCGTGCAGGTGCCGCGCCGCATCGGCCAGGACGACAACCAGATCATCGCGAAGGTCGACACCCAGCTCAACCAGAACAACACGGTGAGCGCGCGCTACTTCTTCGATCACTTCACCAACGATCCGACCTTGTCCTTGACCGGCGGTGGAGTCGATGGTCAGGCTCCGAACCTGCTGAGCTATCGCGGTCCGACGCTCGGCTCGCGCCAGCGCATCCAGAACGTCGTGGGCACGTGGCAGCGGACGATGACGTCCACGCTGCTCAACGAGTTCCGTGTCGGCTTCAACAAGTTCGCGTCGAGCCGGTACCCGCCGGAAGGCGTGCCCAGCATGCAGGATCTGAGGGTCCGCCTGCCGATCTATCCGACCGATCCGTCGATCTCGCAGATCGAGGCGACCGGGTTCTTCGGCATCGGCGACAACCTGTTCGCCACGTTCCCGCGTCACGGGGTCGAGATAAACGATCGCGTGAACTGGGCCAAGGGCAAGCACCAGATCCAGTTCGGCGGCGAGATGGCGTTCCAGGACGTGAAGATTCGCAACGAGTTCCGGCGCGCCGGGCACAACACGTTCACGACCAGCGCGACGGCGGGCACCGGACACGCCCTTGCCGACTTCTCGCTCGGCATCCTGAACTCGTTCGACCAGGGCACCGGCGAGTACAAGGATTACAAGGTGTTCTACGCCTCGTCGTTCATCCAGGACGACTACAAGATGTCGGACCGGGTGACCTTGAACATGGGCGCGCGCTTCGAGCACTCACCACCATGGCACGAGGTCGAGGGACGCATCATGCACTGGAGCGTCGCCGACTACAACGCCAACGTCCGGTCGACCATGTTCCCGGCGGCGCCCCGCGGTGAGTCGTTCCGCGGCGACGCGGCCTTCGTCGGCGAAGAAGGCGTCGAGGCCTCGCCGAACACGGTGAGCCTCCGTGCCGGATTCGCGTGGGACATCACCGGCGACGGCCGCACCTCGCTGCGCGGCGGTGGCGGCACCTTCTACGATCAGCGCCGCGACGGCGAATCGGGCAACGGCTCGGTCAACGCAGCGCCGTTCAGCCTGCGCCTGGCCCTGACCCGTCCTCCGGGTCCGTTCTACCGACCCCTATCGCGGCCGGAGCGACTTCAACCTCATCAACGACGCGGTCGTCGGCACGCAGCAGGCGCCGTTCCCGACGCCCGTGCTCATCTCGACGTTCGGGGATGAATACAAGGTGCCGGTGACCTACAACTTCAACCTCACGTTCGAGCGCGAAGTGACTGACCGGCATCATGGCGCGTGCGGCGTACGTGGGCTCGCGCAACCGCAACGGCCGCCTGGGCATCGCGCTGAACTACGCCGACAACACGATTCCGGGCGCGACGACGGGCAATACCGACGCCCGCCGGCTGTACGCGTCGGCGAACCTCGGCCAGGTCGAGTCGCAGGTGCAGGACCGCAAGTCGAACTACAACTCGATGCAGTTGGCGTTGATCAAGCGGTACTCGGACGGCTTCACAATTTCCACCAACTACACCCTGTCGAAGGTCGAAGGCGACTTCGGCGGCGAGGTCATTCCGTACAACCTGAATCAGGATCAGGCGCTCCTCTGGGGGCCGCTCGAACAGGATCACCGCCATCGCTTCACCACGTCGTGGGTGTGGGACCTGCCGGGCGGCAACCAGGACAACGCGGTGAAATGGCTCCTCGGCGGCTGGCAGTGGACCGGTGTCATGCAGTTCCAGACGGGCCGTCCGTTCACGGTGACGAGCGGTCAGGACAACTCGCTCGACGGCATCGGCAACGACCGCGCGAAGATCACCGGTCAGCCGTACGAGGCTCCGTCGGGTTCGCCGCAGACCACGTGGTTCAACGCGGCGGCGTTCGCGGCGAACGATCTCCGTACGTTCGGCCAGACCGGCCGCGGGTCGTATTACGGGCCGTCGCTGCACACCTGGGACATGGGATTGTTCAAGAACTTCCGGATGGGCTCGGACATGAACGTCCAGTTCCGCGCGGAGTTCTTCAATGTCTTCAACCAGGTGAACTTCGACATCCCGGCCACCGCGGTGAACTCGGCGACCTTCGGCCGCATCACGCGGACCGATCCGAGCTTCGGTGATCCGCGCATCATCCAGTTCGGTTTAAAGTTCGTGTTCTAGGCATACGTAGTGTCCGGCTTCAGCCGGAACCGCAATCGCAAGGCACGTGGGGTGGGAGGCAACGGCCTCTCACCCCTTTTTTTTGAACGCGCTTACTCTAGATCTCTAGATCTCTAGATCTCTAGATTTTTAGATCTTTAGATGTCAGAGTCAGGGGCGCAGCGCCTGGCGCGCGATTTCGAGGTTGCGGCGCGCGCTCACCAGATCGGGGTTCAACCGCAAGGCTTCTTCGAATTCCGCAATGGCTTCTTCCGTGCGGCCCGACGCCGCCAGCGCCGCACCCAGGTTGCCGTGCGCTTCCGGCGCCTGCGGGCTTATGGCGACGACGGCCCTGAATTGATCGGCCGCCTCGGCGAAACGGCTGAGTTGCAGCAGCAGGGTGCCCAACCGAAACCTCAGAGCCCCGTTGTCCGGAAACCGCTGAAGTGCTTCGGCATACACACCCACCGCGTCTTCCTGACGGCCAACGGCCACTAACGAGTCGGTCAGATTTGCGTAGAGCTCCACGGAGTGCTCGCCACCCGCGAGGGCTTGCTGAAATGCCGACACCGCGTCCCCCGATCTCCCGGCACGCAGCATCGCCGTGCCCATTCTCGTATCGAGGTCGATACCGGCGGGCGCGATGGCACGGGCCTGTTTGTACACCTCGACCGCCTGCTCAGGCCGATTCTGAGCCAGCAAGACCTCACCCAGATTGACGTATGCGGGCGCGTATTCAGGATGAACATCGATCGCGCGCCGGTAGTGCGTTTCGGCGTCGTGAAGCCTGTTGCTGGTCTGCAGGGCGTTGCCGAGGTTGTTCTCGGTGACGGCGCGCATCAACCCCGCCGGCCACAACGGCCAGTTCACGAATATGGCGAAGACGATCGCGGTCAGCAGGATCGCCGCGAGTCGGATCCGCTCCGTCGATCGGGCGAAGTCGGGCAGGAGCGCAAGCGCAACGGCGGCGAACAGCATCAAAAAGGGAACCAGCGGCAACCTGTAGCGCGCCGACACGTAGAAGAACACCACACTGGCCGCGTACGTACCGGCCATCGCGTAAAACGGCCAGATCCTTCCACGGGCGGGCCAGCCAACGACGACGCCCAGCACGGCGATCGGCAGAAGAATTCCAAAATGGGCGATGCGGCCTGCAGCATGTAGAACCGGCGACCACTCCTCGTAACTTTCCTGGCTTTCGGTATCGATCAACTCGGTCCTGTTGACCAGCAATACGGCCTTTCTCGCCTCGAGCCCTATCCACTGCCAGGGATGTGCGCGAATAAACGCCAATGCCTGCCCGGCCCAGAAATTAGAGACTTCGCGCGGTGTCAGAGTTCGTCCCTCGGCGGCCTGGGCAAGATCGGTGGCGTCCTGGCGCTCGTACTCCACCGACCCTCTCCCCTCGCGCAGCGCTCCGGCCGTCCCGTCGGATCCTGAGTTGTTTCCCAGATAGAAGTTGGGGCCGAACTGCGAGGTGGTCAGGTGCCATTCGCCACCCACCAGACGATTGCGAACGGCGACGGGCGATAACACAACCAGCAAGCCCAGGGAAAAGGCCACGACTGTCGAGGGCACCGCGCGAGACGGCAGCGACACCTTCGACTCCCGGAGGCGCCACCACAGAATCGGAATGATCAACAGCAGTGCATTCTCCCGGGTCAGCGCCAGCGTGCCGAGGGACAACCCGAGGGAGAACCAGCGTGAACGCTTGTCCGGATCGTCGACGATGCCACTGAAGAGCCAGAGCACGAGCGACAGGAAAAACAGGTCGAGGACCGATTTCTGAAGCAGGCCATCGAAGAAAATCGCCGATGAATAGATCGCCAGACCCAGCCCGGCGATCACCCCGGCTCGTTCGGAGTGCAGCCGCCGGCCCGCAAGCGCGAGGAGTGCGCATCCGGCCGCGCCGATCGCCGCCTGACAGATCCGCACCAGGAGCAGATCGCGCCCGGCTATCGAGTAAAGCGCTCCAAGAAAGTACGGGTACAAGGGCGCCTGATAGAACACCCCCTGCCCGATCCAGTCGCCCCCGGTGATCTGTTGCGCCCAGGCGTCGTACCCGCGCGCGTCGCCCAGAAGTGTGTCGAAAAACGGTGAGGAACGAATGTGCCAGATGTGCGCGAGTCGAACTGCCAGGGCGATCGCGAAAATGGCGGCAACCTTCCAGCGAAACGGGCCGTCTCGACCCTCGACGCGCTCGACGTCCTGAACACGTTCCGCCTGCGGTTTCCTGGCGGCTTCGAGCTTCGCCGCCACCTTGCGGTCACGTTTTTTCACTTGTCCCGTTGAATTCTAACCGCGTGCATTTTTTTGGATAGTTTGTATCAGCGTGTTTTGATTTGTATCAACAAATCCGGTCTTCCGGGGATGGGCCGTTCAGGCGTAATTTTCAAACGAATCTGCCCATTTTTTTGGTAGACACCTGCGCGCAGTTCTCTTACAGTCCTATTTTCCAATTATTCGACGTCGGTCCCAAGGTTTTCTGAAGGGGTAAACCATGGTGCTTACGACGCGCGCTCTCGCTCTCCTACCATCACGCCCATCCGCGCACAGCATCGAACTGCACGTCAACTCGATCAGCAGAGGTGTCAATATGGGAGCAACAGCTCGCCTGGTTCTGTTCACCGCTCTCGTGGTCTGCCTGGCCGGCGTACGACCAGAAACGGCGTTCGCGCAAGGCACCGGCCAAATCAACGGATCCCTGACCGACAGCACCGGCGGCGTCATTCCAGGTGCAACCGTGGCGGCCATCGAAAGCGCAACCGGTATCAGGACTGACACGGTCACGGGGGCTAATGGACGCTATTCATTCCCATCAATCCGACCGACCACCTACGAAATTACGCGCGGAGCTGACGGGCTTCAAAACCGTGCGTCGGACGGGCATCACGCTGCAGGCCAACCAGAATCTCACGGTGAATATCACGCTGGAGTTGGGTGACCTGGCGGAAACGATCACGGTCGCCGGCGACGCTGCCACCGTCGACATCTCCTCGGCGACCATCAGCGAGGTCGTCGACCACGCGCGTATCGTCGAGCTGCCGATCGCCGGGCGCGAGGTGGCACGTCTGCAAACGCTCGTGGCGGGCACTGTCCTCGCTTCCATTAGCGAGGAAACCGGTAAGTCGATCCCAGGTGCGGTTCGCGTGTCGGCCAATGGCGCGGGCGAGCGGCAGAACTCCTACCGGCTCGACGGCGCGAGCAACACCGACCCGTACTACCAGGAGAATCAGAGCTTCCCGTTCCCCGACGCCCTGCAGGAGTTCTCGATTCAAACGTCGAACTACAGCGCGTCGCATGGAAACAGCGCGGGCGCTGTCATCAATGTCGTCACGCGCTCTGGGACGAACAGCTTCCACGGTGGTGTCTTCGAGTACCTGCGCGATCGCACGTTCAACTCGAAAGGGTTCTTCGCCGCGGAAAAAGATTATCTAAAGCGCAACCAGTACGGCGGATTTGCGGGCGGTCCGATCAGACGGAACAGCACGTTCTTCTTTGCCGGCTGGCAGCGCACGCGCATCACGAACCGCGCCGCCGAGGAAATCAGGTTCGTGCCCACCGCCGCTCAGCGTCGCGGTGACTTTTCGAACTGCACGCCGGCGTGCCCGCAGCTTTTTAACCCGGCAACCGGGTTGCCGTTCCCCGGCAACCAGATTCCGTCTGATCTGTGGGATCCGGCGGCGGTGAAGGTCTTTGCCGCATTGCCTACGTCCACCCTCGCGAACGGCGAAGTCAGGATACCTCGCGGCACCGACCAGGATTCCAACCAGTTCGTCGCGAAAGTGGATCAGCAGATGGGCGCGAACAACCAGCTCATCGTCCGCTACTTCCTCGACGACTTCAACAACGGCTCGCAGTTCCTTCCCGAGAACATTCTCAGCTACTTTGGCCCGAGTCTCGATTCGGATCCGCGCAGTCAGAGCATCGTGACCGGGTGGAAGCGGACGATGAGCTCGACGATGCTCAACGAGGCGACCTTCGGCTACAACCGCCTCCACACCGCGCGGTTTCCACACCCGGACGTCCCGTCTACGCAGGACTTCGGCATCCGGCTGCCGTACTACCCGCGGATTCCGTCTGTCTCCGAAATCAGGGCGCAAGGCTACTTCAATTTCGGCGACAACCTCGAAGCGTCATTCCCGCGCGACGGGTTTCAGTTCAACAACAAGACGAACTGGATTAAGGGACGGCACGGGCTGCAGTTCGGCGTTCGAGCTCGAGTACCTGCGGCCCGAGATCTACAACGATTTCCGCCGGGCCGGGCACTTCATCTCCAACGGCCAGTTCACGCGCGCGCCTGGCGCGGCAGCGGCGGACATGCACTCGCCGATTTCCTGCTTGGCAGGCTCCGCACCTTCGACCACGGAACGGGCGAGTACAAGAACTATCGGAATCTCTATCAGTCGTACTTCTTCCAGGACGACTTCAAGATCAGCGATCGCGTCACCTTGAACTTTGGCGCGCGCTACGAGCCGAACGGTCCCTGGCACGACCTGGTCGGACGCTTCCAGTTCTTCGACGAGCAAGCCTATTCACAGGGAACGCAGGTCGACGCAGTACCCGAACGCGCCTCCGGGACTGTTCTATCGCGGCGATCCCGGCGTGCCCGAAGACGGCACGCTTGCCCGACTCGCAACAACGTCTCGGGACGATTCGGCTTTGCATGGGACGTGACCGGCGACGGCCGCACCAGCATCCGCGGCGGCGGCGGCATGTTCTACGACACCCACCTGCAGGGGGACTACAACAACGGCGGCGTGAACGCACCACCCTGGAGCATTCGCGTCAACGTCGTGGATTCGGCCACCCTGGTGGGACCGTTGTCCGATCCCTACCGCCCGCGCACCGACTTCAACGCCCTCGTGCACGACTACGAGGACAAGGACAAGATCATCGGCGCCGCGAACGCGCCGTTCCCGACGACCCGTGCTCGTCGAGTCGTTCGACGAGGTGTTCAACACGCCGCTGACCTACAACTACAACGTCGCGTTCGAGCGCGAAGTCACGACCGGGTGGATGGCACGCGCCGCCTACGTCGGATCGACGGCCACGACAGGGCGCTCGAGCCTCTCGCTGAACCCGGCGATCTACACGCCCGGCGGGCCGGTCGGGAACGTGCAGGGCCGCAGGACGGCTGCCGGAATACAGCGGCATCAACCATTTCGTGCAGGACAGAGACAGTCAGTATCACTCGCTGCAGCTGACGCTGAACCGGCGCTACGCAAACGGCTTCACGGTCAACTCGAACTACACGTTGTCGGACCTGCAGGGCACGATCGGCGGACCGGAACTGGTGCCCTACTTCCACCCCGACTTCGAGACCATCGTCGATACCCTGCGGTATGGGCGGCTCGACGACATG
Organism: Vicinamibacterales bacterium; assembly: GCA_963832375.1. GTDB lineage: Bacteria > Acidobacteriota > Vicinamibacteria > Vicinamibacterales > JAMQPK01 > JAMQPK01. Next base: position 575,393 of record CAWHUA010000001.1, on the reverse strand, counting down.
CGCCGGCACCGCTTCGTGACATCGTGGGTGTATGACATCCCGGGTCCGACTGAAGGCGCGGCTGAGTCACGTGATCGGCGGATGGCAGGTGACCGGCATTTATCAGTGGCAGAGCGGCCAGCCGTACACCATCTCCAGCGGCGTCGACAATGCCGGCTGGGGGCTGGGCGACAATCGGGCGATTCGAACCGGCCAGCCGCTCGAAGCACCGGCGACGCGCACCTGTACGGCACGAGCACGATCTGGTTCAACCCGGCGGCATTTGCCGTCAACCCGAACGGGTCGTTCGGCGAGACGCTGAGAGGCGAGTTCTTCGGTCCGAAGCCGCTCGACCGTCGATCTCGGGCTGTTCAAGCGGTTCCGCTTCACGGGCAATCTCAACCTGCAGTTCCGTGCGGAGTTCTTCAACCTGTTCAACACCGTGAACTTCAACAATCCCAACACGACGGTGAACACGGCAGCGACGTTCGGCCGGATCACCGCGGCGCAGGATCCGCGGATCATGCAGTTCGGGTTGAAGTTCCTCTTCTAGACACGACGGCACGACGAACGCGACGATACAAAGTACGTAGTGTCCGGCTTCAGCCGGACTTCGGGGGTGAGGGGCAGTAGCTCCTCACCCTCTTTTTTTCGAGAGCCTGGCGCGCCGATGCGAAGTAGTGAAATTGGACATGCCGTGAATCCGTGAAAATCTTCGCAGTTTTCGTTGGACTGCCCACAATCCTTCCCCTATAGTCGCAACTTCCACACACTCTCGCCGCTTCGCCCCTTGATGGAAAGGAGTGCCACGATGCGATCCTTCTCCCCCGCAATGGCGATCGTGCTCGTGCTCGTCGCGAGTCCCGCGTTCGCCCAACAAGGACAGATCAACGGCGTCGTCACCGACAGTACCGGTGCGGTCGTGCCGGGCGCGACTGTGACGGCCGTCGAAGAACAGACCGGTCTGTCGCGCGACACGGTCAGCGGCGCCAACGGCCTGTTTACGTTCCCATCGCTGCGGCCGGCCAGTTATGAAATCAGGGCCGTTCTTACGGGGTTCAGGACCGTCAGGCGCACGGGCATCGACCTGGCCGCCAATCAGAACCTCACGGTCAACGTGACGCTCGAGCTGGGTGAGCTGAGCGAGACCATCAGCGTGGCTGGCGAGGCCGCGAACGTCGACCTCACAAGCGCAACGCTCAGCGAAGTCGTCGATCACGCGCGCATCGTCGAGCTGCCGCTGAATGGACGCGACGCGGCGAAACTCACGACGCTGGTCGCGGGCACCGTAATCTCGTCGGTCAGCACGGAAACCGGCAAGACGATCCCCGGCGCGTTGCGGCTGAGCTCGAACGGTTCGCAGGCGCTGTCGGTGTCGTTTCGATTGGACGGCACCAGCAATACCGACCTCTACGAGCATGAAAACCTGACGTTCCCATTTCCGGAGGCGCTGCAGGAGTTCAGTATTCAGACAAGTAACTACAGCGCGGCCCAGGGCAACAGCTCCGGCGCCGTCATCAATGCCGTCACCCGCTCGGGCACCAACGCGTTTCACGGCGGCGCGTTCGGCTACGTGCGGAACAAGGCGTTCAATGCGCGCAACTTCTTCGCGACCGAGCCCGACGCCCTCGATCGTCGGCAGTACGGCGGGTTTCTCGGCGGCCCGGTGAAGCTGCCAGGCTACAACGGCACGAACCGCACGTTCTTCTTCCTCGGCTGGCAAGGCACGCTCGTCAAGAACACGACGGCAACAACGACCGTGTTCGCGCCGACGAACGACCAGCGCAACGGCAACTTTGCGACGTGCGGTGCGCCATGCAACGTTCCGATTCATCGACCCGCTCACGCGGCAACCGTTCCCGGGCAATCAGATCCCTGTCTCGCGCTTCGATCCGGCGTCGGTGAAACTGATGAGTCACTTTGCTCGAGTCGGCGGAACCGGCCAGCATCAGGTTTCTCGCGCCAGCTCGATGGATTTCAATCAGGTCGTGTTGAAGGTCGACCACCAGGTGACCAACAACGACCAGCTCACCGGCCGCTACTTCATCGACCATTTCGATAACGCCGCGATCATGACGCCTGGCGATCTGCTCAGCTATCGCACGGGCAGTCCCAAATCACGGGTGCGCAGCCAGAGCGGGGTTTATGCCTGGAAGAAAACGCTGTCGGCGACCGCGCTGACCGAAACGCATGTCGGCTTCCAGCGCATGCACGCCGGTCGTGTGACGCCCGACACACCAAGCCTGCAGGAGCTGGGGATTCGGCTCCCGCTGTATCCGACGACGCCGAATCTTCAGTTGATCAGCGTGGACGGCTATTTCAGCGTCGGCGCCGATGCGCCATCAGACTTCGTGCGAAACGGCGTCGAGGTCAACAACCGGACGAACTGGATGAAGGGCAAGCACAGCATCCAGTTTGGCGGAGAAGCCCAGTGGTACAAGGCGACGATCGACAGCGAGTACCGCGTGCCGGGCACGTTCACCTTCAGCGGCAGCGCCACGGGCAACGCCATGGCCGATTTCATGCTGGGCGACATGCGGACCTTCGATCAGGGCACCGGGGAGTATAAGTACAACAAGAACTTCTACTCGTCGGCGTTCTTCCAGGACGACTACAAGATTCATCCGCGGCTGTCATTGAATCTCGGCCTGCGCTACGAGCCGACACGGCCGTGGCACGAGGTGGTCGGCCGCATCCAGATCTTCGATCTCGAGGACTATCACGCAGGCCGCAAGATCGACGCTCTTCGACAACGCGCCGCCCGGAGTGTTTTTCCGTGGAGATCCGGGTGTGCCCGAAGACGGCACGCTGCCCGACTACAACAACGTGAGCTTCCGCGGCGGGGCTGCCTGGGACCTGACCGGCGACGGCAAGACCAGTCTGCGCGGCGGCTGGGGCATGTTCTACGACCAGCACATCATTGGCCGCTTCAACAACGGAGCCGTGAACAATCCGCCATGGAGCATCAGGATCAATGTCACGGAACCAGACGGTCCCTTTTCGGATCCATACCGGGGCCGCTCGGATTTCAATAGCATCTCCCTGGCGGGAGTCGGCAGACGGGATGCTCCGTTCCCAACTCCGGTAAGCGCCAACAGCTATGACGAGAAGTTCAATACGCCGCTGACCTACAACTACAACCTCACGCTGGAGCGGGAAATCCTGTCGGGATGGATGGCGCGCGCCGCATATGTCGGAGCGAAGACCACGGGTGGCCAGTACACACATCAGCTTGAACCCGGCCATCTATGTGCCGGGCTCGAACGCGACGACCGGCACGACCGATGCGCGTCGTGCACTCCAGCCGTACAGCGCCATCCCGACTTACGTGCAGAATGGGTGGTCCCAGTACCACGCGATGCAGCTGACGCTCAATCGCCGCTTCTCACGCGGCTTCACGATCAATTCCAACTACACGCTCTCCGACTCTGTCGGCAACTTCGGAGGCGAGCTGATTCCGTACTTCATGCCACAGGATCCCGCGCTGGTGGAGGGGCCGCTCGATGAGATGCGCAGGCATCGGTTTGTCACGTCATGGGTGCTCGAGGTTCCTGACGTGGGAACGGACAACGTGGTGGCGCGAGCGGCGCTGAACGGCTGGCAACTGACTGGTATTCTCCAGTACCAGAGCGGGCAGCCCTATACGATCACGACGGGCAATGACACCTCGCGCGATGGTATCGGCGGCGATCGGGGGAAAACGACGGGCGTCAGCATGGACCCACCGGACGGTTCCGATCAGACGGTGTGGTTCAATCCGGCGGCCTTCGCGGCCGCCGACGTCGGCACGTTCGGCACTGTTGGCAGAGGCGCCTACTTCGGGCCGAGCACCTACTACTTCGATATGGGATTGAGCAAGAACGTGCGCTTCAGCAACGACATGAGCATGCAGTTCCGGGCGGAGTTCTTCAATATCTTCAACCAGGTGAATTTCGCCAACCCGAACACTGCCCTGAACAACGCCGCGTCGTTTGGACGCATCACCGGCACGCACGCCAACCAGGGCGATCCGCGCATCATGCAGTTCGGGTTGAAGTTCGTGTTCTAGACACGACGGCGCGACGACCACGACGACGCGAAGAAGAACACACAGAAGATTAGAAGGTCAGAAGAAATCAGTTCTCCTGATCTTCTGATCTTCTGTCTCAAGGGCGAGCAGCGGGGGTTTTGTATACAATGCCCGCATGAAACACATTCCCATTTTCATCGCTCTGGCTCTGCTCGTCGTCGCGCCAGCGCTCACTGCGCAGCAAGGCGCGATGCCCAAGGTCGCCAACCCCGTCGTCATCCAGTTCATGGTGGACGGCATCGATGCCAATACCGTGAAGACCGCCATTGCCGCCGGCGCGACGACGCTCGGGACGCTGCTCAAGCAGAGCGTGGTCGCTGATACCTATTACTGCACGAGCCCCGCGCCGCGGTTGGCGCTGCCGGACGGCTCGACCCCGTGGGGCGGCAGCACGAGCTCGAACGTGGCGATGCACACAGGCACGCATCTCTACGAGTCGTACAACATCGACGATATCTTCCTCAGCGCCAAGCGGGCCGGCATCGTGTCGATGTTCGCGGGCGGCTCGCGGAACTACGCCATTTTCAAGAATACCGACCACCTCTATTACGGCGCCGACGAACTGACCGACGAGATCGTCGTCGATCGCGGCCTGCAGCACCTGACGAAAGACAACGCGCGGCTCCTTCGGCTGCACCTCCAGCACATCAGGAACGCCTGGAAGGGACCCGGCGACACGACCAACCCGAAATCGGACTACGTGCAGTACTTCGTCAAGACCGTCGATCCGCAGCTGGCGCGGCTCATCGCGGGGCTCAAGACCGCCGGGGTGTGGGACCGCACCTACATCATCTTCGGATCCGACCACGGCATGGGACAGACGAGCCAGAGCGGACACCCGCAATCGGTGCTCTCGTCGTGGCAGACGTTCATGGCGTTCTACGGCCCTGGCGTGAAGCGCGGCGCCCGCATTCCGTACGCGGAAGGGCCCGATGTCGCGGTCATGACGAACTATTTCCTCGGACTTCCGCCGCTGCGCGGCCATCTCGACGCGAACGTGCCGAAGAACCTCGGCCGGGTGAGCGGCGTGCTGCTGGAAAACGCGCTCGAGGGTGGGCCGGCGGACGTCAAGCATCCCCGGTACATCGAGCGCTATCTGAAATCGAACATGCCGCGCGGCGATCAGTATGTGGACTATCGCGCCGCGATGGTGAAGTTCCTCAGCGAGTAGATCTGACGCCTGTCATGGCAAATGGCGGATGGCAGATGGCAAGAACCCGAATGGCCATTTGCCATCCCTTGTGCCATTTGCCATCTGCCATTTGCCATCTGCCATCTGCCATCTGCCATACGCGGGCATCTAGTAGCCCGCACCAGCGCCCCGTCTGAGCTGAACGTTCCTGATCGTGACCGGCGCGGTGGCGTAATTCGAGAGATCGACCGTGTGATCGCCCGGATCGATCGTGAACGGCCCCCCCAGCGACATCTTGCCTTCGCCCTTTCCATCCTTGCTGACGCGCATCTCGATGACCGTGAACGGAGCGACGTCGGTGGTCTGGCCGTCCGCCTTCCATGGTCCAGGCGGGTTGAGCGCGCCGATCGGCCGATCGGTGATGACCACGATACGCTGACCCCCGTCGGGCAGTTCCTCGCGATGCGTGTACTTCAACGCGTAACCTCCGGGGCCCTCGGTCCAGATTTGTCCCGTCGAGCGGTGGCTCGCGAGTAGTTTGGTGAGATCCGGTAGTCCGCTGTTTTCCTTCGATGCGCTCGTCAGCACCTGAAGCACGCGCTGACGGTCATCAGCGGTCGACCAGTTGAAGATCCTGAACGTGAGGACGGTGCCGGATCCTGGCGCCAGGCCGGCCGTCGTGCCGGAGTACTCGATTGGAGCGGGGGGGTTCGCGGTCTGCGCAACGGCCGCCGAGCCGGTCGACAGCAGCGTGATTGCAAGCGTGATTGCGATGGCCGGGCATTTCGTCATCGATGCCACCTCCATGGTTCGGGGGTGGATTATTTCTCGCTGATCCTCCAATCGGTGTCAACGCTGAATTTCCGGTAGGCGGAAAACTCGGAGATGCCGCGCAGCCGCAGGCGGCGGAAGAGCAGCAGGCGGCCGCTGGCAGTCCAGGAGACCTTCGCGGGCAGCCAGACCTCGTTGTTCACCTTGCGACGCTCGAACGAGGCGACGGTCCCCTGGTGCACCCGCGCGAGCAGCCCCATGCCGATTGACAGATCGCGGACGGCCTCGGCCTCCACGCGGACCAGCTCGTATTCGGACTCGCTGACCCAGGCGCGCGCCTTGAAGTGCGACATCATCTTGCCGTCTTCGGTTTGAGGCTTCACGCCGTTCGGGGTCAAGGTCGAGAAGATCGTGTCGTGCCCGTCAATCCGCTCGCGGCGGATCATCTTGATGTCGTACACCCTGAACAGATCGTCGATGGCCGCCGCATAACGCCGGCGCCGGCGATCCATCTCCCGCGCGCGCTTCTCGCGGGACGCGGGGGTCGCCACCTGTCTGGCGTACTTCTCCACTTCCTCTTTGCGCTCGCGATCCTCTTTGGCCAGCTTGTCTGACGGCACGGGCTTGCCGTTTTCTTCGATCAGGCGGCGGTACCGCTCTTCCCCTTCGAGGCCCGGGTAGACCTCGAAGACCTTCACGTCCTGGTCGGTGACCTTGCCCGACGCGTCCACCTTTTGCTCGGTCCGCCGCTCCTGGAAGACATACCCGCTCTGCCGCTCCGTGTCGGTGGCGAGATGCTCCCTGACCTTCGCCGAGAACGTCTTGAAGTCGGGAAGGGGTCTCTCGACGCCGCTCGGGACAGGCCCCCCGACTCCGCTCGGGACAGGCCGATCCTGCGCCGCCACCGCCACCATTGCCGCCGCCGCAAGCCATACCCCCAGCACCCACCGACCCATACCCCGAGTGTACGACGCCCGCGCGGGGATCGCGAATTTGACTCGGAACGGAACACAACTGGAGCGATGCGCCGCCTTGCGACTTCAGACTTTCGACTTCTTTCTCGCCTTGCGACTTTCAGGGCAGCGCCATCGCCACGGCAGTCGTCGCCCACCCTGTGGCCATCGCAGAGATCCACTGGTCGTGACCGTAGGGAAAGCCGCTCTCGAAGAAGGGCTGGAACTTGGGCGAGCGGCTGCGGACGTACCAGGACCCGTCGGCGGATTGCGTGGAGAGCAGATACTTGAGCGCGCGCTGATAGGCGGGATCGCCCGGCTTCAACATGCCTGTTTTCGCGAGCGCGGCCAGGGTTTGACCGGTGGCATACGCGTCGCTCGAAAGGAACGCATTCTGCGCCCACCCGCCGTCGGCGCGCTGTGCGGCGAGGATCGTCTTCGCCAGCTTCCGCAGCGTGCTGTCGCCGGCCTCCATGCACTCGAGGCCCAGGAGCTGCATGCTGCGATCTTCGGCCGTCGTCGCGTGCGCGCGCTCGAGCCAGCGCGCCGATTGCGACAACCGGCGCGATGTCTCTGCCGCGCGTCCCGGAGGAGCGAACGCTTTGACGACCGTGATGGCGAGCGCCGTGCGGAAGATGTCGCCGTCTTCGATCGGCGGCCTGGCGATGCCGCCGAGCGACCACGATCCGTCGGCGCGCTGCCGCGCCAGAAGGCTCGCCACCACCGCGTCGGTGTTGCGATCGGGCTCCTGGCTGCTCGCGCCGAGCGCGGAGAGCGCGTAGATTTCGACGTCGGGGAAACCGCCGGTCTCGAGCCGTTCGAAGAACGTCATCGGCGCGAAGAATCTCGCCCGCGTCAACTGCCGGCGATCGGCGGCGGCCTTTTCGTCGATGGCAATGCCTTTTTTCTGCGCCACCGATGCGGCGATGTCGGTGATGTTGTGGTGGTGGCACGACGCGCATCCGCCATTGGCGGCTGCCTGGGTCGAGCTCTTTTCGAGCAGGGCGAGGCTGCGCCGCACGCTTGTCGCGATGTCGGCCGGCGCAAATGCCGGACGTGCCGCCGGCTGGGCTGAGCTCGCGACGGCACCGGCACGCTCGAGCATGGTGCTCACCGAAGGATTGCCGATCTTCCTTGCCCAGTCGAGCGCCGTTTCTCCGGCCAGGCTGCGAACGTTGACGTCGGCCTTGCGGTCGACGAGCAAGCGGATGACCGCGGCATTCTGACGATCGGTGGCCACCGCCAGCATCAGCGGCGTCATGCCTCGCACGTCACGCGCATTGATGTTGGCTCCGGCGTCGAGCAACGTCTTGATCATCTCGGGCGATCCCGTCGAGGCGGCACCAAGGAGCGGGGTGAAGTTGCCCAGCGCGATCGTGCCCGCCTTGACTTTCTGAAACGAGCCATCGCCCGAGACGGCGTTGACATTCGCGCCCTTCGAGAGGAGCAGCTTGACGGCTGCGAGGTTGCCTCCGAACGCCGCATTCATCAAGGGTGTGAACCCGGCAAAATCGGGATCATCAACCGGCACGCCCGCATCGACCATCATCTGAATCGTTTCGAGGTCACCACCGATGGTGGCCGCGGCAAGCGCCGTCACCTTGATTACGTCGACGGCTTTGGTGCTGGCACCCTTGGACACCAGCAGGCGGACGATGGGCGCGGAGCGATCGCTCAGGGCGGCCAGGAGCAACGCCGTCCGGCCCCGCTTGGTGGCGACGTTCACATCGGCGCCCGCCGCGAGGAGCAGCCGTACCTTGTCGATATCGGTGACGGCCATCATCAGCGCGGTGGCGCCCGCGCTGTTGACGGCGTTGACGTTGGCCTTGCGGTCGATGAGCAGCTTTATCGAGTCGACGGAGCCGGCCGCAGCGGCATGCATCAGCAGCGTCGAGCCGCCACGTGGATCGCTGGCATTCACGTCGGCGCCACCGTCGAGCATGGCTTGAAGCCGGGCCAGATCGTTCGCGCGGATGGCCGAATACAACGCGTCGCCGGACGGGCCGCCGTCCTGCGCACTCACGACAGCCGTACACACGAAGAGCCCGACGATGACACGGTTCAACACACGGCGCAACGCCATAGCGGGCTCCTCTTTTGCCAATTTCGGGCAGCCCTGAAGGGCTGCGCCACCCATGATTGGCCTCTTCGGCCTCTTCGGACTCTTCCTCACGGCGCGACTGAAGTCGCGCCCTACCGCGACTCCCAGACTCTCCGGACTCTTCGGACTCCCAGACTCTTCAGACTCCCCGACTCTTCCGACTCTCCCGGACTCTTACTTCAGTTTCCAACTCTCATCGAAGTATCCGGCCACCTTCGTCTGCCCGCCGGTCGTCAGCACCGCGTAATCGCCGAGACGCGGGAAGAACACGGCCTCGGTACCCGACGTTACCCGGTTGGCCGAGAACGTCTGCCCCGTGTTCAGCACGACGTACTTCTGCGGGTTCAGCGGATTCGGATAGACCAGTACCAACGCGTGATCCGCGGTCGCGAACTTCTGGGCACCCACCGTAATCTCTGTCCGTGTCCACTGGATCGGGAGGCGTCCGATCACTTTCGCGATGACGCTGTTGCTGCCGGGATCGCCGAAGAGCACCAGGTTGTAATTCGCAATGTCTCCCGGCGTCACCGAGCTGTCGCTCTTCACCCGGACGTCGCCGCGCATCCACTTCGCGAACTCCGACTTGAAGCTGTCGTAGCGCTGGTTGGTGTAGCTCTGCACGTTGTCGTTCCACGCCTGGCCGCTGCCGCGCACGACCAGGAACGCGTCGGTGAATGCGTCCTCGATCGGTCCCTGCATGCCGTGCACCTTGTACAGTCCCGCTGGACGCGCCGTGGCAACGGCCCACTTGCCGCCGGTCTTTGCGAACGTCGGGTTGGCGCCGGCCTTGATCGTCTGCCCATCGATCGTGAACGACGCCGCCGGCACGTCGAACTTCACGCGGCTGACGTTTTTGGTGGTCACCGTGTACTGCGTCATGTCGTCGCTACGCTTCGCATCGACGTCTGCGCGCGTGTAGCTGGCCTCGAGGCCTTCCACCGTCACCCAATGGGCATTGTTATAGCGCATGGTGTAGGTGACGAACCTCACGTGGTTCGGAGATTTGCCGGCCGTTTCGTCGATGGCCTTCCGGAGAAAGGCTTCCGACTCCTGCTTGCTCTGCTTGTGCCACGCATGACCTGTGTCGGGCCCGACCAGGAACAGTCCACGCATGTCGGTCGTCGTCCACTTGTACGGCGATTCCTTCGTCAGCTTGAAGCCTTCGCGTTCGACCGCTTCGCGGAAGCGAACCGAAGCCCTCAACTGTGCGTCTTTCTCGCCGCCGTAGCTGACAAACGGCATGTTGAACGCATTCAGCGCGTAATCTTCCGCGTCGACGTAGTGGAGCGCGGCCTCCTGATACGGCGTCAGCCCCTCTTTGGGCAGCCGCGTGCGCGCGTACTCCCGCGTTTCCGAGTAGCCCGCGCTCGCCTCGAACGCCGCGAAAAACGTCGGGTTCTGAATCGCCAGCCGCGCCGATCCCTGGTGGCCGCCCATGGAATGGCCGCGAATCACGATGCGCTCCGGATCGATGTTGTAGTGCTTTCTCACGGCGGCAATGGCCTCGTACACATCGGTCTCGGCGTAGAACTTGTACGAATGGTTCATGCGCGCGAACGGCTCGAGCTGGATGTAGTCACCAGCTGGAATCTGTGATGTTTCGTGCGGCCCCGCCTGCTGCTGCATGAATCGAATTTCGTTCATCTGCATCTGCGTCCCGTGCAGCCACACGTCGAGGCGCATCGGCCTCTTGCCGTCGTAGGAGGCCGGAATCGTCAGGCCGTAGGGCTGCGCGCTGCCATCGATACGCGAGGCAAAGCCACGAACGACGTTGCCGGTCTTTCGCGTCCACGAGGAGGTGCCGTTTTCCAGCTCGATGGAGCGGCCGATGCCCGTGTCGAGCGCCGTAATCGTGTCGGCCACGTAGTTCTCGCCGAAGAACTCTTCGGGGAACCGGAGGATGTAGTCGACACCCTTCTGGTAAATCCGCACGTCGGCCAGGAGCGCCGAGTCGGTCTTGCCGCCGAGGGCGGCAATCCGCGCGCTCAACTCGGCGAGCTTCTTGTGGATCTCGGCTTTCTGGTCGGCGCTCGGCGGAAAGACCTTCTCCTGCCCCTGCGCAACGGCAACGGCTGCGGCCAGCACACACAGCACGGCGGTTTTCTTGAACACGGACATTACAGGCCTCCTGAACCAAAGAATCTTACAGGAGATCAGGAGACTCTGCGGACTCACAAGGACTCTTCCTGAAGGACTCCCGGACTCTGAGTAATCTCCTGGTCCTCTTAGTCTCCTAACCTCTTGTTCATCTTCATCATCACTGCGCCTTGACGAAGAACACGCCGCCCGGTTGCGGCACCTGTCCCGTCGCGCCGGTGGGCGTCAGATCGCCCGTCTTCGCATCCATCTTGAAGACCACGATGTTTTCGCCGTTCTGGTTGGCTGAAATCAGGTACTGATTGGTCGGATCGATCGTGATGTTGCGCGGCGTGCGGCCACCCGACGGCGTATGTCCAAGCGACGTCAGCGTGCCCTTGGCCGCATCCACCGCGTACCGCGCGATGCTGTCGTTGCCGCGGTTGGTGACATACAGCCACTTCCCCGTCTGATCGATCTGGATTTCGGCCGTCGTGTTGTTGCCCTTGTGGTCGGCCGGCAGCGTCGACAGCGTCTGAACCTGCTTGAGCGCGGCGCCGTTCACCTCGAAGACGCTGACCTTCGAATCGGTCTCGTGATTCACGTACAGAAACTTCCCGTTGGGATGCAGCTGCAGCCGGCGCGGACCCGAGCCGCCCGCGTTCATCGCCACGAATGGCGGATCGGCCGGCCGCACGGTCCGCTTCACGGGATCGAGAAGGTAGGTATACACGCGATCGAGCCCGAGCTCCGCGACATACACGAACCGGCTGTCCTTGGAATACACGATGCCGTGCGCTTTCGGCCCGGGCTGCTTCTCGCTCAACGGCTTGCCGGCGTGCTGATCTGGTGTAGATGGCTTCGGTGAGCTTCCCGTCCGGATCGACGCCGAACACGGAAAACGTCCCGCTGTTGTAGGTGACCGTCGCCGCGAACTTCCCGCTGGGATCCAAGACCACCTGGTTGGCCCGATCGCCGTGCGCGCCCACTTTGTTGAGGAACGTCAGCCTGCCGGTGTGCCTGTCGATCGTAAACGCGCTCACGTAATCGCCCGGCGTGCCGTTTTCCCAGTTCGACGCGTACAGGAACCTGCCCGTTCGGATGGGCCCAGACATGGGCCGGGTTCACGGTTTCCGCCACCAGCCCGAGCGGAGACAGCGCGCCGGTCTTCGAATCGAAGCGCCACGCGTAGATGCCCTTCGACGCCGACGTCGTCGTCGGGGTTGGGGTTCGTATAGCTGCCGGCATAGACGAAATAGTCACCGCCGGACTGAGCCGCGCCATGCGCAGCCATCAAGCAGAGCGCGAGAGCGACAAGGGCGATCTTTTTCATGGCTAATCCCCAATCACAAATCCGTCGAACGGTCCGGCCAAAGCCGGACACTACGTACTTTTCGAACACTACGTCCTATTCCTTTTTCCTTCTTCCTTTTTCCTTACTTGATCTTCAAGAACTGCTCTGGCGTAAGCGCCCGCGGCGTGAATCGCGCCTGGCGGATCGCCCCTTTGAAATAGTTGCGGCGGTTGATGCGCGTGCCGAGCGACGTGGCGCCTTCGCCCTGCGGCTTGAACGCGATCTCCGCTTCGCCCTGCAGCACGCCGTTCACGTAGCTGCGGAACATCTTGCCGTCGTAGGTCTGCGCGACGTGATACCACTGGCCGACGGGATGCAGCTTGTCCTTGAACATCAGCGCGCGATTGTAGCCGGGACCATTTACGAACGCGTCGAGATACCAGCTGTTCTCGACGACCCGAAGCTCGAACAGGAAGCGCGCGTTCGCATCCTGCCCGGTTTTCGGATGCTCGGCGCTCGCCAGCAGACCGGTCTTCGGATCCCGCTCGGCCAGGTGGAACCACCGCTGCTCGAAGGCGCCGCCGTCGGGACGGATAGATGGCTTCGAACGTAAACGTCGCCGCGCCCGCCAGCGGATGCTTCTCGATCCAGATCGCATCGTCCACGCCGTCGAACTCGATGGCCTTCCCGGCCGGCGTGTCGACGACTTTCGGGGTCGCCCTCGACGGTCGTCTTGAAGCCCCCGATATTTTCGAGCCGATCGAACGTCCAGACGGTCTGCGAGGGCTGAGCCTGGCCGGAGAGTGCAGAAGCGCCGCACAGGAGCAGGAGCGACAGCGCTACCGCCGATTGCCTGAAATTCATGTGTTTTCTCCTGTCTGCAGTCGTCGCGAAGCTTACCACCAACGGCTGTAGCACCTTCAATTAATTGGATTCGCTGACACAGTTAGTGCTTGTTTCAGCTAGACGGCTTTCATATCCTTAGCATCTGAAAACACCAACGACGGACCCGAACCCGGGGTGTCCGCAGGTACTTCGATCTTTCGGGCGTATGGAGGAAGCCTCATGAAGGCACGGCTCAGCAATCATCTTGTGTTTGCCCTGCTCGTTCTGTGCGGCCGCAGTCCTGGTGCCGACACTGGCCTATGCACAGGCGCAAATCGTCGGCCAGGTTCGCGACGAATCGGGCGGTGTGCTTCCCGGCGTCACGGTCGAAGCCGCCAGCCCGGCGATCATCGAAAAGGTCCGCACCGCCGTCACCGACGATCAGGGGCGCTACCGCATCGAAGCGCTGCGGCCCGGCATTTACAAGCTCACATTTTCGCTGACCGGCTTCAGCACGGTCGCTGCGCGAGAACATCGACGTGCCGTCGGAAGTCGTCGTCACGATCAACGCCGACATGAAAGTCGGCGCGCTCGAAGAAACGATCACCGTCTCGGGCGAGACGCCGCAGGTCGACGTGCAGCAGGCGTCGCGCACGCAGGTCATCACGCGCGACATCATCGACACGCTGCCGGTCTCGCGCAACGTCATGTCGATTGGCGTGCTGTCGCCCGGCGTCCGTCAGGGCACGCCCGACGTCGGCGGATCGCGCATGACCGAGCAGGTCGGCCTCCGCGCGCACGGCCTCGGCGGCGACGACGCGGAGCAGCTCGTCGAAGGGATGTCGATTCAGAGTCTCGAGGGCGCCTCGCAGGCGTACTTCGACGACATGCTGCAGTCGGAAATCACGATCATGACGAGCGCGATTCCGGCCGACACGTCGGGCGGCGGCATCCGCATGAACAGCGTGCTGAAGGACGGCGGCAACATCTTCAGCGGCGCCGCGTTCCTCGGCTTCAGCAGCGGCACCTGGCAGAGCAACAACATCGGCGAGTTCTGCGCGCCGCTCCGCGCAGCATCAACAGCCCGAACGCGATCAAGCACATTCACATGTTCACGGGATCGATGGGCGGTCCCATCAAGCGCGACAAGATGTGGTTCCTCGTCGCGGCGCGTCATCAGTCGTCCGACGAGATCATCACCGACGTGCCGGTGCACGATCACCGCGCCCGACGGCGAGTTCATCAACTCGTACCTCGACACCTACGTCCGCGGCCCGTCGCTTCGCCTGACGCTGCAGGCCGCGCCGAAGCACAAGCTCGCGTCGTTCGTCCAGCGGTGGTGGAAGCGCAAGGGCAAGGACTTCGGCGCCGGGCAGGACCCGCGCGCGTCGCAGTTCCGCGATCCGAAGCATGCGCATCACACGGTCGGCAACATCCGGTGGACCTCGCCGCTGACCAACCGGCTGCTGTTCGAGGCGGGCTATTCCTGGACGCTGTTCGACTGGCTGGGCGCGCCGATGCCCGGCGTCGAGCAGCCGCGCGGCACGCCGTTGTGGTTCGTCAAGACGCAGAAAGATCGACACGCAGCGGCAGGTGGACGACGAGTGCGCGTTCACGGCGGCGAACAGCGCAGTCGCCGGCTGCACGACCTGGGGATCGAACCAGATTCAGCGCCAGGACAACACGCGCCACGTGTATCAGGCGCGTCGATGTCGTACGTCACCGGTTCGCACAGCGTGAAGTTCGGCTACAACCACGAGATCGGCCCCGACGGCCGCATGGGCAACACGCACAACGGCGATCTCTATCAGAACTACACAGCGGGGCAGCCGAGCTCGGTGGACGTGTGGAACACGCCGATCGAAGCGCCGGGCATCGTCGACTACGATGCCGCGATCTTCCTGCAGGACACGTGGACGATCAAGCGGCTGACGGTCAATCCCGGCGTGCGCATCGAATGGTTCAGCGCGGGCATGCGAGCGGCGTCTCGCCGAAGCCGGCCGGTTCGTGCCGGCGCGGTTCTTCCCCGAAGAGCGCGGCCTGCTGAAGTGGGGACCCGATTACGCGCCGCGCTTTGCGGTCGCCTACGACCTGTTCGGCAACGGCCGCACGGCGCATCAAGGCGCAACTACAGCAAGTACCATCGTCAGTACGATGCCGACCCGGCGGCGGCGTATTCGCCCATCGGCATCATCAGCGAGCGCCGCAACTGGTTCGACTGCGTGCTGAATGCGGCGGGCACCGCTGTGCTCCGCGGCGACGCTGCCGCGACCAACCGCGACGGCATCGTGCAGGATCACGAGATCGGTCCGAGCCCCGCGGGCGGCACGTTCGGCACGGTTCGCAACAACACGCTCGGCGATCTCGATCGCCGGTACAACTGGGAGTTCACGGTCGGGCGTCCAGCATCAGCTGAGCCCGCGGGTCGCCGTCGGCGCGATGATGTACAAGCGGACGATCCACGAAATTCAGATGACCGATCGCTCGTTCATCACCACGGCCGACTACACGGCGTTCCAGACGCGCGATGCCGGCCGAAATCTCGAGGGACCCGGACGTGGCGGCGGTGCTCGATCCGAACGAGATGATCACGGTCTACAACCTGAACGCAGGCGAAGAACTGCGGTCTTCGGCCAGGGACTGGTCGACCGCAGCGCCAACGAGGACCGATCGCTCTACACCGGCGTTCGAAACGTCGTTCTCCGCCACGGCTCCCGGGCGGCGCCATGATGTTCGGCAGCTGGACGGCGGAGAAGAACATCTCGGTCTTCTGCGAAAACGACGACAACCCGAACGGGCCGCCGACCGGCGACCTGTATCAGGGCCGCAACGTCGCGCGCGGCGGCCGCTTCTGCGATCAGCGCAACTTCGACATGCCGTTCATGCACGAGTTCAAGCTGGCGGGCAACTACACGCTGCCGCTCGGCGTCGACATCGGCGCGGTGCTGCAGAGCTTCGGCGGCCTCGAGCGCGTCATCACATGGGCGCCGGCGGCGAGCCTGTTCCCGAACGGTCAGCGGACGCAGGCGCAGACGCTCATCCTGACCGAGCCTGGATCGCTGTTCGGCGAGCGCTGGGATCAGCTCGACGTCAACTTCAAGAAGAACATCCGGTACGGCAGCAAGGTGCACACGTTCCAGCTCGACATCTTCAACGTGTTCAACAACAACTCGATTCGCACGATGAACGACACGGTGGGCAACACGCTCGGACAGGTCACGGCGATCATGCCGGGACGGTTCCCGCGAATCGGGTACCAGTTCAAGTGGTGAGGCACGAAGGTACGAAGAACGCAAAACGCAGAGACGCCGAGACGCTGCAATCAGAAAGCCATTGAGGGCGGGCCCGAGCACTCGGCGGCCCGCCCGTTTTGTTTTGCTCTAGATTCTAGTTTTTCGATTTTCGTTTTTCGATTCAGTTCACGGCTCAGGCACCGCGCTCCGTCCTTTCGTGGATCGGACGCGCCGTAGTTGACGCGCGTCCTTCCGCAGCACCGCCTGTCCTCCGCCCATGAAGCTGCAGTAGTCCCCTGCGACCTCGAGCTCGTGGCCGCGCGCGGTCGAGGTCTGCGCTGCACGTCGTCGGGAATCCGCCGCTCGATCGCGACGTCGCTGCCCTCGAACGACAGCTTCGTGAAGCGCGGCGCTTCGAGCGCCGCCTGGATGTTCATCCCGTGATCGACGACGTTCGAGACGAACTGCGCGTGCGCCTGCGACTGATTCCAGCCGCCCATGATGCCGAAGGCGATGCGGGTCGTCGCCGTTGGCTCATGAACGCCGGAATGATCGTGTGCAGCGGCCGCTTGCGCGGCGCGAGCACGTTCGGATGCGCGGCGATCGAGCGTGAACAGCGCGCCGCGATTCTGCAGCGGGAACCCGGTGCCTTCGGCGACGACGCCCGACCCGAAGCTCGCGAAGTTGCTCTGAATGAGCGACACCATGTTGCCGTCGCGATCGACGACGGACAGATACGTCGTGTCGCCGCGCGTGTCGGGCAACGACCCCGCGGCTGCGACCGGGGCTCGTGCGCGACTGGCATGTCGATCGATCAGCGCGGCCCGCTCGCGCGCGTACTCCTTGCTCAGCATCGCCGCCACCGGCACGTCCGAGAACCTGGGATCGGCGACGTACCGCTGCATGTCGGCGTACGCCAGCTTCTTCGCCTCGATCAGGATGTGCAGCGCATCGACCGAATTGTGCGCGACCTCGCCGAGCGGGAACGCCTCCATGATGTTCAGCATCATCAGCGCGGCGATGCCGGCGCCGTTCGGCGGAAGCTCGAAGACGTCCCAGCCACGATAGCTCGTCGAAATCGGATCGACCCACTGCGCGCGGAACTCCGCGAGATCGGCGGCCGCCAGCGTCGAGCCGCGCCGCTTCGAGGCCGGCGACGAGCCGGCGCGCAATCTCGCCGCGATAGAAGCCGTCGCGGCCGCGTTCGGCAATCTGGCGATACGTCCACGCGAGATCGCGGTTGCGGAAGATCTCGCCAAGGCCGAGCGGCTGCCCGTCCGGGAGAAACGTCCGCGCGGCCTCGGGATCGCCGCGCAGGAACGACTCCTGGTTGTGCCACTCCTCGCTCGTGATTTCGGCGACCGGAAATCCCTCGTCGGCGAGCGCGATCGCCGGCTCGAGAATGCGCGACGAGCGGCGTGCGTCCGAATCGCTCCAGCAGCAGCGCCCAGCCCGCAACCGCGCCCGGCACCGTCACCGAATGCACGCCGCTCTGCGGCATGCTGCTCGACGCCGCGCGCCTCGAGGAACTTCCGGCGTCAGGCGCGCCGGCGCCCAGCCGCTGGCGTTCACGCCGTGCAGCTTGCCGTCCTGCTCGCACACGATCGCGAACAGATCGCCGCCGACGCCGCACATCATCGGGCAGACGACGCCCATGACCGCGTTGGCGGCAATCGCGGCATCGACGGCGTGGCCGCCCTCCGCGAGCACCATCGCGCCGGCCTGCGATGCGAGCGGATGCTCGGTGGCGACGATGCCGCGCGTGGACACGACGAGGGAACGGCCCTGCGATCGGTTAATCGGGACTTTGGACATAGTGGGAAGACTTATTATGATGCGCATTCCGGCCCGAGACTAGGCCTGTCTTCACAGGAGACTAGGAGAGTAGGAGCCAGGATCTCCTTTTGAAAGTCTACTCCACGCTCGTATCTCTGTCCAGGAGGCTACGCAATGGCCAAGAGGCTGTGTCTGCTCGTCCTCGTGGTTGCGGCGGGCGCCCAGATTGCCGGCGCAGCAGTTTCCGCCGGGATTACGTCGATCCCGGGCCGGTCCTGGCCGCGGCGTCGAAGGCCATCAACGAGCAGAGCCTGCGCTGCATCACGTTTTCGGGCACCGGCTACAGCGGACCGGTCGGACAGACGTTCGAGAACGCCGTCAACATCGACTGGCCGCGCAGCGAGATGGCGAACTACACGCGCACGATCAACTGGGAAACCGGCACGAGCAAGGAAACGTTCGACCGCAAGCCCGGCAACAATCCGGCGTCGTGGAAATACGGGCTCGGCTGGGTCGGCGGCACGCCGACGCAGGCGAACCTCGCGCCAGACGCACATCGTCAACGGCCGGTACGCGTGGCACATCGACGGCAGCGGCGCGCCCGTCGCGGTGCCGCCCGAGATGGCCGAGGTCTATCAGCTCGACGTCTGGCTGAACCCGCACGGATTTCTGAAGGCCGCGCGGATGCCGGGCGCCAATCCGAAGGCGCTGTGGCGATGGGAGCAGATCGAGAAAGGGCGCGACGGCAACGTCGTCGACGCCCGAAAAGGTGCACGTCGTCGGCATCACGGTGCTCGGCAAATACCGCGTCGACGCGACCATCAACAGCCAGAACATCATCACGCGGCTCAAGGCGACGGTGAACGAGAACGTGCTGGGCGATTTCAACATCGAGCAGGAATCGACCGAGTTCGTTCCCGCCGGGCCGTCGAAGTGGCCGATCAACTGGCACTCGCATCAGGGCTGGGACGACAACTGGCAGTTCTATTCGGAGAGCACCGGCCACAACGCCTACGGCGGCAAGTTCCCGAACGTGCAGGCCAACGTCTGCGACGATCCCGTGCCGGTTCCGGAATCGGTGAAGCAGGCGCAGCCGCCGAACCCCGCGCACGGTGACGGTCGAGAAGATGGCCGACGGCGTGTACCTGCTCGGCGGCGGCCCGGCGAACAGCTACATGATCGAGTTCCGCGATTTCGTCGCCGTGTTCGAAGCGCCGGGCAGCGAAGAGCGCAGCCTCGCCGTCATCGAGCAGGTCGCGAAGCTCGCGCCGAACAAGCCGATCCGCTGGCTCATCAGCTCGCATCCGCACTTCGATCACATCGGCGGCCTCCGCACCTACAACCACATCGGCGCCACGGTCGTGACGCACATGATCAACCTGAAGTTCCTCAACCGCGACGTGCTGACCTACAGGCCGAGAACCGTCAAGCCCGACATCCTGTCGCTGTGGCCGCCGACCGAAGTGGCCGAGGGCTACAACTACGAGGCGATTCAGGAGAACTTCGTCATCACCGACAACAGCCGCATCCTGCGCGTGTACTACGTGCAGCCGCTGCAGCACGTCGCGGGCATGCTGATGGCGTACCTGCCGGCCGAGCGCATCGCGTTCGAGGCGGACCTCTTCGACACGCACGAAGCGCCGCAGAGCCGTCGCAGATGCCGGCGATGCGCAGCTTTCACAATCAGGTGCAGCGGATGAAGCTCGACGTCGCCACCATCGCGCCGGTGCACGGCAAGCCGGTGCCCTGGAGCACGTTCGTGACGGCACTGGGACCGGCGGCGAAGACGAATTAACATGTAGGCCCGGCTTCAGCCGCGGACAGTGTCCGGCTTCAGCCGGACCTGAGGCACCATGATTCACACAGGACGTCACTTCCTTCAGATTCCCGGGCCAACTAACGTTCCCGATCGCGTGCTCAAGGAGATTGCCCAGGCGACGATCGATCATCGGGGGCCCGAGTTCGCCGAATTGGGCCTCGAAGTGCTCGATCGGCTGAAGGGCGTCTTCCGCACGCGTGGACCTGTCGTGATATTTCCCTCGTCGGGCACCGGTGCCGCCGAAGCGGCGCTCGTCAACACGCTTTCGCCCGGCGATCGCATCCTCATCTTCGAGACCGGCTGGTTCTCGCACATCGCCTGGCGGCAGGTCGCCGAACGTCTGGGCATCGTCGTCGAGTACGTGCCCGGCACGTGGCGTCGCGGCGCATCTCCGGAAACGCTCGAGCAGCGGCTGAAGGACGACACGAGCCACGATCTGAAAGCGGTCGTCGTCGTGCACAACGAGACGTCGACCGGCGTGGTGAGCCGGATCGCGCGATCTGCGGCGCGCGATGAACCGGACCGGTCATCCGGCGCTGCTGATCGTCGACGCCATCTCGTCGCTCGCGTCGATCGATCTGCGCCACGACGAATGGGAAATCGACGTCACGGTGTGCGGCTCGCAGAAGGGCCTGATGGTGCCGCCCGGTCTCGGCTTCAACGCGCTATCCGAGAAAGCGCTCGCCGCCAGCGCGAAAGCGAAGCTGCCGAGGTCGTACTGGAACTGGGACGAGATGCTGAAGGCGAACACGTCGGGCTTCTTCCCGTATACGCCCGCCACGAATCTGCTCTACGGTCTGCGCGAGGCGCTCCGCATGCTGGACGAAGAAGGATTCGAGAACGTGCTCGAGCGCCACACCCGTCACGGCGAGGCCACGCGCGCCGCCGCGCAAGCCTGGGGGCTCGACATCGTTCCGGAAGATCCGTCGGAGTATTCGGGCTCGCTGACCGCGCTCTACACGCCCGAAGGGCACAACGCCGATCGCCTGCGCCAGGTGATTCTCGACAACTTCGACATGTCCCTGGGCACCGGCCTCGGCAAGCTTGCCGGCAAGGTGTTCCGCATCGGACATCTCGGCGCGTTCAACGATCTGATGCTCGCCGGCACGCTCAGCGGCGTCGAGATGGGCCTCAAGATCGCGGGCATTCCGCATCGCCCGGGAGGCGTGGCCGCCGCGCTCGAATCGCTGGCCGCTTCGGCGATAGGAAGCGAAAGAACCGCACCGGCTATTCGGTGACGCCGCTTCCGCCCAGCTCTCACGGCAAACCCATCGACACGTTCGGTCAGGCCGCCGAGCTCGATCAGGAGCTGCGGCGAGCCATCCGGGGCGAGGTGCGATTCGATCGCGGCAGCCGCGCCCTCTACGCCACCGACGCCTCGAACTACCGCCAGGTTCCCATCGGGGTCGTCGTGCCGCGCGACGAAGACGACGTGCGCGCGGCCGTGTCGGTGTGCCGGCGCTTCGACGCGCCGATTCTCGCGCGCGGCATCGGGCACGAGCCTGGCCGGCCAGAGCTGCAACGTCGCGGTCGTCGCTCGACTTCACGAAGTACATGAACCGCATTCTCGAGATCGACTTCGAGAAGCGGATCGCGCGCGTGCAGCCCGGCGTCATCCTCGACACGCTGCGGAGCCGCGCCGAGCAGAAGACGCTCACCTTCGGCCCCGACCCCTCGACGCACAGCCGTTGCAGCCTGGGAGGCATGATCGGGAACAACTCCTGCGGCACGCATTCCCTGATCTCCGGCAAGACCGTGGACAACGTCCACGAGCTGCGGATTCTCCTCTACGACGGCACCGAGCTGACGGTGGGCGCGACACCGGAAGCCGAGCTCGAGGCCATCGTGCGCGAGGGCGGCCGCCGCGGCGAGATTTACGCGGGCCTGCGGTCGATTCGCGATCGGTACGCTCGCGCACATACGCGCCGGCTTTCCTCAAATTCCGCGGCGGGTCTCCGGCTACAACCTCGATCAGCTGCTTCCGGAACAGGGCTTCCACGTCGCCCGGGCGCTCGTCGGCACCGAAGGCACGTGCGCGATCGTGCTCGGCGCGACGCTGCGCCTGATCGAGAGCCCGCAGCATCGCGTCGCTCGTCGGCCTCGGCTATCCGGACTCGTTTGCGGCGGCGGATCACGTGCCGGCGATTCTCGAGACGTCGCCGATCGGTCTCGAGGGATTCGAAGGCGGCATCATCGACGGGCTGCAACGACAAGGGCGCGCCGAACCTCGACCTGCTGCCGCCGGGGCGCGGCATCCTGCTCGCCGAGTACGGATCGAACGATCCCGCGGCGAGCCGCGCATCGGCCGAGCGGCTGGTGCAGAGGCTGTCGGCGCCTGCCCGGCGCGCCGTCACGCGGATCTACACGACGGCCGAAGCCAAAGCGGTCTGGAAGATTCGCGAGTCGGGTCCGCGAGTGGCATCGGCGGTGCCGGGCTCGCTGCCCCGCTGGGAGGGCTGGGACGATGCCGCGGTCGCGCCCGAACGGCTGGGGCCGTATCTCCGCGAGCTGCGGAAGCTGCTCGACGAATACGGCTACCAGGCGGCGTTCTACGGCCACTTCGGCCACGGCTGCATTCACATGCAGGTGAGCTTCGACTTCGAAACGGAAGAAGGCATCCGCAAGTACGAAGCGTTCATCAATCGCGGCGCGGATCTCGTGGTGCGCTACGGCGGGTCGCTCTCGGGCGAACATGGCGACGGCCAGTCGCGTGGCGCGCTGCTGCCGAAGATGTTCGGCCCCGAGCTGATGCAGGCCTTCGGCGAGTTCAAGGCCGTGTGGGATCCGGGCAACCGGATGAACCCGCACAAGCTGATCGACGCGTACCAGCCGACCGAGAACCTGCGCCTGGGCGCCGACTACAACCCCGCGACGCCCGCGACGTTTTTCACGTTCCCCGACGACAAGGGATCGTTTGCGAAGGCCGCGATGCGCTGCATCGGCCTTGGCGAGTGCCGCAAGCACGACTACGGCACGATGTGCCCGAGCTACATGGCGACGCTCGAAGAGCGCCACAGCACCAGGGGCCGCGCGCGCCTCCTGTGGGAGCTCCTTCAGGGCGAGGTGCTGACCGATTCGTGGAAGAACGAGGAGACGAAGGAGGCGCTCGACTTGTGCCTCTCGTGCAAGGCGTGCAAATCGGAGTGCCCGACGAACGTCGACATGGCGACCTACCGCTCGGAGTTTCTGGCGCACTACTACGAAACGCGGTCGCGGCCGCTCGCGGCGTATGCCTTCGGCCTCGTCGACCGCTGGGCGTCGCTGGGCTCGGTGGCTCCCGGGCTCGCGAACCTGACGCTGAACGTGCCCGGAGTGGCTCCGCTCATCAAGCGCCTGCTGCATCTCGCGCCTCAGCGAACGCTGCCGAAGCTCGCACCGCAAAGCTTCACGCGATGGGCACGGTCCACGAGCGTGCCGACGCCCGGTTCGGAAACTGGCGGAAAACCCCCGGTCATGCTCTGGGCCGACACCTTCAACAACTACTTCCATCCTGAAACGAGCCAGGCAGCGCTGACCGTGTTGAAGTCGGCCGGGTTTCACGTCATGGTGCCGGCGACGCGGCTCTGTTGCGGCCGGCCGCTCTACGACTTCGGGATGCTCGATCGCGCGAAGGCGTATCTCGGCGGCGTCCTCGACCATCTTGCGCCGCACATCGCTGCGGGCGTGCCGATGGTCGTGCTCGAGCCGAGCTGCGCGTCGGTGTTCCGCGACGAGCTGCGGAGCCTGTTCCCGTCCGATGAGCGTGCCGGGAAGCTGCGGGCACAGACGTTCCTGCTCAGTGAGTTTCTCGAACGGCATGCGCCGGGCTTCTCGCCGCCAAAACTGGAGCGACGCGTCCTCGTGCACGGTCACTGTCATCACAAGGCGTTGATGAAGATGACCGACGAGGAAGCGCTGTTGAAGAAGATGGGCGCGACGGTGACGATGCCCGATGCCGGGTGCTGCGGGATGGCCGGACCGTTCGGGTTCGAGGCGAAGAAGTTCGACGTGTCGATGGCGATCGGCGAGCGCGTGCTGCTGCCGGCCGTGCGCAACGCACCGCAGGACACGCTGATCGTCTCCGACGGTTTCAGTTGTCGGGAACAGATCGAACAGGCCACCGGTCGCAAGCCACTCCACCTGGCCGAAGCCATCCATCTCGCTCTGAACGCGACCGGCTGACCGTTGCTGCCTCGCGAATCCGACCCGCCTACGCCAAGGCTACGGCGGGTCTCGCCAGAGCTCGCGGTTGTCGAGCGAGCGACGGCGGACAGACGGGCCGTGACATCGCAGTACGTAGTGTCCGGCTTTAGCCGGACCGTCGCCAGTGACGATCGATGATCACGGGCAATCGGCTGACCGTCACTGCCTCGCAAATCCGAAGCTACGGCGCCGGGCCGCGCTGCGATGCCGCCGCCGGCCGCGAGACGCGAGCACACCGACTTCGCACTTCGTGCTCGCTCGTCTCCCTCGGGCTTCTCGCGCGGCCAGACTCCCGACTCGGCGGCCTCCGCACGGATTCGCGATGCAGCAACGGTCACCCGATCGCCCGTCCCTCCGCAGGCAAGACAACTGAACAGTCGGTAGTGTCCGCTTTAGCCGGACCGTCTCTGGCGCTATGAACCGGCCTCGTCTTTCCTCTGCGCGTGGCCCGTCCGGCCGACACTCGAATTGATCGCTCTAGCCACGATGTCGCGCAGCCGGCAGTCTGCGTCACTGCGGCCTTCCATCATGACGTGGAGGTTATCCAGACCAATCCACGCATATCTATCGTGTTTGCCGTCCTCGAGCGTAACCACTGTCAAGTCGCCGTCTACTTCAACGAGATAGTCGAGCTCCCGTCGAATCACCCCGTCGAATTCCCATTCCCAGTCGGCGACTTGCGCACCGATACGACGCAGAACCCAACCCGTTTCCTCCAAAATCTCCCTTGCCAACGCATCGTGCACCGTCTCGCCCGCCTCAATGTGCCCGCCGACAATGTCCCAGATCCCGGGCAGCACACGCCGTGTCGCTGACCGCCGCTGCGCAAACACACGACCTTCATCGTTACGAATCAACGCGCCAACGCAACCGGGATCTCGCATGAATTCCTGGTGCCTCATGAAAAGACAGGTGCCGCAACGCGTCCGGCCAGGCCCGCCTACGGCAAGGCTCCGGCGCGTCCGCCGTAGCTTCGCGAAGGCGGAAGCTTCGGATACGCGATGGAGCAGGTCTGTCCTATTGGTCCCGGGCACGCCAAGGTGCTGCGTCGCGGCGATTGGATATGCGCGCGCGAAATACGTGGAGGTTTGAAACCGCTTGCAGACTGATTCAATCGGCGATTTCCAATTGCTTGCCAATTGACGATCGGCAATCGTCAATCAATTGCCAATCGTCAATCGGAAATGCGGCAATGCGGGATTCAGCTCACGCTTCCGCACTCACAGCCGCAATCACTGCCTTGATGTAGCCGATCGCGAACGCGAAGCCCTGCATGTGATCGGGGTCGCCGTCGACGCTCGGCACGTGGTCGGGCATCAGCATGCCGTCGTAGCCGATTTCCTTGTAGGTGCGCGCGGCCTTGAGCATGTCGACGCTGCCGTTGTCGATGAACGACTCGCGGAAGTTCAGGTACCCGCCTTCGATGTTCCGGAAGTGGACGTTGAAGATCTTCGGGCCGAGGTCGCGGATGACGCCGTAAATCTGTTCGCCCGGCTTTTCGAGCTGCTCCGACACCGTGCCCTGGCAGAAGTTCAGGCCGTGATACGGGCTCGCCTTGATCGATACGAACCGCTTCAGCCCGGCTGGCGTCGCGAGCGGCACCTCGGCGATGCCGCGGTAGCCCTTCGGCACGCCGGGATCCTGCGGATGGCACCCCAGCTTCACCTTGTACTCCTCGGCGACGGGAACCACCCGCTCGAGAAAGTACGTGATCCGCTCCCAGTAGGCGTCGGCGTCAACCTTGCCCGCAATCGTGGGCGTGTCCTTGTTCTTGTCCTTGGACAGATCGAACTCGCTGTAGGTCGAAGGACCACGCCCTTTCACGGGACCGGTCCGCGGAATGCCCAGAATCGTGAAGTTGTACTTCACCTGGAAGATGCCCGCCTTCGCGCAGTTGCGGATCTGCGTGCAGATATCGTCGATGTTGCGGTCGCGCTCGGGACTCTGCCCGAGCATGATCGCGGGCATTTCGGCCCGGTCGATCGGCGCCGAGGTCATCGTGATCGGCATCATGTCGAGCGAGATCCCGTACGACTCGACACGCTCGCGATGTTTCGTCAACGCCTCGACCGACCACTTCTCGTCGAGCTTGCGCGACGGCATGCTGCCGCAGATGTTGTTGCACCCGAAGGCCGCCATCGCCTTGAGAATGGCGTCGGAGTCGCCGTGCTGCGTGCCGACCTTGAATTTCACCTTGGAGGTTGAGGCGCCCGCCGCCGGCGTGCGCGGGTTCCTCGCCACCTGCGCGGACACGAGGGTCTCGGCCAGCGCGCCCGCAGCCATTCCGCTCCCCGCCAGCCTGACGAATTCGCGGCGATCCATGGTCTCTCCTTCGAAAAAGGGGTCTGCCTTTTTCTTGAATGTTGGAATTCGGACTATACCATCCCGGCGCAACTAAAGTTGCGCCATCAATCCGCCAGTACTTTGCCCTTGGTTTCCATGACCCACGGCATCACGAGCAGGCCGAGCAGGGGCACGAAGCCGACATAGAACAACACTTCCAGCGCACCACCCAGCGCGCCGGCGCCGCGCGACGCGATCGCGCCGACCAGAAACGGACCCGGGGCCGCAATCAAACGGCCGGCGTTGTAGCAAAAGCCCGCACCAGTGCCACGCAATCGTGTCGGATAGAGCTCGGGGAGGTAGTACGTAAACGCGCCGAACACACCAAAGACCGACAAGCCGATGGGGAAATACATGAACAAGCGCGTGCGCGGCTCCATGTCGAGACCGAACGCGGCCAGCACGGACAGCCCCGACGCGAGAAAGTAGATCGAGAACATCGTCCGGCGGCCGAGCATCTTGGACGCAGGCACGGTGAGGAGCGTGCCGATGAGGCCGCCGACGTTGAACCAGTTGCCGGCTGTCTGTTTCCATTCCTCGACGAGCGCCGTCGCCTGAACCGCAGGAAGGCCGGTCGCCGCCTCCGCCGCCAGGCCGGAAGAGACGACCCCGAGGAACGCGTTACAGCTCCACCACGTGATGAGCGCAACTACGGCCATCAGCAGCCCGCTGATCGTGATGGCGCGGTACTGCGGCGTAAAGAGCTCCGCGATGGTGGGCGGCGCCGCGTGGCTGGTGGCTTTCTGCCATCGCTCTGGCTCTTTCACGAACAGCCGGACGAGGAAGGCGACGCCCGCAGGAATAAGACCGAACAGGAACACATACCGCCACGACGTTTCAGGACTGCCGGCGAAGTACACACCCTGCACCTGGTAGGTGACGATCGTGGCGAGGAATAGCCCAAGCGGCGCAGCGGTGTACAGGATCGCGCCCGCTTCCACACGGCGCTTTTCGGGCACCACTTCCGCCACCATGGCCGCACCCGCGGCCCATTCTCCGCCGATGCCGAGCGACGCGATGATGCGGAAAAACACCAGCACCGCCATGTTCGGGGCAAAGGCGCACGCCGCCGTCCCAATCGCGTACATCAGCATCGTGAGGAGCAGCGTCCTCGTGCGCCCGAGCCGATCGGCGACGCGCCCGAAGAAGATGCCGCCGATTGCCCAGCCCACCAGGAGGAGCGCCGTGAGAATGCCGGTCCATTGCAGCGTGGCCGTGCGCGCGGCGGCCGTTCCGAGCGGGATGTCCAGCAGCACCGGCACCGCGTTGGGCGCCACGTAATTGAAGAGCAGGCTGTCGAAGATGTCGAAGCCCCAGCCCAGCCATGCGGCAAACAACACCGTCCACTGGTAGGCGTTCATATCCAGCAGCGTCCGGCCGGCGGGAACGGCAACGGCCTTCGCATCGTGCCGTCGCTCGGTGGCGTCTCTCTCGATCACGAGGATTCCCTTCCGCGTCCGGCGTTCCGGCCGCTTTTGTGTGGTTTTGGGTGAGAGAATTCTAATACCTTATGCAGCCATGACAAAGGCTCGTCTCGAAGCGTTCAGCGACGGGGTGGTCGCCATCCTGATTACGATCATGGTGCTCGAACTGCACGTCCCGCACGCGCCGTCGTGGGACGCCCTGCACCCCTTGATGCCGATCTTTCTCAGCTACGTGCTGAGCTACGTCTTCCTGGGGATCTACTGGAACAACCACCATCACATGATGCACGCCGCCGACCGCATCAACGGCAAGGTCCTGTGGGCGAACCTGCATCTGCTCTTCTGGCTGTCACTCATTCCGTTCGTCACGGGATGGATGGGACAGAATCACTTCGAGTCCGCTCCAACGGCGGCCTACGGCATCGTGATGTTGTTCGCCGGCATTGCGTATTACATCCTCGCCCATCTGCTCCTGGCCGAGCAGGGGCCGGACTCGAGGCTCGCACGGGCGCTGGGGCGCGACCGCAAAGGACAGGTATCAATCTGGCTCTGGGCGATCGGGATTGCGCTGTCGTTCGTGAATCACTGGATCGCCTACGCGATCTACGTCGGCGTGGCCCTCATGTGGCTGGTGCCCGACAGACGGATCGAGACGACGAAATAGATGTGGAGTCCACCTACCGCTTTTTTTCGTCCATGTGGAGCGCGGTCTTCTTGACGACCCCGCCTTCGACGTCAGACAGCGCGTGGGACACGATGAACGCGCCTTCGTCGATCGCGCGCGCGATCGACTTGATCTTGCCAATCTCGAGGCGCGTGACCACGCAATAGAGGATGTCCTGCTCGACGTCGGTCAGCCCGCCGCGTCCTCGATACACGGTCACGCCCCGTCCAAGCACGCCGGTGATCTTGTCCCTGATTTCCGCGCTGCGGCTCGAGACGATCGTCATCGCCGTGTACTCCTCGATGCCGTGGATGACGAAGTCGAGCGTGCGCGCCGCGGTGAGATAGGTGAGGATCGAATAGAGCGCCGCCTCGACGCCGAGCACCGCCATGGCGACGAGAAACAGCACGACGTTGAACCCGAGGATGACGTCGCCGACGCGCAAAAGCGTGCTGCGCCTGCTGATCAACAGGGCGGCGATCTCGGTGCCATCGAGCACCGCGCCGCCGCGCACCGCCAGGCCGATGCCCGCGCCCAGAAAGAACCCGCCGAACACGGCGTCGAGCAGGCGATCCTGGGTCACCGTCGGGTACTCGACCAGCGCAATGACGGCTGCCAGCGCGCCAATCGCCAGCGCGCTGCGTACCGCGAAGCTGGTGCCCAGGTAGCGATTCCCGATGAACACGAAGGGCACGTTGATGACGGGCAGCCAGAAGGCCAGCGGCGTTCCCGTGACCGTGGTCAAGAGCAGCGACACGCCGGTCACGCCACCGTCGATGAACCCGCTGGGCAGCAAGAATCCCTTCAACCCGAGGCCGGCCGAGAGAATGCCCAGGATGATGAGGAGTGCGTTGAGGAGTTCACGGGTCATAGGAGTCGCAAGGCGCAAGTCGGAAGTCGTAAGTCGCAAGGCAAGGCGCAAGGCATGGAGTCGGCAGTCGTCAGCAGTCGCCGCCCGTCAGCCCCGGCTTGCGCCTTGCGACCAGACTTGCGCCGTACGACTTTTGACCAGCGCCTTTCGACTCTCAGGATCCGTAGCGCTTCTCCCCCGCCTCAATTCGCGTGCGCAGCCGGTTCTGCTCGCTGGGCAGCGGGCACGTCGAGTACGGGTTGTAGGCACAGGGCGGGTTCACGGTTTTGTTGAAGTCGAGCATCATCTTGCCGTCCACGGGCGCCGGCGCGTACAGGAATCGAGCCGCCTGATACGTCTCCTTCTGGCTCGTGAGATCGCGGAACACGAACCAGAACTGCGGGTCGCCCGGCTCGGCGTACGGCTCGAGCTTGTACTCCTGGCCGTTCAACGTGAACGACACGATGCCCGGGATCGTGGCCTTGTCGATATCGCCGAGAATCGTCGGCACGTCCACCGTCTTCGGTTTGTCGTAGGGTGTGTAGCGGGCCTCGACCCGAGACGCCGTGTTGACGGGGAACCAGCTGAGCCCGACGAACTCCTTCCGGAGCGAGTTGTTCTGGTCGCGCAGGCGAATCGACAGGCGATCGCCGCTGACGTGCACCCAGAACTGCAGGTGCTCGCCCAGCGACAGCCGATCGGCCGGCCCGGGCACGTCCGGTTTCAGCTCGCCCGAGGTGAAGGGTTTGCCATCGAGCAGAAATGTGACGCCGCTGGCAGCCCTCACCGTGACTTTGCCATTCTGGAGCTCGAACGTGCCCGCCTGCGCGGGCGCGCTCGCGGGAAAGACAATATCGCTCAAGGGATCGGATCCGAATGCCGTCTTCGGCTGGGTCAGAAACCACAGTCCGCCGATCGTCAGCCAGCCCGCGTCCCCCTTCAGCGTGTTTTCCCGATCCTGGCGGAACTTTGCGATCTCCGCTTGATACGGGTCGCTCGGCACGGCCGCGTCCTGACGAGGTGCGGGGGTATCGGCCGGTGGAGGCTGCGCCGGCCCGCATCCCGCAAAGAAGGCAACCAGCACGAGCGCCGCGCATCCGGCGCCTCTCATCTTGGTCATTTCAGATCTATACTGCCCGGAATCCCTTGGTCTGACAATAGGAGGCGCATATATGGATCGAGCAGTCTCGCGGCGTGCGTTTTTCGCGGGCGTGGCCGGCACCGTTGCGGCGCTTCGCGCGGCACATGCCCAGGAAGTGCCGACCATCACCAAACGGGTCGAAAAGCTTTACAAAGTTGCGGGATCGAAAGAGCCCAACGACCTGCAGTTCGTGGCCGAGGGACTCTGGGTGCTCGATCAGGTCGACCAGCCGACCAACAAGGCGTTCCTCGTGAAGCCCGAAGACGGCAGCGTGATTCGCGAAATCCAGACCGAAGCGCTGCACGCGAGCGGCATCACCTACGGCAACGGCGCCCTGTGGATTGGCTCCACCAAAGGCAAGAACGCGCAGGATCCGCCCAAGACGCTGAAAGTCGATCCGCACACCGGCAAGACGCTCAAGGTGTTCGTCACGCCGGGATCGGGTCTGTACGGACGCATGAGCCTCGAGCGGGGCGACACGCCATCGGGCGCGCACGGCCTGAAGTGGATCGACGGCAAATACTGGATGGCCGTCCCGGCTGCCAATAAGGTGTTCCTCATGGAACCCGAGACCGGCGAGATCGTGCGCAGTATTCCGGGCCCGGGCAGCACGCCGCGCACGCACGGCATGGCGATCGACAAGGGGATGCTGTGGGTCATCAACTCCGACGACCGCATCATCTTCAAGCTCGATCCGAAAAACGGCACGGTCGTGTCGAAGATTCAGCTCAGCAAGGACGATCCGGCGCCGCACGGGCTCGACATCGATCGGAACGGCACGCTGTGGTACTGCGACGCGGCGTCAAGCTGGGTCTGCAAGCTCGTCTGAAACGCGAAACAAATTCAAAACAGAAGATCAGGAGATTAGGAGGAAAAACTTTCCTTCTGATCTTCTGATCTTTTGTTTAAACGGAAGCAGGAGACGAAGAGACTGCTCACCTGGGGAAGGGTTTCAATGCCGGCGCGCCCGGTGGGACGGGCGTGCGGGCGGTGTTCAGGACCATCGACTGGAACGTGTAGTACCCCACCACGCCCACCATCTCGATCATGCCCTGTTCGCCGAAGCGCTGCACGGCCCGCGCATACGTTGCGTCGCTCACGCTGTTGTTCCGCAGAAGCTCGGTGCAGAACTCGTAGATCAACTCCTCGTCGGGCGCCATGCCCGATGGCCGCCGGCCGTCGGCGATGGCGTCGACGACCCCGCGGTCCAGGCCTTCCTTCAACGCGATCGGCTGGTGCACGTACCATTCGTACTGCTGCGTGAAATGCCTCGAGGTAATCAGGATGATGAGCTCGTTCAGCCTGGTAGGAAATACCGTGCGGTAGCGAAGGAAATCGCCCATCGCCATCGCGCGCAGCATGACTTCGGGGCTGCGGTGGAGCGGCACGAACGGTCCGAACACATCCTGTTTCCGGTTCGCGCGAAACGCCTCGGATGCCTTCTGCTGTTCTGGCGTCTGCTTGTCCGCCGGAATGGGCGGCAGACGATCCTGTGCCACAGCGGGCATCGTAACAGCAAACAGCATCAGCACAGCAGCCATCACGCGCATCTCGGTCTCCAGTTAGTCTTCAGTTTTCAGTTCTCAGTTTTCAGTTCTCAGTTTTCAGTTTCCAACGCTACTTCAGGCCCAGCAGGCGGGCGGGGTTGTCCTTTACCATCTGATCCAGCTCGCGATCGGTGAAGCCCTTCTGGCGCAGCGCTTCGAGGAGCGTCGCGAATCCCTCGACGGGCATCTCGGCGCCGCCCCTGCCCAGATCCGACGACACGATGGCGTGCTCGACGCCGATGCTTCGAATATCGGCGGCCATCCGATCGACGCGCTCGCGCGCGTCCGGTCCCTGCATGGTGCCGCCGGTGAACTCGACGAGCGCGCCGAGCGCGTTGGCCCGCTTTGCCTGCTCGACGCTGAGCAGCGTCGGCGTGGACATGCCGTGCGTCGCGACCATGGCGCCGACACCCACGCGCCGGCCTTCCTCGAACATCATCAGCGCTTCAGCCGCCGACACGTGCCCGCTGGCGAGCACGAGCCCGTGCTTCGCGATGGCGGCGATGACGGCCTTCGTTTCCGGCAGCAGCGCGCCGTTGTCCGAGACGCGCACGAACGGCCGGCTGGCTTTCGTCGATCGCACCTGGTTTTCCGCGTCGAACGTCGACATCCACACCACGCGTCCCCAGCCGCCATTGGTCTGCACCATGTTCTCGACCGCGTGGACGTTCATGCCGCCCACCGGCAGATTTAAGTCGATGCCCCCGAACACCTCGATGCCGGGCACCGCCTTGCGCGCCATCCACGCGAGCCCGGCCGTGGGGTCGTAATGACTCTTGAGCACGATCGCGCGCAGCCCTTTGTCCCTGGCCCGGCGCGCGGCCTCGAGGCCGTCGAGCACGCGGGGCACCCTGTCGGGATAGGAATGCACGTGAATATCGACCGCCCCGCTCAGATCGCGCGCGACGTTGGCCCCGGTCGCCTGCGGAATGGCCTGTCTCGCGACGAGAGTACCGGCCGCCACCACGATGAGCAACGTGAGCGTGAAAGGTCTCATAAGGGCCCGCATGCTAACACGACCTCGTCACGGGATCGGCAATCGCCAATCCGCAATCCGGCAATCAATCTTCCAATCTACCAATCTACCAATCTGCGAATTCTTCACGCCCAACGCTTCTCCATATACACCCACGTGGGTTGATCGTAGCCGCGATGGGTTTTGTAACGGGTGATGCGGTAGCCCAGCCGTTCGTAGCGCGCGACGAGATGCGGCAGTTGCAGCCGCACGCCGAGGCGCACGCCGGCGGCGCCCTGCTCTTTCGCCCGGCGCTCGACGTACACGACGAGCGCGCCGCCGATTCCGCTGTTGCGGAATCGCGGCAGCACCGAGAGCCGGCCCAGATACACGAGATCGCCGGCGGGCTCGTAGAACGCAAAACCGGCTGCATCCTCGCCCACGCGCGCCAGCGCGGCGGCACCGGCTGTCAACCGGGCGCGGACGGTATCGGCCGTTTCGTCGTGTGCGCCGGAAGGCGGCATGAGCACGCCTTCGTACTCCTCAAAGGCCGCCTGCATCAGCGCAAGCAGGACCGCGGCGTCATCGATGCACGCTTCTGCGATGGTCAACTGACCTAACTTGTTCATTCTGAAGCGCCCCAGCGTTAGTCCTCACAAAGGGAACCACAGAAGGTGGGTTCTGCGTCTTATAGGGTGGTACATGCTATGGAGTCTTTGAAGCGATTGTATTGTGCGTTACGGGGACACGAAGAGTACATGCACTTCGACAAGAACAGGGTGTATCTGCAGTGTGTCGCCTGCGGTCACGAGTCGCCCGGCTGGACGGTTGAACCCATGAGCCGCCCAGTGCTGCGTTTCCAGGCGCGTCCCCTCGCCACGCGCGCCGGCGCCCTGATCCGACGGATCGCCTGACGCCCATCCTGGTGTACGGTCATGGCGCCGCGCACCTGGCGCGCTTGTAGGGAAACTCGATCCTTCGCACCTTGCCGTCCCGGGATCCGCTCACCCAGGCCAGCAGCCCCTGTCCGTCGATCCGGTAGCCAATCTGCTGCGGAAAGTCGTGCGCCGGATCTTCGAACACGAGCTCGGATGCGGTGACGCGCGTGGACAGAAACGTCGCCGCCGGCTGGCCCGATGGATGCGCTTCGTACGCGAGGCGATCGCCCTGTTCGCGGAGCACGATCATTTCGTACTCCGCGAGCTTGCCGTCGCGAACCGTCCGGCTGACGCCGATCATGCTGCCACCCTTCGGCGTGGTCCAGATTTCTTCGACGCTCCTCCCCGGTGTGGTCATCTCCCAGCACCCCTGCAGCCACGCGGCGCGCTGAATGCCGGCAGACTGCGAGGCCGTCACCTCGCACGCCAGCGCGATGACGAGGGCCGCGAGTGCGCGCGCGCTCACTGTGACGGCTCCAGATAGAGTGAGAGCGCCACGGCGTCCCTGAGCGTGTTGGTCACGAGGCAGCCGCGCTCGGCAATCGTCAGGAGCTTTCGCATCTCGTCCTTGTCTTTGTAGGCGGCATTGACGCGCACGGCCATCGACTCGAACCGTTCGGGCACGCCGCCGATGGTGCCGGCCACCGACACGCGCACGTTCGAGACGTCGGCGCCGCGCGTCTTGACGGCGGCCAGAAGCGTGCTCAGAAAGCAGCCCCCCAGCGACACCAGCAAGTACTCTCCACCCAGCGGTCCGCGGTCGTGGCCACCTTTGTCGGTGGGCCGATCGACGAACACCGTATGCGTCCGCGCCGTCGCCTGCCCCGTCGACGGCCCCACCTGCTCGATCTCGACACTGACTGTTCGTCCCATTGTGGCTCCCTGTTTCCGGCTCCGCGCTGGCGATTTGCGTGTCTCAACGCCAAGGCGCCAAGGCGCTAAGCATTAACAGAATTCCTTGCGTCTTCGCGTCATACACCTACGGAAACTCCGCCGGCGCCACTCTGCCGCTTCGTAGCCTGCTCGAACGCATAGGCCAGTTCGATCAAGCGCGGCTCGCTGCACGCGGTACCCGTAAAACTGATGCCGAGCGGTGACGGCTTCGCATCGAAGCCCGCCGGAAACGGCGGCGTGGGGGCGTTCGGCACGAAGGCGAACGGCACAATCACGGTCGGATAGCCGGGCTTGGCGGCAAACGCCGATCCGCTCGACCCGACAAACAGCAGCGCGTCGAGCCGCTCGCGCTTGATGACCGCGTCGATGCCATCCGTGCCGGTCACGCGCACATCCTTCTGCCGATCGGCAAGATAGCGCGCGCGATCGGCCTCGAGATCCACCGCATCCGAGTTGTCGAGCTGCGTCTGGCCGTATTTGATGGCGCCTTCGGCGCGGTGGGCGAGGTTCCACTCGCGCAGCTGCGTCGAGCGTTTTCACCGGAGCGCCGGCACCCAGCGTGGCCAGCCAGGCGTTGAAGTCGCGCTTCATGCCGTACTTGAACACGATCGAGCAATTGACGTCCTTGCCCCTGATGCCCGTATCGTCGCGGCAGACCGGCGGTGGTTGCTCGGGCAGGTCGGCCGGATCGACGATCACCGCCCCGGCCTTTCGGAGAACGGCGATGGCCTCGCGCACGATGTCGCCTTGCCGGGCCTCGTCCACGAACGTCGCGCGCGGAATGCCGATACGGGCGCCCTCCAGTCCGCGTGCGTTCAGATGACGGGTGTAGTCACCGTTGGGCGGTCGTGGACACGTCCGCGTCGCCGCATCGTTCGGGTCCGGCGTCGCACCTTCGAGCACGCCGAAGAGCATTGCGGCGTCCGCCACCGTTCGCGCCATCGGTCCGGCGGTGTCCTGATCCGCGGTAATCGGGATGATGCCGTACCTGCTGATCCGTCCGACCGTCGGCTTGATCCCCACAATCATCGTCTGGTTTGAGGGGGAGAGAATCGATCCGGACGTTTCGGTGCCGACATTCGCCGCCCAGAAATTGGCCGCCGTGCCGGCGCCCGAGCTCGATCCGCCGGGCGTCAACGCGGGTCTGCCGTCGCTGGTCCCCTCGCGCGGATCGGGCCGTGGATCGTAGGGATTGAAGCCGTAGCCGACGAGGGCGTTGTAGTTGCCCGGCATGCCGGCCGCGATCCAGTTGGCCAGCTCGGTCATGTTCGTCTTCGCGATGATGATCGCGCCCGCCTCGCGGAGACGCTTCGTGAGGGTGGCCTCGTACGGCGGCACGAACCCCTTGAACGCGAGCGCCCCGCCGGTCGTGGGCATGTCGGTCGTGTGAATGTTGTCCTTGAGCGCGATCGGAATGCCGTGCAGCGGGCCGCGGATCTTGCCCTGCGCCCGCTCGCGATCGAGCCGCGTCGGCCTCTTCGAGCGCGCGGGGATTGAGCGTGATGATCGCGTTCAGCCGATCTTCGTACTTCGCGATGCGGTCGAGGTACTGCTGGACGATGGCGCGCGAGGTCACGCGTTTCTGCTGCATCGCCGCCTGCATGTCGGCCATGGTGGCTTCGACGACGGAGAAAGGGCGGTTGGGCGGAGCAGAAAGTGGACAGGAAAAAGTGAAAAGTGAACAGTGAAAAGTAAAAAGTATAGCGAAACGGCCACCTCAGTCGCATCAACATGAGCGTTCTTCCTTTGCCTTTCTACTTTCGCTACTTTCGACTTTCTACTTTCCATCTACGGAGTCACCCTTCTGGCACTTATCGAGAAGCACTGATTCCCTGCCCCATGCGACCAGAAATCACCGCGCAGCTCGGATGCGCGGGCGAACTCGGCGCACAGCTCGTAGGCGTCGCCGGCCTTCACCGCGTACCCGTACGTCGTGCCGGTCTCCGGATCGCGGGCAAAGATGTTCGTCCCGGCTTCCTTGTGAAGCTCGTCGAGCGACGCGGGCAGACGCCGGTTGCGGGTCCAGTACAGATCGGCCGCCAGACGCAGCCGCTGCAGGTCGGCTTCCCGCCGGGCGTCGAATTGCCGCGCGCGTTCCTCCGCGGGAGGCCCGATGAGATAGAACCCGCCGCCAAGCGCACCCAGCACCACGAGGACGGCGATGACGACGACGGCGTTTCTCATTATTCAGTTTGTCGCGGGACCCCACCCCCGCGACCTGTATCTCGTCCCTCGAGTTCGCGGGACTCGACGATGTTTGCGGCGACGTCCTGCTTAGTGCTGCAGTGTACGTAGTGTCCGGCTTCAGCCGGACCGTGGTTGAACGGTATCCTCGAGCGATGACAGGTAATACCAGAACGTCGTGCCGGCGATGAACGCGACGACGAGCATCTTCAGGACGAATCGAATCGTCATCTCGCCCCCGAGCAGGTTGTACAGGAGCGAGATGACGTCGCCAATGAGGACACTCGACGCGAAGAACAGCGTCAGGTACGTCAGCCAGCGACGTACCTTGGAATACTTCTTGTTCGGATCGGCGGCGATGTCGCGCGCGACGAGCCACGACATGTACAGGAACACAGGGAACGCGACGATGAGCGATGCGATGGACAAACGCATCGCGCTGCGCGTGTAAGGCATCAACTGCCCCTGGTCGGTGGCCGGATCTGGGAACATCACGTTGATGATGTCGAACAGCAGGCTGCCGAGATGGTAGGCGCTCCAGTACAGCGTGGAAAACAGCACGAGGTACATGAACGCGTCGCGCGCATCGAGATACGGGCGCGGTCTCGGAACCGGAATCGGGAAACGTCGTGTCGGCGAAACCGGCCAGCGCCATCCGGGTCTGATCGATCGTCCATCCGGCCTGCCGCAGCACGTCCTCGATCTCGGCGCGCGGCACGCCGCGCGAAAGCGCCGCTTTCACGAATTCGGAGAGCTCGTCAGGCGCGGTCGACATACAAGGCGACTCCTTGCGCCACGGCATCGTGCCAGGACGGCGAGCCGTGTATGGCGCCGATCGGACGAGGATCGGACGGCCGCGCCATCGCCGGCTGCACCATCGTCTGGTACCACGCGACGTCGTGCCAGGCGCCCATCTTGTGTCCGATGTCACGATACACGCCCACCAGCGTGAATCCAAACGCTTCGTGCAGGCCGACGCTGGCGGCGTTCGGTAAGCGTGATGCCCGCGGTGGCGGTGTAATAACCGAGATCGCGAAGCAATTCGAACAGGGTCGTATACAAGGCGCGCCCGACGCCCCGCCGATGGAGCCCGCGGCCGATGTAGATCGCCGTGCTGACCGACCAGCGGTAGGCGGCACGTTCGTGGTGCGGCGACGCGTACGCGTATCCGACGATCGCTCCCGCGTCTTCCAGGACAATCCAGGGATGGGTTCGGCCGATCCTGCCAATGCGCCTGGCCATCTCGTCGGAGGTTGGCCCCGCTTCCTCGAACGAGATGACGGTCTCGTTGCAATACGGCGCGTAGATTCCAGCGACAGACGGCGCGTCAGCTTCGCGTGCGAGACGAATCGTTGGCATGAGCGATTCCTTCGTACATGAACGTCATCGGCCGGGGTCCGGGGAGATATTCCGTTTTCAGTTCGGCGATCGCGAATCCCGATTCGCGAATCAGATCCGCGATCGGCCGGTTCAAGTGACAGCCTCCGGCGAGCCGGCGCCACACCGGCGTGAGACGATTCTGCCACCGTTGCACGTCCGCATCGGGTGCGAGCCCGTGCTCGACGAAAATGAACGCGGCCGCCGGGCTTCAGCACCCGGCGAATCTCGCGAAGGGCCGCGCGTGGATTCTCAATGGAACAGAGCGACCACGTCACGACGACCGTATCGACCGTGGCGTCCGCCAACTGAATGCGCTCGGCGCTCTGCCTGGAGAGGTCGACCGGAAAGGGAGCCGACGAGGCTTGCGCGGTCGCCATCGCGAGGAGCTCCGCGGAGGGATCGATCCCGTAAAGGTGTCTGACACCGTGCGCGTAGTGCGGCAGATTCAGACCCGAACCGATGCCCACCTCGAGAACCGTCCCGGTCGCTCCGGGAACGTAGGCCGCCCGCAGTCGCGTCGCGTCATCGCGCTGCATCGCGAAGTTGATCAGGCGACGGCAGGATGAAACGGTTGTACAGGCCGGGGACGCCGACTCATTCGCATTCGATCCAAAATTCCGTCCGTGCAGAGCTCGTGGTTTACCGGTAAAGGATTACTTTGACTTCAGATTTCGACGCGCTAGAATTCCGTTCACACGATTCCGACAGTCAGCACGACCACGGAGGTTAGCAGTATGAAGCAGAGACTCGGTCTGGGG
This sequence comes from Vicinamibacterales bacterium, assembly GCA_963832375.1. Taxonomy (GTDB): domain Bacteria; phylum Acidobacteriota; class Vicinamibacteria; order Vicinamibacterales; family JAMQPK01; genus JAMQPK01. Next base: position 536,105 of record CAWHUA010000001.1, on the reverse strand, counting down.
ATCCTGCTCGGTCTGGCCATGCTCTTGATGGTGCCGGCAGTGTCTTCGGCTCAGAGCGCGATCGTTGGTCTGCTCACGGACGACTCGGGAGGCGTGCTTCCCGGCGTGTCCGTCGAAGTCAGCAGCCCGGTGATGATCGAAGGCTCGAAGACAACGGTGACCGACGGCCAGGGACGCTATCGGTTCGAGGCGATGCGGCCCGGCACTTACAAGCTGACGTTCTCGCTCACCGGTTTCGGCACGGTCGTTCGAGAGGGCGTCGCCCTTCCTGTCGAACTTCACGGCCACCGTCAACGCCGAGATGAAGGTCGGCTCGCTCGAAGAAACGATCAACGTCTCCGGCACCGCGCCGCAGGTCGACGTGCAGCAGGCGACCCGCACGACCACGTCATCGCGCGCGACGTCATCGACGCGCTGCCGATTTCGCGCAACGTCATGGGGCTCGCGGTGATTGTTCCGGGCGTGCGCCCGGGCACACCCGACATGGGCGGCATCCAGACGACCGAGCAAGTCGGGCTGCGTGCGCGCGGGCTCGGCGGCCTCGACGGCGATCAGCTCGTCGAAGGCATGTCGATCCAGAGCTACGAAGGCACGTCGTTGAGCTTTCTGGACGACACCCTGCAGTCGGAAATGACGGTCAGCACCGCCGCGATTCCGGCCGACACCGGCGGCGGCGGCATCCGCTTGAACAGCATCCTCAAGGACGGCGGCAACCAGTTCAGCGGCTCCGCGTTCATGGGCGGCACCAAGGGCACGTGGGTGAAGAACAACATCGACGATCGGTTGCGCTCGCGCGGCTTGAACGTCGCCAACGGCATCGATCACCTCGAGGCGTTCACCGGATCGCTCGGTGGTCCTATCTTGAGAGACAAGCTGTGGTGGATCCTCTCGGCCCGCCATCAGTCCACCGAGACAACGGTCGCGAACGTGCCGAAGTTCGTGACGGCGGCAGACGGCACGCAGTACAAGGCGACCAACGACCTGTACGTGCGGAGCATATCGACGCGACTGACCTGGCAGGCGGCCGAGAAATACAAGATGGCCGGGTTCCTCGAGCGGTGGTGGCACAAGAAGGGTCACTCGATTGGCGCCGGCGTCGACCCGCGCGCGGGCGAACAGCGCGATCCGCGCAATGCGCATCACGCGATCGGCAACATGAAACTGACCGCACCGGTCACCAGCAGATGGCTGGTTGAGGCCGGCTGGTCCTTTGCCGAGTTCTACTGGAGGGGCGGCAGCCCGTCCGGCACGCCGGCCGGGACGGCACACGACTTCCCGTTCACTCCGGAATGGTATGCGACGGCGCCCACCACCGATACGGCGCTGAACCGATCCTTCCCGGACAAGTGCATCTACGCGCTCCTGCGAACCGCCGAACGGCTGCACGGCTGGAACGCCACACGCGAGCAGCGGCAGGAGAGCGTCCACAACGAGGCGAAGTTCATGGCGTCGTACGTCACCGGCTCTCACAACCTCAAGTTCGGCATCGAGAACGACTGGGGCCCCGGCCGGCAGCGGAAGAACACGCGCAACGGCCATTTGCAGCAGCGCTACGTCAACAATCAGCCGACGACGGTCGAGGTCTTCAACAACCCGGTCATCCAGCCCGCCTATGTCGCGTACGACGTCGGCATCTTCGTGCAGGACAGCTGGACGCTGAAGCGCCTGACCATCAACCCCGGGCTCCGCGTCCAGTGGGTCGAGACCGGCATGTATGAAAGCAGCATGGCGGCCGGGCGGTTCGCGCCGGCCCGCTTCATCGAAGAGGAGAGGGGCCTCATCGATTTCGGCGCCGACTACTCTCCGCGCTTCAGCGCGGTGTACGACCTGTTTGGCGACGGCCGTACCGCGCTGAAGGGCAGCTGGAGCAAGTACTATCGCAACTACGACGGCGACATCGCGGCCAACGCCTACGGCCGAGCGGGCGAACGCAGCGAGATGCGCACGTGGCTCGACCGGAACCTCGTCACCGGCACCAACAACCCGTCAGGGTCTGCGGGGCTCTGTCCCGGGGTCAAGGCGCTGCCGACCGATTGCGATGGCATCGCGCAGGACAACGAGATCGGCATCAGCCCGAGCGGCGGCGCGTTTGCCAGCCCGAACAGGCCGGATCGCCAGCCGCTGAATCTCGAGCGCCAGTACAACGACGAGTTCACGGCCGGCGTGCAACACCAGGTCTCTCAGCGCCTGGCGGTCGGCGCGATGTTCTACAAGCGCAAGATCGCCGACCTGGCGTTCCAGGATCGGTTGAACATCGCGGAGACCGACTACACGCGGTTCGAGACGCCGATGCCCGACGTCTCGAGAGATCCAGACGTCGCCGCGGTCCTGAAAGCGGGCGAGATGGTTCCGGTCTACAACCTGAATCAGGCCAAGCTGGGCGTCTTCAACGTCGGCGTCGTCGATCGCAGCGATACGACCAACGACACGCTCTACACGGGTTTCGAGGCGTCATTCAACGTGAGACTTCCGGGCGGCGCGATGCTGTTTGGCAGCTGGACCGCGGAGCACACTCTCCAGCGGTGGTGCGACAACAACGACGACCCGAACGGCCCGACGACGACGGGGCAATTCAACCCGACGGCCGCCACCACAGGCGTGGATGCGCCGCTGGGAGGCCGCTACTGCGACCAGACGCAGTTCGACTACCCGTTCATCCAGGAAGTGAAGTTCGCGGGAAACTACTCGCTCCCGTACTGGATCGACGTCGGTGCGGTCATGCAGAGCTACGGCGGTGTGGAGCGCGTCATCACATGGGCGCCCGAGGCCGCGCGGTTCCCGAACGGGCAGCGCACGCAGGCGCAGACGTTCATCCTGTCGTCGCCCGGATCGGTCTTCTACGACCGCTGGAACCAGCTCGACATCAACGTGAAGAAGAACATCCGGCACAACAACAACGTGCTAACGTTCCAGATCGACATCTTCAACGTGCTGAACGCCAACGCCATTCGCGCGGCCAACAACTCCGTTGGCGCGAGCCTCGGCAATGCCACCACGATCATGACGGGGCGCTTCCCGAGGCTGGCGGTGAACTACAAATTCTGAGACACGACGACGCGACGGCACGACGAGCACGACGACACGACTATGGTACGTAGTGTCCGGCTTCAGCCGGACCGTGGACGTGAGGGCAGGTGGACGAGCACCTGCCCTTTTTTCTTGGGAGAGTTACGAATCGGGCAGCCGCACGTCGTAGCCCTTCAACTGCTCAATCACGTATTTGTGCGCGTCTTCGATCGTCTTGAACGGGCTGTTCGAATGCCGCTCGATGTCGAACGCCATGTCCCCCGGTCCCCATGAGATCCAGTCGATGCCCGGTTTCACGGTGTTCCTGGCGTTGAGGGCGCCGCGCAGCGTTTCGATTTGAAAGCCCAGCAGCGCGTTGCCATTCCACCACTGGGCGTACTTCAGGCGATCGGTGGGAGGCTTCTCCCGGAACCGGAATTCCCCACCCCAGCTCCGATTGCCGAGCGGCGGATAGTAGAAGTTGTCGATGGCGTCGTTGACGGTTTCGACCTCCTCGACGAGGGGAATCATGACGGCGAGCACGCCCAGATCCGCGTACCGCCCGGCCAGGTATGCCAGCCTGGGATGATGGAGCCGCAGCTGCACGCCGGCGCCAAGCTCCTCCGCCATCTTGCAGAACTTCACCAGCTCGCGCTCGTCCGGCAGCGGGCGATGCTGCGCGTCGAGACTGAAGAGCTCTGCCCCGCCGGCCTTCTTGCTGATTTCCTGGAGCTGGACACGCGTCGTGTCGAAGGTCGCGGCCGCCGATCGAATCCGCTGGCCGGTGTGCATCTTCTCTTTCAGCGATCCGGGGAGCGGCTTGAACTGGCTCCAGCTTGGAATCGCGGGCGCCTGCGCGGCCGCAGCACGCGCCGCCGCGGCCATTCCGACCAGCGTCATGCCGAATGCTCGACGATTCATCATGCCCTCCATTCAGTCTTCAGTTTTCAGTTTTCGGTTTTCGGTTCTAGATTTTAGATTTAGATTTCAGGCGCATCAACTCTTCACGGCAACTACACCGAGAAGCGGCGGGCCGAAGAGCACCGCGGTGCCGTTCTCTTCCTGTTCCCGCCACCACGCTTCGTAGCTCTCGGACTCGGATTGTGCGAGATACCCCTTCCGCACCAGCACGGGAAGATACAGTCGCTGGAACTCGGCAACCCACTCCCACACAGGCGACCCTGGCTGACCCGTTTGACACAGCGCTTCCACGTGCGTGACGGTCAGCCCAGCCCGGTCGAACATCGCGGGCAGCCGCCCGGCAATGTCGAGGGAACCGCCGGCGTCGGCGAAACTGTCATAGACCGCCCGGAAGACTTTCGCGAACAAGGGGCTTCCGGGTTCAGTACGCATCGCGAGGTAGTTCCAGTAATCCATGAAGGCCACCGTCGCTCCGGCACGCAGCCCGGACGTGAGGTGCGCGATGACGGCCTCGGGCCGCTCCACGAAGGAGAAGAGCCACCGTGCGAACAGGCCATCCGGGTTCCATGGAGACGGCTCGAATCCGGCGACGTCTGCCGTCACGATCTCGAGGTTCTCGATGGCCCGCTCTTCCGCGACTTTCCGAAGCTGATCGGTCGCCGTAGTGGAAGCATCGACGGCGATCACACGACCCGATCTGCCCACGAGATGCGCGAGCTCAACCGCCGCGAACCCGGGTCCGCTGCCCAGATCGACGATGGTCTGACCGGCACCGAAGCCGGCCAGGTTCCAGACTTTGTGGGTCTCGGCACGCCAGACGGCGTGCTGCCGTTCGAGCCGCGCCACTTCGGCCGACTCCATCCCCAGCAGATATCCGCACATAGAGGCATGGTCCTCCGGTCGCTTTGAATTGGCTGGCAGCTAACGTGTCAAATGAGCCGCGCGTCGGCTCTATTTGAAGGTTATGCCGCTACTTCGACCGTGGCGTAGAAGTCGACTGCTTTGTGGCGTCGCCTCGGCTTGACCGCACGTTGGCTCGGACGTGGTATGGGAAGACCATCTTCGCGCAATCCGCGGATGTGCAGCTCAATTGCCCGTTCGATCCGCCGCAACGCCGTGTCGATCGTCTTGCCCGTGGCGACGCAGCCGGGCAAGTCTGGAACCGAGGCGCCCCAATCGCTCCCGGCATCTCGGTTGATACGCACAAGATATTGCCGCGTCTTCGTCATCTTCTTTCCTTCAAACCGGCCTGTCGCTTGACAGAGGCCAATGTGCCTTTCGGCATATCGTCGCCGAGGCTTCCGCTCACCGTTACACGCCCTGGCTTCGTCGGGTGCTTGAACTGGCGATGACTACCTTCGATATTGACCAGCACCCAGCCCTCGCTGTTCAGACGCCGGATCACCTCGCGAACCTTCACCTGACGACGCTATCACAGCCGGTCGCCGCATGGGCACTGATGTCAGATGTGCATCTCGTTTGGTTATTCCGTCAGATTCGCTTGCGGCATGACGCCCACAATTCTGCTGCGGCGCGATCGCAAAGAATTCGGCAGCAGAGCGCAGCGAGCCAGCCGCGGCCGCAGTGTGCACCGACAGCAGCAATTGCTCGTTCGCTCGCACTGCGATCACATCATCTCCACTTACGCAAAGCGAGCGCGCAGCGCGGCCTGATCGTCCGGCTTGAGCGCCAATGGCGTATAGAATTCGTAGCCCGCATGGAAATAATTCCCAACGAGCTCCGTCAATGACTCGTACTGCAACGGCGCCAGCTGTTCGACCGAACAGGCTCCGGGATCGGAGGCCAGAAAGCCGTGCATGAGAAAGTCATCCCAGTTTTCAATGCTGGTGGTCACGGCTGGAGGAAGTCCGGCGGCGTCGAGCACGCGAGCGTTCGCGCTCACGAAGCGCTGCCAATCGCGCGCGGCGGCGATGCGACCCGGAGACCGGCGGAATCCCACGGCAACACCCCCTGTGCGAGTTCGTCGATCAACGTTTGCGGCTCACCAGCGGCCGCCCCCAGCTCGCGCGGCCGTCTGGTGCAGCCGCATGTTAGTCAGCGATGCCACCGTTCCCGCGAGATCAGTCGCCCAGTGCCGGCACGACCCATAATCCGTCCGCCTTCGTACACAATCTCTCCTCGTCGAATAGTCGTGACGGGCCACCCGGTCACTTTCCAACCCTCGTAAACACTGTAGTCGGCTTTGGACAGGTCCGCGTCTGCGGTGGCGGTTGCCGTTTGATTCTGGTCCCAGATGACAATGTCTCCGTCGGAGCCCTCGCGGATTGCACCTTTCCTGGGATAGAGACCGAAAATGCGCGCCGCGTTGGTTGATGTGTTCGCCACGAATCGTTCAAGCGGAAGGCGCCGGCGGTGTACACCTTCAGAAAAGAACATGGGAAGCATGAACTGCAGGTCGCTGATACCAGGCCGAAGCCTTGTGATCGACAGAGAGGGATCCAACTTCTGCTCGCGAGTCCACGGCGCGTGGTCCGTCGCAAGCACGTCGATGGCACCATCGGCAAGCCCACGCCAGAGCGATTGCCGATCCGTCTCTTGACGAAGCGGCGGTTGACCAACGTACAAAGCAGCGTCCGGTCCCCGCATGCGATCGACGGTTAAGTGCAGGTACAGTGGGCGGGTCTCGACGAACAATGGAGACTTGGCATTGCGTGCAGGTCGGCAGGCCGCAAGGGCGCGTGCCGACGAGATGTGTACCAGGTACAGCGGCGCCCCGATGCTCTCGCACAGCGCCGCTGCCTGCTGTGTCGCCGCAATTTCAGCAATAACAGGACGGCTTTCCGCGTAGTTGCTAAGGGAAACACGGCCTTCGGCTTCGAGCCTTCGCGCAGCCGCGGCGAGCAAGGCGCTGTCCTCGCAATGCACCATCGTCACTACGCCGGCATCACGAGCCGCCTCGAGCTGCCGAATCAGGTCCGGCAGCCGAGCACCAAAGTCTGGCCGCATCATGAAACCTTGAAGCTGGGTTGCCCCAGCTCGGATATCGTCGACATTGCCGCGGTCACTTCCGGACTCGGGGGCCACGCCGACGCGTGCAGAAAGACGTCTGCGATGGCTTCTGTCTCCACTCGCCTCGTCATTCGCTCGATGGCGCCGCGGAGGGTTTCGGTCTGCTGTGCGGACGCGAAAGTCCCAACAGTGGTGATGCCGCCTGCGAGGGCCGCCATCGACCCGCTCGTGAGATCGTCGACAAATGTCGGATGCAAATGGGTGTGGGGATCGACGCCGCCTGGCAACAGAAGGCGACCGGCCGCGTCAATGACTCGCGAACCAAAACCAGGCCTGAGGCCGGAACCGATCTCCGCAATGATGTCTCCGACGATACGGACATCGATGTCACGAATGCCGTCGACGTTTACGACGCGGCCTCTTCTAATGAGGAGTTCAGATGACGTCTGTGCGGGAACAGCCAGAGTAGCTGTGGATTGCACAGCCAATGCCGCGTACCCGGCACTGAGAGAACGGAGGACGTCCCTGCGGGTCATCATCGTCTCGGCCCTCGAAACGTGTCACCGATGACGGCTGCGATCAGATGGGCCATTGTCCGTCTGACTAACGTTGCAAATGAGCCGCGCGCCGTCGCTGCTCAGCGGCGCGTCGGCTCCATTTGCGTGTTAGGCGGCGCTCACTCCAACGACTGGCGTTATTGGGGACGGACGTGTTCATCCAGAAATCGAAATACGTCGGATTCCCAGGATGCAATGTCAGAGTACACGGCTCCATGTCCTGCGGAGGATGTATCCCCGACTGCAGGATAAATCTTCAATTCGTAAGGCCGCTTCAGTCGAGCCAATTCCGCTGCCAACACCTCTCCTGGTAGGACAGAGAAGTCGTTCGCCGCATGCGTCAAAAAGATCGGTATGTTGATTCTTCGAACGGCTACTTGCAAACGCTCGCGCAGTTCGGGTGAGTTGGCCCAAGAATTTGCGGCTGCGGCAAAGGTGACGGCGGCACGCACGCCAGTGTCCCGCTCTGCTGCGAGCAGGGTCAGCTGCCCGCCGAACGAATGCCCGGCAATCGCGATGCGGCGTCTATCGACGCGGGGATGACTGCCCAGAAACCCGAGACCGCCGAGGACGTCCCCTAGTTCGTCCTCCTGTAACTCAAGCTGCAACGCATTGCGCGCCTCTTGCCCCTTTTCCGCGAGTGCCCGAGCCATCAGGGCACCACTGTTCGTGCCTTGATCCGCTGAGAGCCCGGCGCCGCGTCGAAACAAGTAGAGAAAGGCGTAGCCGTGGCGAGCAAAGACAGGGCCGAGGACAGCTGGCTGTCTAGTCGGATCAGGAGACCCGGCGCCGTGGTTGAACAGTACGGCGGGGAACGGACCCCGGCCAGCAGGCCACCAGAGCAGGCCGCGCAACGTGAGACCGGCGCTTTGAACCACAACGGTCTCGGGTGCACCCACAGATTGACCCTGAGAGCAAACCGGGACAGCCGTCACCAGAGCCAGCCCGAACACGAGCACTCGAAGGTTAGCCATGAGATTTCAGACCCTACATGAGCGACAGCCTAACAAGTATTGATTAGATCCCCACCACGGAATGCCAAACGGCCATTCCCACCCGACGCAGCGCGGCGATCCGCCTTCAAGTGCGAACGCCGCGGATGCTAGCACGAATGGAAACGTCCGGATCGCGGTTCGTTGGCCGCCGGCATACCGTCGCACACGCAGTCGCCGGGCGGCCGCACAATTGGCGGCTAACGCAGTCAGGGGTGCGCGGCCGCCGTCACATTGAACTCCATCTGCCTGCTCGCAGTCTGCCCGAGACGCGAGCGCGCCTCGATGGTCAGGAGATAGCTGCCGGGCGGCAGCTCACCGACAGGAAGACCGATGCCGTGCACGTACGCGCCGTTGGCGCCCTTGAGCTCGTCTGACGACCGCTGGTCGTTGTGCTCGAACACGATCTTCCCTTCGCGCGACGTGACCGTCGTCTTGACGTCGACCGTGTGAGGCGTGGGACCAGACCGATCGTAGATTTCGGTCACCACCGCCACCTCGTCGTCCCTGGGGAAGGTGCGCAACCCTGCGGGAGGCAGCTTCATGAACTTCTGCAGCTCGGGATCTCCGCGCGCCGTCACCGTCGAGACCGCCGCTCTCGACGTCACGAGCAGACCGCTCATGCTGAACGGCAGCTTGCTGAAGGCGGGAATATCGAGGTCGTACATCACCGTGCCGATCGCCCCGTTCGTGGTGTCGTGCGCTCCGACCCGAAGCTGGTAGCGACCAGGCGGGAGATTCAGCCGCTTCAGAAAGCGAATACCCGTCTGCTTGATCCGCGCCTTGGCGTCAGGCGGCAGCTTCAGAGTGAAGGACTCCTTGTCGGTGCGGGTCTCGCCCGATGAGTCCAGGGCGACGTACGCAAGATCCACGCGGTTACTGTCGGCCAGCGCGAGATCGGCGCCTCGCAACTCGAGCCCCACGAGCACCGAGGCGTTCGCGCCCGCGCCCAGGAACGGCGCCACGAAGAGCCGCATTTTCAATCCGGTGGCCGGAACGATGCTCGTCAGCGCCCGCATCAACTGCGGTGAGACGTCGTTCGCCCCGGCGCGCTGGTCCTTCGTATTGCTCTTGGGCACGACATAGCCTCGCCGGGCGCGAATCGTGAGGCCGGGACGCGACGTTCGAACCTCGATCCGATGGAACCTGCCATCCCGCCTGCCCGAGGGCGGATAGTACGCCAGCACGTAGTACGAGCTGTTGGCGCTGACAATCCGCTCGAAGGCGGCGCTGAAATCGTTGGCGTTGACCGCGGCGAACCCGTTGGTCTCGTCTGAAAGCGTCCTCAGACTGTCCTGCGACACCTGCAATTCGTTTCGGAGCGAGCTCATGCCAATGCCCGTTTGGCGCTGCTCGGCGCCGGGCAGGGCATCGGGTGTGTCCTGAGCCGTGATCGGCCGCTGATCGGCGAGCATGCCGACTCCGATCGTGTCGTCGCCCAGCGTCGTGAGCCCTCGCGGATCGATGGCGTAGATGCTGACGTTCGAGCGGGTCGCCGCGGCGATGGCATCGCGGATGCCGTCGAGCACGATCGACGCCGAACGGTTGTTCATCACGTCGGTGATGTCGTAGTCCAGGCCCTCGCTGACGAAGAGAATCGACTTCCGTCTCCCGCGTATCGCGCTCAGCTTGTCGGCGACCTCGGTCAGCACTCGCGTCGTCGCGCGCGCGTTGAAGCCGCGCTCGGCGTCGAGCGGATCGTTGATGGTCCCGGCGGCCACCGACGCACCTGCGTAAAACAGCTCGTTGCGCGCCAGCGTGGCAGACATGAGCTTCTGCCCCATGAAACGGTCGACGGCCGCGGAAAGAAGCCGCTTGTCGCTCGTGAACTCCTGGGAGCCCGCGGACGAGCCTCCGTTGTGCAGGACCGCCATGAGATCGTTCGCCGACAGGTGCTGGTCGATGAACTGCTGCGCTGCGCGCTTCACACGGGGAGCCCGCTCTGGCGCGGTATGGAGGGCGTCCAGGACCAGGACGTACACGCGCCCGGCGAAGGGTTGTTCGTTCGTGGCGACATCTGGCTGCTGTGTGGCGGTGGATAACCGGTCGCCGGTTTCAACGGGAATCTCGATGAACGCGAAGCCCGCGATCGCCTGCGACTTGCCGTCTTCGAAGATCTGGAAATCTTCCTTCTTGAGGTCCCTGACGAGCGCGCCGTTCTGATCCGTTACCAGCGCATCGACTTCGACGTATTCGACCTCGGCTTTGAATGTGGGAAGTTCCTGGGAGGCGACCGCGGCACACAGCACGCCTCCCAGAACGACGACCAAGGCTGCGCTGGAACGATGGAAGGCCTTCATCGACGATCGCCCGTTCGAATGCCGTTACTTGGCCCGCCCCTGATATCCCTGCGACAGCATCTGCACTTTGAACGCCGCCCCTCGGCCCACGATGTAAAGGGTCTTCTTGTCAGGACCGGCGAAGGCGATGTTCTGGGCGCCCAGCGATGTGGGTATCGTGCCGAGATGTTGCCCCTGCGGGCTGAACACCTGCACGCCGCCGGTGGAGTTGATGGCCACATACACACGACCCTCACTGTCGACGGCCAGGCCGTCGGCGCCGCTGGTGACGCCGGTCTCATTTTTCGTGGTCCCCTCATACCTGGCGAAGTTCCGCGGGTTGCCCAGATTGCCATTGGGCTGGATGTCGAAGGCAATCACGTATTCGCCGCGCGTGTTGTTGACGTAGAGCGTCTTCTCGTCGCGGCTCAACTGAATGCCGTTCGGATTCTCAATCCCGTCCGCCACTTTTACGGCCATGCCGCCGTACGGAATGTAGTATACGAGGGGCGTCGCGCCGGGCGCGGTGAAATAAATGCCGCCCGCTTTGTTCACCACGAGATCGTTCGGCCGCCCCACGCCCTCGGCGAGCGTTGCCTCGCTGCCTTTCGGATAGACCACGCCGATACGTTCCTGGCCCGCCGCGGTTTGCGTCGAGATCAGTCGCCCCTTCGCGTCGAACGCAAGCCCGTTCGACCCGTTCGTATTCTCGAGAAACGTCGACACGGTGCCGTCCTTGTCGATTTTCGAGATCCGATTGGCTTGCGGTTCCGAGAAGATCAGGCTTCCATCGGGCAGCGTGATCGGTCCTTCGGTGCCCTGGAACCCTTCCTTGATGACGGTCACGGGCGTTCCCGCCGCGACGACTCCGGGAATGGCAGGTGCCACTGTATCGGTCGCGGGTGCCTGTGGTGCGCCCCCGCGACCGCGGCCACCGCGCTGTTGCGCCGACAATGACGCCAGGGTCAAGACACAGACGAAGACGCCGGCCATCGCCACGAACGTCACGGCCCGAGCCTCACGACACTTCATCTTCGGCTCCAGTCGCTAGAAGTTGTAGGTCACGCCCATCTGAAGGATACGGGGCAGAATGATGGCGTTAGGAACGAGGTAGGTCGATCCCGAACGCAGATTCCGGCCCGTCACAAAATTCGCGTTGAACACGTTGAAGAAGTCGAACCGCCCCTCCAGCGTACCGAACCGCCGATTCTGATTCGCTTGGCAAACCGGAAATCCACCAGGTTCGTGCTCGGCAGCCGAATCGTCCCCAACGGATCGGTGTTGAGCACGATCGATCGAATGGCCTGGCCGCCAGTGTACTGCACCTGCCGCGACTGCGGAGCACCCAGCCTTCGCTCGTAGTTTGCCGACGCGATGATCTCCCACGGCAGCACGTACCCTCCAGATATTTTGGCCGTATTCTCCCAGAACCGCTCGGATGTGTTGATCTCTGAATTTGGATTCAGGGCCTGACGATCGGCGAAGTCCGCATCGGCCCTGGTGAACGACATCGATGCGTTCATCTGCCAGCCGCCGGCCAGCCGCCTCGTTCCGGCAACCTCGAAGGTCTTGTAGACCTGGTTGCCTGGCCAGTCGACCAGCGTTGTACCTGCGAATTGCCGGCCGCTCAGGGTCAGCGGGTACTCGTAGTAGGTCTGCGTCATCCCGGGATCGTCGCTGGTCCCGACTCGCCCGTCGGCGCCAGGATCCGGGTTGGTAATCGCAATGTTGTACGCGGAGTACGGTCTGTAGATTTCCTCCGTCCGGCGAAGGTTGTAGTTCCTGGCGTAGACCGCGGTCGACCGGACGCCCCATCGGCCGTTGATCTCCCGCTCGAACGTGAGCGACCACTCGTCCGACTTCGGCTGGACTTCGTCCGGATTGGGGACAGCGTCGGTGACACCCGAGATCGATCGAAAATCCCCACCGTTCGGATCGAAGTTGATTTCGCCGCTGTCGAGCAGACGATTGTTGTTGTTGTCGTGCCAGACCCAGTTGGTCGCGGTTCGATTGTTGCGATTGGCGGTCACCACTTCCGGGTTGACCTCGCGCAGATTCACGAACATACCGTATCCGCCTTTGAGCACCGACTTCCCGTCGCCCATGAGATCGAGCGCGAAGTGGATGCGCGGGACGACGGAATTCCAGATTCGCATCTGGATCTTGTCGTAGCAGGCGGCTGGCGCGAAGTCGGTCTGGCCGAGGCACTGTGGCGGGGCGTACGCGTTGTCATGGGCGTAACGCACACCGAGACTGAGATTGAGCCGGCGGTTGACGGCCCACGCATCCTGCAGATAGAGGCCGAGGTAGCTGTTGTCGTTGAACGGCCTCACCGGATAGTTGAACGTGTCGACGGCAAACGGCACAGTGTTCTGGAACTGGAGCTGATAATTTCCTCCCGGGCGTGAGCCATTCTTGTGCGGGTACCCGCCGAACAGGTAGTCGAATCCCGTCTTCAGCTGGTGGGTCCCTGGGCCGATGAACTCGGACCCGAAGATACTGGCCGATCCCTTGAAATGATTCCGGAAGTAGTCCTCCACGCGCTGATCGCTCAGGTGATCCCCGGTGACGAACTGAGTGGCGTTGTCAATCGTCGCGGTCTTATGTCCCTCTCCGTTGTACCGGGCAACGCAAAATAGTACGCGTGCTTGTACCAGTTGCCGTACTGCAGCGAGGCCACCATCGAATTGCCCCGCACGTTCTGCCACTCGCCTTTGTACATCGACACCGGTCCGCGATGGATCTCCATCGATTCCGGCGGACGGAACTGGCTGGCGCCCCGTCTCTGGATGTCGAGCGCGCCATGATAGAAGAGCGTCACCTTGTTCTGCGGCGAAAGCTGCCACTGCAGCTTCTCCGAATGGAACGCCTGATCCGTTTCGATGAGGATCGGCGAGCCATCGGGATAGAAGGCGTTCAGGATCTCCCGGTTGTATCCCTCGGATCGGGCCGATACGAAGAACCACAACTTGTTGCGAACGATCCGGCCGCCAAAGGCGCCACTGTAGTCCCACATCCCGTGCAGCTTCGGCACGTTTCGCACGCCCGCCGCCGCCAGCTCCTCGTCGACGTTGTCGCCTTCGAGCGCATCCGACGATCCGTAGGCGACGAACTCGCCGTTGAACTGGTTGCCGCCCGATTTCACGATCGAGTCGATGAACGGACCGCGCCGCGGCATTTCGGCGCTGCTGCCAACCGTCTGCAGCCGCGTCGACTCGATGGAGTTGAAGTCGACGTGCGCGCCCTGCACACCGTTGCCGCCCGACGAGGCGAACATGATGCCTTCGAGCATCTGCCAGGGCGCACCCTGCTGCCCGTAGGCGCGGATCACGATCGTGTCGGTCATGCTCGACGCGCCGACGTCGAGGTTGGTCCGCATGCCCGGCACCTGAGCCATGAACGCCTTCAGCCCGTCTCTGGTCGTCGGCAGCAGCTCCAGCGCGTCAGACGCCAGATCCACGCTGGTGGCGGGATTGGTCACATCGACCAGCGGCGATTGACCTGACACGGTGATCGTTTCTTCAACCGTCCCCAGGCTCATGCTCTGGTCAATGGTCGCCGTAAACCCCACGGCCAGCCGCACCGCCTCACGCTTCACCTGCTGGAATCCTGCGAGCTCGAACGTCAGCGTGTAGGTGCCCGGAGGCAGGCCGAGACGATATTCGCCTCGCTCGTTGGTTACCGCGGTGACTTGAGGAACCTGCAGAGCGGGCCCGGTCGCGCTGATCGTCACACCGGGAAGAATCGAGCTCGATGTGTCGGTGACGACGCCGATGATGGAGGCCAGCGTCGCCTGACCTGACGCCGGCGCTGCGAGCGAAAGCAGCGCGCTGAGAAAGAGGACGACGACCGCCAGTCTCCCCAGGAACGATCGAGCGCCGTAATGCAACGCGACCATACCATCCTCCTTCTCGACGCTGTTGTTATGACGCCGCCTCGTGATATCCGAGCTCCATGGACAATGCGTTCGCCACCGAGGCGACGGTTCTCGCCAATTCGGGCAACCGGGCCCTGGTCATCCGGAACACCGGGCCCGCAATCGAGAGCGTCGCGATGACTCGAGCCTTGTCGTCGAAGATGGGCGCGGCGATGCAGCGCACGCCGATTTCGACTTCTTCGTCGTTGAGCGAAAACCCGCGCCGGCGGATGCGGGCCAGCTCGAGCTTGAGCGCCGCCGGCATGACGATCGTGTTGGGTGTGTGGCGCGTCATCGCCAGCCGCGGGATGATCAGGTCCTGCGCCTGTCGCGGAAGAAACGCGAGAAATGCCTTTCCCGACGCCGACGAGTGCAGCTCGCCGCGGTGGCCGATGGCGCGAACGATCCACGGTGCTTCGGCGCTGGCAATCGACAGCATCTGAATGTTGCTCAAGACGCAGATGTGCGCCGTCTCACCGGTTCTTCCGACGACGTCCTTCAGGAACGGCTCGGCCCGCTTGGGCAGGCTGAAACGCGAGACCGACACGTTGCCGAGCTCGAACAGCTTGAGACCCAGGTCGTATTTGCCTTGCTGATTGCGCCTGACGAAGCGGTGGCCTTCGAGCACCTTGAGCAGCCGGTGAATGGTGCTCTTGTGAAGATGAAGAACGGCGGCCAGCTCGGCCGGACCGACTTCCTTGTTGGCGATGGCGAGGGCGTCGAGCAGCGCCAGCGCGCGCTCCAACACCTGCACCTTGTAGCGGGTGACAAACGGAACCGTCTCGTGGCCGGTGTCCGACTTGTTTCGGATATCGGTGGCCAAGGTGCACTCCTTGTCTGACCCTCGACTTCCGTGTTCAATATGCCGCGCTTATTCCGCCCCTCCCGTTGCTGAGTACACGTGCGAATTGGCATAGCCCACGATCGCGAGCCTTGTCGCCATGCCGTCACCCACGTGCCGCGGCCGATGCCACGTCTGTGCCGGCGCATAGACGAGGTCACCCTGATTCGCCACGAAGAGCGGCACGTCTCCGATCAGGAACTCGTTCTGTCCCTCGAGAATGAACCACGCTTCGGGGCCCGTCAGATGGAAGTGCCCCTTGTCGCCGGGCGCGGCCGGTTTCTGTGTTTTCGGATCGCCCCTCAGGATGTTCACGATACCCACGTTGACGTAGCCGCCGTCATGCGCGTCGCCGATGAACTGGGTCGGGTTGCGCTTGGGCTTCTGCGTTCCCGCAATCGTCAGGTTGTAATCGATGTACGGAACGTTGGCCTCGTCGTACGCGCCCTTGGCCGACGCCACGCGGGCCCGTTCGTACTTCATGCCCGGCAGCGGTGACGGTGTTTCATCGCCCGGATACATCACGATCGCGGCAGGGTTGGTCACTTCGAATCGCAGCGAGGGGCGATCACCGACCGTCTCGATGCTGTACACGAGACGCTTCGGCACCTGGATGAGGAATCCCTTCGAGGCTACGAACGGCTCCTGTCCCTCGACGGTCACGCGCATCTGGCCGTCCTGCACGACCCACCACACACGATGATCCTGATGAAACCGGCGCGGCGTTTTCGCGCCGGCCGCCAGCGAGATGTACTCGCCGTGGAACAGATGATCGTGAAGGACGACCTCGCTCCAGTTCTGCTGCCCCTTGTGTCTGGCGACGACATCGGACAGCTTCGTGTGCGGCTTGTTCGGCGGAACGAACGGATTGGCTTTGACCGGCATCGCCACCCAGACGTCCATCATGCCGCGGCCGCCGCCGCCGGCCCCTTGTCCCCGGCCGCCGCCGGCACCTCGCTCTGGTTGCTGGCCGTGCAGGTCTGCCTGCGGGCCCATGAACATCGCGAACAGGCCGAGGGCTGCCGTCACGCAGCCAATGCGTCGAAGTAGTGTCATGTCCGTTCGACTCCTGTTCCGGGGTGTGACCCCGATCGTTCGTGCGCGGAAGGGAACATCAACGAGCGGCGGTAAAACGATGGTTTACAACTTTGAGGCGGCGATGGCAACCTGTCCCACATGTTGAAACGAGCGTGCGGGAAGAGCCGCGCGTGCGCATTTCGGCCCGTTTTTCGGCGCCTAACGCTTTGACGTCTAACCCTTTGCGTTCAAATTACATGGACGGCTCTCGCCGGCGCCTGACGAAAAATCTGTGCAAGCAGCCGCGCGCGCCGTCGCCGGCCAGCGCCTGGAGCCTGTCTCACGTCGTGCAACCGGGAACACACGCCGCTAAAACACCGCGATGGGGTTGACCGGCGAGCCGCTGCCTCCCTCCACCGGGAGCGGTGCGAACGACATCATGAACTCGTAACGCTTCAGCCTGCGCGCGGTCTGCGCAAGATTCTCGAGATCGAGGTTTTCGACGATGCCCGCCCCGAGCCAGCCGAGCAGCGCGTGGTGGATCGGATTGCCGGGAATCCCCTGTTCGGCGCCCCAGCCGGGACGCGGGTTCCAATCGATGTTCATGTCGTGCGCGGCAAACGCGATGTCCCGCGCCTTGAAGAACGGAATCGCGTCGGCGTAGAACCCGGCGACCTGCCCCGACCACGGGCCCTTGGCGGCGCGGCGCTTCCAGCGGCCGACATACAGCACGATCACATCACCAGGACCGACGCGCACTCCCGATCGTTTCTCCCACGCCTCGAGATCGGCGCGCGTGACGGGCGTGCCCGGCTCAATCCATTCGACGCCTTTCAACTGCGGGATGTCGTACAGCACGCCACGCGTCACGATGCCGTCGCGGCGGCTCATGATGCTGCCCTGCTTGCACCCGCTCTCGGGGGAGATGTTCTCCTTCGCCGAGTAGCCGTTGTACATCTGGTCGTCCATGAAGAAGTGACAGAAAGCATCGGTGTGGCCGGTCGACAGGCCATGGTAGCTCACCGAATACGTATCGGTGGTCGTGTTCGGGCCGATGGCGTTGGTGGTACGTTTGAACACCTGATTTGGCCCGACATCGGCGGCTTCGGCCTGCGGCACCGGGCCCGACATCGACACGACGATGCCGTTTCGGACCAGGCGCGCGGCCTCGAGGACTTTCTTCTCCGTGATGAGATTGGCGGTGCCTTTCTGATCGTTCGGGCCCCAGCGTCCCCAGTTGCGCAATTCGGTGCGCCAGCGCTTGTAGTCGTCGGGCGTGACGGTGGATGAGGTCTGGCCGTGAAGGATTGCCGCGAACGTCACGACGACGCCGGCAATGAGGGTTCTCGTTTTCATGAGGAACCTCGAACGGATTCGCGATTTGCGATTGCCGATTGCCGCATTGGAATTGTCGACTTGCGCAATGCAATTGGCAATCGTCAATCGAGATTTGGAGCTACTGGGGCAATGCGAATACGTACAACGCCTGGCCGCTCTGCGGAATCTTGATGTCCGGGACGATCGCCGCCGGCACGTTGCGGGGGCTGCCGCCGCCAAGCCCCGACATCACCGCGATGTATTGACGGCCGTCGATGCTGAAGCTCACCGGATAGCCCTGCGCCGAGGTTCCGAGCCTCGTCTGCCAGACCACCTGGCCGGTCTTGGCGTCGAGCGCGCGCACGTACCGATCGAGATCGCCGATGAACACCAGCCCACCCGCAGTTGACAGCGCGGCGGTGAGAAACGGCGCCCGCTGCTCGAACTTCCAGACTTCCTGCATCGTCCGGACGTCGTAAGCCCCAAGCTTGCCCGTCTGCTCGCTGCTGCCTGGAGAATGCTTGAACACGCGATCGGCGCCCGATCCGCCGCCGCCTTCCGTCAGCGCCACGGGATTTGCAGTGAAGTCCATGCACGACTGGCTCAGCGGCGCGATCAACAGTCCGCCGGGCTGATAGTAGGTCATCGCCTGCCAGTTCTTCCCGCCGGCCGTGCTCGGACAGATGAAGATCGGCTTGCCAATCTGCATTTCGAGAATCTCGGCGCGATAGCTCGGCACACCCGTCTTCGGATCGATGCGATCCCAGACGTTCTGATAGACCATCTCCTTGTGCCCGAGGAACTGGCCCGTGCGCCGGTCGTTCTTCCACAACACGCCGGCCTTCCCGGCGCTGAACGACACTTTCTGATCGCCGATGTCCACCAGCACGCGTTCGAACACCTCGTCGAGATCGAACGACTCGGCCGGAGCGTGCTGATAGTGCCAGGCGAGCTTTCCGGTATCGGGGTTCAACGCCACGGTGGAATTCGCATAGAGCGTCTTGTCGAGCAGCGTGAGCTTCCGGCTGAGGAAGTTCCACGGCTTCGCTTGCGCGACGCCCCAGTAGGTCAGGTTCAGGTCGGGATCGTAGCTTCCCGCAACCCAGGTATCGCCGCCTCCGCGGAAGGTCATCGGCAGGCTGCCCCAGGTTTCGCTGCCGGGCTCGCCCGGTCGCGGCACGGTGTAGAACCGCCATGCCTGCTTGCCGGTCCGCGTGTCGTAGGCGCTGATGAAGCAGCCGACGCCGTCGAAGCGCGTGCACCCCGTCAACCCCTGCAGGACCTTGTCGCCAATCACGATCGCGCCGCTGGTGTTGACGCGACCAGCCTCCGGCGACGCCGGCGTCGACCACAGGATCTCGCCGTTGCGCGCGCTGATTGCCACCATCGTCGCGTTGCTCGCCGGCAGGAAGATCTTGTCGTCGGCGATGGCAATGCTGCGGATGCCTCCGTACCCCGGCGCCTGATCCGGACCTGCGCGCGTTTCCCAGATCAGACTGCCCGTCTTGCCGTCGAGCGCCTGCACGATGTTGCTGGGCGTCGCCAGATAAATGATGCCGTTGTGCACGATCGGCGTCGTCTGATTCGCGCCCGAATCGTTCATCGCCCACACCCACTGCAACTGGAGGTTCTTCACATTGGCGGGCGTGATCTGATTCAGCGGGCTGTGGCTCTGTCCGTAGTAGTTGCGGCGGAAGATGAGCCAGTCGCCAGGAGGCGGATTCTTCAGCATGTCCGGCGTCACCGGAACGTAGTTCCTCACTTCGCCCGGAACGGTCACGCCGAGATTTGACGGACCTCCACGGCCGCGGGCCGCGGTGCCCGCACCAACGACCGGAGGCAGCGCAGGTCCGCGTCCACCGCCGCCAGCACGCGCGGGAGGCGCCTGTGCAGGTCCCGTCAGGAGCGTGCCGATGGGCGTCTCGTTCCTCGCGGTCAACGGTTGCGCGCCGGGTGCCGCACCGTTGAGCTGGAGCAGGAACGCCGTCATCGCGAGCGTCCCTTCCTCGCCGAGAACGCCCGGATTGGTGGGGGGCATCGTCTGAACGAGATAGGTGAAGAGCTCGTTGGTGGCGCGCGGTCCCCACTTCGTGCGGAAGTCGGCGCTTTGCACGGCCGGTGCGTCGGCTGAGCCACGGAAATCCTGACCGTGGCAACCCGCGCATTGCTGTGCGTAGGCAGCCTGTGCGGCCTGTGCTTGCGCTGCGGTGAATATGCCGCCGCCGGCTGCGGGCTGCTGCTGGCCGCCCGTCGCGGCGATCGTGAATCCGATGAAGACAGCCGATCCGGCAAGGATAGAGGCCCTGGTACGGTTCATATGTAGCTCCTGATGGCGCCTATGCTACAGGAAAAGGGGTCGGGAGGGGTTTCCCCCTTACGCCCAGCGGCGAATCATCGGGTGATGCGGTTCCCACGCCCGCCAGACGCTCGTCGCCCACTCGCGCACGCGAGTGGTGTGCTCGCTGTGATCCCTGGCCGCGTGGATGTCGCGGATCGTCATCGCGCCGAGCGACTCGGGCGGATCGAGCCAGACGAAGTCCTTCTTGTGCTGCACGGCGCGCTGGATCGTCTTGCGCGCCTGCTGCGGCGTTCGTCCCAGCTCGAAAACGATGTAGAGGCCGACCAGGTGCACGGTGACCGATTGAATCGCCTGTGGAGACGGCGTGCCCGGATGCTGGGCGGCATAGGCATCCACCGTCAGTTGGTGAGCGGCCCCGTAACGCGGGTCGGTGTATTCGCGCGCGAGCACTTCGCCGTAGAGGGCCCAGCAGCCCGGCGATGCCCCGATGTAGCGATGGGCAGGACCGTCTCCTTCCGCCACGAGCGCGCCACACCCGATGCACCGCACCTTCTTCGTCACTCGAGGCTCCAGGGAAACTCGGCGGACGTTACCTCAAACGCCCTGCGCGATCAACGGACGCACGTCTGAAAGGCCCTTCACCACATGATCGGGCCGAATCGTGGAATCCTCCGGGACACCTCGGCCGCGGAGATCGATCCAGATTCCCGCAATGCCCAGTTTCTGCGGTGCGGCGACGTCCCATTCGAGGTTGTCGCCGACCATCCAGGCATCAGCCGGCGGTACGTCGAGCGTCGTCAGTGCCCGTTGGTACACGCGCTCATCAGGCTTGCCGAATCCCATCTCCCCTTCGATGAGAATGACGTCGAAGAAATCGGCCAGCCCGAACCGCACGACCTTCTTTCGCTGGGCCGGTCCGGCGCCGTTGGTCAGGAGCGCCAGCCGGCGTCCCGAATCGCGAAGCCACCGGACCGTGTCGATCGCCTCGGGCAGCGGCTCCAGGCCGGCGTCGCGCCGATGGCTGTACGCGTCGCCGATCGCGGCGGCAAGGGACGCATCGTCGATGCCGAGCTCCGTCAACGCGATGCTGACGACCTCGCGCCGCGCGGCTTCGAGCTCGAGGCGCCCGCTACGATGCCGGTCGGCATCGCCCCAGTACCAGCGCGACGCGGTGCGGATGGCCTCGACGATGACCGCCTGATCGAGGGGCGCAAACCGATGCGCCTGATCGACACACGCCTCGCGCCAGCACTCGTGCACGAGGCTGCTGTCGTCGAGAATCGTGTCGTCGAGATCGAGCAGGATGGCGCGAGGATTCATACCCTTAAGAGGGGTCGGGTGCAATTTTCGGCTGCGACCTCTGTATCAGCCGAAAATTGCACCCGACCCCTATTTGATGCTGAAGGGCACATCGGCCGTCTGGCCATCGACGACGATGCGCAGTTTGTACTGACCCGGAGCGAGCGGCTTCTTGTCGGATCGCGAGATCGTATTGCCGATTTGCGTCTGGCTGAACCCGCCGGGGACCGGCGTGAACACATTGCACGGGGTCGAGCGCAGTTGCTGAGGCGAATCGCCGACCACTTGCGCTGAGGCCTGCTTGACCGTCCGCGGCTCGAGCTCGACCGCGTAGGTCAGCTCGGTCACGCCCCGCGCGAACATCGCGCTCGGCAGCGGATACACGATGACGCACATCTCCTTGCCGGGACCGAAATAGCGATGCGCCGTCCCGAAGGCCACGCTCTTGACGCCCCTCGGCAGGCTGACACCCGTCTGTGCACCAGCCAGCGGTGTCAGCGCGAGCACGATGACCAGCAACACTCGCAGCATCAGTCGGTCGCGAAACGTGTGGCATCGACGGGCGCCGGTCGCGGAGCGAACCGGCTCTCGCCACCGAGCCGCACGTGAAGCGCGTAAAAACTGATCGCCGAAAACGCACAGAACAGCGCGCTGAGGTGCCAGAGAAGGTTCGGCCTGTAGTTGTCGAGGACCAACCCGGCCGCAACCGGCCCCACGGCCGCCGGCACGCTGATCGACAGGCCGAACACGGCCATATAGCGCCCGCGCATATCCATCCGGGCAAAACCGGCGGCAATGGCCTGGCTCGTCGGCATGACGATCATCTCGCCGATCGTAATGATGACCACCGAGGCCACGAACAGCCAGTACGCCGACACCATGCCGAACATGCCGAAGCCGACGAGAAAGAAGAGGGTGCCTAATGCCATCATCAGAAACTGCGGCCTGGTCTTGATGACACGCATCGTCCAGATCTGAAAACAAATGACGGTGACGGCACTCGACGTCAGGAGAAACCCGTAGCCCTGAGGCTCGATGCCGTGGTTGTCGCGCAGGTACACCGAGAGCGAGTTGTACATCTGAATGTAAACCGTCCCCATGAGCACCGCGGCAAACACGAACGCCACGAACGGCCTGTCGTGCAGCACGAGGCGATAATTGCGGAACGTCTGGAGAAACCCCTCCTCCTGATGCTGCTCGTGCGCCGCGGGCTTCGTTTCACTCATGAAGAGATAGAAGAGCACGGCCACCACGCAGCTGATCGAGGCGTCGATGACGAACAGCGCGAAAAACGACGTGCGCGCCACGAAGCCGCCGACCGTCGGTCCCACGAGCCAGGCCATGTTGCCGACCACGCGCAGGATACCGAAGCCCTCCTGGCGCTGTTCCTTCGACAGGATGTCGGCGATCATCGCGGCATGCGCCGGCCCGCCGACTTCGGAGAAGAGGCCGACGAGCGTGGCCACGGGAAACAGCCACGCGAAGCGGTTGACGGATCCCAGCGTCAGCGCGCTCAGCGCGCTCGCCACAAGGCCGAACAGAATCAGCTTGCGCCGCCCGAGCCGGTCGGTCAGCGCCCCGCCGACGACGGATCCGACCATGCCTGCGAGCGAGAGCAAGCCGAGCAGGACGCCGGCCTCGGTCATGCCGACGTGGAACTGCCGCGTGATGTAAAGCGCGAAGAACGGAAACATGATCGTGGCGCCGATCTTGTCGATGAAGTGGACGCCCACGACAATCCAGAATTTCTTCGGAAACTGATGGTAAAGCTGAAGGGCAGATGCGCGCATGCGGTGGCGTTGTTGGTTTTCAGTCTTCAGTTTACAGTTATCAGTTTTCAGCGGCTTCGCAACTGAGAACTGACAACTGAGAACTGAAAACAGCTCTAACGGCCGTTCACGGGCGGTCTATTCCGTACACCAGCACATCCCACTCGAACAGTCTGGTCTTGCGCTCGAACCGTCTCGCCGACGCGCTCGGCCACTTTCATCGACGCGACGTTGCACGGATGAATCAGGCTGATGACGTGGCGCTGATCCAGCTCCGTGAACGCGTACTGGAGCGCGACCTTCGCACCTTCGGTCGCATACCCTTTGCCCCACGCGTGACGCGCGAGCGTCCAGCCGATCTCGAAGCCCGGCCATCCTTCCGGGTTGAGGAACCCGAGCGCCCGATCATCTGCCGCGTCGCCTTCTCTTCGACGGCCCAGTGGCTGTAACCCTTCATGCTGCCAGTGGCCGATGAACACCGCCATGCTGCGCCAGGACTCCGGGCGGGTCATCACCTTTCCGGGGCCGAGATAGCGCATGACGATCGGATCGGCGCACATGTCGGCGTACGCGTCGAGATCGCTCTCACGCCACATGCGCAGCTTCAACCGATCGGTTTCCAATTCGTCGAAATTCACCGCAAATCTCGCGCGCCTCAGCGCGACTGCCGTCCTCCGAGAATGCCACCGAACATGCCGCGGAGGATCTGCCGGCCCAGTCTGGCTGCCCACAGTGCGCGCAGTCTGCTTCGCCATCGTCTCTACCATCCCCTGACGCCGCTTGGTGCCCCAGAGAAAATCGCTTATCGCCCCACCGACACCTGTCGCACCTGTGGCACCCGTCGAATCCGGGCATCCGCCTTCGCTCGATCCGCGTCCGTCGAGCTTCGGCGCGACGAGCCCGTCGCATCCGCCGTCGCTCGATCCGAGCCTGACGAGCTTCGGCGCGACAAGCCCCCCGCACCTATGCCGGCTTTCAGCATCTCGTAGGCCGACTCGCGGTTGACCGCTGTGTCGTACTTGCCGCCCGATCGGGCTACGCGCGCGCACCGTCGCGCGCTCTTCCGGCGTAATCGCCCCGATGCGGCTGCGCGGCGGCGCCATCAGCGTCCGCTCCACCGGGCATCGGCACGCCCTTGTCCTGCAGCGTCGACACGAGCGCCTCGCCGACACCGAGCGTGGAAATGACCTGGGCGACGTCGAGCTTCGGATTCGGCACGAACGTCTCGGCCGCCGTGCGCACCGCCTTCTGGTCGCGCGGCGTGAACGCCCGCAGCGCGTGCTGCACGCGGTTGCCGAGCTGTCCGAGAATGTCGTCCGGCACGTCGTCGGGGAACTGCGAGCAGAAATACACGCCGACGCCCTTCGACCGGATGATGCGCACGACCTGCTCGATGCGATCGCGCAGCGCTGCGGGCGCGTCGCCGAAGAGCAGATGCGCCTCGTCGAAGATGAACACCAGCTTGGGCTTCTCGAGATCGCCGACTTCGGGCAGGTTCTCGAACAGCTCCGACAGCAGCCACAGCAGGAAGCTCGAGAACAGCCGCGGCTTGAGGATCAGCTGATCGGCGGCGAGCACGTTGATGATGCCGCGGCCGCTCAGATCGGTGCGAAACAGATCGATCAGCTCCAGCGCCGGCTCGCCGAAGAGCGACGTCGCCCCCTCGCGCTCGAGCGACAGCAGCGACCGCTGGATAGCGGCCACCGATTGCGTGCTGACGAGTCCGTAGCTCGAAGAAATCTCTTTGCGGTTGTCGGCGACGAAGGTGAGCAGCGCCCGCAGATCGTCGAGATCGAGCAGCAGCAGTCCGCGGTCGTCGGCCAGCTTGAACGCAATCTCGAGCGCGCCGAGCTGTGCCGGTCGCTCAGTTCCAGAATCCGGCCGAGCAACGTGGGCCCCAGCTCGCTGACGGTCGTCCGGACCGGATGCCCGGAGGTCCCATAGAGATCCCACAACACGACCGGATTCGCCTCCGGGGCGTAGGCTTCGACCCCGACCTGGGTGGCGCGCTGTTGAATCTTCTCGCCGCCCTTGCCCGGCATGGCGAGTCCCGCGACGTCGCCCTTGACGTCGGGCATGAACACCGGCACGCCGAGACGCGAAAACCCCTCGGCCATGACCATCAGCGAAACGGTCTTCCCGGTGCCGGTGGCGCCGGCGACCAGGCCGTGACGATTACCGTATTGTGCCTGGAGATAGACGGGCTCGTCGCCCTTGCCGAGAAGAATGCGCGACATCTGAGACGGCTAGCTTACGACAGAATGAAGCGTGAGCGACGCCGACATTCGTCAAATGATGCTGCAGTGCCACTTGATCAAGGAGGGGGAACGTAGACAGAATGGCCGCACACGGCAGACACTTCAATCTCGAAAAAATGGAGTCTGGTGATGAGCATCAGACGAGTAGTCCCGGACATCAAATCGCATCATCTCGCGGAGAGCCGGGCGTTCTACGTCGATTTTCTAGGCTTTGAGATGGCGATGGACATGGGTTTCGTCATGACGTTCGCCTCGCCGAGCAATCCGACAGCCCAGATTACTATTGTCCGGGATGAGGGTGGCGCAACGCCGGTGCCGGATGTGAGCGTCGAGGTGGCAGACGTCGATGAGATGTATAGGCGTGCCGTCGAACGGGGCCTGGAGATTGTCTATCCACTCACAGATGAGGCCTGGGGCGTTCGTCGCTTCTTCGTCGTCGATCCGAATGGGACCATTCTCAACGTTTTAAGTCACACACCTGCTGGGCCGAAATGAAGAACCGGAGTTCCCCCACATGCGTGCAGTTTTCGGAACGTTCACGCTCATCGCCCTTTGCGGCCGGGTGCAGCGCACCTGCCCAGGAGCCCGTGGCCAACGCTGGCGCTGCGCGCTACCTGGGGCCCGGATCACCCATCAAAGTAGCGGCGCGGATTAACGGGCGCGAGCGGGTGTTGGGTGGATTGGAGGCGGTATGAGAATCCGTTCAGTTCTGCCCTGGAAGATTCACGAACCGGGCACGCTCAGGATGGAGGAAGCCACACGCTGCCACGATCACGTTGCGTCCCCCGATATGCACGTTACCCGAGGACCGACGCGAGATTCTCATGTACTTCCACTGCCCGTCGATGTGTTGACGCCCGAGCGAGACTACGAGGGGCACTCTCTCCCACTTGAGGTGACGGCACCCGATGAAGCGCCCGGCCGCGTCAGGCAGCTTCGTGATCCAGGGATATTCTCGGACAACCGGCGAACCTACTTGCTGTATTCCATTGCCGGCGAGAGCGGTCTAGCGATCGGAGAGCTCGGTAGCCAGTAGACGAAGCCGGCGAACATTCAATTCAAACGGAGCAGAGACGTTCGACATGGAGGCGAAATGGACATCACGATGCCAAGAGTGATCGGTCCACGTGACGGCAAAGCGGGATTTCTCGGGAGTATCGGGGTTCGTTTCCTGATCGACGGCGCCGACTCCGGTGGCGGCTTCTCACTCGTCGAACATCCGATGTCGCCGCGTGCATTGGGCGCTCCGCTGCATCGGCATGCTCGCGAGGACGAGTACAGCTATGTCACTCAAGGCCGCGTCGGTGCGCTGCTGGGAGAACACGTATTGAAGCGGGTCCTGGCGCACTCATCTTCAAGCCGCGTAACCAGTGGCACACCTTCTGGAACGCGGCCGATGAGCCTGCCCGGATCCTCGAGATCATCTCGCCGGCCGGGTTCGAACGCTACTTCGCCGAACTCGTAGCGCTTGGCGGGTCCAGAGCCGCTTCTCCTGACGCACTTCGCGCACTCGGCCAACGATACTCGCTGGAGGTTAACCCTCAGAGTATTCCCGACCTGCTCGAGCGCTTCCGATTACGGATCGGGGAGCCTATCTAAGGCCGAGGTCGGACTTGGGATCGCTTCCTGGACTGGCTAACCGCCGCGCGCAGCCGTCAGCGCCCCATGATTGAGAGCGCCGCGGCTGATGCGACATGTTGGCGATTGTTGTTTTGTCCGATTCTGGTTGGTGTTGCGATACTCTTGGGATTTGTGATTGCAGAGAAATCATTCGATCGCCCAAACGATCGAGCGACGAAATCGATACGGCTGTTTTCTTGGCGCAGTGAGGAAGCTGTAGCGCTGCCACCCAATGGGACCATCACCATCTCATCTCGCTGGAATACGAGTGGTGACTACATGCGAATCGAATATCTCACAAGTGTCGAGGGACTCGACGGTTTTGCTTTCACGACGACCCAATATCGAAGCGCGTTGGAGTTCGCGTCACAGCTGGCAAATGTTCTCAAATACCGAATTGGTAACACCGTTGAACCGAGATACCAGAAGTAACCGGGGTCGGTGGGACGTCTGCGAGCTAACACGTCAATGAACCGGACGTGCTTCGCGTCTATCGGCTCAGGTAGGCCTCGAGCTCTGAACGCCTGACCCGATAGGTCGAGCCGATTTTCTTGGCCGCCAGCTCGCCCGATTCGATGAGCGCGATGACGTCGGGCTCGTTCACGCTCAGGCGGCGGGCAACGTCGGCGGGAGACATGAGATCCGTCGCGCCCAGAACGCCCTGGGCCTGGATGATCTGCTGGGCCATCGACAGGCCCACCGCCATCTCGGTGGCGACACCGGCGGTGCTGCCGCCCTTCTCCATGCCCTGAGCCATCTGGTATTTCACGTAGTCGTTGAGGTCGCCCACCGCCGCCATGCTCGAACGCTTGTCGAGCGCCTGTTCGACTTCGGCGGGCACCGAGACGTTCTCGACGACGAAGCTGGAAATCTGCAGGCCGTACTTCTCGCGTATCACGGGATTGATGACGGGCAGCAGCGCCTCGCCGATTTCGCGGTAGCGGCTGGCGATCTGCAGCACGGGAATTCTGGCGGCGGCCACCGCATCGCTGAACGCGCTGACGATGCGCGAGCGCATGACGTCGATGAACTCGTCGACGGTGAAATCGTGATCCGATCCGGCGACCTCGCGAAGGAACGTCCTGACCTCCACGATCTTGAAATCGTAGGTGCCGAACGCCCTGACGCGGACCACCCCGAGGTCGTCGTCGGGCATCATCACCGGATTGGTCGTGCCCCACTTGTTCCCGGTGAACAGCCGGTGTTCAGGAAGTACACGTCGGCCTTGAACGGCGAGTCGAACCCGTACTTCCACGACCGGAGCCTCGTGAGCACCGGGATGTTGTCGGTCGTCAGCGTGTGCTTGCCGGGCCCGAAGGTATCGCCGAACTGGCCCAGGTAGACGAACTGCGCGCACTGCGATTCGCGCACGATCAGCTGCGCGCCGTTCTTGATGGCCTTGTCCGCGTCGGGAAACCGGTGCGTGAGCGTGTTTCTCGTATCGTCGGTCCACTCCACGATCTCGATGAGCTCGCCCTTGATGAAATCCATCAATCCCATGCCCCTGTTATCGGCCCCGAGGCCTACACGCCGATATACAAATGGTGCCGACCAGTGTAGCCATGCTCCGGTGTCCGAGCTGCGGCGCGCCGGCCGCGCCCGACGCCAGCCGGTGCGCGTACTGCCAGTCGCGTCTCGCGACCATCGGGTGCCCGGTGTGCCTGAACCTGCTGTTCCAGGGAGCGGCGTTCTGTCCGTCGTGCGGCGCGGCACGCAGCCGATCCGAAGAGGCCCAGCCACACTCGACCAAATGCCCGGCGTGCCGGGGCGACATGCACTGGATCCGCGTGGGCGACGTCGATCTGCTCGAGTGCGCGAGCTGCGACGGCACGTGGATCGAGGCCGCCAGCTTCGATCGCCTGTGCGCGCAGCGCGAGCAGCAGGCGATCGTGGTGCAGAAGAGGGTCGAAGCGGGCAAAGCCGCCGCTCAGGTGCCATCGCCAGCCGATCGAATCCGGTACCGCCCCTGTCCCGCAGTGCGGCAAGATGATGAACCGCCAGAATTTCGGCCGCCTCTCGGGCGCGATCGTCGACACGTGCATCGGCCACGGCACGTTCCTCGATCGCGGCGAGCTGCACCAGGTGGTGCAATTCATTCTCGGTGGTGGATTCGACCGCATGCGCAAGGCCGAGATCGCGCGGCTGAAAGAGGAGCAGCAACGGCTGAGAGAGCTGGAGATGCACCTCAGCCGTATGCGCGGTATGGAAGGTTGACCGCGCGTTCCGGTTCCCGTTCCCGTTCTGGTTCACGTTCTGGGTTCGGTTCCCCGGTCGATAGCGTCCCAACCGGCCGGTGCGTTCTTTTTAGAAGAAAGATGGCGTACTGGATCCGCCGCCAACCACGAACGGGAACAGGAACAGGAACCGGAACCCGCGGAAACTAGGCTCGTTCGGGCGCTTTTCTCTTCGGAATACTCAGCGTCTGCCAGCGCGACCCCGCGAAGTGCTTAGCGAGCAGCACGATCTGGCCCACGTGGGCTGAGTAGTGCGACACCTGGCGGTTCAACGCCTGCACGACCGTGTGGGCTTCTCCCCGAATCGTGACGGTCTTCTCGAGATCCCCGGGCTGAAGTGACCCAATCGTCTCGAACAACAGCCGCCAGCTCTCCTCCCATCGCGACTGGATGGCCGCCCGGGTGTCCTCGCCGGCGAGCTCGAATTCGCCGTCGCGATTCCGATCGGGCTTTTCGCCGTCGGTCGTCAGGAAGTCGGTCGAGCGCGAACGGATATTGCCCGAGATGTGCTTCATCAGGAGAGCGATGCTGTTGGCCTCGGGATCGAGCGCGGCGAAGAACTGCCGATCGTCGATCTGCGCGATGGCCTTGTCCACCTGCGTCTTGAGCTTGCGCAGCTGGACAAGGCAATCGTCGAGGTAGTGCCGCTCGATCAATGGGCTTTCTCGATGTGGACGAGGTAGGCCTCGACCATCAGCAGGTTCTTCTCGCCGGACTGCTTGACGACGCTCAGCATGCGCTCCATCTTGACGACCTCTTCGAGCTGCTCGTCGATGAACCACTGCAGGAAGCTCTGCGCGAGGTAGTCGTTCTCCTTGATGGCGAGATCCATCAGCGACGTGACCTGCTCGGTGACGTCCCCTCTCCCAGTTCAACGCGGCCTGCACGGCTTCTTCGGCCGAGGTGAACGTGGGCGTTGGCGCGGGGATCGACGGGAATCTGCAGTCCACCGCTGGTGTCCTGCAGGTACTTGACGAACTTCATCGCGTGCTGCTTCTCTTCCTCGGCCTGGTCGCCGAACAGCTTCGCCATGAGCGTCAGCGAGCGCTGATAGAAGTGCGCCGCGATGGCGATGTATTGCAGGCTGGCACCGAATTCGTGACCGATTTGTTCGTTGAACGCTTTCGCGAGCTTGGGGCTAATCAACACGGGAGTCTCCTTATCTGTATCTGTGGCCGATTATATCGGCCGGCCGGCTCCAGTCCCAATGTGCGACGAGATCTCAACACACCGTGCGAACCGAGATCGAGTCTCAGTAACTCGCCCACGTACCAGGCGTGGCCAGCTCGACCGATCGTCCGTCGGGATCGCGAAAGTAGATGCTGTGCCCGCCGCGCGGCCAGTCCACGCGGCTCTCGATGGCGATGTGCAGCGTCTCCAGCCGGTCGAGCCATGTGGGCACGTCTGCCTTGTCGATCGCAAACGCAATATGCGCGGGCCCTGTGCTCGTATGCCCGGGCACGAGACCACCGGACGTCTGGAACGCTTGATCCGACGCGCCACGCTGGAAGAGGAGCAGCACCGTACCCTCTCCCGCATCGAACGCCACCACTCGCTCGACCGAAAGCATGGGCTCTGTCGCAAGCAGGTCGCGGTAGAAACCGGTCGTGCGCGAGAGATCGTCGCAATACACGGCCGTCTCGAGCACCCGCCGCGGCCGGAGCGTCACACCACGCCGCCCTCGAACAGCGACGCGGCTTCGGCTTCGAACAACGGGCCAATGATTTCGACCTGCCGGCCTGCGCTCGACAGGACGTCGCGCGCGCTGGCCACGAGCATCTGCGGCGTAAAGCCCGAGAGCTCGTGTAGCCGATTGCCGCTGAGTCCGTACACCAGCCTGCCGATACCACTCCAGAAGATCGCGCCCGCGCACATCGCGCACGGCTCCGCGCTCGTATACAAGGTGGCCTGCTCGAGCACGTCGGCGCCGAGCTCCCTGACCGCCCGGTGCAGCAGGTTCATCTCCGCGTGGGCCAGAATCTGGCCGTCGGTCAGCTGGCTGTTTTCCGCCGCCGCGAGGACCGCCCCGTTCCCGGCGACCAGCAGCGCGCCGAACGGACGATTCCCGTGCGCGCGCGCCCGCCGCGCCACCGAGAACACCTCGCGCATGTGTGCGTCGTGAATGCTCAACGGCGCTGGTGGCCTAGTCTTTGGGGTTGGTGGCAAAGACCGTGAACTCGACGGTAAACCCGCGGTCGTTCATCTCGAGCGCCGCCTTCACCGCATGCGCGATGTCTTCCGACTGCAGCTTGGTCGGGTTGTTGTCGTCCTGGCCGAAGCCGGCATTGGCGGCGAAGTTGGTCAGCACCTCGCTCGGATTGACGAGGAACACGCGGACGTTGTGCTGCCGCAGCTCCGTGCGCCAGCATTCGGTCATGCCGCGGACCGCGAACTTGCTGCCGTAGTAGGCCGTGCCGTTGGCCGCGCCACGGAGCGCGGCCGTCGACGCGAGATTGACGATGTTGCCGCGCTTGCGCTCGATGAAGTGCTTCGCCGCTTCGCGCGACATCAGCATGGTACCCGTCACGTTGGTCCGGAAGATGGCCTCGAACTTCGCCGAGATCCATGTCGACGAGCTGCCGGCGCACGCCGAAGCCGGCGCTGTTGACCAGGATGTCGAGGTGGCCGAACTTGTCGAAGAACTCGCGGTAGGTGCGCTTGACGTCTTCCTCGCTCCCGACGTCGGCCTTGATCGCGTGCGCCGAAACGGTCTTCGCCGCCTCTTTCAGCCGGCCTTCGTCGCGGCCCGTAATCGCGACGCGCGCTCCGGCCTCGGCCAGCGTCTGTGCGATGGCGAGCCCGATGCCGCTCGAGCCGCCGGTGATGAGCGCCGTTGCGTTCTTGAGATTCATTTCGCCGCCAACCCTTCCTTGAGAAATGCGATGAGCGGCGGATATGTTTTCTCCGGCGCCTCGAAGTGCGGGACGTGCCCCAGCCCCGGGATCAGATGCAGCTTGCCCTTGCCGTTGGGAATCGTGTCTGCGATGAACTTCATCCGCTCCTGAAAGACGCGCGCCGGTCCGGCGAGGCTGTCTTCGGCCCCTCCGAACGCAAGCGTCGGCGCCTTGATGTGCGCCCAGTCGCTGACGACCGGATCGAGATACGTCATCTGCCCGAGCAGCGCCTGCACCATGGCGTAGCGCGGCCAGTCGGCGCTCAGCGTCCAGGCGTAACGGATGCGCGGATACTTGTCGAACTCCGGCTTCCATGCCGCCGGGTTGTGCGAGAAATAGCGGAAGATGCCCGCGTGAATCTGCTGGTAGGTGGTGCCCAGATTCCGCTTGTACGCTTCGTCGATGCTGCCCCACGGGCGCTCATAGCGCGGATCGAGCAGGCCAATCGGGTTGTAGATGACGACGCGTTCGGCCACGTCGGGATACTGCGTCGCGAATCGCGCCGCCAGCATGCCGCCCATCGAATGACCGACGATGAACGCCTTGTCGATCTTGAGGTGCTGCAGGAGCAGCGACGTGTTCCGCGCCATGTCGTGGAAGTTGTACGGAATGATCGGCTTGGACGACCGGCCGAAGCCGATCTGATCGGGCACAATCACGCGAAAGCCTTCTTTCCTCAGCGCGTCGATCGGTCCGCCCCAGTAGAAGCCGGCGAAATTCATCCCGTGGAAGAGCACGACCGTCTTGCCGTTCGGCTGGCCCTGCGCCGGAACGTCCATGTAGGCCATCCGGATGTCCTGCCCGTACAGCGTCATCGGCAGATAGGACACCGGATACGGATACGGCACGTCCTCGCAGGTGATGCTGCCTGGCTTGATATCGGACGGGGTCGGCGGGGTCGGTGGCGCCGCCCCCTGGGCGAACACCTGCATGGGCATCAACGCGAGCACACCAATCGTCAACAGGCGCATCATGGCTAGCCTCCAAATCATCAGTGGCGCATTCTACTGCGACCCTGCAGGGCGCGCAGTACGTTCGGGGTCGGCGGACGGAGGGGTCGGGGAGGGGTTTTCTGGAACTTCCTTCGAAAACCCCTCCCGACCCCTCCGTGAAACCCCTCCCGACCCCGTTCTATCCCGCGGTGATTCTGTAGAGATGCGTGAGGCTGCGGATGAAGATGGAGCCGCGCGCGACGGCCATCGAGGCGAGCGTGGCGCCGTCGAGCTCGTTGACGGCCAGCTTCTGGAACGTCTTTCCCGGCGCAATCACCGTGGCCAACCCCTCTTCACTGAGAAAGTACAGACGGCCGTCGGCGAAAATCGGGGACGCCGAGTGATTGCCCCCCAGCCGTTGCTGCCACAGCACCTTGCCCGTCTTCGCATCGGCGCACGTGAGGATGCCGAGGTCGCTGACGATGTAGAGCTCGTCGCCGACGAGGATGGGTGAGGGGGTGAAGGGGGCGCCGCGCGAGATCGACCAGGCCTTGTGCGTCGACGTGACGTCGCCCGCTCCATCGGGCCGGACCGCCAGGACCGCTGGCTCGAAAAATCCGGTCGTGATGTACACGAGGCCGTGCCCGAACACCGGCCGGGGCACATTCGAGAATCCGTCCTCGTAGCGCACGTACCAGATTTCTTTGCCGGTCTCGGGATTGTAGGCCTCCGCCCGGAACGCGCCGACGCTGACCACCTGGTCGCGCCCGCCGACGGAAATCACGAGCGGCGTCGTGTAGGC
Organism: Vicinamibacterales bacterium; assembly: GCA_963832375.1. Lineage (GTDB taxonomy): Bacteria > Acidobacteriota > Vicinamibacteria > Vicinamibacterales > JAMQPK01 > JAMQPK01. Next base: position 502,182 of record CAWHUA010000001.1, on the reverse strand, counting down.
CTGGGCGAAGGGCTTCCGGCGCTCTGTTTTCCACCGCACCTTGCCGGTGTTCTTGTCGAGCGCGATGACCCAGGCTTCGTAGTGACCGTCGCCGCTGAAGATCAGCAAATCCTTGTACAGCGCCGGCGACCCGCCCGCGCCATGCTGCGACTCATAGGGGAACTGCGCCTTCCAGACGAGCGCTCCCGTCGCGGCATCGATCGCCGCGGTGCCGTCGGCCCCGAAGTGGAGGTAGACGCGGTTGCCTTCGACGATCGGAGTAGGAGACGCGTTGCTGTTTTTGGGATTCTTCAGCGTGGCATTCGACAACCGGAACACCTCGGCGTTGACGAGCTCGCGGCCGCTCTCGACATCGAACGCCAGCGCGCGCAGCGACGCACCGCGCGCCTGATCGACAGCGGCCGTCACCCAGACGCGGCCGTCGGCCACGACCGGCGACGACCATCCGCGGCCGCGGATGGCGGTCTTCCAGGCAACGTTCTTCGTCTCGCTCCACTCGAGCGGCAGGTTGGTGTCGGTCGAGTGCCCCTGCCCATCGGGACCGCGGAACTGGGGCCAGTCGGTGGATTGCGCGCCGGCACTAGACGCGCAGAGAAAGTAAAAAGTGAAAAGTGAAAAGTAGAAAGGAAGTTTGAAAGTCATCGGGCCCCTTTTCACTTACTTTCTACTTTTCACTTTCTACTTTCTACCCAGTGCGAAGACATAGTAGCCTTGCGACCCGGGCTCTCCGCCTTCCCACGCGATGTTGCCGTCGGCCGGGCTCTCGAAGCTGCTGCCGTAGAAGGCGACGAACTGCCGTCCGTTGACCTCATACACCGAGGGGATGCCCGCGAAGTTGGGAGGCATCTTCTTCTCCCAGAGGATTTTCCCGTTGTCTTTGTCGTAAGCGCGAACCGTGCGATCGGCGAAGTGCGCGATGAAAATCAATCCGCCCGCGGTGACGACAGGGCCGTTCCGGTGCGCGCGATAGTTGTTCCCGGTGTTGGTGACGCCTTTCGCGGCGAGCGCGGGCACGACGCCGAACGGCGCCTGCCACTTGATCGCGCCGCTGTTCAAATCGTACGCGGTAATCTGCGCCCAGGGCGGGCTCATCGCGTTCAAGCCGTTCGACGCGAAGAACATCGATCCGAGACGCCCCGTGTACCGTGGCTGCGGCGCCATCCGGCTGACGGCTTCGCTGTCTTCCACGAGCGTCATCGGCTCATGCAAGGCGGGCTGATCGGCCGACCGCACGTAGAGCATCCCGGTTTCGGGATCCGCGGCAGCCCCGCCCCAGTTGGCGCCGCCCAGTTCGCCGGGCACTGAAATCTGACGCCGCGTGATGCTGAGCGGCGTGAAGAGCCCTTCATTGCGCGACGTGCGCACGATGTCGAGAATCCGCTGACGCTCGTCGGCGTCGAGGTACGGGTTCACATCCGCCTCGGTGAATTTCAGCCGTGCGAACGGCGCGGGCCGGGTCGGAAAGGGCTGGGTCGGCGACGACTGCTCGCCGGGCACGTCGCTCTGCGGGACCGGCCGTTCCTCGATGGGCCAGATCGGCGTGCCGGTGACGCGATCGAACACGAACAGCAAGCCGTACTTCGTCGCCTGCGCGACGATGTCGACCGGCTTCCCGTTCGGCTTCACCGTCAGCAGCTTCGGTCCGGTCACCAGATCGTAGTCCCACAGATCGTGATGAAGCGCTTGATAGTGCCAGAGACGTTTGCCCGTGCGCAGATCGAGGGCGAGGAGCGTGTTGCCGAAAAGGTTGTGGCCTTTGCGATCGCCGCCCCACAGATCGAACGTCGGCGATCCGGTTGGGAAATATCCGATGCCACGTTTCTCGTCGATCGCGAACTCGGCCCAGGTGTTGGCGCCGCCGGCGGTCTTCCACGCGTCCGGCGGCCACGTGTCGTAGCCGAACTCGCCGGGCCGGGGAATCGTGTGGAACGTCCACACCAGCTTGCCGCTCTGCACGTCGAACGCCCGTATGTCGCCGGGTGGTGAGTTGTAGCCCTCTCCGGGAGCCGAACCGAGCACGAGCAGATTGCCCCAGACCTGACCGGGCGATCCCGATTGCGCACCACCCGTGGGCAGCGGGGTGCGGCCAAGGCCCTCGCGCAGGTTCACGAGGCCGTTGGCGCCGAAGCTCGCGATCGGCTTCCCGGTTCGCGCATCGATCTCCTGAAGGTAGCTGCGCGACGCGAAGATGAGGCGGCGATCGGAACGATCGTGGTTTTCCCAGTAGTTGAAGCCGCGGTTGGTCGGCGTCCCTTCGGTATCGAACCGCCAGAGTTCCCTGCCCGTCACGGCATCGAGGGCGAACACCGCACTGTCCCTGCCGACGACGTACATCACGTTGTCGACGACGAGCGGGCTGAAGGCGAACCGGCCGATGGGGCCAGGCGCGGGAAAGAACCATTGCAGCTCGAGCTGATGAACATTGGTTTTGTCGATCTGCTTCAGTGCCGAGTACCGCGCGCCTTCGATGCTGCCGCCGGGCTGGCTCCAGGTCGTGTACAAGCGAGGCCCACTCTGACCACGAAGCGTGGTTACGTGCGGGGTAACGGCTATGAGAGCCGCGCTCGCGAGGACGAGCGGGAGGGTCGTTCGAACACTCATATCAGTCTCCAAACACACTTTCACTACGACAACGCAGAGACGCAAAGACCTAAAGACCCGAACCTGAACGCGACGGCTCGACGAACACGACGACGCGACGGTCCGCGACTTTGCGCCATAGGCGACCCACCTTCAGAACAGAATGGGCCGTCGAATCAGGTCGTCGTCGTGCTCGTCGTGTCGTCGTGCCGTCGTGCTCGTCGTGCCGTCGTGCTCGTCGTGTCGTCGCGTTAGCTCTTCGTGTCTTCGTGTCTTCGTGGTTACCGGACCGCGATCGGCGCCACGGTCGATCCCGTCGCGCCTTTGATCTTCAGCGGCTGCATGACGAACGCGAACTCGTACACCTGCTTGCCGGCCAGCTCGTCGAGCTTCAGGTTCTCGAGCAGGTGAATGCCGTGCACGACGAGCGCGATCTGATGCACCGGGTTGTTCAGATTCGGATCGGGGTCGGGCGTGACGCTCACCGGCCCGTTGTCCATGCCGATCAGCATGGGATCCTGTTTGGCCAGCCACTCCGCGGCCGCCGTCGTGAGTCCCGGATTCGTCTTGAGGTAGCGCTCGCCGTCGGTGTCCCACAACCGGCCCCAGCCGCTGTTGACGATGACCGCGTCGCCCGGCTGCAGCGCGATCTTCTGGCGCTGCAGCGCGGCCTGCAGATCGGCCACGGTGATGGGATAGGTCGCGGGCAGCATCTCGACGCCCTTCAGCGCCGCCACGTCGATGAGCACGCCGCGCGTGATGAGCGACCCGACGTTCTCCATGCCCAGCTTCGTAAACCCGCCCCGCGTCGCCACATCGTCCGTCTTCACGCAGTTGTAGAGGCTGTCGCCGATCGTCTGGTGCGTGAAGCCGTCGAACTGGGTGCCGACCTGCCCCATCTCGGTGAACATGATCTCTTCGTTGCTGCCGCGGCGGTTCGAGCCGGTGTTCATGTTCGTCCGCTTGACGTGCATCTCGAACCGGCGGCCGACCGAAAACGGCATGTCGGTCCTGAGCACGCGTCCCAGCTCGATGACCTCACCGGTACGGATGAGCTTGACCGCCCGCAGCACGCTCTCGGGTTTCATGTGATTCCCCGACCCGCGCTGGTCGTTCGCGCCCCACTTCGACGGACACCGCTGCGCGTCGCTCGGCGGCGCCCACGATTGCGCGAACGAGGGCGATGCTGACGTCATTAACAGCGTAAAGACAATGAGTTGGATTTTCATGAGCGTCCCGCAATCTCCCAATCTGCCAATCTGCGAATCTGCCAATTCAGTTGGTCTTCCTCGCCTTCGCGCTCGGTGTCTCATCCGTCGGCAAATCGCCGAGGATGTACTGAATCGCGGCCAGCAGGTGGCCCGTCCAGCGCTTGTCCGTATACATGATGGTCGTGTGTCCGAGCGGTGTGAAGTAGGTGCGGCCTTTGCCGTATCCCTTCACCCACGCCACGCCGTAGTCCTGATCGGGGCGTGTGCTGAGCTCGCTGAAACGCCCGCCAAATCCGCGGTCCGATTTCTCGACGTCGATGCTCATCAGCACGTGCTGCTTCTCCCGCGAGTACGGCGAGGAGGGCGGGAAGATATAGAACTCGTCGGTGTGCGTAAACGGCTCGCTGCCGAACGGCTTCATGAGCGGGCTCGACGGGTCTTCGATCTTGAGGACCTGCTCCTCGACACGGTGCTGCCCCGCCCAGCCGCCCATCATGTCGGCAAATTCCGGCCAGTTCAGATTGGCGTAGGTCACGGCGTGGTTGCCGCCGAGGCCACCGCCTTCCCGGACGTAGCGCAGCAGGCTATCGCGCACTTCGGGATCGTTGTGCACCATGCCGCACACATTGTTGAAGAAGACGGCGTCGAACTCCTTGATCTTCGGATACTTCAACATCTCCTGGTCGTTGCTGAAGGTCGGCGTGAACGCGCCGGTGTGCTTCGCCATCAGCTCGATCATGTAATTGCCATGCGGAATCGTGCTGTGACCGGAGTACATCTGGATATCCGTCACGAGCAGCTTGCGCGGTTTCGCCGGCTTCGCCGGCGCCTGGCGGGGAATCGCCGCGTCAATCTCCGCGCGCATCGCCGCGTCGAGGCGATCGCCGCCGCGAATGCGGCCGGCGGGCGTTTTCAGCATGGCGTTGACGCGTGCCGACATCGCCGGCCACATCACGCGTTCGAACGCGTTGACGTTCTTCGTCATGTCGGCTTCGGTCGCGCCCGTCGACTCCACGGTGACGGTCAGCGGCGTGATGCCCCCCTCATAGGCCGCCAGAAAGAAATCTGCGACTCCCGCCGCACCCTCGCCCAGCGGCACCATGCGGCCACGCGCGCCAGGCGCGCTCCGATCGGAGGCCGTCACGTGCAGCAGCCTGTCCTTGACGAGCACCAGGCCATTCACGGCTTTGATGCCGGCCTGTGCCCATCCGCCGAGATGCGCGCTGACGCCCAGGCGTTTGCTGCGGCCCTCGAGCGCGGCCATCACAGCCTTCGGATCGCCCTTGCTCTCGAGCGCGACGTTGATCTCCAATTCCTGCGCAAGCTTGTCGAGCTCGGCGAGATTCGCGGCATCTGCGCTCGTGATGAGGAGCGGCACGTTGATCGACCTGGCGAACTCGAACACCCGGCGCCGCATGGCGGAATCGGTCCCGATGTTGTCGACACGATACGCCGCGATCGACTCCGCAATCTCGCGAAGACGATAGACGACCGCGGCACGCTCGTTGGCTTGAAGGCGCTGGTCGAGCGGCTTCGGCACTTCGAAGCTGGTGATCTGGGTGCTCGAGGCTTCAACAGAGGAGAAGGGGATCACGTCGGCCTTCGCGAGCGCGTCGGAGAACGTCATCCCTTTCACCGCCGTGGTGGGCATGGCCACACGCCAGCCGAACCACATGTTGCTATCGGGGGCGCCCATCCGAATCGTCGCAAGACCGCCACCGTTGGGCCTCTTCGACACGGACGGCACCGGCGGCGGCGGTTGCTGAGGCGCGCCTCCGGGGCCGCCTCGCCCTTGCCCACCCTGTTGAGCAACGTTGACGGCACCGGCCGCCATGGCGAAGAAAAAGATCACGGCGCAAACATGTGTTCTCATGTCGGGTACCCCTTGAGAGCTGAATATGAAAAAACGCGCCTAGTTTACCGCTAAAGCGACCCGAGCCGCTTCAACAACTGAATCTGGCCGGCGTGATAGAGGTCGTGCGCCGCCACGCCGGAAAGAAGGGCGAAGTTGCTGACTTTCCGGCCGGCCGGTGTGCGCGCGAGATCGCGCGGCGACAGACGCATCACGGCGACCCGCAGCCTTGCGTGCATCTCGTCGAGCAGTTCGAGATCGGCCCGCCACGCTGTGTCGCCGAAGTGCGCCGCGTCGATCGGCCGCGGAAACCAGTTCGATCCCTTGTGCGCCCCTCGGCTTCGCTCGGGACGCCTCGCGAGCCACTCAGGAGGCGGAAACGATCCCCGCGCGGCGTCCGTGAAGCGCCTCGCCGCGGCGTACTTCCAGTACGCGGCATGGACGACGAGCTCCCAGATATTGTGACGGCGTGGAGACGGCCGCCACGCGGCCTGCCTGGCGGTGACGCGCCGGACGGCGCCACGCAGGTTCGTGCCATGCCAGGAAGGTTTGTTGTACGCCTGATCGAGAATCGCGACGAGCTGCCGCACGCCGGAGCTCATCGCGTGTTCGTGTTCGCACGTTTTGGCATGTCGCCCTTCGACAGCCTCGGCAGCAACTCATCGCGCGTGGCGAGATGGTAGACGGTGGCGGCGATCACGATCGCCGACTTCATCACGTCTTCCTCGACGATGCGTTCGTAGGTGTCGAGATTGCTGTGCCACGTGAAGCTGTTGTACTCGATCGGATCCTGCCCGATGTAAATACCCGGCAGCCCGGCTTCGTTGAACGCGCCGTAATCGCTGCTGAAGCCCTGGCGGCGGACGATGGTGTTCGCGCCGAGCATCCCGAGGTCCTTCAACGGTGCGAGCGCCTCGCGCAGCACGGTTGCCGCGGACTCCGGGCCGAACACGCTCATGTAGCGCGGCCGGCCGGTCCCGTTGTCGATGTTGACATAGCCGCCGAGCTTGCCGAACGCCGCTTTCGGCTCTTCGAACGAACCGAAGTGCTCGCGGACGTACGCGCGCGACCCGCGCAGGCCCTGCTCTTCGCCGCTCCACAATGCGACGCGAATCGTCCGCCTCGGCTTGACTCCGATCGCTTTCAGGATGCGTGCGGCTTCCATCACGACCGCGCAGCCGACGGCGTTGTCGGTGGCGCCGGTTGCGGCGTGCCACGAGTCGAGGTGTCCGCCCAGCATCACGACTTCGTCGGTCGTGCCGGGAATCTCCGCGATGGCGTTGTAACTCGTCCGGCCTTCCGGATACGTCCGGTTGACGATGTCGAATTCGAGCTCGACGTCGCTGCTTGTCCGCGAGCAGCCGCGAGATGCGGCCGTAGTCCTCGTTGCGCAACACGACGGTCGGGATCGCCTTGCCGGTATCGTAGGTGTTGTTGGCGAAGGCGCGGATCTGCCCGTGATCGCGGCCCGCATCGTTCACGCGCACGAGCGCGCCGCTCGATTGCAGGAACTCGTACACCTGCGCGGTGATCTGGGCGTTGGTGAGCGGCGTCATCGGCCCGCGCGCCGGCTGCGTATTCTGGGGGGCGTTCTGCCGGGCAGGTCCGCCGCCACGGGCTGGCGCGTTGAGCAACTGCATCACTTCGCTGTCATCGTAGCGCTCGTCCCTGTCGTTGAACGTGACCCGTACAACCTGATGCGGACCAACAAGCACGATCCGTCCCCGCACGGTGTTGCGCAGACCGTCGAGGTGCCTGGTGAGCGCGTCTTTCGTCGGACGGGTTGGAAGGGTGATCTGGACCGCCGGCCCTTTGACGCGGCCATCGGTGCCCGGCGTCCAGGCCAGCGCTTCGGCCACGAGATGATCTTTGACGGGTGAAACGATGTGCGCCGACAGCCGCTCGTTCAGCCAGCCAGGATTGCCCCAGTTCCAGGGCTCCATCCGGCCGTTCTGCAGCCCCCACGATTCGAGCTGCGCGACGGCCCACTCTCCCGCCGCTTTCAGGTTCGGCGATCCGGTCGGACGCGGCCCGTACCGATCGGTCAGCACCTGCGTCGTCCGCAGAATCTGGGAGTGCGTCGTGGCTTCCTGTCGAATCCTGCCGTAGACGTCGAGGTCGATACGCTCTTCAGCGCTCACCGGCACGAACACAGCCGCCAGCAGAATCAAGACGACTCTGGCTTTCATCTCTGACTCCCGGACTCTCCGACTCCCAGACTCTTTCGACTCTTTCGACTCCCCGACTCTTTGTCGACTCCCAGACTCTTGCCGACTCCCAGACTCTTTGTCGACTCCCCGACTCTAGGGCTTAGGCCCCTCCGCACTCCGCCCCGTCATCTTCATGGCGAGCGCGATCATCGATCCGACGTCCGCGACGTTCGCCGGCAGCACGATGGTGTTGCCCTTTTTGGCAATCTCGCCGAACTGGCCGATGTACTGCTCGGCCACGCGAAGCTGAACGGCTTCCTGGCCTCCGGGCAGCCTGATCGCCTCGGCCACGCTGCGGATGCCCGCGGCCGTCGCGGTGGCGACAGACGTAATCGCCGCGGCCTGCCCTTCGGCTTCGTTAATCTGCTGCAGCTTGCGGGCCTCCGACGCCTTGATCACTTCCTGCTTCACGCCCTCCGCGGTATTGATCGCCGCATCGCGCGTGCCTTCGGAGGTGAGAATCACCGCGCGCTTCTCCCGCTCGGCGCGCATCTGCTTCTCCATCGCCGCGAGGATATCCGCCGGCGGCGTGATGTTCTTGATTTCGTAGCGAAGCACTTTTACGCCCCACGCTTCGGATGCCTTGTCGAGCTCGCTGACCACCTGCGTGTTGATGTTCGTGCGCTCCTCGAACGTGCGGTCGAGGTCGATCTTGCCGACCTCGCTGCGCAGCGTCGTCTGCGCGAGCTGGCTGATCGCGAACATGTAGTCCGAGATGCCGTACGAGGCGCGCTCCGGGTTCAGCACCTTCAGGTAGAGGACCCCGTCGACGCCGACCTGCACGTTGTCGCGCGTGATGCAGACCTGCGCCGGGATGTCGACGGCGATTTCCTTCAGCGAATGGCGGTAGCGGATCACGTCGACAAACGGCAGCAGCACGTGGAAGCCGGCGTTGAGAATCGCCGAGAAACGGCCCAGCCGCTCGACGACGAACGCGCTCTGCTGCGGGACGACGATGGCCGTCTTCGCAACGATGACGAGCACGAGGAACGTGAGAACTAGCAACGCAAGAAGACCACCGGTCATGAGCGCTCGCTTTCTGGTTTGAGGAAAATCATGAGACGGTCAACCTCGACGACCTTGCACCGCTGCCCGCGCGCAAGGGTCGCCACATCCTGATTGCGCGCAGACCAGACCGTGCCCCGCAGCTCGGCCTTGCCGACCGCGCCGGCGGGAATGTCGTCCAGCGGCACGGCAATGTCTCCCACCATGGAGTCGACGTCGTGGCCGGGCTGGTCGAGCATCATCCATTGCATGAGCGGGCCGCGGAAGAACAGCAGAGAGGCGACCGATATGGTCGAGAACAGCGCCAGCTGCACCCACACGGGCCCGGCCAGGTCGAGGACGTGGAGACCGGCGATCGCCAGAGCGGCGATGCCGAAGAAAATGACGTAGAACCCGCCCGACGCCGCCATCTCGAGGGCGATGAGGACGAAGCCGATGACCAGCCAGTGCCACCATTGCATGGCGTGGACATTCTAGTCGAAAGTCGACAGTCGACAGTCGATAGTCCAGTCGCGCAGTGCGCCGGTGCCCGGCCGGCGAGAAATATCTTGGCCGCCAGGGCTTTTGTCGTGGAGACTCGTGCTGCTTTGATCACGCGTCGTCTTCACGGAAAGCGTCTGGCCTATCTCTATCGAATTCTTGGCGCGCTCTGCGTTCTGGCCGCAATCTGGACCATCTTCCTGTGGCTCACCGGAGGATTTTCTGTCGAGTTCGGAGAGCTTCGAATCGCATCTCGCCGCCCCCGCAACGCTGCGGTGATTTCGCTGGTCCTGGCGATGCTGGTGTGGCTGCTCACGTTCTTACCCGGTGGGTCCGACGCGTTCCGCAGTGAATGGTCGCTCTGGCGGCGTTGGTATGCATCGCAGGCGCTCGCATGGCGCGTCGTTCGCGTCGCCGCATCCCCGGCCGCGATCGCCATCGTCTTTATCTGCATCGATATCTATCAATGGTATGGCGCGCTCCCGCTATGGGTCGACGAGGAGATGATCGCGCTCAATTTTCGTGACCGCTCCATGGGAGATCTGGGCGGCCCCCTCTGGTTGGGACAGAGCGCGCCCTTCGGCTGGATGGTTCTTGAACGCACAGCATTGACTGTCCTGGGATCCGGGGAACTGTCATTGCGAGCCGTGCCGCTGCTCTTCGGGATAGCGACGATCGGCGTTGCCGTCTGGGTCGGCCGCCGGTGGATGGGGCAGATTGCAGGCGTCGTGTTTGTGCTTCTGTGCTGGATCAGCCCGTACTTGTCGCACTACCGTTTCGAGGTCAAGCACTACACGGCCGATGTCTTGTTCGGATTGCTGCTGCCGGCTCTCGTGGCCTGGGCGATTGAAGCCGACCACTCGGCGGACCGGGCGCGACGTGTATGGCTGTGGTGGATCGCGGCCCTCGCCGGCATGTGGGTTTCGAACGGTGCGTTGTTCGTGACTCCCGTCTGCGCCATCGTTCTGTTGGTGGCCGCCTGGCGGCGCGACGGCGCACGCGCCGCCGCATGGTTCTCACTCGGCGGGTTGATGTGGGTTGCCTCGTTTGGTCTGAACTACGTCATCTCCCTCCGCCATACGCGCAACAGCGCGTACCTGCATTCGATGTGGAGCACGGAAATGCTTCCGCCATCCCTGGGGCTGAGCGGCACGATTCAGTGGTTCCTCGAACGTCTCGAGCCTCTGGCCCTCAATCCGGGTGGCACAAGGTTGTGGGCCATCTTCTGGACATCGGCAATCTGCGGCTGGGTATTCAGTGTCAGGCGTCCCCTGGGCCTCGTGCTCGCGGGGGTTTCGCTGTCGGCCTTCGCATTCGCTGCCGTCGTTCCATTGCACCAGAGATTTTCGATTTGGATCGTCCCGGCGCTCTATGCCGGCGTGGCGCTTCTGCTCGATCGTGCTGTCAGCCTCTGGGGCGATGCCGTCGCCCGACGGCGATGGGCGCCGTTAGCACTTGCCGCGCTCGTGCTTTTCGTTCAGTCGCGACTCTGTATTGACATTCTCACGCACGGACGAGTGGATCTCGACGCACGGCTTGGTAGTACTGACAAGCATCAACTCGATGACAGGGCAGCCGTCCGATGGCTGATGAGCCAGTCGAAGCCTGGCGATGTGGTGATGACGACACATCTGGCGCTGGCGGCCGTCTGGTGGTACGGGATGATTCCGATCTCAGACGAAGCCGGAGCCGGCAGTGCGCTGCGTGATGGAAGCCCGGTCTACGAAGTGGACGCGACGACCGACTGCCCCTCACGGCAACTCGAGGATGCGCTGAAAAATCGCCGTCGCGTACTCCTGTATCTCGGATTCGACGTCATTCCTGGTCTCGAACAGGCGTTGGCGACGAATCTCGCGCAGCTCGGCGGACTGACGGCGCACCGGGCATTCAGCCAACTGGGCCGGGCCGCCGTGATTGATTTGGGCACGCCGGCATCCGGCAGCATTGTGGGATTGAACCGGACCGCAGCACCCGAGCCCGGCGATCCTGGTGGTTGCGTACGCGTGCGGCGCGCGGAGCGCTGGTGAGCGCTGAATGCTCTGAGCGCCGCCGTGATATCGGCCCGGACGCAGGTGAAGGTTCAGCCCTGCCGGCGACAAGACGTCTCTTTGTCGATCAAGGGTTCTTCACATCTGCGCTGTCCCAGTGAAACTCTTCAACCACCTCCGCCGCGCCGGTTTCTCCAACGCTCAGTAGTCGCCGGCCGGATGATCGTCGTCCGATAGGCGCCAGCCCCAGATCGTGGTCAGCGCGCGGATGAAATTCGCGCCGATGACTTTTTCCACCACGCGCGCGGGGTAGCCTCGCGTGAGCAGGGCGTCCGCAATCGTCTCGATGCGCCGGGGATGGTTCAGCCCGACGACGTACAGGGGACGATCCTCCTCGGGCGCGGCGATGCCGGTCGTGTGGCGATACTCGGCCACATTCCGGAATTCCTCCAACCCTTCGGGCGACGTGTCCCACGGCGCGATGCTCGCATCGCTTCCCACCCCGACATGGTCCTCACCGCAGACCTCGAGCGCGTGAACCATGTGTGCCATGTAATCCTCGAGCTCCGGCTGCCGGGGGCTCGGCGCGAGATAGGGCAGATTGTAGATGCCGACTACGCCGCCCTTCTCCGCCACGGCACGGAGGAGATCATCGCGCTTATTCCGCGGATGATCGTGGATCGCGGCGCACCCGGCGTGGGTGATGAGGACCGGGCGGCCGGAGGTCGCGATCACGTCGAGCGAGGACCGCCGGTTTGCGTGACTGATGTCGATAGCCACGCCTTCCTGGTTCATCGCGTAGACAGCTTCGCGGCCGAGATCGGTCAGGCCGGCGGCCGGATCGGCGAGCGCGCCGGTGGCGAACCGCGACCCCTTGTTGTAGCAGAGCTGCATGATGCGGACGCCCAGGTTCCGGAACAGTCCGATACGTTCGATCCGGTCGCCCAGCATCTCGACCGACTCGAACGAGAGCACGATGCCGAGCCGGCGTTCCCGCCGGGCCCGGTCGAAGTCCAAGGCCACGCGCACCTGCATGAACACGTCGGGATGGGCCTCGATCATGCGCTGGATGTAGGCGATATCCGCGAGGGTCGCTTCCAGCCCGGCATCGACGCCACCGAGCGTCCACTTGAGGGCCGTGACGCCGCTCCGGCGGGTCGTCTCGAGCAGGTCCGGGCGGACCGGAATCGTGTCGCCGCTCGGCAGGTACGCGTTCGCGTCGAACACGACGACGCGTTCGTAGAGCGTGCGCGCCTCGGCGGAAACGTCGACGTCGGCCACCACTACCTTTGCCGCCACTTCGTGCGCTTGCTCCTCCATCGGATCCTCCCGAGTCTCCCGCCGCCCCCTTCCAGGCGCGCCACTAGTGGCACAGGGCTTCAGCCCTGTCAGGACGCCTGGAGGAACTTTTCGATCATGATCTCGTCGACATACCGCCCGTCGATTTTCGCGTGACGCTCGGCGGTCCCCACGACGCGGAAACCCTGGCGGAGGTAGGTCTGGAGCGCCGCCGCGTTGTCGGCCCGGACGTAGGTGAAGAACTTCTCGTAGCCCTTCTTCGGCGCGGCATCGAAGGTCGCCGCGAAGAGCCGCGTGGCGATGCCCTGGCGGCGGCGGCTCAGGTCGACGAACGTGCCTATGACGCCGACATGATCGAAGGCGGGGGTGAACTCGCCGAACGGCGAGACGTCCTGCAGGCCGACGACGCGGTTCGAGCCGGCGTCGACGGCCACGAGAAAGATCCCGCGTGGCGGAAACGTGCGGATGAACTCGCGCTGCTGGTCAACGGAAAACCGGGTATCGAGGGCCGTATAGATACGAGCCGCGATGATCGGATTCAGGATGCCCACCATGTCTTCGGCATCCTCGATGCGAACGTCTCGTATCTCGATCACGATTTCTAACAGGAGATCAGGAGACTAAGAGGGCCAGGAGAATCTTTTTCAAAAGATTTCTCCTAATCTCCTAGTCTCCTGTTCATCTTTGGCCTACTTCGCGAGCGGATCGGGACGGACCTGGAACTGCATCACCTTGCTGGTCGTGCCCTTCCCTGTCTCCATGTGGAACGGCGCGCGCGTGCTGATCGTCGCCCAGAGCCCTCGCCCCTTCCACCCGGCCTTCTCATCGTCGATGCGTCCGTCCATCCACTTCGTGTAGAACCCCAGCGGATACGGCACCCGCATCACGACCCAGTTGCCGTTCTGCAACGCGAGCAGCGCTTCCGACGCGTTGCCGGTGTTGATCGGCGTGTTGGCGCCGAGCCCCGACGTGTTGAACTGATCAACCCAGGTGTAATAGCTGCCTTCGACGCTTCCGTTGTCCGTCACGCCTCTGAACTGCGGGAGCGGCTCGGCATGGAACGTCCACCCCTCACGGCAGTGCTGGCCCGTGGCCTTCGGACCGTTCAGCGGCCCTTTGCACTTGCGCCGATCGAAGCTGGCGAGGTGCCCGCTCGACAGCGCCGACCAGAACACGCCGTTGCGATCGACATCGGCGCCACGCGGTGAGAAGCCGAGCACGTCGGCTTTCGGATCGGTGACGGCGGGCAATTCGTAGATTTCCGTCAGGGCCGTCTCGGACGGATTCGGTCCAGGAATGACGCGCATGATCGCACCCGGGAAGCTGAGCGACGAACCCCAGATCGATCCGTCCGGCGCCGGGGACACGGCATAGAACGGCGCATTGATGCGCCGATCCTTCGTGGGATCGGCCGGCTGATCCGGCTCGGTCCACGCGTCGCGCCTGCCGTTGCCGTTGGTGTCGACGATGAGCGGCGTCCACCCCTGCGACGCGACCTCATCACCGGTCTCGTCGAACATCTTCGTGTTGAGCCAGCCGAGCACTTGACCGCCACCGCTCGTCCACAGCGTGCGGTTGGCGTCTTCGCCGAACATCAGGTGATGCGTGGCGTAGCACGTCCGGATATGCGTGAGCTTCTTGGTTTGCGGGTCGTACATCTGCAGATGGCGGCTCGCGTTGTTGACAGGAAATGCCTTCGCCGACGGGTGCGTCGAGCCGGCCTTGCAGAATTCCGGGTTGTCGAACGGACTCACAGCCGAGGTGAGCCACAACCGGTTTTTCTCGTCGAGCATCGGGTTGTGCACGTTGTTCTTGCTCGTCCAGATGACTTCGTCGCCCCAGTACGGCGAGGATGCCGGCATCTTCGGGTTGGTCGGCGGCGTATTCGGATCGCGCACGGTCAGCGGAATCCGGCTGACGGTGTGCGTCTTCGGATCCAGCATCGGCACGTAGTCCGCGCTCAGCTCGAGCGCGCCGTAGATGGGTCCGTAGGGATTCAACCGCGGATTCCGGCGATCGGTCGACACCGAATCGTGCAGGTACGATTTCGGATCGGCCCAGTCCCACTGAGTAATGACGACGTTGCGCTCGATGCCGCGCGGGCGCGGCGGCGCCTGAGGCACTTCACCGGCCACGATGCGGTCGGTCCAGTCGGCGAACATCTCCAGCACGCGACGGCGTCCGAAGTTGTTGAGGCCGTTGCTCATCCCGAGACCGGCCTGGCCGGACAACACGCGACGATCCCATGCCGCGGTCGTCGAGGCGAACATGCCCAGCTCTTTCGGAATCTCCCGCATCGCCTTGTTGCCGATGGCGTGGCACGCGGTGCAACCGCCCGACTTCAAGCTGCGCAGCCACATCGCCTGGTTCTGCATGTTTGGCGAGATGCCGTTGCCCATGTCGCCGGTGCCGGGGAATTCGCTCTTGTCGGGCACTTTCATCAGCGAGAGCCAGTAGCCCGCGGGATAGTAGTGGGCGGCCGCACGCGGATTCGGGGCGACCACCGCCTTCAGGTCGAGGACCTTCCCCGGCATGGACGGCGTCTTCGGCGAATCGACGAGTCCGTATCCTCGTACCCACACGCTGTAGTTCGCCTGGGGCAAGTCGGGAATGAGATAGCGCCCGCGATCGTCGGTCACGACAATCTTCACGAACTTCGTCGGCAGGTCGGTGGTCTCCGCGATGACCCAGACGCCGGCTTCGGGGCCCTTCGGCCCGGTCACCGTCCCTCCGAGATCGTTGTTGTCCACGGGAATGGCCGCGCCCTGCTGGGCGCTCATCGGACTGCGCGACGCGAGGAGCAGCACAATGCCAACCATGGCGACGAATACCCACGCCAGATGCAACCTCTTCATAGCCCCTCCTGAACCCCGTTTAATCTGCCAATCTGCGAATCTACCAATCTGCGAATTCAGTGTCTCCTGACGACCTTACCCGGCCGCGCCTGCGTCATCGCCTTGCCGTCGAAGGCAAGCTGTCCGTTGACGATCACCGATGAAAACCCTTCGGCATACTGGTGCGGCTTCTCGAACGTCGCCATGTCGCGCACGCGCGCCGGGTCGAAGACGACGAGGTCGGCCTTCATGCCCGGACGCAGGATACCGCGATCGTTCACCCGGATGCGCTGGGCGGGAAACGACGTCATCCTCCTGATCGCGTCTTCCAGCGCGATCACGTTGCGCTCGCGCACGTACACACCCAGCACGCGCGCAAACGTGCCGTAGCTTCTCGGATGCGGCACACCCTCGTTGAACACCTGCACCCAGCCGTCGGACGCCACCATCGTTGCGGGATGCCGCATGATGCGGTCGAGATCCTGCTCCGCCATGGCGTGATACACGCCCTGGCAGTTGCCCTGCTCGACGATCCACAGCGCGGCTTCGGCGCCGTTCTCGATGGTCGGCTCGAGGCCGCGCATCTTCGCGACGTCCGCGAGGTTCTTGCCTGCCATCGCGGCATCGAAGTCGCAATGCGCGAGAAACACGTTCTTGGGATCGCCGCCGCCGCGCTCTTCCTTGATAATCCGGACAGTCTCGGCCGCGATTTCCTTGCGCGACGAAGGGTTCTTCATGCGCGCGAGCATCTGCTCGCGCCCGCCTTCCTGCGCCCACTGCGGGATCATCGACGCGACAAACGCGTTGCTCGACGCGGTATAGGGATATTGATCGCTGGTCGTGTCCACGCCGCGGCCACGCGCGGCCTCCAACAACTTGAGCGTCTCGACGCTCTTGCCGTAGTTGGCGGGTCCCACGATCTTGTGATGGGTGATCTGCGTCGGCAGCCCGCCTTCCTCGCCGATGCGGATCGTCTCCTTCACGCTGTCGATGACGCCGAACGCCTCGTCGCGCATGTGAGAGATGTGGATGCCGCCGTACCTGGCCGCGACCTTGGCGAGCTCGATCACTTCCTCGATGGGGGTAAAGGCGCCGGGCACGTAGAAGAGGCCGGTGCTCATGCCGAAGGCGCCGGCTTTCATCCCTTCCTCGACCAGGCCGCGCATCTGGTCGAGCTCGGCGGGCGTCGGCCGGCGGTTCGCGCGACCGAGCACCGCTTCGCGCACCGATCCCTGGCCGACAAACGAACCGATGTTGATGGACTTCTGGAGCGCGTCGAGCTTGTCGAAAAACGGACCCAGCGGCACGACGGATCCGCCATCGGGTCCCTCGATGATGGTCGTGACGCCCTGCCTGATGTAGTTGTCGGCCGTGGGAACTTTGAAGATGTTTTCGCGGCCGTGATTGTGAACATCGATGAAGCCGGGCGAGACGATCTGGCCGCCCGCGTCGATCACCCGCGTTGCGGGTTCGGTAATGGACGAGGCCACGAGCGCGATGGTGTCGCCGCGCACGGCAACGTCACCGCGGTACCACGGGCTTCCGGTTCCGTCGACGATCCGCCCGTTGCGGATGACGAGATCGTACGGGGCGCCCTGCGCGTACGTGGTGTCCGGCTTCAGCCGGACCATCACCAACCCCGCCACCAACACACATGCAAGTGCAATCGTGCGCTTCACCTGGCTCCTCCGTACCTCACGGCCCGCCTACACGTTCGCGCAATTCGACGCTGCCTTCAATCTCTCTTTTGTCGCGGCGCACCGGCAACAATTTCTTCTGCACCATCAACGGCAACTGGTCCGCAAGGTGCGGCGAGCCGGGCTGGGTCGCGTTGCCGTATCCCAGCAGGCACTGGGCCCGCTGGGTCCGGCCGAATTCAATGGCACATACTATCGTTTCGCCGCTCGCGGCGTAGTACTTGTTGCCCTCTCTTCGCGAAAAGGCGATCGTCCGGAAGAGACCCGAGCCACCAGGGCCGCCATTGCCCGGCAGATCGGCCGATCCGCTGGCGAATCGGAAGACGTCCCCCCATTTCACGTCGAGCGCGCCGTAAAGCTTGCGACATTCGTCGGCGGCCGCCGAGAGAGCAGCCGCGGCTGCCGCCGGATCGGCGAGGCCGTAGGCCGAGTCGAGGGGACGTGCGGGATCGTACGCGACGCGGAGCTTGCTGGCCATGCCGCCGTTGGCCGCCGCAAAGTACCGATCGGCGAACATCTGAAAGAGGACGGCGCCGCGGCTGTCCCCGTCGGTCAGACGATCCCACTTCGCGAGGACGTTTCCGGCTTCGGTCCCCGCTGCCGCCTGGAGCAGATCCGGAAGGACCTTGTCGGCGAGCTCCATCCGCGTGGAATGCTTCCGCGCGATGAGCTGCTCGTACGAGATTTTCCGCCCTTCGGTGATCAACCGCAGCGATCGCAGCGTGCGCATCTGCGGCAGTGCCTGGCCGGACGGGGCGACGTAGGCCGGATACTTCGCGCGATCGACCTGCGGCAGCGTCATCAGCCACGGCGGTTCGTTGGCGTTCTGATGGAATCCGCTGGCGGGATCGATCGATTTGGGCAGCTCGTCGAACGAGAGATAGTCGGTCCAGAGCGTGTCCGACGTGTCGCCCGGCACGACACCCGACCAGTACTGAAAGTCGTGCAGGCGGCGCCTGGGCACGAGGCCGTCGAACACGAACATGATGTGTCCGCGATCGTCGGCGTAGTTGGCGTGCCACATCGGCACCGACATCATCCGCAGCGCGGACTGAAATTCCTCGAGTGTGCGCGCTTCGCCCATCCGGAACCACTGCTCGAGCATCTTCGGGCGATCGAGACCGGCCACGCGCATCGCCACCGTGAGGCCGTTCTGGTCATACACGACGGGGCCATGCACGCTGCGGCGAACATCGAGCCGCTCGTCGCGCATCGAGCCGTCGGCCTGCCTGGCCTTGATGGTGCGGGTCTCACGATCGAACGGCCGCGCCGCGCCGTCGAACAGGTATGCGTCGCCCTGCAGCGTCAACCGGTAGAAGTCGACGGTATCGATCGTGTTGACGGTCCGGCCCCAGCCCGTATGGCGGTTGAAGCCGACGACGGCGACGGGAAATCCCACCTGGGGCGCGCCAACCTGGTCGTAGTCCGGCCCGACGAGGTGGACCTGCATGTAGCGATAGAACGTGTGGCCCCACGAAAGATGGGGATTGATGATGAGCATGGCGTTCCCGCTGGCAGAGCGGGAAGGTCCGACGGCCCAGGTATTTGATCCCGCTGAGAGCTCGGCGTCAGGGCAGAGGGCAGATGGATCATGGCAGGGAGTACCGTCTGCCATCTGCCATGTGCCATCTGCCATGACTGACGGCATGCCGGCGGCCCTGACAGACCGCAGCATCGCGTTCACCTCGGTTTCCATCCGCGCCCGCGATCCCATGTATCCGTAGTGGACCGCGCGCAGCGGGTGCTGCACGACGTCGACGCCGCTCACCGGCAGCACCACGCGACCGGCCTGACCGATCGCATCGGGATTCTTCGCGGCGAAATCGTTGATGCCGCGGGCGAACGCGTCGAGATATTTTCGGAACTGAGGATCCTGGGCGTCGTACCAGCCGCGCGCGCGCTCGGGCACGCCGTTCAGGTGTACCCACTTGTCGAGCTCGAGATTGGCGTCGCCGCCCCAGTACTCCGCGGCACGCCCGCGCGACTCGCCGTACAAGCGCAGCAGCAGGTCGGCGTGGTTGCGCATCTGCGCCCACCCGTGCGCGTAGAACATCGCCTCGCGGTCGGCGGCATAGATATGCGGCACGCCGTACCGATCCCAGAGGATCTCGGTGCTTTCGGCCGCGAATGGCCTGGCGATCGCGAGCAGAGCCACGACTCCCAGCGAGACAACACCGGCGCGACGCACGATACGCATCATCGGCCTCCACTCAGAGCGGACACCATCACGTCCTCTCCCCACAATTGACGCACGACCGGCTCGACGTCGACCGTCTTGCCGGTTGTCCAGAACTGCTCGCCTCCCGCAGTCGCGGATCCGTCGAGCAGGCCGGCCGCTTCGAGCCGTCTCCGTAACTCGCGGGCCACGGCGCCGGCAGGATCGATGATGTCCACGCCCGGGCCCGCGACCTCTTCGATGAGCGTCCGCACAAACGGGTAGTGCGTGCATCCCAGCACGAGGATATCCGCACGCCTGGCGACGATCGGCTGCACGTATTGCCTCACGAGGTCCCGCGTCTGGCCGGAATCCAGATCGCCCTTCTCCACGCGATCGGCAAGGCCCGGGCACGGTTGAATGACGAACTCGACGTCGGCTCCGTAATTCGCCAGAAGCTTGCCGACGTTCGGGCTCGACAGCGTGCCGGTGGTCGCGAGCACACCCACGACACGGGATCGCGTTCGCGCCGCCGCGGGCTTGACCGCGGGCTCGATGGCGACGATCGGAATCGTGAAGCGCTCCCGAAGCGATTCGACCGCGGCGCCTGTCGCGGTGTTGCACGCCACGACGATCGCCTTTGCACCCTGGCGGACCAGGAAATCCGTAATAGTCAGCGCACGCTCGACGACAAACGCCGCCGATCGTTCGCCGTAGGGAGCACACCCGGAATCGGCGACATACAGAAGCCGCTCGCCTGGAAGCTCCTTCCGGATCGCGCGGAGCACGGACAGCCCGCCGACACCGGAATCGAACACACCGATGGGCCCGTCGCTTGCAACCGCCTCGCCCTGCGCACCGTCTTGCATGGATACGACGGCATTCTACGTCGATTAACCATTCGTGGCAGATGCGCGTAATTGTCATGAGACATGCCCGGACAACGAAACCATGAGGCGTGCCGTCTAACGCACGAGAGAGCGAACATGCAGCGACGCACGGTTCTTGTGATGGCAATCTGCGCGTGGATGGGGCCGATGCGTCCCGCAATCGCACAAACGAATTCCGGATTCGGACAGGCGCACACGTCATTCAGGTCGGTGCGGCAGTACGTCGCCGCCGAAACCGTCCCTGCGCGGCTGGCCCTTCCGCCAAATTTCATCGTACCCGACAACTTTCGTCCGGTCATCGAATTGATGCTGCACGATTCGTCCACGTTCCGGCGGCAGTGCCAGCGGATTGCCGGCGAACCGACGCTGACGATTCATCTCACCTTCGCGCCTCTGTCAGGGCGATCGGACATCCGCGCCATGACGACCATCACACGAGAGCCTGATGGCCGCCAGGTCGCGCACATCGCCATCGCGCCGCGGCAGGACCTCGTCGAGCTCGTCGCACACGAGTTCGAGCACATCCTCGAGCAACTGGACGGCGTCGATCTGGCCGCGCACGCGGCGCGGCCGCGCACTGGCGTTCACGCACAGACGGGGCCGCTGGCCATGTTTGAGACAGTACGCGCCACGCGGATCGGTCGGAAGGTTGCCGGCGAGATGCGCGGGTCGCCATGAAGGCGCAGGTCGCCGCGCTGATCATGAGCGGGATGCTCACCATCGATCAGAAAGATGCCTACCGGTCAGCGCTCGAACGCCCGTCGGCTGCGGTCAGCGCGGACGGCCGCTTCGTCGCGTTTCTCACACACGCGCCGCTGGCCGATACCGACACCGACCACACCATTGATGTCTACGTGCTCGATCGGGCGCGGCAGCGGGTCACCTTCGAGAGCCCGGCGTGCGGACCAGTCGACTGCCACGATCCTGACATCAGCGCGGACGGCCGCTACCTCGTCTATCAGGCCGACGACACGATCCTGTGGCGCGACACGGTCGACAAGGTCGATCGGATCGTTGGCAAAGGACGGCAGCCGTCCGTCGCCGGGAACGGCGTCGTGTTTCTGACGTCGGAGCACGATGTTTTTTCGATCGATCCGCGCGGCGCGGTCCCCCGTCGCGTCAGCATCATCGATGGACCCGGGGTCGACACAGCGTTGACGTGGAGCTTGAGCCCGAGTCCGAGCGCAGACGGCCGCTACGTCGCGTTTTCGGCGAGGCCGCCCTTCGACGCGCGCCGACCGCCCGGTTCGCAGGTGTTCGTGCGCGATATGCTCCTCGGCACCACACGACGCATCGGCAGCGGCTGGGCACCGTCGATCAGCGGCGACGCGGGCGCGCTGGCGTTTGTCGGCCCGGATGGTGGCGGGCTTTCGCACATCCATGTCGCCGACCTTCACACAGGCACCGTCCGGATCATTACGAGAAGCGTGTCACGGGGACTGGCCAACGGTGCGAGCGCCAACCCCGCCATGTCCTCGAATGGCCGATTCGTCGTCTTTCAATCGGAAGCCAGCGATCTGGTGGCGGGCGAAGACTTCAATCTGCTGTGGGACGTGTTCGTCTACGATCGGCAGGACGGCACGATGGTGCGCGTCAGCGGCGACCCCGACGGGGCATGGATCGAGCCCAGCGTCGGCCCGTCGATCGACGCCACCGGCTCGGTGATCGCGTTCTCCTCGCGCCATCCCACCGGTCCAACGGACGCGCGCAATGATTTCGATCTGTACGTCGCGACGCTTAGCCCTCTGACAGAAGATCAGAAGATCAGGAAATAAATAGATCAACGAAGCTCACAGAAGGTCAGAAGATCCAGAAGGTAAGTCGATCAACGGGACTTACAGAAGATCAGAAGCTCAGAAGATCAATGAACACGATCATTGGGTGCGCGATCGAGGTGCATCGTCACCTTGGTCCCGGATTGTTGGAATCGGTGTACCGTGAATGCCTCCTGATCGAGCTTCGAAGCAACGACCTCCCTGACGAAAGCGAGCTACCTCCCAGGACCTCTGAAGACTCTGCGACTCTTTGACTCTTTGACTCTACTCTTTGATCCCGATCTTCTGATTTTTTTGGATCTTCTGTGTAGAGTGAGCGTCTGATCTGTGTGTAGATCGCTAGCGAGCAATAGTGCGCCAGTTATTCGTCGGCTGTGAGGGGATCTCCCTGTGCTGCTCGACCCATTCGACTATCAGCTCCCGGATTTCCTTTGACGATCGGTACACCTCTGGGGCGCCGCGGTACATCACATAGCCGCCACCCCCGTTGACGCGGTAGTTGTTCGTGGCCAGCCGGAGGCGCTGGGTGGGACCGAGCGGCTTGCCCTGGAAGCGCAGGTTCTGGATCCGTTCTCCGGCCGCCTTGCGGCTATCGAGCTCGTAGGTCACACCCTCGGCCTGGTCGTAGTTGTACGCGGGGATACCACCGTCCAGGAACCGCGCGGAATGCTCGAGCGCGTCTTTCAACTGCTGGCCGGACACTTCGATCACCACCAGCGTGTTGTCGTACACATAAAGGCCCGCGATGTCGCGGACGCGCACGTCGCCTTTCGGAACCCGCGCCTGCTCGTTGAAGGGCGCCACCATCGAGACGTCGGCCTTGCCGGCATCGAGCTGCACGCGATGCACGAGATCGAGGATGGCCGTGTCGCGATCGCGGAAGTCGTTGAGGCTGAGCTCGGCGTCCGAGTGGCCGATCACGCGGCTTAAGAAAGCCCGCGTCTCGCGATCGTACGGCTCGGCCAGCTTGACGATCTCGGGATCGGCCGGCGTGCCGTCGGTCACCGCAATCGTATTGGCCTGCTTCGTCGCGACCCGCCAGCGCTGGTTGGCGTCTCGTTGGAGATGGATGTCGGCCCGGGCCAGATGCCGCCCCCAGGCGCTCGCCTGGGTCATCAGCGTGCCGTTGACGACGAGCGCACTGACGTCGCGATGCGTATGGCCCATGACGATGAGATCGACGCCATCGACCTGCCGGGCAATCGCCAGCGCCTGATTCTCATTCGGCACCTGCCCGGGGTGAACAGCACCCGTTCGGAGATCCTCTTCGAGCCCCATGTGCATCGCGATGACGACCACATCGGCACGCTCTTCCGTCCTCAGATGCGACACCCACTTCCTCGCCTCGGCCAGAGGTTCCCGGAATTCGAGGCCGGCATAGTTTTTCGGATCGTCCCAGGACGGAACGCCGGGCGTCGTCAGGCCGAGGATGCCGACGCGAACGCCCTGCAGGTCTTTCATTACGTACGGCGCGTAGTGCGGGCGCCCAGTGCCAACGTCGTAGGTATTCGCTGACAGCCACGGGAAGGCTGCTTCCTTCCGGGCCTTCTCGAGCACCGTCAACCCGAAGTTGTACTCGTGATTGCCGACGGCCATGGCGTCGACGCCGATGGCGCTCATCGTGAGCATCATCGGATCGGGCGGCGTGTTGTTGCGCGTGTTGTGGACGTACGCGAGCGGCGCACCCTGGATGGTGTCGCCCGAGTTCAGCAGCAGCGTGCCCGACGGATTCTCTTTGCGAATCTGCCGCACGAGCGACGCGATCTTCGCCAGCCCGCGCGCGTCCGGCTGTCCCGTGTAGTAGTCGATCGGCAGGATGTTGCCGTGCAGATCCGTCGTCGAGAGGATCGTGAGCCACGCGTGCCCGGGCACTGACGGCTGACCCGCAACATGCGCCGCCAAAAGGAGCGCAACGAACAGAAACACGAGAGGGCGGCTTCCGGTTCTCATCTGTCAGCGGGCCTTTCGCACCGAGCGACGCCATCAGTATGCAAGGAGACCGGCCACACGCGCCAGGCTGAGGATCTCGTCGAACTGAGGCGCCAGCAGATGCATGGCGCCCGTGACGGTTCCCACCAGCATCGCGAACGAACAGACCATCTGCAGCCACGGACGCTCTCGATCGATCAGCAACGCAAGGACGACGACATACAGTGCCGCGACTGCCGGCGCGATGTGGCGCATCTGAAAGCCATATCCGTCCGTGCCCAGCCATGTGAGCGTCACCACGACCACGCCAAACCATGCCATGGCAATCTGGACGGTGCGGCTGGTCCAGAGCGGCCGTTCCCGAACGAGCGCCCATACGGCAACGAGCGCCAGCGGCATCACCAGCACCAGCTTGACTGCGTAGTAGTACCAGGGCCGTTCGACCGCCGCGCGAACGAACGGGTACAGCTCCATCAATCTTGCATCTGGCTTGACCCACGAAGGGAACAACACGCCGTACTGCAGATAGAACACGACGAGCCAGGGAACCACGAAGAGTCCCATGCCCACGAGCACCACTGCCATCGAGACGGCGCGCCCGGCCCAGGTGTCCTCGTCACGTACGCAGACGAATGCGAACACGGGCACGAGAACGAGCGCCGTCAGTTTCGCGAGCGCGGCGAGCCCAAGAAAACCGCCTGCCACGGCAAGCATCGCGCGGCGGCGCCCGCCCTCGGCGCCCTCAACAATGACGAGCAGCGCCATCGAGAGGGCCACGAGTCCGGCGAGCAGGCTGTCGATCCAGATCCGCCGCGACACGAACATCAAGAGCGGATCGGCAGCCACACCGAGCACCGGAAGCCAGAACGCCGGCGACTGGATCGAGCGATCGGCACGACCGCGCAACAGCGTATGTCGCCCCACGATCGCCACGGCAAGCACGACGAGCGCGTGGCCCAGCCACGACACCAGCACCGCGGCGTTCTCCATGTCGGCTCTCGCAAACAGCGACAGGAGAGCGGGAAACAACGGAGGATGATGAAACAGCGGCCGGTCGTACATGTCGCGCGAGACTTCCTGGAGGATCGGGCTGCCGCGCAGCGTGTACTCGCCGGTCAGGGCGAGATGCTGCGCCAGCTGCCAGTAAATGCGCTCGTCGCCTTCGCTGCGCGGATACAGCAGGCTCGGGCACTTGAGAATGACGCACACCGTCACCACGGCACAGCAGAACAGCACGAACTCGCGGGTTGAACGCGTCTCGCGAGACGGCCGCGGTTTGTCCGGACGATCCGCCCGTCGCCTGGTCATCGTCCGCGTCCGTCGGTGCGGCGTGGAGCGGGATTCTCGCCTGTGGAGTCCGCGCGCAGCCGGTCCAGCAGCTCGCGCACGGGAAGATCAGGTCTGGCGGTCAGCGCGGCATCAAGGTGTGCGATGGCTTCTCGTGTCCGCGACGGAATATCGGCCAGCGCGATACCGAGATTCACGTGCGCGTCCACGCTTGCCGGCTGGATCGCCAGGGCTTTCTCGAGATGGGCAATGGCCTCGTCTTGCCGATTGGGCAGGTCCATCAACAATGTGCCCAGATTGTAGTGGGCGCGGAAGTGCCCGGGCTCGAGTCGAAGGACCGCCTCGTAGTGCTCGATCGCGCGTTGCGATTGGTCGGGCCGGGCCGCCAGCGCATCGCCGAGTCTCATATGCGCGAGCACGAGGTTGTCCCGGGCGGCCGGATAGTCGGGCCGGGCCCGCAAGGCGCCTTCGTAGGCTTCGATCGCCTCGGGCAGACGGTCTTCCGCCGCGAGCGCAGTACCGAGGTTCTGATACGCCATCCAGGCAGCCGGATTGCGGGCAATCGTATCGCGAAAGAGCGTTTCGACGTTGGCATACACCGCGCTGCGGGACCAGGTGAGAACACCGAGCACGACAATGACGGCCGCGCGCGCAAGCGTGCTGCCACGCACGCTTCCTTTCGCCAGACGCTCGGACGCCATCACCAGGCCGCTGGCCACAGGGACGATCACGCCGAGGCTGGCCAGGTACTGAAAGTGATCCGCGACGTACGAAAACACGAACGGGTAGACGTTGACGAATCCGAGCGCCGGCACGAGCGTCCCGCAGAAGAACAGATACCCGGCAAGCGGCCCGCGCGTCGTGCGCCTGGCGATCGCCACGAGCACGATCGCCAACGCGAGGGCCCCGGCTGGATAGACATACTGCCACCCGCTGGTTGCGTCGATCGTCCAGCGCGGATAAATGAAGATGAGGTGCGCCGGCCAGAAGAGCTTGCCCAGGTAGAACCAGATGATCCGGCCGGCCAGGATCATCCGCTCGACGATCGTGAGCTCGAAGGCTTCACCTTTCGCGCCGATGACCTGGTGCTCGAACCACGCCGTGAACGCACCGGCGACGGCCGCCATCGCCAGCCAGGGTACGAGCGGGAGCACATCGCGCCGCCATTCGAGGCGACCTCGCTGCCACCACACCACGACGAGCAACGCCGCGGGCAAGGTTGCGGTGACCGACTTGCTGAGGAGCGCGCAGATGAAGAGAGCAAACGCGAGCCAGTATGGGACAGCCTTGAAAGGCTGTGCCACATCTGCAGGGGATCGCAAATACACATACGCCGACGCCAGATAGAACACGGCCGACAGCGTGTTCTTCTGTTCCGAAATCCACGCCACCGATTCCACGCACACCGGATGGAGCGCGAAGATCAGTCCTGCCAGCAGTGCTCCGGGCACCGCCAGTTGCCTCAGGACGAGCACCACCAGCCAGGCCGCTGTCGCGTGCAGGAAGGCATTGGCCAGGTGATATCCCAGCATCGAGTCGCCCCACAGCCGATGCTCGAGCCAGAACGCGGAGTGCAGCAGCGGATAGTACCTGTTGGGTCGCGCCGAGCTCGGTCCAGATGCGCCAGAGGCCGTCGATTGACCGCAGCTCGGGGAAAGTGATGTGACTGAGATCGTCCCACAGCAGGCCGCCGTTCAGCGCGGGAAGGTAGGCGACGAACACCGACGCGAAGATCAGCGCCCAGGAATAGTCGCGGCGAGCGGGCTGGGGCTTGATCGGTTTGCGTTTTTTCACGGCAGGACGGTCCGGCTGACCGCCGGACACTACGTACTGTGTACCACAAAAAAAGGGCGACGGGCCTTTTCAGCCGTCGCCCCGAACTCAACGAACCCGACGAACTTTACGAACTCTACGAACCTGACGAACCGCCTGCGTTAGAAGATGAACCGAATTGACATCTGCATGCGTCGCTCGTTGCGCGCCGATGTGACCTTGCCGAAGTTCGTATCGGTCTGGGCGCCCGTATTCGAGTCGAAGACGGGCGTGTTGTCGACGTCCTGGAACGAGACCTGGTTGAACAGGTTGTAGATTTCCAGCCGGTACTGCAGCTGCTGGCTGCCCTTGAGCCTGATGTCCTTGAAGAACGACAGGTCGTGATTGTGCCAGCCGGGCTGAGTGAACTTCCACGCACGGCAGTCGTTGCCGTTCTGCCCGCGCGCGGTCAGCGGCTTCACTGCGCTGGTGTTGAACCACCTGTCGATGTTGCTCTCGCCGCCAGGCAGGTCGAGCTCGCCATCGATGTTGTACAGGCCGCACTGCTCGCCGCCTCCGGTGTAGTCGAAGCCGGGACTGTAGGTCACGCTTCCGGGGTTTCGGCCGCTGTTCGCGCCGATATTCCCGCGGCCACCGCTGCCGAACGTGCTGATCCCTGAAATGCGCCAGTTGTCCAGGATCCATCGTGCGGCCTTGTTGTTGCCGAGGCGCGGGCTCGCGGCCGGTAACTCGACCTGGTATGACGCGACGAGCACGTGCTCCTGAATGTCCCTTTTCTGATCGAGATTCGGCAACGTCGAAAACAGGTCGTTGTTGCCGGTGCCACCATACGTGTCTTCATACCCGCGTGCCCATGTATAGCTGCCAGCCATCTCGAAGCGGCCGGTGAACCGGCGGGTCACCTGCAACTGGAACGAGTCGTACGACTGCCACCCGTTCGGCTGGGCAATCTCGATGTCGTTGAACCCCGCCATCGGTCTCAGAAACACGTCGGGAAGCGCGCCGGGATTCTGTGGGGTCGCCGCCACCGTGGTATCGCGATTCTGTGGCAGGAATCGCGCTCCGTTCGGCACGTCGTTGATGTTCACTTCGCGCACCAGGTTTTTCGTCCGCGAGGCCACCCACGCGGCATCCACGACGATGTTCCGGCCGACCTCTCGCTGGATGGCCAGGTTGTAGCGGATGTTGTTCGGGCGTGCATTCGCTGTCCGAATGGGACCGCCGGTATTCGGGACGACGGCGGTCGCCGACGCTCCCGTTAGATACGAGTCGAGGTCGGTGAACAGGACCTCGCGGTTGTAGCGGAATGCGGCGTTGCCCCCGCCTTGCTGGTAGCTGTTCCCTGCGTAGCTGTCGTGGAACGAACCGACGGCGGCCCGGATGACGGTCCGCGGGTTCAGCGCGTACGCCATGCCCACACGCGGATCGAACTGCACGCCGGGGTAGTCGATGAACCCCTGGTCACCGCTCTCCAGGTAGTTGCCGTCATCCTCCGTGACGAAGCCGTTGATCGTGCACGGTTTGTCCGGCGTGATCACGCCGCAGGAGTACCCCGTTCCCGGCACGATCTGACCGATGTAGGTTTGCGGCAGAATCTGGCCCGTAACCGGGTTCTGCGCGCGACGGCCCTGGGGTGTCGTGATGGGCCGGAAGAACACCGGTGGACTGCCGCCCCACCGCGGATCGAAACGCTCCTGGCTGAACGCCGACGCCTCGTCGGCCATCGTCACCGGCACCGCCCAGGTGTACATGCGGACGCCGAGGTCGAGCGTGAGCTGTTGAGTGGGTTTCCACGTGTCCTGGACGAACCACGCCCAGGCTTTCTGGCGACGATCGTCCGGCACGCGCCCCATCGACTCGGTGTACCGGAAGACGTGTCCAAGAATGGCGTTCGCATACGCGTACTGGCTGCTCAACGCATCGTTGGCGTCGTGCGCGAAGTTGAACTCGCCTCCGAACACACCCGAGCGCGCCTGGCCGAAGAGCTCGTCCTCGCGCATGATGCCCATCTTGTAGGTGTGCTTGCCGCGCGTGTGGGTCAGGTTGATCGCCACGTTCGCGTTGATGTCGTCGCCCGTGATCGGCCAGCGGCCGTCGTAGAAGATATCCGAGCACGGGTTCACCTGGTTGCCGCCGCAATCGGTCGTGCCCGAGCCGCTCGGCAGCGCGCCGAATCGCACCACGGGAATCAGGTCGAGCGGGTTGTGCTGCGAGGCAAACTGCGGCAGTCTCTGGATTTGCGGATACGTCGATCGCTGGATCCCGCGCAGCGCCTCGTCGCTTCCCGGCGGCCCGTCTTCGACCTGGTCGGAGAAGCCCGCGGCGAACTCGAGCACGGTGGACGTATTCAGCACCCGCGTGTAATCCGCCTTCACCGCGTTGACGAAGAAGTCGTAGCGCTGGCTCACGAGACCCCATCGCGATGACGCCCCGGCGACGTTGTAACCGACGCTCTTCGTGAACCAGTTCGAGTACTTCACCGAAATCGAGTCGCGATCGGTCGGCCGGTAGTCAACGCGCACCAGCTGCTGACGCCGCGGGTGATCGATGCTCGGCTCCTGGTACTGGAAGTTCGCGCCCGGATCGCCCGTGATGTTCGGCGCCGGCAGCAGGTTCAGCATCGCCTGGCCGCGCGGGTCGATTCGGTTCGCGGGAATGATGTTGTTCGGGAACGGCT
This sequence comes from Vicinamibacterales bacterium, assembly GCA_963832375.1. GTDB lineage: Bacteria > Acidobacteriota > Vicinamibacteria > Vicinamibacterales > JAMQPK01 > JAMQPK01. The sequence continues at coordinate 472,540 of CAWHUA010000001.1, read as the reverse complement.
GCCCCGTGTTGGGATCGATGATCTGGATGAGCGTGCCGTTCGGCCGGCGTGTCTGCGAGAAGTCGCCGGCCCGTTCGAGTGCGGTCGGCATCGTGTAGCGCCGATTGATGTTCAGGTCCTTCAACTGCGTATCGTCGACCGAGTAGAAGAAGAAGAGCTTGTTGGTGGCAATCTTCGGAATCGGGCCGCCGATGGTTCCGCCGAGTGTCGAGTAGCGATAGAACGGCTTCGGCAAACCCGCGCGGTTGTTGAAGAAGTTGGTCGCGTTCCACATCTCGTGCCGCTTGTACCAGTAGCCGGTGCCGTGGAATTCCGAGCCGCCACGCTTGGTGATGATGTTCACCTGCGCGCCGCCCTTCAACCCGTACTCGGCCGTGTAATTGCTCATCTGCACGTTGATTTCGGCGATCGCGTCGACGTTGGTGGCGTTGCTGAAGCTGCCGCCGCCGCCGCCGTCACCACCGTTGATGCCGTCGACATAGATCGTCTGGCCGGTGCCGCCCTGGATGTTCGGCACCGGTGTCGAAAAGCTGCCGCCGAAGGTCTCCTGGTCGTTGGCCAGCAGGCCGACGCCTGGCAGCACCTTCAGGAAGGAAATCGGGTCGCGGCCGCGGATCGAGAGGTTCTCGACCTGTTTCAAATCGAGGAGCGCCATCTGCGACGTCTGCGACGTGGCCACGACTTCGCCGACCGCGCTGACCGTGACGGCCTCGCTTAGAGACCCGACCTCGAGACGCAGCGGCGGTACCGCCAGGCGGCTGTTCGAGACCACCATGTTGTCGCGCCGCTCGATGGGCCGGAAGCCGGCCAGCTCGACGCGCACCGTGTAGGGACCCGGCTGCAGCGCGGGAAACGTAAAGAGGCCCACATCGCTCGTGACGGTGCGGCGGACTTCCTGAGTCTGCTGATTGGTGAGGACGACGTCGGCGCCGGGTACCACCTGGTCTTGCGTGTCGACGACGGTACCGGACATCGATCCGGAAGTGGTCTGTGCTGACGCTGTTGCAGCGGCGGCCAGCACAAGGACCAACGCGATGATTGGCCTGAAGAGATCCCTCATACCCTCCCCCTTCTTGGTGGTATGTCGTGGCGTCAGAAGAGACGAATGTGTGCCGGTAAATTACTCAGGGGTCGGGAGAGTGTCAAGGAAAACTTGACCGGTAAAGCCTGTAACTTTACCGCTATAGCGCATCGTGTTGAAATCCAACGGCCCGGCGATCGCGCTACGAGAATCCGGATCGGCCAGCGCCTCTTGACTCCGACATCAAAATGATATCACAATGATGTCGAGGTTACAGCGATGGCACATGAAAAAGAAGTCGGCGGCCTGTCGGGTTGGCTCGTGGTGTTCGTCATGCTGCTCGTGGGGGCCGGCGCCGTCTGGGTGATGGCCACGCTCCAGAGCAGCGGGGACGGATTCGACTGGATCATCGCCGCGGGCGTCCTGGCCCTCGTGCTCGACGGCGTGAGTGTCGCCGGGTTCACAGTGGTCAATCCCAACGAGGCATTTGTCGTCACGCTGTTCGGCGTCTACAAAGGCACCATCAAGCGCGCAGGATTCTGGTGGGTCAACCCGCTGACGACACGCCGTAAGCTCTCGCTGCGCGTGCGCAACTTCGAGAGCGCCAAGCTGAAGGTGAACGAGCGCGACGGCAACCCCATCGAAATCGCCGCGGTCGTCGTGTGGCGCATCGTCGAAACATTTGAGGCGGTCTTCAATGTCGACGACTACCAGAACTTCATGCACGTGCAGACCGAGGCGGCGGTAAGAAACCTGGCTACCTCCTATCCTTACGACTCGCATGAGGATGGGAACATCTCGCTCCGGCTGTCTGCCGGCGGCGAGGTGGCCGATCGCATGCGGCACGAAATACAGGATCGCCTGTCGAAAGCGGGCATCGAGGTCATCGAAGCGCGGATCAGCCACCTCGCCTACGCACCCGAGATCGCGGGCGCGATGCTGCGGCGTCAGCAGGCCTCGGCCGTCATTGCCGCCCGCCAGAAAATCGTGGAGGGCGCCGTGGGCATGGTCGAGATGGCGCTCGCCGAGCTCAGCCGGAAGAACGTCGTCGCGCTCGACGAAGAGCGCAAGGCCGCGATGGTGAGCAATCTGCTCGTCGTCCTGTGCAGCGAGAAAGGCGTCGAGCCCGTCGTCAACGCCGGCACGTTATACCAGTAGGTTTGCCACACTGAAGCAGATCGCTGTCGCAACCAAGGCCGAGCTGCCGAAGGCAGCGAAGGCACAGGTCGTGGGGGTGGGGCCCCACGACAACTAACTAATGCCTGAGAAAAAAGGCTTCCCTCTTCGGCTCGATCCCGAGCTCTATGATGCGCTCCAGCGCTGGGCCGCGTCCGAGCTGCGCAGCGTCAACGGGCAGATCGAGTATCTGCTCCGCTCGGCGCTGCGCGATGCCGGACGGCTGACCACCGACCGGGCGCAGAATTCTGAGGCTGCCGATGCCGGACGCAAACGTCAGAAGTAACCCGCCGCTGCCGGCAGAGCTGCTCCGGGCAACGCCACGCGACGTGCGGCTGAACGCCTGCGGCATCTTCGTGGCGATCCTGGCCCTCGCGTCGGCCGTCGGTGGGCTTTGGGGAGGCGCAGAACTGTATCGCCGCGCCCGCCTGTCGGAGCGCGATGTGGCGCTGTTCAAGTCGGAGGCGGTCCCGACCCAGGCACGCGTCGTCCGCGTACAGAGCGTGGAGAACGGAATCGGCGGGAAACGAGAGTCGATTACGAGTACGTCGTGGACAACGCGCCTTACAAGGGGCGAGCAACCGTGCGCGGCGCCGCCCTCGACCGCTACACCGTCGGCTCTGCCACACCGGTGACCTACCTGCCTTCGCATCCCGACGCCAGCTGGTTGAGCGGGAACACACCGTCACGGGACAAGATCTGGCCGGCGTACGTCGCTCCTGTCGGTGGGTTCCTCGGTACGCTGCTGATGGCGGCGTGTATCCGGCGCCAAGTGGAGATCTTGCGCAACGGCACACCGGTCCTGGCCACCATCACGAGCGTGAAGAAGGGAGTGTCGGACCACGGCACGTCCTGGCGCGTGGAATACCAGTGGAGGCTGCTGAGCGGCGCCACCCGCACGGGGCGATACCACCACAACAAGAAGCGAGCGCCGGAGATTGGGTCGGTGATTCCGATTCTCTACGATCGCGACGAACCGAAGCGCGCCAGGAAATATCCGCTGTCGCTCGTCGCTGTGCGGACCTGACGACACGACAGAAGATCAGAAGACCAGAAGAATATTTTTCTTCTAGTTGGCACGCGCCAAATCCCGCACGACCTCGTAGTGGAAGCGGACGAACTTGTGCAGCTCGGTCTCGAGAATCCGCTCCTGATCGCTGTGCGCGCCGAATCCCTTCGGACCGTCTTCCTCGTCAAGGGCCGGCCCGACACCGTAGCACTGGACCCCTTTCTCGCGCAGATAGGACATGTCTGTCGCGCCAGTACTCAAGGTTGGCAGCACGGTCGTGTCGTAGAGGCGCGCGTAGGCCGATTCCAGCACCTTGAACACTTCGGTGTCGAGCCGCGCGCTCGGCGTACCGGGCCGGACGTCGCGCGGGATCCATTCGACGCGAACGGCCGGATCGTTGATGACCTTGCGAAGCTCGACGATGAACGCGTCCGGATCCTGTCCCGACATCAGCCGTACGTCGAGCGTGGCCTTAGCTTCGGATGGAATCACGTTGACGCGATAGCCGCCCTGGATGATGGTCGGCGAAATCGAGCTGCGGAGCATCGACGCGAAGCGCGGGTCGCTCTTCGCGAAATAATCGACGGCGTCCTGCGCGGCCTTGGGATCGTTGCCGACGACCGCTCGGTAGCGGGCGGCCTCGGCGGGCGGCGAGATCGCGGCCAGCCTCGTAAAGTAGGTGCGGGTGGTTTCGCTCAACTGAATCGGCGCCTTCCACGTCGCCGCCGCGGTAATCGCCCGCGACAGCGTGAGGACCGAGTTCGTCTCGAGCGGCACCGAGCCATGTCCCGCCACGCCAATCGCCGTCAGTTGAATCGCGCGAGGAATCTTCTCGGCGGTCTCCACCGACGCAAAGCGCACGCGGCCACCGCTTCGCGGCACGCTCCCGCCCTCGGCGAGACAGTACTCCGCCTCGATCTCGGCGAAGTGCTGCTTCACCATGAACTGAATGCCGACGCGCGTCGTGCCTTCTTCGCCTGCTTCCGCTAGAAAAATGACGTCGCGCGCCAGCGGCACATTCGACCGCTTCAGCAGCAGCATCGTCATGAGCGCGGCGGCAACGTTGTCTTTGTCGTCGACGGTGCCCCGCCCGTAGATGTAGCCGCCGTCGCGTGTCGCGCTGAACGGCGGGAACGTCCACTTCGCCGGGTCGACGTTCACCGTGTCGGTGTGCCCCATCATCAAGAGCGGCCGCTTCGACCCGTTGCCCTTGAGCCGCGCGACGACGTTCAGGCGGTTCGGCTCGCTCTCGAACACCTTGGTGGGAATGCCTTCACGTTCGAGCACCTGCTTGAGGTACTCCGCCGCGGGCCGTTCGTTTCCCGGAGGGTCGGTCGTGTCGAGCCGAACGACCGCCTGAAAGTGCTGCAGTGTTTCGGCCTCGACCTTTGCCCAGTCGATGGCGGCGGGCGCCTGCGCGAAGAGGCCGGCGGTCGCGACCGCGAACACGATACCGACGATGAGTTTTTTCATAGGCCGTCACACGGTCCAGCTGAAGCCGGACACTACGTACTGCTACTTCGCCGCACAGGCAAAGTTCTCGGCGTCGGCGAGGCTCCCCGTGCCCTTGTAGCGCGCAATCTGCGGATACGGACACAGCGGCCGCGTGCGATCGACCTTTCCTTCGGTCGAGTGCGACGCGACAATCTGCGCGGGCGCGCTGCCGTTCGAGACCCACTCTTCCATCGCCGCGACCTTGTTGAACGTGTCGGTACCGACGCCACCCTGACAGTGATCCATGCCCGGAACCATGTAGAGCTGAATCGATCGGCCCGCCGCGCTCCGTCCGGCGGTCTCGAGCACGCGCTCGAAATACGTGACGCTGCTCATCGCGGGCACCTGACGATCGTTCCACCCGTGGTACATGAGCAGCTTGCCGCCGCGCTTGAAGAACGGACGCAGATCGGGCGTCACCGTGTTCAGGACTTTCAGCTCGTTCTCCATCAGCTCGAAGTCGGTGGCCATGTCGAAGCGATCGGGCGACCAGGCCGGATCCTTATGGACCAGCCGGTACGCGTCGACGGCGTTGGCGAACGGTTGCGGTCCCGCCAGCGTTCCCCAGGCAAGCTCAGAGCCAGGCTGCAGGAGAGGCGGATAGAGAACCCGTTCGGTCTTCGGAAATTTCACGTCTGAATAGATGAGCTTTGCGGTCTCGACCTGCGCCGGCGTCAGGCACGAGGCGCCATCGGCGCCCTTGCACTCGATCGCCTTCGGGTCGAATTTGCAGGCGCGCGGATTCTCGATGACGCCGTCTTTCGCGCCGTCGAGCGTGTCGCACGCGTTGAGCACCGCCTCGTGGAGGGCCGGGTATTTCTCCGGCGGGATGTAGCTGTCGGGCGTGCGGTGCACGAGGCGGTTCATCAGCAGGCGGACGCTCATGAGCCGCGCGCGGGGATCGGGAGGCGCACCAGCCACGATCGCATCGAAATCGGCCGGGTACTTCGACGCGATCGTCAGCCCCTGGTTGCCACCGGTCGAGCAGCCGTTCCACAACGCGAGCTTCGGCGCGCCGTCATAGAACTGCGTGGCGACCGCCTTCGAGACGACGGCCATTTCGTGGAGCGATCGGTGCGCGTAGTCGATCAGCTTCTCGGGGTGGTCGATCGCAAACGTGCTGCCCGGCGTCGAATGTCCGGTGTCGGTCGCCGTGGCGGCGTAGCCGTTCGTCACCGCCGCCGCGAGGGCCGTATACGAAATCGTGCCGGCCCATCCGCCGTTGCCGACGGCCTGAAGCTTTCCATTCCAACCCGATTTCGGCAGCCAGACCTCGACCTTGATGTCCGAGTCGGTGGTCGGCGTCAGCGTCGCCGTGACGCGGCAGAACGCCGGGGCCGCGCCGTAGGCACGCGCCGCCGCGGCATTGACGTTGCCCGGCGCCGGCGGCTTGAACGCGCCCTGGGAGACTTCGGCCGCGGAATCGATCTTGCCGTGAAGAATCTTCAGCGAGGTGAGGCTTTCACAGCTGGCCGGCGCGGGCGCCGCCTGCATCAGCCGAGGCGCGGGCGCCAGCATCGAGAGCAGGACGGCGACCGAGAACGCAAATGGGCGGCGATGGGTAGTAGTCATCGCCGCCCTTTTTATCACGGTCCGTCTAAAGCCGGACACTACGTTTCGGCGCGACTGAAGTCGCGCCCTACCTCAGCGGGTTGGGGGCCGCATTTGCGTCGACGTCGCCGAGGATGTACTGCATGCCCACCAGGAAGTGGCCGACGATTTCCGGCCGCATGAAGGTTTCCGTCATGTGGCCCATCGAGTTGTAGAAGACGCGCCCCTTCCCGTATTCGCGGATCCAGGCGACCGGGTACACCTTGTCGGGCCGGCGGTAGCCCGGCCAGGGCTTGTCGGTCGCGTTCGGCACCTTCTCGTCGAGATCGACGATCAACAGCACGCGCACCTTGTCCCAGCGCAGCCGGCCGTTGCCCTCGATCCTCGAAGCGGTAGTACTCCTCCCGGAACGGCAGGTCCTCGTAGTTGAACGGCCGCACGATCGGGTTGTCCTTGTCGTACACCTTCAGGACGCCGTTCTCGATCCGGTGCGGCGCGCTCTGCGCGCCGATCATCTCGGCGAACTCGTCCCAGTTGCGCGACGCCCAGGGCGTGCCGTGGATACCGCCGATGCCACCCCCCTCGTTCACGTACCGCACGAGATCGGCCCGCATCGCGGGATCCGGCAGGAACTCGCCGACGATGCTGTTCAGGAAGACCGCGTCGAACTCCTTCACTTTCGGATAGCGGAGGTTGCTCAGATCGTTGCTGAACACCGTCGTCCAGGCGCCGGTCTTCTCGCCCATCCGCTGAATCATGACGTTGGTGTGCGGAATGGTGTTGTGCGACATCCCTTCGAGGCTCTCGATGACGAGGAGCTTCCGTGGCTTCTTCGGCGACGCGAACGGCTTGTTCGGAATCGCCGCGTCGATGTTCGTGCGCGTCTCCGCGGCGCGGCGATCGATCTCGGTCGGCGCCAGCGTCTCGCCGCGCGACGGCGTCACGAGATCGAAGCGAATCGGACGCGTGCGCGCGAACTCGTTGAAGTTGACGGCATACGCGGGCTGCACGACATCCTCGAACGCCGACACGGCCGCGAAAATATCGCCCGGCGCCTTGACGACCCCGGTCGTATCGATGGTCATCGCGATGGGCACTCTGGTGGTCACGACCGGGCTGCCGTCGCCGCCAAGGCGAACGGAAATCTGGCGATCGTCCAGCCGCTCGAGCTCGGCAAAGAAGTCTCGGAGATTGCCCACGCCTTTGCCCAGCGGCACGTTCTGCGCGCCGGCGCCGCGGGCTGAGCGGTCGCGAAGGTTCACGTAGATCAGGCGATCCCTCACCCGTGCCACTTCGATGCGGACGTTCGCGGCGTCCTGCGCCCACGTGCCCGTGTCGATGCCGATGCCGAGCCGGCGGCTGCGGCCGTCCATCGCTTTCAGTGTGGCGTCAGAGCTGTTCAGCACCGCGACATTGACGCGGAATTCCTCGGCGAGCGCGTCGAGGCCGGCGAGATCGGTGTTGCCGGGCACGACGAGCGTGGTCGCGCCAAGCTCCCGCGCGAAATCGAAGACGCGACGGCGTGTCGCGGCGTCTGCCGGCAGGCTTTCGACGCGATACGCGCTCACCCGGACGCTGGGCCCCATCCCCGTCTTGATCGCCGCGATTTCGGCGGCCGTCAGGTTGTAATCGAGGCTCTTCTGGACCTGCGGGCTGACGCGCTGTGCGCTCGAGCCTTCGACAAACGGCACCAGGGCCGCATCGGCCCTCACGACCGATTCCTGGAACGTGAGGCCCATGCCGGGAATGGCGAGATCCCAGTTTGTGAGACGGTCGTTGGCCACCAGCGTGCGCGTGCGCCAGGTGACGCGCTCCATCGCATCGGCCGCGCGCGGAAAGTCGGGCGCCTGGTTCTGCTGTGCGACGAGCGTCACCATGCAGGCGGCAAACAGGGCGGCAATCGCGATTCGTGTTTCATGGTCATCACGGTCGATCTCTCGCTGATCTTGACTGCAGTCTCCTGACATAGCTTCCTGACACGGCGCAACTAATCGTCAATTACGGCGCCTTACTTCCTTTTTCGCCCTCCGCAACGCGAAGACATGGTATCCCTGCGCTTCGATCTTCCCTTGTTTGCGATGGAGCGGATTTCTCCACACCGGGTCTCCTCCATCGCCCCATGACGCGCCGACGGCGAAGGCGATGTACTGCCGTCCGTTCACCTGGTACACCGCGGGAATGCCCTCCGGATTGGCTTCGAGCTCGTGCTCCCAGATGAGGCGCCCCGTTTCCTTGTCGAACGCGCGCAGAAAGCGATCCTGCGAGTTGGCGAGGAAGACGAGTCCGCCGGCGGTGACGACCGGACCGTTGCGCGGCCGCACCGTACCCGTGGTCGTCTTCAATCCTTTGTCCGTCAGGCCCGGCGCTGTGCCATCGGCGACGCGCCACTTGATCGTCCCGTCGTTCAGATCGTAGGCCACGAGCTGCGACCAGGGCGGACCCGAAGCCGGATAGCCGTTGCTGGTGTACCAGCCTGCCGAAAACGATCCGCCATACCGCGTCGGTGGGCCTTGATAGCGGTTGGGATTCTGCGGGAGACGAATCTCCGATGGATTCCCGGCCTGCTCGTCGCTCGCCGGCAGCGACGTCAGATACGTTTCGAGCGCCTCGAGCGCGTCATTCGAGATTGTCGAAACAGCGAATGCCGGCATCGCGTTCGCGCCCTGTCGCACGATCGCGCGGAATCCCTGCGATCCGATCACCTGCAGCGATCGCATCGGCATCTGCCCCGGCCCGTGACACCCGGAGCAGCGCTGCATGTAGACGCTCTGGCCTTCCTGCTCGCGCGGTCCAGGCGGCGCGCCTTGTCCGCGTCCGCCGCCACCGCCACCGCCGCTGCCCGGCGTCACCAGCGACATCTTGCGGTAACTGATCATCTCGAGGCTGCGAACGTAGACCATCCCGGTCTCGGGATCGCCCGCGGTGCTGCCCCAGTTGGCGCCGCCCCAGGCGCCTGGAAACTGGATATGCGGACGCAGGTGGCTCGACGGCGTAAACACGCCCTGGTTCGCCGCATCGCGCACGAGTTGCTTCAGCGCGTCCTGCTCTTCGGCACTGACGAACGGATTCACTTCTTCGGGCGTCATCGACTGCCGCGCGAACGGCGGCGGCCTGGTGGGAATCGGCTGCGTGGGCGACGAGAACTCGCCCGGGACCTCGCTTTTCGGAACCGGCCGCTCTTCGATCGGCCAGAGCGGCGTGCCGGTCTTCCGTTCGAACACGTAGAGGAATCCGGTCTTGCCGGCCTGCGCCACGATGTCGATCGGTTTGCCGTTGTGTTGCACCGTCAGCAATTTCGGCGCGGCGGCATTGTCGTAGTCCCAGAGATCGTGATGAACGATCTGAAAATGCCACAGCCGTTTGCCGGTCCGCGCGTCGAGCGCGAGCAGGCAGTTGCCGAACAGGTTGTTGCCCTGCCGATCGCCTCCATACAAGTCGTGGGTCGGCGATCCGGTCGGCAGAAAGACGATGCCGTTCTTCTCGTCGAGCGTGAGGTCGCCCCACGTGTTCGCGCCGCCTGCGTATCTGAAGGCGTCTTCCGGCCACGTCTCATATCCGTATTCACCTGGCCGGGGAATCGTATGAAACGTCCATGCAAGTTTCCCGGTGATGACGTCGTACGCGCGGATATCGCCGGGCGGGGAGCCGTACCCTTCGCCGACGTTCGATCCGACGATGATCAGGTTTTCGAAGACGCGGCCGGGGCTGCTGTTCGGCCCGCCGTTTCGGCGCGGGGTGCCGACACGCATGTCGACGAAGCCTCTGGTTCCGAACGTCGTGATCTGCTGTCCCGTGCGCGCGTCGGCCTCGCGGATGCCATTGCTCGCCGTCAGGATGAGGCGGCGATCCGAGCGATCTTTACTCTCCCAGTACGCGAGCCCGCGATCCGGCGTTAGGAGAGTGGACATCCACAACTCTTTGCCGGTCGTCGCGTCGAGCGCGACGAGGACGCCGCGCACACCCGCGACATACATCACGTTGTCGACGATGAGCGGGTTGAACGCGAGCCGTGCCGGATTGCCCGGAACCGGATAGAACCACGCGCGCTGCAGTTGGGTGACGTTGGTCTTGTTGATCTGGGCGAGCGCGGAGTACTGCATCGAGTCCGATGACCCGCCGTATTGATGCCACGTTGTGTAGGGCTGCGGCTGCTGTGCGTACGGCACCCACTCGGTGATGAGCGCGGACGCGGACAGCGCCGCGCTGACGAAGATCACTCGAAGAGCTCGAGCAGGTCGGTTCATCACGTTCTCTCGATGAGGGCTTACTTTACCGGTAAAGACGCCTGTTTGGAAAGGGCTGGGACAGGGATTAGGGATTAGGGATTAGGGATTGGGGCGCGCAACGGCTAAGCGACACAGGCGCATTGACTCGTTCCAGAACGAGTCATTGTTACGGGCTGGAATATGTGCTTCTGTCTCGCATCGTGGGCCGGCCAGAGCCAAACCACTGCTCCGCCCCGTACTGATTGTGACTTCGACACCGCAGTTCAAGATTGCTCGCAGTCGTTGAGCCACCCTCTGCATACGGCACGGCATGATGGAATTCCAGGAAGCCCGTTTCCGCACACCTCCCCTGTTCTCCCTGGAACGCACACTGCCCGCCGTCGCGATGCCATACTTCACGTTTGACTGCAGCCGGAATATACCGCGTTGTGCAATGCGACTTGCGCGGGGGTCGCGATCGAGCCGGCTGACACAGCCTGGTGCGCTCGAGATCGGCCACCAGCGAATCGAGCGCCCGTTCCAGAATGATTGCGGGATCGCCATTCGGCACGACATGTCGCAGCAGATCCTGCGCTCGCCGCAACTTGTCATGGGCTTCGCGACTCACGGTCACCTGAATCTTGTATCGCTCTGGTGCGAGGGGTTTCACCTCGGCTGGGCGTGACGGCGCCTCGGCATGCAACGTGTTCAGCTGCGGCATGCTCACTTCAAGGATCACGGTATTCGACGCGTCTGACAGTGTGGGAATTCTCGCCGGCGGCGGCGCGGGGAGCTTCCGCACGACTGACGGAAGGTCGGGCGCTGGCCTGAGCGTCGCAATGACGAGCTCCACATCGCGCTTGCTCTTGTAATGCACGCGCTCCAGCAATTCACGATGATTCGCTTCCGTCAGGTGCGGCGCGAGGAGACGAACGGTGGTCAGCGTGACGCTGCCCGCTTCGAGACGTTCGAGGATCACCGGAAAGCGCCTCGCCGCCCGAGCGGCTTCGATTCGGTTGTACGTCGCATGTTCGGAGAGATGCAATGCCTGTGTGCAGTAGGTGAAGAGCGAGGAGAAGCCCTCACCGAGATAGAGGCGACGGGCATCGAGCTCGCCCAACGACGCAATCAGGTGTCTCGTTGCGGACCGCTCTTCGCGCGCGGGGCGGTGAACACCAGGTCAGCAGTTCGCGATCTGACAGCTGGCACAACTCAGACGTTTCATCTGTGATCATGCTCCTTGTATACCATCGTCTTTTTTGACGCCCAGAATCGCCTCTCACGCGACGAACGTCGTCGCATCATCGCAAAACGTCAACCGCTGAGAATCGTGCGACTGACTGGCCATTGAGCACGCGTGGCGAGGCCATTTCACATCAAGCGAATTCGCGAGCGGTGCGGCACAGAAGAGAGTGTCAACTCTTCAAACAATTTGCGCGAGCACGCGAGCTCGTTCCGGAACGAGCTTGATGGGAGGGAGTAGCGGCGCGCCGCTCGGCGCGCGCGGGCACTACTTCGGTGCAGCGGACGGTGCGATGTAGCCGGCCCGTGCGCGTACCCGCAGCCGCGTGTCTTTCGTCCTCACCCGTATGGCGTGGTGCCTGCCATCGGCGTGTCCCGGTTCGAAGGCAAGCAGGTACTGGGCCTGGAGGTCGTCGCAGATGCGCCGAACCGCCGCCGCGATCTCTGACGGATCGCGCAGCGGCTCCACGTACCGCCCGATTCTGTCGTCAGACTCTCGAGCAGCACCGTATCCACCGGCGCGCCCTTGCGCGTGCCGATGCCGATGGCATACAGCAGTCGCGCCTGACTTGCGCACGTCGACCTTCGTGGATCGATGATCTTTGGCGCTGGGTCTGTTGGGATTGGCCCAGTCTCGCCACCGGTTCAATCTCCGAGTCATGTCGCAGTAGGTACGGATCGACGACGCCCGCGGCTGGCAGACTGGTGTCGTTGCCATCGGAAATCAGCAGCAACACCTTGCGCTGGTACCGCGCGCGCTGAAAGGCCGGCAAGATCAGCCTTATGGCATCCAACAGGGCGGTACCGCCGCCGGGCTGGAGCAAATCGATCACTCGCAGGATGGCGGCACGGTCGTTCGTCCAGGGAGCCGCCGCGACTTTGTCGCTGAACGCCGCAAAGAACACTTCGTCGGCCGCAGTGAGCCGTGCCAGGAGCAGTTCAAGCGCGTGGCGCGTGTCGGACCATCGCGCATCATCGGCCGCGCGCGCGCTCGGGCTCTCCGTCATGCTGCCGCTGATATCGAGCAGGATGCCGAGGCTGACGGGGACGCGCCCGGCGCTGAACTGCACGACCGGGCGCCGTGTTCCCCGTCTGAAATCTCGAACTGGTCTGCCGTGAGGCCGTGCACGAACCGGCCGGAACGATCGGTCACCGTGACCGGAACGACAACGACGTCGGCCGCCGCACGGAAGAGGGGTGTGGACTGGGCGGCGGAGGAAACGTGGAAGGAGAAAGTGGAAGATTGAAAAGTAAAAAGTAGAAGTGAAAAGGAGACTGAAAAATCGCCGTTCGTCGTTCACCTTCATACTTTCCACTTTCACTTTTAACTTTTTACTTTCTACTTTTTCACTTTTTACCTTCTTATTGGCCCCAACGGCATGTCGATCGAGCCGAAGCGGCCTGTCATGCGGTCGCGCACGATCAGGCGCACGTGAGACGTGTCCGGTTCCACCGTCCACACTTTCGCAAACCGGACGATTGACGGCTTGACGGTCGCCTGCGGATTCTCCTTGATCGTGATCGTCGCGCCGTCGCGCCGCACACGAGTCCACTGCCTGGGGTTGCGCTCGCCGAATCCGATTTCCAGATCGGTGACGGGTTGTCCGTTGACGGTCTTGTAGTAGAGGTCGTCGGCCGCGATCTGAATGACCACGTTCAGGCCATACGGGACAGCGTCGACGCGAGCATCGAGCCTGATCGCATTCGACCCAGGGGGTTCTGCATGGCGGCCTGCCACTCCGACTCGACCCAGTTGACCGGCTGCCTCACCGGCGCGAGCGCCATGTACCCCTTGCGATGCAGCACGCGCACGCCCGGACGACTGACGCGGACGTCGAAACCGTGCCAGCGATGGTCGCCGCTGTCGGGCACGTAGAAGCCGACGGAGTACGAGCCGCGCATGTCGTTCGCCGCGGCGCTGACGCCGGCCGTCAGGTCGTTGGTGTTCTTGAACGCCCGGCCACCCGTCACATCGGCCAGGATGTCCATCGTGCCCCAGATGCGAAGCTGGTTTTCGCGCGTCATCGGACGCAGCTGATCCTTTTCGGGCGATCCCTTCGCCGACCCGGCGCGGTCGTGGCCGTGCCGAGCAATCCCACCTCGAGCCCCGATCGCCTGAACCGGATACACGGAGATGCCTTGAGTGGCCAGCCGCTGCGCCACGCCGCGGATCTGCGAGGAGTAGCTGTTCACCCACCGATCGCGGCACCTTGTGTCAGGAGCGGGACACCGCCGCCGATCCACACGAGGTTCTTGCGGCCGGGAATCCCCGCGAGATGATTGCCGAGCGCCTCTAGCGACGCGACCGTCTGGGTCGTGCGCCGCAACTGCAACTGCTCCTGAAGTACTCCTCCGATCTCGCCATCTGCGCGCGCGCCTGTCGATCTCTGTCTGCGCTCGGCGTCGGCCTGTGCGTCCTGGTCGCGTCTCACGAACTATCACCCTGACTGACGATGTTGAGATGTTCGGCTTCCTGCATCTGGCGTCGAACGAGCTCATCGGCAGGCACCGGCTGAATGTTGTACTCGGTCGGAGCTTCGCGAGCCGCGCGCGCAGCGCGTTCGAGATCGGCGCTGAAGTCATGAACGATGCGGAATCGTCGATCCCAACGAGTAGATCGCGACGCGCGTGTTCGGCGCGAGCGCCCGCAGATACTGCATCACCTGCGCGCTCACGGCCACCTGATCCTCGGGCAGCGTGTTCAGCGAGTCGATGACGATCGCCGTGACGTTGCGCGCCGGACCGGGCGAGTACTCGGACGGTTGGTGAAGATGCCTGGCGCGATGGGCTCGTGAGTCGCTTCGGCCGCGTCCGGGCCGAACGCCGCGCCTTCAAATCGGAAGAAAGCCACCGGCTGCGGTTTGCCGTTCTGCAGGATCGCGACGTCCTCCTGTTTCAGATCGGTAATCGGCTTACCGTTTTGGTCCGTCGCCACGATGGTGAACTCGACCAGCGTCGTCCCGGCGCGGAAAATCGGCGTCTGGTCCTGCTGGGCATGGATGTGGATGCGCGGCGGCCGCCACCAGCACCGCAGACACCAGTTTTTTTCATGGTTTAACGGTAAAGCACTGGCTTACAACGGTGCAACAGTCTTGTTCCACCACGGCACACCAACGGTGCATTGCCGGACTGTGCAGGCCAGAAAGTGCCCGGAAACAAAGGGCTTTGCCGTGTGGCGCTTGTGGTATCGATGTTGTTACAGCCCTGTCCGGCCGGCCAGCGGCGCGGGGCAATGGGGCCCCGCCAGCGCAGACTGCCGAACGAACGAACCATGACTCGACTTATTCAAACCCGGACGCGGCGCACAGTGCTCGTGGTCGAGGATGCGCTGACGACGCGGTGCATTCTCGAGCAGTTCTTCGCGCGCGCGGGCTGCGACGTGCTGCAGGCCTGCGATCCCGATACCGGCCCTGATGCGACTGAAAACCGCCGACTGTCGACGCCGTCATTCTCGACCTGCGACTCGCCGACGATCGCTCGGGGCTCGAAGTGCTCGAACAGATGCGGCTCGACGAACGTTTCGATTACGTTCCGGTTGTCGTGCTGACGGGTGTCACCGAAGTCGAAGACGCCGAAGCGGAAGTCATCGAGCGGCACACGCCCACCTGCTCTACAAGCGATACGGCTATCGCGAGGTCGTGCAGCGGCTCGAGAAGATTCTCACCCAACAGGCGGCGTAGTCCTACGCTCGCTCACCCCCCGACTTTGCTCGGGGTGACCCTGAGCTTGTCGAAGGGTCAGGGCAGGGCGTACTTCTTAGTGAAGCCGTTGCGGCTGTTCGTGACCGTGAACGCCCCGTCGGCCTGCGCCGCCACCTTGATCCAGTGCGCCCCGCTGTGATCGGGGTCCTCTCCAACGTTCGCGATAAATATTCCCGCGATGTCGTATTCCGCGCCGCTCAACTGCGCGACGTGAAGCTGCCATAGATCTTCCAGCCCCGGCGCCGAATACAGCACGCGCATCGTCTCTGGCTGCCCGCCTTTCCGGATGCCGTTGTTCATGACGGCCACACGCGGCCGCAGCGCGTGCACCAGCAACTCGGAATTCGAGCTGTGCTGGCCGTGGCGCGAGACGAGCAGAAAGTCCGCCGTTCCCAGGCGGTTGGCCGGGCACATCAGCTCGAACTCCTTGTTCCACGGAAAATCGGCGAGATAGACGCCGCGGAATTTTCCGAAGGTGATGTGTGAACCCACGGAGTGCTCGTCTTCCGTCTTGCCGACGGGCTGGCCGGAGACCGGGTTGACCGTGTGCGGCTTGAATCCGGCGCAATAGGGATTCGAGCGCCCCGCGCCCGGCAAGGCATTGCTGATGGTTCCCTGCGCGGAGGTGACGAACCGCCATTCGACGCCTTTGAGCGGGAGCGTGTCGCCCGCCTTCACGACCGTATGCTTCGCCTTGGCGACGAGACCCGGATAGGTCTTCTGCAGGAACTCATCGACCGCCGCATTGGGCTGGACGCTGGTGCCGTGATCCAGATAGTGGCGAATCGGAATGCGGGTCGACAGCTCGCCCATGGCGCCCATGTGGTCGGCGTGCCAGTGCGACGTGACGAGCGCGTCGATCTGGGTGATGCCCGCCGCAGTGGCCGCCGCCATGATGCGGTCCGCATCGCGCTTCGCGGCGGGGCCTCCGTTGCCCGTGTCGATCAACACCGCCTCTCTGGACGGCGTGACGAACAACGTCGCGTTGCCCCCCTCGACGTCGAGGATGTAGATGTCGAACGTTTTCGACTGCCCGCGCACGATGACGGCACACATCGCAACGGCGGCGACCATGAACACGGCGCGTTTCATCTATACCTCCGCTCTCTCACTCTTTTTTTCCCGACACCTTGGTACCCGCGAGCGCCTGATTGAAGCGCTCGAAGAACCTCGCCACGTCGAGGCCATCGACTATCGCGTGATGAACTTCGACGGCGACGGGCATGGTCATTCGACGGCCATCGCGCGTCACCTGGCCGAAGACGATGCGCGGAATCGAGTCGTGGCCCGGCAGCGCGTTGGCATATGCCGTGAAGCGAAACCACGGCAGAACTGAGTGGTACACCACATCGTCGGGCGGCCTCGCCGGCTCGCGGACGCCACGCCGCATCGCTCTCCCGATGGCCGCGGTGCTTTGCGCAACGAACCGATCGAAACTTCGGGCCGGCTCGAAGCGCGCAAATCCGAAGGTCTCGTCCGGCCGGAGGATCGTGGGCCCAACGGCGATGCGATCGTGACGCCAGATGCCGCGCGGCCGCAGCCGCAAGCGGAAGGCCTCGACGTCGTTGACAGCATTCAGCATCAGAAACACCGACGTCAGAAAAAACGACGGCGAGCCGGGCTTGCGGCTTTGATTCCAGATACGTGTCACGTCAACATCCACCGTGACGCTGAAGTACGGCCGTTCGTATTTGCGGAACAAGAGATAGTGATCGCGCCGCTTCCACGTCTTCAGATCGATCCAGCCGCTCACGGCCACCCGCCTTCCACACCTTCAGACCGCTGAGAGACGCAAGGCCATACAAACAAAACAGGGCGACGGCATACACCGTCGCCCCGCCCTTCAATTGTTGACGACAGGGCTGAAGCCCTGTGCCACCTACCAACGAAGACTGTCGCCTTGCGACTGTCGACTGTCGCCTTGCGACTGTCGACTCTCTCGACTGTCGCCTTGCGACTTTTCGACTGTCGCCTTGCGACTAGTAACCCGTATACCCTTCCGTCATCTCGATGTACACGCCGGTCGGGTCGTAGAGATACGAGATGTTCAGACCGATCGCAGGGACCTCGCGATAGGCGGTTTCCAGCTTGAGGCCCTTTGCCTCGAGCTTCTTCAGGAACTCAGCGAGGTTCTTGATCTCGAAGCCGATGTGATCGACCGTCGTGCCGCGCGTGTTGACCGCCGTGGGCGCGGTTTTCGACGGCGCGAACACCAGGCGCATGCCCGGCGCGTCGGCGATCTCGAAGTTGCCCGACTTGCTCGGCTTCAAGCCGTACGTGTCGACGTACCAGTCGCGCAGTTTCTCCGGCTCGGGCAGCGTGAAGTGAAGGTGGTACGCCACCGCCGGCACTTTCAACGTGGTGTCTTCCTGCAGTTCGAACCGGAGACCATCGGGGCCAATGAGGAAGGCATTCGGAAAGCCCTCGCTCCCCTTGAACTCGCGTTCGACGGTGTAGCCCGCGTCTTTCCACTTCTTGAGCGCGTTGGCCATGCTCGGCACCTTCAGGCCGAAATGATTGAAGGCCGTGTTCTCGGTGCCGCCGGTCGGCTTGGTGCCGCGGAACGCGATCATCATGTTCGGCAGCTTGACGACGGTGAAGGTGCCCTTGGTCGAGACGACGCCGCCGAACTGGTCGACCCACATCTGATGATGAAGCTTGGGATCGGCGACGCTCAAATGCACGTGTCCAAACGTCACGCCCATCTCATTGTGCGGCGCGAGCTGCGCGTAGGCGGGATGCGCGACGAGGAGCGCGAACGCTATCAAAAACGGTCTCATGGCTGTCCTCCGTGGCGGAAAGTCTACACGAGCTAGGTGGTAGGTGGTAGGTGGTAGGTGGTAGGCAGAGATTGCCATCGGTTTCTGGCGGCCAGATGGAAATATCCGGGATAGGGCATCAAAAATCGGCGGAATCAAGGCCATTCTCTGCGGCCCGGATGTTGCTGCATCTAGCGCATGCAGGCACCCCAGTCTTTTCGCGATTTAGCTGTCTGGCAACGTTCGATGATCCTGGTTGAGGAAATCTATCGGGTGACCAGAAAATTTCCCCGTGAAGAGCAGTTCGGTCTAACTGCCCAAATCAGGCGGGCAAGTATTTCGATTCCATCGAACATCGGTGAAGGAAAGCGGCGCAAGCGAAGGCGCGTGCTTTTGAATCACCTCGATATCGCGCTCGGGTCGCAGGCAGAAGTCGAGGTGCAACTCGAGATCGCCATGCGACTCGAGTTCGTATCGCGAGCGGATTATCAGCGATTGCAGGCTGTCATCGAGGAGATCGGTCGAATGTTGAACGGATTGATTCGATCGCTTCAACCGGCGGAGGGAACATCGGACTAACGCGCTACCACCTACCACCTACCACCTACCCCGTCATACTCCCCCAGCGGCCGAATCCAGATGTTGCGGTAACGGACCGGGTTGCCGTGATCCTGCAGCGCGATCGGGCCGCTCGCCATGTCGGGCGTGTACGGCAGCACGCTCTTGTGCCGGGTCGGCCCCCAGTACGCCGCAGCGTTGTGCACCACCACACCGTTGTGGAGGACGGTGACGATGGCCTGTGTCGCCAGCGTGCCATCGGCGGCGAAACGGGGCGCCGTGAACACGATATCGTAGGTCTGCCACTCGCCTGGCGCGCGCGCGACGTTCACGAGCGGCGGATACTGGCCGTACATCGCGGCGGCCTGTCCATCGGGATACGTGATGTTGTTGTAGCTGTCGAGCACCTGCACTTCGAATTTGCCCAGCAGGAACACGCCGCTGTTGCCTCGCCCCTGGCTGTCTCCCTTCACCTCGGACGGCGTGGCAAACTCGACGTGCAGCTGAAAATCGGTGAAGTGCTGCCGGGTCTGCACGACCCCCTTCCCCGTCAGCAGCACGCCATCGTTCATCTTCCATGTCGCCCGCGATCCGTCGGTCATCTGCCACGCACGGAGGTCGCTGCCTGCGCCGACGAGCACGATCGCATCCGACGGATGGCCCCCGATGCCGCCTCCGGGAAAAGCCGGCGTCACCAGCGGCGGATACGGCCGCGTGCCGTCGTGCACGCGCCATTTGTTGTTCGGCTGCATGGGCGTGTCGTCGTAGCCGATCGGCGCCTGCTGGGCGAACACGGACACGTTCAGGCTCAGCGCGACAAGGATGACGAGCCTATGGTGTGTCATCGCTAAATGTCCTCATGAGATTCAGCCAGAACTCGGTCGCCTTGTGGAACGACTCGACACCGACGCGCTCGTCCCTCCCGTGCGCGCGCACGTCCTCGGGATCTTCGTTGATCGCCGAGACGCCGTAGGTGGGAATGCCCGCGCTGCGCGTGTACATCCCGTCGGTCGCCCCGGCAATCATCGTCGGAATGACCGGCAGCTTCGGCCAGTGCCGGGCCACGAGCCGATCGAGACGATCCAGCAACGCCGGTGTGAGCGGCGACGGCGGGCTGCTGACGGGCGGCTCGAGCACGGTGACCTTCACCTTATCGCCGGCGAGCTGCCGGATCACCCCTTCGACCTCCGCGCCCGGCAGCCCGGGAAGGATCCGGCAGTTGACGACGGCTCGCGCGAGCTGAGGCAGAGCGTTGTTGGCGTGCCCGGCCTCGACACGCGTCGCGACACAGGTCGTGCGCAGCTGCGCGTTGTACACGGGCGCGCGCGACAGGCGCGCAGCCGCGGCCTGGTCGGGCGGCACCGCCGCGACGGCGCGCATGTCGATGGCCGTCTGGCCGGTCTCGGTATACGAGGATCGCTCCAGGAAGATCCGCGCAGCGTCGTTGACGTGCAGCGGAAACACATGCTCGCCGATGCGGTTGAGCGCTGCCGACAGCGTGTAGATGGGATTGCCGGCCCTGACGAGCGAGCTGTGGCCGCCGGCGTCGGTCACTTCGAGCTGATAGTCGGCGTAGATCTTTTCGCTCGCCTGCACGTCGAAAAACACCGGCACGCCGTCTCTCGTCCTGATTCCACCGCCGTCGGTGTTCAGCGCGATCTCGGCATCGATGAGCGCGCGGCGATCGCTGAGCATCCACTTGATGCCGTTCTGATCTGTCTCTTCGTCGCCGGTCAGCAGCACGACGATGTCGCGGGCCGGCTGCCACCCTTCGCGCTTCAACCGGATGAGGTTGGCCACGAGCATGGCGGCGCCCCCCTTGTTGTCGCTGGTGCCCCGGCCGTAATACCAGCCCTCGCGCTCGACAAACGTCCACGGATCCAGAGACCAGTCTTCGCGCCGCGCGGGCACGACGTCGATGTGCGCCAGCAGCAGCACGGCCCGCGCGCGCGGGTTGCTGCCCCGGAAACGCGCGACGAGATTCTGGGTCTTCGCGTCGGGTCCAAGTACCTGGATGTCTTCTTTCGGAAACCCGGCGGCGGTAAGCCGGCCCGCCAGCATCTGGGCAGCGCGTGCAGTGCCATCGGAGGCGGTCGAAGGAATCTCGACGAGATCCTCGAGAATCTCGCGCGCGAGGGCGCGCTCGGCCGGAATCGCGGGTTGCGCCAACGCGGCGGCGCAGAGGAGGACGCAGACAGCGATGAAAGCGAAAACGCGACGCATCACCCTCATCAATATTACATGTAGGGATTACATGATTACATGCAGGGATTACATGTAGGGCGGAACTTCAGTTCCGCCGTGGACTTCAGTTCCGCCGTGCTGATCAGCCGCGCGCCGACGCCGGCTTTCTCTGCCCCAGCCTCCGGGACACACGCGTGAGCAGCGGCTTCACCGGATGCTTCCTGAGCCGGGCGAGCGCGTCATCGAGCGATGCCCAGCCGCGCTCGCGCGATCGAGGACTCTTCCCACTCGTCGGCCACCTCCTTGATCTCCATCAGAAACACGGCGACGGTCAGGTCGAGGTTCCACTTCGCGTACTCGATACCACCCGATCGATTCCCCGACGAGGCGGCCACGCAGTCCGGCTTCCTCCCACGCTTCCTTCAAGGCGGTCTGCCGAGGCGTGTCCCCCGGGTCGACGAAGCCCTTGGGGATCTTCCATTTCTTTCCCCCCCTGTCGCGGATGAGGCAAATCTCGATGCCATTCCCCTTGTGACGGAACGGGATTACGCCGGCCTGATCGCGCGCGGGCATCAGTGTGCGGTACTCTAGCAGCTAATGAGCACGGAGCGCCGCCACCTGTCGATGTTGCGGTCGTATACCCCCGCCGACGCCCTCACGATTGGCAATGCGGCTTGTGGCACCATCGCCATCTTTCTCTGTCTGGATTACATCGCCGCGGACAACCGCCAGTTTCTCTGGACGGCCTTCTTCCTGCTGCCGCTCGCGCTCGTCTGCGACGTGCTCGACGGCTACGTCGCACGCCTCGACCGCACGCGCCAGTCGGTCGCTCGGGGCCGACCTCGACTCGCTCGCCGACGTCATCTCGTTCGGCGTGGCGCCGGCCGTGCTGGGCTTCACCCTCGGGCTGCGCGGCGGATGGGACATGGTGATTCTGACCTACTTCGTCATCTGTGGCGTCAGCCGTCTGGCCCGGTTCAACGTCACCGCCAACGCACTGGCCGACCGCGTGACGGGCAAGGTGAAGTACTTCGAAGGCACGCCCATTCCCACGAGCATCCTCATCGTCGCGCTGCTGGGCGTGGCGTCGCTCGCCGGTCGCATCGACGAGCGGCTCTGGTTCGGCAGCGTGCGTCTGGGCCCCGCCGATCTCCATCCGCTGGCGCTTCTGTACGGCCTCAGCGGCAGCGCGATGATCAGCGCGACGTTGAGAATCCCGAAGCCCTAAAGGCCACGAGTTTTGACGCAGAGCCGCAGAGGCGCAGAGGTTTTTTTGAAAAAGATCTCTGCGTCTTTGCGCCTCTGCGTCGAAACGAGTTACTTCTTCACGAAGATCTCCATGATCGTCACGGTCGACTGACCTTTGTTCGTGAAACCGTGCTTCGTGCCGCCTTTCACGAACTGCGCCTGCCACGCGGCCATCTGCGCGGGCTTCTCGCCTTCGATCCCGAACTCCATGCCGGCAGAGGTCGGAATAAAGAGGTGATATTGCACATCGTCGTGGGTGTGGACGTTGCGCACGCCGTTGGGCGCGACGTCGACGCGCAACACGCGAATCTCGTCGCGATTGATGAGCGCCGCGTTGCTGACGCCAGAGCCCGACGTGGCCGCAATGGGGTTGAGCACCAGGGTTCCCGTCCCTGGCGTCTGCGCGACGGCCGATCCGATCCAGAGCACGGCAATGCCCACCGCCGATGCGAACTGCAGTCTCAGCATGGTGATGTCTCCTCTAGGTGGCAGGTGTTTGGCCGTCGCGTGGCCCTCGAGTGGACGCGTTGATTTGCCGGATGGCGCCGAAGTGGTAGCCGAGATGGGCGATGCTGCCAATCATCCCGCCGAGGCCTTCTTCATCAACCTCTCGCGGCCGGCCCACAACGTCGAGCCACGCCGAGGTTTCGGCGCGCAGGTCGTCGCGCAGCCGCCGCCACTCGTCTTCCGATACGGTGGTCTTCCGCCAGCTCGCGCCCCAGTTCGCACTCTGGAACGGGTTCTCTCCCTTGCTCCAGCGATTCATCAGCGACAGCCCGTAGCGCAGGTGGTCGGTATGCGCCGCGATGGACGACCCGGTGACGGTCAACGCCGACGCCTCGGCCGCAGAGATTTTCTCGAGCGACTTCAGCAATCCTTCGTCGCCGCCATTCAGCATGTACCCACTGTCCTTCGCCGAGCCATTGACCAGCTCGCCGAGCAACATCGCAAGCGTCTTCGCAATCCCGTTTGTATTCATGATCTCGCCGGCCCTGCGCCTTGTGACCCGACTTGCGCCTTACGACTTCCGACTTGCGCCTGGCGACTCTACTTGTCCGGTGGCACGCCGAGGTGGAACCGCGAGTCCGCCGCCAGCGGATTGTTCCGACCGAGAAACCAGGATTCGCGTTGCCCCAGAACTTTCCCGCCAGATACGTGGCATTGCGAACGCGCGTCAGCAGATCGAGATAGCCGGCGCTGTTCGGCGGGAATCCGGAGAACGACTCGAAGTCGGCGTTGCCGATGATCACGACGTCGACGCCCGGCTGCGACGCAATCTCGAGCGCGTTCTTCACGGCTTCCTGCGTTTCGATCATCACGATGACGAGCATGTTGTCGTTGATCGTCGAGCGGAACGTCTTCGGCTTCTGAATGACGGGCGTCCAGATGCTGCCTGCCTGGCCGCCGCCCGTGCTGCGCCGCGCGATCGGCGGAAAGCGCGCGAACATCGCGATCGACGCGCTTCGAGCGCATCGTCCACGGTCGGCACGATGATGCCGAGGACGCCGAGGTCCACGGCCTGCTGAACGTTGGTTTCGGTCGCGTCCGGGATGCGCAGAATCGGCGTGGCGGCCGCCCTCGGGCACGCCGCGATCATCTTCTCGACCTCGTCGAAGCGCAGCGTGCGTGTGCTGCATCTCGAATCGCGAGAAGTCGAACTTCTGCGCGCCGTCGCAATACGCCTTGATGTCGAACTGCGTAATCGTCTGGCTGAAGACCTGTTTACCCTCGAGCAGTTTCTGCTTCGTGGTGTTGTAGAGCGGCTGTCCGGGATCGTCCATGAACGCTTTGACCGCCCAACCCCATGGACGCCCGGGATCGACCGGCATCGACGTGGCCTTGCCCGGCGCGCCGTACGGGTCCGTGGCCCGGACCCGCCTGGCCGTTGCCGCCGGCCTGCCCCTGCACTCCCTGCGGCATCGCGAACATGGCTCCGACAAGCACACAGCCGGCCACAAGCAGCCCCACGCGCGGTCTCTTCATCAGGCCTCCTGCAGAATTAGAAGGACGTCCAGTGATTTGAGGCGCAGAGTCTAGCACGCACACCACGACGGCGCGACGAGCAGGACGACGCGACGAGCACGACGGCACGGCAACACGACGGTGCGACGAGCGCGACGACGCTGAACACGACGACGCGACGAGCACGACGATTAGAGGGTGGACAGACCGGATTCGAGCGTCGGGTACATCAAATCCGGCACGAGCTCCTGACGGGCGCGCGTCGTGTCGCCCCAGTGGGGCACGCGGCCCAGGCGCACGAAATCACGCGTGAGCGGCGACGGAGTACGGGCCACCGTGGCCGCCTGCTCGCATAGCCACGCCGCGGCATAGACGAGCGGGAACGGCACCCGCCGTGGCCGCGGGCAACCCCATACGCGGCACGCGGCGTCGAGAAACTCCTGCAACGACACCGGACGCTCGTCGCCGACGTGATAAATACCTTGAACGCCGGCTTTGACGATCGCCGCCTCGGTCGCGCGCAAGAAATCGATCGTGGACAGCAGTTGGAACAACGTCGGCTCTTTCCACACACAGAGCAAGCGGCGCTTAGCGAGCCAGCGGGCCGCATCGACCATCAAGATGCCGCGGCCGTAGATCATGCCCAGCCTCAGCACGACCGGTGTCGTCGCGGACTGACGCGTTCGTTCGAACAACAACTGTTCTTCTTCCAGTCGCGTCCGGGCGTGCACGGAAATCGGCTCGCGATCGAGCCGGCCGGTCGCCGGGTGCTCGACAGACGAGGGACCTTCCACATGAGGGAACGACGCAAGGATGACGCGGCTCACGTTCGCCGCGATCGCGGCCGCCACGAGATTGGAAAACCAGCGGGTGTTCGTTTCGGCGAGAAACCGTTCCGGCCGGGGCGCGAACAACCGGCCGGCAAAATGCATGACGACATCGGCGCCGTCCACCGCCGGCTTCACGGTCTCCGGTTTCGCAAGATCGGCCTGAACGGCCCGCACGTTCGGCGCCGACAGGAGATCGGCGGCGAGCGGCGTGCGGTGATACATCAACCGCAGGGGATGGCCTGTCTGAACGAGGTGTCGCGCGAGCAGGCTGCCGAGATTGCCCGCGGCGCCCGTGATGAGGACTACCATCCTAGGTTTTCTCGATCCTAGGTTTTCTCGATGACCCAGACGCTCAATTCTGGTTTCGCCGGATCGAAACGGACGCGGATGACGTCACCCGTCTTCCACGCGTGTGCCTTCTCCGCAGTCATGTACTCGCTCGTGCCCTGGTGCGTGCCGCCGGTCAGATCGCGATACTGGTAGCGCACGACCCACATCGGCCGCTTGTTGACCTTGAAGTTGGTCTCTTCCACGGCGGCCACCGTCGCATCGGCAGCCGTACCCTGCGACCAGACGCGGCTCTTCATCTGGGCGGCGCCGATCGCGCGGACGAGCAGCGTCGATCCGATCACCACGGCAATGAGGCCGATTCCCGGAAACACGTACTGGATCGCGCGAGACGTTTCGCCCGCCACGCGATTGGTCATCGGATACGAGGCGATGTATTCCACCTGCACCGGCTCCTGTTCGCGCAGCCGTTCCCACGCCGACACGGACACGTCGCCGCTCCCCTGATATGACTGGCCGTCAGCGGACGTGAAGCGATACGTCACGGTGTAGTGCGTCTCGGTCCTCCTTCCCGACCCCGAGCGCGTCGCCCGTTCGATGGCCTTGGTCAGCACGACACCAGTTGCGGTCTGCCCTTCGTGCTGGTATCGCCGTTCCTCGAGCACGAACGTCGATCCCACGCCGAGAAAGATCGCCCCGATGCCGACGAGGAGCAGACCTGTCCAGAACAGGTACGAGCGCCGCACGAACGTCAGCGTGGAAGGCGTCACAGCCATTCGAGCCACCGGCCGTGCCCGTCTTTGTTGGCCAGTTTCCGTTCCATCATGTGGCCGTGATCGAGCGTGCGCAGCAACACTTCCTCGTTTTCGCAGTACAGCCAGTACACCGGGCGGCGGGCCGAGAAGGCCGTGAGCGCCGACCTGACGGCGTTCTGGTCGGCCACGCCCCCCTGGCAGAGCGCGGCACTGTTGTACACCACGAGCAGCGTGTCGGGTGGGACATCGTCAAGTTGCGCCTCGAGCACCCGGGTCGCGTCCCCCTTGACCAGGCGTGGCGGATCGCGCAGGAGCACGGCGATCGCGGCTTCGGCCAGCCGCCGGCGCGCGAGGTGCTCGGGCCAGATCAACGCCTCGAACCAGCGCCGTTCGACGGGGTCCGAGAGATCGACGGGGTTGAGGTCGACGCCGAGCCTGAAGACGCAATCGGGAAAGCTCCGCGGAAGCGGCGGCATCACGGGACCGAGCAACTCGCACCGTATCGTGACCGGCGATGCCGGATCGCCCGCGGTGGCGGTCCCGTAATCGTAAAAATATCGATCCCAGCGCAAGTGCAGCCCCGCGCTGCACCCGACGTCAATCAACGCCAGCGGACGGCCGTCGCCCGACCGATGCACCGCCGTCAAGGCCGGCATGAGAGACGAGCACCGGCCGACTTCGTTCGTCTGGGTAATCCGCGTTTCGAGCAGCGGGATCAACGTCGCGCGGTTCGCGAGCACGAAGTCGCGGAAGTCAGGATAGGCGCCCCCGGCCGGCAGCGGATGCTCCGACAGAGTGCCGTAGAACCTCGCCAGCGGATGGGTAGGCGTTTCGGCGAGCAGAAAATGCACCGCCGCGAGCAGCACGTTCGGCACGGGCGGCCGCCGCACGTGGCGGGCCACCGCGAGCACGTCGTTGTCTCGCGCGATCTCGCGCGAGAGCGCCGCGTACAGCGGTCCGGCGTACGTGCGCGCTTCGTCGGCAAACCGGCTGAAGCGGTCGCCGAGCTCGGCGAGCGTCAGCGTCGCGGGCGCGTCAGGCAAAGCGCTCGCGCGCGCGTTCCTGCGCCTTCCGCGCCTCTTCTTCGCGATTGCGCGGCGGGGCATTGGTGCTGAGCGAGCTGATCAGGCGCTCGGCCACCGCCGTCACCTCTTCGACGGCGGAATTGAACGCGGCCTCGTTGGCGCGCGACGGGTGATGCATGCCGCTCAGCTTGCGAACGAATTGAAGGGCTGACGCACGAATCTCGTCCGGCGTCGCCGGCGGTTCGAAGTTGGCGAGGGTCTTGATGTTCCGGCACATCCCTCAACATTAAAGAATGACGGGGAAGGTGGCAAGTCCGGGGCCCGGTTCGAAGGTTCTATTCCTTTTTCCCTCTTCCTTTTTCCTTTCTAGTTTCTATTCGTGAACCCCCAGCCCCATCTCCGCACCTGCGCACGGTACTGGTCGTACGACGCACCGTATCTCGCACGCAGAGTTGGCTCTTCGTACAGCCGCACGAACAGGTGAAAGGCAAGCCAGACGATGGCCGCATACACCATCAGGCGCGTGCTGCCGAAGAAAAGCCCCTGTCCGGCGATGATCGACAGGACGGCGACATACATCGGATTCCGGACATACCGGTACGCACCCGATACGACCAGGTGCTCGGTCGGTGCGATCGGCGCGGGCGTCCCTCGTCCCTGGAGCGCGAAGCGGGCGAAGCAATCGATGATGAGCGCGAGACCCGCGGCACACAACACGATGCCTGCCACGGGGACGGCCGGCACAACGGATGACGGCGCACCAGGCGTCCATCCCGTGAGCGCGTACGGGATGAACCCGGCGATCGTTCCTGGAGCGATCGCGAAGAAGACAATCGAGCCGACGATCGGACCGATCCGGCCCTTCATGGGACCGCCACTACTGCGGCAGCTGTTTCTTCGGAATCTTCAGCGCCACCGTTCCCGCGACCGTCACGACGTCGTAGCGCCCCTGGTAGCCGATGAGCAGGTGCGCGGCCCACGGCTCCATCTTGTACTCCGACGTCAGCCAGTTGACCATGTCGCTCGTGGCGAGCTGCAGCCCGCGATTGGTCGAGCTGACGAACTCGGGCTGGCTGCCGATGCTGATGATGTACTCGGCGGTTTCGGCGCGCGGCCCCGAGAGCGGCTGCTTCTTCCGCACGTCGACGGTGAACTCGACGTCCATCGACGTCTCGATGCCGGTGCCCGTGGGCTCGCCATCGCCCTGCAGCGCGTGGCCGTCGCCGATGAACAGCAGCGCGCCCGGATGGAAGACCGGCAGGATGACCGTCGTGCCCTCGCCGATCTCGTTGTAGTCGAGATTGCCGCCGTAGTTGCCGGCCGGCGACGAGGTGGGCGCGAAGTCGCCCGCTGGCGCCACGCCGACACAGCCAAGCATCGGTTTTGCGGCGAACGTCAGCTTGTGCACGGCGCTCGACGGTTCCCGCAGGCGCACCGTCTGGCTCTTGAGATCGAGATCCCACGGCACGACGTTGACGCGCTCCTTGATGATCTCGTTGGGCCGGTAGCGATTCGGGTAGAGCCCTTCGATCGACTCGGGCGTCAGCGAGTACAAGCCCGAGGCGGTACGAGGTGAATCCCCAGTTGCGATTCATCCGCACTCTGTTGAACCGGACGACGAGCGCGTCGCCTGGCTCGGCCCCTTCGACATAGAAGGGACCGGTCAGCGGATTCGGCGGATTGGCGCGAACCATGCTCATGTCGTCGCGCCCGCTCGCATCGAGTGTCTTGGTGCTCACGAGCGCGCCCGGCTTGATGCGCGCGAGCACGGGGTGCGCGCGCGAAAACGTGTTGTAGTAGGTCTCGGCGAGGATCGGCTTCGACTGCGCGGCCGGGAATCCCTGGCCCGCCGCAACGATGACCACGAACAGAAACAAAACGCCCCGCAGCACTGTTCGCGGCCTCATACGGTGCTCCTCTGGAACATTCAGTCGATCTTCAGCGTTGCCGGATCGATCACGACGTGCCTGATGCGCTCGCGCCGCCACGTATAGGTAATGTGCACGAGATTGTCGGAGGTTTGAATGACCGCCGGATACGAGTACTCGCCCGGCTCGCTCTCGAGCACGTGAACGCCGCGCCATGTCTTCCCGTCGCGCGACATCGCCACGTTCAGTGGCGTGCGGCCTTTCGGCGTGTGATTGTAGACGAGCAGATGCCGGCCATCTTTCAGCGTCACCGCGTCGGTGCCCGCGCTGGGATTGGGCAGGTCGAGCAACGCGAGCGAAGACCAGTTCTGCCCGCGATCGCTGGACCAGGTTTCGAACACCCGTCCCGATCGAGTGCGCCCGACCGCCTGCAACCGGCCGTCGGCGTGCGTCAGGATGCTCGGCTGAATCGCGTCGATCGGCGCGCCGGCGTCTGGCGGAAGACGCACGATGTCCCACGTCGCGCCTTGATCGCGGCTGCGCTCGAAGTGCACCCGCCAGCGAGCGGGCGTGTCGAGCGATTCCGTGCTGCTGGGCGCGATGATCGTCCCGTCGGACAGCCTCACCGGCTTGTTCTTGACCGGTCCGAGAAAACCATCGGGCAACCGGCGCGCGGCGCTCCAGGTGCGGCCGTGATCTTTCGACGTTCGCGCCATCCCCCACCATTCGCGGGGACTCGGGCCGACTTTGTAGAAGAGCGTCAGCTCTCCCGGGCGAAGCTCGAACAGCACGGGATTCCACGCAGGATACCGCGTGCCGTCAGCCTGCACACCGTTCCCGGCCTCAACGGGAGGCGTCCACTTGCCGTTGACCTGGCGCGACACCCAGATGCCCACGTCGCTGGCGCCTTCACGCGTGCCGCCAAACCAGGCGGTCACCAGGCCGTCGCGCGTCTCGGCGATGGTCGACGCGTGCACGCTGGGAAACGGCGCCGACACGAAAAGGAACTCCACCGTCGGCGGAGCCTGCGCGGCGATGAACGCACTCGACGCCGGGAGAAGACCGGCGGCGAACAGGATCGAGCTGGCCAGGCGTTTCATGGACGACTCATTCTAAGCTTGTCGAGCATGCGTTGTGTCAGCGTCTTCGTTTCGGGCGAGAACTGCCTGACCGCGGCGCGCGCGTACGGACGAAACTGCTGCGCGGCGTAATTCAGGTATCCCGTTTGCCTGATGTCGTTCAGTGTCTGCGTGTAGTGGTCGAGCAGCACCGCTCCGAAGATTTGCCCGGTGCGCGCGGCGCCGGCGCGCGTCGACGCATAGAGCCACTGCACGCGGTCGGGAAACGCGCGCACAGCCGACAAGGCCATCATCGAGGACGTTTCAAAGATCGATCGATCGTGGCGCGCGGACTCCGTTTTCAGTTCGTCCCACATCCTGCTGATGGTCTCGCGCGACGGCAGGCCGCCCGGCTGCAGGTTTCGTGCGTCGGCCCGAAGCGCGTTCCACTCCTGCCGCAGGCCCGCCACGTCGAGCGGAGGCGTGTTGACGGTGGACGCCAGGCGCGACGAGGTCCGCTCGAGACCGTCGAGCAACTGGTCGACGCTCGTGACGCTCGCGTCTTCCTCGAGCAGGCCCTGCGCCTTGAGCGCGCCGGCCATTTCCGGAATCAGGTGCCGTCCCATTCCGCAGAGGTCGGCCAACGCCGCCAGCACCCAGACGGGCGACGCGCGAAACGCCACGATGCCCATCAGCTCGATCGCATTGCCGGCCGTCCGCCGCGCGAGGAAATTCCCGGGCAGCGCATCCGGCCCGGCGTAAACGCCCTCGACCTGACCGACCTGTTCGATGAAAAACCGCAGCGTGGTGTCGACGAGATTCTGATAGAGCTGGCTGCGCCGCAGCGCCACGGGGAGCGCGACCTCTCCGACTTCGCGCGCCACGCCGGCGCTGAGCCCAAGCGTGGAGCGCACGAGCCGTTCGGGCAACGTCAGCAGGTACGATTTCACTTTCACTGGTCGTCCAACGCCACGCGTTATCTGGCGAGGGTTTCGCCGTAGGCCTTCAGCAGCGCCTCGCCGAGCTGCCGATCGACGATGAACGCGCCGCGCACGGCGAGAAGCTGCTGACGAAAACGTTCCAGATCCGCCACGTCGGCCTTGTGCGGATTCTCACCCGTCGCGATGCTCGAGAGCGCGCCCACGACTTGAGCCATGACCCGTCGCTGTTCCCCTTCATAGAGCGCCTGAACGTTGTAAAGCTTCGCGTACTTCTGCACGTCGGCGTACTCCATGTGCGCGACGGCCCCTGTTCGCTCTGCCGTCTGCCATGCAGCCGAACTCAGCGTGGACAAATGGAAGGTGAGGCCGAACTGGCGTATGTTCGACGCTCTGGTGGCCAGCAAGTCGTTGGTCAACTGCAGCGCGTTCTCCGCATCTTTCTCGCGAGTGTCTGCCTCCGCATGATGGCGCTCGAGCGCGGCTCTGTTGTCGGCAATTTCGCGCGTGATTGTCGCGGTGGCTTCCCTGACGAGATCGCGGTTGTCTTTCCACTCCACCACACCGTCGATCGCGAGCGCGATGAGCACGCCGGCAGTAATCGTGACGAGCTGGATCGCAAACTCCTTGAGCGTGTGAGGAGCAGAGCGGGGAGAACGCACGTCCACGGACGTCTTCGCTGCAGGAGGCTCGAGCCTGGGCAGAGGCACCGGCGCAGCCGGCACGGCATCGGCGGCATCGGCATCAGCGGGCTCGGCCCGTTCTGCTGGCGGTTCGTCCATGGGGCTCGCGGCAGTCTACTGCGAAAACAACTGCCCCGTTTCTCCGAGCATGGCCTTCCTGATGAGCGGCAGCGGTAACGGCCCCAGGGCGATGAAGCTGTCGTGAAACTTCTGCAGCGAGTATCCGGCGCCCATCTTCGCCTTGTAGTCGTCGCGCAGCTTCAGGATCATCAGCTTGCCCATCGTGTAGTACCCGTAGGTCGCATCGGACGTCCCGCGCTTGGTTTCAGACCTGGCGTTCGGGCGCGGTTGATAGCCCTCTTTGACAAAGAACTCCTCTGCCTGGGCCATCGTCATGCCCTTCGTGTGCATGCGGATACCGACGATGAAGCGGGCATCGCGAAGAAGCGCATCCTGTAGCTGTGCGAGCCGGTATTTCGGATCGTCCGCGTGGAAGCCTTCGTCGATGACCATCTGCTCGCAGTAGTGCGCCCACCCTTCGCTGTTGGTCGCGGCGCCGAGAACTTTCCGGATGTCGGACGGAAGATTGCGGAAGTAGAGAAACTGCAGGTAGTGTCCCGGCCACACTTCGTGCACCGAGACGTTCGTGATGATCGCGTAGTACCACTGCGCCATGAACTCGTTCTTCTCGGCCGCGGTCAGCTTCGGATCGGGCAGCGTCATGTTGTAGTACGCCTCGGTGGCTACCGTCTCGAACGGGCCGGGAATGTCCATGGAGGCCGAGGTGATCGCGCGCATGAACGGCGGCGTCTCTTCCACGCGCGCCGGCGGCGCGTTCGGAATCGTGATGATGTGCTTCTCGGTCATGAAGCGGCCGAGCGAATCGAGCTCAGCCTGCGTGATGGCGAGCAGCTTCTCTGGTGCCGGATGATCGGCCTCGACGGCCTTCAACACCTCCATCGGCGTGCGTTTGGGATCGATCTGCCGCGCGGCTTCGGCGAATGCCGCCTGGTTCTTCTTCAGATCGCGATCCGCGATGGCCAGCAGATCGTCGAGCGGCATCTCGATCATCTCGTCGGCCGCGAGCTTCCGGCGGAACGTGTCCTCGCCGAACGCGAAATCCCCGTTCGATCGTTTGAGGACATCGTCCTGCAGCCACTTCTTGTAGTCGGCCAACGCGGCAATCACGGCATCGTTGGCCGTCTTGAATTCGGCCAGCAGCGCCTTGTCGGTGACATCCGGAAACGCCGACGCCACCGCGTCCTCGAAGAACCCGCGGTTGCCATCCAGCTGCTCGATGGCGATGTCCGTGTAGATGCGCGGTGGATTCTCAAGATTTTTTCTCGCCTCGGCCAGCGCCGCCGGCATCGCTTTCTCGCGCGCGATCAGCTGGCGGAGGCGCGTCTCCGCGGGCGCGAAATTGCGCTTGATCATGATGTAGGCCGTACGCGTCAGACCGCTGCTGTAGCTGTCGGGATCGCGGGCCCACGGCCGGATGGTCTCGAGCGTCAGCACGCGCGAGTCGATGGCGCGCAGAAGCTGTTCCCGATCGAGCTGGTTATCCAGCGTCAAGGTGGCGGCGTCGATCGCGGCCACGCGCGCGCGGAACTGCCGCGCCGAGGCGACCGCGTCGGTCACGCCCTGACGGGAATAGTCGTCGAGCAGCTCGTTGTAGCGATGAATGCCCAGGTAGGTGGCCGCGGTCGGACTTCGCTTGTAGTAATCCTCGAGATACAACCGCGCGACCTCGTTGAATGCGGCGTCTCCCGACGGCGCGGCCGTCGGCGGCGGGTCTGACGAAGTGCCGCACGCCGCCAGCGGCAGCGCGGCCACACACAGGACCACCGCGAGTGCGGCTGCGCGCCGCGCGCTATTTCCAGTCATTGATCGCTTTCCTGTGTAGAGAATTCGCACCCATTTCGAGCAGCTCCATGTTGATGCCGCCCGGACCCGTCGCCAGCGCGATCTTCGTGCCCGTGCGCGGGCTGAGCGACGGGGCGCGTACCGGCACGCCGCGCTGCTGCAGTTGCCCGACGTAGGCGTCGAGATTCTCCACGTCGAGACCGAAATGCGGGCAGCCGGCGGGCCGCGCCGGCGTCGCCTGCATCACCTCGAGAAACGTCTCGCGGCTGATTTGGAAGTACGTGAAGTACGGCGTCCCGTCAGGCTCGCGAAACGAGAACGCCTCGCGGAATCCCATCTGCTTCGCGTAGAAGCTGGTGGCGGCCGCGTAGTCCTGGACGCTGATGGAGACGTGGTTCAGCCCGACGACTCGGCCCTGCTGGGCGAGGCCGGACTGGACCGCCAGTCCGACGATGAGTCCGGTCACGAAAACGATGGCAGTGCGCATGAGACCTCCTGATATCTCGACGGTCTATTTCCTGATCGCCTCTTTCGTCCCGACCTGGAATTGTCGGAAGCGACTGTAGGTGGCGACGCCCCTGACCTGGTCGTTGGTAACCACGCGCCGGAAGCGCATCTCCGTCGGCACGCTCGTGTCCAGCTGCTCATCCCGCGCGTATTCCGTCGTCACGGTCGATTCGGTCCCGAGCGCTATGAAGCTGACCTCGGTACGGATGACGCGGCCGTTCGCTCCCTCGATCCAGTAGCGCCCGCGCGCCATGATGTCCTTGTTGTCCGCCGTACGGATGATGGAGGGACGCTGAGTCTCACGGAATTCTACAATCCATGCGTCCGGCCCGGCCGACGTGTCCCGTCCGCGCATCGTGAAGCGGAAGCGCGGCCGGTAGGCGGGCTGCAGGAATCCGAGCGCGAGCAGAGGATTGTCGACCGTGCCCACCTGCTTGATGTTGAATCGCGCGCTCTCGGCGTTGATTTGCAATGCCTGCTCGACCGTGGTCATGAAGTTCTGCGACTCGACGAAGAGCTTCGTCAACCTCTCTTCCCGGTCGCGCACGGGACGTCCGTCGACGTCGAAGACATCCCGGAAGACGAGCCATTGCTCGAGCTCTGGCACCTTCACGAGAAGCAGATCGGAGATCAGCTTGCGGCGCTCGGCCACTCGAGGTGCCCCTTTGAAGTTCCCGCGGCTGCCTTCCACTTGCGCCACCAGGTATTCCTGGACGTATTGCTCTTCGGCCACCACACGCGTGAGCCGCGTGACGAGCGCCTCCACATGGGCCGAGCCGCGATCGAGAAGCTGTTCGAGCGAGACCGCACTCTGATTCGCCGAAGGCACATCGGCAAGGAGCATGATGATCGCCGCCGCGGCCGCAGGCATTCGCACTCCGTCGCTCCGTTCCATCTGCTGACTGCTGACTGTCGCCTGTCGACTGTCGACTCTCGCCTGCCGACTACGTGAGTATAGACTCAGCCCATGACCGACATCGATCGGGTGCGGCGCTGGGTGCACGCCTCGCAGCGCATCGTCGCGCTGACCGGCGCCGGCATCTCCACCGACTCGGGCATCCCCGACTTCCGCGGGCCCGCAGGGCGTCTGGACGAAGAACCCGAAGGCCGAGAAGCTCTCGAACATCCACTACTACATGTCCGATCCCGAGGTGCGCCGGCTGGCGTGGCAGCAGCGCCTCGTCCATCCCGCATGGCAGGCGGCGCCCAACCGCGGTCATCAGGCGCTGGTCGATCTCGAGCGTGCGGGGCGGCTGCACGCGCTCATCACGCAGAACATCGACGGCCTGCACCAGCGCGCCGGCAACTCACCGAGGAATGGTGATCGAAGTGCACGGCACGGTTCACGAGTACATGTGCATGAGCTGCGGCGCGCGTGGACCGATGCAGAAGGTCCTCGACCGCGTGCGTGCCGGTGAAGACGATCCGCCATGCACGGACTGCAACGGCATCCTCAAGAGCGCCACGATTTCGTTCGGTCAGGCGCTCGTGCCCGAGGTGATCGATCGCGCCATGGACGTCTCGCGGCGAGGCCGACCTCTTTCTCGCGATCGGCTCGACGCTGCAGGTGTATCCCGTGGCCGGCACCGTGTCGCGCGCCAAGGCGGCCGGCGCCCGCATCGTGATCGTGAACGCCGAGCCGACGGGGTTCGACGAGGTCGCCGACGTGGTGTTTCGAGAGCGCATCGGCGACGTGCTGCCGGCGATCGTCAGTACTTAACTCGTCAGTACGAAGAAACGGTTTCAAAACTGCTCAATGCGCTGGCGGACAGGACTAAATCCTGTGCCACATCACCGGCAGTTTTGAAACTGCTTCCAGTATCCGTCTTTAGCCGGACCGACGTGGCGTTCGCCAGACTACGCGAGCGGCAGGGCTTCGGCCGATCGCGTCATCCGATCGTGCAACTCCAGCAGTTTGCCGGCGAATGACGCCGGCCGGCCGACGCCGATGGTTTCCAGGTACCGGCAGGTGGCGAACGACATCGATGTCCGTTCGTACTCGGACAGCCACGCCGCGAATCGTTGCCGCATGGCCTCCTCCTGGCGTGGATGCTCGCCCGGAGGCGGACCAACACCGCAGCGCCACGGCTTCGGCGTCAGCCGCGCGCGAAAGCTGTGTTGCACCGCGCACAGACGAATGAACGCCGGGTCCGTACCGGTGAGGTCCATCAGGTCGCGCGTCTCCGGTCCGTCCGGATCGAATTCGCGATCGACGGCGATGAGCCGGAGTCCCGATGCGGTGCGGTACACCCGGAACGTGGCTCGTCCGTACTTCTGAAGCGCATCCCGCGCCTTCTGGAGGGCGGGCACATGCGACTCGTCGGAGCCAATCCCGAGCTTGTGAAGCATGCGCCGGCCGGCAGACACCCCCGCGACGTCGATGTCCAGGAAAAGCAGCCGGGTTGTGTTCAACACCACTGCGCCGTAGCCATTGCGCGAGACGATCGCGACGGGTTCATCGGATAAGTCGCGCTCGAACGTGTCGAGAATCTCTTCCTTCAGCGGACGGTTCCCGTACGCGTAGTGCTTCGGCAGGGGGTCCCCTCTGCCGATTCTCTCGAGCATGCGCGCGAGACGGTTCGACGCCTCTCGCGCGGCGCCTGCCGCATCGCTGCCCCATCCCCAGATCGACAGGGGAATGTCGCGGCCATCCGGCGTGCGCCCGTTTGCCGACGCTTTGGTCCAGAATCGGGGGATGTTCATAGAAAACAGAAGATCATCTCCTAATCTCCTGTTTAGGTCTTCCTACTGGGCGTTCGCGTCCTGCTCCCACATCGCGAAATGGTTTCCCTGCGGATCGACCAGCATCGCGAACCAGCCCATGCCGGGAACCGGCGCTCGACCCTTGGTGATCTTCGCGCCCAGATCCTGCGCGCGCTTCACCGCGTTGTCGAGCGACGGCACGTTGACGTAGTTCACCGGCGCGTGAACGTTGTAGCCGTCGGGGCGTTTCACGATGCCGCCGTTGATGCCACCGCCTGTTTGCGTGGGCGTACCTTTTTCGTCGGTCTCGACGGTCTTCACCATCCGGTAGTCCATGCCAGGCACCGGCTCGATCGACCAGTCGAAGAGCGTCGAATAGAACTTCCCGAGCTTCTCCGGATCATCGGCGTAAATCTCAAAGTGCACGATCGGATTCTTCTTCATCGCGGACCTCCATGCTGTTCAGCATCATCGATTTAATAAGAGATCAAGACCGTCTTCCTGACATACCGCGAGGCTTCGACCTCGGTCAGGATGAAATGCGCCACGTCGGCCTTTGAGATTTTCGGGATACCGCGCATCTCGAGGCGCTCGCCAGAGCGGTACGTGCTCGTCAGCGGTCCGTCCGTGAGCATCGCAGGTTGTACGAGCGTCCACGCGAGGGCGCTGCGCCGTATCAGATCGTCACCGATCGCTTTGTCCGCATAGATGTTCCTGAGCGGAAACCGCGCCATCAATCGCGGGACGAGCGGAACGTGATGCACCGTCTCGCCCACGCCGATCGCGGACGTGAAAACGAGCCGCTGGATGCCCTGGCTTTGCATCGCCGAGAGAATGGGAGGCACGCTCCGCTGAATGAGATGCTCCGACTTGAAGGACAGGCCCCGGCCGAGCGCGCTGAGGACGGCGTCCTGCCCGCGCATCGCCTCGGCGAGCGCAGTGCCGCCGTCGACGACATCACCCTTGATGAGCCGGAGACGATCGTGCCCGCTCGGGATCTTCTCTGGACTCCGCACGAAAGCCGTCACGCTGTGGCCGGCATCGAGCGCCTGAGCGACGAGCTGTTTCCCCGTACCGCCTGTCGCACCGAGGATCAGGAGCTTCACGTCAATTCGCTTTGGTGGCCGTCGCCCGCCATCCCATGTCGAGCGGCTTGGAGGGATCCGCGGTGATCTCCAGATCGGCGCAGTGATGGTAGGTGTAGCCGCCAGGGTTGTTGTAGCCGTGCTCGGCCATCCACTGCACGATCTGCAGCGTGCATTTCTTGCAGCTGATGTTCGGCAGCTCGACGTCGGTCTCCCAGGTCATGGGCCCGCTCGGCTTCGTGTAGTGCGGAAACAGGCCGTCGGCCAGCACCGGCTTCTGCGGCGGGCTCTGGATGACCGCCCATATCGAGCGCGGCCCCTTCTCGGTCTCTCTGGTCGTCGTGACCGGATCGGGCGGCAGCTCATCGCGAGAGTTCACGGCCAGCGCCACGCGGTAGTGGCCGGGATGGTAGACGGTTTCGAGCACGCGGATGTGCACCTTCTGACCGCCGACGGCTTTTCCGACGATGTTGCTGGGCGTGCCTTTGTCCTTGTTGTCACCGCCACAGGGGGCCGCTTTCTGCGGATCGCCGCGATCGCTCGCCACCAGCCACGATGCCGGCTCCAGCAGCTTGAAATGCGCGTCGCCCGCCGCCTGGGCGCCCACCAGCATCAGACAGACGATACCGAGATGAGATCTGCGCATCGTGTTCCTCCACTCGCCCGGCTGACCGCCTTCGCCAAGGCTACGGCGAGTCTCGCCGAAGCGCCTTCGGCGCGAAGGCGGAAGCCGGGCCCTACCGCGATCGATCGTTGACGAGAAACAACAGGCCGCCAACCGCAAGTCCGGCGAGCCCTCCGAGCAATTGCTCGCGGGTGGCCCCCGCGAGAATCAGCAACGATACGCCAATTGCCGCCAGCGGCACCAGTGGTCCTCCGGGTGCCACGAACGTCGCCGGCGCGACGACTCCCTGGAATCGCGGATGACGCAGGCGCAGTGTGGCCGCGCAGGCGCCCGTGTAGATGACGAGCCGGGCGACCGCGCTCGCAACCGCAAGGATGACGAACGACCCGGACAGCGACAGCCCGAGGGCGACAATTGTCGTGAAGACGACGGCATTGGACGGCGTGCGGTAGCGTGGATGGATCGTGCTGAAGAAACGCGGCAGCGCGCCGTTTTCCGAGA
Organism: Vicinamibacterales bacterium; assembly: GCA_963832375.1. Classification (GTDB taxonomy): domain Bacteria; phylum Acidobacteriota; class Vicinamibacteria; order Vicinamibacterales; family JAMQPK01; genus JAMQPK01. Next base: position 433,701 of record CAWHUA010000001.1, on the reverse strand, counting down.
GGGCAAAGAGCATGCGCGAGCCGGTGAGCACAGCTCCCAGGTTGTTGCCCATCATCGACGCGACCGATCCGGCGCTGATGACGAGCGCGCCGGCCGCGCCGATGAACAACAGAGACGCATCGGCCAGCGGCGTCTTCGACGCCATCAGGCCGGGCAGCGTGCCGATCGCCACGATCTGCGCGAGCGTCATGATGGCCGTCACGGCAACGAGCGTGGTGACGAAGGCAAACGGCAGATGCCGGCGCGGATCGGCCGCCTCGCCTGCCGGCACGCCGATGACGTCGTACCCGCCGAACGCGAAGATCAGGAGCAGCGCAGCGGTCGAGACCTGTGACAGCGAGACGGCGCCGGGAAGCGTAAAGCGGCCGGGATCGATGAACCACACGCCGACGAGAATGAACATCGCCAGGGGCACGAGCTTGGCAATGGTGAACAGGTTCAGCACGAAGGCGCTCGGACGGATGCCTCGGTAATTGATGACGCCGACTCCCAGCGTGATGACGGTGATTATGGTGCCGCGGACCACGCCGTTGGCGATGGCCGGCCAGTAGAATCCCAGCGCCAGCGCGATCGCGTTCACGACGCTGGCCTGGCTGGTCACCCGCGTCACCCATTGCATCCAGCCGACCTCGAACCCGACGAACCGTCCGAACGCCGCGCGGGTGTAGAGGTAGGGCCCGCCCGTGCGTTCGAATCGGCTGCCGACTTCGGCAAAGCAGAGCGCCACGAGCAGCGATGCCGATCCGATCGCGAGAAACGCGAGCGGGCTCCAGTTTCCGATCTGCGCGACCACCTGCGACGGCAGGATGAAGATGGCGCTGCCGATCACCTGGTTGATGCCGATCGCGGTGAGATCCCATTTGCCAAGCGCGCGCCGCAGCGTGGGAGAAGGCGTCTCTGGGTGCGTCATTCGGGGCTAGGGTGACGCCGCGCGAACCTGTTCGAGAAGGCGCCGGGCGGCGTCTCCGGCGTCACGGTGAGAAAAATCCGCGGGCAGCTCGACGACCGGACAGGCCGCCGCCGAATCCAGGAACGCCGCGGCCGCCGGCGCGTGCGTCCCCGATCGGAAATCGGCGCTCATCACGATGAGCTTCGGACGCGTGGCCCTGAGGAGCATCAGCGCGTCGGGCAGATTATCCGAGGTCATCACGCCATGCCCCGCCTGACGCAGCACTTCGCGGAGGTAGGCGATGACGTCGAGCGACGGCGACACGCACAGGATGTCGGTGGCCAGCCGGTCGGGAACCGGGTTCGTCTTCGCGTCACGGTAGAACGCCGCCACCGCGCCGCTTTCGGATTCGTGAATGTCGAAGATCGTCTGCAGCTTCGTCACGCGCAGGATCTCCGCGATTCTCGAGGGCACCGCGCACAGCTTGACGTCGCCGCCGGCGTTCCGCACCCGGCTGTGCAGTCGCACGAGCAGTCCGAGCCCGCCGCTGTCGATCGACTCGACCGCCGAGAGGTCGAGCACGATGTGCGGATCGTGAGGCAGGCCGGCGGTCACCTGCTCGTACAGCGGCGCCGACTCGTCACCTTCGACGATGCGGCCGCCACATTTCAGCACGATGATGTCGCCGATTCTCCGGCTTTCCAGTGCCAGCGCCAACCATCACCTCCTACACGGGGTGCGCGCGCACGACGGGGTCGTTGAGCGCGATGCCGAAGCCGGGCCGGTCGGGAACGGCGATCGATCCCCGCTCGAACACTTCGGACGGCTGCACGACCTCGTGCCGCCAGTCGACTTCGCCCCACTGAAGCTCGAGCAGCCGGAAGTTCTTCAGCACCGCGCACACGTGAACGCTCGCGGCCGTCGACACCGGTCCGCTGGGATTGTGCGGCGCCACCTCGATGCCGTCGGCCTCGGCCATCGCCGCGATGCGCACGAGCTCCATCAGCCCGCCACAGTGCTTCACATCGGGCATGATCACGTTCACCGCGCGCGATCGGCACAGCGGGGCGAAGCCGGAAATACCGAAGAGAATCTCTCCGCCCGCCATCGGCTGCTGTATCCGCTTGCGGATCTCGATCGTCTCCTGGAGTCGTTCCGGGGCGACCGGCTCTTCGTACCACGCCAGCTTCTGCGGTTCGAGCCGCCGCGCAACCCGCTCGGCGAGCGGCACGTCGAAGAAACTGTGGCAGTCGACCATCAGTTCCACGTCGGGGCCGATCGCCTCGCGCATCGCCGCGGTGCTGGCAATCCCGCTCTCGACAGCGGCATCGATGGCCGCCTGCGGCGACCCCGGAGGTGGAAAGCCGTCCCACGGCGCGGCCTTGACCGAGCGAAATCCCTGCTTGACCGCGGCGAGCGCCGACGCGGCAAACCCCTGCGGCGTGCGCGGCTGCGTGGCGCGATTGACGTTCGCATAGACCGGCAGGCTGTCTCTAAGCTTGCCGCCCAGCAACGCATAGGTCGGCACATCGAGCGCCTTCCCCGAAAGATCCCAGAGTGCCTGCTCGATGGCGCTGTATGCGGTGGCGGGGATCAGCCCTCTCCCCGCGACGAGACGCTCGCCCTCTCGACGATACGCGGCAATCTCGAGAGGTGACTTGCCTTCGACGAGGCGGAACATCGCGCGCAGCTCCGATTCCATCTGCGCCGCGTTCTGCTTGCTGGTGTTCGCAAAGCCGAACGCATCGGACGCCTCGCCGAGTCCCGTCAGACCGGCGTCGGTGCCGAGGCGAACGAACAGCCACACCGTTCGCGCTGTCGCCCGCATGGGTAGCAGTTCGAGCGTCGTGACCCGCAATCGCGGGGCCGCTTCGAGGATGTCGGGCAGCCACGCCGCACCGGCAAGGGCCTTCGCGCAGTTGGCAATCCACGAACGTCTGTCGATCATGCCGGCACCATCAGGTTCGTCGTGCGAAACGGCTCGAGCGTATCCAGCACCGACTCGGGCTGTCCCAGCTTCCATCTGAAGTAGCGCAACGTCACGCGCTCGGGCGTGAAGTCGGCAATCGTAAAGCCGTTCTCCTCGAGCGCCGGCAGCCCCTCCTCCACTTCGAGCCCTTCGGGCGGAAGTCCGCGCAGCCCGCGTACGAGCGACGGCCATCCCGGCCGGCCGGTGCCCACCGGACCAGGAAGAACGGACACAACAGGATTGGATCGCAAATCGATGTCCCCCGTCTTGAAGACGCGCATTTCGCCAAGAGAGTGCAGGTCGCCGCTGATGAAGAGCGGGATGCGGCCGCGCATCGCCGACGCCGCCTGAAACAGCCGATCGTGCTGCGACCGCCAGCCGGATTGCCAGTAGGGCTTCGGAATCTTCGTCGTCAAGCGTTGATTGCCGTCGTCCATGTCGGCGTACCACTCGCCCCACTTGCCGGCACTCCACCCCGGCGGAATCGACGGCATGTTCACCACGTGAAGTGGCATCGGAGCCTGCCATGCGCGCCTTGAGCCAGTCCTCGATGATCGGAGGCACGAACACCGCGCTCGGTCCATTCATCGTCATGTAGCGACGGCAGTCGTACATCGAGCAGCTCGAGCAGCTTGCCGTACCTCAAGGTGCCGAAGCTTTCGGACACGCCGGCCGGCCGATCGGTCGCCGATCCGGAGGGAAGACCGGCGCCGCGATGCGCGTCGGGCAGAAATTCCGGGTAATACAAGCAGCTGCGACACGCGCGCGAGATTCAGCATGAACGCGTCGGGCGGCATCGTGACGAATGTGTCGTCGGCCTCATCTGTTTCGAAGTAGTCGTGATCGTCCTGCAGGAAGCAAACGGGCGTCGATCGCATCATCGTGCCGTAGAGATCGGCGATCTGGGGACCGACGGCTTTCTTCAATACCTGTTCGTTTGACGGGCCTAGCACGGGAAGCGTCCGATCGAAAACGCCCGCGTATGCCTTCGCGGCCGGCGACATGCCGAGCAGGTTGGCGCGTGCCGAGAAGAGATCCCAGTAGATGTGGTCGCCGTTGGCCACGACGACATCGGGATTGAACGACATCCCACGCTCGAGCATGCGGCGGCGAACCGCAAGCGTGAGAAATCGATGCGTGCTGAATTCGGTTGGCTGGTGGTCGGGCAGGATGTCGTGTCCGCCCGCACACGAATAGATCAGCAGCCTGACGCTCTTCGGGTTGTCGCCGGGAGCGGGCAATGTCGAGAGCGGCCACGGATCGCACAGCACGCGTCCGCGAGCGTCGAGCACCTGCAGGTTGTAGCGGTGCGCCGGCTCGAGCCCGGTGACGTCGAACGACCAGAAGAAGCCGAGCGTGTCGCCGGCACGTCCGGGAATCTTCCGCCCGCCGGTCAGCAGTACAAGAGGTGTACGGTGAGGTGTCCTGAACGATGCTTTGATGAGGAATCTGTCGTGCGTTGCCGCCGGCAGCAGGTGCGCGACGTCGCCGGCGTTCCACGCCTGTCCGGCCGGCGTTTGCGCGGCGTACAGGGATTCTCCCGATATCGCCGCCGTCGCCAGCGAGGCTGCGCCGATGAGAAAGTCGCGTCGGCTCGCGGTCACCGGTGTCCTCGCACCTGAATATCCTAGTGCGCTTTCAGTTGTCCGTTGCGTTTCAATAGTACGTGGTGTCCGGCTTCAGCTTTCAGTACGTAGTGTCCGGCTTAACCGGGCTTTCCACAGCCCCAAGGCACTTGGGTCGGCATACTTGCCGCGCGAAAAGCGCCCTGTCACACCTCGCGGCAGCCGCGCCGACTTCGCGACTGCGAAATGCGAACGTTCGGCCTCTCAAACAGGCTGAAGGCTCCCTCGAGCGAAGTCTGGGGCCGACTATCGACTGCCAACTATTGACCATCGACTATTGACTAACCGCGATCGACTATCCGCCTCCCCCTCCGACGCCTCCGTGCGGATGCTGTTGGTAATGCTGCCGGAGCAGGTCCTTCCCGTAGTCGTTGCCGTTCGGCGTGCGAACCACGACGTGAATGTGCTGAGGATTTGGCGCCATCGGATCCTTCGCGTACTGCCGAAGGTTCGCGGGCCGCTGATGGTCGAATTCGATCAGGATGACGGGACTGTGAATCCGGTAGTAGAACACCGTCCCCGGTTCAGTGCCGCCAATCCACGCGAACCACGTGCGGTCGAGCTGGCGCGCGACCTCGTCCATCCTGACCCGTGCGTGCCCGTCCGCCATGTTCGAGACGTAGGTGCCGATCAGCCCGAGCAACTGCTTGCGCTGCGCGGCGGTCATCTCGGTCGTCTTCAAGCCCGCATAATCGAGCACGACATTGTCTTTCCACGCCTCGGTCAGGTTGTCGTTCGCGGTTTTCGATGCCCGCAGGATCGCCTTTCGCCGCTGGTCTTCCGTGAGGCCCTTGATCATCGCGAGTCCAGCGGCCTGCTCGTCCTGCAGCACCGCGGTGCCCTTGTACTTGCCGGCCTCGGCGATGACCGGCTCGGAGCCGGCAAACAACGGTGTCATCACGACCTGATCGTCGAGGATGAAGTAGTTGATGATGGCGTGGTGGCCGTCGAGCTGCCAGCCCCAGGGCTCGGTGGCCGACGGCGTGCCCATCACGGTCATGTGATAGCGCCACTCGCCGTAGCGATCGAAATCGTTGTCGTTCAACTCGCCCAGGGTGTGGTTGAGCCGCATGATGTCGCGCGTCTGTTTCAAGCCGCGCGCGCTCAGTCCCTGGCGCAGCAGCTCGATGGCCGCCTCGCGCTCGGCGGCGGTCATGTCCAGAAAGCTCACGCCCTGGCGGACGTAGTAATCCTGGTTCATCCACTTCCGCCACTCGACGTCGTCCACGGCGAAGATCGTCCTGGTTCGCTGTGGTTGAGTGAGCGTCCGAAGGAACGCGTCGGCCGCCCTGCGCACGGGCTCTGTCGAAACACCCGTCGACTTCACGGCAAACACGCCGGGCTCGACCGTGCCGTTCGTGGTGATGCCGCGAAACGCCTCGGCAAGGCCCTTCGACTCTGCCTCCACCGACATCTGCCGGAACCGTGCGGCCCGCTGCTCGTTCGTCTCAGGCTGCTGGGTGGTGACGACGTGTTGACCGATGGCCAGCGCACCGACGAGCACGATCGACGACGTCACCGCGACACGTAAGTTGAGCATCAGTTCTCTCCTGTGGACTTGCGCCTACCGACTTCCGACTCGCGCCTTTCGACTATCGAGGCCATAGCCATCCGAACACCCCTGCACTTAACGACGCATACACGAGCCCGTCGAATGCCTGTTTCATCGTACGCGACCAGGGTCGCCTGTACCAGATCGACTCGGGCACTCCGCCAAGAGCGTACCCCATGAACGCGGTCGTACCGATGAATCGAAACACCGTCAGATAGTCAGTGCCCGGTCCGATCGCCCTGCCTGCGATGTATGCCGCAAACGTCGACACGACGACGACGTGCACGAACCAGAGCGCGAGGCTCTTTCCCAGCGACGGCGGAGCGCCGGGCGCGACAGTCATGAAGACGAGCGGTCCTTTCGTCATCCTGGCCACGAACGCCGGATCATTCATGCGATTCGGCGAACCGGGATGTGGCACACCGTAGTCGCCAGGCGCGATATTCAGCCGCCGCAGCGTGTCGAGCACGGCATCCTCCTGCGCGTCCGGCAGCTTGACGACATCGGTGCGGTGATAGGTGAGCACCATATGGATGACGGAGCTTGCGAGGAAGACGACGATGGCGGACAGCACAATGGGAACGACGAGCGATATCAGCGGAACCATCGAGCCTCCTTGGTGAGCTCAGCGAAGCACGGCCGTGAGCCATTCCGGCGTGATGCCGCCGAGCGACTCAGGACTCGAAATCACGAATCTGCAGCGCTCCGGACGGACAGCGCGCGACCTGCGCGATCACGTCAACCGCCGGCGCCTTTTCCGGCCGCACCCATCGCTTCTCGCGAATATCGAACACCGCGGGCAGCCCTCGCAGGCAGACACCGGTGTGGCGGCACAGGTTCGGATCGAACGTCACCGTCACTTCTGGTGTCTCGTACACCTGGATTCGCCTGGGATTGTCAGCCATGGTCGGTTTCGAGCCTCTGGAGCATCAATGTCCTCCTCTCGTCTTGACGTACGCGATCGCGAAGAGCACGCCCAGAGTCATGTCGATCAACCCGGCGCCCAGCGTCGCGGTGCTCAACCTCCCCTGGGCGAACAGCACGATGGCCGGAAAGCCGAACGCCGCCTTCTCGACCATCGACGGGATCATGAGCGGGCGATAGCGGATGGGATCGCGCGACATGACCAGGAACACGAGCTGCCACGCGACGGCGACGCCGATGAAACCGTAGTAGTACTCGGGATGCGTGATCGGCGGAGGAAAGTCGCGGCCGGTCCTGGCCTCGAGAAAATAGAGCGGCAGCAGGACAATGAGGCCGTAAATGCCGGCGCCGAGGTACACGCGCTTGGCGAATGTCATGTGCAGGGGCCGCTGATCATTCCACTGCCCCGCGCCGACTGCAAGTGCCGCCCCTTCGGCAGTCTCAGGGTTGCCACCCCTGCCGAATCTCGGGCACGCCGACAATCGTCACACCTTCCACCGGGGGATTTTCAATCGCCCGTGCCAGCGCAGCGACCATGGCTCGGCGAGTCACCAGACCGAGCCGCTCGGCTCCGCCGCGCGTCGCCGGTATCCACCGGAGGACCGCATAGACCGGCACCAAGGCGTACGGCCACCAATGACCGGGCCCGAGGATGTACCACGGCCGCAGAATCGTGGCCGGCATCCCGCTCGCCCTCACCCGGCTCTCTCCTTCCTGCCGGGCCGCGATGTAAGCACGCATCACGGGAGCCGGATGGGCCACGCTCACGTACACGAAGTGCCGCACACCCGCCGTGCGTGCCGCTTCGACGGCGGCGTTGACCGACGCCAGGTCGACGCTCTTGAACTCTGCCGCCTTGGCTGGATTCGGATGCGGTGTTCCCACGAGGTGCACGAACGTCGCGCCCGCCGGAATCGCCGCGGCAAACGTCGCGGCGTCGAGCGCGTTGCCAATCACGCTGGTCGCGCCAGCGGGAATTCTGCCTGCCGAGCCGGCCCTTGCCAGCGCGTGGACCGAACAGCCTTTGTTCAGCAGCATCTCGATGAGAGGCCCGCCGACGTACCCCGTGCCGCCGGTTATGAAAACAGGATTCATCCGAAGAGTGTTTCGGCGAGCGTGTCGTCGCCGAGATCGATCGTGAACCAGTCTTTCAACAGGATTCGATACTCGTCGGGGTTCGCCACCTCACGCTCTTCGCGGCGCGAGCCCCGCGTCCTGATCGCGCGTCGGCCCGACAACGTGAGGCGCCCATCCGGCGTCGCCATGGAACAGATCGCCCTGCGCGTGAAGTGCGACGCGGGAGACGTCTGGTGATACTCGAGCATGCCGCCGAAATCGGCCAGCCGGCGCGGCACCATCGAGAAGCTGTACTGACGCGCCCATTCCGCCTCCCGCCGGCGCTCGAGCACCCGTTCGGCCTCCGGCCCTGTCACACGGTACGCGCTGTTCTGATGCACGGCAATCGCGCCGATCGTCAACGGCTCGAGAAAGGAGTCGCCAAAGCCCACGTCGGCAATCACGTTCTGCTCGCGCCCCACCACGAGCGTCAGGTGATCGAACTCGGGCCCCGGCTGCGCGCCATCGCAGACGCGCGCGGACAGCAGCGTCACCGGATATCCCAGCTGCTCCAGCAGCCACGCGAACAACCCGTTGAGCTCGTAACAGAACCCGCCGCGGCGGGCAGAGACGATCTTGTCGAAGAACCGCTCGAGCGAGGGGACAATCCGCCGGCCCAGCGCGATATCGAGATTTTCAAACGGTACGGACAAGAGGTGCGATCGATGCAGGTGCCCGAGCGTCTCGGCCGTGGGCGCGCGCGACCCGGTGTATCCAATCCGCTCGAGATACGCGTCAACGTTCATCACACTTCATCCGCCAGGCAGGATGTCGAATTCGATTTTCAGATCGTCTTTCACCTTTACCGTGCCGCCGACGATGCTGATCGGCTGGATGCCGAAGTCGCTCTGCTTCAGCATGGCGCTTCCGCGATACCGGCCGTCCTGCCGCGTGACGGCGAGGGTCACAGGACGGGTCGCGCCGTGCAGCGTGAGATTGCCGCGGACGGTCCAGCGATCGGGGCCAGCCGGCTCGATCGCGGTCGACGCAAACGTGATGTCCGGATAGCGCGCGACGTCCAGCACCTCCGCACCCACCATCCGAGTCTGTACTTCTGCCCGCTTCGAGGCCGAGAGCTTCGGATCGAGCACGGTCATGTCGGCCGACCGCACGGCAATTTCGACCGAGAGCGTGCCGGAGTCGGAAATCGATCCACGCGCAATCGGCGCGCGAATGGTGTGGTCGTCGGCAAACGCGGAAAAGAGGCCGGACTTGTACGCGAACACCGTCAGCGTCGAGCGTCCGCCATCGATAGGCCGGACTTCCGCTCGAAGCCAGGCCCACATCGTCAGCGATATCGCGAGCGCGAGCGCGACCCTGTTCACGATGCGGCTCATGGCTTGACCTTCTTCTTCAATTCAGCGGCGCGTGTCTTCACGAATCGCGTAACGAGCGCCACGGGCACGGGCCTGGCCAGCGGAAACCGAAGGGTGCCTTTGGACGACTCGTAGCGATCGAGATCGGCGCGAAGCGCACGGCGAACCGCGGCGGTCAGCGGATACATGCTCATGTGGCTCGTCCACGCCGCGCAGTACACGAGCACTCGTCCGTCGAGCCTGAAGGCCGGGATACCGTAACTGATGCTCTCGGTCGCGCCGGGCGCCGCACGTCGGATCGCATCGCGCACATTCTTGAGCTTCCGGCGCGAGCCGGGTGGCAGCCGTGCCAGGTACCGCTTCACCTTCTCCGCATCAGCGGCGGATCGCACGCGAAACCTCCGTCGTCATGTGTGGCTGCACGATCACGGTCCGGCTAAAGCCGGACACTACGTCCTGGGCGGTCCGGCTGAAGCCGGACACTACGTACTGGGCACTCGCGCCTGGACTTTCGACCGTCGACTGTCGACTTGCGCCTTCCGACTATTACGGCGCCGCATACGCAACGAGCTCGGCCGGAAAGTCCGGACCACTGATCGCCAGCACCAGGTACTGCTTGCCGTTGAGCATGTAGGTCATCGGATTCCCCGTCTGTGGCGCCGGCATCGTCACGTTCGCCAGCTCGCGTCCGGTTGATTTGTCGTACGCGTACAGCTTCGCGAACCGCGCGCCTGACGGCGGCGTCGTGAAGCCCCGTTCGCCGGAAATGATCAGCGTCTTCGTCGTCAAGGTGCCGATCGGTCCGATGCGGCCGGTGCGCGGAATCGTCACCCCCTTCAGCATCGGGTGATTCGTCACGGCGTCGAGCGTCTCGCCGTGGGGAATCTGCCACGCCATCTCGCCTTTGTTGAGATCGATCGCCGTAATGCGCCCCCATGGCGGTTTGACGAACGGCAGCCCCTGCACCGTGATGGCGCACGGCATCAGGAGGCAACCCGGTCCGCCACCACCGCCGCCCGCATCTCCACCACCACCAGTATTGATGTAGTCCATGTCCGATCGCTTCGGCTCGTTGGCAAGCACGAGCAGGCGCGTCAGCGAGTTCGAGAACAGGTAGAACATTCCCGTGTCCGGATCGTACGACCCGCCCGGCCAGTTCGCGCCGTTGGCGATGTACGCCGTCCCGATTTTGCCGCCGTCGCCGCGCACGATGGGCGGCGTATACAGCGGGCCGAGCTTGATCGTCGCCGCCACCTTCTTCGCCTCGGCGAGAACGTCGGGCGTGAAGTCGATCAGATCCTTTTCCTGAATACCTTGCAGCTCGAACGGCGGCGGCTTGGTCGGAAACGGCTGCGTCGGCGAATACCACTCGCCTGGAACGGTCCCTTTCTCCACCGGTCGTTCAACGATCGGCCAGACGGGCTGCCCCGTCACGCGATCGAAAACGTAGAGGAATCCCTGCTTGCTCGCCTGCGCCACCGCCTTGATACGCTTCCCGTCGACGGTGATGTCGGCCAGGATCGGCGCGCACGGAAGGTCGAAGTCCCAGATGCCGTGATGCACCAGCTGGAAGTGCCATTTGCGCTTGCCGGTTCGCAGATCCACGGCCAGCAGGGATTCGGTGAAGAGGTTGTTACCGGGCCGATGGCCGCCGTAGTAGTCCCCGGTCGAGAGCTCGATGGGCAGATAGATCGTCTCCAGTTCTTCATCGACAGAGAACGGTCCCCACATGCCCGCGTTGCCGGAGTACGACCACGAGTCCTTCTCCCATGTTTCGTTGCCGAACTCGCCCGGCTGAGGAATCGTGTGGAAAATCCAGAGCCGCTTGCCGGTTCTGACATCGAAGCCGCGGATGTAGCCTTTCGCGTTCGTCCTGCTGCGCGGCGCGCCGCCGCCACGGTGCGCGGCGCCGACGATGACGACGTCCTTCGCGACGATGGGTCCGGTGTTCAGTCCAATCTCGCCGGTAATCGGGTCGAGCACCTGGTCGTTGTTCTGCTTGAGATCGAGAATGCCGTTCTGACCGAATGCGCGGACCGGAATGCCGGTTTTCGCGTCGAGCGCCACGAGCTGGTATCCGAACGTCACCATGTAGATGCGCTCGTCGCCTTTGCCGTCGGTCCAGTACGCCACGCCCCGGCCCGACAGCAGGCGCGGCGCCGCTGCCGCTCGCTTGCCCTCGTCGATGCGGTACACCCAGAGCAGTTCGCCCGTCGCCGCATCGATCGCCACGGCGTCGCGCCGCGAGCCAACCGTGGCGTACAGCACCCCGTTGATCATCAGCGGCGTCGTCTGGAGATTGAAGTCGGGGCGAACGCCAAACATCTCGGTCTTGAATCGCCAGGCGACCTGAAGCTTGCCAAAGTTCGACGCGTTGATCTGATCGAGCGGCGCGTAGCGCGTGCTCGCGAGGTCGCCGCCGTAGCTGCGCCACTCGCCGTTTGTCGTGCCCGTCTGGCCGTGCACTGCGGAGGCCGCCATCAGCACGACGAACGCGAACACCAGCGTCGAGCATGACCTGTGAAACATGCCGTCTCCTTCCATGCGCGATCCCACGGCGCGGCTGAAGCCGCGCACTACCCGTTCACCGTATCGCTCTCCGGTGGCACAGGGCTTCAGCCCTGTCCCACAGCGCGGCTAGAGCCGCGCCCTACCGCAGCCGCGCACTACCGCAGCGCGAACTTCTGCACGCGGCCGCCCGCGGCGGCTTCCCCGGTGTACACGTTTCCCTTCGAGTCGACGGTCAGATCGTGCAGCGAGGTCGCGAACTGTCCCGCGGCCGCACCGCGCTCGCCAAACGAGCCGAGGAGGCGCAGGCCGTCGCGAAGGAAGATCCACACCTTCTGATTGCCGCCATCGGCGACATACACGTACTTCTGATCGGGCGAGAACTCGAGATCGTAAACGGTGCCGGCGGCACCGGAATCCCGAGCGACGAAAAACTCCTTCTGAAACGTCCCGTCCTTGCGGAAGATTTGCACTCTGTTGTTGCTGCGGTCGCACACATACACGAGGTCGTCTCGATCGACGCGCAGACAGTGAACGGCCGTGCCAAAATGTTTCGACGGCGGGCCGGAGCGATCGGCGGTTGCCTTCGCCGCCGCATCGTCGGGTTTCGCGCCGTAGGCGCCCCAGTGACGTTTATACGCGCCCGTTTCCGAGTCGAAGACAATCACGCGATGGTGCTGATTGCTCTCGCCATCAGAGACAAACACTTCGTTCGTGCGAAGGTCCAGGCGCATCTGCGTGGCACGCGCGACGTTCGCCGTGTCGTTGTTGCCGCCGTTCTGCCCGGCGCGCCCAATCTGCCGCAGGAACTTTCCCGCGCGGGTGAAGACGAGGATCTGATTGTCTTTCTCGCCGTTGCCGCTGATCCACACGCGCTCTTTGCCGTCGATCGTGATGCCGTGCACCTGCTGCGGCCACTCGTAGCCAGTCCCCGGCCCTCCCCAGGTCTGGACAACGGTTCCCGCCTGGTCGAACTCGATGACCGGCGGCGCGGGCACACGCTCTTTCACGGCTTCGCCTCGATGGATGATCCAGATGTGATCGAGAGAATCAGTGGCGATGCCGCTGACGGGCCCGACGGCCCAGTTGTTCGGGAGCGGCTTCGGCCATGCCGTATCGACGGTGAACACCGGGATCTCGGTCGCCTGTTTCGCGACCAGGATCGGCCACGCGGATCTGGAAGACCATGCCAGCGTGACGAGAAGGATCGTGCCCAGACACGCGCGTCGACTGCTCATGAAATCAGCCCCTCTCTAAGGCGCACAGCGTAGCAGATGCCGGGCTCTAAAGCAGTTTTCAGTTCTTAGTAGTCAGTTCTCAGTCGCGAAGCCACTGAAAACTGATAACTGGGCGCCCTCATCGGCGCCCCTGTTGGCGCAGCGGTCGGCGCCATTCTGGGCGTCAGGTTTTTCTAACTACGGCTCAGCGTTCACCAGATCCGCCACGTTCGCGACCGAACTGGGCCATCTGGGCATCAATTGCTTCAGCGTCTGGACGAGCGCCGATGGATCGCGGCCGAGCGATATGTAGAGGTCATACATCAGCGGGTAGTGGCGCGTGTAGGTGCGATCGAAGGCAAGGCCGGCGTTGTTCATCGCCGCGGGGCATTTGTTGAACGACACCGGATCCGGAGAGATCGCCGAGCACGAGTGCGCCAGCTCGGCAAACAACGCCGACTTCCTCGCCAGCGTCTCGGCTTCGCTGAGCGCACCGGCGCGAAACGCCTTGTAGACGTCGCTCACGCGGTCGTAATACGTGTTGACGATGAGCGACTTGCGAAGAAAGAGGTCGACGTCGCGTGCAAGCAGCCGGGAGGTCGACGCCCCTTCGCCAAGCCGATCGCGCGCGAACGCGCTCGCGGTGAGAAATCCGACCAGCGTGGCCGCCGACTCGGCCACCTCGGTCGGCGCCTTTAGCGCTTCAATCTGGTTGTGAAAGTCTTCGTGCGGCACGACGACCAGCACGCGCTCGGTGGGCGCTTCGGCGAGCGCCACCGTAATCGTCTCGTCGCCGCTCGCGACGGCCTGCACGGGATAGAAGAAGACGTCGAACTCGCCCGCGCGCGCCGCGCATCGCGACTCGTTCTCGCGGACCAGACGCAGATTGCTGTAGAACTCGGGCAGTTGCAGCCTGCCGGTGAAATAGCAGCGCTCGTCGGACACGACGCGCGCGGACGTCGTCCGGAAGTTGTCGGTCGGCTGCGAGCCCATCGCCTCGGCAAAATCCTTCAGCTCGCCGATCATCTCGATGCCGGAGAAAGACGGAGGCGCCGCTGGCGACACCTTCGGCGGAACTCGAGTGCCGCAGCCCGTCGTCGCGGTGACGACCAGCAGGCAGCCGATGAGTGTGTACCCGCACGCGCTCGCACGCATCATCAGATGTCAATGTTACGGCAAAGCGGCCTACAGACGAGGCGCCGATTCCGCGCGCAGCGCAATCATGGGATCGACCCTCGCGGCCGCACGGGCCGGCCAGACACAGGCGACGATCGTCGCAACGGCCAGCACCGAGACCACTCCGCCGAAGACAACCGGGTCGTGCGACCCCACCCGGAACAGGAAGAACTCGAGCAACGAACCGCCCATCTGAATCAGTGCGAGCGTGACGGCGCCGCCGATGGCGAGGCCGAGGCCGAGCTGCAGCGCTCCCCGGCGGAGAACCATCCGCGCGATTTCGCGCGCCTGCGCGCCAAGCGCCATGCGGATGCCGAATTCATGCAGGCGCTGGTTCACCGCGAGCGATATCACGCCGTAAAGACCCAGCGTTGCAAGCACGACCGCGACCACGGCAAAAATTGAAAACATTCCCGCGATCATTCGCCCCGCCAGCAACGCATCGTCAAAGGTGCGTTGAGGCGTGGTGGCGGAATAGAGCGCGATGTTCGGATTGACCGACGCCGTCGCCCGGCGCAGCGCGTCGAACAGCTGCAGCGGCGGCGCGTGGCCACGCGCCACGACAGTGACGTAGGTCCGGGGATATGCCGAGATGGGCAGGAAGATGCCTGCACCGCTGAAAGCACCGGCGTCCACAGGGCCCTGCATCAGCGTATCCGGGACAACGCCGACGATCGTCGTCCAGGGCATCTTCGCGTTCAGGCGCAATCGACGACCAACCGGATCGGTGCCGGGAAAATAGAGTCTCGCCAGCGTCTCGTTGACGAGCACGACCTCGGGGCGATCGCCGCGGTCGTCGTCGGACCTGAACTCGCGGCCGGCCCGCGGGTGCAGCCCGAGCGTCGCGAAGTAGCCGTCCGACACGACCTCGAGCGCACCGCGCGGCTGCTCGCCCGGGCTCGATGGCGGGCGCCCTTCGATTTCGAATGCCGCCTGGCTGACGTCGGCCACATTCCGCCGCGACGTCAGCGCCACATCGGTCACTCCCGGCGCCGCGCGAAGCGCAACGAGCAACTGAGAATGGAACACGCGCGCGTCGTCTGACGATCGGTACTCCGTTTCCAGATTCATCCGCGCAATCATCACGGCGGTGCCGTCGTAGCCCAGCGGCTGCGTCTCGCGGTTGACGATCGATCGGACGAGCAGCAGCGAAAAGACAAGCAGCGTGAACGTGAGCGCGATCTGCCCCACCACCAGCGAGCCCATCAGCCGGCCCGTGAAGCGGCTCGTCTGGCCCCGCGCGCCGTCGCGCAACGCCTCGATCGGATTGGTCCGCGACGCCGAGAGCGCTGGAAGCAGTCCGGCGATCAGCACGGACATGGCTGCGGCAGCGAGCGTGACGGTGATGACAGGGCGATCGACACGAAACTCCAGCCATGGCGGAGGCTGGATCACGCCGGACGTGCCTGCCGCTCGCACCAGGTTCTGCACGAGCGTCGTCGCCCAGCCCGACGCCAGGACGCCGGCCACACCGCCGATCGCGACGAGCAGCGCGCACTCGATGACGATTTGAACGATCAGATCGCCGCGCGATGCGCCCAGCGCTCCGCGCACGGCAAGCTCGCGGCGTCGCGCGATCGCGCGCGCGAACTGAAGATTGGTCACGTTGACACAGGCAATCGCCAGCACGGCCGCGACCGCCGCCAGCATCACGAGGAGCAGGCCTCGCGTCTCGGCATCGACGAAGCGGTTCAGCAGCGGCTCCACGCGCGCCTGGGTCAGCCGCGCATTCGACGCCGGGAAGTCGCGGGCAATTCTCTGCACGATGCCGGTCATCCCGGCTTCCGCTTCGGCGATCGAGCGTCCGGGCTTCAGCCGGCCGAAGACCGAGATGTTTCCGGCGCCGCGTCGAGTGCCGACCGGATATTCATTGAAGAGCGGGATCCAGAGCCGATCGCGGGTGAACGTGAAATCGGCAGGCAGGACGCCAACCACCGTGGCCATGCGTCCGTTCAGCCTGAAGCTGCGGCCGAGGATGTTCGGATCGCCGCCGAAGTCGTTCTGCCACATCGCGTGACTGAGAATCGTCACACGCTCGGCCTCGGGCCTGTTGTCCGCAGCGGTGAAATCGCGGCCGACGAGCGGCGAGACGCGCAGCAGCGAGAAGAAACTCTCGGTGACGTGCCCCCCATCGATGCGATCGGCCGAGCCGTTGCGCACGACGATGAACGAGCCTCTCGTGTAATAGGCGGCAAGCCCTTCAAGCGTGGTCTGCTGGCGGTTCCAATCCACGTAGTCCGCATACGACGGAAACTGGGTGCGAGCGGACGGTTCGGCCGGATCCCGGAATTTCACGCTGACGAGCCGCTCCGGTTCCGCCACGGGCAGGCCACGCAGGAGAAACGCATGCACGATGCTGAACTGGGTCGTGACTCCGCAGATGCCGAGCGCGAGGACGGTTGCCGCGAGAACGCTGAACGTCCGCTCCCTCGCGAGCGTGCGCGCGGCAATTCGCGCCGTCTGAAAAAGGTGGTCGAACATGTACAACCGACGTTACAAGCGATGTGCCGTCCAGCTGAGGCCGAAAAAGCGGGTGTCGGGCAGATTACCGGTCACATCCGGGACGGTGCGTCCCATCTGCGGACGGTGCGGGTCGCGGGTGATTAGTTCGTCGTGCCTTCGGTGGACGCCACGTAGCTCCGGCGGCTTCTCGCCTTCAGGCCAGGCCGCTTGACGCGCACTTCCAGCTTGTGGACCTTGCCGTCGAGCGCCGCCGGGCTGAAGCCGAGCAGGTACTGGCTGCGCAGCTCCTGGGCGATGCGCGTGAACGACGAGTTCGAGGTCGGCGTCCTTCTTCAGATCGAAAAAGCCGCCGCCGGTCTCGTTCGCGAAGCGATTGAGGATCGAATCGGGCTTGCTCCTGACGCACGCTCTGGCCGTTGAAGAACTCGGTCTCGAGGCCGATGCCGTAGATCATCACCTCGCCGTCGCGGGCCCGCTCCAGCGCGCGTGCCCGAGCTCAGGCGGCTGCCGAAGTCCGCGCCGTCGGTGAACAGCAGAATCACCTTGCGGCCTTCCACCTTCTCCAGCTGGTCGAGGCTCGCGTACAGCGCATCGTACAGGCGCGTCTCGTTGCCGAAGTCGAGGTCCTTCAGCGCGCTGACCAGGCTGTTGCGATCGCTCGTGAACCCGGTGGCGAACTCGATCTTGTCGTTGAACGCGCCGACGATCGCCTTGTCGTGCGGCAGGAGGCGCAGCAGGAACTGCTCGGCGCCGGCGTAGAGATCCTTCGAGCCGGTGCGGTCATGCTGATGCTGGTGTCGAGCATCACGACGGCCGTGAACGGCCGCACCTCGTTGTCGAAGATCGTGAGCTCCTGCGGGCGGCCGTTGTCGAGAATCTCGAAGTCTTCGCGCGTCAGATCGGTGACGAGACGGTTGTTGCCGTCGGTCACCGTGACAAAGGACGGGACGACTCGAGACCCGGACCGGAACGTCGGCTGCTGGGCGGCCCCTGACAGGCCGAGCGACAACACACCAATGACCGCCCAACCCGGATGAAGGTGCTTCAGACTCATAGAGTGAGCTTAGCATCTGCGGACAAAAAATATGGCGGGTCCCCCGATGACCGGAGAACCCGCCTTCCGAGTCCTATTGCCCCCGCGCGGCGCCGCGCGCGGGCGCGGCGGCACCGGCTCCCCCGGTCCGGGCGGGCGGCACGAAGCCATCCTTCGACGGCCCGTTCTGATGGAATCGCGAGTCGGCACTCAGGCGATTGCCAGTCGCGAACTGGAATCCCGCGTTGCCCCAGTACTTGCCGGCCTTGTACGTCGCGTCGCGCACCTTTGTCAGCAGATCCTGATACCGATCGTCGGTCTGCGGGAAGCCGCTGAAGCTCGTGAGATCGCTGTTGCCCAGAATGACGACGTCGATGCCGGGCATGGCCGCGATCTCGTACGCGTTGTCGACCCCCTCGACGGTTTCGATCATCACGACGCTCAACACGTTGTCGTCGATCGAGTTGCGATAGGTCTCGCCGGGATTGAGGAACTTGTTCCAGAACTGGCTGCCGCCCTGGCTGCGCCGGCCGATGGGCGGGAACCGCGCGTAGCGCGCGGCGTCCCGCGCCTCGAGCACGTCGTCAACCGTCGGGACGATCGTGCCGAGAATGCCCAGGTCGTACGCCTTCTGCATGTTCGCCTCGAGCGCATCCGGCATGCGGATCATCGGCGTCGCGCCGATGCCCGGACAGGCGTGCATCATCTTCTCCACCTCGTCGAACCGCAGCCGCGAGTGCTGCATCTCGAACCAGGTGTAGTCATAGTGCGGCGCCAGCTGGCAGGACCGCTCGGGGTTGAACGTGCTCTGCGTGAAGCTGAACACCTGCTGCCCCGACAGCAGCTTCGCCTTGGCGGTGTTGTAGAGCTTGCGATTGGGATTGACCATGAACGCCCTGGTCGCCCATCCCCACGGCCTCCCGGGATCGAGCGCCGTCGGCGTCAACGTGCCGTTCGCATGCTTCGGGGACTGACCGCCGCCCTGCGCCTCGGGCCAGGCTGCCGCCGAGACGACGGCGGCCAGCAACACCAGGAAGCCGATCTTTCCTCGCAACATGGTGACTCTCCTTTGAAGGGGAAGGCCGGGAGTATCGCACGAACGTGTGGTAATTTCACGCGATATGCGCAGCGGAAAATCGGTGCTCGTCTCCGGCGGCGCCCACGGCATCGGCAAGGCCGCGGCCGTCGCCTTCGCCCGTGACGGACATCGCGTCGCGGTGGCGGATGTCGACGAGCACGCAGGCGCGGCGCTGAGCGAGCACGGCCGGTCGCTGGCCGGTGAGATCCTCTTCGTTCGAGCCGACGTCTCGCGCGCCGACCAGGCCGGCGACGCTGTTCACAAGACGGTCGCCGCGTTCGGCGGCCTCGACATCCTGTTCAACAACGCCGGCATCCAGCCAGCAGACAGCTACAAGACGGTCGAGCATCTCGACGAAGCGGTCTGGGACCGCATCATGGACGTGAACGTCAAGAGCTGCTTCCTGCTCTGCAAGCACGCCGTGCCCGAGATGATCAAGCGAGGCGGTGGCGTCATCATCAACAACGCGAGCGCGCAGGGCCTTCAGTCGCAGAAGCTGGTGCCGGCCTATGCCGCCAGCAAGGGGGCCGTGCTTTCCCTCACGCGCAATCTGGCGCTGGACTACGCCGAACACAACATCAGGGTCGTGGCGATCTGCCCTGGATCGGTGGACACGCTGATGTTGCGCGCCACGGCGGCGATGGCCCTGCCTCACAATCCCGATCACGCGTTGGCCGAGTGGGGACGCAAACATCCGCTCGGCCGCATCGGCCGGCCCGACGAGATCGCCGAAGTGGTGCTGTTCCTGGCGAGCGAGCGCGCGTCGTTCATCACGGGCGAGTACGTGTGCGTCGACGGCGGGCTGATGGCGAAGGGCGCGTGGGCCGAATGAGTCGGAAGGCGCGAGTCGGAAGTCGTAAGGCGCAAGTCTTCCTTACTTGAATAGCGATTTCGCGATGAGGGCGTGAATGCCCTTCGTGACATCGACGGCCTGCGTCACACGAAGATCGGCCGCGAGCGAACACAGCAGGTACGCGTCCTCGCGCGACAGCTTTTTCTCAGCGACGAGGTATTCCACCATCTCCCGCGTGGCGAGGCGCGTGGCCTCGTCCAGGTCGGGATCGAGTCCCATCGTCATGTAGTGCGTGGGCGTCTCCGCGCGCGGCCATTTGAGCGGCAGCCCTTTGCGCAGGCGCACTTCGATGGTCCCCCGCAGCGACGTTTCGAGCGCGGCGCCGGTGACCTCGCCGTCGCCCTGCATGGCGTGCCCGTCGCCGATCGACAGCAACCCGCCTGGCGTGTGCACGGGCAGGTACAACACCGAGCCCGCGACGAGATCCTTGTTGTCGAGATTTCCGCCGTGCCAGCCCGGCGGCGTGCTCGAGAGCCTGCCGCTCAACGCGGGCGGCGCCACACCGATGGAACCGAAGAACGGCGCGATCGGCAACCGTATGCCGGGCCGGAACTCGATGCTCGTCGCTCCCGCCGGCCAGCGAATCAATCGCTGGTGCGCGTACGGAAAATCGCCGGGCAGCACGCCACCACCGGGACTGAACGCCGCCACGCCGTACGGATGCAGGAGGTCGATCGCGACGAGGTGCACCTCGAGCACGTCTCCGGGCTCGGCCCCTTCGACGTAGATGGGCCCGGTCATCGGATGCGGACCCGGCCCTCGTTCCTTGACGGCGGCTTCCACGGCGCGCATCGACTCGGGGATGTCGGCGTCGCTCACGCCGGCAAGCTTCAATCGCTCGAGCCCGCGCGCGATCATCGTTTCGAGGCGCACACGATCGCCGGAGACCACGCGCAACGCCGGTTTCACGCGCGCATCGTAGTACCCCCAGTGGACGTTCTGCGGCGCGAGCGGCAGGTCGTGCGTGCGGCCCGTGCCCTGTGCGGCTGCGACGGCCGCGAGCGCGTTGATAATGCACGCGATGACCAGGCGGCGTTTCATATGCCCTCCTCTGACTCTTTTTTGCGAACTCAGGCCTGCGATTCCGAGAGGATACGCGAACGGATAGTGGCAACTCCAACTTTCACGACGTAAAACCTTGTCTCGGCCTGCGACACTGCCGCTTGACAAGCCCGCCGCGCCCTGTCACCATCCCGCATCGATTATCGATAGCTCTGACTTCACTTCAACAGGAGGGCCGATGAAACCCCGTCGAAGGAATGGTCTCCCGATTCTTGCCGTCATGGCGGCGACACTGTTGCTCGCGTCGCCCGCCGTCGCGCAGGTCGACACCGGGACGATCCAAGGAACCGTTCTGGATGCCTCCGGCGCGGTCGTGCCCGGTGCCACCGTCAATTTGATCAACGTCGACATGGGCGTCTCGTTCCAGACCAAGACGAACGACGTCGGGATCTATCAGTTTCCCTCGGTCCGCATCGGCGCCTACACGCTGGTCGCCGAAGCCTCGGGGTTTGCCCCGGTGACGCGTGAGGGCATCACGCTGAGCATTCAGCAGCGCTACGTCGTCGACTTCACGATGAAGCCGAGCAACGTCGCCGAGACGGTCAACGTCACGGGCGATGCGGTGCCGCTGCAGACCCAGGAAGCGTCGCTCGGCGGCGTCGTCCGCTCGAGGGCCATCAACGATCTGCCGTTGAACGGCCGCAACTACACGTTCCTCGCGCAGTTGAACGCCGGCGTCGTGCAGGCGCAGCAGGATACGCGCGGCATGGGTGGCAACGGCAGCTTTTCGGCGAATGGCCAGAACAGCTTCGCCAACAACTACCTGCTCGACGGCGTCGACAACAACTCGAACCTCGTCGACTTCGTCAACGGCGCCGGCTACGTCTACCGTCCCTCCGTCGACGCCCTCGAAGAATTCAAGGTGCAGACCAGCTGCGTACAGCGCCGAGCTGGGACGCGCGAGCGGCGCCGTGCTGAACGCCAGCCTGAAGTCGGGTGGCGAACAGTACCGCGGCAACCTGTTCGAGTTCCACCGGAACTCGGCGATGGACGCCATCAACTTCTTTGACGAGTACCAAGGTCTGGAGAAGGGCAAGTTCATCCGCAACCAGTTCGGCTTCACACTCGGCGGTCCCCTGTCGTTCCTTCGACGCGGCAACAAGCGGACGTTCTTTTTCACCAACTACGAGGGCACCATTGCCCGCCAGGCGGTCACCTCGATATTGCAGACGCCGACGGCGCGCATGCAGCAAAGCAATTTCACCGACATGTCGGACCTGATTCGGCTCCAGCGCGGTACGCGCACAGACCGGCTCGGCCGCACGTTCCCGCTCGGGACGATCTTCGATCCCGCGACGACGCGGCTGATCGCAGCTGGCGGGGTCGACCCGGTGACCGGCCGAACCGTCACAGCCGGCGCGGCGGCGTGGATTCGCGATCCGCTCGATCCGACCGGCAACAACCAGATTCCGGCCAACCGCATGAATCAGAACGCGTTGCGATTGTTGAAGGAATTTCCGGCGGCGACCAGAAACGACGTGCTCGCCGGAAACTACGCGGTCAATCCCGAGACGGAAGACAGCAACCATCAGGGCGACATCCGAATCGATCAGTACATCAACCCGGCGAACACCATGTTCGGCCGCTTCAGTGTGGCCAAGAGCGCCACGCTGGTTCCGGCACCGTACGGCGGAATCATCGACGGCTCGCAGTTCGGCGGCGGCGATCAGACCGTCGACGTGTACAGCGGCGCATTGAGCTGGACCCGCATCTACTCACCGACGCTCGTCAGCGAGACGCGGTTCGGGTATTCGTCGATCAGTCACGCGCGGCTTCCGCTGAACGCCACCGACACCACGATTGCGCCCCGGTTCGGCCTCAACGTTCCGGATCCGAATTACCCGTTCATGGGTGGGTTGCCGTTTTACACCGTCGACGGCATCGGCCAGTTCGGCGTCCCGAATAACCTGCCGAGTATCCAGTATCAGAACACGTATCAGATCAGCACGACGTTCAGCAAGCTCTCGGGCAATCACAGCTGGAAGTGGGGTTTCCAGTTCTCGCGCCCGATGACGGAGTTCTTCCAGCCGGCCGCGCCGCGAGGCGGATACGGCTACTCCGGGGCATTCACCGACGTGCCCACCACGACCGGCGGCGGAACGGGCATGGCCCAGATGCTGCTGAACCCGATCGCCAGCACGCTGACCGGTTTGCCGGATTGCAGCTTCACGGCCGCCGTCGCGCCCTGTCGGGCGAACTTCGTGGGCGGGCCGAACTCGGTCAACGTGAACAGGATTCCCGATCCGGTGCCGCTCGCCGCCTGGCAGGTCTGGTCGGGCTTCATCGAGGACACCTGGAAGATCTCCCCGAAGATGACGGCGAACCTCGGACTGCGGTACGACTTTCAGCGGAATGCCCCGGCACCCGACGGCGCTGCAGCGAACCTCCTCGTCGAGCCGACGCCGCGCTTCGTGATGGCCGCGGATCGGTGCAACCAGGGTCTCTCGCCCTCGTTCCTCGCGCAGCTCGCCGCCGACCGCATCCCGATCGAATGCGCCGACAGCAACATGCTGGTCACGAGCCAGAAGGACATGTTCGCGCCGCGCCTCGGGCTGTCGTACGCGTTCACAGACAACTGGGTCGTACGTGCCGGCGGAGGGTTGTTTTATCTGACGAGCGGCACGTCCGGGCGGAACGGCGGCAACAACCTCGTCCACACACAGCTGGTCTATCCCTACGCGTACGGCGTCACCATTGCCAGCACCACGCCGGGGGCACCCATCATCTACGGCGACGGCAGCCGCGGCACGTTCGAATCGGGCCCTGCCCCGATAAACATCGCGGATCCAACAAAGTTCAACGCGTTCAACGTCTCGCTCAGCGGCGTTCCGAGCCCGTGGAAGGTTCCCGTGACGACGCAATACAACGTCACCGTTCAACATCAACTGAGCCCGTCGCAGTCGATCTCGGTCGGCTATGTCGGGAGCCAGAGCCGGAATTTCGACCTCGGCTTCAGCGCCTACAACTACAACGCGTTGAAGGTGATGGCGCCGCCTGGACAGAATGCCAATCTCTTCCGGCAGTTTCCCAATTTCAACGGCATGAATCAGATTCAAAACCTCGGCAAGGCCGAGTACAACGCGCTGCAGACGACCTACGACAAGCTGTTCACCCAGGGCTTTGCCGCGCGCGCGAACTACACCTTCTCGGAGTGCCGCACTCAGGGTCGGCAGGGCCTGGTCAACAACATCGGGGGCTATCGGTCGCTGTGGCTGCTCGGACCCGATTGGGGACTGTGCGATTCCGACTCGCCGCACATCATCAGCGCCAGCGCCGGCTACGATCTGCCGTTCGGTGCGGGTCATCGGCTTGGCGGCGACGCGACGGGCCTCGTCGATCAGCTGATCAGCGGCTGGCGCCTCAACACCATCTTCACGTATTCGAGCGGTCCGCCGTTCACCATTCCGTGCGCCGTTGCGACGACGACGGGCCAGGGGTGCAACGCGATCTTGACAGGTCAGCCCTTGTATCCGGAGAACCGCAGCTTCGAGGGCTGGCTCAACCCGGCGGCGTTCGCGACTCCGCCTGTCGCCACGACGGTGGGCCAGACGGATCTCTCGCCGATGGGGGGCGATCCGACGCAGGTGAGAGGTCCCGATTTCAAGCGCCTCGATTTGTCCGTGTTCAAGGGGTTCCGCGGCAGGGGCAATCAGCGATTCGAGTTCCGCATCGAGATCTTCAACCTGACGAACACGCACAACTTCAGCGTGCCGGGTTTCTCGGGTGGCGGCGCCGGTCTGCCCCCGCCCCCGGGCGTGCTCGACTTCAGCAACCTGACGAACTTCGGCAAAATCACGGCGCTGCGTCTGGGTCCGAACGATCAACGGCAGGTTCAGCTGGCGTTGAAGTATTACTTCTGAGGAGTCGTGCGAATCTGGCGGACCGCTGTTCCTCGCCACACTCGTCGTCGCCACGGTGCTGCGGGCAATCGAGCACCGAGTCACTTCCACCCGGCAACGAGACCGCCGGCGCGACCATCGTTGCCGGGAAAGGCAAATGCCTGACGCTGCCATCGCATCCTCAGGCACGGGATCGCGTCTCGGTCCCGATCTCACCGACATCGGAGCCATTCGCACAGCCCGAACAGCTCAGGGCCGTCGCTGCTCGATCCCGACGCCGAGATTCTTCCCGAGAACCGCTTCTACCGCGTCGTCACGCGTGATGGCGCGACCATCGACCGGCACGGCTGCTGAACCTCGACACGTTTCAGGTGCTGATGCTCGACCCGAAGGATCAGCTGCGGACGCTTCCAGAAAGCGGACCTGCGCGAGCACGGCTTCGTCGAGGGATCGCCAATGCCGTCGTATCGAACGCACGCTCTCGCCCCAGGAACTCGCCGACGTCATCGCCTATCTGCGCACGCTGAAAGGAGTCGTCGCCCAATGACGAGCCGCGTTTGCCGATCCTCGCTGGTCGCCGTTCTCGCGCTCGGGCCAGTTCCTGCTCGCCCAGGTGTCCTCTGATCGGCTCCTGAACGCGCAGAAGGAACCGCAGAACTGGCTGACGTATTCCGGCAGCTACATGAGCCAGCGCCACAGCCAGCTCACGCAGATCACGCCGGCAAACGTCAAGGATCTCGAGCTGAAGTGGGTGTTCCAGGCTCGATGGCTCGACTACAACCAGGCGACGCCGCTGGTCGTCGACGGAGTCATGTACACGACGCAGGGCAACGACGTCGTCGCGCTCGATGCGGCGACCGGAAAGATCTTCTGGATCTATCCGTACACGCCGTCCGTCCGACGCGAGGTTCTGTTGCGGCCGCATTACCCGCGGCCTCGCGATCCTCGGCGACACGCTCTTTCTGGCGACCGTCGACGCGCACCTGATTGCCATCGACGCGAAGACCGGTCGCCCGATCTGGAACCGCATCGTGGCGTCAGGCGCGGCCGGATACTCGATGACCACGGCGCCGCTCGTGATCAAAGACAAGGTCATCGTCGGCACCGGCCGGCGGCGAGTTCGGCATTCGCGGGTTCATCGCGGCGTACGACGCCGCAACCGGCAAGGAGGCGTGGAGATTCAACACCGTGCCGCTGCCGGGAGAACCCGGACACGACACGTGGGGCCAGGGCTGGGAGCACGGCGGCGGATCGATCTGGGTGACGGGCTCCTACGATCCGGAGACGAACCTCACGTTCTGGGGCGTCGGCAATCCCGGGCCCGATTACAACGCCGAGACGCGCCCGGGCGACAACCTCTACAGCTGCTCGGTCGTCGCGCTGGACGCCGACACCGGAAAACTGCAAGTGGCACTACCAGTTCATGCCGAACGACGAATTCGACTGGGACGCGGTGCAGATTCCGGTGCTGGCCGACATCTCGTGGAAAGGGCAACCGCGAAAGGCGATGCTGTGGGCCAACCGCAACGGCTTCTTCTACGTGCTCGATCGCAGGACCGGCGAGTTCCTGCAGGCCACGCCGATCGCCAAGCAGAACTGGAACGCCGGCTTCGACAACGGCACGGCCGATTCGCACGCCGAACTCGATGGCGTCGCGCGACGGCGTGCTGATCTATCCGGGCAACCAGGGCGCGACCAACTGGTTCAATCCGTCGTACAGCCCGCGCACGGGCCTGTTCTACGTGAACGTGTGGGAGAACACCCATCACATCTTCGCGCGCGCCGATCAGGAATATAAGGAAGGCGCCGACGTACACGGCGGGACAGGCTCAGCACGAACTATCCCGGGCGAGGGATCGCGGCGGGCATGCGCGCCGTTCAGCGGCCGAATCTGCGGAAGGAAGAGGAGAACTTCGGCACGGTTCGCGCGTTCGATCCGCAGACCGGCAAGTGGCGATGGGAATACAAGAAGAGCGACCTGACCGATGCCGGCATTCTCACCACGGCAACCGATCTCCTGTTCACAGGCGGGCGCGAAGGCTACTTCTTCGCGCTCGATGCGAGGACCGGTTCCCTTCTGTGGAAGATCCAGCTGGGCGGCCCGACGCAGAATGGACCGATGACCTATTCCGTCAACGGGCGGCAGTACGTGGCCGTGAGCGCGAGCAATTCGCTGTTCGTGTTTGGGCTCAGGTAACCACGACGAAAAACTACGAAGGATACGAAGATCTGAAGATTTGTAGGCTGGACGTGGAGGACTTGCGCAGCGTTGCCGAGGCGGTTTCACGAAGTCGTCGCGAGTTCCTTCGCGACGCCACCGGTGCGTGTCTTGGAACGGCGCTGTTGGGCTCGCGGCTCAGAGCGCAACAGGGCACGCGGCCCCGCAAGGCGGTGGTCGTCACGTTTGGCGGCGGGGCGCGCGATGACGAAACCTTCATGCCCGAAGGGCGTCAGAACATTCCCAACCTCGTCGGCCAACTGCTCCCCCGAGGCACCTTCTTCACTCGAGTAATCAACCGCGGCATCCTGGGACACTACGTCGCCAACGCGAGCCTGGCCACGGGGGCGTACGAGACCCTCAACAACTTCATCGCGTCGCCGCCGGAACATCCGACCGTCTTCGAATACTTCCGCAAGGAACTGAAGCGGCCAGCCTCGGACGCCTGGGTCATCGCGCCCAGCATCGGTTTCGAGCGCATCGGCGAAAGCCAGCATGCCGGCTACGGCCCTGGTCTTGGCGCGAACGTCGTCCTGCCCAAGCGCCTGCTGGCATCAGCCGTTCCTGCCGGCGCGCAGGCCGACTACCAGTCGCTGCTCCACGACAACTACGAATCGCCGTTGTACAGACCGGAAGCCGGCAGCACCGATCTCGAGCTCGAACGCCTGACGGGCGTCTTGAAGGTCTCTGTTTCCGATTTCCTCGCCAACGCACGCAATCTCGAGAGCCCGGATGAGCTGTCGGTGTTCCTCGCGCGCAGGGTCATGCAGCAGTTCGCCCCCAGCCTGCTCTGGATCACGCTGCACGACATCGACATCGCTCACGCGGGAACCTTTTCACTGTACGTGGACGCGATCCGCCGCACCGACCGGCTGTGTGCCGAACTCTGGAAGCTGATTCAGAGCAGTCCCGAATACGCGGGCAGGACCTCACTGTTCGTCCTCCCCGATTTCGGGCGCGACTCGGACGAGACGCCGGGAGGCAACGGATTCCAGCACCATCGAACGGGAGATGCCCGCTCGCGCACCACCTGGATGCTGGCGATGGGACCCGACATCCGCGAGAACGTGGTGATCGATCGTCCGATCGACTCGATGGACCTGGTGCCGACGCTGGGCTCGTATTTCGGATTCTCGCCGCAGTTCGCGCAAGGTAAACCGGTTGGTGAGCTATTCTGATTTTCTGATCGCAGGACATGCAGCCTTCGGAACTCGCGCCCGAGCATTTCGCCACCTACCCGCCGCTGGCGCGCCAAGTCGCCGTGGACAACCTCGAGATCCTGCGCCAGCTGCCCCTGGGCTTCGTCCCGCTGCTCCTGGGAGAAGTCATCGCCTACGATTCGAAGTTCCCGGCCGAGCGGCAGGAAGTGGACGCGCAGTTTGCGTTCATGAAGGCACAGCCACCCGAGCGGCGCCGGGAGGTGATGGCGCGGTTCGATCGGCTCACGCTCTCACGCGATCTCGCGGAGGTGGATTGGGTCAACAATCCGACGGCATTCTCCGAACGGCTGTCTGCCCACCTCTGGACCACGTCACAGGTCGCCGACTTTCGCACCGCCGCGGTTGAGTTCCTCAACACCGTTCGCTCGGCGATTCCTCCTCCACCGCCTGCGATGCCGCGCGTGAGCGTTGTGGTGCTCGGGCAGGGCGTGACGAAGAACAGTTATCCGCTGTTTCGCAAGCTGCGCGCGCGCGGCACGTACTTCAGCCGCGTGAATCCGGCCGGCGGCCTGCAGATCGTGTTGCAGCGTTTGTCGGCACGAGCCGGGCAGCATCCCGTTCCGTTCGGCCACTGGTATATCGACGGTGGCTCGCCGAACGCCGTTCCTACGGGTTTGCAGACGCTGGCGTACCGGCAGCTCGATCCCATCCGGGACGCGGTGGTCTCGAAGCTGCGAGGCCTGCTCGTGGCGGGCGCGGGCACCGAAGCCCGACGAAGCGCGCTGATGCAGATGCGGCCGGAAGACCTGGGGCTCAAGGGTGACGGAGACGAGCGCGTCCTCAACTATTTCAAGGTGACTCTGTTGTCGGAAGGGTCGGGCGTGCAGTTCTTCAGCACGACGTTCGTGCAGTGGGCGGCCCGCGAAGTGCTGCGGCGCGCCCAGCCGGTGACGCTCCTCGCCAGATTCGCGCCCCGCGTGACCGAACGATCGATGAACGCGGCGCTGATGGGATCGCGCGCGCCGTCTGCGCTCGACGCAGAGGGCGCGCTGGTGGACGCGGACATGGGCGCCTACTACACCTGGTTGAACCAGATGCGGCTCACGGGCGCGGACCGATCGTCTTTTCTGATCTGGTTCGAGGATCACGCCGAGGCGCTCGTCGTCGCACCGTCGGTCGCCGGCGGCGTCGAGTCAACCCGGGCGATCGATGTGAATCAACTGCTTGACATGGTAGGAGCCTAGGCAGGGGCTGCAGAACTACGGTAGGGCCCGGCTTTAGCCGGGCTAGCGACTTTGGCACGCGAGGGCAGTTGGGCCGGCATACCTGCCGCGCGAATCCGAAGTTTCCGCCTTCGCGAAGCTACGGCGGACGCGCCGAAGCCTTGGCGTAGGCACACGGCTTTGTAATTCCTAATCCCCAATCCCTAATCCCTTCCTTTCTTCCTTTCTTGCATTCACCTCACGGCGCTGCTGAAGGAAGTGACGCACCGACGGCTCTCGCTCGAGCCCGATTGCCCGCTCGTATGCGAGATCCGCGGCGGCGACGTCTCCCAGCTGCGCCAGCACGCCCGCACGCGCCGCCCAGTACGGCTGATACTCGCTCAACCGCGCATCGTCTTTCAACTCGTCGAGGGCGGCCAGCGCCGCGAGAGGGCCGCGCGTTTCTGCGACGGCGACGGCTCGATTGATGGCGACCACGGGCGATCCGGTGAGCGCGACGAGCGCGTCGTACAACCGCTCGATGGCGATCCAGTCGGGCCTGCCGGTGTGGCGGCGAATGACGTGCGCCGACTGCACCGCCGCTTCGAGTTGATAGCGGCCCGTCCGCCCCAGCCTGCTCGCTGCGTACCAGCAACGCTTCCGCCTCGTCTATGAGGGTCGCGTCCCACAACCCGGGATCCTGCTGCGACAGCGGCACGTACTCTCCATGTTCGTCACGCCTCGCTGCCCGCCGCGCGTGCGAGTGCAGCATCAACGACAGCAGGCCAAGCGCCTCTGGCTCCCCGGGCAGCAGTGATTCGACCAGACGGCCGAGCCAGATCGCCTCTTCCGCGAGATTCCGGCGGCGCGCATCCGTTCCGGCCGGATCGGCCCAGCCTTCCGCGTAAGTCGCGTAGATCGCGTCGAGCACCGCATCGAGCCGCGGGCCAAGCTCGTCGCGATCTGGCACGCGAAACGGAATGCCGGCCTGCTTGATCTTGTTCTTCGCCCGCACGAGACGCTGCCCCATCGTCGAAGGAGAGACCAGGAACGCCGAGGCGATGGCCGCGGCGTCGAACCCGAGCACAGCCTGCAGCATCAGGGGCGCGCGAATGCCGGCGTCGATCGCCGGATGCGCGCACGCGAACATCAGCGCGAGCCGCTCGTCAGGGATCCCGGCGTCGAGGTCTGATTGTGCTGATGCCATCTCCGAAAGAAAATTCAGATGATCGGCGGCGCCCTCAGCCGTCCGCCGCTGCCGGACGACGTCGATCTGCCGGCGACGTGCGACGGTCAGAAGCCACCCTTCGGGATTGTTCGGGATGCCGTTCTTCGGCCAATCGACGAGGGCGGCGGCGAAGGCTTCGGAGAGCGCATCCTCTGCCCCCGCCACGTCGCGCGTGCGTGCGGCGAGAAAGGCCACGAGCTTGCCGTAGCTCTCGCGCGCCACTCGTTCGAGCGCTACATCGGCCAAATCGGACGCACCTCGACGATGCCATGGCTGGCGCCGGGGCAGCGCGAGGCCCACGAAATGGCGGCGTCCAGATCGGGCACGTCGATCAGGAAGTAGCCGCCGAGTTGTTCCCTGGTCTCCGCGTAGGGTCCGTTCAGCACTTCGGTCTTGCCGTTGGCCACGCGCACGGTCGTCGCCATCTCGACCGGCCGCAGCCGCTCGCCGCCGCCGTAAACGCCGGCGGTCTTGAGCGCCTCCGTGTAAGCGCCATAGGGCGCCACGGCTTTCGCGCGGTCGGCCTCGCTCATGGCCTGGAAAGTCTTGTCGTCGTTGAAAACCATCAACATGTACTTCATGGTGTCTCCCTTGTTTCAGCCTGGCATTATGCCCTGCTGCGACAATGACGTTTGACAGCAGGCGATTTCGACAATCGTTTGGGCAATGGGCAGGTCCGGGGCAGTACGTAGTGTCCGGCTTCAGCCGGACCCGTGGCGGTCAGCGGACTGGGCGGCGCTTACGAACGCCCGGATCAGCGGATGGGTGCGGCCCGAAAGAGCCGATTGCTCCGGCTGGAACAGCGTCGCAATGAAAAATGGATGCCCGTCGAGCTCGACCGCCCGCACGTCGCCGTCGGCATCCCACGCACTGGCGCGCAGCGGTCCGCTCGCGAGCCGGGCGCTGTACTCGCGACCGAGGCCGTACCGGCAGTGGTACTCCTCGCGGGCTGACGGCACGCCGTACAGCGAACCGACTCTCGAGCCCGGTGCGAAGCGCACGTCGCCGTCTTTGTCGACGAGGCTGCACTCGAGCGGCGCAATCACCGGATTGTCGGCGGTGGGATCCAGCTCGGCGTGGACGGCTCGCGCCACGCCCCATACGGCCTCGGCGTATTCCAACATCGCATGCTGGAACCCGCCGCACGTGCCGAGGAACGGCTTACCCGTCTCGCGCGCCATCCTGATGGCCGCAATCGCTCCAAGAGGGTTGACGTACGGCGAGGCCGGCACACACCAGATACCGTCGTATGGGACGAGCTGCTCGAACGGATCATCGCGAAGCGTCCCGGTGTGCAGCCATTCGCACGCGCAACCGTGTCCGAGAGATTCGCCGGCGAGCGCGAGCGCACGCGGGATGCACTGGTGTGCCTTGACCGCCGCGTTGTAGTCGCCGATCAGTGCGATGCGCGGATCGCTGACCGCCATACCCTATCGCGCGAGCTGGTATGCGGCGCGCTCGAACGAGTCGTATACGGCAAGTGCTTTGCTGTCGGCGAACGGAAGCAGCTGCATCAGAATGATCCCGCCGATGCCCTGGGCTGGATCGATCCAGAGGTACGTGTTGTTGATGCCGCCCCAGCTGAGGCTTCCCGCGGACCGCTTGCCCGGACGTCCGTTCGCGGCGATCATGAATCCAACGCCCCACTTGTCCCGGCCGTCATCGACGAACGTGAAGTCGCTGCTGCGGTCTGGCATCGCGCTCTTCAACGCCCGAACGCCAACGCTGCCGATCTGATTCGCGCTCATCAGCGTGACCGACTCGGGCGACAGAATGCGCACGTTGTCGAGCGTGCCCTGGTTGAGAAACATGCGCAGAACGCGAGCGTAGTCGGCCGCGGTGGATGAAAGCCCACCACCGCCGCCGGGCCTCGGTATCGAAAACGGCGGCTGTGCGGGATCGCGCTCGAAGGTCCCATCGGCACGCCGTTTATGGACAGGCACGACGCGCGCGTGCTTGTCCTGGGGCAGGTTGTAGAACGTGTCGTTCATGTTCAGCGGGCCGAGAATGCGCTCGCGGAAGTACGACTCGAGCGGCATGCCCGACAGCGATTCGACCAGCCGTCCTACCCAGTCGATGCTCGTGCCGTAGATCCATTGATCGCCGGGATCGAAGAGCAGTGGACCCGCCGGATACTGCTCTCCAGTGCGAGGCTTGAAGTCTCTGACGATCGGGCTCGTGAAATTCTGACTGAGCCCCGAAGTGTGGGTCAGGAGGTGCCGGATGGTGATGGGCCTCGCCGCCGGCCGCAGTGTGTACGCCCCCGTCGCCTGGTCGAACGACTCGAACACCTTCATGTTCGCAAGGTCGGGCAGGTACTTCTCCGCGGGATCCTCGAGGCGGAACTTGCCCTGTTCGAACAGCTGCATCGCCGCCGTCGACGTAATCGGCTTGGTCATCGACGCAATGCGGAAGATCGCGTCAGCGGTCAGAGACTTCCCTGTGGCGACATCCGCCTTCCCGAACGCCCCCTGATAGATGATGCCGCGGCGATCGACGACGACCGCGACGACGCCGGGGATGTCTCCCCTCTTGACGGCATCGGCCAGCACCGCGTCGACCGCAGCGGTGCGAGGCCGAGCGACATCAGTTGCTGGAGCAGACTGCCAGGCATAACCGGTGCTGACCAGCACCGACGCCAACACGATGGAGACGAGACGGAGGGTCATTTGCTCAAATACTCCTTCGACTGCGCTTCGTTCTTGAGCGGCGTCACCTTGTCGGGATCGATGCGGACCATCAGGTAGTTGATGTGATCGTCGATCTTCGTGAACCAGTGACCGGTGCCTGCGGGAATCACCACGACGTCGCCGGCCTTGAGCTGGTGTGCCACGCCGTTGCGAATCTCTGAGCCATTGTGTCCCGGCCCGTTGTACTCGATGACGGTGCGGAGGGTGGCCGGACGCCGCTGCCGGTTGACGATGTCCGGACCGAGCACGAGCGTGGCAGTGCCTGAAATCACGTGATAGACCTCGCTGACAAGGTCGTGTTCGGCCACAGAATCCGGCGCCGGCTTGTCGAGCCTGGAACGATAGACCATGCCGATGCCGACGTGGGCGCGCCCAAGCTCGATATCCCGCACCTGCTGGTCGGTCAGCTTCTCCTGTACGGCTTTCTTCGTGTACGCCTCGAGCTCGGACAGCGGAATGTACGTGCCAGGACACATGTTGCACATCGGCTGCGGGTCTGTGGGATTCACCCGAGCCTGCGCGATCATCGCCACGCCGCAACACGCCGCCACAGCCCATCCAAGGAGAGCGTTCTTCATCCCAACCTCCGTTCTGTCAAGTCAGTCGAGCTTTTTGCGAATTTCCGTGCGGCCTTCATCGGCTGCAAACTGTCAGGCACCGACGTGCTGAATCATGCCCGCTTCGACGCGTTTGAGCGCGGTCAGAATGTCGGCGACCAGCGGCTTGAGATCCTGAATGCGATTTGACATGGCCTGAATAACAACCACACCGAATGGAAGGTCACCGATCTTCTGCTGGTGTTCCAACTTGCGATCCATCGTCACGAACGCATCAACCAGACCCGAGGCGCGTAGAAGCAGTTCTCCGTTCTTGACACCTGCCCATCCGACGCCCTGAACCGTTGAAACCTCATGACCGGGCAGGAGGGAACCGAGATCGTGAGGTAGATTCTCGTCAAGCAGGACGCGCACGGCTCAGCAATGTATCGCGGGCGATCTCGAGCGCCCCAATTGCCTGTTCGCGCGTGACAGACGGAAACTGGCGCAGGAATTCGTCGAGCGTGTCTCCGCCCTCGATGTAGTCAAAGAGAGACTGCACCGGAACACGGGTGCCGACAAACACTGGTGTGCCCCCGAGAATCTCGGGATCGCTGTGAACGATGGTCGACTTCGTCGCCATGGATGGTTTGTTCGCTGCGTTCCGAGTATACCGTCAACCGTCGTTCGCTGGTATCTGGCCTCAGGCATCAGCCTCGGCGCGCTAGCCACGCCGTCAGTCGGTCACGATTTCGCGCTAACGACACCCTCGCTGATTTTTCACGACGAGCCATTCCGAGTCGATCGAGATGAAGCCACGTTCCGGTCCAAGCTAGTAGACGTAGTCGTACTCCCGGAAGTATGGCGTCGCAGGAGGCACGCCGAGAAGTTCCTCCACCTGCGCCCGCGACATGCCCACGAGCTTATGCCTCGCAAGCAAGTCGTCGACCATGCGAACCCGGATGCCCTGCGCCGCGTCGCCGTTCTCGGCCTTCCAGGCGGCGGAGTCGAACGCAACCCTCGACGCGTAGTCCTGGATGACTGGACGGCCGAAGAGCACGCCGAACAACAGGCCGAAGCCCAGGACAAACGCGCCGGCATAGGCCACGAGCGGAACCCAGCGCCGCCGCAGCAGCCCGAACACCAGCAGCGCGGCGCCGATGAGCCACGGCACGGCGTCCACGGTCCGCTTGAGCTCGAGAATCCAGCCGGCTTGTTCGTCGAAGATGACGCGTTCGCGGCCCATCAGCCACGCCGAAACGGTCAGCCAGTTGACGGCGAGCCAGAAGTACAAAAGGAACGTGACTGCGCCAAAGAGGCCGTAGCGAAGCGCGTCACTCTAGCGCGTGTTCACCGGATTCCTTCATTCCCGCGGCGCTGGACTTGCTGTCGGCTGCACACGTGCTTCCTTCGCTACCGCGGCGGCAGAAACCCGCTGGCGGCGTCGCCGTTCAGGAACAGGTACACGGCCCACCCCATCTCGTCGCGACCCCACCGCAAGTAGTTGTTTCTTGAGCGGCGAACTCTGGCCAAGATCTCGACGGCGTCGGGGTCATTGGCATTCTGGTGCGCGTACTGTTCCGCGGCGCACCATTGATACCCTTCGTACCGATCCCAGTCGTCGTGTGGCTCGAAACGAGAGCATGAAGAAGCTGAAAGCCCAGCCTGGTGCCGGTGTCGACGTTTCCAAAGTGGGTGCTGTAGGTTTCGAACGGAATCCTCGTGGATTCAAGATAGTCATCCCTACCAACGAGCGGGTCGGCTCCAACGCCGGGTTAGGCGGCTCGTGCGGCCGCTGGTCCATCCTATTGCGGCAGCTTCAGACGCATCACGAGCGCCTGAAAGCGTGGGTGGTCACGCACGGGATCGAACACGGGCGCAATGCCAATGTACGGCATATTCTGATTTCGCTCCTCGTACGCCTGCTCCAGCTGGTCGAGCGCCAGGCCGGGCTCTCCGGCGCGGAGGTAGTCCTGTGCCGCCGGCCATCGCTGGCCGATCCGCGCTCGAATGTCGGCGCTCCGGCGCATGGCACCACGGTAGTCACCTCCCTCCATCCCTTTCGTCAAGGCATCGACGACGGCGGGATTCCCCCGGGCGCCGATCGCGCTCTTATGCGCCGGCAATGACTCTTCATGTTTTCCGAGCTGGTAGAGGTTTTCCGCAAGTGCGCTCCAGGCGCTCGGCGAGTTCGGACTCGTCTGAAGCACTTGTCGGGCGTGGGCGATCCCATCCTCAAAGCGCCGCTCGAATCGAAGCGTCATGCCGAAGAACTGCTGCACCAGATCGTTCAATGGATCCAGCTCCAGCGCGCGCTGGATCTCGGCGGCGCCTTCCCGAGGGCGCTGCATGATGTAGAGGTAATGGGAATAGAACATGTGCGCTTCGGCAAGGCTTGGGTTGAGATCGAGCGCGCGGCGAAAGTGTCTTTCTGCGGTCGACCAGTCCCATTGCTGCCACGTCGCGCGGCTGCCCAGGGCCATATGCCCTTCCGGCAATGAGTCGTCCAGCGCCAGCGCCCTCTGCAGCGCGGCGTCGGCGCGCGGCGCCCCCTCGGCGCGCGGGACCAGTCCGACCTGGACGCGTGCCCCCCACACACCACTGATCCCGAAATGCGCGAGCGCCAAGTCGGGATCCAGCCTGGCGGCGGTTTCGTAGTACTCGAGCGCGCGATCGAGCTCCGGCCGGGTCAGCCGCCGCTCGTGGCTTCGCCCGATCAAGTAGGCCTCGTACGCGGCAGGATTCACCGGCCTCGCACTGGCCAGTCGCGATTGATCCGTCGGCAGCAGCGTCAGGGCCAGGGCGCCGGACACCCCGCGCGCCACGTCGTTCTGCAGTGACAGGATCCCCGATATCTCGCGGTCGAAGCTCTGCGACCAGCGCTGGGTCCGCTCGCGGACCTGAATCAACGTCGCGTTGATGCGAACGCGATTGCCTTCGCGTCGGGCACTACCTTCGAGCACGTAGTCGACGCCAAAATCGCGGCCCATCGCCTCGATGGGCGATTCGTGGTTCTTGTATTGCATCGCCGAGCTGCGCGCGATGACGCGGAGACGGTCGGGCTGCAGCCGTCCCAACTGCATGATCATCTCGTCGGTCAACCCGTCGCTGAAGTATTCCTGCGCCGGGTCGCCAGTCAGGTTTTCAAACGGCAGGACAGCGAGCTTGATCGGCGTGGTGGTGACGCGCCTGCCGGCGATACGGTCGCGCAGACCGCCGACGTTCATGAACAGTGATACGGCAACAATCGCGACCAGCGCCGCTGCCGCCAGCCCACCCGGACGCATCACTCGATAGCGCCACGTGGACCACACCGGCACCGATCCCGCCTGAATCGTCTCGAGGACGAGGCGCACCTCGCGCGCGTCCTGATAACGCCGCGCCGGATCTTTTTCGAGGCAGCGCTCGATCACCGGCCGGAGCGCCATCTTCACTCCACTGGGCCACGGCCGCGGCGGCTCCTTGAGGATCGCTGAAAACAGCTCGGGAACGGTGGAAGCCGTAAACGGTTTCGTCCCCGTCACCAGTTCGTAGAGCAACACTCCCAGTGCCCAGACGTCGGTGCGCGCGTCGGCGGCGTCGCCGCGCACCTGTTCGGGCGCCATTGCATACGGGGTTCCCGCCGGCGTACCTGCCGGCACCGCCGACACGAGGGTCGTCGCGTCGGCGACCAGCGCATCTTCACGGCGCGCCAATCCGAAGTCGACGACCTTCAGGCGCCCGTCCGCCGAGATCATGATGTTGGCCGCCTTCAAATCGCGATGCACGACGCCATGCTCGTGCGCGTACGCGAGCGCATCGGCCGTCTGAATCGCGTATCGCAGTGCGTCGGCGGACGGCAATGCGCCACCCTCATCGAGAAGCAGGCGCAGCGATCGGCCCTCCACGTACTCCATCGCGATGAAGGCCGTGCCGCTCTCGTGCCCGACTTCGTGAATGGTGCAGATGTTGGGGTGATTGAGGGCCGCGGCGTTGCGGGCTTCGCGCAGCAATCGGCTCCGCGACGTCTCACTATCCGCCGCGGCCTGATCCACGACCTTCAGCGCGACCGGCCGATGAAGCGTCGTGTCGTAGGCGAGGAACACCGCCCCCATGCCGCCTTCGCCCAGTTTCTGGCGGATGGTGTACGACCCGAGCTTCTCGCCAATCACCATGGCATTCTCGCGCAGTCGAACGATCAGGTCCCTTCGCTACCCAGGACCTTGACGATCGCGCTCATCGTATTCCAGTTCCGAGTGGTGACCGGCACGCCAAAGATCCGGTCTAACTTGCCAAAGTAGCCGATGACCTTCAACTGGCGCCGGTACATGCCGAATACATACCGGGTGTCCCGCGCGACGACTCTAACCCGCCGCCTGCCTCGGGGCGGAAAGCTCATCGGCGTCGCCGGCGCCAAGCGGGGGCGCCGGGACAGGACGCTGACGAAACTGACGATGTTGGGTCGCACGGGCCGGTTCCCGAAAGGATGCCGGGACATCAACCTGACAATCTCGCGTCCATCACAAATCGTGATCTCCGAATTGAACGGAAGCTTCGACACCAGTTCCGCGCGGAGTCGCGCCCGGGTGACCATGGCGTTGTACGGGCCGGTCACCCCTGTGAATGGAATCCCGATGTCTCTCGCCCGCTTTCCGGGGACTTGCTGGGCTATCGCGCTGTCCCAGCCCCATTCCTGCCTTTAGCCATGAGCGCATCGCTCACCTCGTTCTTCTCTTCGTTTGTCGGCCCAACGCCCTGCCGCTCAGCCGCGAGCGGCGCTCTCAATTTCTTGATTAACCCATCCTTCGCGCGCCGCTTGTCGGCTGCAGCGGCTGTTCGGCTTCGGCTGACACCAAGCGTATGATAGGCCCATGGAGTTGCAGTTCACGGCCGTTTTTCGACGCGGGCCGGAAGGCTACATCGGGTTCGTCGAGGAGTTGCCAGGCGCGAATACCCAAGGCGCCACACTCGAAGAAGTGCGCGCCAACCTTCGGGAAGCCGTGGCGCTGGTGCTCGAAGCCAACCGAACGCTCGCCCAGGAAACCACCAACGGCAAAGACGTGATTCGAGAGCCATTGAAGATCACGGCGTGAAACGGCGTGACCTGATCAGGCACCTCGAACAGCATGGATGTGAGATCCGGCGCGAAGGAGCTAACCATTCGATCTCGGCGTCCCGTTGCCGTAAGCCTGACCAGACTTGGAGCAGACCGCTTCACGGCTTCGCAGCGGCGCCTGCGAACCATGACGTCCGGCTGACCACCTCCGCCAAGGCTACGGTGGTCCGCCGTAGCTTCAGCGAAGGCGGAAGCCGGACACTACGTACTATGACTTGCGCCTGCCGACTGTCGAGGGGCGCCTTGCGACCCTTCGACAAGCCCAGGGTCGCCCCGAGCATCGTCGAGGGGCGACTGACACCGCTACGGACTCTTCGTCCCGTAATCCCAGTGTTCGGCGATCTTCCCGTTTTCGATGCGAAGCATGTCGAACCAGGTCGTCGTGTAGCGCTGTCCGGGATTCTTCGGGTCTGGCAGCTCGCGCCGGAATGCCAGCACGACCAGGTCGCGCTCGGCTGTAATCGTCACCAGGTTGTCGATGGTCGGCTTCACCGGCTGGCGCTCGAGACGCCCGAAGAAGTCCATGAACGGCTGACGGCCGGTCGCCACCGTCGGGTTGTGCTGCATGTAGTTCTCGGCCATGTACTTGGGCGCCAGATCCATGTTGCGGGCCTGGAAGACCTCGCGCCAGAAATCGAACACGAGCTTCTTGTTGGCCGCCAGCTGCGGATCGCTGCTTTGCAGCAGCGCCTGCTGATTCGGATGTAATTCCACGGGAAGCTGCGCCGACGCCGGCGCGGCAGACAGGACGAACGCAAGCAGAACAAAAAGCGCTTTCATAGGTCCCTCACTCGAGTTTCAAGAGTCGAATCGCATTCCCGTAGTAGATCGCGGCCCGTTCCTCTTCGGAAATGGGCAGGCGATCGATGATGCCGATCGTCTCGCGGATGTACATCGGGCCTTTTTCGGGATCGAACGGCGAGTCGGACGCAAACAGCACGTGATCGGACGCCGAAGAACTCGAGACCGCAGACCGTCGCGTCGTAGGCGCCGAAGAGCGCCGTGTCGGCGTAGAACATCCGGAAGTAGTCGATGCGGGCGCTTCTTCAGCCGCTTCAGCACCTGTGAGTAGATCCCGATCCGACGTGCGGGCGCCCAGCTGATCCCATCCGGGACCGACGCGCCCTTCGAAGTACGGCGCCATCGCGCCCATGTGGTGCGTGATGATCTTCAGCGTTCGGGTAGCTTGTCGAACAGCCCGGCGAAGACCATGCGCGCCATCGCCACGCTGGTCTCGTACGGCCAGCCGAACGTCCACCAGATCTCGTACTGCGAGCGATCCTCGGTCGCGTAGTCTGGGAAGTCGGCGCCCCGATACGGATGCAGCCAGATCGGCAGGTCGAACCCGGCCATCGCGTCGAAGAGCGGCAGGAACTCGGGCAGCGACGAGCGGCTTGCCGCAGACGTTCGTGAAGATCTGAATGCCGCGGGCGCCAAGCTCGCCGATCGCCCGGTGCGTTTCGCGAAGCGCCGCGTCGGGATCGTTGAGCGGCAGCGACGCCACGAATCCGGGAAACCGCTCGCGGATACTTCTGCACCAGCTCCGCCATGCCGTCGTTGGCGCGGCGCGCGAGCTCGACCGCGTCTCGGCGGCGTCGCGAAGACCTCGATGGGCGGCGTCGCAAGCGACAGCACCTGCTGGTAGCCCTCGAACCGATCCATGACGCGGAATCGCTCGTCGAGATCGACGAGCATCGGCACGCCACGCACACGCTTCCCCGCGTCCTTGAATCCGGGCGCCACTTCTCCCATCCGCTCGGCGTAGGCCGCCGGGAAGATGTGAGTGAAGACGTCGATCTTGCGCATACCTACCGCGGGAGCCCGGCGATATCGGTCCGTATCCGATACAGATTTTTGCCCGCGGTCACGTAGAGCGTCTTCATGTCGGGGCCGCCGAACGCATTGTTCGTGATCGTGTCTTCAGGAATCGGAATGAACTGGATGAGCTTGCCTTCGGGCGAAATCACGTGGACACCGGCTTTGGTGTCGAGCGTCTCGGACGTGCCGCGCAGCTGGTTCAGGCCGGCCGATGCCCAGAGATTGCCCTGCGTGTCGATGCTCATGCCATCGGCGCTGCGTCCGGGATAGAAGTTGTAGTGCACTTTCATGTTGGTGACCGTGCCGTTGGGCTGCAGGTCGTAGCTGCGAATCATGCGCGCGCCGCCCTGCGTCCCGTTGGCCTCGATGAGATACAGCTTCCGATCGTCAGGTGAAATCTGGATGCCGTTGGGACGCTGAATGTCGGGCGCGGCAAGGATTCGCTCGAGCTTGCCAGGCCCGTCGAGGCGGTACACCGCCACACCGGCGAGATCGGTGAAATACAACCGTCCCTTGCCGTCGATGGTGACATCGTTCGGCGCCGTAAAGGACTGGCCCTGATAGTTGTCGGCCAGCACCTCGATCTTGCCCGTCTTCAGGTCCGTTCGCGTCACGCGCGGCGAGCCGGCGACCTTCACGCCGGGACGCTCGAGCTCGCCGCCTTCACAGGCAATCAGGCGGCCTTCCGGATCGAGGAGGAGACCGTTGGCGGCGTTGCTCTTCTCGCGGTAGGTCGAGAGCAGGCCGTTGGTGCCCAGCTTCATGATTCGCTGAGAGGTGATCTCCGTGAAGTAGACGTTCCCTTCGCGATCCACCGTCGGCCCTTCCGTGAACGCCACCGTCGCGGCGATCTCCGGCTGCGGCTGCTGAGCCCACACAGAACACGTCATCACGAGACACACCAGACCTGTCGTTTTCATGCGCATGCGGATCCTCACTCAAAGGGTATCGAACGCGAAGCCCTACACAGCCGGCTTGATGTTCTGATTCACGCGGAACAGGTTCTTCGGATCGTACTTCGCTTTGATCGACGCGTGCTCATTGCTCAAAACCTCCCTACGACAAACCGCCATGATACCCATGGCCCCCGGTGGTGCAAGCACAACTTGAGTACGGTAATCCGGCCTACGATTCGGACCGGCGGCTAGAGCGGCCGGTGAGGATGGCCAGGGCGATTCCGCCCAGCACGAGGATCGTCGCCACGACAAGACGCACCGGAACGGGCTCGGAAAGAAGGACGACCCCGCCTGCCGCGGCGAGGACGGGCACGGCGAGCTGCACCACCGCCGCCCGCACAGCGGTCAGCCCGCGCAGCGCCGCGAACCAGGCCACATATCCGAGGCCCGTCGCGAGCGCCCCCGACGTCACTGCCAGGGCCGCACCGCCAGGGCTGATGTGGAATTGCGCGATCGATGCCAGGCTTGCCAGGAAGATGAGTGGGACGGAGCGCACGAAGTTGCTCGTGGTTTGCAGCAACGGGTCGTCCGCCCCGCGCCCGCGCAACGAGTAGAGACCCCACCCGATGCCGGCTGTCGTCATGAGTGCCGCACCGATCGGCGGCGGAGCCGACAGCCCCGGCCATACGAGATACAGCAACCCAATCACGGCGAGCCCGATACCGAACGCCTGCATGCCTCCGATGTGCTCGCCGATGCGGCGCGCACCGATCAGCATCGTCACCTGGACGGTCCCAAACAGGATCAAGGCGCCGGTTCCGGTGCTCAGACGCACGTATGCGAGCGCGAACGGGATAGCGTACAGCGCGAGGATGACGGCGGACGTCCACGAGCCGGCCGAAGGGCGCGCGCTACTGCGCCCACCGGTGATGGCCACCAGCAACGCGGCGCCGGAAGCGAACCGGAGGCTGGAAAACGTCGCGGCGTCGACGGCGTGCTGCTGAAGCGCAAGGCGGCACAGCACCGAATTGGCTGCGAACGCGACGAGCGCCAGCATGGTAAAGGTGACGGTGCGAGTCGATGCTCTATCGCCCAAGACGACGCCAGAAATGATGGACCGGAAAACCCGCGGCCGCGATGAACAATCCATACAGCGGCGAATAGTTCCCTCCGTCGATTTCGCCCCACACGATCGCCGACACGCCGGCGAGCGTCCCCACTACGAAGCACAGCGGCACCCACGGGTATCCCGGCGTGCGGAACGGCCGTGGCGCATCGGGCATCTTCCGTCGCAGCACGAAGATCGACGCGACGGCAAAGACGAGCGCCGCCCACAGCACGACGATGAAGAAGGTCGTCAGCCGGTCGAAGTCGCGCAGCGTGAGCACCAGCACGATGGCGGCCACGCCT
Source organism: Vicinamibacterales bacterium (assembly GCA_963832375.1). Lineage (GTDB taxonomy): Bacteria > Acidobacteriota > Vicinamibacteria > Vicinamibacterales > JAMQPK01 > JAMQPK01. The sequence continues at coordinate 390,828 of CAWHUA010000001.1, read as the reverse complement.
TCGACGACGATCGCGATCCACGGCGACGACCATCGCCGATGGATCGTTCCGAGAAAGGCAAACGTCAGCCCGTCGCGCGCCATCGCATAGGTCACGCGCGGGTAGGCGAGGAAGTTGCCATTCAATGCGCCGAAGACGCTCGTCATCATCGCGAGGATGATGGCCGCGCCACCGACGGGGCCGGCAATCGACTGCATCACCGTGCGTGCGACCGCGGCTTTCTGCACGGCGAGCACGTCGATCGGCATCATGTAGAAGTAGGCGAGGTTGGCGCCGATGTAGAGCGCCATGATGATGAGCATCCCCGAGATGATGATGCGTTTCATCAGCCGCTCGGGCGCGACCACCTCGCCGGCGATCATGCTGACGGCGACCCAGCCGTCGTAGGTCCAGATGACCGATGCCATCGCGCGCGCCAGCCCCTCGACCTGCACAGGACCGGCCGGCGCGAAGTTCGCCGCGCTGCCTTCTCCCAGCAGGAACGTCCCGAGAATGATGGCCGCGAGCGCCGTGACTTTCACGAGCGTAGTCATGCCGCTGATCCCCGCCCCGACTCGCGCGCCGAGCACATTGGCGAACGTGAGCGAGAGGATGGCCACGATCGCAATTGCCTGGATCGTGGCAGGCGCCGGCGGAAGGTTCAACAGGCTCAGCAGAAACTCGCCAAAGACCGTGGCCAATGCCGCGATGCTGGCCGGGGTCGCGATGAGCACGTAGATCCAGCCGAATACGAACGCGGCGGCGTCGCCATATGCCTCCCGAAGAAACACGTACGCCCCGCCGCTCTTCGGCAGCATCGAGCTGAGCTCGGCGACCGCCAGCGCACCGCACAAACTGATGAGGCCAAAGACCACCCACAGCACCATGATCGCGACGGGGCTTGGAATGAACCCGGCAATGGTGGGTGGCGTCCTGAAGATGCCGCTCCCGATCGTGATGCCGACGATGAGGGCGGTGCCGCCCCAGAAGCCCACGACCCGGCGCAGATCGCCGACGGGTTCAGTCACAGCTGCACGCGAGCGGTGACGAGCAACTGGCCCGCATGCCGCCCGGTGTGCTCGGCGGCATGAAAGAGCAATCCCAGCACGGTCGAGGGAAGCCGCTGGCGTCCAACCGCACGCGGTTCGGTGAGCATCTCAGGCGAGGTCGCACGAAGCTGGGTCAAGGCGCGCTCGACCTGCGCATCGAAGGCGCCAACGAGATCGGCAACGCTGGCTTCCGGAGTCGGTGGCTGGCCCTCGAATTCGAGAGCCTTTCGCTGCTCGTCCGAGAGCGATTCACCTCGAGCGTACGTGAAGAGGCGATCGATCACGCCGGACATGTGCTGAAGGTGAAATCCGACGGACGCCACGCCACCAGGACGACTCCAGACGCGATCGGCCGGAAAGCCCTCCAACACCTCGCGGGTTTCTTCCAGGGCGTGCAGCAGCGCATGCGCCACGGGCTGCAGGAGTGGGGGCACGCCTTCTATCGGGCCACGAAGCCAGGCTTCCACATGGATTTCCTTGGTGAAGTGTGTGCCATTCTACCGCGCGAATGGCTTGTAGACTTTGCCGTCGCGCATGACGAACGTCACTCGGGTCAGCGCCGTGATGTCGCTGGTGGGATCGCCGTCAACCGCGATGATGTCGGCCTGATAGCCGGGGGCGAGCCTTCCAATCGTCTTGTCCAGACCGAGCGATTCCGCGGCCAGCGACGTCGCCGAGATGATGGCATCGATCGGCCGCTGCTTCCCCTGCCGGACACGCTCGACGAGCTCGTCGGCGTTGCGCCCGTGCGCGCCGGCCACGGCGTCGGAGCCCATCACCAGCTTCAACCCGGGAGTGGCGACGGCCTTTCGAATCATGGCTGCGTTGAGGCGCATGGTCTCGTCAATCGACGCGAAGGTGTCCTCGGTGTAAGTACCCACGCCGATGAATCTGTTCCTGTTGCGCCGGTAGTTCTGCCAGAGGACCCCCACGTGCGGGTCGAAATACACGCCGCGTTCGGCCATCACCTTCAGCGCCGAATCATCGACGCCGGTGCCGTGCTCGATTTGCGCGCAGCCGGCCTCGACCGCCGTTTTCACCGATTCGCTCGTCTGGGCGTGCACCATCGTTCTCAAGCCGGCGGCCTTCGCCTCGCCGCAGAGCGCGACGACCTGCTCGCGCGTCATCACCTGCTCGACGCCGCCACGCACCACCGAGTCGAAGATCTTGACGACGTCGGCGCGCCGCTCCTTCAGCTCGCGAACCCGCTGGCGAAGCACGGCCGGCGTGTCGCCATTCGGCGTGATCTGCACGATCGAGGTCAGGATGCGCGGACCGGGCAGCACGCCGCGCGCGATGGCATCGCGCAAGTCGACGTCTCCGGGCTGCCCTGGACTTTGAATGGTCGTGAACCCGGCCATCAGGGTCAGGTAGGCATTCTCCGCGGCATAGAGCGCGTCCTGAGCCGGAGTCGCCGCACGCGGCTCGAAGCGGCCGTTCGCGCCGAAGTGCCAGCCGATGTGGGCGTGCACGTCGATCATGCCGGGGAGCAGCGTCGAGGGACCGAGATCGATGTCGGCCACGCTGGAACCGGAGGGCTCGATCGCTTTGATCGTCGAACCGCTCACCACGACCGTCGCGTTCGGAATCACCCGCCCGGTCGCATCGATCACGCGCGCGGCACGAATCCGCACGTCGTCGTTCGGCTGAGCGTGGATCGCGGTCGTGACAAGAAGCACCAGAGCCGCCAGAAGGTGAAGGCGCCGAACCGGCACCGAAACCCTGACAAGCAGACGGCGATTCACCGCGCCTGCCGCGCCATCGGCGCTCCGAAGTACACAACGTTCCGGGCGTCCGACCGGGCCACGGCGATATCGGGATGACCATCCCGATCGAGATCGCCAATCGCAAAGCCGTAAACCGTCCCTTCACTGTCGCCGAACGACAGCGGGGCGAAGTGCCGGCCGGAACCGTCATTGAGGTAGACCGTTGACGGCGCTTTCACGTGCCCCACGACAACGTCCACTTTGTTGTCGAGGTTCACATCGCCCACGCTGAGCGCGTATGGCATAACCTTGCCGTCCGACAGATCGAGCGGGGCCGAAAACGTCCCGTCGGGCTCATTGAAGGTGATGAACGCGCCGCGCCGTTCGTCGATCGCCACGATGTCGATGCGTCCGTCCCCGTTGAAATCGGCGGCTTCGGCCAGGCGAATCGCCGCATCGGGCCGGCCGAACGGAATCCGCTTCTCGAATCGCGCATGGCCGTCGTTGAGGTGAACGTACGCCTGTCCTCCCTCGCGATGCGGAACGACGAGATCAACGGTGCCATCGCGGTTGACGTCCGCCGGCGTGATCGTCGCCGCCGATTCTTTCGAGAACGCGATGCAGTCGGCGTCGAATCGCCCGCCGCCCTTGTTGAGACAGATGAAGTTGGATCCCATGCTCTTGCCCGTTCGGTTCGCGACGATGATGTCGGGCAGTTTGTCGCCATTGAGATCCGCAACGGTGGCATTTCGGGTCGGCCACTCGGGACGGCCGAAGGTCGACAGCAGGTGGAAACGGCCCTTGCCGTCGTTGGCATGCACCCGTTTCGGATCGGGCGCATCGTTGCCGACGACCACGTCGAGATCGCCGTCACGATCGATGTCGGCCAGCGTAACGGAATACGACCGGTCAGCGGCATCGCCAAGGTCGTGCGCGGCGGCGAATCGCGCTTTGCCGTCGTTCAGGAGGACGCGATCGATGAGCGGCCAGTGCCGCCCCTTGGCGAGCACGATGTCGGCAAACCCGTCGCCATTCAAGTCGCCGATGCTGACATTCGCCGAGGTCTCGGCCGACGGCTCGAGGAACAGGACATGCGTGAACGGGCGACCATCGGCTACCTGCGCCCCGACGATCGCGGCGCTGGCAACGACCAGCATCAAACCGGCAACTTTTCTGTGCATACAACTTTCTACTTTCTACTCACTTTTCAACTTTTCACTTTTTACTTTCTACTTTCTGATTTCCCCGCCTCGGCAGCAAGGCGCCGGTACACTGCTCGCGCCTCGTCGAACTGCGCGTACACGTGATCTTTTTCCTTCTGCGAGCGCCATCCCGGGCCAGGCCTCGGCCAGCTTCTGGAGCTTGTCGATCCACCTCAGCGCGTACTCGGCCGACGCGCGGTCGCGAACCGGCGGTTGCCCACGATCGACCCACACCGGATTCGTGAATCCCTGCGGGTAGCGCGGTGTCGAGTGGAAACCGATCGGCAGGCGGCACCTTCCGCGCGCAGGTGATACCACCCGCTCGCGGCAACCTGGCAGCGTCTTGCTGAAGTCGGCGCTTCGGCGATCGGCGCCGAGCGGGATGTCTTCGACGGCCTGACCGTTGAAGTAGAGCGTCACCTTCTGCAGCGGCACGATCGAGCGCACGCGCGCCTGCACGCCGACGGTACCACCGCCGCGCCGGCAGCGTTCACCGTTTCGCCAGGCAACACGCCATTGACCGTCAACTCGACGAGCGGCCCGTTGGTGACAAACGCGCGTCCGGCGCGCATGCCGTCGAGCCACGCGTGCATGTCGAGGCCGCGTCCGCCGGTGAAGACATACGTGCGCTGCGGAGCCGACGAGCTTGCTGCTGTGGAGATTGCTGATCGAATCTTCGCCGCCCACGGCCGTCACCTTGAGGCCGTTGTTCCACAGCGCATAAAGCGGAAAGAAACCCGCCCGGCCCGGCAGCGGACCACTCGATCGCGTCCGTCGTGCCGAGTGCGGCGTCGACGATCGCGCCCTTCGCCGCCGCCGAGATCCGCCGTCGAGCGGATCGTGCTCGCCGGCATACGGATGGACGTAGCCCACGTACGCCCCCTGCGCACTGGCCTTGCGCAACATGTCCGTGTTGCTCGGATAGAGGCTCTCGATCGCCGTGCCTTCGTATCCGGTCGTGAACGGGCGAAATCAGATGATCGCGCAAGCCGAACATGAACACGTGGCCCCAGAAGGGCGGCCGGTACTCCTGGCCGACCACGAGCACCATGTCCTTGCGCGAGAGCGGGTGCGGGCCGCCGCCGGGCACGAAAAACTGATAGTCGAGAATGCGGTTGTCCTTGTTGGCGACCTGCTCGAGCACGATGTCCTGGTCTTCGGCCGCGGACATCATCATCAGGTTCTCGAGCGTGTTGTGCAGGTTTCCGCCGTAGTTCATGTGCACGTGCGTGGAGCCGCTGTGCCATCCCTTCGCCGACATGTCGGTCATCCGCTTCAGCGGCGATTCGCGACCGTCGTCACCTCGTCGCGCGGCGATCTCGACCTCCACCGTTTGCGGGAACATCTCGAAGCCCTTTACGGCCGTCAGCTTCGCCTTTCCCGACCGGCAGCTCGACGCGGAACTCGCCGGTGGAATGAAACAGCCTGTCGCCCGCCGCGCTCACGCGCGCGTACGCGTCGGCCGGCGCGTAGAACTTTCCGTCGGACGCCGTGAGATGGATGCGCGACGCCGGTCGGCTGTCCTCGCTCGTCGACCGTCCGAACCGACAGCACTCCCATCGGCCGCTTCCACCGGCGATCGACGATGCGCACGATGTCGATTCGCGCCGCCGTACATTTCGAGCAGCGCGAGCTGCGGCAGGCCCTTCGCGGTTGTCGATGTAGGCGATCCATTCGCCATCCGGCGACCAGCGCGGGTGGAAGGCGTCGTGCTCGAAGAACGTCAGCTTGTACGGCTCACCGCCGGTCGACCGGCTGCACGTACAGATTGGAGAACTGATCGGCCGCGCCCCGCGTGGACGAGTAGACGAACCGCTTGCCGTCGATCGACACGTCCGGCCGGGCACGATAGAGCGTCTGCTCGACCACCACCGACTGCGCATCGTTCATCCCGCCGGCGACGGCCGGCACGAGCCAGATGTTGCCCGAACCCGAGCGGGACGCCGCGATTCGAGACGAGCAGGAGCTGCGTGCCGTCGCGCGTCCACGCCGGCGTGATGTGCACGTCCTCAGCGCCGAAGTACAGACGCGAGTTGCGGTACTTCGTTGTCGCTCGACACAGCGATCTCCTCGCCGGCCCACTGTCCGTCCTTGATCGGCCGGATGTAAGACGTTGAAAAAGCCGTTCGGCTTCGTCGACACGTACGCGACGCGCGTGCCGTCGGGCGAAAACACCGGATCGGTGTAGACGAACGCGTCGTTCGTCAGCGCTCGCGTCTCGCCTGTCGCGACGTTCACGATGTCGAGCTGGATCGTCTTTCCGCCATCGTCGGCCGTGTAGACGATCCAGTTGCCGTCGGGCGACCAGGACGGCATCGAGTGATACTTCTCGTCGTAGGTGAGCTCGTCCGCGATGCCGGTCGCCGGATCGACTCTTCCAGATCGAGCCGCTCATCGCCACCGCGATCCACCGGCCGTCCGGCGACCACGCAGGCGCCCACGGCGTCGAGCTCGGCGCCGGCGGGAAGTAGTAGTTGTGCATGTAGTTGCCGCCGGTTCTGGCGTTGGGGTACGGCGTTCCCTGTCCCAGACACCGCGGCGACGGCCAGCACGCCCACGATGGCGGCAGCGGCAACACGAGGAGACCCGATAGGCTTCCTCGTCACACACCCTGTTTCATGTACTTCGCCGTCGCGGCGACCGCGCGATCGACCTCCGCCATCGTGTTGTAGATGTGCGGCGAGAAACGGATGCCGGGCCGATCGCTTCCGGTCCGCGTCGCGCAGCCGATGCGATCGTTGCGGTAGAGCGCCGCCGACAGCTTCGGGATATCCAGGTTTCCCGGACGGAACGTGACGACGGCGCCCGACCGCGCGGGATCCGGATGCGTCCAGAGTTGAACGCCGTCGATTCTGCGCAGGCCGGCCATGAGCGCCTGCGCGAGCGATCGCGATCGTTCTTCGATGACCTTGCGGCCGATCTTCGTCTGGAAGGTGAGCGACTCGGCGAAGCCGATGATGGCGGGCTCGTCGCGCTGTCCCATCGCTTCCAGCGTTCGCGATACGCCGATCGGCACCGGGATAGGCGCTGATGATGCTCGGATGGACGGACGACTGCGCGCGTGCGTTGACGTACAGGACACCCACTTCCTTCGGACCGCACGGCCACTTGTGCGAGCTGCCGGTGTAGAAGTCCGGCTGCATCGCGCTGAGATCGACGTCGAAGAACCCGAGCGCCGAGGCGCCGTCGACGAGCGTGAGGACGCCGCGCTCGCGCGCGAGCCGGCACAGCTCGCTGGCCGGCAGCACGTCGCCGGCCGTGCTGGTCTGGTGCGTGAACGCGAGCACCCGCGTGCGCGGCGTCATCGCTTTCGTTCGCCGCGTCGACGAAGTACTCAGCGCCCGGATGCGGATTCGGCTGCTCGATGACCGTGACGGCGTATCCGAACCGCTTGGACTTCTGCAGCCACGCCGCGTTGTTGCTGGGATGGTTGTCGGCAAAGATGACCACCTCGTCGCCGGCCTTGAGGTCGAGCCCGCTCGAAACGATGTTGTTCGCCTCGCTCGTGTTGCGGGTGATGACAATCTCCTCCGGCGTGACGCGAAGGAACCGCGGCAAGCAGACGCCGCGCGTTTCCTCCTTTCCGGCGCTCATCTTCTGCCGGTTGTCGAACGACGGATCGGCGTCCATGTCTTTCGTGCTCCGGTACATCGCTTCGAGCACCGGAGCGGGAGACGGGCAGAGATTGGCGGCGTTCATGACGCTCAGACCGGCGGGCATCAGGAACTGCTCGCGCACCGCCACCCAGAAGCGCTCGTCGGGCTGCGGCGGCGTCTGCGCCAGCTGCGCCGGCCACGCCGACACCTGCTGCGGCAGCAGCACCGAGCCGCTCGAATGCGACGCAGACGAGAGAATTCGCGACGGCTGATCATTGAGACCTCCAGGCAGGGCTTCCACCGGCCCATTGCCGATCGACGATTGCCCATTGCCAATTGAGAACGTCACTCGTAATATTCAGGCGCTTTCTTCAGGCTCTTGTTGCCGACCAGATCGTGCTGAATCCAGAATTGCGACCCTGTCTTCGTGACAAATGACTCGATGATTGCTCGCGACACGGCCGACTGAGCCTGGTCGACGTCGAACGTCGCCACACGCTTCAGCGTGCGGGCTTCCGGGAAGTGATACAGATCGCCGCCCAGCACCACGCCGCCGGTCTTCGGAAGATTGACGTACAGAACCTGGTGACCGGGCGTGTGACCAGCGGCCAGCTTCAAGATGACCGTGCCATCGCCGAAGACGTCGTGCTCCTCGTTTCGCACGATGACGGTCTTGCTGTTCTTCAAGGCCGCATAGCTGGAAGGCTGCGTCACGCCTGGCGCCTTTTCGGCGAACATCACGTCGCGTTCGGCCTGACGGACGAGCCACGTCGCCCCTGCGAATGCGTTGGCGTTGGCCGTGTGGTCCCAGTGATGGTGCGAGAAGGCCAGATAGGTGATGTCCGCCGGTGAGTAGCCCACGTCGGACAACTGCGCCATCAGCGGCTTTCTCAACGTCACATCCCGCTCACCCAGATCCGGCAGCACGAGATGATGAGCAACGGGATTGCCGGTCGCGACCCAGTCGCCATCCGGCACCGCGCCAGGGTCCCACATCAGGCTTCCCTTCGGATGGGTCACGAGGAAGCAGGCGATGGACAGCTCGGTCGTCGCCACCTCTTCCCGCTTCAAGCGGAATCGGACCGGGTCGACGTTCAGACTGCCGCAATCGAACACATAGAGCCGGAGCGCCTTCGCCGGCGGCGGTGCTGCGCCAGGACGATCGGCGCTGTCTGACGGCTGTGTGCTGCCGCAAGCGGCGGCGCTCAGAGAAAGTGCGATCAGGAGTACGCGCGCCGCGCATCGAGGCCTGGCAGGCAGCTTCATGGATGGTCTCGAGGCGAATTCTCTCACTGAATGCGGTAGCTTAGCGTCAATAACTCAGTCGTACAAAGAGCGTCGCCGCGCCATTCTGGGGGATGGCGATGAACAGGTTGCTGTACTCCGTGTCACCTATCGCGACCGGGGTCGTCACGCCGAGCCTCTGCAATATCTCAGGAAGTGTGTTTGTATGGCCGACGACGAGCACGCGGTCGCTGGGCGTCGCCGCGTGGAGCCTGGCAAACAGCGCGTCGAGATCGCTGACCGGCAGCTCTGTCGGCGTCACCTTCAGTGCGGCGGCAAGCGGTGCGGCAGTCTGAATCGTCCGACGGAGTGTGGTCGTGTAGATCTGAGTAATGCCGGCGCCCTTGAGGATCTCGCCAAGGCGCACGGCTCGGGCTTCTCCCGCGGCGGACAAGAGTGAGTCCGTAGACGTGTCCGCGCGTTCGGCGTGACGTACGACAAACACCGCTCCCTGCGCGGCGGCCACGGTTGGAACCGTCAGCAACCAAAGCGCAAACGCAGCGGCGACGAAACCCTTCATAGCAGCTTTACCTGGTTCTGAAGGCTGGAGGCCAGTTCGATTCGCGCTTGGACTCGCACCCTCTCCTCGTCCGCCAACCGACCGGCGCTCAGCCGCGAGCCGTCCGTCGTCGACTGCGGCTCGTCGGCTGCAGCGCCTTGTTAGACCGCGTACTCCCACTGGTCTCGCGGGTCACACGTTCGGCCAAGTACACCTTGAGCAGGGACTGGTACGGGACGTCGCGCTTGTTCGCCAAGACCTTCAGGTCGGCTAACAAGGCCGTTGGCAGTCGGAGTGAAATCGTTTCGGTCGATGCCTTCAGATTGGGAAATACGACCTGACGGGCACTCGACCAATCGACCGACTGGCCCGCATCGTGGGTTTCCCAGTATTCCCGCTCCGCACGCTCCGAGGCGAACGTCGGAATCGCTTTAGCTGTCGCTCGCTTGGCCATACCCCCTCCGCTCTCGCCGACTCATGGGCCTCACCGAAATCACGCGTAACAGCGAACCCCGCACAGTGAAGACTACCGTGAGTAGCCGCCCGGCGTCTGTGCGTCCGAACGCGAATTGCCTGGATTCATTCTTGAACGGTGCCGCGGCTACGACGATCGGCCGGTTCAGAAACACCTGCTCGGCCTCCGTTTGGCTGACCTGGTGACGCGTCCAGTTCTTGGCGGCATTGCCATCGTCCCACTGAAACCCCTCGACATCAGGCAGGAACTCAGGGAGGAAGCCCACAATAAGAGTATACGCCTGCCATATACATAACGCCAATGGGCTCAAGCAACCTCGGAGAGCCAACGTGCCAAATGAGCCGCGCGCGATTGCGAGCCAGCGCGCGTCGACTTCCATTTGGGCGTTCGAACGTCATGCCGAGTCGCCCGAGTTACGGATTCCCACGCTGCCATTGTTCCAGGCGCTTCGCCACGACTCCCGCCACAAGACCTCGAGCTTCGCCTCGCGTGACCCCGCGTGAGAGGAGTTCGTCATACCTCGTGTGCGCGTGTCGCACGTGTGCCTGAACGGCAAGTTCGACGGCACGCCTCTCAAGTTCCTTGGCGGCAGCCGAGCGGCCGACTCGACCTGAATGCTTCTGGCACGCGTGCTCGGCGATCGCTCGTTGCTCGTCGCCCGGACACCCCGGAAACAGCTCGCCCACGCGCCGCGCGAACTTCCCGACGTACTCGGCATCGAGTTCCTGACGTCGTTCGGCGGCCCGCTCACGCGCCAGGTGCCTGGCCTCGGCATCCGAAAGGCACTCTTCTTCCGCCCGCGTCAGGGCCGATTCCTCGATCAACACACCTTGCCGCTCGTACCTCTTCCGCGTACGGCTAAACCGCACGACCACGGCACGGAGGGTCGAGTTCCGGGTGGCTCGTCGCGTGAGCGCGGCATCACCACGGGGCAAGAACACGAGATGATCGAGATCGGCACACCCGAGGCACAGCGGTCGTTCCGCTTCCATTCGGAGGAAGCGCCCCTTCCCAAGCTCTTCGCCACACTCCGCGCAGGCTGAGTCGCGGATGATCCAAAACACCACGATCTCACTCGGCGGGGTTCGCCGATCCCGCACCGTGGTTCGAGCAGATGCGGACTTCAAAGTCATTGTGAATATGGCGGTCTAACGCGTGCGATGAGCCGCGGCGCGCTCACCCTCAGACCTCTCGCGAGCCGACCGCGCGCCGTCGGCTGCAAGCTGAGGTTAGCCAGCATTTCCGCGTTCACTGCCGTCCTTGGGATACCAGCCGGCCGGCGTGAAGTCCCACCTTCCAATATGCCTTGAAGTCCGACATCTCGTGCTTCACGTCTGCGATCGAAGCTGCACCGGTCAGGCCTTGCCGGTACGTCCGCCGACTCAGCGTTCCGAGGACGACATAGTCCGGTTGGGCAACGTTACCGACGGCTCTGAGCAATTCGTCGAGTTCCGCCTTGTGCGCAATGAGTGTTTCGCATCTCAGACAGAGTCGACACGTCTTACCGAGGAGGACCAGCCCGAAGCCTTCGAGGTGAATGACCAACGGCAGCTTTCTAAGATTCGTTCGTGTGTCGCAACGTGGACACTTCGTGAAGCCCGCGTCCGCATGCGGATTCAAGACGAACGCGTAGCGAGGGGGCAGAGCGCCCATCCGATCGCTGCGGATCTGCGTTCGTTCCATGGGTCAAGGCTCGTTAACGATGACCTACGACATCGCTGCCGCCGTCGGCTGCAAGCCGATGTCAGCCAGCGATGGTTTCAATCGACGCGGGAATCTTGCTGACCACGAATCGGTGGAGCTCGACTTTGGTGCTCGCATTGTCGATGTCGATGCCGACCAATTTGCCAGACGCATCGTAATCCAACACCACTCCCTCCGAGATTTCTCGGCTCTCGACGCTCGGCTGTTCGGACAAGTCGATGTACAGCGAATCCGTGTCGGGATAGTAGTTGACCTTCATGGCTTGAACCGCCTGTCCAAGAACGCGTTGTGCATCGTGACCTTATCTTCGGCCCGAGCCGTCAAAGTGGCCAGACCTTTCGTCAGACGCAAGGATGTTGCACCTATCAGGTGACACACGAACGGGCTTTCGTCGTTTATCCGGTCTGGCCAACGCCTGCGTTTCAGCCGCGGCGGACCTGAGTATCACCCCGCGGCCGACGGCTGCAAACCGAGGTTAGACTGCGCTTGCGACGTATGTCCGGTCTGACATATCATTAATCCGATGAGCCCGCGCGATAAGCCCCTGGTTTGGCTGCGCGGCCAAGTCAAATCGCCGCCCTTCGGTGCAGCCGCCCGAGTTAGAGGCCGGGTTTTTGCTTCGCCGTTTACAACGCGGCGACGCCCTCGGGTTACCGCACTCTCGACCGATGCCCGACATCGGTCGCGGATGTCACGAACTGCGAATCGTCGATGGCTCTGTGAACTGGCGGATCATGTACCACATTGCTCCGGATGCGATCGTCATTCTTGACGTGTTCGCGAAGAAGACCGCTACGACCCCGAAATCCGTGATTCTCGAGTGCCGCAAGCGGCTCACCGAGTTCCGCCGGGCCGTTGACGGACAGAAGGGAGCAGCCCGTGCGCACCGATAAACGTCGAAGGCTCGAACGGGCCGGCTGGGCCGTGAGTGATGCGGGTGATTTTCTCGGCCTATCTGCCGACGAGCGGCGGTTCGTCGAGGTCAAGCTCGCGCTGGCTGATGGGCTGCGTCGACGACGCGAACAACTCGGGCTGACTCAGACCCAGGTGGCGCAGCGGTTCGGTTCGAGCCAATCGCGCGTAGCGAAGATGGAAGCCGCGGATCGCACCGTCACGACTGACCTGCTCTTGAAGTCGTTGTTTCGACTCGGCGCGCGTCCACGCGATGTCGCTCGTCTATTGGTTCCGAGATCTCGGCATCGAGCAGCCTAGTCTAACGACCTGCCGCTCAGCCGCGAGCGGCACTGACGATTATTTCATCATCTCCGAGCATTCTCGCTGCTCGTCGGCTGCAGCGGCATGTTAGGCGGACGATGAGACCTCTTTCTTGTACCGTCGGCCAGTAAACGTATAGCCTTCGTTCTCGTAGAACGCGTGCGCATCCGCCCGCTGATTCCCCGACGTCACAACCAAGACGCACACGCCGCGCGCAACCAGTATCGATTCGGCTGCCTGCATCAGCATCCGCCCGATTCCGTGCCTATGATGGTCTTTTGCTACAGCCAACGCCATGATCTGGCCATAGTGCCCGTCGCTCTCGTAAAGCGGACCGACCCTCGTCCCGATGAAACCTACAATCTGTTCACCGTCGCATGCGACTAGTGTGGCGAAGTCCTTGTCAGGGAGGATCAATTCCAGCCGCTTGCACATTTGGCTGGACGAAGTGGGATAGCCCAGCCCGGTGACCAGTCCAGCTACTCCCTCAGAATCAGCAATCGTCGCGCTTCGTACGGCAATAGCCACTGTGATCATGCGTTGCTACGAGTACGCCACCCTCTGGAATAGTTCCGCCTAACAAGTAGTCGGCTCAACTCGCTAGCCCGATACTTGACGAGTGGCCGCAGTGTAGCGCGGCACGGGACGCGGTTCAATCGGTTGGAACGCCAATCGTCGTCGACACTTACCCGGGAGCCTGCGACCAACGGCGCCCGGATGTGCGGAACTCGATAGCACGAATCCGCCCGCGGACGGTGCGGGATAGCGGGCTCACCGGCGGCCCACGCCTGGTCCGAGTTGGTCGAGAGGACTCCGCACACCCCGGCCGCCTTGGTTCAGAACGTGGGTATAAATCATCGTCGTACTCACGTCGCGATGTCCCAGCAGCTCCTGGATCGTTCGAATGTCGTACCCGGCTTCGAGCAGATGGGTCGCGAAGCTATGCCGCAGCGAATGGCACGTGGCTGGACGGGGAATGCCCGCCGCCCGTGTGGCATCCTTGACCGCACGCTGCAGCACCGACTCATGCAAGTGATGCCGCCGCCGCTCGCCCGTCTCCTGGTCCACGTATAACCGCGTTGCGGGAAAGACCCATTGCCATGCCCACTCCATGGACGCGTTGGGGTACTTGGCCCGGAGCAATCCCGGGAGCGCCACGCTGCCCGCGTCCAGCCGCCTTGTCCGAGTCACCTTGACGCGCGCCAGCTGAGCGAGCAGCGCTCCCTTCAACGCGGCCGGCAGCACCGTCACTCGATCCTTGCCGCATTTGCCGTCCCGGACCATCAATTCGCCGCGATCGAAGTTCAGGTCCTTCACGCGAAGCTCGGTACATTCGAGGAGTCGCAGCCCCGCGCCGTACAACAGCGACGCCATCAGCCACAGCGGACCGCGCAACTGCGACAGCAGCGACGCGACTTCGTCGCGGGACAGCACCACCGGGAGGCGGACCGGCCGCTGCGCACGGACGATGTCGTTCATCCACCCCAACCGCTCCCCGAGCACCACCTCGAACAGGAAGAGCACGGCACTGCGCCTGATTCTGCGTGGACGCACTCACTCCCTTGACCGCAAGATCGGAGACGAACGCCGTCACCTCCCGCTCGCCGAGCTCACTCGGATGGCGTTTTGTGATGGAAGACGATGAACCGGCGAATCCACGCGGTGTAGGCCTGCTCGGTGCGCCGGCTGTAGTGGCGAACGCGAATGGCCTCACGACCCTGATCGAGAAGTCGCGGACGCGGCGAGCCTGGCGGGAGCACGGCTATCGCGGTGTTCAAATGGCATGCCTACGGACATCGCCCTGACCGGCGCCAGGCTCGAGACGCCATCGCGAAATACGCCATGCGTGTGAACTCTTACGATCGCAAGAAATGCCACGCGACAACACACTCTCCGGCGGCGGACAAGAGTGAGTCCGTAGACGTGTCCGCGCGTTCCGCGTGACGGACGACAAACACCGCTCCCTGCGCGGCAGCGACGGTTGGAACGGTCAGCAACCAGAGCGCAAACGCAGCGGCCAGAAAAGCTTTCAACGTCATCAGCACACAACCAACGCCCATCGCCCATTGACCATTGACCATCGCCCAACACGTCATGGCGCAGCCATGACGAGCGCCTGCCTGACCCAGTCGGCAGTGACGCTGTCGGCGACCGACTTCCCGGCCGTGTTCCTGTCGGTCGGCCGCGCGCCGTGCTTCAGAAGGAGCGCGATGATCGCCCGCTGCTCGTCTCGCGAAGCCGACGATCCGGCCCCGCCGCGTCCGGTGTTCTGCACCGCGAGATGAAGCGGCGTCGAGCCGCTCCCGTTCTTTCGACGCGGATCGGCCCCGTGATCGAGGAGCATCCGCACCGCTCCCGCACAGCGCGTGCGCACCGCCCTGTGCAATGGGCCGACGCCGCTCTTGTCGGCGGCATTCGGATCGGCGCCTGCCTCAATCAGGCACTCGACGATGGCTTCCTGAGCCGCCGAATTCCATGTATGCGATCCGGGGCTGCCGTCCACCGCGTAGTGCAGCGGCTCCGCGCCGCGCCGGTTGCGCGAGCGGACGCTGGCGCCCCTGGCGAGAAGCATCGTGGCAATGTCTCGCGCATACGACGCCGCGGCGATGTGCAGCGCCGTATCGCCGGCGTATACATAGTGTCCGATCCCGGTGAAATAGTACGGCGTCGAGATCTCGCGGGTCGCTCCCATTTCAACCGCCTGGCGGGCGAGACCGGGCGACGCCTCGAGCAGGCGCGACGCCTTCTCCACGTCGTGTGCGGCGATCGCTCGAAGCAGTGGCATCAACACGTCAAGGCACGACTGTGATCAGCGTCTCGCGCGAGACCATCTTGTCGTCTGCGCCGGACAATGCCACTTCAACCCGCAACAGATAGGCGCCAGGCGGCAGATCCTCCAGCGCGAACTGCCCGAAGATGTTCGACGAACCAGACTTGTCCGGAGCCATCGAATCCTTCGCGGTGAACACATCCTCGCCGGCTTCGGAAATCACGCGCACCACGACGTTGATTCGCGGGCCCGGCGTGCCGTTGGCGTACACCTCGGCGTACACCGCCAGCGTATCGCCGACGGGGAATTCGCGGCGGCTCGTCGCGGCGCCCGGCAACTCTTTCGCCATCGCCGCATCCGGTTCGGCCGTCGGCGTCTGCTGAGCCGACACCGACGTCACCAGCAGACCGCTCAGCACGAGCGGATCTTTCCGGAAGTCGGGAACCACCAGATCGTAAAACACAGATCCGTTGTCGCCGCGTGCGCTCTCGCGGACGCCGACGCGCAACTGATAACGTCCGGGCGCGAGCGTCATGCGCGGGTTCAGCCTGATGCCATGGGCCTTCACGCGCTCGACCGTATCGGGCTTCAGCGCCAGGTTGATTTCCTTTCGCACGCCGTTGCCGGCCCGCCCGCGATCGTTCACGTCATAGAAGGACAGCTCGAGCGTGCCGGGAGGCGACCACGGCAGGCGTGCCCCGTCGATTTCGATCGCCACGGCCACAGACGCGTCCTTGTCGGAGTTCCGGAACGGCGCCGCATGTACGGACAACCCGATGCGGGTCTGCTGAAGCGGCGCGCCCAGCACATCTCTCAACTCCGTCGTCGTCCTGTCGGCGTTGGGCCGTCTCGCCTCGCGGGCCAGGCGCTCGGCCTCGCGCTTCTTCTTGTCCGCGGCCGTTTGCTCGCGCTCGGATGCATATCCGCGCCGGGCCATCACCTTCAGGCCCGGACGTTTCACACGCACCTCGATCGAATGAAACCGGCCGTTTTGAGGATGAGACGGCGGGGTGTAGCCGATGATGTAGTACTGGCTGTTGTTCTCGACGATGCGATCGAAGGCCGACGCGAAGGCGTCGGTGTTGAGCGTCGCGAACCCGCCGGTCTGTTCGGCGAGCACGCGGAGGCTGTCCTGCGATCGTTGAAGCTCTTCGCGAATCTGCGCCTGCGTCGACCCGTTGGGCATCCCTGGACCGCTCATCTGCATGAAATCGTTGCCGACACCGTCGAGGCCCCGGGGATCGATCGTGTAGAAGCTCACGTTGACGCGCGCCGCGGCGTTGAGCGTGTCCTCGGTGGCGCGCATCACATCGCTGACGCTCCTCATGCCGAACGGCTCGGTCATCTGATAGTTGAGCCCTTCGCTGAACATGACAATGGCCTTGCGCCGGCCGCGCAGCGGCGCCAGCGATTCTGCCAGCGTTCTGACCGAGTCGAGCACCGTGATCACACGCTGCGCGCGCTCGAAATCCTGGATGTCGACGGTCGGCTTGGCCGAAGTGCCGAGCGTGCGCGAACGCGCGTCCTGCATGTCGGCCGCGATCTGGGCCTGCTGGTCAGGCGGCAAACCGGCCGTGGCCGGATCGGTCTGGAGCGTCAGCCGATCGGCATAGTATTTTTCGGCCGCTTCGACCGCGCTCGACTGCACACCACGACCCATGAACTTATCGACCGATGCGATGAGCAGCTGCGCGTCGGGGGTGAAGTCCTGCGACGCATCCACACGCCCGCTCGTGTAGACGACCGCTGCCACATCACCGGCACCAAAATACGACTCGATGAATTCCCGCGCCGCCGACCGCACGCTGTTGATGCGGATCGGGTTGATGTTCATGTCGTCGAGCACGATCAGGTACAGGCGCCCGCTGGCAGGCTCGAGGTTCGACCGCACGTCCGGCGACACCGGCCGATCGACGCCGACAAACTGCTGAGGCGTCGTCAGCGCGATATCGACCTGCGAGAAGGCCATGATCTTCTGCGGCCTGCCGTCCTCGAAGACCTCGAAATCGGCCTGGGTGAGACCAGGAACAGGCGTGCCTTGCCCGTCAACAACGCTGACGTCGACGTCGACGAGATCAACATCGGTGCGAAAGGTCTGCGATGGCGTCTGTGCGTGAGTACGAGCGACGAGCAGTCCCGCGACACCGATCGCGAGTAGAACCCGCTTGGTCATCTCGAAGGTTCAACCTCCACGATCAATTCGATTTCAACCGGGATATCGAGCGGCAGTTCGTTGGCGCCGACCGAGCTCCGGGCGTGCCTGCCGGCGTCGCCGAAGATTTCGACCAGGAGATCGGACGCGCCGTTGATGACCCACGGTTGCCGTGTGAATCCGGGCGCGCTGTTGACCCATCCGACGAGCTTCACCACCCGGCGGACGCGATCGAGCGATCCAATCTCGGCGCGCAGCACGGCGAGCGACGTCAGAATCGTCGCGCGCGCCGCCTGGTATCCCTCTGCCTCCGTAAGGTTGGCGCCAACCTTCCCGGTGACAGTTGGTTTGCCATCCACCAACGGACCTTGCCCTGCCAGAAAAACCAGGTTGCCTGCACGCACCACCGGAACGTACGACGCGATAGGCGTCGGCGGCGTAGGCAGCTGTAGTCCGAGCGCCTTCAGACGAGCTTCGGGCGAGGCCTGCTGTGCCGAAACGACCGACGGCGCCAGGACCAGGACCGCCAGCAGGATGATTCCCAACACACACCTCCGCAGCCGCGGTCGGAACCTCTCATGGCGCAAAGGGTGCCTCCACCGGGAAAACGAGAGCGGCATGCTGTCCCTCCGTTACACACCGAGCTGGCCGGCCAGATCGTTGAAGTCCGTCGCGGAGACGTCGACCGAAGCATCGGCGTTCAGCTCGGCCTTGCCACCCGGTCCGAACTCGAGCGGCCTTTTGACAAATGCCGTCTTCAGCCCCACGGCTTTCGCCGCGCGCAGATCGCCCAGATGCGCGGCGACCATCATGACCTCGACCGTCGCGAGGTCGAGAAAATCAGCCGCAGACTGGTAGACCTCGCGGTCGGGTTTGTAGTGGCGAACGAGCTCGGCGCCGAGCACGCAGTCCCAGGGCAGGCCGGAATGCTTCGCCATGTCCGTGATCAGCGAGATGTTGCCGTTAGAGAGCGGCGCGATCGTGAACTTCTTTTTCAGCCGGGTCAGCCCGGCCACCGCGTCGGGCCACGGCCGCAACCGATGCCACGCACGGTTGAGCGCATCGGTTTCGGATTCCGAAAGCCCGGCAATACCGAAGTCGACCAGGATTCTGTCGAGGGTCATCCTGTGCAGCCGATCGAGCTTAGTCCAGGGCAGCTCGCCGCTTCTCACGCGATTCATGCTGGGCCCGTATCCACCGCGCCAGGCGTCGGCGAACTTCGCGCCGTCCACGGTGAATCCTTTCCGCTTCGCGAGGGCTTCCACCTCCTGCGTCACTGACGTGCGCCAGTCGACGACCGTGCCGAACGTATCGAAGACGAGGGCTTTCACCGTTCCCACCGCGGCCGTCGAGCGCCCGCTCCCTTGCACCTGGGCTGCCGCCATCGCCCGGCCGGATCCAGGAGAGCCCATCATCACCACGGCACCGGCCTGCAGAAACGCGCGTCGTGAACACGCAACGCCATCACGGGGCATGACTCCTCCTGTTCGACGCCGTCAAGGCGCCGGGATCACGTTGAACGTCTTGAAGAAGATCTCCCTGTCATCGGGATCCGCGATCGTCCGGCCTAGCTCGTTCGCGCTGGCGAAGTGCCGGCGGTGGAGATCGACCTCGCCGGCGGCAAACGCCGCATGGGCGAGGACCGCATGCGCGAGCGCCATCTCCCAAGCCGGAGGATTGTGTGCGGCAAGGTACTCGAAGCTCTCACTCGCGTACGCCAGAGCGGTCGCACCCATTCCGAGCCCCGCATGTACGTGCCCAAGCAGCATCCGTGCCCGGGCTCTATTGAGATCGGTTCCGATTCTGGCCCAGTGGTATGCCGATGCGTGGGCCGCGTGCAACATCTCGTCATTCTGAAGGGGCGTGCGATCGGTGGATTCGCTGAGCGCCCACGCCACGTTGTTGCACTCCATTGCGTGCTGCCGGTGCGACTCGGTCATCTGCACGGTCATTTTCCTCGCAAGCGTGCCACCGGGCCGTCGACGCCGTTCGGCAACTGCCGGTCCGCCAGTTGATCGTCGTCTCGCACATCCCGCTTCAGTCGCGCGAGCTCGTTCTTCAGGCTCGCCGTCAATGCCTCCTGCCCCGGTTCGCCGTGCAGGTTGTGGAGCTCATGCGGATCGTTGACCAGGTCGAACAGCTCCCACTGATCCTTCTTCCAGAAATGAATCAGCTTGTGCGTGCCGGTTCGAACGCCATAGTGCGCTCTGGTGTTGTGATCGCCGGGATCGTGGTAGTAGCGGTAGTAGATGGACGTGCGCCAGCCCGCCGGTGTACGACCATTGAAGAGAGGAAGCAGGCTGTGCCCCTGCATCTCGGCCGACGGCGGCAATCCCGCGGCCTCGAGGAACGTCGGCGCGTAATCGATGTTCAGGGCCAGAGCCTCGCTCTTCGTGCCCGGCTTGATGCGTGACGGCCAGCGAACGAGAAACGGCATGCGGATGGACTCGTCGTACATGAAGCGTTTGTCGAAGAGGCCGTGATCGCCGAGAAAGAATCCCTGGTCGCTGGTGTAGACGACGATCGTATCGCGCGCCAGCCCCGACTTGTCGAGCGACGCCAGGACGCGGCCCACGCTGTCGTCCACCGACTGGACCGTCGCAAGATAGTCCTGCATGTATCGCTGATATTTCCAGCGGGCGAGCGCTTCTCCCGTCAGCGTCAGGCTCTGCCCGTCGCGAACGATCACGACAGAGTCGGGCTTGATCTGCCGCCACTTCACGAGCTCCTCTGGCGAGAGGCCCGGCGGCGGCGGCAGTTTCAAATCGCGATTGGTCAAATCGGCCGCGACCCGCTGCTGATTTTCGTGAAGCGCATCGGTGCGTGTCTGGTACGAGTCCCAGAACGTGACCGGTTCCGGAATCCGCTGGGCGGCGAAGGCGGCCGCGTACGCAGCATTCGGCTCCCACGCACGATGCGGGGCCTTGTGGTGCATCATCAGAAAGAACGGCTTGTCCCTGGGGCGCTCCTCTATGAACCGGAGCGCCAGATCGGTGATGACTTCGGTGACATAACCACCGGTATATGTTTTCTCGCCGGCTGCCGTGTAGAGCTGGGGATCGTGGTACAGGCCCTGTCCGGGCAGAATCTCCCAACGATCGAATCCAACGGGATCGCTCCCCAGATGCCACTTGCCGAACATGCCGGTGTGATACCCGCTCTGCTGGAGCAGTCGAGCAACAGTCATCCGCGAACTGTCGAACCGATTGAACATCGTCACGCCATTCAGGTGCGAGTACTGGCCGGTCAGGATCGCCGCGCGGCTGGGCGTGCAGATTGAATTGGTGGCAAAGACGTTCGAAAAGAGCGCCCCCTCCCGGGCCAGGCGATCGAGGTGAGGCGTCTTGTTGACCCGCGACCCGTAGGCGCCAATGGCGTGCGCCGCGTGATCGTCGGTCATGATGAAGAGAATATTCGGGCGGTTCGTACGTTGTGTGTGAACGGCGGCGTTCGCGGCGGCGAGGATGAACGCCGTTGAGAGCGCGACGATCGGAATCCTCATGGCCGCTCCTTCAACACCGCAGCGCGCTCACTCCCCACCGAAGCGCAGATATCCGAACCGGTTGGGTTGATGGAATCCCGGCCACACGGTCGGCGACCAGCTGAGCTGTTCGGGCTCGGCGCCACGGTCGCGGTTGAAACGATAGAAGTTGCCGCGCCAGACATCGCCGTTGCGCGGCGTGCCCACCTTCAGATCGCCAAACGGAATGCGCGCTTCCACGGTCCAGCGTTCGTCGCGATCGGCGGAATTCTGCACCGACCCGCTCACCTGCACTGCGTAGGTCATGTTCGGCGCGGTGTACGACCAGTCGCCCTTGATGCCGGCCGACTTGCCGTCGGGCGCAAGGGTGTTGGCGATAATCGCGTCGAACGTGCCGCCCAGCGGATTCCATTGGAGCTCGAAGTAGCGATCGAGCGGTGCGGGCGTGATGAACAACTCGACGACTTCCTCCTCCCAGAAGCGACTGTCGCGCTCGCGTGAACGTGGCCTGGATGTCGGTGTCGCCGCAAATCCAGCCGACGTAGAGCGCCGACTCGTCGTACCAGATGCGCGCTTCGGTGGTGACGCGAGCGGGCGCCAACGTGTCGTGATGGACGAACGGCGTCAGGCGCGGCACTTTGTCCCACACCTGTTCGTCGAGCACGCCGTCGATCTTCACTGTGGCTCGCACCAGGGGAACAGCCGTGGACTTCGGCGCGGGAAGCTGCATGGCGGCCGGCGCGGCTAATGCGCTCAGCGCAAGGATGAACGGTATGGTCTTCATCAGCATCACCGGAGTATGGATTACGCGAGATGTTTGTCGATCCAGACCATGATATCGGCCATCACCTTCTCCTTGCCGATGTCGTTCAGCAGATCGTGGTAGTGCCCCTCGTAGAGCTTGAGCATCTTGTCTTTCGACCCGGCCGTGTCGTAGAAGAGCTGGCTGCCGCTCGCAAGCGTCGCCTTGTCGCTGGTGCCGTGAAGGATAAACACCGGGAGCGTGATCGTCGGGAACTCTCTCTTGAGCCGCTCGTTGGCACGGACAAGGGCGGCCACCGTGATCGCCGGCTGAATCTCCTTGGCGATAAGGGGATCGGCATTCAGCGCCTTCACCGCGCCGGGGTCGCGTGAAAAATCTTCGTTCTTGAGCTTCAGCACCGGCAGACGTGGCGCGATCCGGCTGAGTCCCTTGATGATGGCCAGAACGAAATCGGGCGCGGGCACCTTGAAGGCAAAGCTCTCACATACCAGGCCGGCCAGCTCGGCCTGATGGTCCAGCGCGTACGAGCAGGACACGACGCCGCCGGCGCTGTGACCGAGGAGAAACACCGGCACCCCGCGATCGCGCGACTTGGCGAGACCGATGACGGCCGCCACGTTGGCAACATAGTCGGCAACGTTCTCGATGTAGAACCGGTCGCCCTCCGACTTTCCGCGGCCACGTAGATCGAGCGCGTACGCCACGAGGCCACTGGCAGCGAGCTGATCGAGCGTCCACAGATACTGGCCGCCGTGAGAGTTGACACCGTGACACACGACAACGACGGCGCGCGGTTGTGACACCGGGCGTTGCGATCGGACGACGATCTTGAACCCGCCGACATCGATGCGCTCTTCCGTGACTCCGGTTGCGAAATCTATGGCCATGACCGCCCTCACTCGAGAAAACGGGAGGGTAGCACGGTGACGTCACGGGCTGGCGGACGCGGACATTTCTGTCGAGGCGGCGCGGCAGGGCTAAAGCCCTGCGCCACCGGTGTTGTGGCAGGCCTGAAGCCCTGCGCTACTGTTTGTGGCAAAGCCTTGCGGCACAAGCCTCTATGCCTTCTACCTTTTTCCATTTTCCTTGCTGATTTCCTTGACACCCCCCTCCCCCCACAGGCAACCTTATGTATTACCGTCACTTAGTCGTTTTCCCGGAGGCAGATGTCCCAGCCGTTCTGGTTCCGACGGGCGCTCTCGCTTGGATTCGCCGGACTGTCCGCGGCCCTGTTTGTGGGCCTGCAGGTGGATACGTCCGCGCAGCAGCCTCTCGACTCTGCTCGGGGCAAGCCCGATGCGTCGGCTCCAACGCCTTCGAGCGCATCCGGTCAACGCCAGCTCCTCGATCGGTACTGCGTCAGCTGTCATAACGATCGCGCAAAGACGGCAGGCCTCAGCCTGGAGCGCATCGATCCCGCCAGACCGGGCGACGCGCCCGAGATCTGGGAGAAGGTAGTGCGCAAGGTAAACACCGGCACGATGCCGCCACCGGCGATGGCACAGCCTTCAAAGGATGACCGCCACGCATTGTTGACGCGGCTGGTCACGGAGCTCGACGCGGCGGCCGTCGCCAAACCGAACCCCGGCCGCACCGAGACGCTGCGCCGCCTGAACAGAACCGAATATCAGAATGCCGTCAGAGATCTGCTGGCGCTCGACATCGACGCGGCATCGCTCTTACCTCCCGACGAGAGCGGCTACGGCTTCGACAACGTCACCGTGGGCGATCTTCCGCCGACCCTTCTCGACCGCTACATCTCGGCCGCACAGAAAGTCAGCCGACTCGCGATCGGCAGCACGCAGACGTCGCTCCTGGCCGACGTCGTTCGATTGCCGGCGGATGCCACCCAGGAGAACCACATCGCAGGTCTGCCGATTGGCACGCGCGGCGGCGTGTCGATCCCGTACACGTTCGCGCAGGATGGCGAGTACCAGATCCAGATGTGGCTCGCGCGCGATTTGAACGGGAATGTCGGAGGGCTTCGCGAGCCACGCACGCACGAGCTGGTCCTCCTCGTCGACCGCGAGCCGGTGGCGACCTTCACGCTTCACAAGCCCGCTGGCGACGACACACAGCTCGACAAGGATTTGAAGGCCCGCGTCGCCGTCCGCGCGGGCCCGCACGAGATCGGCGTCACCTTCGTCAGAGACGGCTCGTCGCTCATCGAAACGGCACGGCAGCCGCTTCAGGCGCGGTACAACGAACGGCGTCAGCCACGAACCGCGCCCGCGATCGATCAGGTATCGGTCACCGGCCCGTACGGCGCGAAGGGCGCCGAGAACACGCCGAGCCGGCAGCGGTTGTTCGTGTGCCAGCCCGAGGCGCAGGCCCCGGCATCGAAGGAAATTGAGTGCGCCAGGAAGATTGTGTCCACGCTGGCGCGGCGCGCCTATCGCCGGCCGGTCACCAGCGCCGAAGTCGAAGGGCCGATGGCGTTCTATCGCGAAGCGCGCGCTGACGGCGATTTCGACGCCGGCATCGGCGCGGCGTTAAGCGCTGTGCTCATCAACCCCGAATTCCTGTTCCGCGTCGAAACCGACCCGAAGAAAGTCCCTGAAGGCGGCGTCTATCGCATCAGCGATCTCGAACTGGCCTCGCGGCTCTCGTTCTTCCTCTGGAGCAGTATCCCCGACGAGGAACTGCTCGATGCGGCGATTCGCGGGAAGCTCAGTCAGCCGCAGGAGCTCGACAAGCAGACGCGCCGGATGCTGGCCGATCCGCGCTCGTTCAACCTGGCGACCAATTTCGCCGGCCAGTGGCTGCGGCTGCGTAATCTCGACGCCGTCACGCCAAGCACACGCCTGTTCCCCGATTTCGACGACAACGTGCGCCAGGCGTTCCGGCGGGAGACCGAGCTCTTCCTCGACAGCGTGGTGCGCGAAGATCGCAGCATCCTCGATCTGATCAGGACCGACTACACGTTCCTCAACGAGCGGCTCGCGAAGCACTACGGCATCCCGAACGTGTACGGCACGCGGATGCGCCGCGTGACGCTCGCGCCCGAGAGCCGGCGCGGCGGCCTGCTGCGCCACGGCAGCGTGCTGTCGGTGACGGCGTATGCCACGCGGACGTCGCCGGTCATTCGTGGTGTGTACGTGCTGTCGAATATCTTCGGCGCGCCGCCGCCACCGCCGCTGCCGAACGTGCCCGCGCTCGACGAAAGCACGGTATCGGCCAACCTGCCGATGCGCGAGCGGCTGGCCGCCCATCGCAGCAACGCGGTGTGCGCAAGCTGCCATCGCACGATCGATCCGGTGGGTTTTTCGCTCGAAAGCTTCAACGCCGTCGGCCAGTGGCGCGACTACGAAGGGGAAGGCGAACCGATTGACGCCTCGGGCGCGCTGCCGGGCGCCGGCGAATTCCGCGGCGTGTCGGGGCTCGAGGATGCGCTGCTGAGCCGCCCCGAACTGTTCGCGGCGACGTTGACCGAGAAGCTGCTGACCTTCGGCCTGGGCCGAGGCATCGAGTCCTACGACGCTCCTGCCGTCCGCGCGATCGTGCGCGACGCGGCGAAGGACAAGTTACCGCTTCTCGTCGATCATCCTGGGCATTGTGAAAAGCGTTCCGTTCCAGATGAGAAAAACATCATGATCATTACGAAAAAAGCACTCGCCCGGCGGACGTTTCTGAAGGGCGCGCAAGCCGCTCTGGCGCTGCCCTTGCTCGACGCGATGATTCCGGCGGCAACGGCCTGGGCGCAGACCCCGGCCAAACCGATCCGCCGGCTCGGCTTCGTCTACATTCCGATGGGATGCGACCACGCGCGATGGACGCCGCCGGCTCAGGAGAAGCTGACCGAGTTGTCGCCCATCCTGCACTCGCTCGAACCGATCAAGGACCACATCACAGTCGTGACGAACACGCGGCTGCAGAATTCCTATCCGGGGACGCACGACACCTCGAACTCGGGATTCCTGAGCGCGGCGTTCTCCAAGCACACCGAAAGCTCGGACTACTACCTGGGCACGACGATGGACCAGATCGCGGCCAAACAGATCGGCCGCGAGACGCAGTTGGCATCGCTCGAGCTGTCGATGGATCTGAACCCGCTCGCGGGCGTCTGCAACAACGGCTACGCGTGCGTCTATCAGAACTGCCTGTCGTGGTCGTCGCCGACGACGCCGCTTCCCTCGGAAGCCCATCCGCGCATCGTCTTCGAGCGTCTCTTCGGCGAGGGCGGCACGTCGGCCGTGCGCAGGGCGGCGCTTCGCAGCCGGGCCAGCCTCCTCGACTCGTTCAACGACGACATCGCCAGGTTGAAGCAGCGCGTGGGCGTGCCCGATCGCAATCGCGTCGATCAGTACCTCGAAAGCGTGCGCGAGATCGAGCGGCAGATTCAGCGCGCCGAGGCCAGCGCGAACGACAACCTGATGCCGGATCTGGATCGTCCCGTCGGCGTCCCCGCCGCGTTCGAGGATCATGCGAAGCTGATGTTCGACCTGCAGCTGCTGGCCTTCCAGGCCGACATCACGCGGGTCATCACCTTCCAGATGACGCGCGAGTTGAGCAACCGCAGCTATCCCGAAATCGGCGTGGCCGACCCGCACCATCCGACGAGCCATCACGGGAACGATCCGGAAAAGGTGGCGAAGATCGCCAAGATCAACACCTTCCATGTGTCGCTGTTCTCGCAGTTCCTCCAGAAGATGAAGGACACGCCGGACGCCGACGGATCGTTGCTCGACAATACGGTGTATCTGTACGGAAGCGGCATGGGCAACCCGAGCCTGCACGATCACGAGAACCTGCCCGTTCTCGTCGCCGGTGGCTCGGCGAGCGGCATGAGGGGCGGGCGGCACATCAAGTTCGACAAGGGCACGCCGCTGGCGAACCTTCACCTCACGCTGCTCGACAGAGTTGGCGTGCGGCTCGATTCGTTCGGCGACAGCGACGGCCGGATCAATGACCTCTTCGAGCCGGTCACGCTGTAGGGCGCGACGTCGATGGTAGGGCGCGACTCTAGTCGCGCCAGGAAACGGTTCCGGATCCGTTTTTCAGGAGATGAGACATGTATTGGCGACGAACGGCTGGACTGGGTCTCGTGGCGCTTGCCGTGGCCGTCACCGCGCTGGCGGCCGAGCGCGCAACGGTCGCTGATGCGGTGGAACACCGCGACCGGGCAACCGTCCGCACCCTGTTGAAGACCGGCGGCAACGTGAACGCGCCGCAGGTTGACGGCACCACGGCGCTGCACTGGGCCGCCTATCACGACGATGCCGAGACCGCCGCGTTGCTGGTGAAAGCGGGCGCCAACGTCAACGCCGTCAATCGCTATGGCATTCCGCCGCTTGCGGTCGCGTGCACCAACGGCAACACCGCGATCGTCAGGCTGCTGCTCGATGCCGGGGCCGACGCGAACAGCACGATGAAAGGCGGCGAGACCGTCCTGATGCTCGCCTCGCGATCGGGCAGCGTGGACGCAGTGAAGGCGCTGCTCGTGCGCGGCGCGAAACCCGAGGCGCACGAACGGAAAAATCAGAGCGCGCTCATGTGGGCCGCTGCCGAAGGGCACGCCGCCGTCGTCCGCGCGCTTCTCGAGGCCGGGGCCGACGTGAACGCCGCCCTCGATTCCGGGTTCACGCCGTTCTTCTTTGCCGTACGCGAGGGGCACATCGACGTCGTCCGCGCGTTGCTCGAAGCGGGAGTCGACGTCAACCAGCCGCTGCGGCGACGTGACAAGCCCGAAGCCGCGACGACCATCTACGCTCGCCCGCCTGCGCGGGGCACGAGCCCGATCCTGCTGGCGGTGCAGAACGGCCACTTCGAGCTGGCGATCGCGCTGGCCGACGCCGGCGCCAATCCGAACGACGTGCAGACGGGATACACGCCGCTCCACACCATCAGCTGGGTACGCAAGCCGGACTCGAGCGACATCAGCGATCCGGCCGTTCCCGCCGGATCCGGCCACCTGACGAGCCTTCAGTTCGTGCGGGAGCTCGTCAAGCGGGGCGCGAACGTCAACCTGCGCCTGGACAAAGACACACCCAAGCTTCCCAATACGTCCTCGCGCATCGGGAGTGACGGCGCAACGCCGTTTCTCCTCGCGGCCGATCGCGCCGACGTTCCGTTGATGAAGCTGCTCCTGGAACTGGGAGCCGATCCGCTGCTGCCCAACTTCAACAACACGACGCCGTTGATGGCGGCCGCGGGCCTCGGCACGACCGAGCCGCTCGAGGAAGCCGGCGAAGAAGTCGAAGCGGTTGAAGCGGTCAAGATGCTGCTCGACCTCGGCGCCAACGTGAACGCGATAGACAACGACGGCGAAACCGCCATGCATGGCGCCGCCTACAACGCCTACCCGTCCGTCGTGAAGCTGCTGGCCGAGCGCGGGGCCGACCCGCAGATCTGGAAAGAGAAGGACAACTTCGGCAGGACGCCGCTGTTCATTGCCGAGGGGTATCACGGCCGCCTGCCGCGGCCGGATCTTCCGACGATCGAGGCCGTGACGAAGCTGATGCTGGCGGCGGGACTCTCCACCGAGGGCGAGCGGCCGGCGATTGTGGATATCTACGAGAAGCAACCCGAGCCGCCGAAGCCGGCGGAGAAGAAGTAGCGCGGGAACTTCGGTAGGGCGGAACCGCGGTAGGGCGGAACTTTAGTTCCGCCGGGCGCAGGGCTTCAGCCCTGCCGCGGGTCGAGGAAGGCGTCGTGAAAATTGATGACGCAATTCGGCGCCGGCGAGCCAAAACACAGAATCATGAAGTGATCTTCCAGGCCACCGGGCGGCGCCAGCCGCGGAGCCTTCACGAATCCGAAGCGCGAGTAGTAGTTGGTGTCGCCAACGACGATGCATCCGGCAGCGCCTGTTTCGCGAAGTCTGGCTAGACCTGTTGTGATGAGTGCCTGACCGATGCCCTCTCGCTGAACCTCTGGCGCCACCGATACCGGACCAAGGGTGGTACCAGCCAGTCGTCCCGTCTTCGGGCCTCGCAGGTGAGAAGGCGACGTGCCCGAGGATCCTGCCGCCGCGATCGGCCACAAGAGAAACAGAGAGAGCGTTTCGAATGCGAAGCGCTTCGATGATGTCCTGTTCGGTGCCCTCCGCATAGGCGTGACCGGCGAAGGCTCGCCTGGTGACGTCGCGAATGTCGGCTTCGTCCGCGGGAGTTTCGGACCGAATCAAAATCTGACCTTGAGTGAACACCATATTTAAAGCCGGATCTGCGGCCCCGCGCTATGCTTGCGGCGCATGGTCGCCACACACTCTCACACCGTCTCGACCACCGGTCAGGGGGACGCCCACGACCTCACCTCGATCGCCGCGCGCGCCCTTTCCGAATCGGGCTTCGCCAGCGGCCTCGTCACCGTCTTCGTCGTCGGATCGACCGCCGCCATCACCACCATCGAATTCGAGCCCGGCGCGATCCACGACCTGAACGCCGTGTTCGAATCGCTCGCGCCCCGCGACGGCCGGTATCGACATCACCTCCGCTGGGGAGACGACAACGGCTCGAGCCACGTCCGTGCCGCACTGCTCGGCCCGTCGGTGACCATCCCGTTCTCACGCGGCACGCTGCGCCTCGGCACCTGGCAGCAGATCATGTTGATGGAGTTCGACACAGGTCCGCGGCAACGTGAAATCGTGATTCAGATCGTGGGCGAGTGAGCGCCGCTAGTCCGGGCACGCCACAACCGGACCATCCCTGAATTGATGGCAGGTCCGGGAGCGAATCCAGCCGACGCACAGCGTGCGACGAGGCCCATCCGCCGCCGTTCGATCGTAGATCTGCCACTCAAATCCGGCGCACTCGCAGGATCTGTACATGGCGGCCATGGCTCCACCGTCACCACACACACGGACCGTCGCCATTCCAAGGCCGACGAACAGAAGGCCGCCGACGAGGAGCCTCCGCATGCCACGTGATTGAGCCATCGATGTCGCAATCTACTTCGAGCCCGCCTTGACGATCACGGGCTGCGTCCAGGCTCGAAGGCCGTTGCTGTCTTCGATTCGCGCTCGAACGTACCCTTCGGTTCCCGTGAAGGTATAGCGAGCCGGGTTCTCCCGAGAGACTGCGAGCACACGTCCAGCCTTGCCGATGAACGTGACGCGAATCCGGCGCGGCGAGCTCACCGGCGGCAAATCTGGCGCCACGTCTATCGTGATGCCGTCTGGCGCCAACGCCACATTTCTCAGTATCAAGCCGGTCGAGGCATAAAAGTTGCCGTTCTCCAGTGCCGACAGAATCGCGTCGCGCGTCAACGCGGCGGCGCGCACGGCCACCCATCCTCGCCCCGGGTTGGCGCGTGTAATCGTGAACTCCTCCCGGAAATTGTGAACATCGTCCACGGCGACGCCGAAAATGCGCAGCCCGGCCGAGAGCAGCTCGTCCCACATCTGCTCGGTGGAGGCCACCACTCCATCGCCGTCGTGACTAACGGCGGGGTGTCCACTGGCGATCTCGAGGAGCCCGGTGCGCTGCAGGGGAAGCATCTCTTTCGCCGTAAACGCCCAACGGTAGTTCGGGTGATTGATGAGCGGCACACCGCCCTGTGCGCGGATGGCGTCGATGCTCGCTTGCAGCAGTTCGCCGACGCTGGATCCAGTCTGGGCCGGAATGACACGGCTGATCCCGATCGCGTTCACGTGAACCGTCAACGGATTGGTCACCTCTTCTGCTCCGATGAGCAGAAAGTTGTCGTTCGGATTCGTGTCGAACCCCGCGGGATCGGTGAAGGTGTTGTGGTCGGTGATCGCCAGAAACTGATAGCCGTTCCGCTTGTACCAGGCCATCACTTCATAGGGCGCCGAGTCGCCATCCGAATTGATGGTATGGGTGTGCAGGTTGCCTCGATACCAGTTCAAGGCGGGCGCCTGATCCTGCGCGTGACCGACGCGCACCGGCGAGGTGAGAATCAGCACGAGCGCTCCCGAGATCGCCGTCCGCTGCATCAGTGCTCTCCTACTTGATGCCGATGACCATCGAGTCGGGCCCGACGAGCGGCTCCACTCGCGTCGATGAAAATCCGGCCTCGCGCATCCATCCCGAGCAATCCGCCCCCGTGTAATCGAAGCCGCCCGGCGTTTCGATCAGCATGTTGAGGCTCATCATCAACCCAAAGGCGTTCTTCGAACGGTCGTCGTCGATGATGGCCTCATAGACGACGAGCGCCCCACCGGACGGGATCGCGTCGAAGGCCTTCTTGACGAGCATCTTCTTCGTGGGCAAATCCCAATCGTGCAGGATGTGTCCCATCAGCACGACGTCGGCCTTGGGCAGGTCGCGTTCGAAGAAACTGCCCGGCACGAACGTCAGCCGGTCGGCGATGCCGGCCTTCTCGACGTACTCCTCGAAAATCGGAGCAACTTCGGGCAGGTCGAATCCGACACCCCGCACGTGCTGATTGGCCAGGACGATTTGCGTCGCAAGATCGCCCTGCGCCGTACCGACGTCGACGAAGGTGCGGTGGTCCTTCCAGGGGAAGTTCAAGGCGATCGTCATGTTCGCGCCCCGGCTGATGCCGCTCATCGCAGAGAGGAACTGCTTCAACCGCGCGGGGTCGGCGTAAAGCGTCTCGAAGACACCAGGACCGCCGCTCTTCACCTCGTTCTGCGGTTGTCCGGTTCGAAGCGCCTCGGTCAGGTGGCCCCAGAAGGGATACAAGCGATGGTTCGCCATCTCGAGGATGCCACCCACGTAGGTCGGCTTTTTCCGGTCGAGGAAGACATCGGCCTCGGCCGTGTTCGCGTACTGGTCTCCCGAGCGCGTGAGAAACCCGAGGGCCACCAGCGTATCGAGAAAGTCGCGCGCCGATCGCGGATGCAGGCCGAGACGCCCGCTGAGCGCGTCGAAGCGCTCGGGACCCTGCGTCAGCTCGGTAAAGACACCGATTTCAATCGCGCTCAACAACGTTTTCGCAGGCCAGAACGCAAGGCCCGTCTGAAGAATTTTTTCCGGTGACAATCTGCCGCTCATTTGACGCTCCTGGTCCGGCTAAAGCCGGACACGTACCGAGGGCAGTACCACCGATGGGTTGTGTCGATGTGGTTCATGGTAAATGCGCCGGACCGTAGAGGATCCGGCCCGGCCGCGCGGCCGTCATCGCGCCGTTCTCGAACGCCACCTGTCCGTTGATGACGACGAGTGAGACGCCGCGCGCGTACTGGTGCGGCTCGTCGAAGGTGGCCTCGTCGCGAACGATTTCGGGATCGAAGATCACGACGTCGGCCTTCATCCGCTCCCGAAGAACCCCGCGATCCGGCAAGCCGAGGCGCTGCGCCGGGTACGACGACATCTTGCGAATCGCATCCTCGAGCGTCACCGTCTTGAGATCGCGGACGTATCGGCCCAGCACGCGCGCAAACGTTCCGTAGCTACGCGGATGTGGACTCGCCCTTCCGAACAGCACCACCTGTCCGTCCGACGCCACCATCGATGCCGGGTGCCGCAGCACACGCTGGATGTCGTCTTCGCTGATGGCGAAGTAGATGCCGCCGCAGTCGCCATTCTCCACGAGCCACAGCGCGCTGTCCGCGGCGTCCTCGATCGAACCAGGTTTCCCTCGCGAGCGCGCCACGTCGTCGAGCCGCTTGCCCGCCAGCGCCGGATTCCAGTCGCAGCGCGAGACCATGATGTTGCGCGCGTCTCCGCCGCCACGGCCTTCCAGGATGATCTGCATCGTCTCGACCATGATGCGGCGCCTCGTCTGCGGATCGCCCAGACGCTTCAACACCGCCTCCCGGCTTCCCTCCTGCGCCCAGATGGGCATGAGCGCCGCGGAGATGCTCGTCGCGGAGGCCGGATATGGATACGCATCCACGGTGACGTCAACGCCGCGCTGCCGGGCCTCGTCGACGAGACGCAGCGTGTCGGCGGTTTTGCCCCAGAATTTCTTCCCGATGGTCTTGTGATGGGTCACCTGCGTCGGGAGCCCGCCCTGCTCGCCGATGGCAATCGTCTCGCGCACGCTCGCTTCGACGCCCGACTCCTCGTCGCGCATGTGCGAGATGTGGATGCCGCCCATCTCGCCGACGACCTTCGCGAGCTCGACGACTTCGCCGGTCGTGCTGAATGTCGCGGGGACGTAGAAGAGCCCGGTGCTCAAGCCGAAGGCGCCATCGGTCATCCCCTGGCGCGCAAGGCGTTCGCATGCGCTCGAGCTCGTCCGGCGTCGGCGCGCGGTTGACGCGGCCGAACACCACCTCGCGAATGGAGCCGTGCCCGATGAAGGTGCCCAGGTTCGGAACGATGCCCGTCTTCGCCACCAGCTCGAGGATGGGCTTGATCGGAACCGGTGAAAACCCGTCCGGGCCCGTGATGAGGGTGGTGACGCCCTGGCGGACGTAGTTGTCCGCGGTGGGCACTTCGACAATGGGCAGAGTGACCGGCGGCACTCCCGCACCGCCAAAGGCATGCACGTGGATATCGATGAATCCCGGCGCCACAACCTGACCGGCGGCATCGACGGTTCGCACGGACGCCGCGTCGATTCGGCGCGCGATCGCCGCGATCTCGTCGCCGCGAATGCCGACGTCGGCTCGATACCAGGGGCTTCCCGTTCCATCAATCACCCTGGCGTTTCTGATGACGAGGTCGTAAGGCGCCTGCGCGCGCAACACCGCGACCCAGGCCGCGACGACGAGCGCAAGACAGAAAGTGGAACGCGAAAAACTTGAACTTCCGTTCGAGGTCTTTGACCGTCATCTGATGGCGCCTTCGGTTCCGCCCGCCAGCCCGGATGTTAGGCGGCGACCCGCGCCGTCAATCAGCCGATCGGCAGTTATAGCAGTTTTCAGTCTCGTAGTCAGTTCTCAGTCGCGAGCCACTGAAAACTGATAACTGAAACTGACAGCACCACTACAGCGAAGTGAAAACTGAAGAATCACCGCCGCATGGACGCGACCGGTCCCGTCAAGCGCAGGCTGACCGCCATCCTCGCCGCCGATGCGGTGGGCTACTCCGCGCGGATGGCGGAAAACGAAGAGCGCGCGCTGCGAACGCTGCAGGGCCACCGGCGGCTCATCGACAGCCTCATCGCGGACCACGGCGGCCGCATCGTCGGGACGGCCGGCGACAGCGTGCTGGCCGAGTTCGGCAGCTCGGTCGCGGCGGTGCGATGCGCGGTGGAAATCCAGGAAGCCCTCGCGACGCGAAACGACTCGCTTCCCGCACCCGAGCGCATGCAGTTCCGCATCGGCATCAACCTCGGCGACGTCATCGTCGATGGCGCCGATATTCTCGGCGACGGCGTGAACGTGGCGTCGCGGCTCGAGAGCATCGCCGATCCAGGAGGCGTCTGCATCGCTTCATCCGTGTTCGATCAGATTTCCGGCAAACTCAATCTCGGGTTCGAAGACATCGGCGAGCGATCGCTGAAGAATATCGGGAGGCCCGTGCGAGCCGTATCGTCTTGCTCGCGCGGGTGCCCAGCAGCGCGAGGGCAACAATTCGCAAAGGAGGGTCCCGGCCTACGTTGCAGGCGGCGTCGCGGCCCTCGTCGTTGTCGGCCTCGGCGTGTTCTACCTGATGCGCACGAACGACCACCAGATCGCCGCGCCACCGCCTGCCCAGGTTTCGCAAGCCGAACCATCAGCGCCGGCAACCGAAACCGCTTCGCCCGTTGCACCGCAAACCGCGCCTGTCGCACCTCCCATCCCCGAGACTCCGCCGCCGGCACAGCCGCCATCCACGCCTCTCGCGGCTCGTGCATCGGCGCCGCCTTCGGCCGCGCCTCCAGAGCCAGACGTCTATGACTGCCTACACGATGGGAATGGCGCAGGGCCGATGCGAACGGCCGGACGGCAAGCCCGGTCCGATCGTGCGCGGCCCGGTGCGGATTGTCGACGGAGAAGTCATCATCGAGGTGGGCACGGCGGGTCAACCAGGCAGCGTCGACCTCCGCGGAAAGCCCGACGCAGACGGCACGCTCGTGCTCAGCGGGTTCATCATGCCGGGCGCCGGCCGGGGTCGCGGCACCAAAATTCGCCGCGAGATACGAAGGCCGTCTGACCGATGGCCGAGCGACGCTCGACAGGCAACCAGGGCATGCTGCGCTGTACGCTCGGATTGATGCTGAAGTAGGGCGGGTCTTTAGACCCGCCGGCATCTCTATCTCGCCACGGAGACAAGGCGCGTCCGGGTTCTGAAGATGATCGTGCCTTCCGAGATCGCCGGCGTCGCCATCAGCGTCTCGCCCATCTCGTTCTCGGCAATCTGCTCGAAGACCGGGCCCGCCTTGAGCACGAGGACCGATCCATCCTCGCTCGAGTAGTAGATCTTCCCGTCACCGGCCACGGCAGATGCGGAAAAGCCAGTGGTGCCGTCAGCGAGCCGCTGTTGATAGAGACGGTTGCCGGTTGCCACGTCGTAGACGTTCAGGACGCCGTTGTCTCGACAGACATAGAGCTGATCCCGGTACACGATCGGCGTCTGCATGTAGGCACCGTCGCGCGGCTGGCTCCACGCGACGTGATCGTTGACCTGCGCGCCGGCGGCGAGGCTGATGTCTCCCGACGCGCCGAGTCGGACCGCGAAGATCGGCGCCGATGGACCGTGCGCGTTGGTGATGATCGCGAGATCGCGGTAAACGACGGGCGTCGGCACCGGAATATCGCCACCGCCGTTCATCCTCCACAACTCTTTACCGGTGGCCAGGTCGTAGCCGCCGACGTGCTTGAACCCGTTCACGATCACCTCGGTGCGGCCGTTCGCCGAATGCACGGTCGGAGTGCTCCACGTCGGGTAGTCGTTCCGTTCTGTTCGCCAGAGCTCTCGCCCCGTCGCGATGTCGAAAGCGGCCAGGAACGACCCTTTGAGCACGTCGGCCTGGACGATCACCCGATCGCCGTGAATGACCGGCGAGCTGGCAAATCCCCATTGCGCCTCTGGCACCTGGAAGAAGCTCGACTCCAGGAGACCCAGGTCTTTTTTCCACAACAATGTCCCGCGCGTATCGTAGGCAAACAACCCTTCCGATCCGAACATCGCCACGATCTGGCGGCCGTTGGTGGCAAGCGTCGAGTTCGCGTGCGTGCCCTTGGGGTGACGCTTGATCTTCGGGATCCCCTTGTGAGCAACGGCGCTCCACCGCTTCGCACCAGTCTTTCTGTCGAAGCAATGCACCTCCCAGCTCAGCGGCGTCGCGTCATCGACCGGCGTGATGTTGCCGTAGAGCCCGACCTTGAGCGCCTCTTCCTTGCCTTGTGCGACCGCAGTGGTCGCGCACACCACGTCACCAAAGACGACGGGACTGGAATGAGAGAGACCGGGGAGTGCGGCCGTCCAGCGAACGTTCTGGCCGGTAGCCGCGTTCCATCGATCTGGCAACGGAAAGCCGTCGGCCGTGCCGCTGGCGCCGATGCCTCGGAACTGAGGCCAGTCGATGCCAGGCCTGGCGCTTTGCTGCGCGAGAAGCCGACTCGACGCGAAGACGATGGCCGCAACGAGAGCGGCCATCAACAACAGCATTGGACCGGCGCAGAAGGGGCACTTATTCATCGCGTTTCTCCAGCGAGAACCAGCATCCGTTTACGGCCGATGCGCCCGGAGGAAGGAACGTATCTGGCGCACCGCCAGAGGAATCCGTTCCTTGGGCTCCTTCCACGGGAACATGCTCACTTCGGCCTTCGGCGCGAGCATCGCCGCCTCCATGGCGACGGCGTACGGATGCGACGGGATGTCGTCCGGCAGGATCAGCACCGGCGTCTGGCACGTGCGCACGAAGTCGCGCGTCACGGTGAAGACGAAGTCGGCGTTGGTGCGGTACATCCTGGTCAGGAACTTGTCGACCATCTCCATCGTGATCTCGGGCCGGCGCTTGACCAGCTCGGGACCCCAGCCCTTCGATGTTGTTGTCGTAGAACAGGTCGCGCATCTCCGGACGCGACCCGCTGGGCTGCGCCAGCACGGCGGCGACGACGCGATTCGGCGCCCGCTCGAGCAGGTTCCAGATGAAGGGGCCGCCGATGCAGAAGCCCATCACCATGAACTTGTCGATGCCCAGGTGATCCATCAGGCCGAGATGGTCGTCGGTATACGCATCCCACGGCCGATCGATCTCGAGCGGGCCGGAGGACTGGCCGGCGTTGGCGTTGCGCAGGTCCGACGCGATGCAGCGGTACTCGCCCTTGAACTCCTCGATCGCGTTGAAGGGATTGCGCGAGGCCGGCGATCGTCGAGTTCAGTCCGCCGCCGGCGATGAGCAGCAACGGGAAGCCGGAGCCGGTCTCCTCGATAGTGGATGCGAACGGGGCCCTTCTCGTAGAAGGACATGGCTGCGCCCTGCGGCCCGTTCTGCTGCGCAAAGACGCGCGGCGCCGCCGCCATCACCGTCGCCGCCGCGCCTGTTTTCAGTATCTTGCGTCTCATCGGATCGACCATTGCCATCCTCCCGTTCCATCATTCCCGGTTACCGCACACGCCCCCCACTTACCTTTTCACGTGGTCGTCCCAGTGCACGTTGTGCATGAGCTGGTGCACGCCAGGAGCCAGGAGCAATCCTGTGACGGCGAGGAGCATCGCCACATTCAGGAAGTCATCCCGCCTTCAGACGCGGCTCATTGTCGCGCCGACCGCCTTCGGCCGCAAACGCTTGTTTGGACGGCGAATTTACTGAGGTTTCGAGCGCAGGCGATCGATGAGGGACACGAGCTCCGCGCCGGCTTCGCGAGCCGCCGGCGCGATGGCGCAGCCCGTGTCCGGCAGCAACGCGAGAAGCGAGTACCTCTTGCAAATCACGGGAGGTCGTCCCATCGCCTTCACTTCTGCTGCCCGGCCACGAGAGTCGACTGACTGGCCACACATTGCCACCGGCCGTTCCGCCGAACGAACGTATCGGTCCAGAGAAACTGCCGATCCTTGAATGCAACACCCTTGTTCGTACCGCCGCGCGTCCCGAGTCCCGTCACAACCGCGGCATCCCCGTAAATCCGAACTTTGACATTGTTGTCAACGCACATGTCGATGGAACTGGTCTTGTCTTTCAGTGCGGCAATCGCTTCCGCTTTTGTCTCCGGAGTTCCACGACTACCAACTCCGGTGTAGTCATCTGCCAGGATGCGGTCCAGGATGGTGGCGTCTCGCTTCAGTTGGGCGGCACACCAGTCGCGCTCGATCTGAATCAGCTCCTGTTCGGGTTTGGTTTGCGCAAGCGAAGCGCCCACGCTGAGCCCAATGATGCAGACTATCAAGGCGCCGCCGACGAGTGATCGCGTCATTGATTCCTCCAGTGTTGCGAAGTTTCGGACGCCGAGTTCGTCAGGTATTGGGCGATTAGCGACGGAAGGGCGCCATGCTAGCACAAATCAAGACCGCATCAGTCTTTGACATGGCGGATACGACCCAGCAATTGCGATCGCCTGCGGGACGCCGATCGAGGGGCCGATCGCTCATCGCTCGCGTCGCGCGGCACGTCCCAGCCTCCTGGGGGCAGGTAGTGGAACCGAATCAGGTAGACCTTCTCACCGCGACCGTGTTTTGCCGTCTCGAGTAATTCCTTCACGCTGTTGAAACCCGATTCACCTGCCAGGTCGCGGGTAATATCCTTGAGCCGAACCGGCACGATCGAATCCACGACGATGTGCCCCTCGTCCATGCGGTAGCGACCACCCGGCTTGACGTGAGGCCTCATCCAGATGCGAACGCTGCACCGGATCCGCCCGCGTCGAACCCCTTCGCGAAGACGTTTGGTGAACACCACGTGATTCTTGGAAAGTCCGGCTAAAGCCGGACACTACGTACTACACGGACTACGGACTACACGGACTCCCTGTTGCCGAGCACATTGGCGATCGCGGTGATCGTATTCCAGTTGCGCGTGGTCGCCGGCACCCCGAAGAGCCGGTCGATCGATCCCAGATAGCCGACCGCCTTCATCTGGCGCCGGTAAAGGCCGAGGACGAATCGCCCCTCTCTCGCGAGAATTCGCAGCAGCCACTGACCCTTCGGCGGAAGGTCGAGAGGGGTCGGCGGATCCGAGCGTTGGCGCCCCTTCAGCACGCTGACGAAGCGAACGATATCAGGTCGCTCGGGGTACCGCGCAAAAGGATCGCGCGACATCAGCCCGGCGATTTCTCGCCCCTGACAAATCATGGTCTCTGTCTCAAATGGCAGCCTTCGCGCCAGCTCGGCGCGAAGCTTCGCCTGGGTGATTGGCCGCCGGATCACGAACGTTCCCGCGGCGCCGATGTTGACGGCATCCAGGTGTTTGAGTTGTGCGGCGAGCTGTGCCGGCCGGAAGGTCTTGTAACCCCCGACGTTCACGCCTCTCAACAGAACCACAAGTGCCATCGTTCGCCCGATGCGGATCTCACCTCATTTCTTGATCCAGATCAATGTGCGTCTCTGGATGGCCGGGCTACCTTGAAGCTCGTGATACGGCGATATCGAAGAAAGAGGAGACAGTCATGAAGGCATTTGCAACGACCGGACTCATTTTCATGCTCATGGTGGGCCTGCAGGCACAAATCCCGGATTTCACGCCGCAGACGCCCTTGATCGGCGCCCTTCTGCACAACGACTCGGCGGAAGCGGCACGTCTCGTCCGGGAAGGAGCCGACCCGAACGAAGGGAACTTCAATGGGTTTTCGCCGCTGATGCTGGCGGCCGTCCGCCAGGACGTCGAGCTCGTGCGGCTGATGGCCGGCAAGGGCGCCGACGTGAACGCGCGCGATCGCTCGGGCTCGACGGTCCATCATGTGGGGAGCGTTCAACGACACCGGTGACGCGGCCATGGTCGAGGCCCTGATGGGCCTCGGCGCCGATCCGCTCGCGTCCAACAAGGCCGGCGAGACCGCGCTCGACTGGGCGCTGCGGCGAGGCGAAACGCCGGCGGTCGCCGTGCTGCGAAAGGCGGGCGCGTCGAACACGGCGCGGATGCACTCGGCGGCACAGAAGTCGCTCGCGCTCCTGCAGCAGAGCGGATCGCAATTCGCTGGCGTGTCGAAGTGCAGCTCGTGCCACCACCAGTCGTTACCGCAGATGGCGTTTGGCATCGCTCGCAGCCGTGGTTTCGAACTGGACGAACCTGGCGTGCGCCAGCAAATCGACGATCGTCGTGAATCGTCCGGAGGCACTGGCAACCGCGATCGGATTCCGATCCGCCGATCGCTCTCAGCTACGCGCCGGAATGGCGGCCGAATCCGCCAGACGGACGGCCGCGATGGCGCAGGTGATCGCCGCCTGGCAAAGTGCCGACGGCGCGTTCCACACGCTGCCGCCGATCCGGCCGCCGATCGAGGCGAGCGACATCACCGCCACGGCCATGAGCCTGCGCGCGATTCAGCTCTACGGTTCGCATCAGGACGAGCAGGTGGCACGGGCAGCCGGCTGGCTGCGTGCGGCGAAGCCCCACACGACCGAAGACGCGGCGATGCAGTTGCTCGGCCTCGCATGGGCCAAGGCCAACCCGGACGTCATCCGCAAGCTTTCCGCGTCGCTGCTGGCGTTCCAGCGACCGGACGGAGGTTGGGCGCAACTGCCGACGCTTGAAACCGATGCGTATGCGACGGGACAGGCGCTGGTCGCGCTGCAAATGGCCGGGCACGCCGTTTCGAGTCCGCAATATCAGAAAGGTGTAGGGTTTCTCATGCGCACGCAGTTTCCGGACGGCTCGTGGCTTGTTCGCACGCGCAGCTTCCCGGTACAGATGCCGAAGGACAGCGGGTTTCCTCACGGACGGCACCAGTGGATCTCGGCCGCCGGTACCAGTTGGGCGGCGATGGCGCTGCTGCTGGCGTTGCCGCCGCAGCCGTCGGTGGCGGCCGGCTTACTTCCGCGCGCGCTTCCCGCGAATCCGGCTGATGGTCTCGGGCGACACGCCGAGGTACGACGCGAGCATCCGTTGCGGAACTCGGGTCGCGATTGAGGGGTAGGTGTCGAGGAACTGCGTGTAACGCTCCTCGGCCGACGCGCTCAAGGAGCTGACGATGCGCTCGTCTCTGGCCGCGGCATGCCGCTGCAATCCCTTGCGAAAGGATGCCGCGTATCCAGGGATCTTTTCGATGAGCGTCTCGTGCGATGGCGGATCGAGCAACAGCACGTCGGAATCCTCAATGGCGTCGATGAAATACTGCGACGGGGCGCCGCTGGCCAGGCTGGCGGCGTCAGCCGCCCACCAGGTCTCGGGCGCGAACTGGACGATGTGTTCTTTGCCCTGGGCATCGATGACGTACTTGCGCAGGCAGCCCTTGACGACGAACGCCGAGTGCTTCGCCACATCGCCGGCCCGCTGCAGCGTGTCGTGCGCGCGGAGCGTCGCGGGGATGAACATCGTCTCGACGAACGCGAGCTCGGCGTCCGTGAACGACGCCCTCTCCTGAAGGTACGTCCGCAGGACGCTGAATGATGTCATCTCACGGCAGCGGCGGTCCCACCACTTCCATGTTGTGCTTTTTCATCAGCGCCCGGTTCGTCTCGGCGTTCACGCCCTGCCGTTCTTCGAACATCTTCTCGAACCCGCCCGGCGTCACGCCAACCAGCAACACGCCAGGCTTCGCTCCGACGTTCTGGAATGTGTGTGCCGTACCGCGGGGCACGAACATCACGGATTGCGCGGGCGCGCTGACGATGCGGTCAGCGAGCTTGACCCTGAACTCGCCGCTGACCACGTAGAAGAATTCATCCTCGGTCTGATGGACGTGCGTGGGCGGTCCGCTCCGGGGCGCGACGGTCTGACGAATCAATCCGACGGAGCCTCCGGTCTGATCTCGCGTGGCCAACATCTCGGTGATATCGCCTTCTCTGCCCTGAGGCCCGGAAAAGCGAGGGGCTTGTTGAGGCAGGACGACGAAGCCGGTTCCGGCAGCCGCTGCCCTGAGCAACCAGACGGACGTGACCGCGGCAGGGCCGGAGAGCAGCGCTACCAGAATCCATGCAGAGACACCGGGCAGGGCTGAAGCCCTGCGCCACCGAAAACGATGCCTTACGCCTTCCGACATGCGACTTACGCCTTTCGACTGGTTCACCTAAGGCCGCTGCGAGCAGTATCGGCTCCCCGCGCATCGCGTGGGTACGTAGACTTCGGCCTGGATCAGCCACTGGCCATTGATTCGACGCCATTGCGCCATGTACGTGCCGGACATATCCACGATTCCATCCGGCTCGGTCCATCGCGCCGTCCACTCGCCACGCTCCGACGCCATCGCCCATGGCGCGTACACGTCGATGGCCGAAGGTTGGCGGACGTAAATCGTATCCGGGCGCGTCGCGAATTGTTGCGCCATGCGTTCCTGGTTGCGTTCGCGACCGGCTAGCTGCGCGCCCGTCGACCTGACGACGTGCACGTCGTCCATCCAGTGTCGAGCCATGGCCACCGGGTCGTGAGCAGCGATGGCGGCGTTCGATTGCGCACGCGCCTCTCGAATCATGTGCTCCTCGGCCGACGGCTGCCTCGCGGCGAAGGGCTCCATTCCACTCCTGGCCACAACACCGGACGCGGCGCGCGATGCCAGAAATTCGATTAAGGCCTTCGCCACATCGGGATGCGGTGCGCGTACGGAGATGCCGGCGGAGAACGTCGAGATCAGCTGGACCTCCGGCGGCAGCGGACCAACCACCTCGATGCCCTGCACAGGCAGCAACTCGCTGAGCTGCTGAAAACCAATCTCGGCCTCGCCCCGGGCCACCACGGCGGCCACCCGCTCGCCCACGATTCTCCGGCCCTTCGCTTTCATTTGATCGGCAATCCCAAGCCTGGGAAAGACCTCCTTAACAAGGTAGTCCCCGCTGACGCTCGCCGAGTAGGCCACCGACTTTGCCTCCAGCAGGGCCCGCTTCAACGCATCGACGGAGCTGATATCGGGCTTCGGCGCGCCAGCCCGAACCGCCATGCCGATGCCGGAGCGCGCCAACGCCACACGGCTCGCCGCCACCACCAGACCATTTCGAACCATGTCGTCGAGAGCATCGGCGTCGACAATGACGACATCGACGGCTTCTCCGCGTGCAACTCGAGCTCGGATTGCCTGCTCGCCGGTGCCCATGCTCGTCGCGGCCGTCACCAGCGTGTTCTTCGTCAGACGTTCGAAGCTCGGGGCAAGCTCGAGATAGGCGGCGGCAAACGCGCCGGATGTCATGACGATGCAATCCTCCGCGTAGGCTGCCCGGACAGGCAACACCACGAAGAGGATGGCAAACGCCCGCCACTGCACGAGTGATCTTCTCGTCATACGCGTCCTCCTAATCGAGCAACACAAGAAGCTCACTCACTTCGTCGACGATGGCATCGGCCTCGACCGGTCGCAGCACTGCCGGATCGCGACGCCAGATTGCTCGCATGCCTGCAGCACGCGCGCCCTCCACGTCTACTTCAGGATTGTCACCCACAAAGACAGCGTTGACTGGAACTGGCATCGAGTCGTTCCAGTGCACGATGAAATATCCGGCAGTCGGGTTTCGACAATGCCCTCCGCGTCTGAGATCAGAATGGCGTCAAACACCGGCGAAAGTGCGAGACATTCCAGCTTCCGACTCTGCATGCTGACCGAACCATTCGTAATCAGACCGAGCTTGCGGCCCGATGCGCGAAGTGTTTCAAGCGTTCGTGCGACATCAGGGAACAACACGCACGCACGTGGAAATCCAGCTCGGTAATCAACCAGGAGCGTTTCGGCCAGGTGCAACGGAAGTCCGAACCTGGCAACCATTCCGGTGAAGACATCCCTGCGCGGAGCGTACCCGTCGCGATCGAGCGCGACCATGGTTTGCACGTACTGGTCGTCGTCTACCGTGCCAAGGAACTCCGAATGGCGTTTCCATTGATCTCGGACAAACCGGTCGAAGCTGCGACGACGGTCGAGCAGGGTTCCGTCCAAGTCGAAAAGCACGGCCCGAATGTCCGCCAGCATCTGTCCCTAGAGTGGTCCACACGAGTCGAGGTGTGCGGCGAACACTTCGTTGAAGAGCGCTCCAGGCCGGCAGCAGCGCAAGCGGTTGACGGCCTCGCAACCGGGAATACCGAGACGAACGAGGATGAGCCCGGCAACCAGCGCGGATCGATTGAAGCCCATGCCACAGTGAGAGAGCACGCGATGGCCCGATCGGATCAGGCCCGCACCCAGGTCCGCAATCGCGTTGAGCTTGGCGAGATCCGGCAGGTTTTCGTCGTAGATCGGAAAGTACACGGTACAGGACTCGATTGGGTACTGTTGGAATGCAGTAGTCGAGGCCGCCCTCGAGATCGATCACTGTGTCGATGCCACGAGCCTCGAGCGGCGCCCAATCGGTGAGAGCCGGCGAGAAGAACAGCGCTCCGGCCTCGTCGGCCTGAAAGAGCTCCAGCGTGATGGAAGAGAGCGGGTTCAACGCGGCCTCCAGAATCTGCAGAGGGTAACATGAACTTCTCGAAGAACTACCGTTC
Source organism: Vicinamibacterales bacterium (assembly GCA_963832375.1). GTDB lineage: Bacteria > Acidobacteriota > Vicinamibacteria > Vicinamibacterales > JAMQPK01 > JAMQPK01. The sequence continues at coordinate 346,654 of CAWHUA010000001.1, read as the reverse complement.
AGTTGTCGATGCGACGGTCACGATCAGCTGAGTCAGCATCTCGATGTCCCGCAAGTCGAGCACTTCTCCGGGCGAGTGGCTGTATCGACCCGGCCACGACAGACCTTGATTCGGTGCGCCCCAGAATGTGAAGGTCGTGCCGTCGGTGCCGCCCTGCGTCAGGCCGATCTGCAAAGGAATGCGAGCGGCGTCGGCGGCACGGCGCACTCGCAGCCGCTCATGATCCGGAGATACACTCGCGTTCTCGATCGCGCGAAAGACCGGGCCTTTCCCGAGTGGCGCATACGCGAAGTGCGGCGACTCGAGCGGCGTATCGGATGTCACGAACGTGTCGATCGAGTAGATGCGCGCCGTCGTGCGACCGAAGCGACGCGCCATGGCCGCCGCGCCTCGCAGGCCACCCTCCTCGTGGACCGACCACGCGAAGATCACCCGGCCAGGCAAGCGAGCGGGATCGATCCGGCCTATCGCGCGGACGAGCGCAGTGGTTCCCGCGCGATCGTCAAGCGCCCGGGCAGTGTAGCGCGCCCGGCCCAGTCGCAGTCCCTCCTTGTGACTCGTCACCTGCATCCCCGCAACGACGCCGCGCGCGGCCAGACCTTCGGCGTTCAGACCAAACCACGCCTGCATCGTGCCGGGATTCTTCTGCTGTGCCGTGGCTCGAACACGAAAAACGCCACGCAAGGGCGGCGGCGCCGTCGCGACAAGTGACTGTGCCTTCCATCGCGGATCGATGTCATCGCCCAGTCCACGCACGGTGCTCGGTGCACCTTGCGGATCGAAATGCACGAGCGCCGTCTGGCCTTCCCAGGCCGACGCAACGGGCCCACCCTGCGCTGCGAGCGTCGCGGTCCCATCCGGGGCAATCGACTCGATCACGTAGCCCACTTCATCCATGTGAGCCATGAACACAGTGGCAGGACCCTGCGGTCCCACTTCGACCATGATGTTGCCGATGTCGTCCACGACTGCGCGGTCGCGGGCCCAGGCCGGAAGCGAGGCCAGCACCGCACGACGGACGGACCATTCGTGTGCTGAAACCCCGTGGCGCTCGACGAGATCGGACAGGACGCTCGATACCTCTTTGAATGAGCCGTCGGCACCATTAGTCTGCAACGTAGCCCGAGAGGGCGCCGCGACCCAGCCTCGATTCGGAGCAGCGGCAAGACCAGCGGCGGTCGCCGTCGCACCAAGCAACCATTCCGCCTCGGCGGCGCGCACGATCTCCATGTGCGAGCCCGCCTGATCGACCGATGGCGCCAGCCACCGCACCGTCTTGAGACCGGATGCTTCGAGCACGGCCCCGAACTGGTTGAGCTCTCGAGCCGGCCGGTGGCTCTCGGCCCGCACGTTTTCTCCTGGCGCGAGCAGCGTCAGCTCGTCAACCCGCTCGCCGCGTGCCACCAGTGATGAAAGACCGACCCATCCGGTCACCTGCTGCGCGCTCAACACAAATGTCGTGCGTCCCTGCGCGACGCCACTGCGCACAGCCGCCGCGACAGCGACGATGGCGGCACACCCCGTTCGTCGCCCCGCATCCGGCCCCGCCACCGCATCGGCGATCGGCCATGGCGGCAGATGGCGCGCCACCGGGTCGAGCAACGCGATGCCGAGCGCCTCGACATCCGCGCGCGACTCGGCGCCCACATCGATCCACAGATTGTCAGCCGTCACGAGCGCGGTCTCGCCAGCGTGCTGGACCGCGAAGTGTCCGTTCGACCTGGCCACGACCCCGGCGACGGGACCGGTGGCCGTGAGCACGCGCACCTGCTGCGCCTCGAACTGCTGGTCCCATAGCGGATGACGGGATCCAGCGCCGATCCTGTGGAGGCGCAAGTAACCGTCGTTCGTGATCTGCGACACTGCATAGCTGGGACGATCCAATGCGCATGCAACGAGGCGATGCGGCGAGCCGGTGCCGACCGTCGTCATCACGTTGCCGTATGCGTCAGCGGTCCAACCGCCGAGCGCAGAGGCCAGTCCAGGCGCGACCCGAAGCTCGTAACCGGTGGCGGCGTCGACCGCCACCCACGAGGCGATGGCTTCGAGATGACTGTCGCGGTCCTGTGCCTTGACAGGTGGCAACCCGGACGCGTGAAGACTCAGAGCGAGGGCCACGGCGCTCAAACGAACCAGCACTCTGATGGAACTGTGCATCGTCAGTGCTCCAAGATTCCAAATTCCGCGAGCGTCTTGAGGATTTCCTCCCGTCGGTCGGGCCTCAGCTCGTTGACGGCATCGAACACCGATTCGTCGAGGTCGGTGCGATACCGAGCATCGGCGCCGCTCTGCAGCAACAGCGCCACAAGGCGAGCATTTCCAGAATGCACCGCCGCATGTAGCGCATTGTCGCGGGTGTCAGAGTTCGCATTGGGGTTGGCGCCATACCGCAACAGCGTGGCGGCAATTTCGTCGTTGCCAAGAACCGCCACGTCGATGAGCGCCGAATCGCGGAATTCATTCACCGCGTTGACGTCAGCTCCTCGGGACGCAAGAAAGCTCACGCCGTCTGCAAATCCTTCGATGGCGAGGAAATGGAGGAGGGTCTCATTGTGCAGCCAACGCGCGTTCAGGAGGTCCGGGTGTTTCGCCAGCAGCGCTTCTGCTTTCTTCGGAGCCTGAACCACGGCGTCCAAGAATTCGGCGACAAGCGCATGCGGCAGGTTCTCCATTACTTTGCGCGCAACATTTGATCGAAGAACTCGCCCTTGTCTACTACCTCGAGATCGAGGGACGGAACACCCACGAGTCACGTCTCGTCCAGGACTCGGAATTCGACGTGGAACCGACCGGCGCGATGCTGTCGAATCGTCTGCGCCATGGTCCGGGCATCCGCAAACTGCAGCAGTCTGGTCATCTGCGCAACCCCAGACGAAGACCGGCTGAGGACGCTTGGTGCCTGCACGAAACACGAAGGCTGAGACGGTGATGGCACCTGGCTCCAACGAGCCAGAGTCCCCAACAGCAGAAACAGTGCGATCATCACCATTGTGTCGGCCGTCTAACGCCTGCGCTTCACTCAGCCCGAGCGCGGATTCACGTCCCAGCCGGGGATGGAGGCCGCCTGCCGGATCCACGTCGCCATCTGCTCCTCGTCGAGCTGGTCTTCGTGGATGTCGACGTAGCGCACTTCCTTGTGCTTGGACTCGCCGGGCGGGAGAGGACGCAGCGACGTGCCGCGGAAGAACGCCACCTTGATGTACTTCGTGAAGCAATGGAAGCTGAGGAACCAGCCCTGGCCCTCGACTGCCATAGAAGGGCGAGTTCCACTTGACGGCCTTGCGCACGTCGGGGACGGTGCGCACGATGAGCGCGTCGAGGCGGCGCCCGACGTCGCGTTTCCAGCCCGGCATGGCCGCGATGTAGGCCTGCACGGGGGCGTCGCCGTCGGCCTTCGCGATCTGAGGGTTGCCGCCTGCGAGGAGGACTGGCTTCGCGGCCGGATTCCCGCCGGACGCCTTCTTACGACTTCGCTTTCTTCGAAGGTTTCGACTTGCCAGAACTGTTGAGGGCGACCGCCTGGCGAACGAGCGCCTTGAACGCGGACTCGTCAACGTTCTTCTCCTTCGTGGATGTCGATCGCGCGGCGTACGTTTCCGTCGAGGCTCGAGTTGAAGAGACGGGCCGGATCCTTCAGAGACGCGCCCTTGGCGAAGGTCAGCTTCACGACGCTTCTTGTAGGATTCGCCGGTGCAGATGATGCCGTCGTGCGACCAGACCGGCGTGCCGGGGTTGGTTGGTTTGACCCACTTCCACTCCTCGACGACGTCCGGGTCTGCTTCCTTGATGAGCTTGCGCATTCTGCTGAGGGTTTTCCCGCGCCAGTCCCCGAGCTCGGCGATTCTGTTTCGAGATGAGCTCCGATGCCGACTGGTCCTGGCTCGCGCCCGACTTTTTCATGTTCTCATCCCTGCGCTTTCAGCCGCCGACCTGGTCGCTGCATACGATCTCGGTACTTGATGCCCTCGGGATCCTTGAAGTACAGCGCGTAGTAGCCGGCCGGCGTGTATTCGGGGTACTCCCGCGGCGGACTCACGATCGTCGCCCCGATTGCCTTTATTTCCAGATGCAGCCTGTCGACTTCAGCCCTCGACGCGGCCCTGAACGCAAGATGATGGAGTGCCCCGGGCTTGCGACGATTGATGGTCTCGCCGGCAAAGGCACTTCGTGGAGAAGTGATCGCAAAGCCCAGGCGCGGATGTTCGTACGACACGACGTGCTTCTCGTGCGGTTCGATGACGGCGCTGCTTCGGTTCTTGAGGTCAAAGCCCAGCAGTGGAAGCAACCGGTCGTAGAAGGGCACCGCGGTCGCCATGTCTCTGACGGTGATTTCTATGTGGTCGATGAACGGTTCCATAGGCAACCCTACATCGGCGACGTCCGGCACCGCGACGCAAGCAGACCGGTGGCCGTGCTGAGGTCCAGATCCGCCACGAGCAAGCCCTCCTGCCCATACGGCTGAAAGCACTGCAGCGTTCCATCCGGACGCGCGACCGCCGACGTGGTGCCGGAACCTTCGCTCGCGCAGTTCACCGACGCGACGTAGCACGTGTTCTCCGCCGCGCGACACAGGATCGCTTTCTCGTGAAAGGTGTTGGCCGGATCGGCGAACGTGACGGGACGATAGCTGCCGGGTTCGGCGACCTGCGCGTGCGGGTGAAACACGACCTGCGCGCCTCGACGCACGGCCCACCGCACCGTCTCTGGATAGCGCCAAGCCTTCGTGACAGATCACCACGCCGAAGGTCAGCGGCCCGGCGGTGAAGACCCGGCGTTCGGTTCCGAGCGCGGGATAGATGGGCTCCTCCGACGGATCGATCTGTCCCTTGTCCTGCCATCCCGCAACCGAGCCGTCGGGATTGAAGACACAGACGGTGATCTGCAAGCCGCGATCGGTCACGCGCTCCGTGCCCAGGATGACGGTGATGTGGGCAGCCCGGGCCGCATCCGCAACATCAGCCCACGCCCGCTCGAGGAACGCCGGATCGGGCGGCGGCGGTGTGGTGCCCGGCCACCGATAGCCGGGAATGAAGCATTCGGGAAAGCAGATGACGGTTGCGCCCCGTCGGCCTGCGTCAGCGACCGCCGCTGTCGCCAGGAGGACAGACTCCTCCGGAGTCGCCGGCACGCGGATATTCGCGAGCGCGATGCGAACATGGCTCATGTCCCCATACTACCGCACCGCTCATCGCCCACCCGCCGCCGCTCGATGCCATCGCTACTTGCAGCCCGCCCTGGCGAGCTCGACGCGCCGGTTCTTCGCGCGACCCTCGTCGGTGTCGTTGCCGGCGATGGGCTGCTGTCGCCCGTAGCCGCGCGATGCGATGCGGTCGGCCGCGACACTCTTCGCAACCAGCCACGCCTTCACGGTGTCGGCGCGTCCCTGCGATAGTTTCAGGTTGTAGTCGTCCCCGCCCACGTTGTCGGTGTGGCCTGCACCTCCACGGTCAGCGCCGTCTCGCGTTGCAGCAACGCGAGGATCCGCTGCAGCGACCCTTCGGAATCAGGACGCAGCGTCGCCTTGTTGAAGTCGAAGGTGGGGCCGTACAGCGGCACGTGACAGTCTTTCTTCAGCGCCGCGGCGAGGTCGCCCGCTTCACCCACCGAAATGCTCTGTTCAGTGCCACCGTAATGCAAATAGGCCCAGATGTCGCGGCCGTTCCTGGCGTAGTGCGCGACCATCACGGCGTCGCCCTGATTCAACCCTTGAGATTCCATCACAACCTGCCAGCCCGCTATGGTCAGCGCCGCCCGGTATTCGAGAATGAACTGCAGGTTTGAGATTCCGACGATCTCTTGATAACTCTTGCGAACCGAATCCGTTGTGACCATCGTCGGCTGCTCGTCACCCTTGAAAGTGACGTATACCGGCCCGTTGTCCGGGTCGACACGGCCGGGTTGTGCACCAGGCAGTGGAAGTAGGTACGGAAAGGCGGCGTTCTCGGCGACCGTTTCCGGTGTGGTGGCGGGCGCAGGGATGGTGAGCGATGGCGAAAAGGCTTTCACTTCGATGAAGTCGGCTTCGATCTGTTCGGGCGCGAAGAGCTGCAGGCTGCCCATGCTTCCACACCATTTCGCTGATACTGCAGCGTCGCCATCGGCGGATTCGTGTCCCGGTATTCCTTGACGGTCCAGCCGCCGGCGGACAGCGCCTGGCGAATCGGATCCCAGACCTTGGGTCGCCAGCTGTTGTCGTCGCTGAATTCGACGCCGGCGAACGCCAGCCGTGTATAGACGTGATGCCCGCGCTTCACATTGTCGCTATCTCCAAATGGCATCAGCGCCTCGCCGTAGTTCTCGTCGACGTTCCGGTTCGGGTCGACGACCGATGCCGGAGGCGGAAGGGTGAAATAGGCAGGAAACGGTGCGACCGCCTTCAGGCCGCTCACCATCACGAACAACACGCCCGCCACACACGCGATGCGCCGGATCATCGCAATCTCCTTCGATCTGGAACGGATAGGATTCCCCACCGCTCATCGGCCGGCCGAAGCCGGACTCTTCTGTAATTTGAATGCGACGGAGTACGGACAAGCCTGACTCTTCCTCAATGCCGCCGTCGTTGGGGCAAGATGATACCGCTCAGGCGTCAGCCTCGGCTCCTCGAACCCGACAACCGCAAACCCGGCCGCAGCGAATGCTTTCCAGTAGTCCGACAGGGGACGATGAAACCAGGTAAATTCAGACGTAAAGTGCGCCCACGGTGGATCGACGCATTTCTGTTGCTGAAAATAGGGGAAGTTCCACTCATACGTGACACCGTCGCCACTCGCCGGCATTGTGGCGCGTCCTCCAGGAAAACAAGGATGTGAAAAGACGAGCACGGCGACACCGCCCGGTTTGAGCACACGGTGGAAGGCTTTGATGGCGCCCTCGAGGTCAGGGGTGTCCATGAGCACATAGTTCGCCACGACCATATCGAATTCATCGTCCTTGAGCGTCGAAAGCTCGGAGACAGAGTCCACGCGAAAGTCTCCGGTGGGATCGGCCGCCCGGGCAATCGCGATCATCCGCTCGGAGAAGTCGATACCGGTGACCGAAGCGCCGCGTGCCGCGAGCTTGATCGACAGGTAGCCTGTCCCGCAACCAGCATCGAGCACGTTGAGCCCTCGAACATCTCCCGCCAAAGCCCAGAGGACGGGGTCCGAATTCAATCGCCGGTTTGCGTCTCCGTCGCTGCCAACCTGTAACTGCCAGTCGTCAGCCACTCGGTTCCAGAACTCCCGAGCATCCTCGATTCTCAGTGCTCATCGCCCTCGTTCTCCTGCCTGACGCCCGCGTTTCAGCCGCGGCGGCTCATGATTGTACTCGCCACCGTCGGGCGCATGCGTTGTTAGGCGCCGCCGGTTACTGAACGTCGTATGTTTCTGGTCCAACATCTCTAACGACTACGACTTCGGCGCCTTCGGCATCGGACGGAGTCTCAAACAGCGCTGCAAATCCCCTGAGAATGTCAGCATTGATGTGAAAGTTGAACGGCGGCAGTTTCGCGTTTCGTTGGCCGAGTCGAGCTCGGACCACTTCGATGGGAGTGTCGATGAAGTGAATTTTGGTGCGCGCCCCCACGGCCGCCGCGAGTTCGATGTGCCTCATACGATGCACCCGAAGAAAGAACCCGTCGTCGAGGATAACGTCCACCGACCGACGCAGCAACTCTGAGGCCGAATCCCAGATGAGCGCGCGGGACGCCAGCACCCGACGCGTGTGTTCTTCGTGACCGACCACGGCGATGTCTGTACTTCCCGAACGCCGTGATGAGCCAGCGGTCTAACGAGAATAGAGCACAGTCGAGATCCGCCCGCAGACCCGCTGCATATGTCGTCTTGCCGGAGCACGGCAGTCCTGAAATGAGATGGAGAATGGACATTTGGCCTTTCCGAATTCTTGTGCGCCTAACGACCGCGTTTCAGCCGCGGCCCGGAGCGGCTACTGCTTTCAATGGAAACCTCACCTTCGTGCGCCAGGTCCCGTTTGCCTCCTCGATCAGCACCACGTCGCGAACGACCGCGCGAACTGGAATCTTGCCCTTTGCAGCCACGGCAAACTGTGCGGCGATGTCGTCAAGGCGCACCTGATCTTCTACGTGGGCGATGGTAAGGTGAGGCACGATCTGCGGAAACTGACCACCATATGGCGGCGCCTCCGGATACCTCTCGACGACACGCTCGGTCAGGCGGCGAAACGGCGCGTCCTCGATTGGAGCGAAGTAGAGGACCCCTGGAAACCTCCTGATCTCCGAGAATTCGGCATGAAACTGCAGGAGTCCCGCGAACAGTTCACTGAGCGATTGAATGACGTCGGATGAGATCGTCTGGGCCGGCAAGAATGGATACACAACGGTCACGTGTGCCGGAATACCATCAGCCGCAGCCGGATCGTACCGATCACGAAAGCGACCGACGATCGGTTCGACTTCCGGCACAGGAACGATGAGCGCCGTCTGCGTCTGAGCATTCATCAGCGAGTTCATACTCATGGAATAACGGCATCGGCTTCGATCTCGACAAGCATGTCACCGTTGATGAGGGCTCTGACTTCGACCATCGCCGTGGCGGGGCGAATGAGGCCGAGCACTTCCGCATGAGCCCGCCCCACTTTCTCCCAGTCATCGGCGATGTTCACGACATACAGCCGCGTGCGCACGACGTGCTCGAGAGTGGCACCCACGCTCGTCAGCGCTGATGCCACGTTTTGCAATGCCTGCCTGGTCTGAAGGTAGGCATCCCCGATTCCAACGATCGTGCCGTCTTCTCCCGTCGCCGTCGTGCCAGACACCCACACCTGATTCGCGACGCGAACCGCTCGCGAATAGCCGACGATTGGCTCCCATGGCGTGCCGCCGGCCATGTTCTGCCGGTGGGCGCTCTGGTTACGAGCCTTCACGACTTCGTTCCGGGCTGCGTCGAGGCGTATCCCTTTATTAGCAAGGAGGGACGCAGCGACCGATCGCTCCTCGGACAGAATGCCCAGGAGCAGGTGCTCGGTATTGATGTCGTTGTGCAGCAGGCGATCGGCTTCTGCAGCCGCATGATGCAATATCCGCTTGGTCTCATCGCTGAACGGGATCTCGATGGAGCTCGCGATCTTCTCCCGAAATGTCGTCCGGCTCTCGATCTCCTTTCGGATCCCTTCGAGCGGAACGTGCGTTTGTGCGAAGACCCGCCCCGTGACCCCTTTGGGCTCACGAATCAAGCCAAGCAGCAAATGCTCCGCCTCGATTGAGATGCTCCCGAGCTGCGACGCTTCGTACCGGGCAAAGAACAGCGCGCGTCTGGCGGATTCCGTGTATCGCTCGAACATCACACCCTATTTCACTGAGTATCGCAGGCTAAAGATCCCGAACGTAGACTCCATGGCCGATGAGGCCCGCCAGCAGCACAAGAGCGGCGCCAGCCACCTGGAACCCAGGAACGCTCCACAGAAACCCGCGACATCATTCTCAACGCCAGCTTCGGCGCGCAGAAGCGAATCAAGCTTCTGATGAGAAGGCACCAGCCCACCAGCGTCAGAACGGCAGGTATCCCCGACCAGACGTTATGAAACCCGATGATGATGCCTGCCGCAGGCAGATTCAGAAACCCGTCCACGAAGGCGCCGGTTTTCCCCTTGCCTCGCACGAGGATGAAGAACTCGGCCCATGCCTTGGGTTGCAGGATGTGCGAAAGACCAATAACTCCGGACAGAATCACGGCAAGGACTTCAACAGATCTCTCCATCCGTCCTCCCAGTGGGTATGACGAACCCCATCCTACCGCAACGTCCGCTCAACCGCGATCCGTCTGCGGCCGCGCGCTTTTGATGTGGCTTTCTTTCGTGCGCGGTTCACCGGCCGAGTCTGACGCATGACAGGCGCACGCTCTCGCTTGATTCGACGATCGACCTCATCGACCAGCCGATGCAGAGTACCGTCGAAGGCAGGCGGTGCTGCAGAAGTAGAACTCGCACTGGCCACCGATCACCTCGTCGGCCACTGGAAGATTCACGAAGATGTCGCGCCGGCCTCCCTTTCCGCGGACACACTGGCTTGTGCGGAAAACGCCACCGTTTTCCACGAAGCACGGGAAGCGTCTTGAAATTCATCGTCAGACAGCCCTTCGCGATCGATACGCCATCGTGAACGGTATGACGCTCACCAGCAGGAAGATTGGCCCGGAAATGATCGGTTCTCCAACGGAAAACCCTTCCGACGGGCTGAGATTCTGCACAACAACGAGTACGAACATCGCCACAGTCGGCAAGGCCAGAATGGCTCCGGCCACAAAGTAGATCTTTATGCTCGTCGGATTCCGGATCAGCATCGCGCCGACGATCGCCGCCACGACCGCGGTTGCCCAGGAGGTGATTCCCGGGAACCCCTCCTGCTCGCGAACGATGGTCTCGAACAGGGACCACCCAATGCGGGGGTCAAAATAGAAGAGCCAGCGCAGCGAATCACCACCAACGGCGAGGCTCGCGTACAGCCCAGCCTGAACCGCGGCAAGGCACATCAGAAAGATTCCGAACAGCACCGACGACGCCAGCATGCCGCCGACCCAGGAGCCTCCGGTGAATCGCCAAACCATGTTAGACCGCTCATCGCTGGAAAATGACGCGACCCGCTTTAATCGTGTAGCGAACATCGGCGAACGCGCGCGAGCCGCGCATGGGATCAGTTCCGAGCACCACGATGTCGCCATCCATACCCGGTGCGAGCCGCCCACGCTGATGGCCCTCGTTGAACCGAATCGCCGGATCGGTTGTCAGGGACCTGAGAATCTGGCGCCACGTCAGCCCAGCAGCCTCCATCAGCTCGTATTCGCGCACCGGGTCGTAGTCGGCCAAGTAGCCGACATCGGTCCCGAACAGAATTTGTCCCCCGTCGCGCGCGTAGTCACGAACCTGATCGAGCACGTCACGTCGTCCGTCGGATGCTAGGAGCTTCAATGTTGGTACCAATGCCGCATTTCGGGCCTTCATCCGCCTGAGGTGCTCGGGGGTGAACCCCTTTGTGTCGTCAATCGCATGCGCAAGCACGTCGACACCTGCGTCGAGCGCTACTTCGAGTCCGGCTATGTTGGATGGGTGAGTGAAGACAAGCTTCCCGCGCCGGTGTGCCTCAGCAACAGCCGCAGATGCGATCGTGACCGGCATCGGCACCACCTGCTGCTGTGACACCCATGATCCCGTAAAGAGCTTGATGATGTCGGCACCACTGTTGAGATTCGCTCGCACAGTCTCGGTCGCCAGCGCGGCTGTCGACGGTTGCGGCAACACCTTCAGCAGGTCCGGTGGAACGGCATCTCTTACGTAGAAGGGAATGCCGTCCGGGGGATACAGCGCAAGACCGGCCGTGAAGATGCGCGGACCTGATACCTCGCCGTTCTCGATGCGCCTTCGAATAGCCAGCGTGTTGGCCACGAACGACGCTGTGTCGACCACTGTCGTAAAGCCGTAGCCCGTCAGCATCGCCTGAAGTTGCGCCGTCACCTTCGACGCCGGCTGCCCGCTCGCGTCGGTCCACTTCTCCTCGGTGAAATGCACATGACTGTTCTGAAAGCCTGCCACGATCACCAGGCCCCTGCAGTCGATGAACCGCGCGTCTGTCGGAACCGCAACGCGTTCGGCCGAACCAACCGCCTCGATGCGGCCGCTCTTGACGATCACGATCGCGTTGTCGATCGTGAGTCCGTCCGGCGACGAGATAACCCGACCACCGGTTAGCGCGATGTTGCCAGAACTCTGCTGGGCCAGAGCGCGATGAGTCACCGCGAAGACAGCGGAGATCGCCAGGAGTCCGGCAACGCAGTACGGAACGGCTTTGTGTCCGAACATCGTGGTTGGCGATCCGAAAAGGGAGCCGACTCTCGTTTTGGTCAGAGTCGAGTATGCGGTTGCGGTCACGCCCAGAAGGCGTCCCAGGCATGTTCCGGATGAAAGTGGTCAACCCCTTCTACGATTTGCTGGTCTTTGATGACCACGTAGAGAAGAAACCGAACGTCGAGCTTCCGACCCACTGACAGCGCTGCTATCTCACAGGATCGGCAGAGGGTAACACACAAGACGTGCCCACAACTGTTGCAGGGTTGCCTGCGCGAAACACCCGCAACCAACGACAGCGTCAGAGTTGATCGAGCGGGTTCCCAACATCTGACGCTGGACGATGGACGATGGACGATCGACGAAGGACGTGGCCGCCCCAGCGGTCGACCCAGAGGCTCCCCACCAAGGCCAACACGCCACAGCCGATCATCAGCAGCGCCGGCGCCGGCGTCGAGCCGGACTCGCGAATCAGCGTCGTGGCCACGAGCGGCGCCGTGCCGCTGAAAATCGTGAAGCTGATGTTGAACACCAGCGCGACGCCAGTGAATCGAATACGTGTGGGAAACAAATCCGTCAGCAGGCACGCGAAGGACCCGTTGGTCAGCCCGGCGGCGAGCCCGGCCAGCGTGAGCAGCACCGTGAGACCAACGGATCGCGTGGCGACCGCAACGTAGAACGGATAGGCCAGCACGACCAGGAGGCCAACCCCCAGTCGCAGCAGATAGCGCGGAGGCACGCGATCGGCCAGCCAGCCCGTAGCGAGAATCCCTACCGCGTTGGCGATGACGCCGACCGTCTGCGAGTAGATGGCCTGGCGCGGGTCGTACTTCAGGACGCCGGCGAGATACGCCGGCATGTGGGAGAAGAAAAGACCGTTGAAGCACGCGGTGCCCGCGAGGATGGCGCAGCCCACGAACACAGGCCTGGCGTGCGTACCCAGCAGCTCTCGGAACGGCAGGCGCGACGCCAGGCTGCGCATGCGCGAAAACTCTGGCGACTCCTCGAGCGACCGGCGCAACACGAAGCTGAGCACGCCCCCGAGACCACCGAGAACGAAGGCGAGACGCCACGCCAGCACGGGCACATCCTCGGGCGGCAACAACGCGCGAAGCGTCAGGCTGACGCCAGTTGCGGCGGCAACGCCCATCGTGACGCAGGCGAAGACGACCCCGCACACGAACGGCGCGATGCGCGGAGCGGTCTCGACCACATAGGTGAGCGCGCCGGGCAGCTCGCCGCCCAGACAGAAACCCTGCACCACCCGGAGCGCCACCATCGTCGCGCTGGCCGCGACGCCCCAGTGCACATACGACGGCACGAGTCCCATGCCGAGCGTGGCGCCCGACATGACGAACACCGACCAGAGAAACACCCGGCGCCGTCCGTAGCGGTCGCCGTAATGGCTGAGCACGATGCCACCGATCGGCCGCGCGAGGTAGCCGGCGGCGAACGCGGCAAACGAGGCCATCAGCGACGCCAGCGGCGAGCTCGCGGGAAAGATGGCCTCGGCGATGTCGCGGGCGAAGATGCCGAAGATGACGAAGTCGTAGAACTCGAGCGTGCCGCCGAGGCTGGCGAGCAGCACGATGCGCCAGCCGGCGGCGGTGATCCGATCGGTCACGATCCTTCGCAGTTGATCTGCCAGGGAATGCCGAAGCGATCGACCAGCATGCCAAAACGCGCGGCCCAGAACGTCTGCTCGAGGGGCAAGACCACCGTCCCCCCTTCCGCCAACTCGCGAAAGATGCGCTCGGCATCGGCCGTGCCTTTCATCTGAAGCGAGAGCGTAAAACCCTTTGGCGCCTGGTAGTGATCCGGTGCGACATCCGCCCCCATCAAGACCTGGTCGCCGACGGTCACGCTGCCGTGCATCACTTTGTCCGCCCAGCCGGCAGGCGCCTGATCGGCCATCGGGCTCCCCGCATATCGGAAGATCGACCGGGGCTGCGCACCGAGACACCGCTCGTAAAACTTGAACGCCGCTTCGCAGTCTCCCTTGAAGCTCAGGTGCACGCACATCTGCATGGTTTCACCTGATGATGGCCTGCATGACCGCGTTTTCGAACTCCGGCCGCATATCGTTGACCGGCGTCTGGATCATCATGACGGCGATGAGATCTTCCTTGGGATCGACCCAGAAGAAGGTGCCGAACGCCCCGCTCCAGCCAAAACTGCCGTTCGACAGACGCGAGCCGCTGGCCGCGGCGTTGTGCACCACGCGCACGCTCAGACCGTAGCCCTCGCCTGGCGTACGTCCCTGCAACGTGTCAGGAGCGTGCACCGATGACATGTACGTGACGGTGCGCGGGCTCAGCAGCCGCGTGCCGTTCAGCTCACCGCCGTTGAGCAGCATCTGCGCGAACTTCGCGTAGTCTTCGGCCGTCGCCACGAGCCCGCCGCCGCCCGAGAAGTACAGCTTGCTCTGCATCCGATTCGGGTTGGGATCTTTCCTCGCCTGCCTGCTGGGATCGAGCTGATACGCCGTTACCAGTCGCGGCTCGATCGTGGCCGACGGGGAGAACGACACATCCTTCATTCCGAGCGGCTCGAACACGCGCTGTCGAAGGAAGGCATCAAGAGGCTGTCCAGACGTAATCTCGACGATGCGTGCCAGCGTATCGAAGCCGGCCCCCGGACTGTAGGTCCAGCGCGAGCCGGGCTGGAACTCGAGGAGACTCCTGCCAAGCCGGGGAACGTAGTCGGACAGGCCATCCGTGGGCTTCCGCGCGATCTCGGCGGCACCGATCGAGGCGTTGGCCATGGGGCCGCTTCCGAGTCCGGAGACGTGGGTCAGAAGATCGCGAATCGTGATCTCACGCGCCGCGGGAACGGCGTAGTACTTCGGAGGACCTGGCGGGCTCTGGGCGCCCTGCCGCGGCTCCTCGACGGCAACCTTGAGATCCTTGAACGACGGGATGTACTTCGACACCGGATCCGTGATGCGAAGCTTCCCTTCTTCCATCATCATCATGATGCCGACGCCGACGACCGGCTTGGTCATCGACGCGATGCGGAACACGGCGTCTTTCGCCATCGGCTTCTTCGACTCGATGTCGGTGGCGCCCGTCGCCTCGAAATGCGCGATCTTCCCGTGGCGCGCCACGAGCGTGACGCCGCCGGAGATCTCGCCCGCGGCAATGTGACGCTTCACCATCTCCGTGATGCGCGTCAGCCGCTCGGTGGAGAGCCCGACCTCTTCGGGCTTGACGGATGTGGTCTCGGCCACCAATCGCAGCGTGACGAACGACATCAGGACCAGGCCGACCATCGCGGGAAGCACACGTGATCTCATGCTCGGTGTCATAACGCTCCTGTCGTGAATGAGGGGGTTCATACGCGATTGCGCGAAATCGGCGCCGGCGCATCTTTGAACTTCGAGTACTCTCCCAGCACGGATCCGAGCACGTAGATGGCGGGAATCACGACGCGACGCACGACAGCCGGTATTTCGAGCAGCGCGAACTCCGTTCGATAGCGCGTCGCCAGGAATGCCGCGTCGAAGAGCCCCGGCCGCATCCCCCCGTTCGCCTTCGTCGACTCGAACAACGTGCGCAGGAAGAACTCGACGTTGTCCGGCGGACTGCACCAGCCGGTCAGCTGCAGCTCGTCGGTGCCCGCGTTCCACCACTTGTGCGGTGTGCCCGCCGGCCACACGACGAGCTCTCCTGGACCCGCGAACTGGGGCTCGCCACTTGGCACCTGGTAGCCAAGCCTTCCCCGCACGACGCGGGCCGCCTCGTCCTGAAGGTAGTGGACGTGCATCGGCGGGCCGGCGCCCGGCTGGGCGACGCCGTCGGCGCCCAGGCGCTCGCCATCGGGTCCCTCCGTGATGCCCGTAAATGTCAGCCGCTCGCCGTTGCCGTTGTCGACCGTATAGGGATAGCGAGACACTAATACCCCAGCTTGATCTCGCCCTGGGACATGCCCTTCACTTTGCCGTCCCTCAGCCATTCGAGTGAGGCCTCGAAGAGCATCACGTGGTTCTTCTCCCACATGGCGTTGTGAGACGAGCACGCGAGATCGATGAAGACTTTCTCGGTCGAGCCCAGGTCGGTATAGAGCTCGCGCACCCGCTCGGGCATCACCTGCTTGTCGTGCACACCCGCCACCATCAGGAACGGCGTGCGCATCTTCGTGACGACCGCCTGGTTGAAACCCCAGGTGGGCACCTGCGGTGCGCGACGGACGCCGGGGCCCCAGGTGGCACCGACGGGATCTGACGCCAGCATGTCCTTCCAGATCACGGCACTGGTCTCCGGATCGTACTGTGCCGGGCATCCGACCTGACGATCCCAGTTGGCCGCGAAATCCGCGTGCGATTGCGCGGTCAACGGACCGTTGCTCGTGGGCAGCGGGTTCGGGGCTTCGAGCGGCATCGTACGGTTGTAAGCAGGCGCCAGCACAACCAGCCGCGCCACCTTCTCCGGATTCTTCGCCGCGTAGCCGGCCGAACGAGGTCCACCCTGCGACCAGGCGACGAGCGACACTTTGTCGACGCGCCGCAGGGCGCGCAGGTGATCGACGACCGCCCCGATGTCGTTCCAGTCCGAGCCGATCGTCGTGATCGCCGTGGAACGCGACGGGGCACAAGGCGCGGGAATCAATGCCGGCACGAACTGTTTCTGCTGCTCTTTCGAAAAGTTGCACGGGTCATTCATCGCCGGCGGGCGCGTGGAGCGGCCGTAGCCCGTCATGTCCATCGAGAACGTGTCGAAGCCGGCCCTGGCGAGATACGCCATCCAGCTGTAATCCTGGTGTGGCACGTCGAACGCCACTTCGGCCGGCGTGCCCGCGCCATGCACGAAGAGCACGACGCGGTCGGGACCTGGATTGGCGCGCAACGCCGTGCCCGCGAGCACGACCTCGCGAACGTAGATCTGCGCCGCCTGACCGGCGATGTCGGGCGCGGTCGACTTCACACGGACGTAGTGGTCCAGCGAGAGAAGGCGCGCGCCATCCTCGCCAAAGCCGGTGGACGCGGCCAGGAGGAGGACGAGCGCGAAGAGTCCGGCAACGGTCAGTCGCATGGGTACTCCTTCAATACGCTACGACAGCTTCAGCACGCGTTCCATGGCCAGGCGGGCGCCGCGATCGGGATCCTGCTCGACGCGGCACTCGCTGTTGAAGAGCATCGTGTCGCGCCGATCGCTCGCGTAGGCCGGCCACCTGGGCAACTGCGGAATATTGGGATTGCCCGTTCGCGCAAACGCGACCCATGACGCGCTCACCTTGTCGGCCAGCGCCTGAGCATCGGCTCGCTTGGAAATCAGCGCTCCGCCGAGCGGGATGTTGTTGAAGACGAACTGCACCTCGACGCCGTGTGGCGAGCGCATGTGCCCGCCGCCCTCTGGCGTTTCCCAGTCGAAGCGATAAAAGTACGCGGGCGCCCCGCCCAGACTGGCTTTGCGCTTTGCGAGCTCGCGCGCGTAGGTGCCGCGCGGATGATCCGTCGCAATCAGGATGTGCAGGTCCCACGGGCTGGCCTGGGGATGGGCCCGGCGGTACGCATCGATGACCGGCGCCGGATCGATCCCGAGACGATCCGCGACACGCTGCTTCAATCCGGCTTCGTCGAGTGCCAGTTTCTCCGGTGTAGGTCTGTCGTACAGCGTTTCCTCCGTCCTGGCGTACCCGATCAACAGTGGAATCGCGGCCGACAGAGCCGGCGCCGCGGGATCCCATGGATGAACGGGAATCATCCGCCCATCGACCATCGGTGAATTTGCCGTCCAGCCTGGCGCACGATCCGTCATCTTCGCCAGCACCGCGGCATTCGCCTGCAGCACCTGGTTCATCGGAACATTCTGAAGCGCACGAGCGTCGCCGGGCTTCACGTCGAGCTGGGCAAGGAGCAGCAACGTGTACTTCTGCGCGTCGGCGGGCGTCGTCAAGCGGAGTACCGCGCCGCTTTCGATGATGGCCCGATGGAACAGGCCCTTGGCTCCAGGCATCGCCATGAGCGTCGCGACTTTGCGGCCACCACCGGACTGCCCGAAGATCGTCACGAGATTCGGATCGCCGCCGAAGCGATCGATGTTGTCGCGCACCCATTGGAGCGCCGCGATGATGTCGAGCAAACCAGCGGCGCTGGAGCCCGCGAACTCGGACCCGAACGATTCGGCGAGAGACGTGAACCCGAAGACGTTGAGGCGGTGGTTGATCGTGACAACGACCGCGTCGCCGCTTCGAGCCAGCCTGGTGCCGTCAACCATGCGACCGGAGCCCGACCCCGTGGAAAAACCGCCACCGTGCAGCCACACCATGACCGGCCGCTTCGCTCCGTTGCCGAGTGCCGGCGTGAACACGTTCAATACGAGGCACTCTTCATTTTCAACGGGGGCGCCGGTTCCTGTGGCGGCGGCATTCACGGTTTGCGGCGCCGTAGGGCCAAACGCGAGGGCATCGCGCGTACTGGTCCATGGCGCCGGCTTGGTCGGCGGCATGAAGCGATTTTTCCCCGACGTGGGCCCGCCGTATGGAATGCCCTTGAAGATTCTGATGCCCTCGACCACTGTCCCGCGAACCTGGCCGGCCGACGTCGGCGCCACCACCGTTTCGCCCTCCGCCGCGGCAAGCTTGGTCCACGCACCCGCATGGATCGCGGCAAACGCGAATGCTGTCTGCCTGACGAACGTTCTGCGGCCTGTTGTCGTCGCCATGAATGTCCTCCGTCTCGTCGATGCCTTTGCCTGCAAGCGGTTTCAAGACCGGAAAAGCGGGTCCTGTCGCCGGGCTGCCCCGTCCCGTCCTCGGTCCGAACAACGCGTGTACGGGAGGCGGACCTGCGGGCGTGGCCGGGGCGGCCCCGCCCGGCGCCACCCGCTTCCATGAGGTCGTGAAACCGCTTCTAATCTCCGTCCTCTACGACCGCATCCGCCTCGAGCTCTACGAGCCAGTCCGGATCGATGAACCGCGAGATCTGCATGATCGTATTCGCCGGCCGAATCGCACCAAAGAACTCGCCATGTACTGCCGCCACCGCCTGCCAGTCTTCGATCCTCGTCAGCAGAGTCCGCGTGCGCACGACCTGATCCAGCGAAGTGCCCGCCCGTTCCAGCGCCTCTTTGATGATCTCGAGGCACCTTCTGGCCTGCCCTGCCGCATCGCCCTTGCTGACTGTCTGTCCGTCGGGACCTAGCGGCGCCGTGCCCGAAACCGCCACAATCGATCCCACGCGGACGGCGCGGGAAATTCCCACGCGGGGCTCGTATGGACTGCCGCTGGAGATCAATCGTCTCATTTGCATTTCGAACGGTGGCCAATTATCTGCTTTTGCGAGCCAGGGCGCGACGGCGCAATTCCTTGAGCCTCGCCGCGGTCAGTTGCCGGCAGCCGCACGCTTTCGCATGGGCAATGTGCCAGCGCAGGCGCTGCCCGGCCGTCGGGCGCGCGGGCATGGGATGGCCTTGTGCCAGGTCGCATTCATCATGAAGACTGATGAAAACTGACAACCTGCTGAGACGTCGAACACCAGGTCCGTGTAGCGTGGTCGTCCATGGTCATATCGGCCTAACGGCCGGCGCTGAGCCGCGCGCCGGGGCGACAGGTTAGCACGGACGGAAGGCGCGTCGGTCCAGCGCTGGTCAGGCTTCCAAGGCCGACAGCTTCGCTAGAAGAGCCTCGATACACTCGTCTTCGCGCTTGTGCGATGTCTCGAGCACGATTCTCTCCACGGTCCAGACGTGGTACTCGCGACCCTCGACTTCTTGCCACGTCGGTAGTCGTAACCCTGGAACAGTTGAGGTTCGCGTTTCGATCCTCTGGCGGTGCTCCTGGGTATCGGAGCACACGACCTCGATATTTACGTATCGCGCCCCAACACCGTCAGCCACCTGTTCCCACTCACGTCGGGTGAGCTCAATCGGGTTGGAACAGTCGGCAACGACGCTGACTCCAGAACGCAGAATGTCCTCTGCGACCCTGTAAGCCAGTCGGTACCCTTCGCCCTGTACATCAACCGAGTACAAGTCTCGCAATGCCTGCTCGATCGTGTCGATGCGCAGGTGGGCACCGCTCACGCGCATAGCCAGCGATTGCGCAAGCGTGGTCTTTCCACTGCCGGGGAGGCCGGAGAGTATGTAGAGGGTCGCCCTATTCACTTCGCTGAACCAGCCGGTTGAGTGTTTCGAAGCCTGACGTCAACGCATCACCGCGGCGCTTCTGTGATCACCGAGAGCCGCCAGGTGCATGCGGTGTTAGACCGTCTCGCTGATCTCCACGAACCTACGCGCGCGATTGCCAGCGTGACTGGTGTTGCCGTCCGTGAACCGCCTGAATGACGACGTCCTCCCCATCAAGCCGGTAATACACGGCATATGGAAATCGCGACAACACTGCCCGCCGCGTCTCCTGATGCGCCCGCTGATACGCTGGCGGATTGTCGATTATGCGACTGATGATTTCGTCGACCGCTTGAGCGAATTCTTTGCTAAGGCCTGCACGTCGGTTCTCGTAACCACTCGAGCGCTTCAAGTACTTCATCCTCGGCCTCAGGCCGAAAGACCACCTGCCGCGTCACGCTCAGCCCAGCAGCTTACGACGAACCTCTGACCAGGGAATAGCGGAACCAGGATTCTCAATGTGCTCTGCCCAACGCCGATCGAGTTCAGCCCGTTGTTCGTCTGTCAGTTCGAAGGCGCCTTCACGCTCAGACTCCGAAAGGCTTTCCCAAAGGGCCATCGCGAGTTGAGCCCGATCTTCAGCCGGGAGCTTAAGAAGTTGGGAAAGTGGGCTGGCTGCCATACCGTGATCGTCTCATGGGTGGAACCGACTCGCAATATCCCGGCAACTCACGCCATTGCTGGTTGCCCGGTCTTCGGCCGTTTCTTCTCAGTGGGCGTTCAGCGGTCTAACGGCCTGCGGCTCACTTGTCCCGTCACGCGTTCGGCGCCCCTGGCAGCAGCGGGTCGATGGGCCGATTCTCGGCTCCATTCTCCGTGCACACCCCATAGACTGCCGCCGGGCCCGCGTACAGCGCCACACCTGCGTGCTCGCCCCGGGCATTGAGGATGTAGAAATTGACGTTGAAGTTGGGTTCTCCGCTGCT
Organism: Vicinamibacterales bacterium; assembly: GCA_963832375.1. Taxonomy (GTDB): domain Bacteria; phylum Acidobacteriota; class Vicinamibacteria; order Vicinamibacterales; family JAMQPK01; genus JAMQPK01. Next base: position 325,809 of record CAWHUA010000001.1, on the reverse strand, counting down.
GTTCAGCAGCCGCTGCTCGATCGTGGCCGCCTTGATGCGCTTGAGCGCCTCCATCCCGGCGTCCCTGGGACTCATCCCGCGCCGCATGTGCTCGACGATCAGAAACGAACACAGGTTGTAAAGGTTCGCTTCGCCTCGACCCGTCGAACCGGCCGCCCCGACATCGCCATCAACATAAAGACCGGCGCCAAGGATTGGCGAATCACCTGCACGGCCCGGAATCTTCCACGCCAGCCCACTGGTCGTCGTCACTCCGGCAAGCTCGCCGCGAGGAGACAAACCGTTACAGTTGATGGTCCCGTAGAAATGATCGGGCTCGATGAGGCCCTCCGCGACCATCTGCAATCCGGCCTCGAAGCCCGCACGTGCGCGCTTCTGCGGATCCAGATAGTGCAACGGATCGACTCGACGCTTCCATTCGAGCCACAACTGCCGCGAGCGCGGCGTATTCAGATCCGCCTCGACCTCGAACCCCATCTGGCGGGCGAAGGTCTGAGCACCTGCCCCCACGAGCAGGTGATGGTCTGTCTCGTCCATGACGGCCTTTGCCACCAGCGACGGCGTGCGCACACCCTCCAGCGCCGCAACACCGCCGGCCCGCTTTTTCGGCCCGTGCATGCAGCACGAATCCAGTTGGACGATGCCATCGGCATTTGGCAGTCCACCGTAGCCCACGCTCGTGTCTTCGGGATCCCGTTCGACGATGTTCACACCCGCGATCACGGCGTCGAGGGGATCGGCGCCGCCGACGAGCAGTCGAAACGCCTCTTCAACACAGGTGCGATCGCCGCCGTTCTTGAAGCGGTTCCCGTTGCCCGATGCGATAACGACCGGCCTTGCCGGGCTCTTTCTGACGGCGGGCGCCTGCGCACGCGCGGGTTCATCGGCCAACCCCGACGCCGCGCCCACCAGGACACCGGCGCGGACGAAGTCTCTCCGAGTGATATCGGTCATCCACCTGCTCCTCTTCGAAGACGGCCTTTCACGCTTTACGGCTTCCCCGATAGAAATCCGCAAGCACGTTGATAATCCTCCCGTTGAACTGCTCGAACTCTCCGGCGAGGGCGCTCAGGCGCTCCTCCTGTTCTACCGTCCACTCGGTCAGGTCGTTCTTCTCTTCATCGCTCGAGGGCACACCATCGGGAAAGGCGGCGGCAATCGCCTGGCGAACCAGTTCCGCGACGTCTGACAGCTTCAGCGACTCCAAACGGTCTGACGCCTGCGCGATCTCGTCGACCGATGCCCAGCGAAAGTACTGCTCGAAGGACGCGCCGCTGTTCACTTCCTGCGACAGCATTTCGATGTGATAGACCATGAGCGCCGCCGCATCGAGATCCCGACCCTGCTCCCGGTCTTCCAATGCCTGGGTATACACGCGCGACACCAGCTCTTCGTTCTCGGCGGTGCTCATCTCAGACATGAACGGACCTCCTGATTGCGGCAAGGCCCGCCCGCTCGCCCGCGACAGCCGCGCGCCCGGACGGGACCGGGAAGTTCGGCCTCGTCAGCGGATCGAAGAGATAGGGGCGCAGTGATTCAGGAATGGCTTCGTCAACGAAGGCGTGAAGCAGGTACGCGCCGTCCGCACCAGTATTGAGGCTGAACATGCGCCCCTCGTCGCTGAGTCGATCGAGGAGGCCGGGCCCATCCTGCCGCAATCGGGAGTCGAGGTCGTCGGGCAAGGCGGCGCGGTCGAAGAGCACGAGCATCGCCGCATCCGTTCCCGCTTCGACCACATGTCTCATCGGCGGTGCCGCCTCATTCGAAGCCTCGAACACCGAAGGCAACCCGCAATCCGCTCGGCGATCGTGGTGCCAGCCACTCAAGAACTACCAGAACATGCCCGGTCCCTTGATCGCCCCGGACAGTACGGCCTTCCGAACATCGTCGATGGTCTTCAGGCCACCCGGCGCGGTGCCGCCCCACTCGAAGCGCGTCGCCTCCGGCGTCCAGTGAAACAGCGCCACATGCCACGTGTGCGCGAGACCCCTGCGCTCGTAGTAGACGAGACAATATTCGATGGTGCAGCCCGCCGCGACCAGCCGACGGGTCGGCAGCTTCGGATTGACGATCGGGTTGGCGGCCTGGAACTCGGCACCGGGCTCGGCGATGTCGAGCGTCTGGCTGCCGAACAACGCCTGCAGCTCGGCGCGGACGTCGAGCGGCAATCCTCTGATCGACGTGACTATCCCGAACTGCCCGTCCCTCACGTAGTCCCGCAGCGCCTGGGACAGTGGAACGGGCGCCACCGTCTGAATGCCGACCACCACAGCCGCCACGAGGCTCACGCCAATCGCGAAGAGAACTCGCGTACGACGCATCAATGCCATGGAGTTTAGCTCACTGCGCTGCCAACATTGCGCATCGACAGACCGTGGCCCATCGACGAGCCTGGCTTTCTTGTGATGCGCGCCTTCTTGACCCCGGTGTCAGCACGCCACCATTGCTACGAGACGATTCGAAGCAGCTTCATCAAGTTCCCGTTGAGGATCGCTTCTTTGTCCGCGTCGCTCAGGAACGGCGCATTCAGGACGAGATCCACGGTCACAGGCCAGTTGAAGGGTACGTCGGTGCCATACACAACCTGCCCGATGCCCACCTCGGCCACCAGGTGACGCAGTCCCTCTTCGGAAAACACCATCGTGTCGACGAGAATTTGCGACTTCAGATACTCACTGGGTTTCCGCGTGTTCGCGCAGTTCGCGTTGCTGCGTACCACGCACGCTGCTTCCGTCCGTCCAAGATACGACGGCAGATAGCCGCCGGCGTGCGACGCGCAGACACGGAGACCGGGAAACTTGTCGAACGTTCCGTCAAAAATCAATCGCGACAGGAAGTATGTCGTTTCGAGCGGGTTGCCGATGATGTTGCCGAGATCGCCCCGTCCGCCGAATGCGCCCGCTTTGATGATGTTCTCGGCCCCTCCGGGGTGCATGAAGACCAGCACGCCCAGCTCGGCGGCCTTGGCCCAGAACGGGTCGTACTTCGGGAGCGAGAGATCTTCGCCGTTCACGTGTCCACCAATCGACGCTCCACGAAGACCCAGACGCCGGACTCCATCCTGGAGCTGCTCGGCGGCCAACTCGGGATGCTGCAAGGCGACGGATGCCAACGCGACAAAGCGATCGGGGTGCGCCGCCACCCATTTCGCCAGTCCCTCGTTCTGGGCTCGAACGATCCGGCGTGCGAGATCCTGGTCCGCGGCGTACCACCAATACCCGTTGATGGTGAGCGCCTGAATGTCAACGCCCTGCTGATCCATCACCTGCAGGCGCTGCGGGCCCAGGATGTTGTTCCCGGCACCGCCTCCCAACTTGGCCAGCGAAGTACCGTTGACGATGTCCTGCACCGGGATGATGCAGTGCGCGTGCGCGTCGATCACTCGGACCCGTCGGCCATTCACCATCACCTGACGTCGTGCCGATGGCCCCTGACGTGCGGCGGCCGCTGTCTCGAAGCCGCCTCGGCCCATCGCGTACGTGCCCGCAGCACCCGCCAGGACCCGGTGAAGGAACTCGCGACGGTTTGGCATGTGACGCGGCAGAGAATAGCACAGCGATCCCCGCCGAATGTCTCGGTGTTGCCCGCGACGTGCGACAAAAAAAAGGCGAGCCCTGAAATTTCAGAGCTCGCCTATTCCCTTTTCCTTCTTCCTTCTTCCCTACTCGATCGTTCCTCCTCCACCGAGCGCCTCTTCCGGCTCGATGAGGTATTCCATCTCGCGATCGAGCTCCAGATCCTCTTCGGTCGGCTGCGGCGGCGCCGGCGGCGGCGGCGGCTCGTCCGGCGGGATCCTCACGCCGCGGTAGAACTCGAAACCGGTGCCGGCCGGAATCAGCCGGCCCATCGTGACGTTTTCCTTCAGGCCGCGCAGGTAATCGATGCGGCCCGAGATCGACGCCTCGGTGAGCACGCGCGTCGTTTCCTGGAACGACGCGGCCGAGATGAACGAGTCGGTCGAGAGCGACGCCTTCGTGATGCCGAGCAGCAGCGGCCGGCCCGTCGCCGGACGTCCGCTCGTCCGACAGCACGCGCTCGTTCTCTTCGAGGAAGCGGAACTTGTCCACCTGCTCGTCGATCAGGAACTCGGTGTCGCCGACGTCCTCGATCTTCACCCACCGCATCATCTGACGCGAGATGACCTCGATGTGCTTGTCGTTGATGTTCACGCCCTGCAGCCGGTAGACCTCCTGGATTTCGTTGACGAGATACTTCTGCAGTTCCTTCTCGCCAAGGACGTTCAGGATGTCGTGCGGATTGCTCGGGCCGTCCATCAGCGGCTCGCCGGCGCGGACGCGCTCGCCTTCCTGCACGTTCACGTGCACGCCGCGCGGCAGCGAGTATTCGCGCGGCTCGGCGCCCGGCTCGTCGGGAACGATCATGATCTTGCGCTGACCCTTCACGACCGCGCCGTGCTTGACGATGCCGTCGATTTCCGAGATGACGGCCGTCTCGCGCGGCTTGCGCGCTTCGAACAACTCGACCACGCGCGGCAGACCGCCCGTGATGTCCTTCGTCTTCGTCGTCTCGCGCGGAATCTTCGCCAGCACGTCGCCGGCGAACACCGTCTCGCCGTCGCTCACCATCAGGTGCGCGTGCGACGGCATGTGGTACTTCCGCGTCACCTTCGACGTCGGATGCCCCTGCGCGTCGACCGCACGGATCTCGATCGCCGGCTGCTTCTTCTCGTCCGGCGAGTCGATGATGATCAACCGCGACAGGCCCGTGACTTCGTCGACTTCCTCGTGCACCGTCATGCCCTCGAGGATGTCCTTGAAGCGCACCTGGCCCGGCTCTTCGGTGAGGATCGAGAACGTGTACGGATCCCATTCGACGAGCACCTGGCCCGGCTCGACCGTGCTGCGCCTTCGTGCACGCGCAGCTTCGCGCCGTAGACGATCGGATAGCGCTCGCGGTCGCGGCCCTTCTCATCCTGCACGACCAGCGAGCCGTTGCGGTTCATCACGACGAGGCTGCCATCCTTCGCCTCGACCGCCTGGATGCCCTGGAAGCGGACCGTGCCCGCGTTCTTGGCTTCCAGCGTCGACTGCTCGGAGACGCGCGACGCCGTGCCGCCGATGTGGAACGTCCGCATCGTCAGCTGCGTGCCGGGCTCGCCGATCGACTGCGCGGCGATGACGCCGACGGCCGACCCGAGCTCCACCAGCTGGCCGGTCGCCAGATCGCGGCCGTAGCACTTCGCACACACGCCCCGGCGCGACGCGCACGTCAGCACCGAGCGCATCTTCACCTTCTCGATGCCGGCGTCCTGAATGCGCCGACGCGAGATCTTCGTCGATCTCCTGGTTCGCCTCGATGATCGTGTCGCCGCTGAACGGATCGATGAGCTTCTCGAGCGTCACGCGGCCGATGATGCGATCGCGCAGCGGCTCGATGACCTCGCCGCTCTCGATAATCGCCCGCGCCTCGATGCCGTCGAGCGTGCCGCAATCCGGCTCCGAGATGATGACGTCCTGCGCCACGTCGACCAGCCGGCGCGTCAGGTATCCCGAGTCGGCCGTCTTCAACGCCGTATCGGCCAGACCCTTGCGCGCGCCGTGCGTCGAGATGAAGTACTGCAGCACGGTCAGACCTTCGCGGAAGTTCGACGTGATCGGCGTCTCGATGATCTCGCCCGACGGCTTGGCCATCAATCCGCGCATGCCCGCCAGCTGGCGAATCTGCTGCTTCGATCCGCGGGCGCCCGAGTCCGCCATGATGTAGACCGGGTTGAAGTTCCGGCCGGCCTGCTCGGTCTCCTGCATCTCGCTGAACATCTCGTCCGCGATCTTCTCGGTGACGTCCGACCAGATGGCGATGACCTTGTTGTAGCGCTCGCCGTTGGTGATCGCGCCTTCGAGGTACTGCTGCTCGACCTTGATGACCTCGTCGCGAGCGCGCCCTTCACGAGCGCCGGCTTCTCGGCCGGGATGATCAGGTCGTCGATGCCGATCGACAGACCCGACCGTGTCGCGTAGGTGAAGCCGAGCTGCTTCAGGCTGTCGAGCATCTCGACGGTCTTCTCGAGACCGTAGCGGAGGTAGCACGACTGCACGAGCTGCTGCAGCCCCTTCTTCTTCAGCAGGCCGTTGACGAACGGCATGCCACCTCGGAATCGCGTCGTTCAGGATGACGCGGCCGACGGTCGTGTTGATGATCTTGTTGGTCGACCGTCTGGACTTCCGCGTGCATCACTGCCTGGTCGTCGCGCGCCGTCGTCATGTCCTTCAGCTCGCCCGTGTAGCGCAGCCGGATCGGCGACAGCGTTTCCAGCTCGCCCGCTTCGAGCGCGATGATGACGTCGTCGATGTTGCCGAACGCGCGTCCCTCGCCCTTGGCGCCGGGCTTCGCCTTCGTCAGGTAGTAGCACCCGAGCACGATGTCCTGCGACGGCACCGCGATCGGCGCGCCGTTGGACGGCGACAGGATGTTGTTCGACGAGAGCATCAGCACCGAGGCTTCGATCTGCGCCTCGGGCGACAGCGGAATGTGCACCGCCATCTGGTCGCCGTCGAAGTCCGCGTTGAACGCGGTGCAGACGAGCGGATGGATCCTGATGGCCTTGCCTTCGACCAGCACCGGCTCGAACGCCTGGATGCCCAGGCGATGCAGCGTCGGCGCGCGGTTCAGCAGGACGGGATGCTCCTTGATGACCTCTTCGAGGATGTCCCACACTTCCGGCTTCTGCTGCTCGACCATCTCCTTCGCCTGCTTGATGGTCGCCACCAGGCCGCGCTCTTCGAGCTTGTTGTAGATGAACGGCTTGAACAGCTCGAGCGCCATCTTCTTCGGCAGCCCGCACTGGTGCAGCTTCAGCTCCGGCCCGACGACGATGACCGAGCGGCCCGAGTAGTCGACGCGCTTGCCGAGCAGGTTCTGGCGGAACCGCCCCTGCTTGCCCTTCAGCGTATCGGACAGCGACTTGAGCGGACGGTTGTTCGCGCCGCGCAGCACGCGGCCGCGGCGGCCGTTGTCGAACAGCGCATCGACCGCTTCCTGCAGCATGCGCTTCTCGTTGCGGATGATGACGTCGGGCGCCTTCAGCTCGATCAGCTTCTTCAACCGGTTGTTCCGGTTGATGACGCGGCGATACAGATCGTTGAGGTCCGAGGTCGCGAACCGGCCGCCGTCGAGCGGCACCAGCGGGCGCAGCTCCGGCGGAATCACCGGAATCACGTCGAGAATCATCCACTCCGGCTGGTTCGTCGACTTGCGGAACGAGTCGACCACCTTCAGGCGCTTGGCGTACTTCAGCTTCTTCTGCGCCGAGGTCTCGGTGCGCATCTTCGTGCGCAGCTCCTCGGCGAGCTTCTCGATGTTGACGCGCTTCAGCAGCTCCTTGATGGCCTCGGCGCCCATCTGCGCGCGGAACTTGTGTCCCCACTCCTCGCGCGCCTTGCGGTACTGCTCTTCCGTGAGCAGCTGGTTCTGGTTCAGGTCGCTGTCGAGCGGATCGACGACGACGTAGGCCTCGAAGTAGAGCACGCGCTCGAGCTCGCGCAGCGAGATGTCGAGCAGGTGGCCGATGCGGCTCGGCAGCCCCTTGAAGAACCACACGTGGCTGACCGGCGTGGCGAGCGTGATGTGGCCCAGGCGCTCGCGGCGCACCTTGGCCTGTGTCACTTCGACACCGCACTTGTCGCAGATCACGCCGCGGTGCTTCATGCGCTTGTACTTGCCGCACAGGCACTCCCAGTCGGTGATCGGCCCGAAGATCTTCGCGCAGAACAGGCCGTCGCGTTCGGGCTTGAACGTGCGGTAGTTGATCGTCTCCGGCTTGGTCACCTCGCCGTGCGACCACGACATGATCTTTTCCGGCGACGCCAGAGCTGATGCGAATCGCGTCGAAATCGGAGGTCAGCGATCCGCGATCGTGAAAACTTGGTCTCATCTCTTACACCTCTTCCAGTGCCGGTGCGGGTAGCGCAGCGACCGGTTCGGCGGGTTTCTTCTTGGTCTTCAGCAGCTCCACGTCCAGACACAGCGACTGGAGCTCGCGGATCAGGACGTTGAACGATTCAGGCAGCCCGGCCGTGAACGACGCATCGCCTTTGACGATGGCCTCGTAAATCTTCGCTCGTCCGGTCACGTCGTCCGACTTGGCCGTGAGCAGCTCCTGAAGGATGTGCGCCGAGCCGTAGGCCTCGAGCGCCCAGACCTCCATTTCTCCGAACCGCTGGCCGCCGAACTGCGCCTTGCCGCCCAGCGGCTGCTGGGTGATGAGCGAGTACGGCCCGATCGAGCGCGCGTGAATCTTGTCGTCGACCAGGTGCGACAGCTTCAGCATGTAGATGTAGCCGACGGTCACGTCCTGCTCGAACTCCATGCCGGTCATGCCGTCGTAGAGCTTCGTCTTGCCCGACTTGGGCAGCCCCGCCTGGTCGAGCCAGCTCTTGATCTCGGGCTCGGTCGCGCCGTCGAACACCGGCGTGGCGAAGTAGAGGCCCAGGGCGTGCGCGGCCCAGCCGAGGTGCGTCTCGAGAATCTGGCCGACGTTCATCCGCGACGGAACGCCGAGCGGATTCAGCACGATCTCCACCGGCGTGCCGTCGGGCAGGTGCGGCATGTCTTCCTCGGGAAGAATGCGCGCGATCACGCCCTTGTTGCCGTGACGGCCGGCCATCTTGTCGCCGACCGACAGCTTGCGCTTCATCGCCACGTACACCTTGACGAGCTTGATGACGCCCGGAGGCAGCTCGTCGCCGCGGCGGATCTTCTCTTTCTTCTCTTCGAACAGCTGGCGGATGACTTCGACCTGGCGCTCGGTCCGCTCCTCGAGCGAGCGAAGGTCGTCCTCGAGCCGCGGATCGTCCGCCTGAATCTTCAGGCGCACCATCGCGTCGTAGGGCATCTCCTGCAGAATCTCGGGCGTCAGGACGGTGCCCTTCTTCATGATGCGCTCGCGGCCGTACTCGTCGAACAGGTCGCTGCGCAGCGCCTGGTTGTTCAGCATCTGCACGACGCGCTTCTTCACTTCGTCGTGAAGGATGCGAATCTCGTCCTGCAGGTTCTTCTCCATCATCTCGAGCTCTTCGGCCTCGATGGCCTTGGCCCGATCGTCCTTCTCGATGCCCTTGCGCGAGAAGATCTTCACGCCGACGATGATGCCCTCGATGCCCGGGGGGCAGATGAGGGACGCATCGCGCACGTCGCCGGCCTTCTCGCCGAAGATGGCGCGCAGCAGCTTCTCTTCCGGCGTCAGCTGCGTCTCCCCTTTAGGGGTGACCTTGCCGACCAGGATGTCGCCCGGCTTGACGTACGCGCCGATGCGGATGATGCCGCTCTCGTCGAGGTCGCGCAGGAACGTCTCCGACACGTTCGGGATGTCCCGCGTGATTTCTTCGGGCCCGAGCTTGGTATCGCGCGCTTCGATCTCGAACTCCTCGATGTGGATCGACGTGTAGTAGTCGTCCTTCACCATCCGCTCGGACACGAGAATAGCGTCTTCGAAGTTGTAGCCGCGCCACGGCATGAAAGCCACGAGCACGTTGCGGCCGAGCGCGAGCTCGCCCAGCTCCGTGCACGGACCGTCGGCCATCACCTGGCCCTTGTGCACCTTCTGCCCGACACGCACGATCGGCTTCTGGCTGATGCACGTGTTCTGGTTCGAGCGCTTGAACTTCGTCAGGTTGTAGATGTCGGCGCCCATCTCCTTGCTCAACGTCAGCATTGGATCCTCAGTCGTGGTCTCACCTTCCACGCGGACGACGATCCGGAGCGAGTCGACGTAGTCGATCGTGCCCGCACGGCGCGCCGAAACGACCGCGCCCGAATCGCGGGCGGTGATGTGCTCCATGCCTGTGCCGACGTACGGCGCCCTGGCCCGCAGCAGCGGGACTGCCTGGCGCTGCATGTTCGATCCCATCAATGCCCGGTTCGCGTCGTCGTTCTCGAGGAACGGAATCAGCGACGCTGCGACCGACACCAGCTGCTTCGGCGACACGTCGATGAACTGCACGCTGTCGCGCTGGGCGAGGATGAAGTTGCCCGCCTGGCGGCAGTTGATGCGCTCGCCGACGAACCGGCCGTTCGGATCGAGCTCGGCGTTCGCCTGCGCGACGATGTACTGGTCCTCTTCCCACGCCGAGAGGTAGAACGAGTGCGGCTCGTATTCGGCCGCCCGCTTCTTCCGTCCCTTCGACGCGGCGTTCTCCTCGACGACCTCGTTCACTTCGACGATCTCGCCGGTCTTGAACTTCGTGCCGCCGCCGTTGGTGATGAGCACGTAGTCGGCGACCCGCCCTTCTTTCACTTTCCTGTACGGCGACTCGATGAAGCCGAACTCGTTGATGCGCGCATAGCACGACAGCGACGAGATCAGGCCGATGTTCGGGCCTTCCGGCGTCTCAATCGGGCAGATGCGCCCGTAGTGCGTCGGATGGACGTCGCGGACTTCGAACCCGGCGCGCTCGCGTGAGAGGCCGCCGGGGCCGAGCGCCGAGAGACGCCGCTTGTGCGTGATCTCGGACAGCGGGTTGGTCTGGTCCATGAACTGCGACAGCTGCGACGACCCGAAGAACTCGCGAATCGCGGCCATCACCGGCTTCGCGTTGATCAGGTCGTGCGGCATGGCGGTCGCCATTTCCTGGTAGACCGACATCTTTTCCTTGATCGCGCGCTCCATACGCACGAGCCCGATGCGGAACTGGTTTTCCAGCAGCTCGCCGACCGAGCGCACGCGCCGGTTGCCCAGGTGATCGATGTCGTCCACGTTCACCGGGTTCTTGCGCAGCTTCAGCAGGTACTTGATGACCTCGTAGAAGTCCTGCGGGTGCAGGATCTTCTCGTCGAGCGGCGTCTTGAGGCCGAGCTTGGTGTTGAGCTTCAGCCGGCCGACGCGCGAGAAGTCGTACTTCTGCGGGTTGAAGAACATGTTCTCGAAGAGTGACCGCGAGCTGTCGAGCGTCGGCGGATCGCCCGGACGCAGACGGCGGTAGATCTCGATCAGCGACTCTTCGTGCGTGTGGATCGGATCCTTCTTCAGCGTCGCGGAGATGATCGGCCCGACGTCGTCTTTTTCCGGGAAGAACACCTCGATGCGATCGATGCTGTTCTCCTGCGCCATCGAGATGACGCGCGGCGTGATTTCCTCGTTGGCCTCGAGGATGACCTCGCCGGTCGCCGGGTTGACGATGTCCGCCGCCGCAAAGGCCCCCTCGAGCTCGGCGTCCGAGATCTCGATCGCCTCGACGTTGGCCTTGCGCAGCGCTGCGATCGCCGACTGCGTGATCTTCTTGCCCGCCTGGATCGTGATGTCGGACTTCGGCACCGAGATGTCCTTGGCCGCGCGCAGCCCGACGAGGCTGTCGCTCACGGCCCAGAACTTCGAGTCCTTCCGCATGTAGATCTTCTCGACGGCGTAGAAGCTGCGGATGATCTCGTCGTGCCCGCGCAGGCCGAGCGCGCGCAGGAACACGCTGGCGAGGAACTTCCGCTTGCGATCGATGCGGACGTAGAGCAGGTTCTTCGCGTCGTACTCGAACTCCACCCACGAGCCGCGGTACGGGATGATCTGCGCGACAAACAGCGTCTTGTCTTCGGAGTGGAAGAACGCGCCCGGCGACCGGTGAAGCTGCGACACGATGACGCGCTCGGTGCCGTTGATGATGAACGTGCCGTTCTCGGTCATCAGCGGGATGTCGCCGAAGTAGACCTCCTGCTCCTTGATGTCGCGGATGGTCTTCGCGCCGGTCTCGGGATCCTTGTTCCAGACCACGAGCCGGATGGTGACCTTCAGCGGCACCGCGAACGTCATGCCGCGTTCCTGGCACTCGTCGACGTCGTACTTCAGCTTCAGCGCGACCGTGTTGCCGCAGATGTCGCAGACGTCACCCTCGACGATATTCGGGCGCCCGCAGCGCGCGCACAGCACTTCGCGATCGCCGTACGGATCGGCGATGAGCACGTTGCCGCAGCCGGCGCAGGGCTTGCGCAGGTGATGCAGCCCCTGCAGCTTGCCGCACTTGCACTCCCAGTTGCCGATGGAGTACTCGATGAACTCGAGCGACGAGTTCTCGCGGAAGTCGCTGATCGGAAACACCGACTTGAACACCGACTGCAGGCCCGCGTCCTCGCGCTCCGAGGCCAGCCGGTTCATCTGCAGGAACCGCTCGTACGATTTCTTCTGAATCTCGATCAGGTTCGGAATCGGAACCGTTGTCTTGATCTTCGAAAAGTCGATCCGCTCGCGGTAGACGTTCTTCGGAAGGCTGTACATCTATGGACTCCTGGCTGCGGGCTGCCGGCTTCAGGCCATTCAAGGCGAGCCATCGACCCACGCCTAAGTACGAGAAAAAAGACGGGCTCCAGGCCCGGGATGGGGTCGGGAGGGGTTTTCACGGAATCTCTCGGAAAACCCCTCCCGACCCCGTTCCGGAGCCCGGAGTCTGGAGTCTGAACGGCGAAGCGGGCTACTTGATCTCGACCTTGGCGCCGACTTCGTCGAATTTCTTCCGGATGGCTTCTGCCTCGTCCTTGTTCACGGCCTCCTTCAGCACCTTGGGGACGGCTTCGACGAGGTCCTTGGCTTCTTTCAGTCCGAGGCTGGTCACTTCGCGGACGACCTTGATGATGTTGATCTTCTTGTCTGCCGGGAAACTCACGAGGGACACGTTGAATTCCGTCTTCTCTTCAGCAGGTGCCGCGGCCGCGCCGCCACCAGCGCCCGCCGGCATGGCCATCGGCATCGCCGCCGCCGCCGAGACACCGAGCTCGGACTCGAGCGCCTTCACGAGCTGCGACAGCTCGAGCACGCTGATGCCCTTGATGTAGTCGATTACCTGCTGCTGATTCAATTCGGCCATTGCTATTCGCTCCTTATTAAGACGGCTTCGCGCGTATCTTTTTTAATGTGTCGCGGGGCCCCACCCCCGCGACCTGTGCCTTCGCCGCCTATCGGCGGCTTGGCCTTGTCTGCGACAACGATCTGCTTGGTGCGACGTTATGACGCCAACGAACCGTCACGTAATGTCCGGCTTCAGCCGGACCGTCGCAGAACTAATCCCTAATCCCCAATCACTAATCCCTAGCTGGCGCCAGCGTCGGCTTTCTTCTTTTCGTATTGCGACAGCACGCTCACGAAATCCCGTGGCGTGGCGTTCAGCACGCTGACCAGCTGCACCATCGGGGCGCTCAGCACGAACAGCAGCTTCGCATACAGTTCTGGCTTGCCTGGCAACGCCGCAAGGTCGGTCACCTCGGCCGCCTTGATCGCACGTCCCTGCACGACCGCCGCCTTGATCTTCAAGGACGGTGCCGTCTTCTGGAACGTCATCAGGGTCTTGGCGAGCGCGACGGGATCGGTCGCCGTGTAGGCGATGGCCGTCGTGCCCTTGAAGTGCTCGGTGAGCCCTTCGAATGCCGTCCCCTTGATGGCGCGCCGGGCGATCGTGTTTTTGACGACCTTGTAGGTCGCTTTGGCCTTCCGCAGCTCGCGGCGCAGGTCGGTGACCTGCGGCACGTTCAGGCCGCGGTAATCGACGACAATCGCGCTGTCGGTGCCCTTGAAGGCGCCCGCGAGCTGCGACAGCTCTTCTTGTTTTTCCGCTCTTGTGACTGCCATTAGTGCTTCACCACCACGTCGTGGTGCACCGTATCGATGCGGATGCCGGGCCCCATCGTCGATGACAACGTGACGCTCTTGAGGTACTTGCCTTTGGCCGCCGCCGGCTTCGCCTTGACGATGCTGTCGACCAGCGCGTGCGTATTGGCGATGAGCGACTCGGCCGCAAACGAGGTCTTGCCCACCGGCGCGTGGATGATGCCGGTCTTGTCGACGCGGAACTCCACCTTGCCGGCCTTGATTTCCTTGACGGCGTTCGCAATCTCGAACGTCACGGTGCCGGTCTTCGGATTCGGCATCAGCCCGCGCGGGCCGAGCACCTTGCCGAGCCGGCCGACGGCGCGCATCATGTCGGGCGTCGCGACGACGGCGTCGAAATCCATCCAGCCGCCGTTGATCTTGTCGACGACGTCCTCGCCGGCCACGTGGTCGGCGCCGGCGTCCTGCGCTTCCTTCTGCTTCTCGCCGCCGGCAATCACGAGCACTTTCTTGCTCTTGCCGAGGCCGTGCGGCAACACGACGGTGCCGCGGACCATCTGATCGGCATGCTTCGGATCGACGCCGAGGCGGCAGGTCAGCTCGACGGTTTCATCGAACTTGGCGAATTTGACTTTCTGCAGCAGCGGGATTGCGTCCTCAATACTGAGCGGATGCTCAGGAACCTGCTTCTTGGCGGCTTCGAACTTCTTACCCACTTATGGCCTCCTGTGGTGCAAACGGGCCATCGGCCCTCCCACTTTTACTAATTTGTCGTGGGGCCCCACCCCCGCGACCTGTGCCTTCGCGGCCTTCGGCCGCTCGGCTATGCTTGCGACGTCTCGCTGCTTGGTGCGACGTCTCGTCGTTCCTAATCCCTAATCCCCAATCACTAATCCCTACTGGATCACATCTAGGCCCATCGAACGCGCCGTGCCGGCGACCGTCTTGATGGCCGCTTCGAGCGACTCGGCGTTCAGATCGGGCAGCTTGATCTTGGCGATCTCCTCGACCTGCTTCGCGGTGACGGTGCCGACCTTGGTCTTGTTGGGCTCGGCCGATCCCTTGGCGATGTTCGCCGCGCGCTTGAGCAGAATCGAGGCCGGCGGCGTCTTCGTGATGAACGAGTACGACCGATCGGCGTAAATCGTCACGACGGCCGGGATGATCAAGCCTTCCTGGCCGGCCGTTTTCGCGTTGAAGTTCTTGCAGAAGTCCATGATGTTGACGCCGTGCGGACCGAGCGCGGTCCCGACCGGCGGCGCGGGCGTCGCCTTGCCCGCGGCAATCTGGAGCTTCACCATTGCCTGTACTTTCTTCGACATAAGACTTTCAGTCCTGACGCAGAGGCGCAGAGCCGCAGAGTTATTTTTCTTCTAAAAAGAAGTTTCTCTGCGTCTTTGCGTCTCTGCGTCGAATCAGAATCTTTTCCACCTGCAAAAAGTCGAGCTCGACCGGTGTCGAGCGGCCGAAGATCGTCACCATCACCTTCAGCGTGTTCTTGTCGAGGTTCACCTCGTCGACCACGCCGTTGAAGCTGGTGAACGGCCCTTCGTTGATCCGCACCTGCTCGCCCTTCTCGAACATGTACTTCGGCTTCGGCTTCTCGGCCGCCGTGCGCACCTGGTCGAGAATCTGTTCGACCTCGTCCTTGCTGAGCGGCGTCGGCTTGACGCCGGCGCCCACGAAGCCGGTGACCTTCGGCGTGTTCTTCACCACGTGCCACGCGTTGTCGGACATGTTCATCTCGACAAGGATGTAGCCCGGGAAAAACCGCTTCGGCGTCACGACCTTCCGCCCGGCGCGCATCTCGACGACGTCCTCGGTCGGGATCAGAATCTCGCCGATTTCATCCTGAAGCCCGTACGCCTGCACGCGCTGTCCGAGCGACTCGGCCACCTTCTTCTCGAAGCCCGAGTAGGTGTGGACGATGTACCACTGCTTGGTCGAAACGTCTGTCATTACACCCACTTAGCGAAACCTCTGGAACAGCGCGAACACGCCGCGCTCCAGAATCAGGTCGACAATCCAGAGAAACGTGCCCAGGATGAACGAGAAGAGGATGACCACGACGGTGGCGGCGTAGACCTCTTTCCGCAGAGGCCACGTCACCTTCTTCAACTCGTTGCGGACTTCGGTGAGGAAGCTACGGGAGCGATTCCACCACCCGCCGACGTTCTCCCGTGCGCCTTCCAGGTTTTCAGTGACCACGTTTGACATTAATTAGTCGTCAGTTCTCAGTCTTCAGTTCTCAGTCCGCCGGAAGGCTGTCCGCCTTCGCCCGCCTACGCGCCTCGTTGCACATCGCTTCGGCGAGACAGGCTCTCGGCCCTGATACCAGCAGCCTTCAGAGCTTGCCTAGACGAAGCTCGCCAGCGATGCCAACGAGCGAAGTCTGGCAGGCCAGGAGGGTCTCGAACCCCCAGCCCCCGGTTTTGGAGACCGGTGCTCTACCAATTGAGCTACTGGCCTTTACAGTCGACAGTCTCAAGTCGACAGTCTCAAGTCGACAGTCGCTAGTCGCAAGTCGCAGTCATGACTGACTGTCGACTTACGACTGTTGACTAGCGACTTTCGACTGACACCTTACTTCGTCTCCTTGTGCCCCGTGTGCTTCCGGCAGTACCGGCAGTACTTGCTCATCTCGAGGCGCTCGGACGACTTCTTCCGGTTCTTCGTCGTGCTGTAGTTCCGGCGCTTGCACTCGGTGCACGCCAAAGAAATTATGTCTCGCATGAATTCCCTGCTCGCTGCATTTGCCTCATTCTCAATTGACGATTGCCAATCAAAAATCGGCCATGCGAGTTACGCCAAGATCTCCGTAATCGTACCGGCGCCCACCGTGCGGCCGCCTTCGCGGATGGCGAAGCGCGAGCCCTTCTCGATCGCGACCGGCGTAATCAGCTCGCCCATGATGTCCGTGTTGTCACCCGGCATCACCATCTCGACGCCTTCCGGCAGATGCAGCGAGCCGGTGACGTCGGTGGTGCGGATGTAGAACTGCGGGCGATAGCCGTTGAAGAACGGCGTGTGGCGTCCGCCCTCTTCCTTCGAGAGGACGTACACCGTCGCCTTGAACTTCGTGTGCGGCGTAATCGAGCCGCCCTTGGCCAGCACCTGTCCGCGCTCGACTTCTTCCTTTTCCGTGCTGCGCAGGAGCACGCCGACGTTGTCGCCCGCCACGCCCGAGTCGAGCAGCTTGCGGAACATCTCGACGCCGGTGACGATCTTCTTCTTGGTCGGACCGAAGCCGATGATTTCGACTTCCTCGCCCACCTTCACCGTGCCGCGCTCGATGCGGCCCGTGACGACGGTGCCGCGGCCCGAGATCGAGAAGACGTCTTCGATCGGCATCAGGAACGGCTTGTCGACTTCGCGCTGCGGCATCGGGATGTAGGTGTCGAGCGCTTCCATCAGCTTGAGCACGCCTTCGGCCCCGCCCGGCTCGCCGTTCAGCGCCTTGAGCGCCGAGAGGCGAACCACGGGAAGATCGTCGCCAGGGAACTGGTACGTCTTCAGCAGCTCGCGCACCTCGAGCTCGACGAGGTCGAGGAGCTCGGGGTCGTCAACCGCGTCAACCTTATTAAGCGCGACCACCAGATACGGCACGTTCACCTGGCGCGCGAGCAACACGTGCTCGCGGGTCTGCGGCATCGGACCGTCGGTGGCCGACACGACCAGGATCGCGCCGTCCATCTGCGCGGCGCCCGTGATCATGTTCTTGATGTAGTCGGCATGACCCGGACAGTCAACGTGCGCATAGTGTCGATTGGACGTCGAATACTCGACGTGGCTCGTCGCGATCGTCAAGATCTTCGTCGCATCGCGGCGGCCCTGCGACTCGGACGCTTTCGCGACCTGGTCGTACGAGACGAACTTGGTGGCCCAGCCCTTGTCGGCGGAGACCTTGGTCAGCGCCGCGGTGAGCGTAGTCTTGCCATGGTCGATGTGACCGATGGTGCCGACGTTGACGTGTGGCTTTGAACGATCAAATTTTTCTTTCGACATGCCTGCGTCTCTCCGTTGCTGTTATCTGTCTGTCGCCCTTCGTTATGCCTGCCGCAGCGAGTTCGCTGCGCTTGAAAATCTATCCGGTCGCCAACCGTAGCTCGCGGGTCACGGCGAGCGGAGGTTGGAGCCGATGACCAGAATCGAACTGGTGACCTCGTCCTTACCAAGGACGCGCTCTGCCAACTGAGCTACATCGGCCCGACTTCGCTCGCTGGCCACCCGCGAGCTTCGTCGCGGCAGGCCCTTCGCGCTCAGTTCTTCCGCCTGCGCCGACTCGCCGCTACGGCCGACAAGTCGGCTCCTCATCGCCGACCATTCTCAAAACAACTAGCAGTGGCTGCCATCAACCTTTACAGACTCGGCTTGCCAACCGCGTGCGGGATGGCTTGCCAGCCGCAGCCCGCCTCCGCCGGAGGCTTCGGCGCGGCGAAGGCTGGAGCGGGAGACGGGGATCGAACCCGCGACCAACAGCTTGGAAGGCTGTGACTCTACCACTGAGTTACTCCCGCCTTCGCGCCTTGCCCTGCTTGCGCCTTCTTCGGCGCTACGGCGGGCAGGCCCGCTTCACGTCGAATGGTGGGGAGGGGAGGGTTCGAACCTCCGTAGCCCGAAGGCGGCAGGTTTACAGCCTGCTGCGATTGACCGCTCTGCCACCTCCCCAATTTCTCAAGCTCTCAGCTGTCAGCTCTCAGTTGTCAGCTGGTCGCACGTGGACCGAGACATCATCTCTGAAAGCTGATAGCTGAAAGCTGAAGGCTGATCTTTGCTGCTTATCCTGCAGACCGACTACTACACCCCGTTGCTGTTCCTGCCCGTCGTGACGGCCGGTTGGTCGGCCGCAACAGCCCAAAATGGAGCTGGCGAAGGGATTTGAACCCCCGACCGGCTGATTACAAATCAGCTGCTCTACCGGGCTGAGCTACGCCAGCCAGACAAAAAGCTGAGTTTAGCACAAGGTGTGCCACCGAATGCAAGGCGTTCTGCCTAGGTTCTCTGCCGCCGGGCCTCGAACAAGACGACTCCAGCCGCCACCGAGACATTCAGGCTGTCCACGTGGCCGAGTATGGGGATTCTTGCCAGGAGGTCGCAGCGCTCGCGGACAAGACGCCGGAGCCCGGTTCCTTCCGCACCGAGCACGATCGCGGTGGGGAGCTTCAGATCGATCTTATCGTACGTTTCGGGCCCGTCGCCCGCGAGGCCTACCGTCCAGATGCCGGCCTCCTTCAACTCTTCTAGGGCCCGGGCGACATTGACGACATCGGCGATCTTGACGTGCGCGATCGCCCCCGCCGACGCCCTGGTCGTCGCCGCGCCCAGCGGCGCCGAATGCCGCGTCTGCCGCACAATACCGTGGGCGGCCGCCGCGTCGACGCTGCGAAGAATCGCGCCGAAATTCTGCGGATCTTCGATGCCATCGAGCACAACGATGAGCGCCGGCGGCGCGGCGCGCGCATCGCCGATGAGGTCGTCGAGGCCGTAGGTGTCGCGCTCGGCGAGGTCCGCCACCACGCCCTGGTGCGACGCCCCGCGTGCGTCCCGATCGAGCTCTGCGTCCGGCACGCGACGGATGGGGACGCTCGACTGGCCGGCCAGCATTAACAGGTGCTCCAGGCGTCGATCGCTCCGGCGCCCGACGCGCAGCGAGACGATGCGCCCGGCCTTCAGCGCCTCGGTCACCGCGTTGATGCCGTAAATCAGCATTGTTTAGTTGCGGCAACGATCTGCTTAGTGCAACAAACGCTCATTGCTGCGAGAGTGCGCGTGCGAATTGCTGCGCGCGCTCGCGCGCGCCGACAATAGGCGCGATCCCGAGCGTCGATTCGAGGTCCGCACCGCGTTCCATCGCCGGCACGAGCAGATCGAGCTCGGGACCGTCGCCCGCGCCGGTCAGCGCAATGCGCATCGGATGGAACAGCGCGCGTCCCTTCAGACCGGTTTTCTGTTTCACCCGATCGGCGAGGCCGCGAAATGTCTGCCGGTCGGCGAGACGCGGCGACGCGTCCAGCTCGCCGGCCAGCGCGCCGATGACCTGCCGCGCGGCGCCGTCGCTCGCTTCCGATCGGATCGTGCCGTCGGCCAGCGCCGAGGAGGCCGAAAACTCGAAGAGCTGGCGCAAACGCTGCGGCACCTGATCGAGGCGATCCACGGAGACATTGAAGATCGGCACGAGGCTCGCGAGATACTGAAGCCCCTCCGGCCGCGGCTGCGACGTGACATAGCCGGCCCGCTCGAGATAGGGCAACGACAATTGCGCCAGGCGCCCCGGATCGGCCTCTTTCAGGTAGTGCCGGTTCACCCAGGCCAGCTTCTCCTCGTCGAACACGCTCGCGCTGTGGCCGACGTCGCTCAGCGAGAACCGCTTCGCCATCTCGGCCAGCGGCACCAGCTCCTGGCCTTCGCCAGGGGACCAGCTCAAGAGCGCCAGGTAGTTGAGCAGCGCCTCGGGCAGGTAGCCTTTCTCGCGGAACTCATCGACCGACACGGCGCCATGCCGCTTCGACAACTTGGTGTGGTCGGGACCGAGCACCATCGCGACGTGGCCGAAGGCCGGCGCCGTCAGCCCCAGTGCCTCGTAGATGAGGATCTGGCGCGGCGTGTTCGAGATGTGGTCTTCGCCGCGTACCACGTGCGTCACGCCCATCAGCCCATCGTCGACGACCACCGCGAAGTTGTAGGCGGGATGCCCGTCCGAGCGCTGGAGCACCTGATCGCCGATGACGTCGGTGTGGAAGCGGATTTCGCCGCGGACGAGATCCGCGAACACGATGTCGCGGTTTACGGGCGTGCGGAAGCGGACCGCCGCCGGCTCTCCCCGCTCGACGCGTGCATGAGCCTGTGCCGGATCGATCTGCGCGCAGCGACCCGAGTACTTCGCGGGAAGGTTCTTCGCGAGAGCCTGTTTACGCTCGGCCTCGAGCTGTTCGGGCGTACAGAAACAGTAGTACGCCTTCTTCTCGGCGAGCAGCACGTTCGCGCGCGACTGATATTGGCCGAGCCGCTCCGACGATCGATACGGCCCCACCGGGCCGCCCACTTCGGGTCCTTCGTCCCAGTCGAGACCCAGCCAGCGCAGATCTTCCAGGATGGCCGCGTCGGACTCGACGGTCGATCGCTCCACGTCGGTGTCTTCGATGCGCAGGATGAAGGTCCCCTGCTGTCCACGCGCCAGCAGCCAGTTGAACAGCGCCGTGCGGACGTTGCCGACGTGAAGGTGGCCCGTGGGGCTGGGGGCGAATCTGACGCGCATTACTTAGTATGTCGTGGGGCCCCACCCCCACGACCTGTACCTCGCGACCCCTGGTCGCTCGGCGATGCCTGACACGTTGATCTGCTTAGTCAACGGCTTGGTCCAAGCAGGACAACTGCGTGCACCGCGATGGCTTCGTTGCGGCCAAGGGCGTCGACTTTTTCGTTTGTCTTTCCTTTGACGCTCACGGCGGCGGTTTCGATCCCGAGCGCCTGCGCGAGATTCGCGCGCATGGCCGGGACGTGCGGCGCCAGCTTCGGCCGCTCTGCGATGATGACGGCATCGACGTTCGACACGGAATAGCCCGCCGCGCGCACGATCGCCATGGCGCCTTTCAGCAGCTCGATGCTGTCGGCGCCCCTCCATTTCGGATCGGTGTCGGGAAAGTGCTGACCGATGTCGCCCGCGCCGGCGGCGCCGAGAATCGCGTCCGTCACCGCGTGGCACAGGACGTCAGCGTCGGAATGGCCCGCCAGGCCAGTGTCGTGCGGAATCCGGACGCCACCAATAATGAGCGGCTTCCCGGCCTCGAGCCTGTGCAAATCGTAGCCGGTGCCCACCCGCGGACTAATCCCTAATCCCCAATCCCTAATCCCTAGTATGGCTTTCGACACAGTCAGATCGTGCTCCGTCGTGATCTTGATATTGGTCGATTCGCCGTCGACGAGCGCGACCGCGTGTCCCGCCTGCTCGGCCAGTGACGCCTCGTCGGTCGCCAGCGTCAGCGCTTCGTGCCCGAGCTGGATGGCGTCTTCCAGTACCTCCCGGCTGAAGGCCTGCGGCGTCTGAGCGAGATACATCGACTCGCGCACCATCGTGCGCGCAACGATCCTGACGCCGGGCGCGGCGGTGGCCTCCTTCACGGTGTCGCTGGCCTGCACGGCGGCAATCGCGGCGCCGCCTTTGGCCGCCGCGTCGATGACCCGGGAGAACAGATCGGCCGTCGCGAACGGCCTCGCCGCGTCGTGGATGACGATCACGGTGGCGCTCTTCGAGACCTGGGCGAATGCGTTGGCGACCGAATCCTGCCGCCGGTCGCCGCCGTTGACGATGCGGACCGGTTTTTTCGACGAGATCAGGTACGGCGGCGGCGACTGCGCCAGATCGGGCGGCAGCGCAATCACGATCTCGTCAATCCGATCGTGGCCGTCCACGAGCGCGAAGCTGCGCTCGAGAATGGTGCGATCGCCCAGCGCGATCATCTGCTTGGGCATCGCCGCGCCAAGCCGCGTCCCGCGGCCCGCGGCGGCGAGTATGGCCGACACGAACATGCTGCGGAATTATATCGACAAGATTGAAGGCTTCGCGACATTGTTGAACGTGGATCGCGCCGTCGGCGCGCGACCAACCGCTCCGGCATCGCCATCGGCCGATCAGACGGCCGATAAAAATCGACATCGATGTGGTCGGCGTGCGCGCGCATGTACAAACACGTCGATGTCGCGCACGGCCCGTCGCGGATTTTCCTAGAAAAATCAGACAAATCTCTCCGAGGCCAGTGGACCTTCGTTTGCTCTTGTGCCGCGCATAAGGCGCGGTCTCCTCGCGCTGGCGTCACGCACTTCTTTTTCCAACCGGCGCGCCCGCGCGCCCCAACACAGAAGGGACGACTCATGCCTACACGATGGGTGTCTGCGCAGATCGCGGGCCTCCTCCTGGTCGCCGCCCCGCTGGCGGCCCAGTCGTTGCCGCCAATCACGATCGGCGGCGGACTGCGGACCAGCTTCATCCACACCTCGCCTGACGAGGCGGACGACACCGACGCATTCGTGCTCGACAGCGCCCGCCTCTACGTCAACGGGCCGGTGACCGACACCATCAAGTTCATGTTCAACACCGAGTACGACGGCAGCTCCAACAAGATCGGGGTGCTCGACGCCGTGGCGCGCCTCGAGATGGCGCCGAAGTTCAACATCTGGATGGGCCGCTTCCTGCCGCCCAGCGATCGCGCCAACCTGTACGGACCGTATTACTCGCACCACTGGGGTGTCTACACCGATGGCCTGCAGAACGGCCACCCGTTCGTCTTCCAGGGCCGCGACAACGGGGTGGCCTACTGGGGCGACTTCAGCAAGTTGAAGGTCTCGTTCGGCGTCTTCGACGGCGCCACCGCAACAGGCACTTCCGAGGTCATCACGGCGGGCCGCGTCCAGTTCGACTTCTGGGACAAGGAATCGGGCTACTACCTGAACGGCACCTACTACGGAGGGAAGAACCTGCTGGGCCTCGGGGCGGCTGTGCAGGTGCAGGACGGCGATACCGCGACGACCGTGGACTTCCTCCTGGAGAAGAAGCTCGGAGACGAAGGCGGCGTTATCACGATCGAGAGCGAGTACGCGAACTACGACGGGCTCGGCGGCTACGACAGCGCCTATGCCTCGAGCGAGGGCGCGTACGTGCTGGGCGCGTATCTGTTTCCGAAAACCGTGGGCGTCGGCAAGTTCGAGGTTCTCGGCAAGTACGCCCACGCGGCGTTCTCCAAAGGCAGCGCGGCCGACTACGACCAGGACACAACCGAGTTCAACTTCAACTACGTCATCAAGGAGTTCAACGCCCGCGTGATGTTCTTCATCAGGAACACCAGCTTCAGCGAAGTGAAAACCGATTCGTTGGCGGCCGGCGTCGGCCTCCAGATCCAGTTGTAATCCGGGGTTCGTTCACAACAAGGAGCGACTATGAAACGGAAGACACTACTTCTCACAGCCTCGCTGATGGCGGCGCTGGCTCTCTCGACCCGGGCCCAGACGCCAGGCCCCATCAAGGTCGGCATTCTTCACTCGCTCTCGGGCACGATGGCCATCAGCGAAACGACGCTGAAGGACACGGTGCTGATGATGATTGCCGAGCAGAACCGCAAAGGCGGGCTGCTCGGCCGGAAGCTCGAAGCGGTGATCGTCGATCCCGCCTCGAACTGGCCGCTCTTCGCCGAGAAGGCGTCGCAGCTGCTGACGCAGGACAAGGTCGCGGTCGTCTTCGGCTGCTGGACGTCGGTGTCGAGAAAATCGGTGCTGCCGGTCTTCGAGAAGAACAACGGGCTGCTGTTCTATCCGGTGCAGTACGAAGGCGAGGAATCCTCCAAGAACGTCATCTACACGGGCGCCGCACCCAATCAGCAGGCGATTCCGGCCGTCGACTATCTGATGACCGATGTCGGCGTGAAACGGTGGGTGCTCGAGGGCACCGACTACGTGTATCCGCGCACGACGAACCGCATCCTGGAGGCGTATCTCCTTGCGAAGGGCGTGTCCAAGGCGGACATCTCGATCAACTACACGCCGTTCGGCCACTCCGACTGGCAGACACGCGTCGCCGAGATCAAGCGATTCGGATCGGCGGGGACCAAGACGGCGGTGGTGTCGACGATTAACGGCGACGCGAACGTGCCGTTCTACAAAGAACTGGCGAATCAGAAGATCTCCGCCGAAGACATTCCGGTCGTAGCATTCTCGGTCGGCGAAGAAGAGCTGTCAGGGCTGGACGCGAAGCCGCTCGTCGGACACCTCGCGGCCTGGAATTACTTCCAGAGCGTGAGCACGCCGGCCAACAAGGCGTTCATCGAGATGTGGAAGGCGTACATCAAGAACCCAAAGCGTCCGACCAACGATCCGATGGAAGCGCATTTCGTCGGTTTCAACCTCTGGGTGAAGGCCGTCGAGAAGGCGAAAACCACCGACGTGGAGGCCGTGCTCGCGGCGCTGCCCGGCCTGGAGACGCCGAACCTGACCGGCAGCATCGCGCGCATGCTGCCGAATCACCACATCACCAAGCCGGTCTACATCGGGGAGGTGCGGGCTGACGGTCAGTTCGACGTGGTGTGGAAGACGAACGGCGCGGTGCCCGGCGATGCCTGGTCGGACTTCCTGCCGGCGAGCAAGCCCATCGAAGCCGACTGGGTGAAGCTGAAGTGCGGGAACTACAACACGTCGACGAAAGTGTGCTCGGGTCAGAACTACAAGTGAACCTGCCGATGGGCGGGCGGCAGCTGCGGTGGCTGCTGCCCGCCATCGTTCTGGTTTCAGCGGTCCTCGGACCGCTCGCCGCGCAGACCCAGGACGAGGCGTTTCTCGCCTCGGTGGCGGAGCTGCGCGAAGCGAGCTTTCTCGACAAGGAGGCCATCGCCGATCGGTTGATTGCCGCGGGGCATCCCGCCACACGCGACGTGCTGACCGCACTTCTCGAAGACCGTCTCTACGTTCGCACGAGCGATCAGCAGATCTTCATCGTCAAGACGACCGACGGCGAGCCGGCCGCGTACGCGCTCGTGGATCCGCTCACCCGAAAAGACGCAGGGTCGGCGCCCGCCGATTCGCTGACCAGGATCGGCACCAACAACAGGCTCAGGCGCTCCCTGAGAACATCCGTCGCCCGCTTCGGGCTGTCGAACCCCGATGCCACCGTCAGACTGGCCGCCATCAAGGACATGCTGCGATCGCTCGACGAACAGACCATCGAGCTGCTTCGCGAGCGAAGGCCCGCCGAGACCGACTCGCGCGTACAGGAAGCCATTGAAACGGGACTCGCCATGGCCGACCTCGACGGGACCGATCCGGCCGCGCGCTTGAAGGCGGTCGAAACGCTCTCGAGCAGGCTGGGCGCCGACGTCCGAAACCGCCTGGCACGCATCGTCGAACGATCGCCTGACGGAAGCTTCGCCGAAGCCGATCCGGCCGTCAGGGACGCAGCCACGAAGGCGCTGGCCTCGATCGACGACAAGCGCACGATCTACTCCGCCATCGAGACGCTGTTCTTCGGGCTCAGCCTCGGCTCGGTACTCGTGCTGATTGCCATCGGCCTGGCCATCACGTTCGGCGTCATGGGCGTCATCAACATGGCGCACGGCGAGCTGATGATGCTCGGCGCCTACACGACCTACGTCGTCCAGGTCCTGATGCCGCAGCACATCGACATGTCGATTCTCGTCGCCATCCCCGCGGCCTTCGCCGTGTCCGGACTCGTCGGCATCCTCATCGAGCGGACGATTATTCGATTCCTCTACGGCCGCCCGCTCGAAACATTGCTGGCGACGTTCGGCCTCAGCCTCGTGCTGCAGCAGGCGGTGCGATCGATGTTCTCCGCGCTCAACCGATCCGTCGCGACGCCGTCGTGGATGAGCGGCACGCTCCAGTTCAACGACGCGCTGGGCATCACGTACAACCGCCTCTACATCGTGCTGTTCACGCTCGTCGTTTTCTGGGTGCTGCTCGCCGTTCTGAAGCGCACGCGGCTGGGCCTCGACATCCGCGCGGTTGCCGGCAATCGCGCGATGGCGCGGGCCATGGGCGTACGCAGCGAGTGGGTCGACGCCATGACCTTCGGCCTCGGCGCCGGTATCGCCGGCGTGGCCGGCGTCGCGTTGAGCCAGCTGACCAACGTGGGCCCGAACCTCGGACAGGCCTACATCATCGACTCGTTCATGGTCGTCGTATTCGGCGGCGTGGGCAACCTCTGGGGCACGCTCATCGGCGGCATGTCGCTCGGCATCATCAACAAGCTGCTCGAACCGGTACTCGGGCGCCGTGCTCGCAAAGATCTTCGTGCTCGTCGCGCTCATTCTCTTCATCCAACGGCGGCCTCGCGGACTGTTTCCCCAGACCGGACGAGCGGCGGAGAGCCAATAGTGTCGCGCGGCGGACGCTCGTTCCTGGCCATCATCGCGGCTGTCACCGTGGTCGTCCCGCTGTTGAATCTCGCGACATCCGCGGCATCGCCGCTGCATCTGTCGGCCTACACCGTCACGCTGGTCGGAAAGTACCTCTGCTATGCCACGCTGGCCATCGCCGTCGATCTGGTGTGGGGCTACTGCGGCATTCTGAGCCTCGGCCACGCGGCGTTCTTCGCGCTCGGCGGCTACGCCATGGGCATGTACCTGATGCGCCAGATCGGCACGCGGGGCGTGTACGGACACCCGGTGCTGCCCGACTTCATGGTGTTCCTCAACTGGACCGAGCTGCCCTGGTTCTGGACCGGTTTCGATCGCCTGTGGTTTGCGCTCCTCATGGTCGTGGCCATGCCGTCGCTCCTCGCCTTCGTTTTCGGATGGCTTGCGTTCCGCTCGCGCGTCACCGGCGTGTATCTCTCGATCATCACGCAGGCGCTGACCTACGCGCTGATGCTCGCGTTCTTCCGCAACGACATGGGTTTTGGCGGCAACAACGGCTTTACCGACTTCAAGGACATCGCGGGCTTCGATCTGCAGCACGACTCGACACGCGCGGTGTTGTTCGTTCTGAGCGCCGCGGTACTCGCAGCAAGCTACTGGATCTGCCGGACCATCGCCGGCTCGCGCGCCGGGCGCGTCATTCACGCCATCCGGGACGCCGAGAACCGCACGAGATTTCTGGGCTACCGCGTGGAGTCGTACAAACTGTGGATCTTCGTCGTGTCCGCCATCATCGCCGGCGCCGCCGGTGCGCTCTACGTTCCGCAGATCGGCATCATCAACCCGAGCGAGTTCGCGCCGATCAACTCGATTGAAGCGGTCATCTGGGTGGCCGTCGGCGGCAGGGGCACGCTCGTGGGCGCGGCGGCCGGCGCCGTGATGGTGAACTACGCCAAGACCTACTTCACCGCGGCCCTGCCGGAAGTGTGGTTGTACGCCCTCGGCGCGATGTTCGTGCTCGTCACGCTCTTTCTCCCGCGGGGCCTCGCGGGACTGTTGCCGTCACAGGAGCGGAAATGAAGCTGGACAAGACGCTCTATCTGGAAAAGCTCACCGTGAGCTTCGACGGGTTCAAGGCGCTCGATTCGCTGTCGCTCTACGTGGATCCCGGTGAGCTCTTGTGCGTCATCGGCCCGAACGGCGCGGGCAAGACGACGATGATGGACGTGGTCACCGGGAAGACCAGGCCCGACAGCGGCACCGCCTGGTTCGGGAAGCGAATCGATCTGCTCGCGCTCTCGGAGCCCGAAATCGCGGGCGCCGGCATCGGCCGGAAGTTTCAGAAGCCGAGCGTGTTCGAGTTCCTGACCGTGTTCGAGAACCTCGAGCTCGCTCTCAAGGGCGACAAGTCGTTCTGGAAGGCGCTCGTCGCGACGCTCAGTGCCGGCCAGCGCGAGCGCATCGACACGATCCTCGACACCACCGGGCTGGCAGACTTACGCGACGCGCAGGCGAAGATCCTTTCACACGGACAGAAGCAATGGCTCGAGATCGGCATGCTGCTGATGCAGGAGCCCGAGCTGCTGCTCGTCGACGAGCCGGTCGCCGGCATGACGCCTCAGGAGACCGCGCGCACGGCGGCCCTGCTGTCATCGCTGGCCGGGAGCCACTCGGTGGTCGTCGTCGAGCACGACATGGACTTCGTGCGATCGATCGCCCGGCGCGTCGTCGTGCTGCACGAGGGGCGCGTGCTCTCGCAGGGCAGCATGGATCACGTGCAGCGCGACCCGAGGGTGATCGAGGTCTATCTGGGGGAATGAACGTGCTTCAGGTCAAGGGCCTCAACCAGTACTACGGGGGCAGCCACACGTTGTGGGATGTCGATCTCACGGTGCCGGCCGGATCGCGCACGTGTCTGATGGGGCGCAACGGCATGGGGAAGACCACGCTGCTCAAGTGCATCATGGGCCTGCTACCCGCGGCCTCGGGCGAGATCCGTTTCGGCGATCGCGATCTGCGGGCCTTACCGGCTGAAGGCCGCGCCCCGCTGGGCATCGGGTACGTGCCGCAGGGCCGCGAGATTTTCCCGCAACTGACGGTGGAAGAGAATCTCCGGATCGGTCTTGGCATCCGCCTTCGTCAAGGCTCCGGCGGACAAGTCCTTCGCCAAGGCTCCGGCGGACAAGTCCTTCGCCAGGGCTCCGGCGGACAAGCCCGCCGCGGCGGCGCGAAGACGATTCCCGCTCGCATTTTCGATCTCTTTCCCGTGCTGAAGACCATGCTTCAGCGGCGCGGCGGCGATTTGTCCGGCGGCCAGCAGCAGCAGCTCGCCATCGGGCGCGCCCTGGTACTGGAGCCGTCGGTCCTGATTCTCGACGAGCCCACCGAAGGCATCCAGCCGAACATCGTCCACGAAATCGGCGACATCATCCTCAAGCTGAACGAGGAGAGCGGGCTGACGGTGCTGGTCGTGGAGCAGAAGCTTCCGTTCGCGCGGCGGGTGGCCAGCGAATTTCGCATTCTGGAAAAAGGGCGCTGCATCGCGGGAGGATCGATTGGCGAGCTGACCGACGACCTCGTGCACGCACACCTCAGCGTGTAGGGGACAGTCTTCAGTTATCGGTTATCAGTTGTCAGTAACCCGAGACTGAGAACTGAGAACTGACAACCGCCTACACATTGATCTGAAACTCTTTCACGAAGTACCGCACCATGCCCGCGTACGGCGCGTCGGGCTTCGTCATGTCCTTGATGTGGCTGCGAATGGTGGCCTGCAACGCCGGCTGGACCCCGAGCGCCACGAACGCGTTCAGCGAGTCCCGGAACACGACGAGGTCGTCGAAGGTCTTCCACCGGATGCGCTTCAGTTCCTCGCGATTGAGCCCGTAGAACTGGTTCACCGCGGCAAACGCGCGCTTGGTCGCGACCGTGTTCGACGCCGCTGCCACTTCCACCGTTTTCAACGTGTCGTTCGCAATCCACTTGAAGAGCGGATCGGGGTCGGTGATGTACGGATCGACCAGACCGGCCTTTTCCTTGGCCGCCGCCACGATGAACTCGGCCAGCGGATGGCCGGCGGTAAGGTCGAGCGCGTCGGGCGTCAGAATGCCGGCAAGCGCATCGATCGCCGCCGGCGTCGCGGGTGCGGGCAGTGCCGGGCCTTTCCACACACCCGTCGAGGCATGAACGGGAAATGAATCGCCCTTGAAGACCTGGTTGCAGATCTGGCACGCGTAGACGTAGTTGTCGTAGCAGTACGCCAGCCACCAGTACACGCTCTTCGGCCGGAAGTGCTCGACGTCGCCGTGTGCGACGGTGTCGGTCGGCGACTCACAGTACGCGCACTTGCCGCCGCTCTCGATCTTCAGCTGCGGCTTGGCGGCCTTCCAGACCGACTGCTTGAATGCCAGCGTGCCGGCCACCTTCCCCTTGATCAGATCGAGGGACTTGTCCCTGCGGCCCGGCCCGCGAAACGCCGCGGGGATCGCCGCGGCCATGCGCACGCGCTCGAGCCTCGTCATCGTCCCTGCTTGTCGAGCGCGGCTTTGATGTCGGCGAGCAACTGGTCGCGCCTGGCATCGCGCTCGGGCACGACGTGCCAGTCCGGCAGATCCTTCAGCGCCTCCTCGAGCTGCTCGAACCGCGCCTGATCGTCGGCGTTCCGGTTCTTGATACCGCTCAGCCGCACGTAGTCTTTTTTCATCGTCTCGACCGCCACCGAGTCCGGTGTGCCGATGCCGAAAGCAGGGCTCATGAGCAGCTGGTGCACGAGCATCGTCCGCGGCTCGATGGGGCTGGGCTCGAGCACCGGCGGATCGGAGGGGGTGGGCCGCCGCATCAGAAACAACTCACCGGCGCCGGCCTGCTGGGCCGTGAGCGGCGAATGCGTCGTCAGAATGAACTGGAAGTTCGGAAACATGTCGCTGAGAAAATTCCTGAGCTGCCGCTGCCACACCGGATGCAGGTGCAGATCGATCTCGTCGACGATCAGCACGCCTCGCGCCGACAGCGGATCCTTGTAGTCGTCGAACGCGTCGGTGACGCGAAACAGCAGATCGCCGCACCACGCGGCCATGTTCTGGTAGCCGTCGCTCAGATACGCGAGCGGCACCTCCCCGTCGACCGTGTCGAACACGAGATCGCGCCGCTCCCGATCGATGCCCTTGAACGTCATGCCGGGCAGCAGCTTCTTCATCGCCTCGTCGACGATGCGCAGGCCTTCGTCCTGGAGCCGGTAGTGAAGATCGATCGCCCACGTCTCCAGCGGGTTCAGCATCGCGTCTGGCGAGAAGAGCGTGGCCACGTTGTTGGCGCGTGGATGCTGGAAGCGCGACGTCACGGGCTGCGCCGACAGCTTGGTGCTGCTCAGGCGACGGGACGCGCCGTAGGCGATGACGAGATAGTTGCGCGACACGCGGGCGATCGCGCGATCGAGCAAGTCGAGCGTGTCTTTGTTGTGCTCGTAGACCTCTTTGATGGTGCCGCCACGCGTAATCCTGAGGCTGACGTGCCGCTGTTCACCTTCGGCGGTCACCAGGTCCGCGCTGATCGTGCACTCCTGTTCGCCAGAACGGATCCAGCTGTCGGGGTCGCCGATCAGCTCCGCCAGGGCCGAGCTGCCCGCCAGCACGAGCCCGATCGAGCGCATCAGCGTGCTCTTGCCGACACCGTTCTCGCCGAGCAGCAACGTCCACTTGCGCGTGACGCCGGGCGAGGTCTCCAGCGGCAGCACGAGCGACTTGATGCAGCGGACGTTGGTCAGCTCGACGCGCGTCAGAAACATGTTGAGAGTATGGCAAAGTCCGGCCCCCGCCGGACACGAGATGCACAGAAGTTCGGCGACACCGGCGACACCAGGGTCCGGCTGAAGCCGGACACTACGTGGCCACATACGTGCTACGTACTAATACTGTCGGCGGAAGCTCCGGTGTCTGGCGCACCCCGGCCCGGACGATTTCTTCGACTCGAGCCGCAAGCCGGCGCGCGTCGGCCGTGGTGGGCGCATCGATCTTCGGCGTCGGAATCGGCTGGTGCACTTCGAGCGTCACCTGGCCCGGGCACGTCATGAGGCGGTTCTTCTTCATCACGTGAATGGTTCCCGACACCGACAGCGGCACGATCGTCAGGCCGGCCTCGAGCGCCAGCAGAAAACTGCCGCCCTTGAAGCGATCCACGTGGCCATCCGCGCTCCTCGTCCCTTCAGGGAAAATAATCAGCGAGACGCGATCGGCGACGAGGCGACGCCAGCGATTCAGGATGCCGGCCCGATCGGGATTGCTGCGGTCGACCAGCAGATGACCCGCGCGGACGAGGTGCCACCCGAGGAACGGAAACCGCCCCAGCGATTCCTTCGCGATGATGCGGAGCTGAAACGGCAGCGAGGCGAAGATCACCGGGATGTCGTAGATGCTCTGGTGATTGGACACGAACATGTACGTCTCGCCCGGCGTCACGCGATCGAGTCCCGTCACGGCCACGTCCACGCCGGTGGTCGCAAGAATCAGCCACGACCACGCCCGCGCGCACCAGTGCGCCCGGTGACCTTTTCTGTCGACGAAGGTCGACAGAATCGACAGCGTGCCGAGGACGATGGTGTAGACGGAGATGGCCGGGATGAGAAAGAAGACGGTGCGCCACCAATGAAATGGTGGAAGCTTCACTGATTCCGCGCTCGCCGGCCGCTTTCGCGATCGATCGGCGTGGGCTGGGCGTTCGCATCGATGAAGCGACCGAAGATCATCTTGCCGGCGGTCGTCTGGAGCACGCTGGTGACGACCACGTCGATCGTCTTGCCGATCATCGACCGCGCGTTGTCGACCACCACCATGGTGCCGTCGTCCAGATAGGCGACGCCCTGGTTGTACTCCTTCCCTTCCTTCAGGATGAACACCTTCATGGTCTCGCCCGGCAGGACGACCGGCTTCAGCGAGTTGGCGAGCTCGTTGATGTTCAGCACATCGACGCCGCGGAGCTGCGCCACCTTGTTCAGATTGAAGTCGTTGGTCACGATCTTGCCCTGCAGCGACCGCGCGAGCTCGATGAGCTTCAGATCGACTTCTTTCTGGTCCGGGAAATCGGCGTCCGAAATCACCACGTCGAGGCCGGACATCTTCTGGATGCGCTGAAGGATGTCGAGGCCGCGGCGCCCGCGGTTGCGGCGGAGCGAATCCGCCGAATCGGCGATCTGCTGCAGCTCTTTGAGGACGAACTGCGGCACGACGAGCGTGCCGTCCACGAATCCCGTCTCGCAGATGTCGGCAATGCGGCCGTCGATGATGACGCTGGTGTCGAGAATGCGGTACCGGCGCTGGGTCTGCGCGCGCGGCCTGAAGAGGCTGATGAGCCGCTCCGGCTCGAGCCACTCGCCCGACTTCGCGCCGAGCACGAGGCCGAGGTAAGGCAGCGCGACCAGGATGAGCGTATGAAAGAAGATGACGCCGAGGTTGTCGGCGTTGGCCCAGAAATGTGCGGTCCCGATCAAGCGCGCGAGCAGCAACCCGATGGCGCCGCCGATGATCGCGCCGACGACGTTCGCGAGCGGCGTCTGTCGAAGACGATCCTCGAGAACAATGACCAGGCCGGCGATGACGACGCCGAAGACCGCGTTGGCGGGCAGTCCCAGATCGAGAGGATGGAGCGCGACCGCGCAGTACGCGATCACCGCAACGAACGCGATACGCGCCAGGGCACCCCAGTTCATAGGCTCGTCATTGTAGTAGCGCCTGTAAAGCCTCGTCTACTGTCCTGACGCCCACGATCTCGCAATTCGCCGGCCGCTCCGACCCGGGAATGTCGGCGTTGGCCAGCGGCACGACACACCGCTCGAATCCCATCCTTGCCGCCTCTCGCAGGCGAAGCGAGGCCTGCATGATGGCCCGAATCTCCCCCCCCAACCCTACCTCGCCGAATACCGCCGTGCTCGTCCCCACTGCACGGTTCTGCACGCTCGAGGCGACGGCGGCGACGACGCCGAGATCGGCCGCCGGTTCGTCCACGTTCATGCCGCCGGCGACGTTGACATAGACGTCGTCGCCGAGCAGGTTGAGGCCGGCGCGCTTCTCCATCACCGCGAGCAACAACGACAGGCGTTGCTGGTCGATGCCGCTCGCCATGCGACGCGCGTTCCCAAACGTGCTGCTCGTCACGAGCGCCTGCACTTCAACCAGTATCGGACGCGAGCCCTCGATGCAGCACAAGACGGCCGAGCCGGGCTTGCCGATCGATCGCTCGGCGAGGAACAGCTGAGACGGATTCGGAATCTCGCGGAGACCCGACCCCGTCATCTCGAACACGGCGAGCTCGTTGGCCGCCCCGAACCTGTTCTTGAACGCGCGCACCACGCGGTGCGCGTGATGCCGCTCTCCCTCGAAATAGAGGACCGTGTCGACGACGTGCTCGAGCGCCTTCGGACCGGCGAGATTGCCGTCCTTGGTGACGTGTCCGACGAGCACGATCGGCACGTTCCGGCCCTTGGCGGCGAAGAGCAGGTGCGTTGCGACCTCGCGGACCTGGCCGATGCTGCCGGGCGCCGACTGAAATCGCGCGGAAAAAATGGTTTGAATGGAATCGACGATGACGAGCGACGGCTTCAGCCGCTCGATCTCTTCGAGGATGCGCTCCAGGGACGTCTCGGCCAGGAGGTACAACGGCGAGCGATCGACGCCGAGCCGCTCGCCACGCAGCTTCACCTGGTGCTCGGATTCCTCGCCGGAGCTGTAGAGAACGGGACCGACCGTGCGCGCGACGTGCGCCGCGACCTGCAGCAGCAGCGTGGACTTGCCAATGCCGGGCTCGCCGCCGAGCAGCACGAGCGCGCCGGGCACGATGCCGCCGCCCAGCACGCGATCGAATTCGCCGACACCGGACGGGATGCGCGGCGCGTCGGAGGTCTGAATCTCGCTGTAGAGCTTTGCAGTCGCGCCTCCGGACACCAGGCCGTAGCGGGAATTCGCCGCGACCGGCGCCGACTGCGGCACGGGCTGTTCTTCGACGAGCGTGTTCCAGGCGCCGCAATCAGGACAGCGGCCCACCCACTTCGGCTGCTGCCCGCCGCATTCCTGGCAGACGTAGACGGTTTTCGCGGACTTCACGACGACGATGGTACATCGTCTTGGTTCGTTGGTTCGTGGGGTTCGCACGCCGGTATAATCCAGCCTCGCCCAATGAGTCTCGCGCCAGGCACTCGCCTCGGCCCCTATGACGTCACCGCCAAAATCGGGGAAGGCGGGATGGGTGAGGTCTATCGGGCGCACGACACCAAGCTGAATCGCGATGTCGCGCTGAAAGTTCTACCCGATTCCTTTTTGCACGATGCCGATCGATTGGCGCGATTCCAACGCGAAGCGCACGTCCTGGCGTCGCTGAATCATCCGAACATCGCGGCGATCTACGGCCTGGAAGAGGCCCCTTCAAGCTCAGGGCAGGCCGGCACCCGCGCGCTCGTGATGGAGCTGGTCGAGGGAGAGGATCTCTCGCAGCGGATTGCGCGCGGCCAGATTCCGCTTCACGAGGCATTGCCGATCGCGAAACAGATTGCCGAGGCGCTCGAGGCCGCACACGAGCAGGGCATCATCCATCGCGACCTGAAGCCCGCCAACATCAAGGTCAAGAGCGACGGCACGGTGAAGGTGCTGGATTTCGGGCTGGCGAAAAGCGCCAGCAGCGCAGCTGAAGCTGCGCCCTACGCACAGGGTTCGGCCGGGCAGGATTCGGTAGGGCGCGACTTCCCTGGCTCGCCGAAGCCCTTCGGCGAAGGCGGCAGTCGCGCCGAACTATCGCAATCCCCGACGATCACGACACCCGCCATGACGCAGGTCGGGATGCTGCTCGGCACGGCGGCCTATATGAGCCCGGAGCAGGCGAAAGGGCGACCCGCCGACAAGCGCAGCGACGTGTGGGCGTTCGCGTGTGTCCTGTACGAGATGTTGACGGGCGAGCGAGCGTTCGCGGACGACGATGTCAGCGAGACGTTGGCCTCGGTGCTGAAGAGCGATCCCGATTGGACGCGTATTCCACTTGATGTGCCGCCAGCGATTCGCACGCTGATTCAGCGTTGCCTTGTGAAGGACAGACGGCAGCGCGTCTCGGATATTTCCGCGGCAAAGTTCATCCTGAGTGAGTTGAGTCATATCAGCACGCCACCTACTTCGGCGACAACCTCTGCGGCTGTCGTGATGCCTCGTACGCGCTGGCAAGGCTTGCTTCCCGTAGTTGCAGCTGCGGGTGTGACGGCCATCATCGTCGGGGCGGGCGGCTGGGCACTGCGGCCTGTTTCTCGTCCTCTCACTGTTGCCCAGTTCTCGTTCGCGCTGCCAGACGGACAGGTCCTCTCGGCCACCCGGCAGGCCGTCGCGATCTCACCGGATGGCACCCGGATCGCCTACGCGGCCAACTCCCGAATCTATCTTCGATCCATAGGCGAGTTGGAGCCTCACGCGAT
Organism: Vicinamibacterales bacterium; assembly: GCA_963832375.1. GTDB lineage: Bacteria > Acidobacteriota > Vicinamibacteria > Vicinamibacterales > JAMQPK01 > JAMQPK01. Next base: position 289,976 of record CAWHUA010000001.1, on the reverse strand, counting down.
TCCGGGCACCGAAAGCACGACGGTTGTGGGACTCTTGAATCCGATGTTTGCGCCCGACGGTCAGTCCGTTGCGTTCTTTTCGCAAGGCGAAGGAAGCTCGACTTCATTAACGAGCATTCTCTTGAAACGCATTCCGATTATTGGAGGCGCGGCATCGGTGATTGGCACGATGGAGAGCCACTTTGGCGCGAGTTGGAGCCCGGAAGGAATACTCATCGGTCAAATCGGCGGGATACTCCGTGTGTCGCCGACTGGCGGCGCGAGGGAACTTGTCGTCAGAGTTCCGCCGGACGAGCGAGTCTACGGGCCCCAGATGCTGCCCGGGGGACGAACTGTGCTCTTTACGGTTGGGAAAAATGTCATCTTCAACGTAGACGGCTGGGATAAGGCCCAGGTGGTCGCTCAGTCGCTCGCAGATGGAACGCGAAAGACGCTGATTGATGGCGGCTCGGATGGCCGGTACTTGCCCAGCGGCCATGTGGTGTACACAGTCGGGGGCACGATGTTCGCGGCACCTTTTGATGTGCAGAGCCTCACCATCACGGGTGCGCCGGTGCCCGTTGTCGTGGGCGTACGTCGGACGATTGGACGTGGGACCCCCGCCAGACATTTGGCATTCTCAGAAACCGGTACGCTCGTGTACGTGCCTGGTCCGGCGACCACATCGTCCGGTACGGCAAGCCTGATACTTGGCGATGGCCGGGGAGGGTCCGAACTCCTCAAGATTCCACCAGGCGAGTACTCACATCCCAGAGTGTCGCCCAACGGCAGTGTGCTCGCGGTAGCGCGCATCACCGGACAGGAATCGGATATCTGGACCTACGACCTCTCCGGGAGCACTGAGATCCGGCGGCTGACATTCGGCGGCAACAGCCGCTTTCCCGTCTGGTCGGGCGATGGACAACGCGTGACCTTTCAGTCGGCTCGCGAAGGCGACCGGGCAATCTTCTGGCAGTCCGCCGATGGAACGAGCGCTGCTGAGCGTCTCACGAAGCCCGCTCAAGGAGAAGAGCACCGGCCCGAAGCGTGGTCGCGCGACGGCGCGCGCCTGCTGTTCTCCGTTGTCAAAGATGCGAAGTTCGCACTCTGGGTCCTGACCCTCAACGACATGAAGACCGACCCGTTTGGTGGAGTGCAGTCAGCCGAACCCTTGGGCGCGAGCTTTTCTCCCGATGGACGATGGGTGGTGTATGCCTCTACCTCTGTGCCCGGAGGCACACTGTCGCCCAACCGGGGCATCTTCGTGCAGCCGTTTCCAGCCACAGGGCAAATGCACCAGGCTCCCAAGAAGTTCATCGATTTCCATCCAGTCTGGGGCTCGGACGGCATGGGTATTCTTTACGTCCCGGGCGCATCAAGGGACACTGTTCTCGTACCTATCACTACGCATCCTACGGTTGCTTTCGGAACGCCAGCGGACCTCCCGCGTGGACCGCGACCGGAACTCTTGTCTGGCGATGTCCGGGGCTACGACATCCTCCCGGACGGTCGATTCGTCAGCCTGTCGCACGCGTCAGGTGAAGGGTCAGCCTCGGCATCCAGCAACGAGATCCGAGTAGTGCTCAACTGGACAGAAGAGCTGACGCGCCTCGTGCCCGCGAAGTGAGGCCGTAGCTATTAAGGATGGCGAATTCGTCCGAGATCAGCGAGCCGTCCCCGCAACCGGATTTGTCCATCGCAGTGCCGTGAACCGGGCGAAGTCGCGGTCGGTGGTGTAAAGCGTGGCGCCGTGCTCGATGGCAAGGGCAGCGAGCGCGGCGTCCATCACGAGCGACCCGGTCGCCTGTCCATCCTTCGTGAGCCTTTGCAGAATATCCCAGTGTCTCTCGCCAGGGTCGAGGATGCCCACCGCCGGTTGTGCGAGCCAGGCTGACACCGCCTGTTCCGCCTCGGACATCGACAGCGGACGCTCGTACACGCGAGGGCTGGTTGAGATGCGAAGGAATGCCCACAACGTGACCCAGGCAAATCGCACCAGTGACGGTCCCGCCAGTGTTGCCTCGAGCCAGGCTTTGCTGGCGGAGTGGTGGCTGGAGTGAGGGTCGTAGGCGTACAGGAGCAGGTTGGCGTCGACGAGCATCATCGATGCAGCGGACCCTCTGCCTGCTCGATGAGGTCGGCGATGTTATCGAGGCTGAGGCCCGGCCGCAGCCTGCCCATATCGCGGGCTTCGACCTTGAACGGCTCCCGCGGCGGCGATGCGGCAGGGCGCGCGAGGCCGCGCCGAAGCGTGTCGTTAACCACAGCGCGGAACGCGCGACCGGTACGGCGCGCCAGGGACGTGAGCTTCGCGGCCACATCGTCATCGAGGGTGATCGTGGTCCGCATGTATTGATGCTAAGACGGAAGCATCATGATGTCAATTGGGTGTGCTGTCGGCGCGTCTAGAGTGCGCGCGGTCCGCTGAGCACCCTCGCGGGAAGCATGAAGAGCCCGCGCAGCAAGCCGAGAACTCCGTCAACCGCGATGCCGACGATCCGGAATGGAATCAGCAGGATCCAGACGAGCGGATAGAGCAGCAGCGCGAGCACGGCGAGCGGCCAGCAGAGCACCAGCAAGACACACCACAACAGGAATTTCATCACAGTGTTAGATACGATCTGGTCGCCAGGCAGGTTGCAAATCAGGTAGCAGGGGGTGGTTGGCAGGCAGTGGGCGCGCCCAGCAGCAAGCGGTTCTTCGGTGTAATGCCGGCGGGAATCGTCTGCGTCCAGATACGGTAGCCCTGCTGCTTCAGCTGCACCGCGCGCACGATGTCGATCGCGAGGGGTCCGTCAACCCAACCGGAAAGTCCGCCGTCATCACCTGAATCGAGATCGTGACAGCACGGCAGCACAGCGACACGCGCCGGCACGGTTGACGCGCGCTCGAGCACGCGATCGGTCAGCGCGCCGCACGCATGACACGACACGACGATGTCGGTGGGAAAAATGTCGATGTCGTCAATCGGGCTGGCGACAAAGGTGACCCGTCCCTCCAGCCTCGGCCATGCTGCCACGAGGACGTCGTGCAGCTTCCCGCTCGAGGCCGGCAACGTCTTGTCGATCACGAGCGCATCAGGGGACGTGTCGTCGAGCAGCAACATGATCTGGGCGAGCAGCCCGTGACCGCCGCCGACGTCGAGCACGCGTCCGCCGCGAAACAGCCGCCGGACGCGCCGTCCCACCTCCCACGCTTCGTAGAGCTCCTTGCGAGGCAGGCAGCCGGCCTGGCAAACGGCGCGCGCAAGGCGCTCGAACAGTGTGCCGCCTGGAAAGCGGCCAACGTCTCGACTGGTCAGGCGTCCACGCGAGGCTGTCGAAAAGGTACTCGAAGCAGAACGCTCGTATATCACGGCCCTCCTAGCTGCCTCCGACCTTGCGCGGCGTCCTGGTGCGCGCGATGAAGCCGCGAGAGGTCGTCACTTTCCAGGGCTGAGCTGTTTGTGGCTTTGGCTTGCGAGAGGGAGCTGGCGGAGGTGTCTCGGGCGCGCGAGCCCCGGTCTCCGCGGCGGCTTTGGCCCGCGCTTTAGCGGCGAGCGCCGCATCCTTCTCGATACAGCAGTGCTTGTACTTGCGGCCCGAGCCGCAATGACACGGTTCGTTGCGTCCCGGTGGTGATGTGCTCCGAGTGCTCATCCACCGAGTGTACCCTACGGTGATTCCTGCTAGTAGATTCGCTCGATGCGCGTGCCGACCCGGCAGAGGACTTCATAGGGGTTGGTCCCGATGGCAGCAGCGATTTCGCGCGCGTCGATGCGATCGTCGCCCTGCGTGCCGACTATCACCACTTCATCACCGGTGTCGACGGTGATGTCCGACACGTCGACGGTCATCATGTCCATGTTGATCGCGCCGACGATGGGCGCGCGCTGGCCGCGAATGAGCACCGAACAGCGGCCCGACATGCGACGGTCGAGGCCATCCGCATAGCCGGCCGGTACGACCGCGATGCGCCCAGGATGTGGAACCGTCCACGTGGCACCATAGCCAACGGTTTCGCCAACGCGCACGCCCTTGACCGCCACCACTCGGCTGCGGAGCGACAACACCGGTACCAGCGGAATCGTCGAGGCGAGCGGAGGCGGAACGACGCCGTACATCATCAGTCCCGGGCGCACGAGGTCGTACCAGACGCGCGAGTCGCGAAGCGTCGCGGCGCTGTTGGCGGCATGCCGCCACCGCGGGCGAACGCCGAGCTCCGGCAGACGGGCCAGCGCCTGCTCGAATCGCTCGCGCTGCGTCTGAAAGAGCGGCAGCTCCGGGTCGTCGGCCGTGGCGAAGTGCGTGTACACCGCGACAATCTCGAGATTGGGGCTCGCGACGAGCTCGGGCAGTGTGAACTCGAGGTTGTCGTGGCGCAGGCCGAGCCGGTTCATGCCGGTGTCGATCTTCAGATGGCAGCGAAGCCGCGCACCATGTTTTGCCGCAGCGGCCTGCAGCGATCGTCCGGCGCCCGGCGTCGAGAGCGTCGGCGTCAGCTTGTGCTCGAAGATGCCCTCCACGTCGCTCACGCTCAGCGCGCCGAAGACGAGAATCTCGGCGGTGACGCCCGCCTGGCGCAGCACGATGCCTTCCTCGATGTCGGCGCACGCCAGGAGCGTCGCGCCCGCTTCCTGGAGCGCCAGTCCCACGGCCGGTGCGCCATGGCCGTAGGCATTCGCCTTCACCACCGCGATTATGCCCGGTGTGCCTGTCCCGGCGTTGGTGGCGAGAAATGCCGCGATCGCGCGGAAGTTGGATTTCAGTGCCGCAAGATCGACGTGCGCGAACGTGCAGCGTGCCGACATTAATTAATTCGCGTGGGGCGCGGGGTCCCCCACGCGCAGCCGTCGCTTACGCTCCGGATCTTGACGGGCTCGACGATCTGCTTCGTCATCGACTCTGTTCGAGATTCCCGAAGCGCGTTTCGGACTTCAGGAAGGCGAGACGCACCTGGCCCGTGGGGCCATTGCGCTGCTTGGCGAGGTTGATCTCGGCGATGTTCTCGTCTTCGGGCTTGACGTCCGGATACTGATCCGGCCGGAACAGCAGCATGACGACGTCGGCGTCCTGTTCGAGCGCGCCCGACTCGCGCAGGTCCGAGAGCATGGGCCGGTGATCGGATCGCGATTCCGGGGCACGGCTGAGCTGCGACAGGATGATGACCGGGATGTTGAGCTCTTTGGCCAGCATCTTCAGCGAGCGCGAGATCGCCGCCAGCTCGAGCGTGCGGTTCTCGAAGCGGCCGCGTCCCTGCATGAGCTGGATGTAGTCGATGATGAGCACGTCCAGGCCGTGCTCGGCCATCAGCCTCCGCGATTTTGCGCGCATTTCGAGCACGCCGATACCCGGCGTGTCGTCGATGAAAATCCTGGCTTCGCTCAGCGTGCCGAGCGCGTGCGACAGCCGTCCCCAGTCGCTCTCGACCAGGAAGCCCGTGCGCAGCCGGTGGCTGTCGATGCGCGCCTCCGACGTGAGCATGCGCAGGAACAACTGCTCCTTGGACATTTCCAGGCTGAAGATGCCCACCGTGCGGCTGCTCTTCGTTCCGACGTGCTGCGCGATATTCAGGACCAGCGCGGTCTTGCCGACCGACGGGCGCGCCGCGATGATGACGAGATCGCCGGCCTGGAACCCGGCGGTCAGCTCGTCGAGATCGGAAAAGCCCGATGGCACGCCGGTAATGAGCTGCTTGCGCTCGTGCGCGCGCTCGATGGCCGCGAAGCTGGCGTGCGCCAGCTGGCGCATCGACGTGAACCCGGCCCGCACGCGATCTTCGGCAATCGCGAAGATAGCCTGCTCGGCTTCGTCGAGAATCTGGTTGGGCTCCTGCTCGGCCTCGTAGGCCGTGGTCAGGATCTTGTTGGACGCGACGATCAGATTGCGCAGCGTCGACTTCTCGCGCACGATGCGCGCGTAGTACTCGATGTTGGTCGCGTGCGGCAGGCCGTCGACCAGGGCGGTGATGTACGCCGGGCCGCCGATCTCCTCGAGCTCGCCCGCGCGCGACAGCTCTTCCTTGAGCGTGATGAAGTCGATCGCGTTGCCCCGCTCGCTCAACATGATCATCTTGTCGAAGATCCGCCGATGCGCGTCGCGGTAGAAATCGCGCGGCGTCAGCACTTCCGCGGCCGAATTGAACGCGTCGTTGTGGATGAGGATGGCGCCGAGGACGGAGCGTTCTGCTTCGAGGTTGTGCGGCAGCGTGCGATCGACAGCGACGGCTTCGGGCATGGTGAACGAACTGAGCGAAGCGTACCAGATTGGATTGGAGCGGTCTAGGAGAACGGGGCCTCAGGCGTACGACCGAACTCGCGGCCGATCGCCGAGGCCCGAAATGCGTTTACTCGTTCGCGGCTTCTGTCTCGCTCGCGGCTTTCAGCTCCGCCGGCGTCGCTTCGGGCTTGCCTTCGGCGACGACCTTCACCGGCACCTGCACGACGACCTCGCGGTGCAGCTTCAGCGGAACCGTGTGCGAGCCCAGCTTCTTAATGGGCTCGCGCAGACCGATCTTGCGCTTGTCCACGTCGAAGCCCTTCGCGGCCAGCGCGTCGGCGATGTCGGCCGAGGTGACCGAACCGTACAGCGCTTCGGTTTCTCCGACCTTGCGCGAGATGACGACCTCGACGCCGGCCATCTTCGCCGCGATCGCGTCCGCGGCGCCCTTCTCTTCCGCTTCCACGGCGTCGAGCTTCACGCGCTCGCGCTGGACCTGCTTGAGGTTGCCCGGCGTGGCGAGGAGCGCCAGCTTGCGCGGCAGCAGATAGTTGCGCGCGTAGCCGTCGGCAACCTTCACCACTTCGCCGCGCTTCCCGAGGTTCTCGACGTGATCTCTGAGAATGACTTCCATATAAACCTCACAAAAGCTCTCAGCTATCGGCTGTCAGCTCTCAGTCCGCGCCCGGTCTGAAAGCTGAGAGCTGAGAGCTGATAGCTATTCAGTGACGTACGGAATCAGCGCCAGCTGACGCGCGCGCTTGATCGCCGTCTGCAACTTGCGCTGGTGCGTGGCGCACGTACCCGAAATCCGGCGCGGCAGAATCTTGCCGCGCTCGGGCACGAACGGTCCCAGCAACTTCACGTCCTTGTAGTTGATGTCGTCGATCTTGTCCGCGCAGAACTTGCAGACCTTCCGCCGCCGGAACAGCGTGCGCTTCTTGTCGTCCTTCTTGTCGGCGCCGCGACCGCCGCGGCCTTCCGATGAGCGTCCTCGTCCTTCACGCATAAATACCTCTCAATGGTTCGTCTAGAACCCACGAATTTTTAGATTGCGTCGTCCGCATCCCCGCCGAAGCGGTCGTCATCGTCGTCCTGCCGCTGCGGTCCTTCGCCGGGCTGCCGTTCGGGCGGCAGGCCGCGGGCCACGCGGCGGCGCTGCGACTCGTCCTTGCGATGCGTGCGGGTGCGCTCGATGATGCGGTTCTCCTCGTCCACCCGGACCGTCAGGTGGCGGATGACCTGATCGCTCACACGCAGGCGGCGATCGATCTCCTTCATCAACTCGCCCGACCCCGTAATCACTTCGAGGACGTACGTCGCTTCCTTGTGCGGGCCGATCTCGTAGGCCAGCTTGCGCCGGCCCCAGTTGTCGGTGCGCTCGAGCGTGCCCGAGAAGCGGGCCACGATCTCTTCAACCTGTGTGTGGAGATCAGCGATTTGCTGATCGGTCGCGTCGGACGACACGACGTAGACGAGCTGGTACTGTCGTTTCTGACTCACTGCTATCTCCTTCTGGACTCCCCCGAACTTGTCGAGGGGAGGTCACCGCACTCGGTGACAAGGTTCGCCGGGCTCAAAAGCAAGACCCGGCGTTGTAGGGCGGGGCCTACGGACCCGCCGTGTCAGGCGTTATGCCTGATCTTCTTCGTTCTCCGCGGCCGGCGGCGCCGCATTGTACCGATTCATCGCCGCCACGATGTTCTCTCTCGCGAACATTTCGGCCGCGTCCGCCGCTCGTTTCACCGCCTCGTCGATCTGCCGCTTCTCTTCCGAATCGAAGCGGCCGAGCACGTGGCTCTTCAACTCGCCCGCCTGCCGTCCGACGCCGATCCGCAACCGCGGAAACTCGATGGTGCCGAGCTCCTGGATGATCGACTTCAACCCGTTGTGCCCGCCCGCCGATCCGTTCGCTCGAAGCCGCAACCGCCCCAACGGCAGGTCCGCGTCGTCGTAGACGATGAGCAGGTCCGACGTCGCGAGCTTGTGAAACGAGGCGATCTCGCGCACCGCCCACCCGCTCAGGTTCATGAAGGTCGTCGGCTCGGCCACGAGCACGCCGTCGCCGATATCGGGAATCTTCACGGCCCTGGCTTTCCACTTCGCGTAGTTCTTCAAGGTGACGCGATAGCGGCGGGCCAGCTCTTCGGCCACCTGAAATCCGACGTTGTGCCGCGTGTGTTCGTAGTCGCGGCCGGGATTGCCAAGACCCACAATCAGCTTCAAGGCCAATCCCTGACTCGCTAATCTCTAATCCCCAATCGCTAATCGCTAATCCCTGGGGATCACTTCTTGTCTTTTTTACCGGCAGCCGGCGCCGGCGCTGCTTCGGCAGTCTCTTCGTCCTTCTTGCCCTTCTTGATAACCTCGGGCTCGGCCGGCGTCGCCGTCGCACCCGCCGCCGCGGCGTCGGCCGGAGCCGGCGTCTCTTCCACCTTCGGAATGATGACGTGGAGAATCATCATTTCGGGATCGCTGAGCACCTTCCACTTCGGGTTGGTCGCCACGTCCTTCACGCGGATGCTCTGGCCGACCATGAGCTCGGTGACGTCCACGACGATGTTATTCGGAATGTCGGCGGGGAGGCACTCGAGTTCGACCTGTCGATGGACGATATCGAGCACGCCGCCCTGCTGCTTGACGCCCTTCGGCTCGCCGTGCGCGACGACGGTCACCTGGACGCGGATCACCTTGTCCATCGCAACCCGATAGAAGTCGGCGTGCAGGAGCTCGTGCGTCACCGGGTCGAGCTGGTATTCCCTCACCAGCACCTGGGCGGTGCCGCCGCCAGGCAGGTTCAACGAGATCAGCGTGTTTGCGCCCTGGTCGGTGCGGAGAATCTTGGCCAGACCCTTCGGATCGACCGCGATCGCCTTGCCGGCTTCTTTCTCGCCGTAAAAGACGGCGGGAATCCGGCCGCCCGCGCGCAGCCGCCGCGCCTCGTTCTTGCCCCTCGAACTGCGTTCAACTGCGTCCAATACTGCTGCCATGGTGCCTGTCCTAACTTGGTTTTCAGTTTTCAGTTTTCAGTTCTCAGTTTCAGTCTTCAGTTCGGTCGTCAGCACTGACAACTGAAGACTGACAACTGATAACTGGCGACTGACTACACAAACAGCGAAGAAACCGACGACTCATCGTGAATACTCCGAATCGCCTGGCTCAACAGCTTGGCGACCGACAGCGAGAGGATCTTGTCGTGCCTGCCGCTCTCGCCGTTGAGCGGAATCGTGTTGGTCACGATCAACTTCTCGATCGGCGCCTTGTCGATGCGTTCGAGCGCCGGGCCCGACAGCACGCCGTGCACGGCGCAGGCAAACACGCGGGCCGCGCCGTTGTCTTTCAGCGCGTTGGCCGCCTTCACGATGGTGCCCGCCGTGTCGATGATGTCGTCCTGGATGACGCACGTCCGGCCGGCCACGTCGCCGACCACGTTCATCACTTCCGCCGACCCGTCATCGCTGCGGCGCTTGTCGATCACCGCCAGCTCTCCGTCGAGGCGCTTCGCATAGGCGCGCGCGCGTTCGGCGCCGCCGGCATCGGGCGCCACGATCGTCAGATCCGGAAAATTCTGACGCGCCAGAAAATCGAGGATCACCGGCGCCGCGAACAGGTGATCGACCGGAATATCGAAGAACCCCTGGATCTGCGCCTTGTGCAGATCCATCGTCAGCACGCGATCGACGCCCGACGCGCTCAGGATGTTCGCCACGAGCTTGGCCGAAATCGGCACCCGCGGCTTGTCCTTCCGATCCTGCCGCGCGTACCCGTAGTACGGAATCACGGCCGTAATCCGCGCGGCTGACGATCGACGGAACGCGTCGATCATGATCAGCATCTCCATGATGTGCTCGTCAACCGGCGCGCACGTCGGTTGCAGGATGAACACATCGGTCCCGCGGATGTTCTCGTCGATCTGGAAGCTGACTTCCGTGTCCGGGAATCGCCGCAGCCGGCACTGCCCCATGGGCAGGCCCAGATGGTGCGCGATCTCGCGCGCCAGCTCGGGATGGGCGCTTCCCGAAAACAACTTCAGCTCACCGTACCCTGCAGGTCTATGCGTCATGTCCACTCAACGCGCATACCGCGTCTGGGAACCCCGGGGCACTGGTCCGACTCCGCACGCGTTTGCGTACGGCGAGACAACCTTCGCCCGGCCTGCCTAGCCGAAGCTCACGGTCGGACTCGCGTGAGCGAAGGTTGGCTGGGGCGGGTGGATTCGAACCACCGAATACGGGATCCAAAGTCCCGCGCCTTACCGCTTGGCCACGCCCCAACAACGCCTTCAGCTACCAGCGATTAGCCGTCAGAGGCTATCAGAAAACCCGTCCCCGAGTCTGAGAGCTGATGGCTTATGGCTGAGAGCTTGCCTAGGTGTGGCTCGACCACCGCAGCGCAAACGACGATTTTAGACGATTCCCCGAGCGCCGGGCAAGTTCCGCCGTCTTTGGCGGGGCAGGAATCGGGTGGTCAGCACGCGCGCGCCGGTCGATCGCAACGCGCGTGCGCCCTTCGCCGCCCCCGCCGCCGACCGGAAGACGCCAAACACCGCCGAGCCGCTGCCCGACATCGCTGCCATCAGGGCGCCACTCTTCACCAGCCGTTCTTTCACCGATCCGATGACGGGATGGCGGGCCACGACCGGCGCTTCGAGATCGTTGACGAGCTCGACGTGCGAGAAAAGGGGTCGGGAGGGGTTTTCGACATGATTCTCCGAAAACCCCTCCCGACCCCTTTTTCGAGACTCATCCAGCCAGGCGTAGGCGTCTTTGGTCGAGACGCCAAAAGGCGGCAATGCCAGCACGACCCACAGACGCGGAAGGTCTTCGAGCGGGTAAACCTCTTCGCCACGGCCAAGGCCGAGCGACGTGCCCCCAATCAGAAAATACGGCACGTCCGAGCCGAGCTGGGCGGCCATCGCATGCAGCGCGCCATCAGGCACAGGACGCTGCCAGATGCGGCCCAACCCACGCAGCGCGGCCGCGGCGTCGCTGCTGCCACCGCCAAGCCCCGCCTGCATCGGAATTCCCTTTCGCAGGGTCACGAGCACGTCGCGCGGCTCGCCGGCGCGCCCTGTGGTCTGCCAAAGCAGGTCCGCCGCTTTCCAGACGAGGTTCGTGCGATCGAGCGGAACGCCTGTCGTATCGCATCGAATCTCGAACGGCCCCGGCCGCCGGACCATCCTGACGGTGTCGAAGAGGTCGATGCCCTGGAGCAGCGTCTGAACCGGGTGATATCCGTCCGCCCGCACGTCGCCGACGCGGAGCGACAAATTGATCTTGGCAAATGCATGGATCGTGACAGATCGCATCGTGTCCGGCGTTCACCGGCCCAGCGGGCCGGCCTTGCGCAACTCCTCGACCGACAGTGGCTCAACCCCGTCGGGTATCTTCACCGCGACGAGCTGGTCGCGCGGCAACTCGCCGTTGACTTCGACCTGACTCAGCGCCAGCCCGAGATTGAGATCGGTCCCCCGCAGCACGATGCGCGACGGACGGTCGCCGGCGAACTCCGGGTAGTCCACCTCGAGCCCGCCATACCGTCCCGCGACGATGCGCCAGGCGCCCGCCGAGCGGTTCAGATACACCGTGCCTCCGGACGACAACTCGACCGCCATCCAATCGGAGCCGTAGGCGCGAGCCGACGCCGGCTCGGCGACCGCCTTCACGCAGCCGCTCAACACCGCCCGCAAATCGTCCGGCCCCAGCCGCAATCCGATGAGCGCGTCGAGAATATCCGCGACGTCCGCGTCGCGCACGACCCGCCGATCGCGAGACAACAGCAATGTGCCGCGGGATCCATCGGCCACGAGAATGAACACGGGCGTCCCGAACGGTGCGACCCCTTCCAGCCGCAATGCCCCGGGTACGAGCCCGCTCAACACCCGGCCCCGCATGCGCTGACCCGCGGCGCGGCCAGACAGACCGAGCTCGGCCTGCAAGCTGCGCACGCCCTCGCACGCCGAGCGTGCCGCCGCATATGTGGAGGAGAAATCAGCGACCGGGGTGCCGGTGCCGCCGGGCAACGCGAGAGGTCGCGGCCCACAGGCGGTCAGACACGTCGTGAGAAGGAGGAGGGAGAAGGCGAGGCTACTTCTGCCTGCCAAGCCGCTGACGCGCCGATTTGATCTTGTCGTCGAGCGCGGAGCGCGAGACATCGTCGCCATCGCCGTCGATCGCCCTTTGCCAGGCGTCGATCGCATCCTGATAGAGACCGCGCTTGTTGAGCACATCGCCAAGGTGTTCCTGGATGACAGAGACCGTCGGCAGCTGCTTGGCCGCTTCTCTCAGCGGCGGCTCCGCCTGTTCGAGACGATTCTGCTTGTAGTAGGCCCAGCCGAGGCTGTCGAGATAGGCCCCGTTGCCGGGCTCGATGACGAGCGCGCGCTCCACGAACGCGATCGCTTCGTCCAGTTTCTGTCCGCGCTCGGCGAGCATGTACCCGAGAGAGTTCAGCGCGTCGGAATTCTTCGGATCTTCCGCGATCATCTGCCGGAACACGTTCTCGGCATCGTTGTATTTCTTCCCGCGCTCCAGCGTCGAAGCCAGCTGGAGCTTGACCATCGGCTCTTTGGGAAACTTGGTGACCGCCGCCTGGAGCGACTTGATGGCATCGTCGCCTTTGCCGCCGTCTTCGAGCGAACGGGCCAGGCGGATTTCGACGAGCGGATCGGTCGGCGACAGCGTGCGCGCCTGCCTGAGCAACCCGAGGGCCTTGTCGAACTGCCGCAGCGATTCGTACGCCGCCGCCAGATCGAAGTACAAGCCCCGGAACGTCTCGCTCGTCAGATCGGCGGCATCGGCCGCCTTGAGCCGCGGAGTCACGATGGGCTCGAGCAGCGTGACGATCTTCTGATGCTCGTTCTGGTCGCTGAAGATCTGTGCGAGCTGGCGCGGGCCGCCAAGAGCACGGGCGTCGAGCGCAATCAACCGCCGTGCGGTCACTTCCGCGGCGGCAAAATCGCGCGTCCGCCGCTGCGCTTCGGATAACAGGTACAGCGCGCGTGTGCTGCGCGAATTGCCGGCCGACCCCTCTTCGAGCACTTCGCGCGCACGCTGGGCGTCGCCCGAGTTCAAGAGCGCGGTGGCCCAATCCGTGCGCAGAGGAAGAAATTGCGGACGCTCCTGCACGGCGCCTTCATAGGCCTTGGCCGCATCGCTCCAGCGGCCCTGGTCCTGATACACCTCGCCGAGCGTGCTGTACAGCTCAGGCGAATCGACGACGGACGTTTCGAGCAACTGGATTGCGTCTGCGTCGCGATCGGTCGCCTGGTACGCTTGGGCCAACAGCGCCACGGCCTCGACCTGGTCGGGCTGTTCGGTCACGAACGGAACCAGCAGGGCAATGGCTTTGTCGTACTGGTGGTCGGTGAGGTACAGCCGTCCCAGCATCATGGGCACGCCGGGGTGCGCGTTGCGGTTTGCCTTTTCGAGGTTTTCCACGGCGCGCTGCGAGTACGTCCGGCGGTCGGTGTCGCGCGTCGTCGGCATTTCGGCCATGCGCGAGTAGAGGCTGCCGAGTATCCAGTTGGCTTCGGGATTCTGAGGATTCGCCTTGATGGCGCGCTCGCCGGCCGCGACGGCATCGGCCGGACGGTTCAGCCGCGCGTACAACTCGGCCAGCGCGGCCGGAATTTCCGCCGACGCCGGATCGAGGCGTTCGGCGCGTTGATAGGCGGCAAGGGCGTTCGTGCTGTCGCCCTGGCTTTCGAAGTGCAAGCCCATCATGAACTCGTAATAGGCTCCGCCGCCCGCGTCGGCCGGCGATGGTTTGGTCTGCGCGTACGCGGACCCGCCAACGGCCGACAACACGATCGCAAATGCCACGGCTTTCCGCATGCGAGGTTTGATTGTACCCTTTCTGTTATAGTTTTTGGACATCCCTCATGGAGGAACGCATCGATGGCCATCGACGCCGAATTGCTCGAAATTCTGGCCTGTCCGAACTGCAAGACACCGGTCGTGCTCGTGAAGGACGGCAAGGGGTTGAAGTGCAATACGTGTCATCGCGTCTACCCCATCAAGGATGACATTCCCGTCATGCTCGTCGACGAGGCGACCATCGAGAAATAGGTCCGATTGAACATTTTGTTAGTCCGGCTCAGGTTGATCGGGGACGTTGTGTTCACGACGCCCGCCATCCGGGCCATCCGGCGCCACTATCCTGCCGCCCGCCTCACCTACATCGTGGAAGAAGACGCCGCCCCGGTGGTGCGTGACAATCCGCATCTCGACGAGGTGATTGTCGTCTGCGGCCCGCATGCCCGCGGGCGCCTGCGCGCCGACCTCGCGCTCGTCAGACGTCTGCGGCGCAGCCGCTTCGATCTGGCCATCGACTTTCACGGCGGACCGCGCGCGTCGCTGCTCACCTGGCTGAGCGGCGCGCCGACACGCATCGGCTACGAAGTCCTCGGCCGCGGCTGGATGTACACGACCCGCGTGCCGCGACCCCGCGCGCTGCGCCCGCGCCACTCGGTCGTCAGCCAGTTCGACGTGCTTCGACCGCTTGGCATCGCGCCACCCGATCCGGAAACCGATGCGACCGAGATGTCCGAGAGTCAACCCGCGGCTGACATGGTCGCGCGACGGCTCGCCGAGGCCGGCATCGGCGGGACGAATCCCCTCGTCATCGTGCACGTCAGCGCGGGAAATCCGTTTCGGCGCTGGCCGAAGGAATCGTTCGTCGATCTCATCTGCCGGCTGGCCTCGCGCGATCCGCAGCGGCGCATCGTGCTCACCTCGGGCCCGTCCGATGCCGACGCCGCGTCGGCGATTGCGCGCGAGGCGCGCGCGAATCTCGGGGATCGCGAGCGCGTGGCCGTCGTCGAGTGCGGCGAATTCGACCTACCGCAGCTCCATGCCCTGATCGGGCGCGCCGCTCTCTATGTTGGCGGCGACAGCGGGCCGATGCATATTGCCGGTACCACCGGGGTGCCGGTTGTGGGATTGTATGGGCCGACGTTGCCGGCTCGTTCGCAGCCCTATCGAAGCGCGCGCTTCGTCAGCGCCGCGGCCGAGGTCGAGGGGCTGCCGTGCCGGCCGTGCAACCAGCGCCGGTGCGAACCAGGCGACTTCAGATGTTTGACGGGGATCTCGGCCGGGTCGGTTGCCGCGCTCGCCGAGCAGGCCCTCGACACGAACAAGAGACGAAGAGTTTAGGAGATCAGGACTGAGATGAAATCTGACTGGGTCGAGCGCATCGGGTACATGGCCCTCATCGGGTTCGTGTCGGCGCTGCAGTTCTCGATCGCCGCGGCCAACATCCTTCTCGCTCTCGCGCTGCTGATGTGGCTCGCGCGGGTCGTGTCGGCCCGGCGCATCGAGGTGCCGGCGTTCTTCTATCCGCTGGCCGCGTATGCGACCCTGACGCTCGTCTCCGCGGCGTTCTCCGACGATCCCAACGCCAGCTTCGTCGACTCGAAACAGCTTGTGCTGTTTCTCGTGGTCCCGATGGTCTACGAGTTCGCGCGCGGCACTAAGGCCCCGTTTGTCGTGCAGGCGATTATCACGGTCGGCGCGGTGAGCGCGCTGTTCGGGATTTTCCAGTTCGGCGTGCTGCAGTACGACAATCTCGGGCGGCGCCCCCAGGGCGCGCTCGGCCACTATATGACCTACTCGGGCGTGCTGATGCTGGTGACAGCGGCGGCGGCCTCGCGCATTCTGTTCACGAAAGATCGCCTGTGGCCATCGCTCATGATGCCCGCGCTGCTCGTCATCCTGGGCCTGACGTTCACGCGCAGCGCGCTGGTCGGCGCCTGTGCGGGCATCGCGTTCCTGCTGCTCCTGAAGGACCTGCGGCTGATGGCCGTCATGCCGGTCCTGGCCGCGCTGTTCTTCGTGCTCGCGCCCCCGCAGGTGACCAACCGCTTCATGTCGATGTTCGACGCGCGCGATCCAACTCGCGCCGATCGCGTCACGATGCTGAAGGTCGGCGCCCGCATGGTCGAGGCGAACCCGCTCGCCGGCGTCGGACCGGCGCGCGTCGGCGATCGCTACCGTGATTTTCTCGATCCGAGCGAGCCGGACCACGTGAATCCGCACCTGCACAACGTGCCGATGCAGATCGCGGCCGAGCGGGGCCTGCCCGCCCTGGCCGCGTGGCTGTGGATGATTGTGGTGCTCGTCATCGACATGGTGAAGCGCCTCAAGATTCCCGCCTTCGCCGAGGCTACGGCGGGTCTCGCCACAGCTCGCGTGCATCAGGAGAGCGGCGGCGGACCTGACACGCGCTTCCTTGCGGCGACGGGCCTCGGCTGCATCGTGGCGATGCTCGGGGCCGGCATGGCGGAGTACAACTTCGGCGACTCGGAATTCCTCATGCTGTTTCTCGTACTCATGACGCTGCCCTACGCAGCCAATGCCGGCACGGCGGAAGCGAAGAAGGGGTCGGGAGGGGTTTTCGGGGGTTAATGGACGAAAACCCCTCCCGACCCCTTCTGTCATTGCTGTTTGCCGGGTTGACGATAGCCGCGCGCCTGCCGTTTCTGATCACCGGAAAAATCCCATTCGATTCCGACGAAGCGGTCGAAGGCCTCATGGCGCGCCATGTGCTCGACGGCGAACTGCCGGCCTTCCTCTGGGGCCAGGCCTTCAAGGGCGTGCCCGAGGTGTATCTGGCGGCCGGTGCCTTCTCGGCGTTCGGTTCCAGCGTCGGCGTACTCAAGGGTGTGACGCTCGCGCTCTTTGCGGCGTTCGTCGCGCTTCAATTCGTGCTGCTCGACAGGATCGCCTCGCGGTGGGTGGCCGTCGCTGCATCGGCGCTGCTCATCGCCGCGCCCCCGACGCTGGTGTTCTGGAGCCTGGATGCGAGCGCCGAGTACGTGTGGGTGATGCTGCTGGGAACGACGCTGGTCCTTATCGCGTCAGGACGTACGCGACGGCCAGCGGTAGCGGGTTTCCTCGTCGGCCTCGGGTTCTGGGTGCATCAGCTGATTCTCGTGTATCTGATCCCGCTGGCCGTGCAGCGCGTGGCCGGCAGCGAATGGTGGCGGCGGCGCGACTTCGGAAAACCCGGCGCGGCCGCTTTGGTGCTCGGCGCGATCGCGGTCTTTTATCTTGCGCTCGCCGCGGTCGCATTCACGACCGGCGGCTTCGCCCTCGACGTTGCGGGCATCGAGATGGGCGTGCGGGCGCCGCAGAAAATGGCGCGCATCGCCGCAGCCGTCGCGGGACTCGCCCTCGTCCTTCATCTGCTGGCCACGACGCCGCGCGCCGGCATCCGGCAATTCGCGCAGGCCTACTGGCCGGCCGCCGCCGGATTCCTGATTGGATACCTGCCGGCGATTCTCTACTCGCTGCTCGTTGAGCCCGCGCGATCGCCGGCCCGAAATGCCAATCTGCGCCAACTGGTCGCGGCCGCACCAGACATCCTCGGCAACATCGTGCCGATCGTGGCCGGCTTCAAGATGGCGACGACCGAGAGACTGGCGATTCCACTGGTGGCGGCCCTGCCCGGCGCCGCTGCGCTCGCCGCGTACGTGTGGTCGACGCGACGTGCGCTCGCCACGAACGTCTTCGCGCTGTTCGTCGTGTGGGTTCCCTTTCTGTTTATCGCAGGGGGTGCGTATCTGGACACACAGTCGTACCGATATCTCGTGCCGTGGTACGCCGGGCTTGCCGTCGCCTGGTCAGGAGGGAGCCTCGCGTTGGCTGGAGGCCGCCGGACGATCGCCAGCGTCATCGTCACCTCGATCGTCCTGGTGCACGGATGGCAGCAGGTGGCTTGGTACCGGAGACTTCAGCCCGATGTCCAGCCGGCCGCGCTCATCGAGTGCCTCACTCGGAATGGAATCCGCGGCGGCTACGCGGAGTATTGGACGAGCTACAAGCTGACGTTTCTGGCAGACGAAGCCATCATCATCGCACCGAGCGACGGTGTCGATCGCTACCCGCGTTACACGGAGTTCGTACGATCCCTGCCGCCCGAAGCGCGATTGGAAGACGCATCGCTGTGCCACTGAAAACTGAAACTGAAGAGTGAAAACCAAGACAACACTAATGCCGGAAATGCCGCCGGCCGGTGAACACCATTGCCAGGCCATGCTCGTCGGCGGCGGCGATCACCTCGCTGTCGCGCATCGACCCGCCCGGCTGGACGATCGCCGTCGCCCCGGCCTTCGCGATGGCGTCGAGCCCGTCTCGAAACGGGAAAAACGCATCTGACGCGGCCACGGAGCCGGCGAGCGCGCTGGCGCCCCCGGGCTTCAGCGCCTTCATGACCGCCACCTGCACGGCATCGACCCGGCTCATCTGCCCGGCGCCAACCGCGAGCGTCCGCGCCGCGTCGGTGAAGATGACCGCGTTCGACTTGACGTGCGCACAAATGCGCCACGCGAATCGCAGCGCTCCCCATTCAGATTCCGTGGGCGCACGCCTGGTCGCCACCTTCAGCCCTGCTGCGGCAAACGTGGCGGCCGTCCACAGTTCGCGCGCCTCCAGCACTTCGTCGCGCTGCTGCACGAGCATCGCGCCCAGAATCGAGCGGACCTCGCGCTGGCTCGAAAGGCCGACCGCCGCGAGATTGGCCATCACGACCCGCATGTTGGCCTTGGTCGCCAGAATCGCCCGCGATTCTTCCTCGACGCCCGGTGCGACCACCGCCTCGATGAACGTCGACACCAGCGCGCGGGCCGTTGCCGCATCGATTGAGCGGTTCAAACCGACGATGCCGCCGAAGGCCGCCATCGGATCGGCCTCGCGTGCGCGGACGTACGCCTCCTCTATCGTGGCGCCAATCGCGGCCCCGCAGGGATTGGTGTGCTTGATGACAGCCGCGGCGGGCTCGGTGAACTCGAGGGCGATGCGCGCAGCCGAATCGAGGTCGAGCAGGTTCGTGAACGACAGCTCCTTCCCCTGCAGCATCTGCGCGGCGCCGAGGCCGAATCGATGATCGACGGAGTACCACGCGGCCGGCTGATGAGGATTTTCGCCGTAGCGCAGCGCGTTGATCCTGTGAAGGGTGAGCGAAAGGCGCGAAGGCGTCACGGTCGGTTCGATCGTGCGGTGGAAGTCCCCATCCGCCGGGCTGAACTCTCCCAACGTTCCTGCAATCGCCGCGTCGTAGGCGGCCGTGTGCGCGAACGCCTTGCGGGCGAGGTCGAAGCGGAACTCCAGAGACGGTCCGCCCGGACGCTCGAGCTCGGCGAGCGCATGCGGATAATCAGCCGGATCGACGATGACGAGCACGTCCTGGAAGTTCTTCGCGGCCGACCGCACCATGCTGGGCCCGCCGATGTCGATCTCCTCGACGAGCGCGCTGAACGCGATCTCGGGCCTGGCCGCCGTTTTCACGAACGGATACAGATTCACGACGACGATGTCGATCGGAGCGATCTTGTGCCGGCCCAGCGTCTCCATGTCGTCGATGCGGCTGCGGCGTGCGAGTATGCCGCCATGAACCGCGGGGTGAAGGGTTTTGACGCGTCCGTCCATGATTTCCGGAAAGCCCGTCACGGTCGAGATGCCGGCCACGGGCACGCTGGCCTCTTCGAGGGCACGCGCCGTGCCGCCTGTCGACACGAGCTCCCAACCACGGGCGGCGAGCGCTTGAGCGAAAGGAACGAGACCGGTCTTGTCTGAAACACTGAGAAGGGCTCTGGGCATCTGTCTACTCGGTGCGCAACGCGATCAGCGGGTCTACCATTGTGGCCCGCCGTGCCGGGCCGAGGCACGCGATCGCGCCGGCCGTGAGAAATGACGCCGCCACGAGGATCAGCACGAACGGATCGTGCGGCGTGGTTTGATAAAGATACGCTGACAGCACGCGGCTCAGCGCAAGAGCGCCCGCGAGACCGATCGCAAGACCGATGGCCACCAGCGTCACGCCCTGGCGCACGACCATCGCCAGAACGGTCTCCCGTCCGGCACCCAGGGCCATGCGCACACCGAACTCGCGCGTCCGCGCCGTCACCGACGTCGCGATCACACCGCCAATGCCCGCCAGCGTCATGAGCAGCGCGAGCCCGGCAAATATGGCGAGCAACGTGGCCGTGAGCCGGGGGGCCGCGAGCGCCTCGGCCCGAAGGTCGTCAAGCGTCCGGACAGACTCCACCGGCTGGTTGGGATCGACGGCGTGAACGGTCCGGCGCAACAGACCCTCCATGCGCGCGGGATCGCCGGCCGTGCGCAGCAGCACCTGGCCCGCGAAGTTGAAAGGCGACTGCGAGAGCGGAATGTAGATTTGCGCGACCGTCGGCACGGCGAGCCCGAACTGCCGGACATCGCCGACGATGCCAACGACCGTGAACCAGGTCTTCCGGTTGGTCGAAATGCGCGTGCCCAGGGGATTCTGGCCTTGCCAGTACCGGGCCATCGCGCTGTTGATCACGGCCACGGGCAGGCTCTCCTGGGTATCGAACCTGTTGAACACGCGCCCGCTGACCAGCGGAATGCCGATCGTCTCGAAGTACCTGTCGCTCGCCACACGCACATCGGTCGTCGGACGGAGGTTCGGATCATCCGCGGGGCGGCCCTCAACCTCGAAGCGGGTCGTGCCCGGGGCTGCACCCGCGAGAGGCACGGCATTGGTAATCGCCGCCGACACGACGCCGGGTTGGCCCTCCAGCCGATCGAGAATCGGCAAGTAGAGACGGCGGAGCGCGTTGATGTTGCCGTACCGCGAGAAGTTCCCATACACCTGAGCCGAGAGCACGCCTTCGGAGCGATAGCCGGCATCGACCCGCTGCAAACGGTAGAAGCTCGTCAGCAGGAGGCCCGCGCCGACGAGCAGCACGACCGACACAGCCACCTGCGCCACGATGAGCGCGCTCTGCATGCGCCGGCGGCCGGTGCCATCGCCCGCCTGGTTGCTGCCCTGCTTGAGCGCGTTGACGACATTCACCCGCGTGCCGAGAGCCGGCAGCGTGCCGAACAGGATGCCGGTGAGCACGGACACGGCCAGCGTGAAGAGGAGCACCGGGACGTCGATCGCGACTTCGCCCGTGCGCGCGGTGAAGCGCCCCACGAACCTCGTGAGCATGTCGACGGTGCCGAGCGCAAAAAGGACGCCGATCACGCCGCCGGCCACCGCGAGCAAGGTGCTCTCGGTGAGCAACTGACGCACGAGCCGTCCGCGGCCGGCGCCGAGCGCCGAACGCATCGCCAGTTCTCGATCGCGGCTGAGCATGCGCGCCAGCGTGAGGCTCGCCACGTTCGCGCATGCGATGAGGAGGACCAGGCTCGTGATGCCGAGCAGGATCAGCAGCAGATCGCGCGCGCCATCGGTCAGCGCGCGCCGGAGCTCGAGCGTCGTGGCCTGGAAGCCCGAGCTGGCGACGCGGTACACGCTCGGGTGATCGGCGACAAAACGCTGGTTGATCGTGGAAACGGCCGACGCGGCCTGCTCGTGCGAGACGCCAGGGCCGAGGCGGCCGAAGACGCTGAGCCCCCCGAATGCGCGCCGGTTCTGCGCGATGTTCCGTTCGGCCGCCGCCCGGAAGGGGCACGCCAGCACCGGCATGTAGACATCGTTTTCCTGCGGATAGTGCGGCACGTTGGGCAGCACGCCGATGACGCGATGGGGCCGGTCGTTCATCTCGAACATCCGGCCGACAATCGCCGGATCGGCGCCGAACTTCTGGCGCCAGTACCTGTGGCTCAGGATCAGCACGGCCTCCGCCCCATGCTCGTCGTCTTCCTTGACGAAGCTTCGCCCGAGGATGGGCGTGATGCCGAGGAGATCGAAGAAGTTGTGGGAGACGACGCCGGCGTCGACGCGATCCGGCTCGCCGCGGTTCAGCAGATCGAAGTTCATCTGGTGATATTCGACCAGCCCGTCGAACACTTTCGCCTGCTCGCGGTAGTCGTAGTACTCCGCGACCGCGACGCCCGTCTGCGCCTGACCGGAAAGGGGGGCAGACTGACGCACGATGGCCAGGCGATCGCCGTGCTCGTAGGGCAACGGCTTCAACAAGACCCCGTTGATGACGCTGAAGATGGCCGTGTTGGCCCCGATGCCCAGCCCGAGCGTGATGCCGGCGAGCGCCGCATAGCCGGGACGCTTCACCAGTGTGCGAATCCCATAACGCACATCCTGGAACAGCTCGTCCAGCCAGCTCATCCGTGTGCCTCCGTCATGGCGATCGCAATTATGTTCAAATCTGGATACCTCGGTGTCCAAAACTGATTACTTGGATGTGACACGGAGTTGACGGAATCGTGACAAGCCACTATTATTTTTGCGGCGCTTGCGAGGATAGCGCCGTCAACGGAAGGCCGCACCGTTGCGGTCTTTTTTTTTGAGTTCGCGGTACTCGCGCCGCACGTAAGTAAGGAAGAGGAACGATGCGTATCACAGGCAAGGTCAAGTGGTTCAACAACGCGAAGGG
Organism: Vicinamibacterales bacterium; assembly: GCA_963832375.1. Taxonomy (GTDB): domain Bacteria; phylum Acidobacteriota; class Vicinamibacteria; order Vicinamibacterales; family JAMQPK01; genus JAMQPK01. The sequence continues at coordinate 267,479 of CAWHUA010000001.1, read as the reverse complement.
TTATGGGTTCATCGAACGCGAGGGCGGCAGCGACGTCTTCGTCCACTACTCCGCCATCCAGGGGGCCGGTTTCCGGTCGCTGGAAGAAGGACAGGCGGTGGAGTTCGAAATCGTTGACGGACCCAAGGGACCACAGGCCGGTAACGTCACCAAGGCCTAACCCGCAATTCAGCCTGGCCCGGGAAACGGGGTCGGGAGGGGTTTTCGCCTGTTACCACCGAAAACCCCTCCCGACCCCATTCCCGGCCAGGCGACCTTGCCTACTTCGCCCCCTTCAATCCCCTCGCCGTAAAGTTCAGTTTTCCGTCCTTCACCGACACGCGAAACGCGACTTCGGGGGCGCCCTCTTTTTTCAGCTTCGACACCTGCGATTTCACCAGCTCGGTGAACTTGTGGAACGGGATGTTCTGCTCGCCCAGTTGCTCGCGCGCGTCGCGCAGCGTGTCGTACAGATCGTGGAGCTTGTCCATCTCCTTCATCGGGTCCTTGAACGCCGCCACGAACAGCACCTTGTCTTCGGCCTTGGCGGGCGTCTTCTTCGTTTCCGCCGGCTTGCGGCCGAACGGGCCGGGCCGGCCTTCTTCGCGCGCGCGCAAGCCGCGGTCCCAGAGATCGATGAAGGCCGAAAACCGCGACTGCAGCGTTGAGAAACGGAAACGGTCGCCGTAGTTCTGGATGTGGCTGCGATCGAGCTTCTTGACCAGACCCTCGACGCGCGAGCGCGTTTCCCATGGCGGACGCGGCAGCCGGCCGGCGAAATACATGTTGTATTCCCCTTCCAGCTTGCGGAGTTCGACCTCGAGGATCTGCAGTTCGCGTTCGATCTCTGTGACGTCGGGCACGTTGGAGTTATCAGCTGTCAGCTATCAGCTATCAGTAGATCTCGGCTGACAGCCCCTGAAAGCTGAGAGCTGAAAGCTGAACGCTACCGGGGTATCAGAAACCACATGAGCGGCAGCCACAACTCGCGGGCGTACGGGACCGGCCGATCGTCGATCAGCACGTCGCAGGCGTCGAACCGTCCGACCAGCTCGAACAAATCGCGGAGCCTGGTGGCATCCGACGGCCAGAAACGCGCGCGGTGACGGAACGACGAACCACTGCCGGTCTCTCGATACTCCGCCGATGCCCTGGCCAGCTCGACCGCGCGGGCATAGTCGGGCGAGTCGAGGACCGGAAAGACGAGCGTCACCGAGAGCGGCCGCTTGGGGGCGCCGAACAGCTCGGCATGCAGATCGGGATCGAGCTTCGCGATCTCCTCGTCGGTCAGCTGTTCCGGCAGCTCGACGTACGGCCAGAACCGCTCGCGCGGACGATACCGCGGCGGATCCGACGCGGACAGCAAGGGCTCGTTCTTGGAATCGCTGGGCATCTATTGGTCTGTCGTGGGGCCCCACCCCCACGACCTGTACCTCGCGACCTTCGGTCGCTCGGCGGTGTTTGGAGCGCTTTTCTGCTCGGGGCTGCAGCGGAACGCGCCACGAATGTTATCAAAAATCGTATGCTTGGGGTGGATGCGTTATCTGGTGACGGCGCGCGTGAAGCCCGGCCGCGAGCAGGCGCTCGCCGAGGCGATCGAACACGGCACGCTTGGCGCCGGGTCGATCGCGGGCGACGAATATCGGCGCAACATGGAATGCGCGCGCCGCCTGCGCGACGGCACGGTGAAGTGGGTCGAGGTGTGCTACTGCGCCACGCCGCTCCAGGAAGAGCGGCCGTACTGGGAAGAGTACTTCGATCTGGTAAAGGTGCAGGACGCGCACGCGCGATCGCGCTGCAAGGATCTCAACGGCGCCGAGGCGTGGGCCTGCTCCGACTGCGACTGCACGGACAAGCTGGAAGCCCACCTGACCACCTGGGGTCCCTTGTTCCTGGACACCATTTCCATATCTCAACGCTGATTCGTCGTCTCACCGCCAAGACGCAAAGGCGCCAAGCATCCGGGTTGATTGTGCCGAGCGCAATATCGACAACCTCACATTCAGGCTTTCCGTCTAATCACTCAACATGGCTGAACCTCCAGCCCCGATACGAATGAGACTTGCTCGATGAGCGGCATCCTTCAAGACATCCGCTACGCGGTCCGGGCCATGCGTGGATCGCCCGGCCTGACGTTCGTCATCGTGGCGTCGCTCGCCGTGGGCATCGGGGCCAACACCGCGATATTCAGCGTCGTCAACGCCCTGCTGCTCAAGCCGCTGCCGTATCCGGATCCCGAGCGCCTCGCGGTCATCTGGATTAGGAATCCAGGCATCAATATTCCGCAAGACTGGCCATCGCCTGGACAGTACTTCGACGTCCGAAGCCAGCAACGCTCGTTCGACCAAATGTCGATATCCCGCGGCACGGTCACGACGCTTCTCGGCCGCAGTGGGAATCCGCTGGTCACCAGCGCGGACGCTCAGAGCGTGGAAACGCTCGAGACCTCGTCCAGCCTGTTCCCATTGCTTGGGGCCCGGCCGCTCTACGGCCGGCTCTTCCGCGCCGAGGAGGATATGCCGGGCCAGCCGATGGTGGTCATCCTGAGCCATCGGTTCTGGTCCCATGCCTTCAACGCGGATCCCTCCATCATAGGCAAGACCATATCGTTGAACGGCCTCGGTCGGGGCTCGGGCGAGACGAAGAGCCAGTACGAAGTCGTCGGCGTGCTCACGCAGGACTTTCTGCTGAACGAAGAGATCATGCCGACGGTCTCGAGCATCCGGCAGATGGATATCTTCGTGCCGCTGCCGTTTGCGGCCGACGCCGCGACCGCGCGCCGGTTCGACGAGAACTTCAACGTCATGGTCCGGTTGAAGCCGGGCGTCACGATGGAGCAGGCGAGAAACGACGTGTTCGAAATCGCGGGAAGGATTCGTGAGAGCGACAAGCGCGATCGCGCGTTCACGCTCGAGGTCATGCCGCTCGCGGAATCTGTCGTCGGGAATGTGAGGCTGGCGGTTCTGGTGCTGCTGGGGTCGGTCGCTTTGGTACTGCTCATTGCCTGCGCAAACGTCGCCAACCTCCTCCTGACCAGGGCCACCAGCCGGCAAAAGGAGGTAGCCGTCCGAACGGCCCTTGGCGCGAGCTGGAAGCGCCTGGTTGCCCAGTTGCTCACCGAAAGTACGCTGTTGGGCCTGCTGGGCGGCGCCGCCGGACTGTTGGTGGCGCTGGCCGCACTGCAAATCGTCCGCACCATCGATCCCGGCAACATCCCGCGTCTGGAGGCGATCAGCCTCGACGGGACGGTGCTCGCGTTTACGTTTGGCGTGTCGGTGCTGACCGGTATCTTCTTCGGTCTTGTCCCGGCCGTGTGGGCCGCGCGCGTCGACCTGATGACGTCGCTCAAGGCGGGCGGTCGAAACACACAGGGAGAGGGCGGCTTCGGGACCAGCCGGCTCCGCCTGCGCGGCTTGCTCGTTGTCGCTGAAGTGGCGATTTCACTGACGTTGCTCATCGGCGCTGGATTGCTGACAAGAAGCTTCGTGCGACTCCAGAGCGTCACGCCCGGCTTCGAACCCGAAGGGGTGATCTCGATGCGGCTGGGCGCAACCGGCCGGCAGCTACGTAACCGCGACGAAACGCTGGCCTATTTCCGTCCGTTCGGTGACGCACTCGCCGCCCTGCCGGGCGTGACGATGAGAGGAGCCGTGACGTCGCTGCCCTTCACCTCATCGGTCGGCTGGGGATCGATCAACGTCGAAGGGTGGACGCCGGCACCCGGTCAGGAGCTGCAGGTCGATCAGCGTGCCGTCACGCTCGGCTATTTCCAGACCATGAAGATCCCGCTCATTGAAGGCCGCTTCTTCGAAGAGCTCGACGCGCAAACAAACGCCGAGCGGGTCGCGATCATCGACGAGAAGTTCGCCAGGCGTTTCTGGCCGAATGGCGACGCGATCGGGAAGCATCTCTGGAACGATCCCAAGCAACGAGCCAGGATTGTCGGCGTTGTCGGGTCGGTCAAGCAATACGGCCTCGACATCGAGAGTCGCATCGTCGTCTATGGGCCGACGATCAATGCGATGTGGCACGTGGCCCGCGTCACCGGTGACCCTGAGGCCGTGGGTGCAATGATAGTTCGCAAGATTCGCGAGTTGGACCCGACGATTACCGTCGTCGACGTCCAGACGATGACGGATCGAATGAGTGCGTCGATGGCGCGTCAGAGGTTCGCGACGCTGATGCTCGGTTCATTCGCCGCGTTTGCGCTGCTCCTGGCTGTCGTCGGTATCTACGGCGTGATGTCTCATCTCGTGACGCAAGGCGCTCACGACATCGGTGTGCGCATGGCGCTCGGCGCCGGGCGGCGAAGCATTCTCATGATGGTGCTGCGACAGGGCCTCGTTCTGACAATCGGAGGGGTCGTGATCGGTCTCGCGGGTGCGTACGGCGTCACGCGCGTCATGGCGAACCTGCTCTTCGGAGTCAGTCCGACCGACCTGATGACCTTCGCGACGGTTCCGATCGTCCTGACGGCTACAGCGATGCTTGCGATCTACATTCCCGCTCTCCGCGCGACCCGGGTGGATCCGGTGGTGGCGCTGCGCGAAGAGTAGGATCTACGCCTCAACACCGAGACGCCAAGCAGTGCTTCTGAAAAAAAAGAAGACTTTGTGTCTCTGCGTCTTTGCGGTGGGACCACCTACAGGATCGTCGCGATCGACTCCAACGCGAGATCGAGCACGCGGCCCGGCAGAATGCCCAGATAGAACGTGGCGACCAGCGGAACCGCCAGCGCCAGGATCGACAGCGCCGATGGCTGCGTGACCGGCGACGTCGACGTCTCGTCGGTCATGTACATCATGACGACGACGCGCAGGTAAAAGAACACCGAGACGACGCTCGTCAGCACGCCGATAATGGCGAGCGCGAAGGACCCGGCGCTGACCGCAGAACTGAAGAGATACCACTTGCCGATGAACCCGGCCGTCGGCGGAAATCCTCCGAGCGAGAGCAGGAAGATCGACATCAGGAAGGCCAGCAGCGGCTGCCGCTTCGACAGACCCGCGTAGTCGCTGAGCTCGTCGTTGGTCCGTTCGCGCGTCGCCACGAGCGCGGTCACGCCGAACGCGCCGAGGCTCGTCAGCGCGTAGGTCAGGATATAGAACAGAATCGCGCCCTTGCCGGTGTTGTTGCCGGCCGCCATCGCCATCAGCATGTAGCCCGCGTGCGCGATGCTCGAGTACGCGAGCATGCGGCGGACGTTTCGCTGCACGACGCCCACCACCACGCCGAAGATCATCGAAGCGGCCGACAGCATCCAGATGACCGGCTCCCACTGCGGCTGCAGCCCGCCGAACGCCGACATGAACACGCGGACGAAGGCCGCGAACGCGGCCGCCTTGACGCCCGCCGACATGAACGCGGTGACCACCGCCGGCGCCCCTTCGTAGGCGTCGGGCGTCCACATGTGGAAGGGCACGGCCGACACCTTGAAGGCAAAGCCCACCAGGAGCAGGCCAAGCGCGACATACGTCAGCAGCTCGCGGCCGCCGGCCAGCGTCGACATCACCACGACCACTTCGTTGAGCCGCGTCGACCCGGCGATGCCGAAGGTGAACGCGACCCCGTACAGGAAAAACGCGCTCGAGAACCCGCCGAGGAGGAAGTATTTGAACGCCGCTTCGGCCCCGGCTTTCGACTCGCGACGCATGCCCGTCAGGATGTAGACCGAGAGCGACAGAATTTCGAGCGCGATGAAGATCACGAGCAGATCGACGGCGGCCGCCATCAGCATCATGCCGCCGACGGCGAAGAGCGTCAGTGCGTAGTATTCGCCGGCATTGATGCCGTCGCGCTTGACCACCTGCGACGACAGGGCCACCGTGAGAATGCCCACGACGACGAGCACGAGGGCCACGAACAGGCTGAAATTGTCCGCCGTCACCACGCCGAAGCTGAACGCGCCGCGATCCCACAACAGCACCGCGGTAATGCCCGCCGTCAGCAGCGAACCGATGGCGATGCCCTCCATCGGCAGATGCTCGTCCGGCAAGCGGAATGCCTCGGCGACGAGCGCAAGAATGCCGCCGAACCAGACGCACGCGATGGGCACAACGGCCAGGTACTCGCTCATGGCCGTTGTCCCGGACCGCCAATCCCTAATCCCAAATCCCTATTCCCTTCACGCGCCGGCCTAATCCCAAATCCCCAGTCCCTAATCCCTAAAGGAGCGCGCACCGTTTGGCCTTCGTTCCGGCGCACGTGCTCGACCAGGCGCGCCACCGCCGGCTCCATCGGCTTCAGGAACGTCATCGGGAAGACGCCCATCACGATCGTCATCGCAACGGCCGGCCACAACGTGAACCGTTCGCGTGTGCTCAGATCCGGCAGCGTGGCGTTCGCGTCCTTGACGACCGGTCCGTAGTTCACGCGCTGGAACATCCACAACATGTACACCGCCGACAGCAGCACGCCGGTCGCGGCGAACGACGCGAGGCGTGGATCCCACCGGAACGCGCCGACGAGAATCAGCAGCTCGCCCACGAAGCCGTTGAGCCCGGGCAATCCGATCGACGACAGCGTTACCACGAGAAACGCCGCTGAGAACTTCGGCACCACGCGCTTGAGCCCGCCGAACTCGGCGATGAGGCGCGTGTGCCGCCTGTCGGACAGCATGCCGACAATGAGGAACAGCGCGCCGGTGCTGACGCCGTGCGCCAGCATCTGGTAGACCGCGCCCTGCACCCCCTGGATGTTCATGGCCGAAATGCCAAGGGCGACAAACCCGAGGTGGCTGACGCTCGAATACGCCACGAGCTTCTTCAGGTCGGGCTGCACCATCGCGACCAGGGCACCATAGATGATCCCGATGACGGCGGCGATGCCGAGGTACGGGGCAAAGAACAGTGCGGCCTCGGGGAACAGCGGAAACGCGAACCGCACGAGACCGTACGTGCCCATCTTCAGCAGCACGCCCGCTAGAATCACCGAGCCGGCCGTCGGCGCCTGGACGTGCGCGTCGGGCAGCCAGGTGTGGAACGGAAAAATCGGAACCTTGATCGCAAACGCCAGAGCGAACGCGAGAAATCCCCAGAACTGCAGGGCGATCGGAATCTCGAGTTGGTACAGCCGCACGAGATCGAAGCTCGGCACTCCCGATCCGCTCGCCACGCCGTGGTAGTAGCCCAACGTCAGGATCGCGACGAGCATCAGCACGCTGCCGGCCATCGTGTAGAGCATGAACTTGATGGCGGCGTAGACGCGGTTGTCGTAGCCCCAGATGCCGATGAGGAAATACATCGGCACGAGCATCGCGTCCCAGAACACGTAGAAGAGGAACAAGTCGAGCGCCATGAAGACGCCGATCATGGCCGCTTCGAGCGCAAGGACGAAGATCGTAAACCCCTTCACGCGCGTGTGGATCGAATCCCACGACGACAGCAGCGCCAGCGGTGTCAGGAAGCCCGTCAGCACGATGAGGAACAGGCTGATGCCGTCGATGCCCACGATATAGTCGATGCCAAACGCCGGAATCCACGAGTAGCGCTCGACCATCTGGAAGTCGGCCGACCCGGGATCGAACCGCGCCCACACCACGAGCGTGAGGCCGAACACCACGAGCGAGGTCGCCAGCGCGACACGATGAATCAGCGCCTCGCGCTCGCGTCCGATCATCGCGACGAGCGCAACGCCGGCGAGCGGCACGGCCACGAGCAGCGTTAGCAAAGGCACAGAACAATCAACTCCACAGGAAATACCCCACGACGAGGACAGCGCCGAACAGCACCGACACGGCATAGGTGCGCACAGAGCCGGTCTGGACGTGGCGCACGAGCGACCCGGTCTCGACGACGATCTGTCCAGTCCCGTTGACGGCGCCATCGATGACCCGCGCGTCGGCCTTCCAAAGCACGCCCTCGGAGAGCGCCTTGATGGGCTGCACGACAACCGCGTCGTAGAGCTCGTCGATGTACCCCTTGTGCACCAGGAACTGATACACGCCAGGGAACTTCGCCACGAGCGCGTCGGGAATGTCGGTACGCTTCAAGTACAGCAACGCCGCGAGGCCGATGCCCGCAAACGCGAGAACCGAGGACACGACCATGAGGATGATTTCGAGCGCATGATCGGCGTGTTCCGCCGCGGCGTGCGCCCCTTCCATCGCCGGCACGTGCAGGCTCGGCTCGAGGAAGTGCTCCAGTACCGCGGACCCGCCGAGGCCAGCCGGGACGTTCAGGTAGCCGGCCACGACCGATCCGATCGCCAGCACGACGAGCGGAATGGCCATCGCCATGGGCGCGTCGTGCAGATGCGCGGCGTGATGCGCCGCCGGAGTGACAGGGCTAAAGCCCTGGGCCACCGGGGCAGGGACTTGCGGGTGGTGGCCCAGGGCTTCAGCCCTGGCGTGCCGCCGTTCGCCATGAAACGCCAGGAACACCAGGCGGAACATGTAAAACGCGGTCATCAGCGACGTGACCGCACCGACGACCCAGAGCAACTGATGACCGCCGGCAAACGTGCGGTACAGAATCTCGTCCTTGCTGAAGAACCCGGCCAGACCCGGCACACCAGCGATGGCAATCGCGCCGATGAGGAAGGTCCAGTAGGTAACCGGCAAATCTTTCTTCAATCCGCCCATGTGCCGCAGATCCTGCTCGCCGGCCAGCGCGTGGATCACGGCGCCCGACCCGAGAAACAGCAGCGCCTTGAAAAACGCGTGCGTGAAGAGATGGAAGATGCCCGCCGTGAAGGCGCCCACGCCCATCGCCATGAACATGTAGCCGAGCTGCGAGACCGTCGAATAAGCGAGCACGCGCTTGATGTCGTTCTGCACCATGCCGATCGCGCCGGCCCAGAGCGCCGTCGCGGTGCCAACGACCGCCACGATCGTCAGTACCTCGGGCGCATGCGCGAACACCACTGCATTGCGGCCGATCAAATACACACCCGCGGTCACCATCGTCGCGGCGTGGATGAGGGCCGAGACCGGCGTCGGACCTTCCATCGCGTCCGGTAGCCAGACGTACAGCGGAATCTGAGCGGATTTGCCGGTCGCACCGATGAACAGCAGCAGCGCAATCGCCGACACCACGCCAAACGTGGACTCGGCGGGAAGGCCCGCGATGACGCCGTTCAATTCGCGGAAACTGACCGTCCCGAACTGCGAGAACGCCAGCAGGACGCCGAGGATGAACGCCACGTCCCCGATGCGGTTGACGATGAAGGCCTTCTTGCCTGCATCGGCGGCGACGCCTTTCTGGTACCAGAAACCGATCAGCAGGTACGAACAGAGGCCCACGCCTTCCCACCCGACGAACAGCACGAGAAAGTTTTCACCGAGCACGAGCAACAGCATGAACGCGGCGAACAGGTTCAGGTACGCGAAGTAGCGCCCGTACTCGTGCGGCTCTTCCTCGATCATGTAGGCCGTCGAGTACACATGGATGAGGAAGCCGATGCCGGTGACGACGAGGATCATCAGCGCCGACAGCGGATCGAGCCGCAACGCGAGCGGCACTTGAAAATCGGCCGAACCGATCCAGGTGAACAGCGTCTGGACAATCTCACGCGAATCGGCGGGTTCGGCCGTCAACTGGCTGACGGCGATGACCGACACAACGAACGCCGCGAACATCGCGAGCGAGGCGATGGCGCCAATCGCCTTCGCGGGCAGCCTGCGCGCCCCGACGGTGTTGATGACGAACCCGATGAACGGCAGAAGTGGAATCCAGAACAGCATCGCCGGCTACCCTCTCAACTGCCGGAACGCGTCTGGATTGAGCGTTTCGACGTGCCTGAAGAGCGCAATGACGAGGGCCAGCCCCACGGCGGCTTCCGCCGCGGCCACCGTGATGACGAAGAAGACGATGATCTGCCCGTCCGACGAGCCGAGAAAACGGCCGAAGGCGATGAACGAGAGGTTGACGGCGTTCAGCATCACTTCCAGCGACAGCAGAACGGTGATGACATTGCGCCGCAGCAGCACGCCGGCCGTGCCGATGGTGAAAAGCACACCCGACAGGACGAGGTAGTGGTTGAGTTCAGCCATTGATGGTGCGCAACTAAAGTTGCGCCCGACCTCCATCGGTGCGAGAGGCATCTCCGGCAGGGCGCGACTTCAGTCGCGCACCGTCGGTCAGATGCCGTCCAGCCAGCGTGACCGCGCCAATCATGGCGACGAGAATGAGAATGGAGGTGGCCTCGAACGCGAACGCGTACTCCTGGAACAGCCGCTGGCCGATCTCGGGCACCGAAAACGGCCGGCGCGTGACGTCGGTCACCGTCCAGGCCAGCGTGCGCGACCGGTTCAGCGCCCAGGCCAGCTCGGCGGCAAACGCCATCGCCAGCATCGCGCCGATGGTCCGCGTCACAGGCGACTCGAGGATGCCCGAGGGGACCAGCTCTTCCCGGGGCGCGTTCAGGAGCATGACGACGAACAGGAAGAGCACCATGATCGCGCCGGCGTACACGATGATCTGAATCACGGCCACAAACGGCGCCTGGAGCAGCACGTAGAGACCGGCGAGACCGAGGAACGATCCGATCAACAAGAGGACGCTGTAGACCGGGTTCGACTGCACCACGACGAGCAGCGTCGTGCCTGTGGCGATCGCCGCGAACACGTAGAAGAGAATCAGCTCAAATGCCAAAGTACAGCACCCCGGCGGCCGTGACGAGCAGGTTGATGACAGACAACGGCAGCAGGAACTTCCACCCGAACGCCATCAACTGGTCGTAGCGATATCGCGGCAGCGTCCATCGCATCCAGACGTAGAAGAACAGCAGGAACCCGACCTTCAGGAGGAACCAGATCCATCCCAGCCACTCCGGGAGCAGCGGTCCGTGCCACCCGCCCAGATACAGATTGGCGGCGATGGCCGACACGGTCACCATGTTGATGTACTCCGCCAGGAAGAACATGGCGAAGCTCATGCTGCTGTACTCGGTGTGATACCCGGCTACGAGCTCCTGTTCGGCTTCCGGAAAATCGAACGGCGCGCGGTTGGTTTCGGCGACGCCCGCGGTCATGAAGATGAAAAAGCCGACGGGCTGTAGCACCACGAACCAGCGCGGGATGAAGCCCAGCCAGGCCCCTGCCTGCGCGTCGACGATCTCTCGAATCGACATCGAACCGGCGAGCACGAGCACGGCCGCCAGCGCCATGCCGTACGAAAGCTCGTAGCTGATCATCTGCGCCGACGAGCGCAGCGCGCCAAGCAGCGAGTACTTGCTGTTCGAGCTCCAGCCCGCGAGCACGATGCCGTAGACGCCCATCGACGTGACGGCGAACACCCACAGGATCGCGACGTTGACGTCGGCGACCTGCAGCGGGACGGGCTGATCGAGCAGGCCGAAAAAATCCGTCGCTGCCCCGAACGGCACGACCGCGAACGCCGTGAACGCGGTGGCGGCGGAGATGATGGGGGCGAGCGCAAAGAGGATCGGATCGGCGGCCTTCGGCCGCGTGTCCTCCTTCATCGCCAGCTTGATGATGTCGGCCAGCGGCTGCAGCAGCCCGTACGGTCCAACGAGCGTCGGCCCCATGCGCTGCTGAATCCTCGCGGCCACCTTCCGCTCCATGTAGACCATGCCGGCAGCGGCGCTGAGCAGCACGACGAACACGAATCCCACGATGACAAGCTGCGCGATGGCGATGGGGGGGATCAATGCGCGCTCACCGGCGCGGCGTGACGCCGGCGCCATGGGGCGGGAACCGTGCAGCGGCCCTCGCGAATGTGGGCCTCGTACTCGGCCCTGAAATTCTTCAGCGTCGTCAGCGCCGGCGTGGCGGCGGCGTCGCCGAACGCGCACAGCGTCTTGCCCGCGATGAGGCCGGCGACGTTTTCGACGAGGGCCAAATCTTTCATTTCACCCTCGCCACGCTCGATCTTCTCGAGGATGTTGAGCAGCCACTGCGTGCCCTCGCGGCACGGCGTGCACTTGCCGCACGACTCGTGACGGTAGAACCGCAGCAGGTTTTCGGCCAGCCAGACCATGCACGTCGTGTCGTCGAGCACGATGATGCCCGCCGACCCGAGCAGCGACCCGGCCTTGGCCACACCGTCGAAGCTCGCTTCGATGTCGAGCTGATGCGGCAGCAGAATCGGCACCGACGACCCGCCGGGAATCACCGCCTTCAGCGCGCGGCCGTCGCGCACACCGCCGGCCACGTCGAAGATGAGCTCGCGAAGCGAGATCTTCATCGACGCCTCGTACACGCCGGGTCTCTGCACGTGCCCGCTGATGCAGTAGAGCTTCGGGCCGCCGTTTTTCTCGGGACCGAGCGCCGCATACCACTCCGCGCCGTTGCGTACGATCGCGGGCACGTTGCACAGCGTCTCGACGTTGTTGACGGCTGTCGGCGACCCATACAGGCCGGCGCTCGCGGGAAACGGCGGCTTCAGCCGCGGCTGCGCCCGTTTGCCCTCGAGCGATTCGAGCAGCGCCGTCTCTTCGCCGGCTTCGTACGCGCCGGCGCCGCGGTGGATGTGAATGTCGCAGTCGAAGCCCAGCCCCATCACGTTCTTCCCGACGTAGCCCTTCGCGCAGGCCTCTTCGAGCTGGCGCTCCATGATCTCCTGCACGTGGAAGAACTCGCCGCGGATGTAGATGTAGGCCACCTTCGCCCCGATGGCGTGGCAGGCAATCAGGCACCCCTCGAAGAGCAGATGCGGGTTGCGCTCCATCAGCAGGTGATCCTTGAACGTGCCCGGTTCGCTCTCGTCGGCATTGCAGACGATGTACTTGGCCTTCGGCGTGTCCTTCACCACGAACTGCCACTTCATGCCCGTCGGAAATCCGGCACCGCCGCGCCCCTTCAGGCCCGACGCCTTGACGAGATCGATCACCTGCTCGGGCTTCATCGCCAGCGCCTTGCGCAGCCCCTCATACCCTTCGTTCTTCAAATAGAAGTCGAGGGTGTAGGAATGGGGCTGGCGAACATGTTTGGTCAGGACCGGTTCCATGTGATCAGTTTTCAGTTCTCAGTTTTCTGTCTTCAGTTTCTAGTTCTGATTCTGATTTTAGATTCCCGATCCGGAGCCTCGTGGTGGCAACCGGTGAGCGCGGCTTCGCCGCGCGCGCGCAAATCGTCCACGAGCTTTGTCGCGCCCTCGGGCGCAAGGCATTCGTGCCAGGTGTCGTTGACCACGACGAGCGGCGCCCGATCGCAGGCGCCCAGGCACTCGACTTCCATGAGCGTGAACGTGCCGGACGCATCGGTGCCGTTCGGCTCGAGGCCCAGCGCGGTCATCAATTCCTCGGTCACCCGCTCCGCCCCGCGCAGCGCGCACGGCAGCGTGCGGCACACCTGCACCACGAATTTCCCGACCGGCCGGGTATAGAACATCGTGTAGAACGACACGACGTCTTCGACATCGGCCGGCGTGCAGCCGATGACACCCGCGACATGCTGAATCGCGCTCAGCGACACGTAACCAAGCTGGCGCTGCACGAGATACAGCGCCGGAAGGATCGCCGAGCGGCGGCCGGTCGGATTCTCCGGATACCTCCTGGCAATCGCCTCGATCCGCTCGCGGTTCTCGGGCGTGTATTGAAACGGCTTCCCATCGTCGAACGGCATCTGCCGCTTCGATCGGTGAAGCTCGCGATAATCAATCCTGGGATGGAACGTCATGTTTAGTCGCGGGGGCCCCTCGCCCCGTGCCGCTCGCGCCTCATCTGTCCACATCTCCCATGACGACGTCTATCGATCCGATGACGGCGATGACATCGGCGATGAGCCCGCCGATAATCATCTTCGGCAACGCCTGGCATGCGAGGAGCGACGCCGAACGTGCCTTCACGCGCCAGGGACGGTTCGTGCCGTCCGAGACAACGTAGAAGCCCTGCTCGCCGCGCGGCCCTTCGACCGCCACGTAGGCCTCGCCCGCCGGCACGGTAAAGCCCTGCGAGTAGATGAGGAAGTGCTGAATCAGCGCTTCCATTTCCGTGTAGACGCGGTCCTTCGGCGGCGGCACCACCGACGGCGCATCGGCCGCGAACACTCCCGCCGGCGAAATTCGCGAGAGCGCCTGACGGCAAATCTTGACGCTTTCCCGCATCTCCGCGAGCCGCACCCGGTATCGCTCGTAGACGTCGCCTTCGGTGCCGACCGGGACATCGAACTCGAACGTCTCGTAGCCGCCGTAGGGGAACATCTTTCGAACGTCGTAGTTCCAGCCCGACGCGCGCCCAATCGGGCCCGCCAGGCTCATGTCGATGCACTCCTGCCTGGTGAGCTTACCGACACCCTGCGTCCGCTTCTTGTAGATGTCGTTCTTCGTGAGCAGGTCCTCGTATTCGCCGAGCTTGCCCGGGAAGCTGTCGAGAAACTGGGTGACGACCTGGTGAAACTCGCGCGGCAGATCTTCCCGCAGGCCACCGACCCGGATGTAGCTTGGGAACAACCGGAAACCCGCGATGCGCTCGTTGATGTCGAGCAACAGCTCGCGCTCGCGGAAACAGTAGAGCATCACCGAGATGGCGCCCACTTCCATGGCGTGTGTCCCGAGCCACACCAGGTGGCTGTTGATGCGCTGGAGTTCGGCGAGGAGCACCCGAATCCACCTGACGCGATCCGGCATCTCGAGACCGAGCATCTTCTCCACCGAGAGGCAGTACGCGTAGGCGTTGGACTGCGCGCTCAGATAGTCCATGCGCTCGACGAGCGGAATGATCTGCTGGAACTTCTTCTGCTCCGCGGTCTTCTCGATGCCGGTGTGCAGATAACCAATCGTCGGGGCCGCAGAGACGACCGTCTCGCCGTCGAGCTCGAGCACCAGCCGGAGCACACCATGGGTGCTCGGGTGCTGCGGCCCCATGTTGACGGTCATCGTTTCCGTTCGAAGTTCCGGCATCGCGCTCAAAAAAGGGCTTAGGGCTTAGGGCTCAAGGCTCAAGGCTTAGGGCTAAGGGCTTAAGGTTGATGGCCAAGCTCGCGTTCGATCTGGTCGCACACCGCGTGAATGAGCGTGCGATGCACTTCCTGAACGCGAGGGGTGAGGGCGTGAGGCACGTTCACATGCACGTCCGCCGCCGCGCCGATCGGTCCGCCGTCTCCGCCGGTGAACGCCACTGTCTTCAACCCCCGCGACTTCGCGTATTGCACGACCGGCGAGCACGTTGGCGGACGAGCCGCTCGTCGAAATGCCGATGGCGACATCGCCTGGCCGGCCGAGCGCTTCGATCTGCCGCACGAACACGCGATCGAATCCGTAGTCGTTGGCCACCGCCGTCATCGTGCTGGCGTCGGTGGTCAAGGCAATCGCCGCCAGCGCCTGCCGCTCGCGCAGGAACCGCCCCACCAGCTCGCACGCGAAGTGCTGCGCGTCCGCCGCGCTGCCGCCGTTGCCGAAAATCAACACCTTCCCGCCGCTGCCGAGCGCTGCCGACAGCGTCTCGACCGCGGCCGCCACGGCGCCGGCCGATTCACGCGCAGCGGTCTCGTGCAGGTGGGCCGCCTCGCGCAGCGTCGCGGCCACCGCGTTCGCCCGATCGCCGCTCATGATCGCGGCGCATCCGCTCGCGCGGCTTTATCCCTCGCCAGGTTCGCGCGAAATTCCTCTTCGGTCACCTGGAGCGGCTGTTCCGCGCGCGGCCGCAGACGGATCTGCACGGGAAAGTCCTTGCGCAGCGGGTAGCCCTCCCAGTCTTCCGGCATCAGCAGGCGGCGAAGATCGCCGTGATCCTCGAACACGATGCCGAACATGTCCCAGGTTTCCCGTTCCAGCCAGCCCGCACCCCGCCATACGCTCTGCACGGTCGGCAGCCGCGCGGCCCCGCCGTCGAGCGACACCTTCACACGCAGGCGTCTGGTCATGGACGACAGGTGATACACCACCTCGAACCGGGGCTCGCGGGGCCACCAGTCGACCGCGGTAATGTCGGCCAGCAGCACGAACCCGAGCTCGGCATGGTCGTGAAGGGCGCGGCAGACCTCGACGAGGCTCGCCGCCGGCACACGGATGGTCGGCTGATCGGTCGCGTCACCCGCCTCCAGCGCAACGGCCGGAAACAACGAGCGCAGCAGATCGATCATTTTGTCGCGGGGCCCCAACACCCGCTCCTCGCCGCTCGCTTGCGGGGCCCCATCGCCCCGCGCCGCTCGCGGCTCATGCTCGCTGGCTCTCGATCTTCTTCTGCAGCTGAACGATGCCGTAGATGAGCGATTCGGGGCGGGGCGGGCATCCGGGCACATAGACGTCGACCGGCACGATCTGATCGACCCCCTGCACGAGCGCGTAGTTGTCGAAGACGCCGCCGATCGAGGCACAGGCGCCCATCGAAATCACCCATTTGGGCTCGGGCATCTGGTCGTACACCCGGCGAAGCGCGGGCGCCATTTTCCGCGACAGCCGGCCGGCGACAATCATCAGGTCGGATTGACGAGGCGAGCCGCGAAAGACTTCCGCTCCGAAGCGCGCGATGTCGTAGCGCGCGCAGCTCATGGCCATCATCTCGATGGCGCAGCAGGCGAGCCCGAACGTGACCGGCCAGATCGACGAGCGCCGCGCCCATTGCACGAGCTTCTCGACCTGTGTGGTCAGAACCGGCAGGTTGGCCAAATCATCGTCGATCGACGATGGACGATCGACGATGGACGATCGACGATCCTCTAGCTTTGACTCCAATCCAACGCACCTTTCTTCCAGACATACACGTAGCCCGCAGAGAGGACGAGCGTAAAGAGGACGACTTGCACGTAGCCGGCCCACCCCAGCGATCGGAGCGCGAGCGCCCAGGGATAGAGGAAGGCCACCTCAATGTCGAACAGCAGGAAGATCATCGCGATGAGGTAGAAGCGAATCGACTGCCGCTCGCGGGCATCGCCGACCGCGGGCATCCCGCACTCGTAGGGCGCCTGTTTTTCGGGGGTAGGACGTTTCGGGCCGAGGATTCTGCCGAGCACGACCGATGTGCCGCCGAACCCGACGGCCATCACCATCAGCAGAAGAATGAGGAGCCAGCTCTCAATCATGAGTCGCGGGAGCCACGCGCGGACCCCATTGCCCCGCGCCGCTTGCGAAAACCTTCACAAGCGAACAGCCAATGCTATCGAATTCGACGGGTTCACACAACACGACCCGCCCGTTGCGACCGAAATGTGGCTCCTGAAAAGGCGGCCGCTAATGCGGCCGCGCGCCCAGCGATTCGAGCTGGCGTTCGAGCTCGGCCAGCGCGCTCGTCAACTGCTGACGGCGGGCGATATGTGTGGTCGCTTCGAGCTGCCGGCTCAGCTCGGTATAGGCAAGGCGCAGCGATTCGGTGCGCCTCAACTGCTCCGGATCGTACTGGACCTGGGGCATCGCGCGGCGGGCGCGCTCTTCTTCACGCTCGTCCATCCGTTCCTGAATGCGGTTCTGTGCGTCGATTAATCCTTCACCTGCGTCTGCCATTCGCACCTGCTTTCGTGCGCCGACCGTGAGATCGGCCTCTACCAGTAATTGGGGGACTGCCCCACCAACTCCCAGCTAATTGCGACTTTTGAGTCGCCTGACCGGGGCGGGAGGCTTCACCGATTATAGTACGAATACGACGCAAGAGGGATGGGAGATAGCCTCGCAAGCGACGCGACACATGAGACAGCCAACTACGGAGGTCTGTACGACCTAAAAACGACTGCGTCCGTTCCAAGTCGCTGGAGTCTTTGCGGACCTTGCCCCTCTGATCCGGAGCGTGTGGGCGTTTCTCCGACCGCGGGGGCGTCATCCTTCAGTGATCTTCCGAACACTTGCAGCGAGCTCCGCGAGCTGTTGCTGGTATTTGTGAATTTGATCGAGAAAGCCTGATTCCTGCAGCCTTCGAAACTCTGCTGCGATCTGTGCGAACTGCGCCTGATCGATTTGAATCTGCCGTGCTGCGGCCGCAACTTGATCAAGAACGCCCGAATCTTGAAGTCGCTGGAATTCCGTGGCGATCCGCGCAAGCTGGGTGCGATCGAGTTGGATCTGCCGGGAGGCATTCGCAACCTGCTCGAGATTCTGGCGGACAATCGGATCATTCGCGATCGCTGAAACCGCTTTCGTCCAACGAACTGAATCGGCCAGTTGAGGGCCGATCGCTTCCACCAGTTGATTCAGCTGCTCCGCAATGGCTGGTGACTCCAAAGGAGCGGCATTCTTCAGTCGCTCGGCGAGTTCGGAAATCTGGTCTACCGGGTCTGCCGTCATTTTCCCAATTCCTTGGAGCGTTGACGCGGCGCCGTAAGATTTTTGACAACATCCGCGAGCGTGCTCTTGGTCGCGACGAGGGCGTCTCTTTCGCTTTTCAGCACCCTGCGATCCACTTCGCCCAGCAGCAACTTGCCGCCACCGATTCCGGTTACCAACGATCCGAACAACTCGCCGACATTGAGAGTCGGCGGCGCCATTGCTGCATCGCTTGTACCGATCAAGACGTAGCCGGTCAGTGGACCGTACAAACCCCAGAAGGCGACGGCTGCAAGACCTCCAAGCAGACAACTACCCATCCAGCCTGGCTTGTAGACGTTTGCGTTGCGGTCTCGACGTGGCAGCTGAAATTCCCCGGCCATAAGAGAGTTGACTAACCCTCCGACGATCCCCGCTGCGAACACGAGCGTCAAGATCTGCCAAATCATTCGATTCTGCTCCGGAAGCGGCAGAGGTTAGCACAAGAACTTCGAGTCCCCGTAGTGAACCAAAGGAGAGCGACAGGGAACAGATACAGAAAACGTCAAATGGCTATCGGACGTGAGGTGACGCGGGCCGCTATAGTACGATTAGTCAATGCCGGCAGTTTCATCTTTCGATGTGACATCGACCGTCGATCTGCAGGAAGTCGACAACGCGGTCAACCAGGCCCGGAAAGAGATCTCCCAGCGTTACGACTTCAAGGGCTCGACAGCGTCGATCGAGTTCAACAAGGCCGAGAACACCCTGACCCTCGCAGCGGAAGACACGATGAAGATGAACGCGCTGTGGGACGTCCTCCAGACGCGGATGATTCGCCGGAATGTGCCGGTCAAGAACCTCAAGCTTGGCGACATCGACGCGGCGGCCGGAGCGAGTGTGCGCCGGGTCATCACGCTTCAGCAGGGCATCTCGAGCGACGCCGCGCGGGATATCGTCAAGTTCCTGAAGGATCAGAAGTTGAAGAAGGTGCAGGCGACCATCCAAGGGGACCAGCTGCGAATCTCGTCGGCCTCCAAAGACGAGCTGCAGACGGCGATCGGCCTCTTGCGCGGTCACGACTTCGGCGTCGCCCTCCAGTTCGGCAACTACCGCTGACAAGGGGTCGGGAGGTGGGTCTACCCGCGCAAGCGCGGTGGAAACCCCTCCCGACCCCTTCTAAGTAGAAGTACTGAGTTTCGCTGTAGGCCTGAATCCTACTTTTGGTTTCAGATCCGATGGCGGATGTGCCGTTCCGGCACATTTGGCACGGCCATACTGTCCTTCTAACAATCAGAAAAGTCCCATCCGACACAAGGCGATATCCATACAACACAAGGGGATAAGAGGTGCAGAGGGTGCGTGGCACCCATCCTGCTCTTTGGCTGCAGGATTTACACGGGGTTTACGTACACGAGCCCACTCTTGGAAGGTGACCATATGAGACGTTGGTTTCTCGGCCTCTTCGTGATGCTTGCGCTGGTGCCCGGGCCGATCTGCGCCCAGGGCGTCCAGACTGGAACACTCACTGGTGCGGTGAAGTCCACTGACGGCCTGTCGATTCCCGACGCCGCTGTGGTCGTCACGTCGCCGGCGCTTCAAGGTGAGCGCGCGGTGACGACCGACGTCAACGGGGTGTATTCGATCCCCAGCCTGCCGCCCGGGACGTACACCATTCGCGTCTCGAAGGACAACCTGACACCGGTCGAGCTGGCGGCGCTCCTGCCGCTCGGCGCCACAGCGAATGTCGATGTGACGCTCGCGGTCGCGGCCGTTTCGGAGACCGTGCTCGTGGAAGGCGTCATTCCGCCGGCAGTCACCTCCACCCAGGCGAGCGCCAACATCACGGCGCCCGAAGTCAACGCGCTGCCGATGGGCCGGACGCCGTATCTGATTGCCGAGCTCATGCCGGGGGTCACCACCAACACGCCGAGCCCGAACCAGTTGTCGATTTCCGGCGGCTTCGCCTACGACAACGTGTTCCTCGTCAACGGCGTCGACGTGAACGACAACCTGCTCGGCACGTCCAACGACCTCTACATCGAGGACGCCATCGGCGAGGTGCAGGTGCTCACCTCGGGCGTCACGGCCGAGTACGGCCGCTTCTCGGGTGGCGTCGTCAACATTGTGACCAAGAACGGCGGCAATCGCTTCGCGGGCAGCTACCGCATGACCTTCACGCGGCCCTCGTGGACGAACGAAACGCCGTTCGAAAGCGCGAACAACATCGAGCGCGGACAGCCGACTCCGGCCAATCCGCATCTGACCAACAAGCTCTCGCACTTCTCCGAGTTCACCCTGGGCGGACCGCTGGCGAAAGATCGCGTCTGGTTCTTCGGCGCCGGCCGCTTCGAGAACTCGTCGACGTCCGGCACGATGCCGGCCACGGCGGTCGCGTATACGAAGTCCAACGACAGCAATCGCTACGAGGGCAAGCTGACGGGCACCCTGCGGCCGAGCCACACGCTCCAGGGCAGCTTCATCGACAACCGTGTGCACCGCGAGAACGAACCGGTGTTGTCGTTCAGCATCGACAAGGCCGCGCTCATCTCGCCGTCGGTGCCCAACCGGCTCGGCGTCGTGAACTACAACGCCGCGCTGAACCAGCGGATGCTGTTGTCGGCGCAGTACTCGCAGAAGCACTTCGCCACCGAGGGCGTGGGCGGCACGTCGACCGCCATCATCGATTCGCCGTTCCTGACGCGCACGGGCACTCAGTATCAGTACAACGCGCCGTATTTCGACGCGAGCGATCCCGAACAGCGGAACAACCGTCAGATCACGGCCAGCCTCACCTACTTCGCGTCCGATCGCCGGCTGGGCAGCCACGAGCTGAAGGGCGGCTTCGAGAATTTCGTCGATACGCGCGTCGGCGCGAACGCCCAGAGCTCGACCGGCTACGTGTTCCTGTCCGACTTCAAAGTCGCGGGCGGCGTACCCGTGCTCGACGCGGATGGTCATCCCCTGCCGACGTTCCAGCCGGGTGTGTCGCGTGTGCAGCGGTGGATTCCCCACCGCGGCGCCGAGTTCAACCAGTCGACGCTGTCGGCCTACGTGCAGGACCGCTGGGTGGCGTCTCAGAAGCTGACGCTGAACGTCGGCATGCGCTTCGAGCACGCGGGCAGCGAAGCGACGAGCGGGCCGAAGTCTCCAGGCGTGTCGCGCGTCGTGCCGCGTCTCGGCGCGGCGTACGACGTCGCGGGCGACGGCACCATGGTGCTCCAGGCGTCGTACTCCCAGTATTCCGGCAAGTACAACGCGGTGCAGTTTTCGCGGAACACCAACGTCGGCAACTCCGATCGCTACACGATGGTCTACAACGGGCCCGCCGGCGAAGGCCGGACGTTCGCGCCCGGGTTCGACCTGAACAACTACAGCGGCGTCGTGGCGGGCACGTTCCCGGCGCTGAACGTGCAGTTCGCCGACGACCTGTCGTCGCCGGTGACCTCCGAATACACCTTCGGGGCGGCGCGGACGTTCGGCGCGCGCAGCTACGCGAAGTTCCTCTTCGTCCAGCGCGAGACGTCGAACTTCATCGAAGAGTTCATCCTGTACGCCAACGGCAAGACGCCGATCGTGATCGACGGCGCCACGCTGGGACAGCTCGACAACATCGTCTACGACAACAGCGACGAGATGAAGCGCGAGTATTCGGCGCTGCAGTTCATGGGTCAGCATCGCGTGACGCGGGCGCTGTCGGTGAACGGCCACTGGACGGTGCAGCTGAAGAACGACGGCAACTTCGAGGGCGAGTCGCCCAATCCGACCGGGTCGCCCTTCGGCGACTATCCGGAAATGATCTCGCTCGCGCGCAGCGCCCCGGACGGCCGGCTCGACGACTTCCAGCGCAACAAGGTGCGCGTGTGGGCCGACTACGTGACGGGGCTCGGCCGGTACGGTTCGGTGACCGTCGCGCCGATGTACCGGTACAATTCGGGGCGCACCTACAGCCTCGTGATGAACGGTCAGCCGCTGAGCTCGGTTCAGGCGGCCCGTAACCCCGGCTACGCCGGGACGCCGACGCAGCAGGTGTTCTTCGGCGAGCGCGGCTCGCAGTATTTCGAAGGATATGGGCTGGTCGACCTCGCGGTGACCTACTCGGTTCCGGTGTGGCGCTCGGCGCAGCCGTGGATCAAATTCGAGAGCTTCAACCTGCTCAACAACCAGAAGCTGATTGCGTGGGACACGACGATCGCCGCCGACCCGGCGAGCGCGCGTGACGAGTTCGGTCTGCCGACCGGCTACGTGCAGGGCCCGCGCTTCGGCCAGGGCACGGCGAACTCGCACTATCCGGGGCCGCGTGCGGGTGCGGACGGCGGCCGGATGTTCGACTTCGCGATCGGCTTCAGGTTCTAGAGGCGAACCACAGAGCTGAGAGAGGCACACTTCGCTCGAAAACAGGAGGACACAGAGAATTCTTTTTCGAAGAATTCACTCTGTGTCCTCTTTGTATTTGCCTCCGCTCCCATCGCGGCCTCTGTGGTGACGGACCCGCCTCCACGGCCTCCAGTATGATCTTCCAGGAGTGGATCGTTCATCCGCGCTCGTCGCGTTCGGCATCCTGTGCAGCCGGCTGACCGGCTTCGTCCGCCAGCGCGTGTTCGCGCATTACTTCGGCCTGCAGTCTGACGCCGCCGATGCATTCATGGCGGCGTTCCGCATTCCAAACTTCCTGCAGAACCTGTTCGGCGAAGGGGCGCTGTCGGCGTCGTTCATCCCGGTCTACGCGACGCTCGTCGCGCGCAACGAGCGGGAGGCTGCCGCGAGAGTCGCCGGGGCCGTGGCGGCCCTGCTCGCGCTGATGACGTCGGTGCTCGTGCTGGCCGGCGTCGTGGCGACACCTCTTCTCGTCGGGCTCATCGCCCCCGGATTTCGCGGCGAGAAGCGCGTGTTGACGATCGCCATCGTGCGCATCCTGTTCCCGGGCGCCGGCCTCCTCGTGCTGTCGGCGTGGTGCCTCGGCATCCTCAACAGCCATCGCCGGTTTCTTCTCTCGTACATCGCACCGGTCATCTGGAACGTCGCAATGATCGTGACGCTGCTGTGGTGGGGGGCGACCGTCCCGCTGCCGCGCCTCGCCGTGCTCCTGGCATGGGGCGCGGTCGTCGGCAGCGCGCTGCAGATGCTCGGTACAGATGCCGGCGGTGCTGCGGCTCGTCCCCGATCTCCGCCTGCGGCTCGAGCTGTCCGAACACGTGCGCACGACCGTGAACAACTTCGCGCCCGTGCTGGTCAGCCGCGGCGTCGTGCAGATCAGCGCGTACATCGACGCGCTGCTCGCGAGCCTGCTGCCCACCGGCGCGGTCACCGGCCTCGCAAACGCGCAGCTGCTCTACACGCTCCCGGCCAGCGTGTTCGGCCTCTCGGTCTCGGCGGCGGCGCTGCCGGCGATGGCGGGGGCGGCCGGTCTCGATGCGCTCGATACCGTTCGCGATCGCATCAACAGCGGGCTTCGCCAGATTGCCTTCTTCGTGGTGCCGTCGGCGGTGGCCTTCCTCGTCCTTGGCGACGTCGTGGCCGCCGCGATGTTCCAAACCGGCCGGTTCACGCACGATGATGCCATCTACGTCTGGGGCATCCTCGCGGGATTCTCACTGGGCCTGCTGGCGACGACGTGCGCGCGTCTGTACTCGTCGAGCTACTACGCGCTGCGCGACACCCGCACGCCGCTCCGCTACGCGGTCGTGCACGTGGCAATCGCCACCGTGCTCGGCTATCTCGCCGCGGTCGTGCTGCCCGGGACGCTCGGCATCAACCGGCTCTGGGGAACGGCCGGCCTCACGGCCGCCGCAAGCGTGGCAGGATGGGTCGAACTGTTGCTGCTGCGACGGACGCTGAACGCGCGGATTGGCCCGACGGGGATACCCTCGGCGCTCAGCCTCCGGCTGTGGACAGCGGCACTCCTCGCGGCCGGCCTCGCGTGGGGCGTCAAGCTGGCCCTGCCGGCGATGCATCCGATTGCGACTGCAGCTTTTGTTCTGATTCCTTATACAGGCGTGTATGCGGGAGCGACGATCGCGATGGGCGTGGACGAGGCGCGCCGGCTGCTCGGCCGCGTCATGGCGAGGGTCTGAGAAATTCTTTCTCCTGCAGAAAAAACTCCCCGGCCCTCGCGTAAACCTCTATCGATACCCGAACTGCAACGCCATCTGGCGGTTACGCTCGGCCTGCTTGAAATGCTGGGCCGATGCGTAATACGACATGTACGAGGCGAACACGATGCGCTCCGTCCAGCTGAGGATCTTGAACAGCTTCCGATGCTGCGGATACTTGTTCGCCAGCACGCGCTCGAAGATGTTCGCCGCGGCGTTGTTGACGATCGACTCCTGCAGGTGCATCAGCGCCATCTTGCGGATCTGTTTATTGCCGTCCACGAAGCTCACCGGCACGTCGTTCGCACGGCCGCTCATCGTAAACCGATGATTCTGCTCGACCCAGCCGTTGCGGAACAGCGGCTGCGAGGTGTTCCAGTCGAGCTTCATCGAGGTATACGACAAGGTCGCCGGTGCGTACGTCGTCGGATCGAGGACGACGGCCTTGGTTACGTCCCAGAACAGATTCGAATCCGTTTCAGTCTGCGCCGACGCGACGGCCGGCGTCAGAATCATCATCGTCAAGAGCATCCAGCGTGTCATGGCTCGCATCTCACTTCTCCTGCCCTATGCGAGGCTGCAAGCGTGATGCCGCACGTTTTGTCGTTGTACGCTACAAACAGTTGTTCACGGTACCGACACTTTCGTGCCGGAACCGAACATCTCGGGGTGAAAGGCGCGCCGGGCCCCTTGCGCCATGTAAGAATGACGGACGTTCACGGAGAAGATGACGCTCGAAGAGTTCCGCCAGACGCTGACCGAGCCCGGCCCGCCGCACGGGGCTTCGCACGCGCTTCGCGCGATGTGGGAGGCCGCAAAGGGAAACTGGAATGCCGCCCATGCGATCGCCCAGGACATCGACGATCGAACCGGCTCGTGGGTCCACGCGCACCTGCACCGGAAAGAAGGCGACCTGGGAAACGCGGGCTACTGGTACCGGAGGGCGGAACAGCCGGTCGCCCATGACACCCTCGACGAGGAGTGGGCGCGCATCGTCGGAGTGCTACTGGAAGGCCACGGAGAGTAACTCAACACGAAGGCACGGGGGCACGGAGACGCACGGAGAATTTTTTTCGCAGCAGTGTCCAAAATGCATGACCACGACCGAACGCGTCCAAATGCTCGACCAGGCTGAGCAGATCCCCCGTGCGATGCGGTTTGCGCGCACTCTGACGCTTCACGGGATCATGGGAGTGCTCTTGATTCTGCCGGCGCAGGGTTTAATCGCGCAGGACGGAGGCGGAGTTGCGTCAAGCGTATTGACTCAGGTTCCGCTGCAGATTCGCGGCTCCCGCACGTTTGTCAACGTCATGGTTAACGGAAAAGGTCCATTCGCATTCGGGTGGGATACAGGAGCGTCAGGGAAAGCATGGGTCACGAGGGCGCTCGTAGACAGGCTAAACCTTCCGATTGTCGATACTCTTGTCGTTTCTGATGGCAGTGGTGTGAAGGGGCGGAATACAGACGCCGTTCGAATTGAGACCGTCGCACTCGGAAATCTCTCTTTCGAACAGATCATCGCTCCTGTCCTAGAAGGTGATCCAAAACGAGGCGGTGGTGAGGAGGTCTATGGCATTTTGGGATTCGAGTTGTTTGAGGAGCATGTGGTCACCTTTGACTACCCGCAAAGAGAGCTTCGCGTTGTAACTGAACGTTTGGCCGAGCCGGATGGCAAGCGCGTGTTGAGCTACAGGCTCGAACAGGGACTGCCGCATATTCTGATAGACATCGCGGGCCTCGGCGCCGATGCTTCCATTGATAGCGGGAATATCGGTGGCATTCTCTTGCCGCTCTCGCTTGCCAATCGAATACCTCTTCGCGCACCGCTCTCTCGGGCCGGTCGGGTGGCCTCAGCATTCAATCAATTCGAGCTATTTCGTTCCGAACTTGACGGGAACGTCCACATTGGGGAAGCAACGATCGCCAGACCAGTTCTGTTCTTCAGTGATCTGGTTCGACGGCCGAACATCGGGCGAGATGTGATTCGATCGTTTGCGCTGACATTTGATCAGGCGAACAAGCGAGTTCAGTTTCAGCCGCCGACAAATTGACAAGAGACATGAGCGAAGTGCATTAGATCCCAGATGCCGTCCTGCGAGTCGCCCAGGCGTCGCCAAAACGAAGGCGTTATTGCGCCATCATCGGTTTTGTTACGCGTTCGTGAAAAAAGCTAACCCGTGTATCTCCGTGTCCCCGTGCCTCCGTGTTGAGACCACGTCTCCGTGCCCTCAGGCCGGTTTGGCCCCGGGATGCCCATCCTCCACGACGAATGACGCCCTGGTCTTAATCGGCGCATCCGGCCTCGACACGTATTCGACGACACGGTAATCGGAACGGAGCTCTTTGGGCTTGAGCTCGAACCTGACGTAGCCGCGCTGATCGTTGGCAAAGCGCACGCACTCGTTTTCGGAGACGATGGCTTTCATCGTGGGGGACATGTCGGAGCCATCACCGCCCGACGTGACCGACGTTCCCACGAACTCCGACGCCACGACAGGAGTCCTGGGGTCGTCGACGTTGAAGCGCTGGTCGTTCACCCAGTTGTTGTGCACGTCACCCGCGAGCACGATGGGATTGGACGGCTTTCTCGTGCCGAGAAACCGCAGCAGGCGCGTCCGGCTCTGCTCGTAGCCATCCCACTTGTCCATCGAGTAACGGTGCTCGGGACCTGGCGCCCGGTCGAGACGCGCAATCGGAATCTGCTGTGCGAGGAGATTCCACCCGGTCCGCGAGCGATCGAGACGATCCAGCAACCACTTCTCCTGCCCCTCTCCGAGCATCGTCGCACGCGAATCACGGGCGCCTTCGCAAATCAGCTGCACGCTGTCGCCGCAGGGCTGATCGGTCCGGTACTGCCGCGTGTCGAGCATCAGGATGCTGGCGAGCGTCCCGTACGCAAACGGGCGATACAGCTGCAGCAGCGCGCCCGACGGAATCGAGCTGCGTCGCAGCGGCATGTGCTCGAAATACGCCTTGTACGCGGCGGCCCTGCGCAAGGCGAACTGCTCGACCGGAGTACCGGCTTCGTCGTACAACCCGGCGTAGTTGTTGTCCACCTCGTGGTCGTCCCAGACCACGAGAAACGGGAATGATGCGTGTACGGCACGCAGCGCCGGATCGCTGCGGTATTGCGCGTATCGATTGCGGTAGTCGTCGATAGTCAGCAATTCACCGCCGACGTGCTTCCGCACGAACTTGTCGCGTCCCGGATTCTCGTAGATGTAATCGCCCAGGTGCATGACGAAGTCGAGATCCTCGTCGGCCATGTGACGATACGCCGTGAACAGGCCCGTTTCGAAGTGCTGGCACGAGGCAATGGCAAAGCGCAGCCGGTCGACGGCCGAGCCCGGCGCCGGAAGGGTGCGCGTGCGCCCGATCGGGCTCAACTCGGTGCCCGCTCGGAACTGATACCAGTACCAGCGGTGTGGCTGCAGCCCTGACACCTCGACGTGCACGGCATGACCCCACTCGGGCGATGCAATCGCCTTCCCCGATCGCACGACCTTCGACAGGCGATCGTCGGCGGCGACCTGCCATTGCACCTCGACCGGCTGCCGCGGCATTCCACCGCCATTCAACGGATCGATGGCCAGACGCGTCCACAAGACGACGCCATCGGGCGCGGGATCGCCGGAACACACGCCGAGCGTAAACGGTGAGGTCGGAAACGTCGGGCTTTGCAGCACCTCTCCGCCGGCAAACAGCGCGCGTGCGGACGCGCCGTAGGCCGCCAACCCGCTGAGCAGAAACGCACGTCTATCGAGCATGGGAACCTCCGGGCCGCGGTGAGGATGACGCGTAGAGCTTACGCCCGGATAACCGTGGAGTGAAGGGTGTGTAACGGTCGCTCACAAGGTTCGTAGAGTTCGTGGAGTTCGTGGAGTTCGTGGAGTTCGTGGGTTCGTAGGTTCGTGGGGTTCGAAGAGTTCGTAACGGTAACGGTGGCGCAGGGCTTTAGCCCTGCCTTGGCCCGTTTCCGGTTCGCACCTCTACGCGTTCCCGAAGCGCGGCCGTGAGCTCGTAGGAGCGCAGCCGGGCGGCATGGTCGTAGATCTGTGAAACCATGATCAGCTCATCCGCGCCTGTGCGTGCGACGAACGCCGCGATGCCGGCGTGCACGGTTTCCGTCGATCCGATCGACGTCACCGACAGCGTGTGGTCGATCTCCACCCGCTCATGGGGTGCCAGCGTGCCGGTGAAGCGGTCGTCGGGCGGCGGCAGGGCGGCCGGGCGTGCCGCGGCGCAGGTTGACGAACGCCTGCTGCGAGCGACGTGAACAGATGCCGCGCCTCCTCGTCGGTGTCGGCGGCGAAGACGTTGACGCCGAGCATCACGTAGGGGCGATCGAGCTGTCGCGACGGCCGGAATCGGCTGCCGGTAGAGCGCGATCGCCTGCAGCATGTGCGCCGGCGCGAAGTGCGACGCGAACGCGTACGGCAGGCCCGAGCGCCGCCGCGAGCTGCGCGCCGAACAGGCTCGAACCGAGGATCCAGATCGGCACGTCGAGCCCGGCGCCGGGCACCGCCCGCACGCGCTGGCCGCGGCCGCGCGGGCGAAGTAGCCCATCAGCTCGAGCACGTCCTGCGGAAACGTGTCGGCGTCGCCGACAGCGTCCGCCGCAGCGCGCGCGCCGTGAGTGGGTCGGATCCCGGGCGCGCGGCCGAGGCCGAGATCGATGCGGCCCGGGAAGAGCGACTCGAGCGTGCCGAACTGCTCGGCGATCACGAGCGGCGCGTGATTCGGCAGCATGATGCCGCCCGCGCCGACGCGGATGCGTCGACGTGCCGCCGGCGACGTGCGCCGATCACGACCGCCGTCGCCGCGCTCGCGATCGCCGGGCATGTTGTGATGCTCGGCCAGCCAGTAGCGCTGGTAGCCCCACGCTTCGGCGTGCCGCGCCAGATCGAGCGTGTTCCGAAGCGCCTGCGCCGCGTCGCCACCCTCGACGATGGGCGAGAGATCGAGGATCGAAAACGGAATCATGGCGTCCCTGAATCCATTATGGCTATGATGTGGGGATGGTGCATGCGCTCTTTACGACGACAGAAGGTAACTTCAAGATCCGGTTGTTCGACCAGGACGTGCCGAACACGGTGGCCAACTTCACCGGCCTCGCGGAAGGCACGAAGGAATTCACCGACCCGAAGACCGGTCAGAAGGCGAAGCGTCCGTTCTACGACGGGCTCGTCTTTCACCGCGTGATCGCCGGCTTCATGATTCAAGGCGGGTGTCCGCTCGGCACCGGCACCGGTGGCCCTGGCTACAAATTCGCCGACGAGTTCAGCCCCAAGCTGAAGCACACCGAGCCGGGCCTGCTGTCGATGGCCAACGCCGGCGCCAACACGAACGGCAGCCAGTTTTTCCTCACGTTCGTCGCCGACGCCGTGGCTCGACAACAAGCACAGCATCTTCGGCGAAGTGGTCGAGGGCATGGACGTGATCGAGAAGATCGGCCAGACGGCCACCAGCAAGCCCAGCGACCGGCCGCTGAAGCCGATTTCAATCCAGTCGGTGACGATAGAAAGGACTTAGAGATACCTGCATTGGTAGATTGGAAGATTGGTAGATTGGAAGATTAAGAAGCTGCAAGTTCGCGTTCTCAATCCGCCCAATCTGAGAATTAATCTACCAATCTGCCAATCTGCCAATCTGCCAATCTACCAATTCTTCTATTTGTCCCGGCGCGCGTAGTCAAGCGCCCATTGTTTCAGCGCGGGGTTGGTCAGGCCGAGCGCTTCGGCTTCGGCCGAGGCGCGATCGACGTCCCAGCGATCGACCACGATCCGCTTGATCAACCACATCGCCGACGCCCGATTGGCGCTCGCGCAGTGGATGAAGGCGGGCGCGGCCTCCTTCGACGTGATCACTTTGATGAACTCGTCGGCTACCTTCGGATCGGGTTTCCCCGTGTTCATCGGCACGTGGTAGTAGCGCAGCCCCGCCGCCTGCGCGGCCGCGCGCTGCGTGTCAATGTCGGCGCCAGGTTCCTGCGCCTCGCGCAGGTTGATCACCGACACAAATCCCATCTTCTTGATCTCGGGCATCGCATCGACGGTAATCGCGCCGGCGCACGCCACGGTGGTTTCGACGCGGGCGAAATTCTTGATGCCGTCGCGCGCTTCTTTCGTCACCTGCTGGGCCGAGGCCACCGCACCGATCAGAGCCAGGACGGTCGTGAGGGCAAATGTGCTCAGTTTCATTTCCATAGGCTACACGAACTGGGCAGCGTCGGGATGATTCGCCTGACGAAAGACTACGACGCAGAGCCG
Organism: Vicinamibacterales bacterium; assembly: GCA_963832375.1. Classification (GTDB taxonomy): domain Bacteria; phylum Acidobacteriota; class Vicinamibacteria; order Vicinamibacterales; family JAMQPK01; genus JAMQPK01. The sequence goes on along the minus strand of CAWHUA010000001.1, from coordinate 237,068 downwards.
CAGAGACGCAAAGACAGGTTTTGTCTTCGAAAACGCAACTCTGCGCCTTCGCGCCTCTGCGTCGGAACGGCGTCAGGGAATGATGACGATCGGAGCGCGCCAGAAGGTGGCCTTGGCACTTGTGGGATCGAGCACCGACACCTGGCAATCGTAGCGGCCCGTTGGCAAGCCTTCCAGCGAGATCGTGAACTGCAGCGGCACGGCCTTCGTCTTCGGATCCAGCCCCTCGACGACCGCCTGCGGGGCGGTCTCGTACACCTTCGCGCCATCCTTGTAGAACGACACGCTGGCCACCAGCGGCTGCGTGGTCGTTGCGGCGCGTTGATACGCCTGCAGGAACACGTGGAAGTCGCGGCTCTTCGTGAACACGCGCGTGACGCTCGGGACGAGCTTCTCGCCGTTGACGACCAGCGGGTTCACGGCGTCGGCGGGCAGCTTCTGCCGCACGCTGTACAGGGCGTCCGAAAGCGGCACGCGCTGGCTGCTCAACACGACCGAGCTCGTCGGAATCCGCTTCTCCTCGCGGTTGAGGTTCGGAATCGTGAAGTTGGTCTGGAACGTGCCCATCCGGCCCGTCTCGACGTCGCGGGCGAGAATCTTGATGACGTACTTGCCAGGGAGCAGCGTGAACCCGGTCTCGTACTGAATCGGCCGCCTGGCGAGCTGGCTCGCCGTGTCGGCGCTCAACCTGATGTCGAGCTTGTCGCGCACGTTCTGAATCGTGATGCCGTAGTCGTCCTTCACCTCGCCGATGAAGTCGATGACGGTGCGGGCCGCGCCGCCGCGCTTGGCCAGCACCAGCTCGCTACCTGGAATCTTCACGCCGACCGGCACGAAGTACTCGGCGCGGTTGAGCTGGAAGTAGTTCAGCTCCATCGCCATCGTGATGTCGGTCACCGGGTTTTCGAGCATCAGCGCCTCTTCGAGCTGCCGCTCACGATCCGCGGCCGACAGCTTCGCCCACGTCTTGTCGGCGAAGTAGCCCGACCGGAACTGCACGTTGGCGTCCAGGCCGTTGGCGAGCGACACGCGCACGCGGCGGAAGCGTCCGTCGGCGGCCGGATGCGAGCTGTAGTAGCCGATGATGTAGTAGCTCGTCATCGACTCCACGGCCCGCGTGATGCCCAGGGTGAGATCGTTGTAGTCGAACATCGGATTGCCGCCAGTGTCTTTTGACAACGCATAGAGCGAGTCCTGCGAGCGCTGGAAATTCCCGGAGAGCGTCATCGCCCCCTGCCCCGTGAACATCTGCATGCCGCCGGGCGAGGGCCTCGACGCGTCTCCGAGCGGGGCCTGGGCGACCAGCCCACGCGCGTCAATCGCGTGAATCGACACGTTGGCCCGGAGCGCCGCGTTGGTCGTCGCGCGAAGCTGCGCGTTGTTGTCCGTGCCGTTCAGCCGCAGCCCGCTCGAGAAATACACGAGCGACTTGCGCTCGGGGAGCGGTCGCAGCATCGCCATCGCGGTCTGCAGCGCCGAGAGTTGACGATCGGTGTTGAACACGTTGAACTCGTAGTCGTCCTGGCCGAACGCCGTGCCGGATTCCGGCGTATCGGGCAGCCCGTCGCCGTCGAGATCGTCGCCGTAGATCAACCGCAGGATCTGCTCCGCGATCACGGCGCGGTTGGTCGTGAAGTCGGTCTTGACGCGAACGGCGCCGCCTTCAAACACCATGATCGCCATCAGCACCGAGTCGTCCATGGTGCCGAGAAATTTCTGCGCGGCGGCGAACGCGCGCATCTGCTCGGCGGGCCCCATGGCCGTCATGTCGAAATACAGCACCACCAGGCGCTTGTCGCGATATCGAATGTCGCCCGGCCCTGTGGAAGAAATCACACTGGCGACACCAGGTGCGACAGGTGCGTTGGGCTTGTCCGCCGTAGCGATCTGCGAAGTCGGCGCGAAGGTGGATGCGGCGTCCAGCCGTTGGAACTCGACGAACGCGATCTCCTGCGGCTCGCCATCCTCGGTAATCGCGAAGTCCTTTGCCGTCAGCCCCTCGATCGCGCGCCCTTCCTTGTCTTTCACCGTGACGGTTTCGATGATGAGCCGCGTCTCCGTACGAAACACCGGCTGTTGTGCAGCAAGACCAGTGATGGCAACAGACAGCGAGGTCAGGAAAGCGACACTAAGCAGACGGCCGCCCCTACCACCACCGAGCGACCAACGGTCGCGAGGTACAGGCCGCGGGGGTGGGGCCCCGCGGCAAACTGAGAAAAGCCAACTCTGCGCCCGCATCAGAACCTCACCCGCAAGCTGGACAGTAATTTGCGCATGGCGTTCGCGCGATTCGGCAAGCCGAACTGCGGGCTGCCGACGACGGTGTTCAGGCCGGAGTAGGTCACCGTGTTCAGCACGTTGGTCGCGTCGAGTCGCCAGTCCATCGACCAGCGGCCGCCGAGCGTGAACGTGCGTGTCACCCCCGCGTTGAGCGAGAACTGGGGCGGACCCGTAATCGAGTTGCGCGCCGCAGTGCCCCACTCGCCAGCTCGCGGCACCACGAACGCCGCGGGATTGGCGAAGAATCCCTCGGGCGCGGCGTCGACGGGTGCGCCGGTGTAGTCGGCTCGCAGCGAGCCCGTCAGCCCGGTGCCGGCCAGCGACGTCAGGTAGACAGGCGTCAGCGGCAGGCCTCTTCCCGCGTTCAGTTGGCTCGTAAACGTCCAATCCCGCAGCAGCCCGTGGCCCGAATATTCGACCTGGGCCGTCACGAGATGCCGCTGATCGAAGCTCGACAACGCCCGTTCCGCGTCGAGGTCGAGCCAATCCTGCGCGACAACCGCACCGTTGAGATCGGCCGTCGTAAAGGCCGCGGCGTTATCGGTCGCCTTCGAGAACGTGTACTGAACGAGCGCGGCCAGGCCGTTGCGCAGCCGCCGGCGCACCTGCAACTGACCGGCGTTCTTGAGCGACTGGCCGTCCGACACCAGATAGACGAAACCGTTCGGGCATGAAGGACATGGATTGACCGTACCGATTGGGTACGTGTTCGGCGCGAACTCCTGCATCAGCTGGCTGCCCTTCGTGCCGAGATAGGTCGCGGTCGCGGTCAAAGACCACGGGAGATCGCGCTGCACCGATGCCTGCCAGTTGTGCGCGTAGCTGACGCGAAACGCCGGATCGACGGCAAACGTGTTGGCGAGCGGTTCGGCCGGCGTGGTGAAGCCTTTCGCGAGCGTGAGTGTCTGCGCCGGGGTGCTCTCGATGCTCAGCGTCCGCGACAGCGGCGGCTGCTGCGCGAGCATCAGCGCCAGAGACTGGTAGACGGAAGTATTCCGGTAGATGCCGTAGCCCGCGCGAATCACCACCGACGATCCGGCGATCGGCCGAAGCGCGAGACCGAGACGCGGCTGGAGTCCGCGTCTGTCCGGCTGAAGCTCCGCGCCCACGACCGGCGTCGCCGACGTGAACCCTGGCGCGACGTCGAGGTTCACGAGACGGCCGAGCGACTCGGTGAACGGCGATTCGTATTCCCAGCGCAGGCCGTAGTTCAGCGTCACCGTCGGATTGATCCGCCAGTCGTCGGTCACGTACGCGCTCGACGAGCGGCCGTGCAGCCGCTTGTCCGCGTTGCCGAACGCAAGCGCCGCGGAATGCGGAAGCCCGAGCAGAAAGTCGGCGAAGTCCAGGCCCGTGGCGGACCCGTCGAACCCGAACATGCCGCGCGCGTTCTGCTGTCCGTTCACATCGACGGTTTGCGGGCGCAGACCTGCGCCAAACGTGACGTTGTGGCCGCCCCGGGTTCGCCACTGTGCCTCGACAGAGAACCCATGGCCCTGCCCGTTCTGGCGCAGATACTGACCCGTGGCCACGCCGGCGATGCCGCTCGCAAACGTCAGGTTGGGCGGTCCCCAGTTGACGGGCTCCTGATTGTTCCCGTTGATGCCCGCCACGCCGGAGATGTTTGCGCGATTCGCGAAGTGCGGTGTGGTGTCGTTCGTCTGGCGCAGAAACTGGTACCCGATCCGCACGATGAAAAACTGGTTGTACCGGTGCGACCAGTTGAGCGACGCGTCGAGATTCGACGTCGCGACCGCATCGACCAGTCCGAAGACGGTCGTCGCCTTGTTGGCGGTGCGCTGATACGTCGCGGTGAACAGGAGCGAATCCCGGTTCGTCACGCCGTGATTCAGGCGCGACTGGAAGGTGTCGAGATTGGTGGTCGACCCGGTCGTTCGCTCGTAGTTGTACGCACCGCCACCGTCGACGTTCGGCTCCGGATACAGGGCGAGGAGCGCCGATGCCTGCGGGCTGATGCGCGAGCCTGGAATCACGTTGCCCGGAAAGGCCACGCCTGTTTCCGGATCGCGAATCTCGCCGAGGCCCGAGAAATCTCCCGAGCGCATCCGGTCCGTCGGCATGATGGCCGATTGGGCCAGACCGCTGTGATCGGTGTTGTGCTGATAGCCGACAAAGAACACCGGCCGGTTTCTGACGCCCGGAATCCTGAACGGCCCTCCGAACGACGCCGCAAACTGAGTGTCGGTGTAGTCGGGCTTCGGGACAGAAGCCCCGGCAAACGAAAACGGCCGCGCGTCCAGCGCCGACGTCCCGAGCGTCAACCCGAAACCGCCGGTGTAAAGCGCACGCTGGCCCGGACGGTTGTTGCCAAACCCGCGCGCCTGCGCGAACGGCGACGCCGCCGCGTTGTTCACACTGCCGTTGACCAGAAATCCCTCGGCCGCCTGGCGCTCGAGCTCGGGATCGACCGAATCGGGTGCGTTGGGTGCGACAGGTGCGTTGGGTGCGTCAGGTGCGATCGGCTGGACAATCGTCGCGACTTTCTTGATCTCCTCGAACGGCAGGAGCGTCAGCTCGCAGGTGAGAGTACCTGCGTCGTCACCAAGCGCGACCGCGCGCGTGACGGTCTGGAAGCCGAGCATCTCGACGCGAACGCTGTAGCGCCCGTCTGCGAGACCAGACAACAGGTATCGGCCGTCGGCATCCGACGACACGACGATGGTTGTGTCGCCTTGAGTGGCCGTGATGGTCGCGCCCGGGACTGGAAGGCCGTTGAAGGTAATCAGGCCGTGCTCGTCGGCAGCAACCGACGCGTTCGCCGAAACCAGCACGGCGAGAGTGACCATGCGCACGAACAGTGAACGCTGAGGGAATTTCAATCTTCCAATCTGCGAATCTGCGAATCTGCGAATGGGCAACGCACCTTAGTCCGGCGTCGGACGTTCGACATGATCGATAACGAGAACCTCGACCGGGCCGCGCGTCGACTCGAGCTTCAGCCCCAGCTGTTCCTGCACGGCCGTAAACACCGACGGCCCGTTCGGATCGATGGGCGGCAGCTGCACGCCGGTCGGCGGCGGTCCCTGCGGCATCCGCTCGGGCGTGAACGTGAGATCGATGTCGAAGTTCCCCGTGAGCCCGGTTCGATCTTCGACGATGCGCTGCGTCATCTGCGAGAGCATCAGCGCGAGCTGGGTGATCGGCATCCCGCCGCCAGTCACCTGACCTGGCCCAATCATCATGCCGCACGTGGGCCGCTCGCCCGGCGCGGGCACACCGCGACCGCGTCCGTCCGGTCCTCCAGGTCCTCCTGGCCCGCCACGGGCGGCGCGCCCGCGAAAGGCTTCGCAGTCGGCCGTTGATGGACGCAGCCCTCACCCAGCTTCTTGTCGGCGCGCGCCGGCATCAGCGCGTAGATCGGCATCTCGCGTGTCTCGCGATGCGCCGCCAGCTTGAATCGATCTTCGAGCAGATCCTGCAGCATGAAGTTCAGCGGCCCCGCCGGCCCTCCAGGTCCCATGCGGGGAATGTCGCCTTCGGCCTTCGCGATGACATCGAATCGCGCGGTCTCGAGCCAGTCGGGCGCACCCACGATCTGCGAACGTTGAAGGCTGTAGGCCTGCCTGATCAAATCCCACGCCGGGACGTTCACAGCAGTGAAACGGCCGCCCGGCTGGATGCCCAGCATGACCTTGCCGTCGTTCGACGTATTCGGACGCACCGACGCCACTTCGAACTTCGGCTTGGCCGCCGGCGGTTCCGGCGGCGCCTGTGCCTGAAGCCCACCACGTGCGAGGGACACGAGGGCGGCCGAACACGCGAAGATGACACCAATCCGTTTGCACACCATAGAGGTGATTCGATCGGTAGACACGATAAGTTCCATGTTATCCGGTCAGCAACGCGCTATTGCTGTTTGCATCACCTCGTAATCTACCAATCTGCGAATCTGCCAATCTGCGAATTCGGTCCCTTCCCCTTAGTCCGGCGTCGGCCGCTCAACGTGATCGATCACGAGCACGTCGACCGGGCCGCGGGTTGACTCCAGTTTCAACCCAAGCTGCTCCTGCAAGGCGGTGAAAATCGACGGCCCGTTCGGATCGATGGCGACGCCGTTCATGCGAACCGGCTGATCCGCCGGCAGCCCGGCCGGCCGCGGCGGCAGTTGATCGGGCGTCCATTTCAGATGAATGTCAAAATTTCCCGACAGGCCGCTCCGATCGACGACGTTGCGCTGCACGGTAGCCGAAAGCAGACTGATCAGTTCACTCAGCGGCTGCCCACCGGCCGTGAGCTCACCAAACCCCACCCACGCACCACACTGAAGCCTCTCACCGGGTTGAGGCGGTTCCCACTTCAGCCCTTGCGCCTTGCGTGCCTCGATGAGCGCGCGACAATCGATCGAAGAGGGCTTCAGCTCCGGTCCGAGTTTGCCGTCGTTGCGCGCCACCACGAGGTGGTAAATCGGCATGTCCCGTGACTCGCGGTGCACGGACAGCTTGAAGCGTTCTGCGAGCAGGGAGCGCATCATCAACTGCTCCCGGGACGGAGCTTCCCGTGAGGCCGGCGAGCCCAGTTCCTCGTCGGCCTTTGCAATGATGTCGAACCGCTCCATGATCCACTCGGGCGCGTCCAGAAGCTGCGTGAGCTGAAGGCCGTATGCGTTGATGATCAGGTTCCGCAACGGCAGATTAGTCACCGTATAGCGGCCGCCTGGCTGCATTTCGACCCATGCTCGAGTGTTGCTGGATGTGTTCGGCCTCACAGACGCAACCTCGAACTTTACGTCCTCACTGGCGTCCCGTGATTGGGCCAGAACGCTGGCCGTCACGAACGCGCCAGCGACGAGCGCAAGTCCAATCGCCACGTGCGAGACCTGGCGCTGGCTCGAGATTTCCACGCGCAAGATGCGTCGAATGCGATTCACAAGAGAGCCGCCGCTTGCGGCCGCAACGAGCTCGATGTCGCCACTTCTCCAGGTCTCGAGCTCTGCAAGGGCGGCAGCGTATGCCACCGGATCTCCACACACCTCAACCGCCACATCGTCGCAGCAATGCTCGCGCTCGTTTCGAATCCGGGCGGAGAGCCACCAGACCGCCGGGTGGTAGAACAACAGCGTCTCGGCCAGCGTCTGGAGCAGGTTCACCAGGTAGTCGTGCCGGCGCACGTGCGCAAGCTCGTGCGCCAGGATGGCCTCGACCTGCGCCGTGTTGAGCTGGGCGATCGCCGCGATCGGCAGCACCACGATCGGGCGCAGGCATCCGACCACAAACGGCACGTCGATGTCCGGGAGCTCGACGATGCGAACGAGTCGATCGAGCCCGAGTCGGGCGGCGAGCCGCGTGCCCGAGAGTTGCCACGCGGAAGACACCGTCCTCAACGCCCGTTGATGCAGGCGGCGCACGCGCCACCATCCGGCCGCAGTACCGGGAGAACAACAGGATGACGCCTGCAAGCCAGATCGAGACAACCCACGGGAACAGTGCCTCGACCCGTGCACGGCTGAAGGTCTGCGGCATCGACAGCGGCCGGGTATCAAGCTGAATAGGCAGTGCGGCATCGCTTACCGCCTCGCGTGAGACCAGCACCTGCACCTGCAGTGGCTTCGCGTGGTGCACTTCACCCCGCCCGATGAGCGCCGCGGTCGCGGCGACGGCTGCCAGCATCGCGGCCAGCGTCGCGCACGCGATGCCATAACGCAGGGATGCCGACCGCCGGCGGCACGCTCGCAGCGCCATCGCACTGACGACTGCCAGGAGAGCGCCCTGCCAGATGAAGTGGACCAGAACCCAGCCGGCGACATGCATCCAGGCGCTCATGGTTTTTCTCCTTGTTTCGACTTGACCAGCTTCCGGATCTCGGCCAGTTCCTTCGCCGATGTCTTCTTCGCCGACAACGCGCGCATCAGCAGCGTGGCGGCGGAGCCATCGAACGCGCGGTCGAGCAGATCGGCCACCAGGTGCTGCTGCATCTGCGCTTCGCTGTGCGCGGATTCGTAGACGTGGGTCCTGGCGGACTCATTCCTCCGAACCAACTGCTTCTCCATCATGATCTGAAGCAGTTTCAGGACCGTCGTGTACGCGCCTTCGCGGCCCATCGCCGCGGCCACATCACGAACCGTGCTTGGTCCCCGCGACCAGAGCACCCGCAGAATGGCGAGCTCGGCATCGGTCGGTTTCCGGTCGGGCTGTTTCACGATCCCGAGGATCTACGAAGATCTTCGTAATGTCAATACGAAAGTTTTTGTAGACGGCCGGAGGGCACGGAGCGAGCCTCAACACGGACGCACGAAGACACGGAGAATTCTTTTGAAAAAATGCCTTCCGTGTTCCTTCGTGTCTCTGTGTCTCCGTGTTGAGATCCCCTCCGTGCCCTCTAGTCGGGCGTCGGCCGCTCAACGCGATCGATGACGAGCACCTCGACGGGAGCGCGGGCGGAATCGAGCTTCAGGCCAAGCTGCTCCTGCATGGCGGTAAACAAGGAAGGACCTGAGGTGTCGGGTGACTGATCCGGCGTGAACTCCAGCTCGAGATCGTACGCCCCGTCGAGTCCCGTCCTGTCGATCACGTAGCGTCCGGCACCCTGGGCAAGATTGCGCGCAAACGTCGTCATGCTGATGCCGGCCCCCGTCAGCTTCGCAACGGCGCCCGTCATGTTCATGCGCGTGCCACAGTTCACGCTGCCTGGTGGAGGAGGAGGGGCAGCCGGTCGGTTGTTGCACTCCCCCGAAGCGTGCGCCTTCAGCTTCGGTCCCAGGGTGCCCGGTGTCGCGAGCACGAGCGCATAGACGGGCAGTTCTCGCGTCTCCCAGTGCGCGACCATCCTGAAACGATCCTCGAGCAGCGACTGCAGCCGCAGCATGAACTGCTGAGGCGGCATCATGCCCTTGTCATCGAGATCCGCCTCGGCCGCTTTGGCCTGGATGTCGAAGCGATCCGAGTCCATCCAGTCGGGCCCGCCGACGAGCTGATACGGCTGCACGTTGTAGGCGTTCCGGATAAAGTTGCGGACCGTCTGGTTCGTGCCGATGAGCCGCCCGCCGGGCCGCGGCCCGAGCGAGGCGCTTTGTTCACCGGACGTGTTGGGCCGAACGGTCGCGACCTCGAATTGCGGCTTCGGGCCATCGTTCTTGACCTCCTGGCCGACCACTGGTCTCCATGCGGCGATCGCGAGAGCAGACAAGAGCCACAGACGTTTCGGCACGGTCATACGAACATTACGCCGCTGGTCGAACACAGTTAACCGACAATCCGGTGAACCATGAAGATCTTTCGCCCTGCCAGGTCCCGCGCTATGATGCGTCTCTTATGCCCGCACAGTTCAGCCAGTTCGCCTCATCGGTCGGCGTCGAAAGCGCGTTCAGCGTCCTCGCGATCGCCAAACGCCTGATCGCCGCCGGTAAAGACGTCATCGAGCTCGAGATCGGCGACAGCCCGTTCCCAACGCCGCCCAAAGCCATCGAGGCCGGCGTGCAGGCCATTCGCGACGGCCACAGCCGCTACGGCCCGTCGCTCGGCATCATGGACTTCCGCAACGCGGCGGCCGAGTACGTGAATCGCGAGTACGGCTTGTCGGTGACGGGCGAGCACGTCATCGCGGGCCCGGGCGCGAAGAATTTCGAACAGCTGTTCTGCGAAGCGTTCCTGAATCCCGACGACGGCGTGCTCGTCTTCAGCCCGCACTTCCCCACCTATCCGCCCAACATCTTCCGGCGGAACGCGCGGATGGTGATTTCAGAGCTGAAGGCGGCGAACGACTTCCGGCCGAGCCTGGACGATGTGCGGCGGTTCCTGTCGAGCGACAAGTCCCCCCGCGCGATTTTCCTGAACAGCCCGCACAATCCGACCGGCGGCGTCGCGACGCTCGACGATCTGAAGGGCATCGCCGATCTCGTTCGCGGCAAAGACGTCGCGGTCTTCAGCGACGAGCCCTACGACCGCATGGTGTGGCGCGGCCGCCATCACTCCATCCTCGAGCTGCCGGGCATGCTCGAGCAGGCGGTGGCGTCCTACACGTTCAGCAAGTCGTTCAGCATGAGCGGGTGGCGCCTGGGCTTCTCGATCAGCAGCCCCGAAACCATCGAAGTGCTCGGCAAGCTCACCAACAGCGCCATCTCGTGCGTGTCGCCGTTTACGCAGATGGCGGGCGTCGTCGCGATGCGCGAGGAGCTCGCCTACCGCAACAGCACGATGAAGGACTTCCAGAGGAAGGTCGAGCTGCTCGTCGCCGGCATGAACAAGATCGACGGCGTCTCGTGCCTCATGCCCGGCGGAACGTTCTACGTCTTTCCGTCGGTGGCGGTCGTCTGCAACCGCCTCGGCATCACGTCGCACGGGCTCGCGCTGTTCCTGCTCGAGGGCGCCGACGACATGAGGGGCGTGGCGTGCCTGGGCGGCGAGTGCTTCGGAGAGGCCGGTCGCGGGTTCTTCCGCCTCAGTTGCGCGCAGCCGGACGAGCGCATCGCCGAGGCGTTCGCGTTCATGGCCGAGGCGTTCAAACGCAAGGACCGCGTGGATGCCTACCTTGCGAAGCATCCCGAGCATCGGCTGAAGGAGAGGTACGAGGAGGCGACACTGGAATCTCGAATCTAAAAACTAAAATCTAGAAATAGAATCTAGAAGCCACTGGGCGACCACTCGGGAATACATCGACTCACTCGATGGCCCCGCATTCTCGCAGCAGAGTCACCGTTCTCCTTTGAGGCGGGCCGCCAAACAGCAGCGCGTACCCCAGGGCCGTGCATTCGACGATCTCACCCGGCCGCTCATAGTCCCCCGGAAGCTTCACCCGAATTGCGAGGTCTGCACCGCGCTCAATCAGCAATTGCGTTACCGGCAGACCATCATCGTCGAACTGCGTCACCGCATGGAAGATTGCAGTCTGCCCGCCGACGCCGGCCTCATCGACTGTTGCGCGCGCATTCACGTCTGCTCCACGGTCGAGGAGCAGAGCGACTGCTGCAGGGTGGCCATATTCCGCAGCCACATGCAGGAGCGTTGCTCCGCGAAGCAAGAGGTTGCGCCCGCCGGTCTGGCCGCAATCGAGTTCGGAGAAACGCCTATTCACGAGTGCGGGATCCGCGTCCACCAGCTCAGCGAGACTCTCTAGCTGGCCGCGGAGCAGTTGCAGCCCTCCTGGAACGTCGTACTTGGTCACGCCACCGGCCGCGAGAAGGATGTCAATGCAGGTGCTCAATCGTTGCGGGTGGCGCGCGTACGACGCGATGATGTAGTCGAGAGCAGTGCCTTCATATGAATGGCCGCTGATCGCGTACCCATGGTCGCGACAGTTCGGATTTGCGCCGTGATCGAGCAGCCATTTCAACGCGGCCGGATCCAATGACTCGCAGGGGGAAAAGATGATGGGGAAATGTCCGTGCCACAGCGCGTTGACATCCGCACCGTGGGACACCAGCAGCTGCATCATCGGAATGCGATATCCATTGAGCGCGGCTCGCATCAGCGGCGCGTCGCCCCCCTGGTGCACGTTCGACCCGTGCTCGAGCATCCACGCCGCCATGGCCAGTCTCTCGGGACTCGGTGATTCCCATGGGACGCGGCACTCGGCAACCCACGTCAGCGGCCCATCTTTGCCGTAGCCAAGTGGAGCGGTGTGCAGTGCAGGGTTGCGCGTCATCATCGTCTTGACGCGATCGACGTCGTTGGTGTCGATAGCCTGCTTGAGTTGCCCGATCTCCTCCATGGAGTCGATGTGAGCCTTGAGCTTCGGCCAGCTCGCAAACCCGTAGACGCGCGCGATCTTGAACTGCGCATCAGCGATCGACGCCGCGGCGCCAGCCTTGAGCAGGTCCCTGGCTTGGTCCTTCAGATGGCGGAGATTCGGGCGGTCAGGAAGGGGGCGTGGTGCCTCAGGGTAATCGATCGACATAGCGACCTCCTTTCATCGAAACGCCCGTTGTCCGCACATCGGGCTGAAAGAAGGTGGCGAAGACGTGATGCTGACAGGTGGGCTTCTACCCTTTCCGCGGACCGGCTGCGTCCTTTACGCGACGCCAGCGTAAGCCGATCAATTCAGCAAGTCAACACGAGCACAACGCATTGGAGACAACGCGCACGAGTCCGACCCAGCTCGATGCGAATCTTTCTGGTTTTTAGTTTTTAGTTTTTAGATTCTAGTTTCTAGACTCTAGGCTTTCGCTTCCACCGGCTTGATGTCGAACCCGCCACGCTTCAGCAGCGATCTCGAACCCGGCCTTGTCGACCGCCTTCGAGTACGCCTCGTCGGGCGCGACGAGCTTCTTGGCTGACCAGCTCCATCAGCGCGTCGTTCAGCGTCACCATGCCGACCGCCTTGTCCGACCTGCATCATCGACGGAATCTGGAACGTCTTGCCCTCGCGAATCAGGTTGCTGACCGCGCTGCGTGGCGATCAGCACCTCGAGCGCCGCGACGCGGCCGCCGCCGATCTTCCGGCACAGCGTCTGCGCGATGACGCCGCGCAGCGACTCGGACAGCATGATGCGGATCTGCGCCTGCCGATCGGCCGGAAACTGATCGATGATGCGATCGACCGTCGACGCCGCCGTCGTCGTGTGCAGCGTGCCGAACACGAGGTGGCCGGTCTCCGCCGTCTCGATGGCGATCGCGACCGTCTCGAGATCGCGCAGCTCGCCGACGAGCACGATGTCGGGATCCTCGCGCAGCGCGGCGCGCAGCGCGTCCTTGAACGAGTCGGTGTGCGTGCGCACCTCGCGCTGGTTGATCAGGCACTTCTGGTTCGGGTGCACGAACTCGATCGGATCTTCGATCGTGATGATGTGCTCGTGCGCGCGTCCGGTTGATGTAGTCGATCATCGCGCAGAGCGTCGTCGACTTGCCCGAGCCGGTCGGCCCGGTGACGAGCACCAGCCCCTTGTTCAGCTGGCAGAGCTTGAGGATGTGCGGCGACAGGCCGAGCTGCTCGGCCGTCAGGATCTTGGACGGGATGACGCGGAAGACGGCGCCGCGGCCCTTGCGATCGGCGAACACGTTGGCGCGGAAGCGCGCCAGCCCGGCGATCTCGTAGGCGAAGTCGGTGTCGTGCCGCTCGGCGAACTCCTGCCGGTTCGCCGCCGGCATGATCGGCTCGAGCAGCGGTGCAGAACGTCGTCGGTCAGCGCCGGCTGTCGGATCGAGCGGCTGCATCCGCCCGTCCTTGCGGACGATCGGCGGGCGAACCGACGCACAGATGCAGGTCCGACGCGCCCATCTGGCACATCGCGTGGAACAGCCTGTCGATCGGCGACCCGGTTTGCGGTGGCGACGGGTTGACGCCAGATTCGGCAGACGCGATGGTCATGGTGCTGGGATCTCCTCCGCCAGCTCCAGCACGTGGCGGACGTTGATGACGTAAGTGGCGTTCGCCGCCTCGAGATAGCGGAAGATCTCGTCGGCCCGCGCGAAATCGCTCATCCGATCGCGACCCAGCGGACGGAAGACGCGCACCGCGCCGCGAAGCCGCGTCCCGTTCGAGAAGAGCATGAGGGCGATGCGCTCGGTGGCCACGTAGTAGCCCGGGTCGCGACGCACCTCGGTTTTGTCGGCCAGCTCGAGAAAGACGATGTGGTCGCGATGCAGGAGCACCGTGGCCCGTCCGTCGGCCCGCGAGACCTCGAAGGGGACGAATCCCGTCTCGCTGTTCAGCACATCCTTGACGCCTTCGGGCCCAGCGTGCGTGCGGCTGTTTCCCGACACGAAGAAACAGCCGCGCATCGACATGCCGTTCGAAAGAGTCAGCGTCGCCTCGGCCCGGGACTTTTCCACCCGGAATTCCGAGGCGGGCTGAGCAGCAGCCGGAGGATGAGCATGCATGCGGGCGCGTATTGTGCAATCGAACTGCCGACCGCGGCCGTCCCGGCTGCACGCGTGTGCATGATTCGGCCGCGCAACGATGAGAAGGACGGGTTGGGGCGGCGTGTGCGACGTCCAAACATCGCACACGCCCAACAGATGTGTAACTAGGGCCGGCTGCTGCCGGGCTTTTGCGTCGATGGCTGATTGAAGTTGACCGTGACCGTCATCATCACTTCGACAGGTTTACAGTTCAGCAACGTTTCGGTATAGCGCCACTCGCGCACCGCCGCTATCGCCGACTGCGCCAGATCTGGCTGCGCGTCGCTTATGAGCCTGACGTCCGCGACGTACCCATCAGCGCCGATCAGCGCTTCGAGCTCGACCGTCGCCATGGGAGCCGTGCCTCGCAAGGCCGTCGGATAGTATGGATGGGCATCCCTGATTTTCTTTGGAGGCACGATGCGGCCACCTTCTGCCGTTGCGACGCATTCCTTACGCGCCGGCATTGGCACTTCCGCCACCACTCTCGGCGTATCGCTGGGACCGGGCCCCGGAGGATCGGTCGGGCTCCAACGAATATTGATCGTCTCCTGCAGCCGGCCGAGCTTGAGCGTGTAGCTGCGTTGCACGTTCTGCCCCGAGATCGTCAGCATCTCTTTGAGGCTCTGGAACCCGATTCCCTGCGCCTCGAGCGCGTAGTCGCCGGGCGGCAGGCCCACGAATTCGAAACGCCCGCTCTCGCCGGTCTTCACTTCGTATTTCGCCTGCCGTACCTCATTGGCCAGCATCACTTTCACTCCCGACACATCGCGGCCCTGCTCGTCCGCAATCCGTCCGGTGAACGAGAAGAATCCGCTTTGCGCCGCCGCGACGGCGGCCGTCATGCCCAGAAGCAGTACGAAGATCAGTGTGCGCGCCGCTCCCGTGAGCGGGCCACGATCGAGACCAGTGTTCAACATGGCACGGACTCTCCTTTCGAGACTCGACGGACGCGCCATCGCCGGCGCGGGATACCAGGTGTAACGGTTGCGATTGAGCGCGCGCGCCAGCTCGATGAGATGGCTCGCGTACTCGGATCCTTCGACGCCCCGGCTCATGACTTCATCGTCGCAGGCGTGCTCGCTCTCGAGGCGAAGACGCCGGCACGCAATCCACATGAGCGGGTTGAACCAGTAGAACGCGCGCAAGAGCTCCGCCGACAACTGCACGATCCAGTCGCCCCTCGAGATATGCGCAAGCTCGTGCGACAGGACGACGCGCGCGCGATCGTCGGACCAGTCGTCCGCGCTCGACGGCAGAATCACCTTCGGGCGGGCAAGCCCCCAGGTGACGAGCAGCGATGGATGGTCGCTCTGGAGGATCGTGACGTGCCGCCGCAGCCCGTAGATTTCGGAAATCTCCGTCGTGAGGTCAACCCACCGTCCGGCAGTCAGTTCCCGCGCGCGGGTGGCAACCCAGGCGAGCCGGAGGATGCCGACGAGGAGAATCGCCAGGCTGATGGCGATGCCGCCAGTCCTGAGGACCGGCAACACGTCACGCGCATTGAACGCCTGGCCGGCAGCCACGACTGCAGATCGGGCAGGCTGAGGCGAAACGCCCGCGCCCGTTGCATTTTGCGTGGTGGCCACGCCAGGCGACCCGGTTCCGGCTGCATCGTCGTACGCGGTGAAAGGCGCCGGTGTGCCGAAGGGAAGAGTCCATGCCGGCACAATCGACGTCAGTATCGGGCTCGCGGCGGCACATGCCACGCCGGCCGCAAGCACCCAGTGCCGCAGAGCCGCCGATCGCTTCCGCAGCATCATGGTGACCGCCAGCGCCGCGAGGACAATCAACGACATCTTCATCGGCTTCCCTCCTTCTTCGCCCGTTCGACGAGCTCCGCGATGCGATCGAGCTCCTGTTCCGACAGCCTGGCGCCCTCGCCACCGAGCACGGCGGCGACCACCTGCTCGGCCGACCCGTCGAAGAACGTATCCACAAGATGGCGCAGCGCAGACTTCCGGGCTGCGCGCCGTGGGGTGGCCGGCACGTACACGTACCGCGGCCCCTGCTCTTCGTGGGTCACGTGACCTTTTTCTTCGAGCACCCGCAACTGGGTGCGCACGGTTGAATAATGGGGAGCGCCCGGCAGGTCGTCCATCACCTCCGAGGCGGTGGCGCGGCCACGCCTGTAGAGAACGTCCATGATCTGGCGCTCGCGGCGGGTCAGAGCGGCGTGGTCGCGGCCGGGCGGCTTGGGTGTCATGTTATTTTTATAACATTACTGCTACAAAAATAACATGTCAAGTCAAAGTTCAAAAGCTCAGACTTTTTCTTTGACCCCTTCCGAGATGCTTTGCAGGGTGTCGCCGGTCCGTGAGTCCTTGCCTTCCTTCACGGCCAGATCGCCGATCGACACGATGCCTACGAGCCGATCGTTCTCGACGACGGGCAGGCGCCGGATTTTGTGCTCGCTCATGAGGTCGTTCGCCTCACGCGTGGACATCTCCGGCGTGGCACAGACGACGTCGCGGGTGGCCACGTGCCGGACCGGCGTGGACGCAGCGCCTCCCTCGGCAACGAGGCGGACGACGATATCTCGATCGGTCACGACCGCGAGTACCTTGCCGCCCTCGACCACCGGCACGGCGCCGGTGTCTTCAACCTGCATGACGCGGGCGGCGGTCTGGATCGTATCGTCCGGCGACACTGTTCGGGGGTTCGGGGTCATCACATCGCGAATTTTCATAAGTACAGTCTCCTCGGTACTCATGTACGCAAAATTCCGGCCGCCAGGTTCGCCGGCGTGGCCCGATGGGGGACCTTGACAGCGGACCCACGAAAGGTACCCTGTGCGAATGACACCACGGCGATGCCTGCTGGCCCTATCGGTTGCGCTGAGCTTCGTGCTGACGTCGGGCTGTCAGCCCCGCGAAACGCCGGCGCCAGGCGCCGACGAAGCGCACGGTTTTATCGAAGCCGCCGAAAAACGCCTCGAGACGCTCGGCAAGAAGAGCGCTCGTACGGCGTGGGTGCAGAACAACTTCATCACGGTCGATACGCAGCAGATTGCGGCCGACGCGCAGAGCGATCTCGCAGCCGCTGTGTCGGAGCTCGCGCGCGGCGCACGCCGTTTCGAGGGGATGTCACTGTCCGAAGACGATGCGCGCAAGCTGAAGCTGTTGAAGCTGCAGCTGGCGGCACCGGCGCCGGACAACGAGGCCGAGCGCAACGAGCTGACGAGCCTGAGCGCGTGGCTCGAAGGGGAATACGGCAAGGGCAAGTACTGCCGCGGCGCCGGCAACGCACCGCCTTGTCTGGACATCAACCAGGTGTCCAACATTCTTGCGTCGAGTCGCGACCCGAAAGAACTGCTCGACGTGTGGCAGGGGTGGCATCGCGTCGGGGCGCCGATGCGCCCGCGCTATCAGCGGTTCGTCGAGCTGTCGAACAAGGGCGCGCGCGAGCTGGGCTTCGGCGACACGGGCGTGCTGTGGCGCTCGTTTTACGACATGCCGCCCGACGCCTTCGCCGCGGAGGTCGATCGGCTCTGGACGCAGGTACGTCCCCTCTATCAGTCGCTGCACACCTACGTGCGATCGAAGCTCGCGGACAAGTACGGCGCGGACGTGATGCCGGCGAACGGCATGATTCCGGCGCACCTTCTCGGCAACCCCTGGGCACAGGACTGGACGAACATTTATCCGATGACGGCGCCACCGGCATCAGGCGAGGGCTACGACCTGACGGCCACCCTCAAACAGCGCAAGCTCGACGAGCAGGGACTCGTCAAGTATGCCGAGCGATTCTTCACCTCGCTCGGCTATCAGGAACTGCCGCCGGCGTTCTGGGAGCGATCGCTCTTCAAAAAGCCCGCCGATCGCGACGTCGTGTGCCACGCGAGCGCCTGGGGGTGGGACGCGCCGCAGGATGTCCGCATCAAGATGTGCGTCGAGATCAACGCGGTCGACTTTCAAGTCGTGCATCACGAGCTCGGCCACAACTACTACGGGCTGATGTTCGCGAAGCAGCCGGCCTTCTATCGCGACGCCGCCATCGACGCCTTCCACGAAGCCGTCGGCGACGTCATCGCGCTGTCGGCCACACCTGGCTATCTGAAGGAGATCGGCCTCATCGAGCGCGTGCCGTCGGAAAAAGGCGACCTCGAGTACCTGCTCAAGACATCGCTGCACAAAGTGGCGTTTCTCCCGTTCGGCCTGCTGATCGATCAGTGGCGGTGGAAAGTGTTCTCGGGCGAGATTACGCCCGCCGACTACAACAAGACGTGGTGGCAGCTTCGCGAGAAGTATCAGGGCGTGACCGCGCCGGTCGCGCGAACGGAATCGGATTTCGACCCCGGCGCGAAGTACCACATCCCGGCGAACTCGCCCTATACGAAGTACTTCCTCGCCTACATCCTGCAGTTCCAGTTTCACCGGGCGTTGTGCCGCGAAGCGGGCTTCACCGGCCCGCTCCACCGCTGCTCGATTTACGGCAGCAAGCAGGCGGGGGCGAAATTCGCGAAGATGCTCGAGATGGGCAGCAGCCGTCCCTGGCCCGAGGCGCTCGCCGCGCTGAGCGGAGAGAAGCAGATGGATGCGACTGCGATCCTCGATTACTTCGCGCCGCTGAAAACCTGGCTCGACAAGCAGAACGGTACGAACTGAACTGACGCTGTTGGTTCCTCGTTCCTGTTCCGGTTCCCCGTTCGCGGTGGCGCCGCGATTCAGAAGCGCATCTTATTTAGAATGATGGCGTACTGAATCCATCGCCCTCCGCGAACAGGAACCGGGAACCGGAACGGGAACCCATGGGCTACCCGGGCTTCGGCAACGCTCTCAACGCGCCAGTCGAGATGCCGCCATCAATCAGCAGCGTCTGCCCCGTCATGTACTCGCTGGCGTCGGACGCGAGGAACACGACCGGACCCTCGAGGTCTGTCGGCTTGCCCGGCCGCCGGAGCGGAATGCGATCGACGAGATACGACACCCACTCGGGATCCTCGTACATCACCTTGTTCTGATCGGTCTTGAACCAGCCCGGCGCCAGGCAGTTGACCGTGATGCCGTGCGGTCCCCAATCGTCGGCCAGGCTCATCGTCAACTGACGGATGCCGCCGCGGCTCGCGCCGTACGGGCCGAGGCCCGCGTAGCCCATCACTGACGTGACCGAGCCGATGTTGATGATGCGCCCGCGCCCGTGCGGCATCATGCGTCTGCGCCACCGACTGCGCGACGAAAAAGGCGCCGCGCAGGTTCGTGTCGAGAATCAGGTTCCAGTCGTCCCACGTGACGTCGACCGCTTTCTTCCGCACGTTGCATCCGGCGTTGTTGACGAGGATGTCGATGCGCCCGAACGCGCGCACCGCGGCGTCTACCATCTGGCGGATGCTCGGTTCGCTGCGAACGTCGAGCGCCAACGGAACGACGCGGCGTCCCATCGATTCGATTTCCATCTGAAACGGCTTCAACGATTCGAGCGTCCGGCTGGTAACGACGAGATCGGCACCCGCACCCGCCAGCGCCCGGCCGAAGGTCTGGCCGAGTCCGCGGCTCGCGCCGGTGACGATGGCGGTCTTACCAGTGAGGTCGAAGAGTGAGTTCTGCATTGCCATATTGGCGATTGACGATTGCCGCATTGATTGTCAATTGACGATTGGCAATTCTCAATCAATTGCCAATTGCCAATTGGAAATGTGGCAATGCGGACTACGGCTCAATTATGACCTTCATCAAACTCTTGTCGCCGGCGTACAGACGCTCGAACAACTCCTGGAGCGTCGTCGAGCGGCGCCTTCAGGCTGATGATCGGATCGACATCGATCGCGCCGCGGGCCAGGAGGTCGATGCACTGCGGAATCTCGCCGTTCGACGCGCACGATCCGAGCACGGAAATTTCGCGGCTGACCACTTCCTGCAGCGGCAGCTCGACCTTCGGCGACAGGTTGCCGATGAGCACGGCCGTCCCGCCCTTGCGAAGGCTTCGAATGGCGGTCATCACGGTATCGGTATGGCCGACCACCTCGAACGACACGTCGGCGCCTTTGCCGCCGGTGAGCTCGCGTGATGGCGGCCGGGACGTCCAATCCCCTCGCGTTCAGCACACGCCCTGCACCCATGCGTTTGGCGAACGCCAGCTTCGTCGTCGTCCACGTCGACCGCGATGATGTTGCGGACAACCCTTGTCCTTGAGCACCTGCATCATCGAGCAGCGCCAATCATGCCCGACGCCGACCACGAGCACGGCGTCGTCTGGCGCCGGGACGTGGCGGCTGACGGCGTGCACCGCGATCGACACCGCTTCGATCAGCGCCGCGTGCTCGAACGGCAGGCTGTCGGGCAGCTTGTAGAGGATCCGCGCCGGCACCGACGACGTACTCGGCGAACGCGCCGTGGCGCCGGTAGTCGCCGCACGACACGCCGAGCACCATGCGGTTGTCGCAGAGATTGATCTGGCCGCGGCGGCAGAAGTCGCACTTGCCGCACGAGACGGTCGAGTCGAACGTCACGCGATCGCCGGGCGCGAACCCGTCGACGCCGCGCCCCGTCCGCTCGATCGATGCCGGCCGCCTCGTGTCCCATGACCAGCGGCGGAATGCGCCGGCCGGTCGAGCCGTCATAGCCGTGAATATCGCTGCCGCAGATGCCGCACGCCCGCACGCGGACGAGTACCTCGTCGTCGCCGATATCGCGGCGTCGGCATGTCGACGACCGACAGCTTCTTGTACTCGGACAGCAACAGTGCTTTCATCAGGCGGTCAGCGAAGCAGTGTCTGTACCTGCGTATAGATCGTGAGCGTCGCCAGCGATCCGAACATCAGCGTCGACCAGACGAGCGTGGCCGTCCGGAACGGCGTGATCCGGATCGGCCGCCGGCAGCATCTTCCGGTTCAGCGCGATCAGCATAAACGAGTAGAGAAACATCATCGTGCCGCCGGTTGACGCCGAAATCACGAGCAGCGTGAGCGGCTGCGACATGCCGGCCAGCAGAATCGTGCATCCCAATCCCACCATGCCCCACACGAGCCAGAAATACGTGCGGCTCTCGGACACGCGGGGTATGTACGTGGTCTTCAGGATGTCGGCGGCGAGACGGCTGGTGTAATCGATGATGCCCATGGCCGAGCCGAAGAGCGAGAAGGCGCCGATGGCCAGGAACAGCACGCCGAACCACCGCCCGACGCTTCGCTCGAGCTGCTGCGCCTCGATCTGCAGGAACGACACGTTGTTCGGAAGATCGGGCTCGCCGAACAGCGTCGAATGGGCGAGCAACGACGTCAGACCGATCGTCACGACCGTGACAAGGACGAAGCTGAACACCTGTTCGACGTTCGCGAAACGCCACCAGCTTTGCCACCGGGCCATGTTGGTCGGCGTGGTCTCGAAGATGTAGCTCGTCGCCGTCACGTGCTTCGCCTCCGGCGTGCCCGTGACGGGGCTCACGAGACGAGGCACGTACTGCCCCATGCCGAAGCCCTTGTCGCGAATCCAGTTGCTCTGACAGAGATTCTGCGCCCCGCCCGAACCGGCAAACGCGATGGCGCCGAAGACCAGCGCCACGTTCGATCCTGGCGGAATCGTACCGATGTCCGTGAATGCCGCCGGCAGCGCCTGCCACGACTCGGGCTCGATCGCAAACGCCACGCCGAGCACGACGAGGACGAGCACCGCGGCGACCTTGACGAAAATGAGCCGCTCGAGGGCAACGTAGATCACCGGTGCGAACGTCAGCGAGAAGCCGATGACGACCAGGCTGACGATCGCGATGATCGTCGGGCTTGCCGCCAAAGAGATAACTCGCCAGCGTGGCGGAACTGATGGCCCACCCGGGCCAGAGATTCGCGAAGTAGCCCATGATCGCAAACACGAGCCCCCAATGCGCCAGAAACGGTTGAATCCGGTCACCGCCGTCTCGCCCGTCGCGAGCGTGTAACGCTCGACCTCCATGTTGAGAAAGAACTGCGTGACGACGCCGACAAACGCGCCCCACAGCAGAACAAGCCCGACCTGTGACGAGATGAACGGCCACAGCACGAACTCGCCCGACGAGAGGCCGACACCTCCAGCGACGATGCCGGGACCGACCAGCCGCCAGTAGTTGCGCGGCGGCTCGGGCATTTCTCGGATCTCGCGCACTGGAAGACCCTTCTCGCGGACACTTTCCACGGGCAGTACCGCCTCGTTGACAACCGGCATCAGGGGCCTCTCAGGGAGTGGACGGCTCATTCTATACTTGCAGCACCAATCAACCTATGAAGCCTGCAGCCGTGCTCGATCCTGCCACCAAGGGAGATACGTCGGCCGACGCGTCCGAATACGCGGCATCGAGCGCCGGGCGCTGGATGGCGCTCACCGCCGCCCTTCTCGGCTGGATGTTCGACGGCTTCGAGATGGGCATTGTTTCCGCTGATCGGCGGACCCGCGCTCGCCGATCTGCTCGGTCCCACCGGCAGCGTCAATGCCGCGGGATGGTTCGGCGTCATCATCGCGGTGTTCCTCGTGGGTGCGGCGACCGGCGGCGTGTTCTTCGGCTGGCTCGGCGATCGGATCGGCCGCGTGCGCGCGATGTCGCTCAGCATCCTGACCTATGCGATTTTCACCGGACTCTGCGGGTTCGCCACCGAAGCGTGGCATATCGCGGCGCTGCGATTCATCGCCTCGCTCGGCATGGGCGGCGAATGGTCGCTCGGTGTGGCGCTGGTCAACGAGATCTGGCCGCGCAAATCGCGCGCGCTCATCGCAGGATTGATTGGCGCGGCGGCGAACATGGGATTCCTCATCGTCGGTGTCCTGAGCATCGGCCTGACGCGATTCATCAGCAACGTGCACGACCTGCTCCTGGGCATCGGCTTGCCGCAGACCATCGTCGATACGCTGCTGGCCAACTCGGCGTGGCGATTCCTGATGATCAGCGGGGCGCTCCCCGCGCTGCTGGTGTTCTTCATCCGGCTCTTCGTGCCGGAATCAAAACGCTGGGAGCACGAGCGCGCGCGCGGCGCGACGTCGCACTGGGCCAACAGCGATCTGATCGGCGTGTTCCTCGGCGGAGCCGCTGCGCTCGTCATCATCTGGAGCTGGTCGCCGGTCGGCACCAGCGCCCCGATCGCGACGGTCATCACGGCTCTCTGTCTCGCGGTCTCCCTCGCGGGCTTCCTGTATCCCGTCAGGCAATATCTCTCGCGGGCCGTAGCGGCCGGCAGCCTGCGATCGGGCTCCGAGCGGCTGGTCGTCCGGCACATGTTGTTTGGCGCGGCGCTTGCGGGTGTGGCGTTGCTCGGCACCTGGGGATCGATTCAATGGGCCTCCCGCTGGGCCTTCCAGCTCGAACCCGATCCCTTGCGGCTGTCTCGCGAGTACACGCAGATCGCATCGGCGTTCGGCGCCATCGTGTGGACGATTCTCGCGGCCCTTGCCGCGGGCCGCTTCGGCCGGCGCATCACATACGCCGTGCTCTGCGTCGGATCGATTCTGTCGTGCCTGCTGCTTTACCAGGCCAACGACCGATTCGACGGATTCTTCCTGTTCTCGATTTTCCTCGCAGGTGGCGTCACCGCGGCATTCTACGGATTCTTCCCGCTCTATCTGCCCGAGCTCTTTCCCACGGCGGTCCGTGCCACGGGACAGGGCTTCGCCTACAACTTCGGGCGGATTCTGGCCGCTATCGGCGGCCTGCAGACCGCCACGCTGATGGGTCTCTTCGGCGGAAGTTTCCCGATGGCGGGTTCGGTGCTGACGGTTTTCTACGCCGTCGGCTTCGTCATCATCTGGTTCGGGCCGGAGACGAGGGGGAAGGCATTGCCGGACTAGAAAATAGAAAGTGGAAAGTGGAAAGTAGAAAGTGAAAAGTAGAAAGTAGATCAATCCGGTCGGCGGGCGACGATGAAAAAGTAGTCTTTGGATGGCCACGCTGACTGCTCGACGTCGACGAAGCCTGCGGCGCGAAGTTCGTCGATCACCGTTTGCGGCATCACACCGTGGCTCACTTCGGTACCCCTCCTGCCGGCCGGGGCGCTCACGCCGTCGTCAGGCGGGAAATCAACGACAGCAAGCCGGCCGCCGGCTTTCAACGACTCCATCAGACTGGCGTTCATCAATCGGGGATCGCCGAAATGATGGTAGACGTGGCGCATGAACACGGCGCGGCAGCACCCGGCGGGAAGATTGGTTCGCGCGGACGCTCCCTCGATGACCGTGACATTTTGAAGACCGGCTTGTTTCACGGACCCGCGGATCTCGAGCAATCGTTGCGGGTTGATGTCGGTTCCGTAGACATGTCCGGCCGAACCCACATGTTGTGCGAGAGGCAGTGTCAGGATGCCGTCGCCCGCGCCAATGTCGGCCACGCTGTCGCCCGGACGAATCTCGAGCACCTCGATCAACCGCGCCAGATCGGCCGCGTCATTCTGGTCCTGCGCAGCCGGCGTCGTGCCGATGACAAGCAGCACGGCCAGGACACAGACAGCGGCCGATCGGGTTGAACCCATCACTTTTTACTTTCTACTTTTTACTTTCTACTCTCCCATTCCCCTAGTCCACCCCTTCCGCATTGATCTCAATCACGTTCCTGTCGGGATCCAGGATGTGAATCTGCGGATAGCCCGTCACGCTGGACGGGTTGACGCGCATCGACTTCCCCGGCTCGTCGGTGGACGTCGCGTTGAACCCCTTCGACTCGAGGTACGCGAGCGTCTTCCGGTAGCTCTTCACACGGACGGCGAAATGGCCGTCTTCCAGCGTCACGCCTTTCGTCCTGAAGCTTGGATCTCTCGAGACGATCAAATGCAGTTCCCGATCGACGATGCGATACCACGCGCCGGCGAAGGGAAAGTTGGGACGCGCGATCTCTTCGAGGCCGAGGATTTCCCCGTAGAAGCGTTTCGCCCGGGCGAGGTCGCCGACCGCGATCGCGACGTGATGCAGCGTTTCAAATTCGAGCATGACGAACCATGTCCTGCAGGTTGCGGCCGCAGATGAGGCTGCCCTGAAACTTGTCTCCGTTCGGCCCTTTCCAGTGGGTCTCGAGGCTGATCGTACCCCGATATCCGTCGCGCACCAGGGCCGCGAGTTGACCGGGCCAGTTCACCGCCATTTCGCCGAGCGGCCCGAACACGGGCACATGATCGCGCACATCGCAATCCTTGGCGTGCACATGGACAATGCGTGAGATCGGAAGCCGGGTGTAGCCGTCGGGAAACGCCCGCTCGCCGGCGACGAGCGCATTCGCGGGATCCCAGATGACCTGCAGCGACGGCGTGCCGACCGCGTCGAGGAGCCGGGCCGTCTCGGCGCCCGTGGCGATGTTGCAGGCGTGCTCGTTTTCGATCCCGACCACGAGCCCGCGCCGCCCTGCCTCGTCAGCGAGATCCCTCAATGCCGAGGCGACGCGTTCGAAGCACTGCTCCGGATCGACCGTGCGCCAGTAGGAGAAGACGCGGACGATGCGGGCGCCCATCCGCTCTGCGATCTCGAAGGCGCGGCGAGCGAGCCGGGGTTGATCCTCGAAGCTGAATGACGCGGAGAACATGTCCTGCTGGATGTGCGGCGCGACGGGGGGCGCATCGGGAAGCACGCATTTCAGCACCGGCGACGCAATCGACAGGACACGCATACCGTGCGCCTCGACCTTCGCGCGCACCTCGTCTATTTCGGCGTCGCTGTGATCGATGATGTTCCTGCCGTTGACGACGCGAAGCTCGGCGAACGTCATGCCGAGCCCGGCCATCGCGTCGAGCGCGCGATCGAGATTGTCTGGCGAGAATTCGTCGGTGACCGCACCGACCTGAAAAATGGGGTCGGGTGCAATTTTACGATTTTCGAAAAATTGCACCCGACCCCTTTTATTTAATCGGTGCCGGCTCGAGCCGGGGCGAGAGCAGGTGCACCATCAACAGCGCGAGCAGGTACGCCGACGCCGCGATGATGAACACCGGCACGTAGCTGCCCGTGTACTGCAGCACAGACGCCGTGACCTTCGCGATCAGCATGCCGCCAATCGCGCCGGCCGTGCCGCCGAAGCCGACGACCGAGCCGATCGCCTGCTTCGGAAACATGTCGGACGTCAGCGTGTAGACGTTGGCCGACCAGCCCTGGTGTGCGGCCGCCGCCAGTCCGATGAGGCCAACCGCGAGCCACAGATTCGAGGCCTGCGCCGCAAACACGATCGGCGTCACCGCCAGCGCGCAGACCAACATCGCGGTCTTGCGGGCCGCGTTCACGGTCCAGCCTCGCTTGATCAACGTCGACGACAGCCAGCCGCCTCCGACGCTGCCAACGTCGCCGATCAGATAGATCACCACGATCGGCAATCCCATCGTCGTGAGGCTGAGGCCGTAGTTACGGAACAGAAAGTCGGGAATCCAGAAGAGATACAGCCACCAGACCGGATCGGTCATGAACTTCGCCACGGCGAACGTCCAGGCCTGGCGATGCGGAAGGATCTGCGCCCACGAAATCTTCGTCGTCGGCTCGGGCGGATCGCTGCGAATGTAGGCGAGCTCGGCTTTGGTGACGCCCGGGTGTTCGTCGGGCGATCGATACATCACCCACCACAACGCGAGCCAGAAAAATCCCAGCGCGCCAGTTGCCACGAACGACCACTCCCAACCCCAGGTCAGCGTGATGACCGGGACGATCAGGGGCGTCAGCAGCGCGCCGATATTGGTGCCCGCGTTGAAAATCCCGGTGGCGAACGCGCGTTCCTTGCGCGGGAACCATTCGGCCACGGTTTTCACCGCGCCCGGGAAGTTGCCGGCCTCGCCGAGTCCGAGCGCGAACCGGGCGCCGATAAAACCGGCCACCGACGCGCTGTAGGTGAGCCCGCCCATCGCCAGCAGCGCGGCAATCGACCCGCCGAAATACAGGACCCACGCGTGGGCCATCGCGGCGAGACTCCACACGACAATCGCAATGGAAAAGCCGACGCGCGTGCCCAACCGATCCATGATGCGCCCGGCGAACAGGAACCCGATGGCGTACGCGAGCTGGAACGACAGCACGATGTCGCCGTAGTCGAGCTCGCTCCACCCGAACTGCTGCTGCAGCGTCGGCTTCAGGATGCCGATCACCTGCCGATCGATGTAGTTGATCACCGACGCAAAAAACAGCAGGCCGCAGACGTACCAGCGGTAGTAACCCGCTTTGGCGGCCGTGACGACGCCGGTTCCGATGGCAGGCTGCGCGGAGGCCGGGACCTGAATGCTCATGCGCACTCCTCTTTTTTTACCTATTATCGTCCAAGCCAGCCGCCGTCGACGACCAGGACGTGGCCGTTGACGTAGTCCGACGCCCGCGACGAGAGAAACACGACAGCGCCCCCGAGATCGTCCGGCTCGCCCCACCGCCCCGCGGGAATTCGTTCGCCAATCTGCCTGCTGCGGACGGGATCGGCCCGAAGCGCGCTCGTGTTGTCGGTGGCCATGTAGCCGGGGGCGATGGCGTTGACGTTGATGCCGCGCGCGGCCCATTCGTTGGCCAGCGACTTGGTCAGCTGCGCCACCCCGCCTTTCGCGGCCGCGTAGCTGGGCACCGTGATGCCGCCCTGAAAGGACAGCAGCGAGGCGACGTTCACGATCTTGCCGCTGCCGCGCTCGATCATGTGAACACCGGCCGCCCGGCTGAGCAGAAACACGCTCGACAGATTCACCGCAATCAGCTCGTCCCACATCTCGTCGGGATGCTGCGCCGCCGGCGCCCGCTGAACGGTCCCCGCGTTGTTGACGAGAATGTCGAGCCGCCCGAACGCGTCGATCACCGACGGGACCAGGCGTTTCGTTTCATCGCGCCTGGCGAGGTTCGCCGTGAAGCTGCGGGCCTCGCGTCCCTTCGCCTTGACGGCCGTCTCGGTCGCCGCCGGCGGCGTCTCGTTCCCGTGCACCGCGATGTCGGCGCCGGCATCGGCAAGGGCCAGCGCCATCGCCGCACCGAGTCCGCGCGACGCACCCGTCACGAGCGCGACTTTTCCCGTGAGATCGAACGGATTTCGCGTCACCGCGTCAGGAAGTCCTCGCGCGGCGGCGTAAAGACGTCGACCAGCACCACCTCTTCGTCGAGCATCGTCGCACCGTGCGGAACGTGCGGAGGAAAGTGAAGGACGTCGCCCGGCGAGCACACGCGTTCCACACCATCGACGATGTACAGGACGCGGCCGCGCTCGACGATCGTCATCTGCTCGTGCTCGTGCGCGTGGACGGCGGTGACGACGCGCGGCTGGATCGTCAGCCGGCAGATCATGAGCTTCTCGCCGACAACCATCTGCCGTTGTATGCCTTCGCCAACCTCTTCCGACGGAATCGCCTGCCAGTTCATGATGTCTCGCGCCGTTCGCGGCTTCACTTCTTGCCCTTGTCCAGGCCCGAACCGCCCGCGGCAAATTCGGGCTGCACGTTGACGACGCCGAACAACCGGTCGTCGTCTTCGCGGTTGGCGGCCATCATCCACAGAAAGTTGATGGGACCGCCGGGCGCCGCGACGTTGGGATGGTACCCGGCCGGCATCAGCACCACGTCTCCCTCGCGAACGATGGTTGCGACCTCCGGATCGGTCCTGTTGGTGTACACGAGCTGCACGCCAAACGACGGTGCGGGCATGTCGATGTAGAGGTACGCCTCTTCGGCGAGCACGGCATGCTCGTGCGGTGGCCACGACGTCCAGTTGCCCGGCTGGCTGAAGGTGACGCCCGCCATGAGGCGGCCGGCCCGGACGTTCTTGCCGATCAGAATGTTCAGCTCACGATGTGCGCCAGGTCCTCCGGCCGCGAAGTGCAGGCCCGGGTCCTTCTGTACCTCCGCAAACGAGACGTACTGCACCGGGTGACGCTTGACCACCGGCGACGATATTTCAGCAAGGTCGCAGCCTTCGGAATCCGGCGTCACTTCGATGGACGCGTCGCGGGGCACATACAGGGCATCGTAACGGCTGAGATTGTACGTCGAGCCTTCCGTGCTGACGCGCGCCGATCCGTTCAGTGTGATGAGGCTCGTCTCGCGGTCGCCGGTGACGAACCGGAGCGCCGCGTCGCCGGCCTTCAGGATGATGCGGCCATATCGAAGATGACGGGCGGCCGTTTTGCCCGGCTCGACCGAAAACGTCCGGCCCGCGGCGGACGCGGTGTTGCGGACGATGCAGCTCGTTGCCGTGATCGCTTGGATATTCATAGATTGGTTACTTTACCGCTGAACGCGGCCCGACGCGTCACCCTTCGCCAGACGGTCGACCTCGGCCACAGACACGCGGTTGAAGTCTCCTGGAATGGTCTGTTTGAGCGCGCTCGCCGCGACCGCGAACCGGAGCGAGGCTTCGGGATCGCGGCCCGTCAGCAGCCCGAAAATGAGGCCGGCCGCGAAGCTGTCGCCGCCGCCGATGCGATCGACCAGCCGCACGTCGTAGTGCTGGCTGCGGATGAACGCGCCCGAAGACTGGTCCCAGAGCGCCGCGCTCCATCCGTTGTCGCTGGCCGAGACGCTTTCGCGGAGCGTAATCGCCACCATCGACGGCCCGAACTCTTTCGAAAGCCGCTGGGCGACGCCCCGGAATCCTTCGACGTTCAACTGGCCCGACGTCACGTCCGTGTTCGGCACTTCCAGCCCGAGCACCGACTGAATATCCTCTTCGTTGGCGATCACCAGATCGACATGCGCCATCAGAGGGCGCATCACCTTTTGGGCCTGCGCCTCGGTCCAGAGCTTCTTGCGGAAGTTCAGATCGACCGACACCTTGGCGCCAGATTTGGCCGCGGCCTCGATCGCCTCGCGGGTGGCGTGCGCACCCTTCTCGCCCAGCGCGGGCGTGATGCCCGTGACGTGGAACCACGCGGCGCCCTGAAAGACCGTTTTCCAGTCGATCGCACCGGGGTCGAGCTCGCTGATGGCCGAGCGGGCGCGATCATAGATGACGTTCGAGGCGCGCTGGCTGGCGCCAGCTTCGACGAAGTAAACGCCGATCCGATCGCCGCCGCGCACGATGAAGTCGGTCTTGACGCCTTCGGAGAGCAGTGCGCGTACGGCCGCGTCGCCGATGTCGTTCTTTGGCAGACGCGTCACGTAGTAGCTGTCGAGACCGAATCGCGCAAGGCTCGTGGCTACATTGGCCTCGCCGCCGCCGAACGTTGCGCACAAAACGGGCGACTGAAGAAAACGCTCGTAGCCGGGCGGGCTGAGCCGCAGCATGATTTCGCCGAACGTGACGACTTTTGGCATAGGAATTATCTGCTTCGCGCCACAGCGACGTTCGCGACCATGCGGCGCGCGTTCGCTTCGATCACATCGAACTGCTTTGCGGCGATAGCCTTCGTGTCGAGCAACGCCGACCCGACGCCCACCGCGACGGCACCCGCCTTGAGCCAGTCGCCGACATTGTCTATCGAGACCCCGCCCGTCGGCATCAGCTTGACGTGCGGCAACGGTCCACGAACGTCTTTCAAGTAGCTCGGGCCGACGGACGTCGCCGGAAAGACCTTCACGATGTCGGCGCCAAGATCCCATGCCGCGAGAATTTCGGTCGGTGTAAAACAGCCCGGCAGCGCGGGAATGCCATCTTCGTGGGCGGCGTTGACGACTTCGGGGCGGAACACCGGGCTGACGATGAATTGTGCGCCGGCGCGCGAGGCTCGATGAACGGTTTCGGCGTCGACGACGGTTCCCGCGCCGAAGAGAAAATCATCGGGCAGCGTCGGCGCGATCTGGGCAATCAGCTCGATCGCCCCCGGCACGGTCATCGTCACCTCGAGCGCCTTTACGCCACCCCGCGCGAGCGCATCGACGATGCCGCGAACGGCAGATGCATCCTGAAGGCGGATGATGGCGACCACACCAAGCCGCTCGATTTCCGCAACGATTTCAGATCGGGATCGTTTTTTCATAAGCGTGGAATCGACAGACCTCCATCGACGTTGAACACGGTGCCGGTCGCGTACGCGATGTCGCCGCGGAGAAGCGAGGCCACCGCGCGGCCCACATCGTCGGGTTGTCCCCATCGCCCCTCGGGAACAAGGCCATCGGCGATACGCTTGTCGTACGCCTCTTTGACGCGGGCTGTCATGTCGGTCGCGACGATGCCGGGGGTGTACTTCATATACCGGAATGCGATCGGGCGCGAGCCTGAGGGCAAACAGCCTCGCAGCCATCGACAGCCCGGCTTTGCTGACGCAGTATTCGCCGCGCTGCGGCGAGGCCATTTCGGCCGATATGGACGTGACGAAGACAATCGCGCGCGGCGAGCCGTCTGCCGCGCGGGCAAAATGATTCGCCACAGCCTGCGTCAGAAAGTACGGCCCCTGGAGGTTGGTGCGAAGCACCTCTTCGAAGCTCTCCTCGGTCGCCTCGAGCAGATCCGCACGCACTCGCGGCGCGCGTCCGGCGTTGTTGACGAGCGCGTGAATCGCGCCGAAATGCGAGACGGCCGAGGCGAGCAGCCGCTCGCGGTCGCTCGCGCTGCCGATATCGGCGGGCCAGTACTCGACGTTGCTGCCTGCAGCCATCAGGTCGCGCACGACGTCCGCGACCTGATCGCGCGGGCGCAACCCGCAGAGTGCGAGGGACCAGCCTTCGCCGGCCAGTGCGCGTGCGATGCCCAGGCCAATGCCGCGCGTGCCGCCTGTGATAAGTGCGACTCGGTCTGCCATCTTTACTTAATTTGTCGTGGGGCCCCACCCCCACGACCTGTACCTCGTCCCTCGACTCGCTCGGGACTCGGCGATGTTTGCGGCATCTTGCTGCTTGGCTCGCATCCGGATTGTGACCATCACGCTTTCCCCACTGAGCCGAAGAACGTGTAGTACGGTGCGGCTTCGGCCATCCGCTTGACGAGGAGCGCCGCCTCGCGCAGGTGATAGTCGCCCCACATGCTCGACTCGCCGCGCGGGATCTTCGAGCCCGCCGGTACGGGGTCCCATCCATTGGGCCGGTGATAGATCGAATGGAGCAACAGCCCCTGATGCCGTGAGTCGCGGCTCAGGTACGGCCCGCTCTCGTCTATGAGCGTGTCGAGCACACGCAATCCGGCTTGTTCGTACTTCGTCCCGTCTGCCCCACGCCGCATCGCCACGTTGGCCAGGCGAAGGAGGCCCTGTGCGGCAATCGCGGCCGCCGAACTGTCGACCGGCTCGAAATCGTTGAAGGGATCGGCTGCGCGCGAGCCCCAGTCGCCGAGCGCCGCCAGCCCCGGCGCGCCCGTATCCCAATAGGGCACCCCGTCTGCCGCCGCCGCGTGATCGATGTAGAAGTCGCACGTCGCCACCGCCGCGTCGTAGAGCAAAACGGTTCCGGGATCCGTTTTCGCGAATGCAGGGCGCTCTACGGTAGGGCGCAACTTCAGTTGCGCCATTTCTGCGGCATCGATCGTCTCCAGGAACTCCAGTTGCTCGGCGAAGCCGAGCATCGCCCACGCCAGCCCGCGCGTCCACGTCGAAAACGGCGAATAGCCCTGCTGCGAGCTGGGTCCGCGATAGGTGCCGTTGGCCGCGTTGAAGAGGCTCTCGTGCGCCGTCCGCCCGCGCACGTCGTAGCCATCGCGGCCTTTGCCGTAGTAGACACTGTAGGCGGCTGTCGCTCGCGCGTGCTGCATCAGACGCTCGAGTAGATCGACCTGCACGTCCTGCTCTTCGAACAGCCGATGCCCGAGCACGTGCGACAGCGCGAGCGCGCGCAAGGTGCGAAGGGTATCGACAAACAGCGAATGGCGGCCGTTGAACGAATGGATGAAGCCGCCGTCCGGAATCGGCGTCCAGCGCCGCGCCTGCACCGCACCGCTCACCTTCAGCGCGAGCTCGTAGAAGCTCACCTCCCACGCGCCTGCGTCGAACCGGCCCTCGCGCGCGAGCCGCCAGAGATTGCCATAGGTGCTCACGTTGTTGAAGCCGTGATCGTGGACGCCGGTGTGCGTCAGATGCGGCGCCATGCGCTCGAGCGTGCGGGCACGTCCCAGCTCGAGAAATTCGCGATCGCCCGTCGCATCGAACTGGAGGAGCGACGCCCCGAACTGGAACCCCTGCGTCCATTCCGTCCAGCCGCGGGATTTGTACACACCTTCGACAGTGAATACGGGCGACCCGTCCTCGGGACGCCACGCGGCTTCGATTGAGCGGATTGTTTCGGCTGACCGATCAAACATCCGGTTGATGGCCGGCAGCAAGCCGGCGGCCGTGCGCCGGCGGTCAATACGGATCATCGGGCGTCAAATCATATCTTGGCTCGGGTCAGAGCCGAATGACGCCGCCCGTACGGCACGAGCGATAGATCGCGTCCACCAGCTCGAGCGCGCGATAGCCTTCTTCGCCCGCCACGAGCGGCTTTCTGCCCGCTTTGATGGCGTGACCGAAATCGAGGAACTGCCGCTCGAACGAGTCGACGGCAATCGCCATGGGGTCGGACGCCCCCGAAGCGACGCCGGACGCCAGCGGTGGGGGATCCCCGTCATCGTCGCGCACATCCCAGGTCGTCAACTGGTCGCCGGTGATGATGGCGCTGCCTTTCGTGCCGTGAATCTCCACGCGCTCGCTATAGCCCGGCCACAGCGCGGTGGCGGCCTGGATGACGCCGGTCGCCCCGCTCTCGTAGCGAAGCGTCGCGCTGACAAGATCCTCCGACTCGATGGCGTGTACGGCGCCAAGCTGCCACATGCCGAAGACCTCGCGAACCGGACCGGCAAACCACAACAGCAGATCCACCTGGTGAATCGCCTGCGTGATGAGCGCCCCGCCCCCTTCGGTCTTCCAGCTTCCCTTGATCGGCCGCGCGTAGTAATCGTCGGAGCGCCACCACTTGATGTAGGCGTCTGCCTGCAGCAGCCGGCCCAGGCGCCCCGCACGAATGGCCGCCGACAGAAACATGCTGGCGCGATCGAACCGGTGCTGGCTCACCACTCCCAGCGTGATGCCTGCGCCCCGTGCGACCTCGACCATCTCGCCAGCCGTCTCGATCGTCGTCGAGATGGGCTTTTGAACCTGCACCGGCTTGCCGCTGTCCGCACACGCCCGCACGACGTCGAGGCGCATGGACGGAAACGTGCACACATCCACGAACTCGACGTCGGGATGGCGGCAGAGATCTTCATACCGCTCGACGAACTCCGCGCCGTGCTCGTCGGCGAAGCGGCGGCCTTTGTCCTGTGTCACGTTGGTGCACGCGCGGATGGTGAAGCCGATGTTCCTGTACGCGCGCGCGTGCATGCCCGCGATCGCGCCCGTGCCGATTATTCCGACGCGCATGGGTTGGTCACTAAGCAGAAAGGTGTCGCAACCAAAGCCGAGCGGCCAACGGCCGCGAGTACAGGTCGGGGGTGGGGCCCCGCGACAAATTAATAAACGTCACTTGATCTGTCCGAGCTCCGCGGGCGTCCAGGCACGGGTGCGGCCTGCGGTCGCCGCGCGGATCTGCTGCACCGACGCGGCATCGATCGGCGACGCCGTCTGGCCCCAGGCACGGCGCAGGTATGTCAGTACTGCTGCGATTTCCGCATCGCTCATCGACTCTCCATGCGCGGGC
The DNA here is from genome assembly GCA_963832375.1 of Vicinamibacterales bacterium. GTDB lineage: Bacteria > Acidobacteriota > Vicinamibacteria > Vicinamibacterales > JAMQPK01 > JAMQPK01. Next base: position 202,580 of record CAWHUA010000001.1, on the reverse strand, counting down.
ATGAGTCCGACGGCCCCTTCCTTGCCGTGGAGAAGAACGCGAATCGGAATACCCGGATCGCCAATCACGCTGGGAGCGCCGGCGATGTTCGGCGTGGCGCCAGGCTGCTCGCGCCCGTCGGCGCCGTGGCATCCTTCGCACAGGTTCTTGTACGACTCCTGCCCGGCGGCGAAGCGCGTCTGATCCGCCGCGCTCAGCGGTGCGGCGGCGGCCATGCCGGGCTTGCCCGGCCATCCCACGCGCGCCAGCACCTTCGCGGCGCGATCGCCGAGCTCGCCAGGCTGCGCCGCGACCGCAACGAGCGCGGGTTCGGACGCGAGCATCACAAACGGACCTCCCGCGCGCGACGGCGGAGCCGGCGGGTCGGCGCCTTCGAGCGCACCCGGAAATGCGCGCGCGCCGCCGGGTCCACCACGTCCGCCGGGACACGTTTCGCACGGCGTGTTCGGATTGCCAGCGCCTCGACCTGCACTGCCCGGCATCGTCGCACCGAGCAAAGAGACTTCCGCACCGCGCAAGAGCGCGGCGCGCTGCCAGGACGCGCGTGACGCTTCCGCCACCCGCTGCATCAATGCCTGCACCGGAGCGTCGACGGCCGCCTTCACGATCGTGGCCGCGATCATCGTGATGGCCGCGGCGCGCTGCGGCGTTTCCGACGTGCCCTGCAGCAATCGATCGAGCACCACCAGCTCGCTGCCATTCAGACCGCTCAGCGCCGCGTCGACGGCAATCGGGTCGTCGCCGTGGCGCTCGAGGATGGTGGCGATCGCGGGCTCCTTCGACTGCGCCGGCAACTCGCCGAGCGTGGCAGCGAGTTGACGCCGAACGGCCCAGTCGTTGTCGTCGAGCAGCTTCAGCACCGCACTCTGCAGCGGATGATTCGCCTGGCCCAGCCAGCGCTCTGCAAGCCGCAGCCCGGACACCCGCACGTCTCTATTCGCGTGAGAGAGCGCAGACATGACGTCGCCAGGCTCGATGGCGTCGAGCCCGTCGAGCGTCCACAACGCATGGAGCCGCGTCCGGACGTCTGCGGCGCTCGCTGCCATCTTCCGCAGCGCCGGGACGACCGACGTGTCTCCACGTTCGACCAGCAGCTGCTGCGCCATGTCGCGGCGCCAGCCGTTGGGATGCGCCAGCATCGACACGAGCTGCGCCGGCGTGGATCGCATCGGCAGCGGCGTCGTGTCTCGCTTCGAGCTGTCGTGCATGATGCGATAGATGCGTCCCCGCGAGTTCGGCTGCGCCATCTCGTGCGTCTGCACGTAGTCGCGCAGGTACTCCGTCATGTAGCCCTTGTGCTGAATGATGCCGCGGTACATGTCGACGACATACAGCGTCCCGTCGGGGGCGAGCGACAGGTTGACGGGACGGAATCGCTCGTCGGTCGAGGCGAGGAACTCGCCGCGCACTTCGCGATAGGCCTTGGCCGCCGTCAGCCCGTCCCTGCCATCCGCGAGAATGATGCGGCTGACGAGATTTACCGTCGGATCGACGATGAAGAGGTTGCCGTAGAGCTCCGCCGGCAATCGGTCGCCGCGATACACCATCGGCGTGCACACCGACGTGTACTTCGCGAGCGTTCCGTCGTCTCTCAGAATCCCGAATTGATAGCCGCGGTTGACGCCACGCGTCGGACGGATCGGCCACACCTCGTTCAGCTCGCCGTTCGGGCCGTTGAGCGACTCGTAGCTCCCGCGCGTCCGAACGAGGTTCGGGTGGCGCATGTAGTAGCGCGCGGGCACCACGTCGACGTGCAGCGCCGACTCGTTCGTGTTTCTGAAAATCCGTCCCGCGTCGTCCTGCGTGATACCCCACTGCCCGCGGGAGAGCGTCTTGCGCACCTCGAACTTGCCGTTCTTGAGCCGCAGGTCGATGTCGATCTCGGACGTGTAGATGTTGTTGTCGAGCGCCCAGAGCAGGCTGTTCGCGTTGTGCTCGACGTTGCCTTCGCGGCGGCCGTACTCCCTGGTGACGAGCTCGCGGCGATCGGCGCGAAGGTCGCCGTTGGTGTCCTCGAACAGCCAGAGATTGGGCGGTTCCGCCACGAGCACGCCGCGGCTGAGCACTTTCAGCCACCGCGCCAGAACCAGACCAGCCTGGAACACCGTGCGCTTGTCCATGCGCCCGTCGCTGTTCGTATCTTCGAGGACGACGATCTTCCCGACGGGATCGTGCTCGCCCTTGGCGTTGATGTCGGGCATGTAGCCCGGCATCTCGACGACCCACAAACGACCCTCGCCGTCCCACTCGATCATCACCGGGTCCTGCACGAGCGGCTCGCTGGCCACCAGTTCGACGCGATAGCCGGGCGGCATGGAAAACCGCTTCAGGGCTTCGGCGGGTGACAACGGCGGCGAGTCTTCCGACACCCGCTGGAGTCCCGGAGGCCAGGTGGTACCGACCTGCGCGGCGTAGCCCACCGTCACGGCCGCAACGACAAGGAGCAGAATCGCGCGAAGACGTGGAAGCATCAGCGGATTATACTGACGCCGGTGAAATCGAAAGTGGAAAGTAGAAAGTGAAAAGTAGAAGCAAAAAGAAGGGGGCGTTATGCACCTGACACGTCGGGAGCTTGGCAGACTGGCGATGGCGGCGATTCCGGCGTCGAACCTGCTGTGGCCGGCCGGTCTCGCCGGGCAGTCCTCCGGCAAACCGAACTCGAAGTTCGCCGGCGTACAGGTGGGCTTGAACGTGCCCTATAACTTCGGGGGGCGCGAGATGGATCCCGACGAGGTGCTCAAACGGTGCCTCACGCTGAACGTCAACGCGCTCGAGCTGCGGTCGCAGCCTGTTGAAGGGTTCCTGGGTTCGCCCGGGTCGAACGGCCGGAAAGCCACGCCAGAGGAGATGACGAAGTGGCGCACGTCCGTGCAGGTCGATCGCGCCGCGGCGTTCCGCAAGAAGTACGAGAGCGCCGGTGTGCTGATTGAGATCGTGAAATACGACGGCATTTACACGATGGCGGACGCAGAAGTGGACTACTGCTTCAACCTGGCGAAAACGCTCGGCGCCCGCGCGATCTCGTGCGAGATCGACGCCGCGCACACCGGGCGCATCGGCCGGTTCGCCGACAAGCACAAGGTGATGGTGGGGTATCACGGCCACGCGGCGACCACCCCCGCGCACTGGGAGGCGGCGTTCGCGCAGTCGAAGTTCAACTGGGCGAATCTGGACATCGGCCACTTCGTCGCCGGCAACAACACCTCACCCGTTCCGTTCCTCAAGCAGCACCACGGGCGCATCACGCACGTGCACGTCAAGGACCGCAAGATGCACGAAGGCGCCACCACGCCGTTCGGACAGGGCGACACACCGATCGGCGACGTGCTTCGCTTGATCCGCGACAACAAGTGGCCGATTCAGGCGACGATCGAGTTCGAATATCCCGTGCCCGCCGGATCGGATCGCATGGCGGAAATCGCAAAAACCATCGACTACTGCAAACAGGCGTTGCTGGCTTGAACAGGAGATCAAGAGATCAGGAGGAGTGTTGTTCTAAATAAACTCCTGATCTCCTGATCTCCTGTAAAAAGACACCCGATGAGTTTCATACACGACGACTTTCTGCTTGAAACCAAGGCGGCGCGACGGCTGTTCCACACCTACGCGGCGCCGCAGCCCATCATCGACTACCACTGTCACCTGCCGCCGAAAGATGTCGCCGAGGATCGCCGGTTCGCGAACCTCTTCGAGATCTGGCTGGAAGGCGATCACTACAAGTGGCGTGCGATGCGCGCCAGCGGAATCGACGAACGGTTCTGTACAGGCAACGCCGATCCGTACGACAAATTCCTCGCCTGGGCGAGGACCGTGCCGCAGTGCCTGCGCAATCCGCTGTACCACTGGACGCACCTCGAGCTGAAGCGGTACTTCGGCATCGATGACCTGCTGAACGAGAAATCAGCCCAGAGCGTATGGGAGCGGGCCAACGAGAAATTGAAGACACCGCAACTGAGTGCGAAGGGCATCCTCGGCAAGTTCTGCGTCAAGGCCGTCTGCACGACCGACGATCCGGCGGATCCGCTCACCTACCACGAGACGATCGCGGCTTCGGGGCTGGCCACCAGAATCTATCCGACGTTCCGCGCGGACCGCGTCATGGATCCGCACCAGCCCGAGGTCTTCAACCCGTGGATCGACAAGCTCGCGAAGACGGCGAACGTGCACATCGCGCGGCTGCAGGACCTGCTCGACGCGCTCGGCAAGCGCCATCAGGCATTTCACGATTTCGGCGGCCGGCTGTCGGACCATGGCCTCGACCAGGCCTACGCGGCCGACTGCACCGACGATCGGGCCAGGGCGATCTTCGACAAGGCGCGCGCGGGCACTCCCGCGACGGCCGACGAGCGCGAAGCGTTCGCCTCGTACCTCATGGTGTACTTCGGCCGGCTCGATGCGGAGAAAGGCTGGACGAAGCAACTGCATCTGGGCGCGCGCCGCAACGCGAACACGCGCGGGCTGAAGACGCTCGGCCGCGACGTCGGCTACGATTCGATCGGCGACCTGCCACAAATCGATGCGCTCGGCCGGTATCTCGATCGCCTGGAACACGAGAAGGCGCTCCCCAAGACGGTGATCTACAACCTGAACCCGGCCGACAACTACGCCTTCGCGACGATGATCGGCAACTTCCAGGACGGCAGCGTCGCCGGCAAGATCCAGTTCGGCAGCGGGTGGTGGTTCCTCGATCAGAAGGAAGCGATGGAGTGGCAGCTGAACGCGCTCTCCAACAACGGCCTGCTGGCGCACTTCGTCGGCATGCTCACCGACTCGCGCTCGTTCATGTCATACCCGCGGCACGAATACTTCCGCCGCGTGCTGTGCAATCTGCTGGGGCGGGAGATGGAGAACGGCGAGCTGCCGGACGACGAGGCGATGATGGGCGCACTCGTCGAGAAGATCTGCTTCAAGAACGCCGAGCGGTTCTTCGGGCTGGTGCTGTAGGAGGCATTGCCACATTCTCAATTGGCAATTGCCGCATTGATTGCGGTATTGAGATTCAAGTCCGCACGCCGTCGAACTCAATCGCCGCGGCATCGAGCTGCTCGATCTCGCGCGCGCTCAGGCGGAAGGTGGCGGCCCCGATCAGCTCGTCAATCTGCTGCGGCTTGCGCGCGCCGACGATCGTGGCCGTGATGCCCGGGTGGCGCAGCGTCCAGGCGATCGCCACCTCGCCGGGCCTGTGGCCGTGCTTCTCGCCAATCGCCCTCAAGTGCTCGACCAGGAACTGCGCCTTCGAGAACATCGGCTCCTGGAACCATCGGGCGTTCCGGCGCCAGTCGCCCTCGGGCAACGACGCAAACCGCTCCCGCGTCATCGTGCCGGTCAGGAGCCCGGACTGCATCGGCGAGTACGGGATGACGCCGATGTTGTTGTCGAGGCAATACGGCAGGATTTCTTTTTCGATCTCGGGGCGCAGCATCGAGTACGGCGGCTGAAGATTGGTCGGCGTCTCGATGGCCGAGATTCTCTTCAACTGATTGACGTCGAAGTTCGACACGCCGATGAACGCCACTTTCCCTTCGTTTCTCAGCTGGGTCAGCGTCGTCCAGGCTTCTTCGATGTTGCCGGGATCGTGCCCTTCGGGGCTGGCCGGCCATTTGGGCCAGTGAATCTGATAGAGGTCGATGCGCTCGACCTGCAACCGTTTCAGGCTCTGCTCGACCTCCCGTCGAATCGACTGCGCGCGCAGGCTGTGCGACGTCGCGCCCGCCTCGTCCCACACGAGGCTGCACTTGGTGAACACGTAGGGGCGTTCACTTCGCGGGACGTCCTGAAGCGCCCGTCCGACAACTTCTTCGGAATGGCCGAGCCCGTAGATCGCCGCGGTGTCGATCCAGTTCAGCCCGTGCTCGACCGCGCGCTTGATCGTCGCGATCGACTCGGCGTCGTCCTGATGCCCCCAGCCGAACCGCCATGCTCCGCCAATCGCCCATGCGCCCAGCCCGATGGGCGTCAGTTCGAGCGTCGACTTGCCGAGTCTGCGTGTGGAAAACGTTTTCATGGCAGTGGTTCCTCAAGAACACAAAAGATCAAAAGATCATCTTCTGACCTTTTGATCTTCTGTTGCTTAGTGTCGAGCCCTCACGTCAACTTCATCAGCTCTGAGATCCTCACCGCCCGCTTCTGTTCGATGCTCCTGCGCGCCGCGATGCCGGTCAGGCACGACATGGCGCCGGCGCGCGAGTCGGGCAGCCGCATGTGTTCGGGCGCCGACGTGTTTTTGAAGATCTGGTCGCGCATCACGTCGTCGCCGCCGCCGTGGCCGCCTTCGCCGTTGACGACCGGAACGCGCTTGCGCAGGCCGAAGCTCTTGGTCACGTAGATTTCGGTTTCGTCGCCGGCCGGCACTTCCCACGGCTGCCGTTCGTGGTCGCGCATCTCGAGACGGCCGAGCTCGCCGTTGAACGCCACGCGCAGCCCCTCGAACGGCATATGCGCGTCGAGCGAATACGCCATCGTCGCGCCGTTCGAATATTTCACGATCGCCTGCATCGAATCGTAGATGTCGATATCGGGGCGGAAGACGCAGGCGTCGCGATAGTACTTGTCCTCGCCCTCGGCATCGGCATAGAGCTTCATGCGCGTCGGATTGGTGGTGAGGTCGTAATAGAAGCGGCAGTCCTTCTTGTGCGGACACACGCGGCAGTTGTCTGCCCGGATGTTACCGTTCTTGCCGTAGACCTGCAGCTGACCGTTGGCGACGACCTCAACCGGATCGGCGCCGAGCCACCAGTTCATCAAATCGAAATGATGCGTGGCCTTGTGGACCCACAGGCTGCCGCCGCCGTTCTTGTAGGCGTGCCAGCGGCGGAAATAGTCGGAGCCGTGGTACACGTCGAGATACCAGGCGAAATCCACCGACAGCACGCGGCCGATTTCGCCCGCCATGAGTATTTCCTTCACCGTGCGATGTTTCGGCGCGAAGCGGTAGTTGAAGGTGACGACGATCTTCTTCTTGTTCCGTCTTTCGGCGTCGAGCACCGCCTGGCACTGCTTCTCGTCGATGACCATCGGCTTTTCGGTCATGACATCGAACCCGCGATCGAGCGCCCGGACGATGTACTGGCTGTGGAAGGAATCCCTGGTCGTCACCATGACGACGTCGGGCTTCGTCTTGTCGAGCATCTCGTCGAAGTTCGTGAACGTCGGACAGTCGACGCCCATCAGGACCTTCGAGTTCTCGAGACGCTTCGGGTTGATGTCGCACAGGCCGACGAACTGAATGACATCGGCATAGCGCTCGCGAATCTGCCTGCCCCACATGCCGGTGGCCCGCTCGCCGGTCCCGATGAGGGCGTACCGTCTGCGTCCCGATGGTGTCTGCGCAAACGCGTCAGCACCCAGGAGCGACGTGGCCGCGACCGCTCCGCCCGCCGTCTTCACGAAATCGCGCCGGTTCACGAGATTCTGTTCAGACATCGCTCGCTCCTCTCAAGTCCGGCTGAAGCCGGACACTACGTACTTTAAAAGCCGGACACTATATCCGGCCCGGCTGAAGCCGGGCACTACGTACTTATCGGCTATCGCTGAATTCTCGCCGATCCGCCCCTGGCGAACGCCCGCACCTGATCGACCCTGGCCATGGTGGTATCGCCCGGATAGGTCGTGACGAGCGCGCCGTGCGCCCATCCAAGCTTGAGCGCCTCTTCCAGCGTTTCGCCCGTCATCAATCCGTAAAAGAACCCCGACGCAAACCCGTCTCCGCCGCCGACGCGGTCGTGCACGTCCAGGTCGCAGCTGGGCGCGACATACGCCTTTCCCGTCATCCAGGCCACCGCGCTCCAGGTGTGGCGGCTGGTCGAATGCACCTCGCGCAGCGTCGTGGCGAGCACCTTGATCTGAGGATGACGCGAGACCACCCGGTCGATCATCGCGAGAAAGGCGCTCGCATCGAGCCCCGACTGTGCCGCCGCTTCGGGCCCCGGAATGCCGAGACCTTTCTGGAGGTCCTCTTCGTTCCCGACGAGGACATCGACATATTTTACGATACGCGACATCACATCGAGCGCGCGCTTCGACCCGCCCGACGCGTTCCACAGCTTCTCGCGGTAGTTCAAATCGAATGACACCACGGCCCCGCTCGCCTTCGCCGCCTGCATGGCCTCGATGATGAGCTCGGCCGTCGTCTCCGACAACGCCGCGAAAATGCCGCCGCTGTGGAACCAGCGGACGCCGCCCGCGAAGATCGTCGTCCAATCGAAATCGCCCGGCTTCAGCAGCGCGGCCGCCTCGTTGCTCCGGTTGTAGAACACCACCGGCGCGCGTACGCCGTGGCCGCGATCGCTGTAGACCGTCGCCATGTTCGGGCCGCGTGCCCCGTCGTGTTTGAACCGTTTGTAGAACGGGCGAACTCCCATCGCTCGCACACGCTCGTCGATGAGGTCGCCCACGGGATAGTCCACGATGGCGCTGGCAACGGCGGTGCGCAGGCCGAAGCAGTCGGCGAGGTTGGCAGACGTGTTGAACTCGCCGCCGCTGACGTGAATGGCCACCGACGTCGCCTTGTGAAAGGGATAGATGCCCGAGTCGAGGCGATGCACCAGCGCCCCGAGCGAAAGAAAATCCCACTCGCCCTTGGAAGGTATTTCCAGCCCGCCACTCATGCGTGTGTCCAATCGGTGTGAAAGACGCCGTCGCGATCGATGCGCCGGTAGGTGTGCGCGCCAAAGAAATCGCGCTGCCCCTGGGTGAGATTCGCCGGGAGCCGCGCGCTGCGGTACGCGTCGTAGTAGGCCAGCGACGAGCTCAACGCCGGAACGGGAATGCCGGCGGCCACGGCCGTCTGGACAACCTCCCGCAACGCCTGCTGGCCCGGCGCCAGCGATCGCGCGAAGCGCTCGTCGAGCATCAGGTTGGTCAGCCCGGGTGTACGGCTGAACGCGTCGCGGATGTCCGACAAGAGGGCCGCGCGAATGATGCAGCCGGCCCGCCAGATTTTCGCGACCTCGCTCAGGTCGATGTTGTACTTGTATTCCCCGGACGCGAGCCGCAGCAGCGCCATCCCCTGCGCATAGGACGTGATCTTCGACGCATACAACGCCTGACGCGCCGACTCGATCACTTTTTGGCGATCGCCGCGACTGAGCCCGCCCCAGACCTGGGCTGATGGTCCGGTCAGGACGCCGCTCGCCGCCACGCGCTCGGACTTCAGCGACGAGAGCAGCCGGGCTTCGACGGCCGCGTTCACCGTGGGAATCGGCGCGCCCACGTCGAACGAGTTCTGGCTCATCCACTTTCCCGTGCCCTTCTGCTGGGCTTCGTCGAGGATGAGATCCACGAGCGGTCGGCCGGTCTCTTCGTCCACGCGCTCGAGCACGCGCGCGGTGATCTCGATGAGATACGACTTCAGCTCCCCCTCGTTCCACGCCGCGAACACGGCCGCAATCTCTCCAGCGGGCATGCCGGCCGCGCGGCTCAGCACGTCGTACACCTCGGCGATGAGCTGCATGTCGCCGTACTCGATGCCGTTGTGAATCATCTTCACGTAGTGGCCGGCGCCCCTCGGGCCCATGTAGGCCACGCACGGCTCGCCGTCTTCCGCCTTCGCCGCCATCGCGCGCAAAACGGGCGCGAGCGCGTCCCAGGCCTCACGTGGCCCGCCAGGCATCATCGACGGCCCGAGAAGCGCGCCTTCTTCTCCGCCGGAGACGCCCATGCCGACGAATCGAAAGCCCGCCGCCGCGAGGTCGTCGGCGCGGCGATCGGTGTCGCGAAAAAACGAATTGCCGCCGTCGATCAGGATGTCTTCGCGCTCGAGGTGCGGACGCAGATGCGCGATGACGCTGTCCACCGGCGCCCCGGCCGGCACCATCATCAGCACCCGCCGCGGCCGCTCGAGCACGGCCATCAGGCGATCGGGCGCATCCGCGCTGCCGATCTTTGATTGATCCGGGGGCCCCTGCCCCCCGGTAGAGTCCGTCGAATGCCCCGCGGCAAACGCGTGCGTTTTCGCCGCGTCGAGGTCGTACCCCGCAACGGCAAATCCCCGGCTCGCGATGTTGCGCGCGAGGTTCGCGCCCATCACGCCGAGGCCCACGACCCCTACCTTGTACATCGTTGCTCCATTCGCAGATTCGCAGATTCGCAGATTGAGAGATTGACTGGGAGATTAAATCTGCGAATCTACCAATCTGCGGATCTGCGAATTCTGTACAGCATCTCGCCAGCGCGCGGAATGACGAGCGTCTTCGGGTCGCCTTCGAAATCGCGCGCATCGACCTTCGCGTGATCCTTGTAGCCGAGGTTCACGAGGCGGCAGCGGTCTTCGGGAATACCCGTCGCCAGCGTCACCTGCATGCGCGGCGTTTCGACGTCGCGCGGCGCGTCGTACGTGCCCAGACCTTTGACGTGCGTCGAGTGCGCCAGAATCCCGCCAGGGTACCGGCGAAACCGCTCCCACTGCCCCAGGAAGTAGTCGCGGCAGTGATACCCGACTTCTTCGATGACGCGGCCGTGCACGCGGCTGACTTCCGTGACGTGCGGCGCGTAGATGATCACTTCGCCGCCGTCGGCCACGACCGGCTCGCTCTTGTACGTGCCCTTCGCGGCGGTCCACAAGTCGTCGTACATCGCCGGCATGATCGCGAGCACGCGGTCGTACGGCTCGTCGACCCACACGATGTGACGCCGCGACGAGAGGGCGGCGGCGCGCCGCCACGCCTCGTGCACGTCGCCGCAGAACATGCCCGCGACGCCATGATGCGTCACGACGAGCGCGACGAGCGAGATCGGCGTCCGGACGAGCGACGCCGCGCGATCGATCACGTTGCGCACGGCGGTCTCGATCGTGCCGATGAGCTCGTAGGATGTCACGAGGGCCCCGAGCCAGTGGGTGAAGTGAATGATGTCCGGCGCCGCGATGCCCGGGAACAGGTATTTCGTGCCGCCCGAGAAGCCGGCCACCTCGTGGGGGAACACGGGACCGCAGATGAGGATGTGCTCGTACTCCGTCGCCAGGCGATTGAGCGCGACCGGTACGTCCGCGCGCAACCGTCCCTCGGTGATCGTTTCGACATCCCGCGCGGGAATGACACCGAGGTTGGCGAAGGTCGCCGGGTCGTCCCAGCGATGATTCATGATGCGGCGGCTGCCGCATCGACCGTTCACGACCGGACGCCCGACGAGCGCGGTCAACTGCGCATCATCCATGGGCGAATGCGTGCCCAGCGCGACCAGGTAGTCGAGCGCGGCGACCCGAGGTCCGAGCTCGCGTTCGAGGAGCTCGAACATCAGCGGCATCGGCATCGTCCGCGTGCCGTCGGGAATGATGACGAGCACCCGGCGGCCGTCAACCGGGAGCGCCGCCAGACCTTCGCGCGCCACACTATCTATCTCGTCGCGCGTCAGGTATCCCTCGTCTTTACCCTGCCCAACCGTGTTCATCGAAGGGAACAGCATAGCGTGGTTGCCGCCCATTTCTGATAACCTGACTTTACCGTTAAAGTTGATGGTTTCACGATCGGTCGTGCCTTGACTCGGAACGTGACGCCTCTCTAGAATCGCGCGAGATCCATACTGGATCTCGCGACAGCGAAAGGAATTGTGGCCATGAATCGTCGAACGTTCACCAGGACGGTCCTTGCCGGCATCGGGGCGGCGGCCCTTCCGGCGTTCCCGGAGGCGCAGGCGCAGAAGCGGCTGAAAATCGGCATCACCATGCTGATCTTCGGCGCGGTGCCGCGCACGCCCGAAAATCTCGAGCCCGCGCTCAAAGACTGCAGCGAGCTCGGGTACTACTCGTTCGAGACCTTCGCGTCCATTCTCGAGGACCTGGACACGAAGGGCACGCTCGGCCCGATGCTCGAGAAGTATCCGATTCCACTCCGCTCGGCGTTCGTCACGGTCAACCTGACCGATCCCTCACAGCGGAAATCGCAGATCGAGATGCTGCAGCGCTACGCGAAGGTCCTGAAGAAGCACGGCGGCAGCTATCTCGTGCAGTCGCCCAACGGTCCCCGGACCGGTTATGTCTTCGCCGAACACAAAGCCAACATCATCGCGGCGCTCAACGAGTACGGCAAGGCCGTCACCGATCTGGGCCTGCGCACGGGACTGCACCAGCACACGGGCACGGTGGTCGAGACACGCGAAGAGACCTACGACGTCCTGAATGCCATCGATACGCGGTACATGCACTTCGCGCCCGACATCGGCCAGGCGCAGAAGGGTGGGACCGACGCCGCACAGATGGTCAAGGACTTCGCGAAGATCATCGACCACATGCACCTCAAGGATTTCAGGGGCTGGGAACACATGGGCGGCTACTGCCCGCTCGGCGAGGGCAAGGTCGATCTGAAGTCGGTGCTCGAGACCATGGAGAAGGCGAACCCCAACGCGAACATCATGCACGAGCTCGACGGGTCGCAGAACATGCCCTATACGCCGAGGCAGACCGCCGAAATCAGCAAGAAGTACTTGCAATCTCTCGGGTACTCGCTCCGCACCTGAGCCAATCGGAAGCCTTCCCGGGCGCCCTTCCATCGGGCGCCCGGAAGCGCAGCCGACCGACAAACACTCTCCACCATCACAAGGAAAGCGCGGGAACAATGAGACTCAAGGGCAAGAAAGCGCTCGTCACCGGTGCGAGCCGCGGCATAGGCCGGGGTATCGCCGAGGTCTTCGCCGACGAAGGCGCGGATGTCGCCGTCAACTACGTGCACAGCTCGAAACAGGCGGAAGAGGTTGCGAAGAGCCTGCAGGCCAAGGGCCGCAAGGCGATCGTCGTCCAGGGTGACGTCGCGAAGCGTGCCGATGTCGAGGCGATGATCGACAAGGCGTGGAAAGAGCTGGGCGGCATCGACATCCTGGTCAACAACGCCGGCATCGAAACGATCGTGCCGTTCCTCGAGCTGACCGACGACCAGTGGACGCAGCTGGTGGACATCAACCTCAGGGGCGCATGGATGTGCTCGCAGGTCTTCTGCCGCCGGGCGCTCGCCGAGAAGCGCAAGGGCAGCATCGTGCACATCGGATCGATTCAGGCCGCCAAAGTGCTTCCCGGCCGCACGCATTACGCGCCGACCAAGCTCGGCCTCGAGGCGCTCACGCGCAACATGTCGGCCGAGATGACGCCGCAGGGCATCCGCGTCAACTGCGTGCACCCCGGTCTCATCGACACGGACATGACCGCGTGGGTCATGAAGAGCCCCGACATCCTCCCGATCGTGCTGGCGCAGATTTCACTGGGCCGTGCGGGTCAGCCGCGCGAAATCGGCACGGTCGTGTCGTTCGTGGCGTCCGACGAAGCGAGCTACCTGACCGGGCAGTCCATCCACGTCGATGGAGGGTGGGAAGGCAAATGAATTGCCACATCGTCGATTGCCAATCGTCAATCGATACGGCAATTGTCAATTGAGAATATGGCAATGCGGTTTCAGATATGACCCGATTGATTGATCTCAGCATGGAAGTGTTTCAGGGGATGATGACCTACCCGAACGTGGCCAAGCCGGTCATCGTCGAGATGGAAACCTACAGCCAGATGGCGCAGAGCGTGGGGACCGACAAGTTCGGGGTGACCGAGATTACCAACCACTGCATGATCGTCACCGGCGACCACATCGGGACGCACATCGATTCGTGGGGGCACGTCAATCCCACCGCGCCACGGGCCGAGGGGATTCCGATTGAGTACCGCTACGGCGATGGCGTGGTGCTCGATCTGACGCACAAGGGGGCGGGCGACGAGATCACGGTCCCCGACATCGAGGAAGCCGAGAAGAAGCTGGGGGGCTACCGGATCAAGGAACGCGACATCGTGCTGCTGCGCACCGATGCGGCCAAAAAGCGGCTCGACAAAGCGTATCTCACCGATCATCCCGGGATGACCAAGGAATCGGTGCACTACATCCTCGATCGCGGCGTCAAGGTGATGGGCATCGACGCCATCGGCTTCGATCCGCCCGTGGCCAAGATGTTCGAGCGGAAAAAATTCTGGGAGGCGCACCGCGTCATGCGCGAGCGCGAGTATTACCATCTCGAGAACATGTGCAATCTTCACGAGATCCCGGCGCCGTATCATTCGTTTACCGTCAGCGTGCTGCCCGTCAAATGGCGCGGCGCCTCGGCCGCCCCGGTGCGTGCCGTGGCAATAATCGGATAAATGGGGTCGGGTGCAATTTTACGGAAAACGTAAAATTGCACCCGACCCCATTTCAAAGGAGCAACATGAAACGTCAATACAAGACAGGCATCACCTTCGTCGCGGCGATCGCCGTCCTGGCAGTGGCCCAGTACGCCCTGCAGATGGCCACCCTCGCGCAGACGCGCGGCACCGTGCAGGCGCCGGTGTACCAAGTCGATCCGATGTGGCCCAAGCCGCTGCCGAACAACTGGGTGATGGGATCGGTCGTCGGCCTCAGCATCGATGCGCGCGATCACGTCTGGATTACGCATCGCGGCAACGTGGCGCCCAAGGAAGCCGGCATGCTGCCGGGCACCAACGGCACGCAGCAGCCGGGCGGATCGCCGCCGCCGCAGCCGGGCGACAAGCGCAGGATTTCCGATCTCTGCTGCGACGTCGCGCCGCCGGTGCTCGAGTTCGATCCGGCCGGCAACCTCGTGTCGTCGTGGGGCGGCCCCGGGCCCGGCTATCAGTGGCCGGCCTCGATGCACGGCATCACGATCGACGGCAAGGACAACGTGTGGCTGCCGACCAACCAGGGCCACCACATGTTGAAGTTCACCCGTCAGGGAAAATTCCTGCTGCAGATCGGCCGCGACGGCCAGAGCAAGGGCAACACGGACACGGCCAACCTCAACCGCGCCGCGGAAGCGGAAGTCGACATGGCGGCCAACGAGGTGTACGTAGCCGACGGGTATGGCAACCGGCGCGTGATCGTCTACGACGCCGACACCGGCGCCTACAAGCGGCACTGGGGTGCGTACGGCAAGAAGCCGGATGACGCCGATCCCGGTCCGTACGACCCGGCGGCGCCCATCCCGCAGGTGTTCCGAACGGTGCATTGCGCGCAAATCGCCAACGACGGGCTGGTGTATGTCTGCGATCGCGCGAACGACCGCATTCAGGTGTTCCGCAAGGATGGGACCTTCGTCAAGGAAGCGCAGATCGCCAGGAGCACGCTCGGCGACGGCGCGGTGTTCGACATTGGGTTCTCACGCGACGCCGCCCAGCGCCACGCGTTCATCGCCGACGGCGCGAACCATCGGGTGTGGACGATGCTGCGCGAGCCGCTGCAGGTCGTCAGCCACTTCGGCAACGGCGGACGGATGCCAGGCCAGTTCTATGCCGTGCACAACGTCTCGCTCGATTCGAAGGGGAACATCTACACAGTGGAAACCTACGAAGGCAAGCGTCTGCAGAAGTTCAACTACAAGGGAATCGGCGCGGTCCAGGCGACGACGAACTGAGTCGCAAGGCGCGAGTCAGAAGTCGTAAGGCGAAAGGCGCGAAAGGCGGCACTGCCTTGCGCCTTACGACTGTCGACCGGCGCCTTGCGACTTAATTAGTGAATGGTCCATCCTCCGTCCACCATCAGCACATGGCCCACCACCATGTCCGAGAGATCGCTCGAGAGGAACAGCACGGCGCCGACGAGGTCGTCGGGCTGATTCCAGCGCCCTTTCGGAATCTGTGTGCCGACCCATTCCTTGTAGCCGGGCCGCTCGAGAATCACTTTGCGCGAGTCGGTCTCGGTGATGCACGGCGCCACGACGTTGACCGTGACGCCCGACTTGGCCCATTCCAGCGAGAGCGCGCGTGAAAGATGATGCACGCCGGCTTTCGCCGCGGCGTAGACCGCGCGGCCGCTGAACGCGATCTCGCCGAAATTCGACCCGATGTTGATGATCTTGCCGCTGCCCTGGGGAATCATCACGCGCGCCGCCGCCTGGCACGCGAAGAACACGCTCTTCAACGACGCGGTCAGCGTCTTGTCGTATTCCTCCTCGGTGACGCCGAGCGCCGGGCCGGTACCGGTCCATGAGGCGTTGTTCACGAGGATGTCGACCCTGCCAAGCAGCCGAACGGTCTCGTCGATCATCGACCGTACCTGGTCCACGTTGTTGACGTCCACCATCACGATCGGCGCCTTGCGGCCCAGAGCTTCGATCTCGGCCTGGACCGATTTGATCTCGTTCTGCCGTCCCTCAGGGTGCTTCGCCAGCACCACGTGCGCGCCGGCCTGGGCCAGCCCCACCGCGATGGCCCTGCCGATGCCCTGCGACGCCCCGGTGACGATGGCGATCTTGTCTTTCAGGCCGAAACTGGAATAGTCCTTGGTAGTCATCAGTGTAGTTTTTCAGTTGTCAGTCTTCAGTTTTCAGATTCTAGTTTTTAGATTCTAGTTTCTAGTTTCAGCTTTCCCGTCCCACCGTTCAGTCGGGAAAGTCGACGCCCTCGTGCATCTGATAGTTCTCGAGCCCCGTCGGGGGCGCGAAGAAGCACACCACCTTCATCTCTTCGGTGCCGGTGTTGTGGAGCATGTGCACCGCGCCCTGCGGGAACAGCACCGCCATGCCCGGTCTGACGGGACGCACTTCGCCCGCGACCAGCACGCGGCCCGAGCCCGTGATGATGTAAATCACTTCCTCGCCGTTCGGATGCGAGTGCGCGGGCCTCACCTTCTCGCCCGGCGCAACGCGGATGACGCACGCCGAGCAGTTCTTCGCGTTCACCGCGTTTTTCGCGACGAGCCAGCGAAGATGGCGTCCCGGCAGGCCCAGATCTTCGGCGTCGTCTTCGTGAATAGCAGGAACGGTCATGAGATCCTCAACTCTTCAGCGCGCCGGCCACGGCCGCGGCGATTTTTGCGGGGGTCAGGCCGAAGGCTTCGACCAGCTCTTCATACGTGCCCGAGTGAATGAAGTGCGGCCGGCCGTCGGGGCCCAGCGTGTTGATGGCGAGCACCTTCTGAAGGAGATTCGGGCCAGATCGCCGGCGCTCGTCGAAGGCGACCTTCTGGAGGTTCTCGAGAATGTACCCGTTGTTCTGCTCCGCCACACAGACAGGTTTTCCCGACGAGCAGAGCTCGGTCAGCAATGCCGCGTCGATCGACGGCAGATCCACGACCGCGGCCGTAATCCCCTGCTCCGCCAGCTGACGCGCCGCGCCGATCGCCTCGTGCACGCCGCGTCCGCTCGTCACGATGAACGCATCGGCGGCCTTCTCGCCGTGGACGAAATGGCCCTTGCCGAACTCGAAGGTATAGTCCGCGCCGTAGAGCACCGCGGACGGCGTGCGCATCACCCGTACGTACAGCATGCCGCGGTTGCCGTCCATGATCCACCGCATCACGGCCAGCATCTGCTGCGGGCACGAGACGTCGATGATTCTCAGATGGG
The DNA here is from genome assembly GCA_963832375.1 of Vicinamibacterales bacterium. Classification (GTDB taxonomy): domain Bacteria; phylum Acidobacteriota; class Vicinamibacteria; order Vicinamibacterales; family JAMQPK01; genus JAMQPK01. The sequence goes on along the minus strand of CAWHUA010000001.1, from coordinate 185,276 downwards.
CCACGGCGTCGAACGTCGTCGAGTCGTCGTTCCCCATGTGGGTCGCGCCGTTCGTACGTCGTCTCGAAGTTCGCGGCGGTCGCGAGCATCGTCAGATCGAGGCCGTGGCCTTCGCTCAGCCATCCGTCGGGTGCGTCGATCGCCTCGTGCCGCTCCTGATGTCCGACGGCGATGCGGCGCAACACTTTCCAGTCGTAGAACGGACAGAACGTGCTGATCCAGGTGTTGTGCCCCAGCGCGGCGAAGGCCTCGCCGATGTTCATCATGTTCGCTTCGGCGACGCCGACGTTCAGCGCCCGTCGCTGGTCGACGGCCGCCACGCCCGCCTCGAGGCCGCTCGTGGTCGCCAGATCGGCGTCGATGCTGACGACCCTCGCGTCGCGCGCGAAGACCTTCATCGCCGACGTCACGATATCGCTGGCCGCGTATTCCTTCGATCGATCGATCTTCGGCAATTGCGCGGCGTCGTACTGAATGCGCTTGTCGCGCGGAGGCACGCGGGTGGTCACCACCGGGCCGAGCACCTGGGACAGCGACAGCGGACCCGAAGACGACTTGCGCAAGTCGAGGCGCATCTCGGCCGCAAGCTCCACCAGCATCGCCTGCAGCTCGCCGCCGCCCGCCTGGGTGGCAAGACCGTCGTAGAAGCTCGCGAACTCGTCGACCCGGTTCTGCCGCTGTTCTTTCTGCAGCGTCATCTCCTGCTCGATCAGGCGGTCGGGCACGGTCACCTTGTGCTTGTTCAGAAAATCCGACAGCGCGCCGTGTCCCTTCATCCCGTGACAGATGATCGCCGTCGGCCTGCCGTTGCGCGGCCCGAAGCGGAACCGCTCGAGCGCCGCATACATGCCGTCGTACTGCGTCGCATCGACGCTCGCGACTTCCCAGTTGAACGAGGCGAACACCGCCTCCAGCTCGGGCATGGGGAAAATCATCCGGTTCGCCATGTCGAGCTGGCCGTTGTTGCGATCGACCATCACGCACAGATTGTCGAGGTGCTTCTGACCGGCGAACATCACGGCTTCCCAGATCGGCCCCTCCTGGAGCTCGCCATCGCCGCACACCACGTAGCTGTCGAATCGCGGCGACATGCGTCCGGCAATCGCGAAGCCCTGCGCGACCGACAGGCCCTGGCCCATCGGACCGGTCGCAATCTGGATTCCGGGCAGGATCGGCCCGGGATGGCCGTTCAGGATGCTGCTGTACGACCGCGAGTTCGCCAGCACCGAGCGGTCGAAGTAGCCGAGCTCGGCGTAGATCGACGCGAGGGCGGCCACCGCGTGGCCCTTGCTGAGCACGAACAGGTCCTGTCCGCGCCGCGTCGGATCGACGACGTCGACGTCGATGAACCCGCCGTAGAACAGCGTGACGAGCGGGATCGTCGCCGAAAACGCGCCGCCCGCGTGCAGGCTCTTGTCGACGGCATCACGGCACTGCTCGAGCGTCAACAACCGGATGTCGGAGTCCTTGACAGCCAGCAGCTTGAGGATCGCCTGACGCAGCAGATAGTCGGACGTGGCGGCGGGCGCTCTGACACCCGGCCGCCGTTTCAGAATGGAGGTTTGTGACGACATTGGGCTAGAACCTGCGGGTCCACTGCTGCGGCCACCGTTCGACGATGACCTTTTCCTGCGTGAAGAACTCGATCGCGTCGCGCCCCTGGCCGTGCAGGTCGCCGAAAAAGCTCTCGCGCGCGCCGCTGAACGGAAAGAACGCCATCGGCGCGGCGACGGCGATGTTGACGCCGATGTTGCCGACCTCGGCTTCGTGCCGGAACTTCCGGCGCTGACGCGCCGCTCGTCGTGAAAAGGCACGCCTGATTGCCGTACGCGCCCGTGTTGACGAGCGCGATGGCCTCGTCAATCGTGTTCACGTGATGCATCGAGAGCACCGGTCCGAAGATCTCTGTCTTTGTCACACCGCTCGAGAACGGCAGATCGTCGAGGATCGTCGGGCGGATGAAATTCCCCTTCCGATACTTCGGAATATCGGGGTTGCGGCCGTCGACGACGGCGCGCGCCCCTTCGGCGATCGCCTTCTCGATCAAGCTGGCGATCCGCTGCCGGCTTTCCGGCGAGATCACCGGCCCCATCTGCACGCCTTCCTCCAGCCCATATCCCGTAACGCGAGTCCGCGCCTTCTCCTGGATGGCCTCGTTGAAGGGCCCCCTCGCGTCGCCGACGGTGATGGCCAGCGACGTCGCCAGGCACCGCTGCCCCGCGCAACCGAACGCGCTGTCGGCGATGACATCCGACGCGGCCGAAACATCCGCGTCGGGCAATACCACGACCGGATTCTTGGCGCCGCCCTGACACTGCGCGCGTTTACCGGCGGCCGCCGCGCGCGCGTACACCTGCCTGGCCACGGCGCTCGATCCGACGAAGCTGATCGAGCGGATGACCGGATGGTCGAGCAGCGCGTTGACGACCTCTCGCCCGCCATTCACCAGATTCACGACGCCGGCCGGCAGGCCGACCGTGTCGATGAGCTTCATGACCTTCTGCATCGTCAGCGGCACGCGCTCGGACGGCTTCATCACCACCGTGTTGCCGCAGGCCATCGCGTAGGGCAGGAACCAGAACGGAATCATCCCGGGGAAATTGAACGGCGCGACGATCGCACAGACGCCAAGGGGCTGGCGCACCATGATCTCGTCGATGCCGACCGCGATGTCCTCGGAGTTGTAGCCCTGAATCAGGATGGGCGTTCCGCACGCGACTTCGACGTTTTCGATCGCACGCCGCATCTCGCCGCGGGCCTCCGCGAGCGTCTTGCCGCACTCGACGGTAATCGTCCGCGAGATGTCCTCGAACTCGTTTTCGAGCAACCCCTTCAGCTTGAAGAGGTACTGCACGCGCTCGGAGACCGGCGTGCGGCGCCACGCGGGGAATGCTTTGGCCGCGGCCATCGCCGCCTGATCGACTTCGCTCGCCGGCGACAGCGGTGTCCGCCCGATCTCTTCCAATGTGGCCGGGTTGATCACCGGAATCCGCTCGGTCGCGGCCGATTCCCGCCAACTGCCTTCGATGTAATTGAGCATGGTCTCCCTTACTGTCCCGCCGGCAACGCGAACGCCACGTACGCTCTGGTCCGCTGTGTACCCGGCTTCATCGCACGGCTACCCGCATCCAGAGACGAAGTCGCGTTCACGACGAAGAACTGCCGGCCATTCACTTCGTACATCGCCGGGATGCCACGCGACCCCGAAGGCAGTTCCGCGCTCCAGAGCACGCGCGCGGTTTCCGAATCGTACACGCGAAGGATGCCGTCGCCGCCGGCGTGAAACAGCAGGCCCGACGAGGTCGTGACGATGCCCGTTCTCTGGCTGATGTAGCCCGTATCCTTGCCGCCCGCGGCCGCGGCGCGAATGTCGTCGCCTCCCGCGGGGATCTGCCACTTGATGGTACCGGTATTGAGATCGTATGCGGTGAGCGTGGAGTACGGCGGCTTCACGATCGTGCCGTCCATTCCGTAGCCGGTGTACATCCGCACTTCCGGAACCTTCACACCCTTGGGATAGTCGGGGCCCACCATGCCGCCGGCACGACCCGGAGGAACGGCGCGACCACCGGGTGCTCCGCCCGAGGCGACGACGGGGCCGACCGGCGTGCCCGGTGAGGGCGCGGCGCCACGACCGGGGCCCGTGGACGCGTTGGTGCTTCCCAGAAATCCGACGAGAGCAGCAACATCGGGCTGACTCAGATTGTTGTTTGCCGGCATGCCCGGCCGGCCGCCCGTGATGACCTCCCTCAACGTCTCCGGTCCAACGCGCAGCGTGATATCCACGAGCGATGGATAGTTGGCGTCACCCCTTAGGTCGGGACCATGACACGTCTCGCACTTCTCGCTGTAGAGCACCCGGCCGCGCGCGATGGCTTCCGGTGCCGCCGGTCCACCTCTGCCGCCTCCTGTAGGCGCCTCGGTGCTCAACTTGTAAATCGACGGCACGTTGATGCTGAGCACGTAGACGATGCCTTTTGACGGATCGGCCGACGTCGTGCCCCAGTTCGCGCCGCCCTGCGCACCCGGAATCGACACGGTGTCGCGCAGCGCGGGCGGAGTGAAGAGACCGGCATTGGCGGCGTTCGCAATCCGCTTCTTCCACGTCTCGCGCTGTTCGGGCGTCAGGATGTACGGGTTGATGTCGTCGACCGTCAGCGTTTGATTCGCGAAGGGAGGCGGCGCTGTCGGAAACGGCTGCGTCGGCCACGCCTGCTCGCCCGGAATCTCACTGGGAGGGACGCGCCGTTCTTCGATCGGAAACATCGACTCTCCGGTCACGCGATCGAATACGTACATGAAGCCTGTCTTGCCGGCCTGCGCCACGACATCGATGGTCTTGCCGTTGCGCTGAATCGTCGTCAATTGCGGCGCGGCCACGTTGTCGTAGTCCCAGAGGTCGTGGTGGACCATCTGGAAATGCCACATGCGCTTTCCGGTTCGCGCGTTCAGCGCGAGGAGCGACGTGCCGAACAGGTTGGCGCCGTGACGATCGGCGCCGTAGAAATCGTAGGTGGGAGAACCGAGCGGAAAGTACGCGATGCCTCGGACGGGATCGACGGTAATCTCGCCCCAGGTATTGACGCCTCCGATGTATTTCCACGCGTCGGGTGGCCAGGTCTCATAGCCGAACTCGCCCGGATGCGGGAATCGTGTGGAACTGCCAGACGAGCGCGCCAGTCACGACGTCGAAGGCGCGAACATCGCCTGGAGGCGCCATGTAGTTTTCGCCCGCGGCCGATCCAAGGATGATGAGGTTCTCGAACACCTTTCCCGGGTTGCGACGACTGCGTCTTCACGACCGTCGCCGGATCGCGGCGGAGGCCTTCCCTGAGGTTGACCGCGCCGTTCTTGCCAAACGTCAGGATCGACTTGCCGGTGCGCGCGTCGATGGCCTGGAGATAGCTGTTGAGCTGAAACAGCAGCCGGCGGTCTGACCGATCCTTGCTCTCCCAGTAGTTGATGCCGCGCGGCGCGATGCCCTGGAGGCCTTCGTGGACCCAGATCTCCTGACCGGTCGTCGCGTCGATCGCCACGAGCGAGTTGTTCCTCGCCAGCACGTACATCATGTTGTCGACGATGATCGGGTTGAAGACGTACGAGATGTTGTCGTTGGTCGCGTAGGTCCACGCCACGCGAAGCTGGTCGAGGTTCGAGCGGTTGATCTGATTCGACGTGAAGTGGCGCGCGTTGTCGGCGCTGCCGCCGTAGTCGGTCCACGTCGTCCGGCCTGCCTGGGCGTGGCCGGGCTGGTGGCCCCACGCCGCCAGACAGATGACCAGCACCGCCGCTTTGAGCTTGTTCATGAATACGGCTCCTGCTCTCGCCCGATTATCGATAATTTCCGGGTAGCCCAATATAATGTGAATCCACCCTCGAACACCAGCCTTCAGGAGGCCGCAATGAGACGTCTGGCTTTGCCGTTCGTGCTTGGCGCGACGCTGTCAGCCCAATCCGCCAACACCGTCGATTCTCACGTCGCCGCCGCGAAAGCGCTGGCGGCCAGCAACCCAACCCCGCTCATCACTCTCTGCACGCCAGAACAGGCCTCGCGCGCGACTCCACAGGCGCGCCGGGGCGGACAGGCTCCGGCCCGGGGCGCGGGACAGCCCGCACGCGGACCACAGGCCGCGCCCGACCGATCGACGTGGGCGCGCGAGCCGATGAAGATGTTCGACAACCTGTACTACGTCGGGGAACAGGAGTATTCGACCTGGGCGGTCGTCACGTCAGCGGGCATCATCATCATCGATCCGATCTTCGATTACTCCGTCGAAGAACAGGTGGTCGGCGGCCTCAAGAAGCTGAAGCTCGACCCAGCGCAGATCAAATACGTCGTCGTCAGCCACGCCCACCGCGATCACGCGGGAGGCGCCTGGTATCTGCAGGAACGCTTCGGGGCTCGCGTGCTGCTGACTTCCCAGGACTGGGACATGCTGCGAACAACACGCAGAGCTGGCCGAAGCCGAAGAAAGACATGGTCGTGACCGACCGCCAGCAACTGACGCTCGGCGATACGACGCTCACCTTCATCCACACGTTCGGACATACGCCCGGCACGATGTCGACGATCGTGCCGGTCAAGGACAACGGCACGCCGCACGTCGCCGCGCTGTGGGGCGGCACCGGATTCAATTTCACGATCACGCCCGAGCAGCCGGCGTCTCACTGGTTCGACGCCTACATCGCGTCGGCGCAGCGATTCCGCGAGGCGGCCGCCAAGGCCGGCGCCGACGTGTTTCTGTCGAATCATCCGAGCTGGGACGATTCCAACGACAAGATGGCGCGGCTCGCCAAGCGCGCGGCGGGCGACCCGAACCCGTATGTGATTGGCGCGAAAAGCGTGCAGAGCTACTTCACGATCGCGGAGCACTGCGCGCAAGCGGGGAAACTGAGGCTGACGCATAGTAGAGCGGTTCTGGGTTCTAGGTTCTGGTTCTAGTGTCTGAGTTCTAGGTAGATCCGAACCCGAACCTCAGAACCTGGAACCGCAGAACCCAGAACCGCACGTATTTGACTATCTGCCTGATGACACCATCGCGCTTGTTCAGCATGTAAATCTCGCCGTTCGGGCCTTCGCCGAAGCGCAGGTCCGCGCGCGTCGACGGCGGCTTTCCCTGCGCGACGTTCTTCTCCTGAATCAGCTTGCAGCAGCGTCTTCGTTTCGCCCTTTGTCGTTGAACAGAATCCGGCGAATCGCATCCTGTCCGCCGTTCGGCAGCTTGTCGGCGCTGACGTAGAACATTTCGCCGCTCGGGTTGTCGCCGAAGATCAGCAGATTCGAGAGCTGCGGAATCTCCTTCCGCCGGTACACCACACCCATCGTCACGGCCGACTGAGGCTGCAGCAGCGGATCGAGCTGGCCGTACTCCGCGATGCGGATAGATCATCTTCGCATCGCCGCGCGGATTCTCGAGGCTGACCGCCTGCGCGGCTGATGAAGCCGTAGCTGCCCTCCCACTTGTTCCACCCGAGGTTCGCGCCCTTGGTGACCTGGCTCACCTCTTCGACGATGTTCTGTCCGATGTCGGCGACGAACAGGTTGCCGTTGCGCGAGTCCCACGCAAAGCGCTGCGGATTGCGCAGACCCGACGCGTAGATCTCACCGAGCGTCTTGGGATCGTTGTCGTTGACGAACGGGTTGTCTTTCGGAATGCCGTACTTGCCGTTTGCGCTGTTCGTTGCCGAGCGGATCGATGCGCAGCATCTTGCCGAACGCCGAGCTCGAGGTTCTGCGACATGTTCAGCGGATCGCCGCCGCTGCCGCCGTCTGCGATACCCGATGTAGAGCAGGCCGTAGTCTTCGCTGCCGTCGGCGCGGCGAGCGGATTGAACGCGAGCTGGCCGCCGTTGTGATTGCCGAACGGATGCTCCAACCGCATCAACTCTCGCGGCGCTTCGCCGTCGTAGGCCGCCGCGGCAGGATTCTTCGCGGTCCACTCGAGCAGCACCGCGTCGTGGGTGTGCTGTGCCTCCGCCGCGGCTTGAACCCAGTCCGGCGTCGGCGCCTTGTTCGACGGTATCGACGTAGGTATAGAACTTTCCGAAGCCCGGCGCGCCCTGTCTGCGTGAACTGCGGATGGAACGCGAAGCTCTGGAAGCCGCGCTCGTTGCCCGGCGGAGTTCACGTTGCACGTCCCATTTCGGATCGTTGATATCGAGATACACGCGACGCGTCTTGCCATCGCGGGAGAGCGTGTAAAGCGGGCCGCGCATGTCGTTGACGAACAGCCGGCGCGTGCCGGGCTCGTCAATCGAGCAGCATCGGCCGGCGCGGCATCGGGCCGCCGAGATCGGGCAGCGTGGCGAACTCGACGAAGTTCACCTTGATGACGTCGGTTGAATTTATGGGCTGCGGGAATGGATCGTTGGGAACCTGCGCGACGAGGCACGCGCCAACACACCACGACCAGGGCTGCGATCCGCGCGAAAACCATAGAAACTCCTTCGACTGTCTAATACTTCGCCGGCGAGCGAGCTCCCCCATTTACTGCCTTGCCTCGCAGGCTATACGAGGCCGCGGATGGTGCCCGCCGATGTCGAGGCTCGCGCCGGTGATGAACTTCGCCAGCGGCGACGCGAGAAACACGACGGCATGGGCGACGTCTTCGGGCTGGCCGATGCCCATCGGCATCTGGCGATCTTCGAGAAACTTCTTCACCGAGGCCTCGCGGTCGAGGCCGTAGTGCTGCATCAACTGATCGACGATGCCGCCGTCGCGGGTCCACATCCGCGACCAGATCGGACCGGGCAGGACGGTGTTGACGCGGACCGTCGGCGCGTACTCCTTTGCCAGCGCCTTCGTGATGTAGAGCAGCCCCGCCTTGCACGCGCCGTAGTCCATCAACCCGGGCTCCGGCTGCTTCGCGAGATCGGAGCCCGTATTCACGACCGAACCCGATCCGCGCTCCGCCATCTTCGGCAGCAATCGCGCGGCACATACGCACGGTGCCCATCAGGTTGACCTGAAACGACTGCGCCCACCGCTCGTCGGAGATCTGCGTGAACGGGGCTGGCATCGCCGACGCCGAGGTTGTTGATGAGAATGTCGGGCGGCGCCGTTGAACGTCTGCGAGCACGTACGCGACGGCGCGATCGACGCCCTCGGCGGTGGAAAGATTCGCCGCGACGGTGCCCTTCCACTTCGCCGATTTCGTCGCGCAGCGCCGCTTCGTCCTGGTCGGCGACGACGACGACGGCGCCTTCCTGGACAGCAAATCCGCGATGGCCTCGCCGATGCCATGGGCGCCGGCGGAGACGAACGCGATGTCTGACCCTTGACCGGCTGATAGTCCATGTTGGTTCTAGCCAGCTAGTCCAGTAGCCGGCTAGCCCCGTCGCTACGGCACGATTTCCCGAATCACTCCGTCCCATTTGTTCAGGATGAAGAGGCGGCCGTCCGGGCCTTCGCCGAAGCGGAGGTCCGCGCGCGTCGCGGGCTTCTTGCCCTGCGCGACATTTTTCTCCTGCACGAGATCGCAGCAGCGTTTTCGCCTGCCCCTTGTCGTTGAACAGGATGCGGCGGATCGCGTCCTGGCCGCCGTTGGCGGGCAGCTTGTCGGCGTTCACGTAGAAGATCTCGCCTGACGGGTTGTCGCCGAACAGCAGCAGATTCGACAGCGGCTTCAACCGGTTGTGCCGATACACGTACCCCATCGTCACGGCGGAACTGTTCATCAGCAGCGGATCGAGCTGCGCGAACTCGACGACCGGATAGGTCACCTTCGGATCGCTTCGCGGTGTGTCGAGGCTCACTTCCTGGCCCGCCACGAATCTGTAGCTGCCTTCCCAGACGCGCCATCCGAGATTCGCGCCCTTCGGCACGGTCGTCACTTCTTCGACGATGCCCTGGCCGATGTCGGCCATGTAGAACGTGCCGGTCTTCGAATCCCACGCGAAGCGCTGCGGATTGCGCGCGCCGTAGGCGTAGATCTCGCCGAGCGTGTTCGGATCGTTGTCGTTGACGAACGGGTTGTCTTTCGGAATTCCGTACTTGCCGTTCGCGCTGTTCGTGCCGAGCGGATCGATGCGAAGGATCTTGCCGAAGGCTGAGCCGAGATTCTGCGCGAGATTCATCGGATCGCCGCCGCTGCCGCCGTCGGCATTGCCGACATACAGCAGGCCGTAGTCGGCGCTGCCCGGGCGCGCCAGCGGGTTGAAGCCGAGCTGCCCGCCGTTGTGATTCACGAACGGACGCTGCCACCGCATCAGCTCGCGCGGTGCGTCGCCATCGTAGGTTGCAGCGGCCGGATTCTTCGCCGTCCACTCGAGAAGCACCGCATGGTGCGACTTCCGTCCGCCGGGCGGCGCCCAGTCGGGCGTCGGCGTCTGATTGCTCGTGTCGATGTAGGTGTAGATCTTTCCGTAACCACGCGCGCCGCGCTGGTTGAACTCGCGGATGAAACGCGAAGCTCTGGAACCCGCGCTCGAAGTTCTGCAAACTGCACCGGCAGGTTCCATCTGCGGGTCGTGGTGGTCGAGATACGGCGTCACCGTCTTTCCATCGCTGCTCACGGTGTAGAGCGCGCCGTGCATGTCGTTGACGAACATCCGCCGCGTGCCCGGCTCGTAGCTCATCAACATCGGACGCGCGCAGTTGCCGCCCGACGTCCGGCAGCGTCGCGAACTCGACGAAGTTCACCTTGATGACGCCTTCCTCGGCCGGAATCGGATTGGGGAACGGATCCCGCGTGCCGTTCGGCCCAAGCGGTGGCGGGCCCTGGCGCCCCCGTCGCAGGTGCGGCTGGTGCGATCCGGCGCCTGAGCAGGAGGCGTCTGCGCAAATGCAGACGCCGACCGCACACAGAACTGACCGCCAGAGCTCACGAGTCATGCTTCATCACGGTTCGACGACCTCGTAGAAGTGCGGACGCGGCTTTCGAGCATCGGCACGACCTTGCCGAGAATGTTCTCCTTGAACGCATCGGTCGCCTGGTGCGCCTTGTATCCGTCCTCGTCGACGTACTGCTTCGTAGAGCAGCAGCTTGCGCGGATCCTCGGGCGACTGGTTCACCATGTAGAGCTTGCAGCCCGGCTCCGCGCGCGAAAGCGGGATCATCTTCTTGAGGATGTCGATGATTTCCTTTTCCTTGCCTTCCTTCGCGTAGTACTCCGCAGCGACGACGTACATTGCTTATCTCCTCTCTATTCGGTTTCGTAAGATGCCAATGCCTTCGATTTCGAACTCCACCACGTCTCCCGGCTTCAGCCAGCGATCGAGCTCGAGGCCGCTGCCGCCGGTCGTCGTGCCCGATCCCCACAACTCGCCGGGATAGATCGTCTCGCTCTGCGAGACGTGCACGATCAGATCTTCGAACGAGAACTGCCGGCCGGCGCTCGTCGAATCGGTCCAGATCTCGCCGTTCACCTTCGCCGTCATCCGAAGATTGCTGACGTCGAGCTCGTCGGCCGTCACCAGATACGGACCGATCGTATTGCCCGTGTCGAAGTCCTTCCCCTTGCTCGGTCCCATGCCGAGCGGGCCTTCCTTCATCTGCTGATCGCGCGCGCTCCAGTCGTTCCAGATGGTGTAGCCGGCGATGTAGCGGCTCGCGTCGGCCTTCGCGATGTTCTTCCCGCGTCGGCCGATGACGACCGCGAGCTCGAGCTCGAAGTCGAACTTCTCGCAGTACTTCGGCCACTCGATGACCGCGTCCGGGCCGGACACCGTATCGGGATCGCCTTTATAGTACGCGGGCACTTCGTACCACACCGGCGGAATCGTGGGACGCCCGAGCGCTTTGCCGGCCGTCAGCATGTGCCCTTCGAACGTCAGAAAGTCGCGGATGACGCGGGGGCGCGTCACGCGGTGCGAGCAGCCGCACTTCGCTGCCGGCGATAGCGCGTGCGGGCGCCGAATGCCTCCGGCGTCTCGGGCCGCGGCCTCGATCGCCTGCTCGGCGGCCTGCCGGCCGAGATCGCCGGTCCCGATGAACGCCACCATGTCCGGTGGAAACAACAGCGCCGGCGAGACGCTGCGGCGTCGCAGCCGGGATCGGCGCGGTCGAGATGTGCGGCGTAAGCGGCCGCGAAATCGACCAGCCTGCCGTCGACGGCAGCGCCGATGCGGCGGAGGGGCCGAGCGGGGTCGCGATCTCGAACGTTGCGAGTTTCATGAGCGGTTATCTTACTGAGCAGGTCACGGAGCGGCTTCAATACGGAGGCACGGGACACGGAGACTCACGGAGAATTTTTCTTCTTGGCAAACAAAACTCAAAACTCTGTGTTCCTCTGTGCCCCGTGTCTCCGTGTTGAGGTCCCGTCCGTGCCCTCCAGCTCACACCGCAGACCGCTGTGACCGACAGTCAGAGCAGCGCGCGATGGAGCGCGGTAAAAAGCCGTAGAAGACCGACATCGCCACGAGCACGACGCGGCGCCACGTGGCGGACGCAGCGCTGCGGGCAGCAGTCGGGTGTTCACATACAGGAGGTGAAGCGAGGCAATCGTGAAGACCACGCACGCGACGTTCGCCGCGAGCAGGATGAGGATGATCGGCTGCGCCAGCCGCAGCGCGAAGATTCCCCACAGACACACGACCGCGAGCGCGCTGTAATACACGACGCGCACGTCGCCACGGCTCCAGTCCGGACGCGATGGCTTCCGGTCCAGAGGATGTCGGTGAGCGAGCGCACCATGCTCTCGATGATGTCGAGCTGCGTCTTGAAGAGAATCCAGGCGCGCGAGCATGGCCACGACGAGCCGCCGAGAAGTGGCGCCCGCGCGCGTCGCCACGGCCGACGCGAGCGCCGCGGCAATGCCCGATCCCTGGATGTTGGTCCCTTCCGGCAGCAGCGTGACGTAGAGCACCGCCGGCAGCACCATGCCGAGCATGCGCGCCGGTGAAAAACACGCCCCACTGATCGGCGCGGACGATCCGCCACCAGCCGTTCCATCGGCGCATGTTGTCGGCGTCGGGCGTGAAGATGAAACCCGTATGCGCGAGCTTCACCTTGTGGCCACCGACCGCCGCCGGAATGTATCCGACGCGCTGCCCCATTCCGTAGCCCTTGTCGCGCGCCCAGCTCGAGAGCGCGATGTTCACCATGCCGCCGGCGCCCGAATAGCCGCGAGCGCCGCCAGCAGCTGAAAGTCGGCGTTGCGCGGGGACGAAGCTGAACGTGCCGATCGGGCAGATCGAACCCGACCATGCCAACGACCGCCGCCGCCCAGATCGACCGCAGGCACGAAGAGACAGCGCCAGCGAGAAGGAAGCCGCCGAGGATGCACACCACCATCACCCAGTTCAGCAGTTCGAGCGTGCGCTCGATGCGGCGGCCGAGCATCAGCAGCACGATGCAGAGAAGAAAGGTGCCGACGCCGATCTGAGTAAATCGTCGTCGGCGTCTGCGGGCGTGGCGCACCTGTCGCGTCGCGAGAAAAAAGATCGCGCCAGCCGACAGCCCGGCTGAATACGGCCATCCCACCTGTCAGCAGGTACATGCCGACGTAGAACCACGCCCAGAACGAGCGCCCGGGCTTCGTCCGCATGAACCCGGTGAACGCCGGCTCTCCCGTCGCGACCGTGTAGCGCATCAGCTCGGTGTTGAAGATCGTCTGGAAGAACACGGCGACGAGCGTGATCCACAGCAGCGACAGCCCGTAGCGGACGAATGCCGTCGGGGCCGAGCAGAAACTCCCCGCCGCCAAGCGACAGCCCGAGCACGATCACACCCGGTCCGACGACCTTCAGCCACTCGATCCGCGTGGTGTCGGCGGCTCCGGCAGTTCGGCGTGTGCCCATGGGTCGAGCCCGGTAAGCGTTTCGCTCAATCGGTGCGCGTCATTCTGCTGTGTGTGTCATGCGGCCAGATTCTACTCTGGCTTCGGGCTTCAGGCCTCGGGCTTCAGTGTGCCCGTTCCCGTCCTCATCCGTTCGTTGGCGAAGCGAACGACATCGTCCACCGGCTGCCTGAGCAGGCCGTCGATGGCGAGCATCGCGATGCCGTGCACGGTCGCCCAGATGTATTGCGCCAGCTCGAGTGGATCGCCGGCCGGACGCTTCCTTGCTGTCTGCAGCGCGACGATCGCATCGACAAGCGCCTGAAACGCCGCCGCCCCTTCGCGCGCAAGGTCCGTGTCGGGCGCCTCACCTCTGACGAAGCCGCCGAACATGACGCGATAGTGCGACGGATGTTCGACGGCGAAGTGGACGTAGGCCGCGCCCATCGCCTCGAAGCCTTTGCGGCCGCCTCCGTGCGTCTTCCAGGCGTCCTCCAGTCGCGAGGCGGAGGGTCCGGAAACCTTCGCTCGCGACCGCGGCGAGCAACGCCGACTTGTCGGCGAAATGGCGGTACAGGGCCGTACGCGACACGCCCAGCTTCTGGCCGACCGCGCGCAGCGTCAGCGCGTCGACGCCGCTCTTCTGAATCGTGCGCACGGCCTCCTCGCAGCAGCGCCCGGGAGAGGTCGCCGTGGTGGTAGCGATCTGGCGTTTCCTGGTCACGAAACGCATGTACGCTCGACATGTTGACAATGTCAACATGTTCCGCTATATTGATGTTGACAGTGGCAACATTGACCACAGCCTGAGCACGGAAGAGGCTGAACATGTCTGCCCTGAAGCAACGCTCGCAACACTTGTGGAAGACCGACGCCCGGCTGACCGCCGTCGGGCTCCTCATGATCGGGCTCGCTCGGCGCCACGGCGTCGGCCTCGTCGTCGATCCGCGCATCATCGGCGGTGCGCCGGCGTGGCTCAAACCGGCGAAGTTCGCCGCCTCGATCGCGATCTTCACGCCTGACGCTCGCGTGGGTCTTCACCTACCTCCCCGAGTGGCGCAGGACTGCGACGGATCGTCAGCTGGGTGACGGCGGTGACGCTTCTGCTCGAGATCGTGATCATCGACCTTCAGGCATTGCGCGGCACCACCAGCCACTTCAACGTCGGCACGCTCCTCGACGGCGTGCTCTTCACCATCATGGGCCTCGCGATCGTCGTCCAGACGTTCTCGACGATCGCTGTCGCCGTCGCGCTGTGGCGGCAGCGCTTTGCCGACCGCGCGATGGGCTGGGCCCTGCGGCTCGGCATGACGCTCACGATCGTCGGCGCGATGACCGGCGGACTGATGACACGGCCCACGAGCGCACAGATCGAAGGCGGCGCGGGCCGGCAACCGCATGACGATAGCCGGGCGCACACACCGTCGGAGCTCCGGACGGCGGACCGGGACTGCCCGGCACCGGGTGGAGCGTCGAAGCACGGCGATCTCCGCGTCGCACACTTCCTCGGCCTTCACGCGATGCAGTTGATCCCGCTGCTCGCGTTCGTGCTTCGCGCGGCCGCGGGTGGAACGAGACGCGGCCGCGTGCGCCTGGTGCTGGCGATATCGGCGAGCTACGTGGCGCTCTTCGGGCTGTTGCTGTGGCAGGCGCTGCGCGGGCAGTCCGTGATCGCAGCCCTGACGTCTCACGCATCGTGCCATGGCTTCATGGACACGCTCGCCGCGTGGGCAGCGCTGAAGCCACGGGCTGATCTCGGGCTGCGTGCAGGGCGATCCGAGCCGGTGCACGTCAACGCGGTCGTCTACTGAGGAGACGAGGTCATCCATGGCACCCGAACAAGTGTTCTCGATCGCGAATCTCGTCGCGCTGTGCGGCTGGATCCTGCTTGCCGTGCTGCCGAGCGGAAGTGGGTCGACAATACCGTCGCCGGCATCGCCATTCCCGCTGGCGTTGCCGCGCTCTACATCGTGCTCATCGCCGTGCACTTCCCAGGCGCGAGGGCGGCTTCTCGACGCTCGGCGACGTCGCGGCTGCTGTTCGGCAACCCGTGGCTGCTGCTGGCAGGCTGGATTCACTACCTCGCGTTCGACCTGCTCATCGGCAGCTGGGAGGTGCGAGACGCGCGCGACCGCGGCATCCCCCACCTGCTTCTCGTGCCGTGCCTGATGCTGACGTTCTTATTCGGACCTGCGGGCTGGTTGGCGTATCTGGGCGTGAGATCGGTGGTCTCTCGGAAAAGCAGCGGGTCTTGACACTCAAACAGAGGATCAAAAGATCAGAAGAAAGATTTTCTCTTGATCTCCGTGATCTCTTGTTTTGTCTTTTTCGAACCGGAACTACCGCACGTTGGCGGGCGTCAGCCCCTCGTCGTAATTCAGCGCCGGCGCGAAGGCGGAGTTCCACCCTTCGATCTTGATGTGGTGGCCGATCTTCATGCCGGTTTTGACGAGCGTACCGGCGGGGAGCTCGAGCACGCTGAATGCGCCCGGCTTCGGCAGCCGCATCCGCCACGGTTTCATCGTCGAGACAATGTCGACGACGACGCCGTTGGCATCGAGCGCCAGCACGTCGATGTCAAACCGCATGAACCAGGTGTGAACGCCGTGGCACGGCGTAATCCACAACGCTTCGCCGGATTCGAGGTGATTGCGGCCGAGCAATCCAATCGCCCGCTTGGCGCGAGTGGACGCCACGTTCACGCGGTTGGCGATGATGACGCCGGTTTCAATGTCGCGGGCGATGAAATTCTTTTCGTGTGTCATGGCTACTCGAATCGCAAGATCACTTCAGTCAAGCCACCGTGCTTCACGTCCACCGGCATGCGGCGTTCGCCCAGTTCCGGATGGCGCGCGCTGATCTCGTGCGAGCCGATGGCCACCGACAGACCCTCGCTCGGCGTTCCGGCCACGGGCTTTCCATCCACGAGAATCGCGGCGCCCTCCGGCGCGGTCACCCGCACGGTGCCCATGGGCAACTGCAGCGTGTGAGCCGTCGTCTCGCCCGGGCGTACGTCGAGCCGTTCGGTGACGCGATAGTTGAACTGCTCGTTGCTGAACTCGACGACGTGAGTACCCGGGGTCGCCATCACGCGGTTGTCTTCGGTGAGCGACACCGGCACGCCATCGACGACGACCTTGACGGGAATCGAGGCGAAGATCGCCATCCAGCCCGAATAGATCCCTTCGGCCGTGATCGTCGTCTGGTTGGCCTTGATCGTGACTCTTCGCGTAATCGTGCCTGACCTGCTCTTCAACTCGAGCGTGTGCAAGCCGACCTCGAGATCGGGGATCGTCACTGGCGTCTTTCCGTAGCTCTTCCCGTCGAGAATCGCTTCGGCCCCGGAAGGCGTCGACTCGACCTGCAGTTTGCCGAGCCGTCTTTCCACGACTTCGATGAACGGCAGGTCTTCCTTCATAGGGGTCACGACGAGGCCGGGCTTCGCCTCGGGCTCGACGAGCTTCGACATGGTGTTCGACACCGTGTCCGAGACCGTGCTCGACATCGTGCTGATGGCCGTGCCGGTCGTCGTCACGAGGATCAGACACGCGGCGACCGGCAGCGCCCACTTGGCGTGCCGCCTGACATTCGCCACTGAGACGATGCTCTCTTCCGACTCGTCCGATTCCCCCGTCTCGTCGGCGTCAGCGGACGGCGCGGCGCGGACGATCGAGGCTGCCACAAGCTGAGGTAGTCGCGGCTGCGGCGCTCGACCGGCTCGTCTTCGATCTCCTCCGGTTCGACCGCGGCGATCTCGCGGGTCGGGAATTGGGCGATGACGGCTGTCGGGCGCGGGGTCGCAGCCGCCACGGCGGCGGCCACGGCTTCGGCGGCGGCCGCCCGCGCCTGCTGGGCGGCGGCCTCGCGCATCTCGGCCATCTGCACGCGAAGCTCCTCGAGCTCGTTGCCCTTGCGCTCTTCGGCTTTCGCGCGGACGCTCGCGAGCTCGGCCTCGAGCTGCTTGATCTGCTGCGCGGCTTTCTTCGTATCCGACTCGTCGGCTTTCCGCGCCTGGGCCGTGACGAACTTGAGGCGGTCGAGCTCGCTCTTGAGCTGCGCCTCCATGGCGGCCCGCTCGCGAACGGCCTCCGCTTCGGCGGCCCGTATCTGTTCGGCGTCGGCGCGCGCGGCATCCAGCTGCGCGGCCATCGACTGCTCGACTTCAGTACGCACGCGCATGAGCTCGCGCGCGAATGCCTTCTGCGCGTGCGCGCTGACACGCTCGGCTTCGGCCCGGCGCCGCTCGGATTCCTCGGCTTCGACCTTCACCTTGTTCAGCGCATCGGTAAACGTCGAGTGGGCCTCCGAGCGCACGCGCGCGACTTCCATCTCGAGGGCTTCGCGCGACTCGCGCTCGGCGGCCGTGCGGGCGTCGGCGATCGCCCGCTGGCGCATCTGCTCGGCCTCGACCTGCACGCGCGCCAGATCCGCCGCCAGGGCCTCGCGGGCCTCGCGCTCGGCAACGGCCCGCGCTTCGGCGATGGCCAGCTGGCGTTTCTGCTCGGCCTCGGCTTCCGCACGCGCCAGGTCGGCGGCCAGCGCTTCCCGCGCCCTTCGTTCTTCGGCCGCACGCGCTTCCGCGGCGCGCGCCTCGGCCAGGGCAGCTTCGCGCTTCTCGTCCGCTTCGCGCTGCGTCCGGGCCAGGTCGGCGGCCAGCTTCTCGCGCCTTCCGTTCCTCTTCCGCACGCGCCTCCGCGGCGCGCGCCTCGGCCAAGGCGGCTTCGCGTTTCTGATCGGCCTCGCGCTTCTGCTCCGCCTCGCGCTGCGCCCGGGCCAGATCGGCGGCCAGCTTTTCGCGCGCCTTCCGTTCCTCCTCCGCACGCGCCTCGGCGGCGCGCGCTTCGGCGATCGCCTGCTCGCGCTTCCGCTCGGCTTCGCTGTGCGCCCGGGCCAGATCGGCCGCCAGCGCTTCACGCGCCTGACGCTCGGCTACCGCACGAGCCTCCGCGGCGCGTGCCTCCGCCATCGCCTGCTCGCGCTTCTGTTCGGCCTCGGACTGCGCGCGGGCCATGTCCGCGGCGAGCGCCTCGCGGGCCTGCCGCTCGGCGGTCGCGCGTGCCTCGGCAGCCTGCCGAAGCGCTTCGTGCTCGGCCTGGACACGGGCGATTTCCATCGCGCTGGCCTCGCGCGCCTCGCGTTCGGCGATGGCACGTGCTTCGACGAGCGCCGATTCGCGAATCGCTTCGGCGTCCGGATGCGCCACGGCGACATCGTCGGATCGCGTCAGCGCCTGGTTTCGCGCGCGATCGAGCGCCGCGCCGAAGTCGTAGTTATCTTCGTCTTCCGTCTGCTCCGTCACCACGGCGGCAGGCGCGGACGACCTGGTGTCGATCTTCCCGAGCGTCACGTCGAGCCCGAGCTGGCGAACGAGCTGATCGATTTCGTCGGCGATGGACGGCGCCGGCTTCGCCGCCTGCTGTGCGGGCGCGAAGATCGACGGGCTCGCCGCGAAGGCCGGCGACGTGTCGGCCGCAAAGGTCGACCATGCGGGGCTCTGTGACGACACGCCCGGCGAGAACACCGGGTCGGAGTCGGTGTTCGAGTCGAAGTCAGAGTCCACGGCGGCGTCGAACACAGAATCCGAAGTGTCCACGGCGGCCACCTCGACCTGAGCGTCGCCGACGAGCGTATTCATGAAGGATGGTTCGACGTCTATTTCCGGGATGTCTATTTCCGGCTGCTCATCATCTATTAATGCCGCAACCGGTTCGAGCGGCTCCGGCTCCGGTTCGATTACAGATCTGACGGGCTCGGACGAGGCCGGGCGATTACGGATTTCGCTGGCCCGGTGGAGCAGGGCCACGACTTCTTCGGCAAAAGCGGCGGGATCGGCCCCGACCGCGACGGGCGCCTTCTGCTTCTTGCGGAATCCGAACCCGGACTTCTTGACCTTCGCCGCCTCTCCGCTCTGGAACTGCGGAATCGTCATCGTCTGCAGGTGCGAGGCGCCTTCGAGCGACCGCAACCGGTCCATGAGAGTGTCTTCGTCCCGTGGCGACAGGAACGCGCTCAGAAGAATGAGGTCGGGCACCTGGCGCGCAATCGCGTCCACGGCTCGCTTGGTCGAGTCCACGATCACCAACTCGGCGCTGATCCGTCGCGCCATATCGTGCAGCACGCGCCCCTGCGCGGTGTCCGGTTGAATCACGAGGATGACGCTCACGAGATGATCCTTATCATCAAGAAGGCGAAGACGCAGGCCGCAACGAGAAACGTGAAGAGGTAGGCGTGAAAGTCGGCGTAGTCGCCGACGAACGAAAATCCGGTGACGACGGTGGTCGTCGCCATGCCGCGCAGCGTCTGAAGGCCCGGTTCCGACATCATCTGTCCCGTCTGCTCGCGCAGACGCGGGCTGACCGCCGCCAGGCCGGCAAACAGCACTGCCAGCGTGACGACGGTCAGCATGAAGTCTCTGAGCTTTCTGGGCACATGGCTTCGCTCGCAATCACCGTACCTTTTGTGTGTTCAGCGTAAGTTCCCGCATTCGTTGATATTTCCGGGTGTGTGTCCCGTTATTGCCTCCAGTCGCGCACCGCTCGACAACAATTCCCGCAGTCGCAATTACGAAAACGGCCTCGCGTGTTTCGGCGCCGCGCCAATCACGAACTCGGTTGGTCGGTACGCGAGTTTGTCGATCCGGCCGTGTCCGGATTCGAGAACGGCCGTGGCGACTGTCACCAAGCGCAGTCGCGTAACCCGCTGCCAGTCAAACGACTTGCGTCGATGGCGCGTGAGAAATTCCGTGCGTGGTACGGCCGTTGCGATAGCTCGGCCCGGTCGCGTCGCCATCGCGGCGCGCACAAAAGGGAGGAACGACATGCTGCTCAACGTGACGACCCGGTTGTTCAATTCGTTCCGTCGCAACGAAGACGGACAGGATCTTCTCGAGTACGCGCTTCTCGTGGCGCTGATCGCGATCGTTGCGGTCACGGCGGTCACTGCGGCGGGCGTGAAGGTGGACGAAATCTTCACGACGATCGTCAACGATCTGCCGTAGGCACGCGCGTCATCGGCGTTCTCTGTGGGGGTCCGCTGTCAAGCGGACCCCTACGAATTCGACTCTGACAAGGGGAGGGACCAATGGTCTGGCTACTGAGCTGGAGCAAACGTGACGAAGGTCAGGACCTGCTCGAGTACGCAATGCTGGCGTCGCTGATTGCGCTGGTCGCGCTTGCAACCGTTGTCACGCTGGCCAATGAGATCACATCGACGTTCTGGGGGGCCATTGCTGCAATGGACTTCTGACGCGGTCGTGCTGACGGCGCTCTGCGCCGGCCTGGGCAGCGCGGCAATCGTCGACTCGGCGAGCCGCAAGATTCCCAACGGCATCTCGCTGGGAATCACCGCCTCGGGCGTCGTGCTGGCGGCGACCGGCGCCAGCGGCGTGTCGCTGGGCTCGTCGGTCCTGGGGTTCTGTCTCGGGTTCCTGCTGATGCTGCCCGGCCACGTGCTGGGCTCCACGGGAGCCGGCGACGTGAAGTTGTTCGCCGCAGCCGGGGCGGTGGTTGGCGTGCAGCAGATCGTTCCCGCCTTTCTGATGACCGCCATCGTGGGCGGCCTGCTGGCGGTGTTCATCGCGTGGCGGCGCGGACGGCTGCTGCGCACGTTTCGTCTGACGGCCCGGCTCTTCGGTCTGCACGAGCAGGCCAAGGCCAGCATCGAAGCGCCCGGCGAACACAATCGGTTTCCCTACGGTCCGGCGATCGCGGCCGGTTGCGTTCTCGCAATTTTGATGAGGTGACCTTATGAATCGCGTACGAATCTTCTCCGTGTTTCTCATCGCGCTCCTTGCCGGAGGCGGGCTCGCGTACGGCACGTATGACTATCTGCAGAACGTGCCGGTCAAGACGGTGACGGTGCCGACCAGGCGGGTCGTCGTCGCGAACGCGGACCTGTCGCTCGGCAGCGAGCTGCGGCGCGACGATCTGAAGACGATCGACTGGCCGGCGGGCGCGGTGCCCGAGGGCGCGTTCGAGGATCCGCGGCGATCGCTCGGCCGCGGCCTGATCGCGTCGGTCGTGCGGAACGAGCCGATTCTGCCGGGCAAGCTCGCGTCGAAGGAAGCGGGCAGCGGCCTGCCGCCGATCATTCCGCCCGGCAAGCGCGCCATGTCGGTGCGCGTCAACGAAGTCATCGGCGTCGCGGGCTACGTGCTTCCCGGGCACGCGCGTCGACGTCGTCGCCACGCAGAACCCGAGCAACCGCGCCGAAGACATGACGTCGAAGGTCGTGCTCTCGAACGTTGAGGTGCTCACGGCCGGCACGCGCCTCGAGCAGGACAGCAAGGACGGCAAGCCGATGCAGGTGACGGTCGTCACGCTGCGTCGTGACGCCCGACGAGGCCGAGCGCCTGACGCTCGCCAGCACCGAAGGCAAGATTCAGCTCGCGCTGCGCAATCCGCTCGACCTCGAGTCGCCCGAAACCGCGGGCGTGAAGCCCGGCATGCTGCATGGGCAACGTTCAGCAGAGACCGCGCCCGTCGCGCGTCCGCGGCCGTCGCCGGCCCGGCCAGCCCGCGCCGGTCCTCCGCACAGCCGGCGCCAACCGTCGAAATCATCCGCGGCGACAAGCGGCAGCACGTCACCGTCGGATAGGAGCTGATGATGAAAACCCTTCGAAGACTCGCGATATTCGTTCTCATGGTGATGCCGCCGGCGTTCAGTTCCGGCCGCGTGGCCGCGCGCGCGGTGAACGCCGTCGTCGCCGGCACCGAGCAGATTCGTCCTGCTGGTCGGCCGATCGGCCGTCATCCACACCGATCGGGCGATCACAGCGCGTGTCGCTCTCGACGCCGGACATCGCCGATGCGCTGGTCACCGCGCCGCGCGAGCTGCTCGTGCACGGCAAGACGCCGGGCACGATCTCGCTGCTCGTGTGGGGCGACAACGGCCGCATCACGAACTACGAAGTGATCGTCCGCCGCGACCTGACGCCGCTCGAAGGGCAAATCCGGCAGGCAGTTCCCGAACGAGCCGATCGCCGTCGCCGTCAACGGCAAGGACGTCGTGCTCGTCGGGCGTCGTCTCCGCGAAGTACGTCATCGACCGCGCCTCGGCGCTGGCCGCCGGCTACGTCGACAAGCCCGAGAACATCGTCAACCTGCTGCGGCAGCAGGAGAGCCCGCCACCAACCAGGTGATGCTGCAGCGTGCGGTTCGCCGAAGTGAGCCGCAGCGCGATGCAGGAGCTCGGCGTGTCGTTCTTCACGGGCCCGAACGGCGCCGGCGACTGGATGGGCCGCAGCACGACGCAGCAGTATCCCGCGCCGACGTTCGACGACGGACAAGAGGGCTGGTCGTTCAGCGACTTCCTCAACCTGTTCCTGTTCAACACCGAAGGAACAGCTCGGCGCGACGGTCAAGGCGCTCAAGGGCAAGGGCCTGTTCGAAAGCCTCGCCGAGCCGAACCTCATTACGCAGGACGGCAAGGAAGCGAGCTTCCTCGCGGGCGGCGAGTTTCCGTACCCGGTCGTCCAGGGTGGCGGCGCCAACCGTCGGTCACGATCGTCTTCAAGGAATTCGGCGTCCGCCTGCGGTTCACGCCGACGATCACCGGCGGCGGGTACGTCCACCTGAAGGTGGCGCCGGAAGTCAGCACGCTCGACTTCGCCAACGCGCGTCGTGCTGCGAGGGATTCCGCGTGCCGGCGCTCGCGACGCGCCGCACGGAAACGGAAGTCGAGCTGCGCGACGGCCAGACGTTCGCGATTTCCGGCCTGCTCGATCGCAACATGAACGAGACGCTTCGCCGCGTGCCGGGCATCGGCGACATTCCGATTCTCGGCTACCTGTTCCGCAGCCAGGCGTACCAGAAGAACACCACCGAGCTCGTCGTGATGATCACGCCGCACATCGTGCGCCGCGACTCACCCGGCGTGACGCCGAATCTGCCCGGGCTCGTCGAGCCGTTCCTGGAGCCGTTGCCCAACAAACTCCCGTTGCCGCCGCCGGCCTTCTCGAGCCCGATGTCGATGGCGCCCGAGGCGATGATGCCCCAGGCGGCGCGCCCTGTGAGCCCTGCCTCGCAGAGCGTGTCGTCGAACCCGCCCGCCGCGTTCGCGACACCGGCCGCGCCGGTTCCGGTCGCGCCGCTCGCGCCCGCGAAGCCGCAGACGAAGGCCGAACGTGACGCGGCCGCGCAGGCCGAGCGCAACGCCAAGAAGGCGGCCGAGCTCGCGGCGACCATCGAGCGGAAGCGCGCCGAGCAGCAGGCCATTCAGGATCGGAAAGACGCCGAGCAGGCCAAGCGCGACGAGAAGAAGCGCGCCGAAGAAGAGAAGAAGCAGTCAGCGATCGATGCGCGCGAGGCGCAGGCCCAGGCGGTGCGCGACGGCGAGCGCGCGCGGCAGGCGGCGAAGGTCGAAGCCGAGCGTGTCGAGCGCGAGAAACGCGAGGCCGAGATCAAGAAAAAGGCCGATCTCGAGCAGCAGGAGCTGGAACGCAAGGCGGCCGAGAGGCTGGCGGTCGAGCAGGCCGCCGAGGCGGCGCGCATCCGTGAGGCGGCCGACAGGCTCGCCAAGGAGAAGGCGAACCGCGACGCCGAGCTCGAACGGCTGCTGACGCAGTATCAGAAACTCACTCAAGGACAGCCATCATCAACGTCGGCGCGGTGAGCCATGGCACAACTATCAGCCATCATCACCACGGGTGATTCAGACTTTCGATCCACGATCACGACGCTGCTGCGCTCGAGCGGCGTCTCGATCGGGATCATCGAGGAGAAGCACGCCAGCGGCACGTGGCCCGACCTCGCGGTCGTCGACATGCGCAACGGCACGCTGGCCTCGGTCGAGGCGATCGAACGCATGCGGGCATCGTGGCCGTCGGCGTCGATCTTCGCCATCGCCGCCTCGGCGGAGCCCGAGCAGATCCTGCAGGCGATGCGCGCCGGCGCCAACGAGTATCTCGCCTGGCCGATCGACGAATCAGTCGCCGCGCTGAACGACAGCTTTCAGACGGCGCTGAAGCGCACCTCCGATCGCCATCGACCGACGAGAGCCGCCGCGACGGTCCGGCGTCCGCTGTCGTTCTTCGGCGTCAAAGGCGGCGCGGGCACGACGACCCTCGCCGTGAACACCGCGATCGAGATCGCGCGCACTGTCGAAGAAGCCGACGCTCATCATCGACCTGCATCAGTTCATCGGCGAGGTCGCGCTCTTCCTCGGCGTGCGTCCGCGGTTCACGCTGGTCGACGCGCTCGACAACCTCCATCGCATCGACGCCGAGTTCCTGCGCGAGCTCGTCGTGAAGCACAAGATCGGGCCTCGACATCCTCGCCGGCGGCGAGCAGATCGACCGTCCGGGGCCGCAGGACGCCCCGGCGTTCGAACAGCTGCTGCAGACGCTCGGCCGCAGCTACGACTACATCATCATCGACGCCGGCCTGGTGACCGGGCCGTGCTCGGACGTCGCGGTGTTCGCCGCCGACACGATCTATCTCGTGGCGAATCCCGACATCGCGTCGGTGCGCAACGCGCATCGCGTCGTCGATCGCATGGGGCAGCTCGGCGCCGGCAAGGATCGGCTTCGCATGCTGCTCAACCGCATGTCCGACCAGCACGAGATCGGGCCGAAGCAGATCGAGAGCGACGCTCGGGCATCAGCCTCCTCATGGTGTTCCCGAGCGACTACAGCGCGTGTCGGCGGCGCTGAACTCGGGCGTGCCGCTGACGCTGAGCAATCACTCGGAGCTGGCCGCGCAGTTCGCGCGCGTTCACCAGGCAGATCGTGTCTCCGAATGCAGACCGCGGCCGGCGGCGAACCAGCCGCGGGCGCGCGCGTCGTTCCTGGGACTCTTCTAAGACATGGCCACTCCCGTCACCGTCAATCCGCCATCACGCCCGGTCGGCGGCATCGCCCGCACGTCCGGCCGGCGACCGACGCAACGCGCGGCGCGCGCAGTACCTCGAAGTGCGCGGCACCGTGCACCGCAAGCTGCTGACGACGCCTCAACCTCGAAAAGCTGGCGACGTCCGAGCGCAGCACGGTCGAAGGCGAAATTCGCGCGCTCGTGTCGACGCTGATCGCCGAAACCGGCATGCCGCTGTCGGTCGAGCGAGCGCGACG
Source organism: Vicinamibacterales bacterium (assembly GCA_963832375.1). Classification (GTDB taxonomy): domain Bacteria; phylum Acidobacteriota; class Vicinamibacteria; order Vicinamibacterales; family JAMQPK01; genus JAMQPK01. Next base: position 159,994 of record CAWHUA010000001.1, on the reverse strand, counting down.
CCATTCTCGGCGACGTGCTCGACGAAGTCTTCGGGTTCGGACCGCTCGAGCCGCTGCTCCGCGACAAGACGGTCAGCGACATCCTGGTCAACACCTACAAGCAGGTGTTCGTCGAGCGGCGCGGCAAGCTCGAAGCGGTGCCGGCGGCCTTTCAGGACGATCAGCACCTGCTGCGCGTCATCGACCGCATCGTCAGCGGCGTCGGCCGCCGCATCGACGACAGCTCGCCGATGGTCGACGCGCGCCTGCCCGACGGCTCGCGCGTCAACGCCATCATTCCGCCGCTCGCCGTCGACGGTCCGCTGCTCTCGATTCGCCGATTTCCGTCCGACCGTCTGAAGGCCGACGACCTCGTCGGCTTCAAGGCGCTCACGCCGAACATGCTCGAGTTCCTGCGCCACTGCGTCGAACCGCGAAGCTGAACATCCTGGTCAGCGGCGGCACCGGCGCCGGTAAGACGACGCTGCTCAACGTGCTGTCGTCGTTCATCTCCGACCGCGAGCGTATCGTCACGATCGAAGACGCGGCCGAGCTTCAGCTGCAGCAGGCGCACGTCGTGCGGCTCGAAACGCGTCCGGCGAACGTCGAAGGCAAAGGCGCGGTCCGCCAGCGGCAGCTCGTCGTCAACTCTCTGCGTATGCGTCCCGACCGCATCATCGTCGGCGAGGTCCGCGGCGAAGAAGCGCTCGACATGCTGCAGGCCATGAACACGGGCCACGACGGCTCGCTGACGACCGTCCACGCGAACACGCCGCGCGACGCGCTGTCACGCCTCGAGACGATGATCGCGATGGCCAACGTCAACCTGCCCGACAAGGCGATGCGCCAGCAGATCGTCGTCGGCGATTCAGATCGTCGTGCAGCAGGCGCGCATGAGCGACGGCACCCGCAAGGTGACGAGCGTCTCGGAGATCACCGGCATGGAAGGCGACATCATCACCATGCAGGAGATCTTCCGGTTCGAGAAGACTCGGCCTCGGCCCCGACGGCAAGGTCCTCGGCCGCTTCGTGGCGACCGGCGTGCGGCCGAAGGTGTGCGAGCGGCTGAAGACAGTCGGGCGTCATGCTGCCGCCGGACATGTTCGAAGGCGTGGTGGAGGTGCGGTGATGACGACTCGGAGTCATCGTCCCGCTCGTCTTCGTCGCCGTCGACCGCGGCGCTCGTCGGCCTCTTCCTGCTGGTCTCCCGCCGATCGCAGGTCGGCCGCGAGAAGGCGATCGAGAACCGGCTGCAAGAAGTCGACGGCGTCGCGCGGCGCCGAGTGCGCCGCCGTCGGCGAGGCATCGCTCCTGCTGGACGAAGTCGTCGGGCCGATGCCGAACATCGACCGGGTGGCCACGGCAGGCGCTGAAAGGCTCGTGCGTTCGAGCGGTGGCTCGAGCAGTCGGGCACGGCGATCACGCATCAGCGCTGTCATCCTCATGCTCGCTCGTGTTCGGCGTCGTCGGCGCGTCGCTGGCTGACGTTCTGTTCGCGCAATGATGGTGGGCGGCGGCGCTCGGCTTCGTGGTCGGGCTCTGCATCCAGCCGATCGTCCTCCGGCACAAGCGGCAGCGCCGCATCTACAAGTTCGAGGAGCATCTTCCCGGAAGCGCTCGATCTGCTGTCGCGCGGCGTCCGCGCCGGCCATGCGTTCAGCGCCGGCATGAAGATGGTGGCCGACGAGCTCGGCGAGCCGGTCGGCCCGGAATTCCGGAAGGCGTTCGACGAGCAGAACTACGGCCTGCCGCTCAAGGAATCGCTGAACAACCTGTGCCGATGCGCATGCCGCTGCTCGACGTGCGGTTCTTCTCGACGGCCGTGCTCATCCAGCGCGAGACCGGCGGCAACCTCTCCGAGATTCTCGACAACCTCGCCGGCGTCGTGCGCGAGCGCTTCAAGATTCGCCGGCAGGTGCGCGTGCACACGGCGCACGGCCGGTTCACCGGTTACGTGCTGATGGCGCTGCCGGCGTTTCTCGCCCTGGCGCTGTCGTTCATCAATCCCGAGCACATGAACCTGCTGTTCGAAGAACGGATCGGCCAGATGATGATCGTCGCGTCGCATCGTCATGCAGGCGATCGGCTTCATCTGGATCAAACAAGTCGTGAAGATCGAGGTGTAGCCGTGACGATGCTGCTTCCATTGCTGGCGTTCGTGTTCGGGTCGCTGCTGGTCACGGCGGTGACCTACGCGCTGACCGCGCGCTCGGCCGGACATCAACGACCGGCTTCGCGACGTCGTCGGCGGCAGCGCTCCGGCCGATGCCCGTACCAGGACGCGTCGGCCGAACAGATCGTCGCGTTCCTGAAGCGGATCGGCGAGCGCGCTGCCGAAATCGCCGAAGGAGCTGGGCAAGCTCCAGCTGCGCCTCGTGCAGGCCGGCTATCGCGGCGGCGAGGCGCTGCCGGTGTTCCTCGGCATCCGCGTCGGCTTCGCGCTCGCGTTGCTTCGCGATCTTCATGACGCCGCTCTTCGTGCGGCCGAACCTGCTGACGGCGCTGCCGGCGATGGGCTCGGCTACGTGCTTCCGGGCTTCATCCTCGCGCGCAAGGCGAAGCAGCGCCAGCACCGCATCCGGCTGTCGCTCGCCGATGCGCTCGACCTGCTGGTCGTCAGCGTCGAGGCGGGCCTCGGCCTCGACCAGGCGATGGCGCGCGTCGCGCAGGAGCTCGAGTTCGCGTATCCCGATCTCTCGACGCGAGCTGCGGCTCGTCAACCTCGAGCTGCTGGCCGGCACGGGACGATCGGAAGCGCTGCGCAATCTGGCCGATCGCACCGGCGTCGACGACCTGAGCTCGCTCGTCGCCATGCTGATCCAGACCGACAAGTTCGGCACGAGCGTCGCCAACTCGCTGCGCGTGTTCTCGGACACGCTGCGGACGAAGCGGCGTCAGCGCGCGGAAGAAGCGGCGGCGAAGACGGGCGTGAAGATGGTGTTCCCGCTCGTCCTCTGCATCTTCCCCGCCATCTGGATCGTGACGATCGGCCCGGCGGCGATTCAGTTCATGAAGGTGCTCGGCCCGATGGGCAACGTGATAACGATATGACCACTCATGAGCATTGCGATCGCGCAGAATCCGAGACGGCGCAACTGCTCGCGCCGAGCAGCCGCTGACGCTCGAGGCGACCGGGCTGTCGCGCGACACGCTGGCGTCGCTGCTCGTCAAGACGCTGCACAGCGGCGAGGCGAGCGGCATGGACCTGGCCGATCGCATGCGCCTGCCGTACGCCATCCTCGAGCCGCTGCTCGAGCATCTGCGCGTCGAGATGCTGGTCCAGGTGAAGAGCGCGCTCGGCATGGGCACGCGCCGGCTATCGATACACGCTGACCGACGCCGGCCGCGATCGCGCGCTTCGCTATTTCGACGCGTGCGGCTACGTCGGGCCCGCGCCGGTTCCGCTCGCCCAGTACACGCTCCACATGAACGCGCTGCGCGCGCAGACGCACGACGTCTATCGCGAGCGCGTCGCCGACGGCTTCTCGCATCTCATCGTCGAGCCCGAAATGCTCGACCAGCTCGGTCCGGCCATCGCGTCGCGGCAAGGCGATGTTCCTCTACGGCCCGCCCGGAAACGGCAAGAGCGTCATGGGCGAAGGCATCGGCACGCGTGCTCGGCGGCGACATCTACGTGCCCCACGCCATCGACGTCGACGGCCAGATCATCACGATGTTCGATCCGGTCGCGCACGAGTCGCGCACCGACGAGGACGAGCGATCGATCATCCGGTCCGACGAGCGACATCGACGGCCGCTGGATGCGGGTGAGCCGGCCGGTCATCACCGTCGGCGGCGAGCTGACGCTCGAAATGCTCGACCTTCGCTACAAGGAGCTGTCGGCGTTCTACGAGGCGCCCGTGCACCTGAAGGCGAACGGCGGCGTGCTGGTCGTCGACGACTTCGGCCGCCAGCGCGTGCCGGCGCGCGATCTGCTGAACCGCTGGATCGTGCCGCTCGAATCGCGCGTCGACTACCTGAACCTGCATACCGGCCGGAAGTTCCAGGTGCCGTTCGACGTGATGGTGGTGTTCGCCACGAACCTCGAGCCGCGATCGCTCGCCGACGAAGCGTTTCTGCGACGCATTCCCTACAAGATTCTCGCGAAGAACCCGTCGCTCGAGCAGTTCTGCCGCATCTTGGAGATGAACTGCCGGCGCCACGGCGTGCACGTTCGACCCGGCGATCGTGCAGTACCTGCACGACAAGTACTACATCGGACGGAAGCTCGAGATGCGCGCGTGCCACCCGCGCGATCTCACCGACCAGGTCGTCAACCTGTGCCGGTATCACCGGCGGCCCGCCGGAGATCACGACCGATCTCCTCGACGAGGTCTGCCAGACCTACTTCCTCGAGGACACGCAGACCGGAATGACGGCTGCGCGATGATGTTCCATGATCAAGAAATTCATCCGTGACTGCGGCGGCAACAATCTCATCGAGGGCGCGCTCGTCACGCCCCTGCTGCTTGATGCTGACCTTCGGCATCGTCGACTTCGCGTCGATGTTCTACGTCTACGTCTCGATGGAAAGCGGCATCAGCCAGGCGACCCGGTTCGCCGTGACCGGCGCCACCAAGGACGACCCCGACAACCCCGGCACGCCGCTGGGGCGCGAAAGCACGATCAGGGCCGCCATGGCCGAAGCCGCGCCGACGCTCAACATCGACTCGATGACGTTTTCCTTCTCTCACATGGCGCCGGGCGCGTCGTCGTGGGCCGGCGGAGCCGGCGGGCCCGGTGACATCCGGAAAGTGACGGTCGAATACAGCTGGCAGCCGCTGACCCCGATCCTCGGCCAGTTGCTGACCGACGGGAACCTCTCGATGACGGTGGAATCGGCCATGAAGATCGAACCGAAGTGGGAGTAAGCCATGCGTATACGATCAAACCGCGGACAATCGCTGATTGAATTTTCTCTCGTCCTGCCGCTGCTCATCATGACGGCGCTCGGTGTCGTCGAAATCAGTTTCGTGCTGCTCGATCAGCACATCGTGACGAAGCTCACGCGCGAGGGGTCGAACCTCATCTCGCGCAGCACCACGCTCGGCGACGCCGCCACCGCCATGCCGGACGATGGGCACACGTCCCGGTCAACCTGGACGACGGGCTCGAGGATCATCTTCTCGGTCGTCCGGAACATGCCGACCATCGGCGCCGCGAACTACAACAAGGCGATTCTCTCGCAGCGCTACGCGTACGGAAACCTGGTGAAACCCAGCACGATCACCACCGCCGGACGCCGCATCGTTCGGGTCCGGGCCTGAATACGCCGCGTCCAACCAGGACAACAACACGAACCTCCAGGTGACCAACATGCCGGTCACCCTGTCGCTTGGCGCGACGTTGTACGTCACCGAGCTCTACACGACCCATCCGTCGATAACCCCGCTCGCCGGATTCGGGATCACGGTACCAAACACGCTCTACTCCATCGCGTATTTCTAGAAGGGGGCACGACCATGAAGGAATATTGCGCAGTCGTACAAATAAAGAAGCCGGCTTCGTTCTCGTGTACATGGCAGCAGGTCTGACGACGCTGCTTCTCTTTTCGGGCCTTGCGGTCGACTCCGGCCGCGCGTATGTCGTGAAATCGCAGCTGACCAAGGCCGTCGACGGCGCGGCGCTCGCGGCCGCCAGGAACCTGAACAGCGGGGACCCCAAGGCCGAAGCCGCGAAGGTCTTCAAGGCCAACTTCCCGGCGGGTTACCTGGGCACCAATGGCACCGATCCCACCCTGGCGGGCGATTTCTACAGCTCGAGCGTCAACGCGGCGACCGGCGTCAACACCGTGAAGGTCAAGGCCAGCGACGACGCTGCCCACCACCTTCATGAAACTCGGCGCCACTTCGTCCATGCTGATCGGCAGCGAGGGCGAGGCGACGCGGCGCATGGTCGATCTGTCGCTCGTGATCGACGTCTCGAGCTCGATCGGCTGGCGATGGGCGGCCGTGCGGGATGCGGCGCGCACGTTCGTGAGCTCGTTCGATGCGATCAACGACCGCATGTCGCTCATCACGTTCGGCAACGGCGCCACCGTACTCGACGCCATGCCGTCATCGCGCGGCTTCAACAAGACCGAAGCTGATGAACGACATTCCGACCACGCTGCCCGGCGGCAGCACGAACATGGTCGAAGGCCTCTACCGGGGCTGGGATGAAGTGAAATCCGTTCCGAGCGGTTCGCAGTCGGGTGTTCGCGTCATCGTGCTCTTCACCGACGGTGCGTCGAACAGCGTCCCTGGCGACTACCCGGCCGCGGCCGGCCAGCCGCGCGCGCTGAGAACGTGGGACTTCCCGGACAACGGCGCGGACCCCGACAACCAGACGCACGCCAACCCGCACATCGACGGCCTGTATCACACGCAGACAGGCGTCGCGAGTCCCGTCGGTACACGCTGACCACCGCGTGGAATTCGACCCAGGTCATTCCGCAGGTGCCGTTCCTGCCGGTGACGAGCAAGCACTTCTTCCACCGCAGCGCCGGTATCCCGGACAACTTCCCGCTGCAGACCAACACCCTGAAGGTCGACGGCCAGCCGCAGAACACGCGGCGGGCGCTGCGGAACTTCAACGCCGGGCAGGGCAAGTTTCCGGCCGAAGTGTGGAACATCAACAACGCCGCGCGCAACCTCATCGAGATCATCGCCAACGAAGCGCGCAACGACTCGGCCGGCGACTACCAGATCCGGATCTTACACGATCGGCATGGGCGAGCTCGTGCGCTACGACCTCGGCACGAGGCCCGAGAAGTCGGAAGACATCCTGAAGCGCGTCGCGAACGATGTGACGTCGCCCGATTACAACGACGACCAGCTCGAAGGCAAGTACTACTTCGCGCAAACGGAGGCCGATGTCATGACGGCCGTTCCAGCAGCTGCAGAGCCAGATCATCCGCCTGAGCAAGTAACAACCCAGCCCCCCGGCTTGGTTTCTCTGGGGGTGAGGTGTAATAGCCTTACCCCACATGTTCTACTCTCGCCGGCTGCTGCTCTTCCTTGCTGCCGTCGCCCTGCTCTACCCCCCGCTCGTCCACGCGCAAACCGAGGAATGGACCTGTCTACGCGAGCGTCGTCGACCGCGCGGGCGCGCCGGTTCATGGGCTCGGCGCTCCGGACTTCGTCGTGCGCGAGAACGGGATGGCGCGCGAGATTCTGCGCGTCGCTCCTGCCTCCGATTCGATCCGGATCGCCCTGCTCATCGACACCAGCCAGGAGATGCGCAGCGAGCTGATCGACGTGCGCCAGAGCCTGCGCACGTTCGTGAACGAGATCGACCGGAGGCACGAGGTGGCGCTCGTCGGCTTCGGTGGCCCGCCTTCGGTGCTCGTCGACTATACGAAGGACGTGAAACGGCTCGAGAGAGGCATCGGCCGTCTCGTCGCCAGGCCGGGCACCGGCTCGTACCTGCTGTCGGCGATCATCGACACGTCGCGCACGCTGCGAAAACGGCGGGACCTGCGGCGCGTGATGGTCATCGTGACGACCCAGGGTCCGGAGTTCAGCGAGATCAGCTACCAGACCGTGCTCGAATACGTGCGCGACAGCGGCGCACCCATGCACTCGTACGTGCTCAGACGAGAAGGGGTCTCGCCAACCGACCCGGCGGCGCAGGAAGTCGAGCTGACGCTCGCCGTCGGTACCCAGATGACCGGCGGCCGCCGCGAGGATCTGCACTCGGCGATGTCGATGGCGGCGACGGCTGCAATCGCTCGCGATCGAGCTGAACAACCAGTATCAGATCGTCTACGCACGGCCGAAAACGTCTGATCCCGCCGAAGACGATCGACGTCGGCGTGCGGAAGCCCGACGTCGTCGTGCGTGCGCCGCGCGTTTTCTGATGCTCGTGCCTTGAAAGCAGTGGGTTCGTAGGTTCGTGAGGTTCGTGGGGTTCGTGAGGTTCGTCCGTGCGAACCGAACCCCGAACCCCGCGAACCCACGAACCCGACGAACCGACGAACCCGACGAACCGCCGAGCTTTTTGTGATTCCTGTCCGATGATGCCCCTGCGCGATCGAATCGAGCCCGGCGTGCGCGTGCTGTTCGTGGGGATCAACCCGGGTATCAGGTCCGCCCGGACCGGCCATCACTTCGCCGGCTTCTCGAACCGGTTCTGGAAATTGCTCTGCGACTCGAGGCTCGTGCCGGAGCCGATCGACTTTCGGCACGACGACAGGCTGCCCGAATGGGGGTTCGGCATCACGAACCTCGTGGGGCGAGAGACGCCGGGAATCGATACCCTGAGCCGCGAGGAATGCCTCGCGGGCATCGCCGGACTGCGAAGAAAGGTGCGCCGGTTCAAGCCCGAAATCGTGGCGTTCGTCGGTGTCTCGCTGTACCGGTGGATCTTCGGCGCCCGCGGCACCGTCAGGCTCGGTCCTCAACCCGATCGATTCGAGGGAGCGGACGTGTTCGTGCTCCCGAATCCCAGCGGGCGCAATGCCAATTTCACCTACAACGAAATGCTGGCGTCATTCCGAAGACTACGACGTAGACTTAGGAACTGACTTGATGAACTGACGCTGTCATGGCAAATGGCAGATGGCAGATGACCGGAGGGATGCGATGCGCGCGATTGCTGTTCTGATTCTGGCGTTGTTGGTGCCGTCGCATGCGGCGTGGGCTCAGAGCGAGGAAAGGACGATCTACGCGACCGTCGTCGACAAACAGGACGCGCCCGTGACGGGGCTGACGACGGGCGCCTTCATCGTCCGCGAAAACGATATCGCGCGCGAAGTGCTGCGCGTGTCGCCCGCCACCGCGCCCATGCAGATCGCGCTGCTCGTCGACACGAGCCAGGCGATCGACAACTTCATCATCGACTTCCGCACCGGTGTCCAGAAGTTCATCAAGCGGATGGCCGGCAAGAACGAGATCATGCTCATGGGCTTCGGCGAGCGGCCCACGCAACTGGTCGATTTCACGCGCGATGGCGCACGGTTGGAGAAGGCCATGGGGTCGGTGTTTGCGCGGCAAGGGAGCGGGGACGTACCTCCTCGAAGCCATCATCGACGCTTCCAGAGCTCTGCGGCGCCACAAGGCAGCCCGGCCCCATATCGTCGTCGTGGCCGCGCGCGGACCGGAGTTCAGCGAGCATCACCATACAAACGTGGTCGATGCCGTGCGTGAAGCGGGCGCGACGCTGCACACCCTCATGCTCGAAAGACGGAGTGGTGCGGCCGCGGTCAACAACCGCGAAGAGCAGGAACTGCAGCTGACGGTTGACGACGGGACCAGGCTTTCCGGTGGACGCCGCGACGACATCCTGACGACGATGGCCATCGGCGATCGCATGGAGTCCCTCGCCAACGAGCTCGAAAGTCAGTACCAGATCGTGTACGCGCGCCCGAAGACCCTGATTCCACCGAAGACGGTCGCGGTCAGCGCCAAGAGTGCCGAGGTTACGGTGCGTGCGAAGCAGTGGCCATAACAAACGCCAGCCACGCAACCGCAGCACCCGCAATGGCGTCGGCCGCGTAGTGATACCGGCCGGCCACGCTGCCCACGGCGATGCTGACGCCGATGAAGCCCAGCACCGCACCAGCCACGGGCACATGAGTCCCGACTGCCAGCGCTGTTGCGAGTGACGCTGCCGTGTGGCCGCTCGGAAACGTGTTCCACTGCACGCTCGCGCGGCTGAGCACGGCGAGATTCAATCGGCGCACCACGGATTGGCCAGGTCGGCTGTCGCCTTCCAGCGCGGCTCGACTAAAGTCGAGCCCTACCAGGGCGCGGGGCGCGCGCGTGGGCAGCCACGGCAACAACCCGTAACAGAGAAACGAGGCGACGAGAACGGTCGACCAGAAGCGATCGGCCTCGCCTTGAAATCCCGCGAGCAGCAGCCACGCATATCCCGCCGGTACGACCGCATAGCACAGCAGATACGCAAGCTCGAGATACTCGACGAGCCATCGCGGAGCCCGCTCCTGGAACGTCTTCAGGCCGTCGCTGCCGAACAGCCGCCGATCGAAGGCCAGCAACGCCCGCTCCAGCCGCGTGTCCGGCGCGCCGACCAGCAGTGCCGGCAGCCAATAGCCGGTCAGCAGGTAGACGAGCGGCATCACGTGCGGCATCCCGAACAGGGCGATGGCGCCGACGGCCGTCAGAGACAGGCCGAGCGCCCGCACCCTTCGTGTCGTGGGCACGGACCGAACGCACGCGAGTACGGCAAGGTAGACGAAGTACGCCGCAGCCACTGATGTCACAGTAGGATATGCGCGAAATGACCAGAGAGCGGTTCACGAAGCTCGTGGAGGAGGCGCTTCGCGAGATTCCGCGCCGGTTCAGGGACGCGATGAAGAACGTCGCGGTGGTCGTCGAAGACGAACCCTCACCAGACCTTCTCGACGAGATGGAGATGGAACCGGACGACACGCTGTTCGGCCTCTATCACGGGACACCCCTGACCGAACGCGACTCCTTCTACGGAAACGCGCTTCCCGACCGCATTTCGATTTATCAGCTTCCGATCGAAGACGCGTGCGAAGACGACGAGGACATCAGGCAGTGCGTGGCGGAGACCGTCATTCACGAGTTCGGGCATTACTTCGGGTTGAGCGAGGAAGAGATCGAGGAGATTGAGGAGAAATACTGGAGAGGAGAGTCTGGCGAGTCGGAGGATTGAGTTCGTCAAGTTCGTGGAGTTCGTGGAGTTCGTTAAGTTCGTTGGGTTCGTAGGGTTCGTAGGTTCGTAGGTTCGTAGGTTCGTAGGCGTAGGTTCGAGGTTCGGAGGTTCGAGAGTTCGCGGTTCGCCTTGCCATGCGCTGACTCGCACACACAGAACCTTCGCGGGCCGAACCCCACGAACCCCACGAACCCACGAACTACACGAACCCACGAACCCCTTCGGGCGCTGATCATTGCCGCACGGCGATCCGATCGCGCGAGACGCCGGCGAGGCTCATCGCGCGATCGATCACCGCTTCGGCGCTCCACCCGTTCGCACGGAGATCGCGCACGCCCGAATCGCCGTCCGACTTGCTCAGCTTCTGCGACGGCGACTTCATCAACAGCGCGTGATGCAGGAAGGCCGGCGGTATGGCTCGTCCCATCAGTCGTGCCAGCTGAATCTGCCGCCCCGTCGAATCGAGCAGGTCCTCACCGCGGATGACATGCGTCACGCCCTGGACGCCAGTCGTCCACCACGACAGCGAACTGATACGTCCAGTTGCCGTCGCGATCGCGTGCAAGCAGATCGCCACATTGTTCCGATGGCCTCTGCTCCTGCGGTCCCAGGCGCTGATCGGTGAACCGTTCGATGGACGACGGTTCCAGCCGAACGCGAAGACCCAGCCCCGGCGACTCGCGCAATCCAAGGCTCGCGCAGGTGCCTGGATAGCGGCCGGACGCGAGCTCCGAACGCGAGCACCGGCAGACGTAGACGAGACCACGACGGCGAAGATCGTCGAGCACTCCTTTGTACATGTCACCGCGCTCACTTTGCCTCACCGGTGGACCGTCCGCCGCAAACCCCAGCCAATCGAGATCCTCCAGCAGCGCCGACTCGAACTCGGGCCGGCTGCGAATGCGATCGTGATCCTCGATGCGCAGCAGCACCTGTCCGCCGGGACCGCCTGCACGGGCGGTCTCCCACACGTACACAGCGTTCAGCACATGGCCGAGGTGAAGATACCCGGTCGGTGCCGGGGCGAATCGGGTGACGATGGGCACGAGGGATTTTTTCACAACCAGATCCGGGAATACGGAGTCTAATCAGTTCGAGATGCCAAGGTCCCCTTTCGGATGGACCATTCTCATACCGGGATTGGCCCTTCTTCTTGCGGTCGATACCGCAGACGCCCTCGCGTGCTCCTGCATGAGCCCGGGGCCCCCGTGCCAGGACTATTTTCAGGTTGACGTGGTGTTCGTTGGAACCGTCCGTGATATTGCCACGGTCGCCGGAACAGACTTCGACGCTCGCGTTCGCGTCGAATTCGAAGACGTCTCGCCATCACGTGGGGCGCAGGGCACAACGCTCTCGGTCTACACGTCCGATGACACTGCGTCATGCGGCTATCCGTTCAAACGCGGCCAGCGCTACGTCGTCTACGGCTATCGATCGAAGGATGGCACCCGCGTTCAGACGTCGATCTGCTCGCGGACGCGCGAGCTGAAAGACGCCGGCGAAGATCTGAAGTTTTTCGGCACCCTCTCGCTGCCAGCGGCTGGCGCGCGCGTGTTCGGGTCGGCCACGCATGTCGAGAACGACCTTCAGACGCGTGAAGTGCGCGATTACGGCCCGGTGGGCAATATTTCGGTGAGGCTCCTTGGATCCGGGAGATCGTCCGAGGCGCAAACCGGCCAGGATGGCCGCTACGAGTTCAATGGCGTTCCACCAGGCAGCTACGAACTGACAGTGGTGCCTCCGCCGCGGTTCTCGATCGCCTTCCTGAGCAGTCCGAAAATCGAATTGAAGGGTACCGGAGCCTGCCAGTCCGTAAGCTTCTGGCTTCGATCCGACACTCGCATGCGGGACGATCTCCCGCCCTGACAGGAACGACCGCGCTGAAAATGAAAAGGAGACCAGGCGTTCCATCTTGAACGCCTGATCTCCTCGAGCGGTTTGGTCCGCCGTAGCTTCAGCGAAGGCGGAAGGCGGAGACTAGGTACTTCGAATCGACGCTTCGAACTTACGCGTTCTGCTTGAGAATCCCCGTCTTCGCGGCCTTGATCAGATGCTCGGCCGCGCGGTATGCCAGCGCCTGAATCGTCATCGTCGGGTGATTGCGCCCGCCGGTAACGAGGTTGCTGCCATCCACAATCCAGAGATTCTGCACGTCGTGCGCCCTGTGGAACTTGTCGACGACCGACGTCTTCGGATCGTTCCCCATTCGGCAGCTTCCGCGATTGTGCGCGCCGCCCCGGCTGTCGTTGGGCGGATTCGACCAGACCTGGGTCGCACCAGCCGCCTTCAGAATCTCGATCGACTTCTGATGGAAGAAGTTTGCGCACTTCATGTCGTCGGGATGGCTGGTCGAGGTGATGCGCATCGCCGGCAGGCCCCATTCGTCCTTGAGCTCCGGATCGAGATCCACGCGATTGGTCTCGAGCGGCATCTGCGTCGTGAAGCAGGTGATTGTCATCTTGTGGTTGGCTTCTTCGCGCAGCGCCTTCTTGTAGCCGGCGCCCCAGCGAGGCGCGTTCGGCGACAGGCCGTTGAGCCCCATGCCGAGCGGGGTCTCATAGCCGCGCGCCGTCAGACGGCCGCCGCCGTAGAAGCCGCGCTTCGGATCGGACGGCACGAAATCGACGATGCCGGCGCCCGAGATGACGCCTTTGTACTCGTTGAGCGGACGCTCGAAGAGCCCGCTGGCGCCCGCGCCGTTGCCGAGCATCAGATACCTGCCGACGACGCCGTTCGTGTTCGCCAGGCCGTCGGGATACTTGGCCGACTTCGAGAGCAACAGCAGCCGCGCCGACTCGGTGCCGTTCGCCGACAGCACCACGGCCTTGGCCCGCTGCTGAATTTCGCGCTTCTGGCCGTCGAAGTAGACGACGCCGGTGACACGGCCCGCGCTGTTGACCGAAATCTCGCGCACGTAGCTGTTCGCGCGAATCTCGCAGCGGCCGGTTTTCTGCGCGATCGGCAGCACCGTCACCGCCGAGCTCGACCGTGCGCGGACGTGGCAGCCGTAGCCCGAACAGATGCCGCAGTTCACGCACGCCGCGCGGCCCTGATACGGCTTGGTGATGATGGCGAGCGGACCGGGTACGACGGTCAGACCCAGCTTCTTCGCGGCGATGTTGAACAGCGCGCCCGAGCTCTTCAGCGGAACGGGCGGCACCGGATAGTCCTTCGACATCGGTGCGACGAACGGGGAATTCACATTAAGGCCCGAGATACCCATTTCCCATTCAGCCTGGACGTAGTACGGCTCGATCTCCTGGTAGGTGATCGGCCAGTCCGCCATGCCCGTCCCCGATGGAATCGTCTTATCGCTGGTGAGCTCGTTGAACTCGTAGGGGAGATGGCGCCAGCTGCTGCCGCCGTAGGTCACCGTGCCGCCGCCGATGACCATGCCATAGCTGTGCGTGCCCGGGGTCGCTTTTTCCGTGTCGTTGCGGCGGAACGTGTTGCGCTGCCGCGTCGGATCGCTCATCAGCCGATCTTCCAGCGGCTGGTTGCGATTCAGCCACTCGTCCTTGTTGTATTCGCTGTCGCGCCCGTACTTGCCCCAGCCGCCCTGCTCGAGCACGACCACCGAAAAGCCGGCCTGTGACAGCTGCTTGGCCATGATGCCGCCCGCAGCGCCCGAACCGATGACGACGAAATCGACTTCAGTATTTGGAGTGTACCTGTCTCATGGTCGTCTCCTTCAGCGCTTGCCGGCGGGATCGTTCGCATCGTAGTAGCCGAACGGTGGTCTGAAGTTCAGCGAGTCATCGTAGCCGATGAGCTTCCAGCCGATCTTGTCCTGGTTGCCGCCGTGCACGGGGCTCGCGAAGAAGCCGATGACGGTGTGCGTGCGCACGGTGTTGAAGAAGGGTGATTTCTCCATCGCGGTCAGGACCTTGATCTGCTGATCGGAGGAGAGCGCCGAGAACTTCGTGGTGCCCGGGAACATCTGCGCCGCCTGCGCCTGCAGTTCCGCGATCCCCTTCGTGTAGCGCGGCTGGTCGTTCTTGGAAAACGTCGCGAGGGCCCGGTCGATGAAGTTGATGACGCGCGCCTCGCGGGCGCCCGGCGTCTCGTCGGTCGGAATAATCTGCGCGGCCATGGCCTCGACCTCCACGGCCTGATCGGGCGTGAAGAACTGCAAGGCGACCGGCTTGCCCGACTGGGCGGCCTTCAGGACGTACTTTTCAGCGGACAGAATGCCCGCATAGTTCGCCGCGACCCAGGCGCCGCTCAGGCCGGCCGTGGATTCGATTAGAAAGCTTCGTCGCGACTTTCCTCGAGTGCTCATCGCTCAACTCCTTCTTCTCTTCTCGCGGGGCCGTGACACCCGCTCGACGTGTGGCATCCCTTTGATGACAGACAGCTTATCGGCCTGATCAACGGAAAGGTACGGGGCGGGCAAATTATGGCCCGGAGACGGCGATTCCCTCGCTCGTTCTACTCCCCGGATGGGCCGATGTCAAGGCCGATCGGCCTGAAGAACGTACACCTCGATGCCATCGCCGCTCGCAAGGGGTCTCAAGGGGAGGGTGCCGAGGAAATCACGGTCCTGCGCCGACACCCTGGCGCGATCGACCACGAGATAGGCGCATGGCGAACCGACCGTGGACCCTCGAAACGGACCAACCGCGGTTCCGCCGGAAAGTGCCAGCAAATCCCCCGCAATCGGCATCGCGGCGTACCGAACGGCGGCATCGTGCGGCATTCGGCTCAGGAACCCGCCCGCGATGGGATGCCCATGGAGTGTGGCGCTGTAGACCACCCCCAGATCGTACGGTCCGAACGTTCGAAGCCCGTCCCCCATGACGAACGGCACGTGGCAGACGCCGCCGGCGGGCGCCGCGGCAAGCTGCGTGTACGGCGCCGGCTGTGACGCCCCCGTCAGAGCGATGGGAGCGGCCATATAGTCCAGGAGCACGCCGGCAATGAGGACCCACTGCAGTGCCGGGCGCGCCCATAACCCTCTGGCGCCCGACACGCGCATGGCTGCGAGCACGGCGAACGCCAGGTAGACCATGACCATCGCTCTTCCTGGAATACGCGCATTCGCGACAATCGGAATGAATCGCGCCAGCGTCTGCGGAAGCGGCAGCCCCACATCGGCGCCACCGATCATCAGATTCGGCCCCAGCGCCCACAGCCCGAACACGGCCGCCACGCTCCACCAGCAGACCGCCTCCGCACGGTGGACGCGATCGACGCGGAAGAACAGCAGCATCAGGCATGGCACGATCCCGATCCACGCCACCGATTCCACGATGTCGATGCGGGCGGCTTCGTACAGCTCGCGGGACTGGTGTCCTTCGACGGCGTGGAAGGGATGACCCAGCATCGGCGCGATCAGATCGACGCCCGCCGTCGCGCTTCGCCAGACGTACGCCGGGCTGACGTACTCCCCGGCACGAACCAGTGCGGCCGCCCGCCACAGCAGCGGCGCCGTGCCGATCACGAACACCGCGGCCACCATGGCCAGTACGGCCGCCGCACGCACGACTCCCGGCTTCGACACGTCGATACGAATGGCCACGCGACGAAAGCTCAGCCACAGACAGATCGACAGGAGCCAGACGAACGTCAGCGGGTTGTGCGTTCGCGTCATACTCAGCGCCAGCGGGCCGAGCGTCACCATCGCGCCGCCGGTCGAGAGGATCCACAGCACCAGGATTGATGTGCCGGCGATGAGGGCGATGAGAGCCGCGCGCAGTATGTGGATCCACGATGACGGTGGACGCGGCCCGATCGAGCACGACACGACACCCGTCGACGCCGCGAGCCAGGTCAGCGCGAAGATCGCGAGATACACCACGTAGTAGTAGGTGGTGTACGCCGTCGCGACGAGCACTGCCGCGGCGGCCGCGACAGCCACTTTCGATCCCCTGAACGACGCACGACGCAGCGCCCATGCGAACGCGGGCAGCGGCCACGCGGCGAGCAACTCGAAATGCCCAAGCAGGTGGGATGCGAGATAGGGCGACGTGCCGAACAGCACGCCCGCGAGGATCGACGCCCGCCAGTGCCCCGTCACGCTCCACGCCAGACCGTACATCGCGAAGCCGTTGAGAAAGACATGCGTCAGCACGAGGAGGTTCTGTGCCAGCACAATCGGGGCGCTGCCGAACACCGTCGCGGCAATCAGCGCCGGCAGCGCGTAGTGGGAGTGGTTGACGAGACTCGTGCCGAACGGGAAGAAAAGGTAGTTGGTATGAAAGAAGGAAATGGCGTCGTCGGACAATGCCCGGCGCATCCACCAGAGCGTCCACAGGAAAACGAAATTGTCTCCCGGCTGCCCTGGGACGGCGTTCGTCAGGTGAAGGACGAGCGGCCACGTCCACACCACGGCCAACGCCCCGAAGAACGCGACGGCGCCGGCATGGTGTGGCGCGGTTGATGGCACGCGAGGCCACGCCCACCGTACCACGAAAGCACGGGGCAGTGCGGCCGTACCTGACGCACTGCGTCAGAAATCCGTGAATGCGGAATCGCTTACGCCGCCGTCGCGGTCGTCTGCTGTGACGGCTGAGGAACGTCAACCTCGCCCAGCGGCGCCACGGATGTCTTCTCGTACATCGTTCTCAGCTCGTCCATCAGCTGGTCTCGCCGGAAGCGTGCGTCGGGGAGATCGACGGCGCCTTCCCGGAGATCCGACAGCAGCGAGCCGTACCGCTCGCGGATCCACCACAGGTGGTTGCTGCATGCGGCATGGGCGTGTGCCGAGGTCTCGAAGTCGAACGTCAGGTTGACGAGCAGGAGCAGGAGAGCGACGCCTGCGAGCGACGCAGCCACGATGGTGAGCACGTGGCCGTGGCCGAACGCCGCGCCGGTGGCCGAGATGGCCACGCCGCCCATCAACAGCGCTTCGGCGCCCCTGAGTCGGCGGTTCCATTTTCGGTACGACTCGGCGGCAACCGTGTGAGCCTTGTGGCGATCGGACACCTGGCTGAACGTCAGGTTGAGATGGTCGAGCAGCGTGAGACTGAACATAGAGTCCCCAATCTCCAAGACGTAGGGCTCAACTTCAGTTGAGCCTTCAACTGTCCCGGTATCTGGTGGAGCTGGGGGCCCCGAGTGCTCGAATGAAATCTACCATACCTCGACGGCAATTCTTTACGCCATGTGTGCGCCCTGCGCAGCGGTGTAAAGCGTGTAGACCGACTGGCTGCTCGTCATCAACAGCCGGTTCCTGTGTACCCCAATGAAACACAGGTTGGCCGTGCCTTCCGGCATCACGACCTGGCCGATCTTCTTGCCGTCCGGGGCGTAGACGTGCACGCCGTCGACGCCCTCTCCTCCAAATCCTGTGGCGCACCAGACATTGCCGTCGACGTCGGCACGAATGCCGTCGTGGAACCCGGTGTCCAGCGTAGCGAAGACGCGGCGGTTGGTCAGCCGCGTTCCGTTGTTCTGCACGTCCCACGCGATGACTTTGGCCTTCTCGTTCGGATAGTGCGTCGGCGCCGTGTCGGCCACATACAGGGTGCGGTAGTCGGGGGAAAAACAGAGGCCGTTGGGCTTCTGGATTTCATCGGTGAGCTTCGTCAACCGGCCATTCTGTGCGTCGATGTGGTACACGCTCGTCGGCAGCTCGAGCTCGCGCACCGTGCCCTCGTAGTAAAAGTGGCTGCCGTATCCGGGATCGGTGAAGAGGATGCCGCCGGTATTCGGATGCACGATGATGTCGTTCGGCGCGTTCAGTCGCTTGCCTTCGTAGGTCGAGGCGAGCACGGTCGGCGGTCCTTGATATTCATACCGGACGACGCGCGCGGTCTGGTGCTCGCACGACAGCTGCCGTCCCTGCCAGTCGAAGGTGTTGCCGTTTGAAAAATTCGATGGCGAGCGCAGCGTCGTCACCTTGCCGGTGGCTTCATCCCATCGCAGCTGCAGGTTATTGGGAATGTCGCTGAAGACCACGTACCGCCCGACGCCGTTCCACGCCGGACCTTCGGCCCACAGCGCGCCGGTCCACTCGCGGATGAGGGGCGTGTTGCCGATCATGTACTTGCTGAACCGCGGGTCGAGCACCTTCCACACGCTGGATGGATAGCGAATCGGTTCCGGACCCAGCGGAAGGCTTTGCGACTGGGCGAACGCGGACGGCGCGGCGAGTGCGCCGGCGGCCGCGGCCGCGCCAGACGAGAGAAACGCGCGCCGGTTGATGACGGGCTTCTGATCCATGGCGTGTGATTGTCCTCTTAGCTCAAGGCAGACGTGCAGAACGCGCAGCGCCGCGCACCGATCGGCACTTCGCTGAGACAGTCGGGGCACTTCTTCGTCGTCGGATCCGCGGGCGCTTCGCCGCGCGCGGCACGGGCCTTGAGCGCGTTGACGGGCAGGACGATGAAGAAATAGACGGCGGCGGCGATCAGCAGGAACGAGATGATCGCGTTCAGAAAGTCGCCGACGAGAAACTGGGATCCGTTGATCGTGACGACCAGCCCCGAGAAATCGGGTTTCCCGACGATCGCGCCGATCAACGGCGTGATGAGATCTTTCACCATCGCGTTCACGATGGCCCCGAACGCGCCGCCGACAACCACGGCGACCGCGAGATCGAGCACGTTTCCGCGGAGCATGAACTCCTTGAATCCTCGCAGCATCGGTGCCTCCGGTTGAGGGGTCGGGAGGGGTTTTCGCGCGAGGGCGGCGCGAAAACCCCTCCCGACCCTTTATCAGGGTATCTTCTGGATTCTGCCTTCGCGCTCCCAGTCGGTCAGCAGTTCGCCGACCGCCTGCGCGTGCGCGGCGTCCGGTTTGGTGGCAAGAAAGTCCCGGAACCTGGCCGCCGCGGATTCGTAGTCGCCCCGCTGCGCCTTGACGGCACCGAGGATGTAGTGGGTCATCGGAAACCGGTCGACATCACGCGTGGTCCAGAGCGCGAGCGCCGCGCGCTCTGCCGCGTCGTAATTACCGAGCTGAAAATACACCGACGCGCCCAGATAGTTGGCATAGGGGATGTTCGGGTTCAGCTTCAGGGCCGGCTCGATCCACTTGACCGCCGAGATCCACCGCTGCTGGCCCACCTCCATCGACGCGAGCTCGACATACGGCTCCACGTACGCCGGGTCTGCGGCGATCGCCTTCTGGAACGCGTCGCTGGCACCGGCCGAATCCTTCTGCGACAGGCGCATGATGCCCAGCAAGTGCCATGCGGCGGCGAAGTTCGGGTACTCGTCGAGCGCCTTCTTCAGCTCGGCGCCCGCGTACGCGTAATCCCACTTCTCCTTCTGTGCTTCCCGCCGCGCGTTTTCAAACGCGGCCCTGGCTCGCGAGGGCGCGGCCATGGTGTTGGCGCTGATCATGACGGCATCGACGGCCGCCGTCCGGCGCAGCACGAGCATGCCCACTTCCGACTTGTCGAGCCGTCGCCGCGGGCCGAGCGAGATCAGGTTCGACTGAAATCCCGGCATCGCCGCGCGCAGCTCGCAGCCGGTCAGGTCGAACCTCCCGGCATCTTCGCCGGCGGTCGTGGCCCCGCCGATTCGCGCGTTGGTGCCCGCCGTGTTGGATGGCGCGTTGTAGGGCGATGTGCTGCTCGTCGCGGGATTGCGGGGCGTGGCAATGTCGAGCGTGTCCGAGCTGTCGTCGCCGAGCACCAGCATGAAGTCGCCGTTGGCATAGGGCTTCACGCGTTTCCTGATCTGCGCGTTGCAGAGCAGCTCGACGCCGGCCGCATCGGGCACCGGCGAACCGTCCTCCATGAGAACCCTTCCGGTCACGCGATACGCCCCCAGATCGCCCTGCTGCGCGGCGAGCGGCGACACCAGCAGGCACGACAGCACGGCGAGCACGGGGGCGTGTTTGTTCATGGGCGACCTCGTTCGGTGCGGCTCATTCTACGCCCCACGGCAGCTTCGGTCCTAGCGCGGGCAGGTGCCCGTGCTACATTGGCGGCATGACGGTCTCTCACACGAACCTCCCGCTGCTGTCGGGCGAAGACGTGCTGGCGCGCTTCGACGCGATGCGGAAGCGGCAGCCGGTGAACTATTTCGCTTTCTACTCGAGCCAGTTGGGCGGCATCGTCACCGATCCCGCGCTGCATGGTGCTGCCCTTCGACGATCACATGGTGCATCGCGGTCATGGCATCTTCGACACCGCTGGGCTGGTCCACGGAAAAATCTACGACCTCGAGGCGCACCTCGATCGATTTCTGCTGTCCGCCGAACGGTCGAGGCTGCGGGTCTCGCCGCTCGCGCGGCGAGATGCGCGACATCATCATTCAGAACGACAGCGGCCAGCGGCAAGCGTGACGGATCGATCCGCTACTGGCTCTCGTCGGGAGCCAGGCAGCCTCGAGCTGACCCCCGCGGCCGGCGCCGAGCCCGGTTTCTTCGTGATGATGTTCGGCGGACTCGCCTATCCCGAGCGATGGCTCACCGAGGGTGCGCGCGTGATGACCACGACGTATCCGATCAAGGCGCCCATCTACGCCATCACGAAGGCGACGAACTATCTGCCGAACGTGCTCATGCAGATGGAAGCGAAAGAGGCCGGCTTCGACAACGGCGTGTTCATCGACGCCGACGGCAATGTCGGCGAGAGCTCCAACATGAACGTCGCGTTCATTACGAGAAACGGTGTGCTCGTCCATCCGAAGTTCGATCACATCCTGGCCGGCTGCACGTCGCTGCGCCTGCTGGAGCTGGCCGAGCGGTTGCGCGACCAGGGCGTGCTGACGGGCATCGAGGTGCGCGACGTGCCGGTCGCCGAGGCGCGTGCGGCGCGCGAAATGCTGCTGGTCGGAAGCTCCGTGAAGGTGGCGCCCATCGTGCGATGGGACGATCAGGCGATCGGTGACGGCAGGCCCGGGTCCGATGTCCAGGGCGTTGCTCAAGCTGCTCGACGACGACATGGAGAACCCCGATCGGCTGATCGACGTTCCGTACTAAAAACGGTTCCGGGATCCTTTTCGCTATCCCCTACGGCTCGGCGCTCAGCGTCTTGCGCAGAGCGGCGCGATCGACTTCCACTCCTCGCTGGTACACCTTATTGATCCGTCGCGAGTTCGTGATGTTCTCGAGCGGGTTGGCGTCGAGCACGATGAAGTCGGCGTCCTTCCCGTAGCGACGGTGCCCAGACGGTCGAGTTTGAGGATTTCCGCGGACGTCCGCGTCGCCGCGACGATCGCGTCGGCCGGCGTCAGCCCGCAGAAGACCATGTCGGCCAGTTCGAGATGCGCGCCCCAGCCGATGTCCGCGTTGCCGTCGGTGCCGAGGCCGATTGTCTGTCCCGCATCGTGAACCTTCTTC
Organism: Vicinamibacterales bacterium; assembly: GCA_963832375.1. Lineage (GTDB taxonomy): Bacteria > Acidobacteriota > Vicinamibacteria > Vicinamibacterales > JAMQPK01 > JAMQPK01. The sequence goes on along the minus strand of CAWHUA010000001.1, from coordinate 138,154 downwards.
AGATTGCGGCACTGCGTGGCAAACAACTCCGTTTGCGTCACAGCCGCGGACCTTTTCGACAACTCCTCGCGCATCTGCGCAATCCGGGTGGGCGGAAGAGTTTCGCGCAGCCACTCGATTTGGGCGTTTTCCTCGTCTTTCGAAATCATTCGGGGCGGCAGGTTCGGACCCACCCACACCTTCGGGTGCTGCTTCACGAGCGCCACGAACTCGCCGTCGACGTCCCGGTCGCGGACCCCGTGACCGAAACCGTCGATGCCCGACTTCAGCAGCTGCTTGCCGTCTTCGAGATGGAAGATGTGCGCGACGACGCGCATCGTGTTTTTGTGCGCTTCGTCGATGATCGCCTCGTAGACGTTGACCTGCAGCTTCGGCACCGTCTTCAGCCGATCGTCCACCCAGATCTTGATCATCTCGACGTTTCTGGTCTTCAGTTCACGCACAAGGGCGCGGCCTTCGGCTTCCGTCTGCGCCCCGTACGGAATCCCAAGCCGATAGTCGGCCACGGGTCCGGCCATCGGTGTCGCCGCTATCCCACGGCCCACCGTGAGAAACCGCGCGGCGTCGGGAATGATGTCGTTTCTCAGCTGGTAGGGCATGTCGGCGTTCACGTCCCAACGGTCGAGGCCCATGCTCATCGTCGCGGCAACGCCGTAGTACGCGTAGCGCTGCAGGTGATCGACGACGCTCTCGCGCGTGTAACTCTGTTTGGTGGCGACGTTGGTTTTCTGATTCGTCCAACCGAGATGGTTGTGGGTATCGATGAGCGCGGGGATAACCGTCTTGCCGGTCAGATCGACGCGGGTGGCGCCAGCGGGCAGTGGAATCTCGCCCTTCCTGCCGACTCTGGCGAATGTTAATCCTTCGACGAGAAACGCAGAGCTCTCGATCGGAGCGCGGCCATCACCCGCGATGAGCCGCGCTCCTTCGAACAGAAAGGCAGAACGGGCCGGACGGACCTGGCCTGCAGACAGGCCCGTCAGGCCGATAGCTACGAGCGAAACACCAACCAGCCAACCGACCTGGCGCATGACGACCTCTTAGTGGTGGCGGCGATCGTCGTCATCGTCGTCATCGCGGTCCCAGTCGCCAACAACCCTGACCCACGCAATCATCCCATCTGTGAAATGAGGATTGACGTTGCAGATGACGAGATACAGACCGGGCGTAGTGAAGCCCACGGATTCGACTCGATTCTCAACACCAGAACGTGTGGCCACGACGGGCGGAATGTTTCCGTTCGCACCTCCCGGGTTAATTCCGGCATAGAACAGATCGGTCGTGTTCACATTGCAGTTGAGAAACAGATTGACAGGAGGAGGACCAGGAGAAAAGGGTTTCGTATCGGCGCAAACCTGAATTTGCTGCAGTGTAATCTGAGGGTTATAGGCGAAGATCTGGTGGAAGCCGCTCACAAGAAAATCGACAACCCCGGGTACTGCAGGTCTGGTTCCCCTTGCGGCTTTGGTTCTCACCTTGATGACGCGCGGCAGCACGTGATGGTTCAACCGGTTTCCCGGCGCGGCCGTGTTGAGGCCACCGCCAAACGAGACGGTCACGCGCTGCGGGACCTCGTCATCATCGGCTATCAGGGAAGAGCCCGAAAACACGACGCCGCATACTGCGATCCCCACCAACACAGGTCTGGACCATCTCATCGCTGACCTCCTTCGAGAACGTTACCGGGATGAAAAGGGGTCGGGCCCGACCCCTTATTTACGGAGCTCGCCGAGCGAACCTACTGCTCGATATTGACGGCGTAGTAACCGACCGAGCCGGTTTTCGAGGTGTCTTTCCACCAGTGGGGCGTGTTAGCAGGAACCGTGATGACGTCGCCTTTGCTGAGACGGTGCTCGACGCCCCCCTCAATCCCGTCGGCGCGCGTCTGACCTGGAGAGATGACCTTGGCGTTTACCAGTTTGCCGCCGGTGACGAAGGTCCCTTCGCCATCGACGATGATGAACACGTGGTTGGTCTTGTCGTGCATTTCGGAGCCGCGCTGGACGGCGCGGTTGGCGAGCACGATCAGACCGTTGTCACCGATGATCTGGCCCCCTTTGACCATCGTTGACGCAACCGTGTCGTGGTGGACGTAATGCACGCTCATGGGAACGCCGGCGGCAGTTACCAGGGCGCCAAGCGCGAACGCTGCGGCGAAGGTCAACACGTACTTCATATGATTTCCCTCTACTGCGCGCAGAAACGAACTCTTCGCGACAGAACGGCACCAAAGGCCGGGCACTATACCACGGCCCACAACGCGTGTAGACTGCTTTCTCCCCGAATTCATGTCTGAAGGAGTTGTCTGATGCGCACCATGCTGAAACTCGCGGTCGTACTCACGGTCGTCGTCGCATCGGCGTCACAGGCCACCACGGCGCGCCAGGTATCCCCGGGCATTGGACCTAACTTTTCCTCAATCGGCGCCCTGAGCTTCGGCCCTGGTGGTGTCCTGTTCGCAGCCGACAACCAGGCCGCGACGCTCTTCGCGATCGACCTCGGCGCGCTGGCGTCCGGCACTACACCGGGCACCAAGGATGTGCCGGCACTCGATCAGAAGATTGCCGACCTCGTCGGCACGACGTCGGCCAGTGTCGCCATCACCGATCTCGCGGTGCATCCGACGTCGAAAAACACGTTCGTGGCCATCAGGCGAGGCGAAGGCGCCGGCGCGCAGCCTGCGCTCGCGCGCATCGACGGCGCCGGCAAGATCGAGCTCCTGTCGCTCGCGAACGCGAAATTCACGAGCATCACCCTGCCGAATCCCGCCGCGGTGACGCCGGACGGGCGGCGCGGACGCACGCAATCGGTGACCGATCTCGCGTTCACCAACGGGCGTTTGTTCGTCGCGGGGTTGTCGAACGAGGAGTTCGCCTCGAAGCTGTGGTCTGTCGCCTATCCCTTCACGAACGTCGATCGCGGCGCGAGCGTAGAGATCTATCACGGCAATCACGGGCAGCTCGAAACCCGCTCGCCCGTCATGACGTTCGTGCCCTACAGCGTGGACAATCAGCCGATGATCATCGCCGGCTACACCTGCACGCCGCTCGTCAAGTTCCCCATCTCGTCCCTGAAGCACGGCGAGAAGCTTCTGGGCACGACGATGCTCGAGCTCGGCGCGGGCAACCAGCCGATCGACATGGTGCTCTACACGAAAGAAGGACGTGATTTCCTGTTGATGGCCAACACGCGGCACGGCGTGTTGAAGATTCCTACGTCGCAGTTCGCGTCCGCGCCGGCGATTACGTCGCGCATTGCCGGAACCCAGGGGACGTTCGAGCGCGTCACCGCGCTCTCGGGCATCGAACAGCTCGACCTCCTCGACGCCGGGAAGACGATTGTCGTCGCGCGCGCGAGCGACGGCAGCCGGAATCTTTCCGCCGTCGCGCTTCCATAAGGCCGGTTCAGGTGAGGCAGTGGCCCGCACGGTGGATCATTGCCTCACTCGCTCTCTGTGCTACGGCCTGCGGCGGGTCTGAACCGCAGGCTGGCGCCATCGCCGTCACCCTGGCCGGCGCGCCAGAATCCAACCAGTCAGCCGTTCGTGTCACCGGACTCTCAGGCGGAGAGCTCCGTGCGTTGAGCCGGGCGCAGCTCGGCGGCGACGCGTGGGCGGCAATCTTCCGCATCAGTGTCAGCGGCAGCGAGACGCCCATCGTCGGCGAGTACCTCGTCGATCGCGACGCGATCGAATTTCGTCCACGGTTTCCGTTCGATCGCGGCCGGCCGTACGCGGTTCGTTTCGATCCCGGGAAGCTGCCGACGCCGCGAACGGCGGACGTCGTCGACGCGACGATCTCGCTTCCCGCGCCGGATCTGAAGCCGACCACGGTCGTCACCGCCATCACGCCTTCGGCGGAGACCTGGCCCGAGAACCTGCTGCGCTTTTACATTCACTTCTCCGCCCCGATGTCGCGCCGCGGCGCGATTGGATTCGTGAGCCTCGTCGACGACAAGGGGCAGACGCTGTCGGACGTGTTTCTGGAGGTGAACGCGAATCTCTGGAACGACGACGACACCCGGTTCACCGTGCTTTTCGATCCGGGTCGCGTGAAGCGCGGGATTCTGCCGAACGTCAAGCTCGGGCGTGCCATTCGCGATCGCGGGCGCTACACGATCGTCATCGACCCGGCCTGGCGCGACGCGCGCGGCCAGCCGCTGAAAGAGGGCTATCGCCGCGAGGTGCGCGTCGGCCTGCCCATCGAGTTGCCGCTGACGACAGCCGACTGGCGAGTCAGCCCGCCAGGAGCAGGCACGCGCGACCCGCTCACCGTTACGTTCCCCTGGGCGCTCGATCATGCGCTGCTGCGTAATGCGATCAGCGTCTATTGGGCCGACGACCGTCCTGTTTCCGGCGCCATCTCGACCGAAGCCAACGAAACCCGCTGGATTTTCAGGCCCGAATCATCGTGGGCGCGCGGGCCGCATCAACTGCGGGTGCTCACCCTGCTCGAGGACCCGTCGGGCAACCAGGTGGGACGCGCATTTGAAATGCAGCCGGGCGCGGCCGCCGATCCCCGTCCGCGTCCCGAGACGGTCGCGATTCCGTTCGTGGTGGCCGATCCACGCTGAATTGCAGTTACAATCTGCCCATCGGCGCGAAAGGCCACGCTGAAAGGACGGTCACCATGGCGCGACGGGCTGCGTTTGCGTTGTTTGTGTTCACCATATCGCTCGTGTCCTATGGACTTCAAGCACAGACGAGCGTCTCGTACGACCGGCTGCGGAACACGGCGAAAGAGCCGCACAACTGGCTCACCTACGGCGGCGATTACTTCAGCCATCGCTACAGCCTGCTGACGCAGATCACGCCGGCGAATGTGAAGAGCCTGGCGCTCTCGTGGGTGTATCAGTCACCGCAGACCGGAAGCTGGCAGGCGACGCCGATCGTGGTCGACGGCATCATGTATCTCACGCAGCGGCCCAACGACGTCGTCGCGCTCGACGCCGCCACCGGCCGCGTCTTCTGGGTGTATCGCTACCAGAACGACCCCACGCTCGTCGTCTGCTGCGGCTCGAACAATCGCGGCGTGGCGATTCTCGGCGAGACGCTCTTCATGGGCACGCTCGACGCGCACCTGATTGCGCTCGACGCGCGAAGCGGGCGGCCGATCTGGAAAACGAAGGTCGCCGACAGCAAAGCCGGTTACTCGGTCACCGTGTCGCCGCTGGTCGTGAAAGACAAGATCGTCATCGGCGTGGGCGGCGGCGAATACGGCATCCGCGGCTTCATCGCCGCGTACGACGCGCAAACCGGGAAAGAAGCCTGGCGCTTCTACACGATTCCCGGGCCCGGCGAAGCGGGACATGAGACCTGGGAAGCGTGCCCGCCCAACAGCACTAGCTATTGCGATCCGGAAGCGTGGAAACACGGCGGCGGATCGGTGTGGGTGACCGGATCCTACGATCCCGATCTGAATCTCACTTACTGGGGCACGGGCAACGTCGGCCCGGACTACAGCCACGAACAGCGGCCCGGCGACAATCTGTACACGGCGGCGGTCGTGGCGCTCGACGGCGATACCGGCCGGCTCCGGTGGCACTACCAGTTCACACCGCACGATCGCTACGACTACGACGCGGTGCAGGTCCCGGTGCTCGCGGACATCACGATGAAGGGTGCGCCGGTCAAGGCGCTGCTCTGGGCGAATCGCAACGGCAACTTCTACGCGCTGGATCGGGCGACTGGAAAATTCCTTCTGGGCAAGCCCTTCGTGAAGGTGAACTGGATGAGCGGGTTCGACGCCAACGGCCGGCCGATCCAGACGCCGCAACCTCCGGGGATGCCGACCTACCCCGCCATTCAGGGCGGCACGAACTGGTATTCGCCGTCCTACAGCCGGCGCACGCAGCTGATGTATATCTCCGCCTGGGAAAATCAGGCGCAGCTCTTCGGCTCGACTCCCATCGTCTATCAGGAGGGACGGAACTTCACGGGCGGCGTGAATCAGCCGTTCGTGCCGATGGCGGGTGAACCGACCAAAGCGATTCCTGGCGCGCCGGCGATTCAGGGCCTCATCCGTGGCCCGATCAACAACTGGACGGACGAGGCTGGAAACGGCGCCATCCTCGCGATCGAGCCCGGTACCGGCGACATCAAGTGGCGCTACAAGATGACCGACGTCACCGACAGTGGCATCGTGACGACCGCGTCAGACTTGCTGGTCGCGGGCGGGCGCGAGGGATATCTGCAGATCCTCGACGTGCGCAACGGACAGCTGGTGTGGAAAGCGCAGCTCGGCGCGCAGGTGCGGCAGAACCCGATGACGTTCGCGGTCAACGGCAAGCAGTACATCGCCGCCATCGCGGGCCTGTCGCTCTTCGTGTTCGCGTTACCGTAACGATCGTCCATCGTCGATCGTCCATCGTCCATCGTCGATCGTCAGAACGGCACGAGCCCGCTCTGAGGTTGGGCGGAACTTTAGTTCCGCCGCGATCGAACCTCGACGACCGCCGGCGATGTGCTGCAGATGAAACCCGATAGACGCCAGCCCGGCGCTAATCGATCTTCGTGGCTATCCACCACGTCGTGCCGCCTGCGTCTTTCACGCCACCACGCTTGTCGGCATCGGCTTTCTTGACCGGCTCCTGCACCGATGTCGCCCCCACCTCGAGCGCGCGCCTGTAGGTCGCGTCGACATCGCGAACGTAGATGTGGACGTGAGAGGCCACCGGCGGCCATCCCTCTGCGCCATCCGCAATCATCACGACCGTGTCGTCGATGCGCACCTCTGCGTGCATGACCTTGCCGGCCTGATCGGCAAACCGGCGGAGCTCGACACCCGCAAAGACTCCTTGAAGGAAGTCGATCGTGGCACTCGCACCATCGACGATCAGATACGGGGAAACCGTGGTGTAGGCGTCAGGTTTATACGATCCCATGAGTCCTCCAATCCATCATGCCGCGAGTATTATTGACGGTCATGAAGCGAATCCGAGCCACGTTTCTGCTATGTCTCGCAGTCGCCGCGAGCGCACAGGTCGCCAGTGCCGGCCAGGACTACAAGACCTGGAAGGACTACGGCGGCGGCGCTGACAACTCGCACTACGTCGAGCTGACCGAGATCAACAAGTCCAACGTCAACCAGCTCGAGGTCGCCTGGACCTATCCCACCGGCGACAACCGGTCGTACGTCTTCAACCCGATCGTCATCGACAACGTCATGTATGTCATGGCGCGCAACAGCTCGCTCGTCGCGCTCGACGCCGCCACCGGCAGGGAAATCTGGATCCACGAGAACCTTCAGGGCCTGGCAACGCGCGGCATCGCGTTCTGGGAGAGCAAGGACCGCAAGGATCGCCGGCTGATCTTCGCCATCAACAACCGCCTGCAGGCCATCGACGCCCGCACCGGAAAATCGATCCTGACCTTCGGCAACAAAGGACTGGTCGACCTGAGAGAGGGCCTCGGCCGCGACCCGAAAACGATCGTCCGCGTGCAGCCCGAGTCGCCGGGGCGTGTGTTCGAGAACCTGATTCTGCTGGGATCGTCCACCGGCGAGGCCTACCTGTCGACGCCTGGCGACATCCGCGCGTATGACGTCGTCACCGGCAAGCTGGTGTGGAGCTTTCATACCATTCCGCATCCCGGCGAGGAGGGCTACGAGACGTGGCCGAAGGACGCCTGGAAGTACGCCGGCGGCACGAACACGTGGGGCGAGATCACGGTGGACGAGAAGCGAGGCATCGCGTACTTCCCGACCGGATCGCCCACCTACGACTACTACGGCGCCGATCGCATCGGCGCCAACCTCTTCGGCAATTGCCTGCTGGCGCTCGACGCGCGAACCGGCAGGAAGCTGTGGCACTTCCAGATGGTGCACCACGACCTCTGGGACTACGACAACAACGCCGCGCCGCAGCTCATCACCGTTCGCCATGAAGGCAAGGTGATCGACGCGGTCTCTCAGACCACGAAGCAGGGTTTCCTGTTCGTGTTCGATCGCGTGACCGGCAAGCCGCTGTGGCCCATTGAGGAACGGCCCGTGCCGGCGAGCCTCATGCCCGGCGAGCAGGCATGGCCGACCCAGCCGTATCCGACCGCTCCGCCTCCGTACGCACGGCAGAAGATGACCGCGGACGACGTGAATCCGTTCATCCTGACGCCGGAAGAGCGCGCGGCGTGGAAAGAACGAATCTCGAAGATGCGCAACGAAGGGCTGTTCACGCCGCCCGGATTCGAGGAGACGATCTCGCTCCCCGGCGCGCGCGGGGGATCCAACTGGGGCACCAGCGCGGCGAATCCCGCGAAGGGATTGGTCTACCTGACGACGCAGGACTGGCCGACGATCTACAAGCTGAGCCTCGAGGATCCGCTCGCGGCGCGGCGGTCGTCCTCGAGCGCATCCAGCCTCGAGCAGGGACAGAATATTTATCGGAATCGATGTGAGTCGTGCCATGGGCCAAACGGCGAGGGGTCGGGACCGATAACGGCGCTGGCCGGAGCCAGCCGGCTCGCGCTCGACGCATTCCGCCAGGTTGTCACCACCGGGCGCGCGAAGATGCCCGCCTTTGGCGATCTGGACGCCGCCGCCATCTCCGCGGTCCACGCATTTCTCCTTCGCGCGGGATCGTCAGCGTCCGCACCAGCCGCGACCACGGCGCCTTCAGGGCCGGTCGTGGCGTCCGGTGGAGCACCGGGGGGGCTGGAGGTGCCGGCCGTCGAAACACGCTACACGCCGCTCGGCGGTCCGCCCTATCCGCCTGGCGTGGACGCGCCGGCGAATCGCTACTACACCGATTGGGGTCTCTATCCCAACCAGCCGTACATCATCGGTCCTCCATGGTCGGCGCTCGTCGCGTACGACCTGAACACGGGAACGATCAAATGGAGAGTGCCGCTGGGAGAGGACGCGAAAGCGGCTGAAGAGGGCGCGAAGAACGCCGGCGTGTTCATGGCCGAGCGCCACGGCCTGATCGTGACCTCGACCGGACTGATCTTCGTCGCGACGACGGACGGCAAGGTGCGCGCACACGACGAAGAGACCGGCAAGGTGCTCTGGATGGCGAATCTCCCCTTCGGATCGGAAGGGCTGCCCGCCATGTACGAAGTGAACGGCCGGCAGTTTCTCGTGGTACCGGCGTCGTCGCGCATCAACTCGCGCGGCGGTCACCTCCGCCCGGGCGAAACGGCCCAGCCCGAAACGGGCACGCGAAGCTATGTGGCGTTCGCTTTACCACGAAGAGCACAAAGGTAGGAACCCGACAAGATCACAAAGGAAGCCGGACGTTTTCAACACGACGGCGCGACGAGCACGACGACGCGAGGGTACGAGAAGTAGGGTGGTCCGCCTGAAGGCGAACACAACGTACAGGTGAATCGCATCGACTTCGCGCCTCCGGCGCCCGGGGACAAGAAGAGGCGACAGATACAAGAGCAACGTATATTCAGGCTCTTGTATCTGCCGCCTCTTCTTGTTCCCGGGTGGGCAGCGTAGCGGCCCACGAAGTCGATGCCGTGTCGTCGCGGTCGTCGTGTCGTCGTGCTCGTCGCGTCGTCGCGGTCGTTTCGATCCTTCGTGATCTTGTGTGATTCGAATCTTGGTGATCTTAGTGATCAACCCACCAGAAAATCCCACCCGAACCCGGGCGTGTCCGATGGGCGAACGTAAATGCCCTCGGGGCCGCGCGTGATCATGTTGTCTTCCTCGTAGCGGTCGTACACCTCTTTCGGCCCGCCCGGCGCCGGCATGAACAGCTCGGCCCACGGGCTGTTGGTCGTCGCCATGATGAAGTGGACGCCGTCTCTGCCGCCGCCGCTGTGCGGGATCACCGAGATGTCGTACGCCGCCGCGAGCGCGGCGATACGCCGCATCTCTGTGAGCCCGCCGCACCAGTGGATGTCGGGCTGCCAGATCGTTCGCAGGCCGTTCTCCAGGAGTTGTCGGAACCCGTACCGCGTGTATTCGTGCTCGCCGGTGACGATGCGCGTGCTCTTGATCTCGGCGGCAAGACGGCCGAATCCTTCGTAGTCGTGCGGCTGCAGGCACTCTTCCATCCAGTACACGCGATAGGGCTCCATCATCTCGGCGATTTCAATCGTGTAGCGCTCGGTCCACGCCATCCAGCAGTCCAGCATGATCTCGCCGTCTGGTCCGAGCGCCTTGCGCGCGCGTTCGACGAGCTCGACGTTCTTGCGCATCCCGTCGCGCCCATCGGCGGGTCCGTGCGGAATCGCGAGCTTCAGCCGCTTGTACCCGAACTCGACGTGCTGCTCGATGTCGTTGCCCGTGCAATAGGCCGGCAGACGCGGCTTGGTCTCGCCGCCCAGCAGTTTGTAGACGGGCATGTTGAGCGCTTTGCCAACGATGTCCCACAACGCGATATCCACGCCGCTGATCGCGTTGATCACGACGCCCATCCGGCCGTACGACATCGTCGATCGCCACATGATGTCCCACAGGCGCTCGATGTTGAAGGGATCCTCGTTGACGAGCAGTTTCGTCAAGTGCTGCTCGATGACGTACCCGGCGCCTGGCCCGCCGCTGCCGTAGCCCTTGATGCCTTTGTCGGTGGCGACTTCGACCGTGACGCTGGGCACCTTGCCGGGATCGGGCTGGAACAGCGAGCGCGTCGCCTTGTATTCCGGATAGATCGACATCGGGTTGGCGACTTCGACGCCGCCTGTGGACCACGAGCCCGCAGCCGGTTTGTAGGCGGGAACCGGCCGGCGCGGCTTTGTGTCCACGATCCGCACGCCGGTAATCTTCAGCTTGCTCTTGACGTCGGCGAACGGCGCCTGGGCATAGGCGGGAGATCCCGCAGGGAGATCGAACCCCGCCGCAACCAAGCCGCCTGCCGCCAGCGGCGCCACGTTCAGGAAATCACGACGCTTCATGGCGCTCCTCTCAAATCTGAAAACGGTTCTGAACTGCGTCTGACGCCCTCGGCGGCGCCGCCACCCTCTGGATTCGACTCCGTTTGGCGATCAGGATATCAGACCTGATGGAGTTCAAGTATGGCTTACGCGCCTGACCGCTCTTTCAAGAAACGACTTTTTTGGTATCTGTTCGGATAGTACGCGCGCCGACTTTTACGCGTAAGGCGGCGCGCGCATGACAAAGCACCAGTGTGGACGCGCATTGGCCTAGTGGAGCAACCGGCGGCGGGGCGGTTGAGCCAAGGACAGCCTGATTTTCGCAATTGAGGTTGGAGAAGCCATGACTGTCTTTTCAACCCGCCGTTCGATCGGAACCACACTGGTATTGCTTACGGTCACTTCATCCTCGTACGCCCAGTCTCCACCACAAGGGTTCTTCTCAATCGGGGCGGCCGCTGCTGATGGAGGCCCGAATCTCTACGTTGCCGGCGGCATCGAAAGGAGGTTAACAGGAATTCTCTCAATCGGCGCCGATGCGGGAATGATGTTTGACCCACAACAGTATGTTCTATCAGCATTGATCGGAGGCGGCACCAACTATTGGTTTCGCAACCGGTTCGGCGTGCGCTTGGATGCACGAGCCGCACTGGCATTTGGAGGCGAGGGGGGGTTAGTGATGGCAACTATGGGTATCATCTTTCGATAAAGTTCATCGCCTCCGGCGGATTCAAGTTGTCATCTATCGATGAAGCGTTCGGGTACTCGCTTGTGCGTTGCGAGGTCTGCTTTGTCGATTGATGAATCGATCACGCCACGCAGACTGTCCCCTGGGTGAGGTGCAATCGTCGCGCGACGACCTTGCTCTCCGTGCGTCCGGCGCACGCCACGATGATGCGCGCCAGACGCTTCATTCAGCCTTCGCAGACTTTCGGATTCACCTGGCGCATCGAGCTGCAGCTTGCTCTTCACGTGGGCGAACGGCGCCTGGGCATACAAAGGCGCGCCGGCGTCAGAGTCGATCCCGCCGGCAAGCAGGCTTCCCGCGGCCAGCGGCACTGCGTTCAGGAAATCACGACGCTTCATGAACCGTTCCTTTCAGCTTTTCTTTGCCGCGTCGGCTGTCCGGCCGATGAACGCGCGAAGGTCGGCCATCGTTGCGACACGCGGCCCGTGGATCGCAGCTATCTGCTGAACATCGAGCTTCAACCGGATGATGTTGTCGTACAGGTTCACGGCGAACGGATTGGGAGCCGGCGGTGGCGGCGCGTTTGCCGCCGGCGGCGTGTAGGCGTCCGCTTCGATCAGAATCTTTTCCTTCGGCAGGTAGATCAGCGCAAAGGCGTCGTTGTGGCCGCTTCCGGCGATGTGGTGCACCTCGACGGCGCGGTTGCCATCGGTCAACACGTGCTTGTCGGTGAACGTTTCGAACGTGGCTGCCTTTTTCGACTGGGCGAGAAGATCGGGGTTCAGCGTGCGCGGAGCTGCCCAGGCCTGCTCGTAGTACGGGCGATTCATCTGATGCGTCACGATCGTGGCGCCTTCGTTCACGAATGTCCGCAGCCCTCCCGAGTGATCGAAATGGTGGTGCGTGTTGATCAGATAACGGATCGGCTTGGCGGGAATGGTTTCCTTCACCTTGGCGATGACGGCCGACGAGCGGGCCTCGTTCAGCGACCCTTCGACCACCACGATATGGTCTTTCTGGTCGATGGCGATGCTGTGATGCGACCCGCCCTTCAGGTAGTACACGCCGTCGGCCAGCTTCTCGACCGTGACGGTCACCGCCGGCGCGGGCGCGCCGGCTTCAGCGGGAACCGGCAGCGCTGCCGCGCCGCCCACGCTGACGGCAGAGACCGCAATATCCAGCACCGGATGGCCGCCCTGCGTCCTGAGGATTCGCGCCGGAAAGAGGACGCCGCCGAAGTCGCGGTAGCCGGAGTACGCGAGCTCGACCGGTGTGTCGCCGAGGATCGGATTGTCAATCCATGTCTGCACGCGCTCGACGTGGTTCTGCGCGTTGATGGTGCCGGTGTATTTCGTCTTGCCGATGGTGAACGACACATCGGATCCCCCGGCGGCATTGGGCTGCGACGTGGCGTTGTTCGCGGCCGCCGCCCGCAGGAATCCATGCGGCGTCGTCCAGATTTCCATCACACGCTCTTCGACAGCCGCAGCCGCCGGTGCAGGAGGCGCGCCCGGCGCAGCCACGTTCCACGCCGTGGTCCCGCTGACATACTGGTCGGGCTTCTGCTCGACCGGGGCGGGCCGGAGCCGTCCGGGTTCGACGGTCTGCATCCGCGTCATCTGCACACGGGCGCCTGGTGTCGCGTAGTTGACGGTGGCCGTGTAGTTGCTCACATCGAATTGCGGCCACGCTAGCTCGGGACTCGGCGCCTGGCCGAACTGGTACCACCGACCCGAGCCGGAGAACTCGATCGAGCTCGTCTCGGCCGCGCGAAGGGTCTGGCTCGCCCCTTCGAGCGTGCCGGCGCGAGGGCCACATCCCGCAGCCATGGCGCACGCAACCGCGAGCATCAACACACTGCGCATAGAACCTCCACAGTCAGATGACGGATTCAGATCTAGCGTCCAACCCTTCGAAGTAGCCGATCAGCAGCAACCGCAAATAGCGCCCGGGTGGCAGCCCTGGCCGACCGTCGTCCGCATAGAAGCGCTCACACAGTCCTTCGACGTATCCGTCGAAGCCATGCTGCTCGAGAATCTGATTGAGTCGCGTGTAGAAGGGATGCGCGGCAGATCTTGGCTCGCCACCCATAGCGAGGCTTGCTTCGAGTGCCGCCTTCGCTTGCCCATCGCCATCGGCGACAGTGTATTACGTGGGACCGATCGTGTCGATTCTAAGTCAAGGTTTTTTCACAGGCGCCAGGCGAGCTCCGTCTCGGCCAACGCGGCGTCGCCCTCGACCACTGGAAGCGTCGCGCTACTCACGCCATCGTAACGTCCTGTCGCGCCTCGTCCCAGCGCCAGTTCGGCGTTGACGGATCGATCCGCACGCCGCCGAGCCACCGGAGGGGAGGTTGCAGGGAGAGCCAGTCGGTCACGCCCTGGAGTACCTCACGGCCGGTCTGGGTAATGGCAAGGCGATCGCTGAACGGACGTTCCGGATCGAGCACCGACCGTTCGTAGACGGCCGGGTGGGCACGTCCCATTTGGTTGAGGATGTGCAGAAACATCGTGTCGCCGAGAAACGGCATCGGCTCCAGTTCACCCTGGGAGACTCGCCACAGGTCGCCAACGCTGGCGGGCTCCCTGGCTAGTATCTGTAAGAGCAAGGATTGCGTCAGGCTGAGGCCGTTCACCGACGACGGCAGCTCCTGCAGGTGGCGATGCACGGCCGGTCCGAGATGCGGCAGCGCCGGCGTTCGCGTGCGAGCGATGGCCGCGAGCGCGCGCGGATCCGCCGATGTCAACGCAGCCCACGCTGCGGCGCCGACTGACAGCCGTTCAGCATCGATGACTTCGCGCCGATTCCAGAGCAGCCACATCGCTTCGGGCGGGAGCTGGCCGAGTCCGATGAAACGCCGTGAGCCGGGAAAGTGGTTTACTGAGATCAGCTCGAGGACACGCGGCGGCCGCGTTCGCGCGTAATGTGCGAGGCAGCGGATGAGCGAGAGTTGGTCGTGGCTGTCATGCTCGGTCCAGATGACGACGCGCGCATAGCTCTTGGCGGATGCCGCGAGTCGGCGGTCTGCGTCCGTGAGCTCCGCGAGAAATGCGTCGTAATCCACATCGCGGACGGTACCGGTATCGGCGTGAAAGCGTGCGCGCTGCGCAATCCAGTCTGGTGCGTCCGTCACGGGCCCGACGGGGAACGAGTCCCACACGGCGAGGAAGTCACCGCTGAATCTCGCCGCCTCGAGCTCTCCTTTAATGTCCGATCCGCAGCGAACGTGCAGCGTCGGCATGTCGGCGTCAACGGCGGGGCCAGGCTGCGTGATCGCCTCACGCGCAGCGGCCTGCGCCATCACATGGGTTCGGAGGTCACGCCACGTCCTGAACCCGAGCTCACGGGCGATCGCGAACTGTGCATCGGCGAGCTTGATCGTCACGGCATCTGGCACCGGGAGAGCGACAGCGTCGGCGAGACGCCGGCGCGCCGCCGCATCGCCCGCGCGGACCGCGCGGAGCAGATCCTTCGCGCGCTTACGTTGCTGTTCTAAATTGAGCCGGAAGGCGGCGTACGGATCGGACGTGCCGGGCATGCGGATCCCCTTTCGCGTGCCTGCGTCCGCACCAGGCTGAAAGAGGACGATGGATCGCGATGTGCGAATCGATCGTGGTCGTGGGCGCAGCCCTTTCCGCGGACGTGGATGCTCCGACCGAGCGCGTTCATTCTGCGCCGGGAGCGCGTCGCGGTCAATCGCCTAAGCAACCGACGGGCGAACGTGCTGGCCGTGAGAACACAGAGGAGTTTCGCGTCGGGAGCCACGGAGACAGCGGAACTCGCCCGTTTCGCCGTGTCTCCGACTAACCGCGCTGCGAATTCTCCGCGTGCTCGAGGCCGTGCAGAGTTTCACCACGGCCTCCTAGGGAAGCGGACGGATCTTCATGTTCCTGAATGCGATCGGGTACATCTGGTATTGAAGCCGGATATTCCCTTCCGCGAACGCGGCGTCACGAATGTCGAGCGTCGTCTCGCCGTTCAGCACGACGACGATGTGATCGCCTTCGGCGGTAATCTGAAAGTGATTCCAGTCGTTGTTCTTGAGTGAAAAATCGCGCGAGGTCTTCGCGGTGCCGACGATGCCACCCGTGTTGTAGCCGGCCGGCTGCTGCTTCCAGATCTGCACTTCGTACCCGCCGGCTCCCTTCGGCGAACGTACATACACACCGCTGTTGGTGTCCTCACTGCACCTGAAGTCGAGCGACAGGACGAAGTTCTTGTAGCTGGCGTCCGACGCCAGGTACCCGGCCGGCTCGCCGCAGGCCGTCAGCAGCCCGTCCACGACTTCCCATTGCGATCCGCCAGCGGGCACGACCGCCGCCGCGGACCCCTTCGCGCCCGTGCACGGCTTCGGCGTGCCGGTCTGCCCGGGAACCGGCGCACCACCACCGCGCCCACCACCACCACCGGCGCGGCCGGCGCCGCCGCCGCGCGGAGGAGGCGGAGCCTGAGAATGCCAGCCGTTCATCGTCTTTCCATCGAAGATCAGCTGCCACCCCTGCGCTTTTTCCTGGGCGGTCAGCGTGTTCATGGTCTGTGCCGCAAGGCTGGTCGTCCACGACAGCAGCATGAACGCGGCAAACACGACGGACTTGTTCGTCATCGGCGGATCCTCATTTCTGAACGGGAGCGGAAGGCGTCTGTTTTTCGATGCGGCCCGACATGAGGCCGCCGACTTTCTCGTGCTGCCACGTGCCGGCATAGCGGTCGCCGTGGAAAAACAGCCGTACGGTGAACGTCCCCAGTCCTGGCAATGTGGTGTCGGTCATCATAATCATCGGCGTGTCGCCGATCCACCGCAACGGCACGACGACCGGGATATCGCCGTTTACGCCACAACACTGCATGTTGGCGTTGAAGCGCCAGAGATTCTCGCCGACCTTCTCGACGCTGGAGATGTCGTAGCGATCGGCGCGCGGGGGACGGTCGCCGCCGGCTACTGTGTACGCGCCGACCAGGCTGACCCCTCGCATGCGCTCGGCGAACTGACGTTCGAGATCGTTGAGCGACGCGGGATCAACGGCCGCGCCGATGCCGGTCCGGCCGGCGAGCCAGCCGCCCGCGAACACGACCAGCAGCAGGACGAGAATCAGCGCGGCCTTCACAACGCGACGGACAGCGGCCATGATGCAGTCCTCTCACGTAACGATCAGAATCGGACGCCCGCGCTCGCGACGATGGTGCGGGGAGCGCCCATTTCCCCCATGAATCCCGACGGCGCGAACCCCGGATAGGGGAACGCGATGGGAATGTAGCGCGTATCGAACGCGTTGCGCATGAGGATGTCGGCGGTCAGGAAGCCCGCCGTCACGCCGAATCGCAGGTTGACGAGAGAAAACGCCTCCTGTCCCAGCGAGTTCTGGTCGTTGTACTGGAACGCCCCGTAAAAGACGAAGTCCGCCCGGCCGACGAGCGTTGCGCTCCCGACGGCGCGGCCGTACTGCAGCCCGGCGCTGGCGGTGTACTCCGGCACGTTCGGAATCGTGTTACCCGCCACGTTGACACCACTGGACGAGCTGCCATCCGAGAACTCGGCGTTGGTCACGCCCACCGAGGTGAAGACGTCGAGGCCCTCCGCCGCTCTCGCATTGATCTCGAGCTCGACACCGGTGCTCGTGGCGCCGCCGACATTGGCGATGTAGAACTGCGCCGGCACGTTGGGATTCGGGAGGTTCAACTGCAGATCCTGCCAGTCGATGTGAAACACGCTCACATTGGCCGATACGCGCCCGTCGGCCAGAAGGGTCTTGAGCCCTCCCTCGAAGTTCCAGGTGTGCTCTTCGCCGTACGATTCGCTGCCGGACGGCGACGCCGGATTGAACCCGCCGGCTTTGTATCCGTTCGCAACCGTGAAGTAACCCGAGGTATCGGGCTGGAACCGGTAGGCCACCGACACTTGCGGCGACACGTTCGAGAAGCTCTCGTCGGCGTCCACCGTCGTTGGCGGCGCAATCGCAATCGCCGGCTCGAAGAACGTCTCGAGCAGCGCGCTCTTGCTCTCGTAATCGACACGCGCACCGGCGACGAGGTCGAGGCGCTCGCGAAGCGTCAACGTCGTCTGCCCGAAGACACCGACACCCACGTCGTCGAGATTGGCGCGCGGCGTGTGCTGATCCAGCGCGATGGGCGCGACGACAAACGGCGCGTAGCTGTTGACCGCATCCTGTTCGTAGTTCTGCGTGAAGAGGAACACGCCGGCCTGCCACCGTAGTTGCGTGTTGTCGGCCACGCGGACCGGCGCCGAGTCGGCGGAGGCGAACCGCAACTCCTGGGTGAACTGGAAATCATTCTCGGCGTTGTTGCGGCGCAGGAGCGGCATCGGCGTGTAGTCGAGGTCGGTGACATCCTGCGTCTCCCAGTTCACGAACCCCGTGGTGCTCGCAAATGTGTACCGAGGCCCGGTATGCCTGGCCTGAATCGTCGTTCCGAAGATGTCGCGGTTGGCCTCGCCTTCGAAATCGCGCGCGGCATGGAATGGATTGGCGCGGAGTGCCGCCACGTCGTTCAGGGCGTAGTCTCCGTCGCGGGCCCGCTCGCCGGTCACGATGACGCGCGTCTCCCAGGCCGGTGCGGGTGTCCACAGCATCTGGCCCTTGGCGGAAAACGCCGAGCGATCGTCGATGGTGTTGCCCGTCACGTCATTCACCGTGAACCCATCGCGGTTCACTTGCGCGAGCGAGAAGCCCACGCTCAGTTTGTCCCTCACCACCGGACCAGACGCACTGCCCCGCACGTTCCATGCGCCGTGATTGCCGAACGGCACGGAGAACGCCCCGGTCCAGGCGTCGGATACAGGGCGCGTGCTCGTGATGTTCACCAGGCCGCCCAGCGTGTTGCGGCCGAACAGCGCGCTCTGCGGTCCCCGCACGAACTCGATTTGATCGACGTCGAGCAGCTCGATATTCGAGGAGTTCTCGCTGATTTGCGGAACGCCATCGAGATAGGTCGTGATCGCCGGATTGGCCGGGCTCGCGCTGATGCCCCTGTAATGCGCCGTGCTCAGCTTTCGCGCCGACCACTCGCTGAAGTAGGTGTTGGGGGCGAAGATCGCGGCCTCGCTGACGATCCTGACGCCGGCGCTCTCGATCGTGTCCCTGGGCACGGCCGTCACGCTCACCGGAATCTTCTGCTTGTCTTCTTCTTCCTTCTGCGCCGTCACGTTGATCGGCGGAATCTTGAAGCGGAGGGCCGGATCGGGCGAAGACGGGGGGTTCTGGGCCAATAACGCACACGGCAGACAGCACGCCGAGGCGCCGGCGAGCACGATCTGACGGATGCGGCGGACCACCAGGGTTCGGGACATGGACATGGCCGTCATTATCTATATGTCCCGCCCCGGCACCAAATGACCCATCTTGCACATGATTGGTATTCCTTCTGTTGGAGGACCCGTTCGCGCGCGGCATCGCGCATGCTAGGCTGGCACCGATGAAGGTGGCTGCGTATCAGGCACCACTCCTCCCCGCCGGATCGATGGACGCGCTGGACTTCATCCGCATACAGGTCCGGCGCTGCGAAATCGAGGGCGTCTCGATTCTCTGCTGCCCCGAAGCCATCCTGGGCGGCCTCGCAGACGATGCCGAAGATCCACGTGGAGTCGCCATTTCCGGGGAGGGCCTCGGCAAGGTGCTCGCCCCGCTCTCGAGCAGCAGCGTGACCACGATTGTCGGCTTCACCGAGACCTCGGAAAGCGATCGCCTGTTCAACTCCGCCGCAGTCTTTCAGCGGGGATCGGTCGTGGGGGTGTATCGTAAGCTGTACCCGGCCATCAACCGATCTGTCTACTCAGCCGGCCGCGAGACTCCTGTGTTCCACGTCGACCCGCTGACGTTCGGCATCGTCATCTGCAACGACTCGAACTATTCCGAGCCGGCGGCGCTGATGGCACGGCGCGGCGCGACGGTGCTCTTCGTGCCCACCAACAACAGTTTGCCGCCGGAACACGCCGCCGAGGTCGTCGCTCAGTCACGGAGCGCCGACATTGCCAGGGCCGTCGAGAACGGCCTGTGGGTCGTTCGCGCGGATGTGGCCGGGCGCGCGGGCGCGCGGGTGTCGTACGGCTCGTCCGGCATCGTGGACCCCAAGGGGATGGTGATGCAGACGGCGCGGGAGCTGAACGACGACCTCATCGTTGCGGAGATCGACACGACGCCCAGGCAGATCAAACGGCCACCGCCGCGATCACTCTGGCCGGAGCGGCCCGGCCGAAAGGTCGAGAATTAGATCATGACTCCCATCAATCCTCTCGCGGCGCGCATCTCGCGCCGCCGGTTGCTTCAGACGCTGTCGCTGAGCGGCGCGGGCGTCGCGCTTACGGCGCCCGTTCCGGCTTACGCGGGACAGGCGCCGGCTGCGCGCGAAGCACCCGCGCTGGCGCCACTGAACCGCTTTCCCCGGATGGTGCAGGAATTCTTCGTTGCGCGCGAGAACGAGATCTATCAGCAACGCCTGAAGAGGCTTGCAGCGTTGAAGACGAAGGCCGATGCCCAGGCCTATGTCGAATCGGTCCGCGGACAGATACGGCAGGCCTTTGGACCGTATCCCGAAAAAACACCGCTCAATGCCCGGGTGACGAAGACCGTCGAGCGCGATGCCTACAAGATCGAGAACGTGCTGTTCGAGAGCCGTCCCGGATTTCTCGTGTCCGCGAACCTGTACATCCCCAAAGGCCGTGCGTTCCCGCTTCCGGGCGTTGTGGCGTCATGCGGGCACTCGGACAACGGCAAGGCGATCGAGACCTATCAATCCTTCTGTCAGGGATTGGCACGTCTCGGGTACGTCGTATTGATTTTCGATCCGATCGGCCAGGGCGAGCGCATGCAGTACGTCGACGCCAACTGGAAGCCGCTGCGCGGAACGGGTACCGCGGAACACAACTACGCCGGCATCCAGCAGGTTCTCGTCGACGAGCGCTTCTGGATGTGGCGGGCGTGGGACGGCATCCGCGCTCTCGACTACCTGATGTCGCGCAAGGAGGTGGACGTGCGCCATCTCGGCATCACGGGCAACTCGGGCGGCGGCACGATGACGACGTGGCTCTGCGGCGTCGAAGACCGCTGGACGATGGCGGCCCCGAGCTGTTTCGTGACCGAGTTCAGGCGGAACATGGAAAACGAGCTCGGCGCGGACATGGAGCAATGCCCGGCGCGGGCGCTGGCGCTCGGGCTCGACCACGAAGACTTCCTGGCGGCGATGGCGCCGAAGCCGGTCATCATCCTGGCCAAGGAGAAGGACTACTTCGACGCGCGCGGCAACGAAGCGGCCTACCACCGGCTGAAGCAGCTGTATCGCCTGCTCGGCGCCGAAGAGAACGTCGCGTACTTCGTCGGACCGACCTATCACGGCTACTCGCAGGAGAACCGCGAAGCGATGTACCGCTGGTTCAACCGCTGCACCGGGATTTCAGACGCAAAGACGGAACCGAAACTCGTTCTCGAGAAAGACGAGCCGCTCTGGGCCACGCCGCACGGCCAGGTCGCCGAACTGAAATCGAAGACGATCTACGGATTCACCCAGGAGAAGTCGCGGGCCCTCAGCGCCAGGCGTCTGGATCTGGACGGCGCCGCACTGCCCCGAACGGTCGCTGAAGTGCTGCGTCTTCCCGAACGCACCGGTGTTCCGGAGTTCCGCATCTTGCGGCCGCTGCCCGATCGCCGGTATCCGATGAAGCACGCGCTCCCCTACATGGTCGAAACCGATCCTGGCGTGCACGCGATCGTGTACCGCCTCACGCAAGAGCCGCTGCTGTCGCGCCCGCCCCGCGACACCAGCAAGGCGATCCTCTACGTTTCGCACACTTCCTCGGATGAAGAGCTGCGAAGCGAGCGGCTGATCCGCGATCTCATCGCGTCGGATCCCGACGCCGCGTTCTACACGTGCGATGTGCGGGGCGTGGGCGACTCCGAGCCCCAGACGACGAACGTGACCGATCGAGGCGAATACAGCACCGACTATTTCTATGCCTCGCACGCGCTCATGCTGGACTATCCGTACCTCGGCCAGCGGACGTTCGACGTGCTCAGAGTCCTCGACTGGCTGAACGCCTGGGGCCACGGGCAGATTCACCTCGCGGCGAAAGGCTACGGCGCGCTGCCCGCGACCTTTGCCGCGCTGCTCTCATCGCATGTGCTCCAGGTGACGCTGAAGCACGCGTTGAGCTCGTATGCCGAGATCGCCGAGGCAAAGGATTACAACTGGCCGTTGTCGGCGTTGCCCGCGGGGGTGCTGGCGAGCTTCGACCTGCCGGACTGCTATCGGGAGTTGAAGAAGAAGAATCTGAAGCTGCTGGAACCTTGGGGCGCCAACCCGGCGCGAACCTGATCCGAGGAGATGAGTATGAGCATGAGCTTGAAACGTCCTGCCATGATTGCGGCGCTCTTTGCGGCCTTCGTGTCGATACCGGGGCACGCGCAGGCGCCGAAGCCCGACCCGGCTGCGCTGGCCAAAACCGGCATTCTGGAGCGGCTCGCCGAGCGAAGCGGCGTCTACGGTGTACCTCCGACCGCGAAAGTCCCCGGCTTCATAGCCGACGCCGGCTGGCCGCAGAAACTGCCCAACAACTGGATCATCGGCGAGGTCGGGGGCCTGCACGTCGCGCCCGACGATCACATCTGGGTGTACCAGCGGCCCCGCAGCCTGACCAACGACGAGGCGGCGCTGACGGCCGCCACGCACAAGGCGGCGGACGGCAGGCCCGTTGACGCCCTCGGCTATCCGCGTCCCTACGGCGTGCTCGGCGATTGCTGTCTGCCGGCGCCGGCGGTGATGGAGTTCGATGCGACCGGCAAGCTGTTGCAGGCCTGGGGCGGACCCGCCGATCCTGGCAAGTGTCGAATCGAGGACGGTTGCCTGTGGCCCGCCAGGGAGCACGGCATCTTCGTCGATCACAACGGCTTCGTGTACATCGGCGGCAACGGCGGCGGCGGCAAGCCCAACCCGGCTGCGTGGGCCTCGACGGCCGGCTCTGACGGCATGATTCTGAAGTTCACCAAGCAGGGCAAGTTCGTGATGATGATCGGCGGCCCCACCAAGGGCGCCGACAGCAACAACAAGGATGGCGGCAAGGACGCCACGCCGCTGTTCTTCCTGCCCGCCGACATCACGGTCGATCCGACGACCAATCGCATGTACGTGTCCGACGGCTACGGCAACCGCCGCGTAATCATCGTCGATGCGGCCACCGGCAAGTACATCGGCCACTTCGGCGCGTACGGCAACAACCCGGTCGACGACAAAGCCGCGGCCGCCGCGGGTCCCTGGATGAACGACTTTACGAAGGGCAACATGAAGCCCGCGTTCTTCCGCAATCCCGTGCACTGCGTGAAGATCAGCAAGGAAGGCTTGATCTACGTCTGCGATCGCGGCAACAACCGCATCCAGGTCTTCAACGGGCGCGATGCGAACCTCGGCAAGGAATGCGCGAACCCGACCGGCGACGCCGGCAAATGCGGCTTCGTGAAGGAACAGCAAGTGGCGGTGAAGACCAACGGTCTGCCCGGATCGGCGGTCTCGATGAACTTCTCCACCGACGCGAAGCAGACGTGCCTCTACATCGGCGACAACTCGAACATGACGATCTACATCCTGAACCGCGACACGCTTCAGGAGCTCGGACGGCTCGGCAGAAGCGGCCGCGCAACCGGTGAGTTCCACTGGCTGCATCAGGTGAGCGCCGATTCGCAGGGCAACATCTACACGGCCGAAGTCGACACCGGCAAGCGCATCCAGAAGTTCGTCCGCTACGGCCCCGATGGATGCAGCGGCACGGGACGGACGACGGTCGGGGGGGTGTTGTAGGGAATAAGGAATAAGGAATAAGGAAAAAGGAAAAAGGAAGAAGGAAGAAGGAATAGGGATTAGGGCTGAGGGCTTAGAGCTGAGGGCTTAGGGGTTAAAGACCGAGGTCGCCGCGGAGGGTAGATGATCTCGATGACGGCAGTCCCTCGCGGCGGTTCGTCATGACCATTCGATGCGCTCAGGTTGCGGCCTCGCGGGTGAATCTAGCTCAGGGGCGCGGCGCGACAGAAACACGACCCGCTCTCGGCGCTATAATCGCCGACTGCTGCATTCCCGCTCCGCCCGTTCTAGACGAGGAGGTGTCATGCCTACGCCGCGAATCGTGCTCTCCGCGCTCGGTGCCTCCGCCGTCTTCTTACTGACGGCCTACAGCAACCCCGATTCACATGCGACGTTGTCGGCACAGACCGCCGCGAAGGTGGGGAATCCCATCACCGGCGAGGGACTGCCAAACCCGGTCCCGAAGGTGACCCGCAACTGGGGTGAGCTTCCCGCGGGCCGGAAGTGGGGCACGTCAGCCGGCGTCGACATCGATCCGAAGGACGGCCACATCTGGGCCTACGAGCGCTGCGGCGCGGGTGCCGCGGGCGGGCCCGGGGGCGGCGGCGTCTCGTGCGACACCACCGTCGTCGATCCCGTCTTCAAGTTCGACCGCCACACCGGCAGGGTGCTGGCGAACTTTGGCAAGGGCGTCATGGTGACGCCGCATGGCCTTCACGTCGACCGGCAGGGCAACGTGTGGATCGCGGACTTCGCGGCCAACAAGGCGGGGACCAAAGGACACCAGGTTCACAAGTTCAGCCCGAAGGGCGAACACCTGATGAGCCTGGGCATGGCCGGCAAGCCTGGCAATGCCGATGGCCAGTTCAACCAACCCAACGACGTCGTCGTCGGGCCGGATGGCAGCATCTACGTGTCCGACGGCCACGACGCCCAGGGCATGACCACCAACCAGGCGATCGACGAAGGACTCAAGCGAGGTGCCACCTCGCGCATCAGCAAGTTCACGCCGGACGGCAAGTTCATCAAGTCGTGGGGAAGGATCGGCGTGCGCCACGGCGAGTTCCGCACGCCGCACGCGCTGATGTTCGACGGGAAGGGCCGTCTCTGGGTGGCGGATCGCGGCAACCACCGGCTCGAGATCTTCGATCAGGACGGCAAGTACCTCGAGTCGCGCTACATGTACGGGCGCGTCAGCGGGTTCTTCATCAGAGGCAACCTGCTTTACGCGATCGACTCGGAGTCGGGTCCGCTGAATCACCCGAACTGGCGTGACGGCGTGCGTATCGGTCCGCTCGACGAAGATCGCATCACGGCGTTCATCCCGCCCTTCGAGCGCGAAGACCGCGTGTATCAAGGGACGGCGGGCGAAGGCATTGCGGTAGACGCGGATGGCAACGTCTATGCGGCGGAAGGGCCTAACTCGCTGGATCAGGCAGGAGGCGCGCTTACCAAGTATTCGGTGAAGTGACTCCTTTAGAAAGAACGTTACCGCCTTCGCGCTGGCCCGAAACTCTCAGTGCGTCAGCGAGTAGATCACGTAGTTGACGCCGATCCGGTAGGCCTCGTTGGTGGGATCGATGGCGAAGAATCCCCGGTCGGACCATTCCCAGTATTCGGCCAGATCGTTGTTGTGGTTCGCCAGGGCGATCAGGCGGCCGTCCGGGTTGTTGTCTTCGAACAGCGCCTGGTAGTCGGGGATCATGCCGGGGAACATCGGATGCGGGTAGTCGATTTTCTTCAAGTCGAAGAACGTGTGGAAGACCGGATGCGTCACGTCGATCTCGATCCACCGGAGTTCGGGCATCACGCGGCGCATCTGAACGGCCATGTTGTCCCACTGCGTGGTCTCGAAGTCGTCGAAGAGAATCAGACCGCCTTTCAGCAGGTACTGCCGGAGATTGCGCGCCTCGGTATCCGTCATGTCCCAGAATCCGGGCTCCGACATGTAGACGAGCGGGTGGCGGAAGATCTCGGGATCCCCCAGATCGAGCACGTTGCTGGCGTCGGTGTGCGCGCGGACTTTGGAAATGTCGGCGACGATGTAGGCGAGATGCCGATCGGCGCGCGGGTAGTCGTGGTTCCAGCTCGAGCTGGGGTGATACCGGAGCCGCGTAAAGACCCACTTGTCGTCGTACTTCACGTTCGGCGACACCGACGACCAGTACGAACCGAACTGCGCGGCGGCCCATAACGGGAACGCCAGCACGAACGCCGCCACGATCATCGGTCTGCCCACCTTCGGCCTACTTCCGGCCCTCGAGCACCAGCTTGATCGTCGAGAGCGTTTGTTCTGCTCCCTCCTGGGCCATCTTCTCCGCCACGCTTCGCGCGATCCCGCCAAAACCGCCGCGCAGCAAGTCGCCGCGCGATCGATTGCTGTAGAGGATGTAGGTGACGGGCAAGCCATTCTCGGTTCCGCTGGCGATCCAGGCCACGGCGAGCGACGCGTCGTAGTAATGGCTGGTATAGATGTATTTCTGGGCGACGACCGTCCGCTCCTCTCCCGCCTTGGGCGTGTACATCACGGCATGGACCACGCTGACGATCGGTTTCTGCCCGTAGTCTTCCTTGATCCAATAGATGATATCTCGCGCACCAGCGAGCGAGTTGTTCGGAAACCCGGACAGATGGCGCCCCAGCTCAGGAAAAAAGGCGTGAACGTTCCGTGCGCGGGCGAACAGGCCCGACCATTCCGACTTGAGGCTGACGGCCTTGCTGCTGTCGTTGTAGGTCACGAGGGCTTCGTCTCCCCGCGCCCGATAGGCGGTGACATAGTCCACGACGGTCTTGCGTGCGAACTCGTTGACCCGATCGGGATAGTCCGGCGCCTGCCAGTCGATGGCGGCCTGAATGGCCGAGAGCCCCGCGCCGCCGATGCGAACACCGCAGCTCCCGACGCGGCAGTTTTTCAAGTCATCGATGTCGTTGCGGTCGAAGGCCAGCTTAGCCACGTCCGAGAGCGATGCGGGAGTGCTGAACTGACCGAAACCCTGTATCACCTGGCCGTCAACATACGAGATCATCTGGCCGTAGTAGCTCACCACCTGCGCATGCGGCGCCAGAATCCTGACGGCGGCCTGCGTCACAATCTCGCCGCTTTTTTCGGCGCTCGCGTGCGCGACGACCATGCCGCCTTGAAGCATCGTGAGATCCGGGGCGGTGAACTTCTCTTTCCGAAGAACCCCCTCCACTTCTGGACGAGGATCGGCTGTCTGGCCGTCGAGCGCGAGCGGCATCAGGAGGGACAGGGCAAGGACAGTCAAGAGTCTGGGAGTGCGCATGGTGGTGTCACCATGATAGTCCTCCCGGCCAGCGCTGGCAGACTCGGCTAGAATCGGCTCAGATGTCAGGGCGCGTTCTCATCACCTTGCTGCTGCTGGGCATTGTCGTCACCGGTGTGCGGCCGGCCGCCGTGCGGCAGACAGGCCGGCCCGCGTCCTACTCGGCGCGGCAGATCGGCATGGTTGTCGAGCTGAACGATTCCGCGAGCCAGACCTCGATCTCGATCCTTCCAGCCCTCGGCAATATCGCGGTCGAAATGAAAGTGAAGGGCCACAACGTCCTTCGCTTCCCCTTCCAGTCGGCCGCCGAGTACAAGGGCGGCACGGGATCGATTGGCATTCCCTTCCTTGCGCCGTGGGCCGATCGGCTCGACGAGCAGGCGTTCTACGCCAACGGCAAGCGTTACGCGTTCGATATGGCTTTGGGTAACGTGCGCGGGACAAACCCGATTCACGGTTTTCTGATGAATGCCCCCGACTGGAAGGTCGTCGACGTCCGCGCCGACGGGCAGTCGGCCTGGGTCACCAGCCGGCTGGACTTCTTCAGGCAGCCGCAGTGGATGAAGCAGTTTCCCTTCGCGCACACCATCGAGATGACGCATCGTCTTCGCGACGGCGTCCTGGAAGTCGCGACGAAGATCGAAAATATGTCCGTCGACCCGATGCCCGTGGCGATCGGATTCCATCCGTTCTTCCAGCTCAGCGATTCGCCGCGCGACGACTGGACGCTCTCGGTCGCTGCCCGGACGCACTGGCCGGTGAGCGAATCGAAAATGCCAACCGGCGTGCCGCAGCCGATCGAAAAATTCTTCAGCACTCCGGCAGCCGTTCGGCTGGCGCCCCTCGAGCTGGACGACGTGTTCAGCGACCTCGTACGGGACGCACGAGGCCAGGCGACGATGACGCTGAAAGGCAAAGCGCAGCGGCTCGACGTGGTGTTCGGCGCGAACTATCGCGCGGTCGTGATCTATGCGCCCAAACCAGAGCCGGGTCAGGACCCCGCGGCCCGCAACTTCATCTGCATCGAGCCGGTGGTCGCGATCATCAACGGCCTGAACCTCGCGCACAAGGGCGTGTACAAAGACCTGCAAAGCATTCCTCCCGGTGGCGTCTGGCAGGAAAGCTTCTGGATTCGTCCCAGCGGCTTCTGATCATGTCACGAGCGATCGCCCTCGTCTTCTCGCTCGCGCTCCTCGGCAGCCTTTCCCACGCCCAATCGCCGCGCGCGATCACGTTCGACGAGATCGTGCGTCCGAAGCCCGGCGAGTGGCCGAGCTACAACGGCCAGTTGAGCGCGAACCGCTACAGCACGCTCGACCAGATCAACACCCGCAACGTGTCGACGCTCGAGGCAAAGTGGACGCACGAGATGGGCGGTCAGCGCGCGCTTCAGATGACGCCGCTCGTCGTCGATGGCGTGATGTACGCCCCGGCCGTCAACGAGGTGCGCGCGCTGGATGCGCGAACCGGGAAGCAAATCTGGCAGTTCGTGCGTCCCCAGACACCGGGGCTCGTACCTACCGGCGATCCGGCGTCGGGCATCAACCGCGCGGTGGCGGTGCTCGGCCAGCGTCTGTTCCTGCAAACCGATCATGCGCATCTCGTGGCGCTGGATCGACGCAATGGCCAGGTGCTTTGGGACGTGGAAATGGCGGACTACCGCCAGAACTACGGCGCGACCGGCGCGCTGCTCGTCGTCAACGACCTGGTCATCGCCGGCATCTCGGCGGGCGACGAAGGCGTGCGGGGCTTTCTCGACGCGTATCGCGCCTCGACTGGCGAGCGCGTGTGGCGCTTCTGGACGGTGCCCGGACGAGGCGAACCCGGATCGGACACGTGGATCGGAAAGGCGCTCGAGCACGGCTGCGCGACGACATGGCTGACCGGGTCGTACGATCCCGAGGCGAGACTCCTCTACTGGCCCACCGGCAACCCGTGTCCCGACTACAACGGCGAGGAACGCAAGGGAGACAACCTGTACTCGTCGTCTATCGTCGCCCTCGATCCCGCGTCGGGAAAACTCCGCTGGCATTTCCAGTTCACGCCGCACGACCTTCACGACTGGGATGCCAATCAGCCGGCGCTGCTGGTGGATGCCGACTTTCGCGGGCGCCCGCGCAAACTGCTCGTCGTCGCGAATCGAAATGGGTTCTTCTACGTGCTCGATCGGCTGACCGGGCAGATGCTGCTGGCCGAGCCGTTCGTCAAGAACATCACATGGTCGTCCGGCATCGGACCAGACGGCCGGCCAAAGCTGCTGCCCGGTTACGAAAACTCGACCGAAGGCACCCAGACGTGTCCCTCGGTGTCGGGCGCCGCCAACTGGCCGTCTTCGTCGTTCAATCCGGCCACGGGCCTCTTCTACGTGATGGCGTCGGAGGCCTGTTCCGTGTACCGCAGGAATTCAGACTGGTTCGAGCTCGGCAAGTCGTTCTACGGCGGCACGACGAAGAACGCCACGATCGAGGGGGGTGGAAAATCCCTGAAGGCGCTCGACATCCAGTCGGGCAAGCTGGTGTGGGAAGTGCCGAATGTCACCGGTGGCATCAGCGCGTCGGGCGTCATGAGCACCGCCGGCGGACTGGTGTTCTACGGCGACAACACGGCGGGCGCGGTGATTGCCGTGGACGCAAGGACCGGCAAACGTCTCTGGCAGTTCGATACGCAGCAGGTCTGGAAATCGAGCCCGATGACCTTTGCCCTCGACGGCAAGCAGTACATCGGCGTCGTGGCAGGGTCGACGGTGAGGGTGTTCGGGTTACCGAACTAGCCTGCCCCCGGAAACAGAAGAGCAGAAGATCAGAAGGTGTTGTGGTTTCTTATGATCTTTTGATCTTCTGTTGTTTTTCTCTGCGTCTCCGCGTCTCTGCGTCGATGTTCTATTCGAGCTCTTTCAGCCAGACGTTGCGGAATTCGACCTTCATCGGCGGGCCGACGTGCATCTGGAAGCCGATCAGCCCGCCGAGCATCCGGTTCTTCGTGTCGTCATCCACGACGATGCTGGTAACCGAGCCGTTGAGCACCTGCACGATCGTGTTGCCGCGCGCGATGAGGTGAACCTGGTTCCAGTCGTTGACCTTGATGACCGATTTCAATTCGTCGCCGTTCTGCAGGTTGCCGATCACTCGCGGACGGCCGCCATCGGCGACGTGCACGGCCTGGCCGCGCATGGCGAGGAAGCCGCGGCCGCGCTCTTCGTAGATCTGGCCGGTGTACTGATTGGCGAAATCGATATCGGCCTGGTAGCCCCTCAACACCCAGTTGTGCTCGACCTTGCTGCCGCCGGCCTCGGTGCCGACGGGCAGGTGTGCGCTTCGAATCTGAATCCCGCTGTTGGTCGAGTCCATCCGGAACTGGACCTTCAGCTCGAAGTTGCGTGGCTCGCCGCCGCGCCAGATGAGAAACGTGTTCTGCTTCACGGCGTTGTCGGGAGCGCTCTGGCCGACGATCGCTCCGTTTTCCGCGCGCCAGAACGCCTTGTCGCCCTCCCACCCCTTCAGCGTCGTGCCGTCGAAGATCGGCTCGAAGCCTGTGCGGTCGTCCATGACGAGCGGATCGACACGCGGTCCCTGGCCGCCACGGCCGCGACCTCCTCGATCGGGAGCCTGCGCCGGCGCCTGCGCCGACGAGATCGTCGCGCCCGCCGCGGCCAACAACACGATCAACATCATGGTTCTCATGGTCATCTCCCTGTTTGCGTTCGAGGCGCTAGCGGCCGCCGAGGTGAAACACCTCGGGAAGGGGCCGCGAAACCGGACTGTTGTCGGGATTCGACGGCATGATCTCGCGCATGTGCGCCCACCATCGGCGGCAGACCTCGGTCGTCGCGATGGCCGCCCACCGTTCTTCGCTCTCGATCTCCGCATAGGCGAAGAGATCGCGCGTCGCCGGATCGATGAAGATCGAGTAGCTCAGCACGCCGTGCGCCTCGAGCGTCTCGGTGAGCTCCTGCCAGATGGGATTGTGACGGCGCTCGTACTCGTCCGACTGCCCGTCGTTGACCGACATGCGGAAGGCCTTACGAATCATCAGACGATCCCCGCTCCCAGCCGCGCCGCCAACACCGGCCGTTCGACAGATTTTTTCTGGCGGTAGCCGCTCGACCGATACGCCCCGACCGGATCGATCGCGCCGCCGGCGCGGCGCCGGGCCATGGCAAGGA
Organism: Vicinamibacterales bacterium; assembly: GCA_963832375.1. Classification (GTDB taxonomy): domain Bacteria; phylum Acidobacteriota; class Vicinamibacteria; order Vicinamibacterales; family JAMQPK01; genus JAMQPK01. The sequence continues at coordinate 107,408 of CAWHUA010000001.1, read as the reverse complement.
TCGGCCCGACGTCGGTCGTAAACGCCTGCTTCAGGGTCTGCAGCGCCATCAACGGATCGTTGGCCTGCTGGTACTCTCCGAGCGCCTCGCGATCGACCAGATGCGCCTGCACGTAGGCGCGCACCAGCTCGACCGCGCTCGTCATCAGCGATTCGATGGGGTCGGTCACGTTGTGGGACTGGTCGAGCATGTAGGCCGGATCGAAGCCGGGCACACCGTCGAGCTCGGCGTCAACCAGCTCGTTGAAGATGAGGAACAGTTGAAACGGCTTGATCGAGCCCGCATCGAGGTCGTCGTCGCCGTACTGGCTGTCGTTGAAGTGGAACCCGCCGAGCTTGCCGAACTGGACGAGCCTCGCCACGATCATCTCGACGTTCACGTTGGGCGCGTGATGCCCGAGATCGACGAGCGAGAACGCGCGCGGCCCCAGTTCGTTGACGCAGTAGTAGCTCGTGCCCCAGTCGTTGAGGACGGTCGAATAGAACGCCGGCTCGTACACCTTGTGTTCGATGAACAGCCGCCACGCCTCCGGCAGCGCCGCGTAAATCGTCTTGAGGCTGTCGAGGTAGCGATCGAGCGCCTTTCGAAAATGCACCTGCCCGGGAAAGTTGCCGCCATCGCCGATCCAGACCGTGTGCGACCGGGCGCCAAGCTGCTGGCCAATTGACAGGCATTCGAGGTTGTGCTCGATGGCCTGCCGTCGCACGGCCGCGTCAGTATGCGTCAGGCTGCCGTACTTGTACGAGTGCGTCTGGTCCGGCTGATCCTGAAAGGTGTTCGAGTTCATCGAGTCGAAGAACAGCCCGCGCGGGACGGCAAACGACCGCAGCTCCGCGGCGTTCGCGGGCCTGTCCCAGGGAATATGCAGCGAGATGCCGGGTGTCACGCGCGTGGTCTTGAACACCACCTCGCAGTCCTCGAGCTTCTCGAAAATGTTTCGCGGCTCGCCGCCGCCGGGAAATCGCGCGAAGCGTGTGCCGCCGGTGCCGACGCCCCACGACGGCACCGCGACGCGAAACATCGTCGCGGCCTCGACGAGCCGCTCGATGTCGACACCGCGGCGGTCGAGCTGCACCGCGAGGTGGTCGAAATCCTCGGCCAGCGCCGCCATCCGGCTGGCGTTGTGCTCCTGGATGAAATGGTCCGCGAACACGAAGCTCATCGTGGGTCTCCTGTCACACTGCCGCGGCGCCCGACACGCCGAGGACGGAGTCGTTCGGGTAGAAGTGATCGACGTTCTCGGCCGTGATCACCTGGTGCCGCATGAACATCGCCGGCGGCACGGGGCGATGCGACAGGATGTCGAGCGCCAGACGTACCAGGCCGGGTCCGTACCGTTCGGGAAAAAACCCGACGGATGCGACGAGCGGCGTGCGCCGCGAGCGCAGTTCGACGCGCGCGTCGGGCTCGGCGTTCTGGCCGACGATCGCGCACGTCAGCTCGCGGCCCGCTTCCTGAAACGCCCGCACGGCGCCCAGGGCGCTCGGATCGTTGGCCGCTCCCACGAGCGTATGACGGGCCTTCGAGAGACGAATGTGCCGTCGCACCTTCTCGAGAGACGTCTTGAACTGACCATCGCCGTCCAGCAAGACGATCGGCACCGTGTCAGCCAGCTGCAACGTCTCCTTCACGCCGGCGACGATGCCTTTGCCGCGCGCACGCACGAGGCCGCCGGCACGCGCGAGCTCGAGCAGCAGCACCTCGTCGACCTCCGACGACCAGCAGGTCTCGGCCCACTTGCCGAGATAGCGGCCCGCGAGCAGGCCGGCCTGATAATTGTTGGCACCGAAGTACGTCGCACCCGGATGCGGGATGTCGATGGCGATGAACGGCACGCCCGCCTCGAGGTACTTCGAGGCGATGGCTGGAGCGACCGACTCGTCGGTCTGAAACTCGATGACGAGATCGACCTTCTCCTTGATGAGCAACTCGGCGTTCCGCAGCGCGACCTTGGCCTGATAGCGGTTGTCGACCACGATCACCTCGAGCCGTTCGCGCTCGGCCGCCCTCAGCAGCCCCGCATGGACCTCGCGGGGAAACGAGCTGTCCTGCCCTTGAGACGCATACCCGATCCGGAAGCGCCGGTGAGGTCGAATCTGGATCACCAGGCGATAGTGCCGTTCGTCGATCTTGTCGATGAAGCCGCACTGGTGGAGGGTGTGCAACAGCCGGAAGCACATCCCCTTGCCGAATCCCGTGCGCTCGACGATGTCGCGCAGACGCAGGACATCACCAGGCGGGTCGAACGCCTCGAGGATCTTCGAGGCGTGGACCAGCGACTTGACGATGTACGGGTCGTTCGATCGGGCCGTCATCGGAGGGGGGAATTGTTGAGCAGACGATAACACGGTGTCCACGCCCCGCGATCAATCGACGCCGGCCTGCTGGACGATGGTCTTGAAGCGTTGCCGGATTTGATCGGGATTGGAGGGAGCGCTCTGCGTCATCAACACGGTGACCATCTGCCTTGAGGGATCGACCCAGAAGATCGTGCCGGCCGTCCCGTCCCATCCGTATTCCCCCTGGGTTCCGGAGCCGGCGTTGTCCGCGTCGAGCACAACCTGTACGTTCGCAAGGCCCCAGCCCGTCGATCCGCCGCGCGTCATCTGCACGGAGTCCGACAACCCGTTCTGCGTCATCGTCTCTACCGTCTTCGTGCTCAGGATGCGCGCGCCGTCGAGCTCCCCTTTGTTGAGGAGCATCTGACTGAAGCGCAGATAGTCGGGGACGGTTGACAGCAGTCCGACCGCACCCTCGACGAGCGTCGGACGCTCCGTGAACGGCAGCGTCTCCGTTTCTACGCGTGTGAGCCCTCCACCCTGCGCGGGACCGTACACCGTGGCGAGACGCGCGCGCTCGTCGGGCGTCGCCGCCCAGAACATCGTGTCGGTCATGCGCAGCGGACGAAAGAGACGCTCGCTGAGAAACAGTTCGAAGGGCTTGCCCGACCAGATCTCGACCAGCCGTCCCAGTACCGTCGTGCCTTCGCTGTACCGATACCGCGTGCCGGGATCTTCCATCAACGGCACCCGCACCAGGTTCGCCACGAACTGCGACATCGTGATCGTTCGCGAGCGAACCTGCTCGCGCTGGTAGATTTCGGACGTGCGCGGCTGCAGGCCCGAGGTGTGCAGCAGCAGGTCGCGCACGGTCATCGCTCTCGCGGGGGCCCGCGGAGCCGAGCCCGCGGGCCCGGCGACGACAGCGTTCTTGAATTCGGGGATGAACCGGGCGACGGGATCGTCGAGGTCGAATTTGCCTTCCTCGTGGAGCATCATCACCGCGACGGCCGTGATGGGCCGCGTCATCGAGTAGATGCGAAAGAGCGACCGGGCCTGCATCGGCACGCGCGTCTCGAGATCCTGCACGCCGACGGCCTCGAAGTATCCGAGCCGTCCGCGCCTGGCGACAGCGGCCACGGCTCCCGCAATCTTCCTCTCCGAGACGTAGCGCGCGAGCAGATCGGTCGCCTCACGGAGGCGCGCGGGCGAGAGCCCGGCGGCCTCCGGGTTCGGACGCGGCGTCTCCTGCCACGCCGCCAGCGTCACCGCCAGTGCTCCGGCGCAGCTAGCAGCAAGTGTCAAGACTCTGAGCTCGCGCATGCGGAGATACTACCGCTAAGCGCGGTTCTGGGTTCGCCGTTCTGGGTTCTAGGTTCGAGGAGGGCGATGGATCCAGTACGCCATCATTTTCGAAAGAAGATGCGCATGTGGATCACGGCGCCACCGCGAACCCAGAACCAAGTACCCAGAACTCAGAACCGGTGTGGTTCTACGGCGCGCCCGTGGCGATGGCATTTCTGGCCTGAACCAGCTTCGCGATGGCCAGCGGAATCAGCACCCGGCGCTGCAGCGCGTTGTTCGTACGCTCGGCCTGCGTCACGTAGGTGCGCGCGGCAACCAGATGCGTGACGGCAGCCGGAGAGATGCTTCCCTGCCGCAGGATGTCGATCGAGTCGCCGCTTTCTTCGATCGCCATCCGCAGGCGGTTGGCCTGCTCGCGGGGCGGGTCGCTGCGGTTCGCGATGATTTCCCTCAACTCGCGCCTGGCGATCTCGATGTTCTGCAGGGCGTTGATCGCACGCATGAAATCGGAAATCTGCTCGACCTGGGCGGGGGTGAACTCGAACCGGGCCGAAGGGGGCACGAACGGGCCGTTGAAACGCCGGGCCCGCGTAGAACTCGACGACCTCCTCGAGCGTGTTCACGGCGTTGTTGTGGAAGAAGGGCCCGGTGTCTGCCGCTTCGACGACCGACGCGATGTTGAACGTGCCGTTGCCGAACGTGCCTTCTGAATTGACGCCCTGGCCGAACCCGCCGTCCTTCGGGAAGTTCTGAACGGCGCGCGCCGGATGCACGAGCCCCTCGACGCTGGTGTTGAAGTTGCGGTTCTGACCGTTAATCGACAGCGCGCCGCCGTTTGCGTGACAGAACCCGCACGTGCCCGCCGCGTTCGGATTGCCGGTACCGTTGGTGAACAGCGTGCGTCCGGCCCGCACGTTCCCATCCAGAAACGTAATCTTCGAGAGATCGACATCGGTGAAGCGGCCGAGCGAGAGCTGAAACGCCTCCATCGCGTCGAGCTGATGCTCGGTCGGCAGCCTGAAGTCGCGGCCGGGCACCCGCGCGAGCCTGCGGGTGAAATGCTGAGTCACCGCGCCGATTGCGAACTCGCGCAGCGACCCGGTTCCCGGCGATCCATCTCCCGACCAGCCCGTCATTTGTACGGGCCCCTCACCAAGGCTCGCGTCCTTCTCCAATGTCATCTGCAGCCCGAGCGTCGGGGGCACGCCCCTCATGACGAACTTGTTCGCGGGATCGTCGAGCCCGTCCAGGTTCTCGAGCACCAGGCCGAACTGCCGCATCAGTTGCGGTTTTTCGAGCTGCGCCAGCGTCGGGTTGAACTCGGCGACGAAGAGCGGATCGCTGGCTGGCAGCGTCCTGATGAACGCCGGATCGATCGTGAAGTTGTTCGACGCCGGATGGCAGGTGCCGCACGTCCGTCCGTTGCCGCCGAACGTGCCCTCGAAGAAGAGCGTCGCGCCGCGCGAGATGAGCCGGTCGAGACGCAACGATCGCGGCACGCCGCCGGCGGGGGTCCCGGTGTCGGTCTGCATCGGTCTGTGCCGCGATATCGGGAATGAGATTGAAGAGGCTCGGCACGGGCGTCGTCTCGTTCAACAGCACCGTGTCGCTGCTCTCGTTCACCAGGCTCAGCCGCCGGAAGAAAATCTTCTGGAAGACGTTCACCGATCCGCTCGCCAGCGGCGCGGCAGGCGACCCGGTGCCTGGCGCAACCACGATGCGGTCGATCGTGAAACCCGCGGGCAGCTTCAGCGCGCCCGGGTTGATCACCCCTGTCGCGGTGGCCGACTGACCGCTGGCTTGAACGGTCGCGAATCTCGCCGACGCATCCTGCGCGCCGGCGCTGTCTGCCACGTCGACGAGCCACAAGCCATAGGTCTGCTGCGGCGTCAGCCGGTTGAGGCTCACCTTGAACGCCGCCGACTCGAGATCGACCGTGAATTCACCGGCGATGGACGTGAACGACCTGGACAGTCCCTTCACGAATCCAAGGCGGACCGTCAGTACCTGCCGCCCACCGCCCGCGAGCTGTCTCGCTCGGAACGCGGCGTACTTCTGGAGAAAACCCTCGGGAATGCCGACACCGAACCCACCCTCGCGCCCCTGCGCGAAACTGTGAATCGATCCGGCGAAGACGAGCGCGTAGAGGAGAGCGGCCGCGGTGGCCGCAATGATCACGAATCGAAATGCCTTCACAGTAACCTCCGTTTGCGGATCCAGATCCTCGGGTTGACACACCCGCAACGACGCGTCGGCGGGAGCAACCGAAGCCGGCCGAATTACGGTCTTGTGCCGTTGCGCTCGCGACTGCGCCGCATGTGCGTGGCGAGCTCGGTGACGGGAGGGATCAGATCAGATCGCGAGGGCTGTGGGGTTGCCCGGCGCTGTGCAAGCACGGTTCCAAAGTGTCGACGTGACGCGTGATGTCGTATAGCCCCGTGGACACGCGCGACTGCCGCACTCGGTGCGACAGACGCGCGTGTAATTCTTTCGCGAGAAGAAAAAATTTCGGCGATCGTTCGATAGGCCAAGAACTACTGCAGCACGCCGCCAACCGTCGATCGGCCGGTGCCGCTGCATCCCGCTTCGCCGTAGCGGATGAATTTCTGGATGCGCTTGCCGGTGTCCACTTCGGCCGTGTAGATGTTGCCGCGCGAATCAACGCTCACCTGGTGCAGTCAGTGGAAGTCGCCGGCCGCGCGTCCGCTCTTCCCGAGCCGTCCAAGCTCTTCGAGCGTGTCCCGTCTCAGCACATAGATCGTCATGTTGGAGTTGTCGCCGACGTACAGGCACGTCTGCTTGGGATCGGTCGAGAAGTTCATCGAGACCGCCGATCCGGGCAGACCGTTGGTTTTCACCGCCACCTGCTGTTCCTTGACGAAGCCGCACTTGCCGGTATCGCCGGTGGGATTCGCGCATTCCCTGCCAAGGTTGGCGTCGCGCCCGTTGAAGACCTGGATGCGGTTGTTGCCGCGATCGCAGACGTAAATCAGGCCTTCCTTGCTGATCTTCACGCAGTGGACCGGCGTGCGGAAAAACGCCGGCTTCATGCTGCCTTTCGTGAAGTCGTTCATCCAGGGCCCGGCGGCCGCCGCGGCCTTGTCGTCGACCGGATTGCTGCCGTAGGCGCCGAAGTGACCGAGATACTTGCCGGAGGCCGCGTCCACGATCACCACGCGGCGATTGCCGTAGCCGTCCGACACGTACATACGGTTCGTGGTCGGATCGATCGTCATGTCGGCCACCAGGAAAAACAGCGGTGTGCCGTTCTTACCGCCGTCCTTGTTGTTGCTGTCGGCGCCCTTGGTCGGGCCGCCAATCATCATCACGAACTTGCCTTCCTTGGTGAACTTCAGGATCAGGCCGTCGGCGCCGTTGGTCGCCGCCCATGCCGACCCGTTGGGCTTGCCGTTGCCGCCGTTGCCGGCGACATACACGAAGCCGTTGTGATCGACGAAAATGGCCTGCTCGCTGGCCGGCCAGATGCAGCCATCCTCCACTCTGCATTTGCCCGGATCCGCCGGGCCGCCCCACGCCTGCAGCAGCTTGCCGTTCGCATCGAACTCCATCACCGACGGCGCCGGCAGACAACAGTCGCCGAGCACGCCGTAGGGACGCGGATAGCCGAGCGCATCGACCGGCTTGCCATCCACCGTCTTGTGCGTCGCACCCGTGAGCGCCGCCTCGTCGTTGGTCAGGCTGCGCGGACGCTGATACACCCAGATGTGATCGTCAGGTGCGACATACAGGCCGCCAATCTGCCCGAGGATCCAGTTGTTCGGCAGCTTCTGCGGCCACCCGGCATCGGCGATGAAGCCCGGCACCTTCGCGCCCGGCGGCACGCCATACACGCCGGAACGCTCGGCGAGGCGATCGAGAATGCCGGTCGCGGCCAGCATCTTCGGGTCGGGCTTCGGCGCCTGGGCATGGCTCGACTCGGTAATGACGAGGGCCAACAGTACGCCGGCCACGGCAACGGGTCTCAGATTCATGGTCACTCCTTGCTTTCCGGTTCGGGGCAACTCTAATGAAGCCGCACGGCGTTTGTCGAGACGAGAGTGTTGTCAATTGCCAGTTTTCAGTCATCAGTTTTCAGTGGCTGCACGACTGAGAACTGAAAACTGAAAACTGCCTTAAGATGTGCGCGGTCGAGCGTGGAGCATGGCTGATGCGTTCGCGGTCGTGAGAAGGGTTGGGCTGACGCTGCCTGGCGTCGAGGCCGCCACGAAGTACGACGGCTCGCCCGTGCTGAGGGTCGGCGGCTGCTTCATGGCCGGCATGGCTACTCACCGGTCGGCTGAACCCAACACGCTGGTGGTCAGGGCCGACCTCGACGAGCGGGAATGGCTCATCGAGGATGCGCCCGAGATCTACTATCTCACCGAGTACTATCGAAAGTATCCGCTGATCCTGGTGCGCCTCTCGCGTGTCGATCGCGACGCGCTCCACGATCTGCTGTCGGTGTCGCGGCGGTTGACGTTGCCGAAAACAAACCGGTCGAGGAAGCTCTCGAACACCACACCATGACCGATCCGGTGGCCTCGTTCATCCGGGCGGCGTGCGTGCCACGGGACGCGCACAACGCGGGGACGCTCGAGGAGGCCGAGAAGATCCTCGCCGAACATCCTGGTACGTGGCGCAGAGCAGCGTGCACACCGCGGCGATTCTCGCCGACGAAGACAGCGTCCGCGAGTTCCTGTCGCGCGATCGCGGCAACGCCACGGCGACAGGCGGCCCGTATGGCTGGGATGCGCTCTGCCATCTCTGCTTCTCGCGCTACCTCAGGCTCGACTCCGCACGCGCCGACGCGTTCGTACGGACGGCGCGCGCACTGATCGATTCGGGTGCGAGCGCGAAGACCGGATGGTACGAAACGATCGACCACCCGAACCCCAGGCCGGTCTTCGAGAGCGCGATCTACGGGGCGGCAGGGGTCGCGCAGCATGCCGGCGTCACACGCCTGCTCATCGAGCACGGTGCGGATCCGAATGACGAGGAGACCCCGTACCACGTGCCTGAAAGCAATGACAACACGGTGATGGCGATTCTCGTCGAGAGCGGCCTGCTCAACAGCGCGAGCCTCGCCTGCATGCTGCTTCGCAAGACCGACTGGCACGATCTCGACGGCCTCCGGCTCCTGCTCGAGCACCACGCCGACCCCAGGCAGATGACGATCTGGGGCGACAACGCGCTGCATCACGCCATCCGGCGCGACAACCGCCTCGAGATGATCGAGTCGCTCGTGGAATTCGGCGCGGATGCGACGCTTCCGAACGGCCGCGACGGCAGGACGGCCGTCGCGATGGCCGCGCGCAGAGGGCGCGCCGACGTGCTCGCGATGTTCGAGCGGCGCGGAATACACCTCGATCTCCAAGGTGTCGATCGGCTGATTGCCGCCTGCGCCACTAACGATCGCGACGCCCTTCGCTCGTCCGCCGGCTATCCCCACGTTGTCGCGGAACTGATCAATCTCGGCGGAACACTGCTCGCCGAGTTCTCCGGTACCGGCAACACCGCCGGTGTGCGCAACCTTCTCGATTGCGGTATCAGCCCGGCGTCGTTGTACGAAGAGGGTGACGCCTATTTCGGCATCGCCATACAGAGTACGGCCCTCCATGTCGCGGCGTGGCGCGCGCAGCCGGACGTGGTGAAGGAGCTCATCGCGCGCGGGGCGCCGGTGCACGCGAAAGATGGCAAGGGACGCACGGCGTTGGAGCTCGCCGTCAAGGCGTGCGTCGACTCCTACTGGACGTGGCGGCGTTCACCCGATTCGGTTCGTGCCCTGCTCGAGGCGGGCGCCTCGCCCGCGGGCATCGTCGTGCCGTGCGGATACGACGACGTGGATACCCTGCTCCGCGGCTGAGAAATGTCGCTATACTGAGGCGCATGTGGCGCATCATCATCGCTCTCACTTTGATCACGGCGCCCGCGCTGTGGGCGCAGACCCCGGCATCGAAAACGGATGAAGCCGCCGTGCGGGCGCTCATCGACCGCTACGTGAACGCGCGCGACGCGCGCGATGAAAAGGCCATCGAGGCGCTCTTCACCGCCGACGCCGACCAGTACACGACGGCCGGCGAGTGGCGGCGCGGCCGACCGGCAGTCGTCACCGGCACCGCGGAGTCCACCAAGCAGAATCCTGGCGACCGGAGCATTGACATCCAAGCCCTGCGATTCGTCTCGCCGGACGTGGCGATTGCCGATGGCTGGTACAACATCGCCGGCAGCGCGCAAAAACGCTGGACGACGATGGTCTTCGGGCGCGAGGCGGGCACGTGGCGCATCGCCGCGATCAGGAATATGACGCCGACGGGTACGCCACCACCCGCTCGCGGCGCGAAATAGGAAAACGGATATGAAGGTCCTGCTCGCATTGGCCCTGCTGATGCAGGCCGCCCGGCCTGCGCCCGCCCTGAATCCGGCTGACTACCCGCAGCACAAGAAGCTCGCCGACAACGTCTACGTCTGGAGCGACGTTCACCCGTCCGGCCTGTACACGACCAACGATCTCATCGTCATCACGTCCGATGGCGTGCTCGTCGCCGACGGCCAGAAGGACGCGGAGACAACCAAAAAAATGCTCGACGGCATCGCAACGATGACGCCTCAGCCGATCAAGGTCGTGGTGATGGGATCGGAACACGGCGATCACACCGGCGGCAACACGTCGTTTCCCGCCGGCGTCACGATGATCAAAAGCCCGCTGGCCGAGGGCAAGACGAAGATCGTGAAGCTCGGGTCGACGGAGATCCAGGTGCTCGACCACGGCCGCGCGCACACGGGCACCGACCTCGAGGTGTACCTGCCGAAGGAGAAGATTCTCTTCACGAGCGAAGCCTTCTCGCACCACATCTTTCCGAACATGCGTGCGGCCGTGCCTGCGGAATGGATTCAGACGGTCAGGAATCTGAGGCAGCTCGATGCGAGCACCGTGATTCCCGGACACGGGTACATCGAAGACGGTCCGGCGATGAAGAAATCGCTTGCCGAGTTCGACCAGGCGCTCGAGCACATCGTGGCCGAAGCCACGCGCCTGAAGACGGCCGGCGCCACCGTCGAAGCCGCGACCAGGCAGGCCAACTGGGGGCCCTATGCGACCTGGACCGCCACGGATCGGAACGCGCAGGTCGCGATCCAGCGCGTCTACGACGCAATTGATGGAAAGTTGAAGTGAGGGTAGTTTTGAAACCGCCTCCAGTCAGTCCCGAAGCGCGGCGATCGGGTTGACGCGTGCCGCACGACGCGCCGGCAGATAGCTCGCGGCGAGCGATACGACCAGCAACACGGCCGCGGCCGCGACGAACGCGATGGGGTCGGCCGGGCTGAGCCCGGCGAGAAACGTGCGCAGTGCCGGCGTGAACAGCAACGACGCCATCGCGCCGAGCGCAATCCCTCCTCCAACCAGACGTCCCGCGTACGCGAGCACCTCGCGGTGTATCTGTGCCGGCGTCGCGCCAAGCGCGATCCGAATCGCCAGCTCGCCGGTCCTCGACACGACCAGGTACGACACCACACCATAGAGACCGATGGCGGTGAGCAGCAGCCCGACCACGCCAATCGCCCCGACCATCTGCGTGCCCACGCGCCGCATCGACAGTTCGGTGCTCGCCGCCTCTCTCAACGTCGCGATCGTGAGGCTCGCCGTCGCGTCAACCTCGCCGATCGCCGCATGGACCGCCGGCACCAGGGCGGCCGGATTTCCTGCCGTCCGCGCGATGATCGTGAGCCGTCTCGGGCGTTGGGCGAACGGGTAGAAGACGACCGACTTCGGCGCCTCGCCGATCGTGTCGATCTTGCTGTCGCGGACGATGCCCACGATCTCCGCATCGGACTCGCCGCCAATCTCCACGCGCTGGCCGAGCGCGCGCCGGCCGGGAAAATAGGTGCGTGCGAACGTCTGGTTCACGATCGCCACCGGCGGTGTGCCATCGCGATCCGTCGCTTCGAACTCCCGCCCCTCGACGACCGGAATCGCCAGCGTCGCGAAATAGCGCGGGCCGACACTCAGCGTCGACGCACGCGTGCCCGGAATATCGCTGCGGCCAGCCGGATGGAAGGCGGCGACGAGCGCATCGCCGCCGAGCGGCACGAGCCCGGTGACAGCCGCCGATTGCACCTGCGGAATCTGCTCGATCCGCTCCACGACACGATCCGCAAACGCGAGGCGCGCCTCCAGCGGTCCACGCACCGGCTCGACGTTGAAGCGCGTCACGATGCCGTGATCGAGATCGAAGCCGAGATCGAGGCCGACGATCCGCATCTGGCTGCGCAGGCACAGCGACGACACGACGAGGAGCGTCAGCGAGAGCGCCACCTGCCCGACGATGAACGCGCTGCGAGGAGGAATGGCGCCGGGTTCACCGGTCCTGCCTCTCCGCAGTCCGGCGAGGAGATTCACCCTGGTCGATCGGAGAGCGGGCATGACGCCGCACAAGAGCGTGGTCAGGACCACGAGCCCCAGTCCCGGCACGAGCAGCTGCCTGTCGGGTGCAAACACGCGCTGAATGGAACGCATCGGACCGAAGAGATCGCTCCGGCTCAGGGCGTAGGTCAACCCGACGCCGGCCGCCGCACCGAGAAGCGACAACAGAAAGCTTTCCGACAGGAGCGTCTGGACGACCCGCCAACGGCTGGCGCCGAGCGCCGAACGCACGGTCAGCTCGTGCTGACGCGACACCGCGCGCGCGAGCAGCAATCCGGCCACGTTGACCGAGCCAATCAGCAACACGAGGCCGAAGAGCACGAGGAGCAGGATGGGAAACAGGCGGAACCCGACAGGCGTGCCGCGAAACTGCATCGCATCGGCGGAAAACACCTGCGCGGGCCGCGACATCCGTTCGTTCATCTGCGGAAACCGGCGTTCGAGGTCCGCGCCGATTGCCGTCACGGCCGCCTGCGCGCGCTCGCGCGTCTGCCCGGGAGCCAGCCGCGCCAGCACGCTCAACGTCTGGCTGCCGCGATCGTTCAAGGTCGGGAGCGTCAGCGCGCTCACCGGCACGTACGCGTTCGGCGTCATGAAGCCGGTGACCGATCGGTAATCCTCTGGCAGCACACCGCCAATCGTGAAGACCTCGCCGTCGAGGACCATGGTCTGGCCGATCGCGTTCGGATCTGCGCCAAAGCGGGCGTGCCAGTATGGATGGTCGAGAACGATCGTTCGTGGTGCGCGTTCGGGCGCCGCTTCTTCGGCCGTGAACGTGCGGCCAAGTCGCGGCCCGATGCCGAGGCTTTCGAAGAAATTCCCCGTCACGACCACGACGCTGAGCCGCTCGATCCGATCGCCGACGCGGCGGTTCATGGCCGAGACCCTGAACCCGATGACATCGGCGAACGTGCCGGCGTCGCGAAGATCCCGGAAATTCTGGTAGGAAATCTGACGGCCGTTTCCGGGCTCGATGCCCACCACTTCCTGTGGATTGGACATCGTCGGGTGGTGCCTGAAGATGGTCATGACGCCTGCGTAGAGCGTCAGGTTGAGACCGATCCCGAGGCCAAGCGACAGCACGCTGACAGCGACCAGCCCGGGCGCCCTGCGGAGATTTCGGGCGCCGTATCGAAGATCCTGAAGCAGGCTCTCGAAGAGTCTCACCGGGCGCGCTCGTTACTTGGCGTTGAAGGTCTCGCTGCAGTAGCCGTCGACGTCGCTCGCCAGCGTGTGTTCTCCGGCCAATCCCTTGCGAAACGCCACCTTCACCTGGTCCGCGTAGGTCTGGTACGCACGCTGGGCGCTCGCGGCCGCGGGGCTTCCCGGAGGGACCCTGAACATGTCTGAGATCTCCTGGTCCCACTGCACAATGCCGATTTCGCGGATGTTGCGTCGATTGGCGGCGAAGTCGTGAAACCCGAGTGCGATGCCGGCCACCGAGTTCAGCAGGCGGCATTCCTTGAGCAGGCGCTGGCCCTCGAACCTCGTGTCTTTCGCCTGTGTGCCCGAGCTCGCCGCGCCCATGAGCGGCATGATGACCGATCGCACGCCCGCGGCATCGAGCGCCGTCAGGCATCCGGCGATGCCCTTGCGCACGCGATCCTGCGTGAAGTTCTCACGGCGATCGATCGCGCCGCCCTTCGCGAAATCCGTTGGTATCAGGCAGGCAAATCTCGGAAACGCTCCGCCGCTCTGTTTCGCGTTGCGTGGCAGCTCAACGAGAACCGTGTCGACGCCGATGTTCAACGGGCCCTTGCGCGCCGCGATTTGATCCTGGAGATCGCGCAAGACGTCGGGCGCCTTTCGGACGCGGTCCATGAGCACGCGTTGAGTAGCCGGGGAGGGCGCGTCGATCTGCAGTTCGGTGTTGGTCGGCACGATGGCGCCGTCGGGCCTGAACTCGGGCCGATCGAATGCCCGCTGCAGATCGCCGGAGCTGAGATACACCTGCAAGGGAGAGCCCGCGGTCTTCGGGACCGGAACCTCGACGACGAGAAAGCTCCCTGCCAGGTTCTTGTCCCGTTTCTGGTCGTCGTTGAACATCGCCGCAACCGGGCTTTGCTGGGCCCGAGCGACGCTCGCCAACACCATGAGCAAGGCAGCGAGCAGGACAGCGTATGAGCGTGTGCGGAATGTATCTCGAACCATGGCTGGGCGCTCATTCTATAGCAGTTTTCAGTTCTCAGTAGGCAGTCGTCAGTCGCGACGCCACTGAAAACCGATAACTGAAAACTGACAACCGACAACTGATAACTGACAACTACCAGCGTCGTGCGGGACGCACGGCCACACAGCCCGAAAGTGGCGCGAGTGGCGGCGCGTTCGGATGCGTAATAGGCCGATCGTCGGCGGGGGTCGGGGGTTGCCTGAAATCGAACTCGACCAGGTGGCTCAGATCCGCGTAGCGGCGATAGCCGACGATGGCGCCCCGTTGGCCCAGCTCGTCGAGGACGAGCTTGTCGAATCCTTCCGGCTCGACGTTCATCCTGAAACCGAGATAGACGATGGCGCGGCCCGTTCGCGCGACCAGCGCATCCATGCCAGCACGATTGCGCTGGCAGCGCTTCTCGTTGGCTTCGTGCGCGATCTCGAAAATCGGACTGTCGCCGAGCAACCCCGCGCGGCCCGGATCCGAGATGTCGACGCCGCCGTACCACCACAGGCCGGCCAGACCGAAATGTGTCGTCAGCACGGGATCGCCAGGCTGGCGCTGGTTCAGCACGAACTGGATGGAACGCCGATCGTCGAGGCCGTAGTTGTTGTCGGCGCGTTTGGCGTCAAGCTCGCTTCTGCCACGCGTCACGATGTCGAGCGATACGACCGTCACCGCCCACGCCGCGGCCACGATCGCGACCGTGCGGAGAGTCGGCGGCCGCCATCGGCTGTGATACGCAATCCAGGACGCCGCGTCGGCGCACAGCGCGAGCCCGACGTACAGCGCGGGCACGCACCACAGCCCGAGGCGCTCGAACGGTGGAACGACGTGAAGCAGGCCCAGGGCGAGCGCGGACAGCGGCACCGACGCGAACATCAGGCCGATGGCCCCGTGCTTCGCGGTGGCGTACGCGAAGCCCGCGAGCGTCGCCGCCCAGAACATCGCCCAATGTTCCGTGCCCACAGGCTTCAAGGCAAACGACTGCCCCCAGCGCCCGACCCATTGCAGCGTCTCGAAGACGCCTTCGGAAACAGGGGGATACGCAAAGCCCCAGTAGTTCCTGAGGTACTCGTTCTCCATGGCGTGACGCAGCGCGAGCGTGTATTGCGCGCCAAAGGAGACGAGCCAGACGATTCCAGAAACGGCGGCCCTGACGCCGTCACGGATGCCGTACTGCTGCCACGTCCGGCACACGAGGATGACGGCACACGCGGGTGCGACGAACGTGGCGCCGTTCGACAGCCATGAGCCCGCCGCGGCAACCGTCCACCACACGGCGATTCGCCGCACCACACGATCGCGACCGTCGGCCTCCAGCGCCCACGCCGCCAGCGCGGGTACGAAGAGCGCCCAGCACACATCCGAGGAGTACTGTTTCAACTCGAGGGTGAAGAACACGATCCATGGACCGATCGCACAAAGTCCCACGAGAATCGCCGCGCCAATCGGCGTCATCCAGCGCCGCCCAATCCACGCCGCCACGGCGAGCGTGCCGATGCCGCAGACGACCGGAAGCGCGCGTGCGGCACGTTCGCCTGTCCCGAAGGCCACGAGGACGGCACGCTCGAGCGCGAGCCATCCGAGCGGCGCCGATTGATCGAGCCACAGCGGTCCGCCGAGATCGGCAAACGATCGCCAGCGTGCGTTGAGGGCGATCATTTCCTCGTCCACCCACAATGGCCGCGCCAGGCGGCACCAGTAGACGAGCAGGCCCGCGCCCGCAATCGCGATCGCGTACGCGATCCAGTGAGACGAAACCGGGACCTTTCTAGCCATCAACGGCTCTCAACCACCCGAGGCCTTCCTCCGTCGTGCTCGACGGCACGTACTCGCACCCGATCCAGTTCCGGTAGTTCGCGCGAGAGAGCGTTTGGAAGACCGATGCAAAATCGATGCTGCCGGTCCCCGGCTCGTGGCGCCCCGGGTCGTCGGCCACCTGTACGTGGGCGATGTACGGCAGATTTCGCTCGATGGAGCGGACCAGATCGCCTTCCATGATGTGCGCGTGGTAGACGTCGAACTGAAGCGCGAGGTTGTCGGCGCCGACTTCTTCGATGATCGCCACGGCCTCGCGGGATGTCTGGAGGAAGAAACCGGGAACATCGCGGGTGTTCAGCGGCTCGACGACGAGCGTCAGGCCGCGGCGCTTCAGCTCGCGTGCGGCAAATCGCAGGTTGTCGACGAAGGTCTGATGGAGCGTCGCGTGATCGGCTCCGGCAGGAACGAGGCCGGCCAGGCAATTGACCTGCGGACAGCCGAGCGCGGCGGCATACTCGATCGCCCGACCCACGCCATCCTGGAATTCGCCCACGCGATCGGGCAGGCACGCGATGCCCCGTTCGCCACCGGCCCAGTCGCCCGCCGGCAGATTGTGAAGGACGAATCTCAGATCGAGACGCTGCAGCTCGTCCGCAATCGCGCCCGCATCATATGGATAAGGGAACTGGCACTCGACCGCGCGGAAACCTGCCTTCGACGCCCTCGCGAACCGTTCGAGGAAGCCGGCTTCCGTGAACAGCATCGAGAGGTTGGCGGAAAACGACAGCATAAGACATTCCGCATCCTATCGCACAAGGGGGCGGGCGGGGGGGCGTCGAGTTCGTAGGGTTCGTGGGGTTCGTAGGGTTCGTGGGGTTCGTGCAGTCCCTGCTTCGCGAGCTCGAGCGCGACCGCCCGCCGCGCGGCCGCGCCCTCCGCGATCCCTCGTAGGGCTCAGCTTCAGTTGAGCCCTACCATTTTTCCAGTTTCTATTTCTTATTGGGATTCTTCGGGTTGTTGCCGATCGGATTGCCTTTTTCGTCGACTTCGGTCTGCACGGTCGTCACCGGACCGTAGCCCATGAGCTGCACGACGACTTCCTGATCGTCCATCGAGCCGTCGTAGTGATGCAGGCCCGCCGGATGGAACATGATGCCGCCCGCTTTCACAGCCACCATCTTGTCGGGCCTGAAGACATCGCCTTCACCCGTGTACCACGTGCCCTTGATCACCATGCCCCAGCGATCTTTGTCGTGGTAGTGGGGCCGGCTGGTCTGTTTCGGGCCGAACCGGTTACGGTAGATGTAGAAGCCTTCTTTCGACGAATCGCCGAAGATCTTGAGGGGAGGGACGGCGTCTTCCGGCTGCATCCGCAGCCGCTTGGCGTCGAGAATCGGCGGTTTGTCGCCGCCTCCGCCCTGACCGAGCGCGCGATTGCCGAAGCCTCCGACGAGCACGGCCAGAAGGGCGCAACAAATCCACTTCGCAGACCGGGACACTGTCATGACTTCCTCCTTGGTGCAATGAGACAACTGAGATTATAACGAGCTGTACGATTTCGGGAGGCCAGCATGAAAACCGCTTTAGCCCTATCATTCGTCGCTCTCTCATTTGCCGTGACGATGGGTGCACAGGCATCTCCGGACACGCCGGCCCCGAAACCGAATTTGCCGAATCCGTATCGTCTCGACCCCGACTGGCCCACGCTCCCCGCGACGATGAAAGGGCCGAAGGGGCACAAATGGGGCGAGGTGATCCGGGTGCACGCGGCGCCGAACGGGCATATCTGGGTGTTTCATCGCTGTTTCAACGACCAGCCCAACGGAGACGCCACGTGCCTCAATCGCGGCGACGCCAACCCGCCGATTCTGGAGTTCGATCCGTCGGGGAAACTCGTGAAGACCCTGGGCGTCGGGCTCTTCGCGCATCCGCACGGATTCACCGTCGACGCGGACGGCAATCTCTGGATGACCGACACCAACGATGAAGAGACGATCCTCGGCATGCCCGCGAAGAACGCGCAAGGCATGGCGATGGGCCAGCAGGTGCTCAAGATGAGCCCGGCGGGAAAAATATTGATGACGATCGGCTCGCCGGGTGTTCGCGGAGCGGGACAATATACGTTCGACCAGCCGACGGGCGTCTCCATTGCGGCCAACGGCGACATCTTCGTCACCGACGGTCATTCCGGCAACCAGTCGAAGAGCGCGCGCGTCGTGAAGTATTCGCGCGACGGGAAGTTCATCGCGACCTGGGGACGGATGGGACCGGAATCGGGCAACTTCCGCGATCCGCACGATCTGCTACGTCGGCGGTTCGAAAGGCTACGTGTATGTCGCCGACCGGCAGAACAATCGGATTCAGGTCTTCGATCAGCAGGGTACGTTAATCGCCGGCTGGAAGCAGTTCGGCCAGCCGAGCTCGGTGTATGTCGACAAGAACGACAACATCTACGTCGGCGCCACCTATCAGGATCCGTCGCGAGGCCCGGTCAATCGAGCCTCGACGGGACCGAACGACCGCGCGATTGTGATCGGCCACGCCATCACCGGCGAGCTGAAGTACCTGATTCCCGATCCGGGCGATCTCAGCAAGATGACCGACACCGGCACGTCGGCCTCGGGCATCGCGGTCGACGATCGCGGAAACATCTACGCGGCAGACGTCGGGTTCAACAACTTGAGGAAGTACGTCCGGGTCGCTCCGTAGCCCGTGAACAAAGCACCCGCATTGCCATCAGATTCCAGTAGCCCGACTCTCGTCGTGCCCCGCGCACGCCGGGGCACGACCCGTCTAAGCACCGTCGGCCTGCCACACGACGTCGTCAGCCAGTCCGCGGCGCGGCTTCGTATTCTCGCGCTGCTCTACGCCTTTGTGTTCTTCATGGCGGGTGTCTTTCCCGCACTGTTGTTTCCTGAAGATCGGGCTCACTTCCTGTCGAGCTTCGGGATGTGGGGTCCTGCCATCATCGGCATCGCGGTAGCCCTGGCCGTTGCCCTCATCGTGGGCAGCCCGCGCGTGTCGCTGGACGCTGCGATGAAGATCGGCCTCGTGTTCGAGGTGGTCAGCAGCTACGGTATCGCCGCTGCGGAGTTTCTCGAGCACACCAGCTTCGATCCGGCGAGCGGGTTTTGGGGACTGTCGTGGGTGGCCGTCTGGACGCTGCTCTTCACCGTCGTCATTCCAACCAGGCCGCGCCGCGCCGTGATGGCGGCGCTGGCATCGGTCACTTCGGTCCCCGCTGTCGTCGCGTTCGTGATTACCACCAACCCCGACGCATTCAGACCCAGCCCTCCGCAATTTTTCTTCGGGCTCGTCTTTCCCTATCTGCTCGTCGTCGTCATGGCGTATGTGGGCGCACGAGTGGTCTATGCGCTCGGAACCGAGGTCACGCGCGCGCGAGAGCTGGGAAGTTATCAACTGGTCGAACGGCTGGGAAAGGGCGGCATGGGCGAGGTGTGGCGCGCCAGCCATCGCCTGCTGGCGCGTCCGGCTGCCATCAAGCTCATCCGGTCTTCGATCGATGGAGACGCGCGCGGCGGTGTGTCCGAAGACGCGCGGCGCCGATTCGAGCGCGAAGCGCAGGTCATCGCCAGCCTTCGGTCGCCACACACCGTCAATCTCTTCGATTTCGGTATGGCGGACGATGGCACGTTCTACTACGTGATGGAGCTGCTCGATGGACTCGATGCCGATGCGCTGGTGCGGCAAACCGGGCCGATGCCCGCCGAGCGCGTCGTTCACGTGCTCCGCCAGGTGTGTCACTCGCTGTCCGAAGCCGAGTCGCACGGCCTTGTCCACCGCGACATCAAGCCCGCCAACATCTTCCTGTGCCGCTACGGCGAGGATTTCGACTTCGTGAAGGTTCTGGATTTCGGGATCGTGAAGTCGACCGAGGACTCCGCGGCCACTGAGGTCGCGCTGACCGTGGAAAATGTCGTCCGCGGCACGCCGGCCTTCATTGCCCCGGAACAAGCACTGGGCGGATCCGCCATCGACGGACGCGCGGATATCTACGCGGTGGGTTGTGTGGCCTACTGGCTGTTGACCGGCGAGCTCGTGTTCACAGCGGAGACGACGATTGGCCTCCTGATGCACCACGCGCACACCGTACCGGTGCCGCCATCATCGAGGACGGAGCTGCCGATTCCGGACGCGCTCGACCGGATCGTGATGGCGTGCCTGGCAAAGAATCCAGCCGAGCGGCCGCAAACGGCAAGAGAGTTATCGAGCCGGCTCGCGGCTATCGATGTCAACAACACCTGGACCGAGGTGAGGGCGCGGAACTGGTGGGCCGTGCATCAGCCGACGCCTGGCAAGTAAAACAGGAGATCAGGAGACTAAGAGATACTTCTTCTGGTTTCCTTCGAGAAGAAATTCTCCTAATCTCCTGCTCTCCTGTTAAGAACCCCTTTGCGAACTAGAACGGATCGGTGCGGTTGGTGAACTTGCGGCCGATGTCCGCGGCCGGCGAGTCGCCGCCCGTGCAGATCATCACGCCGTCCTTCAACTGCTCGATGACGTTCTTCTCGTTGCAGGAGTTGAGGAATTTGACACCCGCCGCCTTGGTGGCATTGAGAACACGACGCCGCACCGCCGCCATTTCGGGCGCCGATTCGCCGCCGCCCTTATAGGTACCGGGACGGCCCATGATGAAGAAGCCGTGATCGCCCGGACCCCATTCCGCGAAGGCAATACCAGGAACGCGGACCGAGGTTTCGACGTTCGCGTCGGCACGCGGATTCTCGATCTTCAGGCCGAAGATGAATTCGCCATCGGGGTTCATCGGCCACGGGTCGGCGATCGCCATGTACTCCTGGGCGGTCACGCCCCAGATGGTTGACGCAAAGCCCTGGGACCCATTGCCGCGAGTACCTTGCGCGAGGCCGTCCACGCGCGGGGCGAACGGGTAGCGTGCCGCTTCGATCATCAGGCGGGCGGCTTCGGGACTTTCGGCGTTGCACAAGAGAATCCCGTGCACGCCGGTCGCCAGCGTCTGCTGAATCATCCAGGCGTTGGCGCGGACCGCGTCGGTCGTGCCGGAAATCGGCAACGTGACGACGACCGCCGGGGTCTTGTGACCGGTGCGGGTCGGACCGCCGTCAACCAGGCCGCGCATGAAATCGCGCAGTTCCTTGAAGTCGAGCGGACCGTGCTCCATTTCATACGTGATGTAGTCGGCCTTGGTCGCGGCCATCTTCTTGCCTTCTTCGTAGCCGCCGCTGAGCTGCGCGTAATAGACGGGCTGGTTCTTGAGCCACATGTCGATGACGCGGTTGACGCGTTTGCCGGTGCGGGTGGACTTTGCCGGCATTTCCGGGAGCGCCGCATTCGTGGGCGACACCGGCTGCTGGGCCTTGACCGACATCGCCGTCAGCATCGCCGCCGCCAGGCCGGCCAGCACAATGGGTTTCGTCCTCATTCGAATCCTCCGTGAATTGTTGGTTTCAGGTGCGCCGATTATAGCCGCGACCACCTTTCAGGCCAGAGCCTTCCCGTAGAGCGCCATGAGGCGGCTCCAGGCCTTTTCGGCCTGAGGCTCGCTGTAGACCTGGGAATCCGGGGGGCACCAGCCGTGGGCCGCCGGGTATACCTCGATTTCCGCCGGCAGGTTCACTTTGGCGAACGTCTCTTTCAGCACGTCCTTTTCATGGGGCGCCCGCTTGTCGTCGTTCTCGGCGATCTCGACGAGGAAGTGCGCCTTGGTCTTCGAAGCCTGCAGATGCGGGCTGTTCGGCTGATCGGTCACGAGCCCGCCGCCGTGGAACGAAGCTACCGCACCAACTCGTTCGGGCACGGCCACCGAGGTGCGGAACGCCATCGGACCGCCCATGCAATAGCCCTGCGTGCCGATCTTCCGGTTTTTGGCTACCGACGGCTGCTTGTCCAGCCAGGCGATAAACGCTTTCGCATCGGTCATGTGCGTGGTCTCGTTCAACTGTTGCGCGAGCGGCCGCACGTCGGCGATCGGCGTCTTGGCGCCGGCCGGCGCCGTCGGCGCTTTCTGCACGCGATAGAACGGGTTCACCACCAGGACCGAATAGCCCGATTCGGCGAGCCGCTTGCCCATCTGGCGGAACGCCGGCCGCAGGCCGAAGATGTCGGGCCACATGAGCACGCCCGCCGCGGCGCCGCTCGCCGGGTGGACGAAGTAGCAGTCGGCGGTGCCGTCGGGCGTCGTCACGCTGACGTCCGATTCGATAACGGCGACCGCGTTGACGACCTGTGGCAGCAGCATCGCCATGCCGGCCCCCAGCAGGGCCCCGAATTCGCGCCGTGTCACCAATCCTCGAGCCTCGTACTCCAGCCGATCCTTTTCAAACTGGTTCTGATCGCACATGTCGCACTCCTTCTCGACCCGACACTCTATACCTATTCATACGAAGCTGTGAGGGCCGACCCCTGCCCGCGCCTATGGCTCTTCCAGCGATTCCATGGCCTTCTGAAACGCCTGCATCTCCGACTTATGAGCCTGAAAGAACTTGACGTTGTCGGGGTGGATAGACGTTGCAAGTTCTTTCGGCACGTCCTTGATGACCCCCTGCTCCATCATGCCCGCCACCATCCCCGCACTCATGTACGCGAACAGGAATTTCGCGTATTCGCGCGCGGTCAGGCCTGCGCTGGCGAGCGCCTTGGCGAACAGCGGTGCCTTCTCCATGGCTGCGGCCATCTGCGAGAGCGTTTGCGTTTCGGCGTCGGGGAAGATGCTGTTGCCCATGGTCTCGATGTCGGCGCGCAGCTTCTCTATCCGGACCTCGTCGGCCTCGGTCGGCTCTTCCTTCGCTTCGAGCTTCTTCAGTTCCGCTTTGAGCGCCGCCTGCTTCTTGAAACGCGGATCGTTTTTGGCAGCGTCGGCCATGTTCTTCGTGGCCTGCACGACTTTGTTGAGCGCCGGCACAGTCAGCTGGTACGCGGCCAGCTCTTTGGCATCGGGATCGTTGGCACCCGGCACTTGAGCGAACGTGGGGACCGCAACGCACAACGACGCCAACAGACCGAGCGCGATTCTGAATATCTTGGTCATGACCTGGACGTGTCCTTTCGACAATGACAGCTGGGATTCCTGAAAACCAGGAACGTTCAACGGGTAGGACCCTAGAGTGTAACCGAAGACAAATACTGAGTTTTCAGTTTTCAGTATTTGACGACTGACAACTGTCATTTAGTCCGCGTCGCAGCGCGCGTCCGGCCCTGGAGCTCCGGATTCGCGCGGCAGTACCGCCAATCCAACTGTCCAGGGTCGAACGCACACTCGGTCCGGCTCAAGCCGGACACTACGTACTGAAGCTGTATTCGGCGCCTTAGCGCTGGGGCGTCTGGTAGGATCGTCCCTCGTCACGCCAACTGCTTGATGACCGATGCGGGCACCTGGTGCTGCGCGTAGTACGCCTCCCGTTCCGGAAGGTCGCGGTCAGCCGGCTCGCGAAACAGCGCGATCGCGTTCGCATCCATGAGTCCGATCGATCGGGCAATCAGGCGAGGAACTTCACGAGCTCCGCATTGATCTTGTCGGCGTGCGTCCAGAGTACGCCGTGCGACCCGCCGGGCAGCTCCACGAACTTGACGTTCTTGATCATCTTCGCCTGTCGCCTGGAGGTGGCATCGGGCGGCAGGATGCGATCGGCGTCGCCGTGCAGAATCAGCGTGGGCACGGTGTTCTTCGGAATGTTCTTGCGGAAGTCTTCGATCCAGCAGTCAACGCACGCCAACGTCCCGATCGCGGAGGCGCCCGCGGCAACGTTCCAGTTGTCTTCGAGCACGCGTTCGCTCACGAGCTTTCCACCCGTGACGTCGTAGTTGTAAAAGTTTTTCAGAAACTCCATGAGGAAGGCAGGACGGTCGGCGCGAATCGCGGCTTTGATGCCGTCGAAGACGCTGGCATCCACGCCCTCCGGGTTGTCCGGCTTCTTGACGAGATACGGTCCAAGCGTCCCGATCAGCACGGCCTTGCTGACGCGCGCGGTCCCGTACTTCCCGATATATCTGGTCACCTCTCCCGACCCCATCGAGAACCCGACCAGCGCGACTTTCTTGAGATTGAGCTTTCTGAGCAGCTTGTCGAGATCGGCGGCGAACGTGTCGTAGTTGTAGCCGACCGCCGGTTTGCTCGAACGCCCGAACCCGCGGCGATCGTAGGTGATGACGCGATGCCCGGCGTCGAGGAGCGCGGCGGTCTGCTTTTCCCACGACGCGCCGCTCAGCGGCCACCCGTGAATCAGCACGACCGGCGATCCTGATCCGTGATCTTCGTAGTAAAGATCGATCGGTGTGGAGTTCTCTTTGCCAACCGTGATTGTGGCCATGTCGGATTGCTCCTAGACGCTCAGTTCGGGGGCTGTGTCGATCACGTGCGAATGCTGGCTGCGAACGTCCTGATATCTGGGATCGCGGGTTTCTTTGTAGAAGTGCCCAAAGGCGTAGCCGCAAAGCAGCGAAAAATCATACGCTTCCGCCAACTGGTTCCAGAGCATCTCCAACTTGATGGCCGCGTCGGCGTTTCCATCCTGCCATAAGAGATCGACGAGCTCGCCATACGCTCGAACGGGACAAGGCCGTCGGCCCGCACATAGCGCTTCAATGACATCCCCAACTGTCTTTTTGAACTGCGCCTGATCGACATTGCCGTCCACCATGATCGAGTCGAGCGTGTCTTGAGCGTCGACAAACCGCAGCTCTCCCGTTCGGCGCAGCTCGTTGACGTTCAGGCCCCGTTTGGCCAGCTGTTCGACGACCGTGCTGGTGTGAGAGGGTGTGGCAATCACCAGCCCTGGCTGGCCTGCGTCGAGCCCTTCGGCAAGGAACCGTGCCACGGTTCGTGCCAGAGATTGTTCGTCGTTATAGAACTGAACGGCGTGGTACTGCGGGGTTGTCACGATCTGCCTCCACCTCGGAGTCTATCAGGTACAAACGCCTGAAAGTGGAATACCGGCGCCGCACCCTGCTACTTGCTGCCCATCGCGGCCTGTCTTTCCAAGGCAACCTGCGCCGCGCGGGCGCAGCCCTGCACGACCTTGAAGAAATTCTGTACGCTTTCGGCGCCTACCTCATACGGATGGGGGCCGTTTCCGCGTCCGGCCAGCATCCGATTTCTTTGGACGGCATCATCGAATTCCGAGTGGTTGGAGATGAGAACAGTGGCCTTTGTCTCGGCCGCCTTTTCCGCGATTCTCTTCTGCGAATCGATGTAGATCTGGAAGTTCCTGATTCCCGGATCCGGGACGCTGTTGATGAAACTGGTCGCGACTCCCGCCGAGGAGACGAGATTCACGGGCTTGCCGCGATCCTGAACGGTCGTCGTAAATGAGACGGTGCCGCGCGTATGACCTGGCGTCAGCCAGAGCGTGACGGTCTTTCCGCCGAGCGTAATTTTCATCCCGTCGGTGGCGACGATCTCGCGCTTCGGGGCCATCGTCTTGAACCTGTTTGGATACTTCTCGACGTCGTCCCAGTCGGGTCCGCCCATGACCACTTTGGCGCCGAACTCCTTCTGCAGCATCTCGGCGCCGCCGATGTGATCGCCGTGCCCGTGCGTGACGATGACGTACTTGATTGTCGTCGGGTCGAGCCCGAGCTTCTTCAGGCCGCCGACAATCAGCTCGTCCGAGTTGTACGGGAAGATCGTATCGAACAGGATGATCCCTTCACTCGTCGTGAGAGCCCATGCCGAATGGATCTTGCCTCCGACAAAATAGAAATCGTCGAACACCCTGGCAGGCTCGGCGTACCACGCGCTGCGTGGCGGAGCGCTCGCGGGCTTGGAGATGTATCCGGGAACGTTATCGCTGGTATTCTCCGCGGCAATTTGCGGCGGCTGCAGACACGTTCGAACCAGGGCGCCCTGCCACTCGAACCCGGCTGCCTGCTTCGCCGCTGCCACGGCCGTTCGAATTTCCGCGTCGAAGTCCCTGGCCTGATTGGCGCTCTGAGCGCCGATGGCCGCCACCGCGAGTACGCCGGCGATCGCGAACGCCCCGACAGTGCGCGCTGATATCGACCTCACAGGTTCCTCCAGTCGAAAGTCACCGAATGTTCCAATCAAAAAACGCGAAAGCTTAGCAACACTACTGCCGTTCGACCAGCTTCAGCCGCCCGAACTTCAGCGGCCGGTGAGGGTGGTACTCGCCTGTCGGCAGCCACGCCACGAAGTCGCGCCGTGCCGGGGCCGGAGGGTGAGGACCCTGCAGGCGGTAGAGATTGATCCGGAATTCGTTGCCCGCCTTCACCGGGCGCGGGTCGAACGACGCGATCGGCAACTGAATCTCCGCGTACCAGACCTTCTTCTCGCGGTCGAGTCGCGCCTTCGTGTTCCAGCCCGATTCCCAGACCCATTCGTTACCGATGCCCACACGTGGCACCGTGGCGTCGATGGTTCCATCGAGATGCTCTCCCTGCGGTGAAACCTGCAGCTCGAGATACTTCGTGATGTCGTCGAAGTTCGAACCGATGTACACCTCGAGCACGTCGGTTTCCCACAGCTGATTCGTGTCGGACGCGGTCTGAGGGTTCGGCCGGAGGTTCAACTGCTCGTACGGGCAGACGCAGAGGAAATAGAGATGGCTGGCGGTCCACCGCGAGCGAACCTCAGACCTGAGTTGTGGCGCTGGTGCGCTCGTGTCGATCCGCCGCTCTATCCACACGCCCTTGATGTCCTTCCAGAACGGCGAGTCCGGATTGGCGCTCAGCTCCGCCGGGCCGGACGCGGCGTATACGCTGGAGAATGTGGCAGAGGGCTGCGCGGGCGCCCGGTCGGCCGATGGCGTTTGCCCGACGGGTGCCGGCCGGGCCGTGGGCTGAGCCGGCGGTGGCTGTTGACCCGAGGCGACGGCAACAGAGAGCAACACGAGCACGAGTGAAGTGATCCGCATGGCGGCCAATCTTATGCGAAACGACATGGCCGGGGAACCAAGGCCAGGATGGTGATGACCCGGGCGTCAACTGGTCGTAGAATGCCATCGGCGACGTGCACTCTGCCGTGACCTCCAAATTGGCGCCCCTTGCCGGAGAGACGTCCGTTCACTCGTATAGCGTTCGCATCTGTCACTGGGTCAACGTCATCGCTTGCGGCTATCTGCTCGTGAGCGGCGTTCACATCCTTCTCGACTTCCCGGAGTTGTACTGGGGACACACCGGCTATCGTGGCTACCCGGCAATCTTCAGGCTCTCGGACTGGGGCCTCTCATGGGAGGCGGCAGGCGCACTCGGAGACCGCCGGTGGGGACGCAACTATCACGTCACCTTCGCCTGGGTCTTTCTCTTCAATGGCCTCATATACGTCGGGTGGAACCTCTACACGACGCATTTTCGCAGGCGGATGCTGCCGGCCCGTGACGAGCTGACGGTGTCGCACGTGCGGGAGGATCTGCGCGATCATTTCCGCTGGCGATCGCGCCCCGCCTTCGTCCAGCGCTCACTACGGCACGCTGCAGAAGATCTCGTATCTGCTCCTGATCTTCGTGTTCGTGCCGTTCATGATCCTGACGGGTGTCGCACAGTCGCCGGGCTATACGGCCGCGATGCCCGTGCTGCTGGATCTGTTCGGCGGCCGTCAGTCGGCGCGCACGCTGCACACCATCGGCACGGTCCTGCTCGTGCTCTTCGTCGCCGTCCACCTGCTGGAGATCGCCGCCGCGGGATTCGTCAACCGGGTCCGTTCGATGATTACCGGGAAGGAGTCGATCCCGGTGGAGCCAGGAGCGATGACACCATGACCAGGCGCATCTCACGTCGTACGTGGCTGGCGAGCGTCCCGGCACTGGGTGGTGTGTTCACGACCGGATGTTCGCGCGAGACGTTCATGCCGCCGCGAGTGCGCGGGGGCCTGATCGGCGCCGCGGATGTCCTGACGATGAGCACCAATCGGCTGCTGCTGTCCGGTCAGCAGCTGGCGCGCGAGTACTCCGCGAGCGAGGTCGCCGACCCATTCCCGACCTGGAACCAGACCAATCCGAAGAACGCGGAGTATCAACAGCACTTGTCGGAAGGGTTCAGGAACTGGCGACTCCCGATCAGCGGTCTCGTCGCGCGGCCCGTCGCGTTGTCGCTCGACGAGATCAAAAACCTGGGCGCCCGCACGCAAATCACCGCGCACGTGTGCGAACAGGGCTGGTCGGCGATTGGCGAATGGACGGGCGCGCCGCTCCAACGCGTGCTCGAAGCCGCAGGCGGCGTCACACCGGCGGCGCGCTACGTCGTGATCGACACCTACGATCGTTGGTACGAGGGATACGATCTGTTCGAGGTCGAGCATCCACAGACGATCCTTGCCTACGGCCTCAACGGTCGCGACCTTCCGAGAGGCAACGGCGCGCCGCTCCGCCTGCGCGTCGAACGACAGTGCGGCTACAAGAATCTCAAATTCCTGAAATCGATTCGGGTCGTCGACTCGATGGCCGGCATCGGCAAGGGCACGGGGGGCATCAACTCGGACATCGGGTTCCACTGGTTCGCTGGCGTTTAGCGCGCTTTTCAAAAGTACGTAGTGTCCGGCTTCCGCCTTCGCTAGAGCTACGGCGGACCACCGTAGCCTTGCGCGGAGGTGGTTAGCCGGACCGACTACGGATTTGGCAGGCGATCGGCCTCCCGGCGCGCTTCGAACGCCTTGAGATGCGTGAACGCGAGCGAGAGCAGCGTATCGTCCACACCGTGCCGCCGGGCCAGGTCTCGCATCCAACCGACGATGTGATCGACCTCGACGCGTCCGCCGCTCTCGAGATCGCGCAGCATGGAGGCGCTCCACGGGCCGAGCGGATCGGTCAGCCGGGTTCTGGCGAAATCCAGCCCGTAGGCGCTCGGCGGATGCCCTTCGCGCGCCGCAATCTCGGCGTTGGCGGCAAGCGCCCGCTCCATGGCCTCGCGACCGCCCGGCGCGCTGATGATTTCGCGCACGTTGGCGCGGAACAGACATGTCATCGAGGCAAGCGCAGCGAGAAACACCAGCTTGTCCCACATGACCTGCTCGATGTCATCGGACAGTGACCAGTCGATGGTCGTGGCCGCCAGAACGGCGGCGACGGCCTCAGCCCGCGGCGAGCGCCGGCCGTCGCGCTCGCCGAACACCAGACGCTGCAGTGTGCCGGCGTGATGCACGACCCCGTCGCGTCCAAGGGTCGCATCGATCATGCAGGTGCCTCCCATCACGCGGGAGGCGCCGAAGTGGGCATCAAGAGCCGCGAAATGCGCGAGACCGTTCAGCAGCGGGATGACGGCGGTCTGTGGCCCCACGGCCGGTGCAATCACCTCGATAGACGACTGCAAGTCGTACGCCTTGCAGGTCAGCAGCACAACGTCGTAGTCGGGCGTAACCGAATCGGCCAGTGCGGTTCTTACCGGCCGCGAGATGCTTCCGAGCGCGCTCTCGATGCATGAGACCGTCGCGTTCAAGCTGGGCGCGCCGGGCCGGGCGGACGAGAAACGTGACGTCGGCGCCGCTTTCGGCGAGCCGGCCGCCGAAGTAGCCACCAATCGCCCCCGCGCCGAGGACGAGAATTTTCATTGAGGCTCAGAATAGCTGATTGCGGTAATTTTCTTGTATGCCGGAGCCGCTCGACGAGATCATCAACGCGTACCAGCCGCACGCGGGAGGTCGGCGCGTCTTCACATCCGATCGTATGTTGCGGCCATCGCCGCCAGCCTCTCGGCGACGTCCGCCGTCAACTGCCCGGGCCGGAGCCGCCACCGCCAATTGCCGGTCAATGTACCGGGTCGATTCATGCGCGCCTCGCTTCCCAGACCCAGCAGGTCCTGGACCGGAACAATCGCCGTGTCCGCCACCGACGCCAGCACAGCGCGGATGAACGCCCAGTGCACGTCATGACCGTCGAGACCGAGGTACCGGCGAACGTGCGCGCGCTCGTTCTCGATGTCCTTCGTCGAGCGCGTGCTGTGTCCGGCGTCACCCGTCCACCATCCCACCGTGGTGTCGTTGTCGTGCGTCCCGGTGTAGACCACGCGGTTCCTCGGGTAGTTGTGGGGTTTGAAGTCGGGCGCCTGCGGGTCGGCGCCGAAAGCAAACTGGAGGATCGCCATCCCGGGAAGGCCGAAGCGTTCGCGCAATGCCTCGACGTCCGGCGTGATGACCCCGAGGTTCTCGGCGACAAAAGGCAATCGGTCAAGACCGAGCGCGGATTGCATCACCTCGAACAGCTGCGCGCGCGGCCCCTTCACCCACTCTCCGATCATCGCCGTGGTCGCGTCGCGGGGGATTTCCCATGACGCCTCGAACCCGCGGAAGTGATCGATGCGCACGCGATCGACCTGATCGAGAAGAGAACGGCAGCGCTCAGTCCACCAGGCGTAACCGCTCCGCTCGATCAGGTCCCATCGGTAGTGCGGATTGCCCCAGAGTTGTCCGGTGGCGCTGAAGTAATCGGGCGGCACGCCGGCGACCACCGTCGGCGTTCCGTCGGGATCGAGCCGGAACAGCTCGCGACGGGCCCAGACATCGGCGCTGTCGTGCGCGACGAAAATCGGCAAGTCGCCCATGATGGCGATGCGCCTCGAGTGACAGGCGTCGCGGACGCGCTGCCACTGCTCGAAGAACAGGAACTGGATCAACTGGTGCAGCCGGATCTCGCGTCGAGAGCGGGCTGTCCATCGTCCCACCGCCGACGGCTCCCGCTGCGCGATGTCGGGCTCCCACCTCGTCCAGCCGGTATCATCGTGCGCCCCCTTGACGGCCATGAAGAGCGCGAAGTCGTTCAGCCAGCCTGCGTTTTTCTGGCAGAACCGCTCAAAACGACCGCGCACGGCAGCGGGCGCCGCCTGGTCGAAGCGATCCAGCACGAACGGCCAGAGCTCGCGGCGATGGGCGACCACAGCAGCAAAATCGACGTCGCCATCGGCAAACGCCTCATCGCTGCACTCCCCCGCCGTGATCAGTCCGTTTTCGATCAGGCCATCGAGGCTGATGAGGAGGGGATTGCCGGCAAACGCCGAAAAGCTCTGGTAAGGAGAGTTGCCGTAGCCGGTAGGGCCCAGGGGCAACACCTGCCAGAGATGCTGTCCGGCGGCGGCGAGCCACTCGA
Source organism: Vicinamibacterales bacterium (assembly GCA_963832375.1). Lineage (GTDB taxonomy): Bacteria > Acidobacteriota > Vicinamibacteria > Vicinamibacterales > JAMQPK01 > JAMQPK01. Next base: position 76,460 of record CAWHUA010000001.1, on the reverse strand, counting down.
TGAACTCGAACGCGGTCGGACCCAGATCGCCAATCCCGAATCGTCCAGGCAGCGAGGTCGGATGCAGGAGCACACCGCTCGAACGGGAAAACGCCATTTTCGCAGTATAGGCACATCTTGACGCGTGTGCACTGCGTGGCATTCAGAGATGTGGGGTCGCGTTCGGTTCGCGCTCTTGCTGGGCCCTCAGATGTTGATCGAGCAGTTGCTTGGCGGCGTCCCGTCCGCCGAGGCCGAACGCGATCGCCAGCCCCAGCATCAACGCGCCGAATGCGATCGCGAATGCCGTCAACACGACGGCGGTCGCCAGGCCCAGATGTTCGAGCGCCATGACCACCGCGATCGCGATGACCAGGAGGCGAAGCGTTCCGCTGAGCAAACGGGCGCCCGGGAGACCGGCATTGACCGATGCCAGCAGCGTGGCACGCCAGACGAAGTTGCCGACGAGAAATCCCAGGGCCAGCACCAGCAGAGCCAGAAGGACGCGGGGCACGAACAGAAAGAACTGCTGGACCAGTCCGCGAAGCGGTTCGAACTGCAGCGCGTCGACCGCCGAGACGACGAATCCGGCCCAGACAATCCAGAAGACGATCTTCGCCACCAGCAGGTCGGCGGTTGGCATATCGGCCAGACGCAGCATCTCGCTCGCGCCGGTTCGCGTGGCCAGCCGTTCGAAATGCAGCGACACCAGCGCGCTCCGGACGATCCGTCGAGCGAGCACCGCGACGACGAACCCACCAGCGAAGATTATCGTGGCTGCGACCAGGCGCGGCACGAACAGCACGAACGCGCCGGTAAAGTTGCTCCACGAGTGGCCGAGGGCTTCAGCAATCTCTTGAATCATCGCAACCTCACACTTCGGCTGACCAGCTGTCGACGAGCACCGGTTTCAGCCGCAAGAACGTCTGACTCAGCGATTCGAGTCCTTGATGCACCGCCGCGTCCGTCTGGTGTGCGGCGCGTGCCATGAATGCCGCCGCCCGCCACAGGTACAGCGGAACGAACAAACCGGCCAGGTGCTCGGCGCCGATCCGTCCCTGTCGTGCGGCGGCCGCGACGGCATAGACGGTTTTCACCCACAGCTCATCGTCGGAGCGCAGTTCCGACGCCGAGACTTCCCCGATGATGCGCGCAAGCAGACTGCTGTCCAGCGCTTCTTCGAGCAGGGGATGGATTTCGCCGATGTCGTGACGCGCCTGTGCCGCGACGGCCTCGTAATCCCAGCTGTGCGCATCGGCGATCTCCTCCGGCTCAGTTCCCCACGTGGACAGCGGCGCAATGCCGTTGGTCGCCGTCCAGAACGGGGCATGTGCTCGAAGACTCTCGATCAGGGCCAGGACCACCTGCTGCACCGCCTCGCGGAGTGTCGTGCGGGCGCCGGCGCCCGTCGGTGGAGGTCGCCAGATCTGACCAATGGCGACCCCCTGGGCAATGGCCTCCGTGCGCAGCCGCAGGTCGATGGCAAACCTCGCCACCTCATGCTCCCAGAGATCCCGTTCAAGACAGTGAGAGGCGAAACGTCCCGAGCACGAAAACTCGGGACCGAGCGGCTCATCGAGGGCCACCCCGTAGAGAGCCCGCACCAGCGGGCGTACCAGCTGCGTCACCAGCACGCCGTCGCGCGGATGCCGGCGATGGCAGGGCGCGAGAAACTCGACTTCGGAACGCGCAATCGGCGAGATGAGCTCGGTGACACGCTGGGCGCTCGTCGCCGGACCGGCCGGATCGAGGACGACGAGCACTTTGGCCTGCGTCAGCTCGACGGCGGCGAACACGGTGCGGAGCGCGGTGAGCTTCCCCGGAAGTCCGTGATACGGCGCCAGCACGCGATGCAGGGTACGAAGTGAGTGCGACGTCAACAGCGTGTCGGCCTCGCTCAGTGATGACGAACGGATCAGCTCGGGAGTGCCATCGGTCGAGCCGCCATCGGAATTGATCATGACAGTGCGTAACCGCGGAAAATCCCGCGCGAAGGACACGTGCACGGCGCGAACGACGTCGGTGACCGTCGCGGCGTTGTTGAGCGTCGGCAGTCCTACGAGGATGTCGACCTGCCCCACCGCAATCAGCTGGCGGAGCAACACGTCGGAAAGCGAACTCTGGTGATCCACGTCAACCGGCCGCGGCGCGCGAACGGAATGGCTCGGCCAGATCGTTAAATCCAGCGCAGCCGAAACCAGTAGAAGTCATACGGGCCCATCATCATGACGTACGGCTCAGCTCCGATGCGCGGAAAGATGCTGCCACCGAACATTTCGATCGGAATCGCGCCTGCCAGGCTGGAAAGGTCCAGTTCGACAACCTGCGCCGTCCCGGCCAGATTGTTGACGACCAGCGCCGTCTCGCGTCCGAGCGTCCGCGTGAACGCCAGCAGGCGGTGGTTGGCGGGCGTGAGGACCTGAATCGAACCGCGGCCGAACACCTGTGTGGAGCGCCGGACCTCGATCAGGCGCCGCGTCCAGTTCAGCAGCGATGCCGTGTTCCGCTGCTGCGATTCGACATTGACCGCCTGATATCCGTAGACCGGGTCGGAAATGATGGGCAGCCACAGGCGGTCGGGCTCGATCGTCGAAAAGCCGGCATTGATGCCCCCGCTCCACTGCATCGGCGTGCGCACGCTGTTCCGATCGCCGAGGAAGACGTTGTCGCCCATGCCGATCTCGTCGCCGTAATACAGGATGGGGCTTCCCGGCAGCGCCATGAGCAACCCGCACATCAGCTCGATCCGGCGCCGGTCACCTTCCATGAGCGGGGCCAGCCGTCGGCGGATGCCAAGGTTGATCCGTGCCTGCGGATCGCGCGCGTATTCATCCCACATGTACTCGCGCTCGACGTCGGTCACCATCTCCAGCGTCAGCTCATCGTGGTTGCGAAGGAACGTACCCCACTGGCAGACGTCGGGTATCGGCGGTGTGCGCTCGATGATGTCGACCAGCGGCTTGCGATCTTCGAGCCTGAGGGCCATGAACATGCGCGGCATGACGGGAAAGTGAAACGACATGTGGAATTCGTCGCCCGAACCGAAATAGGGACGAACGTCTTCGGGCCACATGTTGGCCTCGGCCAGCAGCACTTTGCCGGTGTAGTGCTCGTCGAGGCGGGCACGCAGCTCTTTGAGGACGGCGTGGGTTTCCGGCAGATTCTCGCAGGAGGTCCCCTCGCGCTCGATGAGGTACGGGTACGGCATCCACCCGAAACCCGTCCACGCCGAGGTCGAGCCAGAACTTCATCACCTGCCAGATTTCTTCGCGAACGGCGGGATTGTCGTAGTTGAGATCCGGCTGATGGCTGAAAAAGCGGTGCCAGTAATAGGCCTTCGAGACGGGATCCCAGGCCCAGTTCGAATGCTCCGTGTCGAGAAAGATGATGCGAACCCCGCCATACCGCTCGTCGGTGTCGCTCCATACGTACCAATCGCGGCGGGGATTGTCCCGCGAGCTGCGCGCTTCGAGAAACCACGGGTGTTGATCCGAGGTGTGGTTCAGGACGAGCTCGACGACCACTCGCAGACCGCACCGATGCGCCGCGCTGAGGAATGTGGAGAACTCCTCGAGCGTGCCGTAACTCGGGTGGATGTTTGTATAATCCGAAATGTCATACCCATCGTCACGGAACGGCGATGGATACATCGGCTGAATCCACAGACAGTTGACGCCCAGCGACTCGAGGTAATCGAGCTTCGAAGTGAGTCCGACGAAATCACCGATGCCGTCGCCGTTTCCATCGGCAAAGGACTTCACATGCAGCTGGTAGAAAACGGCGTCTTTGTACCACGATGGATCCGCAGTATTGGCAATAGCCATTGTGATTCAGCGAAAGCACGGCCGACGCGACTGCGATCTGCGAGACAGGCGATCTCCTCTACGCGTAGGTTAGCGTGAAACAGAATCAAGATCGACCCGGCGGCGGGAATCCGTTCATCTGCTATGGCTGGCTGAGCGTGTACTATCGCGAAGCCGCGACCGCCGCAGGGTTTCACGCGAAGAATCCCGATGAGCGCTGGCGGATGCTCCGGGATCGGGTGCTGCTCGCACCGCCACAAGACGATGGTATTCGCCAGCGGGCCGTCGACGCCATTCCGCAAGCCATTCGACCGCCGCTGCTCGAATGGCTGCAGTCACGGGAGCTCGGTGAAACATAAGGCGTGAACTTCTACCGGATGCTCCGAGGTTTCCCGGCAGCGAACTTGCGTTCACCGACACCGGGCCGGACCCACCTCCAACCAATCCGATTCCTGCTTCACGACGCTGGTCGCTCAAGGCATGGGCGGAGACACGCCCCGCCATGAGGCATTCTCGGTGAATCCAACCCGCAGCGTGCCTGACTGGCCGCGCGCAACGTGTGACGCGAAACATTTTCGAGCTCGCCAAGTAATTCGTACAATCCTGCGCCCGTCCCTGGTGGTATCGTTCACGCAGGCGTGGACGAGCTTCGATCTCGGGAAAGGAGCGATCGTGAAGCCTTATCTTCTTCTGCTCGCCGGTGTCCTGCTGGGGATTTCTACCGCCTCCGCGCAGGATCCCAGGAAAACCGCCGACGTTCTCACCGGCGATGCCAAGGGCGCCGCCGCGAACAATCCCGTGTGTAAGTTGTTCACCGCGGCCGAAGCGTCAAAATACGTCGGCAAAACGGTCGGCGCCGGAGAAAATGCCGCCTTGGGCTCGGGCTGCCAGTGGGCCGCCAAAGATTACGATGGCGACATGATGGTGCAGATCGTCCCGGCCAGGTATCACGAGCAGCCGACGCTCGCAAAGGGATTCCAACCTCTGCCCGAGCTAGGGGCGAAAGCCTTCGTGCTCCCCGAAATGGGAGGCTGGAAAGCCGCCACGCTCCGCGGCGAGGAATCCATCATCGTCAGCGTCGCCGGCCCCGCAGCCAGTCAGCAGACAACGGTTGCGCTCTTGAAGGAAACCCTCGCTCGCCATAAATAGTCATCCGATCGCGAGCAACCGGCCTCGACGAGGTTCCGCAGGAACGACGTGGCTGGGGAGGCGAAGTGCGTGGATCGCCTGGGGACTACGACTCGCGCGCTTCGTGAACCACGGGATGCCACGAGTGGCCGCAGGCGCGGCAGTGGCACCAGGTGACGGTCGTGTCACCACGAAGCACCTGTTCCACGCTGACGTGATGGTCGGTCCCGCACTTCGGGCAGAGGTGCGCGACACACGCATCCTTGACATCACGTCGCGATCCAGATTTATGTTCTCCGGTTGGCACTTTCTACGATTTACCTTTTGACCGCTTCATGGACGCTCACTGGCCGATCTTCGATTATCGTGCTGGTGACTCATATTCTACTCGTTCCCGTCGCCGCCTGTTTTTCCAACCAATCTGCGCCGCTCTTGAGGCAGCAGTCGGACGGGCAACGGCGACGCCGGCCGTGATCAGCGCGCCTCGTACCGTTGGCCCACGGCCAAACCCAGCGATGACCGATATGCCAGCGAACACCGCGAGCGCGAGTGACTTGGAAACGGTGTTACACCAGGCTTGCGTGATGGTGGCGGATCGACGCCTGCGTGGCTGTTCAATATTGCACGGGTGCCGCCTGCTTCACGCGCAAGGACGTGTTGCTGCCGCCGTAGCGACGGCAACATCGAGATCTACCGGATGACCGCCGTTGGGAGTGGCCAGACGCGGGTCACGAACGACGCCGCGGATGATATGGAGGTGAAACATGCGCTATGGAGTGCGCACCTCTGGCAGCAGCGTCACTTCCACATACCGGCGCGTGTCGAGATAGGTCCGCGCGGCTTCCTGAATCAGGGCAGCCGTCAGCCGGTCGACCGAGGGCCCGATGTTGAACACCGCTTCGACGGCCTCGCCGTACTGATAGCTGTACGCGAGGCGGCTCAGCAGGTAGCGGTTCTCCTGGCTGTTCGTTTCGAAATCGCGCATCAGCGCCGCGCGCGTGTCGGCGACCTGGCCGTCGCTCGGGCCGTCCCTTCTGAACGCCTCGATCAGCTCGAACGTCGTCCTGGTCAGGCTCTCGGTGCGTGCGGGATCGCAGGCGAACGAGATGGCGATGCGGTACGTCTCGGTCGGACGCTGAGTGAAGCGCGGCTCGACGCTGACGCCGTAGGTGCCGCCCAGTTCTTCGCGCAGCGTCCTCTGCAGGTTGCCGCTCAGCATCTCGGCCATGGCCCGCAGTGTGAGCCGGTTCATCTCGTTGTTCTGAAACGATCCGGTGAACACGATGCTCACCTGGCTCTTTGGCTCGATACCCTTTCTCACCTCGCGCTCGACGATGCCCGCCGGAGGACGAATCCCGACGTCCTTCGCCGCTTCGTTCCGATGGAGCGCAGGAAGGCTGGCCAGATAGCGCTCCACGAGCGGCTTCATGGCCACCAGGTCGAAGCTGCCGACGAACACGAAGGTGAAGTCGCTCGCATCGGCAAAGCGATCCTTGTAGAACGCGAGCGAGCGCTCGAGGTTCATCTCGTCGACGTTGGCCGCCTTCAATGGCCGCGCTCGCAGATGATTCTGCGTCAGCGCCGCGCCGAGCGCCTCTTCGAATGCCGTGCTGGGCAGCGCGTCCTCGTTGGCCAGCGCCACCTTCAGCTGTTCCTTGAAGACGCCGAATGCCACGGGATCCGGGCGCGGCGCCGTGAAGGTGAGGTAGATCAGCTGGAACATCGTCTCGAGCTCTTTCCGCGACGACACGCCTCCGAGTCCCTCTTCCGTCTCACCGATGTCGGCCCTCACCGACACCGTCCGGCCGGCGAGAGCCTTGCCGAGGTCGAGGTTGCGGAGCTGGCCAAGCCCGCCTTGCGCAACCACCGCGTCGGCCGTTTCCGCCACGATGAAGTCCCGGTCGGGCGCGAGCGACGTGCCGCCGGGGCTGATGGCGCGAAACAGAATCTCGTCTTCCTTGAAGTCGTCGGTTTCAGCACGACGCGGACGCCGTTGGAGAGACGCCACTCCGTAATGCCGAGCCGCTCGTTGGTCGAGGTGGTGGCGACGCTCCCCGGCGACGGGAGCGTCGCCAGCAGCGGCTGCGTGTTGACGTTGTCGACGTACGCGTCCAGCGGTCTGCCGCTGGCAGCGGCGATGGCAGCCGTCATTTTCGTCGCGTCCGGCAAGGTCGCTTTGTCTTTTTCCGGCGCGATGATCGCCACGACGCGGTTGCGATCGGGCGCCCAGTCCTTCGCGAGCGCATTGATTTCGGCGAGCGTGATCTCGGGCAGGAAACGCTGGTTCAACGCGTACTCGTAGACGATGCCCGGAATCGGTTCGCCCTGCAGAAAGTTCCTGATGAACTCGTCGGCCAGCGGGCCGGACGGGCTCTTGTTCTTCTCGACCGTCGCGTTCTCCAGTACCCGCTGCAGACCGCGCGCCTGCCGCTCGAGCTCGCCCGCGGTGAGACCGAACCGCGCCACGCGGTCGATCTCGGTGAACAGCGCCGTGAGCCCGCGCTCGACGCCGCCCGGCGCGACGAGCGCACCCAGCGACGTCACCTCCGCGGTCCGCACGAAAATGCCGCGGCTGGTCTGGGCCGCCAGAAACGGCGCGTTCGGCTGTTGCGCGATCTCGTCGAGACGGGCGGATACCATGCCGCTGAACAACCGCTCGGTCATCTGCCTGCGGTAGGCGCCGACCGTGGACTGGTCGCGGGCGGGCATCTTGGTGAAGACACTGATGGCCGTCTGCGTCACTTCGGGGTCGGTGATGATCGAATAGATCGTTCCGGGCTGGTCCGGAACGGCGTAGTCGGGCCTCGGCTTCCGCGACGCCGCCGCCGGAATCGCGCCGAACCGGGATCGTATTTGCGCTTCGATCGCTACTCTGTTGAAATCGCCAACGGCGACGACCGCCATCATGTCGGGGCGGTACCAGTCGGCGTAGAACTGCTTCAGCCGATCGTAGTTCGCGTTGCGGATGATCTCCGGCCTGCCGATTGGAGACCGTTCGGCGTAGCGCGAGCCCTTCAGCAGCACGGGCATCTGCTGGTTCTGTATCCGCTCGCCGGCGCCGAGCCCCAGCCGCCACTCCTCGAGGATCACGCCCCGCTCTTTTTCGATCTCGACCGCGTCGAACGAAACGTTGTGCGCGAAGTCTTCGAGGATGGTGAGCGACCGATCGATGACCGCCGGATTGCCGGTCGGGATCTGCAGGTCGTACTCCGTCTCGTCGAAGCTGGTGTGCGCGTTGACGTGCGCGCCGAACCGCATGCCGAGCGACTGCATGAAGCTCGTGATCTCCTGCTTCGGAAAATGCAGCGTGCCGTTGAACGCCATGTGCTCGACGAAATGCGCCAGCCCCCGCTGGTCTTCCTCTTCGAGCACCGACCCGGCCTTCACCACGAGCCGGAGCTCGGCGCGCCCCTGCGGCAGTCTGTTCTCGCGCACGTAGTAGCGCAGGCCGTTCGGCAGGGTGCCGACCGTGATCAGCGGATCGACCGGAATGGTCTGGTCGAGCGGCGCGTTCTTGAGGTTGATCGTGGCGGCCGGCTGCTGGGCGCCGGCAAAGCTGACGACCGACGTCAGGGCAAGGATCGGCAACAGCAGGCGAATACGGGTGCGCAGCGTCATAGGGGTATTGTGCCTCTCAATTGGGCGTGGGGGAAAGAAGTCTCACGCCGTCACATCGAGCGGACGTTCCACGCACGGAGAGCCCTGAAACTCGAACCAGGTCACACCTTCGACCACCATGTCGTATCGCAGCGTATAGCGTCCAACGACAAGACCTGGCCCGATGCGCATCTCGATAGCGAGCTCGTCGCCTGGTGGTACGTCGTGCGGCAAAGGCGTGCGTCCCAAATCCTCGCGCACGATGTCGCCCTGCGCATCGAGGACTTTGAGGCCACACGTGACTTGTCCGCCAAACCGGCGCCCGCGCGCTTTCCAGGTCACATTGCCAGTATTGCGGACCGTGAGGAGTTCGGTGAATCCGGATCCCACGCGGACGGACGGAGTCGCCCTCTCGAGGCTTATCCCTGCGCGCAGCCGGCCAACCAACTGCGGCGCGGGCAGCCACGTGTCGGCTGCGGGCCCCTCTCCTTTGTGAAGGACAAATCGCGCATGCTCGCCCGGGCCGACCCGCAGCGTCTCGTCCCACATGGTGCGCAAGGGCTCCCCATCGGCCACCGTCCCGGCGTACTCAAACGCGTAGGTCGCCGCCGACCTCAATGGCACGACACGCATGCGCGAAAATCCGGCCTCCATGGCGAGGCGACGGACGAGCGGCAGAGAGACGTTCTTCTCGATCACACTCTCCTCTCGCATACGAAATGTCGACAGCGGTTGCGCAGCGTGCGTCGTGCCGGGCTCCGAAAACACCGCGACGCCACGCGGCTTCAGCACGCGGTGCACTTCGCGCAGCGCCTGTCCGTATGACGGCAGATGATGCAGGGCGTTCATGCACAGCACTCCGTCGAAACTGCCGTCGACAAACGGCAGCGACTGGCCGCGCGCGACGACGAACGACGCCTGATCGCGAAAGACGAGCCGGCCATCGGACGCGAGGCGGGCCCTGCCGCGGCGCATCATCTCGACCGACAAATCGATTGCGACGGTGCGCACACCGAAGCGGCTCAGGAGCTCCGACGCCCAGCACGTGCCCGCGGCGAAATCGAGCACGAGATCGTCGGGCCGTGGTGCCAGCAGCTCGCACGCGACGGAGAAGTCAAAAAGATAGTCCCAGCCTTGCGCGGCGGTCGTCCAGTGCAGAGGGAAGTTGAGGCTGCTCGTCGCATCCTGCTTCTCATCCGCCTGCGCCTCGACGACGTCAGATGTGCGCGCGATGCTGGGAACGCCACGGTTCTCCCATGCCGCCAACTCCTCGGCGGTCATGGACGAAAGGGACTCTTCGCCCGGGCAAAGCGCGAAGCCGGTCGCGATCGACAGCGAAGGAGATATCGGTGCTGGAGTGACTTTCGGGGCGACAAGGCCACGCAGATAGCGACGGATTCCGGCGACGACACGCATCGTGTGTGGAGCTCAGCCTGCCTACGCAATGATGTCGCGGACGACGGTGCCGCCTTGCGCGCCGGTGAGTCGGACGTCCAGGCCCTGATACTTCACCGCCAGCCTTGCCGCGTCGACGCCGAGCAGATACAGCATCGTCGCGTGGCAATCGTGCACGCTGACGGGATTCTCGACGGCCGCATACCCCAGATCGTCGGTGGCGCCGTAGGTCAGGCCGTTCTTGATGCCGCCGCCGGCGAACATGAATGAGAACCCTTTGATGTGATGGTCGCGGCCGCCGCGTCCCTGCGACATCGGCGTGCGGCCGAACTCGCCGCCCCAGATGACCAGCGTGTCGTCCAGCATGCCGCGCTGCTTCAGATCGGTGATGAGCGCCGCCGTCGGCTTGTCGACTTCCTGCGCCTTGAAGACGACGTTGTTCCTCACGTCGCTGTGATGATCCCAGTCGCGGTGATAGAGCTGGATGAACCGAACGCCTCGCTCCGCCAGCCGCCGCGCCAGAAGACAGTTCGACGCAAATGAGCCGTCGCCCGGCTTCGCTCCGTACAGCTCCAGAACATGCGGCGGCTCTTGACTCATGTCGAGCAGTCCCGGAACGCTCGTCTGCATTTTGAACGCCATCTCGTACTGTGCGATGCGCGTTTGCAGTTCCGGATCGTGCAGCGATCGATTCGCGACCTCGTTCAGCGCGTTGATGGCCTGAATCGAGTCGCCCTGCATGTCGCGGCTGATGCCGGGCGGATTCGTGATGTACAGAACCGGATCGCCGACGGAGTTGAACCGCACGCCCTGGAATTTGCTCGGCAGCATGCCGGCCGACCATTGCCGCGCTGCGATCGGCTGCATCTGACCGCCGTTGCCCTGCGACACGAGAACGACGAAGCCGGGGAGGTTGTCGGCTTCCGCGCCCAACCCGTACAGCACCCACGAGCCCATGCTGGGGCGGCCCGTGATGATCGATCCGCTGTTCATGAACGTGTGGGCCGGATCGTGATTGATCTGCTCGGTCCACATCGATCGCACGATGCACGTCTCGTCGATGATGCTGCCGATGTGAGGAAACAGCTCGCAGACGACCTGCCCCGACTTGCCGAACGGCTTGAAGCCGTGCGTCGGTCCGAAGCAGGTCAGCCGCTGTCCCTGGAGTTGCGCGATCTGCTGTCCTCGCGTGAACGACTCCGGCATCGGTTTGCCCGTCATGTCGGCGAGCTTCGGCTTGTAGTCGAAGGTCTCGAGATGTGACGGCCCGCCGGCCTGATAGAGGAAGATGACGCGTTTGGCTTTTGGAGCGAAGTCGAGCGGGTTCACGATGCCGTGTGACTGCACGGCCGGCGCCTGCGCGTCCGCGAACACGCGAGGGCCGAGCAGCGAGTTCAGCGCGACGATCGCCCAGACCCGCCGCTCCACGCCCGAGGAACGCCCGTCGGCTCATCTCCCGAACGAAGTTTCTCGTACATGGCGGTCAGTTCCTCGTAATCAATTCGTGCAGGTTCAACACGGCCCGCGTGATCGTCGCCATCGCCGCGAGGCGGACGGCGTTGACATTGGCCGGCAGCGGCGTCTCGCCTTCGCGCGAGGAACGCGCGCGCGCTCGCGGGATCGGCGCTAAATCGTTTCAGGTTGCGTTCGTACAAGCGCCGCAGAATCGACGCGTTCTTCCGCAGTGGGCGCACGGTTCAGCGCGCGATCGAATACAAACGCGAGCTGGGCGTCAAAGTCTGGCGCGCCATGCGCGGCGGCATTCTGCGCGAACACGCGCGCCGCTTCGACGTAGATCGGATCGTTCAACAGATCGAGCGCCTGCAGCGGCGTGTTCGAGATGCTGCGGCTGACCGTACACTCCTCGCGCGTCGGCGCGTCGAAGTTCAAGAGACTCGGATGCAGGTACGTACGCTGCCAGGTCGTGTACAGGCCGCGGCGGTACAGATCCTCGCCGCGACTGGCCGAGTACTCGCGCTTCGGAAAGTTCAGCGCGCCGAGATAACCGGGCGGCTCGACCGGGCTCACGCTGGGACCGCCGACCTTGTCGCTGAGCAGCCCCGACACCTGCAAGATGACATCACGCACGTTCTCGGCGTCGACGCGAAAGCGATTCTGGTGAGCGAGCAGGCGGTTCTCCGGATCCGCCTCCGCCCGCTCAGAGCTGGCTCGGGCTACGGCGAGACGATTGCCGGTACGTGTGGCTCGTCACGATCAGCCGGACGACGTGCTTGATGTCCCATTTCTGCATGAACTCCGACGCGAGCCAATCAAGCAGCTCGGGATGCGTCGGCGACTCGCCCTGCGAGCCAAGGTCGTCGATCACCTTCGAGAGCCCGGTCCCGAAGAACTCACGCCACGTGCGGTTGACGAACGTGCGTGCCGTCAGCGGGTTGTCGCGCGACACGAGCCAGTTCGCCAGATCGAGGCGCGTCGCTCGCTCGCCTCTTGTGTCGAGCGCCCCGAGGAAACGCGGAATCGCCGGCTCGACGATGGGCGCCGAATCGTCCATCCAGTTGCCGCGCGGCAGGATGCGCGTCGGCATCGGATCGGTCGACACCGTCGTCACGACCGATGGAATCGACGAGTCGAGCAGGCCACGCTCGGTCTCCAGGAGCTGTACGTCTCGATAGAGATCCGCAAGGTCCGGATTCGAGAAGATCAAGTAGTCGCGCAGCGCGGTGCGTTCCACTTCATCACGATCCTCGGCCGGCCTCCGCAGCGCTCTCATCACCTCTTCCGAAAGGCCGCTGGCCCAGGTCGTCCGCCCGCTCGCATCCCGGCTGCGGGAACGAGTGCCTGACGTGCCGGTCGGCGGCCACGCGAACGCGTCGGCAGCGAGCGCCAGACGGAACCGTCCGATGACTGCGCGCCGCAATTCCGAGTCGTGCCGCAGCGTCACGACGATCGTCGTGTCTGCGGTCGTCTGCACCGCTTCGGCGAATCGCAGCGCAAGGAACGGATTCCTCGCTTCACCGAAACGAATACCCCACGCGGTGCCGGCCTTCCCGTCGATGGCGGCGAGCGGCGGCATGCTCGGATCGTTGATCGCAGAAACCGCCGGCGGCGCGTCGTTGACCGTTGCCATCACGAGCGACAACCGCCGCGCCGGCTGACCGCGTTCCACGACCTCGGCCTCGATCTCGCTCAGCAGAAATCGATCGGCGCCGCGTGCATACCGGGCGCCCGGCAGGCTTTCATCCTGCACGACCTCGAGACCGAGCTGACGCCACGCTCCAGCACCAGGCCTCAACGTGACGACGTAGGTCTCGCGGTCCGGATTCGTGCCGCTCGCGACGACGAGACCGTCGCCGGGTTTCGTGTCGGTTTTCAAACTCCCGTCGAGATAGAAATTACTTTCGATCGGCTCCTTGTCGTAGATGGTGAGCGTCGCGCCGTTCAGCGCACGCGCACCAATCGGGCGCTGCCACGTCCAGGCCAGCTGGCCGGCCTGCCAACGCGTGTTCAGAGTCGGCTTCTCGCGCCTCTTCGTCAGCTGCCCGCGTCGCGGCCGCTTCCTCGAGACGCGACCGGGCAGCCGCAAGCTTCGTGTCGAGGGCCGCGAGCGCCGCCTTCTGCGCCTCGGTCGGCAGCGCGAGCTTCGCGCCCCACGCGCGCGCGCCGCGATCGGGCACGAGCCCCGTCTCCTGGATGTCCGCGAAGAACGCCTTCATCGCGTAGAAGTCCTTCGCGAGGAACGGATCGAACCGGTGGTCGTGGCATTCGGCACATCCGAGCGTGCTGCCCAGCCACACGGCGCTGAGCGTGCGCACGCGGTCGGCGCCGTACTTCGCGAGGTACTCCTTGGGCTGAAGCCCGCCTTCGGCCGACGTGCGATTCATGCGGTTGTAGGCCGAGGCGACGCGCTGTTCGACGGTCGCGTTCGGCAGCAGATCTCCGGCGATCTGTTCGCGCGTCATCTCGTCGAACGGCCGGTTTTTCAAAAATGCCTGCAACACGTAATCGCGGTACGGCCACGCAGGAATCGGATTGTCGCCATGGAATCCCGCCGTGTCTCCGTAACGCACCGCGTCGAGCCAGTGCATGGTGCGCTGCTCGGCATACCGCGGCGAGGACAGCAACCGATCCACCACTCTTTCGTACGCATCTGGCGCCGTGTCTGCCAGGAACGCGCGCGTGTCTTCTGGCGTGGGCAACAGGCCTGTCAAATCGAGTGTCACCCGCCGAAGCAGCGTGCGTTTGTCGGCCTCGCTCGCCGGCGCCAGCTCCTCGCGGCGCAACCGGTCCTGGATGAACTGATCGATCGGGTTCCTGATTCGCGATGCGTCCACGACAGCCGGAACGGCCGGACGCTTCACCGGTTGATACGCCCAGTGACCCTCGTAGACCGCGCCTTCCGCGACCCAGCGGCGAATCGTGTCCTTCTGTGCCTGGGTCAGCTCCTTGTGCGCGGATGCTGGGCGGCATGACGCTGGCGCCTTCCGCGAAAATGCGCGCGACGATCTCGCTCTTGTCGGGATCGCCGGGCACAATCGGAATGCGTCCCGAGCGCGTCGGCTTGATCGCTTCTTCGCGAATGTCGAGGCGCATGTCGGCCTTGCGCGCGATGCTGTCGGGACCGTGGCAGCGGAAGCAGGTATCCGACATGATCGGCCGAATGTCGCGGTTGAAGGTCGGTCGATCGGGTTGGGCCGCCGCTTCCCCGACCGCCGCGACGCAGACCGCGATCAGGCACAAGAGCTGACGCATCATAACGACACTTATACACCTGTGGCCGCTCACATGGGAGCACACTCGCACGGTTCACGATTATTCAACGCATGGCCCAGCGAATCTGGTGGGTCCCCCATGCTGAGCCGTGGCATCGACGGGCCGCCACACTTCGTTGCACAATTCGTCTGAGGTCTGTCAACTCTGTATGCCGCGGCCGCTCGAGCAGATCATCAACGCGTATCGGCGGGATGCACCTCTCGCCCGGGCCCGCACCATCCCGGCGGCGTGGTACACCGACCCGCGAGTCTTCGACCTGGAGCGTCACACCGTCTTCGCCCGCTCGTGGCAGGTCGCAGGCCGGATCGAGGAACTGCGCGCGCAGGGCGATTACGTGGCGTGCGAGTTGTCGAGTGGCGAGCCGATCCTCGTCGCTCGAGCCCAGGACGACAGCCTGCGCGGCTTCTTCAACGTCTGCCGTCATCATGCGGCGGCGGTCGTGACGGATGGCGCCGGCTCCGCCCGGCAGTTCAGGTGTCCGTATCACGGCTGGACCTACGCCCTCGACGGCACGCTCAAGGGCACACCGGATTTTGCCGATGTCTGCGATTTCGAGCGCGCCGCGAACGGCCTCGTGCCGATCGACTGCGCGGTCTCCCAGAAGTGGGTGTTCGCCAGGACCGCCGCCGGCGGCCCCTCGCTGGATGATTACCTCGGATCCGGCCTGTCGAAGCAGCTTCACAGGCTGGGCCTGGGCAATCTGCACTGGATGGAGCGACGCCACTATGCGATCGATTGCAACTGGAAGGTGTTCGTCGACAATTACCTGGATGGCGGCTATCACATCCCGCTCGTGCACCGTGGCCTGGACAGCGTATTGAACTACAGCGAGTACACCATCGAGACCGGCGAGCGCTTCTGCCTGCAGTCGAGCCCCATGAGCGGGGAAGCCGCCGACCCGCTGACAGGAGCGGTACGACAGGGCGACCGGGCATCCTACTACTGGATCTATCCGAACTTCATGATCAACTGCTACGGTCGCGCGATGGATACCAACCTGGTGATTCCTCGCAGCATCGACAGAACCGATGTGATCTTCGATTTCTACTTCGACGACGTGTCGGCGGATGCCAGCGCACGGAATCGAGCGAGCATCGACGTGAGCCATCAGATTCAGCTGGAGGACCTCTCCATTTGCGTCTCGGTGCAGCGCGGTCTCCGCTCTCGTTCCTACGAGGCCGGCCGGTTGTCAGTTCGTCGCGAAGCCGGAGAGCACCTCTTTCATCGTCTGCTGCACGCCGATCTCGAGGCGGGGCTGGACGAGGGTTAACGGAATCGGGGGAACACTCATGTTCATACGTGTGGTGCTCGTGACAATGTTGGCGGTCTTGACGGTAGTTCCGACGCGGTCTCAGGAACGGTTCTCGTTCTTCCATGCGAGCTCGCCGGAGGTCGTCGAGCGGATGCTGACGCTGGCCCGCCTCCAAGACGAGGACGTCGTCATGGACCTGGGATCCGGCAACGGCCTGATACCCCTGACGGCCGCGCGCAGGAATTCGCGAGTACGCGGCCGGGGCATCGAAATCGATCCGAATCTCGTTGAGGAATCCAATCAACGCGCCAAAAGCGAAGGCCTGGCAGACCGCGTGCACTTCGAGCACCGCAACGCGTTCGACGCGGACCTTCGCGATGCGACGGTCGTCACCATGTGGCTGTTTCCGGAGCTCATGCGCCTGCTGCGGCCGATCATCCTCGAACGCGCGGCTCCCGGCACGCGAGTGCTCACCAACTCCTGGGATCTCGGCAGCTGGAAACCCGACGAAGTCGACATGAACGGGACGTCGATTTACATGTGGATCGTGCCGGCCCGCGTGGCCGGCGCCTGGGAGTGGGACCTGAGCGTCGCGGGCAAGCGGTTTCGCTACTCGTCTTTTGTCGAACAGCACTTCCAGATGGTCGAGGGGGTCGCCCGCACCGGTGACCGCCGCGAAGTGCTCGAAAGCATGACCCTGCGCGGCGTCGACGTCACCTTTGCGCTGAACATCACGCTCGATCAACTGGGACTCACGCGGCACGAGTTCAGCGGCAAGGTCGAGAAGGATCAGATCGTCGGGACCGTGAAAGTCACTCCAGCCGGCCAGCCGCCGCTGACGCTGCCATGGCGGGCGCAGCGCAGCGAGCGTTCGGACTACTTCGCGAAGACGGGCACGGCAATGTTTCAAAAACAGCCGGAACAGCCCGAATAGGTTCGTGAGCACCTTCACCGCCGCGCGGATGCGCGCGGTCGGATCAGCCGGTAGACGGGCCAGGAGACTCCGAGCAGTGCCAGAGACCGCACGCTGTTCGTGCGATCGCTAACCACCGCTACGACCATGAACGCCAGCGAGCCTGCCAATGCCACGCCGGGCACGAATGGATAGCCGGGCACTCGAAACGGCCGCGGCGCATCGGGCGCTCGTTGCCGCGATGCGAAGAGCGCAACGAACGTCAGGGCGTAGTTGGCGACGAAGAGGAACGCCAGCATCGCCAGGACGGTGTTGAACGTGTTCGTGGCGATGCACGCGAGCGCGACCAGCGTACTGGCGACCAGCGCCGGCACCGGGGTGCCTCCCGGATTCACGCGGTGCAGGAGGGCCGGCAACAACCGGTCACGGCTCATCGCGAACGGGACCCGCGCGGCCATCAACAGCAATGCGTTGACCGCCGCAGTCAGTGAGAGGAGCATCACAATCCGGATCACCGTGTCCCCGGTCGGACCGAACAGGCGTGCCGCGGCAGTCGCAGCGACGAATGGGTCGCCGGCCATGTCGTGTATGGGCACCGCCCGGAGAAACGCGGCGTTCAGCAACAGGTAGATGACCAGGACGAGGAGCACGCCGCCGATCATCGTGCGTGGAATATCGCGAGCAGGATCGCGCAGTTCCTCACCAAAATAGATCGGACCGGTCCACCCGTCGTAGGTGTAGATCGCGGACTGCAGCGCGATGATGACCGCCCCCGCCAACGCGAAACCGGTGGGCGCCGCTAACACGGTGACGGATGCCAGCGGCGTGGAATCGATGGTCATGACGAGCGCCACGCCGGCAAGGGCGATCAGGGCGAGCGATTTCAGCAGGCTGGTGAGCTGCTGTACTGCATCGCCGATCCGAATGCCGCGCCACTGCAACAAAGCGAAGCCGACGACGACGGCTGACGCCGTCACCAACTCATGGCCAATCATCCCCGGCATCAGGGGTCCCGCGTACTCACCGATGACCATCGCAACCGCCGCCATGCTTCCACATGTCGCGAGCCAGTCGGTCCAGCCGACGACGAAACCGGGATATTCTCCGAGCGCGTCATGCACCAGGGGGTACAGCCCGCCGGAGCGCGGGCGCATCGCAGCCAGCTCTGCCACCGTCAACGCACCCAGCAGCGCGTAGACCGCACCCGCGACCCATACCGCCATGAAGAGCGGCACCGAAGGGAGCCGGGCCGCGACCTCACCTGGCGTGCGCAAGATGCCCATGCCGATCGTGTTGCCCACCAGGACCGCCAGACCGAATGCGACTCCCAGCACCTGCAGCAGGCGTCCGGCCGGCGGTTGCCCATCGCGCGTCTGGTTTATCAACGCGGTGATCCTGACTTGTTACTTTTTACTTTTGATTGTTAGTTTGTACAATGCGCGACGGTTGCTCTGGATGTCCACATCGCGCCCTCTGATCCGACTTGCCAAAAGGATGGAAACCGATGCCTCCTGTATCCACATCAATGCTCGCTGACGCTCCTGCTCGAAGGCTGCCGGGGACGTGCCGCCGGCTACGACCGCGACAACCGATTCTGCCAGGAAGACTTCGACGAACTGAAGGCCGCCGGTTACCTGAAGATGGCGCTGCCGAAGGAATTCGGCGGGTTCGGCTTGACGCTGGCCGAGGCGGGCCGCGAAACGCGCCGGCTGGCCACTTACGCACCCGCCACCGCACTCTGCATCAACATGCACCAGTACTGGGTCGGCACGGCGGCCGATGTCGTGGCGCAGCGGCGACAAGTCGGTGGAGTGGATGCTCCAGGACGCGGCGGCCGGCGAAGTCTTCGCCGCCGGCCACGCCGAGAGCGGCAACGAAACGTCGCTGTTCTCGTCGACCACCAGGGCCGAGCGCGTCGACGGCGGATACACGTTCACCGGCCGGAAGTCCTTTGGCAGCCTGACGCCGGTGTGGACGCGCCTCGGCCTCCACGGGATGGACTCGAGTGATCCGTCGAATCCCAAAATCGTCCACGGGTTCATCGATCGCGCCACGCTGGCGTCTCGATCAAGGAAACGTGGGACGTGATGGGCATGCGCGCGACGCGCAGTGACGACACGATTCTCGATCGCGTGTTCGTACCCGATTCGCACGTGGTGCGGGTGTGCCCGCCCGGCATGGCTGGCGCCGATTTCTTCGTGCTCGCGATATTCGCGTGGGCGCTGGGCGGCTTCTCCAACGTGTACTACGGTCTGGCGCAGCGCATGCTGGAGCTTGCCACCGAACAGGTCAAGAGTCAGAAGTCGCTGGAATTGACACGATCGAAGGCGTACCACCCCGAAGTGCAGCGCGGCGTCGCCGACATGGTGATGGAGCTCGAAGCCATGGGCGCGCAGATCGAATCGGTGACCGGCGACTGGTCGAATGGGGTCGATCACGGCGCCACCTGGCCGATCAAGCTGGTCGCGATGAAATACCGGGCCGTGGAAGGCGCCTGGCGGTCGCCGACTCGGCGCTCGAAGTGTCCGGCGGCTTCGGCATGTTCAAGAAGAGCGAGATGGAGCGCCTGTTCCGCGACGCGCGCTGCGGCCGCTTCCACCCGGCGAACTCGTCGCTCGCGCACGAGCTGATCGGCAAGATGGCGCTCGGCATCAACCCTGACGAGATGCCGCGATGGGGATAGGCCGCGCGCGCCCTGACGGTAAACACCGCTCCACATCTGTGGCGAGACGCTTGTCGACAAACGCGTTGAGTCGATCGAACAGCCAGCGCTGAAGCGGCGTGCCGGCTGAAATCCGACGCTGCTCTTCCAGCAAGGTCGCGCGTTCGTCCGGCCGGTAATCGAGCAACCGGTGATGGTAGAGGGCACCGTGCAGAGCGATCCTCTCGCTCATCAGGATGCGATGCAGCGACCGTGACATGATTCCCCATCTCGGTTGACGACATCGTCCGGTGGCGCCAATAGGGCGCGCCGGTCCGGAGGTGGTTCGTCGTCTCGAGCTGGAACCGCTCGCGGTTCACGGCCGACAGCAGCGGCACCCCCGTGGCGCGCGTGCTGAAGGGAGCGAGAAAGAAGAAATCAGGCGGATGGCTCCGCATGAAGTCGAGCGTGCGCCCCAGGGTCTCGTGGGTCTCTCCGGGAAAGCCCACAATCAACGATGCGACCGTCGTGAGTCCGTGCTTGCGGCAGAGATCGATCGCCCGGGCATTCGATTCCACGGTACAGGCCTTGTCCATGTTGTCGAGTTGACCCTGGTCTCCGGACTCGATGCCGATCTGCACCTGGTGCGCTCCGGCCGCCTTCATGAGCGCCGTGGTGTGCTCGTCGGCAAGATCGTCGGCGCGCGCATAACAGATCCACTTCACGCTGTTCAGGCGCCGCTCGATGAGCGTGCGACAGAACTCCCGCAGCCGCGCCGGGGGCACGGTGAACAGCGAATCGAGGCACGTGATGTACTCGAGATCGAGCGTGCTGATGTAGTGCTCCCACTCCTCCACCATGCGGCGGGCGCTCTTGTAGCGAAAACGCTTGTCGCTGAACAGATAGGGATAGTTACAGAAGTTGCAGCGATACGGGCACCCGCGAACGCTTTCGTAATAGATCATGCGGTACGCGCTTCCCGCGATCCGCCTGAGACTGCATCCAGTCCGGCGTCGGCAGGAAATCGAGATCGGTCGTCTGGGGCACGCCGCTGTACATAATGTGCGTCGGCCCGCGCTCGACGATTCGACCGCCGGGCGGCGGCTGAAGCGCGGTGAAGCCCGAACGCATCCAGTCGACCAGCGACGGCACCAGGAATTCGCCATAACCGGCGGCCAGGATGTCGACGATGTCGACTTCCGAGGCCCCTTCCCAACGGTCGGCCAGCAGGCTTGCCAGCGGTCCGCCGACGACGATCCGGTTGTGTGGCCTCTTCAGCTTTCGCAGCAGCGGGGTCAGTTCGCTCAGGTCGCGGAGAAACGTGGTCGACGCAAACACGCAGTCGGCTTCACCGAGGAGTCGTTCCATGCGGTGAGGCCGGTCGAACAGCTCGCCGTAGGTCGCCAGCATGTAGGGCATACCCTGTTGCCTGAGCAAGGTCGCCAGCAGCACCTCGGTCAGATCGGGCGCCCATAGAGCTTCACTCGACGCGCGGGGCTTGCGGATCAGAAACTCGCCGAAGACCAGCTTGATCTTCACATCGAGCCACGCGTGCTCGGATGCGCGCCACTGCTCGAACAACTTGCGCAGAGAACTGAGGATGGACGCCTCGACGCCCGACACCAGCCCCCCGGTGACGATCAGCACGCTCATGACGGGCTCCCCGTTGCGGTCCCGGTCGCCGCAAAGTGGCCTTCGAACTTCGGCGTCCAGCCATCGCGAGGATCGAGCGCGACGGACTTGACGTCCCCGGCTCGCTGGCCACGGGCCATGCACGCCGCCAGATACGACGCCTCGGCATGGCGGGCGGCGAATACGCGCAACGGGCCCAACTGACCCAGGCGGCGCGCATACCGGTAGTGGAAGTTTTCTTCGAGCGCGCGCTCGATGGATGCGCCGATTCCGCCAAGCTCGTCTTCCGAAGCGTCGGCTTCGACATAGAGCACGTAGCTCGAGACCTCGCCGCTCGTATCGCAGGCGAGCATCGCGAACGACGGCGTGAGACGCCGCGCCGTGAAGGCAGACTCGAGAATCCGCGCCGCCTGCACTTCGTGAATCTTTTCGCCGCACCAATCCGCCACGTGCTGACGGCCGGCGAATCGCACCAGCGGACAATCGTGTGTGCGCCCGACGACCGTGACGAGATCGCCGAGCTGGTAGCGGTACAAGCCACCGCCCGTCGTGAGGACGACAGAGTACGCCTGCCCCGGCTCCAGTTCGTGCGCGAGGTGGGGACGTGTCGCCTCCGGCCGGCCGGCCGAATCCGCCGGCAGAAACTCCAGAAAGTGCGAGCGCACCGCGAGGACCGCCCCGTCGCACCCCTCCCACGGCAGCGACACGAATCCCTCGGTCGCGATCAGGCCCTTGGCGCGAATGCGCGCCTGCGGAAAGAGGGCCGCCAGTCTTACGGGCCGCCGGTCCGCTGTTGCCGTCGGCCCAGCAACTGATCATGCGGAGGCGCGGCCAGAGAAGCGCGTGCCGTTCCGCAGCCGTGCGCGCGCGGAGTGCCGGCTTCAGTGTCGGCTCCTCGTCCAGCAATCGGTCGCCGTGCTCGGACAGCTGATCCGCCAGCAGCGTGAGAAACGAAGGGTTCCACACAGAGATCAAGCGGAGGTCCGGACGCCGGACCAGATGACGCAGCGTCGTGTACCAGAACGCGTCCATGTTGCGCGAATGGCGGACCGACGAAGGTACGGCCATCACCGACCGGACGAGCCGTTGCTGAAGACCGCCGACGTACTCGCTGTCGTCGGCGAACCCCACCGGTATGCCGGAGGGCGTCACCTCCTCGCACGCCTGCGCGGGGCTGACGGACCAATACCCCGGGCCGTGGAGCAAATCGGCGTCGTGCAGAAACAGATCCGCGACCCAGGCGCGAATGCCGCGTTGAAACTCGTGCCGGAGGGAGGCGGTATACGGAATCCACTTGGCCGGGCTCGACGAACCGCTGGTGGGCTCGAACAGGCGCACACGTTCGCAGGTGAGCACCTGCGTCTCTCCTTCAGCGATGCGGGCGACACGGGCGCGATAGTCGTCGTAGTCGCTCAAGGCACGCGCTGCTGATAGTCGCGCACGGTGCGGATGGCGGAAAACCCGTGACGGCGTCCGAACGCGCTGGCCTGATTCTTTCGGAGAATTCCGCGCAACACGCGTTCCTGTTCCGTGCGAACCTGGTCGCAGGGCTCTTCGAAAGCGGAGATATTCGGGAATGCAACTCGCCAGCCAGGCCGAATTGGCGAGCGTGGCGATCACGAGGCTCGCTCCTCCGGGGTCACCCGCCCGATCGGTGTTTCATCCATCCGCGGCGTGGCTCTGAGGAACGCTGCCAGAAACGCCAGATAGCTCGTGCCGGAGACGGCGCGCGGCAACTTCGGCCAGATCAACGCGTGAAGCGCCGGCAGGTGGTAACTGGGCACTTCGGGAAACAGATGATGCTCGAGGTGGTAGTTCTCGTTCAGCAGGAAGAACGCGACCATCGGACCGGGAAGCATGGTCCGGCTGGCCAGGTAGGGATCGGAGGCTTCCGTGATTCCGTGTTGTGTGAACCCGCGGATGGCGGTGAGCGCTCCCATCAGGAGAAGCGGCACGATCCAGACCACGAACAGTTCACGAGACGAAAACACCCTGAGGAGCACGCTGTAGATCGAGGCGAGAAGCGTGTACTCGATACAAATGAGTTGTCGCTGCGCCGGCGACCCGTGCTTCAGCGCCAGCACGGGAATGAGGCACAGGTACAACAACGGCCCGAAGGTGAGGCGCACGAAATGCAGACACCACACCACGGGCCGGCTTCGTGAGTAGTTATGGTAGTCGTCGGGATCGCGCGGGTCGCCGAGGTATCGATGATGGCGGAGATGCAGCACGCGATACGCCGAAAACGACATCAGGAAGGTCGACCCCAGCAGAACCGACGCGATCCAGTTCCAGCGGCGATTCGCGAACAGCACGCCGTGCATCCCTTCGTGCATCAGCAATGGAAACGTGTTGAGCGCGACCGCGGTGACGAGAATGCCGGCGGTCAGCATCGGCGCCGATGCAACGGAGCGGGCGTAGATGCTCACCCAGAATCCGGCCCCGGCGAGGGCAAGAAACACGGCGAGCTCGGCCGCCCGCTTGTGTCCGTCGTAGCGCGTGAAGGCCGCAAACTCGTCGTCCGCTTCGCGCGCCAGGCGCCTCCGGATTCGGAGCGTTTCGACCACGGGCTCGCTGTCGGGCGCCTCGGCCCGATGCGGACGGAAGAGCGCCGAGTGCGTCGCCCAACCCGAGCAACGCGCCGCCGGCAATGTCGACGGCCAGATGGCGCTTGATGAGGAGGGCCGACACAACGACGAGGCTCGTCCACAGCAACAGGCCGTATCGCGCGAGCGCCGTCTGCAGCGTCCGCCGCGCGCACAGCGCGCAATAGAGCGCCAGCGACGCATGTAAGGATGGGAAGGCGTTGCCGATCCAGATCCATGGCGACGACGCCACGCGTCAGCGGGTGAACATCGGAATACGGAATCGTGGTCGGCCAGAAGAGAAACGTCAGGCTCGACAGAACCACGATCATCCCGAAGCCGAACGCGACGTCCCACATTTCCTCCCGGTCCGAAATCACCAACAGCGGAAGCAGGAGGAGCAGAAAGAACGAGAGATATGGGACGACAAACAGCGGCACGAACGGAATCGCCGCATCGACGGTGGTCGGCGCCAGAACGAGGGCCGCGAACAGCCGGACGTGCAGTGTGCCGAAGTAGAGGGCCGCCGTGATCGTGCCCAGCGCTCGCGAACACGACCGTCTTTTCTCTCGCCAGAGTCATTCCTGCGATCCCGCTTTCAGCATCCGCAGCCCTGCCGGCGTCAGATTCGAACGGGAGATCGGAACCAGGCAGGCCAGTTCATCGCCTTGCCGGTGACCGGGATTCATCCGAACGAAGAAGTCGACGAGAGGATCACGAAGTCTCCGTTCGGTCACCTCCGCGACACCCGGGCGCAGCGGATTGGCGCGGCGGAACCGGACGATGCCCGCATCGGCATCGTAGTCGTCGCCGAACTTCTTCGCCGCCAGGGTCTGCACCACCTGGCGGTCGAACGGCGACGATGGCAAGTCCGGGTGCGGCGCGTACGCGACAAAGAACGTCGGCAGGTAACGGAACGTCTTGTACCCGGAAGAGATGAGAAACCAGTAGAACAGCGTGTCCGGCGAGTGTTGCCGGATGCGATCGGCCTCGCGAAACACCGTCGTCACCCACTGCCGTGCCAACAGCGACGAGCCCCAATGCTCGCGCGCGATGATCGTGTCGCCGGAAAAGAACCCGACCACGTTCCGGTTCTCGATCGTGATCTCGATCGTCATCAACGTGGAAAATCCGACGACCCGTGCGTCTTCGGGATCGCGCAGCAGAATGACCGTGTCCTTCTCGGCCAGGTCGTCTGCGAACTGCTGGACCGACGTGTTCTGAAAGTAGGTCTCGAGCAGTTGATACATCTCCTCGCGGTCGGAGGGCGTCACCCGCTCGCGCGGCATGACGTCAGCCGACAGGCGTGGCGACTCAGAGCGTGGCGATTTCCACGTAGGATAGGGCGGCGATCAAGTTGGGCATACAGGTGACCTCCCTCCGGCCATTCGGCGAGAAACAGCCTGCTTCGATAGGGAATGTGCGGGCGCTCACGGGCGGTGCGAAACAGCGGATCGCGTTCGTCGAGTCCCATCAGCACGTAGTCCAGGCCGCGGTCGGCGGCGCGGTGCAGCGTCGCAGCCAGCAGATCGCCGAACACCGACGGCGCGTCCTGTTCGATGCAGACGAACACGGCGTAGCCGCTGCGAATCCTCTCGCCGGTCTTCGGCAGTCGAGGCCGCCCGTAGCCACGGCGCGCTGGCGTTGTAAAGCGGAACCGCCAGCCTGATCCAACCCGAATAGGCGCGCACGACGTCCTGCTTGTACGCCGACTGGTCCCACAGACCGATCAGCCCGGCGATGCGCCGCTCCCTGCCGCGCGATCTGAACGTCCTCGATGCGCAGGTCGAGACGTGTCGTCAGCGAGATCAGTCTCGCTTCGCTCCACACCGGGAAGAACTGGCGGCGCGAGCCGCTGGTCTGGAGAAAGCGGACGATCTCGGGAATGTCGTCGGCCGTGGCCGACGCCACACTGGACACGCGCGACGCCACACTGCGCGAAGCCGCACCGGACGTCGCGCGCCGCACGGGAAGGGCGAGCGTGCAGTAACGTGCGACCGGGTGAAACATCGGAAACCGCTTGCGACCGGTTCCTCACGAGGATCCCCTCGGCTTCCCGATTGTCCGCGGTGACAGCGGCCAGATAGCCAGGCAACGGATCGCGATCGTGCAGTTGTTTGAGCGTAGAAAAACCGCGCGACACCAGCCATCGGCCGCGGTAACGGCGATCGATGCGCAACTGGCCGAGATAGCCGAGTCGCGTCGGCGTGCCGTTCACGTACACCTCGCGCTCCGACCGGCAGGCGACTCCCGCCATGACGCCGGTGTCGAGATCGCGAGCCACGAGAACCGTGGCGTTCTCGCCGGTGGCGTCGCAGCCTCTCGAAAACTCGGGCTCGCGCTCGCAGGAAATGGCGATCCGCCCCGGCAACGGCTCGCGGCGCAGCAGTCCACGGATGTGCGCATCGTCGGCCGGAGTCGCGAGCCCGATGTGAATGCCCATGGTCAGGACAGAGCCACCACCTGGTTCGCGTCGAATGCCCGGTTGTGTTCGGCTTTCATCAGCGGCGCGGAATAGGCCTCGTCACCCAGGGGAAAATTTCGTCTCTGCATGACTTCGGAGCGAAACAGCAGGTTGATCGAGTAGAAGTGGCTCCACATGAACCATCCGCGGCCGTTGGCCTCGTAGTCCAGGCTGCGCCGGAAAATGGACGGCAGGCTGTAGAAGCGGCTGCCGTGCGTCGATGCAGCGCTGCTCCACTTCTTCGGCCGTCATGCCGCGCGGCGCGAACGGCACCATCCCGTAGCGATAGTCCGGATGCAGCCACCAGCGGTCGTAGAGCAGCCTCCCTTCCGCCTTCAAACGCTGGTACAGCGGCGTCCCGGGGAAGGGCGTCAGATGATTGAACGCCACGATGTAGAAGTTGTGGCGCTTGGCGAAGGCGAGCGTCTCGTCTGTCGTGTCCGCGTTGTCTTCGTCGTACCCGAGGATGAACGTCACGTACAGGCGGATGCCGTACCGCCGCAGGTTCGCCAGCGCCTTTTCATAGCCGCCGTTCATCAGGTTGAAGCCCTTGCGCATCTGCTTCAGGTTCTGTTTCGTTGAGCGACTCGAAGCCGATGAGCAGTCCCTGGCAGCCGCTGGCCTTGATCAGCTGCAGGAACTCCTCGTCGTGGGCGGCGTTGATGCTGGCCTGACTCACCCACCGCACCTTCAACGGAATCAGCGCGCGAAAGAATTCCTTGGCCTGATCCATGTTCGACGTGATGTTGTCGTCGACGAAGAAGATCAAGGGCTTCTTCACGCGCCGGACTTCCTCGAGGATTTCGTCGCTCGGTCTGCGCGTCTGGGTGTTGCCGAAGTAGGACTGGACGGCGCAGAACTCGCAGCGGAAATGGCAGCCCCTTCCCGCCTCCACGAGTCCCACGGGAAGGTACCGCTTGCCGGCGAAGATCGAACGATCCGGCCGCAGGCCGGAGAGCGGCGGACGCTGCGCCTGGCGGTAGACCCGCTGCAGGCGGCCCGCAGCAAAATCGTTCAACACGCCGGGCCACACGCCTTCCGCCTCGCCGATGCACGATGGCTTCGGCGTAGTCGCTCGCTTCTTCGGGCACCAGCGTCGGGTGAAATCCTCCCATGACGACGGGAATTCCGCGGCGCCGGAACTCGGAGGCGATCTGGTACGAGCGTTTGGCCGTGTAGGTTTCCACGCTCATGGCCACGAGGTCCGTGGGCTCGTCGTAGGGAATGCTTTCGGTGCGATCGTCGTAGAAGCGAACCTCGATGCCCGAGTCCCTGGGGGTGAGCCCGGCAATCGTGGCCGGCGCGAGTGGCTCCATTTGCCACGTGCGAATGTAGGGCTGCCCGCGCCTCCTGCCGACGCACGGATGAACCAGCGTGAGCCTCATCGCCGGTCCCGGCCTCTCACGCCCCGGGAGCGAGCTGCCAGTCGCATGTATAGAACTTGTCGAGGTTGTTGGCGTAAAAGCGATAACCGAGATTGGCTGCGACCGAAATCGTCATCCGGGTGCCCGACCCCAGCACGCGCCGGGCGATCGATTTGTACTGATAGGTCTTCTTCCACGCTCGCCCGGTGTGGTGCAGCAACTCGTCGGGCGACATGTTCCTGGGTTCGAAGACGACGTGCTGGCCGTCGTAGAGCGACCAGTCCTCGGTCAGAATGCGGTTCTCCGCTTTGAGGCGCCGGAACAGGGCCGGTCGCCGGAAAGGGCACCGCGATGGCGTATCGAGGCAGGTCCATGCGCGATTCCATGACGAAATCGACGGTGCGGTCGAACGTCTCCAGCGTGTCGGAGTCGAAGCCGAACACGAAACAGCCCATGATGGCGATGCCGCGATCGTGGATGCGGTCGACCACCAGGTGATAGTCCTTCCGCATGTTGAAGCTTTTCCGGGTTTCGTCGAGCGCCTTCTGATCGAGCGATTCGAAGCCGATCAGCAGGCCGCGACAACCGCTGCGCGCCGCCAGGTCGAGGAGCTCCTCGTCCCAGGCGATCGTCGTCGTGACCAGTCCGGCCCAGCGCAGCTTCAACGGGATGAGCGCGGTGAACAACTCGCGCGCGTACGGCACGTCGGCGATCAGGTTGAGATCGAGGAAGATCGCCCGCCTGGCGCCCATCTGGCGCAAGTCCGCGATGACGTCTCCCACCGGCTTCTGGAGCGGCCGCGTGCCCCACGCCGCCGGCACGACGCAGAACTCGCACTGGAAGATGCATCCGCGGGTGGCCTCGATCGTGTCGCTGACGTTCACCATTCCGCGCGTGTACAGATCGCGGCGGGGAAACGGCAGGCCGTCGAGTTTCAGAAGGGGGCTTTGATCGTACCGGCGCTGCATGCAGCCCGCCACGAAGTCCCTCAGTAATTGCGGCCACGATTCCTCGGCATAGCCGACAACCACGCTGTCGGCATGGCCGACCGCTTCCTCGGGGACCAGCGTCGGGTGCACGCCGCCCAACACCACCGGAATATTCCGCTGCCGGAACTCGCGTGCCAGCTCGTACGCTCGGGGTGCGGTGCCCGTGATGACCGTGATGCCGACCAGATCGGCGTCAATGGCGCCGGGATCGATCTCGTCGACGCCTTCATCGAGCAGCGCGACATCGGCCGGAATTTCTCGAGGAATCAAGGAGGCCAGCGTCGTCAACGTCAACGGCGCGTAGCGCATGGTCTTCTTCCAGATCCCGCCGCGATGACGATAAAGGGGGCCGCGCGGGCAGAGAAGGGCAATCCGTAGTGCCCGGCCGCCTGGTGGCGTCAGCGGCCCAGGATCCGCAGTCGGCCGATCGAGGTGCCAGACGATGGAACTCCATCGCGGTTTCTTGGTGGGGCCCGCCTGCGCGCTTGCCCGCTTGGCGTGACACCGTACCTGATTCCGCTGAATTTGTACAGAGAGTTCTGGCGGTCGTCTAATGACGCATCGACGACCGGAACGTCGGGCTGACGCAGGTGGTCGAGCGAATTCCGTTCGTGCGTCTATAATCGGGCATCGGACTGGCCAGAGCACAGAGGCAATGGCTCGGGAGCCGACGGGAGGACCAATGCGTCACGTTGTCACGCTGTTGGTGGCCATCAGTTGCATCACGTTTGAGACAGCCGCTTCCCAAACCCGCTCGAGCGGTCCTGCAGCCGGTCAGCAGACTGTCCGTGCTTGCGCAGTGCTGACCAGGGACCTTGTCGCCCCATTCACGGAGAACAAGAAAATACTGGACCTGATCCCGCCGCAAGAGGAAGCACTCGCGACGTCGGGCACTGCATGCGAGTACGGCGCCGTCCGGCTGCAGTTGTTTCCGGGGCGTGGTGGGAAACGGACAGTGTCCGCCAAGGACCTCCAGCCGATCTCCGGAGCTGGTGAGGGCGGGTACTTCCGCAGCAACCGGGACCGTTACGCGGAGCTGATGGTCTGGACGGGCAAGCATTCCCTCGATCTCCAGGTGAGTGTGCCGTCAGGAAAAACCGCCGAGGCCATCAAGCCCGACGTCGTCGCCCTCGCCAATGCCATCATCGCGAAGCTGCCCTGACCAACTGGCTCAACGGTCGACGATCAGGCTGTCGTGACGACGATGGCGCAGTAGTTGAGTACGGCCGCGGCGGTACCCATGGGGAAGGCCAGAGTCGAAGTACATCGAGTCAGCCATCAAGCCGTTCGACATGTTCGCGACGGCTCGAAAGCCGCGCGCATGAAGATCAACGATCAAGCGACACTCGTACGATGTGATGCTACTATTCCGAGCGCGCGTCGCTACGCGATTTCGATCGCATGGCTCCTGCTCCTCCTGGCGCCACTCGCCGCGCGACAGGACAAGACCGACGAGTTCATCAGCGCGCAACTGCGCGAGCAAAACATCCCCGGCCTGACCCTGGCCATCGTCACGGATGGGAAAGTCATCAAGGCGGCGGGCTACGGTTACGCGGATCTCGAACGGAAAATTCCGATTACACCCGAGACCGTCCTGAAGATTGCCTCGGTCAGCAAGCAGTTCATCGCGGCCGGCATCATGCTGCTCGTGCGGGACGGAAAGCTGTCCGTCGACGATCCGGTCAGCAAACACATCACCGACACGCCCGCGGCGTGGAAGGGCATCACGATCCGGCACCTGCTGACGCATACTGCCGGCCTCGTGCGCGAAGCACCCGGCGCCGACCTCTCGAAGTCCGTACCTGACATCGACGCGATCCGGCAGGCGTACGGCGCTCCGCTGCACTTCGCGCCTGGGGAGAAGTATCAGTATTCGAACCTGGGTTACTTCATTCTGGGCGAGATCATCCGTCGGATCAGCGGCCGCCCGTGGGCCGACTACATCGATGAGAAGGTCTTCAAACCATCCGGCATGATCTCGACGTTCCCGACGAATACCACGGTGAAGATCGCCAATCGCGCGATTGGATATGTCGACAACGACAACCCGCGCCGTGCGCCCGAGTGGATCGCGCTGCGCCCGAGTGGCGCGTTTCTCTCGACGGTTCTCGACATGGCGAAGTGGGACGCCATGCTCGACACCGACACGATCCTCACCGAAGCGACTCGCCGCGAGATGTGGACGCCGGTTCGACTGAACGACGGGACCACTTCCGGGTATGGTTATGGCTGGCAGCTCACCACGAACCGAGGCCGGACGCAGGTCTATCACGCCGGCGGCGGTCCCGGAGCCCGGGCGAGCTTTACGCGCTTCCTTGAAGACCGTCTCTCGATCATCGTCCTCATCAACATGGATGATGTGGACATCGAAGCGATCGTCCAGGGTCTCGCGGCGTTGTATTTGCCGCAGACACCGCCATAATCCTGGCGACTCAGATCTGAATTTCTGCTTTCGTCAGGACCGGTTCTTCTCCACCTCGCGCGACAGGAACGTGACGACACGGTCAAACGGATCGAAGCCGAATGCTTCTGCGATCGCGGGGCGCAGGTTCGAGTTTGCGTTGATGTCGTAGAACACGCGCCGACCGTCGGGCGTTTCCAGGTACTCGATTCCGCCGACGTCCAACCTGGCCGCGCTCACAATCGCGGTTGCCGTCTCGACAGCTTCGCGCGGCACGTCGCGGTACGGATAGAACTCTACCGGCGGCGCGGCAATGGCCTCTGGCGCCGGGACTTCGCATACACCGTCGCCCTCGTCCGGATTGCAGACGGGTGACGGACACAGGTTGAAGCGACCGTGCGTTTTCACCCGCATCGCGTAGAGCAACTCCCCGCCGAGGAACTCGAGCCGGACGATGCCCTGCTCGGGATCGTGGGGCAGGTACTCCTGCAACAGAAACAGGTTGTCCGGCTGCCACGCGTGGGGATCAGTGGCAAAGATCGACTCGACGTGGGCCAGCGACTCTACGACGTGAATGCGTGCGCCGCTGCCACCCTGATCGGGCTTGAGGACAGCCGGCCAGTGAATCGAGTCGGCATAGGCGCCGAGCGCAGCGACGTCGTTGAAGGTGATCGACTGCGGAGTGTCGATGCCGAGCGTGCGCAGCAACGTCGCCTGAGCGCTCTTGCTCAACTCGAGGGCGAACACATCGGCGCCGTTCAGCACGCGCGCACCGAGGCGCTCGAGCGTTCGCATGTACGCGAGGGCCAGGGGCACCGCACGGGTGTTCCCGCGGACGTAGGCACTTGGGCTCGCCTGGTTGAAGTACACATCCGCTGTCGGAACATCGACGTTGCTGAATGCCGCCCGCTTCAGATCAAACGGCTCGAACGCGATGCCCCGCCGCTCGAGCGCGGCAAACAGCGGCTTCTGCCACTCAGGGTGCTCAAAGAGCACGACAAGATCGAGGTCCCGAGCCATGCCGCTCATGGTAAACCTGCCGGCCCACGCCGGAGAAGCGGCGGCGTTCGAGGGTCCGCGTCAGCTTCCTCGCGTCCTTCGAGGGCCGCCGTGGCGGTCCTCGAAGGGATCGAGCTCGGCTGGCGACGGTTGCGGGTACGAAGCGGTCGGCGCTTACGGAAGCTGCGCTGGCAGGTCGAACGCCACTGCCACTTTCTGTAAGCCACTCTCGACCGGACCCCATGCGGTCTGCGCCGCGGGCGACAGGGCTCGCCCTGACGAGGCTGCGGCCCCGCGTATCCTGGCTGCCCGATCGAGCACCGCCTTGGCCTCGCCGGACGCCGGCCGCCCATCGCCGACTGTCGAGGCCAGCTCCTCCGCATCCTCTTTCAGGCTGTTGACTTCCTTGACGGCGGCGTCTTTGGTCGGCTGGTCGATGGTCGTGTTGGTCTTGAGTGCGGACTCCAGATCCTTCTTGAACTGATCTGCACTCTCCGCGAGCTCGGAGGCGACCTTCTCGACCTCGCGATCGCTGAGTCGCCGCGCCTGCTGGCCTTCGGGAAGAGGGAACTTTGTTGCGTAGACCTTGGCGAGCTCGCCGAGGCTCGACGCCAGTCGGTTCCATTCGCTCGCGCCGTCGAGGTCCGGCGGCTGCTTGGACATGAAGCGCTGGATGTCCGAGCCCTGACGGAGCACCGTTGTCGCCTCGGCACTTGCCGCGTAGTCTGCGTTGAACCGCGACTTGAGCCGGTCCACGTTCTCCTGCAGGTCGTCGAGGAAACGCTCGACGTGCACCTCGCCCGCGCCTTGGATGATGCTGCTCTTGATCTTTCCGTCGAGCTGGTCCTCGAAGCGATCGCGTTCGTTGTCGATTCGATCGAGGAGAGCCATGACGTCCTTGCCGGGCAGTCGGTCGGCGGAGACGACGGGCATCGCGACCAGCGCCGCGATGATGACCGCGCCTCCCGCCGTCATGAGCCGGAGGGTCGAACGACGTCGCACTCGCATGGCGACCGGGGCGATCGTGTCTGTGATGACAGTCATGAAAATCTCCTCCGATGGTGCAAGTCCGGATTGGTTCTTTTCGGGGGCTGCTGGTGATCACGTCACAGTGAGTCATGCCGTTGCAAAGACATCGCCATGAACGAATGGCTCGTTTGCCTTGAATCCTTCGGCCGCAATCGCGACGCGCCCGGCGCGTCGGGCGCCGACCACCGTGGAGGTGGGGAATCCACGAAATACGATGGGGGGACCGAGGACTATTTCCAGGTCCCGACCATGGGCTGGATGATCCTCGCAGGGTCCGCATCCTTCCTCGGCCGGAACATCTGTGACCGATCGTTGGCCACCTCGGTGACGTACAAATTGCGATCCTGATCGACGCTCATCTGGTGTACACCATCGAACTGGCCGGGCTGCGGTCCGTGGCCGCCGATATCGAGGATGTAGCGCCCGTTCAGGTCGTACTTCACCAGGCGATCCGTCGTCCAGTCCGCCACCCAGACGTAATCGTCCTGCGTGACGATGTGGGTGAGAACCGCCGAGTTGTGGCCGGTCGGCCACATCTCGAGGAACTTGCCGTTCTCGTCGAAGACCTGCATCCGGTTGTGCTCGCGGTCCGCGACAAAGAGCCGACGATCGCGACTGAGCCCGATGCTGTGGACAGACCAGAACTCGCCCGGTCCTGGCTTGTTTGGATCGACCGGGGGCCGTCCCCAGTCTTTGATGAACCTTCCGTTGCGGTCGAACTTCGCCACGCGCGTACCGGCATATCCGTCAGCCACGAAGAACGTGCCGTCCGGAAGCCAGGTGATATCCGTCGGCCGGTTGAAGTTGTTTGGACCGCGTCCCGGCACACCACGCTGTCCCATCGTTTTCACCAGCTTGCCGTCATTCGTGAAGACGTTGATCTCGTGCATGTCGTCGTCGACGATCCAGATGTGTTTCTGCGGATCGTAGGGATTCATCAGGAGCTTGTGCGGTCCTCTGCCCAGCTCTCCCAGACCGGTACCTCTGTCGGGGCGGAGATAGGCGTCATGCTGCAGCCATTCCTCGATCGTGTTGCCGTTCCGGTCGACGGCGAACACGAGATGATGCCGCCGCATCTCATAGGTGTAGCCCTTGCCCGAGTAAGGCCGCCGCCCGGTGTTCGTTCTGCGGGGATCGAGCAGACACGGGCAAATCCACGGTGTCGCACCAGGAGGCAGCTGAATCTCGCCGCGCTGAGATACCCACACCTTGTCCGGGCTTTCGGCCCAGACCCCTGCGCCCGATCCCCACGTCCAGCCGGCATGCGAAGCATCGGTGTCGGGCAAGGGCTTTGGCCAGTTCGAGACGACGTCGTAGTCGCCCATCCGTACGGGTTGCACCGCCAGTTCGATTCCGGGCTTGCCCGCGGGGGCTTGCGCGTGCGCGGTATCGGATGTGCCAGACGAACCGATCACTTCCAAAGCAGCCGCCACCGCCAGCGCCATGCAAACCGTAGCCAGCGAATTCCGTGCGCGCATCGTCAGCATCTCCGCAGGTTGATCTGAGCTCGTGCGAAATCTACACGTTGATTCGGAGCAGCTTCATCGCATTCCCTCCGAGGATCGCCTGCTTGTCGGCGTCGCTCAGGAAAGGCGCGTTGAGCACAAAGTCGATGCCCACGGGCCAGTCGAAGGGATAGTCTGTCCCGTAGAGCATGTGATCGACGCCGACTTCGGCAATCAGGTGTCGCAGACCCTCCTCGTGAAAGATCATCGTGTCGATGTAGAGCTGTTCCTTGAAATACCCGCTGGGCTTGTTCTTCAGCGCCCTGCAGTCGGCGCCGGTGCCGCGCCCGCATAACGCGTCGGACCGGCCGCTGTAGGACGGCAGGTAGCCGCCCGCGTGCGCGCCGCATATTTTCAAGCCGGGAAACCGATCGAGCGTGCCTTCAAAAATCAGGTGGGAGAGAAAGACGGTCGTTTCCAGCGGATTGCCGATGATGTTTCCCAGGCCGCCCTTTCCCTGCAACCGAGGGTTCTGCGTGGTGCCAGGTGCGGCCTGCGGGTGCATGAACAGCACGACGCCGAGCTGTTCCGCTTTTGCCCAGAACGGATCGAACTTGCGGTCGGAGAGCTCCTGCCCTTCGACACTGCCCCCGATGGCGGCGCCACGCATCCCCAGCTTTCTGACGGCGTAGTCCAGCTGATCCGCCGCCAGATCGGGGTGCTGCAACGCAAGGGTTGCCATCCCCACAAAGCGATCCGGGTTCGCGGCACACCATCGTGAAATCGTTTCATTCTGGAGCTGCACGATGTCGGTGGCGAGCGCGCGGTCCGCTGAGTACCCCCAGGCGTTGACGTTGATCGCCTGATAGTCGATACCCTGAGCGTCCATGTCGATGAGTCGCTGCGGGCTGCCAAGCGCGATGTTGCCCGTGAGGTTGTTCTTCGCAACCTCCGCCAGGGGGGTCTCTTTGACCAGGTCCCAGACAGCCGGCACGAAACAGTGAGCGTGAACGTCCACCGTCGTGATGCGACGCCCACCGATGACCACTTCACGGCGCTTGCCTCGAGGCACGCCGACCTGTCGCGAAAGGGCCGCATCCGCGAGCCCTCTACCTCCCATCAACAATCCCGCCGTCGCCCCCGCCATTCTCTCGAGGAACCACCTGCGATTGGGCATCGTCTCTCCTTCCAACCATCACTAGCTTGACATGAGAAAGCCGTCGTTGTTGACTATCGAACGATGCGCACTCCTCACATCCTTCTGTTGACGGTGGCGTGTTTCACCGTCCCCGTCGTCGGGCTCAGCCAGGCACCGGCGCCAGCACGTGTCCGAGTGCCAACGAGCTATGCCAACGTGCACATGGCCGCTTCGTCGGGCGCTGAAGTACTCGTGCTGGTCCCCAAAGGCACCGTGCTCAGGGTTGTCGCACGGGACAAAGAATGGATTCAAGTCGAGCTGACGCCGGCGCTGAGAAAGACCGGGATGCTCATGCGCTGGTACAAGAACGAGGACAGGGGCTGGATGCACGACTCGACCGTGGAGGTCGTGGTTAACTGAGCTTGCCGTTCAGTTCGGCGTAGATGCGCCGGAAGGCGACCGCGAAGAGCTCGAGTATCCGTTCCATGACTGGACCGCGGTGATCACCACATGCGCCCGAGCGTGGCGTTCATGCGGAGGACAGGTGGTATGGCCAGGCTCGTGTTCGGAATGAACCAGTCCCTGGACGGCTACGTCGACCATCTGGCGTTTGCGCCAGGTCCCACGCTCTTCCGCCACTTCATCGAGGAGGCTCAGGGGCAGGCGGGCAGTGTCTACGGTCGCCACATGTATGAGGTCATGCGGTACTGGGACGACGATCATCCTGAATGGAATGCAGAGGAACGCGCCTTCGCGGCGGCGTGGCGGAACCAGCCGAAATGGGTGGTCTCGCGCTCGTTGACGTCGGTCGGCCCCAACGCCAGGCTGGTTGAGGATGATCTCGAGGGCGCGATCCGCGAGCTGAAGGCCGGGCGCGACGGGGAGATCGAAGTCGCCGGCCCGGACCTGGCGCGAAGTCTCACCGAACTTGGCCTGATCGATGAGTATCGAATCTACCTGCACCCTGTCGTGCTTGGTCGCGGCAAGCCGTATTTCGCCGGGCCCCGGCCGCCGCTCCGCCTTAGAGCTCATGATCGGATTGGCGAGGATGTGATCAGGCTGGCCTACGTTCCTGCTTAATCTCGCGACGCTTAGTGCTTGGGTTCGATTGTGGCCGAAAAACCTTCGTCCACGGTGACCTTCCAGTCTTCGTTTGCCGACTCCACCTTGATGTAAAACGTACGCGCCTCCTCGCTGACGTACGCGACGTCGCGTCTCGCGCCTTTGCTGTCCACCACCGCCTGGATCACGCGGCCGCTGATCGAGCTTCCCAGGCTTAGCTTGAACCTGCCTTCGCCCGGCTTCGTCTCGTTGCTCGTCTCCCAGGTAAATCGGAGGTATCCGCTCGAGGATGGGAACGAGTTGGTTTCCAGATCCCCGCGGCCGGACCAGGACCCGGCGCGCTCCCAGATCATCGTCTTTTGAGCTGGTTTGGGTGGTGGCTGCGAGCACGAGGGAAGGAGCAGAAAAATGCAGAGAGGCAGAGAGCAGAGGGCATTTCATCCTTTTGCCCTCTGCCCTCTGCCCTTTTCCTTCAGCCCTGATAGCGAAGTGTCCCTACACGTTTGCCGTGAGCGGGAACTGCCCCACCTTCTTGGTGTCGAGCGCCTTGACGATGTGATCCACCAGAACCGGCGAGCGGACGAACACCTCGTCGCCGAGCGCGTCTGAGATCGCGTTCAGCACCGCATCGCAGGCGGATGCAACCGGGGGCTCGCCGATGCCTCGCGCGCCGACCGGCGTTTCCGGATCGGGTATCCCGACGGCGTCCCAGGCGATGTTCAGCGGCACGTCGAGAATCGTCGGGGGGCTGTTGTTGTAGAACCGCTTCGCGAGCCCGACTCCGTAGCGCTGGTCATAGATCCACCGGTGACCGATCGCGTGAGCGATGCCGAGTATCGAACGGCCCAGAATCTGGCCGCCGAGCGCGGCCGGGTGAATCACGGTGCCGACGTCGCCCACGGAGAGAAACTCCGTGACCGTGTATTTCCCGGTTTCGATGTCGACTTCGACCTCGGCAAACGCGGCGGAGAAGGACCGGGTCGTTCCGTCGCGCTTGTAGTTGTCCTTCGCCACGCCCATGAGACCCTGCCCGGCCAGAGCCGTCGCGGAGCGCGTTGTCATCGCATTGATGTCTTTGGGCAACTCGTGGCCGTCGTAAATGCCTCCGAGCTCGATGGCGCGCTTGGCCGCCTGCGCGAGCGTCATCCCGCGGCCGCCGCCCTTGCGGTAGACGCGCTCGCCGCCCACTGACGTAGTCCTCGGGTCTCCCGCCGAGATCCTTGGCGGCGATCTGCTGCAGCTTGGTGATCGCGTCTGTCGCGGCCGCGTGCGACGTGCGCGTATGCGCGTGTATCGTCTGGCTGCCGCCCGAGTTGCAGCTCCACGGCAGGTGCATCGCCGTATCGCCCCAGACGATCTCCACTTTCTCCCACGGTATGCCGACCATCTCCGCCGCCACGCGCTGGCAGTCGGAGAACGATTCGGTGCCGAGATTGCCGATGCCAGTATGGACGCGCATCCCGCCGTCTGGCGTGATGACGAAGAGACCGTCGAAACCGACCGAGCCGCCGCTATAGGAGCTGACGCCGACGCCGATGCCGCGCACCTTCGACCCGTTGCGTTGCGGGCCACGCGCAACGCGTTCGTTCCAGTTGAACCGCGCCGCACCCTTGTCCAGCGCTTCCTTGAGGAAACAGCTCGTCACGTAGCCGCGCTCGCCTCTCGCATTGGCCGGCCCGTACTTCGCCTTTCCTTCCGGCGCGTTCAGCTTGCGGATCGCTACCTGATCGATGCCCAGCTTGCGCGCCGCTTTGTTGACGATCTCATCCATAATCTGGCAGCCCTGAAAGCCGCCCGGCTGGGTGAGCGCGCCGCGCGGCGGCGTGTTCGTGATCGCGGTGATGCCGCGGTAACGGAACGTTTCGGGCTGATACATCAAAGACGCGTACCCGCTCGCCGTGTTGCCGTCGCCGCCGGGACCGTACGGCCCGCCTTCGGTCACGGTAAACATATCCACCGCGGTCACGCGGCCTTCCTTCGTGAAACCCACCTTCACGCGGCTGTGCATCGCCGGGCGGGCGCGGCCGATCGCATGTTCCTCTTCACGGCTGATGCGCATCATCACCGGCGCGCCGCCGAGTTTCTTGGACAGCAGCGCGGGAATGATGTCGGTGATCGATCCGCCGCCCTTCGAGCCATAGCCGCCGCCCGTGTATGCGTTCACCAGGACGATGTCTTCCGGCTTCAGGTCGAGCCAGCGCACGAACGAAAAGACCGCCTGCGCCACGCCCTGCGTGGAGGTGTGGATATGCAGCTTGCCGTTCTGCCAGAACGCCATCGCCGTCCGCGACTCGAGGCACTGATGGCTGACGTTCGCGCTCACGAACGTTTCGTCGAGGATCAGCGCCGCCTTCTTGAAACCTTCTTCGACGTCGCCGAGCTTCCATTCGGGATCGGTGAACGTGGTCACCGGCAACCGGCCTTGCCTGAATTCCTCTACCTCGGCCTCGTTCCACTTCACGTCGATGGGCTCGGGAATGCCCGGCGGTTGCCCCTGGGCGGGCGGCCCGGGGCGTTTCCAGACGTTGCCTTCAACCCGCGGATTCTGCGCGCCCGGCACCAGCGACGCCACAGGATCGACGTTGAACGGCAGCGGCTGCCACCGAATCTTGATGCGTTCGATCGCCTCGGCAGCGATCGAACTCACTCACGGCGCACACGGCGAGCACCGGCTGACCCTGATACATCGCTTCGTTGGCGAGCGCCGTTTCGCTGCGAGGATTGGCCCTGATGATCGTGCCGTTGTCGTTGATCTGATCTTTGGGCCCGGGCACGTCGTCGCGCGTCAGAATGGCCTTCACGCCGGGCATGGCCAGCGCGGCGCTGGCGTCGATGCTCCTGATCCGGGCGTGCGCGTACGGGCTCAACAGCAACCGCGCGAACAGCATCCCTTCGGCGCGAAAGTCTTCCGCGTATTTCGAGCGGCCTGTCACTTTTGCGCGCAGCTCCGGCGTCGAATAGTTCTCCCCGACGAGTTTCTTATCTGCCATATGAGCTCCTGGGATTTGGGCTTAACTTTGCCAGAGTTTCCGCTCTCGGGCAAGGGTTCCTTTATGTGCGGGCGTCTGGTGGCACTTCCTTGGCAAAGAGACCCCCCCTGTTTGGGGGGAATTTGACCCGCCGCAGTCGACGATTTCCGCAACTGGTCGACCCGAGAGGCTAGGATGTGATCAGGTTGGCCTACGTTCCTGCTTAATCTCGCGACGTGGCACCGATTACATATCTGACGACGGTTGAGTTCGGTGCGGGAACATTGTCGACGTTGCCGGATCAGCTGGCGGCCGTCGGCATTGACGCGTCCGTTGATCGTGAGCGATCACGGGCTTGCGGCAATCGGGCTCGTGCAGCGAATCGAGGGGCTTTGTCCGCCGGGCTCGCCGGTGTTTCTCGACGTGCCCGCCAACCCGACCGAAGCGGCATCGCGCGCGGCACTGGCGGTGTACCAGGCTCACCGGTGCGATGGCATCTGCGCGGTGGGAGGCGGCTCGCCGATCGATCTCGCCAAATGTGTTGCGCTGCTGGCGAGACCATTCGGGACCGCTCGAATCCTACGCCGCGATCTACGGGGGCATCTCCAGAATCACCGGCTCCATTGCCCCTGTCATCGCGATACCGACGACAGCAGGAACGGGCTCGGAAGTCGGCCGCGCGGCCCTCATCACTCTCGACGATGGCCGCAAGCTCGGGTTCATCAGCCCGCACCTCATTCCTCGACGAGCGGTGTGCGATCCGGAGCTCACCATCGGCCTTCCGCCTTTCCTGACCGCCGCGACAGGGCTGGATGCACTGTCGCATTGCCTCGAAACGTATCTCTCGCCTCGCTTCAACCCCCCGGCCGAAGCGATCGCGCTCGATGGAGCGGGCCGCATCTGGCGGAACATCGACGCGGCGTATGCGAATGGAGGCGACGTGCCGGCCCGGACGGAAATGCTGATGGGCGCGCTCGAAGGCGGGCTGACGTTCCAGAAAGGGCTCGGCGCCGTGCACGCGCTCAGTCACGCGCTCGGAGGACTGAGACAGCCGAGTCTTCATCACGGCACGCTCAACGCGATCCTCCTTCCGCCGGTCCTGCGCTTCAACGCGGGTCACGTCGGCGACAAGGTGAAGCGCCTCAACACCGCCATGGACCTCCCGGCGGGCGCCGACCTCGCCGCGGAGATCGAAGCGCTCAACCACCGGCTGAAGATTCCGAAGGGGCTCAGAACCCTCGGCGTCCCCCCCGACAAGCTGCCATGGGTGATCGAGCGAGCGCTCGAGGACCACAGCCACGCGACCAATCCGCGTCCGGTGACGCGTGACGA
Organism: Vicinamibacterales bacterium; assembly: GCA_963832375.1. Taxonomy (GTDB): domain Bacteria; phylum Acidobacteriota; class Vicinamibacteria; order Vicinamibacterales; family JAMQPK01; genus JAMQPK01. The sequence goes on along the minus strand of CAWHUA010000001.1, from coordinate 35,612 downwards.
CTACGCACGCCTGCTTGCCGAGGTCATGGTCTAACAAGCGGCTCCGTAACCTCTCTGGCAGTTGCGCGTATAGTGACCGACGCCCGATGGATGCCTTCCGGTTGATCTACGAACGCTATTACCAGGACGTCTTGCGGTTCGCGCTCTTCCTGACCGGTGACCGGGTGCGAGCGGGCGATCTGGCGGCTGACACGTTCGTCCGCGCCTGGATGGCTCGCGACCACATCCGCCAGGAAACGGTAAAAGCGTACTTGCTAACCATCACACGCAATTTGCACCGAGACCAGTTCAGGGCGAGCCGCCGGTTTGTTGAACTCGAGGACACCATCGAAGATCGCGCACCAGGTGTCGAGGTGCAGATCGAACATCGGTCCACCCTGCAGGAGGTCCGTGCACGACTGCGCCGGGTGGCGAGGGCGGATCGTCGGGCCTTGATGTTGTACGTCTTCAAGGAAATGTCCTATGCGGAGGTCTCCGCCACGCTGGGCATTAGTGTCGGCGCCACCAAGTCACGCATCCGACGCGCCCGCGAGGCGCTGGCGGGGCCGTTGGTCGTCGCTCGACCGGAGGAGCAGCGGTGAAGATTACACGCGATGTCATTTACGACTTATTGCCGGCGTACTTCGCGAACGAAGTGACTGCCGACACGCGCGCCCTCGTTGAGGAGTTCTTTGGAAGCGATCCTGAGTTCGGGCGCATGGCGGGACGATTTCGGGCGCTCCTTGAGGAGAAGCGCGGCGACGCCGAGGTAGAGACTGAATCGGCCCGCGAGCGCGAAGCGTTCGATCGGGCGCGGATGGCGGCCGAACTGCCGATCAAGGCGCGCACGGCGGCCTTGGTGTGGGCCTTGGGGGGCCTCTTCGCGTGGTTCATTGCGCTTCTGACCTGGAATGAACGGATGGGCTTCCGTAATCCCGGGGTGCTAATTGGCGTCTGCTTCATCCTGGGGGCGGTGGTCTGCTTTGGCGCGTCCTTTTTCGTGAAGCCCGAGTCGCCGTGGAGGGCTCTTGTTGGCCTTGATGATGAGACTCTCAAGCGGGACGATGTCCAGCGAGCGGCAGGAACCAACCCGTCTGGAACGTCGCGGCGTGGGAGCAAGTCTTGACATGCGAGGAGCATGCACGCATGCTATTCGCATGCCTCGAATGGTCCAGATCAGGAACGTGCCTGACGCGCTGCACCGCAAGTTGAAGGTTCGGGCCGCAGGCGCCGGGCAGACACTCTCCGACTACTTGCTGGCGGAACTCGAGCGTGTGGCCGCACGCCCCACGCGCGACGAGATGCTGAGCCGACTTCACAGCCGACGACGTGTCACGTTGAAGACTGCGGCCTCGACGGTCATCCGCCAGGAGCGCGAGTCCGCGTGATTGTCGTCGACGCGTCGGCGATGCTGGAGTTTCTCCTGCAAACCCCTCTCGGCGCCCGCGTCGAGGCGCGCCTCTTCCGAGAGGAAGAGGCGTTCCACTCGCCACACCTGATGGACGTCGAGGTAACACAGGGTCTCCGGAGGCTCGTGCGGGCCGGTGAGGTCAGCGCGACCCGTGCGGCCGAAGCCATCGAGGATCTCGGCGACCTCGATCTCCACCGTCACGCCCATCTCAACCTCTTGACTCGCGCCTGGCAACTCCGCGAGAACGTCACGGCCTACGACGCCATGTACGTGGCCCTGGCGGAGGCGCTTGACGCATCGATGATCACGTGCGATTCACCGCTCGCCAAGGCGCCGGGACACCGCGCACGAATCGAAGCCATCGAGTAAATGACGAGACCAACGATCAGACGCGCCAGACGTTTCGCGTCAGCGTGACGAGGGTCAAGCGCCGAACGGCTTCGGCGCGTTCCGCGCTACTGCCCTCCCCGCCCGCCCTGCCGTCCCGCACCGCCACGGCCCGGTGCGTTGTCGCCCCACGGCAGGCGCGTCGGCCCTGTCCATGGATCGACGTTCGTCCGCTTGGCCCACGTGTCCCACTCGGCCGCGAGCGACTTGACGACATCGGGATGCTGGGTGGCGACGTTGTTGCGCTCGACGCGATCGGCGGCGATGTCGTAGAGCTCCCAGTCGTTGGGAAACACGGACACGATCTTCCAGTTGCCGGAACGCACCGCGCGGTTGCCTTCGTGCTCCCAGAAAAGCGGTCGCGGGCGGTTGAGCGGACGGCCGTCCAGCGCCGGCCGCAGATTGACACCTTCCATCGGATGAATCGCGTGGCCCTTGTACTCGCTCGGATACTTCGCGCCAGTCGCCGCGGTCACCGTCGCCATGAGGTCGATGAGATGCGCGGGCTGCTGCTCGATCGCGCCGCGCCGGTTCGCCGCGATCGCTCTGGGCCAGTGCACGATGAGCGGTGACGAGATCCCGCCTTCATGGGTGAAGTGCTTGAACCGGCGGAAGGGCGTGCTCCCGACGGCCGCCCAGTTCATGCCGAGGTACAGGTCCGAGTTCGGACCGCCCGGCGGGTCGCCATTGAAGCGGCCGGCCGGCCCGGCCTCGGCGTTGGCGCCGTTGTCCGACATGAAGACGATGAGCGTATTGTCGAGCGCGCCGCGCGCCTGGAGGCCCTTCACGAGCGTGCCGACTCCGGTGTCGATCGCCTCCACCATCGCGGCGTACACCGCCATCTGGTGGTCGAAACGATCTTTCATTTCATCAGAGAGCGAATCCCAGGCCGGCGTATCCGCTTCCCGCGGACTTAACGGCCACTTCGTGTCGATCAGCCCCATGCGCACTTGCCGCTGGTAGCGCTCCTGCCGCATCCGATCCCAGCCGGCCTTGTATTTGCCGCGGTACTTGGCGATCAGGTCAGCTGGCGCCATCAGCGGGAAGTGCGGTGCGTTGAACGGCAGATAGAGAAAGAACGGTTTGTTCGCCTGGCGCGCCTCGTCGATGAACTTCAGTCCGAACTCCGGCCAGAGGTAGGTCGCGTACCAGTTCTTGCCGAACACGTCGGCGTCGCGCGGCGTCGCGGTGCCGTTCAGAAACAACGGCTCCTGCGCGCGGCTCGTGAGGGCGTTGTCGCCGCCCGTGTAGTTCTGGTTCGGAAAGTACATGCCGCCGGCGCGCAGACTCAGCGTGCGATCGAAGCCGCGTTGCCACGGGGCCGTGCCGTTGTCCTGACCGAGGTGCCACTTGCCGGACATCGCCGTGAGATAGCCGGCATCGCGAAGCACTTCGGCCATCGTGACGGACTGGTCGTTGAGGCGTCCGGTGGTGCCGATCGATCCGCTTCGGATCACGTTGTCGAGATGGCCCATGCCCGCCTGATGCGAATACAAGCCGGTCAGCAGGCTGGCGCGCGTCGGCGAGCAGCGGGGCGTCGCGTAGAACTGCGCGAAGCGCACGCCGCGCGCCGCGAGCCCGTCCAGGTTCGGCGTCGGAATCTCACCCCCGAACGGCGCGGTGTCCGACCAGCCCATATCATCCACGAGCATGACGACGACGTTGGGACGGGTGTCGGTTTGCGCCGCGGCCTGTGCGGACAGGGGTGGAACACGCTGCGAGGAGACCGTCCATGCCGTGAGTGCGCATACCGCCGCGGCCAGCCAGAACGAACGGGCACGCCAGATCGCCATCGGATCTCCTGAGGGATTTTTGCGCGAGTATAGCACCGGCCGACGACCGCTCGCCGCACTGGACGATTCCCGCGACTGGTTGATTCGTGTTCATCGCCCAAGTGCTGAAAGCACGCGGGCCGCCTCAGTCTACGAATGCCAGTTCCCCGAACCGCCTTCACGCCTGTCGCGTCCCAGCGTTTAAAGAGTGTGCGGCTGGTGTAGTTGAGGTAGTCGTAGCGAGCTCGCCGGCTTCACGTCGTAACGGGGGATCGGCGCCGACGACGCGGGGCAGGCGCTGGCGTCTACGCCGCGAGAGACACGATGGCGACCGCCGCGGACACGATGGCAGCAAGTGGGGTTCGCATGGGATAGGACCGCCTCATGTCAACGGGCCGCGCGCGGGTTGGAGTATTTGTTCGCCGCGCCGGGCGTCGGCAGGTCCGTCGTCACCACCGCGCCACGGGGATGGGCGCGGGCGAGCGGCGTCGTGAGCGTGATGCCGCTCCCGGCCAGCGGCGTGCCTGCCGGATGGGCAATCTTGAGCGGCGCCGTCACGGTGATACGGGCGCCGCCGCGGCCGCCCTGCACCAGGGCGATGGTGGCGGTTTCCTGGTTGGCGCCGCTGTCGATGGTGATCGACTGGCCCACGACGAAGCCGGCGGTGGCCGCGACGGGGATGACGGTGTCTCCCACCTGCGTCGCCGCGCCCGCGCGGGTGCTGCCCGCCGTGCCGACCGACGCGATGACGGCGCTTTCGCTGGCCGGGCCGCTGCCGATCATCACCGTCTGGCCAGGCGCGAACTCCGCCACGCCGGCCACTTTGATATTGGTGGCCCCGGCGGCGGCGCCTTCCGGCAGGGTGGTGGCGGGCTGCACCACAAAGTCGGTGCAGAGACTGTCGGCGTCATGACCGTCGGGGAAGCGGCCGATGCTGCGATTGGGCGCCCCGGGTGCGGCGGCGGCGGCGGCGATGTTGGCGGTGGCGGGGCCCGAGCCGGCGCCGGGCACGATGGCCATGCAGCCGCCCTGGTGCTGCACCCCTTCCAGCGTCGCCAGGTCCGGCCTGGTGATATAGCCGTTCGCGCTGGAATTGCTCTGCTGCGAGCCATAGACGATGGCGTCCATCACCACCGCGCCGGACGGGTCGGTCAACGCGATGGCGCCGCCGGTGATGAAGAGCGTGCTGCCGAACCAGGCGTGCGGCGCCGGACCCTGATAGCCCTCATTGGCCACGCCGCGATAGCGCACCGGCGCGCCGTACGCGTGGGCACGGGCCAGCGGGCGGTCGAGCACCACGCCGCTGCCCAGCGCCTGCACCGCATCGCCGCTGCGATGGGCAAAGCGCGTGGCAGGGGTGAAGGAAATGCCGGTGCCCCGGCCCCAGACATCGACGCCGGAGGTATGCGGCAGTTTGAGCGGCGCCGTCAGAGTGACGCCGGTGCCTTCCGGTCCCGCGGTGCCGACCGAGGCGACCACCGCCCGCTCCATGCGCTGGCCGGTGCCGATGGTCAGCGTGTCGCCGGCGCTGAGATTGGCCAGCGCCGCCAGCTTGATGTTGGTGGCGCCCGGGGTGGTGGAGGCCGCCAGCGTGGTCTGGGTCGCGGCCTTGCCTACCGAAGTCACGGTGGCGATCTCGGTATTGCCGCCCAGGTCGATGCTGATCTTCTGGCCCACGGCGAAACCCTCGGCGCTGTGCACCGGCAGGTTGGTCGTGCCGGCGGGGAAATCCAGCCAGGGCCCGGTCGAGACATTGATGAACACCTTGGTCGGCGCCGTGGCGGCGGTTCCGACGCTCTTGACGATGCGGCTCTCGCCGTCGACGACGATTTCCGCGCCGGGCGAAAGGCCGGCGGTGCTGCGCAGATTGACGGTGGTGGCGCCGGCCGCCGCCGGCGCCGCCAGGCCGGAATTGGCAAGACCCAGCAGGTAATGCGAACGCGGCGCGATCGTCGTGCCGGCGGGAATGATCGCCAGCGTCACCGGCGCCGACCAGGTGCGGGTATTGATTAGCCGCCAGCCCGAAATGTCCACCGCACTCGGAGCCCGCATTGTAAAGCTCGATGAACTGGTCGGTGGCATTGCCGCCCGAGGCGAAGCGCACCTCATTGAGCTTGACCGGCTCGACGCTCCGCACCCGCTGCTGGCTCACATCGGCGCCGCCATTCCAGGCCGCGCGCAGCGTCAGGAAGCCCATGTTGGCGCGGGCCGGGGCGGTGACCTGGAAAGTGGCGCGCACGGATGCGCCCGGCGCCACCGAGGCAAAAGTGGCGGGGCCGGAAGCCCGCGCCGTCCAGCCGGCCGGCAGCGAGACGGTGAGGCGCACATTCTCCATCGCCGCCGCGTTCGTGTTGGCGAAACTCGCGGTGACTTCCTTGACCGCATTCGGCGTGAAGCTGGTGAGCCGCGTCTGCGTCAGGCGCGCGACATCGTATTTCGCCGCCACGATATTCGGCCTGCACCTTGTCGGCGACGCCGTCGCCGGGATGGCCCGCCGTCATCACCCCTTCATAGAAGGTGCCGGCCGAGCCATTGCCGTTGTCGCCGCCATTGCCCATCTGGATGGCGCCCTTCTTGTGCATCGGGTAATAGGCGCTGTTCTCCTTGGAACCGGGACGCACCCCGGCATAGAAGGTCTGCAGACCGCCTTGCTGCGCGTTGCCGCCTTTCAGCTCCCAGAAATTGCGGCCGCCGCCGCCGAACACGCCGGTCACGAAACGCCAGGTGATCGTGGGGTTGGCTTCGTTGACGCGGGCGTTGTAGCCGGAGAAGAGCCCCGCCTCCATGTCCGACATGATCCAGGGGCCGGTGCCCGAACCGCTGCCCCAGACGGTGGAGGTGCCGAAATAGACGCTCTCCATCGTGCCGGTGCCGACCGCCAGTCCGTTGGTCGAGGCATTGCCGTAGTTGAAGCAGCAGCCGTTGGAATAATGCTCGCCGTCCACCACCGCATGGATGCCGGCGGGCTCGTCGTCGATCGGCAGGTCCCGCGCATTGTTGTTGCGGAAACCCATGCCCGGCATGATGTAGACGCCATAGGCCTTGTGGCCGCCGCCGATGGTGATCGGCGCCATGTCGGCGATGGGCTGGGTGTCGAAGGCGCCCTTGTCCGGGCCGGGATAGAGCGGGCCCGGCGGCGCCTGCATCAAGTCATTGCCCTTGCCCGACTGGTCGTAGATGCGGTTGATGTAACACAGCGCGCCCGCGCAGAAACGATCCTGCGCCGCCGCATCGGCAAAGCCGCCGGCGATGACGCCGATATCCAGCAGCCGTCCGTCGGCGCGCTTCACCTGGTAGAGCGGGCCGCCATAGCGCGACGACAAGGATCGCACCGTCGAGTGTGCGGTGACGCAAGGGGTTCCCGCCGCCGCATAGATGTCGCACGGGCCTTGCGGCCGCGCCTGCTGGGCCGTGCCCGGTGCGGCGAGCGTCGAAGCGACGCCGGCCAGGGCCAGCGTGAACAGCGCATGATGCAGTTTCGGCATAGGCTTCTCGTTAGCCGGCTCCCAGGCACGCGGCAACAACGAAGATGCGATGAAGAGAACGCGGCCCCTTACTTCACCTCGAACGCAAAGATGCGATCGGCGCCGCTGGTCTGCTCATCGTTGTGGACGGTTCCGCGCTCCACGAACGTCACACGCGGTTTCAGTTTCGTGAAGGCGACAATCACGGCGTCGCGCGGGTGGAGGTGCGGCGGCCCGGAGGGACCTGGCGCCGGCGCGAGCTCCCATATCGTCACGCGGTCGTTGTCGCGGAGCTGCCTCCCTGAGATACCGGGAAATGCCGGCGGGCTCGTGCGCGCGTCGGCGGCGCCGAGGGGTTGAGGCTCCTTGAACTCCAGGAACACACCGCGGAGCGGCTGGTCGCTCGCGCCTTCCTCGCTGTGCGTGATCCCTCGCGGTAAGACAAAGGTATCCCACGCGACGGACGTCGTTGGCGATCGCACGCCCTGCTCCGACACGATGATGCGATCCCCGCTGGTGTAGTACACGCCCGCGTAGTCGTAGACGTGCCGATGCACGGGATAGGCTTGCTTCAGCCACGAGACATCCCAGACCACCAAACGGTCGTTCTCCATTATTTTCGTGGTGCCGGCGCGCGGATACGGCGGCGGGTACGTCTGCGCTTGCGCAAAAAACAGGAGGGCCAGAGTCAGCGTTCGCATTGAAATCCTCGCGTGAAAGATTCGACCGAAGGGATTCAGTTGCTGCTGGGTACCAGGCGAATGATGCGCCCGGGCGTTGACGCTGACAGAAGCAGACCTGTGCCCGCACCGGTCGGGTTCTGCAGTGCAACATACAAATACCCATCCGGGCCCTGAGCGATGTCTCGCACGCGGCCGAACTGACCGAAGATCAATTCTTCTGCGGCGATCGTGTTGTTGGCGACCTGAAGCCTGAGCAGTCGGTGTCCGGCCATGCCGGCGACAAACAGGCTGGTGTTCTTCCATCCAGGGAATCGGTCGCCGGTATAGAACGCAACTGCGGACGGCCCCAACGACGGCGTGTAATAGGTCAGCGGTTCCTCCAGTCCGGCTTGCGACCGCTTCGTGATGCCGTTCGCCAGCCCCTTCGACACAACACCCCATCCGTAGTTGTGCCCGCGCTCGATGATGTTGATCTCGTCGCCGCCGCTCGGGCCATGCTCCGATTCCCACAGCCGGCCGGTGACGGGATCCCACGCCAGGCCTTGTGGATTGCGATGGCCGTAGCTCCAGATCGTCGGCAGCGCGCCTGGCGTCGCGAGAAACGGATTATCGTTCGGCACCGAACCATCGGCATTCACACGATGAATCTTCCCGAGCGCGTTCGACAGATCCTGCGAGTTCTCCATCACGCCGCGGTCGCCGATCGAATAGAAGAGGTGTCCCTCACGATCGAACAGGAACCGCAGGCCGAAGTGTGAGCCGTCGGTCGTGTACATCTCCGGCGGCGCGCGGTAGATGAGCTGTTCATCGATCCATCGATTGTTCTTGTCGAGCTTGCCGCGAACGATGACCGTCATCGACGGAATCTGCGGTCCGCGGCCGCGGCCCGGCTGCGCGGCAGGAGCGGGAGGCGCCGATCCAGGCGCCGGTGGCGTGAAGCCTGGACGCACCTCCGAATACGCGAGGTAGATCCAACCGTTCTTCGCGTAGGCGGGATGGACGTCGACGTCGAGCATTCCGCCATCCTGCTGCACGTGCGCCTTCGGCGTGCCCGTCACCGGTCCAGACAGCGATCCCTTGTCGATAATCCGAAGGTTCCCCGAACGCTCTGTGACGAGCAGCCGTCCGTCCGGCAGAAACGCCAGTCCCCATGGTGTCTCGAGGCCGTCGGCGACGAGCTCGGCTTTCACCGTCTGCTTCTCTGTCTTCAGAATCTGTCCCGCGGGATTCGCGATGAACGCAGGCTTGGGGGCGAGGTTGCCGGTCTCCGCGCGGATGTGGTGAATCAACTGGCCAACCTGATCCTCAGTCAGATCATCGAATGCCGGCATGCCCGCGTTGGGCAACCCGGCTCTGATAATGCGCCCGAGCCGATCGTCATCCAGGCGCGCGAGCGCTTTCGGATCGAACAGGGTTGCAGCGCGTCCACCTGAAAGATCGATACCGTGACAGCCAGCGCATTTCTCGACGTAGAGCGCCCTGGCGACGGCTCCGAGCCCGCCTCCACGACCGCCGCCCCCCGGTACGACGGGGCCGGGACCCGGACCAATCGGCGGCGTCTGCGGGGCTTGCGCACTCATCACCCCCACGGCGCCGGCCAACACGACCGATGCAAACAGCCGGGTCCTCATTGCCTTCCGAGCACGAACGGTCCCGAAGCTATAGAGCCGGTTGTTTGTCCGATCGTGCACAGTCATGCGTTTCATTCAGTGGACAGATTGTGAGAGCGGGAGGTCGTCGTCACGCGTGACGAATCGCCCACGTCAGTGATCCAGCACCGCGCCGTCGAAGCTGTCCGAGCGCGTCGGGAATTCCCACTCGGGTGCGTTTCGTTCGTTCTCGATCAGGTTGTCGTCGAGCTCGATGCCGAGGCCCGGCCCATCGAAGTTGCCCTTGATGACGACGTGGCCGGCCGTCATCGTCAGCGGCTTCTTGATGTAGCTCCGGCCGAGATAACTGCGGGCCACGCCGTCGTTCGGTGCGGCCTGAAGGCTCGGTAGTTCGTGCGCGAGGAAGTTCGGGATGGTCGCGCATACGTGCATCGACGCCACCGTGCCGACGATGCCCTCGCGGGAATGCGGCAGCATCGCGGCGTAGTAGGCCTCTGCGAGCGTCGCGATCGCCTTTAATTCGGTGATCCCGCCGCAGTGCGTGATGTCGGGCTGCAGCAACTGGGCGGCGCCCAGGTTGAGCAGGTCGCGGAACTGCCACTTCGTCACCAGCCGCTCGCCGGTCGCGAACGGGATGTGCGTCTTCTTGGCCATCTCCGCCATCAGCGGCAGATTCTGGTGTTGAATCGGTTCCTCGAAGAACCACGGCTGGAACTTCTCGAGCGCCTTGATGATCACCATCGCCACCTGCGGCGAGTGGTCGGCGTGCATCTCGATGCCGAGGTCGAACTTCGGCCCGACGACCTCGCGGATCGCCGCGACCTTTTCGACGAAGCCGTCGATGAAGTCGGGATTCTCGGAGTAGCGCGAGGGCCGGCCGCGGCTGTTGTTCACGCTGGTCTTCATCGACGTGTAGCCCTCGGCCACAACCCCGCGCGCCGCTTCGGCGGTCTCCGCCTGTCCGTAGACGCGGATCCGATCGCGCGTTGGTCCGCCGAGCAGTTCGTAGACGGGCACGCCGAGCGCCTTGCCTTTGATGTCCCACATCGCGATGTCCACAGCCGACAGCGCGCTCGTCAAGACGATGTCACCGCGGTAGAAGGCCTGGCGGTAGATGGCCTGCCAGTGGTGGGCGGGTTGACGCGGGTCTTTGCCGATCAGATAGGGCTCAAGCTCCTTGATCGCAGCGACGACCGTGCCGATGCGGCCCTCGACCGTCCCTTCACCGATGCCGACGACGCCGGCGTCGGTGTGCATCTTGACGAAGATCGTGCGCAACGTGTTGACCGGGATGATCTCGATCCTGGTGATCGTGATCGCCGACCGTGGATCGACGAGGGCGCCGGAAACAGGCGTGGGGGCCTGCGCTCCGCGGACGCGGCGCTCGCTCGCCAGCAGGCCGGTCATTCCGGCGGTGATGTTGCTGAACCATTGACGTCGCGATACGGACTGGATCATTGGACAGCCTCAGTTTGGATCCTGCCAGGCGAAGGTCGGCACTGTAGCAGGTCCCGGCCTTTTGGCAAAGACCGCGGCACCGCTGAGGGCTCACATCGGCCTTCTCATTTACGAAGCTGACCGACGGGCCGGAGCGACCTTCCCCTAAGGGCAGTAGATGACGTGCCCCGCCGCGCCTATAGTCCTCGTCGGCTCCCGATGAGCCCTGCATCGCCGTTGTCGATGATGACGAAGGTTTCTGTTTCGCTGAACGCAGAGCAGGACTGCTTGACATATCATGGCGCTCGAGACAGGAATTGCAGGGCCGACGTGAAGTGGTTCAAAAAGGATCGACGCGCTTTAGCCAAGGATTCGGCCGCCCAGAGCCCGGCCATCGCGACCGGTTCGTCAGATTCTGGCGACACGTGGGAGAGGCTCGAGCACGAGAGCCAACCGGGCACGCCACTCACGGGGGACGGTGACGTTCAGCGCCGGCCCGCGCCCACCGTTGCACCCCTCGCTATCCCGTCGACGCTCGGGCGCTATGAGGTGCGGCGTCTGCTGGGGACCGGCGGCTTCGGCGCGGTCTATCTGGGCCACGATGGCCAGCTCGATCGGCCCGTCGCCATCAAGGTGTTGCACGGCGGGGCCGGCCACCGGGCCGACCCCGAACGGGCGACGCAGGAGGCGCGGCGGCTCGCGCAACTGCACCACCCTGGGATCGTGGCCGTGCACGACATCGGGGTGCACGAGGGCACCGTCTATATCGTCTCCAACTACCTCGAAGGGACCGACCTCCGCAGCTGGATGCGGGACCATCGGGCGTCGTGGCAGGACGCGACGCGGATCGCCATCGCCGTGCTCGATGCGCTGGGCCATGCCCACGCGCGGCGAGTGATTCACCGCGACATCAAACCCGCGAACATCATTCTCACTGCAGAGCGAACGCCGGTGCTGGTGGACTTCGGCCTCGCGCTGAGCGACGAACAGACCAGTGCGGGCGGGAAGGGGCTCCTCTCGGGGACCCCTCAGGTACATGTCACCCGAACAGGCCAAGGGCATGGCACACCGCATCGACGGGCGCACCGACCTCTATAGCCTGGGTGTCGTCTTGTTCGAGCTGCTGACAGGCCGTCTGCCGTTCCGGGCGCCGGAGCTGCAGGAGCTGTTGCGGCAGGTGCGCGACGATGAGCCGCAGCCGCCGCGCCAGCTCGCACGCGATATTCCGCAGGACCTGGAACGCGCCTGCCTGAAGGCGCTCGCGAAGCACCAGCAGGATCGGTACATCACGGCGGGGGACTTCGCCGAAGACTTGCAGCGCGTGATCGAGGCGGCGACGGCGTCGGTCACTACGGCAGTGGCGGCGCCACCCTCGGCGGAGGCGCCGCCTCTGCCCACGACGATGCGCGATCGAGCGGACGTTTTCTCGCGGACGCCCCGTCCAGTGGCTATCGACCCTCGGACGCCCACGTCGGTGCGACGCGCCCGCGAGGCCGAGCGGCGCCAATTGACGGTACTGGTGTGTGGCTGCGACGCGTTCGAGTCCGAGCCGTATCTGGCACTGGACTCGGAGGCTCAGGCGGACCTGTTGCGGGCGTTTCTCGAGACGTGCGAGAAGGCCGTGCAACAGTTCGGCGGCACGATCGTCCAAAGCAGCGAAGACGGCATGGTGGCGTGCTTCGGGTTTCCGCTCGCGTACGAAGACGCCGCCGAACGCGCCGCACGGACGGGGCTCGCGATCCTCGAGGGCATGACGGTCCGCGGCGAGCGGCTCCGAATAGCCGAAGGGCTGCCTCTGGATCCATGGGTCGGGATTCATACCGGGGCCGCCGTCGTCGAGGAGAAGGTGGGCGCCGTGTCGCTCGTCGGCGAGGCGCGGAATGTGGCGGTCCGCCTCGAAGACGTCGCCGTTGCCGGTCAGATGATCTGCACCGACGCCACCCACCGCCTGTTCCAAGGGCGGTTTCAGTGTGTCCCCCTGGGCCCGCAGAAGATCAAAAGTGTGCCCGGGCTCGTGGAGTTGTTTCGCGTAGAGCACGTCGCGGCGGCCGGGAGCCCGATTGATGCGGTGGCCCCAGCGAAGTTGTCGCCCCTGACGGGCCGCGATCGGGAAGTCGGTCTGCTCCGGGACCGATGGGATCAGGCGCGAGAAGGTATGGGCCAGGTCGTCCTGCTGATCGGCGAGCCGGGCCTGGGCAAATCGCGTCTGGTCCACACGATGAAGCAGCACGTGCTGGGACAGATGATGGAAGGTGACGTGGACGCCCCCGTCATCGAGTGGCGCTGCTCGCCCCATTTTCAGAACACCGGACTCTATCCGGCGATCGACTTCTACGAACGAGCCCTCGGCTTCGACCGCGAGGTCGCACCGCAAGCCCGGTTCGATCTGATGCTGCACCGCCTGGAGCAGTACGATCTGGCTCGGGCCGAGACCGTCCCGTTGTGGGCGTCGCTGCTGTCGCTCCCGATCCCGGATCGCTACCCGCCGCTGTCGTTGTCGCCGGTCCGGCAGCGTGAAGAAACCTTTCGGGCCATGCTGGACTGGCTGCATGCACGCGCCGCGAAGACGCCCGTGCTGCTCATCGTCGAGGATCTGCACTGGGTGGATGCCTCCACGCTGGAGTTCCTGGGACAGTTCCTCGCGGAGGGTCTGCACGACTCCATCCTGACGCTGCTCACCTTCCGCCCAGAGTTCACCACGCCGTGGCCCGCCGTCGCCCATCAAACCAGCCTGGCACTGAATCGACTCACGCAGCGTCAGGCGGGCGACCTGATGAGGGCGAAGACGAAGCGTGCGTTGTCGGACGCCATGGTCCAGCAGATCTACGACCGCACCGGCGGCGTGCCGCTGTTTGTCGAAGAGTTCACCACGATGGTGCACGAGTCCACCCTGCCAGACCAGGAAGACGGTAGCTCACGCGGCCAGACGCTGCTGGCACACGAGATTCCCGTCACCCTTCAGGATCTGGTGATGGCTCGGCTGGATCGGATACAGGGTGAGCGGGAGTTTGCACAGCTCGCCGCGACGCTGGGCCGCGAATTCAGTTACGAGGTATTGTCCGCCGTCGCGGACCTGGACGAGTGGACGCTGCAGCGCGAACTGGCGGAGTTGGTGCGGGCTGAGATCCTGTACCCGAAGGGCCGCCCGCCCCGCTGCAGTTACACCTTCAAGCACGCGCTGCTTGAGGACGCCTTGTACAGCGCGCTCGTCAAGGGAAAGCGCCAGCAGTTCCATCGACGGATCGCCGACGTGCTGGAAGCACAGTTCCCTCAGACGGCCGAGGCGCGGCCGGAGTTGCTCGCCCATCACTTCAGTGAGGCGGGTCTGGCCGAAAAGGGTGCCGCGTACTGGCTGAAGGCGGGGCTGCGGTCGCGAGAACGATCAGCGGAGGTCGAGGCAGTCAGCCACCTCACCAAGGGCCTGACACTCGTCGGCGCGCTCGCAGAGTCGCCCGAACGCGACGCCAGAGAGTTGCAGTTCCTGAGCGTCCTGGCGCCCTGCCACATCGCCGTCCGCGGGTACGCCGCACCACAGGTCGGTCCCATCCTGGAACGTGCCCGCGAGCTGTGCGAACGGGCCGGACAGGCGCCGCAACTGTTCGGAACCATGCTGGGCACGTGGGAATGGCGTCTGGTGCGCGGCGACATCCGACAGTGTGTGGACCTGGCCGACGAGGGTATGAGACTCGCCGACCGCCTGGCCGATCCCGGAATCTTGATGGAAGCGTTGTTCATGCCCGGCGTCACGATGTTCTACCGGGCGGAGTTCTTCGCCGCGCGACAGTATTTCGAGAGAGCGCTGGCCACATACGACGACCGCGAGCGCACGAAGTTCTGGTCCACGTTCACAGGGCACAACGCCAGCGTGACACATCGTTGCTATCTCGCCCTGACGCTATGGCAGCTCGGCTACGCGGATCAGGCGATGAAGGTGGATCGCGAGACGCGCCAGCTCGCCGCCACAATCGGGCACGCGTTCACCACCGCTCACGCTTTGGATTTCACAGCCTGTTTGTACCAGTTCTCTCGACTCGGCAGCGAAGTAGAAGCAGTCGCCGAGCAAGAGATCGCGATCGCCACGGATCAGGGGTTTCAGCTCTGGCACGCGCTGGGGACGCTTCACAGGGGTGCGGGACTACTGCTGCGCGGCCGCCGAGACGACGCGCTACCGCTCCTTCTCGATGGCTTGAAGGAGTTTCGTGGCACAGGCGCCGAACTACGTGTTCCGTACTATCTCAGCATGCTGGGAGAGGTGTATACCCAGGCCGGGCGCTTCGAAGAGGCGTTCGCAGCGCTGACCGAAGCGCTGGCAGTCGTGGACAAGAACGACGATCGCTTCTGCGAGGCGGAGCTTCATCGCCTCAAGGGCGAACTGCTCCTCGTCGCGACCGCCAATCAGGGCGAAGCCGAAGTGAGCTTTCGTCGCGCCATCGACATCGCCAGGTCGCAACACAGCAAGTCGTGGGAACTCCGTGCGACTGTGAGCCTCGCCCGGCTCTGGCAACGCCAGGGCCGCCGTGAAGAAGCCCAGGCGGCGCTCGCCGCGGTGTACAGCACTTACACGGAAGGTTTCACCACGCCTGATCTCATCGATGCCCGGACACTGCTGGGGAGTCTCGCCGAGCCCGCCGGGACAACAACATCGTGACCTTCTGTGCCTGAAGTCGCTCGCGATAGTCTGAATCTGGAGGTACCCATGGCCTACGTTGACGGCTTCGTGATCGCGGTTCCGCGCAGGAAGATGAAGTCCTATGTGAAGATGGCGCGCGAGGGAAAGAAGATGTGGATGAAACTCGGCGCCCTCGACTACAAAGAGTGCGTCGCTGATGATATCAAGGCGAAATGGGGCGCGACGCCCTTCTCGACCGTGATGAAGCTCAAGCCGGGCGAGACCATCGTGTTCTCGTACATCCTCTACAAGTCGCGCGCGCACCGCGATCGCGTCAACGCCAAGATCATGCAGGCGATGAAGGAGACGAGTCAGCCGACGGACATGCCCTTCGCCATGAAGCGGATGACCTACGGCGGATTCAGCGTCATCGTCTCGAGCTAGCCGAAAACAACGTGACGCTCTTTCAGACGCTCTTAGTGACAGCGACGTTTCTGTGCTCGTTGGTTGCCGGTTTTCTGTTTGCCTTTGCGGTCGTCATCATGCCAGGCATCAAGAGCCTGGACGACGGCGGCTTCATCCGAGCCTTTCAAGTGATTGATCGCGTCATCCAGAGGAATCAACCACTGTTCATGTTTGTCTGGGTTGGTTCGGTGCTGTCCTTGATAGCCGTGTCTGTGTTTGGTCTTTGGGCATTGGGCGGAACCGATCGCCTGCTCGTGATCGCTGCCGCCCTCCTCTACCTGCTGGGTGTGCAGCTGCCGACTGCTACCATCAACATCCCCTTGAATACCGAGCTTCAGAAGCTAGATGCCAGCACCATCAGCGAGACGATGCGAAAGCGTGCGCGGGACGGCTTCGAGCCGCGCTGGAATCGATGGAACGCAATCCGGACAGCCTGTGCGAGCCTGACGTCCATTCTCCTGATGATTCTGATCCTCAGAATGTGAAGCGTTGTCGTAGCGCGCGGATGTGCCGCGTGAGGAAAGGAAGTGGTATGGCCAGCGCCGGGGAAGCAGCGGGAAGCTGGTAGTGGGCTACTTTGACTCGACTTGAAATCCACGACGGACCCAGGCGAGACCAAGGCCGAACGCATAAACCGCCGCGACTGGCACGATCCAAAGCCGCACCACGAACAGGACCATATTGGCGCTCGGGACCACCTGACCGCCGCCCGACTGAAAACTTCCTGCAAGTGCCAGGATCACAACCGCCCAAAGAAGTGAACCTAGTAGCCAAAGCCGTTGCCAACCGTTGATGTGCATGGGGTCCTTCTATTCCCTTGGACACCGTCCCAGGACATTCCGCTCCAACGCCGCAAGGCGTTCCAAATCTCGACGGTAACTAATTATTAGTTCCCGAAATTAGTTACCACGCCTTCCGAGTCGCGACTGACGTTTGATTTTATTAAGGAAATTGGCTCGCCGCACTGGACGATTTCCGCGGATCCGCCCCACGCTGCCCAAAAGAGCGCATCGAGCGACCACCGACCAGGGCCAGCGACCAGCATCATGACAGTGGCGATCAGATAGAAGGCGGATGCTTCCCAACTGTGACCGCCGGGATCGACGAAACGCTCTCCACGTGCGATGAGCAGTGTCATCGCAACAGCCATCGTCGAACCCAAGCCCAGTGCTGCGGCAGGTGTGCACAGACCAGCGATCAACAGTAAGGCCCCAATCACCTGCGTGTATGCCGCTGCCGCGGCGAGTGGCAACGGAATCTGAAACTCCGCCGCGAATGCGTTGAGCTCCTCGGTCTTGCCGAAGCCGTGGAGCCAGAATGCCACCCCGACGAACACGCGCAGCGCCAGCAGGCCGAGGGAGATCCGATCCGTCGCCGTCGGCGGTATCACAATCGCAAGCAGCGCCCGACGAATCACGTATTCACCCCACGGTACAGCCAGCCGTACAGCGCTCGCGTCACGCGCGGCATGATCACCCACGTCAGCATCACAACTGGAATGGCCGTCGACACCGAAGCGTTGAGCAGAAACGGCAGTCGCAGCGGCGCAAAGATAAAGGCGAGGGCGATCACCATGGGGAGGAGCGCGAGCCAGGTGACCAGCGCCATCTTCCATCTGGGCGGAGGCTTCATGGGCGTCGGCCTGTCGGGCAGCGTGAACCATGTCTCCAGGCCCGATTGAACCTGCGACTCGTCTCCTGCGGTACTGACGGCCTCCGCTTCACGCAGCAACGACTCGTACCCTGGCGATCGCTGCCATGCTTCCAGAGCGGACGCCGACGCGAAGCGCAGCAGAATCAGGTGAGGGCCTCCGCGCCCCGACAGGACGGATCCACCCTCATGTCCAGGTGCGCGGCTCGCCTCGGCAACGAACTGCTCGGCCCACACGCGAAGCCGTTCCTCCGCACCTTGTCTTGGGAGACGCTCGATCACGATCTTCACCGGCCCAGCACTATCGGGCCTCGAAGGAGATCCAAGCTTTGCCGACAGCGCCGTTGCACTCATCGCTTTCCTCCTGATTCGAAAACGGTCGTCATCAGAACCTCACGGTCGTCCACATCGCCACGTACGTAATGTGTCGTGACGGCGACAACTCGTGCAGAAAGGCGCCAGCCGAGAAGCGCGCCACGTCGGCCGTAACTGCAATATGGCGATTGGCCTGCCATACGACTTCGACGCCAGGAGAGTGTCCGATGAAGCGCTCCTGCGTGCCTTCGCCCGATCGGAGCAGGTTGCCGGGCACACCGTACAGTCCGTCGTCACGCTGCGTCCGCCAGAAGAACAACCAACTGGTGGATACGGTCCAGGCCCGACGCGGTGTGAAGGCGAGCGAGGGATGTATGTCGATGTGGTTGAGCGGACCTGTTGGTGCGATCAGTCCGAAATAGGCCCCCTTCGGGAATAGCGGGTTGAACGTCCCGAGTGTGCCGTCCGTGCGGTCGCGATCGCCGCTCGTGATGTCCGCGCGCACGCCGACGCGCATGTTGCCGCGTTGCCGCAGCCGATAGCCCGTATCCGACGCCAGGGTCCAGGCCCGAATCCGTGACTCGCCAAAGGCGCCCCACTGCGCAACGGCTTCGGTGTTCACGTCGATCGCGTCGGCTGCGTACCATACGCGCACGCCGACGGAGTGCCGCCGCTCATCCGCCACGCCCTGGTCGAAACGGGCGTTCCGACGCTCGTATCCGAGATAGTAGGCGTCAATGCCCGGACCGGCCTGTGGCGTGCGCGTGGCGTAGACGCCCCAGAGTGCTCGCCCTCGGTCGTGCCGATCGTCGAACAACGCTGGCATCGTTGTCACGGGTCTGCTGACGAACGCATCTGCGCGCCACCGGCCCTGTGCAACGATCGCCCTGACGGCGTCAAAACTCTGCCTCACGTTTGGACCCTCGCGGACCGACACCAATCGCCCGGAACCGAAGTTGAGCTCCTGCCTCCCGACGCGAAGCCTGATGCGTGGAGGCGACGAGCCTGCTGCAGCCTGCAGCTCCACATAGGCCTGATGCAGGTCGAGCCGATCTTCATCGGGAGGCCGCGGCCCTCCGGTGCGGCCAGCCTCGATCCCGCTCTTTACCTGCGCGAAGAGACGAAGCCCTCGCCCAGTGTGAAGGTCCGCATGCAGCATGTATCGCTGGAGGAGATAGCCATCGTCGTCGCTCGGCTCCATTCCCCACTGCTCGTTTGCAAAGCGTTCGTATTGGTGCCGCACCTCGCCACCAAACGACAGGAACGATTTTCTATGCGACGCGATCGGGACGAACTTGACCGCATCGAACGGATCGCCCTTCCTGCCTGGATCGCTGAGAAACGACCAATCCTCTTCGTCTCGCAGCAGCTGGTAATCGGGCCTGGCACCAGTCGCCGTTCGCCTCGGACGACTCCTGCGCTGTTGCGCCGGCGCCGCTCATGCCGAAGACGACCAGGAGCCAAACGACCCATCGAGCCCTTCTGTTGACCATGGCATCAATACGCCCAACAGCCACACCCCAGAGGCCCCCACAGCGCTTGCAAACTGTGGCGCGCCGTGCCCACGGTGTCGATTGCCGCATGCGCGCTGCATCGGTGCGTCGCACTCCCGACCGCGGTCCCACTCGACTCGGTGACGTACCCGCCGTACCGCCTGACCGGAGCCCAATCCGGCGACGCGGGCGGCAATGGCGGCGCCAGCTGCGAGAACTCCTCCGCGCCATAGACCACCTTTCCGTCCACAATCGTCAGCACCGACGTGATGTTCCGAATCTCGTCGTCGGGCACCTGGAAGTAGTCGGCACTCAGCGCGGTGAAATCGGCGTACTGCCCGGCTGCGATCGATCCCTTCGCGTCGTCTTCGCGCGACATCCACGCAGAGCCGCGCGTGTAGAGTTGGAGAGCCGTGAGCCGATCCAACCGATTCGTTCTCGGGTAGAGCGTGAGCCCGCCGACAGTCGTGCCGGTGACCAGCCATGACAACGCAACCCAAGGGTTATAGCTGGCGACCCGAGTCGCGTCTGTGCCCAACCCGACGGGAACGCCCATGTCGAGCATGCGTCGAATGGGTGGCGTGTGTTCCGCGGCAGCCGCGCCGTAGCGATCGACGAAATACTCGCCTTGGAAAGCCATCCGATGCTGGACAGCAATGCCACCGCCGAGCCTCTTCACGCGCTCGATATTGCGCGGGCTGATCGTCTCCGCGTGATCGAAGAACCAGCGCAGTTGGTCCATCGGTACGTCACGGTGGATTCGCTCAAACACGTCGAGAAACCGGGTGATCGACTCGTCGTAGGTGGCGTGCAGCCGGAATGGCCACCCCTGCGCCGCGAGGTGACGAACGACCGCCTCGAGATCCGCGTCCATCGACGACGCGAGATCTGGGCGAGGCTGAAGGAAGTCCTCGAAATCAGCCGCCGAGAACGCCAGCATTTCTCCGGCACCATTCAGGCGGTATGAGGCGTCTCCTTGGTAGAGCGCCGCCGTCGACGTCCAGCGCTGGAAATCCGCCAGCTCCTGCTTCGGCCGCTGCGTGAACAGGTTGTAGGCGATCCTGACGGTCAGGTGCCCGGCGCGGTGAAGGTCGTCAATGACCTGATAGTCGTCCGGATAGTTCTGGAAGCCACCGCCCGCGTCGATGATGCTTGTCAGGCCCAGCCGATTCAGCTCGCGCATGAAGTGGCGCGTGGAGTTGGCCTGGTCCTCCGGGCTGAGTCGCGGTCCCTTCGCGAGCGTCGCGTACAGGATGCTCGCGTTCGGCTTGGCAATGAGCAACCCTGTTGGGTTGCCATGTCGATCGCGTTCGATCACGGCACCGGGAGGGTCGGGCGTGTCGCGCGTGTACCCGACGGCGCGAAGCGCAGCACCGTTGAGCCACGCGCGATCGTAGAGGTGCAGAACGAACACTGGCGTGTCGGGCGCCGCCTCATTGATCTCTCGAAGGGTTGGCATGCGGCGCTCAGCGAACTGGAACTCGCTCCAGCCCCCAACAACGCGCACCCACTGCGGCGGCGGCGTGCGAATCGCCTGATCCTTGAGCATGCGGAGGGCGTCTGCCAGCGATCGCACACCGTCCCACCGCAGCTCAAGGTGATAGTTCAACCCGCCGCGAATGAGGTGAATGTGACTATCGTTCAAGCCGGGGACGATCCGTCGTCCGCCGGCATCGATCACCCGCGTCTGCTCGCCGCGATAACGAATCACCTCGGCGTCAGTGCCGACGCTCGATGAAGCGCCCCTCCCGAACAGCCAGTGCGGTGCCTTCGCTACGGCGATCGTCGAGCGTCGCAATCCGGGCGTTCCTCACGATTAGGTCAGCGTATGTACTGGGACTCATGACGTTCTCCTTCCCTTAGACCACCGCACCCTACGCGTGCATTTCGGCAGGAGTGGGCACGACGTATTCCTGAAACCGAGTCGCTGGAGCGCCGTGCACCATCGTGTAGGCGTATTCGACGCCGATTCCATATGCGCCGAAATGAGACTTCACGATGTCCATCACTGCGTCGTACGTGTCGCGTTCGGCCCAGTCGCGCTGCCACTCGAGCAGCACCGAGAGTGCCGTGACCGGTTTGGCGCCGGCTTGGATCATTCGCTTCATCGCATTGTCATGAGCCAACTGACTCACATCGCCGCAGCAGTCTTCGACGACGTACACGTCGTAGCCGTCGTGAATCGCCTGAATCGTCGGCAGCGTCACACACGTTTCAGTCCACAACCCTGCCAACACAATCTTCTTGCGACCGCTCTTCCGAACCGCGTTGACGAAGTTCCCGTCATCCCACGAGTTCATCGTTGACCGCTCAATCGGGGTCTGGTCCGGAAAGATCGCCTGAATCTGCGGCCAGATGTTGCCGCTGAATGACTTGCTTTCCACGGTGGTGAGAATGGTGGGGACGTTGAACACGCGTGCCGCCTTCGAGAGCGCGACGTTGCTGTTGATAATCGACTGACGATCGAAGTTGGACGTGCCGAAGAGCATCTGCGGCTGCAGATCGACCAGCGCGACCACACAGTTGTCCGGCGTCAATAGGCCCTTCTCACTGCGAGGGGCGAGAGCACTTGTTCGGGACATGGCGATAATCTCCTTTTCTAAAAACGATGAACGTTACGTGTCAGATGACGACTTACTCTTGCGCGATCTCCCGGAGGAACCAGCTCCGACGCTCACTCTCGTCGATCCAGTTCTCGATGAGACTCGCTGTGGCGACATCGTCGTGGCGCTCGCACACCTCGTGGGTCAATCTGAGCGATCGCGTCAGTTGCCGATTGTCATCGCGCAGTTCACACAGCATGTCGAGCGCCCCGACGGCGTCGGCATCGTTGTCGCGTAGGCGTTGATGCCGTGCGATATCGCCGATGGAGCGCAGCGTCGTTCCTCCGAGCTTTCGCGCTCGCTCTGCGATCTCGTCCGTCATGGCCAAGACCTGCGCCGCTTGCTCATCGAGCAGCAGGTGATAGTCGCGAAAGTGGCGGCCGCTGATATGCCAATGAAAGTTCTTGGTCTTCACGTAGAGCGCGAAGACGTCCGCGAGAAGCGGGCGTAGTGCGTCGGCATATCTCGGTGGCCGTCGTGTTGCCAAGATCCGTGATGGGTTCCGATGCGAGTGTCATAAGACCTCCTAAGGCTCTGAGCTGCGGACTGACGTCAGTCGCTGATCGCGACGATCCGCGCTTCCCACGGACAGAATCGTCCTAGCCCGAATTGCGGGCCCTCCCGTTCGACGTCAGATGGCCGACCGTCGCACACCTCGAAGGTCGACGCGACGAACTCAACGTCCTCGAGATGCCAGCTCCAACCAGAGTTGACGCTGGCGCCAGGGACAATCCGTCCATTCGGAATGCGCGCCGACCCGCCGCCTTGAGCGGCTCGTGCGGCCTCGATCTGCCGCTCGCTAACGAGCTGCACTCGAAACGTCTCGCCCGCGACAGTAAAGGTCGCCACTGCGGTGTCGCTCGGCGATGTGGGACCATCCGAGCAGGCGACGGTGACGGTCAACAGCAGCACAAAGGCGACGTACCGGGGGCGCTGTAGTGCCGATTTAGTCCTCGTCTTGATTGCGTGTCTCACGATCTCCGTCCTCTCCCTTGAAGCGATTCAGCCGCCGTCCTTGTGTCCCCTGAGCTCGGCGAGTCACATCCGGCATGCTGCCGGACGTGACCCGCCGCAACCTGAAGAGTCGATTCGTCCCGCTACCGCGTCGCCAAGGCCACGCCGTTGGCGGCCTTCGCGATCAGCTCGGCAACCGCCTTCGGTTGGGACACATAGACCGCGTGACTGCCCTTCACCTCCGCCACGGTTGAACCAGCGCGCTTCGACATGGCGCGCTGCCCGTCCGGCGGAATCATCCTGTCGTCCTTGGAGACGAGGTACCAGCTCGGCTTCGTCTTCCAGGCCGGCTCGGTGACAGCGCCGGCTACCGCACCGAGCCCCCACGGCACCTGCGAGTCCGCCATGAAGGCCGCCGCGTCTTCACTCAAATCACCCGCGAACGCCGCTCGAAACTTCATCCGGTCGAGAAACAGATAGCCGTCTTGCGGCGGCAGGATCGGAGGCGCCGGGGCTTCGGGCGGCCACACCCGAGTCTGAGTACCGGCGAGAGGATTCTTGAGCAACGAGTCGATAGATTCGCCGGTGTCAGGCGCGAATGCCGCGATGTACACCAGACCCGCCACCTTCGGATCGTTCCCGGCCTCGGTGATGACGACGCCACCGTACGAATGACCGACCAGAATCGCCGGCCCGTCCTGCGCGGCCAGAGCGCGCTTCGTTACCGCCACGTCATCGGCCAATGAAATAGTCGGGTTCTGCACGATGGACACCGTGTAGCCGTCTTTCTTCAGCGTGTCGTACACGCCCTGCCACCCGGACCCGTCGACGAACCCGCCGTGCACGAGCACCACGTTCTTGACACCACCGTTTGCTGTTGCCTGTGACATGAACACCTCCTGATAGCCGAACATCAATGCGATGATCGGCAGGACACCGAACACTGCCCGTCGCGTCTTCGTTGCTTTCGACATCTGATTCCTCCTCCTCGTGGTTTGCTCAAGACGGCATGACACCGCCTTCAATCACGCGCCGCTTACTTGCGTACTCGTGCTGGCGTTGACGCGCCGCACACCAGTCGCTCAACTGTCGCCACTCGCCAACCGCTACTACGCACCGCCCCGTTCCGCGTCGACCCAACTGCGCACGTACTCGGGGCAGTTGACAAGGACGGCACCCGAGGCTTCCGCGCTCGCCAGAAACGTCATTGCCTCTCGATGCACGAGCGTCACATCGGTGAGGTCGAGGCACACGACACGATTCGATTCCGCCGCGACGAGGAGCGCTCTCAGCTCGGCGACGTGGTCGCTGTCCATTTCTCCGCTGAGAAAGAGGGTCACGCCCCGGGCGTTTGTCGAGCGTTGAATTCGAAACGTCATCGGCGTGCTCTCCAAGAGCGCTGAGCCTGCATGCCATGAAGCACCACCACGCGGCGCACCCAACGAGACATCTGCGCAACCGGGCGTCGTGTTCTTCTGCGCAAGTGAAAAGCAACGCGAGCGCCGGCGCTAAGTGATTGATTCCAGAAGAACGAGGCAGCGATTGCGATGTCGAGATGTCACCATGTGGTGAACCCTCCCCAGTCGGCGAAGGGCTGCGACGTGTCGGGCCACCCGGGCGAGTTCGTTATGACACTCGCAACGAAAGGGCTGTGATCGTTCGAACGAGGCGCGTGGGGACTGGGCGCGCCATAGACGTGGGCGGCTGAGGGAGAGCGGATGGGCCCGCGCGAGCGGCTGCGATGGAGGCCGGGGACGAAGCCCCGGTCTAGTTGGTCCTAAAGCGGTTCTTGTTCAGGCCGAGCGAACGAATTCTGGATTCGAGAGTCGAGCGATTCATACCCAATTTCACCGCGGCGCCAGAGGGTCCCGACACACGTCCCTTTGCGTCCGCCAGCGCCGCTTCGATCATCGCCCGTTCCCGTGCGACAAGGGCGTCGTCCAACGGCTGTGTGCTCATTGGCAATCGTGTCGGTCCGCCGGTCATCCAACGCGCGTCGACGGACAGTCGCTCACCGTCAGAGACAATCACGGCACGCTCGATCACGTTCTGCAGCTCCCGGATGTTGCCAGGCCAGGGATACGACTGGAGCAGATCGAGCGTCTTGCTGCTGATACCGGTGATCCTCTTGCCGGCCCGCTTTGAGAGGCGGTGAACGAAGTACTCGACGAGAAGCGGGATGTCTGTTGGCCGTTCGCGTAACGGTGGCACCTCGACCGGGAAGACATTCAGGCGATAGTAGAGATCAGACCGGAAGGCACGTTCGGCGATCGCCGTTTGGAGGTCTCGATTCGTCGCGGCAATCACGCGGACATCAACGCGGATGGGGCGACTGCCGCCAACTCGCTCGAACTCGCGCTCCTGCAGGACCCGAAGGAGCGCCACCTGTGTATCGGGTGGCAGCTCGCCCACTTCGTCAAGAAAGAGCGTGCCCCTATCGGCCAGCTCGAATTTCCCCTGTCTACGCTGAAGCGCACCGGTAAAGGCGCCTCGCTCATGACCGAACAATTCAGACGCGATGAGCGACGCAGGAATCGCCGCGCAATTCACCGCTACAAAAGGGCGGGCCGCGCGCGCCGAACGCTTGTGAATCGCGCGGGCGACGAGCTCCTTGCCGGTCCCCGTTTCACCGGTAATGAGCACCGTAGACTCTGTGGGGGCGACCCGGGCGACCTGGTGCACCACCGTCGTGATCGCGCTCGACAGCCCGACAATCTCTTCGAACATGGACGCGCTGCTGATTTCTTCGCGCAGCGCCTGGTTTTCGTTCTTGGTCTGCTCTTCGGACCGCTTGCGATCGTCAATATCGGTACCCGTCGCGTACCAACGCGCCAGTTGACCCTGTTCATCTCGGAGGGGCTTGTACTGGACCAGGCACCAGCGATACGGTCCATCGCGATGGCGCGTGCGAATCTCCAAATCGAACGGCGTACCTGCCTCGAGCCCGTGCTCGAGCTCGTCCTTGATGCGTTCGAGATCATCGGAACAAAAGAGCTGTGACGGCAAATCCTCCGCCGCGAGATCGTCGACGCCAACACCGCTATATTCGCGCACCGACTTGTTGACGTACAACACCTTGCCGTCTGGGCTCAACGCAAAAATGAGTTGAGGGATCGCATCGATGATCTGCCGGTACTCGGTTTCACTGCGGCGGATCTTCTCTTCCGCCGCCTTCGCGTCGGTGACGTCTGAGACGGCGCCGACAAACTCCAGTGCGGCCGTGGCATTCTTTACCGCTTGCGCCCGCACATGGACGTGTTTGATGGAGCCGTCCGGAACCTGCAACCGATGTTCGAAGTCCAGATCCATGCCGTCGCGGGACGCACGCTCGATGGTTTGCTGAACGAACGAGAGGTCGTCAGGGTGGACTCGCTGGAAGACGAGTGCCAGCGCGGGCTTCGTATCCTCCGGGTAATCCAGAATGCAGAGTGTCTCCTTCGACCAGAAAAGCCTTCCCGTCGAAACCTCCCACCCAAAGCTGCCCGTCCGACTCAGTCGCTGTGCCTCGGCGAGGTAGGCTTCGCTGCGCCGCAGCGCTTCTTGATTGCGCGTATGGACGATGGCGACGCTCGCGAGGTGCGTGACCTCGGCGATCACACGTTGATGGTGCGGCGTTGGAACACCCAGACGACGCGACCCGATAGCGAACGTGCCGAGCACCTGACCGTCCGAGTCACGTATCGGCGTTGACCAGCACGCACACACTCGAGTCGCCGCCGCCAGGTCGCGATGCTGAGCCCATTTCGGGTCCGCCGCGACATCGGGAACGATGACCGGCTCATTCCGGTATGCAGCCGTGCCGCATGCACCCTGCGCGGGACCGACAGCGAGCCCATCGAACGTTTCCGTGTAGGTACGGGGGAGACTGCCTCGGGCCGCGTACCACAGTCGGTTTTCATCGCGATCGAGCAACATGATCGACACGAACGAGTCAGCGAAGATCCCTTCCACCGTTCGGCACAGATTGTTCAGGACTGTTGAGAGCGGATCACCTTGGGCGAGCATCTCGAGAGCCCGGGTTTCTCCGGCGAGCAACATCTCGGCGTGCCTACGATCCTCGATGTCCGTATTCGTGCCATACCATGCCACGATCTCGCCGTTATGGTCCCGTACCGGCACGACCCGAACGAGAAACCATCGGTACTCGCCATCCACGCGTCGCACGCGCACTTCTGCTTGGTCAGGCTGGCCGGATGCCAAACTGCGGTGCCACATATCAAGCAGGCGAGACCGGTCGTCACCGTGGATCACGTCGGCGGATATCGACACCCAGTCCCCCGTTTGCTCCGGAGAGACTCCTGTGTAGTCGAACCACTGTTGATTCGCAAATTGAATGGTGCCGTCAGGCCCAGATCGCCACACGTGCGCCGGGATCGCCGAGACGAGGAGTCGATCCTCCGACGGGGCCACAGGCCGCGGCTGGATGTCGTCTGATGCGTCCGTGCTCACACGACTATTCACGGGACCGAGCATGGGGATCGTATCGTGCACGGCCCCCCAGTTTGGGTTCCCTCCAAGCACATCGGAGGACGTCCTGCTGCTCCCTAGTACAACCGGTCGACGGTGGATTCCCTTCGCCGGGGACTCGTTCACCGCACGATCGTTGGCACCAGTCATACCGGCCTCCTGTCAACGCCTTCCCGTTTCTCGCGGACCATCCATTCACGGACGTACGCGGGGCAATGTGCGAGCCGGATACCCTGCATTTCACACTGGAGCAGGAACCGCACGACCTCCCCGTCCACGAGGCCCACTTCGCTCAGGTCGAGCACGACGTCGCGCGTCCGCTCCGCTTCGATTGATCGCCGCAGTTCAGAGCAGCTGCTCGGCGCGAATTCGGCCGCTCACCATCAGCGTCGGTCGTTCCGGTGTCGGCCACGCGCGTGATCTTGAGCATCGGGATGACGAACGTCGGCACAACGAAGGGCAAATCGTGCGCCATCCGTAAGTTGTTGCGTTCTGTTAGCCGAGACACGTCACCCGCGCGAATCTTCGGGAGAACCGCTCGCGAAGTCTCGTGAGGCCAGGGTATCGAAACGCGTCGTTGATGCGCACCAGAGCACTGGTACGGCGACAGTGGCCAAGTCGGCCTAGAATGCGCGGTGGCGGGGCTCGGAGCGCCCGGCCAGGTGTTTCACGTGACTGAGTCAGCCCATCCAGCCAGGCGCGAACGTGAGGCGCTGACCCTCGGGGCCAGCGAAGAAAGCTTTCGGCTGATCGTCGAGACGATTCCTGGCCTGATCGCGGTCATGACACCCGCAGGCGGCGTCGAGCACGTCAACCGTCAGGTGCTCGAGTATTTTGGCCGCACGCTGGAAGAACTGCAGCAGTGGGGGACGACTGATGCTGTGCATCCGGCCGACCTGCCGCGCGTGGGGGCCGCCTGGCAGCAGGCCGTCGACACCGGCCTACCTTACGAGTTGGAGCACCGCATCCGTCGGGCCGATGGCCAGTATCGGTGGTTCCAGTCGCGCGGTCTCCCGCTTCGCAACGCCGACGGTCGGATTGTCCGTTGGTACGTCCTGCTGACGGACATCGATGCCCGCAAGCAGGCGGAGGAAGAGATCAAGCGCCTGAAGGACCGACTCCAGGACGAGAACCTGGCCCTTCGTGAAGAGATCGATCAGGCCTTCATGTTCGAGGAGATCGTCGGCGCATCCCCGGCGCTGAAGTCCGTACTCTCGCACGTGTCGAAGGTGGCACCGACCGACTCGACCGTTTTGATCTCAGGCGAAACCGGCACGGGAAAGGAGCTGATCGCTCGCGCCATCCACAAGCATTCACGTCGTGCCGACCGGGCGTTTGTCAGCCTGAATTGTGCGGCAACGCCTCCTTCGCTGATTGCCTCCGAGCTGTTTGGCCACGAGAAAGGCGCCTTCACCGGTGCTGTGCAGCAGCGTCGCGGCCGCTTTGAGCTGGCACACTCCGGCACGATCTTCCTCGATGAGATCGGGGAGATCCCGATGGATACGCAAATTGCCTTGCTGCGCGTGCTGCAGGAGCGCCAGATCGAGCGGGTCGGAGGAAGTCGCGCGATTCCGGTGGACGTGCGAGTCGTGGCGGCGACCAACCGCGACGTGTCAGCCGCCATCGCCGCGGGCTCATTCAGATCGGACCTGTTTTACAGGTTGAACGTCTTTCCCATCCACGTGCCGCCGCTCCGAAAGCGCCGTGAAGACATTCCGATCCTGGTCGAGTACTTCGTCAAGCGATTTGCGGAAAACATGGCCAAGCGGATTCGCCAGATCGACAAGCGCACGCTGGAACTCTGCGATCGTTACCCGTGGCCAGGCAACATTCGTGAGCTCCAGAACATCGTCGAGCGATCGGTCATCCTGTGCACCGGCGACACGTTCTCGATCGACGAAGCATGGCTGTCGAGTCAGGCCCCTCTTCGCGCGGACGGGTCAGGCCCACTCCCGGCAACGCTGCAGGATCAGGAGAAAGAGATGATCGAGGCGGCCCTGGCGAAGAGTCGAGGAAAGGTGGCTGGACCGCGGGGGGCTGCCGCCAAGCTCGGAATTCCCGCCTCGACGCTGGAGTCGAAAATCAAGCAGCTTGGAATAGAGAAACGCCGATTTTCTGCAACGCCTTGAGGCCGTCGAAGATATGTCCGGCACCAATGAATCCGAGAGTCGGCTTTGCCAGACGAAATCCTTCTTTGCGGAAGAAGCGCGATGGCGTCGACGCGCGGCTTCTCGATCTGCGCGACTTTCCGATGCCGTTCTTCGATCAGCCAGTGACGCCGGCCACGCCGGGTCGCCCGCCTTACGAGAACGAGGTCGTGCAGAAATGGACCGCCGCGATCGCGCAGTCCGACGGCTTCGTCTTCGTCACCCCTGAATACAACTACGGACCCTCGGCGGTGCTCAAGAACGCCATCGACTGGGTCTATCCGGAGTGGAATCGCAAGGCGGCTGGCTTCGTGAGCTATGGCTCCGCGATGGGCGCGCGCAGCGTGCAGCAGCTCCGCGAAACGGTGATCGAGCTTCAGCTCGCCCCGATTCGCTCATCGGTCCACATCCCTGTCGCCACCCTGTGGGCTCACTACCAGGGCGGCGATGTCGACGCCGGACTGGCCGAGCTGGAGGCGCCCGCCGGGGCGATGATCGACGATCTGCTGTGGTGGACCGCAGCCTTGAAGACGGCGCGCGCTAGCGTGTCCTGACTGGCGTCCCGCGCGCGGACGATGCAATCCCCCCGATCGAACTCTACCCGCGGATTGTCGCAGAACCGGGGCGGGCGACCGTTCGGGTCGCTTCTTTCCGCGCATCAAATCGGTCGCGCGCGCTCCGGATCACCGGCCAGTTCGACTGCAGCCAGGAGACAAGACCGAGCACAGGCTCCGTCAACCCTCGGCCGAGCGGCGTGAGCTCGTACTCCACGCGGGGCGGCACCTCTGCGTAGACGTGGCGCGTGAGCACGCCGTCACGCTCCAGGTTGCGCACGGTGGCCGTGAGCATCCGCTGGGATATCCCCGGAATGCTGCGCTTCAGATCCGAGAACCGCCCGCGAAACGCAGGCCTGCCTTTGAGAATGAAGATCACCAACAGACTCCACTTGTCCCCGACCCGGCTCAGCATGTCTCGAAAGTCGCAGTCGTGGTGGCTGTTTTCTTCTGCGATCTTCTTCGCTCGCTGCGCCATCGCGTGGTCCTTCCGTCATGTCTGAGGCGGCCCATCGGTTTGCGCCCCGCGTCGGTATCCGACGCATACACAGTATACGTTCGTAACCAGAAGACGCGCCATTGAATTCTGGACCGCTCGGTTCCCTCGATGTAACCAACGCAGGTAAAAGTGCCGTCTTGTGCGCCCGCCATTGGTATCGGATCCTATCTGAGTATTGGATCGTAACCATCAAACAAGGAGCCGAATCATGACCACCCTCTCTTCGACATCCATCACCGCCAGTCAGACGCCCGCAATCCCGCGCGGGCGGGTCGCTCTCGTGGCGCTGTGGCTCACGCAGATTGCCCTCGCAGCGATGTTCGTGTTCGCCGGCGGACTGAAGCTGACCGGCGCGCCCGACATGGTGGGGTTGTTCGATGCGGTCGGCATCGGGCAATGGTTCCGCTACGTGACCGGCTCGATCGAGGTCGTCTCGGCCGTGGCACTCCTTGTGCCGTCCTGGGCGGCGTTCGGTGCGCTCCTGCTCATTCCCACGATGGCCGGCGCCGTCTTCACCCATCTGTTCATCGTCGGCGGGTCTGCGGTGCCCGCAACCGTGCTGCTCACCGGATCCCTCGCGATCGCGTGGGCACGTCGTGACCAACTGGCGAGCGTGTTGTCGAGGCGGAGCTGAGCGTCTTCCCTTCGTTCGGATTGGATGGTCCTTCTTCTGAGGTACACCGATGCAAGTGGGTATTGACAGTTTTGCGGCGGCGTTCGACGAGAACAGTCGCGCGCTGAATCCAGCGGATCGTCTGCGACAACTGGTCGAGCAGATCGAACATGCCGACGCGGTCGGCCTGGACGCGTTTGGCATTGGTGAACACCACCGTCGCGAGTTCCTGGATTCGGCTCCGGCCGTCATCCTCGGCGCCGCCGCGGCACGGACGCAGCGTATTCGCCTGACCAGCGCGGTCACCGTGCTGAGCGCCGAGGACCCGGTGCGCGCCTTTCAGAACTTCGCCACCCTCGATCTGCTCTCGCGCGGACGTGCGGAGATGATCGTCGGTCGTGGGTCGTCCATCGAGGCGTTTCCGCTCTTCGGATTCCGGCTGGAGGACTACGACGCGCTGTTCGAGGAGAAGCTCGAGCTGCTGCTGACGATCCGCGAGCACGAGCATGTGCAGTGGACCGGAAAGTACCGTGCTCCATTGACGGGGCAAGGGGTCTACCCGCGGCCGATGCAGAAGTCTCTACCGATCTGGCTTGGCGTCGGCGGCACGCCGAAGTCGTTCGCGCGCGCCGGCGCGCTCGGACTGCCGTTGATGGTGGCGATCATCGGCGGCGAGCCGCGCCGATTTCGGCCGCTGATCGATCTCTACCGAGAAACCGGCAGGCAGCACGGGCATTCCGCGGATCAACTCAAGGTCGGCGTCCATATGCAGGGCTATGTCGGGCAAACCACGCAGGAGGCGGCCGACACCTTCTTCCCCGGTTACGCGAAGGCGATGACAGATATCGGCAAGGAGCGCGGCTGGCCGCCCATGACGCGTGCGAGCTTCGACGCGCAGCGAGGTCCTGACGGCGCGCTGCTGATTGGGAGCCCTGACGAGGTGGTCGACAAGATTCTCCGCCACAGTGCCGCACTCGGGGGCATCTCCCGGGTCTCCTTTCAGATGAACGCCGCTTCGTTGCCACAGGCCAAGATGATGCGGGCGATTGACGCGATTGGTGCGCGTGTCGCACCTGCTTTGCATCAGGCGGGCGCCGATTTAGAACCACGCGAGCGTCGCGCGCATCCCGCGTCGTAATGTCGGAGAATGGCGCTGTGCAGGACGAACTCACACTCCGCCAGATCGTCGACGGCATTTCCGCGCTGGTCGCGGTCCTGACACCCGATGGAGCGGTCGAGACCGTCAACCGCCAGGTTCTGGACTACTTCGGCAAGACCCTCGAAGAGATGAAAGAGTGGTCGAGCTCAGACGCCGTTCACCCAGACGATCTCCCTGGCGTCATTGCCGTGTGGACGCGGTCAATCGAGAGCGGTCAGCCCTACGACGTCGAGCTCCGCCAACGGGGCGCGAATGGCGTCTACCGATGGTTCCATGCGCAAGGTCTCCCTGTGCGGGATGCGGAAGGCTGCATCCTCCGTTGGTTCGTTCTCCAAACGGATGTCGATGAGCGCAAGCGCAACGAGGCGGCGCTCACGAGTGCGTTCGAAGAGCTTGCGAAATCCGAAGCGGAACTTCGAACGATCATCGATGCCATCCCTCAGCTCATCGTCTCGCTCCGGGCTAACGGCACATTTCTGTCCGCGAATCAGGCAGTACTGGACTACACGGGCCTGACGAAAGAGGAAGTGAGGACGGAAAGCTTCGGCGACGTATTTCACCCGGAGGATACCGAGAGATTGCGCGACCAACGCGATCTGGCGATCTCGCGAGGGGTCCCATTCGAGTACGAACGACGAGTGCGCCGCAAGGACGGTCAGTATCGGTGGTTCTTAATCCAGTACAACCCGCTGCGAGACCAACGAGGAGAAGTCATCCGATGGTATGCAGCGGGTACTGACATCGACGATCGGAAGCGGGCTGAAGATGCCCTGCGGTCGAATGAGGAGAGCCTGCGTCTCACCATCGACAGCATTCCTGGCTTTGTCTCGACCGCGAACGCGGCAGGTGAGGTCGAATTTCTCAACCGCCAGGTCTTGGAGTATTTCGGCAAGACGACTGATGAAATGAAACAGTGGGCCACCGGTGACGCCGTCCATCCGGATGACCTTCCTCGCGTGGTCGAGGCCTACAGGCACGCGATCGAAACTGGCCAGCCCCTAGATATTGAGAATCGTAGCCGCCGCGCCGATGGCGTGTACCGCTGGTTCCACGCTACGCGCTCGTCCCGCAGCGTGATGCCGAGGATCGGATTGTCCGTTGGTATACCTTGGTCACGGATATCGATGAGCGCAAAAAGGCAGAGGAGAAGGTGCGGCGTAGTGAAGAGTACCTCACCGAAGCGCAGCATCTGAGTCGCACCGGCAGCTTTGGTTGCAACGTCTCTTCTGGAGAAATGTTCTGGTCAGACGAGACCTTTCGAATCTTTGGATACGACCGAGCCACGAAACCTGCAGTGGAGGCGATCCTCGAACGTGCTCATCCGGAGGATAAGGCCAGGGTTCAGGAGCAAATCCTTCGTGCAACCAGGGAGGGGAAGGATTGCGACCTGGAGTATCGCCTGTTATTGCCCGACGATTCGGTCAAGCATGTCCACGTCGTGGCTCATGCATCGAAAGATGAACCTGGCGGTTTCGAGTTTGTCGGAGCGGTCATGGACGTCACCGCGGCAAAGGAGGCGGAAGAACGGATCCGGAAAGACGAAAGGGAACTTGCCACCACTATCGAAACAATTCCGGCCCTTGTCTTGAGTTTCCTACCTGACGGCACTGTAGATTTCGTCAGTCACCGTTGGCTGGATTACGTAGGCCTCTCCCGGGAAGAGATGTTTCCGACGAGGAAACCGCTCTCTCCTACGCTCGGCGGGGCGTGGAAGTCAACAAACCATCCCGACGACCTCGACAGAGCGCTGAACAAATGGCAGGCGGCCTTGGCGACGGGGGAACCTCTCGAGTTGGAGACACGCTATCGGCGGGCGGACGGACAATATCGGTGGTTTCTGGTCCGCTCCGTGCCTCTGCGCGACGAGATCGGAAAAATCGTGAAGTGGTATGCGACGTTCACCGACATCGACGACCGAAAGCAAGCGGAAGAGAAGCTGCGGCGGAGCGAACGGGAGCTGCGCCTCATCTTCGAGACCATTCCGGCCATGGTCTACACGATGAATGCCGACGGTGACATAGAACTCGTCAATCAGCGTCTCCTCACATTCCTGGGAACAACGACGTTGGCGTTCAATGAGTGGAGCGCCTTTATCCACCCTGACGATCAAGCGCGTGTCCTCGGGGTCTGGAAATCGACCACAGAAGCGGGAGTCGTTTGACGTTGAGCTCCGTCTTCGTCGCAGCGATGGCGTCTATCGTTGGTTCAACTCGCGGGGAACCCCCATGAGGGACGCAGAAGGCCGCGTTGTCCGTTGGTACAGCTTGTTAACCGACGTCGATGAGCGAAAGCGCGCGGAGGACGCGCTCCGTCAAAGCGAACGTGAACTCCACCAGCTCGTCGACAGTGTTCCCGCAATGATTGCGGTCGCCAATTCAGAGGGAACAAGCGAGTACCTCAACAAACGCGCGATCGATTATCTGGACACCACTCCTGAGGAATTCAGCGATCGGCCTATGGCCACCGTCTACCCGGAAGACCAAGAGTTGTTGAGGAACGAGTGGCTGCAGTGTAACGCACTCGGACAACCGATGGACCTTGTTCATCGCGTGAGGCGCTTCGATGGCGTCTACCGATGGGTCCACGTCCGGGGCGAGCCCCTCCGCGACGATCGAGGTCAGATTGTCCGATGGTATTACGTGTTTACGGACATCGATGATCAAAGGAGGGCGGAAGAAGCACTTCGAGACAGTGAACAACACCTCCGACTGCTCGTGGAAACGATCCCTGCCCTCGTCTCGCGCACGACAGCCGAGGGCACGCCGGACTATGTGAACCGGCGCATCGTGGATTATACCGGTCAGGAGTTGGAACAGATCGGCTGGCACGTCTTCCATCCGGACGATCGAGACAGTCACTGGCAGAAATTTCGTCATGCCTTGGAATCCGGAGAACCGTGGGAAGACACGTATCGACTCCGGCGCGCCGACGGAGAGTATCGCTGGTTCCACGAGAGATCCGAGCCGTTACTCGATCGAAGCGGTCGTGTGGTGTGTTGGTATTTTGTGAGCGTTGACGTCAACGACAACAGGGAGATGGAAGAAGCACTGCGCAGCACGCGGCGCAAGCTATCCGCTGCGATGCAGATCGCAACCGTTGCCGAGATGTCCGCGTCCATTGCTCATGAAATCAACCAGCCATTGGCGTCAGTCGTGACGAATGCGCACGCGTGCCAAACGTGGCTGTCGCACGATCCGCCGAATCTCGAGCGGGCGCAGGCGACCCTCGAGCGGATCATCCGGGACGGGCATTCCGCGGCCGAAGTGGTGCGGAGAATTCGTGCCCTCTTCAAAGAGGCAGCACCGGTCAAAGCACCCCTGGATATCAACCAGATTGTCGCT